>NZ_MYFN02000001.1 GCF_004514425.2 Shinella sumterensis
GATCTTTCCCGGCGTGCTGTCGGCCATGCTGTTTGCCTTCACGCTGTCCTATGACGAGTTCTCGCGCACCCTGTTCGCCTCGGGCCGTGACCTGACGCTGCCGCTCGCCATCTACGGCACCTTCTCCGTGGAAGTGCATCCGAACGTCTTCGCCTTCGGTGTGCTGACCACGCTGTTCTCCTTCGCGCTGCTCGGCACCTATGCCGTGCTGATGGGCATGTCCGTCAGACGCGCCAAGCGCATGGCCATTCAGGAGGAGGCGTGATGAGTGGCGTCGCTCTCGTCACCGGTGCGGGTTCCGGCATCGGCCGCGCCATCGCGCTGAAGCTCGCCGCAGACGGTTATGCCGTGACGGTCAACGACCTCTCGCTTGACCGTGCCGAGGCGGTGGCAAACGAAATCCGCGGTGCAGGCGGCAAGGCCGTGGGCGTGGCCGGCGATGTGTCGAGCGAAGCGGATGCGGCCGCCATTCACCGCGCCGCGATCGCCGCGCATGGCGATGTCACGCTTTTGGTCAACAATGCCGGCATCGCGCATCAGGCGCTGTTCGAAAACCTCGACGTGGCCGACTTCGATCGCATGTTCGCGGTCCACGTGCGCGGCACGTTCCTGATGACCAAGGCCGTGCTGCCCGCGATGCTGGCGGCCGGTGCGGGCGTCATCGTCAATGTCGCCTCGCAGCTCGGCCAGATCGGTGGCGTCGAGCTGGTGCACTATTCGGGCGCGAAGGCTGCGATCATCGGCATGACCAAGGCGCTTGCCCGCGAGGTTTCGGCTCGTGGAGTACGCGTGAATGCCGTTGCGCCGGGGCCGATCAACACGCCGCTCGTCATGCAGCTTTCAGAGGAGTGGCGTGACGCCAAACGCGCCGGCCTGCCGCTTGGCCGCTTCGGCGAGCCGCAAGAGGTGGCCGAGACCGTCGCCTTCCTCGCATCCCCCGCCGCCAGCCTTTTTGTCGGACAGACGCTCGGACCGAATTCCGGCGACGTGATGCTTTGATACCGGAGAAAACCATGCCTGCAGAAAACAAACGCATCGTCATCGTCACCGGGGCCGGCATCGGCATTGGCGCGGCAACCGCGAAAGCCTTCGGCGCGCTCGGCGACCACGTCGTCGTCACCGATATCCTCGAAACGGAAGGTCGCGAGACCGCCGAGGCGATCGTCGCGGCCGGCGGCTCGGCGGAATTCCATCGCTACGACGTTCGTTCCACCGCCGCGACGGATGCGCTGGTTTCCGATATCGAGGCGCGGCATGGCCGCATCGACGTGATCGTCGCCAATGCCGGCATTGCTCATCGCACGCCGCTTGCCGACCTCACCGACGAAAAATGGGACCTGACCTTCGATATCGACCTGAAGGGCATCTTCCGGCTCGTGCGCGCGGCCGCGCCCGGCATGCGCAGCAGACGCTCCGGCGCGGTCATCGCGCTCTCGTCCATCATGGGTGTCGCCTATGGTTGGGACGAGCACGTGCATTATTCCGCCGCGAAATCGGGCGTCGTCGGCCTCGTGCGCGGTCTGGCGGTTGAAATGGCGCGCGACGGCGTTCGCGTGAACGGCATCGCGCCGGGCTACATCCGCACCGCCCAGCTCCTCTCCGAAGAGAATTCGCTCGGGCCGGCGGGTGCTGAAAAGGCGGCCGAATTCATTCCGATGGGACGGCTCGGCACGGGCGAGGACATCGCCGATGTCGCTGCATTCCTCGCCTCCGACAATGCGAGATACATGACCGGGCAGGTGCTGGTCGTGGATGGTGGCCTGCTGGTGGGCCGGTACTAGCCGCCCCCAAAGGGCGGAGAACAGGGGCCGCAAAACGGCTCCAGGGAACGACAAACAAACTGGAGAAGAGATATGTTCAAGTCGGAAATAAATCGCCGCTCGCTCCTTAAGCGCTCGGCCGGAGTGATGGCGCTTGCGATGGGCGGCGGCACGCCGTTCCTGTCCTCGCGCATGGCATTTGCGCAGGCCGCCGATCTCGCCGGCCAGCAACTGCGCACCATCGGTCTTTCCGTCACGGTGCAGGAGCGCATTCTCGAGGAGTTCAAGAAGGAATCGGGCGTCGGCGGCACCTCGGGCACGGCAGCGACCTTCCCCGACGCGCAGACCAAGATCCTTTCGGGCTCGAAGGATTATGACTGCTGGGAGATCATCGCCGAGCGCCTGCCATCCATCGTCATGACCGACAATGTCGAGACGATTCCGGCCGCTTCGCTGAAGAACTGGGCCAATATCCGCGATACCTTTACCACGGCCAGCGACAAGTGGGACCGTTCCGCGCAGATCGTCGGCCAGATCTGGGCCGATGAGGCGCAGACCGTGCTCAACATGGTTCCGGCCGTCTACAACTACGACTCGATCGGCTACAATCCGGATGTGGTTTCCGAGGAAGAGGCCAATACCTGGGCCTGCATCTTCGATCCGAAGTGGAAGGGCAAGTCGGGCCTGAATACCGACCCGCTGATTGCTTTCGGCCAGGCCATCATGGCCATGAACTCGCTCGGCCTGTCCGACGTGAAGAACCCGGGCAACCCGACCGCCGCCGAAATCGACGAGGCCGCGGCCTTTCTCATTTCCAAGAAGAAGGAAGGCCAGTTCCGCGCGCTGTGGGGCGATTTCGGCGAACTCGTCAACCTCATGGCATCTGGCGAAATGGTCGTCTCCGACGCATGGCAGCCGGCCGTCATGGCCGTAAAGGCACAGGGCAAGCCGGCGAAGTATGCCGTTCCGAAGGAAGGCTATCGCGGCTGGGCCATCGGTCCGTCGATGATCGCTGGCACCACCAACCGCGACGCCGTCATCGCCTATGCCGATTACTGGCTGTCGGGCGAGCCGGGCATCACGGTTTCCGAGCAGGGCTACTATTCGCCGTCCACCAACATCAAGGATGTCATGGCGCCGGAGAAATACGCCTTCTGGTATGAGGGCAAGCCCTGGGTCGGCGCGGAAGAGCGCGGCATCAAGGAAGGCGACCTGCGCGACGGCGGCTCCCTTGAGGAGCGCGCCAAGAACGTCGCCTACTGGCACCAGTGGCCGGAAGAATACGACCACCTCATCCAGAAGTGGGACGAATTCCTCAACGCTTGATCCCAAGACGTGTGGACCGGGGCGCGCATGGCCCCGGTCCACGGACCGACAATTCGCGAGATGTCCCCATGATTTTCGACCTGGAACTCAAATCCGTCGGCAAGGTCTATGATAACGGAACGCCCGCCGTCATCGACTTCAACCTGTCCGTCACCAAGGGCGAGTTCATCGCCTTTCTTGGGCCGTCGGGCTGCGGCAAGACGACGACCTTGCGCATGATCGCCGGCTTCGAAGGCATATCCTCGGGCGACATGCTGATCCGCGGCGAGCGCATGAACGACGTTCCCCCGCAGCGCCGCCCGACGTCGATGATCTTCCAGAACTATGCGCTCTTCCCCCACATGACCGTGCGCCAGAATGTGGGTTATGGGCTCGATGTGAAGGGCATCGCCAAGACCGAGCGTGATGCGAAGGTCGACCGCATCCTCGCGACGCTGGGCCTTGAGGATATTGCGAGCCGCAAGCCCGACAAGCTGTCCGGCGGCCAGCGGCAACGCATCGCGCTGGCACGCGGCCTCGTCGTGGAACCGGATATTCTGTTGCTGGACGAACCGCTCGGCGCGCTCGACGCGAACCTGCGCAAGGCCATCCAGAACGAGCTGAAGCTTTTGCAGAAGAGCCTCGGCGTCACGTTCATCTTCGTCACCCACGCGCAGTCCGAGGCGCTGGCGCTGTCAGACCGCATCGTGGTGATGAACCAGGGTCGGGTCGAGCAGGTGAGCCCGCCCCACCAGCTCTACACCCGGCCGAACACGCCCTTCGTCGCGCAGTTCATCGGCCGCAACACCGTCCTTTCGGGCGAAGTGGCCGGCAACGAGGGCGAGGACGTCGTGGTCACGACCGGCATCGGCACGCTGTCCGGCCGGGCCAACGGGACCGTTGCCCACAAGGGCCGCGTTAACCTCGTCGTGCCGGCGGAAGCGATCGAGGTCTATGTCGCGGGTGAGGGGACGGCCCCGGGCGCCAAGAATCGCGTCGACGCCCGGATCGAACGGTCGGAGGTGGTCGGCCATATCGCGCATCTGACGGCACGGCTGGGCGACGGCCGATCCGTCTCGCTGGAAGCCCATGTCGATAAGTACCGCCCGGGCAGCTTCCCGGCCGGCACGCCCGTCCTTTTGAGCTGGAACCCCGCCGAAGCGACGGTCATTCCAGCCCACTGACAATTCGAAAACACGTAGGGAACCAAGGAGATACCCCATGGCAAAAGAGATTTTTTGTAGTTTCGGCATCGACGTCGATGCCGTGGCCGGATGGCTCGGCTCCTATGGCGGCGAGGATTCGCCCGACGATATCTCGCGCGGCCTGTTTGCCGGCGAGGTTGGCAGCCCGCGGCTTCTGAAGCTCTTCGAACGCTTCGGCATCAAGACGACCTGGTTCATCCCCGGTCACTCCATCGAGACTTTCCCTGAGCAGATGCAGGCTGTTGCCGATGCCGGCCACGAGATCGGCATCCACGGCTACACCCATGAAAACCCGATCGCGATGACCCGCGAGCAGGAAACGGAAGTGCTCGACAAGTGCATCGAGCTCGTCACCAAGCTGTCCGGCAAGCGTCCGACCGGCTATGTCGCGCCCTGGTGGGAGTTCTCCAACGTCACCAACGAGCTGCTGCTCGAGCGCGGCATCAAGTACGACCATTCGCTGATGCACAACGACTTCACGCCCTATTATGTGCGTGTCGGCGACAGCTGGACGAAGATCGACTATTCCAGGAAGCCGTCCGACTGGATGGTGCCCTTGAAGCGCGGTCATGAGACCGACCTCATCGAAATCCCGGCCTCCTGGTATCTCGATGACCTGCCGCCGATGATGTTCATCAAGAAATCGCCGAACAGCCACGGCTTCGTGAATCCGCACGACATCGAGCAGATGTGGCGCGACCAGTTCGACTGGGTCTATCGCGAGATGGACTATGCCGTCTTCCCGATCACCATCCACCCTGACGTCGCCGGGCGCCCGCAGGTATTGATGATGCTGGAACGTCTTTATGCCCATATGATCAAGCATCCGGGCGTGAAGTTCGTCACGATGAACGAGATCGCGGACGATTTCGCCAAGCGCTTCCCGCGCCAGAAGTAAATATCGAGGGAGCGGGTTTGCCCGCTCCCTTGCCCGGTTCGGAAAGGAACGGCGTTATGTGTTCGCTGTGCGGCGTCATCGGCGGAAACGAACATTGGACGGATGCAGTCGCCCGGCCCGGCGTCTTCACGCGCAATGTCGAGCGGCTCGACCGCCGGCGCGAACGTGCCCGGCGCGTTTCGGCGGCAAACAGCGTGCTGTCGGCCTTCGGCATGAGCGTCTCGGACTGGCAGGGGTCTGCATTTGTGCTGGCGACCCGCACTGGCAAAAGCGAGATGATCGAGGACCTCGGCCATCTCTGGCCGGCGGCGGAGCGGCTTTCCGGGCGGGTGTGCGATCCGCTCGACCCGCAGCTGATTTCGTGCATGGAAGAGGCGAACCATGGCTGAGATGCCCGCCTTCACGCCCGTCCACCTGCTGACCGGTTTTCTCGGTTCCGGCAAGACGACGCTGCTCAAGCGGCTGCTTGCCGCTCCCGCGCTTGCCGATACCGCCGTTCTGATCAACGAATTCGGCGAGATCGGCCTTGATCATCATCTTGTCGAGCGTATCGACGACACGATGGTTCTGCTGCAATCGGGCTGCGTGTGCTGCACGGTGCGCGGCGAGCTTGCCGATGCGCTGCGCGAGCTCCATTCCAAGCGCGACCGTGGCCTCGTGCCCTCTTTCACGCGTGTGATCATCGAAAGCACTGGTCTGGCGGACCCTTTTCCGGTGCTTTCCACGCTGAAATCCGATCCCGTTCTGCGTCACCATTTCCGGGCCGGCACCGTCGTCACGACAGTGGATGCCGTCAACGGCTTGGCGCAGCTCGATACCTATGTGGAATCCACCCGGCAGGCGGCTATCGCCGACCGGCTCGTCATCACCAAGGCCGATCTGTGCGAGGACAAGGCCGGCCTGAGCCGCCTCCTGTCGCGCCTGACGGAGTTCAACCCGGATGCCCAGCGTATCATGGCCGGCAGCGACGATCCGGATGCCGATGCGCTTTTCGGTGACGATGTGGCCCAGCGCGCCACCAAGCTCCAGTCGCCGAGCGGTTTCTACTGCGATACGCCGACGTTGCGGGTGACGGCCGAGGGCGTGGCGCTGCATACGGCCATCTCCTCCTTCGTCATCACCGTCGACAGGCCGATCGACTGGACCGGCTTCGGGATCTGGCTCACCATGCTGCTCAACCGGCATGGCGAACGTGTGCTGCGGGTGAAGGGCATCCTCGACCTCGTGGGCGAGGATCGCCCCGTCGCCGTGCACGGCGTACAGCATCTCGTGCACCCGCCGGTGCACCTCGATGCGTGGCCTCTTGGGGAGCGTGTCTCGCGCCTCGTCTTTATTGTTGACGGTCTCGATGCGAACCTGTTGAAACGGTCCTTCAACGCCTTCGCGCTTGCCGGGAACAGCGATGCCCGTCCACAGCCAGAGGCCGCAGCGCAGATCCGGAACGCCTAGAGCCCTTCATGAACAAGCATTCCCCGAAAGCGGTTCCAGCAGCTCCGGCCGTCCACACCGCCGGACGCCCGAAGCTGCGCGTGCTGGGAACCGCAATCTCTCTCCTGGAGGAATTGCGGCTCAAGGCGGAGGCCGATCTGGGCATCGATATCTGCTTCGACAACAACGATTTTATCGTGACCCAGCACAAGGCCGCGCAGGAGCCGGACAGCTACGATATCTACGATCAGTGTTTCCACAATCTCGATATCGTCTGGTACTGGCGGGCCATCCAGCCCATCGAGACGGCGCGCATAACGCTGTGGGACGAAATCAACGATCTGACGAAGACCGGCCAGATCGGTCCCAGCGCCCGCATGGGGCTGGGCGATGTTCCGGCGCGCAAGCTCTATGTGCAGCCGAGCCTCGCGCTCGGTGACGCGCCGACAGCGCGCATCTCGATGCTGCCGACGACCCACAATTTCGACAGTTTCGCCTATCGGAGCGATGCCGTGGAGCACCGGCCGGGCATGGCGAGCTGGGCCGCCCTTCTGGACGAGCGTTGGAGCGGCCGGGCCGCCTTGGTCGACGAGCCGGCCATCGGCATCTTCGATGCGGCACTTGCAGCCCAGGCCGCCGGCCTGATGACCTTCGGCGACATCGGCAACATGACCGTCGCGGAGATCGATCAACTGGTGGATATCCTGGAGGCGCGTCGCAAGGCGGGCTTCTTCCGCAGCTTCTGGCGTACGGCCGAGGATGCCGCCCGGCTGATGATCGACGGCGACACCGATATCCAGAGCATGTGGTCGACGGGTATCGGCATTCTCAACAGCCAGGGCCTGCCCGTCGAGCAGGCGGCGCCCGCGGAAGGGTACCGCGCCTGGCACGGCGGTCTCTGCCTGTCGCGCAACCTGTCCGGCCGCATGCTCGATGTCGCCTATGAATATCTCAACTGGTGGATTTCCGGTTGGCCGGGTGCCGTGGTGGCGCGGCAGGGCTATTACATCTCGACGCCGGAGCGCTCGCGCGGCTATATGACGCCAGCGGAATGGGACTACTGGTACGAGGGGCTTCCGGCGCGCGAAGACCTGCCCGGGCCGGATGGAACCGTCCGCATCAGGCGCGGCGCGGTGCGCAGCGGCGGTTCCTACTGGCAGCGTGCCAACAGCATTGCCGTCTGGAACACCACCATGGATGAACACAACTACCTCGTCCGACGCTGGATGCAGCTGGTCGGTCGCGCAGACAAGGATATCTGAGCATGACCCCTCGCTCGATCGCGCAGCTTTCGGTTCTTCTCCAGTCGGGTGCGCTCGACCCGGTCGATCTCGTGGAGGAAACGCTCGCCGCCATTGCCGGCCACCCGGACCAGACCATCTTCACGACGGTGCTGGCCCAGCGCGCGCGAATGGAGGTAGCGGCCTCCCGCAAGCGGCTGGCGGAAGGCCGTTCGCGCGGCGTTCTCGAAGGCGTGCCGCTCGCCTGGAAGGATCTTTTCGACATCGAGGGCCTGCCGACCACCGCCGGCTCCCGTGTGCTTAAGGACAGCGCGCCCGCCAGACAGGACGCGGCCGTGGTGCGTGCGCTTGCCGATGCCGGCATGGTGAGCGTCGGACGGGTCAACATGAGCGAGTTTGCCTTCTCCGGCCTCGGCATCAACCCGACGTTCGGCACGCCGCGCAATCCGGCTTCGCCGCAGGGTGAGCACCGTATTCCGGGCGGCTCGTCGTCCGGCTCCGGCGTTGCGGTCGCCGCCGGGCTTGTGCCCGTCTCCATCGGCACGGATACGGGCGGATCGGTGCGCATTCCCGCCGCCTTCAACGGCGTCGTCGGCTACAAGGCGACGCGCGGGCGCTACGCGATGGATGGGGTCTTTCCGCTGGCAAGGAGCCTGGATTCGTTAGGGCCGCTCTGCCATACCGTGCAGGATGCGGTCTGGATCGATGCGGCGATGCGCGGCGCGCCGGCCGCCGGTGTCTTGAAGCGCGTGGCGGTTTCCGACCTCTCCTTCGTCGTCCCGGAGACCGTGATGTTCGACGGCGCGGAACCAGAGGTCGTCACGGCTTTCGAGGCGGCCGTCGAGCGGCTGGCGAAGGCGGGTGCCCGCGTCCGTCGCGAAGCCTTTCCGGAATTCGCCGCCATCTTCGACCTGATGGCCAGGCACGGTGCGCTGGTAACCGCCGAGGCCTATGTGCTTCACCGCGAGCGCATCACGGGCGCGGCGGCGGCTGACATGGACCCGCGCGTCGTCAAGCGCACGCTCATGGGTGAGAAGATTTCCCTCGCCGACTATATCGCGACGCTTGAAGCGCGCGAAAGGCTGATGGCGTCGTTTACGGCTCGCCTCGGCCCTGGCGATTTCCTCATCAGCCCGACGCTTCCTCATGTCGCGCCGGCAGTTCAGCCCCTGCTCGACGATGAAGACTTGTTCTTCGCGACGAATGCCAAAACGTTGCGCAACACGCTGATCGGCAATTTCCTCGACGTCTGCGGCGTTTCCCTGCCATGCGGCACGGGCGCGGCCGGCATGCCGGTGGGCCTCCTCGTCTCGGGCCCGAAGGATAGCGACGACGCCCTCCTTGCGGTGGCGGGTGCCGTGGAAAGCCTGCTTGGCTGACAATTGCGCCGCCGGTTTCGGGTAAAGCCTTTCCGATTCAGCGCGTTCGTGCCATCCGGGGTAAAAATCCGCGGCCGGGCCTTCCCCTTACGTGAGGGATGTGCCGTTCTGGCCTTTCCAAACACGCTTCGGGCCTTACATTGAGCAATGAACGGCTTTGCGGCTGTCAGGGCTTGGATGCCGACCCGTGACGTCGGGCCGGTGGTGATGTGAGGCGCATCTGGGTGTTGTTTGCGTTTTGCCGACGGAGGATTTGATGCACGCAAACGGTGTTGACCTCGATAGCTGCGCGCGCGAACCCATCCACGTTCCCGGATCGGTCCAGCCGCATGGCGCGCTGCTCGTGCTCGATCCCGCCGATCTCCGCATTCTGCAGGTTTCCGCGAATGTCGCCGACATCGCCGGTACGGATGCAGCCGGCATTGCCGCGGTGCTTTCGCCCGAGCTTGCCGCTTGGAAGGCGTCGGGATCTCTCCCGGCGCGCCTCGCTGCGCCCGGCTATCCGCTCGATATCGCCGTGCATCTTCATGATGGCCGCGTCATCGTGGAGCTGGAGCGGGCCGCATCGGAAGCGATGGACGATCCGTTCGCGCGGCTGACCGCATTCGCGCAACAGATGGCCGGCAACATCGAACTGGGCGACGCGCTTTCGGCTGCGGCCCGGCTGATCGTCCAGCTCTCGAACTTCGACCGTGCGCTCGTCTACCGGTTCGATGCGGACTGGAACGGCCACGTCGTCGCGGAAGCCGGCAACGGCACGCTGCCGTCCTATCTGGATCTGCGCTTCCCGGCGGGCGACATCCCCGCCCAGGCGCGCGACCTCTATCGTC
This sequence comes from Shinella sumterensis, assembly GCF_004514425.2. GTDB lineage: Bacteria > Pseudomonadota > Alphaproteobacteria > Rhizobiales > Rhizobiaceae > Shinella > Shinella sumterensis. The sequence continues at coordinate 10,047 of NZ_MYFN02000001.1, forward strand.
TCAATCCCTTGCGCCTGATCCCGGACGCCGACTATACGCCCGTGCCCTTGCTCGCCCTGGACGAGGAGCAGGGCCTGGCGCCGGTCGACATGACGTTCACGCAGATTCGCAGCGTGTCGCCCGTCCACCTCGAATATATGCGCAACATGGGCACGCTGTCGTCCATGTCCATATCGATCCTGATCGACGGCCGGTTATGGGGCCTGCTCGCCTGCCATAGCCGCCAGCCGCATATCGTTCCGGTCCGGGTGCGCGACGCCTGCAATTTCGTCGCTCAAAGCCTTGCGATGCAGATCGGTGCTGCCTCGCGTGCGCAAACGGCGGCCATCGGCGTCGAGCTCGGGCGGCTGCATACGAAGCTCCTGGCATCCATGGCCGATGCGGACCGCTGGGACGACGGGCTGGCGAATGCGTCCGACACTCTGCTGGCCCTCACACGCGCGTCCGGTGCGGCGATCCTCTCGCAGAACGGCTTCTCGCGGGTGGGAGATGCGCCGGACGAGGAGGCGGTGCGCCGGCTGACGCAATGGCTGTCCGAAAACGGCATCGCATCCGATGTCTATGCGACGGACTGCCTGGCTGCCGCCGGTTTCGACGACAGGAGCGTGACGGAGACCGCCTGCGGCATTCTCGCGTGCCGCATCTCCGAAAGCGATGACAATTGGCTCGTCTGGTTCCGGCCGGAGGTCATCCGAACCGTCACCTGGGGCGGCGATCCGCACAAGGTGGTGCGCGAAAGCGGCCGGATCCATCCGCGCAAGTCTTTCGAGGCATGGCGGGAAAGCGTACGTGACAGGAGTGCGCCCTGGCATGAGGCGGAGATCGGCGCGGCACATGATCTTCGTGCCTCCATTGTCGAGATCGTCCTGAAGAAGGCCGAGCAATTGGCGCGGCTTGCGGCCGACCTGCAGAAATCCAACAAGGAGTTGGAGGCGTTCTCCTATTCGATCTCCCATGATCTTCGCGCGCCGTTCCGGCACATCGTCGGTTTCTCGCAGCTCCTGACCGAGCGCGAGAAAAATCTCGACGAGCGTTCGCGCCATTATCTCAAGATGATATCGGACTCGGCGCTGGCTGCCGGCGAACTGGTCGATGACCTCCTGACATTCTCCCATCTCGGACGGGCGACGCTGGCGAGCGGCAAGGTCGATATGAACAAACTCGTCGAGGAAGTGCGGCTGGGCCTGGCCGAAGATATCAAGGACCGCGCTATCGAATGGCGGGTCGGGGATCTGCCGATGACACGGGGCGACGGCGCACTGTTGCGTCAGGTCTGGCACAACATGATCGAAAACGCCGTGAAGTACACCCGCCCGCGCGCGCCCGCGCGCATCGACATATCGGGCGAGCCCGTTGATGGCGGCCTTTTATACCGGGTGCAGGACAATGGCGTCGGCTTCGACATGGCTTATAAGGCAAAGCTCTTCGGTGTCTTCCAGCGCCTTCAGCGCAGCGAGGATTTCGAGGGAACCGGTATCGGTCTTGCACTTGTCAAACGCATCGTGGAAAGGCATGGCGGCAGCGTTGATGCCACGGGTACGGTCGATGGCGGCGCCTGCTTCACTTTTTTCCTGCCCGTTCTACCGGAGGAGTAACGCGTGTCCGACCTGAGGCCCATCTTGCTGGTGGAAGACAATCCCCGAGACCTCGAATTGACCTTGACGGCCCTGGAGAAGTGTCAGATCGCCAACGACATCATCATTGCGCGCGACGGCGCCGAGGCGCTCGATTTCCTGAACCAGGACGGGGCATTCGCCACGCGCGAACCGGGCGACCCTGCCGTGGTGCTGCTGGACCTCAAGCTGCCCAAGGTGGACGGATTGGAGGTGCTGGCCAAGGTGAAGGGCGATCGGAACCTGCGCCACATTCCCATCGTTATGCTGACGTCCTCTCGCGAAGAGCAGGACCTCGTCAACAGTTACGAACTCGGCGTGAACGCCTTTGTCGTGAAGCCGGTCGAGTTCAGCCAGTTTTTCAAGGCGATCCAGGACCTCGGCGTGTTCTGGGCGCTGCTCAACGAGCCCCCGCCGAAGTCCCGGCAACGTGGCGGGAGCTGATATGGATTGCATGCCCAAGATTCTTCTTCTGGAAGACAGTGCCGTCGATGCCGAACTGATCGAAGCCCAGCTCGAAGGTCTGGAGGGGACGGTGACCCTGACCCGGGTCGCGACGCGGGCGGCGTATGAGGCCGCGCTCGCGCGCGAGAGCTTCGATATCATTCTCTCCGATTTTTCCCTGCCGGACTTTGACGGCATGGCCGCGCTCGATGTCGCGCTGTCGGCCGCGCCCGGTGCGCCGTTCATCTTCGTGTCTGGGGTGCTTGGCGAAGAGGCGGCGATTGCGGCCTTCCGCAAGGGCGCGACCGATTATGTCCTCAAGCAACGCCTGGTGCGCCTGCCGGCGGCCGTCACGCGGGCGCTGAACGAGGCGCGCGAACGGGACACGCGCAAGCGGATCGAACAACAGAAGGATTTGCTGGTCCGTGAACTCAGCCACCGCGTCAAGAACAACCTCGCCGTCGTCCTGTCGCTGATCCGCCGTACCGGTCGAAACTGCGCCACCGTCGCCGAGTTCGAGGCGAAGCTTGTTGCCCGTGTCCGCGCCATGGCAGATGCCCACGAGCTTCTTTTCGAAGGCAACTGGGATGAGACCGAGCTTCTCAACGTCTTCCGCAGGGCGGTACGCCCCTACAACGCCGATCTGTCACGCTTTGATTTCGGCCGTCACGATCTCGTTCGGCTCGATCCGAAGGCCGCGCTTTCGATCGGCATGGTGGTCAGCGAACTCGTCACAAACGCAGCGAAATACGGGGCTCTGACGAATGATCAGGGGCGTGTGGCGATCGAGTGGTTCGTCCAGCAGGACACGAATTCAGGCGCTATTCTGCACTTCACATGGTCCGAAAGCGGCGGGCCAAGTGTTGCGACGCCTGACGGCGAGGGCTTCGGCACGCAGCTGATCAAGACCAATATCGAATATGAACTCGAGGGTCAGGCAAGGCTCGACTACAAGGATCAGGGCTTTGCGGCGGAGATCAGCATTCCGCTTCCCGTGACCTAGAGCATTTCCAGCCGGAGCGAAGTCGCTTCGGCGTCGGATAATGCGGTAAAAACAGGGATCTAGAGCATTTCCGGTGAACCGGAGTTTACCGGAAATGCTCTAGGATGCCTTGTCGATCTGCTCCAACAGGCGGCGATGCAGGAGGCTGAGGTCGCAGGGCTTTGGCAGGAGCACGACATTGCTGAGATCCGCCTGCGTTTCCGGAAGTTCGGCATAGCCCGAGCAGACGACGAGCGGGGTGCCTGCCTTGTCCAGTTGTTCGATGACGGGATAGGAGTAGACCCCGCGCAAATTGAGATCCAGAACGGCAGCGTCGATGCCTTCGGAGACCGCTCGCAAAGCCTGCTCGACGCTGGACACGGGACCGACGACCCTCGCACCGAGGTCGGTGAAGAAGTCCTCCAGGTCGAGAGCCAGGAGCGGGTCGTCCTCCAGAATGAGGACGCGCTTGTTTTCAAATCCGTTGTTCACTTGATATTCCGATATTTCCTGTTAGCGAGCGCTCGCTGTAAGTAGAGCCTTGTCGGCCTTGTTCAATATCGGCAGCAAAGTTGTTTCGGTGGGAGCTGAGCACCGTTGGCAATTGGCGGCCGGCTCCTATGTTATGCAAGCGTTGCACCGAAGGCGGATTTTTGAGTGGATTTGAAAGCGTTGTCCCGAGACGAACTCGAACGCGAGGTCGTTCGTCTTCGCGCGTTGGGGACGGAGGCGGAAGCCGATACGGCCGAGGGCGCCATGCTGCGCGCGCAGGCGCGATACCGCGCGCTGTTCGAGGCGATCGACGACGGTTTCTGCATTATCGGCTTCATCGACGGGCCGGAAGGTCCCATGAGCGACTATGTGCATGTGGAGGCCAATTCCGGCTACGAGCGCCACACCGGTATCCCCGATATCGTCGGCAAGCGCCTCCGTGAAATCGAGCCCGCCAATGCGGATATCTGGCTGGAGCTGTATGGGGGTGTCCTGCGCACCGGACGGGCGGTTCGTTTCGAACAGGAATTCAAGGCGGTCGGCCGCTTCATCGAAGTGTCAGCAACCCGTATCGAGCCTGAAAGCCTCTGCCAGGTCGCGGTCCTGTTCCGTGACGTGACCGCGCGCAAGCTTGCCGAGGCGGCCCTGCGCGAGAGCGAGAGCCGTGCGCGCTACAACATACAGCGTGTCCAGCTCGCGATGGCCGCGGGTGCCATCATAGGCACATGGTTCTGGGACGTTCCTTCGGACCGCTTCACGGTCGATGAGGGTTTCGCCGAGGCTTTCGGGTTTGATCCGCAGAAAGGCCGAAGCGGCTTTGAACCACGGCCATCTGGAGCGCGGCATGCAGGTGGTGACGAAACCGTTTCCCTCTGAAACCCTCGCACGCCGTGTTAAGGACCTTATCGGCGGCGCGGCGGCGTAGCCGTCCGTCAGTTGTCCAGATCCGATTCCAACACTGCCATGCCGCGATGGAACGCGACATGGCGCCTGAATTCGAACGACCGAGGCACATGGCTTACAGCGAACGACGCTTTGAACTGAGAGACCGGACACGCGATGGCCACGAGCGGCTGGACGCGGCCATTGGCGCGTTTGACAGCGTGCAAAGCTATGGCCGCTATGTCGGCTTTCTCGGCACATTCCGAGCCACGATGGATGACCAGCTGGCAGGTGTCGCCTGGCCCGCTCAGTGGCGTTGGCGACCCACCATGGTCTCGGCAGCGTTGGCTCAGGATGCGCACGATCTGGGGCTGGAGGTCGCCCGGTCGATGAAGGTGGTGATCGACCTCGGCGATCCAAGTGCCCTGCTCGGTGCCCTTTATGTGCTTGAGGGATCGACCCTCGGTGCGCGCGTTTTACGGCAGCGCGCTGCGGACCTTGGCATGACTGGCGGATACGGGGCGAGACATCTGTCCCTTATGTCAAATGATATAGCGCAGTGGCAGTCGTTCCTAGTATTGTTGGACGACGCAGGCGATTTCGATATGGACCGCGCGGCCGCGACGGCCAATGAGGTCTTTGCCCTTGCCTTGCGATGCTTTGAAAGTGGTCGTGTTGTCTACCAGTGATGCTGTAAACCTGAGTACCTGCGATCGTGAGCCGATCCACATTCCCGGCAGCATCCAGCCGCACGGATGCCTGATCGCGTGCGATATAAGCCTGACGCGGATCGAGCGTGCGTCCGCCAATGCCGCCGATATTATCGGATATCCCGGCAACCTTGTCGGCCGGGACGCTGCCGAGGTGCTCGGCGAACAGTTGCTGCACGATCTTCGCAACGCCATGGCTGCCACCAATTCGGCATCGCGGCCGGCGCTTATGCTGGACGTGGCACTTGGTGAACGCGTCTTCGATATCGCAATCCATCATTACAAGTCTGCGGTCATCATCGAATTCGAGCTGGCACCGTCTCTCGGCCAGCCCTTGCACATTGCCCGCGAGATGATCGGCCGGATCAGCGATGTCACGGAGGTGGAGCGGCTCGTGCAGCGCGCGGGCCGCGTCGTCGCTGGCGTGACAGGATATGACCGGGTCATGGTCTACCGCTTCGAACAAGACGGTTCGGGCAAGGTGGTGAGCGAAACCAAGCGTGCGGATCTGGAGAGCTTTCTCGGGCAGTACTTTCCCGCGAGCGACATTCCGCAGCAGGCGCGAACGCTCTACCTCAAGAACACGATCCGGGTGATTGCGGATTCCAGCGGCAGCCGCGTGCCGATCGAGCCCGTGCTGGATGCGTCCGGTGAACCACTCGATCTCAGCTTCGCGCATCTGCGCAGCGTATCGCCGATCCATTGCGAGTATCTGCGTAACATGGGCGTTGCCGCCTCGATGTCCATCTCGATCGTGCTCGACGGCTCGCTGTGGGGACTGATCGCGTGCCACCACTACGCGCCGCGCGTTCTACCGATGGCGCAGCGTGTCGCGATGGAGGTGTTCGGCGAGTTCTTCTCCCTGCACCTCAAATCACTCAAGGAGCGCCAGCGCGTAGCCGCCGTGGCGGGAACGCGCGAGGCGCTCGATCGCTTTCTGATCCTTTCCTCCCATCATGAAGATCTCGGCGCCCTGCTGCGGCAGAGCCTGCAGGAGTTTTCCCGGCTTCTGCCCAATGATGGCGCCGGCGTCATGTTCGATGGCCGGTGGACCGGCACGGGTGCCACGCCACCGGATGATGCGTTGCCTGGTCTTCTCGATTTCGTGCAGCGGGTGGGAGAGGGGCGTATCTGGGCGACCCACAGCCTGTCGCAGAAAATGCCCGAAGCGAGCGCCTACGGCGACCGCGTGTCCGGTGTGCTCGCCATTCCGCTGTCGCAGACGGGATCGGACTGCCTGTTCTTCTTCCGCAAGGAACTCGTCCAGACGCTGAATTGGGCGGGCAATCCCGATAAGACCTACGAGGCAGGCCCGCTCGGCGATCGTCTGACGCCGCGCAAGAGCTTCGCGATCTGGAAGGAGACGGTGAAGGGACAGGCGCAGTCCTGGGTCGAATCCGAGCGCGAGATCGCCGAGATTGTGCGCGTCGCAATCGTTGAAATCGTTCTTCGGCAGAACGAGCTTATGGCGGGGGAACGGCGCAAGTCGGAAGTGCGCCAGCGCATGTTGAACGAGGAACTAAGCCACCGGGTGAAGAACATCCTGGCGGTCATCAAGTCTCTGGTGACGAGCCCGCAGCAGCACAAGAATACGCTGGAGCAATATGTCGCGACGTTGCAGGGACGGATCGAGGCATTGGCCATCGCCCATGACCAGGTGGTGCGCGGCGATGGCGGCGGCATACTCTCCGAGCTTCTCGATGCCGAACTCCGGCCCTACCGGGCCAAGGAGGCGACGATCGTCCTCGAAGGCCCGGCGATCTGGCTGGACAGCCGCGCTTTTTCCGTCATGGCGCTGGTCTTTCACGAACTTGCCACCAATGCGGCGAAGTATGGTGCCCTTTCGGTGCCGACCGGCACCGTCGCTGTGACGTGGGAGATGACGGCGACGGGAACCTGCGAAATCCGCTGGCGGGAGCAAGGCGGACCGGTTGTCAGTGTTCCCTCGCGCAGCGGTTTTGGCAGTGCCCTTATCGATCGCAGCGTGCCCTATGACCTTGGCGGCGAGAGCGTGGTCAAGTTCGAGCCGTCGGGCCTCGTTGCGGAATTCCGCATTCCCCCGCCGCATGTGAAGCTGACAGCGTCCAAGGTGCAAACGACGATGCGGGCCGCCGAGCGCGCTCCGGAGGCCGCCGACACGCTGGCCGCGGCCGATCCTTCGGTTCTGATCCTGGAAGACCAGATCCTCATCGCGCTGGATCTGGAGGCTATGCTTGCGGACGAGAGACTGACCAGAGTGATGACGACGAGTTCAGTCCGGCAGGCAATGGCACAGATCGAAACCGAGGCGCCGGACCTTGCCATCCTGGACATCAATCTGGGGCAGACCACATCCTTCCCCGTTGCCGAGGAGCTTCGGCGGAAATCCATCCCGTTCGTCTTCGCGACCGGCTACGGCGAAAATGCACAGCTCCCGGAAGAGCTTGCGGGTGTCCCGATTGTTCACAAACCCTACAGCCGAAACACCATCGTTTCGGCGCTGACGTCGCTCCTGCAAAAGCGATAGAGGCACGCCTCGGCTTACTGCAGGGATGTGAGCGGCCCCACGATAATGAGCGTCGCGAGCGACAGGATGACGGCCGGTGTGGCAACGACTGCACCGATTTTCAGGAATTGCCATGCGCCGATATGCAACCCTTCCCGGCGCAGCGCCGTCAGCCACAGGATGGTGGCGAGCGATCCGGTGACGGACAGGTTGGGGCCGAGGTCGACGCCGATCATGGTAGCCGCCGATACGAGTTGCGGCATGTCGGCCGTGTGAAGGGCGCTTGCCGCGAGAAGCCCGACCGGAAGATTGTTCGCAAGATTGGAGAAGAGTGCCGCGGCAATGCCCGATGCGAAGGCTGTGGCGTAGACGCTCTGCGCTGCGCTCTGCACGATCCAGCCGCCGATCAGGGTATGAAGACCGGTGGCTTCCGTCGCCTCGACCACGACGAAGAGGCCGGCCACGAGAAGAAGGGCGGTCCAGGAAATGCCACGGAGGATGTCGCCCGGCCCCTCGCGATTGGCGATCAGGATCAGGGCGGTCGTCACCGCGCCGGCGAGGAACGTTGTCAGGCCGAGATCGCCGCCGAGCGCCGATACCGCCACAAGCAGAACGGCGGTGACGCAAAGCGCCAGGCCGGCAAGCCGCGCCTGGCGTGTCAGTGAAACGACTTCGACCGTGGTGGAGACGGTGTCTTCTGTCAGGGCCTTGCGCTGTGTCCACCAGAGTGCGGCGAAGGTGACGAGGATGGCGACGACGGAGGGAAGCGCAAACAGGCTCAGCCAGTGCAGCAGCGAGGGCATGGTGCCGTTGCCGAAGAGGACGAGATTGGCCGGATTGGAAATGGGCAGCACGAAACTCGCGGCGTTGGCGATGAACGCGCAGATCAGCAGGTAGGGCATGGGATCGCGCACCTTTGCCGCCTTGCACGCGGCGTAGACGGCGGGCGTGAGGACGACGGCGGTGGCGTCGTTCGAGAGAAACGCGGTGACCAGAATGCCGCATCCATATATCAGCACGAAGAGCCGGCGCGGCGAGCCGCGGGCATGCGATGTGGCGAAGGCGGCCAGCCAGTCGAACAGCCGCTCGCGGCGCGCGATCTCCGACAGCAGCATCATGCCGATGAGGAAGAGGTAGACATCCGTACCTCGCCCTACGGCCTCCAGCGCTGTGGATGGCGCAAGCGAGCCGACAACCACGAGCAGCGTGGCGCCGGCGAGCGCCCAGACGGCCTCCGGCCAGGCGAAGGGACGAAGGACGACGCCGGTCACCGTAAGGCCCGCGACAATCCAGGTCAGTGAAAAGGTGCTCATAAACGTTCTCAGGAGGGCGCGGTCATCGCGTTGCGGTGGTCTCCCTCGTCGTCCGACCGTGCCGGCGCGATCAGGCGATGCGCGGTACAGAACACGACGAAGGCCAAGATCGACACTGCGCCATGGACCCAGTAGGCCAAGCCGTAACCGCCGATATCGGTCAGCCACCCCGCTACCACATTGCTGAGCGATGCGCCAATCCCCTGCACCGTCATGACGGCGGCAAGGCCCACGTTAAAGCGCCCGGTTCCCGCCAGGATGCGCTCCGCGGCGATGGGGGCGGCAATGCCGAGGAGGCCTGCGCCCACGCCGTCGAGGATCTGCACGGGGTAGATCCAGGCAAAGCTCGAAAACGTGCCCGCAAGGGCCCCGCGGATGGGAAGTGCGGCAAGCGCCAGGAGAAAGACGCTTGCCAGGCCGAACCGGCGGATGAGCAGGGGGGCCGCCACCGCCATGACGATCATGGAAAGCTGTGCGACACCGGTGGTGATGGCGGTCGTTCGGAAGGGGGTGCCAAGCTGGATGGAAAAATCCTGGGCGATCAGACGGCTGATGGGGGCGTTGCCGAAGTGAAAGATCATCAGCGTGATCGCGAGAAGGATCAGCCCCTTACGGCTCACCAACACGGCAAAGCCTGATGGTCCCGGCTCGCCTTCGTCATGGGCGAGGCCGCGCGCCACCGCATGGTCTACCTTGGACGGATCGATGGCGTGGACTGCATGCGCGGCGGCCTCGATCAAGCGCGATGAGTGGAAAAAGCCTCCTGAAATGGACAGAAGGAAAAAAGGTTCCACGCCGCCGAAAATGGCTATCCATCCAAAACGTGGCGGATCTTCTCGGCAAGCTGGTCGAGGCTGAATGGCTTCTGGAGCAGATGCGTGCCGGGGTCGAGGATGCCGTTATGGACCACGGCATTGCGCGTATATCCGGTCGTATAAAGCACCTTGAGATTGGCGACCTTCGAGGCTGCGATTTCGGCAAGCTCGCGACCGCTCATCTGCGGCATGACGACGTCCGTAAACAAAAGGGTCGGCTTCAATCCGGCATCGAGGAGCGCCAGGGCCGCAGGCCCGTTCGCGGCTTCCGCGACGGTATAGCCAAGTTCTCGCAGCGCTTCGGTCGAGAAGGTGCGGACGCGCTCGTCATCCTCCACCACGAGAACAAGTTCGTCACGCCTGCCGCGCGCCGGCTCATTGCCGAGCGGCGCGAGGTTCTTGGTTTCGCCGGTACCGTAATGACGGGGAAGGTAGATCTTCACATTGGTGCCGTGTCCAAGCTCGGAATAGATCCTGACATGCCCGCCCGATTGCCTGACGAAACCGAAAACCTGGCTGAGACCGAGGCCGGATCCCTTGCCCACTTCCTTGGTCGTGAAGAACGGATCGAACGCTTTGGCCAGCGTGTCTTTCGTCATGCCCGCGCCGGTGTCCGTCACGGCGATCATGACATATTGACCGACGGACATGGAATGCTCTCTGGCATAATCCTCGGCGATGAAGGTATTGGCGGTTTCCACCGTGAGCTTGCCGCCCTGGGGCATCGCATCGCGGCCGTTGACGGCGAGGTTGAGGATGGCATTCTCCAGCTGGCTCGGATCGGCGTTGATCCTCCACAGCCCGGCCGCCATCACGGTCTCCACCTGGATCTGTTCTCCAAGCGCGCGGGCGAGCAACTCCGTCATGCCCGACACCATGCGGTTCGGCTCGATCACCTCGGGCTGGAGCGGTTGCCGGCGGGAGAAGGCCAGCAGGCGCTGGGTGAGGGCGGCCGCCCGGTTCGCGCCGTCCTTGGCTGCCTCGATGTAGCGGCTGAGATCGGTTTCGCCGCGCGCGAGCCGCCGTTCCAGAAGGTTCATCGCGCCCAGGATAACCGCAAGCATGTTGTTGAAGTCATGCGCGACACCGCCCGTGAGCTGGCCGACCGCTTCCATCTTCTGTGCATGGCGCAGCTGGGCTTCGGCTTCCATCAGCTTGGCTGTGCGCTCCTCGACGGCCTTCTCGAGCTCTTCACGCGAACGGGCAAGGACTTCCCGCGCGTCGACGATGTCCTGGATATCCGTGCAGGAGCCGAACCAGCGCGTGATGCTGCCCGCATTGTCGCGCACCGCCTGCGCGCGGCCGAGCACCCAGCGGTAAACGCCTGATTTGTGCCGGAGGCGGTATTCGATGTGATAGGGCTCGCCGGTCGTCAGGCATTGACGCCAGACGTTCCAGGCGCGCTCCTGGTCGTCGGGGTGGAACATGCCGTTCCAGCCTTCTCCATCCGTCGAACCGACGGGAACGCCGGTGAAGTCGTACCAACGCTGATTGTAGTAGTCGTGATGGCCATCCGGCAGCGTCGACCAGAGCATCTGGTCGATCGAGTTGGTGATGGCACGAAACCGCTCCTCGCTGTCGCGCAGGGCGGCCTCGGTCTTCTTTCGCTCTGTGATGTCGAAGCTGACGCCGGGAAAGCGCAGGACGGTTCCATCCGGGGCAAGCGTCGGCCTTCCTTCGGCGATCACCCATCGGCTCGTACCATCCGGCTGCAACAGCCGGTACTCCTGCGAGAAGTTTTTTCCGGTCTTCATCGCCGTGTTGATGGCGTCTCGGACCGCTGGCAGGTCGTCGGGGTGCAATCCAGCGAAAAATTCGGCGATCGGCGCGCCCGCGGCGGCTCGCTCCCGCGGAACCCCATAGAGTTTGGCAAAGCGCGCGTCCGCGATGATCGTGTCGTTCGGGACGTCCCAATCCCAGGTCCCGACCGTGTTGGAGGCGCCCAGCGCGAACTCCAGTCGCTCTTCGCTGGCGCGAAGCGCGCGCTCCGCGGAAAGGCGCGCCGTCGTCTCGTTGCCCTGGTTGAAGATGCCGAGAACGCGATCCCTGTCATCGACGATGGGCGCAAAGCTGTAGTCCCAATGGGTCTGCTGCACGCGGCCGCCGCGCTCCATCGGCAGCATCTGGTCGGCGACGGAAAATCCCTTGCCGGTCGTCATGACCGCCGCCAATTGCGGCTGGATCACATGCCATATGTCCGCCCAGACCTCACGGGCCGGTCGCCCCAGCGCCCACGGATGCTTTTCCCCGGCAATGGGCGCCCAGGCATCGTTATAGATGAGCCGCAACTCGTCGCCCCAGTAGATGGCAGTGGGCAGAGATGTGTTCAGGCACAGATTGACCGCCATCCGCAATTCCGATGGCCATTCGGACGGGTTGCCCAAGCCATGGCTGCCCCAATCGAGCGCCTGGACATGTCGGCTCATTTCACTGGTCGGCTCTGCGGGGATCGTCATCAGGTGATCTCGGATATTTGTTCGACGTATATGGGCTTCGATCCCGGTTTGGAAAGCACATATGCAAGAGTTTCCGATCCGTTACATCTGTTTCGAAAGAATGGCCGATGTCGTTGCGGATGAGACCGCATCGACCGCTGAAAATCCGGGCGCGGTGAGACCAGCACGATGCCGCTCGACCTTGCACGAAGCTGCCGACGATATCGCCGAAATCACCGCCGCGGTCAGCGACGCCGCGGGGGACTTGATATCTCCGCGAGGCTCCCCATCTAACGCTCACAACCCGTCATCGATGACTGCCTGCAGCGATAACCCCCTCGTCGCGCGTTCGTAGTTGTCCGGGTCCAAAGGGCGCTCCCCGAAAGGGTCGAGCGCCCTTTTTGTTCTGGAGGCGGCGACGGGCCTTCGAGTTCCCGCGCGCCGCATTTCATGTGCGGTTGTGCACGATCCGTCTGGCAAGAACCGCACGCGGAATGTAGGCTGCCGACATGGATTCGCGCGTTTCATCCCCTCGACCGGCCGCCACGCCGGTACCGCAGCTGCCGGGCTGGATCCGCTCGCGCGGGGGCGAACCTAATGAGAGCGATGCCGCTTTCGCCGCCGGCGTTGCCCTGAAAGCGCTCGACGACCTCGTGCGTTCAACGCCCGTCTGGGCCGGCTGCTGGCGCGCGCGGCAGGCCTTGAAATGTGCAGGGGTCGCCGTGCGTCTGATGGGACGCAACGAAGACGAAGCGGCGCTGCGCGACGCCGTGCTCCTGACATCGGCGGGCGACGATCCGGGTCCGGCCGGGCGCGTGTCTGTGGCGTTCCGGCGGATTGCGGCGCGAAAGCCCGGCTTTTCCTCCAAGGCCGTCGGCGAACTGGCCGACCTGTTTGGCCTCGCCTCGGACGAGCGGCTGCTGGCGGCGGTCGATCACGCGGATGCAGCGCTGCAATCGGGCCGGGCGCCGCCCTTCGCGGCCGTTGCACTGGTGACGGCGATCATGCGTGACCGGCCCGATGGCGAGATGCTGGCCTGGGCGCTGGCCGACCTGCTCATCGCGCGCATGCTCGACTGGCCTTCCACGGTGCCACTCCTGATGGCGGAGCGTTACGGAGCGGCTTTCCGCACGCCGGCGGGCCGGGGGCGCTTGCAACCCGGCGAACCCGCTTTTTCCGGCGCCGTCTGCGTCGCGCTCGCCGAGGGGGCCACGACCGCCTTGCGGTCTGCCGGCGAAATCGCGCATCGCGCCGAAACACTTCTCGCCGTCGCGCCGAAGGTGCGCACCAAGGGAGCCGCGCCTGTTATCGCAAGGCTGCTCGATGACGACGCCGTGCCGGCATCGGCGCCCGGCAGCAACCTGTCCCGCTGGGCCGCCACCCGCCTGTTCGAACGACTGGAAGGTTTTGCCGCCGTCCGGGAGCTTTCCGGGCGCGCATCCTTCCGGATTTACGGGCTGTGACGATGGACGCACCTGATGGCACGAAGGCACGGCGTGGCCGCAAATCCAGGGCGCAGGACCAGCAGTCGCTCGACCGGGAGCTTGCCGACCTGCCTGCCGAGCTGCGCTGGCGCGAGTGGATGCTGCGCATCGAGGCGGTCCTGTTCGCCGCGGCCGCGCCGGTCGGTCGCGAGACGCTGTCGCGCGTCGTCGGCAAGGATTGCAGCCTCGATCTCCTGATCGACGATCTGCAGGAGGAACTGCGCGGCCGGCCCTACGAGATCGTGTCGGTCGCGGGCGGTTGGCAGCATCGAACGCGTCCCCGTTACGCGGAGACGGTCCGGGCGTCGCAGGCGCCGACGCGCAGCGCATCCGCTGCCTTATCGGACTTCGAGGCCATGGTGCTGATGGCGATCGCCTATTTCCAGCCGGTGACCCGAGCCGAGCTGTCGCGGGTTTTCGGCAAGGAGATAAGCCGCGACACGATCGCGTCCCTGCGCAATGCCGGCTTCCTTGCTTCCGGCCCGCGCAGCCCCACACCGGGCGCGCCCTATACCTATGTGACGACGAAGCAGTTCCTGACCGCCTTCGGCATGCAGACGCTGCGCGACCTGCCCGATATCGAGGCGCTCGAGGATGCGGGTCTGCTCAGCCGGCAGGCTGTGCAGACGGAGGCGGTGGAGGCCGGCGTCGAGACGGATGCCGAGGGCGAGGAGCCGTAGCAGCTGGGGCGGTTGTCCGGCCGCGGTTTTGTGGTCAAAATGCCCGCTATGATGTCGTGGCAATGCAGGAGCACGGATTGAGCAGCCCCACCAGCATGCGGGAGCGCAGGAGCATACCGGAGCCGAAGTTCAGCCCGCTTTCGGCCAGCCCGCCGACCTTCGAGCACATCATCACGGGCATCGACGAGAGCTTTCTCTGGCGCATCGACGATTATCCGTGGGAGCGCAATGTCTGGAACTTTCATCCGGAATTCGAGATCCATCTCATTCGCAAGGGCACCGGAGTGGCCTTTGTCGGCGATTATATCGGCGCGTTCTCCGCGACCTATCTGACCGTTATCGGCAGTGACCTGCCGCATGACTGGGTGACGATGACCGCACCCGGCGAGGTAATCGAGGGACGCGACGTCGTCTTGCAATTCCATCCTGATCGCATCCGCGAGGCGACCCGGATGCTGCCGGAATTCGCGCAGCTGGAGGACTTCTTTGCTCGCGCTCAAAGAGGCCTCGTCTTCAGCGGCGAGACGCTGGCGCGCGGCGCCGATCTCGTCGAGCGCATGGGCACGCAGAAGGGCTTGGCGCGGCTCGTGCTTTTCCTTCAGCTGCTCGATCTGCTTGCCGGCTCGACGGAATACGAGGTGCTGTCATCGCCCGAATATTCGCCAAAGCTCGACGCCGAAACCCTTGATGCTCTCCAGCGCGCGCTCGTCTTCATCTACCGCAACTTCGCGACAGATATCCGCCTGTCTGATGTCGCCGATCTCGCTGGCATGAGCGAAAGCGCCTTCTCCCGCTTCTTCAAGAAGAACACCGGCAACACCTTCACAGACCATGTCAACAAGCTGCGCATCTGGCAGGCCTGCAAGCTTCTGGCGGAAACCGACATGCCGATCACCGATATCTGTTTCGAGGTCGGCTACATGAACATTTCCAATTTCAACCGGACCTTCCTGCGCCAGCATCGCATGACGCCGTCCGCTTATCGCCGGCTCACGCCGCAACGCCGCTCCCTGCGGGGCGATGTCCCCGTCCCCGATGAAACCTTGCGCGGATAGTGTTGTTTTTTCGCAGTGCAGCATGAAATTGCGCATTAAAGTACAGATTCACTGCAACAGACACGCTAGTTTCCGCGATTTCCCGGCATAATATGCATTTTAGCGAAGTCATTCGCTGGACGATTGGCGCAGGCGACGAGGAGGTCGTGCGGCGCCGACCAACGATACCTTGAGGGAGGTTCACCCATGACATCCGTGAAAACGCTCGTTTCGAGCATCGCCTATGCATGCCTTCTCGCCAGCTCTGTCTCATCGGTCGCGCTGGCGGCGGAATGCTCCGGTACCATCCGTGTGCTGGCCCAGCCGCGCGACGGCCTGACGCTTCTGGAAAGCCACAAGGACGAGTTCGCCAAGCTTTCCGGCGGCGCATCCTTCGAAATCGACTATCTCAACGAGAACGACCGTCGCGCCAAGACCAAGGCGGATGCGTCGACCATCGGCAAGTACAATGTCTATTACATCGACGAGGCCAATGTGGCGCTGTTCGCGTCTGCCGGCTGGGTCGCGCCGCTGATGGATTATTATCCCGCCGAATATGATTATGCCGACTTCGACCCCGGCCGCCAGAAGGTCGCGACCTATGACGGCAAGGTCTGGTTCGCACCGCTGACCGGCGGCGGCGACCTGCTTGTCTACCGCAAGGACCTGCTGGAAGCTGCCGGCGTCAAGCCACCGACGACGCTCGACGAGATGAAGGAAGCCGTCAAGAAGCTGCATCAGCCGGACAAGGGCATCTATGGCATCGCGTTGCGCGGCCAGCGCGGCTCGGGCGCCAATGTCTGGCGCTGGATGCCTTATTTCAAGGGCTTCGGTGGCGAGTGGTTCGACGGCAACGAGCCGAAGTTCAACAGCGAGGCGGCCGTGAAGGCCACCGAGACCTATCTCGAACTCTTCAAGTATTCCGCACCCGGCACGCAGACCGGCGGCTGGGATGAATCGGTCGGCGCTTTCACGTCCGGTCAGGTCGCGATGCTGGTGGAGTCGACTCCGCTTGTCGGCATGGCGATCGATCCGAAGTCGTCGCAGGTCGCCGGCAAGGTCGGCTACCTGCCGCCGCCGACGCCGCTCACCGGCGGTGGCTACGGCCATGGTCTTGCGATCGGTACCAAGGCCAATGCGGATGACGCATCGAAGGCCTGCGCGGGCCTGTTCATCGCCTGGGCAACATCCAAGGAGAACGAGCAGCGCCGCCTGGAGGCCAACCAGTTCAGCGAACTGAACCGCACCAGCATCATGACCAGCGACACCTTCGCCAAGCTCTACGGGCCTGACCTCGGCCAGGCGCTTGCCGACACCGGCAAGGTGACGGCTGTCAACTTCTGGCAGAGCCCGCTCTGGCCTGATCTCGGCGACCGCTGGGGCATCATTCTCGAAGAGTTGATTGCCGGTTCACGCACGGACATCAAGGACGGCCTGAACGAACTCGAAGGCTTCGCCAAGGAGCTCGTCGCTCGCAGCCAGTAAGCCTTGAGCAGCGCGGCCGCCACCGCACTCCCGAGACGGCGGCCGCGCGATCACGAGGAAAATCCATGACATCGAGAACCCGCCTGCCTGCCGTCTTCCTCGCGCCGCCGCTGCTCATCCTGGCGGTGCTTGCCTTCGTGCCGACGGCCTATGCGATCTACATTTCCTTCCGCAACCGCGAGCTCAGCCGCCCGGACGGCAGCTTCGTCGGCCTTGCCAATTACATCGATCTCTTTTCGGATCGCCGCTTCGTCAATGCCATCGGCGTGTCGCTGACCTGGGAGCTTGTCACGGTCACGCTGACGTTGCTGGTGGCCATCGTGCTCGGCATCCTGATGTTCGAATTCGCCTCGGCGCGCCAGCGGGCGGTGCTGACGCTGATCTTCCTCGTACCGGTCATCCTGCCGCGCGTTTCGGCCGCCTTCGTCTGGAAGTTCGCCTTCCATCCGCTCTACGGCATCGTCACCTATCCCTACAAGGCGATAACCGGCCAGCCGCTCGACCTGCTGTCGAACCCGGCAACGGCGCTGATGACGGTGGCGCTCGTCGATGTCTGGCAATGGGGGCTGTTCTTCGGTGTCATCGTGCTGAAGCTTCTGGAAACCCTGCCGCCGCAGCCCTTCGAGGCCGCCCGGCTCGATCACGCGCGCCCCTGGGAAGTCTATCTCTATGTGGCACTTCCCATGCTCAAGGCGCCGCTCATCTCGCTCACCTTCATCAAGATGATCGAGTCACTGCGCGCGTTCGACCTCATCTATGTCATGACCCGTGGCGGGCCCGGCATCGTGACGGAAACGCTGGATATGTACGCCTTCTCGCAAGGCTTCATCGAATCGGGCCGCATCTCCTACGCCTCCAGCATGGCGGTGCTGATGATGGTCGCGACGACGGTCATCTTCACGGTGATCTGGAAGAGGGTGAAGCCATGAGCCTGTCACGTTTCCTCGGCAAGTCCGTGCTTTATCTCGCGGCCTTCTCCGCCGTGTTTCCCATGGTGTGGACGGCGATCAACGCCTTCAAGAACCGCGTCGACATCGTGACGCCGACGCCGCTCTTCATCTTCACGCCGACGCTCGACAACTTCGCCTATGTGCTGGGGCGCGACAGCGTGGCGGCCGGCCTCGTCAATTCGGTGATCGCCGCGGGCGGTTCCGTCCTGATCGGTGCGCTGCTCGGCCTGCCGGCCGCCTATGCGATCGCCCGCTATCCCAACCGCTGGTCCGCCGACATCCAGTTCTTCGTGCTGTCCCTGCGGTTCCTGCCGCCGGTCGCCGTGGCGATCCCGCTCATGGTGATATGGCTCGATCTTGGCTTCTATGACACGCGGCTCTCGCTGATCGTCACCTATACCCTGCTGACGCTCGCCACCGTCATCTGGCTCGGCGTCCCGGCCTTCGCCCGCGTGCCGAAGGAAGTGGAGGAGGCGGCAAGGGTCGATGGCTACGGGCCCTATGCCGTGTTCTTCCTGATCGCATTGCCCATTGCCTCGCGCTCGCTGATCGGCGCCGTTGCCTTCGCCTTCGTGCTTGTCTGGAACGAGTTCCTGATCGCGCTGATGCTGACGACCTCGGATGCCAAGACGCTGCCGATCGTCGCCTCGGAACTCACGCAGCTCGGTCGCGACGTGCCCTGGGGCATCCTCAATGCCTCGGTGGTTCTGCTTTCCATACCGCCGCTCCTGCTCATCGGCATTCTGAGCGGCCTTCTCAACAATGCCTTCCGGCGCAAGAGCAATTGATGACAGGACATATAGCCATGCAAGCCTTGGTTCTCGAAGAAAAGGGCGTGCTTGCCCTTCGCGACATCGACCTCCCGCAGACCGTCGGCCCCGACGATGTGAAGATCGCCATCCACACGGTCGGTGTCTGCGGCAGTGACGTCCATTACTACACCCACGGCGCCATCGGCCCCTATGTGCTGCGCGCGCCCATGGTGCTCGGTCACGAGGCGGCGGGCACCATCGTCGAGGTCGGCGAGAATGTGCGCTCGCTCGCCGTCGGCGACCGGGTGTGCATGGAGCCCGGCATTCCCGATCTCTCCTCGCGCGCCTCGAAGCTCGGCCTCTACAATGTCGATCCCGCCGTCCGCTTCTGGGCGACACCCCCCGTGCACGGCATTCTCGCGCCCTATGCGGTGCATCCCGCCGCCTTCACCTATCGCCTGCCCGACAGCGTTTCCTTCGCCGAGGGCGCGATGGTCGAGCCCTTCGCCATCGGTATGCAGGCTGCGACGCGCGCCCGCATCGTGCCGGGCGATGTGGCGGCCGTCATCGGCGCGGGGCCGATCGGGATCATGGTGGCACTCGCGGCACTGGCCGGCGGGTGCAGCCGGGTGCTGATCTCGGACTTTTCCGCCGAGAAGCTCGCCATCGCCGCCGCCTATCCCGGCATCGAAGCGGTCAACCTCAAGGAAACCACCTTCGCCGCTGCCGTCGATACGGCCACCCGCGGCTGGGGCGCCGACGTGGTGTTCGAGGCGAGCGGCAGCGCGAAGGCCTTCGAAGGCCTCTTCAATCTGGTGCGGCCGGGCGGCGCGGCGGTGCTCGTCGGCCTGCCGGTGGATGCCGTGCGTTTCGACGTGGCCGGCGCCATCTCGCGCGAGGTGCGCATCGAGACGGTTTTCCGCTACGCCAATGTCTTCGACCGCGCGCTGGAGCTCATCGCGTCCGGCAAGGTCGACCTTAAGCCGCTGATCACCGGCACCTATGCCTTCAAGGACAGCATCGCCGCCTTCGACCGGGCGGTGGAGGCGCGGCCGACCGATGTGAAATTGCAGATCCTTGTCGCGGAGGAGGGGTGAGCATGGCCAATATCGTCTGTTCCCATGTCGACAAGGCCTACGGTGCCGTCAACGTCATCAAAGACTTCAACCTCGAAATCGACGACCATGAATTCGTGGTCTTCCTCGGCCCGTCCGGCTGCGGAAAATCCACGCTTTTGCGCATGATCGCCGGGCTGGAGGAAATCTCCGGCGGCACCGTGTCGATTGCCGGGCGCACGGTCAACGACCTGGAGCCGCGTGACCGCGGGGTCGCCATGGTGTTCCAGAACTATGCGCTCTACCCGCACATGACGATCCACGACAACATCGCCTTCGGCTTGAAGCGCATGAAGGTCGACAAGGCGGAAATCGAAAGCCGTATCAAGACGGTTGCCGGTACGCTCGGGTTGGAGCCGTATCTCTCCCGCAAGCCGACGGAACTGTCGGGCGGCCAGCAGCAACGCGTGGCGATCGCCCGCGCGATGATCAAGACGCCGCGCGTCTTCCTCTTCGACGAGCCGCTTTCCAACCTCGACGCCAAGCTGCGCAATCACATGCGCGTCGAGATCGCGCGCCTGCATCAGAGCCTGAAGACCACCACGATCTACGTGACCCACGACCAGCTCGAGGCCATGACGCTCGCCGACCGCATCGTGCTGATGAAAGGCGGCGCCATCGAGCAGGTCGGCACACCGGCGGAGATCTACGAGCGGCCCCGAACCCTGTTCGTCGCCGGCTTCATCGGCACGCCGAACATGAACTTCCTCGACGTCACGGCGCGCGCGGACGCCGGCACATGGCTGCTGGATGGTGACGGCGTGCGGTTCCGCGTCAGCCGCGAGCGCTTCGAGATCACCGAAGGCCAGGCGCTGACGCTCGGCGTTCGGCCCTCGGCCCTGTCGCCGTCGGCGGATGCCCGCGGCGGCGAGAACACGCTTGCCGGCGTCACAGATCTCGTCGAGTTCCACGGCGACAGCGCGCTCATCTCCTTCCGTGTCGGCGGCAAGGAAATCGGCGCCCTCGTCCCGGCCGGCAGCCGGCCGACGCGCGACGCCCCGGTCTCTTTCTCCGTCAGCGGCGAAAACCTGCACGCGTTCGATCGCACGACAGGCCTGTCTGTGCTGCGCCGTAATGCCTAGGACAGACCCAGGCGTTCAAACGCGGTGGCTGGGAATGAGGCCCCCTCACTTTCCCCGCCGCCTCGTTTGACCCGCGATCAGCGCATCCAGCGATAGGGGACACGGTCCCCGGGCTGCGATGAAAAGCAGGCAGGCCGCCCAGGTGCCATGAGTCGGCCAGGCCCCGGGATAGACGAAGATCTCGATCACCAGCGTCATGCCGAGGAGCGCCAGCGCGGACAGGCGGCTCGCCAGGCCGATGACCAGCAGAAGAGGAAATATATGCTCTGCCAGAGCTGCGAGATGAGCGGCAAGCCAGGGGTCTATAAGGGGGAGCTTGTATTCATTCTCGAAAAGGTAGAGCGCATTGTCGGAGAGCATCCAGCCATTGACCTTCGTCTGGCCCGACTGCCAGAAGACGGCTGCGATGGAGAGGCGTGCGATCAGCGCGATCAACCCGTTCGGGATGCGTTCGAGCGCCGCGACCACCCTTTCGGAAAGGCTGCGGGCGACGCCTGTTTTATGATCAGTCATCGCGTCGGTTTTCATTGGCTTTAGCCCTCCCTGAATGTCGTGAAAGCCCCGGAACGGAGCAGGATGGCAAGGGCATGCGAAAGATCGAAATCCTCGCCGCCGGCAAGTGCTGCTGCTTCGCCGAGCATTGATCCGGCAGCAAGCCTGCGCAGGAAGTTCGCGCAATCGCCCGGCAGCGGGATGACGTCGACGATCAGGCGTGGGCGAACGACAAGCACGTGCTCTCCATCCCAGTGCTCCAAGTCGGCGAGCGGCCGCTCGCCGGTATTCATCGCCCAGATGGTATGAAACGGATGGAGCGAGGACAGGATCGATAGGGATGGATGGGGAACGAAGATCAGCTCCCCAAGCCGGTGCGGATCGATACCGGCGAGCTTATCGGGATCGAGCGATAATGCGTCGGCCGCGTGATAGGCCTGGCCACGCGCGAACTCCAGCCGCATCACATCCGCCAGATAGACGACGTCTCGTGCCGGCTCGAAGCGCGCGGCAAAATCCGGGAACGCGTCGCCATAGGCAAGCAGCACGGGTGAGCGCGGTGGACAGGCCCTGATGAACGCGCCGGCCATGGCGCGGAAGAAATCCGCTCCCACGATGCGTTCGGCTGCCGGAAAGCGAGCGGCGAGCGCCCCGGTCAGGCTTGTCTCGACATTGTTGCTGTAGACGGCGTAGCGCCTCCGAGGCGTCGCCTTGTTCCAGGCGGCCAGGCCCGGCGGTGGCGGGTGCGCGTCGAACAGCCCGGCGGCGAAAGCGGATTGCATGGTTTGCGACATGGTCAAGCCACTCTCTTGCGTGCGGCCGCGTCGAGCAGCCGCTGCGCGGCCGACGCCTCCTCGCGCAACACCGGCCAGGCGGGCACGTCGTTGTCCCATTCGATCAAACTTGCGATCGGGCCGGTGTTTTGAAGAACCGTCCGATAGAGCGCCCAGACGGGGTCCTTCACCGGCGTATCGTGGCTGTCGACGAGCAGAGGGGCGCCGAGATCGTCGACGGTCTCGGAATGACCGCCGAGATGGATTTCGCACACGGCCTCCAGCGGGAAGCGGGCGATGTAATCGTGCGGGTCGATATTGTGGTTGGTTGCGGCGACAAAGACGTTGTTGACGTCGAGCAGCAGCCCGCAGCCGGTTCGCCGCGCGATTTCCGCAAGAAACGCCGTCTCCTCGATCGTGCTTTCGGCGAAAAGAAGGTAGGTCGCAGGATTTTCCAGAAGCATGCGGTGGCCGAGAACCGCCTGTACCGTGTCGATATGATCGCAGACACGGTCGAGCGTCTCCCGTGTATAGGGCAAGGGCAGCAGGTCGTTGAGGAAGACGCCGTCATGCGTGGACCAGGCGAGGTGCTCGGAAAAGCTTTCCGGCTGGTAGCGGTCGCAAAGCGTTTTGAGGCGGGAAAGATGCGGGCGGTCCAATGCCTGCATGGAGCCGATGGAAAGGCCGACACCGTGGATGGAGAGCGCGTAGTCTTCACGCAGCCGGGCAAGCTGGGCATGCGGTACCCCACCGTCGCCCATGTAGTTTTCCGCATGCACTTCGAAAAAACCGACGGGCTGCGGCTCGGCGAGGATGTCGGCGAAATGCTCCGGCTTGAAGCCGATGCCCACGCGCGAGGGAAGGGAGGACGCAATCATGGCAAACCTTTCGGACGGGAGGTGACGGCGTCGTATGACGCCGTCCGTTGGCAATCCGGCGATCAGGCGGGAGCCGGGCCCTGTTCCAGCATGCCGTGGCCGGTCGGGGTCTTCATCGAAACGCAGGTGCCTTTCGGGACCAGCTTGAAGGCGTTCTGCTGATAGTCGACCTTGGAGGTGCCTGCGCAGGTGGTGCCAGGTCCGGCGGCGCAGTCGTTCTGGCCCTTCATCGCAATGCCGTAGCACTTCTCCTTGGCGTCATCGGCGGCGGCTGGCGTGGCGATGGCGGCAAGCGCGGACGCGAGCGATCCTGCAAGAGCGAGGGTGGCGATCGTGGTCTTCATTCTTCATCTCCGTTTTCGGCCCAGCCGTCATTGACTGAACATGAACGGCTACGCTGAGCACCGGGGCGGCGTTACAGGATCGAGAGCGAATTTTCGTGCAACGCTGTTTCATCGTGCCGTGTGCCGCCTTTTACGAGGCGGGTCGCATTTCTTTTGCGGGTCGGGTAACAATCGCGTGTTTGCCAGCGTAGGCCATTAGACGTGAAACAGTCGGCGCGCGAAGAGGAATGGGCGGCCTGGCTGCGCCTTGCCATGAACGGCGATGCGCAGGCCTATAACCGTTTCCTGATTGCAGTGACGCCGCACCTGCGCGCCATGGCGCGGCGGCGCTGCGACCAGTACGGCGCGCCGGCAAGCGAAGCGGAAGACGTGGTGCAGGAAGTCCTGCTGGCGGTTCATCTGAAGCGTGCCACCTGGGACACGACCCGACCCCTCGGCCCTTGGCTGACGACGATCGTGCGCAACAAACTTGTCGACAGCCTGCGCCGCCGCGGCCGTCATGCGCATGTTCCGATCGAGGATGTCGCGGATTTTCTGGAGGCGGGGGAAGTGTCCAGCGATGCGGCCGACCGGCTCGACACGGAAAGCGTTCTGGCGCGTCTGAAGGATCCGCAGCGTGATATCGTGCGTTCCATCTCTCTGGAAGGGAAGGGCGTGCGTGAAACGGCGGCGCGGCTGAAAATGAGTGAGGTCGCGGTGCGCGTTGCTCTCCACCGAGCGCTGAAATCGCTGGCCGCCCTTTACCGGAGCGAATGACATGAAGACAGACGATCTGATCACCCTAATGGCGCAAGATGCGCCCGTTCGGCTTCGTTACAGCCGCGGGATGATGCTTGCGCTGGGGGTGGGCATCGTCTTGTCGGCTCTGCTGCTGACCTCCACCGTCGGCCTGCGGCACAACCTGGCCAGCGTCGTCGAGACGCCGCGGGTGTTCTTCAAGATCATGGTCACGGTACTGCTCGCCGTACTTGCCGCGCGGCTTGTGTCGCGCATCGGCCGGCCCGGGGCCGCAACGCGGCTCCCGGCCTTGCTGCTTGTCGTGCCCGTTGTGGCCGTTTCGGCAGCGGTATTCACCGAACTTGTGGCGCTGCCGGTCGCTTCCTGGCGGGCCGCCTGGCTCGGTGGCAATGCTCTGTTCTGCCTGTTCTTCGTGCCGCTGCTGTCGCTTGCGCCGCTTGCAGCGCTTCTTTTCATTTTACGCAATGGCGCGCCGGAAAACCCGACATCTGCGGGGGCTGCGGCCGGTCTTGCCGCCGGTGCAATCGCCGCCGCCATCTATGCATGGCATTGCCCTGATGACAGCCCGCTCTTCCTTGCGACCTGGTATACGATCGCCATCGGGGCCGTAACCGCCGTCGGGGCGCTTCTCGGCCGCAGGCTGCTGCGCTGGTAACCGGCCAGGCGCCTAGCGCGCGTGGCTCGGGGCATGGCCGTAGCGCTTCTTGAAGGCGTTGGAGAAGTACTGACTGGAATTGAAGCCGCAGCTGAGCGCGATTTCCGTCACGCTCGTATTGTGCGGCTCCCGCAGAAGGCGTGAGGCTTGCTCCAGCCGCAGGTGCTGGAGGTACTGGCGCGGCGCCATGTTGGTGAGCTTCTTGCAGTAATCGGAAAAGCGGGTGCGCGACAGGCCGCATTCCTCCGCCATGCCTTCCAGCGTCCAGTCCTCGTCCAGCGCATGCGCGAGACGGCGCAGGAAAATCGCGACCGTGTGCTGCGAGGTGGAAAGGTCGGGATCAAGTGCCGGCACCTGCTCGCTCATACGATCGATGAGGCTCAGCATCATTGCGTTGATCGCGACCTTGAGGCGAGTCTCGCCGTCCTCGGGGCTGCGTTCCAGAAGGATGGAGGGGATCGCCTCGAAGGCCCGGCACAGTTCGAGGCCGCCGTCCCAGACGGGCTGGTTGTTCTGCGTCAGGATTTCGCCGAGACGGGTCGCCTCCGCGCGGGAAAAGACAAGCCAGTCCGGCCAGTCCGGTGTCTCGCTCGGCCGGCGCAGGCCGGCATCGAGGATGATCCAGAGCAGCCGGCTCGGCCCGACATTCGGGCTGCCGATCGAATGCAGCTGCCATGGGCGAATGACGATGAACTGCCCCTGGCTCAGCGTATGGGGCGTGTCGTCCACGACGAGATCGAGGCTGCCGCGCGCGAGGTAGGCTATCTTGAAGCCTTCGTTGCAATGCCGGCCGAGCCCCCAGGTCTGGCTGTGGCGCGCGTCCCAGAAACCGACGGTCCGGATGCCCGACAGTCGCCCATCCAGCGAAATGCCGGGATAATTTCCCCGCGTCCAGGCATGCAGTTCGACCTCGCCGCGGCGCGCCGCGGCCTGCAGTTCCTTGCAATTGTCAGCATACATGACCGAGTCTGGCTGGCGGAAAACCGAGGGCCTGTAGCCGGCCGGGGAAATCACCGTGTGCCTGTTCATTTCGCGCCTCCCAACACAAAACGACTTAAGAAATTTACCACTGTTGTCATCCGCAAGATTGCACGAGTCAAGTCTGTCATTGTGGGTCTCGTTGACGGTGGTCCTGAGGAGAGGGCCATCGCGGCGAAGGGGAGGACGTCAGTGAAGGTCGCATTCAACCTGCTGGTCATCGGTGCGGATATCGGCATGCAGCACGCGCGCCAGCTCGAGCGGCTGAAGGCGCTCGGCTACGATGCCGTAGAGGTTCCCGTCTTCTCCGGCAAAGAGCAGCACTATGCGGCGGTCGGCCGGCTTCTTGCCGATATCGGCCTCGTCGCCGGTGCCGCGGCCGTCGCGACGCCGGAGGCCAACCCCATCAGCGCAGACGCGTCGGTGCGGGCGAAAGCCCGCGATCACCATCGCTGGATCGTCGACTGCACCGCAGCCATGGGTGGGGAGATTGTCGCCGGCCCGCTGCACTCCCCTGTGGGTGTCTTCACCGGGTTTGGGCCGACGCCGGAGGAATTCGATCGCTGTGTGGAGGCGATGCATGCACTGGCCGACTATGCGGCACCGGCGGGTGTCCGCATTTCGGCCGAAGCGGTCAACCGTTTCGAATGCTACATGATGTCGACCGTCGCGCAGGCGTCGGCCGTCTACCGCGCCGTCAATCACCCGAATTATGGCTACATGTTCGACACGTTTCACGCCAATATCGAGGAAAAGGATCCGCCGGCGACCTACGAGCGCTACCATAATGAGATCAACCATTTTCATGTTTCGGAGAACGATCGGGGCGTCCCGGGCTCCGGCCATGTGCCCTTCGCCGCGCATTTCGATGCGCTGCGCCGCTGCCGCTACGATGGCTGGCTGACGGTGGAATCTTTTGGCCGTGCCCTGCCGGAGCTTGCCGGTGCCACACGCGTCTGGCGCGATCTTTTCGATGACCTCGACAGCCTCTTTGCCGAAAGCGTCGCCTTTGTCAGGCGCGAATGGGCGGCGGCGGGAGAGCGGCTGGCATGACGGTCGAACCCGCCCTCGCCATGACCGGCATCAGGAAGGCCTTTCCGGGCGTGCGTGCACTCGACGCGGTGGATTTCGAGTGCCTGCCGGGCGAGGTCCATGCGATCTGCGGCGAGAATGGCGCGGGCAAATCCACGCTGATGAAGATCCTTGGCGGCAGCTACCGCCCGGATGCGGGCGAGATTCGTCTAGCGGGCAGGGCGGTGCATTTCACGCATCCACGGCAAGCGGCCGAGGCGGGCATCGCCATCATCCACCAGGAGCTCAGCCTCCTGCCGCACCGCACGGTGGCGGAAAACATCTTCATGGGCCGCGAGATCGCCAAACGCGGCATGCTCGACAAGGCAGCCATGCGGGACAGGGCGGCAGGGCTTCTTGCGCGCGTTGGCGCGGATGTCGATCCGCAAACGCTCGTCTCCTCGTTGTCCATCGCCGTGCAGCAGCTTGTCGAAATCGCCAAGGCGCTGCTTCTCGACGCGCGCATCCTTGTCATGGACGAGCCGACGGCGGCCCTCGACGAGCGCGACAGCCGCACGCTTCTTAATCTCGTGCGCATCCTGCGCGGCGAGGGGGTATCCATCGTCTATATCTCCCATCGCATGCCCGAGGTCACGGCCATCGCCGACCGCATCACCGTGCTGAAGGACGGCCGCAGGATCTGGACGCGACGCACCGGAGAGGCGCCGGTCGGCGAGATCGTGCGGGCGATGGTCGGCCGTGACCTCAAGGATTTCTACCCAGCCCCGCCATCGTCCGCGCCCGGCCCTGTGCTGCTTGCGGTTGAGGAGGGTGCGAATGCCTACATGCGGGACATCGCCTTCGAGGTGCGCACAGGCGAGATCGTCGGCGTGGCAGGACTGGAGGATTCCGGCAAGGCGGCGCTGGCGCAGGCGCTGGTCGGCGACGCGCCGTTAACGAGCGGAACGGTGTTCCTGCGTGGTCAGCCGTTGGCGCTTCGAACACCCCGCCAGGCGACGGCAGCAGGCATCGGCTATCTGCCGGGCGACCGCAAGGGCGAGGGGCTGGCACTGCGCCAGTCCGTGCGCGACAACGCGCTTCTTGCCCTGCGCGCCATCGCGGGGCTTTTCACGCGGCCGGAACATGGCCGTCTGGCGCCCGATGCCATCGACGAGAAACTGCGTGCCATGGATGTGCGCGCGGCGGATTTCGGCCAGGAGATCGGCACGCTCTCGGGCGGCAACCAGCAGAAGGCGATCATCGCGCGCTGGCTGGCGCAGGAATCCGACGTGCTGGTCTTCGTGGAGCCGACACGCGGCATCGACATCGCCGCCAAGGCTGCGATCTACGAGACCATGCGCCGCTTCGCCGATCTGGGGCGCGGCATCGTCGTCGTCTCTTCAGATATGCCGGAGCTGATCGGCATCGCTGATCGCATCGTCGTCATGCATCGCGGCCGAATGGCTGGAACAGTACCGCGTGGCGCGCAGGAGGAGGACGTCATGCACCTCGCGCTCGGCACCAGCGGTGCGCCGGAAAAGGAGGAAAGCCCATGACGACGGATATTACCAGGATCACGCCGCGTGCGCCGCGCCTGCCGGTCTCCGTACTGCTCGCGGGCTTGTCTCTCGGCTTCTACATCATCATCGCGCTGTCGACCGGCGAAACCGCGCAGTTGAGCCCATCGGGCATCCTCGGCCTCTTCCAGCGCATGGTGGCGCTGGGTCTGGTGGCCATCGGGCAGACCTTTGTGATCCTCGTCGGCTCGATCGACCTTTCGGTCGCGGCACTCATCAGCGCCGTCGCCGTTCTCGCCTCGCACGTCATGCAGGGCGATCCGACCATGATGCTGCCGGCCATCGTGCTTTGTCTTGGTCTCTGCCTCATGGTCGGCCTGATCAACGGCGCGCTGGTCGCATATGGCGGGATCAATCCGCTGATCGCCACGCTCGGCACGGGGCTCGTCATCCAGGGCGTTCTGGCGGCATCTTTCGGCATGTTGCAGGGGGCGGTTGCGCGCGAGTTCCAGGTCCTGGCCTATGGTGGGCTACTAGGGGTGCCCTATTCGCTCGTGCTTCTCGCCGCGCTGTCGCTGGCCGCCGCCTTCGTGCTGGACCGCACCCTGTTCGGCGCGCGCATCTATGCCGTCGGCGGCAATCCGGACGGCGCGCGGCTTGCCGGTATTCGCACCGAGCAGGTGATCCTGTCCGCCCATGTCGTGGCCAGCCTCTTCGCCGGTGCGTCGGGGCTCTATCTTGCCGCGCGCCTGCAATCGGGCACGCCCTGGATCGGCCGCGACGGCATCTACGATCTCGAATCCATCGCCGTCACGGTCATCGGCGGCACGATCCTGGCCGGCGGCAAGGGCGGGGTGGCGGGCACGCTTGCCGGCGTGCTGCTCTTTGCCAGCCTAGATGCGGGCTTCAACATGCTGGGCATCGATGCCTTCCTGAAACAGGTGCTGCGCGGCGCCATCGTGATCGCAGCCGTCGCCGTCCACGCCGTCCGCACGAAGGGGCATGTCGCATGACCACCGCGCCGCAGGCCTCTGCGCTTCCCCGCCGCCCCGCGCGCATCGCGCTCAATGCCGGCCTCGTGATCTTCGTCGTGCTCTATGCCGCCATCGCCTTCATCCAGCCGAACTATCTGGAGCCGGGGCTGTTCATGAACTTCCTGCGCCGCGCGGCACCGCTCGTCATTCTCGCCTGCGGCCAGCTTTACGTCATCCTGACCGGCGGCTTCGACTTGTCCATGGGCGCCGTCGCGACGCTCGTTGTTCTGGCGGCATCGATCCTCATCAACGGTGATCCGGAGACGACCTGGGCCGTGATCGGCGCACTCTATGTCATGGGTATCGCCGTCGGTCTGGTAAACGGCCTCGTCGTCGCCTTTCTCAAGGTGCCATCGATCATCGCGACGCTCGGTGCCATGCTGTCCGTCAACGGTCTGGCGCTTGCCTGGTCGGGGGGGGCGGCGCGCGGCGACCTTCCCGAGAACTTTCGCAATCTTGGTCGGCTCGTGCTGCGCGACGTGCCGTTCGTTGGCACGCTTCCACTGGCGGTGATCGTCCTCTTGGGCTTCGTCGCGATCGCCTGGTGGGGGCTGAACGGTACGGTCTATGGCAAGCGCGCTCTTGTGGTCGGCGACAACCCGCGCGCGGCGGAACTGGCCGGCACGCCGGTCGCCGCCACGCGCATCCTCGCTTTTGTCGTCTCGGCCGTGTCGGCGGTGACGGCGGGCATCCTGCTTGGCGGCTTCTCCGGCGTTTCGGTGAATGCCGGAGAGGGACTGGAACTGCAGGCCATTGCCGCCTGCGTCATCGGCGGCGCGCAGCTGCTCGGCGGGCGGGGCTCGGTGTGGAGCGCGGTGTTCGGCGCCCTCAGCCTCTTTGCCCTTTTCACCCTGCTCAATCTGCTCGGCCTGCCGCAGGCGCTGCGCGACAGCATCCAGGGCGCGATCCTGATTGCCGCCGTGGGCGCAACCGTCTGGCGTGGCCGCCGGAGGGCCTAGGGGGAACTCGACATCAACCGCCGGCAAAGCCGGCATTCTGGAGGAGGAAGACATGACATTCAGGACACTTATGGCGACCACGGTGGCGCTCACATTCGCCAGCCAGGCGCTGGCGCAGGATTTCAACGATCCAGCCGAGTTCAAGAAGCAGCGCGAGCAGTTGGCGATGACGCCTCAGGGCCCGGAAGGCCAGCCCTGGGCGCAGCATCTCGGCGAGGGAATGGTCGATACGGTGAAGTACAAGAAGGACGGTCAGGTCACGCTCTGCTTCTCCAATGCCGGCGTCTTCAACCCATGGCGCGTGGTGGGCCTCAACAACCTCAATGCCGAGGCTGACCTGCACAAGGATCGCCTCAAGGAACTGATCGTCGTTGACGCGGAAGGCAAGGACGACAAGCAGATTTCCGATATCGAGGCGCTGGTCAGCGGCGGCAAGTGCGATGCGCTGATCGTGTCGCCGAACACGACGGCGGCGCTTACCCCGGCTGTCGAGGCGGCCTGCGACAAGCTCCCGGTCATCGTCTTCGACCGCGGCGTCAACACGTCCTGCCCGGTCACCTATATCCATCCGGTCGGCGGCTACGGCTTCGGGATTACGTCGGGCGAGTTCATAGCCGGCAAGCTGAAGAAGGGCGACAACGTGCTGGCGTTGCGCATCATGCCCGGCGTCGACGTGCTGGAGACGCGCTACTCGGCGGCGAAGAACATCTTCGATGAAGCCGGCATCAACGTGATCGGCTCTGAATTTACCGGCAGCGACCGGGCGAAGACAAAGTCCGTCGTGGAAGACTACATCAATCGCGGGGTCAAGATCGACGCGGTGTGGATGGATGCCGGGGATACGGCGACGGCTGCGCTGGAAGCCTTCGAGGATGCGGGCCTGCCCTATCCCGTCATCAGCGGCGAGGACCAGCAGGACTTCCTGCGCAAGTGGCAGTCGGACAAGCTGACGGCTATCGGCCCATCCTATCCGACTTATCAGTGGCGCACGGCCGTTATCGCCGCGCTGGATGTGCTTGACGGCAAGCAGGTGCCCGGACCCGAATGGGTGCTTCCGCAGCCGGCGATCACGCAGGACGTGCTGGCCGACTATGTCGACGAGCGGATGCCGCCGCTGCACTACAGCCTGTGCGGCTGCCAGGATCTGCCGGGCTATCCCGAGCGCTGGGGCGGCAAGAAGTAAGGGAACGGAAAAGCAGGGGGAGGGGGCGGTTTCGCCCCCTCGTCGCGTGGAGCGGCGGGCCGGCTCTCTCGGCCCGCCCTGTCTCCGGCCCTCCCTGCTTTCCGCACGGACTAAACCGTCATATGGCGATGCACGAGGTCATCCGTCAGCGCGGAAACCGGGCCTTGCGCGACGATGCTGCCCTTTTCCATCATGGCGAAATGATCCGAGGCCTCGCGCGCAAAGGCGATGTTCTGCTCCACGAGGATCACGGTCATGCCGAGTTCACGGTTGAGACGCACGATGGCACGCTCGATTTCCTCGACGATGGAGGGCTGGATGCCTTCGTTGGGCTCGTCGAGCAGCAGAAGCTTGGGGCCTGTGGCGAGCGCCCTTGCAATGGCCAGCTGCTGCTGCTGCCCGCCCGACAGGAGGCCGCCCTGACGGTCGAAATTCTCGACCAGATAGGGAAAGAGCTCCCCGACCAGTTCAGGCACGACATGCTTGCGGTCGGCACGTGCGAACGAGCCCATGAGGATGTTTTCCCGCACGGTGAAATCGGGAATGATCTCGCGGCCCTGCGGCACATAGGCGATGCCGGCGCGCGCGCGTTGGTGGGTCTGCGCAGATGAGATATCCTGGCCATCCAGCACCAAGGCGCCGGTGCTGCGGTCCGTCAGTGCCATCAGGGTCTTGAGGAACGTCGTCTTGCCGGTGCCGTTTCGACCGAGAACGCTTGTAATCCTGCCGGCGGGCACTTCCAGCGATATGCCTTGCAGAACATGACTGCGGCCGTAATAGCTGTTCAGGTTCTTGATCGAGAGCATCAGGATATTCCCTTCGAACCGAGATAGGCCGCGCGCACCCGCGCATCGGTCTCGATCTCCGCCACGCTGCCTTCCGCCAGCACCTCGCCGAGATGCAGGACGGTAATGTGCTGGGCGATTTCACGCACGAACCCCATGTCATGCTCGACGACGAGCAGGGTGTGGCGACCCTTGAGGCGGTTGATGATATCGGCGGTCTTGGACGTCTCGGCATGGGTCATGCCGGCCGTCGGCTCATCGAGCAGAATGACCTTCGGGTCCTGCGCCATCAGCATGCCGAGCTCCAGCCATTGGGTTTGCCCGTGGCTGAGGAACGCCGCCGTCTTGCGCGCGACCGCAACCAGGCCTGTCAGGTCCAGTATCTCGGCGATGCGACGCCGCTGCTCGGCCGAAACACCGAAGCGAAGATTTGCGAAAACAGACGGATGCTTGTTGCAGCAGGCCACCTGAATGTTCTGCTCGACGGTGAGATCGCGAAACACGCTGGGTATCTGGAACTTTCGGCCGATGCCGGCTCGGGCGATGCGGTGCTCCGGCCAGTTCGTGATGTCATGGCCGAAGACGCGCACGCTGCCGTCGGTGCTGCGGATCTTGCCGCTGATGAGATCCATCAGCGTGGTCTTGCCCGCGCCATTGGCGCCGAGGAGGACCCTGAGCTCGCCGCTCGCGACGCTCAGGCTGACATTCTTGATCGCCTTGAAGCCGCCGAAGGCAACGCTCAGACCGTTGAGTGCGAGTGCCTGGTTCATGTCACGCGGTCTCCGATCGTGCGGCACCCGCGGTCGCGGAGACCGAAGGCTGTTCATCCCGTTGGAAGCGGGCGACAAGCGAATGGGCGAGCCCGCCCAGGCCGCGCGGCATGAAGAGCACGACGAGCACGAAGATGAGCCCGATAATCGCCTTCCACGCTTCGACAAGCGCCTCGGTCTCGCTGACTTGCGCTTCGATCATGTTGATCAGGATGGCGCCGATGCAGGCGCCGAGCAGCGACGAGCGCCCGCCGACGGCCGCCCACACCACCATCGTCACCGAGAAGGAGAGGTCCATGAAGGTCGGCGAGGCGAATTCGGTGACGACCACGTAGAGCATGCCGGCATATCCGGCGATGGCCGCCGACACGACGAAGAAGAACGTCTGGTAGACGGGCACGTCGAAACCGAGGTAGCGGGCGCGCAGCTGGTCGTCGCGGATCGCCTGGAGGATAAGGCTCGCCCGTGTGTCGGCCAGCAGCCGTGCGGCAATCAGAGTGAGCGAAAGCGATGCCGCGCAAAGATAGTAGGTGGCCCGGCTGTAGGGATCGAACTCGATGCCGCCGATCGTCAGCCAGCCGAGGTCCGTCAGGCCGTTGAAGCCGTTGGTTATGGGTTGCGCGTCGACCAGGACGAGCCGCACGAGAAGCACGAGCGCCAATGTGATGATCGACACGAAGACGCCGGAGATGCGTTTGCGGAAGATGATGGCGCCGAGCACGCCTGCGATGACGACCGGCAGGACGATACCCATGGCAAGGCCGAACCACTGGTGCTGGAAAGGCAACCAGAGGACGGATCCCTTGTTGATGCAGCACAGGTCCGTCGGCGCTCCGGGCTCTGCGTTCCACAGCATGAAATCCGGCACTGGCGTGTCCGAGCCCTGCGCCAGGCTTGTGGGACTGGAAAGCTTCAGCGACATGGCGAGCATATAGGCCCCCATGCCGAAGAACAGGCCCTGTCCCAGGTTGAGAATGCCGGCATAGCCCCATGTCAGGGCGATGGCGACCCCGAGCATGCCGTAGACGAGATATTTCGCGATGCGGTTCAGCCAGAACTCGTCGCCGAAAGCCGGAGCGAGGAAGAGCGCGGCAATGAACAGTCCATAGGCCGCGAGCTGGATCTTGCGTTCGAGCGCCATGGGGTCAGCGTCCTTTGTATGAGAAGAGCCCGTTGGGCCTGAACAGGATCACGCCGATCACGACCGCGAAAACCACCGCGCGCGCGATGATGTCGTTCGTGCCGATTGCGACGAGCGCATTGATCTCACCGAGAAGGCCCGAGGACAGGATCGTGCCGAAAATGCTGCCGACGCCGCCGGTGACGACGACCATGAAGCCATCGACCACCATGGTCGCGCCCATATCGGGAAACACGGTCTTGAAGCCCGACATCATGACGCCGGCAACGCCTGCGAGCCCCGAACCGAAGGCGAAGGTCAGCGCGTTGACGCGCTTGACGTCGATGCCGCAGGCGGCGGCCATCTTCGGATTGCGGATGATCGCGCGCACCTGCACGCCGGCCGATGTGCGGTAGAGGATGAGCCAGGTCAGCGCCGTCAGCGCGAGCGTCACGCCGATGATGAAGGCGCGGTAGCCGTTGAATTCCAGCCCGGCGACGGAGACCGTACCCTGCAGATAGGCCGGCACGGTCACGTTCTGAAGACCAGGGCCGAGCCCGTCGATATGGATGCCGAAGAAGGTGAGGCCGAATTCGAGACGCACGGCCTGCTGGATGAGGATGGAAATCCCCCAGGTGGCCAGAAGCGTATCGAGAAGGCGGCCATAGAGGCGACGCACCACGAGGCGCTCGATGAGAAGCCCGAGCAGGGCGGTCACCACGAAGGCGATGGGGATGGCGAGCAGGAAATTGGCGCCGAGCCAGATGCTCGACAGCACGGCGACATAGGCGCCGATCATCACCATTTCGCCATGCGCCATGTTGATGACGCCCATGGCGCCATAGGTGATGGCAAGCCCCAGCGCCACCAGCAGCAGGATCGAGCTGAGGCTGAGGCCAATGAAAATCACATCAAACATTGAGCTGTTCCTTCCGGTCAGCGAAAGCCGCCGGGCCGCAAGGACCCGGCGGGCGCTGTTCGCCGCCTTAGCCCTTGAGCTTTGCCTGATCGAGGCCCTTGGCGGTGCAGAACAGGTTGTCTTCGGTCTCGCCATAAGCGGAATAGGGCAGCGGCTTCACCGGGGCCGGCTCCTCGCGGACGATCTTGCTCTGGCCGTCGGCCTGCCACTGGCCGATGCGCGGCGTCATCCAGCAATGCAGATTGTCGGCGTCGATCGTCACCTTGCCGCCGGGCGCATCGTAGCTCTGGCCGCGAATGGCGTCGCGCACACCCTGCGGATCCAGATTGCCAGCCTTCTCGACCGCCTGTTTCCAGAGGAAGACCTGGAAGTAGGCCGCTTCGAGCGAGTGATAGGTAACGGCCTTCGGATCGTTGGTGAACTTGCGGAAATTGTCGATGAAGGTGCGGTTCGCAGGCGTATCGATCGACATGAAGTAAGGCACCGACATGTAGCTGCCGGCCGCATATTCCGCGCCCATCGCGGCGATCTCGATTTCCGAGGTCACCGTCGCGCAGATCGGGATGGTCTCATGGGAAAGACCCTGGTTCTTGAACTCGCGATAGAAGGCGATGATGCTGTCGCCGACCACGTTGGAGAGCACGACGTCGGCGCCCGATTCCTTGATCTTGTTGACCATGACCGCCCATTCGGAATGGCCGAGTTCCAGATACTCGTCCGCCACCCATTCGGCGCCGCTGGCCTCGATGAGCTTCTTGGAGACCTTCGCCATCTCGCGCGGATAGACGTAGTTCGAGCCGACGATGAAGAACTTCTTCTTGCCGAGCGTCTCCACGATCCAGGGAATGTACTTGCCGAGCTGCTGGTTGGGCACCGCGCCGGAATAGACCACGTTTCGCGAGCACTCGAAGCCTTCGTAGTGGGTCTGGTAGAACAGCGTGGCGTTGCGGCGCTCGAAGATCGGCAAGACGGCCTTGCGGCTCGCCGAGGTGTGGCAGCCGAACACGGTATCGATCTTGTTCTTGAGGATGAGGGACGAGGCCTTCTCGCTGAAGGTCTTCGGATCGGAGGCGCCGTCTTCCACGACGACCTCGATTGGCCGGCCGAGCACGCCGCCTGTGGCGTTGATCTCGCTTGCGGCCATCTGCACTGCATTGGCAAGAAGCTTTTCGACGACCGACAAACCGCCGGTCTGGGAGTAAAGTGCGCCGACGCGGATCGGGTCGGCAGCAAAGGCGCGGCCGATGAGCGTCGGCGCCGAAAGGACGACCGATGCGGCCGCTGTGGTCTTCAGGAAATTGCGTCTGTTCAACATTGTGTTCCCCTTGTTGATGAACGTTGCATGCCGCGACGCCTCCGAACGCCGTAGAACGGCATTCCGGCGCTGATTTTCGCTTTGGTGGGACTGACGACCTTGTCAGGCGACAATAAAAAAACCCGCGAGGCTCCTTCGAACCTGCGGGCTACCTTGCCGTTGGCACTTTCCTCTGTGCCGCTTCCATGAATGGCCATGACGTTGCACGGGGACCCATGGATATATTGTGTCCCTCAGGACAGGGACGAACTAAGCACGTTTCGGAGAGGCGCGCAAGTGCTCCTCGGATAGAACGATGGACTTCGCCACCTCCTCGATGGAAACGCGGCGCTCCATCGCCTGTCGCCTAAGATCTTGATATGCTTCGTTTTCCGTCGCCCCATTGTGGGCCATGAGAATGGCCTTGGCGCGGGCGAGCTGCTGGTCGCCCATGGCTTTCCTGCGGTACTTGCGTGCCTCCTTGAGGAGGCGCTGCTGCTCCAGCCAGAGGTTTCTGGCAATGGCGAGATTGGTCAGCAGGCCGAAAGGTTTTATCGGCCGCTCGACCACGGCCTGGGCTCCGCTTTCCAGCACGATCTGGAGTGTCGACGGGTTCTCGTAACCGACGATCGCCAGCATGGTCGGGCCGGGTTTGGGCTGGTTCTTGATGAACCGCTCGATCTCGGGACGGGCGTCGTCCTCGATCGCCAGGAAGACCACGTCGGTGCCGAGGGGCAGCTCCGGTGGAACGGGCCAGATCTGGGTGGGAGTGCAGCCGATACGCCTTAGATGCTCGGTCAGCGACTGGCCCTCGGCGTTGTTGGGATGGAGCACGAGCACCTTGAGGTCCCGGAGATCTCGTAGAAGCGCAAATGACATCCTGCCTCCTAAAGACCGACGGCATCGCGGGTCGCCGACATCGCCGACTCCGGTCTGTATTCCAGCATGAACGGATCGGGCGCGACGCGGACGGAGGGATCGTAGACGATGTCGTATTCGCCGTTTGCGTTCACCTTCGCCACCCGCGGCCACAGATGGGTGTGATTGGTGGCGCCGTCTATCTTCACCAGCCCCTGCGGTGCATCGTATTCGACGCCCGCAAGGGCCGGCAGCAGATCACCGAGCGCCATGCTGCCTGTCCGTTCGAGGGCCTGGGCGAAGAGGTGGACCTGGAAATAGGCCGCCTCGGCCGGTGCGGTCGGAAGGACGTCGTCACCGAATGCCTTGTGGTAGCTTGCGACGAATTCCCGCGCCTGGGGGCGGTTGATCGTGGAGAAGAACGGCGCTGCGGTGACGTGACCCTCGGCGACGCTGGGCGCCAGCTGCCGGAAGTCGGCCTCGCTGGTCGATTGGCTGGCGATAGGCATGTGTTTGGAATCGAAGCCCGCCGCTTTGAAGGCCTTGAAGAAGGGAACGATGCCGTCTCCCACGACCGTGGAATAGATGACGTCGGGCTTCGTGCGACGGATGCGCTCGATGATCGTTGCGATGCTGGCGTCATCAAGGGCGAGTGGAACATACATCTCGTCCACCACCTGGCCGCCGCCGCGCAGGAAGAGATCGGCGATGGTGCGGTTCGATTCATAGGGATAGACGTAGTTCGAGCCGACGAGAAACACCCGGTTGCCGTAGTTCTGCGTGAGGAACTGGACGAGCTGCACGGAATTCTGGTTCGGCGCCGCGCCCGTATAGATGCAGTTGCGCGAATATTCGAAGCCCTCGTAGAGGGTGGGATAGAACAGAAGCGCGCCGCGCGCCTCGATCACCGGCAGTGCGGCCTTGCGTGTGCTGGACATGTGGCAGCCGAAGACGACGTCGACCCGGTCCTGGTCGACGAGCTTCAAGGCCATGTCGCGATAGTTCGCGGGGATGGACGCGGGGTTGTAGGCGATCGGCACGATGGGCCGCCCCCGCACCCCGCCGGCGCGATTGATCTCGTCTATCGCGAGGAATGTCGCGGCGCGCTGTGTGCGCTCCACCGCGCCGGTCACCCCGGTTTCCGAAAAAAGGACGCCAACGCGCCAATCATCATTTCGCATGCCTACCGCCAAAACAAAAAAGCTCCCGCCCGTTGCCGGTCGAGAGCCACCCCGCTCAAGGATCCTGAAATACCAATAGCCCGGATCATGTCAGGCCGCCGGCAATCTGGCAAGGGCGACATTGCCACGCCGCGCATAAGAGTGAGCGTCGCCGTGCCGTCACACGACCGTTCGAGACGAACCGGGCCGGCACGCCATGCCGGCCCGGCTTTAGCGCAGCGGTCAGACCGCCGGCTTGCGATGCAGCGTGGCCTGCTCATAGGCATAGGCGAAGTTGATGATCTTGGCGTCATCCCACTGCCGCGCGAGGAAGATGAGTTCGAACGGCGCGCCCGAAGCATAGTATCCGGCGGGCACGGTGATGCCTGGAATGCCGGCAATGTTGAGCTCACCCACCGTGGTTTCCTTGATCGCATCGCCGGAATGCAGGCCGGGCAGTTCGCCGAGCATCTGCGGATAGGCGAGCGCGTCGAGCTGGTGGTGCGCGAACACCGTATCGAGCAGCCTGAGATAGGTTTCCTTGAGGGCCGCGAATTCCGGCATGGCCGGCGGCACGGCCGGCGCCTTCACGGCTTCCAGGAAGTCCGGCAACTCGTTGAGGTAGCCGAGGATCGCGCCGGGGGCGAGCGGATTTTCCGCGCTCGTCGCAGCGGCAAACTCCTCCCAGCTCTTCAGAGCCGCCTCGGGACCGAGGCGGCGCAGATAGCAGGTGATGTCGTAGGGCAGGGATTCCAGTCCGCGCCCGTCGAAGAACGGCGTGCCGGGCGTGATCTGCCGGTGGGTGTTGAAATCCGTGCCGGCAAAGGGATCGTCGACGAGGATGGCGCCGGCGGCGGCCAGTTCGCCCTTGGCGCGCTCGTAAAGTGCCGCCGTCTCGTCGGAAAGCGTATCCTTGCGCCAACCCGGACCGTAAAGGCCGATCCGCTTGCCCTTGAGGGCGTCGCGCGAGAGATTGGCGGCAAAGCCGCCCGGCGGAATGTGACCGATGGATGCGAGCGTCTTGGGGTCCTCGCAGGTGAAGCCGGCGATAGCGTCGAGGCAGAGGGCGGCGTCTGCGACCGTGCGGGCGATCGGCCCGACGACATCGCGATTGCTCGAAAGCGGAACGACGCCGGCATTCGGCACCATGCCGATGGTCGGCTTGATGCCGACGAGACCCTGTGCGGAGGCGGGGTTCTGGATCGAGCCGCCGGTTTCCTCGGCAAGGCCGACAAGGCACATATGCGCGGCGACGGCACTTGCCGTGCCCGCGCTGGAGCCGCCCGGCGCGCGGTCCTCGATGGCGACGTTGATCGTCGGTCCCGCCCAGCTGTCATTGGCGTGGGTGCCGGTCCAGCTCAGGATCGGCACATTCGTCTTGCCGAGGATCACGGCGCCCGCGGCCTTCATGCGCGCCGCCACCGGGGCATCCCGCTCGGGGAAGAGATCGACGCCGCCGGTGCCCGAATAGAGCAGGCGCCAGCCTGCCGTGGTCGGATAGCCCACCATGTCGACCGTATCCTTGATGACGACGGGGATGCCGGCCAGCGGCCCGAGCGCTTCGCCGGCCGCCCGGCGGCGGTCGATCTCGCGGGCCTGCTCAAGGGCGTCGTCGCACGAGAAGATAATGGCATTGTATTTGCCGTTCAGCTTCTCGACCTGGGCGAGCGAGGCGCGCACGAGGTCTTCGGAAGTCAGCGTGCCGGCCGCGAAGGCTGCCTGCACCTGCGCAATGGTGAGGCTGCCGAGATCGGCGAGCAGATCGGGAACGATTCTGGCAGAGACGGTCATGATGGGTCCTTTCCGCGCGAGACAAGCGCATGGGGCACCCGGAGCGGTGCTCCGGCTGCGCAAGATGGACCGCAACAGGCAAGACGCGCGCCTTTGCGCGGCGCACGACATCGACGGTTGCGGGTTGATTGTCTGACGTCCTTGTCAGGAGGAGGATCGGCTCGCATCCCCATGTGGCGGGGCAGATGCGCCTGGCCGTGACCGTGGCCTTGCGGCATGGCCGGAGCGGGCAAGGGGACGGTCGAAGAGAGTGTGCGACGCCTGCGAATGTCCGTCAAGGTGGATTCTTGCCGGACACCCCGCAACCCCGCGGCGTTTTGGCGGACACGGTTCGCCAGTCGCGCGGCGTATTGAAAAAGCGACCGGGTACCGGTTGGATTACGTCCGTTCTGGTCTATGTTCACAGTCAGAAACAGGCCCGGCCGGAGCGAAGCCGGTAAAACAGGAGGAGGCGAGATGACCGATCCGAAAATGATGTCGCAGATGGAAGACAAGCCCGGATTTATCGCCGCGCTCGACCAGAGCGGCGGTTCGACGCCCGGTGCGCTGAAGCTCTACGGCATTGCCGAGACCGACTATGACGGCGATGAGGCGATGTTCCGCCTGATGCATGAGATGCGGGTGCGCATCATGACCGCGCCGGCCTTCTCCGGCGACCGGGTGATTGGGGCGATCCTGTTCGAAAAGACGATGGATGGCGAGGCGGGCGGCAAGTCCGTGCCGACCTATCTCTGGGAAGACCGCGGCGTCGTG
Source organism: Shinella sumterensis (assembly GCF_004514425.2). Lineage (GTDB taxonomy): Bacteria > Pseudomonadota > Alphaproteobacteria > Rhizobiales > Rhizobiaceae > Shinella > Shinella sumterensis. Next base: position 50,812 of record NZ_MYFN02000001.1, read on the forward strand.
CCGTTCCTGAAGGTCGACAAGGGCCTAGCGGCAGAAGAAAACGGCGCACAGGTGCTGAAGCCGATGCCCGATCTCGACGCGCTGCTCAAGCGCGCGACCGCCAAGGGCATATTCGGCACCAAGATGCGCTCGGTCATCGCCAAGGACGACAAGGCCGGTGTCGGCGCGGTCGTGCGCCAGCAGTTCGAGATCGGCCGCCAGATCCTTGACCACGGCCTCGTCCCGATCATCGAGCCGGAAGTCTCCATCGGCAGCCCCAGCAAGCAGGAGGCGGAAGCGCGCCTGCGCGACGAACTCGCCCGCGAGCTGGATGCGTTGCCGGCCGGCACGCGGGTTTTCCTCAAGCTCACCCTTCCGACCCAGGCGGATTTTTACAAGCCGCTGGTCGAGCACAAGGCCGTCGCGCGCGTCGTGGCGCTGTCGGGTGGTTACAGCCGCGCGGATGCCTGCGAAAAGCTCAGCCGCAACCACGGCATGATCGCCAGCTTCTCCCGCGCGCTCACGGAGGACCTGCGCGCGACGATGGACGACGCGGCGTTCAATGCGAGCCTCGGGAAGACGATCGAGGAAATCTACGCGGCGAGCGTCAACAAGGTCTGACCGCGCTTTGACGCGCTCCGTCGCGCGATTTATGACGGGGCGAGGGGGTGACGGTGAGCATGGTTTCCAATCGCAACGAGCTATCCGATCTGGCGGTGTTCCTCCAGATCGTTCGCGCCCGCAGTTTCCGCAAGGCCGCCGACCAGCTTGAAATCTCCGTGTCCGCCCTCAGCCACCGCATGAAGGCGCTGGAGGCGAGGCTCGGCGTGCGGCTCTTGAACAGGACGAGCCGAAGCGTTTCCCCCACGGCGGCGGGATCCGCACTGGCCGAGAAGGTCTCGGCCGGTCTCGATCTCATCGCGAGCGGGCTGGAGGAGTTGCAGGGTCGCTTCAGCGGTATCGCGGGCAGCGTGCGCATCAATGTGCTGCGCGATGCCGTCGACCTGCTGCTCACGCCGGTGCTGCCGCTGTTTCGCGAGCGCTATCCGAATATCGAACTGGAAATCGCCTCCAACGACTACTTCGTGGACGTGACGGCGGAGGGCTTCGATGCGGGTCTGCGCTACGCCGGCACCATTCCCGAGGACATGATCGCCGTGCCGGTGACGGAGGCGCTGAACTGGGTGGCTGTCGCCTCGCCCGCCTATCTCGCCCGCTCGGGACGGCCCACCAAGCCCGAGGACCTGCTGTCGCACAATTGCATCCGTATCCGCACGGGGCGTGGGCAGATCTATCACTGGGAATTCGAGCGCGGCGAGGACAAGCGGCAGATCGATGTGCCCGGTGCGCTGATATCGGGCTCGACGGATGTCTCGGTGTCGGCGGCGCTATCGGGCATCGGCATCGCCTATTGCCTGGAGAAGGTGGCCGAACCGTATCTGCGGGCCGGTCGGCTGGAGCGTGCGGTGCCGGACTGGTCGTCGCTCGGGCCGCCGCTGGCCTTCTACTATTCCAGCCGGCGGCAGGTGCCCTACGGTTTGCAGGCGCTGATCCAGACCATCCGCGAAGTGCAACCGCGCCATCGTTGAGCCTGGCTCAATGATCCGTTGAGCGATTGGTCATTGATGCAATGATCGCGACGGCGTACCCCTGATGCCGGACTGCCGGAGCCCGGTCCCGCCCGGCTGAAATACAAAGGAGACAGCATGTATCTCGCCAATCCCAACCGTTACGACGGCACCGATTATCGCCGCAGCGGAAACGCCGGTCTCCGCCTGCCGCCGATTTCGCTCGGCCTCTGGCACAATTTTGGTGGCATCGATCTCTTCGAGACCGGTCGAAGCGTCGTGCGCCGCGCTTTCGACCGTGGTGTCACGCATTTCGACCTCGCCAACAATTACGGCCCGCCGCCCGGTTCCGCGGAAGAGAATTTCGGCGTCATCCTGAAGAAGGATTTTCTCCATCACCGTGACGAGCTCGTCATCTCGTCGAAGGCGGGCTGGGAGATGTGGGACGGGCCCTATGGCCGCGGCGGCTCGCGCAAGCACTTGCTCGCGTCCCTGGACCAGAGCCTGCAGCGCATGGGTCTCGACTATGTCGATATCTTCTACTCCCACCGTCCGACGGAGGATGTGCCGCTCGAGGAGACGATGGGCGCGTTGATCCACATGGTGCGGCAGGGCAAGGCGCTCTATGTCGGCCTGTCCTCCTATGGGCCGGAGCGCACCCGCGCGGCCGAGCGCATCCTGCGTGCCGAAGGCGTGCCCCTGCTGATCCATCAGCCGTCCTATTCCATGCTCAACCGCTGGATCGAGGACGGCCTGCTCGACACGCTGGGCGAACTCGGCGTCGGCTGCATCGCATTCTCGCCGCTCGCGCAGGGTCTGCTCACGTCCAAATATCTCAACGGCGTTCCGCAGGACGCGCGCGCTGCCCGCGCAGGCTCGTTCGACGAGGCCCTGCTGAGCGAAGGCAACCTTGCCCGCGTGCGCGCGCTGAACGAGATCGCCAAGCGCCGCGGCCAGTCGCTCGCCCAGATGGCGATCGCCTGGGTGCTGCGGGATCCGCGCGTGACGTCCACGCTGATTGGCGCGCGAAACGTCGCCCAGCTCGACGATTCGCTTGATGCGTTGCAAAATCTCGCCTTCAGCGAGGAAGAGCTGAAAGAAATCGATACCCACGCCACGGAAGGCGGCATCGACCTCTGGCGCGATATGATCAGCGCGAAATGACGCGGTTCTGAAACACGGCCTGCGCCGCACCCGGCTCACCGTGTGCGGCGCAGGCTCTGCAATCTGAAGGGAGAAGGCGAATGGAATATCGGCAGCTTGGCCGCTCCGGCCTCAAGGTTTCGGCAATCACCATGGGCACCATGACCTTCGGGGGCGTGGGCTGGGCGAAGACGGTGGGCGATCTTGGCGTCGCCGATGCGCGCCGCCTCGTCGACCTCTGCGTCGATGCCGGGGTGAACCTCATCGATACGGCGGATGCCTATTCGCAGGGCGTGTGTGAGGAAATTCTCGGCGAAATCCTCGGCGGCCCGCGCCGAAGCGGCGTCCTGATCGCTACAAAGGCCCGCTTTCCGATGGGCGACGGCCCGAATGACCGCGGTCTGTCGCGCCAGCACCTCATCGCCGCCTGCGAGGCAAGCCTGAAGCGGATGAAGACCGACGTGATCGATCTCTACCAGGTGCACGAATGGGATGGCCTCACCCCGCTGGAAGAGACCATGGAAGCGCTCGATACGCTCGTGCGTCAGGGCAAGGTGCGCTATATCGGCTGCTCGAACTTCTCCGGCTGGCACATCATGAAGGCGCTCGGCGTGTCGGAGCGCGACAGGCTCCAGCGGTTCGTGAGCCAGCAGATCCACTATACGCTGGAGAGCCGCGACGCTGAAAACGAGCTTGTTCCCATCAGCATCGACCAGGGCCTCGGCATCCTCGTCTGGAGCCCGCTCGCCGGCGGCCTTCTGTCCGGCAAGCATCGCCGCGATCAGGGTGCGCCGGAAGGCACGCGCCAGTTTGCCGGCTGGACGGAGCCGCCGATCCGCGATGAAAACCGCCTCTGGTCCATCGTGGAGACGCTGGTGGCCATTGCCGGAGAGCGTGGTGTCTCGGCCGCACAGGTGGCGCTCGCCTGGCTGCTTGGCCGCAAGGGCGTGACATCCGTCATCATCGGCGGGCGCACCGAGGCACAGTTCAAGGACAATCTCGCCGCCGCGGAGCTGAAGCTGAGCGACGAGGAACGTCGTCGTCTCGACCAGGTCAGCCAGCCGTGGCTGCAATATCCCTACTGGCACCAGAGAAACACTGCCAACGACCGTCTGGGCGAGGCCGATCTCAGCCTCATCGCGCCCTATCTGAACGGCGCCTGATGAGATCGACGATCCCGTGCGACCGACCACATTGGCGGCGCGCGGGATCGTCACGCGTTCCCGGCATCATCCCGGGTGGTCTCTTCAAGTCTCGTGGCGATGGTTCCGACCAGCACGTCCAGCGGTGCATCGATGTCCACGGTGACGGCGCTTTCATCGGCCTCCGGCGGCTCGAGCGCCGAAAACTGGCTGTCGATGAGGCTCGTCGGCATGAAATGCCCGGCGCGGGCGCCCATGCGCCTAGTGATCAGCTCGCGGCTGCCGGCAAGGTGCACGAACGTCACGGGTGCGCCGGCCTCTGCGCGGATGTGGTCGCGATAACGACGTTTCAGCGCCGAGCAGCCGATGATCAGGATGCTCTCCGGCTTTGCCAGTTTTCGGCCCACAAGGGTGAGCCATGGCCATCGGTCCTCGTCCGTAAGCGGCTCGCCGCGGCTCATCTTTTCGATATTCGCCTGCGGATGCAGGTCGTCGCCATCGAGATAGCGGGCGCCGAGACGTGCGGCGAGCGCCGCCCCGACGGCGGATTTTCCCGACCCGGCGACGCCCATGAGGACGATGCGCCGGGGCGTTTCAGAGCGAGGCCGTGATGCCGCCATCGACATAGAGCGTGTGTCCATTCACGAAAGAGGAAGCGTTGGAGGCGAGGAAGATGCAGGCGCCGACGAGTTCCTCGACCTTGCCCCAGCGCCCCGCCGGCGTGCGCTTTTCCAGCCAGGTGGAAAAGGTCTCGTCGGCGACGAGGGCCGCATTCAGCGGCGTCTCGAAATAGCCGGGCGCTATGGCGTTGCATTGCAGACCGTATCGCGCCCAGTCCGTCGCCATGCCCTTGGTGAGATTGCCGACGGCCCCCTTGGTGGCCGTATAGGGCGCGATGCCGGGGCGCGCGAGCGCGGTCTGGACGCTCGCGATGTTGATGATCTTGCCCGTGCCGCGCGCGATCATGTGGCGGGCGACAGCCTGTCCGACATTGAAGACGCTGGCGATATTGGTCTTCAGCAGCCGCTCGAAGGCGTCGGTGGGAAAGTCCTCCAGCGGCGCGCGGTGCTGCATGCCGGCATTGTTGACGAGGATGTCGATTGCGCCGACCTTCGCCTCGAAGGCATCGATCGAGGCGCGCACGGCTGCGTGATCCGTGACATCGAAGGCGAGCCTGTGGCTTGCACCGATCTCGCCTGCGGCTGCCGCGAGCTTGGCTTCGTCACGGCCGTTGAGCACGACATCGGCGCCTGCGGCCTTCAGGCCCCGCGCCAGAGCGAGGCCGATGCCTTGCGAGGAGCCTGTGACGAGGGCACGTTTTCCGGTCAGATCGAAGAGTTGGATGCTCATGGGCGAGACCTTAAGCGAATGCCCATGCCTAGCCAACGGCTTTACATGGATCAAGTCATCCTGAGGGTCGTGGCCCCTCGTCATACGGGTGGTGGCCGTGCCACCCCAACTGCGGGACTGCGTCGCGCAAGCACAACCTGTATTACATAATCTAAATATTTGCCGGATCACCTGCGAGATCGACGAGGCATTCATCCCCGCCCTCGATCAGTTGCGCCTCGATTTCAACGCTTCCGTCGCAACGCTCCGGACCGCGCTGCGAAAGGTTGGTGAAAACGCCTTCAGCATCGATGCGTCGGCCGGCGAACTGAGCGAAGCGGCGTCCAATCTTTCCATGCGGACCGAAAGACAGGCCGCGTCCGTGGAGGAAACGGCCGCGGCCCTCGACGAGATTACCGCGACGGTGAAAAGCTCCGTGGCCCGGGCCGAGGAAGCCGGCCAGATCGTCGCGCGGATGAAGGCCAGCGCCGAGCTTTCCGAGACGGTCGTCAAGCGCGCCGTCGCGACCATGGGCGAAATCGAATCCTCCTCGCGTGAGCAGTCGACCGGCTTTGCGGAGATCAACGCCGCCGTCGGTACGGTCGACCAGGGCACGCAGCAGAATGCCGCGATGGTGGAGCAGACATCGGCCGCGAGCGCCAACCTCGCCTTGCAATCCCAGGCGCTCAATGCGCTTTTGGCCACCTTCCAGCTCGGCGGAACAGTGCTGTCGCCTCGTCACGCAACGGGGCGCACCTCCGCCGGGCTTGCCGCGGCCTGAGCACAGGCCACGATGTTGTCGGCGCCGGACTTCAGTTCAGCAGGGTGCGCCGCAAGGTTTGCAGCGTTTCGGCCTGTTCGGGCGTCGGCTCGCCTTCGACCGCGGCCACCGCGTCGGCAATGGCGATCAATTCCTGACGTTCGGCGATATCGAGCCTGTTCAGCCAGAGATCCCGGAAGCGTCGGATCGGGTCCTGCGGGTTTACGACGTGGCGGGTTGCCCAGTCGGCGAAGATCATCACCTCGTCCATGTCCTGGGGTTTGATGATCCCGTTCATACGCGTCCGGATGACGGCCGACGCCTGGTCCTTGGCATGCGGCTTCTCGGCCGCAAGGGCCAGGAAGAACGCCACGGCGGCGATGGCCGGATCGGCAATCGAGGCGAGCGGTGCCGCTTCCGCCTTCTGGCGGAACTGCTTGCGCTTGTAGGCGCCGCGCATTCTTTCGATCGAGTCGATCACTTCGCTGCCGGCTTCCCGCACCATCTTGAAGCGCCAGTACCAGACCGCCGCACCACCGAGCACCATCACCAGAAGACCCACAAGATGCATCGCTCAAACCTCGTTTCGATTGCTTCGTTCAGGGCATACCCTGTCGGAACGGGCAAGCCGTGCAATCAATTCGATATTTCTTTCGATAATCTCGGCGATACGCCCTTTGGCTGGCGTGTGATCGCGCACGGCGCTGCCGCCTAGCGCGGCTTCTCGAGAAAGGCGCGTGCAGCTTCGGCAAGCACCATCGCGCCCTTCGGCAGGGCGGTCTCGTCGACGCGGAACTGCGGGTGATGCAACGGATAGACGGCGTCGATATCGGCGTTGCGGATGCCGAGGCGGAAATACACCGATGGGCACTTCTCGCTGTAGAAGGCGAAATCGTCGGCGGCGGTCCAGCCCGGCGCCATCAGGACATTGTCGCTGCCGACAACCGTCGCACCCGCGCGCTTGATGATATCGACCATGTCGGGGTCGTTGACGACGGCCGGCTCGCCACGCCTGATATCCACGGCGACCTCAGCGCCATGGGCGGCCGCAATACCGGCGAGAACCTGCCGCAGCCTTTGCCACGCCTTCTGCCGCGTCTCTTCAAGCCCGCTGCGGATCGTACCCCTGAGGCGGACTTCGGAGGCGATGACGTTATAGGCGCCGCCGCCTTCGATGCCGGTGACGGACACGACCAACGGATCGTAGGGATCGATCTCGCGCGCCACGATCTTCTGCACCTCCGTGACCATGGAACAGGCGACGGCAATGGCGTCGACGCCGTCGGACGGCTTGGCGGCATGCGCGGAATTGCCGGTGACGACGACATCGAAATTGTCGCAGGCCAGTGTGTAGGGACCTGCACCGACGGCGACCCGGCCGGCCGGCGTATAGGGATCGACGTGGATGCCGATTGCGGCATCCACGTCGTCGAGCAGGCCTTCTTCGATGACGCGCCGGCCGCCCAGCGGCTCGGCCTCCTCGGCCGGCTGGAAGATCAGCCGGACCGTGCCGCTGAAGCTCTCCCGGTGCGCGTCGAGCAGCACGGCGGCGGCATAGCCCATCGCCGCGTGGGCGTCGTGTCCGCAGGCATGCATGACGCCGGCCCGCTCGGACGCGAACGGCACGCCGGAAGCCTCGGTGATCGGCAGCGCATCGATATCGGCGCGGATCACCACCTTGCGGTTCGATGGTCCTGCGGTGCCGACGATATCCACGGCAAGGCCGAACCCGGCCACGGGACGGACTGTCTCGAAGCCCGCATCGACCAACGCCTCCCGCAGATAGGCCTGCGTCTTGCGTTCCTCGTTGGACAATTCGGGATGGCGATGCAGATGGCGGCGGATATCGATCATCCGGCCTGCCAGCGCCGCATCCATCTTCATGCCGGTATCGTCAGGCTTTGACATGGATATCCCGCGGGAAGCGCGTGAGGGTTTCGCAGCCGCTATCGTTGACGAGGATGGTTTCGCTGACCTCGATGCCCCAGCCGTCCATCCACATGCCGAGAATGGAGTGCAGCACGTTGCCGGGTTTCAGGATGGTCGTGTCGCCGGGGCGCAGGCTGATCGTGTGTTCGCCCCAGTCCGGCGGATAGGCGACACCGATCGAATAGCCGATGCGTGATTCCTTCTTGAGGCCATAGCGCTGGATCACCTGGCGCCAGGCCGCCTCGACGGCTTCGGCCGTCACGCCCGGCCGGATGGTCTCGAGAACGGCTTCCATGCCCTCCAGAACCGCCTTGCTCGTGTCGCTCACCTTGGCGGGCATGGCGCCGAGCTGCATCGTTCTGGCAAGACCCGCCGTGTAGCGGCGCACGACACCCGCCAGTTCAAGCGCCACCGTTTCGTTTTCGCCAAACCGCCGGTCGCTCCACATGACATGCGGCGCCGACGCGTTCTCACCGCCGAGGATGGTCGGCGGCAGCGCGGTGATGTCGCCGGCGAAGTCCGGCGAGCCGGCGACCTGCGCGGCCTGGATCTTCGCGATGGCGTCGCATTCGCGAACACCGGGTGCGATGACATCATAGGCGGCGGTCACGGCAGCCTCGGCCAAACGCGAGGCCTTGCGCAGATAGTCGATCTCGGCAGGCGATTTCACGCTGCGCACCCAGTTCACCAGCAGGTCCGCATCGTGGAAGGTCGCATTCGGCAGGCCGGCGGTGAGGCGGGCATGCGCCTTGGGCGAATAGTAATAGGCTTCCAGCTCGATGCCGATACGCCCCTTGCCCCAGCCCTTGTTGGTCATCCATGCGGCGATCCAGTCCATGGGATGGCGGTCGGCGCGCTGGACGTGGTCTTCGGGAAAGCCGACCACGTTTTCCGGCTTCATCCACGCCGTGAGCAGGCCACCGGCCGCATCCATGGCACGGCCGATCCAGACGGGCTCCTCGTCGGCCAGCGGCACGAGCACGACCTGCGGCGTATAGAAGGACCAGCCGTCGTACCCGGTGATGTAATGCTGGTTGGCGACGTCGTTGACGATGAGCAGATCGAGATTGCGGCGTGCCATCTCCGTTCGGATGGCCTGGAGACGGGCCTTGTATTCCGTCAGCGCGAAGGGAAGCTGGATCATGAAGAACACATCCTGTTCATAGGGAGCGATGGTCTAAGGCGCGTTAGGCCTGAACACCGTGGCTGCGGTCGTAGCCGTTGCGGGGCGGGGACTGCCAGCCTTCCGGCAGGCGCTTGGGCTTGTAGACCTCCACGACCATGGGGTAGCAGGCGGCCGTATCGGAGGAATGCTGCGCCGAGCAGTCGCCGCCGGGGCAGGCCGACATGCAGCCGAGAAGATCGATTTCCGCGAAGAATTCCAGGTAATCACCCGGCCGCACCGGGCTCGCCTTCATGAAATACTGCCCGGTGTCGCGCGTGAAACCGGTGCACATGAAGACGTTCAGCACATCGTGCACATGGCGCTCGGCCTCGGCGAGCGGCAGGCCGGTTTTCTGCGACAGCGCGCGCGTGAGATTGGAATGGCAGCAATGGTGGTACTGGCCGCCGTTGCTCAGCAGGTTGTTGGTATAGGGGTCGCAGCGCGTGCCGATGACATCGTGCACCGATCCGCCGAATTCATCGAAGCCGTACCAGTCGAGCGTGTCGTGGGTGATGGTCGCGATGGGCCGCATATAGGGGAAGTTCGAGAAGAGCTGGTCGCCGAGCCCGACATGCGTTCCGTTGAGCGCGCGCGTCTTGCCGCTGAAGAACCGCTCCTCGATGTCGTGCAGGTTGAACAGGTTGAGATCGCCGACCTGCGGCCCCTCGGAACACAGCATGCGGCAGAAATGGCCGGCCGGCACCTCCCAGGTTGCAGCCTCGCGCGGCGGTATGACCACCGTCTCCACGAGCTCCATATCGTCGCGCACGGCACGGTAAGCGGCAAGATCGGCCAGCGGCAGCGTATCACGCGGATAGCAGACCACCGGCTGGATCGCCTTGCGCGCGCTGGCGTCGGATGGCGGTTGCGTGATGGGATCTGGCTTCATGGGTCTCCGTCCTGTTTACCGCTGACGTTGTCTGTTTCGGCGCGAGCATAATGGCCAATAATTTGATCGGATAATCAATGTTCTTCATGCATCCGGCCGGCGATCCCCACGGTTTGTCGCGAAGGGCCATTGGCGGTTGGCCGGTGCTTCACTGGATTTCGGCGAACGAAGCGTGTAGGCAGCGGCCACACCCTCCCAGCCACCTGCAGCAGATACCCGAGCCCCATGTTACGAAAACTCTATGCCTGGACCCTCTCGCTTGCCGGCCGCAAGGCTGCGGAAGTGTGGCTTGCGGTCATCGCCTTCGTCGAAAGCTCTGTGTTTCTCGTGCCGGCGGATGTGTTGTTCGTGCCGATGGCACTGGCCCGGCGCGAGCGGGCCTATCGCTACGCCTTCGTCGCCACGGTATCGTCCGTTGCGGGCGGGATCGCGGGCTGGCTGCTCGGCTATTACGCTTATGCGACCATCGCCGTGCCGGTGCTGGAATTCTACGGCAAGCTTGAGGCCTTCGAGCGGTTGAAGGCGCAGGTCACGGAAGAACAGCTCAACCTGCTTCTGGTCACATCCGGGCTTGCGCATCTTCCGCCGATCAAGATCGTCACCATCCTGGCGGGCGTGGTGCATATCAAGCTGTGGCACTTCATCGTCTCGGCGGTCATCGCGCGCGGCCTGCGCTTCTATCTGCTCGCCTTCCTGCTGCGCCGCTATGGCGAGGCGATCCAGGCTTTCGTGGAAAAGCGCCTCGGGCTCATTCTGGGCGCGGTCGCCGTCCTGCTCGTGGTGCTCTACGTTGCCTACAAGATGCTGCTCGGCTGATCTTCCGTCGAGACGGCCAGCACGACCACGCGGGGATGAAGGCAGAAGAACAGCCGCATGCCGTGGCCGGTCGTGGTGACGGCCCGGCCGCGTGCGAAGTCCACACGGATATGCTCATAGTCGAGGATTTCGCCGTCGAGCGGATGGACGGCCTTGTACACGGCCTCCTTGGCGCTGAAGAGGGCACGCCCGGACAGCATCGGCTCGACGCCGCCGACCGCATCGCCGTCATGGAAGACGAGGGCGGCGATGTCGTCCGGCAACGGATCGGCCGGCTCCACATCGATCCCGACCGAGGGAACGTCGGCCACCCTGGCGATGGCCGCCACCGCCATTTCGTCGTCATGGGCAAGCGAGCCGATCACGCCTGGCGGCCAGAGCGGAGCGCCCGTCGCCGACCGGCCTATGATGGCGTCTGCCATCCCCTCGTTCTTCAGCAGATGCCGGGCAAGGGCGCGCGCGGCACCGCTGGCACGCCGGGCGGCGGGCCGTCGGGCTCGAAGGGCTGCGGCCTCTTCGGGAAGGAGCAGCGCCTCGTCGCCCTCGCGGATAAGGCGGCAGCCGAGGCGGATGCCCGGCGGGGCCATCCGCTCCATTGCGGCTGACAGCGCGACGTGCCGCGCGCTGTCGCTCATTCGGCCGCGACCGGCTTGACCCAACCATGGAGCTTGGCGGGGTTGCCGCGCCAGATCGAATGCGGTTCGAGGATCTCGCCCTTCATGACGAAGCAGTCGACATCGGCAACGGAGCCGTCGCCCATGGTGACGCCATAATGCACGAAGGCGGCCGGGCTCAGCGTGCAGCCATTGCCGATGCGGATATGGTCGGACTTGAAGGCGCCTTCCTCCAGTGAATGCGCCTGGATGACGCAGCCCTCGTTGAGCGTGGCGTCGTCGCCGATCTCCACCAGCGAGCGTTCGGTGAGGTTGGCCCCGCCATCATAGACGCGCTTGCCGACCTTCACGCCCAGCGCCCGCAGGATCATCGGGCGGAAGGGCGTGCCGGCGAAGAGGCGCACGATGGGCGAATCCGACAGCTTCCAGTGGCGCTCGTGCCGCCAGAAGGCGACGTCGTAGATGGTCGTCACCTGCGGCTGGAGCTTGCGGAAGCCGAGGCTCGCCCATTCCATGAAGATGTAGAAGGGAATGGTGATGGCGCCGGTCAGCACGACGGCGGCGAACAAGGCGACATTCGCCCATTCCGTATAGTAGTTCAGCGCGCGGTCCCAGATGGCGAGCGTCACGAACAAGGTCGTCCACTGCACGGCGATGAACATCAGCGCGGTGGCGAGGTTGTGGCGGTTCTTGTGCGGCAGGCGCGCGCGGCGCTCCTCGTCGCTCACGCCCTGGATGAGCTCCTTGTCGCGCTTGACCATGCGCGGGATCTCGAAGGGTGGCGAGCCAAGCAGGCCGACATTCTCGCGCAGCGGCCCGTCGATCGGCACCATGACCTTGGTGCCGAGAAGCACGTTGTCACCCGTCTTCCCGTCCGGGGGGTAGAAGATGTTGTTGCCGAAATAATTGCGCTCGCCGACCTTGGTATGCTCGAGCCGGAAGGCGGAAGCCGACTTGTGAACGTTGATCATGTAGAGACCGTCCGACACCATCGTGCCCGTGCCGATCTCGCAGAACAGCGGGTTGTCCTGCTGTTGGTTGCTGCCGAAGTTGGAGCCGGTCTGGACCACCGTGTTGAGGTTCCAGCCAAGCGCGCGGATATAGTGCACGACGGCCGAACTGTCGCCGAAGATCAGATTGAGCAGCCGGGCGTTCGTGCAGGCCTCGACGATCGATTGCAGCCAGAAATGGAAGCCGTAGAGCCGGTAGACGCGGCCCGGCTTCAGGACGAGGCTGAACAGGCGCGGCAGCGCCAGCGCCGCAAACAAAAGCGCAGCGATGAGGATGAAGAGCGTCACCGTCGTGCCGATGGCGACGATGCCGATGGATTCCTGGTAGTCGTCGCTGACATTCTGCCAGTAGCTGTGGAACAAGAGCGGGAAGGGTGTCACGACGGCAAACAGCGTGACCAGCTGCACCGCCTCGTAGAGGAAGCGCCTTGTCTTCGACAACGTGACGACGGGAACCGCGCAATAGTCGGCCGATGTCGGAACGGCCGGCGATCCGTGCCAGTGCGCGTCATCGGGAATGTGCTGGCCGCGCTGGAGCGAGGAGCCATGCCCGAGCTGCGCCCGGTCGCCGATTGCGGTGTCGATGTCGATCATGCAGCCGACGCCCACAAAGGCATCGCGGCCAATGGTGATGGGACCGGTATGGATATAGCCGGACTGGGCGCGGTATCCGAGAACCATCGATTCCTTGCGCAGGATCGCGTTTTCGCCGATGGAGATGAGGTCGGTGCAGACGGGCACGGCCCGGCATTCGACGGTCGTGCTGCGGCCGAGCCGCGCGCCGAGCAGGCGCAGATAGAGGCTGTAGAGCGGACTGCCGCGGAACAGCACGACGGGCGCGGTGCGGATCAGCGTCTTGACGACCCAGAACCGATAGTAGCGCAGGCCCCAGATCGGAAAGCTCTCGGCCTTCCATCGCCCGACCAGCAGCCACTTCATCGCCACGGCGAAGCCCGACATGCCGAAGAACACGGCAGCCGACAGCACGGCGCATCGGAAATAGAGCTGAACCGGGTCGTCCAGCATGTCATAGACCCAGTTGAGGCCCGAATTCAGGATCCAGAAGCCGAAATAGCTGTAGAGGCCGTAGAAGGCGAGCTGGGCCGCACCACAGGTCCAGTAGGCGAGGTTCGAGGCGCGGTGCGTCAGGCACGGCTCCTCCGGGAGCGACACGTCCTCCTGCGGACCGCGCAGGTGGCGGGCGAGCCCGGCGACCGTCGGATGCATGTAGATATCGCGCATCGAGGTGCCGGCCCATTCCCTGCGTGTGCGCAGCCTGGCGCAGAAGCGCGCCATCAGCAGGGAGTTGGCGCCGAGATCATCGAAGAAATGATCCTCGACATAGATATCGTCCATCTTCAGGACGTCGCGCAGCGCCTCCGTCATGAAGCGCTCATCGTCCGTGGTCGGCAGGATTTCCTTGCGCTCGCCGCCGAGCCTGAGGCCGGAGGGCTTGGGAAGCTTGCGGGTGTCCACCTTGTCGGACACGGTCATCGGCAGCGCCGGCAGCTCCTCCAGGAACGACGGCACCATGTAGTCGGGCAGACGCTGGCGCAGCGCCTTGGCCAGATCGGCACGCACGATGGCGTCCGCGCCGGATTTCAGCGCGTAGTAGCCGACGAGTTCCACGCGGCCGGGTTCCATTTCCCATGTGGTGACGGCGGCCTGGGCGATGCCCGGCTGGTCGAGCAGCACGGCCTCGATCTCGCCGAGTTCGATACGGTAGCCGCGGATCTTCACCTGGGTGTCGATACGGCCGTGGTATTCGACCTCGCCGTCGGCGTTGATGCGGCCGAGATCGCCGGTGCGATAGATGCGCTGCGAGGGATTGTTCGGCAGGCCGAGAAAATCGGGAATGAATTTCTGCGCCGTCAGGTCCGGGCGGTTGAGGTAGCCGACGGCGACCCCGATGCCGGCAATGCCGATCTCGCCGAGTTCGCCGGGCGCCGTCAGCTGCGGCGCGTCGGCATCGAGGATGACGATGGAGTAGGTCGGCAGCGGCGCGCCGATGGTGACGGCGCGGTCGGGCGACAGATAGCCCATCGTGGCCGTGACCGTCGCCTCCGTCGGGCCGTAGGTGTTCAGGATCTGGCGGCCGGGCTTCGACCAGCGGGTGACGAGATTGTGCGGGCAGGCCTCGCCGCCGACGAGGATGGCGCGCAGGCTCGGCACGTCGCTTTCGATCGAGGACAGGAGCGTCGGCGAGCAGGCCATGCAGGTGATGGCGTTGGCGCGCAGGAAGTCCGCCAGTTCCTCGCCCACCAGCGTCATGCGGCCGGGGGCGGGCACCACGGTCGCGCCGGCGGCGAACGGCACCCAGATTTCCTCGGTGGAGAAGTCGAAGGCGATGGTCATGCCCTGGTAGACCCGGTCGCCCGGGCGATAGCCGTAGGCATGCGCGGCCACGCGCACGAAGTTGCAGATGCTCTGGTGGCGCACCGCCACGCCCTTGGGCCGGCCTGTCGTGCCCGACGTATAGAGGATGTAGCAGATGTCGTCGCCGGCGGTGTCGACGGCCGGCGGCGTTGCTGGATAGCGGGCGGTCTCCTCGCCGCCGGCGGTGACCACGACGTGCGGCACCGCAAGCGTTGCGGCGCGCGGCGCATAGCCGGCAACGGTGACGACGAGGCGGACCCCGGCATCCTCGACGATCAGCGCCATGCGCTCATCCGGGAAGGCCGGCGCCAGCGGCACGAAGGCGGCCCCCGCTTTCATCACGGCGAGGATGGTGATGTAGGTCTCGGCGGAACGGTCGAGCAGCAGCGCGACGCGGTCGCCGGGGGCGACCCCGCGTTCGGCCAGCAGGCGGGCAAGGCGGTTCGCCTCCGCATCCATCTCCCGGTAGCTCCAGACCCTGCCGTTATCGAGAACGGCGGGCTCGTCGCCGAAGGTTGCCGCCAATCCCTCGAACACGCCGGAAAGCCGCTCGCCAGGATGGCCGGGATGGGGAAAATCGGGACCGCAGAGGATTTGCGGCATGAGGCCGCTCACCGTGGTTTCGACAGCGCCCTGGGTGAGGCCGCGCAAAAGGGACCCTGCATCATTCATGTTCTAAAATCCTGCTTGTGCCTTGTCCGGCGAACTGGCGTTCGGCAGTGGCGCGCCTGTGGCGCGGGACCGTTCGAATCGCCTGGCGGGGGCCGTTGCGACTGCCGTCATCGTCGATGGTGGCGCCATACGCCCCGCTCTAGAAAAAGAAAAGTGGCTTTTTGAGGCGGAAAACGCGCCGCCGAGAAATTCTGTTTGCTGTTGTGCCGCCGCACCATGGCGGCGCGCCTGTCACGGCAGAAGATGCTGTTTCAGCAGGGCTTCGAGCCATTCAATAAAGACCTGGAGGCGCTGCGACAGGAACTGCCGGTGCGGATAGAGCAGGGTCATCGGCATCGCCTGCGGGCGATGGTCCGGCATGACCTCGACGAGTTCGCCCGCCTCGATATGGCGGCGCACGTCATAGGCTGGAATCTGGATGAGGCCGAGCCCCGCAAGGCAACAGGCGATATAGGCTTCCGCGCTGTTGACCGTAACGCGGCTCCGGACGGTGAGGGTCCGCAACGCGCCGTCCTCCAGCCACTCCCACTCCTCGACGCGGCCTGATGACGGGGAGGCGTAACTGATGGCCCAATGCGCGGGGAGGTCGCCCGGCGCTTGCGGCGTGCCGTGGCGTGCCAGGTAGGCAGGGCTTGCGACATTGATCAGCGGCAGCTTGCCGACGGGTCGGGCGATCAGTCCGGAATCGCTGAGCGGCCCCACGCGCAGCACGCAGTCCAGGCTGTCCTCGTAAAGGTTGACCGCGCGGTCGGTGACGCCGAGGCTGATATCGATCTTCGGATAGCGCTCCAGGAATTCCGGCAGCGCAGGCGCAATGATCAGCCGGCCGATCCGGCCTGGAACGTCGACGCGCAGCATGCCGGACGGCTGGGCGGCGTCGTGGCGGAACAGGCTCTCGGCCTCCTCGACATCGAAGATCAGCCGCTGGCAGCGCTCATAGAAGGCAAGGCCCTCCTGCGTGGGCGAGACGCGCCGCGTTGTGCGTTGCAGGAGGCGCGCCGAGACGCGGGTCTCGAGCTCCTGAACTGCCGCCGAGACCGATGATCGCGGCATGCCCAATGTATCGGCGGCCCGGGTGAAGCTGGAGCACTCGATCACCCGGCAGAAGATACGAAACAGGTCGATCCGGTCCATCGCGCTCGATCATTGTTCTTGATTTCTGACAAGTGATGTCATGATAGACCGCTTTATCCCGAAATCCTAGACCGTAGATTGATCGTGTAAGCGCGGCATAAGGCCGTGCCAGAGAAGGAGATCACCTCCCATGACCGATCATAGCATCAAGGGCAAAACCGTCATCATCGCCGGCGGCGCGAAGAATCTCGGCGGCCTGATTGCCCGCGACCTCGCCGAGCACGGCGCCAGGGCCGTCGCCATCCACTACAACAGTGCTGCCAGCAAGGCCGATGCGGACACGACCGTCGCCGCCATCAAGGCCGCCGGCGCCGAAGCTGTCGCCTTCCAGGCCGACCTCACCTCGGCGGGCGCCATGGAGACGCTCTTTGCCGATGCCGTCGCCGCCGTCGGCAAACCCGATATCGCCATCAACACGGTCGGCAAGGTGTTGAAGAAGCCGATCGTCGAGATCACCGAAGCCGAATATGACGCCATGAGCGCGGTTAACGCCAAGTCGGCTTTCTTCTTCCTCAAGGAAGCCGGCAAGCATCTGAACGACAACGGCAAGATCTGCACGCTCGTCACCTCGCTTCTCGGCGCCTACACGCCGTTTTACGCGAGTTATGCCGGCACGAAGGCTCCGGTCGAGCATTTCACGCGGGCCGCATCGAAGGAGTTCGGTGAGCGCGGCATCTCGGTGACGGCAATCGGCCCCGGCCCGATGGATACGCCCTTCTTCTACCCGGCCGAGGGCGAAGATGCCGTTGCCTATCACAAGACGGCGGCGGCCCTGTCGAAATTCTCGAAGACCGGGCTCACGGATATCGAGGATATCGTGCCGTACATCCGTTTCATGGTATCCGAGGGCTGGTGGATGACCGGCCAGACCATTCTCGTCAATGGTGGTTACACCACCAAGTGACGGGATGGCCACCGGCGGTCCGTCCCGCCGGTGGTCTTTTTAATCTCAACGGGAGACGCCCCATGCACATGCTTCTTGTCATCGCCGGCGGGGTCATCCTGCTTGGCGTTTTTGCGCTGTTCGGAAAGCTGTGGGGCGCGGATGTCGCCGGCATTGCCGCGGGCGCCCGCCTGTTCATCCCGGTCTGGCTGGTGGTCGCGATCACCAACATGTGGGTGGGCGTCACGAAGGCGGGCTACACCGTCGCGCAGGAGCTGCCGATCCTTGCGGTGGTTTTCATCGTTCCGGCGATCCTTGCCGCCGCGCTTGCGTGGCAGCTCGCGAAGTGATCGTCGTCTCCATCTTCCGTTAGCAACAGGAAAACGCACAAGCCCGTTTCTCTTCCTCCTGCGCTCCAGGCCGCCGTCCCGCACAATAAAAGGGCGTGAGTGGCCATGCGAGCAGCAGCCCGGCCGCCTTGTGCTTGCGGCCGCGGCTTCTTATGGTGGCGGCGTGATGCGAATGACCGCCGGGAGGGAACCAGGTGTCGAGTGAAGCCGCGCGCGTGCCGCGCGACACGTCCGTCGATCCGGAATTCGGCCCCTGGCTGGCGCAGGCCTCGATCCTGGTGGTCGACGACGAGCCCGGCATGCGCAACTTCCTGATGCGGACACTGGGGCCTCGCTGCGCCCGGCTGGAGCTGGCGGCGGATACGGAAGAGGCGTCGGTGAAGCTCGATCAACACCATTTCGACGTGGTGATCCTCGACAACATCATGCCCCGCAAGAACGGCGTGGAGTGGCTTGCCGAACAGCGCGCCATCGGTTTTTTTGCCGATGCCATCCTGATGACGGCCTATGCCGACCTCGAGACGGCCATCCAGGCGCTGCGGGCCGGCGCAGTCGATTTCATCCTGAAGCCGTTTCGCTCCAACCAGTTGCTCAACGCTGTCGCCCGCTGCCTGGACCGCATCCGCCTGCAGCGCGAGAACTATGTGTTGCGCTACGAGCTGAAGGCAGCGTCCGACCACATTCTGCTGCGCGACCGGCTGATCGGGCAGTCCTCGGCGATTGCCCGCGTGCGCGATGCCATTGCGCGCGTCGCGCCGCTGCCGACCACGGTGCTGCTCACCGGGCAGTCGGGCACGGGCAAGGAGGTGGCCGCACGCTCGTTGCACACGCTCTCCGACCGGGCGCTCAAGCCCTTCGTCCCCGTCAACTGCGGCGCAATCCCGCCCGACATGATCGAAAGCGAACTCTTCGGCCATCTGAAGGGCGCCTTCACCGGTGCCGAGCGGGCGCGCGAAGGTCTGTTCCTGCATGCGCAGGGTGGCACGCTCTTCCTCGATGAGATCAGCGAAATGCCGATGGCCACGCAGAGCAAGCTGCTGCGCGTCCTGGAGGACCGCAAGGTACGGCCCGTGGGCTCCGAGCGCGAGGTGCCGGTCGACCTGCGGTTCGTTTTCGCCACCAATGCGGAACTGGAGAAGGAGGTGCAGGCCGGCCGCTTCCGCGCCGATCTGTTCTTCCGCATCAATGTCATGCAGATCCATCTGCCGCCGCTCAAGGAGCGGGACGGCGATGCGGTGGAGCTTGCCGCGCTCTTCATGAACAAGCTGTCGGCGCAGCTCGCCATGCCGGCCGTGCCCATCGACGATGCGGCGCGCCAGGCGCTTTCGAGCTACGACTGGCCGGGCAACGTGCGCGAGTTGCGCAACCTCATCGAGCGCACGCTGATCCTCGGCCGCTTCCCGGAGGGTTTCGGATCTGCCATCACGTCCCCCTCGGCCGGCGATGGCGGATCGCTTGCCGATGTCGAGCGGCGCCATATCCTTTCGGTGCTCGCCGCCTGCAACGGCCAGAGGGACGATGCCGCACGGCAGCTCGGCATTTCGCGCAAGACCATCGAGCGCAAGCTGGCGGCCTGGGATGGCTGAGGTCGAGCCCGCCGGGGTCGTGCGGCCCGCGCGCTCCGTCCGCTACCGGCTGCTCGCCATCGCGCTCCTGCCGATGCTGGTCATCCTGCCGCTCCTGCTCGGGGTGACGGTGTATCGCTGGAACGAGAAATTCGACGCGACGCTGATCTCCAAGGTCAATGGCGACCTGACCATCGCGCACCAGTATCTCGCCCATATCCTCGACAACACCGGTGAACATGTCACCGCTCTTGGCGGCTCGGCCCGCTTCCGCGACGTCGCCGACGACCCCGCCGCGCTCAAGGCGCTGCTCGACGATGCACGGGCGCGGCTCGAACTCGATTTCCTCTATGTCATGCAGCCCGATGGCCGGCTCGTCGCCTCCGTCATCACAGAGACGGCGGATAGGCTGCGCACCGACTGGCCGGTGATCCAGGATGCGATCGCGGGCAAATCGGCAACCGGCATCGACATCTTCGAGAATGCCGATCTCGAGCGGCTATCATCGGATCTCGCCGCCCGCGCGCGTCTGCCGCTCGTGCCCACGCCCAATGCCGTGCCGACCGAGCGGCAGGAGGAAACGCGCGGCATGGTCGTGCAGAGCGCGAGCCCCGTGACGCTCGGCGGCGGGCGTGGCGCGGTTCTCGTCGGCGGCATCCTGCTCAATCAGAACCTCGTCTTCATCGACACGATCAACGACCTCGTCTATCGCGAGGCGAGCCTGCCCGAGGGCAGCCAGGGCACGGCGACGCTCTTCCTCGACGATGTGCGCGTGAGCACCAATGTCCGGCTCTTCGAGGGACGGCGTGCGCTCGGCACGCGCGTTTCCTCCGCCGTGCGCGCCGCCGTGCTGGACGAGGGGCGGACCTGGCTCGACAGCGCCTTTGTCGTCAACGACTGGTACATCTCCGCTTACGAACCGATCGTCGACAGTCACGGCAAGCGGGTCGGCATGCTCTATGTCGGCTTCCTGGAGGCACCCTTTACGGCGGCGAAGTACCAGACGGTCCTGACCATCGTGGCAGCCTTCTTCGCGATCGCCGCCGCCAGCGTACCGATCTTCCTGCGCTGGGCGCGCGGGATCTTCAAGCCGCTGGAGCGCGTCGATGCGACAATCGCGCGGGTGGAAAGCGGCGATCTCGGTGCGCGCACCGGGCCGGTGGACAGTCAGGACGAGATCGGCCGGGTCGCCGTGCATCTCGACGCGCTGCTCGACCAGCTCGAACGTAACGACCAGCAGCTGCGCGGCTGGAACGAGGAACTGAACGCCCGTGTCGACGAGCGAACGCGCGAACTCCAGCTCGCCAACCGCAAGCTGGAGGCCACGACCAAGCAGCTCATCCTGTCCGAAAAGCTCGCCGCCATCGGCGAGATCACCGCCGGTGTGGCGCACGAGATCAACAACCCGATTGCCGTCATGCAGGGCAATCTCGAGGTCGTGCGCTCCGTGGTGGGAGACCGGGCGGAATTGGCCAAGGTCGAGTTCCAGCTGCTCGACGAGCAGATCCAGCGCATCAGCCAGATCGTCACCAAGCTCCTGCAATTCGCCAAGCCCGAGGAATTCGCGGGCGTCATCGACCGGCATGCGCCCGGGCTTGCCGTGGCCGATTGCCTGCCGCTCGTCCAGCACCTGCTTGCGAGGGCCGATATATCCGTGACGCTCGACAACACGGCCGCCCGGCAGGTGCTGATGAACCGCACCGAGCTTCAGCAGGTGGTCGTCAATCTCGTGGTCAACGCCATCCATGCCATGCCGGATGGCGGGCGCCTGACGATCAAGACGCATGACAGCGACCGCGAGGGGCGCCCCGGCGTGGAGATCGTCGTCAGCGATACGGGCGTCGGCATGGACCCGGAGCTCGCCGCCAAGATCTTCGATCCGTTTTTCACGACCAAGCGGCAGGAAGGCACCGGGCTCGGCCTGTCGATCAGCCAGACGCTGGTGCGCCGTCAGGGCGGCAGCATTTCGCTGGCCAGCCTGCCGGGTGAGGGCGCGACCTTCACGGTCTGGCTGCCGGAGGCGGAGTGACCGGACACTTTGTCCGGATTTTAGGACAATTTGTCCGGTTTCCGGGGCGCATATTTCTTAACGGTTTGATATAAAAGGAAATATTCTCTGGCATGGCACTTGCAGAGGTGCGTGCGGGAGGGCCGGTGGCCTGCGCTCACATGGGGGTGCGGCCTTGGACGCCGGAAGGACATTCAGCCACCTCCCGCCACGAAATCTTCGCATCCGAGGGGTGCGTTGCGGAGGAGACACAATGACTGCATCGACCGAGACCTATGTCGGCGGCAATGGCGCCGGCATCCTCGACCGGGAGCGCATCATCGCGAAACCCGGCTTCAACCGCTGGCTGGTTCCGCCGGCTGCTCTCGCCATCCATCTGTGCATCGGCATGGCCTACGGCTTCAGCGTGTTCTGGCTGCCGTTGTCCAAGGCCATTGCCGGCGATCCCGATCCGGCCTGCGCCGACATGAACCTTCTGTCCGCGCTGTTCACCACGAGCTGCAACTGGCGCGTCGCCGATCTCGGCTGGATCTACACCCTGTTCTTCGTGCTGCTCGGCTGTTCGGCCGCGATCTGGGGCGGCTGGCTGGAGCGGGTCGGCCCGCGCAAGGCCGGTTTTGTCTCGGCCTGCTGCTGGTGCGGCGGCATGGTCGTCGCAGCGTTCGGCGTCATGACCCACCAGCTGTGGCTGATGTGGCTGGGCGCCGGCTTCATCGGCGGCATCGGTCTCGGCCTCGGCTACATTTCCCCGGTGTCCACGCTGATCAAGTGGTTCCCCGACCGCCGCGGCATGGCCACCGGCATGGCCATCATGGGCTTCGGCGGCGGCGCCATGATCGGCGCGCCGCTTGCAAACATTCTGATGAACGTTTTCAAGACGGATGTGAGCCCGGGCGTGTGGCAGACCTTCCTGGTCATGGCCGCGATCTACTTCTGCTTCATGATGGGCGGCGCCTTCGGCTACCGTATCCCGCCGGCCGGCTGGCGTCCGGAGGGCTGGACGCCGCCGGCTTCCAAGACCACCATGATCACCACCAAGCATGTACACCTGCGCGATGCGCACAAGACCATGCAGTTCTGGATGATCTGGATCGTGCTGTGCATGAACGTGTCCGCGGGCATCGGCGTCATCGGCATGGCCTCGCCCATGCTGCAGGAAATCTTCGGCGGCCGCCTCATCGGTCAGCCCGAGCTTTCCTTCGGTGATCTCAGCCTCGAACAGAAGGCCGCCATTGCCGCAATCGCGGCTGGTTTCACCGGCTTCCTGTCGCTGTTCAACATCGGCGGGCGCTTCTTCTGGGCGTCGCTGTCCGACAAGATCGGCCGCAAGAACACCTATTATACGTTCTTCATCCTCGGCATCGTGCTCTATGCGCTGGCGCCGACCTTCGCCGACATGGGCAGCAAGGTCCTCTTCGTCTGCGCCTTCGCCATCATCCTGTCGATGTATGGCGGCGGCTTCGCCACCGTGCCGGCCTATCTTGCCGATATCTTCGGCACGCAGTTCGTGGGCGCCATCCACGGCCGGCTCCTGACCGCATGGGCAACCGCCGGCATCGTCGGCCCCGTCGTGGTCAACTATATCCGCGAGGCGCAGATCTCCGCGGGCGTGGAGCCCGGCCCGGCCCTCTACAGCGGAACGATGTATATCCTCGCGGGCATGCTGGCCGTGGGCTTGATCGCCAATGCGCTGGTTCGGCCGCTTTCCGACAAATGGTTCATGTCGGACGAGGAGGTCGCTTCCCTGCAGGCCAAGACCGCGGCGGCGAATGCCGGCCCGACCGGCTCGTTCGGCATCGGCACCGGCGGCTTCGACGCCAAGGCGGCCGTTGCCTGGGCCATTGTCGGCCTGCCGTTGCTCTGGGGCATCTGGGTTACGGTCAAGAACACCGCAGCCCTGTTCTAGCCTGCGTCTTCAAGCACAAACAGGAGCCCCGGTGAGAGCCGGGGCTTTTTGCGTTTGCAGATAGCGCACGGATACACACGAGAGCGGGAAGGTCGTTTTCGACCGTTTGCGTGAAATATATTTCTTGATGTGAATTATATTGACAACGCTTCGAGCTTGCCGTTAGCTGCCCTCCATCGGATTTCGAGGAGGAATTCCGGTCTTCATGCAAACATCGGCGCGGTTGCTGCGCCTTGGGGTTATTTGGGAGGGGCTTCGGCCTCAAGGAGGAAACGTGCGCACTTTTTTCACGACGACCGCCATGGCGGTTCTTGCGACGACGCTTTTTGCCGGTGCGGCCGCTGCTGAGACGGAAAGCCCGTTCCGCTGCAAGCCGGGCGAGAAATACGTCATGAACGTCATGGTATCCGGCGTCGAATACTGGTTCCCGGTCTATGAGATGTTCAAGCAGGCCGGCCAGCAGATGGGCTGCGAGACCGAATATACCGGCACACCGGAATATGACGTCAACAAGCAGATCGCCACCTTCGACCAGGCGCTGGCGCAGAACCCGGCCGGCATTCTCGTGCATCCGATGAATTCGGATCCGTTCATCGAGCCGATCAACCGCGCCATCGAACAGGGCACGGCCGTCGTGACCTTCGCCGCCGACTCGCCGCTGTCGAAGCGCGTTTCCTTCATCACCTCCGACAACACGCGCGAAGGCACCTATGCTGCGGACGCGATTGCCGAGAAGATGGGCGGCAAGGGCGAGTATGCGGTTCTGGAAAATCCCGGCCAGGACAACCACGACAAGCGCATCGCGGCCTTCATCGCCCGCATGGAAGAGAAGTGGCCGGATATGAAGCTTGTCGGCCGCGCGGCCTCCAACCAGGATCCGACCAAGGCCTATCAGGGTCTTTCCAGCATCATCCAGGCCAATCCCGATCTCGGCGCCGTCTTCATGCCGGAGGCGAGCTCGGCCATCGGCGCCGCACAGGCGGCAAAGGAAGCGGGCGGCAAGGTTCTCGTCATGTGCGCGGACGTCAACGCCAATATCCTCGACATGATCAAGGCCGGCGAAGTCTTCGGCTCGATCAACCCGAACCAGGGCATGCAGGGCTATATGGGCTTCATGCTGCTGTGGCTTGCCAAGCATCCCGAGCTGATCGATCCGATGAACGACGCCAAGCGCGCGGGCTTCAACCCGATGAGCATCCCGGTCGTCGATAACGGCCTGTCCGTCGTGACAGCCGAAAACGCCGACGATTTTTACTGGGACAAGTATCTGAAGCGCCGCGGCACCAAGGGCATCGAGGAGTAATCTCCGCTTAGGCGCGGAAGGGGTGGGTCGGTCGGCGCCA
Organism: Shinella sumterensis; assembly: GCF_004514425.2. Classification (GTDB taxonomy): domain Bacteria; phylum Pseudomonadota; class Alphaproteobacteria; order Rhizobiales; family Rhizobiaceae; genus Shinella; species Shinella sumterensis. Next base: position 75,393 of record NZ_MYFN02000001.1, read on the forward strand.
CCCCCTCATCCGGCCCTTCGGGCCACCTTCTCCCCGACGGGGAGAAGGAAACGAGGTGTCGGCGGTCTTCCCCTTCTCCCTGTCGGGGAGAAGGTCCCGGCAGGGGGATGAGAGGGGAGGATTGCAAGGCGTGACCTGCATATGAGGAAAAAACCGATGGCGGAGCCGGTGCTCACCATTCATGGCGTGACCAAGCATTTCGGTGCGGTGAAGGCGTTGACGGATGTCAACTTCACGTTGGAGCGCGGCGACGTCCATGCGCTCTGCGGCGAGAACGGCGCAGGCAAGTCGACGCTGATGAACATCATCGCCGGCGTCCTGCAGCCGACATCCGGGGAGATCCGTGTCGACGGCGCGCCGGTGCGCATCGCGTCCCCCGCCGTTGCCCAATCGCTCGGCATCGGCCTGGTGCATCAGGAGATCGCGCTCTGCCCGGATGCGACGGTCGCCGAGAACATGTTCATGGCGGCCACCAACCGCCGCCGGTCGCCCTTCATGAATTACCGAGCGCTGGAACGCGATGCACAGGCCGTGATGAACCGCCTCGCCGCCATCGATGTCCGTCGCAAGGTCGCCGACCTGCCGATTTCCAGCCAGCAGCTCGTGGAGATCGCCAAGGCGCTGACGCTCGACTGCCGCGTCCTGATTCTCGACGAGCCGACAGCGGCACTGACGGAAACCGAGGCGCAGCAGCTGTTCTCGATCATCCGGGACCTCAAGGCGAACGGCATCTCGATCATCTATATCAGCCACCGCATGGCCGAGATCTTCTCGCTCTGCGACCGCGTGACCGTGTTTCGCGACGGGCGCTATGTCTGTACCGATCGCATCGCCGACGTCACGCCTGACGATGTCGTGCGTCGCATGGTGGGCCGCGAGATCACGCAGCTTTATCCCGACAAGCGGGATGCAAGCGCGCCCGCGGGCAAAACCATCCTATCCGTGGAAGGCCTCTCCGACGCAACGCGCTTCCACGACGTCGACTTCGAACTGCGCGAGGGCGAAATCCTCGGCATCGGCGGCCTCATCGGGTCGGGCCGGACAGAGATCGCCGAGGGCATCTGCGGTTTGCGCCCGCGCACGGCTGGATCGGTCTCGTTGCATGGCGTGCCGCAGAAGATCCAGTCCTATTCCGACGCCGTGAAAGCAGGCATCGTCTATCTCTCGGAAGACCGCAAGGGCTCCGGTGTCTTCCTCGAAATGTCCATCGCGCAGAACGTCTCCGTGCTGGAGCTGAAGGCGCTCACCAACGGCGCCGGGCTCTTGAAGCGCCGCGCAGAAACGGCGCTGGCGGAGGATTTCGCCAGGAAACTTGCCGTGCGCATGAGCGGGGTCGAGGCACCGGTCAAGTCGCTGTCGGGCGGCAACCAGCAGAAGGTGGCGATCGCCAAGCAACTGGCCGTCAAGCCGAAGGTCATCCTGATGGACGAGCCAACGCGCGGCATCGATGTCGGCGCCAAGACCGAAATCCACCGCCTGCTGCGCGAACTGGCGCAGGCCGGCATCGGCATCATCGTCATATCCTCGGAGATGCCCGAACTGCTTGGCCTTTCCGACCGCGTGCTCGTCGTCCGGGAGGGACGCATCGCGGGCGAACTCGGCGCCGACGCGATGTCGGAAGAGGCCGTCATCCGCCTTGCCTCCGGGCTCGGCAACGAACAGGCGGCACACCATGCCGCATAAAAAGGAAGCGGGAGAGAAGACCATGGCAATCGATACGATGACGGCACCGTCGCCGAGGACATCGTCTTTCAAGCGCGTCGGCACCATGCGCGAGGCCGGGCTGATCGCCATCATTCTCGCGCTCAGCATCGCCATGACCTTCGCGTCACCGCACTTCCTGACGCTCGGCAACTTCCGCGCCATGCTGATGAGTTTCTCTGTCGACGGCATCGTCGTCGTCGGCATGACGATCCTGCTCATCGTCGGCGGCATCGATCTTGCGGTCGGCTCCGTCGTCTGTTTCGCCATGGTGCTGTCGGGCTCGCTCTTCCTCGCCGGGCTCGATCCCTGGTCGGCCTCGCTTATCGGTATTTTCGCGAGTGCGGCGATCGGCGGCGCCATGGGCTTCTTCGTGACCGTTGTCGGCCTCAACCATTTCATCACGTCGCTGGCGGCGATGGTGATCGTGCGCGGGCTCTGCCTCATCATCACCAAGGGCACGCCGCTGTCGCTCTTCACGCTGCCGGCGTCCTTCAAGCAGGTGGGGCAGGGCACCTTCTACGGTGTGCCCTATGTCATCCTGATCTTCGTCGCCGTGGTCGTGCTGTTCGATTTCCTGCTGCGCCGGGCGACCGCCTTCCGCAAGGTGTTCTACACCGGCAGCAACGAGAAGGCCGCGCTCTATTCGGGCATCAAGACCAATCAGGTGAAGTTCTGGGTCACGGTGCTCTGCTCGACGCTCGCAGGCGTTGCAGGCGTGATCTACATGTCCCGCTTCGGCGCCGCCACGCCCACATTCGGCGTTGGCATGGAGCTGAACATCATTGCGGCGGCCGTCATCGGCGGGGCCTCGCTCAATGGCGGCTCGGGCACCATTCTCGGCGCCATCCTCGGCATCGCGCTGCTGTCGCTCGTCACCTCGTCGTTGATCCTTCTGAACGTTTCGGTTTACTGGCAGGATATGATCAAGGGTTGCATTCTTCTCGCAGCCGTTTCGATCGATCATTTCCTGCACAAGCGGAAGGCCGTCTGACATGCCGATCGCCAGACTGAAACCATCGCTGAAACCCCGGGCAACGGCGCCGCGCGAGGAAATCGTCATCGCCCGTCAGATGCACCAGGCGCTCGTGCTGCATTTTCTGGAGGGCCTGACGCAGGCGCAGATCGCCGACCAGCTCGGTATCTCGCATGCCACCGTCAACCGGCTGATCAAACGCGGCCGCCAGCTCGGCCTCGTCGAGATCAAGATCAAGTCGCCGGTCGAGCCGCTGGTCGACCTGGAGGAACGGCTTCTGGCGCTCGGCGGCATCAGCCGCGCCGTGGTGGTGCCCACGGTTTCCGACAATCCGCAGACCGCGCTTCTCGCCGTCGGCGAGGCGGCCGCCCGGCTGCTGTTGGAGGAGATCGGCGATGGCGACACGATCTGCATCACCGGCGGCAAGGGTGTGAGCGCCGTGGTCGCCGGCCTTCAGGCGCCGCATCGCTTCGATGTCGAGGTCATTCCCGCCACGGGCTGCGTGCAGGGCAAGCACTATACCGACGTCAACCACGTCTCGACGCTGATGGCCGAGCGCCTGGGCGGCCGCTCCTGGCAGATCCATGCGCCGCTGTTTGCAGACGATGCCGCCCAGCGCGCCATGCTCATCAACATGCGTTCGGTGGCCGATGTCTTCCAACGGGCTCGCGAGGCGAAGGTCGCGGTGGTCGGCATCGGCTCGATCCTGAGTTCGGATTCGACCTACTATGACCTGCACCCCTCGCCGAGCGCGGACCGCAGCGCCATCGAGCATTCCGGTGCGAGTGCGGAACTGCTCGCCCATCTCCTGGATGGCGACGGGCAGGTGTGCGACTACTCGCTCAACCGTTCCCTCGTTTCGTTGACGCTCGCGGAATTCGCCTCGATCCCGACGAAGATCGGCGTGGCGAGCGGCCTCAACAAGGCAAGCTCCATTCTCAGCGTGCTGCGTGGCAATCACTTGGACACACTCGTCACCGACGAGGCGACCGGCGCGCGCATCCTCGAATTGGCCTCCGAAGAAGGACTTTCCGCATGAGCGGCGAACAGTTGATCCGCGATATCGGGCGCTCCGGCGTCAAGGCCTCGGCCGTCGGCCTCGGCACCTGGGCCATCGGCGGCTGGATGTGGGGCGGCACCGACGAGGCGCAATCCATCGCCGCCATCCAGGCGTCGCTCGATGCGGGCGTGAGCCTCATCGACACCGCGCCGGCCTATGGGCTCGGCCGTTCCGAAGAGATTGTCGGCAAGGCCATTGCCGGCCGGCGTGACAAGGCGGTCATTGCGACGAAGTGTGGCCTGGTCTGGCATACGCAGAAGGGCAGGCACTTCTTCGATCAGGACGGCAAGCCGGTCCACCGCTATCTCGGCCGGGATGCAATCATTCATGAGGTCGAGCAGAGCCTGCGCCGGCTCGGCACCGATTACATCGATCTCTACATCACCCACTGGCAGGACCCGACGACACCCATCGCGGAGACCGTCGCGGCACTGGAGGAACTGAAGAAGGCCGGCAAGATCCGCGCCATCGGCGCCAGCAACGTCAACCGCGCCGAACTGGAACAATACATCGCGACCGGCGCGCTCGACGCGATCCAGGAGCGGTTCAGCATGATCGATCGCGAGATCGAGGCGGACCTGCTGCCGCTCACGGTTCCAAACGGTGTTGCAACGCTCAGCTATTCCTCGCTGGCGCTTGGCCTGCTCTCCGGCGCCATCGGCCCCGACCGCGTCTTTGCGGGCGACGACCAGCGCAAGGACAATCCGCGCTTTTCCGTCGCCAACCGGCAGAAAGCCAAGGATTTCGCGCAGGCGATCGGCGCCGTGGCCGAGCGGCATGATGCCAGCATCGCGCAGGTGGTGATTGCCTGGACGCTGGCGCAGCCCGGCGTGACCTTTGCGCTGTGCGGGGCGAGAAACGCCACCCAGGCGCTCGACAATGCACGGGCCGGCACGCTCCGGCTCTCGCAGGAAGACCTCGCGGTCATCAACAATGCCATAGCGGCGAAACTGGCCAATATGGACGGATAACGGACTGCCATCATGAACCGGAACGAGATTTTGGACGGGCTTCGCCAAAGCCCGAAGGTGGACGTGTGCGTCCTCGGCGGCGGCATCAACGGGCTCAGCGTCTTCCGTGAGCTGGCGTTGCAAGGCGTCAACGTGCTGCTCGTCGAGAAGGCGGACTATTGCTCCGGCGCGAGTGCGGCGCTCTCGCGCATGGTTCATGGCGGGCTGCGCTATCTCGAAAACGGCGAATTCAGCCTCGTCAAGGAATCGCTCATGGAGCGCGACAGGCTGTTGCGCAATGCACCGCATTACGTCGCGCCGCTGCCGACGACCGTGCCGATCTTCGATACCTTCTCGGGGCTTGCCAACGGCCTCGTGCGTTTTCTGGGCCTGACGCGACGCCCCAGCCGGCGTGGCGCCATCGCCATCAAGACCGGTCTCGGAATCTACGATTTCCTGACGCGCAAGCGCGCACTGATGCCCAAGCACCAGTTCCGCAGCCGCAAGGCGACGCTTGCCAAGTGGCCGTCGCTCAATCCGTCGATCCGCAATTCGGCGACCTATTACGACGCCTGGGTCAGCCATCCCGAACGCATCGGCATCGAGCTTTTGCAGGATGCGTTGTCTGCCGGGCCGAACGCCAGAGCACTCAACTATGCGACAACAGAGCAGGCCGGCGAGGGGACCTACCTGCTGCGCGACGGCGTGACCGGCGCGACGCTGCCGATTGTGCCGCGGCTGATCATCAATGCCACCGGCGGCTGGATCGATATCGCCAACCGCACGCTGTTTGCCGATGCCGATACGCCGCCGCCGCTGATGGGTGGCACAAAGGGCTCGCATCTCATCGTCGACAATCCGGCGCTGCGCGACATGCTCGATGGCCACATGGTCTATTACGAGAATGAGGACGGGCGCATCTGCATCCTGTTTCCCTATCTCGGCAAGGTGCTGGTCGGCTCGACGGATATCCGTGTCGACGATCCCGGCACGGTGCGGTGCGAGGCGGATGAGCGGGACTATATCCTGCAATCGCTCGCCTTCGTGCTGCCCGGTGTCACCATCCGGCCGGAGGAGATCGTCTTCCAGTTTGCCGGCGTGCGCCCCCTGCCTGCCAGCAAGGACAGCTTCACCGGCCGCATCCCGCGCGATCATTTCTGTACGGTGCTGGAGGGCAAGGATGGCGGCCCGCCGGTGCTGTGCATGATCGGCGGCAAGTGGACGACCTTCCGCTCCTTCGGGGAGCTTGCCGCAGACATGGCGCTCGCCCGGCTGGGGCATGCGCGCCGCGTTGCCACGGGTGAGCGCGCCATTGGCGGCGGGCGCGGCTTCCCCGGGGATCGCGGCAGCTGGATCAGCCGTGTTTCGGCATCGACAGGCGTACCCGTCTCACGCATCGAAACGCTTTTCGCGCGCTACGGCACGGAAACCGAGGATATCGCCCGCTTCATCGCGGCGGAAGCCGACCGGCCGCTGCCGCACGAAGGATACAGCGTGCGGGAAGTCCTCTACCTCATCAGGGGCGAGGCCGTCGAACATCTCGACGACCTGCTTTTACGCCGCACGACGCTCGCCATTTCCGGCGAAGTGTCGCTTGCAATGGTCGATGCGACGCTGGACGTGCTGGCCGGCGAAAAAGGCTGGAGCGCAGAGCGCACCGCGGCGGAGCGCGACCGATTTCTCACCCTCATGCGCGAGCGCCATGGCGTCGCGGAGGAAACCCTGTCCGCAAGGAACGAACAAAGGAGTAAACGATGAGAGACAACCGCAAGGTCAGGATGAACCGGCTGTTCGGCAACGGCCGTTGCCTGGACGTCGCGATCGATCACGGCGTGTGCAACGAACCGTCCTTTCTGGACGGGCTGGAGAACATGCCCGCCGTGGTAAGGTCGCTGGTCGATGCGAAGCCTGACGCCATCCAGATGAATTACGGCCAGGCGGACCTGTTGCAGGCCTTGCCGGGCAAGGACAAGCCGGCGCTCGTCATGCGCGTCGATATGGGCAATCCGTATAACCGCATCCGCCACCGCGACATGTGGGCCGTGCTCCAGAACGAGGCGGAGCCGTTGATCGGCGCACTCGAGATGGACGCTGCCTGCGTGGTGGTCAACCTCTTCATGCTGCCGGACGAGCCCGATCTTTTCCGCCAATGCGTGCAGAACATTGCGCGTGTGCGTGCCGACTGCGAGAAATACGGCATGCCGCTGATGATCGAGCCTTTGGTCATGCAGCCCGTCACGGAGCGTGGCGGCTACATGGTGGATGGCGATGCAGACAAGATCGTCACGCTCACCCGCCTTGCCAGGGAAATGGGCGCGGATATCGTCAAGGCCGATCCCACGAGCAATGCCGAGGATTTCCACCGCGTCGTCGAGGCGGCGCGCTGCCCGGTGCTGGTGCGCGGCGGCGGCAAGGAAGACCTCTCGGCCGTCTTTGCGAAATCTGCCGCCTTGATGCGGCAGGGCGCAATGGGCATGGTCTATGGGCGCAACATCTACCAGCATGCCAATCCGAGCGCCGTCGTGCGCGGCCTGATGGCGATCATTCATGCGGATGCGAGCGGCGAGGAGGCCTATTCGCTCTATCAGCAGGGCTGATGTGAAGCATGCACCGGGGACGCCAGCGCGTTCCCGGCGCCGCGAAGGAAAGCGAACCTTGGGAGGGGTTCAGGATGCCGAAATATCTGTTGGGGCTCGACGCGGGCAATACCGTCATCAAGGCGGTGATCTTCGATCTCGATGGGCGCGAACTCGCCCATGCGGGGCAGGAGGGCAAGAGCCGCATGCCGCGGCCCGGCCATGTCGAGCGCGATCTCGGCGAATTCTGGGAGAATGCGAAGCGCGTGATCGCCGCCTGCCTGGAGAAGGCGGGCATCGCTGCGAGCGACATCGCGGCCATCGGCTGTGCGGGCCACGGCAACGGGCTCTACGCGCTCGACCGCGACGGCGAGCCGCTCATCGGCATCCAGTCGATCGATACGCGCGCCACCGGCCTTGTCGAGGAATGGGCGTCACAAGGCGTCGGCGACCGGACCTACCCGATCGGGCGCCAGCGTCCCTGGCCTGCCCAGACACCGACTCTTCTTGCCTGGCTGAAGCGCTCGGAGCCCGCGCTTTTCCAGCGCATCGGCACGGTGTTCTTCGCCAAGGATTTCGTCGTCAACCGCCTCACGGGAAAGCGGATCAGCGAGATGTCGGACATGTCCGGTGCCGGCCTGCTCGACCTTGCTGCCCGCCGCTATGACAGGACGCTGATGGAGGCCTATGGCCTCGGCGACTGCATGGACCTCCTGCCGCCGCTGATCGAAAGCGCCGACATCGCCGGGACGGTCACGCAGGCCGTTGCGCTGGAAACGGGTCTTGCGGCGGGCACGCCCGTCGTCGGCGGGCTGTTCGACGTCGTCGCCTCGGCGCTCGGTTCCGGCGTGTCGCGCACCGGCAGCGCCTCGGTCATTGCCGGCACATGGAGCATCAATCAGGTCGTGATCGACGGGCCGGATCTGGACGGTCCCGTCTTCATGTCGTCGACCTTCGACCGCACGCGCTACATGGCCATGGAGAACAGCGCGACTTCGGCGGCCAATCTGGAATGGCTGGTGCGGGAGTTCTTCGAGGGCGCGCATGACGAAAGCGTCTCGCCCTTCGATGCCTGCTGTGCGCTTGCCGCCGCAGTCACACCGGCGGCCGACGATCCGCTCTACCATCCCTATCTCTACGGCGCCCAGCAGGACGGCCATGCACGGGCGGGCTTCTACGGCATGGCGGGCTGGCATACCAAGGGTCATCTGATCCGGGCGCTGCTGGAAGGCGTCGCCTTCGGCCACCGCCAGCACATCGAGACCATCCGCAAGGCCGGAGCGCGCTTCGAGGAGGCGGTGCTGTCAGGCGGCGGGTCGCGCAGCATGCTCTGGCCGCAAATCTTCGCGGATGTGCTCGGCGTGCCGGTGTCCGTCGCGGTGTCGCGCGAGACGGGTGCGCTCGGGGCGGCTATTGCCGCCGGCACGGGTGTCGGTCTCTTTGCCGATTTTACCGAGGGCGCGAATGCGATGGTGCGCAGTGACCGGCACTACCGGCCGAATGCCGCGATGGCGGCACACTACAGCCGCCGCTATGCCCTCTATGCGGATATCGCCGCCGCGATGACGCCGCTCTGGCGGCGCCTTTCAATGACCGACAATACCGCGACCGGTGTCGCGGCGTGACGAAAGGGATTTAAGCCACCTTGCGCAGCACGGTCGCGCTCGCCGTGGCGGGGATCGCCATCTGCCGCAGCACGTCGATCGCCATGGCGTGGGCGTTTTCCTGCGCCTTGTCGAGATTGCTGACGCGTCGCGGATCCATCGAATAGAGCGTGCCGCCGCAGCCGAAGATATCGCGGAAGGCCGCGCGCTCGCCGATGACTGTCGGAAGCAGGTGCACGCGGCGCGCCGCCAGCAGGTCCTTCACCGCGTTCATCGCGCGCGTCGTCACCATGGCGTTGACGCGGGTCAGCACGACGGAATGGCGGATGCGGATGTTCGCCTTGTCTTCCAGATATTGCAGAAGCTCGATGACATTGGCGCCGCCCTGGGCATCCATGGCCGAGCCCTGAACGGGGATCAGCACGTAATCAGCATGGCCGACGGCCTTGGCAAGCAGGGAACTGCGCGAGCCGGGCAGGTCGATCAGCACGAAATCGGCACGCGCTTTCTCTTCGGCGAGCTGGCGGTCGATGGAATTCATCGTGACATAGGGAACGACGTTCAGGCGTTTGCCCAGCAGGCCCTCGGAGGTCTCGTACCAGCGGGTGATCCAATGCTGCGGATCGGCGTCGAGCACGGAGACGCGGTAGCCCATGCGGGCAAGTTCGGTGGCGAGCAGCAGGACGGCGGTGGTCTTGCCGGCGCCGCCCTTGGTGTTGGCGAAGGTGATGACGGGCATGAGGTCCCCCGGAATGGTTCTCGAGCCGATCATTGCTCGCCTGGGGCACCTTGCATGGTGCGTCGTCATCCTCGCCAACTATGGTTAATCGTTGGTGTATTTTTCTCAATGCCGCCGGTCGGCAGCGAGAATTTCACGCGCGATCTGGTCGAGCGACACGATCTTGTCGACGCCTCCATGCGCGATCGCTTCCTTCGGCATGCCGAAGACGACGGAGGAGGCCTCGTCCTGTGCCACGGTATAGGCGCCGGCCTGGTGCATCTCGGCCATGCCGCGTGCGCCGTCGTCGCCCATACCCGTCATGATGACGCCCATGGCGTTGGCGCCGGCCGCGCGCGCGGCGGAGCGGAACAGCACGTCGACGGACGGGCGGTGGCGGGAAACAAGCGGCCCCTCGCGCACGGCCACATGGTAGCGCGCGCCCTGACGCTCCAGCATCATGTGCCGGTCGCCCGGGGCGATCAGCACATGGCCGCGCAGCACGGGATCGCCGTGAACCGCTTCCTTGACCTCGACCTCGCACAGCGAGTTGAGGCGCTTGGCAAAGGCGGCGGTGAATTTTTCCGGCATGTGCTGGACGATGACCATACCCGGCGAATTGGCCGGAAGCTGTTCCAGCATGACACGTAGCGCCTCCGTGCCGCCGGTTGAGGCGCCGATGCATGCCACCATCTCGGTGGTCTTTGCCATGGCCCGGCCGGAGGGCGGCGGCAGAACGGCATCGGCGGTCAGTTTCGTGGTCACGTTGGCGCTGGCGCTCGCGGCCGCCATCGCGCGGCGAACGGCCCCGAGACGGGCGACAGCCGCACCTTTCACCGCCTGGCGGATACGCGCGCCGGATTCCGCGAGGTGGTCGGCAGCGCCGATCTTCGGTTTGAGGATGATATCGACGGCGCCGGCTTCCAGCGCCTGCATCAGCGTCTCGGAGCCTTCTTCCGTCAGCGAGGAGCACATCACCACCGGGATGGGCCGCTGCGACATGATCTTGCGCAGGAAGGTAATGCCGTCCATGCGCGGCATTTCCACGTCGAGCGTGATGACGTCGGGCATTTCCTCCTGGATCTTCTTGGCCGCCATGAACGGATCGGAGGCGGCCCCCATGACCTCGATTTCCGGATCCTGCTCCAGCACATGGGTCAGCGCCTGGCGCACGCTGGCGGAGTCGTCGATGATGAGAACGCGGATCTTCTTGGTCGGAATGGGCATCAGATCTTCTTGAAAACCGTGTTGGCGACCTGGCGCACCGGCAGGGAAATGCCGGTGACCGTTTCGGAATGCCCGACATAGAGGAAGCCGCCGGGCAGCAGGCAGTCGCACAGGCGCGTCAGCACCTTGGCCTGGGTCGGCTTGTCGAAGTAGATCAGCACGTTACGGCAGAAGATCATGTGCATGGGTTCGCCCACCTTGTAGGCGTTGTCCATGAGGTTCATGCGCGCGAAGCCGACCGTCGCGCGCAGGCGCGGATGGACACGGACCTCGCCACGCGCGGCGTCCTTCGAAACCATCACGTATTTGCGACGCATTTCGGGGGACACGGGCTGGATCATGTCGCGCGGATAGACGCCGCGCCGCGCGGCCTGCAACACGTCGGTCGACAGGTCGGTGGCGAGGATGCGATAATCCATGCCGGACGTCTTCTCGATAAAGTCCTGCATGACCATGGCCATCGTGTAAGGCTCGGCGCCGATGGAGCAGGCCGCGCTCCACAGCCGGAAGCGCTTGTGGCCGGCTGCCGCCATTTCCGGCAGGCCCGTCCGTTCCATGAATTCGAAATGCTTGGGCTCGCGAAAGAAGTCCGTCTTGTTCGTCGTGACGGCGTCGATCAGGAAGATGGCTTCCTTCTCGATGCCGCCATGCTTGAAGAGGTAGTCGCAATAGCTGTTGAAGTCCGGGATGCCGGTGGCCCTCAGGCGCCGCCGAAGACGGCCCTCCAGCATCGTCAGTTTGGTGATCGGCATCTTGATGCCGCTGTAGTCGTAGATGAAGCGGGACAGGGCGTCGAAGTTCCGGCTGTTCAAACCGTCCGGGCCCGTCTGCGCCTGCGTTTGTAATGCTGCTGCTGCCGCCACGCGGTCCTCCTGAAACTTATGCCGTGGCCGCAAGGCGGTTTGCCGTGCCCATCATCGCCACTTCGGAACTGGAGAAGAGGCGTGCGAGATCGACGATGACGACGAAGGCGCCGTTCCGGCGCACGACGCCGGAAATGTAATCGGAAGGCCAGCGCACGCCGATATCGGGCGCGCCCTCGATCTCGTCGTTACGGAACGGCACCACTTCGTAGACCCGGTCCGCGACGAGGCCGAGCGTCAGGATCTTCCCGTCGATCGGCACGTCGAGCACGAGCGCCCGCGTGTTGTGCGTCTTCTGCGTCTTCGTCATGCCAAGACGAAGACGCAGGTCGATGACCGGCACGCCCTGGCCGCGCACGTCCCTCAGCCCGAGCAGGTAGTCGGGGCCGTGCGGTATCCGGAAGGCATCCTCATGATCGAGGATTTCCCGGACGACCGAAACGGGCACCGCGAAGACCTCGTTGTCGAGAGAGAAGGTGACGTATTGGGATTCGGAGGACGGACCGGTCATGATCAAGCGCTTTCTCTGAAGTCGGCGTCGTCGGCGTCGGGGCCACCCATCGACATGTCGAGGGCAAAGCCGCGGGCACGAGCCTGCTGGGCATTGACGCTGTTGTCTGCCTTGCGGAACGCCGTGGCGGCCGGCTTGGCGGGCTGGCGAGCGGCGACGGGAGCGGGGCGGCGCTGCATGGAGACCTGGGCGCCGCCCGATGACATCTCGACCCGGAAGAAGGCGATCGATGTCTGCAGTTCCTCGGCCTGGGCGGCGAGTTCTTCCGACGTGCCCGACATCTCCTCGGATGCGCCGGCATTCTGCTGCGTCACCTTGTCGAGCTGCTGGATCGCTTCGTTGATCTGCGAGGCGCCGATATCCTGTTCGCGGCACGCGGCCGAGATTTCGGAGATCAGTTCGGCCGTCTTGCGGATATCCGGCACCAGGCGGGTCAGCATCTCGCCGGCTTCGGTCGCGACGGAAACCGTCTGGCCGGAAAGCGTGCTGATTTCGGCGGCCGCAGCCTGGCTGCGTTCGGCGAGCTTGCGCACTTCCGAGGCGACGACCGCAAAGCCCTTGCCATGTTCGCCGGCGCGAGCGGCTTCCACCGCGGCGTTGAGGGCGAGCAGGTCGGTCTGGCGGGCGATTTCCTGCACGATGGAGATCTTTTCGGCGATGGTGCGCATGGCGCCGACGGCACGGCCTACGGCCTCGCCGGAGGCTTCGGCATCCTTGGCCGACTGACGCGCGATCTTCTCGGTCTGTGCGGCGTTGTCGGCGTTCTGCTTGATGTTGGCGGCCATCTCTTCCATCGAGGCGGATGCCTCTTCGGCGGACGATGCCTGTTCAGTTGCGCCCTGCGAGAGGGTTTCGGAGCTTGCCGAGAGTTCCTGGCTGCCGGACGAGACGTTGCTTGCGGCCGAAAGCGCATCGGCGACGACGCCGCGCAGGCGCTCCACCATGCTCTCCAGCGAAAGGCCGAGCGTATCCTTGTCGGAAAGCGGCTTCGGCGTGACCGTCAGGTCGCCATTGGCGATCTGGTCGGCGATGGTGGCGGTGTTGCGCAGGTTGCCGGTCATCACGTTGATGGTGTCGACAAGGTCCTTGATTTCATCGTTCGTCCTGACATCGATATTCTGGTCGAGGTCGCCGATCGCGACAGCTTCCGCAGCTGCCTTGATCTTGCGCAGGCCGACATTGATGCCGATGGCGATCCAGATGGCAGCGCCAACCGCGAGAAGCAGAGCGACGCCGGAAATGGCCATGATCAGGTTGCGCGTCGTGGCATATTGCGCATCGGTTGCATGATCCGCCGCCGTCATCATCTCCTTGTTGGCTTCGATGCGAGTCTTGATGGTCTCTTCCATCTCGTCCATGACGCGACGGCTGTCCGTCGCGACGAGACGAATGGCTTCAGACGCATTGCCTGCCGCTATCAGGGAACGGACCTGATCGTCGAGGCGGACAACCTGCTTCTGCTTTTCGCCGATATCCTTCCACTGCTGCAGCGCAGCCGGATCCGAGGCCAGGCCGATGAGCGTGTTGAGTGTGTCGTCGAAGCCCTGGCGGTTGCGATCTCCGGCCTCGATGTAGGACGCGGCATCACGCGGGTTTGTCGATGTCGCGAGGTTCATCTGCGAGCGTACGAGACGCAATTGATAGTTCGCAAGATTCTGCGCGGCTTCAAGCCGGGCCGCCGGGCCTGCGATCATGTCGCTGATCGCCGTGTTGAGCGCAGAAAGGCTGGTTATGGCGTAAACCGACGTGCCGGCGAGCATGACAATGATGATGCCGAACGCGATCGCGAGTTTGAGTTTGATGGTGAAACGCATCTCAAGAGGTCTCCTTGATCACAGATGCCGTATTGTGGCGAGACACCGATGCGGTGTCCGTTATGCGTGAAGACCGATACACTCACCCTTCCGCGGGCCGCCGAAGCGACCCTTGAGCCGGCGCGTACACACGCCGGATTTCTTCCGCCGCGCCTCCGTCTTGGGTGCGCGGCGGTCATGTTCAATCACGCGCTTTCGCGGAAATCGTCATCGTCCGCGTCGGGGCCACCCATCGACATGTCGAGGGCAAAGCCGCGGGCGCGGGCCTGCTGGGCGTTGATGCCGTGGTCCGCCTTGCGGATCGGCTTGGCCGCCGGCTGGCGGGCGGCGACAGGCGCTGGGCGACGCTGGGCGGCGGCCTGGGCACTGGACGAAAGATCGACCCGGAAGAAGGCGATGGATGCCTGCAGCTCCTCTGCCTGTGCGGCGAGTTCTTCCGACGTGCCCGACATCTCCTCGGATGCACCGGCATTCTGCTGCGTCACCTTGTCGAGCTGCTGGATCGCTTCGTTGATCTGCGAGGCGCCGATATCCTGTTCGCGGCAGGCGGCCGAGATTTCGGAGATCAGTTCCGCCGTCTTGCGGATGTCCGGCACCAGGCGGGTCAGCATGTCGCCGGCTTCCGTTGCCACGGATACGGTCTCACCGGAAAGCGTGCTGATTTCGGCGGCGGCAGCCTGGCTGCGCTCGGCGAGCTTGCGCACTTCCGAAGCAACCACGGCGAAACCCCTGCCATGTTCGCCGGCACGGGCGGCTTCCACCGCGGCGTTGAGGGCGAGCAGATCGGTCTGGCGGGCGATTTCCTGTACGATGGAGATCTTTTCCGCGATGGTGCGCATCGCCCCGACGGCACGGCCTACGGCCTCGCCGGAGATTTCGGCATCCTTGGCCGACTGACGCGCGATCTTCTCGGTCTGTGCGGCGTTGTCGGCGTTCTGCTTGATGTTGGCGGCCATCTCTTCCATCGAGGCGGATGCCTCTTCGGCAGAGGACGCCTGTTCGGTCGCACCCTGCGACAGCGTTTCCGAACTCGACGACAGTTCCTGGCTGCCCGACGACACGTTGTTGGCGGCCGAAAGCGCATCGGCGACGACGCCGCGCAGGCGCTCCACCATGCTCTCCAGCGAAAGGCCGAGCGTATCCTTGTCGGAAAGCGGTTTCGGCGTGACGGTCAGGTCGCCATTGGCGATCTGGTCGGCGATGGTGGCGGTGTTGCGCAGGTTGACGACCATGCCCAGCATGGCGTGACCCAGCGTATCCTTGTCGGAAAGCGGCTTCGGCGTGACCGAGAGGTCGCCCTTGCCGATCTGGTCGGCAATATTGGCCGTTTCGCGCAGGTTGCCGGTCATGATATTGATGGTCGAGACAAGGTCCCTGATCTCGTCATTCGTCTTGACGGAGATCGTCTGGTCGAGGTCGCCGATTGCGACGGATTCAGCGGCTTCACGGATTTTGCGCAGGCCGGAATTGATCCCAAGGGCGATCCAGAACGCCGCACCTATGGCAAGAACGAAGGCGATCGCGGTGAGGGCTGCGAGGGTGTAGAACGCGCTTGCATAGCGGGCATCGGCGGCGGCGTCGGAATCCTTGATCGCCACTTCGGTCAGTGCGGCCAGGTCCTCGGTCATCTTGTCGAGCTTCTCACTGGCGATGGTTCCCTCCGTCTGGTTGAGCTCGATCGCCATGTCACGCTGTCCCGACGCGACGAGCGCGACCATTCGTTCGTTGATCGCGAGGTAGTCGTCCCAGAAGTCGTTTATTTCCTGCCACTTCGCCTTGAATTCATCCGTGGCGGTTTCCTGGCCATGCTTCAGCGCCGTCTCGAAAGCCTCGCGCTCCGCGGCCATTGTCGATTTCGCCTTGTTGGCGCGCTCGAGCGTCGAGGCCAGCAGGAGGTCCGCTTCGGCGAGGCCAAGGCCGTCGAAGGCGCCGGCGAGCTCGTCGGCATAATCATCCTGCTGGATTGGACCTTCAAGAAGGCTGTCACGGAGCGCGTTCATCTCGCTCATGCTCCGGACGCCGATACCAGCGGAAACACAAAGCAGAATGATCAGAAAGCCGAAGACGAGGGCGAGCTTGAATTTGATGGTCAGGCGCATCTAGTAGGTCTCCTTGATCACAGATGCCCTGTTCCGGCGGCACACCGAAACGTGGCGTTCTTTATGCGTGAAGACCGATACATTCACCCTTCCGCGGACCGTCGAAGTGGCCCTTGAGCCGGCGCGTACACACGCCGGTGTTCCGCCGCGCAGGTTCTGCGCGGCGGATTGTTCAATCACGCGCTCTGGCGGAAATCGTCATCGTCGGCGTCGGGGCCGCCCATCGACATGTCGAGGGCGAAGCCGCCGCTGCGGGTCGTCTTGGCCGTGGCCGGCGCCGCACGATAGGCCGGGGTCGCGGCCGGGCGCTTGGCGACCGGCGCCGCCATGCGGGCTGCCGTCGCACGCAGCTTGTCGGCATGGTTCTGCTCGCTGCGCGCGGCGTTGTCGACCCGGAAGAAGGCGATGGAGGCCTGGAGTTCCTCCGCCTGGGCGGCGAGCTCTTCCGACGTGCCCGACATCTCCTCGGATGCGCCGGCATTCTGCTGCGTCACCTTGTCGAGCTGCTGGATCGCTTCGTTGATCTGCGAGGCGCCGATATCCTGTTCGCGGCAGGCGGCCGAGATTTCGGAAACCAGTTCGGCGGTCTTGCGGATGTCAGGCACCAGGCGGTTCAGCATCTCGCCGGCTTCGGTCGCGACGGAAACCGTCTGGCCGGAAAGCGTGCTGATTTCGGCGGCCGCAGCCTGACTGCGTTCGGCGAGCTTGCGCACTTCCGAGGCGACGACCGCAAAGCCCTTGCCATGTTCGCCGGCACGGGCGGCTTCCACCGCGGCGTTGAGGGCGAGCAGGTCGGTCTGGCGGGCGATTTCCTGCACGATGGAAATCTTTTCGGCGATGGTGCGCATGGCGCCGACGGCGCGGCCCACGGCCTCACCGGAGATTTCGGCGTCCTTGGCCGACTGACGCGCGATCTTCTCGGTCTGTGCGGCGTTGTCGGCGTTCTGCTTGATGTTGGCGGCCATCTCCTCCATCGAGGCGGATGCCTCTTCGGCAGAGGACGCCTGTTCGGTCGCACCCTGCGACAGCGTTTCCGAGCTCGACGACAGTTCCTGGCTGCCCGACGACACGTTTTCGGACGCGGAGAGGGCATCGGCCACGACGCCGCGCAGGCGCTCGATCATGGTGTTGACATAGCCGAGCAGGTCGCCGATCTCGTCCTTGGTGGTGATATCGGCAAAGCGGGTGAGATCGCCCTCGGATACGGAACGAACTGCCTCGTTGGCCTTGCGCAGGCCGCGTGCGATGGAAACCACGATCCATGACGCGGCGGCGGCGGCGATCAGTGTCGAGATGGCGAGAAGACCGATCAGCAGCGAACGGCTCGCCTCGTAGGTCTCGACCGCGGCCTGGAGATCTTCCTTCTGGCGTTCACCGTTGAAGGCGACGAGCTCGTTCAGCGAGGCGACGGCCTCTTCGCGCGCGGCGCGCATCTCGTGGTTGGCAAGCCGGCCGGCTTCGAAGTTGCTGCGCTCGAGTGCCAGCGCGTTGCCGCGGTCCGCGGCATTCTTGACGGCCGCGAAGCTCTTCTGCACCTCGACGGCCAGCTGGCGGGCGTTGCCCTGCAAGCCTGCGACGAGCATCGAGATGTTCGTTTCGACATCGGAACCGGCCTTGGCATAGTCTGCCGCCCAGTTCGTCTGGCGCTCCGGATCGCCGCTGGCGAGAAGGATATTGCGGTGCTGGCGGAAGAAGTCGCTGATGCCGGCGCGCAACTCCGAGACGCGGCTGAAGTTTTCGATCGCACCCGGCTCACCGCGATTGGCAGCCTCCTGCAGCGTCTTCGACAAGCGGATGATGTTTTCTTCAGCAGCGGATATGGCCGCACTGCCATCCGTCGTGGAAATCCGCAGGGCCTCGGCATCGGTGTTCTTGCGCGTCAGCGCCTGCATCTTCAGGTTCTGCGCCCAATAGAGCTCCCACTTCTTGGCGAAACCGTCGAGGATGGCGCGGCCCGCGTCCGTCGTCAGCTTCGAGCGGACGTCTGCCAGCGTCGCAGCGATCTCACCGTTTCTTGCCTCAAGGGTCCGGGCAATTGCCGCCATCTCCTCGGGGTCCTCGCTGAGGATCATCTGGCGGGTCTGGGACGCGACGTCGGTGGTCAGGGTCTCGGTCCGGCTCAGGCCGAGCGTGGCGGCCGCGCGGCCGTTGACGACCCGTTCCATGCGGTTGTTCAGCTCGCCGAGATCCTGCACCGCGACGTACATGCTGACGCCGGAAAGCAGGATGACGGTCGTGAAGGTCGCTATAAGCTTTGTCTTGATCGCAATACGCATCGTTTAAATCCTTTAGTTGGTCCCGGCTGCAACGCCGACACGGTCTCTCTGCGGGGCAAAAATCGCCTGCAGGTTCGGGACGATGATGAATTCTCCGTCACGTTTGACGAGGCAGCTGATGTAGTCCGCCCGCCAGCGCATGCCGACGCTCGGCGGCGGTTCGCTCGCGACCTTGGGCAGCGTGGTGACTTCGTTGACCTTGTCCGTGCGGATGCCGATCAACGTCGTCTCGTCGTCGAGCAACAGCTCGATGACGATGATGCGGCTGTCGATCGTCGCCTCGACTGCCTCCATCCCGAAGGCAAGGCGGATATCCGACAGGGGGATGACCTTGCCTCGGAAGTTGATGACGCTGGAGACGAAGGGCTTGCTGCCGGGAACGTGGGTCTCCGGCAGGAGATCGAGGATTTCCTGCACGACGGTCGCTTCGATGGCGAAGGTCTCACCGTTGAGATTGAACGTCAGGACCGAAAGGTCCTCGTCCGCGCCCCAGATTGCATCATGGTCGAGTTTTCGTGCTGCTTCGCTCATCCTGCCGCCCGCAATTGCGCCTCCTGCTGCTGTCCGACCGCGACCAGGTGGGTGACGTCGAGGATCAGCGCCACGCTGCCATCGCCGAGGATGGTCGCGCCGGAGAAGGTGACGACGTCATGGTGCAGTTTCGACATGGATTTGATGACTGTCTGGTGGTCGCCGATGATCTGATCGACGACGAGGCCGACGCGCTCCGAACCCGTCGAGATGACGACGACCTTCTGGTGCGGATCGGGTTGCGTTCCCGTGCGGAAGAGCTCGCGCAGGCGCAGGAAGGGCACGAGGCTGTCGCGCAGCGAGATGAAGCTGCGGCCGCGCGAGCGGACATCGTCCTCCAGCGAGATTTCCAGGCATTCCTCGACCGCCGAGAGCGGGATGACGTAGCTGCCGTTGCCGACGCGCACGAGCAGGCCCTCGATGATGGCGAGCGTCAGCGGGATGCGCAGCGACACTTCGGAACCTTCGCCGGGCCGGCTTGCAATGTCGATCGTGCCGCGCAGCGCTTCCACCGTCTTCTTCACGACATCCATCCCGACGCCGCGGCCGGACAGGTTCGTGACCTGCTGGGCGGTCGAGAAGCCGGGCTGGAAGATCAGCTGGAGAAGATCCTGGTCGGCAAGCGTTGCGCCCGGCTGGATGAGCCCGGAGGCCTCCGCCTTGGCCCGGACGCGATCGCGGTTGATACCGCGGCCGTCGTCCTTGATCGTGATGATGACCTCGCCACCCGTCTGGTGTGCCGAGAGCGCGACGCGGCCCTTGGCGGGTTTGCCGGCTGCCACGCGCTCATCGGGCTGTTCGAGGCCATGGTCGATCGAGTTGCGTACGAGATGCACGAGCGGATCGGCCAGCCGGTCGATGACCGTCTTGTCGACTTCGGTGCTTTCGCCTTCGGTGATGAGCTCGATCTCCTTGCCCGTCTCGCGCGACAGGTCGTGCACCAGGCGGCGGAAGCGGCTAAAGAGGCTGGCGACCGGCATCATGCGCAGCACCATCATCGTGTCACGCAGTTCGCCGGACAGCCGTTCGATTTCCTCCGAAACCGAGCGCAGGCCAAGATCGGCGGCGGTGCCCGCGAGCTGCGTCAGGCGCGACTGCGCGATGACCAGCTCGCCGACGCGGTCCATCATCTCATCAAGGCGTTCGGCCGGGACGCGGACATTCTCGGCGGTCTTGTTCTGCTTGGGATCATTGGCCGCCTGCGGGGGCTCGCGCTCGGTGAAGACGGGCGTCAACGGTGCGGCCGGCTCGACTTTGGCGGCCGCTGCAGCGACAGGGCGCTCGGCGGCGATTTCCGTGATATCAAGCTCCATCTCGTCCATGACGAAGATGAACACGTCCTCGATCTCGCTGCGTGGACGTTCCGTCTTGAGCGTCACGAGCCAGTGGAGATGGATGTCGCGCGGATCGAGCGCATCGAGCGAGGGCACTTTGGCAGTGTCGGCGACAATCGTGCATTCGCCCAGATCACGCATCTCGTCGAGCAGGCCGAGCGGGTTGGTGCCGTTGGCCATGGCGTTGGTCGGCAGGCTGAAGCGGATGCGCCATTCGCGCATGCCACCGGCATCGTCGCCGGCAGCCGCAACCGCCTCGACGTGTTGCGGGGCCGAAGCGGGCATGCCCGCACCGTTGACGGCGCGGTGGAGGCCTTCGAGCAAGGCTGCGCTGACGGCGTCGTGATCGCCGTTCGGTGTTTCGAGCAGGGCGCGCATATGGTCCTGCGCGGAGAGAACCGCCGAGACGAGTTCCTGCGTTGCCGGGACATCGCCTTTGCGCACCCGGTCGAAAGCGGTCTCGCAATGGTGCGTGAAGGCGGCGAGCTGGTCGAAGCCGAACATCGCGCCGGAGCCCTTCAGGGTGTGCAAACCGCGAAAGACCGCGTCGATCTGATCGCGGTCGTCAAGGCGGCGGGTGAGGTCGAGAAGGCCGGACTCGATCTGCTCCAGCAGTTCGGCAGCTTCTGTCCGGAAGACTGAGATCGGGTCCGGGTTGCTCATCTGCCGAGGACCTTTCGGGCGATCTTGACGAGGCTTTCGGGGTCGAAGGGTTTGGTGAGCCATCCGGTGGCGCCGGCCGCCTTGGCCTGTGCCTTCAGCTCGCCGTCGGACTCCGTCGTGAGAAAGACGACCGGAACGCCGGTATGCGCGGGCAGCTTGCGCAGCTCGCGGATCATCGTGAGGCCGTCCATGTTGGGCATGTTCAGGTCGGTGACGACGAGGTCGTATTCCCCGCCCTTCAGCTTGTTCAGACCGTCAAGGCCGTCGACGGCCTCTGTGACGGTGTAGCCCGCATTGCCGAGCGCAATGCGTGTCGTCAGCCGGATGCTGGCTGAGTCGTCGACGGTCAAAATCTTTGCGGTCATAAAGTCTGCTCCTGATGTAACCAGAATTGGGCGGCGTCGGGTGTCAGCTCATCGAGAAAGCCACCGCGCCGGAGAGCCTCGCGCAACTCGCCTGCCGCCGGTCGCGCAAGTAGAACACGTCCTGTCTTCTCTGCGGCGTGGCTGCGTGCTGCAACGACAAGCTGCACGAAGCTGAGATCGACCTGCGCATCATCGGCGATATCAAGTACAATATCGGCATTATTGTCGATGGCGCCCAGAATTTTCTCGTGAGCTTCAAGTATATTTTTGATCGTTAGCGTTTTTGGTAAGGTTAACGACGTGTGATCGGGCGCGGGCGACGACATGGAGGCCTCGATATAAGGTTTTTGCGTAGATTATTTTCCTGTGCAAATTCCCAGCTCATGCTTAACGAACTGTGAATTGTGAGAGGCAAAATCCACCAGTTGGGGGGAATGCAAAAAGAACATCATTATTCAATGGATCTAGAATATAAGATTAAACAGTTGAATAATATGAGAAATCAAGTCAATTAGCGATAGTTAATACTATTTATGAACCACTAATTCTAGGGATGCGTGCAAGCAGCGCATAATGCGTGCCGAGGGCCCAAAAGAGCGTTTTCGCCTCTATGAGGGAATCCGAATTTACTGGCCGTTACATTGTTTGCCTTAGCGTCGGCTCTGGGATTCTTGAAGATGGGGTATGGCGTGTCAGGAACAGCGGGCGCATTGCGGCTTGAGCAGCAGACGAATGAAGCCGAACTCGTATCGCGGCTCGAAGGCGCGCGTTCTCGCATCGAGCAACGCTTTCTCGATGGCGGCGTCGTGCTGCTCGGCGTGCTCGACGTGCTCAACCGGCTCGTTGCGTCGCTGGAAAACCTCTCCGGTTCGCTGGGGGGCGATGAGACGGAAGCCACCACCGCGCGCCTCCTGGCGACGATCGACCAGCTGACGGCCTTGCCCGGCATCGAGGAGACGCGCCAGCAGCGGCTCGCCGGTGTGGCGCTCACCGAAAAATCCCTCGGCGCCCACATCGCCGCCATGCAGGAGACGTTGCGCTACCTGCGCACCTTCGCCACCACAGCCAAGATCACCGGCGCCGCGATCCCCGATTTCGCCGGCTTTGCGGAAGAAATCCTCGAACGCATTCAGTTCGGCACGCGAGAGGTCAACGCCCTCGGCAGCAAGATCAGCACGCTCGGCACCGTCATTTCCAGCGCCTCGGCCGGTGGCGGAGATGCGCTGGAGCGCTTCCGCAGCAGCGTTCCTGATATCGCCGGCAACCTTTCACGCAACGCCGCGGACCTCGGCACGCAGCGCCGGCATCTTTCGCAGCTGGCCGGCAAGGTCGGCGCGTTGGCTCGCGGCGTGCAGGGCAAAGTGGCAACGACGCTCTCGGCCATGCAGATCGGCGACATCACGCGCCAACGCATCGAACACTGCCAGTCGGCCCTGACGATGCTCGAAGCGGAGCTGACGGCGGGCGGCTTCGACAAGGAAGCATCGGCGCGCCTGACGCAGTTCATCCGCCATCTCGTCCACGCCCAGTTGGCGGAAATCGCGCGTGATTTCGAGCGCGAATGCCGCACCGTCGTCCAGACGATCCGCAGTTTCGGCGCCGATGTCGATAACCTCATGACGCTCTATCGGGAGATGGATGCCGGCGACGGCGCGTCCGCCGACCGCGCAATGCGCACGCTGGAGGCGGATATCGCCGCTGCGCGTGCGGTGGTGCGCGACATCGAGCAAGTGGCCGACAAGGCCAACACCCTTGGCGAAAGCACGGTCGCCACGGTGCGCGAACTTCTCAACGGCGTGAAGACCATCCAGCTGGTGCGCACCGATATCCAGTATATGGCACTCAACACCAACCTGCGCTGCAGCAAGCTCGGCGAGGAAGGCCGCGCGATCAATGTCGTCACGGCGGAGCTGCGCAGTTTCTCCAGCCAGCTCGACGAGACGGCGGAGCGCATCCTCACGGCGCTGCAATCGCTTGAAGAGGATGCCGGCAAGCTTGGCGCCGTCGGCGCTGTGGCCGGTGACCCGCTCGATGCGCGGCTTGAGGACGTTCTCGGCCATCTGCGCCAGACCGGTGACCGCATGGAAGAGGATATGACGGCCCTGCGCGCCTGCGCGGTCGATGTCACCGCAACGGCCGGACGCATGGTGGAGGGCCTCGATTTCAATGCCGAACTCGGCGATGTCCTCGCGGATTGCACGGCGCGGGCGGGCGATCTCAGCGGGCCTGAGCTGCCGGATACGACCGGCCTCGAAGCCGTGCTTGCCGATCTCGGCGCGCGGATCGCCAGGACCTATACGATGGTGTCCGAGCGGGATGTGCACGCCCGCATCTTCGGCGTGGCCGCCGAGCCGACGGCCGCACCCGCTGCCGCCGGCAGCGACGAGGACCTCTTCGAGGACGCCCTGTTCTAGAGCATTTCCGGTGAACTCCGGTTCACCGGAAATGCTCTAGATTCCTGTTTTTACCGCATTATCCGACGCCGAAGCGACTTCGCTTCGGCTGGAAATGCTCTAAGCAGTGCCACGAGACGCCCGCTCGCTCCGGCGCTCGGATCGTGCGGCGATGACGATCGCTCAGCCGTCCGTTTTCTGCGTGAAGTCGCGGCGCACGATGCCGTGGCGCTGGAGCTTGTCGTAGAAAGTCTTGCGTGGAATGCCGAGTGCGGCGATCGTCTCCTGCACGTCGCCGCCTTGGGCGGACAGCGTATCGCGGATGATTTGCGCCTCCACCCTCTCCAGCCGCTCGGGAAGTGTGCCACCGTCACCACCGGCAGGCGCGGTCGTCGTCTGCGGCGCGGCGGGTGGCATCATGCCCAGCACGGCGCGTTCTGCGAAATGGGAAAGTTCGCGCACGTTGCCGGGCCAATCGTGCTCGGCCAGATGTTTGAGGATGGCGGCGGACAGGGGCGGGGCTTCACGCTGGAAGCGCCGCGCCGCGCGCTCTGCAAAATAGCTGAACAGCAGCGGAATATCCTCGCGCCGCTCGCGCAGCGGCGGGATTGTCAGCGACACCACATTGAGGCGATAATAGAGATCCTCGCGGAAGGTCTTGCGCTGTTCGGGATCGGCAAGATCGACCTTGGCGGCCGCAACGATGCGGATATCGACGGGGCGCACCTCGTTGGTGCCGAGCGGGGTTACTTCGCGCATCTCGAGAACGCGCAGCATCTGGATCTGCGTCGAAAGCGGCATGCTTTCCAGTTCGTCGAGAAAGAGCGTACCGCCGCTGGAATGTTCGATGCGGCCGACACGCTTCTTCTGCGCGCCGGTAAAGGCGCCGGGCTCGTGGCCGAACAGTTCGCTCTCGATGACCTGTTCGGGCAGGGCGCCACAGTTGAGCGCGACGAAATTGCCCTTCGAGCGCCGGCTCCAGCCATGCAGCAGGCGCGCCACCACCTCCTTGCCGCTGCCCGTCTCGCCCGTCACGAGCACGTCGACATCGGTATCGGCGATCTGGCGCAGCGTCTGGCGCAGACGGTCCATCGCCATGGTCTGGCCGATCAGCGGAAAATCATCCTCTGCCTGCCGGGCGGCGTGCTTCAGGCGGCGGTTCTCCATGACCAGGTGGCGCTTTTCGGCGGCGCGATGCACGCACTGGATCAGGCGTTCGGCCGGGAAAGGCTTGGCGATGAAATCGTAGACGCCGTCCTGGATGGCCTTCACCGCCGTCGGGATGTCGCCGTGGCCGGTGACGAGGACCACCGGTATTTCGGCATCGATTGCGCGGATCCGCTCGAAAAGTTGCAGCCCGTCCATGCCCGGCATGCGGATATCGGAGACGACGACGCCGGCAAAGCCGCTGTCTATAGAGCCGAGGGCATCGGTCGCGCGGCCAAGCGGCGTCACGTCGAAGCCCGCCAGTTCCAGCGTCTGCGCGGTCGCGTGCAGCAGCTGCCCGTCGTCGTCGATGAGGAGAACGGGTGTGCTCATGGCGCGGCCTTTCTGAGATGCACGCGGAATGTGGCACCACGCGTGTCCGTTTCGACCTCCAGCCGGCCGCCGTAATCGGAAACGATGTCCTTGACGATGACGAGACCAAGCCCCAGGCCCGCCTCCTTGGACGTGTTGAAGGGCTCGAACAGGGAGGCGAGGATCGTGTCTGAAAGGCCGGGACCGTTGTCTGCAACCGTCAGGGCGATCTCCGTCCCGTTTTCCTCGACGGTAACATCCACCCGGCCGTCCGCCTTTTCCGCAACGGCTTCCAGTGCGTTCTGAAAGAGGTTGATAAACACCTGTTCCAACCGAAGCCGGTTTCCCATGACCTCCAGGCCGGCCGGGAAGGGGGCGATGATCAGACGATCGAGACGGCCGGTGAAGCGGCTGCGCAGCAGCAGGACAGCGCCGTCCAGGGCCGCGCGCAGGTTCACCGGCTCCTCGCCCGAGCGGCCCTTGCGCGCCAACGCCTTCAGGTCTTCCGTGATCGTCGCGATGCGGTCCGTCAGGCCGGCGATATGATCGAGATTTTCCGCCACGGGCTCCGTGCGGCCGCGCCCGAGGAAGACCTTGGCGTTGTCGGCATAGGCGCGGATGGTGGCGAGCGGCTGGTTGATCTCATGCGCCACGCCGGCGGCCACCTGGCCAAGGATGGCAAGCCGGTTGGCCTGCACCAGATCCTGCTGCACGGCCTGCAATTGCGTCTCGGTTCGATGGTGATCGACGATTTCGGCCTCCAGGCGGTCGCGGGCGAGACTGAGGTCACGCGTGCGCTCCACCACCCGGCGCTCGAGCTCCTCGCGCGCCGCCTGGTCGCGTACCGCGCCCGCAAGCGCCGTCTGGCGGCGGCGCAGCCATATCGCGGCGGCAATGGCGGCCACGCCGATGAGGAGCAGGGCCAGCAACTGTGCCTGACGCCGTCCGGCCGCAACCGCCTCCGTCACCGGTACGAGATACTCGAACCGCCAGGGCGTTGTGGCCACGGGTACTGAAATGCGCAGATAGTTCTCGCTTCCGCCGCCCGGTTCGACGACGCGGATGATGTTGTCGTCGGCCGTGGGCATGAAGGGCAGCGGCAAAAGCGGGGCCTCGCCGAACTGAAGGCTCTCGCGGATGGCCGCGAGGTTTTCGGCGGGCAGCGGCTGCGTGGTCATGAAGCGCCAGGACGGGATGCTGGTGATCAGCACCACATGGCCGGGATCGACCACATAGGAGGGGCGCTGCGTTTCATGCCAGTCCTGTTCGAGCTGGTCGAATTCCATTTTGACGACCACGACCCCGAGCGGCGCGGACGGCGGGCCGATCCGGTGCGAGATGTACAGGCCCGGCCGTTTGCTGACGGAGCCGAGCGCGAAATGCTCCGCCGTGCCGTCCTGCATCGCGCGGAAGAAATAGGGACGGAACGAATAGTCGTTGCCGACGAAACTCGTCGGTTCGCGCCAGTTGCTGGCCGATATCGTCATGCCGGCCGCATCCATCACATAGATCACCGCGGCACTGGTGCCGGCCACCAGTTCCTCCAGCTTGCGATCAAGCGTGGCGCGGGGCGCAGGATCGGCGGCCGTCAGGGCGTCGGCGAGATCGCGGTCGCGCGAAAGAAGGAAGGGCAGGGCGCGGGGGCGCTCCAGCACGGCGCGCAGCAGCGCGACCTTCAGATTGGCATCGGTGCGGCCCTGCTCCTCCAGGCCGGCAAGCGCGGAGGCGCGGCCATAAAGACCGGCGGCATGGAGCGCACCGATCAATGCAAACAACAGCACGACTGCAAAGGCGAGCCATTGCCGCCGCGCGATGCGCGAAAGCTCTGTCTGGTCGGGGCTCGCCGCAGAAGTTTCCATCGGCCATTTCGAGCACAAATCCGCACAGAGCTCAATGAAATTCGTGCGGATTATCGCACATTGCTGAGGGGGTCGGTTGCCGATGCCAAAAATTATTCTTTGATTTCAACAGTGTAATGCACGGTCCGCGATCTGGCACAGCCTTTGCTGAAGGAATGTCATGTTCAGCAAACCACCCCGGGAAGAGCCGGTTTTCCGGTTGGGGTGTCACAGGAGGAAATCATGCAGATCTCGGCTGTCGATACGCATCCGCGCACACCTCTCCCATTTTATCGTCACCTCTATTTCCAGGTGATCGTCGCCATCGTTGCCGGCATGCTCGTCGGCCACTTCTATCCGGATTTCGGCGCCAGCCTGAAGCCGCTCGGCGATGCCTTCATCCGTCTCGTCAAGATGATCATCGCACCGGTGATCTTCCTGACGGTCGCCACCGGTATCGCGGGCATGTCGGATCTCAAAAAGGTCGGGCGCGTCGCCGGCAAGGCGATGATCTACTTCCTCACCTTTTCCACTCTGGCGCTCGCCGTGGGCATGCTCGTCGCGAATGTCGTGCAGCCGGGTGCGGGCATGAATATCGATCCGGCCACGCTCGATGCCAATGCGGTGGCGACCTACGCCACCAAGGCGCATGAATCGACCATCACCGGCTTCCTGATGAACATCATCCCGCAGACCATCGTCGGCGCCTTCGCCGAAGGGGATATCCTGCAGGTTCTGTTCTTCTCGGTGCTGTTCGGCGTCGCGCTCGGCATGGTGGGCGACCAGGGCAAGCCGGTCGTCGACTTCCTCCAGTCGCTGACCAGCCCGATCTTCCGCCTGGTCGCCATCCTGATGAAGGCTGCGCCCATCGGCGCCTTCGGGGCCATGGCCTTCACCATCGGCAAATACGGCATCGGCTCGGTGGCCAATCTCGCCTTCCTGATCGCCACCTTCTACATCACGTCGTTCCTCTTCGTCTTCGTCGTGCTGGGTGCGGTCGCGCGCTACAACGGCTTCTCCATCATCGCGCTCATCCGCTACATCAAGGAAGAACTGCTGCTCGTGCTGGGCACGTCGTCCTCCGAGGCGGCGCTTCCCGGCCTGATGCAGAAGATGGAAAAGGCCGGCTGCAAGCGCTCGGTCGTCGGCCTCGTCATCCCGACGGGCTACTCCTTCAACCTCGACGGCACCAATATCTACATGACGCTGGCGGCCCTGTTCATCGCGCAGGCGGTGGGTATCCAGCTGTCCTTCGCCGATCAGGTCCTGCTTCTGCTCGTCGCCATGCTGAGCTCCAAGGGTGCTGCCGGCATCACCGGCGCCGGCTTCATCACGCTCGCCGCAACGCTGTCGGTCGTTCCCTCCGTGCCGGTCGCCGGCATGGCGCTGATCCTCGGCATCGACCGCTTCATGTCGGAATGCCGCGCGCTCACCAACTTCGTCGGCAACGCGGTCGCGACCATCGTCGTGGCCCGTTGGGAAAACGAGCTTGACGTGGAGCGTCTCAACGAAGCGCTGAACGGCAATGCCCTTCCGCTGCCCGAAGAGGTTCCGGTGCTCCAGCCGGCCGAATAAGCCGCACACCATCGTATGGTCCCGCCAAGGCGGTGCCGTAGCGCCCGGGCCCTGCGCCCGGGCGTTCTGCTTTCAGGCGTTTGCCCTGCGTTTCAGTCGCGCGCGGGCAGGAGGGTCGCGAGCGGCAGCACCGTTTCCTCCTTCACCGTCTTGGTGACGATGTAGGTGAAATAGCGGTCGATGCCGAGTTCGCGGTCCAGCAGGCCGTCGACCAGCCGCTGATAGGCGTCGATGTCGGGGGCCATGATACGCAGGATGTAATCCACGCCGCCGCCGACGGACCAGCAGGCCACGATTTCCGGCGTGGCGGCGACGGCGCGCTCGAAGCGTTCGAAATCCGCCTGCCGGTGATTTGCCAGCGTCACTTCCATCATGACGCTCGCCACCGGCGCGACACGCCGCACGGCAACGCGCGCATGATAGCCGGTGACGATGCCGGCCTTCTCAAGCTTGCGCAGCCGCAGCCAGCAGGGCGTGGGAGACAGGCCCGCCTTCTCCGCCAACGCCAGCTTGGTGATGCGCCCGTTCTCCTGGATGGCTTCCAGGATGCGCAGGTCGATGGCGTCGAGTTTCATGCGGGGCGCTCTCCGGGCGGCGTCAGATCGGTGGCGACCTGCTATATCCGAATTGCAGCGGCCGGCCTATCTCTCCCGTGCCGCGTCGTACAAGCTCTCCACCATATCCGGTCCGCCCGGGCTCGGGATCAGGCTCAGGATATGGCGGCAGGCACGGGCATGTCGGCGGGGGTGATCCAGACGCGCCCGTCGAAGGCGAGTTCGCCATCCGCGAGCTTGCGGCTGGCAATGGCCTCGATAAGGCCGAGCTTGGTGGTGACGTCGCCGATCGTGCCGTCATCGACGATGCAGACCGCCTGGCACCTGCGCTCGTCGCGCATGACGAGGAGCGTGTGCTGGCCATCCTGCCTCATCTTGCCCGGCATCGTCATCAGTGTCATTCGGCGTCTCCTTCCGTTCGGATATCGAGCCCCAGATCGGCGAGGGTCCGGCAGTTTGGTTAACAAATGGTTAACGTGGCCGTCTTGACGCCCGGCGGAGCCGGCAGCCGCGTGGTAATGCGCCCGCCGTTGTTTCGTTCCAGAGCTTATGGGCCAGAGCTTACGGGCATTGCCTATCCGCCCGCGAGGCATGCGGTTTGCGTCGGGGCGCTGAACGGAAAAGAACGTTCCGAAAAGAAGTCTATAAAAGAGATGGAATTTGTGTTGCCGCATTGGGGGCAGCATGGACCGACGCAGCATCAGCGACGGTCGTGCCAAACAGCGGCTGCGACGCATGAGGAGAACGGCAAATAGGGGGCAGGACAGCCGTCAGGCGTCTGAGGTCGGCGGACCGTGACCGCACGCGCGGCTTCACGGCAGGACCGGACGGTCGCACCGGCATGGCCGGCACGACACAGGGTTGGGTCAGGTGTTCTCGGACCGGCGTACGAGCTGGCCCTGTTCGGCCTTGTAGAAATATTGGCTCGCGACGAGCCATCCCTTGAGCGGGCGCAAAGGCGGGATACAGGTGAGCAGCATGAAGGGGCCGGTCACAAAGAGCTGCGTCAACAGCGACGCATTGTAATTCACCTCCAGCCACACGGCGAGGGCCGCGCTCGGGATACAGGCAAAGATCATGACGAAGAAGGCCGGGCCATCGGCGGGATCGGCGAAGGCGTAATCAAGCCCACAGGCCTCGCAGCGCGGCGCCATCTTGAGGAAACCCTTGAACAGGTGACCCTGGCCGCAGCGCGGACACCGGCCGCGAATGCCCGTTTGGAGGGGCGGAAGTGCGGGATAGGTCTCACTCATGACACATGCCTTTTCGTAACCGTTCAATCCTGTCATTCAATGCAGTCATATAGATGTGCGTATCCTGTCAATCTGTCGATTAGACATGATGACGCAGGTCGTCAGAAGAAGGAGCCGGCCATTTCCGGCGGCCCTTCCAGCGCATGCGCCATGAATTCCAGCGCGGATTGCAGCTGCGCGCGCGGGATGGGCCCGCCGAGGCAGACGCGCACGGCTTCGGGCGGCGTGCCATCCACGGTGAAGGCGTCGCTTGCGACCACGCCCAAGCCGCAGCTGCGCATATGGGCGCTGAAGATGGAACGGGTCCAGCCATGCGGCAGCGGCAGCCATATGTTGAAGCTGACGGCGTCAGCGCTGTAGCTTCCGGCAGGCAGCAGCCCGGCGACGATTTCCTGCCGCGCGGCGGCTTCCGCGCGCAGGAAGGCGAGGATCGCGTCCGCCGTGCCGTCGCCGATCCAGCGGGTGGCGAGCGCCGTTGTCAGCGGCGAGGCCATGACATTGCCGCTGCGCATGGCGCCCGCGAAGGACCAGAGGGAACGGCTGTCATCGGGTGCCGCAACGTAGGCAACGCGCAGTCCCGCGCCGATGCATTTTGAAAGCCCGCCGATATACCAGGTCAGCTCGGGGGCGAGCGAGGCCAGCGCCGCCGGCCCCCGTGTCGGCAGGAAGCCATAGGCGTCGTCCTCGATTACGGGCACCCGGTAATGCCGTGCGATGTCCACGATCGCCTGCCGCCGGGCTTGCGACATGGTCAACGTCAGCGGGTTTTGCAGGGTCGGATTGAGATACAGCGCTCTCGGTTGCTCGCGTTTGCAGGCATCGGCGAAGGCATCGGGCAGGATGCCATCCGCGTCCATCGGCAGGCCGCAGATCCTGAGCCGCAGTTGCGCGGCGATGGAGCGCAGGCCCGGATAGGTGATGTTTTCCGAAAGCACCGTCTCGCCCGGCTTCGCGAGTATTGAAAGGATAGCCAGCAGGGCCGGGTGCGCGCCCGGCGTGACGAAGATGCGCTCGGCCGGCGCGCGCACGTCGCGGCGTCCAAGCCAGGACGCGGCCGCCTCCTTGTCCATCGCGGCGCCGCCGAAACCCTGGTAGCGCAGGAGCGGCAGAAGATCGGCGGAAACGGTCGCAAGGCCTTCGCGCATGCGCGCGATGAGCGCCGGGTCGTCCGGCTCGGGCGGCATGTTCATGGAGAGGTCGAGAACCGCGGCGCGGCGATCGTCGGGAGGCGTCGTGGCCGGCGGGTTCGCCCTCGGGCTCTCGATACCGGAGACGAAAGTGCCGCGGCCGACATGGGACTGGACGAGCCCGCGCTTTTGCGCCTCCACATAGCCGCGCGCCACGGTGGTGACGTCGATGGCGAGCCGGCGGGCGAGATCGCGATGGGTCGGCAGCTTGTCACCGGGCGAAAGCTGGCCGCTTTTCAGGTCCAGTTCGATCAGGTCGGCGATTGCCATGTAGAGGGGACTGCTGCTCCGACCGAGATCGGGATGCCAGGTCTTCATGTCACAGGTTCCAGTCAAACGGGTATTGACTGTATATTGCCTGTATGTCCGCCTGTCATCAGGAGAATGCGCCGTAGCGGCTTTCTCTATCCTCAAGGAGCGAGGGCCGCCGGATGACGGCCCTCGTTTCTGTCACGTCAGCCGAGCACGGCCTTCACCGCGTCGGCGGTCGCCTTCACGACGATATCGGCCTCGTCCTTCGTCAGGCAAAGCGGGGGCGCAAAGCCGAGGATATCGCCCTGCGGCATGGCGCGGCCGATGACGCCGCGCTCGAGAAGCGCGGCCGAGACCTGTGGTCCGATCTTCTTCGCAGGATCGAAGAAGACGCGGTCGTCGCGGTCCTCGACGAATTCGACTGCCGCCATCAGGCCATCGCCGCGCACGTCGCCGACATGCTTGTGGTCGCGCACGGCCTTGGCGAGTTCGCTGCGGAAATAGGCGCCGACGGTTCCGGCGTTCTCGACGAGGCCGAGTTCATCGACCAGCTCGAGATTGGCGACGCCGGCCGCCGCGCAGATCGGATGCGACGAGTAGGTCCAGCCATGGCCGATCGGGCCGAGCTCGTCGGAACCCTTGACGAGGACCTCCCAGACCTTGTCCGAGACAATGGTGCCGGAGAGCGGCGCATAGGCGGAGGTGAGACCCTTGGCGATGGTGATCAGCGCCGGCTTCATGCCGTAATGATCCGAGCCGAACATCGTGCCGAGACGACCGAAGCCCGTCACGACCTCGTCGGCGACCAGGAGGATGTCGTACTTGTCGAGCACGGCCTGGATCTTCTGCCAGTAGCCCTTCGGCGGCGGGACGATGCCGCCCGTGCCGAGGATCGGCTCACCGATGAAGGCCGCCACGGTGTCCGGCCCCTCGGCCAGGATCATTTCTTCCAGCTTGTCGGCGCAGTATTGCGCGAACTGCTCCTCGTCCATCGAGCGGTCCGGCCGACGATAGAAATAGGGGGCCTCCGTGTGCAGAACGGGTGCGCGCGGCAGGTCGAAGGCATTGTGGAAGACGCTGAGGCCGGTGAGCGAGCCGGTCATGACGCCGGAGCCGTGATAGCCGCGCCAGCGGGAAATGATCTTCTTC
Organism: Shinella sumterensis; assembly: GCF_004514425.2. Lineage (GTDB taxonomy): Bacteria > Pseudomonadota > Alphaproteobacteria > Rhizobiales > Rhizobiaceae > Shinella > Shinella sumterensis. Next base: position 108,380 of record NZ_MYFN02000001.1, read on the forward strand.
TTCTCGGGGCGGCCCAGAATGTTGTTGTAGTACCAGATGAGCTTGATGTTGGTTTCATTGGCGTCCGAGCCGGACAGGCCGAAATAGACGCGGCTCATGCCCTCGGGCGCGCGGTCGATAATCATCTTGGCAAGCGTGATCGACGCTTCCGTGCCGTGGCCGACATAGGCGTGGTAATAGGCGAGGTTCTTGGCCTGCTCGGCGATCGCATCGGCGATCTTCTGGCGACCGTAGCCGACATTCACGCAATAGAGGCCGGCAAAGGCATCGAGGCTGGTCTTGCCGCTGGTATCGGTGATGTAGACGCCTTCGCCGCCGCCGATGACGCGGGTCGGCGTTTCGCCGCGCGCATGCATGCCCATATGGGTGGAGGGATGGAAGAAATGGTCGCGGTCCCAGGCGGTCAGTTCGTTGCGTTGGTCGAGCATGGTCTTTCCTTTCAAAGTCGTTGTTTCAGAATTCTGGATCACGGTCGTACACTCTTCCCGTTTTGATCCTTGGTGTCTGCCCTCTCCACCGTCATCCTCGGGCCAAGCCCGAGGATGACGACCGAGAAATTGAAGCCCGGGATCAGGCAGCCGTGTCGATGCAGAGATATTTCAGTTCGGTGAAGGCCTCCATGCCGTGGCGGGAGCCTTCGCGGCCGAGGCCGGACTGTTTCCAGCCGCCGAAGGGGATCGGGCCGCCGGTGATCTTCACGCGGTTGATCGCCACCATGCCGTATTCCAGCGCGCGGGCAAGCCGCATCTGGCGGGCGCCGTTTTCGGTCACGACATAGGCGACGAGGCCATATTCGGTGTCGTTGGCGCGCGCCACCACCTCCGCCTCGCTGTCGAAGACGCTGATGCCGGCGACCGGGCCGAAGGTTTCTTCACGCATGATCAGCGCGTCGTCCGTCACGCCGGCCAGGAGTGTCGGCGTGTAGAACAGCGGGCCGGCCGGGTGGCGGCTGCCGCCTGTCAGCAGCGTCGCGCCGCGCGCGACAGCGTCGGCCACCTGTTCCTCCACCTTGGCGACGGCGCGTTCGTGCATCAGCGGGCCGATCTCGACACCGTCCTCCAGCCCGCCGCCGACCTTCAGCGCCTCGATGCGGGCCTTGAAGGCGGCCGTGAAGGCGGCAAGCACAGGGCGCTCGACATAGATGCGGTTGGCGGCGAGGCAATCCTGCCCGGAGGTCGCGAATTTCGCGTTGATCGCGATATCGGCGGCCTTGTCGATATCGGCGTCGGCGAAGATGACCAGCGGCGCGTGGCCGCCGAGTTCCATGACGAGCCGCTTCATGGTGGGTGCGCACTGGCCGGCGATCAGCTTGCCGATTTCCGTCGAGCCGGTGAAGCTGAGAGCACGCACGCGGGCATCGGCATTCATCCGCCCGACGATGGTCGCGGCGTCGCCCGTCACGACATTGAAGACGCCGGCGGGAAGGCCGGCCCGCTCGCCGAGTTCGGCAAGCGCGAGCGCGGAGAGCGGGGTTTCACTGGATGGGTGGGCGACGACGGTGCAGCCGGCGGCAAGCGCTGCCGCGGCCTTGCGCGTCACCATGGCAGACGGGAAATTCCACGGCGTGACGATGCCGGCGACGCCGAGCGCCTCGCGGCGCACGATCATCTCGGCGCCGGGAAGGTGGCTGGTGACGCTTTCGGCGTTGAGGCGCTTTCCGTCCTCGGCATACCACTCGATGAAGGACGCCGCATAGTCGATCTCACCGCGGGATTCGGCCAGCGGCTTGCCCTGTTCCAGCGTCATCAGCAGCGCGAGGTCCTCGCGGGCCTCCAGCATCAGGTCGTGCCATTTGCGCAGAATTTTCGCACGCTCCTGCGGCAGCCGGTCCCGCCATGCCGGGAAGGCGCTGCTTGCGGCGGCAATCGCCTGATCCGCCTGCGCGCCGTCGAGCGCCGCGACCCAGCCGAGCGTCGTGCCCGAGCCGGGGTCCGTCACCGCAAAGCTTGCGCCATCACGCCCCGCCACCCAGCGGCCATCGACATAGGCGAGGCTGCGCAACAAATGTGGATCGGCAAGCCGGGCAAGGGCTTCGTGAAAAGCGGGACGGGCGAATGTGGCGGTCATGAAGGCCTCCTCTGATGTGCCGAAAGTCTGCCAGAGGATGGCGGTCAAATTGTCTATTGGGTGGGCTGGCAGCAGAGACTTGGGCCAAATGCGTCTCGGCGTGTAGACAATCTCTCTACCCGATGGTGTCGCCTAGCGTGCCTCTTCGAGGATCATCGCGGCGCCCTTTTCCGCCACCATCATGGTCGGCGCGTTGATGTTGCCGGCGGTGATGTTGGGAAAGATCGAGGCGTCGACAACGCGCAGGCCCGCCACGCCATGCACCCTTAGCCTGCTGTCGACGACCGCCGTGCCGGCATCCGGGCCCATCGCGCAGGTGCCGCACGGATGGTAGATCGAACCGGCATTGTCGCGGAAATAGGCCAGCAGCGCCGCGTCGCCATCAATTGCGGGTCCGGGAGACACTTCCTCCGATGTCACGGTGGCGAGCGCGGCCTGCGCCGCGATCCGCCGCACCAGCCGGTTGCCCTGCAACACGTCCGCAATATCCCTGTCGGTGGAGAGATAGTTGGGCCGGATCGCCGGCGCGACATGCGGCTCGGCAGAGGTGATCGTCACGCTGCCGCGGCTTTGCGGCCGGCAGGCATTGAAGCAGATCAGGTAGCCGGGATAGGGCTCGGGCTTCAGTCCTGCCTTCGGCTCGGCTGGAATGCGGTAGGAGAGAGGGTTGAAATAGAGCTGGATGTTCGGCCCTGCCTCGTCCGGCGCGCCGCGAAAGAAACCGCCCGCCTGGTTGACGCTCATCGCGAACGGACCCTTGCGGGTCAGAAGATATTGCAGCCCGAGCCGCGCCTGGCCGAACAGGCTGGCGAATGCGCCGTTCAGAGTCGGGATCGTTGCGCGAAAATAGTAGCTGGCGCACAGATGGTCCTGAAGGTTTTGGCCCACGGCGGGCAGATGCCGGCGCACGGCAATGCCGAGATCCTTCAGCCGGTCGCCGTCGCCAAGGCCGGAAAGCTGCATGATCTGCGGACTGCCGATGGCGCCGGCTGCCAGCACCACCTCGCGACGGGCGGTAAAGCGGCGCTTCACACCGTTTTGGACAACCTCGATGCCGCTGACGCGGCCGTCTTGCGCAAAGGTCAGCCGCTCGACCAGCGCGTCCCGTTCAATCGCCAGATTGGCACGGTCGAGTGCCGGGCGCAGATATTCCGCACTGGAATGGGAGCGCCGCCCCTTGTTCGTGTTGATATCGTAGACGCCCGCGCCCTCGATGTCCGCGCCGTTGAAATCCGCGTTCATGGGCAGGCCGAGCGCGCGGCAGCTCTCGAGAAAGGCGTCGGTGATCGGATGCGTCATGCCGCGCATCGGCGTGACATGGATCGGTCCCTCGGCGCCATGCCACTCGGACGCCCCGCCGGCATGGCTTTCGAGTTGACGAAAATAGGGCAGGACGTCGTCATGCCCCCAGCCGGGATTTCCCGCGCGGGCCCAATCGTCGAAATCCGCTTTCGCCCCGCGCACGAAGATCATGGCGTTGATCGAGCCCGACCCGCCCTGCACCTTGCCGCGCGGCACGTAGACGCGCCGGCCGTTCAGTGCGCCTTCCGGCTCGCTCTGGTACATCCAGTTGACGCGCGGATCGTAATAGCTGCGCGCATAGCCGACGGGGATCTGGAACCAGAAGGAACGGTCGCTGCCACCGGCCTCGACCACGAGCACGGAATGCCGGCCGTCCTGGCTGAGACGGCTCGCCAGGATGCATCCCGCGGATCCGGCACCGACGACGATATAGTCGTATTGCATGGCCGCGCCCTCAGCCGCGCGCCGGGGCAAGCGCCTTCACGTCGGCAGGCTCGCTTGCCATCTGCAGGTGAAGCCGCGCGCCGGTATAGGGCGAGTGGCGCTCCACCACGTCGAGATCGAGTTCGACGCCAAGGCCGGGCTCGCGCGACGGAATGATGTAACCGTCCTCCACGCAGAGCTTCGTCTTCAGGATCTCGGCGTGGAAGCCCGAGAAATCCACGATGGCCTCGTGGATAAGGAAGTTCGGGGTCGCTGCCGAAAGCTGGATGCTGGCGGCCGCGCCGACGGGGCCGTTGTAGAGGTGGGGCGCGATCTGCGCGTATTGCGCCTCTGCCATGCCCGCGATCTTCTTGGCTTCCAGCAGGCCGCCGACACGCGCCACGTTCATCTGAAGGATCGAGGCGGCCTTCTCCTCAAGAACGCGCTGGAATTCGTACTTCGTCGTCAGCCGCTCGCCGGTCGAGATCGGGATGGAGGTCGCCCGCGCGACCTCCGCCATCGCGGCCTCCTGGCCGGGCGGCACCGGTTCCTCGAACCAGAGCGGATCGTATTTCTCCAGACGCCGGGCGAGGCGGATCGCCGAGGAGGGCACCATCTGGCCATGTGTGCCGAACAGGATGTCGGCGCGCGAGCCGATGGCGTCGCGGATCTTGCGGCAGAACGCCTCGCAGCGGTCCATCACGGCGAGCGAGAGCTGATGGCCGGAGTAATCCGTATAGGGGCCGGCCGGGTCGAACTTGACCGCGGTGAAGCCCATCTCGACCATCTTCACCGCATAGTCGGCGGCAAGGTCCGGGTCGTTGTAATCATATTCGCCGGCCGCATTGACGGGATAGAGATAGGTATAGGCGCGCAACTTCTCGTGCACCGTGCCGCCGAGCAGGTCGCAGACCGGCCGGCCGGCGGCCTTGCCGATAATATCCCAGCAGGCGATCTCCAATCCGGAGATGATGCCCATCATGGTGGGGTCGGGGCGCTGGGTGAAGCCGCTGGAATAGGCCGCTCGCCAGAAGCGCTCGATCCGGTGCGGATCATGGCCCAGCAGGTAGCGCTCGAAGACGTCGTCGATCAGCGCCGTCATCGCGGCCGGATGAAAGGCGGTGGCGTAGATTTCGCCCACGCCCTCGATGCCGCATTCGGTGCGCAGCCGCACGAAGATCCAGTACATGCCGCCGATATGCGGCGGCGGCACCGCGACGATATGGGTCGTGAGAGAGGCGATCTTCATGGTTTCCCCCGTCTTCGTGAAATCGATGGGCGCTCAGTGCTTGAACACGACAAGCCGTGTTTGCGTGAATTCCAGCATGCCGTGCTTGCCGTCGTCGCCGCCAAGGCCGGATTTCTTCCAGCCGGCATGGAAGCCCTGATAGGGATCGGCGGGCAGGCGGTTGATATAGAGTTCGCCGGCCTCGACGGTCGCTGCGGCGCGCATGGCCTTGCGATAGCTCTCGGTGAAGAGCACGGCACTGAGGCCATATTGATGGTCGTTCGCCAGCGCCAGCGCCTCCTCGAAGGTGGCATAGCGCAGCACGGCGAGAACCGGGCCGAACACCTCCTCGCGCACGATTTCCATATCCTGCCGGCAGTCGGAAAGCAGCGTGGGCGGATAGAAGAAACCCGCGCCTTCGGGCAGGAAACCACCAACTTCGACGCGGGCGCCCGCCGCTCGCGCGCGCTCCACCATGGCATGGACGCGCTGTCGGGCGGCGTCACTGACGAGCGGGCCCATGCGCGCGGCATCCTCCGCACGGTCGCCGAACGTCCGGGCGGCGAAGGCCTCCTTCAGCCTCGCCAGCAGGCGGTCATGCACTGCCTCGTGCACATAGAGCCGTTCCGGACTGGTGCAGACCTGGCCGCAATGGTTCGTCTTGGCTGCGACGATCATCGCCGCCACCGCGTCGATATCGGCGTCGGGCTCGACGATGACAGGCGTCTTGCCGCCCAGTTCCAGCGAGGGCTTGGCGATGTTTTCCTTGCAGTAATCGAGGACGACCTGCCCCGCGGCCACGCTGCCGGTCAACGTGATCATGCCCACGGCCGGATGGGTGCAGAGCGCACGGGCGGTATCGTGGTTCATGGCGAGAATGCTGACGAGCCCCTCCGGCAGACCCGCCGCCTGCACCGCCTCGGCAAAGACCAGGGCGGAGAGGGGCGTGTTGTTGCTCGGCCGCACGAGGACCGCATTGCCGGCAATCAGCGCGGGCGCGATCTTCCGCACCAGAGTATAGATCGGATAGTTGAACGGGATGAGGCAGGCGACGACGCCGATGGGCTCGCGACGCAGCATGAGCGTCTCGTCTGGATTGTCGCTCTCGATGACCTCGCCCTCGATGCGCCGCGCCCATTCGGCGTGGTAGCGCAGCAGTTCGACGCCGTAGGTCACTTCGCCGGTCGCATCGTCAAGGCTCTTGCCGGATTCGGCGGCGAGTGCCGCGCCGATCTCGCTGGCCCGGGCGGTCAGCGCATCGGCCAGCCGGCGTAAGGCGTCGCCGCGCGCGATGGCGGGCAGGGCGCGCCATGCGGGCTGTACCCGCCGGGCGGCGGTGGCGGCGGAAAGCGCCTCCGCCTCGCTTGTGGCCGGCAGGGTGGCGATGACCTCGCCCGTGGCGGGATTGCGCACGGAAATCTCTTCGGACGAGGCGGCCCGCTCGAAGCGGCCGGCAATGAAGTTGCGGAATTCGCGCATGTGTCCCATCTCGGCTGGCGCCCTCTTCGCTGGAGGATGGCCGGGAGAGGATGAGCGAGCGGCGCACGACGCCTCTCCGGCGCCAGTCCACTTGGACACTCCACTTGGCCAGTCCACCGGGCAAGTGTCGCGGGGGTGGTGGAAATGCGCAAACGAGGAATTTTCGGGTGAGGTATTCCGCCGGGGAATGCTCGAGGCCTCAGCCGGCCCGCCCGGCTTGCGCGAAGAGCCAGGTCCGGAATGCGGCGAGTGCGGGTGAGACCACGGCACGGGGACGGGTGACGAGCCAGTAGGATTCATGGCCGTCGACGGCGATATCGAAGAGCTGGCGCAGCGTGCCGGCAGCCAGATCGGCGGCCACCATGGAGCGGTCGGCGATGGTGACGCCGAGGCCCGCGCGCGCCGCCTCGATTGCGAGGTCGAGCACGTCGAATTCAAGGCCGTGGCTGGTGTCGAGTTCGGGACAGCCGGCTGCGTCCAGCCAGTGCCGCCAGGTGAGATAGCGCTGGTCGGGGGCAGCCAGCACATGCAGGAAGGTGAATTGCGCAAGGTCGGCGGGTGTGGCAAGCGGCCTGCCGTCGACAAGTCCGGGCGCAGCGACGGCGATATGTTCCTCGCTGATCAGCAGGCTGGCATCGAGCGTGGGCCACTCGCCATCGCCGAAGCGGATGGCACAATCAAGGAGACCGCGCTCCGCAAGGCTGTCTGCGGCCTCGGTACCGATGCTGAGATCGATGTCGGGCAGGGTGCGCCTGAGATCGGCAAGCCGCGGCATCAGCCAGCGCCGGGCGAATGTCGCGGGAACGTTGATGCGCAGCCGGTTGCGGTTCTGCTTGTCGGCAATGCCGCGCAGTGATGTCTCGATATCGTGAAATGCCTGCTGCACGGTTTCGAGCAAGGCGGCGCCGGCCGGCGTCAGCTCAAGGCGGTGATGGCGCCGGATGATCAGCGGCTCGCGGATATCGTCTTCCAGGCTCTTGATCTGCTTGCTGACGGCGCTCTGCGTCAGGTTCAGCCGCTCGGCGGCCCGCGTGAAGCTGCGGGTCTGGCCAACCACTTCGAAAACCTTCATGGCCGACAGGCCGGGAAGTTTGCGCATCGTCCTCTCATGCGACATTGGAACTCGCCGGTATCATACGCCAAGTCGGCGCACGGCATAGCGAAATGGGCGGCTGGCGGCCGGTTAGGGGGCTTTCCACATGATGACGCGGTCACGCCCGGCTTCCTTCGCCATGTAGAGCGCGTTGTCGGCCCGTGAAATCCCGGCTTCAAGGCTTGTCTCGGGGTCGCACAGCACGGCGCCGATGCTGACGGTAATGGCAAGGTCGTGGTGATCGATCCGGAAGGGCGTGGAGCCGACGGCAGAGCGGAGCTTTTCCGCCGCGTCGGCGATTGCGGCGCCATCCGGCCGCCGCAGGAGCACGGCGAATTCCTCGCCGCCCATGCGTCCAAAACGATCCCGCGGCTCCAACGCGTCGAGGCAGCGCCTGGTGAAGTCCACCAGCACGCGGTCGCCCACGCTGTGGCCATAGCGGTCGTTGATCGACTTGAAGTGGTCGATGTCGAGCATCAGGAAGGCACAGGCGGCGCTGCGATTTTCGCTCTCGGCTTGCAGGCGCGCGGCCTCGTCCATCAGGCGGCGACGGTTCATGGCACCCGTCAGGGCGTCTGTCTCGGCGAGCCTCTTCAGCTCGCGTGCGGCGGCGCGCTCCTGCGTCACGTCGATATAGAGATTGATGTTGAAATTGCCGATCGTGCGGTGGCGGAACTGGATCGTCCGCGTCCGGCCGGTTGCCGTGGCAACATCGAGGTCGAAAGGTGTCATCTCCCGCTGCTCGGCGCGGGCGGCGGCAATGGAATCGTACCACTGTTTGCGGGCGTAGGCGCGGTACTCGGGATCGGGATAGGCGACGCGCCACCAGTCCTCGATGTCGGAGATGTCGTCCTGCGAGAAGCCGAACAGCTCCTTGAAAGTGGAGTTCGCGAACTGAATCTGGTCGTCGGAGCTGGCGATCTCGAAACCGAAGGGCAGCCAGTTGAGCATCGACAGCATGTTGTCCTGCCATCCGGCGAGCGCGACCGAGCCCTGCGGCGGCGCGTCCATGAAGGTGAAGAGGCGAAGCGTCTCGTCCTCCACCGCGATCTTCGTGACCTGTACCATGAGCGAGCGCTCCTGGCCCTGCACCTGTGCCGGGATGATGAACGGCTCGCCGGGCGTTCCCACGGGCGCGACGTTCCAGATCTGGCCGAGCATCATGGTGGCTTCCGGCCCGACAAGTTCTTCCATTTGACAGTGGTTGAAGGCTTCCAGGCCGCGGCCGAAGAGGATCGCAGCGTTGCGGTTGGCCTGACGAACGGTCAGGTCTTGCATCTCGACGAGCACCAGGGGCGCGCCGACGCAGTTCATCCAGAAATCGACATCCTGGCGGGAACGGCCATGCGCAGGAATGCCCACGGCTTCGGTCTCCTGTGGGAGCGCGCTTTTCACTGCGATTTCGGGCATTCTCATGCGCTCGCTTCTCGCCTCGGACAGCGGTTTCATTCCGCGTGAGCTGCAAATATGCGCGAGCCGAATTAATGCAGAATTAATAGGGTCGGCGCGGTCACGCGAGAGGGAGCGCCCGAGCGGCGACGATGAGACGAGGCAGAGCGGCAGCCACTCTACCTTACGGTTCCGTCAGGCCGTCGAAGACTTCCAGGAGCGCATCGACGATGGCCTGGCCGAGCGCGTTCGCTGACGTGGCAATCTCTTCGTCGCCGTGATCCCGGGTGGCGACCGCGAGGTTGCCGCCCTGTTCGGCGACAATCGCCTTCGCTCGCTCGATAGCCCAAATGGCAAAATCGCCGCGGCTGGCGATCGTCATCGTCTCGGTCGTCTCATCCATGGCGCTCACTTCTGATAAGCATAGCACGGCGGCTCGTTGCTCTCTCGATGAATTGAGCCATATCGCTTGGCGGGGACGAGGGAAACCATTTTCAGCAGCTTACCGACCGTCTCCCCGCTCGGGGAGCAGGCATGATTCAGCTTGGATGAGCGTCTCCAGCCCGGCGAAAAACCGCCGGGTCTTCCGTTGAAACGTCATGCTGGCGAAAACCGTCCGCCCGAACTACCAGCTCGTGCTCGCCTTCAGCATGAAGGTGCGCCCCGCGCCGTAGCCGCACGAGCCGAGCCCCTGGCAACTCGCCACATAATCCTTGTCGAACAGGTTGGCGACGTTGAGCGCGACGGCCCAGTTGTCCTTCTGGTAGCGGATGGCCGCGTCCACCAGCGTCGCCGACGGCACCTTGAGCGTATTCGCCCGGTCCGCCCAGGATTGGCCGACATGCCGCACGCCGGCGGCCACGCTCACGCCGTCCAGCGTCTCGTTCTGGAAGGCATAGTCCAGCCATAGCGACGCGGTCACGTCCGGAACCTGGATCGGTGTATTGCCGGCCGGCGTGCCGTCGAATGCACCGCCGGTCGCCTTGGTCACTTCCATGTCGATATAGGTGAACGCGCCGATGAGCTTCAGGCCCTCCGTCACGTTCGCCTGGACCGAGGTCTCGAAGCCCCGCGCATCCACCTCGCCAATGGCGAAGTTGCGGGAAACGCCGTTCTCCATGAGCGCGGTCGGCACGTTCTGCCGGGTGATGTCGAAGTAGGCGGCCGAGATCAGGCCGTCCATGAAGTCCGGCTGGTATTTTACGCCCAGCTCCAGCTGCTTCCCCTTTTCGGGCGGCAGCAGCCCGTTGACCGGATCTGTCGCCGTGGTCGGGTTGAAGGAAGTGGTGTAGCTGACATAGGGCGTCAGGCCATTTGAAAACTCATAGGCGAGCCCGGCGCGCCAGGTGAATTCGCGGTCGTCGCTGCTCATCGACGTGCCGTTGTTGCGGTTGTCGATGTCGGTGGAAACGAGGTCGTAGCGACCGTTCAGCGTGACGATCCAGCCGCCGCCGAACTTGATCTGATCCTGCGCGTAGAGACCAAGCTGGTTGCGGGTGAGGTCTTCGTTCAGATAGGGCGGGAAGAGCGGTGAGGGGGCCGCGCCATAGACCGGGTTGAGCAGATCGATGCCCGGAGCATTGCCGGACGCCTGGACCTGATCAATTCCATAGCGGCGATAGTCCAATCCGAACAAGAGGTTATGTTCGACTTCGCCGGTCTGCACAGCGCCTTCAAGCTGGTTGTCCACGGTAAACAACCCGACATCCGTATCGTGGGCGAAGCGGAACCGATTCAGCGTCGTACCCGTAATGCCGTTGGCATAAAGCGCATCTTCCTCAAGCGAAACACGCGCATAGCGCAGGTTCTGGCGCACCGTCCAGTCATTGTCGAACCGGTGTTCGAAAGCGTAGCCGATCATCGCCTGCTGGCGATCGTAGGTGTCGAAGTCCTCTTCCCCATAGAAGAAGTCACGGGGGATACGGATGCCCCCGGGCGCGTCGATGACCGTCCCGACATAGGGCAGGAAGCCGGTGCTGGTATGCGTCAGGTCGATATGCTGATACGAGCTCAGGATGGTGAGGCTGGTATCCTCGTCCGGCTGCCAGGTAAGGCTTGGCGCAATCGTGCCGCGGAAATCCTTCGCCTTGTCCGTTTCCCAACCGCCGCCGGAAACCTTGCCGGTCACACGATAGCGGGCCGCGTCGTCCGCGCCGAGCTGATCGCTGAAGTCGAGCCCAAGATAGCCGTTGCCGAAGCTGTTGATGCCGGTCTCGACATAGCGCAGCGGCTCATCCGTCGGCCGCTTGCTGATCAGATCGACGAAACCGCCGGGATTGCCGCTGCCATAGAGCGCGGAACTCGGCCCTTTCACCACATCCATGCGCTCCAGGAAGAACGGATCGATCAGGAAGGTGCCGAAGCCGGATTGATAGAGCGACAGCCCGTCCAGGAAAATGCCGGACTGTTCCGCCTGGAAGCCGCGAATGAACAGCCAGTCCGTATCCGCATCCGTGCCGTAGGTCGATGCGTTCACGCCGGCAACATAACGCAGCGCCTCGTCAACCTTCTGTGGGCTTTGCGCATCGATCTGCTCGCGGCCGACGACCGTGACCGACTGCGGAATCTCATTGATTTTCGTGGCCGCCTTGCTGCCTGCACGGGTGGTTTTTGCGACAAGACCCTTGACCGGCTCGATACCGGTATCGGCATTCTCCGCACCTTGCTCGACGCGTACTTCCTCAAGCTGGGTCGCACGCTCCTGGGCGAACGCGCCTGCCGACGCGATCATGGCGCAGACGGCGGTCCCGCAGGCGAGGGCCAGTCTGATTTTCTTTTGGTTTTTCAACGTGATCATCCCCTACACATCCCACGCAGTTCAGGCTCGGCCCCGTTCGGCCGAGCGAATGGCAATAAGATGAGTAATTAACTCAGTTTTAATATTCGGGATTGTCACATTCCGCGAAAATTGAACGTTCTTGGGCTATTTTCAGCCGAGGTCGCGGGCACGGATGGCACGCCTTCAGGCACCATTGGACTTGCGCCAATTGGCGGGCGTGGTGCCGAAGTTCTTGCGGAAGACCCGGGTGAAATGCGCCTGGTCAGCGAAGCCCGTCTCGACCGCAATGTCGATCAACGACAAATTTCCACGTCGAATCAATGCCTTGGCGCGACGTAGGCGCGCATTGACCTGCCACTGATGCGGCGCCATGCCGGTGGAGGCCTTGAAGGCATGGCTGAAATGCGATTGGGAAAGCCCCACGAGCCCGGCCAGTTCCTCAAGCCTGATATTGCGCAAGCAGTTTTCTTCAATGAAGTCGGTCGCGCGACGCAGTTGCCACCCCGCAAGCTTGCTTCTTTTGCGGCCCTGCACCTTGGCCAGTTTCATGACATCGATCAGCAGGGCGAGCGAAAGGCCGTCGCCGTAGAGGTCGTGCAGGGGGAGGGGGTTGCAGCATTCCGCAGCGATCAGGTGCGCCAGGGAGAGAAGCCGGTTGTCGGAGAAAAACAGTTGCGGCGTCGCCAGGCGCTCGGCGTCCAGATCATCGGCCAGCCTCCGGCGGATCGTCTCGACATCGAAATGCAGGTCGAGATGGCGCATGAAGCGGTGGTCGGCAAGTTCGGCCCAAAGCTCGAAATCCGCCGGGATATAGGCAATCGGCTGCAAGCCCCAATCCGCGACCGTCTCCTTGCCGCCGGATGACAGGCGCATTCGGGAGGATCCGGGGCCCCGCTTGTCGAGCAGCACGAACAGGCGAGGATCGCGCCCGACATAGTAACCGCCGGCATGCGGTGCACATTCCACATTCCAGACGTCGGCGACGATGCCGTTCCAATGCCGCCGGCTGAGATCGCCCACAACGGAAAAGCCTTCGATCCTGTTTTGCATGCGCGGCTGGAAGGTCATCTTGCCGTCCGGTTATACCTTCTTATCTCCCTCAAGTTTTCTACAGGCAAACGGCGCCGCGTGCAACATGGCCCAATTCGAGGGGACCGGTTTGGAAGGGAAATCGCTTGTCGTTAGCCTCCGCACCCACGCCAGGAATCGTCGCGAAGCCGGTCATTGCGTTAGCGTATGCTTACGTTTCAGGGCAAGGACGTCGTTTATGGTTGCTGCCATTTTTTCGGTGACGACCGGTCGCGCCCCAGGCGCGGGAAACAGCACAAACGGCAAGCTTTCTGCGAAAAGCGGAACGGCCAGATTGAGGTTTCCAAGGTCGTTGGCATCCCATTCGGTCAGATCGGCGATTTCGACGACATCCATTGGTCTCTCCCGGTAGTGCTTCAAGGAAGCATAGGGCGGCTCAGCGGCCTGGCAATGCTGCGATTGCCGCTTTGCCGCCGAATACAGCGCTCCCGGGTAACGGCTCACGCACGCCATAAATTCGGGCGTTCCGACCGCCTGACAACGTCAGGGCGTCGGTCATCCCATTCCGCGGCAGGGGGAGGGTGTTACTCCGGCAACCGGCTGTCGCCGAGATCGATGTTGAGGAAACGCGCCATCGCGTCGGTGACGATGGCATGGTCGATGCGCTCCGGCACGCCGGAGACGGTGACCGCGCCGACGCAACCGAGATCCGCGACGAAAAGCGGAACGCTGCCGCCATGCACGGAAAAATCCGCATAGGCGAGATTGCGCGCCTCCACCTGGTCGCGGCCCGAAAGCGCGAAGCGTCGGCCGACGAGATAGGAAGCGCTCCACAGACGCAACACGGTGTTGCGCTTGCGCCGGATCCACTCCCCGTTGTCCGTGGTGGTGCCAGGCAGGGCGCAATGGAACAGGGGCCGGTCCCGCAGCGAAATATCGATCGCGACGCCGGCGCCGCGCGCCATGGCCACCTCGCGAATGCGGTTGCCGAGCGCCCAGGCATCATCGGGACTGAACCGGCTGAAACGCAGCAGGCGTTCCTGTTCTTCAAGCCGGCGGATATCGTCCGCAATCGCTTCCGTCATAGCCATCCTCCCAGTGCTTTCCCGACCGTTCCTAGCCGGCCTTCTTGGGAAAGGGAAGGGCAGGAGGGTGGGGCTCACCCTCGATGACGGCAAACGCCAATCGGATCAGTCCTGTTCGCTTTCATGCTGGCGCAGAAGCTCGCGCTGCACTTCATCCTGGAAGGCCAGCACCGCGGATCGTGCCTGGCTTTCGCTCGAACCGAATTTCAAAAGCTCGTCGGCAAGCTCGCGGCAGACCTTCAACCAGTAGCGGCGTGCGTCCTCGCCATGCAGCCCGCCCAGTTCGCCTGCGCATTGACGGACATGCGCGGTGCGACGCGCAGCAGGAAACGGCACGACCGGGCCGGCTTCGATAGCGGTGGAACGGCGGCGCGGCTGGGCCGAGGCAGGTGACGGCATTGATTCGGATTTCCCTGTTGCTCCGCCCATCATTAGGAAGTCCGTGGTTAACACGCGGTTTCCAATCGCAAATCCGCTGTGCCGCCATCATACGATCCGCCCGTAACCTTTGCCGTTCGGGCTGTCCTGCCGCGCGAGAAGACCGGCTCCCACGAGTGCTGCCAGATGTCTCAGCCGCCCTGCCACGCCTTCACGGCGTCGATCGGCCAGACGAGCATCAGGATGTTCAAAGCCAGTCCGTCGCGGATGAGCCATGTCGTCGTCGCCTCGAAGACGATGATGATCGCCACACTCGCCCAGACCGGCAGGCGCGCTGCGAGGAAGAAGCCCACCACCATGGCCAGGATGTCGGCGCTCGAATTGATGACGCTGTCGCCGAAGTAATCGAGCGCGATCGTCGCCTCGCGATAACGGTTGATCACCATGTCGGTGTTTTCGACGATCTCCCAGGCGCATTCGAGAATGAGCGCGAGCGTCAGGCGAACATTGATGCTAGCCTTGCGCAGGATGAGGGTGAACAGACCGAAGAACAGGATGCCGTGAATGATGTGGCTTGGCGTGTACCAGTCGGTGAGGTGCTGCGAGTTCTCCGAGGAGACCACGACCCCGTGCCACAATTTGACATATCCGCACTTGCAGATGAGCGGCTGGCCCATCGTATAAAGGATCGTGGCCGTCGCGGCGACGAAGGCTGCGACGATCAGCAGGGCGTTTCGGACCGTAGGGTTCAAGCGGAATGTCCTTGAAAGCGGTGCGCCGGGGAGGGCGCGGGAAGGTTCATGCGACCGGTAGATGACACGATCGCAGGGCAGGAAACAAGACTGGGAGAGAGAGACTTATGAAACTGGCGACACTGAAAAGTTCCACCCGTGACGGCCGCCTGGTGGTCGTCTCGCGTGACCTGACGCGCTGCTCGGAGGTCGGGCATATCGCCCGCACGCTGCAGGACGCGCTCGACGACTGGGAACACGCCGCACCGCGCCTGGCACGGGTCGCCGAGGGGCTCGAGACCGGCTCGCAGCCCATCATGCGCTTTCACGAACACGATGCCGGCTCGCCGCTGCCCCGCGCCTATCAATGGGCCGACGGCTCCGCCTATCTCCATCATGTCGAACTCATGTACAAGGCGCGCAACGCCGAGCTGCCCGACGGCGCGCACACCGATCCCCGGCTCTACCAGGGCGGCTCGGACACGTTCCTCGGTCCCCGTGACCCCATCGTCGTACAGGACGAGACCTGGGGTATCGACATGGAGGGCGAAGTCGCCGTCATCGTCGATGACGTGCCGATGGGCGCAAGCGTGGAGGAGGCAGGGGCCGCCATCCGGCTGATCATGCTCGCCAATGATGTGTCGCTACGCGGCCTCATGCCGTCGGAACTCGCCAAGGGGCTGGGCTTCTTCCAGTCGAAGCCATCCTCCGCCTTCTCGCCCGTCGCCGTCACGCCGGATGAGCTCGGCACGGCCTGGGATGGCCGCAAACTCCATCTACCGCTTCTGGTCTCGCTCAATGGCAGCCCCTTCGGCAAGGCCAATGCGGGCATCGACATGGTGTTCGACTTCGCGCAGCTCGTCGCCCATGCCGCGAGGACCCGCCCGCTCGTCGCCGGCTCCATCATCGGCTCCGGCACCGTGTCCAACAGGTTCGACGGCGGTCCGGGCAAGCCGATCGCCGAGGGCGGTGCCGGCTATTCCTGCCTTGCGGAGCTGCGCACCATCGAGACCATCACCACCGGCGCGGCGAAGACGCCGTTCCTCAAGTTCGGCGATGTCGTGCGCATCGAGATGAAGGACGAGACCGGCCACTCCATCTTCGGCGCCATCGAGCAGACGGTGACGCGCTACGAAAGAGGCTGAGCCAGCACGGCATTCCCCTGCTCTGTAAAGGCGACGATTTCGCCCGCACCGACGTCGACAGGGCATGAAGGCCGCCCGCGTCATGCGGGCGACCTTCATTCATCAGGCGAGGTCGCCGATGCAGACATATTTCATTTCCAGATAGTCTTCCGCACCATGGGCCGAGCCTTCGCGGCCGAGGCCGGATTGCTTGATGCCGCCGAAGGGCGCGGCTTCAGAGGAAATGAGGCCCGTATTGACGCCCACCATGCCGTATTCCAGCGCCTCGGCCACCTTCCAGACCTTCTTCAGGTCGCCGGCATAGAAGTAGGCGGCGAGACCGAATTCGGTGTCGTTCGCCTGTTCGATGACGTCCTCGACCGTGTCGAAACGGAAGAGCGGCGCGAGCGGGCCGAACGTCTCCTCCCGCGCGACCGTCATGCCGCGGGCGACGCCCTTCAGCACGGTCGGCTCGAAGAAGGTGCCCTTGCCGGCCACCCGCTTGCCGCCGGAAACCACCGTCGCGCCCTTGGAAACGGCATCGGCGATATGGGCCTCGACCTTCTCGATCGCGGCTTCCTCGATCAGCGGACCGACCGTCGTGCCCTTGGCGAAACCGTCACCGACGGAAAGTTCGGCCACCTTCCTGGCCAGCTTCTCGGCAAAGGCGTCGTAGACGTTCGACTGCACATAGAGCCGGTTGGCGCAGACGCAGGTCTGTCCGGCATTGCGATACTTGGAGGCCATGGCGCCTTCCACGGCGGCGTCGAGATCCGCATCGTCGAAAACGATGAAGGGCGCGTTGCCGCCGAGCTCCAGGCTCATCTTCTTGATCTGGTCCGCGCACTGGCGCATCAGGATGCGCCCGACTTCCGTCGAGCCCGTGAAGGAGATCTTGCGGACCTTCGGATTGTAGCACAGTTCCTTGCCGATCGCCGGACCGTCCGTGCCGAGCACGATGTTGAACACACCGGCGGGAATGCCGGCCCGCTCGGCCAGAACGGCGAGCGCAATGGCCGAAAGCGGCGTCAGCTCGGCAGGCTTGGAAACTACCGTGCAGCCCACGGCGAGCGCCGGCGCCACCTTGCGGGCGATCATCGCGGTCGGGAAATTCCAGGGCGTGATCGTGCCGACCACGCCGACCGGCTGCTTGATGACCATCATGCGCTTGTCCGCACTGGCGGCGGGGATCGTCTCGCCGTTGATGCGCTTTGCTTCTTCCGCATACCATTCCACATAGGAGGCGGCATAGAGGATCTCGCCCTTGGCCTCGGCCAGCGGCTTGCCCATTTCGGCGGTCAGGATGGCGGCAAGCTCGTCGGCATGGGCGATCATCAGATCGAACCACTTGCGAAGGAGAATGCTGCGCTCCTTTGCCGGCCGCGCGGCCCAGGCGGGCTGAACCCGGTAGGCGGCGTCGATTGCGGCCTTCGTCTCGGTCGCCCCCATTTCCGGCAGGGTCGCCAGTGTCTCGCCGGTCGCGGGATTGAGCACGTCGAAGGTTCCGGCCGCGCTGTCGCTGATCCACTTGCCGTCCACATAGCCGGCATCGCGCAGCAGGTCGCCCGACGTGAAGTGCCGGGTCAGAGCATCATAGAAAGCCATTGTCGTTCCTTTCGGGCAGCAAAGCGCCTTCACCCGGAGCCTCTGCTCCGGGTGTCGCTTGCTTCATCATGTGTCGTCTGTCTCGTACCGCTCAGCCGCGGGCTTCGATCATCGCCGCTTCGAGGATATCAAGGCCTTCGGCAAAGACGTCGTCCTGGATGGTGATCGGCGCGAGGAAGCGGATGACGTTGCCGTGCACGCCGCAGGTCAGCAGGATCAGGCCCTTTTCGAGCGCTTTCAGGCGAACCTTGTTGGCGAATTCGGCGCTCGGCTGCTTCGTCGCGACGTCGTTGAACTCGACGGCGTTCATGAAGCCCGGGCCGCGGATGTCGACGATTTCAGGAACCTTGTCGCGCAGCGATGCGAGGCGCTGCTTGAGGCGTGCACCGAGGTTTTCCGCGCGGTTGCACAGGTCTTCGTCCTTGATGACATCGAGAACGGCATGGGCCGCCGCAACGCCGATCGGGCTGCCGGCATAGGTGCCGCCCAGGCCGCCCGGGCCGGGTGCGTCCATGATGTCGGCGCGGCCGGTGACGGCCGCGATCGGGAAGCCGCCGCCAAGGCCCTTGGCCATGGTCACGAGGTCGGCCGTGACGCCGAAATGCTCCATGGCGAACAGCTTGCCGGTACGGGCAAAGCCGGTCTGGACTTCATCGGCGATCAGCAGGATGCCGTGCTTGTCGCAGATTTCGCGGATCGCCTTCATGAAGTTGACCGGAACCGGATAAAAGCCGCCTTCGCCCTGCACCGGCTCGATGATGATCGCGGCGACGCGGTTCGGGTCCACATCGGCGGCAAAGAGCTTCTTCAGTACATCGAGCGACTGCTCGACGGTCGTGCCGTGCATCTCGACCGGGAACGGTGCATGGTAGATGTCGGCCGGCATGGCGCCGAAGCCGACCTTGTAGGGAACGACCTTGCCGGTCAGCGCCATGCCCATGAAGGTGCGGCCGTGGAAGGCGCCGGAAAATGCGATGACAGCCTGGCGGCCGGTGGCGGCGCGGGCGATCTTCACGGCGTTCTCGACGGCTTCGGCACCGGTGGTGACGAAGATCGTCTTCTTCTCGAAATCGCCGGGGGTGATGGCGTTCAGGCGCTCGGCGAGTTCCACATAGTTTTCATAGGGCACGACCTGGTGGCAGGTATGCGTGAAGCGGTCGAGCTGCTTCTTGACGGCCTCGATGACGCGCGGATGGCGATGGCCGGTGTTGACGACGGCGATGCCGGCGGCGAAATCGATGTAGCGATTGCCTTCCTTGTCCCAGATCTCCGCATTTTCCGCGCGGTCGGCGTAGATCTGCGTGGTCATGCCCACGCCGCGCGAAATAGCGGCGTTCTTGCGGTCGGTCAGCGGGGAGGCGGTCATGGCGCTATCCTGAATCTGGAGGCTTCGATCAATAACTTGCATTTTTTCTGCAAGCTTCGAGTGGAATTCCTACATTTTTTCTGCAAGAATGCAACTGGCATTCTGCGCGGGAAATGCGACCGATTTTCAGGCCGCCCGCCCGCGTGGGTGTGTATAAGCGAAACGAACACAGAATCAGGGATTGGCGCGATGGGTTCCCCGGAACCGGTGCACTATAAGGTGACGGAGGCGGCACGCCTTGCCGGCGTCTCGGCCTCCACGCTGAGGCTATGGGAGACGCAGGGTCTCGTCGTGCCCGGCCGCTCGGACACCGGCCACCGGCAGTACAGCGCCGACGATGTCAACCGCCTCAAGCGCATTGCCTGGTATCGCACCGAGCGCGGCCTCAACCCGGCCGCGATCCGCGAGGCGCTGGAGGCGGAAGAGCCTGCGGCGGAAACGCAGGCGTCGGACGGCGATGCGCCGCAGGGCATCGGCCGCAAGTTCCGCAGCCTGCGCCATGCCGAGGGAAAGACGCTGGAGCAGGTGGCCGGCGATATCGGCATCGCGACCTCCGTTCTCTCCACCTTCGAACGCACCTCGCAGGGCGTGACCTTCCGCGTGCTGCACGATCTCGCCGACTATTACGGCACGACCGTCTCCAAGCTTTCCGGCGAGGAGGAGACCGACAACCGTGCGGTGGTGCGCTCGGGGGAATGGAAGCTGTGGCCGGAGACATCGCCGGGCGTGACCGTGCAGGTGCTGGCCGACGGCCGCAACATGATGGATTGCCACCGTTTCGTGCTGGCGCCCGGCGCCACCTCTGACGGCGCCTACCAGCACGACGGCGAGGAATTCGTCCATGTCCTGGCGGGGCGCGTCGAGATCGTGCTCGACGGCCACGAATTCCACGACCTCGGCCCCGGCGACAGCCTCTATTTCGAGAGCACCCGCCACCATTCCTGGCACAACAGCCATGACGGCGAGACGGTGCTGATCTGGATCAACACCCCGCCGACCTTCTGACGCTACTCGGCCGCGACGATGTGGAAGGCGCGCGGTTCGGCCTCCCTGGCGGTGCCGCCCATCAGGTAGATGAGACAGCTCGTGCGCAGCAGCGACGCGAAGTTCGACACCGTGCCGTTGCGCTCCAGCGCCTCGTCATAGAGCGTCGAGAGAAAGCGGGACGTCGACATGCCCTGACCGCTGGCGATCTCGTCGATCAGCACCCAGAAGGCCGCCTCGAGCTGGATGCTCGTCGAATGCCCGCCGATGCGCACCGACCGGTTGACGGGCCGGTAGCGTTGCGGATCCTGGCCCGCGAAAACCTCACACATTGGCATATCCTCCAGTCTTGTTTTTATGCCCTCGATTATGCGGCGACGCTTGTATTTGGTCAAATCATCCCGGCGCGCGCGAACAGATAAAAATTCCTTCTCCATATACTCCGGAAATGAAAATCCATGTGCGGTAACGGGCTGCTACCCGCAGCCCCGATTCCGGACGCACACTCCTTCTACAAGCGAACTGCAAGCGGGGGAAACCAGGCGTGGCGAAGACGATACATTCCATGATCCGTGTTCTGGACGAAGACCGGTCCGTGGATTTCTACAACAGGGCCTTCGGCCTCGAAATCGCCGAGCGGCTGGATTTCGAGACCTTCACGCTCGTCTACATGAGCAATGCCGAAAGCGAATTCGAACTCGAGCTGACGATCAACAAGGGCCGCACCGAACCTTACAATCTCGGCGATGGCTACGGCCATCTCGCCGTCTCGGTGTCCGATCTCGACAGCGAGCATGCCCGCGTCTCCGCGCTCGGCTTCACCACCGGCAAGATCGTCGAATTCAACCGGGACGGCGGCCTGCTTGCCCGCTTCTTCTTCGTCACCGATCCGGATGGCTACAAGATCGAGGTTCTGCAGCGGCACGGCCGCTACAAGTAAAGAGGCCGGCGGCCCGGGGGAGGCCGCCCGCCATGAATGCAACGGGAGGAACGTGACATGACGACCATCTACGAGCAGCGCCCCGGCATTTCCCGGCGCGAGCTTCTGAAGCGCGGCACGGTCGGCGCCGCACTCATCATCGCCGGCAACGCCGTCATCAGCCCCGACCGCGCGTGGGGCATGGAAACGACGGCGCTGAAGCCGGAGACCATGGCGACGCTGATCAAGCTCGCCCGTGACATTTACCCGCACGACGCGATTTCCGATCGCTTCTACGCCATCGCCGTCAAGGGTCACGAGACCAAGGCCGGCACGGACGCCGCGCACAAGACGCTGATCGAGGACGGCATTGCCGATCTCGACAAGCGCGCCGGCGCCAACGGTTATCGCGGCCTCGGCTGGGAAGACGACCGCGTCGCGATCCTGCGCGACATCGAGGCGACACCGTTCTTCCAGGCGGTGCGCGGCGATCTCGTCGTCTCCTTCTACAACCAGAAGGAACTCTGGCCGCATTTCGGCTACGAGGGCGAATCCTACTCGAAGGGCGGGTACATCGCCCGCGGTTTCGACGACATCGAATGGCTTTGACGACGGTCTGACGGCCAGCGCCGGAGGAGGCGCGGCCGCATGGCGCAACGCCGACCGTCCCGTTTCAGGAGGAAACCATGGCAGCTCCTTACGATCTCAACGACGACAGCGTGGTCGTCATCATCGGTTCCGGTGCCGGCGGCGGTACGCTGGGCAACGAACTGGCGCAGAAGGGCATCGACGTCGTCGTGCTCGAATCCGGCGCGCGGCACGAACACGAGGACTTCATCAACGACGAGTGGGACAGTTTTGCCCAGCTCGCCTGGCTCGATCACCGCACGACGGGCGGCGGCTGGCGTGTGGCCAAGGACTTCCCGAACCTGCCGGCCTGGATCGTCAAGGCGGTCGGCGGCACCACCACCCACTGGGCCGGCGCCTCGCTGCGCTTCCAGGAGCACGAGTTCAGGACGCTCAGCCATTACGGCAAGATCGACGGCGCCAACCTGCTCGACTGGCCGATCACGCTCGCCGAGCTGGAGCCCTACTACGCCAAGGCCGAAGACAAGATGGGCGTGACCCGCACCAACGGCATCGAGGGCCTGCCGGGCAACAACAACTTCAAGATCCTCAAGGCCGGCGCCGACAAGCTCGGCTACAAGGAATGTCACACCGGCAACATGGCGATCAACTCCGCCGATCGCGACGACCGCATGAGCTGTCAGCAGACCGGCTTCTGTTTCCAGGGCTGCAAATGGGGCGCCAAATGGTCGACGCTCTATACGGAAATCCCCAAGGGGGAGGCCACCGGCAAGCTGGAGGTGCGCCCGCAGTCGCATGTCGTGAAGATCGAGCATGATGCCAGCGGCAAGGTCAATGCCGTGGTCTATGCCGACAAGGACGGCAAGCTGCACAGCCAGAAGGCCCGCATCGTCGCCGTCGCCGGCAACTCCATCGAAAGCCCGCGCCTGCTGCTCAACTCGGCCTCGGCGAAGTTCCCCGACGGCCTTGCCAACTCTTCCGGCCAGGTCGGCAAGAACTACATGCGCCACACGACGGGCTCGGTCTATGCCGTGTTCGAGAAGCCCGTGCACATGTATCGCGGCACCACCATGGCCGGCATCATCAGGGACGAGGCGAAGCACGATCCGTCGCGCGGCTTCGTCGGCGGCTACGAGCTGGAAACGCTCTCCCTCGGGGTGCCCTTCATGGCGGCCTTCCTCGATCCCGGCGGCTGGGGCCGCTCGTTTGCCTCGGCGATGGACAGCTACGCCAACATGGCGGGCCTGTGGATCGTCGGCGAGGACATGCCGCAGGAACAGAATGCCGTGAAGCTGCACGGCGAACTGAAGGACCAGTACGGCATGCCGATCCCGGATGTCTGGTTCACCGATCACGCCAACGACGTCGCGATGCGCAACCATGCCTACCAGCAGGGGCAGGCGCTCTACGAAGCCGTCGGCGCGACGCGCAGCTTCCCCACGCCGCCCTATCCATCCACGCACAATCTCGGCACAAACCGCATGAGCGAGAAGGCAAGCGACGGCGTGGTCAACAAGTGGGGCCAGACGCACGACATCAAGAACCTGTTCGTGTCGGACGGCAGCCAGTTCACGACGGGCGGCGCGGAAAACCCGACGCTCACCATCGTGTCGCTTGCGATCCGCCAGGCGGATTACATCGCCAAGGAAATGGCCGCCGGCTCGATCTGATATTTCCGCGATCCTCCCCGGCCGCCTTCGGGCGGCCGGTGATCGCGTGCGGCCGGCAGGCCGCGCCAACTCCGGCCGGCTCACGCCGGCCGCCTTTTCGATGGAACGACGCATGAAGACGCTTGCCGCCCTGATCCTCCTGACGCTTTCCTCGACCGCGCTGGCAGCCGAAGGCTCCGCCGAGGCGGGAAAGGTCGTGTTCAAGAAATGCACCGCCTGTCACAATGCCGAGCAGGCGACGAACAAGGTCGGCCCGCATCTGGACGGCGTCGTCGGCCGGCCCGCGGCGGCGCTTGCCGACTACACGAACTATTCCGATGCCATGAAGGAAGAAGGCGCCAAGGGCCTGACATGGGACGAGGCGACGCTCGCCACCTATCTCGCCGGCCCGAAGAAGATGATCCCCAAGACGCGCATGGCCTTTTCCGGCCTCAAGTCCGAGCAGGACATCGCCGACGTCATCGCCTATCTGAAATCGGTCAAGGCGCAGTAAGCCCGCTCAGCCGCCACGCCGCTTCAGCTGCAATTCGCGGAAGAAGATGAAGAGGCCGGAGGCCACGATAAAGCCTGCGCCGATGAGCATGGCCGGGCGCGGCGCATCGCCGAAGAACAGCCATCCGAACAGAACCGCCCAGATCAGCAGCGTGTATTGCAGCGGCACCACGGTCGCGGCATCGCCCAGCTTCAGCGAGCGGTTGACCAGCATATGCGCCGCCATCGCCACGATGCCGAGCAGGCTGAGCAGGCCGAAATCGACGGCACTGACCGGTGCCCAGCCGCCGGGATCGGAAAGACACCAGACGCCCGCGAAGAGCGCCGCACCGGTCACCTGCCAGAACACCAGCGTCGTGTCGGGCGTGGCGCGCAACGAGCGGCTGAAGACCATGGCAAGCCCGAAAGCGAGGCTGCCCGCAAGCGCGATGAGGGCCGGCAGCGTGAAGCTGTCCCTGGAGGGCGACAGCGCGATGATGACGCCGGCAAAGCCGACGAGAATGGCCGACCAGCGCCGCCAGCCGACATGCTCGCCCAGCATCAGCGGCGAGAGGGCGGCGACATAGATCGGTGCCGCGAGCCAGTAGGTCATCGCGTCGGCCAGCGGCATATAGGCCACCGCGAAATAGAACGCCGATGCCTCGAAGGCGAAGAGCGCGGAGCGCAGCAGGTGCAGTTTCGGCTGCTCGACCTCGATCAGCCGGCGCCAGCCGACCCGCCAGAAGAACGGTGCCAGCACGACCATGGCGGCCAGACTGCGGATCAGCATCAGCTGCCCGACCGAATAGGTCGAGACCAGCCACTTGCCGAGCACGTCGTTCAGCGAAAACATCACCATGCCGAGCAGCATCAACAGCACGCCGAGGCGGGCGGAGCCGGTGGCGGGCGTGGCGGCGGCGGTGTCTGTCATGTCGGCAACTCTGATGGCGGTTGACGCGCTGTGACACATTCGCCGTCCCCGATCCAGCGACTATTTTTGATGGCTCCATAATCCCCTATCACCACCTGGCGGTTGATCCCCGTCGCCGGCAATGAAACAGTGCGGCCGTTGCGGAGGAGCTTCATGATGACGGACACCAAGACGACGAAACGCCGGCTGCGCTCGCAGGACTGGTTCGACAACCGCGACCACGTCGACATGGCCGCCATCTATCTCGAACGCTTCATGAATTACGGCATCACGCCGGAGGAGCTGCGCTCGGGCAAGCCGGTGATCGGGATTGCCCAGAGCGGCAGCGATCTCACGCCCTGCAATCGCCACCATGTCGATCTCGCCAGGCGCGTGCGCGACGGTATCCGCGATGCCGGCGGCATTCCCATCGAATTCCCCACCCATCCGATCTTCGAAAACTGCAAGCGGCCGACCGCGGCGCTTGACCGCAACCTCGCCTATCTCGGGCTGGTCGAAATCCTCTACGGCTATCCGCTGGATGGGGTCGTGCTGACGACCGGCTGCGACAAGACCACGCCCTCGGCCCTGATGGCCGCCTCGACGGTCGACATTCCCGCCATCGTCCTGTCGGGCGGGCCGATGCTCGACGGCTGGCACGACGGCGATCTTGTCGGCTCGGGCACCGTCATCTGGCGCTCACGCCGCAAGCTTGCCGCCGGCGCCATCGACGAAGAGGAATTTCTGCAGGCCGCGATGGATTCCGCACCCTCCATCGGCCATTGCAACACGATGGGAACGGCCTCCACCATGAACGCGCTGGCCGAGGCGCTCGGCATGTCGCTCACCGGCTGTGCCGCCATTCCGGCCGCCTATCGCGAGCGCGGGCAGATCGCCTATCGCACCGGCCGGCGCGCCGTGGAATTGATGCTGGAGGATATCCGCCCCTCCCACATCCTCACGCGGCAGGCCTTTCTCAATGCCATCCGTGTCAATTCCGCCATCGGCGGCTCCACCAATGCGCAGCCGCATCTGATGGCCATGGCGAAACATGCCGGTGTCGCGCTGGAGCCCGACGACTGGCAGCGGTACGGCTACGATATCCCGCTGCTGGCGGACGTGCAGCCGGCCGGCCGCTTCCTCGGCGAGCGATTCCACCGTGCGGGCGGCGTGCCCGCCATCATGCGCGAACTGCTCGAGGCGGGAAAACTCGATGGCACCTGTCCCACCGTCACGGGCCGCACCATGGCGCAAAACCTGGAGGGACGCGCCGCAAGCGATCGCGAGGTGATCCGGTCATATGATGCACCGTTGAAGGAACGCGCCGGTTTCCTTGTCCTCAAGGGCAATCTCTTCGACTTCGCCATCATGAAGACCTCGGTCATTTCCGAGGAATTCCGGCAGCGCTATCTGAGCGAGCCCGGCCGCGAAGGCATATTCGAGGGCAGGGCGGCGGTCTTCGACGGCTCGGAGGATTACCACGCGCGCATCAACGACCCGGCGCTCGGCATCGACGAGCGCACGATCCTCGTCATCCGCGGCGCCGGGCCGCTTGGCTGGCCGGGTTCGGCGGAGGTCGTCAACATGCAGCCGCCGGACCATCTGCTCAGGCGCGGCGTCACCAGCCTGCCCACCATCGGCGACGGCCGCCAGTCCGGCACCGCCGACAGTCCGTCCATCCTCAATGCCTCGCCGGAAAGCGCGGCCGGTGGCGGACTTGCCTGGCTGCGCACCGGCGACATTATTCGCATCGACCTCGAACATGGCCGCTGCGACATGCTGGTGGCAGAGGAAGAGATCGAAAAGCGCAAGGCCGATGGCATTCCCGCCGTTCCGGCAGACGCCACGCCGTGGCAACGCCTCTATCGCCAGACGGTCACGCAGCTCTCGGATGGTGCGGTGATCGACGGGGCGGCAGATTTCCGCAGGATCGCGGAAACCCCGCCGCGCCACAACCACTGATGCGGTTCAGCCGCGGCGCGCGACGAGGATGCCGAAGAGCACGATCACACCCCCGATGGCCTGCATCAGCCCGACAGGCTCGCCCAGCAGCAGCCAGGCGAGGAGTGCGGCGACGACCGGCTGGAGAAGCAGCGTCAGCGAGGAGAACGCCGTCGGAAGATAGGCGAGCGCGTAGGTGACGAGGCCCTGCCCGCCGACATGGCTGATGAGCGCGAGACCGAGCAGCATGCCCCAGCCGAAGAGCGTCGCCGGCGCCAGGTCGGCTTCCAGGACGAAGGCGACCGGCAGCATGCAGGTCATTGCGGCGAATGTCGTCCACACCATGATGCGCGACGTGGAGAACCGCGCCCGCAAATGGCCGATCGACAGCATGTAACCGGCGTAGAACATCGCCGCGACGACGGCCGTCGCATCGCCCGCCATCTGCCCGCCGCCCAGCGCTGCCGGCCCGCCCTTCAGCACGACGACGCCGATCAGCGCCAGCGCCAGCCCGGCAAGAAAGACGGGCGTGATGGTCGTGCGGAAAAGCAGCCAGGAGCCGAGCGTGACGAAGACGGGTGCAACATTGGCAAAGAGCGTCGCATTGGCAACCGAGGTCATGTGCAGCGAGAGATGCCAGGACCCCAGGTCGGCGGCCAGAAAGATGCCGGGCAGGAACAGGAAGAGGCGGTCGCGAAGACCGGACGGCCGCTCGTCGGCCTGCGGGAGCGCGCGCGAGACGATGAAGAACGGCACGAGCGCGAGCGCGACGCGCCAGAACGCCGTCGCCATCGGCCCGACTTCGGAAAACCGCACGAAGATCGGCGAGCCGCCGATGGCGATGCCGCCAACGAGGAGAGCGATGAGCGCGAGTCGCGCATGCGATGGGGATGCAACGGGGGACAAGGCGGACGTCCAGGAAGCGGCGATGCCGTGCGCGCTATCAGAGCGCGGCGGCTTCAGCCAGAGGCACGCCGCGTATTCTCCGGAGATCTTCGGCGAGTGGCGGCAAAGCGACGGGCTTTGGCCGACGGCCGGTCATCGGGCGAAGACGCGGAACGAGGAGGCCGGGCCACCCGCGACGGCGGGCGGCCCGGCCTCTGGGTCATTACGCCGCCTCGGGGCGGTGCACGGTCTTGATCTCGAGGAAGTCCTCCAGGCCGAACATGCCGCCCTCGCGGCCGTTGCCGGACTGCTTGTAGCCGCCGAAGGGGCTGCCATAGCGGTGCGGGCCGCCATTGATATGCACCATGCCGGCACGCAGGCGGGCGGAAACACGTTCCGCGCGGTCCGGGTCGCCGGTCTGCACATAGGCCGCAAGCCCGTAAGCCGTGTCGTTGGCGATCGCGATCGCCTCCTCCTCGGTGTCGAAGGGAATGATCGACAGGACCGGACCGAACACCTCCTCACGCGCGATGCGCATGGTGTTGTTCACATCGGCGAAGATCGTCGGCTTGACGAAATAGCCGGTCTCGTAACCATCGGGCTTGCCGGGACCGCCGACGAGAAGCCGCGCCCCCTCTGCAACGCCCGCCTCGATCAGCGCCTGCACCCGGCCGAACTGGATGTGCGAGACGAGCGGGCCGATATGCTCGCCTTCCTCCTCGGGATTGCCGACCCTGGCTTCCTTGCCGGTGCGTTCGGCGATCTCCACCACCTTGTCATAGACAGAGCGCTCCACCAGCATGCGCGTCGGCGCATCGCAGGACTGGCCGGAATTGTTGAAGCATTCGCGCACGCTGCCGGCCACGCGGTCCTCGAGATCGGCATCGGCGAACACGATGTTCGGCGACTTGCCGCCGAGTTCGAGCGTCACGCGCTTGACCGTGTCGGCCGCATCCTTGCTGACGGCGATGCCGGCGCGGGTGGAACCGGTAAACGACATCATGTCGATGTCCTTGTGGCGCGACAGGGCCGCACCGCATTCCGGGCCGTCGCCGTTGACGAGGTTGAATGTCCCCGCCGGGAAGCCGGCCTCATGCACCATCTCCGCATAGAGCATGGCGTTGAGCGGCGTGAATTCGGAAGGCTTCAGCACGCAGGTCGAGCCCGTCGCCAGCGCCGGAACCACCTTCAGCGCGATCTGGTTGATCGGCCAGTTCCACGGCGTGATCAGGCCGCAGACCCCGATGGGCTCGCGGCGCACCACGTCGCCGTTCGGCAGCACTTCGCGGTTCTTCAGCCGCTTCAGCGCATCGATGAAGCCCTGGAGGTGGCCGACCCCGACATCCGCCTGCTGCTCGGTGCTCATGGTGATGGGCGCGCCGAGTTCCTGCGTGATGGTGCGCGCCATCTCGTCATAGCGGCGCTTGTAGATTTCGAGGAGCTTTTCCAACAGCGCCAGCCGCTCTTCCGTGCTGGTCTGGCTGTAGGTCGCGAACGCCTTCTTGGCGGCCGCCACGGCGCGGTCGATATCGGCGGCCGTGCCCATCGAGATGACCGCGATCGGCTTTTCCGTCGCCGGGTTGATCACCGAAAGATCGTTCGGCGTCAACGGATCGACCCACTGGCCGTCGATATAGAACTTGCGCCTGTCGAGCATGCTTTTCTCCCGTCATTCCCGTTTTATCGCGCCGACCCTGCATGAGCCGGTCCGTCTTTCCGGCAGCGAATGTCCTTCGGCGCGGCGAAAAGCGCAAGCCCCCGAAAGTGCCAACGATGGAAAGGCGGCTAGCAACAGGACGTCTCGGCATTGCCGGTGGCGAGCTGCTGCAGGATCGGACAATCGGGCCGCGCGTCACCATGGCAGTTCGCCGAAAGATGCTCCAGCGTGCCCACCATGTCCTCCAGCAGCCGCATCTTGGCGCGCATCTCCGCGATATGGTCGCTGGCGATGCGCTTGACCTCGGAGGAGGCGCGGGCGCGGTCCTGCCACAGCGCAAGCAGGTCGCGGATCTGCGCGATGGAGAAGCCAAGATCGCGCGAGCGGCGGATGAAGGACAGCGTCGAAAGGTCGTTTGGACCATAGACGCGATATCCCGCGCCGGTGCGCCCGGCCGCCTTGATGAGGCCGATCTGCTCGTAGTGCCGGATCATCTTGGCGGTCACGCCCGTGGCCTCCGCCGCTTCGCCGATATTCATGCATTGTCTCCCTTGAAGGACGGCCTGTAGCGCTTCAGCCTCAGCGCATTCGTCACCACGAAGACGCTGGAAAGCGCCATGGCTCCTGCGGCGAGCGCCGGTGAAAGCTGGATGCCGAAGGAGGGATAGAGCAGCCCGGCGGCGACCGGCACGAGCGCCACATTGTAGCCGAAGGCCCAGAACAGGTTCTGCCTGATATTGCGCATCGTCGCGCGCGAAAGGCCGATGCCGGTCGCCACACCCCGCATGTCGCCGGCCATCAGCACCACGTCGGCGCTTTCGATGGCCACATCGGTGCCGGTGCCGATGGCGATGCCGGTATCGGCCGCCGCCAGCGCCGGCGCGTCGTTGATGCCGTCGCCGACGAAGGCGACCTTCTTCGCGCCGCCCGCCGACAGTTCGCGCACGGCGGCAACCTTGCCATCGGGCAGCACCTCCGCCATCACCCGGTCGATGCCGAGCGAGGCGGCGACGGCCTGTGCCGTACCCCTGTTGTCGCCGGTGATCATCGCGACCTCGATGCCGAGCGCCTTGAGCGCGGCAATCGCCTCGCGCGTCGTCGGCTTGACGGGGTCGGTCACGGCAAAGAGCGCGGCAAGCCTGCCGTCGATGGCGGCATAGAGCGGCGAGGCGCCCTCGGCGGCAAGACGCGCGGCCTCAGCCGCGAATGGCCCGACGTCGAGGCCAAGCCCCGCCATGAAGCCAGTGGATCCGACCTCCACCCTGCGACCGGCCACCTCGGCGGCGATGCCCTGGCCCGATGTCGCCACGAAGCCGGATGCCGCGGGCAGCGCCACGCCCTCCGCAACGGCCGCGCCATGGATGGCGGCCGCGATCGGATGTTCGGAATGCATCTCGGCAGCAGCGACGAGGGCAAGCACCTCGTCGCGGCCGAAGCCCTCTGCCGGCACGATGCGCGTCAGCGTCGGGCGGCCGAGCGTCAGCGTGCCTGTCTTGTCGACGGCGACGATATCGGTGCCTTCGAGCGTCTGGAGCGCTGTGCCCTGCCGGAACAGCACGCCGAGTTCCGCCGCGCGGCCGGTGCCCGTGATGATCGAGGTCGGCGTGGCGAGCCCCATGGCGCAGGGGCAGGCGATGATGAGCACGGCCACGGCATTCACCAGCGCATGGGCGAGAACCGGGCTCGGCCCGAAGATCAGCCACAGGCCGAAGGTGAGGAGCGCCACGGCGATGACGGCCGGCACGAACCATTGCGTCACGCGGTCGACCAGCGCCTGGATCGGCAGCTTCGCCGCCTGCGCGTCCTCCACCATGCGGATGATCTGCGAGAGCACCGTATCGGCGCCGACACGCGTGGCGCGGAAGGTCAGCGAGCCCGTCGTGTTGACGGTGCCGCCCGTCACCGTGTCGCCGGGCTTGCGGGCGACCGGCATCGGCTCGCCGGTGATCATGGATTCGTCGAGATAGCTTTCGCCCTCGATCACCTCGCCGTCGACGGGCACCTTCTCGCCCGGCCGCACCAGAACGACATCGCCGGCCACGACGCTTTCCAGCGAAACGTCCTCGGTCCTGCCGTCGCGGATCACGCGTGCGGAGCGGGCGTTCAGGCCGGCGAGATGGCGGATCGCCTCGCCGGTGCGGCCCTTGGCGCGCGCCTCCAGGAAGCGGCCGGCCAGGATGAGCGTCACGATGACGGCTGCCGCCTCGAAATAGACATTGGCTGTACCGCCCGGCAGAAGAGCCGGTGCGAAGGTCGCGACGGTGGAGAATATCCAGGCCGCGAGCGTACCGATCACCACCAGCGCGTTCATGTCGGGCGCAAGCCGGACAAGGCTCGGTATGCCCTTCAGGAAGAAGCGCCGGCCGGGCCCGGCGAGCACCAGCGTCGCCAGCACGAACTGGATGACCCGGCTCGCCTGCATGCCGATGGTGTCGTGGATATAATGGCCGAAGGCGGGCACGGCGTGCGCCCCCATCTCCATCACGAAAAGCGGTGCCGTCAGCACGGCCGCGATGATGAGATCACGCTTGAGCGCGCTTGCCTCCGCCGCGCGGCGGTCGTCCTCTGCGGGTGTGTCGGCGGCAACGCGCACCGCCTTGTAGCCCGTGCGCTCGATGGCGGCGGCAAGGTCGTCGAAAGTCGCGGCACCCCTGGCAAGGCGCACGCGCGCCCGCTCCTGCGCAAGGTTCGCCGTGGCGTCCACCACGCCGGGCACCGCCTTTAGCGCCTTTTCGACGCGGCCGATGCACGAGGCGCAGGTCATGCCCTCGACGGGAAATTCCAGCACGTCCTCATCGACGCCGTAACCCGCGCCGCGCACGGCTGCGGCAACGGCGGCAATGTCAGGCGCGCCGTCGAAGGTCACGTCGGCCTTCTCCGTCGCCAGATTGACGGCGGCGCCGGAAACACCCGGCACGGTCTCGATGGCCTTCTCCACCCGGCGCACGCAGGACGCGCAGGTCATGTCGGAAATGGAGAGCTTGATGGTCTGCCGGTCGCCCGGTCCCGTCGTGGTGAGCATGGTGCACCTTTCATCCTTTTGGATAGATCGTGCACCTTCCCATCATGTCAAGGTCAAGCCCCGTTTCGCCGATTATGCATCGGCGGGTGAATATCCCTCGGCCTCGATGACCGATGCGACCGCCGCCCGGTCGCCGGCGTTTTCGACGGTGACACGTTTGGACGCAAGATCGATCTCGACCTTCGCGTCAGGATAGGCGGCCACCACCGCACCGGTGATCGCCTTGACGCAGTGGCCGCAGGTCATGTCGGGAACGGTGAAGGTGAGGCTGTTTTCGGCAGGCATGGCAAACTCCTTGATGGTTGGACCGAGGCTAGCGCCTTCCCGCGTGGGAAGGTCAAGCCCCATCCATCGAGAAGCCGGCAAGGCGCGCGCCGAGCTTGCCGATCGTCTCGACATCCGCATTGGCGAAGGCGAAACGCAGATAGCCTTCCTGCCCCGGCCCGAAATAGCTGCCCGGCAGGCAAAGAATGCCGGCCTCCTTGGCCAGGCGCTCCGCCACCGCCGCCGATGGCGTGCCGGCGAAGGGATGCCCGATGAAGGCGAAATAGGCCCCGACCGCACCCACGCGCCAGTCCGGCGCCGCTGCCATGGTCGCGCGAAGCGCTTCCACCCGGCGCGCGATCTCGCGCCGGTTTTCCTCGCGCCATTCGGCCAGAAGCGGAATGGCCGTCGCCACGGCGGCCTGCGCCGAGCGGGGCGGGCAGATCTGCAGGTTGTCCATGATCTTGGCCACCTGCGTCACCACCGCGTTGCCAGCCGTGATCGCGCCAAGGCGATGACCGGGAATGCAGAAGGACTTGGAGAAGCTGTAGAGGCCGATCAGCGTATCCTCCCAGCCCGCGCGCCCGAACAGGTCGTGCGGCCGGCCGGCGCCGGCGGGCAGGAAGTCGCGATAGGTCTCGTCGAGGATCAGCCAGATACCGCGCGCGACGCAAAGATCGTAGATCGCGCCCAGCATATCCGGCGGATAGACCGCGCCGGTCGGGTTGTTCGGCGAGACGAGGGCGATGGCGCGCACGTCGGGTGTAACGCCGGCGGCCAGCGCCGCGAGGTCGGGCAGGAAGCCGTTTTTCGGGTCGCAGGCGGCAAACCGGGTCTTGATGCCCAGCATGGCCAGCGTCGTTTCCTGGTTGAAATAGTAGGGATCGGTCATCAGCACCGCGTCGCCCGCACCCGCCACCGCCATGGCGGCGCAGATGAAGGCCTGGTTGCAGCCGGCGGTGATATGGACGTTGCCGGCGGCAAGCGCCGCGCCGTAGCTTTCCGAGAGATGGTCTGCATAGGCCTTGCGCAGCACCGCCTCGCCCTCGATCGGGCCGTAGCCGGTATAGGCGCGCGAGGCGGCGTATTCGCCCAGCAGCCGCAGCATGTCCGGATGCGGCGGATAACCCGGCACGGCCTGCGAGAAGTCGATCATCGCGCCGCCGCGCCCGTCATAGGCGTCTGCCCAGGCGAAGACGGAGGGGATCGGCGGGGCGGCGAGGGTTTCGACGAGAGGATTGAAGCGAGGCATGGTCGGTCCGTTGGTATCAGGCGCGGGTCTTGCGCGGAGGGCTTGTTGGTATCAGGCGCTTGGCCGGTGTCGTGGTGGCGCGGTAGGCATCGGCGCTACGGCCGCCGCGCCCGCGCAGATGCAGGCGGGCGGAGGCCTGCGGCTCGGGCAGGGTTTCTTCCAGCGCGGCAAAGAGCCAGTCGATGAACACCTTGACGATGGGTGACTGGCGCAGCGCCTGCCGGCAGGCGACATAGAAGGCATCGTTGGCCGGCACCGAAAGGTCGAAGGGCACGACAAGCTCGCCGCGGGCGATCAGGTTGCTCGCCGTGATGTTGTCGCCGAGCGCGATGCCCTGTCCGTATAGCGCCGCTTCCGTCGAAAGACGTGCATCGCTCATGAAATGCTGGCGGTCACGCGGCATGTCGATGGCGTCGGCGGCGGCCAGCCATGTGTTCCATTCGCGCCCGTCATCGCCGTGAAACAGCGCGTGATCGGCCAGATCGCGAACGGAGCGCAGCGGGCGGCTGTTGAGGAGCGTCGGGCTGGCGACCGGGAAAAGCCGCAGGTTCGACCACAGCCGCGTCCAGCAGTCCGGCCAGTTGCCATCGCCATAGAGCAGGCTCACATCCGTATCGAGCGAACGCAGGTGCTCGGGGTCGTTGGAGGCGATCAGCGTCACCTTCACGCCGGGAAACTGGTCCGTGAACGTGTTCAGCCGCGGCAGAAGCCAGAGCGACAGCAGTGCGGGCACGCAGCTGATGGTGATGTCGCCGCGCGTTTCGGGCTGTTTCATCAGCGCGGTAGCCGCGGCGATCTCGCTGAAGGCGTTGGTGACGGCCGGCAGAAGCAGCGCGCCCTGCGGCGTCAGCTTCAGGCGCTTGCCGTTGCGTTCGAAGAGCGTGGTCCCGAGCGATTCCTCCAGCGCGCGGATCTGGTGGCTCACCGCGCCATGCGTCACGTTCAGTTCCCGCGCGGCCGCCGAGACGGCGCCACGGCGGGCGGTCGCCTCGAAGGCGCGCAGCGGGTTGAGTGGTGGAAGGCGCGAAGCCATGGCAAACCTGTATGTGAGTTTTTCTCACGAATACCGCTACAACAATGTCAATTGATTTTCCATATGGATTGCCGCGATAATGCTGTCAACGAGGGCAAAGCCCCGGGGAACGTTATCAGGCTATCGCATACCGGCCCCGGACCGCCCGCATCTCAACAGGTGAGGCAGGATCATGAGCGACACGAAGCTCGAAGAGCTCAGGGCAAAATACGGCGAGAGCCATGGCGGCGACATCTTCGACCCGGCTTTCCGCAAGGTAGCGGACAAGATTTTCAACAAGAGCGGCACGCGTCTGGCGCCCTATGCCGGCGTCCCCACCTTCCTCTCCGCCCCCTATATGCCCGTCGATGCCGAAGCGCCCGATTTCGGCAATCTCCAGGTGGCCATAACGGGCGTGCCGATGGATCTCGGCGTCACCAACCGTCCGGGCTCGCGCTTCGGGCCCCGCGCCATGCGCGCCATTGAGCGCATCGGCCCCTACAACCACGTGCTGGATTGCGCACCGGTGCAGGAGCTGCGCGTGGCCGATATCGGCGATGTGCCGTTCCAGAGCCGCTACCGGCTCGAGCTCAGCCACGACGATATCGAGAAGCGCTTCAACCAGATCGTCGATGCCGGCGTCATTCCGCTCGCCGTCGGCGGCGACCACTCGATCACGCATCCGATCATGAAGGCCGTCGGCAAGAGAGAGCCGGTCGGCATGATCCATATCGACGCCCATTGCGACACCGGCGGCCTCTTCGACCAGACGAAGTTCCACCACGGCGGCCCGTTCCGCAACGCCGTGCTCGACGGCGTGCTCGATCCGAAGCGCACCATCCAGATCGGCATCCGCGGCTCCTCGGAATATCTGTGGGAGTTCTCCTACGATTCCGGCATGACCGTCATCCACGCGGAAGAGGTCACCGGCCTCGGCATCCCCGCCATCATCGAGAAGGCGAAGGCGATCGTCGGCGATGGCCCGACCTACCTTTCCTTCGACATCGACAGCCTGGATCCGAGCTTCGCGCCCGGCACCGGCACGCCCGAGATCGGCGGGCTGACGACGCGCGAGGTCCTGGAACTCATCCGCGGCCTCAAGGGCATCAATCTCGTCGGCGGCGACGTCGTGGAGGTCGCGCCGCAGTACGACGCCACGACCAACAGCGCCCATGCCGGCGCGCAGGTGCTGTTCGAAATTCTGAGCCTGATGGTATTCAGCCCTTCCGTGGCGGCGAAAGCCTGACATACAATAGCAACAACGGGAACATGCCGGCGGGTCCAGACCGGTCGGCCTAACAGGAGAAAAACGACCATGCGTGATATCCTCAAGACCACTGTCAGCCGCCGCGCGGTATTGGGCGCCGGCGTCGCCGGTGCCTCGCTGCTGGCCATGCCGGCCGTCCTGCGCGCGCAGGACAAGTCGCTGAAGGTCGGCGTCTACGGCGGCTACTTCAAGGATTCCTTCGACAAGAACATCTTTGCGGATTTCACCAAGGAAACCGGCATCGCGGTCGAATCCGTCGCCGAGCCGACCGGCGAGGCATGGCTGGTCCAGCTCGAGCAGGCCGCCAAGGCCGGCCAGGCCCCGGCCGACGTCTCGATGATGTCGCAGGTCGCCATGCTCAAGGGCCAGTCCACCGAGCTGTGGGCGCCGCTCGATGCGGCGAAGATCCCGAACGCCTCCAACCTCATCGACCATTTCGTCAACAAGTACCCGGATGGCCGCATCGCCGGCATCGGCGCCGTCGCCTGGTACATCACGCTCGTCACCAACACGGATGTCTACAAGGAAGCGCCGACCTCGTGGAACGCGCTGTGGGATCCGGCAAATGCCGACAAGCTCGGCCTGCTGGCGCTCGTCTCCAACTCGTTCCTGCTGGAAGTGACCGCCAAGACCCATTTCGGCGGCACCAACGCGCTCGACACCGAGGACGGCCTTCTCAAGGCCTTCGAGAAGCTCGCCGAAGTCAAGCCGAACGTGCGCCTGTGGTATCGCGACGAAGCCCAGTTCGAACAGTCCCTGAAGTCGGGCGAAATCCCGATGGGCCAGTACTATCATGACGTGACGGGCCTTGCCGCGGCCGATGGCCAGCCGGTGCGCTCGACCTTCCCCAAGGAAGGCGGCATCATGGATTCGGGCTGCTGGGCGCTGTCGCGCGCCTCCGCCAAGGTCGAGGAAGCCCATACCTTCGTCAACTATATGAGCCAGCCGAAGATCCAGGCGCTCTTGTCGCGCAAGGTCGGCACCGCGCCGACCGTCAAGCGCGATCTGCTCGACCTGACGGCGGAAGAGTTTGCCGCCGTGTCGTCGGACATCGAGCCGATCATTCCGCGCTACGACCTCTACCAGACCAAATCCGACTGGCTGAACCAGAAGTGGACGGAAATGATCGCCGGCTGATAGCCCGATCCATCGAAACCTTGCCCGGCCGCCAGCGTGAAGCCTATGCTGGCGGCCGCGTGCCTTGAACCGAACGCGCCGAGCGGAGAACCAATGTCCGGACTGACCCTCCAGAACGTCACCAAAGAATTCGGCACGTTTACCGCCGTCAGGAACGTCGAACTCACGGTGCCGCACGGCACCTTCGTCTGCCTGCTCGGCCCGTCCGGCTGCGGCAAGACCACGCTGATGCGCATGGTCGCGGGGCTGGATCTTCCCACCAGCGGCTCCATCCGCCTGGATGACCGCGACATCACCAATGTGCCCACCCACAAGCGCGACCTCGGCATGGTCTTCCAGTCGCTGGCGCTCTTTCCCCATCTGACCGTCGGCGAGAACATCGCCTATTCGCTGCGCATCCGCGGCGTCGGCAAGGCAGAGCAGAAGAAGCGCGTCGACGAGCTTCTCGCCATGATCCACCTGACCGGCTACGCCGACCGCCCGGTGGCCAAGCTGTCCGGCGGCCAGCGCCAGCGCGTGGCGATCGCCCGTGCGCTCGCCATCTCGCCCAAACTCTTCCTGCTCGACGAGCCGCTCTCCGCTCTCGACGCCAAGCTGCGCGAGGCCATGCAGGTCGAGCTGCGCCAGCTCCAGCAGCGCCTCGGCATCACCACCATCGTCGTCACCCATGATCAGCGCGAGGCCATGACCATGGCCGACACCGTGGTCGTGATGAACGGCGGCGAGATCCGCCAGGCCGCGCCCCCGGTCGAGATCTACCGCCGCCCGGCCGATACCTTCGTCGCCGATTTCATCGGCATGACGAACCTCATCGATTTCAAGGCCGATGGCGCCGGCACGCAGGTTCTCGGCGCCTCCGTTCCCGGCCTCGTCATACCGAACGGCCTGCCATCCGGCATCATCTCGGTGCGCCCGGAGGATGTGCACCTCACCGCACCGGGCAATGCGCCGATCACGGGCACCGTCACCTTCGTGCGCGATCTCGGCGGCACGATCGAGACCTTCGTGGAGGCCGCCGGCAAGCAGATCGTCGCCGTGTCCATGCCCAATGCCCGCCCCGACGTCGCCGTCGGGCAGAGCGTCGGCATTGCGCTCAACCCCGATGACTGCGTGGTGCTCAAGGCATGAGACGCGAGACGCCGCAGAAACTCACCGATTACAGCCCGCTGGTCTTCCCGGCCGGCATGCTCATCGTCTTCTTCGTCGTGCCCTTCGCGACGATGATCGCGGTCTCCTTCTTCAAGCGCAATCCGTCCGGCTTCTACACGCCGGATTTCGTCTTCGACAATTACGCGCGCTTCCTCAGCCTGTTCTTCGGCAAGGTGCTCGGCTTCTCGCTGATGCTCGCCATTGCGGTGGCCATCTGCTGCATCGTGCTCGCCGTGCCCTTCACCTACCTGCTGTCGCGCGCCAGGCGCCGCACGCAGGTGCTCTGGCTCGTCGCCCTTCTGTCGATCCTGTCGCTCTCGGAAGTCATCATCGGCTTTGCCTGGTCGACCCTGTTTTCGCGCACCGCCGGCATCACCAATCTCCTCGTCATGCTCGGCATCATGGATCAGCCGGTGGCGCTCAATCCGAGCTTCGGCGCGGTGCTCACGGCCATGACCTACCAGGCGCTGCCCTATACGGTGCTCGTGCTCTATCCCGCGCTCGTGCGGCTCGACCCGACGCTGACGGAAGCGGCGCGCACGCTCGGGGCGTCACCGATCCGCGCCTTCTTCACCGTCGTCGTTCCGGCGCTGCGCAACACCATCGTCGCCACGCTGATCATGGTCTTCATCTTCGCGCTCGGCTGCTATCTGCTGCCGCAGATCCTCGGCCGGCCGCAGCACTGGACGCTCTCGGTGCTGATCACCGACCAGGCGATCTACCAGTCGAACATGCCGTTCGCCGCCGCCATGGCCGTGTTCCTCGTGCTCGTCACGCTCGGTCTCGTCGGGCTCACCGTCTATGCCGGGCGCAAGGGAGAAACCGCATGACCGTGTTTCTCCAGCGCCTCTATTTCGGCCTGATCGGCCTCTTCCTCGCCCTGCCGATCATCGTGGTCGCCGGTGTCTCCGTCAACGAGAAGCAGGATCTCGCCTTCCCGCCCAAGGGCTTCTCGCTTGGCTGGTACGCAGAGATCTTCACCAATGTCGAATGGCGCAACGCGCTTTTCGCGTCGATCACGCTCGCCGCGCTGTCGGCGGCCGTGGCGCTTCTCATCGCGCTGCCGCTCGCCTGGTTCCTGTGGCGGCGCCATGCGCCCTGGGCCAATATCTTCCAGCTGCTCGGCATCGCACCCTTCACCCTGCCGCCGGTCATCACGGCGCTCGGCCTGCTCACCTTCTGGGCGGCGACGGGCTTCTATGGCCAGCCGGCGACGGCCGTCATCAGCCACGCCATCTTCTTCGTGACGCTGCCGCTGGTGACGCTGTCGCTCGGCTTTTCCTCCATCGACCGCTCGCTGGTGGAGGCCGCCGCGACCATGGGCGCGGACGACCGCACGGTCTTCCGCACCGTCGTCCTGCCGTTGATCCTGCCCTATCTCGTCTCCGGCTATGCCTTCGCCTTCGTGCTGTCGCTCAACGAATATATCGTCGCCTACATGACCGTCGGCTTCACCATGGAAACGCTGCCGATCAAGATCTTCAACGCCCTGCGCTACGGTTACACGCCCACCATGGCCTCGGTCACGATCCTGTTCGTGGCCATCGCGGCCACCATATTCGGCCTCGTCGCGCGTTTCGGCGACCTGCCCAAGCTGCTCGGCGCCATGTCGTCGCGCGACCAGGAGTAAGAACATGCGCATCGCCGCCCTCCAGATGAAAGCCGTCGCCGGCAATGTCGAAGCGAACATGGCCCGCATCGCGGCCGCCGCCGCCGATGCCGCGACGGGCGGCGCGAGCCTGCTCGTCGTGCCCGAACTTGCCGTCACCGGCTATGGCGCGGGCGAGGCGGCCTTCGCGGACCTCGCCTCTCCGGCATCCGGCGACACCGTCGCCCGTCTCAGCGCCATCGCGCGTGAGAACGGCATCGCCATTATCGCCGGTTTTGCCGAGCGCGAGGGCACGGCGGTCTATAACAGCGCCGTCTTCACCGATGGCATCGGCACCAATGCCGTCTACCGCAAGTCCCATCTCTACGGCGAATACGAGCGCGCCGCCTTCAAGCCTGCGACACCGGCCTCCGTCCTTGTCGAGCTTGGCGGGCTGAGGCTCGGCATGCTGATCTGCTACGATGTGGAATTCCCCGAGAATGTCCGCCGCCTCGCCCGTGCCGGCGCCGATCTCGTCGTCGTCCCGACCGCCCTGCCGGAGGGCGCCTCCGGCACCTTCATCGCCAATCACATGATCCAGGTGCGGGCCTTCGAGAACCAGGTCTTCGTTGCCTATGTCGATCATTGCGACAGTGATGGCCTTTTCGCCTATGCCGGCCTCTCGCGCATCGCCGCCCCGGATGGCGCGCTGCTCGCCGAAGCCCCGGCGCAAGGCGAGGCCCTGCTTTTCGCCGACATCCGGCCGGCCGACTACGAGGCCTCACGCGCCGAAAACACCTACCTGGCCGATCTCGACCGCCCCGCCTGAGCGCCTGGCGGCGGGTTCCAGAGGGCTGCTGCCGGGGACAATCCCCCAAGGCGCCCTTTGATTTTCAAGCAAAATCCCGCGCCGATTTCCCCGCACAGTCAGGTCGCGCCTACAATCGTTTCATCCCGCCCTCGGATACACCGCAAGGCGTTGCGGCGAGGCGGGGTCGGCGCGGGGCGTGAAGGAAGGACGCAGGACTTCACGCATCGGGTCTGCGGAAAATGGTCTCCCTCCGGAAAGGGACGGGGCGAGGGGCGTCGGACCGCCTTTTCGACCAAGCCTTAACCGGGCGTGCCTGTGTGGCACACAAGTGGACGGATGCGCCGCGGGGCGTCCGGGGGACGTGTCCCTGTCGCGCGGCGCAGTGGAAGACGATGCCGACCGGCAGTCATGGCTGCGGCATCGTAAGTCTGAGGGCGTGCATGACCCCGTCTGCGGAGGGGCGCGCCACCGTTCCCACGTACCCCGTCATCGCAGAGAGACCGAAGTCGCAGGCAAAAACCGCCGAACGGGGCGCCGGAAGGTGTCACCTAAATACATTTCAGTCGAGGCAGCTTCCGGCGCCCCGTCCGAACGCTTTTTGAAACCACGGGCGAAACCGCCGCGTGGATACAGTCGTTGCCGCTATAGGCGGCCCTTCATCAGGCCTGGTAGGTGATCCGCCCGTCGCAGATCGTCGTGACCGGACGCACCGTCGCGAGCGCCGTGACGTCCGTCGCCTCGATATCGGCCGAAAGCACGACGACATCGGCGAGATAGCCCGTCTTCAGCATGCCCTTGCGGTCTTCCATGAACTCGACCCAGGCGCCGGTCCTGGTATAGGCGGCGAGCGTCTCGTGCAGCGAGAGACGTTCGTCCTTCAAACCGTCCTTCCAGACCGTGCGTGACATCGCACACTCTATGGAATGCATCGGATCGAGCGGCGAGACCGGCCAGTCGGTGGCAAACACGATCGGCGCGCCGGCATCGACCAGCGTGCGCCAGGCGAAGGCGTAGGGCCAGCGCTCCTCCCCGATATAGGAGAGGTAGGGTTCGAGCGGCAGGCCGGCGCTGCCCGGCGGATGTGTCGGCTGCATGGAGGCGACCGTGCCCAGTTCCTTGAAGCGCGGGATATCGTCGGGGTGAACCACCTCGATATGCTCGATGCGGTTGCGGCTGTCGCGCTTGCCGTTCGCCTTGATGGCGGCCTCGTATCCGTTCAGCACCATGCGCACCGCGCCATCGCCGATGGCATGGACCGCGACCGGCAGGCCGAGCTTGTCGGCGGCGATCGTGATGG
The DNA here is from genome assembly GCF_004514425.2 of Shinella sumterensis. Lineage (GTDB taxonomy): Bacteria > Pseudomonadota > Alphaproteobacteria > Rhizobiales > Rhizobiaceae > Shinella > Shinella sumterensis. Next base: position 150,282 of record NZ_MYFN02000001.1, read on the forward strand.
TGTCGAACTGCTCCTGCGTGAAAAGCGGCTCGCCCTTCCAGCCGGGCTGATGGGCATAGTCGTCGACGAAAACAGCCGTACCGGATTCCGTCACCCCGTCCATGAACAGCTTGACGAAATCCGAACGCAGCCGGTCCGTGTCGAAGCGCGCCCGCCAGGCGGCGGCCTTTGTCTCGAGGTCGGACAGCGGCATGAAGTTCTTCATGTGGAAGGGCATGCGCACCCGCACCGGCAGGCCCACGGTCTTCTCGATCTCCTCGAGCATTTCCAGCTGGTAGAGGCTGCCGTCCATATTCTGCAGCGAGGTGATGCCGAGCGAGGCGACGTAGGCGAGACCTTCCTTGAGGATCGCGATATCGCCGGCGCGCTCTTCGTCCGTCACATGCTCCGGGTCACCGCCGGTGCCGACGCCGAGCATTTCGCGGCCGCCCGTTTCGCCGAGCGCCGAGACGGGACGGATGGCGTTGCTTTCGCGCAGTTCGCCGGTGGCGAGCCCGTCATCGCCCATCACGATCTCGTTGCCGATGCCGACATCGCGGCCTTCCAGGATGCCGCCACCCTTCAGCGCCAGCGTGTTCGCCCAGGCGGTGTGATGGTCGGGCGCGAAGATCAGCACCGCGCGGTCCGGCAGGATGCGGTCGAGATGGTGCCGCGTCACGCGCTCGTCGTCGGACAGGACCGTGTAGTCGGCATGCTGGGCGATCAGCAGCGCCCTGTCGGGATATTCGGCGGCATAATCCCGCAAGGCCTTTGCCAGCGCATCGAAGCCCTTCACGCCGGCGAGCGAGAGTTCGCGCAGCTCGGCCGAGCCGCCGAAGATGTGCATATGCGCCTCGTTGAAGCCCGGCAGCACCGTCCCGCCCTTGGCGTCGATGACATGCGTGTCGGGACCGGAGAAGGCATCGATCTCGGCTTCCGAGCCGACGGCGAGGATGCGGTTGCCGGCAAGCGCCACGGCACTTGCGCGCGGATTGGCGTCGTCCATCGTTAGCACCCGCGCATTGCGGATGATAAAGCTCGCCTCGGCCTGCATGGAATGCTCCTTGAAGGGTCAGATTGCCCGGCGGCAAAGCGCGCGGAAGAAGGTGAAGACGTCCTGGTTCTCCTCGTCGCCCAGCGGTTCGGGCTGGGAGGAGAGCTTGACGATGACGGTCTCGGTGCTCGGATCGACATAGAGCCACTGGCCGTGGATGCCGATCGCGCAGAACGCGCCGTCGGCCTCGCCGGACTGATACCACTGGCTGCGGTAGCGGCCGTTCGGCAGGTCGACATTGCGGCCCTGTTGCCAGGCCTCGCGGTCGCCATTGTCCTGCATATCGCGGATCCAGCCTTCCGGAATGACCTGACGGCCGTTGCGCACACCGTGATTGCGCAGCAGTTCGCCAAGCCGCGCCAGATCACGCGCCGTGATGGAAACGCCGCCAGCGGTGCGCGGCGTGCCGATGGCATCCACCGTGACCTCGGCATTGTTCCGGGCGCCCATCGGCTTCCACAGCAGATCGGAGGTCAGGTCGGCAAAGCGCGCGCCCGTCGCCCGTTCGATGATGACGCCGAGCAGATCGGCATTGGGCGAGGCGTAGTAGAACGGTCCGCCATGCGGCCGTTCGGCCTTCTGAAGCGTCAGCAGGAAGGAGGCCAGCGTTTCCGGCTCCGCATCCGGCATCGGCGGGTTCCACAGCATGGCGCGGCGATAGCGGGCAAACGCGCCGTACGGGTCGAGATAGGCTTCCTCGAAGTCGAGGCTCACGCGCATGTCCAGCACGTCGCGATAGGTGCAGTCGCCATAAACGCTGCCCTTTGCCTCGGGCAGGTAGTCCGTCACGGGGCGGTCGGGATCGATGATGCCCTCGGCTTCAAGGATGCCGGAGACGACGGCCGTCAGCGACTTGGAAATCGAGAACACGAGGTGCGGCGCGTTGGGATCGGTATGCGGGGCGTAATATTCAGCGACGATCTCGCCCCGGCGCATCAGGACGAACGCGTCGGTATGGGCAAAATCGAGGAAGGCGCGTGCGGTGGCCGCCCCGGCAAGGCCCGTCTCCATCGCCGCATCGAGGAAGGCATCGCTTGAAAGTGGCTGCTCCGCGCTGACCAGCTCGGCGGCGATCACGGCCGTCGGCACGAAATCGCGCACGTTCTGGAATGTCCAGCGGCTGTAGGGAGCGGTGCGCCAGTTGGCGAGCGTGACATCGGCACGGGCAAAGCCGTGCGTTTCCTTGAAGGTCTTGATCATGAGAATGCCGCCGGTCTGCGGGAAGGCGTCAAGCCTTCCCGCATATGGCTGTCCTTGTTACATGCGACGCGTTACTTCTGCAGTTCGGTCCAGATCCGGGTGTAGAGCTGCTGCGTCTCCGGCTCGCAGCTCAGCAGGAACTCGCCGGCCTTCTCGTATTCCGGCGGAACGACCAGTTCCGGTGCGGTCTTCATCTCTTCCGGCAGGAACTTGTCCGACCCCTTGATGCCGTTGGCATATTTCGCGAAGGCCGAAATCATCGCGGCGTTTTCCGGGTCCATGATGAAGTTCATGAACAGCTTGGCGTTTTCCGGGTTCTTCGCGTCCTTGAGAAGCGCTGCGCTGTCCATGAAGTAGGGGAAGCCCTCCTTCGGATAGCCCATCTTGACATCGGGGTTCTTCAGGCGCGAGCGCATGATGGCGCCGTTCCAGTAGTAGACGCCGGCATAGTCGCCGGAGGGCAGCTTCTCGGTGACGCTGTAATCCATGGCGAGCCACTTGGTCTTGGCTTCCACCAGCTTGTCGCGGACCTTGCGCAGCACTTCCTTGTCGGTGGTGCACCAGTCGCCGCCGAAATACTTGATCGCGGCGAAGAGCACGTCGTTCATTTCCGGTGCGACGTTGATCTTGCCGACCAGTTCCGGCGGCGGATCGAGGAAGATGGCGGACGTGTTGATATCGCCCTTGTAGACCGCGGTGTTGACGCCGATGCCGGTCAGGCCCCACTGCCACGGAACGGTGTAATGACGACCCGGATCCCAGGGAACATCCACCCAGCGCGGGTCGACGTTCTTGAAGTTCTCCATCTGGTCCGGGCGGGCCTCCTCGATGAGGCCTTCCTTGACCCAGATCTGGACGTAGTTGGCCGAGGGAACGACGATGTCGAAGCCGTGGCCGCCGGCGCGGACCTTGGCAAGCGCCGTATCGTTCGAATCGTAGTCGGTCACGGTGACCTTGACGTCGAACTCTTTCTCGAACTTCTTGATCAGTTCGGGGCTCGTATAGTCGCCCCAGTTGTAGATGTTGAGTTCGCCTGCGGCCGATGCGCTGTTGGCGAAGGCCAGGGCGGCGACCGCAGCCATTGCCGTCGTGGTGATCCATTTCGATTTCATGTCTGTTCCTCTCTGTCGTTGGTCTGTCGGATTTGGCTATTGTTTTTTCCGGTTGATGAAGAAGAAGATCACGACCAGCACGGTCGAAAGCGCGAGGAACACGGTGGCGATCGCGTTGATCTCGGGCGTGGTTTCACGGCGAAGCTGTCCCAGCATGTAGGTGGGCAGCGTATCCTGCCCGCCCGATTTGACAAACTCGGTAATCACGACGTCATCAAGCGAAATGACGAAGGCCAGCATGAAGCCGGCGATGACGGCCGGCCGCAGGAGCGGCAGCGTCACATGACGGAAGGTCTGCCAGCGCGAGGCGTAGAGGTCGGCCGCCGCGCGTTCCAGCGTGAGGTCCATGCTTTCCAGCCGGGCGCGGATCGGCAGATAGGCAAAGGGAATGCAGAAGGCGGTGTGCGCGAGGACGAGGTATCCGAGGCCGGAATAGCCGGTCCAGACCTTGATGCGCGAGAAGACGATCAGCAGCGCAACGGCGGTGACGATTTCCGGCACCATCAGCGGCTGGTTGATCATCGCGTATTTCAGCGTCTGCCCGCGATAGGGCGCGGTGCGGGTCGTGGCGAGCGCCGCCATCAGCGCCGCGACCGTCGCGAGGCTTGCCGCCCAGAGCGCGATGATGAGCGAGCGGATCGCCGCGTCCTGCACGGCGGAGTTCTGCCATGCCGCCACGAACCAGCGCCCCGAAAAGCCGCCCCATTGCGACAGCGATTCCGCGTCGTTGAAGGAATAGACGACCAGCGCGCCGATCGGCAGGTAAAGCGCGAAGAAGGTGAAAAGCGTGATGAAGCCGAAGCCCGGCTGCGACTTGATGTCGAAACGCGATCTAAACATGTCCGGACCCTCCGCGCGAGGCGTTGCGGACATAGACGATGAGAGCGACCATCACGATGATCATCAGCGTGATCGACATAGCCGCACCGAGCGGCCAGTTGCGGCCGGCGCCGAACTGCATCTCGATCAGGTTGCCGAGCATCATGTTCTTGCCGCCGCCGAGAACGCGCGGGATGACATAGGCGCCGAGCGAGGGAATGAAGACCAGGATCGAGCCTGCGATGATGCCGGGCTTCACCAGCGGGATGACGATCTTGCGCAGCACCTGGAAACGTGTCGCGTAAAGATCGTATCCCGCCTCGACCAGCCGGAAATCCAGCTTCTCGATGGAGGCATAGAGCGGCAGCACCATGAGCGGCAGATAGACATAGGTCATGCCGAGCAGGTTGGCGGTGTCGGTATAGATGATCTGCAGCGGGCTCTTGATGATGCCGAGCCATATCAGCGCATTGTTGAGAAGGCCTTCGTTGCGGATGACCTGCTGCATGGCGAAGGTGCGGATGAGAAGGTTTGTCCAGAACGGGATGGTGACGAGGAATACCCAGATCTCGCGGGTATGCGGCGGCCGTGTCGCGATGAAATAGGCGGTCGGGAAGCCGAGGATCAGGGTGAGGATGGTGGTGAAGAACGACAGCTGGATGGAGCGCCAGATGATCGAAATATGCGCATCGGCCAGTCCGAGCGTATCGTCGAAGATATCCCGCTGGAAGAAGACGGAGGTCCAGCCATCGAGCGAGAATTCCCAGGGCTTCACATCCCCGTAATCGCCCTTGACCATGAAGGAGTAGAGCAGCATCACGAAGAGCGGCCCGATCGCCGCCACGAAGATGATGACAAGGGCCGGCGCGCTCAGGAGCCAGCGGGAGCGGATATCCTGTTTCCTGGCCTCGATCGCGACCTGTTCTGCGCCGTTCATCGTCAGTCCCTCAGAATCTGAGCGACGTCGTCGCTGAAGTCGATGCCAACCGTATCGCCTTTGGAAAAGCCGCAATGGCCGCTGCGCGCATTCTGCTGGCGCACCATGAAAGCGGTGCCGTCGTCCAGTCGCACGTGAACATGGGTATCGGTGCCGAGATAGACGATATCATGCACGACGCCCCGCAGCGCCGACGTGCCGGTCGGCGCGCCCGCGCGGGCATGTTCGGGCCGAACCACGACGGTGACGGAGCCGTTGGGCGTCACATCCGCGGGGAAGCTTGCGGAAATTTCGGCGCCGGAAGAGAGCCGCACCCGCGCCCGGTTATCCGCCACGGAGACGACGTCGGCAGAGAGGAAATTGGTCTCGCCGATGAAGTCGGCGACGAAACGCTCGGCCGGGCGGTCGTAGATATCCCAGGGCGAGCCGACCTGACGAACCGTTCCCGCCGACATGACCGCGATGCGGTCCGACATGGTGAGCGCTTCTTCCTGGTCGTGGGTGACGAAGACGAAGGTGATGCCGGTTTCCAGCTGAAGACGCTTCAGCTCGATCTGCATCGACTTGCGAAGCTTGAGATCGAGCGCCGACAGCGGCTCGTCGAGCAGGAGGACCTTCGGTCGCGGGGCCAGTGCCCGGGCAAGGGCGACACGCTGCTGCTGGCCGCCGGAAAGCTGCGTGACCGGATTGTGGCCACGGCCGTCGAGATGAACGAGCTTCAGCATGTCGTTGACGACGGAGGTTATTTCCGCCTTCGGCCGCCCCAGCATCTTGAGGCCGAAACCGATATTCTCGGCGACCGTGAGGTGCGGGAAGAGAGCGTAGTTCTGAAAGACCGTGTTGACCGGGCGCTGGTTGGGCAGAAGCCCCGAAATATCCGACCCGTCGAGCAGGACCTGCCCTTCGGTCGGCATTTCGAAACCGGCGATCATGCGCAGGAGCGTGGTCTTTCCGCATCCCGACGGGCCGAGGAGCGTGAAGAATTCATTGGGGCGGATATCCAGCGTGACATTGTCCACGGCCTGGAAGTTTCCGAACCATTTCTTGATACCGTGCAGGCCAATGGCACCGCCATGCGCCGCAGTCGTTCGCGATTCAGTCATCGGTTCCCCGTTCGTCGACCGACACCCGAGACTTCCTCTGTCCGGATCGCCGGCTTACCATTGTCTGACCGTCGATCACGGCTCTTATGTGATATGCTTGTCTTGCTTATGATCACAACAAATCATAATTTGATCAAATCTGTAAAGGGTCATTTTCGGCTTCGCAACATTATCAGTTCTGCGTGCAATCTACCGAGAATTCAGCCCTGAGTCGGCTTTTGGCACAGATTGGCGGACCCGCACAGGGAGGGTAAGGGCATGCTGGTTTCCGAGCGGCGGGAAGAGAGCGAATCCGCCAAGCAGTGGGTGTATCGTGTCCTGCGGCACAGCATCATGACAGGCGGTTTCGAACCGGGGGAACCGGTGACGATCAACGGCCTTGCCGACATGCTTGGCGTCAGCGCCATGCCGGTGCGCGAAGCGCTGCACCGGCTCGTCTCCGAAGGTGCGCTGGAACTGCTCGACAATCGCCGGGTCCGCGTACCGGACCTCGATTCCGCCGGTTTCGATGAGGTTCTTGAGGCGCGCATCGCGCTGGAGACGCGCGCCGCCGAACGGGCGATGCCCTTTATAGACCCGCCTGCGCTCGCCCGTATGCGCGCCTTCGACCGACAGGCGGACGAGGCATTGGCCGCGGGCGATTTCCGCCGGCTGGTGGAAGCCAACTTCGCCTTCCACCGCGCCCTGTATGAGGCGCGCCCGGGCACCGTGATGCTGCCGCTGATCGAATCCCTCTGGCTGCGTCTTGGCCCCTTCATGCGACGGGCCGGCGAAAACCTTTCCCAAACCTACCAGGTCGATCGCCACGCCGAAGCGCTGTTGGCCATAACAAGACAGGACGCCGAGGCGCTGAAGGCCGCCATAACCGCCGACATACGTGACGGTGCCGGCCATCTCGGCCGCGGGCATTTCGAACGTGTGGCGATCACCGGCAGGGCAGATTAGGCGAGCAAGCCACACCGCTCTTGCATTGCATGGCGAAGCACCGGTAAGTCAGCGGTGCTGCCATCGGGAGGAAACGCCTTGGACGACGACAATGTAGTGAAGTTCGAACGACGCAAGCCGCAGCCGGAAAAGAAACCCGCCGCCGCGCAACGGCTCCAGGCCGGGCACATCTGGCTCGCCGTGCTTGCCGTGATCGTGCTGGCGTGGGCCTACTATCAGTTCATCGCGCCGCAGACGCTCTGACCGCTGCGGCAAGCCGGCGCTACGCTCGCGGGCTGATCTTCCACAAGCGGCGCGCATTGTCGCAGAGCACCCCGGCCTTTTCCGGCAGGCTGACGCCCGACAGAAGCGCATGCGTGGCGCCGATCCAGGTGGAGAGGCCGCCGCCGAGCGTGCAGACCGGCCAGTCGCTGCCCCAGACCATGCGGTCGAAGCCGAAGCAGCGCACGACGTGGGCGAAATAGGGTTTCAGGTCCTCCAGCGTCCAGTTTTCCGCGCCATAGGCCGGAATCCCCGACAGCTTGACCGTGACGTTGGGGCGCCGGGCGATCTCCGACAATGGGCCCTGCCAGCGATCGTACCCGCCGCCGGCGATGTCAGGCACGCCGCAATGATCCAGCACGAAGGAGACATCCGGCGCGAGATCGACAAGGGCGATCGCCCGTTCGATCTGGTGCGGCTTGACGCAGAGATCGAAGGTGAGCCCGCTGCCGGAAAGCCTTGCGATGTTTTCGCGGAACAAGGCCCCTTCCGACACGTCGTCCGGCACGACATGCAGCACGCGGCGGAAGCCGCGCACGAAGGGGTTGGCGCGCACGCGCTCGAGATAGGCGGGAAAGTCCGGCAGCTCCGGCCGGCAACTGGCAATGGCGCCGACGAGCAGGCTGTCCGCAGCGGTGGCGAGCGCCTCGATGACCTCCGTCTCCCGCGCGATGTCCGTCTCGGCGACATCCACTTCCATATGCAGCGAGGCCGCGATGCCGAGACGCCGGGCCTCCCTGGCGTAAAGATCGTGGGTAAAATCGGCGTTGAGAGGCGGCACGTCGGCAAGCCAGGGATAGGTCAGGCGGTCCCGATAGACGAGATGCAGGTGGGTATCGATGATCATGGTGCGTGCCTCCTCCGCGCGGCCACACTGCCACAGAGGAATTGATCATTCAAATACGAATTAAGACCGGATGCGCTGGTCGCTGGAGGTCGTGCGGATGCGATATGCCGCGGGTCCAGGGTGTCAAAAGTCGAGATCGGGGACGGCGGGGCGGGGAGGCTGTCGCTCCCCGCCTGTCTTGGTCATTCGCCGTAGGGCAGCCAGATCGTCTTCACCTGGCTGGCGCGGCGCAGATACTCCTGGCCCTGGCCGAAGCGCGGGTCCAGCCAGTCGCGCAGGCGGCCGAGATCGGACCAGACCGGCTTGAGGTTGCCGGCCGACGCCACTTCCACCATGCGCGAGCCGTCCTCACTTCCGCAGTACCAGAGTGCTGCCACGTCGTCGTGCTCGGCAAGCGTCTTTGCCAGCGCATCGCGCTCGCCGGTCAACAGGTTGACGACGCCGGCGGGAATGTCCGACGTTTCGAAGACTTGGTAGAGGCGGGCGGCGATGAGCGGATGCGCCTGCGAGGCGATGGCCACGACGCGGTTGCCCATGGTGATCGCCGGCAGGATCAAGGAGAGGAGGGCGAGAAGCGGCGCCTCGTCGGGCGCCACGACGCCGATCGTGCCAAAGGGCTCGTTGACCGTCATCGTCACGTGCTGCGACTTCGTCGCGGTCACGGCGCCGTCGAACTTGTCGGCCTGCGCGGCATACCAGAAGCACCGGCGGATCGCCGCCTCGAACTCCTCTTCCGGCTTCGCGACGGTGCCCGTTGCAGCGAGTGCCGCCACGAATTCATCGCGGCGCTGCACGAGGTTTTCGGCGAGGAAATAGAGCACCTGCGCGCGGTTATGCGCGGTCACGCCGCCCCAGGCGGTCGCCTTGTTTGCCGCTTCGACGGCGTTGCGCACATCCTTGCGGTTGGCGAGGCCGGCCTCGCCGATGGCCGCACCTGCCTTGCCATAGACCGTGTAGCTCTGGCCGCCGTCCGGCCGCGCCTGCTTGCCGCCGATATAGAGCTTTGCCGTGACGTCGACTGCCGTGCGGTCGGCCTTGCCCGTGGCAGGGGCCACATCGATGGGGGCGGCCGAGACGGCGCGGACCTTGCCCTGCTTGTCCCAGCCGGTGGTGAGATATTCGAGCATGCCGGCGCGGCCGCCCTCACGGCCATAGCCGCTTTCGCGATAACCGCCGAACGGTGCGGCTGCGTCGAACATGTTGGTGGCGTTGATCCACACGACGCCCGCCTTGACGCGCGCGGCGAGCTCGATGGCGCGGTTGACGTTCTCCGACCAGAGAGAGGCGGCCAGGCCGTAGCGGGTGTCGTTGGCGAGCGCGACGGCTTCGTCCAGCGTGCGGAAGGTGAGCGTCGTTGCCACGGGGCCGAAGATCTCGACCTGCGACACGCTGTTGGCGGGATGGCTGTCGGTGAAGAAGCCCGGCGTGCAGAAGGCGCCCTTTTCCGGCAGGGCCACGGGAGCGAGATTGAGCGTCGCGCCTTCCTCTTCACCGGCCTTCAAAAGGGTCTTGATGCGCGAAAGCTGCTTCATGGAGACGACGGCGCCCATGTCCATCGTCTTGTCGAGCGGATCGCCGACGCGGAGCGTCGCCATGCGGGCTTTCAGCTTGTCGAAAAAGCGCGGCGCGACGCCTTCCTGGACGAGGAGCCGCGAGCCGGCGCAGCAGACCTCGCCCTGGTTGAACCAGATCGCATCCACGACGCCTTCGACCGCGGCATCGAGATCGGCATCCTCCAGCACGATGAAGGGTGACTTGCCGCCGAGTTCCAGGCTGAGCTTCTTGCCCGAGCCGGCGATCTGGCGGCGAATGAGGCGGCCGACATCCGTCGAACCGGTGAAGGCGACCTTGTCGACATCGGGATGGCCGGCAATGGCGGCTCCTGTCTCGCCGTCGCCCTGGACGATGTTGACGACGCCGGCGGGCAGGCCGATCTCGACGAGAACCTCGGCGAAGGCGTGTGCGGTCATCGGCGTGAGGTCGGCCGGCTTGAGCACGACCGTGTTGCCGGCCGCAAGCGCCGGCGCGACCTTCCAGGCGAGCATCAGCAGCGGGAAGTTCCACGGAATGATCTGGCCGCAGACGCCGACCGGCCTGTGTTGCGGGAACGCGTCGGCGACGAGCTCGGCCCAGCCGGCGTGATGGTAGAAGTGGCGCGCGACGAGCGGGATATCGATATCGCGGGTCTCGCGGATCGTCTTGCCGTTGTCCATGGTCTCCAGCACGGAGAAGAAGCGCTCGCGCTTCTGGATGTGGCGCGCGATGGCATAGAGATATTTCGCGCGCTCATGGCCCGGCAGCGCCGACCATTCGGGGAACGCCGCGCGCGCAGCCGCGACCGCCGCATCCACATCATCAGCGGTGCCCTTGGCGACACGGCCGATGACGTCCTCCGTCGCGGGGTTGACGACATCGATGAGATCGCCGGCGGCGCTCGTGAACCTGCCGTCGATGAAATGGCCGATGCCGGCGGAGCGGGCGGAAAGCCAGGCCTTGACCTCTGCGTTGCTTTCGGGAGCGGGGCCGTATTCCATGGTCTGCATAATGTCCTTGATGGAAGGCATGGTCTAACCTCAGGCCAGCGCGTGGCGGTTGGCGGCCGAGTAGCGGCCCGTAATGTGATGTTCGAGCTGGCGTTCGATGTCGCCGAGCATGGAGGACGCGCCGATGCGGAAGAGATCGGGCATCATGAAGCGCGTGCCGAGTTCCTCCTTCATGAGGATCAGCCAGTTCATCGCATCCTTGGCAGTCTTCAACCCGCCGGCCGGCTTGAAGCCGACCATCTGGCCGGTGCGGTCCTTATAATCGCGCAACGCCCGCACCATGGTGAGCGACACCGGCAGCGTGGCATTGACGTCTTCCTTGCCGGTCGAGGTCTTGATGAAATCCGAACCTGCCTGCATCGCGACCATCGAGGCCTTGTAGACGTTGGAAAGCGTCTTGAGGTCGCCCGTCGCGAGGATCGCCTTCATATGGGCGTCGCCGCAGGCTTCCCGCATCTGGCGCATCTCGTCATAGAGTGCCGACCAGTTGCCGCGCAGCACATGCTCGCGGGTGATGACGATGTCGATTTCCTTGGCGCCCTGCTCGACGGCGTAGCGGATTTCGCCGAGCCTGAGCGGCAGGGGCGTGAGGCCGGCGGGAAAGCCCGTCGCGACGGAGGCGACCGGGATGCCGCTGCCTTCGAGCGCCTTCACGGCATGGCCGACCATCGTCGGGTAGACGCAGACCGCGCCGACCGTCAGGCGCTCGATGCCGAGCGCTTCGAGAAGATCCGCGCGCACCGGTGCCTTCGCCTTGGCGCAGAGACGCTGGACGCGGCCTTCGGTGTCGTCGCCCGCCAGCGTCGTGAGGTCGATGCAGGTGATTGCGCGCAGCAGCCACGCCGCCTGCCACTCCTTCTTGACCGAGCGCCGGGTGGGCAGGGTCGCGGCACGACGCTGCGCGGCCGACAGGTTGACCGAATGCGTCTCGAACCAGTCGAGCGTCAGCGGCGTGCCCTCGGGCCGGGGGAAGTGATCTGTCATGGTGGTTTCCAGCGATTTTTCTTGCGGTTTCATGCCCGGCCTCTGCGGATGTCGATGAAGCGGTTGAGAAGGATGGCCGCGACGATGATCAGGCCCGTCACGGTCATCTGGTAGAAGGAACCGAGCCCGAGCAGGTTGAAGATATTGCGCAGCACTTGCAGCAACATGACGGCAAAAAAAGTGCCGAGCACGCCGCCGCGCCCGCCAAAAAGCGATGTGCCACCAAGCACCACCGCCGCGATGGCGTCAAGTTCAAGTCCCTGTGCGGCGGTCGGCTGGCCGATGCGCAGGCGCGATGTGAGGAGAATGCCGGCGAGCGCGCTCATGACGCCGGACACCGTGAAGACGAGGACGAGAATGCGGGTGGTGGGCAAACCCGAAAGTCTTGCCGCCTCCGCATTGCCGCCGGTTGCATAGACGGATTCGCCGAACACCGTGAGGCGCAGCAACGCGCCGGCGGCAATGCACAGCACGACGAAGATGATGCCCATCGAGCTGACCTGCAGGCCGGGCAGCACCGGGACCATGGTCGAGGAAATCGCGCCGAAGGATGGCGGCAGGCCGGAGACGGGCACGCCATCCGTCAGCAGGTAGGTGATGCCGCGGAACGACACGAGGCCGGCAAGCGAGACGATGAAGCTCGGCACCTCGGCAAGCGCGGTGATGAGGCCGATGACGGCGCCCGCAAGTGCGCCGGTCAGGATGGTGATGGCCAGTGCGGGCACGATCGGCATGCCGCCGGCAAGCAAGACGGCGACGAGCATGCCGCACAGCGCCACGACCGACCCGACGGAAAGATCGATATTGCCCGTCAGGATGACGAAGGTCATGCCGACCGCCACGACGCCGACCACGGCCGCCTGCTGAAACAGGTTGGCAATGTTGGTCGACGTCAGGAAGTTCGGCGACAGGATCGCGGCGATCGCGACGACGACGAGGAAGATCGCGATGAAATTGTACTCGATCAGAAGATCGGCGACGCGACGCCCGGAAGTGCGTGCCGGCGCAACGCCCGTCACAGTATCAGTCATGATGGTGGTCTCCGAGAATCTGATGTTTCAGGATCGTGTCCTGATCGGTGGTGGCGGGGTCGAAGCGGGCGATGTTGCGCCCCTCATGGAACACCCAGATCGTGTCGCAGGCGGCGTAGAGCTCCTCCAGCTCGGACGAGGCGACGATGACGGCCGCCCCATCGGCGGCCAGTTCGTCGACCAGCCGGTAGAGATCGGCCTTGGCGCCGATGTCGAGGCCGCGCGAGGGTTCGTCGAGCAGCAGAAGCCTGGCGCCCTTGATGATCCACTTGGCCAGCACGACCTTCTGCTGGTTGCCGCCCGAGAGCTGGATGACCTTCTGCTCCGGTGAGCCGTATTTGGTGGAAAGCTGCCTGAGCACCGGCACCGTCTTCGCCTTGAGCTCGCCGTGCCGTGCGAGGAACCGTCCCTGCATGGCGGGCAGGGTGGCGTTGCGATAGATCGGCGCGTCGAGGATGAGCCCTTCCGTCTTGCGGCTCTCCGGCACGAGCCCGAGGCCGGCGGCGATGGCATCGCGTGGCGTCTTCGCCTTGTAGGGCTTGCCGTAGAGCGACATGCGCGCCTCGTGCGCGTCGGCCCCGAACAGCGCCTTGAGGAAGGATGTGCGGCCGGAGCCATTCAGCCCGGTGAGGCCGGCGATCTCGCCGCGCCGCAGTTCGAAATCGCGGATATCGAGGCCGTTCGCCGCCGTCAGACGATCGACCTTCAGCACGACCTCGCCCGTGACCGGCGGCCGCTCGCGGCGTTCGACGAAGCCGCGATCGCGCCCAAGTATGGCTTCCACCAGCGCGCTGTCGGGCGTACCCTCGACATCGAAGGTCTCGATGGTGCGCCCGCCGCGCAGCACGGTCACGCGGTCGCCGATCTCGCGAAGCTCACCCAGGCGGTGGCTGACATACAGGATGGCGACGCCCTGCGCCGTCAGTTCGCGGATGACGCGGAAGACGGATTTCAGCTCGGTCTCGTTGAGTGCCGCCGAAGGCTCGTCCATGATGATGACCTTGGCCTCGCGCGTCAGCGAACGGGCAATCGCGGTCAATTGCTGGTTGGCGATGGAAAGGCTGCCGACGCGGTCCTCCGGCGTGAAACTCGCGCCGACCCGGGCAAGCGCCTCGCGGGCGCGCGCCCGGCGGCTTCGTTTATCAAGGAAGCCGAAGCGCGACGGCGGGTGACCGAGGAAGAGGTTTTCCGCCACCGTCAGCTGCGGCACGAGATCGAGTTCCTGATAGATCATCGATATACCGGCGCGCGCCGCCTCCGCCGGCGCGCGGAAATGCACCGGCGTGCCATCCACCTGAATCTTGCCGGCCGATGGCGATAGCGCGCCCGCGATGAGCTTGAGGAAGGTGGACTTGCCGGCGCCATTCGCGCCGAGAAGGCAATGGACCTCGCCCTTGCGCACGGCGATATTGGCCTCGTCGAGCGCGATGATGCTGGGCGGGAAGCGTTTCGACAGGCCCTCAATCGTCAATACGTCCGGCGTCATACGCCCTCCTCCAGAATGCGGCGTGCCGTCACTTCGTCGGTCACGAGATCGGTGACGTAGCCCGCGCGCAGGCAGGCCGCGGCGATGCGGTGCTTGTCCTCGCCCGCCGCGACACCGATCACCCGCTCCTTGGCCGCAAGCGCTTCCAGCTTCAGACCGATGGTTCGGTCGTCGAGCTGGGTGTCGGCGATGCGGCCGTTGCGATCGACGAAGCGGCCCATGATGTCGCCGACGGCCTCCAGATCGCGCAGCCGCGCGATATCCTCGTCGCCGAGATAGCCGGAACCGAGCAGGACTGACTGGGATGTGAGGCCGCCGAGACCGAAGCAGAGCACCGGCGCCTCTTCGGCCAGCGCCAGAACGCGGCCGAGAATGGGATCCTGTTCAAGCGCCTGGCGGGTGGATTTCGAGCCGATGATCGCCGGCACGGGCAGCAGCGTCGCGCGCCCACCCGTCGACTGCGCGAATTCCTCCGCGACGGCGGAATTGCGGCTGCTGGTCGCCGTCAGCGCGGTCGATCCGTTGACGAGCACGACATGAAGCCCAGGGCACCAGTCCTTCGGAAGCGCGCGGGCGACCGCCGACATGGTGCGCCCCCAGCTGACGCCGATCAGCTTCGGCTTGGGGCTGAGGCTTGCCAGATGCGTGGCGGCGGCCTGGGCGACGCTGTCGATGACGAGGCTGGGGTCGTCGATCTCGCCGGTCGGCACGACGATGGCCTCCTTGACGCCGAAGCTGCGCTGCAATTCGAGTTCGACCGTGGTCCTGCGGCCGGCGCGCGGCGTGATCTCGATGCGGACGATGCCCGCCTCCTTCGCCTCGGTCAAAAGCTTGCCGACCTGCCAGCGCGTGAGGCCGAGTTCGTTTGCGATTTCCGACTGGGTGCGGTCGAGGTCGTAATAGAGCTTGGCGACCTGGACGATCAGGTGATCGCGCTGATCGGAGGAGGGCAGGCGGGCGGAATAGGGATTGCGTTCGGCCATGTCACGCCTCCCTCTGGCGGCTTGCCAGCTGGTGGAGCACCGGCCGCAGCCGTTCCGTCGCATCCTGATAGAGCGGCAGCATCTTCTGGAACCATTCGGCGCGCGCCGGATCGGGCAGCAGTTCCTTCGACGGCGCCACGCAAGCGGCGGCGGCGGCGCGAAGATCCGCGAATTCGCCGATGGCGGCCGCGGCAGCGGCCGCGGTTCCGACGAGCGAAAGATTGTCCTCGCGCGCAACCTGCACCGGCTGACCGATGGCATCGACCGTCGCCTGAAGCCAGGCGGCGTTCTTGACGATGCCGCCCGCCATCATGACGCGGTCCACGGAAACGCCGCGCGCCTTCAGCACCGACAGCACATTGGCCGAGCCGAGCGCGATGGAATCGATCGAGGCGGCATAGACGTCCGTTCGGGTATGGCCGAGCGTCAGGCCCATCAGTGCCCCGCGCAGGGCGGCGTCGCGATAAGGCGTGCGGTTGCCCATCATGTAATCCAGCGCCAGCAGGCCTTCCGATCGCGACGGATTGGCCGCGACATCGGCGATCAGCGCGGCGTGGCCGGCGGCATCCAGCCCGAACATCTCGCCGGCAAGCCAGTTGAGCATCGAGCCGGCCGCCACCTGTCCGCATTCGACCAGCCAGCGGCCGTCGTTGAGCGCGTTGGGGTAGGGACCCCAGAAGCCGGAAACGTCGGACTCTTCTGCAAGCTGCACCAGCTGGACGATGGACGTGCCGCCGATGAACAGCATGCCGCCGGGCTCGATGGTATCGGCACCGAGAATGCCGATATGGGCATCGATGCCGCCCTGCGCGACGACGGGCCGGTTTTCCAGTCCCAGTTCTGCCGCCATCTCGGCGCGCATCGGCGCGATCACGCCGCCGACGGGCACGATGCGCTGCGGCAGGCGCTTGGTCAGGTCCGGAATGCCGAAAGCTTCATAGACCTCTGGCACGAACTGGCCGACGGCGCTGTCGTAGTTCCATTTGCAGGCGGCGTTCATTCGTGAGCCGACCCATTCGCCCGTCAGGTCGAAATTGACGTAATCGAGCGCCTCGCAGACGACCTCGGCGGCATCCCAGATGTCGCGGCGGTTGCGCTTCAGCCACATGGCCTTGGGCACCAGCCATTCGACGGCATCGGAGCCACCGCAATAGCGCATGACGGGATGGTCAAGGCTCGCCGTCTCGCGCGCTTCGGCTTCAGCGCGGCAGTCCATCCAGAGCAGGGCGGGCGAGAGCGGCGTGCCGTCGCGCCGGCAGATCGCCACGGTGGAGGCGGTCGTGGCGGTGCAGACGGCATCGACGGTGCGCCGGCCCGCCTTTTCGAGCACGGCGCGGCCCGCCGTGCGCAGGGCCGCACGCCACTCGGCAGGGGATTGCTCCGCCCAGCCGGCGCGCGGATAGTGCGTCGCGTAGGCCGCCTCCGCCTGGGCCAGCATCTGGCGCCGGTCCGTGTCGTAGACGCCGGCGCGAAGGCCGCCCGTACCGAAGTCGAAGCTCAGGATATGAGCCATGACCGATGATCCTCCCTAAATTCTCCGTCGCCCGGCAACGCCTCCAGTGCCGGGCACCCCGTCAGGGGTGGAACATGATCTTCGAGAAGAAGAATTCGCGGTCGGTGCGAAGCCGCTCGAAGATACCAGGCAGTTCCTCCAGCTCCAGATCGTGTGTGATCATGAACTCCCACTTCAGCGCACCGGACGCAAGCTTGTCCAGCGTCACCGTCCACTGCGGGCCGGGATAGGGTGCACCGAAGGAGTTCCACGAACCGTGCAGCGACACTTCCTGGCGCAGGAAATGCTGGAAGGCGGCATTGGTGAGGGGTATGTCGCCGACGGGAATGCCGATGAAGACCACATGACCACCCGGTGCGGCGAGCCTGACGGCGGCGTTGACCGATGTCGGATGCCCTGCTGCTTCCACGATGATATCGGCGAGAAGCTCCTTGGGTAGTTCGGCTCCGGCGAGGAAGGCATGCGTCGCGCCGGCCTGCCGGGCAAGTTCCAGCTTTTCCTCGGAAACATCGATGGCGACGACTTCGCGCGCGCCCATCAGCAGCATCCACTGAATGGCGAAGAGGCCGATCGGGCCGCAGCCGATGACCGCGCCGCGATCGCCCATGCGCACGCCGCCGGCCTTCCAGATGGCGTGAAGGGCAATCGAGGCGGGATCGACCATGGCGGCGGCACGCGGATCGCAGCCTTCGGGCGCCTTCAGGAGGTTTTCGACCGGCGCGCAGACCCATTCGGCATAGGCGCCGTCACGGCGCGAGCCGAAATAGTCGTAGTTGCGGCACCGCGAGAAATTGCCGGTCGCGCACTGGTCGCAGGTGCCACACGGCAGCATGGGCGGGACCGTGACCAGGTCGCCCCTGGAAAAGCCCGTGACCGAAGCGCCCAGTTCCTCGATATGTCCGGAAAATTCGTGGCCGCAGATGATGGGCATCTTGTGCGCGCCCTTGATGAGCATGCGCGGCAGGTCCGATCCGCAAACACCGACGGCGGCCACGCGCAGCAGGACCTCGTTCGCCTTCGGAACGGGCTTGTCGACATTTTCGAGGCGGATGTCTCCGGGCGTGTGGAGGACGGCGGCGCGCATGAATGGGTTCCTTTAAAAACGAAATGGCTTGCGCCGGCGGACAGCCGCCAGCGTTCGGAAGAGCGGGAGGAGCCGGAGCTCCCCCCGCCGCCCTGGGAGTTACTTGTCGAGAACCTGCGGACGGTATTCCGCAAACAGTTCCTTGTGCGGGTATTCGCCGACCTTGTCGGGCGTCACGAGGGCCGTGCCGGCATCGACGAAAGCGGGGACCGTCTTGCCGGCAGCAGCCTCGCGTGCGACCTGGATGGTGACGTCGCCGAGATATTGCGGGTCGTTCAGCGCGGTGGCGATGTACTTGCCGTCGGCCATGGCTTCGAGCGCCTCGGACAGGCCGTCGACGCCGGCGATCAGCACGTCGTCGCGGCCATTTTCCTTGAGAACCTGCAGGGCGCCGAGCGCCATGTCGTCGTTGTGGGCGTAGACCACTTTCACGTCGGCATTGGCCTGAAGCAGGTCCTGCATGGCGGTCACGGCGTTGGCGCGGATATATTCCGCATAGGGGCCTTCGACGATCGTGTGGCCGGAGCCTTCAAGCGCGGCATGGAAGCCATCGCGACGGTCCATCATGACTGCACCGCCGGCATCGCCCTGGATCTCGATGACCTTGGCGCCGGTGACACCATCGGCCTTCAGCTTCGCGATAACGGCTTCGCCGACCAGCTTGCCCATCGCCTTGTTGTCGCGGCCGACATGGGCGGCGACCTTGCCGCCGGTGACGGGACGGTCGACGGTGATGACGGGAATGCCGGCAGCGGCGGCGGCCTCAAGCGACGGGGCGACGGCTTCCGGGTTGACGGGGTTGATGATGATCGCGCTCACACCCTGGGTGATCAGATCCTGGATATCATTGTTCTGCTTGCTGACATCGCCATTGGCATCGAGGAAGACGAGCGTGTCGCCGGATGCCTTGGCGGCGGCCTCCGCACCGTTCTTCAGCTGCACATAGAAGGGCGACTGAAGCGTGACCTGGCTGAAGCCGATCTTCAGGCCCTCGGCATGGGCGGCGGCAGGCGAAAGCGCCATGACGGCGAGAACCGAAACGGTGCCGGCGAGACTGGCAAGAAATGTACGACGCGTGTTCATTGGTTTCCTCCCTAAAGAACCGAAAATCGCCCTCTCTCCCAGAGGGCAACATAAGTGATATTATTTCACATATGTTGCTAGCATGGCATCATGGGCGCCGGAACCTTGTCAATCCCGTGACGAGGCCTTGACGGAAAGAATATCCAACCGATTGAATTCGCTTCATTTATCGGTGATTTTTCCGGGAAGATTCATCCCGCCTGCGCGACGGCGGCGTGCAAAATTCCGTTTGCGGGAATTTTCCGGGCGAAAATGCCGGCAACATTTGCAGCTTTGGCAAATGGAGGGGAAGAGACAGGGCGGCGCGGCTTCGCTTTCCGCCCGGATCGCGTCAGCTCGACGCGACCATATCCGCGATGCGGCCGCCGGCGATGCCGAGCGGGTTTGCCAGGTCCAGCACGACCGACATGTGGTTGAGGCCGGGCAGCGGGAGAAGCTGGGCAGCCTCGCCCTGCGCGTTCAATCGGGATTGCAGTGCCGATGCGGGCTCAAGGAAGGGCGTCGTTTCCTCCGCACCAAAGGCGATCACACGCAGGGGGCAGGCACGCTGGGCGGCGGTCAAAGGCGACCACGCCGCCGCCTCCACGGGCGTCATCCGCGCCTCGTCACGCAGGAAGCTGCCGGGAATTCCAGAGAGGTCGTAGATGCCGCTGAGCAGGAAAAGTCCCTTCAGGGCGGGAAGCTGTGGCGGGTCTTTTTCTTCGAGGCCCGTCGCGGCAAGGAACGAGGCGAGATGGGCGCCCGCCGAATGGCCGCTGACGGTGAGCCGCGCGGGATCGGCGCCAAAATCGCGTGCGTGCTCCTGAAGCCAGAGCACGGAACGCCGCACCTGGCCGACGAGCACATCAAGCCGCTCGCCGGGCATGAGATCATATTCGACGAGGGCCGCGACACCGCCGGCGGCCAGGACCGGTGCGGCAACGACGCGATAGTTCTCCTTCTCGCCGGAGCGCCAGTACCCGCCGTGGACGAAGACGTGCATCGGCGCACCGGCCTTCGGGCGCTCCGGCAGGATGACATCAAGGACCTCGCGCGGCCGCGCGCCGTAACGCAGATCGGCCAGCACCTCCGCACGAGCCGAAAACGCCCGGCTGCGCTCCGCAAATTCGGCCGCGATCGCGTCGAAATCAGGCACGAAATCGCGAATCCGGTAAAGGTCCTGTGACGTCATCCTGTTATCCCCCGCGTCAGTACTCGACGGCGTAATACTTCGCCTCCATGAATTCCAGAATACCGGTAACGCCGCCTTCACGGCCGAGACCGCTCTGCTTCACGCCCCCGAAGGGTGCCGCCGGGTCAGACATCAGCCCCCTGTTGATGCCCAGCATGCCGCTTTCGAGGCGCTTGCCGACCTTGAGCGCCCGCTTCAGGTCTCCGGAATAGATATAGGCGGCCAGACCATACTCGGTGTCGTTGGCAAGGCGAACCGCCTCGTCGTCGGTGTCGAACTTGTAGACGGGCGCGACGGGGCCGAAGATTTCCTCGCGCGCAATGGCTGCGTTGACGGGCACGTTTTCCAGAACCGTCGGCGGATAGAAATAGCCGTTTTCGCCAAGCGGCTTGCCGCCCGTCGTGGCGCGGGCGCCTGCGGCCACAGCGTCGGAAACGAGGCGGTCGATCTTGCGCACGGCATTCGTCGTGATCATCGGACCGCATTGCGTCTCCGGATCATAGCCGGGACCGATCCTGAGCGCCGCCATGCGGGCCGTCAGGCCGGCGACGAAGGCGTCGTGGATGCCCGATTGCACATAGAAGCGGTTGGCGGCGGTGCAGGCTTCCCCGGCATTGCGCATCTTGGCGATCATCGCGCCGTCGAGTGCGGCTTCGAGATCCGCGTCGTCGAAGACGAGAAACGGCGCGTTGCCGCCAAGCTCCATCGAGCAGCTGACGACCGACTTGGCGGCCTCGGCCAAAAGCATACGACCAACGCCCGTGGAGCCGGTGAAGGAGAGTTTTCGCACGCGCGGATCGGCCAGCATGGTATTGGTCACGCCACTTGGATTGGTCGTGGTCAGCACGTTGACGACGCCGGGCGGCACCCCCGCCTCCTCGCCGAGGCGCGCCATGGCATAGGCGGTGAGCGGTGTCTCGGAGGCGGGCTTGAGGATGACGGTGCAGCCCGCGGCAAGCGCCGGGCCGATCTTGCGCGTCGCCATGGCGGCAGGGAAGTTCCACGGCGTGATGAGCACCGCAATGCCGATCGGCTCGTGATCGACGAGGATATTGTGCGAGCCGGACGGCGTATGACGATATTCGCCCGGAATGCGCACGGCCTCCTCGGCATACCAGCGGAAAAACTCCGCCGCATAGGCCACTTCGCCGCGTGCATCGGGCAGCGCCTTGCCGTTTTCGAGCGAGATCAGTGTGGCCAGCTCCTCGGCGTGCTGCGTCATCAGCTGGAACCAGCGGCGCAGGATTTCGGCGCGCTGGCGGGCCGGGGTGGCGCGCCAGCCAGCGGCAGCCGCCTCGGCCGCATCGACGGCACGGCGGGCATCGTCGATGGACGCGTCGGCTACCTCGGCGAGCAGGTTTCCGGTCGAGGGGTCGAGAACCTTTATCCCGTCGCCCTTGACCCAGCTGCCGCCGATATAGAGGCCCTGGGCGTGGAGTGCGGGATCGGCATAGCCGGAAACTTTGGCGTGGAACGTCATGGCTTGTCCTTTCAGATCAGATCAGATCAGGCTGGCGCGGTCGCCGCCATGCGCGGCGGCGACGAGGGAGCGCATTTCCTGCGGGTTCAGCGGGCGGGGATTGTTCTGGATGAGGCGGGCGATACCGGAACTCTGCTCGGCCACCCAGTCGATGCGGTCTTCGGCCAGGCCAAGATCGCGAAGCGTGACGGGAATGCCGATCCGTTCGAACAGCGCGGCAAGCGCAGGAATGACGTCCTCGGGGCCGTCGAGACCCGCGGCGTCGGCGATCTCGACAAGTTCCGGCCCGATGGCCGGCTGGTTCCAGGTCATGACATAGGGCATGAGGCAGGCGACGCCGAGGCCATGCGCGGTGTGTGTGAGCGCGCCGACGGGATACTGGATGGCATGGGCCGCAGCCGTGCCGGCCACGCCGAAGGCAAGCCCCGCAAGCGTCGCACCGAGCATGACCTTTTCGCGCGCGGCCTGATCGGCGCCGTCCTTGCAGGCCGCTTCAAGCCCCTGCCACAGGAGGCGTATGGCGCTCAGCGCAAAATGATCCGACAGCGCATTCTTGCCGACGAAGACCCGCTGCAGCGCAAGGCCGGGCACGGGATCGCGCCGGATGGCCGTGAAGGCCTCGATGGCGTGGGTCAGCGCATCCGCGCCGGCAATCGCCGTCAAACCGGGCGGGCAGGAAAGGGTCAGTTCGGGGTCGCAGATCGATACGGTCGGAATGAGATGAGGGCTGGAAATGCCGACCTTCAGGCTGCGCTCGCTGTCCGACAACACCGCGACCGGCGTCACCTCGGACCCCGTACCGGCGGTGGTGGGAATGGCGATCAGCGGCAGAACCGGCCCGGGAACCGTGTGTTCGCCGTAGTAGTCCTGCGGGCATCCGCCATGCGCAAGAAGAAGCGCCACGCATTTCGCCATGTCCAGGCAGGAGCCGCCGCCGATGCCGATGACGAGGTCAGGCCGGAATATCCGCGCATTTTCGGCGCTCGCGACGGCCTGCTCGACGGGAACGTCCGGCAGGGTGGAGCTGTCGATGAGCACGGCAAGGCCTGCGGTCTCCAACTGGCCGACCAGCGCACGGAAATCGGCGTCCGCCGCAAGGCGGATATCCGTGACGACCAGCGCGCGCCGGCCGAGCGTGGCCGCGACGCTGCCGAGCGCGTGGCGCTGGCCGGCCCCGAAGAGCAGTTCGCGCGGCGCCCTCAATGTGCCGAATAGGTTCATTCCGTGTCTCCTCCAGTGAATTCAGGCGGCCTCAAGGGCCATAAGCTGTTCGAAAAGCGGCTGCGGCAGGGTGATGCCCTCGGCCATCGCGGCGGCCCGGCGGCTGCGCGCACCATCGCCGGGAACGGCGACGGGTCTTGCAGGATCGAGCGGGCGGGAGAGCCGCAGGCTGTCGAGATAGGCGGTCAGCGCGGGGGCCGCGCCCTTGCCGGCCGCGGGGTCGATGAGGACGAGAAGATCGCCCTTGTTGGCGGCGTGAGCGTCATCGAGCGTGCCGTGCACGTCAGGCGACAGGGCCGAACCGGCAAGCGCCGCCACAAGAAGCTCGATGGCGAGGCCAAGACCATAACCCTTCGCATCGCCGAACGGCGCGATGGCGCCGGTCTGCGCGGCGAGGGGATCCTCGGTCGGCTTCCCGTGCGCATCGACGGCCCAACCTGGCGGGATCGGCACGCCGCGCAGCGCATGGTTGCGAATCTTGCCCATGGAAACGACGCTGGTCGCGAGGTCCAGCACGAACGGTCGCTCGCCTGCGGGAATACCGATCGCAACCGGGTTCGTGCCGAGCACGGCCTCGGTGCCGCCGAAGGGATGGACGAGGGCTTCGCTCGTGGACATCACGATCGCGATCAGCCCTTCGCGCGCGGCGATCTCTGCATAATAGGCGAGCATGCCGATATGGTTGGCGTTGCGAATGGCCGCCACCGCTATCCCCGTTTCGGGCAGGTTCTGCCTCAGGCGCTGCATCGCATTCATCAGCACGACGGGACCAAGGCCGCGCTCGCCATCCACATCGAGAAAGGCCTGCCGCGACCATTTGAAGGCCCCCTGCGCGCGCCCGTCCGCCAGCCCCTTCTCAAGGCGTGACAGCAAAAGGGGCAGGCGTTGCAGTCCGTGCGAGGGCAGGCCGCGCAACTCCGCCTCGACCAGAAGGTCGGCCTGGAGCGCTGCGGCCCGAGGCTCCACGCCCCGGCTTTCGAGCAGCGCCGTCGCCAGCCTGCGGAGTTGATCGGGCATCACCTGCATTTCATATCCTATATCGGATCATATACGATATTGTATTTGACATAGGATATCTTATTTGCAACAAAAGATCGCATGTCAATAAGCAGTCGGAGAGCAAACGTGGCAATTGCAGCGGAGCGGGAAGGCAAGGCGCCGGTTATTCGCCCCATCAGCGTCGTGGAAGGTGTTTACGACAGTATCTACCATCGCCTGATGTCGCTGGAGATCGCGCCGGGAGCGCGCATTCCGATCGACGTGCTCTCCCGGGACCTCGGCGTATCGCAGACGCCGATCCGTGAAGCGCTGAGCCGTCTGGAGCGCGAGGGGCTGGTCCGCAAGGAACATCTCGTCGGCTACAGCGCTGCCCCGCAGTGGACGCGCAAGCAGTTCGAGGACCTTTACGTCTTCCGCCTTCTGGTCGAGCCGGAGGCGGCGCGGCTTGCGGTCATCAACATGACGCCTGAGGCGCTGTCGCAGCTGGAGACCTCCGCCGCCGATATGGGCCATGGCGAGACGCCGGTCGACCGCAACACGCGCTATTCCCGTTTCGCCCGCGCCGACGCGCAATTCCACGACGCCATTCTCAAGATCGCCGGCAACGAGATCATCCGCAGCACGCTGTCGAACCAGCATGTCCACCTGCATATCTTCCGGCTGATGTTCCATACGCGGGTCACGCAGGAGGCTCTTGAAGAACACGAGAACCTGCTCGCCGCCTTCCGCTCCGGCGAACCGCAGGCGGCATACGATGCCATGCGCATCCACATCGAGCGTTCGCGCGACCGCCTGTTGTCGGCCTTCGAATGAACGCCGTCGTCACCCCACAGCTGGCCATGGCGCCCGCAGGCACGGCCGCCGCCCTCGGCGCCGAAGGGCTTGGCAAGACCTATGGCCAGATCACCGTGCTGTCGGATGTCACACTCGATATCCGTCCCGGCGAGGTGCACGCGATCATCGGAGAGAACGGCGCCGGCAAGTCGACGTTGATGAAGCTTCTTTCCGGCCATGTGGCGCCGACCGAAGGCAGCCTCTTCCTGGACGGCAGGCCGGTCGCGTTCCGCAATGCGGTGGAGGCCGAGGACGCCGGCATCGTGCTGGTTCACCAGGAAATCCTGCTGGCGGCCGACCTGACGGTCGCCGAAAACCTCTTTCTCGGCCGTGAAGTCGGCCGCGGCCTGATGGTCGACGATCGGTCGATGAACCGGCGCACCGCCGAACTCCTGGCAAGGGTGGGCTCGACTGCGCGTCCGCGCGACCGCGTCTGCGACCTGCCGCTTGCCCAGCGCCAGCTCGTGCAGATCGCCCGCGCCCTGCTGGACGAGCGCAAGGTCGTGATCCTCGACGAGCCGACGGCCGTGCTGGCGAATGACGAAGTGGCGGCGCTGCTCGATATCGTGCGCAGCCTGCGAGACCACGGCGTCGCCGTGCTCTACATCTCGCACCGCCTCGACGAGGTGCAGGCGCTGGCCGACCGCATCACCGTGCTGCGCGACGGGCGGATGATCGGCACCTGGCCTGCCGCCGGCCTTGGCCAGCGCGAGATGGCGGAACTGATGGTCGGACGCGAGCTGGACATGCTCTATCCGCACAAGCGGCCGCAAGCCACGGCCGAGCCGATCCTGACCGTGACCGATCTTGCCGTCGATCACGGCTCCGAGACGGTATCCTTCGACGTGCGTCCGGGCGAGGTGCTCGGCATCGGCGGCATGATCGGGGCAGGACGCACGGAACTGATCGAAGGCCTGATGGGGCTTCGCCCTTCGCAGGCGGCGCGCGTGACCGTGAATGGCAAGGAGATCGCCGGCCGGTCGGTGCGCACGCTGATGGAAGCCGGGCTCGTCTACCTGACCGAGGACCGAAAGGGAAAGGGCCTTCTTCTGGAGGAGAAGCTCGGCCCCAACCTGACGCTCCAGGCGCTCGATTCCGTCAATCCGGGCGCCGTTCTCGACAAGCGGGCGGAAGTCGTGCGGCTGGAAAAGGCGGTGGCCGATTATGACATCCGGGTGCGCTCGCTGCGCCTGGAGGCCGGAAAGCTTTCCGGCGGCAACCAGCAGAAGCTTCTGCTGGCCAAAGTCATGATGGCGGATCCTTCG
This sequence comes from Shinella sumterensis, assembly GCF_004514425.2. Lineage (GTDB taxonomy): Bacteria > Pseudomonadota > Alphaproteobacteria > Rhizobiales > Rhizobiaceae > Shinella > Shinella sumterensis. The sequence goes on from NZ_MYFN02000001.1 coordinate 176,216, forward strand.
GTGGTCATCATCGACGAGCCGACCCGCGGCATCGACATCGGCAACAAGAGCCAGATCTACGACTTCATCGACGCGATGGTGCGCGCCGGCAAGGCCTGCATCGTCATCTCGTCGGAAATGCCCGAACTGGTCGGCCTCGCCGACCGGGTTCTGGTGATGCGGGCCGGCCGGATCGTCGCCGAGCTTCGCGGCAATGACATCAATGAGGAGAATGTCGTCTATGCGGCCACGACGGGTGGCGGTGCGGACGGCGGGGAGGAAGACCATGACCACCGCAGCGACCATAACAATCCCGCCGGCTGACGACGCCGCCCGCATCCGCTGGGCCGATCTGGCGCCGTTCATCGCCCTTGCGCTGATCGTGCTCTTCGGCGCGCTGGTGAATTCCAATTTCGTCTCGTCGGCCAACCTGATCAACGTCATCACGCGCAGCGCGTTCATCGCCATCATTGCTGTCGGGGCGACCTTCGTGATCTCCTCGGGCGGGCTGGACCTGTCGGTCGGCTCCATGATGGCCTTCGTTACCGGCATCATGATCATGGTGATGAACCATCTTGCGCCGAATTTCGGCGCCTGGGCCATCCCGATGGGGGCTGGGGTCGCCCTGGTCGTCGGCTCGCTGTGCGGGCTCTTCAACGGCCTGATCGTGACGGTCGGGCGCATCGAGCCCTTCATCGTGACGCTCGGAACGATGGGCATCTTCCGCGCCTTCATCACCTTCATGACGGACGGCGGATCGCTGCCGATCGACCGCAGCCTGCGCGAGGCCTATCGCCCGGTCTATTTCGGCAGCCTGTTCGGCATTCCCTATCCGGTGCTGATCACCTTCGTCGTCGTGCTTGTCGGCGCCTTCCTGCTCTACAAGACGAAGTTCGGCCGGCGCCTCACGTCGGCGGGTTCGAATGTCGAGGTCGCGCGCTTCTCCGGCGTCAATGTCGCTGCCGTGCGCACCATGGCCTATGTCATCCAGGGCGTCTGCGTGGCCGTCGCCGCCATCTGCTACGTGCCGCGACTTGGCGCCGCCACCCCCACGACGGGCCAGCTCTGGGAATTGCAGGTCATCACCGCTGTCGTCATCGGCGGCACGCTGCTGCGCGGCGGACGCGGACGTATCGGCGGCACCGTCGCCGGCGCGCTGATCCTCGAGGTCATCGCCAATGTCATGGTGCTCTCGGACATGGTCTCGGAATATCTCGTCGCCGCCGTGCAGGGCGCGATCATCATCATCGCCATGCTGGCGCACCGCTTTACCGCCAACCGCTGATATCGGCCCTCGGTCGAGACCGGCATTGACTTCAAAAGGAGGAGAAAATGAAGTCTATCATGCAGAAAGCAGCACTCTTGCTGTCAACGGCCGCCCTGGCCATCGCCCTGCCGCTCGCCAGCGCCCAGGCGGAGGAGAAGGTGACGATCGCCGTGTCCATTCCGGCCGCAACGCACGGCTGGACGGGCGGCGTGGTCTACCACGCCGAGCAGGCCGAGAAGGAAATCGAGGCCGCGTTCCCGAATATCGACGTCGTCCTGTCCACGGCGTCCTCGGCGACCGCGCAGGTTTCCGCGCTGGAGGACCTTTCGGCGAGCCGCAAGCTCGATGCGCTTGTCATCCTGCCCTTCACGTCGGAGGAACTGACGGGGCCGGTCGAGCAGATCAAGCAGAAGGGCACCTTCATCTCGGTCGTCGACCGCGGCCTGACGGACCCGGCGGTGCAGGATCTCTATGTTGCCGGCGACAATATCGCCGTTGGCGCCAACACCGCGCACTGGCTCGTCGACAAGCTGGGCGGCGAAGGCCAGATCGTCGTGCTGCGCGGCATCCCGACGGTCATCGACGACGAGCGCATCAAGGGCTTCTCGGATGTCATCGCCAAGTCCAACATCAAGATCCTCGACATCCAGTATGCCAACTGGAACCAGGACGAAGCCTTCAAGCTGATGCAGGACTATCTGGCGAAATATCCGAAGATCGACGCCGTCTGGGCCAATGACGACGACATGCTGCTCGGCGTGCTCGAGGCCGTCGACAATGCCGGCCGCAAGGACATCAAGTATGCGCTTGGCGGCAACGGCATGAAGCAGGTCATCGAGATGGTGAAGGAGAAGAACGAGCGCACGCCGATCTCCACGCCCTATCCGCCGTCGATGATCAAGTCGGCCATCTACATGACGGCTGCCCAGTTTGCAGGCCAGGCGCCGGTGCGCGGCTCCTTCCTGCTTGGCGCGCCGCTCATCACCCCGGAAAATGCGGACCAGTTCTACTTCCCCGCATCCCCGTTCTGATCGCAGACCGTGCCCGGCTTCGGCCGGGCACACCACGACAACCATGAGACAAGGAGACAAGACATGAGCGGCAAGAAAATCCTCATGCTGACCGGCGAATTCACCGAGGAATACGAAATCTACGTCTACCAGCAGGGGATGGAGGCTGTCGGCCACACGGTGCACGTCGTGTGCCCGGACAAGAAGGCCGGCGACCGCATCAAGACCTCGCTGCACGATTTCGAAGGCGACCAGACCTATACCGAAAAGCTCGGCCACTACGCCGACATCAACAAGACCTTTTCCGAAGTCCGCGTCGAGGAATATGACGCCGTCTACGCCGCCGGTGGCCGCGGCCCGGAATATATCCGCACCGACAAGCGCGTGCAGGACATGGTGCGCCATTTCCACGAGACCGGAAAGCCGATCTTCACCATCTGCCACGGCGTGCAGATCCTGATGGCCGTGCCCGGCGTGCTGAAGGGCAGGAAGGTCGCCGGCCTCGGCGCCTGCGAGCCGGAAGTGACGGCCGTCGGCGGCATCTATATCGACGTGAAGCCCACCGAGGCCTATGTCGACGGCAACATGGTCTCTGCCAAGGGCTGGACGGGCCTCGCCGCCTTCATGCGCGAGTGCCTGAACGTGCTCGGCACGAAGATCACGCACAGCTGATCGGCAGCGCTCCTGGCACGCCCCGGGTTAAACGCCCGGGGTTTTGCCGTTCGCGGCCCAAGCTTCCGCAAGGAAATTCTATGGATTTGCAGGACTATAGGAGGGACTTTCTTATCTTCCGCAGCCTTCGCGCGCATCATCGCAAGCATTCCGATTTGCGAAGGAGATTGCGCGATGCGCTCGATCGATATTCCGCTCGACACACTTATCCTGCCCGGCCTCAACGGTTCGCCCGAGGCCCACTGGCAGCGCCACTGGGTGCGTGACAATCCGCAAAGCCGTGTCGTCGAGCAATATGACTGGACCTGCCCGGAGCGGCAGAGTTGGCTCAGCCGCGTGGAAGAGGATATCGAGCGGGTGGGCCACGACGTCTGGCTGGTCGCCCACAGCCTCGGCTGCGTGCTGGCGGCGCATCTGGCACAAAGCCCCATCGCCTCGCGCATCCGCGGCGCGCTGCTCGTCGCGCCCTGCGACCTCGATACGACGGAAACGATGCATCCGTGTATCATCCGGTTCGGCGCGATGCCGACAGCGCGCCTGCCGTTTCCCTCGCTTGTCGTCGGCAGCCTGAACGATCCCTATATGCCGGTGGCGCGGCTCAAGAAGACGGCGGACAACTGGGGCAGCGATCTCATCGATATCGGCGAAGCCGGCCACATCAACATCGCGAGCGGCTTTGGCCGCTGGGCCGCGGGCTACGACTTCCTCGAACTTCTGAAGGAACGCGCGGCCTTCGCCGCAACGAAAGACGGCCGCCTGTTTTCGGCGGCCGTGTCGAATACGGGGCTGATGCTCAACTGAGCATCAGCGATGCGCCGCCCACGGCACAAGCCGGCGCTCGATCAGCCGCGCGAGAAACTCCAGCAGGATCGCGATCAGGGCGATGACGACGATGCCGGCAATCACGATATCGGTGACGAGAAACTGCGCGGCCGACTGGATCATGAAGCCGATGCCGCTCGTCGCGGCGACGAGTTCCGCCGCAACCAGCGTCGTCCAGCCAGCCCCGAGCGCGATGCGCACGCCCGTCAGGATCGATGGCACGGCGCTTGGAAGGACGACTTCGGCCAGCACCTGCCGCCGGGTGGCGCCAAGCGAGCGCGCCGCGTTGACGTGATCCTTCGAGACGGAGCGTACGCCGGCGGACGTCGAAAGAATGATCGACGGCAGCATGGAGAGCGCAATCACCGTGATCTTCGACGCCTCGCCGATGCCGACCCAGATGATGATGAGCGGAAGATAGGCGAGCGGCGGCAGCGGGCGCAGGAATTCCACGATGGGATCGAGAATGCCGCGTCCGACGCGGCTCGTGCCGATGGCGATGCCGGCCGGAATGCCGATCAGGATCGACGCGATCAGCGCGCCGAAGATCCGGTAGAGGCTGGCGCCGACATGTTCGGCGAGCGTCGCATCGACGAAGCCCGTCACGACGAGATTGTAAAGGGCCACGACGACCTGCCGGGGGGAGGGCAGGAACACGGGCGATACGAGCGCATAGGAGGCTGCAACAGCCCACGCGCCGATGATTGCCGCGACCGTGACCGCGGAGATAAGGGCCACGGGAATGGGGCGGCCGGCGGCCTTCTCGTCGGTTGCGGTGTCGGCCGCGGGGGCGAGCGTTTCGATGTCGGTGGAGAATGTCATGCCGCGAGCTCCTCGTCGTCACCGGAATGGATCAGGCCGGTCAGCCCGGCATGCATGCGCTTGAAGATCGGCGAGGCCTTCACGGCTGCCACGGAGGCGCCTGCGCGCACCTCGGCATTGAAGCCGGCCTCGATCTCGGCGGTGAGACGACCCGGATTGGGAGAGAGAACGACGACGCGCGTGCCGAGCAGCAGCGCCTCCTCGATGCTGTGCGTGATCAGAAGCGCACCCGCGCCGCTTTCCGCCTTGATGCGCAGCAGGAATTCCTGCATGCGCGTGCGGGTCAGGGCATCGAGGGCGCCGAGCGGTTCGTCCAGCAGCAGGAAGCGCGGTTCGGCCGCGAGCGCGCGCGCGATACCGACGCGCTGGCGCATGCCGCCCGACAGCTCCCAGATATTCCGGTCGCCGGCATCCGCGAGGCCGACACGATCGAGCAGCGCCTGTGCACGCGCGCGCCGCTCGCCGAGCGGCACACCCTTGAGCTTGAGAGGAAAGGCGACATTGTCGCGCGCATCGAGCCAGGGATAGAGCGCATCGTCCTGGAAGACGACCGCGCGGTCCGCGCCGGGCCCGCGCACCGGCGCGCCATCCACGGTGATCGTGCCGGTGCTCGGTGCCAGGAAGCCGGCGGCGAGGTTGAGCAGGCTTGTCTTGCCGGAGCCCGAGCGGCCGATGACGGCCACGAGTTCATCGGAGGCGACCTGCAGGTTGATGCCGTCGAGGACACGCTTTTCACCCGCGCCCTTGCGGCCCGGCTGCGGCGGATAACGAAGCGACACGTTGCGGAATGTCAGGATGCTCATGAGACCTCCGGAAGGGAAAGGGTTCAGCCGATGGCCCGGCGGCGCTTTCGCGCGACCGGGCCATCTCCGCCGCAGGATCGTCGCGCGTCAGTTGACGAGCTTTGCCGCATCCGTCACCCAGCGGGTGGAGACGTAGGGCGTGTAGTCGGAGAGTGCCGCCGGAATCTTGCCCTGTTCGAGCAGGAAGGCGGACGTATCCGAAACGGCCTTCACCGTGCCGCCGCCCAGAAGCGGTTCGCCGGCTTGCTCTTCGAGCGTCGGGAAGATGTACCCCTTGAGCAGGGCCGGCACCTCATCCTGCTTGGCGCCGGTGAGGCGGGCGATCTTTTCCGCTTCAGGCGACGTCGCGTTCCAGGCATCCGGGTTGGCGCGATAGGCCGCGGTCGCATCGCCCGTCACCTTGACGAAGGCCGTCACGACATCGGGATGTTCCTCGGCGAATTTCTTGCTGACGATCCAGGCGTCGAAAGTCGGCCCGCCCCATTCGGCGACATCCGCCGAGGTCGCGAGCACCTTGCCGCTCTTCTTCAGCTGGGCCAGCACCGGATCCCAGACATAGGCACCCTCGATGTCGCCACGCTCCCAGGCGGCTGCGATTTCCGGCGGGCGCAGATTGAGGATCTCGACCGACTTCGGATCGACATTCCAATGCTTGAGCGCGGTCAGGAGGCTGTAATGCGCGGTGGAAACGAAGGGCGTCGCGATCTTCTTGCCGACGAGGTCTTCCGGCTTTTCGACCGACTTGACGGCCAGCGCCTCGGCTTCGCTGATCAGCCCGACGACGAAGATCGCCTCGATGGGCAGTTCGCGGCTTGCCGCCGCCGCGAGCGGCGACGAACCGACATAGCCGATATCGAGCGAGCCGGAAGCGATCGCCGCGATGACATCGGCGCCGCCATCGAACTTCTGCCAGTTGATCTTGGCGCCCGTCGCCTTCTCGTACGTGCCGTCGGCCTGCGGAACGCGCGACGGCTCGACGATCGGCTGGTAGCCGATATTCAGCGTCACATCGGCGGCGCGGGCGGTGCTGAACGACGCCGCCATTGCAACGGCGGCGGTGGCGGCCAGCAGGGTCCTGCGGGTAATGGTCATGGTCCTCTCCTCAAATTGCCGTCGCCCTGTCTGCGGGCCGGTTATTCAAGGCTACATAATCAATAATTTTAGTAGAGAAATTTTCGCCTCAATCTTGGTGGCTGTCCGCGATTGGTTTTGCGTTTTGCACGCGCACCGCGAAAACCGGGTCGAGCGGCGCTATCGGCCGCGCAATGGCAGGCCGAGCGCCATATCGGCAAGGAGAAATCGCCCGAGATGGTGCCGAATGGGCACGGATCGAACGAAAACGACCTAAGGGCTTGACAGAAGCAGCAATTTCCTTGCGGGCGATGCCGTAAATAAATTATACCGTTTTTATATGTTTTTCGCACTTCGGTGCCTAGAATGGGCCAGAATCACCCGTCAAAGGGGAATCGGTCGATCTTCCCGAAGAAGACGAGGAAACGCGGCGTGCGCAAACGTGCGGCACGCGACGCATAGATGCTGATGGAAAGCAGGCAAGAATGCTGACGAAAAAGGGAAAATACGGTCTGAAGGCCCTGGTGGACCTCGCACGGCTTCAACCGGGCGAAACGGCTTTCGTCAGCGAAATCGCCCTGCGCAACAATATCCCGAAGAAGTTCCTCGACACGATCCTTCTGGAACTGCGCAATGCCGGCATGCTGCGCTCCAAGAAGGGCCCGGGCGGCGGTTATTCGCTCTCCCATCCCGCGTCCGAAATCCGCATCGGCCACGCCATCCGCGTGCTCGACGGCCCGCTGGCGCCCATCCGCTGTGCCAGCCGCACGGCCTATGAGGCCTGCGAGGACTGTGCCGATCCGGAGACCTGTCAGGTCCGCCGCGCCATGACGGATGTGCGCGATGCCATCGCCTCGATCCTCGACACGATGACGCTGGAACAGTTCGTCGCCGTGCCGGGTGCTGCGGCAATCATCGAGGACGAAGACGGGCGCGAGCAACTGGTGGGCTGATCGCGCCCGCCGGATCTGCGGCTAGCCGTCCCGCGCCCCGCCGCTCCTGTGCGCATCGATCGTGATCCGTCCGCTTTCGGCCAGCGCTTCCATCACCTGCGCGGTGAGGGGGATATCGGCCGGCGGCTCGCGGCCGGCTGATGCGGCGTCATGCGCTACCGCCTGCGCAGAAGCCAGCGCGGACGCGGATGCCTGGAACGCATTGATGCGATGTTGATCGGCAAGGCCGATCTGCGCCGCGTCGATCGCGCGCCCTGCATCCGCGATGATCGCTTCGGTAGCGGCAAGGCGGGCCGAGAACAGCCCGACCGCGAGAGGGTCCGCATCACCCGTATCCAGAAGCCGTTCCAGGACGCCCCGCGCGGCACCGAGCCGGCACGCCGCCTCCAGAAGCAGGCCGAGCGAGCGGGGAACGGCCACGGGCGCCGCATCTCCGGAGGCCTGAAGCAGGAAGTCCGGCTCCACCGCGACATCCTTCAACAGCACATTTTCGGCCGCCTGTGCGGCTCCCGGCGCAGGTTCGCAGGTATTCGCGACGAAATGCACGCCTTCGGCGCGAACGGGCAACAGGAGTTTCCCGGTCCGTCCGCCGGTCTGCACCGGCAGCAGCATCCAATCGGCGTGGCGAGCGCAGGGGGTGCAGAAGACCTCGCCACCAAAGCGCAAGGCAACCCCATTCGACTGGATCGGCAGGGCTTCGCCCGACCGCGCGGCGCCGCGAGCCACACGCGCGCCGGCGAGCGCAGCGGCGAACACGGTCTTGCGCTGGCCCTCCGTTCCGTGGCTGCGCAGAGATTCAAGCCCGACGAAGTGGGCGGCCAGAATATCGGCGAGCGGGGCGGAGCGCACCGCAGCCTCGCAACAGATCGTCGCCAGCACCGTATTGGAAACATCGATGCCACCATTGTCGGTGGGCACGGATATGCCGAAGAGGCCGGAGCGCGAAAGCAGTTCCAGCCGCAGCTCGGCCGTGCCGGGCTCGCCCGTAGTACCGCCGAAGACACCCGCGAGCGTGCGGATGATCGTTAAGGCCTCGTCCTCCGTACCGATAACGGCGGCAGTGCGCGAGGGATGGTCGAGCGTCGACGAAATCGTACCCATGTCGTCTGCTCCTTGCCGAAGGTGGTTTCAGGTCGCACAGGCTCAAGCGGGTAAAAAATCACATTCTATAGATACTGTATAGATTCTTTTCGATGGTTTTCAGCGCCAATCCGATGCCGGCGGCGCCGGGTCATCATGCCGGCCTCCATCGTGCAACCAGCATTTTACCGGTCTCATACACAGGGAACGCCGACATCATTACGGATGCCGGTTCCGCAATCGGGAAGAAAACGGGGCAGGGCGCTTGCTGTTCCCGTCCCGTCAGATCCCGCCCATGCAGAGATACTTCATCTCGAGATAATCCTCCAGCCCGTGGCGGGAGCCTTCACGACCCATGCCGGATTGCTTGACGCCGCCGAAGGGGGCGGCTTCAGAGGACATGCGCCCGGTATTGATGCCGACCATGCCGTATTCCAGCGCTTCGGCAACGCGCCAGACGCGGCTGAGATTCGAAGCGTAGAAGTAGGCGGCGAGCCCGTAGATCGTGTCGTTCGCCTCCCGCACGACAGCATCCGCATCCTCGAAACGGATGATCGGGGCAAGCGGCCCAAAGGTCTCCTCCTGGGCGACGCGCATGTCGCGCGTGACGTCCGTCAGGACCGTCGGCGCGAAGAAGGTGCCGGCACCCTCGTAGCGCCGGCCACCGCAATGAATGCTGCCGCCCTTGGCCACGGCGTCGGCGACATGGGCCTCGATCTTGGCGAGCGCGCGGTCGTCGATCAACGGACCGATGGAAACGGCCGGATCGAACCCGTCGCCGACCGACAGCGTGCCGACGCGCTCGGTGAACTTCCGCGCGAATTCGTCATGGACGCCGGCCTGCACATAGAGCCGATTGGCCGAAACGCAGGTCTGGCCGGCATTGCGGAACTTCGCCTGGATGGCGCCATCCACCGCAGCATCGACATCCGCATCATCGAAAACGATGAAGGGTGCGTTGCCGCCGAGTTCCAGGCTGAGCTTCTTCACCTGGTCGGAACATTGCCGCATCAGCAGCCGACCCACCTCCGTCGAACCGGTGAAGCTGATCTTGCGCACCTTCGGATGGCTGCAAAGCTCTCGACCGACAGCATCGCCTTCCGATGCGTAGATAAGGTTGACCACGCCTTCGGGGAACCCGGCCTTCTCGGCCAGCGCGAACATGGCGCCGGCGACGAGCGGCGTCTGCTCGGCGGGCTTCAGGACGACCGTGCAGCCCGCCGCAAGCGCCGGCGAAATCTTGCGTGCCACCATCGATGCCGGAAAATTCCAGGGCGTGATGGCGCCCACGACACCGATGGGCTGCTTGATGACCATCATGCGCCGGTCGCGGGAAGGGGCGGAGATCGTCTCGCCGTAGATGCGGTTGGCCTCTTCGGCGTACCATTGCAGATAGGCGGCGGCGTGCGACACCTCGGACTTCGCCTCCGCGAGCGGCTTGCCCATCTCGGCCGTCAGGATGATGGCGAGATCGTCGGTGTGTTGCACGATGAGCTGGTGCCACCGCCAGAGCGTGTCGGAGCGCTCGCGCGCGGTCTGGGCTGCCCATTCGGTCTGCGCGACGGCCGCGCGTTCGATGGCCGCCCGCGTCTCTTCCGCGCCCATATCGGGAAGCGTGGCAAGGACCTCGCCGGTGGACGGGTTGAACACCTCGAACGTCGCCGCACCCGCGCCATCGGCAATAGCCCGGAACAAGGCCGGATTTTCCAGCCGGCGAACGAGATTCTGCGACAGACCCACCTGATTCCTCCCCGGACGAACGCGCATCGAGAGATAATCAGATACGAGCGGGCCCCGCCGTCCGCAACCCGTCATTCTGTCACGGAGGCAAGTTCTGTTATGGGAGGAGGGCTCTCATGTGCAATGCCCGTCGTAATCGGACAGTTCACGATCACGGAACGTGTCGCGCTTGATCCCGCAGTAAATGGTCGAACGGTGGCCCGCCAGGCTCGCGGGCCATCTCGTTGGCGAGAACTTTGCCGCCGCATGTCGTACCCAGCCTATGGCGGCCTTCCTCAGTTTACGGCGGTCAACCTTTCGGTTCTTAGCTCCAGGCGTGGCGCGGTGGGTTGAGGTCGTTCAGGTAATAGTTGCCGACGTGGAAGAACTTCCATCGCACGGGGTCGTGCAGGGTGTGCGCCCGCGCGTTGCGCCAGTGGCGGTCGAGATTGTGCTTGGCAAGGGTGGAGCGCGTGCCGGCCAACTCGAAGAGCTTGTTCGTGGCGAGGATGGCGATCTCGGTCGTGAGCACCTTGGCCTCCGCAGTCTTCACGGTCGCCTCGGCGATGGTGTCTTCCGTGGCGTTTGCCAGACCGGCATCGATAGCTTCGCCTGCGATATCGAGCAGCGCTTCGGCGGCATGCAGCCTGATCTTCAGATCGCCGATGGCGGCGATGGTGAAGGGGTCCTCGCCCGCGGTTTCCTTGCCGCTATCGATCCACGGACGGCTCTGCGTCTTGATGAAGGCAATCGCGTCATCAATGGCGCCGCGCGCAATGCCGGCATCGATGGCCGCCTGGATGATCTGCGAAACCGGGCCGGCCACTGTCGGCCGATCGAAGGCGAGGACAGGCAGCGCGCGGCTTTTCGGCACGCGCGCATTCTCGATCCTGACCGAGCCGGATGCCGTCGTGCGCTGGCCGAAGCTCGACCAGTTGTTCGTCACGGTGATGCCGGGCGCCTCCCTGTCGACGAAGACGAGGTAGCTTTTTTCGTCATCGTCCAGGGCAACGACGGGAATGATATGGGAGAGCAGGGCGCCCGTCGTGTAGAACTTCTCGCCGTTCACGACGGCCTCGTCTCCATCGAACGCCACCCGCGTCTCGAAGGTGCCGACATTCTTGCTGTTCAGCTCCGAGAAGGCGTTACCGAAACGCAGGCCGGAGAGGACCCAGCCGAAGAATTCGCGTTTCTGCGCTTCCGTGCCGTCGAGATCGATATGGCCATTGATGGAGAGATGGTTCTGGGTGATCTGTGCGATGGAGGAGTCCGCCGCCGCGATGATGGCGATCACGCGGGCGAGGGTACGGTAGGAAACGCCCGCCCCGCCATAGGCCTTGGGCACGTTGATGCCCCACAGGCCGCTCTGGGAATAGGCGTCGATTTCGGCGAGAGGAAGCAGGCCTTCACGGTCGCGCAGTGCCGCGCCGGCGGTAAACTCCGCAGCCAGTCGCTGAGCAACCTCGATGGCTTCGGCATCGCTTGTGATGATATGGGCCGGCGTCTGTGGCCGCGGCCGCGGCGGGACCGGATCGCTGGAGTTGACGCGCGGATGAACGGTGTAGTCGATCGGCTGCTGTTCGATGATCCCCATGGCGGTGCTCCCTGTTGGCGGAAAGCGTAGCCTTTCAGGATTTCTATAAAATCAGTAGACAATCTATTTTACGAAAGGGTCTGCGGGAGAAAAATCCTTCGCCGGCGACGACGGCCGGCATGGAGACGATTGCGGCCTGGAGGATGTCGTTAAAAGCCGAGCCGGCTTCCGGGCCGGGGAGGGCGCCGTCGCTATCGTTCCCTCGGCGATCCTGCGTCGTCGTGCGCGCATGATGCCGGGAACACCACATAGTAAAACGCCGCCGGAGCGGCGGCGTTTCGGATCCCGTCGGTCTCGGCGCGGCAGCAGATGTCAGCGCTGGCCCGCTTCGATGATGCCGCGCGTCAGGCTGCCGGTTGCCGGATAGAGCGGGATGAGGCAGGCCTGGAGGGCGTGATAGATATCGCTCTTGCCCGCAAACAGCGTGTAGCTCGGCGTGAGGTCTTCCGTGAGCTCTTCGTGCCAACCACCGCGCTCGTTGTCGAGGAAATGGCGGGAAATCGAGTCCCAGATCCGCCGATACCAGATTTCATGCTTATCATCGGGCAGATGTTCGCACAGAAACGCTGCGGCGCCCACGCCTTCGGCCATGGGCCACCAGAGCTTGTTGCGCTTGGCCGGGGCGTCGTCCCAATCGAGCGTGTAGTAGAAGCCGCCCTTTTCCGTATCCCAGCCCAATGCGATGGACTGGTCGAACAAGGCCTTCGCCGCCTCCGGCATCCAGGCATGCTTGCGGCCGCCGAGTGCATAGAGCTGGAGCACCAGGCGGGTCCATTCCAGCCAGTGGCCCGGCGTGGTGCCGGAAGGACGGAACATCTCGTTACCGCGGTAATCGCGATCCAGCACCCAGTTCTCGTCGAAATGTTCTCCCACGCGGAAACCGCTCTCGGCGGCACGACGGCGGATAATGAGGTCGGCGATGCTCTCGGCCCGGTCGAGATAGAAGCGCTCGCCGGTCGCCTCGTATGCCGCCATGAGGGCCTCGGTGAGGTGCATATTCGAGTTCTGTCCGCGATAGCCGGCAACCGGCGTCCAATCGGCCTCGAACTCCTCCGCGATGGCGCCGTGGCGGTCTTCCCAGAAGTGCTTGTCCAGGACCTCGGTCACGTCGGCGATCATGCGGTCGGCATCGGGGTGGCCGGCAAGCTTGGCGCTCGAGGCGGCCAGCAGCACGAAGGCGTGGCCGTAGCCCTGCTTGGTGGCATCCAGCAGGCCGGCATTGTCGAGCGACCAATGATAGCCGCCGCGTTCGTGGTCGCGGTGCTTTTCCCAGAGGAACTTCATGCCGTGGTCGACGATCTCGTCGGAGCCGGGGCGGCCAAGCAGGCTGCCGATCGCAAAGCAATGAACCATGCGGGCGGTGGAATGAATGCCGCGCACCGGGTTGCCGGCATTGAGCGGGCGACCGTCGACGTCGAGCTCGTGAAAGCCGCCGAGCGGATTGAAGGCCCGGTTCTGGAAGAAATCGAACAGGCGGTTTGCCTCCCGCCAGAGCCACTGGCGGTGATAGTCGCGCTTGCGCCAGGCTTTGCCAAGGTGTCCCGTTGCGCCCATGATGCGTTCTCCTTTTTGGTCGGTCCGCAGTCGTGTCCGGTGCTGTCGGGGCGGGAGGAGCGCAGGGGAGGCGTCGTGGCGTGACATTCACGCACGGCCCGCAACACTCGCAATGACGGCTGCCTCCGACAGGTGGGGCGGGATTTATGGCCCAGAACGCCTTGCCCTGCAACCCGTCACCCACTGTGGCAAGTCATCACCGGAAGAAGGGAGAAACGCGAATTTACGATTGCGGCCAAAATGAGAAAAAATACCCTACCAATCTTATAGGGATCCTATAGAAATATCTCCGGAGCGGAGTGAAGCGCTCTTCTTGGCCAACCTGCGATAAGCAGACGCTCGAGCAAAGGACGGTGGTAATGCGCGATATGAAACTCGACAGCCGTGCGACTTACGCAACCTTCGGCTCGCGCCGTGCCCGCCGGGCGGAGCGCCAGGCGCTCGTCAGCACCGTGCTCTTTGCCGGTGCCTTCATCTTCGTCAGCGCCGTGGTTTTCGGCTTCGTCGGCTGAAAAAGCCTTTCCGTTTTTTAGACCCCCAATTTTTAAACAATGAATGAACCGTATATCGGACGTTACTATACAGTGACGGCCGCGGCGGTCATGGCTTTTCGACTGCGAACCCTACCCGGGCCCTGTCGAGCGGTCATTTTCGCTTCATCCGAACCAGTGGCCGCGAGCCGCTTTCCCGGCTCGTCGCGTGCGACGCAAGGGAAAGCCGCCGGTCTTCGTGAGCAAGACGACAGGATTTACCTGGCCGCAATTGGTGCTGTTTCAGCACGGCCATGGCCTATTCCAGGAGAAGAACCTCGTCGAGATATCGAACGAGGCGATGGACTGACCGGTTCTCGCCCATGGGCTGACAGACCGGGTTTACACGCGTCTTAGAAGCGTCTCAAAGGGAGCGCATCGCCATTGGTCATCGAGATGCTGGCTGCTATTTATTCCTGCCCCGGGAATTAAAGAGGAGTCTTCCAGTTTTGCTGTTATTGGAAATCTTGCTTTTTTCAGCAGCGTTTTTGGCGGTCATTCTTCTGGCGGCTCACCAAATTGTCACGCAGGTCAGGGAGTACCGATTTTATAAGAGCAACGGCGGTGATTTTTCCGTCGACAGCGGCGTGGACAATCTGAAGCTTGATGAGCGTGTTCATATCAATGCTCTCGGCCTCACGAATTGGCAGCGCTTCTATCTCTTCCGTCCGTTTTACATCGTATTGCTCATAGCCTTCGCCGGCATGATGATCTTCTCCTTGTTCTGACCGGCATGACAATAGCCCGCTGTTGTGCGTGGAGGCCGAGTTTGTTCATCGTCAGCTCGTTCAGCACCTCCTTATCCACCAGATGTCGCCGAAATCCTGATTTTTCGCCCGTCGCAGTCGTTGCTTTTCCACGTCACAAACGTTTGCTGTTAAAGAGCTGAAACAGACCCTTACCAGGCAGGCAATGAGCGATACGAACCGCAGTGTTACCCTCACCTTGACCGCCGACGACTATGTCGCGGCCAACAAGCTGTTCATCCTGAAAAGCGCAACGTCACTCCGGCCGCTCGTTTGCTGGCTGATATTCGTTGCGCTGCTGCTCGGCTCGTTCTTCGTACCGGCGCTGCGACTTCGTGTTGAGCCTTACGCGGCATTCTTCTACATCTGTGTGGCGGTTGTGATCGCGATACCGTTCTATCAATATTTCTTCGCTGCTCCCGTGTTTGCCCGCAAGGCCTACGCAGCGCAGAAAACCCTTCAGCACCCGATGAGGGTTTCATGGTCGGAAGGTGGCTTCAAGAGCACCGCAGAGCAGGGCGAATGGAACATCCCCTGGGCCGACTACCTCAAATGGACCGAGGACAGCAAGGTAATCCTCCTCTTCCAGGGACCGCGCCTGTTCAACATGCTGCCCAAGCGTGTCCTCACGCCAGCCCAGATCGACGACCTCAGGCAAATGCTGGCAGCCAACATCAAGCGCGCGTGAGGACACCCGAACGGGTTTGCGGAAGGGTCTTACTTTCAATCCCATATGAACCGGTAAAATGGGTCAAAACGATCGAGGCGAAAACAAAGAAACAGGAGTTGGCGCATCGGGAATGTGGTCACTGCGTGCGCGCGGTGTTTACATTGCTGAACTGGCTGTCTTTGCGCTTCCAGCGACGCTCCTTGCCGGCTATTTTGCTGTGCTGGTCGGGATGGATAGCGGTCGTTTCTTCCTGGAAAGCGCGTGGTCTGCGCTTTTACATGGCGGGGTCGAAAATGTACAGCGCACCGTTGGTAGCGGAATGGGTATCGGCCTGGCGATTCTCAGCCTGTCGGCAATTTGTATATTTCTCAGGCTCTCGTTGGATTATATTCGCGGGAGGCAAACGGTATTGGCGCAAGCAAGGCGGCGATACTGGTTTGGTCTGGGTTGCGCGGTGCTTCCGCTGATGGTCGTTTGCTACGGAATCTTCGTGTCGATCGTCGCTGAATTGATGCACGGTCTTCTTCCCATCCTAGCCGTCAGTCTTACCATTATAATTCCAGCGGCTCATCTCGGTTTTGCCCTTCATGCGGGACGCCTACCTTAGTCTGTAATCCATTGATTATCGCGCATTATGCACGTCCGACGGGCTGTGCGGTTTTGCGGGATGTAGCGCGGTATAACTGCACCTTCGCATGAGTGGTCTCGCGGCCGCCTGACCCGACAGTTCAGTTGACCGGCCAAATGCCTCATCGGGTCTGCCGGCGGTCGCTCACCAGAACCCGCCCCAGGGCGAGGACGACCGTGACGCAGACGATGAGCGCGGGGCCGGTGGGTGCCGCCGGCGCGAAGACGATCAGGTGCAGCAGCCCCAGGCCCGCGCAGAGCAGGACTTGCGCCAAGGCCACGACGGTCAGGATCGGCTTCATGTCTGCCCGGCGGTCGAACGGCAGCTGCCGGAAATAGCCATAGACGAAGAGCGGTATGAGCACGCTCATGAACACGGTCTGCATCGCCGTGGCGAGCCATGGCGCTGTTTCGAGCGAAGCCGGCAGCAGGATGATGGGAACGACCATCAGATATCCGGTGGCGATGCCCGCCAGAAACGGAGGCCAGAGGAGAACGCTCAGGGGCGTATCCTGCCGCATGCCGTCGTCCCGGCCGGTAGCGAGCAGCAGCCGGTTCAACGCCACGACGATGGCGACGGCTACGACGACGGCGCCGGCAAGCATCCAGAGATGCCACGGCGGCATGATGCCGGATCGGACCGTTTGAATGGACATGACGATTTCCCGAGGCACGCGCGAGAACATGGGGATCGTCATGAGCAGCCAGATGCCGCTGCCGAGGCCCGGAAGCCGGATCGCATCGTTCAGCCACAGCAACAGGGCGGATACGCCGACAAAGGCTGCGATCCCCAGGACCATGGCGCTGAGCGTATCGGCCATGAGGCCCATGGTGACGAATGCCGTCAGCACACCATACCCCTGCAGGGCGGTCAAAAGCAGCACGGCAATGCCGAAGAGCAGCCTTGGCCAGCCGGCATGGCCCAGCCGTTCCGTCAGGTCCGGCGCCATCAATCTCACGAGTTCGACAAGCGCCAGCAGGCTGAACAGCGGAACGGTTCCCAAAGCGAACAGCGACAGCCGCTCCATGCCGCCGGACTGCGCCAGCTGGAGGCTTGCCGGAATAAGATCGATGCCGGGAATGGGAAGACGCATGCAGGCCGCGATGATGATGAATGCCAGCACGGTCATGAGGATCGTGTATCGTCTATGGTCGCGGCGTGGAGTGGTCATCATCTGGGTTCGCTTCGCCTCGGTGTTTTGATGTCGATCGTGGTCACAGTCATGACGTATGGCAAGGGGATCCGCCAGTCGCTCACACCTGCTCCTCCAACGGGAATTGTCGAACGCGGCCGCTGACGACCTGGAATTTGACGTCTCCGACATGCACGGCATAGTGCCCCAGCGTATGCACGCGGGTGCGGTCGACGTCCGGGCAGGCGACGAGGCCGGAATCGGTAAGGGCATAGACATGCCGCGCGTCGGCCGCGAAAATGCGGTTGAGGAAGGTCAGCGTGGCGGGATCGATGCCGGGGAGGGGCTTGCGATAACTGCCGCCGAAAAGCATGTGTCCCTCAGCATCGATCAGAAGCTGCTCGTCGACGCCACGCGCCGTTGCGGGATCGACCTTGCCGGGCCTGGTGACGGGTTTACCACGGTAAAGCAGCGTCTCGCCCATTCGGGCGAAGGTGCAGCCGAGCGCTTCGACAGCATCGGGATCATCGATGCCGCGTTTGCGCACGCCCTCGACGATCAGCCCCTTGGCATCGCGCGCATAGGCGCCGCCGAGCACCTCGAAACTCTTCAGATCCGCCTTGACGATGACAAGCGCCGGCATGGGCGCCGTGCTGTCGAAATAATAGGCCTGCCGGCGATCGCGAAACCAGGGGCCGGACACACGCTCGAAACTCGCGGCGTCGGCACCCTTGACCGGCGAGCATCCGTAACGCTCCATCCCCGGTTCGAAATAGCGCAGCCCGTGCCTGTCCTCGGCAAAGACATCGACGATGTGGCGAAGGCTGTCATGGTCGAAATGATCCAGTGAGACCCACGCGCCATCATGCGGACGTGCCGGTCGGACCACGACACGGCTCCCGTCGCTGAAATAGGGTCCGCCCATGGGGACCGGCTCGGCGGCGTCCGCGGCCCCACGCTCCCGCCGTGCCTTTTCGCGATGCCACCAGGTGCCGGTGAGCTCGGGATGCGACTCGAAATAGGGGCTCCAGTGTTCGAATTCGGCGGATACCGATTTCGGCTCCCCACGCGAGAAGGGCCGGTCCTTGTCGTAGGCGCAATATTGGCCGGCCTCGGACGCGCAGGTGAAGCTTTGCCGGTCCGCCTCGGGGATCGGACGGTTTTCCCAGTAGATGCGGTTCCGGTCGGCGAAATACCGACCCTCGTCGCCGATCGCGTGGAAGCTGGGCGCGTCCGCGCCCTTGATTTCGACGCCATAGGCATAGACCTTGCGGCTGTCCTTGGCATAGTGGCTTTCATCGACATGGATGCCGGGTTTCTGGCCGCGTCCGTAATAATAACTCACGATTTCGAACGTGCCGGGCTCCGCCATCGGCAGGCGCAGGTTGGTGATGTAGAAGCCGGCGGCCTTGTCGGCGCCGTAGCGCTCGTTCAGCACGGTGAAGCTTTCGGGATCGGCGCCGCGCGCGACGAACCAGAAGATTTTCGTGGGCGTCTCGCCCTGGCCGTAGACGCGCTTGGCGTCGCAGAACCAGCGATCGCCAAGCTGGCGGAAGGTCAAAGGGTCGAGGCCGGCGAGAGGCACCCCCTTTCGATCTGCGATCGGAGCACCGTCGACGCAAACATGGCTGCCATCGTGAACGTAACGGATGACGGGAAAGCGCCGCTCGCAGATGTAGTGCGCGACCCAGTCGACATCTGCGAAGGGGCCGATGTGCGGGTTGGCTTCGACCGCCCGCCGCAGGGTGCCGAGTTCCCGGCGCATGCTGAACGGCTCGGGCACGGGCAGGTCGATGCCGTCATGTTCGGTCAGATGATCGAAGAGCGCGCGGTCCTGCTCGGGCTCAGGCAAGCCCTCGCGGGCATAGGCGCCGGCAACCCAGCCCGTATTGGCGAAGTGAAGCTGCCCGTAACGGTTGTTGCAGTGCTGCCAGCGGGCAGCGTCGATGCCGAGCCGGGAGAGGATTTCGCGTGCGGGGCGCCCCACATCGGCAAAGAGGGATGCCGCGTACCAGTGCGCATAGGGAAGGGGGAAAAGCTCGCTCAGTTCCGGTCTGTTCGAAATCGTGCTGTCCTCCATCTGCGTGTTCGTAGTGCGCCCCAGCCCGTACCCGATTGTTCGACGTCCGCGCGGCCTGGAATATTCTTCGGAGATTCGGTTTGGCGCGCCGGACGCTACGGCGCGGCCATCATCCGGTCGGCCGCCCGCCTTGCCAGATCGAAAGCCGTCATGCCGGGCAGGCGGGCCACGAACGCGGCGCGACCATCGCCGGACACGGGCGGCGACCACCATGCAGCGGTGTAGAGCCTGTCGCCGCTCAGGGTGACGGTTGCGAAAACCTCTCCGGCCTCGCCTCCGGTTTTCGTGGCGATGTCAAAGTGGAAATGGTTCTTCGTGCCCTCGACGCCATCGGGCGGCGAAGCGCTGTCGCTCGACAGCAGTTTCGCGCTACCGAAATCCGGCGACTGCCTGGCGATGAAATCGCGCAGGAACGTCTCTCCATCGCGTGCGATGTCGAAGCCGGCGGGCGCATCGAAAGCGCCCAGCCAGACGAGGCCGGCATCCTTGCCATCGCGCTTGCGCACCATGCTGAGCTCGGCGGGGACGCCGCCCTGGAAGTCGTTGATGGCGATGCTCCAGGCGGACGAAACCGGCAGGGCCACGGTGCGTGACCCGAGTTTCAGCGGGACATCGGTCATGCCGGCCCAATGGCTGACCGGCTTGCCGTCGGCAAAGGTCAGGCCATCGAGCGCCGTTCGTGCGAATGTCTCGATGTTCCCGCCGGTCGCGAAGGCGCTTTCCTCGTCCGTACCGGCGGGCGTGGCGATGAAATGAAAGACGAGGAGCTTGGTGCCGCGTGTCAGGCAGTGCGAATAGGCCACCTGCTCGAACCGGCCGTCTTTGACGCGCATGCTGCGCACGGATGCGCTCGACAGGTCGTCCGCGATGGATCGCGAGAAAACTTCGAGGCCAATCAATCCCACCTCGTAGAGGCAGACCCGTAATGCCGCCGCCGGATATTGGAGATCCAGCGCCATGATGGTCACGTCCGCCGGCACGGTCGCCGATGGTGCGATCTTGCCGACCACCGTCACGTTGCCGGCGGTACCCGCCTGGCGGGGCTGGATTTCCACGGTCTGGAAATCGGCGTTGGCGGGAACGAGGATTTCGCCCCGCAGGTCCGTACTTCCGAAGTCGAAGGTCTGTTTCCTCCAGCCCGCCGGTACGGGCTGTTGCGCCCACACGTGGCACGATGCCGCAAGCCAGATCAGGAGGCCGATGACACCGTAGCGGAACGCAGCGTCCAGGCGCCGGTTACGGTCGAGTTTTGTTTCCGGATGGCTCAGTCTGCGCGTCACGAATGCCCTCTGTCGCACTGCTGTTCAGTCCGACAAGATATAGGCGCGGGCGCGAGAGTTAAACCGCAAGCGTTCTATATCAGAACATCGTCAAGGACGGACGGCCTCCGCTGGCCTAGCGGAAACGGACTGGTCGTTTCGTCAGGTTCATCTGGATCGCCAAGCGGTCCGCGAATGGCCCGATCAGGCGGACCAGCTTCCGGGCTTCCGCTTCGTGTATGCCCTGCTGCCTGCAGTAGAGCACGACGTCATACACCCTGACCTGCGCTACGGAGCGATTGCTGTCGACGTGTTGCATGGTGTTCCTCCCGGTGAAGCCGGCAAAATGCGCGCGGAGGCGGGAAGTTCCGCGGGGAAAAGCTCCGTACGAAACCGTACGAATGCGATGCGGCGCCTGCGGGCGGGAGACCTCTGTCCGCTTTCGTACCGACCCTCCGGACCGGGTTGTTTCGCCGATTGTATGGCCATAGATGGACAGCCATTGACTTTGGGAGAGACCGAGGCCTTTGGCGGATATGCGGTCGATGAACTGCATTGGATTTATTGATGGCAGCTGGTTGTGACGGCGGGTTTCGGAACAACCTTCTTCGGCGTCTACCGGCAGCGAGCCTGCAACGGATTTTGCCGCATCTCGAACGGGTGCGGCTTCCCCGATGGCATCAGCTGTCTTCACCCCAGCAGCCGATGAAACACGCCTATTTCTTCGAAAGCGGCATAGCATCGGTGGTTATCCGCTCGCCTGATGGACGGTGCAGCGAAATCGGCATCGTCGGCAGGGATGGCATGTATCCCGCCTCGGCCATTCTGGACGTGGACGCTGATCCATTCTCGGTCCACATGCAGATCCAGGGCGAAGCGCACCGGATTGCCACGCCCGCTCTCAAGTCGATGATGGCCGAAGATCCGGAGATCCACCGGTTGCTTGCCTGTTACGTCCAGGCGCTGACCGTCCAGCAGGCCTACACCTCGCTCTCCAACGCGGTGCACCAGATCGGCGAGCGTCTCGCCCGCTGGATCCTAATGTGCCATGACCGTGTGGACGGAACGGAGATCAGTCTGACGCACGAGTTCATGTCGATGGTGCTTGCGGTCAGGCGTCCCAGCATCACCACGGCGCTCCACGTGCTGGAAGGCAAGAAGCTCATCTATTCCGAACGGGGTGTCGTCAGCGTCCGCGACAGAGCGGGGCTGGTCGCCTTCGCGCGGGACGCCTATGGCGAATGCGAGCGGGAATATGAACGCCTCATCGGGGCAAGCATCGCGCGTCCCTCGGACTGATCGGAATATGCCTTCACGTTTTGCCGGAAACCGTGCGGTCCCGCCGATCGCGAAGCGCGACCACGTGCGCATTTCCGCGCGGTGATCCGTACGATAACGTACCGCAACCTCTTTGAAGCCGTCTCGTTCCCTTTGAAATGGAGGAACGAATGGACGCCGTGGTTACTGCCCCAATCGAGCAGACAGTTCATGCCCAGATCGAAGCCCAGTTGCCTGCCCTCAGGCGGTTTGCGCGGCAATTGTGTCGTGCAATCAGTGATCGCGAAGACCTCGTTCAGGAAACGGTGATGCGGGCCCTGCGGTCCTCCCATCAGTTTCGCCCGAACACAAATCTCCGCTCATGGTTGTTCACGATCATGCGCAACACCTTCAACACCGAATATCGTCGCCGCTGCCGGGAGCCCGCCGGCATGGATCCGGAGCGTTTCGAACGGATCAGCATCAGCGCGCCGCAGGAATGGGCGGTCTGCCGCAGCGAATTGCGATCAGCGCTCAAGCGCATTCCTTTCAGCACCCGCCGCACATTGCTGCTGGTGGCGATGGGTGTCAGCTACATCGACACGGCAAGGCTTTGCGCCTGTGAAATCGGCACGGTCAAGAGCCGGGTCAACCGTGCGAGAAAGATGCTCGAGGACGATATCGGGCGGCCCGGGGTCATGTAGGCGTCCACGCGCGCCAGCGCTGAGCGGCGGGAACACTGTACGCTTTCGTACAGTGTTCCCGCTTTGTATTGGGCCGCAAGTTCTCTAAGCTTTCCTCTTCTCATTCAGGAGGTGAGCATGTGCAGCTACACACATTACGGCGCATTCGATCCTGAAGAACTGGGCGCGTTGCAGTCGGTCTTCGACGAGTTGACCGCACAGCCATGGTTTGCTGCCTCGGACGAAGCGCGAGAGAGCTTTGCCAGATATCTCTTCGATACCTTCGCCGATGCTACATTCGATCCCGCCAAGCATCGCTTTGTCGTAGAGTCGTCGGCCCGCATGTTTTACGCGAAAGAGACGTAGGCTGCGCGCTCAGGACTGGCCGGGCAGGGCATTCTTGTCAGCCGGTGCGGCAGGTTGGGCGTCATTGGTTTCCTTTCCCTCGACGGAAGGTGAGGGCGCCGTCGGCTGCCTGATGACGAAATAGCCGAGAATGCAGCCCACCACGACGAACAGGACCGCCAGGATAAGAGGCCCGGTCCGTGCGCGGGGTTGGTCCGAACCGTCGTCGACCGGTGGCGTTGCGGCGGCGGTATCCTTTCCATAGAGGCTTCTGACCTTCCGGTTTTGCTGCGCGCGCTCCGTCGGTGACAGGCGTCGCTGCTTCATAACACCGTAAACCAGCACAGCCCCCAGGAGCAGCGCGCCGCCCGCAATCGCGAGAAACCAGAACTGTTCTTCCATCGCTTCCATAGCGTCCTCCTGTTCGGTTCGTGAGCGCGACGCAGGCCGCCTCCGGCTTGTCGACCTCGCGGAATTAACGCCCCGCTGCCGGCGGGTTCTCGAACGGTTTGTCGGGTGGATCCGATGTGTCGTCGTCACGACCGTGGTTCTCGTCGATCAGGCGTGCACTGCGTTGCCGGGTGAAGTAACGCGTTATCCACTGAATGCTGACCAGCAGGCGTTTTTCGAAATTCACCAGCAG
This sequence comes from Shinella sumterensis, assembly GCF_004514425.2. Lineage (GTDB taxonomy): Bacteria > Pseudomonadota > Alphaproteobacteria > Rhizobiales > Rhizobiaceae > Shinella > Shinella sumterensis. Next base: position 199,535 of record NZ_MYFN02000001.1, read on the forward strand.
ATAGACGTGGACGAGGGCCCACAGGAACCAGGCCATGCGGCCCTTCAGGGTCCAGGACCCGAAATCGAAGATCGCGGCGTTGCGGCCGATGACGGCGGTGTTGCCACGGTTGTGAAACCGGAACGGTGCCGTGTGTGTGCGGCCGGTCAGTTTATGGCGCAGGCGGTCCGCCACATACTCGCCCTGCTGCTTGGCGACCTGCGCCAGTGCCGGAAGCGGCTTTCCATCCTCATCCGTCGCCAGGGCCGTATCGCCGATGACCGCGATATCAGGATGCCCGGGCAGCGACAGGTCCGGTTCCACGGGGATGCGGCCCTGCTGCCCGCCTTCCACGCCTAGCCAGCGCGCAGCGGGCGAGGCACGCACGCCCGCACCCCAGACGATGCAGCTTGTTTCGATGCGCTCGTCGCCCAGCGACAAGGAGTCGGCGTCGATTTTGGTCACGCTGCGTCCGGTCAGGACCCGAACGCCGATATCCTTCAGATAGGCATGCGCGTAGGCCGCGAGTTTCTCCGGGAAGGCGGCAAGGATGCGGGGCCCGGCTTCGATGAGAAGGACATCGACCTCGTTCTTGTTGATGGCCTTGAAGTCGTGATGGATCATCTGGCGCGCCAGCTCGGAAATGGCGCCGGCCATCTCGACACCGGTCGGACCGCCGCCGATGATGGCGAAGGTGAGCAGGCGTTTGCGAATGGCGGGATCGGTTGCGCGCTCCGCGCGCTCGAAGGCGGACAGCAATCGGTGGCGGATGAGCCTTGCTTCATGAATGGTCTTGAGGCCCGGGGCGAATGGCTTCCACCCGTCGTTGCCGAAATAGTTGTATTCCGAGCCGGTCGCGATGACGAGGTCGTCATAGGGGAGCGACGTGCCGTCCTTCAGCAGAACACGGTGCCCGGTGCTGTCGATACCGACGACCTCGCCCAGCAGGACACGGATATTGTCATATCGCCCGAGCGTCCGACGCACGGGTTCTGCGATATCGGCCGGCGACAGGGCGGCAGTGGCCACCTGGTAGAGCAGGGGCTGGAAGAGATTGTGGTTGCGCCGGTCCACGACGGTAACGGTGATGCCCGACTTGCCGAGGCCCTTTGCGCAGGCGAGACCGGCAAAGCCAGCGCCGATGATGACGACCTGTGAATGCGTGTAAGGGTCATGGGTGGACATGGTCTCTTGCGCGCCTCTTTCATGACATGTGCCGCTGCACATCAGGACAATGGGCCAACCTCGGCCTTCAAGGATTGTTCCAACCTTGGCAGGGAACAATGGAGGCTGGCGGGGATTGGCAGTGTAGTGCCAACGAGGAAAAACGGCCATGCCGCATCAGCACGCTATCGAGCCTCCCAAGGAGAGTGCAGACTATCCCGGTCGCAGCGCCGACTGCGTCGCCGCGCTGCGGCCTGCCGTCGCAGACCTCGCGATAGCGGCGCCGGAGGATCTGACGACAACGATGACCACCGGGCCTGTGGGCAATTTCGCGGAGCTTGTTGCAGGAGCGGAGAGAGCAGGGTGGCGCGCCGACGAGGCGCAAGACGCCATAAGGCAGCTGGCACGCGAGCAGGAAGGCGCCCGCGGCACATTGTTCGACTGACAGGAGCCCGCTCTTTCTATCGTACCGCCTCAGAAGAAACGGCGGCATCCGGAATGCCGCCGTCTTTCATCTCGTTGTTGCGGTGCCCGATCAGGGGCTGCGATGGCTATGTTTCATCCTGGGGAACGTGTTTCTTCACGGTCGAGGTATTGGCGGCTGAAACCGGGTCGGAGGCGGGGAACGTGTCTTCCAGCCCTTTCTGGAGCTCTCCTTCCTGACTGGGTCGCGCCTGGCGGGATTGTTCTTCCTTGAGCGATTGCACGGCCGGAGACTGTCCGCCTTGATCACCTTTGGCTTTCATCGCGTCCGCTACCCCATTGCGCTCGGGATCCTTGTTCGTTTCACCGACGGCGTCGCGCGCGGTGTCGGGATCGTCCTTGGCAGGCAGGTAGCCGCGCGGTCTGGATGATTCCGGCCCTTCCCAGCGAGGGGACTGATCCGTGGTGCCCGGTGCGCCGTCCTGCGGTTTGTTCATACCCATGTGACATCTCCTTTCACGCTTTAAACCGTCTGGATCGCGGGATGTTCCGTTTCCACAGGGACCGACAGGCGTGAAAACAAGGCGGGCGCTGGTCTCTAAGCGGAGTATCGGGCGTGCGGCGTCGCCTTGTGCGCGACCCGTCGAACCGCCGGGTCAAACACCGTCCGGAACAAAGCACCGCAGCTTTCTGTTCGCATGGTTTGCAGGAGGAAATAAGAGTGCGATACTTCTTTAATATTCGCGACGGAGAGCGCACGGAAGAGGATCTCGAAGGATCGGAATTCGATACTTTGGAGCTTGCGATCGAGGACGCACGGTTGGCGGCGCGTGAGATCATGGCGGAGCATGTTCTGGCGGGATATGAGCCGGACGGGCAGTTTTTCGACATCGCCGATGAAGAGGGCCGGGTTCTTGTGAGCGTGCCGTTTCGCTCAGCGCTCAGATCGAAGTCTCAATGAGTGGTGGCGACGGTTCGGAATGACCCGTTATATTCCGTTGGTATTCCATTTCAGGCATTCCGTATGAAGCACCGGCAATGTTTTCTAGTCCTGCACGGTCACGGATCTCCACTAGGCGGCGACTGGACTGTATCAGTCGTTTTCCCTCAAGCAGATGCAGGGCGTCCGTTACGCTGGGCCGACGCACGCCAAGCATAAGCGCGAAAAAATCGTGGGTGAGGGGAAGGCGGTCGCCCAGGCGATCCTGCGACATCAGCAGCCAGCGCGCGAGGCGTTGCTCCACATTAAACCTTCCATTGGCCAGGCTGGTGGCGGCGATCTGCATCATGAAGACATGCGCGAAACGCAGGAGAAACCACCTTAGCCGCGGGCGCCTGTCCATCAGGTCCCTCAGGGCGTCGCTGCGGATACGCAGGGCCGTCCCGCCGACCTGCATGAAAGCATAATGCGGGCTGCTGTCGACGCCGAGAAGCGCGGGCACGCCGGACAATCCCTCGGCGCCGACGCAGCCGACCTCGACTTCCTTGCCGCGTGGGCCGGCGATTTCCGACGATAGACCGTTCAGGAGAAAATAGACGTGCTCGATGGCCTCGTGGGCGTGGAACAGGAATTGCCCTTGATCCAGATCCACGCGCTCAAATTGCGCCGATAACGCCGCCAAATCGTCGGGGTCGACGCGTGCAAGCAGTCCGTTGCTATGATTATCCTCGGCCAAGGCCGGCTCCTTCCCGCAACAGCATCCGGTTTCAGGTCTTTGACGAAAATGCTGCGTTGCCCCAACATCTCTTAACCGCCAAGTGCCGATACAGTTCCATCTTCGCGCCGTCTGATCCATCCCGCGAAACCTGACGCCATTTCAGGCGTTACGCCACGAGATATCACCGCGCCTGACGCATGACGTTAGAGCGCCACCACAAGAAGGCCAGGCATATGCGTGATTCCCGTGACGACCGGACCGAAGAACTGAACGCCGTCATCGATACCAAGCTGACCGCTCTCGTTGTGGAACTGGAAGATGCCGGCTGGAACATGGAGGACATCGCTCTCGCGATCCAGCAGGTCTTGAGCCGCAATTGGCTCGATCAGATCGAGGCGATGAGACGCGCACGTGCGGCTGTGCCCGACAATTTCGTTTCGGATGGAAATGAGGGTTGAAGAGGAGAGGCGGATGCCGACTACCTATCAGATCGTCGCGCTCAGCGCGCTCGATCCCGAAGGCACGGACACGCGCGACGAGCCGAAACTGGTCTTTCCGGATGCGCTGAAAATGGCGCAGGGGCTGAAGGACCAGGGAAAGGCTTTCCGCGTCTTTGCCGATGGCGAGCCTTCCGGCGACCAGCTTCAAGCTCTGCGCGATCTTGGAGCCGTTGAGGTCCTTCCGACGATTTAGACCGGGAACAGCGGACGGGTCTGCGAGTTATCGCGTCATGAACCAGATGCCCCGCGTGTTCGCCGATGCCCCTTCCGATGCCGACCTCCACGCGAAGTTGGTTTACATCGAAGGTTTGGAGACCGGTATCACGCGCAAACCGGGCGCAAAGGGATATCTCTATTACGGGCCCGACGGGCGAAGGATCACAGACCGCGCGGAAATCGCGCGCCTGAACGCTCTGGCGATTCCACCGGCCTATACCGACGTGGTGATTTCCACCAACCCGTATTCTCATTTGCAGGCGATCGGCAAGGATGCGCGCGGCCGCCGCCAGTATCGCTATCACGCCGACTGGCATGCAGAGCGCGGCCGCGCCAAATTCGAACGGCTCATCGACTTCGCGAACCGGCTGCCGGACCTGCGCGAGCGTGTGGAACACGACCTGCGTTCGCCCGGCCTGACTTTCGACAAGGCGCTGGCGACCGTCATCTGGATGCTCGACAATCTCTATATCCGTGTCGGCAACGCGGCCTATGCCGAGGCGAACAAATCCTATGGCTTGACGACATTGCGCAGGCGGCATGTCAAGGTCGACGGCGGCAACCTCAGGTTCCGTTTCAAGGGAAAGTCGGGCAAGGAGTGGAACCTCGTCCACAGCGATCGCCGGATTGCCAATGTGGTCCGCAAGCTGCAGGAGCTGCCGGGACAGCACCTTTTCAAATATGTGTGTGATGAGGGCGGCTGCCGGCCGATCTCCTCGCAGGACGTGAACGACTATATTCGCGAGATCGCCGGCGACGGTTTCAGCTCGAAGCAGTTTCGCACCTGGGGCGCAACGTGCATGGCCGTCCAGGCGCTTGCCACCGTCGATGTTCCGCCGACCAAGCGCGAACTCACCCGACAGATCAACCAGGCGATCGACACGGTCGCGGCAAGACTGGTGAACACCCGTGCCGTCTGTCGCTCATCCTACATTCATCCGGCCGTTTTCGAGGATTTTCATGCCGGCAGGCTGGGCGAGGTGCTGAAGATGAAGACGAGCGCAAAACGTCTTCTGGACTGGATGGACGAGGATGAAATCCAGGTGTTTCGCTGGTTGAAAAAGCGTTCGTCCATCATTGCGCAGGATAGTTGAGACGACGCCTTGGCCTGGAGGGTGACGCCTTTGGTGCCCTGAGTATCATCAATCCCAAGCTACTTGCCCTTCTTTGGCTGCTTGTCGAAATCCTTTCGCAACTCCGCTTTCGCGTCTTCCAGTGTGTCGCGCCGGCTCTTCGAGAGCTGGCTGCCGGCGCGGTTGATGTAGAACGTCAGCATGGACATGGCCGAGCGGAACGGGCTCGATTTGCGCCGGCCGCTCTCTTCGGCAGACTGCTTGAGCGAACTGGCGATCTTCCTGGCGCTCTTCTGTTTGAAGACGCCGTTTTCGAGGTCCATGGCGTCGCTGTTTTCCGTGACGTCCCGCGACCACTTCTTCTTTTTCTTTCCCATGGTCATGCATCTTCACCTGGATAGGGACGGGCCTTCAGCAGCGTCGCGGCGTGCACGGTGTTGCGTGCGACAAGCGAGAGCGTGGAGCGCACGGCCTCCGGGATTTCCTCGAGATCGACGAAATTCACGGATCCCATCGCCTCGCCGACCCAGTAGGTCACGGCATTTGCGGGAATGGTGAAGCCGACATCGTTGAGCGCTTGAAAAAGCTCCGCGGAGACATGATGCGCGCCGTCCTCGTTGCCGACGACGGCAACGGCGGCGACGCGACCGTAGGACAGCATGCGCCCCTCTTCGTCCTTTTCCTCCAGAAATGCATCCATGCGTTCAAGCGCGCGCTTGCAGACGCTGGACGGCTGCCCCATCCAGATCGGCGTGCCCATGATGAGGATGTCGGCGTCCAGTATCTTCTGGCGGATGGCCGGCCACGCGTCGCCATCGCCTTCATCGGACGTGACGCCCGGCTTGATATCGTGATCGGCCAGTTGCACGAACTGCGTGGTGACGCCGAGCGGCTCCATGGCCGCGGCGAGGAGTTTCAACATACGGTCGGTCGAGGAGGGATCTTCGGCCCTCTTCGTCTTCAAGGTGCAGTTGAGCGCCAGTGCTGTCAGTGCCATCTTCGCCTCTTGTGTTGGGCATCGTGTGTCGGGATGGATGACCAACCACGCTTTTCGCCGATTGTTCCTCAAAAGCCGCATCGTCGCCGCCGGTCTTCCCGGCGAGCGAAATGCGACGTGGAACAAGGGCGAACCCTGATCGGTTAGGGATGCAACGCCAATTGTGAGCGAGGAAACGACGATGACCGATCGCAAACACCCATCCCGCGAAGAGGATTTTCGCGACTATGAAGAGCGGGATATCCGCGACGGCTGGCCTTATTCGGATAATGACGACGGCCGAAAGGCCGGCGGCAACGCACCCTATGGCGCCGGCGGCGCGGAACTCGACCAGATCGACAACGAGCGTCTTGCGGTGACGTCGGATCCTAAGGAGCGCGCCGTCGCCGGCGCACCGACGCCGTTCTCCCACGAGGAAGGTGGAACGATCAGCGACGATGATCTGGAGGCCCGCATCATGGAGGCGCTCGAGGACGATGGCCGCGTGGAACTGGACATGCTGCAGATCACCATCCGCGACGGCGTTGCCGAACTCGATGGCGCCGTCGACAGCGAAGATGACCGAAACCATCTCATCCGCTTCGTTCGAGGCGTGGAGGGTGTGCGCGATGTGACGGCCGAAGGCCTCGCGACACGCGGCATCGATAGCCATATCGCTGCAGACTCGACGGAATAGGAGGCCTGCTTGCGCTTGCGGTATGTCTTCCATGCCGAAGCGGTGGCCAACTCTCTTCTGATGGCCGTTGACTGACCAGGGCGCGTTTGATGCGAGGTGAGCCTCGCATCAAACGCGCCTCTTGTATGAAGATGTTGTCGCTTGAGGCGTCGGACCGCATAAACGGAAACTGCAGGCGCGACATGTATCGCGCCTGCAGTTCCAGGGACCGCTCCAGGCTATGCTCGAAGCAAGTCTCCAACATGGAGCGGGCGGATATGTTCCCGCAGCCTTCGATAAATTGGCGGACGATAACGAGGCTGGAGCCGGCGGCGGGCTCGGATTGCCTGCGGCTGTGCAATAGGGAACATCGCGGCGGACGCCGAGTTGGGTGATCGAACCCACTCATACGGAGACCGAGATGTCTGAGAACAACGTGCATCGTCCTGTTCCGCCCCAGCCGGAACAGCAGCAGAACCCTCCCGGCCTGACGAACGCGATGAACCCGCCGCCCGACCATGGCGAAGACAGTTATGTCGGGGCCGGCCGCCTCGAAGGGAAGGTTGCGCTTATCACTGGTGGTGATTCCGGTATCGGCCGCGCGGTCGCCATCGCCTTTGCGCGAGAAGGCGCTGACATCGTGATTTCCTACCTGAGCGAGGATCAGGACGCGAACGACACCGCGCGTCTCGTCGAGGCCGCCGGCCGCAAGGTCGTGGTTCTGCCGGGCGACATCACACGCGAGGAGCATTGCCAGCATCTCGTCCGCCAATGCCTTGAAAATTTCGGCCGGATCGACGTTCTCGTCAACAATGCCGCCTTCCAGCGCACCTATGGCGATATCGCCGATATCAGCACCGAGGAGTGGGACCAGACCTTCCGAACCAATATCTACGCGCCGTTTTTCCTGGCGCGGGCTGCGATCCCGCACATGAAGCGGGGCAGCGCGATCATCAACACCACCTCGATCCAGTCCCGCCAGCCCTCGCCGCATCTGCTGGCCTATGCGTCGACGAAGGGCGCGATCTCCAATTTCACCGCCGGCCTCGCGGAGATGGTTGCCGACAAGGGAATTCGCGTGAACGCGGTCGCCCCGGGTCCCATCTGGACGCCGCTCATTCCCTCCACCATGCCGCCTGACAAGACGAAGGACTTCGGCAGGCAGGCGCTGCTCGGGCGCGCCGGGCAGCCGGCCGAACTCGCCGGCGCCTATGTCCTGCTCGCCTCGGATCTCGGCAGCTACATGACGGGGGCGGTGATCCCCGTCACGGGCGGCGAGATCATGATCTAAGGGAGGTTGAGATGACGGATATCCGCAAACACGGCTTTGAAAGCGATGCGCAATGGCGTGAATACCTCGAAGAGATCGACGAGCGGGTGATACGACCTGCCCCAAGGCCGCGCGACACGCAGGCCGACCTCGACATCCTGGCAGCGATGCGCGCCGAAGTCGCCGATATGCGCCAGCGTGTCCGCGCCCGCCGTCGTCAGGACACGACGCGATGGTGGAATATTGCCGGCGCCGCTGTGCTCATTGCCCTCGCGGCAATTGCCAGCCGGTAAGCAAAAGCCCCGGCCTTGGCCGGGGCTGTTCACTTCTTGCGGGAGGATGTGCAGCGCTACAAACCCCCTTGCGGAGAAGCGGATTCCATGCGGGGCGAGCGGATATGGTGGTTCCGCCGCCGGCGATCGTTGAACTGCTACAACGGGGAGCCTGCCTCATTCCACCGTGAACGGGACGTCCGGGACGGAATCCGGGAATGTCGGAAGGTCCTGCAGCATCCATTTCCTGTAGAGATCGGCCAGTTTGCCGTTCGCCTTGATGGTATCGAGAAACGCGTTGACCGAAGCGTTGATCTCCTTTTCACCCAGCCGCGTACAGGCACCGATATAGAGGCTGGTGAGTTCGATCTTGTTCTCGTAGTTGCCGGGGCTGCTTTGCTCCAGCTTGTTTATATAGAAAATGTTGCCTCCAATCGCATCGACCTGTCCGGAAAGCAGGGCCTGGATCGTGGCCGCGTCGTCATCGTAACGCAGCACCCTCGCGCCGGCGCATCCCTTTACGGAGTTCGAACACACCCGGACCGCCTTCGCCCGGAATCTCGCTGATCCGTGAAAAGCTCGATCGCTCGAGCGCAAAGACCCAGGCCTTCACGACCTTGTCACGCAGATCGTCAGATACGATGTCCCTGATTTCCGGAAGATCTTCCAAGATGGCTTCTGTATCGATTGTCCTGCCGGAAGGTTGCACGGTCTTTCCTCCTTGGATGGATTTGGGGGTCAACTCACCAGAACACGCTCTGCGGACTTCGCCGATCTTTTCACGGCATCGATCACCTTCAGCGTTTGCAGCCCCTCGAGACCACTGACGAGCGGCTGTTCCTCACCCCTGATGACCTTGCAGAACTGCCTGATCTGCAGGACGAGCGGATCCTGCGGCTCGTATTCCACCCGTTCCTTCTCGAAGGGCTCCCACCAGCTGCGCTTGGCGGGATTGCGCCAGACGTCAAGCGATGGGATTGCAAGGGAACCGTGCGTGCCGCCGATGACGTAGCAGGCCTCGTCCGCTTTCGGATAAACCGGGTTTTCCCCTGTCGTCATCTCCCAGCTCCAGGGCGCCACGACGGCGTCGGAAACGGATGCGGTTGCGAGAACGCCGTTCTCGAATTCGATGAGGATCACGGCCGTCTCCTCGACCGCGTTTCCACGAACCGCATTGGATTCCCGTGCCTGCACGGCGGTGATATTGCCGAACAGATACCGAAGATTGTCGATGTCATGAATGAGGTTGAGGAAAACCGGTCCCGCGCCTGCCTGGCGGCGCCAGTCAATATCGAAATAGTCGTCCGGCTTGAAAAGCCAGAACATCGCATTGACGACAAGCACCCGTCCAAGCCGGCCGCTATCGATGATGTCCTTGGCTTTGCGCATCATCGGGTTGTGCCGGCGATGGTGGCCGGTGAGGATAGGCACCCCTTTCGCCTGCGCTGCCGCGATCATCCGCTCTCCGGACGCGATGTCGTCGGCGATCGGTTTTTCGATCAGGGCGGGAATGCCGGCCTCGATGGCTTCGAGACCGTTCTTCACATGGACCTGGTTGGGGGTCGCGACGATGATGCCGTCGGGCCGATCCACGGCGATCATGTCGGCAAAGCTGGCGAACCACTGCACGCCGGCTTCCCTGGCTATCGCCTCGCCGGCAGGCGTGGGATCCACCACGGCGCTGAGCACCGCATCCGGTTCGCGCGCCACATGCTCGATGTGCCGCTTTCCGATGAGGCCGGCTCCGAGCACGGCCAGTTTCACAGGCGCAGTCATTGCGGGCTCATTTCTTCTCTGCGGACTTGATCAACGTCGCGACCCGGCGCAGGCCGAGCTGGTAGCCTTCGGTGCCGAGCCCGCAGATGACCCCATCGGCCCGATGGGAAACGAAGGAATGATGCCGGAAGCTTTCGCGCTTGTGGACGTTGGAGATGTGAATTTCGATGACCGGGCCTTCGAACGTGTTCAAGGCATCGAGAATGGCGAGCGACGTATGGGTGAACGCAGCCGGATTGATGACGATGCCGGCGCCGTCCTCGCGCGCTTCATGGATCCAGTCGATGATCTCGTATTCGCGGTTGCTTTGATGGAAACGAATGTCGTGACCGAGCTCGGTTGCCAGCTTGCGGCAGTCCGCCTCGACGTCGGCAAGTGTTTCATGACCGTAGATATGGGGCTGGCGTTTGCCGAGCAGGTTGAGGTTGGGACCGTTCAGGACATAGATCAGGCTCACGAGGTTCTCCTCTCATTCTGAAAGCCGGCAGTTCAGTCAAGCGTGCTTTCCTGAACCGCGAGTGCGGGATCGGATTCATAAAGGTCGACGCGAAGGCCGAGACGGCCCTCGCTGAGTGCTGGTGCGGCGACGACACGGGCCGCCTGCAACGTGGCCCGCACAAGCTGCTGTTTGGTTTCCAGCGAGCGGCCGGGCGCCATGCGAATGATGATCTGGATGAAATGGTTCTGCGGATGCTCATCCGCGACGCAGGAAAACGTCGCCTCGCGGGCGAACGTGCGGACGGCTTTCGGCTTCACGACGCCGCCATCGCGAATGCAGCGGTGGACCGCCGTGGTCAAGGCTTCGATCGCCACGCGTTCACCGGCACCCCGGCTGTATTCGATCACAATGTGAGGCATCGATTCCGGCCTTTCAACGCGTGGTCAGGTCGTCGAAATGGCGCGACATGCGTTCCGTATCGGGGGCGATGCCCGTGAAAAGCTGGAACGCGGCCGCTGCCTGAAAGACCGTCATGCCACTGCCGGGCAGGGTGCGGCAGCCCTTGCCCTTCGCCAGGGCAAGGAGTTCGGTTTCCAGCGGCATGTAAACAATGTCGGCCACCCAGTGACGCTGCTCCAGCCATTGCGGTTCGATCGGCAGGCCGGGATGGCTCTTCATTCCGGTCGGCGTGGCGTGGATCAGCCCGTCTGCGGCACGCAACGCGGCGCCGACATCGGTCGTCGCCTCCGCACATGCCCGGCCGAACCGGTCGTTCAACTGGGAAGCCAGGCGTGCGGCGCGGTCGCTGTCCTGGTCGAAGATCGACAGGCGCTCTATTCCGAGCTTGATCGCCGCATGGGCCACTGCAACGCCTGCGCCGCCTGCGCCGAGCAGAACGGCATGAGATTTGGCGACGTCCGGCAGGCCGCGCTCGAAATTCTTGTAGAAGCCATACCAGTCGGTGTTGTGACCGACCCGCTCGCCGTTCTGGAACACGACCGTGTTCACGGCGCCGAGCATTTCGGCGTCGTCTGACAGCCGTGTGAGATAAGGGATCACCGTCTGCTTGCAGGGATGGGTGATGTTGCTGCCGGCAAAGCCTCTTTGCTCCTCCTCGTCGAGAAGAGCGGGAAGGGCAGATGCCGGCAGGCCGCGCTCCGTCAGGTCGAGCAGCTCGTAGTGATAGTCAAGGCCCTGATGCCGGCCTTCGGCCTCGTGAAGGGCCGGCGACTTCGACATCTGAATATCCGCGCCGATGAGGCCGACCAGGTAACGCCTGTCGCTCATGCTTCAAGTCCTTGTCTATGTTCAGTGATGAGCGAGAATTTCACCAAGGAAGGTCTTGGTGCGCTCGTGCTTCGGCGACGTGAAAAAAACGTCCGGTTCCGCTTCCTCGATAATCTCGCCGGAAGCCATGAAGATGACGCGGTCGGCAACCTGGCGCGCGAAGCCCATCTCGTGGGTAACGCAGATCATCGTCATGCCGTCGCGCGCCAGTGAAATCATCGTGTCGAGGACTTCCTTGACCATTTCCGGGTCAAGCGCCGATGTCGGCTCGTCGAACAGCATGATTTTCGGCTCAAGGCAAAGCGCACGCGCAATGGCGACGCGCTGCTGCTGGCCACCCGAAAGCTGCGCTGGATATTTGTCCGCCTGGTCGAGGATGCGGACGCGCTCGAGATACTTCCGCGCCAGCGTTTCGGCCTCGGCGCGACCCATTCCGCGCACCCGCATGGGCGCCAGCGCGCAATTCTGCAGCACGGTCATGTGCGGGAAAAGATTGAAGTTCTGGAAAACCATGCCGACTTCCCGGCGGATGGCATCCACAGCCTTGCCGCTGCCGTCGAGCACCCGGCCTGCGACCGTTATCTGCCCGCTTTCGATGGTCTCCAGCACATTGATACAGCGGATCAAGGTCGATTTTCCGGAGCCGGACGGCCCGCAAAGAACGATCTTCTCGCCTTTGCGGACCGTCAGGTTGATGTCCTTCAAAGCATGAAAGGCGCCGTACCACTTTTCCACTTTTTCAAGTGAAATCAGCATCGATTGAGTGTTGTCGGAAGCTGTCACGACGCCCTCCTTGATAGGTCAGTTCACGGTGAAGGGGATGTTGGGAATGGATTCCGGGAATTGCGGAAGGTCGATCCCCATCCATTTCTTGGTGATGGCGGCCAGTTCGCCGTTCGCCTTGATCTTGTCGATGAAGGCGTTGACGGCGTCGTTCCAGTCCTTTTCGCCCAGTCGCGTTCCGACGCCGTTATAGGTCGTCAGGAAATCGATCTTGCGCTCGTAGGTGCCGGCCGCCGCGGCCTCGAGCCGCTGGCCATAGAACTGATTGCCGCCGACGGCCTTTACCTGGCCTGAAATCAGCGCCTGGATGGTGGCCGCATCATCGTCGAAGCGACGGACCGTGGCCGTTGAGCCGACGGCATCGGTGACGGCCTTGTCCTGCGAGCTCGACTTCGGCACGCCGATTTCCCAGCCTGCCACGTCTTCGACGGTCGCAACCTTGTCCGCCTTGGCGACATAGAGTGCGATCGTGTTGGCGGCATACGGCTTGCTGTACTGGATCGACTTGGCGCGCTCTTCCGTCATCGCCATCGTGGCGAAGAGGATATCGACTTTGCCGGTCGTCAGGGCGGGGATACGGTTCGCCACGGCGAGCGGCTGGAACTGAACCTGAACACCGATCTCCTTGGCAAAGAGCGTCGCCACGTCGGCATCGAAGCCGTCCTGGGTGCCGCTCGAGTTCACGAAGCCCCAGGGTGCGTTGTCGCCCTGGATGCCGACGACGATCGTGCCCTTGGCCTTCACCTCTTCAAGGCTGGCCGCAGATGCGGCGGTCGTGCCGCCCATGACCAAGGCCGTCGTTGCCAGCACCACGCCCATGAATGTTCTGCGATTGTATTTCATGTCATTTCCTCCTCTTTGAATTGTCGTTTGAAGGGTCAGCGGGCGGCCTTGGCCATCCGTTTTTCGAGAGCCGTTCCGAAATGGGAGAGCGGCCAGCAAATGATGAAGTAGATCGCGCCGACGATGCCGAAGACGAGCAGGGGGCGGTACGTCTGGTTCGAGATGATCTGCCCGGCGCGGGCAAGTTCGATGAAGCCGACGATTGCCGCAAGCGACGTGCCCTTGATCAGCTGCACCAGGAAGCCGATGGTTGCCGGCATGGAAATCTTCAGGGCCTGCGGCAGGATGACGTCCTTCATGCGCGACACGTAATGAAGCCCGAGCGCGTTGGCGGCTTCCGTCTGTCCCTTCGGCACAGCCTGGATGGAGCCGCGCCAGATTTCACCGAGGAATGCACTGGCATGCAGCGTGAAGGCGATCGCGACGGCGAGCCAGGCGCTCACATTGATGCCGAGCAGGGCGACGCCGTAATAGACGACGAAGAGTTGCATCAGCAGCGGTGTGCCCTGGAAGAGCCCGATATAGGCAGCGGCGGTGGCGCGCGCCGCAGGGCTCTTGGACACGCGCGTCAGCGCAATCAGGATACCGAACACGCCACCACCGATGAAGCCGATGATTGCAAGCAGGGCCGTCCATTTCAGGCCGTGCAGGATGAACAGGAATTCGTTTGCTCCGATAGGTCCCATGGCCAAACCTCTATCGTGTCGGGTAGCTGAAGTAGCGGCGGGAAATGAGAGCGAAGATGCCCATCATCACGGTGGAAATGACGAGGTAGATCCCGGTCACGATGAAATAGACTTCGAAGCTTCGGAAGGTATCGGATTCGATCCTCTGCGCCGCCGATGTCAGCTCATAGGCCGCGATCGACGTGCAGACGGAGGTCGTCAGCGTCAGCATGATGAACTGGCTGGTCAGAGACGGATAGATCGCGCGCAGGGCCGGCTTCAGAACGATGAGCCGGAAGACGTCGGCCTTGTGGAGGCCCAGGGCGTAACCGGCCTCGACCTGGCCTTTGCTGATGCTTTCGACACCGCCGCGGATGATTTCGATCGCGTAGGCGCCGCCATTGATGCCAAGCGCGATGATGGCGGTTGTCGTCGGATTGAGGCGGATGCCCATCAGCGGCAAAGCGAAATAGATGTAGAAGATCTGCACGAGAAAGGGCGTGTTGCGCACGATCTCGACAAACGCGATGACGGGCGCACGCACGATCTTGTTCGGCGATGTCCGGCCGATGACACCCACCACGCCGATCACCAGCGCGAGCGCCATGCCGGCGAAGGCGAGCCCGAACGTTCCGAGCGTAGCCCACAGCAATTCGGGGGCGCGCTCGAAGACCACGCCGAAGTCGAACTGGTAATTCATGAAAGGGTGTTCCTCCTCCGGGCGCAGCCTCCACCGCGCCAGATCCAGAATGTCTAAGTTTCTGCTCGTAGAATTTCGCGTGCTTTCAGATTGAGATTTCGCAGATGCGCCGACGCCGGTGTGTCACCCACCAGCGGCACTTCGACCGAAATCGCGGCCTTGCCGGAAAGCTTGGCAACCAGGTCCTTGAGCGCAAGTATTCCGTCGCCCGGCGCCAACCGTCCGGCCCGCGCCTCGTTTATCATGCCTTCGGCGCCCTCCGGCGGCGGTCCGGCCACATCGCAAAGCTGAACGTGCCGCACGATATCGACATCGATCTCATCGACGCTTCCGCCGTTGCGAAAGAAGTGGATGGCATCCACCAGGGCGCCGGCATTGTCCTGCCCGCAGGCATGGACGAGTGCGGCGCTGTCGCTGTAGCTGCTGACCGCGCGCCAGCCCATGTTTTCGATGTCGACAGCCATGCCGTACCGCCCGGCGAGCTGGCAGAAAGCATTGAAATTGTCGACGAGCCGGCTGCGATCCGTATCGTCGCCGCAGGTCGATAGCCTTCTGGCGCCGATATCCGATGCGGCCGCAACGATATGTTCGATGGCGGTCGGGTTGAAATCCGGGCCGACAATGAAGAACTCGATATCGAAAACCCTCATGCCTTCACTGTCGAGCAGGGTGCGGAACTCCGATGCGGCCCGGCTGCCCTGCGGCAGTTCGTAGTAGGGCGCGCCGGCGAAAGCGGGATGAAGCCGAAGCCCGACGGCGCTGAACCCGGCCGCCGCCGCCTGCCGGACGAATTCGTGCGGCGGCAACTGGATCGCGGAGAAATGCGCGACGCCGAGCGGGCTTTCCTGCATCTGCCGGGCGTCCGTCATCGTACCGCTCCGGTGCGGGCCAGGTGGGCCAGGAGATTGGTCCCCGTGCGATGGATATGCTGGCGCAGCTTGTCGGCGGCATAATCGCTGTCGCGGGCGACCGCGCCCTGTGCGATCTCGCTATGCTCCTGGTTCACATTCCGGTCGCCGGACGTCTGCTTGAGAAATGTCCGGCGGTAGCGATCGTTGAGATTGAGCAGCGTCTTGCAGAAATGCAGAAGAAGCGGCTTTCCGCAGCCTGAAATCAGGGTGAGGTGGAAGTCCCGGTGGACCGCCTCCCAATGTTCCAGCGTTTCCGGCTTGCTCGCATCGCGCTCGGCGCGGTTCAGCTTATGAAGGGCGCGCATGACGTTGCCCTCCCATTCCACGTCGCCGACCCGAATGGATTCCTTGAGCGCGAAAACCTCGAACTCCTCGCGAAGCACTGTGATTTCCTCAAGGTTCGCCAGCGAGACGGGGGAAACCCGATAGCCGCGATTGTCCTCGAACTCGACCAGGCCGTCCGAGATCAGGCGCGCCAATCCTTCGCGCAACGGGCTCAGGCTGACATTGAACGCCTGCCGTTCCTTGTCGAGATTGATCTTGCTGCCGGCTTCCAGGCTGCCGGAAATGATGGCTTCCCGCAGCCGGGACGCAAGCTGGCTGCCGATCGTGTTTTTCCCGTCGTCGGAAAAACTGCCGATCTCGGCTGGGCTTATTGCGCCGACCTGCTGCTTCATTCGATCCTCCCGAACGGAAATCGTCCGTCGTCGATGATGGATAGGATAAACGATTATTCTTGTCAACTGTCAGGAAAATTGTTGTGCGACTTCGGTGGACGCCGGTGAGTCAGCTTACGTAAATATAATTAAATCAGTGAGGTGCTGAATCACCTTTGTTCGTCCGCGGATTGAAAACGGCCATGTCGCCCTCCATCGCTTGACAAATAATCGATTATCGCTGTATCGGTTCGCTATCGGGAGGTGGCATATGGTCATTAAAACTGAAAGCGACGTAACGCCCGCCGTGGTGGCGGCGATGCAGCAGACGTCCGACCCAAGGACGCGCGAAATCCTCGTGGCCCTCGTGAAGCATCTTCATGCCTTCGTGCGCGAAGTGCGTCTGACGGAGGCGGAGTTTCGCGACGCCACCGCCATCCTGAACGAAATCGGGCAGCTTCAGACCGACAGTCACAACGAGTTCGTGCTGATGTCGGGCTCGCTGGGCGTTTCCTCGCTCGTCTGCCTGCTCAACAATGGTGACAAGGGGCAGACAGAGACGTCCCAGTCGCTTCTTGGTCCGTTCTGGCGCCTGAATTCTCCACGGGTCGAAAACGGCGGAACGATCATTCGTTCCGATACGCCCGGTACGCCGCTTTTCGTGCATGCCCGCGTCGTCGACCGGGAGGGCAAGCCGATCGTCGGCGCCGAAGTGGATGTGTGGCACGCATCGCCTGTGGGTCTTTACGAAAACCAGGATCCCGACCAGGCGGAGATGAACTTGCGCGGCAAGTTCCTGACCGATGCGGACGGGCGCTTCTGGTTCCGCACCGTGAAGATGGTGGGCTATCCCATTCCCGTCGATGGTGTCGTCGGTCGAATGCTCAAGGCGCAAGGCCGTCATCCGTATCGGCCGGCACACCTGCACGCCCTGATCTTCAGGCAGGGTTACAAGACGCTCATTTCGCAGGTCTTCGATCCCAGCGACCCGCATATCGCATCGGATGTGCAGTTCGGCGTGACCGCCGCGCTCACAGGGGACTTCGTCCGTCATGACGAACCGCATCCGACGGACCGCGACATCGAGGGCGAATGGTACTCGCTCGACTACACCTATGTCATGGAGCCGGGCGAGGCGGTCCTGCCGCGCCCGCCCATCAAGTAACGAACGCCCGGAGCCAGTTCATGATCACCGAAGAGCAACGTCAGGCGGCGGCAGACGCCATATTGAAGGCGGAGACCGAGCGAAAGCCGATCGTACAGCCCAGCAAGACCTATCCCGATCTCGACCTCGAGGACGCCTATCGTATTCAGGCGCTTTGGGCGCAGTCGCGCATTTCCCGCGGCGCCCGGGTCGTCGGCCACAAGATCGGCCTCACCTCCCGTGCCATGCAGATGGCATCCAAGATGACGGAGCCGGACTACGGCGTCATTCTGGACGACGCGCTCTATAACGACGGCGCGCAGATCAAGGCGGATCTGTTCATCAAGCCGCGGCTTGAAGTCGAGCTGGCGTTTATCATGGGCGAGGACCTCTCGGGGCCGGGCACCCGGATCTACGACGTGATGCGCGCGACGGAATTCGTCGTGCCGGCACTCGAGATCATCGACTATCGCACGGAAGTGCCGCGGGCGATCACCGATACGATCGCCGACAACGCAGCCTTCGGCGCCATCGTGGTCGGAGGACGCGTCATTCGACCCATGGATATCGATATCCGCTGGGTCGGCGCGACGCTGTCGAAGAACGGCATTATCGAGGAGTCGGGTGTGTCGGCGGCGATCATGGGCCATCCCGCAGCCGGCATCGCTTGGCTCGTCAACAAGCTGCATGCCGTTGGCGGCGGCCTGAAGAAGGGGCAGATCGTGCTGGCCGGCTCGTTCACGCGCCCCGTCGATATCGCCGCGGGTGACGTTATCCAGGCCGACTACGGCCCGGTCGGGTCTATCGGCGTTTCGTTTCTGTGAGGTGGCAGATGGATCTTCCCGTCAATAAATTCAAAGCGAAGCTGCAGGCAGGCCAAAGCCAGCTCGGCCTCTGGTGCGGACTTCCGGGAAGCTATGCGGCTGAAATCGTCGCGCCGGCCGGGTTCGACTGGCTGCTGTTCGACACGGAGCATTCCCCGAGCGACGTGCTGACGGTGTTGCCGCAGTTGCAGGCCGTTGCCGCCTATGATGTCGCGCCCGTCGTGCGGCCAGCGATCAATGATCCGGTCCTCATCAAGCGCTTTCTGGATATCGGCGTGCAGACGCTGCTCATTCCCTATGTCCAGAACGCAGCAGAAGCCAAGGCCGCCGTCGAGGCGACCCGCTACCCGCCCGAAGGCATCAGGGGCGTTTCGGCGCTGACGCGGGCCACGCGCTTCGGCAGGGTGAAGAATTATGCGCAGCAGGCAGCGCAGGAGCTCTGCGTTCTCGTCCAGGTCGAAACACGCGACGCGATGGCGCATATCGAAGCCATCGCGTCGGTCGATGGCGTGGATGGCGTCTTCATCGGCCCGGCGGATCTTGCCGCGAGCTTCGGTTATCCCGGACAGCCCGGCCACCCGGAAGTGGTGGAGGCCATTGAGAAGGCCATCGGGCTGCTCAAAAGGCTCGGAAAGCCGGCCGGAATACTCACGCCGGATGAGAAATTCGCAGCGCGGTGCATGGAGCTGGGAACGCTTTTCACGGCGGTTGGCGTCGATGTCGCCGTGCTGGCGCGCGGTGCGGAAGCCTTGGCGGGCAGGTTTGCGGGGCGGGCTTGATGGCGATCCCGGACAGCGTTCTCGCCGAACTGGCACCGATCGGCACGCTCCGCGCGGCGGTAAACGGCAGCAATGCCGCCCTTGTCCGTATCGATGAACGCACAGGGGTGCCGACCGGACCGAGCGTCGATCTGGCAAGCGCTTTGGCAGACGAAGCCGGCTGCCCGCTTTCCATCGTGAAATATCCGTCGGCGGCAGCAATTCTGGCGTCGGCGGAGCGGAACGAATGGGATATCGCCCTGATTGCGGCAGATCCATCGCGGACGGATCGCTTCGCGTTTTCCCCGCCCTACACGTTTGTAACGGCAACCTACCTGGTGCCCGAGATGTCCGATACCCAATCCGTGGCGGACATGGATGTTTCAGGCCGTCGCATAGCGGCCGCTCGTGGCGCCGCCTACACCAAAGAGATCGAACGTCAGGTAAAACACGCGACGATCGTTTACGTCGAAACCCCATCGGCGGCGGTGGAGATGCTGAGAGCCGGCGGAAGCGATGCTGCTGCAGGGCTGAGGCAGTCCCTCGAACCCACGGCGCTCGGGGATCCCGCATTTCGCACACTGCCTGATGCGTTTTCCGAAATTCCCCAGACCGTTGCCGTCCTCAAGGACAACAAAGCCGCGGCGGCCTTCGTCGCAAAGTTCGTCGAGAGCTATTTGCGTAAGGGTCCGCTCCAATAACAAGCGACCGATGGCATATATGTATGCGCCAGCTGGCGGCGGTTCGCGACCATCTCAGCGAAAGATTATAGCTCCGCGGGAGATATTCGGGACGTGAGCGCCCGCGCGCTAAGGACACCGGCTCAGCCTTCGCGCTTTCGCCACCGACGCGGCAAGTGCAGCCCGCCTCGAAACAAGCCACGGCGTGCTATCGTTTCGAACATCTCCTCGGGTCCTTCCGGATCGAAGATTTCATTATCGGCGAGCCACTTCTCGAGATCAGAAACATCGGGCGTCTGGTAAGGGATCAGGGTGCGTCCCGGCTGCGATGTGCGGAGCGTTTCAATCGCAGCGATCAGGGATCCGGACCGCGCCGCTTCCTGCGCCACGGTGTGAACGGACACGCCGAGATGTTCGGCGAGCAGGTCGTTTCTGAACGCCGCAATCCGATGACGCTTCTCTTCAGAGCCGCCGGCTTCGAATGCGACATCACATTCCCGGTCGAAGCGCATGGACCGGTTGTTCATGTTCGAGGAGCCGACGCGCACAATCGCGTCGTCCACGATCATCAGCTTCGAATGCACGTAAATCGGCTGCTTGCGCACGGTTACCGGGTGATACATCCGGAACCGGTTGTGCGGATCGTGCCGTCTCAGCGATTCCCGTAAGCGTGCTCTGGCGGTGTCCATCGCGAGCGCGCCAAGCCAGTTGTCTGAGGCGATGGGATTGATGAGCACGACCTCCGGACCATCAGGCTCGGCCAGCCGGTGGGCGATTGCCTGGGCCACCGCCCGCGACGCGAAATACTGGCTTTCCGCGTAGATCAATGTGCGGGCGGCGGCGATCATGTCGAGATAGAGTTTCTCGATCTCGACGACCCGGCCCTCGTCGAGATGCAAGGGCTCCGTGCGGGCAACGGCCAGGTTCACCGAACCGAACGAGAAGCCCGCATTCGGCCTGTCGATAACGGTTTCTCTTGACGGAGCCTGAGGCACTTCATCGCCGCCGGCGCGCCGCCATCGCATGCGACAAAGTTCTGCCAGGGCACGGGCCGCCTCGCCGGTGAACATGCTGGAGGCGTCGTGCCATGGTCCGTAAGGTGCGCCGCTCGGCCGGCGCCGTAGCCGATTGTCGTCAAGATGGTCGCGCGTATCCCAACGGTCCAGCGTGACATCGATTCCCCCGCAGAAGGCTATTTCGTCATCGACGACCAGCATCTTCTGATGGTGGGAACTCCCGACGGGATGTTTTCCATCCAGTTTCACGGAAATCCGCGGATGCCATTTCCATCGCAGGAGGTAGGGCAGGTTGGATGGCCTCATCCAACTTGCGAGCAGTGCGGGGCTCCACAGGAGTATTCTGATCTCGAGATCGGGATTTTGGCGTGCCAGCCAGAGAATGAAGTCGCCAACCTTGCGCGGCGCGCCGTCATCGACATCCGGTCGACCGAGCGCCGTACCTGCATCGAAGTCCCATCCTACAAGGAATATGGAATGCCGAGCGGTTCGCATGACATTGCGGATCGCACCGAAATAATCGTCGGCATCGACGATGATCGAAAAATCGTCTGCCCGCGCAATACTCCAGCAGTTGGATCCGGGCCGGAACATTGACCCGTCAGACATTCAGACCTCCCTTAACGCGCGCGTACAATACCTATAACCGAGACGTCTTCAATCAATCCTGCAAAGGTGGAAAGTTGAAAAATTCCCGGTCACTTGTATTGCCCTTACGGCGCTTCGGAGCGTTTCTCCAGTCTGTGCGAATCTCTTACATGCCGGCGATCTACAGCCTCTTCGGCAGATCGTCGTTCTCATCCGGGTTCGGGTTCGGCAACTCGTCGGGCAGCACGTCAGGGTCCGGTTCCTGGATCGGCGGCTCGGGCAGATCGGGTGTCGGATCGGGAACGATGCCGGGCGGGTTCTTCGGGGTCGGGTCGACTGGTGCAATGGCCATGATGGTCTCCTTCTGAGGGAAAGGCCTGCCGGCGGCCGAATGTTCCGCCGGCCGTGGAGAGGCCACGATCGTAGCCTCCCCATCATCATCGACGCATCAAGCGGAGACGCGGCCGCCGCCGGACCGCGAGCGGATCATCCACGGCTGCACACCGGGCGATTTCACCAGAATGCCCTTTTTGTCGCCGAATGCGCGGATGGCATCACGCCCGACTTTGACGGGTTTGAGGCCATCGAAGGCCATGTGGCAGGTCTTGAGCGTTGCGTCGTGAACGATATCACGATCATTTCGAGGCCACGCTTCGAGAAAGTCGATGGCATCTTCCAGGCACGTTATTTCTTCGATCAGATCTCTGCCTTTCTTGAGATATACCGGCCGATCGAAAACCTTGGCATTCATTTCTACCTCACTGAAAACGTTGGTGATCAACAAGGATGGCGCTCACGATGGCGCCGATTCAGAATCTATTTTCGGTCGTTTGCGTTTTCAAGATGGAGCTTGCGGCACGTGTTATTTTGGCGCGGGCACGAGCAAAAACGCCGGCGAGTAACCCGAAGGTTAACACGGTGACATCGGGTGCATTCCGGGCAATAGTCGAAGCGGTTGATTCGGGGCGCTCGCAATGAAACGATTGATTGCTTCACTCGCGGTGGCTCCGCTGGTTTTCTTGCCGGCGGCTGCTCAGGCGGGAGAGTTGCTGGACGAGTTCAGAATCGGCGGAAGCGGGATTCTCGATAGCGATTCATCGGGAGACAAGGGGTTCGTCGGTTCCGCCGAAGTGTTCCTCGCACCGTTCGAAAGCACGCATAGTGGCGTTGCGAAGGTTCTTCTGGAGCCGCGGGTCCAGCTCGGCGTCTCCGGCGGGTCTTCCGGTACCGATCAAGTTTACACCGGTCTGAACTGGCATCTGCCCCTCGGGGAAACGTTCTTCGCTGAAGCCGGCTTTGGCGGTACGGTTCACAATGGCAATCTTGATTCCGGCGAGGGCCCGCTTCTCGGTTGTCGCTTCCTTTTCCGCGAGCATGTCGCTTTCGGTATGAAGGTGACGGATACTGTGAGTGTCATGGCCACCGCGGACCACTCCTCGCATGCAAACCTCTGCGACGGGCCGAACGATGGCATCACCCATGCCGGCTTGGCAATCGGCGTAAAATTCTAGACAGCGTACGGTCGAACCGCCGCACCATTCCGCCGAAACCAAGCCGCATTCGCGCCATCCGCTTCAGGAGCCGTAAGCGCCCTTGTTGGGATGTCTCGGCGCTTCGGCGTTGACCGCTTTCCGGCCCGGCTCAAGAGGGCGCTTGTCGGCAGAGCCGGAAACGCGCTCAGCCTCTTTCCTGCCTTTGTCCGGCTTCGGCTGCTTGTGTTCCATCGCCGCCGGATGTGTGCCATCCGAAATGCTGCCTTGGGTGAGGATCCTCCACCTGCGGTGTCGGCGCGACGGTCCGGCTGTCGTTGGGTTTTGTCATATCCGGTCTCCCTTTTCAGGGAAATGCCGACAGGCTGCCGCCGGTTCCGTCGGACGGGCGGATCGCGCTGCTTCTCATCTGCGGAGGTTGGAAGTGGGGCAGGGGCTGGACGTTATCCGCTTCTGGCTGTCGATCGGTCCCTGATCTGCTGATATCCAAGCTTATCGGAGATTTCATTCGCGGCACTGAGCAGACTTTCGAGATACCCCGTCCGATTTCGCAGACCGTCCTCACGCGGGGTGACGAGGCACAGTGTGGCTATACAGGCGCCGTCGGCCTGGCGTACCGGGACGGCAAAGCAGTGCGTAAAATTTTCAACCTCGCTGTTGAATGTGAAGAAACCGTCCCGGTCGGCCTGACGGACCTGCGAGATGAATTCAGACGGATCCATGCGCCGGCCGTTGGGAAGAACGAAGTCTTCCGGCGGGATAAGGTCGATAATCTGCTGGTCGGTGAGATGGGAGACCAGCAGGCGGCCGGACGCCGTCCAGGCGATGGAGACGAGTTCGCCGACATTGGAGGAAATGCGGAACGGACGAACGCCCTCTCGCATCATGGCGACCGTATATTTCCGGCCTTCGAGAAGGCACATCTGCGCCGTCTCGCGGGTCTCCTCGGCAAGCCGAACCAGCATGCGGTCGCACTCGCGCATGAGATCGAACTGTTCGGCATAGGCCGTGCCGAGGAAGTAGAGGCGGCGGCCAAGAAAAACGCGTCCGTCGCCGCCTTGGTAATCCAGCATGCCGTGGCTGAGCAGCAGGTTGACGAGCTCATAAACCGATGAGCGCGGCGCACCGATCTCGGCGGCGATCTCGTTCGGGCGCATGGGCTGGCGTTTTACGCGCAGAAATTCGAGGATTTCGAAGGCGCGGTCCAGTCCCCGGGTGCGTCGCGATACGCTATCGCCTGCGGCCTCGGTCATGCTGTTCTCCAGTTTATCTTTGCTTGCGATCGGCGCGGTAGGCCACGCAATCGACTTCCACCTTGCAATCGACCATCATCCGCGACTGAACACAAGCGCGTGCCGGCGGGTTTGCGCCGAAGTACTCCGTATAGACCCCGTTGAAACTCCAGAAGTCCCGGGGATCGTCGAGCCAGACGCCGACGCGGACGACGTCTTCGACGCCGTAGCCGGCTTCGTGCAGGATGGCGATCAGGTTTTCGATTGCCTTGCGCGTCTCGGCGACGATGCCGCCGCGGACGATCTCGCCCTTTTCCATGGGCACCTGGCCGGAAACATGGAGCCAGCCGTCGGCTTCGACGGCGCGTGCGAATGGAAGGGGTTGTCCGCCAGCGCCGGTTTCGCCTGCGCCGTACCGTTTGATCGTCATGTCGTATCTCTCTTTTGTTTTAGTTGAAGCTGGAAGTCTTGAGGAATTCGGCCAACCGCTCGGTCCTGGGGTTGATGAACATGTCCTTCGGGTCGCCTTCCTCGCAGATGACGCCCTGGTTCATGAAGATCACGCGGTTGGAAACCTCATAGGCAAATCGCATTTCGTGGGTGACGAGCAACATGCTCATGCCATCGGCGGCGAGGCCCTTGATGACCTGCAGCACCTCGCCCACCAGTTCGGGGTCGAGCGCCGAGGTCACCTCGTCGAACAGCATCAGCTGCGGCGCCATGGCGATCGCTCGTGCAATTGCCACGCGCTGCTGCTGGCCGCCGGAAAGCTGGCCGGGGTAATGTCCGCCGCGCGTGCCGAGCCCGACGCGGTCGAGCCACGTCTCACCGATAGCACGGGCCTCGTCGCGGCTCATTTTCTTGACCTTCACGAGGCCGAGCATGACGTTCTGAAGCGCGGTCATATGCGGGAAGAGGTTGAACTGCTGGAAGGCCATGCCGGTCATGGCACGCTGGCGCGCGATTTCCTTTTCGCTCTTGCGCCTGCGGACCGAGCCGGATTGCTCGTAGCCGATCTCCTCGCCTGCCAGACGGATGCTTCCTCCATGGAACTCTTCCAGCATGTTGATGCAGCGGAGCATCGTCGTCTTGCCGGAACCGGAGGAGCCGATGATCGAGATCACCTCGCCCTCCCGCATGGTGCAATCGACGCCCTTTAAGACTTCAAGCGAGCCATATTGCTTGCGCAGGCCCTGGATTTCGAGAAGTACCTTGCTCATGACATGCGGCCTCAGGACGGAACGGCGGTCTTGCGTTCGACATATTTGCCGAAGCGCTCGATGCTGTAGTTGATGACGAAATAGAGAAGCCCGGCAAAGAAATAGAACTGCAGGCTCATGAAGTTGCGGGAAATGATCTCCTGGGTGCGAAGCAGAAGTTCGGCTACCCCGATGACCGACAGAAGCGTCGAGGCCTTCACCATCTCGGCAGCCGTGTTGACCCAGGCGGGCAGGAACTGGCGCAGTGCCTGGGGCCAGAGCACGTAAGCGAATGTCTGCACGAAGGTCAGACCGATCGCTTTGGCAGCCTCCGTCTGGCCTTGCGGGATGGCCTGCAGTCCGCCGCGGACGATCTCGCCCACATGCGAAGAGCAGAAGATGGCCAGTGCCAGCAC
This sequence comes from Shinella sumterensis, assembly GCF_004514425.2. Taxonomy (GTDB): domain Bacteria; phylum Pseudomonadota; class Alphaproteobacteria; order Rhizobiales; family Rhizobiaceae; genus Shinella; species Shinella sumterensis. The sequence goes on from NZ_MYFN02000001.1 coordinate 225,149, forward strand.
GCCGGCCTGGAACGGGCCGAGCTCGATGCCGATGGTGGAAAGCACGTAGTAGCTGGCCAGAACAAGCACGAGCACCGGCGTGCCGCGGATGAAATCGGTGTAGGCACGTACGACGAAGCGCAGAAGCTTGTTGCCATAGACCAGCGACAGGCCGACGAAAACGCCGAGGATCGAGCCTGCGACAATCGCCAGCAGCGAGATCGATACGGTCACGCCGAGCCCCTTCAGGATGACGACGCGGGCAAGCCAGACCTGCTCGAGAAAGGTGGAGAGTTCCGTCATGGCATCACCTCGGAACGGAAAGCCGGCGCTCTGCGACACGCATCAGCGCGGCAAGAACGGAGCAGGTGGCGACATAGAGCCCGGATGCGACGATCCAGGTCTCGATGACGCGGAAGGTCTCGACATTGATCTTGCGCGCCTCGAAGGTGAGCTCCGGTACGGCGATTGCCGCTGCGAGCGAGGTGTCCTTGAAGAGTGATATGATCGTCGACGACAGGGACGGAAGCACGTTTCGGAACATCAGCGGTGCGATAATCGAGCTGCGGATCTGCATCGGCGTCAGCCCGATGGCGAGGCCGGCTTCCGTCAGTCCACGCGGGATCGAAAGCAGGCCGGCGCGAAACACTTCGGCGAGGTAAGCGCCGGAATAGAGGGCGAGCACGGCCACGAAGCTTTCGATCTTGCCGAGCCGGACGCCGAGCTGCGGAAGCGCGAAATAGGCAAACAGCACGAGAACCAGGATCGGCAGATTGCGGATAACGGTGACATAGGCGGCGGCCGGTGCCTTGGTCCAGGCACTCTTCGAGATCAGCGCGAAGGCGAGGAGCAGGCCGATAAGCGCGCCGATCAGTATCGATACGAAAGCCAGGCCGAGACTGAGCAGCAGACCTTCCAGAAGCTGGTCGAAGCTGCGCCAGACGGCGGCGAAATTGAGCGAATAGCCCATGGCGTCATCCTGCCATCATAGGGTTGGAGGACGAAGGACAGCTGTCCTTCGTCCCAAGAATGTAAGCTTCGGCTTACTTGTATTCGCCTTACTTGTACTCGACCGGGAAGCCGATCTGGGGCGGCGTGAGTTCCTTGCCGAACCAGGTCTTGTAGGAATTGGCGTAGAAGTCGAATTCCACACCGGTCATCGCTTCGTGGAGCGCAGTGTTGACGAAGTTCAGCCAATCCTGGTCGCCGCGCTTGACGCCGCAGGCATAGGTCTGCGGGTTCCAGCCGTAGCCGGCATCCTTGTAGCGGCCCTGGTTCTGGGTCATGTACCAGGCGAGCGACGACTGGTCGGTCGCGGCGGCGTCGGAACGGCCGGATTCGAGCGCCTGATAGATCATGTCGACGGATTCGTATTGATCGACATTGGCTTCCGGCAGGGCGGCGTGCACCATGGCCTCTGCATAGACATTCTGCAGCACCGAGATGGTGACGGACGAGCCAGCGGCCTTGAGCGCGTCATAGTCGGCATATTTGCCATCAGCCTTGAGCATCAGGCCGACGCCTTCCCGATAGTAGGGAATGGTGAACGCGATCTGCTGAGCACGCTCGCCGGTCACCGTCATGAACTGGCATGTCAGGTCCACCTTGTCGGTGGTGATGTTCGGAATGCGTGCGTCCGACGACTGGTTCACATATTCGATCTTGTCGGGATCGCCGAACAGCGCCTTGGCGACGATGCGTCCCATGTCGACGTCGAAACCCTGCAGCTTGTCGTCGGCACTTTTGAAATGCCATGGCGCATTGGTGCTGCCGGTTCCCAGAACGAGATGACCGCGTGCGAGCACTTCATCGAGCTTGCTTCCGTCAGCAAGCACCGGAGTGGCGAAGAATGTGGCTGCGGCCATCGCAATCATACCGGCGCGTGAGAAATTGTTCATCGTGTTCCCCTGATATCTGAGCGCTTCTTAAATCCAGTATATTGGACACATGTCTGCATTACCGGATTGACATATGAAGTCCCTTAGCCGATGGATTGTCAATAGTGGTTCACGGATAATTATGGAGACGCGGAGGAACCCCTCTCGCCGTCTATACCGCATGGAGGTCCTTGTGACATTTTCGCCAGCTGATATTGCCGAGATACAGACGCCGGCCGTGTTGATCGACCTCGATGTGGCCGTCGCCAATATCCGTCGGTTCCAGGAATATGCCGACAGCCACGCCTTGAACGTCCGGCCGCATATCAAGACCCACAAATTGCCTGCGATCGCGGATCTGCAGATAGCGGCGGGTGCGATCGGGATTACATGCCAGAAGGTTTCCGAAGCCGAGGCGATGGTTTCGGGTAGTCGCTCGATCGCTGACGTTCTCATCACCTACAACATCGTCGGCGCGGAGAAACTTCAGCGTATCAAGGCGTTGGCGACACGCGTGAAGCTTTCCGTCGTGGCCGATAGCGTGGCGATCGTGGACGGCCTTTCATCAGCGTTCCGCGATGAAGCGCAACCGCTCACGGTGCTGGTGGAATGCGACACCGGTGCCAACCGGTGCGGTGTGCTGACCCCTGATGCGGCCACGTCTCTCGCGGCATATATCCACAAGATGCCGGGCCTGGTTTTCGGTGGTTTGATGACCTATCCGCCGGCTGGGGGCGAAGCGGCGGTCGAGGCGTTCATGCGCGTGGCCAAAGCGGACATCGAGGCCCTGGGAATAAAGGTTCCCGTCATCACGTCCGGCGGCACCCCCTCCATGATGCACGCGGCCGAGGCGCCAACGACAACGGAGTACCGGCCCGGTACCTATGTCTACAATGACCGGTCGCTCGTATCCCGCGGCGCCTGCGGATGGGAGGACTGTGCCCTCACGGTCTTGGCGACCGTTGTCTCGGTGCCCGCAGAGAACCGGGCGATCATAGACGCCGGATCGAAAGTCCTGACGTCCGATCTTCTCGGGCTGACGGGCTACGGGCATGTCCTGGGTCGCGACGATATCGCCATCGACCAGTTGTCCGAAGAACACGGACGCCTGATGAGCAGCGGGCCGATTGCCCTTTCCGTCGGAGACAAGATCCGTATCGTGCCAAATCACGCATGCGTTGTGACCAACATGGTCGATGCCATATCCGTCATCGGCAACGGTTTGCTTCGGACGGAGGCCTGGCCCGTCACGGCGCGCGGTATGGTGGTTTGATTCAAGCAGTCCGGTGCCGGTCGGGGATGTAATCGACTCTTTTTATAGAAAATTTTGATCCCGCCGATGCCCGCCCTCCGGGCAATATCGTTCGCAGGCGCCGTTCGGCTATGAAAAGCTGTTCCGCGCTGCCGACGATCGGGAGTTAAAGTCGTTTTTTCGATCGTTTTTGATCGGAATAATTCCGCTTTTGTCGGTCGATATCCTGTGCAAGTGTTTGTCCAGACGATCTCTGATGAAAGAAATTCCATGCAGTTCTCCAAGGCAATCGAATATTCGAATGCCCCTCGAATGAGAGGGATGAGCCGCATGAACCCATGTCCGGCAGGGTTGGACATGAGGACGCGCTAGAAACGGCGATCGACGTCTGAATCGATCGCGTAACCGCAAAGACGGTTCACCACATTCCCGTCACGTCACAGCGACCCGTTTCGATCGAAACGGGCGCCAAGGAGTCGAGCATGCTTATCACGAGACGCCAAGGACTGGGCCTTCTGGCCGGCGCCGCGGCAACGCTTTCCCTGCCATCGATGAGCCGCGCCCAGCAGGCGGCGAAAACGGTGATCGGCGTGCAGAACGGTCTGCCCTACCTCAACTTCATCGTCGCCGAAAAGCTCGGCCTGTTCGAGAAGCATGCAGGAGAACTCGGCGTGAAATCGGACTTCGAGATCACCCGTCTCGGCGGTCCCACTGCAATTACCGAAGCGATCCTCAGCGGCAACGTGCAGATCGCGGCCCTCGGCATCCAGCCCCTGTTGATCGGCTGGGAAAAGACGCTCAACAACTACAAGATGGGCGGCATCAGCGGTTACTGGAAGGGCTCCTACACGATCTATGCGAACGATCCGGCCATCAAGTCGATTGCCGATATTCGCCCGACCGACAAGATCGCCGTACCCGGCCCCACGAGCTCGCAGGCCGTGATCCTGCGTCGTGCGGCGGAGAAGATCTTCGGGCCCGGCAATGCGAACAAGTTCGACGAGCAGCTCGTCACGCTGCCCCATCCCGACGCGGTTGCCGCACTTTCGACCGGCAACACGGTTCAGGTCTATTTCGCGCTCTCGCCCTTTACCGAAATCCTTGCCAAGGCGCCCAACGTCCATGTCATCGGCAAGTCCGCCGACTACAATCCGCCTGGCCTCACCAACGGGGTAACGGCCGGCCTTTCGAGCTTCGTTTCGGAAAATCCGGTCGTCATCAAGGCATTCCTGGCGGCACTCGGTGAAGCCAACGCGTTCATTCCGGCAAACATCGAGAAGACGGCGGAAATCTACTTCGCGGCCGAGCCGTCCAAGCTTGCCGACGACGAGAAGGTCGAGATCATCCGCAACAATGCGAATGAATACACGACCACGCCGAATGGCGTGATCGACACCGCCAATTTCATCAGCAAGCTCGGCCAGCTCAAGACCGTGCCGGCCAAGTGGCAGGACGTCTTCTTCGCACCGATCAACGAAGGCGAGGGAAGCTAAGCGCGGACAATGCGCTGAGCATTGTCGTTGCGGCCCCGCTCCCGCGGGGCCGTGGCGCAGGAAGGACAGCCCGCATGCAACAGACCAATGGCCGGAACACCAGTCCGAGCGAGCCGCTTCTCGCGGTCGATGGCGTGACGCTGCAATACGCGACGCGCCAGCAGATCGTGACGGCCACGCATCGTGTGTCGTTCGATATGTACGAGCATGACCGGTTCGTTCTTCTGGGCCCTTCGGGTTGCGGCAAGTCGACCCTTCTGAAGAGCATCGGCGGCTTCCTGTCGCCGGTCGAGGGCGAGATCCGGCTGAAGGGACAGCGTATCGCCCGGCCCGGACCGGACAGGATGATCGTCTTCCAGGAGTTCGATCAGCTGCTGCCCTGGCAGACCGTGCTGCAGAACGTCGTTTTCCCCATGCGCACGGCCGGTCGCTTCGCGCGTGGCGAGTGGGAAGACCGCGCGCGTGCCGCAATCGCCAAGGTCGGTCTCGGCAAGTTCGTCGATGCCTATCCGCATACACTGTCCGGCGGCATGAAGCAGCGTGTGGCGATCGCGAGGGCGCTGGCGATGGAGCCGGCCGTCCTGTTGATGGACGAGCCGTTCGCGGCACTCGACGCCCTGACGCGCCGGCGCATGCAGGAGGAGCTTCTCGATTTGTGGGCGGAGATCCGCTTCTCCATGATCTTCGTCACGCATTCGATCGAGGAGGCCATCCTGCTGGCAAGCCGGATCGTGGTGATGACCCCGCATCCCGGCCAGATCATCGCGGAACTCGATGCGACGCGCTTTGCCCACGATCAGTCGGGAAGCGACGAATTCGTCTCGTTCCACAAGCAGATCAACGGCATGCTGTTCGGTCAGCAGAAGGTGGCAAATGGCTGACGTTTCGACACAGGCGCAAAAGCAGGTGATAGAAGTCGCCTTCCGCCCGGACATTCATCGTCCATTGGCCGCGGCAAATGCCATCGGCGACGTGACGCAGAAGCTCGGCCTCTTCGAGCGCCTGAGCGAGAAGACGTGGCTGCGCCGCCTGGCCGTCATCCTCGTGCTCGTCATCGCCTGGGAGCTTTACGCCCGTTACGCCAGCAACGAGCTGATGTTCCCTTCCTTCAGCAATACCGCGCTTGCGTGGTGGGAGGGCGTTCGCTCGGGCGTGCTCATCCGCGCCGTCTACGGCACGATGCAGGTGCTGCTGCTTGGATACGCGGTCGCGATCGGCATTTCCGCGCTCATCACGACGCTTGCCATCAGCACCCGCGTCGGCACCGATGTGCTGGCCACGATGACCGCGATGTTCAATCCGCTCCCGGCCATCGCCATCCTGCCGCTCGCCCTTCTGTGGTTCGGGCTGGGTGTCACGAGCCTCGTCTTCGTCATCGTGCATTCGGTGCTGTGGGCGGTGTCGCTCAACACGTTGACCGGCTTCCTCTCCGTCAGCCAGACGCAGCGCATGGTGGGGCGCAATTACGGGCTGAAGGGTGTCGGTTTCGTGCTGCGCATTCTCGTTCCCGCCGCCTTTCCCTCGATCCTGTCCGGCCTGAAGATCGGCTGGGCCTTCGCCTGGAGAACGCTGATTGCGGCAGAGCTGGTCTTCGGTGTCTCCGGAAGCTCCGCCGGCCTCGGCTGGTACATCTTCCAGAACCGGAATGCGCTGGAGACCGCGAATGTCTTCGCCGGCCTGCTGACGGTCATCATCATCGGTCTTCTCGTGGAGGGCGTGGTCTTCCGCAGCATCGAGGCCGTCACCGTGCGTCGCTGGGGCATGCAGAACAGCTAGGGCGGCGCCCGGCTCAACTTCGTTGGCAGATAATCATGGTTACCATAAAGCAGGTTGAAGCGGCCCATTGGGTGGAAAAGCTCGGAAGCTTTCACGCGGCTGCCGAACGGCTCAACACCACGCAATCGACGATATCCAAGCGCATCCAGGAGCTGGAGCAGTCGCTCGGTTTTGCCGTCTTCGACCGGTCTCACAAGATGTCCCAGCTCACGGTGCAGGGGCGCGGCCTGCTGGACGATTTTTCGGCCATGCTCAGCCTGCATCACAAGATCGAGCACTATGCCAGCAGTGACGAGGGTTATTCCGGCTACTTCCATCTCGGTGCAACGGAAATGGTGGCGCTGACGTGGCTGCCGAAGCTGATCGGCGCCATCACCGCACGTTTTCCCAACATCAATCTCAAGACCAGCATCAACATGACGCATGAGCTTCAGGCGAAGTTCAGCGAATACAAGCTGGATCTCGTATTGTGCCCGATGACACACAGCGAGGCGCTGGCCGGGCAGCCCTCCGTGCCCTTGCAGCCGCTGGAATCCGCCTGGATGTGCGGCTCGGGGTTTGCGCTCGGGCGCCAGGGCATCCTCTCGCCGCAGGACATTGCCGGCCTGCCGCTCCTGACCTTCAACGAAGGCTCGCTCCTGCATCAGACCGTTGTGAAGACGCTGGCCGAACACGGTCACACGGCGCGCCAGACCATCACCTGTAGCAGCATGATCGCGCTGGCGGAGCTGGTGCGCGAGGGGCTGGGCATCGCCTATCTCCCGCGCGAATACTTCCAGGCCTATGGCGGCCTCAGCGTGGTCCATACGAGCATGGCGATGCGCCCGCTGCAATATGCGGCGATCTACCGGGACGACCTGATCGCCTCGCAGATCGCGCGCCTGGCGCAGGACCATTGCCGATTTGCGAGGCCGGGCGCGTGACGAACCTCAAGCCACGGCAAAGCATCACCGCCGCGATCACGGATCGAGGAAATCGATCGGGTGCGGCCGATTTATTTCGCTTGATCGAGGGCAGCCTTGCCGGGCTTTTCGGCGGCAAAAGCCTGCCGCAGGCAGGCCATGGAGGCGTGATTGTCCGATAACACCCAAACCGTTGCCGAACAGCTGAAGGCATTCGAAGGACAGCTTCTCGGCCTTATCCCGGTCGATCGCATCAGGGCGGTGAGTTTTCCGCGCCCGGCGCCCGATATCATCGAGCGCTACAAGCGTCTGCCCGACCTCACGTCCTCGATCGCCGATATCCTGGACCAGTTCGGCGTCGACAGTGCCATTCCGACGACGCTGCTGGCGCCGCTGGCGCCCGGCCAGCGCATGGTCGGCCCGGCTGTTACCGTCAAGCACGGGCCCGCACGCTTCAATGCGGGATACAACGTTGCCAACAGGACCAGCCCGCAGCTCGGTGCCGTGGATGAAGTGACCCTCTCCAGAGCCGGTGACGTGATGGTGATCGACGGCAGCGCGGTTCCGACCGCCTCCAACATCGGTGGCATCATGGCCACCGCCGTCGCCGCGAAGGGCTTTGCCGGCGTGGTGGTCGATGGTTGTGTCCGCGATGTGGAAAACATGAAACGCATGGGGCTGCCGGTCTGGGCGCGCGGAGCGACCCCACGCACCGGCAAGCACCGCATGGAGCTGGTGGAATTCAACGGCAAGGTGGATGTCGCCGGCGTGCAGGTTCTGCCGGGCGATCTGGTGCTGGGGGATTCCGACGGCGTGATCATCGTGCCCTACGACCTGTGCGAAGAGGTGCTGTTGCGCGCGGAGCAGGTCGCAGAGAAGGAAAAGGCCCTGCTCGGCGCCATCGAATCCGGCGCCTCCGCCAAGGAAAGCGCCTCCATCATTTCGCCGGACAAGTGGTGAGCGACATGGCCCAGCTCCCACGCCTCATGTTCGTCGGCTTCGGTGAAGCGGCCTCGCTTTTCGCCAAAGGCTTTGCGCAGCAAGGCGTGGAGCGGCTTGCAGCCTACAGTCCATCGGTCCATGGCGGTCCGGGCGAAGCCCTGTTGCGCGATCGTGCGGCGCAGGCGGGGACGACTTTGCTCTCCGGGCCGGAGCAGTTTTCGGACGCCGAATGGATCTTTGCGATGGTTCCGCCCGTCAGGGCGCGCGACGCCGCCGCATCCGTCGGACCGTACCTGACTCCGGGGACGTTCTACGTCGACTTTTCCTCCGCAGCGCCGGCAGACAAGCGCGCTGCCGCCGAGATCGTCTCGGCGGGCGGCGGCCGGTATATCGATGCCGGCATCATCGGCTCGGTGCCCACGTCCGGCCACCGCGTCCCGGTCATCGCTTCCGGCGCGGATGCTGGCGTTTTCCGCGACACGTTCGCACCCCTTGGCATGGACATCACGCTGGTCGGTGATGCGGTCGGCGCGGCCGCGGGAACGAAGCTCGTCCGCAGCATTCTCGCCAAGGGGCTGGAAGCCCTCTATGTCGAGGCGCTGGTCGTGGCTGAACGCTCGGGCGTGACCGGCGAGGTGCTCGACACGTTCTGCGCCTTTCTCGATGCGCGCAGCGCGCGGGACACGGCGGCGATCCTCCTCAAATCCCATGTCGTGCACGCCGCGCGCCGGGCCGACGAGGTGTCGCTGGCCCGCGACCTCGTTCTGGAGGCGGGCGTTGAGCCCATTATGACAGACGCCATCATTCGCGTGATGCGGCAGACGGCTGCGACATCCGCCGCCGATCGCGTCGGCCGGCGCCAGCCGGGCAGCCTCGAAGAGGCGCTGGCCGTTCTTGAAACCGAGTTGCCGGGCTCCGCCTCCGGCGCCGATCCATCCTGAAGATTGGAGACTTCCATGAGTTCGTCTCACGATAGAGAAAACGCGATCGCCCTCGCCAAGGAACTGCTCTCGTTCGGTTCCGCCGTGGTGTTCGATTCGCAGAACCGCACGGGCGCGCTGGCATCGGCGATCAAGCCGCTTCACCGCGACATGAAGATCGCCGGCCCCGCCTTCACCTGCGCCTGCGAGCCCGGCGACAACCTCACGCTTCATGCCGCGCTGAAGATGGCGGCCCCGGGCGACGTGCTGGTCTGCGATGCCATGGGGGCGACGGAGCAGGGCATGTTCGGCGACGTCATGGCAAGCTGCGGCCTCGGGCGCGGTCTGGCCGGCCTCGTCACGGATGGCGGCGTGCGCGACAAGCTGACCATCATCGAGGTCGGTTTTCCGATCTTCGCCGGCAATGTCTGCATGAAGGGCACGGTCAAGGAGGTGCTCGGCCCGGTCAACGCGCCAATCACGCTCGGTGGCGTTCTCGTCCGGTCTGGCGATCTTGTCATCGGCGACGAGGACGGTGTCGTCGTCGTACCGGCGGAGACGGCGGAAGCGGTGCTCGATGCCTGCCGCAAGCGCGCGCAGAAGGAAGCCCAGACGGTCTCCGCTCTCGCCGATGGCAGAACGCCCTGGGATGTCAACGATCTCGGCGGCTTCCTCCGCGCCAAGGGCGTCGCGGTCAATTTCTAAGACGACAACAGCACGGCCGATCGTTCGGCCGCAGGACCCTTAAGATGAAGATCAGCAATATCGAGACCTTCCTGTTTCATCCCGGCAGCGGCAAGAACCTGCTGTTCGTGCGCGTCGAGACGTCCGATGGCACCTATGGCTGGGGCGAGGCCTATGTCGGCGTGAAGAAGGAAGCGATCGTCGAGAAGTACGTCAACGCCATGGCGCCTTATCTCGTCGGCCGCAGCCCCTACACGATCCGCCACATGGCGCAGGTCATGTTCGACGATTTCGCCATCCGTCGCACGTCGGTCGATTTCCTCTGTGCCTGGAGCGCCATCGAGATCGCGCTCTGGGATATCGTCGGCAAGCTCTCCAACCAGCCGGTCTATAATCTGCTGGGGGGCCCGGTGCGCGAGAAGGTTCGCATCTATGCGAATGGCTGGTGGTATGGCGTCACCAATATCGAAGAGACCGTGGAGCGGGCGCTGCAGGTCAAGGACATGGGTTACACCGCGCTGAAGTGGGATCCGTTCCCCGGCCCGTGGCGCACCTTCATCTCCCGCGAAGAAGAGGACTATGCGGTCGACAATGTCCGCGCGGTGCGCGAAGCACTCGGGCCTGATATCGATCTCCTGATCGACGCGCATCGCCGCGTCGCGCCGCATCATGCCATCCGCGTGGCGCGCCGGCTCGAGGAATTCGGCATCTTCTGCTACGAGGAGCCCTGCCTTTCGGACAATATCGATCTCGTCGCCGAAGTGCGCCGCTCGATCGCCACGCCCGTCGTGACCGGCGAGACGCTCTATACGAAGGAGCAGTTCGCGCAGGTCTTCGAAAAGCGCGCGGCCGATATACTCAATCCGGATATCTGCGCTGTAGGCGGTATTCTCCAGATGCTCGACATCGCCGCCATGGCGCAGCCGCACGCGATCGCGATCAGTCCGCACAACTATAACAGCCCCATCATCGGTCTCGCCGCGACGGTACATCTGTCCGCGCTTATCCCGAATTTCCTCATCGCCGAATGCTTCATCAACCTGTCGGACGCCTGCGCGGAAATCGCCTCGCCGGGCCTGACGATCGAGGATGGCTGGGTCGACCTGCCGACCGGCCCGGGCCTTGGGGTGGACATCGATGTCGATGCCCTTCGCCGGCATCCCTACAAGGATTTCCCGCACAAGGACATGCGCCAGTACTGGGAAGAGTTCCCGCGCAAGAATTACGTCTGGGGCGTCGCGAACGTTACCCGTTGAGAACCGGAGACAGAAAATGACCGATTTTGCTTTGACGCCCGAACTGCTGGCCCGCTACGAAACCGTGACCGCGGCAACCGCGCATGAAGCCATGGGCCGCAAGGGCGCGCTCGACTCCGCGATCAAGCCGATCCGCAGCGGCATGCGCGTGCTGGGGCCGGCCTTCACCTGCGTCTGCCCGCCCGGCGACAACCTGACGCTTCATGCGGCATTGAAGCTTGCCAAGCCTGGCGACGTGCTCGTCTGCGCGGCCGCGGGCTTTACCGAACAGGGCCTGTTCGGCGACGTCATGGCGAGCGCCGCCAAGGGCAAAGGCCTTGCAGGCCTGATCGTCGATGGCGGCGTGCGTGACGCCAGCGACATTCACAGGATCGGCTTCCCGGTCTTCAGCCGCTCGATCTCGATCAAGGGTGCGGTCAAGGAAACGCTCGGGCCCTTGAACGAGCCGATCGTCCTCGGGGGCGAACTGGTTTCGCCGGGCGACCTCATCATCGGCGACGACGATGGGGTGGTGGTTATCCCGAAGGCGCTGATCGCCGAGACCGCAGACGCCTGTCTTGAGCGCGAGCAGAAGGAAATCCGATTCCGCGAAGCGCTCCTTCAGGGCAACACGACCTGGGAAATGCTCAACCTCAACGCCCTGATGGAAAAGAAGGGAAGCGCCTTCCGCCTGTAAGCGGTGGGGCTTGCAACGGCATGACCACTATCGATCAGACGATCAATGAGCTCGAAGCCCTTTTCGGAACGCGTGTCTCACGCGCCGAAGCGGTGCGCAAGCACCATGGCGACGATCTCTCCTATATTCCGGCCATGCTGCCGGATGCGGTGTTCTTCGCGGAAAGCACGAAGGATGTCAGCCAGGCACTTGCGATCTGCAATGCCAATCGCACACCGGTCATACCCTTCGGCACGGGCACGTCGATCGAGGGGCAGACCCATGCCCTGAAGGGCGGCATCTCCATCGATGTCTCGGGCATGGCCGACATCCTCGCCGTGAACGAGGCGGACTTCGACGCCGTGGTGCAGCCGGGCGTTCGCCGCAAGCAGCTGAACGAGCATCTTCGCGCCACCGGCCTGAGCTTCCCTGTCGATCCGGGCGCGGACGCCTCGATCGGCGGCATGGCGGCGACCCGCGCCTCGGGTACGAACGCCGTGCGTTATGGAACGATGCGCGAGAACGTGCTGGCGCTGGAAGTGGTGTTGCCGGACGGCAAGGTCATCCGGACCGGAACCCGCGCCCGCAAGTCCTCGACCGGCTACGATCTGACCAAGCTCTTCGTCGGCTCGGAAGGCACGCTCGGCATCATTACGGAGGCGACCGTGCGGCTTCATCCGATCCCGGTGGCCATCTCGTCTGCCGTCTGCACGTTCGGCTCTCTTCAGGGGGCTGTGGACGCGGTCATCGCGACCATGCAGTCCGGCGTTCCGATGGCCCGCATCGAGTTTCTCGATGAGGTCGCCATCGAGGCGGCCAACCACTATTCCAAGCTCAGCCTGAAGATCGCGCCGACGCTGTTCCTCGAATTCCACGGAACGGAAACGGGCATCAAGGAGCAGGCGGAAACGGTCGAGGCCATCGCCGCCGAATATGGGGCGGACGGCTTCGAATGGGCCTCGCGCCCGGAGGATCGCAATCGGCTCTGGCAGGCGCGGCACGATTCCAGCCACGCCACACGGGCGCTGCGTCCTGGCTCGGCGAACTTCGTGACGGATGCCTGCGTGCCGATCTCCGCGCTTGCGGACAACATTCTGGCCGCGCGCGCGGATGCCGATCAGTCGTTCCTGCGCACGAAGATCAACGGTCATGTCGGCGACGGCAATTTCCACGTCAACTATCTCGTCATGCCGGGTGCGGCGGACGAGATCCGCGAAGCCGAGCGGCTTGCGGCGCGCGTGGTGGAACGCGCGCTCGAAAGCGGGGGCACCGCCAGCGGCGAGCATGGCATCGGCATCGGCAAGCTGAAGTTCATGCGCCGCGAACACGGGCCTGCGCTGGAAAGCATGGTCGCCCTCAAGCACGCCTTCGATCCGAACGACATCATGAATCCCGGCAAGCTCGGCTCGCTGCCCGACTAGCCGGATCTCCCATAAAACATCCTCATGAGAAGGAACTTGCAATGACACAGTCCCCGGAATTGACCCGGCGCAGTCTTCTCGCCGCAGGCCTTGGTGCCGGTGTTTCAATCGGGCTCGGCCTGCCGGCATTCGCCGCGCAGAGGGAAATCAACATCGGCATCAATACCGGCCTGCCGTTTCTTCCCTACGCCGTTGCCGAACAGCTCGACCTGTTCAATACGACCGCAAAGGATCTCGGCGTCACGGATGCCACCTTCGCGATCCGCCGCATCAACGTGGCTACCGCACTGATCGACGCCATTCTCACGCAGAACGTCCAGTTCGGCACGCTCGGCAACCAGGCGCTCCTCAACACCTGGGCCAAGACGCGGGGCAACGTGAACTTCCGCGGTATCTCGGCCTACTGGAAAGGCAAGTTCTCGGTCTTTTCCAACACGGACAGGATCAAGAGTTTCGCGGACATCGGGCCGGACGACAAGATCGCCGTCCAGGGGCCGAAAAGCGCGCAGGCGCTTTACGTCAAGCTGGCTGCCATGCACTATTTCGGGCCGGATCAGGCACACCGCTTCGACAACCAGCTCGTTCTGTTGCCGCACACCGAGGCGGTGACGGCGCTGACGCGGTCGGATGCCATCCAGGTCTATATGGGGATTTCCCCTTATTCGGAATTCGTTGCGAAATCGCCGCGGGTTCACCTTCTGGCGACCTCGCGCGACTTCGCCGATCCGGCGACCACCAATGCTTTCCTCGGCGCCATCGAGCCTGTTTACACGGCGCACCCCGATGTTCCGGCCGTGATCATCGAGACCCTGAACCGTGCCAACAAGATTATCCTTGAGGATCCCGCACAGGCGACCAAACTGTATTCCGCCGCGGAAAAGACGCCTCTGTCGTTTGACGAGTTGCGCGCTGTCATCGCGGCGAGCAATGATGATTATGCCACCGTGCCGAACGGCCTCATGAAGGTGGCGAATGTCATGAGCGAGCTTGGAGACCTGAAGGATGTTCCCGCGTCCTGGAAAGACTTCTTCATCGGCCCGATCACGCAAACCGAAGGCAGTTGATCTCACCTGAACAGGAGCAGAGCCTCATGTTGCCAACGCCCGAGCGGCAGACGATCGCGACCCATTGGGGTCTCTACCGGCCGAAGATGGTCGATGGCACGATCGCGCGCCTCGATCCCTTCGAGCTGGACAAGGATCCCGTGCCGCTTGCAGAGGGGCTGGTCGAGGCCCACTCCGCGCCGTCGCGCATCCTGAGGCCGGCGGTGCGGCAGTCGTTCCTCCAGGCGCGCGAGGCAGGACGCCGCGGTGCCGGCGATGGCGCGGGCAGGGGCTATGAGCCCTTCGTCGAGCTGCCCTGGGACGAGGCGCTCGACCTCGCGGCCGCCGAGCTGGATTACGTACGCCGTACCTTCGGCAACAAGGGCATTTATGGCGGTTCCTACGGCTGGAGTTCGGCCGGACGGTTCCACCACGCGCAGAGCCAGGTGCATCGTTTCCTCAACAGCATCGGCGGCTATACGCGGTCGGTGCAGAACTACAGCTTCGCCGCCGCGGACATGATCCTTCCGCATGTCATCGGGAGCCGGAAGGGCCTGATCGACGGCCACACGTCATGGGAGCGGCTCGTCTTACACGCGAAGATCGTCGTGATGTTCGGCGGCGCCCCGCTGCGCAATGCGCAGGTCGGCTCCGGCGGCGTGGCGTCGCATATCGTTCGTGAGGCGATGGAGCTTTCCGCCGCCAATGGCGTGCGGGTCGTCTCCGTTTCGCCGATCAGGGACGATACGGCGGGCGATAATGTCGAATGGCTTCCTATCCGCCCGGGAACCGACACGGCCATGCTGCTGGCGATGATGCAGGTTCTCATCGCCGAGGGACGTGCCGATCTCGACTTCCTGTCGCGCTATACGGTCGGCTACGACAAGCTCGCGGCCTATGTGACCGGTGCCGTGGACGGACTGCCGAAGACGCCGCAATGGGCCGCCGACATCTGCGGGGTACCCGGCGAGACCATCCGGGGCCTCGCTCTTGCGATGGCCGGTACGCGCAGCTTCCTCATGATGTCATGGTCCTTGCAACGCGCGGATTTCGGTGAGCAGCCCTATTGGGCAAGCGTCGCGCTCGCCGCAATGCTCGGGCAGATCGGTCTGCCGGGCGGGGGTTTCGGGTTCGGTTACGCCTGCGCCAACGGTATCGGCAATGCGATACCGGACGTCAAATGGCCCTCCCTGCCGCAAGGCACGAACGCGGTCTCCGATTATATCCCCGTTGCACGTATCGCCGATGCGCTCCTGCATCCCGGCGAGGGCTACGATTTCAACGGCGAGAGCCGGGTCTATCCGGACCTGAAGCTCATCTACTGGGCGGGCGGAAACCCCTTCCACCATCACCAGGACCTCAACCGGCTCCGCCGTGCCTGGCAGAAGCCGGAGACCGTCATCATCAACGACAGCTGGTGGAACCCGCTTGCGCGCCATGCGGACATTGTGTTTCCGGCGACGACGACGCTCGAGCGCAACGATATCGCCTGCTCGGCGCGCGATCTGTTCATCGCAGCCTCCCATGCAAGCCTTGTTCCGGCCGGCGAAGCGCGGGATGACCACGCGATCTTCGCGGGCCTGGCCGATCGGCTCGGTGCACGCGATGCGTTCACCGGTGGGCGGGATATCGAATCCTGGCTCCGGCACATGTATTCCAACGCCCGGCAGATGGCGGCCGGTATCGGTCATGAACTGCCGGAATTCGAACGCTTCTGGTCGCAAGGCGTCGCCCTCCTGCCGCCGCCTCCGCCGGCGGAACAGACGGATCTGCTCGGCGCCTTCCGCGACGATCCGGAAAAGCATGCGCTGGACACCCCGTCCGGCAAGATCGAGCTCTACTCCGAGACGGTCGCCGGCTTCGGATATGACGATTGCCCGGGGCATCCGGCGTGGCTTGCGCCAAGGGAATGGCTGGGGGCGCCGCTGGCCGCCCGCTACCCGCTCCATCTTCTCTCCAACCAGCCCAAACGCCGGCTGCACAGCCAGTATGATGTCGCGGCCCATTCGCGGAGCGGCAAGGTGCATGACCGCGAGGTGATGCGCATGCATCCCGACGATGCGGCCGCACGGGGGCTTGCCGATGGCGACGTGGTGAAGGTCTTTAACGATCGTGGCGCCTGCTTGGCTGCTGTAGAGACAAGCGACGATCTTCTGCCTGGTGTCGTCCAGCTCGCCACCGGCGCCTGGTATGACCCCTTACCGGCCGCCGCCGACGATCCACAACCCTTGGAAATCCACGGCAATCCCAACGTCCTGACGGCGGATGTCGGCACATCGCGTCTCGCCCAGGGGCCGAGTGCACAATCCTGCCTCGTCCAGGTGGAGCGGTTCGATGCGCCGCTGCCGCCCGTCCAGGCCTTTACCCCTCCACCCTTCGTGTCTCGGCTGCGCGACACGAAGGCTTGACGAAACCCATCATTCTCCAGGAGCCACCATGGTCGCGCCTGCCTCTCATGTCCTTTCTGCCGATCCTTTGGCCCTTGCCTTCGATGCTTTCCAGCCGGCCACCGTTTCGGATGCCATGTTTTCGCTCGGCCTGAAGGACAGCGCGCTGGATCCGACCGTCCGGCTGGTTTCGGGACGGCGCATTCTCGGCCGCGCCCGCACTGTCGGCCGCACGCCGATCACCGCCAATGCAGGTCAGGCCGAATTGGCGAAGGACTATGCCTTCGCGATCCAGCAGGTCATCGACGGCTGCAAGCCGGGCACGGTGATGGTGATCGCGACGCAGGGGATCGCATCCCACGCCAACTGGGGTGGCAACATGGCCCACCGCGCCAGCCACCTCGGCGCCGTCGGCCTGGTCACCGATGGCGCCTTGCGTGATGTCGAAGAGATGGAAGGTTATGGACTGACGGTCTTTGCCCAGGGAACCTCCGTGCGCGCCGGACAACACCGCTTCGCCACCACGGTGGCCAACGGGCCTGTCATCTGCGGCGGCGTCTATGTGCGGCCCGACGACATCATTCTGGGCGACCGCGACGGCGTGCTCGTCATTCCGCCGGAACATGCCGGGGACATCGCCCGCAAGTCGGCCGAACTCCTCGGCATCGAAAAGGAGATGCAGGCGTTCATGGACAGTGGCGCCTCGCTCTACGATGCGGTCCAGAAATACAAGGTCCGCTGAGATGGTGCGCTCTGCTTTCGCTTGACCTGACTTCCTGCGCACGACGCCGCCGCTTGGACGAAGGGCCGCGCGACGTCGTCAATGCCTAGGAGACCACCCAGCATTTTGTCAGCGCATGTCCACCCATGAGCTCGCCGTTCGGATCGTCGATCCAGCCGCCGACGCGCGGGGTCGTCGCATCGATATAGTTGTTGAACATGGGGACGATCACGCCTCCCTGGTCGCGCAGGATGACGGCTGCCTGGCGGTACAGAGCCTTGCGCTTGTCGGTATCGAGTTCGGCGCGTGCGCCAATGATCAGCTTGTCGAAGTCCTCCCGGAAGAACCTTGTGTCGTTCCATTCCGCGCCGGAGAGATAGGCGAGAGAATACACTTGATCCTGCGTGGGGCGTCCGGTCCAGTAGGACATCGAGAACGGCTGCTTGTTCCACACATCCGACCAATAGCCGTCGCCCGGCTCGCGCTTGATCTCGAGCGTGATGCCGCACTTGGCGGCGCTCTGCTGGAAGAGCTGGGCGGCGTCCACCGCACCGGGAAAGGCGACCTCCGACGTGCGCAAAAGGATGGACCCGCTGTGGCCGGATTTCTTGTAGTGCTCCGCGGCCTTTTCCGGATCGAACACCCGCTGTTCGATATCATCGTCGAACAGCGGGTAGCCTTTGATCATTGGCGTGTCGTTGCCGACCGTGCCGTAGCCGCCGAGGATCTTCTCGACCATCTCCTCACGATCGACGGCGTACTTCAAGGCCAGCCGCAAGTCGTTGTTATCGAAGGGGGCGGTGTCGCAATGGGCAATCATCACGTAATGACCCTTGCCCGGCACGTTGCGGATCGTGACGCCCGGCACGCGCTCCACGAGCTCCACGACCTTGGGCTCGACCCGGTTGATCATGTCGATCTGGCCGCCTTGCAGGGCGGCTGTGCGCGCGGTTGAATCGTTCATCACGATGATTTCGATGCTGTCGGCGTGGCCGCGCACATCGCTGCCCCAGTAGCCTTCGTGCTTTTCGCCGACATGGCGCACGCCCGGCTCGTTGACGACGATCTTGTAGGGGCCGGTGCCGATCGCTGCCGTCGGGTCGTCCTTGCCGCCATTCGGCTGGATCATCAGGTGATAATCACCGACCACGTAGGGCAGGTCGGCATTGGGCTCTTTCAGCGTAATAACGATGTTGCGCCCGTCGGCCTTCACCGTCTCGAATGCGGAGACAAAGGGCAGCGCTGCCGATTTGGAGTTCTTATCCGCGTGGCGCTCGAAAGTCGCGACGATGTCTTCGGGTGTCAGGACCTTGCCATTGTGGAAGGTGACGTCCTGGCGGATCTTGAACGTCCAGGTCCTGGCATCGCGCGAGGCCTCGTAGGCTTCCGCCAGGCGGTACTCGATCTCGCCGGCCGGCGAGATCTCGAGCAGCTGTTCGCCCCAACAGCGCCCGAGCGTATACGGCACCTGGCTTGCCCATGTCGCGGGGTCGAGGCTGTCGGTTGCCGCACCGCCGACCATCCCGGCCCGCAATACCCCGCCCTTTACGGGAGACTGGGCCGCAGCGGCGCGCGCGAGCATCGTGTTCGCAGCCGCCGCCGACAGGCCGAGCGCTGCGGCACGTCCGAGAAAATCCCGTCGGTTCAGCCGCCCGCCGAGAAGAAGCCGGCTGAGTTGATCGAGGTCTCTGGACATGCGCGCTTCCCTTCTGACAAGATCTCCACGGCCATCTTGCATGCCTGTGGAGCTCTTTGCCAAGTGGGTAGAACGATTTTTTGAGAGGCGGGCGCAAGCGGCCAGCCGGTCGGCTGATTCTATCGGGAAGTCTGCGAAAACAGCGAGCCAAAGAGGTTGGTTCGCGCCTTCGCTCCTTCATGGAGATGCTGCTGCTGCCCGGCATGGGACTGCCTCGAGGCAGGTTCACCTTCTTCATGAGACCGGACCAATCCATGCAGATGATTGCTCTCGCCGATTTAGGCCGCATCAATGCCGAAATCCTGATGGCTCCGGATCGCTATTGCGGCAAAGTTATCGAGTTGGCCGGTGCGTCTGTTACCGGCAAGGACTTGCAAGATGCGTTCACAAAGGCAGCGGGTCGACCGATCATCTACAAGCGTTTTCCGGATGAATTGCTTGCGGCCAATCCTTTCCTTCGCCGTTTAGCCGAGCTTCAGGATAGCGGCCTGCTCGCCGGAGCGGCCGACTTGACAGGGCTCGCGCGCGAATTCGGCCGTCTTGCTTCGCTCGAAGAATGGCTCGGTGGCCCCGGAAAAACGCTATTCGACGCGGCGCTCAATCATGACGGGGCCGAGGTGGCACTGCGTTAGCGCGGTCCGGAGACGTTGTGCTCCGTGCGATAACGTTCTTCTCTCCACAACATGAAGAGGGGTGTGATTTCGCGCCCCCTCAGAGTTGGCATAACCTCAAGTTTGGTGGGGCAGCAATTTTTTCGCCCTGCTCAGCATACGGCAGAATGCTACCATCCTCATAATAAAGACGGGAACACGGCCTCAAGCGGAAATCCGACGGCCAATCACAACCAGGCAGCGCAGGCGATAACCGGCCCGCAGAGGCGGCGCGCGGGGTGCTGATCTATTGGGGGTCACGATGATATGGATGGCGCCATCCTTTGTTTGCCGGACGACGATTGGCAGCGTGGCGGGGTACAGCCCGCAATGATGCCAGCTTCGACCGACGCCCTCATCCGCCTGAAAACCCTCAGCAAGCACTACGGCAGCCACACGGTTCTCGACGGCATCGATCTCGATGTGCGGTCCGGCGAGGTGCTTGCTATCATCGGGCCGAGCGGCTCCGGAAAAAGCACCCTGCTGCGCTGTATAAACTATCTTGAGCCGCCGGATGGCGGGACCATCACGATCGGCTCGATGACGATCGACGCTGCTCGTCCGGTTGCGCGGGCGGAACTCTCCGGCCTGCGTCGACGGGTCGGCATGGTGTTTCAGTCCTTCAACCTCTTCCCGCACATGTCGGTTCTGCGCAATGTCAGCCTTGCGCAGGAACGGGTGCTTGGTCGCGGTCGTGCAGAGGCGGAGGAGCGGTCCATGCAACTCCTCAAGCGGGTAGGGCTTGCAGACAAGGCGACACAGTTCCCGGTCCGTTGTTCGGGTGGCCAGCAGCAGCGCATTGCCATTGCACGGTCTCTCGCCCTCGACCCCGAGATCATGCTTTTCGACGAGCCGACTTCGGCGCTTGATCCCGAACTTGGCCTGGAGGTTCTCGCCGTCATGCGGGAACTTGCCGAAACCGGTATGACGATGATCGTCGTCACGCATGAAATGGGGTTCGCCGAGAACGTTTCCGACACCGTCATGATCATGGCCGATGGGCATATCGTCGAGAAGGGACCATCCAAGGAAATCATGCGCAATCCGCAGCAGGAGCGGACCAAACGCTTCCTTCGCGCGGTACACGACCGATGAACGCGGCGGACCTTCTGCCGCTCCTGCGCGGCTTGACCTGGACGGTCGCACTCACGGCCGGTGCCTTTTTCATTGGCGCCGTGCTTGGTGTCCCGCTGCTTGCGGCGCGGCGCAGCCGCCTCTGGCTGCTCCGCTTCATGGCCATGTCCGTTATCCAGATCGTGCGCGCCATCCCGCCGATCCTCTGGCTCTTCATCATCTTCTTTGGCCTTGGTATGGGCGTGATGCCGATCAGCCCGTTCAACGCCGCCCTGATGGGCCTCGGGCTGATCGCAGCGGCGAACCTGGCGGAAATCTATCGAGGCGCGGTCGCTTCCATCCATTTCGGTCAGTGGGAGGCCGCGGCGGCGCTCGATCTCGGCCGCTGGTCGACCTTCCGCGATATCGTCGCGCCCCAAGCCTTCCGCGTCGCGCTGCCATCGGCGGCGAGCTACCTGATAGGGCTGATGAAGGAGACCGCGGTCGCCTCGACCATCGGCGTGGCGGAACTTGCCTATCAGGGCAATCAGCTCTCCCAGCTGACGTTCCGAGGCCTTGAAGTCTTTGCGCTGGTCGGTCTCTTCTACGTGCTCCTGAGCCTGCCGATCTCCTGGCTCTCGCGCGTCGCCGACGGTTACCTCCGGGCAAAGGTGGCACGCTGATGTTTCCGACCCAAGACGAAATCTCCGCCTGGCTACCCGACCTTCTCGGCGGTCTCTCCATCAGCCTCCAGGTAACGGCCTTCAGCTTGCTGATCGGCATTCCTTTGGGCCTTCTCCTCGCATTGGGGGTTCTCGCCAGGAGCCGCTGGCTGCAAGTTATCAGTCTTTTCCTTGTGGAGATCGGCCGTGGCGCGCCGGCGCTGGTGCTTCTGCAATTCATTTATTTCGGCCTGCCGACGACGGGGTTGACGCTCGGCTCCTTCTCGGCCGCGATCATCGCCCTTGCCTGGAACACCGGCGCCTATACCAGCGAAATCATTCGCGCCAGCCTTCAGTCCGTCGCGCATGGTCAGCGGGAGGCGGCCGAAGCACTCGGCCTCAACCGGTTCGATGAGCTGCGCTACGTGCTTCTGCCGCAGGGTCTTCGGGTGGCACTTCCGGCGCTGCTCGGTTTCTCCATCCTGATCTTTCAGGGCACTTCGCTCTGCTTCACCATCGCGCTACCGGAGCTGGTGAGCCGGGCCTACGAGATAGGGTCGACGACCTTCCGCTACTTCCCCGCGCTTCTCGCCGCGGGTGTGCTCTATGCCGCCATCTCCATTCCCGCCGCACTTCTCGTCAGCCACGTCGAAAAGCGCGCCGGCCTCTACGCGCAACGTTGAAACCAAGCTGAAAGGATACCTGCATGCCGAAGACAATCACCACCACGCAGTTCCTCCTTGCCGGCATTGCCGGTCTGGCCCTGACGGCCGGGGTTGCATCCGCCCAGGAGTGCACGCCGAAGCACCAGTTCACCACGATCGAGGCGGGCACGCTGACCGTTGCGGTCACCACCTATGTTCCGCATTCCTTCGTCGATGACAGCGGCAACATGAAAGGTATCGACGGCGATATCGCCGCAGAATTCGCCAAGCGCGAATGCCTGAAGGTCAAGGCTGTCGCGGTCGATCCGGCGGCGGCTATCCAGTATGTCCTTTCCGGTCAAGCCGATATCGCGACCGGAGACTGGTACCGCACGGCCGAACGCGCGAAGGTGATGAGCCTTTCCGCCCCGCTCTACACCGACCAGATGGGCATCTATTCCAAGGAAGGCTTCAAGAACGTTTCCGACCTCGAAGGCAAGCAGGTTGGTACGGTGCAGGGTTATCTCTGGGTCGCAGACCTGAAGGCGATGCTCGGCGGTTCGCTGAAGCTCTATCCGAACTCCGTCAACATGCAGCAGGATCTTTCGTCGGGCCGCATCGATGTCGCGGTCGACGGCTATTCGACCGGCGTCGTCGCGGAACAGAAGGGCGCGCTTGGCGACGTGAAGGTCAATGTCGCGGCTCCGGACCAGCGTGTGAAGGCCACCAAGGAAGCCGCTCAGGCAGCCTTCCCCTATTCGCTGAACGCCAAGGAATTCGGCGTCGCGCTCGATGCCGCGATTGCCGAAATGCATGCTGATGGCACGATCGTCACCATTCTCAAGTCCTACGGCTTGGATGGCACGGCCGCCGATACCGGCGCACCGCGTCTCGTCGAGTAACGACCAAGCGGGAGAGGGACCTCCCCCGCATTCCCCTGACATGGAATCGGAGAGAACAACGATGACTGTCTATACGGTCACGCGTAAGACGCAGTCGTGGTATGGTGAGCAGATTGGCATCCTGATCCTTGATGCCGCCTATCCCTGCATCCCCGGCAATGTCGGCAATGCGACGACCTATGATTATCCCGTTCGCTTCCAGGAGGTGAGGGGCGCCTCGATCGACCGCCTGCTGAACCAGCGCGATCCCGCCTTGAAGGATGTCTTCATCGAGGCCGCCGTCGAGTTGCAGAACCGGGGCGTCAAGGCAATCACGGGTGCTTGCGGCTTCATGGCCTATTTTCAGGAGGAAGTCGCCGCTGCGGTCGACGTCCCTGTCTTCCTTTCGAGCCTTATGCAGATTCCGTTCATGCATGCTCTGTGCGGTGGGCGGGTCGGCGTCATCACCGCGAACGCCACGCGATTGACGCCGCGCCACTTTGCCGCCTGCAACGTCGCCGATCACGTTCCCCTCGCCGTTGCCGGCATGGAGGGGCAGACGGAGTTTCGCGAGGCCATTCTGGAAGAGCGTGGAACGCTGGATTCCGCAGCCATCGAGCGGGAGGTGACGGAGGTGGCCCGGTGCCTCGTTGCGGACAATCCCGATGTGCGCTCCATTCTGCTTGAATGCAGCGATCTGCCCCCCTATGCCCACGCCGTGCAAGCGGCGACCGGTCGACCGATCTTCGATTTCATCACCATGATCAATTACGTGCAGCAAAGCATCGCGCGCCGCGCGTATACGGGCGCCATGTAGCAAGCGAGCTTGAGGCGGATGCAGAACCGGTTATGCGGCTCGATCACGGCTCTCCTTCTAGGCCGCGCCGTCAGCGTCCTGCTCGATCAGCCAATCACGGAAAAGTTCAGCCCCGCGCTTTGGTGGGCGTTGCGCCGGCATGATGATGTGGACCGCTTGTCCGGACCGATAGGATTCCCGAAGGGGAAGGACCAGCCGTCCGGCTTGTACATGGTCGTGGATGAGGTGCTTCCAGCCAAGTGCGATGCCCTGGCCAAGCACAGCCGCTTCGATGGAGCCAAGCGCATCGGTGAAGACGAAATCCTGTTTCAGCCGGGCAACCGGGACGGCATGGCGCTCCAGCCATTCGCGCCAGCCAAGACGGGTGCGGTGCCTTTCCTCGAAATTGAGCAGCGCATGCCGGAGGAGATCCGCCGGCTCGTGGATCGGCCCGTGCTCCCGTAGATAGTCGGGGCTGCACACCGGCATGACTTCTTCCGTCACAAAACGCCAGGAGTGGATGCCCGGCCATTTGCCGTTGCCGAGGCGTGCGGAAAGATCGATATCCTCTTCCACCAGGTCCTGGTCGTCGCGGCTGCTTTCCTCGATGCGCAGCGACACATCGGGGTGCTTGGCCTTGAAGTCCTTCAATCGCGGGAGAAGCCACAGCTGCACGAAGGACGCGGAGAAGGAAACGCGCACCACATCATTCGAGTGCTTCTTCTGCAGCGACGAGATTACCATGTGCAGATGGTCGAACGCCTCTTGCGTTTCCTTGTAAAGCCGTTGTCCCTCCGCCGTCAGTTCCAGCCGGGTGTGATCGCGGCGAAAGAGCTTCAGTCCCGTCGCCTCTTCCAGCAGGCGGATCGTCTTGCTGACCGCTGGCTGGCTGACATTCAACTCCTGCGCGGCGGCGGTGAAGCTGCGCCGTCGGGCTGCGGCCTCGAAGCAGAAGAGGTAGTTGGCGGACGGAACGAGCGAGCGGAGCCTGTGCATAATCTGAGGTTATGCCCCTCAAGAATTTTTAGCAAGATTACAGGCCTGGAGGCGGTTTGTAGGCTGGTGAAAATTCATTCGAGGGACTCTCCATGCAAACTCATGCTCGCGCCGTCGTCATCGGCGGTGGCTGCGTTGGCGCTGCCATCCTCTACGGTCTTGCCAAACGTGGCTGGACGGATGTCGCGCTTCTCGAGCGCACGCAACTGACCGCCGGTTCGACCTGGCACGCCGCCGGCCTCATTCCCTCCTATGCGCGCAGCATCAATATCGGACGGATGATCGCCAAGACCATCGAGATCTATGAGGGCCTGGAGGCGGAAACCGGCCAGCATGTCGGCTGGCACAAATGCGGCCAGTTGCGCATTGCAAACACGCGGGACCGTCTGGACGAGTACAAGAGCTACATGAGCGTTGCCGCCGTGCAGGGCATTCGTGCCGAACTGGTAACGCCGCAAGAAGCGCGCGAGCTTTGGCCGCTCTTGGAAAACAACAAGGACATGCTGGCGGCGCTTTACCATCCCGATGACGGGCACATCGCGCCCGCCGACGTCACGCAGGCCATGGCCAAGGGTGCGCGCGACCGTGGCGCGAAGATCTATCTCAATACCGAGGTGAGGGGTTTTGAGCGGCTTGCCGGCGGTGAATGGAAAATCGTCACCAACAATGGCGAGATCATCTGCGAGCACATTATTTCGGCGACCGGCAACTATGCCCGTCAGACCGGTGCCATGCTCGGCCTCGACATCCCGGCAATCCCCATCCTGCATCAATACTGGATTACCGATGCGGTGCCGGAGATCATTGAGCGCAAGCGCCAGGGGCTGCCGGAAATGCCGATCCTGCGAGATGAAGGTTTCGAGGGCTATCTGCGGGAAGAGGGGGACGGACTGATGTTCGGTCCGTACGAAAAGACCGAGCACCTGAAGCTTTTTGCCGAAAACGGCGTGCCTGAGTGGTTCGGTGCCGATCTTGTAGAGGAGGATTTCGACGCGGTGGCCTGGAACTGGGGGGCGGCCATGGAAATGGTGCCGGCGCTCGGTCGCGTCGGCATCAAGGCGAATGTCCGTGGCCCCTTCCAGATGACTGCGGACGAGCTGCCGCTGGTCGGACCCGCCTGGGGGCTCGAAAATGTCTGGATCGCCGAAGGTGTGCCCGGCGGTATCCTCTGGGGCGGTGCGATTGGCTACTATCTTTCCGAACGCATTGTCGAGGGCGCAAACAGTCTCGACACGTCCGAGCTCGATCCGCGTCGCTTCGGCACCTATGCCAACAAGGAATGGACGCGTCAAAAGGTGCGCGAAAGCTGGGGCACCCATGCCGAGCTACACTATCCCGGCCAGGATATGCCCGCTGCCCGTCCGCAGAAAACCGCGCCCTCCTATGATATCCTGTCGCAGCGCGGCGCCGTCTGGGGGGTGCTGAACGGTTGGGAAGTGCCGAACTGGTTTGCGCCCGATGGTGTGGAAGCCAAAGACCAGTACAGCTGGCGCTGGACGCAGAAGGGCCATTACGTGGCCGAAGAGGTGCGGGCGGTGCGTGAGGCGGTCGGCCTCGTCGAAATGACGCCGATGACGAAGTTCGAGGTCTCCGGCCCCCGCGCCGAAGCCTGGCTCGACGGTATCCTTGCCAACCGCCTGCCGAAAGCCGGCCGTGTCAATCTCAGCCACCACCTTACGAAGAACGGTGGCGTGCAGGCCGAATACGTCGTGGCGCGCCTTGAGGACGGCAGCTTCTATCTCATCTCCACACCACGCGCCGAACGCTGGAACTTCGACGATCTCTCGAAGCTCCTGCCGAAGAATGACAGCGTTCAGCTTCGCAACGTCACCAATGAGCGCGGCTGCTTCACCGTCGTCGGTCCCAAGGCGCGCGAGGTGCTGCAGGGACTGACCGAGATGGACCTCTCCAATGACGCGTTCCCATGGTTCGGCGTCAGGTCCGGTACGGTCGGCCTTGCGACGGACGTGCGCATGCTGCGCGTCAACTATGAGGGCGAATTGGGGTGGGAACTCTACCATCCACTGCCCTACCAGCGTCAGCTGTTGCAGGCGATCCTTGCCGCGGGGGCGCCACACGGCCTGCGCCTCGTCGGCTACGACGCGCTGGAATCGCTGCGCCTCGAAAAGTCCTACCGTGCCATGTATCGCGACATGAACCCGGAGCTGACGGCCTGGGAAAGCGGCCTCGACCGCTTCATCCGGCCCGACAAGGGCGACTTCATCGGCAAGGCGGCGCTGGTGCGCCAGCGAGAGGAAGGTGTCAAGCAGCGTTCGGTGACCATCGCCATCGACACGGACGGGGCAAGCTCGCTCATTCACGAGGGTGTCTATCATGACGGCAAGCTCGTCGGGCGCATCACCTCCGGCAGCTACGCCTACACGCTCGGCCACGACATCGCTTTCGCGCTGCTCCCGGTCGCGCTCGGCACGCCTGGAACGGAGCTGCAAGTGCCTATCCTCGGTGAGTGGCGCAAGGCACGAGTGATCGCAGAATCGCCCTACGATCCGGAAGCGTTGCGCGGCCGCATGTAACGAACCCGAGAGGAGTTGCCCTCGTTGACTACAACGTGAAGGTTCGCGTTAAGGCGTCCGATCTATGGGGGCAACGCCATCCAGACGATGCAGTCGATCGATCTCCCTGTCTTCATCGATCTTCGCTCGATCGCCCGGCACCGGCGACCGCCGACACGGCGTTTGAGAACAAAATTCCAGAGACCGTCGCCATAAAGATAATTTCCTCCTTTGTGTATAGAAATTATCGACTATTCTCCTGCGTATATCGGGCGTCGTTTGGAGATTGTAATGCGAAATCGGCTGTTGGGAACCTTCCGGGCACTGGCGGGGACGGCTGTCGCCGTTTCGCTCATGGCGACGGCCGTATTCGCAGACACGCTGAAGGTGGGCGTAACACCCGGATCGCTTGCCGATTCCGTAGAGGTGGCGGCGGCCGAAGCCCGCGAACAAGGCATCGATGTCAAGGTCATCGAGTTCACGGACTGGGCGACGCCGAATGTGGCGCTCGATGCCGGCGACCTCGACGTGAACTACTTCCAGCACCAGGCCTTTCTTAACAACGCAGTCTCGGAGACCGGTTTCAAGCTGAAGTCCGTCGCCGTCGGGCTTCTGCCGAATCTTGGTCTCTATTCCTCCAAGTACAAGTCGTTCGGCGAGGTGCCGCAAGGTGCGCGTGTCGGCGTGGCGAACGATCCCGTCAACCAGGGGCGCGGCCTGCTTCTCATCGAGCGTGCCGGCCTCATCAAGTTGCGCGAGGGTGTCGGCGCGCGCCCCACGATCGACGACATTGTCGAGAACAAGCGAGAGCTGCAGTTCGTCGAGATCGAGGGGCCGCAGCTCGTCCGCGCGCTTGAGGACGTCGATCTCGCGCAGGGGTATCCGGCGCACTATGTCAATGCGGGGCTTGCGGACATCGCCGGTCAGGCGCTGCTCTATTCCGGGATCGACGACACCGATTACGCGATCCGGTTCGTGACGCGTGAAAACAACGCGGACTCCGCGCTCGTGCGCCGCTTTGTCGAAATCTACCAGAATTCCGATGCCGTGAAGGCGCAGATCCACAAGTCGTTCGCCGAAAACGACAAGCTCTACAGCCTGCCCTGGACGCAGGGGCAGCCGGTCAACTGACCGCAACCGCAACGGTGCTTAAAAAGGATGATGATATGAAATTGCGCATGATGGGCCTTCTGGCAGCCACGGCGATATCGCTTGCGACGGCGGCACAGGCCGAAACGGTCAAGATCGGCGTCGTGCCGGGTGCTTATGCCGACTCGATCGCCGCCCTGGTGCCGGAGGCGAAGGAGGCGGGCATCGACATCGAAGCCGTCGAGTTCACCGACTGGACCACGCCGAACGTGGCGCTGGACGCCGGCGACATCGATCTCAACTACTTTCAGCACCGGCCTTTTCTCGACAACGCCATTGCCGACAGGGGTTACAAGCTGACGGACATCGGCGTCGGCATATTGGCGAATATCGGTCTCTATTCGCTCAAGCACAAGAGTTTCGACGAGATACCAGAGGGCGGCAAGGTCGCGATTGCCAACGATCCGGTCAATCAGGGCCGCGGTCTCCTGCTTCTGGAGCGGGCCGGGCTCATCAAGCTGAAGGAAGGCGTCGGCTTTACCGGAACGCTTGACGACATCACCGAGAATCCGCGCAATCTCGAATTCACGGAGGTCGAGGGGCCGCAGCTCGCCCGCATCACCGCCGACGTCGATCTCGCGCTCGGCTATCCGCATTTCATCGCGGCATCCGGCCTTTTCGATCCCGGCTCGGGTCTCATCTATTCCGGCATCGACGACCGGCGTTTCTCCATCATCTTCACCGTCAAGGAAGACCGCAAGGACGAGCCCGCCCTCAAGAAGGTGGTCGAACTCTATCAGAATTCACCGGCCGTGAAGAAGACGATCGCCGAGGCCTACCACGGTAACGACAAGCTCTACACATTGTCATGGCAGCACTGATGCTCGGGACGATGGCGGCGCCTCTGCCAGTCGATGCGGTCGCGAACACGGTGCAGGCTCGGGCGAGGGCGATCTCGCCGGCCGGCCCCGGAGCCGTGCGTTTCGAGCGCCTCGACAAGACGTACCATTCGGCGGCCGGCGCCGTACGCGCGCTGGAGGAGATCGACCTCGAAATCCCGACGGGCCGCATCTACGGCATCATCGGTCGAAGCGGCGCGGGCAAATCCAGCCTGCTTCGCACCATCAACCGGCTCGAGGAACCGACGTCAGGCCGTGTCATCGTGGACGGGCAGGACATCGGCCGCTTCGATGAGAACGCGCTCGTGCAATTGCGCCGACGCATCGGAATGATCTTCCAGCATTTCAACCTGCTGTCGGCGAAAACGGTTCGGGAAAACGTAGCGCTGCCTCTGGTCGTGGCCGGTCTGCCGCGTCGCCGGATAGACCAGCGGGTGGATGAGGTGCTGGCGCTTGTCGGCCTTGAAGGCAAGCACGACGTTTATCCGTCGCGTCTTTCCGGCGGGCAGAAGCAGCGGGTCGGCATCGCCCGGGCCCTGGTGCACAAACCGGAAATCCTGCTCTGCGACGAGGCGACTTCCGCGCTGGATCCCGAGACGACCCTGTCGATCCTCAGGCTTCTCAGGGACATCAACCGCAGCCTCGGACTGACCATCATCCTCATCACGCACGAGATGAGCGTCATCCGCGAGGTTTGCGAGAACGTCCTCGTCCTGGAGCAGGGGCGTATTGCGGAGGAGGGACCTGTCTGGCAGGTTTTCGGCGATCCGAAGCACGACGCCACGCGTGCGCTTCTGCGGCCGCTTAGCCGCGATCTTCCGGAAGATCTTGCCGCACGCCTCGCGCCGCGCCCCGTCGCCGGCGGAGAAACCATCATCGAGTTGCACTATACCGGCGCGCAAGGCGGCGATCCCGACCTCGCCCGGCTTGCCGCCACGCTCGGCACGTCGCTCCGGCTCCTGCACGGCACGATCGATCGCATCCAGGGACACGCGCAGGGCACGCTCCTCGTTGCCGCGCGTGGAATTTCCGAACAAGACCTCGACGCCCTGAAAGGGCATGTCGGCAGCGCAAGGGTGGTGGGCTATGTCGCCAGCGATGTATAACCGCCTCTGGGCCGCCTTCCTCGATACGGTGCAGATGGTGGGCGCCTCGGCGTTGATTGCGCTGCTTGTCGGCATACCGATCGCCGTTTTCCTCGTCGTCTCATCTCCGGGCGGGTTTTATGAGGCGCCGCGGCTCAACCGCGCCGTGGCAGCCGTCGTCAACGGGTTCCGGGCGACGCCGTTCATCGTGCTGCTCGTCGCACTCCTGCCGTTCACGCGCTTCCTTACGGGCACGACGATCGGGGTGTGGGCCGCGATCGTGCCGCTTTCGATCAGCGCGACGCCATTCTTCGCCCGCATCGCCGAAGTCAGTCTTCGCGAGGTCGACAAGGGGCTGATCGAGGCGGCGCAGGCGATGGGCTGCCGCAAGTGGCACATCGTCCGTCATGTGCTGCTCCCCGAGGCGCTGCCCGGCATCGTCGGCGGCTTCACCATCACGGTCGTCACCATGATAGGCGCCTCCGCAATGGCGGGTGCCGTGGGTGCCGGAGGGCTCGGCGACATGGCCATCCGCTACGGCTACCAGCGCTTCGACACGGCAGTCATGGTGGCGGTGATCATCGTGCTCGTCGCCATGGTGACGATCGTCCAGTTCGCCGGTGACTATACCGTGCGCCGTCTGCGCGATCGCTGAAAAACGGAACGGAACGACAATGAGCAAGAGCAACATCAACGATGCCGGTCGGCGTCCGGCGCCGGCCCTTTCCGCCGCACGGATCGACAATGACGTGCAGGCGATCGCCGCGGCGACTGCGCTTGCCGATAAGCTTCGGCCGCAAGCGCTGCTGCGGGATCGCGAGCGCATCCTGCCCTGGGATGAGATCGAGGCCTACAGCGAGACCGGACTTGGCGCCATTACGGTGCCGAAGGCATATGGCGGACCCGAACTTTCTTTCGTGACGCTGGTGCGGGTGTTCGAGATCCTGTGTGCCGCCGACCCTTCGGCCGGCCAGATACCCCAGAACCATTTCGGTGTGCTTGCCCTGCTGCACGACCTCGGTTCGGAGGAACAGAAGCGGCGCTTCTATGCCGATATCCTGCGCGGCGAGCGCATCGGCAATGCCGGCCCAGAGCGTGGCCGGAACGCCATCAGCCACGTGACGACGCGCATTACGGCGACCGCCGACGGGCTGCGGCTCACCGGCCGGCGCTTCTATTCCACGGGCGCGTTGTTCGCCCATTGGATTCCGACCCGGGCGATCGACGACGAGGGCCGCGCCGTGCAGGTCTGGGCGCGCTTCGACGCGCCGGGCGTGTCCGTCATCGACGACTGGTCCTCCTTCGGTCAGCGCACCACGGCCAGCGGTACGGTCGAGTTTGACAATGTGCCCGTGGAACCGGTGCAGGTGCTGCCGGTCTGGCAGGCGGCCGACAGGCCGGGACTCTGGGGACCGATCTCGCAATTGATACAGGCGGCGATCGATTCCGGAATCGCGCGCGCCGCGATCGACGATGCCATCGCCTTCGTGCGCGATCGGGCACGCCCCTGGATGGATTCCGGGCTGGAGCGTGCGGCCGACGATCCGACGATCCTCCATGAAATCGGCCGGCTGGAAACGGACTATCAGGCCGCGCAGGCACTGTTGCACCACGCCGCCAGCGTGCTGGACGAGCTGAGCGCCGTGCCGGTCACTGCCGAGACGAGCGCGAAGGCTTCGGTCGCGGTCGCGGAGGCGAAGATATTGACCACGGAAATCGCGCTGGATGCCAGCGAGACGCTTTTCGATCTCGCCGGGTCGAGTTCGACGCGCGCCGCACACGGTCTCGATCGGCACTGGCGCAATGCCCGGGTCCATACGCTGCACGATCCGGTTCGGTGGAAGTACCACCTTCTCGGCAACTATTACCTCAACGGCGCCCACCCCGCCCGCCACCAGTGGAATTGAGAGGAGGGCGACGGACATGACTTCATCGGCTTCACGACCGGTTCAGCAGGCATTGCCCGCCGAGACCGCACCGAACATCATTCGCGATGACGCGCATGCGCTGGAGGTGGCGCATATCCTGGCTGCCGATTTCGCGCGGGAAGCCGCCGTGCGGGACGCCGAGCGGCGGCTTCCCTGGGACGAGCTTGAACGCTACACGGCGAGCGGGCTTTGGGGGGCGACGGTGCCCAAGGCTTATGGCGGCGCGGGCATCTCGACCGTGACCCTTGCCAAGGCCATCGCCATCATCGCAGCCGCAGACGGTTCGCTGGCGCAAATTCCGCAGAACCATTTCTATGCGCTGGAGGTGCTGCGCGTCGGTGGATCGGAGGCGCAGAAGCAGTTCTTCTTCAACAGGGTGCTGGCCGGCGACAGGCTGGGCAACGCTCTTGCTGAAGTCGGCACACGGGATTTCAAGCGCCGCACGCGGCTTGTGCGCGAGCCGGCCGGATGGTTTGTCGACGGCGAAAAATTCTACTGCACCGGCGCCCTGTACGCCCACTGGATACCGACCCTGGTGGTTGCGGAGGAAGACGAGGCGGAGGTGTCCTATCTCGCCTTCGTTCCCCGGGATGCGCCGGGCGTGACGATCATCGACGATTGGGACGGTTTCGGCCAGCGTGTCACGGGCAGCGGCTCCGTGAAGTTCGGCCGCGTGCGGGTGGAGCCGGAATGGGTCGTGCCGTTCAAGGCATCGTTCGACCGGCCGACGACCATAGGTCCGCACGCGCAGATCATGCATGCGGCGATCGATCTCGGGATCGGCTTCGGCGCCTTCGAGGAGACGCTGCGCTTCGTGCGGGATCGGGCGCGGCCCTGGCTCGATTCGGGCGTCGACAAGGCTTCGGCCGATCCGCTGACGCTGCATCAGATCGGTCATGTCCGCCTGCGGCTCCGGGCTGCCGAGGCGCTCGTCGAGCGCGCCGGCCGCTTTGTCGATGCGGCACAGGCGGCGCCCGACGAGGACAGCGTGGCGAATGCGTCCATCGCTGTCGCGCAGGCGCGGATCCTGACGACGAAGGCCGGCCTGCTGGCTGCAGAAAAGCTGTTCGAGCTGTCCGGCACGTCCGCCACCGCGAGCGAGGATAATCTCGACCGGTACTGGCGCAACGTGCGCACGCACACGCTGCACGATCCGGTCCGATGGAAATACCAGGCGGTCGGCAATTTCCATCTCAACGGCAAACGCCCGCCGCGCCACGGCGCGATCTGACGGACCCCCATGAAAAAGCAGATTCTTCTCAACGCGTTCAACATGAACAGTGTCGGCCACATCAACCATGGTCTATGGACGCATCCGCGTGACCGCTCCGTCGACTACAAGAGGATCGATTACTGGACATCGCTGGCCAGGACACTGGAACGCGGGCTGTTCGACGGCATCTTCATCGCCGACATCATCGGCGTCTACGATGTTTACCAGGGCGGTGTCGACCTGACATTGAAGGAGTCCATCCAGCTTCCCGTCAACGATCCGCTGTTGCTCGTCTCCGCCATGGCGGCCGTTACGACGCATCTCGGCTTCGGCATCACCGTGAACGCCAATGCCGAACCGCCCTATACGTTCGCCCGGCGGATTTCGACGCTCGACCATCTCACAGACGGTCGCATCGGCTGGAACATCGTGACCGGCTATCTCGACAGCGCGGCGCGCGCCGTCGGGCAGGATGCGCTGACGGCGCACGATACCCGCTATGACCGCGCGGAGGATTATCTGGAAGTCCTCTACAAGCTCTGGGAGGGAAGCTGGCGCGATGACGCGGTACTGGGCGACAAGCAGGCACGTCTCTATGCCGATCCCTCGAAGGTGACGCCGATCCGGCACGACGGGCCGTTCTACCGGGTCGAAGGCCATCACCTTGCGGAACCCTCGCGCCAGCGCACGCCAGTCCTCTACCAGGCAGGAACCTCCGGTCGCGGACGCCGCTTCGCCGCGCGCCACGCCGAATGCATCTTCATCACGGCGACCGACAGGCAAGCCGCCCGGGCCACGGCGCGCACCTTGCGCGCGGAAGCCGTCGAGGCTGGCCGTGCACCCGAGGACATCAAGATCTTCATCGGCATTTCCGTCATTCCGGGGCGCACCCCCGAGGAGGCGCAGGAAAAACATCGCGATTATCTTCGGCATGCCAGTCCGGAAGCGGGCCTTGCACATTTCGCGGCCAGCACAGGCATCGATTTTTCGCGCTATGGGCTTGATGAGCCGATCGAATACGGCACGTCCAATGCCATCCAGTCCGCGACCGAGCTCGCGAAGAAGAAGCAGTGGACCAAACGCCAGCTGCTGGAGGAGCTTGCGCTCGGCGGGCGATATCCGCTGCTCGTGGGGACGCCCGATATCATCGCCGACGAACTGGAGAGCTGGATAGACGAGGGCGAGATCGACGGTTTCAACCTCGCCCGCACCGTGACGCCGGAATGCTACGAGGATTTCGTGGACCTTGTCGTCCCGGTCCTGCAGGAACGCGGCCGATACAAGACCGGTTACGGCGGTTCAAGCTTGCGCGACCGCCTTTTCCGGTCGGGTGACCGCCTGCCGCTCGATCATCCCGGGGCGTCATACCGGATTTGAGTACCGCCGAGTGAGCGATGTTGCCACGTGTCCGGGGGTTGGCATCGGACGCGCGTGCCGGCTGTCTCGGGAGGCGGCCGGTTACGTTCGTTCAGCGAATGCATTGGTTGCCGATCACATCGTTCAGCCCCGCGAGGTCATCCAGACGCCAACCAGCGTCACGAGGAGGCCGGCGATCATTCCCAAGGTCAACGGCTCCGAGAACAACAGCCATGCCCATATCATCGTCACGGGTGGGCTGAGATAGATAGCGGCGCTTACCTTGGCGACGGGGAACAGCCGCAGACTGGTATAGTAGACGGCATAGGCAAGAAACGTCGCGATCAGCACCAGCCAGACCATTCCGATCGCGAAGTCCCGCGTCATCGGCGGAGCGAGACTGCCTTGCGCCGATGCGCACAGGCCGAAGAGGACCGAACCCACCAGCGTGTGGATGCAAAGGCTCTGGTAGACAGGCATCCGGCTCCTCTCGTGTCGTCTGTAGAGGACAGAGGCGGCGGCGAACACAAGCATCGAACCGACCGTCAGCCCGTACGCCCATATGGGTGCCGTGCCCAAGCTGAGGCTGTCGAAGGATACGATGAGGACTCCGGCGACGGCAATCGCGGTCCCCTGCCATTGCCTCGCCGTCAGCCGTTCGCCCAGCACGGGCTGCGAGAGAGCTGCGATGGCGAGCGGAAGAAGATCGGCGATAAGGGCGACCAACCCGGTGGGCACCTTTTGCTCGATGGCCAGCGCGAAGCCCCCCAGATACAGGAAAACCGCCATGATGCCGAACAGCGCCTGATCTCTGACCGCGCGCATCGATATTCCGGGGCCCATGAACAAGGCAAAGGGCAGCAGTATCAATCCAGACAGCAATGTGCGCCAGAAAAGCAGAAGCATGACGCTTGCTTCCTGGTTCGCGTAGCGGATGCCGACGAAGCCGGAACTCCATCCGATGATCAGAAGTGTCGCAAGCAACGGCCACAACAGCGGATGGCGGCTCGTATCGACCGGTGCGGAAGTGGCTTCAGACATGGGGCCTCGGTTAAGCGGAACGCGACCACTGCTAGGCTGAAAGCGAGAGCAACGCACATGACAAATATCGATAGAGGGATGACAATCGCGTAATCTATGTCATATCTGTTTCTGTTTATGGTAGGGTCAATCGGAGACCGAAGTGGACAGGGCCATGAACGAGCTGAATAGTCGCCGACTGGAAATCGATGCGTTGCGGGCGCTCTCCGCAATCAGGCAGCACGGAGGCATAACAAAAGCAGCCGTCGCGCTGGGCCTGTCGCAGTCCGCCGTCAGCCATAAGATCAAGCGGCTCGAAGTCAGTCTCGACTGTGAGCTGCTTGGACGGAAAGCCGGTGCATCCATGTTCACGGCTGCGGGTGAGGATCTCCTGAACTATGCCGGACGCATCCTGATGATGCATGACGAGGCGCTCCTGAGCCTGTCGAAGACGCCTCTTGCGGGCAGACTTCTGCTCGGCTTCACAGAAGACACCGCTTGCAGCGACCTTGCTCGAATTCTTGGCCGCTTCCGTCGGCTTCATCCAAACGTTACGGTGCGAACCAAGGTCCGCATGAGCCTTGTTCTTCGTGCCATGCTGGAGCGTGGCGAACTTGATGCTGCGATTGTTCAGGTCTTCGACCATGAAGTGCGACCGGCCGATGTCATCCTCTACAGAGAACGGCTTCACTGGGTGAAGCATCCGGAACTGGTCATCCGGCAGGATGAACCCATCCCGTTTCTGTCATTCGACGAGGATTGCTTCTACCGAAAATGGGCGTTTGACATGGGCCGGGACGGTCCTGTCCTTGAAACCGTATTTGAGTGTTCAAGTGCCGCTGGTATCGTTTCCGCCGTGAACGCGACAATGGGCGTCGCTTTGCTGAGTGACCGGTATATCCAGGGCGAAATGCAAATCATCACCGACCGGCTGCCTCCGCCGCCGTCCCTGGCCTATGTTGTGCGGCGCGCACGCAAGTCAAGAAACCCGGCTCTCGATACCCTCATACGGGAAATCGAAAGGGACGTCGGTCGCCAAGGCGGCCTGGCTCTTGCAGGCTGACGGCAGGACACTCGAAATCACGGTCAGCCGGAATTCGCCCGCCACATCGATCGGCGCCTTCGATCGAGCGCTTCCGCGAGGGCG
Source organism: Shinella sumterensis (assembly GCF_004514425.2). GTDB lineage: Bacteria > Pseudomonadota > Alphaproteobacteria > Rhizobiales > Rhizobiaceae > Shinella > Shinella sumterensis. Next base: position 262,085 of record NZ_MYFN02000001.1, read on the forward strand.
GAAGCGATCTCGTCGTCGCGAAAAGGCTTTTGTATGACTGCGATGGCACCGTCAAATCCATCCTGAAGCGAGCTGGCGTCGCCCGTCACGAAAATCACCTGTATGCCGAAGCGATCGACAAGCCGGCGGGCGAGCAACCGTCCGCTATTGCCGTCGGCAAGGCCCAAATCGACGAGGGCAATGTCAGCGCGCGGTGCATAAGCGAGCGCCTGCTCAACGGTTGAGACGGGGCCGAGCCGCTCATGGCCTTGTTCTTCGACAATGGCTTCCAGAAGGGATGCTATGAGAAACTCGTCTTCGACGATCAAAACGCGCATTGGTGGTGCCTCCATCCCGGGAGATCTAGGCGGGCAAGCGGATCGGTCAATGGCGTATCGACCATTTGCACGTCTCCGCGTGCGTCTGCGCGTGAACCCGGTTCGGTTGGCACGCAGATAACCAACCATGTCGGGGTGGGGCGGCCATTTCTTTCGAGCGCGCTTTTGGCGTAAGGCCGATGGCCTCTACCGGCACTCTACCGGGTTCGGGTTTTGGCTCTTGGCGTGCCGGTGCCGAGATCGATCGTCGCGTAATGCGCGCTCTTGTACTCATACATCAACGCATCGGCGCGCTTGATGACGGATTCGATTGTCTCACCGTTCTCGCTGGTCGCAACGCCGTAGGACATGCTGAGCGGTGCGGTGGAGTAGAACTGATTGTTGATCCTTAAAAGCTCCAGGATGGTCTCCACCATCGTGGCGGCGGATTTCGCGTCTGCGCCGGGCAGGAGAACGGCGAACTCGTCTCCGCCGATCCTGCAGGCGTGGTTTGGGGCATGCACCGCGCCATTGAGGATTTCGCCGAAACGGCGCAGCAGACCGTCGCCCGCATCATGGCCCAGCTGGTCATTGGTGACCTTGAGGCCATTGAGGTCGATCACGATGGCCGAGACCGGCCGTAGCGATTTCCGCTCGAGCCGGTTGATTTCGTCGGCGTAAAATGCGCGGTTGTAGAGCTTTGTCAGGACGTCGTGCTTGCCGAGATATTCGAGATAGGCTTCCGCCTTCTTGCGTGCGGTGATGTCTGCAAGCGCCACCTGAACCCGCGACCAATCGTGCTCATGTCCCGGAAACACGGAAAAATGCAGCAGGATGTGGCGCTCCGAGCCATCGAGCGCGTAATTGATCACCTCGCGGTGGTGGAAGAGATTGCCGTTCCAAAGCTCCATGAGCTGTTCGCGAAACGGCTTTTGCATATCGTCACGAAAGATCTCACCAAGCCGCTGCAGAAGGTCGCGGAGGTCTTTTGCACCGAAGAGATTAAGCGTCGCCTGGTTGACGTCGATCACCCTGATCTCGCTCATGCACTGCTGCACGAACTCCGGATGCACGTCCATGAAGGTGCGGAAGTCGGTGATGCCGCGATCGCGAAGGTCTTCAATCAACGTGCGAATGCGGCTGAAGTCCTCGATCCACAGCGAAACAGGGGAGTGCTCGAAGATGCCTTCCGCCTGACGCCTCTGCTCTTCTTCCGCACGGCGGGCATCCTCGCGCTCGGTAATATCTTCGGTCGTCAGAAGCAGCCTGCCGAGGGTATGTTCGTGACCGGGCAGCACGGCGCCGCGCAGCTGGATATCGAGCCGCCGGCCGGTGATCGTGTAATTGACGGTCGTGCTCGAAAAGGTCAGCTCGCCATCGAATAGCGCTGCCAGCTCGTTGATATGGGTATCCAGCATGTCGTCGCGGAAGATTGCGGCGATATTGGCCGTCAGGTGCTCAAGGTCCTGGGCCTCGAACAGGTCCAGCGTCTTGGCGTTGACGCCGACAACCCGGATCCGCTTGGAGCAGGCGATGACCCGGTCCCGATCCTCTCGCAGGAAGGCCCTGATATCGGTGACACCCTCTGCGCGCCAGGCGTCGAAAAGCGCCTTTACCCCGCTGAAATCCTCGATCCACATGGCGATCGGCGCGAGGTTGAAAATATCGGAATCGAAAGCAGCGGTCATCGGCATTGCCCAGTGAGAGTTAGAGCTGCCGTGGCAACCCTGTCGGGAAGACATTACCTTATGACGAAGAGGTAAACCGCTGCTTTCTGAATGCCTGATATGTGAGGAATGGTGCCCGGGAAGCCAGGTTCCCGGGCGCTCTGTTCCGCTCAATCCATCTGGACCTTCGCGTCACGGACGACCGGCGTCCACTTGGCGATTTCGGCCTTCACATGGGCGCCCAGCTCCTCCGGCGTGGAGCCGACGATGGTGGCGCTGAATTCTTTCATGCGCTCGGCCACCGCAGGATCCTTCAGCGCCGTGTTCGCCGACTGATTGAGACGGGCGATCACTTCAGGGGGCGTGCCCGCCGGTGCGAAAAGGGCGTTCCATGTATAGGTTTCATAACCGGGAATGCCCGATTCGGCGACCGTCGGGACATCGGGGAAGGATGCGGCTCGCTCCTTCGTCGTCACCGCCAGGGCGCGCAGCGTGCCGGCCTTGATGTGGCCGGACGAGGACGGCAGGTTGTCGAACATGATCGGCACCTGATTGGCAATGACGTCGTTCAGCGCCGGTCCCGCGCCTTTATAGGGAATATGGACCATCTCGACGCCCGCCATGCTCTTGAAGAGTTCTCCGGAGAGGTGCAGCGGCGTGCCGTTTCCCGATGAGGCGTAGCTGTATTGATCCGGCGCGCCTTTCAGCAGCGCCAGCAGTTCCTCGACATTCTTCGCCGGCAGCGCAGGGTTGACGACCAGAACGTTCGGTACGACGACGAGCAGCGAGATCGGAGCGAAATCCTTTTCCGCATCATAGGGCGTCGATTTGAGGATGAGCGGATTGAGCGCATGGGTGGCCACCGTGCCCATCAGGATCGTGTAGCCATCCGCATCGGCACGGGCAACATTGTCCGCACCGAGATTGCCGCCAGCGCCGGCGACGTTCTGGACGATCACCTGCTGGCCGAGATCCTCCGACATCTTCTGCGCGATGATCCGCGCCACCACATCCGTCGAGCCCCCGGCGGCGAAGGGAACGACAAGGGTGACCTGCCTTTCCGGGAAGCCGTCAGCCAAGGCAGGCGCATTCACCGCCAGCAGGGACAGCAGCGACAATCCGGCAGAGAGCGCCATGCGGCGCGTCAGTTTGGACATTTTCATTGCGTTTCTCCTCTCTTTCAAACCATGCAGGCGGGCGCCTCGCGCGCCCGCCCGCCACCTTGGGCCCGCCCCTCCAGGCGGTATGAACCCTGTTCTCAATCCTCTTCCTGGAAAACCTCCTCGCGCTTGGCCTTGACCGAGGGAAGGAAGACGACAACGAGCACGGCGAGCGCAATCAAAAGCAGGATGGCGCTGATCGGCCTTGTGACGAAGGTGGTCGGATCGCCGCGCGACAGGATCATCGCGCGCCGAAGGTTCTCCTCGAGCAACGGTCCCAGCACAAAACCGAGAAGCAACGGTGCCGGCTCGCAGCGCAGCTTGACCAAGAGGTAGCCGGCGAGCCCGAAGAAGGCGACGGCATAGAGGTCGTAGACGTTGGAATTGACGCTGTAGACGCCGATCGAGCAGAAGGCCATGATGATCGGAAAGAGCACGTAATACGGGATTGTCAGCAGCTTCACCCAGAGGCCGATGAGCGGCAGGTTGAGGACGACGAGCATCAGGTTGCCGATCCACATGGAGGCGATGATGCCCCAGAACAGCGCCGGCTGCTCGACCGCAACGTTCGGCCCGGGCACGATGCCCTGGATGATCATCGCTCCGACCATCAGCGCCATGACCGGATTGGCGGGAATGCCGAGCGTCAGAAGCGGAATGAACGAGGTCTGCGCACCGGCATTGTTGGCCGATTCCGGACCGGCAACGCCTGCAATCGCACCCTTGCCGAACTCTTGCGGCGTCGCAGACATGCGCTTTTCGACCGTGTAGGAGGCGAAGGCGGCAAGGATGGCGCCGCCGCCCGGCAGGATGCCGAGCGCTGATCCGATCGCCGTGCCGCGCAGGACGGGGGCCACCATGCGGCGAAAATCATCGCGTGTCGGCCAGAGACCGCTGACTTTCGCCATCAGAACCGATCGTGTCTTCTCGCCTTCCAGATTGCGCAGGATCTCCGCCACGCCGAAGACACCGACGGCGACGGCGACAAAGTTCAACCCGTCCGCATATTCACGGATACCGAGGGTGAACCGCGGCGTGCCGGTATAGATATCCGTGCCGACGAGGCCGAGCAGCAGGCCGAGCGACACCATGGCGAGCGCCTTGACGATCGACCCATGCGCCAGCGCGATCGAGGAGACGAGACCGACGATCATCAGGGAGAAGTACTCGGCCGCCCCGAATTGCAGGGCGAGCGCCGTGAGCGGAATGGCAAAGATCGCCACAAGAAAGGTGGAGACGGTGCCGGCGAAAAACGAGCCGAGCGCGGCGATCGACAATGCGGCGCCGGCCCGTCCCTTGCGCGCCATCTGGTAGCCGTCGATGGCCGTCACGGCGGACGAGGACTCGCCGGGCATGTTGATGAGAATGGCGGTCGTCGAGCCGCCATACTGGGCGCCGTAATAGATGCCGGCGAGCATGATGAGCGACGAGACCGGCTCGAGCTGGAAGGTGATGGGCAGGAGCATGGCGATGGTCGCCGTGGCGCCGATGCCCGGCAGGACGCCGATCAGGGTGCCGAGCAGCACGCCGATGAGGCAGAAGAGCAGGTTTGCCGGAGAGGCGGCGGTCGCGAAACCGAGGGCGAGATTGCTGACGAGATCCATGGCCGCCTCCTAGAACCGGACCCAGGGGCCGAAACGTTCGAACGGCAAGCCCAGCGCATAACTGAAGACCACGACCGAAAAGACCGTGACGGCGGCGGCCAGGATGATGCCCATCAGCGGCCGCATCCGCGTCGAAGCGAAGGCGGCGATCAGCGCTGAGAAGAAGAGCGCCGGCGCAAAACCGAGGCCGCGCACGGTCAGCCCGAAGAAGATCGGTGCGGGAAGGATGAAGAGCATGCCGCGCAGCGCGATCGGCCCCAACGGGCCGCTATCCGTCCGCACCGACTGGATGAGAATGACGATGCCGAGCAGCATCAGGATCAGCGCCAGCACGAAGGGAAAATAGCCTGGCCCCATGCGCAAGGCCGTGCCGAGCTCAAGTTCGAAGCTCTGATAGGCAAAGAAGGCCCCAAGGGCGATGAAGATCGCGCCACAAAGCGCATTGGTGGTATCAACCGCGAGCGATTTCATGGTGTTTCCTGTTCTCGACCGGAAGGCGGCCGATCCTGGGCAGACGAGCCGCGCGGCAGGGGAGCCACGCGGCTCGTCCGGATCGGAATGTGTCCTCAGTCGGCGTACTGGCCGGCGGCTTCGATGACGGTTTTCCAGCGGGCGATCTCGCTTTCGAGCTTCGCCTTCAGCGCCGCCGGCGTCGCGTCGCTTTCCGGCGAAGGGACCGTGCCCAGTTCAGCGAAACGGGCGATGACGTTCGGATCCTTGAGCGCTACCTGCAGCGACTTCGACAGGCGCTCGATGGCCTCTGCCGGTGTGCCCTTCGGTGCATAGACACCGTGCCAGATACCGACCTGGAAATCGGCAAGCCCGCCTTCGATGGCGGTCGGCACGTCGGGAAGCACGTCGAGGCGTGCGGGCGAGGTCACCGCATAGGCCTTGATGGTGCCGCCCTGGATCTGTTTCGTCGTGTTGGTGGTCTGGTCGCACATGATATCGACCTGGCCACCGAGAAGATCGGTCATGGCCGGACCCGTACCCTTGTAGGGCACGGTCGTCAGCGGCGTCTCGACGGCGCTCATGAACATCATGCCGCAGAGATGTGACGCGGCGCCGATGCCGGCATTGGCGACGGTCACCGTATCCTTGTTCGCCTTTACATACTCGACGAGACTCTTGAGGTCGGCCGGCTCGAAATCCTTACGGGCGACGATGGTCATGGGCACGTCGGTGACGAGACCGACATATTCGAAAGCGTTCAGCGTGTCATAGGCAAGCTTGCGATAGAGCGTGGCGCTGGTCGCCATGCCGATGTGGTGCAGGAGAATGGTGTAACCGTCCGGATCTGCCTGTGCGACCCGGCCGGCACCCAGCGTACCGCCCGCGCCCCCGACATTCTCGACAATGATCTGCTGGCCAAGATCCTTCGACATCGATTCCGCGACGAGGCGGCCCACCGTGTCGGTCGGGCCACCGGCCGAGAAGGGAATGACCATGGTGATGTTGCGTTCGGGGTAGGTCTGCGCCATCGCCGGCGCAAAGACCATCGAAACGGCGGCAGCGGCTGACATGGCCAGCACAGCGTTCATAAACTTCATCGAATCCTCCCGGATGGACTGTTCCCGCCGGTGTGGCTCCTCCTTCACCGGTCGTAATATCCCAATCTGTGAAGAGGAAGGCCCGGCGGGCAATCGCGCTTCGGCGGTCGCCGGGCATTTTCTGCTGCGGTGCGCCGCAGCATGGGTCGAAATGGAAACAAACGGGCATAGGCATGGGTGGATTTCCACCCAACACGCGTTTCGGCTATGCCGCGTAGTCGTCGTCGGTGAAGGGCATCTTCTTGTCGAGGTCGTATTTCTGCATCTTCTCGTACAGCGTCTTGCGGGAGATGCCGAGCATTTCATAAACCGGCCGGATACGCCCGGCATGCGCCGCAAGCGCACTGGCGATGACGCTACGCTCGTAGGCCGCCACCTTGTCGGCCAGTCGCTGCGGTTCGGATTGCGCCTCATCGCGCTGGGGGTCGAGGCCAAGCACGAGCCGGTCGGCGGCATTGCGCAGTTCGCGGACGTTGCCCGGCCAGTTGCGGCTCGCCACCTCAGCGATCACATCGGGCGGAACCTCCATGTCGGCCCGGCCGTAGCGTGCCGAGGCCTCGCGCACCAGCTGGAGGAAAAGCAGCGGGATATCGGCGCGGCGCTGCGCAAGCGACGGTACATGCAGCGTGGCGACGTTGAGGCGATAGAGCAGATCGGCGCGGAACCGTCCGGCCGCGACCTCGGCCTCCAGGTCGACCTTGCTGGTGGCGATGAAGCGAACGTCGAGGGGAACGACCTCGTTCGAGCCGAGCCGGCTGATCACCCGCTCTTGCAGCACCCGCAGAAACTTCGCCTGGAGGTCGAAGGGCATGGAGCCGATCTCGTCGAGAAGGATCGTGCCGCCGCGCGCATGTTCGAACTTGCCGTAACGCGGCCGGATGGCGCCGGGGAAGGCGCCCGCCTCATGGCCGAAAAGCTCGCTTTCGATCAGGTTTTCGGGCAGCGCCGCGCAGTTGATGGCGATCAGCGGTCGGTCCGCCCGGGCGCTGATGTCATGCAGGGCCCGGGCGACGACCTCCTTGCCGACACCCGTTTCGCCGATCACCAGCGTGTCCGCATCGGTGGCGCCGATGGCGCGCAGGCTGTAGCGCAAATCGACCATGACCTGTGTGCGGCCCGGCAGACGGGCCTCGATATCGTCCCGCTTGCCGGCGACCGCACGAAGACGACGATTTTCCAGAACGAGGCCGCGCCGATCCATCGCGCGGCGGATGATGCCGGCCAGATGTTGCGCCGTGAACGGCTTCTCGAGGAAGTCATAGACCCCTGCGCGCATGGCCGTCACCGCCAGCTGGACATCCGCATGGCCGGTCAGCAGGATGACGGGTATTTCGGCGTCAAGCTCGCGCACCCGCTGCAGAAGCGTCATTCCATCCATGCCGGGCATGCGGATATCACTCACCACGACACCATCGAAACTGTAGCCGACGCGCTCCAGCACCGGCTCGGCACTGGCGAACGTATCGACCTCCATGCCGAAAAGTTCCAGAGCCTGGGCCGACGAACGACGCATCTCCTCCTCGTCATCGATCAGCAGGATCCGGCTCATTCGGCGGCCTCCTGCGCCGGCAACGCGCCGTCCAGCTCGATGCGGAACTCCGCGCCGCCGTCAACCTTGTTGGATACGGACAGGCCGCCGCCGAAATCCTTGATGATGTTATAGGAAATGGAAAGACCAAGCCCCAGGCCGCGGCCTACGCCCTTGGTGCTGAAGAAGGGATCGAAGATCCGTTCGGAAATCGCCGCGGGAACCCCCGGACCATGATCGCGGATCGTCAGGATGACCTTGCCGTCCTGCGCCCTTCCGACAAGTTCGATGCGGCGGTCCTCCAGACCTTCGACGGCATCGGCGGCATTGGTGATGATGTTGACCAGCACCTGTTGCAACCGTACCGACCCGGCCTGGACCCACAGAGGCTGGGGACCGAGATCGATATCCAGCCGGGCATCGGCCGATTTGAGGCGCGCCGCGACGATCTCCAGCGTGTCGCCGACGACGGTTTCGATCGGGACGGGCCCGAGCTTCTCGTTGGGCTTTCGCGCAAAGTTGCGCAGATGACGGCTGATCGCCGCCATCCGGTCGACAAGCCGGGAAATGCGCTGAACATTGTCGCGCGCTTCCTCGACGCGGCCGCGGTCGATGAGCATCGCGGCGCTGTCGGCATAGGTCTTGGCCGCGGTGAGCGGCTGGTTGAACTCATGCGACAGCGCGGCCGACATCTGGCCGAGACCGGCAAGCTTTCCCGCCTGGATGAGATCGCCCTGCGTCTTTCGCAGTTCCTGTTCCGTCAGCCGTCGTTCGGCAATCTCCAGCTCGATCTGCCGGTTGACGAGGGCAAGATCGGCCGTCCGCTCCTCGACCCGCCGCTCCAGCTCGTTGCGCGCTTCGATCTGCATGCGCAGCCGCTCGGCGGCGCGCGTCCGACGCTGCAGGACGATTGCCAGCGCGAGACCTGCAAGGCAGAAGAACAGAACAACGGCGATCAGCATCGTCCGCGCCTGGCTGCGGACCGAGCCGGTGTCCATGAGCACACTGACAGTCCAGTCGGCCTGGGGCATATATTGCGACAGGACCAGATATTCCCGCGCCGAACCGCCATCCGCAATGGTCATCAGGTCATGAGAGCCAAGCTCCCCATGTTTGAGCGGCAGTGGCCTCAGCATGGCTTCCGCATACCGGCGCGACGCCTGCGTGCGTTCCAACCGGTCGGGCGACAAGGGCAGAAGGCTCGAATAGAGCCATTCCGGGCTGCCGGTCATGAAGATGATGCCTTCCGGATCGGACACCAGGATCTTGTATTCGCCGCCGCGCCAGAAGGTTTCGATCGTGTCTATATCGACCTTGAAGACGATCACGCCGCGGATTGCCTCGCCAACATGGACGGGCGAGGCGAAGTAGTAGCCACGCTTCAGGGAGGTGGTTCCGAGCGCATAGAAACGCGACTGGCCACCTTTCGCGGCATCCTGGAAGTAGGGCCGGTAGCTGAAATTCTCGCCGATGAAGCTGGTCTCCGACTCGAAATTGCTTGCGGCTACAGTCGAGCCATCCATCGTCATGACATAGATGTCCGAGGATTCCAGAAGCGCGTTGATCTCCTTGAGGTAGAGGTTTGCCGCCTCCACCAGGGCCGCATTGTCGGGATCGCTGACGAGCTCTTTTATGTCGTCATGGTCGGCGATCAGCGCCGGCAGCGGCTCGTAGCGGCTGAGATGGCCGCTGAGCGCCGAGACCGTCAGCCGCAACGCCGATCCGGCCTGCAGCGACGCTTCGTCCAGATAGCTGCGCGTCGCCAGCCGGTCGCCATACACGACCACGACATAGGCGAGCACGCACAGCCCAGACAACGCCATGATCACACGATAGGTCACGAAACGCAGGCTCCTCCCCACCTTTTCGGTCGCGGCATTCGGCCGCTGGGCAAGTGTAGAGGGCTATCGGCAGCTTTCCAAGTCCCCGATCGAAACGGCCCTGATCGCTTTTCTCCTTCGAGAACGGGCCAGGCTCACGGGTTTCGGCGGGGCCTTCCGCGGCGCGCCCGATCCATGGGAACCATCAAGGATGCAAAGGGTTCATGGGCAGGTAACCCAGGAGACCCCGATGAGCACGATGACGATGAAAGAGCTTTCCAAGGCGCTCAGCAAGATCGATTTCTGCATGTTCAACACGAACGGCGGCGAGGGAAAGATCAACAGCCGGCCGATGAGCAACAATGGCGACGTCGAGTATGGTGGCGACTCCTGGTTCTTCTCCTATGAGGATACAAGAAAGGTCGGCGAAATCGGTCGCGACGCGCGGGTCGCGTTGACCTTCACCGCACCGCCCAGCCTCCTCGGAAAGCCGGGAATCTTTGTCGCCGTCGATGGCGACGCAAGCGTGATCCGCGACAAGGCGCAGTTCGAAGAACACTGGGTGAAAGATCTTGATCGGTGGTTTCCCGATGGCGTGGACACGCCCGGTCTCGTTCTGATCAAGGTATCCGCAAGGACGATCGAATACTGGGACGGCGAGGACAATGGCCGTATCCATCTGCGCGAGGCGGATGCCGTGGCGGAAGGCGCTGTTTAACGGCGTAGGAGGACATTCCCGGATGTGAAGCTTCGATTGGCGGTTATATCGACCGCCGATATCGCATGCACCGCTCGTCGCGTTGCCACCACATCATCGCAAGTTGAATTGGGGAATGAACGCCGCAATCTCAAAACACCGTCTTGATTGGTCATGCATATCCATGAAAGGTTCCGGCACCGGACCATCATTATCTGGCGTTTGTTGTTTTGGAGAGCATATGTTCAAATTCCTTCTTATCGCTGCCTCGCTTAGCCTTGTTGCCATCCCCGCCTATGCGCAGGATCCAGCCGGCTTCGAGGGCCTGTGGTCCGGCCAGGGAGAAGGGGATCTGACTGTCGATCTCAAGCACGTGCAGGACGACATCTACAAGATTTCCATTGGAACGACCGTCCCCATGGACGGCGACGTTCCCGGTTGCGGCGGCGGTATCGCCGGTGAAGTGAAGCTCGACAAGACGGGCGGCAACTTCTTCGCCGAAAATGAATCCTACGATCCCGATTCAACGTCTCCAGGCCTCAGTGAACGCTACTGCGAAATCGGCTTGACGTTCACCGAGGGGCGGAAGCTCGTGCTGGAAGAGCGCAATGGCTGCATCGGCTATCACGGCGCGGCGTGCGGTTTCAGTGGGGAGCTGGTGCATGACGACGCGGGGCTTTGAAGCCTCGCTCGCTTTCATCGAGTAGCTTGCGGGTGAACACCTAAGCGCACGACGGCCACATTCGCTTCGCGCGCCGCGGCGAGGAACGCCAGCCGAGCCTTGGACGGAGAGCATTTGCCTTCGATCGCCTTGGCGCAGAATGCGAGAGCGCGCTGAAATGCGCGTCCGTAGGTCACCGGCCATTTTTCGGCCAGAACGAACATGGCATTTCTGGCGTCCCTGATTTCGATTGCACGGGGCATGCCCGGAAGCAGTATGGCGAGCGCGCGGTCCCAAATCGTAGAAAGCATTGCATTTTCCCAGTCTAACCGGGCCGATAAATGCACATCGGGCGAAAGGGTTCCGTGGCTCGACGATGAAATCGCGCAGCACTTCATTTCAGGCAGCGCGGCGACGGGGATGTGGGACTTAAAACCAGACGTCATGGTCGCCGCGGCGAGATCGCCGACGCCGATACACAGCGCGAGCGAAAGCGCACCGGCTAGGAAGGCAGGCAGATCAAGCGAGTGACCGCTGCTGCGCGGACTGGATCGTTACTGCTCCACCGGCTTGCCAACATCCAGGCGGGCACGGTCATTCGGCGATGCCGGTTACCGATTTTGCCTTAGGATGGTCTCTGCGGCGATGTAGCCCCACGTCATGTTGGGACCGAGCGTCGTGCCGGCTCCGACAGCGCGCGTGCCGAACGGGTTTGCCATCGCGAGGCCCGCCGCATAGAGGCCGGCAATGACCGAACCATCCTCACGAAGAACCTGACCGCGCTCGTTCGTCCTGGCGCCGCCCTTCGTGCCGAGGATGGAACGGTTGAGCGACATGCCGACATAGGGCGGTTTGTCGATGGGTTTAAGGCGGTTCGCCGCGCCGTGCGCCTTGTACTCTTCCCAGCTGTTTTCTCCACGGCGGAAGTCCGTATCGCGGCCCGTCTCGCACTGCGCGTTCCAGCGCGTGATCGTCGCCTCGAGGGCGTCTGGCGGAAGCCCGAGCTTCCCGGCAAGTTCGCTCACTGTATCCGCCTTCTTGACCCAGTCTCGATCGTAGGCGGCGTACCAACGAAAGGGCAGGGCGGCATTGAGGAAGCGGTGATCGCCGACGAGGAACGCCGGCAGGTTGACCGGCATTCCCTGGTCGTCGCGCGCATCCAGCGCCTCGCCGATATTGAAATCGCTTTCGCTGACGAAGCGCTTCGCATGGCGATTGACAACGATGGAATGGGGCTCCGCCTGAAATGTCATGGGCAGGCCGCTCGGGCGCCGCTCATATCGTGTCGGCAGGCACGGATAAATGTTCGCCTGATCCATGCTGAGCAGCGCTGCATCGGCCATGCGAGCCAGCATCTGCCCATCGCCTTCGTTGCTGCTTGGGCTGCCGATCCGGTCGATCGGGCCGGGGAAATGCCGGTCCAGCATCTCCTTGTTCCACTCGAAGCCACCACTGGCGATGATCACGCCTCTGGTGGCATCGATCTGGCGCGTCTCTCCTTCATGCTCGACCTCGACACCCGTGACTCGGCTTTCCGCGTCCTGGATGAGACGCACTGCACGCGTTTCCAGCCGGAATTCGACGCCGGCATCAAGGCATCCCTTGATAAGGCCGACCATCAGCGCCGTACCCTGTCCCCCCGCATTGGTCATCCAGCGGTAAAGGAGCTTGTGCCAGACCTTAAAGCCCGCCTTGACGGGGTGATGATAGATGTCGAGATCGACGGCTTCCTTGTAGGTGAAGCTGTGCGGCAGGGTCGAACGGCGGAGTTTGGCGGCAAAGCGGCCGAGAAGGCGGCGGCTCAGAGCCTTGGGCGTCACCATGCGGCCGAACATCTTGCCGCCCGGAGCCTCCGTGAAGGGATCGGGCTCGGCGACGAGCTGGAAATCGAGCGGCGTGTTCGTCGCAAGAAACTGCAGCATGTCGGGCGCCGCTTCCACGAAGGCAGCCCACCGGCCGCTATCGCTCTCCCTCTGCTTTGGTGGTTGCACGGCATGAAGGTAGGCAAGGGCCTCCTGCTTGCTGTCTGCAATGCCGGCGGCGGCTGCGAGGTGGTTTGCCGGAATCCAGATCCCGGCACCGGACATGGCCGAGGTGCCGCCGAGCCGGTTGGATTTCTCGATAACCAGCACCTTCAATCCGCCAATAGCGGCGCGCAAGCCTGCTGCGCATGCCGCGGATCCGGATCCGATCACCACAACGTCGAACTCGCTCATTACCGTCTCCAATCGTATGCATGCACTATAGAGAGAAGAATCTTTATCTGTCTACTATTGTGTAGACACTTTTCGCGCGCTAGGTTGTGTGTACGGTTTGCTCTGGAGGGTGGCGGCCTTTCGGACTGATGCCGTGCAAAGGCCGCGTCGCTTGACGGGTGACGTACGCCCGAGAGGGACGGACGGCCCGCCGTAGCAGGCCCATTCTGAAATTGTCTTTGCCGACTGGATCATATCATGACCAAAGACGACATATCCGGCCTTCAGGATCCGCGCCTTGCACCGGGAGCGGACCTTCTGGCCCAAGGGCGGGCGATGGCGCGGGACTGGCGCCTGGGAACGAGCCGCTTCATGCGCGAAACGGGTGTGGCCTCCGAAGCGGCGTGGAAGCGGCAGGCTGCTGCAAACCGCCGGATCATGCAGCACGCCCATATCGGCTTTCGCGATGTCAACCGCACGATCGAGGGCATCCGAGCGGTCCACGGTTCCTGCGCGGATGCCGGCGTGACGGTCGATCGTTTCGGCATCACGCTCGACTGGTCGATGGGGTATCCTGAGGCCTGGCGGGCGAGGGCTTCGCGCGGCACCGGCATCGTCCTGACGGGCCCGGACGATTTCGCTCGCATCATCGAGGCGGCGCCGGCGGCCGCCCACTTCGGCGATTTCATGCTTGGCCTTCCCGGCGCACTGGAAAACACACGCGCCGCCATCGCAGCCGGCGCCACGGCTGTCGGTAATCTCGGCCAATATTTCACCTTCCGTCTGCCCTATTGGGACGACGACGTTGCCACCACCGAGGCGACGGTTACGGCGCTCGGGCTGATTGCCGCGCAGGATGCCGAAATTCTCGTGCATTCCAATCTCGATGACGGGTTTGCGGGGCTCTTCATCGATATGGCATGTGCACTGGGCATGGTGCTCATCGAAAAGCATATCGTGGAAGATCTCATCGGTGCACGTCTGGCCCATTGTTATGGTCACCACTTCAGCGACCCGCTGTCGCGTACGGCCTTCCATGCCGCGCTGGTTCAAGTCAGCGATACGCCGGGGACGATGATCTTCGGCAACACCGTTGCCTATCAGTCGACCCCTGCAGGCAATTATGCGAGCCTCGCGAGCTATCTGCTGGCGGACATTCTGGCGCTCGGACGATGGCCGACCGGGCATGCGATCAATCCGGTTCCGGTGACGGAAAACCAACGCATCCCCGATATCGAGGAAATTATCGACGCGCAGACCTTTGCGTACCGGCTGACCCTGCAGGCGCCGTTCTACGATCCGGTCTTCGACTGGGGGCAGGTGGAGAAGATGGCGGCTGTGCTTGTCGAGGGCGGGCGTCGTTTTGCCAAGTCCAGTCTGGAGGGGCTTGCCGCGCGCGGCGTGGCCGTCGACGATCCGGCCGCCCTCCTGCTGGCGATCCGCCGCATGGGGCCGAAGCGTATGGAAGCCCTCTTCGGTCCGGGTGCTCCAGGCGCGCGGGCGCGCACGCCTCTCATTCACGCCGAGTGGGCGCGCGAACTCAACCACAAGGCCGAAGAATGGGTCGCCGCGCGCAGCAAGGACATTGGTGCAACATCCGTTTCCGTCTGCATCGGCACCACCGATGTCCATGAGCACGGCAAGTATCTCGTCGAAAAGGCCTTCGAAGGACTGGGCGTCGAAACCATCGATGCAGGTGTCGCGGTCGATCCCGAGGCACTGGTGGCGCGCGCCATCGAAGCCGGAGCCGACATGGTCGCGGTCAGCACCTATAACGGTGTCGCGTTGTCCTATGCAAAGGCGGTAAAGGCGGCAATGAAAGCGCGGGGCGTCGACCTCCCGGTTCTTGTTGGCGGCAGATTGAATGAGGTGCCGAAGGACACGAACTCCGGCCTTCCGGTTGACGTCTCCAGCGACATCGCCGCCATCGGCTGCATTCCCTGTCACGATCTGGATGGAATGCTGGTCGCGCTCAGGGCCCATTCGCAGACTTCTTAGACGAAATCCGGGATTGCCAATCCCTGCGCTTAAAAGTGTCTACACATTTGTATTGAGTTGGGATACGAGTGACGGACATATCGCACTTGCGGAACAAAGGAACGGAAATGTACCTCACATTCACGGCTGAAGGTCGGAGCTGGCCAATTCGCCTCAGCGGAAATGCGACCCGCACGCGCGCCGCACTGCTTGCGAGCCTGCCGCTACGCCTTCAGCTTCATACGCCGAAGATTGCCGGCAGCCACATTTACTGGCATGCGCCCTTCGTCGAGGATGTAGAAGGGGCCACCCACGTGCTCGATGCGCAGGCCGGCGCCTTTATCTACTGGCCGGTCCGCCAGTTCCTGGAAATCACCTTCGCCCCTCTGCAAGCGGAGAATGCGCAGATCACCGTGCTCGGGCAGCTCGATGCACCGGTGGACGGCATCGCGGAGCTTGCCACGACCCTGAAGAACGAGCAGGGCCATCGGATCATCGAGGGAACCCTCGCCTTGGCCGACGGGGAGGCGACCGGAGCGATAGCTTTGCCGCAGTTGCCGGGCGATCTCGTGTCGCGCCGCAAGGCGTTGTGGCATGCCATGCCCGAAGATATCGCGCGCCTCACGGTATCCCGTGCGATCATGCACCCTGCCGGCCCGGTCTTTGCGGCGGAAGCCGAGGCCCGTGTCCTGCATGAACTGCTCTGGTGGATTCGAGCCGGCCAGCCTCGGTATGATGACGCCGTGCTGCGGCAGACCATGGCGATCACGCTCGACAAGACGGCGACGCGCTTGCGCGACTTCTGTCACATGGACGAGACGCCGGCCCTGCTTTTCGCCCTGCGTGACGCGACGCAGACGGATGTGCCGCTGGCGACCCTGGTTGACGAGGCAATCCTTGTCGCAGGCCGCATCGGCGCCTGGCTCGACCTGCTGATCCCGTGGAACGACCTCAACGAGGCCTTCCGCGCCGCTCTCGATTGAGGGTTATCTTCCACCATCAGGCCGGCACGCGGCCGGACAGCCGCTGAAGAACGGCGTCGCAGGCCGCCTGCCACGCCTGCGGCTGGCCTTCCCTTGCCAGGACACCAAGACCCAGCTCGGTGATGCCGCCGGGCGTCACCAGTTCCCCGATCAACGTTTCCATGGGCTTGTCGGTCTCCGCGATCAGCCGGCCGGCCGCGACGAAGGTCAGGGCGGCCAGTTTGCGCATGGCCATTGCATCGCCACCCCGCGCGGTCGCCCAGTTGGCTGATTGCCGGATGAGATCCTGCGCCCAGCCATAGACCGCGGCGTTGACGGTGGCCACTTCGAACTCCTCTTCACTTCCGAGCGGGATGACCGGTCCGAGCTTCTCCAACACCGCGATAGCCGGTCCGGTTGCGGGGAAGCACACGGTCGGGCTTGCATTGATCGCGGCCGATGTCAGCGGCATGGCGCGCATCACGCGGGCGGGACCTGCTTCAAGACGAGAAATCGTCACGCCGGCGCAAAACGACACGAGCGTCTGGCCGGGGCGCCAGGGCAGGTCGGCAGCCGCGGTGTGCGCATCGACAGGGCGCACGGAAAGCAGCACAATGTCCGCGCGATTCACGAGATCGTCGTTATCCGCGGCGAGGGGAATGCCCCAGCGCGCGGAAAGCGCATGTGCCTGCCCGCGTGGGGACAGGAGAATGTCGGCTGGATCAACACCCGCGCCTACGAGCCCGGATAGGATTGAAGCTGCGAGGTGACCAACGCCAATGATGCCAATAATCACCGTTCGCCTCCAAAGTGATGACGGCGGCTTGCCATCGACGCGAAGTTGAGAAAAAAGATATTGTACAAAACTGTAGACACTATCATTGCAGGCGACAAGACGCAGGAAGTGCCATGACGGAAAGAATCGATATGGAAGCGGCAGACACGGCGATGGTTGAATCCGAGCAGGACAGCCGTCGATCGGCCGACAGCAGCGAACGCGCATACAACACGATCCGCCAGCTTCTCGTCGAATTCAAGCTCAAGCCCGATGCGCGGTTGAACGAGGTGCAGCTTTCGCGCAGTCTTGGCGTCTCCCGCACGCCTATCCGCGAAGCGCTCAACCGGCTTGCCTCGGAAGGTTTCGTGTCGCTCACGCCGAACCGCGGGTTCTTCGTGCGCAGCCTGTCGACGGAGGGCCTGATCGACCTCTACGAGTTGCGCTCCATTATCGAGTGCGCGGCGTTCCGCCTGATGTGCGAGCGGGCCGTTGATGCGGATATCGGGCGTTTGACGGCCTACTGGGCCAGCATCGTGGATGGCTATCAGGACAATCCACCGGATGAAATTCTGGCGAAGGACGAGGGTTTTCATCTTCTGATCGCCGAGCTTTCCGGCAATCCCGAACTGGTGAACCAGCTTGCCGCGATCAATGCGCGGATCCGTTTCATCCGGCGAATCCAGATCGAGCGCACGCATGATCCCCGTCAGGTCTCGTCTCATTCCGAGATCGTCGCAGCTGCCGTCCGGCGGGATGCGGAACGTGGAATGAAACTGCTGCGCGACCATATCGAAATGTCCGTTTCAGCAACGCAGGACGCCCTGAAGGACGCCTTGCTGAAGGTCTACACCGCGCCGGATCCAGCCGCGCCGGCACGGGGGCGCCGTAGGGTAAAAGGCGGTTGATGCAAAAATTGAACGCAATAGTGTCGACACTTTATTGACGTGGCATTAAATGTCTGCTTCCTTATGTGCATGGCAAGAGACCGTAACGGCCGGCCGACACTCGCGTAGCGTCCATCACAGGGGAACTCACATGAAAATCGCTGCCTCACTTTGCCTCGGCGTCACGCTGCTCGCCACGCCGGGCTTCGCCGAAGAAATCTCCGTTGGTCTCGCTGCTCCCTTGTCGGGTCCGCAGGCCTATTTCGGCAACACCTGGCACAACGGCTTCAAGCTGTACTGGGACAAGCTGAACGCCGAAGGTGGCGTCAACGGCGTGACGATCAAGTACAACCAGCAGGACGACAAGGCCGATCCGCGTGAAGGCACCCTCGTTGCGCAGAAATTCTGCGATGACGACAGCGTCGTCATCGGGCTCGTGAACTTCAATTCCGGTGTCGCCCAGTCCACGCTTCCGATCTATGAGGATTGCGAACTGCCGACCATGACGTTCGGCTCCAATCCCGATCTGACCGAGCAGGGCTACAAGTTCATGGTACGCCCGGTCGCAAACGATCTGGCAAATGCACTGCTGCCTGCTGAATACGCTCTGCAGAAGCTCAATGCCAAGACCGCCGTTATTGTCAGCGACAAGCAGGTGTTCGGTCAGGGCATTTCCGAAATTTTCGGAAAGAACTTCACGGCCGGCGGCGGTCAGGTGCTCGACACGCTCGCTGTTGCACCGACTGACGTGGACTTCACGTCCGTGCTCGCACAGATCAAGGCGAAATCGCCTGACGTCATCTATGTCGGCGCGGTCATGCCGCAAATCGCGCTTTTCGCCAAGCAGATGCATGAGCAGGGTGTAAATGCATCGCTCATGGTGCCCGATGGCGGTTATACCCCCGATTTCATTGCGCAGGCAGGCGAGGCAAACGTTCAGGGCACGATGGTCGCCATTCAGGTTCCGCCGATGGACGCCTCCCCGGCCATTGCCGAATTCGCCAAGCTCTACAAGGAAAAATATGGCGAGGAGGCCGGCCCGTACTCGATCTACGGCTATGTCCACGGCCAGATTCTCGAGGCGGTGCTGAAGTCGACCAAGGGTCTGTCGCGTGAGGAAATCAACGATGCGCTGCATGCGGTCAAAGTTCAGACCGCCGTGGGTGAACTCGAATTCGACGATATCGGCGAGCTGAAGGTCGCGCCCTCCTACCTCTACAAGGTGGAAGGCAAGGACTTCAAACTGGCTGGCTCCAAGTAATGGTTTCGGGCCGGCCTTCCAGGCCGGTCCGTCCTTCGCCGTACGGCCGGTGATCTCGTGCCGCCGCCGCGCACCTATTCCCGTTCGCCGCCATTGCCGCGAACTCTTCCGGGCAGGATATCCATGCTGGGAACCTTCATTCAACAGACGGTCAACGCTCTGACCATCGGCTCCATCTACGCACTCATCGCGCTCGGCTACACGATGGTCTATGGCGTGCTGCGGATGATCAATTTCGCGCATGGCGAGATGTTCATGCTCGGTGCTTATGCAGCCTTTCTCGTGCTGACGGTGTTCGTCGGCGACATCGGAGCGGTTGGCGCCTTCGGCCTCACACTGGCATTCTTCGGCGCCGTGATAGCCGTCGGCTTTTTCGGTGTGGGCATCGAGCGGTTGGCTTACAAGCCATTGCGCAATTCCACGCGCCTTGCGCCGATGCTGTCGTCCCTCGGCGTCTCGCTGACGCTTGTCACCGGCGTTCAGATCCTGGCCGGCCCGCAACCCGTGGCGTTTCCGAGCTTCTTCCCGGCGACACGCTACGACTTCATGGGCGGCACGGTCACGTCGGTCCAGATCGGCATTCTCGTCGCCGCTTTCGTGCTGATGTTTGCGCTCTATACGCTGGTGAACCGCAGCCGCATGGGCATCATCGTGCGCGCCGTTTCCGAGAGCCGTCCGACGGCGCAGCTGCTCGGCATCAATGTCAACCTGGCGATCTCGGCAGTGTTCTTCTCCGGTCCACTGCTCGGTGCCGCCGGGGGCATTCTCTATGCCAGCTACTACGGTATCATGTCGCCGACCATGGGCGCCGTGATCGGCTTGAAGGCTTTCACGGCGGCCATTCTCGGCGGCATCGGCTCCATCCCCGGTGCGATGCTGGGCGCTTATATCCTCGCTTTCGTCGAAGTCGGCGGGACTGCGCTCCTGCCGCTCATCACGAATGGTGTGCTCGGTACGGAGTATCGCGATGTGTTGTCCTTCGCCATTCTCATTCTCGTGCTTCTCGTGAAGCCCGCCGGCATTCTCGGTGAGCCCGTTTCCGAGGAAAGCATGGTCTACAAGAGGGAGTTCTGATGTCCAACACCAGCACTTCTCCATCCGTAAAGCCCCAGGCCTCGCGTCTCGTGGCCGTTCTGGTGCTTGCCGCTATCGTTGCGCTGGCGGCCGCAACGCCGTTCCTGCCAAACTACCATATCCGTGTCGTCAACAGCCTGCTCATCTACATCCTGCTGGGCATAGGCCTCAACATCGTCATCGGCTATACGGGGCTTCTCGATCTCGGCTTCGTGGCCTTTTATGCGGTCGGCGCTTACACCTACGCGCTGCTGGCAAGCCCGCAACTCGATCTGCACCTGCCGTTCCTTCTCATTGTCGGCATCGCGGCCGTGCTGGGTATGATCACGGGCATCCTTCTCGGCATCCCTGTCCTGAAGCTGAGGGGCGATTACCTCGCCATCGTCACACTCGGCTTCGGTGAAATCATCCGTATCGTCATCAACAATGTCGACTGGCTGACGGGTGGGCCGAAGGGCATCGCGCGGCTCGACAAGGCATCCATTCTCGGCGTCGAAATTGCGCGGCCGGTGGAAATCTATTGGCTGCTCCTCGTCACCGTGTTTTTGGTCGGCCTTTTCGTCTGGCGCCTCGAACGCTCGATCCTGGGTAAGGCCTGGGCAGCAATCCGCGAGGACCAGGATGCCGCACGCGGCATCGGCATCAATACCACCAATGCCAAGCTTGCGGCTTTCGCGACATCCGCCACGATCGGCGCGATTGCCGGAACGATCTTTGCGGCCTCGCAGCGTTTCGTCAGCCCGGAAAGCTTCACCCTGCAGGAATCGGTTTTGATCGTTCTGATGATCGTCATCGGCGGTATCGGCAACATCCTCGGCATCGTCGCAGGAGCGGCCATTCTCATCCTCTTGCCGGAGGTGCTGCGCGAATTCGCCGAGTGGCGCATTCTCTTCCTCGGTATCCTGATGGTCGTGCTGATCATCGTGCGCCCGGCAGGCATCGTGCCGCGAACCTTCGGCCCGGAAAAACTCATTCGGGGGCTTTTCGGCAAATGACGCTCGTCTTCAACAACCTGCGCAAGCAATATGGCGCCAATGTCGCGATCAACGATGTCTCGACGGACTTCGCGCCCGGCCTCATCTATGGCGTGATCGGCCCGAACGGTGCCGGCAAGTCGACGCTCATCAACATGACGGCCGGTTCCTACACCGTTTCGGCCGGCTCCATCTCGCTGGACGGACGTCGCCTCGATGGGATGAAGAAACACCAGATCGCCAATTCCGGCATCGCGCGGACCTATCAGAATATCCGGCTTTTCGACCAGATGACGGTGCTTGAAAACCTGGAAGTCTGCGCCTACCCGGCCGAGGTGCGCAATGTCTGGCGGGAGGTGCTCTGGCCGCCCTATGGCCGGGCGAGAGCGGCGGCGCGCCGCGAAAGCGCGATGGAGATCCTGCGCTTCTTCGGGCTCGAGGGTCATGCGGATGCAGAAGCCGGCAGCCTCCCCTATGGCCGCCAGCGCATGCTGGAAATCGCCCGCGCGCTGGCGATGAACCCGCGGGTTCTGCTGCTCGACGAACCCGCCGCAGGCCTCAACCATCATGAAACGGCTGAACTGACGGCGAAGCTTGCCGAGCTGCGCTCGCCCGAACGGATCATGCTGGTCGTCGAGCACGACATGGACCTGGTGATGACGCTCTGCGACCGCATCGTCGTCATGCACCACGGCAAACTGCTCTTCCAAGGCACGCCCGCCGAAGTTCAGGCGAGCAGCGACGTTCAACTTGCCTATCTGGGGACCGACAATGACATCGATGACATCAGAGCCGCTGCTCAGGATCGCCGGGCTCAGCTCGGGATACGGGCGCGTCGGCGTTCTTGAAGGCGTCGATCTCGAGGTCGACGCACGCGAGATCGTCGTCATCCTCGGCCCGAACGGTGCCGGCAAGACCACGCTCCTGAACTCCATCTCCGGCGTGGCGCGCCCGACGGCCGGCACGATCCATTTCGAGGGGCGTGACATCACGGGAGCCCGGCCGGAGCAGGTCGTGCGCCTGGGGCTGACGCATTGCCCCGAAGGCCGGCAGATATTTCAACGCCTGACCGTCGAGGAAAATCTCGTTGCCGCACATATCCGCCGTGCCGGCAAGAGCTTCGAGACGCTGCGTTCGGAGGTCTTCGAGCTTTTCCCGGTTCTCAAGGAACGCCGCAACGGCATGGCGAGCCGCATGTCAGGCGGACAGCAGCAGATGCTGGCGATCGGACGCGCGCTGATGGCCGAGCCGAAGCTCCTGATGCTGGACGAGCCTTCGCTTGGTCTCGCCCCGAAGATCGTGCACCAGATATTCCGCATCATTCTCGATCTGTCGAAAACCGGCATGTCGATCCTGCTCGTGGAGCAGAATGTCCAGCTTGCGCTGGAATGCGGCGACTATGGTTATCTCCTGAACACCGGCCGGGTGAAGCTGCACGGACCGGCACAGGAGATGGCGGAGCATTCTGCGCTCGGTGAGCACTATCTCGGTGGCGCGACCGAGGACACCATTCATGTTTGAGGTCGACTGGAGGACTCCGCACCTGTGGCGGAAGACGACAGCGGCCCGCAAGACGTCTCCAGCGCTCATCGGCGATATCGAAACCGATGTGCTCGTCGTCGGTGGCGGGTTTACAGGCCTGGCCTCGGCGCTCGGGGCTCGCGACAGCGGCACCGATGTCGTGCTGCTCGAAGGCAACGAGATCGGCTCGGCCGCTTCCGGGCGCAACAACGGGCTCGTCATTTCGCACCATTCGAAGGCCTCGCCGTCGGAGTTCGACAAGGCGTTCGGCAGGACGCACGGTGATCGCTTCAACGCGCTCGTCGCGAGCGCGGCGGATGTCGCCTTCGGCTTGATGCAGCGCTTCGGCATCGATGCGCATCAGGTTCAGGAGGGCTGGATACAACCTGCCCACACGGAGGCGACCTGTGCCCGCGCGCGGCAGTTCCACGATGAGTGGAGGGCTTTTGGAGCGCATGTCTCGTGGCTCGATCGCGATGAGGTGACACGCCGCGTCGGCAGCCCTTATCGCGCCGGCTGGATGGTCCATAATTCGGGGCACATCAACCCCTTCGCCATGACGGTGGGGCTGGCTGATGCCGTCGAGCGGGAAGGCGTGCATATATTCGAGAACACGCGCGCTGTGCGCATCGAAAGGGTGGAACGCGGTTGGCGGGTCTATTCGACGGGCGGCAGCGTCACCGCGAGCGAGGTTATCCTCGCCACCAACGCGCTGACGGATGATCTGTGGCCGGGCCTGAAGCGCACGCTGATCCCGATGAAGGTCTTTCAGGCCGCGACCGAGCCGTTGTCCGATGGTATCAAGGCGCAGATCCTCGTCGGCAATCCGGCCGTTTCCGATATGCACAACGACCTGCGCTATTTCCATTACGATTGCGATGGCAGGCTCGTCAGCGGTGCGACGCACACATTCTGGCATGACGAGGACAGGCGCGGTCGCGCCAAGGTGGCGCGCATGCTGACGCGCACCTTCAAGGCGCTCGGTGGTGAGCCGCCCATTGCTGAGTACTGGAGCGGTACCTTTGCCGTGGTGCCGGATCTCACGCCGCATCTCTATCGTCTGGCGCCCGGCCTCGTCTTTGGCGGGGTCTATTCCGGACGTGGTGTCGCGCTTTCCATGGCGCTTGGGCAGGAAATGGGACGCTGGGCGGCGGGTCGGCGGACGGATGCAGAAATGCCGCTTCCGGTCACGGCGATGCAGCCGATTGCCTTTCATCCGGTCGCGGTTCAGGTCGCCAACCGCATGCACGTCTGGAACCGCCTCAAGGACAGGCGCGCCTGAGCGCGCCTGTGGCAGGGCTTAGGCCTTTTTGTCGAGATTGCGGAAATAACGGACTTCGATGGCCCGCAGGATGTCGCGGGGTTCATCGTCGTAGCTTTCTGAAAACTGCTCTTCACCACATTCGATGGTGATGGCCCAGCGGCCGCGATGCGGATTCAGCGCGCAATCGGGGAAGTTCATGTGGTGATGCCAGGATTTTCCGGCGCTATCGATCTCCACGAGACGCTTGAGCAGCGGTGAACCATCGAGAAGCGTGTCTTCGGCGCTGGACGGATGACCGGCGTCGAGAATGTCGTCGCCATGCAGCATCCTCACCAGTTGCTTGTCGACTTCGGGAAATCCGTCGGACGGCGCGATATAGGCGGTGTGCGTCGCGTCGTCCTCCACGACGGCAGCATAGCGGCCATCGAACGGGTTGAACCGGCAGCCGGGGGACAGCACATGCGAGTGCCAGGGCTTGCCTTCGCGTTGCAGACGTTGTGCAAGCGGCAGGCACGCATCGAGCGCAATGGTCGTGTAATTGATGGAGCCGTGGTGGGCGGTGCCGTTGCACATGATGGGGCCTTTCGTTGGATGGGAAGGGGGATCAGCTCTTCGAGAAGCGGGTGCCACCGACGACCTGCCGGGTGGGAAGCATCTCGATGATGGAAAGGTCGACGGCCGGCGGGGTTGCAAGCATATGCGAGATCGTCGCGGCGACGTCCTCGGGCAGGATGCACTCATAGCCGTCATAAAAATCAGCATCCATTTCGAGCTGGTTGTGAATGCCTGTGCGAACACGGCCGAGGCGGATCTCGCCGACACGCACCGGTGTTTCCTGCAATTCGAACCGCAGGTTGGCGGCGACCGACTGCATGGCCGCCTTGGTGGCGCTGTAGGCGCCCGGGCCCGCGCCGGGGACGTTGCCGCAGATGGAGCCGAGGAGAACGATGCTGCCGCGCTGCCGTTCAACCATTCCAGGGACGACTGCGCGCAGCACATTGAACAGGCCGGTGAGATTGACGGCGATCAACCCGGCAATCGTCTCCGCCGGTGTCTTGTGAATGGGCAGGTTCGGGCCGAGGACGCCGGCGCCGTGAACAAGAACATCCGCGGTCAGCCCTGCAAGGGCCGCCTCGACGGCAGCCGCGTCGCCGATGTCGACGGCGATACCCTCGCACCCGTATCGTTCACAGAGATCATCGAGAGCCGCGCGGCGGGTGCCGACAGCAATCACGCGAAAACCTTCGCTGGCCAGGCGCTTGGTGACCGCATCACCGATGCCTCCCGTCGCGCCCGTTACGATGGCCGTTCCCGTCATTCGCGTCCTCCCGGAGGTATATGTTATTTGTTGTAACATTTAACGCGATGCAGCTTTTCGCGTCAAGGATCAGATTGGAAATCAGGCCTTTTGCGAGAAGATTGAGTTTTGGGAGAGATGGTCGGCGCAACGCTTGAGCGACGACGCCATGACGCCCGCGAGCGCACCTATCTCAGCGCGCCGCCTTGTGCCGGCGCTCGGTGCCCTGCTGGGCCTTGATCATATCGACCAGCGTATCTGCCGCGAAGTTGATGTCGACGACGACAGCGCTGGCAAGGCGCTCGGGATCGCGCGATTGAAGCGCACGCACCATCATCTGGTGATTGTTGATGCCCTGTTCGATCTGACCGAAGCGGGGATAGATGACGTTGAGATAGGAGCTGTTCATCATCCAGCGCTTTTCGATCATCCGTACCAGCTCATTCATCCCGCTCGCGCGATAGATCGCGAAGTGGAATTCCCAGTTCAACTCCATGACCCGGGCATAGTCCTTGCGCTCGTTTGCCTGGACCATCAGGTCGTTGATTTCGATGATATGGGCGATTTCCGCGTCGGTGATGCGCAAGGCCGCTTCGCGCGCGGCCAGACCTTCGAGCGCTGCACGGATCTTCGTGAGCTCGATGATCCGCTCCGTCGTCAGCGTCGGCACATAGACCGAGCCGTTCGAGCGCATTTCCAGAATGCCCTCGGCGGCGAGATTGTAGAGCGCTTCGCGCGCCGGCGTCAGGCTGACATCGAGTGCCGTGGCGACGGCGCGGATCGTGAGCTTCTGGCCCGGCTTGAAACGGCCGGCCATGATGGCGCTGCCGAGCTGGGTGCGCACCTGCTGTCCCAGCGTCTCGCTACGGCCGATCGGTGCCAGATCGATGCCGGCGAAGGAGGTGTCTTCGGTCTTCGTCTTGTTCATTTTGTCGCCGGCACCCGAGACGCCTCCAGCCCGATAACTGAGGCGTGTATTGTTATTTGCTGCACCACTTTACACGTGATTGATGGCGGACGGAAAGAGGCGGCGGCCGTCTCTCCCCGGTTCAGTGGCTCAGCACCTGGCTGAGGAACGTGCGTGTGCGCTCGTTCTTCGGGTTATCGAAAAGTTCGGCCGGCCGGCCCTGCTCGACGATCTCGCCCTTGTCCATGAAGATGACCCGGTCGGCCACTTGTCGTGCGAAGCCCATTTCGTGCGTGACGCAAAGCATGGTCATGCCGTCACTGGCGAGTTCCACCATGACATCGAGCACTTCCTTGATCATCTCCGGATCGAGCGCCGATGTGGGCTCGTCGAAGAGCAGGATTTTGGGTTTCATGCAGAGTGCGCGGGCAATAGCCACGCGCTGCTGCTGGCCACCGGAGAGCTGGCCCGGAAATTTCGATGCCTGCTCGGGAATGCGCACGCGCTCCAGATAGGTCATGGCGGTCGCCTCGGCTTCCTCGGCCGGGATCTTGCGGGCGAGCGTCGGCGCAAGGGTACAGTTTTCCAGCACGGTCAGGTGCGGGAAGAGATTGAAGTGCTGAAAAACCATGCCGACGTCGCGCCGGATATGGTCGATATTGCCGATATCGTCGTTCAACTCCGTTCCCA
This sequence comes from Shinella sumterensis, assembly GCF_004514425.2. Lineage (GTDB taxonomy): Bacteria > Pseudomonadota > Alphaproteobacteria > Rhizobiales > Rhizobiaceae > Shinella > Shinella sumterensis. The sequence continues at coordinate 288,852 of NZ_MYFN02000001.1, forward strand.
GCACGTCGATGCGGCCTTGCTGGTGTTCTTCCAGGCGGTTGATGCAGCGGATCAGCGTCGATTTGCCCGAGCCCGACGGTCCGCAGATGACGATCCGTTCGCCCGAGCCGACATCGAGGTTGATGTCCCGCAGGACCTGAAACCGGCCGTAGTACTTGTTCATGCCGGTGATGCGTATTGCGGCTTCACTCATGAGGGTTTCTTTCAATGCTGGCCGAAACGCATGCGCCGCTCGAGATAGGCGCCATAGCGGGAAAGGCTGAAGACGAACACGAAGTAGACGAGCGCCACGAAGATGTAGACCTCGAAATAGGCGAAGGACCATTCGCCGGTGCCGTAGGCGGCATTGCCCGACGCGAGGATGTCGAAGAAGCCGATGATGACGATCAGCGACGTTTCCTTGAAGGTGATGACGAGCTGGTTGATCGTCGGCGGCAGGGCATTGCGGAAGGCCTGGGGCAGCATGATGCGGCCGGTTCGCTGCCAGTAGCTCAGCCCGAGCGCCTTGGCCGCCTCTTCCTGGCCAACGGGGATGGACTGAATGCCGCTGCGTATGATCTCTGCCTGATAAGCGGCGAAGAAGAGAGCAAAACCGATGATGACGCGCCAGATCTTGTCGCCTTGAAGCCAATCCGGCAGGACGAAGGGGAAGATAAGGGCGGCGGTAAACAGGATGGTGACGAGGGGCAGGGAGCGGACACCGTCGATCAGGGCACCGGTCATTCTGGAGACGAGCGGCATTTCGGAACGGCGCAGTAGCGCCATGGCAATGGCCATGGGCATGCCGATCAGGACGCCGGCGGCATAGAGAAACACCGTAAGCGTCAGCCCGCCCCAATCGGCGGGCATGACGGCCCGCATGCCGAAAAGGCCGCCGCGCATCAGCACATAGAAGATGATGAAGCCGGCGCACCAGAGGATGGAAAGCCGCAGCGGTTTCCAGAACCATGGCAGGCAAGACAGCACGATCGTCACGACCATGACGACGCAGGCCAGCATGGAGCGCCACTGTTCGTCATAGGGAAACAGGCCGAAGATGATGATACGCCACCGTTGTTGGATCACAGCCCAGCAGGCGCCCGCGATGTCGCGGCAGACGGCGGACGTGCCATCCGGGGAAGACCACACTGCCTTCAACACCGCCCAATCGAGCGCATGATAGGCGAGGTAGAGGAGAGCTGCCATGCCCAGGAGCGAGATCAACGCGTTGGCGGGGGTGCGGAAGTAGCGCCGGCGAAGGCGCGTTGCGAGCCCGTCGGGCCGAAAGCCGACGTTAAGCGTTTGCCGGGGTGTGTTCATGTCGGAAACGGCGGTCATGGCGCTCTCCTCAGGTTCTCAACTGCGTGCCCTTGAGGGCAATCGCCTTGTTGACGCGGTTGAGGACGAAGGAGAGCGTGTTGTTCATGATCAGGAAGCCGGCCATCAGGATGGCGATCAGCTCCAGCGTCTGGCCGCTCTGGTTGATGGAAACCGAAATGACCGAGAAGAAGTCGGCAAAACCGACGACGATGCCGAGCGTGGTCGCCTTGAACAGCCAGACATACTGGTTGATCAGGGTCGGTAGCACCGCGCGGATGGCGAGCGGCAGGTGGACGCGGGAAAAGACGTGCCAGGAAGACAGACCAAGCGCGCGGGCCGCCTCCACCTGGCCCTTGCCGACGGACTGGAAGCCGGCGCGAATGACCTCCGCGATATAGGCGCCGCCATAGATGGCGGTGGCGATCGCCAGGGCTGACAATTCCGGCGGAATGGTGATGCCGCCACGGAAATTCAGGCCGCGCAGTTCCGGGACGGAAAAAATGTCCGAGCCGGGCTCTCGCGCATAAGCGAGAATGCCGACCATGGCAGCAAGCGTCAGGCCGGCCATGACGAACTGGAGCGTGCCGCGGTTCTTCACGCGCCGGAAGCGGCGCGACATGGAAAACCAGGCAAGCACGGACAGGCCGAACAGCAATGCCAGCGCGACGGCGGCAAACCACTGGCCACCGACGTTGAGGCTGGGCACGAACATGCCGCGGGCCGACAGGAAGATGGCGTCGAATAGCGAATAGGCCTGTTTCGTCGGCGGCAGATGGGTCAGCGCCGCATACCAGAACAGGGCCTGGAGGATGAGCGGGACATTGCGGAACGTCTCGATGTAGAGGGTGCCGATATCGTTGAGCACGCCATTGGAGGAAATCCGGAAGGAGGCGATGACCAGGCCGACGATGTTGGCCAGGATGATGCTGAGAATGCCGAGGAAGATGGTGTTTGCGATGCCGACCCACAACATCTGAAGGTAGCTTTCGAACGGATCGAACGGGACGAGCGAGAAGCCGATCCGGAAGCCGGTTGATTTGTAGAGGAAATCGAAACCGCTGGTCATGCCTTGTGCGGCCAGCTTCCTCGATGCCTCATGTACGGCGCCGAAGACGACGAGGGCGAGAATGACAAGAAACGCCACCTGATAGGCGAGGCTGCGCGTTTTTCTGTTTCTGAACATCTGCATCGGAACAGCCCTCCGCTGTCATCGGGGTCGCCGGCGCGTCATGCGCCGGCGACCAGCCTTGGGAGAAGGATCAGTCGAGAACGAGCGGATAGAGGATGCCGCCGTTCTTCATCAGGGCGTTTACACCGCGCTCGACCTTGTAGGGCGAGTCCTTGCCGATGTTGCGGTCCCAGATCTGGGCGTAGTTGCCGACGGTCTTGATGACGTTGTAGCCCCAGTCGTCAGTAAGTCCGAGCGGCGTGCCCATGCCGGGTGTCGCGCCCAGCAGCTTGCCGATGGCGGGCGTCGGCGGGTTGGCTTTCATCTCATCGACATTTTCGCTCGTCACGCCGGCCTGTTCGGCAAGCAGGAGCGCGGTCTGCACCCAGTTGGCGATGTCGACCCAGTTGTCGTCGCCCTGGCGCATGACGATGCCGACCGGCTCGGCCGAGAGGACGTCCGGCAGGATGACGAACTCGTCGGGGTTCTTGGCTTCCGTGGCGCGCAGGACGCCGAGCTGCAGATCCCATTCCATCATGGCGTCGCAACGGCCGGCAAGAAAGGCTGCGTTGGCTTCTTCGGTCTTCTCGAAGGGAACGACGTTCAGCTTGTAGCCGTTCTGCGCCTCGTGCTCGACGGCGTAGCGTTCCATGGTGGTGCCGCTCGGCAGGCAAAGCGTGCCGCCGTCGAGATCCTTGGCCGAGGCGACGTTCAGGTCCTTGCGCACCATGTAATGAATCGCGGCCATCATGTAGGGCTGCGCGAACTGGGCGCGGATTTCGGTGTCGCGGCTGAACGTCCAGCCGGACGATTTGATGACCATATCCAGTTCTCCCGACTGGAGCGACGGCCAGCGCTGTGCCCAGCTGGTCGGCTTGATATCGACATGACCTTCCCACGTGCCGAAGATCGCCGTCGCAACGGCATGGCACAGATCGATGTCGAAGCCCTTCCAGTTGCCTTTGTCGTCCACTTCGGCAAGGCCCATGTAAGAGCCGTTGTGGCCGGTGCAGGCGAGAGCGCCGCGCTCCTTCACCTTCCTCAGGGTGTCGCCGAACTCTGCATGGGCCGGTGCGACCGAAAGCAGAACCGTACCCGCGAGCGCGGCGACAAGTGTCGACTTGATAGACATGGATTCCCCTTTTTTGCTGCTTGCCGACAAGCCGGACCACCCGGCCGCCAAAAGTTATTTGTTATATAATGATCGAGGCTTCAGATTTGTCCAGATGATTCACGCACTGATCCGAGAAATCTAGTAAGTACATGTTTTTATGTTCAATATTGGAGAATTCGTGCGATCTTCACGCGAATTTTCGGGTTTGCATCAAAAAACAAATTGCGCGGCTTCTCCGTTATGATACGTGTTATAACAAATTAGGCCACGAGGACGATGATGATCAACGCGCCATCCACGGACGAACTGAAGGACATCCACCACAAGATGGTGGTGACGCGTGAACTTGAGGAAGTGCTTGGTACCTATGCCAAGGAAGGCAAGACCCGTGGCCCCATTCATCGCTGCGACGGACAGGAGGCCGTGGGCGTTGCAGCCTGTGCGGCCCTGCGCGCAGACGACTACGTCTGCACCACCCACCGCGGCCATCATGTCTATGTCGGCAAGGGCCTGACGACGCGCGGTATCGTCGCCGAGATCTTCGGCCGCGAGACTGGTTACTGCAAGGGCCGCGGCGGGCATATGCTGCTGGGCGACGTGAAGACCGGCATGCTCGGCGGCAACGCCATCGTCGGCGCCGGTATTCCGGCCGCGACGGGCATGGCGCTGTCCATGCAGATCCTCAAGCAGGACCGTGTCTCCATGGTGGTGTTCGGAGACGGCGCAGCCCAGACCGGCATCTGCCACGAGGCGATGAACATGGCGGGGCTTTGGAAACTGCCGGTCATTTTCGTGCTCGAGAACAACCAGTACGGCTTGACGGTGCGCCAGGAGGTGCAGTCGCCGGTGGAGGATCTCAGCATCCGGGCCGCCGGTTATGCGATGCCCGGCGAAATCGTCGACGGCAATGATGCCGAAGCGGTCTACCGCGCCGTTGCCGCCGCTGCCGAACGTGCTCGCCGCGGTGATGGTCCCACCCTTATCGAAGCCAAGACCTACCGCGTGAAGGGCTTCTCCACATCCGACATGGGCGGTTACCAGTCCGAGGAGGAAATGGCGCCCTGGCTCGACCGTGACCCGATCAAGCTTTCGGCGGAGAAGCTTTCGGCGCTGGTGGGCGCCGATACGGTTGCCGCCATCGAGGCGGCCGCCCGCGCGGAAGTCGCACAGGCTTTCGAGGTCGCGCTCTCCGACCCGTTCCCGACCTTTGAAATCCATGCCCCCTCGGCCGCCTATTCGGAGACCAAGTGATGACCGTGATGCGTTATGCCGAAGCGTTGAACGCCGCCCTCAGGGAGGAGATGCAGCGCGATCCGAGCGTGTTCCTGTTCGGCGAGGACATCGGACGATATGGCGGCGTCTTCAAGGTCTCCAAGGGCTTGCGGGACGAGTTCGGCGATGCGCGCGTCCGCGACACACCGATTTCCGAACAGGCGCTGACGGCGATGGCGGTCACGGCGGCGATGTCCGGCACGCGCCCTGTTCTCGAGATCATGTATGCCGATTTCCTGCCGCTGTCGCTCGATGCGCTCATCAACCAGGCCTCGGTCTTTACCTATCTCTGGGAAGGGCAGGTGGATATTCCCTTCGTGCTGCGCACGCAGGGCGGTGGCGGCGTGGGCACAGGCGCCCAGCACGCCAAGAGCCTCGATGCGATGGTCTGCCATATTCCCGGCATCAAGGTCGTCGCGCCGGCTACGCCCGCGGATGCGAAAGGCCTGTTGAAATCGGCCATCCGTGACCGCCAGCCCGTCGTCTTCCTCGAACACAAGCTGCTCTACAACACACGCGGCGAGGTGCCAGACGGTGACGAAGTGCTCGTGCCGATCGGCAAGGCGAAAACCGTCGTCGAGGGCAAGCATGTCTCGATCTTCGCGTCGTCCAAGATGGTGATTGAGGCTGAGAACGCGGCCAAACTGCTCGCCAAGGATGGCATCGAAGCCGAAGTGATCGATCTGCGCACGCTGCGTCCGCTCGATCTCGATGCGATCCGCGGATCCATCGCCAAGACCAACCACGCCGTTGTGGTCAATGAGGGCTGGACTTTCTGCGGCTATGCCTCGGAGCTTTCCGCGACGATCATGGAGCATTGTTTCGATGATCTCGATGCGCCGGTCGCGCGCGTCGCGATGCCCGACATGGCTATCCCCTATTCCGAGCCGCTGGAAATGGCCGTTCTGCCGAATGCGGTGAAGATTGCCGCCGCGGCGAAAAAGGCCCTCGCGTAAGGCCGGGAGACAGATATGGCAACGCCGATAACCGCAGGCGCCGTCGCCGGCGAATATATGGAAACGCTCGTGATTGTGGAGTGGCGTGTCGGAATCGGCGATGCGGTCGCCGAGGGCGATGTGCTCCTCACGATCGAAACCGCCAAAGCGGCGGTCGATATCGAGGCTCCCTCTGCCGGTGTGGTCAGCGCCATCTTCGCGGAGGTGGACAGCGAGGTTCCGGCTGCGGCCGTGCTGTGCCTGATCGGCAACGATATAGCTGATGTCGACTATGACGGCGGAGAGGCGCCTGTAACAGGTTCCAGCTCGTCATCCACGCCGGCGACGGCGGTCATGGCGGCGGAACGTGCCGCGGAGGCGCCGCGTGCGGCGGTGTCCTCCGCGCGCATTGTTGCAAGCCCGGCAGCGCGCCGCGCGGCCAGTGCCGCCGGCATCGATCTGCGCGTGGTCAGAGCGTCCAGTCCGTCCGGCCGGATCAAGCTGCGCGACATCGCCGGTGCATCGCAAAGCGCCCCGGCCTTTGCCGGGTCTGCGCCTGTTTCGGCTGGCCTTCCCGTTGACGAAAACGGCCCGCTCAAGGTGCACCGAAGCGGTGCCACGGGCGGCGCGCCCGTTTTCCTGATCCATGGTTTCGCGAGCGACTCGCTGTCCTGGTATCCGCTCGATCGCCAATTGGCGAAAAGCCATCCCGTATACCGTGTCGATCTGCCGAACCACGGCGCTTCGCCGAAACGGCAGGTCTCAGGCTTCGCCGATCTGGTGCGCGAAGTGCGCGACGCCTTCGATGCGCTCGATCTGGACGGCGCGCATGTGATCGGCCATTCACTGGGCGGGGCGCTCGCGCTTGCGCTTGCCGATACGCGGCCGCGCAAGGTGGCGTCCCTCACGCTCCTTGCACCGGGTGGTCTCGGCCCCAAGGTCAACGGCGACTTCATTTCCGGCATTGCCCGCGCCTCTCGTCCCGAAAGCCTCGCGGCCTGGCTGAAGGTGATGGTGCGTGACCAGACGCTCGTCGACCTCCCCTTCGTCAAGGCCGCCTTCGCGGCCCGTGCGAGCGCGGCCCTTCGTGCCGCGCAATCCCATATGGGTGAGACGCTGTTTGCGGACGGCACCCAGAGCTTCGATCTCGTGGCTGCGCTGCATCGCCTGGACTGCCCGACGCGGATCATCTGGGGCCGCAAGGACCGGGTTCTCGATTGGCGCGACGCCTTGCAGGCACCCGGTCATGTCGGCCTTCATCTTCTGCCCGACGTCGGCCACGTGCCGCATCTCGAGGCGCCGGATCTTTCCCTTGGCATCATCAGCGCCTTGATCAAGAGCATTTGAGGAGCGGCCCATGTCCCACACGCTTCTCCTCATCGGCTGCGGCAACATGGGTTTCGCCATGTTGCGCGGCTGGCTTCGCGAAGACCCGACGCTCACCGTCCATGTGGTCGAACCCGCCGATGCGCTTCGTGACCGAGCAGCCGGGGTGGGCGCGCTCGCCGTCCCGCAAGTGGCGGATCTGCCGCAAGGCCTCGCTCCTGAGGTGGTGTTCGTCGCCGTCAAGCCGAACCTCGTGGAAATGGTCCTGGCAGGCTGCGGCGACTTTGCCGCGCGCGGCGCGACCTTCGTCTCCGTCGCAGCCGGCGTAACCACCGCGGCAATGGCACATCGTCTTCCCGGTGGTGCCTCCATCGTCCGCTGCATGCCGAACACGCCTGCCGCGATCGGCGAGGGCATGATGGTTCTCTATGCTCGTGTTGACGTTTCCGATGCCGCGAAAACGCTCGTGGCCTCGCTGTTGGCGACCTCGGGCATGGTCGCGTGGATCGATGATGAAGCGCAGATGGACGCCGTCACTGCGATTTCCGGTTCGGGGCCTGCCTACGTCTTCCATTTCATCGAGGCCTTGACGGATGCGGGCATCGCCCTCGGCCTTCCGGCCAAGACCGCGGCGTTGCTCGCAAAGCAGACGGTGCTCGGCGCAGGCCGGCTTGCCATGGAAGCGGATGTGGATCCGGCCACGCTGCGCCGGCACGTCACGAGCCCGGGCGGCACGACGGCCGCGGCCCTGAATGTCTTCATGAGCGATGAGCGTACCGAAAAACTCGTGGCAGAAGCGGCTCGCGCGGCTCGCGACCGCAGCATCGAACTTGGAAAATCCAACTGACAGCAAATCCGGAAGGACATGGACATGATCAGCCTCATAACAGGCGGCGCGCAGGGCATCGGTTTCTCCACGGCGGAACATTTCGTCCGCAGGGGCGATAAGGTCTGCATCCTGGACCGCGCCGGCGTTGCCGAAGCGCGTGAGAAGCTCGGGGCCGATGTATTGGCCATTGAAGGCGACGTCACGAACCCGGCGGATGTCGATGCAGCTGTTGCGCGCACGGTCGAAACGTTCGGCGGGCTCGACACCCTCGTGACGGCCGCCGGCATTGTCGCCGTCGAGCAGGCGATGGATGTGGTGGCAGACGCTTTCATGCGCATGATGTCGGTCAACGTGCTGGGCAGCTTTCTGCCGGCCCAGAGTGCTGCGCGCCACATGAGCGAGAACGGCGGTGGCAGCATTGTCTTCATCGGTTCCGTCTACGGCTCCGTCGGTGCGCCCAAGCGCACGGCGTATTGCGCCTCGAAGGGCGCGGTTCACAACATGATGCAGTCGCTGGCGACCGAATGGGGCCCGCTCGGCATCCGCGTCAATGCGCTGGCACCGACGGGTGTGCGCACCCCGATGGTGCAGGACCTTATCGACAAGGGCATCTACAACATGGTCGGCGTCCGCAACCGCACGCCGCTCGGTCGCATCGCCGAACCGCAGGAAGTCGCGGCTGCGGCTGCGTTCCTCTCTTCGCCGGAGGCCTCGATGGTGCATGGCATCGTGCTTCCCGTCGATGGCGGCTGGATCGCAAACGGCTATACCTGGTGACATTTCCCGATCGAACCATTTCGGTTCAGGCATGAAAGGCTGAAGACAATGACGAAGCGCATCAACATCTCCTCCGGCTCCTCCTTCGAAAAGGCCTATGGTTACTCCCGTTGCGTGAAGGTGGGCGACACGGTCTACGTCTCGGGCACCGTCGGCATCAATTTCCAGACAGGCGAATGCAGCGCCGATCCGGTCGAACAGCTCCGGCAGGTCATCCGCAACATCGAGCCCTGGCTGGAAAAGGCCGGCGCCTCGCTGAAGGATGTGGTCCAGATCACGACCTATGTGACCTCGGCCGAGGTGTTCGCAGCCATTGGCCCGACGTTGAAGGACATTTTCGGTGACATCCTGCCGACCAATGCGGCGCTTGTCGTGCAGTTCCCGGTGCCGAACGTCAAGGTCGAGATTTCCGCAACGGCTGTCGTCGGCTGCGGCGCGTGACCGATCGGCCGCCGGCCTGAACCGGCGGCCTTCACCCCTGAGCCGTCTCAAAGGCGCCCCGGCATGCTTCGCAATCTCCTTCGCCCCGATAACCGGCATGCCCTGACCATGGGCATCGTTCTCGTCATCGTCGGATACTTTCTCTTCGCGCTGAACGATGTCGTGGCAAAGATGCTGGTCGCAAGTTTCGGCGTGGCGCAGGTCCTGACCATCCGTGCCATCGGCGCGTTCATGGTGCTCGTGCCGCTGGTGCGTCAGCAGCGGGAGACGCCTTTTCACAATGTGCACCGCCCGACCTTGCAAACGGTGCGAGCGCTGCTCATCACCCTCGACACATCGCTGTTCTATGCGGCCGTCATCTACCTGCCGCTTGCCGACGTCATGACCTTCTACATGGCCGGGCCGATCTACATGACGGTCGCCTCGCATTTCCTTCTGGGAGAGCGCGCCGGCTGGCGGCGCTGGACTGCGGTTCTCATCGGCTTCGTCGGGGTCGTCATCGCGCTCGATCCCTCTGCTTCGGCATTCTCCGCCCCGGCCTGGTTCGCACTGACCGGTGGTCTTGCCTATGCGCTGACCCTGGTGCTCAACCGGTCTTTGGCGCAAACCGGCGACGCGACGCTCGGTATCTACCAGGGGCTCGCCACATTCGTGCTCGCCGGGATTGCCTCCATTTTCGACTGGCGATCCTTCACCCTCGCAGAGGGCGCCTCGATGCTGCTTCTCGGTGTGATCGGCGCCTTCGCCCACCTCGTCGTCACGCGTTCGCTGAAGCTTGCGCCCGTCTCCATCCTCGCGCCGTTCCAGTACACGTTGCTCTTGTGGGGTATGGTGTTCGGCCTCATGTTCTTCGACGATGTGCCGGGCACGAACATGCTCATCGGATCCGCGATCATCGTCATCGCCGGCCTTTTCATCTCGCATCGCAAGGCGCAGAAAATCGAGCCCGTGCCCGAGACCGACCTGCCGGCACACCTGCCATGACGATGCTCTATTCAAATCACCGGCAGCGGTGCGACGCGTACAAAACCATTCCCGAATTTCCATTCCGACAACCCACCGAAGGTTAGTGATCATGTCCATGGCAAGCCCGATCGATCCCACCATGCAAGGCGTCGTCTGGACGAAGACGCTGCAGGAAACCGTCCGTGACTATCCCCGTCTTTCCGGCGGGGAGACAGCCGACCTCGTCGTGATCGGCGCGGGATATTCCGGTCTCAACACCGCGATCCACGCTGCAAAGAACGGGCTTCGTGTCGTCGTCCTGGAGGCCGGGCGCGTCGGAAACGGCGCCGCCGGCCGCAACGGTGGTTACAATGTGCCACAGTTTCCGGGCGGCATTACCCCATCGGTCGTCGAGGCGTCCGTCGGCCGGCGCAAGGGCCTCGCGCTCGCCGATCTCGTTCTGCACGGCGCCGACGCCGTCTTCCGGCAGATCGAGGCCTTCCAGATCAAATGCTCGGCGGTCCAGAACGGCTGGATGCAGCCGGCCCATTCCGACGCCTCGATGCAGAGGGTGCGAAAGGTCCATGACGAATGGAAGGCGCTGGGCGCCAAGGTGACATGGCATTCTGCCGCCGATGTGGCCGATCTTCTGGGGGCACAGGGTTATCTCGGAGGCTGGTCCAATGCGGAAGGCGGCACCGTCAACCCCTATAGCCTTTCGGTCGGCCTGGCGCGGGCCGCCGAGCAAAGCGGCGTGCGCATATTCGAAAATAGCGCCGTCGACGGTTTCGAAGAAACCGCGCAGGGCGTCGTCGTCCGCTGTGGTGCAAGTCGTGTGTCTGCGCGCTCGGCCGTATTTGCCACCAATGCCTATACGGGAGACTTCCTGCCGGCCGTACAGAAATCCGTCATTCCCGTTTATCTCTACCATGTCGCCACGAAGCCGCTGAGCGAGGCGCTACGCCAGAAAATCCTCAAGACGCAGCTGTGCTTTACGGATCTGCGCAAATCCGGCGGTTTCGGACGCCTGGATTCGGAGGGTCGCCTGATTTCCGGCGGGGCCGTCTTCGATTTCGGAAACAAGGTCGCCTATGGCGAAAATCATGCCCGCGGCCGCATGAAGATGCTCTTCCCGCAACTGACCGACGACGACATTCAGCTCGAAAGTTACTGGGAAGGCTATTGCGCCGTGACGGACAGCTATTTGCCTCACATCCTCCGGCTGGGTCGAAATGTCTTCTCAGTCGGCGGCTTCTCCACCCGAGGCGTCAACCTTGCGCAAAACCTCGGCCGTCTCATGGGCGAGTTCATCGCGGGTAAGCGCGAACTCGACGACGTGCCGGTCAATGTCTACGACCAGCGCAACGACGTCGCGCTGTGGTCTGTCAAAACCAGGGCCGCGAGATACGTCTTTCCGTATTACCGCCTGAAGGATCGCTTGGGAATGACGTGATCGAAGGTGTGAGCCATCTTCGCCCGACAGGATATCTGGTTCTCACCGCCCAGCCGTGCCGCCGGCAACGGAATCGAGTTGCTGCGGTAAGACCAATGTCACGGAGCAGATCGGCAAAGCGGCGACAAAATAATGGGCACGTTTGACACCAAAGCTAAGGCACAGCCAACGCCTCGGCGCTGAGAATGCCGGGTTGCGCATCGACTATCCCGGATTAAGCGCTAACGAGCACGCAGAATATGGCGTAGGGCGCCGCGCCACGACGCGGCCTTGGCATGCATTCAGCGGTGATTTGATCGGCAGTGAAATGCGCGGCAGCGCGCCGTTACTGGCGCGCGCCGCCTCGCATCTGGTCGACATAGTATTGTTGATAGAGGTCGCGGTACTTCTCGGCGGTGCCCGCGTCGCTGTAGCGGGGCAGGGTGTCCATGTCCGTCTTGTTGAGGATGACGCCGATGGTTTTCGCGTCGATGCGGCTTTCAGCGGCGAGAAGTTCCTTGACGAGGTTTGCCGGTGTGCGGCCCCATTCGACGACGAAGAGGAAACCGTCGGCCAGCGGCTCGAAAGCCTTGGCGTCTATCACCGGAGCGAGCGGGGGAAGGTCCACGACGACATAGTCGAAAGCCTGGCGTGCTTCTTCGACGAGTTGCTGCATGGCCGGCGAGGAGATGAGGTCATTGACATGGGGCGCGCAGGCGCCGTCGGGTTGGATGGCGATCGGCAGCATGGAGAGCTGGGAGTGTCTGTCGGTCTTGACCGCCTGGCCCCATGCGATGGTTCCCAGAAGCGCTTCGACGAGACCCGCCTGCGGTGCCGGCTTCATGATCGCACCCAGGCTCGGCCTGCGCATGTCTGCGTCGATCAGCAGGGTTCTTCTGCCACTCGCGGCAAGAAGTGCCGCGAAATTGATCGCGACGGTGGACTTGCCCTCGCCCGGCAGGGCCGAGGTCACGCCGATCACCCGATTCTTGCTGCTTGGGAGCGTCATGTCGCTGGCCAGCTTGGCGTTGCGCAAGGTTTCGGCAAAGACAGAGCGCGGCGCATCGAGGACGACGCGTGTCATGCGCTCGAGCGGCACCGCGTCCTCGCCGCTTTCGCCGGCAGCGTTGTCCGGTCCGGGTTCGGGCTTCACCGCCTTGGCGCCGATCGTGACGGGCCTGCCTTTCCTTACGCCGCCGATGAGTGGCAGGTAGCCGAGCGGCTTCAATCCAAGGATGGCGCGCACGTCGCTTTCGAGCCGGAAGGCGCGTTCGCGCATCTCCTGCACGAAGGTCAGGGCGCCGCCAGCCATCAGGCCGAGCACGGCGGCAAGGCCGAGCACCATGGTCTTGTTGGGGCTGGAGGCGGATGTCGGCACGCCGGCATCCGAGATCACCCGCGCCTTGGGGATGGGAAAGGACTGTTTCTGCGAGGCCTGCTCATAACGGGCGAGATAGGATTCCGAAAGCGCCTTCAGCGCCGTCGCCTTCTGCTCCAGCTCACGCAGGCGCACGGAGGAACGGTTCGCCTCGGCATTGCTGCCGGCGACCTTCTGGATGCTCTCGCGCAGGGAAACCTCGCGCGAGCGGGCGACTTCGTATTCGTTGCGGAAGCTTGCCGTCAGTTGCTGGAGTTCGCGGTAGATCTGTCCGGCGAGGTTTTCTCTCTCGGCTTGCAGCGCGGCGACCTGCGGATGGTCCGCGCCGAAATTCTGCGTGATGTCCTGCGCGCGCTTGACGACGGAATTGTAGCGTTCGCGCAGGTCCTGCAATACGGAGCCGCCGGCTTGCTGGGTCGGGATTGAGGCATTGTCGACGGCCTTGTCCGGCCCCTGATCGACGATGGCCCGGAACTGCGCGTACCGGGCGGACGCGCTCGCCGCATCGGCCTGGGCGAGAATGAGCTGGCTGTTGAGGTCGGCGAGCTGCTGCTCGGACATCAGCTCACCGCGGGCGGTGGTCAGACCGTTTTCGCTGCGGTAGCGCTCGACTTCCAGCGCAGCCTCCTGCGCGCGGTTCTGGATATCGGTAAGCCGCTCCTGCAACCAGGTCGAGGCCTGTTCGGTTGCGGTGAAATTGGCGCTGAGCTGGTCTTCGAAAAAGGCCTCGGCGTACCGCTTGGTGACGGCGGCCGCGAGCTGCGGGTCGGTCGAGCGGAAGGAGACGGCCAGCACGGCGCTGCGTGAGACGCGTTCCACCGTCAACGACTGTTGCAGGATGCTGGCAGCCTTGTCGCGGCGTCCCTTCGCCAGCGCCTCCTGCGAGGCGGGCTGGCCGGACGAACCGAGCGAGGCGAGCGATCTCGCCCAGCCTTTGACGGTCGCGACGGGCGACTGCGGCGGGTTGAGAACGGTTTCGTTGTCGGCCAGCTTCAGATCATCGACCACGCGCAGCGCCAGCCGGCCGGATTTCAGGATCTCGACGGCGCTTGCGATACGCATGTCGACCTGTTGGCTGCTTTGCGGCGACGGCTCGCTCTCCTCGGCGTAACGCGACAGATCCTCGTCGAGCAGGATTTGCGTCATCGACGTGTAGACGGGTGTCGCGAACACCAGATAGGCGACGGCGAGCGCGATGGCGACCGCGACCGAAAGGGCAATCAGCCGCGCCCTGCGGACGAGGATCGTCATCAGGCGGTTGAGATCGATGAAGGAATCGGACGGATCCGGTTCCCGGTGAAGGATGCGGCTGTGTGTTACCGTGCGTTGATGCATGGGGCTCCGTTCTGCCTTTCGGCGCGATGGATGCTTTCCTCCCCGATATCCTCCGGGCTTGTCTGGCCCGGGGGCACGAGATTATGCCGCGCGAATCCGGCCCTCGTGCGACGACATCATGTCGCGCAGGGATTCATAGACCGCGCCTCCGATATCCGGACGGGCGAGCGCGAAAGCGACATTGGCCTCGATGAAGCCGTGCTTGGACCCGCAATCGTAGGTCCGCCCTTCATAGGGATGGGCGTGGAAGGGTTGGCTTCTGGAGAGCTCCAGCATGCTGTCGGTCAGCTGGATTTCATTGCCTGCACCGCGCTGCTGGCGGGCGAGATGGCCGAAGACCTCCGGTTGGAGAATGTAGCGGCCGTTGAGGAAGAGATTGGAGGGCGCTTCGCCGGCTTTCGGCTTTTCCACCATATGGGTTACGGCAAAGCCGTGGCGCACGGGCGCACCCTTGCCGACGATGCCGTATTGCGAGGCGTCCTCCGGTGCGCATTGTTCGACACCGACGACGTTGCCGCCGACTTCGCCATAAAGCTCCATCAGGCCGGCCAGGCAGCCGCGCGGCCCGAAGGAGATCATGTCGGGCAGGAGCAGCGCGAACGGCTCGTCGCCGATGAGGTCGCGCGCGCACCAGACGGCATGGCCGAGGCCGAGTGGCGCCTGCTGGCGGGTGAAACTCACCGAGCCGGCGGTGGGCAGCAGGCGGCCGAGCTCGCTGACCTTGTCGTTCTTGCCGGATCTTTCGAGCGAGGAGATGAGCTCCGGCGTGTCGTCAAAATGATCCTCGATGACCTGCTTGTTGCGGCTGGTGACGAAAACGACATGTTCGATGCCGGCCTCGCGGGCCTCGTCGAGGGCATATTGAACGACGGGGCGGTCGACGATGGTCAGCATTTCCTTGGGCATCGCCTTCGTGGCGGGCAGGAAGCGGGTTCCGTTGCCGGCGACGGGAATGACGGCCTTGCGGACGGTCTTGTTTCGCACCATGGCATTATCCTTTATTCTTGAGCGCGATGTCCGGCGCTGTCGAGGAAGAAGAGGCCGCGCGGGACGCGGCCGTCTTGTGGTGGATCGGTGGCGTGGTCAGGCGGCGCCAACGAGCGGCGATGGGCATGGCGAGGTGCCGTATCGCGAGGGGATCACCAAGCGCCACCTTGGCGGCAGCGCCGAGCGAACGGTTCTTGAGGTGGTGGACGAGCGCGAGGAAGGCGCGCGTTTCCCTGAGGTTGCGCGTACGACGGCGCTGTGCGGCAGCGGCTTCGCCCGAGAGCGGGAAGCGGGCAAGCAGCCGACTGTCGCCGGCCAGCATGGCGTCGACATGGTCGAGATGCAGCACGCGCGAAATCGAGCCTTCACGGATATGATAGAGATAACCCGCCTCCGGAACGGCCGTGCAGCGGCCGCCCGAGGCGAGCACGGCGGCGAGCAGAAGATAGTCCTCGCCGATGCGCAGGGCCTCGTCGTAGGCGAGCCGGTTTTCCAGCAGGAAGGCGCGGCGAAAGACCGGTTTCATATAGCCGAAATTGTGCGTGCTGCGAAAAATCCGGTTGGAATCGATGAATGCCGGCAGCGTCAGTGCGGGCATGTCGGCCAGGAGATCTTGCGGGAACATCCGCTCCGTTCGGCCATCTTGATGCAGCACGTCCAGATTATCGACGGCTGCCACGGCATCCGCTCCTTCCGCAGCGGCGATCATGCGGGCAAGACGGTTCGGCCGCATCGTGTCGTCGGCATCGAGAACCGCGATCCAGCGGCCGCGCGCGGCGGCAAAGCCGGCATTGCGCGCTGCACCGGGCCCACCGTTGGAGCCGAGCGATACAAGCTTCACGACCGGCTCGCCGAGCGCGGCAACGATCTGGCGCGTCGCGTCGGTCGAGCAATCGTCGGCGACGATCACCTCCACCGATACGCCATCCTGCGCCAGGGCGCTGGTTATGGCGCGCTGGATGGTGTCGGCCGCGTTGTAGGCGGCGATCACGACACTGACATCGGGGGCGGTCATCGCGCCGCCTCCAGTTTTCCGTAGGGCTCAATGGCACGTGCGCCGAACAGGCCACCGACTGCGCCGGCATGAAGAAGGCCGCGCAGGAGGAAGCGGTTGCGGCGTACCGGAGAGAAGGCGAAGGCGCTCGCGCCGGCCAGGCAGACAGCGCCCTTCGCGGCAGCAAGCGCCGCTGCACCGAGGCGCGCTGCGCCTTCATGGCGTGCAGCGAGCAGCTGGCCATGGGTCTGCCCCATCCGCAGCCTCCGCTGCGCCAGCCAGGAGAAACGGGCGCGTTCGGCGGGAACGACTTCCTTCACCCATGCCTCCTCGGCGAAGGCGATGCGCCCGCCATCGGCATGCACCGCGCTGAAGAAGGCGGTGTCCTCGCCGCCGCTCCGCCCCAGTGCAAGATCGAAACGCCGGCCGGCGATCGCCGGTGCGGTGCGGCGCATCAGGACGTTGCAGGTATATCCCGTGCGGATTTCGCCGTTTACCCAGACCGGGCGCGTGGCGTGGAAATCGCCTTCACGCATCCAGTCCGGCGCGCCTTGCCCGTAGAGTGCGCGCACCGGGCCCAGCACCACGTCGGCACGGTGCTTTTCTGCGGTGGCAAGCAATGCGTCCAGCCAGAGCGGTTCCACGGTCTCGTCGTCGTCGACGAAGGCGATGAAGTCGGCATCGCTGTGCTCAAGGCAGGCGTTGCGGGCGATGGAGATGTTTCCAGCGGGGCAATGCACATAGACGATGCTGGCCGGCAGCATCGGCATCGCAGCTTCGACGCGGTTGCGGGCGCTCGGCTCCACATCGTTGTCGGCGACGATGATGCGAAGGCGTATGCCTGCGGGTACGACCAGCCGGGAGAGCGAGGTGAGCGTTTCCGTCAGCGCTGCGCGCCGAAAGGTGCAGATGGCGATATCGATGTGGAGGGGCGCTGTCATGCCAAGGCCCTCCGCTGGCGCGGATCCAGCATTTCGCGCCAGAAGCCGGCCGACCAGGCGAAGTGCATGATCATGGCGGAAACGGCGGCGAGCGGGCCGTACGGATTGCGTTGGCCGAGCGCCATCCACGCACCGTAGCCCATGCATGCGGCGGCCCACAGCACGAAGGGCACGGCGGCAATCCAGGTGATCGCGGCGAGGAACGCGCCGACCGCGACCGGCGCCACCATCAGCGGCAACATCTGCCGGAGGCTCGGCCGCGAGCGGTGTTTCAAGAAATTGCGCGCCCGGCCGCGGCCATAGCCGAAATACTGCTTGAAGAGCGGCAGGGCACTTGCCCGCGGATAATAGACCATGCTCGTGCGTGCGGTCATCCACACGCGGTAACCGGCCTGATGGAGCCGATAGTCGTATTCGGCGTCCTCGTTGGCGGTGAACGCCTCGTCGTAGCCACCGATGGCGCGGAAGGCCGCTATGCGCATCAGCGCATGATGACCATGGTCCGTCCAGTGACTTTCGGCGCCGACCCGGTGCTTGGCCCCGCCATTGCCCAGCACGGAGTTCTGCGCCACGGCCGTCGCCTTCTGGAACGTGCCGAACCCGATGGTCTGCATGGCGACCACGACCGAATCCGCGCCGGTTTCCAGCGCCTCCTCCACCAGCACACGGCAATAGTCGTCAGGATAGGTGCCGTGGGCGTCGATGCGGATGAGGTAATCATGTTCGGTGCCGAAGGTCGCGACGGCGAGGTTGATCGCAGCACTCTGGATGCGCTTCGGATTGTCGAGCACATGCATGTTCGGCACCTCTGCCGTGAGGCGGCGGGCAATGTCGCGCGTGCCGTCCGTGCTGCCGCCATCGACCACGACGAGGGTGGCGGTGAGATCGGCAAGGTCCGGTTCGAGATGTCGGACCAGACGCTCGAGATAAGCCGCCTCGTTGAGGCAGGGGATGACGATCAGGCAACGCACCGAGGCGACAGCATCAGCGTTCATGGCAATCCACCTTGTTGGCGATGAGGGACGGGAGGGGTTGCAGGGGCGCTGCCTGTCCGGACGGCTGGCGCAACGCGCCAAGGCGCTGGACGAAAGCCGTGCAGTCGGCGCGATCCAGGATCCAGGGCCGTGTGCCGAGCGCGACGAGACGCGCGTTCAGCGACTGGTAATCATCGTCGCCGAAGGCGGCGAAGCGCTGGATGAGCGTCTCCAGACGACCATCGGCAAGGGTGATGCCGACACCGTGCCGGGCGGCGAGGCGGGCCGTTTCAGTCCCCTCGAGAACGATGGGCAGGGCGCCGTGCCGACCACCTTCATAAATGCGGTTGGGCAACAGCCACTGCGAGTTCTGGCCTTCCTCGAAGAAGTCGATGGCCCAGGTGAAATCCACCTCGGCATAGATGGCCGACAGGTCCTCCGGGTTGCGGTAAGGGCCTTCAAAGCGGATGAAGGGTTCTCGTTTGACGATGCCGTCGAAATCATCGAATTCGCGGTAGGCCGGCCGGCCGCGCAACACCACCTCGAAACGTCCTTCCGTGCGTCGCGTAAACGCACAAAGCAGGTCGAGCGACTTGCGGCAGCGGATCGCGCCGAACCAGCCGATGCGCCAGGGGGCGCCGGTCGGGCGCATGCGCGCTGGCAGACCGGCATCGCCGCCGTCCAGTTCCAACACCCGGTTCTCCAGCAGATGGATGGGCGCGCGGATGCCCGAAAGGGGTTTGAAATAGTGTTCTATGAAGGCTGGCGAACTGGTGACGACAAGCCCTGCCTTACGCCCGAAATGGCGCTCGGCCCCACGTAGGAGGCGGCCGGCCGGACCTGCCTTCAGCATCAGGCGGTGCACGTCGAGGCATTCATAGGCGATGGGGACCTTGCCGAAGTGCGTCGAGGCGCGGCGGGCGAGCACCAGCATTTCAAGGTTGCGCGCAAGGATGATGTCCGGTTTCGCCAATCCTGCGAGCTTTCGGGGCAGCCGCGCTACCGCACCGGCTACCGCGACGAGCCGCTGGGCAAAGCGCGCGTCTGCGGTCGTGCCGAGTTCCAGCGGTGTGACGCCTTCGATGTCGGCGAGACGGTTTTCGCCGCGGCGGAAACCGGCAAGCATCACCTCCGCGCCGCCCGCCTGCAGCATCAGCACCCGCCGGCGCACGGCGGGGTCTGAAAGGTCGTGGACGAGGTAGAGGATCCGTAGCATCGGCGTCATCCGATCAATTCACCAGGCAGGCGACGGAACCGTCGAACTGGCAAGGCTCGCCCTCGGCGGTGAAGGCGAGACGCTCCACTTCCAGCCGCGCCGGGCCGGAAAAGGCAAAACGACCCATCCAGTCGGAGAGCGTGTCGGTGCCCCAAAGCGACAGGAAGATTTTCTGCGCGTGGTTGGGCAACTTCTTCGGGTCTGTCACCTCATGCACCAAAGTGCCGTTCACGTAATAGCGCAGGCTTTGCTTCTGCCAGACGAAGGCATAGTCGTTGAACCCATTGTCGGCGCCGCCGGGAACAGGCACGAGTTTCTCGTTTCCACCCTTGCCGGCAATGTACTGGTTGAGCTGGACGCGGTTGGTATCCTTGCCGAGAACCTCGAAGTCGATCTCGTCATGCGGTTTCTTGTCGGTCGGTCCGATGTAGGTGAAAAAAGCCGAATTGAGGCCCGAGCCGGTCGCCGTCTTCATGCGCACCTCGTAGGTGCCGTAGCCGTAGCGCTTGCGGGTCTGCACCTCGCCGCAGGAATACTGACGTTCGCCGGCGGGCTTCGCGTCGAAGGAAAGCAGGAGTTTTCCGCCTTCCACCTGCACCTGATCCTTCGACCACGTGCAGTTCTGGTGTGCGCCGTTGTTCCAGCCGTCCGAAACATACCACCGGGCGGTGTCGAGCCGATCGAACTCCTCGACGAAGGACGTGCCGTTCGCTCCGTCCTGCGCGGCGGCGGGAACCGTGGTGCACAGCATGCTGAGAAGGGCGGATGCCCCAAGGGCCTGTGTCAGGGAAACGGTCATGATCACCTCCGTTGGGCGACGGAGCCCTCGGGCTTCATCTGCGGGTGTGGGCGGCCGGCCGGAGCCCGTTTGCGGTCGCCCATGCGGCGACCGGTGAGGATGGCGTGCAGCGGGGGTACGAAGCGCTGTGCCAGCGCATGGGTGGAAACGAGGATGACGAGGGCCAGAAGCGGGCTTGCGATATAAAACAGCGGGTAATCCGCGCTGCCGAACCGGTTCCAGACCATCCAGAAGAGGATGAGCAGCGGATAGTGGCCGCAGAATATCCAGAAGCTCAGCCCGCCGAGCCGCGCCAGGCTCTGACCTGTGGCGGTGCGGACAAGCAGCGCCGAAAGCGCCCAGGCGCCGAAGATGCCGGCGATGGCGGTAACGGCACGCAGCATGTCGAGCCAGGCGGGAAATTCCGGACCATAGGCATAAAGCGCGAAGGAGAGCAGCACCGCCATCGCGAGCACGGCCAGCACGACAGGCAACGCGAAACGATCCATGCGCCTGATGTCGACGCGATGGAGTGCCATCGCCACGCCGAAGCTGAAGCCGAACAGAATGGATTTCTTGAGGAAAATGCCATTGGGAACCGGCAGCACGGCATAGGTCAGCATGAGCACGAGCACCGTGCGCGGATAACGCAGCACCGCAAGCGCGATCAACGGCGATAGGATCAGGCAGAGAAGGAGATCCCGCAGGAAATAGAGCGGAATATTGATCGGCCAGCTCTCGACGGCGAGCGCAAGGTTCATCATCTCCCGCGGCGTGGCATTGGGCACGTCGGGCAGGTAGCCGAAGCCGATGCCGCGCAGCTGGGCTAGATAGACGAGTGCGAGAAAGGTGATGTTCCAAAGCAGGAACGGCAGAAGAATCGTGGAGGTCTTGGTACGCAGTGTCCTGCGATAATCGAAGGCCTCGAAGCCGCGATGGAAAAGCAGATAGCCAGATATGGCACTGAGGCAGGGCACGCCGATACGAAACAGGCTGTCGCCCAGGAAGACGCGCATCCAGTCGAAACCGCTGACCGCGCCCGCATAAGCGCTCGTTGCCGGATCGTGGGGAACATGCACGAAGATGATCCCCGATATCAGCACGATCCGCATCATGTTGATGCGTGCGGAGACTGTCGCGTCGATTTGCACGGTTGCGTCACCCCTCTGGTGCGCCGTTCCCATCGGGCGGCCTTTGAACAAGGTCAGACCGAAGCCTGTGAAGAGGAGTTTGCACGATCGGACTGCAGAAAATGTGGCAGCGCAGCAAATTTTCCGGCAGGTCCGGTTGCATCGCAGCATCGGAAGCGAAATTGCATTCCGCCAAAGATGCACGCTCACATATGCGTGAGAGAAGCGTGATGTCTCTTTTGACAATACTTTGAAGATTATTCGAATGTACTGATTTAAGCGCAATTTCTGGGTGTAGGCGAACCGGATTTTTTTCAGTCTTCTACGGTGATTCAGGGCGGAGCCGCGCGAACTGCGGCGAATCTTCCCTGAATTGGGGCAGTCTCAAGGCAGGCTTGCGGCCGATGCGGCACGCGGCCGGCGCACCAGATCCAGCAGCTTCCGCAGCAGCGGCCGTTCGGTAAGAACGGTGAGAACAGCGTAGATCGCACCGCCGAACAGGATGCCGATGCCGACCTGTAGCGCGGGGTGGAACTGCGCGGCGAGATAGTGCTCGAGCGCGTAACGCACCGCAAGCGCCATCAGTGCGGCGGTGAGCATCGGACGGATGGATTGGTAGAAGCCGGAGAGGACAGGCGTTTCGTCGACCCGGAACACGACCCACGAATAGCCGACGAGCACCGCCGCGTTGACGAGGCAAAGGGCGACCATCGCCTCGATGAGCGTGCCATTGTAAGCGCCATAGGCGACGGCGGCTGTCGTTGCCGCCGCGCGCCCCACCGCCCACCAGAACAGCGCACTCCCGTGGCCCGAACCCTTCAGGTAAGGAATGAAGGTGCTGCAGGGCGTCAGCAGTCCCTTGGAAAGGGCCAATAGCCCGAGCACGGGCCAGGCGGCGGCCCATTGCGCACCGAACAGCAGCAGCATGGCCGGCTCGGCGACCGCCCAAAGGCCGAACATCATCGGCGCGAGCAGCAGGGTCGTGACCTGTGTGCTCAGCATCAGCGCCTGCGAGCGGCGTTGGCGGTCGTGCATCATTGCGCTGAAGGCGGGAAAGAGGACGCCCATCACGCCTGACAGAACAACCTGATTGGGGATGCTGGAAAAGCGGTTGGCGGCGGAATAGGCGCCGGCATCGGCAAGGCCGAGGAAGCGCGATATCACCACCATCGGGGACTGGAAAGTGACGAAATTTGCAAGTTCCGAGCCCATCAGGCCGAGGCTGAACCGGGTCAGCCGCACGACGCTTGAGAGGCGGAACTGCAGACGCGGCAGATAGCGCGAAACGAGGAAGAGGCCGACGAGCCGAATCACTCCGGCAACGAAAAGCTGGGCAACGAGCGCGAAGACGCCGAAACCGGAGAGCGCAAGGATCACCGCGGCGACGGCCGCAATCGATTCGGAAATCATGCTCCACAGCGCATCCCGGCTGAACTGCATGCGGCGGGCGACCAGTGCATAGGCGACGTCGCCGGCAAGCTGCAAGGGGATGAGCAGACACATGAGCTTCAACAGCCAGGCCGCATCCGCCGCGCCGAACCAGTCCGCCAGGGGTTCGGCGAAGACATAGAGCCCCGCCGCCATCAGGAAGGCGAAGCCGAGATTGGCCCAGAAAACCGAATGAACCGTCTCGGATTCTTCCTGTGCCTCAAGGATGAGCGCCGAGGCGAGACCCGCCCCGCCGATCATCGCCAGGAACTGCACGACGGCCAGCGCGACGGCCACCGCACCGAATTCTTCCGGCGTCAGCAGTCGGGCAAGAATGGGCACAGTGACAAATTTAAGCCCGAATGTGCTTGTCTTGGATAAGACGCTCCAGCCGACATTTCGCGTTACCGACTTCGCGTTCACGGACTGGGACATGGCGGAAACCTGCTTCAAAAAGGAGCGTCGACGAAGACAGAAGCCTGCGCCGGAAACGGCCGCGCCCCGGTGGGAGGAGACCAGACGAACCTCTTTCTAGAGAAACCACAGGGACGAAAAGATGGCGAAGCTGACAGTAATCATTCCCTTCTATCAGAAGGAGCCGGGCATTCTGAGGCGTGCGCTCACGTCTGTTTTTGCTCAAGAATTCAAAGACTTCGATGTCATCGTGGTCGACGATGAATCGCCTTTTCCACCCGATGGCGACCTGGTCGCCTTTTCGGAGGAGCAACAGGCGCGCGTGCGCGTCGTGCGCCAGGAAAATGCCGGTCCGGGTGGTGCGCGCAATACGGGGCTCGACAGCGTTTCAGCGGCGACCGACTTCGTCGCCTTCCTTGATTCGGACGATATCTGGACGCCCGACCACCTCGCTCTCGCCCATGCGGCGATGACCGAATTTTCTGCAGATTGCTACTTCGCCTCCATCACGGGGGGCGATGCGTTCTACTACCATTTCGGTATCGAGGACCTCGCACGAACCGAGGCGGTGGTGCGCCTCGCCGATGATCCGCTCCTCATCGAGATTCCCGATCTCACCCAGGTCATGCTGAAGAACTGGAGCTTCCTGCATCTCTCTTCGATGGTGATAGGCCGGCCGGTTTTCCAGCGTATCCGCTTCGACGCGGCGCTGCGGCTGGCGGCAGAGGACGTGCTGTTCTTCTGCGACTGCGTGCTTGCCGCGCGACGGGTGGTACTGAGCGGTGCGGCCGGTGCGGTTCGCGGGGAGGGGGTCAACATCTTCCACGGGATCGACAACGACTCACCCCAGTTCCTGCGCCAACAGTTCAACACCTGGGTCGCGCTCGACCGGTTGGAGGCGCGCTTTGCCGAGCGACCGGCCGAGGTGGCGTCGCTGCGATCCTACAAGCAGACCGCCCGCCGGCAGGCGCTGTGGAGCCAGGCGCGGCGCGTCAAGCACCGCAAGTTGCCGCAATTCGACATGCTGGCCCGCTGGGCGATGCGCGATCCGCGCATCCTCGCAAGCGCGGTGGGACTTGCCGTCGGCAAGTTCTCCCGCTGACGCAGACAAGGAGAGACCCATGAAGCCCTATTACTGGGAATCGCAGCACGGCAATTTCGGTGACGACCTCAATCTCTGGCTATGGGATTTCCTGCTGCCGGGGTTCCGCGAGGTACATGCCGATGTGCTGCTCGTTGGTGTGGGCACGGTGCTGAACGATGCCCTCCTGCCGCAGGACGGCCGCAAGCTCGTGCTCGGCAGCGGCTTCGGGTACGGCACCCTGCCTGACATGCGCGACCGGTATCTGTGGGACGTGCGCTGCGTGCGTGGCCCGCTGACGGCGGCAAGGGTAGGCCTGCCGGCGGAACTGGGCATCATCGATCCCGCCGTGCTGGTCGCGGACATGCCGGAGTTCGCAAACCGGCCGAAGCGCATCAAATGCGCTTTCGTTCCCCACTGGGAATCGGCGGTGGCCGGGCTCTGGCCGGTCGTCTGCGCGATGGCGGGCCTGCACTATATCGACCCGCGCGGCGAGGCGAAGGACGTGATCGGCGAGATCGCCGGATGCGAACTGATCGTCGCCGAATCCATGCACGGCGCCATTCTTGCGGATGCTTTCCGTGTGCCGTGGGTAGCGGTCAGCACATCGGCCAACATCAACGGCTTCAAATGGCGGGACTGGGCCGGGACGGTCGGCGTCGATCCGACCGCGCGGCGCATTCCCATCTCGACACGCGCCGAGGCCATCAGCAAGGGCGCCCGTTTCTGGGGCGTCGCCTACGATGGTGCGAGCCATGCAGCCGAGGAAAGCGCGGTCGCCGTTACCACGGCAGCGCCCAGCTCAGGTCTTCGTCTTGCCGCCAAACAGGTTCTCGCCGCGCCCTCCACCTTGGCTCTCTGGCAGGCAAGCCGTGCTGAACCCCAACTCAGCGCGGACGCGCGTCTTCTGGAACGCAAGGAGCGTCTATACGCCGTGCTGGAAGGCGTGCGCCGCGATTATCTCTAAGATCCTATCGCGTGGCGGAGGCGGGTAGGAGGTAGCGCAACCCGTCTTGCGGCGCCGAAGGCTCCGTCCCCATCCGCCGTTGCGCGGCTTGCAACTTGTCGCGCAGGATGTCGCCGGCAATGGCCGGCATGGCCGAGGGGTTTTTGACCGCATAAGCGAGGGCCGCACGCGCGCCGCCCTCCCGTTTGCGGTCGAGGAAATGCCGCAAGGCGTGGCGCCGGCCGATCTGGCGGCAATGGCGACGCATCGCGTGCTCAGCCTCGGATGGTACATTGCCCGCCGAAAGAATCGAGCGCTCCGCCTCATACAGCGCTTCGAGATCCTTCGTCCGATGCTGGCCGCTCAGGGAATCGGCACGCACGACCGCGCCGTAGCCGCAGCTTTCGATGACGGTGTAGCGGGCGCCCGCAAGCAGCGCTCGCACATAAAGTTCGTAGTCCTCGCCAAGGCGCATGTCCTCGCGGTAGCGGAGGTCGTGCGCATCAAGGAACGCGCGGCGCATGACCGGCTTCAGGAAACCGAGCTCGCCGCGTGGCGCGCCGCGCCGGGAAATGTTGCCGAGAACGAAATCGGCAAGGCCGAGCCGGCGCGGGCGCGGCGCGAAATCGTCCGGTTGCCGGGTGAGTTCGGCCTCCGGCATGAAGGCGATGTTATCGGCGATAAAATCCCAGTCCGGGCAGGCGAGCATGCGCCTGAAGCGACCGGGAAAGAAGAAATCATCCGCGTCGAGAATACTGATCAGAGGTGCGCGGGATACGGCGATGGCGTGGTTGCGCGCGGCCGATGGCCCCCTGTTCGTGCGGAAGCGGATGATGTCGAGCCGCCGGCTCGTATCGTCTGCTGCGGCCGCTGCTGCGAGCGTTCGGTCGTCCGACCCGTCGTCAACCACCACGACTTCGTCGACCTCCGGCTGCGCGAGCGCGGAGCGCACCGCCCGGCCGATCGTTTTTTCCGCATCCTTCGCGGCGATAATGACACAGACCTTTTCTTGCTGGATCACGGCATACCTCTCGTTCGTGCTAAGCCGACGGCGCAGACTTGTCCGCGCTGCAATGCAGCATGAAAGGGAAAGGGGGCACAAAAACGGCCCGGCAGGATCAGTTTGGGGTCAGGGCTTGGAGTGGCCCGGCTCGTTCATCGAAACGGGGACCGTGGGCTTTGCCTTTTCGAGGTCCGTCGCAGGGCGTCCCGATCCGGCCTTTTCCTTGCGAGCCTTGCCGACGCGCCAGGTAAGGTAGAGCACAGCGCCGAAGTAGCCGAGCTGGATGAGAACCGCGCAGATCAGGGTCTGGACCGCCGTTGTCGCGGCGGAGCCCGTGCTGGCATAGGTAACGGCGGCAAAGGCGACGAGCACAAGGGTCATGCTCACAAAAAAGCGTGGCGCATAGGCCATGCTGTCCCGCCATTTCGTATCCGGCGCTGGTTTCATCGATGGATCGCCTTCTCCTCTGAGGCTGGCCTGAACTATAGGCGGTGGCGGCACTGCATGCAACTAGCAGGACTAATGAGGGCGAGCATGGCCGGTTCCGAGTCGTAGCCGACCGATCTTGCGGTTCGGTTAAGGCGGTTGTGGTCGACCGAAGAATCGCGTCCGCCACCTTGCTGCCCAGATTTCGGCACCTTTCCAACCCGGGCGGCCGAAAATACCCCGAAAAAGCGAATACGTGCTTTCGCGTTGCAGCCGGTGGGTTGCGTTGCAGCATAGCCGTGATCACCTTTTGTTACAATATGAGGCGTCGCTTATGGAAAAAGTGTGCGCCGCAAAATAATATTGCAGCGCAAAATTATTAGCGGCCGCCAGGTTAAGGCGGGCCTATGTACCATCATATGCCGAGCCTGTAGCGTATAAATATGTAAAATTGGGTGCGGAAAGCCGATAACGGAAAGTCATTTTGGCGCGTGAATAGGAATATCGCACGCCGATCAGCGACCTGGTTCGACAAAATCCCATATTTGATACTTTTCATATACTGCCGGACAAAAAATTTTAGGACATAATGATTTTCTTAAATGCCGGGTTCCGGCAATCAATTCGTCACATCACGTTTCAAAAAACAAACTGTGACCATACACTGCGTATTGGATGTCTGAACGCGTCCGAGGGACCCGACCATCGCAATTCCAATGGAGCCATCTCTATGAAGTCCGCGAGCCGATCGGCCAGTTCGCCGTTATTCAATTCTGTGACAGCCGGTGCTCCGCCGGTGGGGGGAATATCGAAACGGAGCTTTGACATCCTGGTGGCACTTGCCGCGCTCATCCTGCTCAGCCCCATCTTCCTGCTGATCATGGCGCTTGTGAAATACACCGACGGCGGCAGCATCTTCTATGGCCACCGCCGCATCGGCTACAATGGAACGACCTTCCGTTGCCTGAAATTCCGAACCATGGCGGAGAATGGCGATGCCCTTCTCCAGCAATATTTCGAAGAAAACCCTGAAGCGCTGGAGGAATGGCGCGCCACGCGCAAGCTGCAGGACGATCCGCGTGTCACCGTGCTCGGAACGGTGCTTCGCAAGCTCAGCCTCGATGAACTCCCTCAGCTCATCAACATCCTGAAGGGGGAGATGAGCATCGTCGGCCCCCGTCCGGTGGTCGAAGACGAACTGGAGCTCTACGAGGCATCCGCCGTCTATTATCTGCGCAGCCGCCCGGGCCTCACCGGTCTCTGGCAGGTCAGCGGCCGCAATGACGTTTCCTACGCGGCGCGCATCGCCTTCGATACGCATTATGTGCGCAACTGGTCGCTCACGCGGGACCTCGTCATCGTCGTGCGCACCATCCCGGCCGTGTGCCTTTCGCGCGGCAGTTACTGATTTCCGCAAGAGGTTGCCATGAAAACGATCTCGACCGCAGCCACGGTTGCGCACGCCTTTTCCATGAGAATGCTCGGTGGCCTCACGCTCGCCGCGGTGCTGATGGCCGGATCCTCCGCCTCTGCGGAGGAATACCGGCTCGGCGTCATGGACAAGTTGCGCATCCGCGTGGCGGAATGGCAGACCGCAGAAGGCGCGATCCGCGATTGGAGCGCCGTCAGCGGTGATTACCGGATCGGTGCCGATGGTTCCCTTTCCCTGCCGTTCATCGGCCAATTGCCTGCCGATGGTCGCACCACAGCGGATCTTTCGGCCGATATCGGCAAGAAGATGCAGGTGCTCTTCGGCCTCAAGGACCTGCCGTCCGCCTCGGTGGAGATCGCCGAATACCGGCCGGTCTATCTGTCCGGCGACGTGCAGACACCCGGTGCCTATCCCTATGCGCCGGGGCTGACGGTCCTCAAGGCCATCAGCTTCGGTGGCGGGCTGCGCCGGGCGGATCCCGGCCAGCGCTTCGCCCGCGATTTCCTGCGCTCGGAAGGTGAGGCGGCTGTCTATGTCGCCGAGCGCAATCGTCTGCTCATCCGCCGCGCACGCATCGTGGCGGAGATGTCCGGCGCAACGGAGATCGAAATGCCCAAGGAGCTCTCCAAGTCCGAGGAGGCCAAGGCGATCATGGAAAGCGAGAAGGCGCTGATGGCCTCTCGGGAAAAGCGGCAGCGCTTGCAGCTGACGGCGCTGGCCGATCTCAAGTCGCTGCTTGAGAATGAAATCGACTCGCTCGCCAAGAAGTCCGAAACCCAGACGCGCCAGCTCGAACTCGTTCAGGGCGACCTTTCCAAGGTCGATACGCTGGCGGAGAAGGGGCTCGCGATCAGCTCGCGGCGTCTTGCGCTGGAACAGCGCACCGCCGACCTCCAGGCCGCCCTGCTCGATATCGACACGGCCTCGCTGAAGGCCAAGCAGGACATCAACAAGGCCTCTCAGGACGAGACGAACCTGACGAACGACCGGGATGCCGAACTGGCGCAGGAGCTACAGAACACCGAGCAGGAACTCGATACGCTCGCTCTGAAGCTCGGCACCAGCCGTGACCTGATGTCGGAGGCGCTGATGCAATCGGCCGATGCCGCCACGCTGAAGGGTGGACTTTCCGCCAATATCGGTTATTCGATCGTGCGCACGGTCGGGGACAAGACCGAGCAGATCCGCGCCACCGAAACGACGCCGGTCCTGCCCGGTGACATCGTGAAGGTGGAAGCCAGTCTCGCAACGCAGTGAGACGGACCATGCGGATCGCGAAGCAACGGCTCATCGGACCTGAGGGCAACGAGGCCTATGGCGCCTTCGCCGTCGCGCTGTCGTTGTTCGTCTTCGCTTATTCCTTCCGCTTCGGCCAGGTCTCGATCCTTGCCTATTACGCCCTGTGGCTGCCGTTGGTCGCCGTCGATTACCGGCGGGTTCTCGGCAACTATGCCCATTATCTCTGGCTTTTCGCGTTTGCGCTTTTTGCCTGCCTGTCCGTGTTCTGGTCGCAGGCGCCGGGCGCGACGATGCGCACCGGGCTGCAATATCTCTCGCACGTCGTTTGCGCCCTCATCGCGATGCGCGTGGTCGATACGCGCACGCTGGTACGCGGCGGGTTGATCGGCACGGGGCTGGTGTTGTTCTACTCGCTCGCCTTTGGCGTCTATCATCTCGATCCGCTCGACGGGACCTACAGCTTCGTCGGTGCCTTCGCTTCCAAGAACCAGCTCGGGTTCTATGCCTCGCTCGCCGTGCTCTTTGCCTTCGCCGCGCTTTTTCTCGGCATGGAGCGGGGTGTCTGGAAGCTGGCTGCCGTGGGCTGCGTGCTGGTCGCGCTCTATTGCCTGAAGGCCTCGCAATCGGCCACATCGGTCCTCACGACCGTCGCCGTCGCCGGCCTGTGCGTCGCGCTGCGCGCATTGGAAATGCTCGCGCCGCGCCACCGCAAGATGCTGTTTTCGGCGCTCGCCGTGCTGACCGTGGGGCTCGGGCTCGCCGCCGTCTATGGCGGTGGCTTCGAGATGATCCTCGGCGTCTTCGGCAAGGATGCGACGCTTACCGGGCGCACCTATCTGTGGCAACAGGGCATCGCGGCGGCGAGTGCTGCGCCGCTTGTCGGCATCGGCTACCAGGCTTTCTGGGTGCAGGGTTTTGCAGAGGCCGAGCGGCTCTGGGCGGCGTTCTTCATCGCCGGGCGCAGCGGCTTCCATTTTCACAACACGTTTATCGCCGCGACGGTCGAGACGGGCCTGATCGGCTGCCTGCTGCTGTCCATGGTTCTCCTTGCCACGCTGACGGGTCACCTGCGCCGGCTGCTGTCGGCTGCACGCGACCGCGAGGCGCTGGTGCTGTTCACCATCGCGGCATTGCTGGCGGTGCGCACCTTCGTGGAGATCGATATCCTCAACCCCTATCACGTCGGTTCCTTCCTGCTTTACTTTGCCGCCGGCAAACTGACGGATGGGCGGCGAAGCCGCGCGCATCGCTTCGTGCCGGCAGGAAGATCGATACGACCTCGCCTCGGAACGGTGGCCGCATGACGTCCCCGGCCATCCCCGAAGCGCGCCGGGAAACGCTCTACGGCATTCAGTATCTGCGTGCCTTCGCGGCGCTCGCCGTCCTCGCCTTCCATGCGGCCGAGCGAAGCGGTTACGCCTTTGCCATCGGCGCGGCCGGCGTCGATGTTTTCTTTGTCATCAGCGGCTTCATCATGTGGGTGATCGTCGAACGGCGCCCCGTTTCGCCCGGACACTTCCTGCGGGAGCGTATCCGCCGTATCGTGCCCATCTACTGGCTGGCGACCGGGGTGATGGTGGCGGGAGCGCTCGCGGGTCTGTTTCCCAATCTGGTGCTGACGGCCAGCCATATCTTCGCGTCGCTGTTCTTCGTGCCGATGCGCTCGCCGAGCACCGGAGAGCTTTGGCCGGTGCTCGTCCAGGGCTGGACGCTCAATTACGAGATGCTCTTCTACGCCGTCTTTGCCTCGTGTCTGCTCTTGCCCGGCCGCGTGCGCCTCGCGGTCGTCGCGGCGATCTTTGTGTCCCTCGTCGCGGTCGGCTTTATGGTGGAAAGCGACAACGCCCTCTTTGCTACCTATACGAGGCCGATCATTCTGGAATTCGTTGCCGGCATGATGATCGGCCGCCTTTGGCTTTCCAGGCATGTTCCACCCCGGTGGCTGGCGCTTGCCCTCATCGTCGCGTCATTCGCCGGCTTTGCGATGATCGGCATTCTGAACCTGCCGTTTGACGAATGGACGTGCGGTCCGCTCGCTGCCGCCCTTGTCTATGGAACCGCCTTTCTGGAAAAACACGGCCGTGGCGTGCCGTTCGCGAAGGTTCCCGCCCTTCTGGGCTCCGCATCCTATTCGATCTATCTCTGGCACACCTTTGCAATCTCCGTCGCGGCCAAGGCCGGCGGCGCTGTCGGCCTCGCCCCGCCGATCATCTTCGTCACATCGATGTGTGCCGGTTTGGCCGCAGGTCTCTGCGCCTATGTCGTCTGCGAGCAGCCACTCCTGCGCAGCAGGGGAAAGCTCCTGGCGCAGAGACGCCTTTTGCCCTTCATGCGGCGGAACCTAACTCAAGATCAAGGGAGATGACGTGCTGCGGTTATACATCCTGACGTCTTGGGATCTCTGTTTGGCGCTCAGGCCGATGATTGCACTCCATCACCGAGGCTCGGTTCTCGACGCTTGTTCATCGTCTGCGCCCTTGAGAAGCAAGGTCAGGCGGTCGGCCGCGCCGCGGAGGTGGTCTTCCGCCGCCAGCCGCGCCTCCTGCGGGTCGGCTTTGGCGATGGCACGGTAGATCGCCGTATGTTCGGCCTGAACCTGTTTGAGAAGGGCATTGCGCAATGTGCTGGCCCGCGCCTTGCGGATGAAGTTGCGGACATGGGATTCGAGAAAATCCGACATTTCACGGAAATGCGGATTGCCGCAGGCATCGACGATCTCCCGGTGAAACGCCAGGTCCTCCTCGATGCCGGCCTCGCCGTTGTCGAATGCCGTCTGGATGGCGTTGAGCCGCCGTTCGATCTCGCGGAGCTGCGTTTCGGAACGCCGCTCTGCCGCAAGCGCCGTCGCCGCGGACTCGACAGCCATTAGCAGTTCGATGACGTTCTGTACATCGAGCGCATCGGTCAGATCGACGCCCGCTAGCCGGAAGGCAATTTCCTTGGTTTCGATGACGAAGGCGCCAAGCCCCTGACGCGTCGCGACCAGGCCATCTCGCTTCAGTGAGCCGATTGCCTCGCGGATGATCGGCCGGCTCACGCCGTACTTCTCCGAAAGAACACGCTCCGTCGGCAGCTTGTCTCCCTTCGCATAGGTTCCGGACGTGATGTCGGCACGGATGCGGCCGGCGACCGAATCCGCAAGCGACGGGCCGCGTGTTACCCTGTCATCTAGCACCATGCGCGCCCTCCGAGCGTTTCCGTTTCCCTGACTCTACCATCCGGAGCGGTTTTAACAGGCTTTGCCGCCCGCAACTGCCCCATCGCATCTTTTTCCGCAAGAATAGCAGAAACCACTTGTCAGGCAACCATGTAATATGGTTCATTGTCCACAGGAGGAGGGCGGCCGCTGGTCGCCACGACGGGTTTCCGGTTGATCGAGGCGGGCAGGGTGCCGGAGGTGGTCCGGCGCCGCCGGCGAAGCGTGTCCAGCCGTCGTCCGGTGGGAAAGCACCAGGCCTCTGGGGACCAGATCAGAAGCGACAGGGAGGAAAGCATGAGCTTCTTTGATGACACCGTACGGCTGCGAAGACTTGCCGAGGAGGCCACCGAATTTGCGCAGTTCAGTCGGCGCACCCTTTTGAAGGGCGCGGCCGGCGTTATCGGCGGCGCGGCCCTTGCTGGGTCTGCGACGGTCGCGAGCGCGGAAGAGATCACGCCGCCAGCGCCTGGCAAGAAGGTGCGCATCGGTGTTCCGCTGACCTATGGGCCATTCAATCAACCCTGGCGGCGCGGCTGCTGGCAGATCGTCAAGGCCGTGCTCGATGCCGGAGGCGAGGTCGTGACCGTTCGCGGCGAGCCGACAAAGGCGAGCGAGCAGGCCGCTGCTCGCGCGCTCCTCGATCGCGGCATCGACGCGCTCGTCATGGGCATCTACTCCCAGGAATCCGAGACGGCCTATATCGCGGACGAAGCCCACAAGCGCGGCATCAAGACGGTCGGCTTTACCATACCCGTGAAGGATTCGCCCGCCGTCATGGACGATGTGTGGGGCACCGCCACGACGCTGGGCTACTTCGTGCAGAACTACTGCAAGCGTCAGGGCACTTTCGCCCAGACCGCAGAACAGCGCGGCTACTTCACCCCGTTCGACATGGAAGTCGACATGTTCGAGCTGATGTGTCGTTACGAGCCGCGCATGAAGGTCCTCCCGTTCATCGATGGCGGGCAGGGCACGACGGACGAAATTTCTGTGGGCCGCAAGAACATGTTGTCCCTGCTGCAGGCAAATCCCGAGCCCGGCTCGCTGGCCGGCTTTATTTCGTGGTGGTGGCCCTTCACGCTTGGAGCCGGGCAGGCACTCAAGCAAATGAACCGCGACGATGTTCCGCTGTTCAACCACTACCTGTCGACCCAGTTCCTCGAAGCCTGGGCCGCCAAGCAGGTTCCGGTGGTTTTCAGCTGCGACTCGCCGTTCCCCGAAATCGGCCGCAAGACCGGCGAGCTCGCCGTCAAACTCGCCCGGGGCGGGGATGTCCCGAACCTCGTCTACCGCATTCCGGTCATCACCAAGACGCCGGATCAGGCGGCAGAGGCCCTTGCCGAACTCAAGAGCATGGACGAGCAGGCGATCGCCCTGCTCAAGCAGTTCGGCGGCTGATGACCGGCCTGGCATGCGGCGGGCACCATCTTCCCGCCCGCCGCATGCGTCTTCCATCGCATGACAAACGGGTAGATCGTTGCGGCTCAGGCCGGCGCTTGCCCTCTATCGATCAAGAACGACTGGAACAGAACAGTGACGCAAGAGCAGGAAAGCCTCGCGAGGGCGAAGACGACGCGAAACGCCTTGGAAAAAACACAGGTCGCGGGACGAAAGGAGTCCGCTGCCATGCGCTTTCTGCGGCGCTGGGGAACAATCATCGTGCTCGTGCTGGCGGCGGTCGGCTTTTCCATCGCCTCGCCCTATTTCGCGACCGTATCGAACCTCAACAATATCCTGTTCTCCATGATCGTCAGTGCACTGGTATCGCTCGGCCTGACATGGGTCGTCATTTCCGGCAGCTTCGATCTGTCGATCGGCCTGACGGTGACCACGTCGTCAATCCTCGTCGCCTTCCTCATTCCAATCCTTGGGCCATGGGCCGCAATAGCCGTCGCGCTTGTGGCCGCCTGCCTGATCGGTGCGGTCAACGGCGTTCTCGTCACCTATGGTCGGCTGTCCGGCATCGTGGTGACATTGGGGGTGATGTTCGTTCTTTCGGGCATCAACATCTTCATCACCGGCGGCTATCAGGTGCCGGTCGGCTATGACGAGACGGCCTTCCTCTATTTGGGCCAGGGCAAGCTCGGCATTATCGGCGTTCCGGTTCTGATCCTGCTTGCGGTGTTCCTCGTTGCCTTGGTCGCCGCGACGCGCACGCGCATCGGCCACTATATCGCTGCTGTTGGCGACAATCCGATGGCGGCCTTCTACTCCGGCATCAACGTCTATCGCTGGGTCATCCTCGCCTTTGTGCTGTCTGCTCTCATGTCGGGCATTGCCGGGGTGATCGTGACATCCATCTCTTCGTCGGCGCAGCCTGTTGGTGGCGAAGGCTATCTGCTGGAGGCATTCGCTGCCGTGTTCCTCGGCGCGACCGTCCTCGGCAAGGGTAAGCCGCATCTGCTTGGCACGCTCGTCGGCGTCTTCTTCCTCTACATGGTGGATTCCGGCATGAACATGGTCGGCTTCCCGTTTGCCGCCCGCCACATCTTCCAGGGGCTGGTTCTCATCATCGCGGTCGGCGCAAACGCGCTTCTCAACCGCGAAGAAGTCCACCTCAAGTTCATCTGAGGTAAGGACCATGACTGACACAGCACTCGTCGAACTGAAAAATCTCGAAAAGGAATTTGCCGGCACCAAGGCGCTGAAGGGCGTGAGCCTCAGCTTTCTTGCCGGCGAGGTGCACGGTCTGCTCGGCGAAAACGGTGCCGGCAAGTCGACTTTGATCAAGATCCTCACGGGCGTTTATTCACCCAGCGACGGCGAGATCCTCCTCGAAGGCGCGTCTGTGCGGGTCTCCAGCCCACCCGAAGCGCGCCGCCTGGGTCTTGGCGCCGTCTACCAGGACGCCGAACTCGTTTCCAGCTTCACCGTCGGGCAGAATATCCTGCTTGGCAACGAACCGGGGCGGTTTGGCGTCAGCGACCGGGCAATCCACGACGAGGCAACCGCGATCCTGGCCGACATGGGCATCGACCTTGATGCGCGCCGCATGGCCAGCACGCTTTCTGCCGCCGAGATGCAACTGGTTACGCTGGCGACGCTCTTTCATCGCCGATACAAGCTGATCGTGCTGGATGAGCCCACGGCCCGCCTTTCCGCGGCGGAATCGGAAGTGCTCTTCCGCATCATCGAACGCTTCAAGAAGCAGTGCATCGCCATCGTCTACATCTCCCATCGCCTCAGGGAGGTGCAGGAAATCTGCGATCGTGCAACAATCCTGCGCGGCGGGCTGGTCTCCGGGACGCTGAACCGCGGCGAAGTCACCGAGGACCGGGTGACCGAGCTGATGGTCGATCGCAATCGCTCGGAGTTGTCGATCTATAATGATGGCAGCCGGGCTCGCCCGGAGGTTCTTCTGGAGGTCACGGAACTGGCGACGGCCAACCTGTCGCCGCTCTCATTCACCATCCGAGCGGGCGAGGTTCTGGGCATTACGGGGCCGGTCGGCGGCGGCATGGAGGATGTAGCGCGCGCACTAGGCGGCGTCGTGCGCCATGCGGGCAAGGCCAGCCTGCGCGGCAAGGCCATCGACGTCAGGACACCCATTGCCGCGCGCCGTTCGGGCGTGGCCCTTATTCCCGAGGATCGGCGCAAGCAGGCGCTCTTCCCGGCGCTCTCCGTTGCCGAGAACATCTGCCTTCCGATACTGAACAGACTTGAGCGGTTTTTGACCATACGTCCCGGCGCGATGAGGAAATATTCCGACGACGTGATGGGCCAGCTCGCGGTTCGCCCGCGCAACGCCGCCTTGCAGGTCCGTTTCTTTTCGGGCGGCAACCAACAGAAGTTGGTCATCGGCAAATGGATGAGTGCCGGTGCATCGCTCTACATCATCGTGGAACCGACGAACGGCGTGGATGTCGGTGCGATCAAGGAAATCTACGACATCATCCTGCAGCTTGCGCAGGATGGCGCGGCAGTATTGCTTGTGTCGTCATCGTTGCGTGAGACGTTGGCGCTTGCCGATCGCGTGATGGTCATTCACGACGGCAAGTGCGTCGCGGAAGCCCCGAAGACCCACTGGACCTACGATGAGCTTCTGGCCGTCACGCTGAGCGGCAAATCGAAAACCGCGGCTTAGCCGCAGCCTATTCATGACAGGAGGAGACCCCATGAGCACAGATATCAGGCTCTACATGTTCCAGACCGGCCAGATCCGGCAGAAGGAAGTCGACATTAAGCTCGGCTACAGTCAGGATCCGTTCTTCACGCCGATACCGTGGTATCTGATCGTCCATCCCAAGGGCAACATCGTCATCGATGGCGGTACGGCCGTCGAGGCGGCCCACGATCCGGAAGGCTGGTGGGGCGAGACGACCAAGAAGTACTACCCGATCATGGATCCGGTCGAGGGCTGCGTGAACCAGCTCGCCAAGATCGGCATGAAGCCTGACGACATCAAGTTCGTGCTTCACTCGCATCTTCATCTCGATCATTCCGGCGCCTGCGGCAATTTCCCAAAGGCGCGCCATCTGGTGCAGCGCCGCGAGATCGACTGGGCCTTCTCCGGGGACTGGTTCATGCAGGGCGGCTATATCAAGAAGGACCTGACAAAGGACGGCATCACCTGGGACGTGATGGAGGACGAAGACCAGTACGACGTGTTCGGCGACGGCAGCGTGCAGACGTTCATATCGCCGGGGCATACGCCCGGTCACCAGTCGATCATGGTGCGGTTGCCGAACACTGGCTCGATCCTGCTGGCGATCGATGCGGCCTACACGATGGATCACTGGAACGAGAAATGCCTGCCGGGTGCGCTGACCTCGGCGCGCGAGGCAGCGGCATCCGTACGCAGGCTGCGGCGTATCGCCGAGAAGGAAAATGCGATCGTCGTGCCCGGCCACGATATGGAAACCTGGCAGGCCTTCAAGAAGGCGCCTGCTGAATACTACGACTGATCCGCGCAACCAGGATGCCGTCGGCGGGCAACCGCTGACGGCGGGCGCCACGCTCTACCCTCCATTCCCCGAAACATAACCCATGATGGCTGCCGCTAGGTTTCCGTCCGAGAGCATCTGTTTTCAAATGCATGAAATAATCCTCAATCAGATAGAGCAGCGGTGGAACGATGCCGCGGCGACCTGGGATAGCAAGGCGCTCTCGCGGATCTACACGGACGACGCCGTTTTTTTTGGTTTGCTCCCCCGGCTTTATGTCGGCCGCTTGGATGTCGAGGCGTATTTCCGCAGCTATGAGGACGTTCTCCAGGGCGTGACGCTCTCCCTCATCGACCAGCAAATCCGCTCTCTAGGGGAGGGTTTGTTTATCGCGCAGGGTTTCGGCAATATCGTCAATCGCCGTATGGACGGCACGATCGTGCATAACAGGGTTCGCACCTCCTTCGTTGTGACGGAGACGGAAAGCGCATGGCTGATAGCGCTGCATCACTTTTCGAACGTGAAGCCCTCTGAAAGTGGGACGTCGTGATCCGGCGGTGTTTGAACTTTTTTCATCTCGTTGCCTCGCCCTGACGCGGCTTGTCGGCGCAGGCATTTAGCCGTCACGAACCGGCAGGCGGCTTCAGCCAGAATGTCTGGAACTGCATCACGATCAGCCCGAGGAAGATGAGGCCGAGACCGGCAAGGCGGGACCATGAAACGGGTTGTTGCGGCAGGCCGACGAGGCCCCATTGGTCGATGATGATCGACGCCAGCATCTGCCCGGCGATGACCGCCATGATGAAGCCGGCCGCGCCGAGTTTTGGCGCAAGCATGAGCGCGCCGGTGATGTAGACGACGCCGACTATGCCGCCGATCCATATCCAGCGCGGCGCGTGGACAAGGTTTGACAGGGTCGGCAACGGCACCTTCGTCAAAAGCATGACGGGCAGGATGCAGGCCAGGCTGACGCAAAGGGATACGAGCGTACCCCAAAGCGGATGACCAAGCGACCGTCCGAGAGCCGCGTTTGCTCCTGCCTGAAACGGAACGACCGCACCGGTCACGACGGCAGCGAAGACAAGGAATATTGTATTGGTTTGCATGGCGAATAACCTCCGATGCCCACCACGTGCACTATTTGGTGTGCTGATGGAAATTCCGATGTAATATCTTCGCTATGCATGATGTGAATAATCTCCGAGGCGTCGACCTCAACCTTCTTGTGGTCCTTGATGCCCTTCTGGCCGAGCGGCACGTGTCGCGGACAGCCACGCGGCTCAATATGAGCCAGCCGGCAGTCAGCCATGCGCTCGGGCGTCTGCGTCTTCTGTTCAACGATCCCCTGCTCGTACGCCGCGGTGGTCAGCTTGTTCCAAGTGCCAAGGCAATGGAGATCGCGCCGGTTCTGGGGCAAGCCCTGCGACAGATGAGGGAGGTCCTCGGCCCGAACGGCTTCGACCCTGC
Source organism: Shinella sumterensis (assembly GCF_004514425.2). Lineage (GTDB taxonomy): Bacteria > Pseudomonadota > Alphaproteobacteria > Rhizobiales > Rhizobiaceae > Shinella > Shinella sumterensis. The sequence goes on from NZ_MYFN02000001.1 coordinate 327,641, forward strand.
GCGTGAGAAACGGGGTTTTCGCCTTGCAATGTCGGACTATGGCTCTGCCGTTGTGCTCCCCGGTCTTTTGCGAAGGCTGCGTCGCGAGGCGCCAGGGATCGAACTTGTAGTGACCCAGTCGAGCCGGGAAGCCATGCTTCGGCTGCTGCTGGACGGCGAGTGCGATCTCGCCCTGGGCGTCTTTCCTGATCTTCCCGAACGGCTGCAAGCCGGGCAGCTCGCCATCGAGCACTTCGCCTGCGTGGCGGACCGCAGTTCGATGGCGGGCAAGGACCGCCTCGATATGGACGGCTATCTTGCAAGGCCCCACGTTCTCGTTGCGATGAACGACGGCACGAACACCGAAATCGACACGGCTTTACGCGCTTTAGGCCGTACGCGACACGTCGTGGTCACGCTGCCCCATTGGGGCAACGCACCGCGGCTGATCCATGGAACGGATCTCGTCCTGACGGTCGCGCGCAATGCGCTCGCACTCCATGAATCCGATCCCTCTCTGGTTTTCTTCGAGCCGCCGTTTCCGATAGCGCCATTTCCGTTTGTGCAGGTCTGGCATGAGCGTCGCGCGAGCGATCCTGCTCACCTGTGGCTTCGCAACACCATTGCAGATGTCGTGACACATGCCCAAAGACTGACAAGCTAGGGCGCACTGTCCAACGGCGAGATTTTCCGAAGCGTATTGAGGTCGGGCGTGCGGACGATGCGATAAGTACCCTCGGTCTCCTCGCCTCCTTGCGAAATCGTGCAACGAGCTGATCTCGCAAACGAGCGTAGCGGCCTTTAGTTCCATCGATAAATCGCCTGCCCATCCTGAGGGAAGGGCAGGCGGAGCGTATTAAGTCGTGAACCCATAAACGCGGACGACTATCTGATTTTTGCGACGATGTGCCGTTAATTCCAGATCGTCACCGACGTGTTCGCCTTTTAGGGCAACTTCCAGAGGAGGACGGACGGTCTTATTTCTTTTGATTGCCAGCGAAAGCGGCCGTCAAGCCAAGACCGATATACACGAAACCACTGACCCAGCGTTCAGCCTTGAGATAAACAGGACTGCGCTTCAGCCACTTGCCGGCCGTGCCGGCGGCAAGTGCGTAGGAGCTGTCCGTCAGAACGCCAATCGCTGTGTAAACGAGCCCGAGAAAAGCGATCTGCATAGCCACATGACCACGGTTGACGTCAACGAACTGCGGCAAGAAAGCCAGAAAGAACAATGCTGTCTTCGGATTGAGGAGATTGACGATAAAGCCCTCACGAAAGAGGCGCATGCGGCTTCGCGTCGGTAAACCGCCCTCAACGTCGGGAATGTCCGAGGGGCCGAAAAGCTTCTTGAGGCCAAGCCAGATCAGATAGGCCGCGCCAGCATATTTCACCACGCTGAAGGCGAGCGCGGATGACGCCAGCAGCGCCGACAACCCCACAGCGGCGGCGGCGACATGAACAAGCGTGGCCGCATGGATGCCAAGGATCGAAACGAGCCCGGCAGAGCGACCCTGCTCGACCGAGCGCGCGAAGATGTAAAGAACTGCCGGTCCCGGCACGAGAAGTAACACCAGTGTGGCGCTGACGAACAGGCTGAGATTCGTTGCGCTGGGAATTGCCAAATCCATGATTGTCTTGCCCCGTTTTATATTGCCCGAACGATAGCATCGAACTGCCTCCAATGCGAGGTCGTCTTCTGCTTTTACGCTTTCACATCGCGACGATTTCTGGTTCAGGGCTCACGATGAGCCGATATGACCTGACAGATTTTGAATGGCGCATGATCAAGCCGCTATTACCTAACAAGCCGCGAGACGTGCCTCGCGTCGATGACCGACGCGTGTTGAACGGTATCTTCTGGGTCCTGCGATCTGGCGCGCCGTGGCGTGATCTGCCTGATCGCCATGGCCCACGCAAGCGGAGGCATTGCATTTCGCCGTACATGACGGTTGAAAGCAATGTGTCCGAACCGGAAGCCGGCGCGGCTGAAGAGGTTCTTTTAAGCGCCCATCGCGCGCTCGGGAACCGTGGCCTCAACGGCGAGCAAGTCACCGCGGATCTGGACGATCATATTTCCAGGTGCAGCAAACGCTACAGGTCTTACCGCCCTGAAGACAATACATACCAGCCCTTCGACGGAGGTCCCCGGCGCCAGTGTCGGTAATGTCCCGCCCTCTGCACGGTCTATCAAGCTCTCAGGTGCTAGCTCGGGTTACTCCGGAATGTTCAAGGCTTGGTTCTCGTGAAACGCTGTTCGAGGACTTCGTTGCCCCACTGGGTTCCAAGCTGTTCCTCCGCGAGAACGAAGCCACGCGATTCGTATAAATATCGCGCCGTGTTGAGGCCGGCGAAGGTCCAGAGATGCGTCTGCTTGAAGCCATGCGCGTCCACAAAGGCCAAAGCTGCATCCAGGATGCGCTTTCCGGCCCCCATCCCTCGAAGGGCAGGGTCGACGATAAACCAGCGGAGATGAGCAGTATCCGGCCCGATATCCTCGCCGTCAATGGCGACCGAACCAAGGATCCGGCCATCACGCATTGCCGCCCATATCTGGTTTGTCGGCCTGTCCAGGCGGCCGCAAAACTCGGCCAAGCCGCTCGCGACGACGCTTTCGAATGGCTGACCAAACCCGTATGCCTGAGAATAGTAGAGCGCATGCAGCCCGGTTATCCCAGCGATGAGGCCGGCCCGATACCCATCCAGCACGTGGATACCCTCGGATCGGGTGGTGTCGTCTGGGGGCGACAATGCGCGGGCGTAAAGCCGCATGCCGTCGAGAACAACTCGATCTTGCCCCGGTTCCAGACGTTCCAGCGCTCCGGCAACCTGCTCGCGGGCGAAGGCATGGATGGCAGCGACGCGTTTCCGTCCAGCCGATGTCAGTGAAAGAAGTTTGGTTCGAGAATCCTCTTTGCCAGCAACCCATTGCACGTCGCCGGATTCGACGAGCTTGCGCAGCATTCTGCTGACGCTGGACTTTTCAAGGCGGAGAATTGCGGTCAGATCGCGCGCCGTCGCCGTTCCCTTCTCGATTTCGATGAGAGCGTGGACTGCAGAGGGCGAGAGCTCCGTGCCAGCAAAGTCTCCGCCCATGAAGCCAAGCTGCCGGACAAGTTGGCGGGAGGCTGCCCGGAGGGCATCGATTGTCGACTGAGATACGCCCATCACCATACGCAGACCTTATAAAGTTGTATCATGCAACTTTATGCGCGCGCTCGTTTCCGGCGTCAAGAGGAGGCGTGGTTTGCACGCCCTCTCACCCGCCGAAATCGTGCTCCCATGGAAGTTGGTCCAGCGACGGGCCCAAGTGGCCACGCCTACGCTGACTTGCGAGCGGCAATCTGGAGATTCCTCGGGCAGATGCCGTATCGCTTGCGAAAAGCCCGGCTGAAATAGGCCGGGTCGTCGAAACCGAAATCGAATGCGACCTGTGTGACGGACATGCTGCTGTTGCCCAGCATAAGGGCGTCTTTTGCGCCCTCCAGGCGGCGCTCTGAAAGGTAGCGCGAGAATGTGGTGCCGGTCCGCTGAAAAAGCTTCTGAATAGCGCGTGGTGAAACACCCTGTTGTCGGGCGACATCGGTAACTGAAAATGTGCTGTCCGCGAGGTTTCCTGCAATCGCCGTCTTGATCGCCGTCAGTCGGTCCGGACTGCCGGTCCGCTTCGTGTCGGCGGCAAGTTCAGCCACGAGCACGGGCAGCAACTGGTAGAAGTGGCGCACCATCATATCGGCGTGCCTGTCATTCTGCCGCTGTTGCTGCAGCATGTAGCCCGCATAGGTGATCAACAGTTGCAACGGCAGGCAGCTTGCGGAAATCTGCTGCATGAGAATGGCGGAAAGCTGCATATCCGACGCATTCACGACGTGGCTTGGAAGATAGGCGCAATCAAAACGCCCCCCGAGCGGCAATTCGATGGTAAGCGGTGCGTCCGCCATCGCGAAGATGACATCGCCTTCAGGGGCCTCGACCCGGCGTCGGCGCTGCTCGACGACAAGTGGCCCCTCCATCGCGCGCATGATCACGAGGCCCGATTCCGAAAGCCCGGTCGTCCAGAAGCGGACGGCGGTCGCCGGCAGGTAAAGTGTCGTCAGGGAGAGACCGAGCCTGGCAAAGAACAGGCCGGACGCTTTTTCGAAAATAGCATCGGACTCGACGTCGATATCGCCGAGCATTTCCCGCAGGACGAGCCGCCAGAGACCCTTGGGATACTCTGCACCTCTCGTTGCGCCGAACTTGAGTGGGGTGATCTGCCGGTTGCGATGCACTTCAGAAAATCCGATTCCGTTCGTTTCTGTCCAAGTCATGTTCGCGACAATCTGCGCACTCCAGTCGAGACGCTTATAAACATGACTAAATTAATCTTGTTTGGCAATCGGCCTTGATCTGGTGCTTGTCAACGTCTCGGAGATGAACTCATGCGTTTGGAACTTCGGTTTGGTGTCTCTTTGGTGGCCATGACTGCCGCGTTGCCGGCCTATGCGCAAGACGCGCTCGATAGGACACAAGCGACCGCACAGACCACCAGCCAGGGCGCGACCATGCTCGAGGCCGTCACGGTGACAGGCAGCCGCGCACCGCAGCAGATCTCCGAAACGGCAAAGACGATCCATGTGGTCGAGGCCGAGGAAATCCAGAGCCGCGCGCGATCCGGTGAGAACCTGCAGCAGATCCTCGCCCACGAGATACCGAGCTTCGACGCTGCGAGCTACGGTTCGCGTACGTCATACGGCCAGAACCTGCGCGGGCGTGCCGCACTCGTGCTGATCGACGGCGTCTCGTTGAATTCTGCGCGCGGGGTCAGCCGACAGTTCGACTCGATCGACCCATTCAATATCGAACGCGTAGAGGTGCTCAGCGGCGCCACATCCATCTATGGCGGAAATGCCACCGGCGGCATCATCAACATCATCACGAAGAAGGGCAATAATGCAGAGGAGGGACTGCACGCCGAGGTGACGGCGGGTGCGCAGAGCGGATTCGCCGGCAGCGGCGACCTGGACAAGAACGCGGCCGCCGCAGTGACGTACAAGAGCGAGGACTGGGACGCGCGTTTTGCGGTTTCGGGCCTTGGAACGGGTACATTTTATGACGGCCGCGGCAATTTGCTGATGCCCGATATCACGCAGACCTCGACCGCCGACAACCGGAGCCTCGATCTGATGGGTTCGATCGGATATCAGATCGACGCCAACAGGCGCCTTGAAGTGACGGGACAGTTTTTCGACAGCCGTCAGGACTCCGAATACGGCGTTTACTTCGGGCCGTTCCTGGCCGCGCTTTCCGATCCCAGCCTCTTTGAAGCGCGCAGCGGCTACAGTTCCGATTTCAATCCCCGCACACGCCGCACGATGCTGAACGCGACCTACACGGATGACGATTTCCTAGGGCAGAGCCTGATGCTGCAGGCCTTTCACCGGTCGGAGAAGGTGCAATTCCATCCCTTCCCATCGTCCACCTATTTTTATGGCAGTTCGCAAGACACGGACTATTATGGCGTCAAGGCCGCGCTCGTGGCCGAGCCGACGGATGGTCTGCGCATTACCTATGGTGTCGATGCCGACCGGGACTCTTTCTCCTCCCGCCAGAACATCTTCGACCTGATGACGGCGTTGACCTCGGGAGCGATGGACTTCGACACGATCGGCGTGACGGGATTGTATCCTGCCCTCGATGTCAGCACCGTCGCGGGATTTCTGGAGGCCTCCTATGAGGTCAACGACGCGCTCACGGTGAATGGCGGCGTCCGCTACCAATATGTCGACACGAAGGTCGGCGACTTCATCGGCGCCCAGCAGCAGATCGCCATTCTCCAGGGTACGGCCACCTCCGCCGACGCCATTCCCGGCGGTTCTGTGAGCTACGACGCGGTCCTGCTCAATGCCGGTGCGACCTACAGCATTACGAACACGCAACAGGTCTACGCGAATTTCAGCCAGGGCTTTGAACTGCCCGATCCCGCCAAATATTACGGCTTCGGCGCATATTCGCTGGCGGGCGGCCATTATACGCTGACCAACAGCGTGAATGTTGCGCAATCGGCTCTCGAGGCCATCAAGACGAACTCCTTCGAGCTCGGTTATCGGCTGGATGAGGGCGATTATCGTTTCGATACCGCCGCCTTCTACTCTTTGTCGGATCGATCCATCACGCTGAACCGCACGACGCTCGCCGTTGAAATGCAGGACCAGGAGCGACGCGTTTATGGTATCGAAGGCAAGGTCGGCGTCGATCTCGCATACGGCTTCGAAATCGGGGCGCTTGGCCAGTGGGTCCGTACGCAGGTTAAGAGCGACGCAGGCTGGAGCAACGACAGCGTCGGATCGGCAAGCGTCTCCAAGCTCGGCGGCCATATCGGCTGGCGCGGCGAGGCGCTCAGCCTGCGCCTGCAGGGCCAGCATGTCTTCGACCTGACCGACAAGGACGATTACAAGATCGATGGCTACACGCTCTTCGACCTCGTCGGCGCCTACCGCTTCGAGGATACCGCGACGACCGTGAATTTCGGCGTCCACAACCTGTTCGACAAGGAATATACGACGATCTGGGGCTCCCGCGCCAAGGCACTCTACGGTGCTTTGGCAAACGAGGCGATCTTCGATTACAAGGGCCGCGGCCGCACCTTCGCCGTATCGCTGACCAAGGCGTTCTAAAGTGTCGGTTCAAGAGCAAACACATGCGCAGCGGGGTCGGCTCTACGCCGTCCTCGGCGGCCTTTATCTCGCGCAGGGCATTCCGACCTACCTGCTGATCGTAGCGCTGCCGCCGCTCATGCGGGATGCCGGCGCGTCCCGAACGGTCATAGGTCTTTTTTCGCTCCTGATGTTGCCGCTGGTGCTGAAGTTCCTGGCGGCCCCTTTCGTCGACCGTATTTCGCCGCTGGCGCGACTGGGGCATCGGCGCGGCTGGGTCATTCCGACCCAGCTCCTGGTTAGCGCCCTGATCGCATCGATGGCGTTCTTCGATCCGTCCCGGGCGGGGCCGCTTTTCGCCATCGGGTTGGCGATCACAGTTCTTTCGTCTCTGCAGGATATCGCGACGGACGGATACGCGGTGCGTCATCTCGACGGCGCGACGCGGGCGGTTGGCAACGCCATTCAGGCGGGTGCGGTTGCCTTGGGCGTTGTGCTGGGCGGAACGATGGCCCTCGTCCTGTTCGGCAGGATCGGCTGGACGATGACGATCCTCATCGTGGCAGCGCTATCGCTCCTGCCGCTTGCCGCAGCAGTGTGGATGCGGGAGACGCGAGAGCACCAGCAGGTGCTTCGCGGCAAGCCCGCAGCGACCCTGCGCGCTTTCTTTATGCGTCCCAATGCCTGGATCATTCTTGGATTTGCCCTGACGTACCGCGCGAGCGAGGGCCTCGTCCGGGGCATGGAAGGCCCGTTCCTTGTCGATATCGGCCTGCCGGTTGAATGGATCGGCTATCTCAGCGGGGGCACGGCAGCGACGGCTGGATTGGTCGGCGCCGTCATCAGTGCATTTCTCATTCGCAAGGCCGGCCTCAAAGCCGCGCTCGTGACACTAGGCGTGCTCCGAACGGTTTGTTTCCTCGTGTTCACGCTTTGCGCGGCCCACGTCTTTCCCGGTCCGATCGTCGCCATGAGCGCCTCGGCCTTCCAGTCATTGATCCGCTACATGGAACTCGTCGCCATCTATTCGCTCTTCATGAAGTCGTCTTCCAACGAGCAGCCCGGCACCGACTTTACCATTCTCACCTGTGCCGAACTCATCGTTTATCTCGTCGGGGCCTCCATCGCCGGCTTCCTCGCAGATCGCCTGGGTTATGCCATCCTGTTCGGCATCGCGACTTTTGTTTCTTTCGCCGGCATAGGACTGGCCTATCGGCAGTTGGCGAAGCTCGATCAGCGTGAATTGCCGGTTCGGCAGGGCGAAAAGGCATGACGCGAGCCATGCAGACAACGGCCGATGTGCAATTGGCGAACCCCGATCTCTTCCTGACGGTCTTCCTGGACCATCTTGAAACACATGCTCATGTCGAGCGCCAAGCTGATGGCGCTGACATTATGAGCGAATATGGGCATGTGCGCCTTCGGCGGTCTCTTGCGGGCTTTGCCATCGAGGCGACCGCGTCGACGGCATCGGAACTCGCCGTCATAAGAACCTTCATTGCAGATCACGTGTTCGAGTTTGCTGCGGACGCGCAGGTCGAATGGTCGGGTGAGGGCGCAACAGACGCCGTTCCGGCCAATTTCCAGGAGGTTCGCGTCGAGCGCGCGGAAGCGGTTACGCCAAGAATGCGACGCGTCGTCTTTCGGGCTGGCCGACTGCCTGCATTCCTGAACACGAACCACCATCATGTCCGGTTGCTTTTCCCGCCAGACGGAAAGGTGCCGCGCTGGCCGCGCCAATCGGCAAGTGGCCGCCTGACCTGGCCGGCCGGGGACGACACGCTTTCCAGCCGCGTTTACACAATACGGTGGGTTGATGAGCGGACATCCACCTTTGCCATCGATTTCGTGCTGCATCACGAAACGACATCCGGCCCAGGCGTTGCCTTCGCTCACCGGGCGATACCGGGTGAGATAGCCGGCCTCATGGGTCCGGGCGGCGGTGGAACGCCTCCCGGCGAAAAGCTGCTTCTGATCGGAGACGAAACGGCGCTGCCTGCGATCGCCCGCATAGCGGAATCGCTTGCGGGACAAGCGGAAATAAAAGCCGTTGTCGAGGTCAGCGATATCGCCGAAACAGCCTATCTCTGTCCCGGGCCAGGTCTGCATATAGAGTGGTTACTTCGCAACGGACGTCCGGCCGGAGATCCCGCGATGATCCTTGATGCGGTGGAAACGCAGCTCGACGATAAAGCAGGCGGACTCAGCGTCTGGGCGGGATGCGAGCATGGCGTCGCCGCTGAACTTCGAGCGTGCCTGTCGACGAGACTGCCACGTCTTGGCAAGACGTCCGTAACGGCCTATTGGAGGCGGCCCGCCAACGGCACGCGTCAATAGCACCACCCGTTGCAAACCACCCCCAGCCTTGCTCGCGCCGGACGGTTTCGACCAAGGTTTGCAGTCCGGCGTGCGTCTGATGATCGGGTTCAACAAGAGGAAACGCCATGACGATCACAACGCGCTCCGGTTTTGCGGCCATCGCCCTATCCCTTTCGGTCTCCGCGCCGGCCTATGCAGGCTGGGAAACGACGCGATGGGGCATGTCGCCGAAGGAGTCCATCGCGGTGCTCGACGGTGCTGTCGAACATGCGCCAGCCGGCAATGAGATCTATGAGCAGGGGGGCAAAAAATACGCGCCGCTTGTCAAGCTTTCCCGCGAGATAGAGGGTGTGCCCGGTCAGGTATCATTGTTGTTCGACACCGATGAAACGCTGCGCTTCGTCATGTTCAATCCCGCCGACGTCGCGGCGTGTGATGCGCTGGGGGCGGCGCTGGCGGAACGCTACGGTGCCGCCGACGCCGTGGGCGCGGGTGCGATCAGCATCTCGGACTGGGTCGACGGCGCGGAGGTGATCAAGCTGGCGAAGGTCGGATCGTCCGTCTGCAACCTGTCCTACTCGGCGAACTGACGCCGATGGCTTACTGCGTCCCGATGTTGAGAATGCCGGCCTTGCGCGTGAAATAGGACGACAAGATCTGTTCGTAGGCCGGGTTTCTTTCGATGCCCGGCTCGGCGAGCACCACCTTGACGGCGGCTGCGCAGAGCCCGTCGATGCCCTCAGCGGTCCCCGCTGTGATCTTGCCCTGTGCGTTGTCGCCGGCCATCGTCGTCCATCTTTGGGCGATCATGTCGGCGGCCTGCTGGGCAATGGCGCAATCGGCATAAGACAGAGAGATACCGATAGCCGGTGTTTCAAGCTGGATGTCGGTGATGATGCCGCCAAGATAGGGCGGGATGCCGGCGCCGAGTTCGGCGGCCTGCGCTTCGATCTTCTTGCGTGTTTCGGCGATGTCCGCGGACGGTGAAAGGACAAGCGACGGATCGATGCCCGTGATGCCGAAGGCGGGCGATATGACGACCGCCTTCACCGGTTTCTTTGTCATTCCGTAAATCGTTTTCGGCCAACGGGGAACGGCGGCTCTTCTCGGTTCAAGGCGGATCTACCTCCAGCGGGCGAGCAATGGACCTGATGAACCATATACCGGATCGGTACGGGGCAGGGGCACAGACGCGATCGTCGAGAGTTGTTCGGCGGAGGCGGCAGATGTTTGGATATCAGCATGTTGGTTAGGTGGGTATGCGCCCACCACCTCGAAGTCGTCAGAGCAGCCGAGATTTTGGTGTCCGGTGCCCGCTGGAAGGACGAGGCAATCGCCCTTCGAGACATGCAAGTGACGGCCTCCCTGCCCGCCGATCAGGAGGGTGGCGTTTCCCTTCGACACACCCAGGACCTCATGGGCTCTCGTATGGTAATGCTGATAGTCGAAAACCCCGTTGGTCCAGATGCCGGTCCAGCCATTGGCCGCAAAAAGCGCTTCAAACGGCTTTTCACTTTCGACCGATCCATAGAGAAGAACCGGGAGCCGCGGATTGTTGGGTACCCATTCACTCGGATCGAACAGAATCTCTTCGACGGTCATTTCGGGCTTCTCCGCAATTCAACGCCGGCTTACCGATGTCACCGTTCATCATTGTGCACCTTAGCGCACATGCGGATCACGGTCTCGATGCAATCGCGATGCTGCAAGAATATGGCTGTCGGGTGCAAGCAGGTCATGTTTTTCTGCGAAGGCAGCGAACAGGCCGCGTGCCGTTTCCGCTTCGATCTCGCCGCGCAGTGCCGCGTTGCAAGCTTTGAGAGCGACCGAATGGGCGGCGTCCCTTGACGATGCCGGCCACTCGACGAGGTGCCGGTAAGCCTCCATTACCGAACGAACCTCGGCCGGAAAGCCGAGGCCGACAAGAATCGACAGGGGCTGCTCGAACAGATCGGGTTTCATCCAGCTTCTCCTTCCTTGCCTTGGATGTGCTTGGGCGCCGCCGCAACGGCGCCCTCCGACTGGCGTCTGCTCACGCGGCTTTTTGTGCCTCGATCTGCGCCGGGGCGGAAGACTGTTCAAGCGCCGGAGCGCTCTGAATGGCGATCTTCCGCGGTTTCATTTCCTCAGGGATTTCGCGAACCAGGTCGATCGACAGGAGGCCATTGTTCAGATCCGCAGCGTTCACCCGGACATGATCGGCGAGCTCAAAGCGGTGTTCGAAGGAGCGGGCGGGGATTCCTCGATGGAGGTAGCCTTCCGCCGACGCCTCCTGTCTCTTGCCTGTGACGGTCAGGAGATTGGATTGGAACGTGATGTCAAGGTCGTCTCGTGCGAAACCCGCGACCGCGATCGATATCCGGTAGCTGTCATCGCCCGTCTTGGCGATGTCGTAGGGCGGCCAGTCGCTGATCGAGCGGGCACGCTGTGCGTTTTCCAGAAGATTGAAGACCCGATCGAAGCCGATGCTCGAGCGGAACAGCGGTGCGTAATCGTAAGATGTTGCCATAGCCATATCCTCCTTGAAGCAACATGGGTACGGAGCGCCGAAAGACGACGCTTCCAGCAAACCAGCCCTATCCAGCGGCTGGCGGCAGTCGATTTGGTTGCAAGCAATCCGCGTTTCAAGAGTTTTTTCGGAAAAAATTGCGCCTGTTGCGGCGGTTGTTGCCGGCCTGTCCTCAGCCGGAATGCTGTCTCAGCGACAGATACCGGCTCGATTCGCTGCAAACAGGAAGGGTTCATCGGTTATTAAGGTTAACCTAACATAATGGCTCCATACTTTTGGGGACAGCACAATGGCATCAATTCAACACAAGATCACCGCCGCGAGCATTGCCATATTTCTCATCGCAGGGGGCGCTGCCGGCGTCGGAATCTGGTCGGCGTCGACGATGAATGCGGATGCCGTCGATATTGCCGGGTCGGGGCAGATCCTTCGCAATCACATGCAGGCCGACATGATGCATGACGCCCTTCGCGCCGATGTACTTGCCGCGCTGCATGCCTCCAATCCCGCGGCCGGTATCAAGTTCGACCAGGTGAAAGCCGATCTCGCGGAGCACATCGCCTCGTTCCGCAGCGTGATCGACGAGAACAAGGTGCTGGCGAAAGATCCCGTCACGCAGAAGGCGCTTGCAGATGTCGAGCCGCCGCTCCTCACCTACATCGACAGCGCCACCAAGATGGTGGCAGCGGCGGAGAAAAGCCCTGTCGATGCGATGCGTGCGCTACCGGATTTCATGACGCAGTTCTCGGCGCTTGAAAGCGCGATGGAGCACGCCGGGGATCAAATCGAGACGGTCACCGCATCGATCTCCGACCAGAGCACCCAGACCGCGAACACCATCAACGACATGCTGAAAGCCATTCTCGGACTGACGCTGATCCTGTCCATCGCCCTTTTTGTCTTCTTTCGTCGATCCGTGACGGCTCCCATTCTTCAGTTGTCAGCAGGCATGGTGAAAATTGCCGATGGTGATACGGATGTGAATTGCGCCGGGCTTGGTCGCAAGGACGAGATCGGGACGATGGCCGCCGCGGTCGAGGTGTTCCGCAAGGCGGCGATTGCCAAACGCCAACTCGAGATGGAGGCTGCGCGGGCTCGCGAGCAGGCGGAGAGCGACCGTATCGCGACGCAGCAGAAGGCGGAGGCCGACGCGGCCGAGCGGCTGCGCATCGCAACCTCCGGCCTCGCCGGTGGCCTCAAGCGCCTGGCATCAGGCGATCTTGCTTTCCAGCTCAACGAGCCGTTTTCGCCGGATTTCGAGAGCCTTCGCCACGATTTCAATGCGTCTCTAAGCCAGTTGGGCGGAACGCTGATGGCGATCTCCCAGGCAATTTCGGCCATCGACGGCGGCACGCAGGAAATTTCGTCCGGCGCCAACGATCTTGCTCACCGCACGGAACGTCAAGCGGCCTCACTCGAACAGACCGCGGCTGCACTCGATGAAATCACGGCAAACGTGAGCAATTCCAGCAAACGCACCGAGGAGGCCCGCGCCGCCGCAACGGAGGCTGATCATGGCGCTGTCCGATCGGTTGACGTGGTACGCCAGGCGGAGGAAGCGATGCAGCGGATCGAGAGCTCCTCGCAACAGATTTCAAATATTATCGGGGTCATCGATGAAATCGCCTTCCAGACCAACCTGCTTGCGCTGAACGCCGGGGTCGAAGCCGCGCGTGCCGGGGAAGCCGGCAAGGGGTTCGCCGTTGTCGCGCAGGAAGTCCGTGAACTCGCGCAGCGCTCCGCAACAGCCGCCAAGGAGATCAAAGCACTGATCAACACATCGTCTGCGGAAGTTGGAAGCGGCGTGCGGCTTGTGCGCGAGACGGGGGTCGCGCTCAATGAGATCGGAGAGCGCATTTCCGGTATCAACCAGCATATGAACGCCATTGCGACGGCGGCCAAGGAACAGTCGGTTGGCCTGGTGGAAGTCAACAAGGCCGTCAACACCATGGACCAGACGACACAGCAGAATGCGGCCATGGTGGAACAATCCACCGCAGCGTCCATGAACCTTGCTGCCGAAGCCCGTAAATTGCGGGATTTGGTGGGGCAGTTCCGTTTCGATGATGCCGCCACGCCAGGCGCTTCGAGACTTCAGATGGCCTCGTAGCAATCGCTCCAAGCGTGGCCGACGTCGGGCGAAGAATCGCCCGGCTGGCGTCGTTGAAGGTGCCTTGGCGCCTGCAGCGCTCCAGGCTATTCCAGGAATTCGCAGCCGGCTTCCTTCAGCGCCTTGTCGACCCAGTCGCGATTGACGGTGCCGGCCTTGGTTTCGGCCATCTGCTTGGCCTCGGCCTCGTGCTTTTTGATCGTCCCCTTGAGAACATCGGCCGCGTGCGCTTTCGGCACGCAGACGACGCCGTCGATATCGCCGAGAATCAGATCACCCGGCTCGACAACCGTGCCGTTGATCGCGATCGGAAGACCGATTTCGCCCGGGCCTGTGCGATATGGCCCCCGATGCGTCACGCCGACCGCAAAGGTGGGCAGATTGTGCTCCAGAAACGCCTCTGCATCGCGGATGGCGCCGTTGAGCACGAAGCCTGCGACACCGCGCCGGATCGCGTGCGCGAGCATCAGTTCGCCCATCAGCGAATTGGCCATATCAGCGGCGGCATCAACGACAATGACATCACCCGGCTGCGCCATGTCGATCGCCTTGTGCAGCATCAGGTTGTCGCCCGGGCGCGTGCGCACCGTCAAAGCCGGGCCGGCGAGCGTACCGGAGCGGTGCATCGGCCGCATGCTCGTGCCGAGCCCGCAGATGCGCGACATGGAATCGCTGACATTGGCAACGGGCAGGTTGCGGAAGGCGTCCACGAGCGAAGGCTCGATGCGGTCCCAGTTCAGTTTGATGCGAAATCCATAAGTCATTGCAAGCCTCAGGCAGACAGTTCGGTTGGAGTGGCGATCGAGCGCTGATCGGGCGGGTTGCCATCGAGAACGCTGATGATGTGCTGGGCGGCAATGACCGCCATCGCATCGGCAGAGCCATAGGTCACGCCGCCGATATGCGGCGTCGCAATGAGCGTGTCCAATGTCCACAGCGGGCTGTCGGCGGGCGGTGGCTCCGTGGCAAAGCTGTCGAGGGCCGCACCTGCGATGGTGCCGCCGGCAAGGGCCTGCGCCAAGTCCGCTTCGTTGATGATCCCCCCGCGCGCGGTGTTCACGAGGACCGCCGATTTCTTCATCAATCCAAGTCGTCGCGCATCGATGAGATTGCGCGTCGTCGCCGTGAGCGGGCAATGGATACTCAGCACGTCGACTGACGGCAGCATGGCATCGATATCACCGATGGATACGAAGCCATCGGCCTCGGCGGCTTCCGGTGCGAAGGGATCGTGGACCACGACCTCCATACCGAGCGCTTCGGCCATTCGCGCCGTCTCCCTGCCGATCCCGCCGTAACCGATGAGGCCGATCGTGGCGCCAAGGACATCCTTGCCCGTAAAGGTCGGCTTCGGCCATTCGCCGCGCTTCACGGCCCTGTCGAGCGGAAGCACTTCCTTGATCAGGCTCAGTGCCAGTGCGATCGTGTGCTCGGCGACGGCGCGCGAATTCGAGCCCATCGCCCGAAGTACGGGAATACCAAGCTTGGCCGCCGCCGCAATGTCGACATTGTCGACGCCGACGCCATGCTTGGCGATGACCTTGAGCTTCGGCGATGCGGCGATAACCTCCGCGTTGATGCGTCCCTGGCGCACCATCAGGCCGTCGATTTCCAGCTCGGCGGCGCGCTTTGCCACAACGTCGGACGGGTCGTAGGGCGGGGAAAAGAAAACGTCGATATCGTGTTGGTTCAGCAGCCTGATCGCCTTTTCGGCGATCTTGTTGTGGCTCACGAGAATGCGCCGGCCTCGCGTGCCATGCTCGACGCCCTGTATGATATCATGGGTCATGTGGCGGCTCGTCCTTTCTCAGATCTGCGAAGTAGATTTTCGGCGCGCGTCACGATTGGCGCGTCGACGAACTGGCCGTCCAGCATGAAGGCGCCTCGCCCTGCCGCCGCTTCCTGCCTGCTGGCCGATACGACCTTGCGGGCCCATTCGACTTCCTCTGCGGTCGGCGCGAAGCACTCGTTGAGAATGGGCACGACCGACGGATGAATGCAGGTCGCACCATCAAATCCGAAGTCGCGCGCTTCCAGGGCGGCAGCCCGTATGGCAGCTTTGTCGGCAAAATCCACGGTCGTTCTCAGCAATCCGAAGGAAAGCAGACCCGCTTCCTTGGCCGCATAATGGATCATCAACTTGGGATAGCGCAGAACTTCAGGCGTCGGCTTTGCACCCATCGCCGTCGCGAGGTCTTCGCCACCGGACGTGAGAGCGAACACGCGCGGGCCATGGGCGATCGTCCGGACGTCCAGCAGACCCTTCATGTCCTCGATAAGAGGAACGAAGCCGATCGGGTGCCGATCCGCTTCATGCCCGGAAAGACCTTCCGCCAGATGAACAAGGCTGTCGACGCTGCTGACCTTCGGAATATAGAGCGCGTCGGCATTGGCCGTTACGGCTGCGATTGCATCGTCGAGCAGCCGGTCGGACTGGTTCACACGAACATAGACCTGGCAGCCGCCTTTCTTGATCTCCGGTACCCATTTCGCCAGACCGTCCCGGGCCTCGCTTTTGGCATTTTCCGGCACCGCATCTTCCAGGTCGATGATGACGACATCGGCGCCTCGCTGTCCCGCTTTTTCCAGGAAGCGCGGTGCGTTGCCAGGAACGTAAAGCAGCGAGGAGATCACGCCTCGTCCTCCAGATCCGCCGGCGTCATGCCGATTTCGGAAAGGATCGCCTCGGTCTGCTCACCGACATCAGGCGCCGGATGCCGAAAGACCCCGGGTGTGCCGGAAAAGCGCGGAAAAATGTTGTGTTGTGAAATTCTGCCAAGATCGGCATCCTCGACATCCACGATAATCTCCCGCTCGGCGAAATGCGGGTCGGTGCTGATATCGGCGATATCGTAGACCGGTCCGACGGTGGCGCCGGCGCCGCGCATTACGGCGAGGGCTTCGTCCCGGGTGCGGGTGATGAACCATGCCCCAAGGGCGGCGTCGACCAGTTCACGATGCCGGACGCGTTCCATGTTCGTGGAAAAACGTGGATCGTCCTTCATGTCGGGTCGGCCGATGATGTCGAAGATGCGCATTGCGATGACCTGGGTGGATCCCGACAGGGCCACATATTTCCCGTCGCTGCACAGATAGACGTTGCGCGGCGATACCGTGTTGGAGCCCGAGCCGGAGCGTTGCTTGACCTTGCCGGTGACTTGATAGATCGAGGCTTCCGGGCCGAGCGACGCAAAGATCGGCTCGAGAAGAGACAGGTCGATGACCTGGCCGGCAGCATCGCCGCGTTCGCGGGCAAACAGCGCCATCATCACGGCGTTTGCGCCGGTGAGGCCGGAGATCATGTCGGCCAGGGCAAGCGGCGGCAGTACCGGCTCGCGATCCGGAAAGCCGGTGCGCGACGCAAAACCGCTCATGGCCTCAACCAGCGTGCCGAACCCGGGCAGTTCCGCATAGGGGCCGTCCTGCCCGAAGCCGGATATCCGCACAATGACAAGCCTCGGATTGAGTTCGAGCAGGCTTTCCGGCGAAAGCCCCATCTTCTCGAGCGTACCGGGACGATAGTTCTCGATGAAGACATCGGCTTTCGCCAATAGCTTCTTCAGGGCTTCCAGGGCCTTGGGCTGGCGCAGGTTGAGTACGATCGAGCGTTTGTTGCGGCCATAGGTCTTCCAGTGCAGCGAATAGCCGTTATCGCGCCATTCGCGCAGCGAGTCTCCCTGCGGCGGCTCGACCTTGATGACATCCGCACCGAAATCACCAAGCTGCAGCGACAACATGTTGCCGGCGACGACGCGGCTCAGGTCAACGACACGGATCCCGTGCAGGGGGCCTATGCGGTCTGCCTGAAAGCGAACGGTTTTCTTGCTGTCTGCCATCGGGGACCTCAATTCGCGCCGGGCTTGTCGGGGAAGACAGCGCAATGTTCCTGCGGGATATGCACCAGGACCGAATCCTCCTTCAGTTCGACGGGGGTCTGGATGCGGAACTCGATTGAGCCGGAGCGCACGGCATATTGCCAGACCGACCCGAGATAAGTCCGCTGATCGATCGAGACGCGCATCGTGTTCTGGCCGGCCGAGCTGGAAAGCTCGATCTTCTCCGGGCGGATGGCGACGACCACGGACCCGTCCCTTGCCGCGGCACCCGGCGGTGTGACGATCTCGCTGCCATCAGCCAGGCGGATGCGGGCTTTGTCCGTGCCGTTTTCAAGCATCGTGCCATCGAAGAAGTTCGACGAACCGATGAAGTCGGCGACGAAGCTGTCGGCGGGGCGCTCGTAGATCTCACGCGGCGTGCCGAGCTGGCGCATCCGGCCCATGCTCATGACGGCGATGCGATCGGAAACGGCCAGGGCTTCCGCCTGGTCATGCGTTACGTAGATGGTGGTCACGTTCAACCGCTCCTGCAACTCGCGCAGCCAGACGCGGGCGCGCTCGCGCAATTTCGCATCGAGGTTCGACAGGGGCTCGTCGAGCAGGAGAAGCGGCGGCCGGTAGACGAGCGCGCGGGCAAGCGCCACGCGCTGTTGCTGGCCACCGGACAGTTCGAACGGATATCGATCCGCATAGGGCAGCATCTCCACGAGACCCAGCGCTTCCTTGATGCGCTCGTCGCGCTCAGCCCGGCCGATCTTTCGCAGCGTCAGCGGGAAAGCCAGGTTTTCGGCAACCGTCTTGTGCGGCCACAGCGCATAAGACTGGAAGACGAGACCGATGTTGCGCCGTTCCGGGGGGACGGTGTTGCTCGGGTTGCCATCGAAAAGCACCCGCTCGCCGACGCGGATGGTGCCTGAGGTCGCGTGGTTGAGGCCGGCAACGGCAAACAGCGAGGTCGACTTGCCGCATCCCGACGGTCCGAGCAGCGTCAGGAATTCGCCGGATGCGACGTGGATGTTGAGGTTGTCGACGGCCGTGACCGCACCGTATTTGATGGTCAGGTTCTGAAGAACGAGATCAGCCATAGATTTTGGCTCCCATGACGCGGCGTGCAAGGATTACGAACGCGGCGGTAATGACGACTTGAATGGTTGCTAGTGCGGAGACCGGGCCGTTATCGCCTTGGGCGACCAGCTGCAGCATGGTGGTGCCGATGATTTCGGATCCAGGCTGATAGAGGAACGCTGCCGTCACGTATTCCTTGAAGAAGTGGATGAAGAGCAGGGCGTAGCAGCTGAACAATGCCGGTTTCAGGATCGGTACGATGATGCGCGTGACCGTCGTCCACCAGTCGGCTCCGGATATACGGGCACCACGGTCGAGCTCTTCGCCGACCTGGGCGAGCGCCGGCGCAATGGCGCCGAAGCCAACCGGGATGTAGCGGATCATGAAGGCGAGGATCAGGACCAGGATCGTGCCGCGGATGACATCCGCTCCGGGAAGCCAGATGACCGCGTAGAAGAAGCCGAGGCCGGCGATGATGCCCGGGAGCGAGCGCGGGAAAAGCGCGATATATTCGAGCGCGCGGTTGTGACGGAAATCCGACCGGCGGGCAACGAGCGCGATCACCAGGATGAAGAAGGTGCCGATCGCCGCGCCGATCGTTGCCACGAGGACGGAGTTGACGATCGAGCGCACATAGTTGGCCGAGCCCAGGACATGCTCGAAATTCGCCGTCGTCAGCACTTTCCAGAACGGGATAAGGGGCGTGAGGAAGCTCACGGCCGAGCGCATGAAGATGCCTCCGAAGATCGAGATGATCGTGAGGAACGCGAAGGCGAAGACGAACAGGAAAGCGGGCCAGCGCCAAGCGCCCAGATCCAGCGTCGAGGGACGGCTGGCCTTGCCGCGTACGGTGACGAAACGGCCTGCACCCTTCATGAGGAAGCCCTGGAGCCAGACGAGGAAGGCGACAACGAGGAGCAGGATCACTGCCGCAGCGCCAACGATGCCGTATTCAGGCCGGACCGCCGCGTTGATGCCGGCATTGTAGAGGAAGGTCGTGACCGTCTGGATGCCGGACGGTCCGCCGAAGAGCAGCGGGATCGCCAGCATCTCGATGCCGACGACGAAGTTCAGCACCGCGGAGTAGATGATCGCCGGGCGGATCATGGGGATGGTGACGGAAAACAGCGCCCGGAAGGGACCTGCGCCGGTGGATCGCGCCGCATCTTCGAGCAGCGGATCGGCCTTTGTGACGGCCGCCAGACACATGAGATAGGTGAGCGGCGCCTGGCTGAGGCCCGCGACGATTCCCATGCCGGTCACGGTGTAAAGGTTCCACGGCGCGCCGCCGAGATATGTCTTGGCAGCCAGCGTTATGAAGCCCGACGGGCCGTACATCGTGAACCAGCCGAAAGCGATGACGAGGTTCGAGACGAAGAGCGGCCAGATGAAGATCTCGCCCAGCCACTTGCGGCCCGGTAGATTGGTTCTGCCGACAAGCACGGCCATGACGGCGCCGAATACCTGGGCCACGATCATGGTCAGCGCGCCGAAATAGAGCGTGTTGAAGAACACGCCGGCCATGCCGGGTTCACTGAAAAGGCGCGTGAAGTTGCCGATCGTGACGACCGCGCTGTCATCATAGAGCGGCTTGTCGAGAAAGGCCTGGAAGATGATGGGGGTGATCGGACCAAACACGAGGATCGTCGTCAGCGCCGCAACGCCCCAGTAGATCGCCTGTGATCGGTCTATCCCCCGTCCGGCCGCGCCGGGGTGGCTGATATCCGTCATCGAATTTTCCTGTCAGGGTTGGTGGAAGGGCCGACCAGACGGCGGCCCTTCGGGTCGGCTTACTTGCCGGCGAGTGCGGCGTTCCACTTCTCGACGAAGGGACCCGCTTCGGTGATCAGGCGCTGGTCGAAGCCGGCCGTGATGATATTGTCCTCGCCGACGATCTCGCCGATCTTCTGGAACGTGTAGCGAACCTGGTCTTCCGGAACATCTTCCCGATACGGCACCAGACCGCCCTTTCCGACCTGTGTCTGGCCGTCCTGGCTAAGCGCGTAATCGACGAACAGCTTGGCGGAGTTCGGGTTGGCCGCCCCCTTGGGGATGCCCATGCCGCGCAGCATCATGATCGTGCCGTCGTCGGGGAAGGCAAAACCGAGAATCTCGCCGCCCGGCTGCTCGAGGCGCGGGAAGATGGTGATGCCGGACACGGCGATACCCATCAGATATTCGCCGGTGGCGATCTTTTCGTTCATCGGGCCGCCGGAGGTTTCACCGCGGATCATCGGGCCGATCTTACGCAGACCGTCCCATCCGGCATCACCCTTCTTGTCCATGTAGGCCCACCAGGCTGTCAGGCCGAAGCTGTTGCGGGCCGCATCATAGGTCGTGATCTTGCCGTTGAAATTGCCGGGATCGGCCGTCGCGGCCTCAACCAGCGATGCAAAGCCCTTCGGGCGCTGATCTTCCGTCAGAAGGGCCGCATTGTACGTGATGACCAGCGGATCGGTGGAAAGCACGTTCACGCCCGGATAGGGACGCGCGAATTCCGGCAGCTTATCGGCTTCCGGACTTTTATAATCGTCCATCAGGCCGTCTTTGCCATACGCCGCCCAGCGGTCGTTGGCGCCGGATACGAGCACGTCGGCGGTGCGGGCGCTCGATCCCTTCTCGGCTTCCCAGCGCGAGTGCACGGTGCCCGAGCCGAGGTCGACGGTCTCGACCTTTATCCAGGGATACTTTGCGTTGAAACCGGCGATGATCGGCTGCCAATTGTTGTCAGCCATGTTGGAATAGATCATCAGGCCCTTTTCCGAGCGCGAACCCTCGATGATCTTGGCGTAGTCTTCCGGATATCCGGCCGGCACGTCCTGTGCCTGCGCAAAACCGGCGATGCCGGCAAACAGGCCTGCAACGGCTGTCAGAGCCACGATTTTCATTCTTACCTCCCTTTGGATAAACGACGACTGCGGCGCGCCAGCTCCTCACTGATCGTCACCGCCGTTTCCCGGACCACTTCAGAAATGCGGTCGGAATTCTTGACGAACCGGACCTGAGGCCCGGAGATGTTGAGCGCGGCGATCGCCTTGCCGTTTGCGCCCATGATCGGCGCGGCGGCGCCCGCTGCGCCTTCGACGATCCCCATGGGATTGACGTAGAAGCCTGATTTGCGGGCGCTTTCGACGGCGTTCAGGAGCTTCGAACGCTCTGCCTCGGACAGTGAGGCGGACACGGCGTAAGCCTCGATTTCCGCGTCGCTTCCGGCTGCCAGCAGAACCACGCCGCTGGCGACTTTATGCGCGGGGCGTGTCGGACCGATATCGCGATCATAGAGGATTTCGCGTTTCGGCAGCACCTTGTTGAGATAGCGGATGGACGGGCCTTCCAAGACGGCGACAAAGCCTGTCTCGCCGGTCTGCTGCACAGCGTCTGCAAGATAGGGCGAAACGAGAGCGATGAGTGCACCGTAATTGCGGCCGTCCGGCGATATTTCGCCCGGCAGCCTGAGCAGTTGGTATTCGCCGCTGCCAAGACGATGAATGTAGCCGCGTTCGGTGAGCGACTGCAGCATCAGAAGCGCGCTCGACTTTGGCATGGCGAGAGCAGCCGCAATTTCGGAGAGGCTTGCGCCTTCCGGTGAGGCGGCAAACCACTCAATCATGTCCAAGACACGCTCCACTCCGCGTCCGCTCACGTCCATCCTCCGTCTTTGTTCAGTATATTGAACATAATCAAAATAGTGAATTTGTCGTGGCCCGTCAAATTGATTTTGCTCCGACGTTCCGGCGCGCACGGAAAACGGTCACCAACGCATGCGTGGTTCGCTTCATCGAACAGTGGAGGATGGCGGCCTGGACGCACTCATCGGCTCTGCCGCGACGGCATGGCCGGTTGCAGGCGAAGGGCAGTAATTCTACCGAACTGAGGCGAGTGGCGTCGGTCAGACTAAAGCAAGCCGGCAGGATCTTGCCTCGCGTTAAGCGAGGCAAGATCCTGCCGGCTTGTCAGGCTTTCCTTGCCTGCCGGGGTCGCATGACGAACAGGGCAAGGTCGGGAAATCGGTTTCTACACGGGTAGGGGCTACTTCGCTTCAGAAAGAATGCCGCGCACACTTTCTTCGTCGAGCTTGACCGGATTGCCGCCGGCACAGGGATCGAGCAGGCTCATCTGCGCCACCTTGTCGAGGTCGATGTCTTTCAATCCCATGCCCGACAATTTGTCCGGAATGGAGAGGTCGCCGCGCAGTGAAACGATCCAGTCGATGACACCGTCCGCGTCTTTGCGCGGGAGATCCAGAACGCGGGCCAGCAGTTCGAGTTTATCTGCAATCGCCGGGGCATTGAACGCGACGACATATGGCATCAGCACGGCGTTCAGCAGGCCGTGGTGTGCGTCGTGGAGAGCACCAAGCGGATGAGCGAGCGCATGGATTGCGCCCAGGCCCTTCTGCAGCGCGACACAGCCCATTCCGGAAGCGATCAGCATTTGACCACGTGCTTCCAGATTGCTGCCGTCGTGGGTGGCGGTCGGCAGCCATTTGTGAATCAGCCGCAGCGCGTTGAGCGCAATGCCCTCCGCCATGGGATGGAAGGAGGGGGCGCTCAGCGCTTCGAGCGCGTGGGACAGGGCGTCCATGCCTGTTGCGGCGGTGATATGCGCAGGCAGGCCGACGGTGAGCTCCGGGTCCATGACGACGATTTCGGGCATCATGCGCGGATGAAAGACGATCACCTTTCGCCTGTCGTCCTCATGCGTGATCACCGAGGAGCGGCCGAGTTCCGAGCCTGTCCCGGCTGTTGTCGGAATGGCGATGACAGGCACGAGGCCGACAGTGTTGGCGCGTTTCCAGTTGTCGCCGATATCCTCAAGATCCCACATGGGGATCGTCTGGCGGGCCATGAAGGCGATTGCCTTGGCCGCATCCAGCGCGCTGCCACCCCCGATCGCCACCACCAGATCATGGTCGCCGGCGCGAAAGGCCTCGACGCCGTCGGCGACATTGCCGCCGGTCGGATTGGGTTTGACGTTCCAGTAGAGCCCGGCCGCAAGACCTGCCGCTTTCAGCGCTTCAAGCGTACGCTGTACGGGATAAAGATCCTTCAGACCCGCATCGGTGACGACGAGCGGCCGGCTTGCGCCGAGTTCGCGTACCATCTCGCCCAGGCCAGCGATGCGGCCGTTCCCGAAACGCACGGCCGTGGGAAAACTCCAGTTGCTGGTGGCGGTGGGTGTATCAACAGGCATGTTGGAACCTTGCTTTTTAGGATGTGGCGATGCTGGAAGCCTGCCGCTTCAGCGCGCGGCGTCGCAGCACTTCGGCGACGATGACCAGGAGAAGGGCCGGCACGAGATTGACGGTGGCGAGCGCAGGATAGATCGGCGACGAGCCGACGGCGATGCCGCTATAGACGAAGATCGGTAGCGTGCGCGCCGTTCCCGCAAGGGAATAGGAGACGTAGAAGTTCCCCCAGGAGAGCA
Organism: Shinella sumterensis; assembly: GCF_004514425.2. Lineage (GTDB taxonomy): Bacteria > Pseudomonadota > Alphaproteobacteria > Rhizobiales > Rhizobiaceae > Shinella > Shinella sumterensis. Next base: position 351,518 of record NZ_MYFN02000001.1, read on the forward strand.
GGAAGGAGAAGATGGCGGCAGAAAAGATGCCGGGCCACAGCAGCGGAAACGTAATCTCGCGGAAGACTTCCCAACCGCTTGCGCCCGCATCCCGGGCAGCGTCCTCGAGCGTCTCGTCGAAGCCGTAGACCTGCACCGCCACGACAACCAGTGCGAAGGGAGTGATGTAGACGACGTGGCCGATGATGACGGTGACAAGGCCTGTCGAAAAACCCAGCCAGCTGCCGAGAACCGAGAACCACAACAGCATGACCACGCCGAGCAGCAGTTGCGGAAACAGGAGCGGCGCGAAGGTGAGCCCGCGGAATACACCCTGCAGGCGGAAACGGTATCTGACCCATGCGACGGCCCCTGCCGTGCCGAGTACCGTCGCGAAGAGCGTTGAGATCGTTGAAACGGCGGCGGAGTTTAGGACGGCGGGCAGGAAGTCCGGCTTGTTGAACAGTTCGCCATACCATTGCAGGGAGAAACCTTCGATCGGCAGCGTCAGCACGCGGCTCGACGTGAAGGAAAACGCGACCAGCGTGGTGATCGGCGCGTAGAAGAACACGAGAAGAAGAACGACCGAGCCGACCAGTGTGGTATCGACGAGCGCGTTGCGCATGCGTTGCGACATCATGCGGGTCTCCTCCCGGTGGACGGGCGGCGAAGGACGAATGCCGCACACGCAGCAAGCATCAGCGCGCCGATGGTAATCAGCACCATGGTCAGCGCCGCGCCGAGCGGCCAGTTGACACGGGTCTCGAAACTCTGGCGGATCAGTTCGGATGCGAGCGGAGACGTACCGCCGCCCAGCACCTTGGGTTCGAGAAATGCGCCAAGGCTGAGCACGAAGACCAGCACCGCGCCGGAATAAAGTCCCGGCCGCGACAGCGGCAGCGTAACCTCGAAGAAGGTCCGAATTCGTGACGCCCCGGCATCATAGGCCGCGAGCATCAGGTCGCGATCGATACGCACCAGCGACAGGTAGATCGTGAACATGGGATAAGCGACGAGATTGTAGACCATGCCGATCATGGTGCCGGTCGGCGTGAAGAGCAGGTTCAGCATTTCCGGCGGGAAGCCCAAATGCATCAGCAGCCAGTTCGCCACGCCATTCTTGTCGAGAATGAGGATCCAGCCGAAGGTCTTGAGCACCGCATCGGTCAGGAAGGCGAAGATGATCAGGATCTGGATCTGCGTCTTGAAGGTCTTCAGCCGCGTGGCAAGCGCATAGGCGGCCGGAAAGGCGATCAGCACGGTCAGAACGACACAGATCAGCGCCATCGCCACCGTGCGCATCATGATCGTCCAGTAATGCGGCTTGGAGAAGACCTCGGTCCAGATCTTGAGGTCCCACGTCCAGACGAGCCGGTAATATTGCGTGGTCTGGAAGGTCAGGACCGCGGTCATCAGGAGTGGCACGAGAAAGAACGCGACCATGACCAGCGCGAGCGGCGCGACCGTGGCGACGAAAACCGGATCGTTCCAGGATTTGCGTTCGATCCTCATGCTCACTCCGAAAGAAGGAAGGCTTGGGTGGGATCGAAGCCGATGCGCACCGCCTCGCCGACAGCGGCCGGCAGTACGATCGAGCCGGGAAGGTCCAGAATGACGGCGTTGTCGAGCCCGTGGACGCGGACACGGTACTGCGTCGATGCACCCTTGATGAAATATTCCTCCACGTGGCCGTCCAGCACCCATTCGCCGGGAGCGGCATCCCCCTTCACGAAACGAATGGTCTCGGGGCGGACAAGAAGCGCCGTGCCTTTCGCGGACAAGGACGGTGAGACATGCTCGGACGCGATGGTCGTTTTCCCGACAGCAACCAAGGGCGAAACGACCGCCATCCCGTCACCGGCGGCGCTTGCGGTCACGGGCAGGAAATTGGTCTCGCCGATGAAGCCCGCGACGAACATGTTGGCTGGACGGTAGTAGATGTCAGCGGGCGTTCCGACTTGAACGACGTGTCCTGAGCGCATCACGCAGATGCGGTCCGCCAGCATCATCGCCTCCTCAAGATCGTGCGTCACGAGTACGAAGCTGGTGCCGAGTTCGCGGTGCAGTTTCTTCAGTTCCGCCTGAAGGGATTTCTTGAGCTTGGCGTCGAGCGCACTCATGGGCTCGTCCAGCAACAGTACGCCGGGCTGGGACACCAGCGCACGGGCGAGCGCCACGCGCTGCTGCTCGCCGCCGGAAAGCTGTGCGGGATAGCGCTCGAGATAGTCCGGCTTCAGATGCATCAGGTCGAGCATCGCGCGAATGCGGCCGTTCGCTTCCGTCTTGCCGACCTTCTGGAGCTTGAGGGGAAAACCGATGTTCTCCGCGACCGTCTTGTGCGGAAAGAGCGCGAGTTTCTGGAAAACCATGCGCGTGGGGCGGCTTGCCGCCGGTACGCCGCGCATATCCCTGCCCTGAATTTGAAGATGCCCGCCTGTCGGCTCCTCGAAGCCTGCAAGGATTTTCAGCAGCGTCGTCTTTCCGCAGCCCGACGGACCGACGAGCGCAACGAATTCGCCGGTGCCGATCTGCAGCGAAACGCCGTGAAGCGCACGCGCCGTTCCATAGTCCTTGACGATGCCGGATGCATCGATGATGGGGCTGGCCAAGCTCGATTTCCTTGATATCTGCAATGGGAACGGACAGGCCTGCCCTTCGGGCGGCCTGTCGTTGTTCTGCGCGACTAGCGAGCGGCGAGCTCTTCCTGCCAGATCGCCAGCATGTCGTCGATATTGGGCGCTACGGTGTGGAACTGGCTGTTGTCCCAGGCCGTCCACATGTAGTCCATCTGCAAGGCCTTTTTCTCTTCTTCGGAGAACAGCGCCTCGGCCTTGCTGTTCGGCACCAGGTTGCAGGTCGCCTCGGTGATTGCGAGTTGCTTGGCGACATCGGGAGACACGATGTATTTCAGGAAGTCCGCCGCGATCTGCGAGTTCTTGCCGTTGTCGATCAGGCCGGTCGCTTCCATCCAGATGATGCCCTGCTTCAAGCCGTTCTTCGGCTCGGGCACGATGGACTGGATATAATCGTGGCCCTTCATGCGAAGCGCCGAGGTCGCATAGGTGCCGCCACCGATAAGGGCGCGGAAAGAGCCGTCGATCAGGCCCTTCTGCGCCACGGCGAGGTCGGCGACGATGGCACGCGTGTTCTTGAAGGCGGCGCGCAGGACTTTGCGGACCTCTTCGAGCGCCGCATCGTCCAGCTCCTCGTAGGGGTTGATGCCGGCATAGAGCGCCAGCGGCATGATCGGCCAGTCGCCCCAGTCGAGGAGGCAGATCTTATCCTTGTAGGCGCTGTCGAAGACAGGCGCGTAGCTCGACCATGTCTCCAGCTTGTCGAACTTGGTGTTGACGGTCGGGCCGACCCAGCCCCAGCGGGTCGGAAGGCCGGTCGCCTTGCCTTCGAATGCGAGCGGTGCGAAGGGCGCGCGGAATTGCGGGTAGAATTCGGCGAACTGGTCGGCGAAATCGGCTTCGTCTATATAGCGGCAGAAGCCCGCCGGTCCCATGCGCTGGATCCAGGGACTGTCGGAGGACACGAGGTCGAAGTCACGCGATGCGCCGGCTGCGAGCTTGGCGAAACCGCCGGCCGAGTCGGTGATCAGGTCGATCGAGATCGAGGCGTCCTTCGATTTCTGAAACGGCTCCAGAATGCTGGGTGCGTTATAACCTTCCCAGCACATGTAGTTGAGGCTTTCGGCCGCTGCGGCATCGCGCCGTGACGCCAGGAAGCCGCTGCCGGCTGCGGCCAGGCCGAGGCCGAGACCGCCCATGCCCTTGAGCACGGACCGGCGCTTCATGGCGCCGATGTTGGAGCTGGTATCTGCTGTTCCCTTTTTCATTTTTTCTTCCTCTCTTGATCATTCATTGGGGCGCGGCATCAGACCACGCCCAGATAGCGCCGGATCTCCCATTCGCTGACTTGTCGCTGATATTCGGCATGCTCCACCTCCCGGCTTTCCGCGAAGCTCTCGACGAAATCGCTGCCGAACAGCTCTCTTGCCTTGCTGCTCGCGCGCAGGCGCGTGGCCGCCTCATGGAGATCGCGCGGAAAGACGGTTTCCGGCGCCGGTTTCGATGCATAGAAGTCCGCAGCGCTGCCCGGTGGCGGCTCGATGCCTTCGCGAATGCCGGCGAGGCCCGCGCCCAGCATCATCGACAGGGCCAGATAGGGATTGGTGTCCGCCGACGGCACGCGGAACTCGATGCGGGTGCTTTCCGGCTGGTCGTTGATGACACGCACGGCAGCAGTGCGGTTCTGCACCCCCCAATTGGCTGCCGTCGGTGCCCAGGCGCCCGGCACGAGGCGCTTGTAGGCGTTGACGGTGGAGGAGCACATGGCCAGAAGCTCCGGCATGAGCTTCAGGAGGCCGCCAAGGAAATGCCGCGCCGCCTTGCTGAGGCCATCAGACGTTGATGGATCGGAGAAGACCGGGCGGCCATCACGGTCGCGCAGCGACAGATGAAGGTGGCCCGACTGACCGGACAGCTTGGGCGACAGCTTTGACATGAAGCTCACCGTCTTGCCATTGCGGGCGAAGTACGCACGGGCAAAATTCTTGAAAAGCATCGCGTCGTCCGCCGCCTTGATACCCTTCGCATGATAAAGCGGCGCTTCGAAGCAGCCGGGACCGAGTTCCGTGTGGATGGCATCGAGCCTGACGCCCATGGTCTCCATCGTCGTTTCGAGGCCGGCCAGGAGATCGCCGTGAAGCGCCGACGTCTGAAGGGAATAGGTCCGGTTTCCCTGCGCGAAATGCGTGAGATCGCGATACTGCTTCGCTTTCATGCTCTCTGCGGTCTCATCGAAAACGAAGAACTCGAATTCGAAGGCGGCATGCACGTCAAAGCCGAGTTCGGCAGCCTCTTCGATCTGCGCCAGGCAGACATTGCGTGGCGAGCGACGGCCGAATTCGCCGTCGAAATCCGCGATGCACAGCGCCATGTTTTCGGCGAAGGGATATGTGCGGATCGTCGTCGCATCGAGCTTGGCCGGCCGATCGATAAACGATCCATCGCGATAGGTGTTTTCGGCAATGTCCCAGAAATAGAGAACCTCGCAGAACGGATAGCCGTCCTTGGCGAGCTTCACCGCCTTTTCGGCGGAGACCAGCTTGTCGCGGAATTCGCCTTCGGGGTCCACCATGCCGATATGGACTGACCGGGCGCCGATCTCTTGCAATTTCGTTTCGAAGGATTTGTTCGTATCCGGAGATTTCGGCATGACTTGTTCCCGTTGTTGCGGTTAGCCTAGGGCGTGATGTCGTTGCGTGAAAATATCCCCGGGGGGATAGAACGCGCTGTCGGGTTTCGACGTCGGCAAACGGGCAAGGGGCAGCGGTTGGATCAGGGGTTTGCAGCATGGAACAGCGCGCTTGCGGGCGCCATGAAGGCCGTCGGTACGGAAAGCTTTGGACAAAGCCTTGAAGCGGCGCTTGCGACCATCATCGATTTCGACGTGCTGATGGTGTTCGCCTATCGCGGCGCGGAAAAGCCTGTCTGCTGCTACCACAACATCGATCCGAAGCGGGCGCGAACCATCATCGACGCCTATACCGCCGGTCCCTACCTGCTCGACCCCTTCTATGGCGCGGCCCTGGACACGAAGAAGACGTCGATCCTTCGGCTGAAGGACATGGCGCCGGATCATTTCTACAGCTCGGAATATTATCGTCAGCACTATGTCCTGACGGGCATCAGGGATGAGGTCGGCATTCTGTGCCGCACGCCGAACTGGACCGGAATTGTCATCAGCTTCACGCGTCCCGTCACCGCGCCGGCATTCGGCCGACGGGATCTTTCCCTGATCCGCGGTGCGGAGCCCCTGCTTCGAACCATCTGCGAGAGACATTGGAGTGTCGTCGGCAGCGATACCGGTGCGGGCCCCGTGCCGGGACACGATCCCATCAATGATACTTTGAACCGGATGACGAACGGCGTGCTGACACCGCGCGAGATCGAGGTAACGTCATTGATCCTGCGCGGCCATTCCAACGCATCGATCGCCGCGACGCTTAAGATCACGTCAGGGACGGTGAAAATTCACCGGAAGAACATCCACCAGAAGTTGAACATCACGAGCCAGGCAGAGCTTTTCGGGCTTTTCATCCGAAAGCTGGCGAAACTCTGAAGTCTTGCGGATTTCCCTTGCGGAAATTGGGCGTTCACTCCGAACCGCCTGTTCCAGCCAAACAGCACGGTTGGCCTGGAGGTGTTCATAAGAGCGGTTCCTGACACTGAAATAAACAATCCAATCTCAGGAACCGGCTGCTTCGGGTTATATCAAACGCCGCCTGCGACCATCGTATAAATCTTGCGGGTCTGCTCGTGAATGGTCCATTCCCCACGCCAGCCGAGCGGAAGGACGAACATTTCGCCGGGACCGATTTCCCGGGAGGTGCCGTCGCCATTGTGAAGCGTCACGCGGCCGGTGAGAATGTAACAGATTTCGGCATTCTGGCTGCGGTCCGCGGTGAAGCGACCCGGCGTGCATTCCCAGATACCCGTCTCCATCTGGCCGTTTGCACTGCTCCACAGCTCCAGCGTCGCCTCCATCTGGTCGCCGGCGATAGAAGTGGGTTTGGGCGTGAATTCGCCGATCTCGCGGTCGTGAAGGTCGCCGAAATTCTCGAAATTGATCATTGAGTATGTCCTTGAAAGGCGTCAGTGGCCGGTAATAGCGTCCGCGATCGCGGCGAGCCTGGATGTTTGGGCAAGGCCGGCGAATTCGCGTTCGTCGGCAATTCGATAGAGCTGGTACATGGAATGCACGCCGAGCCAGCGGAATGGCTCCGGCTCCCATTTGCGCACCGTCCGGTTGACCCACGGCAGGCCGGTCAGCGCCGTTTCCCGGCCAAGGACGAGATCGGCGAGCGTGCGCCCGGCAAGGTTGGAGCTGGAGACGCCGAGGCCGACATAGCCGCCGGCCCAGCCGATCCCCGTCTGCCGGTCGAAGCCGGCCGTCGTGCACCAGTCGCGCGGCACGCCGAGCACGCCGCACCAGGCATGATCGATCCTCAACGACTTCGTCTGCGGCAGCAGGCGCGTCAGGATGGCATGCAGCGCTTCGATGGTTGCCTGTTGTGTCTGGCCGTTGATGTCTGTCTTCGAGCCGAAACGGTAGGGCACGCCGCGTCCGCCCATGGTGATGCGGCCCTCGCGGGTGCGCTGCGCGTAGCAATAGGCATGCGCGGCATCGCCGAGCAGTTCATGCCCCTCCCAGCCGATCTGCTCCCACAATGCGTCAGGCACGGGCTCGGTGACGATCTGCGCGCTGTTGAGCGGCAGCCAGGTGCGCTCTTCTCCCGGCAGGCCGGCGGTGAAACCTTCAGTTGCGCGGATGATGACGGGTGCGAGCACCGTGCCGCGATCGGTCGTCACACGGCCCTTCTCGAAAGCGGTGACGGCCGTGCCTTCGAAAATCGGAACGCCAAGCCGCTCGACCACCGCAGCGAGCCCGCGCACGAGCTTCGCCGGCTGCACGCGCGCCATATCGCGAATGACGAAGCCGCCCTTCACGTTTGCGATGCGGATGCGTCTGGCGGCCTCTTCAGCCGACAGCATTTCGATCTGCTCGGGCGGCATCTCCCAGTCGAGATAGAACTGATACTCCTCCCGCGCGCGGTCGAGCTGCGGCTGGTTGGTGGCGACGGTCAGGTTGTCGGCGCGCAGGATATCGGCATCGATGCCTTCCGTTTCCGCCACCCGGATCACCTCGTCGACCGTACCCGCCATCGCACGCTGCATGTCCACAACGGCGCCACGGGTAGATGTCTTCAGGTATTTTTCGCGCGACCATCCGAACCCGCCGGAAAGCCAGCCGCCATTGCGGCCGGATGCGCCGAAGCCGGCGAATTCGCGCTCCACGACGACGATGTCGAGCGAAGGATTGGCCTTCTTCAGATAGTAGGCGGTCCACAGGCCCGTATAGCCGGCGCCGATGATGCAGACATCGGCGGTGCGGTCGCCGGGCAAGGGAGAACGCTTCTGCGGCAAGCCGCCGATATCGGCATACCAGAAGGAGATGTTACCGTTGGTCTTGACGTCCATGGCAGAGCTTTCGGTTCAGGTCAGCGTCACGTCGGCGCTGGCATCGTCGGGGAGGAGGATAAGATCGGAGGGCAGGAAGGTAACGTCGACGGTGTCGCCGATCGCGAAATCTGCGGAGCCCAGCGGGCTGCGCACGACTGCGGTGGTGCCGTCGGCCAGCCGGATTTCATATTTCGAGCCGGAGCCGAGATAGATCGCTTCCACGACCGTACCTGCCAGACGGTTCTCGCCGGACACGATATCCGCGCCGGTGCGCTTCAGCGCCAAACGCTCGGGCCGCAGAAGGATGACCGGACGCGCGTCACCGGCCAGATGGCCATGCGCGAGAACCTTCTGGCCACCGATGGTCATGACCGTGTCGCCGCCTGAAATCTCGGCGGTTCCGCGCAAAATGGTGGACTCGCCGATAAAGCGGCCGACGAAGAGCGTCGCCGGGCTGTCATAGAGTTCCCGTCCCGTGCCGATCTGCTCGATCCGGCCGCCGTTGAACACGGCGATGCGGTCGGACAGCACCAGGGCTTCCTCCTGATCGTGCGTGACATACACAAAGGTGGTGCCGAGTTCACGATGGATGCGCTTGATCTCCAGTTGCAGCCATTCGCGCAGCTTCTTGTCGAGCGCACCAAGCGGTTCATCCATCAGCAAAAGCGGCGGATCGAAGACGAGCGCGCGGGCGAGTGCCACGCGCTGCTGCTGGCCACCCGAAAGTTCGCTCGGATAGCGATGGGCGAAGTCGGCCATCTTCACCATGTCGAGGGCGCGGTGGACGCGCTTGTCGCGTTCGTCGCCCTTGATGCCGCGCAGCGTCAGCGGATAGGCGACGTTCTTGCCCACCGTCATGTGCGGGAAGAGGGCGTAGTGCTGAAAGACCACGCCGATGTTGCGCTTGTGGGAGGGCAGGCCGGTGACGCTCTTTCCGCCAATTTCGAGTACGCCCGAGGTGATGTCGGTAAAGCCTGCGATCAGGTTCAGCGTCGTCGTCTTGCCGGAGCCCGATGGACCCAGCAGTGTCATGAATTCGCCGGGACGGATATGCAGGTCGATGTCGTTGAGTGCCGTAAAGCGACCGTAGCGTTTGGAGGCCTTTCGAATTTCGATCGCGGCACCCGCGGAGCGTTGGGAAACAGGCATGGTCAGGTCCTTTCGCGGCGCATGCCCAAGAGGAGGCCGGCGATGATGATGAGCGACGTGGCGAGGAAGAGCAGCGTGCCGACGGCCGCGACCGTTGGGTCAGCGTCGCGCGTTATCGACGTGTAGATCTGAACCGGCAGCGTCTTGAGATAGGGGCTGGTGATGAACAGCGCGACGATGATCTCATCGAACGATGTGATGAAGGCGAAGAGCGCGCCCGATAGCACGCCCGGCAGGATCAGCGGCAGCGTCACCGTACGGAACACGGTCAGGCGGCCGGCGCCCAGGCTCGAGGCTGCCGTTTCCAGCCGGCGGTCGAAGACCTCGAGGCTCGCCTGCACGGCGATCAGCACGAAGGGAATGGCAAGCATGGTGTGTGCCAGCACGAAGCCGGTGACGGTGCCGACGAGGTGCGTATCGAGATAGACCGCATAGATGCCGATCGCCAGCACCACGCCGGGCACGACCATCGGCGTGATGAGCAATGCACGCAGCAGGCCGCCCGTGCGCGCGGCGGCGCGGCTGACACCGAAGGCCGCGAGCGTGCCGATTACGGTCGCCACGACGGCCACGATGATGGCCACGATCAGCGAGTTGGAGAAGCTCGTCGTCCAATCCGGGCTGCTGAAGAAATTTTCGTACCACTGCCAGCTGAAGCCGACGGGCGGGAAGGCGAGCGACTTGTTTCCGTTGAACGACATCGGGATGACGACCAGTGTCGGCGCAAGAAGCAGGATCGCCACGAGCAGGCAGAAGAGTCCGAGAAGAATGCGCGGGAAGGACGGCATGGTCACGCCTCCCTGCGCGAGGATGTGTGTTTCTGGCGCATCAACGGCGCGGCGATGGCGAGCAGCACGAAAGTGGCGACGAGGAGCACGACACCCATGGCACCGCCGCGGCCCCAGTTGAGCAGGCTGAGCACCTGGTTCTGCACAAGCGACGACAACAGGATGCTGCGCGGGCCCCCCAGCAGCGCCGGCGTGATGTAGAAGCCGAGCGAGAGAATGAAGACGATGATCGCGCCGGCGTAAACGCCGGGCAGAGAGAGCGGAACGTAAATCTGGAGGAACGCCTTCCAGGGCCGTGCGCCCAGGCTCCGCGCCGCTTGCAGCAGACGTGTGTCTATGCCCTTCATCACGGAATAGATCGGCAGGATCATGAAGGGCAGCAGGACCTGCGTCATGCCGATGACGACGCCCGGAAGCGTGCGGATAAGCTTTACGGGCGAAAGGCCGATGCCGCGCAGGATGGAGTTTATGACGCCGGAATCCTGCAGGAGGATGACCCATGCGAGCGTGCGCACCACGCCGCTGAGCCAGAAAGGCACCAGCACGCACAGGATGAGCGCCAGCCGCATGTTCCTGCCGACGATGGTCATGGCATAGGCGTAGGGATAGGCGCAGATGAGGCAGGCGAGCGTGACCCAGGCGGCGACGACGAAGGTCCTCTGCAAGACGGTGCGGTTGACGGCCGACTGGAAGAACCAGACGTAGTTGTCGATGCCGATCGCGGGATCGGAAAAAGAGCGCCAGACCACGATACCAAGTGGATAGGCAAGCGCAACGAGCAGCACCAAAACGGCGGGAGCGGTTAGCCACACAGCGCCCCGCGGGCGCAAACGCGGCAGGAACGGCGAGTGCGCGGCATCGACGGCTGTACCGGCTCGCTGGCCGTCATCGGGCGTGGCTGTCATCATCATCTCCCGTTTGGAAAGCAAGCCCGGCGCGACCGGGCTTGCAAGGCAGGCGATCGGCTCAGTTGCCGGAAAGAAGCGCATTCCACTTCTCGGCGGCGAGATCGAAGTTCTTCACCCAGAACGGGATGTTCTGCTGATAACCCTGCGCGTTGCGTTCGGGCGTCGAGGTGAGGAAGGCAGCCGTCGCCTCGTCGACCTTCGGCTTCGCGTCCATGTTGATGGGCGTGTAGGAGGTTTTTTCCGTGAGCACGGCCTGCGCGTTCGCGCCGAGATAGGCGTTGATGAGTGCATAGGCCGCATCCGTATCCTTGACGCCCACCGGGATGGTCAGCTGGTCCATGACGACGAGCCAATCCTGCCAGACCGGCGTATAGGCCGCACCGTTCTTGACGGCCGTCATCGCGCGGCCGGTCCACATCATGATCATGTCGGCTTCGCCGGATTCGGCAAGCTGCTGGCTCTCGGCGCCGGTTTTCCAGTAGATCGTGTCGGGGCCGAGATCGCGCAGTTTCTGGATGCCTTTCTCGATATCGTCCGATGTCATCGCCTTCGGATCGCCGCCGGCCGCCTTGAAAGCCTGCTCGATCAGGCCGCCTGTCGGATCGCCCGAGCCGTCGATGGCGCGCACGCCCGGGAACTTTTCGGTGTCGAAGAAGTCGGCCCAGCTCTTCGGCGGGTTATCCTTGTAGGCCTCGTTCTTGTACATGAGGACGACGCCGTAGTTCATCGCCGGAACCGAGCATTCGCCGACCTGACCCTGGGGGATCTTCGAGACGTCGAGCTTGGAAAGATCGAGTTTCTGGAAGAGCGTGCCACAATGGACGTAGGGTGGCAGGTCGGCGGTATCGACCACGTCCCAGGTGACGTTTCCGGCATCGACCTGCGCCTTCAGCTTGGCGATTTCGGTCGGGCCGTCGTTCAACAGCGTCACGCCGGACTTGTCGACAAATTCCTTGAGGGCGGCGACCTGACCATCCTGATAGATGCCACCATAGGACACGAAGGTCAGGGTCTTGCCCTTCAGCGATCCTTCCTTGACCTCGCCTGCGACCGGCTTGTCCTGTGCGAATGCCGGCAACGCCAGGGCGCACGTCATCGTTAGGGCCAAGGCCCTCGAAATTTTCTTCATGTTGATACTCCCAGTAGCGCTCGCGTTACGTTGTTCCTGCCGGGGCTACGAGCCGGGCCGAGGCAGGTATTGGTCGAGTTCATCCGCGACGCTGGTGGGCGGCGCGATCATCCAGATGACTTCAGCGGTTTCCGTGCCGATATTGACGGTCTTGTGCGGAACCGAGCTTGGATATTCAATGCTGTCACCGGATGACAGCCTATGGCGCTCCTCGCCGAGGGTGAGTTCCACCTCGCCGCGGATAACGAAGAAGAGTTCCTGCGAATCCCCGTGGCTATAGGGTTTGTCACCCGTCGAGCCACCCGGATCGAACTCGCCGATATAGACTTCCATGTCGCGGATCGGACGCCGGGACAGCAGCATCTTGCGATACCCTTCCGCCGGCGGCAGCGCCGGACGTTCCGCCTTGCGCAGTACGCGGCCGACGGCCGGTGAGCCATCGTCGAAAAGATCGGTCAGGCTGATGCCGAGCGCGCCGGCGATGCGCATCAGCGTGCTGATGTTGACGCCGCTGAGGCCTCGCTCGAGCTGGCTGAGAAAACTCGCCGTGGTGCCCGTCGCGTCGCCAAGGGCGCGAAGCGACATGCGCCGGGCGGTACGGAAGGCCTTCACCTTCTCGCCGATGCCCGACTGATTGTCCGCGTTTACCGAAATCTCGTTCACGGCCTCACCCTTCACTTAACGCCATATTAAGTGAAGGGCGAAGATTAGCAATATCGAAATGCGTGATTCCGATTTTTAATTTGGACGACCGCCGGCGGCTTGCAAACCTCGTCGATCACCGCACGAAATGGATGTGCGGCCTCGCATGATAGGGGGAGGGCGATACGTGCGCCTCCACGGAGAAAACATCGCCGAGCAGCTCGCGGGTCAGCACGTCTTCAGGCGCCCCGGCCGCAATGATCTTTCCCGACTTCATGACAAGCAGCCGATCGCAAAACATCGCAGCATGGTTCAGGTCATGCAGCGCGATGATGCTGGTCACCTCAAGCTGGGAAACGAGCCGCAGGAGGCTGATCTGGTGGTGTACGTCGAGATGGTTCGTCGGCTCGTCCAGGATGAGTTCTTTCGGCGACTGGGCAAGAGCACGGGCGAGGTGGGCGCGTTGCTTTTCCCCACCCGACAGGCTCTGCCAGGTGTCGTTGCGTTTCGCGGTCAGCTCCGTTCGATCAAGCGCATCGTTGACGGCAGCATCGTCGTCGCTGGTCCACCCGGAAAACATCGATCGATGCGGGAAACGGCCAAGCTTGACGACGTCCACGACCTTGAGATTGGCGTTGGTTGTTGCATGTTGCTCGATAAAGGCCACGCGCTGTGCGATCGCGCGTCGGCGGATCCTGCCGATGTTTTGCCCGTCGAGTGTGACTTGCCCCGAAAGAGGCCGCTTCAGTCCCGCCAGCAGCCGCAGCAGCGAGGTCTTGCCCGAGCCGTTCGGCCCCAGCAATCCCAGCATTTCACCGGGCTTGGCAATGAGCGAGACATCGTCGACGATCGTCTTCGCGCCGACCTTCCAGACCAGATTTTCCGCCCTGATGCTCATGATGCCCGCTGGAGCTTGTAGAGAATGATTGAGAAGAAGGGGACGCCAACCAGTGCGGTAACGACGCCGATCGGCAGCACCTGCTGAGGGATGAGCGTGCGCGAGGCAATATCGGCCAAAACCATGAACACCCCACCCGTGACCGCGCAGGCAGGCAGAAGCCGCGCGTGAAGGGGACCCACCACGAAGCGGGCGGCATGCGGTACGACAAGCCCGACGAAGCCGATCGTTCCGACCATGCTGACGATGGTCGCGGTCATGATTGCCGTCAGCGCGAAGAGAATGATCCGCGTTCGACCGACGTCGATCCCGAGGGAGGAGGCGGCCTCATCGCCGAAAGCAAAGGCGTCAAGCACGCGAGCGTAAAAGAGACAGACGATCAATCCCAATCCAACAATGATGGAGACCAGCCAGAATTCCGGCCAGCGAACGCCGCCGAAGCTGCCAAGCAGCCAGAACATCACGTCGCGGGCCTGCTGGGCATTGCCGGAGGTGGTGACGATGTAAGAAGTTGCCGCATTGAAGAGCTGCGATGTCGCAACGCCCGCCAGGATCGTTCTGTCGGCTCCGCCGCGTGCTCCGTTGGACAGAAGCGCCACAAACAGAAATGCGGCGAAGGCTCCGGCAAATGCGCCTGCCGAAAGCGAGAACGCGCCTGCGCCGATGCCGAGGATGACGACCGCCACGGCGCCGGTCGAAGCACCGGCGGAGATGCCGAGCACGTAGGGCTCTGCCAAAGGGTTGCGCAGCATCGCCTGCATGATCGCGCCGCACAGCGCCAGGCCCGCGCCGCAGAACACCGCGACCAGCGCGCGGCTCAGCCGGTATTCCCAGATCACGGTCTCGTGGATGGGGTTGAGCTGGACCATCGTCCAGCCCAGCCTGTTCGTGATCGCCGAATAGGTGGTCGACAAGGGGATGGGCATGTCACCGATCCCCACGCTGATCCCGACGACCAGCGCTATGGCCACGAGCGAGCCCAGAATGATCCCCGCGGCGACCGTGAGGTGCCGAGGTTGTCGTCCCGACGAACTGCGGATCGTCTCGGTCGTCACTTCAGGCCAAGCGTTTTCAGCTGTTGGGCGATCTGTTCGGCGCCGTAGATCGTCCGCACGGTCGGGTTCATGGCCTGGCCGTCCATGACCACGATCGCCTTGTTCTTGACGGCGGGCATCTGGCTCGTGCCGGGATCCGTCGTGAGGAACTTGATCTTGGCCTCCGACTTGTCCAGGTCCCAGCGGTTGCGATCGACCTGCGCGACCACGATGACATCGGGATTGCTGGCGATGATGCTCTCCCAGCCGAGCGCAGGCGACTCGGCCTCGGAGGTGATGGCGTTCGTTCCGCCCAGCACATCGGCGATATAACCGGAAGCGCTGTTCTTGCCGCCGAGATAGGCGTCGGCGGACGGCGAGGGGCTGGAGAACCAGAAGACGTAGGACAGCTTCTTCCCGTCCTTCGGTGCATCGGCGCGCAGCGCGGCCTCACGCTTCTTCAGGTCGGCAATGAGCGCGTCGCCCCGATCGCGCACGTCGAAAATCTGGGCGATCTCGTCGATCTCCCGGTAAAGCGTGTCCGGGTTCCAGAGCTGCGACCGGTCGCCGTAACCGAACTTGTCCTTGGCGCCACCTTCGGCGACGCAGGTGCTCGGCGAGATGTAGCTCGGCACGCCAACCTTCTCGAAGTCCTCGCGCTTGGCAACCTTGCTGGAGGGGCCAATCAGGCTCGGCAGGGCGGCTGCGACGAAATCCGGGGTCTGCGCCAGAATGGCTTCGAAGGTCGGAAACTCGACCGTCAGGACTTTGACCTTCGCGTTGGCCTCGGCCAGTTGCGGAAGAACCTTGTTCGGCCAGAACGCCGTGCCGACCATCCTGTCTTCAAGGCCGAGAAGCAACATGATTTCCGCGCTGTTCTGGCCAAGTCCGACGGCGCGTTCCGGAGCCTTGTCGAAGGTCACCGTCGCGCCGCAGTTCTCGATTGTCAGCGGATAGGTGGTCGAGGCTGCAAAACCCGGTGTCGCCAGCATGCCAATAACGGCGCAGACAGCCGCACTCACAAACACCCTGTTCATCGTCTCGCTCATCCTTGTTTCCGGTCGGGACAAAATATGAGCGCTCTGTAATCCTCGGCGCAAAGGAAAACAAGAGCGTTTTCCTCACCTTTCTCCTGCGCGTCGCACAGGGCTGGCCGCCGCGATGGCCTTTACGAGATGCCCTCCTGCCACGCCTGATAGACGGTCCTTATGCCGGGGCGGAAACCGAGGCTGCGGGCGAGGGATGTGTCGACATGCAGGTACCATGGATTTGCAAGAGGCTCGGCGCTTGATTTCATGGGGGACCCGACGATTCCCGCGAGTTCGTAGATGGAGGAGGGGGCTTCGTCCGCAACGTTTACAACGCGTCGGTCGAAAGCACCCCTGAGCGCCAGCGTGACCGCCTGTGCGATGTCGCGATGGTGGATCGTGCTCATGCGCTGTGCCGGATGCCAGGTGCCGACGTGATCGGGCAGGGATTCGAGATGTCCGTCCCCATCACCATAGACGAAGGGAAAGCGAAGGATCGACCAATTCAACCCGCTTTCACGCAGCTCCCGTTCTGCTGCAACCTTGCTTGCGGGGTAGGCGTGTTGTGGGTCGACCGGATCGTCTTCCCGTCCCGGATGCGGATTGTCCTTGTTGTAGACATGGCTGGTGCTCGACATAATGAAGCGCGCATCGGGAGCATGGGCCTTCACGGCCGCGATCAGGTTGCGCGTCCCATCGAGATTGCTTTTCCAGATGAGATCGGTGTCCTGCGTTCGGAAGACGGCCGCGAGGTGCACGACGGCAGAAATCTTCGTGACGGCCTTCGCCAAGCTCGAAGGGTCGAGAATATCGCCCGTAACCCCTGTGGCGCCCGCGGGGCAATCCTTGCCAGGCCGAAGCAGGACGCGGCAGGCAAAGCCGGCCTCGGCCAGCCGCGGGACAAGTCGCTCACCCACGAGCCCGGTGGCCCCGGTAATCAGTACGGTCATCTGCTCAATCCTTTCTCAACAGGGTCTGCAGTCGTTCTGTCGCTGATTTGAGAACACGTATGGTCGTGGCCAGATCAGCCTCGCTAATTCCGCCGAAAGCAGCATCGTGAATGAAAGAAAGATCAGGGAGCCGTCGCCATAGCGCCTCTCCCGTCGCCGTCAATGTCAGCAGACGTTGTCGCTGATCGTCGCCATCCGCGGTCTGCGCAACCAGATCCTTGCGGACGAGCGTTGCGATGATTCCGCTCAAGGTGGCGCGTTCGAGTTCCAGAGCGCGACCGAGGTCGCGCTGGACGGACGGGCCGTTGTTGACGAGATACCAGAGGACATACCACTGCGTGGACCCCAGATCGAAGGGTCTTAGGCGCTCGTCCATGAGGGCCCGGCCGGCGAAATAGCACCGCTTGGTCCAGGCGCCCACGGAGAGATTTTTGGTGTCCGACTGATCGTGCATTGAAAACTCATTCGTTTGCTACCTAACGATAATTGCAAGGTAGCGAACGAATGTCAAGGCTCAAGGAGAGTGGGCCAGGTAAGACGACAGCGATGTCACGATGGGCGCTATCGCCACCGCTTCACATGGTCGACGAGCGCACGCAGTTTCGGAGCGAGATTGCGCCGGCTGGGGTAATAGAGAAAAAACCCGGCAAAGGGTGGACAATAGTCCTGAAGCAGGGGAACCAGCTGGCCGGATTCGACATAGGGCTTGAAGGTGTCCTCCATGCCGAAGGTGATGCCTCCGCCGGCACAGGCTGTGCGGATCATAAGCAACATGTCGTTGGTGGTGATCTGGGGATCGACTGCCACATCGAAATCGCGCCCATCCTGGCCGAATTCCCAGCGATAGGGTGCGCTGTGCGGCGCCGGGCGCCAGCCGATACAGCGATGCGCTGAAAGCTCCGAAGGATGCGCGGGCATGCCGAAACGTTCGATGTAGGATGGCGCGGCGAAGGCGCCCTGGCGCTGATCGCCCGAGACGGGAACGGCAATCATGTCCTGATCGATGACTTCGCCCAGCCGTACCCCCGCGTCATAGCCTTCCGCGACGATGTCGAACTCCTCGTCCGTGACCGTCACGTCGATCTGAACGGCGGGACAGGCATCCGCAAAACGCGCCAGAAGCGGCCCGGAAATGAACTGTTCGGCGATGGACGACACGGCCAGCCGCAAGAGCCCGCTTGGTGCGCTGTCGCGGTCTGCCGTTGCGTCGAGCGCCAGTCCGACTTCGGAAATCGCCGGCGCCACACGCTGGTACAGTTGTTCGCCGGCCTCCGTGAGGCTGACGCTGCGCGTCGTGCGACGCACGAGCGCCACGCCGAGCCGATCTTCGAGACGACGGATGGCCTGGCTGATGGCTGGCCGCGTGACGCCCAGATTCTCCGCGGCCACGCGAAAGCTGCGCGCTTCCGCGATTGCCAGGAAAACAGAAATGCCGTTCAGATCGATCGCCATTGGTTAGATAGATTTACCAGCGTGGTCATCATTGGGCAAGTTGTTTGATCTTATCGAGCCGTCTACCTTGTTCTCGCAACCAGGAGAGAGCTGACATGGCGCTTGATGATTATAAACTTCTTGGACGGTCGGGCTTGCGCGTTTCACCGCTGAGCCTGGGAACGATGACCTTCGGTTCCGAGTGGGGCTGGGGTGCCGACGGCAACGAGGCGCGCCGCATTTTCGATCTTTATGTCGACCGGGGCGGCAACTTCCTCGACACGGCGGTCAACTATACCGATGGCGGTGCCGAACGCCTGCTTGGAACCTTCATCGCCGACAAGCGCGAGCGGATCGTTCTTGCGACGAAATTTACCATGGCACGCGACCCAGGCAACCCGAACTCGGGCGGCAACCACCGCCTGAACATGCTTCGCTCCGTCGAGCAGAGCCTGAAGCAGCTCGGCACGGATCGTATCGACCTTCTTTATCTTCACGCATGGGACATGACGACCCGGCCGGACGAGGTGATGAGGGCACTCGATGACCTCGTTCGTTCCGGGAAAGTGCTCTATCTCGGCATATGCAACACACCTGCTTGGCGCGTTGCACAGATGCAGACACTCGCCGATATCAGAGGCTGGTCTCCATTCGTTGCGCTACAGATCGAGTACAGCCTCGTCGAGCGGACCGTCGAGCATGAGCTTCTGCCGGCGGCAGCGGCTCTGGGTCTCGGCGTGCTTCCATGGTCGCCGCTCGGCGGAGGCGTGCTCACAGGCAAGTACTCCCTTGCCGATGTCGAGGATTCGCAAGAGGCAGCCGTGTCCGCCACCCGCAAGGGTGTCATAGCCTCGTCCGGGCATCTGAACCGGCGTGCGATCGACATAGCAAACGAGGTTCGAACCGTCGCGGAAGAGGCCGATTCCACGCCGTCGCGCGTGGCGCTTGCCTGGACGCTGGCCAACCCGGCCGTCGTCTCCCCCATCATCGGCGCGCGCACGCTTGCCCAGGCCGAGGACAATCTCAAGGCTCTGGATCTGGCGCTCACGCCGGAGCAACTGGATCGACTGGACCGGTTCAGCGCGCCGGCCCCCGTCTTTCCCGCCCGCTTCACGCAACGTCCCCTTGTCCAGCAACTGATCTTCGGCGGTGCGGCGGTCGAACGCCGTAACTGACCGTTGAAACGCGAGTCTCATCGACGGTGCATCCGGTTTCATTGCTCGTCGATAGGCCCCGCCAAGTCCCCAGCAACAGAAAGGATCGATACCATGACCATTTTTCCGACACGCCAGCGGGTTGCCGGCGCGAGCCATACGGCTCTGATCACAGTGGCATTGCTGTCGCTCGCCCTGCCGGGTCCAGCCATCGCCAACACAACGGCAACGCAGGTGCAGGCTGCCGATAGCGCCGCGGTCGAGCAACGGAACAAGGCGATCGTCGAGGCCGCCTTCGAAAAATGGCGCGGAGGCACCTATGTCTTCGCGGAACTCCTCGCCCCCGACGTCGTCTGGACAATTCATGGCTCGGGCCCGGTGGCCGGCACCTATCGAAACCAGAAGGATTTCGTCGAACAGGCCTCTCTTCCCCTGACCAGCCGCCTTGCGACGCCGATCATGCCGCAGGTGCACAACATCTTTGCCGACGGCGACACGGTCATCATCCGCTTCGACGGGACGGCGACGACGACGTCCGGCGCACCTTACCGCAACCAGTTCGTCTGGATTCTCAAGATGAAGGACGGCCTCGTGGTCAATGCGGAAGCCTTCCTGGATCTTGTTGCCTATCAGCAGGTCGTGGATAACAACGCCCCGCGTTCCCAATGACCGATGCTGCGGTTCGGCAGACCTGCGCGTCTGCCGGACCGGCACCGCGCGCGTATTCGCGCCCTCACCAGACCGCCAACAGCAACGTCTAAAGGAGCCAGACCATGCGACCGGCATTCGCAGCCCTCGTCACTGCCACCCTTTCGTTTCAATCCGTAGAAGCACAGGAAACAAATTTGCAGCCGAACCATCCCTACGCCGGCATGTGGGTCACCGACGACAACCGAGTCCGCCACGAACTTCTGCCGAACGGACGCTATGTCGAAGCGCGCGGCCAGCGCGAACGAGCCTATGAAGGCCGCTATGAAGTCGACGGAACGCATATCGAGTACTGGGACGACACGGGCTTTACCGCCGACGGCGATTTCGTCGATGCCAACACCTTGCACCATGGCGGCATGATCTTGCGTCGAAAGCCGGCGACACCCTGACATATCGAACGAGCCTGCGCTGCGCGATTGGGCCAGAGCGATCGTGTGGCAGGCTCGTCTCGATCCATCTGGCAGGCCATCTGACAGGGGCAGACGCCATGCGGCGTCGCCCCTTTATCGTGACCGGTCCACCTCCCGCAGGAGGTCGATGAAGGCTCGCAGCGGTGATGGTACATGCCGGCTGCGCGAATAATAGAGCGCCAGGCCGGGCAAGGGCGGGCACCAGTCATCGAGCACGGTCACCAACCGGCCCGATCCGACGAGCGGCCGCGCGAAATGTTCCGGCACATAAGCAATACCGCGGCCGTCCGCCGCCGCCTGCACGAGAAGATCACTGTCATCGAGGGTGAGGTTGCCCGGCACGTCGACAGAGATTTCGGCGCCGCGTCTGGAAAACTCCCAGCGATAGCGCTTGCCGCTCGGCAGACGTTGGCGGATGCAGCAATGCTGATGAAGATCATCGGGTGTTTGCGGTTTGGCCTTGCCGTCCAGATAAGATGGCGCTGCGACGGTGACGAAACGCACGTCGCCGCCGAATCTTACCGCGATCATGTCTTTCGGAACGGCTTCCAACAGGCGTATTCCGGCGTCGAAGCCCTGTTCCACAATGTCGACAAGGCGGCCTTCCGATACGAGATCAAGCTCGACGTCGGGATAGAGATCGAGAAAGCGCGGAACGACGTCAGCGAGAAGGATGCGTGCGCCGCTCTTGTTCGCATTGATCCGTAGCGTGCCACTTGGCGTGCCGCGTTCCTCCGAAAGCGTATCGAGCGCCTGATCGAGATCCTGAAGAAGCGGATTGACGCGACCGAGCAGGCGCGAGCCGGCTTGTGTCAGCGAAACACTGCGCGTCGTCCTGTTGAAGAGCCGAACGCCGAGTTTCGCCTCGAGACCGATGATCGCGTGGCTGAGGGCGGAACGCGAAACACCCATGACATCGGCTGCTTTACGAAAGCTCTGATGATCGGCCACTGCCGAAAAGGCGGCTAGATCGCTTAGGCTGGGGCGCACCATTCGTGAATTTTCCTCACTATCTCATCTCAAATTGCAAATCTTATATCACCAATCCGGGAGATCTACATTCGCGAATGGAAGATAAGGAGATCACATGCCAAAGACATGGTTCATAACCGGCGCTTCTTCGGGGCTCGGTTTCGAAATGACGCAGCGACTGCTTTCGCAGGGTCACACGGTCGTTGCAACTGTCCGCCGTCGCGGGGCGCTGACGCAACTCGAACAGACGTACCGCGAACGCCTGGACGTGGTTCTGCTCGATCTGGTCGAGCCGGAAAGCATAAGTCTCGCAATCGGAGATGCCTTCCGAAGGCACGGCCGGATAGACGTCATTGTCAGCAATGCCGGCTACGGACTGTTCGGTGCTGCGGAAGAGCTGACGAACGGCGAGATCGATCGACAGATCGCCACAAATCTCACGGGGTCCATTCACCTGATCCGCGCAGCATTGCCGCTTCTTCGAAAGCAAGGCGGCGGACGCATCGTCCAGGTGTCGTCCGAAGGCGGGCAGATCGCCTATCCGGGCTTCAGCCTCTATCACGCGACCAAATGGGGCATCGAGGGCTTCATCGAAGCCGTGGCACAGGAGGTGGCGCCTTTCGGCATCGACTTCATCATCGCCGAGCCGGGGCCGACGGGCACGAACTTCGGAGCCAATCTGGTCTGTGCGGATCCTATGTCTGCTTACGATGGAACGCCTGCGGGCGCCGTTCGCCGTGCAATCGCCGATGGCAGTTTCGAGATCAGGGGGGATGCGGCGCGCACCGTGGCCGCAATCCTGTCGGCTGCCGCAAGCGAGGCACCACCATTGCGATTGGCGCTGGGCAGCACGGCCTACTCCTCCATCTCGCAGGCGCTTTCCAAACGCCTGTCGGCACTTGAGGCGCAGCGGGACGTCGCGAATTCCGCCGACCGGCAGGATCTGTGAACCGCGCAGCGGCAGGACCCTATCATTCATAACAGCAGAGGAAACGACATGTTCATTCGACCGATCACATTGGCTGTAGCCGTCAGCATTTCGTCGGCTGCCTTCGCGCAGACTGCCACCGAAAATCAGGTCGTAGGCACCTGGCGCATGATCTCCGCGACGATCGACCCCGGCGGGGAAAATATCGCCGCCTATGGAGAGAAGCCCAATGGGCTTCTGGTCTTCACGCCTGACATGCATTTCGTGGAGGTCTTGACCGACGCCGAAATCCCGCCGTTTGCTTCCAACACGCGCGGCGAGGGAACGGATGATGAAAATCGCACGGCCATGTCACGCAGCATCGGGTTTTTCGGAACCTACACCGTCGATGAGAATGGAGAGTTCAGCGGAAACCGTGTCGAAGGGTCGACATTCCCGAACTGGGTCGGCAGCGTGCGAACGCGTGCTGATCTCACGCTCATCGTTGATGGCGATCGTATGTCCGAGCAATTCCGCCGGCCGGAAGGCACCGAAATCAGGATCGAATGGCAGCGGGTCAAATAAGGCATCGCCGACAAGCCGTTCCTGCCGCAATGCCGGCTGGAACGGCATCAGGTCCTGGCCTGCCAGTCATAGTTCCTCATGTAGTCGAGAAAGGCGCGCATGGCGGCGCTTGGAAGGCGTCGGCTGGGATAGTATAAGAACCAGTGTTGCAGGGTGTGGCTCCAGTCTAAGAGAAGCTCCACCATCCGGCCGGTTTGGATATGCGGCTTGGCGTAGTCATCCAAGACATGGGCAATCCCCCTTCCTGCCAGCGCAGCTTGCAGTTCGTTATGCGCGGAGCTGACCGTCAATCGGCCCGTTGGCGTGACTTCGATCTCTTCGCCCGCCTCGTCGAACTGCCAGGTGACGAGCGTGCCGCCCGGGAACCGGCGTCTTATACAGTCGTGATCCACAAGTTCTTGCGGTGTCTGCGGCTGTCCCCACCTTCCGATATAATCCGGTGAAGCGACGATGGCGTAGCGAAGTGCAGGGCCAAGCGGCAGCGCGATCATGTCCTGCGCCAGCTGCTTGCCGAACCTGACGCCGGCATCGAAACCCTGCTCCACGATATCGATGACGGCCGCATCGCTGATGATCTCGATTTTCACCTCTTGATAGGCGTCCATGAAATCGAACACCAGCGGGCAGAGAAAATGATCGACGGCCGGCGCGGGCGCGTTGATCCTGAGCGTACCGGATGGGCTGTCCCGGAGTTCATCGACCTCGGCGATGGCGAGCCTGATGTCGCCCAATGCAGGTGCCAGGCGTTCAAGAAGGCGCTGGCCTGCCTCCGTGGGGAACACGCTCCTCGTCGTTCGATTGAGGAGCCGGATACCCAGAGCCTCTTCCAGGGCGTTCATCGTTTGGCTCAGGGCCGATGAAGAGACCCCTCGCTCAAGCGCTGCCGCGCGGAAACCGCCGCAACGCACGATGGCCACGAAAACGTCGAAGCTGTCCAGACGAAGAGGGTTCATTGAGAAGTATTTCTAATCAAGCTGATAAACTTAATGCAGCTTATCAGATCAATTGTCCGGTGTCATGGTTGGCGTAGAGTTGAACGCCGCGCTCCATCCGGTTCCTTTGCCGGTCATTTAGGCCCCTGCGTAGCGAAGCCGGGCGTGGCCAATGCGAAAGGGAAGACCGATGAATGCCTTCACCCTCAACAGACGCTCTGTGATGCTGTCCGCCGTCGCAGGCGCATCAAGCATGCTCATACCCGGCCTGGCCGGTTCCGGCACAGCCCACGCCCAGGCCACGCCCGCGCTCGCTGGCAATGCCGGGCATTACCGCTTCCGCGTCGGGGACATCAGCGCGACAGTGTTGAGCGACGGCGTGATCGGTGGCCCGCCGCGCGTCTATGCGAGCGATGCGCCGGAAGCGGAGCTTCAGGAGGTCCTGCGTCAGGCCTTTCTTCCGGCCGATCACATGACACTCAACCTCAACACGCTGCTGATCGAAACCGGCGGCCGGCGCATTCTGATCGAAGCCGGAGCCGGCAAGACCATGGGCCCGAACGGCGGCCAGATCTTTGATAACCTCGCGGCTGTCGGCCTCGCGCCAGCGGACATCGATGCGATCGTTATCTCCCATACGCACCCTGATCACGTGGGTAACTTGAGAACCGCGGATGGCGGCAAGGCCTTTCCGCGCGCCACGGTTTTTGTCCCGAAGGCGGACTGGGACTTCTTCGTCCGGACCGATCCGGATCTCTCCTACATGCCGGTGCCGGAGGAGTTCCGCCTGCGCTTCGCCGCAAACATCAAGAACAGCCTCGCGCCGTTCATGAACGATGTGGAGCTTTACGAAGCTGGCGCCGAGATCGTGCCGGGCCTGACGACGATCGTCGCATCCGGCCACACGCCGGGCATGGCCACCTTCCTCGTCCATTCCGGAAACGACCAGTTGCTGCTGACGGCGGACCTGGCCTATCACCCCGTCGTCAACGTCGACAGGCCGTGGCTTCCAGGCCCGGATCGCGACAAGGAAACCGCTCTTGCCTCCCGTCGGCGCATCTTTGACAGGGCGGCCGCCGATCGTCTCCCGGTGCTCGGCTTCCATTTTCCCTTCCCCGGCCTCGGCCGGATGCTGAAAACCGACGGCGGTTACGCCTGGGTCCCCGCCAACTGGCAGTTTTGACGATTAAGGAAACAGGAGAACTCTCATGGACCAGTCAAAGATCAACAGGCGCGGTTTCCTCGGCACGATGGGCGCGGCGGCGACAGGGCTGGCATTTGCCAGCCACGCTGCGGCGCAAACCCAGGAAACGAATGCGGCGTCGCCAACCACTGGATCAAACCCGGACGTCCTTACCCGCACCTTGCCGCGGACCGGCGAAAGGGTCACGGCGCTGGGTCTCGGCACCTTCCTCACCTTCGACCTGAAGCCCGGTGACCGGCGCGACGCCTTGCGCCAGGTCTTCGAGCGGTATGTCGCCGCGGGCGGCCGTGTGGTCGACACATCGCCGCTTTACGGCTCGGCCGAGGTCAGCGTCGGCCAGTTCATGGGAGAGTTCGACGGTTCGGACGAGATATTCCTCGCCAACAAGGTCTGGTCGACGGGAGAATATCTCGGCGACGAAAGCCACGCGATGGAAAGCTTCCGGCAATCGCGCATGCGCACATGGCGCGACACGATCAATCTCATGCAATGCCACAGCATTACCAATGCGCCGGTCGTCGTCCCGCTTATGAAGGCCTGGAAGAAGGAAGGCCTCATACGCCATGTCGGCGTGACCCACCACGAGTCGGCGGCGCAGGACCAGCTCCTGGCGATCATCCAGCGTGATGATGTCGACTTCATCCAGACGAACTACTCGATCTTCAACCGCGACGCCGAACGTCGTCTTCTTCCCGCTGCGGCCGACAAGGGCGTCGGCGTTCTGATCAATCTGCCGCTCGAAAAGGCCCGCCTGATGAAGGTGGTCGAGGGCCATGAGCTTCCCGGTTTTGCAGCCGAGTTCGGAGCGACGAGCTGGGCGCAGTTCTTCCTGAAATGGGTCATGGCGCATCCTGCCGTCACGAG
Organism: Shinella sumterensis; assembly: GCF_004514425.2. Lineage (GTDB taxonomy): Bacteria > Pseudomonadota > Alphaproteobacteria > Rhizobiales > Rhizobiaceae > Shinella > Shinella sumterensis. The sequence goes on from NZ_MYFN02000001.1 coordinate 377,223, forward strand.
CGTCCTCTGCGGCACGTCCAACCCCGACCACATGAGCGACAATGTCCAGGCGCTGAAGGGCCCGCTTCCCGACGAGCGGATGCGCGCCCGCATGGTCGCGCATATGGAAACGATTCCCGGCTTTGGGTCCATCGGCACGATGCCGTGGTATCCCGGCAAGGAGAATATGTATGAAGGCCTTATCCGGGAGGCGCAGGCGAACGCCGCGCAACGCCTGCAGCCTTGACGGCGCGCCGATTAACCGACCATCACACTGGGAGACCGGTCTTGTCCGCCACCAGACGCTCGCTTCTGACTGCCTTTCTGACGCTGCCGTTCATCGAGGCGGCAAGAACAAGGGCGTATGCGCAGGCCGCTCCCGAGCTGCCGCTTACCCCCGCATGTGACGATGGAGACGAACCGACCCTGGAACGGGAAGCCGGTCCCTTCTTCAGGCCGAACTCGCCGCTCAATCGGGATCTCTATCCGGATGCGCCCGGAGGCGAGCGAATAACCGTCGCCGGCTTCGTCTTCGACAATCGCTGCCGGCCTTTAGCCGGCAGCCTCGTCGAGATCTGGCAAGCCGATGAGAAAGGCGACTATGACAGCGTGGGATTCCGCCTGCGCGGACACCAGTTCACCGACACGCAGGGGCGGTGGTGGTTCAACACCATCATACCCGCGCTTTATCCCGGCCGAACGCGCCATTTCCATTTCAAGGTCCAGCGTCCGGGTGGGCGCGTTCTCACCACCCAGCTCTATTTCCCCGGAGAGCCCGGAAATGCCGGGGACTGGTTGTTTGACGAGGCGCTGCTCCTCGACATCAGGCAGACCGGTGACGGAAGGTTCGGGCGGTTTGATTTCGTGACATGACGAAGGAAAGCTGCCGGAAAGGGCAGGGTTCAGTCGCGCTACGCGTTGGAAGTCGGATAATGCGAGGCCAAAATCACGCGTTGAAGCCTGCATCCACACTGAGAACCGCACCCGTGATGAGATCTGCCCCTGGACCGGCCAGGAATGCGACGGCGCTGGCAACTTCGCGGGGCTCGCCAAAGCGGCCGAGCGATGTGAGGCTCCGTTGATAATCCGCGTTCTCCCCATTGGCAGGGTTCATGTCCGTATCCGTTGAACCGGGGAGGACGAGATTGACGGTGATGCCCTGAGGCCCAAGTTCGCGCGAAAGGCCTCGCGTAAACGACAAGAGTGCGGACTTCGACATCGCGTAAGCCGTCACACCCGGGAAGGGCACACGCTCCGCCAGGGACGAGCCGATCGAGATGATCCGGCCGCCGGAGGACAGATGCGGGATCGCCGCCTGTGCGAACAGGAACGGCGCGCGAACGTTGACGTCAAGCATGGCCTGCAGGTCGGCGAGTGCCAGATCCGCAGTCATGCCGGCGGTCCCGACGCCCGCGCTGTTGACGAGGATATCAAGCCCTCCAAGCGTGTCGACCGTCTGGCCGACGGCGCGACGGATAGCGTCCGGGTCGGCGCTGTCGGCCTGGATGGCAAGCCCGCGCCGGCCCGTTTCCTCGATCGCCTGAACCACCGATGCAGCTCTGTCGGCCGAGCGCTGATAGGTGAACGCGACATCCGCGCCCTTCTCGGCGAGCGCAATTGCGATCGCGGCCCCTATGCCCCGGGAGCCACCGTTTACCAGCGCGCGCTTTCCAAGCAATTCCATGATCGTTTCCTTTATGCAGTGATCGATGCATAAATCGTTAGCGACATTGCAAACGGCCGTCAATCAATTTATACAGTGGTCGATGCAGAATAATGTTTCACCCTGTACCGACCATTCAGAACCGACCCTGCGCCCGCGCGGTCGGCCGCGCGAATTCGATCGCGTTGCCGCACTCGCCGCCGCAACCAGACTGTTCTGGGTCAAGGGTTACGAGGCGACGTCGATCGTTGATCTGACGGAAGCGATGGGGATAGGGACCAAGAGCCTTTATGCGGCTTTCGGTTCGAAGGATGCGCTCTATGCCGAGGCGCTCAAATATTACTACACGACGTATGAAGGGCTGGTCTGGACCCGCTTCAGGGCTGCATCGACCGCAAAAGAGGCGGCGCTGGCGTTTCTCCAGGATTCCGCTGTCGCCATGACCGGTGGAGACCGCGATCTGCCGCACGGCTGCATGGCGACGCTTGCAGCCGTGGGCAGCGAAGGACACTCCGAACTGGCCGAACTCATGCGAGCGACGCGCGCAGGCGGCTTCGATCTCCTCAAGGCGCGCTTCGACAGAGCGAAAAGCGATGGTGACCTCACGGTCACGGCAGATACAACCAGGCTGGCGAGATTTGTGCAGACAGTCCAAAGCGGCATGGCGATCCGCGCCCGCGATGGCGCGGATCGCGCCGAGCTGCAAGCCGTGGCGGAAATTGCGCTTTCCGGCTGGGACAACGTCACCGGCGGCATCGATCCCCGTTACGGTGACGGCTGATCATGACGACAGCTGGATTCTAGGTTGCCCCTTTATCCGGCGTTTGCGGTACGCTTGTCCAAACGTGTTGGGGGCGCGGTTTTCGCCTGCTTATACGATAGACGGCCGCGGGCGGGATGTTCGCGAACGTGCGGCCAACAAACGTCGCCTTCAAGCCGAGCCGGTCGAGGAGCGGTCTCGGTATCGGGCATCGCGGGCCATACGTGAACTGATAAAGCGCGCCCTCCTGGCGAAGATGCGAAAAAGCACCTTCGAGAATCGCGATCACTTTCCGCATGGGCATTGATAGAAGAGGCAGACCGCTCAGGACAGCGCCGACCGATGCCGAGGGCAGCACCGTCACCTTGCGCAGCTGCGCAGCGTCCATCTGGATGGTTCTGGCTGCGGGAAAGCGCAGGCTGAGCTTGGCGGCGAATTCCAGGCCGTATTCGACGAGAACAAGATCGGATTCCGCAACACCGCGATCGAGCAGCGCCTCTGTGAATACGCCTGTCCCCGGCCCGAGTTCAATGACGGTTCCTGTATCGGCCGAGATCTCTGAGGTCATCAGCGATGAGAGTGCCCGCCCGGAGGGTGTCACCGAGGCGACCTGCAGCGGCGCGGAGAGCCACGCGCGAAAGAAGAGGACTGCGTCTGCCGCTTTGCCGGTCATCGGGCATTTCCCTCCCGACGAAGCTGCTTCGTGAGCCGAAACTGCAGACGGAATATCAGGGCGACGATCACCTCCACGGCAACGAGAAGCACCATGGTCTTGAGTGCGAATGCTGATGAGTTGATGCTGGGCAGTACGAGTCCGGCCAGATAGCCAGCGGCGATGAACAGCCCGTTCCACAACACGATGCCGGCCGCCAGGTCGAAGGCGAGCCTCATGGCACTCGCTCCCATGAGCCCCGCGGCCAAAGGCGAGATCAGGCGTATGGTCGGGATGAGTTGTGACGTTATGATGATCAACCGTTCCCGGCCGCGCAGGGACGACACTGCTCGGTCGATGCGTTCTCGTGAAAGGCCGACCCATTTGCCGACTGTGTACAGAATCGCGGCGGACTTCGATTTGCCAAGCGCGCGGACAAGGAAATAGAGTGCGAAGGCGCCCAGGAAGCTGCCGACGGTCGTGCCGACAACAGCGGTGTGGATGGACCATGCATCGTCATGGGATGCGATGCCGATGGCAACAAGGATACCGTGGGACGGAAGTGCAGGAACGAAGCGTTCCGCAAGGCCGACCGTAACAAGGCCAATGATCCCATACAGCGCTATCCAATCGACGAGATTTGCGAGCGGGTCCATCCTTTAGCCTTCCCGAGCGAGGGATTGCGTAACCGGTTCGACGGTTGCCGACGACAGCCGCGGCTGTTCGAATGAAACGCCGGTCAGCCTCTCCGAGATTTCCCAGAGCCTTTGCGCGACATGGTTTTCCATTGCCTGCCTTGGTATCCGAGCTTCCGTTGGGTGGCCGCGTGTCTCCTGAAGCTTGTCGGGACCGTAGTAGCCGCCGCCATGTGCATCCGGCGATGTCGCTGCAAACAGGGTCGGCAGCGCTCCCTGGGACGCCGGCTGGAACAAAAACCACAACAGCGACCGCAGGAGGCCTTGAGCGCTGCGCCGGCCCGGTGCGTTGTGCAGAAGGTCGGTGCGGGATATCCCGGGATGGGCCGCAATGGACGAGAGGCCCCAACCGGCCTTCTCACTGCGCCGCTGGAGTTCCAGAGCGAACATCAGGCACGCCAGCTTCGACTGGCTGTAGACCGGCATCGGTTTGTAATCGTGCTCTGCCTGCAGGTCGTCGAAGTTGATTGCGGCGTTGGCCGTGCGCGCCGCAATGCTGGACAATGTCACGACCCGCGGCTCCCGGCCATTGATGAGAAGCGGCAGCAATCGGGCCGTCAGGGCGAAGTGGCCGAGATAGTTGGTGCCGAACTGCAATTCGAAGCCGTCGTCCGTCGTCTTGCGGATGGGGGGCGTCATGACGCCCGCATTGTTGATGAGCACATCCAGATGAGCGCGGCTGCCTCTCAGTCTTGTGGCAAGTGCCTCGATGGACGCGAGGTGGCCGAGATCGACTTGTTCGAACGTTACCGCAGCACCAGGCACGTTTTCCTTGATACGCCGAATGGCGCTGGCGCCTTTCGTCGGATTGCGGCCTGCGAGGATCACGTCACCACCGGCGCCGGCCAATGCGATGGCGTCCTCGAAAGCCAGGCCACCCGTTCCAGTGACGAGGATCGTGCGGCCTGTCTGTGATGGCATGTCATCAAGCGTCCAGTATTTCGACATTGTCAGTTCCTTCTCTTGGGCGGGGGGTGTCCGCCGCAGAGCCGGCGGGGAGGGGCCCTGCGGCGGACAAAGGTCGCTGTGGGGGGCGCGACCTCATGAATCCTGAATTGCGGAGCGAAAAGCGGGGCTTACTGAGCCGCGTCGACGATCTTGCCGAGCGGTGGTCTTGCCGGCACCTGACGGCTTCGCTGCATCCAGGCTGGATATTCGGGTGGGAGCCTGCTGACCTTGTCGAGTTCGGCCATTTCGTCGGAGTTCAACGCGACCTCCGTGGATCCGATACCGTCGTCGAGCTGGTTGATGGTTTTCGCGCCGATGATCACGCTCGTGACACGGGACTGATGCAAAAGCCAGGCGAGCGCAATCCGCGCGGCGCTCACGCCCTTCTTCGCGCCGATACGCTCCATGGTCTCGATTATGTCATATGCCCGATCCATGGCGACCGGCGGGAAATCGAAGGTGCTGCGGCGGCTGCCTTCTTCGACTTGCCGGCCACGGCCGAACTTGCCGCTGAGCAGACCGCCGGCCAGCGGGCTCCACACCAGAAGCCCGAGCTTCTCGGCATCGAGGAACGGTACGATCTCGCGTTCGATATCGCGGCCGGCAAGCGTGTAGTAATTCTGCGACGTTGCGATCTTCACGACATTGAGGCGTTCGCTGTGGCCTATCGCCCTGGCCATCTGCCACGCCGACCAGTTCGAAACGCCGACGTAGCGAACCAGGCCCTGCCTGACTAGACCGTCGAGCGCCTCCAGGCTCTCTTCGATTGGCGTCACGTCGTCAAAATTGTGAAGCTGGTATAGATCGATGTAATCGCGCTGGAGCCTCTTCAGGCTGGCTTTGATGCTGTCGAAGATATGAGCCCGTGAATTGCCCGCTTCGTTGGGTCCGGGGCCCATCGGGCCGCAGACCTTGGTGGCGATGACCACGTCTTCCCGCCTGACGCCAAGGTTCTTGAGCGACTGGCCTATCATCTCCTCGGAGACGCCATTCGAATATATATCCGCAGTGTCGATGAAATTGATGCCGTGCTCGAGAGCACGCGCGATCAAAGCCTGGGCGTCGCCCTGCTGGACGTTGCCCATGTTGGACCAGAGGCCTTTGCCTCCGAACGTCATCGTGCCGAGGCAAAGCTCCGAGACGAATAGACCTGTATTGCCCAGGGTTTTGTATTTCATGGGAGGCTCCTGAAAGCTGTTTTAAGTTTCAGTTGGGTGCTGGCGAAGGAAGATGCCGATGCGGCGACTTGCGACGAGCAGGGTGATGCCCGACAGGACACTGGCGAGGGGCACGATCAAGAGGCCCAGTCCCAGGCCATTGGAAATGCCGGTTGCACTTGCGGCATCGCTGATAACGCCGACGAAGAGCGGTCCAAGTGCCGGACCGGCAAGGCCGCTCCCGATCATCACGAGGCTGGACGCCTGGGCCTGCCGGCCCGGCCCGGCAACGAGGTGTGCGGCGCCAAACCCCCAGGGCAGCATGAAGGAGAACGACAGCATTCCCGGGACGAACAATGCGATCGACATCCAGCCGGCCGGAGCAAACAGCGCTGCCGTCGTTGTCAGGCTGGCGAGCAGGAAGAGAACCGCCGGAGGGCCCAGCACCCTGCCGGAGCCCGAGCGCACCGCGTGATCGAACCAGCGCCCGCCGCCCAGCGTGCCGATGATGCCCATCAGCCCCTGCAGCATGCCAAAGGAAACGCCGACCTCGGTTGCGGTAAAGCCATAGGTCCGTATCAGGAAGGGTATGGAAAAGGCGTAGAAGGGCGCACCGGCAAAGCCGAGGAAAACCGTGCCCAGGAACAGCCAGCGGAAAGCCGGAGACGACGAAAGATCGAGGCTTGTCCGCAGGAAGGGTTCGCTGCGGGTGGTCGTAAGCGGCAAGCGTGGCGTCGGGCCTGCGACAAGCGCCGTCAACAGGCCGACCAGGATGCCGATGACGCCGGCACCCATCAACACGACACGCCAGCCGAAGATGTCCGCAATGGCGCCGCCTGCTGCAAAACCCACCATCGTTCCGAGCGGGATTCCCATTGCGAAAAGGCCGATCGCAAGGCCGCGTCGTTCCGGTCCGATCTTGCGCGCGATTAATGCGTGGCCTGCCGGAACCGCTCCCGCCTCTCCGAACGCGACACCGAAGCGGGTCAGCGCGAGAAAAGCGAAACTTGCTGCGAAGCCGCCGAGTGTGGTCATGACGCTCCAGAGCAGGATGCAGGACACCAGCACAAGTCGCGGTGATCCCCTATCCGCAGCGCGCGCAAGCGGTAATGAGAGAAGGGCATAACAGACTGCAAAGGCGAGACCGGTCAGAAGTCCCATCTGGGTATCCGTGAGAGATAAGTCGGCCTTGATCTTTTCCGAGAGAATGAAGGGAAGTATTCGATCGATCTGCGACAATGCATTGATCAGGAGAAGCACGGCGCAGATGGCGACGATACGCCATCTGCTTGCGTATTCACGGCTTGATGCTTCAGAGAACACCCTTTTCGTGGAAGGATCTCTTGACCCTGCGGCGATTTCTGCCATCTTGAGACTACTCCTCGCTTGGTTGCACCCATAAGCTAGATGGAGTGTCCCATGACCAGAATGCCTGAACCCTCAAGAAACTTGCCCATTCCTGCAAAAGGCGTGACAATGCCGGCGCGGGGTCAGGTGTTTTCCTGGCCCGTGAAGGGTCGGGAGCCAAACGTGAACAGGCCATTGCTGGATGCCGTAACGGCGTATATCGACGAGCAGGGAGGTGGCCAGGGGCTGTTTCCGACCGCGATCGAAGGCTTCAATATTGTACGGTCCTTTCAGTCGATGATGCCGATGCGCAACATCTATCGGCCGTCGCTTTGCGTGGTGCTGGAAGGCGGAAAGGAGCTGCATCTCGGAGATCAGCGCCTCAGCTATGGAACGATGGAGTGCCTCGTCGTCAGCGTCGGGGTCCCCGCGACAGGCCAGATCGTGGAGGCAAGCGAAGAGGCTCCATATGTTGGCGTCATGATCGATTTCGACGTCGCCACGTTGCGGGAGGTTCTCGAGCAACTGGACACGCCGCCGGCGCAGGTAGAAGAGTCGGGCCCCTGTGCCTTTGTTGCCAAAGTGGATGAACCGTTGGCAGACTGCATTCTTCGTCTGGTTCGAATGCTGGCGACGCCGAAAGCAATCCCTGTCCTGGCGCCTTCGATCGTGCGCGAAATCTGCTTTTGGCTGTTGAGCGGCCCCCATGGCGGCGAGCTCTGCAAACTGGCTTTGCCGGAATCAAATATCGAGCGCGTCGTCAGGGCCGTATCGACGTTGCACACGAACTTTGCAGACACGCTTCGCGTCGAGCATCTGGCGGAAATTGCGCGGATGAGCCCATCGTCCTTCCACCAGCACTTCAAGGCATTGACCTCGATGACGCCGCTTCAGTTTCAAAAGCAGCTGCGTTTGTTGGAGGCGCGCCGGCTCATGGTCACGCAGGCGGTCAATGTTGCCGAGGCCGCCTACAAGGTCGGCTACGAAAGCGCGTCGCAGTTCAGTCGGGAATATTCGAGGACCTTCGGCATCGCGCCCAAGCAGGATGCGTTGAACCAGCAGCGCCTGCGCACCGCCTATGCAAGCCGAACCGTCCGCTCAGCGTAATCCTGTGGCGATCGGACTTTAACAGAGCTCCTAAGGTCCGGACTCCGCCAGCGCTTCCGCCCGGCGGAAGAGGGGCGGAGGCTTGCCATGACGATTTTTGTGTTGCTGGCGTTATTGTTTCTCTTCGAGATCCTCGGCCATTTTCAAATGGTGTTCCAAGGCGGGAACCGTCTTGGCAGCCCAGGCTTTCAAATCCGGGTTATCACCTTCCGAGCCGTAGCGCTTGAAAAGATCGACAGCGTCTTCATGCGCGTCTTCCTGTTCATCCTGGTAGGCTTCGTCGAAGTCGTTTCCGGAGAGGCCTCTGAGTTCTTCCGAGCTTGGAGGGCGTTGAATCGACTGTCTTTACCTGTCGCTCTTCCTGAATGAAGGCGCGCGCGCCCGGCATTCCTTCGCTTCATTTCAGGTGAACAGAAGGCTGCATTGCGGGATCACACACCTGCACCGAACGAAACGCCGCCAGCGACGGGTGGGTGAAGACTTCATTGGCGCTCTTATGTTCCCGTCTTTCTAAAAATTGTGACGCGGCCCACGCCGTTGTTGGAACCTGAGCGCCTTGCGGGGGTTAGGCTGATGTCTAAACATGGAGGTAACAATGAAGAAGATGATCCTTATCGCCTGCATCGGCCTGTCGCTCGGTGCCTGCACTGCCACCGAACGCGGTGCCGGTGTGGGTGCTGCAACTGGAGCCGTCGTGGGCGGGGTCGCAACCGGTAACGTCCGTGGTGCGGCTGTGGGTGCTGCCGTCGGCGGTGTCGCAGGCGCGCTGATCGGCAACGTCCAGGATCAGCCCGGCCAGTGCTACTATCGCGACCGCTACGGCCGCCGCTATATCGATCGTTGCTGAGGCGCAAGCCAGATCCAACGACTGCCAGCCCGGCGAGGCATATTCTTCGGCCGGGCTGGCTGTCGTGACTTGATCGTCAGCGATGGAAATCGGAGGATTTGCGTCTTTTCAGCGCGGGGCTGTCAGCCCGGCAGCACGCCGTTTTTTCGCTATCACGTCGGGCAGCAGGGAACGTTCCGCCTTCATGCTGGTTGGGTGCCCGAAAGGAGGGCCGCCATGCGTACATTCCTTCTAGATCATTGCAGCATCAATCTCCACCGTCCGTGACCACATTCATATCGCCGCCATGCGCGACGCCCACGGCAAGGTCGTGCGCTTCATATCGCAAATCGAAGACATCACCCGCCATAAGGAGCATGAGCGACAGCTTGCCGAGCGTGCGGCGCAACTTGAACTGGCGCTCGAAGCCATCCGCGGCGGCTTCTGGCAAATGGACATTCTGACCGGAAAATTCGAGACATCGGACCGGCTGGCTCAGTTTATCGGCGGTCCAACCGCCGCACGGCTTGATCTTGAGTGCTACGTCAACAGGGTCAATGTGAACGATGGCGCTCAGGCGGACCTCACGCCCCTGATCGCGGGAGAACTCGATCAGAATGTCGCTGAATATCGTCTCGATACCATCCATGGCGAACGCTGGATGCGCTGCGATAGGAGGCTGCTACGTGACAGCGAAGGCAGGCCGGTCAAAATCGTTGGAATGGCGTTCGATTTCACGGAAGAGCGGCGAAGGATCGAGATGCTGGAGGAGACGGCGCGCACGGACGCGCTGACCGGGCTCTTGAATCGCCGTGGCCTTTCGATCGCATTCGCTACTCTACAGTCGGCGGACGGCTTCGTCGTTCTTGCGCTCGACCTGGATGGCTTCAAGAAGGTGAATGACGTTCATGGCCATGCAATGGGAGATATCGTCCTGCAAACCGCCGCAACCCGCCTCACATCCGCTGTCAGAGAAAACGATCTCGTCGCGCGGATCGGCGGGGATGAGTTCGTTGTGGTTATCGCCGGGAGCCGCGTTACAGGGGAGGCCGCGGCCAAACGCATCATGGAGCGCATGAGGGAGCCTATCCCTATCGGCGGGAACATCGCCGACGTTCGCACGAGCATCGGCGGCACGTGGAGCTCTTCCAAGCGCGATATAAGCGAGCTGATCAACGAGGCGGACGCATTACTCTATGATGCGAAGGCGGCCGGTAAAGACGCCATGCGGTTCTAGTCCGCGTCGACAGCCGTGCGGGAGTCGCCTGGCTGTCGGACAAACATGATTCTCCGGCTGAAATCGACTACGGCGAATGCGACGGCAAAGTCGACTGGCCGTGCGGGAGGGTCTCCATCAGGAGACGCAATGTGAGCAAGGGCCTGAAGTCCTCATCCTGCAACTCGACCGAAATGCTGTCGACCGGTTCTTTGGGCAGTCCGTCGAGGGCCATTTCCGCCAAGAGGGTTTTCGCTTGCTCCGTCGCGTCCGCGACGGATTCAAATTCGAAGGCCCTGTCCGGGAGGAGTACGCCTTCCTGGTCTTGAATCTTGAAATAGAACCTGGCCACCTAATCCTCCGTTATGCGGTTCGGCCCTCAACGATTAAAAGGGGGCAACGTTCCCAAGCGAAAGTCATGGGCTTTCGCCTGCCACATCCGTGGCAGGCTCCGTCTCATCTTTGGGCTGTTTAGTGTTTTCCGCCCTTGCGTCCGGCTTCGGAGGCTTTTTCGCGATCGTTCGCGAAATTGCCCTTGCCGCCGCGTTCACCGCCGCTCTGGTCGCGACTGCCGGCAGCCTGACGTTTTTGATCATCGTTCTTGTGGCTCTGCTGACCAGCCTTTACGTGTTGTTCATGAGTTCCGCCTTGGTTCGGCATTATGCTTCTCCTTGGGTTTAGAAAGGCAGGCGTTCATTCGCCTGCGCCAAGTCAACCACGATCTGCGTCCGTCGTTCCCTGATGAAATATTTCGTGATTGGCGCCAGCGATCGGGCCACGAGTCTAGGGGCGGCGACGCAGTTGCATATCGCGGCGATGGAACTTTTTCAGCGGAATCCGTTTCTCTTAAACCCGCCCATGACTGACAAGGACAGCAGTCGGTCACATCAAAGCGCAAGCTCTGGAAGAGAAGATGGATTTCACCTCGACGGTTTCCCTTAAGGTCAACGGCCAGCCTTACCAACTCACGCTGGACAATCGCACCACGCTGCTCGATGCCTTGCGCGAGCATCTGCACCTCACCGGAACGAAGAAGGGTTGCGATCATGGCCAGTGCGGCGCCTGCACGGTTATCGCCGATGGTCGCCGCATCAATTCTTGCCTGTCGCTGGCGCTGATGCACGAGGGCGACGAGATCACCACCATCGAGGGGCTGGGCCAGCCGGAAAACATGCATGCAATGCAGTCTGCCTTCGTTCGACATGATGGCTTTCAGTGCGGCTACTGTACGCCGGGGCAGATCTGTTCCTCCGTGGCGGTTCTTCAGGAAATCGCCACCGGGATACCCAGCCACGTCACCGAGGATCTGACGGGCACGATCGCGCTTACGCCGGAGGAAGTTCGCGAGCGGATGAGCGGCAATATCTGTCGGTGCGGTGCCTATTCCAACATTCTCGACGCCATATTCGAGGTTGCGGAGGGCACGCCATGAGAGCCTTTACCTATGAGCGGGCCACGTCCGTCCAGGAAGCGGCCAACCTGGTGGCCGCTTATCCCAATGCGAAGTTCATTGCCGGAGGCACCAATCTCCTGGACCTGATGAAGCTGGAAATTGAAAGGCCGGCGCGATTGATCGATGTCAACGGTCTGGAGCTGGACCGGATCGAAGCCACACCTGAAGGCGGTTTGCGTATCGGCGCGCTGGTCCGCAACACGGACCTTGCGGCGCATGATACGGTTCGGCGCGACTACGGATTGCTGTCCCGTGCGCTGCTGGCGGGGGCATCCGGACAATTGCGCAACCGAGCCACCACGGCGGGAAACCTGCTTCAGCGCACGCGTTGCCCATATTTTTACGACACCAACCAGCCCTGTAACAAGCGCAACCCCGGCAGCGGCTGTGCCGCGATCGATGGTTTTAGCCGCCAGCACGCCGTAGTGGGCGTGAGCGACGCCTGTATCGCCACCCATCCGAGCGACATGGCAATCGCCATGCGCGCGCTCGACGCGACCATCGAAACCGTGAAGGGCGATGGCACCGGGCGCACGATACCCATCACCGATTTTTACCGCCTGCCCGGCGAGACGCCACATATCGAAACCGTCCTAGAGCACGGCGAGATCATCACGGCGGTGGTTCTGCCGCCGCCGGTCGGGGGAAGGCAGGTCTACCGGAAGGTGCGTGATCGCGCCTCCTATGCCTTCGCGCTCGTTTCAATCGGCGCGGTGGTCCAGTCCGACGGCACGGGCCGCATCGCTGTCGGCGGCGTGGCGCACAAGCCATGGCGTTCGGAAGAAGCCGAGGCGGAGCTTGCGAACGGACCGGGCCGGGCCGCTGCGGTCCTGATGGCTGATGCCCGCCCGACAGAACAGAACCGTTTCAAGGTCGATCTGGTCGAGCGCATGGTCGCTGCGATCTTCACGGAAGCGAGGGGGTAAGACATGCAGTTCGACAAGCCAGCAACCACAAATCCCATTGATCGGCTCAATGTTGTTGGGCGACCTGTTCCGCGCGTTGACGGTGAGCTGAAGACGACCGGCAACGCCCGCTATGCCTATGAATGGCATGATCCGCAGATGGATTATGCCTACGGCCACCCTGTCGGCGCCGCCATCGCCAAGGGCCGTGTACGATCGATCGATACGGAGGCCGCAAAAAAGGCGCCGGGTGTGCTGGCTGTGGTGACGACACTCGACGTCGGCGAGCGCGAGAAGGGCAAGTACAACACCGCGACGGTGTTCGGCGGCGACAAGATCCAGCATTACCATCAGGCCGTGGCCGTCGTCGTTGCGCGCTCTTTCGAGGAGGCCCGCGCCGCAGGCGCTCTCGTCAAGGTCGAGTACGCGCCTGAGGACGGCGCCTACGATCTCGAAGAGGCGATGGATGGTGCGGTGAAACCCGACGGTTCGGACAAGCCCGATACCGCCGTCGGTGATTTCGAGCGGGCCTTCGCCGATGCGCCGGTGACGCTCGACGCCGTCTACAGGACGCCCGACCAGTCGCATGCGATGATGGAACCGCACGCCTCCATCGCCGCCTGGAAAGACGACGATCTCACGATCTGGACATCCAGCCAGATGATCGATTGGTGGCGCAGCGATCTGGCGACCACGTTGGGCATCGACAAGGAACGGGTTCATCTGATGTCGCCCTTCATTGGCGGCGGCTTTGGGGGCAAGCTCTTCCTGCGTGCGGATGCCGTTCTGGCGGCCTTCGCCGCCAAGGCGGCCGGACGACCCGTCAAGGTGGCGTTACCGAGGCCGCTGGTGGCCAACAACACCACCCACCGTCCGGCGACTGTCCAGCGCATACGCATCGGCGCGGAACGTAATGGCCGGATTACGGCGATCGGTCATCAAAGCTGGTCCGGTGACCTTCCCGGCGGTCAGCCGGAGCTCGCTGTCAACCAGACGCGGCTTCTTTACGCCGGGGCAAACCGCAAGACGGCAATGCGGCTCGCCACACTCGACCTGCCGGAAGGCAATTCCATGCGCGCGCCCGGCGAAGCGCCGGGCATGATGGCGCTTGAAATCGCCATCGACGAAATGGCGGAAAAGCTGCAAATGGATCCGGTCGAATTCCGTATTCTCAACGATACGCAGGTCGATCCCGAAAAGCCGGAGCGTCCCTTTTCGCATCGCAACCTGATCGGGTGTCTCCGGCTGGGTGCGGAGCGTTTTGGTTGGCAGAAGCGCGGTGCGCCCGCAACGCGGCGGGAGGACGGCGCCCTGATCGGCGTCGGCGTCGCCGCCGCTTTCCGCAACAATCTTCTGATGCCTTCTGGTGCGCGCGTTCGCCTCGATGGCGACGGCATGATCACGGTTGAAACCGACATGACCGATATCGGCACGGGCAGCTACACGATCATCGCCCAGACGGTGGCGGAAATGATGGGGGTGGATATCGACCGGGTGACGGTGCGTCTGGGTGATTCCCGGTTTCCCGTTTCGTCCGGTTCGGGCGGCCAGTTCGGCGGAAACTCGTCGACATCGGGCGTCTACGCCGCCTGTGTGAAGTTGCGCGCGGCGGTCGCCGCCAGGCTCGGCTTCAACACGCAGGATGTTGTTTTCGACGGTGGCCGGGTCCGCTCCGGCGACCGGGCGGTGCCGCTCTCCCAGGCAGCCGGTGCGGACGGGCTGATCGGCGAAGACACGATGACATGGGGGGATCTCGACAAAACCCACCAGCAATCCACCTTCGGCGCGCATTTTGTGGAAGTCGGGGTCGATATCGTTACCGGCGAGACGCGTATCCGCCGAATGCTGGCCGTCTGTGCGGCGGGCCGCATCCTCAACCCGCTCACCGCACGCAGCCAGGTCATCGGTGCCATGACGATGGGCGCGGGGGCGGCCCTGTCCGAAGAACTGGTGGTCGATACGCGCCGCGGCTTCTTCGTCAATCACGATCTCGCCGGTTACGAGGTGCCTGTTCATGCGGACATCCCCCATCAGGACGTGATCTTCATGGATGAAACCGATCCGTTCTCATCCCCGATGAAAGCGAAGGGCGTAGGAGAACTGGGCCTTTGCGGTGTCGCAGCGGCCATCGCCAATGCGATCTACAACGCCACCGGTGTCCGGGTGAGGGACTATCCGATAACACTCGACAAGCTGATCGGCGGGTTGCCCGAGGTCGCGTAGGGCGAGCATGATGAACGACTGTCCGGGTTTGATATCGTCCTGCCTTGCGGCGGCCCGCACCGATGTCGATACGCGGGACGACGTCATCGCCGCTGACGGAACTCGGATGAAGTGAATCACTCCGGTCGTTTGTTTTGGGCGCATCAAGCACGCCACGCTGGGACTGCAGGAGCGATTGCCTTATCACTCGAATATCAGTTTCTCCATCAACGCCTTGAGCTCCCTGGCGACATCGAAGCTGTTCTCCTGGTGTTGACGCCGGCAGAACAGTTCGCAGCTCCACCAGCCTTTGTACCCCGTCGATTTTACCGCATCGACCCAGCTTTGCAGGTCGAGAACGCCTGCGCCGGTGGGCACATCCCGCAGCGCTGCCTCGTTGGGTACGCCCCCGCTATAGGCAAGGGAATCGCAAAGATGCACGCCGTAGATCAGGTCTTTGTCGAGGCGAGCGACACGCTCCGGACTGTCGCCCGACGTATAGGCGTGCCAGAAGTCGATCACGAGGCGCACGTTGTCCCGTTTGCACAGATCGAGAATCCGCATTTGCGCATCCAGGCTATTCAGAGGGGTCCAGGAAAGAGATTCGAGATAGACTATAAGCCCGTAGGTCGCCGCTATATCGGCGACCGTCCGGAGATTTGACGCCGTGCGTTCAAGTTGCTCCGTTTGCGGCAGGTCGATCAGGCCTCGGTACAGATCGGGGTGATGTTTTTTGGCATCGGCTTCAAAAACCCTGATATCCAGCGGCCCGGTGATCGCTTCAATCCCCCTGGCGCCGGCGGCGCTGGCGAGCACACACAAGGCTTCCGCCTCCTGCAGCATTTGCTTTCGAGCCTCTCCCTGCCGTTCGAGATCGATCAGGAAGCCGATACCGGGAAGGAAGAGACCGTCAAGCCGGGCTTTGAGCGCCTGTTCGTCATGACCGGCGTCGAGATAGGCGGAGATCTTGGCGCCGGACGTCTCCAGTCCGTCGAAGCCAACGCTTTTGGCGATCTCGATGTCGATCGCCAGCGAATTCGGTTTCGACGCCATGGAATGAAAAACGAGTTGGTTGTGGGATTTGATCACGGTCGGGCTCCGATGGTCCGTTTACTGGCTGACGATAACCGGCCGACGCTTCTGCGCGGCCTGAATGGCTTCTGCGACCTGAAGCGCGATGACATTGTCTTCGCCGAGCGAAAGCCAGATCCCGCCATTTTTTTGCGGAAGCGTCAGGAAAGCCTCCAGTGTCGACATGTGCTGGTCTCTGTCCCGCACAGGAATCAATTCGTTTCGGCCGTTCAGGCGCCGCACGAGGGTTCCTGACCCCTTTCCGCTGAGCGTCCCATGGGCAACGAGCGTTCCACGATCGCCTGCGAGCATCACGACGCTTTCGAATTCCGCTGCCGTGAAACTCTCATACGCCTGCAGGATCGCGCCACCGGACATCTCGATTGCATAGGCGCGTTGATCCGCGGCGATGAGCGCAGATGCGGCAACCGCTTCCTGCCCGGTCAGAAACCGGGCGAGATCGATGTCCTCCAAAGTGATGTCGAGCAGGGCTTGTTCGTGATCAACGACGTCGTCGATATGTCGGTTCGGTGGAGGGTGAAAAGGCGCGCCACGCGCGATCAGCAGGGATTGCAGGGTGCCGATTTCGCCCTCTTGCAGCAGGCGGCGCATCGTCTGGTGCGGTGACAAGGCACGAAGCGGCTGGTTGATCGCGAGGATCACGCCGGCCTTCGCGCAGGCATCGGTCAGCTCTGCGGCGACGCGGCTGCCGCCTGCGATCGGGCCGTCGCACAAGAGGTGCTTGCCCTCCGCGGCGGCAGCCAGGATGTAATGTTTTCGTCGGCTCCTGGCCGCACTGACATAGGCGAAGCCGACACGTTTATCGCGCAGGGCTTCGCGTGCGTCGATGGTGATGCCGGGTATTTCCATGTCCTGCGAAAAATGCGCGGCATATCTTTCGTTACGGCTGACGACCCAAAGCGGCTGGTGGCCTGCCGCGCGGATCGCCGCAACCATGTGCTCCGTTGCAATCGTGCCTGTGCCCATGACGGACCAGCCGGTGGCTTGCGTAGGGTGCACTAAAATCCTCCTCTTATCGCCTTGAGATTGATCCGGGACGTCTTGCGGCACAACTTCGCAGATGATTGATACCTTTAGCGATATGACGTATTTTGAGCGTCATAATGCGTCACTTTTGAGGGCCGGAATGGATCATCTGGGTAGAGACGGTAATGCCTTCGCGGCAAATCTCAGGACACTCTGCGGGCAGCACGGCTCCGTCGCTGCGGTCTGCCGCAAGATCAATGTCAACCGGCAGCAGTTCAACAAGTACCTCTCCGGCGCCCATGTCCCATCGGCAGCCAACCTCCGGATCATCGCGAACTATTTCGGGCTCAGCGTGCCGATGCTGTTTGCCGATCCCGACGAATTCCGCACCCTTGTGGAAGGCAATTTCTTTCACGCCATGGCGACGGCCCGTCAGATGCCCGAATTCACGCGTTTCGTTTCCGACATGATCGTGGAGAACAACAGGGCGGATCACGACGACATTGTGGGTGTCTACGATCGCTACCAGTTCTCCTCGATCTACAAGGGCTTCGTGTTGCGCTCTGCCTTCTGCATCTACCGCAACAACGAGTTCCTCCAGCACTATTACGTCGAGCGCTTCCCAAGCTTCGATAATCCGAAGAAGACGGAGTACGTCTTCAAATATTACGGTTTCTGCTTTCCCGTCGCCGACCGTTTGTTCACAGCCGATTTCGAGGGTATCCAGTCCAACGAGCTGACGTTCGGCGTCTATGCTCAGGTCAAGCGCAATGCCAAGCGGTTCATGTTCGGCATCTCCAGCGGCATCGCGGCGACCGTCTTTCGCCAGCCGTATTCCACGAAGGTGGCATTGCACTATCGCGGCCCGGGTCTGCTGGGCCGCGATCAACTCAAGGACCTGACAGTTCTCGATCGCAACGACCCGGCCATTCCCCGCGAGGCCCTGCAATATCTCGGCGATGGCTCGGACATGATCCAGATGAGCTGACGTCCGCCACCCTAGGGATGGAGTTCGACCGCAAGCCAGACGCTGTCGGTATCCGCATAGTAGCGGTGCCAGGGATAGGTCCATTGATTTTCGCCTGTCACCCGGCAGAAGGGGTCGTGCGAATAGCCGATCGGCATGACGACGTCCTCGTAGATCTCAGCGGCATCCCGCGTCTTGAACTTCTGCATGCGGCCCGAGCCATGGATCTGCGTATGGGTTTCCAAGAACGGGTGCTCGTTGTGGATAAAGCAATCCGTATCACCGGGCGACCACCAGAGATTGAGCTTCAATGTGAAGGTCTGCGACGCCTCTGCGCTCGCACGTTCATTGGTAAAGACCCGCGGATCGAGTGTCACCGTGCCGATCGTATCCTGCGCCGAGATGTAAAGCGGCGTATCGCGCGGAAAGCTGCGGATACGATTTCCCAGCCAATCCCAGCCCCGGAACATGCAGCCGCCCAGATTGGTCGGGTTGACGACCTTGATGACGGCGGCTCGCTCGGCTGAACGGATGCGCCCGCCCTTCAGCCAGGTGGATTTCCAGGCCGGGACGATGGCGGGGTGTTCATCGCCGGTCACCATGGGGGAGGGGCTGATATTGACGACGATCGCATCGGCCACATCGTAGTCGACCACATTTTCCACCAGCGTCGCCGTGATGAACGCGTCCGCGAAAGCCAGGTCTCTGCTCAGGTTCTGCACTGCAATGCCTCTCGTCTCTTTCTGTGCCCTAAACAAGCCACACCGGATGGCGTCAAAGAAGTTCGCGGCGCAACTTATTTCTTCGCATCATGACGCAAAATCCGCTTCAGCTTGCGAAGGATGCGCAGCCGGCCGCCTTTCAGCTTCTGGCGTTCTTCCGTGGCGACATGACGCGACATCCGGTCGATATTAGCCAGTCGAATGATGCAAAACTGCGCTGAATGTGCGTCACCTTGCGTCAGCGTTTCAATTGCTGCGAACTTGCGATGCGTCACGCTCCGCCGAAGAATGCGGCTCTCATCGGAAGACGCCCCGAGCTGCTGATCTTCCTGTAAGCACCATAACGATATTTCAGAGGGTCGATCACATGAAACTGACAGGTGGCCAAGTCGTCGCGAAGGCTTTGAAGGAATACGGCGTCGAATATGTCGCGGGCGTGCCGGGCCATGGCATCTGGTCGCTGTTCGACGCATTCCTGCAGGAGGGATCGGAAATTCCCTTCATCCAGGTCATGCACGAGCAGAGCGCGGTTCACATGGCCGATGGCTACTATCGCGCTTCGGGCAAGCCGATGGCGTGCTCGACCTCTGTCGGTCCGGGCGCCGCAAACACCATCATCGGCCTTGCAACTGCCTATTGCGACTCGACCTCGCTCTTTTACGTTTCCGGTTCGCCCCAGACCTACATGCACGGCCACGGGACCATGCAGGAACTGGAACGCCAGCAGGACAACGCCTTTCCGCGCATCACCGAACAGGTGACGAAGCGCGCCTGGCAAGCCAATTCGGTGCAGGTCCTCCCAAGCATTATGCACCGTGCCTTCAGCGAATTGCTGACAGGCCGACCGGGTCCGGTCCATGTCGAAGTCCCGATGGACGTGCAGGTCGAGGCGGCGGATGTGACCATTCATCCGCTTGGCAAGCGCCTGCCGGTCGGCGTCGCCTATCCGGATCCCAAGGCCGTCGAAGCAGCATTGAAGGTTCTTCTTTCCGCCGAACGCCCGGTTATCGTCGCCGGCGGCGGCGCGATCACGGCAAACGCCTCGGCCGAGCTGACGCGTCTTGCCGAAAAGCTCGGTGCGGCCGTCTCGATCACCTGGAACGGCAAGGGCGCGATTTCCGAAGACCATGCGCTTTTCATCGGCGCAGTCGGGCAGACAGGCACGACCTGCGGCAACAAGATCACCGCGTCCGCCGACGTGGTCGTTTCCGTCGGCTGCCGATTCACCGATTGGTCGGCGTCCTCCTATGCCAAGGGCGTCTCGTTCTCGATCCCCTCGGCCAAGCTCATTCATATCGACCTTGATCCGCGTGAGATCGGCAAGAACTACGAGACGGAAGTCGGCATCGTCGCGGACGCCAAGGTGACTCTGGAGGCGATCCTGTCACTGATCTCGGACGCAGATGCCCAGAAAATGCAGGCACGTCGAGAACCGTTCCTCGCCGACGTGCAGAAGGCCAAGGCCGAGTGGCGCACCCTGGTCGAGCCGCGCGAAAACAGCCGCGAGACGCCTTTCACCTCGCAGCGTCCGCTCGTGGCGTTGCGCAAGGTGCTCGACCGCGACGGTATCGTCGTCGTCGGCTCGGGCAACACCCAAGGTTCCGTCAAGCAGAGCTTCCCGGTCTACGAGCCGCGTACCCATATCACGTCCGGCTCCTATTCGCCGATGGGCTGGGCGGTTCCGGCGGCACTCGGCGCCAAGCTCGCCTGCCCGGACCGTCAGGTCGTTTCAATCGTGGGCGACGGCGATTTCATGATGTCGTTGCCGGAAATGGGCACGGCGGTCATGAACGGCATCAACGTCGTCTTCCTTGTCCTGAACAACCAAGGCTACATGTCGATCCGCGGCGGCATGCGCAAGTTCATGGGCCGTCACATTGCCTCGGAATTCAACCATCACGCGGGCAATGGCGCGCCCTATTCGGCGGATATCGCGGCCTCTGCCCGCGCGTTTGGTCTGCAGGCCTGGAAGGTCGAAAATGACGAGGATCTCGAAAGCAGCCTGAAGGCGGCGCTCGAATGCGGCGGCCCCGCGCTCGTGGAAGTCATCGTCTCGCGAGACGCGGCCGGCCCCTTCGCAACCGGTTGGTGGGATTTCCCGTCGCCGGCCTACTACGAGAAGGAACAGGCGGCCTACGCAGAGATGCGCGCCCGCGAGCAGCACCTCTGATTGCTTGAGCGGGGAGGCGACGGCCTCCCTGCAACCCTCCCAAGACCATTGATGACGCGGCGCCACCGGTGGCCGTGAACGAAGAGACTTTGTCATGATCCGGCACATCAAAACGGCCACGGCCACCATCGAAGACGGCGGCACCGACAGCGCGGTCACCAAGGCAGTCGAAGCCCTTCTGGCAAAGGTCAGGGACGGTGGCGACAAGGCGGTTCGGGAACTCTCCGTCCAGTTCGACAAGTTCGACCGGGACTCCTATCGCCTGACCAAGCAGGAAATCGCAGCCTGTATCGATGCGCTGACGATCCGCGAACGCGAAGACCTCGATTTCGCCCAGGAGCAGATCCGCCGCTTCGCCGAGGCGCAAAAGGCGGCGCTGAAGGATATCGAAATCGAGACCCTGCCCGGCGTCGTGTTGGGGCACAAGAACGTGCCGATCCAGAATGTCGGCTGCTATGTTCCGGGCGGCAAATATCCGCTGCTCGCCTCCGCCCACATGACCGTGCTGACGGCGAGGGTTGCCGGCTGCGAGCGCGTCATCACCTGCGCGCCGCCATTCCAGGGAAAGATTGCGGAGAAGATCGTCGCGGCGCAGGCACTTGCCGGCGCCGACGAGATTTATTGCCTCGGCGGCGTGCAGGCGATTGCCGCCATGGCCTATGGCACCGAGACGATCGAGCCCGTCGATATGCTGGCCGGCCCTGGCAACGCCTATGTGGCGGAAGCCAAGCGCTTGCTTTTCGGCCGCGTCGGCATCGACCTTTTCGCCGGCCCGACGGAAACGCTTGTTATCGCCGACGACAGCGTTGATGGAGAGCTCGTCGCAACGGACCTGCTAGGTCAGGCCGAGCACGGCGTCAACTCTCCGGCGGTGCTCATCACCAATTCGGAAAAGCTGGCGCGCGACACGCTCGCGCAGATCGAGCGGCTGTTGAAAATCCTGCCGACAGCGGCCGTTGCCGGCAAGGCCTGGGAAGACTTCGGCGAGATCATCCTGTGCGACACGATCGAAGAGATGCTGTCGGAAGCCGACCGTGTCGCCTCCGAGCATGTCCAGGTCATGACCCGCGATCCGGACTACTTCCTCGACAACATGCGCAACTACGGTGCGCTGTTCCTCGGCGCACGCACCAATGTCGCCTTCGGCGACAAGGTGATCGGCACCAATCACACGCTGCCGACCAACAAGGCGGCCCGCTACACCGGCGGCCTGTGGGTCGGAAAATTCCTGAAGACCTGCACTTACCAGAAGATCCTGACCGACGAGGCTTCCGCCATGATCGGAGCCTACGGCTCGCGGCTTTGCCTCATGGAAGGTTTCGCCGGCCATGCCGAGCAGGCCAACATCCGCGTCCGCCGCTATGGCGGCCGCAACGTGCCTTATGCGGCGGCGGTCGAACCGGCCGACGCATAGTCCATGCGGCAGGTGCCGGGAGTTCGCACCTGCCATCCACATTCAACCACCAGAGCAAATACAGGGGAACATAATGAAACTGATTACGCTTCTTGCCGCCTCGATCTCGCTTCTTCCGGTCGCCGCAATGGCCGAGAGCAAGGGAACTGTGGAAGGCATCCATCACTGGGTTTCCGAAAGCGAAGTCAACGCGTTGAAAGTGATTACCGACAAGCTCGCTTCGAAGGGTTACACCTGGCAGGACAGCGCCGTCGGAGGCCTTTCCGGTGCGAACGCCTTGCAGGCGCTCAGGACGCGCCTTGCCGCGGGCAATCCGCCGACAACCATGCAGTTCCTCGGCTACGAAGGCCTGGACTGGGCGAAGGAGGGCGTCCTGCGCTCCCTCAACGATCTCTATGCCAAGAACGGCTGGGACAAGGCGCTGGCGCCGCAGCTGCTCGTCTTCGTCAAGAGCGACGACACCTTCATCTCGCTGCCGATCAACATGCATCGCCAGAACTGGGTATGGGCCAACAAGGCCGTTTTCGACAAGGCCGGCATTGCCGAACCGAAAAGCTGGGATGAGCTCATCGCGGCCGGTGACAAGCTCAAGGCAGCCGGCGTCGTGCCGCTGGCCATCGGCGACGAACCTTGGCAGATCCTCGAAGTCTTCGAAGCGATCGTGACCGATGTGAATGGTACGGAGTTCTACAAGAAGGCGGTCATCGATCTCGATGAAGCCGCTCTTTCCAGCGACCAGATGGTCGATGCCTTCGACAAGCTGCGCAAGGTGCGCGGTCTCGTCGACGACGGTTTCACCGGCCGCGACTGGGCGGTGGCGACGGGCATGGTCGCAAGCGGCAAGGCCGGCATGCAGATCATGGGCGACTGGGCCAAGGGTGAGTTTCTGGCCAAGGGCATGAAGCCCGGCGAAGATTTCCTGTGCTTCCCGACGCCGGCCGCAACCGCGAACTTCAAGTTCATCATCGATGCCTTCGGTGTGTTCAACAACGACGATCCGGCCGTCATCGCCGCGCAGGATGCCTGGGCGGAATCGATCATGGACCCGGAGGTCCAGAAGAACTTCAACAAGATCAAGGGCTCAATTCCGGCCCGGTCGGATGTCTCGGTCGAGGATTTCGACGCCTGCGCCAAGCGCAGCTTCGCCGATCGTGAAGCGGCTGTCGCCAGCGGCAACATGGTGGGCGGCCTGACGGAGGGCTTCGCAGCCCCGCCGCAGTTCTCCGGCGTGTTCAGCGACGTCGTCGGCAAGTTCTTCGTCACCGACATGTCCTCCAAGGACGCCGTCCAGGCTCTGGTCGACGGCATCAACAACGCGCGCTGATCGCTCGTTCCGAAATGCCCGCCGGACAATTCCGGCGGGCATTTCGGGCATGAATATTATGAAACGGTGGGATGACTGTCATGCGCAGTACACTTTCGCTGAAGGATAGATTCTCGCGATGGCTGCCGCGGCTGGTCCTTTCGCCAAGCCTCGTCGCCATCATCGTCGGCGTCTATCTCTTCATTGCCTGGACGGGCTGGATTTCCCTGTCGTCGTCGAAAATGGTTCCGAAATACGACTTTGTCGGACTGGAGCAATATATCCGCCTGTGGTCGACGCCACGCTGGGAAACGGCGGTCGCCAATCTCTTCGTGTTCACCGTGCTGTTCCTGGCGATCACGATCGCGATCGGTCTTCTGATCGCCATCCTGCTCGATCAGCAGATCCGCGCCGAGGGGTTTTTGCGCGCCGTCTATCTCTATCCGATGGCGCTGTCCTTCATCGTGACGGGGACGGCCTGGAAGTGGATCCTCAACCCGGATCTCGGCGTCGAGAAGGTCGTCAACGATCTCGGCTGGACCGGTTTCGTCTTTGACTGGATCACGCGGCCCGAATACGCCATCTACTGCGTCGTCATTGCCGCTGTCTGGCAATCGACCGGCTTTGCCATGGCCATCTTCCTGGCCGGCCTACGCGGCATCGACACGTCGATCATCAAGGCCGCACAGATCGAAGGCGCGAGCCTGCCGCGCATCTATCTCAACATCATCGTGCCGATGCTGCGCCCGGCTTTCCTGAGTGTCATCGTCCTCTTGAGCTACATCTCGATCAAGAGCTTCGATCTTGTGCTGGCTCTGACCGGCGGCGGTCCCGGCAATTCGACGGAGATGCCGTCCACGTTCATGTTCTCCGCCACCTTCCGGCGCAACCAGATGGGTGTCGGTGCTGCAAGCGCCATGATGATGCTGATGACGGTCGCCGCCATCATCATTCCCTATCTCTATTCGGAGCTGAAGGAGGCGCGCAATGAGCACTGAGGCTCGCTCCGCGCGCCGCGCGCATCAGTTCGGCCGCCTTTTCATCTACGGATCGCTGATCGCGCTCGCCATCTTCTATCTGATGCCGCTCTGGGTGATGATCGTCACCTCGCTCAAGTCGCTCGACGAAATCTATTCGGGCTCCTTTATCGGCTTGCCGCAGGCGATCACTTTCGAGGCATGGGAGAAGGCCTGGGGGCAGGCCTGTATCGGTACGGCCTGCGATGGCCTGCGGCCCTACTTCGTCAACTCGCTGCTGATGGTCATCCCGGCGGTTGCGCTGTCCACAGCGATCGGCGCGATCAACGGCTATATCCTGACGAAATGGCGCTTTCCCGGGGCGAACTTCGTCTTCGGCCTGATGCTGTTCGGCTGTTTCCTGCCGTTTCAGGCCGTCATCCTGCCGATGGCCCAGCTTCTGGGCAGCCTGCGTCTGTCGGGCACGATCCCCGGTCTCGTGCTGGTGCACACGGTGTACGGCATCAGCTTCACCACGCTGTTCTTCCGCAACTACTTCATCACCATTCCCGATGAACTGACGCGGGCGGCGCAGATCGACGGGGCAGGGTTCTTCCGCATCTTCTTCTCCGTCATGCTGCCGGCGGCCCTGCCCATCATCGTCGTGTCGTGCATCTGGCAGTTCACCCAGATCTGGAACGACTTCCTGTTCGGCGTGTCCTTCACGGCCGGCCAGTCTTCCCCGATCACCGTTGCGCTCAACAACATCGTCAACGTCACGATGGGCCGCAAGCAGTACAATGTCGACATGGCCGCCGCCATGATCGCCGCCATCCCAACCTTGGTCGTCTACATCGTCGCGGGCCGCTATTTCGTCCGCGGGCTGACGGCCGGCGCCGTGAAAGGCTGAGCCCATGTCCACTCTTGAAATCGATCGCGTCCGCAAGGCCTACGGCAATCTGGAGGTTCTGAAGGAAGTCTCCATCTCCATCGGAACCGGCGACTTTCTCGTGCTGCTCGGGCCTTCCGGCTGCGGCAAGTCCACGCTGCTCAACATGATCGCCGGACTGGAGACCGTCACCGGCGGCGAGATCCGCATCGCCGGCAGGACCGTCAACGACCTGTCGCCGAAGGATCGAGACATCGCCATGGTGTTCCAGTCCTACGCGCTCTACCCGACCATGACCGTGCGGCAGAACATCGAGTTCGGCATGAAGATCCGCAAGGTCGCGCAGGCCGACCGCGACAAGGCCGTGAAAACAGCCTCCGATCTGCTGCAGATCACCCATCTGCTCGACCGCAAACCCTCGCAGCTCTCGGGCGGCCAGCGCCAGCGCGTCGCCATGGGGCGCGCCATCGTACGTGAGCCGAAGCTCTTCCTGTTCGACGAACCCCTGTCGAACCTCGATGCCAAGCTGCGCGTGGACATGCGCACAGAAATCAAACGACTGCACGCGCGTCTCGGTACGACGATCGTCTATGTCACGCATGATCAGATCGAAGCGATGACGCTTGCCACCCGCGTCGCCGTGATGAAGGACGGCGTGGTGCAGCAGCTCGACGAGCCGCAGGCTGTCTATGACCGTCCCGCCAATGTCTATGTCGCGCGTTTCGTCGGCTCGCCCGCCATGAATATCGTGCCGGCCCTATTGGAAGCGGACGGCACGGCGGTGATCGAGATCGCGCGCCGGCCGGCGGCGCGCATCGGCGGGATCGCGCTTTCGGCGGACGCCCTGCGTCGCTATGCCGGGAAGAAGGTCCTGGTTGGCATCCGTCCGGAGAATTTCTCCATTGCTTCAACCGGCAGCACCGCTCCCTCGCTGACCATCGATTTCGACGTCGTCGAGCCGACCGGGCCGGATACGCTGGCCGTCTTCCAGCTTGGCGGCGTGGAAGTGACCGCCCGTCTCCCGCCACGGCAGGCCCATGCGGGTCGCGAAGCCGGACTGGCGGTCGATACCTCGAAGATCGTGCTGTTCGACAGTGAAACCGAAACGCGCATCGACTGAAAGACCTTTCATGACCGAGACGGCAGACATCGTCATCATCGGCTCCGGTATCGGCGGAGCCTCCTTGGCCTACAGCCTTGCGCCCTCGGGCCTCAGGATCGTCATTCTCGAACGGGGAGGGCACCTGACGGACAGTCCCGAGGCGCGAGACGACATTGCCATCTTCCAGAAGGGCTTTTACCGGTCGTCCGAGGAGTGGCTGGGGACGGACGGTGAGAGCTTCCTGCCCGGCAACTACTACTATGTCGGCGGCAATTCGAAGTTCTTCGGTGCCGTCATGTACCGTTACCGCCGAGAGGATTTTTCGCCGCGCCGTCACATGGACGGTGCATCGCCGGGCTGGCCGCTCGCCTATGATGATCTGTCACCGTGGTATGATGCTGCCGAGGCGATCTTCAAGGTGCGCGGCTCCGTCTCCGGCGATCCGACGGAACCGACGCACGAAAAGCCTTACGATTATCCGCCGGTTCCCGACGAACCGGCCATGGCTGCGGTCCGCCGCCGGCTTGAAAAGGCCGGGGTTCATCCCGCGTCCCTGCCCCTGTCGATCGATATCGAGGCTTGGCTGAAGCGGGCCAAGACCGGCTGGGACGCCTTTCCGAACACCGGAACAGGCAAGATCGATGCGGAGGTTGGCCCGCTCGCCGGCGCGCTTGCGCATCCGAATGTCAGCCTCGTCACCGATGCCGGCGTCAGCCGCCTCGAGACCGATCCGAGCGGGCGTCGTGTCGTTGCCGCCGTCTATGCGAAGGACGGGATCGAGCATCGGATCTCGGCGGATCGCTTTGCCGTGGCGGCCGGTGCCGTTCAGACCGCGGCGCTCCTTCTGCGCTCGGCCAGCAAGGCGCATCCGTCAGGCCTCGCCAATGGCTCCGACCAGCTCGGCCGTAATTTCATGAACCACAACACGACCGCGATGCTGACGATCGATCCCTTCGCCGCCAATAGCTGCGTTTATCAGAAGACCATTGCCTTCAATGATTTCTATAACGAAGACAACGAGTACGGCTTTCCTCTCGGGAATGTGCAGCTGCTCGGCCACATCACCGGCAACATCCTCAAGGCCAATCTGCCGATGCCGGCGCCGGCATGGTTTGCGCGGCTCATGGCGCGCTACGCCTATGGCTGGTTCCTGACGAGCGAGGACCTGCCCAATCCTGAAAGCCGGGTCATGGTTCGCGACGGGCGGATCGTTATGCACTGGATCCGATCGAACATGCGTGCGCATGAGGCGCTCATTCGCAAAACCCGCGCAGTGATGCGCAAAGCCGGCTTCCCGATCGTGCTGACGCATACCTTCGGCCGCAAGACGACGTCGCATCAGTGCGGCACGGCCCGCCTCGGCGACGATCCGAAAAACTCCGTCGTCGACGTGAACTGCCGCAGCCACGATGTGGAGAACCTCTACATCACGGATGCCTCGGTGTTGCCCACGTCGGCTGCCGTCAACCCGGCGCTGACCATTGCCGCGCTCGCTATCAAGGCGGGTGCCGCCATTGCGGGAGGAAAGTGATGACGGTTCGCGACATGGGATCGGCACGCTACGGCATTTCTCCGCGTCAGCCGGAAGAACTTCGCACCTTCGACTATATCGTCGTCGGCGGCGGCTCGACCGGCTGCGTCGTCGCCGCGCGGCTTTCGGAGGATCCCGATACGCGTGTCCTGCTGATCGAGGAGGGGCCGCGCGACCTCAGTCCCTATATCCACATTCCCGGCGCCTATTACAAAACGGCGCAGGGCGATCTGCTGAAGCGCATTCCCTGGGAGCCGATGCCAGAGCAGGAACGGACGGATACGCCGACCATGGTACAGGCGCGCGTGCTGGGCGGCGGCAGCTCGGTCAACGCGATGATCTACATCCGTGGCGTGCCTGACGACTACGACCAGTGGGTGGAGCTTGGCGCGGAGGGATGGGGCTATCGGGATGTGCTGCCGTTCTTCAAGCGTGCCGAGGACAATAACCGCTTCTGCAACGAGGCGCATGGCGTCGGCGGGCCGCTCGGCGTTTCCGATATCGAGTATATCCACCCGCTGACCCGTGCGTGGTTGCAGGCCTGCCAGCAGGCGGGACTACCATACAACCCGGATTTCAATTCGGGCGACCCGGCCGGTTGCGGCCTCTATCAGATCACGGCGAAGAACGGCCGGCGCAGTTCCGCTGCCGTCGCTTATCTCGGACCAGCCCGCAAACGGCGCAATCTGCGCATCGAGACGGGAACCACTGTCACTCGCCTTATCATCGAGAACGGACGGGCCATCGGCGTCGAGTGCGTGAAGGGAAGGCGCAGCATCGTCTACCGCGCGGATCAGGAGGTCATTATCTCGACCGGCGCGATCGCCACGCCGAAGCTTCTGATGCTGTCCGGTATCGGCCCTGCGGAGCAACTTCAAAAGCACGGCATTGAGGTCCACGCCGACCTGCCCGGCGTCGGTCAGAACCTGCAGGACCATATCGAGATTTCCCTCGTCTACCAGTTGAACGGACCGCACAGCTACGACAAGTACAAGAAGCTGCACTGGAAGGCTGCTGCCGGTCTGAATTATGCGCTTTTCCGCAACGGACCGGCGGCATCCAACCTCATCGAGGGAGGCGCTTTCTGGTGGGGTGACAAAACACAGGCGACGCCGGACATCCAGTATTTCATGGTTGTCGGCGCCGGCATCGAGGAGGGGGTCGATGCGGTGCCGGGCGGCAACGGCTGCACGGTCAATTTGGGGCAGATCCGGCCGCGGTCGCGCGGTGAGGTGACGCTGCTGAGCGCCGATCCGGCAGCGACCCCGCGCGTGGCGCCTCGCTATTTCTCCGAGGCTTACGATCTCGAAGCCATCACCGACGGAACGATGGCGGCGCTCGATATCATGGAACAGCCCGCCATCGCGAAATTCGTGGCGGCGCGCCACACGCCGGGCCCCGCGCTTCGGACACGTGAGGAGATCCGGGCTTTCTGCGTGAAGGACGCCCACGCTGCCCTGCATCCGGCTGGAACCTGCCGGATGGGCCGCGACGACATGGCCGTGGTCGATCCGAAGCTTCGCGTGCACGGCGTCGAGCGCCTTCGCATCGCCGATGCGTCCGTCATGCCGACGCTGATTTCCGGAAACCCCAATTCCGTCTGCATCATGATCGGCGAGCGCGCCGCGGATTTCTTGCGGACTTGAACAAAAATAGCGTTGCGTTTTATTGCGTAAATTCGCCTATTCGTGCATAAGTGAATCGAATTTGTGCACGAAGAGGCAAGACAATGAATCCGAGCATCGTGGTCTTCGATATCGGCGGTGTGTTGATAGACTGGAACCCGGCCTATCTCTATCGCAAGCTCCTTTCGGATGACGTGGCGGTTTCGGCGTTCCTGAGTGATATCTGCACGGGCGCGTGGAACGAGCAATTCGACGCTGGCCGCCCCTTCGCCGACGGTATTGCCGAACTTACGGCGCGCCATCCCGAACAGGCCGAGTTGATCGAGGCCTACTGGCTGCGTTGGCATGAAATGCTGGGCGGCGAGATTGCTGGAACCGCGGAGTTGCTCGGTCGCCTGAAGGCGGGTGGCGTTCCCGTGCATGCGATCTCGAACTGGTCGGCCGAGACTTTCCCGCGCGCCAGGGAGATTTTCCCGTTCCTGGATGCGTTCGAGGTTCTTGTCGTCTCGGGTACGGAAAAACTCGTCAAGCCGCATGCACCGATCTTCGAGCGCTTTCTGGAGCGCGCAGGCGTTCGTGCGGAACAATGCCTGTTCATCGATGACAATGCTGCGAACATCGCCACGGCAGCGGCGCTGGGATTTCACACAGAGCATTTCCGGAGCGCAGAGGTGCTTGAAGCGCGTTTGATATCGCTTGGCCTTTTGGCGCGCGAAACGGAGGCGATGGGGTGAACGCAGACAGAAAGGAACTGGCGGCGCTCTCTCCGGAGGAGCGGCAGGCTGTCATTCTCGAGAGGATCAATACCGCAGGGCGCGTGCTCGCCGCGCCATTGGCGCAGGAGTTCGGTGTCTCCGAGGATTCGATCCGCCGCGATCTGCGCGACCTTTCGGATGCCGGCCTCGTGCAACGGTTCCACGGTGGCGCGGCACGGCTTGTCACGCCGGCACTTGATTTTCATCGCCGTGAAACGCTCCATTCCGAAGAGAAACAGGCGATTGGCGGCGCGGCCGCGGCCTCCATCCCCCAAGGCGCGACGCTCCTGGTGGATTCCAGCACGACCATCGTGCGTTTCGTGCGCGCCCTTTCGCCGACGCTTGACGTGCGCATCATCACGACTGCCGTCGATGTAGCCGCCGCGGCGCTCGACCATCCATCCGCCGAGGTGATCATGCTCGGCGGGCGTCTCGGCCGGTTGACGCGTAGCGCCACAGGCGTTGCGGCGATCGATGCGATCCGCGCCCTGCGCGTCGACTACTGCATTCTCGGCACTTGTGGCGTTGCTGAGGACATGACATTGCGCGCCGACGATTATGAGGACGCGCTCCTGAAATCAGCGATGATCCGCGCAGCGAACAAGACCCTGCTTCTGGCCACTGCCGAAAAGCTCGGCCAGACGGCGACCTACGAGGTGGCGCCTGTATCCATGATTTCAACGCTGTTCACCAGCAGCAAGAATACAGCGATCCTCAAGGCCATACGTGATGTTGGCATCGATGTGGAAGCGGTTTGACGGAGTATGAGACGATGACGGATTTTTCAGTCGATCAGGACGCAAGGGCGGTCATCCTCCCCGCTTTCGATAGCCTCGATTTTGCGGAGGTCATGCTTCCCTTTCTCGAGCGGGGCGGCTGCTCCGTGCTGATCGGAGAAAACCGAGCGGAATATGTCGCCCGCGCCATGTCGCCGGAGCGATTGGCGAGAGAAACGCCGGAGCGATTTCATGCCTGCATCGCTGCATTGAAAGGCGTGACGCCGCATCTTATCGTCGCTGTCGATCAGGAACTCGGCGGTATCCAGCGGTTACAGGGCCTTGTGCCGGCACTTCCCACCCTTGAGGAAGCGCACGCCTTGGACGGCGAGGCGTTGGCAGAGCGTTGCCGGGTCACTGCGGCCGTGGCGCGCGAACTCGACGTTACGATGTTCCTTGCCCCCGTTGCCGATATCGTCGACGGCCAGAACCCCTGGCTGCACGCCCGTACCATGGGTGTCGAGCCGCAAGCCGTGGCACGGTTCGTGTCGGCCTTCGTGAAGGGTGTCCAGTCGGCAGGCGTGACGGCGGTAACGAAGCACTTCCCCGGCTTCAACGATCTTGCTGAAGATCCGGCGCTCGTCGACGTTTCGTTGTTGTCGCCGCGCGAACGCATTCTCCAAAATGCACTCCCGTTCACCGCCGCCATTGAAGCCGGCACAACGGCGATCATGACGGGTCCGGCGCCGGTGGCCGCGATCGACCCCGACAACGCCGCGAGCACGTCGCCGGCGGTCATGGCGATGCTGCGGAACGACTTCGGCTTCAAGGGGCTGGTCGTCAGCGATGATCTCGATGCACCCGCAACCCTGCGCGGTCGCACACTTTTGGAAACCGCGACTGCGTCCCTTAATGCCGGTGCTGACCTGCTGCTTGTCGGCGGTGGTCCGCATCTCGACGCGCTATGTGAGGGCATAGCAGCCGCAACGCGGGCAGGGCGCATCACGCGGGAGCGTCTCGGTGAAGCGGCAGCCCGCGTCAGGCAGAACGCGACCGGTGTGTGACATGACCTCCAATCAAGCTGTTCCATCGACACGGCGGTCTTCAAGCCGGCTGCAATGCACGCTCTTCTTTCTCGCCGCCGGCCTCGGCATCGGTGCCTGGGCGTCCAGCCTGCCGCTCCTGGCATCGGGCGTCGGGCTCGACAAGGGGCAGCTCGGGCTTGTCCTGCTGTGCTTCGCCCTTGGCGCGATCGTTCTCATGATGACGATTGGCCGCTACATCGACCGGGTTATCAGCAACGAAACGCTCAGCCTTTGCGGCGGCGCGGTGTTCGGTGCGATTTTCCTCGCCATTCCCTTCATCGAAAATCCCGTTGCGCTCGGTGGAGCCGTTGTCGTCGCGGGTGCCGCTTTCGGCACACTCGACGTCGCCATGAATACGGGCGCCTCGCGGATCGAGCAGGAAACGGGAAGGCATCTGATGTCGTCCTTCCACGCGGTATTCAGCGTCGGCAACCTTGTTGGCGCGCTTCTCGTCGGCCAGCTGATCGGGTATGGCGGCGGCCTGCTCGCATGCCTGGGCATTGCCGGTCTGCTGGTTCTGTCGTTTTCCTTCGTCTCCCGCCTGATCGCAGGTCGGGTGGAGTATTCGGCGGTTTCTTTCAGGGTGGGCAGAAGCGAGCCTGCGGCCGGTCTCGGTGCCGCACAGCGAGCTCTGATCCTTCTGCTGGGTGCGATTGGGTTTCTGGCCATGCTTGCCGAGGGCGGCGTGATGGATTGGACAGCGATCTACATGATCGATGTGCTCGGTCGGCCCGAAAGCCATGGCGCCTATGCATTTGCGGCCTTTGCCGCGGCCATGGCCGTTGGTCGTTTCGCCGGCGATGGCCTCGCGCGCCGGCTTGGCCATGGGATCATCATCCGGGCAGGCGGGCTGATCTGCGCTGTCGCGATCGCCATTCTGCTGTTTGTCGACCATGCATTTCTGTCCTTCGCATCACTTGCCTTGTGCGGCTTCGGCGTTGCGAACATGGTGCCGGCGGTTTTCGCCAGTGCAGGACGTGTCGGCGGGAGGGCTGCCGGCCGCGCCATCTCCATCGTAACGACCATGGGCTACACTGGCCTGCTGCTCGGGCCGGCCGTGCTGGGCTTTCTTGCGCAGGCAACCACGCTCGTCGTGAGCTTCGTGGTGATCCTGATCGCTTTTCTGGTAATAGCCGGTATGACGGTGCCACTTGATCGTCGTCTCAAGCACTCCCGATCGGAGCACTGAGTTCGGCGCTCATGGCAGGAGCGACCTGCCATGAGCACGCGCCCGCGCGGGAGATGCAACGTTTCTCGACGGGCACGTTCATGATTCCTAGAAATTGGTCTTGAACCATTCGATCGTCGCGGGTAGCAGGACCTCGTCGACGGTCTTTGTCGTGGTTCCGGCGTTCCAGTCATGGTCGGAATCGACCGTGATGAGATCATCGGGACCTTCGTGATAATCGAGCAAAATCTGCCCGGCCGCCGGCTGCGGTGTCACGACCGTCTCCTTCAGCCCGACGATGACCCGCAAGGGGCCGGGATAGCCACCAATCGCGCCCACCGGCGTCACTTTTGGAAGTTCGCTGAAAAAGGCGCCCTTGAGCTTCGTTTCGCCTCCCCACGACAGCTTGGCCGTCGTAACGGTTTCCACCGGCCCGGACATTGCCCTCTTCACCGTATCAACTCCCATGATGGTGCTATAGGTCGCGACGGGATTGGTGACCGGTGCCCAGAGGACGACGGCGGATGCCTCCGGCCTCAAAGCGGCCAGATGCCCACCGACAAGACCGCCCTGGCTATAGCCGAGAATACCGATCTTCGAGACGTCAACATTCGGAAGGGCTTGCAGGTAATCGAATGCGAGAACAGCGTCCTTGACCTGTCCTGAAAACGTGGTGTCTTCCCAATTTCCGTCGCTCTCTCCCGATCCGTTGAAGTCGATGCGCAGGCTGGCGATACCGCTATCTGCAAGCCGTGCAGCGGTATAGGCAAAAAGTCCCGTTGTGCCTCCTGCGATGGGAAATTCGTTTTTCTGGCCGGTGAAGCCATGGAGCATGAGGACGACGGGCGGGTTCTTCTCATTGTCCGGCAGGTTCAGGATGCCGGCGAGCCCTCTTCCGCCACTTTCAATTCTCACCGCCGTTTCTGCAGCATGACCGGCGGTTGACACGAGAGTCAGAAGCAGCGTTGCCGCTACGGAGCAGACATTCATCACAGTTCACCTCATTGTTGTTGGCTTTGAACAATCTTCGCAAAGAGTGCTTTCATGCCAATTTCGCGTTGATGAGAAAGGTGACGCGAACAGAAGCATGACCCGAGAATTGTTGTCGATCAGATGTCCGCCGTCGCGATGGGGCGCGGCCCCGACACGGGATGTATAACGGGCTGGACTGAGAGATGCGTAATCATTATGGAGTAGGCCTGCGGCTGCGCTGATGTGCCGTCAAACATTTCCTTGGATATGTAGGGCTTCCAACTTTGAAAAAAACGCAACGTAGTTTTGCAGTCGAATACA
The DNA here is from genome assembly GCF_004514425.2 of Shinella sumterensis. Taxonomy (GTDB): domain Bacteria; phylum Pseudomonadota; class Alphaproteobacteria; order Rhizobiales; family Rhizobiaceae; genus Shinella; species Shinella sumterensis. The sequence continues at coordinate 411,887 of NZ_MYFN02000001.1, forward strand.
AGGGTCGACGCAAGCCAGACCCCAAGTCCAACTCGATATGGGGCGGCATTGATCTCAAATCTGTTGCCCGCGATGTTGAGGAAGAGGCGGTGCCATATGCTCCAGGCAATCAATCGGACGACAGATCCGCCGGCGATGTGCTTGCCTCGAAAGCTGAGGCAGTTGAACCGTTCTTGACAGAACCGGTCCGGCAGCACACAACTGGAGCAACCAACGAGGAGACGACCATGGCTGACGAAAGCGAAACGACGACCACTGTAGATGCACCGACTGTTGTTGGCACGCCCACCCCGGCGAAGAAGCAGCGCCGACCGCGCGCTAAGAAGGTGGCTGCTGAGGTGGCTTCCGTCGGCACCGCATCGGAAACAGCGGTCGTTTCGAACGACACGGCTGGAAAGCAGAAGCGGGGACGCAAGGCGAAGCCGGTCGAAGCTGTTGCTCCCGCAAAGCCCAAGCCCGTGAAGCGTACTCCAAAGCCCGTGAAGAAGACGCCTGCCGTCTCCAAAGCGACCGACGATATCTCGGATCTGCTGCAGCTTGAGGAAGAAAACCAGAAGCTGCGCAAGCTGCTTGCTGAAAAGCTTCGCACCGAAAACGCCGACCTGCGCAAGCGGCTTAAGCTCGATTAATGCCGGCAGCCGGCCGTTGTTCGGCCGCGGGGTCATGTGTTGACGAGTGTTCTGATGACGTTTGACCGCGTCAGCGTGTGAACTCGTAGTCTGCAGGCGGATAACGCGGGGTCGATAAATGGCGTCTCCTTGGAACATCCTTGCCCGGCTTGTGTCGCCGCGACGCCAGCAACGGCAGGAAGATGACCCGGTCGAAAAGCCGAACGTTCCGGCGATTGCGGATTCGACAGAAAAGCCGGCGGCCGTCGATCAACCCGACGGCCCTTCCACCGTCCGCTCGCAGCTTGACGATGCTGCCAGCGGCACCGTTGCTGACGGGACGGTGGAGAACGATAACGCCGACGTCCCGAAAGACGTCGGCAGTTCCCTTGCCGATGTCTCTCCAAACAAAACCCGGAAACCAAACAAAACCAGAAACACTGCCAAACCCGCATCGGCCAAGCGAAAAGGCCGTGCCGGAAACGTGGAACCGCCCGCTGCTGCCGCGCAGCCTCCGCAGGTTGTCCCTACCGTCTCCGAGCAGATGACCAGTCTGGACGAAGAGATCAGGACTTTCCGCGAGCAGTTGGCGAGCAAGCTTCGCCTCCAGAACGCACAGCTGAGGACGATGCTGGAGCGTTACGAACGTTAAGCTGCCCCGCGTGGTCCGTCGGTTTGGCGTAAGCCGGAAAGATCGCGATCGAGCCAACGGATAGGCAGAGCGGACCTGTATCGGGTGTCGGCGCTCGGAGAAGGCGCTTCTCACTTTATCGCAATGCTCCATGACGACGTCGAATGCGGATTCGTTCCCGTCTCTGATCCCCATTGGATCTCTTATGCATTCATTCCTTAGCCAGTGAAGACCTCGGGCGTCAGAGACTTGCTTGTCGATCAATCCGCGCGTTTCAACCGTCCGCTCTCAATGGCACGCCGTCCGAATTGGAGTATCGCTCGAGCAATTGCTCGACTTTCGCGACACCAAAAAGGTCGTCCAAGATGAGATACGCCGCCCCGAACAGGGCGCTGTCTTCTTGCGCCATCGACAGCACAATCGAGAGGTTACGCGTCGCCAGCGGCAGGCAGCGCTGATAGACGAGCTCGCGAATGCCCGAGAGCAGCAAGTCTCCACCGCGCGCCAGCGTGCCGCCGATGACGATCAGGCTGGGATTGAGGATGCTGACGACATCGGAAACGACCTCGCCAATGGTTCGACCGGCCGCCCGTAGCAGCATGAGCGCCTCCGGTTTGCGCTGGTCGACATGGTCGATGACATCGCGGGCGGTTTCCGCGTGAAAACCACGTGCATTCAGATCGCGCGCGATTGCCCAACCGGCAGCGCGCGCCTCTATGCAGCCGAATTTTCCGCAGCGGCAGAGCGGTGCATCGTCCGACAGGAACTGGATATGGCCGATATCGCCTGCAGCGCCCTGTGCGCCGCGAAAAAGCCGGCCTCCGGCAATCATGCCACTTCCGATCCCCGTTCCGATCTTCACGAAGACCATGTCGTCGATGGCGGGAAATCGGCGCTTGTGCTCACAGATCGTCATCAGGTTCACGTCGTTCTCGACATAAACCGGCACGGCAAAACGGCGCTTCAGCCAGCCGATGATATCGAACTCATCCCACCCGGGCAGGACCGACGGGCCGACGACGCAGCCGCGCTTGAAATCGACCGGCGCGGGCAGACTGAGTCCGATGCCGACAAACAGGCCGTTCGTCTTCTGCGCATCTTTCGCCAGTGCAGAAATCGCATCGCCGATTTGTGCCAGCGTTACATCCGGCCCGCTGGTAATCGAAAAGGGCAGCGTCATCTCGGCAAGGATAGCCGGCTGCAAATCCATGGCTGCAAGATGAATGTGCGTTTCGCCGATATTGGCGACGATCACGAACCCGCTTTCCGCGTTGATCGCGAGGACGCGCGTGGGACGTCCGCCGCTCGGCAGTGTGTCCTGCGTCTCGCATACGAGCCCGCTTGCCAAAAGCCCGTTCAACCGTTGCGTGACCGTAGCCCGCGACAGGCCCGACGCCTCAAGCAATTCGGCGCGTGATGTCGCCGCTCCCGAGGCGATCAGGGAAAGCAGGCTTCCCGCCCCGTCGATCATCGTCGCGTCGATACTCTGGTTTGGTTTTTTCATGCAAAGCTCCCGTCAGCCCGCTCTAGCGGGAATGGCCGGCGAAAGAAAGCAAGGATTTTCCGTGCAACGGCCAATTATGTATAATAAAATACATAAGATTGCTATTTATGTATTATTTTGTATGTATCGGGTGATTGTGGCTGGAGAGGTCGTTCGTGCGTACATATCTTATCGGGTTGGACTACGGTTCCGAGTCTGCGCGGGGCGTGCTGATCGATGCGGAAAGCGGGCAACAGGTGGCCCACCACGTCCATCCCTATCGGCACGGGATCATGACGACTGTCCTGCCTGAAGGAAGCAGCATCCCTTCCGGCTGCACGCTGCAGAACGCCGATGATTACACGGAGGCTGCGGCCGACATTCTCTCGCGGCTGGGGCGCGGGCGCACGATCCAAGGCATCGGGCTCGGTTTTACCGCCAGTTCGCCGCTTCCTGCCAGCGCCGACGGCGTGCCGCTGTCACGACTGTACCCTGGCGATCCGCACGCCTATGTAAAGCTCTGGAAGCACAACGCGCAGGCCTATGCGGACAGCATCAATGCCCGCCCGGCCCCGTTTCTCGACAATTTCGGAGGGCGTGTCTCCGGCGAATGGCTGCTGGCGAAGGCCGCGCAGATTGCGGCGGAAGCGCCGGCCCTGTGGGCGGCGACGGACCGGTACATCGAAAGTGGCGACTGGCTTGTCTGGCAATTGACCGGGCAGGAGGCGCGGGGCCTGGGCTTTGCCGCCTTCAAGGCGCAGTTTTCGGCCGAAGCCGGTTATCCCGAGGGTATAGTGGAGGGCCTCCACGAGCGGCTTTCAGCCCCGCTACCTGTCGGGTCGGCGGCGGGAACGTTATCGGCGGAATGGCGTGACGTGACGGGTATTCAGGGCGCTGCAGTCGTCGCGGTCGCGGTCATCGATTCGCATGTTTTGCTGCCGGCCATCGGTGCTGTCTCGCCGCGCTGTTTTGTCGGCGCGCTGGGGACATCCGCCGCCTATCTTTATCTCGGGGACGCGTACAGGCCACTGCCTCCGGGCATCGAAGGCGTCGCCTTCGATGGATCCATGCGCCAGCTCTGGTGCTACGAGGCCGGCCAGCCGAGTTTCGGCGACACGCTCGCGTGGTTCGTGCGGACATTTCCGCGTGGCAAGGACATGCAGGCAAGCTTCCTTGCCTATAACGAAGAGGTGGCCGCGCTCGGTCCCACGGCCGGCCGTCTTGTGGCGATCGACTGGCTGGGCGGCAACCGTGTCCCGTTCGCTGATGGCAACCTGACCGGCCTGCTTGCCGGCCTGACGCGCCACACAACGGCTGGTGAAATCTATCTCGCCCTGATGGAAGGCCTGTGCTTTGGCGCGCGGACGATCTTCGATCTTTTTCCCTCAGGTGGATTGCCGGTGGACCGCGTGTTGATGGCAAGCGGCCTGGCGCGCGCAAATCCTTTGTTGATTCAGATGATGGCAGACGTGCTCGATTGCCGCGTCGAAGTCCCCGACATCGAAAATGCCACGGCCGTTGGTGCTGCCATCCATGGCGCTGTGGCCAGCGGCGCTGTCGAGACGTACGCCGAAGGCGCCGCGCGTTTCGGTGCCCAACGTTTTACATGTGTCGAGCCGCAACCGATGAAGGCATCGCGCTATCGATCCGTCTATGAAATTTACCGCGGCCTGACATCGGGTGGAACCGTTCACTCGGCGATGCATGCGCTTCGTGATTTGTGACCAGGCACGATTTCGGCAGCCTGTTTATTTTGCATAAAAATATACAAAACATAAGTTTTTAGCATTTGACTTTATCCAAAAGAGATGCGCAAATTCCCTCGGCCTTTGAGGAGAGGTCGTGCCGGCCGTGAGAGCCAGAAGGCTCGGCGGCGTCATCAAATTTGGGAGGGTTTCATGTCGCTTCATAGCATTCGCACATCCGTGCGTTCGACGGCTTTCGGCGCGCTCGGCCTTGCGCTGGGCCTGACTTTTGCCGCTGGGTCCGCTTCAGCGGAAGACGTCATCGTCGGTCTCGTTACGAAAACCGAGGTCAATCCATTCTTCGTCAAGATGCGGCAGGCGGCCGACGCCCGCGCCAAGGAAAAAGGCGTCAAGCTGATCGCGCGCGCCGGCAAGTTCGACGGCGACAATGAAGGCCAGGTTGCGGCCATCGAGGACCTGATCAGCGCGGGCGCCAAGGGCATCCTGGTTACCCCGAACAATTCCTCCGGCATGCTCGATGTCATCAAGAAGGCACGCGAGGCTGGCGTGCTTGTCATTGCACTCGACACGGCAACGGACCCGGCGGATGCGGTCGATGCCACTTTCGCGACCGACAATTTCGAGGCCGGGGTGCAGCAGGGCAGCTATGCCCGCAAGGCGCTCGGCGACAAGAAGGCCGTCGTCGCCATGCTTGACGGCACGCCCGGCGGCACCGTCGACACGTTCCGTCACGACGGTTACCTGAAGGGCTTCGGCATCGCGGAAGGCGATCCGTCCATTGCCGGTGCCGCGATCACAAACGGCGCGCAGGACAAGGGCCAGATCGGCATGGAGAACCTGCTCTCCAAGAACGGCGACATCAACGCCGTTTATACGATCAACGAACCTGCCGCCGCTGGCGCCTATGCAGCGCTCAAGTCGTTCGGCAAGGAAGGCGATGTCATGCTGACATCGATCGACGGCGGCTGCGCGGGTGTGCGCGACGTCAAGGACGGCAAGATCGCGGCGACCGTCATGCAGTTCCCCTACAAGATGGCCGCTATGGGTGTCGATGCGGTTGTGGAATATGCAGCCACCGGCAAAAAGCCGAGCGGCTTCGTCAACACCGGTTCCTTCCTGATCACGGACAAGCCGGTCGAGGGGCTGGAATCGAAGGATACCGCCTGGGGTCTCGAAAACTGCTGGGGTGACTGAACGCTTTCTCCCGATGGGGCCATGTGAGGCTTATGCCGAGCGTGGCCCCGTTCGGGGATCGCTGCATCCGTGAGCACACCGCCGGCTGCGTCCAGCCGACGTTTCCCGGGTGGGGCGCGCCGCGCAAGATGACCATCAGCATGAGATCGCCATGACAACAGCCACCGTTTCTCCAGTCGAGACGTCGCGAAGCCTGAAATCGCGCATCCTTGGTGCGCCCTCGGCGGGGCCGCTGCTGGTGTTGATCGGCTTCTGCCTGATCTTCGCGCTCAGCAATCCGCGCTTCCTGGCAACGCACAACCTGTCGATTATCCTGCAGCAGACCGTCATTATCGGCGTGCTGGCCATCGGGCAGACACTTGTCATCCTGACGGCCGGCATCGATCTGGCAGTGGGCGCCATCTGCGTTCTCGGCACGATCGTTGCGGGCAAGCTGGTCAACCTCGGCTATGATCCCGTTCTGTCGATGGGCTTTGCCATCCTGCTTTGCACAGCAGCCGGCCTTGCCGCTGGCGGTCTCGTCAGCGGGCTCAGGCTGCCGCCTTTCATCGTCACGCTCGGCATTCTCGGCATTCTGACCGCCGCCTTGCGGCTGATCTCGGAAGGTGGCGCGTTTCCGGTGCGCGATCCCTTTCTCGCGTGGACGGGCAACACGATGAAGCTCGGCGGCTTCGTGCTGACCTATGGCGTGCTGATCATGTTCGCGCTCTACGCCGTCGTCTGGTATCTGCTGAACCAGACGAAATGGGGCCGTCACGTCTATGCCATCGGCAACAATACCGAGGCGGCGCGCCTTGTCGGCATTCCGGTGCGGCGGCACCTGCTTTCGGTCTACCTGCTCGCAGGGCTGATATACGGCATTGCCGCCTGGCTCGCGCTCGGGCGCATTCCAAACGCCGATCCGAACGCGATGCAGAGCGCCAATCTCGATTCGATCACCGCCGTGGTGATCGGCGGCACCAGCCTTTTCGGCGGGCGCGGTGGCCTCATCGGCACCCTGATCGGTGCCCTTATCGTCGGTGTGCTGCGCAACGGCCTCACGCTCGCCGGCATCGATCCGCTCTGGCAGGACCTGGTCACGGGCATCCTCGTCATCATCGCCGTCGCACTCGATCAGATGTCCCGGAGGAAAAGCTGATGTCTGCCGAGACCACGCCCCTTCAGGCCACCGAGACAAAGCCCCATATCGTGCTCGAAGCACGCAATGTGGTGAAAACCTACGGCCATGTCACCGCACTTGATGGCGTTGACTTCGAACTGCGCGCTGGGGAAATCCTGGCCGTCGTCGGCGACAATGGCGCCGGAAAGAGCACGCTGATCAAGGCGCTGACAGGCGCGCTGCACCCCACCAGCGGGGAAATCCTGCTGGATGGTGTTCCCATCCACTTCAAGGGTCCGCTCGATGCGCGTCATGCCGGTATCGAGACGGTGTATCAGGATCTGGCCGTCGCCCCGGCGCTCGACATCGCGTCCAATCTCTTCCTTGGCCGTGAACTGCGTGCGCCCGGCCTGTTGGGAAGCCTTTTCCGTCGCCTTGACAAGAAACGGATGCGCGAGGAAGCCCGACGCGCAATGAACGAGTTGAAGTTCCGCCTGCCGGCAATCGACAATCCAGTCGAGTCACTCTCTGGCGGCCAGCGACAAGGGGTGGCGGTTGCGCGTGCCGCGCTCTTTGCCCGCAAGCTGGTCATCATGGATGAGCCGACCGCCGCGCTCGGCGTGCGCGAAACCGGGCAGGTGCTGGAACTCATCCGCTCGATCCGCGATCGCGGCCTGCCGGTGGTGCTGATCAGCCACAACATGCCCAATGTCTTCGACATTGCCGATCGCATTCACATCATGCGGCTTGGCCGGCGTGCGGCGGTCGTGTCGCCGAAAACCCATACCATGAACGATGTCGTCGCCATCATGACCGGTGCCGCGACGGCCTAAGTCTTCCCGCCCGCCTTCGGGCCGGGCCGCAACGAAAGGAAATAGCCTCATGTACCGCCTCGATCAGAAGCTCGCGCGCATCCGCGCCGGCCAGTACACGCGCAACGACTTTATCATCGCCGATGCCAAGGACGGTGATATGGGGCCGAGCATGACGTCGTGCGGCCCCAAGCGGGCCAAGGACGGTACTTGGTCGCGCCACTACACCCGGCCAGAATTCCTGGAAAACATCCGTGCCGTGGTCGAGCAGGACCTCGTGGATATCATGCTGACATCAGCCTCCAACATGGAGGCGCTGATCGAGATGGGCGTCTACCGCAACAGCGCGGTGAAGCCTGCAATCCGCGCCAACGACACGACCGATGTCTGGGTCTGCCGCGGCGCGACCTATTCGAAACAGCCGTCGCGGCCTTTCCGGACGGCATCCCTTTCGCGCGTTGCCACCGGCACCATCGACCCGGCGCCTGGCGCTCCGATCACCGGCACGGACCTCGGGCTTTATTCCATCACGTTCAACAACGACCTCGACCATGACTATCAGGCGCTGGAAGCGTTCCATGCGTTCCGGGAGGACGCTGCGCGCAACAATTTCAAATACTTCCTCGAAGTCTTCAATCCGAATGTCGATTCCGGTATCGCGCCTGACATGGTGCCGCACTATGTCAACGACGTCATGATGCGCTGCCTTGCCGGTGTGACGAAGGCGGACCGGCCGCAGTTCCTCAAAATCCCGTTCAACGGGGCCAAGGCAATGGAAGAACTCGCCTCCTATGACCCGAGCGTCATCGTCGGCGTCCTGGGCGGCGGAGCGGGAACGACGCGGGATTGCTTCGAACTCCTGCACCAGGCCGAACGTTTCGGCGCGCGGGTGGCCTTGTTCGGTCGCAAGATCAACCTTGCCGAAAATCCGCTGGAGATGGTGCGTTTCATGCGCGAAGTCGCTTCGGGCACGATCGCCCCGTCCGAGGCCGTAAAAGCCTACCATGCCAGCCTTTCGAAGGACGGGATCACGCCTATTCGCGCACTTGCCGAGGATAACGTCGTCACCGAAGCGGTTCTCAAGGCGGAACAGTCGAAATGACCAGCGGCCGGCGGGGTATTCTCACAGCCGGCACGTGGTGTGTCGATTACAATCGCACGGTCAGCCACTGGCCCGGCGAGGATGGCCTTGCCGAACTGTTCGAGGAAGAGCGTCACGGCGGAGGATCGGGCTGCAATCTCGCCGTCGACATCAAGCTGCTCGATCCTGCCATCCCCGTCGAGACGATCGCTCTTGTCGGAGACGATGATGACGGCCGCTTCCTCATGGCGACCGCCACGACCGCCGGGATCGATACGCGGCAGATGAGGACGACGGGAGGGGTCGCTACCCAGTTCTGCGATGCCTTCGTGTCGCGCGCAACGCACAGGCGCACTCACATCTTCCATGCCGGAACAGGTGCACTGCTCACGCCCGAGCACTTCGACTTTTCCGAAACACGAATGCGCTTTCTGCATCTCGGTCTGCCCGGCGTGCATCGTATTCTCGATTCACCCTGGCATGACGAGCCGAATGGCTGGGTGGCCGTCCTGAAAAAAGCGCGCGCGGCGGGCCTGCTCACCAATATGGAACTGGCGAGCATCGAGCCGAGCCTGATGGCCGCGCTTGTCGCGCCATGCCTGCCGCATCTCGATTATCTCATTGTCAATGACGTGGAGATCGGGGCGATTGCCGGTGTCGAGACCACTCGGGCCGGTACGCCGGACGCGAACGCCTGTATCAGGGCGGCGCAGGCGGTCATGCAGCGGGGCGCGATGACGCTGGTTGCCGTGCATTGCCCGGGCTTCGCGATCGCCGTGACGCGTGACGGAGAGCATACGGTCCTGCCCTCCGTTGCCATTCCCGAGAGCGAGATCAAGGGGGCAAACGGCGCCGGCGATGCTTTTGCCGCGGGCATGATCTATGGCCTCCACGAGGAATGGACAATCTCGCAATCACTGCAACTGGCTCATGCCGCCGCCGCGGCGTCCCTTCGCAGCGTTTCCACGACCGGTGCGATCGTGCCGTGGCGTGAGTGCCTGTCCCTCGCGAAAACGTGGGGCGTTCGCGCTCCCGGCGGTGATGGCCAATTGCCCACCGGCGCTTACTGAATGAGATGGGACAGCGCCACCGTTGCCAGATTGGCCAACAGAGCGGTGGGCGCGCCGCTTGGCTCGCCCACCGCTCCGCCCGAAGTCAGATAGCCTGGCCACCCGAAACCTCGATGCGCTGTGCGGTCACCCAGCGGTTGTCATCGGAGAGCAGGCTCGCGACCATCGGACCGATATCGTCGGGCAGGCCGACGCGACCGAGTGCCGTCAGCTGGGCGAACTGTGCGTTCAGATCCCTGTTATCGCGCACGACCCCACCGCCGAAATCGGTCTCGATGGCGCCTGGAGCGACGGCGTTTACGGCAATGCCGCGCGGGCCCAGTTCTTTCGCCATATACCGCGTCAGCGTTTCGACCGCGCCCTTGGCGGACGCGTAGGCCGAGAACCCTTCATAGGAGAAGCGGGTCAGCCCGGTCGAGAAATTGACGATCCTGCCGCCATCGGCAATCAGTGGCAAAAGCGCCTGGGTCAGGAAGAATACGCCCTTCACGTGCACGTTGAACAGCCCGTCGAACTGTGCCTCGGTCGTCTGCCGGAACGGGGCGAATTCGCCATGGCCTGCATTGTTGATCAGATGATCGAACGTTTCGCGGTTCCAGATTTCCCGCAGGCTGCTACGCAGCGCATCTGCAAAAGCCGGAAAGCTTGCTATGTCTGCAACATCGAGCTGGAGGGCAACGGCCTTGCGGCCCATGGCTTCTATTTCCGCGACGACCTCGCTTGCCTGGGCGGCGTTGCCACGATAGGCCACGATGACATCACCGCCGTGGCGGGCAATCGCGATGGCTGTGTTGCGGCCAAGGCCGCGATTGGCGCCGGTGATCAGTGCGATTTTACTCATGGAATGCTCCTTCCGTCGTTGGGGTGAGCCCAAGATGGCGCGGAAGCGCCCTGAAGAGTTGCCTGTTCCTCGCCGAGTTTTGCCTGTTTCTGCGAATTTCGATGATATGGCTTGCAAATGAGCCGATATCCTTGCCTGATACGGCAACGAAATTTTCATAAGACCGCCTCATGCACACTCTTCTTGACCTTGTTCGCCGTCATACCAATGGCCATTCCGACCGGTCCGGTTTTGCGCCCACGTCCTTTCATGGTTTGGGTGCGGTGCGTGTGCTGCATCCGGGCGAATTGCAGGTCGCGGTGCAGAAGCCGCTGATAGCGATCTGTCTTCAGGGCCGCAAACGCGTGACCATGGGCACGAAGAGCTTCGAATATGGCGCAGGCGAAGCCCTGGTCATCACGGCCGATGTGCCGACGATAAGCCAGATTCTCGATGCAAGCCCGTCAGCTCCGTATTATGCGGTCGCGCTCGAACTCGATGCCGCGCTCCTGCGCGCGCTGACCACCGAGGCCGATCTGCGTCCGGTCGATGCCGGCCCGATCCATGTCGAGCCGGCGGACGCCGACGTGATGGATGCGGCGCAGCGGTTGCTGCGACTGATGGAGAGGCCCTCCGCTCTGCCGGTGCTGGGTGACGCATTGATACGCGAGATGCATTACTGGCTGCTGACAGGGCGGCATGGTGCCGCGATCCGTTCGCTTGGCAGGGCCGATACCCACGCCGATCGTATAGCGCGGGCGGTGGCACTGATCCGCCAGAACTATGCCGGCACACTGCGCGTTGGGGATCTCGCAGCAGAGGCCGGGATGAGCGAATCGTCCTTTCATCAGCATTTTCGCGCTGTCACCACGCTGTCGCCGCTTCAGTTCCAGAAGCAGCTGCGGCTGATCGAGGCACGCCGGATAATGCTCATGGATCGTGCTGGCATCGCCCACGCCGCCCACTTCGTCGGCTATGAAAGCGTGCCGCAGTTCACGCGGGATTACGCGCGGCTGTTCGGCATGCCACCCGGCCGTGATATGCGCGAGGCGAGGCTGGGTGCATGACGCCACGCAGAACGGGACGTCTTGGCGGCCGGTTTCAGGCTGCACTGCTTGGGCTCGACGACGCCCGGAAGGTGCTGGGCGTCTGTCCGAAAGCCTTCCGAAACTCGCGTGAAAAATGCGCCGTGTCGGCGAAGCCCGTGATGTTTGCGATCTCCATCACCGAGAGCGAGCCGCCCGATAGAAGGTAGCGCCCATAGTTCAGCCGCATGCTTCTGAAGGCCTGTCCTATCGTCTGATTGAGATTTGCACGGAACAGGCGCTCAAGCTGGCGGTGGGAAATCGCGCAGTACCGTGCAATCGCAAGGCTGTTGGGCGGCTGGTCGAGCTGCTGTTCCATGAAATGCAACGCTTTGCGCACGCGGCTGTCGGTTCCATCGGGCGGCAACTGGAAGAAGTGCGCCTGCGGTACGCTTGCCGGTCGCATCGATGTGAGCATCATGTGGCGCATGACCTGCCGCGCCCGTTCTGATCCGCAGTGCCGCACGATGAGATAAAGCGCCAGATCGATGGCCGCGGTCGATCCGGCGCAGGTGATGACATCGCCTTCATCGACAAAAATTCTGTCCATGGAGATCTGCGCCCGTGGAAACCGGCTCTTGAAGGCCTCGAGAACGTTCCAGTGGATGCAATATCTCCGGGCGTCGATCAGGCCGGCTCGGGCAAGCGCGAAACTTCCCGTGCAAACTCCGAGCAGGCCGATACCGAGATTGTGGGCCGACCGGATGAGGTGGAGCAGTTGAGGCGACGGGGTATCATCGTCGAAACTGTTGCCACCGCAGATCGCGATGTAGTCGTAACCGGTGGGATCGCGCGGGGCCGCCAGCGTTGTTACAGACAGACCGCAACTGGCGTGAACCTGGCCCCCCTTCAGCGAGTATACGCTCCAGCCGACACGGATCTGCCGGCTTTTGGCCGCGTCGTCCGCCGCCAGCCGAAGTGCGTCTATGAAGCCGGAAAAGGCCGCCAGCGTGAACTTGTCCTGCAAGACGAAGGCGATACGCAGCTCCAGGCTATTCTCCGGTGTTCTCATCAAGGCTCGTCCGTCCAGCTTTGTCGATAATGTTCAACCATGTGGCCATATTATTCAATAGAGATCGTCTTCTTACTGCTATGGTCCTCCCCGGACAATGATCCCAAGCGCAAAACGCGCCATCCCAGAGACGGAGAACGAGATGTGGAATAAAGTATTGATGAGCACGGCGGCGGCACTTGTCGGTCTGTCGCATGCAGCCCATGCCCAGACGACGCCGCAATCGATTACGGTCGCCTACTACGGTGGCAATTGGGGTGAAGCGTTCGACGCATGTGTCGCCCAGCCTTTCACGAAAGCAACCGGAATCAAGGTCGTCGCCGAGATCGGCAATTCCACGACGACGCTGTCCAAGCTGCAGCAGCAGACGGGCGAAGCGGTCATCGACGTCGCCTATATGGATGGCGGGATCAGCGAGATCGCCGAGGCCGCTGGCGTTCTGGCGCCGATCGATCTGGAAAAGCTCTCCAATGCCGCCGCCCTTCAGCCGCAGGCGATCTATAAGAACGGCGACCACGCGTTCGCTGTCAGCGCGGGCTACTATTCGCTCGGCCTCATCTACAACACGTCCGAGGTCAGCGACGTGCCCCAGAGCTGGGAAGAGCTCTGGAACGAGAGCTATGCGGGCGCCGTTGCCATCCCTTCGCCCAACAATTCGGCCGGCGTCCCGTTCGTGATTTTCCTCGCCGGGGCTTTCGGCGACAAATCCGAAACCATGGATGCCACTTTCGCCAAACTGAAGGCGCTCGACACCGGTCTGCTCTATGATACGTCGGGTGCGGCATCGAACGCGTTTCAAAGCAACGAAGTCGTCATTGGCGCCCATTTCAACGTCGGCGCATGGGACCTCATCGACGCCGGCCTTCCGATCGGCTTCACCGTTCCCAAGGAGGGCGTGTGGGCGACTGACGCTCGCATGCATATCGTCAAGGGAACGAAAAATGCCGATGCTGCCGCAGAATTTATCGACACCGCATTGACCGCCGAGGCGGCGAGCTGCCTTGCCGAAAGGCTCTATCTTGGTCCGGCTGTCACCGGCGTGACGCTTTCACCCGACGTGGAGAAAAAGCTGCCTTGGGGCGCCGGCGGATCGATCGAAAGCCTGCATCTCTTCGACTGGTCGGACGTCAACACCAAGCGTCCCGCAGTCACCGACCGTTGGAACCGCGAAATCGCGAACTGAGCCAATGACCCTGCTTGCCATCCAAGACGTCTCGAAGTCCTTCTCAAGCCACCGAGCGCTCGATCGCGTGTCGCTGGATGTCATGCAGGGCGAGTTCATTTCTCTGCTCGGTCCGTCCGGCTGCGGCAAGACGACACTTCTGCGCGTCATTGGCGGCTTCATGTCGGCCGACGGTGGGCGCGTCATCATCGATGGGCAGGATGTGTCGTCGTTGCCGCCGGAACGGCGGCCACTCAACACCGTTTTCCAGAACTATGCGCTGTTCCCGCACATGACGGTTCTGGAGAATGTCTCGTATGGACCGCGGCGTGCCGGCGCTTCTCGCAAGGAAGCGGAAGTGCGGGCGCATGAGGCGCTGGAAATGGTTGGCCTGGCCGCGATGGCACCGCGCAGCCCGCGTGCTATGTCGGGCGGTCAGCAGCAACGCGTTGCGCTCGCCCGCGCCATCGTCAACAAGCCCAAGCTCCTGCTGCTTGACGAGCCGCTGTCGGCACTGGACCTGCAACTGCGCAAACGGATGCAGATCGAACTCAAACAGCTGCAGGTCCAGCTCGGCATCACATTCATCTTCGTGACACACGATCAGGATGAGGCGATGGCCATGTCCGACCGCATCGCAGTGATGTCGGCCGGCCGTATCGAACAGATCGACGAGCCCGAGACCATATACCGTCGGCCGAAAACCCGTTTCGTCGCCGATTTTATCGGTGAGGCGAACATCGTGCCAATGCAGAAAGACGGGCGTTCGCTCGCGCGCGACGCCGCTTTCGATGGCGTGTTGCGTCCGGAGAACCTTCGTGTCTTTACGCGCGCCGAAAGCCTGCCGGACGGCTGGCTTTCGCTTCCGGCGACCGTTTCGGCGAGCACATATGTTGGCGGCACCTCCAACATCTACATGGTCTCCGGCGACCGGTCGTTGCATGCGCGCAGCTACGGCGTCCTGCCCGGCGACATCCGCGAAGGCGTCGAGATCATCGCGGGATTCGATCCGGCCGACATCCATATCCTGGAAGGGTAGGGCAGATGTTTACCTCCCGTCTCACCCTTCTCTGGTTGCTGGCGCTTCCGCTCTGCGTCTTCACCGCCTTTTTTCTCATTCCTCTCGGTGTCGTCTTCGTCGCATCGCTGACGACGCAGGACGGGCAGTTCACGCTTTCCCAATATGGGCGCGTGCTTTTGGATGGTTACCACTGGCAGGTCATTGCCGTTACCTTCCGGCTGGCAATTCTCTCCACGATCATCTGCATCGTGCTCGGTTATCCGCTGGCGTGGTACCTCGTGCGCATCGTCAAATGGCGCAGCTGGCGCAGGGCATGCGTCATCATGCTGATCCTTCCGCTTTTCACGTCCAACATCGTTCGCTCGTTCGGCTGGATGGTCCTCCTCGGACGGACGGGACTGGTCAACGACGCCTTGCTGGGAGCCGGCCTGATCGAACGTCCCATTCGCTTCCTCGGAACAGAGACCGGCATCCTCATCGGCCTGGTCTACATCCTTCTGCCGTTTACGGTGCTGACGATCGGCAACGCGCTGGCCCGTGTCGAACCATCGCTCGAGCACGCCTCGCGCGATTTGGGGGCCGGACCACTCCGCACCTTCTGCAGCATCACGTTTCCGCTGACGATGCATGGGGTCATGGCCGGGGGCATCATCGTCTTTTCGATGGCAATCAGCGCCTATGTGACGCCCGCACTTCTTTCAGGTGGCAAGGTCACCGTGCTCGCCATGCTCGCCTTTCAGCAATATTCGACTGTCTTCGATTTCAACTATGGCGGCGCGCTTTCCATCACGCTGCTTACGTTCACCATGGCCCTTATCGGCATTTCGTCCTGGATGACGCGCATCGGCGTGCACGAAAAGAAGGGAAACTGAGATGATCATTCGTCTCATAGCGCTGACCACGCTGGCCTATCTCGTGCTGCCGTTGGTGGTGGTGATCGGCGTGTCGCTCACCGAAACCAAATTCCTCGCCTTTCCGCCTCAGGGGCTGACGCTCTCCTGGTATGCGGTGATCCTGGAGAACCCGACCTACATTCGCTCTTTCCTCACCAGTGCCGGTCTTGCTGCCCTGGCGACGATGGCGGCGATGCTTGTGGCTCTGCCGGCCGCAATTGCGATGACGCGCTACACCTTTCCGGGCAAATCAGCGCTTTCCGCCGTCCTCCTGTCGCCGCTTGTCCTGCCGCATATCGTGATCGGCGCGGCCTTGCTGCAATTCGGTGCGTCGATCGGGCTGGTAAGGAACTTTCCGGCACTGCTGGTCGGGCATGTCATCATCGTGACCCCCTTCGTGTTGCGCACGCTTCTGCCGTTGTTTTCCCACGACCAGCTGTCCCAGGAAGAAGCATCGCGTGATCTTGGCGCATCAGCGTGGTCCACCTTCTTTCTGGTTACGCTTCCGCAGATCAAGGCGGGACTGGTGTCGGGTGGAATATTCGCTTTCATTACGTCGTTCATCAATGTCGAGCTATCGATCTTCAATACGACGTCGACCCTGAACACGATCCCAGTTCAACTGTTCAACTACGTGCAGTACTCGGTCGATCCCTCCATCGCGGCGGTCTCGTCGCTAACCATCTTGGCAGCAGCCATAGCAATCATATTGATCGATTGGCTGATTGGCTTGGACTTCCTGTCCGGAAGTTAAACGTATTCACCCAAACATCGTCAGGAGAAGAAAAATGCGCGTTCAGGACGTGTATAACGTGATCTATACCCACACGGAAGGCGAGCCGCTGTGCATCATCTACAGTGGGATTCCCTATCCGGCCAATTCGAGCATCCTTGAGAAGCGTACTTTTCTTGAAGAGAACTACGACTGGCTGCGCAAGGCGCTGATGCGCGAGCCGCGCGGTCATGCGGATATGTTCGGCGTCTTTCTCACACCGCCATCATCTTCCGAATTCGATGCCGGGCTGATCTATATCGACGGCAAGGAGTATTCGCATATGTGCGGGCATGGAACCATTGCGGTCGCAATGGCGATGGTCGCAAACGGCCTGGTGCGGCGCTCGCCGGACGGGCTTACCAAGATCCGCTTCGAGACGACGGCGGGCCTGGTCGTGGCCGAAGTCGCGCACGAAGGTGATCGCGTGCTCTGGACCCGTTTCGAGAACGTTCCGGCCTATGTTGCCGAGCAGGATATCGAATTCGAATTGCCGGGCTACGGCCCCCTCAAGGCCGATCTGGTCTGGGGCGGAAACTACTTCGGCATCATCGATCTTCGCAACACGACGTTGCGTATCGCGCCGGAGAACGGTTCCGAGCTTTCCCGCATGGGCCTGATCGCACGCGAAGCGATCCGCGAGAAAGTCAAGGTGCAGCACCCGACCGAAGCGCACATCAACAATCTGAACTTCGTGACCTTCTGGCACGAGCCGACGATCGAGGGTTGCCTCTACAAGAATGTCCACGTTTTCTCGGCAGGCCAGCTCGACCGTTCGCCCGGTGGGACCGGCACGTCGGCAATGATGGCGTATTTCGAAAAGCGTGGCGTGATCAGCCTCAACCAGACGATCACGTCTGAAGGCCTGCTGGGATCGGGCGTGTTCGAAGGCTGCCTGATCGGAGAGACAAAGCTCGGTGAAGTCCGCGCTGTGCGCCCCACCGTCAAGGGCACTGCCGGCATGCTGGGTACGGCCGCCTGGACCATAAACCGCGATGATCCGGTCGACGCGGGTTTTCTCGTGCTCTGATGTGAATAGGGTGCCGGCGGCAAGTCCGCCGGCATCTCGGTCATCGCGAATGGCGCGTGTGAACGGAAGCGATTGTCGGGCTCCCGTCCATACCGATACTGCCGACGGTTCGCACCACGGTTGCCCGCGTAGAGTGAAGTGGTTATTTGAGGAGGCGCGATATGGAGTGTGCCGCTCAATGCCAAATGAACCGGGATTTCTGGATGAGGACCTCGAGCGTGCGCGCGTCGCCTGGCTCTACTTCATAGGCGGGCAGACCCAGCAGGAAATCGCTCAGCGGATGAATATCACGCGGTTGAAGGTCAACAAGATCATCGGCCAGGTTCGTGATTCCGGTGCGGTTCAGGTGAGCGTTTCGCTGCCCCTGACGGATTGCATCGAACTCGCTGAGGAAGTGTCTCATCGCTATGGTCTCGCCGACGCCGTCGTGGTGCCGGACCTCGACGATTACATCGAGCAGAAACGCGTCATCGGCGAGGCGGCCGGGACGCTTGCCAGCGAGCTCATCGAAGATCGTGACATGGGGGTCGGCATCGGGTCGGGACGAACCCTGAGCTTTGCGGTCCGTGCGCTTCGGGCGCGTCCGCGATCCGAAAGCTGGGTCGTGGGGCTGACCGGCGGTGTGACGAGCGGCTCGTCGACGAACACATTCGAGGTCGCGACGGCGTTTGCACGCGCGCTCGGCATCGAATGTCATTATCTGACCGCGCCCATCTACTGCGCCAACCCGGAAAGCCGCGATGCCATTCTGTTGAACGATGAACTCACCGACGTCCTCGCGCGAACGGAGATCGCGGATGTGGGCATCGTTTCGTGCGGGGCGTTGACGCAGGATACCTCGCTCACCCAGATTCGAGTCGTGAAGGATAATCTCGATACCGTCCTGAAACGTGGCGCGGTGGGGGAGTTCATGGGCTGGTTTCTGGATGCCCAGGGCCGGCCCATCGATCACTTCCTGAACGAGTCGATCATTGCGCTCCCGCCGGAGAAGCTCAAGCTCAAGCCGATTTCCGTGCTGGTGTCGGGTGGTATCCGCAAGATCCCGATCATCCGCGCCATTCTGCGCGCCGGCTACGTCAATCGGCTCGTTACGAATGAGGGGGTCGCGCGGGCCCTTCTCCAGGGCCCGCGCTGATATCGATCAGCCACGCGCCTTTTCGAGGGCGGCGGTCATGGCGCGCAGGGTGACGTAGGTCGATGCCGCGCCAGGGTCGATATGGCCGACGGAGCGTTCGCCGAGCTTGGCGGAACGGCCCCGGCGCGATTCCAGCGCGGCGGTCGCCTTCATTCCGGCCTCGCTGCCATCTCTTGCCGCGACCAGCACGTCAAGCGACGAGCCGCCATTGGCCGCCGCCTTTGCGGCCGCCTCGACGGCCGGGACCCATGCATCGACCATCGTCTTGTCGCCGGGTTCGGCCCTTCCTCGGTCGCGAATACCCTGGCAGGCGGCAATCAGCCATTCGGCCATGCCGGCGCCGTCGAGATTGAGACGGTTGCTGACGGCTGTGCCGGCGCGCAGAAACGCGGTGGCATAGAGCGGGCCGGAGGATGCGCCGACCGCATCGAGAAAGGCCTTGGCCATTCGCTTGCAGATGGATTCGATCGTTTCGTCGTCCTGGGCATCCTTGAGCGCCATTTGGACCGCTCTCCAGCCGATCTCCATCGTCACGCCGTGGTCACCGTCGCCAATCACGCCGTCGAGTTCGGAGAGCCAGTTTTTCTCCGCGATGATCTGCTCGCCTACCGCATCCATCATCGCCTTGAAAATGGCGGGCGTCACGTCGCCCTCCGTCACGAGAACGCCGGGTTTTCCTTCAGACGGGGCCGCGCTTTCGACCAGTCTGGCGCTCTGGCGGCTGCGCGATGCGACACCGCTCGTCTTCTCGAAGGTGCCGACGACAAGAGCGGGGGTTCGGCACGGATGATCCAGCAGGGCCTGGAGCGTATCGTCGAGCTTTATCATCGTGACCGATGCGCCGGCCATTTCCAGCGATGTCGCGTACTCACCGACCCAGGATGCGTGAATTTCGACGCCAAGCGCGTCCAGGCGCTGCTTGACGCGGCGGAAGATCACATAGAGTTCGATCTGCGAGGTGGCGCCCAGCCCGTTGACCAGAACAGCGACGCGCTGACCGGCCTCGACCTGGAGTTCCCCCAAGATGGCGTCAACAAGTTCGTCCGTCACCTCGTCCGCCGTCGCGAGCTTCTGGCGGCGAATGCCGGGCTCGCCGTGAAGCCCCATGCCGATTTCCATCTCATCGTCGCCGATCGTGAAGTTCGGTTTGCCCGTCTGTGGCAGCGAGCACGGGCTGAGCGCCACACCCATCGAACGGGTTGCGTCGTTTGCTGCGTGCGCGAGCGCCTCGACGCGGGCCAGCGGCTCGCCCAGATCGGCGGCTGCGCCTGCGATCTTGAACACGAAGAAGTCGCCGGCGATGCCGCGCCGTTCGGATTTGCGTTCGATCGGCGCGGAGGCGACGTCATCGGCGACTGCCACATGACGCACCGCGATGCCGGCTTGCTCCAGCTCTTCCGCGGCCATGGTGAAGTTGAGGACATCTCCGGTATAATTGCCGTAGAGCATCACCACGCCCACACCGCCATCCACCGCACGGGCCGCTTCGACGATGTGCGACGGCGAGGGGGATGCGAAGACGTTGCCGACGGCGGCGGCATCGGCGAGGCCGCGTCCGACATAGCCCGCGAAAGCCGGTTCGTGGCCCGAACCTCCCCCCACGACGATGCCGACCTTGCCGTCGCGCGGACCATCGGCCGCAACAACGGCGCGTCCGGTTTCACCCTCCACCCGCAGCATGTCGGGATGCGCGCCGACCATGCCCTCGATCATCTCGGCGATGATGTTTTCCGGGGCGTTGATCAATTTCTTGGTTTTGACTTCCTGGTTCATTCTCTTGTCTTTCGTCAGATCGATGCAGCCGATGCGTCACGCGTCGCGACGCAGATAGCGGCGGGAAATGGCGTCGAAGGAAATGGCGAGTACGACGATCGCGCCCGAGACGATACCCTGCCAGTAGGGCGAGACGCCGAACAATACGATGATGTTCTCGATGATGGCGATAATACCTGCACCGAAGATGGCGCCGATCGGACTGCCGACGCCGCCGGTCGTGGCAACGCCGCCAATGACGGAGGCTGCGATGGGCGCGAGCACCCATGTCTCGCCGATCGATGGCTGCGCTGTGCCGAGACGGGCGACCATGAGCACGCCGGCCAGGGCGGCGATCGCGCCGGCGACGACGAACACGAGGAGGCGGACCTTGTCGACCTTGATGCCGAGCATGCGCGCGCCGGCCTGGTTGTTGCCGATCGCATACATGTAGCGGCCAAAGGGCGTCTTCAGCATCACGAAGGTGGCGACAGCGAGCGCCGCGAGCATGATGACGAAGGGGACGGGCATGCCAAGCACATCACCGCGGCCGAGATACTGGACGTCCTTCGGGATGCCGGTGATTGCCACGCCGCGCGTCAGCACCAGGTTCGCGCCCCCGAAGATGCCGGCCGTGCCGATGGTCAGTACCAGGGAATGGAGCCTGAGCATGGTTACGAGCAGGCCGTTCACGAGACCGAGCGTGGCGCCGAGCAGAACGGCCAGAAGCATCGCAGAATAGGGTTCAACACCCAGCCGCACCATGAGGATGCCGGAGATGACGCCGCACAGGCCGCCGATCACGCCGAGCGAGAGATCGAGTTCGCCGAGAACCATCAGCATCGACTGTGCGATCGTGATGAGGCCGACGAAGGCGAGGCCGCGCGCGATGACGGACAGGTTATAGGGCGTCAGGAAATAGGGGGAGATCAGCGCGGAAAGCGTGAAGATGACGGCCAGCGCGACGAAAACGCCGGCAAGCGGGCTGCGCGTCAAAAGTGCCAGGGGTTTAGTTTGCATCGGCTTTCGCCTCCGTGCCAAAGATGGCGCCTACGAGTGTTTCATTGTTCGTTTCGGCGGTATCGAACGCGCCGGTGATGCGGCCATGGTGCATCGTGATGATGCGGCTTGCGCACTTCTTGAGTTCGTCCAGTTCCGACGAGACGAGGATGACGCCCACGCCCTCTTCCGCAAGGCCCTTCATGATCCGGTAGATCTCGGTCTTCGTGCGGATGTCGATGCCCTTCGTTGGCTCGTCGAAGATCAGCACGCGGGGCCGCGTCGCCATCGCCCGGCCGATGATGGCCTTCTGCTGGTTGCCGCCCGAAAGCTGCGATATGCGCTTGCCCATGCCCGAAGTGCGGATACCGTATTCGTCGATGATCTTCTGCACGGCCTCACGCTCGCGTCCGCTGCTGATGCCGAGCGTACCTTTCGTCAGCGACAGGATGGAGATGCCGATGTTCTCGCGCAGAGAAAGCAGCGGGAAGATTCCGTGATGCTTGCGCTCTTCCGAGAGATAGAGCATGCCGCCATCAACGGAGGCGGCCGTGTCGTTCAGTGCCCACGGCTTGCCTTCGACGGTGACCGTGCCCGCCTTGGCTTTGAGGAAGCCGAATATCGTCTGCATGACCTCCGAGCGGCCGGCGCCCACGAGCCCGGCAAACCCCAGGATTTCGCCGCGGCGCAGTTCGAAGTCGATATCCTGGAAGCGCGGCCCGGCAAGTCCGCGCACGGTCATGATCGTGTCGCTAACCGGCACCTGCGGACGGAAGTGCTCCTCGAACGCGATGTCGCGGCCGGACATGGCGCGGATCAGGTCGGCTTCGGAAATGTCGGCAATCTTTCCGCTTTCGATCTTCTCGCCGTTGCGCAGGACCGTGTAGTCGTCACCGATCGAGAAGACCTCGTCCATCTTGTGGCTGATGAAGACGATGGCGTGATCGCGGTCGAGCAGGCCACGGATCACCCGGAAGACCCTGTCGACCTCGACGCGCGTCAGGGATGACGTGGGTTCGTCGAGGATCAGCACTTTCATGTCTGCGTTTGTGCAGGCGCGGGCAATCTGAAGAAGCTGCTGGTCCGAAACGGAGATGTTGGCCACGAGCTCGCGCGGATCGGCCTCGATGCCGAAGCGTTCGAGATAGCCGCGTGCTTCCTCGACCAGGGCGCCGCGGTTGACCAGGAGCCCGCCGTGGCCCGTCCGGCTGAACGGCATGAACAGGTTCTCGGCAACGCTCATCTGCGCAAACAGATTGAGCTCCTGGGGAACGTAGGCGACATTCTTGTAAAGCGAGGGATCCTCGACGGGGTTGCGGCCGTCGATGAGGATATCGCCGCGGGAGGCCCGGTCGGTACCGGTCAGGATCTTCACGAGGGTGGATTTGCCCGCACCGTTCTCGCCCGCGAGAATATGCGTGCGGCCGAGTTCGATCGAAAGATCGACCCCGTTCAACGCGGTCACACCGGGAAAATCCCGGCCGAGGCCGCGGGTTTCAAGATAAGCCATGGGGCACCTCAGCGCCTGTAAGAAATGGAGGAGGCGCGGGAATCCCGCGCCTCAGGCATCCGATCCTCCCGGATCAGCCGCCCACATTTTCTTTGGTCAGGAAGGCGTTGCCAGTGTCGAGATAGCCGGGCACCTTGGCGCCGGTCGCCTGCGCCCAAAGCAGCATGACGGACCAATAGCCCTGCAGCTCCGGCTGCGAAGCAGACGAGCTGTCGGCGACGCCGTCACGGATCATGTCGAGCATTTCCGGCAGATTGTCGAGACCGACGAGCGTGACCTTGCCCTGCTTGCCGGCTTCGACGATCGCCTGGCCGATGCCGATCGGGCCCGCGGCGTCCGAAGCAACCCAGCCCTTGAGGTTCGGATTTGCCTGCATGATGGCGGCAGCCTGCTGCTGGGCCGTCTCGATGCTGTCATTGTCGATGCCTTCGGCGACGACCTTGATGCCAGGATGTTCGGCGAAGACCTGGCGGTGGCATTCGGCACGGATCGAGTGGTTCGGCGCCGTGGGAACACCCTGCATGATGGCGACTTCGCCTTCGCCGCCGAGAACCTCGACGAGGCGGCGGGCCGCGATCTTCGCCTGCTCGCAGAAATCCGAACCGATGTAAGGGATGGCCATGCCTTCCGGCGGAACGGAATCGAAGATGACCAGCGGAATCTTCTGGTTCTGCGCTTCTTCGAGCGAGGCGCGGTTGCCCGAGGGGTCGAGCAGGTCGAGCGCCAGGCCATCAGGCTGGGTCGCAAGCGCGCTGTCGATGATCTGGTTCTGCTGAACCACGTCGGCGGCCTGCGGTGCGGAATAGATGACTTCGACGTCGGAGCCGGTCTGGGCCTTGATGGCCGCAGCGGCAGCCTGGGCGCCTTCGTTTACCTTGTCGAACCAGGGATGCACGACTTTCGGCACGACGACGAAGCGATAGGCATCCTTCTTGGTTGTGCCTTCCGCGTCCTGTGCCGTCGCGGTGAAGGGCAGGGCAAGCGCGGTCGCGCAAGCCAACAGTATGGCGATTTTCTTCATGATGATCTCCCTTGGATCAGGCGAAGTCTCCTCCCGCCTGAATGGTGCATGGCGGCCTCGAATCCCGTAACCCTCAGCCTCCGCGTTATCAGATACACATGTAAGTTTGAAAATACAAGAGTAAACTGCGCGCGGTGTCTGCCCCGAGGAGCAGTGGAAACCCTGAGGCCTAATGTGGTCGGCGGGATGGTGTGAACCACACGTCAGCCCAACGCGCGCACTCGCCTGAAGGCTCCGCTACGCGGTTGAGCGATCGGTGTTCTCGGGAAACAGGCTGGCGATCCACGCTATGAGCGCAATCGCACTGAATGTAGCGCCCAGCATGACAACGCCTTGCCAACCGAACTGTGCATAGGCTGAGGTGGCGCCAATCGCTCCGAGAGCGCTGCCGGCCGAGTAAAACACCATATACGCTCCAATCAGGCGTCCGCTCTTTTCCGGACTAAAAGCGACGATGACGCTGAGATTGCTGACGTGGACGGCTTGGACCGCCAGGTCCAGCAGGAAAACGCCGATAACGAGCCCGGTCATTGAGAGCGGAAGCAGGGCGATCAATCCCCATGACGCGACCAGGACCACCAAGGAAATGCCGGTGGTCCATCGACCATAGCCCCTATCCGCAAGTGTTCCGGCCCATGTTGCGCCTATCGCTCCTGCCAGCCCGATCAGCCCGAACAAGCCTATGTGGGTGTGAGAGTAGGAAAACGGCGGTGCGCTGAGCGGGAGAACGAGTGCGGTCCAGAAAGTGGCGAAGGACGCGAAGATGAGAAGCGCGATTGCGCCTCTCGATAGAAGCATGCGTTCCCGCAGAAACAGGCCCGGCGTCGAGATGAGTGCGCGAATATATGTCTCCGAACCGCGTTCTTGGGATCGCCGCGGCAGAACCGACATGAGAATGCCGACCATCACAAGTGTCACAAATGCGGATGCAAGATATACAGCGCGCCACCCGCCGATATCGGCAACGATGCCTGCGACGGATCGGGCGGCGAGGATGCCCGTCACCACGCCGCTGGTAACCGTGCCGACCACCTTGCCCCGTTGAGTTGGCGTGGCCAGAGCTGCGGCTTGGGCGACCAGGACCTGCACGAGAACGGCCAATAAGCCGACAGCAGTCATTCCAAGCAAGAGCACCGTTCTTGCTCCCGCCGCTGCGACGATCAAAAGGGCAATCGCCAACAGCAACCCTTGCGCAATGATAAGCTTGCGGCGATCGACAAGATCACTCAACGGCACGATAAAGATCAGCCCTAAGCCGTATCCGATCTGGGTGACCATCACGATCATGCCTATGGTGGCCGCCGAAATCCCGAGGTCATGAGCCATCAAGTCGAGCAGTGGCTGCGCGTAATAGATGTTTGCAACGCTCGAACCTGCGGCGGCCGCGAGAACCAATGTCGTGACCCTCGACAATCCCTTTACCGGCACGTCGTGCGCGATCTTCCCAACCATTCCGTATACCTCGCAGTGCTGTTTCAGTCTCACCGAGAGACCACTTGGCCTGGTGCAAATCTAGTTCTAAGATAGAACTGGTTTGCGTAGTGGAGGTTTGGAAGGATGGTAAAACGCGTCAGCCTGTGGAACTCGGGATGTCCCGTGGCGCGTTCGCTTGACGCGATCGGAGACTGGTGGTCGCTCCTGATCATCCGTGATGCGTTCGATGGCAAGCGCCGCTTTGGCGAGTTCCAGACCGGGCTTGGTATCAGCAGGGGCGTATTGGCCACTCGATTGCGCGACCTCGTGATACGCGGAATTTTCGAGACTGCGCCCGCCTCCGATGGAACCGCCTACCGCGAATATGTCCTGACGGAAAAAGGCAGAGGCCTGTTCCCCGTCATCGTCGCGCTACGTCAGTGGGGTGAGGATTTCCTGTTTGCGGCTGGTGAGGCGCATTCCTCATTGGTGGATCGGGAAAACGGTGCGCCAATCGCAAGACTTGTCGTCCAGTCCGCCGACGGCCGGCCCGTCAACTGGCAAGACACAGTGGTCACGGGCTAAGTCCAATTAATAATCCAGGCAAATTAGTCATTCCACTCTTCGTCATTGTTGCCGCCATCGCCGCATGCATAATTTGACCAGGTTAGATGGCCGGTCGGTCGCGACGTCCGGCAACACAGCCTGAGCGGCTGCAAATTCATTGCCGGCGGGCTCACCTGTGGCGGTGCGCGTCTGCGCCTGTTGCCGCCTTCCGATCCGCCGAATTCCGCGCCCGGAATGTCGTACGACGTAGTTCTCAAAGCCATTTGTCCATGGACAAAAGGCAAAGTCACTGTGGGGAAAGGTTCACTGTGGGTATTCTCGAAAAAATGCGACTGGACGGCAAGGTCGCGTTCGTCACCGGTGGGGCCAGGGGCATCGGAAAATCCATTGCGACGGCCTTGTCGGAAGCGGGCGCGCAGGTCGCCATTGTCGACCTCGATCTGGACGAGGCGCAAAGAACATGCGCCGAGATATCGTCGGCGACCTCGAACAGGCTGATCGCGATCAGGACGGATATTACCAGCCCGCAGCAGGTGAACGAAATGATCGATCGCATCCTGTCGGAGCTCGGCAGGCTCGATATCGCATTCTGCAATGCCGGCATCTCCAACGAAGTCGCCGTCGAGGACGACACGTACGATGACTGGAAGAAGATCATCGAGGTCAACCTCAACGGCACGTTCCTGACCGCGCAAGCCGCCGGTCGTGTCATGCTGAAGCAGGGCAAGGGGTCGATCATCTGCACGGCGTCGATGTCCGCGCACATCGTCAATGTTCCGCAGCGGGAGGCGTCCTACGCGGCGTCCAAGGCGGGGGTCATTCAGATGTGCAAGGCAATGGCCGTGGAATGGGCAACGCGAAACGTCCGCGTCAACACGATCAGCCCGGGCTATATGGCGACGGAAATGACCCTCAACTCGCCGGCGCTCGTTCCGCTCATCGATCAATGGAACGAACTTTCGCCCATCAAGCGCATGGGCAATCCGGAGGAACTGCAATCGATCGCGGTTTATCTGGCGGGAGACACCAGCTCCTTCACAACAGGTTCCGACTTCATCGTGGATGGCGCCTACACCTGCTTTTGAGCGCGCTGCATCGGAAGCGATATCCCGAAGGAAATGAAATGATTTTATCGTGCACCAATATCATGGTTCCGGGAAAGACGCTGACCGAGAAGGCGCATCTCCTGCGGCGCTGGGGCTATAGCGGCGTGACCGTCTTCGCGGACCGCGCAGGCTGGAATGACGAGAAACTCGAGGAACTGCTGACACTCGAAAACAACACGGGTGTCGTTCCCTGCGAGTTCCTCTTCATGTCGCCCGCAGCCGGAAAGCTGATGAGCGAGAATGCCGATGAGCGGGCCGCGACGAAGGCGCTCTACATCGAAGCGGCGGAAGTCTGCGCCAGGATCGGCGCGATTACCGAAATCGAATATCTCCTGGGCCCCCAGGACCCTCTGCCCCTGTTCGACGTCTACAAGCAGATGACGCCGGAGCAGGAAGAGGGCTTCCTTGCCGCATACAGGGAGATTGCGCAAACCGTTGCCGGTACCGAAGCGGCCGTTCTGCTGGAAGGCATCAACCGCTACGAAAGCCCTTATATGAACAGTATCGTCGATTGCGCCCGCGTTGCCGCGAAGCTCGACATGAAAGAGGTCGGCGTCCTGCCTGACTTCTTCCACATGTCGATCGAGGAGGCCGATATCGCGGACGCCATTGCTGCGGTCGCCGGCTCGATCCGGCATGTCCATCTGGGCGACAACAACCGGTGCACGCCGGGCAGGGGCAGTATTGATTGGGAGCGTGGCCTGAAGGCCCTCAAGGCGACGGGTTACGACAAGTTCATCAGCCTCGAATGCAGCACGATAGGGCAGCCTGATGTGACCTTGCCGGAAGCTGCCGACTACCTGAACAGCATTCTCGCCAGGATCTGACGGTCATGTTCAGGCCGTTCAAGCTGAAAGCGCCGTATTTCGAGATCGGCCCCAAGGTCTACATGTATGGCGATGAGGCGCTTGATCTGGCGATCCACGCGGATGCGCTGTGCCGAAAGTTCGACGTCGATATTATTTTTACGGCGCAGTACACCGACATTTCGAGGATCGCGCACGCCACCACGCATTTGAAGGTCTTTGCCCAGCACATGGATGCCAATCCGGTTGGCCGTGGCGTCGGCGCGGTCTTGCCGGAAGCCCTCAAGCAGGCAGGCGCTGTCGGCGTTCTCTTGAACCACGCGGAAAAACCGCTGGGCCTGTCGGTTCTCAACGAGACAATCCGTCGCGCGGACGATGTCGGCCTTGCCACGCTCGTTTGCGCCGCCACCGTCGAGGAGAGCGCGGCCGTGGCGATGCTGCGGCCCAACATGGTGCTGGCGGAATCTCCGGCCCTTATCGGCGGCGGCAAGCGCAGCGAGGACGATGCGCTGGAAGTCGCAAGGATAAATGCCGCCGTGCAGGCTGTCGGGAACGACATTCTCGTTCTGCACGGGGCCGGCATCAGCGACGA
This sequence comes from Shinella sumterensis, assembly GCF_004514425.2. GTDB lineage: Bacteria > Pseudomonadota > Alphaproteobacteria > Rhizobiales > Rhizobiaceae > Shinella > Shinella sumterensis. The sequence goes on from NZ_MYFN02000001.1 coordinate 440,267, forward strand.
ACATGACGTCTACCAGATCATTCGTTCCGGTGCCGACGGCACGGGCTCGACGAGCGCCATCATGCGCGCCGCGGATCCCAAGGGCATGCTTTCGCGCATGATCGAAGCGATGAGCCAAGCGTATCGCGAGAGAACCACAGATTAAAGGAGTTGGACGCATGCCCGTGTTTCATAAAACGATCCCGGTCAATTCGCCCCATGGCATCTATTTCGAGGACGTCACCGACAAGGTCGCGTCGATCGTCGCAGAGGCTGGTATCAAGGATGGCATCGTCGTCGTGTTCAGCCAGCACACCAGCTGCAGCGTGCTGATCCAAGAAGATTCGGAGGCGGAGACATATGCGAAGATCCCGCTCATCCTGCAGGACACGATCAATTGCCTGGAGAAGATCATCCCTGATTGCAAATATGAAGGGCAGTATCTTCACCCTGGCGCCTATCACACCAAACAGGCCTTCGAACTTCGCGGCGAGCTCAATGCCTGGTGCCTGAACACTGACGGTCATATTCGGTCTTCCCTGCTTGGCCGCTCGGAAAACATCCCCCTGCTGGACGGGAAAATGACCCTGGGTGAGTTCGGCCGGATCTACTTCGCCGATCTGGATCAGACCCGACCGAGGGAGCGCACTGTCCGGGTGCAGATCGTCGGCGAATAGCCGAGCCGCAGCCTGCTTTCGCGACGGCGTCGGCAATGCGAGCAGGCTGACAACGACGATACGGTGGAAGAAGGAGTTGTGCCGCCGATGGGGATCATTACCCTCGATCTGGGAACAACCAACACAAAGGTCGCCTGTTATACGCGCGACCTGAGGCCTATTGCCATGGAAAGCAAGGCGGTGGCCTATATCCATGTGAACGGCTTTGTCGAATTCGATGCAAAGCAATATTTCAGCGAAATCGTCGGCCTGATCCGCTCCTGTGTCCAAAAATCAGCTGCTGTTCAGGACTGGCATCCGGATCAACTGGTTATTACAGGGCAGGCGGAATCGCTGGTTGTCACCGATGCGCAAGGAGAGCCGCTGCGCAACGGCATTTCATGGTTGGATATGCGCTCTCGAAGCGAATGCGACGAACTGTCGGCGCTGTTCGACAAGGATACCTGTTACCGGATCACAGGACAGCCAGAGATCATCCCCACCTGGCCTCTGACCAAGATCCTGTGGCTCAAGCACCACGAGCCGGAATGCTTCCAGAACGCTGCAAAATTTCTTCTGCTGAAAGACTATATCATCTTCCTCCTGACCGGACGATTCATCGGCGAGCACTCGATCTATCCGTTCTCCCATTACTTTGACATCGTCGGCAAAACCTATTGGGAAGCACCGCTGGAATACTGCGGAGTCGACGTCTCCCGGTTGCCTGTGCTCATGGAACCTTGCTCCGTGGTCGGAGAAATCCTGCCCGACATCCGCGCAATGACCGGCCTGCCACCGGCCTGTCTCGTTAACGCCGGAACGCTGGATCACTTCGCCGCCATGATCGGTACAGGCAATACCGTGCAAGGTATCGTAAGCGAATCGGCGGGAACTGTGTCCTCGATCGCGACCCTCGTCGAAAACCCGTTTTCGGCAGCCACGACCGTGCCGGTCTACTGCGGACCTTTCAAAGACAGCTACATCTATCTTCCGGTCTGCGAATCCGGTGGCATCAGCCTGGAATGGTTCAAGAACGCATGTCTGCCGGAGACCTCCTTCGCGGACCTGGATGCGCGATGCAGCCGAAAGGCGATCGATCCCCGCCTGACGTTTCTGCCCTATCTGACGGGTGTGAATCCACCCGAGTTCGATCCTAATGCAACCGGCGTGTTCTTCGGCGCGACCATTGCCCACGACGCCTATGACTTTGCCCTGGCCATCATGTGTGGCGTCGCCTGCCTTCTGCGGAAGAACATCGAGAACCTTCAGTCGTCGGGCATCGCCTTCGAGAAAATCATCTCGACAGGCGGCGGCGCCAAATCGGCCCTGTGGTCGCAGATCAAGGCCGACATCTGTGGTCTGCCGGTCGCAGTCCCGGCCGAGGAAGAGGCTCCCAGTCTCGGTGCGGCCATCATCGGCGCAGTGTCTTCCGGGTACTATGCGACCTATGAGGCGGCGGCCGAGGACTGTGTCCGGATGAAGACGATTTACTATCCGGATCTGACAAATTCCCAAGTCGAGCGGCAATATCGCTTGTTTTGCCGATTGTACGATTCACTCGGGCCGGTCTTCTCCGAATTCCCGTCAAATGGATGACGAAATCCGCCTGACGACGTCGATGAAGTCAGCCATGAGTGCCGTGGGAGAACCGCGGTGGCCAATTCCGATAATGCATTCGCGCATGTCGGTGATGTCGCGGAAGACGACACCCGGCCGGGCATAGTAACGCGCCGTGCTGTCTGCCGTGATGCTGATGGCCCGGCCCATTGCCACGGCCTGCAGTTCCGACTCCACGGTTGCCACCTCGAGCACGACTTGCGCGGGATGTTGTGCATCTCGGTATTCTCCGGCCAGCCAGTAGTCGCGCCATTGTCCCGGCGTCGGCGCCCCGATCAACGGCTCGTCCAGAATGTCCGCGAGAACAACGGTTTCCTTTGCCGCCAGCGGGTGTCCTGTCGGCAGGCACACGACACACTTCTCGCGTGTTATTTCGACGATGTTGATGTCTTCGTCTCCAATCGGAGGGCGGATGATGCCGCAGTCGACCTCTCCCGAAATCAGGCCGGCGGTCGGATCCGAAAAGTCGTATTCCTTCAGCTTGAGGATTGCATCGGGCCGCACCCGCTCGAATTCCTTGACGATCGCCGGTATGAACTCCACCGCCGTCCCGATCATGAAGCCGACGCGCAGCTCGCTCTTGAGAGCCAGTTGGACCCGCCGTGCCTCCTCCTGGAACAGATCCATGGACCGGCTGACGGCCAGCGCTTTTGCCAGCATCTGTTCGCCGAAAGGGGTGAGGCTGACCGCGCGTGTGGTGCGCGTGAACAATGGGAAACCGGCGTTCGTCTCGAGTTGAATGATGGTCTGGGAAAGGGCCGGCTGCGACACGTTGAGACGCTCCGCCGCCCGGCAGAAGCTCTTCTCCTGCGCAACGACGATGAACGACTTTATATGCCGCAATTGAATATTCATAAGCAGGGACGATAAATTTGCGAACCCTTCCTTGTCAATTGTCGTCGTCCCGAACCGGCCATAAAAGCAGGTCGAGGTGGCATCGTGACGTTGGCGAAAAGAGTCGACGAATTAATAATTTCGGTGAATTAATCAATTCGTCAATCGTCCTTGTTGCCAGCGGCTTTCTGGTTCTTAATTGCGTCGAGGATTGGCCTGGGGCGTGCGGGGAAAATGACGGTCTGTCAGGATATTGGAGGCTTTGTCTTGGCGCCCGCCATATGTCGCCAGTGCAACAGATTTCCGTGCCTATGACGTCATCGAGCCATCGGCGCAGGTCAACGTTGCGGCGCCGCCATCCAAGTGGCAACGGCGCATCATTCTTAAAATGCAGGCAACATGTCGAACCAGAACAACGAAGGGGAATTCCTACATGTTTGACACCAAGCTTACGCGCAGAAGCGTTCTTGTCGCCGGCGCCACAACAGCGCTCGCTATGCCTTTTGTGCGCCCGTCCTGGGCGGCCCCGGATACGGTTCGTGCGCTGATGTGGGAAGCCTATCTGCTTCCCGACCAGATCACGGCCTTCGAGGAGGCAAACAAGGTCAAGTTCGTCCCTTCCTTCTTCGACGGCAATTCCGAAGCCTACAACAAGCTTCGCGTTGGCGGTTCAAAGGAATTCGACCTCGTGCAGGCCGACGGATTTTGGCCGCAACTGTATTTCCGTGAGGGGCTGTTGCGGGCGGTGGACTATTCCAAGGTCCCGAACGCCTCCGGTTATCTGCCGGAATTTGAAGCCGAAGCGTTCAAGGTCCTTTCCGATCCCAAATCCGGCAAGAAGATCGGCTTCCCGTTCTGCTGGGGCGCGTACGGTATTACCTATGATGCCGGCAAGGTTCAGCCGGAACGAACCGAGACGCTCGAATGCATGTTCAGTTCCGACTACTCGGGCATGCTGTCGACCAGCGCGCGCTTCGAGGAGAACATCGCGCTTGCGGCACTCCTGGTTACGGATCGCCTCGGCAGCCGGGACAAGCCGCGTCCGGACGGAAAGCCGTTCAATCCGTATGTCCTGTCCGATGAAGAGCTTGCGGAGGTTGAGAAGCTTCTGATCCAGCAGAAGAGCCTGCTTCTCACCCGCTACCAGGACAATCCGACACTGTTCCAGCTTCTGCAAAGCGGTGCAGTCGTCGCCGCGACCGAGTTCGCACAGGTCTTCCGGCAGTTGCTGACGGCCGAAGCGCAAGGCGCCGCGCCAGTCGATTTCCGGCATGCGCTGAAGATGAAGGAAGGCGGTCTCGGCTGGGTTGATACCTGGCTGGTCACCTCGGGCGTTCAGGACGGCGCGAAGTTCGATCTCTGCAACAGCTTCATCGATCTTATGATCTCGCCTGCGGTCATGAAGAAGATCGGCGAGGTGGCGGGATGCTCGACGACAGTCGATCTGCGTTCGATCTCGAATGAAACCGAGCGAAAACTGTTCCTGATGGATCGCTCGAACGAGATCGCCGACCTCTTCATGTTTGATCAGCCTTCCTCGCCCGAGAAGTGGGAACGCGTCTGGTCGAACGTTCAGGCGGCCTGAGCGATAGGTTCATCCTCACGGGGGTAGGGCGGCTTCGGGGCATTCTGTTGCCCTGGCCGCCTGCAACGCAGGAAATCTCATGAGCAACGCAAGTTCCTACATCCGGATCGACAACGTGTCGCGGCGTTATGGCGCCTTCAAAGCACTGGACGATGTCAGTCTGGACATCTCCAAGGAAGAATTCATCGCCATCCTGGGGCCAAGCGGCTCGGGCAAAAGCACGTTGCTGCGCCTCATCGCCGGCCTCGATCGCCCGACGGAAGGCCGCATCCATTTCGAGGGAAAGGACGTCACCGAGCTCGCACCGCACAAACGCGGGATCGGCATGGTGTTCCAGGAGTTCCTGCTCTTTCCGCACAGGACGGTGCGCGAAAATCTCGCCTTTCCCTTGAGAATGCGCAACGAGGCCAAGGGCGAGATCGAGGAACGGGTCGAATGGGTGGCCGGCATCCTGTCGCTGAGCACGATGCTGGACCGCTATCCCAGCCAGCTTTCGGGCGGCCAGCAACAGCGCGTCGCCCTTGGCCGCGGCCTTGTCGCACGTCCAACGCTCCTGCTTCTCGATGAACCGCTGGCCAATCTCGACCGCGAGCTCCGGCAGGAAATGGAAATCGAAATCCGGCGGTACCAGAAGCAGCTCGGCATTCCCTTCATCTATGTGACGCATAACCAGGAAGAAGCGCTCTCGATGAGCGATCGGATCGCCGTCATCAACAATGGGCGTCTCGAAGCCCTAGGTGAGCGGCAGGCGATCTACGATCACCCGCAGACACCGTTTGTCGCTCGTTTCGTCGGAAAATCGAGCAAATTCCAGGGTGTCGTGGAGCCGGACGGTGCGACCGTGCGCCTGACCCGACACGATTACGAATTCGCGTTGCCGTCCGATAAAACATTCAAGCCGGGTGACGCGGTCGAAATTTTCGTCAAGAACGAGCGGTTTGACATTACGCCTAAGCAGCATGGCGGCGCAGGCATTCCATCCAAGGTGGTGGACGTCGTGCTGCGTGGACCCTTCCTCGAATATGTGCTCGAGACCGATCGCGGCGATACGGTGATCGCCGTCAAACCGAAGCGGAACGATCCGATCCCACTTCAGGAGCGGGTCCTGCTGTCATGGAACCCGGCCGATTGCCACATCTTCAAGGACGGAGCTGACGATGCAAGACGCTAATCTCCAGCGCCGCCTCATCCTTAATATCCCGACGGCCTTCCTGCTGCTCTTCTTCGTCCTGCCGCTGACGGCACTGGTGGTCCTGAGCTTCTGGCAAACCGAGAACTACAAGATAGTCCATGACTGGACATTGATGAACTACACCACGCTCGCGACGGAGGGTGCTTACATCACCTTCTTTCTCCGCTCGCTTGTCATGGCGGTCGGCGTATCCGTCACGCTGGTGGCCCTGGCGTGGCCGATCGCCTATTTCATCGTTCGTTACGGCGGGCGCTACCGCATCATCTTCTCGCTTCTTCTCGTCATTCCCTTTCTGTCGGGCGAGGTTCTCCGCCTCATCGCGCTGCAGGGGATGCTTGGACCGGCCGGCCTGGTCAACGGTGCGCTGATCCGCATGGGCGCCGCACCGCTCAGGATGATCATGTATTCCAATGCCGCGTCCTTCATCGCCTTTATTTATCTGTATCTGCCACTCGTGGTGACGACGGTCTACCTGTCGCTGATCAACTTCGACTTCAGGCTGGCGCATGCCGCCAGCGCCTGCGGCGCCAACCGGTTCCGGATCTTCACCGAGGTGGTCTGGCCGCTCAATCTTTCGGGCACGATCGTCGGCTTCATGCTCGCCTTCATTCCGACGCTCTCGGCGTCATTGGTACCGCGCTTCCTCGGCGGACCGAACGGCACGCTCTATGGCATGTCCATGGCGCAGCAATTCGGCGAGTCGGGCACATGGGCTCTTGGAGCCGCCATGGGCGTCGTCCTGTTCTTGTTCTCGGCGGTCGCGCTCGCGATCCTGAGTTATGGCGTGGATCTCCGCCGCACTGGCTTTACGGGATTGGGGAGGCAGTAGCATGAGCCCGAGCTTTACAGATTCCCTCATCAAATGGACGCTGGCAGCCTTCCTCGCCCTGGTCTTCGCCTTCCTCTATATGCCGATCGTGCACATCTTGTTCGCGTCGCTTTCGACACGGCCGAATTTTCCCTATCCGCCGGAATTCAACGTTGCGAGCTATGTCCGCCTCTCGACCAACACCGTCTACCAAAGCGCCTTCCTCAACAGTCTTCTTCTCGCCTCCTGCACGGCTGTACTGTCCACCGTGCTCGGCTTTCTCGCCACAGTCGGCGTCCTGCGGTTCGCTGGAAAGCGGGCGTTGATTTACGCCATATTCTTCGCCGCGCCGCTGTTTGTGTCGGAAATTCTCCTGGGGATATCGAGTATGGCGCTCTACTACATGCTGTTCGAACTTCAGGGGAACATGCTGACTGCGATCATCGCGAATGCCGTGCATTGTTTCAGCTTCTGCTTCCTGATCATGGCGGCGATGCTCTACAAGTACGACTGGCGCATGAATGAAGCGGCGATCGTCTGCGGCGCTTCGCCCTTGCGTTCCTTCTTCGAGGTCATGCTGCCGATCACGTGGCCGGGCATCATGGGAAGCCTGATCACCGCATTCGTGCTTTCCCTGAACGGTCTCGATGTGTCGTTCTACCTTTTGGGGGCGACACCGACCATGCCGTCCGTCGCATGGGGTGCGCTCCGATATGGCGTCAAACCGGAACTCTATGCTCTTTCAAGCCTCATCAACATCATCGTGTTTGCCATGATCATCGCATTGCTTGTGGCGATCAGGTTGAAACGAAAGGCAGTTTAGCAGAAGACGTTGCGATGCGCGTTCACCTGACACGGTGAAAATGAAGCCATGTGTTGACTTTTGTCAGCCATGTTGACTAATGTCAGGACTCCACCGATGGAGCCCCGATGCCAATCCGAGTCAACGACCAGATCATCCATAAGGCCGCCTGGCTGTACTATACGCACGGCCTGCGGCAGGATGAGGTGGCGCAGCGGCTCGGGATCTCCCGCGCATCCATAGCTATGTATCTCCGCAAGGCACGCGAGATGGGCATCGTCACCATCTCGACATCTTCGGAGCTGTTCTCGGATGATGTCCTGGCTCGGGAGCTGGAGGATGCCACGGGCCTGAGCACGGCCTGGCTTGTGCCTGAGGACCGTCAGGCAATGGACCCTGCATCGGAGATGCCGGTTGTCGCGGCATCCGTCTTTCTGGAATTGCTCAGCAAGGGCGACAGGGTGGGCGTTGCCTGGGGCCGCACAGTCTACCATATCGCCGATGTCATGCCGTTTGCGGACCTGCGCGGCGTCACCGTCGTGCAGCTCTGCGGCAATCTCGGCGCACCCTATTCCTATCGCCCCGACCAGTGCACGACGGAAATCGCCCGGCGCCTGAATGCCGAAGGCATCAATTTTTACGCGCCGCTCGTCCTGTCTTCCGAACGTCTCGCCGAGGAGTTGCGCGGGGAACCCGTCATCAAGGATCAGCTTGCGACGATCTCGGACTGCAATCTCGCGCTCTATTCCGTCGGCGGCATCGAGGATGACAGCCACCTCGTCAAATGCGGTGCGTTGTCCGCCGCCGACATGCATGCCTTGGGAGAGAACGGAGCTGCCGGCGTCATCGCCGGCCAACTCATCGATCATGACGGCCAGTGGCTGGACTGCAACCATAATCGCCGCTGCATTTCCGCCGACCTCGATTCCATCCGGTCGATCGAGAAGCGCATGCTGGTCGTGCAGGAAGACAACAAGTTCGAGCCGTTGATGGCAGCGCTGAAGGGAGGATTTGCCTCGCATCTGGTCGTGACCACCTCGATGGCGCGTCGCATTCTGGAGCGCTGGTCCAAGGAAGGACGTGGCCGGAGGGGCTTGGCCGACAGCGGGCCGAGCGAGGTCTGAAGAAGGTTTAAAGGTCCGCCGGTGCCGGCCGGACCGGTTATCGGGAGGATGAAACATGGAAAATCTCTGGCGCGACGACGAAGCGGAAAAAGTCGTCGCCGGCTACGCATCCAAGGGCGTGAACCGCGACCTGGCGCTGCGCACCTACACGACCCGGCTGCTGGGCGGTGAGCCGCGGCTGGTGCTGCACGGCGGCGGCAATACATCCGTGAAGACCGAAGTGACCGATCTCGTCGGCGACACCCATGCGGTGCTCTGTGTGAAGGGCAGCGGCTGGGACATGGGCACGATCGAGCCGCCCGGCCTGCCCGCCGTGAAAATCGCTCCGCTCCTCAAAAGCCGCAAGCTCGACAAGCTGTCGGATGAGGACATGGTGACGTTGCTGCGTGCCAATCTCATCGATCCCGGTGCGCCAAATCCTTCCGTTGAAGCGCTGCTGCATGCATTCCTGCCCCACAAGTTTGTGGACCACACCCATTCGACGGCGATCCTGGCCATCGCAGATCAGGCAAAGAGTCGCGAGATGAGCGCCGCGCTCTTCGGCAAGAAAATGGGTTTCGTACCCTATATCATGCCCGGTTTCGCGCTCGCCAAGGCCGCGGTGGAAGTATTCGAGCAGGATCCGACGGTGGAAGGCCTGATCCTCGACAAGCACGGCATCTTCACCTTTGGAGAGACCGCAAAGGAAGCCTATGACCGGATGATCCACTACGTCACGGTCGCCGAAGACCATGTGAAGGTCAACGGCCGCAATCCCTTCACGCCGGCCGTTCTCCCCTCGAAGCTGGCAAGCCCGGCCGATATCGCCGCGATGCTGCGTGGCGCAGTGGCCGTCGACAAGGGCGAGGGCCGCTTTGATCGAATGGTCAGCGTCTTTCGCTCGTCGCCGGCCATTCTCGATTTTGTCAATGCAGCGGAAGTCCGGGACATGGCGGCGCGCGGCGTCTCGACGCCCGACCTCTCCATCCGCATCAAGACCGGCCCGATGGTGCTGCCGGCACCCCCCAGCGATGATCTCGACGGCTATCGCGCTGTCATCGATCAGCACGTCGCCGACTTCGCCGCCGATTATGCCGAATATTTCCGCAGCAACGACGCCCGCGACGATGTCAAGCGCATCATGCTCGACCCGATGCCGCGCCTGACACTGGTGCCCGGTCTCGGCATGTTCGGTCACGGTCGGACGCTCAAGGATGCGACCATTGCCGTCGATGTCGGCGAGATGTGGATCGAAGCCGCGCGTGACGCAGAGTCCATCGGCCGCTTCGAGCCGGTCAGCCGTCCCGATCTCTTCGATCTCGAGTATTGGTCGCTGGAGCAGGCGAAGCTCGCCGGCGCCAAGCCGAAGCCGTTTACCGGTCAGGTGGCGGTCGTTACCGGTGGGGCGGGTGCCATCGGCGCCGCGGTGGTCAGGGCTTTCGCGGCTGAGGGCGCCCATGTCGTGGCCCTCGATCTCGACGGCGAGAAGGCGGCGGCCGTCGCCAAGGCGGCCGGCAACAACTCGATCGGCATCGCCTGCGATATCACCGATCCCGTCTCCGTCCGCATGGCGTTCGACAAAGCCGTTGCCACTTTCGGCGGTGTCGATATCGTCGTTTCCAATGCGGGTGCGGCCTGGGAAAGCCCGATCGCCACGATGGACGACGCGCTTTTGCGCAAGAGTTTCGAGTTGAACTTCTTCGCTCACCAGACGGTGGCGCAGAATGCCGTAAGGATCATGAAGGCGCAGAAGACCGGCGGCGTGCTGCTGTTCAACGCCTCCAAGCAGGCCGTCAATCCTGGTGCGAAGTTCGGCGCCTATGGCCTGCCGAAGGCCGCAACGCTCTTCCTGTCGCGGCAATACGCGCTGGAGCACGGCGCCGACAATATCCGCGTCAACGCCGTCAATGCCGACCGCATCCGCTCCGGCCTGCTGAACGACGAGATGATCGCCAACCGCGCCGCCGCCCGTGGGCTTTCCGTGAAGGAATATATGGGCGGCAACCTGCTCGGCCTCGAGGTCACGGCAGAAGACGTGGCGCGCGCCTTCGTGCACCATGCGCTCGCCGAACGCACGACCGCGGATGTCACCACCGTCGATGGTGGCAATATCGCAGCGGCAATGCGCTAGCGCGGATCAGGCGAGATCCGTCTGCGCGAAGTCGTCGCCGTTGTAGGCGAGAGGGACGCCAAGCGCCTTCGCACAGGCATAGGCGAAGCAATCGCCGAAATTCAGAGCCGCCGGGTGACCGGCGGTTTTGCCATAGGTCGTTGCGGCATCAAGGGCGAGTTCACCGATCCGGGGCGTTACCGTTAGTTCGCTCGCTCGAATCTCGGACAGGAAATTCGCTACCGCGTCCCGCGCGGATGCAATCGCTTGCCGCTTGTCCGGGCTCGAAGGCTGTTTTCTTGCGAGCGCGAGCACGGCCTCGAAACGAGCCAGTGAACTGACCGAAAAGCTGGTTTCACTTGCGTCAAGCCGCTCGACGATGTCTTCCCAGCCCGGCTCGCGCGTCATCACCGCGACGATGGCGGAGGCATCGATAAACATCAGAGATCGTCCCACATCTCATCCGTGAACTTTTTCATGTCGAAGTTGGGATCGGGCTTGCCCCATGACGCGACCCTCTCCTGAAGAGGTGCAAGTCTCTCCCGCAGCGACGCCTTGTGCTTTTCGCGATCCAGTTCGTTTTGCAACGCACGGCGTACCGCTTCCTTCTTCGTCGGGGCGTTCATGGCTTTTTGCAGCTGGGCGGCAAGCGCGTCGACCTCGTCGTCACGAATAAAGAGCGCCATCGGATATCTCCTATAGATATCCAGATATACACGCCAGATATCTCGCGTGCAAACAAAAAGGGCGGCCCGATGGACCGCCCTTCGTCATCCACATGCCGAAATCAGGGCTTCGGCATCCATGCCGGCATGGCGACGTCGGCATGGGCGAACTGGGGCAGCTTCGCGCCGAGCTCTTCCATGTTCTTGATGTCCTGATCGTTCAGGTCTTTCTGGGTGATCAGCGTCGGCGGCACGATGACCTGCTTGCCCGGGTCTTCGCCGGCAAGCAGCATGGCGAGCGAGCGTACCGAGACCTGGCCGACCACGGCCGGGTTCGTGGCGGCCGTCGCGACCCAGGCCGAGCCGGATTCACGCATGGCGGCGATGTCGGAGGTCGAGATGTCGGCCGAGTAGATCTTCACGCTGGAGGACAGGCCCGCCTCGTCGACGGCGATCTTCACGCCCTTGGCGAATTCGTCATAGGGGGCGAACATCACGGTGATATCGGGGTTGGCCGAAATCACCGACCGCGCCTGGTTGGCGACGGAGTTCGCGATCGGGTTGTCCATCGTGCCGAACTGGGCAGCCTCGTTGATGCCGGGATACTTCTTCTTGAATTCCTTCCAGGTCTCGTCGCGACGGTCGAGCGGCGCAATGCCGGCGACGTAGACGTAACCGGCCTTGAAGCTTTCGCCATTGTCCTTGATCGCCTGCTCCAGCGCGAGGCGGGCGAGGTCGCGGTCGGACTGCTCGACCTGCGGTATCTTGTCGTTTTCGACATTGACGTCGAAGGCGACGACCTTGATGCCGGCATCGACCGCACGCTGGGCGGCTTCCTTCATGGATTCCGTCAGGCCGTGCTGGACGATGATGCCCTGCACGCCGAGTGCGATGGCCTGATCGACCATGTCGGCCTGGAGTGCCGCGTCCTGGCGGCTGTCGAAGACCTGAAGCTGCACGCCGAGCGCCTTGGCCTGCGCTTCCACACCAGCCAGGTAGGACTGGAAGAAGTCGCCGGTCGAGAGATAACGCACGAGGGCGATCTTCACGTCGCCGGGCTTGTCGAACGGCTTGGGCATGTCAGCCGCAAAGGACGGCACGGCAAACGATGCCGCGGCCATCAGCCCGAGCGTCATCTTGCCCAGGGTTCTACGCGTAAAATTCATGGTCAGTCTCCTCCACTGGTGAACTTTGGTGATCCGCCAGGCCTCCCGCCTCAGCGTTTGCCTCTTTTCGAGAGCGCAAAGGTAAAGATCAGGGCGATGACAAGCACGGCGCCCTTGATGAAATCCTGGGTGTAGTAGGGCGCGTTCATCATCGTCAGGCCCTGCAGCAGGATGCCGACGAAGAGGGCGCCCACGGCCGTCCCGAAGGCATTTGGCTTGGCGGATCCAAGCACTGCGAAGCCGATCAGCGCGGCGGCGACGGCATCGAGCAGCAGGTTGTTGCCCGAGGCGATATCGCCGCGGCCGAGGCGGGCGGCAAGCAGGATGCCGCCGATCGAAGCGAAGACGCCGGAAATGATATAGGCCGAGATCTTGTAGGCATTGACCGGCGCACCGGCGAGGCTCGCCGCCCGCTCGTTGGAGCCGACGGCATACATCATGCGGCCGAAGCGGGTGTATTCGAGGAAGAACCAGATGACGATGGCGAGCACGATCAGCACGACCACCGACACCGGCACGAGATTGGGCAGGATCAGGTCGAAACGGTGGCGGCCGAGCGCCAGGAAGGCCGGGCTGAAGGCGCCGGTCGCCGTCGAGCCGTCCGGCAGTGTCATGCCTGTCGCGATCGAACGCCCTTCGGTCGGGATGCGTTGCAGTCCGAGCAGCAGGAACATCATGCCGAGCGTCGCCAGCAGATCCGGCACGCGCATATAGACGATGATGATGCCGTTGACGAGGCCGACGAGCACGCCGACTGCAAGGCAGACGAGCGTCGCGGTCAAAGCGTCGCCGCCCATCACGACCATCACATAGGACGATGCCATCATGGCCGTCGTGGCAACGGATCCGATCGACAGGTCGAAGCCGCCGACCACGAGCGTTGCGGTGACGCCGAGCGCCAGAATACCCGTGATCGACACGGATTGCAGGATGAACACCGCGCTCTGCGGCGAGGCGAAGCCGCCGGTGACGAGAGAGAAATACAGCACCATGCCGGCGAGCAGCACGAGGAAGCCGTACTTGATCGCGGTTTCCCGGATGTTGAAGGCAGCCGGCGGGACGGCGCCGGTGGAATTGCTCTGTTGGCTCGTCATCATGCACTGACCTGTTGATAGAATTGTCCGGCGATCTCGGAGAGCAGCCGCTCGACATCGATGTCGGCATTGCGATGCTCGCCCACGATGGTCTGTTCAGACATGACGAAGATGCGGTCGGCGACCTCGAAGGCTTCGTCCAATTCCGTGAGGAAAAGAATGGTGGAGCGCCCGGCGGCGGACGCGCGCAGCTTTTCGCCGATATCCCGGCGGGCGGCGATATCGACGCCCTGGAAAGGTTCGTCGAGGATCAAGAGACGCGACGGTTCGGACAGCCACCGGCCGACCATGACCTTCTGCTGGTTGCCGCCCGACAGCGTCTGCATCTCGTCGCGCTCGCTGCGGCAGACGACGCCCAGCGCAGAGATCTGCTGGCGCGCCTTGGTCTTTTCCGCGCGCCGGCTGGCGATGCCGAAGGACGAGAGACGGCGCAGGAACGGCAGGCTGATATTCTCGTAGATATTGAAGTCCGGCACGATTCCGCTGATCGCGCGGTCCTTGGCGACGAGGAAGACGCCCTGGGCAATCGCCTGGCCCGTCGTCTTCGGCGCATAGCGTTTGCCGTCCAGCGTCATCTCGCCGGCTGCCGGTGCACGGACGCCGAAAAGCGTTTCCGCAAGTGCCGTCTTGCCGACACCGACAAGGCCGGTGACGGCGACGATCTCGCCATCACCGAGATCGAAATCGAATGGCCGCGCCTGCTCCGACAGTTTCAGGCCGCGCACGCTGAAGACCGGACGGCTTGCGTCGCGCACCGCGACGGCACCGGCCGAGACCTTGCGGCCGAGCATGGCATTGACCGCGCCTTCATAATCGAGCTCCGGCCCCTCGAAACGGCCGGTGATGCGGCCATCGCGCAAAGCAAGGATGCTGTCAGCGAGGCGGCGGATATCCGACATGCGGTGCGAGATGTAAAGAATGGCGACGCCGCGCGCCTTCAGGCGGTCGACGAGGTCGAACAGGCGGTCTGCTTCCGCGCTCGACAGCGACGAGGTCGGCTCGTCGAGGATCAGCACCTTCGGCTCATGCGCCATGGCGCGCGCGATCGCCACCATCTGGCGGTCGGCCAGCGTCAGGTCGTTGATGTTGGCGGCAAGCTCGATCGACAGGCCCATGCGGGAGGCGACGGCGGCCGCCTCGCGGCGCACCCGGCGCGGATTGAAGAACAGCCGCGCGCCGCGGCCGTTCAGCCGGTCGAGCGTCAGGTTGGTCGCGACATCGAGATCGGCGACGACGCCGTCATTGATGTTCTGATGCACGGTGACGACACCGACGCGGATCGCCTCGGCCGGCGTTGCCGGCTCGAAGGCGGCGCCGGCCAGCGTGATCGCGCCGGCGTCCTTTGTGTACACGCCCGAGAGGATGCGCACGAGCGTGGATTTGCCGGCGCCGTTGGCGCCCATCAAAACCGTCACTGCGCCTGCCTTGAGGTCGAGGTCCACACCCTGAAGCACCGGAACCGGGCCAAAGGATTTGCGCACGCCCTCAATGCGAAACACTGCCTGTTCGCTCATTCCATCCTCCCATTGAGACCACGTTAGGATAGGCTCTGATCAAATGTCAAGGCCGTTGACAATTGACAGAATGATGCCTTAGCTGTGGGCACAGACGGCATGGCGGCAGGCGATGGAGGCAGCCCCGTGCGCAGGAGGAGAACATCATGGACAGTCCCGTCTTCGAGGCGCTGAGCGCCGAGACATTGCCGGATAGGCTTGGCGGTAACGCCGCCCTGAAAGACAGGATCGGCAACGATTCGTCGCGCTGGACGATCAAGGAAGTCGGCGACGGTAACCTCAATCTGGTCTTCATCGTCACGGGAGAGACGGGCGCCGTCATCGTCAAGCAGGCGCTGCCCTATGTGCGCCTCGTCGGCGAGAGCTGGCCGCTGCCGCTGAAGCGCTCCTTCTTCGAATATCACGCGTTGAAGCGCCAGGGCGCACGCGACCCCGGCATGGTGCCGGAGATCCTGTTCTTCGACGAGGCGCAGGCCATCATCGTCATGGAGTTCCTGACGCCGCATGTCATCCTGCGCCGCGCGCTGATCGACGGGCGCGCCCTGCCGAAGATCGGCCGGGACCTCGGCCTGTTCGTCGCCCGCACGCTGTTCCGCGGCTCCGACCTTTCCATGGTCACACGCGAGAAGAAGGCGGATGTCGCGCTGTTTTCGGACAATGTCGAGCTCTGCGACATCACGGAAAACCTCGTCTTTTCCGATCCCTATTTCGAAGCTGAACTGAATCGCCACACAACGCCGCAGCTCGATCCCCTCGTTGCCGAACTGCGCGCCGACCGTGACCTCAAGGTCGAAGCGCAGCGGTTGAAGCATCTGTTCTCCGCCAAGGCCGAGACGCTCTGCCATGGCGATCTGCATACCGGTTCCGTTATGGTGACCGACGACGAGACCCGCGTCATCGACCCGGAATTCGCCTTCTACGGCCCGATCAGCTTCGACGTCGGCATGCTGATCGCCAATTTCTGGATGAGCTATTTCTCGCAGGCCGGCCACGAGGCATCCCCCGGCGCGCGCGACGGCATGCGCGCCTATCTCCTCGATACGATCGATACGCTGTGGGAGACGTTTCGCGCGGAATTTTCCCATCTCTGGCGCACCGAGCGCAAGGGCATCCTCTATCAGGCCAGCCTCTTTGAGGACCGCAACGACCAACTCGCCGCTGAACAGGCGCTCACTATCGTCATCGATGAGATCTGGTGCGAGATGCTGGGCTTTGCCGGCATCGAGATCCACCGCCGCATCCTCGGGCTTGCCCACAATGCCGATTTCGAAACCATCGCCGACCCCAACCGCCGCGCGTCCTGCGAAAGCAAGGCCCTGAAGCTCGGGCGTCACCTCGCCGTCAACCGGCAGCGCATCCACGGTCTTCGCGATATCCGCGAGACGGTGGAGCGGCTTGAAAAGGAGATCATCGCGTGAAAGTCGAAGAACGCCATTACCGTACGATCTGGCTCAACGAGGATGGCCGCTCCGTCGACATCATCGACCAGCGCTGGCTGCCACATGAATTCCGTGTCGTCACGCTCAAGACCGTCGCCGATGTCGCGATCGCCATCCGGGATATGTGGGTGCGCGGCGCGCCGCTGATCGGCGTCACCGCCGCCTATGGCGTCGCCATCGCTATGGCGCAGGATCCGTCCGATGCGCATCTCGATGCCGTCTGGGAAGAATTGAACGAGACCCGTCCGACCGCCATCAACCTGCGCTGGGCGCTCAACGCGATGCGTGATCATCTCGCCCCGCTACCGGAAGACCAGCGCACCGGTGCCGCCTATGTGCGCGCCGCCGAGATTGCCGAAGAGGATATCGAGCTCAATCGCGCCATCGGCGCCAACGGCCTCGACGTCATCCGCAAGATCGCGGCCAACAAGAAGCCGGGCGAGCCCGTGCGCATCCTCACCCATTGCAATGCCGGCTGGCTCGCAACAGTCGACTACGGCACAGCGACGGCGCCGATATACATGGCCGTCGAAGCCGGCATACCGGTCCATGTCTATGTCGACGAGACACGTCCGCGCAACCAGGGCGCATATCTCACCGCCTGGGAGATGAACGGCCACGGCGTGCCGCACACGCTGATCGTCGACAATGCCGGCGGCCACCTGATGCAGCACGGCGATATCGACATGGTGATCGTCGGCACCGACCGGACCACGGCGAATGGCGATGTGTGCAACAAGATCGGCACCTATCTCAAGGCGCTCGCTGCACGGGACAACGACGTGCCCTTCTATGTGGCCCTGCCGTCGCCGACCATCGACTGGACGGTGCATGACGGCGTCAAGGAAATCCCGATCGAGGAGCGTGCCGGCGACGAGGTGAGCTTCGTGCAGGGCCGCGCCGCCGATGGCTCTATTGCCAGCGTGCGCATCTCGCCGGAGGGCAGCCCGGCGGCCAACCCCGCCTTCGACGTGACGCCCGCCCGCCTCATCACCGGCCTCATCACGGAACGCGGCATCGCCACGCCATCGCCGGAGGGTCTGAAGACACTCTTTCCCGAACGAGGCTGACACCCGGTAAACCCTGTCCAAGGGATGTCGAAGAGGAGGCTCGGTGAAGCCAAGCCTCTCATCTGTCACGCCTTTGCCAGATGCTCGAAAAGGTCTTGGGTTGTCGGCGTGATGTCGAGGCTTGCAGGTATGCAGACCGAAAGATGCCGCTTCGCCCAGCTGTCCACGAGCGGCGTGATGGCAAGCGCATGCGAGCGCCTGCATCGTCGGGCGATCGTCTCGGGAACGACCGCCACGCCGATACCGGCGGCAGCCGCGGAACATATGGACTCGAATGTGCGCAGCCGGATCCGGTATCGGAGCTTCACCGCAAGCCTGTCGGCCTGAAGGTCGATGTGATCCTGCAACGCGCCGTTTTCCAATCCCATGAAATACTCGTCGGCCACCTTGTAGAACGGAACGTCCTTCTCCTTCGCAAGCCAATGCGACTGCGCCGACACCATGACAAGCCTGCTCACGGTGAAGGGCTTGCGCCGCAGCCCATCCGTGGCAGCGGCATCGGACAACACGCCGATGTCGGCGAAACCTGCTGCAACGCTTCGGGCGATTTCGTGACTTTGGCGCTCCTGCAGATCGATATCGACCTGCTGATGCATCGCGACCCAGGGAATGAGGAGTGCCGGGAGGACGTCCGCGATGGCGGCCGTGTTGGCGCGTAGGCGGATCGTCGCTCGTATACGCTCCTGCTCTCGTCGGCCGCCGTTGTCCCGGCACTGTTCGGCATGTGGGCGGGGCAGTCAGTCAGACGGCGCGTCAGTCCCGCAACGTTCAAGCGCTGATTCCTGATCGCGCTCGCGCTTCTCGGGCTGGAAATGATGCTGAGGTACGTGCTTTAGCTTACGACATGTATTGATCGCTTTCGCGTTCCAAAGCGGCTGAAAGCACCAAACGCCTGGTGTGGCCGGCAGTCTGCCAAACCGCGCGGCCGTTGGAAACTCAATCGTCGCTTCCCTCGCCAGCATTTTCAGACGTATCCGAAAACCTTCGGAAATGTGCAGGCGTGCGGCTCGTTCAGCGCGGTCGCCGTCACCTTGTGCAATTGCGTCCACGATTTCCTCGTGCTCGACCTGCGCGGACTGTACGCGGTCAGAGTGTATGTGGAGCCGGGCAGGAGGCTCAGGTGGACACGCAGATTGCTGAGCGTGTGCGCGTCCTTCCAAAAGAAAATGGGCGGCACAAGGCCGCCCATAGACTGGATGTTCCGGTATTTCGCTCAAGCCGGGCGTTCTTCGCCGGCCTTGGGGCGCCAGGTGATCAGGCGCTTTTCGGCGACGTCGAGAAGCAGGTCGATGATCAGGACGAACACCGCAAGGATGATGATCCCGGCGAAGACGCCAACCGCATCGAAGTTGCCTTCCGCACGGGCGATCAGGTAGCCGAGGCCGGCGGAAGCGCCGAGATACTCGCCGATGATCGCGCCGACGACCGCGAAGCCCACGGAGGTGCGCAGCGACGACAGGATCCAGCTGGCTGCCGCCGGGAAGTAGACATGGCGGAGCAGATCGGAGCGGCGTGCGCCGAGAATGCGCGTGTTGGACAGCACGACCGGGTTGACTTCGCGCACGCCCTGCATGGCGTTGAAGAACGTCACGAAGAACACCAGCGTCACGGCCAGCGCGACCTTCGACCACAGGCCGAGGCCGAGCCAGAGCACGAAGATCGGTGCGAGCACGACGCGCGGAATGGCGTTGATGGCCTTGATGAACGGATCGAGGATGCGGGCCGTGAAGGGGCTCAGGCCAAGCCAGACACCTGCGGCGACGCCGAGGCCTGTACCGATCAGGTAGCCGAGCACGGTTTCGCTGAGCGTGATGCCGACATGCTTGTAGAAGCCGGGATCGATGACCCAGGTGACGACCTGCTGGACGATGTCGAGCGGAGCCGGGAAGAAGAAGCGGTCGATGACGCCGGTCGTCACACCGAGCTGCCAGCCACCAAGGATCACGGCCAGAAGCGTGATCTGGATGAGACGTACGTTAACGGCTTGCATAGGACTTCTCCACTTCGCCCCTGAGCGACGCCCAGATGTCGCGGTAAAGGGTCATGAACTTCGGGTCGAGCTTGATTTCGGAGACGTTTCTCGGACGTTCGAGATCCACGCCGAAGCTTTCGATGACGCGGCTGCGCGGACCTGCCGCCAGCACGACGACGCGGTCGCCGAGCGCAATGGCTTCCTCGAGGTCATGGGTAATCATGACGACAGCGCGGCGGTCTTCCTGCCACAGGCGCAGCAGTTCGTTCTGCATCAGGTGGCGCGTATGGATGTCGAGCGCGGAGAAGGGCTCGTCCATGAGAATGACCTTGGGTTCGGTGATCAGCGCCTGCGCCATCTGGACACGTTTGCGCTGGCCGCCCGAAAGCTGGTGCGGGAAGCGGCCTTCGAAGCCCTTCAGGCCGACCTTCTCCAGCCACGCCATGACCTTGACGCGGCGCTCTTCGACGGGCACGCCGCGAAACATCAGGCCAAGCTCGACGTTCTGGAACGCGGTCTTCCAGGGCAGGAGGGCATCCTGCTGGAAGAGATAGCCGATGTTGTTCTGAACGCTCTTGACCTGTGCGCCGTCGATGGAAACCTGGCCTTTCGCGGGCTTCAGAAGGCCCGCGATGGCGTTGAGGATGGTGGACTTGCCGCACCCGGTCGGCCCGACGATCGACAGGAACTCGCCGTTTCCAACGGTGAGGTTGACGTTCTCGACTGCGACGAACGACCCGAACGCCATCGTGACGTCGTCGATCGTGACCATCGGGGGCAGACCGGGCTGCGGCACAGCCTCGATTTTAGCTGCTGCAATAGACATGATGGTTTTCCTTAGTTCTTGGCGGGCTGGCCTGCAGCCTCGACGAACTTGTTCGTGTAGGTCGCGCCCAGATCGATGGTGGCGTTGCCGACGCTTTCGTTGAAGCTCTTCAGCACGGCCAGCGGGGTTTCCAGATCGGCCGGAACGAACTTGCCGTCCTCGGAGAAGATCGCCTTGGCGTTCTCGACGGCCTTGATATACGTCTGCTTGTCGCCGGACACGAAGTCCTCCGGCAGCTTGGCGACGATTTCCTCGGCCGAATGATCCTTCATCCAGTGCAGCGCCTTGAGCGTCGCATTGGTGACCTTCTGAATGACTTGCGGGTTGGCCTTGATATAGTCCTGGTTCGCATAGAGCACGGACGTGGGATAGATGCCGCCGTAGACGGCTTTTGCACCTTCGTCGCTGCGGGCGTCGATCAGGATCTTGCCGAGACCGCGCTCGACGACGATCGTCGCGGCCGGGTCGTAGTTGACCAGAAGGTCGATCTTGCCCTGCTGGAGCGCCGCGACCGCGGCAGCACCCGAACCGACGCCGATGATCGAGATGTCATCGTCGGTCAGGCCGTGCTGCTTGAGATAGTAGCGGATGAAGAAGTCGGACGACGAACCCGGCGCGGTGATGCCGACATTCTTGCCCTTGATCGTTTCCGGCTTGGCCGGGTCGAAATCCGTGTCGTTCTTGCCGGCGAGCACGAGGCCGGAATTGCGTGCGAGCTGGATGAAGCCGATGACGTGCTTGCCCTGCGCCTGCATCTGGATCGTGTGGTCGTAGAAACCGACGGCGACGTCGGTCGAGCCGGCAACCAGCGCCTGAAGCACCTTGGAACCGCCCTGGGCGAAGTTCTCGATCGTCACGTCGAGACCTTCTTCCTTGTAGAAGCCGAGGCTTTCGGCAACCGGGAAGGGCAGGTTGTTCAGGTTATAGGAGCCGACGCTCATACGAACGGAATCGGCGTGGGCGGCAGTGGTCAGGGCGAGCACAGCGGCAGTCGCCAGAAGTAGTTTGCGCATGAATTTCCTCCGTTAATGCTCCGGTCCTCACCAGAGCGCGTTAAGCAGCGTGATCCACACGCTCTTTGGGCTTTGCGAAGGCATAACCTTCGAAAAGTCGTCTTGCGGTCCTCACCAGGCCCGCGACAGTGGCCCCGTTTCGTATCTCCAGTTGGACGTCGATGCGTCCGCCGGGGTGTTCGATACGAATCAGGGCCGGCAGTTCCGTAGCGCCGGCAATCGACGAAGCGACGGTACCCACGCTGGCCACCGCCGTCGCGATTCCGACAGCGCCGGTGGTCGCGAGAGCAGGATGGCAGTCATTCGGCATGAAATAGCGGACGGACAGCGTGCCGCCTTTTCGCGGCGCCGAAAGGATGACCGGTTTCGGGATCACCATATCCGATACGTCGCCCATGCCCATCAAGCGCCCGGCCTCCGTACGGATGGATGCCAGCTTCGCGATCAATTCACTGTTGGCCGACAGGGAGGCGGCATCTTCGTAACCGGTGACACCAACGTCTTCCGCGCGCATCAGAACCATCGGAATGGCGCAATCGATCGAGGTCACGGGTATGCCCTGGATGATATCCGAAGGATTTCCCGTGGGAAACAGTTTGCCCGTCTTCGCGCCGGCCGCGTCAAGAAAGGTGAGGGCGATCGGTGCCGCCAGCCCCGGAACGCCGTCGATCGACGCGTCGCCGAGATAGATCACCTCGCCGTTGCGGGTCGGCACCTTGGCCTCGATGATCTTCTTGGTGTTGACGTTGTGAATGCGCACGAGCGTGCTCGTCCCGGTGGCCTGGACAAGCCCGGCCTCGATTGCGAAGGGCCCGACGGCTGCAAGCATGTTGCCGCAGTTCGGCGAATAGTCGACCATCTGCCTGTCGGTTCGCACCTGAGCGAAGAGATAATCGACGTCCGCCCCGTCCACGCTGGCGGGACCGATGATGGCGACCTTCGATGTTACAGGATTTCCGCCGCCGATCCCGTCGATCTGGAGAGGGTGGCCGGAGCCCATGATGGACAGGAGTACGGCATCGCACTTTTCTCTGTCGGCAGGAAGATCGGAAGCAAGAAAGAACGGACCGCGCGACGTGCCTCCGCGCATCAGGACGCATGGAATGCGTATCAGATCGTTCATTTCCTCACCTCAATATTGCGTAACCCGGATTAATCGGGTGTCTTGTTGCAATATGCGAAATGTGGGATAGCTGTGAAATGCAATGTTTGAAGGGATTGATGCGTCATGAGCATAAATTGTGAGATTTTTGATCTGCGTGCTTTTCAGGCGGTCGTCGATCTCGAAAGTTTTCACCGCGCTGCCGAGGCCCTTCATATTTCGCAGCCCGCGTTGACGCGGCGCATCCAAAAACTGGAACAATCCATTGGCGCGCCGCTGCTCGATCGCACCACCCGGCACGTTGCGCCGACGGCGACCGGACAGGAACTGCTGCCGCTTGTGCGCCGCATGCTGGAGGAGTTCGACGGGTCGCTTTTCGCTCTCAAGGAGGGCGGCTCCCAGCGCCGCGGGCTCATCACGATGGCGTGTGTACCCACCGCCGCGTTTTATTTTTTGCCAACGGTCATCAAGACATTCGGCAACGATTACCCGCACATAAGGCTTCGCATCCGCGATCTCACCGCCAATGAAGGTCTGCAGGCCGTCGCGCGCGGAGAAGTCGAGTTCGGCATCAACCTGATGGGGAATTCGGATCCGGACCTGTCGTTCGAGCCGCTCATCGACGACCCGTTCGTGCTGGCGATGCGCAAGGACCATCCGCTTGCCGAATTCGATCAGATCCATTGGCGCCAGCTCGACGGCTATCCCCTGGTGGTGGTCGACCGCTCCAGCGGCAACAGGGCGCTTCTGGATGGCGCGCTTGCCAAACACAATCTGCGCCTCAACTGGTTCTACGAGGTGACGCATCTGAACACATCGCTCGGTCTGGTCGAAGCCGGGCTCGGCATATCCGTCCTCCCGCGGCTTGCCACGCCCCAGGAGGAACACCCCTATCTGGTGACGCGTCCGATTATTGACCCCGTCGTCACGAGAACCATCGGCATCGTCCGCCGCCGCAGCGCGCCGCTTTCGCCGGCGGCTGAAAAGTTCATTCAGGTCCTGCTAAACGTTTGGAAACGATGATATTTTTTCGCCTCGCGCAGGCGATATATAGTTCGAGCCGACCTGCGAGCCCAGCTTTCTGAAAGACCGCCAAACTCGTGTTTGCGACACGGTTTTCCGTGTGCCGAACGCCCCTTTTATCGTCCACCGATAAGCGGTGGTTTGAATGTCGAAGCGTGCGTTCAAGGCTATCTGACGGCCAGCGCGATTCCCACACGATGAAATTGCGAAAGCGCCCAAGGGGCATTCCCGGGGCACTCTGAGTACCCGCCAACAGCTCATAATTATCGATGTTGACAAATTGAAAATTTTACTTTGATATACGCTTATCGATATATAAGTATCGCATAGCGATAGCAGGCAGAAATGTATGATCCTCTTGTTCACCCCTTTCCAGATCAGGCGCAGTCCAATCCGGACTCATACTGGCTGAAGGTCAGCACAGGCGAGCCGGAAGATGATGGCGCCGTCGCAGGAGATGTCGATGCGGATGTCGCCATCATCGGTGGTGGCTACACGGGCCTGTCGGCGGCATTGGCTTTGGGGCGTGATCACGGGATCAAGGCCACTGTTCTCGAGGCTCGGTCTTCCGCATGGGGATGCAGCGGACGGAACGGCAGTTTTGCCCGCATTTCCGGCGGGCGTGTGCCGTGGTCGACGTTGGTGAAGACATATGGTGCGGAGGTTGCCCGGGCCTATTTCGGGGAACTCCGGCAGGGCCTCGATACCGTTCGCGCGTTAATCGCGGATGGCAGCGTCGATTGCGACAAGCAGCCGGACGGCGTCTACAAGGTCGCGACGTTTGCCAGCCATGCGGCTGCGCTGAAGCGGGAAGAGGAACTTTACAACACGGTTCTCGGCTATTCCGCACGCTATGTCGATGCCGCGGGGGTGCGTGGCATTCATGAGGGGCCGGAAAGTCACGGCGCGCTCTATCTGCCCGACGGGTTCTCCCTCGATCCCCTGAAATTTGCGCAGGGAGTCCATCACATGGCGCGCAGCCATGGTGCGCGCGTTCACACGAATTCTCCCGTCGTCGGCTGGAAGACGCAGGGCACTGTACATCACCTCGCGACACCCGGCGGAACCGTTCGCGCCAGACGGGTCATCGTTGCGACCAATGGCTACACGTCATCGCGCCTGCATTCGAGACTAGCTGGCCGCGTTCTGCCCGTTCATTCCCAGATCATCGTCACGGCGCCGATGACACAAGCGCAAGTCGATGCCAGCCTGCCCTCCGGTAGCTGCATGTTCGATACCCGTGGCCTGCTCTTCTACTATCGCCGTCTTCCCGACAATCGCATGCTGTTCGGCGGGCGTAGTGCGATTTCGGGTGCGGACGCGGCGGCGCCCCGCCACAGGCAATATCTCTACGAGGCGATGACGCGGAAGTTTCCGGCGCTCGCCGGGATCGCCGTGGAGAACTGGTGGGGTGGATGGGTCGCAGTCACCCGTAACTCCCTGCCGTTCTGCTATCAGGTCCCGGGTCTCGGCGATGTCTTCACCGCCGGCGGCTATGCGGGCAGCGGCGTCTCCTTCTCCATTCATCTCGGCACGAAGCTGGCGATGATGGCGGCCGGCAAGCCGTTCGAGACGGGTGCGACATTCCTGACCCGTGAACCGGAACGCTATCCGTTCGCGTCGTTCATCCGGCTTGGCCAGTGGATGGCTTATCGCTGGTTGCATGCCAAGGACGCGCGTGAAGCGCGTCGGGCAGGTTGAACATGCTCAATGGCTTTACAGAGCAGCGTCGCGCGAGCTCGGTTCGATCCAACGCGGACGGGCAAACCGCCCATCGCCATCGCATCGTGACAGCGGGGAGGGGAGTGCTATGACTGCAGGTCTCTCCAACCTGACGCGATTGGCTACCATGACTGAAGCTGAAGATTCACCTCTCTACGTCACCGCCCTTGCAAAAGGCCTTTCCGTTCTGACGGCCTTCGGTCCGTCACGACCGGCGATGAACCTCCTGGAACTCGCGGATGCCACCGGCCTGAACAAGAGCACCATTCAGCGTTCCGTGTTCACGCTGGAAGCGCTCGGCTACCTCGCGCGTGACGGCGGCTCCAAGCGATACCGGCTGACGGTCAAGTCGCTGGAAATGGGGACCGGCTACCTCCAGACCGCGGAATTGGTGGAGAGGGCCAACCCCTTCATCCAGCAGCTGAACCGCCAGACGGGCGAGAGCTGTAACCTGCTGGAGCCATGGGAAACGGACATGGTGTATGTGGCCCGGTTCACAAGCCACAAGGAAATGCCGATCCATGTTCCGATCGGTCAACGTCTTCCAATGTACTGCACGGCGGCAGGCCGCGCCTATCTCTCGGCGCTGCCGAAGGAGGCGGCGAGCGCATACATAGAGCGGTCAAAAAGGACGGCGTTCACCGCCCACACCGTGACGGATCCCGACGCGTTGATGGCGTTGCTGCAGCGCGCCCACACCGACGGTTTCTCACTCATTACCGAAGAAATCTACGTCGGCGACATCGCTGTCGGCGCCTGCATCGTCAATGCAGATGGTCAGCCACTTGCCGCGATCAATATCTCCGTGCCGTTCAGCCGGTGGCGGCCGGAACAGGTCCTGTCCGATCTCGCCCCGCAGCTCGTAAACACGGCACGAGCGATTTCGAGTGCCGCGAAGGGGCTGAAGCCCGCCGGCACAATCAAGCAACAAACGTAGTTTTCGTAAGGAGATCGAATGTCCATCCAACGCTTTGAACCGAACGGCAAGCGCCTGAGCCATGTGCTCGTTCACAACGGCATCGCCTATGTCACCGGGCAAGTGCCGGCCGATCGCAGTCAGGATGTCGCCGGCCAGACCGGCCAGGTTCTGGCGCGCATCGACGAGCTTCTCGCCAAGGCCGGAACCGACAAGTCCAAGATCCTTTTCGCACAGGTCTGGCTCAAGCACGTCGTCTCGGATTTCGCGGCGATGAACAAGGCCTGGGAAGACTGGATTCCGGAAACGGCGCTGCCGGCTCGTGCAACCGTCGAGGCCAATCTCGCAGCAGAGAACATTCTCGTCGAGATCGCAGTCCAGGCGGCTGTGTAACGTTCAAGCGCATTCACAATCGAAGAATTCCAAGCAAAGGATGGGGAACCGAATATGCGTACTTTTCTTGCAATGACTGCCATGGCGACGCTTCTCGCCGGTACGGTCGCCAACGCTGCTGATACGACGCTGACGATATCGAGCTATGGCGGCGTCTACCAGGAGGCCCAGTCGAAATCCTATTTCCAGCCCCTCATGGCTGAGAATCCGGGTATCAAGATCGTAGAAGACAGCTCGTCGAGCAATGCCAAGCTCAAGGCAATGGTGGAAACGGGCAACGTCACGCTGGACCTCCTGGTGACCGATGACAGTTTCGGCCTCGACACCGACGCGCAGTGGCTGGAGCCCATCGACTACTCCGTGGTCGACAAGTCCAAGTTCATCGAAGGCGCTGCCGGCACGTATCGTGTGGCGGCCGATATCGAAGGGACCGTGCTTGCCTATAACGCCGAAGAATTCGGCGGCGAGGCGCCGAAGGGTTTTGTCGACTTCTTCAATACCGAGAAGTTTCCCGGTTCGCGCGCGGTCTGGAAATATGCGGCGTCGGGCATTTTTGAAGCCGCTCTCATTGCCGATGGCGTGAAGCCTGAGGATCTTTACCCGATCGATGTCGAGCGTGCGCTCAAGAAGCTCGATACGATCAAGGAGGACCTCGTCTGGTGGGAAAGCGGTTCGCAGTCCGAGCAGCTTCTTTCCAGCGGCGAAGCGAGCATGGCGCTCGTCTGGGTCGGCCGTGCCGTCAACGTTGCCGAGAAGGGCATCAAGATCGACTGGACCAATTGGACGTCGCAGACCGGATACTGGGTCGTGCCCAAGGGCACGAAGAACAAGGAAGCGGCGATGAAGGCGATCAATTTCTTCACCGAGCCGGCCCAGCAGATCGCCTTCACGAAGTACATGCCCTATGGCCCGTCCAACAAGAACGCGCTGGCTTCTGTTGATGCCAAGTTCAAGGGCAGCCTGCCGACGGACCATCTCGACACGCGCGTCATGATGAATGCTGACTGGTGGGCCGAAAACGGCGCGAAGGTCGACCTGCGCTTCCAGGAATGGCTTCTTCAGTAACGGATATGGCAGGGACCTGCCCGCGAAAGCGGGCGGGTCCAAGGCACAACCTCGTATTTCGGGTTTAAGATGAACGTTTCAGCTCAGGATGGCGGCGCGCCGGCATCAGCGCGTGCACCATGGTCGCTTCCTGTGCCATCAGCGTTCTGGCTGATTGCACCGGCGGTCCTGTTTCTCGCGCTCTTCTTCGTATTCCCCTTGCTGAAGCTCGTCGCGATCTCGCTGCCGGGCGGAAGCCTGGAATACTACGAGCAGATCTTCACGACCCCGGTCTTCCTGCGGGTGATCGGTGAGACTTTTCGGGTGTCGCTCATCGTGACGTTTGTCACCATCGCGGTGGCCTATCCCTATGCCTACGCCATGGCGCACGGCGGACGCACGGTTCTCCTGCTCCTCACCGTGGCGTTGCTCATTCCGTTCTGGGTGAGCCTGCTGCTGCGCAGCTTCTCCTGGATCGTGCTGCTTCAGAACAGCGGTCTCATCAATGATTTCCTGATCGCTATGGGTCTGATCGAGAAGCCCGTTCGCCTGATACGCACACCCTTCGGCGTGATGATCGGTATGGTCCACATTCTCCTGCCCTATGCCGTCCTGCCGCTCTATACCGTCATGAAGAAGATCGATCTGCGGCTGATGGAAGCCTCTTCCATCTGCGGCGCCAGCTGGCTCAAGGGGTTCATGCGGATCTATTTCCCGCTGTCTCTGCCGGGTGTGGCCGCATCCGCCATTCTCGCCTTCACACTTGCTTTGGGCTTCTATATCACGCCCGCACTTCTCGGCAGTCCGCGAGACATGATGATCGCGCAGATGATCGCCGGGCAATTCAACGAGCAGCTTAATTTTGGCCTCGGCGCCGCGCTCGCCGTTGTCCTCATGGTTCTAACAGCCGTTGCCTTCGGGCTGTTTGGCGCCGCGCGTGCTGCGCTCCAGTCGCGTGGCCGCGCGAAGGGCGGGGTGTGACATGGATCGTCTGAGACGCGCGCTCTTCTGGTTCATCGTCAGCCTCACGGCCTTGTTCCTGCTTTTGCCCACGCTGATCATCGTGCCGATGTCGTTCACGACGACCACCACACTGGAGTTCCCCCCTGTTGGCTTCACGCTGGACTGGTATGGCAAGGTCATCGGCGCGGCCGACTGGCAGAGCGCGCTGATCAACAGCCTCGTCGTCGCGATTGCTGCGGCAGCGCTCGCGACTGTCGTCGGCACGGCGGCCGCCCTTGCACTGCACGCGCATCGCTTCCCGGGCAAGGCCGTCGTCATGGGACTGCTGCTTAGCCCGATGGTTACGCCGGTCATCGTGCTTGCCGTCGGCATGTATATGGTGTTTTCGGGATGGGGCCTCGTCGCCACGCGGCTCGGGCTCGTTCTCGCCCACACGGTGCTGGCGATCCCGTTTGTCGTCGTCTCCGTGCTGGCCAGCGCCGGCATGGTGAACCCCTCACTGGTGCCCGCCAGCCTTGGCCTTGGTGCGAGCCGCTGGTTCACCTTCAGGCGCGTCACACTGCCGCTCATCATGCCGGGGGTGCTTTCCGGCGCTGTGTTCGCGTTCATCACGTCGTGGGATGAGGTCGTCATTGCGCTTTTCCTTGCCGATGCACAGACCCGCACCGTACCGATCATGATCTGGAACCAGGTCCGCACCAATCTCGATCCGGCAACAGCCGCCGTCGCGGCCATTCTCATTCTTCTATCGGCGCTCGGCGTCTTCCTTTCATATAAATTCAGGGACGCGAGATCATGAACGCTGTTCTCCAGAACAACGCCGCAACGGCAATGACGCTCGAAGGCGTTTCGAAACTGTACGGCCCCGTGAAGGCGCTCGACAACGTATCCTTCGAGCTCAGGAAGGGCGAGTTCCTGACGATGCTCGGCCCGTCGGGTTCCGGCAAAACGACATCGTTGCGCGCAATTGCGGGCTTCATCCAGCCGACGGCCGGTCGTCTTCTGATCGACGGGCGTGACATGACCGGCGTTCCGCCGCAGAAGCGCAATATCGGCATGATGTTCCAGGATTACGCGCTCTTCCCCCATATGACGGTGCTGGAGAACATCGGCTACCCTCTCGAAACGCGCGGCATCAAGCGTGCGGAGCGCGAGAAGCGCAGCATGGAAATGCTGGAGATCGTCGGTCTGGCACATTGCGCGACGCGCTATCCGAAAGAAATGTCCGGTGGCCAGCAGCAGCGCGTGGCGCTTGCACGCGCCCTTGTCTTCAAGCCAGATATCGTGCTGCTGGACGAGCCGATGGCGGCCCTCGACAAGAAGCTACGCGGGCAGATGCAGATCGAAATCATGCACATTACCCGGCAGGTCGGCGCGACCGTGGTCTCCGTCACGCATGACCAGGAAGAAGCCCTGGTCATGAGCGACCGGATCGCCATCTTCAAGGATGGTCGCCTCGAGCAGATCGGCAGCCCGCACGAGCTCTATCAGCAGCCGCGTTCCGAGTTCGTGGCGGATTTCATCGGTGAGGCGAACCTCCTGCATGGCAAGACCCGCGTGATGCCGGACGGCGTGGTCGTCGAAGGCGATGGTTGGAATGTCAGCCTGCCGAAGGACGATCCGCAGGGGCAGGCCCTCACGGCGACGAACACAGCTTGCGTTGTCCTTCGTCCGGAGCGCATCCGCGCTGTCGCGGCCGGATCGCCGGGCGGCAATGCCGGCGAAGGTGTGATCGAAGACAAGATCTACCTGGGCGTTGAGTATCGACTGGTCGTGCGCATGAACGACGGGAGCAAGGTCAATATCCGTAGCCGTGACGTTGCGGCCATCGCCGGCATGAAGGCGGGAGACAGGATCGGCATGGCCTGGGCCCCCGACGATATCGTGATCATCGGTGCATGAAGAGACGGACAGGCAAAGAGATGGATCGAGACAGCCGTCACCCTGCGGTGACCTTTTTCTGGAACGGCGCGTCCGTCATCGGGCAGCGCGGGGATACTGTTGCGGCCGCGCTGTGGCGAGCGGGCATTACCACGCTCGCCCGCTCGCGGAAGGTCCATCGCCCGCTAGGCTTTAGCGGCTCCTACCCGACCGGTGTGCTGGCGCGCGTCAACGGCCGACCGAATGTGCGCCTCGATCAGCTATCCGTCGAGACAGGGCTTGTCGTCGAAATGCAGAACACGTGGCCGTCGCCGCGTTTCGATGTTCTTCGTCTGGCGCAGGCCTTGCCGGCCAAACTCGTCTACGGCGGGTTCGAGCATGGCGCGTGGATGCCGAAGAGTGGTCTGGCCTATCGCCTTGCGGAAAGGGCGATGGCAAACCTTGCCGGTGTCGCACGCCCTGCGGACGTCGCCACTGTGCCGGCAGTCGTCCCCGGTGAACGTTTGGAGGTGGACTGCCTTGTCGTAGGTGGCGGTCCCGCCGGGATTGCCGAAGCCAACAGGCGCGTCGCGCTTGGTCAGACGGTGGCGCTCGTTACCCGCGGCGAGAGCCTTGCCCGGTTCGCCACATCCATGGGAGCGGCCATAGAGGAACTGAACTCCGATGTGCGTCTCTTTTCCGGGATGGAACTCTTCGGCGCCTATCGCGACGGCGCTCTTATGGTCGCGGCATCGCATGACCACCGTCGCGGCGCCGTCGCCTTCCTTCCGAAGGAGACGGTACTTGCAACAGGACGCCGTTCGATCCCGCCGTTAGTAAGGGGCAGCCAGCTGCCGGGTGTGTTCGATGCTCACTCCGCACTGCAACTGGCTGCCGTTCACCGCGTCAAGCCGGGTAAGCGTGTCGCGGTCGTTGGCACGGGAGCGGAGATAGACGTAGCAGAAAAGCTGATCGCGCTTGGTGTCGATGTGGTCCACCGCGGCCCGGTCTCAGACCTCATCGAAATTTCGGGGCGCCGCCGCGTAACGGGGGTCCGCGCCGATGCGCACATCCGGTGCGATGCGGTCGTGCACGCCGGGCCCTGGCGGGCCGATCCGAGTCTCGGTTTCCAGACCGCCGGCGAGGGCCTTTTCCAGGTGCAGGTCCGCCCTCTGCCGCACTCAGTTTCCATCGCAGGCGCCGCCGCGCGGGGCGATGAGCGCATCCACGCGTCACGGCATGTGCATCCAGACACGTTGATCTGCCCGTGCATGGACGTGACGGCCGGCGAGCTCTACAGCCATATCGACGCCGGTGAGACGGATCCGGAGGTCCTCAAGCGGTTGACCTCGTGCGGCATGGGAACCTGCCAGGGTTTCCCCTGCTGGGACAACATGCTTGCTTTGCTCGCGGCTCGGGTGGGTGCAGAACCCGAAGTATTTGCCCGTCCGACCCACCGGCCACCGCGCCGTTCGATCACCGTCGCGCAGGCCGCGGGCCTTGCCTCATTGGTGGAGCCTGACAGATGAACACGTTGCCGCTTCCCAAACGGGCATCCGTCGTCATCATCGGCGGCGGCGTTCAGGGCCTTTCCGTTGCTTTCAACCTCGTCGAGCAGGGCCAGAAGGACATCCTGGTGCTTGACGCCGGCTATTGGCAGGGCGGGGCTTCCGGCCGCAACGGCACGCTCATCCGCCCCGGCTTCGCATCCGTGGCGTGGACGGAGCTTTTCGTTCTGACGGTCAATGAATGGCGCAGCTGGTCGAGGCGGCTGGGCGAAAACGTCATGTTCACGCAGCGCGGTTACTCGGTGGTTTCAGAAATGGAAAAGAGTGAGGCCATGTTGCGCGAAGGGTTGAAGGTGCAGCAGAGCCTTGGCGTCAACAGCTGGATGTTGTCGCGCCGCGAGATCGATGACCTGCTTCCCGCAATCAACAAATCCCGCGTGCAGGCAGTACAACATCAGCCGGATGGCGGCGTGGCACCTCACCACGCGGTGATGAAGGGCTTGTTGGCCTTCTGCCAGCGCAACGGCGTGGACGTTCGTTACCGCACCGCAATTTCCGGTCTGGAGCGTACGGGCTCACGCGTCAGCGCGGTGCTCGTCGGTGATCACCGGATCGAGGCCGATTGCGTGGTCTCTTGTGCCGGCCCGAACAACCCCGATATCGCGGCAATGGCTGAGGTTCCCCTGAACGGCTTCGGCATGCGCATTGAAGCGATGGCGCTCGAACCGACACGTCCGCTCATCAAGCCTGCGATCGCCCTGATCGATAGCCTTGCCTATTTCCACCAGACCTCGCGCGGTGAGGTGGTGGGCGGTACGGAGGTGCCGGAGAGGCCGCGTATGTCGTTGAAGGTGGACCTGCCCGTGATGGCCAACATGGCGAAGGTCTATCTGGAGATGTTTCCCCAGCTTGGCGAGGTGCGCATCCTGCGCCACTGGGCGGGGCAGTTCCATGCTTCGACGGACTATGCGCCGCTCATGGGCGAGCATCCTGATCTCAAGGATCTCTGGTTTTCGGCCGGGTGGTCCTACGGGTTTGCCGGCGCGCCTGCGGCCGGCCGGCTGCTGGCGGAAGCCATTGCCAAGGGCCGCATCGATCACCGCATGAAACCGTTCGCGCTCGACCGGTTCGAGACGACGGGGCCGATCATCGAAGGCGGCATCGTCCTTGCGTGAGATGCCGCAAAACGCGTTGAAACAATAACAGGAAGGACAGCTCGATGAGCCATCACGAACAATTCTACATCAATGGCGAATGGGTATCGCCGGTTTCGCCGAAGACGCTCGATGTCATCAATCCGGCAACCGAAGAGGCCTTCACCCGCATCTCTGTCGGTTCCGCCGCCGATGTGGACAAGGCTGTCGCCGCCGCAAAGACAGCCTTCGAGACCTTTTCGCGGACGACGCCCGCCGAACGGCTTGCCCTTCTGAAGCGCGTCCACGAGGTCTATCTCGAGCGCTTTGAGGATATCGCACGGGCCGTATCGGCTGAAATGGGCGCGCCGTTGGCCTTCGCAAGGGATGCGCAGGCCTGGGCAGGCCGCGGACATCTCGAATCCACCATCAAGGCCTTCGAGACCTACGAATTCAGCGAAAAGCGCGGCACGACGACGGTCGTCAAGGAGCCGATCGGTGTATGCGCGCTGATCACGCCTTGGAACTGGCCGCTCAATCAGATCGTCTGCAAGGTTGCTCCGGCCATTGCGGCAGGGTGCACCGTTGTCCTGAAACCCTCGGAGATCGCGCCGATCTCCGGCATCATCTTCGCCGAGATCATGCATGAGGCGGGCGTGCCGAAGGGCGTGTTCAATCTGGTGAACGGCACGGGCCCGGATGTCGGCCAGGTCATGGCCTCCCATCCCGATGTCGACATGGTCTCCTTCACCGGTTCGACCAGAGCCGGCATCATCGTCGCGAAGGCAGCGGCCGATACGGTGAAGCGTGTGGCCCAGGAACTGGGCGGCAAGTCGGCAAACATCATCCTGCCCGACGCGGATTTCGAAATGGCCGTCACCAAGGGCGTGCGCGGCTGCTTCAGCAATACCGGACAGTCCTGCGATGCGCCGACCCGCATGCTCGTCCCGCGCGATCGCCATGACGAGGCGCTCGCGATCGCCAAGGTGGCGGCGGAAGAATTCCGCACCGGCGACCCGAATTCGGAGGATACGAATCTCGGCCCCGTCGTAAGCGACGTGCAGTTCAGCAAGATCCAGGGCCTGATCGAGAAAGGCATCGAAGAGGGTGCGACCCTTGTGACCGGCGGTCTCGGCCGCCCCGACGGTCTCAATCGCGGCTACTATGTCCGGCCGACGATTTTCGGCAATGTCACACCCGATATGACCATCGCGCGCGAGGAAATCTTCGGACCGGTTCTCTCCATCATCTCCTACGAGGATGAGGACGACGCAATCCGCATCGCAAACGATACCGTCTACGGTCTCGCTGCCTATGTCCAGTCGACCGATATCGAACGCGCCCGCCGGGTGGCATCGCGCATGCGCGCCGGTTCGGTCTATCTCAACTATCCGGCATGGGACACGATGGCCTCGTTCGGTGGCTACAAGCAATCCGGAAACGGTCGCGAATATGCCGATTTCGGCATCCACGATTTCCTGGAGATCAAGAGCATCGTCGGCTTCGGCGATTGATACTCGAGGAGGCACGGGACGTCCCGTGCCTCCGTTACGTCTTTGATTCGCAGTGACGATAAAAGGTCCTTTGCGATCCGAGACGCTCCGCTCTCTTCGGAAAAAGCCGTAACATCGAGGCTAGCGGCGGCTTGCCTTCGAGCACATCGTCGCGATTTGCCATATCCATCCCGGCTTACTAAAACGGCCGGTACCGTCGGCTTTCATGGATATGTTCGCTGCGGCCAACTACATCGAGGTCACGCCGACCTGCATCGCTGATGCCGGACCTAGGAGAAAAACATGCCATCAATCACGATCCTCGACGGCGGCATGAGCCGTGAACTGGTGCGTCTCGGCGCGACGCTCCGGCAACCCGAATGGTCGGCGCTGGCTCTTATGGAAAGCCCTGATATCGTTCGGCGCGTGCATGAGGAGTTCATCGCGGCGGGCGCCGATGTGATTACGACCAACAGTTATGCGCTGGTACCATTTCATATCGGCGAGACCCGTTTTCGCGAGGATGGCAGGCGCCTGATCGCTCTTGCGGGACAGTTGGCGCGTGAGGCGGCGGATGCCGCCGGTGACGGCCGGGTCCGCGTCGCCGGCTCGCTGCCGCCGATCTTCGGCTCCTATGAACCGCAACTGTTCCGACCGGACCGTGTGCACGACTACCTCTCCGTTCTCGTAGAGGAACTGGATGCTTCGGTCGACGTGTTTCTGGGAGAAACACTCAGCTTGATTGCAGAGGCCGAAGCGGTCCAGCAGGCCGTCGCTCCGACTGGAAAGCCGTTCTGGATTTCTTTCACGCTGCAGGACGACCCCGGGGCCGAGGCGCGGCCGCCCGTCTTGCGCTCGGGTGAAAGTGTCGAAGAGGCAGCGCGCTGGATAGCCGGCTCGAATGCCGCTGCGCTCTTGTTCAATTGCAGCCGTCCAGAAGTGATGCGAAACGCCATCGCCGTGGCAAGCAGGGTCCTAGCGGAAGACGGCCGGACCGTTCCGCTCGGCGTTTATGCCAACGCCTTCACGACGGACGACGAGGGGGCAGCGAACGAAACGCTCCATGCCATTCGTGACGATCTTTCGGATGATCGCTATTCAAGCTTCGCCTGTGACTGGGTGGAAAGCGGTGCGACGATGATCGGCGGCTGCTGCGGTGTCGGCGCCGCGCATATCCATCGCGTGAAGCAGCGTTTATCGGCGGATTGAGAAGCCGAACCGCGCCCGTCTCCTATTGCTTCACGGTCGTCGCCGGCGGTCACCCGACGCCAGCGATGGCCAGACCAGATTCCGCTCGATCCAGGTTGGAGATATTTTATTCGAGAAAACCGGCGTGCGTCATGCTCGTGGGCACGGCGACGCCGAGGCGTGACAGGATCGTCGGTGCGACCTGCAACTGGTTGAGCAGCGTATCCTCGGGCGGGCCTTCGCCGCCGCCGAACCAGTAGAAAGCGAAGTCCTGCATTTCCGGGTCATGTCCACCATGATGGCCGCGATCGGTCTGGCCATGATCGGCCGTCACGATGACCTCGTAACCGTTCTTGCGCCAGCGCGGCAGGAAGGCGGCAAGCTGCGCGTCGATGGCGAAACAGGCATGATCCATCTGCGAGCAGTCGTGCCCGTAGCGATGCCCCATGCTGTCGAGCGTACAGGTGTGCAGGATGCCGTAATCGATGTGATGGCGTTCGGTCAGCATTGTCAGCGTCGCGAACAGGTCGAGGTCGCTCGGCGTCATCTGGTTCTGATGGTTGTAGCCCGCCATGGTGTGAAACCGACCATGATGGATCGGACCTTCCGCGTCGTCGTACTCGATGTCCTCGACCATGTCGAAGGGCGCGCGGCGAAAGAAGGTGGACCAGAAGGAGTGCGTGACGGCGCCTGTCTTGCCGCCGGCCTTCGTCACCTCCGAGAAGATGTCCGGCTGTGCCACGCGAAACAGCGTCTCGTTGGAGAGCACGCCATGCACCTGCGGCGGGACCCCCGTATGGATCGATGCGTAGCAGGACGCGGAGGTGGAGGGCAGAACCGAACGCATGCGCCAGACGCGCGCCTCGCCGGCCTGGACCCAGCCCTCCAGGTTGCCCATGAGCCGGCGCGCATTGCGCCACGGCTGTCCGTCGAGAATGATGATGAGGAGTTTGTTGCGAAGCGGCATCATGTATCCCTGATAGTGAAGGACGCAACGCCTGAAGCGGTGCGCCACATGCGGTTCGTCAGGCGCTCAGCCAGCAACGCAACGGTGCATCGGCGTTCATGAGTTCACCGGCCGGATTGTCCTCCCAGCCGAGAATGTTCTCGCTGACGCCGTCGATGAAATCGTTGAACATCGGCGAAATGAGACCGCCTTCGTCACGCATCATTTCCGAGAGGTCGCGATACATGGCGCGCCGCTTCGTCTCGTCGAGTTCCGCGCGGGCGGCGACGACGAGCTTGTCGAAAGCCTCGTTCTTGAAGCGCGTGTCGTTCCAGTCCGCCGAGGAAATGTAGCCGGTGGAATACATCTGGTCCTGCGTCGGACGGCCACCCCAATAGGAGGTGCAGAAGGGCTGGACATTCCAGACATTCGACCAGTATCCGTCACCGGGTTCGCGTTTCACATCGATCGTGATTCCGGCCTTCTTCGCGCTCTCCTGATAGAGAACCGCGGCATCGACGGCGCCGGGAAATGCGACTTCCGACGTGCGCAGCACGATCCCGCCGCTATGACCGGACTTCTTGAAATGGAAGGCTGCTTTTTCCGGATCGAAGGTCCGCTGTTCGATCTCCTCGAAGAGCGGATAGGCCTTGTTGATCGGCGTATCGTTGCCGACGCTTCCGTAGCCCATCAGAATACGATCGATCATCGTCTCGCGATCCATGGCGTATTTCAGGGCGAGGCGCAGGTCCTTGTTGTCGAACGGGGCCGTGTCGCAGAACATGTTGAAGGGATAGAAGCCACGCCCGGAGACGTTCTTGATCATCACCTTCTTCATGTTCTTGAGCAGGGCGACCGTTTTCGGCTCGATGCGATTGATCATGTGAACCTGGCCGCTTTGCATCGCGGCGATGCGGGCCGTCGCATCGTTGATGACGATGATCTCGACCTGCTCGGCAAACCCCGCCGTTTCGCGCGCCCAATAGTTTTCGAAACGTGTCGCGTTGTAGCGGACGCCCGGCTCGCTGCTGGCCAGTCTGTAAGGCCCGGTTCCGATCGCGGCCTCCGGATTGTCCTTTCCGCCATTCGGCTGGATGACCAGATGATAGTCGTTCATCAGGAAGGGCATATCGGCATTGGCTTCGCTGAGCGTGATGACGACGGCATCGCCGTCCGCCTTGATGGTCTGGATACCCTTGAGAACGCCGAGCGCGCCGGACTTGGCGCTCTCGTCCGAATGCCGTTCGATCGTTGCAACGACGTCATCGGGCGTCAGCGTCTTGCCATCGTGGAACTGCACGTTTTTCCGGATCTTGAAGGTCCAGGTCCTGGCATCGGCGGAGGCCGTCCATTCTTCAGCCAGCACCGGGACGGGCGAGCCGTCCGGCGCCAGCCAAACGAGGGTTTCGCCCCACAGATGGTTCACCATGGCGCTCACCTGGTTTGTCGCCAGGCCGGGGTCGAGGCTGTCCGTCGAAGCGCCACCCTGCATGCCGACCTTGATCGTGCCGCCGCGCACCGGGCCTTCCGCGCGTGCCGCCGTGGACAGCAAGGATCCTGCCGCGGCGAGGCCCAGGCCGAGCACCGC
The DNA here is from genome assembly GCF_004514425.2 of Shinella sumterensis. Taxonomy (GTDB): domain Bacteria; phylum Pseudomonadota; class Alphaproteobacteria; order Rhizobiales; family Rhizobiaceae; genus Shinella; species Shinella sumterensis. Next base: position 478,591 of record NZ_MYFN02000001.1, read on the forward strand.
GCTGCGGCCGAGAAAATCGCGCCGCGACATCCGGCCCTTTGCGACGAGCTCGGAAAGATAGGTCAGTTCATCCATCGCTTTTTCCCCTGATACAGCGGTGCGCGTGCCGCGCGGCCGATCGTTTTCGGGGCGGATACTAAACGGCAAGATTACCGTGTATATGTCCAGAAATCGCAAGAATGACCAGTCCACTTTCGGGCCGGCACGTCTGCGTGGAGTGCTGGCATGGGCCGAACAATTGATGGTTTTAGTCTGGACGGGCTCATGCTTGATGGCCAGGGCGCTCGACCTCTCTATCTCCAGCTTTATGATGGGCTGCGGGAAATGATTCTTTCGGGCGCAATTGCCGGGGGAACACGCATTCCATCATCACGCGTCCTGTCAGAAAGCCTCGGCGTCTCTCGCTTCACCGTGGTCACGGCACTCGATCAACTTGCCGCGGAAGGGTATCTCCACTCCGCGAGGGGTAGCGGCACCTATGTGGAAACCGTCCCGAGGCGGCAGGAGGCCGGAGCGGGTTTGGGGAGGCAGCCAGACGATGCTGCTACCGGACGCTTTGAAAAAATGCTGTCGCGGCGCGGACAGGCGCTGACATGGCGCACTTCACTGACGCTGAACGACGGCTCCCAGCACCTCCATATGGCAAGCCCCGATCACCGGCTGTTTCCGGTGGACATCTGGTCGCGGCTGACGAGGGAAGTTTATGCGGAGGGGGATTTCCGCATCGTCAACTATCGGGAAATCTTTCAACCCTCTCTGCTCGAAGAGCAGATTGCCCGCCATATCGCGGTAAGCCGCGGTATCCGCTGCGAACCGGAGGAAGTGGTCACCACGCTGGGTGGGCACCACGCCGTGACGCTTCTTGCCGAACTGCTGCTGAACCCCGGAGATACGGTTGCGTTTGAGGAACCGGGAATGGCGGCCATCCGGTCGATTTTCCAGTCCGCTGGCTGCAATATCGTCCCAATGCATGTCGATGTATCAGGGCCAAATCCAGAGACGGCCGCACATCGTGATGTCAAGCTTGCCTTCGTCACCGCGGCCAAGCAGCAACCGATGACGGTCGCCATGCCCCTGAAACGCAAACTGGAGATGCTGCATTGGGCCGCCGACCGTGACACCTTGATCATCGAGGACGACCTGGGAAGCGAATTCCGATACCGCGGCGGACCCATCCCGCCGCTCAAGGCCCTGGATCAGGCCGGGCAGGTTATCTATGTCGGCGCCTTCAGTATGACGCTGCTGCAATCGCTGCGCGTCGGTTACATGATCATGCCGCGGGCGTTGGCGGAGCGGTGCCGCCGGCTGATCCAGGTCCGCTACAGGGCGTTGCCGCAGTTCACCGAACAGATCGTCGGCCGTCTTATCGAGGATGGTCACTATACGCGGCATCTTCATCGCATGCGGCGGATCTATGCTAAGCGCCAGACCCGTCTGCTGCAGATCCTGAGATCGGACTTCTCCGACATTTTCGAGCCGCCGGAATTTGCATCAGGCTTCTACAACCTGTGCTACTTCAAGGATCAATCCATTGACGAGAATGCAGTTCTGATCCGGTGCCGTCAGCACAATCTCGGGGTCGAGCAACTATCCTACTACTATGCGGATCGAACATCACCGCGCAAAGCGCTCCTCGTCGGCTTCGCCGCCTCGAACGAAGATGAAATCGAACATGCAACAAAGCTGCTAAAGCACTGTATCGACATGAAATAGCGCTGTTCCGGTCGTATCGATCCGCGCGGTTTCGGACGTAGACATGCCTTTTAGCCGGCCAAGCAAACTCGAAGGCGGTTCATGACAGCCCGACGGGGTTGAGCATCGCTTAAATTTTTATTCTCATTTTATTAAGTTTGTTGGAGAAAACTCTTTTCCAGGGGCCGACTGATTGTGGGGAGACCGCGTTGAACGCGTAACCGAAGTACGGAGGTCTCAGCATGCCCCATCTAACCGTGCTCGTCGTGGAAGACGAAACGCTGATCCGCATGGCCCTGGCCGATGCCCTTCTGGATGAGGGGCATGACGTCATCGAGGCGTCAAGCGTGCTTGAGGCCGTTGCAGCCTTCGGCACGCACCCTATCGATTTTCTGATAACGGATGTGGATATGCCGGGGGGGCTCAACGGGTTCGATCTCGTGCGCTTCGTTCGGCACCACGATAACCGTGTGGGCGTCATCGTCGCATCCGGCGGACGCCATCCCACAGATGCAGATCTGGAGCCCGGCGAGACTTTCATCCCCAAGCCTTATCGGCTGGACGAGATCATCGCCCACCTGAACCTCCATGGCCTCCGGGAGGAGCGTCGAATGAAGGCGTAGTCCACCAGTACAACATGCGCTTGGCAGGGCGTAATACCGTCATGTGGCATCCCGATAGCTCGCCGTCTCGGGGGGAGGCGGGCTGGTGCGAAAACGCGCGCCTTTGAGCCAGAGCTTGAGCGCCTCCCAGTGAATACCGGCCATTACCTTCAGTGTCATGAAGGGAAAGCGCAGGAGGTATCGCGCGAGGTTGGCGTCGGTCAGCGGCGCGGCCTGCGCATGGAACGTGGCGGCCAGGACCGGCTCCTTGCCCGCGGTTTCATGGATGCGTATGCGCAGCGCTTTTCCGGGCGGCAGGACGCGGAAGTGGTAGCGCAGTCCCATGTCCATGAAGGGCGAGACGTGGAAGATCTTGGTTCGGGACTGGCGGATGCCGGCAGGGCTTTTCTCATCCTCGAGCACCGGCGCGACATAGCTGTGCCGCTCGCCGAAGGTGTTGCGCACGGCGTAGATGATTGCGACCAGCCGTTCGTGTGCATCATAGGCGAAATAGGTGGAGAGAGGGTTGAAGACATACCCGAACATGCGCGGATAGGCGAGCAGCAACACACGCGCCGCCGGCTTGTCGAGCCCGGCACGCGCCAGCAGGCGGTCTGCGAACATGCGCAGCGTCTCACCCTTTTCCTCGACGTGATCGCTTTCGCGGAAAGAAAGAATGCCCGGTTTGTTCACGGCGAGGAGGCGGGTGCTCCGGGAAAGCGCATCGAGACGGTCGATATCGACCAGCAGGGAGAAGACGCTGTAGCTGAAACGGTGTCCGAACGGTTTGAGCCGCTGGTGCATGACCTTACCGGGATAAAGCGTGCCCGCCGCCGTCGGCGCCGGTCCGTTCTCGGCCATGCTGGTAATGCGGTCTTGCCTCATCTTTTTCCTCTTGGCCGAGCCTTTACGGCGCCGATTGCCAGTGGACATTCTTGCACAACACACCGCCCAGGATGCAGCCGCGGGTGACAAGCGATTTGCCTGAGACCTGCACCGTGATCGCATATGTTCGGTCGCGTTTGGCATCATAGGCGGTACCGGCGAGTGTGTTCGCCGATTTCGGCTTGAGCGACATGACCAGCCGGTCTCCTGCCTCTTCACCCTTGCTGGTATCGCCAATCCACAGATTGGTGGCACAGATGTTGTTGCCGCAGGGCGCGATGCGCACGCGCGCATTGCCATCGTCGCGCAGCCATACGCCGCTGGGATCGGCAGATTGCTGCGCGTAGGACACAGCGGTGGTCGACATCAAGGCGGCGCATGCAGTCAGAACGGCTATTCTCATCGATCCATCCTCCTTGCCTTTGCTTGAAATACGCAAGTGCGCGCCAATCGGTTCACTTTCGGTGATCCGCCGAAGTCGGGATGGCGTAGTCAGAGACGAGGAAACCGCAGGAGACACCGCCATGAAAACGATCGCAACGGCTTACCTGGCGACCGGCATTGCATTCCTGATCGTCGATGCCATCTGGCTGTCGACCATGGCGGACATGCTATACAGGCCGCTGATGGGCGATAAGCTCGCACCGCAGTTTCATCTGGCGCCGGCCATCGTTTTCTATCTGATCTATGTCGCCGGCATCGTCTTCTTTGCCGTGATGCCCGCACTCGATGGTGGTGGCCTCGCCAAGGCTGCGCTGAATGGCGCGGTGCTCGGGCTTGTGGCCTATGCGACCTACGACCTGACCAACCAGGCGACGCTGAAGGATTGGCCGCTTGCCGTAACCCTTGCCGACATTCCCTGGGGTGCCTTCGTGACCGTCGTTGGCGCGTCAGCCGGTTTTCTCGTCGCCAGCCGCGTTGGGTGATTGTTCCGCCTCGGCCAGTATGCCGGAGAACAGCAGAGCGACAAAGGCTGTCAGCGTGCTGGCGCTTAGGAGATTGAGGCGGGCCAGCGCGGCATACTCAACCGCATCGTAGACGGCGAGCGGTGGTCCATAGCCATCATGCAGCAAGAGAAACACGCCGAAAGCAAGTGCGGCGATCGCCAGCGCGGCCAGACGCTCACAAGGGCGAAACAGCAACAATGCGATGACCCCGCAGGGGATGAGAAAGATCTCGACCGCTGAGGCGGTGCCGAAAAGCCAGGCAGAAAGCACCGTATTCCCGATGCCCGCCAACGGAAGGAGCGCCCGGCCGGCCGCGCCGTTCCGGCGTGAAACGGCGGGCACGGCGAGGAAGAAGGGCGTGGAGAGGAATGTGAACCACGCCGCGGTGATGTCGTCACTGACCAGCCAGAAAAGATAAAGCGGATAGAAGGGCTGGTTCGAGGCTACCAGCAACGCGATCACGTTCGCGGCAGCGACGCGGGGGTCGGGATGGCGGGCATAGGCCCGAACCATCTCGGCTGCCTTTGCAATAAGAGAGATCACCGTCCTGTGCCGGCGGGGCGGAGGCGATAGTGGCTGACACCCCATTCCTCGCCATTGGCGTGGCCGAAGAGCCCCGCCGTGGCGAGGAAGAACAGTCGCCAGCGCCGCATCCAGAGCGTGGCATCAGGCCCATAGGTCGCATTGAAAATGGTTCGGATCTCGTCTCGGTTCTTGTCGAAATTATCGAGCCAGTCCAGCGCAGTGCGCTCGTAGTGCTTGCCGTTCCAGCGCCAGTCCTTTTCGACGATGAAGCTGTCGCTGAACTCCCGCACGAGACCGTGGCTTGGCATGACACCGCCGGTGAAGAAATATTGAGCGATCCAGTCCGCCTTGTCGGAATGGTCGAAACGGTAGGCGATCTTGCGGTGCGAGAAGACATGCAGGAAAAGCCGGCCGTCGTCGCGGATCCAGCCGCGCGCCCGGTCCAGAAGAGACTTCCAGTTGGACATGTGCTCGAACATCTCGACCGAAACGATCCGGTCGAAAGTGCCTTCGGGAGAAAAGACATTCATGTCGGCGGTGACCACCGAGAGGTTGCCGAGACCGCGCGCGGCAGCCTGCGCCTCGATATGGGCGCGTTGCGAGGCCGAGTTCGAAACGCAGACGATGCGGGCGGCAGGGTAGCGCTCGGCCATGAAGAGGGAAAGCGAGCCCCAGCCGCATCCCAGTTCCAGAATGTCCTGCCCGTCGGCAACGTCCGAATGGCCGCAGGTTTCTTCAAGCGCCGCAATCTCCGCCTGCGCCAGCGTGGTGTTGGGCGAGGAATAGAGGCAGGAGGAGTATTTTCGGCGCGGACCGAGCGTCAGCGCGAAGAATGCCGCCGGCAGTTCGTAATGCTGGGAATTCGCTTCATCGGTGTGAACGGCTATCGGCCAATCGGTCATCGAACGGGCAAAGTCGTGATCGGTCGGGCCACCGGTCTCAGCCAGCAGGCGTCGCGTGCGGCCGACCAGCCGGCTGATGCCGAAGCGAAGGGCAGGGTCGGGAACGGGCAAACGCTCGGCGGCAGTGATGGCGGTAACGGCAAGGTTCATGACGTCTTCTCCCTGTTTGGCAGCCCGGGCCAGAACGCATTGACGCGATCGGCATAGGCGGTGAAGGCAGCGCCCCGCGAGCGCATCATGTGAGCTTCGAGCGGCGGAATTCCCGAGACATGCACGAGCAGCCAGTACATGAAGGCCGGACCGGCGAGTGCCACCCAGCCCCAGCTCCACGCGCCAGCCGGGCCGATGGCGATGACCGCATATCCGCACCAGCCGAGCCACTGGAAGAAGTAGTTGGGGTGACGGGAAAGGCTCCACAGCCCCTCGTCACAGACCTTCCCCTCGTTGGTGGACCTGCCGCGGAACCGTGACAGCTGCGCGTCGGCGATACCCTCACCGATCACGGCCATGGCGAGGATGGCGATGCCGGCAATATCGCTCCAGTGCAGCCCCTCTGCCGGGTTTCTCGCTGCAATGAAGATGGTCGCGGCCAGGAGAAGGGCTGCTGCGGCCTGGATCTGCAGGAAGAGAAACAGGCGAAAGCGCCAGCTTTTCCCCCATTCCTCACGCAATCGGGCATAACGCGGATCTTCACCGCCTTGCAAAGTGCGCCGCAGGATATGGATGCCCAGCCGACAGGACCAGAGCCCGGCGGCCGCGGCGATGAGGAGCCGGCGCTGCCAGTCGCCTTCCCAGCCATCAACGGGCGCGAGTGCTGCCGTAACGCCGGCAGCGCCGACAAGGAACGACCAGACCGCATCCACCCAGCCGGATGCCGCCCCCTTGACGACGGCAAACCACACAGCGGTCATCACGAGCGCGGCAGCGGCAGCCAGGAGAAGGAAAAGCACCGCCGCCGTCATGATTCAGATCCCGAAAATCGGCTGCAACATGCGGCCGATGACATTCTTGAAACGCATCTTGCCCTCCATGGCTGCAAGGCAGATGCATTCGCCATCAGGGTCGACCACGGGTTGGTGCTCGACGTCGTCGTCCATCTCGGCGAGGTCGCCGGGACGAAACGTTCCGAACTTGTCGGAGAACGAACCGGAGACGATGTAGGTGAACTCCGTACCGACATGGCCATGATCGGGAAGCGCGCGACCGGGGCCGACTTTTAGCAGGATGAGGTTGGCGTCGGGATCCTGCGGAACGCCGACGCGGCTCATCTTCATGCCGGGACCGATCCAGCGCCAGCGTCCGATATCGCAGCCGCGCAAAGCGTCCGGCAGGCGGATACCCTCGATTTCCATGGGTGCGAGTGGCGGCTGTGCGATCGCCGCTGCGTCCTCCTCGTCATCGAGCATGGCGAGCGTGTCGTTCAATGCTTTCGCCGAAAGCGGGGTGGGGGCCATATCTTCCAGGACGGCGCCGCCGAGCGCCTCGAACGTGCCGATGCGGGCGCGACAGGCCGGGCAGCTCGCCAGATGCGCCTCGACCACGATGGCTGGTCCCGCGGCAAGCGTGCCGGCGGCAAAGCGCATCAGAGTTTCGTCGGTTGCGTGATGTGTGGTGGTCATGATTTGTCTTCCAGCAGCGCGCGCAGGCGATTCATTGCCAGGCGTGTTCTAGATTTCACGGTGCCGAGGGGGATACCCAGCTCATCGGCGATTTCGGTCTGCGATTTCTCGCTGAAGTAGGAAAGCCGGATGATCGTCTGCTGCTCCGGTGAGAGAGCCGTCAACGCCCGGCGCACCTGCGCGTCGCGCTCGGCTCCGAGCAATTCGTCCTCGATCGTCTCAGGTCCGTCTTCGGGGTCTGGCGGCAGCGCCGATGGATCACGCTGCCGGCGCAGATGATCGATGCGAATGTTGCGCGCGACGGTAAAAATCCAGGTCGCGACGCCCGCCCGCTCCGCATTGAAATAGGTAGCTTTGCGCCAGACCGTCAGCATCGTTTCCTGCACAAGATCCTCCGCCACACTGGAAGAGATCGTCCAGCGCAGGAAGAACGTCTTCAGCCTCGGGCCGAAATAACGGAAGAGCAACGCGAAGGCCTGGCGGTCCCGGCCTTGGGCGACCTGCATCATCATTTCCACGAGCGCGTCGGGCGACGGTGTTTGTTGTGTATCCCTTGAACTTACCACGGCAAGCCGCCGGCCTGTCGGCACAATGGGTTTGTGATCAATCTCAACGGGGCTCGAAACTTCATTCATGGGTCCTTCTACGCGGCGTTTTCCGGAGTGGATCACACCGGACGAAATAGGTTTCCGGCAGTGATCCGTCAGAAGCCCGTGCTCGTAAAGAGCTCTATTAGTTTCTCATGAGTTCGGTAGCCGCAGAAGGATTGTCATGCGCCATTTTCCTCAATCGGACCGTCCCCTTAAAATTGCGGTGGTGGGCACGGGCATTGCCGGTCTTTCCGCTGCATGGCTTCTGTCGCAGCGCCATGAGGTAACGGTTTTCGAGGCTGACAATCGCGTGGGCGGCCATTCGCATACTGTAGAGGCGGGCGGCGTCCCCGTCGACACCGGCTTCATCGTCTATAACGAGGCGACGTATCCCAACCTCACGGCGCTGTTTGCGCATCTCGACGTGCCCACCCGGGCATCGGACATGTCCTTCGCCGTTTCCATGGATGGGGGGCAGCTCGAATATGCGGGGACAAACCTTGCCGGCCTTTTCGCGCAGCGCAGCAATCTGGCAAGCCCGCGTTTCTGGTCGATGCTGCGCGATCTCGTGCGCTTTTATCGGCAGGCGCCGAGCGGTGTGAGAAATCTCGATCCGTCCGCGAGCCTCAACGATTATCTCGACAGTGCGGGCTTCGGCCGCGCCTTTCGTGAGGATCATCTCTATCCGATGGCGGCCGCTATCTGGTCGACGCCGGCGCTGGAGATCGGCAATTATCCGGCTCTTTCCTTCGTGCGTTTCTGCGAAAACCATGGTCTTCTGAAATTCGCGCGTCGGCCGGTCTGGCGCACCGTCGATGGTGGCAGCCGTGCCTATGTCGAACGGCTGATCGCTCCGTTCCGCGATCGCATCCGCACCAATGCGCCGGTGAAGTCGATCCGCCGGGTGAACGGTGCCGTGGAGATTTCCACGCCGGGTGCCGAGCCCGAATGGTTCGATCATGTCGTGATCGGCGCTCACGCCGACCAGGCGCTCGGCATGCTGGCCGATCGCTCGCAACGGGAGTCCGATCTGCTGGGCGCCTTCGCCTACGGCGACAACGAAACCGTCCTGCACCGGGACGAAAGCCTCATGCCGAGCCGGCGCCGCGTCTGGGCGAGCTGGAATTATCTGGCGAAGTCCGGGCGCGATGGTACCGCGCCCCGCAAGCCCTGCGTGACGTACTGGATGAACAGGCTACAGGGTATTTCCGATGAGCGTCCATTCTTCGTGACGCTCAGCCCGCTCCATGCGCCGGCCGAGGACAAGGTCATCTGGCGGGGACTTTATCAGCATCCCCTTTTCAACGCCGCCACCCTTGCCGCGCAGAAGCAGCTCTGGTCACTCCAAGGCGAAGGCAACACCTGGTTCTGCGGCTCGTACTTCGGATCGGGTTTTCACGAGGATGCCATCCAGGCCGGGTTGGCGGTCGGCGAAAGCCTGGGGGGAGCCAGCAGGCCATGGACCGTGCCGGGGCATTCCGACCGGATTTTCTGCGCCCCGCAACACGCGTGATTTCGCCTGGCTTACGAACAGAGAAGAGGCGCGGCATTTCTGCCGCGCCCGATGTCGATCTACTTGATTGGCGGTGACGCCTTGCCGAGCTTGACCGAGGGTTCACGTCCCCAGACACGCAGCTTGCCGAGTTCGGAAACGAAGCCTGCCAGGCCGTCCTCGCCCGGAAGCATGATGACGCCTTCGTCGAGGGTATCGCCGATCCCCGCTTTTTCCAGCAGTTTGGCCGCCGATGCGTCATAGCCGATGAACTTGCAGTGCTGGAAAGCATCCGCGACGAAGTCACGAGCGGCCGCTTCCATCACAAGGTCGTCGATGGCCTCTGCGGACGTCAGGAGTGCGACGGCATCGAACAGGACGGACGGTCCGCCATCGATCATGTGATGTGCCTCCACCCATGATCCGTCCGACGCCGTCACGCCACCGACCTTCGGAGCGATCAGTTCACAGACGGCTTTTTCCTTTTCCACCGCCGCCATCATGCCCTTCAGCAGTTTGGCGTCCACGCCGTCGGTGACGACGATGCCGAGCTTGCGGCCTTCGAACCGCTTGGGGCCCTTCTCGACGATGCTGAGTGCCGGCGACGGTTCGAGATCCTGGCGCGTCGGTACCGCCGCGTCGGCGGGCTTGGGCATCGACTGGAAGCCGAGTTTCTGGGCGACCGTCGCTGCCAGCGTCTCATCGATATTGAGGAGATGCGAGACCATACGCTCGCGGATGACGGGCGTTTCGACTTTGCTCAGCTCGAAGGTGAGCGCGGCTGCGATATGGCGCTGCTCGGGCGGAGTCTGGCTGAGATAGAACTGCCGGGCCTGGCTGTAGTGGTCGGCAAAGCTCCCGGGACGCAAGCGCGCCTTGATGCCTTGTTCCTCGACGGGGTAGGGGCGATGGCCGCGCATGGGGGATTCGCGCGGTCCCTCGTTGAACGAATTCGGCTGGTAGTTCGCCCGGCCAACCGGATTTCGCATCGCCATGTGGCCGTCCTGCTGGAAATGCGCGAACGGACACTTGGGCGCATTGATCGGCAGGTGTGTGAAGTTCGGGCTTCCCAGGCGCTTCAGCTGGGTGTCGAGATAGGAGAAGTTCCGACCTTGCAGCAGCGGATCGTTGCTGAAATCGATGCCCGGCGGCACGTTCTGCGTCATGAAGGCGACCTGTTCGGTCTCGGCGAAGAAGTTGTCCGGCATGCGATCGAGCACCAGCCGCCCGACAGGCTGCGGCTTGAGGATTTCCTCGGGGATGATCTTCGTCGGGTCGAGTACGTCGAAGTCGAAGCTGTCGGCGAAATCCTGGTCGAACAGCTGGACCTGCAATTCCCATTCCGGGAAATTGCCCGACTGGATCGCCTGCCAGAGGTCGCGACGGTGAAAATCGGGATCGGCACCATTGATTTTGACTGCTTCGTTCCAGGCGACCGATTGCAGCCCCAGCTTCGGCTTCCAATGAAACTTCACGAAGGTCGATTCGTCCTTGGCGTTGACGAAGCGGAAGGTGTGGACACCGAAGCCTTCCATGAAGCGGAACGAGCGCGGAATGGTCCGGTCCGACATGATCCACATGACCATGTTCATGCTCTCCGGAGTCAGGCTGATGAAATCCCAGAAGGTGTCATGCGCCGTCTGCGCCTGCGGGAAGGCCCGATCGGGCTCCTGCTTGGCGGCGTGGATGAGGTCAGGGAACTTGATTGCATCCTGGATGAAGAAAACCGGGATGTTGTTGCCGACGAGGTCCCAGTTGCCTTCCTGGGTATAGAGCTTGACGGCGAAGCCGCGAACATCGCGTGCAAGGTCTGCCGAGCCCTTGTTGCCGGCAACCGTCGAGAACCGGACAAAGGCTGGCGTCCGCTCGCCGGGCCGCTGGAATAGATCGGCCTTGGTATAGGCGGCAAGCGATGCGTAGGTTTCGAAGAAGCCGTGCGCCCCATAGCCGCGGGCATGAACGACACGCTCGGGAATGCGCTCGTGGTCGAAGTGGAAAAGTTTCTCGCGGAAATGGAAATCGTCGATGACGAGCGGACCCCGCGGGCCGACGCGCAGGGAGTTCTGGTCGTCAGCGACAGGTCCGCCCTGGGCGGTGGTCAGGATCGGCGCGTCGCCGTCATCAGCAGTCTGGTGAAGTTCGCCGCCTTCCCCCCTTTGCAGCTTCACATCGTGGATGGTGGCGGTATCGGCCGCACGGCGCTGCGACGGGGCAGTTGTTTTCTTGGCCATGGATCTGGCTCCCTCTCAACAAGTCGATGGGCAACGAGGGCCCGGAAGCAAAGAGGCCGCCCTTGAGGGCGGCCTGATTGTTCGTGCTGACGGTCTAGCTGGCTTTCTTCATGGAACCTTTGGCGTTTGCCGAGGATTCTCCGAGCGCGGTCAGCTTCTGGTCGGTGGCGATCTCTTCCTGGAGATTGGCGTCGAGCAGCGGGATGGCATCCTTCAAGCCGAGCTGTTTCGCCCAGGCCTTGAGGGTGCCGTAGCGCGCGATCTCGTAATGCTCGACCGCCTGCGCGGAGGAGATCAGACCAGCATCGAGGGCAGCCGTGCCCTTGTATTCTTCCATGATCTCCTCGCCTTCCGCGATAATGCCCTGGATCGCTTCGCAGGTCTTGCCGCGCGCCGATTTGCCGAGCAGTTCGAATACCTGTTCAAGGCGCTCGATCTGGCCCTGTGTCTCGTCGCGATGCTGCAGGAAGCCGGCCTTGCCTTCTTCCGACTGAGCCGCACGCGCCATCTTCGGCAGGGCCTTGAGGATCTGCTTTTCAGCGAAGTAGATGTCCTTGAGGGTATCAAGGAAAAGGTCGTTCAAAGTTTTTTCCGTGGCCATGAGAGTATCCGTTCTAGTTTGAGAGACGAGGTTTGAACCATGGAACTGAAGCGATGTTCCTCAGGCTGAAAATAAAATCGACCGCGCCGCTGGCGACCAACCCGCAGAAGGCGAGAAGCCGCCCAACGGGCGGCTTCTACGGTAATCAACGTTCAACGATCACCGCTGCTTCGTCATCGTCGCGCTGGCGTCCGCCGAGGGCGGCGGCGGCAGAGGCGATGAAGGCACCGACCAGCAAAGACAGCGCACCAAGCATGGCAGCCGTGGCCGCGGACTTGCGTGCATCGTCGGCCGCCTTGAGGGCAGCGTTCTTTGCATCCTCGATCTGGGTCAGGACCTGATCGACGCGTGCGCGGGCTTCTTCCGGCGAAATGCCGGCGCGCGAAGCGACGATGGACGAGATATAGGCCCGGTCGGCCTCCGGCACGCCGTCATTGACGGCGCCACGCATCAGAATGCGCGAGATCTCGGCTGCCGCCGACGCGTCGTCCGTCTGGGCGCGGCTGGCGACGTCCTGCGGACGCAGCAGGATATCCGTGAAATAGCCCGTCGCCGCGTCAGGCGTGGCAGCGTCGCTGTTTGCCGCGGCTGCCGTGCCCGCGACCGTCGCGGTCGCAGCGGCGGATGATGCCGCCTGGACACCTGCGCCGGCGAGCCCGGTGAAAGCCGAGCCAGCCATGCCGACGACGACAACCGTTGCGAGCGCCCAGCTCAGAAAGCCGTGGGCCGTGTCACGGAAGAACACCTCGTCCGTGTGAACATTGGCCCACTTGGTCCGCAGGCGTCCCGTGAGATAGCCGCCGAGTGCGGAAGAGAGCCACTGGACGACGACGAACCAGATCGCCGCCGTGACGCCCACCGTGGCGAGGGAGGCGCTGTCACCTGACCATGGAGACACCATCGTCAGGCCCACGCCGGAGCCGAGGAGAAGCAGAATGATCGTGGCGGCGGCGGCTGCGACCGCGCCCCCGATCACCGGCCCCCATGCGAGGGCCGGCCGGCCGGATTCGACACCGACGTCGGAAACATCCGAACTGTAAAGCGCCATGTCCGCCTCCTATCGCAGAAACAGGACAAGCAGAATGACGAGCGGCAGGGGAATACCCAGAAGCCAGAGAAGAATACCACGACCCATTTTAGAGACCTCCTGTGAAGCGCGGGCGACGGCCCGCAGCATGGTGGCCAAACTCATTGAATCGTTCGATGTTCCATGAGGCGTGATCGCTAAATGCGAAGCGACGTCACGCCCGTTCGAGGGTGGGCGTCCAGCGTCAGGTCCCCGCGTGTTCAGGCGCGCCGTGGACCAGTTGCGCGTCGGGTAGCTGGACGAGGCTGAGATAGCGCTCGAACTGGCCCAGGACATCGGCGATGATCTGGTCTCGTTCCATGCCCATGACGTCGTAGCCACGGCTGCCGCTGGAAAAATAGGTGCGTGCTTCGAAGCGCATTTCCGGTTTGCCGGCGGCCATCGGCGACAGGACGGCAAGCGGATGGCTGGCGACGGCGACGCCGTAAACGAAGTCGCGCACGCCTTCGGATTGGCACCGCAGGGCGATGGCGCCGTTTTCGCCCTCTTCGACATGAGTCGGGCGCCCACGAGCCGAGAGCTCCTTGGCAACCTGTTCCAGTGCCGCACGGACCTGGGTCGTGATGAAGGCCCTGACCTCGCCTTCGCGCGGCGCACGCAGCATGTGCCCCAGGCGTCGCTGCCAGGAGACCCCTGCAGCCGGATAGGCGGGCATGCCGCCGCCCGCGGATCGGCCTGCCCATTGTTGTGCCATGTCGGCGCGCATGCCCGCCAGGAGAGACCACAGCAGCGCCAGCATGACGATCACGAAGGGCAACGCGCTCGCGATCGTGACCGATTGAAGGGCCGACAACCCTCCCGCAAGCAGCAGCACGGCGGCGACGATGCCGGAAAAGGCGCACCAGAACACGCGCTGCAGCGTCGTCGTTTCGGTTTCCCCGCCGGCCGCGATGGCATCGACGACAAGCGATCCCGAATCCGCCGATGTGACGAAGAAGATTGCCACCAGGAGAATGGCGAGTGTCGAGGTCACGGCCGTGAAGGGCAGGTAGGTGAAGAACTCGAAGAGCCCGACCGAAAGATCGTTGACGATCGCCTGTCCAAGCGCGCCGGCGGCGACGCCATTGTCGATGGAAATGGCGGTGTTGCCGAACACCGTCATCCAGATGAAGGTGAAGCCGGCCGGTATGAAGAGCACGGCCGTGATGAAGCCGCGGACGGTCCGCCCGCGCGAAATGCGGGCGATGAACATGCCCACGAAGGGCGACCAGGAGATCCACCAGGCCCAGTAGAAGAGCGTCCAGGCGTCGATCCACGGCGTCGGGTTGTAGGCGTATATGTTGAAAGTTCGAAGCACGAGGCCATCGAGATACAGGCCGAGATTCTGGACGAAGTCGCGCAGCAGTTCGGTCGTCGGACCCACTACGAGAACGAACATCATCAGGAGGATCGCCACCAGCAGGTTGAGCTCCGAGAGGATACGGACGCCCTTGTCGAGCCCGGTCAGGACCGACACCGTGGCGAGGCCGGTGACAAAGGTGATGATGAGCAGTTGCACGGCAGGCGCGATGGGCACGCCCAGCACGAAGTTGAGGCCGGAATTGATCTGCGTCACGCCGGCACCCATGGACGTGGCGAGACCGAAGATGGTCCCGACAATGGCGAAGATATCCACCGCATGGCCGATCGGGCCGTTGATGCGTTCTTTCAGCAGTGGATAGAGGCCGGATCGAATGGTGAGCGGCAGGTTATAGCGATAGCCGAAATAGGCGAGGGACAAGCCGACCACCGCGTAGACCGCCCATGCATGAATGCCCCAATGCAGGAAGGTGACGGACATGGCCTCACGAACAGCGGCGATCGAACGCGGTTCGGCGGTCGGCGGCGCGAGATAGTGGGTCATCGGCTCGCCCACGCCGTAGAACATCAGACCGATGCCCATGCCGGCAGCGAACAGCATGGCGATCCACGACAGGAAGCTGAAATCCGGCGTCGAATCGTCGGGGCCGAGCTTCAGGTCGCCATACCGGCTGAAACACAAGAGCAGCATGGAGGCGAGAATGACCCCGACGGCAAGAAGGTACAGCCAGCCGAAGCCTGACAGGATCTGTGCCTGAAGGCTTCTGAATATGTCCTCAGCCTGCGATGGAAACACAATGCCGACAGCCAGGAACAGTCCGATGATCGCGAGCGATCCGAAGAAGACGGGCGGGTTGATGACGAACGGCTTGAACATGATGCTGGCATCCACTGCTGACGGCCCGCACGCCTGACGACGTGATCGGACCTGTATTCCGGGACAGCAGATATAGAGCAAAAATCAAAAGGTCGACCAAGAGCGGCACGTTTGAGAGCCGAGCCTGCCTCCACACCGCGGGCTTGCCTGAGAGCCGTTCGATCGGGCGAGTTCACTTGCGGAAATAGGCCGGCTCGTTGGATTTTGGATCTGGATCACAGGTGCCGCCGCCCAGCCATGAACTGTCGTAGCAGCGCCGCAGCGCGTGGTAATCCAGCCGTTCGAGCCGGGCTTCCGCGATATCGCGCCACCAGCGCATGTCGAGCGTCGGCCACTGGTTCTGCGGGATCGTGCAGACCTGCACGCTCGTGTCACCGACGCAATGGAACGTGAAATCGGAGCCGCCGTAGCGAAGGATTGCCGCCAGGGAGCGGGCGCCGCGTTCGTCCGCCGGTGGCAACGCGTCCTTGCCTTCCACTTTCCCCCAACGGGCATTTGTCCGTGCCGCGTCGCTTTCCCCGGCATGTTCGGCGCGGGGCAGCACGCGGATGACCTGTCCGCCGGACGAGTAGGCATCCTTGAAGCCGACGGTCATCTGCGGGCCGCGGTCTTCCATATCGGTGCCGATGACGGAGAGCGCCTGCGTGCCGAGCTTCTGATCATCTGCGGCCCCTTCCGGGCTCAGGAACCGGAAGACGTACTTGCCGTCCTTGGGATATTTCAGCTGCACCTCGGCATAGCGCGATGTGACCGTAACCCGGCCGGCGGCTTTGCCATCCTGCACGGGCAGCTCCTCCGGCGGCACAGGGATCGGATAAATGGTCACTACGCCGCCGTGTTCGAACAATGCGCCACCGACCTCGATCGTGAGATCGGCGTCCGATGCCCCGGCGCTGCCCGCCATGAGCATGACCGTGAGCGCAATGGCTCTCCGCGGCGCGTGGTTGAACATGCCTGACCTCCTGTATAACGACGGCATCTGAGCTCATCCGCCGTTCCGATGATTGCATCGCCGTGGTGCACCTTTGCCTACAACAACGGTTTCGACATCGCCATAATTCGCGAGGCTTGCTCATCGCTGCGTGATAGGTCCGCGCTGTTCAATGTCGCGCAGAAAATACCTTGCAGTGCACACAGTGTTCGCGCTGCGGCAAGTCGCTGAATTCACGAATTGTTCATGCGTTTAGCGACGGCTTCTGCCCAATTATCGCGCGATTTCGCTTCTCACGCTTCGCATTCGCGGAATGCAATCTGCTTGACACTGTCCACGCGTCGTGAAAATTTTCGCCTGAAAATTATTTCAAGAAAAGCAAAAATTATCAGACCAGGGTGGAGGCATGGCAGCGGGCGGTGGCGGATCCCTTCGGGATGACGAGGCGAGCATGGCGGCGCGCGCGGCGTGGCTGCACTATGCGGGCGGCCTGACGCAGTCGGAAGTCGCCAAACGGCTCGGCCTCACATCGCTGAAGGCGCACCGGTTGATCACGAAGGCCAACCAGGATGGGCTGGTCAAAGTCTATATCGATGGCGAAGTGTCGGAATGCGTGGAGCTGGAGCAGGCGCTGATCGAACGCTATCGCCTGGACTATTGCGAAGTCGTTCCCGATTTCGATCAGGACGCTTTGCCGCTGAAGGCGCTCGGCATTGCAGGCGCACAGTTTCTCAAGCGCGAGATCGAGCGCGGCGGCGATATGCTGATCGGCATGGGACACGGCAGGACACTGGCTGCCTGTGTCGAATACCTGCCCCGCACCACGACGGGCGGCGTGCGCTTCGTCTCGCTGTTGGGCGGCCTTACCCGCAAGTTCTCGGCCAACCCGCATGACGTCATCCATCGGCTGGCCGAGCGCACGGGCGCGGAGGCCTATGTGATGCCGGTGCCGTTCTTCGCCAACTCGGTTGAGGATCGCGACATCCTGTTCAGCCAGCGTGGCGTGCGTGATGTCTTCGATCTGGCCACAAGCGCCGACCTTCTGATGGTCGGTGTCGGTACCGTCGAGCGCGAGGCCTCGCTGGTGGCGACCGGCATGATCGAGAAAGGGGAACTCGAGGAGATCAAGCGCGCGGGAGGCGTCGGCGAGATCCTCGGTCATTTCTTCGATGCCAAGGGCAGAACCGTCGAGACGGCGCTGTCCGACCGCACCTTCACGCTCGGGCGCGACCAACTTCGAGACCGGCGGATGGTGGCGGTTTCTGGTGGCAGGATCAAGTTGCCGGCGATGAAGGCGGTTCTGGCGAGCGGGCTGCTCAGCGGCCTCATCACCGACGAGGCGACCGCGTCCGCGCTGGTGGGACACGCCAGGTGAGGGCGTTCTGAAAACAGGTCCGGGGCAGGGCGCTGGTCCGCCCCGGTGGGAGGAATACCGGTCTGGGTAGCCGGTGACATGCTTGTCCAAGCAAGAAGTACCCGCAACGGAGGAGAACAAGAATGTATGATAAAGAGAAAGATCTTATCGGCGCATTCATGCGCGGACAGATGGGCCGCCGCGACCTTTTGAAGGGCATCGCGGCCGCCGGCATGACCACGGCGGCTGCCGGCACGCTCTACAACATGATGGCAACCCGGGCCCTCGCGGCCGATTTCGATTGGAAGGCGCATTCCGGCAAGTCGCTGAAGCTGCTGCTCAACAAACACCCCTATGCCGACGCGATGATCGCCAATCTCAAGGCGTTCAAGGACCTGACCGGCATCGAGGTCACCTACGACGTCTTCCCCGAAGATGTGTATTTCGACAAGGTGACGGCGGCGCTGTCTTCGGGGTCATCGGAATACGACGCGTTCATGACCGGCGCCTACATGACCTGGACCTATGGCCCGGCGGGGTGGATCACCGACCTCAAGGAATGGATCAACGACCCGACGAAGACCAATCCAAACTACAACTGGGGCGACTTCGTCGAGGGCGTGAAGAATTCCTGCGCCTGGAATGGCCAGCCCGGCGGCGCGCTGGGATCGGAAGACGCCAAGCAGTGGTGCATTCCGTGGGCCTTCGAGCAGAACAACATCACGTATAACCGCGCGATGTTCGACAAGGCCGGCGTGCAGATTCCGAAGAACCTTGACGACATGATCGCGGTTGCCGCCAAGCTGCAGAAGGACGTGCCCGGCATCTACGGCATCGGTCTTCGCGGATCCCGTTCCTGGGCGACGATCCATCCGGGCTTCCTGTCCGGCTATGCGAACTTCAACGAGAAGGACCTCAACGTCGATGCCGACGGCAAGCTTTCGGCTGCCATGAACACGGCCGGCTCCAAGGCCTATCACGAGAAGTTCGTGCAGCTCATCCAGGAGAGCGGCCCGAAGGACTGGTCGACCTATACATGGTATCAGGTCGGCACGGATCTCGGCGCCGGCGCATCCGCCATGATCTACGACGCCGATTGCCTCGGATACTTCATGAACGGCGGCGACAACAAGATGGCCGGTGAACTCGGCTATGCCGCCTTCGTCGCCAATCCCGAAGCCACCCAGTCCACGCCGAACATCTGGATCTGGTCGCTCGCCATGTCCAACTTCTCGAAGGACAAGGACGCCACCTGGTACTTCCTGCAATGGGCGTCGGGTCCGGAACATGCGCTCTTCGGTGCGGTGGAGATGGACTTCGTCGATCCGGTTCGCAACTCGATCTGGAAGGACGAGGCGTTCCGCGAGAAGCTGAACAAGAAGTATCCGGGCTATGTGGAAATGTTCGACGCTTCGGCCGCGGGCGCCTCGATCAAGTTCACCCCACAGCCGCTGTTCTTCGACGTGACGACGGAATGGGCCGCCACGCTGCAGCGCATGGTCGCCAAGCAGGTTCCGGTGGACGAGGGTCTCGATCAGCTGGCCGAAAGCATCAACCGGCAGCTCAAGGAAGCCGGCCTCGGCTGAGACCGCACATCGCTCGCAGGGGCCCGGCAACATGCCGGGCTCCATTACCAGAACATGAGAACCGGTCGGCGCAGGATGGACGCGGGGCTTGGCCCCGGCGAACCGTGACGCCGCGCCGGACCATCGAACGAGACCTGTCATGGCTTCCCCGGCAACACCCGAATCCAGGCGCTCCGGCTTCCGGATCAGCAAGAAGGCGCTGCCCTATGTGCTCAGCCTTCCCGCATTGCTCGTCTGCATCGGTATCCTCATCCCGTTCTTCACGGCTGTCGTCTATTCGTTCCAGCGCTACCGGCTGTCGCAGCCCTGGGCGCGCCAGTTCAACTG
Source organism: Shinella sumterensis (assembly GCF_004514425.2). GTDB lineage: Bacteria > Pseudomonadota > Alphaproteobacteria > Rhizobiales > Rhizobiaceae > Shinella > Shinella sumterensis. The sequence continues at coordinate 498,138 of NZ_MYFN02000001.1, forward strand.
GGGTGAGAACTATCTCAATTTCTTTAGCGATCCCGCATTCTGGAACACGCTCAAGGTCTCGTTGCTCTATGCCGGCTTCACGGTGGTGCTCGAATTGCTGCTCGGCCTCGGTATCGCGCTTCTTCTGCAGCGCCGGTCGACCGTCAACAACTTCATCTCGATCATGCTTCTCCTGCCGCTGATGATTGCGCCGGCCCTGGCCGCGCTGATGTGGAAGCTGATGACCAATCCGGGTTTCGGCGTCCTGAGCTATCTCGCAAGCCTCGTCGGACTGCATGATTTCCGCTGGGCGTCCTCGCCATCCACGGCATTGCTGACGGTCGTGCTCGTCGACATCTGGGTCTATACGCCCTTCATCATGATCCTGCTGCTTGCCGGGCTGCGCTCGCTGCCGACCCAGCCCTTCGAGGCTGCCGCGCTCGACGGCGTGCCGCGGCTCTTCGTCTTCTTCCGCATAACCCTGCCGATGCTGACACCCTATATCCTGACGGCGACGTTGTTCCGCCTGCTCGACAGCATCCAGCAGTTCGACATCATCTATGCGATGACGCAGGGCGGACCGGGCAATACGCTGACGGTGTTCCAGGTCGAGGCGTATCTGAACTTCTTCCAGTCGACGAATGTCGGGCGATCGGCCGCGCTGCTCATCATCCTGTGGGCCATCACCTACATCCTGTCCAACATCTTCATCAAGAACTGGCTGCGCCTGCGCGAACGCGCGCGCGGTGAGGCATGAGGACCTGACCATGGAAACGACGTCCACACTCGAAAAGACGCTGCGCCTCCTCGCGCTCACGCTCGTCGTCATCTTCTTCATGTTCCCGATCGTCTGGATCTTCCTCATGTCGTTCCAGACGAACGAGACGATCCTGCGCATTCCCCCGCAGGTCATCTTCGAGCCGACGCTGTCGAACTATACGGCGCTGATAACCGGCAAGCTGACATCGGCCGCCGGTACGCTCGACATCGCCTTCATGAAGAACCTCGGCAACTCCGTCTTCCTGTCGGTGACCTCGGTCGCCCTGGCGCTGGTGCTCGGCGTTCCCGCTGCCTACGCTTTTGCCCGGCACAAGTTCAAGGGTTCGGAAGACATCGCCTTCACGCTCCTGTCATTTCGCTTTGCCCCGCCGCTCCTCGTTTTGCTGCCGCTGACGCAGTATTTCCAGTGGCTCGGCCTCGCGAACACCTATATCGGCCTCATATGGGTCTACCAGCTGATCTGCCTGCCGCTGATCCTATGGATCGTGCGCGGCTATTTCGAGGACATCTCGGCCGATGTGGAATACGCCTATCGCATCGCCGGTCATTCCTGGTTTGCGACATTCCGCCGGATCGCGCTGCCGCTAGCCGGCCCCGGCATTGCGGCCGCAGGCCTGCTGGCCTTCATCTTCGCCTGGAACAACTTCGTCTTCGCGCTGGTGCTGGCGTCTGCCGACAAGCAGCCGGTGACGGTGGGCGCGCTCGCTTTCGTCACCTCCTCGGGCATCCAGTACGGACAGATCGCCGCCGCGATCGTGCTGTCCGTCACGCCGACGCTCGCACTCGCACTCTATGCCCAGCGCTACCTCGTCGAAGGCCTGTCGCTCGGTGCGGTGAAGGGGTGAGACCATGACCACGCTTCAACTCGAAAACATCGTCAAGCGCTACAAGAACCACACCGTGCTCGACAACCTGTCGCTCGACGTGAAGGACGGCGAGACGCTCGTGCTGTTCGGCCCGTCGGGTGCCGGCAAGACGGTCCTCCTGCGGCTCGTCGCCGGCGTCATCGACCCCGAAGAGGGCCGCATCCTCATCGGCGGCGAGGACATGACCGATGTCGATGCCGAGCATCGCGGCATCGGCATGGCCTTCCAGAATTTCGCGCTCTTCCCGCATATGGACGCCTTCGAAAATATTGCGACGCCGCTCGAGGCGAAACGCTCCTCTGCGGATGCCATCAAGGCCGGTGTGCACCGAGTGGCAAAGCTCCTCAAGATCGACCATGTGCTGACGCACCGGCCGAAGGCGCTTTCGAACGGCCAGAAGCAGCGCACGGCGCTTGCGCGAGCACTTGCTGGCTCGCCACCGCTTCTGCTGCTCGACGATCCACTCAGGAACGTCGACGCAAAGCTGCGCTTCGAAATGCGGCTGGAGCTGCCGCGTGTTCTGGCCGCGCAGGGGGCGACGGTCGTCTATGTCACCCAGGATTACAAGGAGGCGATGGCGCTCGGCGACCGCATCGCCGTGATGTCGGACGGCCGCATCCGCCAGATCGGCACGCCGGAGGACATCTACAACGCACCGGCGGATATCGATATCGCCCGCCTCTTTGGCGATCCGACCATCAATCTGCTGGACGTTACGCCCAATGCAGAGGTGGACGGCGTGTCGGTGCTGCTTTCCGACGTGCGGATCGTATTGCCCGGCATTCCCGCGAACACCGCCGGTAAGTCCTGCGTGATCGGACTTCGTCCCGAAGCGCTGCGTTTCGTGCCGGCAGGAACGCCGGGCGCCATTCCCGTTAGCGTCGAAGCGGAAACGCCGCTTAACGAGAAGACCGTGACGCTCGCCCTGACGGTGCGCGGCCGGGAAATCCTGGTGTCGCGGCCGGCGGGAACGCCCGGACCGGCGTCCGGGTCTGCACATATCGCGGTGGATTGTGCGAGTGCATTCCTCTTCGACAAGGAGACGGGCGCACTGATCGCCCGGCACGGCAGCCATACGGGGACGCAAGGAGAAGCGGCATGAGCGGCGCAGGACTTCAGATCAAGGGCGTCGACAAGTTCTATGGGCCGGTCGATTACGGCGTGCACGCCGTGAAGAAGCTTTCGATGACTATCGAAAAAGGCGAGATCGTCGCGCTGCTCGGCTCGTCCGGCTGCGGAAAAACCTCGACGCTGCGCATGATCGCCGGTTTCGAGGCGGTTTCGCGCGGTCAGATCTCGCTCGCGGGCCGCGAGGTCCATACCTTCGCGCCCGTCAAGCGCAATGTCGCGATGGCCTTCGAGGGATACTCGCTCTATCCGCCGCTGACGGTGCGTGAGAACATCGCCTTTGCGCTCAAGGCCTCCAGGCTGCCGCAGAACGTGGTCGACGAAAAGGTTGCCTATATCGCAAAGCTTCTGGAGATCGAGGATATCCTCGGCCGGTACCCGAGCTCGATCTCCGGCGGCCAGCAGCAGCGTGCGTCGCTCGGCCGCGCGCTGATCCGCGATGCCGACCTGCACCTGCTCGACGAGCCGATGGGGCAGCTCGAGCCGCAGCTGCGTGCCGTCCTGCGCGGCCGTATCAAGCACTACATCAAGGAAAAGGGGCTGACCGCCATCCTCGTGACCCACGACCAGACCGAGGCGAATGCGCTCGCAGACCGGATCGCCGTCATGGAGGGTGGGGTGCTCCAGCAGTTCGATACGCCGCAGATGATCAAGGAGCGGCCGGCGAACCTCTTCACCGGCACCTTCGTCGGTGAGCCGCCGATGAACGTGTTCGATGCTACCGTGACGGTCAGTGCCGACACCGCGGTCTTCGGCCTCAACGAGGGTGTGCGGCTCGAATATGCGGTATCCGATTTCTCGCCGGCCGTTCTTGCCGAGCTGCGGAACCGAAAGAAGGTGTCTCTCGGTATCAGGCCCTATGCAGTGCGACGTGCGGAAGGCGGTGTGCCTGCGAAGGTATCCGTCAGCCAGTGGCTCGGCGACCAGACGCATATCGCTGCGGATTTCGCAGGCGGCACGATGGTGCTCGTCGAGCACGACCGTGTGCGCCTCGGCCTGGGCGACACGATCGCGTTGAAGCTTGATCCGCACAGCCTGCACGTCTTCGACGGCGAGACCGGCGTCGCCGTCAGCCACGGTCCGGAGCTCGCCTGACATGCGCGATATCTTGATCGGCATCGATGCGGGAACGTCCGTCATCAAGTCGGTCGCCTTCGATCTGAAGGGCCGGCAGATCGCGGCGGCGGCGGTCCCCAACAGCTATGAGACCGTAGGACGGACGGGTGCGGTCCAGGACATGGCGCGGACCTGGGCGGACACCGCCCGCACGCTTTCCGAGCTCTCCGGGAAGATCGAGAATTTCGGCGCGCGTGTCGTGGCGATCGCCGTCACCGGGCAGGGCGACGGGACCTGGCTCATCGACAAGGCCGGCGATCCCGTTGGCAAGGGGTGGCTCTGGCTCGATGCGCGGGCGGGAGACACCGTCCTGCGGCTTCGCGGCGAGGGCGGGGATGCCGAACGTTTCAGCCGTACTGGTTCCGGGCTAGCCGCCTGCCAGCAGGGATCGCAGCTCCGCTGGATGCTGGACGCCGCTCCTGAAATGCTTGAAGGGGCGGCGACCGGCTTCCATTGCAAGGACTGGCTCTATTTCAAGCTGACGGGAATACGCGCGACGGATCCCTCGGAAGCCTGCTTCACCTTTGGAGACTTCCGTACGCGGGCCTATTCCGAGACCGTGATCGACGTTCTTGGCCTGCGCGGGCAAAAATACCTTCTGCCTGACATCGTCGACGGTGCGGTCACGCATCATGGCCTGTCTGAAAGCGCGGCGGCGTTGACCGGCCTCGTCGCCGGCACGCCCGTCGTGCTGGGCTATGTCGACGTGGTCTGCACGTCGCTTGGCGCCGGCCTTTACGATCCCGGAAGCGATACGGGATGCTCGATCATCGGCTCGACCGGCATGCATATGCGGCTTGCGACGAGCCCCGACGACGTGCGGCTCAATGACGATCTGACCGGCTACACGATGTGCATGCCGATCCCCGGCGTCTATGCGCAGATGCAATCCAACATGGCCGCGACCCTCAATATCGACTGGATATTGTCGGTGGCGGGCGGATTGCTCAAAAGCATGGGGGTCGAGAAGACGAAGGCGGAACTTCTGGCGCAGATGGAGGTGTGGCTCGCCGAGGCGAACGATCGTCCGCCGATCTTTCATCCCTACATATCGGAAGCCGGGGAGAGAGGGCCGTTCGTCGATGCATCGGCGCGGGCATCCTTTATCGGGCTTACTGTGTCGAGCGGTTTCCCGGACATGGTGCGCGCCGTGTTCGACGGTCTGGCGCTTGCCGCGCGCGACTGCTATCTCGCCATGGGACCGTTGCCGCAACGCGTGCGGCTGACCGGCGGTGCCGCACGCAGCGCCTCGCTCCGGCGCATCCTCGGCGGTGCGCTGGGCGCCAGCATCCAGACCAGCGAGCGGGAGGAGGCGGGCGCGGCGGGTGCCGCGATGATCGCCGCAGTCTCCCTTGGCCTTTACGGATCGATGGCGGAATGCATTCAGGAATGGGTGACGCCCTGCCAGCGGCCGGCCGAACCCGCCGACGAAAAGCTCTCCCGGCATTTCGATGCCGTATTCCCCGCCTATCGCCAGTCGCGGGAGGTGCTTCGGCCCGTCTGGGAGACGATGACCAAACAACAGGACAAGGTTCAATGACGAAGAAGATAGCCATCGCGGGCGACCGTTTCATGCTTCCGCAGGTCTTTCAGGAGAAGCTCGTGGAATCCTGCGGTGACGGCCACGACATCCGGCTGCTTGAGCTGCCCTGGCCGGACGTGCCGATGGAGCACGGTTATGAAGTCGCGGGCATGGACGGGCTCAAGGAGTATCTCGGCTCGGCCGACGAGATCGTGGACTTCATCGGCGACGCGGAAATCTTCATCACGCAGCTGGCGCCGCTTTCGCGTGCGATGTTCGAGCGCATGCCGGGCCTGAAGTTCGTGGCCGTCTCCCGTGGCGGTCCTGTGAACATCGACATGAAGGCGGCGCGTGCGGCCGGTGTTACCGTGGTCAATACACCCGGTCGCAACTCCAGCGCGGTGGCCGAATTCACCATCGGTGCGATCCTCGCCGAGACGCGGCTCATCCGCAGCGGGCACGAATCGCTGCGAAAGGGGGAATGGCGCGGCGAACTCTACCGTGCAGATATGACCGGGCGCGAACTCTCCGAGATGACCGTGGGCGTGGTTGGTTATGGCAATATCGGCACGAAGGTCGTGCGGCTGCTGCGGGCCTTCGGAACGAAGGTCCTGGTTTGCGATCCCTATGTCCAGCTTTCCGCCGACGATCGGAACGCCGGCGTCGAGCATGTCTCGCTGGACACGTTGCTGTCCCGCTCGGACGTCGTCACGCTGCATCCTCGTGTTTCGGAGGAGACACGCAACCTGATGAACGCTGACGCCTTTGCAAAAATGAAACCCGGCGCTTTGTTCGTGAACACGGCGCGCGGGCCGCTTTGCGATTATGACGCGCTCTATGATGCCCTGACGAGCGGCCATCTGGGCAGTGCCATGCTGGAGACCTTCGCGGTCGAGCCGGTACCGGCCGATTGGCCGCTATTGCAGTTGCCCAATGTCACGCTCACGCCGCATATTGCTGGCGCGTCCGTGCGCACCGTGACATATGCTGCCGAGATGGCGGCCGACGAGGTGCGCCGCTATATCGCCGGCCAGCCGCCGGTCAATCCCTGCTGAGGCCTCCCATGACAGAACTCTCCATTCGCCAGTCGATCATCGACCATTGCCGCGGTATGAACGCCTCCGGGCTCAATCAGGGCACATCTGGCAATATCAGCGTGCGCTTGGGCGACCGCATGTTGATCACGCCTTCCGGCATCCCTTACGAGACGATGCAACCGGACATGATCGCGTCGCTCCCGATCGCCGGGAACGGGGATTATGACGGCCCGAAAAAGCCGTCCGTCGAATGGCCGTTTCATCTCGATATCATGAAGGCGCGGCCGGATGTCGGTGCGGTCGTGCACACGCATTCCACCTACGCGACGATCCTCGCGATGGCGGGCAAGCCCATCCCCGCCTGCCACTACATGATCGCGGCGTTCGGCGGCCCTGATGTCAGGATCGCCGACTACGCCCGCTACGGCACGAAAGCGCTTTCGGACAGTGTGCTTCGGGCCATGGAAGGGCGTTCGGCCTGCCTGATGGCGAACCACGGCATGATCGCCACCGGCGCAACGCTGGAAAAGGCCATGTGGGCGGCGGTCGAACTCGAAACGTTGTCAAAGCAGTACTACCACACGCTTCTCATCGGCGGCCCGATGATCCTGCCCGAGGAGGAGATCGTCGGCGTGCTCCAGGGTTTCGCGACCTACGGTCTCCAGGACGGAAAGACAGGCGGCAAGGCTGCCTGACGCGTCCAGATAGCTGGAACGCTTGTTGGCCCGGTGCTCATGCGCAGCTCCGGGTCTTTTTGTGGCGACATATTGCCGTCGATCCCTCGATCGTGGCCGCTTGGGCCTGATTTTCCTGTCATTTATCCAAGATGTCGAGTTCAAGCTCGTCGCGGCTCTTAAATTGCATCGTCGTCGCGCAAATGAATTTGCCTGTTTACGTGCGTGCGCTTTCTGTTGTATGTAACACATAACATGAACCGGACAGGAGGAGGTCGCGGTTGGTAGGCACTCGTCAATTCCGTATCAAGCAGCCGCAATCCATCGCGCAGATGGTGGTGGAACGACTGCGGGAAGCCATCATCGACGGGCATTTCGGGCTTGGCGAGAATATCTCGGAGGACAAGCTTGCCGAGACGTTCGGCGTCAGCCGGACGCCAATCCGCGATGCTCTCTTGCAGCTTCAACAGTCCGGACTCGTCATCGTGCGCCCGAAGCGTGGAACCTTCGTGTTCTCGCCGACGCTTGCCGATGTGGAAATCCTCTGTGAATACCGGTTGATGCTTGAGATGCAGGCGTTGCGACTGTCCATGACGCGCAACCATGGTGACCTCACGGACGCGATCCAGTCCGCTGTCACGGTGATGACCGCGGCGCTCGAAGCCAGCGACCAGTTCGCCTATGCCCGCGCCGACGCCGCGTTTCACCGCGCCTTTTTCGATCTCTGTGGCAATCGGCTGATCAGGGATGCCTACACGGTCGCGGAGGGCCAGCTCGGCGCCATCCGCAGCTCTCTCAGCGTGGCTTATGGTCGGCCCGGCGATCAAAGCTACGCGGAACACAAGCAGATAGCGGAACTGATTGCCGCCAAGGATATCGACGCTCTCGCCGCCGTCATGGATGAACATGTCTGGCGAACACTGCGTGTCGCTCGCGATGCGCTGCCCGAGGATGCGGGTAGCAGGAGATCCTGAAATCATGAATGAAGCACAAAACCTGCGCCGTCTTCTCGACGGTGGGCGGATCATTGCTGCGCCCGGCGCACCCGACAGCCTGAGCGCCCGGCTCGTGCAGCGCGCCGGCTTCGAGGCGGTCTACATGACCGGTTTCGGCGCAACGGCGACGCGACTGGGCACGCCCGATATCGGTCTTTTGACGCAGACCGAAATGACGGAGCACGCCCGCAACATGACGCGCGCGGTCTCCATTCCGGTCATCGCCGATGCCGATACCGGCTATGGCGGTCCGTCGAACATTCATCGCACGGTGCGTGAATACATCCAGGCTGGCGTTGCCGCGATCCATCTGGAAGACCAGGTCGCACCCAAGCGCTGCGGGCAGATGGCCGGCGTGAAACTGATGGGCCGTGAGGAATCGGCGCTGAGGCTGAAGGCGGCGATAGCGGCGCGCGCCACCGACGATCTCGTCATCATCGGCCGGACGGATGCGCTGCAGGCGGAAGGCATCGAGGAGGCTCTCTACCGGGCAAGGCTTTATCAGGACGCGGGCGTGGATCTCGTCTTCGTCGACGGCATCAAGAAGATCGCCGATGTCGAGGCCGTTGCCAGGGCAATCGAAGGACCGAAGGTCGTTTCCATCGTCGATGGCAACGAAACCACCGCGCTGAAACTGGCCGACCTTCAGGAAATGGGGTTCAGCGTCGTCTTCTACGCGCTTACCGCACTGCTCAGCGCCACGCGTGCCATGCACGACGCCCTGACGGAGCTGCGCGCCACCGGTGCGCCGGAAGGTGGCCCGGCCAAGCACAGCTACGCCGAGTTCTGCGAGATCGTCGACCTCGGCTTCCATCAGCAACTGGATGAAAGTTACGGACGATGACCGCCGTCGTTCTCATCACAGGCGGTGCGGCCGGGATCGGCCGTGCCATTGCTGACGCCGTCGTCGCCGGCGGCGCCCGCGCGATCCTCTGGGATATCGACGCGCAGCGCCTTGAGACCGCTCGCAACGAACTCGGCGAGAAAGTCCGCGTGGAACGGGTGGACGTTTCGGATGCTGCGGCCGTTCAGGAAGCGATGGGCCGGATCGGCGACGATTGGGCTCCGACCCATCTCGTCAACAATGCCGGCATCATCGGTCGCCGCATGTCCCTCGTCGACATCGACCCGGCAGAGGTGGATCGGGTTTTCGGTATCAATGTGCGCAGTGCCTTCATCGTTACGCAGGCCTTCCTGCGCGCCCGGGCTGACCATCCCGAGGCTGCGATCGTCAACCTGTCGTCCATCGCGGCTGGAAACGGCGGGGCAGCCGGCAACGCGGTCTATGCCGCGAGCAAAGGCGCTCTCCAGTCGTTGACCTTCGCGATGGCCCGCGAGCTCGCGCCGGCCATTCGCGTCAATGCGCTCGCGCCTGGGATCATCGACACCGACATCCAGAAGGATGTCTTTGCTGACCGCGCGGAGATGGATGCGCGTGCTGCGACCATACCGCTTCATCGTCTCGGCGAGGCAGCGGACGTTGCGGAAGCCGCCGCATGGCTGCTTTTCCGCGCTGCCTACACCACGGGAGAGGTGGTTACCGTTTCGGGAGGAAGGAAATGATCGACCGTTCGATCAATGTGTTTTTCAAGCTGCTCGAGGTTCTGCTCGTGCTGCTGCTCGCCGGCATGACAGTCATGGTGTTCGCCAATGTCGTGCTGCGTTACGTCTTCAATTCAGGCCTGGATGTCTCCGAGGAGCTGTCGCGCTTCTTCTTCGTCTGGCTGATTTTCATCGGTGGCGTTGTTGCGATGCGCAACCACGCGCATATGGGCTTCGATCTGCTTGTCAGCGCATCCGGCCCGGCGGTGCGGCGTGTGCTTCTGTTCATCGCCAACGGGCTCATTGTTTTCGTCTGCTGGCTGCTCCTTGACGGAGCGTGGCAGCAATCCGGAGTCACAGCCACGGACCGTTCGCCGGTGACCGGCCTGTCGATGATCTTCGTGTTCGGCATCGTGATCCCGTCGGCGATCGGTATCGGCGTCATCGCGATCCACCGCATGATCGGCGCGGCGCGTGGCACGTACGATCCCTATGCCGTCCCGCAGACGGCCGAAGCTATGGTGGAGCGCGCGCTATGACCCTTGTGATCTTCATTGCCACGCTCGGCGGCGCTCTCGCCGTCGGTGTCCCCGTCGCATTCGCGCTCATCCTGTGTGCGTTGACTATGGGCCTCTATCTCGATCTCTTCGACACGCAGATCATCGCGCAGCGCATGGTCGTGGGGGCGAATAACTTTCCGCTTCTGGCCATTCCGTTCTTCCTGCTGGCCGGCGAACTGATGAATGCCGGCGGCATGTCGAAGCGCATCATCGCCTTCGCGAGCTCGTTCCTCGGCCACCGCCGCGGCGGCCTCGGTTTCGTGGCGATCCTCGCCGCCGTCATCATGGCAAGCCTGTCCGGCTCGGCAGCCGCCGACACGGCCGCGCTGATCGCCATGCTGCTGCCGATGATGCGTGCGGCCGGCTATGAACAGGGCCGATCCGTCGGCCTCATGGCCGCCGGCGGGACGATCGCGCCGATCATGCCGCCGTCTATCGCCTATATCATTTTCGGCGTGGCGACGAACGTGTCGATTACCCAGCTCTTCCTGGCCGGTATCGTGCCTGGCCTGATGATGGGCGTCGGCCTTGCCATCGCCTGGGCGATCGTCTCTCGCACCGACAATGTCGAGGTCATGCCGCGGCAGGGCTGGGATGTTCGCCTGAAGACGTTGGGCGCAGCCGGCTGGTCGCTCGGCATGCCTGTGATCATCCTGGGGGGCATCCGCTTTGGGATCGTCACCCCGACGGAAGCTGCCGTGGTTGCCGCCGTTTACGCGATCTTCGTCGGCATCTTCGTCCATCGCGAACTGACCGTGTCGGCGATGTATGAGGCGCTTCGCAACGCAGCCGTAACGACAGCCGTGGTCATGATGCTGGCGGCAGCCGCGCTCACGACGGCCTGGTTCATCGCCATTGCCGATCTGTCGGGCGTCGTGATGGATCTCGTAGAGCCGCTCGCCGACAATCCGAAACTGCTGCTGGCGGTGATCATGCTGATCATCCTCGTTATTGGCATGGCGCTCGACATGGGTCCGACCATCCTGATCCTGGCGCCGGTGCTTCTGCCCGTCGTTACCGCAGCTGGGATCGATCCCGTCTACTTCGGCGTGCTGTTCGTCATCAACTGCGCGATTGGCCTGATCACGCCGCCCGTAGGCATCGTGATGAGCGTGGCAAGTGGCGTCGCCCGCGTTCCGTTGCACATCGTGATCAAGGGATCGCTGCCCTTCATCCTGACCCAGGTCTTCGTGCTGTTCCTGCTGGTGATGTTCCCGCAGCTCGTTCTCGCACCGCTGAATTTCCTGCGGTGATGCTTCTCGGCGGGGCAAAATCGTTTGACCCGCCCCACTTTGGAGGAAAGTGAAAATGAAACTGAAAATCTTTGCTGCCGCGCTGATGGCTGCCACCATGTTCCCCGGCGCGGCATCGGCTGAATTCAATAGCCGCAATATAAAGGTCTCCAACGGTGCGCCGAAAGACCATCCGGTCGCGGCCGGCGTCGATGCGATGTCGGCGTGCCTGGAAGCGGGTTCCGGCGGCAAGATGAAGCTGCGCGGCTTCTATTCCGGCGCGCTGGGCGATGATCTGGATGCAACGCAGTCCGTGCGCTCCGGCTCGCTCGAAATGGTTGTCGCGGGGGCAGACGCGCTGGCCGGGATCGAGCCAGCCATGAACGTGTTCGGCCTACCATTCCTCTTTGCTTCGAACGAAGAGGCGGACGCGGTTCTCACCGGCCCCTTCTACGACTACCTGGCGAAACGCATGCCCGACCATGGGCTCGTGCTTCTGTCGTTCTGGGAGAACGGTTTCCGCAACACCACCAATTCAAAGCATCCGATCGAAAAGCTCGACGATTTCCGCGGCCTCAACTTCCGCGTGATGCAGAACAACATCTTCCTCGATACCTTCCGCCGTCTCGGCGCCAATCCGGTACCGATGGCGTTCGGAGAGGTGTTCACCGCACTGGAAACCGGCGCCGTCGATGGCCAGGAAAATCCGCTGCCGCTGATCGAGGCTTCGAAGTTCTACGAGGTGCAGAAGTATCTGACATTGACGCGTCATGCCTATTCGCCGACGCCGGTCATGTTCTCCAAGAAGGTGTGGGACAGCTACACGCCGCAGGAACAGGAGCTGCTGCAGACCTGCGCGAAGGAAGCGCGTACCGCTCAGCTGGAACGCAGCCGCGCTGCCGCCCTTGAGGCTCTCGAAGCCTTGCGTGGCCACGGTGTCGAAGTCGTGGAAACGCTGAGTGGCGCCGAGATGGAGCGCCTGCGCGAAGCGATCAAGCCCGTCTACGACGCCAACAAGGCGTCCATCGGCGAAGAACCGTTCACACTCGTTCAGGACCAGCTTGCCGCCATGCGCGGCCAATAAGCTCGATCCTCCCAACCGACGGCGCGGTCCGCCGCGCCGTCGGACGCAGTCAACAGTTTCAGGACCCATCACGATATGATCGCCCAAGCCCGCGCCGGTGAATGCATTCAGGCGCTTTCCGCCATTCTGGATCGAAATGCGCTTCTGACCGGAGCGGACATTCCCGCCCGCAACACGGCTGATACGAGCTTTCTGCCGCCTGTCCGCCCCCTCGCGGTCGCACGTCCCGACACCCCGCAAGGCGTTGCCGATGTGCTGCGCATATGCGCCGCGCATGATGTCCCGGTGGTGCCGCAGGGCGGCCTGACGGGGCTTGCCGGCGGCGCACATCCGATCGAAGGAGCGGTTGCCCTTTCCCTTGAGCGCTTCCAGGGCATCGAGGAGATTGACGCCGCAGCCGCCACCATGACGGTCAGGGCGGGCACGCCGCTCGAGGTGATCCAGAAGGCCGCGGATGAGGCCGGCTTCTTCATTCCGCTCGATCTCGGCGCGCGCGGCAGCTGCGCCATCGGTGGCAATCTCGGAACGAACGCCGGCGGCAACCGCGTCATCCGGTACGGTATGGCACGCGAAATGGTGCTGGGCATCGAGGTGGCTCTGGCCGACGGTACGCTGATGACCAGCCTCAACAAGATGATCAAGAACAACGCCGGTTTCGATTTGAAGCAGCTGTTCATCGGGTCGGAAGGCACGCTCGGCGTCATCACGCGCACGGTCTTGCGTCTCCATCCGCAACCCGGCTGCACGATGGCGGCGCTTTGCGGCGTCGATGATTACGGCAGCGTGGTCAAGCTCCTGAACGGCGCGCGCCGCGGGCTTGGCCCGCTCCTGTCGGCCTTCGAGGTTATGTGGCCGGATTACTGGCATGCCGCGACGGTGCGTGTGCCCGGTATCCGTCGCCCGGTCGAGGGCGACCACGCGTTCTATGTGCTTGTCGAAGCGCAGGGCCTTGACGAGCAGGTGGACGGCGGACGGTTCCAGAGCTGGTTGGAGAGCCAGTTCGAGGCAGGGCTTATCGCCGATGCGGCGATTTCCCAGAGCAAGGCGGACACGCTGGCCTTCTGGCGCACCCGCGATGCTGCAGGTGAATTCCAGACCGTGCTCGGCGCGCATTGCGCCTTCGACATCGGCCTGCCGGTCGACGCCATGGACGATTTCGCCAAGGCGTGCCGGTCGCGCCTGGAAGTTGAAGTTCCAGGCTGCCTGTCGGTTTATTACGGCCATATCGGGGACGGCAACCTTCACATCGTCGCGCTCGTCGAAGGTGCCGCGACGCAGCCTGCAGCCGATATCAACCGGATTGTCTATGAGACGGTGCGCACCTTCGGGGGCACTGTCTCGGCAGAGCACGGCATCGGCACGGTCAAGAAGCCCTATCTGCCCTATTCGCGCAGCGCCGAGGAACTCGCCCTGATGGCGACCATCAAGAAGGCGCTGGATCCGAAGAACATCCTCAACCCAGGCAAGGTCATCGATCTTGATGTGGAGGCCGCATCGTGAACCCGATCAAGCAGCGTATCCTTACTGGCGAAACAGTCACCGCCGCCTGGTCGGAGATGGGAAGCCCGGACAATGCAGAGGCCATGGTGATGAACGGCTGGCCGGTCATCGTCATCGACGGTGAACACGGCATCGGCGGAATCGAGGAGGCGGTTCATGTCGCGCGCGCGGTCGAAGCCGGCGGCGGCGAGGTGGTCATGCGCGTACCGGATGGCTCGGAGACGACGCTGAAACGCGTACTCGACCGGGGCATCCGATCCCTGATCGTCCCGCAGGTCAACACGGCCGACTATGCGCGTTCCATCGCTGAATTCTGCACCTATCCGGCCCGCGGACGCCGCGGCTATGCCGCTCCGATCGTCAGGGCGTCGCGCTACGGCGCGCGGCCCGATTATGCGACCAATGCACATGACGAATTGCTGCTGATGGTGCAGATCGAGCATCACCAGGCGGTCGAAAACCTTGCGGCAATCGCTGCGGTGCCGGGCATCGACATGCTTTTCGTCGGGCCGAACGACCTCGCCGCATCGATCGGCAAGATGGAGCGCATGCTGGAGCCTGAGCCCCAGGCTCTGCTGAAAACGATCGAGGACGGCGCGGCGAAAGCCGGTAAACCGCTCGGCACGATTGTTGGCGCGGGCCGCGATTTCGCCGATCTGGCACGCCTCGGCTATCGCTTCATCATCGGTCCCAACGACGTGTCTTTGATCGTCAACGGCGCGCGGCAGGCTGCTGCTGAACGCGACAGGCAACTCGGTGCGGAAGGCAAACCCACGGCCATCAACCGCTACTGAGCGGTGGAGGAGGCTGCCGCTGCGCATGTCCGGTATCCGGCGCGCCTCGTCGGGCGGCCGCGGATGCCGGTTCGCGCGCAGCCTCGCTTACGCTGCTAACCCGTTACCATCTGGGCTTCGGTCTTCGGGAACGGTTTGAAGGTCATGGCGATAAGGAAAGCTCCAAGGCCCATGCCGCAGGCGCCGAGGTAGAGCCAGGTATACGTGGCGAAGGTGTCGTAGATCAGGCCGCCGGCCCAGGGGCCGAGCGCCATGCCGAGCCCGCCTGCCATGCCGGTGCCGCCGATGATCGTGCCCATCATTCTCTGCGGAAAGTTTTCACGCGCCAGAACGGCATAGAGCGGCATGACGCCGGAATAGATGAAGCCGAACATCGCCGCGACGGCATAGAATCCCTCCAGCTGGCGGACGAAGAAAAAGAAGAATGCCACGATCGCCTGCGCGAGAAGACCCAGAACAAGGATGTTCTTGGCGCCGAAGCGGTCGGCCAGCAATCCGAAGGCAACACGACCGCCCAACCCGGCGAAGCCCTCGACGCTGTAGATCGTCACGGCCGCAATCAGGGGAATGCCACAGCTGACGGCATAGCCGACGGTATGGAAGATCGGACCGGAATGGGTGGCGCAACAGAAGAAGTTGACCAGCATCAGGATGATGAAGGGTTGCGATCTGAGCGCCGTTCCAACGGACATTGGGGTGCCGGCGTCGCTTTCCGCAAGGGTCGCATTGCCTTCCTCGCCGGTCTCCGGAGGTTGCCGGAGGAAAAGCGAGATCGGTAACATGGTGGCTGCCGCGAGGACCGCGATCGCAAGCATTGAAGAGCGCCAGTCGTAGGTCGAGACCAGCCAGGCCGCGAGGGGTGACACCGTCATGGGTGCCATGCCCATTCCCGCCGAGACCAGTGAAACCGCCAGACTGCGTTGCGTATCGAACCAGCCCATGACCGAGGCCATCAGCGGCGGCAGGATCGCCGCGATCGACAGGCCGACCAGCAGGCCGAAAATCAGCTGGAATTCGTAAAGCGAGGTCGCGCGGCTTGCCCATGCCAGGCTGCCGGCGAGCGCCGCCGATCCTCCCAGCACGACCGGCCGCACGCCGATCCGGTCGGACAGAGAGCCGAAAACGATGCTGCCCAGCGCCATCGCGAGGAAGGCAATCGTCATGGCGGTGGATATCCCGGTGACGGACCAGCCGGTCTCCGTCACGATCGGGCGGATGAAGACTGGTAGGGTGAACATGGAGCCTATGGCCACGCAGCCGAGCAGACCGCCGGCAGCCACGACAACCCAACGATATCCGTTCTTGCGCATGCTGTTTCTCCGTGACGGTTTCGGCCGGGCAGAATGTCTTGCATCGCGTTTGGGTGGGCGCAGTTCGACGCGACTGTGATAAAGACGTTTGCCGGCGTCAATTCCCGACATGCACGCAATTTTTTCAACACGGCATCGGCAGGCACGGTTGGAAACGGCGTTCTGACGATCGCATCATCAGCATATCTGCCGACGCTTCGTTTCCGGAATCCCTTGTTGAAGTCCATGCAGGCCAGTAGATCGGGATAGCCAGGGCTGCTAATGCGGGAACGTGGCGGGCCTCCGCCGGATAACGACAGGAGTACCGACATGAGCGAACCGACAGTGGCAGAGGCAGTGGAGCGCATTTATGGATCGCTTCAAGCCGATAATGCAGACATCGATGTGCATATCGCGACCCTGAAGGCCGCGTTGGCGCGGGAAGGGGTGAAAGAGGCCGTGTTCGACCCCGCTAGGCTCGTGCAGAACAACCGCTCCGGCAGAAAGCTCATGCAGGCTTACTTTCGCCAGCGTGGCGTCACCGTGAAGTATTCCGGGTCGTAAAGCCTGCGGCGACCTCAATCCGAAAGGTGCAGACGGAGTAGCCGTGATCAAATCCTACCTGAGCGCGTTCATCGCTGTTGCGTTTCTGTGCCAGCCGGCAGGCAGCGGAATGGCCCATGCCGAAGACCTGCCCGCGGAGCAGGATGCATTCGAACTTACGCCCGAAATCCTTGCTGCGCTCGCGGAGTGTCGCGCGCCTCGCGAAACCCTCGGCGAAGCCGGAATGGCGCTCTTCATGGGCGGCGCCATTCCGGAATGGCTCTCGCCGGTCGATGATGACGGCCATGATGGAATGATGGGGCTCGAGACCTTCGACCTCAGGACGCCGATCACCGTGTTTGGCGCATCAGCGACACGGATCGCGTTCCTTCAGGAATGGGTCGTGACGGAACGGGATTATGATGCTGCCCTCGCGACGATCCGGACGCAGGACATGAAACGCGCGCCGATCAAGCTGACCGAGCAGTACTATCGTTTCGTCGATCCCGAGAATGGGCCGATGATCGGCGCCTTTGCGCCAACCGATGACGCCTTGGCCATGATGCTCGGCATACCGGCAGACGCGGGAAAACCCAAGACGATGTTTGTCGGCTGCAATTATACGGTCGCTTCGCAGAAAGACTTCCTCGATGCGGCCGCCAAAGCCGATTCCATGGCTGGTGATGCGGGACAAGATATCCAGGAGATGCTGGAAGGGGAGCCTTGAGCGGCAACGGCCAAGACGGGAGATCGAGTGTTCTCTGCGTTGATGAATTGTGTGCCGGCGCGGCGAACTAAGGGCTCTTTCAGAGAAAGTTCGAAAGTAAGTCATGCCAATGCGGCGCACGACGCTTCATCTTTTGTTTCAAAAGTGCATAATGTCATGAAATAGTTGCTTTTGAAGCGAGACAATTTATGCGTCGTCACGCCAATCCCCTTGCCGTCGATCCGGTTCCTGCCACAAAGGCTGTGGCGTGGCGCCCGGTCCTGGCAAAGCAGAAGGGTGAGACGAAACATGCCGCCCTCACGGAACGTATCATCGCCGACATCGATTCCGGCCTTCTCAAGCCGATGGACCGCATGCCGACCCATCGTGATCTGGCCCGCGAACTCGGCCTGTCGGTGCAGACCGTCAGCCTCTCCTACAAGGAGGCGGAGCGGCTCGGGTATCTGAGCGGTGAGATCGGCCGGGGGACCTTCGTCAAGGCGCGGGTGACGGATCGCGCCGGTCGCATGATGCTCGACCAGAGCCACAACGAGGTGCTCGACCTTTCGATCATCCGTGCCGTCTATCTCGACGCGCATGACGCCGCTTCGCGCGAGATCTTCCATGAGCTTGCCGATAGCGATATCGCAAGCTTCATGCGCCCCTGCCGTCCGATAGCGGGGCTGGAGCGCCATCGCGAAATCGCGCGGCTTTGGTTGCAGCCGCTGGGGGTCAGCGCGGGCGCGGAGCGCATCCTGGTGACGAACGGTGCCGCGCATAGCATCTTCCTTGCGCTCAGCTGCGTCATTCGCTCCGGAGACGTCGTCCTGTGCGAGAATCTGACCGACCACGGCATCATTGGCCTGTCCAACATCCTCGGCTTCAGCCTGAAGGGCCTGCCCACCGACAGGGAAGGCATTCTGCCCGAGGCTCTGGAGGCGGCCTGTGCCGCGGGTGGTGTTCGGGCACTGGTCCTTATCCCGACGCTCAACAACCCGACAGGCCATGTTGCCGGCGCCGAGCGCAGGCGCGCCATCGCAGAGATCGCGCAGCGTCATGGGGTCTTCGTCATCGAGGACGAGGTCTACAGGCCGATGATCGATGAGGATCTGCCGTCGATCACCGAACTGCTGCCGGAACTCGGTTTTTTCGTCACGAGCTTTACCAAGACCGTGCTGACCGGCCTGCGTGTCGGCTATCTCGTCGTGCCGCCCGCCTATTCCATCCGCGCGGCGTCCATCCTGCGTGTGTCGAGCTGGAGCGGCACTTACCTGACCGCCGAGATCGCCGCGCGCTGGGTCGAAAACGGCACGGCGCGGCACCTGCTTTCGCTGCAGCGGGCGGAGGCGAGGGTGCGCCAAAGCATCGCCGCGGAGATCCTGGGTGATCATTTCGCGTCAAGCCATCCGCTTTCCCTGTGTGCCTGGCTGAAGCTGCCTCAGCAATGGACCGAGGACGGCCTTGTGCGCTCGCTCGCCAACCAGAATGTCGCGGTCACGCCGTCGGAACCCTTCATCGCCGGTCCCGGCCATGGCGGCGGCATCCGCATCTGCCTCGGCGGGCGCATGAGCCATGCGAACCTGAGAAAGGCGCTGACGACGGTGCGGCATGCATTCGAGCAGTTGCCCCCGGTCTACGATGTGGGCGCCATCGGCTGACGGCGCTCACAGACAATCATTGAATCATTACAATATAATAATTGACATGATTTTATTTCGCTCCCAACATGACAATCATGAAGAGCGAAATCCAGGCCCGATCCATCGAAGACCAGACGCTGCCGGTGTGCCTCGCCGACATCGAGCGCGCGGCCGCGCGCATCCGGGAGCGTGTGACGCGCACGCCGCTCGTTCGCTCTGCATCCCTGTCCCGGCTGACGGGCCAGCCCGTTCACCTGAAACTCGAAACGCGCCAGCCGATCGGCGCTTTCAAGCTGCGCGGTGCGACGAACGCGATCGTTGCGCTCGATCGGACGGCGCGCGAACGCGGCCTTGTGACCGCCTCCACGGGCAATCACGGCCGGGCGGTCGCCTATGCTGCACAGATGCTCGGCATTCCCGCGACGATATGCATGTCTTCGCTGGTTCCGGCCAACAAGGTCGAGGCCATCAGGGCGCTCGGCGCTGACATCCGCATCGTCGGCGTCTCGCAGGACGACGCACAGGAGGAGGTCGACCGCCTTGTCGCGGATCATGGCCAGACGCCGATCCCGCCTTTCGATCATGTCGATATCGTCGCCGGGCAGGGCGCGATCGGCCTCGAAATCGTCGAAGACCTGCCCGACCTCTCCACCGTTCTCATTCCGCTCTCCGGTGGAGGCCTGGCGGCTGGCATTGCAGTCGCGGTCAAGGCGTTGAGGCCGCAGGCTCGGATCATCGGTATCTCGATGGAGCGCGGTGCGGCTATGCATGCCTCCATCACTGCCGGCCGGCCGGTTGCGGTGCGCGAGGAGCAGACGCTGGCGGATTCGCTCGGTGGCGGCATCGGCCTTTCGAACCATGTGACCTTCCCGATCTGCCGCGCATTGCTGGACGATATCGTGCTGCTGACCGAGGACGAGATTGCCGAGGGCATTCGCCATATCGCGCGCGAGGAGAACGAGGTCGTGGAGGGGGCCGGCGCGGTCGGTGTCGGCGCCATTCTCGCCGGCAAGGTAAAGCTGTCCGGCCCGACGGTCGCCATTCTCTCGGGCGGGAATATCGATCCTGACATTCACCGGCATATCGTCGAGGGAGATGCCGCATGAGCCGCATTCTCATCCTGACGGAAAAGGACCTGCGCGCGGCGGTTCAGCTGGATGCATCGGCCGTCGATTGCGTCGAACAGGCCTTTCTGGCGCTCGCCACCAAACCGGTCGCCATGCCGCCGATCCTGCGGCTCGATATTCCTGAGTTTCGCGGCGAGGTGGACGTCAAGACGGCCTATGTGCCGGGCTTCGACGGTTTCGCCATCAAGGTCAGCCCCGGTTTCTTCGACAATCCGAAGCTCGGCCTGCCCAGCCTCAACGGTCTCATGATCCTGTTCAGCGCGAAGACCGGTCTCGTGGAAGGCCTTCTGCTCGACAATGGCTATCTGACGGATGTGCGCACGGCAGCGGCCGGTGCCGTCGCCGCCCGGCATCTGGCGCGTGAAGACGCCTCCGTCGCCACAATCTTCGGTGCCGGCATGCAGGCGCGGATGCAGCTCGCAGCGCTGACTCTTGTTCGTCCGATAAGGTCGGCGCGAATCTGGGCCCGTGACCATGCCAGGGCGGAGACGCTGGCCGCCGAATGCGCACGCCAGTATGGCATCGACGTTAGCGCCGTCGCCGATCCGCGCGACGCGATGCGCGGCAGCCATATCGTCGTCACCACCACGCCGGCGGAAAAGCCGATCCTGATGGCTGAATGGCTGGAAGCGGGTCAGCATCTCACCGCGATGGGATCGGATTCCGAGCACAAGAACGAGATCGATCCCGCCGTTTTCGCCCGCGCCACCTATATTGCCGACCGTCTCTCGCAGACCCGCATACTCGGGGAGCTTCACCACGCCATCAAGGCGGGCCTGGTCGGTGCCGATGATCCGTTCGCCGAACTCGGCGCCGTGATCGCCGGCTCGGCAAAGGGCCGGACGAGCGCCGATGACGTTACCTTCGCCGACCTGACCGGCACCGGCGTGCAGGACACCGCGATCGCCAATCTCGCCGTCAGCCGTGCAGCGGGTGCCGGTAGCGGGCAGACAATCGAAAATGAAAGAGAAATGGGAGGTGACGCGTGAGCGTGACGCTGAACTTTACGCGCGAGGAATATGCCGCGCGTCTGTCCAAGACCCGCCATGCCATGGAGGCGGCCGAAATCGATCTCCTCGTCGTCACGGACCCGTCCAACATGCATTGGCTGACCGGCTACGACGGTTGGTCCTTCTACGTGCACCAATGCGTTCTGGTGCCGCCGAGCGGCGAGCCGATCTGGTATGGCCGCAAGCAGGATGCCAACGGCGCCAAGCGCACCGCCTATCTCCATCACGACAATATCATCGGCTATCCCGACCATTACGTGCAGTCGACCGAGCGCCACCCGATGGACCTGCTGTCGCAGATCATCGACGAGCGCAAATGGTCGGGCCTCACCGTCGGCGTAGAGATGGACAATTACTATTTCTCGGCCGCGGCCTTCGCCTCGCTGCAGAAGCACCTGCCGAACGCCCGTTTCAAGGACGCGGCCGGTCTGGTGAACTGGCAGCGGGCCGTCAAGAGCCCGACCGAGCTCGACTACATGCGCAAGGCCGGCAAGATCGTCGAGCTGATGCACAAGCGTATCGTTGATGTCGTCGAACCGGGCATGCGCAAATGCGATCTCGTTGCCGAGATTTATGACGCAGGCATTCGCGGCACGCCGGAATTCGGTGGCGATTATCCGGCGATCGTGCCGCTTTTGCCGTCGGGCGCCGACGCCTCCGCGCCGCATCTCACCTGGGACGACAAGCCGATGCGGTTGGGTGAAGGCACCTTCTTCGAGATAGCCGGTGCTTATAAACGATACCATTGCCCGTTGTCGCGCACCGTATTCCTGGGCAAGCCCACACAGGCCTTTCTCGACGCCGAGAAGGCGACGCTCGAGGGCATGGAGGCGGGCCTTTCCGCCGCAAAGCCCGGCAATACCTGCGAAGACATCGCCAATGCCTTCTTCGGCGTGCTGAAGAAATACGGGATCATCAAGGACAACCGCACCGGTTACCCGATCGGGCTTTCCTATCCGCCGGATTGGGGCGAGCGCACCATGAGCCTTCGCCCCGGCGATCGGACGGAGCTGAAGCCCGGCATGACGTTCCATTTCATGACCGGCCTGTGGCTGGAGGATATGGGACTCGAGATCACCGAGAGCATCGCGATTACCGAGACGGGCGTCGAATGCCTGTCCAATGTGCCGCGCCAGCTGTTCGTGAAGGGCTGATGGTATGCTGAACAATGCCGCGCTGCGTCCCTCGCCTATCACGCCTTCCGTCGATTTCGACGCGAAGGGCGTGCAGCATGGGCACCTGCGCCTGCCCTACAGTCGTGACGACAGCGCCTGGGGCTCGGTGATGATCCCGATCTGCGTCATCGCCAACGGCGAGGGGCCGACGGCCCTTCTGACCGGCGCCAACCACGGTGACGAGTATGAGGGGCCGGCCGCCCTGTTCGAACTGGCGCAGGCGCTCAAACCGTCCGAGGTGAACGGGCGCATCATTATCGTTCCCGCACTGAACTATCCCGCCTTTCGGGCCGGCACGCGTACGTCGCCCATCGATCGCGGCAACCTCAACCGCAGCTTCCCGGGCCGGCCGGATGGAACGGTGACGGAGAAGATCGCCGACTACGTGACGCGCCATCTCATCCCGCTCGCCGATATCGTGCTCGACTTTCATTCCGGCGGCAGGACGCTGGACTTTCTCCCCTATGCCGCCGCGCACGAACTGCCGGACAAGGATCAGGAAGCCCGTTGTTTTGCGGCCGTCGCCGCCTTTGCGGCGCCATTTTCCATGAAGATGCTGGAAATCGATGCGGTCGGGATGCTCGACACCACAGTCGAGGATATGGGCAAGGTGTTCGTCACGACGGAGCTTGGCGGCGCCGGCACTGCCACGGCGCGCTCGATAGAGATTGCGCGCAAGGGGAGCCTCAACCTCTTGCGACATGTCGGCATCCTCTCGGGCGAACCCGACAGGGGGCCGACACGTTGGTTGGACATGCCCTCGAGCGACTGCTTCACCTTTGCCGAAGACGAGGGGCTGATCGCCTTTGCCGCCGATCTCGGCGATGCGGTCAGCACGGGCGACGTGATCGCCCATGTCTATCCTGTCGGCAAAACCGGCATTGCGCCCATCGCGTATCGTGCCGCCATGGATGGCGTGCTCGCGGCGCGCCACGTACCCGGCCTGATCAAGGCCGGCGACTGCCTTTCCGTGATCGCCACCGTCACGGAGGAAACCTAGCCCGTAAACGACAGCGAGATCCGAAAACGGACCGCATAACCCCAACCAGAGGAGAATGCACATGCCTATCAAGAAAATCGCCGGCCTTTCCGCCCTTGCCCTCATATTTGGCGTTACGTCGGCCAATGCGCTGACGCTCGAGGAAGTGAAGGAACAGGGATACATCCGCGCCGCAACAGCCAATGAAGTCCCCTATTCCTACATGCAGCCCGACGGCACGTCGGCGGGTATCGGACCGGATGTCGCCACAGCCGTTCTGAAATCGATGGGGGTCGAAGAGATCAACTGGACCGTCACACCGTTCGGCACGCTGATCCCCGGCCTCAAGGCGAAGCGCTTCGATTTCGCCGCTGCCGAGCAGAACATCTCGCCGGAGCGCTGCAAGCAGGTCGCCTTCACCGAGCCGAACTCGTCGTATGGCGAGGGTCTGCTGGTCAAGAAGGGCAATCCGAAGGGCCTGAAGACCTATGCCGACATCGCCAAGGACCCGTCGCTGACGGTCGCCGTCGTCTCGGGCGCCAACAATGTCGACTTCCTGCGCGCCGTCGGCGTGAAGGACGAGCAGATCGTCTTCATCCCGGCCAACGCGGACGCCATCCCGACGGTTCAAAGCCGGACCGATGCCTATGCGGCAACCGAACTGACCGTCGCCGCGCTCGCAAAGGATCAGGCCCAGGTCGAGCAGGTCGCACCGTTCGAAGATCCGGTCGTCGACGGCGCGCCGGTTCGCAACTATGGTGGCTTCGCGTTCCGTCCGGAAGACAAGGACCTGCGCGACGCCTTCAACGCCGCGCTTGTCGAGTTCCGCAAGACGGACGAGTACAAGACGATCCTCGCCAAGTACGGCCTGTCCGAGCAGAGTATCGAAGCGGCTGCAGGCAAGAAGGTCGAAGACCTCTGCGCCGGTAAGTAACGGCAAAGGCGCTCGATCGTCGTCGGTCGGGCGCCACTCCTTAGGACCGGGAGACTTCTGCATGGACTGGACAGCCTACCTGCCGATGCTCTGGCAAGGGGCATTCGTCACGATGACGATCACGCTCGCGTCGATTGCCGTCGGCGCGGTGCTCGCCTTCGTGTTCGGCATCATGCGCGTGGAAGGAGGACCAATCCTCTCCACCATCGCGCTGTGTTACACGGAGGTGTTTCGCGGCACATCGCTGCTCGTTCAGCTCTTCTGGTTTTATTACGCGCTGCCGCTTGTCGGACTGAGCTTCGATCCGATCACGACCGGGATCCTGGTGCTGGCGGCCCATGCGGGTGGATACGGCGCGGAGATCGTGCGCGGGGCGCTGTCCTCCGTTTCGACGCAGCAGCTCGAGGCCGCGCGCGCCTTGAATTTCAGCCGCTTGCAGACGCTCTTTCGGGTCTCGCTGCCGCAGGCGATCGTCGAGATGATGCCGGCCTTCGGGAACCTGGCCATCGAGACACTCAAGCTTTCATCGCTCGTATCGCTGATTTCGATTGCCGATCTGACCTTCGCGGCCCAGTCAATCCGCAACATCACGCTTGATAGCACGAGCATCTACTCGATCACGCTTCTCTGCTACTTCGCCATGTCCCTCGTCCTCATGGTGGCGATCCGCGTGGTCGAACGCCTCGTGCGACGCGGCCAGGCGTTCCCGCAGATGCCCCGTTCGTGAGGATATGATCTGATGATGTACGGATACGAATGGGATACGACGACGTGGCTCACCTACACGACCTCGATCCTGCCCATTATCCTGATCGGCCTGACCGTCACCTTGAAGGCCGCCGCGGCGGGCTTTGCCATCGCATTGGTGCTCGGTTTGGCCTTCGCCCTGCTGCGCCGCAGCCGCCTGATCGCGATCTCCTGGACGACGGCTGTCATCGTGGAGTTCCTGCGCGACACGCCACTCCTGGTCCAGCTCTTCTTCCTCTACTATGTGCTGCCGGAGTTCGGCATCGTGCTGCCGGCATTTCTCACGGGCGCGCTGGCACTCGGCCTGCAATATGCCGCCTACACATCGGAGGTCTATCGCGGCGGCATCGAGGCCGTGGCGCGCGGCCAATGGGAGGCGGCAACGGCGCTCAACCTCACCCGCATGCAGGCCTATCGCGATATCATCATTCCGCAGGCCATTCCGCGGATCGTGCCGGCGATGGGTAATTATCTCGTCGCGATGATCAAGGAAACGCCGGTCCTGTCCGTCGTCACCGTCATGGAAATGATGGGGCTGGCCAACATGATCGGCGAACGCACCTTCGAATATCTCGTTCCGCTGACGCTCGTCGGCCTGATCTTCCTCCTCCTGACGCTGATCTGCTCGGCCGGTCTCCACCGGCTGCAGAAAGCGTTGCCAAAAGCAGGAATCCCCTTGCGATGACCGAAGACAATACCGCGCCCATCATCGAATTCTCGAACGTCGCCAAGCGCTTCGGCCCGTTGACGGTGCTGGACGACTTCAATTTCACTGTCAGGAAGGGAGAAAAGGTCACGCTGATCGGTCCGTCCGGCTCGGGCAAGTCGACCGTCCTGCGCATCCTGATGACGCTCGAGCCCTTTCAGGACGGCAGGCTGACATTGTCGGGCATGTCCTATCACGAGCCGAACGGCAAAGGTCCCTTCAAGGCGTCCGAACGTCATCTGCGCCAGATCCGCACCCATGTCGGCATGGTGTTCCAGAGCTTCAACCTGTTTCCGCACATGACGGTGCTGCGCAACGTGGTGGAAGCGCCGCTGCGCGTTCTCGGCATTGCGCGCGCGGAAGCGGAATGCCGTGCGTTGCAATTGCTGGACATGGTAGGGCTGGCGGACAAGAAGGATTTCTACCCCTCGCAGCTGTCCGGCGGGCAGCAGCAGCGCGTCGCGATCGCCCGCGCACTCGCGATGCGCCCGAGGGTCCTGCTTTTCGATGAGCCGACATCCGCACTGGATCCGCAGCTGGTGGGCGAGGTGCTCTCGGTCATTCGCGGGCTCGCGCACGAACATGATCTGACCATGCTTTTGGTGACGCACGAAATGCGCTTCGCCCGCGAGGTCTCCGATCGTGTCTGCTTCTTCGACAAGGGACGCATCTGCGAACAGGGCGCACCGGACGAGATCTTCGGCGCTCCGCGCGAGGCGCGGACACGCGAATTCCTGTCGTCGGTTCTGGCTTAGCACGATGCTTAGACCGCCGTCTGACGGACGGTTCGTGAATTAATCCGGCTCAGCCATGCGGTACCCGACGCCAGGCTCGGTGCGCACGATCCGCGGCTGGGTCGGATCCCGTTCGATCTTCTGGCGAAGCTGACCGATGAAGACCCGCAGATAATGAAGGTCCTCGCCATGGGCAGGACCCCAGACACTCGTCAGCAGGGTTCGATGGGTGACCACGCGGCCGGCGTGGCGAGCAAGCAGAAGCAGCAGGTCATACTCCTTGGGCGTCAGGTGCACGGTCTCGCCTTCGCGCGAGACGAGCCGCTTGATCGGATCGATCGTCAGGTCATCCACGTCCATAACGCTGGGAATGGCGTCCCGCCGGCCGCGATGGCGCAGCGCGGTGCGGATGCGCGCGGTCAGCTCTCCGATGCCAAAGGGTTTTTCGACGTAGTCGTCGGCGCCAAGATCGAGGGCCGCGATCTTCTCGCTTTCGCGGTCGCGGGCCGAGAGGATGACGATCGGGATGTCCGACCATGCCCGGAGGCTCGCGATCACCGCCTTGCCGTCCATGTCCGGCAGGCCGAGATCGAGGATCACGAGATCCGGCGCCTGGGTGGCAACGAACTTGAGAGCCTCGCCGCCGTTTACGGCTTCGATCACCTCATAGCCCGCAGCGGTCAGCGAGGGCTTCAGGAAGCGCTGGATCTGCGGCTCGTCATCCACGACAAGGATACGGGACTGGTTCATCAGGCATTGCCCCTTGCTTCTGCACTTCCGGGAAACCGCATCACGATGCGCGTTCCCCGCTTCCTGAGAGCCGGGCTTTCGGCATGGATCTTTCCGCCCATCGCCTCGATGAAGCCGCGCGCGATAGATAGCCCGAGCCCCGTGCCGGGCGCGCGCCCGTCCGGGTTTCCACGGCGATAGAATTTTTCGAAGATGCGGTCCAGGTCTTCTGGCGGAATGCCCTTGCCGAGATCGGTGACGGAGATGATGACATCCTTGCCCTCACGACGCGCATAGACATTCACCGGCTCCCCGGCACCATACTTGATGGCATTGTCGAGCAGATTGAACAGCACCTGCGAGATGAGCACGCTGTCGCCGCGTATCAACGGCAGATCGGTCGCAATGCTGGTTTCGATGATCTGTCCCGGGGCGTGCTTGCGCGTGCGCTCGACGGCGGACTGCACCACGTCGGTCACGTCGATCCAGTCCCGTTTCGGTTTCAACGTGCCCGCCTCGATGCGCGTCATGTCGAGCAGGTTGGCGACGAAACGGCTCATCCGGCCGCTTTCCTCCTCGATCGATTGCAGGAGGTCGCTACGGCTCTCCGCGCTCATCCGTTCGCCGAGCTCGCGAAGCGCGGTGACGGCGCCGGTGATGGTGGCGAGGGGCGTCCTCAGGTCATGCGAGATGGATGACAGCAGCGCGTCGCGATAGCGTTCCCCCTCCAGCCGCGCCGCCTGGACGATCGTCTCATCCGCCAGCCTGGCGCGATCGAGAGCGATAGCCGTCTGGTCGAGAACGGCGCTCAGCATGCGCTCCGCATTCAGGTCGAGCGGCTCGTCGGCATGCTCGACGCCACAGACACCGACGATGCCGTGAGGGCCAAGCAACGGGCGGAACTCGAAACGGCTGTTGGGAAGCGTCCCGGTGCCGCGGCCCGCCGGCTCGCGTTTGTCGTGGGTCCAGCGCGCGGCGGTGAGGTCGGTAACGTCAAGGTCCGTATCCGGTGGCCAGGCCGCCGCCACGCCGAGGTCGTCCTTCCGGGCAAGCAGGAAAACGACGGCGCGCCGCAAACGCGACTGGAGTTGCGAAACGGCCAGCCAGATCGCATCCTCGCTCTTTTCCGTCGTTGCGAGCTTGCGCGAGAAGTCGTGAAGCGATTGAAGCTCGGTTGCCCGCAGGCCTGCCACCTCTGCCTGTTGCCGGATGCGGGAGGCGAAACCACCCGCGATCATCGCCACGATCAGAAACACGAAAAGCGCAAAGACTTCATGCGGCGCGGCAATCGTGAAGGTGCGCTGCGGGTCTATGAAGAAGAAGTTGTAGGCGAGGGCAGAAAGAACCGCCGCCAGGAATGCGGCGACGTAACCCCCGGTGACGGAAGCGCCGAGCACCGAGAGCAGGAAGAGCAGCGAGATGTTGGGCAGATCGACGAAGAGATCGATCGTCTTGCCCAGCAGCACGGTCAGCGCGACGAAACCTGCGGCGCTCAGTGCCGATTGTCGCCACGCCTGCGTCCTGGGGAGCGCGAGCGGACGCCGCATGCGCTCGCCCGAAGGGCTGTCCGGCGTCACGATGTGAATGCCGAGGCCGGCCGCATCGTTTGCCAGCGCCTCTGGAAGGGCCTGTTTGACATGCTTCCGCCAGCCGGCGCGTTTCGGTGCGCCGATCACGATCTGGGTGACATGTTCTCGCCGCGCAAGCTTCAGGATCTCGTCGACGAAGTCGTTGCCGATCACGCGGCGCGTCTCTGCGCCGAGTTGCTCGGCCAACCGGAAGAGCGTCTCGATCCGCTGTACGTGCCCCGGCGTGTCTGCCTCCCGGTCGGCCCGCTCGATCGATACGACGAGCCAGGGCGCGTTGAGCCCGGAGGCGAGGCGACTTGCCACTCGCACGACCTTTTCCGACAGCGGGTCGGAACCGACGCAGACCAGCAGCCGCTCGGCCGTGGCCCAGGGGCCGTCGATTGCGTTCTGCTTGAGATAGTCGACCATCTGGTCATCGACACGGTCGGCCGTGCGGCGAAGAGCCAGTTCCCGCAGCGCCGTCAGGTTGCCGAGGCGGAAGAAGCGGTCGACCGCACGGTTCGCGCTTTCCGGCAGATAGACCTTGCCGTCCCGCAGCCGCTCGATCAGTTCGGACGGCGCAAGATCGACCAGCAGCACCTCGTCGGCCCGCTTCAGCACGATGTCAGGCACGCGCTCGCGGACAGTCACGCCAGTGATCTGCGCGACGACATCCGCCAGGCTCTCGAGATGCTGGATGTTCAAGGCCGTCCAGACATCGATACCGGCGGTGATGAGTTCCTCGATATCCTGGTATCGCTTCGGATGGCGACTGTCGTCGGGGTTGGAATGGGCGAGCTCATCGACGATGACGATCCGCGGCCGCCTTGCCAGTGCCGCGTCGAGATCGAACTCGTCGAGCATGCGTCCGTGATAGGCAATCCGCCGCCTGGGCAGGACGTCAAGCCCGTCGAGCAGTGCTGCCGTTTCACTCCGTCCGTGGGTTTCGACAAGCCCGACGACGACATCGACACCATCGGCCTTCAGGCGCCTTGCCCGAGACAGCATGGCATAGGTCTTGCCGACCCCGGGTGCTGCGCCGAGGAAAACGGTGAGCTTGCCCCGACGGTCTTTCTCCGCCAGGGCAAGCAGGGCATCCGGGTCGGGACGTCGCGCGTCCCTGCGGTCGTCATCCGCCATCAGGCTCTCACATCTTCAACGCATCGAGCGCTAGGTTGAGCTCTAGCACATTCACCCTCGCTTCGCCGATAATACCGAAGGTCGGCTCTTCGATCTGCTGCTTGACGAGCGAGGCAACGCTCGCTGGCTCCAGCCCCCGTGCCTTGGCGACGCGCGCGACCTGCGCTTCGGCAAAGGCCGGCGAGATATGCGGGTCGAGGCCGGAGCCTGACGTCGTGACTGCGTCAGCCGGTATCGGAGAGGGCATGCCTGCGCCGTTCAAACGGGCGATATCGGCTGCGGCGCGATCCCGGAGCTTGGCCGAGGTGGTGCCGAGATTGGAGCCGGACGAAGCGGCGGCGTTGTACGGATCCGGGCCGGTGGCAGACGGGCGCGGCCAGAAGTAGCGGTCGGCCGTGAAGTTCTGCCCGATAAGCGTTGAACCGACCACCGTGCCGCCGCGATCGATCAGGCTGCCATTGGCCTTTTGAGGCATCACCGCCTGGGCGACGGCGTTGATAGTGAGCGGATAGACAAGGCCGGTGAGGACGGTCAGGGCAACGACCAGGGTGAGGGCGGGTCTGAGATGATTGAGCATGGTTACACCAGATGTAGAGCGCTGATGGCGGCATCGATGAGTTTGATGCCGGCGAAGGGCAGTATGAGGCCGCCGACGCCATAGACCAGCAGGTTTCGGCGCAGGAGTGCCGCCGCACCCGAGGGACGATAGGCCACCCCTTTCAGCGCCAGCGGTATCAGCGCGACGATGATCAGTGCATTGAAGATGACGGCCGACAGGATGGCCGATTGGGGCGAGGCGAGCCCCATCACGTTGAGGGTATCAAGGGCCGGATAGGTCGCGACGAACAGCGCCGGAATGATGGCGAAGTATTTGGCAACATCATTAGCGATGGAGAAGGTCGTCAGCGAGCCGCGTGTCATCAGGAGTTGTTTGCCGATCTCGACGATTTCGATGAGCTTGGTCGGGCTCGAGTCGAGATCCACCATGTTGGCGGCTTCGCGGGCGGCCTGGGTGCCGGTCTGCATCGCGACCCCGACATCCGCCTGGGCGAGCGCTGGCGCGTCGTTCGTTCCGTCGCCGCACATGGCGATGAGACGGCCGCCCTGCTGCTCGCGGCGGATATAGGCAAGCTTGTCCTCCGGTGTGGCCTGGGCGAGGAAATCGTCGACGCCCGCCTCCGAGGCGATGGCCGCAGCCGTCACCGGATTGTCGCCGGTGACCATGACGGTGCGGATGCCCATGGCGCGAAGCGCGGCGAAACGGTCCTTGATCCCCGGCTTCACCACGTCCTTCAGATGGATGGTGCCGAGCAGGCGCTCGCCGTCCGCGACGGCGAGAGGGGTGCCGCCGGTGCGGGCGATCTTTTCCACGGCGCTATGGAAATCGGCCGGTGCGTCCCGTTCCGTGAGGCCGGCGAAGCGCAGAACGGCGTCGACGGCCCCCTTGCGCAGGCGGCGCGTGCCCATGTCGACGCCCGAAAGCCGCGTCTCCGCGGTGAAGCCGATGACGGCATCGAAGCCCGAATTCGGCATGGCGACACCGAACTCGCCGGTGGCGAGCGCCACGACCGAGCGGCCTTCCGGCGTCTCGTCGGAAAGCGAGGCGAGGAGGGCGGCCTCCGCCAGTTCGCCGGCGGTCACGCCGGGGGCCGGCAGGAAGTCGCTCGCCATGCGGTTGCCAAAGGTGATGGTACCCGTCTTGTCGAGAAGAAGCGTATCGACGTCGCCGGCGGCCTCGACGGCGCGGCCGGACGTGGCGATGACGTTGAAGCGCACAAGGCGGTCCATGCCGGCAATCCCGATGGCAGAGAGCAGGCCACCGATGGTGGTCGGGATCAGGGTGACGAGAAGCGCGGCGAGCACGGTCACGGAGAGCACGGTTCCGGAATAGCCCGCCAACCCCCAGATCGCGACGCAGACGAAGAGGAAGATCAGCGTGAGGCCGGAAAGCAGGATCGACAATGCGATCTCGTTCGGCGTCTTCTGGCGCTGGGCCCCTTCGATCAGCGCGATCATGCGATCGACGAAGGAGGAGCCGGGCTGAACGGTGATCTTCACCCTGATCTCATCGGACAGCACCTGCGTGCCGCCGGTGACGGCGGAGCGATCGCCGCCGGATTCGCGGATGACGGGTGCGGATTCACCGGTAATGGCGCTCTCGTTGACCGAGGCGACGCCTTCGATCACCTCTCCGTCGCCGGGAATGAGCTCGCCGGCGGCAACCAGCACGACATCGCCGACCTTGAGGCTGGATGCCGGGATCGTCTCCGTCGTCCCGCTTGCGCCAACCTTGCGGGCGACGAGGTCGGACTTCGTCTTCTTCAAGCTGTCGGCCTGGGCCCGGCCGCGACCTTCCGCCACGGCTTCGGCGAAGGTGGCAAACAGTACGGTGAACCAGAGCCACGCAGCGATCTGGCCGGAAAAGCCGGCCTCGGCAGGATTGGCGGCGAGATCCCGAATGAAAAGGATCGTCACGACAGCAGCGACGACTTCCGTCACGAAGATAACCGGATTGCGCAGGAGTTTGCGGGGATCGAGCTTGACGACGGCGTCACGCATTGCCGGAAACAGGATCGACGGATCGAGGAGACCGGGCGCCCTGTGGTCTTTCGGCTTATTGGCTTGGGACATGGGAGTTCCTTCAGAAGGTCTGGCCGGCGAGCATGGCGAGGTGTTCGACAACGGGGCCGAGCGCCAGTGCAGGGAAGAATTGCAGGCCACCGAGGATGAGGATGATGCCGATGAGGAGCCCGACGAAGAGCGGGCCGTCGGTCGGGAAGGTGCCGGCCGAGGCCGGGGCCTTCACCTTGGCGGCGAGCGATCCGGCAATTGCCATGACCGGCACGACATAGGCGAAGCGACCAAGCAGCATCGCGATCCCGAGCGTGGTGTTGTACCAGGGCGTGTTTCCGGTGAGCCCGCCGAAGGCCGAGCCGTTGTTGCCCGCCGTCGAGGTATAGGCATAAAGGATTTCCGACAGCCCGTGCGGCCCTGCTGTTCCGATGCTGGCCACCGCGAAAGGCAGCATCGCCGAGATGGCGGTGAAGCCGAGGATCACCAGTGGCAGGATCAGGACGGCCAGCATGGCGAACGTCATCTCCCGCCCTTCGATCTTCTTGCCGAGGAATTCCGGCGTGCGCCCCACCATCAGGCCGGCCACGAAAACGGAAAGCAGCGCGAAGACCAGCATCCCGTAGAGGCCCGAGCCGACACCGCCGGGCAGTACCTCTCCAAGCTGCATGAGGAACATCGGCACCAGGCCGCCGAGGCCCGTGAAGGAGCCGTGCATGCCGTTGACGCCGCCGTCCGAAAGGCCGGTGGTCACCGCCGCATAGAGCGCGGTCATGGCCTGACCGAAGCGGACTTCCTTGCCTTCCATGTTCCCGAGAGCCGGGTCGACGCCGAGCGCAGTCAGGATGGGGTTGCCCTGCGCCTCTGCCCAGTAGGTGACGGTGACGCCGGCGATCAGGAGGATCGCCATGGCCGAGATCAGGGCCCAGCCCTGCCGGCGATTGCCGACCATCTGGCCGAAACTGTAGACGAGGGCCGCCGAGATCGACAGCATGGCGAAGATATTCAGGTAATTCGACCAGGCGGTGGGGTTCTCGAAGGGATGCGCCGCGTTGACGTTGAAGAAGCCGCCGCCATTGGTGCCGAGTTGCTTGATTGCTTCCTGCGAGGCCACCGGCCCGAGCGAGATGACCTGGTCTGCGCCCTCCAGCGTCCGGGCCGTCACCGAGGCATCGAGTGTCTGCGGCAGGCCCATGGCGACAAAGGCGAGTGCGACCACGATGGACAGCGGCAGCAACACGTAAAGCGTGGCCCTGACCATATCGACCCAGAAATTGCCGAGCGTCGTGACCTTGGAGCGGGCGAGCGCCCGGGTGAAGGCAACCGCGAGCGCCATGCCTGTCGCCGCCGACAGGAAGTTCTGGACGGTGAGCCCGGCCATCTGGCTGAAATGGCTGAGCGTCGTCTCGCCGGCATAGTTCTGCCAGTTGGTGTTCGTGACGAAGGAAACGGCGGTGTTGAAGGCGAGATCGGCGGGAACGGCTGGGAAGCCCTGCGGATTCAGCGGCAGATGGGCCTGGAACCGAAGCATGGCGTAAAGTGCGAGAAAGCCAACGAGCGAAAAGGCGAGCATGGCAAGGGTGTAGGCGAGCCATCCTTGCTCCTTGTTCGGGTCGACCCCGCTCATGCGATAGAAGCCCTCCTCGATGGGCCCGAGCACCGGCGAGAGAACGGTCCGCTCGCCGCTGAAGACCCGCGCCATGTAGAGCCCGAGCGGCTTGATCACGAAGAGGACGGCAAGGAAGAGGAGGCTGATCTGCAGCCATCCGACTGTTGTCATGGATCTACTCCCGATCAGAAACGCTCGGGACGCAGCAGCGTCACGACGAGGTAGGCGCCGAGGCCGACGGCGACAAGAAAGCCGAAGAGAGGTTCAATCATCGTCGCCTTCCTCAAAGCCGGCCGAGCGCGCGGGCATAGAGCGCAAGCACGAGAAGGGTGCCTCCGCCAAGCGCGATAAAAAAGAGATCGGACATATCAGTGTCTCCTGTTGATGCAGGAGCAGGATAGGCGCCTTACGGCTCAGGCTTCGATTGGGAAGTCCGGCGGCGGAAATAAAGAAAACATAAGGACGGTTTGGCGAGCGCTCACGCGTTACACCATTGCCAACCCGGTGGGCGCAACAGTCAGCCCGTGACGGTCCGTTCAGGTCGGATAGGCTTGCTGAGGTAAGGTGATCCCGTCACCGCAAAGCGCCACGGCCGCTCGGCGGCTTTGCTGATGCCGATACGCACGCCGCTCGTAATCGCGGGAACGGCGGCCGGCAGTTCCACGGAGAACGGAGGGGCCAGAACGGAAAGCCCGTTCATATCGCTGCTGACGCCGAGCGCCTTGCACAGGTTTCCGGGGCCAGCGCACAGCTTTCGTATTTCGCTCACAGCCCGGCGTGCTCTCATTGTCTCGATGCCATACACCGGCTCCAGGGCGCGGATGAGCACGGCGCTGCCCTCCTCGCAGACAAAATTCAGGCACCAGTGCAGCCCATAGGAGCGAGAGACATAGGCGCGCGCCGGCGCGCCGAACATCGCTGCATTCGCAGCCGTCGGCCCCCTGAAACTGTGCGACGCCTCATCATCCCGATGGTAGGCTTCCGTCTCGACAATGATCCCGCCGACCCCGTCGATTTGCAGGTCCGCCCCAAGCAGGTCGGTCGCGACCGCGAGCACGTCGCGTGCGAAGAAATGTTCGTCCAAGACCGTCAATTCAAAAGATCCCGCATCGTCAGTGCGTTTTCGATGGCGGCGCCGGACGCCGTGTTGTCGAAGACGCACCAGCTGTCTTCGTCGAGGCGTTTGCCGAAGCGCCTGATGTCTGCCTCGCTGTAGCTGGAATAGTAGATTTTCGGCGTGCCGTGCAATCGCACATATTTCGGAGGCTCGTCGAAACCGGTTTCCGGCCAGACGGGCGCCGGGTCGGCAAGAACGCGCTCGATGGCATGGCGTTGCAGGAGCATTTTTGCCGGCTCCGACGCCCAGCTTTTGTGGCGTGGTTCTATCACGATCGTACCCGCGTGGTTGCGGCGCATGGCAGCAAAGGCTTCATTGGCGGTCTTCGCGTCGAACGCGAGGCTTGGCGGCAGCTGGCACAGGAGCGGACCGAGCTTTTCGTTCAGGCCCTGGATCTCGTTCAGAAACGTGTCGAAAAGCCCGCCTATGTCGTGCAGCCTTGCGTCATGAGTAATCTCGCGGGGTATTTTTACAGCAAAACGGAAGTGCTCCGGCACCGAGACGGCCCATCGTTCGAACGTCTTGGCCTGATGGTGGCGATAGAAGGTTGAGTTGATTTCGACGCCGTTAAAGACGGCGGCATATCGTTCCAGGCCGGTACCCGTCTCCGGAAATCGTTGAGCAACCGTCTTGGGAATGGACCACGCTGCTGTCGCGATGAAGGGCACCCCGTCCTCCGCTGTTCCTCACAAGTGCGAGACGGAATTCCGATTTGCGGCTTTGGTTCCGGGCGGAAGTCGGAACATTCTGTTTGCTTCAGCATTGCCGATGTCGAAGCTGGAGAATGGGCGTGGCGCCGAGAGCGAACTGGAAAGGTTTCCTGAAAGTGGGCGAGCTGGTCTGTCCGGTGGCGCTTTACACCGCCGCGTCGACCAGCGATCGCATCGCCTTTCACATGCTCAATCGCAAGACCGGTCATCGGCTTCATCGGGAATTCATCGACAGCGAGACGGGCAAAACCGTTGAACGCGAGGATCAGGTGAAGGGCTACGAGGTCGGCGATGGCGATTATATCGCGCTCGACCCGGAGGAAATCGCGGCCGCCCTCCCTGAGAGCGACAAGACGTTGGAGATCGAGGCGTTCATCGCCTGCGATGACATCGATGACCTGTATTTCGACAAGCCCTACTATCTCACGCCCTCCGACCGTCACGGCGATGAGGCCTTTGCGTTGATCCGTGAAGGAATGAAGAAGTCGAACGTGGCCGCCCTTGCGGAAACCGTTCTCTTCCGACGGATGCGCACGGTGCTGATCCGCCCGGAGGGCCAGGGCCTTGTCGCAACCACGCTCAACTATGACTACGAAGTGCGATCGGCCGAGGCGGCATTCTCGGATGTACCCGACGTCAAGCTCAAGGGCGAAATGCTGGAGCTTGCCGAACACATCATCAACACGAAAAAGGGCCGGTTCGATCCGAAGGGCTTCGATGATCGCTACGACGCGGCGCTGGCGGAGGTGGTGAAGGCGAAGATCGAGGGACGGAAGATCAAGCCTGTCAAGCCGAAGGCTGAAGGCAAGGTCATCGACCTTATGGAGGCGCTTCGCCAGAGTGCAGGCAAGGGCGAGAAACCGGCAAAACGCAAAACGAAGAAGCCTGCGGCCGCGCGCAAACCGGCGGCGGGCCGTCGGAAGGCAGGATGAGCATGGCGACGCTGGATGTCTATCGGCAGAAGCGGGATTTCAAGACCACGTCGGAGCCGCGCGGCAGGAAGGCGCGGACGGGCGGCAACAGTTTTGTCATCCAGAAGCACGATGCCACACGGCTGCACTATGATTTTCGCCTCGAAATGGACGGCGTGCTGAAGAGCTGGGCGGTGACGAAGGGCCCGAGCCTGGTCCCGAGCGAAAAACGACTTGCCGTGCATGTGGAGGATCATCCTCTCGACTACGGCGACTTTGAAGGGACCATTCCCAAGGGTGAATATGGCGGCGGCACCGTCATCGTCTGGGATCGTGGCACATGGGAGCCGATCGGCGACG
Organism: Shinella sumterensis; assembly: GCF_004514425.2. Lineage (GTDB taxonomy): Bacteria > Pseudomonadota > Alphaproteobacteria > Rhizobiales > Rhizobiaceae > Shinella > Shinella sumterensis. Next base: position 535,252 of record NZ_MYFN02000001.1, read on the forward strand.
TGCGAAAAGCCTATGCAAAGGGACATCTCGAATTCACGCTCGACGGTGAAAAGCTGCACGGGCGCTGGCATCTCGTGCGCATGCACGGCAAACCCGCCGAGAAGCGCGAAAACTGGTTGCTGATCAAGGGCGATGACGAATTCGCCATGCCTGAAGGTCAGGACGACCTGCTCGAGGAGCGGCCTGAATCGGTGAAAACGGGACGCGAGATCGCGGATGTCGCCGGAGAGGAGCCCGGGTGGTCGTCGAAGACCGGGCGTATCCGGAAGCCATCGAGAGCGAAAACGCAAAAAAAGACCGCGAAGCGGGAGGACACGGCTGAGCCGGCGCCGGACCCATCCGATATCAAGGGCGCGCGCAAGGCGACACTGCCGGATTTCCTGCCGCCGACGCTGGCAACGCTTGCCAGCGCGCCGCCGGCCGGCGAGCGATGGCTGCATGAGATCAAGTTCGACGGATATCGCCTTCAGGCCCGCATCGAGGCGGGCCGGGTCAAGCTGCTCACCCGCAGCGGCCTCGACTGGACGAAGAAATTCGGCAAGGCCGTACCGGATGCCCTGCGGGACCTGCCTATCGGTACGGCCATCCTGGATGGCGAACTTGTCGTCGAGACTGGTGCAGGCGCATCCGATTTTTCCGCTTTGCAAGCCGATCTCAGCGCGGGCCGCGACGATCGTTTCACCTTCTATCTTTTCGATCTTCTCTATCTCGACGGGTACGACCTGACCCGTCTGCCGCTTGAGCAACGCAAAAGCCTGCTCGAAAAGCTCGTCATGGGAACAGAAGGAGCTTTGCGCTACAGCGGCCATTTCGATGAAAATGGCGCGCTCGTTCTACGCCACGCGTGCCGCCTCAGTCTGGAGGGCGTGGTATCGAAGCTGCGCGATGCGCCCTATCGGGCCGGCCGCAGCAAGGGTTGGATCAAATCGAAATGCTCTGCCCGACAGGAGTTCGTCATCGGCGGCTACGTGCCGTCCACCGTCTCCCGCAAGGCGATCGGGTCTTTGGTGCTCGGCGTCTACAAGAAGGGTAAGCTGGAGCCGGTCGGTCGTGTCGGCACGGGGTTTTCCGCACTCGTCGCGGAGGATATCTTCAAGCGTCTCTCGCGCCTGCGGACGGAGGAAAGCCCGTTCGGACGAAAGCTGACGGCGGAGGAGGCGCGCCAGGCCCGCTATGTGCGGCCCGAGCTGGTGGCGGAGGTGGAATTCCGGGCCTGGACGGCCGATGGCCACCTTCGGCACGCATCCTTCCGCGGCCTGAGGGAAGACAAGCCCGCACAGGAGGTCGTTGCCGAGATGCCCAAGTCGACGAAAGCCAAGGCGGAGAAAGCGCCAAAGCCGCAGCGCCGTACCGTGCGCCTCACGCATCCGGACCGGGTCTACTGGCCGGCAGAAGGCGTCACAAAGGAAGGGCTCGCGGATTATTATACCGAGGTCTGGCGCTATATCGCGCCGCATATCGTCGGCCGCCCGCTCGCGCTCCTGCGCGCGCCGAGCGGCATCGATGGGCAGACCTTCTTCCAGAAACATGTCTGGAAGGGCATCAATGCGAACATTCTCCAGGTGCAGGACCCCGCGGAAAAGGACGACGAGCCCTATGTCGCCATCAACGATCTCGATGGCCTGATGGGCCTCGTTCAGGCTGCGGTGCTTGAAATCCACCCTTGGGGCTCGACGCTCGCCGACTGGGAGCGACCCGACCGCATCATCATGGATCTCGATCCCGGTGACGGCGTCGACTGGCAGGCGGTCATCGACGCCGCAGAGGAGACGCGAAAGCGCCTCGAAGCGGCCGGGTTGAATGCCTTCGTCAAAACCTCCGGCGGCAAGGGTCTGCATGTCTGCGCACCGCTCAAGCCGTCTGCGCGCTGGCCGGCCGTCAAGGCATTCTGCAAGGGCATCGCCGATGCCATGGCAAAAGACAGCCCCGGCAAATATGTCTCGACCATCACCAAGTCGAAGCGCCGCGGAAAAATCCTGATCGACTACCTGCGCAACCAGCGCGGCATGACGGCGGTCGCGCCATACTCGACCCGAGCCCGGCCCGGTGCCGCCGTTTCCATGCCGCTGGCCTGGGAGGAACTCGGCCCCGATATCGGCCCGGCCTACTTCACGGTCGACAACACACCGACCCGTCTCCAGTCGCTAAAGGCTGATCCATGGGCGGATTTCACCGAGGCCGCCCGGCCGTTGAAGGCTTCAAAGCAGAAGGCCTGATCCTACTTGCCTTTGCCCTCGGCCTTGATGCTCTTACGCAGGGCGTCCATGATGTTGATGACGTTGCCGGACGTTTTCGGTTGAGCCTTGCGCGCGGCCGGGCGCTTGCGCCCCTTCTTCTTGGCGGCGATGATATCGAGCAATTTCGCCTGCACGGGATCGTCGACCATTTTCGGATCCCAGGCCTTGGTACGCTCCTTGATCAGCGTCTTGACGAGGGCGAGCGCCTTCGAGTCCGGTTTCGCCTGCTTGAGATCGGAAAAATACTCCGCCTCATTGCGCACCTCGTCGCCGTAACGCAGGGTCCACAGCACGATGCCCTTGCCCCGCGGCTCGAGCATCACTGCCCGTTCGCGGCGATAGAGGACGAGCCGGGAGATGCCGACGGTGCCTGTCGATGCCATGGCTTCGCGGATGACGGAGAACGCCTCTTCGCCGACCGTGTCGTTCGGTACGAGGAAATGCGGCGAGTCGTACCAGATCCACTCGATCGTCTCGCGCGGCACGAAGGTCTCGATATCGATCGTGCGCGTGCTTTCCAGCGCCACCGCTTCAATCTCGTCGTCCTCCAGCATGACGTAGTCGTCTTCGCCGCGCGGATAGCCTTTCACCTCGTCGTCCTCACCGACTTCCTTGCCGGTGACGGCATCGACGTAGCGGCTGACCACCGGATTGCCGGTCTTGCCGTTCAAGGTGCGAAAGCGAACCTTGTCTTCCTGGGAAATCGCCGGCGACATGGCCACAGGGCATGTCACCAGCGAAAGCTTGAGATAGCCCTTCCAGAAGGCACGCGGTGCCATCAATCCTTCCTTTCGAGAGGCAGATGCTTGGACAGAGCAAAGCGCTCGGCGAAAGCGATGTCTTCCTGCGTCACGATCGGGATGGGATCGGACAGGATGGCGAGCAGGGTTTCGCGGGAAATGGAGTCTTCTTCGATCGCGTCCATAAGCGCACCGCGGGTCTCACGCTCCGCCCGCAGCAAAGCCGCCAGCGCCAGGATCAGCCTGTCCTTGTTGTCCATGAAAACCTCCGCAGTCGCATGCTTCCGGAGATAATGCCGAATGGACCCATCGGTTCCTCAAACCGGCGTGCCAGCTTTTCGTTTTGCTCGTTTCGCACGAGGAATCAGTCGGGTTCGCGGGTGAAGTCCTCCGGCTCTTCCTTGAACGTGGACATGGCGCGAAGGGTCAGCAGCGTCACGACGGACAGCACGATTGCCGTGTCGTAGGATCCGAGCCCGACGGAGGTGCCGATGGCGCCCGTCGCCCAGAGGCTTGCGGCCGTCGCGGTGCCGCGCACGCTGTTCTTCACCACGAGGATCGCGCCGCCCCCTATGAACCCCATGCCGGTGATCAGCCCTTCGACGATGCGCGCCGTCGCCTCGGCGTTGCCGTTGATGAGCGGTTCCGCCGCCTGCACGAATCCGCAGCTTGCGATCGCCACAAGCGGGAAGGTCCGCAATCCCGCACTGCGCTCATGACGCTCCCGGTCCCAGCCAATAGGCAGTGCCAGAACATAGGCGGTCAGCAGGGCGCCGAGATGAGGCAGCACGTCGAGATTGATACCGATGCTCTGCAGCCATTGCATGAGGGGATCCTTGGATCAGGTTGGATTAGACCTCCAGATATCGTCGCTGCGCCTCACGGCAAGATCACCAAGGCTCACATATTTCATTTGCGTGCTTGGCGGAAAGCAGATCTGACGCAAATCGTCGCTCCAATGCTCATAGATTGGCCTAGGAGGCACCGGTAGTATCGGAGTAACACCCGCTTCGACGTCACACGACCTATCCTGCCGCGGTAACCATCAAGGCAAGGGAGGATATATGATGGCGAAGATTCTCATGATCACCGGCGACTTCACGGAAGACTATGAAACCATGGTCCCGTTCCAGACGCTTCTGGCCTGCGGCCATAGTGTCGATGCCGTCTGCCCCGGCAAGAAGGCTGGCGACACGGTAAAGACCGCGATCCATGACTTTGAAGGCGATCAGACCTATTCGGAAAAGCCGGGGCACAATTTCGCTTTGAACGCCGATTTCTCCGCCGCCGACCCCGCCGGCTACGATGCGCTGGTCGTTCCCGGCGGCCGGGCGCCGGAATATCTGCGCATGAACCCGGATGTGCTCGCCAAGGTGAAGCACTTCTTCGACGCGGGCAAACCGGTCGCCGCGATCTGCCACGGTGCGCAACTGCTGGCAGCCGCCGGCGTTCTCAAGGGGCGCACCTGCTCGGCTTATCCGGCCTGCGCCTATGAGGTGACGGCGTCGGGTGGAACATTCGCCGATATCGCGGTGACAGAAGCCGTTACGGATGGCAATCTGGTGACAGCACCGGCATGGCCCGCACATCCGGCGTGGCTCAAGCAGTTTCTGGCGATCCTGTAGAGCTTGTTACCTGTGGAGTGATGCGAACAGCGTGGCTCCATCGGATCGCGACATATCCGGACTGCGCCGGCGTTCAAGGGAAGGAGGCCTTTGCAATGTGCGAACTCTTCATCAAGGCCGATGCCAGCCAGTGGCAAAGTCGAACGCACAGCCTGAGAATAGACGGCGTCGCCACCTCGATCCGCATCGAGAACCATTTCTGGGATACGCTGACCGAAATCGGGCTGCGCGACGGCATGACCGTCGCGCAGCTGATCACGAGGTTGTGGCACGAGGCGATGGATGCCGATCACGACCTCGGCAATTTCACCTCGTTTCTGCGGGTGTGCTGTGCCCGGTATCACGCGCTCATCGCAGCCGGCGAGATATCGGCGGACCTCAACGTTCCCATCGCCGATCACGCGGCGCGGGAAATCCTCGCCCGGGAAGCTCAGCGCCGTCATGCCGTGATCAACTGACCGGATCGCGGCCCAGCGGCTTCCGCACATTCTTCGAATTGCCGTCAAACCGATCCTGTGCCACGATGGGTGCAGGAGGAAAAGCGGATGGTGTCGACATTGTCGCACATACGGGAGATCGAGCGCGTCGGCATGGGCGCGGTCAGCCCGAGGGATGCGCCCGTCGTCCAGTCCTGGCTGCGCTGCCTCAACGATCACAAGCTCGACCCGACTATCGCGCAGGAAGCCTATATCGTTCCCGAACTGAAGCTGCGCGAACATCGCGAGCAGGCGGAAGAGCTGATCCGCATCGGCCGGTCCGGCCTCGAAACCCTGTTCAACCAGATCGCCGAGCAGAACTATGTGCTGCTCCTGTCGGACGCGCGCGGTGTGACCGTCGACTTCATGGGTGATCCGACCTTCGACAACCAGCTGCGCCGGGCGGGTCTCTATCTCGGGTCTGAATGGTCGGAGAGCCGGGCGGGCACCTGCGCGGTCGGCGCCTGCCTTGTCTCCGGCGAGCCGGTGATCATCCATCAGGACGACCATTTCGACACCAGCCATATCGGCCTCACCTGTACCGCCGCACCCGTTTTCGATACGCTGGGCGACCTGACCGCCGTCCTCGATATATCCCAGCTCCGCTCGCCGACGGCCAAGGCTAGTCAGCAGCTTGCGCTGCATCTCGTGGCCTCCACCGCGCGGCGCATAGAGCTTGCCAACCTGATGACCCGTACCCGCAACGATTGGGTGCTGCGGCTTGCACGCTCGCCTGAATTTCTGGATGTCGATCCGGATGCTGCCATCGCGCTCGATGGCAGCGGCCGCATCACGGGTATGACCCACGGGGGCTTCGGTGCGCTCGCGCGGTCCATGAACCTGCGTGGCCTTTCCACGCGGGATTTCCTGGGGCAGCCGATTTCGCAGGTTTTCGATATCGATGTCGACGATTTGCCCCGATTCATGCGCGGCCGGCCCAACGGTGAGCGGTTGATCCAGGCGCGCAACGGACTTGTGCTGTTTGCCAGCGCCATCGCGCCCGCCGTCAATCTGCGAACGCCCGTCGCTCCCGAACCGCGCCTGCCGCGGGCGCTGCGCGATCTGAGCGGCGGGGATGTCGCCATGGAGCGCGTGCAGGCGCGTGCGGCAAAACTTTCCGCCCGCGACATTCCGATCCTCATCCAGGGCGAGACGGGCAGCGGAAAGGAGTTTCTGGCGCGCGCGATCCATGACAGCTGCGCAAACCCGGGCAGCTTTGTTGCGGTCAACTGCGCGGCGATCCCGGAGCATCTCATCGAATCCGAACTTTTCGGCTATGCTCCCGGCGCCTTCACCGGTGCCAATCCGAAGGGCAAGCGCGGCCTGATCGAAGAAGCGAGCGGCGGAACGCTGTTCCTCGACGAGATCGGCGATATGCCGCTTGCCCTGCAAAGCCGGCTCCTGCGGGTGCTCGCCGAAAACGAGGTTCAGCCTGTCGGCGCGCTCAAGGCGCGGCCGGTGCGCCTGCGCGTGGTCTCCGCCTCCCATCGTGATCTCGCCGAACTTGTGAAGGAGGGCCGCTTCCGGCAGGACCTCTATTATCGGCTCAACGCCGCGACGCTCAGCCTGCCGCCGTTGCGCGACCGAACCGATCTCGACTGGCTGATCGGGCAACTCCTCGGGCGCATCGAGAAAGAAAATGGCGAGGCCTATCGCCTCGACAAGGATGCGCGCGCGGCGCTTCTGGCGCATGCCTGGCCGGGCAACCTGCGGGAGCTTGCCAATGCGCTGCGGGTTGCGGCGGCCCTTTCGGACGGTGGTCACATCACGCTGGATTGCCTGCCTGATCACATCTTCACCGTGTCTGCGCCCACCGCTGCGCACGATGATGGCTCCTTGCGCCGCGCCCTGAGCGAGTGCGGTGACAATGTCTCGGCGCTCGCCCGCAAACTCGGCGTCAACAGGTCCACGATCCATCGCCGCCTGAAGCGGCTCAACTGATGCAGCACCTGCAACACCTGTTGCAGGCGATCTGTTGCATTTGTCGGAAGCGTGTAGGGTGCTTCCTTGCAAGATCCTGATAATGCTAAACAAATAGGCATGCCGATTTTCTGGCACGACGCTTGCTGTCCCTCCTGTGCAAGAACAACATCAGGAGGGAATACCCATGAAAGCTCTGCGCTTTCACGCTGCCAAGGATCTGCGTATCGATACGATCGATCCTCCGCCATCGCCCGGCCCGGGCGAGGTGCTGGTCGAAAACCGCTTTTGCGGGATTTGCGGCACGGATCTGCATGAATATGCCTATGGTCCGATCTTCGTTCCCAGGGATCCGCATCCCTTTACCGGCGCGCACGGTCCGCAGGTTCTCGGTCATGAATTCGGCGGCGTCGTCAAGGCGGTCGGCGAGGGCGTCGGCCACGTGAAGCCGGGCGACCGGGTTTCGGTCCAGCCGCTCATCATGCCGCGCCGCGGCGACTACTACGCCGACCGCGGTCTCTTCCACCTGAGCAGTGACCTCGCGCTCGTCGGCCTTTCCTGGCATTCCGGCGGCATGGCGCAAGCCGCGCTTCTGAACGACTACAACGTCCAACCCATTCCCGACGAATTGAGCGATCAGGAGGCCGCCCTCATCGAGCCGACCGCGGTTGCCGTCTACGCCTGCGACCGCGCCGGTGTGACCGCCGGCAACAGCGTTCTTGTGACCGGTGCAGGGCCGATCGGCATTCTCGTCGCCATGGCGGCGCGGGCGGCCGGGGCCTCGCAGATATTTCTTTCCGACCTCAACGATACGCGGCTGGCGCTGGCCCGTGAAGCGCTGGGCGAGGTCCGCACCATCAATCCGAAGACGGAGAAGGTGGGAGACGTCATCCGCGCCGAGACCGAAGGCGGCGTGGGTTGCGACGTCGCCATCGAATGCGTCGGCAACGAGCATGCGCTGAAGAACTGCGCCGATGCCGTACGCAAACAGGGCGTCGTGGTGCAGACCGGGCTTCATCCGGGTGAGAATCCGTTGAACTGGTTCGACGTCACGTTCAAGGACATCGATATCCGCGGGTCCTGGGCCTATCCGACCCATTATTGGCCGCGCGTCGCCCGGCTGATTGCCAGCGGCCAGATCCCGGCAAGCCGGATCGTCACGAAGTATGTCTCGCTCGGCGAGGCTGTCACCGAAGGGTTCGACCAGCTGCTCGACCCTGCCGGCCGGCATCTGAAGATCCTGATCGACCTGTCGCGATAGGTCGGTCCGTTCTGCGGGACGGTTGAGGAGCCGTCCCGTTTTCCCACTGAGCAGGAGGAGAAACTATGCTCGAGAAAACCCCCACGACCCGCGTCCAGACACTTCTCGATACGCTCGGCGCCGCCCTTGCCGCCGGCCGTATCGACGAGGCCGTCAATCTCTTCGCCGAGGAATGCTACTGGCGCGATCTCGTCGCCTTCACCTGGAACATCAAGACGGTGGAAGGGCGCGATCAGGTGCGCGACATGCTGCAAGCGCAGCTGTCGACGGCCAAGCCGTCCAGCTGGCGCGTCGCTGCCGGCGAGGAAGCGACGGAAGCCGAAGGTGTTCTGGAAAGCTGGATTACCTTCGAGACGGCCACCGGGCGCGGCTATGGCCTCGTGCGCTTCAAGAACGGTCTGATCTGGACGTTGTTGACGGCACTTTCCGAGCTGAAGGGCCACGAGGAGAAATCGGGTTTCACGCGCCCTCTCGGCGCCAAGCATGGCCAGGACCTCGGTGCCAAGACCTGGAAGGAGGAGCGTGAAGAAGAGGAGCGCACGCTCGGTTACGAAAAGCAGCCCTATGTCGTGATCATCGGTGGCGGGCAGGGCGGCATCGCGCTCGGCGCGCGGCTGCGCCAGCTCGGCGTGCCCACTATTATCCTGGAGAAGAACGACCGGCCCGGCGACAGCTGGCGCAAGCGCTACAAGTCGCTCTGCCTGCACGACCCCGTCTGGTATGATCATCTGCCCTATATCGACTTCCCGAAGAACTGGCCCGTCTTCGCGCCGAAGGACAAGATCGGCGACTGGCTGGAATTCTATACGAAGGTGATGGAGCTGAACTATTGGACGCGCTCCACCGCCAAGTCAGCGAAATGGGACGAGGCAACGAAAGAGTGGACCATCGTCGTCGACCGCGATGGCGAAGAGGTGGTGCTGCGGCCGAAGCAGCTGGTCTTTGCCACCGGCATGTCCGGAAAGGCTAATATCCCTGACTTCAAGGGCCGCGAGCGGTTCCGCGGCGAGCAGCACCATTCCTCGCAGCATCCCGGACCGGATGGCTACAAGGGCAAGAAAGTCGTGGTGATCGGCTCGAACAACTCTGCGCACGACATCTGCGCCGCCCTTTACGAGGCCGGTGTCGATGTCACGATGATCCAGCGGTCGACGACCCATATCGTCAAATCCGATACGCTGATGGATATCGGCCTCGGTTCGCTCTATTCCGAGCAGGCCCTGGCGAATGGGGTGACGACGGCGAAGGCCGATCTCATCTTCGCGTCATTGCCCTACCGAATCATGCACGAGTTTCAGATCCCGCTCTATGACAAGATGCGCGAGCGCGACGCCGACTTCTACGCGGCGCTGGAAAAGGCGGGCTTCCAGCTTGATTGGGGCGCGGATGGTTCGGGTCTCTTCATGAAGTATCTGCGCCGCGGCTCCGGCTACTACATCGATATCGGCGCCTCGCAGCTGATCATCGATGGCAAGGTGAAGCTGGCGGCGGGCCAGGTCGAGGAAATCACGGAGAATTCCGTGAAGCTCTCGGGCGGCAAGGAGATCCCGGCCGATGTCATCGTCTATGCGACGGGCTACGGCTCGATGAACGGCTGGGTCGCCGATCTCATCGACCAGGAGACGGCCGACAAGGTCGGCAAGGTGTGGGGGCTTGGCTCGGATACGCCCAAGGATCCCGGTCCGTGGGAAGGCGAGCAGCGCAACATGTGGAAGCCGACACAGCAGGAAGCCCTATGGTTCCATGGCGGAAACCTGCACCAGTCGCGCCACTACTCGCAGTACCTCGCCCTGCAATTGAAGGCACGACTGGAGAACATTCCCACTCCGGTCTACGGCCTCCAGGCCGTTCATCACCGAAAGTAGAGTGCGTCAAAGCAGGCGGCCCGCCGAGGGCCGCCTGCCGTCACTGCCGATAGGCAAGCTTCCGGAGACGCAAGTGCGCAACCATTTCAGAACCACGGACCTCTAGTGGGTTGCCGGCAACCGTTTCTCGGTTTTCGCATCAAAGAGATGGACGCTGTCCGGGTTGCCGCGGAAATGGAGGGTCTCACCAACCTGAAGCGTGCTGTTGCGGGGAAATTCGACGCTCAGCATCTTCGAATGCCCGATTTCAATGTAGCCGTATGTCTGGCTTCCCAAGCGTTCGGCGACAACCAGTTCCCCGCTGAACCATGCCTCCTCGGGCGAACATTGCACGAGATCTTCGGGCCGCAGGCCCACAACAACCGGTCTGCCCGCGTTGGAAGCGCCCGCGACTCCGTCGAATTTGACCGTCCGGCCAAGGACCTCGATCGCGCCCGCCGAGAGGTTTGCAGGAATTGTGTTCATGGTCGGGCTGCCGATGAAACGCGCGACGAAGAGGCTGGCCGGGTTGTGGTAGAGTTCCAGCGGCTTGCCGATCTGCTCGACAACCCCGCTGTTCATGACGACGATGCGGTCTGCGAGCGTCATCGCTTCCACCTGATCATGCGTGACATAGATGGTGGTCGCCTTCATGCGGTTGTGCAGCTTGGCGATTTCCAGGCGCATCTCGACCCGCAGCGCGGCATCGAGGTTTGAAAGCGGTTCATCGAAGAGGAATGCGGCCGGCTCGCGAACGATTGCGCGCCCCATGGCGACGCGCTGGCGCTGTCCGCCCGACAGCTGGGCCGGCCGCCGTTCGAGGTAATCCGTGATCTTCAGGATTTCCGCGGCGTGCTGGACGCGTCCGTTGATGTCCTCATCCTTGTTTCCCCGCATCTTGAGGCCGAAGGACATGTTCTCCCGTACGCTCATATGCGGATAAAGGGCATAATCCTGGAAGACCATTGCGATATTGCGCTCGGCGGGCGGCAGCAGGTTGACCACCCTGCCTTCGATATTGAGTTCTCCGCCCGTGATCTCCTCCAGGCCGGCAATCATGCGCAAAAGGGTGGATTTACCACAGCCGGACGGACCGATGAGCACCAGAAACTCGCCGCTCTGTATGTCGATGTCGATATCATGAATGACTTTCAGATTGCCGTATGACTTCTGGATTTCCTTCAGTGCAATTCCAGCCACGATTTCCTCCTAAGCGCAACTTTCGTGCTTGACGATCATTATCGATGTCAATATCGATAATGATAAGTTCAAGAATACGCAACAGCTCAGGCAGGTCATGATGGCGTATTTTCCACCACGGCAGACGAACACCAAATCGCTAAAGTCAGGCGCGGCGTTCGATGCGCTGAAGCGCGACATCATGTTGGGCGTGCTCGAGCCTGGCACCGGTTTGACCGAGCTGGAGCTTGCCGCCCATTTCCAATGCAGCCAGGGGACGGTCCGCGAAGCGTTGCTGCAGTTGCAGGAAGAGGGGCTTGTCCTGCGGAAGGGCCGTCGCGGAACGCAGGTGTCCGAGTGTACGGAGGACGAGGCGATCGAGATGTTTCGGCTGCGCCAGCAGATCGAGGGCAACGGCATGGTGCGGGTGATGCGCTCGCCGAGCCGCACCTTGATCAAGGATCTCGGTGAGTTGCTGAACAAGATGCTGAAGGCGGCCGCCGCTGCCGATGAGCTGGAGCTTGCTTCGTTCGACCGCGATTTCCATCGCCGTATTTTCGAGGATGCCAATCTGCCGGCGCTCGATCCGATCCTGCATCGTTGCCTGGTTCACAACCATCGTTTCAAGATCTCCCGCAGTCCGATGTCCCGCGATCTGGAAGCGACCGCACTTCGCCACCGCAGCATCATCGAGGCGATCGAGAGCGGAGACCCGCGCCGCGCAACGGTCTCCATGCAGCATCATATTGCAACCATCGTCGACCTCGGTCCGGAGGTGTTCCCGGAGGCGGTGCAGTGAGCGACGGTCCGGGCCTGACCGGCGTGCTGTCGCCTGAAACCGTTGCCTTGGTCGAAAGGACTTTGGCGGAGCTCGGGCCTTTGCCGGATCCGACGACATTGCCGCCGGCCGAAGGGCGGGCTCAATCCCTGCTTGCCAACGCGCGCTGCAACGTCGACTTGCCGCCCATGCACCGGGCGTCCGAGATATGGCTCGACGAAGATGCCGAACTCGGCGCTGCGCGGTGTCGTGTGAGGGTCCTTGTGCCGCCGGATGCAGGCGTGGGCGCCATACTCTTTGTACACGGCGGCGGTTTTGCCTTTTGCTCGCCGGAAACGCATGAGCGCTGCGCCCGCGTATTGGCGATCGAAAGCGGCCTGCCTGTCGTATTGCCCGATTACCGGCTGGCCCCCGAACATCCCTTTCCGGCCGGCCTGAAGGACGTCATTTCGGTCCTTCGCAGCATTTTCGATGCGACGGAGAGCATTGGCGTTTCGCGCGGTCCCCTGCTGGTATCCGGCGATTCCGCCGGTGCGAACCTCGCGCTTGCGGCGATGCTGCACGAGCAGGCCGCAGGACGCGGCCTTCCGGACGGCGCGCTGCTTTTCTACGGCAATTATGCCCGCTCGTTCGAGACGCCGTCCTACATCCGCTTCAGCGAGGGGCCCGGCCTGACCCGGGGTAAGATGCAGCGCTACTGGTCTTTCTATGCCGGCGGGCAGGAAATTGAGGCGGACCCTTTGGCATGCCCGCTGGTTGCCGGCGATGCCGAGTTGGCAGCCTTGCCACCGCTGCATCTGATGGCGGCGGCAGTCGATCCGTTGCTGTCGGACACCTTGATGCTGAGCGATCGTCTCAAGGCGCTCGGTCGAGACGACGAACTGAGCATCGTGCCCGGCGTCATGCATGGCTTCCTGCAAAACACATACGAACTGTCTGCCGCACGGGAGGCTCTGGCGGCGGCGGGGCGTGCAGCAAGGCGGCTAACCGGCCGCTCTTGAACTATCAACTCGGAGGAGGAACACATGAAATTTTTGAAGACATTGGCGCTCGGCGCGGTTTTGGCGGCATCCGCCGCGTTTACCCAGGCCCAGGCGGAAACCGTTCGCTTCTGGTATCACTTCGACAATCCGGCCAATCCCATGGGCGATCTTGTCAAGAAGTTCGAGGCTGCCAATCCGGGCATCACCATCGAAGCCGAGAACGTGCCGTGGAACAGCTATTATGACAACCTCTACACATCGCTGGTCGGCGGTAACGCGCCCGACGCGGCGATGGTCAAGCTTTTCGCCCAGCCTCGTCTTGTCGAGATGGGCGCGCTCGAACCGCTCGCAGAGCGGATCGATGCCTGGCAAGGCAAAGCCGACCTGCTCGACAACCTGCTTGATCTGAACAAGGGGCCCGACGGCACGCAATATTACCTGCCGATCCAGTATGTCGTTCTTTATCTCTACTACCGGACGGACCTGTTCGAGGCCGCCGGCCTGCAACCGCCCAAGACCTGCGAGGAGTTCCGCGACGCGGCCATCAAGCTGACGAAGGCGCCCGAGACCTACGGCTTCGGCCTGCGCGGCGGCAAAGGCGGTTGGGACCAGTGGGGCGCATTCGTGATGTCGCAGGGCGCGGAGCTGAAGCCGGGCGGATTGGTCAATCCCGAAGCGATCGCGGCAAACCAGTGGCTGATCGACCTGTTCCAGAAGGACAAGGTCATTCCGCCGTCCGCCCCGAATGATGGTTTCCAGGAAATCATCGCCGCCTTCAAATCCGGCAAAACGGCGATGACCATTCACCATATAGGCTCTTCGAAGGACCTGGTGGCCGCGTTGGGCGACAAGGTTTCCGCCGTGCCGGTGCCGGCGTGCGGAAAAGGACGCTGGACGTCCTACGGTGACGAGTCGCTCGCGATCTTCTCGAATTCCGAAGTGAAGGATGCCGCATGGAAGTGGATATCCTTCCTGGCCGAAGGCGAGAACAATGTCGCATTCAACAGCGCGACAGGCCAGATGACCGTCACCAAGAGCGGCTCCGCCGACTGGAAGCTGCATGAACGGCGATTTGTCGATGCAACGATCGAGTCTCTGCCGTTTGCAAAGGTTCTGCCCCAGACTTCCGCCGTGTCGGAGTTCGTCAACACGGCATGGCAGACGCATATGCAGCAGGCGCTCACCGGGCAGATCACCGCGGCGCAGATGATGGAACAACTTCAGACGCTGTTTGCCGAGTAACACACGCTACCGCATTGCCCCGGCATCCGTGTCGGGGCGCTTTTCCCGGCCTTGAAATGGAGGCAGGAGCACTCATGTCTTTGTCGAATACTTCCCCCCTACAGCGTCATTGGGTCTTCGCGTGGCGGTCGGAGCGGCTTCTTCCCTATCTTCTGCTTGCGCCTGCCGTCGTCGTCACCCTTGTCATCGTCTTCATGCCCATGGTGCAGGCGGTCTGGACGAGCTTCTACGATCTCATCCTGTTCAAGCCGAACGCCAGCAAATTCGTCGGTTTTGGCAACTATGTGAAGCTTTTCAACGATCCGGTCTTCTGGACCGCGCTGTGGAACACGCTGCTTTGGATCGGCCTCACGGTTCCCTTGCAAATGGGGCTTGGCCTTCTCGCTGCCCTGCTTCTCAACAGGGAATTTCCATGGCGCGGGCTGGCGCGTGCGTTGATCATTATCCCGTGGGCGCTTCCCAGCGTCGTCATCGCGCTGATGTGGCGCTGGATCTATGATCCGAACACGGGCGTCCTGAACGATATCCTGGTCTACCTCTCGATCGTTCAAACCGCGGTGCCGTGGCTGGCCGATCCCGATGTCGCGATCTACGCAATTATCGCGACGCTGACGTGGCAGGGCTTTCCCTTCTTCGCCGTCATGATCCTGGCGGGCCTGCAGGGCATTCCGAAAAGCCAGTACGAGGCCGCATCGATCGATGGGGCGTCCGCCTGGAGGCAATTCATCCACATAACATTGCCGGGCATCGCGCCGGTCCTGGCGACGGCCGGTCTTCTCCGGGTGATATGGGTGGCCAATTCGATGGACGTCATCTTCGTGATGACCGGTGGCGGACCGGGCTATGCGACGCACACGCTACCGCTCTACGCCTTCATCAAGGCCCGCCAGAATCTCGATTTCGGCTACGGCACGTCTATAGCCGTCACTTTCACCATTCTTCTGGGGGCGTTCGTGGTCCTTTATCTCGCCCGCACCATGCGTGAGGTCGAACGATGACGCAGCAAAGCACATTTCGCCGGATCATTACCACCGACCTACCGGTTCTCCTGATCGTTCTCTTCGCCATGGCTCCATTCGTCTGGATGATCCTGACATCGCTGACGCCGACGGCGACGCTGTCGGCCACCGGGGTCTCGCTTTCACCCATGGGCTGGAGCATGGACAACTATGTCAGGCTCATCGAGCAGACGTCGTTCCTGAAGAACATGCTCGACAGCCTCATCATCGCCGGCGGAACGGTCGTTGTCGGGTTGCTTGTTTCCGTGACGGCTGCCTATGCCTTCTCCCGTTTTCGCTTCACCGGCCGCAAGTTGTTGATGATGCAGTTTCTGCTGATCAACATGTTCCCGATCGTGCTGCTGATCCTGCCGCTCTTCGTTCTCATGCGCAGTGTCGGCATTCTCGATACGCATTTCGGCCTGATCCTGGCCAATGCGACCGTCGCCATTCCCTTCGCCGTGTGGATGCTGACGAGCTACATCGCCGCGATCCCCAAAAGCCTCGACGAGGCGGCAATGACGGATGGATGCTCCCGTCTGACCGCCCTTCGCAAGGTGGTCCTGCCGTTGACCATGCCGGGCATCATCTCGACCGGCATCTACATCTTCATCACAGCGTGGAACGAATATCTGTACGCCTTGACGCTCGGCGGCCGAAACGTCCGGCCGGTGACCGTCGCGATCCAGACACTGATCGGGGAATACCAGATCGAATGGGGCCTGCTGGCAGCAGGCGCCGTGGTCGGTGCGATGCCGGCAACGATCCTGTTCCTGCTCGTTCAGCGCCGTCTGATCGGCGGCCTGACCCAGGGGGCGGTGAAGGGGTGATTGCGAAAGTCCGCCAGCAATTGAATTTGTATGCACTGAAAAGGAAAAACAGATGAACCCCGTCGGGTTGATTTCCATGCAGTATGCCAGGCCGTTCACCGCGGAGCACTTCCCGCTCTTTGCGAAGATGCGCGACCACGGCTATGATTTCGTCGAACTTCTTGTTCCCGAAGTCGGTGAACTCGATATCGCCGAGGCCAAAAGAGCACTCGACGATGCCGGCCTCGGCGTCGTTCTCGCCGCCCGTGTCAACCTGCAGCGCAACCTGTCCTCGGCCGAAACCGAAGCCCATCGCGCCGGGATCGATTATCTGAAATACACGGTCGATTGCGCCGCCGGCCTTGGCGCGACAATCGTCGGCGGGCCACTCACCGGGAACCCGCTCGTGTTTGCGGGCCGCCCTCCGCAGCCGGTCGACGAGGCCGAACGCCTCGCTCGAAAGGATCGTTGCGTCAGAGGCTTGAAAGAGGCGGGCGATTATGCGGCCAAGGCCGGCGTCCTTCTGGCAGTCGAGCCGCTGAACCGCTTCGAAAGCGACGTGCTCTGCACCACGCAGCAGGCAATGGAACTGCTCGACGCCGTCGATCATCCGGCCGTGAAGCTGATGCTCGATACCTTCCACATGCATATGGAGGAAAGCTCGCTCGGCGAAGCCATCCGGCTCGGCGGCGACCGTCTGGTGCATTTCCAGGCCAACGAGAACCATAGGGGCTTTCCCGGTACGGGACAGACCGACTGGGTGGAGGTGTGCCGCGCGCTTCATGACGTCGGCTACAAGGGGCCGATCTCACTTGAACCCTTCCGTCGTAGCGATGACCGTTTCGGCGTGCCTTTTGCCCAATGGCGCGCGCCGCATGAGGACGAGAGCGATCGCCTCGCCGCATCCAGTGCCTTCATCAAATCCCACCTCCTGCTTACGGAATATCGTCGATGACTATAAAAATCGGTTGGATCGGTTGCGGCATCCACGCCACCCAGATGCTGCTGCCGCAGCTCGTGCGTCACGACGTGGAGATCATCGCGCTATGTGACATTGATTCCGAGCGCCTCAGGAATGCCGGTCGCCAGTTCGGCGTCAGGAACCTCGTGACCGATGTCGACGATCTTCTGAAGACACCGGGGATCGATGCCGTCGGTATGGCGGTCGGGCCGGACCAGCACCTTGCCTTCGGCAAGGCGGCGCTGGAGCGCGGCCTGCCGGTCTTCATGGAAAAGCCGCCGTCCGGCTCGGCGGCCGGTGCGCGCGAACTCCTTGCAGCCTCCGAAAAAGCGAAGAAGCCGCTGCTGCTCGGCTTCATGAAGCGCTACTCGATCGGCAACCGGATGGCGGCCAACATCGTCAAATCCGGCCGGTTCGGCGATGTGCTCGGTTTGACCGGCTATTACATGACGGCGCCGGGCTATTTCGCCGGCAATGTCGACTACACGGGATTCTTCCTGCACCACTGCGTGCACTATATGGACCTGGTGTCCTTCCTCGTCTCGCCGGTCCGTTCGATCTCTGCCCGCAAGGTTGAAAAGACGCCCGGCCGGGTGCTCTTCCACGTCGGTTTCGAATTCGAGTGCGGTGCGATCGGCAACATCGCCATGGGCACGATCCAGTCGCGCGGCACGCCGGTCGAACGCATCGAACTTATGGGCGATCATCAGCGTATCGAGGTGGATGACGTGATCGAGATCAAGTGGCACCGCAATCCGCCCTTCAAGATCGACGATCTCGGTGCGACCCTGTCGGAAGATTGCGACACGCTGACGTGGAAGCCGAATTTCACGGCGGCCGCCAACGAAGATCCGAAGGGATACCATTCACTCCTGGCCGATGTCGTGCCGGCGCTTGGTGGGGCAGCCACCCCGGCGCCGACGATCGCGGACGGCGTCATCGCCATGGAGCGTCTGGAAACCCTGCGCCGCGAACTGGCTCTCTAGATCTGGATCGGCGGTTCCGGGCAACCGGGCCCGCCTCTTCACAAGGAACGAGATGATGGCTGTTGCCCCAACCCCGATACTCCAGTTCGGAACGAGCCGTTTCCTTCTTGCCCATGCCGATCTGTTCATATCCGAGGCGATGGACCGTGATGAGGCGCTCGGTCCCGTCACGGTCGTCCAGACGACCGGCAATCCAGCCAGTGCCCGCCGGATCCAGGCTCTCGCCGATGGTCGGGCCTATCCTGTGCGGATACGCGGCTTGAAGGACGGGAAGACGATCGACGAGATGCGGCAAGGCAGGGCCATAGCGCGGGCATTGTTTGCCGGCACGGACTGGCCGGCGATCGTCAGCGCCGGGATCGCCGCGGACGTCATCCTCAGCAATACCGGGGACCGGGGCTACGATCTGGACGAAAGCGACGATGTCGTGCGCCTGTCCGAGCCGGATAGGGTGCCGGTGAGTTTTCCCGCAAAACTCCTGGTGTTGCTGTATGCGCGCTGGCGCGCGCGCCCGGGCCGGCCCGTTTCGATTTTTCCGTGCGAACTCGTACAGCGCAACGGCGACAAGCTGAAAGCGATCGTCCTGACGATCGCCAGGAATTGGAAACTGTCATCCGACTTTCGCGGTTACATCGAGGCGCGGTGCCACTTTGCCAATGGCCTGGTCGACCGCATCGTATCCGAGCCGCTTGAGCCGGTCGGAGCGGTCGCCGAACCCTATGCGCTTTGGGCCATCGAGGCGCAGGAAGGTCTGGTTCTGCCTTGCCGACACCCTTCGCTGGTCGTCACCGACAATCTCGACCATTACGAACATCTCAAGCTGCATATCCTCAACCTTGGCCACAGCTACCTGGCCGAACGTTGGCTCGCGGGTAATCGACCGGCAGGCGAGACGGTGCGCGAGATCATGGCCGATCCCCACGTCCGGCGCGACCTGGAAGCCGTCTGGCGTGACGAGGTTGTGCCTGTTTTCGCTCTGGAGGGAATGCGGAACGCCGCCCTGCGCTACGTTGATGAAGTGCGCGAGCGGTTCCTCAATCCCTATCTCGACCACCGGCTGGCCGATATCGCCGGCAACCATACCGAAAAGAAACTACGGCGCATCAAGCCCATGCTCGACAGGGGGCATGCGGCAACGCCGCCGATCTCCCAACCTCTTCTCGCCGCCGCCTTGGAGGCTTCGCATGCGTGATGACGGAAAGGTCTGCATGAGGAATTTGCATCGGCCGGATGCCCAAACCAGCGTATCTGCTGGGATCGGCGTGCCGCCGATTGTGTTATTGAATCGCTGATCACTGAAACCCGGACTTCGCGAGGGAAGGACCTTCATCATGTTGACTATCCGCCGTTTGAGCATCGAAGATGCCCGTATCCTGATTGCGGGGGCGCGCGCCAAAGCAGAGGAGATCGGGGTGCCGATGTGCATCGCCATCGCCGATGAATCGGGCCAGTTGATCGCGTTCGAGCGTATGGATGGCGGGAAGATCACAAGCACGATCATCGCACAGGACAAGGCCTACACGGCCGCCGGCGCAAAGCGGACGACCGAGAGTTACGGTTCGGCAAGTCAGCCTGGTAGCCCGGCCTACGGCATCAATTCGGCAATCGGCGGTCGTTTGATGGTGGTCGCGGGCGGATTGCCGGTGATAGTCGATGGCGATGTCGTGGGCGCCATCGGCCTCAGCTCGGGCACTCCCGCGCAGGACACCCAGTGCGCCCAGGCGGGCATCGACCATTTCCTGGCGTCGAGAGCCTGAGGAAGCCGTAAAGCGGCATCATGCAATTGTGGTCCGATAACTCAACGAGGTTGCCGGGCCATCGGAGGCCGGCATTTCGGCCTCCGGAAAACGCTCAGCGGCCGGCCCGGCGGCCTTGGCCGGAATGAGCGGTTCGCGCGCATAGCCGCGCGGTGACCGAATCTTACCTTTTGTCAGAGGTGGCCAAACCCCGTCGTGCGTCGCGGCGGTGGGTGGTCGGCGTGCCCCAAGACTATTCCCAATACCGAAATCCGTGGGATACGCAGCTGCGGGATCCCCACCGTTATGCATTTTCGTCCGGTTGCGATGGCCGTCGCCGGATTTTCGCGGCGGCTCTTCAACGATGTCGACACCGCATCACATATTCCATGAGATGGTTATTGACTTGTTATACCAGTTGCGAAATATAGCTTCAGGCCGGGTTGCCGGTGGAGGAAATTCGGTCTGGCCAATTACAGGCCAGCCGCTCGCATTTGGAGATTTCGATGACATCGATCGCGTTGTTCGGCGCCGGCGGCAAAATGGGCTATCGGCTCGCCAAGAACCTTAAGGGCTCGCGGTTCGATGTGCGGCATATCGAGGTGAGCGAGGCGGGCAAGAAGCGCCTGTCAGACGATCTAGGCCTGACCTGCGTCGCCGCCGATGAAGGCCTCGATGGCGCGGACGTCGTCATTCTTGCCGTTCCCGACACGGCAATCGGCAAGGTTGCCGCCGGCATTGTCGACAAGCTGAAGCCGGGCACGATGGTCGTGGCGCTCGATGCTGCCGCTCCCTTTGCAGGTCATCTGCCGGAGCGCGCGGACCTCACCTACTTCGTCACGCATCCCTGCCATCCGCCGATCTTCAACGACGAGACGGACCCGGCGGCCAAGCGGGACTTCTTCGGCGGCATCGCCGCCAAGCAGCACATCGTTTCCGCGCTGATGCAGGGTCCCGAGGAGGCCTACGTGCTCGGCGAAGAGATCGCCAAGGTCATCTGGGCGCCGGTCATGCGCTCGCATCGCGTGACCGTCGAGCAGATGGCGCTGCTGGAACCGGGCCTTTCGGAAACCGTTTGCGCCTCGCTGCTCGTCGTGATGCGCGAAGCCATGGACGAGTGTGTGCGTCGCGGCGTTGCCAAGGAGGCCGCCCGCGACTTCCTGCTCGGCCACATGAATGTGCTTGGCGCCGTCATCTTCGAAGAGACGCCGGGCGTATTCTCCGATGCCTGCAACAAGGCCATCGAGTTCGGCAAGCCCGTGCTGATGAAGGATGACTGGAAGCGTGTGTTCGAGCCCGCGGAAATCGCGGCCAGCATCCAGCGCATCACCTGATTTTCCGGCGGGCCTGGCCCGCCGCATCCGGCGCCATGTGTGCCGGGTAAAGATTGCACCGGTGCGGCCATTTTCATGGAGGGATGGTCGCAGGGAGCCGGTGCTTAACCGGGAGGAGACCAATGAATATTACCCGCAGACTGATTACCGTCGGCTTTGCTGCCGTCATGGCCGCAAGCGTCGCCATGCCGTCCTTCGCCGCAGATCTCATCGCCATCATCACGCCGAGCCACGACAACCCGTTCTTCAAGGCGGAAGCCGTCGGCGCGGAAGCCAAGGCGAAGGAACTAGGCTACGACACACTGGTTCTGGTGCATGACGACGACGCCAACAAGCAGTCGCAGCTTGTCGACACGGCGATCGGCCGCGGCGCCAAGGCGATCATTCTCGACAATGCCGGTTCGGAAGCCTCGATCGCCGCCGTGCAGAAGGCCAAGGATGCCGGCATCCCGTCCTTCCTGATCGACCGCGAAATCAACGCCACGGGCGTCGCCGTCTCGCAGATCGTTTCGAACAACTACCAGGGTGCGCAGCTCGGCGCCGAAGAGTTCGTGAAGCTGATGGGCGAGAAGGGCAACTATGTCGAGCTGCTCGGCCGCGAAGCCGATCTCAATGCCGGCATCCGCTCCAAGGGCTACCACGACGTCATCGACGAATATCCTGATATGAAGATGGTCGCCCAGCAGTCGGCCAACTGGAGCCAGACCGAAGGCTACTCCAAGATGGAGACCATCCTTCAGGCGAACCCCGATATCCAGGGCGTGATCGCCGGCAACGACACAATGGCCATGGGTGCGATCGCGGCCCTGCAGGCTGCCGGCCGCAAGGATGTCATCGTCGTCGGTTTCGACGGGTCCAACGACGTGCGCGACTCCATCAAGGCGGGCGGCATCAAGGCGACCGTCATGCAGCCGGCCTATGCGCAGGCACAGCTCGCCGTTACCCAGGCGCATGAGTACATCACGACCGGCAAGGCGCCGGCCGAGGAAAAGCAGCTCATGGACTGCGTGCTCATCACGGCCGACAACGCTGACAAGCTCGAGACCTTCGCGCTGACAGAGTAATCGTCGCACGATGGCGCGAGGCGGGGTGCGGTCCCGCCTCGCGTTCCTTGTTCCATGACGGAGAATCGGAATGCCAAGGTATCAGGCTGCCTGGACACTCGTTTTTGCCGGGATGCTCGCGCTTTCGGGCTGCAAGCTCGTCAAGACGGAAGACGAGCAGAAACAGGCGGCGGCCGGCGCCTTCAACCCGGACAAGATGGTCGCCGAGATCTGGGATGCCAAGGTCGTGCCCTTCCTTCAGGAGCGTGCCGGCACCTTCCAGGAGGTCTCGGCGCTTGCGGCCGAAAATCTCGACGCCGCAGCTGAAAAATACGGCCACAAGGAAAAGCAGGGCAACGCGCCCTGGACCTTTGCCGCCAGGATCGACGGCGTGATCGTCGCAGAGGAAACCAAGTCCCGCGCCGGCTATGTCGATGTCGACGTCGACGGCGACCGGAAGGCTGACGTGCGCGTTGCCATCGGCCCGGCCATCCGCGGCACGGCGATCCGCGACAGCCTGAAATTCATCAACTTCAACGAATTCAAGAACCAGATCGAATGGGCGCAGTACGGCAAGTCGTTCAACACCCATGTCAACGGCCTGTTGCTCGAAAAATTGCCGCGTGAAAACCTGACGGGCAAGACGATCAAGGCGCTCGGCGCCTATCCGCTGCCGGCCAAAGGACAGCTGCCGCTTTTCGTGCCCGTCACCATCACGGTCGGAGGCTGACATGAGCGCCACCGATGACGGCGACGTCATTCTCGAACTGAAGGACATCACCAAGGCCTATTCCGGCATCGTGGCGCTCAAGAAGGCGGACCTGAAGCTGCGCCGCGGCGCGGTCAACGTGCTTGTGGGCGAGAATGGCGCCGGCAAGTCCACCATGATGCGCATCATCGCCGGAGTCGAACGCCCGACGCTCGGCGAAATCTGGATGGATGGCGAGCGCATTCATCTCGACAGTCCTGCGGACGCGGTCCGCCACGGCATCGGTATCGTCTTCCAGGAGCTGAACCTCTTCGGCAATCTCTCGGTCGCCGAAAACATCTTTGCGACGCGCGAGATCACACGCGGCTTGCGCGGTATCGATCACAAGGCGCAGGTCGAGAAGGCCAACGAATTCCTCAATCGCCTCGAAGCCGGCATCTCGGCCGACACGCTGGCGGAAGACCTGCCGATCGGCCAGCAGCAGCTTGTCGAGATCGCCCGCGCCGTCTCGCTCGACACACGCATCCTCATCATGGACGAGCCGACCTCGGCGTTGAGCGCTGCGGAAGTCGACGTGCTCTTCCGCGTCATCGCCGATCTCAAGGCGCGTGGCGTGGCCATCGTCTATATCTCGCACCGGCTGGAGGAGCTGATGCGCATCGGCGACTACATCACCGTCCTCAAGGACGGCCAGATTACCGGCCATGCGATGGTCAAGGACATCGACACGCGCTGGATCGTGCGTTCCATGATCGGCTCGGATGCCAAGGATTTCGCCAAGCAGCTGGATCACGAACCCGGCGAAGAGGTCTTCCGTGCCGAGGATATCTGCCTGCCCCGCGCGCAGGGCGGCTATGCCGTCGATCATGTCTCGATCGGAGTGCGCAAGGGCGAAATCCTCGGCATCTACGGCCTGATGGGGGCGGGGCGTTCCGAGCTTTTCGAATGCATCATGGGCCGGCACGAGCATTCCAGCGGCAAGATCTTCGTCGAGGGCGAGGAATTGAAGGGGCGCGACACGACGCGGCGCATCCGCGAGGGCCTGTCGCTGATCCCGGAAGACCGGCAGCGCGAAGGCCTCGTGCAGTCCATGTCGATTGCCGACAATCTGTCGATGGCAAGCCTCGGCCAGTTCCTGAAGGCCGGCTTCCACATCGACCTGAAGCGCGAGAAGGAGGCGATCGCCAATGCGATCCGCAACCTCTCGATCAAGGCGAAGAACCCCGATCTCGACGTCACCTCCATGTCGGGCGGCAACCAGCAGAAGGTCGTCATCGGCAAGGCGCTGATGACCGGGCCGAAGGTGCTTTTGATGGACGAGCCGAGCCGCGGCATCGATGTCGGTGCCAAGGCGGATGTATTCCGTACCATGCGGCGGCTGGCGGGCGAGGGGCTCGCCATCCTCTTCTCCACCTCCGACCTCGAAGAGGTCATGGCGCTCTCCGACCGCATCGCCGTCATGAGCAACGGCCGGCTGGTGATGGTGGTGGACCGTAAGGACGCCACCGAGGACATGGTGATTTCGGCCTCCGCAGAGGGACACAAAACCAAAAGGATGCATGCGTGATGACGACAGCAACGCACACTGCCGCCACCGGCAACCACCTCTCCACCGGCGCCGCCCTGCTGACGCTGATGAAGCTTCGCACCTTCATCGCGCTCTTTGCGGTCATCATCTTCTTCTCGATCTTCGCGCCGAACTTCCTGTCGGCCGCGAACATGATCCTGATGTCGAAGCACGCGACGCAGAACGCCTTCCTCGCCATCGGCATGACCTTCGTCATCATCACCGGCGGCATCGACCTGTCGGTCGGCTCCATCGTCGGCCTCTGCGGCATGATCGCCGGCGGCCTCATCATGTATGGCGTGGCGCTGCCGCTCGGCTACACCGTCTATTTCAACGTCGTCGAGGTGGCGATCATCGTGGCTATCGTCGGTATCGCGATCGGGGCGATCAACGGCCTGCTTATCACCCGCCTCAACGTCGCACCCTTCATCGCGACGCTCGGTACACTCTACGTCGCGCGCGGCATGGCGCTGCTGTACTCCGATGGTCAAACGCTGCCCAATCTGACGGGACGCGAAGACCTCGGAAACCAGGGCTTCGCCTATCTCGGCTCGGGCTCCATCCTCGGGCTTCCGGTTTCCGTCTGGATCCTCATCGTCGTGGCGCTCGGAGCGGCCTATTTCGCCCGCTTCGTGCCGCTCGGCCGGCATATCTTCGCCGTTGGCGGCAATGAGCGCGCGTCGCGCATGTCCGGCATCCGCGTCAACCGCGTCAAGATGTTCGTCTACATGTTCTCCGGCTTCTGCGCGGCCATCGTCGGCCTTATCATTTCCTCGGAACTGATGGCCTCCCACCCGGCGACCGGCACCAATCTCGAACTGAATGCCATTGCGGCGGCGGTTCTGGGTGGTACATCCATGTCGGGCGGGCGCGGCACGATCGGCGGCACGATCATTGGCGCCTTCGTGATCGGGATTCTCTCGGACGGTCTGGTGATGATGGGTGTCAGTTCCTTCTGGCAGATGGTGATCAAGGGCCTCGTGATCATCGTGGCCGTTGTGGTCGACCAGGCGCAGCGCCGCCTCCAGCAGCGCGTCACCCTGATGCAGATGGCAAAGGCAGGCTGAGCATGACGAAGACCAAGGGTGCGCTGATCGGCTGCGGCTTCTTCGCCGTGAACCAGATGCATGGCTGGCAGGATCTCGCCGATGTCGAGATCGTCGCGATCTGCGACCGTGATCCCGAGCGCCTGCGCGTCGTCGGCGACCAGTTTGGCGTCGAAAGGCGCTACCAGTCGGCGGAGGCGCTGTTTGCCGATGGCGGCTTCGATTTCGTTGATATCGCAACGACCGTCGGCAGCCACCGCGCGCTGGTCGAGCTTGCCGCCAGCCACAAGGTGCCGGCGATCTGCCAGAAGCCGTTCGCACCGACGCTGGCTGATGCCAAGGCCATGGTCGCCGTTGCGGATACTGCCGGCATTCCGTTGATGATCCACGAGAATTTCCGCTGGCAGACGCCGATCCTCGCGGTCAAGGCGGTGCTGGACAGTGGTGCCATCGGCGAGCCCTTCTGGGGGCGCGTCTCCTTCCGCTCCGGCTTCGATGTCTTCTCCGGCCAGCCTTATCTCGCCAAGGGCAAGCGCTTCATCATCGAGGACCTCGGCATCCATTCGCTCGACATCGCCCGCTTCCTGTTCGGCGACGCGAGCCGCGTGACCGCCCGCACGCGCCGCGTCAATCCCGACATCGCCGGCGAGGATGTCGCGACCATGCTGCTCGACCATGACAATGGCATCACCTCGATCGTCGATGTCAGCTATGCGACGAAACTGCCGGAAGAGCCGTTCCCGGAAACCTTCGTCGAAATCGACGGTACCAGGGGCACGCTGCGTCTGGGCAAGGATTACAAGCTGACGGTCCATGGCCCTGACGGCACGGTACAAAGCGTGGTCGCGCCGAACCTGCTGCCCTGGGCGTCACGGCCCTGGCACAACATTCAGGAAAGTGTCGCGCTCATTCAGAAACACTGGGCCGAACGGTTGGCGGAAGGCCGCGAGCCGGATACGTCCGGGCGCGACAACCTGAAGACCTTCGCCCTCGTCGAGGCCGCCTATCTCAGTGCCGAAAGTGGCGAGACCGTCGTGATTGCGGATTTGCTGGCATGAGCGGCGACCTGCTCAGGCTTTACGGCACGAACGAGCGCGAGCCGGAAAGCCGCACGCTCGTGGCCGGCGACCTGAGCGTGGTCTTGCAGGACGGCAATCTGCGGACCCTGCGGTTCCGTGGCCATGAGGTGCTGCGGGCCGTGGCCTTCCTCGTGCGTGACAAGGATTGGGGTACCTGCAGCGCCGCAATCAACGATCTTGAGGTGCGGGCGACGGAGGCTGGTTTCTCGGTGACCTACGAGGCTCGCTTCAGCGCTCCCGACGGCGCCAATCTCGATTGCGCCATCGCCATATCCGGTACGGCCGAAACCGTTGCCTTCTCCGCCGATTGCGTCAGCGACGCGGCGTTCGAGACGGCGCGTGCGGGGTTTGTGGTATTGCACCCCGTCGCCGGTGTCGCAGGGCAACCCGTGTCGGTCCGTCATGGCGATGGCAGCGTCGAGCATGCGCATTGGCCGGAGCGGATCGAGCCCTGGCAGCCCTTCATGGATATCGCGGCGATCACCCACCAGGTCGCGCCTGGCGTCTCGGCGGTGACAGAGTTCGTCGGCGATATCTTCGAGATGGAAGACCAGCGCAACTGGACCGACGGCTCCTACAAGACCTATGTGCGCCCGCTGGCTCTGCCCTGGCCTTACCGCATCGCGCGGCATGAGCCGTTCAGCCAGAAGGTTCTCGTTGAAATTCAGTCGGTCGGCGATGCGGGTTTCGCCAAGGACGCGTCCGATGCGGTGACATTGACACTCGCGCGGACGGACCGCCGCTTCCCCGAAATCGGCGTCGGCCTGCGTCCGGAATGCCTTGCAGAGGAACGGTCGGCGCTCGGGGTGTTAGAGACCGTCGGCGCACGCCACCTGATCGCGTATTTCGATCCCGGTGCGGGGCATAGCTTGCCCGCATTGAAGGGCTATGCCGACATCGCGGAAAAATCGGGACTGAAGGTCACTCTGGAGGTTGCCGTCGCCTGCCAGCGTGCGTTGGACGAGGAAATGTCCGAACTCGCGTCGCTGGTTCGCGAAGCGCAATTGACGCTCGACAGCCTGTTCGTCTGCCCGTCGGTGGACCGTCAGTCGACGCCGCCGGGAAGCGCATGGCCGGAATGCCCGCCGCTGGAGGATGTTTACGCCGCCGCACGGGCTGACTTGCCGAATGTCCGGCTTGGCGGCGGCATGATGAGCTATTTCACGGAGCTCAACCGCAAGCGCGTGCCGGGCGACCGCATCGATTATGTGAGCCATTGCACGAACCCCATCGTGCACGCGGCCGACGATCTCTCGGTCATGCAGACCTTCGAGGCCTTGCGCTATGTCGTCGGCTCGGTCCGAGCACTCTATGGCGAGACGCCCTATCGCATCGGGCCTTCGACGATTGCGATGCGCCAGAACCCCTATGGCAGTACGACCAAGGAGAACCCTGCCGGCCGGCGCATTCCGATGGCCAATGTCGATCCGCGCCACAATGGTCAGTTCGGTGCCGCCTGGACGCTGGCTTACGCCGCAACGGTTGCTACGGCCGGGCCCGAAGTGCTGACGCTTTCCACACTTGCAGGCCCCTTCGGGCTGGTGGCGGGGGCGGGCGAGGCGACGGCTCCTGGCGAACTGCGGCCGCTTGCCCACGTCCTCGCGCGCCTTGGCGCGCTGGCGGGACACAATGTGCGGTCTGTCGAAACGTCACGGCCGGACGCTGTTCTGGGTCTTGCGTCGGATAGGATGATCCTGCTCGCCAACATCACGCCGGAACCGCAGACCGTGGTGCTGCCCTCTCCGCCGCACCAGGTTTCATTGATCGGCGGCGAGGGGCTGCCGGCCGCCGAAAGGGTCGTCCTGCCGCCCTATGGCTGCGTGGAAGCCGTGCTCTGAGGCGATTTCTGTCCCTTGAGCGTATAGAGCGCGCGGGAACGTTCGAGATGCTTGATCATCACCTTCTCGGCCTGATCCGCATTGCCCTTCTCGATGGCGCGGATGATCTCCTCGTGCTCGGCGAGGGTGACATTCTCGCGGCCTGTCCAGATCAGCATTTCGGTGTGATAGGACTTCAGCCAGCCCAGCATCGCGCCGCTGACGGCGGCGAAGATCGGATTGCCGGAAATGCGTGCGATGCACTGGTGAAAACCCATGTCGGCCTCGATGAAGGCATCCGCATCGCCAAGATTTGCCTTCTGCCTGTCGAGAAGGGTGCGCAGCTCAGCGATATGCTCCGGCGTCGCCTTGACGGCGGCCTCGCGGATCATGCCCCGTTCGAAGAAGATGCGGGCATTCTTCAAGTGTTCCAGCGAGTCGGAAGAACCCGAGAGCATCAGCTTGGCCGGCAGGTCGACCTGCCGGATGATGGACTCGGCCGTGATGCGCAGTACCTTGGCACGCTCGCCTTGCGAAATCTCGACCAGTCCCTTGCCGGCGAGCGCCTGCATGGCTTCGCGGATCGCGGGGCGCCCGACGCCGTAGCGCTCCATGAGTTCACGTTCGGAGGGCATGTCGTCGCCGGCCTGCAGTTCGCCGGTCTCGATCATGGTTTTCAGCCGCGCGAAGACTTCATCGGAGAGTTTCTTGCGGATGATCGGTTCGGAAACGACGGTCATGAGTCACCTGATTTCGACAGGCTTGAATATGCATCAAGTTTAATCGTCGCAACAGCTTTCGCCGCAAACGGCTTGCAATAACATGAATACTCATTATACCAGTTTTTCATGCCGGACAAGCTGATTGCGCCGAACCGCGGAGGAGAAAACATGATCCGTCTGACCTATCGGATAGAGACAGCAGGTTCGGTGGAGAAGATGGCGGCGAAGATCGCCAGCGACCAGTCGACCGGCACCTTCGTTGCGCTGCCGGGCGAGACGGAAGAGCTGAAGGCCCGCGTGGCGGCGCGAGTCGTCGACATCCGCGCCCTGCCATCGGCCGATCGTCCTTCGTTTCCCGACGAAGCGGGCGGCGCGACGCGGTTCAACCGAGCCGATGTCGATATCGATTTCCCGCTGGATGCTGTCGGTACCGATCTTGCCGCGCTGATGACGATTGCCATCGGCGGTGTCTTTTCGATCAAGGGCATGACCGGTATCCGCATCGTCGACATGAAGCTGCCGCCGGAATTCGCCGCAGCCCATCCCGGCCCGCAGTTCGGCGTTCCCGGCAGTTTTGCGCTGACGGGGGTAAAGGACCGGCCGATCATCGGCACCATCGTCAAGCCGGCGCTCGGCCTTCGACCGCATGAGACGGCGCAGATGGTCGGCGAACTGATCGACGCCGGCGTCGATTTCATCAAGGACGACGAGAAATTGATGAGCCCTGCCTATTCGTCGCTGGGCGATCGCGTGGCGGCGATCATGCCGAAGATCCTCGATCGTGAGCAGAAGACCGGCAAGAAGGTGATGTACGCCTTCGGTATCAGCCATGCCGATCCCGACGAGATGATGCGCAATCACGATCTGGTTCTGGCGGCAGGCGGCAATTGCGCCGTCGTCAACATCAACTCGATCGGCTTTGGCGGCATGGCGTTTCTGCGCAAGCGTTCCGGCCTCGTCGTGCACGCTCACCGCAATGGCTGGGACATCCTCACGCGCCATGCCGGCCTGGGTTTCGAATTCTCGGTCTGGCAGCAGTTCTGGCGTCTGCTCGGCGTCGACCAGTTCCAGATCAACGGCATCCGCGTGAAGTACTGGGAGCCCGATGAGAGTTTCGTGCGATCCTACAAGGCCGTTACCACGCCGCTCTTCTCGGAAAGCGACGTGGCGCTTCCTGTCATCGGCTCGGGCCAGTGGGGCGGACAGGCGCCCGACACGATTGCCGCCACCGGCGGCTCGACCGACCTGCTCTATCTCTGCGGAGGCGGCATCGTCAGCCATCCGGGCGGACCGGGCGCCGGGGTTAAGGCCGTGAAGCAGGCCTGGGAGGCGGCGGTGGAAGGTATACCGCTCGACGCCTATGCCAAAGAGCATCCGGAACTTGCGCAATCCATCGAGAAATTTGCCGACGGCAAGGCGGCCTGAGCATGACGCGACCCCTCATCAGTTACTATGGCGACGATTTCACCGGCTCCACCGATGTCATGGAGGCGCTTGCCTCGAATGGCGTCGAGACCGTGCTTTTCCTGAAGGTGCCGGACGCGGACCTGCTCTCGCGCTTTTCCGGTGTGCGTGCTTATGGCCTTGCCGGCACCAGCCGCAGCGAAACGCCCGAATGGATGGATGTGAACCTGGC
This sequence comes from Shinella sumterensis, assembly GCF_004514425.2. Lineage (GTDB taxonomy): Bacteria > Pseudomonadota > Alphaproteobacteria > Rhizobiales > Rhizobiaceae > Shinella > Shinella sumterensis. The sequence continues at coordinate 565,980 of NZ_MYFN02000001.1, forward strand.
CGAGGCCTTTTCCTGGTTGAAGTCGCTGGACGCGGAACTTTGCCATTACAAGGTCTGCTCGACCTTCGATTCCGCGCCGCATGTCGGCAGCATCGGCCGCGCCATGGAAATCGGCCGGAAGGTTTTCGGCGAGGCTACAGTTCCTCTCATCGTCGGTGCGCCGCAGATTCGTCGCTACACGGCCTTCGGCGAGCTGTTCGCGGCCTATCAGGGCCGCAATTATCGTATCGACAGGCATCCGGTCATGTCACGCCATCCCGTCACGCCGATGGATGAGGCGAACGTGCTGCTGCATCTCGCACGGCAGACCTCATTGTCTTCCGCACTGGTGGATAATGTCGCTTTGCTCGGCCACGCCGACCCGGCTGAAGCAGACATCCTGTTGCTCGACGTGCTTGACGACAGGACGCAGCGGGCGGCCGGTACTCTGCTCTGGAACCATTTGCGCGCGAAGAGCCGTTTCGTCTGCGGCTCCTCGGGCGTCGAATATGCGCTCATACCCGCGTGGCGGGACAGTGGATTGATCGGTCCGGCGCCGGTTTTTGCCGCTGCCGGCCCGGTGGATCGCATCGCGGTCGTGTCGGGCAGCGTGTCCCCGACGACGGAACGCCAGATCCGGCATGCCCTGGCAAACGGCTTCGAAGGCGTGACGGTCGATCCGGTCGCGCTGTCGGTGCAAGAAAATGCAAGCACCATCATGGAAGCGGTCGATGCCGGTCTCAAGGTGCTGGAGAGTGGCCGAAGCGTGGTGCTCTACACCGCGCTCGGACCATCCGCCGATCGCGGCGGCGAGCTCGATTCCTCAACGGGTGCGCGCCACCGACTCGGCCGGGCACTGGGCCGCATCCAGTCCGAACTGATCACACGCGCCGGCCTTTCGCGCGCCGTCGTCGCCGGCGGCGACACGTCGAGCCACGCTCTCGGCGAAATGGGCATCAGCGCCTTGACGCTGAAAATGCCGCTTCCTCAGACGCCGGGCTCGCCGCTCTGCATTGCGCATGGCGGCGCCGCAGACGGCCTGCAGATCGCCCTGAAGGGCGGCCAGGTCGGGGGCGACGACTATTTCAGCATGATCAGGGCCGGTGGGGCAGGCGGGCAGATGTGACAGGGCCCACGCGGGATCGCGCACGCCGCATCCGCCCGTTTACTCCTGCCAGTACGATCGCGACCACCGGCGGGCCTTGTGGCCGCTTTTCCAGGGTGTCAGCAGATATTCCACCGCGACCACCAGCAGGAAGCTCACGATACCGAGCGCGGCGAGGAAGGTGATCGCCGAAAAGGTGCCGGCCGTATTCAGGCGGGAATTCGCCTGCAGCAGATAGGCGCCGATGCCGCCGCTGGTCGAGGCCGTCCATTCCGCGATGACCGCGCCGGTAACGCTGAAGGTGGCAGAGAGTTTGAGGGCGGAGAACAGCGGCGAGTAGGTCGCGGGCAGTTTGACGTGGCGGAATGTGCTGAACTTCGACGCGCCCATGGAGCGCACCAGATTGAGCACGTCCTTGTCGACGGAAGCAAGGCCGTCGAGCACGTTGACGACGACGGGAAAGAAGACGACCAGCGCAACGATGACAAGTTTCGGCGCGAGCCCGAAGCCCAGCCAGATCGTCAGCGCTGCTGAAATCGCGATGATCGGGATGGCCTGGCTGAGGATCAGGATGGGATAGAGGATGCCACGCACCGTCCGCGACATGTCCATCAGCACCGCGAAAACGAAACCGGTCCCGGCGCCCAGCGTGAAGCCGAGCAGGAATTCCAGGAAGGTCACGCCGAAGCCTTTGACCAGTGTCTGCCAATCCTCGGAAATGTGGTTCGCGACGTCCGACGGCGACGGCATCACGTAGCGCGGCACCTCATAGAACCAGACGAGGAAAGCCCAGGCGCCGACGACGAGCACGAGTGCGGCGACCGGATAGAAGATCTTGAGAAGCACGCTTCTGTTTTCCGTCAGATCATGCATGGGGTGCGGCCTCCTCGTTGGCAGGCGATGCATTGTTGTAGATGGTGCCCAAGATGCGCTGCTTGAGCGCAACGAATTCCGGGCGCGTCAGGCTTGAGACGGGCCGCGGCCGTTCGATCGGCACATCGATGATCTCGTGAATGCGGCCCGGCCTGGGCGTCATCACCACGACACGGTCAGCCAGGAAGATCGCTTCGTCGATGTCATGGGTGACGAAGACGATGGTCCGTTTTTCTTTTTCCCACACGCTGAGCAGCCATTGCTGCATGGACAGACGCGTCTGGCTGTCGAGCGCGCCAAAGGGTTCGTCCAGCAGCATCACGTCGTGATGCATGGCGAGCGTCCGCATCAGCGCCACGCGCTGGCGCATGCCGCCGGAAAGGGCGGCCGGATAGTGGTTGATGAAGTCGCCGAGGCCGTAACGCCGGGCGAGGGCCACGCCCTCATCGCGCTCGGCACGCGAAGCGCCGCCCTTGAGCACTGCGCCGAGCACGATGTTGTCCAAGACGGTCCGCCACGGCAGCAGCAGGTCCTTCTGCAACATGTAGCCGACATGGCCGGACTGGTTCGTGACGTCCTTGCCGTCGATCAGCACCTTTCCGGTGCTGGGCTGGAGAACACCTGCGATGATGTTGAACATCGTGCTTTTGCCGCAGCCGGACGGGCCGACAACGGAGATGAACTCTCCGGGCTTGACCGCAAGCTCGGTCGAGGAAAGCGCGGTCAAGTCGCCGAAGGTGCGTGATACGCCCATCAATGCGAGTTTTGGAGCCTGTTCCATGTCGTTCAAGTTCCCGATTCCCTAGAGCGTGATGCAGCGTTCGCGGCCGAACCACACGAGGTCCTCCACCTTTACGGCGATGCCGTCTCGGGCCGCAAAGGGCTCGATCGCCCATGCGCCCCACATCGGCGTCGCATTGCCGGCATCGATGAACTGGTGAAGATAGGCCGCCCCGGCGGTAAGCGAGTGGCCGATATTGCCGAGTTGGTCGAGCAGCACATATCCTTCCGAGACAAGCCGTTCGTGGCTCATGCCGAAAAGTTCGTTCGCCGGCATGCCGGGCCGGCATTTCTCCAGCGTTTCGTAATGGATCGCTTCGAGGTCCGACAGCGCCTTGCGCGCCTCCGGCCAGTCGCCGATCACGCTACAGCGCGTGCAGTCGCCCCAGGAGCCATCGGCAGTTATGGGGTGGACATCGACCATGAGCACATCCCGCTCGGCGGCCTTGAGCGTCGTCGGCGGGTTGGTCGGAAAGCAGACGAGCGTGTTCTCGCCCAGACCGACATTGGTGATCGTCCAGACATGGGCGATGCCCTGGGCGGTGAGATAGTCGCTCACGGCAAGCTCGACATCCTGCTCGCTGATGCCGGCGGCGGCGGCGGCGAGACCTGCCGCCGCCGCGCCCTTTGCGATCCGTTGTGCCGCCACCAGTCCGGGCGGCGGCAGGTCCGAGACGTCGGGACCGGGCCGATAGGTCCAGGCGGGAACGACGCGGCGCGAAGAGGCGGTGGCGGTCATGGCGGTCTCCCGTCGCTTACTGGGCGATGTACTCGTTGGTATAGTAGGCCGAGGGGGCCTCGATCTTCTTCACCACATCGAATTTCTTCAATGCCGCGAGAAGTGCCGTCCAGTCGGCCTCGTCGTTCACCATCAGGCTCGCATCCATCGCGCCGAAGAGCGGGATCGTGTCCTTCCACTGCTGGTCGATGAACTTGCCGTCATAGGCCTTCGCATAGAGTTCGGCGAACGCGGCGATGGCCTCCTCGGGATTAGCGACCGCATATTCGATGCTCTTGCGGGTGGCGCGCAGGAAGGCCTTGGCTTTTTCAGGATTTTCCTTCAGCCACGGCTCGTTGGCGGCAAGCATGAAGATCGGCGTGTTCGGCACGCCGTGCGCGGTGGCGGGCAGGAATTCCGCCTTCTGGCCACCTGTCGTCAACATGCCGGTGCCCTCGGCATTGGTGATACCCGTGATCGCGTCGACCCGGTTCTGCAGAAGCAGCGGTACGGTGTCATCGGAGGCCGCGACGGTCTTGACGTCGTCGATCGTCATGCCACCATCGGAGAGCATTATGGAGAGCTGCGCCAGCGTCCAGGCGTCGTTGTAGATGCCGATGGTCTTGCCCTTGATATCGGCGATCGTCAGCGGCTTGCCCTCCGGGCTGAGGATGCCCCAGTTGTTGCTACGCCCATAACGGCCGATCGCGACGACAGGCGCCTGCTGCTCCTTGGCGAAGATGACATCCATGACGGTGGTGAAGGCGACCTGTGCCTGGCCGGTGCCGAGGAACTTCATCGTGTCGGCGACGGTCGGCGGCGTCACGATCTCGATTTCGAGGCCCTCTTCGGCGTAGAAGCCCTTCTTGGACCCGAGAATCCAAGGGATCCAGAACCCGTCCGGCACGGGCCATTCCTGGATGAAGGTCAGTTTCGTCAGGTCCTGCGCGAATGTCTTCTGCGGCATAGCGATCATCGCCGCCAGCGCCATGGCGGCGGCAGCGAAGCTTCGGCGTGTCAATGTCATGCTCATGTTCCCACTCCTTTATGGTTGTTGGAGATTGCTGTTGTTTTTATGCCTGGTTCGGCCGCTGATACGGTCATCTCGCTCGCGCGCAGGGCCGCGTGGAAGAGAATGTCGGCGCCCATGATGCAGAATTCGGGCTCGACGAATTCGCGTGGATTGTGGCTTATGCCGTCACGACAGGGCACGAAGATCATCGCCGTCGGCGCGACGCGGCTGACGAACAGCGCATCGTGGAAGGCACCGGAGACCATGCGCGTGCTGGCGACGCCGCGCGCTTTCGCCACATCCTCTATGGCGTTGATCAGGGTGTCGTCGAACCGGGCGGGCTCCATGTCGAAGACCCGTTCGATGGCGATCGTGCAACCGGTCCCGGTCGCGGCGTCGCGAAGGGTGCCGGTGATCTGCGCCTCGATCGCATCAAGCTCTTTGAGACCCGGATGGCGGATGTCGATGTAGAAGACGACCGCCGAGGGAATGGCGTTGATGCTGCCGGGCTCCGCCGTCATGCGGCCGACCGTGAAGCGTGCATGCGCGTCGTGCCGCATGATCGTTTCATAGAGGCGGGCAAGGCCCATGCTGGTCGCGTGCATGGGGTCGCGTCTGGCAGAAAGCGGTGTCGTGCCCGCATGTCCTGCCTCGCCGGTAACGCTTACCTGAAGCCAGCGCGTGGCCTGCACGCCCGTCACCACGCCGATCGGTATTCCCGCGCGCTCCAGGTGCTGCGCCTGTTCGATATGCAGTTCGAGATATCCGGCGATCGGCTTGCCAAGCGTGCATGGGCGCGCTTGCGGCAGGGCTTTCAGCGTGGCCGCAAGTTCGTCGGCGAGCCGCAAGCCATCGGTCGATCGGCTTTTAAGCAGCGTATCGGAGAGCGCGCCATCGACAAAGGCCTGCGCGCCCATGCTGCCCGGGGCAAAGCGGCAGCCCTCCTCGTTCGTCCACACCACCAGCTCGATCGGCGCGGCGGTCTGGATATCCGCATCTTCAAGGCTTTCCAGGACCTCAAGGGCGGCAAGAACACCGAGCGCGCCGTCGAAACGGCCGCCTGTCGGCTGGGTATCGAGGTGGCTGCCGATCAGGAGGGGCAGTGTGCCGACGTGCCCGCCTGGCCGATGGATGAAGAGGTTGGCGGCTCCATCCTGGGACACGGCAAATCCGCGCGCGAGGGCGATTTCGGTGATGGCGGCGCGTGCGCGCCGGTCCCCTTCCGTCAATGCCTGCCGGTCGACACCACCGTCAGCCGTCGCGCCGATTGCGGCGAAGGCGTCGAGCCTACCGAGCAACCGGGTGCCGTTGATCGAGGGTGTGATAAGCATGGCATAGTCCCGGCTCGCATCAGGGGCACCAGCGCAATGCCCATTCTCAATATTCAAGAGACTTGAATTCATGTCAATACGTTTGAATTGCATTCCGCTTCGATTTCAGGAATATGGATTCGGTGCGGCTTGTCGTCCGCCTGAACGGACGGCGGGGATGTGAGGACTTGATGAAGCGCAACGACTTGAACGATGGTGACGGCACGGCGCTGCCGACCAATGCGGCCCGTCTCGGCACGCGCCTGCGGCTCGCCCGCCAGACGCGCGGCCTGACGCTCAAGGCGCTGGCAGACGAGGCGCATTGCTCCGAGAGCCTTCTCTCCAAGATCGAGAACGGCAAGGCCTCACCGTCGCTGCCCATGCTGCACAAGCTGGTAAAGGTGCTGGGTACGAATATCGGCTGGATGTTCGAGGAGGCGGATGGTGAAGAGGGCATCGTCTTCCGCGCCGGAACGCGACCGCTGATTTCCCTCGATCCGCTTCGCCGCGGCGAAGGCATCTCGCTCGAGCGGATCATTCCCTATTCTCCGGGCCATCTGCTCCAGTGCAATATCCACCATGTCGAGGAGGATGGCGAAAGTGCCGGGCCGATCGAACATGTGGGCGAGGAGGTCGGTTATGTGATCGCTGGCGAGATCGAGCTCATCGTCGGGGACGAGGTGTTCCGGCTCAATCCGGGCGACGCCTTCGTCTTCAAGTCGGAATTGCCGCATCACTATCGCAACGTGGGAAAGGGGCGGGCCAGCATCTTCTGGGTCAATACACCGCCGACCTTCTGACATTTCATTCAAGTCTCTTGACAAAAATTCAAGCAGCTTGCTTGATGGGCCATGAACCGGCGCTCGCGCCACAAGCAATCCGAATTCGGGGAAAGTCATGTCCGCTCACAAAGTCCTGCTCGCAGGTGAATCCTGGGTTTCGACCTCCACCCATATCAAGGGCTTCGACCAGTTCCCGACAGCGACCTACCACACGGGCGCCGACGAACTTCTCGCGGCGCTGAAGGGCGGGCCGCTCGACGTGCGCTTCATGCCCTCGCATGAGGCCCAGGCCGATTTCCCGCAATCGCTTGAAGCCATGCAGGAATATGACGCCATCGTGCTGTCCGACATCGGCGCCAACACGCTGCTTCTGCATCCCGATACCTGGATCAAGTCGAAGCCGACGCCGAACCGTCTGCGCCTGCTGCGCGATTATGTGCGCGAAGGCGGTGCGCTGCTGATGTTTGGCGGATACTACAGCTTCCAGGGCATCAATGGCGGCGCGCGCTATCATAAGACCGCTATCGAGGAGATACTTCCGGTCTCCTGCCTGCCGGTCGACGACCGCGTCGAGGTGCCGGAAAGCTTCCTGCCTGTCGTCACAGGCTCCTCCGACCACCCGATCCTGGCCGGTCTCGGCACGGAATGGCCGATGCTGCTCGGCTTCAACGAGGTCGTGGTCAAGGACGGCGCCGAGGTGCTGGCCACGGTTTCCACCGATTACGGTTCGCTGCCGCTGCTCGTATCCGGCACATATGGCAAGGGGCGCACGGTCGTCTGGACGTCCGATGTCGGTCCGCACTGGCTGCCGCCGGAATTCATCGCCTGGCAGGGCTACAAGAAACTCTTCGAACAGCAAATTCTCTGGGCGATCGGCCGCGACTGATCTTCAACTCAAGCCGGCAGGTGCGCAATGGCCAAACACGTGAAGGAAGCGGCCCTCAAGGTCGCCAGCATCCAGATGGAACCGGTCTTCGGCGAGACTGCCGGAAACGTTGCGCGCTCCATCTCGCTTCTCGAGGAGGCGGCGGAGAAGGGTGCAAGGCTTGCGGTGCTGCCGGAGCTTTGCAACACCGGTTATGTTTTCGAGAGCCGCTCCGAACTGCGCGCGCTGGCGGAGGAAATCCCGGCTGGCCCGTCGACGGCGGCATGGATCGAAGCCGCCCGCCGCCTCGACATGCACATCGTCGCCGGCATCACCGAACGTGACGGGGAGGTATTCTACAACTCCGCCGTCATCGTCGGGCCGTCCGGATATATCGGGCGTTACCGAAAGGTTCATCTCTGGGGCGAGGAAGCGCTCTACTTCACGCCGGGCGATCTTGGATTTCCTGTTTTCGATACTCCCGTCGGCAAGATCGGCTGCCAGATCTGCTATGATTGCTGGTTCCCGGAAAGCTTTCGCCTGGCGGCGCTTCAGGGGGCCGAACTCATGTGCGTACCAACCAATTGGGTGCCGATCCCCGGACAGGACCCCAAGCGCGAGGCGATGGCGAACATCCTCGTCATGGCGGCCGCGCACAGCAATTCCCTCTTCATCGTGGCGGCCGACCGGGTCGGAACCGAACGCGGCCAGCCCTTCATCGGCCAGAGCCTGATCGTCAGCCACACCGGCTGGCCCGCCGCCGGTCCCGCAAGTTCCGACAGGCAAGAGGTTTTGGTCGCCGAGGTAAACCTTGCCGACGCCCGCCGGAAGCGCAACTGGAACGACTTCAACCAGGTCCTGCGCGACCGGCGCACGGACGTCTACGACCGTATGCTCGGCACAGGCTATAAGCCGGGCTGGTATTGATCGCGTAGCGGCGGGCGAATCCGCTCTAGGCGCGGCCAGCTTCTCTGTGTTCCGGGGCGAGCATAGCGGCACGCAAGGCCGCTTCGTCCGGTTCCTGACCGGTGAACAGCCGGAATGCCTGGACGCCCTGGTGAAAGAACAGTTCGTAGCCTGAGAGGATTTCGGCCTTGGCTGTTCGCGCGGCCGCGAGGAACCGCGTTTCGACGGGCGTATAGACCGCGTCGAATGCCCAGCGGCTATGCCTGAGGTCAAGGCCATCGAACACGTTGCCGTCATGGCCGACCATGCCGATCGGGGTGCAGTTGATCAGTCCGTCCGCACTGTCCACGGCCTCGGCAAGCGTTTCCGGCCGGCTGACCTCAAGGTCCGGAAAATGGGCCGTCAGGGACGTCGCGAGCGCCTCGGATTTCGACTGATCAGGATCGACCAGCGCGAGGTGCGAGGCGCCAAGCCTGCCGAGCGCGAAGGCGATCGCCTTGCCGACCCCGCCAGCGCCGGCCATCGCGACGCGACCAGGCGAAACGTTGCCAAAAGCGGCCAGGAAGGCGCTGGCAAAGCCGCTGCTATCCGTGTTGTGGCCGCGCGCACCATCCGGCTCAAAGAGGATCGTGTTGCAGGCGCCCAGCGCCCGCACCGCGGGCTCGTCCACCTTCACCTTGTCGAGCACGGTTTCCTTGTAGGGATAGGTGATGTTGATACCGCGAAAGCTTTCCGCCCTGCATCGCTCGAAGACCGCGTCGAAGTCCATTTCGAGATCGGCGGGGATGAGGGAGGCATAGCTGACGTCCAGTCCGCACATGCGGCCCGCCAGCCGATGCAGGCGGGGCGATTGGGAACGGGCGATGTTGTCGCCGATCAGGCCGAGCCGGATGCGCGGCGCTTCAGATGCGCGCATGTCACGCGACCTCGCCGTCTTGCGTCGGCGTCTCGTCGGAACGCAGCTCGGTATGAACGAGATTGACCCAATAGGACACGCCATAGGGGATCGATGCATCGTTGAAGTCGAAACGGTCCGTATGGACATCGTGCACCAGACCATCGGGGCCGACGCCGCCGCCCATCCACATATAGGTGCCGGGCACCGTATTGGCGAAGTAGGCGAAATCTTCGCCCCCTGTCGACAGCGGACGTTCACGTTCGACCTTGTCCTTGCCGAAGGTCTTTTCGGCCGCGGCAAGCGCGCTCTCGAACGCCTCGGGGTGGTTCACCAGCGGCGGTGTGCCTTCATTGATCTGGATGTCGACGCTGCAGTTGCTGGCCTTTGCGAAGAGTTCCGCCTGGTCGCGCAGGCCGCGCAGGATGATCTGCTGCACGTCGTCGCGGAAGTAGCGTGCGGTGCCGGAGACCAGCATTTCCGCCGGCATCACATTCGGCGAGCCCTTCGAACCGCCGGAAATGTGCCCGATGGAAATGACCGCGGCATCGATTGCCGCGACCTTGCGGCCGACGATCGACTGGAGCCCCAGAATGAAATGGGCAACGGGGATGGTGCAATCGTCTGCCAGATGCGGGGCGGCGCCGCCATGGCCGGCCGTGCCCTTGAAGGTAACGTGGAACGACATCGAGCCGGCGAGCGCCGGTCCGATGCGCGAGGCGATTTCGCCGACGGGGCGACCCGGCTCCGTATGCAGGCCATAGACGGCATCGCAAGGGAAGCGGTCGAACAGGCCATCCTTCATCATGGCCGGTGCGCCGCCGGCGCTTTCTTCTGCCGGCTGGAAGATGAAGTGCACGGTGCCGGCGAAATCCGGATCCTGCGCGAGATAGCGGGCCGCGCCGAGAAGCATGGTCGTGTGGCCGTCATGGCCGCAGGCATGCATCTTTCCTTCGACGGTAGAGGCATAGTCGAACGCGTTGCGTTCGAAGATGTGCAGGGCGTCGATATCGGCGCGCAGGCCGATGCGCCGCTGGCCGGGGCGCAACCCCTTGAGGACGCCGACCACGCCGGTCCGGCCGATGCCCTCGTGAACCTCGATGCCCCATTCCCTAAGTTTCTCGGCAACCAGTGCAGAGGTGCGCACCTCCTCGAAAGCCGTCTCTGGATGGGCGTGGATGTCGTGGCGCAGGGCGATCAGGTCCGGCATGTAGGCGTCGAGCTTGCTGCGGTCGATGGAGGACATGGAAGGTCATTTCCTTGAATTGGAGGACGACAAGGTCTTGCGCCGTGGCGAGACGGCGAGAGGCAGGATTGTTTTGCGGGTCACCGGTTGCGCGGTTATCTGCGGGTTGCCGCAGAAATGTCCGGTACCGCGTCGATCAGCATGCGCGTGTAGGATTGGCGGGGATTCTTGAACAGGGCCCGGGATTCCTCCACTTCCACCAGTTTGCCGAAGTGCATGACGCCGATGCGCGAGGACATGTGGCGCACGACCGCAAGGTTGTGGCTGATCAAAAGATAGGTCAGGCCGAACTGCTCCTGCAGGTCGCGCATGAGGTTGAGGATCTGCGCCTGGACCGACACATCGAGCGCCGAGGTCGGCTCGTCGCAAACGATGAATTCCGCTTTGGCCGCAAGGGCACGTGCGATCGCGATGCGCTGCCGCTGGCCGCCGGAGAATTCGTGCGGGTATTTGCGCCCGTCGAGCGGATTGAGGCCGACGACCTTGAGAAGTTCGCCCGCTTCGTGCTGTGCCTCGGCCTTCGATTTCGCGATGCCGAGGGCAAGCATCGGCTCGGCGATGATGCTGGCGACGCGCCAGCGGGGATTGAGGCTGGCATAGGGATCCTGGAAGATCATCTGGATACGGCGGCGCAGCGCGCGCATCTGTGCCCGGTCATGCTTGCCGGTGATCGAAACGCCGTCGATTTCCACGGTGCCGGACGTGGCCGGCAGGAGCCCCACGACCATCTTTGCCACCGTCGACTTGCCCGAACCGGACTCGCCGACAAGCGCGAAGGTCTCTCCCTTGGCGATCGAGAAGCTGACATCGGTCGCGGCATGGACGAAGCGCTTGGGTTGGCGCTCGATGATGCGATTCAGAAGCGGCTTCGATACGTCGAAGACCCGGTTGAGCTTCTCGACCCTGACGAATTCGCTGTTGCTCATGCTGCCACCTCTTCGCGCTCGTAAAGATGGCAGGCGACCTTGTGGTCGATGGCGCCAAGAAGGGCGGGTGCGCGCTGGCGGCAGATATCCATGGCGCGCTCGCAACGCGGATGGAACGAGCAGCCGTCCGGCAGCGCCGTCAGTGATGGCATGGAGCCGGGAATCTGGCGAAGCCGCGGCTCCTCGTTGTCGAGCGAGGGAATGGCGCCCATCAGGCCCTGCGCATAGGGATGGAGCGGCGCGCCAACGACCTGGCTGACCTTTCCGATCTCTGCGACCTTGCCCGCATACATGACGGCCACGCGATCGGCCGTCTCCGCGATCATGCCCATGTCATGCGTGATGAGCATGAAGGCGGTGCCGCGCGTGGAGCACAGCTTGCGGATCAGCTTGATGATCTGCGCCTGAACCGAAACGTCGAGCGCCGTCGTCGGCTCGTCGGCGATGACCAGTTCCGGCTCGGCGCAAAGCGCCAGCGCGATGACCACCCGTTGCCGCTGTCCGCCGGAAAACTCGTGCGGGTAGGAATCGATGCGCACCGCCGGGTCGGGAATGCCCACTTCCTCGAGCAGTTCGATCGCGCGGGCGCGTGCCTGACGCCGGTTGAGCGGCAGATGCACCCGGATCGTCTCGGTCAGGTGATCGCCGACGGTCATCAGCGGGTTGAGGCTGGTCAGCGGGTCCTGGAAGATCATGCCGATGCGCCGGCCGCGAATGGCTTCGATGCCCGTTCGGTCCAGGTTGTCGATCCGCTGGTCGCCCAGCAGAATGCGGCCGCCGGCGATGCGGCCCGGGCGCGGTATGAGATGCATGATCGCAGCACCCGTCATCGATTTGCCCGCACCGGACTCACCGACGACGCCAAGAACCTCGCCCTTGGCGATGGAGAAGCTGATGTCGTCGAGGGCGACGAGCGTTCCGCGGCGCGTCTCGAATTCGACGCGCAGGTTTTCGACCGAAAGAATCGTCTCGGACATGGTTCTCCTCCTTACCGCAGCCGGGGATTGAGCGCGTCGCGCAGCCAATCGCCCAGGAGATTGATGGTCAGGACCAGTGCCGCCAGCGCGATGCCGGGGAAGGCGACGATCCACCATTCGCCGGAGAACAGGAACTCCTGGCCGATCCGGATGAGCGTGCCGAGCGAAGGCTGCATCGGGGGCAGGCCGACGCCCAGATAGGACAGCGTCGCTTCGGTGATGATCGCCAGCCCGAAATTGATGGTCAGGATTACGAGGACCGGTCCCATCACGTTCGGCAGGATGTGGCGCGCCATGATGGCGACGGGCGGCAGGCCGAAGAGACGGGCGGCGTTCACATAATCCTTCTTGCGCTCCACCATGGTCGAGGAGCGGATCGTTCGCGCATATTGCACCCAGAAGGACAGGCCGATCGATATGATGATCACCCAGGACGCACTGCTCTCACGCGTCAGCGACGGCAGCATGCCATGCAGCAGGCCATCGATCAGGAGCGCGATCAGGATGGCGGGGAAGGTGAGCTGGATATCGGCGACGCGCATGATGAAAGCATCAAGGAAGCCGCCGAAATAGCCGGCGAGCACGCCGAGACAGATGCCGATGGCTGCGGCGAGAAACACACCGAGCGCGCTGATGATGATCGAGACGCGCAGGCCGTAGAGCACGGCCGACAGCATGTCGCGACCCTGGTCGTCGGTTCCAAGCAGGAAAGGCCATTGCCCGTCGGCCTGCCAGACCGGCGGCAGGTTCGAGTTCATGATGTCGAGCGATAGCGGGTCGAACGGGTCCGTCGGTGCGATCCATGGGGCGAGAAGCGATGCGCCCAGGATGACCACCAGCAGCGCCGTGGCGAACATGACAAGCCGGTTGCGCCTGAAGTCGATGAAGATGTCGTTGTCAGCGATCCGCGCGCGCAGGCTCTGCTCGGCGGGCTTTGTCGTATCGGAAGAGGCCTCTGCCATCAGCTTGCAGCGTCCTTGAGGCGCGGATCGATGAAGTTGTAGATCAGGTCGACGATGAGATTGACCGTGACGAAGAGCAGCGCGATCAGGAGCAGGTAGGTGGAGATGATGGGGATATCGACATTCTGCACGGCTTGCAGGAACAGGAGCCCCATGCCCGGCCACTGGAACACGGTCTCCGTGATGATCGAAAACGCGATGATCGAGCCGATCTGAAGGCCGACGACGGTGATGACGGGCACCAGCGTATTCTTGAGCGCGTGACGGAAGTAGAGCCGGGCGCGCGGCAGGCCGCGGGCGACGCCGAACTTGATGAAATCAGTGCGCAGAACTTCCAGCATTTCGGAGCGCACGAGGCGCATGATCAGCGTCATTTGGAACAGCCCGAGCGTGATCGCCGGCAGGAACAGCGATTTCCAGCCTTCGATCGTCAGAAGGCCTGTCGACCAGTTTTCGGTCACGGGGATGAGACCGTTGCGGCCGAAGGCGGGCAGCCAGCCAAGCGAGACGGAAAAGATGTAGATCAGCAGGATGCCGATCAGGAATGTCGGCAGGCTCACGCCGACCAGCGACACGCTCTGCAGCAGCGACGAGATGCGGCCGCGCGGATTGAGCGCGCTGTAGACACCGAGCACGATGCCGGCAAAGAGCGAGATCAGCGCGGCAACGAAGGAGAGTTCCAGGGTGGCGGAAAGCCGCTCGGCGAGCAGTTTCGTCACCGGCTGGCGGAACTGGTAGGAAACGCCGAAATCCAGCGTGACGACGCGGCCGACATAGCGGGCGAACTGCACGAGGGTCGGCTGGTCGAGGCCGAGGCTTTCACGCACGGCCTGTCGTTCCGCCGCCGTGGTCTCCGCGCCGACCATCTGGTTGACGGGATCGCCGGCATAGCGAAACATCACGAAGGCCAGCAGCGAGACGACCAGCATCACGGCAAGCGATTGCAGAAGCCGTCGGATGACAAGGGCAATCATTCAATTCATCCTGTTATGCGCCGGGCAAGACTGCCCCAGGCGCCCGATCGGATCGACCGGCGGCCGGAAAGCCGCCGGCGAACGGCGCGTCACTCGCCCTTCGTGACCCAGTAGAAGCGGAAGTCGTTGTCGGCGCGCTGCACGACCTTGACCTTGTTCGAGACACCCCAGGACAGGGACTGCTGGTGCAGCGGCAGATAGGCCGTCTCCTTGTTCTGGGCGATGTCGTAGGCCTGGCGAATGAGTTCGTTGCGCTTGGCCTCGTCGGGCTCATGCCCGATCTTGGTGATCAGCGCATCGACCTCTTCATTGCAGTAGCCGCCGACATTCGAGCCGCCGCCATTGCCGGCATCGTCGCGGCAACGATAGAGGTCCTGGAGAACGCCGAGGCTGCCCGAGCCGTTCGTCTGCCAGCCGAGCAGGTAGAACGAGGTGCGGTAACCGCCGCTGGCGAAGATGCGGCCGAAATAGGTGGCCTTCGGCTCGGCGTTCAGGTTCACCTTGATGCCGATGCGGGCCAGCATGGGAACGACCGACTGGCAGATGCGCTCGTCGTTGACGTAGCGATCGTTCGGGCAGTCCAGCGTGATTTCGAAGCCGTCGCCATAGCCTGCCTCGGCCAGCAGCGCGCGGGCCGCATCCGGGTCATAGGCGGGGCGTTCGAACTGGTCGGCCAGCGGGAACAGTTCCTTGGCGACGACGAGCGCCGTCGGCACGGACGCGCCGCGCATGACGCGCTTGTGGATCGCCTCGATGTCGATGGCCTGATAGACGGCACGGCGCACGCGGGCGTCCTTGAAGGGGTTCTTGCCCTTCACCGACGAGAACAGCAGTTCATCGCGGCGCTGGTCGAAGCCGAAATAGATCGTGCGGACTTCCGGTCCCTGGAGAACCGATGCATTGCCGCTCGCGTTGATGCGGTCGACATCCTGCAGCGGGGCCGGGTCGATCATGTCGACCTCACCGGAGAGCAACGCCGCGACACGGGTCGCGCCGGATGCGATCGGCGTCAGCACCACCTCGTCGAGATTGTGCTTGGGCGTGCCCCACCATTGCGGGTTGGGGACCCATGTCGTGCGAACGCCGGGCTGATGCTGCTGGAGCTTGAAAGGTCCCGTGCCGTTGGCATTCAGAGAGATATAGGACGGTGCCGCCGACGCGCTCGCGACTTCCGCCGCGCCGTGTTCCTCGGCCCAGGACTTGGAGACGATGTACCACGTGTCCCACACGGCATGCAGCAGCGGAGAGGGCTCAGGCGTCGTGACTTCGACCGTGTAGTCGTCGATCTTCTTGAACACCGCATTGGCTGGAACGCGGGTCTTGAGATCCGAGCCTGCCGAGCGGACGCGGTCGGCGGAGAAGATGACGTCGTCGGCGGTGAAATCCTGACCGCCCTGGAACTTCACGCCCTTGCGCAGATGGAAGGTCCAGGTGCGGGCATCCTCGGAGACATCCCAGCTTTCGGCAAGCGCCGGCACGAGCTTGAGATTTTCGTCACGGGCCACAAGGCCCTCGTAGACGCCGCCGATCATGGCCAGCGAAAAGGTCTCGGCGAGCGCGTGCGGATCGAGCGACTTCAGATCGCCCTGGGAGGCGAAGCGGAAGGTTTCGGCCTGGGCTGTGCCCACCGTGCCGCCGAGAGCCGAAACCGACGTAGCGAGCGCCAGTGCCGCCGCCGCCAAAATTCTTCTGATACGCAAAGCTATCTCCCAATCGCTGATGGTCGTGTTGGACGCGACGTGACCTTCATCGCATTCGTCGCCAGCCATAAAAGGAAATTCTGTTGCGAACAATTGCCAAGCGGCATATTGCATGTTGCGCAAAAGGCAACGATTGCGCAACAGTCGACCTGGAGAAACAATGCTCGACCCCACCCGCCTGCGCTATCTGTTCTACACCGATGCCTGTGGCGGTATCCGCCAGGCAGCGGAGGAGCTGAAGGTCAATCCGTCGTCGATCAGCCGCCAGATCGCAGTCCTGGAAGGGGAACTCCAGCTTACTCTCCTTGAAAAACATGGCCGCAAGGTGAAGGTGACCGAGACCGGCAGCGCGCTGTGCGAGTACTACCGTACGCAGCGATCCGCCGACATCCAGTTGCGGGCGCGCCTCGACGAGTTTCGCAACATCAAGCGCGGCCTCATCCGCCTCTCGATGGGGGAGGGCTTCGGTGAGTGGGTGGTGAATGGACCGCTTAGGGCCTTCCAGACGCAGTATCCCGGTATCGACCTCGATATCCGCATTCATCCGACGGACGAGACCGTCCGCGCCATTCTGGAGGATGAGGCCGATATCGGCGTCACCTACTTTGCGCCGAACGACCGGGATCTGAAGTTCCATGCGCGGTCCGATGTGCCGATCTGTGTCGTCGTGCATCGGGACCATCCGCTGACACGTCTCGGACGTGACCCCAGGCTGACGGACGTGGTGGACTATCCGATCGGCATGCTGCACCCCGAATTCGGCGGCCGGCAGGTCACGGACCTAATCGCGCGCTCCGAAAACGTGGTGCTCCGGCCGTCGCTGACGGCGAATTCCTACGCGATCGTGCGGAAGTTCGTGCTGCTCGGCGAAGGTGTCTTCCTGATGCCGTTTCGCCCATCGCCGCAGCGGGAACTGGACGACGAACTCGTGCCGCTGCCGCTCGACTACGCATCGAAAGTCACATCGCAAACGCAGGTGATCACGCGAAGCGAACGCCATTTGACGAATGCGATGCGCATGCTGATCAAGTCCCTGATCGAGAGCGGCCAGTTCGGGTAGGCGGCACCGATATCACGTATGTCCGGGACGTCTGGCAATGTCTAGGGAGCTTCTTTCAGGATCGCGGAAAAGAGCGGGTCGAATGCGCGGCGAATGGGGTCCGCGGCGGCGCCGAGTGCGACGGCCCAGGGATCGATCATTCCGAGCTGGACGCGCGGAATGGTGCGGCCGGGACGTTCGGCGATCGACGGCAGCGGCGGGTGCATCGCCTCGAACAGCCTTCTTGAGAGGGCAGGGGGCGCACTGCCGTTGAGGATGACGGTTTCGGGGTCGAAGATCGTCTCGACCATATGAACCGCCTGCCGGAAATCGGCGCCGGCGCCTTCCAGCCATTGGCGGATGCGCGGATCGTCCGCGAGCGTCAGCCGCTCGACCTCTTCATAAGCATCGGTCGTTGCGGTGCCGAGGCCGAGATGCTGGAGCAACGAGGCGAACGAGGACCGATGTTCGAAGGGCGCAACCGTGCCGCCCCGCGAGAAGAGGACCATGCCGATCTCGCCCGCATTGCGGTTGCTGCCGGTATAAATCTCGCCGCCGAGAATGAGGCCCGCGCCAATGCCATAGCCGAAGTAGAGGCAGACGGCATGGTCGATGCCGTCCGCCACACCGTTCATGCGTTCGGCTGTCGCGCAGGCAGTGGCGTCGTTCTGCAGGGTTGTCTCAAGGCCGGTGCCCGCGGCCAGCGTTTCCACAAGCGGAAACGACTGCCATTTGGCCATCATCCAGGGATCGTCGCCGGAAGGCTTCAGCCCATAGGGGCCGGGCATGGCGATGCCGAGCCCGGTCAGGCGCTGCGTGGACATCGGCACACGATCGGCAAGTTCGCGCCGCACGTTTCCGATGTGGTGGAGGATGACCTTGCTGCCTTCCTCAGGCTCGCCCGGCGGAAGGTCCGTAACGGCACGCGCTACTTCCCGCCCCAGAAAGTCCACGGCGACGATGCGTGTCAGTTCCCGGTCGATCTGCACGCCGAGTGCAAAGGCGCCTTCGGGAACGAGCCTGTAGGGTGTGGAAGGCTGGCCGCGCCCGCCGCGCACAACGTCTTCGGACGCGACGAGCCCGTCGGCTTCCAGGCTTTCGATGAGATTGGAGACTGTCTGCTTGGTCAGGTGCGTGGCGCGGGCGAGGGCGGCGCGCGAGAGCGGGCCATTGACGCGGATGGCCTCGATGAGCACGCGCCGGTTATGCGCGCTCGTGCCCTCCTGATTGGTCCCGCTCCTGGCGCGGATCGTCCGCAATTCGTTCATCGACAATTCCCTCTTGACACCATTTGGATATTACACAAGACTTAAGTCAATACATTTGACTTAATAAGGAACCAGAGAGTTCCGGGGAACAAGGGCGAGGCGAAGCCAAGCCCAGAGCGATCCGGCGGAAGCCATAAGGCGCAACGATCACGAGTGTCCACAAGACATTCCGGATTCAAACCAAACTGGAGGCAGGCATGTTGAAATCGATGAAGAAGACCCTGTTGTACGCAGCGCTGGTCGCGGCCGTTTCGGCTCCGCACGCGTTCGCCGAAACCACGCTCAATGCTCTGTTCATGGCGCAGGCTGCCTATAGCGAGGCCGATGTGCGCGCCATGACGGATGCCTTCACGAAGGCGAACCCCGATATCAAGGTGAACCTCGAATTCGTTCCCTATGAGGGCCTGCACGACAAGACCGTGCTGGCACAGGGGTCCGGCAGCGGTTACGACGTCGTTCTGTTCGACGTGATCTGGCCGGCCGAATATGCCGCCAACAACGTTCTGGTCGATGTGACCGGCCGCGTTACCGATGACATGAAGAAGGGTGTGCTGCCGGGCGCCTGGACGACCGTCAACTATGATGGAAAATCCTACGGCATGCCGTGGATCCTCGACACCAAATACCTGTTCTACAACAAGGAAATCCTGGAGAAGGCCGGCATCAAGACGCCGCCGAAGACCTGGGCAGAGCTGTCCGATCAGGCGAAGATCATCAAGGACAAGGGCCTGCTGGCAACGCCCATTGCCTGGAGCTGGGCGCAGGCCGAGGCGGTGATCTGCGACTACACCACGCTGGTCAGCGCCTATGGCGGTGAATTCCTGAAGGACGGCAAGCCGGCCTTCGCTGAAGGCGGCGGTCTCGACGCGCTGAAATATATGGTCGAAAGCTACAAGTCCGGCCTCACCAATCCGAACTCCAAGGAGTTCCTGGAGGAGGACGTGCGCAACGTCTTCCAGAACGGCGAGGCGGCATTCGCGCTCAACTGGACCTACATGTACAACATGGCCAATAGCGGCAAGGACAGCAAGGTTGCCGGCAAGGTGGGCATCGTTCCCGCCCCCGGCGTCGAGGGCAAGAGCGAGGTTTCGGCCGTCAATGGCTCGATGGGCCTCGGCATCACCTCCACGAGCCAGCATCAGGAAGAAGCCTGGAAGTACATCGTGCACATGACGTCGCAGGAAACGCAGAACGCCTATGCGAAGCTGAGCCTGCCGATCTGGGCCTCTTCCTATGAGGATCCCGCCGTGACGGCTGGCCAGGAAGAGTTGATCGCTGCCGCCAAGCTCGGCCTTGCGGCCATGTATCCGCGGCCGACGACGCCGAAATACCAGGAGCTTTCCACGGCCCTGCAGCAGGGCATTCAGGAAGCGCTGCTCGATCAGGCGACGCCTGAAGACGCGCTGAAGTCCGCCGCGGAAAACAGCGGGCTCTGATCTTGAGCGCTTGCGGGTGGCTTCGGCCACCCGCACGATATTACCCGACAAGCGACGAAGAGACGTGATGTCCAGCACCTGGATGACGACCCGGGCGTGGCTTCTCATGCTGCCCCTTCTGATCATCATGACCGCCGTCATCGGCTGGCCGATGATCGATACCGTCAGGCTTTCCTTCACCGACGCCAAGCTCGTCGGGACCGGCGGCGCCTTCGTCGGATTCGACAACTATGTGAAGATGTTGTCGAGCAGCAACTTCCAGCGTGCGCTCTTTGCCACGACATGGTTTGCCGTCATCTCCGTCACCGCGGAAATGGTGATCGGCGTTCTGGCCGCTCTTCTCCTGAGCCAGCAGTTCTACGGCCGCGCCGTGCTGCGCGCCCTGCTGATCCTGCCCTGGGCGTTGCCGACCGTGGTCAACGCAACTTTGTGGCGGCTGATCTACAATCCCGAATACGGCGCGCTGAATTCCGCGCTCACGCAGATCGGATTGCTCGACAGCTATCGTTCATGGCTGGGCGAGCCGGGCACGGCCATGACCGCGCTCATCGTCGCGGACTGCTGGAAGAATTTTCCGCTCGTGGCGCTCATCGCACTTGCCGCGCTCCAGGCAGTGCCGCGCGATATCACGGCCGCATCGCTCGTCGATGGCGCAGGCCCCTTCGCGCGTTTCCGCTTCGTCATCCTGCCCTATCTCGCCGGCCCGTTGATGGTTGCGCTGGTGCTGCGCACCATCGAGGCGTTCAAGGTGTTCGACATTATCTGGGTGATGACGCGCGGCGGTCCGGCCAATTCGACGCGGACCTTGTCGATCCTCGTCTACCAGGAGGCGTTCTCCTTCCAGCGCGCGGGCTCCGGGGCGTCGCTTGCCCTGGTCGTCACGCTCATCGTGACGGTGCTTGCCGTCGGCTACGGCATGCTGGTGCGCCGCACGGCGGGGAGTGCCACCTGATGGAACGCCGCAGCCTTCTCGCTTCCATCCTCATTCATACCGCGGCGCTGCTTCTCACCGTCGTCATCGTCGCGCCGGTCTTCTGGCTCTTCGTGATGAGCATCTCGCCGGCCGCCGATCTCGTTGCCCGACCGCTGAATTGGTGGCCGAGCGCGATGGATTTCTCGCGCTACGCGACATTGCTTTCGAGCATACCCAACAGTGCGGGCGCCAACTTCGTTGCTTCGCTGGTCAACAGCGTCCTCGTTGCCGGCATGGCGACGCTTGCTGCCATTGCGCTTGCGGTGCCGGCCGGGTGGGCCGTCTCGCGCACCCCCGCCATCAGCTGGTCCCTGTCGCTCGTGATCGCCACCTACATGCTGCCGCCGGTCGCGCTTGCCGTGCCGCTCTATATGGCGCTCGCGTCCTTCGGACTGCTCAACTCCGTCTTCGGGCTGGCATTGGTCTATCTGACCATTCTGGCACCCTTCACGACGTGGCTCATGAAGTCCGGCTTCGACGGTATTCCGCGTGAGATAGAGCAGGCGGCGATGATGGATGGCGCGAGCCTGTTTGCGACCCTGCGCATCATTACCCTGCCGCTCGCCATGCCCATCGTCGCGACCTCGGCGCTCTTCGCCTTCCTGCTGGCCTGGGACGAGTTCTTTTATGCGCTGCTGTTCACTTCGGATCAGCGCGCCCGAACCCTCACGGTTGCGATCGCCGAACTCGCGGGCGGCAGGGTTTCCGATTACGGGCTGATCGCGACGGCTGGCGTGCTTGCCGCGCTGCCGCCGGTACTGGTCGGCCTCATCATGCAACGGGCCCTGATTTCGGGCCTCACCAGCGGCGGTGTGAAAGGATGACCATGACCGAGACGACAAACCGGCCGGAGGGGCTTCAGGCAATCGATCGCGAGATGGCACGCCAGCATGCCGATGCCATCGCATCCTTCCGCAGCAGCGCCGAGGTGGCCGGAAAGGCCGCTGCCAGCCTGAAGCGGACCGGCAAGCTTCTGCTGCTCGGCATGGGCGGTTCGCACGCCGTCGGACGGGCCGTCGAGCCGCTCTACCGCGCCCTTGGCATCGATGCCATCGCCGTGCCCCTGTCGGAACAGCTTTTCGCACCGCTTTCCCTGGAGGGGCGGACGGTCTTCATCACCTCGCAGTCCGGCGAAAGCGCGGAAGTGTTGCGCTGGTTTGCGGAGACGGGCGGCAATGCCGATACCTTCGGCCTTACGCTCGAGAGCGGCTCCTTCCTCGGCCGCAGTGCTCCCTGCCTCGTGGGTGCGGGGGGCACCGAGCAGGCTTTCGCCGCGACGCGCAGCCTCACCATCAGTTTTGCGTTGCATCTGGCCATTTTCGCAGCACTGGGCGAGGACATGTCAACGGCGCTCGCAGCCCTGGAGACGCCCCTGGCGCCGTCGATCGACGAGGCTGTCGCCACCCTTTCGGACGTGCAATCGGTCGTGACGTCCGGGCGCCGATTGCAGGGCATGGCCGAAGCCATCGCGCTTGGCTTTGCGGAACTCTCCCGGATACCAAGCTTCTCGCTGGAGGGCGGGCAGTTGCGCCACGGGCCGATGGAAATGCTTTCTCCCCAGATGGGCGTCATCCTCTTTCGCGGTGACGACGAGACCGCCGATCTGGTGACCGCGATGGCGGTTTCCGTTGCCGGTACCGGCGCCAAACTCGTGATGTTCGACTGCTCCGGCCGGCCTCCGGTTGCGGGCGCCTCGACGATCGCCTTTCCGGCATCGAACGGCCTTGCCGCGATCTTCGCGATGTTGCCGACGGCGCAGCGCCTGATGATCGCGTTCGCCGAAGCACGCGTTCCCGACGCGGGAACGCCGGTGCGGTCGACCAAGATTACCCGGAGCGAATGAGTGAGACCGCTCGCCGTCATCGGAAACGTCAATGTCGACCTCATCATGGGACCGGCCGCGCCCTGGCCGCAGCCGGGAACCGAAATTATCGTCGATCACGACGAACTGCGGGTCGGCGGGTCGGCGGGCAATACGGCGCTGGCGTGGATGGCGCTCGGCACACCCTTCGAGATCGCCGCGAGCATCGGCCGGGATCAGTTCGGCACATGGCTTGCCGCAAGCTTCGGCGACCACGCACGACATTGGCCCGTGCACGGCGAAAGCACTACGCTGTCCGTCGGCATCACCCATCCGGATGGCGAACGAACCTTCTTCACGACGCGTGGCCATCTGCCGCTGTTCAGCCTGGAGGATGTCTTCGCGGTGCTCGACGGCGAACGCCTTCGCGGCGGTATTGCCCTTCTTTGCGGCTCCTTCCTCACCGACAAGCTGGTGGAGGACTATTTCGCCCTGTTCGATTGGGCGGATCGCCATCACATCTGCGTCGCACTCGATACGGGTTGGCCGCTGGAGGGATGGACCGACGGCAACAGGCGTGCCGCCGCGTCGTGGCTGTCACGTTGCCGGATCGCGCTGCTCAACGAAGTGGAAACGACGAACCTCGCCGGCGTTTCCGATCCCGTCGAGGCCGGTCGTATCCTGCAGCAGGGAATGCCGGCCGATAGTCTCGTGGTTGTGAAGTGCGGGCCAAAGGGGGCGATTGCCATCGAAGGCAATGGTGCCGTGACCCATGTGGACGCGCCGCGGGTCGCCGTGGTCGATACGATCGGCGCCGGCGATGTGTTCAATGCGGCCTTTCTTGCGGCCTATGCGGACGGCAAGGGCGTGAAGGCGAGCCTTGAAGCAGGAACAGGCGTTGCCTCGCGCGCCATTTCGACCCATCCGCGACGTTACGAAGCCACCCAGCAGAAAGCCCTGGCATGAGCACCCTGACCATCGATGCAATCCGCAAGAGCTACGGTCCGGTCGAGACGCTGAAGGGCATCGACATCGCCCTGCAAAGCGGCGAATTCCTTGTTCTGCTCGGCGCTTCCGGTTGCGGCAAGTCCACCCTGCTCAACATCATCGCAGGCCTCGGCGAACCGACCAGCGGCGACGTGCGTATCGATGAGCGCTCGATCATCGGCGTGCATCCGAAGGACCGGGACATCGCCATGGTCTTCCAGTCCTACGCGCTCTATCCCAATCTCACCGTGCATCGAAACATCGGCTTCGGGCTGGAAATGCGCAAGGTAGAAAAGGCCGAGCGGGACAGAGCGGTGCTGGAGACGGCACGCCTGTTGCAGATCGAAAACCTGCTGGATCGCAAGCCGGCCCAGCTTTCAGGCGGCCAGCGCCAGCGGGTCGCCATCGGCCGCGCGCTGGTGCGCAATCCGAAGGTCTTCCTGTTCGACGAACCGCTGTCCAACCTCGACGCGAAGCTTCGCCTGGAAATGCGCACCGAGCTGAAGCGCCTGCACCAGCTGACCAAGACGACGGTCGTCTATGTGACGCATGACCAGATCGAGGCAATGACGCTTGCGACGCGCATCGCTGTCATGCGTAACGGACGCATCGAGCAACTCGACACACCTGAAAACATCTATAATCGTCCGGCGACGCTCTATGTCGCGACCTTTGTCGGCGCGCTGCCCATGAACCTGCTTGCCGGAACGATGGGAGACAGTGGCGTGACGATCGACGGGACGACGGCGACGGTAGCCGTTGCGGGGCTGGAAGCCATTGCGCCGGGCCGTCGCGTCACACTCGGCATCCGCCCGGAAGCGATCGGCAAATCGCGCGAGCCCTTGTTCCGCGACGCGCGCTGCGAGGTTGCCGAGCTGACCGGACCGGAGCTCGTCGTCACCGCGCGGATCGGCGATCAGCGTGTCGTGGCGGCCATGCCGGCGGACGCGGGCATAAAGGCCGGGGATGAGATCACCATCAATGCCGATGCCACGGCCTTTCATGTCTTCGACGCCGAAACCGAGCAGCGTCTCAACTGACCGTTTTCTGTCACCTCACGCGCAGAGCCGCAGCCAAATCACGCCGGTAAAACACAGGGCGGCGAGGATTGCCGCGCTGTTTGCCAGGACACCGATCCTCGCCAACGAAGACGTCGAGCCATGCCGGTTTGCCTTCACGGTGACCCAGATCAGCACAAGGACGATTGCCACCGTCGTGATGATCAGCAACAGGCGCAGCGCAGAGATCGGGCCGAGCAGATGCCCGTCCCACCCGGCCCGGCACCCTGTCGCCTGGAGGACATAAAGAAGCAAGAACCCGCCCGCCCAGCCGATCCAGCCGATGAGAATGCCAAACACCGCGCGTCCGCTCATGGGCCTGTCCCTCCGGCGAGGAGGTTGATGACGAACGGGAATGCCAGGGCGATCAAGCCCGTGGTGAGCGTGAACAGGTGCCATTGGCGGCCAAGACGCAAATCGAGGTCCCTGCGGGCGGAGACATATCCGCGTCTGACACGCCACAGACAGAACAGCGACAGGATGAGGCCGATGAAGACATGCAGGACCGCATAGGCCTTGACGGCAAAGATGCTGGCCACCGCCGCGTGCCGTGTCGCCTCGGCGTGGATCTCGATGAGGACATAGCCGAGAGCCAGGAGCGCGACGGCATAGGCGACCGCGACGATGCAGAGATTTCCTACGGTTCGGCTCGTGAAGGTTCCACGCCCCAAGCCTGCGGCCACGATGAGGGCGACCGCCGAAATCACCGATGTCGTGGCATCTATGGGGATAACGCTTTCGGGCGGCCAGTTCGGGGCCGACAGCCAGAGAAACAGCGAGCCGAACAACAACGACGCGAAGAGCGTGGCGTCAGCGGTAAGGGTGAAGACCATTGCCCAATAGGATGGAGGCCGCGCTGTCTGGTAGTGATGCGGGAGGTCGGTGCCGTGGCCGACAGCGAGAGCGGCAAGATCCGATTTCAGGCCGCAATCGCGGGTCCAGAGCAGGAACAGCGCCGTGACGATCAGGAGTGCGAGGGGCGCGAGCCAGTAGAGCTTCACGAGGAGAAGCGCAAAGAAGCTGCCGGTCGCGATCGCCGTCAGCAAGGGCAGACAGGTTCTCTTTGGCAGGACGACGACCTGTTCGGGCTTTCCCGTCACCATGTCGACGCCGATAATCTCCATCCAGCCGTGCCGCGTCGCGCCAAGATATCCTTGTCCCGAAGCCAGCACCGGCCCGAGCCTGTCCGGATCGAGCTGGTCGGCGCGGGCCGAGATTTCGGGAAGCGACGCGAAGGCATAGGCGGGCGGCGGTGTCGGCATGGCCCATTCCAGCGTGCCGGCCTGCCACGGATTGCGGCGGAAGGGCTTTCCGAAAACGGCGAGCAGCAGCAGGTCCAGTGCGACGAGGGCAAAGCCCGTCGTCATGATGAAGCCGCCCATCGAGGAGACGAAATTGAGCGTTTCCCAGCCTGCCTCCGGCGGATAGATCGAGATGCGCCGCGGCATGCCGCGCAGTCCCGTCAGGTGCATGGCGAAAAAGGTCAGGTTGAAGCCGATGAAGATCATCCAGAAGGCGGCGTGCGAAAGATGCTGCACGGCCTGCCGGCCGAAGATGTGCGGCAGCCAGTAATAGGCGGCGGCAAGCATGGGAAAGACGAAGCCGCCGACCAGCACGTAATGCAGATGTGCGACGACGAAATGCGTATCATGCGCCTGCCAGTCGAAGGGCACCATGGCAAGCATGACGCCAGTCAGCCCACCCAGGACGAAGACGAACATGAAGCCGAATATGTGAAGCATGGGCACCGACATGCGCGGCTTTCCGTGAGCGAGCGTGGCAAGCCAGGCGAAGATCTGAACGCCGGTCGGAACCGCCGCCAGCCCGCTGGCGGCCGAGAAGAAGGAAAGCGCGACATGGGGAATGCCGACCGTGTACATGTGGTGGACCCAAAGTCCGAAGGAGAGGAATGCGAGGGCGATGACCGCCGCCACGACGATTTCGTAACCTTCGAGCGGGCGACGCGCGAGCGTCGGAATGATCGTCGAGAGCGCGCCGGCCGCCGGCAAGAAGATGATATAGACTTCGGGATGGCCGAACAGCCAGAAAAGGTGTTGCCACAGCAGCGGATCGCCACCGCGGGTCGGATCGAAGAAGGGCAGGCCGAAGGCTCGCTCTGCCTCCAGCAGGATCGACCCCAGAATGAGCGGCGGAAAGCCGATCAGCATCATGCCGGCCACGATGAGCATGTACCAGGCGAAGATCGGCATCCGCGTGAGCGACATGCCGGGCGCGCGAAGCTTCAGCACCGACACGAGGATCTCGACTGCGGCGGACAGCGCCGAGATTTCGACGAAGGTAATGCCGAGCAGCCAGACATCGGCATTGACGCCGGGCGAATAGGTCGATGACGATAGCGGCGTGTACATGAACCAGCCGCCATCGGGCGCGACGCCCGCAACGAGCGCACCGACGAGAAACGTGCCGCCGAAAAGGTAGCACCAGTAGCCGTAGGCCGACATGCGCGGGAACGCGAGGTCGCGGCTGCCCAGCATCTTCGGCAGCAGATACATCGCCAACCCCTCGAAGAAGGGAATGGCGAAGAGGAACATCATCACCACGCCATGCATGGTGAAGACCTGCGCGTAGCTGGCTGCGTCGAGAAACGCGCTCTGCGTCGTGGCGAGTTGCGTGCGGATCAACATGGCCAGGATGCCGCCGATGGCAAAGAAGACCAGGGCCGTCATCATGAAGCGCTTGCCGATGATGGTATGGTTGACCGCCTGGAGGCGGCCCCATCCCGGCGGCGTGCCCCAGATGGCCGTCAATTCACGATGGAGGCGCAGCGCCGATTTGCGGGGGGATTGCGTCATCGGGCTGGCTCCTGCGCTTCGGGCAGACCGGCCAGAACGGCCGCGAAGTCCTCGGGTGCATGCGCATGCACTTCGAACACCATCCCGTCGTGACCGGTTCCGCAATATTCCGAACAGATGCCGCCATAGATGCCGGGACGGTCCGCGAGGATGCGCACCGTGGCGGCGTGACCCGGGATCGCGTCGATCTTGCCCCCAAGCCGCGGCACCCAGAAGCTGTGGATCACGTCATCGCTGGTCGCCGTCACCACGACCGTCCTGCCCGTCGGAATGTGAAGGATGGCTTCGCTCGTCCGCACACCCTCGGCATAGCGGAAGTCCCAGCGCCACCTGCTGCCGCGCGCCTCCACCTCGAACGGTGCGCCGCCGATCCCCAGGTTGAGGATATACTCCCCACGCATCAGTCCGTGGCCGATCAGAGCGATCAGTGTGACGAGCGGAAAGGCGATCCCTCCCATCCAGATCCAGCGGGAAGGCGATACCCGCCGTCCGCTCCCCGGCCGGAAAATGACAAGCAGGAAAAGCCCGAGGACAAGCAGGAAGATCGCCGCCGCGCCAGCCAGCATCAGCCACCAGAGGTTCGCGATGGCGCCGGCAAAGGGGCCGGCCGGATCGAGCGCGGAAAGATCGCCCGTGCAGCCGGCGAGCATGAGGGGGAACGAAAAGGCAAGGACGGTACGGAACCCGATTGCTTGTCGTACGGTTATCGGCGGGAAGGGAGAATGCGCATGGAAGAAACGCAGGACAAGGACAATCCCGTCATCCAGAAGGTCGAGGAGAAGGACGCCAGTTCGCTGGTCGCCATCAGCGGGCATCCGCTGCATGCCATGAGCGTGCACTTTCCCATCGCTTTCGTCTTCGCCACGCTTGGCGTCGACATGCTCTACTGGTGGACGGGCGATACGTTCTGGCTTCGTGTCGGGCTGTGGTCTTCCGGCGGCGCATTTTTCCTTGGCATGGCGGCCGGCCTCGTCGGCACGGTCGAATTGCTGCTGGTGCCCGGCATTCGCGCGCGCGCGGCCAGTTGGGCCCATGCCATTTCCGCCATGACCCTCATTGCCGTGATGGGCGCCAACTGGGGCACGCGCGTCATGAACCCACTCGACGTTCTCCCGCAGGGCCTTCTTCTTTCCGGCCTGGCGGCAGTCCTGACGGGAATGGCGGGTTGGCATGGCGGCAAGCTCATCTTCGATCACGGCGTCGGCCTCATGGTTTCCGCAAAGGATTGAATTCATCGTAGAGACGCTTCAGGCCGCCCGGTTCGGAGAGTACGTCGAAAAGCGCGAGATCCATCGCCGGCTTGGCCAGAACGATAAAGAAGATCGCGATGACGACCCCGCCGCTGAGGATGGTGGCCGTGATGAAGCGCCAGGTCGGATAGATTTCGCCATCGCGGAAAAGCCTGATGACGACGAGGCCCGTCAGCACATGCAGGATGGCGAGGAGGCCCACGAGCGCGAGCTTGACGGAGAACCAGGGCTCGAAGGTCTGGCGCAGGAAGATCAGCATCGTTCCGGTCAGAACGGCCACGAACGCTGCCGGCGAGATGATGCCGATATAGGCAAACCGCACCAGCCGCTGCAAACGCAAGAGCGCGTCCTCATCCTTTGCGTGGGCGCGCTGCACATAAAGTCCCGGCAGACTGACGATGCCGGCCGCCCAGATTGCGATGGCGGCGATATGCACGAATTTGGCAAGCGCGATCACGACGCCGGCCTATCAAGGCTGTTCTGCGAAAGCAGAATGCGGATGCGCCACAGCATGGCGACCAGATAGGGACCGGCGGCCGGAACCCACATCAGAACACCCGCCAATTGCTGGTCTTCGAGCGGTGAAAGGCCGAAAGCCGCGGTCGTCGACACGTGCGCGTCATAGAGCGGACCGCGTGAAAAGGTGAGCAGGGCGGCCAGCATGCCCATCTGCAGGACCGTGCCGAACAAAAGCGCGCAGGCATTGCCGGCCGACGTGCGCTGATCGAGTGCGACCATCCAGAGCCAGACCGCCGAGCCGAGCAGCGAAAGCTGCATCAGCCAGTAGGCGGCATGGGAGGAGAGCGCGAACTGATAGGCAACCGGAGAGTGCCAGAGCCAGAACAGCAGTGTATGGGCGGCAAACGCCACGTGCGGCGCGCGAGGGCGCCACGGCCGTCGGCCCAGAGCAAGGACCAGAAGAGGCGCTGCGACAGCGACGAGCAGAATGTGGTGAAGCACCCTGGCGGAGAACAGCGCGGACGCCAGCGCGCAGAGCGGCGACACGAAGGCGATGAGCAGTACCGCCATGGCGGCGGCGGCATAGCTGCGATGAACCCCGTCGCGGCTATGTCGATAAAGGGCGAACGAGAGCAGCGCCAGCGCAGCAAGCAGAACGGGATCGAAGTTCCAGCGCCAGGGCAGCGACAGAAGATCCGGCGCCGGTCCGCAATAGATTTCGTCGTTCGGCATCGTTCTCTCCGCTCGGTGCTTCACGCCTGGGCGTCGTCACAAGCGGGCCGACTGGCCCGCGTGCTTCGGCCGGCGTCGCCGCGCCGCCCGAATTGCCCCTGTCCGAAGCGACATAGGTCGCTGCTGCGGCAAGTCCATCAATTGGCTGCTTTTTTCGGCCGACGATGCGGATAGCTGGATTATGCGAGAAATCTACGGGGCGGTGATATCCGTGGGCCTTGCTTTCTGAGCGTTCTGCTCCTCGGTAAAGAGTGACCACGCGGAGATGAAGAGGGCGGCGATCAGGGGACCGATCACGAAGCCATTGATGCCGAACAGTGAAATGCCCCCGACCGTCGAGATCAGCACGACATAATCGGGCAGCCGTGTTCCTTTGCCCACAAGCGGCGGACGCAGCAGGTTGTCGATCAGCCCGATCACGAACACGCCGATGAGAACCAGGATCACGCCCTTCAGCCAGGCGCCCGCGAGAAAGAGCCAGATCGCGGCCGGAATCCAGACCAGCGCCGCACCGACGGCGGGCAACATCGACAGGAACGTCATGACGACGCCCCATAAGAGCGCGCCCTCGATACCCAGGGCCCAGAAGCTGACGCCGCCAATGGTGCCCTGGACGATCGCGATGATGATGTTGCCTTTGACCGTCGCGCGCACGACATCCGCGACCTTGTCGACGAATTTGCGGCTGTAGTCGTCACTCAGCGGTATCGCCTTGCGGATCGTCACGCCCAGCGCGGCGCCATCCCTGAACAGGAAGAACAGCAGATAGAGCAGGATGCCGAAGCTGACGAAAAACTGCAGGGTGTTCTGGCCGAAGCTCAAAATGGTTCCTGCAATGGACTGACCCGCCTGCATGAAGGCCGATGAGATCTGCTCGCGCAGTTCCGCGAAGCCGCCGAGCCGCATCGAATTCAGCCAGTTTTCGACGCTTGCCGGCAACGCATTCTGAATGCCCGTGAGATAGGCGTTCAGGTCGATTTCCTTGTTGCTGATCTTCTCATAGAGGCTTGTACCTTCCTGGATGAGAGAGCCGAGTATGACCATGGCGGGCACGATGACGAGGCAGACGCACAACAGCACCGTTAGCAAGGCCGCGATGCTGCTGCGGCCGTGCAGTCGCCGTTCCAGTTTCGCGTGAACCGGAAAGAAGATGATGGCGAGAATGAGTGCCCAGAAAATCGCGGTGTAATAGGGCAGGAGGAGCCAGACGAACGCCACCGTCAGAAGCGTCAGAAGAATGTAGAAGCTGGTACGTTGAACAGACATGGTTGCCTTGCTGGCTGAGCGGTTCACCCTGCGGATGCAGGACGTCGCGGGTGAACAATAAAGACAGATTCAAGCAAAGGACAATGGGAAACCGCCCTTGCGAGGGCGGCAGCTACCCTGCCGCTTCCTCCGTCACGACCTCGAAGCGGGTCAGGCGGGCGGGACCGAACGCCGTCGAAAGCGCGACGTCTGTCGCATCGCGTCCCGTCGCCATCAATATGCGACCGATGCGGGGCGTGTTGTGGCGGGCATCGAGCGTGTACCAGCGACCGCTGAGATACACTTCGAACCAGGCGCTGAAATCCATGGGGTGCGGATCGCTTGGGACACCGATATCGCCGAGATAGCCGGTGCAATAGCGGGCGGGAATGTTCATGCAGCGGCAAAGCGTGATCGCCAGATGCGCAAAATCGCGGCACACGCCGGTTCGGTCGTTGAACCCGCCATAGGCGGTTCGTAGCGGATCGGCCTTCTCGTAATCGAATTCTATGCGTTCGTGCACGAAGTCCACGATGGCCTGCACACGCGGCCAGCCGAGCGGCATGGCGGAAAACCGCTTCCAGGCGAAATCCGACAGCCGATCCGTATCGCAGTACCGGCTGCCGAGCAGGAAGACCAGCACGTCGTCGGGCAGGTCCTTGATGTCATGCTGGACGGCGTTTTCCGGTACGGGATCCGGCAGGCCGCTGTCGTAGATCTCGAAGCGGGTGGAGATCGTCGTCAGGCCGGCCGGCGCAACGATGCGGCTGCAGGCATTGCCGAACCCGTCGAGATACTCCCATGCCTCGATCGGACGGTCGAAGGTCAGGACCTGCTCCGTCAGCAGATCGGCGCGCCGGCTCGGATGGATGTTGAGAACCAACAGCATGGCCGTGTCGTTCTCGCATTCGTAACCGATATCGAAGCCGGCGCGTATTTTCATTGGTATGCCCCTGGAACAGCAGTAATGACCCGCAACGCTCTCGCATGCTTGGCGTTCCATTCAGGGTGCAGGAGACCTATGCGCGCCGAGCCTTGCGGTTTGCGTAGCGCAGGTCACGCGCTGCTTTTCGCGCCGCCTCGTCTTCGATCACGCGTGCGACACGCGCTTTTTCGGCGCTCTCGCGGGCGTGCGTCTCGGCAAGCGCGGCTGCTTGTGCCTCGGCCTGCAAAGTGGCCTCTTCGGCGGCGATCCGGGCCTGCTCTTCCGTTTTGACGCGTTCGCGCTCGATGCGGCGCTCCTCGCGTGCGGCGGCGATGAGCGCACGTTCAGCCTGGCGTTCCGCTCTGGCGGGCGCCGCGGTCACCTGGGCCGCGCGATAGGCTTTCAGCAGGGCCGACTTCGCATCGGCAGATGCCGTGCGGCGGTCGGAAAGCTGGTTGTCTCTGGCGTTCTTCAAACTTTCGTCCTGTCTATCTTGATTGGAAGGGAGGTGTCATCGCGCAGCGGCGCGCTTTGCGAGGAGAGCGGAAGTGGCGGACGCGCTGTCCTCCATCTTCTTGGCAAGGCGCGCTTCGCGAAGCCGTTGCGTCTTGGCATCGCGGGACTCGTTGATGGCGGCCAGCTCCTCAACCGCCTCGGCCTTGGAGAAGAAGGGTGTCTGGATCGCATTGAACGCGATCTCGGCCTTCTGGCGTGACAGGCTATATTTCTCTGTCATGGGATTTCCTTTGGTGATGCTCGACAGTCGAGCTGAAAACAAAAGGCCAGGCGATTTGCCTGGCCTTGTTTGGGTGGTGCGCTTCCGGCAGTGCCAGTACATCCGTGGTCAAGGCGAAGCGCTACCCTGATCAGGCGGCCTGGAGATTGCAGGCCGACATTTTGCCCGACTTGTTGTCGCGCTCCAGCTCATAGCCGATCTTCTGGCCTTCGACGAGTTCGCGCATGCCGGCGCGCTCGACGGCAGAGATGTGAACGAACGCGTCGGCGTCGCCGTTATCAGGCTGAATGAAGCCGAAGCCCTTGGTGGAATTGAACCATTTAACTGTGCCAGTGGTCATGATGAACCCTTTCGTAGCAACATTGAGAAACCGATGCGCCGAGGCGCGCCGGAGGATGATAGCGATTTTGAAAGGAAGTTCGTTCAGGGCGCGGTGCCAGACGCGCAACAAGCAAAGCTCAAAGCAAATTCGATGTGCACTTGTACCTGCGCAAGACAGGCGCGTCAACCATTAGTTTTTTCGCCATTCCATCTCGTCATTTGGTTGTGATGTGGTGACGTACACGCGCCGACCCGTCCAGCCACCGCTTTGATTATTGGCCGACATCCCGGCGACCTCAACCAAAGGGAGGATATAGGGGGTGGAAAGGGCGTAGGCAGGGATGGCCACGCCGTTGAATTCACCCTTCGCGTCGCTCGCCTCGGCCTTTTGCTCGAATGGTGTGACCGGCGAATCAAACGCTATGCTTGCATCGTCGCCCATGCGACCTCACCGCTTATGGTCAGGGCATCGGCGCGATTGCAGGGGCGTCAGATGGTCTTCTTGCTGCTCGAAAGCTCGGCATCTCTCGTGCTGAGCACGGTTTTCGTGGTTCTGTTACGCTGGTTGTCGGTGCCGCTTCATCTCATCGATCTGCCGGACCACCGGAAAATCCATGAGGGCGCCGTGCCGCTGTGCGGCGGGATCGCGATCTTCATGGCTTTTGCCGGTATGAACCTCATCACGGCCAATGGAATGGACGTCGGGCCGGGTTTCTGGTCGGGGACCATGCTTGTCGTCGCGCTCGGAGTGCTGGATGATCGCTTCACCCTGCCGGCGCGTCTCCGGTTCGCGGCGCAGGTCCTGATTGCGCTGGCGCTGATCGCCGCCGAGGGCCTCGGACGGATTTCGCTCGGTGACCTGTTGCCGATGGCCGGTCCCGCGGCCTACGGCTTGCTCTTCGTCATCTCTGTCGTCTTCGTCGTCGGGCTGATCAATGCCTGGAACATGGCTGATGGCGTCGATGGGCTTGCCGGCGGGATTGCCGCGTCCACTCTCGTCTGGATCCTTGCGCTTGTGCTCCTGACCGGGGAGGAGGGGCTTGTCTTTCCGGTTGCCGCTCTGCTTGCGGCGGTCGGCGGCTTTCTCGTCTTCAACCTGCGCAGCCCGTGGCGCGCACGCGCCTGCGTCTATCTCGGCGATGCCGGCAGCACCGGCCTGGGCGCAATCATCGCCTATCTGATCCTGCGCCTGTCGGATGGCGCGGACGGACTGCCGTTTCCATCCCTGTTGTGGCTGGTGATCCTTCCTGTCATCGATACGCTGAGCCTCATGGTGCGTCGCCTTCTCGATCACCGCAGCCCCATGTCGGCGGACCGTCGGCACCTGCACCATCTCATGATCGATTCCGGTCTGTCCCCGGCCGCGACCAGCTACATCATCATTCTCGTCTCCTTCCTGTGTGGAGGCATCGGTTATCTCGGCCTGCTGTTTACGGTGCCGCAGCAGGTGATGGTGGGCGGCCTGCTCCTCGTTGCGGTTACGCACAGTGCCTTCGTGCTCGCCGTCGAAACCGCCACGCACCGGCGTGCCGACCGGGCCGCCAGCCCATCCATCAAGCTGCAGATATAGGAGGAGCCCGATGTCGATCTCCGTGCTGATCATGACGCTGAACGAGGAGAAGAACCTGCCCGCCTGCCTCGCCTCGCTGGACTGGTGCGATGATATCGTCGTGCTCGATTCCTATTCGACCGATGCGACGGTGGAGATCGCGCGGGCTGCCGGCGCCCGCGTCTACCAACGGGTGCACGACACGGAATCGAACCAGCGCACCTACGGGCTGAAGGAGATCGAGTACAAGTATCCCTGGGTCTACACGCCCGATGCCGACGAAGTGACGCCGCCGGATCTGCGCGACGAGATGCTGGCGATCGCGCGTGATCAGAAGCGGCCCGAAAGCGCCTTCCGCATCCGCTACAAGAACATGTTCATGGGGCGATGGATCAAGCACAGCAGCCTCTACCCGACCTGGATCACGCGGCTGGTCCGGCCCGATCGCGTGCGCTATGAGCGCGACGCCCATTCCCGCTGTCTGACCGAAGGACCGGAAGGCCGGCTCAATGCGCATTTCATCCACTACAGCTTCAACAAGGGCATGAATGCCTGGTACGACAAGCACAACCGCTACTCCTCGTCGGAAGCGCGCGAGACCGTCGTCAGCCTGCGCGAGAAGCGCGTGCCGTGGCACGATGTCCTGAGCGGCGTGCCGGAGGTGCGACGACGGGCGCTCAAGGAATTAGCCATGCGTCTGCCGTTCCGGCCGACGGCGCGCTTTCTCTACATGTATGTTCTGCGCGGCGGTTTTCTCGATGGCAAGGAAGGCTACCACTATTGCCGGCTGCTCGCCGCTTACGAATACATGATCGTCATCAAGACCGAAGAGTTGCGGCGCCGGGAAGAAGGTTTGCCGGTCTGATCGATTGTCGCTGCCGGCGCGAGCCGTGTTGCCGCCGCCGCCGGGAGAAGAAGACACGAGGCTCCCCTTCCGGCGGTTGAGTTTTGCGATCCCGCGCATCCGGGAAGGAGGCCGCCCGTGACCCTGCTATTGACCTGCCTTCTTTGCCTGACGGTCGCCCTGCTCTTGGTGTGGGGCATGCTGGCGCCGGGCCGCATCTACCAGCTTCCCTTCCTCGTCGGTGTGATGGCCGTGAGTTTTCTTCTGCCGCAGCTTCCCGGCCTGATGGATGACCGCTTCCTGCCGCGCGGTGCCTACGACCGGATGGTGGCGTTCACGATCTTGTGCCTGGCGGCGGCCTGGCTCGGCTGGATTTCGACACGCAAGCCGGTCGCCTTCCTGCGCGGGAATTTCAGCGAGGGACGGCTTCTGATCGTTTCGGCCGGGCTTTCCGTCATCGGCGCCTACTTCTATTTCAAGCTGAGCCGCCTGCCGGGCGACATGGTGGTCGGCGTGCAGATGAGTGGCGTGCCGGTGATCTATCTCTTCGTGGCCCGTCTCATGACCTACGGGCTTGCAATCGGCGTCCTGTGCCTTGCGAGACGGACATCGCTCTTCGCCCTGTCGATTGTCGTTTTCGATCTCGTCTTCTATCTCGACCGCATCGTCGTCACGGGCAAACGTGCGGAAGCCGTCGAGCTTTTCGCAATCTTTGCCGTCGCGTTCTGGTTCCATCGCGGGTGGCTCGCGCCGCGGACGATCATACTTGCGGGTGTCCTGCTGGGCACGTTCCTGATGAACAGCATGGGCGATTACCGCGCGATCACGCGGGAGAACGCCAGTCCGATCTGGCAGGACATCAGCCAGATCGACGTCACCGCGAATTTCAGGGCAACCCTCAAAGAGGGCGGGCTGGAAGTGCGCAATGCGATCCTGCGCATCGACCATGCCGCCGAGACGCTCGAATTCGATTACGGCAAGTTCCACTGGAACCGGCTGGTGTTCAACTATGTCCCCTCCCAGCTCGTCGGTGAGGCAATGAAGCGGTCGCTGATGCTGAGAACGCCCGCCATGGCGCGTGACTACAACGCGCTGACCGGCACGACGGAGACCGGCATGGCCGATGCATTTCAGTCCTTCTGGTATTTCGGCGCGCTGAAGTTCTTCCTCATCGCCTATCTCCTGGCGCGGCTCTGGGCGAGCGCCAAGGAAGGGCAGGCGGCAGGGCAGATCGTCTACATGCTGTCGATCGTGCCGGCGATGCATGTTGTGTCACACCAGACCGACTGGGTCATCATGGCCTGGGTGCATATGGTGCTGTTTCTTGTCCCGTCGCTGGCGCTGGCGGCCGTTCCCGCAAGACGAGGCCGCAGCGGACATGCTGACCCGTTCGTATCAAGGAGGCTCGTTCATTCATGAAATCGCGCTATGACGATCCCGCCTTCGATGCGGGCGGCCGAGCCACACCGCTTCTCGGTGGACCGACTTTTGCGCTGCGCTTCCGCTTGATGCGGCTTGCGTGGCTGGTTGCGTGGCGCTGCCTTGCGGCCTGGACGCCGTCGCCCTTCCATCCCTGGCGAAATCTCCTGCTGCGACTATTCGGTGCGAAGGTTCACCCGACCGCGATCGTGCATGGCAGCACGGTCATCTGGTGGCCGGGCAATCTCACGATGGGACGCAACGCCTCGATGGGGCCGGGTGTCATCTGCTACAATGTGGCGCCGGTGACGCTCGAGGCGCTCGCCGTCGTCTCGCAACGCGCGCATCTGTGCACGGGCACCCACGACATCCACAAGGCTTCCTTTCCGCTGATGGCGCGGCCCATCATGTTGCGTCACAAGGCATGGGTGGCCGCCGAAGCCTTCGTCGGACCGGGAACGGACGTGGGTGAGGGCGCGGTGCTGGGTGCGCGGGGCGTGGCGGTGAAGTCACTGGAGCCCTGGACGGTTTATGCCGGCAATCCGGCAAAGGCTGTCGCCAGCCGCCGGCGGAGCGCAGACGACATCTGACCCAAGTCCTGCCCTATCGTGTTGCTGCCGTCAGGCCGGGGTTTTCCGTCTTTGGGCTGTAGGCGTCGTAGAGGTTGATAGTCCGACGCGCGATCTGCGGCCAGGTATAGTTCTCGAACACCAGTCGGCGGCCCTTGTATCCCATGGCTGTCGCCGCGAGAGGATGGGAAAGCACATCGATCAAGGCGGTGGCGATCTCCATCGGATCGAGGCTGACGACAGCGCCCGCGCCTGCCGCGGCGACCTCCGGAAAATGGCAGGCATCGGTGATGACGACGGGCGTGCCGCAGGCAAGCGCCTCGGTAATGGCGATGCTGAATCCCTCCTGGCGGCTGGGCAGGCAGAAGCAGGCGGCCGCCGCGAAGGCTTTCAGTTTGGTGTCCCCATAGATCGGGCCGACCATGAACACCCGATGTTCCAGACCAAAGCGGCGCAC
Organism: Shinella sumterensis; assembly: GCF_004514425.2. Lineage (GTDB taxonomy): Bacteria > Pseudomonadota > Alphaproteobacteria > Rhizobiales > Rhizobiaceae > Shinella > Shinella sumterensis. The sequence continues at coordinate 603,871 of NZ_MYFN02000001.1, forward strand.
GAGGTCGCGGAAGTCGTCCTCGGCGCCGCCATCGGGGCCGGCGACGACGAGATCGACATCGGGGCATTGCCGTGCCACCAGCTGGAAGGCACTTGCGAGGAGATCGAGCCCCTTCTTGTAATGCAGCCGCGACAGGAAGAGCACGAAGCGCCGCCCGGCGGGCAAGCCGATCAGCGCGGGAAAGTCAGCCGCAGCCGGCAAGGTTTCGAATTCCTCGGTGAAGACACCGTTGGGAATGATCTCGGCCGGCGCCTTCAGGTGGAGGGGCCGCATGAGCTTCACTTCGTCGCGGTTCAGCGCATGGAGAAAGGCAGCACCGTCGAGCATGCGCCGGAAGGCAACGGCAAGGGCGAGACGTTTTTTCCAGGGCTTCTGGGAAAGGCTCCAGCTATCGAGCATTCCCGCAGGACAGACGCAATAGGGAATGCCGTTGCGCGTGGCGATGGCTGCCGCGCAGGCGAGGATGGGTTCCCATATGCCGTGCAGATGCACCTGCGCGCTGTCGGCGAGAACGCGGGCGAGGAAGGGGCGTGCCTTCAGGCACAGGATCGCCTCGATCGTGCCCGGCGGCGGCAGGATGTGCCAGACGACCCGCTGGAAGCCGGGAATGGCCGCCCCGAGCCGCGCGACGCTGGCGAGGGTCCGGTCGTCCGCCTGGCTGATCACGCGGACATCGTGCCCGAGGCTTGCCTGCGCTGCGGCGAGCCGCATCACCACGGCCTGCGGCCCGCCGCTGTCAGGGTCGATCGAAGTGATGACATGGACGATCTTCATGCAGTGGATCCGTTGAGTGAGGACAGCACGCCGAGAAGGCGCGCGCCGTATTGTTCGACGGTGTACTCCTTTGCGCGAAGCCGGGCGTTCGCGGCCATGGTCGCGCGCACATCTTCGTTGTCGGCAAGGTAGCGCACCGCATCGACGATGGCTTGCGGATCCCGCTCCGGCACGATCAACCCTTCCACGCCATCGCGCACGACGCTTCCGGTGCTGTAGGTGGTGATGACGGGAAGCCCGCAGGCCAGTGCTTCATAGACGACGGTCGCCGATCCCTCGCAAAGCGAAGGCAACAGGAAGACGTCCGCCCAGCGATACTCGTCTGCGATCGCTGCACGCGGGACGATTCCCCTCAGCTCGATCGACCGGCTCAGCCGGCGGCGGACCGGTTCAGGCAATCGGTCGGGGCCTGCCATGCGCATGCGCACGGCGGCGCCAAGGCGTTCGGCGGCTTGCAGCACATAGGGCGAGCCCTTGCGCAGGCCGACCTCGCCGATCGTCAATATGCGCAACGGTCCCGGTGCGCGAACCCTAGCGCTTGAATGATCCGTCGCATCGACGCCGTAGGGGACGACCACGCAGCGCTCTGCCGGAACGCCCTCGACAACGACATGGTCGCGCACGAATTCCGAAGGGCAAACGATACGGTCGGCCAGCGCCCATTCGGCGCGCTCGCGCGCCGCGAAGGCCTCGGCATGGGGATTGGTTTGCACCGGCCCAGCCCATTCCGGGAAGCGGCGCATCTCCTCCGCGAGAATATTTTCCACGACGGCGCGCGGCGCGATCATCTGCTCCACGGCCACCCAAAGGCCCTGCCGCTTCGCCGCCTGCATCTGCTCCAGTGCGTCGCCGCTATAGGCGTAGAGGCCTGCGGCATTGTGAAAGCCGTGCGTTGCGACGAGGGTCGAGAACCGGCTGCCGGCCCAGACGGCGTGCGACGCTTCTTCCGCCGCATCCTCGATGCGCAGGCGGCGGATGGCGGAGCGGACGCCGAACAGGGGGAAATCCGTAATCAGCTCCGGCGGCACGCCATTCGGGACCCGCCCGACCAACCGCTGTACCGAACGGGGCAGCAGGGCAGGTGGCAGGAGGCGCAGCAGCGCCGGCCAACTTTTCGTGCCGCAGATATCGGTGAAGAAATGGCCAAGTCGCCCTTCCTTCGCCAGGATGCGGGCGACGGCATAATGCATGCGGGCACCGAGTTGGCTGACGACGACGGTCTGGGTCATGACGGTCGGTGCTCCAGCATGATGGTGCCTGCCGGAACGGGTTCCTTTTCGGCGATCTCGGCGAGAAGAGCGCTCCAGGTGGTCAAAGCGCGGTCATAGGCATAGTCGGCTTCCAGCACGGCTCGCGCGGTTGCACCCATTGCCGCAACCCTTTCGGGGTCGGCGGCGAGATCGGATATGGTTTCGGCCAGCGTTTCCGCTTCGCCGATTTCGATATTGACGCCGCACCGCTCGGCGGCCACCACAGCCGCGACACTACCCCTGGGATCGCCGATGAAAAGAGTGGGTTTTCCGGCGGCCAGGATGCCGTAGAACTTGCTGGGAATGATGCAGTGCTCAAGGCAGGGCAGCAGGGAGACGACGTGGAGGTCCGGCACGCCGAGGCTTTCGGACAACTGCCTCGCCGGTTGCAACGGCTTGAACTCGACATTGGCAAGGCCGCGCGCGCGGACGGCTTCCATGACGGATTGCAGCTTGTGGCCGCCCCCGACCATGAGGAAGCGGACGTTCGGATGGTCCTTCAAAAGCGTTGCTGCTTCGATCAGCGTCTCGAATTCGTGGGCGCGGCCGAAATTGCCGGAATAGCCGACGACGAACTTTCCCGCATAGCCCCAGGCGGCGCGCAACGGGTTATCTTCCTTCGCGACGGGGTGGATTTCGGCGGCGTCGGACCAATGGTGCAGCACGCGGATCCGTTTCGCGGGCAGGCCGCGCGCCACGAGATAGTCCGCCATCCGCTCCGTCGGGCAGATCGTCAACCGCGAATGTGTGATCGACCGGTCGCGCAGCCATGCCGCAAACCGGCCGAGGATCGGTGCCGTGCGCAGAAGACCGAGTTCGATTGCCGTTTCCGGAAAGAGGTCCATGACCCAGTTCACCATCCGGCCGCCGCGCAGCCAGATGGGCAGTGCGCAGGCAAGCGAGATCAGCGGCGGATCGGTGCACACGACGACGACATCGCCGCGCCTGATGTTGCGGGAGAGCCAGGCGAAGGCCGAAAGATGGAAAGACAGGTAATCGGCCGCCCGGCCGGGCAAGCTGCCCCGACCGAAGCGCGAGGTGGGTAGCCGCACGACGTCGACGCCCGAACAGGTTTCGCGCCCGGCTAGTGTGGCACCGGCGTCGTCGTGCAGCGTACGGCTGGCAAGAACGGTGATCCTGCCGCCCTGCCGCGCAAGGCCGAATGCCAGCGCGGATACCATTCGGCTCGTCGCCGACTGGTCCGGCTGGAAGTACCGGTTTACGAAGATCGTCCTCATGGAGCCGCCCCGCATGTTCTCCTGCGAGCCGTGATCTTGGCAGCGGAGCCGCGGGCGACAAGTTCTCCAATGGCGCTAGCGGATATGTTGTCCTCCCACCCGGTCTACGCCTTCCGGCGTATCGGGCGGTGACATCACCCATCCGACGGTCGGCGAACCGTCGTCCATCCCCCGAACGGTCACCTTGTCGGTCAAACTATCCTGGCGCTAACTCAGCCGACGGTGTGCGGAGGATCGTGCACGGCATTTCCTCGTGTGAAAGCTGGTGGCGCATGTCTGAAAAGAAAGCCTTGATCATCGGCGTGACGGGCCAGGACGGCTCCTATCTCACCGAACTCCTTCTGGAAAAAGGATACCGGGTGCACGGTCTCAAGCGGCGCTCATCCTCCTTCAACACGGCCCGCGTCGATCACCTCTATGTCGACCCACGTTCGCCCGACGTGCGTTTCCACATGCATTTCGGCGACCTGACGGATGCGACGAACCTCTGCCGGGTCATCCAGGAGGTGTGCCCGGACGAAATCTATAATCTCGGCGCGCAGAGCCACGTGCAGGTGAGCTTCGAGACACCGGAATACACCGCCAATACCGACGCGCTCGGCACGCTGCGTCTGCTGGAGGCCATGCGCCTGTTGAAGGTAGGAGATCATTGCCGCTTCTACCAGGCGTCGACCTCCGAACTCTTCGGCGGCCTCGGTGAGACGCCGCAGCGGGAGGGTACGCCCTTCCATCCGCGCAGCCCCTATGCCGCGGCCAAGCTCTACGCGTACTGGATGACGGTCAACTATCGCGAGGCTTACGGCTTCCATGCCTCGAACGGCATTCTCTTCAACCATGAAAGCCCGCGTCGCGGGGAAACCTTCGTCACACGCAAGATCACCCGGGCGGTCGCCGCGATCGAATGGGGGCTGCAGGACAAGCTCTTCCTCGGCAATCTCGACGCCAAGCGCGACTGGGGCCATGCGCGTGACTATGTCGAGGGCATGTGGCGCATCGTTCAGCAGGACGTTCCCGACGATTATGTACTTGCGACCGGCACCACCCATACCGTGCGGGAATTCGTCGAGCGTGCCTTCGAAGTCGTCGGGAAGTCCATCGAATGGGATGGCGTCGGCGTCGACGAGATCGGTTACGACCGCCGCAGCGGCCGCACCCTGATACAGATCGACCCGCGCTACTTCCGGCCGGCTGAGGTGGATATTCTGCTCGGCGATGCCAGCAAGGCGCGCGACAGGCTGGGCTGGCAGCAGACCGTGTCCTTCGAGGATCTCATCTCGGAAATGGTGGAATCGGATCTGCGCGTCATCACGAGGGAGGAAGGCCGCAATGATCTCCACGGATGACAAGACGGCGCTATCGTACGATCTGCGCGGCAAGCGGGTCTGGGTCGCCGGTCATTCGGGAATGGTCGGCTCCGCCCTTCTGCGACGGCTCAAGCGGGAGCGGTGTGATATCCAGACCGTCTCGCATGCCGAGGTGGACCTGACGCGCCAGTCCGAGACCGAAAACTGGATGCGCAAGGCGCGCCCCGAAGCAATCTTTATTGCATCCGCGCGCGTCGGCGGCATCGGGGCGAATGCGCGCTATCCCGCGGAATTCCTGTCGGAAAACGTGCTCATCCTCGTCAATGTCATCAGGACGGCGTCGGAACTTGGCGTCGAGAAACTGATGTGCCTGGGATCGAGCTGCATCTATCCCAAACATGCCGAGCAGCCCATCCACGAGGATGCGCTTTTGACGGGCAGCCTGGAGCCGACGAATGAAGCCTACGCGCTTGCCAAGATCACCGGTCTGAAGCTCGCCGCCGCCTATGCGGAGCAATATGGCCGCCGCTTCATCTCAATCATGCCGACCAACCTTTACGGCCAGAACGACAATTTCGATCTCGACCATTCCCATGTGATCCCCGCGCTGATCCGCAAGATGCATGATGCGAAGGTGGCCCACCGCGACAGCGTCGTTGTCTGGGGAACGGGCACGCCGAAGCGGGAATTCCTGCATGTCGACGACCTTGCGGATGCCTGCGTTTTCCTGATGAAGGCATATGAGAGCCCGAAGCCGATCAATGTCGGATCGGGGGAGGAGATTTCCATCGGCGAACTGGCGTTCCTGATCGCCGACATCGTCGATTATCGCGGCCACATCGTCTTCGATGCCTTCAAGCCGGACGGCGCGCCCCGCAAGCTTCTGGACACGTCCCGGCTCCGCGCGCTCGGTTGGTCGCATGAGACGCAGCTTCGCACCGGCATCCGCGACCTGTATCAGCGATGGAGAGAAAGCGACCGCAAGCCCGCCGCGCGACAGGATTATCCCTGATCGGTCTGCGCCAGCATGACCAGCCGTGCGAGCGCCGGAAGGGATCTGACCTGCATGCGCCGCATGATCGCCGCACGATGGGCTTCGACCGTGCGCTGGCTGAGGTCCAGATCCTGGGCGATGATCTTGCTGGGCTGGCCGGCAAGCACCCGGTCGAGGATTTCCCGCTGGCGATCCGTCAGGTGTGCCAGCCGGGACTTCGCTTCCAACTGTCTTTTGTTCTCGGCGCCTGTGTTGGAGCTGCGCGAAAGAGCCTCGGTGATGCTCGCGAGCAGATCGGCGGGGCTGACCGGCTTCTCGATGAAATCGGATGCCCCTGCCTTCATCGCCGCGACTGCGGTTGCGACATCGCCCGCGCCGGTGATCATGACGATCGGCAGCTTCACCCCGCGCCCGCGCAGTGTGCGTAGAACGTCCAGTCCGCTCATGCCCGGGAGCCTCATGTCGATCACGAGGCATCCCAAGGCCGCGCTGTCGAGTGTCGCAAGAATGGTCTCGCCATTGGGAAATGTCTGTACACGATGCCCCTCCGCTTCGAAGAACTCCTGCAAGGATTCTCTCGTGTCGCGGTTGTCCTCGACGACGAAGATCGTCGGTGTATCGGGCGAAGGAGCCCGGATGTCCGGCGGCGGCGCTGCGGTGTGCTCGATCCTGCTCGCCTGCAGCAGGAGCTGGATCGCCTTGAGGAGATCGCCGAGGCTCACCGGCTTGGGCATGTACAGGCAATCCTCGGACGACAGAATGCGCAGGGCTTCTGCCGTGATATCTCCGGTAAGGATGATCGTGGGGATGCTGCGGCCCAGGATCGAGCGAATCCTCCTGGCGACATCTATGCCGTTCGCCCCGTCTGGAAGATTGTAGTCGGCCAGGATCAGCGTGGGAGCCACGGTGCCCTTGGCAACGAGGTCCATTGCGGTTGCGCCATCGTCTGCGGCATAGACAAGGTGCTGTTCGTCGCGCAGCCCGATCTCGATCAGGCTGCGGACCTTCCTGTCATCTTCAACCACGAGAATGGTGCCATGCAGAGCCGGCCCCGGCTGGTTGCGTCTCTTCATCGGTGGTGGTGCGTGCTGTACGTCTTCCCGGCCAAGCGCGACATGGACGGAGAAGACCGAACCCTTGCCCGGCACGGAGCGAACCTGAATGCGGTGGCCGAGCAGCGTGCTCAGGCGCTTGACGATGGAAAGGCCGAGGCCGAGGCCGAGATCGGTTTGGGCTGCCATGTCGGTTCCATCGCCGATTGCCTGATGGTACTCGTCGAAAATGGTCTGGAGTTCATGGGCCGCAATGCCGACGCCGCTGTCCCAGATTTCAATGGTGAGCGCGTCCTCGTGCCTGCGACACCCTAGCAGGATCTTGCCCCGCCGCGTGTACTTGAGCGCGTTCGACATCAGATTGCGGATCATCTGTTCGAGAAGCCGCGGATCGGTCCGAACCAGCAGGCTCGACGGTACAAAGCGGAGAGAGAGCCCCTTTTCCATGGCGCCGTAGCTGAATTCGTCGTTCAGGCGTTGCAGAACGTCGTTGACCCTGCATGTCATGATGCGCGGATAGACCGTGCCCGCCTCGATCTTGTTTATGTCCAGCAGGGCGTTCAGCATGCCGGACATCGATATGAGTGTATCGCGGAAGCTACGAACGAGCTTCTGGGAGCGTTCCCCCTCTACCGATTTCTCCAAGAGGCCTTGCAGGAGCGCGAGCGACTGAAGCGGTTGGCGCAGGTCGTGGCTTGCCGTGGCGAGGAAGCGGGACTTTGCCGCATTGGCGCGTTCCGCCGCCCGCTTTGCCCGCGTGAGCGCTTCATGGGCACGGTGTTGCGCGGATACGTCCGAAAAGGTGATGACGACACCTTCCGTGCCGCCTTCACGGGTTCTGTACGGCACGACGCGGCGCATATGCCAGGCGCCGTTCGCCATGCGGATTTCGCGCTCCCTGGCGACGCCGTCGTTCAGAACCGCCGCAGCGTCGCCGAGCAGGGTCGGATCCGGCGCGCGCGCGTTGATGTCCGCCAAATGCCGGCCGACATCGCCCATCGTGACATCGAAAACCGAGCGTGTTGCCGGCGTGAAATAGCGGATGTTCAGGTGGCGATCGAGGAAGACGGTGGCGACGTCAGTGCTGTACAGCATGTTCTCGATGACGCTCGCTGTTGCGCCCTGAAGCGGTTCATCGCTCTGCTCTTCGTGAAAAGGCAGGGCGGCGGCCACCGGACTTGGCCCGGCCGTATCGAGAAAGCTGACGAGAAAAAGATCCTCGCCACCGCTCGTCATCGGCTGCACGGCGATATCGTAGCGCAGTCGTGCGTCAGGAATGCCTTGGTGCAGGCCGACCGCCATCGTGCGTCCCTTTTCCTCATCGGCCCGATGCAGTGCGGAGCGGAGTTCGGCGTGCAGGCTGCGCGGAATGATGGCGAAAAGGTTCTGTTTTGGATTGTCGGGTAAGGCGCGCAGATAGCGTTGCACCGGACCGAGCCAATAGAGGCATTGGTGCTTCCGGTTGATCAATACCGTGGCCGGGGCGTAGCCCTCCAGGATCGCGCGGCGACAGAGGTCGGCTAGCTCCGACTGCTCCGATAAAGGCGTCCGTTCCGTTTGTACGACGATATTGGGACCAATTGCCTCAGTGCCCTGCGGGTGCAGGGCCTGCGCGATCGCCGATAGCGGCATGAGATGTTCCGCAAAGTCCGGATCGATCGTGTTTTCGGAAACGCGTTCATCGTCGATTTCGGCTGGATCCCGTACATAGATGCGCCCGCCGGCTTCTCGAAGAAGACGGATGCCGATGTTTGCGCGAACGCCGGTGGCGGAAAGGGCAACAGCCGTGGCGCGCGCGCCGTACTCGTCGGCGAGAGAACGCAGCAGGATATCGTAAGACGTCTGCATGCCTTGGGAAAAAGGCGGTTTGATGAGACGGATCGTGTCGTTCTTCAGAACGATGTACCCGCCGGGCGGAACGATGAAGAGATGTTCCGGCGCCAGCGCAAGGCCATCCGCCGCGTGGGCGACCGTCCTGTTCATATCGCTCGAAAAGAACTCGACCAACCGGGTTTGGGGAGCGCCGTCCTCATGTTGCACGAGGACAAAGGCGTTGCCACCACCCAATGGCACGGCCCTCAGCAGGGTCCGGCAGGCATCGAGTTCGCCGGCTGACGCGCTGATCGCGACGACGCCAGCGACAGGGTCTCCGGGGGCAGAGTTGCCTCCAGACGAAGTTCCCGGAAAAGGTCGAACTAAACCCATGGGTGCAATCTCAATAAAAATGCACGCAAAGTGAGAATTCACCAGGCTTATATTGAGCTCATCATAGTATAGGCGTCGTTATCCTGATTGCATACCCGCGGACATACGTATTTTCCGAATCTGTTCGCGGGAATCCCATTTTGATATGGATTTAAAATTGTAAAAGGCAATGAAGAAAAGAATAAAATTTATTCCATATACGTTTATCTGATGTGCCGTCCTGGGAGAATTTTATCCCGCTGGGGGCTTGTTTATTAGAGAGCGATTCTCTTGATTTATTTTCCCAATCGCTGGGGGTGACACGATGGTTGAAATTGGGGGTGCCAACGGATTAAGTCATCGGCCCGTAGCAAACGGGGCTGTCCGGTTACCGGCTCTCAAACTTGCCGATACTGCGAAAAACGCTTTGACGGACCTGCGTGTCCTGGACGTGATCGACGAACGGGCGCTGGATCGCGAGTGTCTTTCTCAAAGCCTCGTATCGCACGGCCTTGACATGACCATCGTGCTTTTCAACTCCATCGAAGCATGGATGTCCAAATACGCAGAGGCGTCGAGCGGCGTTCTGATCAATATCGGCAGTCGCGATTGTACCGAGCCGCGCATCGAAAACAACATTCGCATGCTGGTATCGCGGTTCCCGAATCTGCCGGTCATCATCCTCTCCGACAATCATGATTTGCGCCAGGTTCTGACGGCGCTCGATCTCGGGGTCAAAGGGTTCATTCCCTCGGCGGTCGGTATTTCCGTGTGCGTGAAGGCGATCTCGCTTGCGCTGTCGGGGGGCGTCTTCATCTCCACCGAGAGCCTGCCTGAACTGCGCAGACTGATGTCGGCAGCCGACCAGCAGGAGCGCAGGCGGGCCGAGATTTTCACCTGCCGGGAAGAGAATGTCATCGCCATGCTCAAGCTCGGCAAGGCAAACAAGATCATCGCTTATGAGCTCGGCCTGCGTGAAAGCACGGTCAAGGTCCACATCCGCAACATCATGAAGAAGCTCAAGGTTCGCAACCGGACGGAAGTTATCTTCAAGCTCAACGATCTCTACGGCTGATCCCTACGCCTATCGGCCATGCCCTATCCACCAAGAGCGCGGATGCGCCTGCCACGCATGGCGCGATAGTGCCCGGACGGGCTGGCGGGGCAGAGGAGACTGCGATGGATGCCTTCATTCACGACTTCGAGAATTCGGATCGGCTTCGCCAGCGCGCGCATCGGCTCATCCCGGGCGGCGCGCATACTTATGCCAAGGGCGATGACCAGTATCCCATCCTGTCGCCCGGCTTCATCGTCAGCGGATACGGCTGCCATGTGTGGGATGTCGACGGCAACGCCTATATCGAATACGGCATGGGCAACCGTGCAGTCGGTCTCGGTCACGCCTATCGCCATGTCGTGGAGGCCGTCGCGCGGCAGCTGGAATTCGGCTGCAATTTCACGCGGCCTGCGAGCATTGAGGTCGAATGTGCCTCGACCTTCCTCCAGATGGTTCCCGGCGCGGACATGGTGAAGTTCTGCAAGGACGGCTCTGACGCGACCTCTGCGGCGGTGCGCCTTGCGCGGGCCGCAACGGGCCGGGATCTTATTGCGCGTTGCCGGGACCATCCGTTCTTCTCGACCGACGACTGGTTCATCGGCACGACGGAGATGAATGCCGGCATTCCCGAAGTTGTCAGGGATCTCACGCTCGGCTTCTGCTACAACGATCTCGATGACGCGCGCTACCTCTTCGCCCGGCACCCCGGCAGGATAGCCGCCCTCATTCTGGAGGCCTCGCGCGGCGACGATCCTGCCGAAGGCTATTTGCAGGACCTGCAAGCACTTTGTCATGCCAATGGCGCGCTCCTTATTCTCGACGAGATGATCACCGGCTTCCGCTGGGCGCGCGGCGGCGCGCAGGAATATTACCGTTTTCGGCCGGACCTTTCCTGTTTCGGCAAGGCGCTCGGCAACGGCTTCGCAATCTCCGCGCTCGCCGGCAAGCGTGAATTCATGGCGCTCGGCGGCATCGAACAGACCGAGAAGCCGCGCGTCTTCCTGTTGTCCACCACCCATGGTGCCGAAACCCACGCCATGGCGGCCGCGATCGCGACCATGCACGTCTATGCGCAGGAGCCCGTCATCCCGCATCTGCGCAGCCAGGGAACGCGGCTCAAGGCGGGCATCGAGCAGGCGGTCGCCCGGCATGGTCTGGCAGGCTTCGTCGGTGTCACCGGTCATCCCGCCTGTCTCAGCTACGTCACGAAGGACGGGAGCGGAACGCCTTCCCAGGCCTTCAGGACGCTGCTGCTGCAGGAAACCATCCGCCGCGGCGTCCTCGCGCCGTCGCTCGTGGTGAGCTATACGCACGGAAACGACGAGATAGACCAGACGATCGAGGCCTTCGACGGCGCGCTCGGCGTCTATCGTGCTGCACTTGATCACGGCGTCGAGAACTATCTGGTCGGCCGGCCCTCGGACGTCGTTTTCCGTCGCTTCAACATTGCGCCACGGCCTCACAGCATTGGGCCGGTCGCGAGGGCACAGACGGCCTGACCTGCCCGAAAGCGGTAGGAAGAACTGCCGATACGCCATTCGGGTGCGTGCCGCCGTCATTGTCGTCAATCGTGGTCCGCATCGCGCCGACGTAGCATCTCCCTTGGCAAAGAAGTTGGGGAGACACGGACATGAAAGTGCTTGTAACGGGACATCAGGGTTACATCGGCTCCGTCATGGTGCCGACCCTCCTGGCGGCGGGGCATGAGGTGCATGGCTATGACAGCAGGCTCTACCGGCGATGCACCTATGCGCCCGGCGGGCCCATGACGGAGGTTCCCGCCACGCTGAAAGATGTCAGGGATGTAACGCCTTACGACCTCGAAGGCTTCGACGCGGTGATCCATCTCGCGGCCCTGTCGAATGACCCGCTAAGCAATCTGGATCCCGATGTCACCTATGACATCAACCACAAAGGCAGCGTGCGCGTTGCGCGTGCAGCAAGGCAGGCCGGCGTCCCACGCTTTCTCTTCGCCTCGTCGTGCAGCAACTACGGCCTTGCCGGCGAGGCTCTTGTCGACGAAGACGCGCCGCTCAATCCGGTCTCGGCCTATGGTCGCTCCAAGGTGATGGCAGAAGCCGACATCGCGGAGCTGGCCGATACCGGTTTCTGCCCGGTCTTCCTGCGGCCGGCGACGGCCTATGGCCTGTCACCCATGCTGCGCTTCGATATCGTGCTCAACAATCTGGTCGCGTGGGCGGTCACGCGGGGCGTTATCCTGCTCAAGTCGGACGGTACGCCGTGGCGGCCGATCGTGCATATCGAGGATATCTCGGGGGCATTTCTTGCGGCACTCGAGGCGCCGAGGGATGCGGTCTTTGCAGAAGCGTTCAATGTCGGCCGCACGGAGCACAATTATCAGGTCAGGGATATCGCGGATGTGGTGGCGCGGACCGTGCCGGGGTGCCGGTTGGATTATGCCAGCGAAGCCGGGCCCGACCCGCGCTCCTACCGCGTCGATTTCGGCAAGATCGCACGCACCTTGCCGGCCTTCCGCCCGAAGTGGGACGTGGTGTCAGGGGCGCAGCAGCTCTACGGCGCCTATCGGGCTTCCGGCCTGACGCTCGAGGAATTCGAGGGGCCGCGCTATCAGCGTATCGGCCATATCCGCTCGCTTCTTGCCAGCAATACGCTCGACCGGAACCTGAGATGGCGCGCGCCGGCGAAGGTGCTCGCGGACAGGATGGCAATGCGTGCCTGAGGGACGGCGATGAACGAGGCGGCGCGGTTCGCTCCATCCGCAGAGGCCACGGCCGATATCGGCGGGGAGATCCACGCGCTGGTCTCCCGCCTTTTCCCGATCTGCCGCAGTATCACGGGTGAAGGCGTACGCCGCACGCTCGCGATCCTGTCGGAGCATGTCGACGTTGCGGTCCGTGAGGTGCCTTCTGGCACCCGGGTCTTCGACTGGACCGTGCCGCAGGAATGGAATGTCCGTGCGGCCTCCATCCGCGATGCGAGCGGCAAGGCCGTGGTCGATATCGCGGACTCCAATCTCCACCTTGTCGGTTACAGCGAGCCTGTGGCCCGCCGTATGCCGCTTTCGGAGCTTCGGCCCCATATCCACACGTTGCCGGACCAGCCTGAAGTCATCCCTTACCGCACGAGCTACTACAGCCGCGACTGGGGCTTTTGCATGGCGCATCGGGAGTATCTGGCGCTCGAGGATGGAGACTACGACGTCGTCATAGACACCACCTTTTCTGACGGTTCGCTGACCTATGGAGAAGTCTTCCTGCCGGGCGAGACCGATGGCGAGGTGCTCCTGAGTGCGCATATCTGCCACCCTTCGCTCGCCAACGACAATTGCTCCGGGCTCGCGGTTTTAGCCTTCCTGGCGCGGGCGCTGACCGGACGGCGCAGGCGGTTCGGCTACCGTTTTCTCTTTGCGCCGGGCACGATCGGGGCGCTCTGCTGGCTCGCGGCAAACGAGGAGCGGCTTTCGCGGATCGATCTTGGCCTCGTGGTTTCCTGCATCGGCGACGGCGGCGGGCCTGTCTACAAGCGCAGCAGGCGCGGCGATGCGATGATCGACCGGGTGATGGAGGTCATCCGGTGTGATGGCCGGAAGATCGCGATGATCGATTTCAGTCCCTTCGGTTATGACGAGCGGCAATTTTGTTCGCCGGGTTTCGACCTGCCTGTCGGCCTCCTGCAACGCAGCGCCTTCGGCACCTTTCCCGAATATCACACATCGGCGGACGATCTGGACTTCGTGCGCCCGGAGCATCTTGCCTCCTCCTTTCGCATGATCATGGACATTATCGAGGTCATCGAAACCGACAGGATACCGCTGAACCTGTCACCGAAGGGTGAGCCGCAGCTTGGAAAGCGCGGGCTGTACGCGACGACCGGCGGCCACAAGACGACGCCTGACGTTACCATGGCATACCTCTGGGTGCTGAATCTCGCCGATGGCAGGCATTCCCTGCTCGACATTGCCTGCCGATCCGGGCTTCCTTTCTCGGCGATCGCCGCAGCGGCAACGCGACTGGAGGCGTGCGGGCTGGTCGGAGATGCTCAGGCGTGATGTCCGTTGTCCGCAAGCAGCGGCCAGTTCCTGTCTTTCTCCGACATCACGGCCGGTTCTGCCGGCCAGTCGATCGCAAGGGCAGGATCATCGTAGCGCAGGCCGGCGGCGGCGGATGGATCGTAACGCGTCGATATGAGATAGCCGACCACCGCATCCTCCGTCAGCGACAGGAAACCGTGGGCACACCCCTTGGGAATATAGAGCTGGCGCATGTTGTCGGCGCTGAGTTCCGCTGCCGTCCAGCGGCGATAGGTCGGCGATTGCGGGCGAAGGTCGACGGCGACGTCCCAGATCGCGCCGTTCAGGCAGGACACTACCTTTACCTCTGCATGCGGCGCGCGCTGGAAATGCAGGCCACGCAGCGTGTGCTTGGCGGTCGAGCGCGAAAGGCTGTGCTGGACGAAGCGGTGTTCGAGCCCACGGACGTTCATCTCGTCGATGCAGAAGGTCCTGGCGAAGGAGCCTCGCTCGTCACGGATCGGCGATGCTTCGATCAGCCATACGCCTTCCAGGTCGGTTCTGGTGAACAGCATCGGTTCGTCCTCTCCCGTTTTCCTGAGTGTGACGACCGCAGCCAGACTGCCAAGTGCGGTTTCCGACGTATCTTTCGAGCGTAGCGGGTAGGATGGTCAATGTTCGTTTAAGTGCGTTTCATGTTGCTACGCCTTTCGGACAGTTGCGGTATTCGCAAGGTAGTATGGCCGGCTTCGTCCGCCATGCCTAATCTGGCACCACGTCGAGAAACGGTCCCTTCGCGGTTAGGCTAGCTTCGATCGCCTCCCATGTCGGTCCCGACCGGATATCTCCATGGAGGCATTGTCATGAATTTTCAGGCCAGCCATTCGCTTGATCCGTCTCCCAGCCTGTCGCTTCGGCCGCCGTGCCGCCTGTGCGGCAGGACCTTGAGACATACCGTCGTCGATCTCGGCATGTCGCCGCCGTGCGAAAGCTTTCGTCAGGAAAGCGAACTCGGCCTGATGGAGGCCTACTATCCCCTGCATGTGCGTGTGTGCGAAGAATGCTTGCTGGTGCAGCTGGAGGAGTATGTCAGTCCCGAAAGCATCTTCGAGGAGTATGCGTACTTCTCCTCCTACTCCACCAGCTGGGTCGCACATGCGGAGCGCTACTGCGAGAAGATGATCGATCGCTTCGGTCTCGATGCACGCAGCTTCGTCGTCGAGCTCGCCAGCAACGACGGTTATCTGCTGCAGCATTTCGTGGCGCGAGGCATTCCCGTTCTCGGCATCGAGCCTGCGATCAACGTGGCCGAGGTGGCGATCTCCCGCAGCATACCCACGAAGATCGCGTTCTTCGGCAAACGGCTTGCGGGCGACATGGCAGCGGTCGGCCAGACGGCGGACCTGATCGTCGCCAACAACGTGCTGGCGCAGGTGCCTGATATCAACGATTTCCTGGGCGGCATGAAGCAGATTCTCAAGCCACAGGGCGTGATCACGCTGGAGTTCCCGCATGTCGCGACGCTGATCGCGCAGAACCAGTTCGATACGATCTACCACGAGCACTTCTCCTATTTCTCGTTGTTCACGGTGCAGGTTGCCGCCCGCATGCATGGACTGGAGATCTTCGATGTCGAGGAATTGCCGACCCACGGCGGCTCGCTCAGGGTCTATCTCGGCCATGCCGGACGGTCCGGTGTGATCAGCGCGAATGTCGCGGCGCTCCTGCTACGCGAGCAGCAGGCGGGCCTGCATGGCGTTGCGGCCTACACGTCCTTTGCCGACCGTGCACGACAGGCCAAGCGCAACCTCCTCTATTTCCTGATCAGCGTGAAGGAGAGGGGAGCGCGCATCTGCGGCTACGGCGCGCCCGGCAAGGGCAACACGCTTCTCAACTATTGCGGTATCGGCACGGACTTCCTTGATTTCACCGTCGACCGCAATCCCTACAAGCACGGCCGCTTTACGCCGGGCATGCATATTCCGATCCTGCCCGTCGAGGCGATCGATCGCCACCGCCCGGATTACATCCTGATCCTGCCCTGGAACCTGAAGGCCGAGATCGTCGATCAGATGCGCCATGTCGGCGAATGGGGCGCGAAGTTCATCGTTCCCATTCCCGAGGTCTCCGTCATCGATCCGCTGGAGGATCTGTCATGAAGGTCGTTCTTTTCTGCGGCGGGCGCGGAACACGCATCCGCGAATATTCCGAGGCCATTCCCAAGCCGATGATCCCGCTCGGCGCGCAACCGATCCTGCGCCATGTCATGCAGTATTACGCGTCCTACGGCCACGACGACTTCACCCTATGCCTCGGCTACAAGGCGAATGTCATCAAGGACTTTTTCCTGACGTGCCGGCCGCAGACATTTTCGGACTGCATCGTGTCTGGTGAGGGACGGGTCGAACTCCTCGGGGATGCACAGGAACACTGGCGCATCGCGCTGATCGATACCGGAATCTGGCGCAATATCGGCGAACGCCTGTGGGCCGTGCGCGAGCAGGTGCGCGGCGAGCGGATGTTTTTGGCCAATTACAGCGACGGCCTCACCGATGTTGATCTCGACGACATGATCGCCCGCTTCGAGGCAAGCGGCAAGATCGCCTGCTTCCTCGCGGTGCGGCCGCCGCTCACCTACCATCTTGCCGATATCGATGAGGCGGGCCAGGTGCGGGAATTCCGTTCGTCCGACCGGTCGGAGATATGGATCAACGGCGGCTATTTCCTGATGCGTCAAGAGATCTTCGACTACATGCGCGAAGGTGAGGAACTGGTTCTCGAACCCTTCGAGCGGCTGATCCGGGACGACATGCTGATGGCGTACAAGCACGAGGGCTTCTGGCGCTCGATGGACACGCTACGCGACTGGCAGATGCTCGAGGAAATGGTGGAGCGCGGCGAGATGCCGTGGGTGCGTCAGACGGAAGGGGAGCGTGTTTCCCGGCTGCGCAAGGTGGGTCGATCATGAAAATGCTGCCCCTTGCCTCCGCCGGGCACCGGCTACGGGTCCTCTGCCTCGGCGCGCATGCCGACGATATCGAGATCGGAGCCGGCGGCACGATCCTCGGTCTGATCGCTGCCGGCGTGGAGCTGGAGGTCTTTTGGTGCGTGATGAGTGCAACGCCGGAGCGAGCGACCGAAACGCGGCTCGCCGCGGCCGCCTTCCTTGAGGGCGCAGCCTCGGCGACGGTGGAGGTCTGCGGCTTCGAGGACAGCTATTTCCCAAGCCAGAGCCGCGAGATCAAGACATTCATGCTGTCCTTGCGCGACAGGGCAGAGCCGGACGTCATTTTCACCCACAGCCGCCATGACGCACATCAAGATCATCGAGAGCTAAATAAGTTAACAATGAATATATTCAGGGACCATTTCGTCTTAGAATATGAGATCCCGAAATGGGACGGGGATATCACGCAGCGTAATGCCTACGTGCCTCTCCAGCCCGGCGTGATCGATCGCAAGATCGATCTGCTCATGGCGCATTTCGCGACGCAACGGTCCAAGGACTGGTTCGACGCGGACGTCTTTCGGGGTTTGGCCCGCATGCGCGGGATGGAGTGCAGATCGCCCTCGCTTTTCGCGGAGGCTTTCACAATACGCAAGATGGCCCTGGCATAGGACCGACAACACATTCGAACGCAGGCCCGGACTCGTAATTCTGACCAGGAAATTAGTGAGGGGTACCATGGCGAGAAGTGACAGAGCGGATTTCGACGACCAGTCGATCGATATTTTCCGGGCAAGGAACGCGGTCGACAGCGATCAGGAGACGGAAATCAGGGTGCCGGTCGACCGGCGGCCTCAGCAATATGCCGCAAGCGACTATGTCGCGATCTTCGACAAGCGCAATCTCGATCGGGAATGTCTGGCAAACAGCCTGCATTCTCACCGTATCGGCATCAATGTCTTCACCTTTTCAGGGCTGGCCGCCTGGCAGCAGAGCAAGGCAAATCTCGGTACCCTTCGCGCCAGTCTCGTCAATATCGGCAGCAAGAGTGTTTCGGATCCCGGCCTGAGGGATGAGATCACGCAGCTTCTGACGACACTGGAACCGGTGCCGGTCGTGGTGCTGTCGGACAACCAGACGCTTGAGCATGTGCTTGATGTCATCGATCTCGGGGTGCACGGCTTCATTCCGAGTTCGGTCGATATCGATGTCTGCATCGAGGCGATCGGGCTCGCCATTGCCGGCGGGCAGTTCGTGCCGGCCAGCAGCATATTGGCGATGCGCGGCCTGCTCGGCAGCTATCCGCAGAAATTCTGCAGCCGGGATGCCTTCACCGTGCGACAGGCGGCCATCGCCGAAGCGTTGCGGCGGGGCAAGGCCAACAAGATGATCGCCCGGGAACTCAATCTGTGTGAAAGCACGGTCAAGGTTCACATCCGCAACATCATGAAGAAGCTCGGTGCGACCAATCGCACGGAGGTTGCCTGCAAGTTCGGCGAGATCATGTCGGACGATGCCTATCAGAACAGCCGGATGTAACCGGTTCCTATAACGGGAATAAAGCCATGATCTGGTCGATGAAGCCGGCCGACCCGGAGGAACTTGTCCTTCCCCGGGTCCTGACAGTTGTTGTCGAACGGCGGCGGGCGATCCTCGCCTGCCTTGCCGGCGGTGTAGCTCTTGCTTTGGTCGGTTATCTCGACCAGCCGTCGCGCTACGGCGCCGAGGCGGTGCTGGCGCTCGATATGCGCAAGTTCCAGGCCTTGCCGACGGAATCCGTCGTTTCGCCGCTGCCGCAGGAAAGTCCGGTGCTGCGCACCGAGGTCGACATCATCAGTTCCCGCTCCATGGCCGAGCGGGTTCTGGCGCTTCTGCAGGCGCAAGGCATCGATGCCGCCAAGGGTTTCGGCCTCACGAAGGAGAACGCAACCGGCCAGCCGGCCTCCGGCCGCGTGAACCGTGTCGCGTCCGACCGGCGCGCCCTTCTCGACAGCCTCATGTCGGGGGTGCGCGTTACCAATGACGGCCGCTCCTATACGATCTATGTCGCGTTCACCGGCATGGAGCCGGAGTTCACGGCTGCGGTGGCCAATGCCTATGCGGAGGCCTACATCAACTACCAAGTCGACGTGCAGACGACGGCGACACGGCGGGTCAGCGACTGGCTCGGAACGCGCCTTGTCAGCCTGCGCAGCGAGCTGGAGCGCTCCGAACATGCGGCGACCATATTCCGTGAAAAATCCGGCGTCGCCAAGTCGAACGGCACGACGCTGCTCGCCCAACAGATCGCCGGGCTGAACAACGAGCTGGCCCGGCTGAGGGCCCAACTCGCCGGCTCGCTCGCGCGTCTTGCGACAGCGGTCGACATCTCGGATGGAAAAGCCGGCCTTGCTCTTCCCGAGGTGTTGAATTCGGCCGCGATCCAGCAGTTGCGCAGCGAGGAAGCGCGCCTCAAGCGCCAGCTTTCCGCCATCAACGAAAGCGGTGCGATCAAGAATCCCCAAATCCCGGAACTCACCTCGCAGCTGGAGACGATCCAGAAGCAGATCGACGCGGAGGTGGCCCAGATCATCGACAGCCTGCGAACGGAAATCGAGGTTACGCGACGCCAGCAGACCGGGCTGGAGGCGAGCCTGAAGCAGCTCCAGGCCGAGATGTCGCGCGCCAACGATGCCCTCGTGCAGGCCGACCAGCTCGATCGTGAGGCCAGCGCCAACCGGGCGATCTACGAGAGCTATCTGACGCGCTACAAGCAGACGATCGAACAGGATGGCATCGCGATGGCCGAGGCGCGCATCATCTCGCGCGCGGTGCCGTCCTCATCGCCATCAAGCCCGAGCGCGTCCGCCTGGCTCCTGGGCGGGTTGGTTTTCGGCCTCTCCGGCGGCGCGCTTGCAGCCCTTCTTCTCGAGCTGCGCGCCGGATACCTGCGCCGCGCCGATCCGGAGGAGGGCGGTGCCGGCATTCCGGTCCTCGGGCGTCTTCCTGAATTGTCCCCGTTGCAGCGTGCCGGCATCGGCGATCTCGTTCGCCATGCCCGCGAACCGTTCGCCCATGCCGTCGCCGACATCCAGAGCCGTCTGCGTCTTTCCGCACGGCCTGGGAAAACGCCGGTGATCGCGGTGACATCGGGTGCCGGCGGCGAGGGCAAGACACTCGTTGCTTCCTGTCTTGCCCGCTCGCTCGCCGCAACGGGCCTGCGCACGCTGTTGCTCGATGCAAACCTCACCGCACCCGGTGTCGCCGCCGAATTCGGTGCGCGACCGGTGCGCACGGTCGATACGATCGGTCCGCGCGAAGAGGTGGAGATCGGAGACTTCGTTCGTCACGATGGTCCCTCGGGGATCGACCTGATCTGCGCGGGCACGTCGAACGGTCCCGCGGAACATATTCTCGGGCACGGCGGCTTTGCGCGCCTCCTGACCACGCTGAGAAGTGCCTATGACGTCGTGGTGATCGACTCCACGGCGGTATCGAATGGTTCCGGCGCGTTGCTGGTTTCCGCGCTCGCTGACCGGACGATCCTTGTCGTCCCCCAGGGCGCCGACCGCACCGAAACCGACCGCGCCATCCGCAAGTTCGGCACCGCCGGCCTTACCATCGATGGCCTCGTCGTCAACGGGGCATGCCGCGCCACGCTGGAGCGCAGCAATGTCGTTTCCTTTGCCAACGATCATGCCGCTTCGACCGCCGACGGCCGCAAGCGCATGGAAATGCCCGTCGACTTGCCTTCGATCGTCGGTATGTGAGGTCTGGACGCCATGGCACATCTTCACGCTACGCCACGTGATGACCAACGTTCCCGGTGGCGCACCCTTTTTCTGAAGGCATGCGCCTGCATCCTGCTCCTTGCCGGCTCGGTTGCTCCGGCGAACGCGCAGGGACAGGAGTACAGGGTGGCGAGCGGCGACGTGCTGCGCGTCACCGTCTATGGTGATCCCGGGCTGAGCGGATCCTTCCCCATCGGGGCTGACGGAACGATCGGTTATCCGTTGCTTGGCAACGTCGCCGTGAGTGGCAGGCCCGTCGAAGAGGTACGCCAGGCCATCGATGCGGGACTGAAAGAGCATATCGCCAATCTGTCGGTTTCGGTCGTCGTGGAAACCTACGCGCCGGTGTTCGTCGTGGGTGAAGTTCAGAGGCCCGGCCGCTATGAATTCCGTCCCGGCATGATCGCGCTGGAGCTCTTCGCGCTCGGTGGCGGGCAGAAGGAAGTGCTGGCGCAGGGCGACAATGCCGGCGTGCGGCTCGCCGGCCTGCGCCAGGACTACGTCGATCTCGGCGCGCAGCTTCTCGGCCAGGACGTGAAGCGCGTCCGGCTCGAGGCGGAGCTGAACGGTCAGCCGTTCACCTATCGTCCGAGCGAGGAAATCGGCACGCCGGATCCGCGGATCGTCGATCAGATCGTGGAAGCCGAGCGCACGCTGTTCGAGCTGCGCCGCACGACGCTGGACGCCGAGCTGAAGAGCCTGGAGCAGCAGCGCGCCGGCTATGTCGACGAGATCGATACGCTGGAAAAGAGCGGCAAGCTGCGCAATGGCGAACTCACCTTGCTGGACGAGGACGTGAAGCTCGCGCAAAGCATGGTGGCGCGGGGTCTTACCTCGAAGACGCAGCTGCGGGACAAGCAACGGGAAATTTCCGCCACCAACCGCGATGTGCTGGAATTCGGTTCCTTTCTCGCCCGCGCCCGGCAGAACCTGGTCGTGATCGACAGCCGCCTCGGTTCGTTGCGAGAACAGCGCCGGGGCGAAGTCGCAGCGGAGTTGCGTGATCTGAACATCGATATCCTGCGCCTGCGCCGCAAGATGACCTACAGCCTGCAGGCGATGGCCGAGGCCGGCATCGCCATTGAACGAAAAGGCGGCGCGCGCCAGACGGCTTTCCGCTTTTCGGCCGTGCGGCTGGTCGACGGCAAGTACCGCGAAGTGCCGGTCGGCCAGACCGATCCGGTGCGGGCAGGTGATATTCTGCGGGTGAGCCTTGCCCTCGATACGGGCGATGTGGCGGAACGCTGAGGTCTATCGCTGGATCCTGGCGAGCAGGGAGCGCATGCGCGGCAGTGTGTCAGCTCGATGCAGCAGGTAGCCCAAAGGCGGCAGCACGGCGGTCGCCGGTGCCATGCGGAAGGCGAGCATCAGCAGCTTCCACGCTTCCCCGTTTCCCCTGAGCGCATGTGACACCGCCGACCAGTAGGCGCGTTCGGCGATACCGCGCCGGGCGCGACGGCGCAGCGTCTCCGCTCCGTCGAGCCATCGCCCTTCATGATAGAAGAAGCTCTCGGCGGCATCGGCCGTGTGGCGGATGTGCAGGGTCTGGTGCGCCCAAAGCTCGGTCGAGCGGTTGGCGTCATGCGAACGGATGC
This sequence comes from Shinella sumterensis, assembly GCF_004514425.2. GTDB lineage: Bacteria > Pseudomonadota > Alphaproteobacteria > Rhizobiales > Rhizobiaceae > Shinella > Shinella sumterensis. The sequence goes on from NZ_MYFN02000001.1 coordinate 626,027, forward strand.
CGGCCTGGACGCAATCCAGCTCGGCCACGGTTCCATAAAGCGCAAGCCGCAGCCAGAGTTCGTAATCGTCGCTGTGCGGCAGTGCGGTCCGGTAGTGGCCTGCACGCTTCTGGACGCTGGTGCGCACGACGATGGACGGTCCAGGTATCTGAAAGACGCCGAGGCGGCAGAAGCGCTCGATGAAGGCTCGGCCGGTCATCAGCCTGAGTGGCGGATCGGCAGGCTGTGGTTCGATCTCCGGGATCGGCACGTCGCCCCGGATCGCCACGTCGCGGCCGTAGCAGAAGGCGATGCCGCAATCCCGTTCCATGACCGCGGTCGCCCGGCGCAGCGCACCCGGGACCAGAAAATCATCCGCGAAGAGCAGGAGGAAGTAATCGGCGCGCGCCCAGTCGATCCCTGCATTGAAGGAGGCATGAGGGCCGAGGTTCTCCGGCCGCAGAAGCAGCTTGACCCGTGAATCCGAGGCGGCGAGGCGTCTGGCGACGTCGACGCTGTCGTCCGTGGAGGCGTTGTCGACGATAAGGACGCGGATCTCGGCCATGTCTTGCGAAAGCACGCTGTTCACGCAGGCCTCGAGATAGCGGCCGTAATTGTAGTTGGGGATGACGACGTCGACGCTCGCCATGGTTCATGCTCCCGATGCCACGAGAAATCGGTGCAGCCGGCGGGCACGGTCGCGGCCGGCATTCAGCAGAACCTGGAGTTCGATGAGAAACGGATGTCGCGTGGCAAGCAACCCTGCCAGCCAGCCACCGCCGGCAAGAAGGATTGCACCGGCAAAGACGAGAAGCCCTGCCTCCTGATGACCGGGCATCGCCAGGAGCGCGACAGGCCCGACTAGCGAAAATCCGGTGACGACGGCGCTTGGCATCAGCGCCGCCGCAAGGCCGGACAGGGAAAAGCGGACGTGGCGATGCACGAAGGCGAGCGCGACCACCATCTGGAGGGGCAGCGAGACGAATTGGCTCAGTGCCATGGCCATCACGCCATGGAGGCTGGCGGCACAAAGGATGCCGGCGGCAAGGCAGCGCGAGACCAGGCTTGCCAGGAAGGCGTCCCTGTTGCGGCCGAGCGCGAGCAGAAGCGGTCCTGTCACGATGACCGGCAGCCAGAAGACGGCCGCGAGCGCCAGCACGCGAACGACGGGCACGGCCTCGGTCCATTGTGGCCCAAGCACGATACCGACGATCGAGGGGGCGAGGAGGGAGATCAGCACCACGCCCGGCCAGTAGAGGACGGACAGGTAGGCGAGCACGCCGAGATAGGTCTTCTCGATGTCGTGACCGTCGCGCACGCGGCTTGCCAGCGCGGGAAAGGCCATGCTGTAGAAGGCCGACATGATGATGCGGTCGGGGATGCCGCAAAGGGTGTTCGAGCGATTGTAAAGCGCGACCGAGGTCATGGAGGCGATGCGCCCCAGGATCAATTGCGGCACGGTTTCGTGCAGGCGTTCCACCACGAGCGCTGCGCCCTTGAACAGGCCGAAGCTCAGCACTTCACGCCAGCGCGCAAGGCCCGGGCGGAAGATCGCGGCTGCGGGTAAGGGTGAGCAGGTGACCGCGAGGATTGCCAGCATCAACGATCCCGAGAGCATACCCCATGCGAAGGCTATGGGCCCGAAGCCAAGGGCGGCTAACATGATTGTGAACAGTGCCGCGGTCAGCGAAACCGCCGTGCGGATGCAGGCGAGGACACCGAAGCCCATCTCGCGTCGGAGGAGCGCGATAACGGGCTGGGCGAGCGCCTCGATGACGCCTGCCACCGCTGCCAGCGAAAGGAAGAAGGAGAGATCCGGCGCGGCATAGAAGCGGGTGATGAGGCCGGAGAGGGCGACGAGGGCCGCGGCGATCATCACGCTGACTGCGACCTGAAGTGTCAGCGCGGTTCGCAACGTTTCGACGTCCACCGTGCCGCGCTGGATGAGGAAGTCCGATGTGACGAATTCGCGCGCGGAGAAGGCGACGACGGCGATAGCCAGGCCCGTCACGGCCTCGCCGATCTCGCCGGGCGTCAGGATGCGGGCCACGATCACCAGCACGGTGAAATTGATCAGGAGCGCGAAATACTGCTCCAGCGATGCCATCATATACGCGCGTCGGACCATGCGGCTCACACTTTCGGGAAATGGCTGGAGGTCTGCGGTGTCTGGATCACGAGGTTCATTCCGATGGTTGCAAGCAGGATAGGCGCACGCGCGGCGATGCCCACTTGTCCATTCAGCGTAGGGCATCCTGTACAAGTGGTAGGGTCTTGCCGCGCCGACGGACCAGCACTTGTGCGAGAAGCAGATTCTGCTGACGCACGAGTTCGGCACGAATTGCCGTGTTGTGCCGGGCGATGACGTTTTCGGCGGCGGTGAGGTCGTCCAGGGCCATGTCCACCTGTCGCAGCACCAGCTCCACGTCGAAGCGCTCGATATGCTGGCAGAATTCGGCGCGGTCGAATGCGGCCATCAGCTCGTCGTTCTTCTCCGCATATCCAAGCGACAGGGCAGGGCGATTGAGTTTGAGGGCGCAGAGTAGATTGTGAAAGCGTGAAACGATGGCGACATCGACCTTCAAGACCTCATCCATGACCGCTTGCAGCGAGGTCGTACGGGCCACCGAAAGCCGCCCGCGGCTGCCGGTTTCCGGAAGGGCGGCAAGGATATCGTCGAGCGCCTTTTCATCCGATGTGTCGCCCATGAACAGGCGTACGTCGTGGCCGCCATCCATGAGCCGGCGTGCGACCTTCGCGATCTTCTCGACATAGGTGGCGTAGATGGCCTCCGCATCGGCATGATCGCGCTCCCATCCGCGATATCGCATGACGCCGATGCCGATCGTTGCAGGCTTCTGCCGGTCACGCACGGCGTCGGATTGCGCCGGCGCCTGCAGCCCGAAGGCAAGATCGGGAAAGCGATGGTCGGGCGCGGTGTCGATGCCCAGGCCCCGGACGTAGCGCAGGGAAAAGTCGTCGCGATAGGAGCGATATGTGGCCATGCGCGCGGCCGATGTGAGGAACCAGCGACTGAGCGCACCGCGGATCGGGCCGGCACCGATGCTGACGAAGGCGATGCGGGCGCCGCGCAGCCTGGCGGCAAGGCACCACCAGTAAACGATGAACGGCCAGCCGAAGGGCGACTCCTGAAAGTCGTCCAGGATACCCGTCCCGGGGATCACCATCACATCGACATCGCCCATTATGCGCAGGATCGAGGCAAGGCTGACGAGCCGGCCGAAATTGCGCCCTAGCCCACTTTCGAGCCAGCGCCGCGTTCGTGAGACAGAGGCCCTGTGGGCGCGCAGGCCTATCACGTCAAGTCTGAACCGCTCGCGGATCGCTGCCGGATTGGAGCAGACGCATAACAGGTTCGCGTCGGGAAGCGCGCCGCGCAGAAAGCCGAGCATCGCCTCAAGCGAGCCGTCGTTTCCCGAGTTTCCGGACCCGAATTGCCCGAGCAAGGCGATTTTCATGGAGTGTCCGCCGCTGTCGAATATGCGTTGAAGGGACAGTCAAGCGGCCGCACTATCGCGCCGTGATGCAGTGCGGAAAACGCCGATATTCGGAGACAGGACCTGCGCCGAAAGAGGTAGAAAGCAGGCCATCTCCTGCCAAGAGCCGCCCGCCGCCTCCAACGCCCAGCTTCTCCGATGACCCATCCGGCTTACAAAAGAAGCAGAGGGGCCACCATGAAGATCGCCTATTTCGTCCTGCCGCATCTCGGCGGCACCTACACCGTGTTCAGAAACCTGCGTGCGGGCCTCGCCCCGCACGGGATCGAGCTTTGCTGGCTCGGCCTCGCGCCGGCGGGCCAAGGGCTTGCTTCAGGGCTGGAGCAGGAAGCGGCATTCGGCACGCTCGTGGAGGTGCCGTCCCAGGTGGACGACAGAGCCGCGGCGCGCCTCTTGGAGAGGGCGATCCTTGCGGGCGGGTTTGACGGCGTGGTGGTCAATGTGCTCAGCGACCGCATACAGACCAATATCGTGCGCTATCTTCCCGCCGATCTCATTCGCCTGATGGTCGTGCACAACATCACGCCGGGAACCTACGCGGCGGCCGAGGCGATCCGGCCTCATGTGCATGCGACGGTCTGCGTGTCGCAGCGCTGCCGCGATGATCTTGTGAAACGCCATCATTTCCCCGCCGGGCGCACCAGTGTCATCGCCAACGCCGTTGCGCTGGATGCCTTCCCTGAAACCGGACGGTCGCCACGACCGAGCGGGCAGGGACTTCGCCTTCTTTTTCTCGGACGGATCGAGGACGCCTCCAAAGGTGTGTTCTGGCTGCCCGACATCCTGGCGCGGCTGCCGGCGTCATCGACCCTGACCATCGCCGGCGACGGCCCTGATCTCAAACGACTGAAGGCTGCGATGCCGGAGCGGGCGCCGCGGGTCGTATATGCCGGAGCCGTTGCGGCACAGGCCGTGCCCGCGCTGCTGGCGCGCCATGATATCTTCCTCATGCCATCGCGCTACGAAGGATTGCCGATGGCGCTGGTGGAGGCCATGGCGGCGGGATGCGTGCCGGTCGTCTCGCGGCTTCGCGGCGTCACCGACATGATCGTGGAGCATGGGCGCGACGGGCTGCTTTTCCCGGTCGGCGACACCGCAAGTGCTGCCGAGATCGTTCGCACTCTCGACACGGATCGTGCGCAGCTTTGCAGCCTCTCGGTCGCTGCGCGTCGCAAGGTCGAAGGCGCTTTCACGGTGGAGCACATGGCGGCGGGCTACGCCACGATATTTCGCGGGATCGCAGCAGACCCGCCATTAATCGCCGCCCCCCTTTCGATCAATGGCTGGTCGATGCCGCGCGGACTGCGTGCCGGCCTGCGCACCTTTCTGCCGCGGCCGCTGAAGAACTGGCTGCGGGGTGTCCGGGAGCGGCTTTGAGCCATGGTATCCAACAAGGAAGAGGGAAGATGCGGACCATTGGTTTTACCCTGCTGATCGGCCTCATGTTGCTGGCCGGTCGCGTCATGCCGGCCGGTGCCGAGGCGCGCTTTCCCCTGCGCATCGCCGCTTCAGGCACATATCTGGAGGATGCGGCCGGAAAACCGTTCCTCATCACGGGCGATGCGGCCTGGTCGCTGATCGCCGATCTTCCGCCCGAGGATGCCGATCTCTACATTGCCGATCGAAAGGCGCGGGGGTTCAACACCATCCTGGTCTCGCTGATCGAGCATGAATTCGCGCGCAACGCGCCGAACAATGCAGCCGGCGTCGCGCCTTTTCTGGCGCCGGGCGACTTCGCTCGGCCGAACGATCGCTATTTCGCGGATGCCGAGCATGTCCTTGATGCCGCTCTGCGGGCCGGCATGCTGGTGCTGCTGGCACCGGCCTATGCCGGCGCGAACGGTGGGCCGCAGGGCTGGTATGCCGAGATGGCGGCGGCGGGTCCGCAGACCTTGCGTGCTTACGGGCGCTATATCGGCAAGCGCTATGCCCGCTATCCCAACATCATCTGGGTGCAGGGCGGTGATTATGATCCACCGGACCGTGCGCTGGTCGATGCGTTGGCGCTGGGCATCGAGGAGGGAGCGCCGGGCGCGATGCAGACCGTCCACGGCAATCGCGACAGCGCGACGGCCGCCTATTGGCCTGATGCGAAATGGCTATCGATCGATACGGTCTACACCTACGAGGACGTCGCGGCCGCCGTGCAGGCACGCTATCGCGCCGGGCCGCACCGGCCTTTCTTCATGATCGAGTCGCGCTATGAAGGAGAGCATGGGGTCAAGGCGGACGAAATCCGCAAGATCGCCTATGGTGCGCTTCTGTCGGGTGCGAGCGGCCAGGTTTTCGGCAACAACCCCGTCTGGCATTTCAGCGGCCCCGCGCTCTACGACACGCCGGAGGGATGGCGGCAGGCGCTCGATAGCGAAGGGGCGAAAAGCATCGGCCATCTGGCGCGCCTGTTCGAGCGCTTCGACTGGTGGAAATTGAAACCGGACGACGGGCGGTTCGTGCGTCATATCGAGGGCATACCGTCCGCCACTACCATATCCGCCGTCGCAGGCGATGGAACCTTTGCCGCCGCCTACATCCAGGGCGTCGCCTCGCTCGATCTCGACCCTGCTGTCCTGGCGGCCGCAACCGGCGCCGTCGAATGGTACGACCCCGCCACCGGTGCACTCGCCGCCACGAAACCTGACGCCGACCTGCGACGAGTGGTGGTGCCGACATCCTCGAGAGCATCCGGGACCACGGACTGGCTGGTCGTTCTGCGGACGGCGGGTGGCTTGCGGGACAATTAGATCGGTGATGCCTAACGCCACTCTTGCATTCTCCTATCAAAATTTCTTATCTAGAGATGTTCTCAGGGCGGGGTGAAATTCCCCACCGGCGGTATCGGGCGAGAGCCCGGAGCCCGCGAGCGCCTTTCGTGAATGAAGGGGTCAGCAGATCCGGTGCGATGCCGGAGCCGACGGTTAAAGTCCGGATGGAAGAGGGCATGTCTGCAAAACCGCTCGTCCGCGCGGGTGCAGGCCTGTTCGCCCAAGGGATGAATCGCCGCTACGGCAACCCTTGAAAGGCAATGAAATGGCACTGTCGAAAATTGAAGACGCAATCGCGGCCTTGGCACGTGGTGGCATGATCGTGGTCGTCGACGACGAAAACCGTGAAAACGAGGGTGATATCATCGTCGCCTCGGAGGCGGTGACGCCCGAGATCATCGCGTTCATGATGAAACACGCCCGCGGCCTCATCTGCGTGGCGATGGAAGGCGAGCGTCTCGATGCGCTCGACATTCCGCTGATGGTTCCCCAGAACACGGAGTATCTCCAGACCGCCTTCACCGTCTCCGTCGATTATCTTTCCGGCACGACGACGGGTATTTCGGCGGCTGATCGGGCCGTAACCGTCAAGGCGCTGATGGATCCCACCGCACGGCCGCAGGATTTTGCCCGGCCGGGCCACATTTTCCCGCTGCGCGCTCATCCGCGCGGCGTGCGCGGCCGACCGGGCCACACGGAAGCCGCCGTCGATCTCGCGCGTCTCGCTGGCAAGGCGCCGTCGGGTGTGATCTGCGAGGTCGCCAACGATGACGGCACCATGGCGCGCCTGCCGGAGCTGATCGCCTTCGCAGAACAGCATCAACTGCCGCTCATCAGCATCGAGGATCTGATCGGCTTCATCGAGGCACGCCAATCCGACGCGTCCGCGAACGCGGCTTGATCGGGTCTGTTGCTAAGTCAACGACGAAGGGCTTTGAACGCAGGGTATCGGCTTGGTGAAAGGCCGGCACCCTGGGCCCGAAGCGCAGCGGAAATTTGTTTCAAGATAAATTCTATAAAAAATATAGAATGCCTGTCCGGCATCGTTTTGGGATCATAATGTCTCGTCCAGCCAAACGGACGAGACTTCATGAGCAAGACGATACGATTCAATGCCTTCGAGATGAATTGCGTGGGACACCAATCCCCCGGCCTATGGCGTCATCCGCGCGACCGCTCCTGGGAATACAAGGATCTCGACTACTGGACGGACCTCGCGAAGCTCCTTGAAACCGGGTTCTTCGAATCCATCTTCATCGCCGACGTCGTCGGCTATTATGATGTCTACAAGGGCAATTTGGACAACGCCCTGCTCCAGGGCGTGCAGATCCCCGTCAATGATCCGCTGCAATTGGCCAATCCCATCGCCCAGGCGACCAAGCATCTTGGAATCGGCATTACCGCATCGACCTCCTTCGAGCACCCTTACACATTCGCGCGGCGCCTTTCGACGGCAGACCACCACACCAAGGGTCGTGTCGGCTGGAACATCGTGACCTCCTACCTCGAGAGCGGTGCAAAGAATGTCGGGCAGGGCGGGCTTCGCTCCCATGACAACCGCTATGATGTGGCGACCGAGTACGTCGAGGTGCTCTACAAGCTCCTCGAGGGCAGCTGGGAAGAGGGCGCTGTTGTCAGGGACAAGGAGCGCGGCATCTTCGCCGACCCCACGAAGATTCACGAGATCGGCCACAAGGGCAGATATTTCGAGGTGCCCGGCTATCACCTGAGCGAACCGTCGCCACAGCGCACGCCGGTTCTTTTCCAGGCCGGCGCATCGGGCGCGGGCAAGCAGTTCGCGGCCGGCCATGCGGAATGCGTCTTCATTTCGACACCGCTCAAGGATGCGACGCGGGCCTATGTGTCCGATATCCGGCAGCGCGCCGCCGCGCAGGGCCGGGACCCGAAGAAGGTGCTGATCTATGCGATGGCGACGATCATCGTCGATGAAACCGATGCGAAAGCACAGGCGAAATACGAAGAATACGCGAGATATGCCTCGTATGACGGTGCGCTGGTCCTGATGTCCGGTTGGACGGGCATCGATTTCGGTCACTACAAGCCCGCCGACACGGTCAAGAAGGTCAAGACGAACGCCATCATCTCGGCCGTCGAGCATCTGGCGGAAGGCGGCAAGGTCTGGACGATCGAGGAACTGGCGAAGTGGGGCGGCATCGGCGGTCTCGGGCCGTTGTTTGTCGGGTCCGCAGCGACGGTTGCCGACCTGTTGCAGGAATGGGTGGAAGAGACCGATATCGACGGTTTCAACCTGGCCTATGCCCTCGCACACGAGACCTTTGCCGATGTGATCGGTTATCTCGTACCGGAGCTCCAGAAGCGCGGTGTCTACGCCACCGGTTACCGGGACGGCACGCTTCGCGAAAAACTCTTCGGCGATGGCCCGTACCTTCCGGAAAGCCACCCCGCCCATCGCTTCCGCGATATCGAGCGGGTGAAGCGCGAGGAGGCGGATGCCGCCGCCGGCGAGGCTGCATGACGCCGATCTAGTTTCACGCGCGGCCGTAGCCGCCAACCCTTCCCAGCACACAGACCGGACGCCCCGTCACTGATCGGGCGAGCGCGGGCGTGTGCCTCAGGACGCAATGAGGAGCATGATACCGATGACCACTTCTGCTGGTCCCGCCCTGGAAGTCAGAAACGTTTCGCTCTCCTTCAAGGGCGTCAAGGCGATTTCGGACCTGTCCTTTCAGGTCGAGCGCCGTGAAATCTGCGCTCTGATCGGTCCGAACGGCGCCGGAAAGAGCTCTTTGCTGAACATTCTGAACGGAGTCTATATACCGGATTCCGGCGAGATCGTGTTTGAGGGCGAACACTTCCGGCGCATGCAGCCGCTCGAGGCCGCGCGGCGCGGAATCGGCCGGGGTTTCCAGAACAATGCGCTGTTTTCCGGCATGAGCGTGCTGGACAATGTCATTGCCGGCCTGTCGCGCAAGTCCCGTGTGACGCTGGTCGAGGAGGCGTTCCGGCTACCGCGTGCGCTCTCGCAGGAGAAGGCGTTTCGCGCGCGGGCTCTGGATGTGCTGAAGCTGTTCGACCTTGAGAAACATGCCGAAACCGTCGTCGGCACTTTGCCCTATGGCGTTCAGAAGAAGGTGGAGATCGCCCGTGCCATTGTCGCAAGGCCTCGCCTGCTTCTGCTGGACGAGCCGCTGGCCGGAATGAACGCCGCTGAAAAGCAGGAGATCGCGGCGGTCATCGCGCGGCTCAACAGGGAGCTGGACCTCACCGTCGTTCTCATCGAGCACGACATCGGCATCGTCCTGAAACTCGCCCACCATGTCGTTGTGCTCGACTACGGACGCAAGCTGGCGGACGGCCCGCCGGAAACCATCCGCGACAATCCGGATGTCATCGCTGCCTATCTCGGCGCCCAACATGCGGAGGCCGTGGCATGAACATGTTCCTGGAAACCCTGATCGGCGGCCTGCTTGCCGGCACGATGTACTCCCTCGTCGCCATCGGCTTCGTGCTGATCTACAAGGCGTCGGGCGTCTTCAACTACGCCCAGGGCTCCCTGCTGTTGTTTGGCGCGCTCACCTTCGTCACGCTCACCGATCAGGGCGTGCCGGCGCTCGGCGCGATTGCCGTGACGATCGCCCTTTTGATCCTCACCGCCATCGCCATCGAAAAGCTGTTGCTGCGTCCGCTGACCAACCGCAGCCCCATGACGCTCTTCATGGCGACACTCGGCCTCTCCTATGTCGTGGAGGGCGTCGCGCAGGGCATCATGGGATCGCAGGTGCGGGCCCTGAACCTCGGCATCGACGACCTGCCGATCTTCCTCGGCGATATCATGATCAGCCAGTTCGACCTCATTGCCGCCGGTGTGGCGCTTGCGATCGTCGTCGTCCTGTCGCTGCTGTTCAACCGCACGCGTATCGGAATCCAGCTGCGGGGCGTGGCGGATGATACGCGCGCGGCGCTGTCGCTCGGCATCGATATCAACCGCATCTGGCAGATCGTCTGGGCGGTCGCGGGACTGGTCGGCCTCGTCGCCGGCTTGCTGTGGGGCGCGCGCCAGGGCGTGCAGTTCTCGCTGTCGCTGGTGGTGCTGAAGGCTCTTCCCGTCCTCATCATCGGCGGCTTCACCTCGATCCCCGGCGCCATCGTCGGCGGGCTGATCGTGGGAGCCGGCGAGAGCCTGGCCGAAACCTATATCGGCCCGTATCTCGGCGGCGGCATCACGCCCTGGTTCGCCTATGCGCTGGCGCTCGTCTTCCTTTTCATCCGCCCGGCCGGCCTGTTCGGCGAACGACAGATCGAAAGGGTCTGAGCCATGTCCGAGATCAACCTGCCCGCTGCCGCCGAACCTGTCGACCCCGTCGGCCTGAAGGCGGTCGGCATTGCCGCAGCAATCGCCGTGCTTCTTGCCGCCCCTTTCCTCGCTTCGGAATACTGGATCAATGCGATCATCGTGCCGTTCCTGATCCTGTCCCTCGCTGGCCTCGGCCTCAATCTCCTGACCGGCTACGCTGGCCAACTTTCCCTTGGCGCCGGCGCGTTCATGATGGTCGGCGCCTACGCGACCTTCTCGCTCCAGCTGCGTGTTCCCGATCTGCCGTTGCCGCTGGCGCTGGTCGTGGCGGGTCTCATCGCGGGTGCCGTCGGGCTTCTCTTCGGCATTCCGTCGACGCGCATCAAGGGCTTCTACCTGATCGTCAGCACGCTCGCCGCCCAGTTCTTCTTCGAGTGGCTGTTCCTGAAGTTTCCCTGGTTCTACAATGGCAACTCGTCCGCCACCATCGCCCTGTCGCGCGGCCTCTCCTTCTTCGGGCTGGAGGCCAATACGCCGCACGGGCGCTATTACCTGACGCTCGGCATCGTCGCGCTCCTGACGCTCCTCTCCTTCAACCTGATCCGCGGCCAGACGGGGCGGAACTGGATGGCGATCCGTGACATGGATACGGCCGCCGCAGTCATCGGCGTCCCAGTCTTCCGCGCGAAGCTGCAGGCCTTTGCGGTCTCAAGCTTCATCCTCGGCATCGCCGGCGCGCTCTGGGCCTTCGCCTATCTCGGATCGGCCAGCGTGCAGAGCTTCGGCCTCACGCGCTCCTACCAGATCCTTTTCATCATCATCATCGGCGGCCTGGGCACCATTCGTGGCGCCTATTTCGGCGCGGCCTTCGTCAGCCTTCTGCCGCTGGCACTCGACTGGCTGTTCCAGCACGTCTTCGGCGGCCATGTCGATGCCGGCCTGCTCCAGAACATCCAGAAAGCGATTTTCGGCCTCCTCATCATCTGGTTCCTGATCAAGGAGCCGGAAGGATTGGCGAGGCTTCTCGGCTTGCAGCGAGCGCAGGGTGCGCGCCGCCGTCTCTTCCCATCTTGAACCCAGGAGTTGAACCATGAAACGTCTGCTTGTCGCCGCGTTGTTAGCCGGCACGCTTTTCTCCAGCTTCACCCCGGCTTCGGCCGAGGAGGTGAGCCAGTATATCCCGCTGCCGACCTATCGCGTCGGCGCCTATGCCTCATCCGGCGAACTCTGGTGGGCCGGCGAGCGGGATTATTTCCGCTACATCAACGAGGTGGAAGGCGGCGTCGAGGGTGTGAAGCTCAACTACGAAGAATTCGAGACCGAATGGAGCCCGGACCGCACCGTCGAGGTCTATGAGCGTGTGAAGGCCGGCAAGGATGGCTCGCCGCTCGCCTTCTTCTTCACCCACGGCACGCCGGCGACCTATGCGCTACTGGAAAAGGCGGCAGCCGACAAGATCCCGTTGATCGATCCGGCCGGCGGGAAGACGGAGACGGTCGACGGCACGGTCTTCCCCTATGCCTTCCCGCTGCTGTTCAGCTATTACAGCCAGGCTTCGACGGGCATCAATTACATCGCCGACAAGGTCGGCGGATTCGACAAGCTCAAGGGCCTGAAGATCGCGACCGTCTATCATGACAGCGCCTATGGCCGCGCCAGCCAGCCGGCCGTCGAGGCGCTCGCCAAGAAGTACGGCTTCGAGAATATCCAGATCCCCGTCGCCGATCCCGGCAACGAACAGTCGCCGCAGTGGCGCCAGATCCGCGAGCAGAAGCCGGACTGGGTCTTCCTGCGCACCTGGGGCGTCTCGACGGTCGTTGCGCTGAAGACGGCGCAGCGCTTCGGCTTCCCCGCCGATCATATCATCGGCGACGTCTGGGCGGGGTCGGAATCCGACGCCATTCCCGCGGGCACCGCGGCCATCGGCTATTCGGCGCTCGCACCCTATCCGGGCGGAACGGATTTCGAGATTCACAAGCGCCTGAAGGCCGAGATCCTCGACAAGGGCAAGTCCGACCTGCGGGACCAGAAGCTGTTTGGTGCCGTCAACTACAATATCGGCCTCGTCAATGCGGCGCTCGCCGTGGAGGCGCTGCGCACCGGTTACAAGCATTTCGGCGCACGCCCGCTCAATGGCGAGGAGGGCCGCTGGGCCTTCGAACACCTGACCATCGACGACAAGCGCCTTGAGGAAATCGGCTTCAAGGGCCTGCTTCAGCAGATCAGGATCACGCCCACCGATCACGAGGGCGGCGGGGCGGCCCGCATCCAGAGCTGGGACGGCGAGAAGTGGGTGCTCCAGACCGATTGGATCAAGGCCGACCACGAGCTTCTCAATCCGCTGATCAAGGAGGGCGCCGCGGCCTACGCCAAGGAAAACGGCATCACGCCGCGCACGCCGGAAACCGAAACCAATTGATTCCATGGCGAGGCGTGGCGGGTGCCACGTCTCGACCCCCAACAGGAGATGGGTATGTTCAAGACATTTCTGCGCGGCGCGATCGTTGCAGCCGCTTCCGTGCTGGTGCTTGCGGGCTCCGCACAGGCAATCGACACGACACCTGGACCGGACAGCGACAAGCAGTTCTTCCCGATCGCCAGCTATCGCGTCGGTCCCTATGCGGCCTCCGGCGCATCGATTTGGGCGGGTCGCATCGACTACTACCGCTACATCAATGAAGTGGAGGGCGGCATCAACGGCGTGCCGATCGTCTGGCAGGAATGCGAGACGGAATGGACGGCCGAAAAGGGCATCGAATGCTACGAGCGCTTCAAGCGCGGCCTGAACGGCGCGCCGGTCTCTGCCTATTTCCCCAACGGCGCACCGGCCGCCTATGCGTTGTCCGACCGTGCGGCGCAGGACAAGATTCCGCTGGTGACGCTGGCCTATGGCCGCACCGAAGCGACCGACGGACGCGTCTTTCCCTACATTTTCCCGGTCATGGTGACGTTCTACAGCGAGGCCTCGGCCGTCGTGAACTACATCGCCGAGAAGGAAGGCGGCTTTGACAAGCTCAAGGGCAAGAAGATCGCCACCGTCTACCATGACAGCGCCTATGGCCGAGAAACGCTTGATCCGCTGGCGCTGCTTGCCGAGAAGTACGGTTTCGAGAACATCCAGATTCCTGTGCCGGATCCGGGCAGCGAGCAGTCCTCGCAGTGGCGCCAGGTCCGTGAGCAGAAGCCGGACTGGGTTTTCCTGCGCACCTGGGGCGTTTCCACGCCGGTCGCCATCAAGACGGCGCAACGCTTCGGCTTCCCGGCTGACCGCATCATCGGCGATGTCTGGGCATCCTCGGAAGAAGATGTCATTCCCGCCGGCGATGCCGCAAAAGGCTATCTCGCGCTGACGCCCTATCCGGCCGGCGCCGATTTCGAGATCCACAAGCGTCTCAAGCAGCACATCATCGATACCGGCAAGTCGGATCTGCGCGACACCAAGGCGTTCGGCAGCGTCTACTACAATTCCGGCCTCGTCGATGCGCTCATCTCGGTCGAAATCGTCCGGCAGGCGCAGGCGAAATTCGGCAACAGGCCGATCACGGGTGAGGAAGGTCAGTGGGCGTTGGAACACCTCAAGCTTGACGACGCCGCACTCGATAAGGCCGGTTTCCTCGGTCTCGTCCAGAACCTCCAGCTGACGCCTGCCGACCACGAGGGTGGCGGCGCCGTGCGTGTCCAGCAGTGGACCGGCCAGAACTGGAATCTTGTCAGCGACTGGGTTCAGGCCGACCGCGAGGCATTGCGCCCGCTGATCGACGCCAAGTCCGCCGCCTATGCCAAGGAGCACGGCATCACGCCGCGCGACGTCGGCACCAATTGATCCATCAGGATCGGGGCGGGAGCCGCCCCGGTCCCACAAGGAGAGAAAAATGACCCTTCAGTCTGAACTGCCTGTCGTCGCCGACCGTCGTCTTCTGGACGTGTCGGGCATAGAGGTCGTCTATGGCGGCGCCATCCTGGCGGTCGCGGATGTTTCACTGACCGTCGGCCAGGGCGAGATCGTCGCGCTGCTCGGCGCCAATGGTGCGGGCAAGAGTACGGTGCTCAAGGCGATATCCGGGCTGGCGGCTGCCGACAGGGCGACGGTGCGGCAAGGACATGTGCGTTTTGACGGTCAGGACATCCTGGGGACGGCGGCAAACCGCCTGACGAAACGCGGCATCGTGCATGTGCTCGAAGGCCGGCGGGTATTCTCGCATCTGACGGTCGAGGAAAACCTGCTGTCGGGCGCATTTCTTCACAAGCCGGCGCGGGGCGAACTCTTGCGCCAGCTGGACGACATCTATGCCTGGTTCCCCCGCCTGAAGGACAAGAGGCGAACTTTGGCAGGGCTCACCTCCGGCGGCGAGCAGCAGATGCTCGCGATCGGTCGCGCACTCTTGACGCAGCCGCGCCTCGTCCTGTTGGACGAGCCCTCGATGGGGCTGGCGCCGACCATCGTCCAGGAGATTTTCAGGATCATCGT
Organism: Shinella sumterensis; assembly: GCF_004514425.2. GTDB lineage: Bacteria > Pseudomonadota > Alphaproteobacteria > Rhizobiales > Rhizobiaceae > Shinella > Shinella sumterensis. The sequence continues at coordinate 641,030 of NZ_MYFN02000001.1, forward strand.
CCGGCTCAACCGCGAGAAGGGCGTGGCCTTCCTGCTTGCCGAGCAGAACGCCGCGCTTTCCCTTGCCCATGCCTCCCGCGCCTATTTTCTCGAAAGCGGTCGCGTGGCGCTGGAGGGCAAGGCGGAAGACCTCGCCCAGCGTGACGATCTGCATCACATCTATCTGGGGTCCGGGGCCTGAGCGCCAAGGGTTCGGCAGTTTGTGGGCGGCGGGGTGGCGCCTATGCGGGCGCCGCCCCGTTATTTCCCAGCCGGCGCTCGAGCCACTGACTGTAGCGCGAGGCGCCAAAGCAGATCACGAAGTAGATGACGGCCACGACGATATATGCCTCGTTGTAGAAGCCGAGCCATTGCGGATCGGCAGCGGAGGCGCGGGCGGCGTTCAGGAGGTCGAATATCCCGATGACGGCGAGCAACGAGGTCGCCAGCAGGAAGCCGATGGCGAGGTTCACGATGCCGGGAATAACGATGCGAAAGGCCTGCGGCAGGATGACGAGGCCCTGTATGCGCCAGTATCCGAGCCCGAGCGCCGTCGCCGCTTCCGCCTGGCCGTTCGGCACGGCCTGAAGCCCGGCGCGGATGACCTCGGCAATGTAGGCGGCCCAGAACAGCGTCACCATGATGATCGCGCGCAGCATCTTGTCGATGGAAAGCCCGTCCGGCAGCGCCATCGGCAGGATCAGCATGGCGACATAGAGAATGGCGACCATCGGCGTGCCACGCATGAGTTCGATATAGAGGACGGCGAAGGTGCGCAGCCCTCCGAGGTTCGAGCGGCGGGCAAGCGCCAGCAGCACGGCAATGGGCGTCGCGGCGGCAAAGCACAAGGCCCAGACGAACAGCGTTACCGGCAGGCCGCCCCATTGGTTGGAAGGAATGGGCGTTGCCGTGAAGGCACCTTGCATGAGCAGCCAGCAGGCAACGATCGTCAGCGGCCAGGCAAGGATGAGCCCACGTCCCCAGAAGCGCGGAAGGGCGCTTGCCGCAAGGATCGCGCACAGCAACACGATCACCAGCAGTGGCCGCCATTGCAGGTCCGGCGGATAGAAGGCGAAGAGGATGAAGTGGAGCTTCGCCGTCACGAAGGCCCAGCAGGCGCCCGCCCGCGTGCACGCATTCGCGTCACCGGTAAAGGTGGCGTCGAGCACCGCCCAGCGCAAAAGCGACGGAACGGTCTGCCACAGCAGAAGGAGTGTCGCCAGCGTGACGAGTGTATTGGCGCGCGTTCCGAAGAGGCCGGCGCGCAGGCCAGGCAGCGCACGGGCAAGGCGTGTGGTCATCGTCTGCTTCCCTTGAGCGCGACACGGTTGTTGTAGATGTTCATCAGGGCCGAAAGCGCGAGATTGATGGTGAGGAACGCGCCGATGAGAATGATCAGCGCCTCCATGGACTGGCCGGTCGTGTTGGCGGTCGTGTTGACGATACTGACCAGGTCGGGAAAGCCGATGGCGACGGCCAGGCTCGAATCCTTGGTGAGGTCCAGGTAGCTCGATGTCGTCAGCGGCGTTATCACGCGCAGTGCCTGCGGCATCACGACGAGGCGAATGATATGGCCGTCGTGCAGCCCGAGCGCCCGCGCCGCCTCCCACTGACCCTTGCCGACCGATTGTATGCCTGCGCGGACAATCTCCGCGATCAACGCCGCGAACTTCACCACGAGGCCGGTCAGCAGTGCGGCGAATTCCGGGGAGAGGTTGAGGCCGCCTCTGATGTTGAAGCCTGACAGCGCCGGCAGTTCCGCCGCCGGCCGTGCACCAACCAGAAGAAGGAAAGCGAAGGGGGCGGCAACGGCGAGCCCGGTGGCGACCATGCCGGAACGACGCGTCAGCCGGCCGGTGGCCCGCAGGAGGACGATGAGGACCAGAGTTGCAATCGCGGCAATTCCGAGTGCTGCGACGATGCCGAAGGGACCGCCCACAAAGTAGAGCGAGGGTATGTAGACACCCCTGTTGGTGAGGAAGACCGCATCGAACACGCCCGATGCCTGGCGTGGCGCCGGTAACGCCTTCGCAAGCGCCATCCAGAAGAACAGCTGCAGCAGGAGCGGCGTGTTGCGGGTGATCTCGATGAACCAGCGCACGAGGCGGGAGAGCAGCAAATTGCGCGAGAGCCCCGCCACGCCCACCGCGACACCGAGGATCGTCGCGAGAAGGCAGCCGAGTAGGGAAACCTTCAGCGTATTGAGAAGGCCCGCAACGAGCGCGCGCAGATAGGTATCCCCCGCGCGGAAGGCGATCGGGCTTTCGCCAATTTCAAAATTCGCGGAACTCGAAAGAAAGGCAAAACCCGGCAGGATGCCGATGCGCGCCATGTTCTCCAGAACATTGCCGATGAACAGCGTGCCCAAAGCCGCAAACACGGCCAGAAGGGCAAGCTGGCCCCATGGCCAGCCGCCCCACCATGCCTGGATTTTCGCGGCCAGGCCGGGCCGCGGCGGGCCCGACAGGACGATGTGGAAAACGCGTCGATCTGCAACCGGCGCGTTTCGCCCGGAATCGCGAAAATGCTCCATGTCCTCGCCTTTACGCAATTCCAGACAGGTGGTCGTTCGTCATCATCACGGCTTAGCGGAAGGGCGGCGAATAGAGCAGGCCGCCGTCGGTCCACAGACTGTTGTAACCGCGCTCCCAGCCAAGCGGCTTCAGGTTGCGGTCGAAGATCTCGCCGTAGTTTCCGACTGTCTTGATGATGTTATAGGCCCATTTCGGATCGAGCCCGATATCGTTGGCAAAGGACGGATCGACGCCGAGGAAGCGCTGGATTGCCGGGTCTTCCGATTTGAGGAACTCGTCCACATTTGCCGATGTGATGCCCCATTCTTCGGCCTGGATGGTCGCATTCACGGTCCAGTTCACAAGTTCGAGCCACCGATCGTCGCCGCCGGCGATAGCCGGTGCGAGCGGCTCCTTCGAAAGGCGTTCCGGCAGGAGGACATAGTCATCCGGCTTCTTCAGCTGGGTGCGCTTGCCGACGAGATCGGAGGAGTCCTGCGTGATCGCGTCGACGCGGCCGGATTCCAGTGCGTCGATGAACTGTCCGGTATCCTCTATGGTCACGGGCGTGAAGGTCTTGCCCGTCTTGCGGAAGAAGTCGGCCACGTTCAGTTCGCCCGTCGTGCCGCTCTGCGCCCCGATCGTCGCGCCGTCGAGATCCGCGGCCTTCGTTACGCCGAGGTCCTTGCGGACCAGGATGCCCTGGCCGTCATAGAAGACCGTCGGGCCGAAATGGAAGCCGAGCTTGAAGGCGCGGGTGGCGGTGACCGTGACGCCCGAGAGCAGGATGTCGAATTCACCGCTCTGAAGGGCGGGAAGACGCTGCTGCGGCGAGGACGACGTGAACTCCACCTTGTCGGGGGTGCCGAAGACCGCGATCGACAGGGCGCGGCCGTAATCGATGAAGAAGCCCTGCCACTTGCCGTTGCTGTCGGGCGTGAAGAAGCCCGGTGTGGTGCCGACGCCGACCTTGATGGTGCCGCGCTGGTTGATCTTGTCGAGCGTCGGGCCGGCGTGAGCCAGGCCCGATAACATGGTCGTGGCGAGGAAGGCAGCGGCGGCGACGGACTGTACGGCCCGCCGGAAGGTGGTTTGTGTACTCATATGGAAATGTCCCCATTCTCGAAAAAAGAGCTTCCACCACAGCGAGACTCTGCCGGGCAGTGAAAGTAATTTTTATATTATCTATAAAATTACTGTATTTAAGAAATGGATGTTCCAAATTTCGGCAAAGACACGAAAATTGCTACCAGCGCGCCGCGGAAAGACAGGTCAAGTCATGGGCCGCGTTTGATATTGACACCTATTGATGGCCGTCCGGCTTAGACGGGATCGGGACAGTTTGATACGCGACCTGCCGGGCCTCCTGGACAGGCAAAGCATGCCCGGCTCGTATCGTCATTTCCCCGAACGAACGGCATAAGCCATTGTTCTCCGCTCTCCGGTTACGCTTTTTTCAGCCGAAGGCGGAACAGCATTTTGCCGAATAGTACATAAAAGATATGGAATTTCTTTATTCCATCTCCGGCGCAGCTACCCTCGCGGCAATTCCAAGCGTAACCGGCGATGGCCGGCACGATAGCAACGAGCAGGATAGATGACGCAGATCGAGAATGCCTGGGGCGCTGGCCCCGGAGAGGATTACGAGACCATTGCCGCGCCGTTCCGGCCAATCTTTACGCGGATCGCTGAAAACGCGATAGCGCGGGACCTGGGGCGCGACCTGCCGCATGAGGCGATCCGCGACTTGAAGGAAGCGGGTTTCGGTGCCGTGCGGCTTCCGGTGGAAGCGGGCGGCAAAGGCGCGAGCCTGCCGCAGTTCTTCAACCTGCTGATCGAGCTTTCGGCGGCGGACTCCAATATCACGCAGGCGCTGCGCGGGCATTTCGGCTTTACGGAAGATATCCTGAACACCCGGGATGCCGCGCGCCGCGCGCTCTGGCTGGGGCGTATCGGCGGCGGCGAGATCACGGGCAACGCCTGGAGCGAGATCGGTGCGGGTGCCGCACTCGACCGCTTCGCCACCCATGTCGCCGAGAAGGACGGCAGGCTCGTCCTGAACGGTGCGAAGTACTACACGACCGGCTCCCTCTTCGCCGACTGGATCGACGTCGGGGCCTCCAACGCCGAGGGCGAGGGCATTTCGGTAGCGGTGCGTCGTCACGCCGAAGGCGTCGATGTCGTCGATGACTGGGACGGCTTCGGCCAGGTGCTGACGGCAAGCGGCACCACCACCTTCCGCGATGTCGTGGTGACGCCGGAAGACATCGTCGTCGACGAGGCGCGTTTCCGATACTCGGCTGCCTTCTACCAGCTCGTTCATCTCGCAACGCTTGCCGGCATCGGCCGCGCGATTACGGCCGATGTTGCCAAGGCCGTGGCCGAGCGGCGGCGGACCTATACCCATGCCGCCGCGGCGCGCTCCAGCGAGGACCCGCAGGTCTTGCAGGTTGTCGGGCGCATCCGGGCCGCTGCCTATGCGGCATCGGCGATCACGCTCCAGGCCGCAGCGAGCCTTCAGCGGGCCTTCGACGCACATTTCGCGGACGACGAGGCTGCCGAGGAGAAAGCCAATGCGATAGCCGAACTCGAAGCGGCACAGGCCCAGACGGTCGTTTCCGATCTGATCCTCGAAGCCTCGACGCTGCTCTTCGATGCGCTCGGCGCCTCCGCCACCAAGAAGCCCGCCGGCCTCGACCGTCACTGGCGCAACGCCCGCACGCTCGCCTCGCACAATCCGCGCATCTACAAACACCGGATCATTGGCGATTTCGCCGTCAACGGCACGCCGCCGCCCTACCAGTGGCGTATCGGCGCGGCGCCAGGCTGACAGGCGGAACGGCAGTCCTGCGGGGCCGGCTATGCCTCCTGCCGGCTCCTTATCATCTCGCCAATGGGTATGGCGGACGTCGCGACGAGCAGCTTGCCGCCGACCCCGAAAGGGATGCCGTTTTCCCGGCAGAACGCCTTTGTGGTCACGGCACAGTTCGGCCTTCAGGCTGCCCGTCGGATAGGAGATGCCTGCATGGATGACGCCGCTGTCATGGCCGGTCTGGTGCCGGCCGAGCGCGTCCTCCTTCTCGAGGAAGCGCTATGGGCGAATGCCGGCCAGAAGTTCGGCGGCGGCCGAGATCGCCTCCTGTTGCCAAGGGCGGAGCTCCTGGCCCGCGTAATTTCGAAACACGGGCAGGAAGGGATCGTCGATATGGGTCTTGATGCCCGAAAGCTGCTCCAGCACGGCGAGGCCGCAATAGGGCACATAGGCGGCGGAATAGCCGCCTTCGTGCGACATCACGAGACGCCCGCCGCACAGGTCAGCGGCCGCTTCCATCAGCATCCGGGTCATCTCGCGATAGGTATCGCTGTGCAGCATCATCCGGCCGAGCGGATCGGCGCCCGAACCGTCGAAACCCGAGGGAACGACGATGAGGTCGGGCTTGTAGGTCTTCAATGCCGGAAGCACGATCTGTTCGAAGGCCGCGATATAGGCGCCGTGCCCGCTGCCGGCCGGAAGCGGAATGTTGAGGTTGTAGCCGAGACCCGCACCGGCGCCGCGTTCCTCGCGGTCGCCGCTGTCATGCGGATAGAGCCGCTCCTGGTGAAGCGAGATCGTCAGCACGGCGGGATCGCTCCAGAATGCGGCCTGGGTGCCGTTCCCGTGGTGGACGTCCCAATCCACCGTCGCCACACGCTCGAAACCATGCTTCTTGCGGTTCTTCAGGATGGCCACCGGGACATTGCCGAACAGGCAGAAGCCCATGCCCTTGTCGCTTTCCGCGTGGTGGCCCGGCGGACGGACCAGCGCATAGCCATTGTCGAGCTCGCCGGAAAGCACCTTGTCCATAAGGGCAAACGTGCCGCCGGCCGCAAGGCAGGCGATCTCGTAGCTGCCACGCCCGAACGGCGTGAGATAACTCGCATCGCCGCCGCGATCGTCGCTGAGCGTCTTGATGCGCCGGATGTAGTCGCGGGTGTGGAACAGCGCGAGGTCGTCCTCGTCTACCGGAGCCGACTTGACGCTCGTAAGCTGCTCGGCGAGCCCGGAGACCTCCATGAGATTGCGGAAACGCCGCTTCGTTTCGGCGTTTTCCGCATGCTCGCCGGGTTCGACGGTCAGGCTGGCCGGAAAGAACTGCGCGGCCGCGCCGGTATCGTGCCAGAGGTAGAGTTCATGAAAATTCCATCCGGTCTTCGTCATCTCTGTCCTCGTCATTCGCCGACCGTGACCCACACGCCCTTGCTCTGCGTGTAGGAGAGGATCGCATCCATGCATTTGTCGCGGCCGTTGCCGCTTTCCTTCCAGCCCCCGAACGGCAACTGCATGTCGCCATTCATGTAGCTGTTCACGTAGACCATGCCGGCCTCGACATCGCGTGCGAAACGATGCGCCTTGCCCAGGTCGCTCGTCCAGATGCCGGCGGCGAGGCCGAACGGGCTGTCATTGGCGACGGCGACCGCCTCCTCGTAACCGGACACCGGAATGATGCTGGCGACCGGTCCGAAGATCTCTTCGCGCGCGATCGTCATGCTATTGTCGACGCCGGTGAAGATGGTGGGGGCGACATAGGCGCCGTGCTCCAGACCGTCGGGCACGCCGCCACCGAGGATGCAGTCCGCGCCGCCCCGGCGACCGATGTCGATATAGTTCAGCACGCGCTGCTGCTGTTCCCGGGTAACGAGCGGGCCCATCGTGGTGGCCTCGTCCAGCGGGTCGCCGGGCACGTAGCCGGATTTCGCCTGCACCGACAGTGCATCGATGAAATCAGGGACAACGGACTTTTCCACGATGATGCGCGAACCGGCGCAACACACTTCTCCCTGGTTGCCGAAGATGCCCATGGCCGCCCACCAGGCCGCCTTTTCGAGGTTTTCCGCATCCGCCAGGACGATATGCGGAGATTTGCCCCCGCACTCCGTCGCGACCTTCTTCATGTTGGATTGGCCGGCATAGATCAGCATCAGCTTGCCCACCTCTGCCGAGCCGGTAAAGGCGATCTTGTCGATGCCGTCGTGCAAGGCCAGCGCCTTGCCGGCCTCTGCGCCGAAGCCGTTGACGACGTTCAGCACGCCCGCGGGCCCGCCGGCCTCCATGAAGAGCCGCGCAAGCAACAGCGCCGAGAGCGGGGATTGTTCGGCCGGCTTCAGCACGACGGAATTGCCGGCCGAAAGGGCCGGGGCGATTTTCCACACCGTCATCAGCAGGGGATAATTCCATGGAACGATGCAGCCGACGACGCCGAGCGGCTGGCGGATGACATAGGACAGCACGTCGCTTGCCGTCGCGCCGACGCTGCCTTCGATCTTGTCGATGCATTCGGCCGTGAAGCGCAGGCAGGTCAATGCCAGCGGGATATCGACGGTCAGCATCTCCTGGATGGGCTTGCCCATGTCGAGGGTGTCGAGAACAGCGAATTCGCCTGCGTGCTGTTCGACAAGGTCGGCGAACCGCAGCATGACGGCCATGCGGGCACGCGGCGCCATGCGCGACCAGACGCCCGACTTGAAGGCCTTGCGCCCGGACGATACGGCAAGGTCGATATCGGCGCCGTCACCGCGCGACACCGCCGCGATGATGCTGTCATCCGCCGGATTGACCGTCTCGAATTTCGCACCGGAAACCGCCTCGCGGTAGTCGCCGTCGATGAAGAGCCTTCCTTCGAAAGAGAGTTTCGCGGCCCTGTCGTGCCAGCTGCCTGTGGATGGGGCGATGTTCATGGATGCGTCTCCTTAACCGGCGAGGATCATCTGGGCGGCACGCTCGGCGACCATGATCGTCGGCGCATTGAGGTTGCCCGAAACCATCTTCGGGATGACCGATGCATCTGCGACGCGCAGGCCTTCGAGACCGTGCACCTTCAGGGTCGAGGGATCGGTGACGGCCATCGCATCGGTCCCCATGCGGCAGGATGAAGACGGGTGATAGAGCGTCGTCATGTGGCCGCGGACGTAGTTGGCGATTTCGGCGTCCGTCTTGCACTCGGCGCTGGGGCTGACTTCGTAATCGACGAGCTCGCGGATCGGCGACTGTTCCATGATGCGGCGGTTGATCTTCACACCTTCCACCATGGTGGCGAGGTCGAGCCCATCCGGGTCGCTCACGAAATATTTGGGGTCGATCGACGGGTATTCGATCGGGTTGGCCGAGCGGAGCCTGATCTCACCCCGGCTGTTCGGGCGCTGAAGCGTGCAATGCGCGGTGATACCGGATTGGCCGCCCAGGAAGCGGGCATAATCGCGATGCGGGCTCATCGCGCCGTAGAGCTGCAGGTCGGGCTCGACGCCGGGTCGGCTGCACACATGGCCGCCGGACGCGACCCAGGGAGACGAGCGGATGCCGGTACGGTAGTCGCGCCATTCCTCGAAGCTGTCTGCGATCACCTCGTCGGTCCAGGCACCGATGCCGAGCGGTTCCTTGGTGTAGAAGGTTATGGGAATGTTGAGGTGGTCCTGCAAATCCTTGCCGACGCCGGGAAGGTCATGGATGGGATCGACGCCGACCGCCTTCAGTTCGTCCGCCGGACCGATACCCGACAGCATCAGCAGCTGGCAGGACGCGATCGCACCCGCCGAGAGCACCACTTCGCTTTCGGCATAGGCCGTGTGCGCAACACCGTCGATGAGATAGCTGACGCCCTTCGCGCGACCATTCTCGACGATGACTTTCGTGACGAGAACGCCGGTTTCGACGGTGAGGTTGGGACGTTCGAGGGCCGGCCGCAGATAGGCCTTGCCGGTTCCCCAGCGCTCGCCATTCCTGATGGTGAACTGGAAAAGACCGACCCCTTCCTGGCTTTCGCCGTTGTAATCGGGGTTGTAGGGGTAACCCGCCGCCTCGGCGGCCTCGATCCACATCCGCTCATATTTGTCGACATAGGGCACATTGCCGATATGCAGGAGGCCGTCGTTGCCGTGATAGGGGCTGTCCTTGATATCGGCATTGGCTTCCGAAAAGAGGAACACCGGGAACACATCCTTCCAGCCCCAGCCGCTGCAACCCATCGCTTCCCATGCATCGTAGTCGGACGGCAGCCCCCTGATGTAGATCATCGCGTTGAGCGCACCGGAGCCGCCGACCATCTTGCCGCGCGGCCAGAAGATGCGGCGACCGCGGCAGCCCGCCTGAGGCTCGGTGTAATAGCCCCAGTCGGCACCCGTGTTGAACATGGTCACCCAGTCGGACGGAATATCCGAGGCCAGCGGGGCCGCCCGGCCTGCCTCCAGCACCAGGACCTTGCGGTTCGGATCGGCGCTCAGCCGGTTTGCAAGCACGCAGCCGGCGGAACCGGCGCCGATGATGATCGTGTCGTACATGGAAACTCCTCACTTCCCGGTGGTTGCCGGCTTTTCCTGAAACGTGATGGCAGATGCGGCGGCGCGGTTGCGGTGGCGCAGCCAGGACAAGAGATCGCCGAGCCGTCCGACGAGGCCCTTCGGCATGAGCAGGATCGACAGCGCGATGATGAGGCCAAGCCCGAGCGTGCGAAACTCGCCGGCTTCACGCATCAGTTCGTCAGCCGCCACCAGCACGATGGTGCCCACGAGCGGCCCCCAGAATGTTCCGACGCCGCCGACCACCGTGATGGCGATGATGAACATCAGCTGCGACATCGACAGGATGCCCGGGCCGATGGCCTGGAAATGCGCGGCGTAGAAACCGCCGGCAAGGCCGGTGAAGAAGGCCGAGATGCCGAACACCAGAAGCTGTGCCTGGAACCGGTTGACGCCACGGGCCACCGCATAGCCGGGATTGTCCTTGAGGGCGCGAAACGCAAGGCCGATAGGGCTTTTGACGATGATGTAGGTGACGACCATCGTGACGGCGAAGAGCGTTGCGATGATGGCATAGTTGCCGACGAGCCATTGGCCCTTGAGGAGGGCGCGCGTGCCAAGATCGCCGAAGCGGGCGAAGCCCACCGCGCCGCCGGTAAACTGCCGGCAGATCGAGCCGACCATCGTGAAGCATTCGGTATCCGTGACGATCAGCAGATACATGGTCTGCGCGATGGCAAGCGTGAGCAGCGCCACGTAAACACCGGTGAGGCGGAGGCAGGCGAGGCCGACGACCAGCGAGAAGACGACGGCGGAAAGCGCACCCGGGAGCAAGGCTGCCCAGACATTCCAGCCGAAGTAGAAGCAGATCATCGCGGTCGCATAGCCGCCGAAGGCGAACATTGCCATCTGGGCAAGGGAGAAGACGCCGGCAAAGCCGAACAGCAGGTTCCACTGCGAGGCGATGGTGGCGTAGAACAGCGCCAGCACGATCTGGCCGAGCACGTAGCGGCTGTCGATCATGAAGGGGAGCGCGATCGCGGCTGCGATCAGCAGCAGGCTGACGAAGAGGTCGATCCGGGCGTTGCCGGACATGCCCTTGGAGTTGCAAGTCTTGTTCATGGCGCCACCTCACATGCGACGGATTTGGACACGGCCGAAAAGGCCGGCGGGCCGCCATATCAGGACAGCGATGACCACGAAGAGCAGGGTTGGGAAACCCCAGCGCGCGCCCGCGACGTACTGGACGAAGGCTTCCAGCAGGGCGAGGCCGAAGGCGGCCGCCACCGCGCCCGGAAGGTTGCCGAGGCCTGCGACCACGCACATGATGAAGGCCTTCAGCATGGGGTCGTTGCCGAGCGGCGGCGAAAGCTGGGTCATGGAACTGACCATGACGCCGCAGATGCCGGCGATGGCGCCCGACAGGACGAGAACCTGGAAATAGACCGAGTTGACGGCCACGCCCATCAGCTGGGCCGCCTCGCGGTTCTGCGCCGTCGCGCGGATCGCGCGACCCATGCGCGTCCTGCCGAGAAGCAGTGCGATGACGGCCATGAGCGCGATGACGACCAGCACGATGAGCATGTTCTGATAGGGCAGGCTGACCGGTCCGAGGATGAACGATCCGGTCGCGGAGATCGGCTGCTTCAAAGGCTGGCCGCCATAGGTCAGCAGAATGGCGTTTTCGAGCGCGATGCCGATCCCGACGGTCGCGATCATCACGTTGGATTCGAATGTCGCCTTGTCGGTTTTGAGCAGGTTGCGCACGATCAGCACGTAGAGCAGTCCGCCCGCGACGGCGCCGACCAGGATCGCGCCGGCAAAGCCGGCGATGACGGGAAGGCCGAGCACGGTGCAGAGCGTGAAGGCCGAGTAGCCGCCGAGCGTCAACATGGCGGCATGCGCCATGTTGAGCATGCCCATGGAACCCCAGACGAGGGAAAGGCCGACGGTAGCGAGTGCGTAGAGCGCGCCTGTCGTCAGGCCGGCGATGAGGATGGCGGTCAGGATGTCGAGCATGATCGTCAGCCTCCGAGATAGGTTGCGAGGAGTTCGTCGCGGGCAAGGAGTTCGGCCGGCGGGCCCGACCACACGATGATCCCGTCATCCAGCAGATGAAGATGGTCGGCGAGGTCGGCGACACGGGCCGGATTTTCCTCGACGAGCAATATGGTCCTGCCGCTTCTGGAGAGCTCCGTTATGACGCCGTAGATCTGCTCGATGATCAGCGGTGCGAGCCCCAGCGACGGCTCGTCGATCAGCAGGATCTGCCCGCCCATCATGAGCCCGCGACCGATGCCGACCATCCGTCGCTCGCCTCCCGAAAGAGACGAGGCCACCTGGTCGCGGCGATCCGAAAGCTTGGGAAGGAGCGTATAGACCTCGTCCAGCCGCCGGTCGATCTCGGCTTTCGAGGGCGCGAGATAGGCGCCCATCAGCAGGTTTTCCAGCACGCTCATTTCCGGAAACAGCATGTCGCCCTGCGGCACGTGGGCAACACCCAGCCCGGCGATGGTATGCGGCTTTCCCGGCGCCGGTTCGCCGTTGATGCGGATCGCGCCTGACGTCAGCGGCACGAGGCCGGAAATGGTCTTCAGCAGGGTGGACTTGCCATGGCCGTTGGGGCCGACGACGGTCACGAAGTCGCCGGCGGCAATGTCGAAGGATATGCCCTTGAGGACTTGCAGTCCCTTGTAGCCCGAAACCACGTTGGAAAGGCTGAGGACAGGCGGTTGAGTGGATGCGCTCACGGCTGTACCTCGCCTTCGGCAAAATATGTCGCGAGCCGCTTGCGGGTGCCTTCTCCAAGATAGGAGTCCACGACCACGGGGTCTTCAGCCACCGCCTGTGGCGGGCCTTCGAAGATTTTCTTGCCGTGATGCATGATGATGACGCGGCTGGAGAGCGCCAGCAGGAAACGCATGACATGTTCGATGAGAACGACGGTCATCCCGTTCGCTTTCAGCCGTTCGACCAGACCGATGATGTGATCGATCTCGCTGGAATTGAGCCCGCCAACGGGCTCGTCCAGGAAAAGCAGTTTGGGCCGTGTCGCGATCGCGCCGGCAATCATCAGCAGCTTGCGGTCGAGCACGGGAAGTTGCCCCACCGGGGCATCCGCCTTGTCGGCAAGACCGACGAAAGCCAATGCCTCTTGCGTCTGTCGGCGCACATCCTGGCCGAGCTTCAGGCCCGGGATCGCCCTTCGGCTCCTGCCGAAATAGGCGGCGACGTCGATATTTTCGCGCACCGTCAGGCTTTCGAAGGCGGCGTTGAGCTGGAATGTGCGCGCGATGCCATGCTGGCAAATGCTGTCGGCGCCAAGCTTTGAAATGTCGTGGCCGTCGAAAACCATTCGGCCCTCGGTGGCGGGGGTCACGCCCGTCACCACATCGAAGAAGGTCGTCTTGCCCGCACCGTTCGGGCCGCCGATGCCGACGATCTCGCCGCGGTTCACGGTCAGCGACATGCCATCGACCGCCGCAAGCGAGCCGTAGCGCTTCACGACGTTTTCGCATTCCAGCAAGATTGTCCCGCTGCTTTCCATCATTCCGCTCCTTTCGCCATCGGTACCGGCCGCTCCGACGGCCGATACCCCGTTCAGGGCTGCGCTGCCGGGACCTATTTGATCCAGGGCGGCAGGAGGAACGTGTCTGTTGCGTAGAGCGCCGGTGCGATGAGCTTCGGATCGGTCTTGTAGTCCTGATGCTGCAGGAACTGGTGCGGCATGCCCAGCGAAGGATCGGCGGTCTGTGTCGGGTAGCAATAGGCCGACTGGCCGGCAGGATCGGCGCGGTAGGTTCCGTTGACGCCGCGATAGACGTTGCGTCGCATGACGGCGGCGACCTTGCTCACCTGCTCCTTGTTGAAGGGCTCGCCCGGCCCCCCTGCGATGGCAGCGGCTATCGCCCACATCCACAGCCCGTCATAGGTCTGCGAGCCCGTGATATAGGCGGAGTTGGGGCCGAATTTCGCGCGATAGGACTCGCGGAACGGTTTCGAGAAGTCGTCCGGCAGGCAGCCGACGACCGTCGAATAGATGACGCCGTTGATCGTCTCGCCGCCGATCTCGCGGAAGGCGGGAAGAGACGGGCCATACTGCATGTAGACGAGGCTGTTGGTCGGCTGCGTGAGGAACTGAACCATGAACTGGGCAAGGTCCTGAGGCAGGAAGTGCGTGACGATAATGGCAGCCGGCGGGTCCTGGCGCAGCTTTGCCAGTGTCGGGCCCCACTGGTTCGTCGGGAACGGCACGGTCTCGAACAGGCTCACCTCGAAACCGTAATCCTTGGCCTGATCGCGGATCGCGTTGGCGATGACGATCGAATACTCGTTTGCCGAGGGAATGATGGCTATCTTCTTGTTCGGCGCTTTCCACGTGCCGGCGTCCGAAAGCGACTTCAGGAAGTTCAGGCAGCCCGGCCCATACCAGAATTCCGGCGGATCGCCCTGGAACGAACCATAATACCGTTCGGGATCGGTCTTGAACTTCTCATTGTGCGAGATGAGCGTGTTGTAGTGCATCATGATGACGTCGTTGTCGGCCGCGACGTCCATCTCGATCATGTTGGTGCCGAGATTATAGCCGTTGATGAGAACCGGGGTGTTGAAGCGGTCGATCAGCCGCTGCATGGACTGGGACACGAGGTCCGCCCCCATTTCCTTGGTGTCCTCGATGTGGATCTCGACAGGCCGCCCCAGAATGCCGCCGGCCGCATTGATCTCCTCGGCGGCAAGGTCGAGGCCGTTCTTGAACTCGATGCCGTCAGCCGCCGCGATGCCGGACATCGGCAGTGCCGAGCCCACGGCGATCGGCGAGGTATCCTGCGCCTTGGCGGACCTGTTCATGTCGGCGAGAAGCATTCCGCCGGCGGCGCCGGCTCCCAGGGCGCCCTGAAGCATTGCACGTCTGTTCATCATAACGGTTACCCCTTTTATAGTTGGTTGTGTTCGTCATGCGTGTATCGATGCTTATCTGGAGAAGATCACCTCCAGGCCGGCAGCGGCGGAAAGAACGCCGGCATCTGCGCCGCGCGCTCCGATGATCTGGAAACCGACCGGCAGGCCGTCCGGCGTGAACCCGCAGGGTATGACGCAGGCGGGCTGCTGGCTGAGGTTGATCGGGAAGCTGAAGCCCGCCCATTCCGTCCATCGTGCAAAGGCGCTTCCCGCAGGTATTTCAAGTCCTGCATCGAAGGCCGGCAGTGCCGTGCCGGGCGACACCACGAAATCGTATTCGGCGAGCAGCCGATCCATCGCCGCGCCGTAGTCGCCACGCCGGACCTGTGCGAGCACGAGCGCAGTCGAACTGTAGGCAGCACCGGCGCGGGCGATTTCCAGAAAGCCCGGATCGATCGACGCGCGGTTGGCCTCGGGGATCGCGGAGAGACGCGCGGCGGCCCCGGTGAACCAGTGATGATGGAAGAGGTCGAGAAGGCCTTCTGCCGGCAGCGTGATCGGTTCCACGTGCGCGCCTGCGGAAGACAGGCGTGCGACGGCGGCGTCTACGACCGCGGCAATGTCAGGGTCGACGGTGCCGCACGCGGGCGTCGACCAGTATCCGATGCGTTTGCCGGCAAGTTCGATTTCTGCGGGGCGGTCGAGGCTTGCCAGTTCGCCGGCACCCTGCGCCCAATCCCGGATGTCCCTGCCGGACATCGCCTGTAGCATGGCTGCGGCATCGCTCGCGCTTCGCGTCATCGGCCCGATATGGGCGACGGTGCCGAAGGCGCTCGCCGGATGGGCCGGAACCCGGCCGAATGTCGGCTTGTGACCGACGATCCCGGTGAAGGATGCGGGAACACGGATCGACCCGCCGCCATCGGTTCCGAGATGGAACACGCCCGCGCCGACCGCTGCGGCCACGGCCGCGCCGCCGGATGAACCACCGGGGGTTTTTTGCGTGTTCCAGGGATTGCGGGTCACGCCGAAAAGCGCGCTGTCGGTGACGGCTTTCCAGCCGAATTCCGGGGTCGTGGTTTGTGCAATGAAGACCGCGCCCGCCCTGCGCAACCGTTCCACGGATGGCGCGTCCTCGCTGTAAGGACGTGCAGGCGTGGTGGCACTGCCGTAGCGAACGCTCCACCCGTTAACCCATACGATGTCCTTGAGCGTGGTCGGGACGCCATCGACCTGTGAAAGAGGCGCACCCTCCGCCCAGCGCTTCTCGGAGGCGCCGGCCGCCGCAAGCGCACCCTCATGGTCGATAAAGGTGAAGGCGTTGAGCTCCGGGTTGACCTCCTCGGCGCGCGCCATCGCGGCCTTGGCGACCTCGACCGGCGAAAGCGTGCGATTGCGATAAGCAGTCGTCAGCGCGGCGGCGTCCAGACGGCACAGCTCCGCCGCCCCTTCGAGCGGGTTCTGTAAAGGCATTCGCTCGTTCCCCTGGTTCCCTGCATCTTTGCGGCAGGCGGTTTGTTGCAGGCAGAATGGACCTTTCCTTCCAACGCACAAAATGTATTCTCTCGCATAACTTCATACATTTTGTGGAGAGCGCGGTGCGATGAACCTGACAATCCGGCAGCTTCGCTATGTCTGCGAAGTGGCGAACTTCGGCAGCGTACAGGCCGCGTCGAAATCACTGCATATCTCGCAATCATCCATTCTTGCGGCCATCACGCTTGCCGAAGGGGAAATGGGCGCACGCATCTTCGAGCGGCGCCCGGCGCGCGGGGTGCAGGTGACGCCCGCAGGCGAGCGTTTCATCAGTGCGGCCCGCATCATGCTGTCGGCTGCCACGGAGTTCGACAGGGCGATCGGTGACCTCGCCGACCGCGTGCCGAAGGTGCTGCGCATCGGTTGCTTCGAGCCGTTCGGGGCGCTGTTCATGCCGGAAATGCTGCGCATGTACATCGACAACGTGGCAGATGTCGAAATCGACCTTCTGGAAGGCGACCAGGTGCAGCTGCAAACCTGGCTCGGCGAAGGGCTGATCGATCTGGCCGTTCTCTACGATATCGGTTCGATCACGACCGGCACGATGACGAAGATCTGCAAGGTACCGGCGCATGCGCTCCTGCACGTCGATGACCCGCTGGCGGCCCGGGATGCCGTCTGGTTGTCGGAGATCGCGACGCGCCCATTCGTGCTTCTGGACATGCCCCAGACGGCCACTTACCTGCTGACTTTGTTCGATATCCTCGCGAAACGACCGGACGTGCGCTTTCACACGCGCTCCTACGAGACGGTCCGTTCCGCGGTGGCATCCGGATTCGGCATGTCGATCCTCAACATGCGGCCGATCGGCCGGGCGACATCTGACGGGCAGGGTATCGTGCGACGGCCGATCCTCGACGAGCTTCCGCCGCCGTCCGTTATCGTCCTGGACCTCTATGGCAATGCCAAGCCGCTGTTCGTGCGGCTGTTCATCGAAATCATACGCCGGTTCTTCCGTGAGGTCGGGCCGTCTGGGTTTTCCGTCTGCGTCGAGGAGCGGCACCCGTCCCTGATTTTCAACTAGCCGAAAGCAAGGCTGCCGGTGCGGCCGTCACGATGCAGGGGCGGGTTCCGGTACGGCCTCGGCCTTCCTCTGGGCGTAGATCCGCGCCAGCCAGGCACAGACCATGAGCTGGATCTGGTGGAACAGCATCAGGGGCAGCACGATGGCGCCGACGGACTGGCCGGCGAAGATGACGCCCGCCATAGGCACGCCGCTCGCCAGGCTCTTCTTGGAGCCGCAGAACAGCGCGGTAATCCGGTCCTCGCGGTTGAAGCCGAAAAGCTTGCCGCCCAGGCTGGTGATCAGCAGCACCGTCGCCAGCAGGAGGACGTCGATCAGAACGAGCAGCGCCAGGTCCTTTCCGTCCAGCTGATGCCAGACGCCCTGCGCCACGGCTTCGGAAAAGGCGAGATAAACCACCATCAGGATGGAGCCGCGATCGAAAGGGGTGAGCAGCGCCTTGCGGGCACGCACCCAGTTGCCGATGAACGGCTGCAGCAGTTGGCCGGCCACGAAGGGCAGGAAGAGCTGCAGCATGATCTTCCACACCATATCGAAGGAAACACCGACATGGCCGCCGGCCGAAAACAGCATGGCGACCAGCACCGGGGTGAGGAAGATGCCGAGAATGTTCGAGGTCGAGGCGGCGCAGATCGCCGCCGGCACGTTGCCGCCCGCAATCGAGGTGAATGCAATCGACGACTGCACCGTCGAAGGCAGAACGCAGAGGAACAGCAGGCCGAGATAGAGCGGCTGCGGAATGAGCCAGGGCGAAAGCACGCCAAGCCCGAGGCCCAGCAGCGGGAAGATCACGAAGGTGGTGACCAGGATGAACAGCTGAAGCCGCCAGTGCAGGAAGCCTGCGATCACCACATCGGTGGAGAGACGCGCGCCGTGCAGGAAGAACAGCCCGGCAATCGCAAGCATCGTCGCGATGCCGAACCAATCCGCCGGTTCGCCGGAAATCGGCAGGACAGAGGCCAGGCCAACGGCTGCGAGGAGCAGCAGGGTGAACGTATCAGGGAGAAGGTTCTTCACGGGAGCATCCAGATCGATCGGGTCTCGACTACTGCGCGATCTTGGATATCCTGAATCGAGATGCAAGAAATAACAGTTATCGAGGATCGTGATATGCTTGATCTCGTGCAGCTGCGCAGTTTCCTGACGGTGGCCCAGGCCAGAAGCTTTACGCTTGCCGCGGAACGTCTTCAACTCGGCCAGTCGACGGTCAGCCAGCATGTGCAGCGCCTGGAGCGCGATCTGCGGCGACGGCTCATCCATCGCGACACGCACTCGGTGCGGTTGACGCCGGATGGCGAAGCGCTGTTGCCGCATGCCCGGCAGCTTCTGGCCCTCGAGCGCCAGGCGATTGCGCAATTCGAGACGGAGACCCCGCGTGGAACGTTCCGGCTCGGCGTTTCCGAGGACCTCGTGAGCGCGCAGTTGCCCGGCCTTCTGGAGGATTTCATCGCGGACTATCCCTCCGTCGACCTCCAGCTTTCGGTCGCGCTTTCCAGGACGCTTGGCGAGATGCAGGATCGTGGTGAGCTCGATCTCGTCATGGCCAAGCGTCGCATCGGCGACAAGCGAGGCGATAGCGTGCTGCGCGAGCCTCTGGTCTGGCTGGCGAGCGATCCCGAGGCCGTGCTGGCGAAACCCGTTCTGCCGCTGATCGTTTTTCCGCCGCCGAGCCTGACGCGCGTGCTGCTCATGGAGGCCCTTGAGCGAAGCGGTACGGCGTGGCGCATTGTCTGCTCGTGCCCCAGCCTCAGCGGGTTGACGGCCGCCGCCCGTGCCGGCATGGGCGTGCTCGTGCAACCCCGCAGCCTCGCGCCCGCCGGCCTGCGCGAGATCGCACCGCTGCATCTTCCGGTTCTGGAGGACGTCGAATTCGTGCTCGTGACATCGGCGTCCGCCAACCGCGCCACCGTCTCCGCCTTCTCGCGACGGGTGCGGGAGCGGTTTGGAAAAGGCTTCGTTTCGGTTGGGAACGCCGTCTGAAGCCTGTCGCCTAACCGGCCAGGGTCAAGCTGACGCCGGCTGTCTTCAGCGCCGAGGCGATATCGCGTGGTGGCGCCTTGTCGGTGAAAAGGTCGGTCAGCGCGTTGAACGCGCAGACCCTGACAAGCCCTTGCCGCCCGAATTTGCTGTGGTCGGTCACGACGATCGCACGCTTGCCGCGGGAGATCACCGTTCGCGCGAACTCCGCCTCCTCCAGATCGTAATCCATGATCCCGATAGAGGCATCGATCGCGCCCGTGGTGATGACGGCGTGGCTGACGGTGAAGTTGCTGACGAAATCGATCGCCGAAACGCCGAAAGCCGCACCGTTGTCGCTGCGCAGTTCGCCGCCGGCCATGTAGACCCGGTTGTCATTGACCGTCGAGAGCGTGCGGGCGATATCCGAGGAGTTCGTGATCACGGTGAGCCGCCGGTGTCCGAGCAGCTCGCGGGCGAGATAGCTCGTGGTCGTGCCCGTATCCAGCATGACGGAATCGCCATCGCGAATGGTCAGGGCCACGGCGGCGGCGATCGCTTTCTTCGCCTCGCTGTTCTCACGCATGCGCTTTTCGAAGGGCGCCTCGCCGACGGTGGAAGGCAGTGCCACGGCGCCGTGCATCTTCACGACACTGCCGTTCGACGTCAGCGGCTTGATGTCCCGGCGCACGGTTTCGAGCGAAACGCCGAGCTTGCTGGCGAGTTCGGCAATCGTCACGGTGCCGTCCTGCTGGAGAAGGCGAAGAATGTCGCTGTGGCGCTTGGAAGGGTTCATGGCAGTCATGTCCGCGGTGCTTTCCTGCTTCCATAATCCGTTCGGTGCACGCTGACAAGAAAAGCCGCATGAACGGTCACAAAAACAGAAAAAGCCACACCCCCAAGCAGTGGCGCCATCGCCTTACAGGCGAAGTTGAGCATCCTTCCATATCCGGAAGCCGCCCGCGAAGGCACGCGTATTATCGCCGCGCACGCTGTTGACAGGCAGGTCGGAGAGATGTGCGACATTGCCGCCGCCGATGACGATGTAATCCGGCAGCAGGGCGGCATTCAGGCATTCCGTCACCGCGGCGACGGCCTTGCGCCATTTCTTCTTTCCGCGTTTCTCCAGGGCGGGCTCGCCGACATAATCCTCGAAGCTCCCGCCTTTCCGGAAGGGAAGGTGGCCCACCTCCAGGGGATGACAGACGTTATCGAGGATCATGGCGGTACCCAGCCCGGTGCCGAGACCGAGGAAGAGCATGCGCCCGCCCTCATAGCTACCGATCGCCTGCATGAGGGCGTCGTTGACGACCTTGACGGGCTTGCCGAAATGATCCGCAAAATCGTAGCCGACCCATCCGCTCGCGAGATGGGCGGGATCCCGCGACGGTTTGTTTTCCCTGACGGGACCGGGATAGCCGATGGAGATGACGTCATAGGACCAGCCCCTGGCAAGGTCGCGGACCGCGTCGACCATCTGTGCCGCAGACATCGCAGGACCGGATTCCACCCGTCGTTCCTCGACATGCGTGCTCGTCATGATCTTTACATGCGAGCCGCCGACATCGATCGACAGAACGACCGGATCGGCCGGTGAGGCGTCATCCTTTCGTGTCGTCATGGCGGCCCTCCTCACTGTCGGGGGCAAGCGTAGCGTACCAGCCGCCGGGCGGACCGAAACCGTTCGAGGCCTCCGGCGGACCCCATGTGCCGGGATCGTAGCCATGGAGTGGCGACGGGTTTTCGAGAATGCGTTCGACGATGCGCCAGGCGATCTCGCTTGCATCCTGGCGCGTGAACAGCTGGGCATTGCCATTCATGGCATCGCCGATCAGGCGCTCATAGGGTGTCATGTCGCCCGTATCGTCATCGACCGCCAGGAGTTCGACAGGCTCGCCGACCATGGCGTCGCCGGCCGCCTTGCGTCGTGCACCCAGTGCGACCGCGACCTGCGGCGAGATGCGGAACCGCAGATAGTTGGCGTCTTCGCGACGGATCGTGTCGAAGACATCGATGGGCGGCCGCTTCAGCCGCACCACGACCTCCGTCATATGGACAGGGAGGTTCTTGCCGGCGCGGATGTGGAACGGCACGTCCTTCCAGCGCCAGGTGTCGACATGGAAACGCACCGCCGCGAAGGTCTCGACGGTCGAGCCCGGCCGCACGCCGGGTTCGTCGAGATACCCCTTGAACTGTCCACGGACCACATCGGAGGGCCTGAGCGTGCGCACGGCCTTCAACACCTGCACCTTTTCATCGATCAGGTCATCGACCGTGCGGCCGGCCGGCGGTTCCATCGCCAGCAGCAGCAGGACGTTGAGCAGGTGGTTCTGGATCACGTCCCGCAGGCATCCGACCTCGTCGTAGAACTTGCCCCGGCCTTCCACGCCGAAATCCTCCGCCATGGTGATCTCGACGCTTTCGATGTGATCGCGGTTCCAGATCGGCTCCAGGAAGGAGTTGGCAAAGCGGAAATAGAGCAGGTTCTGGATCGCCTCCTTGCCGAGATAGTGGTCGATGCGGAAGATCGATTTCTCCGCGAAGGCCGTATGCAGGATGGCGTTGAGCTGCCGGGCGGACTGGAGATCGCGGCCGAACGGCTTTTCCACCATCAGCCGTCCGCCCTTTGCGAGGTTCGAATGCTGCAGGCCCTGTACCACCGGTTCGAACATGCTGGGCGGCACGGCGAGGTAAAACAGGGGCCTGCGGGCGCCGCCAAGGGCAGTCTTGAGCGTTTCGAAAGTGCCGGGCTCGCGATAGTCGCCACTGGCATAGTTCATGAGACCGGCCAATCGGGCAAACACGGCCTCGTCGATTGTGCCGAGGGCCGTGATGATACCGTCCCGAGCGCGTTCGACCAGCTTTTCGCGCGGCCAGTCGTCATAGGCGATGCCGATGATCGGCTCGGCAAGCGTCCCGCGCGCCACCATGCGGTACAGCGCGGGAAAGATCTTCTTGTGCGCGAGGTCTCCCGTTGCGCCGAAGAGCACAAGGGCATCCGAGCGGTTGGTCGTCATGAAAGCCTCCCTGGAACGGATATCACTCCGCCTTCTTCTCGACATGGCCGCCGAAGGCGAAGCGCATGGCCGACAGCAGCTTGTCGGCGAAGGCCGATTCACCCTGCGACGTGAAGCGGTCGAAGAGGGCCGAGGAAAGAACGGGGGCGGGCACGCCGGTGTCGATCGCAGCCTTCAACGTCCATCGTCCCTCGCCGGAATCCGAGACGCGCCCGCCATAGCCCGCAAGCGTCTGGTCGTTCTTGAGAACGCCTGCCGTCAGGTCGAGAAGCCAGGAGCCAATGACGCTGCCGTGCCGCCACACTTCCGTTACCGCAGCCAGATCGATGTCGAAGCGGTAGTATTCCGGGTTCTTCAGCGGACTCGTCTCCGCATCGGTGGTGCGCGGTCTATTGCCGGCATTGGCTGCCTTGAGGATGTTCAGGCCCTCGGCATAGGCGGCCATCATGCCGTACTCGATGCCGTTGTGCACCATCTTGACGAAGTGCCCCGCACCGCTCGGGCCGCAATGGAGATAGCCGAAAGGGGCGGTGCCATGTTCGGCGGACGGCACCGCGCCCTTGTCCGCGCCGGGCGCGAGCGTGGCGAAGATGGGATCGAGGTGTCGCACCGCCGCCTCGGGACCGCCGATCATCAGGCAATAGCCGCGCTCCAGCCCCCAGACGCCGCCGCTCGTCCCGACATCGACGAAGCTGATGCCACGGCCGGAAAGCTCTGCGGCCAGATCCACGGCATCCTGATAATGCGAATTGCCGCCGTCGATGATGATGTCACCCGGCTGCATCTCTGCGGCAACCTCTTTGGCGACCTTGCCGGTGATGGCCGCGGGCAACATCAGCCAGAGGCAGGCGGGTTTGGCGAGCCGCGCGACGAGATCCTCGAGAGACGTCGCGCCGGTCGCGCCTTCGGCAACGAGCGCCGCCACGGCATCGGGATTGATATCGTAGACCACGCAGTCATGGCCGTCCTTGATCAGGCGTCGCACCATGTTGGCGCCCATGCGCCCCAAACCCATCATACCGATCTGCATTGCTAAGTCCTTTTTTGAAAGAATGGTTTGGCATGGTCGAACCGCTATTCCGGCGCGACGATCACGCCGAAATTGCGGTCTTCCCAGTGCTGCGCGTCAAGCCAGAAAAACGTGAATTCGACACCCTGGCCGATGCTCAGATGCGATACGGGAATGTCAACGACATGCACGCCGAAGGCATTTTCGCGCGTGGTGCTTTCCTCGACAGTCATCCAGGCGTCGGCACTCCAGCGAACGGTCGCGGCAGCCAGGAGCTCGAGCCGCAGCATCTTGCCTTCCGCGAGTGTGCGGATCCTGTTGTTGAAGCGCCATGAGCGGAACGGTGCGGTGGTCCGGTCTTTGATATAGCGCGCCGGGCCCTGCGGCGGCATGTCGAAGACACGGCCGTCGCGCAGCGAGCGCAGCAGCTTGACATATTCCGCATGCGCCCAGACCAGCGGCATGGCGCTGCCGGACGGGCGGCCGTGCAGCAGTTCCCGCTCCGGCATGTCGGCGCCGTCCCACACCTGTTCGGGCAGCAATCCGCCGGGCCCGGCGGAGGCGGCAAAGGTGCCGAGAAGATCGAACGCGGCCTGCCGGCGGCCGGCGGCGAGTTCGTAATGCGCGCGCTCGCCGGTCAGCAGGGGCCAGGGTCGTCCCTGGCCCGTTCCATCGAAGGGGCCGCCATTGGGGTGTTCGCCATAGCCGTCATCGGTGTAGCGATACCAGACCGGCCCCTGCGGCAGGTCGGCGCGCAACGATGCGTCGATGACCTTGACCGTATCGACGATGCGGGGATCGTCGGGCGCGCGCAGGCCGAAGCGCACCAGCGCCAGCGCATCCGGGCTGACGATGAGGTCGGGCCGCCGGTCGGCGTCGTCGGGCGGGCGGTTCTTGATGGGAACAAAACCGTCGCGGGGAGAGGCCGCGCCGGAAAGATCGCTCGGAGCGATGCGCACATAATAGCCGGATACGCCGAGCGCCGCGCACGTATCCGTTCCGCTGGCATAGGTCCATTTCTCGACCTGGTCGTTCCAGCAGTCCGCGGTCTCACGGGCGAAGCGTGCTGCCTCCCGCCTGTCGCACGCGTCGAGGACATCGGCGGCCGCAAGCAGGGCGGCGATTTCGACGGCCAGCGTGAAGGGGGAGTACCCGCTGTCCTCCTCCCAGCGGTCCTCGCCGGTGACGGGGCCGTTTTTCACGAGATAGGCTGTGGCGCGCTCCACCATGGGCAGGTAGGCGAGGAGCATTTCGCCTGAAAGCGCGCCCGCGCGATGCAGCGCATCGGCCAGCAGCAGCGGAAAGCCGCATTCGTCCATCTGGATGCCGTTCCAGTAGGCCGTGCCATCGAGCCAGACATTCTGCGGCCAGTGGCCGTCCGCCTCCTGAATGGTGCGGAGATAGGCTAGAATTTCCAGTGCATCGTCGACCAGACCGACGGCAAGAAAACCGCCGGCCGTTTCGACGAGATCGCGCGGCCAGACGAGATGATAGCCGCCGAGGTCGTCGTCGCCTTTGTTGAAGCCCCAGGGGATGGAGAGACTGGCGATGGCGGGCCCGGGAAAGCTCGATGAGCGGTGCGTGCCCAGCACGGCCGTACTGGTGCGGTAGAGGTTGGGGCCCTTGTGACCGGGCTGGTCGAGGGGCAGAAGGTCCTTCTGCCAGTCGTGCCATCCGGCGACATAGGTGCGTGCTGCGCTGTCGAAGCCCGCATTGAGACTGGCAAGGGCGTTGTAGCCTGCTTCATCGGCACTCGGTCCGAAGGAGAGTGCAAGGAGGGCGAGGTCCTGCGTCGGGGTAAAGCCGATTTCGCCCGTCAGCGCGACATTGCCATCCGGCGCACTGGTATATCGGGCGTCGAGCCTGCCCGAAGCCGACAGGGCGCGCCAGCCGTCCGACACGCCGACATAACCCGCGGACGCCTCCCTCCAGGACAGCGAGGAGGCGAGTGCCAGGAACTCCCCGCGCCCGCTGGCAAAGAGCATCGTTACACCCTTGTATTCGCCGATCCATGCGGAATTGCCCATCCCGGCATTGACGAGGTGGGGCGCAAGCAGGGCGTAAACATGATAGTCCGAGGCAGCGCCGGAAAGCGCGGTGAACCGGATGTTCTGCAGGACCGTCGGCCGCAGGGGATCGGCGAGAATGCGCTTCTCGATCCGGTAGGCGCCGTCGAGGGCGGTGTTGGTGAGGTGGAAGGCCGGAACGCCGTCCGCAAACCAGGCGACATCATGTGCCGCGTGGCGCTTCTCTTCGGAAAAGTAACCGTCGTCACGCGTCACCACCAGGCCGAGATCGCGTGTGCAGGCGTGATCGAGGCGCGGATGGTAGACCTCGTTCAGGATGCCGTGGCTGATGGTGAACCAGGTGCGTGAGGCCGCGGTCAATGCCGTTCCCACTCCACTCTTGGCGCTGGATGTCCACCGGGCATCAATTCCCGGCGCACCGGGGGCGGGATTATGGCTGGCGGCTATGTCCACGTTCTGCTCCACACGCGGCGGCTGATGCTATCCCTAATGTAGGGTATTGCAACTGCTTGGCCAGAGGGCGCGGCGCAACAGGGCGGTGCGCCATTCAGTCGCGCTCAGGACCGGCGGCAGGTCAGAATGAAGCGGCGATACACGAAGGTTCGAAGCCGGTTGCGCAGATTGGCATTCCGGCGCTGTGCCCGCGCGATCGGTCCGTGCGAATGCAGAGCGATGTCGCGGAAGCCGGCGGATGCCAGCAAGGGCTCGATCGTGGCGGGCCGCAGTCCTGCGCCGAAGGGCAGGGCGTTCATGATAGCCGCATGGCGCTCGCTCATGGCGCCGTCGTAATTGGTATCGGGTCCGATGATGCGGTCAATGAGCGAGATCAGCAGGCCGGCCACGCGCCCGGTGAATTTCGGCGTGGCCCAGTCGCCGTCGAAGACGAGCAGCCGCCCTCCTGGACGCAGGAGGCGGAACCATTCGCGGAAGGTTTCTTCCGGCCGTGTCAGCGTCCAGACGAGGTGCCGGCAGATGATGGCGTCATAGGACTGATCGGGTTCAAGGGTGTTTTCGGCATCCGCCAGCAGGAAGCGAAGCCTGGTCTTGCCCACATGCTTGGCGCGCGCGACCGCCAGCATGGCCTCGGAGAAGTCGAGGGCGGTGACGTCGTGGCCGAGGTCATGGATCAGGCGCGTCACCTCGCCGGTGCCGCAGGCAAGCTCGAGAACGCGTTTCGGCGCCGGCCCCAGCAGGTCCCGGATCGGCCGTTGCCAGGCGTCGGCCTCTGGCCCGGCGGGAATCCTGTGACCGAAGGCGAGATCGAACGTCCTGGATCGTCTCGACCAATAGTCCCGTATTTCTTCCTTGAGATCGAAGTTCCGGCCGTCCATCCGTCAGCCCATCGTATACTGGATATTGTAGCGGCCGTGCACGGCGGAGCGCTCGATATGCGCACGCACGCCGAACACCCGGGCGATAAGGTCCTCGGTCAGCACCTCCTGCGGGGCGCCGGCGGCCACGACCTTGCCATTCTGAAGGACGGCGAGACTGTCGCAGAACATCGCCGCGAGATTGAGATCATGCAGGGCGATGATCGACGTGACGCCGAGCCGGGTGACGAGCGACAGGATTTCCAGCTGGTGCTGGATGTCGAGGTGGTTGGTCGGCTCGTCGAGCAGAAGTTCGCTCGGCGTCTGTGCCAGTGCCCGCGCGACGTGCACCCGCTGACGTTCGCCGCCCGAAAGCGTGTGCCAGAACTGGTCCGCCCTATGGGCCATGTCCACCCGCGCCAGCGCGTCTTCGACGGCGAGGTCGTCATCCACGCCCCAGGGTGACAGAAGGCCGCGATGTGGCGTTCGCCCGAGCTGGACGACGTCGCGCACCGTCAGCTGGGTATCGGTCGTCGCCTGCTGTTCCACGAAGGCGATGCGACGCGCGAGATTTGCGCGCGGGATGGCGGCGATATCCTGTTCGGCAAGGCGTATGATGCCGCTGTCGACTTTGCGCAGTCGGCAG
Source organism: Shinella sumterensis (assembly GCF_004514425.2). Classification (GTDB taxonomy): domain Bacteria; phylum Pseudomonadota; class Alphaproteobacteria; order Rhizobiales; family Rhizobiaceae; genus Shinella; species Shinella sumterensis. Next base: position 668,215 of record NZ_MYFN02000001.1, read on the forward strand.
ATCAGCCTGAGCAGGCTGGATTTTCCCGAACCGTTCGGTCCCAGAAGGCCGAGCACCTTGCCCTGCTCGACCGCCAGCGTGATGCCGTCGACGACGATGGTCTTGCCGGCGGCATAGGCGACGTTTTCGACGGCGATACTCACACGCTTCTCCGGGCACGAAAGAGGATGATGGCGAAGGCCGGCGCGCCGAACAGCGCGGTGACAACGCCGATGGGCAGGATCTGCTGCGGGATGATGATGCGCGAGACGATGTCGGCGAAAACCATGAAGATCGCTCCGCCCAGCGCCGTTGCCGGCAGGAGACGGTGGTGCGAAGGGCCGACGATGAAGCGCGCGGCATGCGGGATGACGAGCCCGACGAAACCGATGGAGCCGACCATGCTGACGACGGCGGCCGTCATCAGCGCGGTGATGCCGAACAATACGACCTGAACGCGCCGCACGGCGATGCCGAGTGCGGCGGCGGCATCCGTGCCGAAGGCGAAGGCATCCAGCGCGCGGGCGTGGAACAGGCAGGCGAGATATCCGGCAATGGCGACCGGTACGGAGAGATAGACGTCGGACCAGCGTACGCCGCTCATCGAGCCGAGCAGCCAGAACAGCACGCCACGCGCCTGCTCGGCATTGGCGGATGTGGTGACGATATAGGAGGTGAGTGCGTTGAAGAGTTGGGAGCCGGCGACACCGCACAGAATGATGCGCTCGCTCGAGCGGCCGGCACCGGCCGCAAGGACACCAACGAGCAGGAAGGCGACGATCGCGCCGATGAAGGCGCCGCCCGAAAGGGTCAGCGCGCCGTAGCCGAGGCCGAGGATCATGACGCAGACAGCGCCCGTCGAGGCGCCCGCCGAGATGCCGAGCACATAGGGTTCGGCGAGCGGATTGCGCAGCATTGCCTGGAGCACGACGCCGCACAGGGCAAGCGACGCGCCGGCGCTTGCGGCAACGAGCGCGCGGCTGAGCCGGTAATCCCAGACGATACCCTGATGAATGCGGTTGAGTTCGAAGGACGTGCCGAAGATCCGGTTCGACACCGCTCTGGCCGTCGTGGACAGGGGAATGGCGATCTCGCCGATCGCGACGGCGAGGCTGATCATGATCGCGAGCAGGACGACGGCGACAACGGTGAGCGCTACAAGCGCCCACCAGCGATGTTGTCTGGATACGGCAGCCCTCACTGCGACAGGCCGAAGGACTTGATGCCGGCAGCCAGCGTCTCGATACCGTCGATCGTACGGATCGTCGGGTTCATCGACTGGGCATCCATCATGACGAAGCGCTTGGTCTTCACCGCATCGAGTTCCCTGGTGACGGGGTCGTTCTCAAGGAAGTCGATCTTCGTCTGCGGGTCGTCGGCCGCATAGCGGCGGCGATCCATCGTTGCAAGCACGATGACGGCGGGATTTGCCTGGGAGATGGTTTCCCAGCCCACCAGCGGCCATTCCTCTTCGGTGGTGACGACGTTCTTCGCGCCGATCGTCTTGAGGATATAGGCCGGTGCGCTGTTCTTGCCGGCGATGAAGGCGTCCCCGCTCACCTCCTTGCTGGAGAACCAGAACACGACGGGAAGGTTTTTGCCGGCGGCGCCCTCGATGGAGGCGACGGCGTCGGCCTCGCGCTTCTTCAGGTCGGCGATCAGGGCGTCGCCGCGCTCCTTGATGTCGAAGATTTCGGAGAGTTCGGCGATTTCCTGATAGATCAGGTCCATCGTGAACAACTCCTTGCGAACGCCGTCGCCGCCGTCGGTGTTGATCTTGGCGACGCAATCGGCCGGCGCGATGTAAGTGTTGATGCCGAGATCGGCGAATTGTTCGCGCTTGCCGACCGCGCCCTGCACGCCGACATGCCATTCGAATTCGGCGGCTACCAGATCCGGTTCCTCGCCGACGACGGATTCGAAGCTCGGATCGTTGTCGGCAAGCCGCTTGATCTTGCCGTTGGCTTCGGCATAGGCGGGCAAAACCGGGCCGACCCACACGGCGGTGCCGGCGATCTTGTCGGCGAGGCCGAGCGAGAACAGGACCTCGGTCATGCCCTGGCCGATCGAGACGATCTTTTCGGGGGCTTTGGTGAAGGTGACCTGCTGGCCGCAATTGTTGATGGTGAGCGGATATTGGGTGGCGGCGAAGCCGGTACCGGCTAGGGCGGTCAGGCCGACGGCGAACGAAACGGTGGCGATGATCTGGCGCATGGAAACCTCGATTCCGGGAGAAGGCGAGCGCTGCGAAGCGCAGCGGGCGACGTGAGTGTCAGCTCGCGCGGAAAGCCCAATCGAGGCGGGTGGATGCCGTCATACGGCGAAGGTTCAGGTCAGACATGTCTGCTCCTTTCCAGGCATCCCCGCCCGGTTGATTGGATCGTGTTCGACGGCAGGTCTCCTGGCTCACGGATGTCTGTCGCTCATCTGCCTTCCCGCGATGTTTCGCAGTGGCATGGCCCTTAAGGCCCGGGGATGGTCGACAATCCGCTTACAGTTGCGGGGGCAGCCACGGTCTTGGTCCCTTTTGGGTCGTCCGCACCGTGTTCCCTATTAATCCCTTCGGAGTCGTCTTCCGGGAACCGTCGCATTCCCCTTATGATGCGCCCATACCCGCGTCAAGGCGCAGATGCTCGCTTGCAAAAGACACTGCCGCGTCTTCGTCGAAAACGGGACGTATGCAGGCCGCGATGGATGGCTTCGCCCGCTGCGCGAGCGTGCGTCGCATCGGCATCTTGCCCTTCAAGGCGATGCCATGCCATTAGAATAGCTTGATTTCTGGAGACGAATACATGGTGGAAAGCACGGTGCTCGGGCGAGCGTGGAAATGTCTGGTAGTGGCGGCGTCCTTGTTCATGGCGAGCGCCGCCAGTGCCACGCCCGTTCTCGTCGTCGATCCCGACAGCCATCAGGTGCTGTACGAGGAGGATGCCGGCGTGCCGTGGTATCCGGCGTCGACGACCAAGCTGATGTCGGCCTTCGTGACGTTCGAAGCGCTGAAGGCGGGCGAGGTGACGCTGACGACGCCCGTGACCATGACGCGCAACGCGACCAAGCAGGCGTTCCTCGAATCCGGGCTGACCTTCGGCCGGGCGATGACGCTCGAGGATGCGCTTTTCGCCATGATCACCGCCTCTGCCAACGACGTCGCTGTCGCCGTCGCCGAGACGGTCGCGCCCAACGAGGCCGCCTTCGTCAAGCGCATGAATGACGCGGCGGCGCGTCTGGGGTTGACCGGCACCCATTTCGCCAACCCGAACGGTCTGTTCGACAAGACCAACTATACGACTGCACGGGACCTCGCGATCCTCGGCATGGAAGTTGACCGGCAGTTTCCCGAATACCGACGCTTCTTCCTGGCGTCGTCGGTCACCATCGACGGCAAGGAGATCAAGTCCAACAATCTGCTGCTGACCCGCTATCCGGGCACGACGGGGATGAAGACGGGCTTCCTGTGCGCATCCGGCCGCAATATCGTCGGGCTCGCCGCGCGAAACGGCAAGCGGGTGATGGTGGTCATTCTGGGGGCGACGACAGAGCGTGAGCGTAACGAACGCTCCGCCCAATACATGACCCAGGCCTTCGAGGGGCGGCTTTCCGGCGGGACACGCGTAGAGGACCTGGCGAACCGCAAGGATGTCGCCCCGCAGGACATGCGCGTGCGCCTCTGCACCGATCAGAGCGCAGCCTACGAGGCAAGCCGCGACGCGCTCTACCCGATGGGGCTGCCCGGCCACGAGAGTTATCTGCAGGGCGAGACGAAAGGCGAGGTTCACACCATCAGCACATGGGCGGACGATACGGCCGTGGATGTGCCGATACCGGCACGCCGGCCGTCCTAAAGCATTTCCGGTGAACTCTGGTTCACCGGAAATGCTTTAGGTTTTTGTTTTACCGCATTATCCGACGCCAAAGCGAATTCGCTTCGGCTGGAAACGCTCTAGTCCGGCGTCATGATGGCTCGGAGGCGCGCTCCAGCGTCTTCAGCATCGTCCGTTCCGCCAGGTTGAGGTAGGCGTCGAGCTGTGCGGCGGCCTCTTCGCGCTTGTTCTGTTCAAGCAGCGTCACGATCTCGCCGTTCATGTCCACGAAGGGCGCGTGCAGGTGCGCCGGGTCTTTCAGCAGCCCGAAACAGAGCCGCAATTCCGCTGATATGCGCTCGTAGAACTCGCTGATGCGCGTGCTGTCCGCGAGATCGATGATGGCGGCGTGGAAGGTCATATTCGCGCTGCCGACGCCCGTCCAGTCACCGGCGTCGCGCCGCTCGCGTCCTTCGGCGACCGCGTCACGCATCGCCCCGATGGCCGCATGCTGATGCCAGGCCTGGCGCAGGGCAGCACATTCCAGCATGCGCCGCACGCGGTATATGTCGATGACGGAGGCCATGGTCGGGACCGCGACGAAGACGCCGCGGTTGGCCTCGTGGCGCAGAAGGCCGTCCTTGGTCAGCAGGCGGAACGCCTCGCGCAGCGAATTGCGCGATACGTCGAAGCGCTCGCTGAATGCTGCCTCGGACAGGCGCTGGCCGGGCGAAAGCTCTCCGGCGATCAGCAGTGCGCGAATACGCCGCGCCAGGCGGTCGGCAAGCGGCAGGCCCTGCCCATCCTCTGTCATTGCGTTTTTCCTCGCCCCATCATGCTCGTCGCTCTTCACTAAGGAATGATTGTTGAACAATATTGATGTTTTTGTTCTTTCATGTAAAGTCTCCATATCTGAAAGATAGCCATGGAGGGAACATGACGGCGATGGATCTCAACAGCGATCTCGGCGAGGGCTACGGCGCTTGGCGGATGGGTGACGACGCTGCGATGCTTGCCATTGTCTCCTCCGCCAATATCGCCTGCGGATTCCACGCGGGCGATCCCGCCGGCATCTATCGCACGGTGAAGGCTGCCGCAGCGAATGGTGCGGTGGTCGGCGCCCATGTTTCCTACCCTGATCGCGTCGGATTCGGACGGCGCGATCTCGATATCACCACGGAAGACCTGACCGCCGACGTAATCTACCAGATCGGCGCGCTGAAGGGCATCGCGGCGGCGGCGGGAACGACAGTTCGCTACGTGAAACCGCACGGAGCGCTTTACAATCGCATTGCCTACGATGCCGGGCAGGGGCAGGCGGTGATCGATGGCATTCTTGCGGTCGATCCCTCGCTCATCCTGATGGGGCTCGCCAATGCCCCGATCCTTGATCTTGCCCGACGCGCGGGCCTTTCCGTCGTTGCCGAGGCCTTTGCCGACCGAGCCTATACGCCGAAGGGCGAACTGGTCTCGCGTCGCGAAGCCGGCTCGGTTCTGCATGATGAGACCGTCATTGCAAACCGGATGGTGCAGCTTGCCCGCGGCGGAACGCTTCAGGCCATCGACGGTAGCACGATCCAGATCGAGGCGCAGTCGATCTGCGTGCACGGCGACAGCCCGGGCGCCGTTGCCATCGCGCGTGAAATCCGGCGTCGTTTCGAGGCGGAAGGCATCGCCATCCGTTCCTTTGCCGAACCGGCCTGAACGTCGTCCTCGCCGGGACTGTCCTGAAACATCGCCTTCGCGAGGCTTCGATGCGCGTTCTCCCCGTCAGCCTGACCACGGTTCTCGTCGAACTTGCCGATCTCGACGAGACGCTCGCACTCTTCGCGGCATTGCAGGCTGAGCCGATCGACGGCGTCGAGGAGATGGTGCCGGCCGCCCGTACGCTGATGATCCGTTTCCGGCCCGAGGTGATTTCTCCGGCGGCGCTTGCCGAACAGGTCGGCCGGCGCGATCTTTCGGCCCGCATCGAACCGTCCCGGCATCTGGTCGAGATCCCTGTGCATTATGATGGCGAAGACCTTGCCGATGTCGCGGAACTGACGGGCCTCAGCGTCGCGGAGGTCATCCGCCGGCACACCGGGAGCGAGTTCACCGTCGCCTTCTGCGGTTTCGCGCCGGGATTCGGCTATCTGGTCGGCGGCGATCCGGCGCTGCATGTGCCGCGCCGCAAGAGCCCGCGCACCCGCGTTCCCGCCGGTTCCGTCGCGATTGCCGGCGCTTTCAGCGGCGTCTATCCGCAGGAGAGCCCGGGCGGCTGGCAGATCATCGGCAAGACACCCGTCAGAATGTGGGACATCGATCGCGAACCGGGTGCTCTGTTGCAGCCCGGATACCGCGTCCGGTTCCGCGATATGGATGCGGCCGGCAGGTCCATCGATGTTCCCAGACCGCTTCCGCGCGCCGTACCGGTTGGACGCGCCGAGGGGCCGCAGTTCAGCGTGCTGGCCGCGCCGATCCCTGCTGTTTTCCAGGATCTCGGCCGCTTCGGCCAGACGGGGCAGGGCGTGTCTGCCTCCGGCGCGCTGGACCGTTCGGCCTTCAACGCCGTCAATCGCGTGGTTGGCAATCCCGTGAACACGCCGGCACTGGAACTCACGCTCGGCGGTTTCAGTTTCGCCTGTAATGCGCGAGCGGTGATCGCGCTTGCGGGCGCAACCGTATCGGTGACCGTACGCGATCATGCGGGTATGAGCCGGGATTGCCAAACCTATGCACCGATCGCGCTGGAGCCCGGCGATATCGTGACCATCGGTCACCCGCGCAAGGGCATGCGCACCTACCTGGCGGTCAGGGGCGGTTTCGCGGTGGCGCCGGTGCTGGGCAGTGCTGCGACCGATACGCTCGCCGTGGTTGGACCTCCCATTGTCACGGCCGGCTCCGCGCTGGCGCTGAAGCAAGAGACAGCGGGGCTTTCGAGCGTCGCGCTCGACGAGACTGCCGCTTTCGATCTGCCGGGTGCCGATGATGTCGTCACGCTCGATGTCGTGCTTGGGCCACGCACCGACTGGTTCACCCAACAGGGGTTGGAAACGCTGACGAACCAGCTCTGGCAGGCCACCCCGCAATCCAATCGCATCGGTATCCGCCTGGCCGGCGACGTGCCGCTGGAACGCAGGGATAGCGCCGAGCTGCCGAGCGAAGGCACGGCGACCGGTGCGATCCAGGTTCCGCATAGCGGCCAGCCGGTGCTGTTTCTCGCCGATCATCCGCTGACGGGCGGTTATCCGGTGATCGGGGCCGTCGCCGACTACCATCTCGATCTGGCGGGGCAGATCCCCGTCAATGCGAAGATCCGTTTCCGTCCGCTCGGCCCTTTTGCCGACATTGCCGGGACCCGTTAGGAGACATGCCGTGAAGAAAGTCCTAATCGCCAATCGCGGGGAAATCGCCGTCCGGATCGTGCGGGCCTGTCGCGACTACGGGCTGCAATCGGTCGCGGTCTACGCGGACCCGGACGCGGATGCGCTCTTCGTGCGCCAGGCCGACGAGGCTTACGGTCTCGATGGGGTGCGGCCGGCCGAAAGCTATCTCGATATCGAAAAGCTGATCGCCATCGCCCGGCGCTCCGGGGCGGATGCCGTGCATCCCGGCTATGGCTTCCTCTCCGAGCGGGCGGAGTTCGCGCGCGCCGTGCTGGATGCGGGCCTCACCTGGATCGGCCCCGACCCCGAGGTCATCGAGGCGCTCGGCGACAAGGTCGAGGCGCGCCGGATCGCCGCTCAAGTCGGAGCGCCCCTCGTGGCCGGCAGCGATGGTCCGGTTTCGTCCTCTGCCGAGGTCCTTGCGTTTGCAAAGCAGCATGGATTGCCCGTCGCCATCAAGGCGGCGCATGGCGGCGGCGGCAGAGGTCTCAAGGTCGCCTGGACGATGGACGAGATCGCCGATCTCTACGAATCGGCCGTGCGCGAGGCAACGGCTGCTTTCGGCCGGGGCGAGTGTTTCCTCGAACGGTTCCTCGACCGCCCGCGCCATGTGGAGGCGCAGGTCATCGCAGATACGCATGGCAATGTGGTGGTGCTCGGCACCCGCGACTGCTCGCTGCAACGGCGAAACCAGAAGCTCGTGGAGGAAGCTCCGGCCCCTTTCCTGACCTCACGACAGCGCGAAACAATCCATGCGGCCGCGAAGGCGATCTGCGCTGCGGCCGGCTACACCGGCGCCGGGACGGTGGAGTTCCTGCTCGGCGTGGACGGCACTATCTCATTTCTCGAGGTGAACACCCGCCTCCAGGTCGAGCACCCCGTCACGGAAGAAACGACCGGCATCGATCTCGTCGTCGAACAGTTCCGCATTGCAGACGGCGAGCGCCTGTCCGTCCTTGAAACGCCTGCGCCGCGCGGTCACGCCATCGAGTTCCGCATCAATGCCGAGGATCCCGGTCGTGGCTTCCTGCCGACGCCGGGCACGATCACCGTCTTCGAGCCGCCGTCGGGCCCGGGCGTGCGGCTCGACAGCGGCGTGGCGAATGGCGCCTCCATCCCCGGCGTCTTCGATTCCCTCATGGCCAAGCTGGTGGTGACGGGTGCCACGCGCGAGGAGGCGTTGCGCCGCGCGCGCCGCGCTTTGCGGGAGTTCCGCATCGAGGGTGTCGCCACCGTCCTGCCGTTCCACCGCGCGGCCATCGAGACCGCGGATTTCATCGGCACCGACGGCTTCAAGGTCCACACGCGCTGGATCGAGACGGATTTCGCGGCCATGCCGGAGGCCGCCGCGCGGCCTGAACCGGCCGCCGACCCGGCGCTGATCCGCACCCATGTGGAAATCGACGGCCGACGCGTCGCGCTGGCCTTGCCGACCATGCTGCTTGCCCGTCTGGGAGGGGCGGGACAAGGCCCGACATCCGCTGCGAAAGCAACTCCGGCCGAAGACGCGATCATTGCGCCGGTCACCGGCACCCTCCAGGCCTTCCGGGTTGCAGACGGTGCGGAGGTGGCGGAAGGCGACCTTGTCGCCGTGATGGAGGCAATGAAGATGGAAACGCAGGTCTTCGCGGCCCGGGCCGGTCGTCTGCGCCGGCGGGTGGAGGAGGGCGGCTATGTCAACGCCGGCGAGACACTGCTGATCTATGAACCATGACGACACGCCCCAAATGACTCATTGACCGGAGGAACGCGGGCCTGCCTAAATGCGCGCGCGGAGCGCTGCGAAATTGCGTTGGCGCTGTCCGCACAGAATGGCGTCGAGCAAAGGAAATCGGCAGATGCGCAATGTGACGGTCGCGGCCACCCAGATGGCCTGTATCTGGGACGAGAAGGCCAATATCGAGCGGGCCGAGCAGCTTGTCCGTGACGCGAAGGACAAAGGTGCCGACCTCGTGCTCATCCAGGAGCTCTTTGCCGCGCCGTATTTCTGCCAGGACCAGATCCACGATTTCTTTTCGCTGGCGCAGCCCTTCGAGGGCAATGCGCTGATCGCGCATTTTGCCAAGCTTGCCGCCGAACTCGGCGTCGTGCTGCCGATCAGTTACTTCGAGCGTGCCGGCCAATCCCATTTCAACAGCGTGGCCATTATCGATGCCGATGGCAGCGTCCTCGGCAACTACCGCAAAAGCCACATTCCGGACGGACCCGGCTATACCGAGAAGTTCTATTTCTCGCCGGGGAACACCGGTTTCAAGGTGTGGGATACACGCGCCGGTCGCATCGGTGTTGGCATCTGCTGGGATCAGTGGTTCCCTGAATCCGCACGCTCCATGGCCCTGCAGGGGGCAGAAATCCTGCTTTACCCGACGGCCATCGGCTCCGAACCCCACGATCCCATGCTGGATTCCAGTGCGCACTGGCAGCGTGTGATGCAGGGACACGCCGGCGCCAACCTCATGCCGCTCATTGCCTCGAACCGCATCGGCACGGAAGAAGGTCGTCACGGCACGAAGATCACCTTCTACGGCTCGTCCTTCATCGCTGACGCCACGGGCGCGAAGGTCGCCGAGGCGGATCGGGAGACGGAAACGGTGCTGACCGCCACATTCGATCTCGACGCCATCGATCATCAGCGCCGATCCTGGGGCGTGTTCCGCGACAGGCGGCCGGAGCTCTACAGGCATTTGGCGACACTGGACGGCCATGCGATCTCGTAACGTCGACCGCCAAGAGGAGATGACACAGAGCCGGACGAGACGTCCGGCTCTTTTCGTATGCGTAAAGCTCAGACTTCCAGATAGGAAGAGATGAAGGCCGCGATATCATCCTGCTGGCCGCCCGTTTCAACCGCCGTCTCGGGTTGGGACTGGGTATCCTGCGGCGCGCCGGTGTCTTCCGCAGCGGTGCGGAAGCTAGACGGCGAGGCCCCCGGCCCACGCGGCAGCGCGTCGATCTGCGACTGGCTCATTGCGGCGAGCTGGCCGGGGGTGAAGGCATTCGCCTGCTCCGGCGTCAGCCCGGCAAGCGCCGCCGTGCTCAGCCCCGAGATGGCGTTGGTCCCCAGCGCGACGATGTTGTCGATCGGGAAGGCCGCGAGGGCTGCCGGGCCAAGTGCTGCCGTCTGCGTGGCGGTCAGCGCGCCGGCCTGCTCCGTCGAGAGGGTCGCGACCTGGCTGGTGCTCATGGCGCCCATCTGGCCGTAGGTGAGGGCGGCGATCTGCTCCTTGCGCAAGGCTGCCACGCTTTCGCTCGACAGCGCGCCGATGACGGCCGTCGTCAGGCCCCTTATCGCCGACGAACTCATCGACGCCAGTTCTTCCGTCGAGATGGTTTCCATATGCGCGGGCGTCAGGCCGGCCGTGCCGGGCGAGCTGAGGGCGGCGATCTGCGCTGCCGACAAGGCCTCGACCTGTTGCGTCGAGAGCGCGGCGACCTGCGCGCTGCTGAGGCCGGAAATGGCGCCTGTGCTCAATGCGGCGATTTCGGCGGTTTCCAGCGTCGCCAGGTATGAGGACGGCAGGCCCTTGATGGCCGCCGATCCGATGGCGGCGAGCTTGTCCGTCGAAAGCGTATCAAGGGCCGCACTCGACAGGCTGCCGAGTGCGGCGGAACCGAGCGTCGCAATCTGGCTGGCGGACAGGGCTTCGGCCTGTTCGAAGCTCAGGCCTGCGGCCTGCGGGCCAGTGAGCCCGGCAAGACCGGCAGGGCTGATGGCGGCAAGCTGGCCGGGGGTAAGTGCCGCGATATCGGCCGCGCCGAGGGCTGCGATCTGCTTGGAGCCGAGGGCTGCGATCTGCTGGGTGGAAAGACCGGTGATCTGCGTCGAGCCGAGCGCGGCAATCTGGCTTGTGGAAAGGCCACCGATGCCGGCGGGGCTGATCGCCGAAATCTGTTCGGGCGAGAAACCGGCGATGATGGCCGCCGCCAGGCCCGCAATGGCCGCCGAGCCGATGGCGGCGATTTCCGCCGTGGTGAACAAGGCGATGTCGGCGGCATCGAGGACGGCGATCTGCTTGGAGGAGAGCGCACCGATCTGTGTGGCGGTCAGGGCCTCGATCTGCTCCTCGGTGAGGGCATTGATCTGCGCGCTCGACAGGCCGGAGATGCCGGCCGTGCTGAGAGCGGCGATCTGGGCTGTGGTAAGCGTCGCCAGCGTGGCGGTCGACAGGCCGAGGACGGCCCGCGAGCCGAGTGCGGCGATATCGGCCGTCGAGAAAAGCGAGAGATCGTCAGCACTGAAGGCCGCGATCTGCTGTGAGGTCAGCGCACCGACCTGTGTCGGCGTCAGCGCCTCGGCCTGCCCGGTCGAGAGCGCGCCGATCTGTGCGGTGCTGAGGGCGGCGACGGCGGCCGTGCTGAGAGCGGCGATCTGCGCGGGCGAAAGCGCGGCAATGCCCGCCGTGCCGAAGGCCGCAATCTGCGTGGAGCCGAGCGCGGCGAGCTGAAGATTTGTCAGCGCCTCGAACTGGCTGGCGCTGAGCGAAGACACCTGCGCGGCGGTAAGGCCCGCCGCGTTGAGGGCGGCGATGTGGCCTGCCGGAAGGGCCGCGATAACGGCCGTCGGCAACCCGGCGACAGCCCATGAGCCGATAGACGCGATCTCGGCCGTCGTGAAGGTGCCGATATTCTCGGCGCTGAAGGCGGAGATCTGGGCAGATCCGAGCGCCGCGATCTGCGCGCTGGTGAGCGCCTCGGCCTGTGCGCTGGAGAGGCCGGCGATCTGCGCCGCGGTGAGGCCCGGGATCGCGCCGGCGCTGAGCGCGGCGATCTGCGCAGACGAGAAGCCCGCGAGGTTCTGCGGCGTCAGCGCGGCGATCTGCCGGGAGCCGAGAGCACCGATCTGCGCCGTTGTCAGGGCTTCGAGCTGCGCGGGGCTGAGGGCGCCGATCTGCGCGCTGGTCATTCCCGAAAGCCCGGCGGGGCCAAGGGCTGCGATCTGGCCCGTGGAGAGCGACGCCAGCATACCTGTCGACAGGCCGGCCATGGCGGTGGAACTGATGGCCGCCATGTCGGCCAGCGAGAAGGTGTCGAGCTGTTCGGCACTCAGCGCCGCGATCTGGCGGGAGGTGAAGGCTGCGATCTGCGCCGGCGCCAACGCTTCGGCCTGGGCCGTCGAAAGTGCGGCGACCTGTTCGGTCGAAAGGCCCGCAATGGCAGCAGTGCCAAGGGCGGCGATCTGCGCGGGCGTCAGCGACGCGATATATTCCGGCCCGAGCGAGGCGATCTGGCGCGCATCGAGGATGCGCACCTGGTCCGGCCGCAGCGCATCGAGCTGCGTGCTGGTCAAGGCCGCGATCTGGCGCGGCTGCAGCCCGCTGATCGCCGCTGTGCTCAGCGCCGCGATATGGGCCGTCGAAAGCGAGGCTATGATGTCGCTTGAAAGGCCGCCGACGGCCGTTGCGCCGATGGCGGCGATCTCGCGCGTCGTGAAGGTGGCGATCTTGTCCGTCGTGAAGGCGGCAAGCTGCGTGGAGGACAGGCTGCCGATTTGCGTGGTGGAAAGCGCCTCCGCCTGTGCCAGGCTCAGCGCGGAAATCTGCTTCGTCGTCATGCCGCTGATGCCGGCCGTGCTGAAGCCTGCTATCTGCGCAGTCGAAAGCGCGCCGAGCGCGTCCGTCGAAAGGCCGGCCATCGCGCCCGCGCTGATCGCGCCCATTTTCTGGACGGAGAAGGTGGCGATGTCGTCAGGGCCGAGCGCGGCGATCTGCGCCGAGCTCATCGCGGCAATCTGCGTGCGGGTCAGTGCCTGTACCTGTCCGCTGCTCAGGGCATCGATCTGGCGTGTGCTGAGCGCGCCGACGGCTGCGGGGCTGAGCGCGGCGATCTGTGCCGTCGAAAGCGAGGCGAGGGTTGCGGTGGTGAGGCCGGCGATGGCGCCCGCCGTGATCATCGAGATGTCCTTCGTGGAGAAGGCGGCGATGCTGTCGGTGCCGAACTGCGCGATCTGTTCGGAGCTCAGCGTTCCCACCTGCGCGCTCGTCAGGGCCTCTGCCTGGGCGATGTTCAGCACGGCGAGCTGCTGGGTCGTGAAACCGGAGATGCTGCCGGCATTGAGACCGGCAATCTGCGCCGTGGTGAGCGCTGCGATCTTTGCGGTGCTGAAGGCCGGGATCTGCGTCGAGGTCAGGCCCGCCATCTGCTTGGCGGTGAGCGCCGCGATCTGCCCGGCACCGAGCGCATTGATCTGGGCTGACGTCAGGCCGGAAATGCCGCCCGCGCTGATGGCGGCGATCTGCGCTGTCGTCAGGTTGGCCAGGTTGTCGCTGCCCAGTGCCGCGACCTGGCTCGAAGACAGCGAACCGATCTGGGCTGGCGTCAGCGCGGCCAACTGGCCCGATTGCAAGGCGGAAATCTGGTCGGTCGCGAGACCCGCAATGGCGGCGGCGCTGAGGCTGGCGATCTGGGCGGGGGTGAGGGCCGATACATTGCTGCCGAGCGCGCCCAGCTGTGCGGATGTCAGCGCCTTGACCTGGCTGGAGGACAGCAGGCCGATCTGCTGGGATGTCAGGGCCTCCACCTGGACGCTGGTGAGGCTCGCGACGGCGCTGGTGGTAAGCGCGGCGAGCTGGGCCGAAGACAGGCCCGCCAGGAGGTCCGTGCCGAGCCCCTTGAGGGCGCTGCCGCCGATCGCCGTTATCTGCGCGGGCGTCAGGGCCTGGAGGTCCTGGAGTTCGAGTGCTGCGATCTGTGCGGAGGTGAGCCCGCCGATCTGCGTCGTTGTGAGCGCGCCGATCTGGGCCGTCGACAGGGCTTCGACCTGCTCGGCGGTGAGGCCTGAAAGCGCCGAGCGGCTGAGGGCCACCGTCTGCTCCGTGGTGAGGCCGGCCAGCGCACTGGCCGTCAGGCCTGAGATGGCCTTGTTGCTGATCGCCGCGATATCGGCGGTCGAGAACGTTGCGAGTTCCTCGGGCCCGAGCGCGGCGAGTTGGGCGGAGTTCATGACGCGGACCTGGGTCGGCGTGAGCGCCTCGACCTGCGCGGTCGTCATGGCCTCGATCTGCTCGGGCTTGAGGCTGGCGATGATCCCCGTGCCGAGGACGGCGACTTGTGCGGGTGTCAGCCCGGCAAAGAAGCCTTCGCTGGCGGCGCTGATCTGCGCGGGAAGCAGGGCGGCGATCTGTGCGGTGGTGAGGGCGGCGAGTTGGCTGGATGTCAGTTCGGCGAAGGCAGAGCTGGACAGTCCGGGTATCGCCTTCGCGTTGATTGCTGCGATGTCGTCGGTCGAGAAGGTTGCGATGCCGGCCGAACCGAGCGCGGTCAGCTGTTTGGCACTCAGGGCGCGGACCTGGGTCGGCGTGAGTGCCTCGATCTGGCCCGGGCTGAGGGCCGCGATCTGTTGCGTGGTCAACCCGGCGATGACACCCGAGCTGAGCGAGGCGATCTGGTCCGTCGACAGGGCCGCGAGCGCTGATGTGGAAAGACCAGCCACCGCCTTGCCGTTTATGGCGCCGAACTGTGCAGGCGAAAGTTCGAGCAGCGCACTGGACGAAATGGCGGAGATCTGCCCCGCATTGAGGCCGGCAATCTGTCCGGTGGACAGCGCAAGCAGCTGTTCGCTCGTGACGCCGCGCATCTGCGTCGTGGTCAGGCTGGCAAGGACGGCGGTGCTGAGCGCGGCGATGTGGCCGGCCGGCAGACCGGCGATTGCGGCGCTGCTGATGCCGGTGATCGCCTTGTTGGTGATGGCGGCCATGTCTTCGGCAGAGAAGGTCGACAGCGCTTCGGCGCTGAGCGCCGCCAGCTGCTGCGCGGTCATGAAGCGGATCTGGGCCGGCGAAAGGACCTCGACATCGAGCACGGCGACCTGGGCAGGCTTCAGCGCACCGATCTGCGCGCCCGTCATTGCCGCGATCTGGGCGCTGTCGAGAGCTGCGAGCGTTTCCTTGCTCAGGCTGCCGATGGCGTTGGTCGGAATGGCCGCGATCTTGGCTGGAGAGAAAGCGGCAATGGCTTCGGGCGAAAGTGCGCCAACCTGGGTCGGCGTCATCGCCTTCACCTGGGCGGGCGTGAGAGCCGCTGCCTGTTCGGGCGAAAGGGCCGCGATCTGCTGTGCGGTCAGGCCGGCGATGGCCTTCGGGCTGAGGGCTGCAATCTGCGCCGGCGTCAGGCCTTCGATAGCATCCGTGCTGAGACCGCCGATGGCGTTGCCGGCGATGGCCGCGATATCTTCCAGCGAGAAGGCGGCGATGGAAAGACTGTCGAACGCGCCGATCTGGTTCGCCGCGAAGAGCTTGATCTGGCCGGGCGTGAAGGCCGCGGCCTGGTCGCTATCGAGCTCGGCGATCTGATTCGCCGTCAGTCCCTTGACGCCTGCCGGGCTTATGGCGGCTATCTGGGCGGGCGTGAACCAGCGCAGACCTTGCGCGCCGAGGGCCGTGATCTGTTTTGCGTCGAGCGCGCTGATCTGGCTTGCGCTCAGCGACTCCACAAGCGTCGCGACCTCGCCGTCCAGTCCTGCGATTGCGGTCGTGCTGATACCCTTGATCGCCTGGTTCGACAGGGCGGCGATGCTTTCGCTCGACAGTGCCGCAAGGCTTTCGGCCGAGAAGGCGCCGAGGTGGGTTGCGGTCAGGGCGCGGGCCTGCGCGGGGGTAAACTCGCCGATCTGATCGGGTGTGAGTGCCGCGGCCTGGGCGGCCGTCATGCCTGCAATGGTTTTCGGGTCGAGGGCCGCGATCTGCTCGCCGTCCAGCGCGGCGATCATGTCAGGGCTCAAGCCGGCGATCGACTTGGCCGAGATCGCGGCCATGTCGGCGGGAGAGAAGGTGACGATGCCGGCCGGGCCGATGGCGGCGAGCTGCTGGGCGGTGAGCGCCCGGACCTGCGCCGTCGTGAAGGCCTCGATCCGGTCGGTGTCCAGAAGCTTGATCTGTGCGGTCGTCAGGCCGCCGACCGCGCCAGTGTTGAGCGCGGCAATCTGTTCGGCGGAGAATGCCTGGATGGCATCCGGGCCGAGTGCTGCGATCTGAGCGGGCTTCAGAAGGGCGACCTGCTCGATGGAAAGCGCCTCGATCTGCTCCGCAGTGAGCGCCGCGGCCTGCGCGGATGTGAGCCCGGCCAGCGAAAGGGGCGTAAGCGATGCGATCTGGTCGGTGGAGAGCGCGGCGATTGCCGCGGGGCTGAGCCCCTGAACCGACTTGTAGCTGATCGCCGCCATGTCCTCGGTGGAGAAGGTCGCGACTTCCTCGGGACCGAGCGCGGCGAGTTGCGCGGCGCTCAGCATGTTGATCTGGCCGGGCGTCAAGGCCTCGGCCTGTTCGCTCGTCAAGGCACCGAGCTGGGCTGTCGACAGCGCGCCGACCTGACCGGTCGTCAGGCTTTCGATCGCGAATTTCTCGAGGACGCCGATATGTTCCAGCGACAGGCCGAGAATGGCACCGCGCGAGATCGCGCTGATGCGCGCGCCCAGCACGCCGATGTCTTCCGCTTCCAGCGCGGCGACTTGCGCGGAGGAAAGCGCGCCCAGCTGGCCAGTCGAAAGCGAGGCCACGTCTTCCGTCGTCCACTCCCGGATCACATCCGGCTTCAGCTGCCGGATCTGGTTGATGGTGAGTGATGAAACGACCGACGTCATGAGCAAAATCCTGAAAATAATAGCGAAAAGAACGCGCGATTCCACAACTAGGCAGGCTTCTCCATACGTGGATGAGCTTGCCTGAGCCTGTCTTTTTGCCTTCAGGTATTCTTGTGGGGCCTTTGGATGTCCCTGGAAGACCGCAGCTTTTACCCGTTCGCCTAAGACCGGCCGGTGCCACTTTCTGCTTGTTCGCGCATGGGCGCGGTGCAGGCGTGGATGACATCGGCAATCTGCCGGAGCTGGCGGACGAGCGGTGTCGCGTTGCGCCAGATCATGCCGATGGTGCGTGATGGCGAAGGGGCGGGGAAGCGGGCGATGGAAACCTGCGCCGACCGCGTTTCGACCGGAACGGCCATTTCGGGGATCAGGGTGATGCCGATGCCTGCCCCCACCATCTGGACCAGCGTGGAAAGGGAACTGCCTTCCATGATTTCACGCGGACGGGCGGAGCCGATCCGGCAGAAGGAGAGCGCCTGCTCACGGAAGCAATGGCCTTCCTCCAGCAGCAGCAGCCGCATTTCGCGCAGTGCATCGCGCTCGGGCACGGGTTTTCCCGCGTCCTCGTGCCGCCGGACGAGCACGAAATCCTCGTCGAAGAGCTTGAACTCCGTCAACGAGGGCTCGGAGACCGGCAGGGCCACGATGGCCATGTCCAATTCGCCCTGTGCCAGCTCCTGTATGAGGCGTGCAGTCTGGGTCTCGCGCACATCGATCTGGATACCCTCGAAGGTGCGGTTGAGTTCGTTGATGACGACAGGCAGCAGATAGGGGGCAACCGTCGGGATGATGCCGATGCGCAGGCGTGCGAGGAACGGGTTGCGCGCGGCGCGGGCGAGCTCGCCCAATTCATCTACGGCGCGCAAGATTTCGCGGACCCGGTGGGCGAAGATCTCGCCGAAGGCTGTCAGCTTCGCATCGCGCGCGGTGCGCTCGAAAAGGTCGTTGCCGAGCTGGTCCTCCAGTTCCCTGATCTGCATGGACAGCGCGGGCTGGGAAATCGCGCAGGCATCGGCGGCTAGGCGAAACCGGCCATGCCGGGTCAACGCCTCGAAATATCGCAGCTGTTTCAGGGTCAAGTTCGCCATAAGAATATCTTATCGGGATAATCAGTAAATCCAACTTAAATTTATCGCATCAGTCGGCTATGAAGGAGGCAACGAAGGCGCGGCGATCTGTTTGCCGTCATGCAAGGCGGCTAAGGTCGTTTTGTGCTTTCCGCCGATCACTGGGCATTTGACGAACAGGAGACCATCATGGACCAGAAAACCGACACCGCGGGCAAGTGTCCCGTCGCGCATTCCGTCACGAAGGGTCGCTCCAACCGCGACTGGTGGCCGGACCAGCTGGATGTCCAGGTGCTGCACACGCATTCCACCCTGTCGGACCCGATGGGCGAGGCCTTCAATTATGCCGAGGAATTCAAGAAGCTCGACCTGGACGCGCTGAAGCAGGACCTCCATGCGCTGATGACGGATTCGCAGGAATGGTGGCCGGCGGACTTCGGTCATTACGGCGGCCTCTTCATCCGCATGGCCTGGCACTCTGCCGGCACCTACCGCATCACCGACGGCCGTGGCGGTGCGGGCATGGGCCAGCAGCGCTTTGCGCCGCTCAATTCGTGGCCTGACAACGTCAACCTCGACAAGGCCCGCCGCCTTCTCTGGCCGATCAAGCAGAAGTACGGCAACRAGATCTCCTGGGCCGACCTGCTCATCCTGACCGGCAACGTTGCGCTCGAATCCATGGGCTTCAAGACTTTTGGTTTCGCCGGCGGCCGCGCCGACGTCTGGGAGCCCGAAGAGCTGTATTGGGGCCCGGAAGGCACCTGGCTCGGCGACGAGCGCTATAGCGGCGAGCGCGAACTGGCAGAACCCCTCGGCGCCGTCCAGATGGGCCTGATCTACGTCAACCCGGAAGGCCCGAACGGCAACCCGGACCCGCTCGCATCGGCGCGCGATATCCGTGCCACCTTCGCCCGCATGGCCATGAACGACGAAGAGACCGTCGCGCTCATCGCCGGCGGCCATACCTTCGGCAAGACCCACGGCGCGGGCGATGCCTCTTTCGTCGGCATCGATCCCGAAGGCGGCGAGCTGGAAGCACAGGGTCTCGGCTGGAAGAGCACGTTCAATTCCGGCGTCGGCAAGGATGCGATCGGCAGCGGTCTGGAAGTCACCTGGACCTCGACGCCGACCAAGTGGAGCAACAACTTCTTCTGGAACCTGTTCGGCTACGAGTGGGAACTGGAAAAGAGCCCGGCTGGCGCGCACCAGTGGGTCGCCAAGGGCGCCGGTGCCACGATCCCGGACGCGTTCGATCCGAACAAGAAGCACCTGCCGCGCATGCTCACCTCGGACCTCGCGCTGCGCTTCGACCCGGAATACGAGAAGATCTCCCGCCGCTTCCTGGAGAACCCGGACCAGTTCGCCGATGCCTTTGCGCGCGCCTGGTTCAAGCTCACCCACCGCGATATGGGCCCCAAGGCCCGTTACCTCGGTCCGGAAGTGCCGGCTGAAGACCTGATCTGGCAGGATGTCATCCCCGCTGTCGACCATCCGCTGGTCGACGAGAAGGA
Organism: Shinella sumterensis; assembly: GCF_004514425.2. GTDB lineage: Bacteria > Pseudomonadota > Alphaproteobacteria > Rhizobiales > Rhizobiaceae > Shinella > Shinella sumterensis. The sequence continues at coordinate 687,514 of NZ_MYFN02000001.1, forward strand.
TATCGCGGATCTCAAGGCCAAGGTTCTGGCCTCCGGTCTTTCGGTGCAGGAACTGGTGTCCACCGCCTGGGCTTCGGCCTCGACCTTCCGCGGTTCCGACAAGCGCGGCGGCGCCAATGGCGCACGCATCCGCCTGGCTCCGCAGAAGGATTGGGAAGCCAACCAGCCGGAACAGCTTGCCCGCGTGCTCGGCGTTCTCGAAGGCATCCAGTCGGACTTCAATGCAGCCCAGACCGGCGGCAAGAAGATCTCGCTTGCCGACCTTATCGTGCTCGCCGGTGGCGCGGGTGTCGAGAAGGCGGCGAAGGATGGCGGCCACGACGTGACCGTGCCTTTCACGCCCGGCCGTATGGATGCGTCTGCCGAACAGACGGATGCGGCCTCCTTCGCTGCGCTCGAGCCGCGTGCCGATGGCTTCCGCAACTATGTGAACGCCAACCGCAAGCAGTTCCTCAAGGCAGAAGAAGCCCTCATCGATCGGGCTCAGCTCCTGACGCTGACCGCACCGGAACTGACGGTGCTGCTCGGCGGCCTGCGCGTGCTGAAGACCGGTGCGCCGGAGCATGGCGTCTTCACGCACCGCCCGGAAACCCTGACGAACGACTTCTTCGTGAACCTGCTCGACATGGGCACGGTCTGGGCCCCGCTCGCGGGCCAGAACGGCGTCTACGAAGGCCGCGATCGCAAGACGAACGAGGTCAAGTGGACCGGCACCCGCGTCGACCTGATCTTCGGTTCGCATGCCCAGCTGCGTGCACTTGCCGAAGTCTACGGCTCGTCCGACGCCCGCGAGAAATTCGTGCGCGACTTCGTCGCTGCCTGGAACAAGGTCATGAACGCCGACCGTTTCGATCTCGCCTGATCGAACGATCGTCGCATCGAAAACGCCGCGGACAACCTCCGCGGCGTTTTTGTTTGGAAGGCGAACGGGCCGATGCGGGCCATGTCCGGCGCGGGCAGCGCTCTCCATCCCGCTTGATAGGCGTTGCCTATCAAGCCATACGAACCGTCCCCTTGATCATTCCTGACGGATCGCAAATATCGCGGCCATGGACACACCCTTTATCGGTAAGAAATCCTCCGCGGCTGGTGGCTGGGGAGCGCTGAAGAGCTGCGGCAAACGTCTTCTGGAGAGCGGCATGCCGATCTCCGGGGCACGCACCCTGCTGAAGGCCAACCAGCCCGACGGCTTCGATTGCCCGGGCTGCGCCTGGGGCGATCCCGCCCATGGCTCCTCGTTCGAGTTCTGCGAGAATGGCGTGAAGGCCGTCGCGTGGGAATCGACCGAAAAGCGGGCGACGCCGGCCTTTTTCGCCGCCAGCACCGTTTCCGAACTGCGCAAGCTCAGCGATTACGAGCTGGAGCGAAACGGGCGGCTGACGCATCCGATGCGCTATGATGCGGCAAGCGACAAATATCTGCCGGTGGCCTGGGACGAGGCCTTTGCGGAGATCGGCGGCATTCTCAAGGGGCTCGATAGCCCGGATCGCGCCGAATTCTACACATCCGGCCGCGCCAGCAACGAGGCGGCCTATCTCTATCAGCTTTTCGTGCGCATCTACGGGACCAACAATTTCCCCGACTGCTCGAACATGTGCCACGAGGCGAGCGGCGTCGGCCTGAAGCAGGCGATCGGCGTCGGCAAGGGCACGGTCCTGCTGGAGGATTTCGAAGCGGCGGATGCGATTTTCGTGATCGGCCAGAACCCCGGCACCAACCATCCCCGCATGCTGGGCGACCTGCGCCGTGCGGCCATGCGCGGCGCGCGCATCGTCGTCTTCAATCCGATCCGCGAACGCGGGCTTGAGCGCTTCTCCGACCCGCAGGACAAGATCGAGATGCTGCGCGGCGGGGCGACGGACATCGCCAGCCACTATTTCCAGCCGCAGCTTGGCGGCGACATGGCCGCCGTGCGCGGCATGGCAAAGGTCGTGCTGGCGGCCGAAGATGCGGCGGTTGCCGCCGGTCTTCCTTCCGTTCTCGACCACGCTTTCCTTGCCGAGCACTGCGCCGATTTTGCCGCCTACCGCGCGGCGGTCGATGCGACGGGCTGGGACGCGATCGAGGATCAATCGGGCCTCACGCGTGCCGAGATCGAACGGGCAGCCGAGGTCTATATGAAGGCCGACCGGGTGATCTGCACCTGGGCGATGGGTGTCACGCAACATATCCATTCCGTTGCGACGATCCGCGAGATTGCCAACTTCATGTTCCTGCGCGGCAATATCGGCCGGCCCGGGGCCGGCCTCTGCCCGGTGCGCGGCCATTCCAACGTTCAGGGCGACCGCACCGTCGGCATCAACGAGAAGCCGCCGAAGGCTTTTCTCGATGCGCTGGAGACACATTTCGGTTTCACGGTACCGCGCAAGGACGGGCACAATGTGCTGTCCGCCATCGGCGCCATGCTGGACGGGTCGGCGCAGGTCTTTATCGGCCTTGGCGGCAATTTCGCGCGCGCGACACCCGACAGCGCCCTCGTCGAGAAAGCTCTGAGTGGCCTCAAGCTCACGGTCAACATCGCCACCAAGCCCAATCACTCGCACCTGATGCCGGGCGAAGTGTCCTATATCCTGCCCTGCCTGGGCCGCACGGAAATGGACCTCAACTCAGCCGGCCAATCGCAGCTGATCAGCGTCGAGGACTCCATGAGCATGGTGCACGGCTCGGCGGGCATCAATCGCCCGGCCTCGCCGCATCTGCTGTCCGAAGTCGCGATCATTGCCGGCATCGCGGCGGCGACCGTCGGCGACGGCGTCGTCGACTGGCGGGCGCTCGCCGACGACTACGACCGGATCCGCGACCATATCGAGGCAACCATTCCGGGGTTCGAAGACTACAACAAGCGTCTGCGCAAGCCGCGCGGCTTTCACCTGCGCAACACGGCGGCCCACCGCGAGTGGAGCACGCCGGCCGGCAAGGCGACCTTCTTCACCGGCCCGCTGCCCTCGGAGACGGTGCACCAGCGCGCCAAGCGCGGCGGCGGACGCTATGCGCTGCAGACCTTCCGGTCGCACGACCAGTACAACACCACGGTCTATGGCCTCGACGATCGCTATCGCGGCGTCTATGGCGAACGCCAGGTGATCTTCATCCATCCGGAAGACCTGAAGGCCATTGGGGCCGAAGCCGGCGAACGTGTGGACGTCGTCGGTGATCATGACGATGGCGTCGAGCGTATCGCCGCCGATTTCCGCTTCGTGCCCTACGATATCCCGCGCGGCAGCATTGCCGGGTATTATCCGGAACTGAACGTGCTCGTGCCGCTCGCCAGCGCCGGCGAGGAGAGCGACACGCCGACCTCCAAGTCGATCATGGTGACGTTCCGCAAGCGGGCGGCGTGAGCGCCGCGGCACCCGATGCGGACGACTTCCTTGCGGCAGTCGGGCAGTTGCAGCAAAGAGATCCTGGCCTGACCGCGCTCGAGGCCGGACTTCTTGTCGCCGCCCACGCCGATATTGCCCGCGACAGCCGCACCTTTTCGCGGCTGCTCGACATCGAGCATGCGCTGGTGCTGCGCGCGGTCAACGGCCTCGCACAACGCGAAGGATTGCTGCATATCGAAAAGCGGGATGGCCGCACAATGCGCACGCATTTCACACTCGGTGAGGCGGCGGCGCATCTTTTCGCGGAGGATATGCGGTGAAAAAAAGCCCCGCACGAAGCGGGGCAGCAAGCGCCACGGTTTGGCTCCCGGTGACGCGGGGAAGCTCGCGAGAACGCGAGTAACCCCAACTACGGTTTTGACCATCGGCAAGGAAGGTCTGATATGGCGAATCGGGTACGGTTGATTAAATAAACCTGCGTGAGAAATTATCTTGCGGGCTTCAAGGCGGGAACGCATTTGCGTAGGACGGTTCGCTCGCCGGATCGTGTGTTTACAGGTGCGGGCGCGCCGCTTAGCCGCCAGCACCTCGATCATCACCCCATCACCAAAACCTATGACGTGATCTTATTGTTTCATGAGGTTCCGGTCGCTTCACGCTTGACACAGAAAGCCGTGCGCTGACAGATTTCGTTGTCAGACATCTTACATAATAATGGGGATCAAGGCTGACCTACCGAAGGAGGACCATATGAAAACGCTCTTCATGCGATTTGCCGCCGGCGCCGCGTTCCTGGCGGCTGCGGTATCGGCACAGGCCGGAGAAACGCTCGACCGCGTCATGGAAAAGAAGGCGATGGTTGTCGCCACGAACAGCGGCTGGCCACCCCAGAGTTACCTCGACGACAACAACGAGATGGTCGGCTTCGACATCGACGTGTCGCGCGAGATCGCCAAGCGCCTCGGCGTCGAGGTGAGCTTCGATACGCCGGACTGGCAGACATTGACGGGGGGCCGCTGGCAGGGTCGGTACGACCTCGGCGTCGGCTCGGTCACGCCCACCAAGGCACGCGCGCAGGTCATCGACTTCGTCGGGATCTATTATTACAGCCCCTATGTCTATGTCGTGCACAAGGACAGCGAGGCCAAGTCCGTCAACGACCTGAACGGTAAGGTCATCGGTGTCGAGACCGCGACGACGTCCGAAGACTTCATCAACCGCCGCCTCGAGATCGATGCGCCCGGCCTTCCGCCTGTGGAGTACAAGCTGGAAACGGGCGAGATCCGCACCTTCGCGGATTCCATGCTGCCCTTCGACGATCTGCGCCTTGGCGCGGGCGTTCGCCTCGACGCCGTCATCGCGCCGGAACAGACGGCGATGAACGCCATCAAGAACGGTTATCCGGTCAAGATCCTCGAAGGGGAATATGCCTTCCGTGAGCCGCTGGTCGTCATCGCGGAGAAGGTCGACCCGGAATGGACCGCGAAGGTCGGCGGGATCATCGAGGAAATGAAGAAGGACGGGACGCTGGGCCAGCTGACCACCAAGTGGTACGGCAAGGATTACAGCGCCGACTGAGGCAAGGCCGGCGCGGGCGGTCTTCGTCCGCGCCATTCATTTCCAGGGGGAGCATGCCGATGGCCTATCCGGACACCTATTACAAGAGAACCATGGCGGACGGCGCGACGCGCCCGGCCCTTTCGGGCACGGTCGAATGCGACGCGGTCATCATCGGTGGGGGCCTGGCCGGTCTGTCGACCGCCCTGCAACTCGCACGGGCCGGCAAGCGCGTCGCGGTGCTGGAGGCCGAAAGCGTCGGCTTCGGCGCGTCGGGACGCAACGGCGGCTTTGTCAGCGCCGGCTATGCGACTGATGGCGACGATATCGCCCGGATCGCGGGCAAGGAAACGGCACGCAAGCTCCACATGCTTTCCATCGAGGGTGTGGATTTCGTTCGCGACAATATCAGGGCGCTCGGCATCGACGATGCCAAACCTGTGCCCGGCCTCATGAGCGTGCTGCGCTACGACGATGCTGCAAGTCTCAAGGCCTATGCCGATCAGACCCGACACGACTACGGCTATGAACTCGAATATATGGACCGCGACGCCGTTCGGTCAGTCCTGAAGTCGGAGCGCTATTTTCAGGCGCTGCGCAATCCGAACGCCTTTCACATCCATCCCCTGAACTACCTGCGCGGGATCGCACGCGAGATCGAGCGTCTCGGCGGGTTGATCTTCGAACAATCTCCCGCAACGGCGACGGCGCTTTCCGGACCCGAAAAGCGGGTGAAAACCGCAGGCGGCGAGGTGCGGGCGCGGGACGTCGTGTTTACGACGGGCGGCTATACGGGCGGCCTCAACGGCAGGCTGAAGCGCTCCTTCCTGCCGATCGCGACGTATGTCATGGTCAGCGAAGAGGCGCCGGAGCTGATCGCGTCGGCCATCGCCACGCGCGACGCCATCGGCGACAACCGCAGGGCAGGGGATTATTACCGCGTCATCGACGATGGCCGCCGGCTTCTCTGGGGTGGACGCATCACCACGCATGCCGCCTCGACGGCCGGTCTCGTCAAGGAGCTGCGTGCGGAGATGGTCGGCACCTATCCGCAGCTCGCCGGCCTTAAAACGGAACTCGCCTGGTCGGGCCTCATGTCCTATGCCCGCCACCTGATGCCCCAGATCGGCCGCATGAGCCCGGGTGTCTGGTATTGCACCGCATTCGGCGGGCACGGGCTGAACACCACGGCGATCGGCGGCAAGGTGATTGCCGAAGGCATTCTCGGCGCCAGCGATCGCTACCGGCTCTACGAGCCTTTCGGCCTCGTATGGGCCGGCGGCCTTGCGGGGCTTGCGGTGGCGCAACTCACTTACTGGAAGCTTCAGGCACAGGACTGGTGGCGCGAGCGCGCAGCCTGAACGTCTGACACGGGAAAGGACGAAACATGATCGGTCGGCTGATACTCTCCTATCCCGAAACCGCGCGCAGGGTCGGGAGCCTGCTGATCCTCGCCTTCGTGGTAGTGGCCCTCTATGCCCTTGGGGTGAGCCCGGCGTGGATGGGCCATCTGCTGCCGTCGTCGGCGGAGTGGGTCAAAGCCAATCCGGGTATCGGCCGGCTCGTCTCGGCACTGCTGATCGCGCTGATACTCGCCGCGAACTGGAAGGCGTTGCGCCAGCTTTCACGGCGCCAGCAGATCGTGGCCGTCTGGCTCGAGCTCTTCGCGTTGCTGATGCTGTTCTTCTATTCCTTCGATCTGTCCTTTGCCTTCATCGCCAAGAAGATCGGCTTCCTCATTTCGCAGGGCGTCGTCACCACGCTCTATATCTCGGCCATTTCGATCGTCATCGCGACGATCATCGCGCTCGCCGGCGCGATTGCCAAGCTGTCAAGCAATGGCGTGATCTACGGGCTTGCGACATTCTACACCTCGCTTTTCCGCGGTCTGCCCCTGCTCATGCAGATCTACATCATCTATCTCGGCCTGCCGCAGGTCGGTTATGTGATCGGCGCCGTGCCGGCGGGCATTCTTGCGCTCTCGCTCTGCTACGGCGCCTACATGACGGAAATCTTTCGCGCCGGCATCCAGAGCATCAATCGCGGCCAGACGGAGGGTGCGACGGCGCTCGGTCTGAGCCCCGCCCAGACCATGATGCTGGTCATCCTGCCGCAGGCGATGCGTGTCATCATCCCGCCCACCGGCAACCAGTTCATCGCCATGCTGAAGGATTCCTCGCTCGTCTCGGTCGTCGGTGTCTGGGAGATCATGTATCTCGCCCGCACGCAGGGCCAGACCGAGTTCCGCCATATCGAGATGCTGATCACCGCGTCGATGATCTACTGGATCCTGTCCATCGGCCTGGAATTCGCCCAATCCCGCATTGAAGAGCGCTTCGGCCGCTTTAACGCTCGTTAAAGGGGACTGGCGTCAGAACGGCTGCGGTTCCTGCAGGAAGCCGCCAATATGGGTGCAGGTCAGTGCCGCATGGTCACGCCCGGCTATGAGGCAATCCAAAAGCGGCCGTTTGGCGATACGGGCGGCCAGGAAGCCCGCGATGAAGCTGTCGCCTGCACCTGTTGTATCCACGACCGGTACGGTCAAGCTGCCGATCTCGACGCGTTCATGCCCGTCGCCGGCAATCGAGCCGTCGCTGCCACGGGTGACCACGGCAAGGGGTGCACCGTCGTCAAGCAGCTTACGCAGCATAGTCTCTGCCTTGCCATGGTCGTCGCCCGCTGAGGCAAAGACGACGGAAAGGCCCGCGATGCCCAGATCGGCCGGATTCGCATTGACGGAAATATCCTGTGAGATGCTGACGCCCGCCGCTGCAAGGGTTCGCCGCAGGGCGCCGCCATCGTCCAGCCAGCCGATATGGACATGGTCCATGGTCTTGAGAACCGCGGTTTCCGTATCGTCGGGCCTGTAGCCGGCACAGGCGCCGAAATCCTCGTGGACGAAGATGCGCTCACCCGAGGGCGTGATCTCGATATCGGTATAGGCCGTTATGCCGGGGCGTTTGCGCAGATATGTGACGTCCACCCCGTTTGCGGCCAGCGCCGCGCTCGTCCGCCGGCCGTCTGTGTCATCGCCGACCGCGCCGAAGTAGAGCGCCGTATGTCCAAGCCGCGCAAGCTGCACGGCGACATTCACCGCGTTCCCGCCCACGAGCGATTGCGAAAGCGGCGGGCCGAAGCGATCTATGCAGTTATCGCCGACGGCGGCGAACTTAAGGCGCGTCATGAGCATATCAGGGCAAGGCTCTGAAATTATGGACGTCGGCTCCTGCATTGCCGGCTTTCAGGCTATCGTCAAGCCGCGGTTTCAATAGGCGACCCGCTTGTAGTAGCGCCGGGTCGTCAGCGGATGATTGCGCATGACCTCCAGATGGGCGCTGATACGTTCGAGAACGGTTGCCAGCACCACGGGTGAGGCAAGCGCCCGGACCTCTGCCGAAAGGCCGGGTAGCGCAAAGGCGGCGGTGTCGAGCACGGTCAGCCTGTCGGTATATTGCGGTACGAAGGATGCCACGCGCTCTGCCAGCGGCCGCAATTCGTCTTCGCCCTTGAAGAGGATGACGCTGACATCCTTTTCCACCAGTTCCAGCGTGCCGTGGAAGAAGTCGGAGGCGTGGACGGGGCGGGTGCGTATCCACTGCATCTCTTCCAGGATGCACATGCCGTAGTAGAACGCTTCGGGCCAGACGTTCCCCGCGCCGGTGATGATATGATAGTCCGATCCGGCCAGAACCTTCGCAAAGGCTTCCGCCTTTGGCTCGTAGGCGCGCTTCACCTCCAAGAGCAGTTCAGGCATGCGATCCAACCCGGCGACGATATCATCGTGGTTCGCGATCTCGCCGCGATGGTGCAGGATCGCCAGCGCTATGAAGAGGGATTGCAGGTAGAAGGATTCCGACGAGGTATCGTCGGCCGCGGCGTTGACGAAGACATGATCGCCGCCTTGCCCGAGCGGCGTATCCGCATTGCCGACAAGGGTGAGCACGGTGGCGCCGATCAATTTCAGCTTCTCCAGCAGCGCCACGCTTTCCTTCGTCGTGCCGGAAAGCGACGGCATGACGACGATGGACCTGTTCGTCAGATGTGCGGAGCCGGTGATGACGAGTTCGGCCGGCATGTCGATGAAGGCGGGAAAGCGCGAGCGCCGTTGCAAAAGCTGGGCTGCCGGCTGCATCAGGATCGCCGCACCGCCCGTGCCCAGAAAGAAGATGTTTTCGGCGCCGGCGTCGAGGCAACCGGCGATAACGGTTTCCAGGCGCTGCCGCAATGCGACTGCGCCGGCCTGGATGCGGAGGAATCTCTGTTCGTCGAAGTTCAGCATGACGGCTCTTCCTGAAGAATGCGAAAGTTGTAAGACAACTGACATCATGACTATCGTCTGTCAAGACGGGCCCGACGGCCTGCTGCGCCGTTGTATGGAATCTCGCTTGTTGGCGCCCAGTCAACCTCGACCTTGACCGGCCCGGATTTGTCAGACAAGAAAGGACAGGATCAACGATCAAACGAGGCTTACGGTGGAGGAACCTCTGCGCGATTCGCGCACGCTTGCCGTTCAACTCCGCGACCGGATCGCCGACCTCATTCGCGGGGAGGGGCTGAAGCCGGGCGACAAGCTGCCGACCGAAGCCCAGTTGACCCAACGCTTCAAGATTTCCCGCCCCGCGCTGCGCGAGGCGCTGAAACTGCTCGAGCAGGACGACGTGATCTTTGTCGAGCACGGCCGAGGCCGTTTCGTCTCCGCGCTGTCGGCCGTGCAGGTCGACCGGCCGATCACGGCTTTCGAGAGCGTGACCGACATGGCGCGCCAATACGGCTACCGGCCGGTCAACCGCGTGTTGTCGATCGCGGAGGAGGCGCCTGACAAGCGGGTCGCGGAAAGCCTGCGGCTGGCGCCGACGGACCGTGTTATCCGCATCGAGCGTATCCGCCTGCATGACGACACGCCCATTCTCTACTGCGTCGACTACCTGCCGCGCGCTCTTGTTCCAGGTCCGCTCTATGACATCGAGTGGAGCGGGTCGTTGCTCGACCTCATGGAACGGTACGGAAATCGCCCGCGCATGTCGGCGGCCAGCGTTTCGGCCGTCATGCTGCCCCAGGACGTGATCGACCGACATGGCCTGCGCGATTTCGGCCCCGCCCTGCTCATCACGGAAACCTGCTTCAACGCTGCGGGCGAACCGGTGAACTACGCCATCGATTATCATCGTGGCAGCCATTTCTCCTTCAGCCTGACGCGCAAATAGCGACCAGACGTTTCACATCAGAGGTGAATATGACCGAAGAGATCAATCGGAAAGTAGCGCTCGTGGCCGGCGGTGCCGGCGGCATGGGAATAGCAATCGCGGCTCGTCTCGCCGCGGCCGGTTACGCCGTCGCCATTGCTGACCTCGCCTCCGAGCGCCTGACCTCGGCGGTGGCGGCGCTGACGGCACAGGGTGCCGACGTGCTCAGCGTGTCACTCGATATCCGCAAGGTTTCCGCCTGCGCGGCCGCCGTCGAAGCCGTCATCGGCTGGCATGGCCGTCTCGACGTGCTGGTCAACGCGGCCGGCGTCTGGCGCGAGGGCGATGCCGTCACGATGACGGAAGACGATTGGGATCTCGTTCTCGACGTCAACCTCAAGGGGGCGTTCTTCCTGATCCAGGCGGCCATCCCGCACCTCGCCGCGGGCGCTGCCATCGTCAACATCGCTTCGGATGCCGGTCTCGTCGGCAACAACGGCGCATCGATCTATTGCGCGTCCAAGGGTGGGCTCGTGCTGCTGACCAAGGCGCTGGCACTGGAGCTTGCACCGCGGCAGATCCGGGTCAATGCCGTTTGCCCCGGCGATGTCGCCACGCCGATGATCGACTTCCAGGCCGAGCGCTATGGCGGCGGCGACCCGGAGGGCTACAAGGCAAAGCTCCTCTCGAACTATCCGCAGCAGGCGGCCGCCCGCTTCATCCGGCCCGAAGAGATTGCGCGCATGGTGGCCTTCCTGTGCGAGGAGAGTGCCGCCCCGATCACCGGTGCCGCCCTTTCGATCGATTTCGGCGTGACGGCCGGCTACTGAGGAGGGCGCACATGCAGCGCAAGACCGCGATCATCACGGGGGCGGGCGCCGAGGACGGCATTGGCTTCGCCTGCGCCAGAAGCCTGGCCGAAGAGGGCCTCGCCGTTCATCTCGTCGCCACCAGCGAACGCATCCTCCAACGGGCGCAGGAACTTCGGGCTGCCGGCTTTTCGGCAACGGGTCATATCTGTGATCTGACCGCAAAGGCTGCGGTCGAGAACCTGCGCCGTGTGACCGGTCCCGCCGCCATCCTCGTCAACAATGCCGGCATGGGAAGTCTCGCGCAGCCGGCATTGCAGCGCGAATTCGTCGATCTCGAGGAGGCCGATTGGGATCGCGGCATCTCCGTCACGCTGAAGACCGCCTTCCTCGCGACCCGCATCTACCTGCCGGAGATGTTGGCGGATGGCTATGGCCGTATCGTCAACGTGGCGTCGGTGACCGGGCCCTATGTCGCCAATCGCGGAGAAACGGCCTACTCCGCGGCCAAGGCCGGGATGGTGGGCATGACGCATGCGCTTGCGCTGGAAGCCGGCCCGCGTGGCGTCACGATCAATGCCGTCGCGCCGGGCTGGATCGATACCGGCGCTTCCACCGACGAAGAACGCCGCGCGGCGAAGGCGACACCCTGCGGCCGTGCCGGCCGGCCCGACGAGGTTGCCGCAGCCGTCACCTTCCTTGCCTCGCCGAAGGCCAGCTACATCAACGGCGCCGTGCTGGTGGTGGACGGCGGAAACATCCTGCAGGAAACAAAGAGCTGACATCCGGCTCCGGCGACGTTCGGGCAGCATGGAACATCGCGCGGGTCCTCTCGTTTGGGCATCATCCATGCAACAGCCAGGAGACCCGACATGCCCCAGGGAGACAAGTCCGCCTATACCGACAAGCAGAAGCGCAAGGCCGAGCATATCGAGGAAGGCTACAAGGAGCGCGGTGTTTCGAACGATGAAGCCGAGCGCCGCGCCTGGGCTACCGTCAACAAGGATAGCGGCGGCGGCAACAAATCCGGCTCGGGCCGAGGCAAGGCTGACACGAATGCCTCCGCCAAGAAAGGCGGCCGGAAGGGTGGCGCCGCGTCGGCTGATCGCCCTGCATCGGAGCGTTCGGCCAGCGCCAAGAAAGCCGCCGAAACCCGCAAGGAGAGGCATCATTGACGCGACGGGCCTCGTGCCAGCCTAGTCCTGTTTTCGAACGAAGCTTGCGTTGCCGAGGCCGGTTCCGATGGTGATTGCGCCCCAATGGTCGACATCGGCCATGCGGGGCACTTCCGACAGGCCCTGAACGACCGCGTCGTTGTGCATGATGACGAAGGTCGGGTGGTCCGCGATCTGCGGGATCGCTTTGCGAAGCGCTTCGGGCAGGTTGAAATGGGTGCTTTCCCAGTTGCCGCCTGGAAGGTTCTGGCCGCCGCGGGCAATCGAACCGTCCGCTGCGATGATCCCGGGACATCCGATGCCGATCACGGGCGCCAGCGCGATCTTCGCCTTCTTCGCCTTGGCGATCAGGTCCTCGATCATGCTGACCAGATAGGCGATGGTCGCGGTGCGTCGCGGTTCGTCCTCGGCGTGACGCCACAGTTCCGATTTCCACACCTTTGCCTTCGAGAAGTCCGGTTTCTCATCGAGATTGAGCTTCACGATGCCGGCGCGGATATTGGTCCCGCCGATATCGACGGCAATGATGGCGTCGTGGCCCCGAAGCATCCAGGCAGGAATGAGATGGACCGCGCCGATGAGACCAGCCTTGTCAGGGTGATGCTCGATCGGCAGAACGTCCACCTTCATTCCGGCCGCCTTCAGCAGCAAGCCGGTTCGCGCGATCGCCATAAGGCCCGACAGGCTGTCCTTGAACCCGCCGCCGACCACGATCTTCTTTACGCCCTTCCACGGGTCTTCCTTCATGTAGCGGGTCAGGACGCCCGCGAGCTCCCGTGAAAAATCGTCGATGGCGGAAAGCACAAGGGCAGCCTTCTCCGTTTCGAGCTGGTCCAGAAGGGCGTCGACGTCTTTCTTCGAGAGGTCGCCCGTTGCAATGTCTCCGAGGGGATCCGATCCACCGTCCCGCGCTCGCTTGCGCCAATCATCGAGCATGTCGCGGAAGGCAGACTTATTGGCGCGGTCGCCGATGAAACCGTCCTTGTCACGGACCTCCAGGTTGTAACTTGCCACCGTCACCGCCGGCAGATCCTCCGCGCCATGGGCGACGGGCGCCGCACTCCCGTTGCTCTCCTGCGGTTTTTTCTTCTTTGCCATGCCAGCTCCCAGCCCCCGTGACGAAACGCAGAACCCAAATGCGGGGCGATGAAACTTGTTCCGGCACGCCCCCTTGCCGGGCCGGATTTACGATCTACTTGCAATGCCATGACTGAACTGGAGAAATTGCGTCCGTCGGACGCGGCCACCCGCCGTCTCGTTCGCCGCCTCGTCGACGAACCGGAGCGTTGGGCACTCTTCCTCGATATCGATGGCACGCTGCTCGACCTTGCGGCGACGCCCGATGCCATTCAGGTCCCGCTGTCGCTCGCTTCGGATCTCAGTGCCGTTTCGGCCCGTCTCGGCGGCGCGCTGGCGCTCGTGACAGGCCGGAGCCTTCCTTACGCCGATGGCCTCTTCGCACCGCACCGCTTCCCCATAGCCGGGCTGCACGGCGCGCAATTCCGCAGCGCGGATGGCAAGGTGAATGCCGTCGTCGAGACCCCGGCTTTCGCGGCCATCAAGCTGCGCCTGCTGCAGCAGACGGCATGGATGGAGGGCGTGCTGATCGAGGACAAGGGTGCTGCCGTCGCAGCCCATTACCGGCTGGCGCCCGCCTATGACAAGGCGCTCGAGCAGATCATGCGTGCCTTCGCCGAGGAGGCGGGACCGGACTGGGTGCTGCAGCCCGGCAAGATGGTGTTCGAAATCCGGCCGTCGCGCGCCGACAAGGGGGAGGCGGTTGCGTCCTACCTGGAAGAGCCCGTGTTTGCCGGGCGCCTGCCGATCGCGATCGGCGATGATCTCACCGACGAATCCATGTTTGCGCTGGCCAATGCGCGGGGCGGGCAGTCGATCCGCGTCGGTTCGCTGTCGACCGAGACCTGTGCGCTCGCCAAGGCGTCCTCCCCCTCCGCGATCCGCTCGGCGCTGGCGACCGTTGCGTCCTCAAGCGGCGAGAAGAAGGCTTCTGCGTCGTAGAGGCCGGAACCCAAACCGGCTCTGCGCCTTTCCCTTTGGGACAAGGAGAAAACAATGAAGCACAAATTGCTGGCAAACGACGCGGGTGAACGCACCTTCATCCTGATCCTCGAAGAAGGCGATGAGGCTTTCGCATGTCTCACCGCGTTCGCGCAGCAGGAACGCACCACGGCGGCGTCCGTCACCGCCATCGGCGCTTTCCGGTCGGCGACCATCGCCTTCTTCGAGTTCGAGACGAAGAACTACAAGCGGATACCTGTCGAGGTGCAGTCGGAGGTGCTCAGCCTGATGGGTGACATTGCCGTCGATGACGAGGGCAAGGCGAGCCTGCATCTTCACGTCGTGCTCGGCCTGTCCGATGGGAGCACGAGGGGCGGCCATTTCCTGGAAGGCCATGTGCGGCCGACATTGGAGGTGGTGGTGCGCGAAACGCCGGCGAAACTGCGCCGCAGGCGCCGTGCCGAACTGGGTATCGCGCTGATCGATATCGGCCAGGCTTGAAAAGAAGGGCGGAGACGGCCGTCTCCGCCCTTCAAGGCCGGCTCACTTGCCGGCGGTGTTGTACTTGGCGTCGACCTCGTTGATGGCGTTGACGTTGCCGGCCGAGCGGCCGTTTTCGTCGAAGGTCTGGGCCAGGAAGGCGTCCGCGATGGTCTTTGCGACTTCCGAACCGATGACGCGTGCGCCCATCGTGATGATCTGCGCATTGTTGGACAGCGCCGCGCGCTCGGCCGAATAGGTATCGTGGGTCAGCGCAGCGCGGATGCCGGGCACCTTGTTGGCTGCGATGCACACGCCGATGCCAGTGCCGCAGACGAGGATCGCGCGGTCATATTCGCCGGCGATGACGGCGGAGGCGACACGGTCGGAGAGGGTGGCGTAGAACGCATCCGGGCCGGCATCGGTACGCGAGACTTCGTGCACCTCGTGGCGGTCCTTGAGGTAATCGGCGAGAACCTTGGCGAGGCCTTCGCCCGCGCTGTCACCGGCAATAGCAAGTTTCATGGTGCAACTCCTTTTCAGATGGTGGCGGCGCAACGCGCCAGGATGTCGAGATAGCCTTCAACCTTCCAGGCTGAACGGCCGATGAAAAGCCCGTCGATATTCGGGCAGGCGATCAGTTCTTCGCAGTTCAGCGGATTGACCGAGCCGCCGTAGAGGCACGGGATCCGGCGGCCGAGGATATCCTCCGCGACCTTGGCGATTTCGGCATGCCGTGCATCGGCATAGTCGGCAGTTGCCGGAATGCCCTTTTCGCCGATTGCCCAGACGGGCTCATAGGCGAGCAGGACTTCCGCTTCCTTCTGTGCGCCCTGGAGTTTTCCGAGGGCGCCGCGAACCTGCTGCGCCAACACCGCGTCGGCATTGCCGCTTTCCCGGTCCGCGAGCGTTTCACCGATGCAGATGAGCGGCACGAGGCCATGACGCACGGCGGCCTCCGTCTTCAGGCCGACAGCCTCGTCCGTCTCCCCGAAATGCTCGCGGCGTTCGGAGTGGCCGAGTTCGACGAGGTCGAGATTGCAGTCCTTCAGCATGACCGGAGAAATCTCGCCGGTCCACGCGCCCTCGTCGGCCCAGTGCATGTTCTGTGCACCGACCTTGACGGAGGTCTCGGCAAGCAGCGCCTTGACCTCGCGCACCGCGGTGAAGGGCGGGATGATGAAGCGCTGGATGCGGGCATGGCGATCCTTGTCGGCAGCCTTCAGGCCTTCGGCGAACACCTTTGCCTCGGCCAGCGTCTTGTTCATCTTCCAGCTTGTGCCGACCCAGAAGTTCCGGCCGTCGCTCATGGTGTATTCTCCCTCGTCATTGTGTGCCTCATGCGGAGCTTTCTAGCAGAAGACGAGCGGTTCGCTCGTCGGTGATCAGGCCGTGAAGCTTGTAGCTGTGCAGAACGGCCCGGATGGCTTCGGTCTTGGCCGGGCCGCCGGCAATGGCGACGATGCGATCCCGGCCGGACTCGGTGAAGGAGGCCGCAAGCGTTCGTGCCGTCACGGACGTTTCCAGGATACGGCCCTTGTTGTCGAAGAAGTGGCCGAGCAGTTCGCCGATGCCGCCAAGCGCTGCGATTTCCTCCAGCTCGTCGGCGTGCAGCATGCCGGAGGTGACGAGGTGCGCCTGGCTGTCCACCGTTCCGATGCCGACGATCTTCAGATCGGCGCTGCGGGCGAGATGGAACACATCGCGGACGCCGCGCTGGGCAAGCAACACCTCGCGGTCGTCCTCGGTATTGGCGAAGAAGGGTACGGGCATCACATAGGCTTGCCTGCCGGTCTTTGCCGCAAGCTGATGCATGACGTCATAGGGATTTGTCGCATAATCGCGGGTGAGCCCGCCCAGCAGCGAGACGAAACGCGTATTGCCTGCGCTGATGCGCGGCAGGTGATGGACGGCGGCCGACAGCGTGCGGCCATGACCAAGGCCGATGACGGCAGCCGCGCCGCCCTCGATTTCCCGGCGGAGGAAATCCGCGCCGGCATGGCCGAGCGCCGTCAGCGCAAGCGCATCATCGTCGACATCGGGTGCGACCTCACAGTAATCCAGACCGTAGCGCTCCGAAAGCGTGACCTCCAGGTTGACGCATTCGGCAATATCGCCGTCGATGCTGACCTTCACCACGCCCTCGGCCACCGCACGGGAGATCAGCCGGTGCGCCTTGCCCGAGGGAATGCCGAGCCGCTTGGCCACGGCTGACTGGGTGAAGCCCCCGACATAGTGCAGCCAAGCGGCACGGACGGCGAGGGAATCTTCGTTTTCGGTCATCGATGATGTCCTGTCCTGCTGTCATCCCGCGGGGCCGGGTTATTCAGCCTGCTTTCAGATCGGATGCACCGGTATCGATATGCGGCGCCCAGAAGGCAATGCTTTCGGCAATCTGCGGGATGACCTCGCGGTCGTTCGGTTCGCGTTCCTTGAAGGAGAGTTCGAGGCAGATCTCGTTGTCGACCGCACCGCCTTCGGCAAATGCCTTCAGCAACGGTTCCGGCTGGATGCGGCCCTTGGCGTTGAATGCGGCGGTGAACGGCCGGTGGCCGCCCTTGTCCATCAGGCTCTGCTTGATGTGGATGATCGGCGATACCGTCGGAACCGCGCGTGCCCAGGCATAGGGGTCGTAGTCGTCGGGATTGTCGGACGTCACGTCCCCATGGTCGATATCGGCCATCATCCACATGGGAACCGCCATGGTTGCCGCCGTCAGGCGCTCCTGCAGGGCGAGGCAGGCGTTGATCGTCTCGCCGAATTCGCGCCCGACGCTCATCGGTTCCCAGAACACGTAGGAGAGGCCGGCGTCCCGGGCGTGGTCGGCGACCTCTGCCCAACAGTCGATGGCGATCTTGATCAGCTCTTCACGACGGACCGGATCATCGTAGTCCTTGTAGGTGAAGATCGCGAACTGGGTGCCGACGGACTGGCCGCCGAGATCGCCGATGATGTCGGCGAAGGTCTTGAACCAGTCGATGTAATAGCGCCGCACTTCAGCGTCGGGGTGGCCGAAATGATTGAGCCGGCCATAGGGGCCGGTCATGCCGGACGTGACACGCACGCCCGTGCGCTGGAGCGCGCGGTCCATCTGTCGCGTCAGGCGGCGGATCGTATCGGCGTTCCAGCTTGGATTGATGAACTCATGGGTCAGCTGAAGATCGCGCAGCCGGAGATCCCGTGCGACCGTATCGATGAGGTCGTCAGGGTCGGCGAAGCGGTTGACGAGCGGATTGGTGTTGAGCGAGAGCGTCAGGGGCATGGTTTTCCTCACGCCGCTGCAAGGCGGCTGGTGCTGAACCAGTCAGCGAAGGCGGCCCGTTCGGCTTCCGTCAGGTGGAGGTAGTGCTTGGTGCGGCGATAGAGAATGTCCTGCGCCGTCAGCGCCCATTCGTTCTCGACGAGATAGCGGGCTTCCGCCTCGTAGAGCTGCCCGCCGAAATGCCGGCCGAGGTCTTCGATGCCGGCGGCATTGCCGACGACGGCCTTCGTGCGCGTCCCATAGAGGCGCCCATAGTGCTGGACGAGCTTGCGCGGCATCCAGGGATAGATGTCCCGCAGGCCGTTGGCGAAGGTCTCGTAGTCGGCATTCAGCATGTCGCCGCCGGGCAGGGGCGCCTTCTCGGTCCAGTCGGCGCCCATGTTCGGGAAGATATGTTTCAGGCGGTGCATGCCGCGCTCGGCAAGTTCACGGAACGTCGTGATCTTGCCGCCGAATACGTTGAGCAGCGGTGCGCCGCCGGTTTCGTCGAGATCGAACACATAGTCGCGGGTAACGGCTGAGGGGTTGCCCTTGCCGTCGTCAAAGAGCGGGCGCACGCCGGAGAAGGAATGCAGCACGTCCTGACGGCGAAGCTTCTCCTTGAAGTAGCGGTTCACGGCCTTCAGCAGGTAATCGATCTCCGCCTCGTCGGCGGCAACGTCCTCGGCGCGGCCCTCATAGGCGATGTCGGTGGTGCCGATCAGCGCCTTGTCGCCCTCGTAGGGATTGATGAAGATGACGCGCTTGTCATGGTTCTGGACCAGATAGGCGTTCGCGCCCGCCCAGAACTTCGGAACGATGATGTGGCTGCCCTTCACGAGGCGGACATTGCGCGCGGAATTCGAGCCGGCGACGCGGTTGATGATGTCGGTCACCCAGGGGCCGGCACAGTTGACGAGGCACTTGGCGCGGAACGTGCGGGTCTCGCCCGTCACGCTGTTCTGGGTCGTGACGGTCCAGGCGCCATTCTCGCGGCGCGCCGATACGGTGGGCGAGCGGGTCAGGACGACGGCGCCTTTCTCGGCGGCGCCGATGGCGTTCAACGTCACGAGGCGGGCGTCGTCCACCCAGCAATCGGAATATTCGAAGCCGCGGGTGTACTGGTCAAGGATCGGCGTGCCCTCGGGATCGCGCTTGAGGTCCAGCGTGCGGGTGCCGGGCAGTTTCTTGCGGCCGCCGAGATGGTCGTAGAGAAAGAGGCCAAGCCGCACGAGCCAGGCCGGCCGGTCCTCGGGACTATGCGGCAGAACGAAACGCATCGGCCAGATGATGTGCGGAGCGGCGTTGAGCAGCACCTCACGCTCGATCAAGGCTTCGCGGACCAGACGGAACTCGTAATATTCCAGGTAGCGAAGGCCGCCATGGACCAGTTTTCCCGAGCGTGAGGAGGTGCCTTCGGCAAGGTCGTCCTTTTCGCTCAGCACGACGGACAGGCCGCGTCCGGCAGCGTCGCGTGCGATGCCCGCGCCGTTGATGCCCCCGCCGATGACGAAGAGGTCAATAAGCTGTGGCTCTGTCATATCAGTCTCCTCTGGCGCCGCCGCAGCGGCACGATCATCGTTTTCCTCAGCGCGCGGCAAGGATGTCCCAGGCGGGCGCGATGCCCCGGCGCACATCCGCGTAGGCGGTAAAGAGGCGTGTCATGCGTTCGGACGCTTCCATGTCGGGCTGTTCGGCCGCGCCGAGCTCGGGCGTCACCCAGTCGGCGATGCAGTCGTCCATGGTACGGTAGGCGCCGATGGCGACGGCTGCCATCATCGAGGCGCCTGCGGCTCCGGCTTCTTCGCGCGTGCTGACGCGCACCGGCGCTCCAAGGGCGGCGCCGAGCGTGCGTCGAAGGGAGGCTGACCGGGCTGCTCCGCCGCTCACGCGCAGTTCCGAGGGCAGGGCGCCCATGGCGGCATAACAATCGCGTGTCGCCATTCCGAGACCCTCGACCACCGCGCGAACGAGATCGGGATAGCGGTGGCGGCTGGAAAGGCCCGTGAAATTGGCGCGCGCGCGGGCGTTGACGAAGGGCCCGCGTTCCCCGGCTTCCGAAATATAGGGGTGATAGAGAATGTTGCCCGGCTTGCTTGCCGCAAACCATTGGTCGACGCGGGCGATCATCTCGTCCAGCCCGACGCTGACACCGAATTCGCCCAGCATATCGGCGCCCAGTTGCAGCAGCCAGTCGAGATTGATGGTCGCGCCCATATTGGTCTGGACCTGGGTGACGATGCCGGGAATCGGAAGCGCGATCACATAGCCGGTTCGTTCGGCGTTCAGCACGACGTCTTCCACAGCCGTGGCCAACAGGTGAACGCCGGTCGAGCCGATGGCGGAGCAGGCCGCGTTGCGGCCGTCGCTGCGCACGCCGGCACCCAGCGCCGTCATGCACATGTCGACATAGCCAAGACTAACAGGCGTTCCGGCTCTCAGGCCCGATGCCGCTGCCGCCTCTGTAGTCAGCTTGTGCGACGTCTGTGTGCCGTCGATGACCTCGGGCAGCAAGTTGCGCCGGTGCGTAAGGCCCAGCGCGGCCAGCACATCCGTATCGTACTGGCGTGTGCGGAAATTGCCGAAGGTGAAGCTGACTTCGGAAGGATCCGTCGCACGCACGCCCGTCAGGTTGAGATAGAGCCAGTCCTTGCAGTGCATGGCCGTCTCCGCGCCGGCAAGAAGCTCCGGATAATAACGGTCCATATGGGCAAGCTGCGTGCCCTGCTGGCAGGTGTTGAGCCCGGTTCCCGTCGCCTCGAATCGGGCGCGGTCCGCATCTGTCGCGGCAAGGCGCTCGACGGTGGAGGCGGCACGGGCATCGAGCCATAGCCACGCGTCCCCAACCGGCCGATTGCCGGCGCCGACGAGCCAGGTGCCGTCGCCCTGGGCGGTAACCGCGATGGCGGCGGTGCGCTCAGCAAGACGAGCGACCTTGTCCGCCAGGCCGCGAAGCGCGCGCGTGCAGTCGTGCCAGGTCTGGTCGAGGGACTGCGTGACGGAGCCGTCGTCGCCGGTCGTGTAGGTGTTGCGCACCGATGCGCTGGCAATCTGGCGACCGTTCAGGCTGAAGGCCACTGCCTTCATGACCGATGTGCCGGCGTCGATGCCGATGATCAGGTCCTGCGCATCAGTCATGGCGCACCCGTGCAACGGCATCCGCCGCGTTGCCTGATCCAAAACAGGGCATTCAGTCCTCCCGACACGTCTTTCCGGAAGCGCGTGGTTTCCTTGACCCGTCGGTGATGCCGCCCCGCAAGGGAAAATAACGCTGATATTCCGTACCTCGACGCAGAAGATAACACAAAGTTATCGCGTGTCTCGGAAAAAATTTCGGGCAATGGAGTTTTTTTCAACGTAGGCGGACGTTCTACGACATGTGGATTGGACGTGATTTTCAACGTGTAGGCGCGACGAGCAGGGTTTTGGGCGCTTCCTCCAACGTCGCCCAATCCTCAGGCGCACTGAATTAGTTTTGTCGATAAATGCATTAATATCAGTTGTATTTTGGATTTTTCTCAAGGTAATTATCCGCCATTCCTCATGTTCTACCGGTGCCGCAAATATCAATGTTTCCTGTGGGTGCGGCACGGCGCGCCAATGTGGATTACCGCAAAAAGTCCGATTGACAGCTTGTGTTAAGTTAACATATGTGTTGGGACATATAACGTGCACATACCGCAGATGCGAAGGTTTGTGCAATGCAGCGCGAGGCGGGTGAGGAGATCTGGCCAGCGCGTTCATGGGAGGACGTCGTGACATCTTCTGGTCTTCAGATCCCCTTAAACGGACATCGCGTAAGCGGCGTGCCGCTTCTGTCGTTGTCGTCCTCGCTGAAAACCTCCTCGTTCTATTTCAAGGTCAACGGACATGACTGAAGCCACGCTTTCGAAATCGCCGCAGCCGGCGCGGTCCTATCGCTGGTTTGGCATTGCAGCCGCCATCGTGCTCGTCGGCGCCATGGCCTTCGACACGAAGATCGTGACGATCGGCTCGGACGCCGATGTCCAGGTGCAGAAGTTCTCGCCGGTCGCCTTCGGTGCCGAGCAGTTCCCGATCATCAAGCAGGATGTGGAAGGGCGCGCCGTCGACGCTGTCGAGCTGTCGCAGGCCATTGCGGCCGACAGGAAGGCCGCCGGCGAAAAGTACGGCGTCGCCACGTCCGTCGGGCCCGTCTTTCCCGTGAAGTTCACCGGTGTGCTCGGCGAGCGCAAGGCCAACTACAATGTCGTTGCTGTCGAGGGCCTGCCGGCCGAGCTGACCGTGCGCGTCCAGACCGGGCCGGCACTCAACGGTACAGACCTGCGCGATGCGACGGGCAAGATCGAATTCGGCCAGTTCAAGAACCAGATCGAGTATCAGGATGCCGGTTCCGCCATCAACAACGAGGTGAAGAAGGTCGTTCTCGGCAATCTCGATCCGGCGGCGATCGAAGGCAAGACCGTCACTGTCATCGGCGTCTTCAAGCTGGTCAACCCGAAGAGCTGGATCGTGACGCCCGTGAGGTTCGACGTCCAATGAGCGAAGTTGCCGACATCGGCCAGAAGGGTGACGTCGTCCTCGCTGCACGCAACGTGGCGAAGTCGTACGGCAATATCCATGCCCTGAAGGGCGTGAATTTCGACATTCGCCGCGGCGAAGTGACAACGCTTTTCGGCGAGAACGGCGCCGGCAAGTCGACGCTGATGAAAATCCTGTCCGGCGTGGTGCAGCCCACGTCCGGCGAAATCATACTCGATGGGGAATCCGTCGCTTTCGCGTCATCCTCCCAAGCACGCGACCGCGGCATCTCCATCATCCATCAGGAGCTCAGCCTTGCTCCCAACATGAACGTCCGCGACAACATCTTCATGGGTCGCGAAATCATGACGGCGACGGGCGTGGACTTCGCGGAAGAAGAGCGCCAGACGCGCCTCCTGATGGAAGAGCTCGAAGAGGATATCGATCCTCTGACCCCGGTGGAGGAGTTGCGCCTCGGCCAGCAGCAGATCGTCGAGATCGCGCGCGCGCTGTCCGTCAATTCGCGAATCCTCATCATGGACGAGCCGACTTCGGCACTCAGCGCCTCCGAGGTGGAAGTGCTGTTCAAGGTCATCCGCGACCTGACCGCCCGCGGCGTCTCCATCGTCTATATTTCGCACCACCTCGAAGAGGCGTTGCAGATCACCAACCATGCGGTGGTTCTGCGCGACGGCGCCATGACGGCCTATGCCGGGCGCGAGGAAATCGATCTGGAATGGATCGTCCGCCACATGGTCGGCGAGAACTTCGATCTCGGCTCGCCACCGACGGGTTATGAGATGGGCGATGTCGCGCTTTCCATCGAAGGCCTGACCGTGCCCGATCCGGGCGGCGCCGGTTACTCGGTCGTCGACGGCCTGTCGCTGTCCGTCCGCGAGGGCGAGATCGTCTGCATCTATGGCCTGATGGGCGCGGGACGGACGGAACTGCTGGAAACGGCGGCGGGACGGCTCACGCCGACTGCCGGCAAGGTGGTGCTGAAGGGCAGGGACGTGACCGGGCAGTCGATCGCCCAGTGCATCCGCGACGGCCTCGTGCTCGTGCCGGAAGATCGCCAGCGCGACGGTCTGGTGCAGACCATGACCGTTGGCCGCAACCTCTCGCTCGCCAGTATCGGCTCCTTCACCCGCGGCCTCTTCACGTCCGCCGGCCGCGAGCTCGATCTTGTCGGCAACGCGATCCGCAAGGTGCATATCAAGACGGATGGCGGCGATGCCGCGATCGGTTCGCTCTCGGGCGGCAACCAGCAGAAGGTGGTTATCGGCAAGATGCTGGCGACCAATCCTGAAGTCATCCTGCTCGACGAGCCCAGCCGTGGCATCGATATCGGCGCCAAGGCGGAAGTGTTCAAGCTTTTGGCCGAGCGCGCAAAGCAGGGTCTTGCCGTCGTCTACACGACCTCCGAGGTCGGCGAGTGCCTCAGCATTGCGCACCGTATCATCGTCATGCGGCGTGGCCGCATTTCCGCAGAATTCGGTCCCGATGCGACCAAGGAACAGATCATGGCCGCCTCCGGCGAAGCCGTGCATGCCCATTAGGAGCGCTGAAGCATGTCAGTCACACCTGCAATAGACACGAAGGCGGCGACGAGCGGCGGCAAGCGCAAGAAAAGCCTTGTCGAACTGCTGTTCGAAGGCCGCGCCTTCTTCGCGTTGATCGCCATCGTGGTCGTCTTCTCGCTGATGTCGCCGAACTATTTCACGATCAACAACTTCCTGATCATGGCGTCGCATGTGGCGATTTTCGGCCTCCTGGCCATCGGCATGCTGCTCGTCATTCTCAATGGCGGCATCGACCTGTCGGTCGGTTCGACCCTTGGGCTTGCCGGGGTGGTCGCGGGCTTCCTGATGCAGGGCGTGACGCTGCCACAAATCGGGGTGATCCTCTATCCGTCCGTCTGGGTCGTCGTGGTCCTGACCTGCCTGCTCGGCGCGGTCGTCGGCGCGGTCAACGGCGTGCTGATCGCCTATCTGCGCGTCCCGGCCTTCGTCGCCACGCTCGGCGTGCTCTACGTTGCCCGCGGCATCGCTCTCCTGATGACCAACGGCCTCACCTACAACAATCTCGGCGGCCGTCCGGAGCTTGGCAATACCGGTTTCGACTGGCTCGGCTTCAACCGCCTGGCCGGCGTGCCGATCGGTGTCCTCGTTCTCCTGGTCTTCGCGGTCGTCTGCCACATCCTGTTGACGCGTACCGCCTTCGGGCGCTGGCTCTATGCCTCCGGCGGCAACGAACGCGCGGCCGAACTGTCGGGCGTGCCGGTCAAGCGCGTCAAGATCAGCGTCTATGTGCTTTCCGGTGTCTGCGCCGCCGTGGCGGGCCTTGTCCTGTCCTCGCAGCTGACGTCGGCAGGCCCGACGGCCGGCACCACTTACGAACTGACCGCAATCGCGGCCGTGGTGATCGGCGGTGCGGCGCTGACGGGTGGCCGCGGCACGGTCATCGGCACCATGCTGGGCGCCTTCGTGATCGGCTTCCTGTCGGATGGCCTCGTGATCATCGGCGTCTCCGCCTACTGGCAGACGGTCTTCACCGGCGCCGTCATCGTTACCGCCGTTCTCCTGAACAGCGTCAAATACGGCCGTCGCTGAAACGCGACGGCTGACTGGAACTGACCGCGGCCCGACGAGGCGGACCATCGAGGAGCCGGCCGCGGAAAGTATTGCCGGACACCGGCGTCAACGGACTCAACAAAGGGAGTGAGACTATGTTCAAAAAAGGTATGCGTATCCTCTTCGCAGCAACGGCCGTCGTGCCGCTGCTGTTCAGCTCGGCCTGGGCCGAAGGCCTCATCACCGTCATCGTCAACGATCCGTCCAACCCGTACTGGTTCACGGAAGGCGAAGTTGCCAAGAAGACGGCCGAAGGCCTCGGCTACACGGCCAATGTCGGCGCGCACAAGGGCGACACCAACACCGAAAGCAACCTGATCGACACCGCGATCACCAACAAGTCGGTCGCGATCATCCTCGACCCGGCCAATGCCGACGGTTCGGTCGGCGCGGTCAAGAAGGCCGTTGCTGCCGGTATCCCGGTCATTCTCGTCAATGCCGAGATCAACCAGGAAGGCCTCGCCAAGGCGCAGCTCGTCTCCAACAATGCTCAGGGCGCCGCTCTCGGTGCGCAGCAGTGGGTCGAGTCGGTCGGCGAGACGGGCAAGTATGTCGAACTCTTCGGCGCGCCCTCCGACAACAACGCTGCAACGCGTTCCAACGGTTATGAAACCGTGCTGACGCAGTACCCGGACCTCGAGAAGGTCGGCCGCGAAGTCGCTGACTGGGACCGCACCAAGGGCCATGCCAAGATGCAGTCGCTGCTCCAGGCAAATCCCGACATCATCGGCGTGATCAGCGGTAACGACGAAATGGCCCTTGGCGCCATCGCTGCCCTGAAGGAAGCCGGCAAGCTCGACCAGGTCAAGGTCGGCGGCTTCGACGGTTCGCCGGACGCTGTCGCCGCCATCAAGGCCGGTGAACTGCAGTACACGGTCCTTCAGCCGGTTGCCGTCTTCTCGGAAGCAGCCGTCAAGCAGGCCGACAACGTCATCAAGACGGGCTCGACCGGCGTCGAAACCGAAAAGCAGCTCTTCGATTGCCTGCTGATCACCAAGGACAATGTCGACAAGTACACCGCTCCGTTCGTTCTGAGCGAGTAATCGAGACCGGGGGCGCCTTTCGGGGCGCTCCCATCCCACCAGGGCACTGCCCGGTCGGCTTGGTATTCTCCTTGCCGCCCGATACGAGATACGACAGCTCTTACCTCGAAGCATGGCAGGATTTCCCGTGAACAAGAAAGTCGATGTCAAGGATTTGCTTTCGGAGGAGTTGCCGAGCGACAGCCGGCACGCCCGACAGATCGCGCGACGCCAGATGATCGCCGAGGCGGTGATCGCCGAGGGCTCGCTGCGCATCGAGGACCTGACCGAACGTTTCGGCATCAGCCTGATGACCGCTCACCGCGATGTCGACGAACTCGTCAGCCGTGGGCTGTTTCGCAAGACGCGCGGCATCGTTTCCGCAGCGCCGACGAGCCTGATCGAGTCCTCCGACGCCTATCGCGCGACCAAGCAGGCCAAGGAGAAGAAGGCCATCGCCAGGGCGGCGATGCAGTTCGTCGAGCCGGGGCAGGCGATCTTCATGGACGATGCCACCACGGTCCACGAGATGACGCGTTTCCTGCCGGCCAAGGTGCCGCTGACGGTCATCACCAATTCCCTCGTCCTCATCACCGAGCTGAAGGAGGTGAAGGACATCAACCTCATCTGTCTCGGGGGGCAGTTCTACCATTGGTGCAATGCCTTCATGGGGCACATCACCACCAACGAAATCCGCCGGCTGCGCGCCGATACCGTGTTCATGTCGCTCTCGGCCATCGTCGATGAGGCCGTCTACCACCAGTCGCCGGAGACGGTGGAGACCAAGCGGGCAATGTTCGAATGCGCGTCGCGTCGCGTGCTTCTGGCTGATCACACCAAGTTCGAGCGGCGCGCGCTGCATCACTTCGCGACGCTGCAGGAATTCGACGCCGTGATCGTCGACGAGGATATTCCGGTCTCCCATCTGTCGCGCCTGCGCTCGAAGGGGATCAACGTCATAGTGGCGGATGGGGAGCGGTCCGGCTGAAGGGTTCGCTGGTGCGGACAGCTGATGCCGGGCGCCGTTTCTCCTTCGCTTGAGAATGGAGACAACGATGCCCTGCATCCTGGGTATAGACAGCGGACTGACCGTGACGAAGGCGGTGATTTTCGATGCGGACGGCACGGTTCTGTCCACCGCCCGTCGGCGCGTCCCGCAGCTCATCCCCGCGCCGCAGCATATCGAGCGCGACATGAACGGCATGTGGGCGGCGACCGCAGACGCGATCCGGGAGGCGGTCTTTGCCTGCGGCCGTCCGGCTTCCGACATCGTCGCCATCGCGGCCACGGCCCATGGCGACGGCATCTACCTCTTGGACAAGGATACGCGACCGCTCGGCAACGCCATCGTTTCGCTTGACACGCGCGCCGATGCGATTGCGGATGCCTGGAACAGTGCCGAGATCGGCGAACAATCGCTGGCTCTGACGGGCCAGAAGCCGCACGCCTCGGCGCCGTCTGCCATCTTGCGCTGGATACGCGACAACGAGCCCGAGCGTTATGCGCGGATTGCGCATTTCATCGCCGCGAAGGACTGGCTGCGCTTCTGCCTTTGCGGCACGATCGGCACGGACCGGACGGAGGCGAGCACTTCCTTCACCGACGTTCGCACCCAGGACTACACTGACGACGCATTGCGGCTGTTCGGGCTGGACGGTCTCGTCGGCCGGCAGCCACCGATCGCAGGCTCTACCGAGGTCGTCGGCGGCGTGACCGCGGCCACCGCGCGCCTCACGGGCCTCGTCGAGGGCACGCCCGTCATGGCCGGTCTCCACGACGTCACCGCCTCCGCGCTCGGCATGGGTGGTTACGGCGAGGGTGTCGTCGCCGTCATTGCCGGCACCTATTCGATCAATGAAACGGTATCGCGTGCGCCGAAGGTCGATGCCCGCTGGTTCTGCCGCAACGGCATCCTTCCCGGCGAATGGAACAGCATGTCGATCTCGCCGGCCTCGACCGCCAATTACGACTGGTTCATCGATCAGTTCTGCGCCAGCGATGCGAAGGCGGCGGAAGCCGCCGGTCAGAGCATCCACGCCATTCTCGGCGAGGAATTCGAGGCAGCACGCGCCCGACCGTCGAGCGTCTTCTTCCATCCCTATCTTTTCGGGTCGCCGTTCGGTGGCGCTTCGAGCGCCGGTTTCTATGGCCTCAATGCCTGGCATGACCGTGGCGATCTGGTGCGCGCCGTGCTGGAAGGCATCGCCTTCAACCACCGTGTCCATGTCGATGCGTTGCGCGACGGATTTGCACCCCGTTCGGCACGCTTGACGGGCGGCGTCTCGCGCAATCCGGCCATGGCCGGTCTCTTCGCCGATATTCTCGGCATGCCGGTGACGGCGACGCGCACCGAGGAGGCTGCCGCCTGGGGTGCGGCGCTCTGCGCAGGCGCGGGCGCGGGGCTTTTCGCCTCTCCGACGGACGATCCCCGCGATTTGGCGTCGATCGAAACGACCTATCAACCGGACCCCGACCGGCAGAAAGCCTATGACGAGAAGTACCGGGTGTTTCTCGATCTCGCAGAGGCCATGAAGCCGCTCTGGCCGACGCTGCGGCGTCTCGGCGGCGCGGCACAGTAACAGGACATACCCATCATGACGGACATGGCAGCCGATGCGGTCGAAACATTCGACGTCATCATTCTCGGCGCGGGCATCAACGGGGCAGGGCTCTTTCGCGACCTCTGCCTCCAGGGGCTGAAGTGCCTGATTGTCGAAAAGGCGGATTTCGGCGCCGGCACCAGTGCAGCACCCTCGCGCCTCATCCACGGCGGCATCAAGTATCTGGAGACCGGCGAGCTTGGCCTCGTCGCGCAGTCGACGCTGGAGCGCAACCTGCTTCTGCGCAACGCACCGCATTGCGTGGAGCCGCTGCCGACCTTCATCCCGTCCTTCTCCCTGATGAAGGGGGCCTTTGCCGCATTGCGCACGCTTCTCGGCTCCACGACCGCGCCGCGCAGCCGTGGCGCCGTGCTCATCAAGATCGGCCTGGCGCTTTATGATCTCTACGGTGCGCGCCACCGGGTGATGCCGAAGCACCAGTTCTTCTTCCGCCGCAAGGCGCTCCAGGAAATGCCGGCGCTGACGCCGCGTATCGTCGCCGGCGGCATCTATTATGATGCGAAGATCAGCCGGCCCGAGCGGCTCGTCTGGGAACTGGTGCGCGATGGCCTTGACGCCAGCGTGGGCTCCCGCGCGATGAATGGCGCCACGCTGATCGGCCAACAGGACGGGGTGATCACGCTGCGCGACGCAAACGGCGACGAGCGGCTGGTTCGCGGCGGGACCGTGGTGAATGCAGCCGGCCCGTGGATCGATCACGTCAATGAAACGCTCGGCATATCCGGCAAGCTGATCGGCGGTACCAAGGGCTCGCATATCCTGCTGCAGCATCCGGACCTGGTGAAAAGCCTGAAGGGCCGGATGATCTACTTCGAGGCTGACGACGGGCGCATCTGCCTGGTCTACGATTTCCTCGGGCTCGCCCTCGTCGGCTCGACGGATATCAAGGCCGACAATCCGGATACGGTGCGCTGCGAGGAAGACGAGATCGACTACTTCATCGCCAGCTTGCGCTCCCTCCTGCCGAAACTCGAGTTCAGCCGCGAGCAGATCGTTTATGCCTATAGCGGTATTCGTCCGCTCCCGGCATCCGATGCCAGCAATCCGGGCCTGATCAGCCGCGACCATTCGGCGCCGGTCGCCGAGCCGGCCAAGGGACGTCCTTTCCCGGTCATCTCGTTGGTCGGTGGCAAGTGGACGACGTTTCGTGGATTTGCCGAGGAAGTCGCCGACACGATCCTCTCGCGCATCGGTCGCAGCCGCACGGTCAGCACCCAGATGCTGCCGATCGGTGGCGGACGGGATTTCCCGACGGACGAGGCCACGCGCAAGGCGTGGATCGGACGGCGTGCCGCAGAAAGTGGCCTTCCGGCGTCTCGGATAGAAGCGCTTCTTGCGCGGTACGGCACGACCGCCGACGCGGTGCTGGCGCATATCCGCCAGGTGGGCGACCAGCCACTCGTCCATGTCGAAGGCTATGGCCAGGGCGAGATCGACTGGATCGTGCGCAACGAGATGGTCGGCCATCTCGCCGATATCGTCATGCGCCGCACGACGCTTGCGATCGAGGGCAAGCTGACGGCGGCGGGACTCGACGAGATCGCATGCGCTGCGGCTGCGGCTCTCGGCTGGAGCGAGGAGAAGCGGGCCGAGGAACTCGCTGCCGTCACCGCACACCTCACGGCTTTCAACCGCGTCAGCCTTTAAGACGCGGCTTCCGCTTAACCCGTCCTCGTGCCTGGTCTCGCTTCCGAGAACCCGCGATCAAGGCGCCCGCCGGAGGCTCCGGCGTGACGCAAGGCGACGGCGTGGTACTCAGGAAGCGGAGGTGAGCTTGACGTTGCCGCCGTGGCCGCCGCCGCCGAAGACCTGATGGTGACCGAAGGAGGCGCGCAGCTGGTTGCGCGGCCCGGGCAGGCCGAGTTCCGGGAAGAGCAGTTCGGAGACGCGGTAGGCCTCTTCGAGATGCGGATAACCCGAGGCAATGACCGTGTCGATGCCGAGGTCCTGGTATTCGCGCAGGCGCGCGGCAACCGTCTTCGGCGAGCCGACCAACGCGGTGCCTGCGCCGGACCGCACGAGCCCGATGCCGGCCCAAAGATTGGGCGAGACTTCCAGCTTGTCGCGGCGGCCGTTGTGCAGGGCAACCATGCGTGCCTGGCCGACCGAATCCGAATTCTTGGTCAGCACTTCCTGTGCCGCTGCAATCGCCTCGTCGGACAGATGGGAGATCAGCCTGTCGGCAGCCTCCCAGGCCTCGTCGTCCGTCTCCCGGACGATGAAATGCAGCCGGATGCCGAAGGTCGCGTCGCGGCCCTTGGCAGCGGCGGCCTTGCGGGCATGCGCGATCTTTTCGGCCACCTGCGCCGGAGGTTCGCCCCAGGTGAGGTATTTGTCGACGAGACCGCCGGCGAAATCTATCGCGGCGTCCGAGGAGCCGCCGAAATAGATCGGCGGGCGCGGCTGCTGCACCGGAGGAAGGCCGAGCTGGGCATCGATTGCCTTGATGTACTTGCCGTCCAGGGTGGACCGGCCGGTTTCGATCAGTTCATTGAAGACCTTGAAGAATTCGGCGGCGTGATCGTAGCGCTCGTCATGCGGCAGGAAGATGCCGTCGCCGGCCAGTTCCTGCGCGCTGCCGCCCACGACGATGTTGAGCAGCAGGCGGCCGTTCGATACGCGGTCGAGCGTCGAGGCGAGGCGGGCGTAATAGGCCGGTGTTGCCGTGCCGGGGCGGATGGCGACGAGGAACTTAAGCTGTTCCGTCCGCGCGGCGAGATCGGCGGCAAGCACGAAGGACTCCTCGCAGGCCGCGCCGACCGGGATGAGAACGCCCGAATAGCCCAGCCGATCGACGGCAACGGCGATCTCGCGGAAATAGCCCGGATCCGATGGACGGCTCAGCTTGTCGGAGCCGAGATAGGAGCCGTCGCCGGATGATGGGATGAACCACAGGAAATCGAGGGGATTGGCTGTCTTCGTCACGAAATGTCTCCTGCGGTGTGCATGGTGCCGTCTCTTATGATGCGCCTGAGAACACAGGCGTTTCCCGGAGAATAATAAATTCTATATTTTCAGTAAGGAATTAAATTCTCTTGTGGCGGATGCCCGTGGATTTTTATCGCGACCCACGGAGGGTAAAAACGCGATCGACATCTGCTACGGTTTTCAAGCGAATATGGGCCGCATTGACGCGTTCTCCCGACAAAATGTTTCGTTCAGGCTGTCGGCGACCGCTGTTGTCGCATTGATAGGCAGCAAAGTCGTTTCCGCTCCCGTGATGAGGACCAGAATGCGCGAGCGGCGGCACTCGGCAAAACAATATTCCCGTCACACGGCGACATATAATCTATAAAATCTATAAACAATAAGCGTTTCAACTAAGCTGATGTCATCAACAGTCGAGGGGACCTCTGATGACCCAGCAATCCGAATCCATCTTTTCCAAGGGCCTGTCGCGTCGCGGCCTGATCAAGGCGGCCGGGGTGACCGCCGCAGCGGCCACGGCCGGTATCATCGGTGCGCGCTCGACGCGCTATGCCATCGCCGGCAATCCGATCCCGATCAAGCTGGAATGGACGGAAGTGGCGGCCTGCCATTCGCCTGTCGGCTTCGGTCTTTCCAAGGGCATCTATGCCAAGCATGGCCTGGATGTGGAGCTGTTCTATCAGGGAGCCAGCGGCCAGACCCTGATCCAGGCGCTCGCCACCCGCAAGGCGGAAGCCGGGCCGGGCCTGCTGTACGACTGGCTGAAGCCCATCGAGCAGGGTTTCGACGTGCGGCTCTTTGCCGGTTCGCATGGCGGCTGCCAGAGCGTGCTCGTCAAGCCGGACTCCGACATCAAGACGCTGACGGACCTCAAGGGAAAGACCATCGGCACCTTCGATGTCATGTCGCCGTCGCGCGTCGCCTTTTCCGTCGCGCTCGCCAAGGCGGGCCTCAATCCCGAGACCGATGTCACCTGGAAGGTCTTTCCGTTCGATCTCGTGGCGGAAGGCGTGCTGAAGGGCGAGGCGGATGCCGTCGCGCACATGGACCCCTGGGCCTATTCCTATGAAAAGCAGCACGGCTTCCGCCGCGTCGCCGACACGCAGACCGGTACCTTCAAGGACCGCGTGTGCTGCGTGCTCGGCGTCAACGGCGATTATTACGAGGCCAACAAGGATGCCATCAAGCGCGTCGCCGCCGCCAATCTGGAAATCCACCAGTACACGGCGAAACACCCGGACGAGGTCGCCAAGTGGTACTTCGATACGCTGAAGCCCGGCCTTCCGCTGGAAGACCTGACGGAAGTCCTCTCCTCCTTTACCTACCACGACCACTGGTTCGGCAAGGATCTGCTGAAGGAGGTGAAGATCGGCTACGAGGATCTCAAGCTGACCGGCGTCATCGATGCGTCGACGGACCCCGACGAGATCGCAAACCGCATCACCATCGACATCTTCGCGTGATGCCATGAGCGCTACGATAGAGGATACATTCGGCGGGACAGGGCGGCGATCCCTCGCTTTGCCCGTCACCGGCCTGTGGCGAAACGGCCTGCTTGCAGCCGGAACATGGCTGCTCGCCTCCGCCGTGACCTACGGCTTGCCCGATGTCATCACCTGGGGCGCAACGGAGCTGTTCGCAATCGTGACGCTTGCCGGCGCGATCCTGTTTGTTGCGCTGTCCTTGACGGTGCACCGCCTCGGCAGCGTTGGACGCACCCTCGTGCACTACGGGCCCTGGTTCATCGTGCTCGGCCTGTGGCTTGCCGTGTGGGAAGTGCTGACGGCCAAGCTCGGCTGGTTGCCCAAACCCTTCTTCTCGCCGCCGCAGGGCCTGCTGCATGTCTATGTCACGGATTGGGAGCGGCTTTTGATCTGCGTCGCCTATACCGGGCGGCTCTGGGGTCTCGGCTTCTTTTCGGGCATCCTCGTGGGCTTTGCCGGCGGCGTGGCGCTGGGCTGGTCGAAGCGCTTCGCCTACTGGGGCATGCCGCTTCTCAAGCTGATCGGCCCCGTGCCGGCCAGCGCCTGGATTCCCTGCACGTTCTTCCTGTTTCCGACGACCTTCCACGCGTCCATCTTCCTCGTCGCGCTCGCGTCCGGCATTCCTGTCGCCATCCTCACGGCCGCCGGTGTCGGGCAGGTCAACCGCTCGTTCTATGATGTCGCTCGTACGCTCGGCGCCAGCAATCGCTTCCTCATCTTCAAGGTCGCCATTCCCGCGTCGTTGCCGAACGTCTTCGTCGGCGTCTTCATGGGGCTTTACTACTCCTTCGCCGTGCTGGTCGTCGCCGAAATGCTCGGCGCGAAGTTCGGCCTCGGCTGGTATCTCCAGTTCAACACCGCCTATTCGGCCTACGCCAATGTCTATGCCGCCCTCATCATCATGGCGCTGATCTGCGCGGGCCTCGTGCGCCTGCTCTTCGTGGTGCGCGACAGGCTGCTCGGCTGGCAGAAGGGGATTCTCTGATGGCGCTTGCTCTTGCGGAGAACGTTGTCTCGAACAGCATTGCCCTCGATATCGAAGGCGTCACACACCGCTACGACCTTGACGGCAGGGATCTTCAGGTTCTCGACAATGTCAGCATCGTCATCGAGCCCGGTGAGTTCGTCGCGCTGCTCGGGCCGTCGGGTTGCGGCAAGTCCACGCTCCTGCGGCTTGCGGCCGGCCTGGAGACGCCAACCACCGGCCGTGTGCTGGAGGACGGGCGGCCGATCATTGCACCCGATCCGGACCGTATCCTCGTCTTTCAGGATGCGACGCTGTTTCCATGGCGCACGGTGCGGGACAATGTCGCGATCGGCCTGGAGGCGCGCGGTCTCATCCGAGAGCTGGAGTACCGGATCGACGAGGTGCTGAAGCTGGTGAAGCTCGAAGGCTTCGCGGATGTCTATCCGCATCAGCTGTCCGGCGGCATGGCCCAGCGTGCGGCCCTCGCCCGTGCCCTCGTCAACGATCCCAAACTCCTGTTGCTTGATGAGCCCTTCGGCAAACTCGACTCGCTGACGCGACTGAGAATGCAGAACGAGCTTCTCGAGCTTTGGAAGAGTGCCGGTTTCACCGCGCTTCTCGTCACACACGATGTCGAGGAAGCGCTGCTTCTCGCCGACCGGGTGATCGTGCTGTCGGACCGGCCGGCGTCCATCGTCGCAGAGGTGCGTGTCGATCGGCCCCATCCGCGACGGCGCGATGACGCCGGCCTCGTCGCGCTTCGCCGTGCACTGCTGGAAAAGCTCGGGATCTCCCATGACGTCTAGCGCGCGACCCTATCCGATCATCGCTGCGGCCGGAGGTGTCTTTTCCATCGCCGCGCTCGGCTGGTGGTGGCTGATCTTCAGCAAGGTCGTCGAGGCCGACTACCTGAGCGTCCGCCAGGCCGTGACCTGCATTGCCGGGGTGACGGATCTCTGTACGCTCGCCCAGGCGCTCTGCACCAACGATCACCTTTACGGCATCCGGTGGTACGCGCCGGAAGCCTTCTGGGTCGCATCAAGCCTCTTCGTCGCCGGCGCGTTCCTGTCGGCTCGTCCCTCGCGCGCCTGAAGCGCGTCATCAAAGGAGAAATGTCATGACGATCCATCAATCCCCCGAGGTCGCCGAGCAGGATATCGTCGACCTTCCCGCGGGCGCCGCGACGTTCAAGAGCCGACACCCCGAAACCATCGCGCTGCACGGCGGCAGTTTCCGCTTCGATCCCTCGACGGGCGCGGTCGCCGTGCCCATCTACCAGACGTCCTCGTTCCAGCTGCCCGGCACCGATGGTGCGGACAAGCTCTTTGCGCTTGAGGCGCCCGGCCATCTCTACACGCGGGTCTCCAACCCGACGCAGGATGCCTTCGAACAACGGCTAGCAGAGCTCGAAGGCGGCGCGGCGGCGCTGGCGGTCTCGTCGGGGCAGGCGGCCTCCGCCTTCGCCATCCTCAACCTTGCGCGCGCCGGCGATAATATCGTCAGCGCCGCCGGCCTTTACGGCGGCACCTGGGCGCTGTTTGCGGCGACACTGAAAAGCTTCGGCATCGAGACGCGCTTTGTCGACGCCGCCGATCCGGAAGCCTTCGAGAAAGCGACGGATGAGCGCACGCGCGCCTATTATGCCGAATCCCTGCCGAACCCGAAGCTGGAAGTCTTCCCGATCTCGGAAGTCGCCGCCATCGGCCGCCGGCACGGCGTTCCGCTGATCGTCGACAACACTGCCGCCCCGCTGGTCATCCGTCCGCTGGAGCATGGCGCGGCTGTCGTTGTCTATTCGACCACGAAATATATCGGCGGTCACGGCACGTCCATAGGCGGCGCGATTGTCGATAGCGGCACCTTTCCATGGACGGAGAACCCGGCCCGCCAGCCGAACCTGACGGAGCCCGACGCGAGCTACCAGGGCAAGACCTGGATCGAGAAGGCGGCGGCCATCGGCTTCCATCCCTATATCCTGCGCGCCCGCGCCGTGCTGCTGCGCGACCTGGGTGCCGCGATCAGCCCGCAGAACGCCTTCCAGTTCATCCAGGGGCTCGAAACCCTGCCGCTGCGCCTGCGCCAGCATAATGAGAATGCGGTGAAGGTCGCCGAATTCCTCAAGGGCCACGCGAAGGTCGAGCGCGTGATCTTTCCGAAGTTCCAGGAGGGCACGGCCAAGGCCCGGGCGGACAAGTATTTCAAGCCGGGCTATTTTGGCGCGCTGGTCGGTTTCGAGCTGAAGGGCGGGCGTGAGGCTGGTCGCCGCTTCATCGACAATCTTCAGCTGTTCTATCACCTCGCCAATATCGGGGATGCCCGCTCGCTGGCGATCCATCCCGCGACGACGACCCATTCGCAACTGTCGCAGGACGACCAGCTAGCAACCGGCGTGACGCCCGGCTATGTGCGCCTGTCCATCGGCCTCGAACATCCCGATGACCTGATCGCCGATCTCGAACGCGCCATTTCACTGGCCTGACCCGTCCGTTCGATCGGTACCGCCCCGGCGTACCTCCTCCCAGCGCCGGGGCTTCCTTTGCAGGAACTGCCGTTCCGTCAAAAGAAATGCCATTTCATCTTTAACCGCATAAAAAAGATAGAATTTCTGTATTTTTGTGAAGCGACCGCTAGTCTCGTTTCAGATCCGGCGCGGCACATTGTCCGGCCACGCCACAACAACGCGGGACGCGCGACATGACGATACACACCAAGCCGGTTCATCTGCCGACCATCGATTTTTCAAGGTTCTATGGCGATGTCGCCGAACGTGACGGCTTCATCCGGGAGCTCACCCGCGTTCTGCACGATCACGGCTTCTTCTATCTCACGGGCCACGGCGTGCCGCAGAGCCTGATCGATGACGTTATCGCCGTTTCGAAGCGCTTCTTCGCGCTGCCCGAGGCCGAAAAGCTGTCGATCGAGATGGTCAAGTCGCCGCATTTTCGCGGCTACAATCGGGCCGGATACGAGCGCACACGCGGCGAGCAGGATTGGCGCGAACAGCTCGACATCAACACCGAGGGCACGGTTGTCGAGGGTGACGCAGATACGCCCTGGAACCGGCTTCACGGCCCCAACCAATGGCCGGAGGCGCTGCCGGAACTGAAACCGCTTCTCCTGCGCTATCAGGCGGAAGTCACACGCATCGGTATCGACGTGCTGAAGGCGATCGCGCTTTCGCTTGGGCAGCCGGAAAATGCCTTCGCCGACATTTACGAGCCGACGCCGTCCCAGCTGCTGAAGATCATCCGCTATCCCGGCCGCGAGGCTGCCGGCAGCGACCAGGGGGTCGGCGCACACAAGGACGGCGGCTTCGTCACGGTCCTGCTGCAGGATACAACGCCCGGCCTGCGCATCCGCACCGAAGAGGGTGTCTGGATCGAGGCGCCGCCGGTGCCCGGAACCTTCATCATCAACAGCGGCGAGTTGCTCGAACTGGCGACGAACGGTTTCGTGCGCGCCGACGTGCATGATGTCGTGACGCCGCCGGCCGGCGTGGAGCGCTTCTCGGTCGCCTTCTTCCTCGGTGCGCGTTACGACGCAACCATCCCCGTCATTCCGCTGCCGGAGGAACTGAAGCGCGGCGAGCGCGGCGTCACGGTCGATCCGCTCAATCCCATCTTCCGCGAGGTCGGCATCAACCACCTGAAGAGCCGGCTGCGCTCCCATCCCGATGTGGCCGAGCGACACCATTCCGACCTGCTTCATCTGCTGGACAAGCCCGCCAAGGCGTGACGCGGGTCGCGGTTTCGAACGTGGCCATTCGAGCGCCGATGCCGGCCTTAATCAGAAAGGAAGAACCATGAGCAGCGTCACCACGCTCGTCCAGCCCCCGAAGGTTGCCAACCGCATCGCAAGCGAGGAGGAGGCGCTTTCCGTTGCCCGCGCGCTTGCCACAGAATTCGCCGGCGGCGCGAGCCGGCGCGACTTCGAACGCGCCTTGCCGCACGAGGAGCTGGACAGGCTTTCCGATTCGGGCCTGCTCGCCATCACGGTTCCCGCCGAATACGGCGGCATCGATGTTTCGAACGCGGTGCTTGCGGAGGTGACGGCGATCCTTTCGGAGGCCGACAGCTCGATCGGGCAGATCCCGCAGAACCATTTCTATATCCTGGAGGCCTTGCGCCATGACGGGAGCGAGGCGCAGAAGCGCTTCTATTTCGGCCGCGCCCTTGCCGGCGACCGCTTCGGCAATGCCCTTTCGGAGATCGGCACGAAGACGGTCGGTGACTACAACACGCGCATCAAGCCTGACGGGGCGGGGTTTCGCATCAATGGGCGCAAGTTCTACTCGACGGGTGTGCTGTTCGCCCATTGGGTCACCGTCTTCGCGCTTGACGATCAGGACCGGCTGACCATGTCCTTCGTGCCGCGTGACACCGATGGCATCGAGATCGTTGACGACTGGGACGGCTTCGGCCAGCGCACGACGGGAAGCGGTACGACGATCCTGCGCGACGTCTATGTTCCCGCCGATGCCGTCGTGCCGCATCAGAAGGGCTTCGAACGACCGGGCACAATCGGCTCCGTCGGACAGATCATCCATGCCGGCGTCGATCTCGGCATTGCCCGCGCCGCGTTCAAGGAACTCATCGGTTATGTCCGCGACAAGGCACGTCCATGGATGGATTCGGGCGTCGAGCGCGCCGCGGACGATCCACTGACGATCGCCCGGGTGGGCGACCTGGCCATCCGCATAGAGGCGGCCGAGGCGACGGTGGAGCGGGCGGGGCGGAAGATCGACCAGGCGCAGGTGAGCCTCAATGCGGACAATGCCGTCGCCGCGACGCTCGCGGTGGCCGCTGCGAAGGTCCTGACGACCGAACTGGTCATCGATGCGACGAACGTGCTTTTCGAGCTTGCCGGCACATCCGCGACGAAGCGCGGCCTCAACCTCGAACGCCACTGGCGCAACGCCCGCACCCATACGTTGCATGATCCGGTTCGCTGGAAATACCACGTCGTGGGCAACTATCATCTCAACGACGTCATTCCGCCGAAAAACGGAGCGCTTTGAGATCAACCTCGTGGTGGGGTGGTCGACTGGCCGCAATCCTTTGGGATTGCGGCCTTTTTTATGCGCTGGTGCCGCAAGACCTGGCGGTTTGCCCGGCTTGGACGGTTCGGCTGAAATGCGATTTCCAAAATTAATCTATATAAAAGATGGAATTTCTGTATTTAATGCGCAGGAGCATTATTCTCCGCCAGAACCGGAAGCCGCTCGGCATTCCCCACCTCTGGAGACACACATGGCACGCCACATTCGTTTCAATGCCTTCGACATGAACTGCGTGGGCCATCAGTCACCGGGCCTGTGGGCGCATCCCCGCGACAAGTCCGCGAAATACAAGGACCTGGACTATTGGCAGGACCTTGCCCGCACGCTGGAGCGCGGCGTCTTCGATGGCATCTTCATCGCCGACGTCGTCGGCTATTACGACGTCTACAAGGGCTCCAATTACCACGCCATCCATCAGGCCGCGCAGATACCGGTGAACGATCCCCTGCAACTGGCAGCGCCCATCGCGCTCGCCACGCAGCACTTGGGTATTGGCATAACCGCCTCGACGTCCTTCGAACACCCCTATACCTTCGCCCGGCGGCTGGCGACGGCAGATCATCATACCAAGGGCCGCGTGGGCTGGAACATCGTCACCTCCTATCTGGAGAGCGGGGCGAAGAATGTCGGGCAGGGCGGTCTTCGCCAGCATGACAACCGCTACGAGGTCGCCGCCGAATATCTCGAAGTGCTCTACAAGCTGCTGGAAGGGTCCTGGGAAGAGGGCGCCGTCGTGCGTGACAGCGAAAATCGCATCTTTACCCATCCCGAAAAGGTCCACGAGATCGGTCACAAGGGCAAGTATTTCGAGGTGCCGGGCTACGGCTTGACGGAGCCTTCGCCGCAGCGCACGCCCGTACTATACCAGGCCGGCGCGTCCGGTCCCGGCAAGGCATTCGCCGCCGGCCATGCCGAATGCATCTTCGTGGCGGCGCCGACCAAGGCCGTGCTCAAGGCCTATGTCGCCGATATTCGCCAGCGGATCGCCGCCGCAGGGCGCGATCCGAAGAAGGTTTACATTTATACGCTCGTCACCATCATCACGGACGAGACGGAAGAGAAGGCGCAGAAAAAATTCGAGGATTACCGCAGCTATGTCTCCTATGACGGCTCGCTGACCTTCATGTCCGGCTGGAGCGGCATCGATTTCGGGCAGTATGCGCCGACCGATGTCGTCGAGAGGATCGAGACGAATGCGATCCATTCCTTCGTCGAGCACATTGCCGGCGGCGACAAGTCATGGACCATCGACGAGCTGGCGCAATTCGGCGGCATCGGGGGCATGGGCCCGGTCTTTGTCGGCTCGCCGGAGCGCATCGCCGATATCCTGCAGGAGTGGGTGGCGGATACGGATGTCGATGGCTTCAATATCGCCTATGCCGTAACGCCCGACAGTTTCGAGGATGTCGTCGGCCATATCGTGCCGGAATTGCAAAAGCGCGGCGCCTATCCCACGGCCTACAAGCCGGGAACGCTGCGGGAGAAACTGTTCGGCGAGGGGCCGTATCTGCCGAAGTCCCATCCGGCGGAGGGCTACCGGGATATCGAGGCTTTCAAACGACGCGAGGCCGAGGTTGTCCCGGCCGTGAAGATCGCGGGGTGATCATGACGGTGCCGTTTCCGCACAAAGAGTTGGCCCGGCCGGTTGTCGCCATCATCGGCGGCGGCTTCACCGGCGCGGCGTTGGCCTATCATCTCGCTGGTCTTGTGCGTGCAGAGGCGGTCCGCATCGTGGTCTATGAGCCGCGTGCAAACCTTGGCGGCGGGCTGGCCTATGATACGGCCGAACCCGTCCACCGCATCAACGTACCGGCGTCGCGCATGTCGCTTATCCCAAGCGAGGGGTCACATTTCCAGGACTGGCTGGCCGGGACGGGCGCGCTGGATGACGATGCGGACGCGACGACGCCTGATGGCCATGTCTTCGCGCGCCGCTCGGCCTTTGGACGCTACGTCGCGGCGCAGCTCCAGCCGTTCCTGGCGGCCGGCGCTGTCGAACATCACAGGGCGCGCGTCGTCAGGGTCGCGCGGGCGGGCAAGGCATGGCGGATCGAGACGGAGGATGGTGCAGGCCTCGTGGCCGACCACCTCGTCCTGGCGACGAGCCATCCGGGTCCGCAGGCGCCCGCCGGCATCGAACGGGCGCTTGCCGGGCATCCCCGTTACATCGCGGATGCGACCCGGCCATCGGCGCTCGCGGCGATCCGGCCCCACGATCGCGTACTGATCGTCGGAACGGGATTGACCGCGGCCGACATTATCGCCGCGCTCGATGCGGCCGGTCATTCCGGCAGGATAACCGCCGTTTCCCGGCGCGGGTTGCGCTCGCGCGGTCATAATCTTCTGCCGCAGGAGCCCTTCGGCGAGTTCGCCGATCCGCCGAGCCGCACGGCGGGCGCCCTGCTGAGGCGGGTTCGCCGTACGATTGCGGTCGCCGAGGCGCATGGCGTGACATGGCACGCGGTCTTCGACCGGCTGCGGGCGCAGGGTGGTGACATCTGGCGCGCCCTGCCGGTTTCCGAGCGAAGGCGGCTCGTGCGCTTCCTGCGGCCCTATTGGGATGTCCACCGCTTCCGCATCGCGCCGCAGGTCGAGGCGGCCATCGAGCGGCGTCTTTCAACCGGTGGCCTCGACTTTCATGCGGCGTCGCTTGCCGCGGTCTCGCGCGAGCCGGACGATACGATCGCGGTAACGTTCCGCCCGCGCCGCGGAGGTCGACCCTTCGAAGGGCGCTACGATGCGCTGGTGCTGGCGACGGGGCCAGGCCATGGCAGCATCCTGTCCAGCCAGCCTTGTCTCTCCGGGCTCGCGGAAGCCGGTCTTCTGCAGGTCGACAATGTCGGTCTCGGCATAGCGGTCGATGCCGACAGCCGTGTCATCGACAAGGACGGCGCGAGCATGCGCGATCTCTATGTCGCGGGGCCGCTTGCCCGCGGGACGTTCGGCGAACTGATGGGCCTGCCCCAGGTGACCGAACACGCGCTCTTCGTGGCCGAGCGGATCGCTGCGGTCCTGGCGCATCCAATTTCGGAAACGGTCACGACGGCGAATTATCGGACCGACTGAGAGGCCGGTGGCGCACATGGCTGCCGTCACAAAAGCTTCATGAAGCCTTCCTATCTCTAGGCAGCGCCGATGCCGGCCTTGGCCGGCATGCGCCTCACTGACCCCGGCGGCGGCCGCCTCCGGGCGCAGCGTTCATTGGCGGATACCGGTCATGTTCAACGACAACAATCTGAACCGCATCAAGGCGGAAATTGCCGACAGCTTCGACGAGGAGCTCGAAATGCAGATCGAGGAGGATCGACTGGACGACCTCATCTCGGAGGGCATGTCCGAGGCGCCCGCGCCGACGCTGGAGCGCCGCATCTATTTCCGCGAGCTGTTCCGTCTCCAGCACGAACTGGTCAAGCTTCAGGACTGGGTCCAGCACAAGAAGCTCAAGGTTGTCGTGCTGTTCGAAGGGCGCGATTCCGCCGGCAAGGGCGGCGCCATCAAGCGCGTCACGCAGCGACTCAACCCGCGTGTCTGCCGCGTCGTCGCGCTGCCTGCACCGACCGAGCGCGAACGCAATCAATGGTACTTCCAGCGCTATGTGCCGCATCTGCCGACGGCCGGCGAAATGGTGCTGTTCGACCGCTCCTGGTACAACCGCGCCGGCGTCGAGCGCGTCATGGGCTTCTGCACGCCCGACGAACTGGAGGAGTTCTTCCGCTCGGTACCGGAATTCGAGCGCATGCTCGTGCGTTCGGGCATCATCCTCATCAAATACTGGTTCTCGATTACCGACGACGAGCAGGAATTCCGCTTCCGCATGCGCATCCACGATCCGCTGAAGCAGTGGAAGCTGTCGCCGATGGACCTGGAAAGCCGCGTCCATTGGGAAGACTACACCAAGGCCAAGGAAGAGATGCTGGAGCGCACGCACATTCCCGAGGCGCCGTGGTGGATCGTCGAGGCCGTGGACAAGAAGAAGGCGCGCCTGAACTGCATCGCCCACCTTCTTGCGCAGGTGCCCTACGAGGACGTGCCGAAGGCCGCCGTCGAACTGCCGGAACGCGTGCGGCATGACGACTACATTCGCCGTGAGCCACCGGATGAAATGTATGTTCCCGAGGTTTACTGACGCGGCCGGGACCTGTGACGCTTTTAAGTGAGAATGAAGGCGGGCATGCGCCCGGGCTCGTCGGCGCCTGGCGGGGAGAACCCGGCGGGCGTGTGCGGCCGATCGCGCCGCAGGATCTCGATGCGGCATTGGCCGACGACAGCGGGTGGGTCTGGCTGCATGTCGATCTCGTCGATCAGCGCATGCAGGGTTGGCTGACCGGGCGCTGTGCCCTTCCCATCGCCGCACGTGCGGTCCTCGACGGGCACGACGAGAGCCTGGTGCTGGGCCACGAGGCGGGCACCACCCACGGCGTCGTGGTCGACCTGGAACAGGACATGGGACGCGTGACGACCGTGGTCGGACGGCTGCATTTCGCGCTGACCGACCGGCTTCTCGTGACGGCACGGCGCCATCCGCTCGCCGCTGTGGACAAGGTTCGCCGCTCGTTCTCGGAGGGATTCGCGCCCGCCACGGCCTACGAGCTGTTCGAAGGCATTGTCGCCGCCTTCTGCAAGAACACCAATCTTCGGCTCAAGGAGGCGTCTGGCCTGCTCGATACAATCGAGGATCGGATCGTCACCGAACGGCTGAGCGACGAACGGCGCAACCTGAAGGAGGTTCGTCGCCTCGCCGTGTCCCTGCACCGGCCCGTCGCCGGGATGGTGGCGCTTTTCGATGAGGAAGACCGGGAGGGCTGGACGCTGTCGGAAACGGCCCATGCCGTTCTGCGCCGGCTTTCCCTGCGGCTCGAACGGCTCGATCGCGAAATCGTCACCCTCAACGATCGCGCGCGCCTGCTTCAGGAGGAAATGGCGGCCGAGCTTGCCGACGAGTCCAACCGCAGCCTGCGCGCCATGGCGATCATGAGCGCGCTTCTCCTGCCCGGCACGCTGGTTGTGGGCGTCTTCGGCATGAACACGGCTGGCCTGCCGTTCAGCCACGGCGATTCGGGTTTCGGCTGGGCCATGGCGCTGGGGATCGCCGCAACCGGGCTTTTCTACTGGTTGCTGCGCCGCGCCGGGATCAGCCTTCGCTTTTGAGGATTCCGGGATCTTCCAAAAAAGGGTCTTGCAATCTCATCTAAATTCTATTGTTTTAGTGGAGAAATGCAGAGTCACCGCTCGTTCCGCACGGAGCGAGTCCTGGAATAC
This sequence comes from Shinella sumterensis, assembly GCF_004514425.2. Lineage (GTDB taxonomy): Bacteria > Pseudomonadota > Alphaproteobacteria > Rhizobiales > Rhizobiaceae > Shinella > Shinella sumterensis. The sequence continues at coordinate 731,774 of NZ_MYFN02000001.1, forward strand.
CGCCTGATGCAACACAGGAGAGGAGCCGAAAGATGACGCTTGTTCCCAGCCATTTCGCACCGCAATCGAAAGAGACCGGAACTCTTGCCCGCATCGCCGTGGTCGGTCGCGGCTTTACCGGCATGATGACCGCGATTGCCTTGCTGAAGACGTTCGACAGGCCGTTCCACCTCGTCCTGCACGACCCCTATCCAAGGATCGACGGGGGCGAAGGTCTGGCCCATGCGGCCTCGCCGCTGCTCAACAGCCGGGTGCGGGATCTCTCCATCGACCCGGTCCTGCGCGACGATTTCCGTGCCTGGCTGGAAGCGGATGGTCACTGGAACGAAGGTGTCCAGACGGACGCTGCGGCCGGTGCGGTCGACCATGCCTTCGTGCCCGGCGAAATCTTCAGCGCCTATGTCTACCAGCGCTTCGCCGAGGCTCTGCGCGGGCGCACCGACGTCATCATGCAGATCAGCGCTGACAGCGTGACCGCCGTCGAGCGGCACCCGCAGGGTGGGCTGAATGTCTTCTCCGGTGGCGAGCGGGCGCGTTTCGACGCGGTGTTCCTCGCCACAGGTTATGGCCTGCGTGACGGTCGTGAGGATGTGGGCGCGCAGGGCGCAGCCGCAGAGGCGATCGTCATCGGCGGCGGGGTCCATGCGGTGGATCGCGCGCTTCGCCTGCTGGCATCCGGCGGGGCGGCGCATGTGACGCTCATTTCCGCTTCCGGTTTTCTGCCGCAGCCGCATACCGCCGCTGCCGTCGGCACGGTGGTGTCGGACCGGCCGTTGCCCAACACGTTGCGCGGAGCGTTCCGCTCGCTGCGCGAAGCGGCCAACCGGGCGGCCGCGGACGGGTCAGGCTGGCAGGGGATCATGAACGACTTCCGGCAACGGGCAGGTGATCTCTGGCGGGGACTGACGCCGGAAGAACGCCGGCGCTTCAAGCGGCACGTCAAGCCGATCTACGACAGCCACCGCAACCGTCTGCCGCCCGCCCAGTATGCGCGCCTGCGTGAGGCGATCGCCAGCGGCGCGATCACCGTGCGCAAGGGCAAGGTCGAGCGTATCGCGACGAACGGCGTGCTCCTTTCGACAGCGGGCGGCCTGCAGGTTCTCGCTGCCGAGCAGACGATCGATTGTCGCATTCGGTCGGCGGATCTGGATTCACCGCTGTTCCGGGCGCTGTTTTCCAGCGGCCTCGCGCAGCGGGACGAACTCGACCTCGGCGTCTTCGTCGATCGCAGCGGCCGCGTGGTCAATGGCAAGGACCGTTTCGAGGGGCTGTTCGCCATGGGGCCGCTGGGTCTTGGCAGTCTGCCGGATATCGACCTCGTGCCGCAGATCGTGACGCAGGCCTATGCGGCGGCGTCGGCGCTTGCCGAGCATCAGCCCGCTAGCGCCCATGGCGTTCAGGCCGGATGAAACCCTTCTAAGGAAGTCGGATGTCGATGGACGGGTGGAAGACGGGGCTATAACCGGCGCGTAGCGCCATGATCGTCGAGGGCGGTGTCAGCAGGCTGTCGGCATGATCGAGGTATTGCGCAGGCGCATAGCCGTCGACGGTCCAGCGATGGGCGCGGCCATTGCGCATCGTATAGGCGTCTACACCGACCGCGACGACAGCACCGTCCGGCAGAGCGGACGGCGGGCCGTCCATGGGGTGCAGGCGCTTTTGCCCGCTTTCCAGGCGTTCAGCATGGAGCCGGGCGTCGATCTCCGGGGCGGAGGGCTGTTCTGCCGGAAAACAGGCGCGGAATTGTTCGGCTTGCGGCCGGCGACAAAAGAAACAGGGCCGATGCCCGGCGGCGAGCCCAACCGCCTCGTCGAGAAAGAACAGTTCGGTCCAGCTGCGCCCGGCCATCACGTCGCGGCGGACGCCCTTGAAATCACAGGCGCAGATGATCCAGGCCTTGCTCGTCCAGCGCCGTTTCAACAAGGTGCGTGTCGCCGGGTCGTGAATGATGCCGCGATTGCCCGTGAAGAGACCTCGCTGCGCGATGGCGACGATCTCGCCGTAGGGCGTGACACGGTTCTGCAAAGTCATGCCTGTCCTCCGAGGTGTCGGGCGTTTGCCTAAGTACCATGACAGCGAAAATTTTCGAACGATGCCATCCTCCACGCGGCGGATGTGCCGGCGTCCGGGATGCGCACAACAGCGGCGCCAGAGTGCATATTTTCTATAAAAATACTCAAATTAAGAAAGACGTGCCTGCTGATGTCCTACCGGGTTTGCTATCCCTTTCACCATTCGAAGTCTCTGCCGGAGCGGGAACGATGAACGCGCATGTCGAAAACATTCTTTTCAACGCCGAAAACACGGCATTGCTCAACCAGCCTGCGGATGCGGACAGCCTGAAGGCGGCCCTGCGCACGCTCGGCGGCGGCGTGAGCATCATCACGGCGGGCGAGGGGGAGACGCGGACCGGAGCGACCGTCACCTCGGCGACCGCCCTTTCCGTCGAACCCGCCCGCATGCTCGTCTCCCTCAACCGTTCGTCTTCCACATGGCCCGTGGTCGAGCGTTACGGCCATTTCGGCATCAATATCGTCGGCGCGGCTCATGAGGAGATCGCCAACCAGTTCGCCGGTCGTGGCGGCCTGCGCGGGCCGGCGCGCTATCGCGGCGCCGAGTGGACGACCGCCGTCAGCGGCGCGCCGTTGCTGGTCGATGCCGTCGCGGCGATCGATTGCGTCGTCGAAGAAGCCATCGAGCGTCACAGCCATGTCATCGTCATCGGCACGGTGCTGGCCATCCGCCTGGGAACAGGCCGTTCGCTGCTCTACCAGGACGGTCGCTACCACGCCGTAGCCTGATGCCGGACACGGGAGCCACGTCGCCCGCCTGCCGGAAAGCCGAATATTGCCTTTGACCCCGCCTGCCGCGCTCGATAGACGACAGTCGTCGGCTGGCAGGCGGGTTTTCCCGTCAAGCCCGCCGCCTGCACTGGTTTTCGACGGGAGGTCCCATGTCCGATCTTTTCGACGCGGCGCCGCGCACGGGCTCCATGCCGCTGGCCGCCGAACTGCGGCCGGCGACGCTGGATGACGTCATCGGTCAGCAGAAGGTGATCGGCGAGGGCACCATGCTGCGCCGGCGCATTGCAGCGGGACGGCTCGGCAGCATTATCCTCTACGGACCGCCGGGCCTCGGCAAGACATCCATTGCGCGCGCCATCGGCAACATGCTCGGCAAGAACTTCCGCCCTCTGCATGCCGCGCACAACAATGTCGCCGATATCCGCAAGATCGCCGACGAGGCGCGCATGCGCCCGACCCTGCTTTTCGCGGACGAGGTGCATCGCTTCAGCGCCACGCAGCAGGATCATCTGCTCGCACTGTGCGAGGAGGGCGTCGCCGACTTCATCGGCGCGACAACGGGCAACCCTTACCATACGCTGACGCCCGCTCTCATTTCCCGCTCCACCATTCTCAAGCTGGAGCCCCTGACGATCGAAGAGATGGAGGAGGTCGTGCGGCGCGGCTTGCAACATCTCGCCGCAAGCGGCATCGCCGTCGACCTGCCGCCCGAACAACTGCGCCGCATTGCCGGCCGGTCCGGTGGCGATGCGCGCCGCGCGCTGACGGTGCTCGAAAGCCTCGCTGTCGGCCATGCACACGGCCAGCCCGTCGTCATCACCGAAGCGATGGTGGAGGAAGCCTATGCGGCCGCGCCGGTCAATCACGATCGATCGGGCGATGCCCATTACGACGTGGTCTCGGCCTTCGTCAAATCGATGCGCGGCTCCGACCCCGACGCGACGCTCTACTGGCTGGCGCGGCTGATCCATGGCGGCGAAGATCCGCGCTATATTGCCCGCCGGATCATGATCCATGCCTCGGAGGATGTCGGGCTTGCCGACAACACCGCGCTGCAGACCGCGGTCGCAGCCCTGCATGCCGTGGAGAAGATCGGGTATCCGGAGGCGCAGATCGTGCTGGCTCATGCCGCCCTTCACGTCGCGCGGGCGCCGAAATCGAACTCCGCCTGCCGGGGTATCTCGCTTGCGCTTGCGCATGTGGCGAACGAGGCGCCGTCAGCGGTGCCGATGCATCTGCGCGATACGCATTACAAGGGCGCGGCATCCCTCGGCCATGTCGGTTACGCCTTCCCGCATGATGACGGGCGCGGCTGGAGCGAGCAGGTCTATGCGCCTGATGTTCCCCGCGGCGCCTTCTACCAGAGCGATGCGCGCGATGCCGCGACCTTCGAGCGGCGCGCCGATGAACATTGGGAACAGGTCACCGGCCGGCCGACGCCCGGCCGGTTCGGCGCGAAGCGCTAGGAGGGGGCCAGTCCGGCCCGCACGCGGTTGACGACGGTCCAGACGAGCAGGACGCAGGCCATGGGCTGGATATGCCATGTCCAGTCCGGCAGGGTGCCGAAGCCGGCCACCAGCGCGCCGAGCGCGCCGAAGAGCAACGCCCTGTCGCTCTTGCCCATCGGCCCCTCGTAGCTGCGGCCCTTGCCGTGCGCGACGCCCAGAACGCCTGTGAATTCCGTGAGCGTCGCCAGGAATACGACGGCTGTCAGCCAGGGCAGCGAGAAGGGAGCGATGAGAGCGAAGGGCAGGTAAAGCGCTGCGTCGGAAACGACGTCCGTGATCTCGTTGAGATAGCCGCCAAGCGCACTTTTCTGGCCGTGCTCGCGCGCCAGCATGCCATCCACCGCGTTCAGCGCCATGCGCAGCAACATCCAGATCGGCACCAGCGCGAAAAGCGCGGGTTGGGGATTGGCGAGGAGAAGCGCCCCGATCCCGACCGAGACGAGCGCCGCGAAAAGCGTGACCTGATTGGCAGTGACGCCGCGCTCCGCAAGTCGTCCGACCAGCGGCCGCAGCAGGTTCTGGAAGGACGATTTCAGTTTATAGATCGACATAAGGGCTTGAATCCGCTTCTCTCGATTCAACAAATGCAGGTGCGGCGGTATGAAATCAACTGCAAACAGGCGGGCTCATCCGTATAGGATGTGTGTTCATACGCGAAACGAGGACAGGCATGATCGAACAGACTTTCGCCAGCCACGACGGGGTTGAGCTTTTCTACCGTTATTGGCCGGCCCGCTCCGGCACGCCGAAAGGCGCGATCGTGCTTCTGCACCGCGGACACGAGCACGGCGGGCGGGTCGCGCATATCGTCGACGAACTCGGCCTCGATGATTTCGCCTTCTACGCCTGGGATGCCCGTGGACATGGCCGCTCGCCCGGCGAACGCGGTTATTCGCCGTCGTTTGCCCACTCCGTGCGCGACCTTGATTGCTTCGTCCGGCATATTATGCAGACCGGCGGTTTTGCGATCAGCGATATCGCAGTCGTCGCCCAGAGCGTCGGGGCGGTGCTGGCCGCAACCTGGGTGCATGACTATGCGCCGGATATCCGTGCGCTCGTGCTGGCTGCGCCCGCCTTCGACGTCAAGCTCTACGTTCCCTTCGCGAAAGAGGGCATTGCACTCTGGCAGAAGCTGAAGGGCCGGTTTTTCGTCAATTCCTACGTCAAGGCACGCTTCCTGACGCATGACCGCGAGCGCATTGCCTCCTTCGAGGCCGACCCGCTGATCACGCGCCCTATTGCGTCCAACATCCTGCTGGAGCTTTATGAGGCTGCCGACCGTGTGGTGGCGGATGCCCGCGCCATTACGGTGCCGACGCAAGTCCTGATCTCGGGCAGCGACTTCGTCGTGCGCCACGCGCCGCAGCATCGCTTTTTCGAAAACCTTGGTGCGACGATCAAGCAACGCCACGTGCTGCCCGGTTTCTATCATGACACATTGGGCGAGCGGGATCGGGCCAAGGCGCTGGAGAAGGTGCACACCTTCCTGCTCGCCCGCTTTGCAGAACCGCCCGTCATGGCCGATGTGCGGGGTGCTCATCTTGCCGGCTACACCCGTGACGAGGCCGACCGGCTGGCGACGCCCCTGCCGCTGCTTTCGCCGCGCGGCCTCTATTGGGCGCTCACGCGCGCCTCGATCCGCCTGGGCGGCCTGTTCTCCAAGGGGCTTGCGACCGGCGGCCGCACCGGCTTCGATTCCGGCTCCACGCTTGATTACGTCTATGAGGACGAGGCGCGCGGGCTTGGTCCGGGCGGACGTTTCATCGACCGGCAGTTCCTCGATGCCATCGGCTGGCGCGGCATTCGTCAGAGAAAGGTGCATCTGGAGGAACTGATCGGCAAGGCGCTCAAGCATCTCGATGCCGAAGGAAAGCCGTTGCGCGTTCTCGACATCGCCGCCGGCCATGGGCGCTATGTGCTCGATGCCGTCGCTGCGTCCGAGGTGAAGCCGGAGAGCATCCGCCTGCAGGATTATTCGCCCATCAACGTAGAGAAGGGTACGGCGCTGATCGCGGAGCGAGGCCTTGGCGACAAGGCGGCATTCCACCGCGCGGATGCCTTCGATACGCAGGGCCTTGCCGCGATCGAGCCGCGACCGACGCTTGCCATCGTTTCCGGCCTCTACGAACTCTTCCCGGACAATGCCATGATCGAGGCCTCGCTTGCCGGCCTCAGCCGTGCGCTGCAGCCGGGATCGCTGCTCGTCTATACCGGCCAACCCTGGCATCCCCAGCTCGAGATGATCGCCCGGGCGCTGACCTCGCATCGCGGCGGCGAAGCCTGGATCATGCGCCGCCGCACACAGCAGGAGATGGATCAGCTCGTCGCGGCGGCGGGCTTCCGCAAGATCGAGCAGCGCATCGACAAGTGGGGCATCTTCACCGTTTCGCTGGCCGAACGCGTCTGAGGCCGTCATGGGGGAAGGGGTCGCATCCATGCCGGGGAGTGAGCGTCGCGCCGTGTTGCGCGCGGCGGCGCTGTGGCTGCTTTTCCTGGCGCCATTCTTCTACCTGACCTACGGCACGGCGAACTGGCTGGCCTCGCTGCGATCCAATGTGCCGAACGTTGCCTTCGGCTGGGAACGTCACATTCCTTTCCTCGCCTGGACGATCGTGCCCTATTGGTCGATCAATGCCTTCTATGCCATCTCGCTTTTCGTGAACGACACGCCGGAGGCGGTCGGCCGGCTGGCGCGGCGTTATCTGACGGCGCAGGTCATCGCCGTCGCCTGTTTCGTCGCCTTTCCGCTCCAGGCCATTTTCGTTCGGCCGCAGACCGGGGGCCTGCCGGGCTTCATGTTCGATGTGCTCGGCGGTTTCGACAAGCCGTTCAACCAGGCGCCCTCGCTGCATATCGCGCTTCTGGTGATCATCTGGGATCACTGGCGTTTCCGGTTTGCCGGCGCGGCCAGAATGATCTGGCATCTCTGGAGCTTCCTGATCGGGATATCGGTGCTGACGACATGGCAGCACCACGTGCTCGACATTCCGGCCGGCGCGCTTCTCGGCCTCTTCGCACTCTGGCTTTTCCCGTTGGGCGACAAGTCGCCGCTTTCCGGCTTCCGGTGGACCGTGGAGGCAAAGGCGCGGCGGCTCGCTGCCTTCTACGCAGGCGGAGCAACGGTCCTGCTCATTCTGGCAATCCTCGCGACACGCAGTTCGGGCGCCGGTCTGCTGTTGCTCTGGCCGGCGCTGGCCCTCGCCATCGTGGCGCTCGGCTATGCAGGCGCGGGCGAAGCGGTTTTCCAGAAGGCGGCCGACGGCCGCATCAGCCTGGCGAGTCGCTGGCTGCTCATGCCCTACCGGTTCGGCGCGTGGCTCAACATGCTCTGGTGGACGCGCCGGCTTCCGGAGACGGTGGACATCGGCGATGGCGTGCTGCTCGGGCGCTTTCCTAAACGCAGTACGCTCTCGACGATTGCGACGGTAATCGATTTGACGGCGGAGTTCCCGCGCCTTGTCGTGCCGGGTCTTGCCTGGCGCGCCTTTCCCTGCCTCGATCTCTTGTCCTTGACGGCCGGGCGCATTCGCGAAGCAGCGCTCGCCGTTGAGGAAGCCCGCCGCCACGGCCCCGTTCTCATCTGCTGCGCGCTGGGTTTCCAGCGCAGTGCCGTGGTTGCGGCCTGCGTTCTGGTTCGCGCGGGTTATGCGGCAAGTGCTGCAATTGCCGTGGCGCAAATCAGGGCCGCCGGCCGGCCGGTTCATCTGCCGGTCGAGACATACGCTGTGATCGACGAGGCAGCGCGATGACGGACTGGAGGATGCCGATCACGAAAGCGGCGCTGAGCCTCAGGCGCAACGCGCTCGCGGGCGGCGCTCTTGCAGTGCTGATCCTCGCCATCGCACCGCCGACCGCCGGCGCCCATGGTTTTACCGCGCCGCTCGGCTGGTGGCTGCTGCTCGCCTTCTGTCTCGCGCCGCTCGCGCTTTCGGCTCACCTCCTGTTCGATGCGGCACTGTTCAGGCTGGCTGCCTCCCATGACGCGGAAGCGGCCGGGCTTTCGGCCATCGACGATGTGCTGGAGCGCATGGGCCTTCGAAAGCGCGACGGCCGGCCCGCACCGCTTGCTGTCAGACTTGCGGGATGCCGCCGGCTCATCTGGATGCAACGCATTCTTCTGGCCGTTGCACTTGCGCTTTTTGCGATCCTGCTGCTCGACGGCCTTGAGGGCGGCGGCGCATGAGCGGGGCGAGCCTTCTCCAGAGAGCGTCTGCCGCTATGCTCGCCGTGCTCGCCCGCGCCGTGACCGGCGTGCGCCCGATCTGGGCGGGCACGTCGCCGAACGGGCCGCTGCGCATCTATTTCGCCAATCATGCCAGCCACGGTGATTTCATTCTGGTTTCCACCTGCCTGCACCCGGCCGAGCGCGGCCGCACGGCGGCGGTCGCCGGCGCGGATTACTGGAACGCCGGTCGTGTCCGGCGCTTCATCGCCGGCAGGCTGCTGCGCACCGTGCTGGTGGAACGCAACTGGGTCGAGCGGCGGGCCGATCCGCTTGCGGTGATGCTCGCGGCCCTCGATGCCGGCGAGAGCCTGATCTTTTTCCCAGAGGGCACCCGCAACATGACGGAGGAACCGCTGCTGCGCTTCCGCTCCGGGCTGTACAATCTGGCCGCCGCGCGTCCGCAGGTGGAGCTCGTGCCGTGCTGGATCGAAAACATGTCCCGTGTCCTGCCGAAGGGAGCGTTCCTGCCCGTCCCGCTGCTCTGCCGCGTCGTGTTCGGCGCGCCGCTCAAGCTGGAAGACGGCGAGGACCGCAAAGTCTTTCTTGACCGCGCCCGTACGGCGCTTCTCGCGCTTGCGCCGCGAAAGGATGGAACACCGCAATGAGCGACGATACCACTTGTCTTTTCCTCGGGCTTGTCGCGGTGCTGACGGTGGCGAGCCTTGTCGCGGCCATCCTCTCCTGGCGCAGTCCCAAGCCTTTGCCTTCCACGCTCGACAACCTGAACGCCCGTATCAAGGCATGGTGGATCATGGTGGCGGGCATTTCCGTGGCCTTCCTGTTCGGCAAGGGCGGCGTGATCCTGCTTTTCGCCTTCGTTTCCTTCGCGGCGCTGCGGGAATATGTGACGCTGACCAATACCCGCCGCGCCGATCGCTGGACGCTGCTCGGCATGTTCCTGATCGTCATTCCGGTGCAATACTACCTGATCTGGATCGACTGGTATGGGCTCTATTCGATCTTCATTCCCGTCTACTGCTTCCTTGCCATGCCGGCGATTACGGCGCTGCGCGGCGATACGTCCCGCTTTCTCGAGCGGGTCAGCGAGCAGCAATGGGGCATCATGCTTTCGGTCTACTGCCTGAGCCATGTCCCCGCGCTGGTGACGTTGCCCATTCCCGGCAATGAGGGACGCGGCCTGCTTCTCATCGCCTTCCTGATCGCCACCGTGCAGGGCAGCGACGTGCTGCAATATATCTTCGGCAAGCTGTTCGGCCGGCACAAGGTGGCGCCTGCCATCTCTCCCTCCAAGACCTGGGAAGGCCTGATCGGCGGCATTGCCAGCGCGTCGCTGATGGGGGCGGGGCTCTATTGGCTGACGCCGTTCTCGCCGCTCGAAGCCGGGGTCTTGGCGGCGCTCGCCTGCATCATGGGCTTCTTCGGCGGCCTCGTCGCATCCGCCATCAAGCGCGATCGCGGGGTGAAGGACTGGGGCCACATGATCGAAGGCCATGGCGGCATGCTCGACCGCGCCGACAGCCTGGTCTTTGCCGCGCCCGTCTTCTTCCACATCGTTCGTTACGCGTGGACCTGACGGCGGGCCGGCTCTGTTGCCCGCCGTCCCCGTCGGTCACAGTGCCTGCAACACACTGCGGAGGGCGTCGAGAAGCGCGTCCGCGTTCTCGCGCGAAAAGACGAGCGGTGGACGGATCTTCAGCACGTTGGCGCGCGAGCCAGAGGCGCTGATCAGCACGCGGCGCTCGCGAAGCCCGTTGACAATGCGCGTCGTGAGCGCAGCATCCGCGGTCTTTGCCGCCGGGTCCGCGACGATCTCGACGCCGATGAAGAGGCCGCAGCCGCGAACGTCACCGATGGCATGGTAGCGGTCCGACAGGCTCTTGAGCCCGTCCATCAGATAGCGGCCGACATCCAGCGCATTCTGCTGGAGGCCTTCTTCGCGGATGACGTCCAGCACGGCCCTGCCGGCGGCGGCAGCGATGGGGTTGCCGCCAAAAGTGTTGAAATAGCGGGCGCGGGGACCGAATTCGGCGATGATATCAGGTCGAAGCACGATGCCGGCCATGGGATAGCCATTGCCCATCGGCTTGCCGATCGTCACCATGTCGGGTGCCACCCCGTGGCGCTCGAAACCCCACATGGCTTCGCCCGTGCGTCCGAAGCCGGGCTGCACTTCGTCCGCGACGAAGAGGCCGCCCGCTTCATGGATCGCGTCTACCGCGGGCTTCAGGAAGCCTTTCGGTCCCTCGAAAATGCCGTCGCTCGAAAAGATCGTATCGGTGATCAGCATGGCCGGCTTGATGCCGTGCCGCTTCAGGTCGGCGATCGCAGCGCGAACGTCGCGACCGAATTTCTCCATCGTTTCTTCTGGCGTTTGGCGATAGCTGTCCGGCGCGGGAACGGTGCGCACATGCGACCCGAGCGTGACGGATTCACCAAGTGAGGGCGAGAATTCCGCAACCGCGCTCGTCAGGCCGTGATAAGCGAGTTCCGTCGCGATGATGCCTGTTCCGCCTGTGACGAAGCGTGCGATACGCACGGCGAGATCGTTGGCTTCGCTGCCCGTGCAGGTGAACATGGCCTGGCTGAGCGCATCGGGGAACGTCGCCGTCAGCGTTTCGGCATAGTCGATGATCCCTTCATGGAGGTAGCGCGTATGGGTGTTGAGCACGGCCGTCTGGCGGGTGATCGCCTCCACCACGCGCGGATGGCAGTGGCCGACCGAGGCGACGTTGTTATAGGCATCGAGATAACGGTCGCCGGACGTGTCGTAGAGAAAAACACCTTCACCGCGCACGAGATGCAGCGGCCTTTCATAAAAAAGGCGATAGGCAGGGCCGAGCACTTTTTCCCGCCGGGCGATCAGTGCCCGGTCCGCTTCGTCGAGCCGCTCGAAGTCCTCGCGCGAAAATGCATTCACCATCGACATGATCAGGCCTCGGAAAGATTGGGCACGAGCCATGCGAGCCCGGCCGGGTTGAGATCGGAGATGTTCTGCAGGCCCCTGAGGGCGGTGGCGTGGTTGCGCATGATGTAGTCCCGGTTTTCCGGGAAAAGCGCCGAGCGCCACTCGGCAATGATGATGGACATGGCCAGCCGGCAGCGCAGGAGAAGCGGCAGAAGCTCGATCTCCGCCGTCTCCAGCGGGCGCGCCGAGAGAAAGCCTTCAAGGAAGCCGCTGACACGCGCCGTCCAGTTGTCCGTCGCCAGATGATAGGAAAGGCCGACGGCGAGATCGTTGATGAGCGGCGCATGCACCATGTCGCCGAAATCGATGATGCCGGCCACCGCGTCTGGCTCGGCCGGATCGAGCAGGATATTGTGCGGGTTGAAATCGTTGTGGATGATCTGGCGCCGCCTGAGGGCGTCGATGGCCGGCAGTGCGCGCTCGAATTCCGCCAGAACGGCTTCGGCCCTGGCGCGACGCTCGGGGGCGACGTGTCCGACGACGGCGGCAAGATCGAGCGTGTGGGAAATGTCCCACATCAGCTTTCCCTCCGGCGGGCGGCCCTTATAATCCTCAAGCCCACGGCCGAGTTCGGCGAGCGCACGGCCGACATTGCGGCTCTGCGCCGGCGTTGCGGGCGTGCGATATTGCAGTTCACCGGGCAGGAAGGAAAGCAGGCGCATGATGCGCGGCCCGTCGGGGCTCGCGAGCGTGTGGCTCTGCTCGCCCGCCTGGGTGCGGATCAGTCTTGGAACCGGTACGCAGGGGGCGGCCCTTTCGAGGTGGAGCAACGCGCCGTCCTGGAATTCCAGCGCCGCGGGGTCCTCCGCTGCGTTGGCGATCTTGAGGATGAACGCCGTGCCGTCCGTTCGCCTGAAGAGAAAGGTCTCGTCCCGCTCGCTTGAGAGGCGCTTGACCTCGCCCTCAAGCCCATACACCGCGGCGACCGCGGCCGCCGCATCCGGCAGGGCCGTTACGGTCAGCGTCGCGCGCATCGAATCTGTTCCGGGACTGGCGAGCGATGGCTCGGTCATGCTGGCTCCGTTGGCGCGTTCTGCCGGCGTGTCGTTTCGCCGGAGAGAGAAGGCATGCTGGATTTCCGAAGGTTTCGAAGAAGGAACGACGCTTGCGGCCGTCCCATACTTGAAACACGTCAAAAAAGATGCATCAAGTATCTTATCGCGCAATTTTATCGGTCGGTCCATGGCGGAATTCACCACACTGGAACATGAGAACCTGAACAGTGTTGTCTATGGCGCACTGTGCGACGCGCTGATGCAGGGGCGGTTTCAGCCGGGCGACCGGCTCAAGATCCGCGATCTCGCCGAACAGTTCGGCACCAGTGTCACGCCGATCCGCGATGCGATCCTGCGCTTGGCCAATGATGAGGCGATCGCGTTCCGCTCGCCGCGCGATATCCGCATCGCCGGGCTCAGTGAGAACCGCTACCGCGAAATCCGCGCCATTCGCGTACGTCTTGAAGGGCTTGCCGCGGAAACAGCCGCGCAGGTTGCCACAAGCGCCGATATTCAGGCTATGGAACAAATTCTTCTGGAAAATGAAGCCGCTATCAAAGACGGCGATCGCTTGAAGGGCACGCAGCTCAACCAGGCTTTCCACTTCATGCTGCCGCGGATCGCCGGGCTTCCCGTGCTCACGACGATCTTGCGGCGCCTCTGGCTTCAGATGGGCCCGCATATTTCGGACGCCTATCTGGCCGGCGGGCGGGCGATGATCGACCACCATTACCCCGTCGTGGAGGCCTTGAAGCGGCACGATCCGACTGCCGCGTCGATGGCCATCGTGGACGATATTCTTCTGGGCGGGAAGCCGATTCTCGACCGTATCGGCGGTGGATCGCCGGATGCACAGCCTTCGGTGTGAGGCCCGCCGAAAGGCTCTTGCATTTCGCTAACGGCCAATTACGATGTATCAAGCATCAACGGAGACTGCCGGATGACCGAAGAACGCCGCTACATGTTGCTGACGGGCGCAAGCCGCGGCATCGGGCACGCAACGGTCAAGCTGTTCCAGTCGAAAGGCTGGCGGATTTTTACCGTCTCCCGCCAGCCCTTTTCGGAAGAATGCGCCTGGCCATCCGCGCGTGAAAGCCACATCCAGGCCGACCTTGCCGACCTCAGCCAGATCGATCGTCTTGCCGCGACGGTGCGCGAGCGGCTGCCCAACGGCAGGCTGCATGCGCTCGTCAACAATGCCGGAATTTCGCCGAAGGGGCCGGACAGGAGCCGCCTCGGCGTGATGGGCACGGACGCCGAAGTGTGGACGCAGGTCCTCAACGTCAATCTCGTCTCGACGGCGCTGATCGCACGCGCGCTCATGCCGGAGCTGGAAGCGGCGAAGGGTTCCATCGTCAACGTCACCTCGATTGCCGGTTCGCGTGTGCATCCCTTCGCCGGTGTCGCCTATGCGGCTTCCAAGGCCGGGCTTGCCTCGCTAACCCGCGAGATGGCGCATGAATTCGGCAAGCGCGGCGTGCGGGCGAATGCGATCGCGCCCGGCGAGATCGAAACCTCCATCCTGTCACCCGGCACCGATGCGCTGGTGGCGGCGGAAGTGCCCATGGGACGGCTGGGAGAACCGCGCGAAGTCGCGGAGACCATCTATTTCCTGTGCACCGAGCAGTCGTCCTACATCAACGGCGCGGAAATCCACATCAATGGAGGACAGCACGTCTGACGATGATCAAGCCGCGACGGATTTCCGTTGACCGGCGATGATCGGAATGCATCAATCGGCCGACATGTCCCGGGGAAAGGACAGGCCGGCTGTAAAGGCTGCGAGGCCGCGCAACGTCGAAGGCGAGCGCGGAGCAGGGCCGAAGGTCGCGACAGAGCCGCACCGGCTCGTCGATAAAACAGAAAAGGGGAATGCCATGAAGACGATCGTTAAATCCGGAATCCTGGCGGCCGCTGCGGTCGCCCTCTCGGCAAGCCTGGTTCTTCCGGCCGCTGCGCGGGACCTTACCGTCGTTTCCTGGGGCGGCAACTATCAGGACGCGCAGCGCAACATCTATTTCAAGCCGTTCTCCGAAAAGATCGGCAAGCCGGTGCTCGACGAAGCATGGGACGGTGGCATCGGCGTCATCCAGTCGAAGGTCAAGGCCGGCGCGCCGAACTGGGATGCCGTGCAGGTGGAGGCCGAAGAACTTGCGCTCGGCTGTGCCGACGGCCTCTACGAGAAGATCGACTGGGACAAGATGGGCGGCAAGGACAAGTTCCTCGACAGTGCCGTCAACGATTGCGGCGTCGGGGCCATCGTCTGGTCAACGGCCATCGCCTATGACGGCGACAAGCTGGCCGAGGGGCCGAAGTCCTGGGCAGATTTCTGGAATGTCGAGAAGTTCCCGGGCAAGCGTTCGCTGCGCAAAGGCCCGAAATATACGCTGGAATTCGCTCTTTTGGCCGATGGCGTCTCCAAGGACGAACTCTATGACGTGCTGTCTACGGAAGAGGGTGTCGAGCGCGCTTTCAAGAAGCTCGATGAACTGAAGCCGAATATCGTCTGGTGGGAATCCGGCGCGCAGCCGATCCAGTTTCTCGCTTCCGGCGAAGTCGCGATGACTTCGGCCTATAACGGCCGCATCACCGGCATCAACCGCTCCGAAGGCAAGAACTTCAAGGTCGTGTTCCCCGGCAGCATCTACGCCGTCGACAGCTGGGTCGTTCTCAAGGACGCTGAGAACAAGGATGTCGCGCAGGACTTCATCGCCTTTGCGAGCCAGCCGGAAAACCAGGCCAAGCTGCCGGAATCCGTTGCCTACGGCCTGCCCAACAAGGAGGCTGCGGCCATGGTGCCGGCGGAGCTCGCCAAGGACCTGCCGACGGATCCGGCGAACCTGCCGGAAGCCATCGCACTCAATGTCGATTTCTGGATCGACAACGCGGAATCGCTGACGCAGCGGTTCAATGCCTGGCTGGCCCAGTAAGGATATTCGCGGCGAAGGGCGTCCTCACGGGCGCCCTTCCTGACTGGCCGGATGCGTCGCAACCCCTTCATGCCGCATCCTTCGCCGCTAGCGATGGAGCATTCCTTGGCCGAATTCATCAAATTCGATCGCATCACCAAATTCTACGGCCCGCTCTGTGTGGTCGAAAACCTTGACCTCAGCATTGCGAAGGGTGAGTTCGTTAGTCTTCTAGGGCCGTCCGGTTCCGGTAAGACGACGCTGCTCATGATGCTTGCCGGTTTCGAGCAGGCGACGTCCGGCAAGATCCTGCTCGATGGTGCGGCCATCAACGACGTGCCGACCCACAAGCGCGATATGGGTGTCGTTTTCCAGAGTTATGCGCTCTTCCCCCACATGACCGTTGGCGAGAACATCGCGTTTCCGCTGCAAATGCGCGGCATCGACAAGGCCGAGACCGCCGCGCGCGTCAAGCAGGCGCTCGATATGGTGCAACTGTCCGCACTGGCCGACCGCCGTCCCTCGCAGCTTTCCGGTGGCCAGCAGCAGCGCGTGGCGCTTGCCCGCGCGCTGGTCTTCGAACCGCGCGTCGTGTTGATGGACGAACCGCTCGGCGCACTCGACAAGCAGCTGCGCGAGCAGATGCAGCTCGATATCCGCGATCTTCATCGCCGGCTCGGGTTGACCATCGTCTTCGTGACGCATGACCAGTCCGAGGCGCTGACCATGTCGGACCGCGTCGCCGTCTTCAACAAGGGCAAGATCGAGCAGATCGGCACGCCGCGTGAGGTCTACGACGAGCCGGCGACCCGCTTCGTGGCCGAATTCATCGGCGAGACCAACCTCGTCGAGGGCGTCGTGGAAGCGATAGACGGGCGGGAGGCGACGGTGCGACTGCCGAATGGCGCGCATATCGTCTCGGCCGTCTCTGCTGGCGTGGCGGCTGGCCAGCCGGTCTACCTCTCCATCCGCCCGGAGCGCATCGATCTTGCCGAAGCTCGCGGTGAGGCCCGCAACGTGCTGGAAACGGAGGTCACGGACAGCGTCTACCAGGGGGATCACCTGCGCGTTCAGCTGCAGAACGACGCGCATCCGCTGATCGCGAAGCTTGGACGTCGCTCGCGGGAATTCGCACCGGGCACCAAGGTCTTCGCTGCCTTTTCGGCGGGCGATTGTCGGGTCATCGCGCCATGAACGGCCCGTCGCCCCGCATGGGGCGCTCCCTGTTGCTGCTTGCGCCGCTTTTTCTCTTCCTCATCGGCTTCTTCGTCTGGCCGCTGTTCAGCATGATGTCGCAGGCCGTGTCCGACCCTGCGGTCCTGCGCCTCTTGCCGCGTACCGCAGACGTGGTGGGTGAGTGGGATCGCCAGTCTCCGCCGAGCATGCCGATGCAGACGGCGCTGATGGACGATCTCAAGGCTGTCGACGACGATCAGGCGCTCGGCGACATGGTGCGCCGCCTCAACAGCGCCCGCTCCGGCTTTCGCACCTTGATGTCGAAGACGACGAGCGCGCTTTCTGATGCCGCAAATCCGCCGCCCGATCTGGTTTCCATCGACAAACGGTGGGAAAAGCCGGAATTCTGGATCGCGATTGCCGATGCACTGTCCCCACTCACCGACCGCAACCTGCTCGCGGCCGTCGATCTCGGGCGCAACGCGGCGGGCGCTATCGAGCATCTGCCGGCCGACCAGTCCGTCAACCGTGTGATCCTGGTGCGGACGTTCTGGATTGCGGCGCTTGTCACGTTCTTCTGCGCCTGTATCGGTTTTCCCTATGCGATCATCGCCGCATCGCTGAGCGGCTGGAAGCGTGACCTGATGCTGGCCGCCGTCCTGCTGCCGCTCTGGACATCTCTTCTGGTGCGCACGGCCGCATGGTTCATCCTCTTGCAGGAGCAGGGGCTGATCAACGACTTCCTGCGCGCCATCGGCCTCATCGACGCGCCGCTGGCGCTCATCTTCAACCGCACCGGCGTCATCATCGCCATGACGCATGTGCTGCTGCCCTTCATGGTATTGCCGATCTATTCGGTACTCATCACCATCCCGAAGAACCTCATGCCAGCGGCTGCTTCGCTCGGTGCGCCGCCGATGCGCGCCTTCCTGCGCGTTCTGCTGCCGCTCAGCCTGCGCGGCGTCGCGTCGGGGGGCCTGCTCGTCTTCATCTCGGCCATCGGCTACTACATCACGCCGGCGCTGATCGGCGGGCCGGGCGACCAGATGATTTCCTCGATCATCGCGTTCTACGCGACCGGGTCAGCCAACTGGGGCATGGCCGGCGCACTCGGCATGGTGCTGCTGGTGGCGACGCTGTTGCTCTACAGCGTCTATGCGCGGCTTTCCTCGGACGAGCCGGGGAGGCGATGACCATGCCGATGAAGATTGCAAAATTCACCTTCGCCCTGCTGACGATCCTGTTTCTCGTCGCGCCACTCATTGCCATCCTGCCGCTCGCCTTCACATCGAGCGTCATCCTGACCTATCCGATCCCATCGTGGTCCCTGCGCTGGTTCGAAGAACTGTTCTTCGCGGATGCCTGGCGCCGGGCGATCATCAACAGCCTGATCATCGGCGCGGGCACGACGCTGCTCGCAACCGTGCTGGGCACCGCAGCCTCGCTCGGCCTGCGCAACCGTCTTTTCTTTTTCCGCGGCTCCATGCGCACGCTCTTCCTGCTGCCCATGGTCGTGCCGGCGGTGGTGCTGGGCGTCGGCATGCAGGTGCTTCTCGCGCGCTTCGGCCTCATCAACAGTTATGCCGGCGTGATCATCGCGCATACGGTCGTGGCGGTCCCCTTCGTGGTGGTGAGCGTGACGGGCGCGCTTGCCGGCATCGACGAACGGGTGGAGCTTGCCGCCCAAAGTCTTGGAGCGCCGCCCGTCACCGTCTTCCGGCGCGTGACACTGCCCCTTGCCATGCCGGGCGTGCTGTCCGGCGCCGTACTCGCCTTCGCGACCTCGCTCGACGAGGTGGTGCTGACGCTCTTCGTCGCTGGCCCCAACCAGCGCACGCTGGCGCGGCAGATGTTCTCCAGCATTCGCGAGAACATCAGCCCGGCGATTGCCGCGGCAGCGTTCCTGTTCATCGCGGCGACCATCCTGATCGGCCTCGCCGTGGTGCTGTCGCGGTCTATGCTGGCGAAGCGGACGAGACCGGCCGCTTCATGACATCCGCAAGCACGGTATAGATACGCGGCTCGAGCATGAGGGCCACGTTGAAGCGCATGAAGTTGCCGGCACTCTGCGATACGCTGAACACGTTGCCCGGCGCCAGGACCACGCCCTGTGCGAGTGCCGCCTGCGCGACCTCGCCGGAATCCAGTCCTTCCGGCAGCCGGCACCAGAGGTAAATCCCGCCGCGCGGCATCAACCAGGGCTCGATTCCGAGGCGGGACAGGCGCTCGGCCGTCTCGCGCCGGACGCGCACCAGCTTGCGGCGCACATCCTCCATATGCTTGCGGTATCCGCCGCCCGCCAGCATGTGGGTGATGATCTCGCTGGCGACCGGGCTCGGGCCGCCGAAATTCGTCGCGATTTGCAGGTCGATCAGGCCCTCGACCCAATCCGGGCGCGCCGCGATATAACCGCAACGCACCGCCGCCGAAAGGGTTTTCGAGAAACTGCCGATCCGAATAACCCGCTCCAGCCCATCGAGCGCCGCAAGCCGGGTGGATGGCTCCGGCTCGAAATCCGCGAAGATATCGTCTTCGACGATGATGGTGTCATTGGCCGCGGCGGCGTTCAGCATTCGGTGGGCGACCTGCGGGGATAGGGTCGAGCCCGTCGGATTGTGGATCGTCGAATTGGTGACGTAGAGCCGGGGGCGGTGAGCCGAGAGTATCGCCTCGAAGGCGGCGATGTCGGGCCCGTTATGCGTGCGCGCCACGCCGACAACCTTGACCTGATGCGCCTTCAGCATCGCCTGGAAATTGAAATAGCAGGGGTCGTCCACCAGCACCGTGTCGCCGGGCCGCAGGAGGAAGCGGCAGATGAGATCAAGCGCCTGCGTCCCGGTGCTGGTCAAAACCAGATTGTCAGGCCCGGCCGGAATGCCGTTCTCCGCGAGACGGCCGAGCAGAAGGCGTCGAAGGGCAGGGGAGCCGCGCGTGCTGCCGTAGTAGGCCAGGAGCGCGTCGTCGCTGCGCGCAAGGCTTCGGATCGCCCGCCGCAGGGCATCGTTGGGCATCCAGTCGGCCGGCAACCAGCCGCAGCCGGGCTTGAGCGTCGTGTCATCAGCATCGAGCGACTGCCGCGATACCCAGAACGGATCGACGGCCCGCGCTTTGGGGGTTTCGGCCTCGGCGAGCTTCAGCGGCGGAAGGGCGGCGCCGGATACGTAGAAACCCGATCCCTGCTGGGCGCGGATCAGTCCTTCCGCTGCAAGCCGGTCATAGGCCTCCACGACTGTGGAAGGGGATACGCCCATCGTGGCCGCGAAATTGCGGATCGAGGGGAGGCGGTCCCCGGGACCAAGCATGCGACCGGCGATCCGCCCACGAACGGCGTTCATGACATCGGAGGTCCGTGTGCCTGTTGCTGTCGTCGTCATGTCAGGCCTTTGTATGGCTCACTGCACCAGTACAGTTTTTCAGAATTGTACTGCACTGTTCCTGTCATTTCCAGTGTCCCCGCGCTTAACAGGACGGGAAAGGCAAGGTGCTATGAAAACATCGATGGAAGGCTGGGGCAGCGGGCTGACGGGCGTTGTCATCTTCAGTGGGTCGCTCCCGGCGACGCGTCTGGCAGTGGGAGATTTTTCGCCGCTGTTTTTGACCTCCGCGCGGGCGGTGATCGCCGGGACGCTGGCGGCGATCTTTCTCCTCGCCTTGCGGCAAGCCCGACCGCGGCGGGACAATCTCCTGTCGCTCGCCGTCGTCGCACTCGGCGTCGTCGTTGGCTTCCCGCTACTGACGGCGATTGCCCTGCAATATGTCACGGCCGCGCATTCGGCGGTTTTCATAGGGCTCCTGCCGCTGGCGACCGCGATCTTCGGCGTGCTGCGCGGTGGTGAGCGGCCCAAGCCGCTGTTCTGGCTGTTCTCCTGCATCGGCAGCGCGACCGTCGTCGGCTTTGCTTTGACCGCCGGCGTGGAGGTCTCGCTTGCCGGCGATTTGCTGATGGTCGCGGCGATCATCCTCTGTGGCCTCGGTTACGCTGAGGGGGCAAAGCTCTCGCGCGCCATTGGCGGCTGGCAGGTCATCTGCTGGGCGCTCGTCCTGTCGCTGCCGCCGATGGCGGTCATCGCGCTTCTGTGGCTTCCGGATGCCTGGAGCGGCATTGCGCCACGTGCCTGGGCCGGTCTGTTTTACGTCTCCGTGTTCAGCATGCTGGTCGGCTTCTTCTTCTGGTACCGAGGTCTGGCGAAGGGCGGTATCGCAGCTGTCGGCCAGTTGCAGCTGCTGCAACCCTTTTTCGGTCTTCTGATCGCCGCGGTGCTTCTTCACGAGAAGGTCAGCCCGTTCATGATCGCGACGACGCTCGCCGTGGTGCTTTGCGTAGCGGGCGCACGGAAGTTCGCGCGTTAAGACGTAAACGAGGGGGCGTAAAACGCCCCTCGTCGACCGTTTTGCCGTGCTGCACGTGTCGTACGGTTGACCGCGTGGCCACCAGGCAGGACCGACAAAGAGGAGAAGAGACGCTGCCTGAAGCCAAGGAAATGGATAGGCGGAAGGGTGCCTTAAGCCTATGCCGGTCCGCTTGGTGCGTCGTCGGCCGGTCTCGTGATCCCCGCGTCGGTCTCGCAGACCTCGACATGGCGGGCGAGTGCTTTCGTGTTGAGGATGGCGGCGATGGTGGTGATGTCGCGGCGCTCGAACTTCGGCGTCTGCTGGACTGCTTTCAGTCTTTCCAGAAGGGCTAAGCGGGTCATGACAGCCTCCTTGCTATGCTGGTATGTGGTGATGCGCCCGAAGCGGGCTGCTTTCGGCTCGGTGTCCTTGCTGAGCGTTGAACGATGCCGCCCGCCCGGAAGGGCGCGGCGGCGTGATCGGTGGGAACCGTCAGGCGGCCTTCTTGCCGGCGTCGAAGGGGATTTCGATATCCACGGCGAGCGTGGAGACCTGCGCGCCGCGCTCCATCTTGATGCTGACCTTCTCGTCGTCCACCTGCATGTGCTTGGAAATCGCCTTCAGGATTTCATCGCGCAGCTTGTTGACGAGGTCGACGTCGCCGGTGGCGGCGCGTTCGTGGGCGAGCAGAACCTGCAGCCGCTCACGGGCTGCCGGCGCCGACTGGCCGCGGGAGAAGAAACCGAAAAGTTTCATGCCGCCTTCCTTCCGAAAATCTTGCCGAGGAAGCTGCGCTTCTCGCCAGGAATCGTGACCGGCAGGTCCTCGCCCTTGAGACGGCGCGTGGCTTCGAAATAGGCGAGCGCGGGCGCGCTGCGGCCGTCGGCCAGCGTCACGGGGGCGCCGACATTCGATGCGCGCAGCACGTCCATGCTTTCCGGGATGATGCCGAGCAGCGGGATGGAGAGGATCTCCAGCACGTCGTCGACCTTCAGCATGTCGCCACGTTCCGCGCGGTTGGCATCATAGCGGGTCAACAGCAGGTGTTTTTCGATGCGCTCGCCGTTCTCCGCCTTCAGCGTCTTCGAATCGAGAAGGCCGATGATGCGGTCGGAATCGCGGACCGAAGAGACCTCGGGATTGGTCACGACGATGGCGACATCCGCATGGCGCATGGCAAGCGTCGCACCGCGCTCGATGCCGGCCGGGCTGTCGCAGATCACCCAGTCGAACGCGCTCTTCAGCGCCGCGATGACTTTCTCGACACCCTCGGGCGTGAGATTGTCCTTGTCGCGGGTCTGCGAGGCCGGCAGCAGATAGAGCGTCTCGACGCGCTTGTCGCGGATGAGCGCCTGCGTGAGCTTTGCTTCGCCCTGGATGACGTTGACGAGATCGTAGACGACGCGTCGTTCCGCCCCCATGACGAGATCGAGATTGCGCAGGCCGACGTCGAAATCGACGACGACGACCTTTTCGCCGTTCTGCGCCAGCGCGGCGCCCAGTGCGGCCGACGACGTCGTCTTGCCGACGCCGCCCTTACCCGATGTGACAACGATGACCTTGCCCATATACCTCTCCAGTCCATAGGAATTCGTGTTCAGCCGAGTATCGCGGCCTTGATGGTTTCGCCTTCGAGCCAGATCTGCCCGGCCTTGCCGCGCAGTTCGGGTTCCATGTCTTCGGCAGTCTTGTAGAAGCCGTCGATTGCAATGAGTTCTGCTTCCAGCTTGCGGCAGAAGATGCGTGCCTCGGCATTGCCGGTCGAGCCCGCCATCGCCCGGCCGCGCAGCGCGCCGTAGACGTGGATGGAGCCACCCGCGACGACTTCGGCGCCGGATCCGACCGACCCGACGATGGTCACGTCGCCCTCGGGAAAGAAGATCGACTGGCCGGACCGCACCGTTCGGGAAACGATCAGGGACGGCGCTGCCGTGACCGGCTGTTGCAGGGGAGCGGCCGGGGCTTCGGCCTCAACGGGATCGACCGTCTCCTTCTCCGTCTTCTGCGATTCGGCCGGGGCTTCGAAATCGGCAGCCGGGCGGCCGTCGGTCATCGCCGGCGGCATGTCGGGGCCGAGTTGCGAGGTGCGCGCGCCCTCGATGCCCATCACCCGGACATTGCGGGACGACAGCTGCTCGACGAGTTCGCGCAGTTCCTGACGGTCGATATCGAGGCCATCGATATCCAGCACGACCGGACGGCGAAGGAAGAAGCCGGCCGAACGGGCCGCCAGATCGTCGAGCCGCACCAGCCAGTCCGCAACGGGCAGTTCCGGGGTCAGCGCAAGCGCAAGAAAGGACCGCCCCTTGAGGCGGATCGGCCGGGGTTGAGTTAACACGTCAGTCATCTTGGTTAATTTTCGGTAGCTTTGTGTAGCGGTGAAATGGTTAACAAAGCGTTAATTTCAGGTCTGGCTGGCGCGAGGCATGACGCGCCACAATTCGCCGGCAAGGCCAGCGCCAATGTCGCGCGGAAAAGGCTGTGAGGCAGGATTTGGCGTCATGCCCGGCAGGCAATTTGGCCGCCGCTGCGACGAGCGAAGTGACGTTCAGCCGTCATCCGGCCGGTTATGCATCACGCGGAGTATTCTTTTTGCCGGCGTAGCGGCAACGATTCTTCAGGCTGGAGCGATGAATTCGCCGACTCACTTGGCAGGCAGGTCTGGCGGCGACGTTACCGTCTCGGCGAATGCCATCCCGTCGGCTTCGGGAAAGGTGCGACGCGCAAGGGCGCGTCGCACAGATTTCGGGGAGGGTGCCGTCAGAGCGACGCTTCGATCTTTTCGGCGGCTTCCGGCGTGACCCAGGCTTTCCAGGTATCCTTGTTTTCGGAGAGGAAGTGCTTGGCGCCGTCCTCGCCGCTCGCCTGATTGTCGGTCATCCAGGCCATCAGCTTGTTGATGGTGTCGTTGCTCCAGGAGCGCTTGTTGAGATAGTCCATGACCTCGGGGCCGACGCGCTCGGAGAACGGTTTGGCAACCAGTGTGACGATCGTGTCCACCGGCCAGCCGTTCGGCTTCGGATCCGGGCACGCTTCGACGGTGTTGCAACGCTTCCACTCGGCCGCGTCGTTGTCGACGCCCTCGGCGAGGCGTACCATCTGGTATTTGCCGAGAAGCGCGGTCGGAGCCCAGTAATAGGCCACGAAGTTTTCCTTGCGCTCGTAGGCCTTGGCCATCGAGCCGTCGAGACCCGCCGCCGAGCCCGTGTCCACCAGCTTCCAGCCGAGTTTTTCGCCGTCGAAGGCCTTGAACAGCTGCGAGGTCACGACCGTGCCGCCCCAGCCCTGCGGACCGTTGAGGATGGCACCCTTGCTCTTGTCTTCGCTGTCCGGGAACAGATCGGGATGCTTGAGGAGATCCGGGATCGTCTTGATGTCAGGGTGGGCTTCCGCGACATATTGCGGGATCCACCAGCCCTGCACGCCGCCATCCGGCAGCGGTGAACCGACCTGCACGATGCGGCCTTCATCCGTGCCCTTCTTGACGACGTCAGGCAGAAGGTCGATCCAGGCTTCAGGCGCGATGTCGGGCTGGCCTTTTTCGGCCATCGACGTGATCGTCGGCACGGTGTCGCCGATCGTGATCTCGGCATTGCAGCCATAGCCGGCGTTGAGAATGATCTTGTCGAGGTTGGAAATCACCTCGGCGCTCTGCCAGTTCATGCTGGCGATGGTGACATCACCGCATTCCGCAGCATTGGCGATGGACGCGCCGGCGAAAAGGCCCAGTGTCAGACAGGTCGATGCAAGCAGTCTCT
Source organism: Shinella sumterensis (assembly GCF_004514425.2). Taxonomy (GTDB): domain Bacteria; phylum Pseudomonadota; class Alphaproteobacteria; order Rhizobiales; family Rhizobiaceae; genus Shinella; species Shinella sumterensis. The sequence continues at coordinate 756,407 of NZ_MYFN02000001.1, forward strand.
TCATTGTGGTTCCCTTTGTTTGCGGCATCTTCTCTGCGGGCCGCCGCTTTGGCCCCATCCTGCGTTGCTAGGAACCGTCTCCCAGGCGCAGCGATTTCTCTTGGGCCGCGGTCAGGCCCTGTGCGACGGCGGTGCGAAACCCCGCGCGTGTCATCGCCTCGATGGCCGCTGCGGTGGTGCCGCGATACTCGAGAAAGGTCCTGACCGTTTCGGCGGGACACTCGTCTCGTTGCTCCAGCATCCGGCCGGCGCCGATCAGAAGCATGTTGACCGCGCGGCGTGCGACATGCGGGTCGAGCCCCCTGGAAACAGCATCGGCCATCATGGCGTCGGCGAGGAGCGCCGGAAACGCCGGACCGGAGCCCGTGAGGCCGGTGAGATAGTCGATCTCCACTTCACTGCGCACCTCGTCCTGTACGCCACAGGCATCGAAGATCGCCCTGATGATCGCGCGGTCGGCGTCCTCGATCCCGTCGGCCGCCAGCCATGGCGTATAGGATTTGCGGACTTCCGCTGCGGCGTTCGGCAGGGCGCGGACGGCTCTGAGAGTGCGGTGGCGGTCGCCAAGTGCTGCAAGACGGATGCCGGCCATGACGGAGATCACGAGCTTGCCGTCCGCCGTCACGTTGAGGTCCTGCCAGTCGGACGGGCGGATGGAGAGGATGACGATATCGGAGCGATCGGCAAGCGCCTGGTTGTCTTTCGTCCAGAAGGCGCCGGGGAAACGGTCCGGGCGTGTGCTGCGGTAGGAGAGGGCGAGATTTTCCGGGGCGACGACACCCGACTCCAGCATCGCGGCGGCCATCGCACCGCCTAGCCAGCCGGCCCCGCCGATAATGCCGATCCTCAGGTCCTTGCCCTGTTCCACCCTGCTTTCACTCCGGTTTGTACCCATGCCGCGCGAAGAAGCGATCGAGTTCCCGCTGTTGCGGAACCTCGCCGGTATAGATCGCGATATATTCGGGGATGCGCTTCATTCGCAGCGCGATGTCCTCGCGCGACTGCATGGAGATATAGCCGATCTGGACGAGATAGGTGGTGCGCGCGCGAACGTCGGCGGGGCCTTCCTCATGGCCGAACCGCACGAACATCCGGCAGAGCGCTTCCATTCTCGTCTGGTCGGCCGCATGCACTTCCGCGAGGATATCGGGAGACTGCAAAGCCCAGCTGCGAACGGCAAATTCGAACTGTGAATCGAACAGGTCCTTGTTCAGCCAGCAATCGAAGACATTGAGCATCGCCTCGGCGAGTGTCTCCGCATAGGCCTCTGACTGTTTCACGAGGTTGCCGGTGTTCTTGTCCCTCCAGCGCGCGATCAGCGCATCGAGCAACTCTTCACGGTCCTTGAAGAACCAGTAAAAGCTGGTGCGGGAGAGATTGAGCCTTTTGGCCAGCGGCAGGATCTTGACCGAGTCGACGCCGGACTCGAGCAGCGCCTCATAGGCGGCCTCCAGCCATCCCTCCTGGGAGCCACGCCAGCCGCTGTCAGTGGTCGCCTGTTCCATGAAATCCTCCTAGCAAATCCGTCCTACTGGAGCAAGGAAAATGTACACATATGTCAATTAGCCGAACGAGCCTGTCCGATAATATTGACGCTTATGTACATTTCTGTTTAGCTTCCATCATAATTCCCCTAGACCGGAGCCCGGCGCATGTCGAACGATCCTCTGCTTCAGCCGTATCAGCTGAAGCATCTGACCCTCCGCAACCGCATCATCGTCACCTCGCACGAACCGGCCTATCCCGAGGATGGCATGCCGAAGGGTCGCTACCGCGCCTATACGGTGGAGCGCGCCAAGGGCGGGGTCGCGATGACGATGACGGCCGGCTCCGCTGCCGTCTCCAAGGACAGCCCGCCGGTCTTCAACAACCTGCTGGCTTACAAGGACGAGATCGTCCCGTGGATCCGCGAGATGACCGACGCCGTGCACGAGGAAGGCGCGGCCATCATGATCCAGCTGACCCATCTCGGCCGCCGCACGCGCTGGGACAAGGGCGACTGGCTGCCGGTCGTGGCGCCGTCGCATCACCGCGAGGCAGCACACCGCGCATTTCCGAAGAAGCTGGAAGACTGGGATATCGAAAGGATCATCAAGGACTTCGCCGATGCGGCCGAGCGCATGAAGGCCGGTGGCATGGACGGGGTGGAGCTGGAGGCCTACGGCCACCTGATCGACCAGTTCAATTCGCCGCTGACCAATGAACTGGACGGCCCCTATGGCGGCTCACTCGACAACCGCCTGCGCTTCTGTCTCGACGTGTTCAAGGCGATGCGCGAGCGCGTCGGCGACGATTTCATTCTCGGCGTGCGCTACACCGCCGACGAATGTCTTCCCGGCGGGACCGGAAAGGCCGAGGGCCTCGAAATCTCCCGCCGCCTCAAGGAAAGCGGCCTGATCGACTACCTCAACGTCATCCGCGGCCATATCGACACCGATCCCGGCCTGACGGATGTCATCCCGATCCAGGGCATGGCGAGTGCGCCGCATCTCGATTTTGCTGGCGACGTGCGGGCAGCCACGAAGTTCCCGACCTTCCACGCGGCCAAGATCCAGGACGTGGCTACCGCGCGCCACGCCATCGCGACGGGCAAGGTCGACATGATCGGCATGACGCGCGCGCATATGACCGACCCGCACATCCTGCGCAAGATCATCGAGAAGCGCGAGGACGACATCCGGCCCTGCGTCGGGGCGAACTACTGTCTCGATCGCATCTACCAGGGCGGCCTGGCGTTCTGCATCCACAATGCTGCGACCGGGCGCGAAGAGACGATGCCGCATGTCATTCCGAAGGCGGAGGTGCGCAAGAAGGTCGTCATCGTCGGCGCCGGCCCGGCCGGGCTGGAGGCGGCGCGTGTCTCGGCCGAGCGCGGTCACGAGGTCGTTGTCTTCGAAGCGGCGAACAATGCCGGCGGCCAGATCCGGCTGACGGCGCAGAGCGAGCGTCGCCGCGAAATGATCGGCATCATCGACTGGCGCATGAGCCAGTGCGAGAAGCTGGGCGTGACCTTCCATTTCAACACCTGGGCGGATGCCGAGACGATCACGGCTGAGACGCCGGATGTCGTGATCATCGCAACGGGCGGACTGCCGCATACGGATGTGCTCACCAGCGGCAACGAACTGGTCGTTTCCTCCTGGGATATCATCTCCGGCGATGTGAAGCCCGGCACCAACGTGCTCGTCTACGACGATGCGGGCGATCACGCCGGTCTGCAGGCCGCGGAGTTCATCGCGAAGGCCGGTGGCAAGGTCGAGATCATGACGCCGGACCGGTCCTTCGCGCCCGAGGTCATGGCCATGAACCTCGTGCCCTACATGCGCTCGCTGCAAAAGCTCGACACGACCTTTACCGTCACATACCGGCTGGAAGCGGCCGAGAAGAGCGGCAATCAGATCATCGCCCATGTCGGAAGCGACTACGGCGGCGTCTCCCGCCAGCGTACGGTGGACCAGATCGTCGTCAACCATGGCACAATTCCGCTGGATGACCTCTATTTCGAGCTGAAGCCCGGTTCGAGCAATCTCGGCGAGGTTTCCTATGACGACCTCGTCGCAGGAGCGCCGCAGACCGTACGGCGCAATCCTGACGGCGCCTACCAGCTCTTCCGGATCGGAGATGCGGTTGCCGCGCGCAACACCCATGCCGCCATCTACGACGCCCTGCGCCTGGCGAAGGACCTCTGATCATGCCACGCAGCGATGTCCTGCAAGGCTTCCTCGATGCCATCTTCGGCGCCTTCGATGACTGTGTGACGGATGCGCGGGCGCGCGCGTCGATCACGCAGATCGTGGCGGCGCTGAAGGTGCCTCATCCGGAACGGCAGGATATCGGCCGGCGGCTGCCGGTCTGCGAGGGGCATCTGACGAATGCCCTTTCGGTGGGAAGCGACCGGCCATCTCTGGGCCTGTTGCTGGAGCGGTTCAGGGCGCTGGAACCGCTTCTGGAGTGGAAAACCCGTCCGCACTTCGATGAAACGGCGAGCGACAATTTCGCGATTGGGCATGCCAATACGATGATCGTCGGCCCCGGCGGCCTTGAAGACCGGCGGGATATCTGGCTGGGCGTAAGCCTGCTGGCGCCGCAGGTGCGCTATCCCGACCATGATCATGCGCCGGAGGAGACCTATCTCGTGATGTCGGACGGCGAATTCCTGCACGGCGATTCCGGCTGGTTTTCGCCGGGCGTCGGCGGGACTTTCTACAATCCGCCCGGCATTCGCCATGCCATGCGCTCCGGAAGCAAACCGCTCTTCGCCTTCTGGGCACTGCTCCCCGACCAAACGAAGCGCTGATTTCCTATCTGTCTATGACGAGATCGCTGAGCGGTTTCGAGCAGCAGGGCAGGAAAAGGCCTGCGTCGATCTCCCGCTGCCGAATACCGCCATTGTGGTTCATGTCGACGCTCCCGGAAATCAGCTTGGATTTACAGGTGCCGCACACGCCGTTGGAACAGGACGAGGGAAGTTTCACGCCCGCCTTCTTGGCGCAGGACAGTATGGTCTGTTCGCCTGACACGGCAATCTCGCGCGCCTGCTTGGCGAAGGAAACCAGGAAGGTGCGCGTCGCTGCTTCTGCCACGACCGGAAGGTCGATGTCATCGATGACGGCCGCGTCGAAGCTCTCTTCGAGATAATTTGCCGAGGGAACCCCAAGCGCCGACGTGATCGTGCGCGCCGCTGTCATGAAGGGGGCAGGGCCGCAGCACAGCACGGTGCGTTCGGCAAGGTCGGGCACGGCAAGCTTCATGTAGTCGGAGGATATACGCCCTGTGAGGCCCGGCCAGTGCGCCTCACCCGTAACCGTTTCCGGCAGGAAATGGAGCCGCAGCCCCTTCACGCGCTCTGCCAGCCATGTCAACTCGTTGCGGAAGATCAGATCCTTCGGGCTGCGCGCGGCATGCAGGAAGACCACATCGGCCGGCTCGCAGGTATCGGCGATGTCGCGCAGCATCGACATGACGGGCGTGATGCCGGAACCGCCGGAAAGGAAAAGATACTTGCGCGCATGGGGCCGGATGAAGTGGCCAAGCGGGCCGTTCGCCTTGACCTTCGCATGAACCGCGAGGTTGTCGTGCAGCCAGTTGGATATCCTGCCGCCGGCAACACGCTTCACAGTAATGGAGAAGGCATGGCTTCGCTTCGGCGAGGAAGAGATGCTGTAGCAGCGGCTTTCCGTTTCACCCGCCACATCGAGGTCGAACAGGAAATACTGTCCCGCCTCGAAGGCGAAGCGTTTTCCCTCCGGCGACGCGAAGGTGAAGGTCTTCACGTCGTGCGTTTCCTGATGGATATCGATGCAGACGAGGTCTTCGTCCGTTTCCCGCTTCCAGAGCGGAGCGTGATGCACACGCTCGGCCGGCAGAATATCGCTTCTAGTATCCATGGGCGCGCATCCGGTCGATATACCACGTCGCGAACTTGTCGAGGTTCGTCTCGGAGAAGGGCGAATAAGGGCCGGGTATATAGGCGGGATCCTCCACGCCGGCCTGGGAGCGGGCAACGAGCTCGGCGTCCTGGTCCGTCGTCGCGATCCAGACATTGGTCAGCTTGTCGAGATCGTAGTCGACGCCTTCGACCGCATCCTTGTGGACGAGCCACTTCGTGCGCACCAGCGTCGTATCGGCCGTGAGCGGGATGACGATCGACACCACGGCGTGATCGCCCATGAAGTGGTTCCAGCTGTTGTGGCCCCATAGATGGACATCGCCGAGGTCCTTGCGGGTCATCGTGCCGAGCAGCTTGGCGGATGCAGCGGTCGCATCGGGTGTCTGGGATTCACCGGCGCCTGAGATGATCAGACGTTGCGTGCGGAAATTCGTCGCGCAATCGACCAGTTGCTCCACGGCGGCGGAGGGAAAGCCGTCCGCCTCCCACTGGCTGGTTCGCGCCTCATACAAGGCAAAATGCTCTTCCGCCTGCGCCTTGTCCTCGGGGCTGAGCGCGTCCGGATCGAAGCCGAAATCGAGATCGACGAAGGAAACGCACAGTTCCGGATGGTTGGCGGAGCAGTGGTAACATTCCCGGTTGTTTTCGATCGTCAGCTTCCAGTTGCCTTTCTCGATTACATCGGTCTCATGGGCGACCTTGGCATTACGGATGTCGTAGGGCGCAAGACGGTCCCTCATCACCTCTTCCAGACGCGCAATGTCCTCGGGCGGATCGTCAGAAAGACAGGCATAGACGAGGCCGCCGATCGACTTGAAGGCGACCTGCTTGAGGCTGCGGCATTCCTTGTCGAAGCCCTTGCCCATATGCGGGGCGTAGCTGAGTTCGCCAGTCAGTTCATAGGTCCAGGTGTGATAGGGACAGACGAGCTTGGAAACGATGGACTTGCCGGTATCCAGCAGGCGAGACCCGCGATGGCGACAGACATTGTGCAGCACGCGGATCTCGTTGTCGTCGTCGCGCAGCAGGATGAGGCTGGTTTTGCCGATATCGACCACCGTCGCGTCGCCCGGTTCCGGCACATCGCAATCCAGCCCGATGCAGATCCAGTGATTGCGAAAGAAAACCTCGAGATCGGCCTCGAAGACGTCCTGCCGGGTGTAGAGGCCGGCCGGCAGGGAATGCCCTTCGGCTCTCTCGTCGAGCAGGGCGGAGATCGGGGTTGCGAACGTCTGAAGCATAATATCACCTTATGTCGAGGCTGAAGTTCCCACGGCAGGGTCGCCCACGTTTATCGGTTGCTCAACGGCATAAATGTGCGAGAGTGGCATTACTAAATGTAATGCCTATCCCATCGTTCTCGAAAGGCCGCCCGCTTTGGCAAATCTGCGCAGGAAACTCCCGCCCTTGACCGCGCTGACGGCCTTTGAGGCCGCCGCGCGGAATGCCAGCTTCACCCGCGCCGCCGCGGAACTGGGCGTGACGCAGGCCGCCGTCAGCCGCCAGATCCATCTTCTGGAGGAGGATTTCGGTTTTCCGCTGTTTCACCGGCTGCATCGCAGGATCGAGCTTACGGAGAAGGGGCGCATGCTGTTCACCGCGGCAGGGGATGCGTTCAGCCTGATCGCCGATACGGTGGCGGACCTGCGCGCAGAAGGACCGGACGACGAGCTGGCGATATCGGCGACCATATCCTTCGCCCATTTCTGGCTGATGCCGCGCATTGCCGCCTTTTCGCGGGCGCATCCCGAAATCAAGCTGCGCATCATAACCCAGGATGCTAGGATCGGAACAGAAGGCGGCGATATCGACCTTTCGCTGCGCTATGGCATGGGAACATGGCCGGATGGACAGGCGGTGTTCCTGTTCGAAGACGAAGTCTTCCCCATATGCAGCCCCGATTACAGACAGGCGAAAGGCCCGGTCGCGACACCGGCGGATCTCGTGGATCACCCACTGATATCGAGTGATGCCGATGATCCGACCTGGACGGGATGGGACGAATGGTTGGCGGCGTTTTCCATGAAGGCGCCGAAGAAGGGGCGGGGGCTCCGGTGCAGCTTCTATACCGAAGTCATCTATGCCGCGATGAACGGGCAGGGTATTGCGCTCGGCTGGAGCCGTCTTGTGTCCGACCTTATCCAGCAGGGCCGACTGGTGCGCCTGACCGAAGCGTCGATCCGCACCCGCGCGGCCTACTTCGTCGTCATACCGGCGCGAAGGCCGGTCAAGGAAAGCGCGCGGCTGTTCATCGAATGGTTGGGTTCGGAGCATGCCTCGGCTGAGCCCTCCGCACCGAATGCGTGAGGGTCGGTCGCTCAGCTTTCAGCCGAGAAGCCGGCGCCCGCCATGTCCGAAAGCGTTTTCGTGGCATCCATCAGGAGCTGGATCGTGGTGGAGATGTCGGGCGCGGCCGGCGCATTGATGAGCGTGATGTAGGGCACGGTCAGCGCGGCGATCGCCGTGCCGTCGGCGCCCAGCACCGGGGCGGACAGGTTGATGACGCCCGCCGTCTGGGCGCTGGGCATCATCTCGTGGCCGCGGGCGCGAATGAGGTCGAGGCGCGCCAGAAATTCGGGCGTTACGCGTGCATCGTCTCCGCCGCCGCCGACATGTTCGGCGATCATGCGCCTGCGCTCTTCCGGCGAGCGGAAGGCAAGCAGGGCATGACCCGAGCCCGTATCGAACAGGCTGATGCGCGAGCCGACGCGGATGGAGATGCCCCAATATCCCGGCGCTTCCTGCTGCGCGATGACGATGGGATTGCCCCGATCGAAAACGACGAGCTGGTTGGCCTGTCGCGATGTCTCCGCAAGCTCCCGCATCAACGGAACGGCAAAGGAAACCAGCCGGCGAACGGGCGCGTGGAGCTGGGCGAGGCCGAAGAGCTTGAGGGTCAGCGAGAAACGATCGCCGTCGATGCGCGTGACATAGCCGCGCTTCACGAGGCGATCGAGCATGCGGTAGAACTCGTTCGGGCTGCGATCCAGCCGCTTGGCGATCTCGGCCTGCGTCAACCCACCGTCGACAGCGGCGAGCAATTCGAGGATGTCGAGGCCCTTGTCCAGGGCCGGCGCCCTGTATCGATCATTCTCGTCGTCGGCCAACCGCCACCTCCTGTGAATACTGAAATTCATATACGCATGGCGTAACGCCGGCAATGCGCCGGCGGTATATATTGCTTGACTATAAATGAATAAATGATTTGTATTTAAATCAGATCATCGCCGCAGATTATAGTAATGGGTCCTGCGCCATCCGGGTGCCTGACGCCTTATGCAAGGAGCAAACATGAGCCTTTCCCTTGAAAACAAGCGGGTCCTCCTGACCGCGGCGGGCCAGGGTATCGGCCGGGCGAGCGCACTTGCCTTCGCGCGCGCCGGCGCGAAGGTCGTTGCGACGGATATCAACGCCGACGCCCTGAAAAGCCTCGCCGCCGAGGCCAATATCGAGACCTATGTGCTGGATGTGCTCGATGCGGAAGCCGTCACCCGCATCGTCTCAGACACCGGTCCGTTCGATGTGCTCTTCAACTGCGCGGGTTTTGTGCATGCCGGCACGATTCTGGAGATGTCCGACAAGGATCTCGACTTTACCTTCGACCTCAATGTTCGCGCCATGGTGCGAACCATCCGTGCCGTGCTGCCGGCGATGCTGGAAAGGAAGGACGGGGCGATCATCAACATGGCGTCGGTCGCCTCCAGCGTGAAGGGTGTGCCGAACCGCGCCGCCTACACCATCACCAAGGCGGCCGTCGTCGGCCTCACCAAATCGGTCGCGGCCGATTATGTCGGGCAGGGCATTCGCTGCAACTGCATCTGCCCCGGTACAGTGGAGAGCCCTTCTTTGCAGGATCGCCTGCGCGCACAGGGCGATTTCGAGGCCGCACGCGCCGCCTTCATCGCCCGCCAGCCGATCGGCCGTATCGGCACGCCGGAGGAGATCGCCGACCTCGCCGTCTATCTCGCCGGCGCCACCTATACGACGGGCCAGGCCTACGCCATCGACGGCGGCTGGACCATCTGATGCATTGTCCGCCATCGGCATCGCACCGAGGGCCATTCGACCACTTCCAAGGGCCGCTTCCATGACCAAGATCACCAGCCTTCGCTCGATCGACCTGCGCTTTCCCACCTCGCAGAGCCTCGACGGCTCGGATGCCATGAACCCGGATCCGGACTATTCGGCCGCCTATGTCGTGCTCGGCACGGATGTGGCAGGGCTGGAGGGCCATGGCCTGACGTTCACGATCGGCCGCGGCAACGAGATCTGCTGCGCGGCAATCGACGCCATGAAGCATCTCGTCGTCGGCCTCGATCTCGACTGGGTGCGGGAGAATCCCGGCCGCTTCTGGCGCCATGTCACTGGTGACAGCCAGTTGCGCTGGATCGGCCCGGACAAGGGCGCAATGCATCTGGCGACGGGTGCGGTGGTCAATGCCGTCTGGGACCTGCTCGCCAAACAGGCCGGCAAGCCCGTATGGCGCCTGGTCGCCGAGATGCGCGCAGAGGAAATCCTCGATATCATCGACTTCCGCTATCTGACCGACGCGCTGACACCGGAGGAGGCGCTGGCCATCCTGAAGAAGGCGGAAGCGGGTAAGGCGGAGCGCATCGCAACGCTCGAGAAGGAAGGCTATGCCTGCTACACGACCTCCGCCGGCTGGCTCGGTTACGATGACGAAAAACTGCGCCGCCTCTGCCAGGAGGCCGTCGACCAGGGTTTTACCCATATCAAGATGAAGGTCGGCCGCGATCTCGAAGATGACAAGCGGCGCCTGCGCATCGCCCGCGAGGTGATCGGCGACGAGCGCACCATGATGATCGATGCCAACCAGATCTGGGAGGTGGGACAGGCGATCGACTGGGTAAGGGAACTGCAGCCCTATAAGCCGTTCTTCATCGAGGAGCCGACGAGCCCGGACGATATTGCCGGCCACAAGGCCATCCGCAACGCGGTTCACCCGGTAAAGGTCGCGACCGGAGAAATGTGCCAGAACCGCATCATCTTCAAGCAGATGATCGCTGGCGGCGCGATCGACATCGTGCAGATCGATGCCTGCCGCATGGGTGGGCTGAACGAGGTGCTCGCCGTGCTGCTGATGGCCGCGAAATATGACCTGCCGGTCTGGCCGCATGCCGGCGGCGTCGGCCTTTGCGAATATGTCCAGCATCTCTCGATGATCGATTACATCGCCGTATCCGGCACGAAACAGGGCCGGGTAATCGAATATGTCGACCACCTGCACGAGCATTTCCTCGATCCCTGCCGCATCGAGAACGCCGCCTACATGCCGCCCGCGCTGCCGGGCTTTTCCAGCGAGATGAAGCCGGCGTCGATTGCGGCTTATACATTCAGGCCGTGACGCATCTCGGTGATTTCACACGGAGCTGAGGAGTTCAACCCTTTGCACCTGCGCGGAATTCGGCAAAGATAAAGCCGTGACATCAGCATACAGGGAGCATCTGCCACCGTGACCCATATCCCGTCGACCTTCGCCACCGGATGCTTCGTCGGCCGGGCCTGGCTCCCCGAAGTTGCAGGGCCATCCCTTGTGACGGTCCGCGACGGCCGCGTCTTCGACATCACGGCGAGGGATTGCGCCACGATGCGCGACCTGCTGGAGCACGAAACGCCCGCAGATGTCGTACGCAATGCGCCGGGCCGGGACATCGGGTCGCTGGAAAACCTGCTCTCCCTCAGTGAGCCCGATCCATCCCGGCTCCACCTGCTTGCCCCCATCGATCTTCAGGCGGTGAAGGCTTGCGGCGTTACCTTCGCCCGCTCGATGATCGAACGCGTCATCGAGGAACGTGCGGCCGGCAATCCCGCGCGGGCGGCCAGCATTCGCGAGAAGGTATCGCAGATCATCGGCGCCAGCCTGCGCGACCTGAAGGCCGGATCGGACGATGCTCAGAGGGTCAAGGCAGCCCTGATCGAGGAAGGCCTGTGGTCGCAGTATCTCGAGGTCGGCATCGGGCCGGATGCGGAAGTCTTCACGAAGGCGCAGGCCATGTCCTCCGTCGGCACCGGATCGGCCGTCGGCCTGCATCCGATTTCGAAGTGGAACAACCCCGAACCGGAAATCGTGCTTGCCGTTGATAGCCAGGGCCGTGTGAAGGGCGCCACGCTTGGCAACGACGTCAACCTGCGCGATGTCGAGGGGCGCTCGGCATTGCTGCTGGGCAAGGCGAAGGACAACAACGCATCCTGCGCCATAGGACCATTCATCCGCCTGTTCGATGACACCTACACCATCGACGACGTGCGCAATGCCGAGCTGGACCTGCGCGTCGAAGGCAAGGATGGTTTCGTACTGCGCGGCAAAAGCTCCATGCGGGAGATCAGCCGGGATCCGCTGGATCTCGTCGCCCAGACCTGTGGGGCGCATCATCAATATCCCGACGGCTTCGTGCTGTTCCTCGGCACGCTATTCGCACCCGTCGAGGACCGCGATGCGCCGGGCGAGGGGTTCACGCACAAGATCGGTGATGTCGTGACGATCTCAAACGACCGGCTCGGCGCGCTCGTCAACACGGTGAGGCTGTCGACGGACTGCCAGCCCTGGACCTTCGGCGCATCCCATCTCATGCGCAACCTTGCAGCGCGCGGGCTGCTGTAGGGCGGGCCGGTTGTCTGACGGCCGACATTCAAATTGAAATCGGCATTCATCCCTTTACACCCTTGGGCGCACTACATAACGGGTGAATGATGTCCTCTACTCCATCCCATGCCGGACGCTGGCTGGTCCTTGTCGCCGTCATGCTTGCCTTCCTGCCCGTCGTGCTCGACATGACCATCCTGCATGTCGCCGTTCCGACATTGACGCAGGCGCTCGGTGCCTCCAGCACGCAGGTTCTCTGGATCATCGACATCTATCCTCTGCTGATGGCCGGCCTGCTCGTGCCGATGGGCACGCTGGCCGACCGCGTCGGCAACCGGCGTATTCTTCTTGTCGGCCTGACCTTGTTCGGCATCGCCTCGGCGCTCGCGGCATTCGCGCCGAATGCGCCCCTGCTGATCGGCGCCCGCATGCTGCTCGCGCTCGGCGGATCGATGATCATGCCCTGCGTGCTCGGCATTATCCGCCGCACCTTCGAGGATGACGCCGAAAGGGCGATGGCGCTTGGCCTTTGGGGCACGGTCGGGGCGGCAGGGGCCGCCATCGGCCCCTTGATCGGCGGCGCGCTGCTGGAGCATTTCTGGTGGGGCTCGGTCTTCCTCATCAATGTGCCGGTGATGCTGATCGTCGCGCCGGCCTGCTATCTGCTCCTGCCGCGCGCCGAGGTGACCAGTCCCGGAAAGTGGGCGATCGGGCAGGCGCTCCTGCTCATCGCCGGCATGATTTCGCTCGTCTATGCCATCAAGGCCGGCTTCGGCGGCAAGCACTCGCTGCCAGTCGTCCTGGTGGTGCTGCTGTTCGGCATGGCGATGCTCGGCCTGTTTGCCCGCAAGCAGCTGAATTCCAGCGAACCGATGCTGGATCTCTCCCTTTTCTCCCGTCCGGCGATCGTGGCCGGCATGATCATGGCGGTCGTCGCGACGGGCGCGCTGGCCGGTGTCGAACTGACGCTCGCGCAGGAACTGCAGTACGTGCTCGACAAGTCGCCGCTGCAAGCCGGCATCTTCATGATACCGATCATGGCGGCCGCCGCAGTCGGCGGCCCGGTCGCGGGCTATCTCTCCAATCTTCTCGGCCTTCGCATCGTGGCAAGCGCGTCCATGTTCGCCTCCTCGCTTGCGCTCGCCTATCTCGCCCTGAGCGACTTTCATCACCCGGGTGTCATGGTACCCTTGATGCTCGCCGTGCTGGGCCTGATGCTGAGCATCGGGCTGACCGCCTCCTCCATTGCCATCATGGGCGCGGTCGAGGCCGAAAGGGGCGGGGCCGCAGGCTCGCTCGAAGCGACCGGCTATGAACTCGGCACGGGAATCGGCATCACGGTGTTCGGCGTCTTCATGTCCGCCGTCTTCGGCCACACGGTCGTCGTTCCCGCCGGCTTGTCACCCGAACAGTCTGCGCAGGCGGCCGAATCGATCGGCGATACCTATCTGGTTGCCCAGCAGCTTTCCCCCGAACAGGCAGAGGCTTTGATTTCCGCCGGAAAGGCGGCATTCACGGCGACGCATTCCGTGCTTCTATCGACCTCTGCCGGCCTGATCGGCGCGCTGGCCGTTCTCGTTCTCATCATGCTGGCCGGCTATCGCGAAAAGGGTGGCGCGCACCATTAGGGTCGCATCAGCGCCGTTTCTCAAAGCGCGTCCGTCGGCAGGCTAACGTGAAATTTACCGACAATTAACGATATAATGTTCTGATTTCGAAAGGTTTTATTTCATTCATTTAAGTTCGGTCTCGGAGAAGACGATGCGCACATTTCGATTCTGTGTGAAAACTCCGAATATCGTTTCATCCGCATTGCTCGGCGATGGGCTCTGTCCTTCCCCGTCGATCCGGGTGCTTTGGCGGCCTGCCGTTGCGGGCGTTCATAACGGATCGAGGTTGGGTCGGCGAAGCCACGTCTGTCGCGTGCCATCCTACTTGGCTGCTTGATCACCAGTCTCAGGAACTTCGGCGACAGCTACGCGCTGACGGGAAGAATGGGTTTCAATATGCGGTTCTAACATATGGTTCCGCCGCGACCCCGGTGTTGCGGCGCAGCCATGTTGCTGCTATCGCCTGTCTTGCTATGCCGAGGGGATGATATGGCACGGCGGGATCTGAGCAGGAGCCTTGAATGGGCGGTGTGCATTCTCTGCACCATCGCGCTGATGGCTATTGCCTTTGGCCACCGCACGCCGGTCCTGGCCGCCCAGGCCTATACCCCCGCCGAAATCGCGCTTTACACGCTTTCGGACGGGACGCTGCCGGACCTATGCCTCACCGGGCATAACGACGGGGGCAAGGACCATGGCCAGGCGCCGCGCTGCGAGGCATGCCGGATCGCCGGCGATATCCTGGTACCGGAACCCGCCGACATCATCGGCGCCCGCATCGCATTTGCCGCCTCATTCGATCTGCCCGTTGCGATCGAGGGCGCCTACCGTAAGCTTTTCCCGCCAAACGCAAGCCCACGCGGACCACCCGCCATCGCCTGATCGCGGGACGGAAGCCACGCTATAGGCGACCGGCCCGTTCAGCTTCGCCGCTTCTTCAAGCAGAAGCGAACGATCGGGCTGTTCGATGGCATCGAAGGAATCGCGTCAAGCAAGGGTAAGCGTCCTTGTTCCTCCAGCGATCCCGCTGGATTGCCCCCGAACGGCCTCTCAAAAGCAAATTTCTCTGTCGATACGAGAATTTCGAGAGGTTCTCTCCATGTCCACCGTAACGGGGCTATCATCGCCTCCGAATGAAACCGCCGGCCTTTCGCGCCGGTTCTATCTCACCGCCTGGCGCTGGCATTTTTATGCCGGTCTCTATGTCGCGCCGTTCCTCATCATGCTTGCGGTCACCGGGCTCATCATGCTGTGGGCCGGCGTCCTGGTCGGCCGCGACGGTGAGAACGCGTTCAGGGTCACGCCGGGCCAATCGGTCGCCGCCGTGTCGAAGCAGGCGAGTGCGGCCTTCATCGCCGTGCCCGGGCAAGTGGTTCAATATATCGCGCCGCGCACCGCCGATGGGGTCTCGGTCTTCCGTATCGATCACGACGGCGCTGCCTCGATGGTCGCCGTCAATCCTTACACGGCGGATGTTGTCGGTCAGTGGAGCCGGCGCGATGCCCTATATGATCTCGCCAACGACATCCACGGCACGCTGCTCCTCGGCACCGTCGGCGACAGGCTGATCGAGATCGCGGCGGGCTTCGGTATCGTGCTTGTCATCACGGGCCTCTATCTCTGGTGGCCGCGCGACGGAAAGGGATTGCGCGCGGCGCTCGTGCCCGATCTGTCGGCGAAGGGGCGGCAGTTATGGAAGTCGCTGCATCTCAGCATCGGCTTCTATGTGTCTCTCATTCTTGTGCTTTTCCTGCTTTCCGGCCTCACCTGGGCGGGCGTGTGGGGCGAGCGCATGACGCAGGCCTGGAGCACCTTTCCGGCACAGAAGTGGGATAATGTTCCGCTGTCGGACATCACCCATGCCAGCATGAACCATGGCGGCATCAAGCAGGTGCCGTGGACGCTGGAGCAGACGCCGATGCCCGCCTCGGGCTCGGATGCCGGCATTGCGGGAACGCCGCAAGGCGAGCCTGTGACGATCGATGCGGTCGTAGCGCTCGCCCGCAAGCTCGGCTTCGACCAGCGCTTCCAGCTCGCTTTCCCGAATGGTGAAACGGGCGTCTGGACCATTGCCCGCGATACGATGAGCAATGACAGCGCCGACCCGCTATCCGATCGCACGGTCCATGTCGATCAATATACCGGCAAGGTTCTCGCCGATGTCGGCTTTGCGGATTACGGCCTGCCCGGCAAGGCGATGGCCGTCGGCGTCGCGTTTCACGAGGGCGACATGGGCCTGTGGAACCTCGTGCTCAACACGCTTTTCTGCCTGTCGATCGTGTTCCTGTCGGCGAGCGGTGTCGTGATGTGGTGGAAGCGTCGTCCCAAGGGTGCCGTCCGCCTCTTCGCGCCGAATATCAGCGAACCGGGCCCGCTCTGGAAGACCGGTGCCGTCGTCATGCTGGCGGTGTCGCTGCTGTTTCCGCTGACGGGAGCGGTCCTTGTGACGGTACTCTGCCTGGACCTGTTGATCATCCGCAACATACGGCCGTTGAAGAAGGCTTTGAGCTGACGGACTGAAAGTAAAAAAGGACCGCCGCCCGGCTTCGACCGGGCGGCGGTCAGGCCATCAGCCTGCGGCGAAGGGCACAGTGACGAAGGTCTGCTCGTCCTGGCGCTGCACGAGAAGCAGCACGGCCTTGCGGCCCGCCTTGCCGGCGTCGGCGACGGCAGTCTTGGCTTCGCTCGCCGAACCGACCGGCTTCTGGTTCACCGAGAGGATGACATCGCCGGGCTGGAGGCCTGCGTCAGCGGCCGGCTTGTCCGGATTGACGCCCTCCACGATGGCGCCCTTCTCGTCCTTCGGCAGGCCGAGGGATTCGCGCATGTCCGCCGTCAGGTCGCCGAGCTGTACGCCGATGGTCGGCACGCGCTGTTCTGCCTTGCCCGATTTGCCGCCCGCGTCGGCCACGACCTGTCCGCCATCGTCATTGTTACCGATGACGACAGAGAGGTCCTTGGTGGCGCCGTCGCGCCAGACCGTAAGACCCTCCTTTTCGCCGGGCGTCAGGTCCGCCACCATGCGGGAGAGCTCGCGCGGGGAGGCGACGGGCTTGCCGCCAAGCGCGGTGATGACGTCGCCGGAATGTATGCCGGCCGCCGCCGCAGGCGTACCGTCATCGACCCGGGCCACCAGCGCGCCGGCCGGCTTGGAAAGCCCGATGGCGTCCGCAATGTCCGATGTCACGGGCTGGATCTGCACGCCGATGAAGCCGTGCTCGATGGAGCCGTCCTTCATCAGCTTGGCGACGACGGTCTGCGCCTGGTCGGACGGAATGGCGAAGCCGACGCCCACGCTGCCGCCGTTCGGTGAGTAGATCGCGGTGTTGATGCCGACCACCTTGCCATCGAGCCCGACCAGAGGACCGCCGGAATTGCCATGGTTGATCGGCGCATCGATCTGGATGAAGTCGTCGTAGGGCCCGCTGTGGAGATCGCGGCCGCGTGCCGAGACGATACCCGCCGTGACCGTCGTGCCGATGCCGAACGGATTGCCGATGGCAAGGATGGGGTCGCCCGCCCGCAGTTTATCGGACTGGCCCCAGCCGATCGTCGCCAGCGGCTTGTCGCTTTCGATTTTCAACACGGCGAGGTCCGATTTCGGATCGGCGCCGATCAGCCTGGCGGGAAGCTCCGTCCCGTCGTCCAGCGTCACCTTTATCGTGCTCGCCTTGTCGATGACGTGGTTGTTGGTGACGATATAGCCGTCACTCGTCAGCACGAAACCGGAGCCGAGGGCCTGGGCCTTTTCGCTGCGCGGTTGCGGCATCTGGCGTTCGCCGAAGAAATCGCGGAACTGCTGGTCGAACGGGGAGTCCCCGCCGAACGGCATGGCGCCGTCGGCCGAAGCGTTCTCGGCCTTCAGGACCGTCGTGATGGTGACGACAGCCGGCTTGTCGGTCGAAACGATGGAGGCGAACGATCCATCCGCAAGGGGGGAATTGATGCTTGCAGGTGCTGCCGCCTGCGCGTTTCGAGCACCGACAAGGCCGGAGGTCGCGATCGGCGCCGACAGCAATGCGACACCGAGAAGCGCTGCGGCGCGATGTCTTTGAAGTATCCTGATCATGGTCGTTTCCTTTGTTCTGCTCGGTGTTGCGCTGCCCATTGTCTGGACGAGCAGCGGCACTCCGGCCGTGCTGCTTGCCGGCCGGTCTTGTTGTTGCTTCGAGGTGAGGGGGCGGCGCGGAAGGCACCAGGGTGAGGCCTTGACGCGACGCCGGCCGCCGCCAAGGGCGGAGGCGGCGCTATTTCTCAGCGGATCGAAGGTGACCCGCCGACCGGAGGTCTCAGCTCAAACGGACGATATCCCGGTCGAGCTTGCGGACGGCGGCTTCCAGACGCTGGTAGTTCGCCTTCCGAAGCGAGCCATGATTGGCGTCGGCGACTGCGATCGCCCGCTGGCGAATGCCGCGAGCCTCGGCCTGGAGACGCCCTGCGGCGCCAGCCGAAAGCTTGTGCATGGCTTCTTCCCTGCGGATGCTCTTTTCCGCCGAGCGGACACCGGCAAGAACCTGGTGCAGGCGCGGCTTGTAGGTCATGGCGGGCGTCATGCGCACGGGGGCGGGCTGTACCGGCATCATGAAATTGTCAGCGGAGTCGTGATCCCCGTAATCGCGATCATAGCGGTAGTGGTCTTGCAAAGCCGGATTTGGATTTGCTGGCCGGCTGGCAGCAAAGGCGCCGCCGGCGGCGAGCGAAAGAACAGTGGCGGCAAGAGCGATGGTCTTGAATGTCGAGCGCATGGTGCGTGTCCTCGAAAAGGGGAGAACTCTCCCCGGCAGGCTGTCCGGTGCCGTCGCGTCGCGGTTTCCAACCGCCGGCGGCATCCAGCCTGGCATCATTTATAGGTCCACCCGGCTCGCGGGGTCATGTTACAATTAAATAAAGTTTCGAAGGGCGGATTTGCCAAAATATTGCCGATTTCGCGGAGCGTTGCGTCGGCCTTGGCGAAAAATGTCTTTTGGATTCAATGGACTGGCCCCGCAGCCGTATTCAGGCTCGGCCGCCGACACATGACATGCCTGTAATGTTTCCCGCGCGCCGAGCGCTCGCGGCGTGTCATGACATAAGCCGCTTTTTCGCGATAAGGTCGCTACGCCGCTCCCAATAGACCAGCACAAGGCTTGCCGTCACGATGAAGATCGCGCCGATGAAGACGTTCAGGGCCGGGATTTCCGCCCAGATCGCGTAGCCATAGATGAAGGCCCAGATGAGCCCGGTATATTCCACCGGCGCAAGTGCCGATGCCGGCGCATAGCGGAACCCCTCGTAAAGCAGGTACTGTCCGATCGTCGCGATAACACCGAGCGCCAGCATCAGCGCCCAGCCTTCCGCATCCGGTGTGCGCCAGATCCAGGGAAACGACAGCGCGCAGGCGAGGCCGAACAGCAGGCTGGTCGCAAACATCTGCGTCAGCGTGCTTTCGCTGCGGCTGACCAGGCGGATGAGGATCGTGCTCCAGGCCCAGCAGAAGCCGGCGACGAGGCACATGACCGCGGGGATGAGGTTGGGGGAGTGCGACGGATTTGCTGCAATCACCACGCCGGCGAAACCGACCACGCAGGCTATCCACCGGCCCGCCCCGACAGCTTCCTTCAGGACGAGGATGGACAGAAAGACGGTAATGATCGGCGCGGAGAAATAGAGCGTCGTCAGTTCCGCCAGCCCGAGATAGCGCGCGGCATTATAATAGAGCAGCCATGCGATCAGCATCAGCGCGGCGCGCAGCACGACGGTTCCACGATAGGGGCTCTTCAAGATCGAAGGATGACGGTAGAAGCGTATCAGCACACCGGAGACCAGCACGATCACGACGCTGCGGATGAAGAGGATCTGCGGCACTTCGTAGGTCGCAACCAGCCACTTCACCAGCGCGTCCTGCAGCGCAAAGCAGGCATAGCCGGCCGAGGCGAGTGCGATTCCGGCAAGCGGCCGCGAGTCAATCAGCCCCACGCTCATGACGATATCCTGCCCGCGGTGGCGGGAATCGGTGTCGTGTCGGCGAAAATCGGGGGCGTGCGCATTCGGACGATCCAGGAAGGCTTCTGCGATACATGGCCGTAACGGCTGCATCCAGACGAAGAGACCCGCCTGTTTGATCGTTTTCCGGCGTTTTGCCAAGGGGAAAGCTGGGTTGCGCTAGCCGAACGTACGGAATTTGACCGAAATCCCACAGGTTCTGGCGTTGCGGTGTATAGTGTAGATAAGCGATTGCCGGCAAAATGAGAGAAAACGACTATTTGCTTGCTTCAAAGCAAATGAGGGTATTGCGGCTGCGGCCATGCACCTGTAGGTTTGCGCCCCATCGTCCATCGCTGAATTCTGGAGATAAATCATGGCGAACGGCACAGTCAAATTCTTTAACACCGACAAAGGGTTTGGCTTCATCACACCCGAAAACGGCGGAACCGACGTTTTCGTCCATATCTCCGCAGTTCAGGGCGGCACATTGAGCGACGGACAGCGCGTCAGCTACGACATGGGACAGGACCGCAAGACCGGTAAGTCCAAGGCTGAGAACGTTCGCGTTATCTAATTGATTTTACGGACGCCGGAGTTCATCCGGCGTCCGTATCCCGATCTCGGTCGATCTGAGGTCCCAGACTGCTATGGCCTTTCGCGCCTGGACGCAGCATCCTTTTCCCAACACGCATTATAGATAAAGCTCTGCCCGGCCGTTTGAAACGAACGGTGTGTTTTGCTGCGCCGTCCCGTCGGCAAGAAAAAAGCGCAGCCTATGCAGCTGCGCCTTGTTTATCGATGACACCGACCGTGCTTAAACGATTAACGCGTCGGCGTGGGGTGAATGCCTGCCTTCATTTCCAGCTGATGTGGTCGGGGGCCGTGCAGCCGAACGGTGCGTTGCCGTCGCCGAAGCGGCTCTTCAGCTGGTCGCAACCCCACCTGTTGAGCGCCTCGGGCATCATGTTGTTGATGTCCATTCCAGGTGAATTGTACTGTGACGGCGCGCTGGTCACATACCAGAGCCAATAGCCGAAAATGCCGCCGACAAGCAGCAGAAGGACGAGCGCGAAACCGCCCGCCCTGCGTGCCAGCGACATGCCCTGCTTTTCCGGCACGACGTGGCTGGTGGCGGACGCGTGGTCGGTCGACTGCGCCAGTTCGTGAAGCGGCGCGAGTGCGGCCGCGCGTTCCTGCTCCGTCATCTCGATCCGCTCCAGGCGGTCATCCAGCAGGACGGGGAGCGAGGTGTTGCCGTGCCAGACGGCAAGCGCGACCAGGTTGCTGCCGGCATCGCCGACGATGATCGGCTCCTGCCCGCGTTCGAAGCGGGTGAAGGCGACCCGTTTGGTTTTCCGCTCGCTGACGCGGTCGGCATAGGTGACGTTGAGGCGATTGCGCTTCGTATCCATGCCGGTGATCTCAACCGGGACCACCGTGAGCGGCGCCGGCTTGCTGAGCTGGCCGCTGACGCGCCAGAAACGCAGCAGCATGAAGATCATCACAAGACCGCCGCCGCCGAGCAGCACGGTGAAGACCGACAGCGTGATGATCCGGTTCCAGAGCATGTCCAGACCGAGCGTGATCGTCGCGAGTTCGGGGTGATCGCCCGAAACGACAAGGCCCGTTTCATAATCCCCGCTATGGATGTCGACGAACATGATCTCGACATCCTTGTCGTAGCGCTGGCCGCCCTGTTCGTAGGAAAGATCGACCTCGCAAGTCGTGAAGACAGCTTTCCGCGTCTTGCAGCTGCCGTCGATCATGCCGTCGACGAAAACCGGATTCTGGCTGATCGTGTAGTCGCGCAGAATGCCCGGCGCCTCCGACATCATCATGAAGACGGCGATCGCCAGCAGGATGGGGATGGAGAAGTAATAGACAAACGGGGTGGAGATCGTCCCACGCTTGATGGCAAGGGGGCGGGCGGGAAGCTTTATTGTCGGAAACGTCATGATATGCCTGAAGTGGTTCTGTTATTGTCTGCCATGGGGAAGACGGCGCAGGATCGCCATTCATTCGCTGAAATTTTGCGCTGCGGCATGCGATGAGCCGGCACACGCCTTCGCCAAAGGCATTTCGCTGTCAACGCGGTGCGTGGTGACAAGCCGAGCCCAATAAGGCCGTTCACTCTTCCCGGAAGGCGCGGTTGAGCTGATCGGCAAGCGGCTTGACGAGATAGGAGAGGGCGGTGCGCTCACCGGTCTGGATCATCGCCTCGGCCGGCATGCCGGGAAGCAGCGTGAGACCACCGAGCCTCTGCATCTCTTCATGCGGCACAGCGATGCGGACGACATAGAACGAGAGGCCGGTCCTTTCTTCGACCGTGAGGTCGGCGGCGATGCGCGAGACGCGACCCGACAGTTCCGGCGTCGTGCGCTGGTTGAACGCCGAGAGCCGGAGGACTGCGCGCTGCCCGGGCTGGATCTGGTCGATGTCGCGCGGCGCGATGCGGACTTCAAGTGCGAGATCATCCCCCTCGGGGATGACCAGCATGATCGTTTCGGCCGGGTTGACCACGCCGCCGACCGTATGTACCGCGAGCTGGTGCACGATGCCCGTTTGCGGCGCCAGGATATCGATGCGCTTCAGCTCGTCTTCGGCGGCCACCTTGCGCTCGACAAATTCGCCGATCTGTCCCTGGATTTCGCGCAGTTCCCGCCCGACTTCCGTCTTCATGTCCTGGTCGATGGAAAGAATCTGGAGCCGCGTCTCGGTGATCTTGCCCTGCGTCTGCGCCTGGTAGGCGATCTTCTCGCCGCGCTCGCCGTCATAGGTCGCTGCCTGGGTCTTCAGGCTGTTGAGACGCTGGACCGATACGACGCCCTTGTCGTGAAGTGATTCCTGCGAGGCGATTTCGGTGCGCAGCACCGTAAGCCCGCCGGCATAGGCCGTTTCCTGCGCCTTCAGCCCTTCGATCTCGTGCTCATATTGGGCGATGCGTTCTGCGAGCTGGGCCTTGCGCGCGTTGCGTGCTTCGCGCCGGAATTCGAAAAGGCGGGTTTCGCTCCTGACCGCCGAGATGATGTCGGGATCGGTGCTGTCCATGCTCAGGTCCGGCGGAAAGTCGATGGCCGCCCTGTCGTCGCGCTCGGCTTCAAGGCGTGCGAGGCGGGCGTGAAGCTCGTTCAACCGCTTCGTGACGATAGCAAGATTGGCCCGGGTCTGCGTGGCATCGAGCCGCAGGACGATCTCGCCGGCCTTCACCGTTTCGCCTTCCTGCACGCGGATTTCCCCGACGATGCCGCCTTTGGTGTGCTGTACCTTCTTGGGATAGGAGTCGACGACGAAATGGCCGGACGCCACCACCGCGCCGGCGAGATGCGTCGTCGCCGCCCAGCCGCCGACGCCGCCGGCAAGCAGGCCCACCAGCGCAAGGCCCGCTGCAAGGTGAAGGCGGATGGAGCGGGTTACGGTTGTCACGTCAGGTGTCGCCATCTGTCTTTTCCGGCTCGCTGTGTTTTTCGGATTTCGCGGGGTTTGCGACGACGCGCAGCGGCATGATCCCATGGCCGGTCGCGGCAAAGCCGTTTCTGCCTGCGTGAGCAGGCTTCAGCACCTGTCCGAGGACGGCGTCTCGCGGGCCGAATGCCTTCTGGCGTCCCCCCTCCATCATCAAGACCTGATCGACCACGCCGATGGCGCTTGGACGATGCGCAACCACGACGACGATGCCGTTGCGTTCGCGCACCGAGGCAATGGCGCGCACGACCGCGGCCTCGCCTTCGGCATCGAGATTGGCATTGGGCTCATCCAGCACGACGAGGAACGGATCGCCGTAAAGCGCCCGCGCCAGCCCGATGCGTTGGCGCTGCCCGGCTGAAAGGGAAGAGCCAGATTCGCCGATGCGCGTCTTGTATCCCTCCTCGAAGCGCAGGATCAGATCGTGGGCGCCGGCGGTCCGGGCAGCCGCGACGATGGCCTCGCTGTCGGCATCCTCCTCGAAGCGCGCGATGTTCTCGGCGATTGTGCCGTCGAACAGCTCGACGCCCTGCGGCAGGTAGCCGATATGGCGCCCGAGTGCTTCGCGGTTCCACTGGCCGAGACTGGCGCCGTCGAGGCGCACCTTGCCGCCCGCTGCGGACCATGCGCCGACAAGCGCGCGCGAAAGCGTCGATTTGCCGGAGCCGGAGGGTCCGATGATGCCGAGCGCGCTGCCGGCCTGAATTTGGAAGCCGACAGCGGCCACCGTCGGCCGCTTCTCGCCGGGCGGCACGATGGTGACGTTCTCGACACGGAGGTCCCGGCGTGGTGCCGGCAAAGCCATCGTCTCCGGCACAGGCGGGATTTTCCCGAACAGATCCTGCAGGCGCTTCCAGCTCTGCCGCGCCATGAGGAAGGGTTTCCAGCTTGCGATCGCCAGGTCGACCGGGGCAAGCGCCCGCCCCACCATGATGGAGCTCGCGATCATGATGCCGCCGGTCGCCTGCTGTTCGATGACCAGCCAGGCGCCAACGCCGAGCACCGCCGATTGCAGCATCAGGCGCAAGGTTTTCGACAGGCTGCCGAGGCCACCCGCGATATCGCCGGCTCGGCGGTTGGCGGCGAGATAGTCCGCGTTCGCCCGCCGCCACCGCGCTTCCAACCTTCCGGAAAGCCCGAGCGCCTGCACGATCTCGGCATTGCGGCGCGTGGCTTCAAGGAGACCGTTGCGGGCCATGTTGTGGGCGATGCTCTCACGAACGGGCTTCCGCGACAGCGCATTGGCGAGAATGGTCAGGGCGACGAGCACGACGGCACCGGCAAGCGCCGTCACGCCGATCCAGAAATGAAACAGGAAGCAGATGCCGAGATAGAGCGGCATCCAGGGCAGGTCGAAGAAGGCGGTCGGGCCCTGTCCGGAAAGGAAGCCGCGGACATTGTCCAGGTCGCGCAAAGGCTGAAGCCCGTCGCCCGGCATGCGTGCAACGAGAGGCAGGCGCACGACGGCATCGTGCACGGGGCCGCACAGCACGCCGTCCACGTGCTCGCCTATGCGCAACAGGACACGCGCCCGGACGATATCGAGCCCTGCCTGGAACAGGTAAAGCCCTGCCGCCAGGATGGCGAGCCCAACGAGGGTGGGCACGCTGCCGCTTGCGAGGACGCGGTCATAGACCTGAAGCATGAAGAGCGGCGAGGTCAGCGCCAGAACGTTGACCACGCCGCTGATGAGCGCTATCCCCAGGGATGCTCGTCTGAGAGGTGAGGCGACCGCCGCAGTCAGAGACTGCGACGGGGCCTGCTGTGGGGCTACCAACACTACAGCAAACTTCTCAGACGAACAGGTTCACGCCGCTGACCAGCGAATTGTTCGCAATGTCCTGGACGGAAATGCTGCCGTTCACGCCATCCGTGATGGTGGCGTCGTAGAGGCCGCTGGCGGCATCATAGGCATAGGTCACGGAAAGTGCGCTTCCGGCCGCCCATGCGGAGATATCGATGATGTCTTCGGCGGCATTGAAGTCGGTGATCACGTCGTTGCCATCGGTACCACCGAAAATGAAGGTATCGTATCCGCTATTGCCGGTCAGCGTGTCATTGCCGTTGAAGCTGTAGAGCACATCGTCGCCCGCGCTTCCGTTGAACGTGTTGTTCTGGCTGTTCAGCACGCTGATCAGGTTTGCCGGATTGCCCTGCATGATGCCGTAGACGAAATTGTGCACCGGGTTTGCGGCACCTGTGCCGGTCAGCCCGAGGCCGTTGATGTCGATGTCCCATGAGGACTGCGAGAAGGTGTCCGTGCCGGAATTGTAGCTGAGCCCCCGGCCGAAGGTCGCGCCATCGACGGCGCCCGCGAGAACGTGCGACGTCATATCGTAATAGAGATCGCCCGCGCTGCCGGAATCGAGCACCACGGTGTCGGCGCTGCCCACACCACCGACCGTCGCGCTGTTGCTGTCGGCGACGGCGAACTGGTTACCCGAAAAATCGACCGGATTGGTGGAGAAGAAGCCATAGTAACCGGGCGTGAAGCTCGCGTCCCACGCCTCCAGATAACCGAGGAAGTCAATGCCAAGGCCGTCGTTGTTGGCGTCATTGAAATCGATCGTTGCCATTTGTTTTCCTTTCTAGGGGTTAGCTGCATCCGGACCATGGATGCGGCTGGTCTCACGCCGGGTCATGTGTGAACCGGCGCGATTGCGGGATCAGAACCTGACCTTGAGCGACAGGGTCGCGGTGCGGCCGGGTGCTGGAAAATCGGATGAGTTCATCGGGTCGACATAGGCGACATCGGTCAGGTTGTTGACGGCGAAGCGCAGCGAGGCATTCTCGTTGAAATCCCAGGAGCCATAGATGTCGAAGGTGGTGAAGGGCTTGGCCTTGTAGCTGCTCGCGAACAGGCCGATCTGGTCGGAGGGAACGACACGGTTGGCGCGCGCACCGACATTCAGCCTGTCATCGAAGAACCGAACGCCGACATCGGCGGTGAAGCGGTACTTCGGGGCAACGGATACATAGAGGATCGATCCATTGCCCGTCGACGTCGGATTGCCCCAGGGGTTGTCGCTATATGTCTTGGGAAAGTCACCTTTGGTGTAGGTAAACGAGCCGCCGGCATAGTAGGGGCCGGCGTCATAGTTGCCCTCGATCTCGACACCGCGCAGGCGTGAATCGCCGATAAGGTTCGTATAGGCGTAGTAGCTGCTGACCTGGCCGCCAGCTGCAGGGTTTCCGCTCACGGTTCCAAGCGCAATGTAGTTTGCGATCGTCTTGTCGAAGTAGGCCGCCTTGAGCCGCAGGCTGTCTCCGCCGGCCAGCAGGTCGTCGGCGGTGATGTTGATGCCCGCCTCCCACGTTTGCGAGGTTTCCGGCTTGAGGTTCGCGTTCGGCGCATAGTCCATCAGGTTGCCGATATGCGAGCCGCCCAACAGCATTTCGCCGAGCGTTCCGGGGCGGAAGCCTTCGGCATATTTCCCGAAGATCTGGACGCCGTTCCATGGCTTTACGGCAACCAGTGCTTCCGGTGAGAAGCGTCCTGCGGAATGGTCGAGGGCGATATCGTGGACGATGTCTCGCACGCCATAAACCGGTCGCGTCACCCAAATTCGGCATTCGCCGTTGTTTCGATTTGGCGGCCAGTAAACGCGGCAGACACCGGGGTCGACGAGGTATGTCTCCGTACCGCCGTCGATCCGCGATGAACCCTTGATCTTGTAGTAATCGTAGCGTCCACCCAAGGATGCTTCCAACCAATCCTCATGCTCGTATTTTGCCGTGGCGAACGTGCTCGAAAGCCAGCGCTCGCCCGTCGGGTTGGGGCCGCTGAACCACCAGGCGTTGCCTGCATCGCCGGGGTCCCTGTTGAGGACCCCCGTGTCTGCGCGGTCGAGGAAGATTTCCGTCCCGTAATGGAAGGAAAGCTCGCCGGTGGGAAGCGCGACCCGGCTGGTGTTCTCCAGGCTGAGACCATAGGTGTTCAATCCGTAGTCGACATCAAACTCGCCATAGTCGTTACGGCCCGAGCGCCATTGACGGTTTTCCGTCCGGTTCCACCACAATTGGCCTTTCAGGTCGAACAGCGGATCGTCGGGATTGTAGGTATAGGTCAGCGTGCCCGTCAGATTGCGCACGTGGTTGGTGTTTTCGTTCGTGGCGAGCGCGGTGCTGGTCGTGAAGCGTGCATCGTAGCCGACGAAGCCCAACTCGATGCGCTGGTCGTTTTCCAGGTCGAGGCCGGCCTTGATGAGGCCGGATGTGGTGTCCGAGCCGGTGAAGACGGGCTTGTCGCCGCCGGGATTGCCCTCCAGCGTTCCATTCTTGCCGATCTGGTAGGTGTCGAGGTTCTTGCGGCTGAGCGCCGCCACGATGTCGATGCCGTCGTCGGTACGGGCTGCGAGCGCTGCCGAGCCGTAGAACTCGTAGGCGTTGGTGCCCCTGGTCGCGTCGATCCAGCCGCCGGCATTGTGGCCTTCGAGAAGCACATCGTCGGCCGTCAGTGTTCGGAAGCCCACGACGCCGCCGTGCGAACCGCCGCTGCCGACACCGGCGCCGGCATTCTTGTCGATCTCCACGGTCCTGATCAGCGCGGGATCGACATAGACATTCGACGTGTAGCCGTGTCCCGCCTGCTGGAAGTTCTGGCGCGCACCGTCGATCGTCGTCGTGACGCGGGTCTGGTCCTGCAAGCCCCGCACATTGATGGCAACACCGGGGTTCTGCGCCGCACCGGCGACCGAAACGCCGGAGACACCGGAAAACAGGTCATAGGCGTTGCGCGGCTGCTTCTTCTCGATGGCCTCGCGCGATACGACGCTGACACTTGCCGGCGTCTCGTAGACCCAGTCGGGTGTGCCCTGGAAACCGGCGCCGCTGGAGGCGCTCCGCGGACCTTTTCCCACATTGATGGTTTCCAGCACCGTCGAGCCATCGGTCGCGCCGAGATCGGACGCTTGGCCGCCGCCGCTCAGAATGGCCGAACTGCCGCTGACACGACCCTGTATGCCGGTGCCGGCAAGCATGCGCGAAAGGGCTTCCGACGGTGTGAAACTGCCGACAACAGCGTTCGTCCGGATGTCTCCCGCCTGCGTGGCAGAAAGGGTGACCTGGAGGCCGGATTGCCGGCCAAAGGCACCCACGGCATTGGCCAGTGTTTGGGCCGGAATGTTGAAGGCAATACGTGCCGTGCCCGTTGCACTGTCCTCGGACGCGCTTTCGGTCGTCTGCGCGTTTTGTCCCAGTGCTGGTGCGCACGCACACATCAAAGCGAGCGCCGTCGTCGCGAGAAATACCGTGTGGGAGCGGACGGTTCCGTTGCCTTTCGCAAGCGGCGTCACCGGGTATGTGGTATGCATGTCTTCGTCTCTTCGTTGCAGCGCGCTTCATGCGGCACTCAACGGAAAGACGGACAGCTGCGGATTTTTTCCCAGCTTTTTTCGTACTTTACGCTAAACCTTGATTATTTCAGTCATATTTTTATTATCAGAAGCGGCTGATGAGCCGCGCTATCGGCGAGACGCGTCGCACTTTGCCGCCATAGGGCATCACGAGCGCCTGTAGCGCCTGATCGGGATTGCGAAGGTCGTAGAAGCCTGTCACCCGCCGGCTGGCCAAGGTGCTGTCGGGCAGTGAGATCCAGGCGGGGTGATAGCGGCGGATCTGCTCCACGACGGAGCCGATCGTGGCATCCACCACGAATATCTTCCCGTCGCGCCACGTGGCGATATCGGAAACCGGGATTGTCGCGCGCGACACTTCGCCGGTGGCGCTGTTGGCCGTCAATTGGTCGCCGGGCGCGAGGAATTCCGCCGGCGCATCCCGGCCGACAGATGCCTTGACGGAACCCTCTGCCAGCGCGACGACGGTCAGATCGCCATCGGTCTGGACATCGAATTTCGTGCCGAGAACCGTGACCTCGACGCCGTTGGCGTCGACGGTGAAGGGACGGTTTTTATCCGGTGTGACCTCGAAAAAGGCCTCACCCGCAAGGAGACGCACGGCACGGCGCCCGTTTGCGAAATCCGTCGCAATGGCGCTCGCACCGGAAAGGTGAACGAGGCTGCCGTCTTCCAGTGTAATGGTCCGGCTTTCGGCGGTCTGCGTCCTGTAGTCGGCTTCCATGCGAAGCATGATGGCCGGCCCGACGATGAACGCGAGACAGAGCAAGGCGGCGGCTGCCGCCCCGAACATACCAGCGCGACGTGCCAAGCCTGCGCGGCGCGGATGGTAGGGTCTCGGAGAGGCCGAGGCGTGCGCGGCGTCCTTCCAGCTCTCCTTGAGGACGGGGACGGTTGCGCCGAGGGCCTGCCAGGCGACCTGCAACCGCGACCACGCCTGCCGGTGTTGTTCGGACTGGTCGAGCCAATGCTCGAACCTGTCCCGGCAGAGGTGGTCGCCCGGCTCTTCCTGCAGGGCAATCATCCATCCGGCCGCCTCTTCGGCAATGGCCTGGGGTATGTCCGTTCCTGTATCGCGCATGCCGGTCATCGCCTTCGTCTCGCCTGTACCCGCAGAAGCCGCCCTCGCGAATGTACTCGTCACCTATAAGACGAATAGCTCCGGAGATTTTCTCAGGAACGGATACGATTTCTCTTTCCTAGAGTATCTTTTTCAGCAGCTCGGCCAGCCCGGACTGGATCAGCCGATGGGCGCTCGATGTCGAAACACCAAGATGGCGCGCAATCTCCTCGATGCGGTAGCCGCCGAAACGATGCATTTCGAGCGCCATGCGCTTTTGTGTCGGCATCGTCTCCATGACGGCTTCGACCTGACGAACCCGATCGCACAAGAGAACTTGTTCCTCGGGTGTGTCGTGGTTTTGCGGCAGGCCCCACCAGGGCGTATCGTCGGGATGTCCGCGCGCCTCAAGCCGGCGCCGCCGCCTCGTGTCGAAGGCGAGGTTGCGCACGATGCGGTAGAGGTAGGACTTGAGCCGCGAGGGCTCATCCGCCGCCTCCGGCACGAAGCGCACGAAAGCCTCCTGCACGATATCCTCGGCATCTTCCCGGGAACCGACAATCGGCGTGGCATACCGCACCAGTTCGGCGCGATAGGCCACATAGGCTTCGTTGCGCGTATCCCGTCCCTGACTGCCCATATGCCCGCCAAGCGCCTTCCGTCACGGTCCAGCATGTCTTTTCGCAGGACACCGGCACTCCTGAATTGCCGTTGGTGACTCTGATAGCCATAATAAGCTGAGTTTTGCAATCATGTTATTGGGGCGGCGGGATATCGCAGATACGTCGTTGCAAGCGGTGCGGATACTGCATCTGGCAATGCGGTACTCAAACTGCGCGCGAGGCAAGACCGCTCTGGTCTAGCCGACGCTCAGGTTCGCGCAAACGGCTTTTGCCGTTTCCTGATCGGTTATCAGGATGGTGGCGATGCGGGCCTTCAGCATCCCATGGATCGCATCCACCTTTTCCGGGCCGCCGCCGATACAAAGGCGTTCCGGCACATTCAGGAAATCGTCGAGAGGCATGACGAGATGGCGGTCATCGAAACCTGTGCGGATGATCGCGCCGTCGATGTCGAAAAAGTAGCCTGAGGCGAAGCCGACCGCACCCTTGTCCTGATACTGCCGAAGCAGTTCTTCCGTCATGACGCCGGTATCTTCCAGCAGGGTGGGGCCTGTGATGTGGGTAACGCCGAAGAGCGATTTCGTGCAGTGCCGCAGAAGGTCGAAATGCTGTCCGACGATGGGCTCCTGCATGAGGAGCGACTTCATTTTCGCGTTGGACACGACACCCGGCGCGTGCAGGTTGACACAGCGCGCATTCAGGCGCGCGGCGATGTTGGACGTGCACAATTCCGGGGAGAAGTCGTAGGTTGCTATCGAGCTGCCGGTGACCTGGGCAACTGTGACGCCTGGCATGCTGGTCGGTGAAAGCGCCTTCGACAACGCCATGACCGTGCGCCCCCACGCAACGCCGACGACGTCGTCCTTTTCCAACTTCTGTTCGAAAATCCGTGCCCCGAGCCGCCCGATCTGTTCGGAAAGCGCGGCTCCGCCCGACGATGAGGGCAGGACATAACACTCGGCGAGCTGCCCCTTCTCCTTCAGCTCGACCGATAGGTCGGCGCGCTCGAGACGGGTCGGGTCGATTGTGATCGTGACGATCCCCTCATCGCGCGCTTTCTGAAGCAGGTTGAACACCGAGGAGCGTGATATGCCGAGCTGTGTGGCGATCTCGTCCTGCTTGAGGCCTTCTTCGTAATAAAGCCACGCCACCCACAAGGGCAGATCGGCGCCGAATTGCATGGGCGGCGCTTTTTTTCGGCCAATACGGTCTTGGGGGTGTTCGGATTGCATCTGCGTCGTGGGTCTCCCTTCCTTTCATTTGGCAGCTTTTAGGCTGCAAGTCCAGTTTCCGCCCGCGTTGGGCTGTAACGCGAATGGCAAAATTCAACTAATCATGAAAAATGTTATTGACATTTTGCATCCACAAATGAAAAATGCCATCAACAAGTCTGGGAGGACATGATGTTGCATGCGGCACCCGCCGCCCGACGACCGGTCGGGTGGCAAGACTGGAACACGCTTATTCGCGACGTGAGTGCCGGACGGTGGATCGATCCGGATACCGGCGTCGCCGCCGAGGTTCCCTTCAAGGCCATCTTCATCGAGGAAAGCGTGCGGGGCGGCGAGGCCGACTATGTCGCAAGCGTGATGCCGGCCTCGACCTATGCGGTCGTCGCGGATGCCGATACCTATGACGCGCTCGGCTATGCCGTTGCCCGAAGCCTCGGCGGGCGAGCAACGACCGTGGTGCTCGAGCACCCCCATGCCGACGAAGCCGCGATCCGCGAGCTTCGTGAGAAAACCCGCAACGCCGACGCCGTCATTGCTGTCGGATCGGGCACAATCAACGATCTGTGCAAATACACGACATTTCTGGATGGCAAGGACTACAGCGTTTTCGGCACCGCGCCGTCCATGAACGGCTACACGTCGACGACGGCATCCATCACGCTCGACAACGGGTTGAAGACAACGCTGAACGCACATGCCGCCAAGGGCGTCTTCCTCGATATAGAGGTCAGCGCGAATGCGCCGCAGTACCTGATCGCCGCCGGTTTCGGCGACAGTCTCTGCCGCTCGACGGCGCAGGTGGACTGGTATTTTTCCCATGTCATGCTCAGGACGGCCTATGCCACGTCTCCCTACGTCTTACAGGAAGCGGATGAGAGGGAGATGCTGGCGAGGTCCGCTGGACTGGGCCGTCGTGAGCATGACGCCATAGGCTATCTGCACCGCATCCTGACCCTTGGCGGGATCGGAATCAGCGTGACCGGCATGAGCCATCCGGGCTCAATGGGCGAACACCAGATTTCCCACTGGATCGACAGCTTTGCCGGCGCGCGTCATCCCGGCACGGTGCACGGCCAGCAGGTCGGCGTGTCATCCGTGACGATGGCACGGCTTCAGGAGATCATCCTGGCGAGCGAAAAAGCGCCCCAGATCAGGCCGACCCGTTTTGACGAAGCGGACATCCGGGCGCGCTATCCCGCCGCTGCGGTCGACCATTGCCTTGCTGCATCACGCGCCAAGGTTCTCGATGCCGCCTCCGCGGACAGGTTCAACGCACAACTGGAGGCGCTCTGGCCGCAGTTGCGTCGAACCCTCCAGCAGATGGCGATCCCCTCGGCCACCCTGGCTGCGCATATCCGTGCCGCCGGCGGCGGCGCGACCCCGCAAGAGATCTGCATCGACCGCGATCTCTATCGCGATGCGGTGCGCTATTCGAAGGAGATGCGCAACCGCTATTCCATGCTCGACCTGGCAGCCGATATGGGCGTGCTCGAGCAGTTCATCGAGGAGGAATGCTGATGCGCCCACTCGATGAACTTTCCGATAGCTTGCTGACACAAGTGCAGGTCGTCCTCACCGATATCGATGACACGCTTACCTCCGAAGGCCAGCTTCGCGCCGAACCTTACGCCGCCCTGCAGGCGCTGGCGCGCGCAGGCTTCGCCGTGGTGCCCATCACGGGCCGGCCGGCCGGGTGGTGCGACATGATTGCCCGCTTCTGGCCCGTTGCAGGCGTGGTCGGCGAAAACGGCGCCTTCTATTTTTCCTATGATCGCGAGGCGCGAAAGATGCGCCAGGCCTTCTTCGCCACTGAACAGGAACGTCGCGAAAATCGCCGGAAGCTCGATGCCTTGCGGGACCGGATCCTGCAAGAAGTGCCCGGTACAGGCATCGCCTCCGACCAACTCTACCGCGAGGCCGACCTTGCCATCGATGTTTGCGAGGATGTCGAACCGCTGCCGCAGAGCGAAGTGGAACGCGTACTGGCTCTCTTCAAGGAAGCAGGCGCCGTCGCGAAGCTGTCTTCCATCCACGTCAACGGGTGGTTCGGCAGCTATGACAAGCTGTCAATGACGCGGCGTTTCGCCGCCGATGTGCTCGGAATGGATCTCGACGCCGATAAGGCGCGGTTCATCTTCACCGGCGACAGCCCGAATGACGGCCCGATGTTCTCGTTCTTTCCGAACTCCTGCGGCGTGGCGAACGTGACCGACTTCGCCGGCGGCGAGACTGCGCTGCCGGCATTCGTCGCCTCCGAGCGTGGCGGCGAGGGGTTCGTCCAGATCGCGTCCCGTTTGCTGGCTGTCCGGCCCTCCGAGATCCGCGAGCGCGCCCATGCCTGAGATCTACGACATCGCGATCATTGGCGGCGGCATCAATGGGTGCGGTATCGCCCGCGACGCTGCGGGACGCGGGCTCGATGTCTATCTCTGCGAAAAAGGCGATCTCGGCGGTGCGACGTCGTCCGCGTCCACAAAGCTGCTGCATGGCGGGTTGCGCTATCTCGAGCATTGCGAGTTCAAGCTGGTGCGTGAGGCCTTGCAGGAACGCGAACGGCTTTGGGCGATCGCACCGCATTTCGTTCGCCCGCTGCGCTTCGTGCTGCCCTACATGCCCGGCATGCGGGCGAAATGGCAGCTTCGCCTCGGTCTCTTCATCTACGACCATATCGGCGGGCGCGTGCGTCTCCCCGGGACGACGAACGTTCGGCTGGCCGGGCAGGCGCTCGGTGAAGGACTGGCGTCGTCGCTGAAGTCGGGCTTCGAATATTCCGACTGCTGGGTGGAGGACAACCGTCTCGTTGTCATGAATGCCAAGGCCGCAAGCGAACTGGGCGCGGTGATCGAAACGCACACAGCCATGACGGCGGCGAAGCGCGATGGGGACGGTTGGTCCGTGACGGTCTCGCTCGGCGGACACCAGCGCACGATCCGGGCGCGCACGCTGATCAACGCCGCCGGTCCCTGGGCAAACGACATCGTCTCGCGCACCGCGGGTCGGCCGGCGCGCGGCAAGGTCAGGCTTGTACAGGGATCGCATATCGTCGTGCCGAAACTCTATGCGCACGATCGCTGCTTCATCTTCCAGAATAGCGACAGCCGCATCTTCTTCACCATTCCCTATGAGGGCGATTACACGCTGGTCGGAACCACGGATCGCGATTTTGATGGCGATATCGACCAGTTCTCCGCGACGGAGCAGGAGAAGGCCTATCTCTGCAATGCGGTCAGCCGCTGCTTCGACAGGCCGTTGACGACAGATGACATCGTCTGGAGCTATTCCGGCGTGCGTCCACTTTACGACGATGGCGCGAGTGCTGCCCAGAAAGCGACGCGAGACTATGTGATCGAGGTGGACGAGGAGGCCGGTATCGGCCTGATCTCGATCTTCGGCGGCAAGATCACGACCTATCGCCGGCTGGCCGAGGCTGTGATGGACAGGCTTGAGCCGCTGCTTGCACGGGACAAGGCGAAGGCCGTTGCGGCTCATGCCGGCTGGACGGGCAGGACCGCGCTGCCGGGCGGAGACTTCGCGATCGATGCCTTCGAGGAAGAGCTTGCCGCGCTACGCGCACGATATGCTTTCCTGAATGAAGAGCAGCTGAGGCGGCTTTTCACCTATTACGGAAGCCGGCTTCCCCTCGTGCTGGGCCATGCGAAGAGCCTCTCCGATCTCGGCAGGACCTTCGGCGCCGGCCTGACGGAAGCGGAAGTGAACTATCTCGTGCGGGAGGAGTGGGCGCAGAGCGCCGAGGACATCGTCTTCCGCCGCAGCAAGCTCGGTTTGAAGATGCGTTCGGAAGATATCGCGGCACTCGACCGCTTTCTGGAGGGAAAGCGGCAGTCGCTGGCGGGTTGAGGAGCCCGCCGCGGCCGGGAGAGACGCGCGGAGGAATAAATGGGAAAGCGGGTGCCCGAAAGGCCCGCATGGGAGGAGGAACCATGTATCTCGGTATTGATCTGGGAACGTCGGGCGTGAAGTCCATGCTGATGGATGAGAACCAGGCGCTGGTTGCGGAATCGTCGTCGCGTCCGATAGGCGTGTCGCGGCCTCATCGGGGTTGGTCGGAGCAGCATCCCGAACAATGGTGGGATGCCGTCTGTGAAAGCCTCGACGCGCTTGCGACGAGCCACCCGAAGGCGATGGGTGCCGTCAAAGGCATCGGCCTTTCCGGACAGATGTATGGCGCCACGGTTCTTGACGAGAGCGATACGCCCATCCGCCCGGCCATCTTGTGGAACGACACGCGCACCGAAAAGGAATGCGCCGATCTGGAAGCGCGGGCGCCGGATATCCGTCGTATCGCGGGCCGCAGGCCGACGCCCGGCGTCACCGCGCCCAAGCTTGCCTGGCTGCGCGACCATGAGCCGGACGCCTTCCGCCGCATCCGCACTGTGCTGTTGCCGAAGGACTATCTGCGGCTGAAGCTCTCCGGCGAAAAGGCATCCGACATGGCGGATTCCAGTGGCACGATGTGGCTCGACCTTGCGGCGCGGGACTGGTCAGACACCCTTCTGGCGGCAACCGATCTTGATCGCAGGCAGATGCCCAAGCTGTACGAAGGTATTGATCCGACGGGACATCTACGCGCTGAACTTGCGGAACGTTGGGGAATCTCGTCTCGCCCCGTCATCGCCGGCGGAGGTGGCGACAATGCCTGCGGTGCCTGCGGCACAGGCGTCTTCCGTGACGGGGAGGGCACCGTATCCCTCGGGACATCGGGCGTGCTGTTCCTGGCCACCGGTGAGGTGCGCCCGAGCTACGATCACGCGATCGAAACGCTCTGCCACTCCATGCCCGATGTCTGGCACCAGATGTCGGTGATCCTGTCGGCGACGTCCTGTATCAACTGGCTATCAAAGGTCGTGAAGCGGCCGGCATCCGAGCTTGTCGCTGAACTCGGCACATCGCTCGGCGCGCCCAGCCCGGTTCTCTTCGTGCCCTTTCTGGACGGGTGCTGGTCGCCGCGGGCGGATGTGGAAATCCGCGGCGCGCTGCTTGGCCTGCAGCACTCCTGCGACGACGAGGTCCTCACGCGCGCCGTTCTGCAAGGCGTCGCCTTCGCGCTGCGTGAATGCGCCGACGCGTTCCGTGCTGCCGGCTCTACCATCGGCAGCCTGCTGGCGATCGGCGGCGGGTCTCGTTCCGAGCTCTGGCTGTCGATGATCGCGACGTCCCTCGGTGTGGACCTGCGCGTGCCCGAGGCGAGCGAATTGGGCGCGGCCTACGGCGCGGCGCGGCTCGCGCTGATCGCCGAAAGTGGCGAAAGCCCGGAGAGCGTTCTGACGTCACCGCGCATCAAGCGCGTGATTTCCCCGGTGCAGAACCTCGCGCCGGCCTATGCGGACGCATACGACACCTGGCTTTCGGTGATGCCGGAGGTTCGCCGGGCTTCGGTCGCGCTGGGAAACGCGGCCTGAAATATCGCGTCGCGCCCCGAGGAGGTCGGGTCATGCGCGAATTGTTCCCGAGCCCAGCAGGGTTCGGGTCTGGAGGATGACAATGTCTATCTGGGAGGAGACCAAGGACATGGACAAGTTCAATTTCGATATCTCACGGCGTGCCTTGCTCGGAGGCAGTGCCGCGCTCTTTGCGGCACAATATCTCGCGGCATCGGGTGTCCGTGCCGAGGCCGCCGACCGCAAGTTCGCCGCGGCACTCGGCTGGACGACCTACGACTCCGGGCGCCACCTTCAGGACGGCTTCACCGCCGCCGTCAAGGAACTTGGCGGCACGCTTACCACGACCGATGCCGGCTTCGACGCCAAAACCCAGACGGACCAGATCGACTCGCTGATATCGAGCAAGCCGGAGGCGCTGTTCATCACGCCGGCCGATGCGGTCGCCATCGCACCGGCCGTGCAGCGGGCCATCGCGGCCGGCATTCCGGTGTTCTGCGCCGACAGCGCCGTTCCGGGTGTTGCCGTCAACACGACGTCGATGTCCAACAATTTCGGAATGGGTGCTTATTCCTGCGATTTCATTGCGCGCAAGTTGAACGGTAAGGGCAATATCGCTCGCGTCCTGCTGCCGCAGAACGAAAGCTGGGATCAGCGCACCCTCGGGATGGAATGGACGCTGCGCCGCTATCCCGACATCAAGATCGTCGCCGACTGGGCCTTCGCACTTGCCGGTAACGTCACGCCGCGCCAGGCGGTCGACAACATTCTGACGGCCAATCCGGATATCGACGCGATCTGGTGCGCCTGGGATGGGGCCGCGGTCGAAGGCACACTTGCGGCACGCGCCGCCAACAAGCCCGATCTCATCATCACCGGCATCGACGGTGGCTCGCAGGCCTTCAACTACATTGCCGGTCCCTCTCAACTGAAACTCTCCATGGCGCAGAGCTTCTATGAGATGGCCTATCTGTCGGTGTTCTACGCACACCAGCATCTGGCCGGCCAGAAGACGCCCCGCCTGGTCGTCACGCCGACTTATGCCGTGGAAGAGGCCATGCTGAAGGATGGCATTCCCGACGACTTCGACGTTCCGGGCCGCGCCGACCAGCTTGGCTGGGTCCGCGCCGTCTGACCTGAGCGACGGGCGGTTCGCTACGGCGGGCCGCCCCATCCGACCAAGACAAAGCGAAGGAGTGGGACATGACGGCTCCAGCCTTGCGCGCACGGGCGATTTCCAAACGTTTCGGCCCCGTGAATGCGCTCAGCGAAGTCGATTTCGTTCTCGATACCGGAGAAGTTCACGCCTTGCTCGGGGTCAACGGCGCGGGAAAATCGACCTTCATCAAGATTCTCTCCGGTGTCTACCGCAAGGATGAGGGCTCCATAGAGGTAGGCGGGGAAGCGATCGACTGCCGCGACCCGAAGGAGGCGATCCGGCACGGCATCGCGACCGTCCAGCAGCATCCTGAACTTGTCGCCGATTTCACAGGCTACGAGAACATTTTCCTCGGACGCGAGGCGGCTCGTTCTGGCCTGTTCTCGCGCATCGAGCGCACCGATCTCTCGCGCCGCGCCAACGCGCTTTTGAAACGTTTTCCCGTCGATATCGATCTCTCTAAGACGGTGGCGGAGATGTCTGCTGTCGAACGCGAGATCGTCGCGATCCTGCAGGCACTCGCCGGCGATCACATCCGTGTCCTCATTCTCGATGAGCCCACCTCCACGCTGACGGAAGTCGAGAAAACGGTGCTGTTCCGCCTGCTCGACACGCTGCGCCAGGGCGGCATTTCCGTTCTTTATATCACTCACCGCCTGGAAGAGGTGATGGAGATCGCCGACAGGCTCTCCGTGTTTCGCGGCGGGCGCATGGTGGCGAGCATGCCCGTCGCCGATGTGAAAGCGAAGAACCTTTCACTCGCCGAGCTGATGCTGGGCGAGGCGCTCGACCACGTCTTTCCACCCAGGGCAGAACCTGATGCCATTGGAGAGACGGTCCTGGCGGTGCGTGGCCTGACAGCGGCCGGTGCTTTTTCCAACATCGGCTTCGAGCTCAGGCGCGGAGAAATCCTCGGCATTTTCGGCCTTGTCGGTTCCGGCGCTGACGAACTGGCCAAGGCCTTGTTCGGCGCGATCCCCGTCGAAGGCGGCAGCGTCGTCCTTAAAGGGCACACCATCGCGCCGCGCTCGCCGCGCGAAGCCCTGAAGGCGGGGATCTTCCTCGTGCCGGGGGATCGACGCGTCGAGGGGCTGGCGCTCACGGAAACCTCGATTTTCAACATCACGCTTGCCAATCTCAAGCGCGCCTCAGGTGCCGCCGGTATCCTGAAACGAGCGGGCAATCGCACTGCCAGCGGCGAGTTCGCGACACGCCTTTCGCTTAGTCCGCCGAACCTTTCCATGCCGGTCAGCGGTTTCAGTGGCGGCAACCAGCAGAAGATCGTCGTCGCCAAGGGTCTCTTCGCCGAGGCCGACGTCTACATCTTCGTGGAGCCAACGATCGGCGTCGATATCGGTGCACGCGCAAAGCTTTACGGACTGATGCGCGAGTTGAGCGGCACGGCCGGCGTCATCGTCTTGTCAAGCGATTGCGACGAGGCCCACGGCATCGCCGACCGTACCTTCGCGCTCTACAAGGGCCGCCAGATCGCGCCGCCCGATGGTCTCCAAACCCGCAACCAGTTGCTCATGGCCGGCATCATGGGAGAATTGCATCGTGACTAGAACCTTCACGCTTCCAGCGGGAAGCGGGCGATTTCTTGCTTTCCTGCTTCTCGTCGTCCTCGTTGCGACGGCCTTCACGCTTGCCGAGCCACGCTTCCTTTCGACGCAGAATATGTCTGCCGTCACGCGCCACATGGCGGCGAACGGACTGGCGGCACTCGGCCTGACATTCGTCGTCATTGTCCGGAAATTCGATCTTTCCTTTGCCGGAACTGCCTGTTTCGCCGCAATGACCATCGGCTATCTCATAGCGCTCGGCCAACCACTGTGGATCGCGATCCCGGCCGGTATCGTCGTCGGTGCGGCCATCGGCGCGTTCAACGGTGTCGTCATCAGCTACTTCCGTTTTCCCGACATCGTGACGACCATCGCAACGGGGTCGATCGCCGCAGGCCTCGCCTTCGTCTATTCCAATGGCCGCACGATCTTCCAGAACTTCATGTCGTCGGGCATTCTCGATCTGAACGATGCGCGCGTCTTCGGTTACAGCCTCTCCTTCGTCTTCCTGCTCGGCCTCTACGCCGTCGCGTGGTTTTTCATGCACCGCACGCGTTATGGCGCGTCCTTCTACGCCACGGGCGAGAACCCGGTCGCGGCCTACTACTCCGGGGTGCCGACGAGGCTCTACACTATGCTCGCTTTCGTCGCCTGCGGCGTGACCTGCGTCTTCGCGGTACTGCTCATTCTCGCGGAATCCGGGACTGCCGATACCAATGAAGGCGCCAACCTGCTGATGCCCGCCTATGCCGGCGTTTTTCTGGGCACGGCGCTCTTGGGACGAACATCCGTCCTGGCGACGCTTGCCGGCACGTTCCTCATTACCATGTTGCTCGATGGCTTCTCGCTGCTCGGCATTCCGTTCTATTACAGCGATGGCGTCGTCAGCGCGATCCTGCTGGCCGGCGTGGTGTTCTTCGATGCCCGCCTTCGTGAGTTTCTGAGCGATATCGGCAGCTTTCTCCAGCCTGCATCCGTCAAGAAGGAGAAGCGTTCATGACTGACGTTATCGTCCACCCGTCCGTCGCCCGTCTTGATACACAGAAGCCGAAGAACGGTCTCGTCAGCCGCTACTGGCTTCTCGCGACGCTCGTGTTCATGGTCGCCGTCTTTGCCTTCCTCAGACCGCAACTCGTCGACAGCTCCAACATTGCGACGATCCTGCGTTCCTCGGCTTTGACGGCGATCATGATCCTGGGGCTGACCTGGGTGATCGCGGCCGGCAAGATCGACGTCAGCTTCATGCATGTCGCCGCCCTCGGAAATATGACCACGGCCTATCTGCTTGCCGGCGGTCATGGCTGGCTGGTGGCCGGGTTTGCCGGGGTCTCCGTAGGCGCGATCGCAGGTCTGTTCAACGGCCTGCTCGTTGCGGTCATGCGGCTTCAGCCGCTGATCGTCACCATCGCGACGGGCGGCATCTGCGCCTCCATTGCCGCAGCACTCGGCAAGGGCACGTCCATCCGCATCGCCGATCCAGGTCCGCTTGGCGACTTCATCTTCACCAATATCGGTCCCGTGCCGGTCATCGCGATCGCCGTTGCCGTTCTCTACGCCCTGTCCTGGTATGCCCAGGAGAAGCTGACCTTCGGCCACTATATCTTCGCGACGGCGCAGAGCGAGGCCGCAGTCGATCAGGCGGGGGTCTCGGTTCGCAACCTG
Organism: Shinella sumterensis; assembly: GCF_004514425.2. GTDB lineage: Bacteria > Pseudomonadota > Alphaproteobacteria > Rhizobiales > Rhizobiaceae > Shinella > Shinella sumterensis. The sequence goes on from NZ_MYFN02000001.1 coordinate 797,487, forward strand.
CTCATGCTGCTCTTCGTCTTTTCTGGGGTCATGTCGGCGCTGACCGGCGTGCTGCTGGCGGCGAGCCTTTCTTCCGGCCAGCCAATGATCGGGTCGTCCTATTTCATCGACGGCCTGACAGCGGTGCTGCTCGGCGGCATGATGCTCAGGATCGGAAAGCCCAATGTGCTCGGCACGACCACCGCCATCCTTATCCTCGCCGTTCTCGTCAGCGGCAGCGCGCTGCTCGGCTGGGCCGATTACCAACGCCAGATCATCAAAGGCATCCTGCTGCTGATCGGCGTCACAGTCGCCATGCGAGCCGTGAACGGCCGTCAGTCCCAACATCCGGAGGCATCATGACCATGAATGGCAAGGCCTACTTCGTCGGGCTGGACGGTGGCACGGGCGGCGCCCGGGCCATCGTGGTCGACCACGACGGCAACGTCGTTTCGATGGCCACGCACGACTACGAGACCACATTTCCACGTCCGGGCTGGGCCGAGCAGACGCCCGCCGACTGGTGGCGCGCCGCGTGCCTTGCGGTTCGTCAGGCGGTGCGCGAAGCGGGTATACCGGCGGCCTCCGTCAAGGCCATCTCTGCCGACGGCACGTCCAGCACGCTTGTTGCACTCGATGGCAATCTACAGCCGACCATGCCGGCGATCCTGTGGATGGACAGCCGTGCCGCCCAGCAGGCCCGCCGCATGACGCAGACCAACGATGCGGCGCTTCGCCGGTCGCGCCTTGGCGTTAGTTCCGAATGGATGCTGCCGAAAATCCTCTGGATTAAGGAATCAACGCCATCGATCTACGAGCGCTCCCGCTGGTTCGTCGAGATGACCGACTATCTTGCACTGCGCCTCACGGGACGGCTGACACTCGGCCTCAACCACATCACCAACCGCTGGTTCTACGATGGTCGACGCGGTGGCTGGCCCGAGGATTTCTTCACTCGGATCGGCCTTGGAGACATCACGGCACGCTTCCCGGATGAGATCCTTCCGCTCGCCGAACCGATAGGGCCGCTGACCTCCGAGGCCGCTGACCAGTTGGGCCTTTTGCCGGGAACGCTCGTCGTCTGCGGCGGTACGGATGCCTATGTCGCGATGGTGGGCCTTGACGTCTGCCGCCCCGGCCGCACGGCCTTCATCACCGGGTCCTCGCATCTTGTCCTGCCGATGACGGACCGGGATGTGGAGGTGCCGGGCATCTTCGGGCCGCATCCCGATTGCGTGGTGCCCGGCCTGTTCGTCATGGAAGGCGGGCAGGTCTCTTCGGGGTCCATCGTGCGATGGTGGCATGATCATATCGGCCGGCTTGGCCAGGGGGGCGGGGACACTTACGGCGACATGCTTCGCCAGGCGGAAAGCATGCCGATCGGCGCCGATGGCCTTGTGGCGCTCGATTTCTGGCAGGGCAACCGCAATCCCTATATCGATTACGAACTTCAGGGCGCGCTATGGGGGCTGACGCTGAAGCACACGCCCGCCCACATGCTGCGCGCATTGATCGAGTCCGTCGCCTATGGCACGGAAAACATTCTGCGCACGTTGCGGGCGCATGCGATTTCCATCGAAACGATGGTGATCTGCGGCGGTGCCACCCGAACGCCGTTCCTCACCCAGATGCATGCCGATGTCTGCGGCATTCCGATTGCCGTTCCCAAGGTGTTGGATGCGACGGCCTTCGGCTCCGCGATCAATGCGGCGGTCGGCGCCGGTTTCTATGGCTCGCTGCCCGAGGCATCGGGGCATATGGTGAAAGAAAGCCATGTCGTGGAACCCGACATGCGCCGCAACGATGCCTATGGCGAGGTGTTCGAGTTCTACCGCGAAACCCACGAGGCCATGTCGCCACTCATGCACCGCATGGCGCGGCGTGGACAGGAAACGCTAAGGAGCGGCAAGACGGTCGATCTTGCTTTGCCCGATACCGCGCCGCGCATGGCCATGGCGCAACCTGCCGAATGAAAAATGGCCCGTCTGTGCAAGACGGGCTCCTTCAGCTCGTCAACCGAGCAGCTTCTTCTCCCGCGCCGCCTTCAGCCTTGCGAAATCGTCGCCGGCATGGTGCGAGGAGCGGGTGAGCGGGCTCGACGATACCATCAGGAAGCCCTTGGAATAGGCCACCGTCTCGTAGGACTTGAACTCGTCGGGCGTCACGAAGCGGTCCACCTTGTGGTGCTTGCGGGTCGGCTGGAGATACTGGCCGATGGTCAGGAAGTCGACATCGGCCGTGCGCAGGTCGTCCATCAGCTGGAGCACTTCGTTGCGCTCCTCGCCGAGACCCACCATGATGCCCGACTTGGTGAACATGGTCGGATCCAGCTCCTTCACGCGCTGCAGAAGCCGCACGGAGTGGAAGTAGCGCGCGCCCGGGCGCACCGTCAGGTAATTGCCCGGCACGGTCTCCATATTGTGGTTGAAAACGTCAGGCTTGGCGGCGACGACGCGCTCCAGCGCGCCCGGCTTCTTCAGGAAATCGGGCGTGAGGATTTCGATCGTCGTCAGCGGCGACGCCGCGCGAATGGCCCAGATCACCTTCTCGAAGTGCTCCGCGCCGCCATCGTCCAGATCGTCGCGGTCGACGGAGGTGATGACGACATGCGACAGGCCCATCTGCCTGACGGCCTTGGCGACGTTTTCCGGCTCGGCCATGTCGAGCGCGTTCGGCTTGCCGGTCGCGACATTGCAGAAGGCGCAGGCGCGGGTGCAGATCTCACCCATGATCATGAAGGTGGCGTGCTTCTTGTCCCAGCATTCCCCGATATTCGGGCAGCCGGCCTCCTCGCACACCGTCACCAGCTTGTGGGAGCGCACCAGCTCGCGCGTCTCCTGGTAGCCCTTGGAGACCGGCGCCTTGACGCGGATCCATTCCGGCTTGCGCAGCACTTCCGTGTCCGGCTTGTGGGCCTTTTCCGGATGGCGCACGCGCGGTGCGCCGGGATCGGGATTGGTGCGGTCGAGAATGGTGACCATGTCAGGCCTCTGCCAGAGCGGGAAAGGCACGGGCAATCGACAGGAAGTCCTCCGCCTTCAGGCTTGCGCCGCCGACCAGCGCGCCATCCACATGATCGATCCCCATCAGCTCGTGCGCGTTGGCGCCCTTAACGGACCCGCCATAGAGCAGGCGCATCCCCGCACACTCGGAGCCGAACCGCGCGCTCAACTGATCACGCATGAAGCGATGCACTTCGGCGACATCCTTAACGGTGGGCGTGAGGCCGGTGCCGATGGCCCATACCGGCTCATACGCGACGACGACGTTTCGTGGCGTCGCGCTGTCCGGCACGGATTTCAGGAGTTGCCGCTCGATGACTGCAAGCGTCTTACCCTGCGCCTTCTCTGCGCCCGTTTCGCCGATGCAGACGATGGCGGTCAGGCCAGAGGCGATGGCCGCCCGTGCCTTGCGGCAAACGAGATCATCCGTTTCAGCATGATCCGCCCGCCGCTCGGAGTGGCCGACAATGACGAAGCGCGCACCGCAATCGGCAAGCATATCAGCGGAGACATCGCCGGTATGCGCGCCGGCCTGGCCGGTATGGCAATCCTGACCGCCGATCTGGATCCGGGTTGCCTTTGCTGCGGAGGCGGCTCGGTGGACAAGCGTTGCCGGAGCGCAGAGCAAAGTGTCGAAGACATCAGGCAGGTGCGCGATTCCCGCGGCGATTGCTTCAAGGGTCGCGAGTGCGCTGGCCGTGCCGTTCATTTTCCAGTTGCCGGCGAGGAGGGGTCTGATGGCGGGTGTCATGCGGGTATCCCTAGGATGCGTTGGAACGGAGAGCGGAGGGCACGGGCGGCAATTCCACGCGATACCGTTCGTCGAGCGCCGCTACCGTCGCGGCGATTTCCGCCTCGCGGCGCTGCCTGTCCCAGCCGAGCGCATCTGCGGCGATGCGCGCGATGGCATCGAGGCTCGCCCGTGTGATGGCGTTCTCAAACGGCATGAGTGTTCTGCGCAGCACGATATCGGAGAGTCGGGTGACGCGCTCCTCGGCCACGATCCAGCGGATTTCGCCTGCGCGGTAGCGGGAAGCCTCGTCCACCGTCTCGCCGCCATCGGCCGCAACATGACGCGCGACATCGTCGGCCTGGCTGCCGTACCGCTCGACGAGGACTGTGCAAGCGGCCTCGTCGAGGTCGTGGCGGGCCATGAGCCTGCGAATGAAGGTCAGGCGCTTCTGGGCGTCGTTGTCGAGCCCCGCGCTTCCGCCGATCGGAACATCCAGCGTGCTGCACTGGCGGTTCAGGCCAAGGCGTGCCAGAACGGTATCGGCGATCTGCTCTGCGCAGGCGCGATAGGTGGTCCACTTGCCGCCGACGAGCGCCAATACCGGGAAGCGCCGATTGCCATCCGGTTCGAAATCCCGAAGGAAGTGATCGCGGCTGATCGCGCCGGTCGTTCCTTCACCGCTATAGGGAAGCGGACGAACCCCGGCATAGGTGAAGACGATTTCTTCGCGCCGTGCGGCTGTGCCGGGCATGACCTGTTCCAGCACATCGAAGAGATAGTCGATCTCCTCGTCCGAGCAACGTACCGTATCGGGGTCGCGTGTACGAATGTCGGTGGTGCCGAGCAGGACGTGCCCCGCGTCGAGCGCATAGACGAGGCAGGCGCGGAAATCCCGAGTTTCGAAGTAGAGCATGCCGTCGCCCAGCTGGCGGGCGATGTCAGGCCGGTGCAGGACGATATGTGAACCACGCGTGCCGCCTATCAGTTGCCCGTCGATGCCGAGTTTGCGATTTGCCTCGTCCGCCCAGGGGCCGGCACAGTTGATCACGAGGCGTGGCCGCAGTGCAATCTCCTCCGCGCTGACCTCGTCGCGCAGGATGACCTGATCGCCGTCCGAACCAGCCAGTGCCATATAAGGCACGGCGATGGATGCGGGGCAGTCCCGTTCGGCGTCCTTGATGAGCTCCAGCGCGAGGCGTTCCGGGTGGGTCAGCCGTGCGTCATAATATTCGGCCACCGCCTTGATCCGCTGCGAAAGGCCGGGCATCCGGGTCCGTAGTTCGCCGCGCGAAACGATGCGATGGCCGGGCATCGCGCTCGTGGCCCGCCCAAAGCGATCGAAAAACACCAGCCCCAGCTTTACCACCGCAATTCCCTTGGCGCCCGGCGTTTTCTTCAGCTTGAGGAAACGCAGGCCTGCAGAAAACAGCCCGCCGAACCAGCTGAAGGCCGGAACCCATACGGGCAGGGGTTTGACGAGATGGTGGGCATTGCGAACCAGATGATTGCGCTCGATGACGGATTCGCGCACCAGCGCAAACTCGCCCGTCTCAAGATAGCGGAGCCCGCCATGGATGAGCCGCGACGGCGCCGCGCTGGTGCCGGAGGCGAAGTCACCCTTGTCCACCAGTACGACAGGCACGCCTTGCAGTGACAGGTCGCGGAAGAGCCCGATCCCGTTGATGCCGCCGCCGACAATAAGGACCGGTTGTGCGGCTGTGGCAGCCCTTAACGCGGCGATTGCTTCTGTTCTGTTTCGCACGAAAGCCCCTCTTGACCGTCATCCTCAGAAGATGGGGCTGCTATAATGGCATTTTATTACTTTTGAAAGGCACCATGCTTCGGTCGCGAACCGACATGTAAAAAATATCATGCAATATCAGTTATTTATTTCTGTAAAAAATTTCCTTACGAATTCGATTGACAATTCAGGCCCGTCCAATAGCCTAGCTCACGAGGAACAAAGCCGATGAGACCGAATGGTCCATGTGCCGGGTGGAGACGGCGCGTCGGCGAGGAGGAGAAACCATGCGGGAACGCCTGATCGGCATCGACGCCGGTGGCACCATGACCAAGGTCGTGTTGTTCGACGTCAAGGGAAACGAACTCGCCTGCGAGCGTCGCCCCAATATCATGCTTTTGCCCCAAGAGGGCTGGACCGAGCGGGACGCCGACGTCATGTGGCGCGCGACCTGCGAGTGCCTGCGCGTGCTACTTGAAAAGACCGGAACCAACCCCGCGGACATCATTGCGGTCACGCCGTCAGGCTATGGTGGCGGTGCGTATTTCGTCGACGCGGAAGGTAATGCGGTCGCCAACGGGCTGGTCTCCACCGATACGCGCTCCATACCGCTTATCGAGCGCTGGAAACGCTCCGGACTTGCCGCCGAAGTCTCGCGGCATATCGAGCAGCAAGTCTGGCCGGGCCAGACGTTTCCCATCATGGCCTGGTTCCAGGAGAATGCGCCGGAGGTGATGCGGCGTGCCAGATATATGCTGCCCTGCAAGGATTTCCTGCGCATGCGGCTTTGCGGCGATATCTCGACGGACCCTACGGACGGCGGCTGTGCCGGCATCATCAACGTAACAAAATCCGATATTTCCCGGGAGGCCTTCGAGGCCGCCGGCATGCAGGGGGGGCTCGAAAAGCTGCCGCCGGTTCGGCCTTCCGTCGAGGTGGTGGGTCATATTCCGGCATCCGTTGCCGCCCTGACCGGGCTTCGCGAAGGAACGCCCGTCGTGCGCGGCGTGTATGATGTCGTCGGTTGTGCGCTGGCGTCCGGTGCCGTCAGTCCACGCCAGCTCGCAGCGGTTGCCGGCACGTTCAGCATCCATTCGACGGTCCATCGCAAGCCCTCACTTAACCCGCTGCCGACCATCCAGACGCCCTATCCGGTCGACGGACAGGTGCTGGCTACCACGGCGACGCCGACGTCGGCCAGCAATCTCGAATGGCTATGCAAGACCATGCTGTCTGCAGAAGCGCAGCGCGCGGTGCTGGAAGGACGCAGCATCTATGATGTGTGCAATGAACTCGTCGCTGGCGCCATTGACCGAACCAACGGCATCCTGTTCTTCCCGTTCCTTTATGACGGCCCGCGCGGTGCGCCGGGCGGCTTCCTCGGGCTTCGTGCCGGTGTGCAGCTTCCCGATATCGTGCGCGCGGTCTACGAGGGCGTGGTCTTCGCCCACCGCTACGACATGACCTACCTGCTGACAGGACCGGATGCAGCCAACCCCGAGGTTATCAGGCTCGCGGGTGGCCCCACGCGCAGTCGTGTCTGGGCGCAAATGTTTGCCGATGGCCTCGGCCTGCCTGTCGAAATCGCCAATGGCAGTGAATTCGGCGCCAAGGGCGGTGCGATTTGCGCTGCCGTGGCGACCGGCGTCTATCCGGATGTGGCAACCGCGATCTCGAACATGGTCCATGTCGAGCAGCGGCTCGAGCCGGATGGCGCACGCGCAGCCGTGCTCAGCCAGAAATACAAGACCTATCTCACGGCCATCGACATGGTGGCGGATCTCTGGTCGGCCGGCAGCGGCGACCAGGCGCTTGCCTGCGCAAGCTGAGCGCATCGCCCAACCGCATTGAAGAGGACTGAACCGTGCTTGAATTGCGCCATGTGGAAAAGACCGTGGGCCGGGATACGCATGTCCATGCGACATCGCTTGCCTTGGAGCGAGGCTCGCTGAACGTGCTGCTGGGCCCGACCTTGTCGGGCAAGACGTCGCTGATGCGGCTGATGGCGGGGCTCGACACGCCGACGGCGGGCTCGGTGTGGTTCGACGGCAAGGACGTCACGGGCGTGCGCGTGCAGGACCGCGGCGTCGCCATGGTCTACCAGCAGTTCATCAACTATCCGGCACTGACCGTGTACGAGAACATCGCCTCGCCGATGCGCATCAAGGGCGCCGACAAGGCGACCGTCGACCGCGAGGTGCGCAAGGCGGCCGAACTGCTGAAGCTCACACCCTATCTCGACCGCACGCCGCTCAACCTGTCGGGCGGCCAGCAGCAGCGCACGGCGCTGGCGCGCGCCATCGTCAAGAATGCCAGCCTTGTTCTGCTCGACGAGCCGCTCGCCAATCTCGACTACAAGCTGCGCGAGGAACTGCGCCTGGAACTGCCGAAGATTTTTGCCGCCTCCGGCGCGATCTTCGTCTATGCGACGACGGAGCCTTCGGAAGCGCTGCTTCTGGGCGGCAACACCGCCACCCTGTCGGAGGGCCGCATCACGCAGTTCGGCCGGACCATCGACGTCTATCGCCGGCCGAACGATCTCCTGACGGCCCGCACCTTTGCCGACCCACCGCTGAACGCCATGGATGTCGTCAAGCGGAATGGTCAGTTCACCGCCGGCGACCGGTCCTTGCTGATAGTGCCGCAGCACCTGTCCCAGTTGGCAGATGGTCCCTGCACCATCGCGTTCCATCCGCACCACCTCTCCCTTACCAGCCAGGCGCCGGGTTCTGCACCGCTTCAGGCGCGCACGGCCATCTCGGAAATCGCGGGGTCGGAGAGCTTCGTCCATATCGAATTCGAGGGTAGTCGCTGGGTCATGCTCTCACCGGGCATCCACGATATCGAGCCGGATACGCTGATCACCGTCCATGTCGATACGCGCCACCTGATGGCCTTCGGGATGGATGGCAGGGCGCTCGGCGCGCCGGTCGCGATGGCGGCATAGGGGGAAGAGTTCATGGCACGCATCACACTCGATCACATACGCCATGCCTATGGAATCCGCCCCTCCGCGCCGAACGACTATGCGCTGCGTGAGGTCAATCACGAATGGAGCGACGGCGGCGCCTATGCGCTGCTCGGGCCCTCCGGCTGCGGCAAGACCACGCTGCTCAACATCATCTCGGGGCTCTTGCAGCCCTCCGAAGGCCGCATCCTGTTCGATGGCGAGGATGTGACGGACCTTCCGCCCGAAGCCCGAAACATCGCGCAGGTCTTTCAGTTCCCGGTCATCTACGACACCATGACCGTCTACGACAATCTCGCCTTCCCGCTGCGCAACCGTGGCGTTGCCGAGGCTGCCGTGAAGCGTCGGGTCGAGGAAATCCTCGAGATGACGGGGCTCGCTGACCGGGCAAACCGCAAGGCGCGCGGCCTCACGGCCGACCAGAAGCAGAAGATCTCGCTTGGCCGCGGCCTCGTGCGCAACGATGTGAACGCGATCCTCTTCGATGAGCCGCTGACGGTCATCGACCCGCACATGAAGTGGCAGCTGCGTTCGCAGCTCAAGAAGCTGCATCGCCAGTTCGGTTTCACCATGGTTTATGTCACCCACGATCAGACGGAGGCGCTGACCTTCGCCGACAAGGTCGTCGTCATGTACGATGGCCAGATCGTACAGATCGGCACGCCGGCCGAGCTCTTCGAGACACCACGCCACACCTTTGTCGGCTACTTTATCGGCTCGCCCGGCATGAATGTCCTGCCGATGCAGATCGATGGTGCGACTGCCGTGATCGGCGGCGAGCGTGTCGATCTCGGCTTCGCTCCGCCCGCCAAGGCCACCGCAAAGATGGAATTCGGCATTCGCCCGGAATTCGTACGCATTGGGCGAGAGGGTCATCCCGTTCGTATCGATAAGGTCGAGGATATCGGCAGGCACAAGATCGTGCGGGCAACCTTTGCCGGCCAGTCCGTTGCGGCGGTGATGCCGGAGGAGGACGAGGTTCCGGCGGACGCCCGCATCGCCTTCGATCCCAAAGCCATCAACATCTATGCCGACAGCTGGCGCGTCGAAAGGGGAGCCTGAGCCATGGATAAGACCTGGAACAACAAGGCCTGGTTCATGGTGCTGCCGGTGCTGCTGCTGGTCGCCTTCTCGGCGGTGATCCCGCTGATGACGGTCGTGAACTATTCCGTTCAGGATACGTTCGGCAACAACCAGTTCTTCTGGGCGGGGACCGACTGGTTCACGCAGGTGTTGGATTCCGCCCGCTTCTGGGATTCGCTCGTCCGCAACCTTGCCTTCTCTGCGGTCATTCTGGCTATCCAGATCCCGCTGGGCATTTTCATCGCGCTCAACATGCCGCGTCACGGGCTCGGGGTGCCGGTCTGCCTGATCTTCATGGCGCTGCCGCTCCTCATTCCTTGGAATGTCGTAGGAACGATCTGGCAATTGCTGTGCCGTGCCGATATCGGCCTCGTCGGATGGGGACTGACCCAGCTCGGATTTCCCTTCGCCTATGCCGCCGACCCGGTCGATGCCTGGGTGACGATCGTCGTCATGGATGTCTGGCATTGGACGAGCCTTGTTGTGCTTCTTTGTTATGCCGGCCTCGTGTCTATCCCGGAAGCCTATTACCAGGCCGCCAAGATCGACGGTGCGTCGCGCCTCGCTGTCTTCCGTTACATCCAGCTGCCGAAGATGAAGCGCGTTCTACTGATCGCCATCCTGCTGCGCTTCATGGACAGTTTCATGATCTATACCGAGCCCTTTGTCGTGACGGGCGGTGGCCCCGGTTCATCGACGACCTTCCTGTCGATCGATCTCGTCAAGATGGCCGTCGGTCAGTTCGATCTCGGTCCGGCAGCCGCCATGTCGATCGTCTACTTCCTGATCGTGCTGCTGCTTTCCTGGATCTTCTACACGGTCATGACACAGGGAGATCAGGCGTGACCCTGATCTTATCGATCCCAGTTTTCAGCCTGAACCACGCCTGTTCCGCGAACTTCGAAAGGACGATGCGATGAGCCTCAACACCTCGACGGCGGCCCTCGATGTGGGGCATGCCCAAAGCCGTCCGGCAACGAGCCTCGTGCTCGGCCGCCGCAAGAGCAAAGCCGGCCTCTCCTGGCTTGTCCCCACCCTTTACATCGTGTTTCTGCTTTTGCCGATCTACTGGCTGGTGAACATGAGCTTCAAGACGAACACGGAGATCATGACGTCGGTTTCGTTGTGGCCGGCGAACCCGACGCTCAGGAACTATGCGGTGATCTTCACCGATCCGGCGTGGTATTCGGGTTATATCAACTCGATCATCTACGTTGTGCTCAACACGGTGATTTCGGTTTCGGTGGCGCTGCCGGCGGCCTATGCGTTCTCGCGCTACCGGTTTTTGGGCGACAAGCACCTGTTCTTCTGGCTGCTCACCAACCGCATGGCGCCGCCGGCGGTGTTTGCGCTGCCGTTCTTCCAGCTCTATTCCGCCTTCGGCCTGATCGACACCCATATCGCGGTGGCGATCGCGCATTGCCTGTTCAACGTGCCGCTGGCGGTGTGGATCCTGGAAGGCTTCATGTCGGGCGTGCCCAAGGAGATCGACGAGACCGCCTATATCGACGGCTATTCGTTC
>NZ_MYFN02000002.1 GCF_004514425.2 Shinella sumterensis
CGGCTCGAGGGGATGCACGGCTCGATGTCTCGTGCTTCCAGTTCCTGGCGCAACCAGGCGCTGTCGTAGCCGCGGTCGGCGATCAGATGAGAGGCCGGCGGCAAGGCGTCGAGGACGAGACGGGCGCCTTTGTGGTCGCTCATCTGGCCTTCCGATAGGAGCAGGATGATCGGCCGTCCGTCACCGTCGCAAACGGTGTGGAGCTTCGAGTTCAGCCCACCTTTTGTTCGCCCGATACGACGGGGAACACCCCCTTTTTGAGCAGGCTTGCCGCGGTGCGGTGAGCCTTGAGATGCGTCGCGTCGATCATGATACGCTCGGGTTTCGGCCCTTTGCCGGCGAGCCCGGCGAAGATCCGGTCGAAGACGCCGAGCCGGCTCCAGCGAATGAAGCGGTTGTAGAGCGTCTTATGCGGACCGTAGCCAGTCGGCGCGTCCTTCCACTGGAGACCGTTGCGAATAACGTAGACGATGCCGCTCACCACCCGGCGGTCATCGACCCTCGGCACTCCGTGGGACAGCGGAAAGAACGGCGATATCCGCGCCATCTGGCGCTCGCTTAGCAGAAACAAATCACCCATCAAGGCCTCCTATTGGAAGCCGTGAAGCACATCTCAAACGAAATTAATAGGTCCTGAGCCTAGCCCCTTTCGCACATGGGCGGCCAATAGCTGATTGAAGCAGAGCATTAATACGCGCTTGCCATTAGCGGCGAGCTGGCGCGCTCGTTCCAGCGCGATAACCGACTTGCCCGTACCGGCCGCTCCACGCACGACCGTCCGCGGATTGGCCGCGAGGCGGCGACGCTCGTATCTGCTCATTCGACAGGTAGATCAGGGGATCGACATACAGGATGAGATCCCCCGCCAACGGTGCCTTCAGCCACGCGACATCATCGACCTCTTCGGAGACATATGCCGCAAGCGAAGCCGCTTCGGCACATGTTTCCCGAAACACTCTGTCAGCCAGGACGTCGAGAAGCTTCTGCTCTTCATCCTGCACGTTCCTCGTGCCGGCGTTTCCAATCTGATCGTGGAATGCCGCGGCCTTGAGGTGGTCAGCCATGACAATTGCGGACTTGGCGATGTGTTCAACCAGGGTCGCAAGCGCGGGGTCAATCTTCCTGGCACGAAGATAATCGTTCAGGCTGATGTCGCGTTCAGTTGCCATTGTAGATAAATCAGCCCGTTATGCGCGCGCCAGCCGATTGCTCGTCCGCCTGCGGACTGGCAGCATCGGCCCGAGCGGCGAGATATTCGAACAACCGCGCCACAGCCTCGGCGCCCGGATCGATATGGCCATCGAGCTGTTTTGCGTTGATGTAGGCTGCCCGTCCCGCTTTGGCGTGCAAAAGCGTTGCGGTCAGGTTCGCACCCGCGCGGGCCGCGTCGGCGGCGGGGATAAACCCTTGGTCAAGGGCGTCCAGTGCCGGCGCGAGTGCGTCGACCATAGTGCGATCACCAAGGCGCGCGCCGCCGATCTCCTGCATACGGGAAAGGCCTGCCTTCAGAGCTTCCCGGATGGTCAGGCCGCTGGACGCACCATCACCGGCTGCTGCGAAGAAGATCGCGAGCAGCACGCCGGACGAACCGCCCATTGTCTGGCTGAGCTCCTGCCCCATTGCGCGGAACAATTGCGTGTGGTCGGAAAGAGGGAGCCGATCAAGAGCCTCGATGAGCGCACGTGCAGCCCCCGCCAGCGTCGAGCCGGTATCGCCGTCGCCGGATTTCGCATCGAGCGCGTTCAGATCCTTCTCGGCGCCGATAAGAAGGGTGCAGCAATCCGTGAGAAACTGACGCGTGGGTTCATGCCTGGAGGGTAAAGGTGCGATCGGCGTCAGGCCATCCGGTAGCGATATGACGGTCGCGGGGACGATGGCCGTCATGCCCGGCCAGGCAGGCATTACCACCGGGGTGGAAAGCAACTCCAGCTCCGCCTTGTTGGCCGGGAAGACCGAGATCGAAAAACCCTGCATGTCGAGCGAGGTCATCATCGGCGCCGGGCCGACGATATGCGAGATCCTGCTCCCGATGGCCGAGTGGACCAGTTCATGCACGACGACCGACATTTCCAGCACGGACGTCCCACCAAGATTGTTCACGAGCACGACGTGAGGTTGGTCTTCCATCGAGGCCGCAAGACGCGAGACCATAGCGGCGACCGCACCCTTTGCCCCGGTATATTCGACCTGCTCGACGCCGGCTTCGCCGTGAATGCCGAGGCCGAGTTCGGCATGACCCTCCGGAATCCGGTTCTCCTTGGGAGAGCCCGGCACGGTGCAGGTATCCAGCGACATGCCGATCGAGCTCGTATTCTCGATGACTCGGCGGGCCGCCTTGGTGACGGTCTCCAGATCCGCGCCACGTTCGGCCAGAGCGCCCGCGATCTTGTGCACGAACAGCGTGCCGGCCACACCGCGTGCCTGCGGCAGATCAGGTAGGGCGATGTCGTCATCGACGATGACCATGCTGACATTCAGCCCGTAGGCGCGGGCACGCTCTGCCGCAAGGCCGAAGTTCAGCCGGTCGCCGGTGTAGTTCTTCACGATGAGCAGGCAGCCGGCCGGGCCGGTGACAGCCAGGATGCCGGCGAGAATGGCGTCCACGCTGGGCGAGGCGAACACATCGCCACACACGGCGGTCGTCAGCATGCCCTTGCCGACAAAACCTGCATGGGCAGGCTCATGTCCCGATCCACCGCCCGAGACGATAGCGACCTTGCTCCTGTCCCAATCCGACCGCACGACGACGCGGATATGCGGGTAGCCGTCAAGCCGGCTCAGCGCGCCGCCGGAGGCGACCAGCACACCGTCGATCGCTTCGGTGACTGCATTTTCCTTGCTGTTGAGAAACTGCGACATTCTCGCCTCCCTTAAACTAAACGCATGCCGGCGGCGTCGAAGTAGAGCGGCCTGCTCGGCTGGATTTTTACGGTTTCGCCGCCCTTGAGCTCGGTATGGGCGTCGGTGACAGTGATGAGATTGTGCATCTTGAACGAGAGATGCAGACGCGTCTGGTCGCCTAGGTGTTCGACACGCATGACCGTCGCGTTCTGTCCTTCGCCCTGATAGATGTGTTCCGGGCGCAGGCCGATCGACTTCGCCTTCGCCGGCGCGCCGGGGAAGAGTTCCGCGGGAAGCACGTTGATGCGTGGCTGTCCGAGCCGGGTGGCCGCGTAGATGCTGATCGGCTCCTCATAGATTTCGCGGGGTGAACCGAACTGGACAAGTCTGCCCTCATGGAGAACGCCGACATGGGTCGCCATCGTCATGGCCTCGATCTGGTCGTGCGTGACATAGAGCAGCGTCGCGCCTGACTTGGCCTGGATGTTCTTCAGTTCGATGCGCAGGTCGGAGCGAAGCTTCGCATCGAGCGAACTGAGAGGCTCATCCATCAGATAGATTTGCGGATTACGCACCAGCGCCCGCCCGATCGACACGCGCTGCATTTCTCCGCCCGAAAGAGCCGTCGCCTTGTTGTCGAGCTTGTGGGAAATCTGCAGGGTTTCCGCGACTGCGTTCACCTTTTCGTCAATCACCCGCTGAGGTGTCTTCAGAAGCGGCGACTTCAGTGGAAATTCGAGGTTCTGCCGCACCGACAGATGCGGATAGAGCGAATATTGCTGGAACACCATCGCGACGTTGCGCTGCGCCGGCGTCAGGCCACGCATCGATTGCCCGCCGATGATGACATCACCGCTGTCGGGTGTATCGAGACCTGAAACCATGCGCAGCGTCGTCGTCTTGCCGGCGCCCGTCGGCCCGAGAAGCACGACGAACGAACCGTCCGGTACGATCATGGAGACGTCGTCGAGGGCACGGTTTCCCGAAAACGACTTCGTGATGTTTTGCAGGATGACCTCAGCCACGGCGCAGCACTCCCTCGTTGGCCTCGGAAACAAGAGCTTTTCCGGAGATTGAATCGAAAACCGTCAGCGTTCTGGCGTCGAACTCCAGGCCGATCAGCTCATCGACGCGTGCAGCCTGGTTCGAAGGTGTGCGTGCCTTGATGTCTCCGTGCGGCGTTTCCAAGGTCACGATCTGTGTCGTGCCCAGATACTCGACGGCAATCACCCGCCCGGCGAGTGCAGCGCCGTCCTTGAACCGGACATGTTCCGGCCGCACGCCGAGCGCCAGCTTGCCGAGTCGCTTGTCACGAGACACCGGTACTTTTACCGATGTACCGGAGAGGTTGACCTCATCACCGCCGATATCGATTGCGCCGTCAAACTCCAGGAAGTTCATCGGCGGCGAGCCGATGAACTTCGCGACGAACTTCGTCGCCGGCCAGTCGTAGATCTGCTGCGGCTTGCCGAATTGTTCGACGACCCCATGGTTCATCACCACGATCTTGTCGCCCATCTGCATGGCTTCGAGCTGGTCGTGGGTCACATAGACGGTGGTGGCACCCATGCGATCGTGCAGCGCCCGCAGCTCTTCCGCCATGTGCTCGCGGAACTCAGCATCGAGTGCGCCTAGCGGCTCGTCCATGAAGAAGGCTTTCGGCTTGCGCACGATGGCGCGGCCGAGCGCCACGCGCTGTCGGTCGCCGCCCGAAAGCCCGCCGACGGGCTTGTCGAGGATGTTCTCGATCCTCAGGATCTTTGCGACCTCGGCAACGCGCGAGGCGACTTCCGCCTTGTTCAGGCCCTGGCTGACGAGCGGATAGGATATGTTCTTGCGCACGTTCATATGCGGGTAGAGGGCGAACATCTGGAAGACGAAGGCGATGTCGCGCTCGCTTGCCCTCTTCATCCCGACTTCCTCGCCGCCGATGTAGATTTCGCCGCTGGTGGGAAGTTCAAGCCCGGCCATCATCCTGAGGGTCGTGGTCTTGCCGCAGCCGGACGGGCCAAGCAGCATGAAGAACTCGCCGTTTTCGACCGTGAAACTGGACGACTTCACGGCGTTGAAGGCCCCGAAATCCTTGCGCAGATTCTCAATTCTGATCTGTGCCATGGTTCACTCCGGGAAATGGCTGACGATGATGAACATGACCGTTCCCACCAGCGTCACGAGAAAGGAAAACGAGAAGAGCGTCAGCGACAGGGGCTGCATCAGCATGACGACGCCGAGCGCGATCAGGACCGAGGCGACCATCTCCCATGCGTCGCGGCGCAGGCGAAGGAGGCGATTGAGAAACGTCGTCATTTGCGAACCGCTCCGAAGGTGATGCCGCGCAGGAGATGCTTGCGAAGCAGGATGGTGAAGACCATGACCGGGACGAGGAAGATGGTGGCGCCGGCGGCGACCGCAGGCCAGTCCTGGCCGCTGACGCCGATGATCGTCGGAATGAACGGCGGCGCCGTCTGGGCATTGCCGGAGGTCAGGAGCACGGCGAAGGCATATTCGTTCCAGGCGAAGATCAGGCAGAAGATCGCGGTGGAGGCAATTCCGGTGACGGCCTGCGGCAGCACGACCTTGTAGAAGGCCTGGAAGCGCGTGTAGCCGTCGATCAGGGCCGCCTCTTCGTATTCGACCGGGATCTCATCGATGAAGCCCTTGAGCAGCCAGACGGATAGCGAGAGATTCACCGCCGTATAGAGCAGGATCATGCCGGCATGGGTGTCGCTGAGCCCGAGCGAGCGGAACATCAGGAAGATCGGGATGGCGACGGCGATCGGCGGCATCATGCGCGTGGAGAGGATGAAGAACAGGAGATCGTCCTTCAACGGCACCTTGAAGCGGGAGAAGGCATAGGCAGCCGCCGTACCGAGCACGATGCAAAGGACCGTTGAACCGAAGCCGATGATGACGGAATTAGTAAACCGTTCGGCAAAGCGTGATGCGCCGGTGATGATGACGCCGTCCTTGCGGACCAGCTTGTCATACCAGGTGGTCGGCTCGCCCAGTTCTTTCAGTTGCTCCTCAGGCACGCGGGTCCGGGTCGTGAAGAGATTGACGTAGCCCTCCACGGTTGGCTCGAAGATCATCTTCGGCGGATAGGCGATGGCGTCCGCGGGAGATTTGAAGCCGGTTCCGATGATCCACAACAAGGGAAGAAGGGTGATGACGGCGTAGAGAACGACCAGAATACCGGCGAACCACTTCTGACGTCCCGACGGCTCGGTAACGGAATAGGTGCTCATCGTTGTTTGACCTTGTTCAGGGCTTTCACGTAGATCGACGCGAGGCCGAAAACGGTGACGAAAAGGATGACGGCATAGGCGGACGCATAGCCGGTGCGCCACTGCTCGAATGCCGCGCGCTTGAGATTGATCGACGTCAGTTCGGTGATCGAGCCCGGTCCACCGCCCGTCAATTGCACGACGAGGTCGAACATCTTGAAGTTCTCGATGCCGCGGAAGAGCACGGCGAGCATCAGGAATGGCAACACCATCGGAATGGTGATCGTCCAGAACTGGCGCCATTTGCTGGCGCGGTCGCATTCGGCGGCCTCGTAGATGCTCGGCGGAATGGAGCGAAGGCCCGCAAGGCAGATCAACATGACGAAGGGCGTCCACATCCAGGTATCGACGATGATGATGGCCCAGGGCGCGAGCGACGTATTCGCTATCATCGAGAAACTGGAGGGGTCGCTTCCGGTCAGAAAGCCGACGACATAATTGAACAGGCCGATCTGCGGCTGGTACAGGAAGGTCCAGAAATTGCCGACGACGGCCGGGCTCAGCATCATCGGCAACACGATGATCGTAGTCCACAGATCGTTGCCGCGGAATTTCTTGTTGATCAGATAGGCCAGCGAGAAACCGATCAGCACCTGCAGGACGATGGTCCAGATCAGGAAGTGAGCGGTCGCCTGCATGCTGAGCCAGATATCGCTATCCGTCAGAATGTTGATGTAGTTCCTGAGGCCGACGAACTCGACTTGAGCATTGGGCCGGTTCACGCGGAAATTCGTAAAACTCAGCCTTATCGTCCAGATCAGAGGGAAGATGTTGATGGCAAGCAGCAACACGATCGACGGCGCGACGAAGAGCCAGGCTATGGCACGATCGGATAGGCCTTTGACGCGCGCGGCGACAGCAGGCGGGGTCGCGCTGGCGATCCGATCGATCGGGGATTGGAGCATGTCCGTCTCCTTGGGCATAAAAATGAAGAATTGCAGGGCCGGCTCGGTCCGCTAGGGGTCGGCCCTGCATGACGCTCACTGCTGGGAGGAAGCGGGCGTAAGCGTCAGTATTTGCCTTCGTCCTCGAAGACCGCGGTCCAGTCCTTCACGAGACCGTCCAATGCGTCCTTCGCGGTGCCCTGGTTCGCGACGACATAGTCGTGGAACCGCTTCTGCGAGGCCTGCAGGAGCGAGGCGTAAGACGGTTCCGCCCAGAAGTCCTTCACGATCGCCATCGAGTCGAGGAACGGCTTCGCGTAGGGCTGGCTGGAAGCAAAGCTCGGGTCTTCCACGACGGCGCGAAGGGCCGAGTAGCCGCCGAACTTCCACCATTTCTGCTGGATCTCGGGCTGCGAGAACCACTTTATGTAAGCAAGCGCCTCGGCCTGCTTCTCGGAGGCCGCCACCACCGAGATACCCTGGCCGCCGAGCTGCGCGAACTGCACGCCATCGGGGCCGGCCGGGTTCGGGAAATAGCCCGACTTGTCGCCACCGACATTGGCGTCGGCGTTGATGCCCGGCCAGGTGAAGGTGAAGTTCATCTGCAAGGCGACCTGACCGGACTTGTAGGCATCCACGTCCTCGGTCATGTAGGCGTCCGAATGGCCCGGCGGCGTGCAGCAATCGTAGAGTTTCTTGTAGGCCTCGAGACCGGCGACCGCGCCAGGCGAGTTCACGAAGCCTTCGAGTTCGTAAGGCTTTTCCGGGTTGTCATACTTGAAGCCATAGCTGTAGAGCGCGTTGGTGGCGCCCATTGTGATGCCTTCCGAGCCGCGCTCGGTATAAATGGCCGCGCCATAGACCTTCTTGCCGTCGATCTCGCGGCCCTGGAAGAACTCTGCGATATCGGTCAGTTCGGCCCAGTTCCTCGGCACGGCGAGGTCACGGCCGTATTTCTGCTTGAACTCCGCCTGAAGTTCGGGGCGTGCGAACCAGTCTTTGCGATAGGTCCAGCCGACGACGTCGCCGAAGGCCGGCATCGCCCAGTAGTTCGGCGTGTTCTTCGGCCATTCGGCATAACCGACGACGGTTGCCGGAATGAAGTCGTCCATCTTGATCCCTTCCTTGTCGAAGAAATCATTGAGCTTGACGTACTGACCGTTCTCCGCCGCGCCGCCGATCCACTGGCTGTCGCCTATCAACAGATCGCATAGCTTGCCGCCGGAGTTCAGTTCATTGAGCATGCGGTCGGCGAAATTCGGCCACGGCACGAACTCGAAGCGCATCGTGTTGCCGCTCTTCGCCTCGAAATCCTTGCTGAGTTCGACGAGGGCGTTGGCGGGATCCCATGCGGCCCAGCAAAGGGTAAGATCGGCAGCTTCGGCGCTGGAAACCGTCGTCGCGGACACAGCGACATACATCCCGGCAGCGAGTGCCGAGCTCGTCAAAAGAGACTTCATAACTAGGGTTCCTCCCGTTGAACCTCTCGACCTCCATCGAGAGGGGTAAGTGCAAGTACTTGGCGGTGGCGTGTGGTGAAACAGCGCGCGGCGCCTGGCTCCCGACTATCCTTTCCGGCCTTGCCGTTGGGTCGTCACAATATATGCATAACTGAGGTACGCACCTCAGGGCAAGCGATTTTTGAGGTCCGCACATCAATTCTTGCGTTTTTTGTGTTTTTGCGGGAAACGTAGGCCGCCCAAATCGAGTTAGGAGCCCCTATGCGGCCGACAGCGAAAGATCTTGCAGAAGCCGCCGGCGTCAGCCTTGCGACCGTCGACCGCGTCTTGAACGACCGACCGAACGTCAGCAAAAAGGCAGTTCGAAGCGTCAATGAAGCCATTGAACGAATTGGATTTATTCGGAATCCGGCAGCCGTCAGTCTGGCGCGAAACAAAAGCTATCGCTTCCGGTTTGTGTTGCCCAGGTCGGGGGATCTCTATCTTCGCGAGCTGTCCCAGCGCGTGAAGGAGCTGAAGGCGGTCCTCAAGGCCGATTTGACCGAGGTGGACTACGTTCAGATCTCCGTCGATGACGCCCATGGTGTCGCCAAGTATCTCCAGGGGATCGATGAGGAGGAGATTGATGGCGTCGCGCTCATGGCGCCGGAGTCGCCACAGGTCCGCGATGCGGTCGCGCGGCTCCTGGAAAGAAACATAAAGGTTGTCCAGTTTTTGTCCGGCCAAGAGAAACTCCCGGAAGCGGACTTCGTGGGGGTTGATAACTTTGCCGCGGGCGCGACCGCTGGAAAGCTGATCGGTCGCTTCACCTGCGGCAAGCCAGGAAAGGTGATGGTCGTTGCCGAGACGATGCAGTCAATGGACAGCATCCAGCGCAGGCACGGTTTCGACACTAAAATAAACGAGCAATTTCCGTATCTTCAGTGCCTCCCGTCGATTGAAACGCATGCGGATGAGGCGCGCGCAGGGCAGATTATTCCCCGCGTGCTCGATAACAACAGGGATATTGTCGCTATTTATGTCTTGAGTTCGGAAGCGCGCGTTCCGTTGGTTGCGGCGGCGGCCAAAGTGGATCTTGTCAATCTCGTCGTGGTGGCACACGAGCGGACTCCCTTCACTCAAGCGGCGCTATGCGACAATCGGATCGACGCTGTTATCGCGCAGGATCCGGGACATGCAGTTCGAAGCGCAATCCGAATCATGAGGGCACGCTCCGACGCGCGTGAGCCGCTCGCCGCTCAGGAGCGGATTAGGATCGAGGTCCTTCTTAAGGAAAATCTTTAAAGCGAGGGCTATTCCCTGTCGGAGCTTCTTGATTTGAGGTGCGAACCTCATTTGCAGCTGGAGGCATCGCCGATTCGACCCAATCGCCGGGAGGGAGGACGCTCCGGCGAGCATGGGTGTTGAACCGGTCTCATGGTGGCAGCGGCGCTCATATCGGTTGCCTCAATCGGCATTGCGCGCTTTGCCAGTCTTCATTGTCAATCGGCGCGGAATGTTGACCCCTTATCGGCGTCCAATATTCACCCCCCTGTAGGCGATCAGCGCTTGGCCTGCCCGGCGCGGGCCGGGGTTGCAGAGGGTAGGCCAAGTGCGGGTGATGGGTATCTTCGGCTTTAGCTTTGAGAACGGTTCTTGAAGCGCCAGGACTCGTTCCCTGTTTCCACGATCTCGCAGTGATGGGTCAGGCGGTCGAGGAGAGCCGTCGTCATCTTGGCATCACCAAACACCGACGGCCATTCGCCGAAGGCAAGGTTCGTCGTGACGATGACGGAGGTGCGCTCGTAGAGCCTGCTGATAAGGTGGAAGAGGAGCTGACCTCCGGCCTGCGCGAACGGAAGATAGCCGAGTTCGTCGAGGATGATGAAGTCGAGGCTTGTGAGGTAGTCGGCCACCCGACCTTGCTTGCCGTTGCGGATGAGCGCACGGGCAATCGCGATAGCCAGATGGCTCTTGCCGGTTCCCGTGCCGCCGACGAGGACGACGTTGCGCTGGTCGGCGACGAAGGTGCCGGTGGCCAGTTCCCGCACCAGGGATTCATTGACAGGCGTGTCGGCGAAGTCGAAGTCGTCGATGTCTTTTGCCAACGGCAATTTGGTGATGCTGAGCTGGCAGCGGATTGAGCGTGCCTGCTTCTCGGCGATCTCCGACTGCAGGAGGTCGCCGACAATGTGCGGTGGCTCGTGCTGCCGTTTGATGTCGGTGAAGTCGAGTTGCGAGGCAAAAAAGTACATCACCTCGCCGGCGCTTCGCACCGGGCTCACGAAGAGCGCGTTTCAGAAGGCGCTGCCGTCTTTCCTGTAATTGAGGATGTCGACCGAGACGTCATATTCGCCCTGGACCGGGTCCCTGAGCTTCGCCACGCTCTCACCGCTCGTTTCGGGACCTCGCAGCAGGCGACTTTCGCCCCACAAGCTCGTCCGGCGCGTAGCCGGTCAATTCGGAGAAAGCCTTGTTCGAGAAGATGATGGGGTTGTCGTCCTGGTGCGGATCGGTAATCAACATCGGCATACGCGTCGCCTTGAACGCCGCCGAAAAGGGATTTTCCGACAGCTGCGCCGCGATCAGCCTGTCGCCAGCATCGCGTGCATCGCCGACTGCTCATGTTTGATCGTTCCAGAAGATGACATGTGCCCAATGGTTGAATTAGCGTTCCGGTTCCATTTCGAAAGACCGAAGGCGCCATCGAAACGATATTTTGTGAAACTCACACGAACCCTGGTGTGCTCCCTTGCCGTCGCCGGGAAGTGCTATAATGTTTGTTTCCGTTTAAAATGAACGTCTTGGCGTATATCGAATATCGAACGAGGGATGACAGGGGTGGATCGCGAAGCGCAGCTGTCACCAATGACCTCGGTAACCGAGCTTCTCGATACCGTGGATTGGGCGTCGGGGCCGCTTGGTCCGAAGACGGAATGGCCCGCCTGTCTTCACGCCGCAATCGACATCATGGTGCCGTCGCAGGCTCAGATCGTCATGTTCTGGGGCCCTGAATTCGTGGCACTCTACAATGACGTTTACGCGCCCACGATCGGTGACAAGCATCCGCACGCCTTCGGACGACCCGGCCGAGAATACTGGGCGGAACTGTGGGACGATCTCGAACCGTTGTTGAAACGTGTTTTCGAGGACGGCGAGACCGTGGCGGCGAAGGATCGGCCGTTCTACATCGAGCGGTTCGGCTATCCGGAAACGGTGTACTTCGATATCTCCTATTCTCCCGTTCGCGATGCGGCGCGGAAGATCTGCGGTGTGTTCTGCATCGTGAATGAAACCACCGACAGCGTTAAGACGGATGCGGCCGTGCGCGAGAGCGAGGAGCGCCTGCGGGCAATCTTTTCGCAATCCGCGGCAGGTATCGCCCTGGGCGAGCTTTCCGGCACGCTGGTCAACGTCAACGACCGTTACTGCGAAATCGTGGGCCGCACCAGGGAAGAGGTGATCGGCACGCGGATGCAGGACATGACGTTCGCGGAGGACCTCGAGGAGAACGAGCGTCTCTTCAAACGGCTCGTTGAAACCGGCGAAAGTTTCGAGATCGAGAAGCGATACATTCGCGGTGATGGCAGCCTTGCCTGGGTTTCAGACTCCGTGTCGGCAATCCGCGATGAGAAAGGCAAGATCGTGCAGGCGGTCGCCATCGCCATCGACATCGGGGAGCGCCGGCGCACGCAAAATGTCGAGAAGCACCTGGCATCGATGATCGCCTCGTCGAACGATGCGATCCTCGGCATCGACCTCGACATGCGGATAAACAGCTGGAACGCGGCGGCCGAAAAACTCTACGGCTATAACGCAGACGAGGTCATCGGCAGGTCGGTGCTGATGCTGGTTCCCGAGGACCGCAAGGACGAAGAGCCGAGGATTCTCTCCAAGATCAGCGCGGGCCGTATTGTCGAGCCCTACGAGACGGTGCGCCTGCGCAAGGATGGCCGGGCTGTGGAGGTTCTGCTGAGTGTGTCGCCCATCCACGATGCCAGCGGCCGCGTCGTGGGCGCCTCGAAAACGGCGCATGACATCACAGTCAAGAAAGAAGCCGATCGCCTTCAGTCCGTGCTCGTCAACGAGATGCACCATCGTGTCAAAAACATCCTCGCGACGGTCATTGCAATCGCGAGGCAGACGATTGGCAAGGACAAGGCCAACAACGACGATATCGAGGCCTTCACGAGCCGAATTGCCTCGCTCAGCCGGGCGCAGGACCTTCTGGTCCACAGGGACTGGCAGAAAGCGGACCTCAGGGCGATCGTGGAACAGGCGACATCGCCGTATCCGGCAGACGCATTCCGTATAAGCGGTCCGACGGTCTCGCTCCCGCCGAAAGTCGTGATTTCCCTTGCGCTCGCGCTTCACGAACTGGCAACGAATGCCGCAAAGTACGGCGCGCTGTCGACCCCGGATGGACGCGTGTCCATCACCTGGCAATGCGACCCGCTGACCGACCCGTTCCTGCGCATGACATGGAAAGAATCGGGCGGGCCCGAGGTCGTTCCGCCCACCCGCAAGGGTTTCGGGACCACGCTGATCGAGCGTCTTCTGGCGGCCGAGCTGAAAGGGGAGGCCCGCCTGGCTTACGACCCGGACGGTGTCACGTTTGTGCTCGAAGCCGATATCTCCCGGATAGCCGATGAAGCTGGAGCGGATCGTTAGCGGCTCTCCGGCTCAGCGCGACGGTGGCTCGATCTCGATCATGACAGGCGCATGGTCGCTGGTATGATCCCAGCCGCGTGGGCTGCGGCGCACGCTCGCCGTTCTCAGCCAGGGCGCCAGCGTCGGGCTCAGGAGGAGATGGTCGATGCGCAGGCCTGCATCGCGTTCGAACGCGTTGCGCCAGTATTTCCAGAACGTGTAGATGCGTTCGTCCGGATGGAGATGGCGGACGGCGTCGGTCCAACCCTGGGCGAGGAGATCGGCATAGGCATCCCGGACCTCGGGCCGGAACAACGCGTCATCGCGCCAGCGTTGTGGCGCATAGACGTCGAGATCCGTGGGCATCACGTTGAAATCCCCGACGAGCGCGACCGGAACGTCGAGCGACAGCAGATCGGCCGCATAGGACTGGAGCCGCTCGAACCAACGCAGTTTGTAGCTGAATTTGGGGCCGGGCGCGGGGTTCCCGTTCGGAAGGTAGAGGCAGCCGATCAGCAGGCCATCGACGGCGGCCTCGATATAGCGGCTATGGGTATCGTCCGGATCGCCGGGCAGTCCGCGTCGCGTCAAGATTGGCGGCGTGCCCCTGGCCAGGATCGCGACGCCGTTCCAGCTCTTCTGCCCGTGCCAGACGGCCTCGTATCCCATGCGCTGAAGCTCGCGCTGCGGAAACCGCTCGTTCGGCGACTTGAGCTCCTGCAGGCAGACGACGTCGGGCGCATCCTCTTCCAGCCACCGCAACAGGACGGGAAGTCGGCCGTTGATACCGTTGACATTATAGGTGGCGAGCTTCACGCGGCGGCCTCCGGCGTTTCAATCGTTCTGGCGCGCAAGTAGCTCAAGCGTGCGCTCGTCCGGTCTCCCGTCGTAATAGCGTTCCAGGGCAATCGGAAACCGCGCGTTTTCGTGGTTCGAGGCCACGTCGAACAGCGTCATCGACGATCGGAACTTGAGGTCGTCGGGCGAGCCGAAGATGTCATGGGCCGTTCGGTCGCGGTGAACGAGAACCGCATCGGTGGCGCGGGTCAGCCGGTCTGCCAGAAGAGGATGCTGGAGATAGGCTCGTGCTTCGTCCAGAGAGGTTATGCCGTAGAATTCCGCGGTCGCCGAGCGGCCAAGGGCGCGCAGCTGCGGAAAGATGAACCAGATCCAATGCGTCTGTTTGCGGCCGGCACGCAGCTCCGCAAGAGCGGTGTTAAAGACAAGCCCCTGAGCGTCGACGAACCGCTTGAGCTGGAAAGGATCATCCATGAAAATCGACAGCTCCACCTGGGGATTGTTGGGCAGATAGCGCTCCCGTCACCTGCAGCAAGATGGTGACGTCCGAGAAGTTGACCGGCCATTGCAAAGCGTCGGGGTGTTCCTATCTCTTGTGCACTCTCGTTGGAGATACCCGCGATGGCACATAATCAGACCGAAAATCTCTTCGACGGCTTGGTCGAAATCCTGCCGCCGCACCGGTGCGGCAAAGCTGTTCCAAAGGCCGCGTCCTGTATCTGTTGCGGGCGGGCCGATCAGGCGATTGACGATGATGGCTGTGGCATCTGCGACGCCTGCATCGGTGCGCCGGCAGGGCCGGGCGTAAGCCCGTTAACGACCGCCGACATCACGCGTTCCGATCTGTCGCTAGGAGAAAAAACTACAAGATCCGGATAGCTTTGGAATGGGCGCCCTCGAAAGAGCCAGAAATCTATAGATTATATATATAGTCCAAAGATTTCGGTACAGGGGAACGCCATGACGATTTCACGCCGCCTTTTCTCGACGGCCCTTGCCGCCGTGCTCGCCTTGCCGCTGTTGAGCGGAGGGCTGGCGCAGGCCGCCGACAAGACGGTCCGCATCGGCTACCAGAAGTACGGCACACTCGTCCTGCTCAAGGGCAAGGGCCTTCTCGAGAAGAAGCTGGAGAAGATCGGCTATACCGTGACCTGGACGGAGTTCCCTGCCGGTCCGCAGCTCCTGGAAGCGCTCAATGTCGGCGCCGTCGATTTCGGCACAACCGGCGAAACGCCGCCGATCTTTGCACAGGCCGCCGGCGCGCCGCTGGTCTACATCGCGCATGAGCCGCCGGCAGCGCGCGGCGAAGCGATCCTCGTGCCCAAGGACAGCCCCATCAAGACCGTGGCTGATCTCAAGGGCAAGACGGTGACGCTCAACAAGGGCTCGAACGTGCACTACCTGCTCGTCAAGGCTCTGGAAGAGGCGGGCCTCAAGTATACCGACATCAAGACTTCCTTCCTGCCGCCGGCCGATGCCCGTGCCGCCTTCGAACAGGGCGCGGTCGATGCCTGGGTCATCTGGGACCCGTTCCAGGCGGCCGCGGAAGTGGCGATCGAGGCGCGTGAGCTGCGCAATGGGGAAGGCATCGTGCCGAACCATCAGTTCTATCTCGGTGCAAAGAGCTTCGTGGACAACAATCCCGAAGCGGTCGACGTGGTGATCGAGGCTGTCGGCGAGATCGATGAATGGGCCAAGGCCAATACCGCTGCGGCCGCCGCTGAACTGGCGCCGTCCGTGGGCATTCCCGAGGATGTACTTGCCGTCGCGCTGGAGCGCCAGTCCTATGGTGTCAAGGCAATCGACGAGAGCGTCGTCAAGCAGCAGCAGGCGATCGCCGACACGTTCTTCGAACTTGGCCTGATCCCCGAGAAGATCTCGATTGCGGATGTCGTGCGCAAGGGTGGTGCCTGATGACGGACACGTCGGTGGCCGGTTACGCTGCCGGCGATACCCGCAGCAAGCCCAATTTCAAACGTCTGGGAAGCGCCCTGTTACCCTGGGCCCTTCCTATCGTGCTTCTGGTCGTGTGGGAGATCGCTGCGCGGACCGGCCTCGTGACGGCACGTCTCATGCCGGCGCCGACGACCGTTGCCGCTGCCTTCTGGAAGTCGTTGCTCAACGGCTCGCTCATCGTCCACACGCTCGCCTCCACGCAGCGCGCGCTGATCGGCCTTGCCATCGGCGGCGGGCTCGGTTTCATCGCGGGCGTCGTCAATGGACTCTGGAAACCGGCCGAGACGCTGCTCGACAGCACGCTGCAGATGGTGCGCAACATCCCGCATCTCGCGCTGATCCCGCTCGTCATCCTCTGGTTCGGCATCGATGAGACGGCGAAGATCTTCCTCGTTTCGATCGGCGTCTTCTTCCCGATCTATATCAACACGTTTTACGGCGTACGCACCATCGATCCGCAACTCGTCGAGATGGCCTCGGTCTACGGGCTCGACCGCAAGGCGCTGATCACGAGGATCATCCTGCCGGGCGCACTGCCCTCTATTCTCGTCGGCCTGCGCTATGCGCTGGGCTTCATGTGGCTGACGCTCATCGTTGCCGAGACGATCTCCGCCACCAGCGGCATCGGCTACATGACGATGAACGCGCGCGAGTTCCTGCAGACCGATGTCGTCCTGCTCGGCATCATCGTCTATGCCCTCCTCGGCAAGCTTGCCGATGTCGCGACCCGTGCGATCGAAAAGCGCGTGCTTGTCTGGCACCCCGCCTACCAGGGCGGGCAGGAGGGCGGGCGATGAGTGCCGCCGACTTCTACGTGCCGGAGAGCGAGGCGGGTCTTCCGATCTCGTTATCGCGCGTCGGGAAAACCTTCGGCAAGCTGAGCGTGCTGGGAAATTTCAATCTCGACGTTCCGGCCGGCCAGTTCCTTGCCGTCGTCGGCCGGTCGGGCGGCGGGAAGTCGACGCTGATGCGCCTGATCGCCGGGCTCGACACGCCGAGCAGCGGCCGCGTCGCCATCGGCGGGCGCACGGTCGAACGCCTCCATCCCTCTGTGCGCTTGCTGTTCCAGGAGGCCCGCCTGGTACCCTGGCAGCGTGTCGGGGAAAATGTCGGCATTGCCCGCGGCGCGGACTGGCAGGAAAAAGCGCGGCGGACGCTGGCTGATGTCGGGCTCGACGACCGCGAGAACGACTGGCCGAGCGTCCTTTCCGGCGGCCAGCGGCAGCGCGTGGCGCTGGCCCGCGCCCTTGTCAGCGAGCCGCAAATCCTGCTGCTGGACGAACCCTTCGGCGCGCTGGATGCGTTGACGCGCATCGAGATGCATCGCCTGTTGGAGCGGATCTGGACGGAACGCGGCTTCACGACGGTCCTGATCACCCACGACGTGGCAGAAGCCGTTGCTTTGGCTGACCGGGTCGTCGTGCTCAGCGGCGGCGCCATCTCGCTCGATATTGCTGTCGATCTCGACCGGCCCCGGCGGGAACTCGCGGATCCGCGTGCCGTCGATCTCCAGCGACAGATCCTGGAGGCGGTTTAGGCGGCGGGTTCCACGGCATGCCGGGACTGCCGTGTGCCGGCATCCGCCATCGTTCTCTCGATAAGCCTGCTCGCGCCAAGGAGGCTGCGCCATGACCGGAACCGAAAGCAATGTCGTTTTCTTCCCCATCGAGGATGCTGCCCGCGGCGTGGTCGCCGTGCTGTGGCAGATGCTGCGGGAGGAGGCGGCCGCGGCCGTGCAACGCGATCCGGCACTGGGGCGCGCCATGAACTCGGCCGTGCTGATGCATGCCAGTTTCGGCCATGCGCTCTCCCATAGGCTCGCGATCAAGCTCGCCGACCACGATGTCGACCGCGACGAGTTGCTGGCCCTGATCTACGGCGCCTATTCCGACAAGCCGGGGCTGCTCGGCGCGGCGGCCGCCGATCTCCAGGCGGTCAAGGATCGTGATCCCAGCAACGGCGAGGTTCTGACGCCATTTCTTTATTTCAAGGGCTTTTCCGCATTGCAGGCCTATCGCGTCGGCCATTGGCTCTGGACGATGGGTCGCCGGCACCTTGCCCGCCACATCCAGAGCCGGATTTCGGAAGCCTTCGCGATCGATATTCATCCCGCGGCCGTCATGGGCCGCGGCATCATGCTGGATCACGGCAGCGGTCTCGTCATCGGCGAGACGGCGGTCGTCGAGGATGATGTCTCCATTCTCCAGAACGTCACGCTCGGCGGAACCGGAAAGCAGACCGGCGACCGTCATCCGAAGGTTCGCCGCGGCGCGCTGATCGGGGCGGGCGCCAAGATTCTCGGCAATATCGAGGTGGGTGTCGGCGCGAAGATCGGCGCCGGCAGCGTCGTCCTCGCTCCGGTCGCGCCGTACACCTCCGTCGTCGGCGTTCCGGCGCGACCGGTGGGAAAACCTCACACGGCTCTGCCGGGCGTGACCATGGACCAGAGCCTGAGCGAGCCGGAATACATCATCTGAACGCGACGGCGAGTGCGGTGCACGGTTAGGCCGGGCCGGAGTTGTCAACTCGAACGTTCCAACGAATTAGGGGCCGACGATGCGGCCCCCGATTTTCGCAAAGTTTGCGCGTCGCTTCAGTTCGAGGGGGCGGCAGCCTTTGTAATCCACTCGGCCGTCACCGCATGTTCAAGCGCGAATTCCGGTAGCTTGGCGTTCAGCTCTTCCTCCGTCTTCACATCGTTATCGAGCAGGAACTGGCGCGTGATGAGGGTCGGCGGCAGAAGGATGTTGGTTTCCTTGAGTTCGCCGGTCAGCGACAGGGCAATGGCGCGCAGCGCAGCCGCGCCGGTTCCGGCGGCACTGATGGCCGAGGTCGCGACCCACGGGCTGTTCGGTTCGCGGATCGCCTGGATGTCCGACGTCGAAACGTCGACGCTGTAGATCTTCACCTGGTCGTTGAGACCGGCTTCGTCCACGGCGATCTTCGCACCGCGCGCGAACTCGTCCCACGGTGCCAGAACGACATTGATGTCGGGATTGGCGCGGAAGACGGCAGCGGTCTGGTTTGCGACCGTCTGTGCCGGCGTGTCGTCGACCGCGCCCCACTGGGCGAGCTGGCTCACGCCCGGATGGCTCTTCTTGAAGGCCTGCCAGGCGACGTCGCGCTTGTCGAGGGCCGGGAAGCCTTCCACGTAGATATAGCCCGCCTTGAAGTCGTCGCCGTTGTCCTTGACCGCCTGCTCCAGCACGAGGTTCAGCTGCTTGCTTTCGTCCTGGTCGATGACGATGATCTCCTTCTGCGGCAGCGTGATGTTCTGCACGGCGATCTTGATGCCGGCATCCAGGGCTTCCTGCACCACGTCGGAGACCGCCTCGCCCTTGCCGCCGGCGATGATGATGCCGCTGACGCCGAGATTGATGGCCTGGCGGATCTGCTCGCGCTGTTCGTCAGGCTTCTGGCGGCCCTGGAAAGAGCGCAGTTCGATGCCGAGTTTGTCGGCCTGGCGCTTCACGCCCGCTTCGTAGTTCTGGTAGTAATCGCCGCCCGAGAGGTAGACGATGAGCGCGACCTTGACGCCGCCCTTGTCGAAGGGTGCGGGCGCGCCGCTGATGCCCTGCGCGCTGGCTATGCCGCTCATGATGCCGGAGGCGGCCAGAAGCGCGCCGGTTGCGAGACCGAGAAGAGTACGTCGTTTCATGTGTTTCTCCGATTTTGATGCCCGTCTGGGCTGATGTTGAGATGTCAGTGCGGTTGTCGTTTCAGTTTCGGCGATGCGACAGGCTGAAGGTGAGCGCGAGGGCACCGATCAGCACGAGGCCTTTCACGAAGTCCTGGATGTAATAGGGGGCGTTGAGCATGGTCAGGCCGTTGAGAAGCACGCCCACGAAGACGGCGCCGACGACCGTGCCGAAGACATTGGGCCTGTTGGCGCCAAGCACCGCATAGCCGATAAGGCAGGCTGCGACGGCGTCGAGCATCAGGGAGTTACCGGCGCTGACATCGCCGCGGCCGAGGCGGGCGGCAAGCAGGATGCCGCCGAGGGCCGCAAGAACGGACGAGACGATATAGGCGGTGAAGCGGTAGGTCTTCGTCGGCGCGCCCGCCAGGTGGGCTGCGGTCGGTGAGCCGCCGACGGCATAGAAGACGCGTCCCCAGCGCGTTCTTTCCATGATGAACCAGAAGACCAGCGCGACGACACCAAGCACGATCACCGGAACCGGCACCACACCGCCGACCCTGTAGCGCCCGAGCGCCAGGAAGAATTCGGTGAAGGACCCCGTTGCGGCGCTGCCGTCGAGCAGCGCCATGCCGGGAGCGACGGAGCGCCCGCCCGTCGGGATGAGCTGGGCGCCGGCAAGCAGGAACAGCGTGCCGAGTGTCGCCAGCAGATCCGGAACGCGCAGGATGACGATGAGCAGCCCGTTGAAAAGGCCGACCAGCACGCCGATCAGCAGCGTGCCGGCGATCGCCTCGAAGGCGGAGCCGTTGAGCACGATGAGAATATAGGCCGCGGCCATCTGGCTGAGGGCCGCCAGCGCGCCGACGGAGAGATCGAAGCCGCCGATGGCGCAGCTTACCGTGACGCCGATGCCGAGCAGCGCCACGATCGCGACAGCCTGAAGGATGCTGAAGATGTTGGCGACCCTGAGGAACGCCGGCTCGTTCAGCTGGAAGATGATCATCATGGCTGCGAGCAGGACGAAGATGCCCGACTTTATGACGATTGTCTGCCAGGGCCAGCCGGGTGCCGCGCCGGTATGGTCGGGAGAGGACGATGCTGTGATGGACATTAGACTGTTTCCAACTGCGGCTCCGCCGCCGGGGATGATGCACGGATGGCGGTCTCGGCGGCCGTATCGGCCTGGATTACGCCGTTTTCGATGGTCAGGATGCGGTCACCGACTTCCAGCGCCTCTTCGTAGTCGCTGACGAAGACGATCGTCGCGCGTCCGGCGCTGCTTGTCCTGATGGCGCGAATGATGTCGTCGCGCGCGCCGACATCGACGCCCTGGAAGGGTTCATCGAGCAGCAGGAGTCGTGCGGGCTCCGCCTGCCAGCGCGCGAGCACCACCTTCTGCTGGTTGCCGCCGGACAGTGCCGTAAGCGGTACGTCGCGCGACCGTGCCTTGATGCCGAAGGTGGCGATGGCATCGTCGGCAACCCTGCCTTCCTGCCGGATGGGGAGCAGGCCGAAGGCGCGCCAACGGCGCAGAAACGGAAAGCTGATCGTGCCCGCAACCGAGGCGAAGGGCACGGTGGAGGGAAAGAACGATGTCCGCCACCGATCTTCCCCGGCATAAAAGACGCCCGAGGCGATCGACTGGGCGGGTCCGGAAGGCCGCCACGGCTGGTCTTCCAACCACATTTGCCCCTCTGCAAGAGGCCACAGCCCGAAGATCGCGCCGGCAAGCGCGCTCTTGCCGGACCCGAGCGGGCCGGTGACGGCGATGATCTCGCCGGCGCCGACATCGAGGTCGAAGCTGGCTTCGCGCTTTCTCAGACGGGCATTCCTGATCCGGAAAATCGGCGGTCCGTCGCTCGTTGCTCGTGGCCGCGCCGCCGGCAGGTCGTGACCGATCATGGCGCGAATGGCCGCGTTGATCTCGACAGGGCGTTCGAAGCTCGCCGAAATGCGGCCGTCCCGCAGGACGACGACACGGTCGGCAAGCCGGCGTATATCGGCGATCTTGTGGGATACATAGATGATGGCGACACCGCTTGCCCGCAGCCCTTCGATAACGCGGAAGAGCTTTTCCGTTTCGCCTGCGGAAAGGCTGGCGGTCGGTTCGTCGAACAGCATGACGGTCGGGCGATGGCTGACGGCACGCGCTATCGCGATCAGTTGCTGGTCGGCCAGCGACACGTCGGCGAGCTGCGCATCGAGGTCGATGTCCAGGCCGATCCGTTCGGCGCGCTCCTGCGCGCGGCGGCGCACATTGGCGGGCGTGGCCACCAGCGGGCCCGCGCCGGTGCAGAAGAGATCCAGCAGCAGGTTTTCCGCGACGCTGAGCGTCGGGACACCGACGTCGGCGATGGATTGGTGAACGGCGACGATGCCGCGTTCCTGCGCCTGTGCGGGAGATGCGATATCGACGGAGCGGCCCTCGATTTCGATCGCGCCGGAATCCGCCCGCTGAATGCCGCAGAGGATTTTGATCAGCGTCGACTTGCCTGCGCCATTGGCGCCCATCAACGCGACGATTTCCCCGGCATGCACATCCAGATCGACAGAACTCAGCGCTCGGGTCGGGCCGTAGGACTTGTTGACCGAGCGCAACCGCAAAGCGGGCGGGACAGGCCGCGATGCCGTCATTCTCGAACTCCTTTCAGGGCATATAGACTTTAGTCAAACCTAAAAGGACTGCGCAGCCGGGATAAGAAACAATCTACTAATTTTATATATAATAGTGATTTTAGCTTGCGCGTATCGCGGGGTTCGCTCGTTTCCCGTCACAAATTGCGAAGCGCCCGTGCCGAAATCAGAAGGCCCGGCAGGGTGATCCTGCCGGGCCTTTCACGCGTCGCGCCTGCGGAGGAGCGTCAGGCGGCGTCCTCGATGTGGCCGCCGAGGAAAAGCTGGCCCACCCGAGGATCCTTCAAAAGCGCATCGGCCTTGTCGAACATGCGTGTCTGGCCGAGTTCGAGCACGAGGCCGTAGTCGGACATCGCGAGCGCCGCCTTGGCGTTCTGCTCGACCATGAGGATGGTCACGCCCTGGTCCCGCAGGCGGATGAGCGTCTGGAACACCTCCTGCACGAGATTGGGCGACAGGCCGATGGAGGGCTCGTCGATCAGGATCAGCTTGGGGTCGAGCAGCAGGGCGCGGGCGATTTCCAGCTGCTTCTGCTGGCCGCCGGACAGCTCGATGGCCTTCTGGTCCTTGCGCTCGCGCAACATCGGGAACTGGTCCATGACCTCTTCCATGCGGCGCCTCACCTTGGTCTGGTCTTTCGACGTTATCCCGCCGAGCTCGAGATTGTGCAGGACGGAGAGCTGCGGCACGACGTTGCGGCCCTGCGGCACGTAGGTGACGCCGCGGGCGATCATTTCGGCCGGCGACTTGCGGGTGACGGTCTCGCCGTCGAGCAGGATTTCGCCGGACTGGATGTTGAGAAGCCCGAAAATCGCCTTGAATACGGTGGACTTGCCCGCCCCGTTGGGGCCGATCACCGTGGTGATCGACGCCTTGGGGATAGAGAAGGAGGTGCCGTTGAGGATGGTGATCCGGCCGTAACCGCCGGTGATGGTCTTCAGCTCCAGCATGTCAGCCTCCGAGATAAGCGTCGATGACCATCTGGTTCGACCGGATCTCGTCCGGGCTCCCCTCGGCGATGATCTCGCCCTGCGCCAGCACGATGATGCGCGTGCACAGCGACATCACGAACTCCATGTTGTGTTCGATGACGACGAAGGTCGTGCCGTGTTCGCGGTTATAGGTGATCAGCCGTTCCTTGAGGTGGCCGAGCATGGTGAGGTTCACGCCGCCAGCCGGCTCGTCGAGAAGGACGATGCCAGGCCCGGCCATGAAGGCCATGGCGGCGTCGACGAGCTTCTGCTGGCCGTAGGACAGCGAACCCGCCTCTGTATCGCGGTAAGGCGTCAGACGGAAGAACTCGATCAACTGCTCGGCTTTTTCCGTGAGCCCCGCATCCGATTTGCCGAAGAGGCGCGAGAGCATCGAGCCCTCATGTTCCTGCCCGGCAAGGATGACATTGTCGAGCACCGACATTTTCGGGAAGACCGAAAGCTGCTGAAAGGTGCGCCCGACGCCCATCAGGGAAAGGTCTGCGGGGCGCACCCCGTCCGTCGACCGCCCTTCGATCTCGCAATGGCCTTCCGTTGGGCGCAGCTGGCCGAGGATGCAGTTGAACAGCGTCGACTTGCCGGAGCCGTTGGGGCCGATCAGGCCGAGGATCTCGCCGCGTTGGACGTCGAAACTCACGCCGTTGACCGCGCGGATGCCGCCGAACTGCTTGGAAATGTTGCGGACCGAAAGGATGGGGCCGTCGTGTTGCCTGGTGTGCATGTTCACAGCTGGACTCCCTGTTTCAGATCGCGACGGGCTTCATGTTTCGGCTTCAGCTTCTCGTACAGCTTCTGTCCGAGGCCGATCAGGCCGTTCGGCGAATAGACCATGAGAACGATCACGAGGAAGGCGTAGATGATGAGGTAGTAGCCCTCGGTGAAGCGCAACACTTCCGGCAGCAGGATGACCACCGCGGCGCCCAGCATGGGCCCGAAGAAAAAGCCTGCGCCACCGACGACGACCATAAGCAGCAGCTTCAGCGAATGCATGAGGGCGAAGCTCGACGGTTCGATGAACTGCACCAGCGGCGACTGGAGCGCGCCGGCGAGACCGCCGAAGGCCGAGCCGATGGCGAAGGCGAGCAGCGTTTGGCGGCGCACCTTGAGGCCGAGGCTTTCGGCGCGGATCGGGTTCTCGCGCAAGGCCTTGAAGGCGCGCCCCCAGGGCGAGCGCAGGATCCACCACATCGAGAAGGCGGCAATCAGGAAGCAGACCAGCGAGAAGTAGTAGAAGGCGAGGTTGCTGTCCGTCGAGAAGCCGAAGAAGGATGGGCGCTCCATGCCGCTGAGGCCGAAGGAGCCGCCGGTAATGTCTTCCTCGTTGCGCAGCACGAGAAACAGCAAGGTGTTGAAGGCGAGCGTGACGAAGGCGAGGAAGTGATGCTGGACGCGCAGGGCCGGGTAACCGAGCAAGAGGCCGACGGCAAAGCTGGAGAGAATTGAGGCGATGACCGCCACGCCCCAGTGCATGCCGGCAAGCGTCATCAGCGCGGTGATATAGGCGCCGATGCCCATGAAGCCGGCCTGCGCCAGGCTGACCTGGCCGGCATAGCCGAGCGTGAGGTTCAGGCCCATGGCGGCGATGGAAAACAGGAGCCACGAGCAAAGCGTGTAGACGATGTAGTTGCCCTGGCCGATGGGCGCCAGGATGAGGGCCGCGACGCCGGCAAGCAGAAGAAGGGGGCGAAGACGGGTCATACGGTTCTCCCTTCCGGAGTGCCGAGCAGGCCCTGCGGGCGCAGCAGAATGATGACGATGAGCAGGATGAGCGGCATGGCCGAGCGATACTGGGCGGAGATGTAGACGGCCGAGAGATTGTCGATGACGCCGATCAGCAGCCCGCCGACGAGAGCGCCGCGGATCTGGTTGAAGCCGCCGACGATGGCCGCGATGAAGGCGACGAGGCCGAGCGTTTCGCCGTTCGAGAACTTCGCCAGATAGATCGGCGAGATGAGGACCGAGGCGATAGTGGCGAGCGTTGCGTTGATCAGGAATGTGTAGAGCACCATGCGCTTGACGTTGACGCCGAGGATTTCGGCGACGGCCGGATTCTGCGCGCTCGCCTGCATGCAGCGGCCCGTGCGGGTGCGGCTGAGGAAGAGCTGGAGGCCGCCGATGGCGAGCATGGAGACGACGAGATTGCCGATATCCTGCACGGAAACGCTGGCGCCTGCGATGTGGTAGACATCCTGCGGGAAGATGGCGGGGAAGGGCTGGGCGGTCGCGCCGTAGAATTCCTTCACGCTCTCCTTCATCAGAAGGCCGAGCGCGATCGTGGCGATGACCAGCGGCAGCGTGCCATGCGGCAGCATGGGCTCGACGATCAGCCGCTTGAAGGCGACGCCGAGGATGAGGAGCGACAGCACCAGCGCGAGGATGACGGATGTCCACATCGGCAGGCCGAGCATGGTCATGCCGATGAGGACGAAGAAGGCCGGCAGCATGACGAATTCGCCCTGGGCGAAGTTGATCGTCTGCGACGCCTGCCAGAGCAGCGTGAAGCCGACGGCGGCAAGCGCGTAGATGGAACCTGCGGCGAGGCCGGAGATCAGGATTTGGAGAAGCTCGGCCATGATGAAGTCCTCAAGGGCTGGTGGTCGGCTTGGCGATGTTGGGATAGGTATGCCGGCGGCGGAATGCGCCGCCGGCCAGGAACCAGTCGGGGCGGTCAGTTCGGGGGCAGGATGGCCTCAACCACCTGCTTGCCGTTCTCGACCTTCACGAAGAAGCTCTCGCGCGACATTTCACCGGTTTCGTCCCAGCTCACATCCATGAGGACGCCGGGATATTCGGCAGCCTTGAGGGTCAGGCCATGCATTTTTTCGGCGATGGCCTTGCTGTCCGGCGAGCCGACCATTTCGGTGACGTATTTCAGCGTCCAGGCGGCGGTGTAGCCCTTGATGGCGTTGTGATCCGGCGTGTACTTGAACTTGGTCTTGAAGCGCTCGACCATGTCCTTCAGGGCTGGCACATCCGCATCCGGCGTCAGGCCGACATGGCCCATGGCGCCGTTTGCGGCATCGCCGGCAAGCTCGATCACCTTGTGGCCGATCAGGGTGGTTTCGCCGATCAGCGGCTTTTCGATACCCTGCTTGCGGGCCTCGCGCAGGAAGCGCGCGCTTTCCTCCTCGGTGTAATAGACGAAGAAGGCATCGGCACCGGAGTTCTTCAGTTTCAGCACGTCGGCGGAGAAATCGGCCTGGGCCTGTTCGGAGGGAACGTCCACGACGATCTCGAGGCCGGCCTTGGCCGCTTCGTCGATGAAGGCCTGATGACCGCCCTTGCCGAACTCGGTGTTGGCCCAGGCGACGCCGACCTTCTTCACACCCATTTTCTCGACCATGTACTTCACCATCTTCGGCACGCCCTTCTGGGAGCCGAAGGCGGTACGGAAGATGTAGGGATTGCCCTTGGCGGTGATGGAGGGCGCCTCGGAGCCGGTGAACTGCGGAATGCCATATTGCTTGGCGACGATCATGTTCACGACGGTCGATGACGAGAAGACGGTGCCCATGATGGCGTAGACTTCGTCATCGATCGCCTTCTGGACCATGGCGCGGGAAACCTGCGGATCGGTCTGGCTGTCATATTCGATGACGCTGACCGGCTCCTTGAGGATGCCGCCCTCTGCATTGATTTCCTCGAAGCCCATTTTCACGCCATCGCGGAAATTCGTGCCGGCGGCAGCGCCGGGGCCGGACAGCTCGACGATCGAGCCGACCTTGAGATCTGCGAGCGCGGGTGCAGCACCAAGCGCCAGCACCATTGCCGTTGCGGAAAGCAGTTTCTTGATCATCGTGTTCCTCCCTTGAATGATCATATGCCGAAAATCCGAAAGCGCACCCGAATGGTTCGTTTTCGAAACGCAGTCTCCAGGTCTCCTCCCCGGCAGGCCGCGATTTGCCTATTCTTGCCCCACCTCGCTCCATATCTGGGCACGACGGTTCGTCTTGTCCGACAGGCGGTCGTCTTGATGATTGACAAGACCATGCCATCGGTGGCGGGGAAATGGACGATGGGGATTAAACATTGGACGATTCCACGGCCGCTGCGCCCGTCAGCTCGGCCAGCGACAGGCGGATGCCGGTCTTGATATCGGTGATCGGCTGAGCGCCGAGCGCGGGCGGAACCGGGTCCGAAGCGAGGTCGGCGGGGATACGCAATGGCGGCCCGTCGATGGTGATGTCGGACCAGCCCGACTGCTGCGACAGTTCGGTCACGAAGTCGTGCATTTCGGCGGTATCGCCGGCCATCGTGAGTGCGGTCGCGCCCGTCAGCGGCGCGGTCATCGCCGCGGCGAGCAGGCGGGCGACGTCATCGACGAAGACGAACCCGACGCGGCCGGAAAAGCGGATTTGCGCCGGTTTGCGGTGCGCAGCCGCGGCAAGAGCGATAGACGGACCGGCGGCGATGCCTGTGCTGATGCCCGGCCCGTAGACGATGTAGGGACGCAGGCCCAGGCTCGGCACGCCATGGTCGAGGTGGAAGGCACGGGCCGCGCCTTCTACCGCAAGCTTGGTCGCACCGTAGATGGTCATGGGCTTCGGATGGATGGCGTCTTCCGGACCGAAAACGCCGGCCGTCGATAGATAGGCGACCGGCAGGCGGCGGGCCTTTGCCGCCTCGAAGACGTTGAGGCTGCCGATGAGATTGACGCGTGCACCGAGCACCGGGTCGCGGGCGCAGTCCACGGTCATCAGCCCCGCGAGATGGACAATTCCATCACAGCCGTGCGCTGCCTCGATAACGGATGCGGTGTCCGTTATATCGCCCGCGACGATCTCCGCATCGAGCCCCGGCGGGAGCCGTTCGGGGCGGGGCGCAAGGTCGAAGACCCGCACGGAATGGCCAGCGGCGGCGAGCGCAGCCGCCGCGCGCAGCCCGACGAAGCCGGTGCCGCCGGTGACGAGAACGCGGCTCACGCCCATATTCCGCCGGTTCGGACGCGGCGCGGCCGGGGCTCTTCTGCTGGTTCAAACTGCTGCATGCGGCCTCCTCCTCCGGCAAACGCGTTTCGATCTGTCTTGATCATTGCAAAAAATGGAATGACGTTCAATATTAAACTTGAATTCCAATTTATTTTTGTTCTGCTACGTTTCCACCGTAGTCAGGGAGGACTTTATGACAGAAAAGATCGCCGTCGCGGTTATCGGTGCGGGCGTCATCGGCAAGACGCATATCGATACGCTGGCCCGCATGGACGGCGTGCAGCTTTCGGCCCTTGTCGATCCGGCACCCGCGGGGCGTGCGCTTGCCGCGGCGAATGGCGTGCCATGCCTGCCCGATGTGACCGCGCTCATCGATTCCGGACTTGCGCAGGCGGCGATCGTTGCGACGCCGAACGAAACGCATCTGCCGGTATCCGAGGCGCTGATGAAAGCCGGCATCCCGGTCCTGCTGGAAAAGCCCGTTGCCGAGAGCCTTGCCTCCGCGCTGCGGCTTATCACTGTTGCCGAGGAAACCGGCGTGCCGCTTCTCATCGGCCATCACCGCCGTCACAACCCGATCATCCGCGCCGCCCATGCCGCAATCCATGCCGGCCGGATCGGCGATCTCGTCATGGCGACCATCACCTGTGCGCTGGCGAAGCCCGCCTCCTATTTTGACGCGGGATGGCGGCGCGCGCCGGGCGTTGGAGGGCCGCTTCTCATCAACCTCGTTCACGAAATCGACCTGATGCGCCATTTCTTCGGCGAGATCGCCACCGTGCAAGCGATTTCCAGCAACGCGCGGCGCGGCTTTGCGGTCGAGGATACGGCAGCGGTGGCGCTGACCTTCAAGCGCGGCGGGCTTGCCACGCTGTGCATTTCCGATGCGGCGACCGGTCCCTGGGCCTGGGACCTCACCGCGGGCGAAAACCTTGTGCGCTTCCCGGCCCATCCGGTCAGCGCTCATCACTATGCCGGCAGCCGTGCGGGGCTTTCCCTGCCCGACCTGACCCTGTGGGAGCCCGACGGCGAACCGGACTGGACGCGAAAGCTCAAGCCGTCCGTCCTGACGGTTGCGGCGGAAGACCCCTACGAGGCGCAGATCGCGCATTTCGCCACGCTGGTCCGCGATGGCGGCGCGCCGCTCGTCTCCGCGCGTGACGCGACCGCAAACCTCATCGTTCTCGATGCGATCCGTGCGGCTGCGGAAAGCGGACGGACGGTCGCGGTCGATCTCTCCGCGCTTGGCTGACGCAGCCGTGGCGTCCGGGCCGCGCATCGCTCAGCTCTTCGGCATGCCTTCGGGGCGCAGGAGGCGCCGTTGGGCGGCGATGCGGAACGGCGCGTTCATCGCGCCGTAGCCGGCATAGGCGCCGCGCCGCTCGACGATCTCGAAGAAGAAGCCTTCGCCGAAGGTGCGGCTGTAGATCTGGAAATACTCGCCGTTGTCGTCGCGGTCGTAGAGGATGCTTGCCGCCCGAAGCGCGTCGGAAAATTCCGGCTCGAGGCCG
The DNA here is from genome assembly GCF_004514425.2 of Shinella sumterensis. Classification (GTDB taxonomy): domain Bacteria; phylum Pseudomonadota; class Alphaproteobacteria; order Rhizobiales; family Rhizobiaceae; genus Shinella; species Shinella sumterensis. The sequence goes on from NZ_MYFN02000002.1 coordinate 29,558, forward strand.
AAGCGGGCTTCGAGATCGTCATAGTAGTTGCGTGAAATCGGCAGCGCCTGGAAACCACGGGCTTCGAGTTGCTTTGCCGTTGCGAAAATGTCGTTGGTCGCCAGCGCGATGTGCTGGATACTCGTGCCGAAGCCTTCCGCCAGGAACTTGCCGGCAAAGGTCTTGCGGCTGTCGGCGCCGTTCATGGTCAGCCGGAACGCCGGCTCGGGAACGCTCTCGATGGCCTGGCTGCGCACGAGGCCGCCCGGATCGACCACATCGACCATCGGCGTGCGACGCGTCGAGAAGATCGACGTATAGAAGAGAAGCCAGGTCAGCATTTCGTCATAGCGCGTCGTCTGCGCCAGATGGTCGATGCGGGTGAGGCCGGCGCTCACGGCGGTGTCGGATTGCGTGTCGACCGCAATGAACTCGTTGTCCCAGATGCCTGAGAGCGCAGGTGTATCGTCGAGGAAATAGACCACACCGTTGCCGACGCCCTGGATGGCGGGCACGGCGGCCTCGCCGGGCTGGCGCGGTTCGGCGAAGGTGGGCGCACCCAGTGCGGCCGCACGCTTCAGCGCATCCGCGGCATTCTCCACCTTGATCCCGAAGGCATAGGCATTGGTGCCGTGCACGGAATAGGAGGCGCTGGCGAAGCTGTCACTGTCCGTATCGGTATTGATCACGATCCGGATGTCACCCTGCGTGTAGAGGTCCACGTCGCGGTTACGGTGACGGGCCGAGCAGGAAAAGCCGAGCGTGGAGAGCAGGGCGGCGAGATCGTCCTTGTCCTCCGCCGCCGTCGTGAACTCGACGAACTCGACACCTTGCGCGTGAATGCGGTCGGGCATGTCGGGTGCCGTGATGGCGATGTCGGGCTCCAGCCGCCGGACCTGATCCATGATGTAGACGAGCGAACGATGGCCGTCCTCGGCAAGCGCGCGCGCCGAGCCGCCGCGGAACTGGTCGTTGAAGATTTCGAGCGAGAGCGGGCCGGTATAGCCGGTGGCGGCGACGGCGCGCATGAAGTCGACGACCGGAAGGTCGCCTTCGCCCGGCATGTTGCGGAAGTGGCGGCTCCAGTAGAGCAGGTCCATGTCGAACAGCGGCGCGTCGGCCAGCTGCACGATGAAGATCTTGTCGCCGGGGATCGAGCGGATCGAGTTGGGATCGATCTTGCGCGAAAGGGTGTGGAAACTGTCGAGGATGATGCCGACATTGGCATGATCGGCCCGGCGCACCACTTCCCATGCGTCGCGGTGGTCGCTGACATGGCGGCCCCAGGCCAGCGCTTCATAGCCGACGCGCACGCCGTGGCGCGCGGCGAGGTCGCCAAGCTCGTGGAAGTCCGCCGCGGCGCGGTCGATGCCGCCCAACGAGATCGGCGAGACGTTCGAGCAGATCAGGATGAGATCGGTGCCGAGCTCGCCCATGATATCGAACTTGCGCTGGGCGCGGTCGAAGGCGCGGGCACGGTGCGGCTCCGGCATGCCCTCGAAATCGCGGAAGGGTTGGAACAGCGTGATGTCGAGCCCGTGATCGGCCGCCATCCGCGCCACTTCGCGCGGCGAGGCGTCATAGGTCAGGAAATCGTTCTCGAAGATCTCGACGCCCGTGAAGCCGGCCTTCGCGATGGCCGCCAGCTTTTCGGGAAATTCGCCGCTGATGGAGACAGTGGCGATCGAGGTCTTCATTGCCACGCGAGCCTTGGCTGTGTCGACGGGGGCCATATTGCCTTCCTTTCGGGCGTTATGTACGATTCAGTTAATAATGTGACATGCGCCGGCTTGGCCGGCAATGGATGACGATGAAACAGGGTGCCGCGACGACCGAAAACAAACAGGCCCGGCAGGCCAAGCGGGATCCTGAAGGCGTGCGTCGCGATATTCTTGCGGTTGCGATGGAGGAATTCTCGCAGAACGGCCTCTCCGGTGCGCGCATCGACGAGATCGCGGCACGCACGCGCACATCCAAGCGCATGATCTACTATTACTTCGGCGACAAGGAAGGCCTGTACCAGCGCGTTCTGGAAGAGGCCTACGCAAAGGTGCGCGACGGTGAGAGCGAGCTTGAGCTGGAAGGGCTCGATCCTGTCGCGGCGCTGGTGAAGCTCTGTCGCTATACCTTCGACCACCATCGCTGCAATCCGTCCTTCATCCGCATGGTGATGATCGAGAACATCCATCATGGCCGGCACATGCAGCTTTCGGAAAACATCCGGGGGCTGAACCGCCTGGCGATCGAGGCGCTGGAAGCCGTGCTGAAGCGCGGGCAGGAGGCCGGCCTGTTCCGCGAAGGGCTCGATCCGCTGGAACTGCACTGGCAGATCAGCGCGCTGTCGTTCTTCAACGTGTCGAATGCCGCCACCTTTTCCTTCCTCTTCGGCGACGCGCTCTTTACACCTGACGGCCAGGAGACGCTATCCGGCCATGTCGCCGATATGGTGCTGCGCTACGTCCGGGTAGAGCATGGTCGTCCTGGCGCCTAAGCCGCCTCATCCATCATGCGTTTCGCGTCCCAGCCGCTCGATCTGGCCGAGAAGGCGGATGGCTGTCGAAAGTGCGACGCCCGTCGTCGTGACCATCTGCGGCAGCACGAGCCATTCCAGCGTCCAGGCCGCGCCGGACCGTTCCTGTTCGTGCACAAGCGACTGATGCATGGCGGAAAGCTGCACGGCGTTGAAGCGCGCGAGCGAGACAAGAAGTTCGGCCGCAACCGGGTTTTGCTTGTGCGGCATGGCGGAGGAACCGCCGCCGCCGGACAGGCGGATCTCGCCACCGACTTCTGCCAGCAGTGCCACATCCTGCCCGAATTTTCCGAGGCTTCCCGAGATGAGCGAGAGGATGCCGGCGAGCTCCGCCAATCCGTCGCGCTGGCTATGCCATTGCGGCCGGTCGGCAAGGTCGAGCCTGCGGGCGAGAGCCGTCCTCACATCCGCACCCTTGTCGCCGAGCTTTTCCAGGGTGCCGGCGGCCCCGCCGAACTGTACGGCAAAGCCTTCGGCGCTGAAATGCGCCAGCCGCCGTGCGGAGCGATCAAGCGGCGCGCGCCAGCTTTGAACCCGGTCGGCGACGGCGATGGGAATGGCCGCCTGCATGCGGGTGTGGCCCATCAGGGCGTTTTCGCCGTCGCGCGCCTGAAGGGCGTCGAAGCCAGCGATTGCGGATGCCAGCCTCCCTGCGAGAACGCCTGTTGCGGCCTTCAGCCGGAGCATCAGGCTGGTATCGATGACGTCCTGGCTTGTCGCGCCGAAATGGACGTTTTCGGACGCCGCGCCGCCGACCGTCCGGCGCAACTGCCGAACGAACTCCGGGACGACGACGCCATCACTCGCCACCCCGTTTGCCAGAGTATCCATGTCGGGCGCGAATTCCGACAGAGCGGAGGCGATGGACGCCGCCGCATCCCCGGGAATGACGCCGTGCTCCGCCTCGGCGTGTGCCAGCGCCGTCTCGAAACGCAGCATGGCGGCGATATCGGCCGCGGCCGAAAAGAGCGGCACGATCTCGGCGTCGCCCATCAGGCCGGAGAGGAAGGGGTGCTCGAACGGGGTAAGGCTCATCTTCAGATGTCGAAGAACACGGTTTCGCCTTCACCCTGCAGCCGGATGTCGAAACGGTAGGTGTTGTCGCCTTCCTTCTTCGCGATCAGCGTCGGGACGCGGTCCTTGTGCTCGATGCGGGCGAGAACCGGATCCTCTGCATTGGCCGCTTCGTCCTCGGGGAAGTACATGCGGGTATGCAGGCCGATATTGATGCCGCGCGCGACGATCCAGAAGGTGATGTGCGGCGCCATCCAGCGCCCGTCCTTGAAGGGCACGCGGCCGGGCTTGATCGTCTCGAACACGAACTCGCCGGTATCCATGTCGCCGGGCGAACGGCCCCAGCCGAGGAAATTCGGATCCGCTTCGCCGCGCGTTTCGCTCGGGCTGTTGTAGAAGCCGGCATCGTCCGCCTGCCAGATTTCGACCAGTGCGTCCCTCAGCGCATAACCGCCGCCGTCATAGACGGTGCCGCGAATGGTGACGCGGGTTCCGCGCGTCTCGTCGTTATAGAGTGCGCCGGAACCGAGATCCCTGTCGAAGATGCCGTGAATACCGACGAAGTTCGGCGTGCAGCCGATATGGACATAGGGGCCTGCGGTCTGCGAGGCGCTTTCCTTGATATAGCCGAGCGGTTGAACCATGTCAGTTTCCCTCCGGGCGGTTCTCGAAGAAGGTGGAACGGCGGCCTCGCAGCACGATGTCGAACTTGTAGGCGCGCATGTCCATGGGAATGGTCGCGTTCATGTCGAGCGGGGCGACGAGACGGCGGATCGCGTCCTCGTCCGGGACCGTCTTGACGATGGGACAACGCCAGATCAGCGGGTCGCCCTCGAAATACATCTGCGTGATCAGGCGCTGCTGGAAGCCGTGGCCGAAGATCGAGAAGTGGATATGCGCCGGGCGCCAGTCGTTGACGCCGTTCGGCCAGGGATAGGGGCCGGGCTGGATCGTCTTGAACCAGTAGTAACCGGTCTCGTCCGTGATGGTGCGTCCGACGCCGCCGAAATTCGGATCGACCGCGGCCAGGTAGGTTTCCTTCTTGTGGCGGTAGCGACCGCCGGCATTGGCCTGCCAGAACTCGACCAGGGCGCCCGGAACGCCTGCGCCACGCTCGTCCAGCACGCGGCCGTGCACGAGGATACGCGGGCCGATCGGCATTTCGCCGGGCTTGGCATAGTTCAGGATAAGGTCGTTATCGAGCGGATTGAGCATGCCGTGGCCGAAGACCGGCCCGGTGATTTCGCTCTTCGTGCCCTCAAGCGAAATCAGCGCGCGCTGCGGGGAACGCAGGATGGAGGTCTTGTACCAGGGCGTGTAGGCCGGCGGGTGGATGTCGCGGTCCCGTGCGAAGAAAGGCCCTGTCTCGGGCGGCCGGTTGCTCATTTCACTCCCTCCTTCTCGGTGTTTTCGGCGCGCATGCCGGCAAGCGTCTGCTTGGCGATCTTGAAGGCATGGTTGGCCGCCGGCACGCCGGCATAGATCGCGACATGCATCAGTGCCTCGCGAATGTCTTCCTCCGTGGCGCCGGTATTGGCGGTGGCGCGCACATGCATGGCCACTTCCTCATCCTGCCCGAGTGCGGCCAGAAGCGCGATCGTGACCATCGAGCGCTCGCGCTTGGTCCACTGGCTGCCCGACCAGACGGTGCCCCAGGCGGCTTCGGTGATCAACGTCTGGAACGGCTGGTCGAAGGGCGTCGCATTGGCGCTTGCGCGGTCCACATGCGCATCGCCCAGCACGGCGCGCCGGGTCGCCATGCCCTCGGTGTAGCGTTCGGAGGGCTGTGCGGGTTCGGTCATGCTCGATGCTCCGGCAGGGATGTCAGAAAGGTGCGGACGGCGGCGCTGTAGGCGGCCGGCTGCTCGATACAGGGAATATGGCCGCAGTCGGGAATTTCGACAAAGGCGCTGCCGTCAATCAGGCCGGCAAGCGATCTGACCAGGTCAGGCGGGGTGGAGCCGTCCTGATCACCCACGACGCACAGGGCCGGCACGGCAATCCGTCCGGCGGCCTCGGTATAGTCGGCATCGCGAATGGCCGCGCAGGTTCCGCAATAGCCGTCGACGGGCTGGCGGGCGAGCATGGTGCGGCAGCCGGCATAAAGCGCGTTGTCGGCCGTGCGGAACGGCGGCGTGAACCAGCGTTCCATGATCGGGTCGATCATGCCGCCAAGGCCGTTGGCCAGAATGGTGTCGATACGCGTGTTCCACATATCGGGTGTGCCGATCTTGTGGGCGGTGTTGGACAGGACCAGCGCCTCTACGATCCCGGGGCGCTTGTCATGCACCGCCTGCGCGATGAGGCCACCGACGGAAAGGCCCCAGACGATCGCCTTTTCGACCTTCAGGTGGTCGAGAAGGATGATGAGGTCGTCCGCATGGTCGTCGATCGAATAGGGCGGCGTGCCGGTGCCGGAAAGCCCGTGGCCGCGCTTGTCGTGCAGCACATAGCCGTAATCATCGCCCAGCGCCTCCATGACCGCATCCCAGATGCGGAAATCGGTGCCGAGCGAGTTGATGAAGGCGATGGCGGGCTTGCCCTGCGCGATGCCTGCGGTGCGATAGTGGATCGCGGCATCGCCGACGTGCAGAAACTTCATGATGGCGCTCCTCTTGATCCGGGTGTAGCAATTGTAAAACGGTTAAGTAAAATGAGATTTTCGACGATAAATATAACCTGAGAGTTATGGTTTCACCAATCGACCCCCGGATCAAGTTTCGGCATCTGCAAGCCTTTCTGGAGGTGGCGCGTCAAAAAAGCGTCAACCGCGCGGCGGAACTGCTGCATGTCAGCCAGCCTGCGGTGACGAAGACGATCCGCGAACTGGAGGGCATTCTAGGCGTTGCACTCTTCGAGCGCGACGGGCGCGGCACCCGGACCACGCGCTACGGCGAGGTTTTCATGCGCCATGCGGGCGCGACCTTGACGGCGCTTCGCCAGGCGGTGGATTCCGTTTCGCAGGAGGCTGCGCTGTCCGGTCCTCCCGTGCGGATTGGTGCACTGCCGACGGTCTCCGCCCGCATCATGCCGCAGGCGATGAACCGTTTCCTTGCCGGGGGGACCGTCGGTCCGGTCAAGATCGTGACGGGTGAGAACGCCGTCCTCCTCGAGCAATTGCGGGTCGGCGATCTCGATCTCGTCGTCGGCCGGCTTGCCGCGCCGGAGAAGATGACCGGTTTCTCCTTCGAACATCTCTATTCGGAGCGGGTGCTGTTCGTCACGCGCACCGGCCACCCGCTCCTCGATGCCCGTGCCAACGCCTTCGACCGGCTTGGCGCCTATCCGGTGCTGATGCCGACGCGCAACTCCGTCATTCGCCCGATCGTCGAACAGTTCATGATCGCGCACGGCATCCCTGCGCCGCCCGTCCAGATCGAGACGGTGTCGGATGCCTTCGGCCGCGCCTATCTGCGCATGAGCGATGCGGTCTGGATCATTTCGGAAGGCGTGGTGGCGGGCGATATCGCCGATGGCGTGCTCGCGGCACTGCCGCTGGAGACGGTGGAAACGCGCGGTCCGGTCGGGTTGACGATGCGCGCGGACACGCCGCCGTCGCTTCCGCTCTCCCTGCTGATGCAGGCGATCCGCACCGTTGCTGCCGAGATGGCGGCGAAGGGCACGTAGCGCCACGGGCGCTGTTCGCAGAAGCGACGATTCCCTCTGGACCTGACAATATTGGATGTGTATTCCATAATAGAATATCATTCAGTTTTATGGGAGGGATCATGAATCTGGAACTCGACGGCGCATCGCGCCTCCATTTCGTGATCGGTGATCCGATCGCGCAGGTGAAGTCGCCGGCGGGGGTCAGCGAGATGCTACAGGCGCGCGGACACAACGCGCTGTGCATTCCGGGCCACGTCGCGCCACAGGACCTCGATGTGTTCTGGGCGGGGTTGAAGACGCTCAAGAACCTCGATGGCGTGATCGTGACCGTGCCGCACAAGATTTCCGCCGTGCATATGGTCGACCGGCTGTCGGAGCGTGCCGCGTTCCTCGGCGCCGTCAATACGCTCCGGCGCACGCAAACCGGCTGGGAAGGCGACATGTTCGACGGCATCGGGCACGTCTCCGCGCTGCGGAAGGCCGGTTGCGTGCTTGAAGGAAAACGCGCCATTCTGGCCGGCGCGGGCGGTGCTGGCAGCGCCATCGGGCATGCGCTGGTGCTGGCGGGCGTCTCAGAGCTTGCCATCCATGAAATGGACGATACCAGGCGCACCGCGCTCATCGCGCGCCTCTCCTCGCTCGGCATGGCGAAGGTATTCGCCGGCAGTGCCGATCCGACCGGCTTCGATGTGGTCGTCAATGCGACGCCGTCGGGCATGAAGGACGGCGATCCGCTGCCCTTCGATGGCGAGAAGCTGACGCCCGACATGTTCATCGGCGAGGTCATCACCAAGCCGGCGGTCTCGCCGCTGGTCGCGCGTGCGCGGTCTATGGGCTGCCGCGCGATTACCGGCGTCGACATGTTCGTCGAAGTCCGCGACCTGATGGTCGATTATCTGAGCGCGAGGTGAGGCCACCATGGAAAGACAGTATGCACTCGCCTTCCTGACAATACCGGACGTCGCACCCGCCGAGGCGATCCGCATCGCGGCCGAGACGGGATATTCAAGCGTCGGCCTGCGGCTGCTTCCGGCCGCTGCGAGCGGGGAGGCGGCCTATCCCGTCCTGACCGACAAGGCCGTGCTGGCCGAAGCCCGCGCCGCGCTGGCCGACACCGGCATGCGGGTTGGCGACGTCGAGATCGTACGGCTGAAGCCGGAAACGAAGGCGACGGACTTCATACCCTTCCTGGATTGTGCGGCCGCGCTCGGAGCGGCCAACATTCTGGTCGCGGGCGACGACACGGATCATGCGCGCCTCGCGCAGACCTTCGCATCCTTTGCCGAGCTTGCGGCGGGTTACGGCATGACCGCCGATCTCGAATTCATGCCCTGGACCGGCGTGCGAAATGCCGCCGAGGCCGTGGCGGTCGTCAAGGCGGCTGGCCAGGCGAATGGCGGCGTGCTGGCCGATGCCCTGCATTGGGATCGCACCGGCGGGCGTGTCGAAGATCTCGCGCTCATCCCGCCGGAGACCATCCACTATTTTCAACTCTGTGACGCTCCGGCCGAATACGACCCGAGCGACGCCGGGCTCATCGAAATCGCACGCGGCGGCCGCCTGCTGCCGGGACAGGGCGGCATCGATCTTCAGGCTTTTATCAAGGCACTGCCCGAGACGGTGCCCGTCAGCATCGAGATTGCGAATGCCGGTTTCAATTCCAGCCTGTCGCCACGCACACGCGCGGTGCAGGCACTCGCTGCCGGCAAGGCCGTCATTGCCCAACTATAATTTGGAATGAAATTATTATTTTGAATGTAATTCCATTTTGTGTATAGCTGGTTGCTGAAGGCGCCGAGGCGCGTGAACGACGGCCAGCGACACCTTCCGGACAAATCAGGACGCCGCCGCCCCGCAGGGGGTGGTGTGCAGCCACGCCTTCGGAGGAGGCAGGGATGAAGGCAATGGACGCGCGGTCCGATGATGACGGGCGTGCCGATAAGGCCGCGCCACGCGCCAAGATGTCACGCCATGCGCAATGCGATGTGCTGGTGATCGGCTCCGGTGCGGGCGGTCTTTCCGCTGCCGTGGCCGCCGCGCATCACGGCCTGGATGTGATCGTCGCCGAGAAGACGGAGACTTTCGGGGGAACGACCGCCTTCTCCGGCGGTTGGCTTTGGGTGCCAAACGCGCCGCATGCCGTTGCAGCCGGCAAGGGCGAGGGTCCGGAAGGGCCGCGGACCTACCTGCGCCACATCCTCGGCAACCGATACGATGCCGGCATGATCGACGCCTATCTCGAGGCTGCGCCGCGCATGCTGGATTTCTTCGAGAAGAACACGGCCGTGCACTTCCTGCCGGGCAGCGCCATGCCGGATTTCCACGGCAATCTGCCCGGCGCCGCCAAGGGGTGGCGCTCCGTCGTCGCTGCGCCCTATGACGGGCGGGCGCTGGGCGGGCTCGCCGGGCGTCTGCGCCAACCCATTCCGGAGACCACGCTGCTCGGCATGGGCATCGGCTCGGGCGTGGACATGCGCATGTTCCTGACGGCGACCCGATCGTTTCGGGCCTTCGCCTATGCGACGGGCCGCGTGCTCAAGCATGCGCGCGATCTGGCCTTTCATCGCCGTGCCATGCAGCTCGTCAACGGCAATGCGCTGGTCGGCCGGCTCCTGCGGTCCGCCGCCGACCGGCGGGTCCGGCTGTGGCCGAATGCCGGGGCCCATGACCTGCTTCGTGACGGTTCCCATGTGACCGGGGCCGTTCTGAAAACGGCCGATGGCCCCGTCCATGTCGTGGCCAAGCGCGGTGTCGTTCTGGCGACGGGCGGTTTTCCGAACGATGCCGATCGCCTCCAGGCGCTTCTGCCGCACGTGCAGGACGGCACGCCGCACTATTCGGCCGCACCCGTCACCAATAGCGGCGATGGTTTGCGGCTCGCGGAAAGCGCGGGCGGCCGCGTGTCGCGTACCATGACCGATGCGGCCGCCTATGCGCCCGTCTCGCTGGTGCCGCGGCCCGATGGCAGCCTGGGACGCTTCCCGCATCTTGTCGAACGCGGCAAACCCGGCATCATCGCGGTCATGGCGTCCGGCCGGCGTTTTGCCGACGAGGGCGGGCCCTACCACGACTATGTCCGTGAGATGATCGCCGCCACGGTACCGGGAACGCCGGCCGTCTCGTGGCTGGTCTGCGATCGGCATTTTCTGCGCCGCTACGGCCTGGGGGCCGTGAAGCCCGCTCCGGTTCCGTTCGGCCGTTGGCTGCGCAACGGCTATCTCATCGAGGCGCCGACCATCGCGGAACTCGCGAAACGCTGCGGGATCGATCCGGCCGGGCTTGCCGCGACCGTCGAGGCTTTCAACCGCAACGCGGCGCGAGGGGAAGATCCCGAGTTTCATCGCGGGACGACGCCGTACCAGCGGGCGCAGGGCGACCCCGATCATCGTCCTAATCCCTGTCTCGCGCCCGTCGTCAAGGCGCCGTTCTATGCCGTGAAGATCGTGCCCGGCAGCCTCGGCACCTTCGCCGGCATCGAAACGGATGCAAAGGCGCGCGTGCTGGACGGGGCAGGGCGGCCGGTGCCGGGGCTCTATGCAGCCGGCAACGACATGAACAGCATCATGGGCGGCCATTATCCAAGCGGCGGCATCACCCTCGGGCCGGCCATGACATTCGGTTTCCTGGCCGCCGAGACCATTGCCGCGGGCGATGCGGCGCACGAGGCAAGGCATGAAGGAGAGCAGGATGCCGTCCAATCGCAATCCTGACGGTCTGGAGGAGGTCGATCTTCTCGTCTGCGGCGCCGGGGCCGGCGGCATGACGGCCGCTCTCGTCGCACGGCTGGAAGGGCTGGATGTCGTCCTCGCGGAGAAGACCGCGCAGGTCGGCGGCACGACCTCGACATCCGGCGGCACGACATGGGTGCCCGGTACGCATCTTTCCGAGCTTGCCGGTGTACCCGACAGTGTGGACGACGCGCGGGCCTTCCTGGAGTCCGTCGTCGCAAATCGTGGCGGCGCGCGGCTGCGCGAAGCCTTCCTCACATCCGGCCGCGCGGCAATCGAGGAGCTCGACCGCAGGACCGACGTGAAATTTGCCGCCGCGGCGGCCCACCCCGATTATCTCGACGGTCCCGGTGCCGCTTATGGCGGCCGGGCGCTTGGCCCGATCAATTTCGACGGCCGTCTGCTCAGCCGGGAGGATTTCGAGCGCGTGCGTCCGCCGCGCGGCGAATTCCTGGGGCTGGGCGGCATGATGGTGGGACGTGCCGAGGTCGGCGCGCTGCTAGCGCCCTTCGCATCCATCGCCAATCTTCGTACCACCATCGCCATCGTCGGCGGCTACATGCTCGACCGGCTGCGCTATAGGCGCGGCACGCGGCTGCTCATGGGGAATGCGCTTGTGGCCCGGCTGCTGTTCAGCCTCCGCAAGGCGAAGGTTCCGATCCTGTTCGAGACGGGCGTGAAAGAGCTGATCGTCGAGGACGGACGCGTCGTCGGCGCGGTTCTGGAGGGAGCCTCGGGCCCGCGCCGCATTCGCGCGCGCAAAGGGGTAGTGCTGGCCACCGGCGGCGTGTGCTGGAACAAGGCCCTCCGCGCGCGGCTGTTTCCGCAGGGGACGCGCGATTATGCGCTCGGCCCGGTCACGAATACCGGCGACGGCGCCGATGTAGCGATGGCCATCGGCGCGCGCTTCGAGGATGGCGGCGACAGCCCCGCCCTCTGGATGCCCTGCTCGTCCTATCGCCGGCCTGATGGAACGCTGGCCGTCTGGCCGCATATCATCCTCGATCGCGCCAAGCCCGGACTGTTCGCCGTCGATGGCAAGGGCCGGCGCTTCGTCAACGAGGCCAATTCCTATCATGACTTCGCCCTGGGCCAGATCGCCACGGGCGCCGTTCCGGCGCATCTCGTCTGTGACGCAGCGTTCATGCGCCGCTACGGCATGGGCATGATCCTGCCCGGCGCCAGGAACCTCAGAGCGATGGTGAAGGCCGGTTATGTCATCGAGGCGAAAACGCTCACGGAGCTTGCCGGCAAGATCCAGTGCGACCCCGCGGCGTTGGCCGCCACTGTCGAAAGCTACAACCGCGCTGCCGCCTCGGGTGTCGATGAAGACTTCGGGCGTGGATCGAGCGTCGTGAACCGCTTCAATGGCGACGCGGCGTCGGGCGGCAAGAATCCCTGCCTCGGCCCGGTGGGCGCAGGACCCTATTACGCCATGGCGGTGCGTCCGGCCGATCTCGCCTCCAGTGCAGGCCTTTCGGGCGACGAATTCGGCCGCGTGCTCGATGGGGACGGCGAGCCGATCACCGGACTCTATGCCTGCGGCAACGATCTCGCCTCGATCTTCCGGGGCACCTATCCCGGCCCGGGCACGACGCTCGGCCCGGCCCTGGTTTTCGGCTGGCGTGTGGCCAAGCACGCCGCCGGCACGCTGGCCGACAGTGCCGGCGCAATGACGGATGAAAGGAAACAGAATGCAACGCTATGAAATCGCGACACTCTCGACCACCATGGGCGCTGCGGCCAAGGCCGCGACGGCCATCGAAGCCTTTGCCGGTGAGGGCAACGGCAGGCTGCTCGGCATCTTCTATGCCGATATCGGCGTGCTCAACCGCGTGCTCGTCCTGCGCGGCTTCGATACGGTGGCGGATTACGACGGAGAGCGCGAGCGCACCCTCAGGGCATCCAACCCGTTCAGTTCCGCCGAATGGCTGACGGGGCTCACGCTGGAAGGATACGCGCCCTTTCCGTTCCTGCCGCCGGTCGAGACCGGTCGCTTCGGCCCGGCCTACGAGTTCCGCACCTATGTCCTGAAGACCGGTGGCCTGGAGCCGACGATCCGGGCGTGGGAAGCGGCGGTGCCGGCGCGCACCGAACTGTCGAAACTGACGATCTGCATGTACGGCATCGACGGTAAGCCGCGCATGACACACATCTGGCCCTTCGCCTCGGTCAACGAGCGCGGGCAGGTGCGTGCGGATTCCGTTACGCAGGGTGTGTGGCCGCCAAAGGGCGGACCGGAGTGGCTGACGACGGACATGCAGTCCACCATAGCCTTCCCGACGGCAAACTCGCCGCTGAAATAAGGATCTGATACCAATAAAAGCGCCCCTTCCGGATGGAGGGGGCGTTTTCGTTGCGGCGTCAGGTCCGCTTGTGCAGTCCGGGGAAGTAGCGCGAGCCGGTGGCGGACATGCCGATTTCGCGTGCGGCCTGTTCGAGATGCGGCGCCAGCTCTTTCATGCGCTCCGGCGTCATGCGCACGGCGGGACCGGCGATCGACAGGCAGCTGATCACCCGGTCGTTGCCGAAGACCGGCACGGCCATGGCCGCCATGCCGACGATATAGCTGTCGATCGATACCGCGTAGCCGCGTTTGCGGGTTTCGGCGAGAACGGTCAGCAGCTCCGCGATCGTCTTCGGTGCGCCCGGTCCTGTGGGCTTGGAGGAATCGATCAGCCCCTGTCGCGAAACCCTTTCCAGCGCTTCCTCGTCGCTCATCGCCGACAGCCAGGCCTGCCCACCCGCGCTGGAGGCGAGATGCACCACCACGCCCTGTTCCTGGCCCGGGTCATAGCGCAGGCCGCCTGTCGCACCCTGCGCCACAGCCACCCAGATGAGGTCGTCGCCGTCGATCACGGAAAGACGAATGAGTTCGCCGCTGGCCTGGGCGAGCCGGTCGAGAATGGGCTGCGCGACATCGCCGACGCCGCTCCTGCCCAGGAAGCCCACACCGAGGGCTGCGAGTTTCATGGTCAGCGCATAATCGCCCTGATCCTGCACCTGGCGGACATAGCCGAGCCGTATCAGCTCGTTGAGCGTGCGGTGCACCCCGCTTGCAGGCTGGTTTACCTTGCCTGCGATGGCGGAAACAGAAAGCCCGCCCGGCTTGGCAGCCAAAAGCTCTATGATGTTCAGGGATTTTTCAAGCGTGCTCATGCGCGTTCCAATATGGATTGTTATTCCATTTTGACCTTGCGCGCTGTGCAGTCAAGGTCTTTCCTCACGGAAAGCAGGTACGAAAAGACCGCACGCGGAAACCGCGTGCGGCGATCAATGGAACGGACATGAAAACGGGTCGTCAGACCCTTTCGAGGGCGATGGCAATGCCCTGGCCGACGCCGATGCACATCGTCGCCAGCGCCTTCGACTTTCCGGTAAGCGAGAGTTCGAGAGCGGCCGTGCCGGCAATGCGCGCGCCGGACATGCCGAGCGGGTGCCCCAGCGCAATCGCTCCGCCGTTCGGGTTGGCGCGCGGATCGTCATCGGCGATCCCGAGCTGGCGGAGCGTTGCAAGGCCCTGGGAGGCAAAGGCTTCGTTGAGTTCGATGACGTCGAGATCGCCCGCCTTCCAGTTGATGCGGTTCAGCAGCTTCTGCGAGGCCGGGGCCGGGCCGATGCCCATGATGCGGGGCGGAACACCCGCCGTCGCGCCGCCGACGATACGGGCGATCGGGGTGAGGCCGTATTTCTTCGCGGCCGCCGCCGAGGCGATGATGAGGGCGGCTGCGCCGTCATTGACGCCGGAGGCATTGCCGGCGGTCACGGTCGCGCCGTCCATGCGGTTCACCGGCTTCAGCTTGGAGAGCGCCTCCAGGCTGGTGGCGCGCGGATGTTCGTCCTGCGCCACGGTCAGCGGATCCCCCTTCTTCTGGGGAATGCTGACGGGCACGATTTCCCTGTCGAGACGGCCGTTGGCCTGTGCGGCGGCCGCCTTTTCCTGACTGCGGACGGCGAAGGCGTCCTGATCCTCGCGCGAGACCTTGTAGTCGATGGCGACATTGTCGCCGGTCTCCGGCATGGAATCGACGCCATAGAGCGCCTTCATGACAGGATTGACGAAGCGCCAGCCAATGGTCGTGTCATGGATCTCGGCCTTGCGGGAAAAGGCGCTATCGGCCTTGGGCATGACGAAGGGGGCCCGGCTCATGCTTTCCACGCCGCCGGCGATCATCAGATCGGCTTCTCCGGCCTTGATCGCACGCGCGGCGATGATGACCGCATCCATGCCCGAGCCGCACAGGCGGTTGACGGTCGTGCCGGTCACCGAGACCGGCAGGCCCGCCAGAAGCAGCGACATGCGCGCGACGTTACGGTTGTCCTCGCCCGCCTGGTTGGCGCAGCCGAAAATCACGTCGTCGACGGCTTCCCAGTCGACGGACGTGTTGCGTTCCTGCAGGGCCTTGAGCGGGAGGGCGCCGAGATCGTCGGCGCGCACGGAGGACAGCGCACCGCCGAAACGGCCGATGGGGGTGCGGATGTAATCGCAGATGAAGACGTCGGTCATGATCTAGATATCCTCACAGTTCCGGGGCGACGAGGTCGGCGACGGGGCCATCGGTGTGCAGCTTTGCGCCGGTCTTGGCCTGGAGATCCTCAAAGGAGAGGCCCGGCAGCTTTTCGCGCAGCACGAAGCGGCCGTCCACGATGTCGATCACGGCGAGGCTGGTATAGACGCGCGTGATGCAGCCGACGCCGGTCAGCGGGAAGGTGCAGGCTTCCACCAGCTTGGGCTTGCCGTCCTTGGTGACGTGTTCGGTGATGACGAAGACCTGCTTTGCGCCGTGCACGAGGTCCATGGCGCCGCCGACGGCGGGCACGCCCTTGGAGCCGACGCGCCAGTTGGCGAGGTCACCGTTCTGGGCGACCTGGTAGGCGCCGAGAATGGCGACGTCGAGATGGCCGCCGCGCACCATGGCGAAACTGTCGGCGTGATGGAAGAAGGCGGCGCCGGGCTTCAGCGTCACGGCCTTCTTGCCTGCATTGATCAGGTCCCAGTCCTCTTCACCCTCGGCCGGCGGCTCGCCGAAATCGAGGATGCCGTTCTCCGTGTGGAAAATGGCCTGCCGGCCGGGCGGCTGGTAGCGCGCGACCATTTCGGGAAAGCCGATGCCGAGATTGACATAGGCGCCGTCGCGAATGTCCTGCGCCGCGCGCCAGGCGATCTGGGCGTTGGAAAGCTTGAGGTCTTCGGTGGTTTCGACGGTCATGCGTAGACGGCTCCCGACCGGATGAGGACTTCTTCCTGTTGCGGATTGGCGATTTCGACGACGCCGTCGACGAAGATGCTCGGTGTCACCACATGCTCCGGGTCGATGCCGCCGAGCGGAACGATCTTCGAGACCTGCGCAATGGTCTTGGCCGCGGCCATGCACATGAGCGGATTGAAATTGCGCGCGGCCTTGTTGTAGGTGAGGTTGCCGTGGATGTCGCCGACATGCGCCTTGACGATGGCGAAGTCCGCCTTGAGCCAGCGCTCCTGCACATAGGCCCGGCCATCGAATTCGGCGATGACCTTGCCTTCGGCCAGTTCCGTCCCGTAGCCCGTTGGCGTGTAGAAGGCGGGAATGCCTGCGCCGCCGGCGCGGATGCGCTCTGCGAGCGTGCCTTGCGGTACGAGCTCCAATTCCACCTTGCCGGCGAGATAGGCTTCCGTGAAGGCACGAGGGTCAGACGAGCGCGGGAAGGAGCAGATCATCTTCTTCACCAGACCGGCATCGATCATCGCGGCAATGCCGATACGGCCGTTGCCCGCATTGTTGTTGATGACGGTCAGATCCTTCGGGCCCTTGTCGATCAGGGCGTGGATCAACTCGATCGGCGCGCCCGAGCCGCCGAAGCCGCCGATCATGACGGTTGCGCCATCGCCGATCCCGGCGACGGCCTCGGCCGCACTCGCAATTGTCTTGTCCATGTCTAAAACCTCCATGCGACGGCTGGTCGATGAGCCATCGTTTTCGCGTGGGACTAAAGGCGCAAAAGCGTTCGACGGCAATCAATTTGTGCGTTATATGACTTTTGTTCGAATATCGCACAAACCAGAGCAGGCCGATGACGGTGAAGGAACGGGACATGATGGGCGGCCTCGCCAAGGGGCTGAAGGTGATCGAAGCTTTCAGCGCCGAGCGCCCGCGCCTTTCCATTGCCGAAGCGGCCGACATCGCCGGGCTCGACCGCGCCACCACGCGGCGCTGTCTGCTGACGCTTTCCGAACTCGGCTATGCCGCCTATGACGGCAAGTTCTTCACGGTCACCCCGCGTATCCTGCGCCTCGGCACGGGCTGTCTTGCCACCATGCCGCTGCCGCGCATCGTCCAGCCGACGCTCGACCGTCTGTCGGAGGAGATCGGCCAGAGCACGTCGGTATCGATCCTCGACGAATGGGAAATCGTCTATGTGGCCCGCGCCGCCCAACAGCGGGTGATGTCCATCGCGCTGATGCCGGGTTCGAGACTGCCGGCCTATTGCACATCGATGGGGCGCGTGCTGCTCGCCGCGCGCGCAGAGGAAGAGGCGCGGGCGCTGCTGGAGGCCTCGCCGCGCGTGGCCCGCACCGAGCGCACGGTGACGGACATGTCCGCGCTGATGGCGGCGCTGGAGGATGTGCGCCGGCTCGGCTTCGCGACTATCGATCAGGAGGTGGAAACCGGCCTACGCTCCATCGCTGTGCCGTTGCGCACGTCGCGCGGCAAAACGATCGCCGCGCTCAATGTCGGCCTTGCCGCGACCGCGGAGCCGATGGCGGCCATCGTCGAGCGCTACCTGCCGGCGCTCTTGAAGCGGCAGGCCGAACTTGCATCGATGCTGGCCTGATCAGTAGGGCAGGCCGACATAGTTCTCGGCGAGCGCCGTCTGGGCGGCCTGCGAGCCTGCGAGATAGTCCATTTCCGCCCCCTGCATGCGGCGAAGGAATTCGCCTTCGTCCGGGAAGACATGCAGCATCCGCGTCATCGCCCAGGAGAACCGGGAGGCCTTCCAGACGCGGGCGAGCGCCGTGGCGGAATAGGATGTAAGATGATGATCGTCGCCGGCATAGTGGGCAATCAGCGCCCGCGACAGGTAATAGACATCGGAGGCGGCAAGGTTCAGGCCCTTGGCGCCAGTCGGCGGCACGATATGGGCGGCATCGCCGGCCAGATACAGCCTTCCCCAGCTCATCGGCTCCGAGATGAAGCTTCTGAGCGGCGCGATGGATTTTTCGATCGAGGGGCCGGTTTCCAGGCTTTCCGCCAGGTCCGCCGGCAGGCGGCGGCGCAGTTCCGCCCAGAAGGCGTCGTCGCTCCAGTCGTCCGGCTTGTCCGTCAGCGGCACTTGCAGGTAGTGGCGGCTGAGATGGGCATTGCGCATGGAACATAACGCAAAACCGCGGTCCGAGCCGGCATAGACCAGTTCGTGCTGCAGCGGTCTCGTTTCGGAGAGAATGCCGAGCCAGCCGAAGGGATAGATGTGCTCATAGTCGCGGCGCGTCGTCTCGGGGATCGTCCTGCGGCTGACGCCGTGGAAGCCGTCGCAGCCGGCAATGTAATCACAGTCGATGCGATGGCTCGTTCCGCCATGGGTGAAGGTCACATAGGGCGCGTCGCTATCGGCACCGTGAATCTCCACGCCTTCCGCCTCGTGGTAGATCGGCGCATCGGTGCGGTCCAGTTCGTCATAGAGGTCGCGCGTGACTTCCGTCTGGCCGTAGATCGTCACGGAATTGCCGGTCAGGGCCTTGAAATCGATATGGACCTGCTTGCCATGGGCGGCAAGAAGCGTCCCGCCGTGCACGAAGCCCTCGGCATCCAGCCGCTTGCCGACACCGGCCTCGCGCAGCAGGTCGCAGAGGCCCTGCTCCAGCACGCCCGCCCGGATGCGGGCGAGCACATAGGCGCGGGTGCGCTGTTCCAGCACGACAGCATCCACCCCCTTGCGACGCAGAAGAAGAGACAACAACAGGCCCGAAGGCCCGCCGCCGATGATGACGACCTGATGACGCATGGTGCGTTCGCTCCCGAATTACAGCGGTGAAAAGGCAAGCGGGCGCAGCACGATATGGCTGCTGCCCCCCGCCAGAGGGATGGACGGAACGGGATCGGGGCTGCGGGGCAGAAGCGAGAGGGAGCCCGCCGCCCGGCCGGAAATCACCGTCCATGTCGCAACCGCGCCGTCGATCGGCTCGCCGGACACAAGCGCGGCGCAGACCGGGGCGAAGAGCGGCGCGCCCGCCGCCCGCGCCGGACGTGGCTTTCGCCTGTCCGCAACGACGGCCTCGAAGGCAGCGGAGGATGCGACCGTTTGAAGGAAGCGGTTTTCCTGCTCCTCCACCAGCGCGAAGGCCTTGGGAATGAAGCCTTCAACCCAGGCCGCCTCGGTGGCGAGCGACGCGCGGCAGGCCTCGCGCTCGGCCCAGTCGGCATAGGACCAGAGGTGGTGGATGGTGTTGAGCGGACCGGTCTCGCCCAGCCAGTAGCCGGCAAGCGGCAGGTGCCGCGTGACCAGCGGCAGTCCCTCGTCGGCCAGCAGTGGAAGGTAATCGCCCACTGCGCCCGATTTCAGGCGGTAGCTTCGCCACTCATGGATCATGTCTGTCTCCCATGGTGCGCAAACTGACCATGGGGACCGATTTGGGAAATGGACGGAGCGTCGGAAAGATTGGACGATACCCGGTAGGCCGTCAGCTGTCGTGGTGCAGCGCCTGTTTGCGGAACGCCCCGGGCGAGAGGCCGACGCGCTGGGTGAAGAAGCGGTTGAAATAGGCGGGATCGTCGAAGCCCGTGAGATGCGCCACCTGCGCTACGCTGCTTTCGGTATAGACGAGGTAACGTTTCGCCTCGATCACGATGCGCTCATAGAGGAGGTCGGAGGCCGTCTTGCCGGCCCGGGCCTTGCAGGCCGCGTTCAGGCGCGCCGGCGTGACGGCGAGATCGCCGGCATAGAAGGCCAGCGAGCGTTCGTTGCGGAAATGCTCCTCAAGCAGGCCCCGATAGCGAACGAGGAGGTCGTAGTCGCGGTCGGGTGCGGCAATGCCCGGATCGTCATGGGAGACATTCAGCCGCAGCACCACGACGAGCACGCGCATGAACTGCGCCATGATGGCCGTGCGTCGGCCGGGTGCCGACCAGATGAACTCGCGGTGCATCCATTCGAAGGTTTCCATGACGGCGGGTATGGAAACGCCGGTGCCCTCCAGCGGATAGACGGCCGGCCGTTCCGATGCGTGCGCCAGGCGCGCATCCGATGCCGAGGCGGCCTTGAGGCAGCCGAGCGCGGCGGTGACGACGAAGCCGTCGGTGCCGGGGTTGAAGTCGATCTGGTGCACGATCCCGGCCGGCACGACGAGGATGCCGGGGGCGGGGATCGACAGCACCTGTTCTTCCATGCGGATGGAGCCGCCGCCGCTTTTCACCAGAAGAACCTGCATGTGATCGGGGTGGGAATGCGGACGAATTCTCCAATCGTTGGGGCCGCTGCGGTCGCGGATCGGCTCGACGTGCAGGAAGTCGAGTTCGACGTCCGCGCCTTGATCGCCATAGAGATAATAGTGCGGAATGCTGCGCCCGGTGCCGTTCGCCATTTCTCCTCCCCGGTTTCTCCCGATTGAATTGTGCAACAATTCCACGGGTGCGTCCATTGGTTCGGCCCGGGCCGCAGCGTAGCAAGATGTCCTGCCATTCATGACAGGGAGGAACCGATGGAGCGGCTTGAGGAGAGGGGGCGCGTCTGCGACGTGCTGGTCATAGGCTCGGGTGCCGGCGGTCTCGCCACGGCCATCGTCGCGAAGAAACATGGTCTCTCCGTCATCGTCATCGAGAAGGAGCCGGTGTTCGGCGGAACCACCGCTTTCTCCGGTGGCGTTCTCTGGATACCCGGCAATCGCCACGGCAAGGTCAACAATCCCGCCGACACACGCGAGGCCGCACGCCGCTACATGAAGGCGGAGACGGGAAACTGGTTCGATGAGGACGCCGTCGATGCCTTCCTCGATGCCGGGCCGAAGATGCTCGACTGGTTTGAGAGGCAGACCACAGTCAAATTCGTGCCGACGCTCTACCCGGATTACCATCCGACGGTGGATGGCGGCGCGGATGTCGGGCGCTCCGTGCTTGCAGAAGCCTTCGACACGAGCGCGCTTGGTGACAACCTGAAGCGCCTGCGCCCACCGCTCTCGACCATCACCTTCATGGGCATGATGTTCAATTCGTCCAATGCGGACATCAAGCACTTCTTCAATGCCACGAAATCGCTGACGTCGTTCACCTATGTGCTGAAGCGGCTTGCCGCCCATGCGGGCGAGGTGGCGCGCTATGGGCGTGGTGTGCAGGTCACGAGCGGCAATGCGCTCGCCGCCCGGCTTGCCAAGAGCTGCTTCGATCTCGGTATCCCGATTCTGACGGAAACGCCGGCTCTTCGTCTCGTCAAGGAGGCCGACCGCGTGACGGGCGCGGAGGTGGGTGGCGCCGAACCGGGCACCATCATCGCCCGGCGTGGCGTGGTGCTGGCCTGCGGCGGCTATGCGCAGGATCTCGCCCGACGGGCCGATGTCTATGCCCATCTGAGGTCTGGTCA
Organism: Shinella sumterensis; assembly: GCF_004514425.2. Lineage (GTDB taxonomy): Bacteria > Pseudomonadota > Alphaproteobacteria > Rhizobiales > Rhizobiaceae > Shinella > Shinella sumterensis. The sequence continues at coordinate 50,966 of NZ_MYFN02000002.1, forward strand.
GGCGGGGCATTATTCGCCGGTGCCGGAGGGCAATGCCGGCGACGGGATCCGTCTTGGCGAGGCGGCGGGCGGCGCCTTCGATGCGGAATTTCCCCAACCCGCAGCCTGGATGCCGGTCAGCCGCGTGCCGGGAAAGGGTGTCTTTCCGCATCTGCTCGACCGTTACAAGCCGGGCATGATCGCCGTGCTTTCCAACGGCAAGCGCTTTACCAACGAGAGCGAGAGCTATCACGATGTGGGGGCTGCGATGATCGCCTCGGGTGAGGCCGCCGCCTGGCTGATTTGCGATCACCGTACGATCCGAAAATACGGCCTCGGCCATGCCAAGCCCGCGCCGATGCCGCTCTCCCTCTGGCTGCGCTCCGGCTATCTCAAGAAGGGCCGCACGCTGGCAGAGCTCGCGCAGGCCTGCGGCATCGAGCCCGCCGCGTTGGAGGCGACGGTGGCCGACTTCAACCGCGGTGCCCGGGAGGGGCGCGACGAGGCGTTCCATCGCGGCGAGACCTCGTTCAACCGCTATCTCGCGGATCCCGAAAACAAGCCGAACCCCTGCGTTGCGCCCGTTGAACAGGGGCCGTTCTATGCGGTGAAGCTGGAGATGGGCGATCTCGGCACCTTCGATGGCCTGAAGACCACCGTGCCCGGCGAAGTGCTGGATCGCGCGGGGGCCGTCATCCCCGGCCTGTTCGCCGTCGGCAACGACCGCGCGTCGATCATGGGCGGCAACTATCCCGGCGCCGGCATCACGCTCGGCCCGGCCATGACCTTCGGCTGGATCACCGGCCGCTACCTTGCGGGCATCGCGCCCGATGCGACGAACAGGGAGGAAGCCGCATGAGCTGGCTTGGACTGGATGGAAAGACCGCCGTCATCACCGGCGCGGGAGGCGGGATCGGCCAGGCTCTGACGCGGGCCTTTGCGGCCGAGGGCGTGCGTGTCGTGCTGCTCGACCGCACCGAGGAGCGCATCCGGGAGCTTGCGGACGAACTCGGCAACGGCGCTTTCGTGCTGTCCTGCGACCTCTCCAAAGGCGACGAGATCGCCGCCGCTGCGGAGGCGGTTGAGGCGGAAGGCGGGGCCGACATTCTCGTCAACAATGCCGGCATCCTGCGGCCGGGCCCGCTCGAAAGCGTGGACGAGGCCGACTGGTCGGCCATGCTTTCGGTCAATCTCAATGGCTATCTCGCGGCCGCGCAAGCCTTCGGCAGGCGCATGATCGCGCGCGGCAGCGGCACGCTCGTCCATGTGGCGAGCATTGCCGGCACGCATCCGCAGCCGGCGAGCGGCGCCTATTCGGCCTCCAAGGCGGCGATCCTGATGCTGTCGCGCCAACTTGCCTATGAATGGGGTCCGAATGGGATCCGTTCCAACACCGTCAGCCCCGGCCTCGTGCGAACGCCCCTCTCCGAACCCTTCTATCGCGATGCGGAGGTGAAGGCGAAGCGGGAGGCCATGGTGCCGCTCGGGCGGATCGCCGAGCCGAAGGACATGGCGGATGTCGCCCTGTTCCTCGCCTCGCCGCGTGCCTCCTATGTCACCGGGCAGGACATTGTGGTCGATGGGGGACTGTCGCAGACGCTGATGGGCCTGGTGCCGAGGCCCGGCTATGCGTGAGGAAAAACACGCGCTCGTCACCGGCGGCGCCGATGGCATCGGGCTTGCCATAGTCCAGGCGCTGGCGGATGCCGGCTATCGCGTCACCATCGCCGATCTCGACGGTGAGAAGGCGGCGGCGCGGGCACTCGCGCTGGGTGAGGGACATCGGGGCCTTGCCTGCGACATCACCGACGAGGCGCATGCGATTGCGGCGGCGTCCGCCGCACCCTTCGACGTTCTCGTCAACAATGCGGGCATCGGCGATAGCCACCTGCCGACGCTGGAGCAGGGCATCGACGCCTTCCGCAAGGTGCTCGACGTGCATCTGGCGGGCACCTTCCTGATGTCGCGCGAGGTCGGCAGGGGCATGGTTGCGCGAGGATCGGGCGCCATCGTCAACCTGTCCTCCATCGCAGGGATCACCGGACTGCCGAAGCGCAACGCCTATGGCGCCGCCAAGGCCGGCATCGTCGCCATGACACGGGCCATGGCCTGCGAATGGGCGGGCAGGGGCGTGCGGGTCAATGCGGTCGCGCCGGCCTTCGTGGAAACGGCGCTTGTCCGCACGCTCGCCGATGCGGGGCGCATCGACCTGCCGACGCTGCGCCGACGCACGCCGATCGGCCGGTTGATCGCCGCACAGGAAGTGGCGGCGGCCGTGGCCTTTCTCGCGTCGCCGGCAGCGTCGGGCATTACCGGCGCCGTCCTGCCGGTCGATGGCGGATGGACCGCCTTCGGTGATTTCGGGGATGCGTGGCGGGATGACGCCTAGCTGGCCACGGTGGGGAAAACACCCGCCAGCTTGGCGGGCGGCGGCGGGGCATAACCGCCGAGGCGGGATGTGCGGATATTGAGGCCGGCCATCGCTTCGGCCAGTTTCACCGCGCAGGACACGCCGTCGAGAACGGGAAGCCCATGTTCGGCGGCAAGATCCGCCGCGAGGCTCGCCATGCCGGCGCAGCCGAGCACGATCGCCTCTGCGCGGTCTTCGCCGATGGCCAGCCCGATCTCGGCGCTGATCTTCTGGCGGGCGTTGGAGCCGGGCTGTTCGAGCTCCAGCACGGCGACTTCCGAGGAGCGCACGCGGGCGCAACGCACATCGAGTCCGTAGCGGGCGAGATTGTGTTCCAGCGCCGGCACCGAGCGGGCCAGCGTAGTCACGACGGTGAACTTGTTCGAGATCATCGACGCGAAATGATAGGCGGCCTCGCCGATGCCGATCACCGGCTTGTCGGTCAGGCAGCGGGCGGCGTCGAGGCCGGTGTCGTCGAAACAGGCGATGACGACCGCATCGCAATCCGGGTTGCGGCGGATCGCGTCGAGCAGGCCGGCCAGGCTCATCGCCTCATCGAAATAGCCTTCGATCGAAACGGGGCCGTGGACGGGATTGATCGCGGTCACCTGCGTGCCGGGAGAGGCGGCGGCACGCGCCGCCTTCCCGATATGCGCCGTCATCGAAGCGGTCGTGTTGGGATTGATGACGAGAATTTTCATGTCAGAGTTCGCCTCCCAGGTAGGCAGCCTTGATGCGGTCGTCGTTCATCAGTTCCCTGGAATTGCCTGACAGCGCGATGGATCCGGTGGAAAGCGCGTAGGCGCGATTGGAGATGGACAGCGCCATGCGGCTGTTCTGCTCGACGAGGAGGATGGAAACCTTCTCGTCGCGGCTGATCGCGACGATTGCGCGCGCAATATCCTGCACGAGCTTCGGGGCGATACCGAGCGACGGTTCGTCCAGAAGCAGGAGCTTGGGACGGGCCATCAGGGCGCGACCGATCACCATCATCTGCTGTTCGCCGCCGGACATGGTGCTGGCCTGCTGGTGATACCGTTCGCGCAGCCGCGGAAACCGCGTCAGCACGCTTTCCAGGGTCTGTTCGATTTCGGCCTTGTCGGTGCGGGTAAAGGCACCCATCAGGAGATTGTCCTTCACCGACATCAGCGGAAAGGCGCGGCGGCCTTCCGGCACCATGGAAATGCCCCGGCGGACGATGTCCGACGCCGATGCGCCATCGAGCCGTTCGCCCTGATAGAGGATCCGCCCGGACTTGAGGGGCCGAAGCCCGGTGATTGCCCGCAGGATCGAGGACTTGCCCGCACCGTTCGCGCCGATCAGCGCGACGGTCTCGCCTTCGGCCACATCGATGGAAACGCCTTTCAGCGCATAGATGTGATCGTAATAGAGTTCGATGTTTTCAACGCTCAATATGTTCGTCATGGCTTACATCCCGATCGCCGCATCTTCGGAGCCGAGATAGGCCTCGATGACCTGCTCGTTCTCCCGGATTTCCTGGGGCGTGCCTTCGGCGATCTTCTGGCCGAAATTGATGCACACGATCCGGTCGCTGATCTTCATGACCGCAGGCATGTCGTGCTCCACGAGCAGCACGGTGACGCCGCGTTCGTCGCGCAGGCGCCGCACGAGCGCGACCATCTTCATGGTCTCGTCGTGGTTCATGCCGGCGAAGGGTTCATCCAGCAGGATGACCTTCGGATCGGTGGCAAGGCCGATGGCCATGCCGAGTGCACGCAGATGCCCCTGCGGCAGGTTGGAGGCGAGTTCGTTGCGGATGGCCTGAAGGCCGAGGAAGTCGACGATATCGTCGGCCGAGGCGGCGAAGGCGTCCTCGTCCTCCTTCGCCTGTTTCGTGCCGAGGAAGAAGCCGAGGAGGCTCGCCTTCGAACGCAGATGGTGGGAAACGATGATGTTTTCGCGCACCGTCATCGAGCGGAAGATCGTCGTTTCCTGGAAGGTCCGCACGACGCCCATGCGGGCCACCTTGTGCGGGGCGAGGCTCGATATGCGCTCCCCGTTGAAGATGACCTCGCCCGATGTCGCCGGCACGAAGGAGGAGATCAGCTTGAACAGCGTCGACTTGCCGGCGCCGTTCGGGCCGATGACCGAAAGGATCTCGCCCTTGTTGACGTCGAAGGAGACGTCGTTGACCGCCGTCAGGCCGCCGTAGCGCTTGGTGATGTTCTTGATTTGCAGGATCGGGCTCATGCGCGGCCCTCCTTCTTGTCGAGAAGGCTGAGGACACCGTTCGGCAGGACCAGCATGAGCAGGATCATGATGCCGGAATAGATGAGAAGCTGGTATTCGCGGGCGATCGACAGCAGGTCCCAGCCGAAATAGAGCAGCAGCGTTCCGAGCATCGGGCCGAAGACATAACCGAGGCCGCCGAGGAAGCAGTAGAGCATGAAGTTCACGCTGTCCGCGACCACGAAGGACGACGGGTAGATGGACTGGGCGATGGAGGCGAACATGGCGCCCGCGATGCCGCCGAAGAACGAGGAGATCGCATAGGCGAGCACCCGAAGATAGGCCGTGTTGACGCCGATGGACGCCGAAAGTTCCTCGTTCTGCTGGAGGCTGCGGCAGAGGTGGCCAAGCCTGGAGTTCACGATGCGCCAGAGCACCAGATAGGTGATGATCATCAGCACGACGGCCATGATGTAGAAGCCGAAACGCGGATTGGCGAGCGAGCCGAAGGCCGGGATGATCGTGATGCCGAAGAGCGAGAACTCGCCCGGCAGCGGAATGGACGTGATGCCCTTGGCGCCATTGGTGATCGGCAGAGCAAGCGCCGTGAGCCGCGCGACTTCTGTCAGCACCAGCGTCACCATGGCGAAGTAGACGCCGCGCAGGCGCAGGATCGGCAGGCCGATCAGGACCGAGATCAGCGCGCAGAACAGGCCGGCCAGCGGCAATGTCAGCCAGAACGAGACGCCGGCCTGCGTGACGAGAATGGTCGAGACATAGCCGCCCACCAGCGCATAGGCGCCCTGGCCGATATTGATGCGGCCGATATAGAAGGTCAGCCAGACACCGGCGGCACCGACGGAGAGAAGGGCGACGGAGGTGAGGGTGTAGTAGAAATCCGACCGTCCGGTCGCCTTGATGATGAGCGGCACCAGCACGAAGACGGCGAGAAGGAAGGCGGCGAAGCCGAGGAGTTTTTTCGCGTTCATGGTCTCAACCCCACGGCTTGCCCATCAGCCCCTGCGGGCGGACGGCCAGGAACACCATCAGCGTGGCGAAGATGACGAGATAGGTGATGTCGCCATAGGCCGAGAGCACGGTCAGGCCCACGCTTTCCATCATGCCGAGGATGAAGCCGCCGGCGATCGCGCCCGAAATGACGCCGGCGCCGCCGATCATGATCATGAGGAAGGCCTTGACGGACGTCGGTCCGCCCATGCCGAGATTGACGCCGGTGATGGTGACGAGCAGACCGCCGACGAGGCCGGCGAGCATGGCGCCGAGCGCAAAGCCGATCATGGAATAGCGCGCGACATTCACGCCCATGAGCTGGGCGGCCATCTTGTCCTGCGCCAGCGCACGCATGGCGCGGCCGGTGCGCGAATAGTTCATGAAGCCGATGAAGACGACGATCAGCAGGATGGCGAGGACGCCGATCAGGATACGGTCGTAGGGCATGATGATGCGCATGTCCCAGTTGAACACGCCGTTGACGATCTTCGGCACGCCGCGCTGCTTTTCGCCGAAGGCGAGCAGGATGACGGCATCGAGGAAGAAGGCGATGCCGGCCGCAAGCAACATGGTCGATTCATCGCGCTTGGAACGTCGGATGACCGGCGCGAAGAGGAATTTCTCGATGGCGGCGCCCATGATCGCCAGCACGATGGCCGAAGCGAAGAGGCCGACGATGAAGGGCAAGCCGAGCTGCACCACGACCGTATAGGTGACGAAGCCGCCGAAGACGTACATCTGCCCATGGGCAAAGTTCAGCACGTTCATCAGCGAGAAGATCAGGGTCAGGCCGAGGGCGATCAGCGCGTATTGCGCGCCCAGGTACAGACCGTTAGCGATTATCTGTTCCATCGTGAGCCTCCAATGGAAGGTTCAGGCAAGGTGGGACCCGGCCGGACTGCGCGTGCGCTCCGGGTCCCGTTCTTGGGATGCCTGGGCTCTGATCAGTCGACCTGGCCGACGAACAGCGTTTCGAACTTGCCGCCCTTGAATTCGTTGACGACGAGCGGAACGGAAACCTGACGCTTTTGGCCGAAGGAGGTCATGCCGACATATTTCAGCTTAGCGTCGCCCTTCATGAAGGGGTTGGCGGCTTCGAACGTGTCCATGGTCTTCTTGTATTCCTCGACATTGTCGATTGCCGCCGGGTTCGCCTTCAGCGTTTCGATGATGTATTCGAGGGCATAGACCTTGGTATTGGACTCGTCGTTGTACTCGCCGAACATCTTGGTGTAGCGGTCGACGAATTCCTTCATCGTATCGCTGGCGAGTTCCGGCGTGGATGCGCCGCCGACCGAGATGAAGCCCTCGGCAAGCTCGCCGGCACCTTCCTGCAGAACCGTGGCATCCTGTCCCGTCTCCGTAGAAATGAAGCCGGTATAGCCCAGTTCGCGGGCGGAACGGATGAGCTGCGGCGCGTTGGCGGGAGAGACGCCCGAGAGCACGAGCAGGTCCGGCGAAGCCTGGATGACGGGCAGCAAGACCGGCGTGAAGTCCGTCGTATCCACCTGGTAGGTCACATTGCCGGACACCACTTCGAGGTCCAGCGCCTGTGCGGCTGCAATGCCGGATTCACGCTGGCTGAGCGGATCGGACTCGTTGGCGGCGACAAAGGCCACCTTCTTCACGCCTTTGTTTTCCTTGAGGTATTTGTAGATCGCCGGGCCGGACTGGTAGTTCGCCACCATGCCGAGGATCGCATTGGATGCCGGCGCGGTGAAGAGTTCCTTGGGGAAGGCGTAGGGGAAATACATGATGCCGTTCTGCTCGGCGACCGGGCGAACGGCGGCCGCGCCGTCATCGACGTTCGGGCCGACGACATAATGCACGCCGTCCTGTGCCATCTTCTCCATTCCGGCGATGGCGCGCTTCGGGTCCTTCTGGTCGTCGAAGGGCACGATCTGGATGTTGTAGGTCTTGTCGCCGATCTTCACGCCGCCGAGTTCGTTCAGCCAGGCGGCACGCGTCTCCATGGAGCGCTGGTTGGAGATACCCCAGGCCGCAGCCGGGCCGGAGGTGACGCCGACGAAGCCGATCTTCAAGGTGGCGTTTTCGGCATGGGCCATCAGCGGCATTGACAGGACGGTCGCTGCGGCGAGGGCGGAAAATTTCAGGAATGTACGCTTGTGCATGATGTTCTTCCTCTGGGCCATTGATTATTTTCTATCGGCAAGCGGGCCGCAAATGGCGGTCCTGCTCGGCCTTGGCCTGAACATTGAGCGTATTGTTAACAATCTTGTCAAGTGGGTGTAAACAAATCATATGACGCGGTGTTGACGAAATGGACGCTTGTTGGTGAACCAAATCGGACCTATTTAGAGATATGCGATCCCGAGGCGCATGAGGTGAAATCGGTGGTGAATGTAGACAGGGACGACCTGGTCGAAGCGGACGAGATCGACGAGGGCGATATCGTCGATCGCATTTTCGAAGCGGTGATCGAGCAGAGATTGCCCCCGGGAACGAAGCTCTCCGAGTCCGCGCTGTGCGAGGCGTTCGGCGTCGGACGCATGCGCATTCGCCGCAGCCTGCTTCTGCTCGCGAGCCGCGAAGTCGTGGAACTGCACGCCAATCGCGGCGCCTTCGTCGCGTCGCCGACCGCCGAGCAGGCGCGTGAGGTGTTCGAGGCGCGCCTGGCGCTGGAGCCCAACATCGCCCGCCTCGCCGTCCAGCGCGCGACGGATGAGGATATCGCGCAGCTCAACCGGCATCTCGAAATGGAATATGTCGCCCACAAGGAGCGGCACCGGCATGATGCCATCCGCCTGTCCGGCCAGTTTCATACCCTGATGGCGCAGATCGCCGGCAACGCCGTTCTCCTGCGCACGATGAAGGAACTTGTGACGCGGACGTCGCTGATCATCGGGATCTTCGGGGCGCCCGGCGTCAGCAACTGTCGCGACGACGACCACGCGGCCATTGTCGGGTCTTTCCACACGCGGGATGCCGAAAAGGCGGCGTGGATGATGACGCTGCATCTGCGCCATATCGAAAGCCATCTTCAGCTCGGCTCGCCCGAGACGGGCGCGGTGGATCTCGTCCAGCTCTTCGCCAAGGGCTGACCTGCTCGGCACCCGGCTATCGCGTGATGTTACGCGGAGATCAGAAGCGCGACCGGATCCGTACGGAGAATGTCCGAAAGCGGCAGCGCGCTGCCGAGTGTCAAGGTTCGGTCATCCAGGACCGAGCGGACTGTGCGGCCTTCGAATGCGGGCGGAATCGCAAGCGATATATCGCGGATCGCAGCCTCTGAGAGACACAGTGTTTCCGCACTCATCTTTCCGAAAGCGAGGCGCGGAACCACGGTGATGGCAAAGGCCTCCGTGTTTCCGCGCAGGAATGCCAAGGCTTGATGCCCGCCGTCCGAAAGCTCGAGTGCTTCGTATCGGCCGTGAAAGACCTCTGCAAACCGCATGCGGCAGCCAAGCACCTTAGCCGTCAGCCATTGTTTGTAGTCGGCAAAATGGGTTCGCGAAGGGACGGGCTTCGAGGGTATGCGCAGGGGCTCTATCGCGAGCGTTGTCCTGTTGTCCGGATCGACCAACGAGAAATCGCTGCGTTCGCTTCCCTGATAGATATCAGGAACGCCCGGAGCCGTCAGCTTCACCAGGGTCTGGGCGAGCGCATTGGACAGTCCCGCATCGATGAAGGGCGAAAGCGTCTGCGTGAAGTCCTTGATGAATGCCGTGTCCGACAGCAGGTTCTCCACGTAACCGGTGACGCTCGCCTCATAGTCGGGATCCGGCTCGCTCCAGTTCGTCTGTCGCTTCGCCTCGCGAAGCGCCTTCTCGACATAGGCCTTCATGCGCTCCGGCAGCGCCGCCATCGCGGCGCGGTCATCGCGTCCATCGATCGGCCATGTACCGGCAAGGGCCTGATGGATCAGCCATTGTATATCGGCTGCGGGTGCTGTCCCTTCGTGGTGCGGGAGGGCGCGCCAGCGCTGCATCGCCGCCACCCATTCTTCGGGCGCCTCGCTCAATGTATAGAGGCGCGCGCGCGCATCTTCCCCGCGTTTCGTGTCATGCGTGGAGGTTGCGGAGAGGCCGAGCGGCCAGGCCCCGGCGCGATCCTGCATCGCTGCGTGGAATGCAGCCGGTCCCCCCGGAGGGTGTCCCGGATCGCCGCCCACCTCGTTGAGGGCGATAAAGGCATTCTCGCGGTAGAACAGGGTGTCCTCGAGCGCCTTGGCCATGATCGGCCCGGTCAATTGCTGGAAGCGAGTGCGGAATTCGATGCAGTCCGGTATCTTTTCGCAGGTCTTCTCATCGGTCAGCAGTTCCCAGATGAGGTCGATCGCCTCGCGCACTTCCGGGCGCGCGCGGACCTGCGCTTCGCACCGCGCCGTTGCCAGGATGTCATGATCGCGTGGATCGATGCTTCGCCCGGATGCGAGATAGATGCGATAGACCGGCAAGGCGATGATCACCGCGCAGATCGCCTCGGTCAGCGCGCTCCGCGAGAAATCGGCGTTCAAGCGGTCGGCCACGCGCTTGGCAAGTCTGCCGAGGCGGCGCACTTCGCCGCGGAAATTATCGGCCAGCATCTGCCGCTTGCAGGCATACATCTCATCCGAATAGGCATGCCGGTCGTCATCGCTCTTCAGTGCGTTGAACGCTGCGGCCAGTCGCCCGCCTTCCTTCTCGTCGGCAAAGGCGTCGGCCAGCGCCGTGATGAATTCGTAGCCTGTCGTGCCGGCTATCGGCCAGTCGGAGGGGAGGTGCTCCTGCCGTTCCAGAATTTTCTCGACCAGGATGACGACATCAGGTCCGACTTCCGCACGCAGACGCTCGAGATAACCGCGCGGATCCGCAAGGCCGTCGATATGATCGATCCGCAGACCGTCGACCGTGCCGTCGCGAACGAGGTCCAGGATGAGGCGGTGACTGTCCTCGAACACCCTGTTGTCCTCGACGCGCAGGCCGGCAAGGCCGGCGATCTCGAAGAAGCGCCGGTAGCTGAGGTTTTCGCTCGCCGTCTTCCAGTTCACCAGCCGCCACGGCTGCGCATCGTGGACGGTGGCGATGCGGGCGGGGTCGGATGCGACGGTGGCCAGCTGCGCCTCAAGATCGGCGCGCGCGGACCCGGATGCGAGAACGTCGGAAAGGATCGCTCGCCCCTGCGGGTTCGTGGAAGGCGTGGCGCTGGTGAAAAATGCGTCGGCTGCGTCCAGCACATGTGGGTAGGTATCGGGATGAAGAGGGTAGTAGCTATCGTGATAGCGAAGCGCCAGAGCGTCGCAACCGGGCTCCAGCGCGAGCGTTATCGTTCCATCCGCCAATTCCTCGGCGAAGTCCTTGCCGAGGAAGGGAAGGGTGAGTTTCTCCGTCCAGTCGATGTCGAAGTGGCGCGCGAAGGGGCTTTCCGAGCCCCAGAGGACAAGGCTGCGCCACCAGGGGTTTTCCAGGCTTGCGGCCATGTGGTTCGGCACGATGTCGAGGATCAGGCCCATGTCGTGTGCATGGAGTTCGGCCGCGAGCTGCCGCAGGGCGTCGATACCGCCAAGTGTGGGATCGATTTCATCCACCCGCGTGGCGTCATAGCCATGGGTGGAGCCGCTGACCGCCGTCATCAAGGGAGATGCATAAAGGTGGCTGATGCCGAGCGCATGGAGATAGGGCACGAGCCGGACGGCTTTGCCGAGGGTCATGCCGTTGCGGAACTGGAGGCGATAGGTCGAGAGAAGGCGGGTCATGCTGTCCTTGATCGCCGGATGGGAACGCCGGATGGGCGGCCTGAAACGCGTGCAGGTCCGCTTGGTTCCGCCTGCTTCTAGAGGCCGTGTCGGGCGAAATCCGTCCGCGAAACGACGCCGACCAACCGGTTCTGCCGGTCGAGCACGGCGATCCGGCGCAGATGCAGCGCCTGCATGTTGGCCAATACGGTACGGGCGGACTCGTCATCGAAACAGTAGGTGATATCCGTCGTCATGATGTCGGAGACGAGGGTGGCTTCGGCATTCAAGCCGGGGGCGACGGCCCTCAGGATCACATCCCGATCGGTCAACGTGCCCACGAGGCCGCTTGCATCAACCACCGGCAGAAAGGCGACATCGCACTCAGCCATGATACTCGCGGCAGACTGCAACGTTTCCTCCGGCCGGACGAGGTGGATGTGACGACTCATGATCTCGTGGATCTGCATGGCGGCCTCGTGCTCGAATTCCCGATGTAAACAGATCAACCGGGGGTTTGGTTCCCGTTCTGTCACGTCGGGCGGATCGAGACGGCAATGGAAGGACCGGCGTCACCAACAGCCGGAATTTCGAAAACCGTCTCGCCTGACGAGGATGGCCAGTTCCGTTTGTCGTGGGTGAGGTTCGCGCGAATGGAGAGGGTTTTTTCGGCAAAGTGCCAGTCTATCGCGAGAGTTCCGGGGTCTGAAGCGAGGATGGACGGTTCAGGCGCTTCGCCCTCGGCGAGCAGCGGCCTGATCTTTGCCTGTCGAAGCCGGATGAGAGAGCGTACGAACGCGCCATGCCGCTGCCCTTCCGGCGATGCGGCATGGTTCCAGTCGAGCTTTGACGCGAGGAAGGTCTGCTCGTCGTTCGGATCCGGCAGGTCGTCCGCCGTCTTCCCATCGGACAGGCCGCCGAAATTCTCGGCTTCGTCGATACGGCCCGCGCGTGTCGCTTCGGCAAGCTCGCCATCGAAATCCGCGAAGAAGTGGAATGGGCGGCGCTCACCGAATTCCTCGCCCATGAAGAGCAGCGGCACGGGCGGGGCCAGAAACAGGAGCGCGCTCATCACCCGGTACAGCGCGGGATCGGTCAGCGTCAGCAGGCGCTCGCCAAAGGCGCGGTTGCCGACCTGGTCGTGGTTTTGCAGGAAATTGACGTTGACCTGCTGCGGCAGCGGCTTTTGCGGCAACGGGCCGACCCGGTCGCTTTCCCGATCCTCCGAGACGAAGCCCCGGGCAGTCGCCCGGCGCAGCACGTCATCGGTGTTATCACGATATTTGGCATAGTGGCCGCCGTCTTCCCCGGTGGCGATGATGTGCAGCGCGTGGTGGAACACGTCGTTCCAGGCGGCCGTGTAATGATGGACATTGCCGCCGTCACGGTTCAGCAGGCTCTTGCGTTTCGCCTGATCCTCGACGACGAGATGAACCTGCCGGTCGGTCACGGTCTGCCGGATGGTGGCGGCCATTTCGAGCAGCACATGATGGTTGCTTTCATCGACGATCTCCTCGGTGGCGTCGAAGCGCAGGCCGTCGAAGCGATAGTCGAGCAGCCAGTGCAGCGCGTTGTCGATGAAATAGCGCCGTACCGGTTCCCGTTCGAAGGCGAGTGCCGCGCCCCAGGGCGTGTGGCGTTCGGGGTGGAAGAAGGGAGGCGCGATGCGGTGCAACATGTTTCCGACCGGACCGAAGTGATTGTAGACCACGTCGAGCAGCACCATGATGCCATGGTCGTGCGCCGCATCGACCAGCGCCTTCAGGTCATCGGGCGTGCCATAGGCGGGATGCGGCGCGTAATGCAGCACGCCGTCATAGCCCCAGCCGCGCCGGCCGGAGAAATGGGCGACCGGCATGATTTCGATGGCCGAAATGCCGATATCGTGCAGGTGCGGCAGGTGGTCTATCGCCGCGCGAAAGGTCCCCTGCGGCGTGAACGTGCCGATATGAAGTTCATAGATGACGGCATCTTCCCAGGGCCGTCCTTTCCAGCCTGCGTGGCGCCAGGCGTAGCTTTCGTGATCCGTAACGATCGAGGGGCCTTCAACATCGGCCAGCTGGGCGTGGGAGGCCGGATCAGCGATTTCACTGTCGTCCGCCAGGCGGTAAAGGTAGGGGGAACCGGGCTTCACAAGGTCGGTCTCGACTTCGTGCCATCCATCCGCCTGTGCGTGCATGGCGATCTCATGTCCGCCCGCAATGAGCGTGACCCTATCCTCGGCCGGCGCCCACAGCCGAAACCTTACATGCCCATCCTCCATCATGCTCGGCCCCCAGGTTCGTCGCGTCGGTGATGGTGACATCGCAGCCTTCCTTTCGTTTCAGGGCAGGGCTGCAACCGGGGCCGGCCTTAAAGGTTCCGGAACAATCTCGCTCTTTTCGCGTTGCACCATCGCTCTTTCGACTGCCTCCAGCAGAACCGCACACGAGCACATTTAAACTTCCTCGGGACTTCGCGCTGGGCGGCACCTGACTCCCCCGCGATGCCGCCGGCCGAATGAAGGGGACACACGACATGAGTTATTCGTTTTCCGAGCTCGATTTCATGAAACCGGAGCTCGGGGCCGCCTTTACGGGCGAGGGCACGCATTTTGCGGTCTTCTCCGCCCATGCGGAACAGGTCGAGCTTTGCCTTTTCAGCGATGATGGAAAAGAGGAGACCGCGCGTCTGGCGCTGCCGAAGCGTGAGGGCGATGTGTGGTCCGGTTACATCGCGGGACTACGGCCCGGCGCGGTCTACGGCTACCGGGCCCACGGGCCCTACGATCCAAAGGCCGGGCACCGTTTCAACCCCAACAAGCTGCTGCTCGATCCCTATGCCCAGCAGGTGATGGGAGAACTCCAGTGGGACGATGCGCTCTACGGCTACAAGGTCGGCGATCCCCAGGAGGATCTGTCCTTCGATGATCGCGACAGCGCGCCCTTCATGGTCAAGGGCGTGGTGCAGGATCTGGAATTCGACTGGGCCGGGGATTCCGCCATTCGCCGGCCATGGACCGAGACCATCATCTACGAAACGCACGTGCGCGGGCTGACGATGACCCATCCGGGTGTCCCGGATGAGCTGCGCGGCACCTTCCTCGGCATGGCGAGCGATCCCGTTATCGAACATCTCGTCGATCTCGGCATTTCCGCAATCGAACTGCTGCCGATCCAGTATTTCCCCGATGACCGGTTCCTCCTGGAAAAAGGCCTGCGCAATTACTGGGGCTACCAGACGCTCGGGTTCTTCGCCCCGCAACCGCGCTTCCTTTCGGCGGGCGCCGTCACCGAATTCAAGACGATGGTGAAACGCTTCCACGCGGCCGGCATCGAGGTGATCATGGACGTGGTCTATAACCACACCGCCGAGGGTTCCGAGCGGGGCCCGACCCTGAGCTTCCGCGGCCTCGACAATCTCAGCTACTATCGTCTTTCGCCCGACGATCCGCGTCACTCCTACGATACGACGGGCACGGGCAATACGGTCAACATCGCGCATCCCATGGTGCTGCGCATGGTGCTGGACAGCCTGCGTTACTGGGTTGGCGTGATGCATGTCGACGGTTTCCGGTTCGACCTCGCCAGCACGCTCGGCCGTACACGGCACATCGAATTCGACCGCGAAGGGACCTTCTTCGACGCAATCCGGCAGGACCCGATCCTGTCAGGCGTGAAACTGATCGCGGAACCCTGGGATGTCGGTGACGGCGGCTATCAGGTCGGCGGCTTTCCCCATCCATTCCGCGAATGGAACGACAAGTACCGCGACGACGTCCGCCGCTTCTGGAAGGGCGACGGCGGGCTCGTGCCAGGCGTCGCCGCACGCCTTACCGGGTCTGCGCAGCAGTTCAATCATTCAGACCGCGGCGCAACGTCGTCGGTCAATCTTCTCAGCGCCCATGACGGTTTCACCCTCATGGACACGGTTTCCTACGACAACAAGCACAATGATGCCAATGGCGAGGAAAACCGCGACGGCCATTCCGACAATCACTCGCACAATATGGGCGCGGAAGGCCCGACGGACGATCAGGGTATCCGGGACGCACGCGATCGCCGCCGGCGCAACATGATCGCGACGCTGATGCTAAGCCAGGGTGTGCCGATGCTGCTTGGCGGCGATGAACTCGGCAACAGCCAGGGCGGCAACAACAACGCCTATTGCCAGGACAACGAAATCGGCTGGACCGACTGGAGCGGCGTGGACGATCCGTTCCTGGCATTCTGCAAGGGTGCGATCGCCTTCCGCAAGGCTCACCCCGCCCTTCGACAGGAGCGGTTCCTGACGGGCGAACCCGCCGAGGACGGTACAGTGGAGATCGGTTGGTACCGTCCGGACGGGGCGGCCATGGACGATGCCACGTGGCAGGATGACGAGTTGCGCACGCTCGGGCTCTTCCTTTGCAAGTCTGTCGACGACGAGCGTTCCGACCAGCTCTTCCTGGTCTTCAACGCGGGTGGAGACTGCGAGGTCACGCTGCCGGACGTGAACGGGATCCAGGCGTGGAAGCGTGTGCTGGACACCGGCGCGGCGGAGGAAGGCTTTGCTGAGCATCCCGCCGAAAGCCCCGCCGTGGTCTATGGCGCCAGCGTCGTCGCCTTCGAACCGGCCTGATCGCCCATTTTAGAAGAGACATGGAAAAACACCGACTGGGTTTCCCGCAGTCGGTGTTTTTGCTTAAGAGGCGTTCAGTTAGACGACGTTGCCGCGGCCTATGGTGGGCTTGGATTTCTTCGGCGGGGCGGGCGATGTGTTTCGGGTGACGTTTATAGCCTTTCGGGTCGCATCATCGACCTCGCCCGATCCGGTCTTCTTGAGATGATGCGGCAAAGCGATGCGCTCGAGTTCATCACGCTCCCGTGTCGCCTGTTCCCAGTGCTCCCGATCGTGGCCATGCTCGCGGCCATGCTGTTCCCACAGGCTGTAGGCACGCTTGTTGATCCATTCCTGACGTTCTTCGCTCACGAACTTGTCCCTTCGGATGGCGGTGATTTTTATCATGCCGGTCTTCAGTCTATTGCGGATTATGCCTCCGCCTCACTGCGTCATTATGTCGTTGTCCAGGAATTGACCCGGAAACCCGCCTCCTTTGCTGCCTCGATCAAGGCTTGCCGGGCGAGCGAGGGGTCGTCATCGGTCCCTAGACCCCGTTCGCACGCGCTCATGGCTTCGGAAACCGCATCGGTGCGATCCACCGGCCAATGGTTCTTGAGGCACAGCAGCGCGTCGCGCGTGCTCTGAACGCGCAGCACCTGCCTTTCGCCCTCGAGCACCACGGCTTCGTCCCACAGGCGGTCGGTGGGGAAGATCGTCATTGCCATTTCTCCTTCCCGGCTCCGCCCGCGGACAGATCGACAAGGCTCACGATGCCGACCACACGGTGGTCCGCGTTCACCACCACGAGGCGTCGCACACCGCGCTCACGCATGCGCTCGGCAACGGTGTCGGTGTCGTCCCGTTCATCGCAGACCTCGGGTGAAACCGTCATGAATTCCGCAATCGTGGTCGAGGTGGACAAACCGCGTGCGAGGACGGACACGACGATGTCGCGATCCGTGATGATGCCGACGATGGCGCCGACACCCGGCACCTCGACGGGCAGCGCCCCCACATCGGTTTCAAGCATCAACCGGGCCGCCGACTGCGCGGTGTCGCTGGGCGAGACCGTGACGATCTGCGCGGACATGACGTCCTTTACCTGCATCTGCCGGCCCTCTCAGTGACGTCCGCTGATGAGGCTTTTTCCCGTCACCATGGCGGGGACGACGACTTCGTCCTTTTCCGGACGGGCAAGCGGCATGTCGGAGCGATGTGGCATCATGACCTGCGGCTCAAGCGCGTTGCGCCTTGCATAAGCCTTGCGGGGGTCCGCCTCGCGATCAACTTCGGGTTTGCGGGCGAGCGGCTTCTTTTTCTGACGCACGGTGCACTCCTGCGGAAGGTTGATTACGGACCCTAACGCTACGGATACGGCTTGGTTCCGCGATAATTTCGGGAACCCACACGCCTGCGGGACATTGTGTTCGTTGCTACGCGTTTGGGAAAGGAACAGCCATGCTCTTTGCCGACAAGGTCGCCTTGGTCACCGGCGGTGGTTCCGGGATCGGCAGGGCATCCGCCCATGCCTTTGCCCGTCACGGCGCCAGCGTCGGCATTCTCGGGCGAACCGCAGAGGAGATCGAGCATGTCGCGTTGGAGATCCGTGCGCTTGGCGGGTCGGCCTTGCCGCTCGTTGCGGATGTCAAGGATGAAAGCGCCATGCGCGAAGCAGTGGAGGCTCTCGTCGATGCTTTCGGTGGCGTGGATATCGTGGTCGCCAATGCGGGTGTGAATGGTGTCTGGGCGCCGGTGGATGATCTGAAACCGTCCGAGTGGGACGAAACCATTGCCATCAATCTGCGCGGCACCTTCCTGACGCTCCATTTGACGGTACCCTATCTGAGGAAGGCTGCCGAAGGTTCGATCATCGTCGTCTCATCGATCAACGGGACCCGTACGTTCACGACGCCCGGTGCGCTTGCCTATTCTGCGACCAAGGCCGCGCAGCTCGCCATGGTGCAGCAGCTTGCGCTCGAGCTCGGCAAGGACGGTGTTCGCGTCAATGCCGTCTGTCCCGGCGCAATCGAGACCAGCATCGATGAAAATACGGAGCAGCGGGGGGCGGGAACCTCGGGCATCCCCGTCATCTGGCCGGAAGGCGATATCCCCGTTTCGCACGGCAAGCCGGGAACGGCGGATGATGTCGCTGATGCCATCCTGTTTCTCGCCTCATCCAAGGCGCGCCACATCACCGGTACGCCCTTGTGGATCGATGGCGGGCAGGGCCTGCTGCGCTAGCTCCTTACCGTCTCACGGGCGTTGGAAGTGCCGCTTGAGGATATCGAGCACCTCGTGGGCGAGCTCGCCGACGATACCGGTGCGCTCCCATGCATAAAGTGACGCGACGACCGGTGGCTCGGGGCCGATATCGTCGACCTGCGCGACGCGCCATCCCTTCGTCGCATCGATTGGCAGGAGCGACAGGCCGAGCCCGGCTTCCACCGCCATCAGCACATTGCGCAGGCTGGCGGAGGTAAAGGCGACGTACCAGCGCCGGCTCTTGCGCTCCAGCCTTTCGAACATCGCGTCGCGATAGAGCCCGCCCGGCGGGAAGGTGACAAGCGGCACGGGATCGGATTGCTCCAATGGCGCGTCGCCCGCGGTGAACCAGGCGATGGGTTCGACGAAGCTTGCCCAGCTGTCCGGACTGGGCGTGTCTTCCTTCAGAACGACGATATCCAGTTCGCCGGAACGGTAGCGTCGCGTCAGATCCGAGCGCAGGCCGGTCGTGACATCCAGGCGCGCTTCTTTGTGTCGTCGCGTGAAGGCGGCGAAAGCGCGGGCCATTTCGGGTGTCGCGATATCATCAGGCATGCCGATGCGCACGGACGTCGTTCCGGACATCTCCGCCGCCAGCGTCAGCGCCTCCGTTTGCAGTGTCAGGATCCGCCGGGCATGGCCGAGCAGGCGCTCGCCCGTGACGGTGAGGTGCACCGGGCGCGCGGCGCGATCGACCAGAGGGCGCCCGATGGCTTCTTCGAGACGCGCGATCTGTTGGCTCATCGTCGACTGGGTCATGTGCAGCCGATCGGCCGCGGCCGTGAAGCTGCCGGAATCGGCAATGGCCACGAAGGCCCGGAGAAGGCGCGGATCGAGCATGGCATCTCCATCGCAATCGGGAATGATATCTATCTGAACATCTAATTTGCGCATGATTCAAGCGAATGGTAGCGCTGTCCGATCGGCCGGAGACATTCTCCGGGCGCATCCATTCAGACGAGACACCGGACATGACGCAGCCACGCCCCGGACCTGATATCGCCATGCTGGTGCTGGTTGTCCTGATCGGGCTCAATCTGCGGCCGTTCCTTGCCGCGCCGGCGCCGCTGCTTGCCGACATCGTCGCCGATACGGGCTTGGGCTACGGCGGTATCGCCATGCTCACCCTGCTTCCGATGGTGTTGATGGGGCTCGGCGCCTTCGCCGCGCCGGGTTTACAGGCGCGGATCGGAACGCGCCGTGGTCTGCTGGCTGCGCTCCTCGTTCTTCTTGCCGGCTCCGCGTTGCGTCTCGCCGCCCATGACGGCGTGTCCCTCATCCTGACCGCGGCGCTGTGCGGCATCGGCGTCGCCTTCATACAGGCGGCCTTTCCGGGCATCATCAAGGCGTCCTTCCCCGCCAGCGTGCCCGTCGTGACGGGCCTCTACTCCGCGATGATCATGACGGGCGGCGCCTTCGGGGCGCGGCTGATGCCGGCCTTCATGCAGGCGGGTTACAGCTGGCGGGCGGCGCTCGCCTGGCTCGCGGTGCCGGTGGCGATCGCACTCGTTGCGGCCTGGCGTATCCTCCCGGACGTTCGCTCGCGCATGCCGGACGGCGCGCTCACGCGGCACCTGTTGAGACGGCCGCGCACCTGGCTGCTGATGGCGGCGTTCGGCCTCGTCAATGCCGGCTACACGTCGATGATCGCCTGGCTCTCGCCCTATTACCAGGCGCAGGGCTGGACGAGCGGCGACAGCAGCAGCCTCGTCGCGGTCATGGCCGTCTGTCAGGCTTTTGCCGCCCTGGGGCTACCGGTGCTCGCACGCAGCACGATCGATCGCCGCCCGTGGCTGTTTCTCACGATCGCATTGCAGGCCATGGGGTTTGCCGGATTGTCGGCCTTTCCCTCTTTCGCGCCGGTGGTCTGGGCCGGCCTGTGCGGTGCGGGTCTCGGCGGCGGTTTCGCGCTCGCCATCGTTGCGGCGCTCGATCATCTGCCGCGCCCTGAACAGGCCGGTGCGCTGGCGGCGCTGATGCAGGGCGGCGGCTTTCTCGTCGCGGCGCTCGGGCCTTACGCCATGGCCGTGCTGCACAACCGGACGGGCGGGTTTGCCGCCGGCTGGGCGCTGCATCTCGGCTGTGTGCTGGTGACCGCCTTGCTTTACCTGCGCCTCGACCCGCGATCCTATCCGCAGGCCATGCCGTCGACGCCGTGAAAAACCCGCGCCGGGAATGGCGCGGGCTGGATCGGATCGGCTGATGTCAGCGGCGAAGGCCGCCGGGCCGGAGCGCCATGTGGCGGTTGACGTCCTTGTAGAGGAGATAGCGGAACGGGCCGGGGCCGCCGGCGTAGCAGGCCTGCGGGCAGAAGGCGCGCAGCCACATGAAATCGCCTGCCTCGACCTCCACCCAGTCCTGATTGAGGCGATAGACCGCCTTGCCCTCCAGCACATAGAGGCCATGTTCCATGACGTGCGTTTCGGCAAAGGGGATGACGGCGCCCGGCTGAAGCGTGACGATCGTGACATGCATGTCGTGGCGCAGGTCCGAGGGGTCGACGAAGCGCGTCGTCGCCCAGGCGCCGTTCGTGCCCGGCATGGCGTTGGGCGTGACGTCCTTGTCGTTCAGGATCAGCGGCTCGGGATGCGGCAGGCCTTCGACGGCCTCATAGGCCTTGCGGATCCAGTGGAAGCGGGCATGCGCGCCTGAGCGATTGTGCAGCGACCATTTCAGGCCCGGCGGCAGGAAGGCGTAGCCGCCCGGCTGTAGAACATGCGTGCCGGATGGCAGCGTCAGTTCCACCGCGCCATCGACGACGAACAGCACGCCTTCGGCCTCGGGGTCCTGTTCCGGCCGGTCGCTGCCGCCGCCCGGTGCCACTTCCATGATGTATTGCGAGAAGGTTTCGGCGAAGCCGGAGAGCGGGCGGGCTATGACCCAGAGCCGCGTGTCGTTCCAGAAGGGCAGGTAGCTGGTGACGATGTCCTGCATCACGCCCTTCGGGATCACCGCATAGGCCTCGGTGAACACGGCGCGTCCGGTCAGAAGGTCGCTTTGCGGCGGGTGGCCGCCGAGGGAGGAATAGTAGCTGCGTTGCATCGTCGTCTCAGGCCCTTGGTGTTGCGTGTTTTCAGTTTGTCGTGGAAGCGCTTGCGCGCTTCATGCAGCCGTCACGTCGCGCCGGCGTTTTCCAGCAGCGCCACGATGGCGGCGTAGCCGCGGCTGCGGGCATGGGCGAGCGGCGTCACGCCGTCATTGTCGGCAAGATTGACGTTCGCGCCTGCCTTGATCAGCAGGTCGACGATATCGACATGGCGCTGGCCGCCATCGCTGAGGATGATCGCTTCCAGAAGCGCCGTCCAGCCGAGGCGGTTTACGTGGTCGACATCGACACCGGCCTTGATGAGCGTGTCGACCGTTTCGACATGCCCGCGCTCGGCGGCGGGGATGAGGGCGGTGCCGCCATAGCGGTTGATGCTCTTGAGGTCGGCGCCGTGTTTGAGTGTCAGGTTGAGGATGTCGAGGTGACCGCGTGCGCCGGCATACAGATAGGGGCTGTCGCTGATCGCGTCCTTGGCGTTGACGTCGGCACCGGCCTCGATCAGTGCCCGCGCGGCCTCCACTTTGTTGCCGTGCGTCGCCACGAGCAGCGGCGTTGCGCCGTTCTCATCGCGCGCATCGATCTCCGCTCCCTCTTTCAGAAGCGTGGCGATTGCCGTAGCGTCGTTTGCGGCGGCAGCTTTGTGAAGGTCGGAGGTCATGGCGTTTCCGGCGGCGAGAAGGGGATGGCAAAGCGCTGCAAGAAAAAGCCAGGCGAAGAGCAGGACGGATTTCAGCATGCATGATCCCGTTGACGTATGGGCGGGAAAGCTAGCAGGCATGAGGGGCATTAGAAAATTAAATATATAAATCCCCATCATTCGCATCGTGAAAGTCCGAACGGCCGATTGCTATCCCCTGATACGGAGAACCCGGCACGGATCGCTCCGCACCGGGCCCAACCCCCGCCGCAAAGAAAGTCGTTCAGAGACCCGCCGCAGCGATCTCGGCATCCAGGCGCTCGCGCGCCTTCTTCGGCAGCTTGCCGGTCTTGACCGCATCGAGATTGGCCGGTGCGTCACCGACGACTACGAGGCCAACCATGCCCATGCCGACATGCGGCGTGCACTTGACGCCATAGGCGCCGGCCTTGTCGAAGGTGACCTTGTAGGTCTCGTTCATCTTGCTCTTGAAGGCCGCGGCCCCCTCGGGGATCATGTCCTTGATCGTCTCGACATTGTGCCCCTTGTCCGTCGGGATGAAGGTGACCGTATCCCCCGGCGCGACCTTCACGAAGGCCGGCTCGAACACCATGGCGCCCGCGGCCCCCTTGTTGAGCATGTGCACCTCGAAATCCGCCGACGCTGCCGGAAGCGCCAATGCCAGGATGACCGCTGCCGCGCCGACGATGCTCTTTGCCATGATACGCACTGGAGTTCTCCTTGATGACGAACGTCTCTCGTTCCTGCGCAAGAGGTACCGCCGCGCGAGGCGGCCTTCTTTGACGTTGATCAAACAGGCTGGCGGTCCCGGGCGTGGCGTGCTGTCGCAGGAGATGCCGCCTTTTTCGGCATGGGGACGGTCAGCGCCAGCGTGCCGTGCGCTCGATCCATTCACGCGTCCGCGCTTCGGGATCCGCGTTCAGCGTGATGTCGGTGACGACGGCTGCCACATCCGCACCGTTCTCGAACACCGCCGCAAGCCGGTCCGGGTTCAGCCCGCCGATGGCGACGAGCGGCATGGTGCCGATGCGCGCCTTCCATGTCTTCAGCCGTTCCACGCCCTGCGGCGCCCATTTCATCTTCTTGAGGATCGTCGGCCAGACAGGGCCC
Organism: Shinella sumterensis; assembly: GCF_004514425.2. Classification (GTDB taxonomy): domain Bacteria; phylum Pseudomonadota; class Alphaproteobacteria; order Rhizobiales; family Rhizobiaceae; genus Shinella; species Shinella sumterensis. Next base: position 73,887 of record NZ_MYFN02000002.1, read on the forward strand.
AGGGCGATATAGTCCGGCTGTGCGGCGAGCGCGGTTTCCAGCTCCGTTTCGTCATGGCTCGACAGGCCGAGCTTCAGGCCGGCGGCGCGGATGGCCGTAATATCGGCATCGGCGAGATCCTCCTGTCCGAGATGCACGAAGTCGCAGCCTTCTTCGACGGCGGTCTGCCAGTAGTCGTTGATAACAAGCACGCAGCCGTGCCCGGCGCAGGCGATCTTGGCACGGCGGATGTGCTGGCGCAGGTCGTCTTCCGAGACATCCTTCATGCGCAGCTGCACGAGCTTGACGCCGATGGGCACGAGGCGCTCGATCCAGTCGGCGCTGTCGACGATCAGGTAGAACGGATCGAGTTTCATGCGAAGACGGCCTTTCCGATGACGGGGGTGGAGGGAACCGCCATGTCGCGCGGTTCTAGCGGACGGGCCGCATGCGCCAGCCGCCCTGCTTCGAGCGCAAGCGCGAAGGCCTCGGCCATGGCGACCGGGTCGCCGGCGTTCGCAACGGCGGTGTTGAGCAGGACGGCATCGTAACCGAGTTCCATGACGGTTGCCGCATGCGAGGGGCGGCCGATGCCGGCATCGACGATCAGCGGCACGTCGGGGAATTGCGCCCGGAAGCTGCGCAGCGCCTGCGGATTGACCGGCCCCATGGCCGAGCCGATCGGCGCGCACCAGGGCATCAGCACATGGCAGCCGGCTTCCAGAAGCTTTTCCGCCACCACGAGATCGTCCGTCGTGTAGGGGAAAACCTGGAACCCTTCGGCCGTCAGGATGCGTGCCGCCTCGACGAGACCGAAGACATCCGGCTGGAGCGTGTCGTGGTGGCCGATGACCTCCAGCTTGATCCAGTCGGTGCGGAACACGTCGCGCGCCATCTTCGCCGTCAGCACGGCCTCCTGCACGCTGTGGCATCCCGCCGTGTTGGGCAGAACGCGAACGCCAAGCGCGCGGATCATCTCGAAGAACGCGCCGCCCGCCTTGCCGCCCGCGGTCTCGCGGCGCAGCGAGACGGTGACGATTTCCGTCTTCGAGCGCCGCACGGCTTCGGCAAGAATAGCGGGCGAGGGGTAGCGGGCCGTGCCCAGCAGAAGACGCGACCGGACGGTAACGTCGTAGAGCTTCAGCATGTCAGCCTCCCTGCATGGGGGAGAGGATCTCGATCCGGTCCCGCTCGCCGAGCGTGAAGGCGGCGCGATCCTCGCGGTGGACGAGCTCTCCGTTCACCGCTGTCGCGAGCCATTCGCCCTCGTATTCGAGGACATCGAGCAGGGCGGCGAGTGTCGTCGCCGCCACGTCCTGTTCCTCGCCGTTGATGATTAAGGTCATGATGCCAGTCTCTCCTGTTGCCGGGCTTCCGCCAGCAGGCGCCGGGCCACCTCGCCCGCCATGGCGGGCGCCAGCAGGAAGCCGTGGCGGTAAAAGCCGTTGACATGGACGGTGTCGCCGAGCGCCGTGACGCGCGGCAGGTTGTCGGGGTAGGCGGGGCGGATACCCGCGCCGGTTTCGGCCACGCGCGCCTCGCCGAAGGCGGGATGCAGCGCATAGGCGGCGTTCAGCAGTTCCATCATCGAGCGGGCCGTCACCGGGCCGGCATCATCCGTCTCGATCATGGTCGCGCCGACCATGAACCGGTTCTTCTCGCGCGGCACGATGTAGATCGGGTGACGCGGATGGAGGAGGCGGACGGGACGGGAGAGGTTTATCTCTCCGGTCTCGAGATAGAGCATCTCACCGCGCACGCCGCGCAGGTCCGGCAACTGGCCGATGCGGGCTGCACCGGTGCAATCGACGATACGGTCGAAAGCGCCCTTGTCCTTGCTGTCGCCGAAGAGGAAGCGCATGCGCGCCTCCTCAAGCGCGGCGGTCAGGCCGGAGAGCGCCCGGCGCGGGTCGAGATGCGCCTCTGCGCGGAAGAACAACGCCTTGCGGAACCGGCCGGCGAGATCCGGTTCGAGCGCGCCGATCGCCGCTTCGTCCAGCCATTCCCAGCCGGTGGTGCGCGAGGCGAATCGGTCGAGTTCGCCCGTATCGCGCCCGCCGGCGACCACGAGCGTTCCGCGACGCTGGACCTGCCCGGGCAGGGCGGCCTCCCACCAGTCGGCCGCCATTCGTCCGAGCGAGAGCACCGGTTCTTTGGCATTCTCGCGCTCGCACCACGGCGCCAGCATGCCGCCGGCAAAACCGGACGCGCCGGTGCCGACAGCGCCGGCCTTTTCCTGCACAGTGACGTCGAAGCCATGGCGGTAAAGCTGCCATGCGACGGTGAGGCCGGCGACGCCGGCCCCTTTGACCAGGATGCGCATGGTCATTCTCCCGCGGGTGTCGTGCCAAGCGGCATGTAGAGGTCGCCGCCCTCGCGGAACTTCGCCGCCATCGCCTCCAGTCCCTCCTTCTGCGCTTCGGCACGGATGTCGTGGGAGATGCGCATGGAGCAGAATTTCGGACCGCACATGGAGCAGAAATGCGCCACCTTGTGCGCCTCCTTGGGCAGCGTCTCGTCGTGGTAGGAGCGGGCCGTTTCCGGGTCGAGCGAGAGGTTGAACTGGTCTTCCCAGCGGAATTCGAAGCGGGCGCGCGACAGCGCGTCGTCGCGGATCTTCGCCGCCGGATGCCCCTTGGCGAGATCGGCAGCATGGGCGGCGATCTTGTAGGTGATGACACCCACCTTCACGTCGTTGCGGTCGGGCAGGCCGAGATGTTCCTTCGGCGTGACATAGCAGAGCATGGCCGTGCCGAACCAGCCGATCATCGCCGCGCCGATACCGGACGTGATGTGGTCGTAGCCGGGCGCGATATCGGTGGTGAGCGGGCCGAGCGTGTAGAACGGCGCCTCGCCGCAGGTCTTCAGCTGCTTGTCCATGTTCTCCTTGATCTTGTGCATCGGCACATGGCCGGGGCCTTCGATCATGACCTGGCAATCCCTAGCCCAGGCGATCTGCGTGAGTTCGCCGAGCGTTTCGAGTTCGGCGAACTGCGCGGCATCGTTGGCATCGGCAATCGAGCCGGGGCGCAGGCCGTCGCCGAGCGAGAAGGAGACGTCATAGGCGCGGCAGATGTCGCAGATTTCCTCGAAATGCTCGTAGAGGAAGCTCTCGCGGTGGTGATGAAGACACCACTTGGCCATGATCGAGCCGCCGCGCGAGACGATGCCGGTGACACGGTTGACGGTCAGCGGGATGTAATGCAGCCGCACGCCGGCGTGGATGGTGAAGTAGTCCACGCCCTGCTCCGCCTGCTCGATCAGCGTGTCGCGGAAGACTTCCCAGGTCAGGTCCTCGGCGATGCCGTTGACCTTCTCGAGCGCCTGATAGAGCGGCACGGTGCCGATCGGAACCGGCGCGTTGCGAACGATCCATTCGCGGATGTTGTGGATGTTGCGGCCGGTCGACAGGTCCATGACGGTATCGGCGCCCCAGCGGATCGCCCAGACCATCTTCTCGACCTCTTCGGCCATGGAGGAGGTAACGGCGGAATTGCCGATATTGGCGTTGATCTTGACCAGGAAATTGCGGCCGATGATCATCGGCTCGGCTTCCGGGTGGTTGATGTTGGCGGGAATGATCGCCCGACCGCTGGCGACCTCCTGGCGGACGAATTCCGGCGTGACGAAATCGGGAATATGCGCGCCGAAACTGTTGCCGTCGCGAACGAGCGCATCCTTCGCGGCCTTGCGGCCGAGATTTTCCCTGATGGCGATGAATTCCATCTCCGGCGTGATGATGCCGGCGCGGGCATAGGCAAGCTGGGTCACGGCCTTGCCATCCTTCGCCCGGCGCGGGCGGTTGCGGACCGGAAATTCCGGGGTCAGCCGCTCGCCGGTGGCAAAACCATTGTCTTCCGGGCGGATGTGGCGGCCGTCATAGTCTTCGGTATCGCCACGTGCGGAGATCCAGCTTTCGCGCAACCGCGGCAGGCCGCTTTCGATGGCGACGATGTGGTTGGGGTCGGTATAGGCACCCGAGGCGTCGTAGACGATGACGGGCGGTTCACCGGAGGTCGGGTGGAGGGAAATCTCGCGCATCGGCACGCGGATTTCAGGATGCTGTTCGCCGGCAATGTGGATCTTGCGCGAGGCGGGCAGGGCGCCGGTCGTGACGGTCGGGGTAAGCTTCTGGGCGGCAATATTCATCGTGAGGCTCCAAGTTCGGTTTGGAGACCCAGTCCTAGAGCCGGAATGATGGAAGGACGCCACACACGGAATCCGGCTTCACGGATATCCTGCCACAGCGCTTGCACCGTCCCTACGCCAGTATGAACTGGATCAGGTTCAACGGGTCACTGCGCTGCGAAAGCCAGCAGTATCTCAGCCCCTTGTCGGGACCCCCCTGGTGAATGCCTTAAGCAAAAACGCTATGGGCTGATTTGTCAACGGGGTTATTTGTGTAACGTAACGCTTACTGATTCGCGTGCAAATGATGCCTGCAGCTTCCCCCGTCATCCTCGGGTCAAGCCCGAGGATGACGGGGGTGGCTGTGTCCTGGTTGCAGGCAAAAAGAAACGGCGAGGTTATGCCTCGCCGTTCAATCAGACCCGCTGATCAAGAGTCAGCCGCTCTGGTTACTACTCGCGTTCGCCCGTGAAATTCAGCAGCAGCTGGAAGATGTTGACGAAGTTCAGGTAGAGCGAGAGCGCGCCGAACACGGCCATCTTCTGCTGGGATTCCTGGTCGATGTTCTCCGCATATTGTTCCTTGATGTTCTGCGTATCCCAGGCCGTCAGGCCGACGAAGACGAGGATACCGATCACGGAGATCGCGAACTGCAGGGCGCTGGAGCCCAGGAAGATGTTGACGATCGAAGCGATCACGACGCCGATCAGGCCCATGATCAGGAACGAGCCGAACTTCGACAGGTCACGCTTCGTCACATAGCCGTAAAGGCTCGTGGCGCCGAACATGGTTGCGGCGATGAAGAAGGTGCGCGCGATGCTCATGCCGGTGAAGACGAGGAACACCGATGCGAGCGAGAGGCCCATGACGGCGCAGAACGCCCAGAAGGTTATCTGTGCCGTGCTGGCCGACATCGTCTGGATCTTGAACGAGAAGAAGAAGACGAAGGCGAGCGGCGCCAGCATCACCACCCACTTGAGCGGCGACGAGAAGATCGGCACGTAGAGCGCCGGCGTGGAGCCGACGATGAAGGCAACGAGGCCGGTGATAACAAGGCCGGCGCCCATGTAGTTGTAGACGCGCAGCATGTGCTGGCGCAGGCCTTCGTCGAAGAGGGCAGCGGACTGCGCCTGTGCGCCGTAGCCAAATCGCTGTTGTACGGGTTCCATCTCATATCTCCTTGTGGAAACGGTTGATCAGTAGAGCGTGCGCGAAAGTTCGCGCGCGGTTTGCGTCAGGTCGTCGGCCTTGCGGCTTTCGGACACCAGGGCATACGCGACGTCGCCGATCTGCCAGTAGGCGGCCTTGGCATTGTCGGCGTGGAACAGCAGGACATGCTGCACGGCAAACGAGCCCGGGCGCACGGCGAAGAGCGAGAGGCGTTCGTTCGCCTCCGGCTGAAGCACCAGCTCGACGCTCGGGCCATAGGCCGAGGGGAAGACCTGCGTATCGAGGACAGTCCAGCCTTTCGGCAGGTCGGGCAGGACGATGGCGGTCGCCGAACGGATTTCCGCACGGTCGAACGTTTCCGTCTCCGGCTGCGATGCCATCGTGTCGCGCAGAAGCGTCGTCCGGTGGGCGCGCACCGCTTCCTCCACGAAGGCCGGCGGCTGCATCGAGGCGATGACCTCGGTCGCGCCGAAGGGGCCGAAGACGGCATGCGCGACCCAGCCTGCCGCGACGAAGAGCGCGATCGCGGCAGCCCGGCGGAAGACCGCAAGGATGCGGCGGCGTGACAGCGAACGCTCCAGCTGGCGCGCGGCCTCCCGCGTCTCCTGCCGGATCACGGTGCGGTGGTCTGCAAGCGCCAGGCGCAGTTCGTCGCGCACGCGCAGGTCCTTCATGATCTGCGCGGCGACGGCCGGGCGCTCGGACAGGTAGGCCTCTACCTCGATGCGCCGTCCGACGGCCAGCTGGTCGTCGACATAGGCGTTGAGATCGGCTTCGAGGATGGGGTCATTGCTGGTCATCGCCAGTGCCTCCGACAATCCTGAGATGCGTGACGGTCGCGGACGGGCCGCTTTGTTCGAATGTGCGCAGGCGTTCGCGCGCCCGGGCAACGCGTGACATCAGCGTTCCCACGGGAATGCCGAGGGCGGTCGCCGCTTCCTGGTAGGAAAGCTCCTCGATGGCGACGAGGTGCAGGGCCGCGCGTTGCTCTTCGGGAAGCGTGAAGAAGGCGTTGCGCAGCTGCGTGAGGCGCACCGAATGATCCTGACTGGCCGGTATCGCGGTCTCGGCGATTTCGGCCGCACCATCGTGGCGGCGCTGCATCGAACGGCGCTGGCGCAAGCGGTCCACATGCGCATTGTGCAGGATCGACATCAGCCAGTTGCGGACATTCGCGCCGGTGCGGAATGTGCCCTGCCGCTCATAAGCCTTCACCAGCGCGTCGTGTACGAGGTCCTCGGCATCATCCGGATTGCGGACGAGCGAAAGTGCGTAGCGCCTGAGCGCCGCAAGCTGTCCGATCACGTTGAAGCCGGGTGTCTTTGCGTTCATGCCCCAATATACGAGAGCCGCGCGGCTTCCATTCCATCGGCTGCCAAAAAAAAATCAGAGCCAGTGGAGAACGATGGCGGCGAGCAGGAGGTAGCGGCCGAACTTGGCGATGGAGACGACGAGCAGGAAACGGAAAAACGGCTCGCGCATGATGCCGGCGGCCACCGTCAGGGGATCGCCGATGATCGGTGCCCAGCTGAGAAGCAGGCTCCACCAGCCGTATTTGCGATACCAGTTTCCGGCATGCTCGAGGCTTGCGGCGTTGACGGGGAACCAGCGCGCATGGCGGTATCGCTCGATGCCACGGCCAAGCAGCCAGTTGACGACGGAGCCGAGCACGTTGCCCGTTCCCGCGACGATGATCAAAAGGCTGGGTGAACGGCTGCCGGCGGCTAGAAGGCCGACGAGCACCGCTTCGGATTGTGCCGGAAGGATGGTGGCGGCGATGAAGGCGGCCAGGAAAAGGCCGCCATAGGCCGCAAGTGCGCTCATCCGGGCATCTCCGTCATACCGCTCTCCGTCGACGCGCCGCAATGCACGCCCGTCTCCGATAAACGGTACGGCCGGCCTAGGAAAGGGCGTGACAGGTCTTTATCGCGGTATGGGCGGCCGGTCCGGCCTTTGCATTCGTGCTCAGCAGAGGGCGGACCGGTTCATCAGCATGATGTCGTTCGACGTCAGCATGATGCGGGACGGTTCGTCGATCTCGTTCAGCACAGCCCGCAGTGCCGTGTCGAGGCAATATTCGACGGCCTCGACGTCGAGGCCTTTGGCGGTCTCCACGGCGAAGGCGAGCATTCGCGCCAGCGCCATCAGTTCCGCGCCGCGGTCTTCCATTTCGATCGTATCGATTTTCATACGTGCTGGCCCCCGCCGCGTCGAACTTTACCCCTGCCTGTGAGTATAGGCGTGGCGACCGGCTTTGGCGCGTGACTCCGGCGTGACACACGCGGAATGCGAAATTGTATGACGAAAGCGGTTTAAGATTGATCTGCCGCCATACGCCACAGCGACGTGGCGCGGAACGTCCAATCACCGCGTTTTTCGGCCTTTTCGCTTGTCCAAAGTGTCATTTCCCGCACCAGCGCCAGGGCGTCCGCGCGTTTCTGGTTCACGGTCCGCTCGGTCAGGAGTTGTGTCGTGGCCGTCCAGGGCATCCCGTTTTCACGCGTCTTGAGGATCGCGGACCATGTGCGCTCCTTGTAGAAAATCCGGCGCGCGGCGTCGCGAAGGTTTGCAACCTCAGGCGCGGCGATCGTTCGATCCGCCTCCAGCCGGTCGAGCGTCGCATCGACATTGACGAGCGGGAGGGAAAGCGCGGGATATCCGAGTTCCGCCGGGCCATGCAGGATCGCGACATCGGCATCGTCCAACCGGCGTCCGCTCGCATAATCCTCGTAGATCCGTCCTATGCCCACCATGCCGAAGGCAGCGCATTCGGCGGCGCGCAGGGCGCCCATGCTGGCTGCGCCGAAGACGGCAACGCCTTCCTGCAAGGCATACAGGATTTCCTTGTGCCAGACGGGCGCGACATGTTCGAAGCCGCCGTCGATGATGCCGATTGCCGTTGCGCCGGCGCGCACGGCCGCCAGAACGTCGCCGTGAACGGCAGGCGGGCGGACATTCATGACGTCGCCGCAGAGCGTGGCGGCATCGGGCAGGCTGGGGCCGGCGAAGAGGATTTTCATGATGGTGCAAAGGCCATGCGCGACAGCGCCCGGACGCCGATGCTCTGGCGTCTCGCACCTTCCGGGCTCTCGAGGCCCGGCACGACGACCTTGACGACGGAGATCGGCAAGGCGGGATCGCCGAGCGGCACGGCGATGATGGGCGCGATTTGCGCCGCGGCAAGCTTTTCCAGAACCCAGTCGAGCAGCGCTGCGGCGTCGCCCTCCGGCGCGGCGTAATGGGTGGGCGCCCCCGGCGCGGCGTCGAACAGGGCGAGCGTTTCGGCGGCCAGCGGCCGGTTGAACGTTTCCGCGAACAGGTCGTCGCGTGCGCCGCTGATATAGGTAAGGCGTGATTGCGCGACTTCCGTAAGCGCGCGGATCGCGGCTCGGGCCGAGACGGGATGCGTGCCGTAACCGATCGTCACATCATGAAAGAGCGGCTGCCTTTTGCAGGCGAGCCCGGCATTGCCAAGCACGGCAGCATAGGTGGGAATGCCGAGGTCGCTGGTCACGTCGAACAGCCGCAAGGCCAGCCCCGCCTGGTGAAAACGGCTGATAAGGTCGTCGATGACGGGATCGGCGAAAGCGGCAGGATCGATGGCGGTCGACAGGCGTTTTTCCCGCGGCAGCAGGCGCCACAGGCGATCGGCATCGCGCTCGACGCGTTCGAGCAGGCCGTGCAGCACCGCCTCCGTTTCCGAGTTGCCCGAGGCGAGGCCATCGGAGGATTGCCAGAAGCGCGGTGTGAAGTCGGTCCTGTCCAGGCAGGCTGCTTCCTTCGGAACCCAGATACGCTCGCCGGTCACGACATCGCGGCCTGCGAGCCAGTCCAGCGTTTCGTCCTCGCTCAGGAACGGTTGACCGGTCGAGATGAAGATATCGAGCGGCAGGCAGATTTCACCCGCCTCGGCGAAATCCCGCCGCGCAGCGAAGCGGCTGGGCGCGAGCGGCTCGCCTGCGATCGCCCGTTCCAGCGCCTCCATGGCGGCGGATACTTTCGCATCGATATCGGAGATGCCCTTGCCCTGATTGATGACGATCGAGCGGGCGTTCGGGTTCACGGCATTCCAGACGGGGATGCCGAGCTGGTCCAGCCCCGTGAGGCGGGAGATGCGGGTGATGCCGAACCGAGGCAGCAAGGCCTCGATCCGGCTCCAGGTCTGTTCGGGGCCGCAGATGCGGTCCGAATAATGCGGCACCGGCTTAGTTGTCCAGGAAACCGCCGGAAACGTCGAGGAAGCCGCCGGAAACGGAATCGGCCGACTTGGCGAGCGCCGCGAGATTGACGCCCTTGACGACGACGGCGCCGGCCTTGCGCAGATCGTCGGCCGCCTTCAGGTCGCCGGTTGCGGGCGACGTGATCTTGGATACGGTTCCGGCATCGAGATCCGCAATCCAGAGACCGTCGTCACCTTCCACGCCGAGTACAACGATTTTAGCCATTTAAATCTTTCCTTTTCACTTGGTGATAAACGCCTACTTGAAACCTGCTTTTTTCAAGCCCTCGCGGTAGTGCTGCCGGTGCCATTCTTCCTTGATCGGCACCACCGCCATCCAGGCATCGAAGTCGAAATTCGGATTGATGTCATAGGTACGCCGAACGAAGAGCCGCGCCTTCTTGATGTCGCCGAGCATGGCCCAGCAGGCAGCCGAAAGCCGGTGTACCGGATCCTTATCCTTCATCTGTGAAATATAGGCGAGCGCTTCTTCATATCGCCCGAGCGAGTAGGCGGCGCCCGCGGCCGTCCAGAAATATTCGTCGGGCGGGAGAGGATTGAGTTCGATCGCGTGCTCGATCTTCTTCAATCCGTCATCCGGCCGCGAAGCCTGGACAAGCGTGTCGGCATAACTCGCGATGACATTGGCATAATGCGGGCTGAGCGCCTCGGCGCGGTCCAGATAGTGCGCGCTTTCATCGAACTGCCGGGAATAGAGTTTGACGACGCCGAGTTCACGGTATCCGGATGGCAGACGGTCATCGGCGTGAATGGCATCCTGCGCGTGGATTTCGGCCTGATGGAGAAGCGCCTCGTCGCCCCGGGCCGTCACCAGCCATTCGAGGAAGAAGCTGCGGGCAAGGCCGCTCAGTGCGGGCGCGAAGCCGGATTGCAATTGCAGGGCGTCGCGAAAGCTCTTGCGGGCACGACGGATATCCCGCAGGTCGAGGTTTTTCAGCTGGCCCTGGCCGAGCAGGAAGTTGCGATAGGCATTCGCATCGCCCTCGTAGTCGTTGCGCACCAGTTCGTTGTCCTCGATCCCCGTGGCGATTGCGCCGGCGATCCGGTGGGCGATCATCTGGCGCGACCGCAAGAGGCCATCCGATGATAGCGGGAATCGTTCGGCCCAGATCACCTCGTCGCTGCCGAAGAAGATCAACTGGGCAAAGAGCGTGTGGCCGGCCCCTTCGTCCCGCAACCGGGTCTCGAGGATGTAGCTGATCTTGTGGCGCTCATAGGTCGCCGCGCGATCCGTCTGGCCGGCAATCTGTGCGGCCGTGTGCGGCGCGATGATCGATATGGACCGCAACGCGCAAAGCCCGATCGTCACATCCTCGATGAGGGCTTCGGAAAACCCGGTGGCCGCGCGCGACGAGTGGTTCGTGGCAGGCGGCAGCAGGACGATGCGCGGCGGGTTCTGGCGGGCCGGCACCACCTCGATATGGTCCTGAACGGGCAGACAAGCGGAGGGCTGCTGCACAGTCATGATGGCAGGGCGCGTAACGACGCGGCCTGTCAGGACGCTGCGGACCTCATCGTCGTCGGGATTCGTTTCCAGCAGCCGCAACGCCGCGGCGGACCGAACCTGACGCGGGACATCGGCCTGCTGCCGGCTCCTGTCGAGCAAGGCGTCTCGCAGCAGGGCCATGTGGGACGCCCTTTGCAGGGCAATCCACTTGGCCAGGGTCTGCGTGACCGGCCGAATGTTTTTCAGAAAGTCTTCGGTGAGCCGTTCGGCAAGCAGCGTGAGCGGGGCATTCCCGTCTATCGCATCGAGATCGCTCTCGATGGCTTCAGGGCCGCGCGCGATCGTGCCGTCGGTAATCGTGAGGAAGCTGCGCGCAAGTTCGCGCTGGCGCTTCTGCACGCGCGATAGGGTCTGCCGCAGGCTGGCATAGGCGGCAGTCGGATTGGTGTCGTCCCAGAACAGGGCGGCAGCGTCGGCCCGCGGTATGTCCGGCAGGCCGCGCGCTGTAAGATAGCTCAGGATCAGCAGCGCCTTTTCCGGGAAGACGATATCCTCACCGCTCTCATCGAGCAGGCGTAGATGGCCAAGCGTCTTCAGCCGGGCCGGCATGCGGCAATCAGATCCGCTGTTCCGGCGCGGTCTCCGTGCGTTCGCCCGACAGTTCGCTGGCCTTGGAAAGCGCGGTGGCGAGCGAGATGATCGACTTGCGCACGCCTGCGTCCTCGATCTTCAGGAAGGCGCGGTTGAGGTCGAGGCCCTCCTTCGACGAGACGAAGGTGGAGACGTCACCGGTATCGTGGCCGGCGCCCGTGGTCGCACCCGCAGTGTCGTCATCCTGGAAGAAGAAGCTCGGCGGCACACGGAAGACATCCGAAATGGCCTGGAGACGGCTGGCGCTGATGCGGTTCGTGCCCTTCTCGTACTTCTGCACCTGCTGGAACGTCACGCCGAGGCGGTCTGCAAGGGCTTCCTGGCTCATGCCGACCATCAGGCGGCGCAGGCGTACACGGGACCCGACGAACACGTCGATCGGATTGGGGGTCTTCTTGTTCATGAGAGCTTTCTCCACCGTGATCATGCCCCGGGGCATGTCGTGGTCATAATAATCCAGACCACTCTGCTTGAATCGCCCGGCCGATGCAACTGTTACAAGGTAATTTCATCGCTACCGTAACGTGAGGCGGCGTGTCCTCTAGATGTCGTAACTGTGTGGCGCGCTCAAGGATGCAATGAACTTCTTCGTGCGTTCCTGTTGCGGCGTCGAGAAGATGCCGCGCGGCCCGCCCTGTTCCACCACGATGCCCCCATCGAGGAAAACCACCGTATCGGCCACCCGCGAGGCAAGGCGCAGGTCATGGGTGGCCATCACCATCGTCGTGCCTTCGCGCGCAAGGCGGCTCAGGACCTCGACCACCTCTTCCGCCAGCTCGGGATCGAGCGCTGAAGTGGGTTCGTCGCAGAGCAGGACGCGGGGCGATGGCGCAAGCGCACGTGCAATCGCCACGCGCTGTTGCTGGCCGCCGGAAAGCGTTGCCGGCCATGCATCCGCCTTGTGTGCCATGCCGACCTTTTCCAGGAGTTCCATCGCGCGGGCGCGGGCCTTGTCGGCCGGCCATTTCAATACGGTGACGAGACCTTCCATGACATTACCGATGGCGGTCTGGTGCGGGAAGAGCTGGAAGTTCTGGAACACCATGCCGGTCTGGCGGCGCAGCTTCTGGATGGCATCCCAGCCCACCGGTTTTCCGGGGACGAAATCGATCTTCTCGGTGCCGAGGCGGATCGAACCCGAGGTCGGGATTTCCAAGAGGTTGATGCAGCGCAGCAGCGTGCTCTTGCCGCCGCCCGAGGGTCCCACCAGGGCCGTCACGCTGCCTTCGGCCAGCTGAAGGCTGATGTCGCGCAGGACATGGTTGTCGCCGAAGCGCTTTTCGATGTGTTCGAGTTCGATCATGTCCTGGCCTCCAGGAAGCCGCCATAGCGGGCAAAACGCTTCTCCAGCCGCACTTGCAGCGCCGAAAGAACCGAGCTCAGCGCCAGATAGATCAGGGCTGCCTCGATATAGAGGATCAACGGCTCATAGGTGGTGGCGACGATGCGCTGCGCCGTCTGGAAGAGCTCCGGCACGGTGACGGCGGCTGCAAGAGACGTATCCTTCACCAGCGAGATGAAGGTGTTGGAGAGCGGCGGCACGGCGACGCGGGCGGCCTGCGGCAGGATCGTGCGGCGCATGGCCTGCGACCACGTCATGCCGATAGAATAGGCCGCCTCCCACTGTCCGCGGGGAACAGAAGAAATGACGGCGCGGATGATTTCGGACGTATAGGCGCCGACATTCAGGGTGAAGCCGATGAGTGCTGCGGGGAAGGCATCGAGCAGGATGCCGACGCTCGGCAGGCCGTAGAAAATGACGAAGAGCTGCACCAGAAGCGGCGTGCCGCGAAACACCCAGACATAGAAGCGGGCGATGTCGGAGAAGGGGCGTGGCGCAAAGAGCCGGACGACGGCCGTCAGCAGGCCGAGCGCCAGGCCGAGCACGAAGGAAAGAAGGGTGAGCGGAATGGTGAAGACGAGCGCGGCCCAGAGCAGGGGCGCAAGCGAGTCCAGCATCAGTTGAAGCCACGGCGGCACGGCGAAACCTCCGGAAATGCGACTGGCCGGGGGAAATCCCCGGCCAGTCGGAACGCCTATCTATATGCGAGGAACGGACCGCCGCGAAGCGGCCTGGGCAGAATTACTTGGAGACGTCCTGACCGAAATACTTGTCGGAGATCGTCTTGTAGGTGCCGTCGGCCTTGATATCGGCCAGCGCCTTGTTGATCGCTTCCAGGAGTTCCGGCTCGCCCTTGCGGATGATCACGCCGGAATAATCGGCATCGGCCTGCTCGGCGACGACCTTCACATTCGCGTCGGGCTTGTGCTTCTTGAAGTCGAGGAAGGACAGGCTGTCGTTGATCGTCGCGTCGGCGCGGCCGGTCAGCACGAGCTGGATGGATTGGTCGAAACCGTCGGTGCCGACGAGTTCCGCGCCGGCTTCCTGGGCGATCTTGCCGAAGTTGCTGGTCAGCGACTGGGCGGACTTCTTGCCCTTGAGGTCGGCGAAGCCCTTGATGCTGTCGTCGTCGCCACGAACGATCAGAACGGCCTTGGAGGCGATGTAGGGCTCGGAGAAATCGTATTTCTGCTTGCGCGCCTCGGTGATGCCGACCTGGTTGATCACAGCGTCGTAGCGGTTGGCGTCGAGGCCGGCGATCAGGCCGTCCCATTTGCCTTCGAGGAACTCGGCCTTCACGCCGAGCTTCTTGGCGATGGCTTCGCCGATCTCGACGTCGAAGCCGACCAGCTTGCCGTCGGTATCATGGTAGGTAAAGGGCGCGTAGGTGCCTTCGGTGCCGATCTTCAGCGCGCCGGCCGACTGGATGGCGGCCAGATTTTCGCCGGCATGGGCCGGGGCCAGGACGGCCGCCTGAAGGGCTGCGGCGGCGGCAAGTGTCTTCAACCAGTTCATCTCGGGACTCCGTTTCTGGCTTGGATGTTCGATGGGCGATCAATCGCAGAAAACATTGCAAAGCGATGGGCAGAAAACTGCGAATAGTTTCGGCAAATGCAAATATTTTTCTCATTCCCTGTCGCGTGCAACTCTTTTCGGACGGCGCGGAGAAACGAGATATGGGCTCTGCGTCTGCCGTTTCCAGGGTGATTGCAGACGATGGACCGGGTTCGCTTTCATCCTCAAAGGGCTACAGGATTGTCGAGGAGAGGCTGACGGATGCCATTTCCAGCGCGCCGAAGGCGGACTATACCAAGGTTCTGATCGGTGCGGCGTTCAATACAGCGCGATGAGCCGAAACGTATGGGAGACCGCATGGCCGAGGGCCGCCTGCCGCATATCGTTCTCTTTTCCGGCGGCACGGCCTGCCGCTCGACCAATCTTGCGCTCTGTTCCAAGCCGGTGCGGCTGACGCGCATCGTGCCCGCCTGGGATAGCGGCGGCAGTTCCAAGGTCATCCGCGAAAGCCTCGGCCTCCTTGCTGTCGGTGATATCCGGCAGGCGCTGATCACCATGGCCTATGGCGAGGGGCGATCCGGCGACGTGGTGAAGCTTTGCAACGCGCGGCTTACCACCGGTGCGCTGGAGGACGCCCGCACCGAGTTCGCCCTTTATGCGGAGGGGCGTCACCCGCTGCTGGAGCGCATGGAGCCCGGCCTGCGGGGTGCGATCCTGAACTATCTGCGCACGTTCCAGTCCGCTGTTGGCGATGACTTCGACCTGCGCAATGGCAGTATCGGCAACTTCATCCTGACCGGGGCGCATCTTGCCCATAACCGCGATATCAACACGGCCATCTTCGTGTTTCGCAAGCTGTGCGACATTACGGGCAATGTCTGGCCGTCGACGGTTTCGCCTGACGTCACGCTTTCGGCCCGGCTCAAGGACGGCAGGGTGGTCGACGGGCAGCATCGCGTGACAGCGCTGACCGATGAAGAAGGCGCGGCGGGCATCCGCGAGATCGTGCTATCGGCGGGAGAGGATGGCGCGCCGGCCAATGACGCGGTGATCGAGAGCATCGAAAGCGCTGACGCCATCGTCTTCGGGCCGGGCAGCTTTTTCACGAGCGTGCTTCCGCATTTCCTGGTGGATGGCATCGTTGCGGCCATCGTCCGCAATGTGCATGCAAGACGCATCTTCATCGGCAACATCCTGCAATGTCGCGAGACACGCGGAATGGACCTGGCGCGCATGCTGGATGTGACGGCGCAGGTGTGGCACGCGCAGGGCGGCTCGGAGATGCGCCTTTTCACGCATGTGCTGGCGAACCGCCAGTTGCTGCCCTTCGAAAAGAGCGCGGGCGCCTTCGCCTATCTCGGCAACGGCGCGCTGGAGGAGACCTGCGCGCGGCTGGGCGCGGAGGCGGTCGTCGGGGAATTCGAGGACGCCTGGCAGAGGGGCCAGCACGATGGAAGCGTGGTTGCCGATACGCTCATTTCACTTCTGCCGAGCCAGGCAGTTGCATCACCGGCGAGCGCCTGATTTTCCTTTTGTTTGGAAGGTCGCACAAACATTCGTCCGAACGTTCCGGCGCGGTCTGTTTTTTGTCATTTGCTGCCATATATGGAATGCTTTGCCGGGACGGGCATTCCCGAACGTGATGAAAATGCCGTCACGGGTTTTTGCAATACGGAGAGGTTTCACATGCGCCCAGTCGTCAAGTTCATCGGAGCAGCTTTCGCCCTCAGCCTTACGGCCGGTGCAGCAAACGCCCAGGTCGTCGTCTCGTCGAAGATCGACACGGAAGGCGGCGTTCTCGGAAACATCATCCTTGCCGTTCTGAATGCCAACGGCATCCAGACGACGGATCGCGTCCAGCTGGGCGCGACGCCCGTCGTGCGGCAGGCGATCACCGCCGGCGAGATCGACATCTATCCCGAATATACCGGCAATGCCGCCTTCTTTTTCGAGAGGGCGGACGACCCGGCGTGGAAGGATGCGAGCAAGGCCTACGAGCTCGCCAAAACGCTCGATTTCGACGCCAACAAGATCGTCTGGCTGACGCCTTCGCCGGCCAACAACACCTGGGCGATCGCGCTGCGCAAGGATGTCGCCGAGCCCAACAAGCTTGCGACCATGACGGATTTCGGCAAATACGTTGCCGACGGTGGCAAGATCGTGCTGGCGGCGTCCTCCGAATTCGTGAACTCCGCCGCGGCGCTGCCGGCCTTCCAGACGACGTACAGCTTCACGCTGAAGCCGGATCAGCTCATCACGCTTTCGGGCGGTGACACGGCCGCGACCATCGCCGCGGCTGCCAACCAGACGAACGGCGCCAACGCCGCCATGGTCTATGGCACCGACGGCGGCATCGCACCCTCGGGCCTCGTCGTTCTCGAGGACGACAAGGGCGTGCAGCCGGTCTACCAGCCGGCACCGATCATCCGTGAGGAGGTGCTGAAGGCCAACCCGCAGATCGAGGCGCTGCTGAAGCCGGTCTTCGAGAAGCTCGATCTCGTAACATTGCAGGACCTTAATGGGCGCGTGCAGGTCGGCGGCGAGCCGGCCAAGGCGGTTGCCGAGGACTTCCTGAAGAAGAACGGCTTCATCAAGTAATCCGACTTGCCCTCCGCCCGCCCGGGCGGAGGGCCTATCCGAAAGGGGCGCATGGGGTTCAGGATCGACAAGCTCGGCGTGGTGATCGCCGCATTGCTGGCCTATGGCGGCTTTCTGGCGCCCTTCGCCAATTTCCGCGCAAACCGTATCGTGCCGGGCGAGGCGCGGTGGATTATCGAGGCGCTGCCGGCGGGCTACGGCGCGGCGCTGCTTGCCTTCATCGCGGTTGCCATCGCTCTCATCCTCCTGAAAACCCCGACGCTTTTCCGGCTCGTGCTCGGCCTTGTCGCGCTGCTTGCCCTGGCCGTCCTCATCGGCGTCTCCGCCGGGCATCTGACGCCGCCCGAGAACACCTATGCCCGTGTCTCGCCGGCCTCCGGCTTCTGGTTGTCGAGCTTCGCTTTCGCGCTGCTGACGGCCGATGCGCTGGCGCGGCTGCGGCTTTCGCCGCTCGCCCGGATCGGTCTGCTGCTGGCCGTTGCCGCCACGGTCGCGGGCCTTCTCGTGTCCGGCATCTGGGACGGGCTTTCGATCCTCAAGGAATATGGCAGCCGGGCCGAGACCTTCTGGCTGGAGGCGGGGCGTCACGTCGTTCTGGCGCTAGGCTCGCTTGCGGCCGCGTGCCTCGTCGGCCTTCCGCTCGGTATTCTCTGCCACCGCGTTCCCTCGCTGCGCGCCGGCGTGCTGAACGGGCTGAATATCATCCAGACGATCCCGTCCATCGCGCTTTTCGGCCTGTTGATCGCGCCGCTCGGCTGGATCGCGCTCAACGTGCCGGGGGCCTCCGCACTCGGCATCCGCGGCATCGGCGCCGCTCCGGCCTTCGTGGCGCTTTTCCTCTACTCGCTGCTTCCCGTCGTCGCCAACACGGTGGTCGGTCTTGCCGGCGTGCCGCGTGACGCCAACGATGCTGCCCGCGGTATCGGCATGACCGGTCGCCAGCGGCTCTTCGGGGTGGAGCTGCCGCTGGCTTTCCCTGTCATTCTCACCGGCATCCGCATCGTGCTTGTCCAGAACATAGGCCTCGCGACCATCGCGGCGCTTATCGGCGGTGGCGGTTTCGGTGTCTTCGTCTTCCAGGGCATCGGCCAGACCGCCATGGATCTCGTGCTGCTCGGCGCGGTGCCGACCGTGGCGCTCGCCTTCGCCGCCGCCGTGGTGCTCGATGCGGCGACCGAACTTTCCAATTCCAAACGCGGCAGGGCGGCATGATCGAGATCGAGAACATCACCAAGCGCTACGGCGACAACACGGTCGTCGACACTGTCTCGATGACGGTCGAGCCGCGCACGATTACCGTCATCGTCGGCACGTCCGGCTCCGGCAAGACGACGCTGATGCGCATGATCAACCGCCTCGTCGAACCGAGCGAGGGCATGATCCGCATCGACGGCGCGGACAACCGCTCGATCCCCGGCTATGAACTGCGTCGCCATATCGGCTATGCGATCCAGGGCCACGGCCTGTTCCCGCATCGCACGGTCGCCGAAAACATCGCGACGGTTCCGACACTGCTCGGCTGGGACAAGAAACGCATCGCCGCCAAGGTCGAGGAGCTGCTGACGCTGTTCCAGCTCGATCCCGCCGCCTTCGGCCCGCGGTATCCGCATGAGCTCTCGGGCGGTCAGCAGCAGCGGGTCGGCGTGGCGCGTGCGCTCGCCGCCGAGCCGAACATCCTCCTGATGGACGAACCGTTCGGTGCGCTCGACCCTGTCATTCGCGCCAAGGCGCAGGACGATCTTCTGGCGATCCAGAAGCATTTCGGCACCACCATCGTTCTCGTCACTCACGACATGGAGGAGGCGTTCCATCTCGCCGACAAGATCGCCGTGATGGACAAGGGCCGGATCGTACAGTGCGCGGCGCCGGAGGAGATGCTGGTCAACCCCGCGACGGATTTCGTCGAAACCCTGATCGGCGCCGAGGAGCGGCCGTTCCGGCTGCTGTCCATCGGCACCGCGGCGGATGCCGCCGAGGCGGGCGAGGCGCAAGGCGAGCCGATCGCCGCCTCGGTCAGCCAACGCGAGGCCTTGTCTTCGCTGCTCTGGTCGGGCCGCGAGGCTCTGCCGGTGGTCGGCGCGGATGGCGCCTCGCTCGGGCGTGTCACGCTTGCCGGTCTTGCCCGGCGTGCCGCGAGGCCGCAATGAAGCGGTTCCTGCCCAATCTGCTGCGGCTCGCAGCGCTGATCCTGCTGATTGCCTTTCTGGTGCACCCGGAACTTTTCGAGCCGTTGCTGAAGCCGCTGGTGCAGGCGAACGCGCCGGCGATCTACAATCAGGGCAGCCTGCTTTCGCTGACCCTGTCGCATCTCGTCACGGTCTTCACCGCAACCTTCGCCGCAACCCTCGTTGCCGTCGGGCTTGCCGTGCTGGTGACGCGACCGGTGGGCGCGGAGTTCCTGCCGCTCTCGCGCAGCCTTGTGAATATCGGCCAGACCTTTCCGCCGGTCGCCGTGCTGGCGTTGGCGGTTCCGATCGTCGGTTTCGGTGAGAAACCGACGCTGATCGCCCTGTTTCTCTATGGCCTGCTGCCGGTCTTCGAGAATGCCATGACTGGTCTTTCCACGCTGCCGAAGGCGATCGTCGAGGCGGCGCGCGGCACGGGCATGACGGCCTGGCAGCAGCTGACGCGGGTGGAACTGCCGCTGGCGCTGCCTGTCATCCTGGCCGGCATTCGCCTTTCCGTGACGATCAGCCTGGCTACCGCCACCATCGGCTCCACGGTCGCGGCAAAGACATTGGGCGAGGTCATCATCGCCGGGCTGCAATCCAACAACCTGGCCTTCGTGCTGCAGGGCGGCGTCGTCGTCGCGGTGCTGGCGGTGCTGATCTACGACGCCTTCTCGGCCGTCGAACGTGCACTCGCACGCCGGGCTGGTCGGGTCTAGAGCATTTCCAGCCGAAGCGGGATCGCTTCGGCGTCGGACAATGCGGAAACGCTCTAATCGTCCGTTTCGAGATCGTAGACGAGGATGCCGGCAATACCGCCCTCGGCGGCCGCGACGAGCCGGCCGCCGGTGGCCTTGTGCTCCGGGTCCTCAAGATAGGTGTCGCGCGAGAAACTGTCGGCGAAATCGACGATGAAGCCGTCGGAAAAGCCTTTGTCCATGCCGTCTTCGGGGCTGACATTGGTGCCGATGTGGACGGCAAGCATGCCCGGCAGGCGGTCCTTCAGGGCATCGATCTCGTTGAACAGTTCCGTCTTGTAGGCGGTGGAGATGGTCGGCTTGAAGCGGATGAAAACGCAGTGGCGTATCATGGTCTTTCCTATCGGATATTGGCGCGCGCTCTGGGGCGTGCATCGTTGCGCTCATGCTGAAAAACCTGTGCCGGCAGCGCCGGCAAGCCGCGGATGATATCGGCGCCCTTTTCGCCCACCATGATTGTCGGGGCATTGGTGTTGCAGGAGGGAATGCGCGGCATGACGGAGCTATCGCAGACGCGCAGGCCGTCAAGCCCATGGACCTTCAAGTCGAGCCCGACGACGGCATCTGCACCCGTGCCCATCTTGCAGGTGCCGACCGGATGGTGGTCCGTCTTGGCATTTGCGCAGCCGTAATCGAAGAGGTCTTCGTCGGTGACGAATTTCGGCCCGGGTAACCGTTCCGCCATGACGAAGGGTTTCAGCGCCGCCTGCTGCATGATCTCGCGGGCGATCTTCAGGCCCTCGATCGACATTTTGCGATCGTGCGGGTCTTCCCAGTAGTTCGGGTCGATCAGCGGTGCGGCGGCGGGATCGGCCGAGGCGAGCCGCACGGTGCCGCGGGAGCGGGGATGCAGGTAGGCCGAGTTCAAGGTCACGCCGGCATTCTTCAGCTTTTCGACGCCGGCCTCGATGCCGGAGCCGAGGCCGAGATGGAACTGGATATCCGGCGAGCGCGCCTCAGGATCGGCATACCAGAAGCCGCCGGTCTCGAAGAGCGACGAGGCGACGGGTCCGGAGCGGAACAGCACATATTGCAGGCCGGCCCAGAGCGTGCGGTGCAGCCTGGCCACGCCGTCATAGGTGTGGTCGCCGGTGCATTCCGAAATGACGAAGAGATCGAGATGGTCCTGCATGTTCGAACCGACGCCTGGCAGATCGTGTCTTACCTGGACACCGACCGATTTCAGATGATCGGCCGGGCCGATGCCGGATTGTTGCAGCAGTTTCGGCGAGCCAATCGCGCCGGAGGAGACGAGCACTTCGCGTTCGGCGCGGATGGTCTCGACGCTCGTGCCGGTCACCACCTCGACGCCGACGGCGCGCGTGCCCTCGAGCACGATACGGGCGACGCGCGCACCGGTGCGGATTGTCAGGTTTTTCCGATCCTTGATCGGCGAGAGGTAGGAAAGCGACGCGGAGGAGCGGCGGCGATTGCGCTGGGTGAGCTGGTAGAAGCCGACGCCGGCCTGCTGTCGCCCGTTGAAATCATGGTTGTAGGGAATGCCGAGTTCCTGGCCGGCGCGGATATAGGCGTCGCAGATCGGCAGCGCCGAGACCGGCATGGAGACGCCGAGCGGCCCGCCATAGGCATGGTAGTCGTCGGCGAAGCGCTGGTTGTCCTCGGCACGTTTGAAATAGGGCAGGATTTCCCGGTAGCTCCAGCCCTCGCAGCCGTCTTCGCTGGCCCAAAGATCGTAGTCGGCGGCGTTGCCGCGGGTATAGAGCTGCGCGTTGATCGAGGAGCCGCCACCGATGACCTTCGCCTGCGTATAGCGCAGGACCCGGCCCTTCATGTGCTTCTGCGGCACGGTCTCCCAGCCCCAGCTGGCGACGCCCTTGGTCATCTTGGCGAAGCCGGCCGGCATGTGGAACAGCGGGTTCCAGTCGCCGCCGCCGGCTTCGAGCAGGAGCACGCGAACGCTCGGATCCTCGGAAAGCCGGTTCGCCAGAACGCAGCCCGCCGGGCCGGCGCCGGTGATGATGTAATCGTAGGTCATTTTGTTATCCTCAAATTCCGCAGCATCGTGTCGCGTTGGCCGGTGCCTTGCCTTGATCCCTTCTCCCCGAGGGGAGAAGGGACGTGTCTCGACCACCTTCCGCATCTCAAAGCCGGCCGATCGACAGCCCGCCGTCGAGATTGATCACCGAGCCGGTGGCGAAGGCGAATTTGCCGGATGCCAGCGCTGCTGCCGCGGAGCCGATATCGTCGGGTTCGCCCCAGCGCTTCATCGGCACGAGGCCGCCTTCGATGAGCGCGTCGTATTTGGCGGAGACGCCTGATGTCATCTCGGAGCGGATGATGCCGGGGCGGATTTCGAAGACCGAAATGCCGGTATCCGCCAGCCGCAGCGCCAGCCCCTGGCTGAAGGCGGCGAGGCCTGCCTTGGTCATGCAATAGTCGAGCCGTTCGGGAGAGGTCAGGCCGGCCGAGACGGAGGTGATGTTGATGATCGAACGCGGTCCGGTGGCCCGTTTGGAGCCTAGCATCGTCTTCAGCACGGCCTGCGTGAAGAAGACGGTGCCGCGCAGGTTGGTCGAGACGATCGTGTCGAAATGATCCGGGGAAAGATCGAGGAAATCGCCGCGCACGACGGAGGCGATGCCGGCATTGTTGACGAGGCAGGCAATCGCGCCGAGCCGGTCTTCAATGGCAGCGACAGTCGCCGCATGGCCGGAGAGATCGGCAAGATCGCCCTTGAGATAGATCGCGCGGGCGCCAAGCCGGGCGAGGCCGGCGATCACGTTGTCCGTCGTCGCATCGCCATCGCCGATGCCCGTTATGGCAATGTCGAAGCCTTCGGATGCCAGGGCCTGCGCGATGCCGAGGCCGATGCCGCGGCGGCCGCCGGTGACGATGGCGACGGGACGGTCCGGGGTCGTCATGCGGCCAGATCCCTCGATTGGATGTGATCGGCGACACGCAGGGCCTGTGCGGCGACCGTCAGCGCCGGGTTTACTGCCGCCGAGGTCGGCAGGTAGGAGGCATCCACCACAAAGAGGTTCGGATGGTCGTGGGCGCGGCACCAGATATCGAGAGGGGCCGTCGCCGGGTCATTTCCGATGCGCACCGTGCCACACTGATGTGAGGGCGTGCGCTTGTCGAAGGCGCGGGCGAGCACGATGGGGAAGCCGGCCTGCTTCAGCGCGGTCTTCAGTTTGGTCACAAGGTCGAGATGGGCCTGCCAGTTGGTCCGCGTCCATTTCATGACGATCTTCTCGCCATCGACCGTGATGCGGCTTTCGGGATGCGGCAGATCCTCGCTCATCGCGTAGAAATCGATGGCCCGGGTGGCGACCTGCTCCAGCAGCCATTCCGGCGCGGAGGGCAGGTTGGCTTTCAGGATTTTGCCCGACACGCGGCCGAGGAGCTGGACATTGCCGAGCGGCGGGCCGCCGTTGCCGTCCGAAAGGTAATAGTCGTTGAAGCCGAAGCTCTTCTGATAGACGGAGGTGTTTCGATAGAACGGAGAAACGCCGATCACGGCGCTGGAATTGTGGTTCATGAAGTTGCGGCCGACCTGGTCGGAGCTGTTGGCAAGCCCCTTCGGGAAGGCCTCCGAGGCCGAGCGCAGCAGCAGCACTGCGGATTGTACCGCGCCGGCCGACAGGATCACCAGTTTCGGCGAAATGCTCTCCGCCTGATCGCCGTGCATGTAATGCACCGTCGAGATGGTGCGGCCATGCGGGGCGGTGGCAAGCCGCGTCACCCGGGAGTTGGTGCGCAGCTCGACATTGGGATATTTCAGCGCCTCGGCCAGCGCCGTGCTCTCGGCATCCATCTTGCCGTCGTTGCAGTTGGGGTGTGCATCCCAAGGCGTCTTCGCCTTGGCGAGCCAGCGGTCGATATCGACACCGAGCGGCAGCGAATAGGGATGAAGGCCGTTCGCCTTCATTCTTGCGCGGACTTTCGCGATGGCCGGCTCGTCCGGCACGGGCGGAAAGGGATAGGGCGCGGAATGGGGCGGCTCCGTCGGGTCTTCGCCCAACGCGCCGCGCACATTGTAGAGTTTTTCCGCGGCGGAATACCACGGCTCCAGCTCGTCATACGGGAATGGCCATGCCGGAGAAACGCCGTCGCGATGGCGCATCTCCTCGAAATCCTCGCGGCGGTAGCGCACCAGGACCGCGCCGTAGAATTTCGAGTTGCCGCCGACATTATAATAGTTGCCGGGATTGAAGGCGGTGCCGTCGGCCTCGTACCACATCTCCTTCGGCCGGAAATGGCCGCGCTGGAAGATCGCACGCTGGTCGCGGTTCTCCGGGCGATCGGGCAGATGGTCGCCCGCCTCCAGAATGACGATCCTGGCGCCCGTCGGGGCCAGGGCGGCGGCCATGGTGGAGCCGCCGATGCCCGATCCGATGATGACGATGTCCGGCTGCGTGGTCATGGTTTTTCTCAGGCGATGCGAAGCTGACTGGCGGGATCGAAGAACACGGCCTTGTCGAGGTTGAAGGCAAGGCGCGCCGTCTGGCCGGCGGCGATGCGCACGTCGGCGCGAAGCCGCGCGACGATCTCCTTGCCGCCGAGATGGGTGACGGCGAAGGTGTCGGCGCCCGCAGGCTCCACCACCTCGATCAGGCAATCGCCTTCGCCGACGGTACGGGCGTTGCGGTCCGCACCGTCAGGGTCGGTCAGCGCCTCGGGACGGATGCCGAAGATCACGTCCTTGCCCTTGTAGGCGGCAAGTCCGCCCGGTGCATTCGGCACCGACAATACCAGCGGCTCGGCCTGGTGGCGGGCGAGCGACACGGCCATCCCGGAGCCGTTCTGTTCGATGCGCGCCGAGAGGAGATTCATCGCGGGCGAGCCCATGAAGTCGGCGACGAAGGTGTTGGCCGGATTGTTGTAGATCTCGGCCGGCGAACCGAACTGCTGCAACACACCGTCCTTCAGGACGGCGATCTTGGTGGCGAGCGTCATCGCCTCGATCTGGTCGTGCGTCACGTAGACGATGGTGGTCTTCATGCGATGGTGCAGGCGTTTGATTTCCGTGCGCATGTCGACGCGCAGCTTGGCGTCGAGGTTGGACAGCGGCTCGTCGAACAGGAAGAGTTTGGGATCGCGTACCAGCGCCCGGCCCATGGCGACGCGCTGGCGCTGGCCGCCGGAAAGCTGGCCGGGCTTGCGGTCGAGCAGATGGCCGATCTGCAGCATGTCGGCGACCTGTTTGATGGCCTTGTCGCGCTTCTCCTTCGGCACGCCGCGGATTTCCATGCCGAAGGCGATGTTTCCGCCCACCGTCATGTTCGGATAAAGCGCGTAGGACTGGAACACCATGGCGATGTCGCGCTTGGAGGGATGCAGGCCCGCTACCGAGCGGCCATCGATGGCGATGTCGCCGGAGGTGATGGGTTCGAGCCCGGCGATGGTGTTGAGCAGCGTGGACTTGCCGCAGCCGGAGGGCCCGACGAGCACGAGGAAGCCACCCTGCTCGATCTCCAGATTGATGTCCTTGAGGATTTCCAGCGCACCATAGGACTTGCGCAGATTGCTGATTTTCAGGAATGACATGGGCTATCCTTTCACGGCGCCGGACATCAGGCCGCGCACGAAATAGCGTCCGGAGACGACATAGACGATCAGAGTGGGCAATGCGGCGAGGATCGCGCCCGCGAAATGCACGTTGTATTCCTTAACACCCGTCGAGGACTGGACGAGGTTGTTGAGCGCCACCGTCATCGGCGTGGTGTTTGCGCCCGAGAAGGAAGCGCCGAACAGGAAGTCGTTCCAGATGTTGGTGAATTGCCAGATGACGGAGACGACGATGATCGGGCCGGAGGACGGCAGCAGGATGCGGTAGAAGATCTGGAAGAAGCTCGCCCCATCGATCTGCGCCGCGCGCACCAGTTCGGTCGGGAAGTTCTCATAATAGTTGCGGAAATAGAGCGTCGTGAAGCCGATGCCGTAGATGATGTGTACGAAGGTCAGGCCCCAGATCGATCCGGCGAGGCCAAGCATGCCGAGAATGCGCGCCATCGGAATGAGCACGATCTGGAAGGGGATGAAGCAGGATAGAAGCAGCAGGCCGAAGAAGACGTTCGAGCCTTTAAACTGCCATTTGGTGAGCACGTAGCCGTTCAACGCGCCGATGATCGTGGAGATCGCCACGGCCGGCACGACCATCAGGATCGAATTGATGAAGAAGGGACGCAGGCCCGTCGGCTGCACGCCGATCTGCGCCGTCGACCAGGCGGAAATCCACGGCTCGATGGTCCATTGCTGCGGCAGGTTCAGCATGCCGCCCTGGCGGATTTCCTCCAGCGGCTTCAGCGAGTTCACCAGCATCACATAGAGCGGCAGCAGGTAGTAGACGGCAAACAGGATGAGGGCGGAGTAGATCAGCGCGCGCGTCAGCCTGTTGTGCGAGATGACGTTATCAGGGCTGGAGACGCTCATCGGCCTTTGCCTCCGCGGATTTCGGAATAGAGGTAGGGGATGATGATCGAGAAGATCATGACCAGCATGATGATCGCCGACGAGGCGCCGATGCCCATCTGGTTGCGGGTGAAGGTGTAGGAATACATGAATGTCGCCGGCAGTTCGGTCGCCTGGCCGGGGCCCCCGCCGGTGAGCGCCACGACGAGGTCGTAGGCCTTGATGGCGAGGTGGGCGAGCACGACGAAGGCGGACAGGAAGACCGGACGCATCAGGGGAATGATGATGCGGCGGTAGATGGTGGCGGTGGAGGCGCCGTCGATCTGCGCGGCCTTGATGATCTCGTTGTCGACGCCACGCAGGCCGGCGAGGAACATGGCCATCACGAAGCCGGAGGATTGCCAGACGGCGGCGATGACGACGCAATAGATCGCGTAGTTGCGGTCCTTGATCCAGGTGAAGGCGAAGCTTTCCCAGCCCCAGAGATGCATGGTGTTCTCAAGCCCGATGCCGGGATCGAGGAACCACTTCCAGGCGGTGCCGGTCACGATGAAGGAAAGCGCCATCGGATAGAGGTAGATCGGCCGCAGGATGCCTTCGGCGCGGATCTTCTGGTCGAGCAGGATGGCGAGCGCCAGCCCCAGCACCGAGCAGATGACGATGTAGAGCGAGGCGAAGATCGCGAGATTGGAAACCGCCCGCCACCAGTGCGGCAGGGCCCAGAGTTTGTAATAGTTGCTCAGTCCCACGAAATTGTAGGACGGCAACATCCTGCTGTCCGTCAGCGACAGGAAGCCCGTATAGGCGATGAAGCCGTAGACGAAGACGAGCACGATGAGGAAACTGGGTGCCAGCACGAGCTTCGGCAGAAGCTCTTGCAGCCGGCTTCGGCTATCCATGGTCGATACCACCGTTGTTGTTCGCGTGTCGGCGGCGGGGCTAGGCATATGGGGCACTACGTTGCCGTTTCCCCTTCTCCCCGTGGGGAGAAGGTGGCCCGAAAGGTCGGATGAGGGGGCTTGCGCGACAGCTGACGCCAGCGCCACCCCCTCATCCCGCTGCCGCGACCTTCTCCCCGTCGGGGAGAAGGAGCAAGACGCGTTCCCTCAATTCCTATGCGATAATCCTGCCACTGCGATAAGAAAACGACCCTTCTGATTTCCTCTCCCCGTTTGGCGGGGAGAGGCAAGGTGAGGGCTAGCCCCTTACTTCGCGGCCTCGACGGCGGACTTCAGTTCCTCGACGGCTTCCTCGGAGGAAAGCTCGCCGTTGAACTGGCGGGTCACGACGTCGTAGATCGCGTTCTTGACGGAAGCCGGATTGGCGTGGCCGTGGGCCATGGAGCCGTAGAGCGTGCCGTTGGCGTTCGCTTCCGCCAGATCCTTGATGGCCTTCTTGCCGCAGGCGTCGAAGGCTTCGTCCGAGACATCGGTACGGGCCGGTGCGGAACCCTTGACCACGTTGAAGGCCGACTGGAAGGTCGGGCTTTCGATGGCCGAGGCCATGACGAGCTGGGCCGGAACCTTGTCAGCCGCGACCTTGAACATCGCGAACTGGTCGGAGTTGAAGGTGACAGAGCCCTGCGTGCCCGGATAGCGCATGCAGACGAAATCCTCGCCGGGCTTCTTGCCGGCCTTGATGAATTCGCCCTTGGCCCAGTCACCCATGAACTGAACGCCGGCCTTGCCTTCGATGACCATGGCGGATGCCAGGTTCCAGTCGCGGCCCGAGAAGTTGTCGTCCACGTAGGAGCGCAGCTTCGTCATGCGGTCGAAGGCTTCCTTCATCTGGGCGCTGCCCAGCGTTTCCGGATCGAGATCGATGAAGGCCTTCTTGTAGAAGTCGTTGCCGAAGGAGAGCACGACCGCGTCGAAGATCGTCGCGTCCTGCCACGGCTGACCGCCATGGGCGACCGGCGTGATGCCCTGTTCCTTGAACTTGTCGAGCAGGGCGACGAGTTCGTCCCAGTTCGTCGGCTCCTTGCCGCCGGCCTTGTCGAGGGCCGCCTTGTTGATCCACATCCAGTTGGTGGAGTGAACGTTGACGGGTGCGGCGATCCAGTGGCCGTCGTACTTGGAGAACTGCTGCAGAGCCGTCGGGATGACCTTGTCCCAGCCTTCCTTGTTGGCGACCTCATCCAGATTGCCGAGAGCGCCTTCCTTGGCCCAGTCGAGGATGTCGAAGCCGAGCATCTGCACGGCGGTCGGCGCATTGCCGGCCGTGACGCGGGCGCGCAGCACGGTCATGGCTTCCGTACCGCCGCCGCCGGCAACCGGCATGTCGGTCCAGGTGATGCCCTTGGATTCGAGGTCCTTCTTGAGGACTTCGAGCGCTGCGGCTTCGCCGCCCGAGGTCCACCAGTGCAGCACTTCCACATTCTCGGCGGCGCGAGCGGCGGTGCCGCCCAGGCCCATCATGACCGCGGCGATCGCGGTGGTCGTCACAAACTTGCGCATCGTTTTCCTCCCGGTTGCAAGTTCAAGGGCGAGAACCTCCTCCCGCCGATGTCCCCGACGCATGCGGCGTCGGAATTGTCTCTCTGGCTCAATGCCGGTGTAATTTAAAACGTTGTAAATTTCCGAAGTCAAGACGCTGTGGCTTAGCGTCCGGTCACGATTTCAGAAGGCCTGTCATTCGGGATGGCAGCCCATTTTTAGGGCGGGGCCAAACATTGTGCACTGCATTGCAAACGTTATAAATTCCTGTGCGCTGCAAGATTGCAGAGCTTCGGGCGCCTCGATATGGTGCGGGCGATTGATCGTCCCCAGCCGAAGAATTGCAGCCGTGTCTCCAACCGAAAAGTCCGCCGTCCGAGAAGCCGTTTCGAATGTCTCCCGGGCGGGCAAGCCGACGCTGAAAACCATTGCCGAGATGACGGGCCTTGCCATCACGACGGTCTCTCGGGCGCTCGGCAATGCGCCGCAGATTTCGGAGAGCACGCGCCGCCGCGTTCATGCGGTCGCTGCCGAAATCGGCTACCTGCCGGATCGCGCCGCCCAGCGTCTCAAGACCGGCCGTACCAACGTCATCTCCGTGCTGCTCGACCCGCACGAGGAAATCCTCGGCTTCGGCACCTCGATCATGCATGGGCTTGCGCGCGCTTTGCAGGCGACGTCCTACCACCTTATCGTCACGCCGAACTTTCTCGACGGCAGCAATGTCGATGCCGTCAACTACATCATCCGCAACGGCATGGCCGACGGCCTGATCTTTTCGCGCACCGAGCCTTTCGATCCACGCGTGCGGCTGCTTCTGGAAAACGGCTTTCCCTTCGTGACCCATGGGCGCACGGAATTCTCCACGCCGCATGCCTTCGTCGACTACGACAACTTCGCCTTCGCCTATGAAGCGACCAAGCGGCTGATCGCCAAGGGACGGCGCAAGGTCACGATCATCCTGCCGCCCCGGCGGCTGACGTTCCACCAGTATATGCTGCACGGCTTCATGACCGCCGTGCGCGAGGCGGGAGTCGCTTACGAGATCCCCGAGACGCTCGATCTCGACAGCCCCGCCGACATGATCCGCGACCACGTGCGCCGCCGCAGCGCCGAGCCCGACCCGCCGGACGGTTATACCTGTCCCGGCGAGGTCTCCGCGCTCGCGACCATTACCGGCATGAGCGACAATGGCCTCACGCTCTGCGCGGAATACGATATCGTCGCCAAGCAGACGTCGCGCCTGCTCAGCCAGATCCAGCCGAAGGTCGAGACCATCTACGAAGACCTGCCGGCTGCCGGCGAAGCGATGGGGAGGCTGCTCTTGCGCCGCATTGCCGGCGAGAACGCCGAAGACCTGACCATGCTGCTGGGACCGCAATTCGGCTTCCCGACGCCCTGAGCGGGCGGCGCGGCCGGTCCCATTCCTGGTTGTCGGGGCCATCCGGTTCATCGCGGCATCCACCAGCCGGTGCGTGCGCCGATATGCATGTTGAGCGTCTTGGTTTCCGTGTAGTCCTCCACCGCATGACGGCCGAGTTCGCGGCCGAGGCCCGATTGGCGGTAGCCGCCGAAGGGCAGTTCGGACGCACCGTCCATGAAGGTGTTCATCCAGACCGTGCCGGCGCGCACCTTGCGGCCGATGGTCAGGCAGGTGTCGAAATCGCGGCTCCAGACGCCGGCGGACAGGCCGTAGTCGATGGCGTTTGCAATGCGGATCGCCTCTTCCGTCGTGTCGAATGTCAGCACCGACAGGACCGGTCCGAAAACCTCTTCGCGGGCGACGGCCATATCGGGCTTGACGCCGGAGAGGATCGTCGGCGCCATGAACTGGCCGAGACCGAGATCGAGCGCGCCGCCACCGAGTGCGACCGAGGCGCCGGCCTTCGACGCGCTGTCGACATAGGCGCCGATCTTGTCGAGATGCTGCGGCGTGATGATCGCGCCGACCTGGGTCGTGGGATCGAGCGGATCGCCGACCTTGACCTTCTTCGCGAGTTCCGCGATGCGCGCCGTCACGTCATGCGCGATGGACGCGTGCAGGATCAGCCGCGAGCCGGCATTGCAGCATTCGCCGGCATTGAAATAGGCGCCGAAGACGGCGGCGTCGACGAAGGCGTCGAGATCGGCATCCGGGAAGACGATCTGCGGGTTCTTGCCGCCGAGTTCCAGCGAGACCTTCTTGAGCGTCTGCGCTGCATTGGCCATGGTGAGACGGCCGACACCGGTGGAGCCGGTGAAGGAAACCATGTCGACATCGGGATGCGTCGTCATCACGCTGCCTACCTCCGGGCCGGTGCCGGTGACGATGTTGACGACGCCGGCGGGCACGCCGGCCTCGATGAGGATTTCGCCGAGAACCAGCGTGGAGCCGGAGGTCATCTCCGAAGGCTTCACGACCGTCGTGCAGCCTGCCGCCAGCGCAAAAGGTAACTTCTGGCTTACGATCAGGAAGGGGAAGTTCCACGGCGTGATGATCGAGACGACGCCGATGGCCTCGCGCAGCACGACGCCGAGCGTGCCATCGCCGAGCGTGTTGTAGCTTTCGCCGTGCAGGTCGCGGGCGAGGGCCGCGGCATAGCGCCAGATATCCACGGCGCCGCCCAGCTCGGCCTTGGCCTGGCTGATCGGCTTGCCGCTTTCGATCGTGTCGAGAAACGCCAGTTCGTCCGCGCGTGCGGCGATGAGGTCTGCGGCCTTGAGTAAGATGTTGGAGCGCTCCGCCCCGGTCATGTTGGGCCATGGGCCGTTGTCGAAGGCTCTCCGCGCGGCGGCTATCGCGCGCTCGGCATCGGCCTTCGTGCCGGCCGGATAGCGGCTGACGACGACGCCATGACCGGGCGCGACGCGCTCGATTGCGCTGCCAGCACCTTGCGTCCACGCCCCGTCGATCAGCATGCGGAAATCGCGTGCCTTGAAGTTCTCCAGCGCCTTCGGCTTCACATGCGCGGTCATCACCATTCTCCCTTGAAATCTGCGGGGCGCTTGCCCGTGAAGGCGGCGACACCCTCCTTGAGGTCCCCGGTCTTGGCGACGAGGATGGAGCCGAGCGCTTCCACCGCCGCGCCGTTATCCTCACCATTCGCCACGGAAATCATCAGCTTGGAAATTTCCGTCGCGGCCGGCCCGCGTGCAGCGATGCGGGCTGCATAGGCCCGGGCCGCGTCAACGGCCGTGCCCGTTTCGACGACTTGATCGACGATGCCGAGCGCCAGGGCCTCCGCTGCCGTCAGCACCTCGCCGCCCAGCAACATGCGCCGCACGGCTTGTGCGCCGAAGCGCTTGACCAGCCGTTGTGTGCCGGACCAGCCGGGCACCATGCCGAGACCGGCCTCCGGCAGGCCGATCTTCACCTGTGTTTCGGCGATGCGGATATCGGCGACGGCCGCCAGTTCCAGCCCGCCGCCCAGCGCGTGTCCGTTGACCGCGGCGATCAGCGGCATGCGCAGCGTCGCCAGCCGTTCGAAGACCCGGTGGCCGAAGCGCACCCAGGCGTGGCCGAACTCATTGGCCTCCATGCCAGCCCAGGCGCGGATGTCCCCACCGGCGGAGAACGCCTTGCCCTCGCCGGTGAGGATCGCGACGCGCACGGCGGCGTTGGCTTCGACGTCGTCGCAGGCGGCGGAAAGTTCCTTCAGCATGTCGATGTCGAAGGCATTCGCCTTTTCCGGCCGCGCGACGGTCATGATCGCAACGGCGCCCTCGACGCTCACCCTGATGCGCGGCTCAGCCATGGTTGTCCCTCGCCAGTGTGCGCGGGGCCTTCTGCGGCAGCGTCAGGCCGATCGGCGCATCCGTGAAGAGCGCGGCGTCCATCACCTTCATATCCGGCGAGACGATGAGATCGAATTCCGACTGGTCGAGGATATGGGCCTGGAGATCGACGCCGGGCGCGATTTCGGTCAGCACGATGCCTGCGGGCGTCAGCTTCAGCACGCAGCGCTCGGTGACATAGGTGATGTCCTGACCCTGCGCGACGCCGCGCGGGCCCGAGAAGGTGACATGCTCGACGGCATCGACCAGCTTCTTGAGCTTGCCTTCCTTCTCGATGACGAGCTTGCCGTTCTCGATGGCGAGCTTCGCGCCGGCATTGAACATGCCGGAAAAGACGATCTTCTTCGCCCGCGCCGTGATGTCCACGAAGCCGCCGGCGCCGGCCGTCACATGCGGCCGGAAGGAAAGCTTCGAGACATTGACCGAGCCATCCTTGCCGATCTCCAGGAAGGACAGCAGCGACGCATCGAAGCCCGCGCCCTGGAAATAGGTGAACTGGTAGGGAGAGGGCATGAAGGCATCGGCGTTCGAGGCGCAGCCGAAGGCGAAGTCGAGCAGCGGCACGCCGCCAACGGCACCCTGTTCGATCACCCAGGTCACCGCGCCGTGCAGACCCTCTTCCAGCAGGATGCGGGGCACGTTGGCGGAAATGCCGAAGCCGAGATTGACGGCGCTGCCCGCCTCGAGCTCCTGCGCGACACGACGGGCGATGACCTTCTGGATGTTGAATTCAGGCACGCGGAATGTGTCCAGCGGCCGGAAGATCTCGCCTGAAATGGCGGGATCGTAGAGCGTCTGCGTCGTCTGTTTCTGGTCCGGATCGACGACGATATAGTCGACCAGCACGCCGGGGACGCGCACGTCGTGCGGCTTGAGCGCGCCATCCTTGGTGATGCGCTTGACCTGCGCGATGACGATGCCGCCATTGTTGCGGGCGGCCAGCGCCTGGTCGAGCCCGCCGAGATAGGCGCCCTCATGTTCATAGGTCAGGTTGCCGCGCTCGTCGGCCGTCGTGGCGCGGATGATCGCCACCTGCGGTGCTATGGCCTTGAAATAAAGCCATTCCTCGCCGGCAAAGGTGATCTTCTCCACCACCGGTTCCTGCGACGCCGCGGCATTCATGGCGCAGCCTTCGCGGGTGGGATCGACGAAGGTTTCGAGGCCGACCTTGGTGATGACGCCGGGCCGCTTGGCGGCGGCCTCGCGATGCATGTCGAAGAGAATCCCCGAGGGGATATTGTAGGCGGGAATCTCGTTGCCGGTGATCATCTGCCAGATCAGAGGCGGCTCGGACGAGGAGGGGCCGGAGGGATAGGAGCCGCCGATGATCTTCTTCAGGAGGCCCTTCCGGGCGATATGGTCGACACCCTTGATGCCGCTCATGTCGCCGGCTGCGATCGGGTGCAGCGTGGTGATGTTCCTGGGGTGGCCGGTCTCTTCGAAACGCGCGCCGATCGCCTGCAACATGAGGTCCGGGCAGCCGAGGCCCGACGACGAGGAGACCGAAACGACGGCTTCGTCGGGAATGAGGTCTGCGGCCTCGCGCGGTGTGATGTGCTTGCCCATTGTCCGTTCCGAATTTCGTCTCAAATGCCGGGCGCGATCTTGACCGCGCCGCCGTTGCGCGCGGCCTCCACCACGGCAAGCCCCGTCGCCAGCGACCAGATGCCGTCTTCGCCCGTCGCGGAGGGCTTTCCGTTGCCCGCGATGGCGGCATGGAAAGCCGAAAGCGCGGTTTCATAGAGGTTCGCCTGGTCGAGCGGCAGATCGTGCTCGCCGTCGGCATCGCGCAGCGTTACAGACCCGGTCGCGCGCTGCGTCATGACGTTGCGGCCGATCAGCGAGCCTTCGGTGCCATGCACTTCAAGCCCCGTTTCAGCGAATTTCGTCGTGAAGCCATCGTGGAACTGCGCGACCACGCCATTCTGGAAGCGCAACACGCCCATCACGGCGTCTTCCAGCCCGGCCTTGCCCATGCCGCCCGATTGCGAGAGGGCGATCGCTTCCACCGGGTCGCTGTCGAGAACGAAGCGCAGCGTATCCGCGTCGTGTACGGTGATATCGAGAATGACGCCACCGCCGGCTTCGGGCTTTTCGAGGCGCCAGCCCTGCAGATGAGGCGGCAGGTAGACGGCATGGAAGACGCGGGCCGCCAGCGGCGTGCCGATGCGGCCGGCCTTGATGGCCTTGCGCATGGCGCGGTGGGTGGCCGCGTTGCGCAGATGGTGGTTGGTCGCCAGGACGACACCGGCATCCTTCGCGGCCTGCACCATGGCGCGGGCGTCGTCCAGCGACATGGCGAGCGGCTTTTCGCACAGGATATGCTTGCCGGCTTTCGCGGCGGCGAGCGCCTGGTCGCGATGCAGTTCATTGGTCGTGGAGATATAGACGGCATCGATCGCGGGATCGTTCACGAGGTCGTCGAGCGATGTGACGGCCTTGGCGATGCCGTGGTCGTCGGCGTATTTGCGGCCGCGTTCGGCATTGCTGCTCATTACAGAGACGACGTCGCCGCCGGTGGCGCGTATTGCGCCGATCATCCATTCACGGGCAATCGTGCTTGCCCCGATCAAACCCCACCGCGTCATGCAGACATCCTCCCTGCTTTTTCTCCCGCCCCGCAGCTCTGGCGTACGACGAGGCGCACGGAACCGACGATGGCTTCGGGCTCCACCTTGCCCGTATTGATCTGCTTCAGCAGCAGTTGCGCGGCACGGCGGCCCATGCCCTGCGGATCGACGGAAACCGTCGTCAGCGCCGGCACGGCGGTCTCGGCCTCTATCACGTCGTCGAAGCCGACCACTGCAAAGTCGCGGCCGGGCTCCCTGCCGGCGGCGCGCAGTCCGTCACAGACGCCGAAGGCGGCTGCGTCGTTGAAGCAGAGCGCGGCCGTCGGCGGAGCGGGCAGCGACAGGGCGCGCTCGATGGCGGCGACGCCACCGGCGCGCGAGGCCGTCGAGCCGATCACCAGCATATCCGGCGCCTCGAAGCCTGCTTCCACCAGCGCATCGCGCCAGCCCTGCACCCGTTCCGCAAAGACGGTGGTGTTGGCGATGCCGCCGAGAAAGGCGATGCGGCTGTGGCCGAGCGAGACGAGGTGCGCGACGGCGGCCTTCGCGCCGGCATAGTTGTCGGAAACGAGGGAGGAGACCTTGGCGCCCACCACATTGCGCACCACGGATACGACCGGGATGCCGCTGGCGGCCAGCGGTTTCAGGTCGGCGGCTTCCGTTCCCCGCGCGGGCGAGATGATCAGGCCGGAAATGCCGTGTTCGCGCATCGAGGCGACGACCTCGCGCTGGCGATCCACGCTTTCGGCGGAGTTCGACAGGAACTGCACATAGCCGGCGGATTGCATGACCATGTCCATGCCGACGGCGAGCTCGGCGAAGAACGAGTTCGTCAGATCGTTCACGATGATGCCGATGATGCGCGACGAGGCGGACTGGCGCAGGTTTGCCGCACCGCGATTGTAGACATAGCCAAGCTCGCGGATGACCGCGTTCACCTTGGCGCGCGTCGCCTCATTGACGAGCGGGCTTGCCTGCAGGACGAGCGAGACGGTCGACTTCGACACGCCGGCGGCGCGCGCAATGTCGACAACGGTCACCCGGCTTCTGCTCACTGTCATCCTCCCGACATCGAGCTTTTCGCTCGCTTGTTGGCGGGTAATTAATTGGAACGTTCCAAATATGTCAAGTGGATTTTCAGCATCTTGGTGTCGTCGATCTTCTTTAAGGCATCCTGTCGCGCGACGTCAGTGCATCCACGCGCATTTCGGCGGTTTTGATGAAGAGGGCCGTATCGTGACGCAGGTAAGCGCCATGGGTGCGAAGATCGCAATGCCTCTTGAAATTTGGAACGATCTAAATTATTGCGCTTGAAAACCCTTGGGAGGATGTCGTGTCAATCAGCCTTTCCCTGCCGCTCGCCGATGGCGGAACAGAAGCCTATGCCTTGGTGGGCACGCCCACACCGCGCCCGGCAGCCACGCCGTCGTTCAACCGCATCGCCTATGCCGCCGCGCATGTGGTTTCCGATCCGCGCCGCGATACCCGGCCTTGGGAGGCGCCGGCCATCGACTGGGAGCGCACGATGGCCTTTCGCCATCACCTCTGGTCGCTCGGCTTTCGCATTGCCGAGGCGATGGACACCTCACAGCGCGGCATGGGGCTCGACTGGGCCGGTGCGCAGGAACTGATCCGCCGCTCGCTCGCCGAAGCAAGGGCGGTGCCGGGCGCGGACCTCGCTTGCGGTGCCGGCACGGATCACCTCAACCCGGCGGATGCCCGTTCCCTTGATGATGTCATCAGGGCCTATGAGGAGCAGGTCGGTTTTGTCGAAAAGCAGGGTGGGCGCCCCATCATGATGGCAAGCCGGGCGCTGGCGCGCATCGCTCGCTCGCCGGACGACTACCGCAAGGTCTATGGCGGAATTCTCGGCCAGGCGAAGGACAGGGTCGTGCTGCACTGGCTGGGCGACATGTTCGATCCGCAACTGCGGGGTTACTGGGGCTCGCAGAATTTCGAGCCGGCACTCGATACGGTCATCTCGATCATCGAGGAGAACCGCGCCAAGGTCGAAGGCATCAAGATCTCCCTGCTCGACAATGCCTACGAAGTGGCGCTGCGCAATCGCCTGCCGGAAGGGGTGCTCTGCTTCACGGGTGACGACTTCAACTATGCCGAACTGATCGAAGGCGACGGGGTGAAGTACAGCCACGCACTGCTCGGCATCTTCGATGCCGTCGCGCCGCAGGCCTCGCAGGCATTGGCTTCGCTTGCGGCAGGCGACGTGGCAACGTTCCGGGCCGTTATCGAACCGACGGTTCCGCTGTCGCGCAAGATCTTCGAAGCGCCGACGCAGTATTACAAGGCCGGCGTCGTCTTCCTTGCCTGGCTGAATGGCCACCAGGATCATTTCACCATGCCGGCCGGCATGCAGTCCGCCCGCGGTGTCGTGCATTATGCGGATGTTTTCCGTCTGGCCGACAAGGCCAATGTGCTCGACAAGCCGGAGCTGGCGGCCGCACGGATGAAAAGCCTGATGACGGTGCTCGGCGTTTCCTGAGATAGCTGTGGATGACCGGCCGTTTGGCCGGTCGATCGCGCCGTCAGGCGTTAAACTCCCGGTCTCGAAATGTGTGACGGGAGCAGGATATGACGGCTGGCGACGTGAAGATCGGCGAGAGCTGGAAGGCGCCGCTGGCGGCGGAATTCTCCAGCCCGTACATGGCGGAGCTGAAAGCCTTCCTGCTGGAACAGAAGCAGGAGGGCAAGCGGATCTTTCCCAAGGGCGCGGAATATTTCCGGGCGCTCGATCTGACGCCGCTCGACGAGGTGCGCGTCGTCATCCTCGGTCAGGATCCCTATCACGGCGAAGGACAGGCCATGGGACTGTCCTTTTCGGTGCAGCCGGGCGTGCGCATTCCGCCCTCGCTCGTCAACATCTACAAGGAATTGCAGGATGATCTCGGCATTCCCCCGGCGCGGCACGGCTCTCTGGAGCATTGGGCGAAACAGGGCGTGCTGCTGTTGAACAGCGTGCTGACGGTGGAGATGGGCCGCGCGGCCTCACATCAGGGCAAGGGCTGGGAACGCTTTACGGATGCGGTGATCCGCGTGGTGAACGAGCAGGAAAAGCCCGTCGTCTTCATTCTCTGGGGCTCCTACGCCCAGAAGAAGGCGGCCTTCGTCGATAGCCGCCGTCACCTCGTGCTGCGCTCGCCGCATCCTTCGCCGCTCTCGGCGCATAACGGCTTCTTCGGCACCAAGCCCTTCTCCAAGGCAAATGCCTTTCTCGAAAAGCATGGCCGCAAGCCGATCGACTGGCAGCTGCCGGCGACGCCTCAGTAGTGCGCCGGGTTGCTTCTTAACGCACCAGTGTCTCGTCAAGCAGGGCCATAACCTTTTCCGCGTCGATGCCGATGCAGGCTTGCTGGCTCGGCAGGCCGTCCCAGTCGCCCGGCGGGAAAGCGCGACCGTCCGGCTTCTGGATGGTCTGGCCGTCCGCGATACCGCCGGTCACGACGCGGATCGCGCCGCGGCGGGTGGTGAAGAGTTCCGGTGCGACGAGGTAGACGCAGGCGCAGCTGTCATGCACCACCATGCCCTCGTCCTGCACGTGCCGGCCGTAGAAATCGATATAGAACTGGGAGATATCGGAGAGCAGCTTCAGGTGCCTGCCGTTGGCTGCGGTGAGTTCAGCCAGGCGCTTGCGCGTCATCACGGTTTTCATCGTGACGTCGAGACCGACGACGACCACGTTCCAAGATGCGCCCATCACCACGTCGGCCGCTTCCGGGTCACCATGGATATTGGCCTCGGCGGCGGGCGTGATGTTGCCCGACACGTCAAAGGCGCCGCCCATGATGATGACCTGCTTCACGAGGTTCGCGATGTCAGGGTCTTCCCGCAGCGCGTCGGCGAGGTTCGACATGCGGCCGACGGCAATCAGCGTCACTTCACCCGGATTGGCGCGAACGGTGTCGATGATGAAGCGGTGGGCAGGACGCGGATCGACGGGAAGATCGATCGTCTCGGGCACGCCGATATTG
The DNA here is from genome assembly GCF_004514425.2 of Shinella sumterensis. GTDB lineage: Bacteria > Pseudomonadota > Alphaproteobacteria > Rhizobiales > Rhizobiaceae > Shinella > Shinella sumterensis. Next base: position 113,023 of record NZ_MYFN02000002.1, read on the forward strand.
CCCAGTCCGTCATGGCCGTGGATCATCACCGGCCAGTCGGCCGTGTTGCGTGCGGGATCGTAGGTCTGGCCGTTGCCCTTGGCGACGGGGGCATCGATGCCCCATTCGCGCTTGAGAAACAGCGCGTTGCGCGTGGTCGTCTCGATAGAGGCATTGCCGAAGACGGTGGTGATGCCGATCAGGTCGATTTCGGGATGGTTGTGCAGGAACAGCAGCGCCATGGCGTCATCGACGCCCGGGTCCGTGTCGAAAATTACCTTATGCATATGGTTCTCTGTCTTGTTGTTCTTATGAGAGGTGCCGCTTACTGGAAGCGGGTGATGGAGAAGGGGGCAAGCGCATCGTCGCGTTCGCCGGCCAGCAGCCGGGCGACGTGGCGTCCGGTCGTGGCGGAAAGCGTCAGGCCGAGATGGCCGTGGCCGAAGGCGAAGGCAATACGCGGGTCGCGCGGGTGCAGGCTGATCACCGGCAGCGAATCCGGTGTCGAGGGGCGACGCCCCATCCATTCCGTGCCGCCTTCCTCCTGAAGATCGGGCACGTAGCGGCGCATCTTCCTGCGCATGGCGGCGGCGCGCTTGTAGTTTGCAGGCGCTTCCGGCGATGCGAGCTCGACGGCGCCGCCGATGCGCAAGGCGTTCTCGAAGGGTGTCGCGACAAAGCCGTGCTCGGAGAAGAACACCGGCATTTCGAGCGTCGTCGACGGGTTCATGAAGGTCGTGTTGTAGCCGCGCTCCGTTTCCAGGAGCACCTTCAGGTCGAGATCGGCCACGAAGCGGCGCGACCAGACGCCGGCGGTGATCACCAGCTTGTCGAAGGTGAACTCCCGCCCGCCCTCGGTCCTGACGGTCACGCCGTCTGCGGCCTGCGCCACGGACGCGATCGTCGCATCCAGCAACGTGGCGCGCTCGCGCAATACAGCCTGCAAGCGGCGCAGGAAGGTCAGCGGATAATCGAAGGTGCGGTAGCCATCGTTGAAGATGGCGCCGGCGAAGGTGCCCTGCAGGGCCGGCACGCGGCGGCGTGCCTCTTCCGGATCGAGTTTCTCGACATTGCAGCCGATCAGCCGGGCATTCTCCGCCTCGTGGGCGAACGCCTTGTCGCGCGCGGCAACGTTATCGAAGACCGTCAGCGCGCCGGTGTCGCGCATATGGCCGGAAATACCGGCGAGATGGCCGAGGTGCACATGGTCGGCCTCGGCCGTCTTCATGAGATGCAGCAGGGCGGCGCGGCTGGCGGCGACCTTGCCGGCGCGGGCGCAGAGCAGCAACCGGATGAGCCACGGGGCAAGTGCCGGCAGATCCTGCCATCGCAGGGTGAGTGGGCCGAGCGGATCGAGCAGCCATTTCGGAACGGAGAGCAACATGTCCGGACGGGCGATCGGGTCGATTTCCGGCACCGCCAGGATGCCGGCATTGCCGACGGATGCGGGAAGGCCGCCGGCGTCGCGCTCCAGAACGGTGACGCTGTGGCCTTGCTCAAGCAGATGAAGGGCTGTGGCGCAGCCGATGATGCCGCCGCCGACGATTCCGATATGCGCCATGCCGTCCCGTCTGTGTCGATTTCCACGCTGGCGGCCGAAGCATGCCGGCCGTTTGCGCGGGACGATAAACGCAAACGGCATGGCTGTCGACAGCGCGCAAAGCGTCTCGATCAGACCTGTTCGGCCGGCCTGCGGTTGCGGACGATCTGCCGCAGGAAGGCGAAAACGAAGAGGATCGACATCAAAAGCACGATGGTCGGTGCCGGTGCGCTGTCGATGATGAAACTCAGCCAGATACCGCAGAACGAGGACCCGACGGCGACGAGCACGGCGACGGCCAGCATGGCCGGGAAACGGCGCGTCAGGAGCGCGGCGATGGCCCCCGGCGCAACCAGCATGGCGATGGCGATGATGATGCCGACAGCTTTCAGCGCGCCGACGACGACGAGCGACAGCACGGCCAGCAGCCCGTAATGCAGCAGCCTGACCGGCAGCCCGATGGCCGACGCGTGCTGCCGGTCGAAGGCATGGACCAGCAGATCCTTGCGGAAGGCGAGAATGAAGCTTGTGGAGGCCGCTGCGATGACGGCGGTTTCCAGAAGGTCGGAAGCACCGATACCCAGCATGTCGCCGAACAGGATGTGGTCGAGGTGGATATCGGGCTGGATTTTCACATAGAGCACCAGGCCGAGCGCGAACATGCCGGAAAAGACGATCCCGAGAATCGTATCCTCCTTCACGCGGCTGTTGTCCTTGAGGTAGCCGGCCGCCAGCGCACAGAACAGGCCCGCGACGAAGGCGCCGGCCGCGAAGGGCAGGCCGAGCACATAGGCACCGACGACGCCGGGCAACACGGCATGGGAGACGGCATCGCCCATCAGCGACCAGCCCTTCAGGACGAGATAGCAGGATAGCAGTGCCATCGGCACGGCGATCATCAGCGTCACCAGAAAGGCATTCTGCATGAAGCCGAGCTGGAAGGGCAGGAGCGCGAGTTCAAGCGTTTCGCTCATGACGGAAGGCTTTCGGTGGTTGCAAGCGCCAGCCGGCTTTTGCGGCGGGCGGCCAGCAATCCGTGTTTCGGTGCGAACAGGAAGGCAAGGAGGAAGATCGCCGTTTGAAGCACGACGATGATGCCCCCGGTCGCGCCATCCAGGAAATAGGAAAGATAGGCGCCAACGAAACTCGTTCCCGCCCCGAGCGCGGCGGCGATCACGATAAGACGCTGGAAGCGGTCCGTCAGGAGGTAGGCGGTTGCGCCCGGTGTCACCACCATCGCGACAACGAGGAAGGCGCCGACGGTCTGCATGGCGGCAACCGTGGAGGCGCTGAGCAGCGTGAAGAACAGGATCTTCAGGCCCGTCGGGTTTATGCCGATGGAGCGGGCATGGCTCTCGTCGAAGAAGGCGACCATCAGGTCCTTCCACTTGAGAAGGAGGATGACCAGCGTGACGAAGCCGATGATGGCGAGCTGGATCGTGTCCTCGCGGGTGATGGCGAGGATGTTGCCGAGCACGATGGTCTGGATGTTCACCGGGGTGGGCGAGAGCGACACCATGAAGAGGCCGAGGCCGAAGAAGGAGGAGAAGATCATGCCGATGATGGCATCTTCCTTCAGCCGCGTCTGACGGTTCAGGAACAGCATGGCCGCGGCGGCAAGCCCGCCGGACAGGAACGCGCCCGCCGCGAAGGGCAGGCCGAGCATATAGGCGCCCGCCACGCCCGGCACGATGGAGTGCGAGAGCGCGTCGCCGATCAGCGACCAGCCCTTCAGCATCAGATAGGCCGAAAGAAAGCCGCAGATGCAGCCCACCAGCGCGCTCACCCACATGGCATTGACCATGTAGCCATAGGTGAAGGGCTCGAGGAGCAGGTCGGTCACGGCACCTTCTCCTGCTCGCGCTCGCTGTAGATGACGAACGGGCGCTCATCGTCGGTGATGACCTTGACCGAACGCTTGTCCTCGTCGTCATGCAGGTCCTGGCCGCCGAGAATGAAGTGGCGCAGCACGCCGCCGAAGGCCTTTTCGAGATTGGCCTCGGTGAAGGTCTCGGCGGTCGGGCCGGAGGCGATGACCGTGCCCTTGACGAAGACGGTCCGATCGCAGAAATCCGGGACGCTGCCCAGATTGTGCGTGGAAACCAGCATGACGCGGCCTTCGTCGCGCAGCTTGCCGAGCAGTTCGATGATCTGCTCCTCGGTGGTGACGTCGACACCGGTGAACGGCTCGTCGAGCAGGATCACCTGGCCTTCCTGCGCAAGCGCCCGCGCGAGGAAGACGCGCTTTCTCTGTCCGCCCGAGAGTTCGCCGATCTGGCGCTTGCGATAGGCGCTCATGTTGACGCGCGTAAGCGCCTCGTCGACCATCTCGTGGTCGCGCTTGGAGGGGATGCGCAGCCAGTTCATGTGGCCGTAGCGCCCCATCATCACCACGTCCTCGACAAGCACGGGAAAGGTCCAGTCGACCTCCTCGGCCTGCGGCACATAGGCGACGAGGTTCTTCTTCAAGGCTTCCTGTACGGAAAGGCCGAGGATCGTCACATTTCCGGCGGCGATGGGCACGAAGCCCATGATCGCCTTGAAGAGCGTCGACTTGCCGGCGCCGTTGACGCCGACAAGGGCGGTGATGGTGCCTTTCGGCACGGAGAAGCTGGCCTGCCGAAGGGCGGTGTGCCCGTTGCGATAGGTGACCGTCACATTGTCGGCGACGATGCCGTCGACCTTCCTGGGCTTGCTTCCCATCATCATTTCGAGAGGCCTTCCACGATTGTCTCCGACGTCACGCGCAAGAGGTCGAGATAGGTCGGGACGGGGCCGTCCGCTTCGCTCAGCGAGTCGACATAGAGCACGCCGCCATAGGCTGCGCCCGTTTCCGCTGCGACCTGCTTGGCCGGGTCGGCCGAGACGGTGCTTTCGCTGAAGACGACATGGATGTTGTGCTCGCGCACCGCGTCGATGACGGCCTTCACCTGCTTGGGCGTGCCTTGCTGGTCGGCGTTGATCGGCCAGAGGAAGAGTTCCTTCAGGCCGAAATCGCGGGCGAGGTAGCTGAAGGCGCCTTCGCTGGTGACGAGCCAGCGCTTCTCTTCCGGCAGCGCGCCGATCTTCGCCTTCATCTCCTCGTCGAGCGCCTTGATCTTCTCGCCATAGGCCTTGGCATTGGCGTCATAGGTTGCGGCGTTCGCCGGATCGAGCGCGACCAGCGCCTTGCGGATGTTCTCGACGTAAACAAGCGCATTGTCCGGCGACATCCAGGCATGCGGGTTCGGCTTGCCCTGATAGGGGCCCTCGACGATGCTCATCGGTTCGATGCCGTCGCTCACGACGACGTTCGGCACGTCGCCGAGATTGGCGAGGAATTTCTGAAACCAGAGTTCCAGGTTGAGGCCGTTCCACAGCACCAGCTTGGCGTCCTGCGCCTTGAGGATATCGCGCGGCGTCGGCTGGTAGTTGTGGATCTCCGCACCCGGCTTGGTGATGGATTCCACCACTGCGGCATCACCGGCAACATTGGCAGCGATATCGGCGATGATCGTGAACGTCGTCACCACCTTCGGCTTTTCCTGGGCGAAGGCGGGCGCTACGGCGAGAAGGGGCAGGCTGAGGATAAGGGCATTGAACGAACGGCGGAACATGAAGGGTCCTAAACTGCTTTTGCGAATGAGTTGCATTAAACTATAGGGCGCTTTCGGCCGCTGTCAACGCTATTGCAAATCATTCGCAACTATGTGCCGAAATGAACCCGTCCCCCTTAAAACTTCCGAAACGCCCTGCTTGTAGAGTGTGCTCAGTTCGCGCGCTCTCGGCGCGTTCGTTGTTCTGCGTTCCAAGAGAAGTCCGTCGCCCGTGAAGCTGCTCCCGATCTCGTTCCGCTTGTCCCGGAAGCTTCTGATCATCGTTGCCGGTGTAACGGTGCTGACCGGTGCGTCCGGTGCCGCCGCCATCTTCGTCGGGCGCGACGTTCTGCTCGGCCCCTCGACGGAAACGGTATCAGGGGCCGCCTGCACGACGGTCACCACCGTGCGGCTTGATCGCGACGGGCAGCAGTGGCTGCGCAAATATGTGCGCTCCGATGCCAAGGACGGCGAGGTTCGCGTCAAGACCGCGCTGCGTGTCGCCGGTGCGGTTTCCAATGCGGAAGAGGCCGATCTCTACCAGGTGATCATGCTCGATGCCGCCGGTCCGGTCTATCGGGCCGACATGCGCGGCCGTGCCATCGGCGCCGAAGTGCTTTTCGCGCGTGACCCCTCGGCCATTCCCGGCATGAGCGCGCCCTTCGTCGCCCGCTATACGGATGGAAAGCCGGCGGGCAACGGCGAATTCTACGGTGAACGCAAGGAGCTTTCGCTCGACGAGATCAAGACCATCGTCACCGCCATGACGGAACGGGAAGACTGTGTCGATCCCAATGCGGTGGCCGAGGCTGGCAAATCCGGCGGGCATGGCGAGGCGAAGCCGGAGGAGGGCGGCCACGAGGCGCCGGCCGATGGCCACGCCTCTGCCGACACGGCCGAGGAAGGCTCGCACGAGGTTGCCGCGAGCGGTCACTGACGGCGGTTCCATCCGCCGCAAGGCAACTTTGCCGTTGTACAGCACCGCCCAACTTTGCTAGCAGAAGCACACGATTTTGACCCCGTACCGGCCGGTGTGCCGACCTTCTCCCGGCGGAGAGGGTGAGGAAAGTTGACATGCCCGATCTTCTGCTTGAACTCCGCTCCGAGGAAATCCCTGCCCGCATGCAGCGCAAGGCGGCAGGCGACCTGAAGAAGCTGGTCACCGATGCGCTTGTCGAGGCGGGCCTGACCTATGAGGGCGCACGCGAATACTGGACCCCGCGTCGCCTGACACTGGATATCCGCGGCCTCAACGCCCGCTCCAGCGACGTGCGCGAGGATATCAAGGGCCCCGCGACATCCGCGCCGGAGCAGGCGATCCAGGGCTTTCTCCGCAAGGCCGGCCTTTCCTCGATTGCCGAGGCCCACGTTCACAGCGATCCGAAGAAGGGCGACTTCTACGTCGCCCACGTCGTCAAGCCGGGCCGTGTAGCCGATGAGATCATCGCCGAGGTGATGCCCGGCATCATCAGGAACTTCCCGTGGCCAAAGCCGATGCGCTCCGGCGCGGAATCGGCCAGGCCCGGCTCGCTGCAATGGGTGCGCCCGCTGCAATCCATCGTCTGCACCTTCGGTTCGGAAACCGAGGAAACCCGCGTCGTGCCGTTCGAGATCGGCGGCATTGTCGCCGGCAATGTCACCTATGGCCACCGTTTCCACGCGCCGGAGCCGATCATCGTGCGCCGCTTCGAGGATTATGCCGCCAGCCTCGAGAAGGCCAAGGTCGTGCTCGATGCCGAGCGCCGCAAGCAGATCATCGCGACCGACGCCAACAATATCGCCTTTGCCAACGGTCTTGAACTGGTCGAGGACGAGGGGCTTCTGGAAGAGGTGTCCGGCCTCGTCGAATGGCCGCAGGTGCTGATGGGCACGTTCGAGGAGGATTTCCTGTCGATCCCGTCGGAAATCATCCGCCTGACGATCAAGACGAACCAGAAGTGTTTCGTGACCCGCAAGCCGGGCGCCGATACGCTCTCTAACCACTTCATCCTCGTTTCGAATATCGAGGCGAAGGATGGCGGCAAGGAGATCGTGCACGGCAACGGCAAGGTCGTGCGCGCGCGGCTCTCCGATGCCAAGCATTTCTGGCTGCGCGACCAGGGCGATCTGCCGGATCTCGACACGCTGAAGGCCTCGGCCGAAAAGTTCGGTCTCGATCTTTCGAAGCCGCTCGACCAGCGCATGGCCAAGCTCGACGCTCTCAACGTGACCTTCCACGCCAAGCTGGGCACGCAGGGCGAGCGCGTCGCGCGCATCCGCACGCTCGCAGCCGAACTCGCCCCGATCATCGGCGCCGATCCGGCGCTGGTCGACCGGGCCGTGGTGCTCGCCAAGGCGGACCTGCGCACGGAGGCCGTCGGCGAGTTTCCCGAACTCCAGGGCATCATGGGCCGCAAATATGCGCTCCTGCAGGGTGAGGATGCGTCGGTGGCCGAGGCCATCGAGGATCATTACAAGCCGCAGGGCCCGTCCGACCGGGTGCCGTCGGGCAAGGTCGGCCTCACGGTCGCGCTGGCCGACAAGCTCGATACGCTGATCGGCTTCTGGGCGATCGACGAAAAGCCGACCGGCTCGAAGGACCCCTACGCACTGCGCCGCGCCGCGCTCGGCGTGATCCGCATGCTGCTAGAAAAGAACATCCGGCTGCCGCTCTCGACCGTGGTGAAGGATGCCGACCTCGTGTCGTTCTTCCACGACCGTCTGAAGGTCTACCTGCGCGACATGGGCGCGCGCCATGACCTGATCGACGCGGTCCTGACGCCTGACGCCGACGATCTCCTGATGGTGGCACGTCGCGTGGAAGCACTGACGGCGTTCATCACCTCGGAGGAGGGGCGCAACCTGCTCGCCGGCACCAAGCGCGCGACGCAGCTGTTGGCTGCCGAGGAGAAGAAGGGCACGGTGATCGAAGTCGCCGTCTCGCCCGATCTTCTGGCGCTGGATGCCGAGAAGACGCTTTATACCGCGATCGAGACGGCCTCCAGGGATGCCGCGGTCGCCGTGGCCGGCGAGGATTTCCGCTCCGCCATGGCCGCGCTTTCGACGCTTCGCGCGCCGGTCGACCAGTTCTTCACCGACGTTCTCGTGAATGACGAAGACCCGGCGATCCGCGCCAACCGGCTGGCGCTCTTGTCTTCCATTCGTGCGGCGACCGGCACGGTTGCCGATTTCTCCAAGATCGCGGGATGAGGCGCTGCGCTGATGACAGGAAAGATCCTCATCAGCGCCTGCCTCGCCGGTCTGCCGGTCCGCTACAACGGATCGGCCAAGCCGCTGCTCCATGAGGCCGTGGACCGTTGGCGTGCGGCCGGGCGGCTGGTGACGCTCTGTCCCGAACTGGCCGGCGGCTTTGCCGTGCCACGGCCGCCTGCCGAAATCGAAAACGGTCTGGATGGCGACGATGTGCTCGACGGGCGGGCGCGCGTGTTGGAAATTTCCGGCGGGGATGTGTCGGCGGCCTATATCGAAGGCGCGCATATCGCGCTCGATGTGGCGCTGGCGCATGGCTGCCGGCATGCGCTGCTCATCGACGGCAGCCCGTCCTGCGGCTCGGGCTTTGTCTATGACGGCTCGTTTTCCGGCGTCCGGCATGTCGGGAAGGGCGTGACGGCTGCGCTTTTGCGCCGCAACGGCATTGCCGTCTATTCCGATGGGCAAGTGGATGCGCTGGCGCGTGATCTCGCGGAGACCGCCTGACACGCATACGCCCCTGCTTGAGGTCAGGGGCGCAACGTCCGCTTTCGCGAATTCCCGTCAGTCTGGAGGGACCGAGAGGCAGGGTTCCTCCAATATGGGGTCATTCCACGCGAAGTTCAAATTTTGTCGGATCAAACTCCCGTGAGGTGGCGACCGCTGCGGTCGCTGTTTCGCGCGCTGCATCGGTTCCCAGCGCGCTCGTCTTGGCGCTGGTGTCGACGGTTTCGGCCGCGGCGTTCTCGTCCAGCGGCTTTTCAGCCTCGGCCGCCTGGACGGTTTCAGCGGGCGCCTTGTTGACGAACAGCACGGGCGAGCCGCCCATCCACGCTTCCGTCCGGAAAACCTTGCGCTCGCCGTTCTGTTCGCGGATTTCGATCTTCTGCGTGCCCGGTGCGATGGCATCGACGTGATAGGTCGAGGTCTCTGCCTTCGGCTTCAGCGCGGGGCACCCATCGCAGCGCACCGTCGAGATGCTCGAGGATGACGTGGTGGCAGGCATGGTCTCGATCGAACCGGCAAAGGCAGGCGCGGCGAGCAGAAGCAAGCCAAAGGTCGGCAGCAGGGTACGCATCAACGGGTCTCCCTCATGGTTGAGGGAAGAATAGCCGTTACCGGTTACGGTCCCGTCAGGAGAGATGGTAAAATTTGAGCAAACCGGCCCGTTTCGGCCGGGCCTCAGGCCTGTTCGCGGGCGACGGCGCGCCAGCCGATATCGCGGCGGCAGAAGCCGTTGTCCCATGTCACGGCGTCGACGGCGGCATAAGCGGCCTTTTGCGCTTCCGCCACCGTCGGCGCGACGGCGGTGACGTTGAGAACGCGGCCGCCTGTCGCGACCAGGTGTCCGTCCTTCAGGGCTGTCCCGGCGTGGAACACCTTCGTCGCCGCGTCATCCGCCGGCAGCGACAGGATCGGCGTGTTCTTCTCATAGGCGCCCGGATAACCCTTCGATGCCATGACGACGGTGAGCGCCGGCGCGTCGCGCCATTCCGCGGTGACCTTGTCGAGCCGGCCAACGGCGGATGCGTGGAGGATCGGCAGCAGGTCGCTGTCCAGGCGCATCATCAGCACCTGGCATTCGGGATCGCCGAAACGCACGTTGTATTCGATGAGTTCGGGACCCTTGGCGGTGATCATCAGGCCGGCGAAAAGCACGCCCTGGAACGCATGGCCATCCGCCGCCATGCCACGGATCGTCGGCTCGATGATTTCCCTCATCGTGCGGTCGACCATGTCAGGCGTCATGACCGGGGCGGGCGAATAGGCGCCCATGCCGCCCGTATTGGGTCCGGTATCGCCGTCACCGACGCGCTTGTGATCCTGTGCCGAGGCGAGCGGCAGGGCGTTTACGCCGTCGCACAGGCAGAAGAAGCTCGCCTCCTCGCCGTCGAGGAAGGCTTCCACCACCACTTCGGCACCGGCCGCGCCGAAGGCGCCGTCGAAGCAATCGTCGATCGCTGCAAGTGCCTCATCCAGCGTCATGGCGACGGTCACGCCCTTGCCGGCGGCAAGGCCATCGGCCTTGATGACGATGGGCGCACCCTGCTCGTTGACATAGGCCTTGGCGGCGGCTGCATCGATGAAGCGCTGGTAGGCGCCCGTGGGAATGTCGTATTTCGCGCAGAGATCCTTGGTGAAGCCCTTGGAGCCTTCGAGTTGGGCGGCCGCCGCCGACGGGCCGAAAACGTCGATGCCCTTGGCGCGCAGCACGTCGGCCAATCCTGCGACCAGAGGCGCTTCCGGACCGACGACGACGAAGGATACGCCGTTATCGGCACAGAAGGCGGCAACGGCTTCGTGGTCTTCGATATCGAGCGCGACGAGCGTCGCGCATTCGGCTATGCCGGGATTGCCGGGTGCGGCATAGAGCGTCGTCAGCAGCGGCGACTGCGCCAGCTTCCAGGCAAGGGCGTGTTCGCGTCCGCCTGATCCGATCAACAGAACCTTCATGCCCGTACCCTCGATCCGTCCGTGATTAGCAGGCGGGTTAAGGGGACGGGGCGCAAAGGTCAAGGGCCTGCGGCTTCAGAGGGTGGCGGCACCCTTTTCCGCGACGGGACGGCCGAGGTTTTCCAGTTCGGTGTCGATCAGGTGCACGTCCTCGTACCAGTCGCGGGAACGCGATGGTTAGCGAATCGGTAATCAAACATGGATAATTCTAGGCAATCAAAGTTCACGGCGGCCTACTGCGGGGCCGTCGGTCAAACGAGGATTGTGTTTTGAGTATCCGTGTTACGACCGCAATGACTGCGGCTGCGCTTCTGTTTGCGCCCATATCCGCCCGTGCCGGCGATTACTTCTGGTCCGGCGACTGGTATCTGAAGGTGGGTGCGGCGGGCTTCTCCGCTCCGCGTTACGAAGGCTCCAAGAAGTACCTTTTCCAGGTCACGCCGCTGATCTCGCTCGGCAAGGCCGGCAGCACGGTTCGTTTCTCCTCGCGCAACGACAACCCGTCCTTCGCGCTGATCGACAACGGCGCCTTCCGCGCGGGTGCGACCGGCAAGCTGATCATGCCGCGCGACGAGGGTGATTCGGACGATCTGAAGGGCCTGACGCCGGTGAAGTTCGGCGGCGAACTCGGTGCTTTCGCCGAGGTCTATCCGACGGATTTCCTGCGCCTGCGCGGCGAAGTGCGCCACGGCATCCGCAGCCATCATGGTGTGGTCGCCGATATCGCGGCGGATGCCTTCGTCGACGTCGTGCCGAATGTCCGCGTTTCGGCAGGCCCGCGCATGACCATCGCGTCCAAGGACTACATGAAGACCTACTACGGCGTGAAGCCGAGCGAAGTCGCCGCGTCCGGTCTCGCGGCCTACGATCCGGGCGGCGGCATCCAGTCCGTCGGCGCGGGTGCGGCGATCACCTGGCAGGTCAACGAGAAGATCGAGACCAGCGCCTTTGCGGAATACAAACGCCTCGTCGGCCCGGCGGCGGATTCGAGCCTCGTCAAGCAGCGCGGTGACCGCGATCAGTTCCTGATCGGCGTCGCGGCGACCTACAAGTTCGATTTCACGCTCCGCTAAACCGCAACAGGGCGCCGTCGCAGGCTCACGGTTGCGACGGCGTGACGCTTGACCGGAACGTGAGCGCTTGCGATCAAGGTGCATGATCACCACCTCGACCGATTCCGGCCGCGTCGCCGACGCACCGTCCAACAACTGGGTCTATCGCGTGCTGCCGCGCGCGCTCTGGCCCTATGCGCAGCTTGCCCGCTGGGACCGGCCGATCGGCTGGCAGCTGCTCATGTGGCCGTGCTTCTGGTCGGCTGCGCTCGCCGCCAATGTCGCGGCCGCCGCCGGGACGTTCGACTGGACGCGCTTCGTCTTCCATCTCGTGCTGTTCTTCATCGGCTCGGTGGCGATGCGCGGTGCGGGCTGCACCTATAACGACCTCGTCGACCACGATATCGACAATGCGGTGGCGCGCACCCGCTCGCGCCCGCTGCCATCCGGTCGCGTCACGCGCCGGCAGGCGAAGGTGTTCATGCTCCTGCAGACGCTGGTCGGCCTCGTCGTGCTGCTGCAATTCAACCGCTTCGCCGTGCTGCTTGCCATCGCCTCGTTGCTGATCGTCGCGATCTATCCCTTTGCGAAGCGCTTCACGGACTGGCCGCAGTTCTTTCTCGGCATGGCGTTTTCCTGGGGTGCGCTGATGGGCTGGGCCGCCGAATTCGGCACGCTCTCCCTGGCTGCCGGCACCCTCTATGTCGCCGCCATCGCCTGGACGGTGGGCTATGACACGATCTACGCCCATCAGGACAAGGAAGACGATGCGCTGATCGGCGTGCGCTCCACCGCGCGCCTGTTCGGCGATCGGACCAAGCAATGGCTGGTCGCTCTTTACGGTCTGACGGTCGCACTCATCGCCGTCTCGTTCTGGCTTGCCGGCGTCGGCATCGTCGCCTGGCTGGGGCTCGTCGTCGCGGCTTTCATGCTGGCCTGGCAGATCAGGACGCTCGACATCGACGATCCGGAGCAGTGTCTGGCGCTCTTCAAGTTCAACGGCGTCGTCGGCCTCAGCATCTTCCTCGCGCTGGCCGTCGCCATTCCTTTCGCCTGATCCTTAGCCCCGGCGCGCACTGTTCTGCGGGCAAAGGCCCGTGCGGCGGAGCGTTGCGGGATGCATGGCCAGCTCGAAGCCGCGGCGGGGCGGCCGGCCGTGCGAGACGAGGGCTGCATCCGCCTTGCGCAGATGGATGAGGAGTGTGGTGAAGAGCTTTGCCATGTGATCCGTCCCTTGCGCTCGTTTCCGGCCGGGCCGGCGTTGACGCTATGTGGCATGGAGGGGCGGAGACGGCTGTTCCTGCGGGAACAGGGGGGCGCGAAAAAGCCGGCCGCAGGGAACGGCCGGCTTTTCATGGAGGTCAGCGCATGCTCAACGGCGGGCGATGATTTCCCGTCCGTCGATCTTCATCTGGACGCCGAGCTTGCCCGTCGTGCGGCGCACGAGGAAACGCGGACGGCGGTCCGCAAAGTAGGAATGGCGGCGGCGCGGCTTGGCCGGGCGGCTGCCGACGGTGAGGTTTTCATCGAGGGGCCGGGCGATGCCGTCGGCCTCCACCATCAGCATCGGAATGCGGTAGGCATCCGACCAGCTGCGCCAGTCGGCGGCGATATCGCAAAGATCGTGCGCCACCAGCAGCGGAATGCAGAGATCCGGGTCGTCGTGGTGGAGTTCGAGGGTAACGGTCACGTCGCCGTTGCCATGGTCGATGGCGCGCGCGGCGACGCCCTTGAAGGCGCGGGCAGGCAGCGCGATGGAAAGCGGAAGCCCGCTCGACGGCAGGACCTTGCGCAAAACGGCGCCGCGCTCGTCGAGGGTGATGGTGGCATCGGTTCCCTCGGCGCGCAGCTCGAACGATACCTGCTGCGGGAAGCGCTTGGGATCGAGCCGGAGCGTGTTGCCGGCCCATGCCGGCTTGGAAACGGTATTCAGCATGTCTTTCACCCTTGTTTTCCTTGAGAGCCGGTTTCCGGTCTTCTCATCGGGACTTTTCGTCCTCTGAGGGCGAGAATAGGCGCAGCCCCTTCCGAGCCGCTTAAAAATTGCGGTTAAGAAAACTTTGCGGTTCCCGATGGTTAGCAAAACCGAACCGGCTAGGGTTTCGAACTTATGAATGCCGGCGGCGCGATGTGTGGCGCGCCAGCCCGACAGGCCGGGGCAAGGCTCGGCAGCGAAAATGACGCCGATCGGCTTGCCGATGACTGGAAGGAACGGTTCCCGATGCTGTCGACCTATACGAGCTACAACCTCATCGCGAAGGACCTGTTGAAGTCGCTGAACCGAACGGCGGCGGAGACGGTCAATGCGCGCGACGCCGCCTATTACAAGGAGAATATCGGCAAGGTTACCTCGGTCGACGCGTTCCTCGATGATCACCGGCTCTACTCCTATGCGGTCAAGGCCTATGGCCTGGACGACATGGGCTATGCCAAGGCCTTCATGCGCAAGGTGCTCGACAGCGACCTCGCCGATCCCAACAGCTTTGCCAACAAGCTGACGGACGAGCGCTACCGGAACTTCGCAAGCGCCTTCACCTTCAACACCTCCACGACGGCGACGGCCCAGACCGAGGCGCAGCTCGATGAGGTCATCGGCCTCTATACGGCGGGCGCCGCCAATGCCGGAGCGGCGATCAAGGAAGAGAGCCGGTACTACAACGCCGTGATCGATCAGGTCACAAACGTCGATCAGCTTCTCAACAATGACCGGCTGCGAAGCTATGTCTTCACGGCCTTCGGTATCGATCCCAAGACATACTCGCGCGAGGCCGTGCGTGGGGCGCTGTCGAGCGACCTGAACGATCCGTCCAGTTACATCAACACACAGTTCGGTGGTGGCGTAACGGCGGCGCAGGAGGCCAGGCAGGTGGCGAGCGATGCACTGGCGCCGCTACAGCTGCGCGAGACGCATCTCGCCCGTATCACCAAGCTCGAAACCGATATTCCGGCCTTGCAGACGCAGATCACCGATCTGGATGCCGAGATCGCCCGGCTTTCGACCAATCCGGATGGGCTTGGCGCCGCGGAGCTGCAGGCGCTCATCGACAGCAAGGAGGCGGCGAAGGCAACCCTCCAGACCCGCCGGTCGGATTACCAGGCCGAACTGGTCGAAAAGCAGGCCGCCGTGGCCGATCTCGATGCGGTGCTGGTTCCGCGCGCGGAGGCGGCGTCCCGCATCGCGTCGCTCAAGACGGAAATCGCGCGTCAGGACACGATCATTTCGAGCGCCAACAAGTACTTCATGCTCGCGGCAGCTTTCAACTTCGCAGCGGACGGGACGGCGGCGCCCGGAACGGTTCAGGATGCCAGCCAGAAGACGAGCACGCAGGAACTCTACACGCTTTCCAATCCGCGTGTGACGACGGCCGCGGCGCTGATCCATCAGGACTACTTCGAAAGCCGGATCGGCAGCATCACCACCGCGCAGGAACTCGCCGACGACGCGCGTCTCGTCTCCTATCTCAAGGTCGCCTATGGGCTCGACAAGCTGTCGGTCGGCAGCCTGACGATCCGCAACATCATCACGAGCGATCCGGATCCGGACAACCCGTCGAGCTATATCAATGCCTTCGGCGGTGCCGACAAGGCGAAATACATCGCGCTGCGGGCGGCCTTCAATTTCCAGGAAGACGGTACGCTTGCGGCAGGCGACAGCGCCCAGACGGCGACACAGACCGCGAAAACCGCCAGCGCTTATCTCACACATTACAATGACAAGGACGAAGAGGCCGACGAACTCGCCATCAAGCGCTTCAAGGGGCAGATCGGCGCGGTGAAGACCGTGCAGGACTTCCTGGGCGAGTCCACGCTCTACAGCTTCGCGTTGAAGGCCTTCGGCATCGATCCGGCCAAGGTCTCGGCGTTTACGATCAAGAATGTGCTGAAAAGCGATCTCAACGATCCGAAAAGCTACGTGTATCAATTGAAGGACGAGCGCTTCGTCGAACTGGCGAAGGCGTTCAATTTCGGGCCGGACGGCAATGTCACGGCTCCAAAGCTGGCACAGTCGGAAGCCGAAATTCTCGTGATGTCGCGCGCCTATCTCACGGCGAAATCCCGTTTCGGCACGAAAGACGACAAGGAACTGGCGCAGAAGGAGGCGGAATATTACTCCGCCCAGATGCAGAAGGTGGAGACCGTCAAGGAATTCCTGTCGGACGAACGCCTCGTGGCTTTCGTGCTCACGGCAAACGGGATCGACACCCAAAGCGTCGATGCGGAGTTCATGGCGAAGATCTTCACCTCCGATCTCGACGACCCCAAGAGCTTCGTGAACCAGCAGTCCAATCGCGCCTACCGCAAGATGGTCGCTTCCTTCAACTTCAATGCCGATGGCAGGGTCGTGCAGCCGGACGTCGATGCCGTGCAGTCGCGGCGCGGCATCTACGAGACCATCGACAGCCATGTCCGGCAGATGCTGGAAGAGGAAGCGGGCAGCGACAATGCCGGCGTGCGCCTCGCACTCTATTTCGAGCGCAAGGCTCCATCGGTCGGCAGCGCCTACGACATCCTTGCCGACGACGCGCTGTTTGCGGTCTTCAAGACACTGTTCCAATTGCCCGATGAGGTCGGCAGCGCCAACATCGATGCGCAGGCCGACATGATCAAGCGCCATCTCGACCTGAAGGACCTGCAGGACCCGGAAAAGGTGTCCAAGATGATCGTGAAGTTCTCGGTGCTCTACGATCTGGACAATCAGGCCACGACCGATCCCGCCCTGTCGGTGCTGACCAGCAATGGTTCGGCCGGTATCAGCGCCGATCTCATGATGTCGCTGGCGCAGCTGCGCACCGGCGGCGCCTGACGTCAGGCCTTCAGGACCTTTCCGGGGTTCATGATGCCGGCGGGGTCGAAGGCGCGCTTGACCCTGCGCATCAGGTCCATCTCGATCGGCGCGCGCACCGCGGCAAGCTCGTCGCGCTTCAATTGGCCGATGCCATGCTCGGCTGAAATCGAGCCGTGGTATTTCAGCACGATGCCGTGGACGAGGTGGTTGATTTCCCGCCAACGGTCCAGGAACGCCTGCTTGTCGGCGCCGATGGGCTGGGAGATGTTGTAATGGATATTGCCGTCGCCCATGTGCCCGAAGGAGCAGATGCGCGCGCCGGGAATGGCCGCCATGACGGCGGCGTCCGCTTCCGCCATGAAGTCCGGGATGGCGGAAACCGGCACCGAGACATCGTGCTTGATCGATCCGCCTTCCGGCTTCTGCGCCGGCGACATGCTTTCGCGCATGTGCCAGAGCGCCTTGCGCTGTTCCTCGCTTGCCGCGACCACCGCATCCTCGACCAGCCCGGCTTCCAAACCTTCGGACAGAAGCGCCTCCATCATGCGCGTGGCGGTCTCGGCGGCATCGGAGGTCGAGATGTCGATCAGGACATACCAGTCATGCGCGGTGGCGAGCGGGTCGCGGACGCCTGGAATGTGCCGTGTGGTGAAGTCGACGCCGAGGCGCGGCATCAGTTCGAACCCGGTAAGCGCGGTACCGCACCGGCTGGAAGCGCGTTCGAACAGCGCCAGCGCGTCCTTGACCGATTTCAGCCCGGCGAAGGCGACTTCGTGGCCGAGTGGACGGGGAAACAGCTTGAGCACAGCGCCGGTGATGACGCCGAGCGTGCCCTCCGCGCCGATGAAGAGGTCGCGCAGATCGTAGCCCGTATTGTCCTTCTTGAGGCGACGCAGCCCGTTCCAGATCTCGCCTGTCGGCAAAACGACCTCGAGCCCGAGGCAGAGCTGGCGCATGCCGCCATAGGCGAGCACGGCGGTGCCGCCGGCATTGGTGGAAAGGTTGCCGCCGATCTGGCAGGAGCCCTCCGAGCCGAGCGACAGCGGAAAGAGCCGGCCCACCGCCTCGGCTTGCGCCTGGATGTCGGCCAGGACGCAGCCGCCGTCGGCGACGATGACATCGCCCACCGGATCGACATCGCGAATGCGGTTGAGGCGGGAGAGCGAGAGCACGACGTCGGCGGCCCCTTCACGCGGGACGCTTCCGCCGACATGGCCGGTGTTGCCCCCCTGCGGCACGATCGCCGTGCGCGTTTCCGTGGCGAGCGCCAGGATATCGGCGACCTCCTGCACGGTTCCGGGCCGCAGCACCAGCGGCGAGACACCGTGATACAGGCCGCGGCTTTCGATCAGGTAGGGGGCGATATCGCCATCGTCGACAAGGGCGTGTGCCGGGCCGACGATGGCGGCGAACCGCGCGATGAGGTCGGGGGAAAGGGTCGCCTGGATCATGCGTCGTCGTTCCTTCCTGTGCATCTCCCGCCCACACGCATGGCATCGGCGCCGGGGAATGCCGTCATAAATCTAGCCGCGCGGCGCGGCGGCCCGTTGCAGGCGGTCGTTGATGGCCTCGCCGAGGCCGGTCTCCGGGATCGGCGAGAAGGCGATGGAGCCGGCACCGGTCGCGTCCGCACGCTTCATATAGCCGAACAGGTTGGCGGCGGCTTCGGCCAGGTTGCCGGCCGGGCTCAGATCCAGCACGAGTGCTGCGGCGTCCTCGCCGGGAAGCGGTGCGCCGCCGAAGCGAATGAGCACTTCGCCCGGTTTGACGTCGCTTGCGTCAAGCCGCACGGGCGCCACGGGTGCATAGTGCGAGGCCAGCATGCCGGGGGCCTCGATGGCGGCACCGGCCTTTTCGTTGCGCTGGACGCGCCGGCCGGTCACGCGTTCGATTTCGCTGACATCGAGGCCGCCCGGCCGCAACAGACGGATCGCGTCGCCCTCGACCTTGAGGATGGTGGATTCGAGCCCGACCGCCGCCGGACCGCCGTCGAGAACCAGTTCCAGCCTGTCCCCGAAGTCATCGGCGACGTGGCGGGCCGTCGTCGGGCTGATCCTGCCTGACGTGTTGGCGCTGGGTGCCGCCAGCGGCCGGCCGAAGGCGGTGAGCAGACGGCTTGCAAAGCCCGCCGGCACGCGGATGCCGACCGTATCCAGGCCGGCACGCGCCAGCGGATGGATGGCGCTTTCGGGACGGATCGGCACAATGAGCGTCAGCGGTCCCGGCCAGAAGGCTTGCGCGAGTGCCCGCGACAGGGGATCGAAGACCGCGTGTTGCTCCGCCATCGCGAGATCGGCCATGTGGCAGATCAGGGGGTTGAAGCGCGGCCTGCCCTTCATTTCATAGATGCGGGTGATCGCCAGCGGGTCGGTGGCGTCGGCTGCCAGGCCGTAGACCGTTTCCGTGGGAATGGCGACGGGCACGCCGCGGGACAGGGCCTCGCAGGCGCGCTCCAGGGCTGCCGCCGCATCCGTCCTCGTGTCCACGATATCAGCCATTTCGCGCTTCCGTTTCGTCGGCTTCCTTTACAGGGCTTTGGCGGCGAATGCCAAGAGGCCAGCCCATTGCCTAAAATTGGAGCGACCTGATTAGACTGGCCGTAAGGGCGCACTGATATGCCTGATGGTAACAGGTTGTGCCCACAGGTTCCGGTTGATGACACACAAGAAATCCTCCACGATCGATGTTGCGCTGCGCGTTGCGACGGCCATGAAGCAGATGGGCATCGAGGGCCTGCCGCGAAACTACGAGCTGGTTTACGAGGCCTACGCGGGCAACAACCCCGACCTCGTGCGCGAGTTCATTGCGCTCGGCAAGTACAAGACCCAGGCGGGGCTCGACGAGCTTGGGCGCAAATACCTGCCGCATCAGCACGAGGCGAGCGTACTGCAGCGCTCGGCGGGCGCGATCACCAACGAGATGGCCAATTTCATGGACCTGCTCGGCCAGGAGCGCGCCTCGCTTTCCGACTATGGCCGCCTGATCGGCGAAGCGTCGCAGGTGATCCGCAATGCCAGCGGCATGGGCGAGGGCGCGCTCGGCACTTCGCTCGAGGCGCTCCAGCGGGCAACGGAGCTGCGTGTCACGCACACGGCGGAAATGGAGAAGAAGGTCGCGGCGCAATCGGTCGTAATGGACGGCATCCAGAAGGAGATGGCGGAATTCGAGGCGATGAAGTTCATCGATCCGCCGACGAAACTCGGCAATCGCCGGGCCTTCAACAAGGCGCTTGCCGGCGTCTATGCCAATGCCGAACTGCCCATGCTGTGCGGCGTCGCCATCGCCGAGGTCGATGCAGGACGGCGCTTTTCTCCCGCGCAGATCGAGGCGCTTTCGGATCACCTTGTGACCTTCTATGGCGGCCTCATTCGCCAGGTGTTCCCCGGTGAAGACCTCGCCGTCCGTTTCGATGGCCTGCGCTTCGGGTTCTTGTTCCACACGGGGGACGAAGCCGAGGTGTTGCGGCTCATCGATCAGTTGCGCAATACGTTCGAGACGGTGGCGCTGCGCGATCCGCGCACGGGCCGCAATCTCGGCCATCTGACCCTGTCCGCCGGTGTCTGCATGGCCGACCGGGCCGATAGCGCGCTGGCTCTGTCATCGGCCTGCGAGCAGGCATTGGCGGAGGCGCGGGCTGGCGGCGGTGACAGGGTCGTCGTGCATGGACCGGGCGTATCCGCCGCTTCCGGTCGTGACTGGATGCTCTACCGGGCGTCTTGAGCCAACGGTCGCTGCCCCGCTACATCGCCCGGATGATCTTGCGCAGCGCCTCGTTGCCTGCGCCAAGCATGAGAACGTTCTTCATCGCCAGCTTCGGGTCATCGGTGCGAAACAGCACGCCGTTTCCGCGTATCTTGCTGTCGATCCTGAGCCGTCCGGCTTCTTCCGCAGGCATGATGGCGACGGCGAAGTACATGCGGCCCGGCGTGTGGGAGATGCTATCGAAAAACTGCTCGCCGTGGTCGCTGTCGGCGCCGATCTCGGCCTGGAAATTGGCCATGTAGAAGGCCCACTGAACATTCTCGAATTCGGCAAAGCGGGACTTGGCGACGGTGATGTGGCAATAGCCGAGATGCGGCGTGCCGGCGAGCGTTCGGTGAAAGATCAGGCGGGGAAACTGGATGGACTGGTGGAAGCGGTTGATACGGCCGTGGGTGATGCTGCCGGCCCGTTCCAGCTTGCGGCCGGTGCGCTCGGCGACTTCTTCGTAGCTGAGATACCGCTTTTCCGTAGCGCTCCAGGTCGGCGTGCGATCGATCCGCCCCGTGCGCAGGAATTCGGTATGCGCGGATCGGGGCGGGTTCGCGCGCTTGAAGGCGACAGCGTCGTAGTATCGGAAACCTGTCTGCTGCACCCGTCGCACCCCATCGTCGCGCCTTTATCGACGAAAGAGTATGGAAACGTCGTTAAGCTTTCCTTTCCGACAGCGTGCCGTTTCCAGATGCACCCTTTGTGGTCGCAATATGACAACCTGACGTCATGTGGCAGTCCGCTGCCAAAACTATACGCATAGCGCCGCAAAATTAGGCTCATCGCATTGAAACCTTTGGCTTAATGAAAGCGATTCAGATGGAACCCCTGCAAAGGCGGCTGTCGTCAAAACATGATGGCATGTCGTTTTCCGGCATGCCGCCCGGACATTCTTGCGGTTAGATAAGAACACTCAAGGTGCCCGCCTCCAAGGGAGGGGTGGAGAATTGGGAAGCCGGTTTAAATCCGGCGCTGCCCCCGCAACGGTGTTGGAGCAAGGTGCAGCAGGAAGCCACTGGACGGGAGGTCCGGGAAGGCGCTGCACCAGGTCCGGAAGGCATGGTCCCAGACGAGCCGCGAGGCTTTCTGTCCGGATCATGATCGGCCAAGGACACTCCTCAGCCCGGAAACCAGCCTGGAGTAACGATCGTGACTGGCTGCGGCGGGCGGCCGGGAAGCGTGCAGACCGTGCGGCTTGCCGCCCGGATGCCGTCTCCTCAGCGCGCCTCGGCAAATTATTGGATATTCTGAGGATCCGGCATGGACATTCACAGCGACGTGCTCCGCAAGCTCAAGAACCGGCGCGAAGGCCACAGCCTCGAGCAGGCTTTCTACATCGACCCCGATTACTACAAGCTCGATCTTGAGACGATCTGGTACCGCGACTGGCTGTTCATCGGCCACGACTGCGAGATCCCCAAGTCCGGCAACTATTTCACGGTGCAGGTGGGCGATTATCCCGTCGTCGTCACCCGCGACCGGACCGGCACCGTTCGCGCCCTTCACAATTCCTGCCGCCATCGCGGCTCGCGCGTGTGCACGCAGCACAAGGGCTCTTCCGCCAAGCTCGTCTGTCCCTACCACCAGTGGACCTACGAACTCGACGGTTCGCTGCTCTTCGCGCGCCACATGGCCGAGGATTTCGACAAGACCCAGCACGGCCTGAAGCAGATCCACTGCCAGACGGTCGGCGGCTATATCTTCATCTGCCTTGCCGACGAGGCGCCCGATTTCGCGCCGTTCCGCAATCTCGTCGATCCCTATCTCGCCCGCCACCGCCTCGGCGAGACGAAGGTCGCTTTCGAGAGCACGATCATCGAGAAGGGCAACTGGAAGCTCGTTTGGGAAAACAACCGCGAGTGCTACCACTGCGCCGCCAACCATCCGGAACTCTGCCGCACCTATCCCGAAGCGCCGAGCGCGACGGGCGTACAGGGCGCCAAGGATGATCCTGTCATCGCGGAGCACTGGGCGAAGTGCGAAGCCGCCGGCCTGCCGAGCGAGTTCAAGATCTCGCCCTCCGGCCAGTTCCGTGCCGCCCGCATGCCGCTCATCCAGGATGCCGAGAGCTACACCATGTCCGGCGCGCGCGCCGTGCAGCGGCCGCTGTCGAGCGACGTGCTGGAAAGCCATATCGGCACGCTGCTGCTCTTCCATTACCCGACGACCTGGAACCATGTGCTGGCCGATCACGCCATCACCTTCCGCGTCCTGCCGCTCGGCCCCGAGCTGACGCAGGTCACGACGAAGTGGCTGGTCAACAAGGATGCGGTCGAGGGCGTGGATTACCGGCTCGACGAGCTTACGCATGTCTGGACGGAAACCAACGACCAGGACCGCCGGATCGTCGAGGAAAACGCCTTCGGCATTCGCTCGCCGGCCTACCAGCCCGGCCCCTACTCGCCCGAAGACGAGGGCGGCGTGATGCAGTTCGTCGAGTGGTACACCAACTTCATGGTGGAGCGGCTCGACGGTGCCAAGAAGCCGCTGTCGCGGGTCGCCTGACATGACGGCCACGAGCGATTTCCGCCATTTCGACGAACTCCAGCCGTGGAACGATCGCCAGCATATGCTGGAGTGCATCGCCGTCACGGTGGAGACGGCTGATGTGATGACCTTCACCTTCCGTTCCGATCGCGACAACTGGTTCCGGTACCTGCCGGGCCAGTTCGTCACGTTGGAATTGCCGGTCTCGGAAGACGATCCCGTCATGCGGACCTATACGCTGTCTTCGACGCCTTCGCGTCCCTTCTCCGTCGCGGTGACGGTGAAGGCGCAGAAGAACTCGATCGGCACGCGCTGGATGTTCGATCATCTGCGTCCCGGCATGAAGCTGAAGGCCTTCGGCCCACTCGGCGATTTCTCCTTCGTGCGCTATCCCGCGGAAAAGTACCTCTTCATCTCGGCCGGCTCCGGCGTGACGCCGATGATGTCGATGACGCGGTGGATGTCGGACTGCAGCCCGCAATCGGATGTCGCCTTCGTCACCTGCGCCCGCAAGCCGGAAGACCTGCTGTTCAAGGCGGAGCTCGAATGTCTCGCGGCCCAGATGCCCAACCTGTCGCTGGGCTTCGTCGTGGAAGGCCACAATCCGCGTGACGGATGGCATGGCGTGCGCGGCCGTATCGATGCGGCCCGGCTGTCGCTGCTGGCACCCGATTTCCGTGACCGCACCGTCTTCTGCTGCGGCCCGGAACCCTTCATGCGTGGCGTGCGCGACATGCTCAAGGTCTGCGGCTTCAACATGGACCGCTACCACGAGGAAAGCTTCCAGCCGGCGGCCGCGCCGGCGCCGGAGGAAATCGCGATCCGTGCGGGTGCGGGTGAGCAGGAGGTCGATGCCAACGCGGTCTCGACCGTCACCTTCACCATGGCGGGCAAGGATGCGAAATGCCCGCCCGGCCAGACGATCCTCCAGACGGCGCGATCGGCCGGGGTGCGTATCGGCGCGGCCTGCGAAGGCGGCCTGTGCGGCACCTGCCGGGTGATGAAGATTTCCGGCGAGGTCGAGATGAACCACAATGGCGGCATTCTCGATGATGAAATCGAGGAAGGCTACATCCTTGCCTGCTGCTCGCGGCCGATCGGCGACGTTTCGATCGAAGCGTAAGGCAGCACTGCACGATCTCGATAAAAAGCCCCGTCACCGGCCGGTGACGGGGCTTTGTGTTTTCGGATTATGATCCGGCCTCAGTCCGCCTTTGCGCGGCGGGCCGGGAAGAGGATGACGTCGCGGATCGACGGGGCGTTGGTGAGCAGCATGATCAGGCGGTCCACGCCGATACCGAGGCCGCCGGCGGGCGGCATGCCCTGGTCGATCGCATCCAGGAACTCGTCGTCGAGCTGCTTGTCCTTCTCGCCGCGGGCATGGGCCTGGTTGAGCTGCTCGACCATGCGGGCGCGCTGCTCTTCCGGATCGTTGAGTTCGGAGAAGGCATTGCCGAGTTCCCAGGCGTTGCAATAAGTCTCGAAACGCTCGACGAGGCGCGGCTCACCCGGCACTTCCTTGGCGAAGGGCGAGATGTCCTTCGGGAAATGGGTGACATGGCTCGGCTGGATCAACGTGCCCTCGACCTTCTCTTCGAAGATGAAGGCAAGGCACTCGCCCCAGGTCCAGTCCTTTTCGACTTCGAAGCCGGCCGCCTTGGCCGCGGCGCGGGCTTCCTCGTCCGTTTTGATGGCCAGGAAGTCGATGCCGGTCGCTTCCTTGACCGCATCGGGCATCGGCACACGCTTGAACGGGCCCTTGAAGGAGAGCTCCTTGTCGCCATAGGCGAATTCGGTCGAGCCGTGAATCTTGACGGCCAGTTCGGCGAAGAGGCGTTCCACGAGGTCCATGATGTCCTCGTAGTCGGCATAGGCCCAGTAGCACTCCATCATCGTGAATTCGGGATTGTGCCTCGTCGACACGCCCTCATTGCGGAAGTTGCGGTTGATCTCGAACACCTTGTCGGTGAGGCCGGAGACCAGCGTGCGCTTCAAAAACAGTTCCGGCGCGATGCGCAGGTACATGTCGAGCTTCAGCGTGTTGTGGTGCGTCTTGAAGGGCTCGGCCGTCGCGCCGCCGTACACCGAGTGCAGCATGGGCGTCTCGACTTCCATGAAGCCATCGTTTTCCATGAAGCGGCGGATGCCCGAGACGATCTTCGAGCGCTGCTGGAAGCGCAGCTTCGATTCCTCGTTGGTCATGATATCGAGATGGCGCTTGCGGTAGCGGATCTCGACATCCGAAACGCCGTGCCACTTCTCGGGCATCGGCAGCAGCGTCTTCGTCAGCATGACGATCTCCTGCGCGTTGATCGTCAGCTCGCCGCGCTTGGTGCGGCGCACGGTGCCGGTGACGCCGATAATGTCGCCGATATCGATCATCGGCAGCAGGTCGCGGGCCTCCTGCGGGGTCGTATCCTTGTGGCTGAAGATCTGGATCTTGCCCGAGGCGTCATGGATGTCCATGAACATGCCGGAATTGCGCGAGGAATAGACGCGGCCGGCGACCGTAACGACGTCGCCGCTTTCCGTATCGGGTTCCAGCGTCTCGTATTTGTCTGCCAGTTCCGCATTGGTCATCGTGCGGTGGAAATGCGCCGGATACACATCGCCGATCGTCTTGCGCAGCTGCTCGAGCTTCTGGCGGCGGACTTCCGTCGGATCGGAGGAAAGGGCGGTTTCTGTCTTCGTGTCGGTCATTTTTTCGAACTCTGTTGCGGCGCTTGCCGCGCAATTAATTGCAAAACGCCGCCCCTGGCTACCCCCTCACCCTAACCCTCGCCCCGAGGGGAGAGGGGACTGGAGTGCGTCGTGGGCGCCATATTCCCCTTCTCCCCTCGGGGAGAAGGTGCCGGCAGGCGGATGAGGGGGAACCCCTCTTTCTTACTTCCCGCTACCGACCATCGAGGCCACCACCTGCGCGGCGACCTTGAGGCGCTGGCGCACGACGGAGCGGCCGAGAATGGCCATCGAGTCGAACAGCGGCAGCGAGCGCGACGAACCGGAGACGGCGACGAAGAGCGGGGCGACGACGACCTTCAGCTTCTTGCCGAGCTTGTCGGCGCTGGTGCGCAGTTCCGCCTCGATGCTTTCGACCGTCCATTCCGGCATCTTTTCGAGATCCGGCTGTACCTGGTTCAGCACGTCCAGAATCTCTTCCGGCGTGGACTTCACCTTGGCGAAGGACTCCGGCGTCAGGCCGAGATCGGATTTCAGCAGGAAGCCGGCGAGGTCGGGCAGTTCGCCGAGCTTGGAGATGCGCGACTGCGAGAGCTTCAAGCCCTGGCGGACGCGGTCGTTCTCCATGGCCCATTCCAGCACGCGCTGGGTGAACTGTTCCTCGGTCAGCTGTTCGCGAAGCCAGCGGCCGTTCAGCCAGTCGAGCTTCTGGATGTCGAAGATGGCGCCGGCCTTGGACAGGTTCTCCGGATCGAACTTCTCGGCGAGCTGATCCATGGTCAGCAATTCCTCGCCCTCGGCGATCTGGATGAAGAACAGGCCGAGGAAGTTCATCAGCGCTTCCGGCAGGTAGCCGAGCGCCGAGTAATAGGAGATCGAGGTCGGGTTCTTGCGCTTCGACAGCTTCGACTTGTCGTGATTGCGCATCAGCGACAGGTGCATGAAGACCGGCGGCTCGAGCCCGAGATATTGATAGATCAGGATATGCTTCGGTACGGAGGCGAGCCATTCCTCGCCCCGCGCCACATGGGTGATCTTCATCAGGTGGTCGTCGACCACATTGGCCATGTGGTAGGTCGGCATGCCGTCGGCCTTGAGCAGAACCTGCATGTCGACCGCATCCCACGGGATCTCGACCTCGCCATAGACGCCGTCGACGAACTTGCAGGAGCCTTCGGTCGGGATCTTCATGCGCACGACATGCGGCTCGCCGGCTTCGACGCGACTGGTCACTTCTTCTGCCGAAAGATGCAGGCAGCGGCCGTCATATTTCGGCGGCTTGCCGGCGGCGCGCTGGGCCTCGCGCATCTGCTCCAGCCGCTCGGGCGTGCAGAAACACTTGAAGCCGTGGCCGCTCTCGACGATCTTGTCGACGAAGGGACGGTAGATGTCCTTGCGGTCGGACTGGCGGTAGGGACCGTAGGGTCCGCCGATGTCAGGACCTTCGGACCATTCCAGGCCGCACCATTTCAGCGCATCCAGCACCTTCTGTTCGAACTCCGGCGTGGAGCGCGTGGCGTCCGTATCCTCGATGCGCAGGATGAACGTGCCGTTGTGCTTCTTGGCGAAGAGATAGTTGAACAGCGCGATATAGGCGGTGCCGACATGCGGTTCGCCGGTCGGGGAGGGTGCGATGCGTACGCGAACGCCGGATGCGGTTCCGGAAGTGCTCATGATGTGGCCCGTCTTGACTTATGGAGGGGAGAGCCCGGTTTTGAGCCGTTTCAAACGGCGGAAAGAGGCTTTCCATTGGGCTGGGTGAGACCATATTCAGCCCGGCGCGTCAAGAAAAACTCCGCCTGTTACCGTACGGGCCAGACGGCGAGCAGGGCCGGAACGCTGACGATGACGATGAGGACCGAAAGCGGCAGGCCGACGCGCGGGTAGTCGGAGAACCTGTAGCCGCCCGGCCCCATGACCAGCGTGTTGCACTGGTGGCCGACGGGCGTGAGGAAGTCGCAGCCGGCGCCGATTGCGACCGCCATCAGGAAAGCCTCGGGCCTGTAACCCAGCGTGGCGGCAAAGCTCGCCGCGATCGGGGCCATCACGAGCACGGTGGCGGCATTGTTGAGGAAGGGTGTCACGGCCATCGCTGTGAGCAGGATCAGGGCTATGGCACCGAAGGGCGGCAGGTGCACGGCGACTGCGCCGAGCCATTCGGCGATGAGTTCGCTGGCGCCCGTCGTGCGCAGGCTGTCGGATACGGGAATGAGGGCCGCAAGCATCACGAGGATAGGCCCGTCGAGCGCGGCATAGGCCTCACGCAGCGGCACGGTTTTGAACAGGACCATAGCGACGGCCGCGGCAAAGAATCCCGTCGCGACAGGCACAATCCCAAAAGCGGTGGCCGCCATGGCGGCCACCAGGATCAGCACGGGTATCATGGCGCGCCGCGGCGCACCGAGCAGGATTTCGCGCTGGGCGAGGGGCAGAAGGCCGAGTTCCGGCAGGAGCGATGGCAAGGTGCGGTCGTTGCCCTGGATGACGATGAGGTCGCCGGGGCGCAGGCGCACTTCCGAGAGCTTTTCCCGCAGGCGCTGGCCCTGGCGGCTCACCGCCAGCAGGTTGATGCCATAGGAGTGGAAAAGGCCGATGCTGCGTGCCGAGAGGTCGACAAGGCGCGATTCCGTGCCGACCACCGCCTCGATCGCGCTGATTTCTCCGTCTTCTCCGCGTTCCAGGAGGATCGGCTTGCCGGAGAGCGCGAGCCCTGCCGCCGAAACCACCTTGTCGAGCCCGCCGGCCGTGCCTTCCATCAAGATGGTGTCGTGGGCCTGCAGGACGATGTCGGGCAGCGGCCGCAGATGGGCATTGCCGCGGATGACGGCGGTCGCGATCACCTCGCCGTCGCCATTGCGCAGCACCTCGTTCAGGGATTTGCCGACGGAGGATGAGCCTTCTTCAACCGTCGCATCCGATGAATAGGGAGCGGCCTCCAGCGATTCCTCGATGCTGGCATTGTTGTTGCCGCGCTTCGGCACGATGCGGTTGAAGAACAGCATGAAAAGAATGCCGCAGACGGCAAGCGTCGCGCCGACCGGCGTGAAGTCGAACATTGTGAAGCTCTCGCCGGTGATTTCCTGGCGCATGCGGGACACGACGATGTTGGGCGAGGTGCCGATCTGGGTCATGAGGCCGCCGAGCAACGCCGCGAAGGCCATGGGCATCAGGAATTTCGAAGCGGGCGCGCCGGATTTGCGCGCGAACTGGAAGGCGAGCGGCATCATGATCGCAAGCGCGCCGATATTCTTGATGAAGGCCGAGAGCACCGCGACCGATACGAGCAGAAGGGCAAGCTGGGCGCGCATCGCCGTGAGGTTCGGGAAGAAGCGCTTCACCGCAACGTTGACGATGCCCGAGCGCGCGACGGCCGCGCTCACCAGCAGTGCGCTGCCGACGATGATCACGATGTCGTCGGAGAACCCGGAAAAAGCCTTGTCGAAGGGCACGATGCCGAGCGCCAGCGCAAGAAGCAGCGAACAGCATGCAACCAGATCATACCGGAACCGACCCCACATGAACGCCGCCATCATCAGCGCGATAACGGCGAAGGCGAAGGTCTGCTCTAGGGTCATGTCGGGATCCATGCATGAAGCAAATGTCTGCGGAAATTCCTTCGGAACGGCTGCGGTTCCACCGTGGGCGTGAGAAGATATGCGCCGCTTCTTTCAGGAACAATCCGTCTCCGGCACGGTTTGCAAGGGGAGGGCGGGCCGTGTCAACCGGACCCGACGGCGATGGAGAACACGGGGATTTTTCCGGTTTCTTCCCGTGGCCAACGAAACGGCAGGCGAGCTCCCAACCCGTCCGGTCCGCCTTCGACCTTCATCGGTACCCACAAAAGAAACCGGCGGGATGAATGTCCCGCCGGTTTTTCTGTCAGTGATGGGTGGTGCCCTTGTTTTTCTGCCGTGCCCGGCGAGAAAACATGTTCAGAAGTTCAACGAGAGCCGAGAACGCCATGGCGGCGTAGATGTAGCCCTTAGGCACATGGAAGCCCATGCCTTCGGCAATCAGCGTCGTTCCGATCATCAGCAGGAAGGCGAGCGCCAGCATGACGATGGTCGGGTTCTTCTCGATGAAGTTCGCGAGCGGTGTTGCGGCGAGCAGCATGACAGCCACGGCAAAGACCACGGCGACGACCATGATGGGCAGATGCGGCGTCATGCCGACGGCGGTGATGATGCTGTCGACCGAGAAAACCAGGTCGAGCAACAGGATCTGGCCAATCGCTGCGCCGAAGTTCGTTGCTACCGTGCGGCCGACCATGTCTTCCTTGTGGTCGATAGGGTCCACATTGTGATGGATTTCCTTGGTCGCCTTCCAGACGAGGAAGAGACCACCGGCGATGAGGATGACGTCCTTCCAGGAGAAGCCGTGGCCGAAGAGTTCGAAAATAGGGGTGGTCAGCTTGACGATCCATGCGACCGTGCCCAGCAGGGCGAGGCGCATAACGAGTGCAAGCCCGATGCCGATGCGCCGCGCGCGTTCGCGCTGCTCCACCGGGAGCTTGTTCGTCAGGATCGAGATGAAGATGAGGTTGTCGATGCCGAGGACGACTTCCATCACGATGAGCGTGACGAGTGCGATCCAAGCGGCCGGGTCTTGCATGAGTGCAAGAATGCTGTCCATCCGGTGTGTTCCTCTCCAAGGTACGGTGTGTGAACGGTTCCGTATGTATGAGGAAATTGGCGGCTGACAAGCGGATGAGCCACCCGGCGCACATTATTTCACGAATTCGTTATAAGATTGCGACGATAGCGGGTGTTTTCAGGACCTGACGCCATAGGCGGCGGTGAAAACCCGGATCGCGGAGGCGACATTCTTCTCGATCGTCGCTTTCAGCGGCGCTTCTTCCATTACGCCGAAGATGCGGGGCTTGAAGAGGCCGACCGTGGTGAGTTCCATGAACTGCCGGGCCGCATGAGCCGTGTCGTCGCAGACGAGGACACCCGCCGCGACCTGCCTGTCCAGATAGGCCTGGAGAACGGACATGGGATTGACCGTCGAGGTGGAGAAGAAATTGCGACACAGTTTCGGAAGGCGATGATTGGCGGCGATCACCATGCGCATGGCGCGGATGGTGGAATCGTTGGTGACATGGGTGGCGAAGAGCGTACCGAACTCCTCCAGCGTCTTTTCCAGTTCCTGATTTGCATCGAGCACATGGCGTACCGACTCCGTGAGCTTGCTGCGCTCGCGCTCGACCATGTCCTCGAACAGGTCTTCCTTGTTCTGGAAGTAGACGTAGATCGTGCCCTTGGAGACGCCGGCAGCACGCGTGATGTCATTCATGCTCGCGGCTTCGAAACCTTGCTTCATGAAAACGCGTTTTGCGCCGTCGAGAATCTGTTCACGCTTCGCCGGGTCTTCTCCGGCGGCGCGCCTTCCCGGCTGCGTAACGGTCGATCTGTCTGCCGTCGTGTCCATCTGGCGTTGTGTGTCCGAAACCCTGGGTGAACTATTTCGAACCGGTTGGTTCGATTTCACTTGATATGGGGGAAAAATAGCATTATGTCAAATCGAACCGAACAGTTCAGTTCGAATGATTATCCAGAGAATGGTGACGCTCGCATGTCGACTTCCCATGGTGCCGGCACGGCAAAGGTCCGTCCAGTCAACGATGATTTCGAGGCGGAGACCGGCGAGGCCCCGCCGGCCGCCGCAGAGGTGTCCGCGTCCGCGGATGCTGCGCGCGAGCCCGAGAAAAAGAAGGGCGGGCGTCGTCTGCTGCTGCCTGTTATCGCGCTCGCCTTGCTGGCCGGTGCCGGCTGGTTCGGCTACGAGTGGTGGACCAACGGCCGCTTCATGATTTCGACCGATGACGCCTATATCGAGGGCGACATTGCCTCCATCTCGCCGAAGGTCTCCGGCTATGTGGCGGCCGTGAACGTCGTGGCGAACCAGACGGTGAAGGCCGGCGATCCGCTCGTGACGCTCGATGACGGCGACTACCGCATCGCCCACGAGCAGGCGGATGCCCAGATTGCGACCCAGAAGCTGGCGCTCAACCGCATCGATGCGCAGATCGAAGGTGCCAAGGCCAGCCTTGCCCAGGCGGAAGCGCAGAAGACCGCCTATCAAGCCGCCCTCGAAGGTGCGCAGGTCGCCGAGACGCGCGCGAAGGAGCTGAATTCGAAGGCTGTCGGCACGACCGCCTCGCTGGACAGCGCCACCGTCGCGCTCGACCAGGCCAAGGCGAACCTCGTCGGCGCGGATGCCAACATTGTCTCGGCCAGGGCCAACATCGCCGTCTTGCAGGCGCAGCGCGCCGAGGCGGAAAGCACGGTCCGGTCGCTGCAGCTGGCCAGCGACAAGGCAGCGCGCGACCTCGGTTTCACGGTGCTGAAGGCGCCCTATGACGGCGTCGTCGGCAATGTTTCGGTGCAGGTCGGCGATCTCGTCTCGGCCGGACAGAGGCTTGCCGCGCTGGTTCCGGTCACGCAGCTTTACGTCGAGGCCAATTTCAAGGAAACGCAGATCGCGCATCTGGTGCCGGGCTCGAAGGTTCACCTGCATGTCGATGCCTTCGACAAGGACGATATCGTCGGTACGGTCACGTCAATTGCGCCGGCATCCGGTTCGGTGTTCTCGTTGCTGCCGGCAGAAAATGCTACCGGCAACTTCACCAAGATCACGCAGCGCGTGCCGGTCCGCATCGCCATCCCGCAGGATGCCCTCGATACGGGCAAGCTGAGGGCCGGGCTCAGCGTCGTCGTTGATGTGGACAGCCGGACGGCGCCGACCGACACGGCGGCAGTGGCGAAAGCCGAATAGGCCTCACGAACGAAGGAGCGCGGGCGATGGCCGCGACCGCTCAGCCGACTGCTGGCGCCCTGACGGCGGCGCCAACGCAGTCTGACAAGGTTCCCGTCCGCCGGATGGTCGCGTTCTTCGCGATGGTCTTCGGCATGTTCATGTCGATCCTCGACATCCAGATCGTTTCCGCCTCGCTCGCCGAAATTCAGGCGGGCCTGAGTGCGGGTGCAGATGAAATCGGCTGGGTTCAGACCTCCTACCTGATCGCCGAAGTCATCATGATCCCGCTGTCCGGAACGCTGGCGCGCATCGTTTCGACGCGTGTGCTGTTCGCGACGTCGGCGGCCGGATTCACGATTGCCAGCGCCCTTGCGGCGACCGCGACAAACATCGACCAGATGATCGTCTACCGCGCGATCCAGGGGTTTATCGGCGGCGGCATGATCCCGTCGGTCTTCGCGGCCGCCTTCACCATCTTTCCGCCGTCGAAGCGCTCCGTCGTCTCGCCGATGATCGGCCTCGTCGCGACGCTTGCGCCGACCATCGGTCCGACGGTCGGCGGTTATTTGAGCCATGCCTTCTCCTGGCACTGGCTGTTCCTCGTCAATATCGTGCCCGGCATCATCGTGACGGTGCTGACCTGGAACCTCATCGATTTCGACAAGCCGCAGTTCAGCCTCATGAAGAAGTTCGACTGGCTCGGACTTGCCGCCATGGCGGTCTTCCTGGGCGCGCTCGAATATGTGCTGGAAGAGGGCAATGCCAACGACTGGTTCAACGACGAATATATCGTCATGGGCGCCGTCGCCTCGACCATCGGCGGGCTGATCTTCTTCTATCGGGTGTTCTCGGTGGAATTTCCCGTGGTGGACCTGCGTGCCTTCAGCAACCGGAATTTCGCGTTTGGCTCGCTGTTTTCCTTCGTCATGGGCATTGGCCTCTATGGGCTGACCTATCTCTACCCGCTCTATCTCGGGCGCATCCGCGGCTACGATTCGCTGATGATCGGCGAAACCATGTTCGTCAGCGGCCTTGCGATGTTCTGCACCGCGCCCATCGCCGGCGCCTTGTCGAGCCGCATGGATCCGCGCTTCATGATGATGATCGGCTTCGCGTGTTTTGCCTACGGCACGTGGATCATGAGCAGCCTGACGACGGACTGGGACTTCTACGAGCTGCTTCTGCCCCAAATCCTGCGCGGTTTCGGCCTGATGATCTGCATGGTGCCGATCAACAACGTCGCCTTGGGAACCCTGCCGCCCGACAAGATCCGCGGCGCCTCGGGGGTTTTCAACCTGACGCGAAACCTTGGGGGTGCGGTCGGGCTCGCGGTGATCAACACGATCCTGACGCAGCGGCAGCAGGAGCATTATGCCCGGCTTTCCGAGCACGTGCAGTGGGGCAATCCCGCAGCGATGGACCAGCTGCGCAATATGGCGTCGAACTACAATGCGCACGGTCTCGACGGCAACACGATCGCCATCCAGAGGATGTCGGGGCTCGTCCAGCAGCAGGCCACGATCCTGTCCTTCGCGGATGTCTTCCTGCTGCTGACGGTCTTGTTCGGCACCCTTGTCCTATGCGCCTTCATCATCAAGAAGCCGCAATCCGGCGTCGGCGGTGGCGGCGGGCACTGATTGCCCGTCATGCCTCTTGCCCGCGCCTGGGCAATGCCATCAGAATGCGGGCCTACAATCGCTGTCCGGAGGCCCGCATGCCCATTTCCGTTTCACGTCGTCATCTGCTCGCCGCGGCCGGCGGGCTCGGCCTCTCGATGATCCTGCCGGGGCAGCGTGGCCTCGCGCAGGCGCAGCGTCCGGCGACGGACGTCACCTTCCTGTTTTCCTGCGACGTGCATGCCTGCCTCGTTTCCGCAGACGCCCTCAGCCCGAATTGCGCGGATGAGGGCAAGACCGACGCGGCTTTGCTGAAGCACGTCGCAGCGGTCAACGGAATTGCCGGTCACGCCTGGCCTAGCGAGATCGATGGCAAGCCTACGGGCCTTGCTGGCGCGGGAAGCCCGATCGCCACGCCGCGCGGTCTCGTGTTCGGTGGCGACATGACGGATGATGGCGGCGGACAGGTGAAGGTTCCTGGCGAAGGGCGCCAGCTTCAGCAGTTCGCCAGCCGCTATCAGCAGGGCACGGGGCCGGATCGTGTGCATTATCCCGTCTATACCGGGCTTGGAAACCATGACCTCGATCAGGACGGCGTGCCGCCGCACGCCGACTGGTACCGCCGCGAGCTGCGTGACTACGTCGAGCTGAACCATCGCTCCACCGTTTTCTACAAGGCGCCGGTTCCCGTCACCAATTACGATATCGATTCGGACAACTATTCCTGGGATTGGAGCGGGCTGCATCTCGTCCAGCTCCAGCGCTTCGGCGGCGACGGCACGAAGGGCGCGATCAGCGGCCTGCCCTGGCTTCAGCAGGACCTTGCCACCTACGCTTCAGACGGCCGGCCGGTCGTGCTGTTCCAGCACTATGGCTGGGACGATTTTTCCACCGAACACTGGGATCCCGTGGCCAAGACCTTCGATCCGCACGGCTCCGGTCCCGCGCACTGGTGGACGGACGAGGCGCGCGCCGCCCTTCTGGCGACGCTGACCAAATACAATGTCGTCGGCATTTTCCACGGCCACGAACACCCGACGCCGATGATCTACAACCGCGACGGCCACGACATCTTCAAGCCAGTCGCGGCCTTCATGGGCGGTCTTGCCGTGGTCCGCGTCACGGATCGGTTCATGGACGTGGTGCTCGCCCGTGCCGGGACGAGCGCCACGGACATCGTCTTCACCCACGCGTTCAGCAAGCGCCTGAGCGGTTAAAAAAGCCGGTTTCGAAGCGTCGATCCATTTTTTTGATTTACGTACATCAAAAACTCCTCTAAGGGTCTGGCCACGGAGGAGACATGCGACCGACAGTTCACGACATTGCCGAACGGGCAGGCGTCAGCCTCGCGACCGTCGATCGGGTTCTGAACGATCGGCCGGGTGTGCGCGGCGTGACACGCGCCAAGGTCGAAGGGGCCATCGCCGAGCTCGGCTATGTCCGCGACGTGGCTGCGGCCAATCTTGCCAAGAGCCGTGTTTATCCGCTCGTCTTCATCCTGCCCGAGGGCGATAATCCGTTCATGCGCGGGCTGGAGGACGAGGTTCGTCGCGCCGGCGCCCATTCGATGGTCGAGCGCACGCAGCTTTCCGTGGTGACGGTTCCGGCCTTCGATGGTCGTGCTCTTGCACGGGAAATCGACGGTGCGATCGAACGGGCGGTTGCCGGTATCGCTGCCGTCGCGGTCGATGCGCCGGAGGTGCTGGCTGCGATCGGCCGGGCGCGCGAGGCCGGCATACCCTTCGTCACCCTCGTATCGGACCTTGCCAATTCCGGCCGCGACCATTTCATCGGCGTCGACAACATCGCCGCGGGCCGCACCGCCGGCAGCCTGATGGGGCGGTTCCTGGGCGAGAGGCCCGGGCCGGTCGCGGTGCTCGCGGGCTCGATGCGGGTGCGCGACCACGGTGAACGCCTCGAAGGCTTCCTGGCCGCCATGTCGGCCATGCCGGTATCCCGCGCGGTCCTGCCCGTGCTGGAAGGACAGGACGATCCCGAGCTTTCCTTCGGCCTCATCGCCAAATGTCTCGCCGACGTGCCCGATCTTGCCGGCATCTACAGCCTCGGCGCGGGCAACCGGGGACTGGTGAAGGCGCTTGCTGCGACCGGCGCGGCCCGAAGCCTCTGCGTGATCGCCCACGAAGTGACCGACGAGACCCGCGCCGCGCTCGAAGGCGGACTGGTCGATGCCGTGCTCAACCAGGATGCCGGCCATGAGGTGCGCAGCGCCATTCGCGTGCTGCGCGCCAAGGCCGATGGCCTGCCGGTGATTGCCGCGCAGGAGCGCATCCGGCTCGAAATCTTCATCAAGGACAATCTTCCGTCCGAACCGGGCGCAGATGATACGCCCGGCGCGGCCGGCAATTAGGGAGAAGCGCATGTATCTCGGGATCGATCTCGGCACATCGGGCGTCAAGGCCATGCTGATCGGCGACGACCAGGCCGTCGTCGGCTCGGCCTCCAGCAAGGAAGTCACGACCACGCGGCTGCACGACGGCTGGTCCGAGCAGGATCCAGCCGACTGGATCCGCGCCACGGAAGAAGCGATCGCAGGCCTGCGCTCGGCCCATCCCGACGCGTTTTCCGCCGTGCGCGGCATCGGTCTTTCCGGCCACATGCACGGTGCGACGCTTCTCGACGCCGATGACAAGGTTCTCCGGCCCTGCATCATGTGGAACGATACGCGCAGCCACCGCGAAGCGGCAGCGCTGGATGCCGATCCGCGCTTCCGCAAGATCACCGGCAATATCGTTTTTCCGGGCTTCACCGCGCCCAAGCTCGCCTGGGTGAAGAACAATGAGCCGGATATCTTCGCCAAGGTGCGCTGGGTGCTGCTGCCCAAGGACTACCTGCGCCTCTGGCTCGCCGGCGAGCATCTCTCGGAAATGTCGGATTCGGCGGGCACATCCTGGCTCGACACGGGCGCACGCAAATGGTCCAGCGAGTTGCTTGCAGCAACGGGGCTCGATGAAAGCCAGATGCCCGGTCTCGTGGAAGGCACCGCGCCGGCGGGAACGTTGCGGCCGGAGCTTGCCGCGAAGTGGGGCCTTCGCGAGGGCATCGTCATTGCCGGCGGCGCCGGCGACAACGCCGCCTCCGCCTGCGGCATGGGAACGGTGCGCGAGGGCACGGCTTTCGTCTCGCTCGGCACATCCGGCGTGCTCTTTGCGGCCAATGCCCGCTACCTGCCCAATCCGGAAAGCGCCGTGCACGCCTTCTGCCACGCACTTCCCGACACCTGGCACCAGATGGGCGTCATCCTCTCGGCCACGGATGCGCTGAACTGGCACGCCCGCGTCACCGGCGCGTCCGCCGCCGACCTGACGAAGGAGCTGGGCGATACGCTGAAGACGCCGTCCCACGTGACCTTCCTGCCCTATCTCTCCGGCGAACGCACGCCGCACAACGACGCGACGATCCGCGGCGCCTTCCTCGGTCTCGGCCATGAGGCCGACCGCACGGTTCTGACCCAAGCCGTGCTGGAAGGGGTCGCGTTCGCCATTCGCGACAGTCTGGAAGCCCTGAAATCCGCCGGCACCGCGCTCACGCGCGTCACCGCCATCGGCGGCGGATCGCGTTCGCGCTACTGGCTGAAGTCCATCGCCACCGCGCTCGGCCTGCCGGTCGACCTGCCGGCGGATGGTGACTTCGGCGCTGCCTTCGGTGCGGCACGCCTCGGCCTGATCGCTGCGACCGGCGCCAACCCGACGGACATCCTGACACCTCCGGCGACGGCGGAGACGATCCATCCGGAGGCAGCGCTGTCGGCCGCCTACGAGGATGCCTATCAGCGCTACCGCCGCCTCTACCCGGCGATCCGCGCTGCCTACTGACCAACGAGAACGAGAGGAGACACCATGTCCACCGGCTTCTTCGGCGATATCGCCAAGATCAAATATGAAGGCCCCGAGAGCACCAACCCGCTCGCCTTCCGCCATTACAATCCGGATGAGATTGTCCTGGGCAAGCGCATGGAGGACCATCTGCGCTTCGCCGTCGCCTATTGGCACACGTTCGTGTGGCCGGGCGGCGACCCCTTCGGCGGCCAGACCTTCGAGCGTCCCTGGTTCGACGACACGATGAAGGCAGCCAAGCTCAAGGCAGACGTCGCCTTCGAGTTCTTCCAGCTGCTCGGCGTGCCGTTCTACTGCTTCCACGATGCGGATGTGCGCCCGGAAGGCAAGGACTTCATCGAGAACACGAAGAACCTCAACGAGATCGTCGACTATTTCGAGAAGAAGCAGGCCGAGACCGGCGTCAAGCTTTTGTGGGGCACGGCAAACCTGTTCTCCAACCGCCGCTACATGGGCGGCGCCGCCACCAATCCCGACCCTGACGTCTTCGCCTTCGGCGCTGCGACCGTGAAGACCTGCCTGGACGCCACGCACCGCCTCGGCGGCGACAACTATGTGCTGTGGGGCGGCCGTGAAGGCTACGAGACGCTGCTCAACACCAATATCGGCCAGGAACTCGACCAGCTCGGCCGTTTCGTCAACATGGTGGTGGAGTACAAGCACAAGATCGGCTTCAAGGGCGCGATCCTCATCGAGCCGAAGCCGCAGGAGCCGACCAAGCACCAGTACGACTACGATGTCGCGACGGTCTACGGCTTCCTCAAGAAGTACGGCCTGGAAAACGAGGTCAAGCTCAATATCGAGCAGGGCCATGCCATCCTGGCCGGCCACTCCTTCGAGCACGAGCTGTCTTTGGCCAATGCGCTCGGCATCTTCGGTTCGATCGATATGAACCGCAACGACTATCAGTCCGGCTGGGACACCGACCAGTTCCCGAACAATGTGCCTGAAATGGCGCTGGCCTTCTACCAGGTTCTGTCCGGTGGCGGCTTCACGACTGGCGGCACCAATTTCGATGCGAAGCTGCGCCGCCAGTCGATCGATCCGGCGGATCTGCTGATCGGTCACATCGGCGGCATGGATTGCTGCGCGCGCGGCGTGAAGGCTGCGGCGAAGATGATCGAGGACAAGGCGTTGTCGGCGCCGCTCGCCGATCGTTATGCCGGATGGCAGACGCCGGAAGCGCAGAAGATCCTGTCGGGCGGTTCGTCGCTGGAAGCGCTGGAAGCCTATGTGGTCAACGGAAACGTCAATCCGCAGCCGCGCTCCGGCCGTCAGGAATATCTGGAGAACGTGGTCAACCGCTACGTTTGATTGCGCTTTACAGACTATACGAAGGGCGCCGCTGGCGCCCTTCTTCGTTTCAGACGGTTGAAGCCTCGCCCGTGGCAGATGTACTGCCTTACGTTACGTTATGTAGAATTCTAGTCTTAGGCCGGTTGTATTTTGTATCGTTTCAGTTGTCCGCATTACGTTATAAAATTGATGTCCATCAAGTTTTGTGCGATTTTCGGTGGCGATATAGGCTTTATTTACCATCATTCCCAAGAGTTAAAGGGAATCAGGGGTGTCGTGGCCTCAACCTTTGATTGATTCCGGGGCGGCCACCAGGACTATTTCCGATGACCGCGCAGGATGCCAAGACCAAGCAGCTGAATGACCGCCTCCAGTTTGTCGATCTCGACGTGACGCAGCGCGCAGCGCTGAAGCGCGTCCTGCCGACGATTTCCGCTTCGCTGGACGGTGCGCTCGACACATTCTACCGCAAGGCGCGCGCGACGCCCGAGACCGCGCGCTTCTTTTCCAGCGAGGCGCACATCCAGGGCGCGAAGGGCCGCCAGATCAAGCATTGGGAACTGATCGGTTCGGCGACATTCGATGCGCAGTATGTCGACGCGGTCACGATGATCGGCAAGACGCATGCCCGCCTCGGGCTCGAGCCGCGCTGGTATATCGGCGGCTATGCGCTGATCCTCGATTCCATCCTTCAGAACGTCATCGCCAAGCATCTTGAAGGCTTCCTCTTCCGCAAGAAGGCAGCGGCGCTGAGCGAGGAGGTTTCGTCCATCGTCAAGGCCGCGCTCGTCGACATGGACTATGCGATCTCGGTATATCTCGAAGCGTTGCAGGAAGAGCGTGACAAGGTCGAGACCGAACGGCAGGCGCAGAATGCCGAGCAGGAGGAGGCCCTTGCCGCGCTCGATACGTCTTTGAACCGTGTGGCCGGGGGCGATCTGACGGCGTCCATCACCAAGCCGCTTGCGCCGCAGTTCGAGCGGCTGCGATCCAATTTCAACGCCGCCATCGGCAAGCTCGACGATACGCTGGGCTCCATTGCCGCCGCGGCCGAGGACGCTGCCGGCAATTCCAGCGAGCTGGTGGCCGCGACGAACGACATGTCCAGGCGGACGGAGCAGCAGGCGGCTTCGCTGGAAGAGACTGCGGCGGCGGTCGAGGAAATCACCACGATCTCACGCGAAGCCGCCAACCGCGCGGAGGAGGCGAGGCGCGTCGTGGGCAGCGCCACCGAGGAGGCGCGCCGCTCCGGCGCCGTCGTCGAGCAGGCCGTATCGGCGATGAGCGCGATCGAGGATTCTTCGCGTCAGATCACTCAGATCATCGGCGTGATCGACCAGATTTCCTTCCAGACCAATCTTCTGGCGCTCAATGCCGGCGTCGAGGCCGCCCGCGCCGGCGAGGCGGGCAAGGGCTTTGCCGTCGTGGCGCAGGAGGTTCGCGAACTCGCGCAGAAATCCGCCGAGGCCGCCAAGGAAATCAAGGCATTGATCGACAAGTCCTTCGAGGATGTGTTGCTCGGCGTATCCCTGGTCAACAAGACCGGCGAGGCGTTGCGCCATATCGGCGAGCAGGTGGTCCATATCAACGGGCATATCGATGCCATCGCCAGCTCCGCGCGCGAGCAATCCGCCGGCATTTCAGAGATCAACACCGCCGTCGTCAGCATGGACCAGATGACGCAGAAGAATGCCGGCATGGTGGAAGAGACCAATGCCGCCACGCACAGCCTGATGCAGATCAGCACGAAGCTGAAAGGGCTGGTCGACAGCTTCACGGTCTCGGCCGGGCGCGCCCGGGCAGCATCCTTTGCCGAAGAGCGGCGCTACGGCTGAGGTTTAGCGCTTCTGGAAACGCCGCGAAGGTGCCGAGACGGAATTGCGCACGATGAGGTCGGGGCGCAGTAGGATTTCCGTTTCGGCCGGCTCGCTGTCTGACAGCAGTTCAAAGAGCAGCGCCATGGCGCTCTTGCCGATGGCCGTGCGCGGCTGGCGGATCGTCGTCAGCGACGGGCTCATGAAGCTCGCTTGCGGGACGTCATCAAAACCGGTGACGGAGAAGTCTTTCGGAATGTCATAGCCGCGCGCGCCAAGCCCGATCATGACGCCGATGGCCGTCTGGTCGTTCACGCACATGAAGGCGCTCGGCAGCGTGTCGCGCATGAAGAGCTGTTCGAGCGCAAGCCGTCCGCTTTCGATGGTGCCGTCGCCCTCCAGCACGATCCGGTCGCTCTCCGGTACGCCCGCTGCGTCCAGCCCCGCGTCATAACCCTGGCGCCGGCGGGCATAGGCGAGGCGCGTGCGTGAATCGCCGACGAAGGCGATCTTGCGGTGGCCTTCGGCGATCAGCAGATCGATCGCCTTGCGTGCGCCCTCGATATCGTCGACGCCGACATAGGGAATGCCGCCATTATAGACGGGCTCGAAGACGCCGACGCTGGGCGGCAACCGTGCCGTCATGCTCTGGTGCCCGAAGGGCAGGATGCCGGTGAAGAGGATCAGCCCGGCAGCCTGGTTCGAATTGAGGAACTTCAGATATTCCAGCCCGCGCTGCGGATCGTTCTGCGTATGGCCGATCAGGATGCCGTAGCCGTGCGCGCGCGCCTCGTTCTCAAGGCCGACGAGGATATTGGAGAAGTTCGGATCGCCGATGTCGGGTGCGACCACGAGGATCATGTTCGACCGGCCAAGCCGCAGGCTGCGCGCCATCGCATTGGTCGTGTAGCCGGTGATGGCGATCGCCTGGTTCACCTTCAGCCGCGTCGAGTTGGCCACTTTCTCCGGTGTGTGGATCG
This sequence comes from Shinella sumterensis, assembly GCF_004514425.2. Taxonomy (GTDB): domain Bacteria; phylum Pseudomonadota; class Alphaproteobacteria; order Rhizobiales; family Rhizobiaceae; genus Shinella; species Shinella sumterensis. The sequence goes on from NZ_MYFN02000002.1 coordinate 154,833, forward strand.
CCCGCGACACGGTCGCGATCGAGACTTGCGCGATACGCGCGACATCCTCGATCGTGGCTGGGCTGGACATCGACAAACTGGCTCTCACTCGGCGGCGACGGTTCCAGATATGCGAAACGATTCTCTATCCGGAACGGCTGGTACAAACGATTTGCGGGACACTACACAGACTGGCCCGAGGGTCAAACGACGCTTGATGAAAATTCCTGATGTCCGATGATGTAAACCTTTACATAGATCGTGTAAAGGTTTACATAGGGCTCAAGCGGTCGAGGAGCCGCAGGGAGGAAATCGATGAATTCGGACGTTGCCGACGGCGCACCCGTTGTTCTGGCCGCACGCCGTGTCTCGAAGTCGTTCAACGGCGTGCAGGTGCTGTTCAGCGTCAACTTCGAGCTGCGCGCCGGCGAAATCCATGCGTTGATGGGAGAGAACGGCGCCGGCAAGTCGACGCTGGTGAAGATTCTTTCGGGCTTCGAGCAGCCCACCTCCGGTGAAATCCTTCTCGACGGCCAGCCGATCAAACTGCCGCCGAACGGCCAGGCCGAGGCGCTCGGCATCGTCATCATCCACCAGGAATTCAATCTCGCGGAGCACCTGACGGTATCCGAGAGCCTTTTCCTCGGGCGCGAAGTCACGCGCTTCGGGGTGCTGGATCGCAAGTTCATGCGTGCGGAAACGCGCCGCGTGCTCGATCAGCTCGGCTCTCATGTCGATGAAAATGCGCTGATCAGTTCGCTATCCATCGCCGACAAGCAGATGGTGGAAATCGCCAAGGCGATCAGCCGCGATGCGCGCATCATCTTCATGGACGAGCCGACGGCCGTTCTCTCCCGCGAGGAGACCAATTACCTGTTCCGCCAGGTGCGCAAGCTGCGCGAGCGGGGCACCTCGTTCGTCTTCGTCTCGCACAAGCTGGACGAGGTGATGGAGCTGACCGATCGCGTCACCGTGCTGCGCGATGGCCAATGGGTGAAGACGGCGCCGACCAGCATTCTCGACGGCGAGTCCATTGCCCAGCTGATGGTCGGCCGCGAGCTTTCCAGCCTTTACCCGGCCAAGCAGGAGCCGAGCGTCGACGAAGACGTGATGCTTTCCGTCACGGGACTGTCGACGCATTACGTGCAGGACGCCAGCTTCGATGTGCGCAAGGGCGAAATCCTCGGTTTCTCCGGCCTTATCGGGTCCGGGCGCACGGAGTTGATGGAAGCGGTTGCCGGTCTCAGGTCCCGTACGGCGGGAGAAGTGTCCGTGCGCGGCACGCCGGTGCCGGCAGGCGATGTGCATGCCGCCAATCGCGTCGGCATCGCCTACATGACCAAGGACCGCAAGCACAAGGGCCTGCTTTTGAACTCCGGCATGACGGCGAACCTTACCTTGCAATCGCTGGATCGGCACGGTGACCATGGCTACCTGAGCCCGAAGAGCGAAGCGGCCGCCCTGGAGCGGGCGCGCCGACGCTTCGACATCCGCGTGCGCGACGGCCGCGTCGTCGCCGGCCGCATGTCGGGCGGCAACCAGCAGAAGCTTCTTCTTGCCAAGGTCATGGAAACCGAGCCCGACGTCATCATCATCGATGAGCCGACGCGCGGCATCGATGTGGGCACCAAGCAGCAGATCTATCACTTCATCTCCGCGCTCGCGCGCGACGGCAAGTCGATCATCGTCGTCTCCTCAGAGATGCCGGAGATCATCGGGCTTTGCACCCGCGTCGCGGTGATGCGGGAAGGGCGGATCGTCGGCATTCTCGAAGGCGAAGAGATCTCCGAGCAGGAGATCATGCGCTACTCGGCCGGCCTCAAGAAAAAGACCGCTGCCTGACCCTTAAAGGGCGGGCGGCAACACAACAACGCATTCACGTCGGGGACGAACATGACGGCAAGCGAAGACGCGGCAGAAACCAGCGCGAGGGGCCGCACCTGGCGAGATATCGACCTGAGAGCGGTCGCGCCCTTTGCGGCGCTGGCACTGCTTTTGATCGTCGGTGCGCTGGTCAATCCGAATTTCATCGGGCTCAACAATCTCGCGAACGTGGCGACACGCAGCGCCTTCATCGCGATCATCGCGGTTGGCGCGACCTTCGTCATCTCGTCGGGCGACCTCGATCTTTCGGTCGGGTCTATGGTGGCCTTCGTGGCCAGCATCATGATCCTCTTCATGAATTCCGGTGCGATTGCCGATCCGTCGCTGATGCTGGCGGCTGCGGTGGCGCTGACGATCATCATCGGCGCCGGCTGCGGCCTGGCGAACGGCCTGATCACCACCGTCGGCAAGATCGAACCCTTCATCGCCACGCTCGGCACGATGGGCATCTATCGCGGTCTCACCACCTGGCTATCGCAGGGCGGCGCGATCACGCTGCGCGAACCGGAATTGCAGGCGCTCTATCGGCCGGCCTATTTCGGCAGCATTCTCGGCGTGCCGGTTCCGATCGTCGTCATCCTGGCGGTGACGATCGTCGCAGCCTTCGTTCTCTACCGCACCCGCTATGGCCGTCATGTGGTCGCTGTCGGTTCCAACAGCGATGTCGCACGCTATTCCGGCATTCCGGTGAACCGCGTGCGCACCATTGCCTTTGTCATCCAGGGGGTCTGTGTGGCGATTGCGGTGCTGCTCTATGTGCCGCGTCTCGGCTCCACTTCGGCCACCACCGGCATTCTGTGGGAATTGCAGGCGATCACTGCCGTCGTCGTCGGCGGCACGGCGCTGAAGGGCGGGGCAGGGCGCGTCTGGGGCACGATCTGCGGCGCCTTCATTCTCGAACTGGTCGGCAACATCATGCTGCTTTCCAACTTCATCAGCGAATATCTGATCGGGGCCATCCAGGGCGCGATCATCATCATTGCGATGCTCGTCCAGCGCTCGCTGGTACGCAAGTCGTAAGCCAGGCAATTCCGGCCACAGCACAAGGCGGCCGGGGTTGTGGGAGAACAGTCGGGTTCACAGGTCGCCCGGCCACGAAGCAAGACCTGCTTTTGGGAGGAAACTCATGCGCAAGAAACTATTGGGCCTGACGGTCGCCGCGGTTGCCGCCTTTGCCGGCTTCGCCCACGCCCAGGAAGAGAAGAAGGTCACGATCGGCGTCTCGATCCCGGCCGCCAGCCACGGCTGGACGGCAGGCGTGATCTATCATGCCGAGCGTGTCGCCAAGCAGCTCATGGCCAGCCATCCGGGCCTCAACGTCGTGGTCAAGACCTCGCCGGATCCGGCAAGCCAGGCGAATGCCGTGCAGGATCTTGCCACGCAGGGCATCGACGCGCTCGTCATCCTGCCGACCGATCCGGATCCGCTGGTCAACGCCATCAAGGAAATCAAGGGCAACGGCACCTTCGTCGCGCTTGTCGACCGCGCGCCGAGCGTCAACGACGGCACCGTGCGCGATCTCTATGTCGCCGGCAACAACTTCGCGCTCGGTGAAGTGGCCGGTCAGTACATCAAGGAGACCACGCCGGAAGCCGAAGTCGTCGTCATCCGCGGCATGCCGATCCCGATCGACCAGGAGCGCCAGAACGGCTTCGACAAGGGCATCGAAGGCTCGGGCGTCAAGGTTCTCGACCGTCAGTACGGTAACTGGAACCGCGACGATGCCTTCAAGGTCATGCAGGACTACCTGACCAAGTACCAGAAGATCGATGTCGTATGGTGCCAGGACGACGACATGGCCGTCGGCGTTCTCCAGGCCATCGAGCAGGCCGGCCGCACGGACATCCAGTATGTCGTCGCGGGCGCCGGTTCGAAGGACATGATCAAGAAGGTCATGGACGGCGACAAGATGATCCCCGTCGATGTTCTCTATCCGCCGGCAATGGTCGGTACCGCCCTTGAGATGGCGGCTGCCCATTTCTACGGTCAGGTTCCGGTCCGCGGCGTCTACACGATCGACGCGACGCTGGTGACGAAGGACAACGCGAAGGACTTCTACTTCCCGGATTCGCCGTTCTGATCCATTCCTGATGCGCCGCCCGGGACATCGTGTTCCGGGCGGCCTTTCATTGGCGGGCGCGTCGATTTCGCATTGCCCGCACTGTTAAAGGTCGCTAGTTTTCAAAATCTGCGGTACGTACCGCAAGAATATCTTTAACCCGTCGCGGGGAGCGGCCGGGTGCATGGGAGGAAGCCGAATATGAAGACGATCAAGGGCCCGGCCCTGTTTCTTGCACAGTTCGCCGGCGATGCCGCGCCGTTCAACTCCTGGGACAGCATCACCAAGTGGGCCGCCGATATCGGTTACAAGGGCGTGCAGGTTCCCACCTGGGACGCGCGGCTGATCGACCTGAAGAAGGCGGCGGAATCCAAGACCTATTGCGACGAATTCGCCGGCAAAGCGCGCGAGAACGGCGTCGAGGTCACCGAGCTTTCCACCCATCTTCAGGGCCAGCTGGTCGCCGTGCATCCCGCCTATGACGAGGCCTTCGACGGCTTCGCCGCACCCGAAGTGCGCGGCAATCCGAAGGCCCGGCAGGAATGGGCCGTCGAACAGGTAAAGCTCGCGTTGACCGCATCGCGTAATCTCGGCCTGAACGCCATGGCGAGCTTCTCGGGCGCGCTCGCCTGGCCGTTCGTCTATCCCTGGCCGCAGCGCCCGGCCGGTCTTGTCGAGACCGCGTTCGACGAGCTTGCGAAGCGCTGGAAGCCGCTGCTCGACCATGCGGATGAGAATGGCGTGGACGTCTGCTACGAGATCCATCCCGGCGAAGACCTGCACGACGGCATAACCTATGAGATGTTCCTGGAGCGCACCGGCAATCATGCCCGCGCCTGCATGCTCTACGACCCCTCGCACTATGTGCTGCAATGCCTTGACTATCTCGACAACATCGACATCTACAAGGATCGTATCCGCATGTTCCATGTGAAGGATGCGGAGTTCAATCCGACGGGCCGGCAGGGCGTCTATGGCGGCTACCAGGGCTGGGTCAACCGCGCAGGCCGCTTCCGCTCGCTGGGTGACGGACAGGTGGATTTCGGCGCCGTCTTCTCCAAGATGGCGGCCAACGATTTTGCCGGCTGGGCCGTGGTCGAATGGGAATGCGCGCTGAAGCATCCCGAGGACGGTGCCCGCGAAGGCGCGGAATTCGTCAAGGCGCATATCATCCGCGTGACGGACAAGGCCTTCGACGACTTTGCCGACGGCGGTACCGACGAGGCGGCCAACCGGCGCATGCTGGGGCTTTAAGGATGATCCTGTCCCTCTCTCCGCATGCGGGAGAGAGGGTTCGCCCACGCAGTGGTGAAGGTTGGATAACGGTGCGGCCTATCTCCCTTCCCGCTCGCGGGGCGAAGGTGGCCGGCAGACCGGATGGGGCTTGCCCCGCGAGAAACGTGAAGGAGGACCAAAGGATGGCAATCGAAGGAAGCGCAAGCGAAACGCGCGAACGCCGGATCCGGCTCGGCATGGTCGGCGGTGGTTCCGGCGCCTTTATCGGTGCGGTGCACCGCATGGCAGCCCGGCTCGACGATCACTACGAACTGGTCGCCGGCGCGCTGTCTTCCTCGCCCGAAAAGGCCGAGCAGTCGGCGCGCGAACTGGGCCTCGACCCGGCCCGCAGCTATGGCAGCTTCAAGGAAATGGCGATCCGCGAGGCCAAGCTGAAGAACGGTATCGAGGCGGTGGCGATCGTCACGCCCAACCATGTGCACTACGAGGCGGCCAAGGAGTTCCTCAAGCGCGGCATCCACGTCATCTGCGACAAGCCGCTGACTTCGACGCTCGGCGATGCGCGCAAGCTGAAGAAGCTGGCCGACGAAAGCGACGCCCTCTTCGTGCTGACCCACAACTATACCGGCTATCCGATGGTGCGGCAGGCCCGCGAGATGATCGCAAACGGCGATCTCGGCACCATCCGCCTGGTGCAGATGGAATATCCGCAGGACTGGCTGACCGAGGATATCGAGTCGAGCGGCCAGAAGCAGGCGGCGTGGCGGACGGACCCCTCCAAGTCGGGCGCGGGTGGCTCGACGGGCGACATCGGAACGCACGCCTACAATCTCGGATGCTTCGTCTCGGGCCTCGAGCTTGAAGAACTCTCGGCCGATCTGGACAGCTTCGTGCCGGGCCGCAAGCTCGACGACAACGCCCATGTCCTGATGCGCTTCAAGGAGAAGGACGGTGCGCGCGCCAAGGGCATGCTGTGGTGCAGCCAGGTCGCGCCCGGTCACGAAAACGGCCTGAAGGTTCGCGTCTATGGCACGAAGGGCGGCCTGGAATGGGTGCAGGCCGATCCGAACTATCTCTGGTACACGCCCTTCGGCGAGCCGAAGCGCCTCATCACCCGCAACGGCGCCGGCGCCGGCGCCGCAGCCGGCCGTGTCAGCCGCATTCCGTCCGGTCATCCGGAGGGGTATCTCGAAGGCTTTGCGAATATCTATTCGGAAGCTGCCCGCGCGATCTATGCCAAGCGCAATGGCGCGCCCGTCGATGCCGCCGTTGTCTATCCCACGGTGGACGATGGGCTGAAGGGCATGCTCTTTGTGGATGCCTGCGTGCAGTCTTCAAAGAAGAACGGCGCCTGGATCAAGATCTGAGAACCGCAACCCCGTGGCCGCCGCATCTTCGCGGCGGCTGCGATACCATCATGAGAACATGCTGCCGAGGCGCAGGACCAGCTTCGTGTCGAACATCTGGTTGTGATCGAACATCCAGTTGATGGCGTCCTTCGTCGACCAGGCCTTCTTGTAGGGCCGGGCGCTCGTCAATGCCTCGAAGACGTCGCACACGGTGGCCAGCCGCACCTCGGCGCTGATCCTGTCGCCCTTCAGGCCGAGCGGGTAGCCTGTGCCGTCAAGGGCTTCGTGGTGCAGCCGGCAGACATCCAGAACGATACCGGAAACATTGCCCTGCTGTTTGAGCATGCGGTAGCCGACTTCCGGGTGATTGCGGACCAGCTGGCGTTCGTTCGCGTCGAGCCTGCCGGTCTTGTTCAGCACGGCGTTGGGAACCATCAGCTTGCCGACGTCATGCAGCAGGCCGGCGACGCCCAGTTCGCGTACGGCATCGTCATCGTATCCCAGCGCGCGGGCGAGCTGCATCATCAGCGCGCTGACGGCCAGCGAATGAACATAGGTTCCTTCATCCTTCGTCTTGAGGCGCGTGACCTCCAGAAAGACATCGGGTGCGGCCTCGATGCGCTCGGCAATCTCGTCGGCGACCGGCCCCAGCGTCTCGATCTTCAGCGTGCCGGCTTGCGCCGCCAGGAAGCTTTCGCGCAGGGAGCGCGCCGATTGGGACACCGTTTCGAGTGTATGCTGGCGTTGTTCTTCCTGCGCCTTCGCAGCGCCGTTCATCACGGCATCCACGTCGATCGTGCTTTGTTGCTGGTTGACCAGGGCGTGGGTGGCTGATGTGGCCAGAATGGCGCGAACCGCATCTTCGGATTTGATCAGAAAGCGTCGGGCCTGAAATTCGGTAACCGGGCATTCCACCGTTTCGATGAACATGCCCTTGCGCACGAGATGCTTCGGAATTCTGAGTACCACGCCCTTATCCCCGCAGAACCTGACGCAGCTTAGGCGACGAAGCCTAATTACTGATTAAGTGTCATCTGATTTACATATGAATAGAAGACGGTCGTCAGCGCGCGCCGTGGCTCTCCAGAAACCGTTTGATTTTTCACGCTGCCACTTTTACGGCGACGTTGCAGTGGTTTCATCATACTGAAAGGGCCGCCATGACCGATCCCAAGATTCTTGCCGACCGCTTTCCCGGCGATTTCGTCTTTGGCGTGGCGACCGCCGCGTTCCAGATCGAAGGCGCCACCAAGGCGGACGGCCGGAAAGCGTCGATATGGGATGCCTTTTCCAACATGCCGGGTCGGGTCCATGGCGGCCACAACGGCGATGTCGCATGCGATCACTACAACCGGCTGGACCAGGATCTCGACCTGATCAAGGATCTCGGCGTGGAAGCCTACCGCTTCTCCATCGCATGGCCGCGGATCATTCCGGAGGGGACGGGACCGATAAACGAGAAGGGGCTGGACTTCTACGACCGCCTTGTCGATGGCCTCAAGGCACGCGGCATCAAGGCGTTCGCGACGCTCTACCATTGGGACCTGCCGCTCATGCTGGCCGGCGATGGTGGCTGGACGGCGCGCCGGACGGCCTACGCCTTCCAGCGCTACGCCAAAGCCACGATCGCGCGCCTCGGCGACCGGCTCGATGCGGTGGCGACCTTCAACGAGCCATGGTGCTCCGTGTGGCTCAGCCATCTCTATGGCATCCACGCGCCCGGCGAGCGTAACATGGACGCCGCGCTGCACGCTTTGCACGTCACGAACCTCGCGCATGGACTTGGTGTTTCCGCCATTCGCTCCGAACGGCCCAACCTGCCGGTCGGGCTCGTCCTGAACGCGCACAGCATCTATGCCGGCAGCGACAGCGATGAGGATAAGGCCGCTGCCGACCGCGCCTTCGATTTCCACAACGGCGTTTTCTTCGGGCCGGTCTTCAAGGGCGCGTATCCCGAGCGTTTCCTGTCGGCGCTCGGACATCGCATGCCGAAGATCGAGGCGGGCGACATGGAGACCATCGCCCAGCCGCTCGACTGGTGGGGGCTCAACTACTACACCCCGATGCGTGTCGCGCATGATCCGTCGGAGGCGGCGCTCTTCCCGGCAACGGTCGATGCGCCACCGGTTTCCGCTGCGAGGACCGATATCGGCTGGGAGGTTTATGCGCCGGCACTCGGCGACCTCGTCCGCAAGCTCAACGCCGCTTACGCGCTTCCGGATTGCTACATCACGGAGAACGGCGCCTGCGACAACACCGAAGTCGAGAACGGCGCGGTGAATGACGGGATGCGGCTCGACTACATCGCCGACCATCTCGGCGTCACCGCGGACCTGATCGGTGAAGGTTACGCGATGCGCGGTTATTTCGCCTGGAGCCTGATGGACAATTTCGAATGGGCGGAAGGCTACCGCATGCGGTTCGGCATCGTGCATGTCGATTACGAAACACAGGTGCGCACGGTGAAGAAGAGCGGCCATTGGTACAGCGCGCTGGCCGGGCAATTTCCGAAGGGCAACCATCGCACCGGCTGATGCCGGCGCCGGCGTTATTTGCCGAGATGGCGCTCGCCGCGCTGCCGTGCCAGGTCCATCTGCTTCTGTCGTTGACGGAAGCGCAGGCGATCGTCCTCGCTGCGCGTGGCATGGCAATGCGGACAGGACACACCGGCCTCGTAGAGCGGCGACGCAATATCCTCCGGCGTGAGCGGATGACGGCAGGCGCGGCAAAGCCGGTGCTCGCCCTCCTCAAGGCCATGCGTGACGGAGACACGTTCGTCGAAGACGAAACACGCACCCTCCCACAGGCTTTCCTCCTGCGGAATCTCCTCAAGATATTTCAGGATGCCGCCCTTGAGGTGATAGACCTCGTCAAAGCCCTGTTCCTTCATGAAGGCCGTGGCCTTCTCGCAGCGGATGCCGCCGGTGCAGTACATGGCGATCTTCGGCTTGTTGTGCAGGCCGGTGTTTTCGCGCACCCAATCGGGAAACTCGCGAAAGGTCTTGGTGTTGGGATCGACCGCGCCCTTGAACATGCCGATGGCGGTCTCGTAGTCGTTGCGCGTGTCGATGACGATTGTGTCAGGGTCGGAGATCAGCGCGTTCCAGTCCGCCGGCGCAACATAGGTGCCGACGGAGCGGGTGGGGTCGATGTCCTCGACGCCCATGGTCACGATCTCCTTCTTGAGCCGCACCTTCATGCGCAGGAAGGGCATGTCGGCCGCATGGCTTTCCTTGTGCTCGAGACCGGCGAATTCCGGCTGGCTGCGCAGGAAGGAGAGGACCGCGCGGATGCCGGCGGCACGACCGGCGATGGTGCCGTTGATGCCCTCATGGGCGAGCAGCAGCGTGCCGCGCACGCCGTTCTCCTCGCAGAGTGCCTGCAAGGGCGCGCGCAGCTCCGCAAAGCGCGGAACAGAGACGAAATGGTAAAGCGCGGCCACCAGGAAGCCGCTCTCTTCAGTCGGTGAGGCAATCTCGTTTGTCATGGTCGCCACATACCGCGTCGCCGCATTTCCCGCAATGCGGCGTGACGTAGCGGTTCAGGTGAGCTGGCGCAGGCTGGCGCCGTTGCTGATGCCGAGCGCCATCGACTGGTTGGAATACCGGCTTTCGCCGGTCACTTCGCGGCCCACCCAATCGGGCAGCTCCGGCTCGTCGAGGCGGGAGGAAAGCTCGACCTCCGCAATGACCAGACCGCGATGGACGCCCTGGTAGACATCGATCTCCCAGACATGGCCCTTGTGGGGCACACGGTAGCGCACCTTCTCGATTACCTTGCCGATCGCATGGCGCAGCATGTCCTCGGCTTCGTCGCGATCGACGTCGTACTCGTATTCGTCGCGGACAAGGACGGCATGGCCGATCTTCAGGGTGATGCGCGCGCGTCCGTCGCCAAAGATCCGCACCCGGAGAGAGCGGTCATCCTGCGCGACGATGTAGGCTTGTCTTATGGCGATGCCTTCATCCGCGAAGGCGCGCCACCGCTGGCTCGACACCAGAAACTTCCGTTCGATCTCTTTTGCCATAGGCACGCTTTCGCTGTTGGAGACACGTCAGGAGCGGGCAAACACTACACGATACAGGTGTCATGACAAGTCCAAGAATTGCGCGTAAGGCTCGACACGTGGTCGCAGACGCGATATGCCCGATTTCAATTCAATCGTTTTAAAAGGTGGTGTCATGAGCGACAAGAATGCCAAGCTGCTTTCCGTCCTGAAGCTCCAGCCGGTCGTGCCGGTTCTTATCATCGACGACGTCAAGACCGCCGTTCCCCTGGCGCGCGCGCTCGTCGCCGGCGGGCTGAAGGCCATCGAGATCACGCTTCGTACGCCTGCCGCCCTCGAAGCGATCCGCGCCGTGGCCAACGAAGTGGAGGGCGCTGTCGCCGGCGCCGGCACGATCCTCAATGCCGCGCAGTTCGAAGCGGCCGTCGAGGCCGGTTCGCAGTTCATCGTCAGCCCCGGCACCACGCAGGAGTTGATCGATGCGGCCTCCGATTCCGACATTCCGCTCCTGCCGGGCGCGGCGACGGCAAGCGAGGTCATGGGCCTTCGCGAGGAAGGCTATGAAGTGCTGAAGTTCTTCCCCGCCGAGCAGGCGGGCGGTGCGGCCTATCTGAAATCGCTGTCGTCGCCGCTTGCCAGCACGCTGTTCTGCCCGACGGGCGGCATCTCGCTTGCCAATGCCCGCGATTATCTTTCGCTGCCGAACGTCGTCTGCGTCGGCGGTTCGTGGGTCGCGCCGAAGGATCTCGTCGCCAGGGGCGACTGGGCGGGCATCGAGAAACTGGCCGCCGAAGCGGCTGCCCTGAAGGGCTGATCGCAATTCTCGGAATTTGCAGACGGGCGGCCCTAGCCGCCCGTTATGCGTTTGTAATCGGCAAAGGTCATTCCTATCTTGCCTGATAGTCGGCAGAACAACGGAGACCGCCCCATGTTTGACGCGAAGAAGTTGCTTGATCAGTTCCTCGGTTCGCAGGTGCCCGGCGCCGGTGGAACCGTGCGGGATCGCGCAGGTCAGGTCACGCAGCTTGCCAAGGACAATCCGCTCGCCAGCATCGCCATTGCCGGTGTCCTGCTGGGCACAGACAGCGGCCGCAAGGTTGCCGGCTCCGCTCTGAAGATCGGCGGCCTCGCCGCGATCGCCGGCCTCGGCTACCAGGCCTACAAGAATTATCGCGACGGTCAGAACCCCGCCGAAGCCGCGCAGGGCGGGACGCCCGAACTTCTGCCGCCTCCGGCCGATTCCGGTTTTCATCCGCAAGCGGTAAGCAGCGACTTCGCACTCATCCTCGTGCGCGCCATGATCGCAGCCGCCCGTGCCGACGGCCATATCGACGATGCCGAGCGTGCCCGCATCATCGACAAGCTGAAGGTGTCGGGCCTCGGCGACGATGCCGCGGCGTTCCTGGAAACGGAACTTGCCAACCCGATCGATATCGATGCCATCGTCGCGGCCGCGCAGACCGAAGAACAGCGCGTCGAGCTTTATACGGCCTCGCGGCTTGCCATAGAGCCGAAGTCGCGCGCCGAACGCGGTTATCTCGATCTCCTCGCCGGCCGTCTTGGACTGGCGGATGCGCTGGTCGACCATATCGAGGCGACGGTTTCTGCCGCCACCGTCTGATTGTATCGGGGGGCGGCGGAACGCCGCTCCCTGCTTTGCGCATTGCGCGCAACCGCCCGCTGCTCTATCCCTTCGGGACGACCGATGGAGGATATCATGCGCGATCTCAAGGACTGGAAAGGGGCACCGCCTCCCGCTCCCGTTTTGCTCGAAGGCCGTTACGTGCGGCTGGAGCCCTATGATCGTGCGCGCCATCTTAACGCGTTGTGGGATGCGTTCGGCGGCATGGCCATCAACCCTTTGCTGCGCTATTTCGCGCAGCCCGACTTTACCGGCATCGAGGCTTTCGATGCCTGGTCGGACGCAGTGATCAAATCCGGTTGGGTGCGTGAGGTCATCGTGGACAAAGCCAATGGCAAGGTCGTCGGCATGGCGCATTACATGCGGCCTGACCCGGCGAACGGCGTCGTGGAGATCGGCGGCATTGCCCATGGCAGCGGCATGTCGCGTTCGCCGCTTTCTACAGAGGCGCAATATCTGCTTGCCAGGCACGTCTTCGAAGACCTCGGCTACCGTCGTTATGAATGGAAGTGCCACAACGACAATTCGGCCAGCAAACGCACCGCCGCCCGTCTCGGCTTCTCCTTCGAAGGGGTCTTTCGCCAGCACATGCTCTCCAAGGGAGAGAACCGCGACACGGCCTGGTTCTCCATCATCGACGGCGAATGGCCGGTGATCGCAAAGGCCTTCGAGGCCTGGCTGGCACCCGACAATTTCGATGCTGATGGCAACCAGAAGCGCCGGCTCGAGGATATAAGGGCGGACATCGTGGCAGGAGGTGCGGCATGAGCGGCGGCGACAAGGGACGGTCGACGGCGATTGCCGCCATCCTCATTCTGCTGGGAACGGGCGTGGTGTTCTACTTCGTGCCCAGGATCATGATCGCGCTGGGCGATCTTTCGCCATGGCTGGCGGGCGCCTTCGGCGCGGCGATGGTGCTGTGCTTCTTCCTGCTCTTCTGGCTGCGGGCGCGCTATCAGCGCAAGCACGGAAACTAGAGCTGGAGCGAGGCTCCGAGCAGGAGCAATCCCAGGACCATGACCATCAGTGCGCCGGCGATCTCGATCGCCGTGCCGACACGCACGGCTGCCGAGCCGTTGCCGGCAAAGCGCACGGCGGCGCCCTTGGCCGTGACCGCGAGCGTAGCGAGGATCGAGACGGTGATGGCCGTGCCGATCGACATGGCCAGAACGGCAAGCATGCCGCCGAGGTAAAGGCCGTTGAGCAGCGCGAAGCTCAGAACGATCAAAGCACCGGAGCAGGGGCGAAGACCGACCGCGACGATGGCCGACCATGCTTCGCGCAGCGCGAAGCGGTCGCCTTTCAGGAGCGACGGGTCCGGCGCGTGCGCGTGGCCGCAGGTCGAGCAAACCTCGCCTGCATGATGATGGTGCCCGTGCGAATGGTGATGGTGGTGGTCATGGACTTCCACGGCCTGCGCGCCCAGCGCCGACGCGCGGCGTGCCGGACGCAGTTTCCGGAAGAGCAGCCAGGCACCGAAAAGCGTGATGAGCGCGTAACTTCCCGTCTCCAGCGCCCGGGTAGCGTCCGTCATCGAGACGGTCGTGCCGCGCAGGAAGAGATAGGCGGCGCCCACCAGCAGGATGGCGACGATACCCTGGAGGATGGAGGACAAGAAGGAGAGCAGTACGCCGCGCCGAAGTTCCACCTCGTTCGCCAGCATGTAGGACGAGATGACCGCCTTGCCGTGGCCCGGGCCGGCGGCATGGAACACGCCGTAAGCGAAGGAGAGGCCGACCAGCGTGGATGCCGCCCAGGGGTTTTCGCGCATATCCTTCAGCGCGCCGGTCATCATGCGGTAGAAGCCCTGTTGCTGGGCGTTGATCCACGAGAACAGCCCGCCGAAAGCGCCGTTGGTGTTGAAACCAGGCTCCGCAGCGCCGATGCCGAGCGGCGACTGTGCATGGGCGAACGTTGCGGTGGCGGCGATGGCTAGCGTGACGGTGACAAAAACGATGGCGCGGTTGCGGGTCAGCATGTCAACTCCAGGCGGGTGGCGAACATCTTCGACATGTCGGTACCGGCGGGATCGTTGAAGAATGCCTCGGTCAGGCTGGCCTGGTTCTGGGCCAGAACCTCGTCGGGGTCCGGACGCACCACCTCGCGCTTGCAGGCGGCGAACTTGTTTCCGACCACGACGAGATCGTCGTCGGAGGCGAAATCCATCGCGGCATACATGGTGGGATCATAGACGCCGAAGGTGAGCTTGCCCTTGAGCGGCATGACTTCGCCCGGCTTCACCGTGAAGAACATCAGGAGCTGGCCGTCCTTGTAATCGACATTGATTGCATCCGGCTTGGCCACCTTCACGGTTTTTCCGTCCTCGGTGATGGTGGTGTAGTAGCTGAACTCCTCCAGCGATTCGAGCACCGTCTTGCCGATTTCGGCAAGCTCGTCCGGATCGAGCTGGTTGTCGCCGTTCTTGTCGAAGTCCATCACGACGCTGGCGGAGAACATCTCGTCGAAACGCCAGACATTGCGCAGTTCGCTGATGGTGCCGTCCTCGTTTGCGGTCACTTCCAGCCGTGCCTCCGCGAAGATGTGCGGATGGGCGAAGGCGGTGGCCGGCGCCAGCAGGGCTGCTCCGGCGAGCAGGCGAGGCAGGAAGCGCATGAAGTTCAGTCCTCTCGGCGATAGGAATCGACCGGATGAATCTAACGCAAATGGGTCGGAATTGGGACCCTCAGGCCTCTATGCCCGGATTGCGGCGGAACCAGCCGTGCAGGAAATCGACGAAGGTGCGCACCTTGGCCGGCAGATAGCGTCTGTGCGGGTAGATCGCATAGATGCCGCGGTCGGTCGGCAGATAATCCTCGAGGATCGAAACGACCTGCCCCGCATCCAGGCAGGGCCGCGCGATGAACGCCGGCACCTGGGCGACGCCGAGTCCGCTCGCGGCCGCGCGTATGGCGGCGGTCGGGCTGTTGACCTCGATATGCCCGCCGACCGGCACGCTGAAACCCGCACCCTTGTCATCCACGAAGCGCCAGTTGCTGTGCGACTTGCCGTTCGTGTCGATGATGCAGGGCAGGTGGGCGAGATCGCTCGGGTGATTGATCGGCCCGGTGCGGTCGAGGAACTCCTGCGTCACGCAGATCTTGAGAAGGAAATCACCGAGCTTGCGGGCGATGAGGGCGGAATCCTCCAGCCGCGTGATGCGGATCGCCACGTCGAAGCCTTCCTCGACGAGATCGACGAAGCGGTCGTCGGCGACGATTTCAAGCGACAGTTCCGGATATTCCTTGCCGAAATCGATCAGCGACTGGCCGATCTCGGCATCGACGAAGGTGCGCGGCGCCGAAACCTTCAGCTTGCCGCGCAGGTCCGTGTTCTTTTCGCGCACGAGATCGGCGAGGTTGTCGATCTCCTTCAGGATATCGGAGGCGGTGCGGTAATAGGTGTGGCCGGGCTCGGTCATCGAGAACTGGCGGGTGGTGCGGTTGAGCAACAGAGCGCCGAGCTCGTCTTCCAGTTCGCGTACATATTTGGACAGAAGCGCCTTGGACCGGCCGGTCTTGCGCGATGCAGCGGAAAATCCCTCGGCGTCGACGACGTCGATGAAGGCCCGGATTCGGGTCAAAGTGTCCATGTGTCCCCACTTAAATAGACGTGCCGCTGGATCGCGGGTGCGGCCTGCGGCTGAAGACGGCGCTTGGGTCGCCGATCGTAGAAAAAAGTTCCATCGAAAGCCAGTTTCGCGAATGTCGTGGCTGGCGGATTATTTTCAATAGCGCCACGCAAAAAAAGCTCTTGATTACGACAGCGATTCTTCTTATCTCCCGTGCTGCCCAAAGTCGCACGTGCCTGTGGGTGTCCGCCGACCCTCGATTTGGTGAGGATCATCGGTAAGGTACCTGGAACTAACCGCTCCAGTCGCTATTCCGGCCAACCGGGAAATGCGAGGACATCTTGAAGCAACGACGGTGCGGGCCTTTCTGGTGTCTGCCGGCTTTCCATCAGCCGGGGTTACTGAAGAGGCACACCTTCATTGCCGGACGTGCGGTCGGGTTTCCCACCAATCCAAGGCAGACAAAGCCGAATTGAAGCCTAGGCGGGCTTCGGTTCACCGTTCGCGCTGATGCGCATGCTTGGTACCGGGGTCTCCACCGGCTGGTTCCAGAGCGTGTTCGTATCCGCCCTTTGTCCTCCGGGATTTTCCCGGAGCAACCTGGATATGGGGAATACCGAGATGGCAACCGCACGTATCATCGACTTCCTGAACACCCGACGTCCCGACGGCCCGTGCCTCGTGGTCGACCTCGACGTGGTGCGCGACAATTTCAAGGCTTTCCGCCACGCCCTGCCGGACAGCGCGATCTACTATGCCGTCAAGGCCAACCCGGCGCCGGAAATCCTGCGCCTTCTCGCCAGCATGGGCTCCAATTTCGATTGCGCGTCTGTCGCAGAAATCGAGATGGCGCTCGATGCCGGCGCGACCCCGACCCGCATTTCGTTCGGCAACACGATCAAGAAGGAACGCGATGTCGCGCGCGCTCATGCGCTCGGTGTCTCCCTTTTCGCCGTCGACAGCCATGAGGAAGTGGAGAAGGTCGCACGCGCCGCTCCCGGCGCGCGTGTCTTCTGCCGCGTCCTCACGGATGGCGAAGGTGCGGAATGGCCCCTGTCGCGCAAGTTCGGCTGCGTGCCGCAGATGGCCGTCGACGTGCTCGTCTATGCGCACCAGCTGGGCCTGACGTCCTATGGCGTGTCTTTCCATGTCGGCTCTCAAATGACGAAGCTCGACGCGTGGGATGCGGCTCTCGCCGATGCCAAGCGCGTCTTCGTGCAGCTGGCCAAGCAGGGCATCGAGCTGAAGATGGTCAATATGGGCGGCGGCTTCCCGACGAAGTATCTGCGTGATATCCCGTCGGCCGAAGCCTATGGCAAGGCGATCTTCTCGGCGCTGAAGAAGCATTTCGGCAACCAGATCCCGGAAACCATCATCGAGCCGGGCCGCGGCATGGTCGGCAATGCGGGTGTCATCAAGGCGGAAGTCGTTCTCGTCTCGAAGAAGTCCGATAACGACGCGCATCGCTGGGTCTTCCTCGACATCGGCAAGTTCGGCGGCCTTGCCGAAACCATGGACGAGGCGATCCGCTACCCCATCCGCACGGCGCGCGATGCCGACGAGATGGAGCCCTGCGTGCTCGCCGGCCCGACCTGCGATTCGGCCGACGTGATGTACGAGAAGAACATGTATCCGCTGCCGATCACCCTTTCGATCGGTGACGAGGTTCTGATCGAAAGCGCCGGCGCCTACACAACCACCTATTCGGCGGTCGCCTTCAACGGCTTCGAGCCGCTCAAGGCTTTTGTCATCTGACCGCCCCGGCGCTCCCGTCCCTGCGGGAGCGCCATCTTCACAATTCGTTCCGGATACCGTTTGAATCGGTTTTGAGCACGGGAGGCCCAGAGATGGCCACTGTTCTTGATTCTGTCCGCGCGTTCTTCGCGCATTCCGCCTTTACCATCGACCAGGAGAATGCCGGCGATGTCGTTGCGCGCGAGCGTCTGCTCGACCGTGTCATGGGCGAGGCGCGCTTCCGCAAGTCGTCGGAGACGCTGCGCCGCGGTCGCCTGCCGGCCGAAGGCCTTGCCTTCGTTGCGCGTGATGCCGAAGGGCATGTGATCGGCACCGTGCGTCTGTGGAATGTCGAAGCGGGCGTCGATGCCGATGGCAATGCCGTGCCGGCGCTCCTGCTCGGCCCGCTCGCCGTCGACTGCGAGCACGAAGGCAAGGGCATCGGCGGCGCGCTGATGCGGGCTGCCATCACCGAGGCGCGCGACCGTGGACACGGTGCGGTGCTTCTGGTCGGCGACCCTGAATATTACGAGCGCTTCGGCTTTTTCGCCGCCAAGGCGCAGCATCTCGTCATGCCCGGTCCCTTCGAGCGCCGCCGCTTCCTCGCGCTGGAACTGAAGGACGGCTGGCTGGATGGTGCGGCGGGCGTGCTCGTTCCCAGCGGTCGCCGCCGCGTGATGCCGGCTGCGCGAAAGGCTGCCTGAGGAATGGCCGGCTGCGGGCCGGCCATTCCATTCTTGACGCTTGTCATTGTTTTAATTGGACGTTTGACAAGTCTCCCGTCGATTTCCATGCAATCGTCCATTCGCATGCCTCTCACTTGATCCATCTCAAAGGCTTCTCTCGCGCCGGGCTCTCATAGTCGCGTCGCAAAACGAGTCGTGATGATGGAGAGACGACATGAAGAGAGATGGGATTGTGCGGATCAGGCGCGCGGCGCTTGCCGCGGCGGTGACGCTGATCGGCAGCGGGGCTTTTGCGGCTGATCTTGCAGAGCGCATGGCGCCTGCGGAAGCGCCGGTGGATATCGCGGCGCAGAGCCCCTGGCAGATCCGCGTGCGCGGGCTTGGCGTCATCACGAACGATTCGGGTTATGTGGACGCGATCCCGGGTTCGGGCCTGACCTATTCCAATACGGTCGTCCCGGAACTCGACATTTCCTACTTCTTCACGGACAACATCGCGGCGGAACTCATCCTCGGCACCACCTATGCGAATGTGAACGCGGCGGATTCCATCGCCGGCCTTGGCAAGGTCGGCAAGACCTGGCTCCTGCCGCCGACGCTGACCCTGCAATATCACTTCACCGATTTCGGCGCATTCAAACCCTATGTCGGCGCGGGCGTGAACTATACGCTGTTCTATAACCAGTCCGGTTCCGGTGATTTCGCCGATCTCGACGTCAAGAACAAGGTCGGCGCGGCCCTGCAGGTCGGCTTCGACTACATGATCGACCAGCACTGGGGCGTGAACTTCGACGTGAAGAAACTGTTCCTGGAGCCCGAATGGAAGGTCAATTACCAGGGGACGCCGCTGACCGGCAAGGCGAAGCTGGATCCGTGGCTGGTGGGCGCCGGTATCACCTACCGCTTCTGAGGACGAATCGGCTTATGGCCGGGTGCTCACAGGTTTTCAACACTGCGTGAAGCCCGGCCATCGGCCATGAAATTGCGCTGCCCGTCGCCTATCTGCCTTCCCATGAGGAAGCAGCTTTTCATCATTGGCCTTGCCCTGGCATTCCCGCTCGCCGGCGCCCGCGCGCAGGAACCCGTTGTCGCCCAGCCGGCGCGGACGGTCGCCGAGACGCTGTCTGCGGCCTCGTCGCTGTCGCAGCTGAAGGCGGTCGTCGTCGCGCATAACGGCAAGATCGTCGCCGAGCGCGGTTATGGCGGGCATACGCCGGCCGAAAGCGCGAACATCAAGTCGGCGTCGAAATCGATCATCTCGGCCCTCGTCGGCATTGCCATCGCCAAGGGCCTGCTCGAAGGCGTCGACCAGCCGATCGCGCCCATCCTTGCCAGCGACCTGCCGGCGGAACGTGACCCGCGGCTCGGCCGCATCACCATCGGCAACCTGCTTTCCATGCAGGCAGGGTTGGAGCGCACCTCCGGCGGCAATTACGGGCGCTGGGTCGCCAGCCGCAACTGGGTGCGTGCGGCGCTCGCCATGCCCTTCGTCGACGATCCGGGCGGGACAATGCTCTATTCCACGGGCTCGACGCATCTTCTCTCGGCTATCCTGACGAAGGTCGGCGGCAAGTCGACACTGGCGCTGGCGCGCGACTGGCTCGGCCCGCTCGACGGTTTCCGCATCGGTGCCTGGGATCGAGACCCGCAGGGCATCTATCTCGGCGGCAACCAGATGGCGATGAGCACACGCTCGCTGCTGGCCTTCGGCGAGCTCTACCGCAATGGCGGGCGCACCGCCGACGGCACGCAGCTCGTGCCGGAGGACTGGATCCGCCAATCCTGGCAGTCGCGCACCAATTCGCGCTTTTCCAACGACGGGTACGGCTACGGATGGTTCGAGCGGGTAATCGGCGGCAAGACGGTTCACTATGCCTGGGGTTTTGGCGGCCAGATGCTCTATATCGTGCCCGACCTCGGCCTGACCGTCGCCATGACTTCCGAAGAGGGCGATCCTTCCGCCCGCTCCGGCTATCGCGACAACCTGCATGACCTCCTTGCGAAGATCATTGGCACGGCTGAGAGCTGATCAGTTCGCGGCGCGACGATAGAAGGCGAGTGAGCCCGCAAGCGCCAGCAATGCGCCGCCGCAGACGCGGTCGAGCCAAGCAGCGCCCGATGTCTTGAGCATGCGCGCGGCCTGCGAGCCGAGTGCTGCGTAACCGAACATTACCAGGAAATCGATGGCTGCGAAGACAAGCGCGAGCAGTGCATATTGCTGCGTCTGAGGGGCTGCTGGATCGATGAATTGGGGCAGGAAGGCCGAGAAAAACAGGTAGCCCTTGGGATTGGTTACGGCGACCAGCAGGCTTTTGGAGAAGATCGCCTGCGACGTCTTGCGGTCGGCGGCCTGCATGTCGTCGAGAGTGCGGCCGAGCGAGCCGGTGGAACGCAGCATCTGGATGCCGAGGAAGGCGAGATAGGCCGCACCCAGCCATTTGACGACCGAGAACCAGAATTCCGAAGCCGCCAGCAGCGCGCCGAGGCCAAGCGCGACTGCGCCGATCAGCATGAAGTCTGACAGAACGGCGCCAACCATGCCGGGAAGTGCCCGGCGGATGCCGTAGCGCGAGCCGTTGGTGAGGGCGAGAAGCACAGTGGGGCCGGGCGTGGCAATGCCAATGAAGGCGACGGCGGCGAAGGCGATGAGGGTAACGGATGTCATGGTGGGTTCCTCCTGGGAAAGTGCTCCCACGCTTCCGGCCCTCGTGCAAGCGGGAGATTTGACAGACGGGCCGCGAAGACCTATGTGCAGGGCAGGGTGAGAGCCCCTGCCGTCCGCGAGCGCAAGCTTTGGTGAAGTCTCTCTTAGGATAATCGGTCTTCCAGCATCACGCATGCGAACCGGTGGCAATGCGGGCTCCCTCCGAAATGACGCATGCAGACACTGGAGTTCCGACATGCGTCCTCTCTCGACGCCCCTTCCTTCCCTCGATACCCTGAAAGACCAGGCGAAGCGGCTGCGTGCGCGCTTTGCGGACGAGATGCAGCCCGTTTCGCATTCACGTGCCCTGGAGCTGATCGCGGCCCAATACGGCTTTCGCGACTGGAATACGTTGCATGCCGCGGTCGGCAACCGGCCGCCGTTCAATCCCTGGATGCTCGGCTCGCGCGTGCGCGGCACCTATCTTGGCCAGCCGTTCGATGCCGAGGTCATCGGCGTGCAGGCGCTGACCAGCCAGCCGGGCCGCTACCGCATGACACTGCATTTCGACACGCCCGTCGATGTGGTGACCTTCGACAGTTTCTCCGCCTTCCGCCAGCGTGTGAACTGCACCGTCGACGAAACGGGGCGGACGCTGGAGAAGACCTCGAACGGCCGGCCGCATCTGGAACTGGAGTGGTGAGGCTCAGAACGAGCCCTGGAACCGCGCAGCGAGACCGTTGACCTTGAAGTCGGCGGTCTCGTCGGTCTCCTTGCGCACGAGGTGGCTGTATTCCAGCGCCACGGACGCGCCCTTTTCGAGCGTGTAGGTGAGGGTCGCCGTCGTGGCATTCGTGCGTGTCCGATAGTCGTAAGTGAGCCAGTCGCTGTACGCCTGCTCGAAGGCGAGGCTGAGCTTCAGCTTCTCCGTCAGCGCGGTTTCCAGCGCCAGGCTGAGCGTCCGTACATCCTCGCCCAGGGGATCATCGATGTCGGCAAGTGCGATATCCCGTGACAGCTTTCCCTTGAGCGCGACCGTCTCGGTCATCGCCCAGGCGAGTTCGGTTTTCAGGAACGGACGGGTCGGATCGACGCTCGCGCCCAGGTCCGGGCTCTCAACGCGCACGAGACCCGCCTCCGCCAGCAATGTCACGGCGCCGAACACGCGGCCGAAGGCGATCGAGCCGCGCAGGGTCCGTGCGGGGTAGCGCTCGAAATTGTCCTGGGGATCGCATGGAATACGGTTGGTGCGAAACTGCACCGTTGCGCCCACCTCGCCGCCGAGCAGCGGGCGGATATGCCCTGCCGTTACTTCGTAGAGCGTGTTGCCGCCCTCAAGCTGCACGCGCGGCAGTCCTGGAATTGTCAATCGCGCCTTGCCGGGGCCGAAGCGGGCGAGTGATGCCGTGAGGTGGCTCTTGCCGCCGGCGTGCTCGATCGTGAGGCCCGTGCTGGCATTGGCCAGAATGTCCGCCTGGCGGTAGCCGATGAGAAGGCCAGGCAGGGCGAGGAGGACATCGCCCGTCTGCCGGTGTTCGATACTGCCGCGAAGCGTGAACTTGACAGCCTCGCCGATATCGCGCGCAAGGCCGATTTCAATGCCTGCCGCCCGCTCGTCCGCGAAACGGTAGCGGGGCACCTTTCGCGCCCGCGTCGTCACCGCATAGGCGATATCGGTTTCCTCAAGGTCGAAACTGCCGCGAAGGCTCAGCGCTGCTTCGGCGAAGGAGGCGGGAAGCCGCGTCGTGTCCTTGAAGATATTCGATGTGCGGCCACTACCGAATGTGTAATCTATGGTTGAATCCGCCAGCGACGGATTGCCGCCCGCCACCAGCAGGATCGTGGCCAGCATGGCCTGTGAAATACGCATCCGGTTCCGCGCCCCGTATCGGTTATCGGCTCGAAATCCTGGACTTATGTGGTTAAAAAACCCTCAAAGGTTGAGATATCGCAGGTAAATCCCGCGATAATTCCGCAATGGTTGCATTCCGGAGGTATTCGTTAAACTTGTCTACGTTATGGTTAACTCTTTGCTATATCGAGCAAATCCGGTTGTGTTGATGGAATCTTGCATTACTTTTAGTTGTGCATCTTTGAGGTGCGCAACCAAAGGAGAGAGACCATGAACAAGACCCGCATCATCGCAATCGCTACCGTGATCGCTCTTGCCGGTGCCGGCCAGGCGTCCGCCGGCGGCCTGCTCGGCCTCGGCATCCTCAGCGGCAACAAGACCAAGACCGGCGGCATCGTGATCGCCCCGAGCGTCGGCGTGGGCGTCGGCAACGTCCTCAGCGACAACAATGTCCTGAACGGCGTGCTGAACAACAGCCTGAACGGCACGCTTTCGGGCGTGCTCAACGGCTCGGCCCTCGGCATCCTGAGCGGCAGCGGCGGCAGCGATTGCGGCTGCAAGAAGCGCAGACACTGACCGTAATCCCCGCCCTGTCCCTGCGGTCAGTGGCCCGGGAGAGCTTGCTCTCCCGGGTTCCTCATTTTAGGGGGGTGCGGAAGATCAGCCGGCCAGATCGATGACGCCGCAGTCGCCCGTCTCGCTGGCGAAGGCAAGCAATTTGCCGTTGCGGTTCCAGCCCATCGATGTGATGGCACCCTTGCCGGGGCGGCGCAGCAGCACTTCACGGCTGTCGGCAAAGCGGGCCGCCAGAACCATGCCGTCGGAATAGCCGATGGCGACGACATCTTCCGCCGGATGACACGAGACGCAGGTGACCATGACATCGGCGCGGGTGCCGAGTTCGAGCGGCGGCTTGCCCATCGGGCCGTCCTTGGCCGAGAAGGGCCAGACGATGGCGGCGGGCGCGCCGGAAGACGCGAGCCATTTGCCCTTGGCGGACCAGGAGAACGATTTCACCTTGGCAGGGTAACCCGTCATGCGCATATGGCGGGTGTCGGCACCCGCTTTCGGATCGAGCTTCCAGCCGTGCAGGGCGTTTTCCTGCATGGTGGTGACGACGAAGCGGCCGTCCGGCGAGAAGGTGATGCCGTTATGCGCGCCCTTCCATTCCAGTTCGACCGGCTGGGCCGCCATCGCGACCCAGTGCAGCGAAACGCCATTGTAACGGGCGATCCCGATGCGCAGGCCTTTCGGCGCGAAGGCCATGCCCTCGACGGATCGGCTTTCCGGAAACTCCTTGATCGTCCCGTCTGCCAACCGTACGCGCGCCGTGCGTCCCTCGGCGAAGCCGACGGCGCCCTGCGGGCCGGCCGCCACGACGGATATCCACTTGCGCGGCACCTCCGCCAGCAAGGTCGCGGTGCCGTCGGCGGCGATGCGCTGCACCTTGCCGTCCTCGCCGCCGGTGATCAGCGTATCGTTTGCTTCGTCGCGCACGCAGGCCAGCAGGCCGTCATGCGCCTCGCTGGCCTTCTGGCCATGATCGAGACGATGGATGACGCCGGAGGCGGAGGCGAAGAACGGCACGTCGCCGAGAAAGGCGGTCGCGACGACATGGCCGTCGAGATCGAGAGGGGCGACTGTCGGCATTACACGTCTTTCCTGCGTATGGCGTTATCCGAAAACCGGGTCACACTGTCCGGCGTCATGCCTTCTGTGCCTCGCAGGCCTTGAAGGTCCGTTCGATCTTCTCGCGATCGAGATCGCGGCCGATGAAGACGAGGCGGCTTTCCCGCTTCTCGCCGTCCTTCCAGGCGCGCTGGTGATCGCCTTCGACGATCATGTGCACGCCCTGCACGACATAACGCTCCTCGTCGCCGGCGAAGGCGATGATGCCCTTCAGGCGCAGGATGTTCGGCCCGTCCGTCTGGGTGATCTTCTGGATCCAGGGGAAGAAGCGTTCCGGGTTCATCTCGCCGCCGCGCAGCGAAATCGACTGCACCGTCACGTCATGGATCGGCGAGACGCCGTGGTCATGATCATGGTCGTGATGGTGATGGTCGTGATCGTGGTCGTGCCCATGATGATGGTGATCATGGCCGCAATCGGGGCCGCAGACATGGTCAGGATGATCGTGATCGAGGAAGTGCGGATCGTTTTCGAGCGCCCGCTCCAGGTTGAAAGCGCCCTGGTCGAGAACCTTGGTGAGGTCGATATCCGAGCGGGTCGTGCGATGGATGCGGGCGGACGGGTTGATCACGCGCACCGTCGCCTCGATCCTTGCAAGCTCTTCCGGGCTGACGAGGTCGGTCTTGTTGATGAGCACGACGTCTGCAAAGGCGATCTGGTCCTCGGCCTCGCGGCTGTCCTTGAGGCGCAGGGGCAGGTGCTTGGCATCGACCAGCGCGACGACCGCGTCGAGTTCGGTCTTCTGGCGAACATCGTCGTCCATGAAAAAGGTCTGGGCGACCGGAACCGGATCGGCAAGGCCCGTCGTCTCGACGATGATGGCGTCGAAGCGGCCGGGGCGGCGCATCAGGCCTTCCACGACGCGGATCAGGTCGCCGCGCACGGTGCAGCAGATGCAGCCATTGTTCATTTCGTAGATTTCTTCATCCGACTCGACGATCAGGTCGTTGTCGATGCCGATCTCGCCGAACTCGTTGACGATGACGGCGTATTTCTTGCCGTGGTTCTCCGTGAGGATACGGTTGAGCAGCGTCGTCTTGCCGGCACCGAGATAGCCGGTGAGCACGGTGACGGGAATGGGCTTGGGAAGAGCTGTTTCGGTCATGGGAACCTCGAGGGATGGGACGTCTGGTCCGTCGTCGCGACTGATATAGGAGATCGAACGGGCCAGCGCAAATGCCGTCAGCGAAGTGTTTCGACGTCGAATCCGTCAACATCCTCGAGAAGGCCGACAAGACCGCGCACGGCGTGCATGATCAGTTGTTCGCCCTTTTCGGCCGTCGCGGCACTGGCGTCTCCGGCCACGCCCAGCGGATTGAGGTCGGACATCTTCCAGCCGAAGGCGTGCGGGCCGTAGGCGCGCAGATGGGCGAAACGCGCGGCGAATTCCGCCTGACGGGAGCCGAAGCGCTCCGCCTTGTCCATCCGTACCTTTTCGGGGTGCAGCGCCAGCATCACGGAGGTCTCGATGTCTCCGCCATGGATGTCGATCGCCTTGTCCTCCGGCTTGATCCATCCGTCCGGCTGGCCGAACCGCGTCCAGGCCGTCGCCACGACAAGCATATCGAAACGCACGCGCGCTTCCGTCGCCACGATGGTCATCAGCGGCGCGTTGCCGCCGTGCGCATTGAGAAGGACGAGTTTGCGCAGGCCGAAGCGGTTGAGATCCTCGGCGATGCGTAGCCATCGTTCGATAGCGACGGCATAGTCCAGCGAGCGTGTGCCGGGCACGTCGAGATGCTCCGGCGAATAACCGATGGGTTCTGCAGGCAGGAACGTTACGGGCAGGTGCGCCGGCAGGACGGCCATCAGGCGCTCCGCAATGCCCTCGGCGATCAGCGTGTCGGTTTCGAACGGCAGGTGGGGGCCGTGGCTCTCATGGGCGCCGAGCGGCAACACGGCAATCCAGCCAGCGCGGTCCGCCGGCGCAAGCATGGGGTCGTTTTCGGTCCACCGCATCTTCGGATGCGCCATGCCTGCCTCCGATCCTCACTTGCCGCCAGCCTTCAACCTGAGTCATACAAGGACAGGCCCGTGATGCAAGGGCGTGGAGCGAGGCGATCGATGGGCAAGAAGCACAAAGACGGCAAGGACGGAAAGAAGGCCAAGAAGAAGAAATCGCACGATGCCGTTTCCGGCTCGGGCCTTGCTGCGGCCGTCGTGAATGCGGCACGCTCCATGCGTACGGTGCTTTCCCGCAATCTGCTCGCCACCGGCCTCTATGCCGGACAGGACGGCGTGATCCTCGCGCTTGCCGAAGAGGGCGGGCTGACCGCCGGGGCGCTTGCCAACCGCCTCGGCGTCAAGGCTCCGACCATGACGCGCACGATCGGGCGGCTCGAAGCGCAGGGTTTCGTCGAACGGCGGGCGGATGGCACGGATGGTCGCCTGACCGTCGTGCATCTCACCGAGGCGGGGCATGCCTCCATCGAGAAAATCACCGAGGCGGGACGATTGAGCGAGCAGCAGGCTGCCGAGGGCCTGAGCGAAAAGGACGTCCGCAATCTCCTGAAACTGCTGCGGGCCATGGACGAAAACCTGCACGGCGCAGGGCCCGACGACGCCCGGGACAGCGAAAAGACAGTTGCCGACGAGATTTAAACTGTTTAAATAAACGGTTTTAAACGCGCAGGATGGCGCGGTCGCCGGGGAGGGGTCGTGGCACAGAAAATCAAGCTTTCCACCATCGCGGAGACGCTCGGCGTTTCCACGGCGACGGTGTCG
This sequence comes from Shinella sumterensis, assembly GCF_004514425.2. GTDB lineage: Bacteria > Pseudomonadota > Alphaproteobacteria > Rhizobiales > Rhizobiaceae > Shinella > Shinella sumterensis. The sequence goes on from NZ_MYFN02000002.1 coordinate 181,885, forward strand.
CTTGCGCTGAGGGACAGCCCGCTGGTGGCGGCGTCGACGCGCGACCGGATCAAGGAGCAGGCCCGCGCGCTCGGCTATATCTACAACCGTCGCGCAGCGAGCCTGCGCACGTCGCGCTCCGGCATCATCGGGGTCGTGGTGCATGACATCATGAACCCGTTCTACGCGGAAATCCTGAAGGCCATCGAAAGCGAGCTGGACCGGGACCGGCAGACCTTCATCCTCTCCAACCACTACGATTCGGTCGAAAAACAGCGCAACTTCGTCGAGACGCTGCTTCAACTCGGCGGTGACGGTGTCATCATGTCGCCGGCGATCGGCACGCCGCCGGAGGATATCCGGCTTGCCGAGGACAACGGCATGCCGGCGATCCTGATCGCGCGCTCCATCGAGGGGCTGGACGTGCCGATCTTCCGCGGTGACGACAGCTATGGAATCTCGCTTGCCACCAATCATCTGATCGGCCTTGGTCATCGCACCATCGCAATGGTGGGTGGCACGGACCAGACCTCCACCGGCCGCGATCGCTACCAGGGTTACGTGAACGCCTTGCGCAAGGCCAATATCGAGGTCGATCCCAGCCTGCGCATTCCGGGGCCACGCACCAAGCAGGGCGGTTTCGAGGCGGCGGTGCATTTCCTGTCGCTGCCGCAGAAGCCGACGGCGGCCGTCTGCTGGAACGATCTCGTCGCCATCGGCCTGATGAACGGCATCGCGCGCGCCGGCCTCGTGCCCGGTCGCGACGTCTCCGTCACCGGCTATGACGACCTGGAGGAGGCGGCAATCGCCACGCCCGCGCTCACCACGGTCTGGAACGGCCAGTCGGAAGTGGGACGCAACGCCGCGCGTGCGCTCCTCGACAAGCTGTCCGGCAGCCACGAGCCTGACGGCATCCATCTCATCAAGCCGGAAATGCGCATTCGCCAGTCCACCGGACCGCTGAAGCCGCATCCGGAAGGTTGAGAGGTCGACGTCCATGGGCAAGCCGCGCATCCTTATTCCGGGCATCATCCGTGAACGTGTCGTCGATCGCCTGAAGGAGGCTTTCGACATCGTGCGCATCGACAACGCGGATCCGTCGCTGGTGGCGCGGTCCGAAGCCGCTTCGGTGTCCGGGGTGGCGGTTTCCGGGCGGTTCGACGCGTCGATGATCGCGCATCTGCCGGCGCTTGAGATCATCGCGAGTTTCGGCGTCGGCTATGATGGCGTGGACGTGTCGGCGGCTACTGAGCGCGGCGTCGTCGTGACCAATACGCCTGACGTCTTGAACGACGAGGTTGCCGATACGGCGATCGGGCTTCTGCTCAACACCGTACGCCGTTTCCCGCAGGCCGAGGCGTGGCTGCGCGAAGGGCGCTGGCAGCGCGATGGCGCCTTTCCGCTCTCGCCGCTCAGCCTTCGCGGTCGCAAGGCCGGCATCTATGGGTTGGGGCGCATCGGCCTGGCGATCGCACGGCGACTCGAAGGTTTCGGCGTCGACATCGCCTACCACACCCGCCGGCCGCGCGAAGGCGTGCCCTATACATACCATCCTTCGCTGATGGCCCTGGCGCAGGCGGTCGATATCCTGATAGCGATCGTGCCCAAGACGCCGGAAACGCATCGGACGATCGATGCTGATGTCCTCCAGGCGCTGGGTGGCAACGGGGTGCTGATCAATGTCGGACGCGGCTGGACCGTCGATGAGCCGGCGCTTATCGCTGCGCTGAAGAACGGCGTTATCGCCGCCGCCGGGCTCGACGTGTTCTATGACGAGCCGAACGTTCCTGACGGCCTGCTCGATCTGCCGAACGTCTCGCTTCTGCCGCATGTCGCGTCCGCCTCGGTTGCGACGCGCGACGCGATGGCCGACCTCGTTGCCGACAATCTCTTCGCCTGGTTCGAGCGCGGCCAGGCCGTGACGCCGGTGCCGGAAACGCCCTTTACCCGCAAATCAGGCCAGCATCCGGAAAGTCTTCGTTAACCATTCGGCAAGCTTGCGAGCGCATGCTTTTCGTGTCGAATCGCGCGAAGGAGATTTCCATGAAGACGCTCACAATCGCCGCTCTGGCCGCTGTCGTCTCCCTGGGGCTCTGGGCCGCCCGTGACCGGGCTCCGGACGTGGATCCGATGGTGTCGGGTTCCATTCCCAGCCCGTCGGCCGGTCACAGCTACACGATCACCAACGCCGTCGCGAAGACCGCCTGCCTTGCCGAACGCGGTGCGGCGATCTCGGGGCGCAGTACGCGCTTTACCGCCGGTCCGGATTGCGATGCCGTATGGCCCGGCCTTGCCGGTGCGCGGACATGGACGCAGAACGGCGACGGCACCGTCGATGTGCTGGATGCGCGCGGCGAGCCGCTTCTCACAGTCGTCGATGGCGATGGTCTGGCTTATGAGGCCGTCGAACCGGCCGATGCCATGGTCACCTTCATCGGGGCGGACTGAGCGACCTATTCGGCCGCCGTCCTATGCGCAATGCCGTGCCTTGTCGCAGCGTAATCGCGCACGGCCTCGCCAAAGGCGGCAAACAGCTTGTTGGAAGGCTGATCGGAACCGACCCAATATTCCGGGTGCCACTGTACGCCGACCGCAAATGCCTTCGCGCCGATGACGGAGACCGCTTCGATCGTGCCGTCTTCCGCGACCGCTTCGACGGCCAGGCGCGGCGCCATGTCCGAAATGGCCTGGCGGTGCAGCGAATTGACCTGGATTTCCCCGGCGCCGACGACGCCCGCAAGGCAGCTGCCTTCCTTGACGATCACCTTCTGGCGGATGCCATAGGCGACGTCGAGTTCGGGCGTGTCGGGCTTGCGGTGGTCCCATATGCCGGGCTGTTCCTGAATCTCGTTGGCAAGCGTCCCGCCGAGCACGACGTTGAGCTCCTGAATGCCGCGGCAGATGGCAAGCAACGGAATGCCGCGCTCCAGCGCGCGCTTGATGAGCGGCAGGCTGGTCGCGTCGCGGGCGCGGTCATAGGGGCCTTCCGCTTCGGTTGCCTCCTTGCCGTAAAGCGAAGGATGCACATTCGTGCGCGAGCCGCTGACGAGAAGCCCATCCACCCGGTCGAGGATGCCGTCGAAGTCGTTGTCCGCATCAAGCGCCGGCACGAGAAAGACGGTGACATCGGCGCCTTTCACGGCGGCGCGCACATACTGGTTCGGGGTTGCCTGCCAGACGTTGCCTTCGATCTCCCTGATATCGGCGGGAATGGCGACGACGGGTTTCGACATGCTGGGCTCCAGGGAAAGAAATACCAAAACAGGATTTGATATCAAATCCTGTTTCAGTCAATTCCTCTTTTCAGGCGAAATGACGACGGCCGCCGTTCCTCACCGGTGCCCATCATCCGTGGGACCACTATTTTCCGCGGGTGGATTCGAAAATAATTGTTAACCAAACATTTGTGAATTTAGGTTGTACCCAGCAGTTATTCATACGCTTTTTGGATAAATACTTTCGCGTATCCTCATCCCTATAGTTGCGCAATCAGCCTATGGAGGGTTGAGTATCTTTACTTTCCGCCTTTATTTTGCAATATTTGGTTGAAACTGTTCTTCCTGGGTTGGGGGTGCGCGCGAAAATTGCCGGGTGAGTCCCCCGTTGTTGGGTAATCTCCCGAAATCATTCATTAAATTTTGGCCGGTAACCCTCGCATGCCATAGGGAGTGCCGAGTCCATGACGGATAAGGGTCAAAACACACTGCCGGCTGATGTATACCTGTCGTTCGTCAGCTCGCTGTACGGAAACCGTCAGACCCTTTTCGTGGGCATGATTTCGCATGTCATCACGTTCGCCTTCGTATTCGCCAAGACCTCCGATCCCTTTTTCCTGCTGTGGAGCGCGTTCGTCGTGCTCATCTGGTCGCTGCGCGCGCATGGTATGCGCCGGTTCGACCGCGCTGACAAAACCGCGCTCGACATGGCGGGCATCCGCTATTGGGAGAACTGGTACAATCTGGGCGCGGTCGGCACCACATTCGCGCTGGGCACGGCCTGTTGCTACAGCCTGGTCGTCAGCCGCGATGCCTTTGCGGAGATCGCCTGTATCTCCGTGACCTTCGGCACCATGGTGTCGGTCGTCGGTCGAAACTATGGCTCGCCGAGGACCGTCAACTACATGGTTCTCGCGGCCTGCCTGCCAATCGCCGCCGGCTTCCTGGCTTTACAGGATTTTTATCACGCGGTTCTCGCCACGCTTGTCCTGCCCTTCGCGATGACCACGCGTTCCATGGCCAACGGCGTCCGCACGTTCCTGTACGAGAACGTGCTTGCGGCGCGCGACCTCGCAACGATCGCCGACCGTTTCGACACGGCGCTGAACAACATGCCGCACGGCCTGTTCATGCTGGACGCGGACCATCGCATTCTGGTGGCCAACCGGCGTGCCTGCGAGCTCTTGCATCTCGGCAGCCAGGACCGGCTGAAGGATTGCCATCTCGATCTCGTCCTGCGCTACGGCGTGCGCAACACGTTCCTGAACCTGGAGCAGAGCAAGGCGATCCTGCGCCAGCTCCAGGAGCTTCTGAGCGGTGACCGCTCGCGTGCTCTCTTGCAGGTCAGGGAGGGACTGTATCTCGAGTTCACCGCGGCGCGCCGGGAAAACGGCGGCGCCGTGCTCATTTTCGAGGATGTCACAGCGCGTGTGCGGGCGGAAAACAAGATTCTCCACATGGTGCGTTACGACAGCCTGACCGGGCTTCCCAACCGCGCCTACTTCTCCGATCTCGTTCAGGATGCGCTTACGGAGCGCAAGAAGCCCGGCATGGTGGGCTTCATGGTGCTCGACGTCGACGATTTCAAACATGTCAACGACATGAAGGGACACATTACGGGCGACCGCCTCCTCTGCGCGATCAGCGAGCGGCTGCGTCGGCTTGCGACGGACAAGATCGTCGTCAGCCATCTGATGGGTGATGAATTCATCCTGTTCTTCCCGAACGAAGCCAATCGTCGCGACTTGGAGGCACGCATGCGCCGCTTCCATGAGCAGCTGCGCGGCACCTATGAGTTCGACGGCATGACCTTCCTCGTCTCGTTCAGTGCGGGATGCGTGATGGTGCCGAGCGACGAGTTCCGGCTGGATGAAATGCAGATCCGCGCCGACCTCGCGCTGTTCGAGACGAAGTCCCGAGCCAAGGGCAGCGTCACCGTCTTCGAAGAAGAGATGGACGCCCGCTACGTGGATCGCCAGAAGCTCAAGGAAGACCTGCGCGAAGCCTTGGCCGCCGATGCGTTGTCCGTCGCTTACCAACCGATGTTCGTCCCTGATGGCACGAGTATCGAATGCTGCGAGGCGCTTGCGCGCTGGACGCATCCCGAACGCGGCGCCGTTGCGCCGAATGTCTTCATCCAGATTGCCGAGGAGATGGGCATCGTCTCCGAGATCACCCGCTTCATGATCAACCGCGCCTGCGCCGATTGCGCGACGTGGCCGCCGCATATGAGCGTCTCCGTCAATCTCTCCGTTCAGGACCTGCGTGGAACGTCGATCATCGGCGTTGTGACGGAAGCATTGGAGGCGGCCGGGCTTGCGCCGCACCGTCTGCATCTGGAGGTGACCGAAAGCTGCCTGATGGAAGAGCCGGTCAAGGTGCAGGCCATCCTGCAGGAACTGCGCGCCCGCGACATCACCATCGCCATCGACGATTTCGGCACGGGCTATTCGAGCCTCAGCTATCTCGATCAGCTTCCGCTCGATGTCATCAAGATCGACCGCTCCTTCGTGCGCAACATCGGCGAGGACGCGCGCCGTTTCAAGCTTCTGCGCGGCACGGTCAACCTGTCGCGGGAACTCGGCTTGCGCATCGTCATCGAAGGTGTCGAGACGCAGGAACAGCTCGCGCTTATCAACAAGTATCACTGCGCCGATCTGGTGCAGGGCTATGTCTTTGCGGCGCCGATGTCGCCTGATGCCCTTCGCGACCGCTATGAAAGCCTCGCCCGCAAGCCGGGTGAAGCGCGCCGCCGCGGCCGCCGCGTCGCCTGATCCATCCCCCGTTCACTTGAAAACCCGCCGCTTGCATCAGTTTATGCAAATTTAGCGTTAACCATATATTAAGGTTAATGAATGGTATTTTACACAAATTGTCTTATATCGCTGATTATCAGTCCGGGGATGTCGTATCGCCGGTGTGTATTCGGGGGTGTTGGGCTATGGCGAGCGTTGGAACGGTGGCCAATCGCTTTTCTGAGAAACTGCTGGGGCTGCTTGACGGGGTGGAGTACCGCCGCGTCGAGACGAGCGAGGACATGGAGGATATCGCCCGCATCCGCTACAAGGCCTACAAGGCCGGCAGCGTGATGCATCTGGGCGAGGAGACGCCGCTTCTCATCGATGAAGTCGACTTCGACAGTCATGCCTATGTCTTCGGCATCTATTACGAAGAGCGCCTGATTTCGACGGTTCGTCTGCACCACGTCACGCCCGATCACCGCGTGACCTCGTCGGGCAAGGTGTTCCCGGACGAGACCAAGGCGTTTCTCGATGCGGGCCTGACGCTGATCGACCCGGTGCGTCTGGCGGCCGATCCCGAAATCTGGAGCGAGATGCCGGCCATCCCGTATCTGACCTTGCGTCTTGCGACGATGGCGGCCGACTATTTCGATGCCGATCGCGTTCTCCAGATGGTGAAGCCGGCGCATGCAGCCTTCTACAAGCGGGTGTTCGACGGCGACTTCGTGGCATCGCCGAAAAGCAACCAGGGCAAGTTCATCATCGACCTGATGCTGATGGCGACGCGCTGCAAGGACGTGCGGTCCTCGCTCTATGCCCGTTTCCCGTTCTTCCAGTCCGAGCCTTTCGAGCGGCGCATGCTCTTTGCCCGCGGCGACGATATGCCGTTCAGCCCGCTGACCGTACGGCCGACGGCGCGCCTTGCCGACAGCCATCGCCGGATACAGCTATCGGGCGGCGCTTACGCTGGATGAGCCTTGCGCCCTTATGTCGCAGTGCAGGCTGGTTTCACCCGAAACCGGCCTGCATCGTTTCCGGAAGGAGAAAGTGGCCAAGGCTAAGTCACCCTTGCCGTTGCGCTTTGGCGATCCATTGTGTATGGCCTGAACAACGTGCGCTTCTGGCGCTTGGGGAAGAGCCGGGTCGCTACGCAGGCCCGACGGATGTAAGCGCTCATCGGATGGGGGATTTCCGGCTGGCGAGCGTGGCTGCTTAGGAGAAGGTGACTATGGCTGAACATCATACCGGACCGATCGAAATGGGCGCTCCGATGGATTATCCCGAGCACGAGAAGACCTACAATCTCTTCATTGCAGGCGCCAAGTACGGCACGCTGATCTGCGTCGCCCTGTTGATCGCCATGGCTGCCGGTTTCTTCACCAGCGCCGGCTTCTTCAGCGCCTTCCTGCTTTTCATCATTCTCAACGTCGCCGGTTTCTTCCTGCTTCGTTAATCCAGACATCTGCATTCCGCAGCTTGTTCCGGCGCCATCCGGCGCCGCGATTCTACACGGCCAGTCTCGGGGGGAGGACCACGGTTTGAGTCAGTGTGTTTTTGTAGCGCGTGAAAGTGATACGGCAGAAGGTCGTGTCGCGGCTTCCGTGGAAACCGTCAAGAGAATGAGAGGCCTCGGGCTGGACGTGCTCGTCGAGGCCGGAGCGGGGCTTAAATCCCGAATTCTCGATGCCGACTATGAAGCTGTCGGCGCGCGCATCGTCGGGGCCGAAGAGGCCAGGTCCGCCGATGTCGTTCTGAAGGTGCGCCGGCCCACATCAGGGGAAGCCGCCACCTACAAGCCCGGCGCCATCGTCATCGCCACGATGGATCCCTACGGCAACGAAGTCGCCATCGCCGAGATGGCGAACGCCGGCCTCACCACCTTCGCCATGGAACTGATGCCGCGCATCACGCGCGCCCAGTCGATGGACATCCTGTCCTCGCAGGCCAACCTTGCCGGCTATCAGGCCGTCATCGATGCGGCCCATGAATTCGACCGCGCCATGCCGATGATGATGACCGCAGCCGGCACGGTGCCGGCCGCCAAGGTCTTCGTGATGGGTGCCGGCGTGGCAGGGCTTCAGGCCATCGCCACCGCCCGCCGCCTCGGTGCCGCCGTTTCCGCGACGGACGTGCGTCCGGCCGCCAAGGAGCAGGTCGCTTCGCTCGGCGCCAAGTTCATCGCCGTCGAGGACGATGAGTTCAAGGCTGCCGAAACCGCCGGCGGCTATGCGAAAGAGATGTCGAAAGAGTACCAGGCGAAGCAGGCCGCTTTGTTGGCGGACCATATCGCCAAGCAGGACATCGTCATCACGACGGCGCTCATTCCGGGTCGCCCGGCGCCGCGCCTCGTGACCCGCCAGATGCTCGCCGCCATGCGCAACGGCTCCGTTGCGGTGGACCTCGCCGTCGAACGCGGCGGCAATGTGGAAGGCGCCGAGCCCGGCAGGATCGTCGAGGTCGAGGGCGTCAAGGTCATCGGCTATCTCAACGTGCCGGGCCGCATCGCGGCCTCCGCTTCCGCGCTCTACGCCAAGAACCTGCTGACGTTCCTGGAGACCATGGTCGACAAGGAAACGAAATCGGTTTCGGTCAATGTCGAGGATGAACTCGTCAAGGCGACGATGCTGACCAACGGCGGCGCCGTTGTGCATCCGAACTTCGGCGGCTCCGTTCAGCAAGGGGAGGGCAAGTGATGGCGAACGAACTTCTCGACAAGGCAATCACCGATCTCGAACGTGCTGTCGAAGCTGTTCGCGCGGCATCCGAATATGTGCCGGATGCGGCTGCAGCTGCGGCCCACGGCGTTTCCGGCGGCGCGATCGATCCCTTCGTCTTCCGCCTGGCGATCTTCGTGCTGTCGATCTTCGTCGGCTACTACGTGGTGTGGTCGGTCACGCCGGCGCTGCACACGCCGCTGATGGCCGTCACCAACGCGATCTCGTCGGTCATCGTGGTCGGCGCGCTCCTGGCCGTCGGCATCTCGCTCTCGGGTGTGGCGACGGGCTTCGGCTTCGTCGCGCTCATCCTCGCCTCCGTCAACATTTTCGGCGGCTTCCTCGTCACCCAGCGCATGCTGGCGATGTACAAGAAAAAAGAGAAGTGAGGGCGGCCCGATGAACGCAAACTTCGCAGCCTTCCTCTACCTCGTCTCCGGGGTGCTCTTCATCATGGCTCTGCGCGGCCTGTCGCATCCCACGACCAGCCGCCGCGGCAACATGCTCGGCATGATCGGCATGGGTATCGCCATCGGCACGACGCTGCTTCTGGCAACGCCGTCCTTCGGCGGTCTCGTGCTCATCGTGCTCGGCATTGCCATCGGCGGCGGTGCCGGCGCCTATATCGCGCGCTCCATCGCCATGACCTCGATGCCGCAGCTCGTCGCCGGTTTCCACTCGCTCGTCGGCCTTGCCGCCGTGCTGGTGGCTGCTGCCGCACTTTACTCGCCGGTGTCCTTCGGCATCGGCCAGATCGGTGAGATCCACGGTCAGGCGCTCGTCGAAATGGCGCTTGGTGCGGCCATCGGCGCGATTACCTTCACCGGCTCGATCATCGCCTTCCTGAAGCTCGACGGGCGCATGTCCGGCAAGCCGATCATGCTGCCTTACCGGCATGTGATCAACATCGTGCTCTTGGCCGCGATCGTCTTCTTCATCGTCGGGCTCACCTTGTCGGAAAGCCACTTCGATTTCTGGTTGATCGTCATTCTTGCCCTGGCGCTCGGCGTGCTCCTGATCGTTCCGATCGGCGGCGCGGACATGCCGGTCGTCGTGTCCATGCTCAACTCCTATTCGGGTTGGGCGGCAGCCGGCATCGGCTTCACGCTCGGCAACCTCGCGCTCATCATCACGGGTGCGTTGGTCGGCTCCTCGGGTGCGATCCTGTCCTACATCATGTGCAAGGGCATGAATCGCTCATTCATCTCGGTCATCCTCGGTGGCTTCGGTGGCGACAGCGGTGCGGCGGCGACCGACGATGGCGTGCAGCGCACGGTCAAGCAGGGCTCGGCCGACGACGCGGCCTTCCTGATGGCGAATGCCTCCAAAGTCATCATCGTGCCGGGCTACGGCATGGCGGTGGCGCAGGCGCAGCATGCGGTTCGCGAACTGGCCGACGCGCTGAAGAAGAACGGCGTGGAAGTCAAATACGCGATCCATCCGGTGGCCGGCCGCATGCCCGGCCATATGAACGTGCTGCTTGCCGAGGCGAATGTGCCCTATGACGAAGTGTTCGAACTCGAGGACATCAACTCGGAATTCGCACAGGCCGACGTCGCCTATGTCATCGGTGCCAACGACGTGACGAACCCGGCCGCGCGCGACGACAAGTCATCGCCGATCTACGGCATGCCGATCCTCGACGTCGACAAGGCCAAGACCTGCCTCTTCGTCAAGCGCTCGCTCGGCTCCGGTTACGCCGGCATCGACAATACGCTGTTCTACAAGGACGGCACCATGATGCTGCTGGGCGACGCCAAGAAGATGACGGACGATATCGTCAAGGCGATGAACCACTAGACGGTCCACGCCGGTCTGAAATGAAAAAGCCCGCGAGACGATCGCGGGCTTTTTGTTTGGGAAAGCGCAAGCGGCCTGTCAGGTGGGCTGGGGCTTGTTGCCGGCGCCGCGCGTGCGGGCGAGGCCATCCTTGGCCGGCTTGTAGTTCGGGTCGAGACGCAGCGCCTGGGAGTAGGAGCGGGAAGCCTTGGCCATTTCGCCGCGGCGCTCGTAGATCAGCGCCTGGTTGGCCCAGGACTCGGCCAGCTTGCCATCCAGGTTGATGGCCGTGTTGAAGTCCGAGAACGCGTTGTCGTCGTCACCCTGCGCCGCATAGGAAATGCCGCGGCCGTTATAGGGTTCGGCCGAGTTCGGCGACAGCGAGATGGCCTTCGAGAAATCCTCGATTGCCTTGGGATGCTGGCGGCGTGCCTGATAGATCAGGCCGCGATTGTGGTAGGCACGGGGATCGGTCGTATCGAGTTCGATGGCGCGGTTGAAATCGCGGAACGCATCGTCCAGGCGTCCGGCCTGACGGTAGAGATTGCCGCGACCGATATAGGCCACGTCATAACGCGGGTTGATCTGCAGCGCGGTGTTGTAGTCGGACACCGCCTGCGCCTGATCGCCCAGGCTGCGCTGCACAAGCGCGCGGTTCGCATAGGCCTGGTAGAAGCGCGGATTGAGTTCGATCGCACGGTTGAAATCGTCCAGCGCGCGGCGGTTTTCGCCGGCGCGGCCATAGGCCGAACCGCGCACGTTGTAGCCTTCGGGATCCTGCGGATTGGCGGCGATCACGGCCGAAAGCGACGCGATGTTCTGCTGCGAACCCTGGGCGCGTTCGACCTTGAGGACATCCGTCGAGGTCGTCGACTGGCAGCCGGCCAGAAGAACGGCGAGCGATGTCGCGGCAACCGCGGCCATCAGGGAGCGACGCATGTCGGCGGCGGGAAAGCGATTGTTCAGAAACCCGGTAGATGCAGCCATATTCAAGTGCGAGTCCTCAAAGTAAGCTTCTCTCACGCCTCATGCGCAAGGAAACCGCTACGGCTTTGTCAGCAATTCCGGCGGGTGATTGTAGCGGGTGCGCCCGAAATTGCACGGAACGTCTTTCATAAGGGTGAAAAAACATCCGTTCACGTCAAAAAAGGCGGCGGCGATATGTTCGCCCCCGCCCGGTCTTGCATCCGAAAACGTCTAAAAGACGGCCGATTAACGGGCGCCCGGACGTGCGCTGACGAGGCCTTCGCGCTGTGCACGCTTGCGAGCGAGCTTGCGAACGCGACGGACGGCTTCAGCCTTCTCGCGTGCACGCTTCTCAGACGGCTTTTCGTAATAGTCGCGCATCTTCATTTCACGGAAAATGCCTTCGCGCTGCATCTTCTTCTTGAGAGCGCGGAGAGCCTGATCAACGTTGTTGTCGCGGACAAGTACCTGCACGAGAATCCCGTTCCTTTGGTTGTTGTAAGCCAGGCGAGGACTGGTCGCGAGGCAAATGGATGACGTTCGCTCAGCCCAACGGGCCGGCAATTGGCGGGTCGGATATCAGATCGCTGCGGGAAAGTCCAGCCTGTCGGCGCGCGTGTTAAGGATATTTGCATGGGCCCGGCATAAATCCCCAGCAAAGCGCGGATGCCGGTCATGTCGCATGTGGTACAAGGTGCGCCTGAATGCGTCGCAAAGGATACGGCGCGAAACGCCAGGATTTGCTTTTTATCGGGGCAGGAAACAGCCGGCGCGACCGGCGAGATATTGAGGATACGGGATGCGCAAATATTCGGTTTTCGCCGTCGCCCGGGAGGCGATGCGCGGCCACAAGGGGTGGGAGGCGCAGTGGACCTCCCCCGAGCCGCGCAAGGAATACGACGTGATCATCGTCGGCGGCGGCGGCCATGGCCTGGGCGCAGCCTATTATCTCGCCAAGGAGCACGGCATCACCAATGTCGCCGTCATCGAAAAGGGTTGGCTCGGCGGCGGCAATACCGGCCGCAACACGACCATCATCCGCTCGAACTATCTCTATGACGAGAGCATGGACATCTACGAGCACTCGCTCAAGCTCTGGGAAGGGCTGAGCCAGGACCTCAACTACAACGTCATGTACTCGCCGCGTGGCGTGATGATGCTGTCGCACAACGTGCACGACAAGCAGTCCTTCAGCCGCCATATCCACGCCAATCGCCTTTATGGCATCGACAACGAATGGCTGACCCCCCAGCAGGCGAAGGACTTCGTTCCGGTTCTCGATATCTCGGCATCCGCCCGGTATCCGATCAACGGTGCTGCCCTCCAGCGCCGCGGCGGCACGGCCCGCCACGACGCGGTCGCCTGGGGTTATGCCCGTGCGGCATCGGATCGCGGCGTGCATGTCATCCAGAACTGCGAAGTGAAGGGCATCCGCCGCGGGCCTGACGGCGCCGTGACGGGCGTGGAGACCTCGAAGGGCTTCATCGGCGCCAAGAAGATCGCGGTTTCGGCGTCCGGCCACAACTCGGTCATCCTGTCGATGGCCGACGTCAAGCTGCCGCTGCACTCCGTGCCGCTGCAGGCGCTCGTTTCCGAGCCGATGAAGCCGATCTTCCCCTGCGTGGTCATGTCCAACTCAGTGCATGCCTATATCTCGCAGTCGGACAAAGGCGAGCTCGTCATCGGCGCCGGTACGGACCAGTACAATTCGTACTCCCAGACGGGCGGCCTGCAGATCATCACGCATACGCTGGACGCCATCTGCGAACTCTTCCCGATGTTCCGCCGCGTGAAGATGATGCGCCAGTGGGGCGGCATCACCGACAACACGCCTGATCGTTCCGCGATTCAGGGCGTGACACCGGTGAAGAACCTCTTCGTCAACTGCGGCTGGGGCACCGGCGGCTTCAAGGCCACGCCCGGTTCCGCTCACCTCTTCGCGCATCTCATCGCGAAGGGCGAGCCGCACAAGCTGGCCGCCGGCCTGACGCTCGACCGCTTCCGCACCGGCCGCCTCATCGACGAGGCAGCGGCCGCGGCCGTCGCGCACTGATACCCCGTTATTCACCCGCGCGTCCGGCGGCTTGAGGCCTGCCGGCGCGGGACAGGAGAAACCCGATGCTTCTCATCTACTGCCCCTATTGCGAGGAAGAGCGCTCCGAGCTCGAATTCCGCCACGGTGGCGATGCGCATATCGCGCGCCCGACCAATATCGCCGACGTCACGGACGAGGCGTTCGAGGAATATTTTTTCCTGCGCGACAATCCGAAGGGCCTGATCTTCGAGCGCTGGCGCCACATCCATGGCTGCGGCCGCTTCTTCAACGCGGCGCGCGATACCGTCAGCGACAAGTTCTACCTGACCTACAAGGCCGGTGAGCCGAAGCCCGTCATTCCCGGTGTTTCTCCCGCCACCGAGAAAACCGTCGAAACCTATGAAGCCACGGAAGGAACCGCGAAATGAGCGGCGCCAATCGCATTGCCGGTCAGGGCCGCCTGACGCCCGCCAAGACAGCGCGTTTCACCTTCGACGGAAAGACCTATCACGCGCTTGAGGGCGATACCGTTGCCTCCGCGCTGCTCGCCAACGGCGTGCATCTGGTTGGCCGTTCGTTCAAGTACCATCGTCCGCGCGGCATTCTTTCGGCCGGTCCGGAAGAACCCAATGCCCTGATCGACGTTTCCCGCGATGCCGCGCGCCGCCAGCCGAATGTCCGCGCGCCGGTGCAGGAAGTCTTCGACGGCATGAAGGTGGAATCGCAGAACCGCTGGCCTTCGCTCGCCTTCGATATCGGCGGCGTGAACAACCTGCTGTCGCCGTTCTTCGCTGCCGGCTTCTACTACAAGACCTTCATGTGGCCGAAGGCCGCCTGGGAGAAGGTCTACGAGCCTTTCATCCGCAAGGCCGCCGGCCTCGGCGTGTCGCCGACGGAAGACGATCCGGACCATTATGCCAACCGCTACGCGCATTGCGACGTGCTGGTTGCCGGTGCCGGCGTCGCGGGCCTTTCCGCCGCGCTTGCCGCCGCTGAAGCGGGCGCCCGCGTGATCCTCGTCGACGAGCAGCCGGAAGTCGGCGGTGCGCTGCACTTCGACACCTCCGTCAAGATCGACGGCCAGAACGGTTACGACTGGGCGCAGGCGACGGCTGCCAAGCTGAAGGCGATGGAGAACGTCACCGTTCTCACCCGCACGACGGCCTTCGGCTACTACAACCACAATTTCGTCGGCCTCGTCGAACGCGTCACCGATCATCTCCCCAAGCCGGACAAGAAGCTGCCGCGCGAGCGTCTTTGGCAGGTCCGCGCCAAGCGCGTCATTCTCGCGACCGGTTCGATCGAGCGCCACATGGTGTTCGCCAACAACGACCGTCCGGGCATCATGCTCGCCTCGGCCGCGCGCACCTATCTCAACCATTTCGGCGTCGCCGTCGGCCGCAAGGTCGGCGTCTATACGGCAAGCGATTCTGCCTATGAGGCCGCCTTCGACCTGAAGCGGGCGGGCGTCACCATCGCCGCCATCGTTGATAACCGCGAGAAGCCCGGCGAGGCCGTCCTGGCTGAAGCCCGAAAGCTCGGCATCGAGGTTCTGACCGGTCATTCCGTCGTCGACACCAAGGGCAAGCTGCGTGTCTCCGCCATGTCGGTCGCCCGCAACGGCGGCGGCTCGGCGCGCTGGATCCCCATCGACGCGCTTTTGATGTCGGCCGGCTGGACGCCCTCCGTGCATCTCTTCTCGCAGTCGCGCGGCAAGGTGGCCTATGACGCCGCTTCGGGCCGCTTCCTGCCGGGTACCTATGCGCAGGATTGCCTGTCGGTCGGTTCGTGCAACGGCACGGACGGGCTTCAGGCGACCATCGAGGAATCGCTGGCTGCCGGCGAGCTGATGGCACGTGCCACCGGCAACGAAAATGGCGTCAAGGTCGAGCTTCGTGGCGAAAGCGCCTTCGAATGGACCGGCGGCATGGCAGGTGCTGGCGAAGGCGCAGGTGCCGACACCACGGTCAAGGCCTTCGTCGACTTCCAGAACGACGTTTGTGCCAAGGATATCCGCCTTGCCGTGCGCGAAGGCATGCACTCGATCGAGCACATCAAGCGCTTCACCACCAACGGCATGGCGACGGACCAGGGCAAGCTGTCCAATATCCATGGCCTCGCCATCGCTTCTGAAGTGCTGAACCGCGAGATTCCGAAGATTGGCCTCACGACCTTCCGCGCGCCCTACACGCCCGTCACCTTCGGTGCGCTGATCAGCCATTCGCGTGGCGCGCTTTTCGACCCGGCCCGCAAGACGCCCATGCATGCCTGGGAAGAAGCGCATGGCGCCGTCTTTGAGGACGTCGGCAACTGGAAGCGCGCCTGGTACTATCCGCGTTCGGGCGAGACGATGCACGATGCGGTCAACCGCGAGTGCCGCACGGTGCGTAATGTCGCCGGTCTCTTCGACGCCTCCACGCTCGGCAAGATCGAGGTCGTCGGTCCGGATGCCGAAGTGTTCATGAACCTCATGTACACCAATGCCTGGGACACGCTGAAGCCCGGTCGTTGCCGCTATGGCATCATGCTGCGCGAAGACGGCTTCGTCTATGACGACGGTGTCGTCGGCCGCCTGTCGCAGGATCGCTTCCACGTCACCACCACGACGGGCGGCGCGCCGCGCGTCATGCACCACATGGAAGACTATCTCCAGACGGAATTCCCGCATCTCAAGGTGTGGCTGACGTCGACCACCGAACAGTGGGCGGTCATCGCCGTGCAGGGCCCGAAGGCGCGCGAAATCCTGGAGCCGCTGGTCGAAGGCATCGACATCTCGAACGAGGCCTTCCCGCATATGAGCGTGCGCGAAGGTCAGATCTGCGGCGTGCCGACCCGGCTCTTCCGCATGTCGTTCACCGGTGAAGCGGGCTATGAAGTCAACGTTCCCGCGGATTACGGCCAGGCCGTCTGGGAGGCCATCTGGGCACGGGCGGAGCCGCTCGGCGCCTGCGCCTACGGCACCGAGACCATGCACGTGCTGCGCGCCGAGAAGGGTTACATCATCGTCGGCCAGGATACGGACGGCACGGTCACGCCGCACGACGCCAGCCTCAGCTGGGCCGTCTCCAAGAAGAAGACGGACTTCGTCGGCATCCGCGGCCTCAAGCGGCCGGATCTCGTCAAGGAAGGCCGCAAGCAGCTGGTCGGCCTCCTGACGAAGGACCCGAACGTGGTGCTGGAGGAGGGGGCGCAGATCGTCGCCGATCCGAACCAGCCCAAGCCCATGACCATGCTTGGCCATGTCACGTCGTCCTACTGGTCGGAGAATTGCGGCCGGTCGATCGCCTTGGCGCTGGTAGCCGGCGGTCAGGCCCGTCTGGGCCAGACGCTCTACGTGCCGATGCCGGACCGTACCATCGCGGTCGAGGTCAGCGACATGGTCTTTGTCGACAAGGAAGGAGGACGCCTCAATGGCTGATCAAGCTCTTCGCAAGCCGCCGCTTGGCCGCAGCCATGGCGGTTCCGCCGGTGCACGCGTCACGCCTGCCGCACCCGCAACCCGTCTTTCGCTGCGCGCCGGCGCGGATGCCATCGGTACGCTCTCCCTGGCCTTCGGCCTCGAACTGCCGCAGCGTCCAAAGACTTCCGCCTCGGTCGGTGGTCGCCACGCGCTCTGGCTCGGCCCGGACGAATGGCTGCTGATCGACGAGACCGGCGCGGACCTGATGGGCATTGCTGCTGGCGTTTCGGCGCTGCATTCGGCGACGGATGTCTCTCACCGCAATGTGGGCATCACCGTTTCCGGCCCGGATGCGGGCGCGGCGATTGCCAGCGCCTGCCCGCTCGATCTGAATAACGGGGCCTTCCCGGTCGGCGCTGCGGCACGCACCGTTCTCGGCAAGATCGAGATCGTCCTGCTGCGCACCGGAGAGGAAGACTATCGCGTCGAATGCTGGCGCTCGTTTTCGCCCTATGCCTTCGGCCTTCTCTCGGAAGGCGCTGAAGACGCCGGTCTCTGATGAAAAATCCCGCTTTCGAGGCGGGATTTTTTAGACGTTCTCCGGCCGATCCTTCGGATCGAACTGAATGATGGTGATCCAGTCGGCGGTGAGCGCCGGCTTGCGCTCGTCCTCGATCTCGACGGAAACATCATAACGGATCGTCACCATGCCCGCGCCGCGGAAGCGCGCTTCGTCGAGCACGAACCGGCCGCGCACCCGCACACCGCTTTTCACCGGCGTGATGAAGCGGACCTTGTCGAACCCGTAATTGATGCCCATCGTCTGCTCGAGGATGCGCGGCACGCAATCGAAGTTCATGGCCGAGAGCAGCGACAGGGTGAGAAAACCGTGCGCGATGGTTCCGCCGAACGGCGTCTCGGCCGCCGCGCGCACGGGATCCGTGTGAATGAACTGGTGATCCTCGGTGGCGTCGGCGAAACGGTCGATCATCGTCTGGTCGACGACGAACCAGCGGGAAACGCCGAGTTCGCTTCCGACGAGCGCGGGCACATCTTTCAAATGAATATCTGCGGGCATAGGGCCTTCCATTGATCGATCGGGATTCGTTCTAGAGACGCGCTTTGGCCGGGCAATGAATTTCAGTAGTTTTCGACAAGAATTTCGACTGTGCGCGCGCCCACCATCACGTTGGGCGCATGGCCGACGGTAAGCAGGCTGACCCATTCGCGGCCGTCCGGCAAGGGGAAGGCGAGCGGTTGTTCGCCATGGCTGCGATTGACGATAACCGCGAGGCGGACGGTGCGCCGTTGCTGCACATCCGGCGTCTTGAAAAGGGCCATGAAGGTTGCCGCCCCGGGCTGCTCCCAGTCCTCGACTGTCATCGGTGTGCCGGCAGCGGTCAGCCACTCAACATCGCCGTCTCCGTTCAGAAACGTCGTCTCCGTGAGGGCCGGAAAGCGCTTGCGGATCGCCGATAGCATGGCGGTATGCTCGATCAGGCCTTCGTCCAGACCCTTCCAGTCGAGCCAGGTCATTGCATTGTCCTGGCAGTAGGCGTTGTTATTGCCCTGCTGCGACCGGCCGCCCTCGTCGCCCGCCGTCAGCATCACCGTGCCGCGCGAAAGGAACAGGCTGGAGAGCAGGGCCTTTACATCGGCGCGCCGGGCGGAAAGCACCACGCCGTCCGTCGACGCGCCCTCGGCCCCGTTGTTCCAGGAATGGTTTTCGCTGTGACCATCCCGATTGTCCTCGCCGTTCGCCTCGTTGTGCTTGTGCGTATAGGAAACCAGGTCCATGAGCGTGAAACCGTCATGGGCGGCGAGGAAGTTGACGCTGCGTGTGCGATGCCCGCCATGGCGGGAGAAGATGTCGGAGGAGCCCGCGAGCGCCGTGACGAAAGCGCCGAGCTTGTAGCTGTCACCGCGCCAGAACATCCGCGTGTCGTCGCGATAGCGGTCGTTCCATTCGAGAAAGGGAGCGGGAAAGTTGCCGAGCTGGTAGCCGCCGGGTCCGATATCCCAGGGTTCGGCAATCAGCACGCGGTCTTTCAGCAGTGGATCGGCGCAGATATCGGCCAAGAGGGCGGCATTGGTGGAAAAGCCGTCGGCCTCGCGGCCGAGAATGGTTGCGAGATCGAAGCGGAAACCGTCGACCCCGGCCTGACGCACGAAATGGCGCAGGCTGTCGAGCACCAGCTGGCGCACCACGGGATGTTCGCCTGCAATGGTATTGCCGCAGCCGGTATCGTTGATCAGCTCGCCCGGCCGATCCGGCACGTGGCGATAGTAGGTGAGATTGTCGAGGCCGCGCATGGAGAGCGTCGTGCCGTGGCGGTCGCTTTCGCCGGAATGGTTGAAGACGAGGTCGAGGATCACGCCGATATTCTCGGCCCTGAGGGCGGCGACCGTATCGGCAAGCTCCTGCATTCCGCCGGGCACCAGGCGCGGATCGAGTGCCATCAGCGCGATCGGATTGTAGCCCCAGCTGTTCGAAAGGCCGAGCGGCGGCAGATGCCGCTCATCGATCCAGGCGGTGATCGGCATGAGCTCGACGGCATCGACACCGAGGCGCTTCAGGTGTGCGAGCACCGAGGGATGAGCCAGCGCGCCGACCGTTCCGCGCATGGCCTCCGGCACGTCGGGATTGAGCATGGTGAAGCCACGCACCGCGGTCTCGTAGATGAACCCGCCGGGGCGGAAAAGCGGTGGCTTCACCTCGACGGGTCGGTCGCACGTGACGATGGCCTTCGGCACGATATCGGCCGTTTCGGTGCCGAACTGTGTCAGGCGAACGTCATGCACAAAGCGGCGGTCTAGCTCCTTTGCATAGGGATCGACGAGCAGCTTGGCAGGATCGAACCACAGGCCATGGTCGGGCGAGTAGATGCCATCGGCGCGAAAGCCGTAACGTGTTCCTTCCTGCGCGCCCTCGACGAAGACGCGGTGAAAGCCGTTCTCGTCCCGACCCATGGCGAGGCGGGCGAGTTCCTTGTCGTCGCTGCCGTCGAACAGGCAGAGATCGATGCGGGCGGCATCGCGGGAATAGACCGAAAACTCCACTCCGTCCCCGGAGAGCGTGGCGCCCGGCGCGAAGGAAGGAGGGGTGAGGGCCATCTTACGTGATCACGCTGGGTTCTTGGCGGCCGGTGCGTGCCTTGATGGAGGCAATCTCGTCGGCGACGGCGATAAGGTCCGCCAGTGCTTCCTGCGTGTCGATGTCGTGGCGGGCCGCATCCGGCTCGTAGCGCTCGATGTAGACCCGCAGCGTCGCGCCGGATGTGCCTGTGCCGGAGAGGCGGAAGACGACGCGCGAGCCGCCTTCGAACAGGATGCGGATGCCCTGGTTCCGGCTGACGGACTGATCGACCGGGTCGTTATAGGCGAAGTCGTCGGCGGTCTCGACCGTCAGCGCGCCGAAGCGTTTGCCGGGCAGGGTCGCGAGCTGGTCGCGCAGGTTGGCCATCAGGCCGTTCGCAGCCTCGCTGTCAACCTCCTCATAGTCATGGCGTGAATAGTAGTTGCGGCCAAAGCTCGCCCAGTGCTGCTTGACGATGTCGAGCACGCTTTCCTTGCGAACCGCCAGGATGTTGAGCCACAGCAGCACGGCCCAGAGGCCATCCTTCTCGCGCACATGGTTGGAGCCGGTGCCCGCGCTTTCCTCGCCGCAGATCGTGGCAAGGCCGGCATCGAGCAGGTTGCCGAAGAATTTCCACCCGGTCGGGGTCTCGTAGAGACCGATGCCGAGCTTTTCGGCAACGCGGTCGGCCGCACCCGAAGTGGGCATCGAACGGGCGATGCCGGCAAGGCCCTGCGCATAGCCGGGCGCCAGATGCGCGTTGGCGGCCAGGAGGGCGAGGCTGTCGGAGGGGGTGACGAAGATGCCCCGGCCAATGATGAGGTTGCGGTCGCCGTCGCCGTCGGAGGCGGCGCCGAAATCCGGCGCGTCATCGGCCATCATCGTTTCATAGAGCGCACGCGCGTGGACGAGATTTGGATCGGGGTGATGGCCACCGAAATCCGGCAGCGGCATGAAGTTCAGCACCGAGCCCTTGGCGGCGCCAAGACGGTTTTCGAGGATTTCCTTGGCATAGGGGCCGGTCACGGCGCTCATGGCATCGAAGACGATGCGGAAGCCGCCGGCGAGCAGGTCGCTGATGGCCTCGAAGTCGAAAAGCTGCTCCATCAGCTCGGCATAATCGGCGACGGGATCAATGACGTTGACGGTCATCCCGGCGATTTCGTGCGTGCCTTCCAGGTCGAGATTGACGTCCTCGACATCGGCGATCTTGTAGCTGTCGATGGTCTTGGTGCGGGCGAAGATGGCGTCGGTGATCTTTTCCGGCGCAGGGCCGCCATTGCCGATATTGTACTTGATGCCGAAGTCTTCGGTCGGCCCGCCCGGATTGTGGCTGGCGGAAAGCACGATACCGCCGAACGCCCTGTTCTTGCGGATGACATTGGAGGCGGCCGGCGTGGACAAGATGCCGCCGCGCCCGACGAGAACGCGGCCGAAGCCGTTGGCGGCCGCCATCTTGATGGCGAGCTGGATGACCTCGCGGTTGTAGTAGCGGCCATCGCCGCCGATCACCAGCGTCTCGCCTTCAAAGCCTTCCAGCGAATCGAAAATCGCCTGGATGAAGTTCTCCGCGTAGTTCTGCTGCTGGAAGACCGGCACTTTCTTGCGCAGGCCGGACGTGCCGGGCTTCTGGTCGGTATAGGGCGCGGTCGTTACGGTCTTGATGGTCATAAGCTGATACTCTTCAGGAAAGGTTGGCTCGCGTCAGGAGACTGGAAAAGAGGTCGGCATAGCGGGCGGCGCTGCTTTCCCAGGAAACCTCGGATTTCATGCCCTGGTTCTGGATGCGGCCCCAGACCTTCGGCTCGCGCCAGGCCTTGAAGACGCGGCGCAGTGCCTGGCGCAGACCATCCGCATTGATGGGCGTGAACTGGAAACCGGTGGCGACGCGGGCGGACAGGGCGGCCTCATTCGCGTCGATGACCGTGTCGGCAAGGCCGCCTGTGCGGGCCACGACGGGGATGCAGCCGTAACGTAGACCGTAGAGCTGGGTGAGGCCACACGGTTCGAAGCGCGACGGGATGAGAATGGCATCCGCGCCGGCCTGCATGAGATGCGACAGCGGCTCGTTGTAACCGATGACGATGCCAATACGGCCGCGATGCCGCGAGGCGGCGGCGAGAAGCGCGCCCTCCAGCCCCTGGTCGCCGGAACCGAGAACCACCAGCTTGCCGCCCTGCTCGACGATCCAGTCGGCGACATCGGCGATGATATCGATGCCCTTCTGCCAGGTCAGGCGGCTGATGACGCAGAAGATCGGACCGCCATCCTGCTCGATGTTGAAACGCTCGGCGACCGCCTGCCGGTTGACCGCACGCTGCTTCAGCGAGCCCGCCGTATAGGGCCTGGCGATATGCGCATCGCTTTCCGGGTTCCAGACGCTGGTGTCGATGCCGTTGACGATGCCTTCAAGGTCTGCCGAACGGGCATTGAGCAGCCCTTCGAGGCCCATGCCGTATTCCGGCGTCATGATCTCCTGTGCGTAGTTTGGGCTGACTGTGGTGATCGACCACGCCGTACGCAGACCGCCTTTGAGGAAACCGACGTCGCCGTAATATTCCAGGCCGTCGACGGTAAAGGCTTCCGGCGGGAGGCGCAGCTGCCCGAAAATATCGGCTCCGAACTGGCCCTGGAAAGCCAGGTTGTGCACGGTGAGGATGGTCGGGATGTGCTGCAGGCCGGTGTAGCGCATGTAGACCGTGGTCATCGCCGCCTGCCAGTCATGCGCCTGAACGATGTCCGGCCGCCAGTCCGGCAACAGGCCCCGGGCGATTTCGGCGCCGGCGAAGGAGAGCGCTGCGAAGCGGTGCCAATTGTCGATGAAGTCGTTTCCGTTGCCGTCTGTATAGGGACCGCCCGCGCGGTCGAAGAAGGCAGGTGCGTCGAGCACGAGGAGATCGAGCCCCTCGTGGGTCGCTGCGAGAACGCGGGCAGGCTCACCGAGCAGATCGTCGAAGGTGGCGACGACCCTTGTATCGGCGAGGCGCTGCAAGACGATCGGATAACCGGGCATCAGCGTACGTACGCGTATTCCATGTCCCGCCAATGCGAGCGGCAGCGCGCCGGCAACGTCGGCAAGGCCTCCCGTCTTGATGAGCGGGAACACTTCGGATGCCACCGAAAGGATATTCATGTCCGGGTTAGAGCTCCAGCTTGTCGATCATGTTCTGGGTGATGAGGCATATGCCGTTCTCGGAACGGCGGAAACGCTTGGCGTCGAAGTCCGGATCCTCGCCGACGACAAGGCCCTCGGGTATGACGACGCCGCGATCGATGACAACATTCCTGAGTTGCGCGTGGCGCCCGATCATGACATTGGGCAGGACCACCGCACCATCGAGCCGCGAGTAGGAGTTCGCCCGCACGCCGGTGAACAGAAGACTGCGGTGCAGCGTCGAGCCGGAAATGATGCAGTCGCCCGAGACGAGCGAGGAGATGGCCGAGCCGCGGCGGTTCTCGTCGTCATGCACGAATTTGGCCGGCGGCTTGATCTCGGCGAAGGTCCAGATCGGCCAGGAGCTGTCGTAGATGTCGAGTTCCGGCGTGATGTGTGTGAGGTCGATATTCGCCTGCCAGTAGGCATCGACCGTACCGACGTCGCGCCAGTAGGCCTCGCGCTCGAAATCGGAACGCACGCAGGAAGCGGTGAAGCGGTGGGCCACGGCCTTACCGTGCTGCACGATGTAGGGAATGATGTCCTTGCCGAAATCGCGACTGGATGTCGGGTCGGCGGCGTCGCGGCGCAGCAGGTCCATCAGGAACTTCGTGTGGAACACGTAGATGCCCATGGAGGCAAGCGCCATCTCGGGATTGCCGGGAATGCCGGGCGGGTCCGCCGGCTTTTCCACGAAGGCGATGATCTCGTCCTTCTCGTCGACATGCATGACGCCGAAGCCGGTCGCCTCCATGCGAGGCACTTCCAGGCAGCCGATGGTGACCTGAGCGCCGGAATCCACGTGCTGCTGAAGCATCAGCTCGTAGTCCATCTTGTAGATATGGTCGCCGGCAAGGATGACCATGTATTCGACGCCGTAATCCTCGATGATGTCGATGTTCTGGTAGACGGCGTCGGCGGTGCCTTCATACCACTGCGTCTCGGAGACGCGCTGGGAGGCGGGAAGGATGTCGAAGCTTTCGTTGCGTTCGGGACGGAAAAAGTTCCAGCCGCGCTGCAGGTGGCGGATCAGCGAATGCGCCTTGTACTGGGTGGCCACGCCGATGCGGCGGATACCGGAATTCAGCGCATTGGACAGTGCGAAATCGATGATGCGCGCCTTGCCGCCGAAATAGACGGCGGGTTTCGCCCGCCGGTCGGTCAGTTCCTTGAGGCGGCTGCCGCGTCCGCCGGCCAGGACATACGCCATGGCGTCACGGGCAAGGGGTTGAATGCGCTTCTGCTCCATAGGTTTCCTCCCGATTCTTGTTTTATGCATCCAGCTCGAGCATCAGCGTCGCCAGCGGCGGCAGCGTGATATTGGCTGTTATCGTTCCATCGCCGTGTCTTTTTGCCTGGACGGCGCCGCCATTGCCCTTGCCGCTGCCGCCGTAGATTTCGGCATCGGTGTTCAGTATCTCCCGCCACCGTCCCTCTGCCGGAAGCGGCACGCCGTAGTTCTCGCGGTAAACGGGCGTGAAATTCGTGACGATGGCGATCGGCTTTTCGCCCGGCGCCTTGCGCAACCATGCGAAGACGGAGTTCTCGCGGTCGTCGGCGATCAGCCATTCGAAGCCGTCGCCCTCGCAATCGCGCGCGTGTAGCGCCGCCTTGCGCCGATAGGTGCCGTTCAGGTCGCGCACGAGCCGGCGCATGCCTTCATGCAGCGGGTATTCGAGCAGGTTCCAATCGAGCGCGCGTTCCTCGCTCCATTCCTGCCACTGGGCGAATTCCTGCCCCATGAACAGCAGCTTCTTGCCGGGATAGCCCCACATGAAGCCGTAATAGGCTCTGAGATTGGCGAACTTCTGCCAGTCGTCGCCCTGCATCTTGGCGATCAGCGAGCCCTTGCCGTGCACAACCTCGTCATGGCTGAGCGGCAGCACGAAGTTCTCCGTGAAGGCGTAGAGCAGGCCGAAGGTCATGTCGTTGTGGTGGAACTTGCGGTGAACCGGCTCGCGCGACAGATATTGCAGCGTGTCGTGCATGAAGCCCATGTTCCACTTGAAGCCGAAGCCGAGGCCGCCGTCATGCACCGGCGCCGAGACCTTCGGCCAGGAGGTGGATTCCTCGGCGATGGTCAGCACGCCGGGATGAGCGGCATAGACGCGGGCGTTCATCGTTTGCAGGAAGCGCACGGCCTCGAGGTTCTCGTTGCCGCCATACTCGTTCGGCACCCATTCCCCATGCTTGCGGGAATAGTCGAGATAGAGCATCGAGGCGACGGCATCGACGCGCAGGCCGTCCAGGTGGAACTTCTCGGTCCAGTAGAGCGCGTTGTTGACGAGATAGGAGAGAACCTCGGCGCGGCCGAAATTGTAGATTGCGGTGTTCCAGTCGGGATGAAAACCCTGTCGCGGATCTTCATGCTCATAGAGGGCGGTGCCGTCGAAACGGCCAAGGCCATGCGCGTCCGTCGGGAAATGCGCCGGCACCCAGTCGAGAATGACGCCGATGCCCACCTTGTGGCAGCCGTTGACGAAGCGCGCGAACCCGTCCGGCTCGCCAAAGCGCGCGGTCGGCGAATAGAGGCCGGTGGTCTGGTAGCCCCACGACGGATCGAAGGGAAATTCGGAGATCGGCAGGAACTCGATATGGGTGAAGCCCATGTCGACGCAGTAGGATATGAGACGTTCGGCCAGTTCGTCCCAGGTGAGGAAGCCGCCGCCGTGCTGGCGCTGCCACGAACCGGCATGGACCTCGTAGATCGAGATCGGCTGACGACGGGCGTCGGCCTCGGCCCAATGTTTGAGATGCGCCTCGTCTTCCCATTTCTGGTCGATCTGGCCGGTGGTGACCGAGGCGTTGGCCGGGCGCAGTTCCGAGCGGCGCGCGAAAGGATCGGCCTTGAGCGGCACAAGCGCACCGTCCGGCCCGACGATCTCGTATTTGTAGGCATGGCCGGGCCCGATTTCGGGAAGGAAGATTTCCCAGATGCCGGTGTCGCGGCGCAGGCGCATCATGTGCCGGCGACCGTCCCAGGCATTGAAGTCCCCGACGACGGAAACGCGCTTGGCATTGGGGGCCCAGACGGCAAAGTGGAAGCCGTCGATGCCTTCCAGCGTCATGGGATGGGCGCCCATCTTGTCGAAGAGACGAAGGTGCGAGCCCTGACGGATGTAATAATCGTCCATCGGGCCGAGAACCGGCCCGAAGCTGTAGGGGTCGATCACCACCCATTCCCCGCCCTCATTGCGGGCGTGGTAGCGGATGGGCTGCAACTTCCTGATCGACACCTCGCCGGCGAAGATGCCGGCCGGGTCGAGCTGTTGCAGCGTGCCGATCTCCTTGCCGGCCAGCGTCTGGGCGGTCACTTCCGTCGCACCGGGCAGGAAGCAGCGGGCGATGTAACGATCGCCGGAAGCATGAAGGCCGAGCACGGCGAACGGGTCCCAGTGCCGGCTTTCGAGGATTGCATCGATGTCCGCCTTCGCCAGAAGCTCTAACGGTTGGTCCGTCGTGCCTTTGTTCGGCGGTGTGGTCATCAAGCTCTCCAGATTTCCTTGGCGTATTGACGTATGGTGCGGTCGGAGGAAAACCAGCCCATACGCGCTGTGTTCCGGATTGTTTTTGAATACCACGACGTTTTGTCGTTCCAGATGCCGTCGACCTCGCGCTGGGCCTTGGCATAGGCATCGAAGTCGGCAGCCACCATGAACCAGTCGTGGTTGTAGATGCCATCCACGAGGCCGGTGAAACGAGTGCGGTCATCAGGGGAGAAGACGCCGGAGGAGATGGCGGCGAGCGCCTGCGAAAGCTCCTTCGACTGCTCGATGATGGCGCGCGGATTGTGCCCTTCGGCCCGCATCGTTGCGACCTCTTCCGCCGTCATGCCGAAGATGACGATGTTTTCCTCGCCGACATGGTCGCGCATCTCGACATTGGCACCGTCGAGGGTGCCGATGGTGAGGGCGCCGTTCAGCGCGAACTTCATGTTGCCGGTGCCCGAGGCTTCCATGCCGGCGGTGGAGATCTGCTCGGACAGGTCGGCGGCGGGAACCATGATCTCTGCAAGCGAGACGTTGTAGTTCGGCACGAAGACGACCTTGAGCAGGCCACGCACGGCCGGGTCATTGTTGATCACCCGGGCGACGTCGTTCGCGAGCTTTATGATGAGCTTTGCATTGTGATAGCTCGGCGCCGCCTTGCCGGCGAAAAGCTTGACGCGGGGCGTCCAGTCGAGTTCGGGATGCGAGCGGATCTGATCGTAGAGCGCGACCGCCTCGATGATGTTGAGAAGCTGCCGCTTGTATTCGTGAATGCGCTTGATCTGGATGTCGAACATCGCGGTCGGGTCGATGCGCACGCCCATGCGGCTGCCGACGAGATTGGCGAGGCGGTTCTTGTTCTCGCGCTTGATCGCCGCGAAACGCTCCTGGAAGTCCCTGTCGTCGGCGAAGGCGTCGAGCGCCGTCAGGGCCTCGGCGTCGTCCATGAACGCATCGCCGATCGCTTCGCGGATCAGGTTGAACAGGCCCGGATTGCACTGCATCAGCCAGCGGCGCGGCGTGATCCCGTTCGTCTTGTTGTTGATGCGGTCGGGATAGAGCTTGTGAAGGTCCGCAAAGACGGTCTCCTTCATCAGCTCGGTGTGGAGTGCGGAAACGCCGTTGATCGAGTGGGAGCCGACGAAGGCGAGGTTGCCCATGCGCACGCGCCGTTCGCCCGATTCCTCGATCAGCGAGATGCTGCGGATCCGCTGGTCCTCGAAGTCCTTTTCCTTGCGGGCCTGCAGGAGGATCTTCGCATTGATCGCGTAGACGATCTGCATGTGGCGCGGCAGCAGGCGCTCGAACAGCGGCACCGGCCAGCTTTCCAGCGCTTCGGGAAGCAGGGTGTGGTTCGTGTAGGAGAAGGTGCGGCGCGAGATGTCCCACGCCGTATCGAAGTCGAGGCCATGCACATCGCTCAAAAGGCGGACGAGCTCGGCGACGGAGACGGCGGGATGCGTGTCGTTGAGTTGGATCGCGACCGCATCCGGCAGCGACGTGAAATCCGGGTATTGCTGGAGATGGCGGCGCAGGATGTCCTGCAAGGAGGCCGAACAGAAGAAGAATTCCTGTCGCAGGCGCAGTTCCTGGCCGGCCGGGGTGGCATCGGCGGGGTAGAGAACACGCGTGAGGCTCTCGGCCTTGTTGCTTTCCTTAAGCGCGCCGATGTGGTCGCCGGCGTTGAAGGCCTCGAGCAGGATCGGATCGATCGGATTGGCGGCCCAAAGGCGCAACGTGTTGACACGCTTCGCCCGCCAGCCGACGGCCGGCGTATCGTAGGCGGTCGCGATGACGCGCTCTGCCGGCTTCCAGACGAAGCGCTGCTTATCCTCGCCGATATTGATCGTTTCGACGACACCGCCGTAACCGATCTCGTAGGAGCTCTCGCGCCGCTCGAATTCCCAGGGGTTGCCATGGGCAAGCCAGGTCTCGGGCAGTTCCACCTGCCAGCCATCGGCCATCTGCTGGCGGAAAAGGCCGTGCACGTAGCGGATGCCGTAGCCATAGGCTGGTACGTCCACCGTCGCCATGCTTTCCATGAAACAGGCGGCCAGACGCCCGAGGCCGCCGTTGCCGAGGGCGGCATCCGGCTCCAGTTCGGCGATGACATCGATATCGACGCCGAGCGAGGCGAGTGCCTGGCGCATTTCTTCCATGATGCCGATATTGGTCATGGCATCGCGCATCAAGCGGCCGATGAGGAACTCCAGCGACAGGTAGTAGACGCGCTTGGCGCCCGTCGCATAGGTGCGGCGGGTCGAGTCCATCCAGGCGTCGGTGATACGGTCGCGGGCGACGAGAATGGCAGCCGTCAGCCAGTCATGCGGCTTGGCGACTTTCGGGTCCTTGCCGATACGGTACTTCAGCCGTTCGAGAAGTTCGACCGCCAGCTGTTCGACATCTGAGGTGCGGGGCGCCGGAGTGAGGTCGTTGCTGTTAACCCGGTTCATCATCGGCGAACTATGCCCCTCGCGTCAGTCGGTTTTCGGTGCTTCGAAAAGCGCGTTTAAATCAATTTATGCATCTATCCGAAGCGCTTGCAATATGCGTTTTCAAGAAAGGACGCATGCATTTTCGAAGTGTCTTACATGCCATGAAAATACGGAAAACCCGCCTTGCAGGAGCAAGACGGGCCCGATCCGAAGCAAAATTCGGGCTTATTTCGTAAGACGCGACATGATGGCGGCGGCACGCTCACCGATCGCCTTGAATGCGGCGACGAGCTGATCCATTTTTTCTGCCGCGAAATAGTTTCCGGGCTCGCTCACGCAGGCTTTCAAAAGCTGCTGGCCGCGCGTCGGCGCCATGAAAGCCACGCCGTAGACCACCATCCCGTCAGCCTTCGCCTTCGCGCAGATGTCCTTGGTTTTTGTGTCGTCGGACGTGTTGTTGTTGTTACCGTCGGTCATCAGGATGATGTATTTGGTCGGGACCTGGCCGTTCTTTTTCTTGTGCTCATCGTTTTCGGTCGATGCCTTCAGTTTGTTATAGGCTGCCTCCATTGCAGCACCTGAGGCCGTGCCGCCACCTGCAGACAGCGCATTCACTTGGGTGAGGGATGCGCCCGTGCCCCAAACCAAGTTTGATGCCGTGGACATGGAGCTGTTATAGGAGACGGTGCCTGTTCGCACGTACATCGTCTTTGGGTCCGCGGCGTTGAGCTGCGTGAACAAGCTTGCCGCAGCCAATTTCAGGGCCTCGATTTTCTTGATGTAGCAAGGGCTGAAAGTGCCGATGGAAGAACCGCTGTCATTGTATTGTGTACAGCTTTTCTCGGGTATGATCTTCTCGTTGGTATTCGCGAGCATCGAGCCCGATTTGTCGAGCACGAGATACATCGAGAGTGCGTTCTTGGATTCGGTCGCGCTTTCCGTGAAACTCTTTGCGGTAAGCTTGATCCCGTCGTGACCGAGCATCCTCGTAAAGGCGCTGAACTTCACGGAATAGGTTGCTGTGATGTCGATGTTGTAGATCTTGCCATTATTCTCGGTCGTCTTTTGCGAGATGTTGATGATAGGGGCAGCGTCCACGATCGTGGTGTCCCCTTCCTTGACGACGCCGGATGTGCCGCTGATTTGCATG
The DNA here is from genome assembly GCF_004514425.2 of Shinella sumterensis. Taxonomy (GTDB): domain Bacteria; phylum Pseudomonadota; class Alphaproteobacteria; order Rhizobiales; family Rhizobiaceae; genus Shinella; species Shinella sumterensis. The sequence continues at coordinate 212,017 of NZ_MYFN02000002.1, forward strand.
GCAAAGAGCTCTTCGGCGATCTGCTTTGCCTGCGTCGCGGTCTTTTTTTCGTTGGCCAGAGCGGAGGCCGCCGCAAGTGCTGCGGCATCGGTCGCATCCTGAAGCTCGGCTTTCGCCAACACCATCTTGGTCATGTCGATGGCGACGCCGCCGGCGGCGAGGATGACGGGGATCGTGACGGCCGTCACCATGGCGAAATTGCCAAAGCGATCCTTCAGCAGCCGCGATAGAATCGTCCGTCCTTGCGTCTTCTTCGTCATGAGAGTCCACCCGCCATTGCCCTGATATGCGGTGAACCTATCAGCGAAGTCTTATTCAACGGTTGGAAGGCGTGGTATAGTTTTCGTAAAATTGCGCCGATGCCGCAATTCCGCGCGCGGTTCTGTTTCCAAACGGGAATTCAGGCCGATTGGCGCACCGGAACCACATCGACCGCCTGGCTGGTCTGGTGTTCGCCGTAGCCCTTGAGAACACCGATGACGGGGGCCACATCGGCGTAATCGCGGCCATAGGCGACGACGATGTGATCGTTTCCGGCGGGGATATTATTGGTCGGGTCGAGTTCCATCCAGCCATTGACCCGGCCGCACCAGTAGCGCACCCAGGCATGCATGGCATCCGCGCCCTCCAGGCGCTCCTTGCCCGGCGGCGGAATGGTGCGCAGGAAGCCGCTGACATAGCCTGCGGGTATGCCGAGGCTGCGCAACGCGACGATCATCACATGCGTAAAGTCCTGGCACACGCCGCGTTTCAGCTTGAAGGCTTCGCGTGGCGTCGTGCCCACGCTCGTCGCCTTGGCATCGTAGGTGAAGTCCTTGTGGATGCGTGCGCAGATCGCCGTCGCGATCTCGCGAACGGTCATATCCGGGTTGACGGTGCTGCGGGCGTAGTCGGCGATTTCAGGGCAGTCCTTCAGGCGCGGGCTGGGGCCGGTGTAATGATGCGGCGAATTGGCATCGAGCGACCAATGGCCGGCGATCTCCGACGGCAGCGCCTCCAGGCGCGGCGAGAAGTCCGCGGCGGTTTGCGGCACGTCGACATGAACGCGGGCCTGCATGCGGATGTCCAGCCGCTCGTGGTTGCTGCGAAACAGGATCGCGCTCATCGGATTTTCGAAGAAGTCGCTGTGATCGACACGCTCGCCGGGCACCGGCGCAACGCCGATCGTGCCGGCGACCAGCCGCTGGCGCCGGCCGAGCGAAAGCGGCAGCACACGCACGATATGCCGGCCGCCGGAAACGGGTGTGTCATAGAGGTAGCCGATGTGAAGGTTGACGTCGTAGAGCATGGTCACAGCGTCTTCCTCCCGCTCAGCTCAGATAGGTTTGCGCAAGGATATCGGAAAGCTTTTCGAGCTCCGCCTCGAAGCGCTTGTAGACAGCGTCGGTCATCGTCTCCGGCGTCATCACGGCAAGGCCGGCATGCAGGCGCATCGCCTCGCGGTAGAACGGCGACATCTGGCCGTTGGCATAGGCGTTCGGCAGCTGCTCGACCTCGTTCTTGATCTCGTTGAGCTGATAGAGGATCGAGCGCGGATTGAGCGGGTCGAGCGCGAGCAGGTCGGTCACGGTGAGGCGCGCCGTGGCGACGTTGTAGCGACGTCTGTGGGTCATCACGCTGTCGCCGATTTCCAAGAGCATGTCGAGCGCGCCGTCAGGCGCATCCTCACCCGACATGTGCCCGAGAAGGCGCGTCATGTGCAGGCCGCGCTCGAGATAGCGGCCGATCGACAGGAAGCGCCAGCCGGTGAAGCGGTACATATTTTCATGCACGAGGCCCGCGAAGCCCGCGAGCTTGCGCAGAAGGACGGTCATGGCCCGCGTCGCGTCATCGCCCGGCTCGACGCTGACGTGGAAGCGCCGGGCGGTCTTTGACAGGTCGTTCAGCGCCAGCCAGCCGTCAGGCGAGAAGCGATCGCGGATGTTGCTGGCGGAGAAGACGGCGCTGTCGATGTTGCGGATGAGGCTTGTCGGCACGGCTTCCGACGTGTCGATATCCAGCGCGTCGAGATAATCGGTGACATCCTTCAGCAGCGGCTGGGACGGATCGGCATATTCGGCATAGCGGCCATGCCAGGCCCGCAGGATGCGCAACGCGCCCTCGGCGCGTTCGATATAACGGCCGAGCCAGAAGAGGTTGTCGGCCGCGCGGCTCGGCAGGCTGCCGGGCATGTTGCGGATGAACACCTCTTCCGCGGGCAGCAGGCTGGTGCGCTCCACCGGTTTTTGGCTGACGATCCAGACATCCGCCGCCGAACCGCCCTCCTGCATGGCGATCGCCGACACGTTGTCGCCAGCGCCGATGCGGGCGAAGCCGCCGGGCATGATCTGCCAGCCGTCGCGGGTGCGGGCGGCGAAGACCCGAAGCGACATCGGCCGCGGCACGAGCTTGCCATCGACGAAGGCGGGTGTGGTGGAAAGCGTGACGGCTTCCTGCCCGACGAGGCTCGGGCCATCCGTCTCAAGCCATTCCGTAATCGACTGTTTTGCCGTTTCGCGCAGCGAGGAACCCAGGACGGACTGCTCGTTGTCGTCGAAGAACGGCCGGGTCGAATAGGCAGGGCCGACGATCATGCGTTCGATATGGGCTGCGACATGGGCGCGCTCGTCTTCCTGGCCGCACCACCAGGTGGCGATGGAGGGAAGGCGCTGATCCTCGCCGAGCAGATGGCGACAGATATTGGGCAGGAAAGAAAGGAAAGCACGCGTTTCCACGATACCGGCGCCAAGCGCATTGACGAAGGTGACGGAACCGGCGCGCAACGCCTCCACCATGCCGGGCGTGCCGATATGGGAGTTCTGGTTCAGTTCGAGCGGATCGGCGAAGGCGGCATCGAGGCGTCGCCAAAGCACGCCGACGGGTTTCAGGCCCGCGACGGTGCGCACCATGACCTTGCCGCCGACGACGGTGAGATCCTCCCCCTCCAGCAGCATGAAGCCGAGATAGCGGGCGATATAGGCGTGCTCGAAATAGGTCTCGTTGGCAAGCCCGGGTGTCAGGACGGCGATACGGTCTTCGGCCGGCTTGCCCGCTTGCAAGGCGTTGCGGAAGGCGCCGAAGAAACCGGCGAGACGGTGCGCATGGGTTTCGGCATAGACGTCGGAGAAGGCGCGTGTCGTCGCCACGCGGTTTTCCAGCGCGAAGCCCGCGCCGGAAGGGGCCTGTGTTCGATCCGAAAGCACCCACCAGTTGCCGTCAGGCCCGCGGCCGATCTCGAAGGACACGAAATGCAGGAAATGCTGGCCGGCCGGCTGTACGCCCACGAGCGGCCGAAGGAATTCGTTGTTGGATGCGACGAGGGCCGGCGGCAGGAGACCGTTCGCGACAAGGTCGTTCTTGCCGTAGATATCGGCCACCACGGCTTCGAGCAGTTCGGCGCGCTGGATCAGACCGCGCGAGAGTTGTTCCCATTCGGCCTCGTCGATGAGGACCGGAATATGGGAGAGCGGCCAGGCGCGGTCGGTGATCGTCTCCTTGCCATAGGCACGGTAGAACACGCCGGCATCGCGAAGGTAGCGGTCGGCGCGGGCGAAGCGGCCGGAAAGCTCCGTCTCGTCCATCCGCTCCAGCGCCGAGAGGAAATGGCGCCAGACCGGGCGGACATGGCCGTCCGTGTCGACCATCTCATCGGCGACGCCGGGGAGTGGCGCATAGCCGCGGGCCGGCTTTTCGGCCGGTCCGGTTTCGGGCTGTGCCTGCGCACTCGTGGTCTTCACTCACATTCTCCTACAGGCCGCTCAAAGCCCCGGCGGCCGGCGCAGATCCAGCGTCAGCGGGAAATCCGCCGACGGCGTTTCCGGCCACAGCGTGTAGCCGCCCGCCCGATGACCCCACGGTTCGAATCGCGCCAGCCGGCGCGCCTCGGCCTCGTTTCCGTTTACAGGGAAGGTGTCATAGTTGCGTCCGCCGGGATGGGCAACGTGATAAATGCAGCCCCCGATCGCCCGGCGCGACCATGTATCATAAATGTCAAATGTCAGCGGTGCGTTGACGGGCAGCACCGGGTGCAGGCCGGAGGCGGGCTGCCAGGCCTTGTAGCGCACGCCGGCGACCGAAACCCCTTGCGTGCCCGCCGGTTTCAGCGGGACGGGGCGACCGTTGCAGGCGACGGTGTAGCGCGCCGGGTTCGTTGTTTCGAGCTTTACCTGGAGACGCTCGACAGAGGAATCGACATAGCGGACAGTGCCGCCGATCGCGCCCTGTTCGCCCATGACGTGCCATGGCTCCAGCGCCTGGCGCACCTCCAGGCCGACACCCTCATATTCCACCTCGCCGCAGAACGGGAAGCGGAACTCGAGCTGGGCGGCGAACCATTCGGGCCTCAGGTCGAAGCCGTTGGCGCGCAGGTCGGCCAGCACGTCGAGAAAATCCTGCCAGACATAATGCGGCAGCATGAAACGGTCGTGCAGCGTCGTGCCCCAGCGCACGAAGCCGCCTTCGGCCGGGTTCAGCCAGAAACGCGCGATCAACGCGCGGATCAGCAATTGCTGGGCAAGGCTCATGCGGGCATTGGGCGGCATTTCGAAACCGCGAAACTCCACAAGGCCCAGTCGTCCGGTCGGCCCGTCCGGCGAGAAGAGCTTGTCGATGCAGATTTCCGAGCGATGCGTGTTGCCGGTGACATCGGTGAGCAGGTTGCGGAAGAGCCTGTCGACGAGCCACGGCAGGGGCGGCGCGCCCTGGCCGGGCGGCGGGACCTGCGCGAGCGCAATCTCCAGTTCATACAGCGAATCATGGCGCGCCTCGTCCATGCGCGGTGCCTGGCTCGTCGGGCCGATGAAGAGACCCGAGAAGAGATAGGAAAGCGAGGGGTGGCGCTGCCAGTGCAGCACGAGGCTCTTCAGCAGGTCCGGCCTGCGCAGGAACGGGCTGTCGTTCGGGTTCCTGCCGCCCACGACCACGTGGTTTCCGCCGCCGGTGCCGGTATGGCGGCCATCGATCATGAACTTGTCGGCGCCGAGGCGTGAAAGCCGCGCCTCCTCGTAGACCGCGGTGGTGATGTCGACGCAGTCCTGCCAGTCGGAGGCAGGGTGGATATTGACCTCGATGACGCCGGGGTCCGGCGCGACACGAATGACGTTGAGGCGCTCGTCCTGCGGCGGCGCATAGCCTTCGATATGGACGGCGAGCCCGAGACGGGTCGCCGCCTGTTCGGCGGCCGTCACCAGTTCGAGATAATCTTCCACGCGCTCGACGGGCGGCATGAAGACGCACAGCCTGCCATCGCGGGCCTCGACGCTCATGGCCGTGCGCACGGCGCCGACGATATCGCTGCGCACCTGCTCGACGCGGGCCTGTCCGGCGTCGCTCGCCTGAAACGACGCCTCGGCCATTGCGCGGCCGCCTTCCGCCATCACCTTGCCGGCCTGGGCAAAGTCCGGCAGCGGCGGCCTCGCCTCTGAGGGATCGGCGGGGTTGATGTAGGGATAGTCGGACGGCGCGAGGTAGGGCAGGGCGCCGAGCGGCAGGCGATAGCCAACGGGACTGTCGCCGGGCACGAGAAAGATCTTGCCGCGGCGCGTCTGCCAGCGTTCGCTGATCCAGCGCTTGCCGCTCGCCTTGGCGTTCCACGCCTGCACCGGCAGGATGTGGCCTGTCGGCTTGGTCAGGCCGCGTTCGAAGACGCGCGCGATGCGGTTACGCTCCTCGGGATCTTCGAGTTTCGAGTTCGACGGATCGACATTGTCGGGCAGGTTGCCTTCCTTGATGATCCACTCGGCAGGATCCTCGTAGGCAGGCTGCACCAGATCGGGCGCAAGACCGAGTTCCTGTGCGATGGCGCCCAGAAGAGCCGCCGCGTCGGCTTCACTTACGCCGGCATCGTTGCCTTCCTCCGCAATCAGGTCCGGATTGTGCCAGATCGGCTTGCCGTCGCGTCGCCAGTACAGCGAGAATGTCCAGCGCGGCAGGCTTTCACCGGGATACCATTTGCCCTGGCCGTAATGCAGGAAGCCGCCCGGCGCGAAGCGCTGGCGCAGGCGCCGGATCAGTTGGTCGGCTTTTTCGCGCTTGGTGGGGCCGACGGCATCGGTATTCCATTCGCCGGATTCGAAATCGTCGATGGAAACGAAGGTCGGCTCGCCGCCCATGGTGAGGCGCACGTCGTTTGTCGCCAGCACGCCGTCCACATCGCGGCCAAGCGCATTCAATGCTTCCCAGCTTTCTTCGGAGAAAGGCTTGGTGATGCGCGGATGCTCGGCCACGCGGTCAACCGTCATGGCGAAATCGAATGTGGTGTTCGCCTCGCCGAAATAGCCGCCGCTGATCGGGGCTGCATTGCGGTAGTGCGGCGTGGCGGCAAGCGGTATGTGGCTCTCGCCGGTCAGCAGGCCGGATGTCGGGTCCAAGCCGATCCAGCCCGCGCCGGGCAGATAGACTTCGCACCAGGCATGCAGGTCCGTGAAATCGACTTCGGTGCCGGAGGGGCCGTCAAGCGCCTTCAGGTCCGGCGTCAGCTGGATGAGATAGCCGGAGACAAAGCGCGCCGCAAAGCCGAGATTGCGCAGGATCTGCACCAGCAGCCAGCTCGAATCGCGGCACGAGCCCAGGCCGACCTGCAACGTCTCCTCCGGCGTCTGCACGCCCGGTTCCATGCGGATGACATAGCCGATCGTCTGCTGCAGGCGCGCGTTCAGGCCGACGACCATGTCCACCGTGCGCTGTCCGAGCGTGCGGTCGACCGTCGCCATGAAGGCTTCGAGCGCCGGGCCCATGGGCTCCGGGGTCCGGTAGATCTCGAGATCTTCGCGCAGGTCTTCCGGATAGTGGAACGGCCAGTGCTCCGCCTGCTCCTCGACGAAGAAGTCGAAGGGATTGTAGACGGTCATGTCGGCGACGAGGTCGACCTCGATCTTCAGTTCGGTGACCGGATCGGGAAAGACGTAGCGGGCAAGGTAATTGCCGTACGGGTCCTGCTGCAGGTTTACGAAGTGGTTTTCGGGCGAGACCTTCAGCGCGTGACTGATGACCTTGGTCTTGGAATGCGCCGCCGGCTTCAGCCGGATGATCTGGGGTCCGAGGCGGACCGGTTTATCGTAGATGTAATGGGTCAGGTGGTAGATACCGGCCTTGATCGACATGCGCGCTCTTGTTCCCCTCGGGCGGTCTCATGCCGCCATCGAGAGGATTTTGTGCGCTGCGAAGAAAGATTGCAAGCGGGATCGCAGCCGGCCTCTCCGATCAGGCGCGGCGGTACAGGGCCGGGTGCGCGGCTATGGTCGCGCCGGGAACCTCGAACTGGCCGACGAGCCGGGCGAGGGCCGCGGATTCGCCGGAGAGGCGGTGCGTTACGGCGCTGCTTTCCTCCACCATGGCGGCATTCTGTTGTGTCACGGCATCGAGCTGGCGGATCGTCGCGTTGATCTCGCGTATAGCTACCGACTGGTCGCGGGCGGCGCGGGCGATCTCCTTGACCTCCGCATCGATCGCATGGACCTTGCCGGTGATGTCGCGCAGCACTGTTCCCGTCTCGCGCACGAGGCCGACGCCGCGCGTGACTTCGCCTGCGGATTTCGTGATGAGCGCCTTCACCTCGCGTGCTGCCCCTGCGGTGCGCTGCGCCAGCTCGCGCACCTCCTGGGCCACGACGGCAAAGCCCTTGCCGGCCTCGCCGGCTCGGGCCGCCTCGACGCCGGCATTCAACGCCAGAAGGTTGGTCTGGAAGGCGATATCGTCGATGACGCCGATAATATTCTCGATCTCGTGCGAGGACGCCTCGATCTTGCCGATCGCTTGAACCACGTTGTCCACCACCACCTCCGACGCGGTCGAACTCTTCTTCGTGTCCGAGGCCAGCCGCTCGGCGACCGTCGTGCGCTCGGCAGCTGACTGCACGGCCTGCGTCATTTCGGTGAGCGCCGTCGCGGCCTCTCCGAGCGAGGCGGCCTGCCGCTCGGTGCGTTCGGAAAGCTGGACGAGCGCCTCGTGCATTTCGCTGGAATCGTCCCGGATGCGGTGGGTGTTCGTACGCACCGTCGTCATGGCTTCCGCCAGCCGTTCGACGGACGCGTTGTAGTCGGTGCGGATACGGTCGAGCGCTGCGATGAAGGGCGTGTCGATGCGTTGCGTGAGATCGCCCCGGGCGAGATGCTGGAGTGCCTCGGCCAGATGCTGGACGGCGGTTTCCGTCGCCACGTCCTCCGCTTCCTTGGCTGCATCCCGGGCCGCGCGTTCGTGTTCAGCTTCCGCCCGCATGGTGGCGGTTTCCTGCTGGAGGCGTTCTTTTTCGACGGCTGCGTCGCGGAAAACGACGACGGAGCGAGCCATGTCGCCAATCTCGTCGCGGCGCTCCCGGCCCTCGCAGGCGATCGTCGTATCTCCCGCGGCGAGCCGGTTCATGTCGGCGACGAGGGCGGTGATCGGGCGTGAAAGGCGGCCGGCGAACACAAGGCCGATGGCCGCCGTCATCACGAGGACGCAGAGCGAGACGAGCAGGGTCCAGTTGATGAGGCGTGTGAGGCCGGAAAACACTTCGCTCGATGCCATGACGGCGGCCACGGTGAAGGTGCGGCCGAGGAAATCGAAGCTGGCGGCCGCGAGCCTTGCTTCGGCGCCGCGATGCGCGGGCAGCGTGGCCTGTGAAATGGCTGCACCATCGGTGCTTGTCAGCAGTTCCGGTGCGATGTGCATCGAAAGCACATCGTCGCTCTCGCCATGGGAGGTGCGGCTAAGAAGATACCCGTCGGCGTCGAGCAGCATGGCCTCGCCGGTTTCGCCGAGCCCGACGTGATTGTTCAGCTTGGCAGCGATACGTTCGATCGGCAGGGCGACGACGAGGACGCCGATCTTGCCGGCGACCGACGAAACGGGAACGGCCAGGAAGGCCGATACGCCTCCCCCCGGCGCATAGCTCTCAAAGCCGCCGAAAGCGACGATCGCGGTATCGGTGCCCGGGGCTGCCTGGGCGAAGACCCGCCCGAGGCCGGTGTCCTTCAAGGCCGGATCGCGGACGACGTTGCCACCGAAATCACGCCGCTTTCGCAGCGAATAGACGACATCGCCGCTCAGGTTGACCAGCAGCATGTCCTCGAAGCCGATAGCCTCGGCATTGCGCTGGAAAAAACCGTGATAGCGGCTGTGCATCCGGTCGTACTCGGCGTCTCCCGCGGATTTGAGATCGGCTTTGCCGCCGTAACGCCTCCGCAATTCAGCTGCCTTGTCGCCCTCCGCCGAGCCAAACGCACCCGACAGATCGTCGAGCGCCTTGGTGACGACCTTCTCGCCGGCAAGATCGCGCGTTTTCTCGACGATGGACTGAAGATATTGCGCCAGCTCGTTGCGGCGACCATCCGCCAGCGTCTCCAGTTTCGTCATCGCCGCTGCTGTTGCCTGGCTGGCGCTCAGATACAGACTCGCGACACTGGTTGCCGAAATGGCGACAACGGCCAGCAGCAGCGCTGCCAGCGAAAGCTTCAGGGAAAGACGCATGGAGATGATTTCTGAAAATACGCAGCTACAGAGCATGCCGGCAAGGCGGCTGTCAGAAAATGCATCCTGCGTCCGGAGGCGTATCCGGTTCTGACCGTCGCATTCTAACCGCTGGACATGACGGTTGCGTGACGGTCCGGAGCAGCCTGGCGGTAAGCCCCGTGTTTGTATGTCGCGCCGGAGGCAAGCCGGGCGCGGAGCAAAAGCTGCGCGCCCGGGAAAAATCTTATTCCGGCAAGATGCGCACCGCGCCCTTGTCGGCGCTCGCGGCGAAGGCGGCATAGGCCTTCAGCGCGGTCGTGACATTGCGCTTGCGCGGAGCCGCCGGCTTCCAGCCGAGCTTGTCCTGTTCGGCGCGGCGGGCAGCGAGCTCGTCTTCCGGAACCGCGAGGTTGATCGTGCGGTTGGGGATGTCGATCTCGATCAGGTCGCCCTGGCGCACGAGGCCGATGGCGCCGCCCTGGGCTGCCTCGGGCGAGGCATGGCCGATCGACAGGCCGGACGTGCCGCCGGAGAAGCGGCCATCGGTGATCAGTGCGCAGGCCTTGCCGAGGCCCTTCGATTTCAGGTAGCTCGTCGGATAGAGCATTTCCTGCATGCCCGGGCCGCCCTTCGGGCCTTCGTAGCGGATGACAACGACATCGCCCGCCTTCACCTCGTTGCCGAGAATGCCCTTCACCGCCGCGTCCTGGCTTTCATAGACGACGGCCGGGCCGGAGAATTTCAGGATCGATTCGTCGACGCCGGCGGTCTTCACGATGCAGCCGTCGAGCGCGATGTTGCCGGAGAGGACGGCGAGGCCGCCATCCTTGGAGAACGGGTGCTCGACGGAGCGGATGACGCCCTTTTCGCCGTCCGTATCCAGCTCATCCCAACGGGCTTCCTGGCTGAAGGCGACCTGGGTCGGGATGCCGCCCGGTGCGGCGCGGAAGAAGGTGCGCACGGTCTCGCTGGAGGTGCGGGTGATATCCCAGCGGTCGATGGCGTCGCCCAGCGTTTCGGCATGCACGGTCGGCGTATCGCGGTGGATGAGGCCGCCGCGTTCCAGTTCACCGAGAATGCGCATGATGCCGCCGGCGCGGTGCACGTCTTCCATGTGCACGTCCTGCTTGGCGGGCGCCACCTTGGAAAGGCAGGGAACGCGGCGCGACAGGGCGTCGATATCGTCGAGATCGAAGTCGATGCCGCCCTCATAGGCGGCGGCGAGGATATGCAGGACCGTGTTGGTCGAACCGCCCATGGCGATATCGAGCGACATGGCGTTCTCGAAAGCCTTCTTGTTGGCGACGTTGCGCGGCAGGATGCTCTCGTCCTCCTGCTCGTAGTAACGGCGGGCGAGATCGACGATCAGGTGGCCGGCCTCGACGAAGAGGCGCTTGCGGTCGGCGTGGGTTGCCAGCGTCGAGCCGTTGCCCGGCAGCGAAAGGCCGAGTGCCTCGGTCAGACAGTTCATCGAGTTGGCCGTGAACATGCCCGAGCACGAGCCGCAGGTCGGGCAGGCGGAGCGCTCGATGACCTTGACGTCCTCGTCCGAAACCTTGTCGTCGGCGGCCGCGACCATGGCGTCGACGAGGTCGAGCGCGTGGGTCTTGCCGTGCAGCACGACCTTGCCGGCTTCCATCGGGCCGCCGGATACGAAGACCGCGGGGATGTTGAGGCGCATGGCGGCATTCAGCATGCCGGGCGTGATCTTGTCGCAGTTGGAGATGCAGACCATCGCGTCGGCGCAGTGCGCATTGACCATGTACTCGACGCTGTCGGCGATGATTTCGCGCGACGGCAGCGAATAGAGCATGCCGTCATGGCCCATGGCGATGCCGTCGTCCACGGCGATCGTGTTGAATTCCTTGGCGACACCGCCGGCCTTCTCGATCTCGCGGGCGACGAGCTGGCCGAGGTCCTTGAGATGCACATGGCCGGGCACGAACTGGGTGAAGGAATTCACCACCGCAATGATCGGCTTGCCGAAATCCGAGTCCTTCATGCCCGTCGCGCGCCAGAGGCCGCGGGCACCGGCCATGTTGCGGCCGTGGGTGGTGGTTCGGGAGCGATATGCGGGCATGGTCAGTTCCTCGGAGATGGACGCGGCTGGCATATGGGGCCTTGGCGGCCGCATTGCGAGCCTTGAGAGGGTTCCCTAGCGCAAAACACCCCGCGCGTCACGAAAGGAATGATGATTTTTTGACGGCGCGGCGCAATTTCCTTGCTGGTGGCGGGCTCGGTGCTGACCGTTGTCGGCATGGTGCATTCGTGGCATGGTCCGCGCCATGAACGACAGCAGTCAGGGTTTGGCCGAGGCCGGCGGAGAAGGCATGGAGGCGGCGCTCGACAAGAGCCCGCTCTACCTGCGTATTCGCGATGTGCTGGCCGATGCGATCTCCCGCGGCCGCCTGCCGAAAGGCGCGCTCCTGCTGGAGGGGCCGGTCGCAACGCTCTTTGCCTCCACCCGTACACCGGTGCGCCAGGCGCTCGCCCTTCTCGAAGAGGGGGGAATGGTGCGCCGGTTCGACGGGCGCGGGTTCCTGGTCGGACAGGGCCGCACCGGCCCGAAACGGGTAACGCTGACGGCCGACATGCTGGGCCTCGACGAGGAGGCGCCGGCGTTGCGCAAGGCGCCGGGCTGGGAGGCGATCTACGAGAGCCTGGAACGGGAGATGGTGCACCTCTCCGTCTTCGGCCGCTACCGCATCAACGAGGTGGAGCTTGCGCGTGCCCGGGGTGTGGGCAGGCAGGTGGCGCGTGATGCGCTCATGCGGCTGGAAGCGCTCGGTATCGTCGAGAAGGACGAGCGGATGCGCTGGACGCTGGTTCCGCTCGACGAACAGCGCATGCGCGACCTGCATGCCATCCGTATCGCGCTGGAGCCCGTCGCATTGCTCCAGGCGGCGCCCTTCATTCCGCCCTCTGACCGGAAGGCGATGACGGAGCGGCTGGAGGAGGCGCTGGCCGTCTATCCCGCCCTGTCCGTCGAGGCGATGGACGATCTGGAAACGGACCTGCACATCACCTGCCTCGGCTATTGCCCGAACCGTGAACTGCTGATCGCGTTGCGCCGTGCCCATTTCATGCTGAATGTCAGCAAGCACGTTATCGGCGTCTCACACCGCATGCCCGAAGACGAGCCCTTCATCGCCGAGCACCTCGCGGTGTTCCGTGCGCTCGACGTCGAGGATTTCGCCCGGGCGGCCGAGACGCTGCGTCATCATATCGTGGTCTCACTGCCCAAGGTAATTGGGCGGGTTGCGGAATTGCGCGGGGTGCACCGGCCGGACATGCCGGCCTATGCGACGCCGGTGGCGCGCGCCGGAGAACCCGCATGAAGGTGAAGCGCATCGTCGCCAATATCGCGACGACCGATCCCGCATTGGTGGCCGGCTTCTACAAGGATGTGCTGGGGCTGGACCTGCTGATGGATCACGGCTGGATCGTCACCTATGGCAACGAAAGCCCGACATCGCCGCAGGTGAGTTTCGCCTCCGAGGGCGGTGCCGGCACGCCGGTGCCGGCGCTTTCGGTCGAGGTGGACGACGTGGAAGCCGCGTATCTGGCTGCTTGCGCGGGCGGTCATGACATCGAGTACGGGCCGGTGGATGAGCCCTGGGGCGTGCGCCGCTTCTTCGTGCGCGATCCCGCCGGCACGCTGGTCAATATCGTCATGCACAAACGATGATCAGGTAATCGCGCCGACCTGCCAGGGCACGAATTCGTTGTCGCCGTAATCGAAGGCCTCGCTCGCGGTCTTGCGTCCGGACGCGGTTTCGATGACGAATTCGAAAATACGGCGGCCAGCCTCTTCGATCGTCTCGCTGCCATCGACGATCGTGCCGCAGTTGATATCCATGTCGTCCTTGATGTGCTCGTACATGGGCGTGTTCGTGGCGATCTTGATGCAGGGCGCCGGCTTGTAGCCGGAGACCGAGCCGCGACCCGTGGTGAAGGCGACGAGATTGCAGCCACCGGCGATCTGCCCGGTCACGGCTGCCGGATCGTAACCGGGCGTATCCATGAAGACGAAGCCCGGCTCCGTCACCTCCTCGGCATATTCATAGACGGCGTTAAGCGGCATGGAGCCGCCCTTGGCGACCGCGCCGAGCGATTTTTCGAGAATGGTCGTCAGGCCGCCGGCCTTGTTGCCGAACGAGGGGTTGTTGTTGAGTTCGGCATCGTTGCGCGCCGTGTAGTCGCGCCACCAGTCGATGCGCGACAGGAGCTTTTCCGCGACCTCCGGCCGGGCGGCACGGCGGGTCAGCAGGTGTTCTGCGCCGTAGATTTCGGGTGTTTCGGAAAGCACCGTCGTCGCGCCCTCCTTTACAAGAAGGTCGGAGGCGACGCCGAGCGCGGGGTTGGCGGAGATGCCCGAGTAACCGTCCGATCCACCGCATTCGAGCGCCAGCTTGATGCCCGACAGCGGTTGCGGCGTTCGGCGGATGCGGCCGACATCCGGCAGCATGTCGTCGATCATCTCGCAGGCCGCGTCGATGGTCTTGCGCGTGCCGCCCTGGTTCTGGATCATCATGGTGCGGAAGGTCTTGCCTTCCTCTAGACCGGCCTCTTCCACGAGCGGGCCGTATTGAAAGGTCTCGCAACCGAGACCGATCATCAGGATGCCGCCGAAATTCGGATTGCGCGCATAGCCCTTGAAGGTGCGGGTGAGAATGCGCCCGCCCTCGGATTTGAGGTTCAGCGCGCAGCCGCCGCCATAGGTGAGCGCCACGACGCCATCGATATTGTCGTGGCCGGCCTCGCGGAACCGGCGGGCATAATGCTCCGCCACGTAGCGCGAGACCGTGGCGGAACAGTTCACCGTTGAGAGGATGCCGATATAGTTGCGCGTGCCGATGCGGCCGTTGCCGCGATCGAAGCCATCGAAGGTGCGCCGCTGCTCCTCCGGCACCATGACAGCAGGTGCGTTGTCCACGCAGAATTCATGCTTCAGCGCCAGGTCGAGGATGGCGAGGTTTTGCAGATGCACATGTTCGCCAGGCTGGATGGCCTTCGTCGCGTAACCGATGATCTGGCCGTATTTCAGCACCGGCGCGCCTTCGGCGATATGTGAGATCGCCACCTTGTGGCCGCGCGGAATGCGCTCGGCGGCGACGACGCCGTTCACCAGCGCCCGGCCGGCATCGACATTGGCCGGCACGACGCCGACATTGTCTTTCGCGTTGAGTACGAGCACGGCGGGAAGGTCGGCAATCATCGCAGTTCCTCTGTTGCGTCTGCGCATTATGCACTTTGCCGGCAAAAGTCAATATTGCCGGCCGCCCGTCGCGACGGTGTGTGGAGCATCGGCCGGCCGGACGCTTTTCGCTGTGCCGCGCCGGTGGACGAATGACGCCCGAGCGCCTATGTGTTTTGCGTACACCAGAAGGAGAGGTCCATGCGTCCCATCATCGGCGTCATCGCCGCCGCTTTTGCCGTTCTGTCGCTTGCGGGTTGCAACACGACGTCGTCGGCCGACAACACCACCTATGCACGCCCGCCGGTTTCGGACGGTGGCGTGCGGGTTCCGCTGAACTGATCATTCGATCACGACAATAGAAAAGCCGGCCCGCGATGAACGGGCCGGCTTTCTTTTTAGGCTCATGGTTCAGTGGCTGTCGGCGAGCCTCGCGGCATCGATCGCCGAGGCCTGTTCGAAGCGCACGCCGTTGAAGAAGGCGTTGAGAACCACGGCGGCGATGGAAGCGAGCACGATGCCCGATTCGATGATCGGGTGGATCGCATGCGGCATCCACATCAGGTAGTTCGGCGCCAGAAGCGGGATCAGGCCGAAGCCGACGGACACCGCGACGATGAACAGGTTGTTGCGCGAGGACTTGAAGTCCACCGTCGAGAGGATGCGCACGCCCGTTGCCGCGACCATGCCGAACATCACCAATCCTGCGCCGCCCAGAACGAATGTGGGCACGGCTTCCACCAGCGCGCCCATCTTCGGGATGAGGCCGAGCACGATCATGATGACGCCGCCGGCCACGCAGACATGGCGGCTCTTCACGCCGGTGACGCCGACGAGGCCGACATTCTGCGAGAAGCTCGTATAGGGGAAGGTGTTGA
Organism: Shinella sumterensis; assembly: GCF_004514425.2. Lineage (GTDB taxonomy): Bacteria > Pseudomonadota > Alphaproteobacteria > Rhizobiales > Rhizobiaceae > Shinella > Shinella sumterensis. Next base: position 227,500 of record NZ_MYFN02000002.1, read on the forward strand.
ACAGGCCGCCGATCATGGTGCCGATGCCGTCGACGCGCAGGCCCGCCGTCAGCTGTTGCTGCGAAACCTGCCTGCCGGTGATTTCACCAAGCGCCAGGAACATGCCGGTCGATTCGATCATGACCACGATCATCACGAGCGTCATGGTGGCGATCAGCACGGGATCGAAGATCGGCATGCCGAAATGCAGCGGGGTGACGACCGCAAACCAGCCGGCATCCGACACGCGGTCGAAATGCATCATGCCGAGGATGGACGCGGCGAGACAGCCGATGATCACCCCGCAGAGCACCGCGATATTGCTGATGAGGCCGCGGCCGAAACGGGCGATCAGCAGGATGGAGACGAGCACCAGCGCCGAAAGCGCGATATGGCCGGGCTCGGCATAGATCGGGTTTGGAACGCTCGGTGCGAGCGCCAGGCCATCCGGCACGGCCGGGCCGCCGGTTTCGGCGAGCGTCTTCATCTGGGCGAGCCATTCGCTATGGGCCGGGTCCACCAGCTTGGGGGCGGTGGGTCCGAAGGGATTGCCGAAGATCCAGTTGATGCCCACGCGCATCAGCGAAACGCCGATGACGAGAATGATCGTGCCCGTCACGATGGGCGGAAAGAAGCGCAGCAGCCGGCCCATGACCGGGGCAAGCAGCAGAGCGATGAAGCCGGCACCGATGATGGCGCCGAAGATCATGCGCGCGCCCTCGATGCCCGGGACGGCATTGGCCATGGAGACCATGGGCCCGACGGAGGCGAAGGTCACGCCCATCATGACCGGCAGGCGGATGCCGACATGACGCCCGAAGCCGAGAGACTGGATGATGGTGACGATGCCGCAGACGAAGAGGTCGGCGGAGATGAGGAAGGCGACGTCCTGCGGGCTGAGCTGCAAGGCGCGTCCGACGATCAGCGGCACCGCGACCGCGCCGCCATACATGACGAGCACATGCTGGATGCCGAGGGTGGCGAGCCTGCCCGTGGGCAACCTCTCATCCACGGGATGTATGCTGGATGCGTCGCTCATGGATACTCCTCCTATCACGTCGACCCCTCACGTCCCGTCCTCCAACGGGAGGGGGCATCTTTGGGAGCCGCGGTGCGGGCTGCAAGTATAGGCGGGCGATAAACACTTTACGGATTTCCGGGGTAATCCCGCACGGGCGGATCCACCGGAAACACGATGCACTGCTTAAATTCCATTTTTGCTTCAAGTGCTTGCGTACCGGTCAAGACCGTCGCGCAAGCCGTATGTGACGCTATTTGAACGTCAAAGATCGCGTGCCGTCAACTTTTTCTTGCACTGCACAACTGTCTTGCCGAACATTATTCGGCCGCGGCGGGCGGGGCCGGTTCGGACAGCGTGTCGGCCGTTTCCGGCTTCTTCAGCTTCAGAATGATCGGCGCGAGCATCGATACCGGCTCGTCTCCCATGTCTGGTGTAAAAGTGGGGAAGGGCGCGGCGCGATTGGCCATGTCAATGGCCACCGCATCCAGTTCGGGATGACCTGACGACGTAACGATGCGGGCACCGGAGACCTTGCCATCGGGTGAAATCGTAAATCCGACGCTGACCTGGAAATCACCGTCCAGTCCGAGCTCGCGGGCTTTTATCACGGCGTGCGCGCTCTGGCGCTTGATCTTCGCGCCGACCGCCTGCGTCCAGTCCTCCTTGTCGCTGGGAGCGGGGCGTTGCGACTTTGTATCCTGTGCGAAGGCGGGAGGAGAAAGCGAAATGGCCGCTGCGGCGAAGGCCGCAAGAATGAAACGTGTCGTCATGTCATCCTCGTTGTCCGGTGGAACATCGGTGGTGGCGACGAGCGTTCAATGCGTCATTCCTTCATGTCTCCGGCCTTCATGTCGCCGGATGGCTGCGCAGCTTTCAGCGCCTCGTCGGCGGCGCCGATCGCCTCGGCCTTGCTTGCGGCCGCGCGCGCTTCCGCATCCGCCTGTTCCTCGGCGGTACGCCGAGCATATCCACCCTGCGCGCGCTCTCCAATAGTCGGCCCGAAATCGATCGTCAGCATGGCCAGGAAGAGGGTGGCGGTGATGACCGCGATGAGCCAGAGGGAAAGCCGCATGCGAGCTCCGTTGCGCGTTGCCGGTCTCTGGGAACGGGGGCTGCGGGCAACCCTGCCTTCAAACCCGCAAAAACAAAAAAGCCCTGTGAAAACAGGGCCTTTTGGATCGAATGGTGGGCGTGACAGGGATTGAACCTGTGACCCCTACGATGTCAACGTAGTGCTCTCCCGCTGAGCTACACGCCCGTTCGATGAGGCGCATAGACCACAAAACATCCGGCGGCGTCAATAGGCTTTTTGAAGCTTTTTTTACGTGCCGTTTTCGTGGTCTTTTCCGTGGCTTAGGCCGCCAGCATCTTGTTGACCTCTTCCACGAGATCACGCAGGTGGAAGGGCTTGGAGAGCACCTTGGCGTCCTTCGGAGCCTTGGAATCCGGGTTCAGGGCAACAGCCGCAAAGCCGGTGATGAACATGACCTTGAGGTCGGGATCGAGCTCGGTCGCGCGGCGCGCCAGTTCGATACCGTCCATTTCCGGCATCACGATATCGGTCAGGAGAAGCGAAAAGGGTTCTTCGCGAAGCCGGTCATAAGCGCTGGCGCCGTTGTCATAGGACAGCACCTGATAGCCCGCCTTTTCGAGCGCCTTCACGAGGAAGCGGCGCATGTCGTTGTCGTCTTCTGCGAGGAGAATCTTTGGTGTCATGGGAATTCGGGAACCATTGCTGAGGTTATCTGCCCGCGGACGGGCGCTGTTGCTACAAGATCGTATTCCGGTAAATATCCGGTGAATGGGCCAGGACAAGCCCCATCCAGATGCCATCGAGTATGGACACGGCCCAAGCCCGCTGGCAACATGGGCGACGCAATGACTTTCAGGCATGGTAAAGGACGGCAATGGCGGAGGCTTTCAGCGAAATCAGCCACTTCGAAGTGCTGGAGCCGGTTTCGCAGAGCGTGCCCCTCGTTTTCAACTCGCCGCATAGCGGACGACGTTATCCACAGGACTTCCTTGACCGCTCGCGTCTCGACGCCCTCGGCATCCGCCGGTCGGAAGACCATTATGTCGACCAGCTCTTTTCCGTCGCCCCCGCACTGGGGGCTCCCATGCTCGTGGCGCACTTTCCGCGCGCCTGGCTCGATGTGAACCGCGAGCCCTATGAGCTCGATCCGCGCATGTTCGACGGGCCGTTGCCCTCCTATGCCAATATCAGCTCCATCCGCGTCGCGGGCGGGCTTGGCACGGTGCCGCGGGTCGTGGCGGAGAACATGGAGATCTACAAAGGCCGTCTGCCGCTGGAAGAAGCGCTCGAGCGGGTGGAAACCGTCTACAAGCCCTACCATGCCTGCCTGCGTCGCCTCGTGGTGCGAACGCATGTCGCCTTCGGCTTTGCCGTGCTGATCGATTGCCATTCCATGCCCGGCAATATCCGTGTTTCGGGCTCGGGCCTGCGGCCGGACTTCATCATCGGCGACCGGTATGGCACCAGCGCCTCCGGCGACCTGTCGCGGGTCGCCATGCGGCTGCTCGATGACATGGGATTTTCCGTCGTGCGCAACAAGCCCTATGCCGGCGGTTTCATCACCGAGCATTATGGCCGGCCGGCCAAAGGGCTGCATGCCTTGCAGATCGAGGTAAACCGCGGGCTCTATATCGACGAGACGACGCTGGAGAAGAAACCCGACTTCCCGGTGCTGCAGACGGCCATCTCCGCCTTTCTTCAGGACTTTTCGGATTACGTCGAGGAATATGCGGCCGATCGGTCGCTGGCCGCGGAATAGGCCCTGTTTCCTCTCAAAAAAAACCGCGCTTGTGGCGCGGTTCAAGTCTAGGGAGGAAACACCCAAGGAGGGTATTACAGCCACAAGTGACTGCCAGAAGACCCTAATATTGCGCTGCACAAATGTCAAGTGCAGCTGCGAAGAATTCAGCGCTTCGAACAATCGAATCGACCAGCCGAGATTCTCCCCGGTTTCGTTTTGCCTCCCGATGTTTTATGGGGAGAGAGTTTCCTTCGCTTGAGAGAATTCCATGCTACCTGACCGTGCCTTTTTCGACCTTCTCGCCGAAGCGGCCAAGAAGGAAACCCTTCCGCGTTTCCGTGTCGGCGCCGATGTGGTCAACAAGGAAGCCGGCGGCTTCGATCCGGTGACGGAAGGCGACCGCGCCGCCGAAACCGCAATCCGCGCACTGATCGAGCAGCATTTTCCCGAACACGGCATTCTCGGCGAGGAGCACGGCTCCGTCGGTCTCGACCGCGAATATGTCTGGGTGATCGATCCCATCGACGGCACCCGCGCCTTCATTTCCGGCGTGCCGGTCTGGGGTACGCTGATCGGCCTCTACCGCAACGGCGATGCCGTGATGGGGCTGGTTGACCAGCCCTTTACGGGCGAGCGCTATTTCGCGGATGGCAAGGCGGCGCATTATGCCGGCCCCGATGGCAGCAAGACCCTCTCCACCCGTCCGTGCGCCAGCCTTGCCGATGCGATCATGTTCACGACCTCGCCGCATCTCTTTACCGGCGACAGGCGGGCCCGTTTCGAGGCCGTCCAGGACAAGGTCCGCCTCTTCCGCTACGGCGTGGACTGCTACGCCTATGCGCTGCTGGCGGCCGGCCATGTCGACCTCGTCGTGGAATGCGGGCTGAAGCCCTACGATGTCGGCGGCCTCATCCCCGTCATCGAGCAGGCGGGCGGCATCATCACGGCCTGGGATGGCGGGCCGGCGGAGCGCGGCGGGGAGATTATCGCCGCCGGAAGCCGCGCGGTCTATGACGAGGCGATCGCGCTGCTCCGCGGCTGAGCGGTTCAGGCGCCGAGGCTGGTGTCCTCGGCGTCGCTGCCAGGAATGAATGCCTCGATGGCCGCCAGCACCTGGGCGCGATAGCGGTCGGCCTCCTGAAACAGTTCATGCCGTGCGCCGTCGATCTCGATCAGGCGTCCGGCGCGGAAGACGCGGGCAAGATGTCCGACAGCCGCGCGGGGCACGAGCGCATCGGAGGTCGCGCAGAGCAAAAGCGTGGGGATGCGGATGCGGGTGAGGTGATCCTGCCGCGTCACCTTCGCCATCGTCGCCAGCGCCTGGTTGAGCCAGCGCGCGGTCGGCCAGCTGATCGACAATTCCGGATGTTCCGCGACGATGGCGAGATTGCGCTGGAAGCGACGCTCGTCCGATGTGACGATGTTGCGTGGAAAGTCGAGCCCGGGATCGCCCTTGCGGAAGGTGCGCTTGCCAAGCCCGGACCAGGAGGCGAGCCGCGCGATGATGGAAATCTTGCGCTGGCTCATCGTCTGTCCGTCGAGCGCGATGAAGGGCGAGGCCAGCACCATGCGTTCGATGCGGTTTTCCAGGCTCGGCGCCTGCGAGAGCGCGACCAGCGCGCCCGTCGAGTGGGCGACGATGAAGAAGGGCAGGCGGGCGTCCGGCAGCACGATCTTTTCAAGAAAGAGCGAGAGGTCCGCCTCATAGTCGGAGAAGCGGGCGACATGCCCGGCCCGGTTGCCTGCGATCAGGCGGTCCGAGCCGCCCTGGCCGCGCCAGTCGAATGTCGCGACCCACAGGCCGCGGGCGGTGAGGTCGTTGATCGTCTCAAAATATTTCTCGATGCATTCGCTGCGGCCCTGCAACAGAACGACCGTGCCTTTCGCCTCCCGCGTGCTGGAGCGAAACACGGCGTAACGGATCTTCACGCCGCCGCGCCCTTCGAGGAAACCGGCAAAATGGTTCTCGGGAACGGGATTGTCGGTGCTGGCGTGGAGGATCGAATCCATCGGGCAGGCGGTCTCGAGGTTGCTACAGGATGGATAGGCGCTTGGTCTTGAGCCGTCAAAGAAAAAAGCCGGATGCATGTGGCAACGGGGGTGGCACACATGCAGCCGGCACAATTTAACCAGGGCGGAAGGGACGTTGCACCCCGGTCTTCGAAAGCTTTCGCTTCCGATGTTGCGTTTCTAGCAGGGCCAAGCTGAACGATATCCGAAGTGCGTGTTCATCCGCCGTTCATGCCGGAAAAAATTCGGATGGCGGCCTTCGAGGCCACGGCAACCTCTTGAACGGGCCAAAAACCGTTCCCATCTCATCGTCACGGGCGCCGAAAGGGCCCGTCGAGGTCTTCGTCGCCAGAATGGGGCGCGGACCGGATGAACCGGGCTGACCCTTCGGAAATCAGGGGCAGCCTTCAGAAAGATCGCAACCGTTGCTCTGAAGGAGGACACCATGCGTCACGTCGATTTCTCCCCCCTCTACCGTTCCACCGTCGGTTTCGACCGTCTCTTCACCATGCTCGACAGTCTCGGCCAGCCTGACCAGGCCCAGACCTACCCGCCCTACAATATCGAGCGCACCGGCGAAGACACCTACCGCATCACCATGGCCGTTGCCGGCTTCGATGAAAGCGAGCTTTCGATCGAAGCGCGCGAACATGCGCTGACCGTCAAGGGCGAAAAGAAAGACGAAACGGCCGATGACAGCCAGTATCTCTATCGCGGCATTGCCAAGCGCGCCTTCGAGCGCCGCTTCCAGCTCGCCGATCATGTGGAAGTGCGCGCTGCTTCGCTGAAGAACGGCCTTCTCCACATCGATCTCCTTCGCGAGATTCCGGAAGCCGCCAAGCCGCGCCGGATCGAGATTGCGGCCGTCAACCGCGAAACCAAGCAGATCGAAGCCCAGAGCAACTAAGCCGGGTTTTATCGGCCGGATTTATCGGAATGAAGAGGGCGGTGCCGCAAGGCGCCGCCTTTTTTCGTATCAGAGAGCCGAGAGGAAGGCGTCCACATCCGCCTCGCGGGTCGCGAAGCTCGTGACGAGGCGGACCAGGGTCTCGTCCTCGCGCATGGTGGCTTTCACCGCTGGGCCGGCGGGCCAGTCGTAAAAGGCCGCACCCTTCTCCCGCAGCGTCTTCAGGGCATCGTTGCTGACGATGGCGAAGAGCTCGTTCGATCCGGTCGGCCAGGCAAGGCGGGCCTTGTCGGAGGCGGCAAAGCCGTCGGCGAGGCGGTTCGCCATGCCATTGGAATGGCGGGCGAGGGTCAGCCACAAATCATTCCGGAAATAGGCGTCGAATTGCGCGGCGATGAAGCGCGACTTGGAAAAGAGCTGGGCGGAGCGCTTGCGCAGGAAATGCATCTGCTGGGCCTTCGATGTGTCGAAGAGGACCAGAGCCTCCGCACACCAGCAGCCGTTCTTCGTGCCGCCGAAGGAGAGGATGTCGACGCCGCGTTTCCAGGTCATCTCCGCAGGGCTCGCCCCCAGATGCACGAGCGCATTGGCAAAGCGGGCGCCGTCCATATGGAGCGGGAGCCCGGCTTTCCTGGCGATATCGGACAGGGCCGCGATCTCGTCCAGCGTGTAGGCCGTGCCGGCTTCGGTCGCCTGCGTCATGCTGACCGCCATCGGCTGGCCGCCATGCACGAAATTTGGTGGGAAGCGGCCGATGGCGGCGGCGAGCGCCTCCGGCGCGATCTTGCCTGCCGGGCCATCGACGGGCACGAGCTTGGCGCCGGTTGCGAAGAATTCGGGCGCGTTGCATTCATCGACATTTATATGGGCCTCGCGGTGGCAGAAGATCTGGCCGCCCGGCCTGTTGAAGCTCGCCAGGGCGAGCGAGTTCGCTGCCGTGCCGGTGCCGACGAAGAACACGGCCACCTCGCGCTCGAAAATCTCCGAGAACGTCTTTTCCACATGCTTGTCGAGGTCGCTGGTGCCGTAGGCCGGGGCGAAGCCTTGGGCCGCGTCCACCAGGCTCTGTGCGATGTCGGGATGGGCGCCGGCCCAGTTGTCGGAAGCGAAAAACATTGGAATCTCTGTGCCATTGGAAGCTGCGGAGACCATAATGCAGAAACGAGGGCGATCAATCGGCGCCTTGATCCGGCGACACGCCATCCCTGGAAAATGAAACGAACGGAAACAATGTGACGCCATGCCGTAATTTAATTTCGGCCTTTCGCGGAAGGCGGCAATTTTTCTTCATAAGGTCGTGTTTATTTGGCATGATGGCCTTGCAGCCCAAGGGCGTTTCTGGCATAGAGCACATGAAATAGGACAGGGTTGCTGTCCTATTTCGGTCAAGAGACCGAGCGACGCCCCTCCCACGAGGCCGGGGCAGAGGCAACGGGCCGGGAGAGCCACTCTCCAGAACGCCCCGCCGCCCAGGACGGTCCGATGATCACAAGCTGATCGGTCGTCTTGTTTGACCGCGTCACGCTCAGGAACAGACAGTCATGGCCGAGGCTTGCCGAAACGCAGGCCGCGGCCATGTGGGTGGAAGCAGAAGCCGGCGAAACGCAGGCGACAGGAGAGAGACATGGTGAAGACCCAAGCACATGCTTATCGGCAGACCCGGGCGCAGACGAAGACTGCGACGGGCGCCAAAACGCGCGCTTCCGCCCTGGGCCTGCCAAAGAAACAAGGACTCTACGATCCGCGCAATGAGCACGATGCCTGCGGCGTCGGTTTCGTTGCGCATCTGAAAGGCAAGAAGTCGCACCAGATCGTCCAGGACGGGCTTTTCATGCTCGAAAACCTGACGCATCGCGGTGCCGTCGGCGCCGACCCGTTGATGGGCGACGGTGCGGGCATTCTCGTACAGATTCCGGACCGCTTCTTCCGCGAGGAGATGGCCAAGCAGGGCGTCACGCTGCCCAAGGCAGGCGAATACGCCGTCGGCCACATCTTCATGCCGCAGGACGAGAAGCTGGTCGACTATTTCAAGAAGGTCATCGCGGACGTCGTCGCGGAGGAGGGGCAGGTTCTTCTCGGCTTCCGTGACGTGCCGGTCGACAACTCCTCGCTCTCCAAGGCGCCCGAGATCGCCGCCACCGAACCGCGCCACGTTCAGGTCTTCATCGGCGCCGGCCGTGAAGCCGCGACGAGCGACGAGTTCGAGCGCCGTCTCTTCACGCTGCGCAAGGTGATCTCCAACCGCATCTACGACGAATATGAAGGCGAGGAGAGCAACTTCTATCCGGTCTCGCTCTCCGCGACGACCATCGTCTACAAGGGCATGTTCCTGGCCTATCAGGTCGGCGCCTATTACAAGGACCTCGCCGACCCGCGCTTCGAATCGGCCGTTGCCCTCGTGCACCAGCGCTTCTCGACCAACACCTTCCCGTCGTGGAAGCTCGCGCATCCCTATCGCATGGTCGCGCATAACGGCGAGATCAACACGCTGCGCGGCAACGTCAACTGGATGGCGGCCCGCCAGGCCTCCGTTTCCTCGCCGCTCTTCGGTGAAGACATCACCAAGCTCTGGCCGATCTCCTACGAGGGGCAGTCGGATACCGCCTGTTTCGACAACGCGCTCGAATTCCTTGTTCGCGGCGGCTATTCCATGGCCCATGCGGTGATGATGCTCATCCCCGAGGCCTGGGCCGGCAACCAGCTGATGAGCCCCGAGCGCAAGGCGTTCTACGAGTACCACGCCGCCCTGATGGAGCCGTGGGACGGCCCGGCTGCCGTCGCCTTCACCGATGGCAAGCAGATCGGCGCGACGCTGGACCGCAACGGCCTGCGTCCGGCTCGCTATCTCGTGACGGATGACGACCGCGTCATCCTCGCCTCCGAAGCCGGCACGCTGCCGGTCAAGGAAGAGAGCATCATCAAGAAGTGGCGCCTCCAGCCCGGCAAGATGCTGCTCATCGACATGGAAGAAGGCCGCATCATCTCCGATGAGGAGGTGAAGTCCTCGCTCGCCGCCAAGCACCCCTATCGTGACTGGCTGGACAACACCCAGATCATCCTCGAGGATCTCGGCCCGGTCGAGCCGCGGGCGCTGCGCCGCGACGTGTCGCTGCGCGACCGCCAGCAGGCTTTCGGCTATACCCAGGAAGACACCAAGCTCCTGATGTCGCCCATGGCGACGACGGGGCAGGAGGCGATCGGCTCCATGGGCACGGATACACCGATCTCGGCGATGTCCGACAAGACCAAGCTGCTCTACACCTACTTCAAGCAGAACTTCGCGCAGGTGACGAACCCGCCCATCGACCCGATCCGCGAGGAACTGGTCATGAGCCTCGTTTCCTTCATCGGTCCGCGGCCGAACATCCTCGATCATGGCGGTGCGGCCAAGGCCAAGCGCATGGAAGTGCGTCAGCCGATCCTTACCAACGGCGATCTCGAAAAGATCCGCTCCATCGGCCATGTCGAGGATCTCTTCGACACCAAGACGCTGGACTTCACCTATGACGTGGCGCGTGGCGCCGACGGCATGCCGGAAATGCTGGAGCGGCTGTGCGAGCGCGCCGAGCAGGCCGTTACTAGCGGCTACAACATCATCGTTCTGTCCGACCGGCAGATCGGTCCGGACCGCGTGGCGATCCCCGCACTGCTCGCAACGGCGGCCGTGCACCATCACCTGATCCGCAAGGGCCTTCGCACCTCGGTCGGTCTCGTCGTCGAGACGGGCGAGCCGCGTGAGGTGCACCATTTCTGCCTGCTCGCCGGCTATGGCGCGGAAGCGATCAACCCTTACCTCGCCTTCGACACGCTCACCGACATGCACAAGCGCGGCGAGTTCCCGAAGGAAGTGGATGCCGAGGAAGTCGTCTACCGCTACATCAAGGCGATCGGCAAGGGCATCCTCAAGGTCATGTCCAAGATGGGCATTTCGACCTACCAGTCCTATTGCGGCGCGCAGATCTTCGACGCCATCGGGCTGTCGTCCGAACTGGTCGACAAGTTCTTCTTCGGTACGGCGACCACCATCGAAGGCGTCGGCCTGGAGCAGATCGCCCGGGAGACCTTCAACCGGCACAAGGCGGCCTTCGGGCGCGATCCGCTGCTCGCCAACACACTCGATATCGGCGGTGAATACGCCTATCGCATGCGCGGCGAGGAACATGCCTGGACGCCCGACGTCATCGCCTCGCTGCAGCATGCGGTGCGCGGCAATGCTGCCGATCGCTACAAGGAATTCGCCGAACTGGTGAATGCCTCGTCGTTGCGCATGAACACGATCCGCGGCCTGTTCTCCATCAAGAGCGCGGAAGCGGCGGGTCGCAAGCCCATCTCCATCGATGAGGTCGAGTCCGCGGCCGATATCGTCAAGCGCTTCTCGACGGGCGCCATGTCCTTCGGTTCGATCTCGCGCGAGGCGCATACGACGCTGGCGGTGGCCATGAACCGGATCGGCGGCAAGTCGAACACCGGCGAGGGCGGCGAGGAGAGCGATCGCTACCTGCCGCTGCCGGATGGTTCGTCCAATCCCGAGCGTTCGGCGATCAAGCAGATCGCATCGGGCCGCTTCGGTGTGACGACGGAATATCTCGTCAACGCCGACATGCTCCAGATCAAGGTCGCGCAGGGAGCCAAGCCCGGTGAAGGCGGTCAGCTGCCCGGCCATAAGGTGGATGCGACGGTCGCCAAGACCCGTCACTCCACGCCCGGCGTCGGCCTCATCTCGCCGCCGCCGCACCATGACATCTACTCGATCGAAGACCTGGCCCAGCTCATCTACGACCTGAAGAACGTCAATCCCGAGGCCGATATCTCGGTGAAGCTCGTCTCGGAGGTCGGCGTCGGCACGGTCGCTGCCGGGGTCGCCAAGGCGCGCGCGGACCATATCACGGTCGCGGGCTTCGACGGCGGCACCGGTGCTTCGCCGCTCACCTCGTTGAAGCATGCCGGCTCTCCCTGGGAGATCGGCCTTGCCGAGACGCACCAGACGCTGGTGCTCAACAAGCTGCGTTCGCGCATCGCCTTGCAGGTCGATGGCGGCCTGAAGACCGGCCGTGACGTCGTCATCGGCGCGCTGCTGGGCGCCGACGAATTCGGTTTTGCCACCGCGCCGCTGATTGCGGCCGGCTGCATCATGATGCGCAAGTGCCACCTCAACACCTGTCCGGTAGGGGTCGCCACGCAGGACCCGGTTCTGCGCAAGCGTTTCAAGGGCACGCCCGAACACGTCATCAACTACTTCTTCTTCGTGGCCGAAGAGGTGCGCGAAATCCTGGCCTCGCTCGGCGTGCGTTCGCTGAACGAGATCATCGGCGCCTCCGAACTGCTCGAAAAGGAGAAGATGATCTCGCACTGGAAGGCCAATGGTCTCGACTTCTCGCGCATCTTCCACAAGGTGGACGCGCCGAAGGAGGCGACCTACTGGACCGAGCGGCAGAACCATCCGATCCACGACATCCTCGACCGCAAGCTCATCGAGCAGGCGAAGCCGGCGCTTGAATCCAAGACGCCCGTCGCCTTCGAGGTCGACATCAAGAACGTCGACCGTTCGGCCGGCGCGATGCTCTCGGGCGAAGTGGCCAAGCGCTATGGCTTCAAGGGCCTGAAAGACGATACGATCTCCGTGAAGCTGCACGGCACGGCCGGCCAATCCTTCGCAGCGTTCCTTGCCCGCGGCATCACCTTCGATCTGGTCGGTGCCGGCAACGACTATGTCGGCAAGGGCCTGTCGGGTGGCCGCATCGTCGTGCGTCCGCCGGAAAACAACCGTGCGGTGCCGCATGAATCGATCATCGTCGGCAATACCGTGCTCTACGGCGCGATTGCAGGCGAGTGCTACTTCAACGGCGTGGCTGGCGAACGTTTCGCCGTGCGCAACTCCGGTGCGGTCGCGGTCGTCGAGGGCGTGGGCGACCACGGCTGCGAGTACATGACGGGCGGTGTCGTCGTCGTCATCGGCCAGACGGGGCGCAACTTCGCGGCCGGCATGTCGGGTGGTGTCGCCTATGTGCTTGACGAGGCCGGCGATTTCGCGCGTCGCTGCAACATGGCGATGGTCGAACTCGAGCCTGTGCCGGAAGAAGACGACATGCTGGAGAAGCTGCACCACCATGGCGGCGACCTCATGCACAAGGGCATGGTCGACGTGTCCGACGACATGACGCGCCATGACGAGGAGCGGCTTTATCAGCTCGTCTCGAACCACCTGCACTATACGGGTTCGCCGCGGGCCAAGGAGATCCTCGACCACTGGGCCGATTATCGTCCGAAATTCCGCAAGGTGATGCCGGTCGAGTACCGCCGCGCGCTCGAAGAGATGGAGCGCATGAGGATGGGGGTCGCTGCCGAGTGAGGCAGCGGTTCACCACCCTTCACCGGCTGATTTCGCTGGGCTTGGCAGTCGCGGTCCCGGGGATCGCGACCCTCGTGAACGGCGAGATCAGGATCGAATTCATCGTACTGGGTTTGGTGGTTGGAGCCGCCTACTGGTACTGGGGGCCTGCGGGCGCCCCGCTCTGAGCAAGGATTATTGAAGTGGGCAAGGTAACTGGTTTCATGGAAATCGACCGGCAGGTGGCGAAGTATCAGCCGGCCTCCGACCGCATCCGCCATTTCCGCGAATTCACCATCCCGATGTCGGATGCCGAGGTGCAGAAGCAGGCCGCGCGCTGCATGGATTGCGGCATTCCCTACTGCCACGGTCCGACCGGGTGTCCGGTGCACAACCAGATCCCGGACTGGAACGACCTCGTCTATAACGGCAACTGGGAAGAGGCGATCCGCAACCTGCATTCGACCAACAACTTCCCGGAATTCACCGGCCGCGTCTGCCCCGCACCCTGCGAGGAGGCCTGCACGCTGAATCTTGAAGATGCGCCGGTTTCCATCAAGACCGTCGAGCAGGCGATTGCCGACAAGGCCTACGAGATGGGCTATATCGTGCCGCAGCCGGCCACGGTGAAGACGGGCAAGAAGGTTGCCGTCATCGGTTCCGGTCCTGCCGGCATGGCTGCTGCCCAGCAGCTCGCCCGCGCCGGCCACGAAGTGCACCTCTACGAGCGCGAATCCAAGGCCGGCGGCCTGCTGCGCTACGGCATCCCGGACTTCAAGATGGAGAAGAACTTCATCGACCGTCGCGTCGACCAGATGCGCGGTGAGGGCGTGACGTTCCACTACGGCGTCAATGTCGGCGTCGACAAGCCGATGGACGAGATGTTCGCCGAGCATGATGCCGTGCTCTATTGCGGCGGCTCCGAGACCCCGCGCGATGCCGGCATTCCCGGCGTCGATTTCGCCGGGGTGCACGATGCCATGCCCTATCTGGTGCAGCAGAACCGCCGCGTCGGGCGGGAGAACGTCGACAGCGTCGGCTGGCCGTCCGAGCCTATCCTGGCGGGCGGCAAGCATGTCGTCGTCGTTGGCGGCGGCGACACCGCATCGGACTGCGTCGGCACGGCGTTCCGCCAGGGAGCGGTGAAGGTCACGCAGCTCGACATCCGTCCGCAGCCGCCGGAAAAGGAAGACAAGCTTGCCGTCTGGCCGTTCTGGGCGACGAAGATGCGCACCTCCTCCTCGCAGGCCGAAGGCGCCGTGCGCGAGTTCCAGGTCGGTACGCTCGAATTCGTCGGCGATGAAGATGGCGTGCTGACGGGCGTGAAGTGCTGCCAGGTGGACGATCGCCGCAAGCCGATCGCCGGCACGGAGTTCATCATCAAGGCGGATCTCGCCTTCATCGCCATCGGTTTCCGCGGCCCCTTCACCGACAGCGTGCTGAAGGATCTCGGCGACAAGCTTGCGATCAACACCGACAAGCGCGGCTCGTCGAACGTCATCGCCAATGACCGCGACTACAAGACCTCGGTCGACAAGCTCTGGACGGCTGGCGACGTGCGCCGCGGCCAGTCGCTCGTCGTCTGGGCGATCCGCGAAGGCCGTCAGGCCGCACGCGCGATCGACGAGGCGCTGATGGGCACGACCACGCTGCCGCGTTAAGGTAAACGGGAGCGCGCAAGAAAGCCGCGCTCCCGACTATTCGGGATAAGGGTATCCACGGATCCCGCTGCGGTCATGACAAGATGACCGCAGCCATTTCCTGGTTCAGGGCGTCGCGGTCTTGTTGAGGCGGAAATCGTCCACACGGCCGAGTGGGGCATCGGCAGTCTCGCCCTTGTCGACCAGCTTCTCCCTCAGGCTCTTGCCGTTCCCCTTGATGGCCGCCCCGCCCAGAAGCGCGGTACCACCGTCGAGCGACGGGTCGGAGAGGCTGATCGGCTGAGTCTTGGTGATCTCGGCATCGACCGGCGGCGTGGCGACGACGAGGTCTTTCAGGTCGTTCTGCAGGCTCGGGCCGTCGGCCGCCGCATCGCCCAGGATCCGGCGGATTTCCTTTTCCACATAGAAGGCGAGCTTGCGTTTGCCGGCGGGCGTGAAATTGATGCCGTCGGAGCCGCGCAGGCGAACCTGCTGGCCGTTGATATCGGAGCCCGAGGTCACGAACTTGCCGGCCTCGTCGACGAAGCCGTCCCATATATCGACGAAGGTTCCGCCAGTCTTTTCGGCACTGGCGCGATAGATGCCGTTCAGTGTCGTCATGTCGGCGGTGAGCGCGGAGGACTGGAAGGCCGGCATGCCCATCCAGAGCGTCGGCTTGTTGCCCTCATGCGCGATGGCGGCGATCCGCTCGACCCGGCTTTCATATTCCTTCGTCCAGGCGTCGGAGCGGAATTTCTCCTTCTCGCCTGCAATCGTCATTTGCTGCCGGTCGTTTGCGCCCAGGCTGATCACGACGAGCGCCGGTTTCGTTTCCGCGATAAGGCCGGGCAGCGAGTTGGGCCAGTCGTAATAATCGTCGCGCACAAGGCCGGAGGAGCCGTTCGTGCGCTTGTCGACGATGATGCCGGGGGTTGTCTTGAAGGCCTCGATCAGGCCGTCACCGAGGCTGCCGGCAATGAAGTCGCCGACGACGAGCACGACCTTCGCGTCCGCCAGCTTTTCCACCGGTGCGGGTTCCGGGCTCTTCGCCACCGTCGTTGCCGGGCGCTTTTTCCTGACGGCGGCGCGGGGTTTGCGAATGGTCGGTTCGGGCGCGACTTCCCTGGGCTTCTTTTTGCCGAAGAGGAATTCGAGGATCGATCTGCGCTCGACACGTTCCTGCGCGCCTGCGGGCGTCGCCATGGGGGCTGCGAGGCTTGCGGAGACGGCGAGGGCAAGCCCGAGGCGGATGATCCGGATCGTCATGCTCATTGCAGGGCTCCGCGATTTCTACGCATTCTGCCGGCGGTCGATGGCGGCATGATGGCAAATGCCGGTGGCGAGGGAAAGCAAAAAGGGGCGCCGAAGCGCCCCTCATGCGGGATCGTAGCCATTTTCAACGCTGGAGCGCGCGCAGGACCTTCTGGCTCGGCTCGCCATCGGCGGGCAGGCCCATGCGGTTCTGGAAGGCCTGGATGGCGGCCTTCGAGCCGGAGCCGAAGTTGCCGTCGACCTCGCCGTCGTAATAGCCGAGTTCCTTCAGGCGCGTCTGGAGTTCGAACTTCTCGGTGATGTCGAGCGTGCCGTCGGGCCGCGGCCAACGCTGCTTGACGCCACCGTAGCCGGCGATCTGGTCGGCGAGCATGCCGACGCCCATCGCGTAGGAATCCGAGGCGTTGTAGCGCTTGATGACGAAGAAGTTCTTGGTCATCAGGAAGCCCGGCCCGCCATTGGCCGGCATCTTCAGCTCCGCCCGGTCCGAGCCGTTCTTGAAGCCGCTGCCGCCCGGCCGCGTGAAACCGAGCTTCGCCCACTGTGCGAGCGTCTTGGTCTGGCCGGAATATTTGCCGCCACCCGGCGGCACGACGATCTCGTAGCCCCAGGTCTTGCCCGATTGCCAGCCGTTCTTGGCCAGAAGGTTGGCCGCGGTCGCGAGCGCGTCGGGGATGGAGTTCCAGATGTCGCGATGGCCGTTGCCGTCGGCATCCACCGCATAGAGCATATAGCTTGTCGGGATGAACTGCGTGTGCCCCATCGCGCCGGCCCAGGAGCCGGTCATGTCCCGTGCGGCAATGTCGCCGCGCTGGATGATCTTGAGGGCGGCGATCAGCTGTGTGCGCGCATATTTCGCCCGCTTCTTGTCTGCGTAGGCGAGCGTTGCGAGCGCGCGCGGCACGTAGTGCAGCCGGTCGTCCTTGGCCAGCACAGCGCCGTAGTTCGATTCCATCGACCAGATGGCAAGCAGGATGTTGCGGTCCACACCGAAATGACGTTCGACCGCCGCGAGCGTGCGGGCATGCTTCTTGGCCATTTCACGGCCGATGCGCACCGTGTAGGGATTGACGCGGGAGTCGAGGTAATCCCAGATCTGGTGCTTGAATTCCGGCTGGTACGCGGCCTTCTCCAGCACGTCCGGATCGGGCGTCTTGATGCCGGCAAAGGCCTGCTGGTAGGTCGATTTGCTGATGCCCGCCTCTGCTGCTGTCTGATAGAAATCGGCGATCCACTTCTGGAAGCGCGCATCCGCATGTGCGACCGCGGTCTGGGCAAAAAGGCCGGCCGAGAGGAGGAGGGTGAGCGCGGATCGGCGCAGAACGGTTTTGAGATTCTGTGTCATCAGCTGTTTCCGTTTTCAAATTTCGGTTCGGTGGCCGGGAACCACCGGCGAGGACGCAAACTTATAAAAACGAAGTCAACAAATTCTTTACCATCAAACTTTTGCCCCGTCTCTCTTTGCAAAAAAATAGCAATTGGACACTATTCCGGCACAGTGATGGCTAGCCATGAGGGCAACTGGCTCAACGAGGTGAAAAATGTCGCAGACACGCAAGGTTCGCAAAGCAGTCTTCCCGGTGGCCGGTCTCGGCACCCGCTTCCTTCCGGCCACCAAGGCCGTGCCGAAGGAAATGTTGACCGTGGTGGACAAGCCGGTGATCCAATACGTGGTGGATGAAGCGCTGGACGCCGGCATCGAGCACCTCATTTTCGTGACGGGCCGCTCCAAGGCCGTCATCGAGGATTATTTCGATATCCAGGTCGAGCTGGAGCAGACGCTGCGCCAGCGCAACAAGACCGCCGAGCTCACGCTTCTGGAAAGCATCCTGCCGGTTGCGGGCTCGACGAGCTTCACGCGCCAACAGGAGCCGCTCGGCCTTGGCCATGCGGTGTGGTGCGCGCGCGAATTGGTCGGCAACGAGCCTTTCGCGCTGCTTCTCCCCGATATGATCATGAAGGCCGAAAAGGGCTGCATGAAGGGCATGGTCGAGCTGTTCGAACACAGCGGTGCCAATGTCATCGCCGTCGAGGAATGCGCGCCGGACCAGGCGCACAAATACGGTATCGTCGGCGTCGGCGAGAAGGTCGGCGAGGGCTTTGCCATCACCGAGATGGTCGAGAAGCCGCCGAAGGGCACCGCGCCCTCCAACTTCTTCATCAACGGCCGCTACATTCTTCAGCCGGAAATCTTCCCGATCCTGTCGACGCAGGAGCGCGGCGCGGGCAACGAGATCCAGCTGACCGACGCCATGGTGAAGCTTGCGACCGAACAGAAGTTCGCCGCCTACCATTTCCGCGGCGAGACCTATGACTGTGGTGCCAAGGATGGCTTCATCCTGGCCAATATCGCGTTTGCGCTGGCGCGCGCCGATATTCGTCCTTCGGTCGAGGGGCCGCTGAAGGAGCTCGTCGCGGGTCTGAAATAAGGCTCAGCGACGCAAGACGAGACCGATGCCGGCACGCGTGATGCCGGTATCGTCCGCACCACGCTGGCGGGTCAGTTCGTAGGAGACGTCGCCCGTGAGCGCGAGCCAGCGGTTGAGGTTCCATGTCAGGCCCGCACCCGCAAGGTAGACGCTCTGGTTGGGGATGACCGTCGCGGACTTGAAGTCGCGCCACGTATAGGCGCCGGTCAGCCGTGCCACGAGGTTATCCCGCAGTTCGTGGGTCAGGGTCGCATCGGTCGTATATTCGACATAGCCGCTCTGTCCGGGGGCGGTCGACGGCTCCAGCTCCGTGCGCAGGCCAAGCCGCAGATCGGTACCGCGCTGCGGCGACCAGAACACGGCGCCGTCCAGCGCGATGCCCTGGAGTGTGGCAAGGCGACTGTCATCGAACGACGCGCGCTTGTAGCCGAGGCCTAGGTCGCCGCGCAGCTTTTCGCCGAGATCGACTTCCACGCCTGCGCGGCCGCCGAGGGTGAGGGCAGAGCGTTCGTAGCCGAGCGAATCCCGCTTCTGATCATAGAACGACCGACCGACCGAGGCTTCGAGATAGGGGATCAGGGCAGGCGACAGCGCATAGCCGACACGACCGGTCAGCGTTCCCGCCGAGAAGTTGCGGTCCGAGAGATCCAACTTGCTGCCGTCCTGAAGTGCTGCGTCGCCGTAGACCTCGCGGTCGAAATCCGCGCTGATCGTGCCGCGGATAAGGCCGAAATCGCGCTTCAGGCTCGCGCCGGCGGCGAATTTATGCACGCCGGACTGGGTCGTGGCGCCGTTGATCGCGTTGGGATCGCTGGAGCTTTCGCGCTCGAACGCGTAGCCGGCGGTCAGGTTGGCGATCGTGTCGTTGCTGAGGTCGAGCCGCAGGTCGGCATTGACATTGACCTTGGGCTCGGTTTCGCCGGTGCCGCTGATATTGCGCTGGTGTATACCCTCGGCATCGATCGTCAGCTGATGGCGCGACCAATCGGAGGTAAGCGACCCCTTCAGGCCCGTCTGCCAGAAGGAACGGCTTGTCGAGACGGAGCCGGTCTTGGTCTTTTCGTGGTTGATGCCCTGCGAAAGCGAGGGCTTCAGGATGAAGGTGCCGAGGCGGATACCGATCGGGTCATAGGGATTGCCGAAATTGCTGCGCACATTGTCGAGGTCGGCCTCGCGCTGGTTCAGCCGCTCGGTGCGACGTTCGGCCGGCAGGAACGCGCCGTTTTCGCCAGGTGTCGTCTCCACCAGTCGGGCCGCATCCTCGTCGGACATGGGCGCGCGCGCCGGTATCGCACCGGTGGTCCCAGGCGTACCGGATGTGCTGCCCGTCGCGCTCGTGTCCGTATCGGTTTCCGTGTCAGTCGAGGCCAGCGGGTCCTGAAAGGCGCTCGACGCGGGGACGACCTTTTGCTGGGCCATCGCCGGCATGGTTGCAAGCACGGTGCCGGCAAGCAGCAACGCGGCCAGACGCCGTGTCGGGCGTGACCACGGGGTCCCGCGTGCCTGTAGCTGTGCCTTCGCCATGATCGGCCCTGCGATTCTCGAATTCCTAAGCGAACGTAAATCACCATGGTTAACGCTTGGTTTCCGTGGCGGCTCAGGCGCTGCAAGGTTCTGCATGGACAGGTTCGGACAAAAACGCTAACGAGGCGCCATGATCAAGAGACAGGCAAATGTTGATGGCGAGGGCGCTATTGCCTCTGCGCTGAGGACCGTTGAGACGGAAAAGGCGGGGCTGCTTGCCCTTTCAACGGCGTTGCAGGGCGATCTGCACGATGCGTTCTGCGAGGCCGTGCGGTTGATCGGCAGCATTGCAGGCCGGGTCATCGTCACCGGCATCGGCAAGTCCGGGCATATCGGCGTGAAGATCGCCGCAACCCTGGCCTCCACCGGTACGCCCTCCTTCTTCGTCCACCCCGTCGAAGCCAACCATGGCGACCTCGGCATGATCGGCCGTGACGATGTCATCCTGGCGCTCTCCTGGAGTGGTGAGACGGCAGAGCTTCAGGGCATCGTTTCCTATTCGCGCCGCTTCTCGATCCCGCTGATCGCCATGACGTCAGGCGAGCGCTCGGCGCTGGCGCGCGAGGCCGATACGGTTTTGCTGCTGCCCAAGGTTCAGGAAGCCTGCCCGCATGGGCTCGCGCCGACGACATCGACGCTCATGCAGCTGTCGCTGGGCGATGCGATCGCTGTGGCGCTTCTGGAGGCGCGCGGCTTCACGGCCGTCGATTTCAAGACGTTCCATCCCGGCGGCAAGCTGGGCGCGAGCCTCTCTTACGTGGGCGATATCATGCACAGCGGCGAAAACATCCCGCTGGTGGGGCTCGGCACGTCGATGCCGGATGCGGTGCTGATGCTGGCGCAGAAGCGCTACGGCTGTGTCGGCGTCGTCAATGACGAGGGCCTTCTCGTGGGGATCGTCACGGATGGCGACATTGCCCGCAACCTGTCGCGCAATCTCTCCGAACTCATCGTCGACGAAGTGATGACGCGCAGTCCGAAGACCGTGAAGCCGGGCACGCTCGCGACATCGGCGCTGGCGCTTCTCAACCAGCACAATATCTCGGCGCTGATCGTGACCGACGAGGCGTTTCGCCCCGTCGGCATCGTGCATTTCCACGATCTCCTGCGGATCGGCGTCGCCTGAGGCTCAGGCCACCTCGACGGTGAGGTCACGGCCATTGCTGGCCGTGACGCGCACGCGCGTGCCGATCGGCAGGTCCGGTCCCTGCACACTCCACATCGTATCGTCCAGCCGGATGCGGCCGCGTCCTTCGGCGATGGGGTGCTCGAGCGTGGCGGTGCGGCCGACGAGGCTCTGGCCTCGCTGGTTCAGGTAGGGCTGGTCGCTCGCCGTGTCGCTACGGCTGACGATGCGCCGGCCAAGGACGGCCGCGACCAGCGACAGAACGGCAAAGACCAGCCATTGCACCTGCCAGACCCAGAAAGCCTCACCCCACAGGAGAAGCGACAGCGCGCCCGTTATGATGGCGGCAATGCCGATCCAGACGAGGAAGACGCCGGGCAGCAGCACTTCGAGGATCAGGAGGACGATGCCGAGCACCCACCACGCCCAGGGGCCAAGCTCGGTGACGATGCGCTGGATCATGCTCAGCTTCCCTGCGGCGTGTCGAAGGGGTTACGGAAGGCGGGTGTAGCGGCGGTCGTGGTCGTCGCAGGAGTCGTCTGGCGTGCACGCTGCGGATTGCCGCCGGCCGCAGCAGGGCCGTTTCCGAACACTTCCTTGGCGATGGCGCCGATGCCGCCGAGCGAGCCGATGAGCGACGATGCCTCCATCGGCATCAGCACGATCTTCGAGTTCGGCGCCTTGCCGATCGCGGCCATGGCTTCGGTGTATTTCTGCGCGACGAAGTAGTTGATCGCCTGCACGTCGCCGGCGGCAATGGCTTCCGATACCATCTTCGTCGCCTTCGCTTCGGCTTCGGCAAGGCGTTCGCGTGCTTCGGCGTCACGGAAGGCGGCTTCGCGCTGGCCTTCGGCCTCGAGGATCGCGGACTGCTTGGCGCCTTCCGCGCGCAGGATCTGCGCGTTGCGGGCGCCTTCGGCTTCCAGAACCTGCGCGCGCTTCTCGCGCTCGGCCTTCATCTGCCGGCCCATCGAATCGACCAGATCCTTCGGCGGCGCGATGTCCTTGATCTCGACGCGGGTGATCTTGATACCCCACGGATTGGCCGCTTCATCGACGACGCGCAGCAGCTTGTCGTTGATAACGTCACGATTGGACAAAAGCTCGTCCAGATCCATCGAGCCCATGACCGAGCGGATGTTGGTCATGGTGAGGTTGAGGATGGCGTTTTCCAGGTTGGCGACCTGATAGGCCGCTTGGGCCGGATTGAGAATCTGGTAGAACGCGACGCCATCGGCCGAGACGCTGGCATTGTCACGGGTGATGACTTCCTGCGTGGGGATATCCAGCACCTGTTCCATCACGTTCATCTTCGCGCCGATGCGATCGATGAAGGGGATGATGAGGTTGAGGCCGGGCTGCAGAGTGCGGGTGTAGCGGCCGAAGCGCTCCACCGTGTACTGGTAACCCTGCGGAATCGTCTTGATCCCGGCGAAGAGGATGAGGACCACCAGCACCACGAGGGCGATGACGACAATGTCCAGTCCTGCAAAATTCATTCTTCTTCTCCTGACAGCCATGTATCGCGGCGCACTGTAAGCAATACGTGCCGCGATACCAGTCTATTTGCTCAGGGCGAAGATTTATCCTGGCTCAGACCCAGCCGGAAAGCTCGCGGCGCACGACCGTTTCCAGCACGGCCATGCCTTCGCGACTGTCATTGAGACAGGGAATATGCGCGAACTTCTCGCCGCCATTGTGCAGGAAGCTTTCAGCGGCCTGCTCGGCGATCTCCTCCAGCGTCTCCAAGCAGTCGGAAACGAAGCCGGGATTGAGCACGGCGATCCGCTTGATGCCCTCCTGCGCCAGTTTCTCGACCGTCTTGTCCGTATAGGGCTGCAGCCATTCTTCCGGCCCGAAGCGGGACTGGAAGGTGACCACCAGCTTTTCCTTCGACCAGCCGAGCCGTTCGCGCAGCAGGCGCGCGGTCTTCTGGCACTGGCAGTAATAGGGGTCGCCCTTGTCGAAATAGCTTTGCGGAATGCCGTGGAAGGAGGTCAGCACGCGTTCCGGCTCCCAATCGAGCGTGGCGAGATGCTTTTCGATCGAGACGGCGAGCGCGTCGATATAAGCCGGGTCGTCGTGATAGGGCGGTACGGTGCGCAGCGCCGGCTGCCAGCGCTGCTTGAGCAGGAACTCGAAGGCCTTGTCGTTGACCGTCGCGGTCGTCGCGGCTGCATATTGCGGATAGAGCGGGAAGAGCAGGATGCGTTCGCAGCCCTGCTTCTGGAGGGCCTCCATGCGCGATGCGATGGACGGCTGGCCATAGCGCATCGCCCAGTCGACGATGACGTTGGAATGTTCGGCGAGCGAGGCGGCCATCAGCTCGGCCTGGCTGCGCGTGTAGGTGCGCAGGTAGCTCTCGTTCTTGTCCTTGTTCCAGATCATCTCATAGGCCTTGCCGACCTTGCCGGGGCGCGTGTTGAGCACGATGCCGAAGAGGATCGGATACCACGCGATCTTTGGCCACTCGATGACGCGCTTGTCCGTCAGGAACTCCTTCAGGTAGCGGCGCATGGACGTGTAGTCGGTGCCGTCGGGCGTGCCCAGGTTGACAAGCAGAACGCCCACCTTGCCGTGCTTGACGGGCGGATGACTGGTGGGCTTGGCGGTAGCGCTGTCCTGCATGGTTCGGTCCTGTGCGTGCGGGGTTTCGGTCGTTGTTCTTCTACGCGGCGGTGGGCCGTTCGGTTCGGAATGGTTCTAAAAAGAAATGCCGGCCCGGAAAAGACCGGACCGGCAGAAAATGTGGAGACAAATTGTCCTTATTTTCCGGGAATGGAAAGTTCCGTCCCGATATGTAGGGCGCGCGGTCGCGGATTGCCGTTGGCGTCCGCGATACGGTGCCACAGCGTTCCATCGCCATAGGCCGCCTTGGCGATGTCCCACAGCGTATCGCCTCGCGCGATGATATGTTTGCCGCCGGCGGTGGCGGTGCCGGACGCGCCCTCGGCGGGCGTCGACCCGGCTGTCGTCTCATCAGTGGCGGTCTTCGCCCCCTCCGACGCGGGTTGCGCCGCTGTCGCCGCGGCGACCTCGGCGATACGGCCGTCGGTATAGGGCTTGTAGGGGCGGTGCGCGGCAAGATAATCCGCAACGACCAGTTCGAGGTTCGGGCCGAAGTCGTAGGCGTTCTGCCCTGCGGTTGCGAAGACCGAATAGCCGTCGCCTCCGGCACGCATATAGTTGTTGGAGACGACGCCGTAGGTCTTCGCCGGATCGAGCGGGACGAAGGTCTCGCCTTCCTTCACCTCGGCGGAAAGGACGCGGCTGCCGGCCGGCTTCGACCGGTCGAAGGTGTATTTCAGGCCGGAGACCTGCGGGAACCGGCCCGCGCCCTCCTCGATCTCGCTGAGCCCGTTCTCCAGCGCCAGGATCACGTCGGATCCCTTGAGCTGGAACGTCGCAAGCGAATTCTGGAAGGGCAGCACGGTCAGCACCTCGCCCATGGTGACGACGCCCTTGTCGATCGACGCACGCAGGCCGCCGCCGTTCTGGATGGCGATCGATATGCCCTGCGCCTTGACGCGATCGAGGATGGCATCGGCGACCAGGTTGCCCATGGTGCATTCCTGCGCGCGGCAGGTCTCGCGTGAACCGTCGATGGTGTCGGCCGTCTCGGCGACCTCCTTCTTCTTCAGTTCCTCGATCGGCGCGCCCAGTTCCTTCACGCGTGCGGCAAAGCCCGTATGCGGTTTTACTGCGGCGTCGAGCAGGAGGGGCGCCCCGCTTGCCGCCTTCACCTTGCCGGCGTCGTCGAAGACGACCTTCAGTTCACCGAGATATTTCGAATAGGCATAGGCCTGCACGATCGGAACCTCGACGCCGGCCGGGTTCTTCACGAGCGTGGGATAGGGGCCGGCCGCCTTGTCGTCGGTGCTGGAAAGCAACGTATGGCTATGGCCCCCGACGATCACGTCGATGCCGTCAACGGCGGCGGCGATTTCCTGGTCACGCTTGTAGCCGACATGGGAAAGCAGGATGATCTTGTTGACGCCCTCGGCTTCGATCGTCGGAATGACGCTCTTGAGGTAGGTGATCTCGTCCTCGAAGAACACGCCCTTGCCGGGCGACGAGGTCTCGCCGGTATCCGTCGCCAGAACCGAGACGACGGCGACCTTCTCGCCGCCGATCTCCTTGACGACATAGCCCTTGATCCGGTTGGCGATAGGCGTGTCGGCGCCGGCGACCGTGTTGCCCGAGATGACCGGGAACTTCACCTGGTCGAGGAACTTCGCGAGCTCCTCCGGGCCGTCGTCGAATTCGTGGTTGCCGACCGCCATCGCATCGAAGCCGATGCCGTTCATGAATTCGGCGACGGCCTGGCTCTTGTAGGTGGTGTAGAAGAGGGATCCCTGGAACTGGTCGCCGGCATCCAGCACCAGCACGTTCGCCTTCGCATCGGTCAGCGCCTTGCGCGCATTGTCGATGGCCGTCTTCACGCGGGCGATGCCGCCGAAGCATTCGTTCTTGCCATCTTCCTCCGCCGTGCAGGTGGAATCGTACTTGTTGATGGCCTCGATGCGCGAATGCAGATCGTTGATATGCAGGATGTGCAGCTCGTAGTCGGCGAGAGCCGAGCCGCTGGAAAGCGCGATGAGGGAGGCGGCCAGAAGGCCGGAGCGGAAAATCGTCATGGTCCTCTTCTCCTTGTTTGCCGCGCCTCTGAGCACGGAACGCTGGCCGATCTCAGATAGACCGCGAACATGACAGCCAGCCGGCGAATGTTTTCACCGGTCAGCGGCAACTTCAAGAAAAAACCGGGCGCGTGCGGCTCTGCCGGATCGGTGCGCCAACGAAAAAGGGGCCTTTCGGCCCCTCGATCGTAACCAGGACAGCGCGTCTCAGGCGCGGCGTGCGAGCGAGAACTGTGCACCGGCGGAGGTGGTGCAGTTCAGCTGTTGCTGGCTGACCAGCGCGCAATTGACCTTCGACTGCGTGTTGCGCACGAGCGAGGTCATGTTGATCTCGACGAGCGTCGGCGAGGTATTGATGTAGGTGCCGGATGCCAGGAGCTGGTTGGTATCGGTCGTGCGGGTCGTGAACGTGCCGGCCGCGAAGGTCGATACGATACCGTTCGGGTCCACCCATGCGCCTTCGACGCCGGTCGGAGCCGGGCGGTGCGCCGTCGGCATCTCGCGCGGTGCGCGTTCCGTCTGGCAGGAAGCGAGTGCTGCTGCGGCGGCAAGCAGGCCCAGGACAGCGATTGGTTTCATCTGAAGTCTCCCGAGGTCGTGGCCGGCGCGAAGCACCCGTCCATTTCGCCCGAACATGCCGCGAAGAGACTTTGAAAGCAAGACGCGCAGCCCGGCGGATCGGCATTATCCCATTGAAAGCGAAGACGCCCGCGGCAGGCCGCGGGCGTCTTTGAAGCGGGTGACGGGTAGCGGATCAGCGAACGAGAATGTTCTTGAACTGCCAGGGGTCCTTCGTGTCGAGGTCTTCCGGGAAGAGGCCCGGGCGGCCGTCGAGCGGGGTCCAGTCGGTGTAATGGCCTTCGACCGGGCCGAGATAGGGCGTCTGCACTTCCAGGCAGCGCTTGTAATCGATCTCGTCGGCCTCGACGATGCCGGCCTTCGGGTTCTCGACCGCCCATACCATGCCGGCCAGCACGGCCGACGTCACCTGCAGGCCGGTGGCGTTCTGGTAGGGAGCGATGCGGCGGGTCTCCTCCAGCGAGAGGCGCGAGCCGTACCAGTAGGCATTCTTGTCGTGGCCGTAGAGCAGGACGCCGAGTTCGTCGACGCCGTCCACCAGTTCATTCTCGTCGAGAACGTGCAGGACGGGCTGCTGGTTGCCGCCGTTGCCGAACATCTCGTGCAGCGAAAGCACGGCGTCGTTGCAGGGATGATAGGCGTAGTGGCAGGTCGGCCGGTAGGTCACGTCACCGTCCTTGTCGCGTACCGTGAAGTAATCGGCAATCGAAATGGACTCGTTGTGCGTCACCAGGAAGCCGTATTGCGGGCCGGGCGTCGGGCACCAGGTGCGCACGCGGGTGTTCGCGCCGGGCTGCTCCAGATAGATCGCTGCCTTGCAGCCCTTCTTGTGCTTCTTGGCGTTCTTCGGCATCCACTTTTCGTGGGTGCCCCAGCCGAGTTCGGACGGCTGCAGGCCTTCGGAAATGAAGCCTTCGACCGACCAGGTGTTCCAGAACGTATTGAGGGGCTTCGGGTTCTTCGTGCGCTGGGTATCGCGCTCGGCGATGTGGACGCCCTTGACGCCGACCTTCTTCATCAGCTTGGCCCAGCCTTCGCGGTCATGCTGCGCAGGCTCTTCGAACTTGATGTCGAGGTCCTTGGCGAGGTTCAGGAGGGCCTGCTTGACGAACCAGGAGACCATGCCCGGATTGGCGCCGCAGGTGGAGATGGCTGTGGTGCCGCCGGGGTTCTTGTCCTTCTCCTTGCGCAGCGTCTCGCGCAGGGCGTAGTTCGTGCGGTCGGCATTCTTCATGCCCTTGTCGAAGTAGAAGCCGAGCCAGGGCTCGACCACCGTGTCGATATAGAGCACGTCGAGCTTGCGGCAGAGCTTGATGAGGTCGACGGAGCCCGTATCCACCGAGAGGTTTACGCAGAAGCCCTGGCCTTCGCCTTCCGTCAGCAGCGGCTTCAGGAGGGTCTTGTAATTGTCCTTCGTGACATGTGCCTTGATGTGACGGACGCCGTGGCGCGCATAGATTTCCGCATCGGCGGCATCTTCACGCGGCTCGATGACGATCAGCCGGTTCCGGTCATACTTGAAATGGCGCTCGATGAGCGGCAGCGTGCCGCGACCGATGGAGCCGAAACCGATCATCACGATCGGACCGGTAATTTCGCCATGTACCGGGTAGGTGCTGTCTGCCATTTGGTTCTCCTGCGGGGCGGCCGCTTTGCGCTCGAAAAAGGGC
Organism: Shinella sumterensis; assembly: GCF_004514425.2. Lineage (GTDB taxonomy): Bacteria > Pseudomonadota > Alphaproteobacteria > Rhizobiales > Rhizobiaceae > Shinella > Shinella sumterensis. The sequence goes on from NZ_MYFN02000002.1 coordinate 255,396, forward strand.
CTCGAAGGCCCCCATAGCATAATATGTCAGCGCTAGAGCACAGTTTTCTGTCACAATAAAGATTGCTACGGAATTCCTTGGCGATATTCTTAACCGGTTGGAAGCACCGGTAATTCCAGCCTCAGGCGAGGCGTGCCCGGATGAGGCCACGCAGCGAATTGCCCACCAGGACGTCGCTCTTTTCGATGTCATCGGGGCGCAGCACAGCTTCGACGGCCCGGCCGCTCTCCAGCAGCTCTTCCCGCAGCACCCCCGCAAGCAGGCCCGATGCCAGCGGAGGCGTTTTCAGGATGCCGGAGCCGTCATCGAGGAAGAACGAGGTGATGGTGCCCTCGCAAAGCTCGCCGCGCTCGTTGAGCAGGATGACCTCGTCCGCCTCGCTTGCGGGAAATTCGGCGCGGGCCGCAGTGTAGAGGCCACGGCGGGAGGTCTTGTGGCGCAGTAGCGGGTCGTCGGAGGCCAGGCGAGTGGTCGCGAGCTTGACGCGCCAGACGGCATCCGCCGCAAGAGGTACGAAGGCTGCGGTCTGCACGTCGATCCGGCCGTCGGCGAAGAGTTCGAGGCGGATGCGGAGATACGGCGGTTGCTGTGCCTCCCCCCCTGTGGGGGAGAAACCCGGCAGGGCAGAGGGGGGTAGCGCGGCAAACAGGGCGTCGTGCGCCTTTACCGCTCCCGGCAGGCCGAGCGCCTTCGCCGACCGCTCCAATCGCGCCAGATGTCTTTCCAGCCGCACGAAACCGGTGCCGGGTTCGAAGCGCAGGGTCTCGATCAGCGAGATATCCATTGGTCCCCCACGGCGAAACGCGCCTTGAGCAGGCATTCCTCATATTCAGATTCCGCGGTGGAATCGAAGACGATGCCGCCGCCGACATTGAAGACCGCGTTGCCGTCCTCGAACAGCGAGACCGTCCGGATGGCGACGTTGAAGCGCATGGTTCCATCGGGAGCGATGAAGCCGATTGCGCCGCAATAGGCGTCGCGCGGGCCGTCCTCCAGGTCGTGCAGGATCTCCATTGCGCGCATCTTCGGCGCGCCCGTGATCGAGCCGCAGGGAAAGAGCGCGGCGAAAATCTCGCGAATGGTGGTGCCGGGCGTGAGCTTCGCCCGCACATGGCTCACCATCTGGTGCACGGTCGGATAGGTCTCGACGGCAAAGAGTTTCGGCACATGCAGGGTGCCGACCTCGGTGATGCGCGAGATATCGTTGCGCAGCAGATCGACGATCATGCGGTTTTCCGCCTGCGACTTCGGATCGGCCTGCATGGCGGCGATGATGCTGGCGTCTTCGGACGCACTCGCGCCACGCGCGGCCGTGCCCTTCATGGGATGCGTCTCGATCCAGCCGTCGTTGTCGATGTCGAAGAAGAGTTCCGGCGAACGGGACAGCAGTTTCGGGCCGTCGAGGGAGACGAAGGCGCCGTAGCGCACCGGCTGGCGTTCGATCAGCGACCAGAAGGCGGCAAGCGGATCGCCGTTCCAGCGCGCGCGGATCGGCATGGTGAGGTTGGCCTGATAGCAGTCGCCCTGTCGTAGATGCTGGTGCAGGCGGTCGAAGCGGCTGCGGTAGCTCTCGAAATTCCAGTCCGCCTTCGGCTCTGTCAGGAACGGCTCGTTTTCGGTGCGTTGGCGTGGTCTTGCCAGTGGGTGGCCATCCGCCGCCGGTTTTTCGAAGATGCCGAAGCTCATCAGCGGCGTTGGGCGGTGTTCCTCGGCAAAGGGGGCGAGCTTCTCCTCGAAGAGATGGCCGGCCTCATAGCTCATGAAGCCGGCGATCCAGTGGCCTTTCGCCTGCGCAGCCTGAAGCGCCGCGAAGGCCGGCTCGAACCCGGCGCGGTCCCGCACGGTAACGACTGCCAGCGGATCGGCGAAAACCACCGTCCGGTCCTCGCGGTCGTCCCTGAGGAGCACAAAGCGTTCGCGGTCGGTCATGCAGGCGGCGTCCGGCTTCCGTTTCGATTACGCCTTATCAAGCGCTTCCAGTTCGTCGATCAGCCCCTCGATCATCGACAGTCCCTTGCTCCAGAACGACGGATCGCTCGCATCGAGACCGAAGGGCTTGAGAAGCTCCGTGTGATGCTTGGTTCCACCGGCCTTCAGCAGGTCGAAATATTTCGCCTGGAAGCCCGCCTCGGCCTGGCTGTAGACGGCGTAGAGCGAGTTCACGAGGCAATCACCGAAGGCATAGGCATAGACGTAGAACGGCGAGTGAATGAAGTGCGGGATATAGGCCCAATAGGTCTCGTAGCCCTCGGAAATGCGGATCGCCGGGCCGAGGCTCTCTTCCTGCACGGAGAGCCAGAGTTCGCCGATCTGATCGGACGTGAGCTCGCCTTCCTTGCGGGCGGTGTGCACCTTGCGCTCGAATTCGTAGAAGGCGATCTGGCGCACGACCGTGTTGATCATGTCCTCGACCTTCTGGGCGAGCATGGCCTTGCGTTCGCGCTTGTCCTTGGTCTTGTCGAGCAGGCTGCGGAAGGTCAGCATCTCGCCGAAGACCGAAGCGGTTTCGGCCAGCGTCAACGGCGTGGACGCCATCAGCGCGCCCTGGCCGCCGGCCAGAACCTGATGCACGCCGTGCCCGAGTTCATGGGCGAGCGTCATCACGTCGCGCGGCTTGCCCATGTAGTTGACGAGCACATAGGGATGCGCCGACGGAACGGTGGGATGGGCGAAGGCGCCCGGAGCCTTGCCGGGGCGAACCGGCGCGTCGATCCAGCCCTTGTCGAAGAATTCCCGGGCGATATCGGCCATTTCAGGTGCGAAGGCGCCGTAGGCGGCAAGAACGGTGTCGCGGGCTTCGTTCCACGGAATGACCGCGTCGGGCGTTTCCGGCAGCGGCGCATTGCGGTCCCAGAACTCCATCTGCTCCATTCCGAGCCACTTCGCCTTCATCGCGTAGTAGCGGTGGGACAGGCGCGGATATGCGTTGCGCACGGCTTCCGCCAGCGCCGCGACGACTTCGGGCTCGACCCGATTGGCGAGATGGCGGCTGTCGGCGATGTCGGCGAAACCGCGCCAGCGGTCGGAGATTTCCTTGTCCTTGGCGAGCGTGTTGGTGATCAGCGTGAAGGTGCGGATGTTGTCCTTGAACGTCTTGGCCAGCGCTTCGGCTGCCTTGCGGCGGGCGTCGCGGTCAGGTGACTGCAACTGGTTGAGGGCGATTTCGAGCGGCAGTTCTTCCCCGTCGATCGTATAGCGCAGCGATGCCATCGTCTCGTCGAACAAGCGGTTCCAGGCGGCCGCGCCCGTCATGGACTTCTCGAGGAAGAGCTGTTCCGTCTTGTCGTCGAGCTGGTAGGGCTTGTCCTTGCGCAGGTCCTCTATCCACGGGCGATAGTGCGCTGCCAGCGCATCGTTTTTCAGCGCAGCCTCTATGCGGTCGTCGGCTATCCTGTTGAGTTCAAGGGAGAAAAACAGGAGATGCGCGCCGAGGTCGGTCAGCTTCGCCTGGATGTCGCCGTAGAACTTGCCGTTGGCCGGCTCGGTCGTATTGGTGAAATAGGTGAGGCCGGCAAAGGAGATGAGGCGGCCCATCACGTCTTCCAGTGCCTCGAATTCGCGCACCGCCGCGCCGATGCCCTCGTCACCGGTCTTTTCGGTGGCGGCGTCGAGCTTGCCCTTCCATCTGGCCTCGAAGGCGAGCGTATCGGTTTCGGCCTTCTTCATGTCGGCCTGGAATTCGGGTGAAGTCTGCGAAGGATAGAGATCGGTGAGGTTCCAGCCGGGAAGGTCGCCCAGTTCGGCGCTTGCGGCGGCTTCGGCCGGGGCGAAGGTGATCCGGGGCTCGGGGAAATTGCGGGTCATCTCTATCTCTCTTCCAGAATGGGCAGATCGGCGTCCTGCTTGCGTCGGCAATGGTTAAAATGCAAGCCTTTCTCAAAACGGCATGTTCAACCCTTTCTGCCAAGGTCCACCGGTATTCAGTTTCCCGGGGCACGCATGACGCGTGCCTTAGGCAAGGAGGTTCCAGTGACGGCCCATATTCTTGTCATCGATGACGATCCTGTCCAGCGCCGGCTTCTCAAGAACATGATCGAGCGTTCCGGCCATGTCGCCCATATGGCGGAAAACGGCCGCGCGGGCCTCGATCTGCTCGATCGCAAGGGCGGCCTGATCAATGTGATCCTGCTCGACCTGATGATGCCGGAGATGAACGGTACGGCGTTTCTCGAAGTGCTCGCCGAGCGCGAGAACACCATTCCCGTCATCGTGCAGACGGGGCAGGGCGGCATCGAGACGGTCGTCATGGCCATGCGCGCCGGCGCCTTCGATTTCGTCGTGAAGCCGGTATCGCCGGAGCGTCTGGGCGTTGCCGTCGGCAATGCGCTCAAGATGGACCAGCGCGAAGGCCGCAGCCGCGCCGGGCGCCGCAACCGGGCCGAGACGATCCATTTCGAGGACATCATCTCGGCGAGCCCGGAAATGCTGCGGGTCATCGAGCTTGGCCGCCGCGCCGCGCAATCCAATATTCCGGTCGTGCTGGAAGGCGAGTCGGGCGTCGGCAAGGAAATGGTGGCGCGTGCCATCCAGGCCGCGAGCGACCGGGCCAACAAGCCCTTCGTCACCGTCAATTGCGGCGCCATTCCGCACAATCTGGTCGAGAGCATCCTGTTCGGCCACGAGAAGGGCGCCTTCACGGGCGCGACGGAGCGCCATACCGGCAAGTTCATGGAGGCCGACGGCGGCACGCTGTTCCTCGACGAGATCGGCGACCTGCCGCTCGAAGTGCAGGTGAAGCTGCTGCGCGCCGTGCAGCAGGGCGAGATCGAGACGATCGGCGCGCGTTTCCCGCAAAAGGTCAATGTGCGCCTGATCTCGGCGACCAACCGTGACCTCATCAACGAGGTGCGCGAGGGTCGCTTCCGCGAGGATCTCTACTATCGCCTGAACGTCTTCCCGATCACGATCCCCGCGCTGCATCGCCGCAAGGAGGACATCCCGGTCCTGGTGCGTGCCTTCGTCCAGCGCTTCGCAGGCGAACAGAAGCTTGCCCGGCCGCTCGGCGTATCGGCCGGCGCGATGGCGCTTTTGACGGCCTATGACTGGCCGGGCAATATCCGCCAGCTGGAAAATGCCATCTTCCGCGCCGTGGTTCTGGCGGAAGGCGATGAGCTGACGGCCACGGACTTCCCGCAGATCGCGGCGCAGGTTCCCGGCTACGGCCTTGCGGAAAACGGCGGGGTGAATTTCGAAGCCGTGGCGGCCCGTGCGCCGGAGCATTCCATGGACAGCCGCCTGCCCGGCGTCTATCCGGATTTCCGCGCCGCCGAGCCCGTGGAAACGACACCCGACAACGCCATTGCGAGCGTCGACAGGGGCGGCCATGTGCGCAAGCTGGCCGATGTGGAAGAGGAACTGATCCGCTTTGCCCTGAAGTTCTATCATGGCCAGATGAGTCAGGTTGCCCGCAAATTGGGCATCGGGCGTTCGACTCTCTACCGGAAACTGAAGGACTATGGCATCGATCCTGACGATCCGATGAAGGAAGCCGCGTAAAAACTGCTGGAATCCCCGTTACTTGAGATTTCCTGATTGCCGTTTATTCCCTGTTAGTGGATTGTTCACTATAACGGGTGCGCGAGGATGAGTGTGGCCGATTTGCCATGCTCTCACCGCATTTGGCATTCATCTGAGGCAACGGACGCTCGTTGTCCTTCGGACGGGGAAAGAGTTGGCAAATTTGTTCGCATCGATGAAGCGCACGGGGACCTCCCTGAGCAGCCTGTGCAGGACCGTATTGCATAAGCTGCCCAAGGTCGTGACCACGGCTGTGCTCTCGGCTGCCCTCGTCCTGCCGGCGGCCATTCCTGCGACGGTCCAGGCCGAAAGCGGCAACCGCACGCTCAAGCTCTATTACATCCATACGAAGGAAAAGGCCGAGATCACCTTCAAGCGCAACGGGCGCTACGATCAGCGCGGCCTCAAGCAGCTCAACAACTTCCTGCGTGACTGGCGCCGCAACGAGCCGACGAAGATGGACCCGCGCCTCTTCGACCTCGTCTGGGAGGTCTACCGCAAGACCGGCGCGACGGGTTATATCAACGTCGTTTCCGCCTATCGTTCGCCCGCGACCAATTCGATGCTGCGCACGCGCTCGAAGGGCGTCGCCAAGAAGAGCCAGCACATGCTCGGCAAGGCGATGGACTTCTACATTCCCGGCGTGAAGCTCTCGACGCTGCGCGCCACCGCCATGAAATTCCAGGTGGGCGGGGTCGGCTATTACCCGACATCCGGCTCGCCCTTCGTGCATCTCGATGTCGGCAGCGTGCGGGCATGGCCGCGCATGAGCCGCCAGGAACTCGTCCAGCTGTTCCCCGATGGCAAGACCATGCACGTGCCCACGGACGGGCGGCCTCTGCCGGGCTATGAGCAGGCCGTGGCCGATTACAAGCGCCGCGTCGGTTCGAACGCCATCCAGGTGGCGGGCGGTGGTTCGTCGCCGACGGCGTCCAAGCGCAAGGGCGGCTTCCTTGCCGCTCTGTTCGGCGGAGGCGGCGACGAGGATGAAGAACCCGAAATGATCGCAAGCACCACGGCGATCGCCGACGACTTCGACGAAGGCGTGGCATCCGGCCGGAAGTCGACACAGCAGGCCGAGCAGCCTGTCGCCGTCGCGGCCGAAACGGAAGTCGCCTTCACCGCGCCGGTTCCGGGCAGCCGTCCCGCCTTCAAGTCGAACGAGACCGCAAGCGAGCTTGCCCTCGTCGCGCCGACGACGAGCGGCGCCGTGGCAGCCCTCGAAGCCGCGACGACGGAAGGCCAGAAGCCCGAATTCGAAGATCTCGCCGCCTACAAGATTCCGCTTCCCGTATCGCTCGGTGCCCGCGGCCAGGCGGGCGACGCCCAGCCTGCGCAGCCTGAGACCGTCATGACCGCCGAGGCGACGACGGAGGATGCGGAGGAACTGGCGATGGTTCCCGTGCCGGGCCTGCGTCCGCAGGTCGAGCTCGACAAGTCGCAGACGGCACTGATGGCTGCCGCGGAAGCGGATGTCGCGCTGCCGACGTCCGCCGACCGTTCCGGCCTTGCCGCGCTCGGTTCGCCAGCCACCGGTGTGGAGGGCGATCCGGTCGAGATGGCAGCACTTGCATCCGATCGTAGTGCGACCCGCTCGCTTTCCGGCGTCGACGCCTTTGAAAACAATGCCGCGGCCGAAGAAATCCCCACGAAGGGCGGTCGTCCGAAGAAGAAGGATGCCGAAGCCGCGAACCGTGGCGCCATCCGCACGGAGCCGAAGGCAACGCAGAAGATCCTGTCGCAATGGGCGCTGGCCCAGGACAGCGTCTCGACGAATGCCAAGCCGGTCAAGGCGCCCCGTTTCGTCAGCCGTACGTTGCGCGCCGCGCCGACGACGGTCTATCTCGCCGGCTTCCAGCCGGAGGGCAGGTCCGTGGACTCGGGCCGTTTCAGCGGAACGGCGGTGAACTTCATGGAAGTGCGCAAGTTCGATCGGGCTGAAAACTAGGCCCGTCCCACGCCTCAAAGAAAAACCCCGCTGGAGCGATCCGCGGGGTTTTTTCTTGGCACTGATGTTTCGGCTTATTCGGCGTTCGGCGGCAGCTCGATCATGCCGAGGGCCTGCAGGTAGGTGTCGAGGATGGCTTCCTGCTCCATGCGCTCGTCCTTGTCCTGCTTGCGGATCTGAATGACCTTGCGCAGGATCTTGGTGTCGAAGCCGGTACCCTTGGCTTCGCCATAGACGTCCTTGATGTCGTCGGCGATGGTTTTCTTTTCTTCTTCGAGACGCTCGATGCGTTCGATGAAAGCGCGAAGCTGGTCGCGTGCGACGCCGTGGGCATCCGACATGATGTTCTCCTTGGGTGGGCTAGAAACTCGTGAGGGCCGTGACTTGCCGTGAACTTCCGGCAAGATCAAGACCTATCGCGCAGTCCTTCAGGATTTTCGCAACGGTGTCGCCTATTCCTTCGGGCGGTTGGCCTCGAAGGCGGTCTTCTGCGCGTCGGAGGCGTCGCGCTGATAGCGGTCGCGCCATTCCTCATAGGGCATGCCGTAGACGATCTCCCGGGAGCTTTCCTTGTCGAGCGGCACGCCGGCTTCGTTCGCCGCATCGCGATACCAGTTCGACAGGCAGTTGCGGCAGAAGCCGGCGAGGTTCATCAGGTCGATGTTCTGCACGTCGGTGCGCTCGCGCAGGTGCTTCACCAGCCGGCGGAAGGCGGCCGCCTCGAATTCGGTCTGCTGCTCTTTGCTCAGTTCGGTCATGGTCTCGGCCTCAGTAAGGTCCCGTGCGGGACGGGAATATCTCGTATGTGTGCAGGCTTTCGTCTGCATTCAACCGCGCGAATATCGGTGCCAGGCGATCGGCCCATCGCGCGATCCCCGCGGCATCGCCGATCTCGTCCTGGCGGATCTCGATGAGCGCGTGCGCGATCCCCGGCTTCATACAGTGGCGGAACATGGTGTCGCCGCGCAACGCGCCGTCATAGGGTTCGTTGTCGCCGACCACCACGTCGCCCGGTGCCTCCAGTGCCGCAAGCAGCGGGCGTACGGCACGATGGTCACTATCCCACAGCACCGTGACCTGCCAGGGACGCGCAACACCTTTCCAGGCGGGTGTGAAGGAGTGCATGGACAGAACGAGCGGTGCCTTGCCGGTCTTCTCGGTGACGGCGGCGATCGTGCTGGACACCGCATCGTGATAGGGGCGATGATAGGTATCGAGGCGATATTGCCATTCTTCCGGCGTGATCGGGTGATTGCCTGGAACGATCGCGCCGTCGGAAATGCGCATGACGAGCGTCGGGTCGTCCTCGCCGCGATTGGGATCGATCAGCAGGCGGGAAAAGCGGCTCATGACCACAGGCGCGTTCAGACGCCGGTTGAGGCCCCGAACGACGCCCTCGACGCCGATGTCGTAGGCGATGTGGCGTTCGAAGGCGCTTTCCGGCAGGCCGAGGCGGCCGTAGCGCGCGGGCACGAGATTGGTGGCATGGTCCGCCAGGATGACGAGCCCGAGTGAAAGGTCGCCATCGATGATTTCGAAAGGAGGATGGTCCAGCATGTCTCTTGCCGTCTGCGTGTCACACAAGCCGATTGATCGCACGGGGTGGTGTTGCCCGCAAGAAGTGTGGCCTCGCCCGCCGGAAGGATTCACTGCGTTGTCGTTAAAATGTAATCGATTAGTGTTGCGTTGACATTCATGCCCCGCCGTCGCAAGAAAGCGCATATTCAAATCAACGGAGTTCCATTGGAAGCCGTGAGAACCAAGAGCAAACGCCCGTTTTTCCCGAAAGCCAGCGGCCTTCTGCAGGCCGGTCTTTTTCTCGCATCGGCTTTTTTCGCCCTTTCCGTTCCCGATGCCGCAAAGGCGGAGTTCCGTGTGTGCAACGGAACCCAGAACCTGGTTGGCGTCGCCATCGGCTATCGCGCCAAGGAGGGCTGGATCAGCGAAGGCTGGTGGCAGGTGCCCGCCACGACCTGCGCGACGCTGATCGAGGGCGAGCTGCAATCGCGCTACTATTATCTCTATGCCGAAGACGCCGCCCGCGGCGGCCGCTGGACCGGTGACGTCAACATGTGCGTCGCCGAAAACGAGTTCAAGGTCACCGGTGTCGAAGACTGCTTCGCACGCGGGTTCCAGCGCATGGGCTTCAAGGAATATGACACGGGGCGGCAGGGAAGCTGGATGGTACAGCTTTCCGATACGCCCGGCACGCAGGAAAGCCAGAACTGATGAGACGGAACAGAAAAGTCAAAATCCTCGCCACGCTCGGACCCGCATCGGCTGAAGAGCAGATGATCCAGAAGCTGCACGAGGCGGGAGCAGACCTGTTCCGCATCAACATGAGCCATGCCAGCCATGACCTCATGCGCACGCTGATCAGCCGCATCCGCGCTGTCGAGGCCCGTTGCGGCCGCCCGATCGGCATTCTCGCCGACCTTCAGGGCCCGAAGCTGCGCGTCGGCAAGTTCGCCAAGGGATCGGAAGAACTCACGCCCGGACAGACCTTCACGCTCGACAACCGTGACGAGCCCGGCGACAACACCCGCGTTTTCCTGCCGCATCCGGAAATCCTGGAATCCGTCAAGGCCGGCGACCGGCTCCTCATCGACGACGGCAAGCTGCATCTTCGCGCCGAAAGCGCCGACGGCAAGGCGATTGTCTGTACCGTCGTTTCGGGCACCAAGATCTCCGACCGCAAGGGCGTGAGCCTGCCCGATACGCTGCTCGGTGTCGGCGCACTCACGGAGAAGGACCGCGTCGACCTCGACGCCGTGCTGGCGACCGGCAGCGTCGACTGGGTCGCGCTTTCCTTCATCCAGCGCCCGGAAGACCTCGTGGAAGTGCGCAAGATCGCGCGCGGCCGCGTCGGCCTGATGTCCAAGATCGAAAAGCCGCAGGCCGTCGAGCGCATCGATGAAATCATCGAGCTTTCCGATGCGCTGATGGTGGCGCGTGGCGACCTCGGCGTGGAAATGCCGCTCGAAGCCGTGCCGGGCATCCAGAAGCAGCTCATACGTGCCTGCCGCCGCGCCGGCAAGCCGGTCGTCGTTGCGACCCAGATGCTGGAATCGATGATCTCCGCGCCGGTGCCCACCCGCGCCGAGGTTTCCGACGTCGCGACCGCGGTGTTCGAAGGCGCCGACGCCGTGATGCTTTCGGCCGAGTCCGCTTCCGGTGCCTATCCGATCGAGGCTGTCTCCACCATGGCGTCCATCGCCAGCACGGTCGAGCGCGATCCGCATTATCCCGGCATCATCTACGCGCAGCGTTCGACGCCGGAAGCCACGGGCGCCGACGCCATCTCGCTTGCCGCGCGCCAGATCGCCGAGACGCTGCAGCTGTCGGCCATCGTCTGCTACACCTCGTCGGGCACGACGGGACTGCGCGCCGCCCGCGAGCGGCCCGAGGTTCCGGTCCTGGCGCTGTCGCCGGTCATCGAGACGGCCCGCCGTCTTTCGGTCGTGTGGGGTCTGCACTGCGTCGTCACGGGCGATGCCGAGGACCTCGACGACATGGTCAACCGCGCCTGCCGCATCGTCGTGGCCGAGGAGTTCGGCAAGCCGGGCGACCGCATCATCATCTCGGCCGGCGTTCCCCTGCGCACACCGGGCGCCACGAACATGCTGCGCATCGCCTATATCGGAGCCGACGGCGTCAGCGGCGTCTGAGCCGCAGGCTATCCGTGACGTCCTTGGCAAGGCGGGCTTCGGCCCGCCTTGCTGATTCCTGGAGGTCGCGATCGCGACCGGCGATCTTTTCGATGGCCTCGATCGCGAGGTCGGTCACGATGTAATCCGGCTTGTGACCGAGGTCGCGGATCCAGACGAGTTCCGATCCGGCAATGTCGCGGGCCAGCCCGCGGGAATGGATTTCCTCGTAAACGATCCCGTCCGAATCGCCCGTGACGATAACCGTGGGCGTACGGATTTCCCGATAGCGGGGTTGCACGCGGCGGACATAGTCAAGCAGGCTCGCAACGTCGATCGCATTGTTGCGGAACGTCGCCGGACGCAACACCAGGGCGGGGCCCGTCGCATCGACATAATCCAGCGGCCGCGGATTCGGATCGAAGACGGAAAGCGATCCGCTTTCGATGCGCGTAAGGCCGGCCGGCATCGCCACGATATGGCTGAACAGCCAGCCGACCACCGGCAGCTTCGCGATGTCATAGTACCAGTCGACACCGCCCGGCCAGGGATGGGTCGCGGGGGCGAGGAAAAGCAGGCCGGCGGTCTTCTCCGGATGTTCCAGTGCGAAGCTCGCAGCGATGGCGCCGCCGAAGGAGTGGCCGACGATGATCGCCCGCTCCATGCCGCGCGCCTCCATCAGGCGGGCGATGGCGCGGGCCTGCCCGTCGGGCCGAGCGTTTTCAGGGCCGCCACGGTCGGAATAGCCGTGGCCGGGCCGGTCGAGAAATAGCAGGTCGGCCCGGCCCTCCAGCGCCGGACGGAAGGCGTGCATGGGGTCGCGCAGATTGCCGCTTGCGCCGTGGATGAAGACGATCGGCGGCAGGTCGGCCTCTCCGCCGGCGGGCACGAACACGCTGTTCATGCGCATGCCGCCGATATCGATGCGTTCGCCGACATTGCCGTAACGCCGTTCGAGAGACTGCGTCTGCCATGCGCTGAAGAGAAAGCCGGCAAGCGCCAGGGCAAAGGGGACGGCGAGGAGGGCTGTCAGCATGGAGGCGCGGCGCTGCATGGAGAAGGGGATAACGCTGTCTGGTCTACAGCGCTTTTACGAGGACGGAGCGATGGCGGATCACCCGCGGGTCAGGTCCTCTGTCCCGTCAGCTTTTCGGCGAGTTCACCGAGCGCCTTCTGCGCCTGCCGCTCGGTCGGATAGACAAGGAGGAAACGCTCCCAGGCTTTCAGCGCCAGCTCGTCCCGCCCGGTCTGGGTCATGATGCCCGCCATGCCGGCGAGCGCGCCGAAGTGGCGGGGCTCAAGCCGCAGGACCTGGTTGATGTCGGACATCGACTTGCGATAGTTGCCCATCTTGAAATGCAGCGTGGCGCGCCGGTTCCAGCCCTCCGCATAGTCGGGCCGCAGGCGAATCGCCTCATCGAGGAAATCGAGCGCGGCGGCGTTCCGGTTTTCTTCGACGGCCTTGTCCGACTGCTGGATGAGGAAGTTGATGGTGGCGCTGCCGGAATCCTGCCACTCGCGGCGGATCTGGTTGGCAATGCCTTTCGCCTTGTCGGGATCGCCCTCGCGCTTCAACTCGACGAAAAGCTTGTCCACACGCTGTGCCTGAGTCGTGAAGGCACCGCCGGACGATGGATCGACGGAGACCTTGTCGGGCTGCTGTGCCCATGCAGCGGCCGGAGCCGTGCCGGCAACGGCGAACGAAAGGAGCAATACGGGAAACGAGAAAAAGCGCATGGCGGTCATGGTAAACCGCCAGCGCGCAACTTCAAACAGTTTTTCGATCATCACTGTCCGCACGAGGGGACAGGCAGACGCGATCAGCCCTGACGAGCCTTGAAGCGCGGGTTCTGCTTGTTGATGATGTAGATGCGGCCCTTGCGGCGAACAAGGCGGTTCTCGCGGTGGCGAGCCTTGAGCGACTTGAGCGAATTCTTGATCTTCATTTTTCTGATCCGCGTATTGCAGGGCGATGGACTCGCCGGATTTCCTCAATCAAAAACGCGCCGTTTCGGGCGCGCTTTCAGGTTGGGCAGGCATGTAACCCGTGACATTTCCGCTGTCAACCACAGGCGCCGGGTTTTCCGCGACGATGGCCGGTTTTCCAGCCTCTCTCAATCGAAAATCTGGGTGACATGCCCCATCTTGCGGCCCGGACGGGCTTCCGTCTTGCCGTAGAGATGCACGAGCACGCCGGGGCGGGCGAGCCAGGCGGGAACGTCGTCGATATCGTCGCCGATGAGATTCTGCATCACGCAATCCGAGTGGCGGCGCGGGTCGCCGAGCGGGTGGCCGGCGATGGCGCGGATATGCTGCTCGAACTGCGATACCACGCAGGCCGCTTCCGTCCAGTGGCCGGAATTGTGCACGCGCGGCGCGATTTCGTTGGCCACGAGCCCGCCATCCGGCAGCACGAAAAACTCGACGCCGATAACGCCCACATAGCCGAGATTGTCGAGAATGGCGCGGGCAGCCTTGCGGGCGAGATCCGCCGTCGCCTCGCTCACCCGGGCGGGCAGGGTGGAGGTGTGGAGAATACCGTTGGTATGAACGTTCTCCGCCGGATCGTAGCAGGCGATGGTGCCGTCACGATCGCGCGCGGCGATGATCGAGATCTCGCGCTCGAAGGGCACGAGGCTTTCGAGAATCAGCGGCACGCCGCCCAGCGCCTCGAAAGCGCCATCGCGGTTTTCGGCCGGCGAGCGGAAGACGCGCTGGCCCTTGCCATCATAGCCGAGCCGTCGCGTCTTGAGCACGCCGACGCCGCCGAAGTGATCGAGGGCGGCCTCGAGGTCGCCCTGGCTGTCGACGGCAGCGAAATCGGCGGTGAGGATGCCGCAGTCACGGATGAAGCTTTTTTCGACCAGCCGGTCCTGCGAGACTTCCAATGCGCGCGGCGGCGGATAGACCGGAACGGCGGCGGCCAGCGCCTGGGCGGCGGCGACGGGCACGTTCTCGAATTCGTAGGTGACGACGTCGCAGATGCGGGCGAGCTCGGCGAGCGCGTCGGCGTCGTCATAGGCCGCGACGATCTGGCCGTTCGCCACCTGTGCTGCCGGACAATCGGCCTGCGGCTCAAGGATGACGGTGCGCAGGTTGAGACGTGCAGCCGCCATGGCGAGCATGCGGCCGAGCTGGCCGCCGCCGATGATGCCGATCGTGCGTGCGGTCATAGCGGGCCGTCCACGGGATATTCCGCCACCGTGTTCGTCTGTGCCTCGCGCCATTCGTCGAGGCGATGGGCGAGTTCCGGGTCGTTGAGCGCCAGGACCGCAGCCGACAGCAGCGCAGCATTGACGGCGCCGGCGCGGCCGATGGCGAGCGTTCCGACGGGAATGCCGGCCGGCATCTGGACGATCGACAGCAGGCTGTCCTGGCCGGAAAGCGCCTTGGACTGGACCGGCACGCCGAACACCGGCAGCGGCGTCATGGCCGCGGCCATGCCGGGAAGGTGCGCTGCGCCGCCGGCACCGGCAATAATGATCTTGAAACCCTCGGCCTTGGCGCCGCGCGCGAAGCTGTAGAGCCGCTCGGGCGTGCGATGCGCCGAAATGATACGAGCCTCGTAATCCACGCCGAGCGCATCGAGCGTGTCGGCGGCATTCTTCATCGTCTCCCAGTCGGACTGGCTACCCATGATGATGGCGACGGGGGGCGTTTCTGTGGTGTCCAAGGCGTCTCGTCCGGTTCAGGCGATGATATCGGGAATGATCTGGTCTTCCAGCTTGGAAATCTTGTCCTTCAGGACCAGTTTCTTCTTCTTCATGCGCTGGATTCTCAGGGCTTCGCAGCCGGTCTGGATCATGGCGTTGATGGCTGCGTCATAATCTTCATGCTCCTGGCGAAGCCGTGCGACCGCAAGCCGCAATTCCGCCTGGTCCTGATCTGCCATGCTGCTTTTCCCCGTCGTCGGAAACAGCGGTTGGCCCGCTTGCCTCCATTCTCAATCAATCGTGCTCCTATCACGAAACCCGTGGTAACGGGAAGTTATCCCTTGCCACGTTTTCGCCTTCGACAAATGAAAAATGAAATGGCACACTGACTTTGTTGCAACCTGGACCATCCGGTCCGTGCTGGACCGGGTGAAAACAAAAGGAAGGAACTGTCACATGACGATTGAGGCTCACCTGGCTACGCTGGAAAAGAAGCATTTCGCTCTGGAGGAAGAGCTGCATGCTGCGGTCACGCGTCCCTCCTCGGAGGATCAGACGATCGCGGAGATCAAGCGTCGCAAGCTGCGCATCAAGGATGAGATCGAGCGGCTTCGCTCGGCACACTGAAGACAGGAATTCCACGGAGAATATTCGGGAGCACGTCGCGGAACAGACGGTCTGTATGGGAAGATCAGGGTAGGAGCCCGTTCCGCGAAACCGCTTCCCACAATGGAAATACAGCAATAGAAATCATCGATGTCGTGACGCCCTGGCACCCGGATTTCCGTGCTGGGGCGTTCTGTTTCAGGACCAGAACTGGTCGAGCCAGAGGTTGAGCCTGTCGAAGCCCTTCGCATTGATCGCGTAGATGCGCTTCGTGCCCTCGGACGTCACGCTGACGAGATTGCAATCCAGCAGCGCCCTCAGATGCTGCGACACCGCCGGCCGGCTGATCGGCAACCCCTCGGACAATTCATTGACGGTGCGTGGCGCCCGGCGCAATTCCTCCAGCAGGAACCTGCGGTTGGGATCGGCAATCGCCGCAAAGGGATCAGGGTTCGCCATGGCCGAACGCTATGGCAAAGCAGCATTTCCGGCAAGTATTTTGTGCGCTGCGGCAATGCTCAGGTGAAGGCGAGGATGCCGTCATAGACGAGCTTCGTGCCCGCGATCAGAGCCATGGAGTACATGAAGGGATAGAACACTTCGGGCTTCATGCGCTTGACCATGAAGCCCCCGAAGGCCGTGGCGGCAATTGCAAGCGGTACCAGGGTCGCGGAGATGGTCAGGTTCGTCGTGTCGAGCTGGCCGAGCGCGAAATAGGGGCCGAGCTTGATGAAGTTGAGAATGGCGAAGAACCGCACGGCTGCACCCGTGTAATCGCGCGGCGGCAGTTTGAGCGGCAGGCCGTAAACCTGGAAGGGCGCCCCGCCGGCATGGGCGACGAAGCTGCCATAGCCGGAAAGTGTGCCGAAGAAGGCCGCGGGCAGCAGGCGATGCGGCTTCGGTTCGATGATGTGGCCGTGGCGGACGCGCCAGCTGTTGTAGAAGTAGCGCAGCACGAACAGCACGGTGATGAGGCCGATGATGAGGCGTAGCGCATCGCGCGGCACATAGGCCGAGGTGGCCCAGCCGATGGCGATGCCGAGCAGGGCGCCCGGCAGCATCATCTTCAGGAGCTGGCGGTTGTTGTGCTTGCGCCATATCCAGAGCGACACCCAATCCATCACCACGAGAATGGGCAGGAGGATCGCCGCGGCCTGGACCGGCGGCACCGCCATGGCGAGCAGCGGCACGCCCATGAGGGCAAGCGCCTCGCCCATGCCGCCCTTGGTGAGGCCGACGAGAAGCACGGCGGGAATGGCGGCGTAATAGATGGTAGGGTCTATGGACATTGCGGACGGTTGATCCTGTTCGTCCTTCCGTCTATCCGCTTTGTTCTGTTATGACGAGCCTGGCTATCGCAAATCCTAGGAAAGTGCCTTTCATGTCCGATGTCGAAAACCGCTGCCGCCTGGTGCTGATCCTTCCGGAAGGCGATGACCTTTCCGCGCGGGCGGCAATGCTGGAGGGCGCGCTGAAGGGCGGTGACGTGGCGTCGGTCATCCTGCCGCAATACGGCCTCGACGACAGCGCGTTCCAGAAGCACGCGGAAGTGCTGGTGAAGATCGTGCAGGACGCGGGCGCGGCCGCACTCGTTGCCGGCGACACGCGCGTCGCGGGCCGTGCGAAAGCCGACGGCATCCATGTGACCGGCGGACTTGAGGCATTGGCCGAAGCCGTCGAGAAATTCACGCCCAAGCTGATCGTCGGCGGCGGCAATGCCACGGATCGCCACAAGGCGCTGGAAATCGGCGAAATCCAGCCGGACTACATCTTCTTCGGCAAGATCGGCGGCGACATCAAGCCGGAGGCGCATCCCAAGAATGTGGCGCTCGCCGAATGGTGGGCGTCCATGGTGGAAATCCCCTGCATCGTGCTGGGCGGAACGGACCCGCAGTCTGCGCTGGCTGTCGCCGAAAGCGGCGCGGAGTTCGTGGCGCTCGACAAGGCCGTTTTTGCCGAGCCGGCACAGGCGCCCCACATCGTTGCCGCCGTAAATGCACTGCTTGACGAAAAAGCGCCACGGTTTGGGGAATAGTAGCCGCTCATGATCAGGGTCGTCCTTTCGCAAGCTTGCCGTATCGTGCCGGTGGCGCTTCTTGCCGCGGGCGTTTTCACGTGCGCGCCGGCCTTTGCGCAGGTCGCGAAGAAAGGGCCGGCTGTGACTGCCGGCGATACCGGAAAGGAAGACCAGCCGGCGGCGGGGACGCAGTCCGCAACGCCCGCCGAGAAGGGCGGCCAGGCTGATGGTCCTTCCGGCGGCCTGGGCGTTCTGGACCGCATGGGCGCGGAACTTCCCGACCTGCCAGCGGAAAAGCCTTTCACCGGAAAAGTCGACGAGGCCTATGGCGCCTTCCAGCGTGGCCGATACCTGACGGCGATGGAACTGGCTCTGCCGCGTGCGCAGCTGGGAGACCCGGCCGCGCAAACGCTGGTCGCCGAAATCCTCGACCGCGGTCTTGGCGTGAAGCGCAACCGCGATCAGGCGATGTTCTGGTATGAGCAGGCCGCCAATGGCGGCGACCCGACCGGCATGTTCAAATATGCGGTGCTCCTGATGGAGCGCTCGCGCTCGAAGGAGGATCGCAAGAAGGCCGACGAGCTGATGAAGAAGGCGGCCGATCTCGGCAATGCGTCGGCGCAATTCAACTACGCGCAGGTCCTCGTGGCCGACAGCCCGGGCGAGAAAGGCCTGCGCGAGGCTATGCCCTATTATGAGAAATCGGCCGAGCAGGGCATTGCGGATGCGCAATATGCGCTGTCGCAGATTTATATCAGCCTGAAGGACCTGCCGGAAGAAAAGACCAGGCGTGCCCGCGAATGGCTGTTGCGGGCCGCGCGCGCCGGTTACGATACCGCGCAGCTCGACCTCGGCATGTGGCTGGTGAACGGCACGGCCGGCGAGCGGGATTACGAGGCTGGCTTCAACTGGCTGAAGCGCGCCGCCGAAGGTGGCAACGCCGTCGCCCAGAGCAAGCTCGCCCAGCTCTATATCCACGCCATCGGTACGAAATCCGATCCCGTCGAGGCGGCGAAGTGGTTCGTTTTGGCGCGTCGCGCGGGGCTGAGCGATCCCTCTCTGGAGGACTTCTATCTGGGTCTTGACGAGTCGCAGCAGAAGGCGGCGATTACGGCCGCCAACAAGTTCCGCACCGGGTCCTGAGCGGTCCCGTTTACCCTGTTGCACGATCGGTGCCCCTGCTTTGCGTGCCGTGCAGAGGCTTGAGGCTTGAAACTTCGGGGGATTTGTGGTCTTGAGGCCCCACATCCGGTCCCGGTACATTTTCGCGCTGCGGCTTTTGCCGCCCGATGCGCCGGACATTCCCGAAGGACATTCATTTCATGGCACGTTCCGCTCTTCTCAACGTCATGGTTCAGGCCGCCTTCAAGGCCGGCAAGTCGCTCGCGCGCGATTTCGGTGAGGTGCAGAACCTGCAGGTTTCGCTGAAAGGTCCGGGCGACTACGTCTCGCAGGCCGACCGCAAGGCCGAAAAGCTCATCCGCGAGGAACTGATGAAGGCCCGCCCGACCTACGGTTTCCTCGGTGAGGAATCCGAGGAGATCATCGGCACGGACGGCGCGCATCGCTGGATCGTCGATCCGCTCGACGGCACGACGAACTTCCTGCACGGCATTCCCTTCTTCGCGATTTCGATCGCGCTCGAGCGCAATGGCGAGATCGTCGCGGGCGTCGTGCTGAACCCCGGCACGGACGAGCTCTTCACCGCCGAGCGCGGCGGCGGCGCCTTCCTCAACGATCGCCGCCTGCGCGTTGCGGCCCGCAAGAACCTGTCGGATGCCGTCATCGGCTGCGGCATCCCGCATCTGGGCGACGTCAACCACGGCAAGTTCCTCATCGAGCTGCGCCATGTCATGGGCGAAGTCGCCGGCGTGCGCCGCCTTGGCTCTGCCTCGCTCGATCTCGCCTATGTGGCGGCCGGGCGTTTCGACGGTTTCTGGGAGCGCGACCTCATGCCGTGGGACATCGCCGCCAGCGTTCTCCTGATTCGCGAAGCCGGCGGTTATGCAACCGATCTCGACGGCAGCAACGCCGTGCTGGCGAGCGGCACTGTCGTCGCGGGCAACGAATATATCCACAAGGCGCTGCGCGAGGTCGTGCAGCGGCCCGTACCGGCACGCTGACGGGTGAAACACGCGGTGCAGGAATGCACCGCTGTTGCCGCCAAGCCCTTCAATTCGGCTCAATCTTCCACTAGTCTCCGCCCCGACGAGGAAGCGGAGATGCGACTATATGGCTAAGCTGGCGCTGTCGGGCTGGGGCGGAAGCGACGAGACCGGGCACGACGACCCGCACAAACTCTCAAGCCCCATGGCCTTCTTCTGGACGATGGTGATCTTCCTCATCATCGTCGGTTTCGTGGCCGCCATCCTCTTCCGGCAGGCGCAGACGGCGTTCCTCAGCAATCCCGGCCTCAACGGCCTTATCCTCGGCGTCCTGTTGATCGGTATCCTGCTGGTGTTCAATCATGTGCTGGCGCTGCGGCCGGAGGTGCGCTGGTTCAATTCCTTCCGTGCGGCCGGCAGCGCGGAGAAGGTCGGGCGTGATCCGGTGCTGCTGGCGCCGATGCGCGCCTTGATCGGCCGCCGTCATTCGATGACGCTGTCGACCACGACCCTGCGCTCCATTCTCGATTCCATCGCCACGCGCCTCGATGAATCCCGCGATACCTCGCGCTACCTCATCGGCCTGCTCGTCTTCCTCGGTCTTCTCGGCACGTTCTGGGGACTTCTCGGCACGATCGGCTCGATCAGCTCGGTGATCCAGTCGCTCGATGCCGGCGGCGGTACGGCGAACGACATCCTCAATGCCTTGAAGGAGGGGCTGTCCGCGCCGCTTCAGGGCATGGGCACCGCCTTCTCCACGTCGCTGTTCGGCCTGTCCTCCTCGCTGGTGCTCGGCTTCCTCGACCTTCAGGCCGGCCGCGCGCAGAACCGCTTCTACACGGAGCTGGAAAACTGGCTCTCGTCCGTGACCGATGTCGGCTCCGAACATCAGCCGATTGCCGGCGCGCTCGAAGCCTCATCCTCGGCCGACGTGCAGGCGCTGGCCGAACAGATCCTCAAGCTCGCGCAGGATGGCGGCGGCAGCCGTTCGACGGCGGCGATGGCAAGTCTCGCCGAGGGCATTCAGGGCCTCGTGAAGAACATGCGCAGCGAGCAGCAGATGCTGCGGGACTGGATCGAGGCGCAGCAGGAGGAATCGAAGGCGCTGCGCCGCACGCTCGACCGCCTCGTCGCGCGCACGGCCGAGAAGGCTGAAAAAGCCAAGATTCCAGGGGGCGAATAGACATGGCGCTCGCCCGAAACAGGCGCAGCCAACGCACGGTGGATTACTGGCCGGGCTTCGTCGATGCCCTGTCGACGCTGCTGCTCGCCATCATGTTCCTGCTCACCGTTTTCGTGCTGGCGCAGTTCTTTCTCAGCCGCGAGATTTCCGGCAAGGACGACGTGCTGAACCGGCTGACGAGCCAGATCAACGAGCTGACGCAGCTTCTGGCGCTGGAGAAGAGCGGCAAGCAGGACCTCGAGGATGCGCTGGCCAATCTCCAGGTCTCCCTTGCCCAATCGGAAAGCGACCGCACGCGCCTTCAGCAGCTGCTCGACAGCGGCGCCGGCGCCTCCGATGCGGCGAGCGCCCGTGCGACGACGCTCGAAGGCGAGCTTGACGCGGAAAAGCAGGTGTCCGCCCGTGCGATGAGCCAGATCGAACTGCTCAACCAGCAGATCGCCGCCCTGCGCAGCCAGATCGCCGCCGTCGAGGAGGCGTTGCAGGCGTCGGAAGCGAAGGATCAGTCATCGCAGGCAAAGATCGCCGATCTCGGCCGTCGCCTGAACGTGGCGCTGGCACAGCGCGTGCAGGAACTCAACCGCTACCGTTCGGACTTCTTCGGCCGGCTGCGGGAAATCCTGTCGGACCGCGAGAACATCCGCATCGTCGGCGACCGTTTCGTGTTCCAGTCCGAGGTGTTGTTCCCTTCGGGCGGCAGCGATCTCAACGAGGAGGGGCAGGTGGAGATGCGCAAGCTGGCCGCCGCCCTGCTCGATCTCGCGCGGGAGATCCCGCCGGAGATCAACTGGGTGCTGCGGGTCGACGGCCACACGGACAATGTGCCGCTTTCCGGGACGGGACGGTATCGCGACAATTGGGAACTGTCGTCTGCCCGCGCCACGTCGGTGGTGAAGTTCCTCATTGCCAACGGCGTGCCGGCCAACCGGCTGGTGGCCGCGGGCTTCGGCGAGTTCCAGCCGATCGCCGAAGGCGACGATACAACCGCGCGCGCCACCAACCGGCGCATCGAACTCAAGCTGACGGAGAAGTAGCGGCCGGCATCTTTGGGTGCCGACCCGATGGTTCAGGCCGTCGCGGTCAGCTCGCGGCGCGCGCTTCGCCCAGGAAGGCCTGGCCGCCGTGGTCGAACTGCAGCCGGGCGAGACGGGCGTAAAGTCCGCCCTGCTGGATCAGCGACTGGTGCGTTCCCTCTTCCACCAGGCGGCCGCCATCCATGACGAGGATACGGTCGGCCTTCAGCACGGTGGCGAGACGATGCGCGATGACAATGGTGGTACGCTTGCCCATCTGCCCGTCCAGGGCGCGCTGCACCAACGTCTCGCTTTCCGCGTCAAGGGCGGAGGTGGCTTCGTCGAGCAGCAGGAGCGGTGCGTCCTTGAGGATGGCGCGGGCGATGGCGATACGCTGGCGCTGGCCGCCGGAGAGCGTCACGCCGCGTTCGCCGACCATGGTGTCGTAACCCCTGTCGAGGCGCGCGATGAACTCCTCGGCCTGCGCGGCGCGGGCGGCGGCATGGATCGCGTCGCCGCTGACATCAGGCATGCCAAAGGCGATGTTGTCCCGGATCGATGCGGCAAAGATCGTGACATCCTGCGGCACGAGCGCCATGCGGCGGCGGATTTCTTCCGGATCGGCGGCGCGCAGGTCCACGCCATCGAGCAGGACGCTGCCGAAATCGGGATCGTAGAAGCGCTCGACCAGCGACAGGATCGTGCTCTTGCCGGCACCCGAAGGGCCGACGACCGCGACGGTCTCACCCGGCTTCACCGCGAAGGAAAGGCCGTTCAGGCTGCGGTAGCCCGGCCGGGCCGGATAGGAGAAGTGCACATCCCGGAAGGCCAGTTCGCCGCGTGCGGGCACCGGCAGTGCAACCGGATTGGCGGGTGCCGTGATGGCCGGCTGCTCCTCCAGCAATTCGGTCAGGCGTTCGGCCGCACCGGCGGCCTGCGAGAGTTCACCCCAGACTTCCGAGAGCGCGCCGAGGCTGCCGGCGGCGAAGACGGCATAAAGCAGGAACTGGCCGAGCGTGCCGGCCGACAGCGTGCCTGCCAGCACATCGCGCGCGCCGAACCACAGCACGGCGACGACCGAACCGAAGATCATGGCGATGGCGAAGCCGGTCAGAAGCGAGCGGGCGCGGATGGCGCTGCGGGCCGCTTCATAGGCGCTTTCCACTTCGCCGAAAAAGCGGGCGCGGGCCGCATTCTCTGCATTGAAGGCCTGGAGCGTGCGCGTCGCACCGATCGCCTCGCCGGCATATGCGGAGGCGCTGGCAAGCGTATCCTGCGCCTCGCGCGAGCGGCGGCGCACCGAGCGGCCGAAGGCCACGAGCGGAAAGACGATGACCGGAATGGCCGCGATCACCAGGCTCGACAGCTTCGGGCTGGTATAGACCATCATGGCGACGGCCCCGAGACAGAGGATGAGGTTGCGCAGGGCGACGGATGCGGTGGCGCCGACGGCGGACTTGATCTGCGTGGTGTCGGCCGTCAGCCGCGAAACGATCTCGCCGGATTGGTTGACGTCGAAGAAGGCCGGGGAAAGCTTCGTCACATGGGCGAAGACGTCGCGGCGCAAGTCGGCGACGATGCGTTCGCCAAGCGTGATGACGAAGTAGTATCGGAGGCCGCTGGCCAAGGCCAGCAGGCCGGCCAGCACGAAGAGCATCGAGAAGTAGGTGTTGATGAACCCGGCATCGGCGCCCGAAAAACCGTTGTCGATCATGCGGCGCACGGCGATCGGCAAGACCAGCGTTGTGACGGCCGCCAGCACGAGGGCGACCAGCGCGCCGCCGACGAGGCCACGATAACGACCGATATAGGGAGCAAGCCTGCCCAGCGGACGAATATTGCGACGCGCGGTTTTCTGTGCCGCGTTTGTCTCTCTGTCTGTGGACACCATACCCCCGTTTCCAGTGCCTGGCGGCACGAATTCTCTTTCGGCTCTTGTTATCCAGACGGCCTTCATGTATAGGCTCGCCATCGAATTGGGAAGCCGTAGGTCTAGCCGACTGCGGCTTCATTTACGTCTTTGGCTCCGCTGTCGCAATGCGTTGCGACAAATGGCCCCCGGAACAAGCAGGAAGAGTGTCATGAAGGCTGATATCCATCCCGACTACCACGTCATCAAGGTCGTCATGACCGATGGCACCGAGTACGAAACCCGCTCGACCTGGGGTTCGGAAGGCGCCACGATGAACCTCGAAATCGATCCGAAGTCGCACCCGGCCTGGACCGGCGGCAACCAGCAGATGCTGGACCGTGGCGGCCGCGTTTCCAAGTTCAAGAAGCGCTTCGAAGGCCTCGGCCTCTAATCTGCCCTTCGCGGACGGTTTTGAAGAACCCGGCTTCGGCCGGGTTTTTTGTTGTCTGCTGTTCGGCGCTGCCCCTCACCTGCCTGCCGGCATCCTCTCCCCGCAAGCGGGGCGAGGAGGGCGGGGCGCACCGTTTTCCTGCATTCTAAGGCTGGAGGAGAACGGTGCAACATCCCCTTCTCCCGTTTGCGGGGAGAAGGTCCCGGCAGGGGGATGAGGGGCTGCAACACGCAATACAGACAAAAAAACCCGGCCGAAGCCGGGTTATCATGCGTTCACCTGCGCCGTCTTCAGCTGTTGCCGAAGGCTGTCTGCAGCAGGTTGAGCTGGGCCTGGACGCTGTTCTGGTTGTCCGGCTGGAAGGTCTGGACATCTTCAGGACGGTAGATTTCGCGGTCGAGCAGGGCGATGCGGTTCTGCAGGCGAAGCGAGCGCTCGATCAGGTCGCGGAAGGCTTCGGGCAGGTCGTTCCAGCCGGGCGCGGTCTTGTCGACGTTGAAGCTGTCGAGGCGGACCTTGCTCTTCTCCGACAGGATCTGGTCGCGGCTCATCTCGCCATTGTTGACCGCACGCTGGAGCAGCAGCCAGGAGGCCATCTGCATCAGGCGTGTCGTGAGGCGCATCGATTCCGCTGCGTACAGCACCGAAGCCATCCGCGGCAGGACCTTGGAAGCCTGGCGACCGACACCGTCAAGATAGCTCGCGGTTTCCTCGACAAGACCCATGCCCTCGGCATAGATGGACTTGAATTGTGCGGACGACGCAACATGGCCAGCGAAGCTGACGGTATTCAATCCTCTTTCGGACATGGTTCTTTCCCTGTTGAACGCATCACTTGCAGGTAACGGCAGGTCGGACGCTGGTGTTCCAGCTCTTCGTTCCATGGCGTAAGGATGATCTCTTAGCCTACTTCGCGCAAGGGTATTCTTAAGAAAGGGTTAATCTCCACAATTGTTTCCGGACACTTTGCGGCGGCTTTGCGGCAAACAAAAAAAGAGCCGCGAAAAGCGGCTCTCAAGGTAAAACAGGGAGAAAATCAGACCGATTCGCCAAGCGGTGAAAATGTCTGAACCCGGAAGGACCGGATGGGCAAGTAATAGGCTGTAAGGCTTAATGTCCGGTTAACTTTGTTCCAGCTTTGCCGATAACTGTGCCTTTTCGGCCAGGGTGCGACGATTGCTGCCTATCGGAACAGGTTTTCGGCCGCCGAACGGCTGGCATCCTTCTTCTCCCGCTCCGCTTCCAGCCGGGTGATTTCCTGCTTCAGCAGGTCGATTCGCACCGTCAGTTCATCCACCGAAAGCAGCGACAGGTCGCTGCCGATCTCGTGCGCGATCTTTTTCTTGGGACGGTCGTCTTCGAAGAGGCTCATGCGGTCTGCTCCTCCTGGGGCGCGTCGGCGCCGGCCTGCACGGGCGGCAGGGCGCGTGGCGACAGCTGCAGGCTTTCCGGCGTGGTCATCGTGCCGGGGTTGATGGTGGTGTAGGCGTCGCGCATGTCGGCCGGCAGGGCGGCGCGGCGACGGCTGCGCAGGATCGCATAGGCGGTGATCAGGATGTGGGCGCAGCAGGTGACGGCGAAAAGGGCATAGGGGCCGACGGCCGACATGATCGGGCCGCCGATGGTCGGGCCGATGATCGTGCCGACGCCATAGAGCAGGAGCAGACCGCCGGAGACCTTCACGAAATCCTCGGCGCTGGCAAAGTCGTTGGCGTGCGAGACCGCGATGGGATAGAGCGCGTTCGCCATGGCGCCGTAAAGGGCCGTCAGCACGAGCAGGAGCGTGACGGAGGCCGGCTGGAAGACGAAGATGGCAAACCCGGCGCCGGCGGCGATCGCCGAGAGTACGGCGAGCACGATGCGGCGGTCGACGCGATCGGAAATGCGGCCGGCCGGCAGCTGCATGATCGCGCCGGCGAAGATGGCGACGCTCATCATGATGGCGATGGTGCCGGACGTCAGGCCCGCATTGGCGCCGAAGACCGCGCCGAGCGTGCCGAAGGCCCCGTTGGCGATGCCGATCAGCACGATACCGACGCAGGCGATGGGCGATGTGCGGTATAAAGCGGGGATATCGAGCCTGACCTGCTTCAGCGGCTGCGGCGATGCCGCGGTGGAGAGCGTCGTCGGCAGCATGGCCAGGCAGTAGAGGATGCCGGCGAACATGAAGAGCATCGGCGTCGTCACGTCGCCGAGCGCGACGGTCATCTGGCCGCCGACGGTGCCGACCAGGGTGATGGCGATGTAGAGGGAGAAGATGAGGCCGCGGCTCTCGTTCGTGGCGCGCTCGTTCAGCCAGCTCTCGATGATCATCGACGTGCCGGCAATCGAAAAGCCGGTGACGGCGCGCAGCGCGATCCACCAGACGGGGTCGACGAGCATGCCGGTCAGCAGCGCGATGATGGCGATGAGCGAGGCGAAGCCCGAAAAGGCACGGACATGGCCGATGCGTTTCACCACCGTCGGCGCCAGCAGGCAGCCCAGCACGAAGCCCGTTGCCCAAGACGTACCCAGAAGGCCGAGCATGGTCGTCTCATATCCCTCGAAAGCACCACGCATCGGCAGGAGCAGGCCGTGCAGGCCGTTGCCGAGGAAGAGGAACAGGGTGCCCATCAGAAGCGAGAAGACGGATATGAGGTTTTTTCGCATGAGCTCTTCACAAATTCATCGATAGCAAAGCAATAGCGCACCTGTTGCTGATTGCCAGATGCAAAGACGGCGGCGGGGCGAATTTGACCCTACCGGCTGATCGCTTGGAAAAGTGTCTGAGGTGTGACAGGAAGGGACAAGAAAGGCCGCCATGTCGAAAATCCTGCCAGCACTTCTTCTCGCCGTCATGCTGCTTCATGTCATCCGGCCGCTCGGCCTGCCGGGGCTGCGTCGGCGTGCGGATTTCTGGAAGATCGCGGTGGGCGCCATCGCCCTAATGATGCTGACGGTTCTCATCCGCCCCTGAAACGCAAAAGGGCCACCCGAAGGTGGCCCCCATGAGGTTTGGTCCGGTGCGGACCCGAGCCTTGCGGCTCGAAGGAAGGCGGGATCAGAACGAGGGCTGCCTCGTTTCGTTCACCACAATTCCCATGCCCGAAGCCAAGACCGAAATCTCATTAGACATTGGATCACCTTCCTTTCTGTTCGTTGACGATAACAGCAATGTAGGTGATCCGGCGCGCTACACAAGCCCTTCTGGTTATTTCTGCTGATTGAGCACGTCGACGCCAGGAAGCGGCTTGCCTTCCATCCATTCCAGGAACGCCCCGCCGGCCGTCGAGACATAGGTGAAGTCGTCGGCGACGCCGGCATGGTTGAGAGCAGCGACGGTATCGCCGCCACCGGCGACGGAAACGAGCTTGCCTTCCCGGGTACGGGTGGCGGCATGTTTGGCGGCAGCCACCGTGGCGGTGTCGAAGGGGGCGATCTCGAAGGCGCCGAGCGGACCGTTCCAGACCAGCGTCGAGGCGCGCGAAATCCAGGCATTGACGGCTTCGATGGTCTTCGGACCGACGTCGAGCATCATCGCGTCCGCCGGGATGGCGCTGACATCGACGACCTCGTTTTCGGCATTGGCCTTGAATTCGCGAGCGACGACGCCGTCTTCGGGCAGCACGATGGCGCAGCCGGCGCCCGCAGCCTCGATCATGATCTGCTTGGCGGTGTCAGCGAGGTCATGTTCGCAGAGCGACTTGCCGACATCCGTGCCGCGGGCGGCGAGGAAGGTGTTCGCCATGCCGCCGCCGATGACCAGCGCGTCGACCTTCTTCACGAGGTTCATGAGCAGGTCGATCTTGGTGGAGACCTTCGCGCCGCCGACGATGGCGACGACGGGCCGGTTCGGATTGCCGAGACCCTTTTCGAGCGCTTCCAGTTCGGCCTGCATGGTGCGGCCGGCATAGGCGGGCAGAAGATGGGCGAGGCCCTCGGTCGAGGAATGGGCGCGATGCGCGGCGGAGAAGGCGTCGTTGACGTAGATGTCGCCATTGGCGGCGAGGGCGGCGGTGAAGTCCGGGTTGTTCTTCTCCTCGCCCTTGTGGAAGCGGGTGTTTTCCAGAAGCAGGATGCCGCCGTTGTCGAGCGCTGCGATGGCGGATGCAGCGGCATCGCCGATGCAGTCGGATGCGAAGGCGACGGTCGTGCCGAGAACCTCGTTCACCGCCGGCAGGATCTGCTTCAGCGACATGTCGGCGACCACCTCGCCCTTCGGGCGGCCGAAATGCGCCAGCAGGATGACCTTCGCGCCTTTCTTCGACAGTTCGAGGATGGTGGGCGCGACGCGCTCGATGCGGGTGGCATCGGTGACCTTGCCGTCCTTGACCGGCACGTTGAGATCGACGCGGACGAGCACGCGCTTGCCGGCGATGTCGGTGAGGTTGTCGAGGGTCTTGAAGGTCATGGGAGGGCTCCCGTCAGAGTCTTGCGAATAGGGTGGGATAGTCGGTCACGAAGCCGTCTGCATCGACGGGCAATTCCGCTTGGAAGGTCCGGTCATCGGCCTGGTAGAGGTAACGTCGTGCCCGGTCGAGGCACGTGTAGTTCTGCCCGTCCGGAAACGGAGAAAACGTGTCGAACGGCACGTAGACCATTTTCAGCCGCAATGTTCCGGCTTCGGGGGCAAGCCCCAGCCGGCGGATCGGCAGGGTGTTGGTGAAGGGCGTTCCCGCCAGATCGATATCGATGCAGCCGTCGAAGGCCGCAAGCGGTTCGCCGCTTTCGCTTCGCCACCGGCCTTCGCCGTCAGAGGTCATCGCAACGCCGCTGCCGTCCGTCTCCTCCACGCGAAAGGAACGCACGCGCCAGCCAGCGTCGAGATCGATACGATAGTGCACGCCATAAAGACGCCCGTCGTCGCGGTCGCCGATAACGGCACTTTCGGCGCGGATGCCGCCTTCGACGGCACGCACGGTCAGATGTTCCAGCCCCTCGCCCTCCAACGGACGCCAGCGGACCGTCTTCAAGGTGAGGGGCGGAAACATGATGAGCGTCCTTAGATCAGCTTCGCGAAGGCGACAGCCGTGTCGGACATGCGGTTCGAGAAGCCCCATTCGTTGTCGTACCACGCCAGGATACGGACGAACTTGCCTTCAAGGACCTTTGTCTGGTCGGTCGCGAAGATCGACGAGTGGCTGTCGTGGTTGAAGTCCTTCGAGACGAGCGGCTCGTCGGTGTAGCCGAGGATGCCCTTCAGCTTGCCGTTGGAGGCAGCCTTGATGGCTTCGTTGATCTCGGCGGCCGTCGTGTCGCGCTTGGCGACGAACTTGAAGTCGACGACGGAGACGTTCGGCGTGGGAACGCGGATCGAGGTGCCGTCGAGCTTGCCCTTGAGGTGCGGCAGGACGAGGCCGACAGCCTTTGCAGCACCCGTCGAGGTCGGGATCATCGAAAGGGCGGCAGCGCGGGCGCGGTACAGATCCTTGTGCATCTGGTCGAGCGACGGCTGGTCGTTGGTGTAGGAGTGGATAGTCGTCATGAAGCCGTGATCGATGCCGACGAGGTCGTCGATGACCTTCACGACGGGCACGAGGCAGTTCGTCGTGCACGAGGCGTTGGAGATGACGAGGTGATCCTTCGTCAGCTGGTCATCGTTGACGCCGTAGACGACGGTCAGGTCGGCGCCGTCGGCCGGAGCCGAGACGATGACGCGCTTGGCGCCGGCCGTCAGGTGAGCGGCGGCCTTGTCGCGGGCGGTGAAGATGCCCGTGCATTCCATGGCGATGTCGACGCCCATGGCGCCGTGCGGCAGCGTCGCCGGATCCTTGATGGCGGTCACCTTGATCGGCTTGCCGCCGCCGACGGTGATCGTGTCGCCGTCGACCTTCACTTCAGCCGGGAAACGGCCGTGGATGGAATCGTAGCGCAGGAGGTGCGCGTTGGTCTCGACCGGGCCCAGATCGTTGATCGCCACGACCTCGATGTCGGTGCGGCCGGATTCGACGATGGCGCGCAGGATGTTGCGGCCGATGCGGCCGAAGCCGTTGATGGCAACTTTCACAGTCATTTGGGGTCTCTCCCTATGGATAAATGTTTTGGCGGTGAGAGGCGCGGCGGGGCCGCGCCCTCGTGCACTCAGCCGAGCTTGGCTTCCGCGGCGGCGACGACAGCTTCCGGCGTGATGCCGAAATGCTTGTAGAGCTCCTTGTAGGGGCCCGATGCGCCGAAGGAGGACATGCCGATGAAGGTGCCATCCGAACCGATGAAGTAATCCCAGCCCTGGCGGATGCCGGCTTCGACGGCGATCTTGACCGGCGAGTTGCCGATAACGGCCTTCTGGTAGGCCTCCGGCTGCTCGGCGAAGAGCTCGAAGCAGGGGACGGAGACGACGCGGGTCGAGATGCCCTTGGCCGTGAGCGCCTGCTCGGCCTTCACCGCGATCTCGACTTCCGAGCCGGATGCGAAGATCGTCACTTGGGCGTCACTGGCCGACACGAGGTCATAGGCGCCGCGCGCGCAGAGGTTTTCCTCTTCGTATTCCAGACGGACCGGCATCAGGTTCTGGCGGGTCAGCGCCAGACCCGACGGGCGGTTGTGGCTTTCAAGCGCTAGCTGCCAGCACTCCGCCGTTTCCGTGGCATCGGCCGGACGGAACATCAGCAGGTTCGGAATGGCGCGCAGTGCAGCCATCTGCTCGACCGGCTGGTGGGTCGGGCCGTCTTCGCCCAGACCGATGGAATCGTGGGTCAGGACGTGGATGACGCGGATGCCCATCAGCGCGGCGAGGCGGATCGACGGACGGCAATAGTCCGAGAAGATCAGGAAGCCGCCGGAATAAGGGATCAGGCCGCCATGCAGCGCGATACCGTTCATCGCCGCGGCCATGCCGTGCTCGCGGATGCCGTAGTGGATGTAACGGCCCGAGAAATCGGTCGGGGTGATCGACTTGGTCTGGCTCGTCTTGGTGTTGTTCGAGCCGGTCAGGTCGGCCGAGCCGCCGATCGTTTCGCTGAGAACGCCGTTGATGACTTCGAGCGCATCTTCCGAAGCCTTGCGGGTCGCCGGGTTCGGCTTCGTTTCGGCAAGCTTCTTCTTGTAGGCGGCGATTGCGGAATCGAGGCTGCCTTCGAGCTCGCCGGCAAAGCGGCGGACGAACTGGGCCTTCTTTTCGGCATCCGTCTTTTCCAGACGGGCTTCCCACTCCTTGTGCGCCTTGGCGGAGCGGAGGCCGGCGAGACGCCAGGCATCGAGCACGTCGGAGGGAACCACGAAGGCTTCCGCTTCCCAGTTCAGCGCCTTGCGGGTGGCGGCGATTTCTTCCGCGCCGAGCGGCGAACCGTGCACCTTGTGCGTGCCGGCCTTGTTGGGCGCGCCGAAGCCGATGGTCGTCTTGCAGGCGATCATCGTGGGCTTGTCGGACTTGTGGGCTTCCTCGATGGCCGCGGCAATCGCGTCCGGATCATGGCCGTCGACCGCGATCGTGTGCCATTGGCTCGCACGGAAGCGGGCGTGCTGGTCGGTCGAATCGGCCATGGAGATCGGGCCGTCGATCGAGATGTTGTTGTCATCCCAGAACACGATCAGCTTGTTGAGCTTCAGGTGGCCTGCGAGGGAGATTGCTTCCTGGCTGATACCTTCCATGAGGCAGCCGTCACCGACGAGCGCGTAGGTGTAGTGCTCCATCAGGTCCGAGCCGAACTCGTCGCGCAGCTTGCGCTCGGCGATCGCCATGCCGACGGCATTGGCAATGCCCTGGCCGAGCGGGCCGGTCGTTGTCTCGATGCCGGCGGCGTGGCCGTATTCCGGGTGGCCGGCGGTTTTGGCGCCGAGCTGGCGGAAGTTCTTGATCTCGTCGATCGTGATGTCCTCGTAGCCCGTCAGATAGAGCAGCGAATAGAGGAGCATCGAGCCGTGGCCGGCCGACAGGACGAAACGGTCGCGGTTCGGCCAGTGCGGGGTCTTCGGATCGAAGGAGAGAAAGCGGGTGAAAAGAACCGTTGCGATGTCTGCTGCGCCCATGGGAAGGCCGGGGTGGCCGGAGTTCGCCTTTTCCACGGCATCCATGGAAAGGAAGCGAATTGCGTTCGCCATCCGGTCGTGTTTTTCGCGAGAGATCATGACTGTTCCGTATTCTTCGGGGTGTCAGGGCCGGTGTCCCTGAGGGGCGCCGGTTGGAAGCGGCTGACACATAGCAGGTGCACCGTCTAAGTCAACGAATTCGGCGGTTCCTGCGGCCTTTGAGCGCCGAATCCGCCGGGTTTTTTGGCGTTTTCGGGCGAGGTGGAACGCCACCACGCACCATAGGTCGCGAAGCTGATCCACAGCGGCTTTCCGGCGGGTGCGCCCGCGCTGTTGACGCTCTGCCCCGCAGTTGAATACTGTCAATGCGTGGGAACCGGCGCCGGCGGCGGCGATTCGTGTTTTTTGAGAGTGCCGGTGAAGGCTTTATGACACACGGGGAAACAGTCAGGGCTGCAATCGAGGAGCTTCGCAAGGCGCTTGGCAGTCTCGAGAATGCGCTCGACATGCGCTTTGACCGTGAACGGGAACACGGCGAGGTGGAGGGCGAGGTGCGGCGTGTCAATGCCGACCGTTCGCGGCTTGCCCAGGAGCTGGACCAGTCCGAATTCCGCGCCAACCGGCTGGAAGAGGTCAACCGCGAGGTCTCCCGCCGTCTCGTCACGGCGATGGAGACCATCCGCGCCGTGCTCGACCGTTAGGCGCAACAGAAAGAATCCGCATGGCTCAGGTAACCGTTCAGATCGATGGCAAGGCCTATCGCATGGCATGCGAGGAGGGGCAGGAGTCCCACCTGGAAGACCTCGCCGCCGGGTTCGATCGCTATGTCGGGCACCTCAAGGCGCAGTTCGGCGAGATCGGCGATCTGCGCATCACCGTCATGGCCGGCATCATGGTCATGGATGAACTGAACGACGTGACCCGCCGGCTTGAAACGCTCGAGAAAGAAACCGAGCAACTGCGCAGCGGCCGCGAAGGCGTGCTGGTCGAGGTCTCGCGCAGCGAAGAGGCGATCGCCCAGGCGCTCGGCGAACTCACCAACCAGATCCAGGGCATGGCGGCAAAGCTCAACGGCAAGCCGCAGGTCAACTGATCCCGACGCAATTTTTCGTTTCAGCCGGCCAACGCCTGGTCGATTGCCACTGGCGAAGACGCTGCTTTCGGCCTATATGTCATGAGCGATCTGCGCTTCCCGACAGGAACCACAATCCCTGGGGCCATACTCGATCCAACGGGAGCTGTCCCTGACCAGGCTCGTGGGCCTGGACATATGGCGCCCACCTACGTTTGTAGGCACCCAGGATCGTAAATCTCCATCGGTCGCCGCGGATCGCACCTCTCTGTTTTGTCGGCATGCAATGCGCGACCGGCGCTCGTTCAGCCGCAGGAGGCAACCGGCGTGAATATCTTGCGCAGCTGGGAAAGCGGCGCGGCGCCGGGATTGGTTTCCCGGTAAACCTCGTTGTCGAACCAGGTGTCGGATGTGCCGATCTCGATGGCGCTGTCCGCCCACCACGGCTTGAAGACGCCGCTGACCAGCTTCATTTTAACCTCACTCGCGCCGACGCTTTCCACCTGCCAGCATCCGTCTCCTTCGCCCTCTTCCGCGCCGGGCAGGAAGCCGTTCGTCTTGGAGTCCCAGTGCTGGGTCTGCCGCACAAAAAGCCCGGGCTTGAATACCGTGTCGGCATGGGCTGCCGATGGCCCGCAAAGGGTAAGAGCAAGGGCGAGTACGCAAGGAGACGGTGTCGTCGGTTTCATGAAAACCCCTTCATGCCATGGCTGGTCAGTCCCCACCTATGGCACGGGCCGCCAAAGTCAAAGCCGAGACAGCCTGGCCCCGCACATGAAAAAGGCCGCCCGTTCGGCGGCCTTTCGGTAGCATCGGCTTGAAGGTCCTCGCTTACGCGGCTGCCTTCAGTTCCTTGTCGATCATGGCGCGCAGTCCGCCAAGGTCCTTTGCAAAGGCGCGGATGCCTTCGGAGAGCTTGTCGGTCGCCATGGCGTCTTCGTTCAGCATCCAGCGGAAGGTCTTCTCGTCGATCTTGATCGGCGAGACCTTGGCGGCCTTTTCCGGCGAAAGCTTGCGCTCCAGCGTACCTTCGGCGGCGTCCAACTCCTCGAGCAGGGCCGGGCTGATCGTCAGGCGATCGCAGCCGGCCAGCGCCTCGATTTCGCCGGTGTTGCGGAAGGAGGCGCCCATGACGATCGTGTTGATGCCGTTGGACTTGTAATAGTCGTAGATCGAGCGGACCGACAGCACGCCCGGATCGTCTTCGGCCGTGAAGGTCTTGCCCGATGCCTTGACGTGCCAGTCGAGGATGCGGCCGACGAAGGGCGAGATGAGGAAGGCGCCGGCATCGGCGCAGGCGATCGCCTGGGCCTTGTTGAAGAGCAGCGTCAGGTTGCAGTCGATGCCGTCCTTCTGGAGAACTTCCGCGGCGCGGATGCCTTCCCAGGTGGAGGCGAGCTTGATGAGGATGCGGTCGCGGGTGATGCCGCGCGCTTCATAGGCCTTGATGATGTCGCGACCCTTGGTAATCGAGGCTTCGGTGTCGAAGGAAAGGTCTGCATCGACCTCGGTCGAAACACGGCCCGGGACGAGCTCGGCCAGTGCCGCGCCGACGGAAATGGCGAGGCGGTCGGCAACGGCCGCCACGACGCCTTCACGGTTTCCGCCCTGGGACTGGCCCCAGCGGATCGCTTCTGCGACCGTGTCGGCAAACATCGGCGTGCCGAGCGCCTTGAGGACGATCGTGGGATTGGTGGTGCAATCGACCGGCTTCAGGCGGCGCACGGCTTCGATGTCGCCGGTGTCTGCCACGACGGTCGTCATCGCGCGGAGTTGTTCAAGCTTGGACGTCATATCCGAAATCCCGAAATGGTTGTTGCTGGGCGGCGTTCCAGCGGAACGCCAAACCCTCCTCCATGTTCCTCGTCGGCAAACGCGTGCGGCGACAGTGCTTCCTTTTCCGTCGCCGCGCGTGCCCGCACAACCAATCCGCCGACGGAGTGCCGCCAGCCGATATGAGCGGACTATCATCCTTTGCGGGCAAAAAAGCAAGTACTTTTGCTGATCGTTTTGAACATATGTCGCATTTTTTACGGGACGTGTTATGGTGCCCGCAAGTTGCCAGGCAGCATATGTAATGGCGGAAACGGGAGGCGACGTGGCAAGGCTTCGGCGCGACACACATACGGCCTATTCGGAATCGGCGGCCCTTCGGCTGCGCGCCGCGTGGCTCTATTACAATCAAGGCCTTACCCAGAAGGATGTTGCCGAAAAGATCGGCGTCAGCCGCTCGACGGTCATCCGCATGCTGGACGAGGCGCTGAAGCGCTCGGAAGTTCAGATCTGGATCAACGAGGGCATCGCCGACTGCGTGGAACTGGCCGTGCGGCTCGAAAAGGCCTACGGGCTCGACGAGGCCGTGGTGGTGCCGGCGGCCGACAGCGCGGAGGCAACGGCCAAGAGCGTGGGGCTGGCGCTCGGGCAGTTCCTGACCGAGGCGATCCCCGACGACTGCACGGTCGGCGTCGGCTGGGGCCGGACGCTGACGGCGTCGCTCGCGAGTTTCCGCCCGGCGCGACGCGAGCGCGTCAAGGTCGTCTCGCTGCTCGGCGGCGTGGTGGAGGCGCACCACATCAACCCGATCGAATACACCTGGCAGCTCGCGAGCCAGCTCGGAGCGGAATGCTATCTGTTCCTCGCGCCGCTGCTGGTGGATTCACGCGAGACCAAACGGAGCCTCATCGAGAAATGCGGCCTGAAGACCCTCTTCGACCTCGCCGAGAACATGGACATCGCGGTCGTCAGCTGCGGCGATATCGGCCCGCGCTCCAGTTCGCTGTCGCGCGATTTCATCGCCCGGCATGAGCTGGAGGAACTGGTCGCGGCAGGTTGCGTCTGCGACACGATGTGCAATTTCCTCGATGCGCAGGGGCGCACGATCGATCATCCGATCCGCGACCGGGTCATGTCGATCGATCTCGATACGGTGAAGAAGGCGCGCCATATCGTGCTCGTCTCGGGCGGCGCGCACAGGGCTCCGGCCATCCGGGCGACGATCCGGCGCGTCGGCTGCAATACGCTCATTACCGACGAGGGTGCGGCGCTGGCCATGCTGCAACTGGCCGAAGACGCGGCGGCCGCCGATATCAAATCAGGTTGAGACGCAGCGCGCGGGTGATCGCGCCCGTTATGTTGCGGGCGCCGAGCTTGTCGGTGGCGCTGCGCATCGCTTCCGCCACGCGCTGCGACGACAGGTCGGTTTCCAGCACGATATCACTCGGGCTCCTGCCGAGGGCTGCGAGCTCGAGACATCTCTTCTCGATTTCCGTCAGTTCGGGGAAAGGGGGGCGGTCGTTCTGCGCAGGCATGCGGCCCGGTTAGAGACTTGGCCTGCCTGCGGAAAGTTCAAACTGTCGCAATGCTTAACGCCTCTCCTCGATCCCGTGCACGTTTGTGCCATTCCGGGACTCGACGTCGCTGCCACGTTTGGCTGGATGGGGGATTTGCCTTTGCGCACTTTCACCTGATAAGGCACGGCAAAATGCTGGAGATACCCGTGACATCTTCCATGACGGCGAAGGAACTGAAGGCGGTGATCCGCAACGAACGGCTGGCCTTGCGCGACGCGATGACGCCGCAGGCGCGTCTCGAAGCGGGACAGGCAATGACCGACCATGCCGGCGAACGTATCCTCTTTGCGCCGGGCGCCGTCATTTCGGGTTTCTGGCCGATTCGCTCGGAAGCGGATATCCGGCCGCTCATGGCGCAGTTGCGCGCGCGGGGCGCCAGGCTCTGCCTGCCCGTCGTGCTCGACCGGGAGACAATCGTGTTTCGCGCGTGGGAACCGGATGCCCCCGTGGTCAAGACGGGCTTCGGCACGACCGGGCCGGGGCCGGAAGCCACTGTGCTCGAACCCGATATTCTCCTCGTGCCGCTTTCGGCGTTCGACAGGGCGGGCAACCGCATCGGCTACGGCGCCGGTCACTATGACCGTGCCATCGACCGGCTGAAGGCGAAAGGACGGACACCGAAACTGATCGGCATTGCGTTCGACTGCCAGGAAGTGGCATCAGTACCGGCGGAACCGCACGACGTCCCTCTCGACGCTATTCTCACGGAAAGCGGTCTCCGCACGGTCCAACAGGTTTCTTAAGGCAGTTCGATGCGTTTTCTCTTTCTGGGCGACATGGTGGGCAAGACCGGGCGGACGGCCGTCTGGGAGCGCCTGCCGGGATTGATCAGCGATTTCAAGCTGGATTTCGTCGTCGTCAACGGGGAGAACGCGGCCGGCGGCTTCGGTATCACCGAGGATATCTTCCTCAGCACCATCGATGCCGGTGCCGATGTGGTGACGACCGGCAACCACGTCTGGGACCAGAAGGAGGCGGTGGGTTTTGCGGGCCGGCACGACCAGTTCCTGCGCCCCGCCAACTATCCCGCCGGCACGCCCGGCCGCGGCGCGAACCTTTTCATCGCCCGCAACGGGGCGCGCGTGCTGGTCGCCAACATCATGGGGCGCGTCTTCATGCATCCCGAGCTGGACGATCCCTTCACGGCGGGTGAGGCGATCCTCGCATCCTGCCCGCTCGGCGAGCAGGCGGATGCCATCATTTTCGATTTCCACGCGGAAGCGACAAGCGAGAAGCAATGCTTCGGCCATTTCGTCGATGGCCGCGCCAGCGTCGTCGTCGGTACGCATACGCATGTGCCGACCGCCGACTGCCAGATCCTGAGCGGCGGTACGGGTTACCTGTCGGATGCCGGCATGTGCGGCGATTACGATTCGTCGCTCGGCATGGAAAAGGAAGAACCGTTGAACCGGTTCATTTCGAAGATGCCGAAGGGGCGGTTCGAGGCCGCGTCCGGCCCTGCCACGATCTGTGGCCTCGCCGTCGAGATATCTGATCGCACCGGCCTTGCCGAGAAGATCGCACCGCTTCGCCTGGGGCCGCGCCTCAGCGAAACGGTGCCGAGCTTCTGGTAACGTCAGATCATGCGGCGCAGCTGATCGGCTGACCCTTCGTTGAAGCGCAGATGCGCCTTCACGCCGACATCCGGCTCTTCTTCCGGATTGAAGTTCGCCTTGGCGATCTCCCAGCCGAATTTCAGCTTGCTGCCGGTCGAAGCCCAGATCTCGGCATCGTCCATTTCCAGCGCGAGCATCGTGAGCTTCGGGTCGCTCTTGCCGTGGTCGAACCATGCCTCGACGATGGAGCTCCAGTATTCGTCGATCTTCACCGGATCCTTGCGCACGCTCAGGCGGCCGGCGATGCAGGCATGATAATCGTGATCCTTGCCGACGACGCAGAAATGCGCATGGGCGCCCGGTGTCAGCGCCTTGACGATCTCGGCGTCCGTCCGGGTGAAGAACCAGATCGTCGCCGTCTGGCGATCGAGCTGCGGCGACATCGGCTGCATGTGCATGTGCGCGCCTTCGATGCCGAGCATGCCCGCATGGATCTTGTCGATCTCGTCGAACAGCTGTTCTTTCGGATTTTCGCGCGCACGGGTGATGTTGGACATGGTGTTCCTCGCAATCGTTGGTTTGTTCCCGCAGAAAACGTGAGGTCCCCGGCGAAGGTTCCGCTCAACGGATTGTGATCGCGCTCCCGGCATCGCGGCCTCGACCTGCGGAAGCGTCGGGCGCATAGTCGCGCCGACCAATGAACGGAGCCGCTCATGCCGCATCTCCTGCTCATTCCGTTGATCGTAGCCGCCGTGTATCTGCTGGCGCCGCGCCCATCCCTCGCCCAGACAGAGACGCCACCGATCAGCCAGTGCCAGATGATCGCGCGCGCCTTGCCGTCCGTCACCTTCGCCAGCTTCTCCGCCGACCCGGTGCTGAAGGTGCAGGCCAAGGCGGATGAGGAGGTGCGCATCACCTATGTCGGCCATTCGACCTTCTTCATCGAGACGCCCGCGGGCGTGCGGATCGCCACCGATTATAACGGCTGGTATGCGCCGCCGGCGTTGCCGGATGTGGTGACGATGAACAAGGCGCATTCCAGCCACTACACGCTGAACCCTGATCCCGGGATCGACCATGTCCTGCACGGCTGGGACGAGACGTCGGAAAACGGTGCCGACCACGACGTCGTCGTCGGCGATGCCTATATCCGCAATGTGCCCACCGATATCCGGGGCTGGGGCGGCGCGATGGAGCCGAACGGCAACTCCATCTTCATCTTCGAGGTCGCGGGCCTGTGCATCGGCCATCTCGGCCACCTGCATCATGAACTGACGGAAAAGCAGTATGCCGAGATCGGCCGGCTCGACGTCCTCATGGTGCCGGTCGATGGCGGCTTGACCATGGGCGCGGAAAGCATGAGCCGCGTCGTGCAGCGTCTTCGTTCGGCGCTCATTCTGCCCATGCACCGCCGCGGGCCGCCGATCAGCCAGTTCCTCTCGATGTTCGGCAGCGGCTTCGATGCCGTGACCGACGATGACGCCACCGTCACGGTCTCCATCCGCAGCTTGCCGAAGCGGCCGACGATTCATATTCTCTCCGGCGTCTGATGCCGGAGTAGACCCGCATGCGTCTTGTTCTTGCCCTGCCTGCACTGCTGCTTTCGTCGGCCCTCGCCTTCGCAAGCGGTGCGCCGACACCTGTCAGCCCTGCGGGAGATGCCGGCAAGCCGCGGCAGACGGAAACGAAGCCCGCCGAAAGGCTGCCCACGCGCGCCTTGGGCGTGGCGGAACATTTCGTCATGCCCTCGGGCAATATCGGTTGCACCTACATTCCCGAGGGCGGGACCGATGTCTATCAGCCGCCCGACGGTGGGCCGGAACTCTCCTGCGATCGTATCGAGCCGAAATATCTGCGGGCGATCCTCGGGCGCAGCGGCAAGGCGACCGTCCTGTCCGATGTCGGCGACCAGGGCTGCTGCAGCGCGGACCGCACAATCGCCTATGGCGACGTGTGGCGCGGCGGCCCGTTCACCTGCTATTCGGAGCGCACGGGGCTGACCTGCGAGCGCAACGATGGTCATTCCTTCCTGCTCAGCCGGGCCCATGTGCGCGCCGACTGAACCGCCCTCGCTTTGTTCCGTGGCCCTGCTGGACGTGTGGCGGCAATGAAATTATAAGGCGGCATTCCGAAAATCGGGGCGGCAGGCCGGCGCGATACAGCGCCCTTGTGCTCCAGCGTACAGACCGGCGACCGAAACGACGGGCGCCAAACGAGACAGGGGTGCCATGGCTGGCCATTCACAGTTCAAGAATATCATGCACCGCAAGGGTCGGCAGGACGCCGTGCGGTCGAAAATGTTTTCCAAGCTCGCCCGTGAAATCACGGTTGCGGCCAAGACGGGCCTGCCTGACCCGGCCATGAACGCCCGCCTGCGTCTGGCGATCCAGAACGCCAAGGCGCAGTCCATGCCGAAGGACAATATCGAGCGCGCCATCAAGAAGGCCTCGGGCGCCGACAGCGAGAACTACGAAGAAGTCCGCTACGAAGGTTATGGCCCGGGCGGCGTCGCCGTCATCGTCGAGGCGCTGACGGACAACCGCAACCGCACGGCTTCCTCCGTCCGCTCGACCTTCTCCAAGGCCGGCGGCGCGCTGGGTGAAACCGGTTCGGTTTCCTTCTCCTTCGACCGCGTCGGCGAAATCACCTACAAGCTTTCCGTCGGTGATGCCGACGCCGTCATGGAAGCCGCCATCGAGGCCGGCGCCGAGGACGTGACGACGGACGAGGACGGCCACACGATCATCTGCGGTTTCGAGGATATCGGCGACGTCTCCAAGGCGCTGGAAGACAAGCTCGGCGAAGCCGAGACCGTCAAGGCGATCTGGAAGCCGCAGAACACGGTGCCGGTCGACGAGGAAAAGGCGCAGTCGCTGATGAAGCTCATCGACACGCTGGAAGACGATGACGACGTGCAGAACGTCTATTCGAACTTCGAAGTCTCCGACGAAGTCATGGCCAAGCTTTCGGCCTGATCGGATTTTCGATCTCTTCCGTCGCCCCCGGGCCGGGCCTGAGGATGACGCAGGGAGCACACAGCAAAAAGGCCGGGTGACGTTGTCCCCCGGCCTTTTGTTATGCCGCCTCGGCCAATTCCCGCTGCGCCTGCGCAAACAGCCGCACCGATTTCAGCCGCGCGTCCATGTCGTAGATCGGCATGGAGATGATCAGTTCGTCCGCCTTCGTCAGATCCAGGAAATCGGCGATGCGCCTGCGGATTTTTTCCGGGCCGCCGACGACGGCATATTGCAGCGTGTGCTCGACATTGATGTGCTCCTGTTCGCTCCAGAAGCCGTCCATGCTGTCCACCGGCGCCGGGAAGGCGCCGGGCGTGCCGCGGCGCAGGCGCACGAAGGATTGCTGCATGGACGTGAAGAGGTGGTCGGCTTCCGCATCCGTATCGGCAGCGGCCCCCATCACGCCCACCATGGCGTGAGGCTTGTCGAGATACTGCGACGGCTCGAAGCGCTCACGGTAGATTTCCAGCGCCGAGAGCAGCATGTCGGGTGCGAAATGCGAGGCGAAGGCGAAGGGCAGGCCGAGCATGCCGGCGAGATGCGCCGAATAATGGCTGGAGCCCAGCAGCCAGACAGGCACGTTGCTGCCCGCACCGGGAATGGCGATGACCTTCTGCTCCGGGCTGATCGGCCCCATGAGCTGCATCAGCTCCACGACATCCTGCGGGAAATTGTTGGAACTGGTTTCGAGATTGCGCCGCAGCGCCTGCGCGGTGCGCATGTCGGTTCCCGGCGCACGGCCGAGGCCGAGGTCGATACGGTCGGGGAAGAGGGCTGCAAGCGTGCCGAACTGTTCTGCGATGACCAGCGGCGAATGGTTCGGCAGCATGATGCCGCCGGAGCCGACGCGGATTTTCTGCGTGCCGGCGGCGACATGCTGGATGACGAGCGCGGTGGCGGCGCTGGCAATGCCGCGCATGCCGTGATGCTCGGCAAGCCAGAAGCGCTTGTAACCCTGCGCTTCGGCTTCCTGCGCGAGGCGTCGGGAACTGGCCAGCGATTGGGCGACGGTGCCGCCTTCGATGACCGGTGAAAGGTCGAGGATGGAGAAGGGCACCATGATGCAGCCTCATGTAAGGGAATTTGATCGTCCTCCCATGTAGGTTCAGTTTCCTGAAATCCAAGCGACGCTTTCCGAGTTTATGGGAATGGCGTCAATGTTTTTGTTTTGTTCACATTTGGCTGGCAGGGTTCCTCCGAGAGGATTAGGGTTCACCCATGCAGGAAACGATTCGCATCATCGGCATCGATCCGGGGCTTCGCCGCACCGGCTGGGGCGTTATCGAGACACTCGGCAATTCGCTGCGCTTCGTTGCGTCCGGAACCGTGACTTCCGATGGCGACATGGATCTTGCCTCGCGCCTGTGCCAGCTACATGACGGGCTCGCTGACATCATACACAGCCACCAGCCGCACGAAGCCGCCGTCGAGCAGACCTTCGTCAACAAGGATGCGGTGGCAACGCTGAAACTCGGCCAGGCCCGCGGCATCGCCATGCTGGTGCCCGCCCGCGCCGGCCTGCGTGTTGCCGAATATGCGCCGAATGCCGTGAAGAAGGCGGTCATCGGAGTCGGTCATGGCGAGAAACAGCAGATCCACATGATGCTGAAGGTCCTGATGCCCAAGGCAACCTTCGTGGGCAACGATGCCGCCGACGCGCTGGCCATCGCCATCTGCCACGCGCACAATCGCCAGGGCCTTTCCGGCCGTCTCGCCAAGCTCGTCGGTTGATTTGTTCTTGACTTGTTCCTGTTTGGCGGGTAAGTAATACCGCAGAGGTATTACCATGCGTGTGACGGAAAAAGGTCAGGTGACCATCCCCAAGGAGATCCGCGATCGATTGAATATCGGTCCGGGATCGGAGGTGGATTTCGTGGCGGACGACAAGGGCGCGCGGCTGATCGTCGTTGCGGGTGGCAAGAGTGCGGAGCCGGACGATTTCGAGGCCTGGCTGAAAAGCCGAAGCGGTATCTTCGACACCGGAGGCATGACGACGGACGAATATATGGAATGGCTCCGTGGACCCCGCGATGACCTCGGTTCTGATTGATACGAACATCATCATCGATGTCTTCGGGCTCGAAACGCCGTTCAAGGACTGGTCGTCGCGCACCATTCTCGCGCTCAAGCCGGATGTTCAGTTCGTCCTCTCCCCCATCGTCTGGGCGGAGCTTGCCGGGATGATGGCGAGCGAGGACGCCCTTGCGCAGACGCTTTCACGGCTCAACCCGGTGCGCGAGGCCTTGCCGTTTTCCGCCGCCTACCAGGCGGGGCTGGCGCATCAACGCTATAAGCGGGCCGGCGGGTTGCGCGAGCGCACGCTTCCCGACTTCCTGATCGGTGCGCATGCCGCGGTGCGGGCTCATCGGCTTCTCACCCGCGACGCTGCCCGCTATCGCAGCTATTTCCCGGCCCTCGACATCATCTCTCCCGAAACCCATCCCTGACGGATCCTTCCATGATCGGCAAACTCAAAGGCACCATCGACGAGATCGGAGAGGATCATGTGGTTCTCGACGTGCACGGGGTGGGCTATGTCGCCCATTGCTCGGCGCGCACGCTCGGCAAGCTCGGTTCGACCGGAGAGGCGGCTGTCCTGTTCATCGAGACCTATGTGCGCGAGGATCAGTTCCGGCTTTTCGGCTTCCTGACGGCGCTGGAGCGGGAATGGTTCCGCCTGTTGCAGAGCGTGCAGGGCGTCGGCTCCAAGGTCGCGCTCGCCGTGCTCTCGACGCTCACGCCGGGCGAACTGGCCAATGCCATCGCGCTGCAGGACAAGACGGCGGTGTCGCGGGCGCCGGGTGTCGGGCCAAAGGTGGCCGTGCGCATCATGACGGAACTGCGCAACAAGGCGCCGGCCTTTTCCGGCGAGGCCGGCGCTGCAATCGGGCTCAAGCAGGAGCTCGGCGAGGGCGTCGCCTCGGCGCCCGTCTCCGATGCCGTCTCGGCGCTCACCAATCTCGGCTACTCGCGCGACCAGGCCGCCAATGCCATCGCGGCCGCGCTGAAGAACGGCGGGGAGGGCGCCGACAGCGCCAAGCTCATCCGTCTCGGCCTGAAGGAATTGTCGCGGTGATGCGGTTGCCTTCCGCCGTGGACAATGGGATTAGGGCGCGATGAGCGACGAAAACAGACTGCTTTCGCCGGACAAGCGCGGCGAGGACATCGACACGGCCCTGAGGCCGCAAACGCTGGACGACTTCACCGGCCAGGCGGAGGCGCGCGCCAACCTCAAGATTTTCATCGAGGCGGCGAAGAACCGCGGCGAAGCACTCGACCATGTGCTGTTCGTCGGCCCGCCCGGGCTCGGCAAGACCACGCTTGCCCAGATCATGGCGAAGGAACTCGGCGTCAATTTCCGCTCGACCTCCGGCCCTGTCATCGCCAAGGCCGGCGACCTTGCGGCGCTGCTCACCAATCTCGAAGAGCGCGACGTGCTCTTCATCGATGAAATCCACCGCCTCAATCCGGCCGTCGAGGAAATCCTCTATCCGGCCATGGAGGATTTCCAGCTCGACCTCATCATCGGCGAGGGCCCGGCGGCGCGCTCGGTGAAGATCGACCTGTCGAAATTCACCCTCGTGGCTGCGACCACCCGCCTCGGCCTCCTGACGACGCCGCTGCGTGACCGTTTCGGCATTCCGGTGCGGCTGAATTTCTATACGGTCGAGGAACTGGAATCGATCGTGCGCCGCGGCGCCCGGCTGAT
Organism: Shinella sumterensis; assembly: GCF_004514425.2. Taxonomy (GTDB): domain Bacteria; phylum Pseudomonadota; class Alphaproteobacteria; order Rhizobiales; family Rhizobiaceae; genus Shinella; species Shinella sumterensis. Next base: position 300,036 of record NZ_MYFN02000002.1, read on the forward strand.
GGGGCTCGGCATGACGGATGAAGGCGCGCGCGAAATCGCGCGCCGTGCCCGCGGGACCCCGCGTATCGCAGGCCGGCTTCTGCGGCGCGTGCGCGATTTCGCCGAGGTCGCACGGGCGGAAGCCGTCACGCAGACGATTGCCGACGAGGCGCTGACGCGACTTCTGGTCGACAATATGGGCCTCGACCAGCTCGACCGGCGTTATCTGTCGATGATCGCGCATAATTTCGGCGGCGGACCTGTCGGCATCGAGACGATCGCGGCAGGGCTTTCCGAGCCGCGCGACGCCATCGAGGACATCATCGAGCCCTATATGATCCAGCAGGGCTTCATTCAGCGCACGCCGCGCGGGCGGGTTCTGACGGCGAATGCCTGGAAGCATATGGGCCTCACGCCGCCGAAGGATCTGGAAGCCACGCAGTTCCGGCTGGGGCTGGAGGATGAGTGAGCGGGATCGCCACATGATCCGTATCGACCGCAAGCCGCAGCTCTTCAGTTTTCGTGTGGCGGGCCTGATTTTTCGCGACGGTTACATTCTTGCGCAGCGCGGAGTGAAGGACGATTACTGGGCGTTGCCCGGTGGGCGCGCCGAGATCGGCGAAAGCTCGCAGGAGACGATCCTGCGGGAAATGCGCGAAGAACTTGATAGGGACGTGCGCATCGAGCGCCTTCTGTGGACGGTCGAGAGCTTCTTCACCTATGAAGGTTACGCCGCGCACGAACTCGGTTTCTATTATCTGCTATCCATGGACGACGACTTTCCCTTCCACGAGACCGACACCGTCCACCGCATCGTCGATGGTGTCGAGGTCGAGTTCCGCTGGTTGCGCGCCAACCGCGCGGCACGGGGCGATCATGTGCTGAAACCGCAATTCATTGCCGATCGCCTGGATCGGCTGCCGGCCGCGGTCGAACATGTCATTCTTCGGGAAGGATTGTCGCGGCAGGCCGCAAAGGAGACCGCAGCTTGACGGACATGTATCACCACCTCTCGGGTGAATTGACCGAAACGGGCCATCGGCTCGTGCAACGTGTCTATTACGAGGACACGGATTTCTCCGGCGTGGTCTATCACGCGCGCTACCTGCATTTCCTGGAGCGCGGGCGCACGGACTATCTTCGCCTGCTCGGCGTCGAGCAGGGCAGTCTCGTGCTGGAGGAGGATCGCGAGGGCCTCGTTTTCGTCGTGCATCGCATGGAGATCGACTTCAAGGCGCCGGCGCGCATGGATGATATCCTGACAATCCTCACCTCCACCGAAAAGGCCGGCGGCGCCAAGATGATCCTGACGCAGGAGATTCGTCGCGGCGAACAGCTTCTGATTGCCGCGCGCGTCATCATCGCCGTTATCAATGCGCAGGGCCGGCCGCGTCGCCTGCCGGAGGCGCTCGCCACCCGTTTTCTTGCCAGAGCGCAAGAATTGACCGGTGTCGTTTAGCGGTAACGCTCCCTTAACCATAATGATGTCTTACTCGGTTGGTGAGGATTTTGTGCACTGCACGTCATCCTTTAACCAAATTTGCCGTGAAGAAGGCAGGTTGTAAGCGTTTGACCGGCATGGCGGCCGGCAGCATCAACCGGACATTCTTGACGGGCTGCGAAGCGGGTGCGGATCGAGATCCTGGCTGCGACGTGCGTTTGTGAATGCCCTAGCGGTCCCACCTCCCAGGCGGTCGCGACGGCGGAATGTTACCCGGTCGGGCTGCGATGTGCCCGTGCCGGGTATTTGGATTCGGGGACATAGGTCTATGGAACAAGTGGGTTTGGATGCCGCGCACAGTGTGACCCTCTGGGGTCTCTTCATGCAGGCCGGTTTCGTCGTAAAGCTCGTCATGCTCGGCCTGATCGCCGCGTCCGTCTGGACGTGGGCGATCGTCGTCGACAAGACGGTGACATATGGGCGCGCCCGTCGTCAGCTCGACAATTTCGAGCAGGTCTTCTGGTCCGGGCAATCGCTGGAAGAGCTTTATCGCACGCTGTCCGACCGTCAGACGTCGGGCATGAGCGCCATCTTCGTGGCGGCGATGCGCGAGTGGAAGAAGAGTTTCGAGCGCGGTGCGCGTTCGCCCATCGGCCTTCAGATGCGTATCGACCGGGCAATGGACGTGACGCTGTCGCGTGAATCCGAAACGCTGGAAGCGCGCCTCGGGTCGCTCGCCACCATCGGTTCGGCGGCCCCGTTCGTCGGTCTTTTCGGTACGGTCGTCGGTATCATGACGTCGTTCCAGGCCATCGCCGGTTCCAAGCAGACGAGCCTTGCCGTCGTGGCGCCGGGTATTGCGGAAGCGCTTCTGGCGACGGCGATCGGCCTCCTCGCCGCAATTCCGGCGGTTATCGCCTACAACAAGTTCTCCGCAGATGCAGGCAAACTGACCTCGCGCATGGAAGGTTTCGCCGACGAGTTCTCGGCCATCCTTTCGCGCCAGATCGACGAAAAGCTCCAGCCGCGCGCCGCAGCGCAGTGATGGCAGATTGAAACGGAGACGACGCCATGGGCATGTCAGTCGGTGCAAAGAATTCTGGTGGCGGCCGCCGCCGTCGCGGCGGTGGCAGACGAGCCCCGATGAGCGAAATCAACGTGACGCCCTTCGTGGACGTCATGCTCGTGCTGCTCATCATCTTCATGGTCGCAGCACCCCTCATGACGGTCGGCGTGCCGATCGACCTGCCGAAGACGCAGGCCGCGGCCCTCAATGCCGATACGCAGCCGATCACCGTTTCGGTCAAGTCGGACGGGCAGGTCTACCTGCAGGAAACGGCAATCCCGATCGACGAGATCGCCGCCAAGCTGCAGGCCGTCGCGACGACGGGCTACACCGAACGCGTCTTCGTGCGCGGCGACGGCAATGCGCCCTATGGCGTGGTCGCCGACGTCATGTCGCGCATCCAGGCCGGTGGTTTCACCAATATCGGCCTTGTCACCGAGCAGAAACCGGACAGGTAACAGCACGCCATGAAGGGCAGCCTTGCCACATCCGCCGTGCTCCACTCCCTGGTTCTGACCTGGGCGCTGGTCTCGCTCGGCTCTCCCGAAAGCTTCGACGTGGCCAACGTCGAGGCGATGCCGGTCGACATCGTGTCGATCGAGGAACTGACGCAGATCCAGCAGGGCGACAAGAAAGCCGAAATGAAGGAAAAGGCCGCGCCGGTTCCGACGAAGAAGGAAACGCCGGTCGAAAACGCGGAAAATGTCGGCGACAACGAGGTCGACCTGAAGAACCTGCCGACGCCGGGTGAAAAGCCGCGTGATATCGAGACCGCGGCGGCACCGGAAAAGGCGGAGAAGGTCGTTCAGACGCCCGATTCCAAGCCCGTCGAACAGGTGCAGGACGAGCAGAAGGCCAGCGAGCCTTCGACCGAGGTCGCGGCCATTGCCGAGCCCAAGCAGGAGGTCAAGCCCGACCCGAAGCCGGAGGCCACGCCTTCCGAGGACAAGCCCGCCGCAGACCCCGAAGCAGAAGCGCTGCCGGACAAGATTCCGCTGCCGGAAATGAAGCCGAAGGTCGAGACGAAGAAGGCCGAGACGGCCGAAAAGCCTGCCGAGAAGAAGACGGAGACGGCCAAGGCCGAGACCGCCAAGACGCCGGATCGCAAGAAGGACGAGAAGAAGAAGCAGGAGAAGGCGACGTCGCAGAACGACAGCGACTTCAACTCCGATGAGATCGCGGCGCTTCTCAACAAGGAAAAGGCAGCTGGTGGCGGTGCCAAGCGTTCTCAGGAGCAGGCGGCGCTGGGTGGCAAGAAGACGACCAGCGGCACCAAGCTGTCCATGAGCGAGATGGACGCCCTGCGCGGCCAGATCCAGAACAACTGGTCGATCACGCCCGGCATGTCGGGCGCCGAGGATGTGCGCATCAAGGTGACGATGCAGCTCGACCAGAACGGCGACATTATCGGCGAACCCGAAGTCGTGGCGACCGGCGGCACGGACTCCGCGCGCCGGGCCCTTGCCGGCGGCGCGCGCCGCGCCATCATGAAATCGCGGCCGTTCAAGGGACTGCCGCCGGAAAAATATGATGCCTGGAGCGAAGTCGTCGTGAACTTCGACCCCAGCCAGATGATGTAAGAACTAGGGAAGGCCTAGATACATGCTGAGACGTAACCTCATTCGATTTCTGATCGTGCTGACCGGTCTTGCGGCGTCCATGCCGATCGCGTCGGCAAGAGTTGAAATCAACATCAACAAGGGCAATGTCGAGCCTCTGCCGATCGCCGTGACCGACTTCATCGCCAGTGGTGATCTCGGCCAGCGCATTACCGATGTGATCGCGGCGGACCTGAAGCGTTCCGGCCTTTTCGCGCCTGTCAACAAGCAGGCTTTCATCGAGAAGATTTCCAATCCCGACCAGCCGCCGCGCTTCGAAGACTGGAAGGTCATCAATGCGCAGGCGCTTGTGACGGGCCGCGTGACGCAGGAGGGTGACGGCCGTCTGCGCGCCGAGTTCCGCCTGTGGGATACGTTCGGCGGGCAGCAGCTCACGGGCCAGCAGTTCTTCACGCAGCCGGAAAACTGGCGTCGTGTGGCCCATATCATCGCCGATGCGATCTATGAGAACCTGACCGGCGAGAAGGGCTACTTCGATACGCGCATCGTCTATGTCGCCGAAAGCGGTCCGAAGACCGCCCGCAAGCGCCAGCTTGCCATCATGGACCAGGACGGTTTCAACGCCCGCGCGCTGACCAATGGCAACGATATCGTGCTGACGCCGCGCTTCTCGCCGAGCCGTCAGGAAATCACCTACATGTCCTTCGAGGGCAACCAGCCGCGCGTCTACCTGCTCCAGCTGGAGACCGGGCAGCGCGAAGTGGTGGGCAACTTCCCGGGCATGACCTTCTCGCCGCGCTTTTCGCCGGATGGACAGAAGGTCATCATGAGCCTGCAGCAGGAAGGCAATTCCAACATCTACACGATGGACCTGCGGTCGCGGACAACGACGCGCCTGACCTCGACGGCGGCGATCGATACCTCGCCGTCCTATGCGCCCGATGGTGCGCAGGTCGTGTTCGAAAGCGACCGCGGCGGTCGCCCGCAGCTCTACGTCATGGGTGCCGACGGTTCCAACCAGCGCCGCATTTCCTTCGGTGACGGTTCCTACTCCACGCCGGTCTGGTCGCCGCGCGGCGACCTCATCGCCTTCACCAAGCAGTCGGGCGGCAAGTTTTCGATCGGCGTGATGAAGCCGGATGGTTCGGGCGAGCGCATCCTGACGACGGGCTTCCATAACGAAGGTCCGACCTGGGCGCCGAACGGCCGTGTGCTGATGTTCTTCCGCCAGGCGGCCGGCGCCGGCGGTCCGCAGATTTATTCGATCGACCTTTCGGGCTATAATGAACAGTTGGTCCAGACGAAGGGCTTTGCGTCCGACCCGGCCTGGTCACCACTTCTGGAATAGTGACGTTTATGAGACGGGCCTGCCGCGTTCTTGCCGCAAAGTCCTGCAAGGCAGTGACGAGGCGAGATGCGGCAGGCCCGTATCCACTGGAATGCGAGGGGCCGGGGACGGTCTTGCAAGCAATCATTAACCATAATTGTTGAATGCGGATTAACCGCTCGCGGTTACAGTCTGGCAACTCTGATTGAAACCGACGCTTCAACGAACTTGACGCTAGACCTGATGCAAGGAGACCGGCTCATGAGCCGCATTGATACCCCGGCCGCTGGCCGCATGCAGACCATCGCCCGTAACCCGGCCGTTATCGCCCTGTTCATGACGCTGGCTCTCGCCGGCTGCGCTTCCAAGAAGAACCTGCCCAACAGCGCCGGCGATCTCGGCCTGAACGGCGGCGCCGGCGGCTCGGCCACGCCGGGCTCGCAGCAGGACTTCACGGTCAATGTCGGCGACCGCATCTTCTTCGACACCGACTCCTCGTCGGTTCGTGCAGATGCCGCCGCGACGCTCGATCGTCAGGCCCAGTGGCTGCAGCGCTATCCGAACTACGCCATCACGGTCGAAGGCCATGCCGACGAACGCGGTACGCGTGAATACAACCTCGCGCTCGGTGCACGCCGTGCGGCTGCGACCCGCCAGTACCTGGCCTCGCGCGGCATCCCGGCCAACCGCATCAAGACGATCTCCTACGGCAAGGAAAAGCCGGTCGCGGTTTGCGACGACATTTCCTGCTGGTCGCAGAACCGCCGCGCCGTCACCGTTCTGGGTGGCGCAGGCATGTAATCTCCCGCCAAGGGGACGAAACGGAGAGGCGGCCGCGAGGCCGCCTTTCTTTTTTCAACACACTTTGGCCGAACTCCGTTGCTTTTTAAGAGCATTTGGAAAACTCTTGCGCCTGTGCTTCGGCGCATTTTTCGATCAACAGGACGACGATAGATGAAGAAACTTGTCGCGGCAGGCGTTCTCAGTCTGGCAGCGGTTGTGGGCATTGTCGGCCCGACCGGCGCATCGCCGCTTTCCACGCTGGCAAGCGGCCTCTTTCCGGCCAAGGGCGAGCGGGCAGGGACCGGCAATGTCATTCTCGCACAGGCCATGGATCCCCGGGTCGGCCAGCTTGAAGAGCAGATCCGCACCCTCAACGGCCGCATCGAGGAGATGAGCTACCAGCTTCTCCAGATGCAGGAACAGATCCGCAAGGCGCAGGAAGACAACGAATACCGCTTCCAGGAACTGGAAGGCGGAAAATCCGGCGCCAGCGGAAAGAGCGGCTCGCTCGACAGGCCGGTCAATGGCGGAACGGCCGACAACCAGATCGCAACGAACAACGTGCCGGCGGATGATACCGCCGGTGCGAACACCCGTACCAATACCGGCGGCGGCGCGCTGCCGCAGGAGCTCGGCTCCATCAAGTTCGACGAGAACGGCAATCCGATCGGTGCTGAGACCAATCCCGATCTCAACAACCAGAGCGCTTCGATCGGCAATGACAATGCGCTGCCGGGCGTCGATAGCGGCCAGTCGCAGGCGACGCAGTCCTCGACCGCTTCGCTCGACAACCCCGACGATCTCTACAAGGTCGCCTACGGGCATGTGCTTTCGGGCGATTACCAGCTCGCCGAGCGGGAATTCCGCGATTATCTCGACATCTACCCCAATACGGAAAAGGCCGCTGACGCCAATTTCTGGCTTGGCGAGGCCCAGTATTCGCAGGGCAATTTCAACGACGCGGCCAAGACCTTCCTCAACGCGCACCAGACGTTCGGCAAGTCGAAGAAGGCGCCGGAAATGCTGTTGAAGCTCGGCATGTCGCTCGCTGCCCTCGACAATCGTGAAACCGCTTGCGCCACGCTGCGCGAGGTGAACAAGCGCTATCCGGACGCGTCCAAGGCCGTGAAAAGCAAGGTCTCTTCCGAACAGAGCCGGCTGTCCTGCTGATTGCGGGGCGTGTAAAGGTCGTGGCCCGCGCGGACGATAGCGTCATCGAGGCAGCCGACCGCCTTCTCAAAAGTTTCAAGCGCCCCGCGACACTGCTGGTCGCCGTTTCCGGCGGCAGCGATTCGCTGGGGCTCCTCCTCTCGCTCGCGGAGCTTTGCGCAACCGGGGATTATCCGGGCATCCGCCTTCGCGCCTGCACCGTCGACCATGATCTGCGCGCCGGCTCTGCCGAAGAGGCGCAAGGGGTCGCCCAAATCTGTGCGCGTCTTGGCGTGGCGCATGTCACCCGCCGCTGGAGCGGTCCGAAGCCTCAGGCCGGCCTGCAGGCCGCCGCCCGCGCCAGCCGCTACGCGCTGCTCGTCGATGCCGCGGGTGAGACGGGCGCCGATGCGATCCTTTCGGCCCACACCCTGGATGACCAGCGCGAGACCGTCGCCATGCGCGCCGCCCGGTCAAAGGAGGAGATCGGGCTTTCCGGCATGGCGGACGCTGTGTTGTTGGAGGGCGCCATCTGGCTGCTTCGGCCGTTCCTCGGCATCGGCCGCGCCGAAATCCGCTCGTTCCTTGGAGCGCGCGAACAGGGCTGGATCGACGATCCCAGCAACAGCAATCCGAAATTCGAGCGGGTGCGTATACGCTCTGGCGACGACCCGCGGCTTTCCGCCACCGAGCCAGGCCGGCGGTTTTCCCTTGCAGTGCGCGGGGCGGATTTCCTGTGCGACCATGTGCAAGCCACGCATGAGACCTTCACGCTCTCGCCGAACGGCGTTCGCGCGGCGCTGGGCGATCCGGCTGCGTGGCGGGCGCTTCTGCTGCTGGCCGCGACGGCGGGCGGGCGTCCCCATATCATCGAGGCGCGTGCGGCCGGCCGGCTGCGTGCCTTTCTTGCCAGCGACACGCTGTCGCGGCTGACGGCGGGCCGCGTGGTGTTCGATCGTCGCCGTGACGGTCTTCATCTCTATCGCGAATGCCGTGACGTTCCCGTGTTGGCCGTTCCGGCGGCAAGCGTCGCGCTCTGGGATGGCCGGTATCGGCTTGCCAACCGCACGGACCGCGCGATTGTCGTCACGGCCTCCGGGGAGGGGGCCGGGCAGGGGCTGCACGGTCCGGCCTTGCGGGCGGCAAGTGCCGCGCCAAGCCTCATTTTCGAGGATGGCGCTCGCGTGCCTGACGGCGCCGTACGTCTGGAGCGGGTGATAGCGCCCTACACGCATTTCCTGCCGCGGTTCGACTTGCCGCTGGCGCAGACGCTGGCGGCGTTGTGCGGCCGGCTGCCGTTTCCCGCGCCGCCCAACGAATGAAGGCCCTGCGTCACGCGTCGTACCGGAATGCAGCGATGCGGGCGCAAGGCAAGACAGCCGCTATCGCGCGCTTGTTGACGATAGTTCGAGAAATGCCCGCTTGCCGTGCTCTTTGCCTTGGCAAGGCGGCGTCGCGACCCTATGTTAGAGACCAGAGAAGCGGCCGGGACAGCCCGGCCGGGAAAGTACCCGGACCATTCGATGAATCCCAATTTCCGAAACTTCGCCCTCTGGGCGATCATCGCCCTCCTGCTGATCGCGCTGTTCAGCATGTTCCAGACGAGCCCGACACAGACGGGGTCGCGGGACATCCCCTATTCGCAGTTCCTCAAGGAAGTCGATGCGAGCCGGGTGAAGGAAGTCGTCATCACCGGCGAGAAGATCGTCGGCAGCTATGTCGAGACGGGCGCCACCTTCCAGACCTATGCGCCGAACGGCGACAACTCGCTCGTCCAGCGCCTGGAAGCGAAGAACGTCGTGGTGAGCGCGCGGCCTGAAACGGATGGCTCGTCGGGCTTCCTCAGCTATATCGGCACCTTGTTGCCCATGCTGCTCATCCTCGGCGTCTGGCTCTTCTTCATGCGCCAGATGCAGGGTGGTTCGCGTGGCGCGATGGGTTTCGGCAAGTCCAAGGCCAAGCTTCTGACCGAAGCACATGGCCGCGTGACCTTCGCGGACGTCGCGGGTGTGGATGAAGCCAAGCAGGACTTGGAGGAAATCGTCGAATTCCTGCGCGATCCGCAGAAGTTCCAGCGCCTTGGCGGCCGTATCCCGCGCGGCGTGCTGCTCGTCGGCCCGCCCGGTACGGGTAAGACGCTGCTTGCGCGCTCCGTCGCCGGTGAAGCCAATGTGCCCTTCTTCACCATCTCCGGTTCGGACTTCGTCGAAATGTTCGTCGGTGTCGGTGCCAGCCGTGTGCGCGACATGTTCGAGCAGGCCAAGAAGAACGCGCCCTGCATCATCTTCATCGACGAAATCGATGCCGTGGGTCGCCACCGCGGCGCCGGCCTCGGCGGCGGCAACGACGAGCGCGAGCAGACGCTGAACCAGCTCCTCGTCGAGATGGACGGCTTCGAGGCCAACGAAGGCATCATCCTGATCGCCGCGACCAACCGTCCTGACGTTCTCGACCCCGCGCTTCTGCGTCCGGGCCGCTTCGACCGTCAGGTCGTGGTGCCGAACCCCGACATCGTCGGCCGCGAGCGCATCCTCAAGGTCCACGTCCGTAATGTGCCTCTGGCGCCGAATGTCGACCTCAAGGTTCTCGCCCGCGGCACGCCCGGCTTTTCCGGTGCTGACCTCATGAACCTCGTCAACGAAGCCGCCCTCATGGCTGCGCGCCGCAACAAGCGCCTCGTCACCATGCAGGAGTTCGAGGACGCGAAGGACAAGATCATGATGGGCGCGGAGCGCCGCTCCACGGCCATGACCGAGGCGGAAAAGAAGCTCACCGCCTATCACGAAGCCGGCCACGCCATCGTCGCGCTCAACGTTCCGCTCGCCGATCCGCTGCACAAGGCGACGATCATTCCGCGCGGCCGTGCGCTCGGCATGGTCATGCAGCTGCCCGAGGGCGACCGCTATTCGATGAGCTACAAGTGGATGGTCTCGCGTCTTGCCATCATGATGGGCGGCCGCGTTGCCGAGGAAGTGACCTTCGGCAAGGACAACATCACCTCAGGCGCCTCCTCCGATATCGAGCAGGCGACCAAGCTTGCGCGTGCGATGGTGACCCAGTGGGGCTTCTCCGACCAGCTTGGCCTCGTCGCTTACGGCGAAAATCAGCAGGAAGTCTTCCTCGGGCATTCGGTGTCGCAGCAGAAGAACGTATCCGAAGCCACCGCGCAGAAGATCGACAATGAAGTGCGCCGCCTGATCGACGAGGCCTATACCGAGGCCAAGCGCATCATCACCGAGCAGCACCATGAGTTCGTGGCGCTTGCCGAAGGCCTGCTCGAATACGAGACGCTGACGGGTGACGAGATCAAGGCGTTGATCCGCGGCGAAAAGCCCGCGCGCGACCTTGGCGACGATACGCCGCCCAGCCGCGGCTCCGCCGTTCCGAAGGCCGGCCACAAGAAGGGCGGCGAGCCGGAAGGCGGACTGGAGCCCCAGCCGCAATAGGGCTAGTCGTCTCGACAAAGCATGCCACACGGCCGGGAAGCAGTTCCCGGCCGTTTTCTTTTGGTAACGGGCTGTAATGAATTCTGATGCACAGGTGGATGTGCTTTGCCCGCATTTGTGGCAAAGAAGCGCGATGGCCGCGCGCATTTAAGGATAATATGATGTTGCGCGCCTGAACGGTTTCCGTCGCGCCTGCCTTGATATATGGCATAGCGACAACTGCAGGTGGAGCCTTTTGCGGGTGGAGAGCGCCGCACCGGCCTGCGCTATTTTCAGGAGCGAACATGAAACGTCGTTATTTCGGCACGGATGGTATCCGGGGACAGTCCAACATCTTCCCGATGACGCCGGATCTCGCCATGCGGGTCGGCATTGCCGTGGGTACGATTTTCCGCAACGGCGACCACCGCCACCGTGTGGTGATCGGCAAGGACACGCGCCTTTCCGGCTACATGCTGGAAAACGCCATGGTGGCGGGCTTCACCGCCGCCGGCCTCGATGTCTTCCTGCTCGGCCCGATCCCCACGCCTGCGGTTGCCATGCTGACCCGTTCGCTGCGCGCGGATATCGGCGTGATGATCTCGGCGTCGCACAATCCCTATCAGGACAACGGCATCAAGCTGTTCGGTCCTGATGGCTACAAGCTCTCCGACGCCATCGAAATGCAGATCGAGGAACTGCTCGACAGCGACCTTTCCACGCAGCTGGCAAAGCCAGCCGATATCGGCCGGGCCAAGCGCGTCGAGGGCGACATCTATCGCTACATCGAACAGGCCAAGCGAACGCTGCCGCGCGATGTCACGTTGCAGGGCCTGCGGATCGCCGTCGACTGTGCCAATGGTGCGGCCTACAAGGTCGCACCGCTCGCGCTGTGGGAACTCGGTGCCGACGTGGTGACGATCGGCGCGGAGCCGGATGGACGCAACATCAATCTCGAATGTGGCTCGACTCATCCCGAAACGCTCCAGCGCAAGGTGCACGAAGTGCGGGCCGATATCGGCATCGCGCTTGATGGCGACGCCGACCGCGTGCAGATCATCGACGAGAACGGCAAGATCATCGACGGCGACCAGCTGATGGCCGTGATCGCCGAAAGCTGGGCGGCAGACGGCATGCTGCGCGGGAACGGCATCGTCGCGACCGTCATGTCCAATCTCGGCCTCGAACGCTTCCTCAAGGGCAGGGGGCTCGGCCTCGAGCGCACCAAGGTCGGTGACCGCTACGTCGTGGAGCATATGCGCCAGAACGATTACAATGTCGGCGGCGAGCAATCGGGCCATATCGTGCTTTCCGATTTCGGCACGACGGGCGACGGCCTCGTCGCCGCCCTGCAAATCCTCGCCTGCGTCAAGCGCAGCGGCAAAACGGTCAGCGACGTGTGCAACCGTTTCGAGCCGGTGCCGCAGGTTCTGAAGAACGTCCGGGTGAAGGCGGGTGCACCGCTCGAAGACGCCTCCGTCCTGCAGGCCATTGCCGATGCCGAAAGCGAACTTGCAAAGAACGGCCGCCTGCTGATCCGTCCGTCGGGCACCGAGCCGCTCATCCGCGTCATGGCTGAAGGCGATGACCGCGCCCAGGTCGAGCGCATCGTGGATGAACTGATCAGCGTGATCGGCGCGGTGCGCAACGCCGCCTGAGGCGTCACTTATCGAATGTTCTCGAAGGCCGGAGCGGATGCTTCGGCCTTTTCTTTTTCGGTGCAGTGAATCCGGGTGTTTTATTTAAAAGTTTACCGAATGGGTGAACGACTGTTAATGAACAGGGTAAATCTTTGTAGTTAATCGCCGCTTAACCTTTCTTCTTCATTATCCATGCCGGATCGAAGGGCTTGGGGACCGGGGTGCCGGGCGTGCCAAGCGCAAGCCTATTGGAGTCAGGCGATGAGGAAAGTTTTGAGTGGCGTCGCGGCCGTCCTGCTGACAGGGACGTCGGCCTATGCGGCCGATGTCTATCAGCCGCAGGTTATCGAGGCGCCGGTCCAGGAGGCCGCTATCGTCGAGACGGGCGGCTGGTATCTGCGTGGTGACGCAGGCTGGTCCTACAACAAGCTGCGCGGTGCGCACTACTTCCAGGGCTCCAATAGCCTGGATCGTGATTTCGACACGACCAAGCTGAAGAGCGGCTTCATCATCGGCGGTGGTGTCGGTTATCAGATCACCGATCACTTCCGTACGGACGTGACGCTCGACTACATGTTCAAGTCCAAGTTCCGCGGCAGCACCAGCGGCGTGTGCGGCGGCTTCCCCTGCACGTCGAGCGACGAGTCCTCGCTGACGGCCCTGACCCTCCTTGCCAACGCCTATGTCGATATCGGCAAGTACGGCGTCTTCACGCCGTATGTCGGTGGCGGTATCGGCGGCTCCTACGTCAAGTGGAACAAGCTGCGGAACACCATCTGCGACGATCCGGGCAATCCGGGTTGCAGCACCACCGAACATGGCGGCAAGAAGAGCTGGCGCTTTACCTACGCGCTGATGGCCGGTACGGCGATCGACCTGACCTGCAACCTGAAGGCCGACGTGGGCTATCGGTTCCGCCATGTCACCAAGGGCGACATGTTCGGTTACGTCGACAATGGCGGCCCGGGTTACGACAAGGGCTTCTACAGCCACGAAGCGCGTGCGGGCCTTCGCTACTCCTTCAACGGCTGCGAAACGGCGACCTACATTCCGCCGGCCGAGATCCCGATCGAGCAGCCCGTCTACAAGTAAGCGACATCAGCCATCTGAAATCCGAAGGCCGCCCGAAAGGGCGGCCTTCTTGCATTTAACCGTTTTTTCACCGGTTAACGAATATGGTTAACCAACGGTGTAGCGTGTCGGATTCGGCCTGCGCCGATGGCTCAACCGCCGGCTTTCGGCTGCAAGGATAGAGATCATGGTCCGTCGCATCGCATTGCCCGTCATCGCGGCCTTCGCCGGCCTGTTTGCCACGGGCGCCCTTGCCAGCGACCTCGATATCATCAATGCGCCGGAGATCGACGTCTCCCAGGCGACGCTGGCGCGGGGCTGGTACATTCGCGGCGACCTCGGCTATTCCGGCTGGGGCAGCACCGACAGGCCGGATTACACGGCGGAGCGGGCAGGCGGCGGAACCTTCTCGCAGCCGTTCGACAGCGCGCGCTTCTCCAAGCCGGTCTCCTACGGCGTCGGCGTGGGCTACCAGTTCAGCGATTTCAGCCGTGCGGACCTGACGACGGACTTCTTCAGCGGCGACATGTCCGGCACTTCGGCCGTCGGCGGCGGCTGCGGGGCGGGCGCGCCAGGCGGTACGAACTGCCGCTTCGATTACAAGGGCGACTATTCGGCCGTGAACGTCATGGCCAACGGTTATGTCGATCTCGGCACGGTCGCGGGCATCACGCCCTATGTCGGCATCGGTGCCGGCGCGACCTACGTGAAGTGGAGCGACACCAGCGTTCTGCCGGTCTGCCTCGATGGCGCCGGGAACTGCGCGGGCGCGAGCAATGGTGCGATCGGCCTCCAGGGCGAGGACAGCTGGCGCTTCACCTACGCCCTGATGGCCGGCGCATCCGTCGATCTGACCGAGCGCGTGAAGCTCGACTTCGGCTATCGATTCTCCGACACGGCCGGCGGAAAGGCCTTCAGCGGGCGTGGCCTGGGAACCTCCATCGACGCCGTCAACGGTCGTGACGACGGCTTCCAGAAGCATGAGATCCGCGCCGGTATCCGCGTGACCACCTGGTAAATCCGGACGATTCACTCTGTTTTGCGGCGCGTCGGGTACCCGGCGCGCCGTCTTCGTTGCGCCGGATTATTTTTCGATAACGACAGAATCCGCTTGACGAGAAAAGAGGGTTTCCATATTCACGGCGGCGGGACACTCCTCCCCAACGAGGAGCTATCTATCTGGAAGGATAGCGATCATGACGAAGACCGTCACCGCGCCGGACGTACGTCCGAACAATACTCATTTCTCTTCTGGCCCTTGCTCGAAGCGCCCCAACTGGTCGCTCGAAGCGCTTTCCGATGCACCGCTCGGTCGTTCGCACCGCGCCAAGATCGGCAAGACAAAACTCAAGCAGGCCATCGATCTCACCCGCGACGTCCTGGAAGTGCCTGCGGATTACCGCATCGGCATCGTGCCCGCTTCGGACACCGGCGCCGTCGAAATGGCGCTCTGGTCGCTGCTCGGCCCGCGCGGCGTCGATATGGTCGCCTGGGAAAGCTTCGGTTCGGGCTGGGTGTCGGATGTCGTCAAGGAACTGAAGCTTCCGGACACGCGCAAGATCACGGCCGACTATGGCCTTCTCCCCGACCTTTCCACGATCGATTTCGACCGTGACGTGGTCTTCACCTGGAACGGTACGACCTCCGGCGTGCGCGTCCCGAACGCCGACTTCATCCCTGCCGATCGCAAGGGCCTGACGATCTGCGATGCGACCTCGGCCGCCTTCGCGCAGAACCTCGATTTCGCCAAGCTCGATGTCGTCACCTTCTCCTGGCAGAAGGTTCTCGGCGGCGAGGGCGCCCATGGCGTCATCATCCTGTCGCCGCGCGCCGTCGAGCGTCTGGAGAGCTATACGCCGGCCTGGCCGATGCCGAAGATCTTCCGCATGACCAAGGGCGGCAAGCTCATCGAGGGCATCTTCCAGGGCGAGACGATCAATACGCCCTCCATGCTGTGCGTCGAGGATTACATCGACGCGCTGCTGTGGGCCAAGCAGGTCGGCGGTCTCAAGGGCCTGATGGCCCGGGCGGATGCCAATGCCAAGGTCATCTTCGATTTCGTCGAACAGAACGACTGGATCGCCAACCTTGCCAAGGACCCGGCGACCCGCTCGAACACCTCGGTGTGCCTGACGATTGCCGACAGGGACGTGCTGGCGCTGGACGCCGATGCACAGGCGGCCTTCGCCAAGGGCCTCGTGTCCCTCCTCGACAAGCAGGGTGTCGCCTACGACATCGGCGCCTATCGCGATGCCCCTTCGGGCCTGCGCATCTGGGCCGGTGCCACCATCGACACCGCCGATCTCGAGGCGTTGATGCCCTGGCTGACCTGGGCCTTCGAGACCCAGAAGGCGACGCTTTCCAAGGCTGCGGCCTGATCTCGCGACCGGCTTCGTCCCCTGGGCGAAGCCACCTTTGATCTCATCTTTTCTGTTTCATTGAAGGAGGCCTCTCATGGCACCTCGCGTACTCGTATCCGACGAACTGTCGGAAACCGCCGTCCAGATCTTCCGCGATCGCGGCGTAGACGTCGATTTCCAGCCGAAGCTTGGCAAGGACAAGGAAAAGCTTGCCGAGATCATCGGCAATTATGACGGCCTCGCCATCCGTTCGGCCACCAAGGCGACGGAAAAGCTGATCGCCGCTGCGACCAATCTCAAGGTCATCGGCCGCGCCGGCATCGGCGTCGACAATGTCGATATCCCGGCCGCCTCGCGCCGCGGTATCATCGTGATGAACACGCCCTTCGGCAACTCGATCACGACCGCGGAGCACGCCATCGCGCTGATGTTCGCCGTCGCCCGCCAGCTGCCCGCCGCCGATACCTCCACGCAGGCCGGCAAGTGGGAAAAGTCCAAGTTCATGGGCGTCGAGATCACCGGCAAGGTGCTGGGTGTCATCGGCGCCGGCAATATCGGCGGTATCGTTTGCAAAAAGGCCATCGGCCTTGGCATGCATGTCATCGCCTACGATCCCTTCCTCTCGGCCGAACGCGCCCAGGAAATGGGTGTCGAGAAGGTCGAGCTGGACGACCTGCTCGCCCGCGCCGACTTCATCACGCTGCACGTCCCGATGACCGACAAGACGCGCGGCATCCTGGGCAAGGAAGCGCTGGCCAAGACCAAGAAGGGCGTGCGCATCATCAACTGCGCCCGCGGCGGTCTCGTCGATGAAGCAGCACTCGCCGAAGCCATCAAGTCCGGCCATGTCGCCGGCGCCGGCTTCGACGTGTTCGAGGTCGAGCCCGCAACCGAAAGCCCGCTCTTCGGTCTGCCGAACGTCGTCTGCACGCCGCATCTCGGCGCGTCGACCACGGAAGCACAGGAAAACGTTGCCCTGCAGGTTGCCGAGCAGATGTCGGATTACCTCGTCAAGGGTGCGGTTTCCAACGCCATCAACATGCCGTCGATCACGGCCGAGGAAGCGCCGATCCTGAAGCCCTTCATCCGCCTTGCGGACGTGCTCGGCGCCTTCGTCGGCCAGGTCACGGAAAGCGCGATCAAGGAAATCGAGATCCTCTATGACGGTGCGACCGCGTCGATGAACACCAAGGCGCTGACCAGCGCGGTGCTTGCCGGCCTCATCCGCCCGCAGGTGGCCGACGTCAACATGGTTTCGGCCCCTGTCATGATCAAGGAAAAGGGCGTCATCCTGTCCGAGGTCAAGCGCGACAAGTCGGGCGTGTTCGACGGCTATATCCGCCTGACCGTCAAGACGGAGAACCAGACGCGTTCGATCGCCGGCACGGTCTTCTCCGATGGCAAGCCGCGCTTCATCCAGATCAAGGGCATCAACCTCGATGCCGACGTGGGCAACCACATGGTCTACATCACCAACACCGACGTTCCCGGCATGATCGGCTTCATCGGCACGACGCTCGGCGAAGCCGGCGTGAACATCGCGAACTTCCAGCTTGGCCGTGACAAGCAGGGCGGCGATGCGATCGCTCTGCTCTATGTCGATGCTGCCGTCTCCGAGGATGTGCTGAACAAGCTGCGCGCCAATCCGGCGATCCGCCAGATCAAGCCGCTGGTCTTCAACGTCGACTGATCTTCGTCCTCCCAAGACGGAAACCAGGGCCCGCAGATCCGTTCTGCGGGCCTTTTGCGTGAATCAAGCTGCCTTTTCCTTGGGGCGGCCCCATTCGGCTATCGCGATGCCGCCCAGCACGAAGAGTAGGGCGATTACATGGAACAGGTGCAGCGTCTCGCCGATGAGGATCACCGAGAGGATCGTGCCGAAGATGGGAATTGCGTTGATGAACAGGCCCGCGCGGTTGGCGCCGATCATCTCGACCCCTCGCACGTACAGCACCTGCGAGAGCAGGGATGGGAAGATGCCGGCATAGAGCACCACCGCCCAGCCGATGGTGTCCGGAAAGATCGCAGCGCCCCTCGACAGTTCCCAGAAGAAGAGGGGGATGGCGCTGAGCAGGGCGCCGAATGCGGAAGCTGCGATGAGCCCCTGCCACTGCAGGTCCGGTTTCCAGCGCAGAGCAACGGTATAGGCGGCGTAGACGATGCCCGCGACCAGCATGAGCGCGTCGCCGAAGTTGAACTCCAGTTCCGCAAGCGCTGAAAAATCGCCGTGCGAGGCGGTGATGAGCACCCCGATCAGCGTCACGCTAAAGCCCAAAACCTGTGCGAGAGACGCCTGTATGCGAAACAGCACGAAGTTGAAGGCGAAGATCAACATGGGAATGCCGGCCTGTTCGATGACGGCATTGATGGCGCTGGTATAGCCGAGTGCCGTGTAGAGCAGGGCGTTGAACGCGGTAAAACCGAAGGCGCCGTAGAGCAGAAGCTGGAGCCAGTGCTTGCGGATGACCGGCCAGTCGCGCTTCACCTGCGGCAGCAGGAACGCCAGGATGATGAGGAGCGCGATGATCCAGCGGTATGTCGTCAGAACCATCGGGCTCACATGGCCCACGGCTATTTTGCCCGCCACGGAGTTCGCGCCCCAGAAAAGCGCGGTGACGGACAGGTAGAAATAGGCTCTGCTGTTCACGGCTGTATTGTCTCGATGGAGGAAGGGCGCGCGAACGGGCGCCGGCGGGTGCCACAGATAAGGCGAAAAAGCGCGGGAAGTCACTCAAAAAGCGGATGCCGGCCGTCATAACAGGGTCGCATTCCCAAAGACAACACAGTATAGATGCGCGGGTTTGAAGTCTGGCGCCCGCGCATGTGTTCATGCGTTTTCGCGCGAAAACGGGAAAGATGAAATGGCAAGTGTGGTGGTTGTCGGTTCGCAATGGGGTGACGAAGGCAAGGGCAAGATTGTCGACTGGCTTTCGGAACGGGCCGAGGTAATCGTTCGCTACCAGGGCGGTCACAATGCCGGCCATACCCTTGTCATCAACGGCATCAGCTACAAGCTGGCTCTGCTGCCCTCCGGTCTGGTGCGCGGCAAGCTCAGCGTCATCGGCAATGGCGTCGTTGTCGATCCGCACCACTTCGTCGCCGAAGTCGAGAAGCTGCGCGCACAGGGCGTCGCCGTGACGCCGGACGTGCTGCGCATCGCCGACAACGCGCCGCTCATCCTCTCGCTCCACCGCGATCTCGACGCGCTGCGCGAGGATGCCGCGTCGGCCAGCGGCACCAAGATCGGCACGACCCGCCGCGGCATCGGCCCGGCTTATGAAGACAAGGTCGGCCGTCGTGCCATCCGTGTCATCGATCTCGTGGAGCCCGAGACGCTGCGCCCGAAGATCGAGCGCCTCCTGACGCACCACAACGCGCTGCGTCGCGGCATGGACCTCCCGGAAATCTCCGTCGAGTCGATCGAAGAGGAGCTGTCCGCCGTCGCCGCGCACATCCTGCCCTATGTCGACCGGGTCTGGGACCTTCTCGACAAGCAGCGCAAGGCCGGCGCGCGCATCCTGTTCGAAGGCGCCCAGGGCGCGCTGCTCGACAACGACCACGGCACCTATCCGTTCGTGACCTCGTCCAACACGGTCGCCGGGCAGGCTTCGGCCGGCTCGGGCCTCGGTCCCACGGCGATCAACTATGTCTTGGGCATCACCAAGGCCTACACGACCCGTGTCGGCGAAGGCCCGTTCCCGTGCGAGCTGGAAGACGAGATCGGCAAGCACCTGGCGACGGTCGGCCGCGAGGTCGGCGTTAACACCGGTCGCCCGCGCCGTTGCGGCTGGTTCGATGCGGTTCTGGTGCGCCAGACGGTCAAGACGAACGGCATCACCGGCATCGCGCTCACCAAGCTCGACGTTCTCGATGGTCTGGACGAGCTCAAGATCTGCGTCGGCTACAAGCTCGACGGCAAGGAGATCGACTACCTGCCGGCCAGCCAGGGGCAGCAGGCCCGCGTCGAGCCCATCTACATCACGCTGGAAGGCTGGAAGGAATCGACCGTCGGCGCACGCCGCTGGGCAGACCTGCCGGCACAGGCGATCAAGTATGTCCGTCAGGTCGAGGAGCTGATCGGCGCGCCGGTCGCGCTGCTTTCGACAAGCCCGGAACGTGACGACACCATACTTGTGACGGACCCGTTTGAGGATTAATCTCAAAATCAAAACAAGTTCCGCGACCTATTCCAATGGGATAGAGCGCGGGCACGATGGAAAGTTCTGATGGCGGATTTTGTAGCAGTCATTCGAAGGGCCGTTGACGGTCTCTCGGACAACAATGCCGAGATGCGGCAGAAGGTTTATGACAAGGCGCGCGGCGCGGTTCGCCGTCAGCTTGAATCCATGAACCCGCGCCCTTCCGATGACCTCATGAAGCGCCAGCTGGACAAGCTGGAAGCGGCGATCGAAAGCGTGGAAATCGACCACGCCGAGGCGCTGCCGGTCGAGGAGACCGTGCCGGAGCCCGTCGAGGAGATCGCCCCGGTTGCGGCAGTCGAGCCGGAACCCGTCATCGAGGATCCGGCTCCCGCCGGCGAAACCGTCGAAGAGCCTGCAACGCTCGAGGCCGAGCGTTATGACGCCCCGCCTGCGATCACCGACGTCTCGGAGCCGGAGGAGCCCGTCGAGGCCGAGGCGGATGTCTACGAGCCCGAGGCTTATCACCATGAGCCGATGGCCGAAGAGCCGGTTCACGCGCCGGTAGAGGCGCATCGTGAGGATGTTTTCGTCGAGGCCGCACCGGTGGACGAACCGGTCGCGTATGGCGAGCCCGAACCGGAAACGGAACCGCAGATCGTCGAGGCCCGGTCCGAGCCGTCCTGGCAGGTGGAGGCCACGCCCGCGGACGATTACGTGCCGTCCTGGCAGGAGCCCGAGAGCGAGCCGCATTCGGTGGTGACACCTGACGCGGTTGAGACCGCCGAGGCTTTCGATCCGGTCCCGCATCAGGACTACGAGGTGCATGGCGCGCATGTGCCCGAGGCCGAGCCAGTGGCCGATGCGCACCTGCCCGATGTCGATGCCCAGTGGGAATGGCACGAACAGCCTTCCATCGAAACGACGGCGGAAAAGTCGGTGCCGGCCGCTCAGGAACCCGACCTGCTTGCCTGGGAATGGCCGCAGGACAAGGGCGCCGATGCCGAGAGCCAGCCCGAAAAGCCTGCCCGTGCCGACAGCTGGGGCGATCTCGACACGTTGCTCGGCAGCACGCCGGCCGCCGCCGCGTCGGCAGCCGCCGCCTCGCAGGCCAATATCGCCGGGGATGCATCTTCGCCGGCTGCGACGTCCTCCATTTCGACGGCTGATACGGCCCGCGCACCGCAACGCTCGTTCCGCGCCGAGCCGCGCAAGTCCCGGCTCAATCTCGGCGCGCTTGCGGCAACCGTCGCGCTGCTGGCGATCGTCGGCGGTGCCGGCGCCGCATACTGGTTCAACCGCGATGCGGTGAACGTCTGGGTCAACGATCTCGTGGCCTCGGTCTCCGGCTCTGCGAGCGATGACCAGCCTGTAGAAACGGCCGAGGGCACGCGCAACTTGTCGGCCGAGACGCCGCCGGCCGAGACTGCGCAGACGCCGCAGGAGAATACGGCAGGCGGCACGGAAGTCGCCGCCGTCACGCCGTCGAGCGGCGGCAAGTTCACCCAGCGTCTCCTGGCGGACGGCACGGAAGTGGACAACGGCCCCGCGCAGGCGCTCGATGGCACGGCGGAAGAAGGCAAATCCGTTGCCGCACAGACGACGGAATCGGCGTCCGCGGCTGCCGGAACCGGCACGCCCGCCGCTGGCGGCGAGACGGCAACGGCCGCCACCGAGGGTGCCGCGCAGACGCCGGCAGGCGGTACGACTGCTGCTGCCGGGACCGACACGCAGACGACGGCAGCCGGGGGCGAGCAGGCTGCTGCCATCGGCGTGACGCAGAAGATGTTCCTCTACGAGGAGCGGCTCGGCCAGACATCGCCGACGGCGATCGAAGGCACGGTCGCATGGTCATCCGGTGAGGAATCACCGGGCGGAGACGCCAAGCCGGAACCGGTGGTGCGCGCGCAGATCAACGTTCCCTCGAAGGGCCTGACGGCGCTCGTCACCTTCCGCCGCAATGCCGACAATTCCCTGCCGGCAAGCCATATCATCGAACTCGTCTTCTCCCTGCCGGAGAACTTCGAGGGCGGCGGCATCGAAAGCGTGCAGCGCGTGGCGATGAAGCGCACGGAGCAGGATCGCGGCGACGCCCTCATCGCCGTGCCGGCGAAGATCACCGACGATTTCCACATGATCGCGCTGAACGACTTCCCCGAGGCGATTGCCAAGAATACGGAACTCCTGCGCACGCGGCCGTGGATCGATATCCCGATCACCTACCGCAACGGCCGTCGCGCCCTGCTGACCCTCGACAAGGGCACGGCCGGCTCCGAGGCCTTCGACAAGGTCATGCGCGCCTGGGCAGCGGCGGGCACCAGCCAGTAACGACCGCAGCCCGATCGGAACGAAAAAGGCCCGGCATTTCTGCCGGGCCTTTTCGTTCCTGATGTCGCTCGTGTTTCAGGCGTCTTCGATCACGCGGACGGCGTTGGCCTGTTCAGCCGCGTATTTCTGGACGGCCTCCTGCACCTTCTCGAAGGCGCGGACCTCGATCTGGCGGACGCGCTCGCGGCTGATATCGAACTCGGAGGAGAGTTCTTCCAGCGTGACCGGATCTTCCGCAAGGCGGCGGGCCTCGAAGATGCGGCGCTCACGATCGTTCAGCACGCGCATGGCACGATCAAGCATCGCACGGCGCGTTTCCAGCTCGTCCTGCTCGATGAGCGTCTGTTCCTGGCTGTCGTGATCGTCGACGAGCCAATCCTGCCACTGGCCGGAATCGCCTTCGGATGCCTTGATGGGCGCGTTCAGCGATGCGTCGCCGGACAGGCGGCGGTTCATCGAGACGACTTCTTCCTCGGACACCTTCAGCTTGGTCGCGATTTCCTTGACCTGATCGGGCCGCAGATCGCCATCGTCGATCGCCTGGATCTTGCTCTTCATCCGGCGCAGGTTGAAGAACAGGCGCTTCTGGTTGGCGGTCGTGCCCATCTTCACGAGCGACCACGAACGCAGGATATATTCCTGGATCGACGCCTTGATCCACCACATGGCATAGGTCGCCAGGCGGAAGCCACGCTCCGGATCAAACTTCTTGACGGCCTGCATCAGGCCGACATTGCCCTCGGAGACGACTTCGCCGATCGGCAGGCCGTAGCCGCGATAGCCCATGGCGATCTTCGCCACGAGACGAAGGTGGCTCGTCACGAGTTGATGGGCGGCGTTGCGGTCGTCGTGTTCCTGGTAGCGCTTGGCGAGCATGTATTCCTGCTGCGGCTCAAGCATCGGAAATTTACGGATTTCGTCGAGATAGCGGTTGAGACCACCTTCTCCAGACGTAATAGACGGCAGTGTATTGCGGGCCATTCAGCACCCCTTTCTGAGACGGCTTCCATCGAGGCAAGCCTTGGTATGGAGCTTGATCCTGAAACAGGCTCCCCGTCAGCAACCACGCTCCCTGTGGGACATGGCGTCCCCACGATCCTAAAGATAGGTATGGCGAAACAATGGTTCAAGACGCCGCGCGCTTCACGGCTGCGTGAAGGCGGCGATGACGGACGGCTTTGCGCACTGTGCTGAGATGGTGCACAAAGCCGGAAAATCAAGGGGTATCGGCGTCGTCCATGCCGCGCAGTGCGTTGATCAGCTGCTCCATGTCGGCCGGCGGCGGCGCTTCGAAATGCATGGTTTCACCGGATGTCGGATGCTCGAACTGCAGCATGAAGGCATGCAGCGCCTGCCGATGGAAACCGTTGACGACGGCGCGGGCCTTTTCGGGCAGGAGGTTGGCCTTGGTGCGGAAGGCCGCGCCATATTCGGGATCGCCAATCAGCGGATGGCCGATATGGGCCATATGCACGCGGATCTGGTGTGTGCGGCCCGTCTCCAGGCGGCATTCGACGAGCGAGGCGAGGCTGGTCGCCGCCTCCGTCTCCATGTAGCGCTCGATCACCGTATAGTGCGTGATGGCCTCGCGGGCGTCATCGGCGTCTTCGCGCTTGACGGCCCGCTTGGTCCGGTCATTGCCTCGTCCCAGCGGCGCGTCGATGGTGCCCTTCAGCTGGCGGGGGCGGCCCCAGACGACGGCCTGGTAGGCACGTTCCAGCGGGCCGGAGCGGCCGTGATCTGCGAACTGGTCGGAGAGGTGGCGGTGGGCGGCATCGTTCTTCGCGGCGACCATGACGCCGCTCGTTTCCTTGTCGAGCCGGTGCACGATGCCCGGGCGGCGCACGCCGCCGATGCCGGAAAGGCTCGTACCACAATGGGCGATCAGCGCGTTGACGAGCGTGCCCGTCCAGTTGCCGGCGCCGGGATGCACGACGAGCCCCGCGGGCTTGACGAGCACGATCAGGTCGTCGTCCTCGTAGAGCACGTCAAGCGGGATATCCTCGCCCTGGGGTTCCGGGTCTCGGGGAGCGGGGAGCGCCAGTTCCACCACGTCGCCCGGCTGGATCTTGCGCTTCGGCTCCGTCGTGACCTTGCCGTTGACGACGACCGCGCCTTCCTCGATCAGCGCCTTGATGCGGCTGCGCGAAAAGTCGCCGGCAAGGGTCGTGGCCAGCCAGACATCCATGCGTCCCTCGGCATCTTCGGGCACGGTCAGGACTTTTCTTGTGGCGTCGGCTTCTTTAAAGGGGTCGGTCATCGTTCAATCATACTCATTGCCGGAAGGGCGCCGCCATGTCCAACATCGAAAACGACGATCAGGAAGACAAGCCGCTCGACCCGGTCATGGAAAACGTCCGTCGCAAGATGATGCGCCTGCAACTGATCTCCGGCGGCATCATGTTCCTGATGTTCCTGGCGGTGCTTGCCGCCATTGTCTATAAGATCAACACGCGGGATGGCAAGCCGGAAGCGATGGCAACCTCCAGCGGCCTGTCCGTGCCGAGCGATGCGCCGGTCAAGGCGACGGCGGTGCTGCCTGATGGCTTTGCCGTGTCGGCTGTATCGCAGTCGGGCAGCCAGATACTCTTCTACGGTGTCATGCCCGGCGGCGCGCGCAAGGCTTTGGTGTTCGATATCGCCGCCGGCCGCATCGTCGCCGAGATCGACGTCGCGGGCAACTGAACAGCATGGCCGCGACACCGGTCCGCATCGATGATCCGGCCGATCCGCGCATCGCCGGCTTCGTTTCCATCCGCGAGCGTGACCTGACCGGCCGGGACGGCCTGTTCATCGCCGAGGGCACCGTGGTGTTGCGTATGCTCGGCCAGCCCGCAGCTTTGGCCAACGGTTTTGCCGCCGAGTCGATCCTGCTCCTGGAAAATCGCCTTTCGGGCGTTGCGGATATCCTGGCGTCGTTTCCGAACACCGTCCCGGTTTATGTCGCGTCGCAGGCGGTGTTCGATGCCGTGGCCGGTTTCAACATGCATCGCGGCGTGCTTGCCCTCGGCCGCAAACCGCCCCTGGACCGGACGGCCTCCCTCATGGATCGCCTGCCGGAGGCGAGCCTGGTGCTCGCCGGCTGCGGCCTTTCCAACCACGACAATGTCGGGTCGATCTTCCGCAACGCCGCGGCCTTCGGGGCCGATGCCGTGTTTCTCGACGAGACGTCCTGCGACCCGCTCTATCGCAAGGCCATCCGCGTCTCCGTCGGCTCGGTCCTGAGCGTGCCGTTCTCGCGCGGCCTTGCGGCCCAGGTCATGCTGGAGCGGCTTGCGGCGGAAGGCTTCGAGATCTGGGGGCTTTCGCCGCGCGGCGCGGTTTCCGTGTCGGCCATTCCGGCGACGAGGCGTATTGCGCTGGTGCTGGGCACCGAAGGGGAGGGGTTGCCGGAAAACATCCTGTCCTCCTTCCGCACGGCCCGCATTCCGCAACGGCCGGGTCTCGACAGCCTGAATGTCGCGACGGCCAGCGGAATCGCGCTTTACCAGATTGCGCTTGCGATGGGCCGGGTCGGCTGAGGGGCCGATCAGCTCTCGTCGCTGCCGAGCCGTTCGCGGACCCGGCCTGCCAGGCTTCTGTCGTCGCCTTCGAGTGACGGGTCGATCGTTGCGATCAAATCGTGGACAGGCGAGTTGGCGCCTTCGCGCGCCGCGGTCAGCACGATCATCTTGCTGGCGAGATCCGCCATTTCCTCGCGAAGCGCCGCATCGTTGCCGCCATTGCCCGCTGCCATCAGCCGTTCCGTCAGCGCGGTGCCCTGGTTCCGGACGTCCTCTTCCAGCGTGGCGATATCGATTGGCGGCACCGAATTGGCCTTGACCGGGCGGCGGGGCGTGATCCGGTTGGCGGCGATCGTATGGGCAAGCCCGGTGGTGCGCGCGGCCTTGGCCGCTTCCTTGTTTTCCGCGGTCAGTGTCTTCACCTTGTCCCGAAGGCGATCGATTTCGGCAATACGCCGCTCGATGGCGTTGTCCTTGTCGGCGCTGCCGGCAAGCTCGCGTGTCAGCCGGGTTTCCAGCTGGCGCGCGCGGCCTTCCTCGCGCGACACGCGAAGCTCCAGCGATTTTGCCTTCTCGCCCGCCGTCTTCAGGTCTTCGCGCGCCTTGTCGCGCTCGTCCTTCAGGTTGGTGATGCGGCTCTTCAGGGCTTCGATCGTGGTGTCGCGCGTGGCGATATCGATCTTCATGTTGTCGATGTCGGCCTCAAAATGTGCGATCGTGGCGTTGAGGCGTTCGATCTCGTCCAGTCGTGCACGGATCTCGCGGTCGGCATTGGCGAGGGCAGCGCGCAACTGCTCGCTCTTCATCTCCTCGCGGCGCAGCGCCGAACGCATGTCGCCGGCCTCGATGTTCATATCGGCGATCTGGGCGTGCAGTTCGGCATTTTCCGTGCCGACGGCGGCGGCATCCGCAAGAAGCTTTTCGCTGCGGACCATCTCCTGCGTGCGCTTCTCGCGTTCGCGGCGCACGCTCTGCGCCAGCCGGGCGTTTTCGGCTGCAAAGGCGGCGCGGGCCATGTCCTTCTGCGCGCGCACTTCCTGCGGGCTGAGCGGCATGGTGGCGCGCATGCGGTCTTCGGTGAACTTGACGACGCGCTTCTGGATGGCCGGCGCGACAAGGAGACCGGTCAGCGTGGCGGCGAGGAAGCCGAGCGCGAAGAGAAGGGCATACTCGATCACGGATCTACCTAACAGCGCCAAGACGGAAGCCCGGCGCGGAACCGGGCGGCTGCATTATAGCGGCTCGCCCGGATTTGCGGGAGGGGGTGTCCCGGCGAAATCAACTTTCGGTTAACCAGGCGGGCCGGGACGGATTTTCCTTCGATCAGAAGGGGTTCCAGGTCGGCTGGCGTGTCAGTTTGAGATAGCCGGCATTGATGCCGAGGCGCGCGCCGACGCCGGTGCGGATCGGCACCAGAACGATATCGCGGTTGACGTTCACCTGCATGCCGACGCCGGCAATGACATAGGCCGAGCCGGAAACGCCGCCGAAACGATCGTAAAGCGCGTTCACGTCAGGCAGATTGTAGACGAGCATCATCGTGCGGCTGCCCTGACCGCCCCAGTCGAGGCCGAGGGACGGGCCCTGCCAGAAAACCGGATGCTGGCCGGCATTCTTGGTGTTCAACGTGCCTTCGCCATAGGTCAGGCCGGCGACGAAGGCGCCGGACCCTTCCTGGCCGAGGATGTAGCCGTTCGGCAGGCCGTAGGATTCGAAGGCGCGTTCCACCACCTTGGCCAGCCCGCCGGAAGCCTCACCGAAGAAGCCGTGCCCGGCATCGATGATTTCCTGCATGCTGTACTGATTCGATTGCTGCGCGGCGGCCGGTCCTGCGAGGACGATTGCCATGGCCGCCGCCGTCACGATCCTGAACGCCGCGGTGAGGAGATTTGAACCAATCATATCCCGTTCGCCTTCCTTTTGTTCTAGGCTCCGTTCCTTGCAGCAATTTGATCCGAGGGTATTAACAATCGGTTTACCAAATGTGGTGTCATTATGGCTGTCTTTAAATGGAACACGCCTCGCGCAATTCAGGCGTGCTATGCGTCGCGCGGAATGTATCCGCGTGCGCCTTTAACGAGGCGTCCCGCGATGAATGAATGCGTGGATCTGGGAGAATTTTATGGCGAAAAATCCGAACCTTACGCTGACAGGTCCCGATCTGGCAGCGCTTCTTTGCAGCCGCGTCTGCCATGATGTCATCTCGCCCGTCGGTGCGATCAACAACGGGCTCGAACTGCTCGACGAGGGCGGCGCGGATGCCGAGGCGATGGATCTCATCCGCGCCAGTGCGCTCAATGCATCCGTCCGGCTGAAGTTCGCACGCCTTGCCTTCGGCGCCTCCGGCTCTGTCGGCGCGTCGATCGATACGGGCGAGGCGGAGAAGGCCGCGCGCGATTTCGCGGCTGCCGAAAAGAAGACGGAAGTCACCTGGACCGGCCCGCGCGCCATCATCCCGAAGAACAAGGTCAAGCTGTTGCTCAACCTGTTCCTCGTGGCCTACAGCGCGATACCGCGCGGCGGTTCGATCGATATCAGCCTCGAGAATCCCGAGAGCGACACGGTCTTCAAGCTCGCCGCCAAGGGCCGCATGCTGCGCGTTCCGCCGAAGTTCACGGAACTGCTTTCCGGCACGCCGGAAGAGGCGGTCGATGCCCATTCGATCCAGCCCTATTATACCGTTCTGCTGGCCGATGAAGCCGGCATGGAGCTCGCCGTGGAGCCGGGCGACGACGAGATCGTGTTCTCGGCCCGCTCGATTGTTGCTTCTGAATGATCCGCGTCGGCGGCTGTGGCGTTAACCATGGCCGCTAACGCTTTGTTTGCCAGCCGACGGTAAGCTGCATCTGTATCGTTCCTGCCGGATGGCGGGAGACCTAGGAGCAGATAATGCAGCGGTTGATGATCGCCGACGGTTCCGATGTCGTCCGGAAGGTCGGCAAGCGTATTCTTTCCGGTTTGGATTTCCTCGTTCTCGAAGCGTCCAGTGCTCTTGAAGCGCTGGTGCGCTGTGAGGCGGAATTGCCCAACATCCTCATCGTCGATGCCACCATGGACGGCGCGCTCGAGCTGATCGGCAATGTCCGCAACCTGCCGCAGGGCAAATCCGTCCGCATCTTCTATTGCGTGGTCGAGGCCGACCTGAAGAAGATGATGATGGGCAAGCGCGCCGGCGCCGACGATTTCCTGCTCAAGCCCTTCGATCGCAAGATCCTGACGCAGGTCTTCGGCAGCCTCTCGATCGCTGCCTGATCAGACGTCCCGTTCAGAAATGTCGCGACGCGGCCGCTCCCCGGAGCCGGCCGCGTTCTGCTTTTCGTGACACAGAAGGCAGGCGGGAACCGTGCCCAAAAGAAAACCCGCCGGCAAGCGGCGGGTTTCGAAATACGTGAGCGGGGAGGGGGATCAGGCGCTCTCGGCGTAGTCGCCGTCCGGTTCGCGCAGCACATAGCCGCGGCCCCAGACCGTCTCGATGTAATTGGCGCCGCCGGCAGCGTTTGCGAGCTTCTTGCGCAGCTTGCAGATGAAGACGTCGATGATCTTCAGTTCCGGCTCGTCCATGCCGCCGTAGAGGTGGTTCAGGAACATTTCCTTGGTGAGCGTCGTGCCCTTGCGCAGCGAGAGCAGCTCGAGCATCTGGTATTCCTTGCCCGTCAGGTGCACGCGCTGGCCGCCGACTTCGACGGTCTTGGCGTCGAGGTTGACGATGAGCTCGCCCGTGGAGATGACCGACTGGGCATGGCCCTTGGAGCGGCGCACGATGGCGTGAATGCGGGCGACCAGTTCGTCCTTGTGGAACGGCTTGGTCATGTAGTCGTCAGCGCCGAAGCCGAGGCCGCGCACCTTATCCTCGATGCCGGCCATGCCGGAGAGGATGAGGATCGGCGTCTTGACCTTGGACAGGCGCAACGTGCGAAGAACTTCGTAACCCGACATGTCGGGCAGGTTCAGGTCGAGCAGGATGATGTCGTAATCATACAGCTTGCCCAGATCCACGCCTTCCTCGCCGAGGTCGGTGGTGTAGACATTAAAGCTTTCGGACTTCAGCATCAGTTCGATGCTCTGCGCTGTCGCGCTATCGTCCTCGATGAGTAGAACCCGCATATCTGTCCCCTTTTCCGCCGCTCAAGGTATCCTGGCCCCCTACGCGATACGGATCCAGTCGTTGCCTGATTTGGAGGCTGCCACGAAATGGTTAACAAATCCTGATTCACTTTGGCAAGGTGTATCGATCTGTTAATTATTTCGGGCAGTCCCCTGATTTTTCATATGAATCAGAATTGTGACTCTTAACATACAAAGTGAAGAAACACAGCTAACCGACTCTTTAGACTCGTCAATGCGGAACATGTCGTTTTTTGCGAACCGCATTTACCGGGCCTTAAACCATGGTCCCTATGATTAACGATGCCCGTAAACGAAAGGTTACCAGCGGTAGGATTTCATTAATCTCGCTGAATTTTTTTTAAGGTCCGGCACTCTGGCCGGTCTGCGGGCGAAAATGACGGTGCGCGGCGCGTGGTGATTCACCATGGTCCGTGTGCCGATTTGGAGTGCCGGTGAGCGGTCGGATGTGTTTTTCGGCGATCGTTCACTTCAATGCCGGGGTCTCGCTATCCACGGGAGTATTGCGTATGAAGTCGCGTGAGAGCCTAGTTCGCCTGAAGGAATTTCAGGTCAAAGACAAGAGACGGCAGCTGGCCCAGCTTCAGTTGATGATGTCCGAATTCGAACGGATGTCGAAGGAACTGGAAACCCAGATCGCCATCGAAGAGAAGAAGTCCGGGATCACAGATCCCACCCACTTCGCCTATCCCACGTTTGCCAAGGCAGCACGGCAGCGGTCCGACAACCTGCAGGTCTCCATTCGGGAACTGAAGGTACAGCAGGACGCGGCCGAACTTTCGCTGGAAGAGGCGGAAGCGGAGTTCGCCAAGGCGGCGGCGCTGGAAGAGCGCGACAACGCGGTGCGTCTGCGCGCCTGAGGACAAGACCTCTGAAGACCCCTCGCGAGTGGCCGCAAGACCGCTCACGAGGGTTCTTGGTGTTTTCAGGCGTTGACGACGTCCGCCCACTCCTTGTGGCGAAGCGCCTGAGCCCGGAAGAACGGGCAGAGCGGCATGATCTTCCAGCCGCCTTTGCGTGCTTCTTCAACGGCATGAGCCGCGAGCGCCTGCCCGACGCCCTTGCCGCGCAGCGCATCGGGAACACCCGTGTGATCGATGATGACGAGCTGCGCCGATGCGCGGGAATAGGTCATTTCCGCTTCGTGCCCCTCGACGACGGTGTAGTAGCGGCCCTTCGAGCCGGTGTCTTCGTGCCGGATGTCCATGATGATGTCCTCGCTCCTTTGCGTTGACGCCATATTTTCCTCTTCCGGGACAGACGGCAAGCTCCGCTGCGGTGAACAGTTCGTGCTGCATCCGGATGCGGCGGGTGGTATCGAAGGCAATTCGAAACGTGAAACCGCCCATGATTCTCGTCGTGCCCGTTTTCCTGGTTCTCTCAGCGATGTCGCTGGCGCTCGGCCTCGTCCTGCCGCTTGTGCATTTCAAGAAGCTCTACTTTTTCAACGAAACACCGTCGCTGATCGATATCGTCGTTTCGCTCTGGGGGCAGGGGAGTGGCGGCCTGGCGGTGCTGATCGCGCTGTTTTCCATCGTCTTTCCGGTGGTGAAACTGTTCGCCATCACGCTGGAGGCGACAGCGCCCGCGTCGGCCGGCAGCCAGAAGACCTGGCTTGCGCAATTGCTGCCGGTGCTCGGAAAATGGTCGATGATGGATGTCATGCTGGTGGCGCTGGTCATCGTCGCGGCGAAGACGAGCGGCATGGCCTCGGCGTTCACGCAGCCGGGCCTGTGGTTCTATGCAGCCTCGGCCATCATGACGGGCCTTCTGCAAACGACATTGCGGCCGCATTGAGCGGCCGCTGTCGGTCTTGACGAATGGTGGACTTGCCTAGTGGCGGTACTGCTGGATGCGCGTGGTGCGCAGGCCGGCGAGGCCATGGTCGTTGATGGAGGATTGCCAGGACAGGAATTCTTCGACCGTCAGCGTGTAGCGTTCACAGGCTTCCTCGAGGCTGAGCAGCCCGCCACGCACGGCGGCGACGACTTCGGCCTTCCGGCGAATCACCCAGCGCCGTGTATTGGCCGGCGGCAGATCGGCGATCGTCAGTGGGCTGCCATCGGGGCCGATGACGTATTTAACGCGGGGTCGTATCAGATCGGTCATTGTACTCTCTACATAAACGCAAGACCATATGAGCGAACTGTAGCCCGCCACATTTAAGATTTGCCTAAGCGCATGCTAACAATTTTCTAATCTTTTGAGCGGGTTCGCAGGCAAAGCTCCGCTTGGAAACGCTTTACTTTCCGGAACGTCGGGCGGATTGCCCGCCGCATGGCCCGCATGGGAGCCATGCAAATATTTCATTTCTATTTTATTCAAATGCTGCTAATACGCGCCAAAATTCGGAGGCTGCTATCGGATCGATGGCACCGGAAGCCTCCAGGAAGCACCCAATCGCATACCATCCGCAAGCTGTTTCCCCTCGGGAGATGGCTTTAAGCGGCGTTTTTCGCCGCCATTTGAACGCCGGGTGCCCCTGAAATTTTCCGGACGAGAATACACCCGAGCCCGGTGCGCAAGCGCCGGCGTTGGAAACGGAAAATGAAAGACCAAGACAACATGCTCGTGCGGCAGGGCTGGTTGCCCGAATTTCTGGTCGCGGCAAACATCGAGACCGTGCAGACCGAATACGAGGTGCTTCACCTCATGCGTCAGTGCGCCAATCATTTCTCTTTCACGCACTTTCTCGTGACGCGCTTTCCGGCGAATGCCCAGCAGCGTTTTGCCGAGCGCTTGATGGTCAGCAACTGGCCGGCCGATCTCGTGCGCAAGTACGATGCGATGAACCTCTTCCACATCAGCCGGCTTGCGCTCGACACGGGTGCGACCAAGCTGCCGGTGCAGGGCGACAGCTCGCTTCTCGCGCCCGCCGACTGGGAGAATACCCAGGCCGGCGAGGCGGTCGCGCTTGCCGAAAGCCATGGGCTTTCCACCTCGACGGCGTTCCTTTTGCACTCCACGACGTCGGACCCCTATCTCATGATGTTTTCCGGCATACGCAAACCGTTGTCGCGCCCGGAGCTCGCGGAGCTGCATTTCGCCGCGTTGCAGCTTTTCGAATGTCTCGAGAAGACCTTCACGGCGGCCACCGCCGGACGCGAAAAGCTCTCCAGCCGCGAGGTCGAGTGCCTGCGCTGGGCTGCCGCCGGCAAGAGCAGCGACGAGATCGCCGTCATCCTCGGCATCTCGGTCTATACGGTCAGCAGCTACTTCAAGAGCGTGACCCGCAAGCTGAAAGCGGTCAATCGCATGCAGGCCATCGCCATCGCCATGCGCCTGCGCCTCATCTGAGGGCGTCGGACGCGCTGGTGGTCAGAACGAGGCGGTTTCAGGCCTTCTCTTGCCCTTGGAGCGGCAAGTTTCTATATGTCGCCCGAAAGGCGCTCCGGCTTGACGGGGCGCCGCAACGGCCGATTTCGGCCCCAGGACAAGGTGTCCGGTGACAAGGGTCCCGCGCACCGGAACGGACCTCGCGTGAACAGTCTCGATTTCGATCGCAAGCCGGAAGATACCCGCGTCGTCGTCGCCATGTCCGGCGGCGTCGACAGTTCCGTCGTGGCCGGCATTCTGAAACGCGAGGGCTACGACGTTCTCGGCATCACGCTGCAGCTCTATGACCATGGTGCGGCCGTGCACCGCGCCGGCTCCTGCTGTGCCGGCCAGGACATCGATGATGCGCGCCGTGTGTGCGAAACGCTGGGCATTCCCCATTACGTGCTCGACTACGAGAAGCGTTTCCGCGAAACGGTGATCAATCCCTTCGCCGAAAGCTACGTCGCCGGCGAAACGCCGATCCCCTGCGTCGCCTGCAACCAGACCGTCAAGTTCGCCGATCTTCTGGCGACCGCCAAGGATCTCGGCGCGGACGCACTGGCGACGGGACATTATATCCGCTCGCGACCCAATCCGGTGCCCGGCGCGCCGGAGCGCCGCGCGCTCTATCGCCCCGTCGATGCGGAACGCGACCAGAGCTATTTCCTTTTCGCCACCACCCAGGAACAGATCGACTACCTGCGCTTTCCGCTCGGCCATCTTTCCAAGGCTGAAACCCGCGCGCTGGCCGAAGACATGGGCCTTGTCGTCGCCAAGAAGGCGGATAGCCAGGACATCTGTTTCGTTCCGCAGGGCAAGTATTCCGATATCGTCAACAAGCTGAAGCCCAATGCCGCACTGGCCGGTGACATCGTGCATATCGATGGCCGCCATCTGGGACAGCATGACGGTATCCTGCACTACACGATCGGCCAGCGCCGCGGCATTGGCGTGGCGACGGGCGAGCCGCTTTATGTGGTCTATCTCGATGCGCGCTCGCGGCGCGTGATCGTCGGCCCGAAGGAAGCGCTCGAAACGCGCCGCCTTTATCTGCGTGACATCAACTGGCTCGGAGACGGCGATCTCGATGCCGTCGCCGCGGCCGGCTTCGATTGCTATGCCAAGGTCCGCTCCACCCGTCCGCCGCGCCCGGCGCGCCTTCAGGCGAACGAAGGCGGCATCTATGTCGAGCTTGAAGAAGGCGAGGCCGGTGTCGCTCCGGGGCAGGCCTGTGCGCTTTACTCCGGCGAAGGCGAGGACGCCCGCATCTATGGCGGGGGTTTCATCCAGCGCTCCGAGCGCGAACCTGCGGCCGAAGAGGCGTTGAAGCGCATCCTGTCGACCCCGGTCGCCGCCTAGCGCCAAGCCCTTGCCAAGGCCCTTGCGGACAAAGCGATTTTTCCTGCGAAGGTCGCTTGACACCCGCGGGAACAGCGCCTTATAAGCCGCGCACCGGACGCGAACGCACATCGTTGTCGATCGTCCCTTCGGGCGGCGGAGTAGCTCAGTAGGTTAGAGCAGAGGAATCATAATCCTTGTGTCGGGGGTTCGAATCCCTCCTCCGCTACCATCGAATTTTCCCGGGAAATCATATCGAGAATGCGCGTTCGAAGGACGGCATACGTCGACACCGTCCGTTGTTTAACGAACGGGGAAGCTCTCCCGTATAGGATGCTGCCAGTTTATTCCCGCCCGTTGCGCGTCACCGCGCAGGTGGCTTGCAACGTGCGAAATGCATTATGACTGAAACGCCGTCCTCATCTCTTCTGTCGATCGTCCGGCTTTCGGATTTTTCGCCGTTCCAGCGGGAGCCGCAGCGGCCGGCGGAATTCAGGACGGATGATTTCGATCGCAAGTTCGATAGCGATGTCCTGATCTACGATGCGTTTCGTCGGCTGGATGGCAAGGTCGTGTTGCTCGGGCCGCCGCTTTTCAATCTCGAGCCGCTGCTGCGGCCCGACAGCATCCGTGCGCTGCCCGGCAACGGCGTCTGTGCATTTCGTTACCGCAAGCTCGACCGCCACATGCAGATCATCGTGGAGGCGCCGACCGATTGCACGGCGCTCTCGCTGACCCTCGGGGGGCACCGCGCCGAGGTGGTCGTCGGGGCCAATCTGTCCGAACGCTTTGCCGGACGTCGCGTGCTGCTGACGAAAACCAAAAACAACGATCCGGTTTGGATCCGCGACTGGGTAAGCTTCAACCAACGGTTCCATGGTGCAGATGCGTTGCTGCTCTATGACAATCTTTCGGATACTGACGTGACCCAGGCCGTGAAGGAGGAGCTTCGCAGGCTCGGTGGGCTTGAAGCCGTCGAGGTGTTGTCGTGGCCCTTCAAGTTCGGACCGCAGGGGCTCGATGCCCGCCGGTTCTGGGATTCGGATTTCTGTGAACTGGGTGCATTGGAGCATGCCCGTTGGCGCCTGCTCGCAGAGGCGCGTTCGGTGCAGACCGGCGATGTCGATGAACTGCTGTTGTCGACGTCGGGCAGGAGCGTGTTCGCTGCCGCCGAAAAGGATCCGTTCGGCGTCGTGCGTTATCGCGGCCGCTGGATCGTCGGGACAGACAGGACGAAGGTCCTGGATGGTACGCTCCGGCGGCATGCGCAGTACGATACCGTTTTACGCCGCCGAATGGCACGCCGGCTGGGCCTGCTTGCCTATGATAGCGTTGCTTGTCCTCCGAAGTGGACGGCCGTGCCGCGGCGCTGCCCGGAAAAGGCCCAGTGGGGCGTGCATCGCATTCTAAGCTGGCTGCCGGCAATGCGGGTAAGTACGGATTTCTGCTATCGGCACTTCCGCGAGATCACCAGCAACTGGAAGTACGATCGCCTCGATCGCGACGCCTTCGATTCCGCCGTGCATGAGATCGATCAGGACCTGATCGATTATTTCGCGCGGTGGAAAGCGGGCTGACGTCGTTCGGAATCAGGCCAGCCTGGCGCGCAGTCGGACCAACATCGTCCAGGCCGTCGCGCGCAGCGAGAGCACGTCGAGCAGGATGGCCGAAAGGCCGTAGGCGGCGATGCCGACGCTGACGGCGAGCAGCAGCGACAGGGCCGGTCCGAAGGGGCTCATGGCCAGCACGGCGAATGTCGATCCGGCCATGATCGCCGTGGCGAGCGTCACCTTGCCGATATCCGTCAGCCGGAAGGATAGCGGCTGGGCCCGGAACGACAGCACATAGCCGAGAACCATGCCGCAGAATTCGGTGAAGACGAGCGCCCAGGCCGCGCCGACGAGGCCATAGGACGGTACGAGCAGGAACATCGCGCCCAGATTGACCGCGAGCATCGCCAGCCCCTGATAGAGCATCATCGACGGCTTCCGGCCGAGATGGAAGCTTGCATGCACATATTGCTGGGTGATCGCCTGGAACAGCCACGAGAAGGCGAGGATCGGCATGACCGTTTCGCCCGCCTCGCGAAATTCTGCGCCCAGCATCAGCTGCGAGAGCGGGCGCGCGACAAGCGCCAATCCCACGACCGCCGGCAGCACGACGGCCAGCAGCAACTCCGCGCTGCGCTCCAGATGGTGGCGGGCGGCCACAGGCTCGTCGTTCGCCAACAGCCTCGCCGCGACGGGAATGATGGCCGAGCCGATGGCGATGGACGGGAAGAGAATGATCTGCCGCACGAGATCGGCGACGGCGCCGTAGGTTCCGGCACCGGCCTCGCCGAGATAGGCGAGGATGATGAGGCGGTCCAGCAGGGCGTGCAGCGCAAAGGCGCCGCCCGAAATGGTCATCGGCACGCCGAACTGCACGAGATTGCGCAGGATCGCCTGGTCGAAGCCGCGGCGGGGCGCCCGCCAGACGCTGGGCGCGGAAACCAGTGCCGCCAGCGCATAGCCCAGACAGATGCCGATCAGGAAGCCTTCCCCTCCGTAACCCGCAAGCACGAAGACCATGGAAAGTGCGAAGGAGGCGACCGAACGCAGGATGACGGCGCGCGCATAGGAGCCCGCCTCCTGCCTGACCCGGAAGATATCCTGGCCGAATTCGAAGAAGGCGAGGAGGAAAGCGACGAGGACGGCGAACGCGCCCTGCCAGAACGGCACATTCGCGAGGACGGATGCGATGCCGGCCGTAACTGGGGCGAGCAGCAGCAGGCCGAGATAGCAGACGAGGGCGGTGCCGCGCATATCCGTTTCCGGTCCGCCGTGATTGAAGCGGACGACGGAAAGCCGGATCCAGGAGAAGGCGATTGCCGAGATCACGCCGGCAAGCCCCATGACGACGACGTAGAGGCCGTATTGATCGGGCGTCAAGAGATGCGTGAAGACGACGATGGACAAGAAGCCGAGGATCGCCGACACCATATGCGCCGCAAGATATGTGGAAGCCTGCCGCAACATGCCTCAGGCCCCCGCGATGGCCTGTTTGATCGTCCGCATCATCGGCTTTTCCCTGTAGTCCTCGTCCAGTGGCAGTGGTCGGTTGGCGTGTCCGTCCGCGCGCTTGTACCAGATGGGAACCCAGGTATAGCGGTCCGTTATGCCCCATGTGACGACCGCGGTCGGCCGCGTGACGTCAAGGATTGCACCCAGGAGGGCGCCGACGCGCTTGGCGGCGATCGCGTCTCTCTCCTGGATGTCGGCGGGAAGCTGGTCATCGATCACATCGAGTTCCGTCACCAGGACGTCGAGACCCATATCCTTGACGTCCGACACGAAACGCGAAACCTCGTCCTTGTCGATCTCTTCGTTGCCGGGAAGGTGGGCCTGGAAGCCGAGCGCCTGAACGGGCACATCACGGTCGCGCAAGCGACGCAACAGATCGAGCATCGCCCGGCGGCGCGCGCTGGATTTCGCCGTCGCTGCCTCGAGCCCGTAGTCGTTGATAACGAGCTGGGCAGCCGGGTCGGCGGCGCGGGCGGTGTGGAACGCGAGGTCGATGTAATATTCGCCGAGATTGGCCGACCAGACGGAGTCGCGCAGGCCCACACGCGGTCCATCATCGGAAAGCGCCTCGTTGACGACGTCCCAGCTCGGGATGCGTCCCTTGTAGCGCCCGACGACGGTTTCGATATGCGTCATCAGCTCCCGGCTCGTCTCGGTCTCGCCCTTCAGTTGCAGTGCCCAGTCCGGCATGGCGGCATACCAGGCAAGCGTATGGCCGCGCATCTTCATGCCGTTGGCTTCTGCAAAGGCGATGAGGCGGTCGGGCTGGTCATAGACATATTGCGAGGGGGAGGGGCGCAGATCCGCCCATTTCAACCCGCCTTCGCCCACGAGGAGCTGGCAGTGCTCGATGAGGGCCTTCTGGTAGGCGGCGTCCGTCTGGAGCGGCCCGTCGCTGACGGCGGCCCCGAAGGGAATGGCCGAATGCGATGCGGCGGCGGCGCCCTCGAAGAGCCCGCGGGTCCACAGTGCAAGACCGGCGGCACCGGCCGCCGTGACGAAATCTCGTCTGCGCATTCAAGCCACACTTTCCGTTCGACCCGCGGCGCTTCATGCGCGCAAGGCTGCGCCAGCGGGGCTGGCTTGTTCCCGCGATCATAGGGCCGACGGGTAATTGCAACGTTAAGAGTAGTCCTTAACGCGTTCTTCAGACGGCAAATCTAAAGTCGGAACCATCGTCGCGATCCCTGCACCAGTCGCGCGCGGCTCGATTTCGCGGAAAATGTAATGAACAGCACTCCTCTCGACAGCAACGTGGACGCCGTGGTCTGCATCCCGACCTTCCGCCGCCCGGACTGGCTGCGCCAGACGCTCGAATCCGTGCTCTCGCAGAAAACCGACTTTCCCTTCGCCATCGTGGTCGTCGACAACGACGCGGCCAATCCCGCCGGCCACGCCGTGGCGAAGGCGATGCTCGATACGACCGATATACCCTCCACACTGGAGATCGAGCCGTCGCAGGGCAATTGTCATGCGATCAACCGCGCCTTTTCCTCCGCGCTCGACACCTATCCGTCGGCGCGCTGGTTTCTGATGATCGATGACGACGAGATCGCCGAAGCCGGCTGGCTGCAACATATGGTGGAGACGGCGCGACGCACCGCTGCCGATATCGTCGGCGGGCCCGTCACGCGGACATTCGATGCGGATGTGCCTGCGTCCATCCGCAACCATGCGATCTTCGGTTCCATCGAGGGCGCGACCCGTCAGGTCAATATGATCCACGGATCGGGAAACTGCCTGATCGCGCGGCACGTCTTCGAACGCTTCGGAGCGCCGTTCTTCGACCTGCGTTTCAATTTCCTGGGCGGCGGCGACATGGAGTTCTTCACCCGCTGCCGGCTCGCCGGATACAAGACGTGGTGGTGCGCCGAGGCGATCATCCACGAGACGGTTCCGTCCGACCGGTCCAATCCGAAGTGGCTCATGAAGCGGTCGATCCGTATAGGCAGCATCAATTTCGTGATTGACCGGCTGCATATGGGCGCCTTTGCCGGCGTGAAGGTCTTTGCGAAGAACCTCGTCAGCCTCAGTCTCGGCGTCGTGCGCTCGCTGGGGATCCTGTTGCGGACGGGCGAGATCGTTCCGGCGACGCATCCGCTGCTGATGTCGGTCGGCCGCATGGCGCCGCTTCTGGGGCTAACGCCGCGGCCGTATGAGGCGAAGGCCTGAGGTTCATCCGCGTCCTGCGCGTTTGCCGGCAACGGCCGGACCATCGCCCTTCGAAAGCTTCGAGCGGGCCTGCAGGCCCAGACCGAAGACGCTGAGCAGGATGGTGAACCACACCGGCCCGGTGTTCACGTAGAAAGCGCTTTCCAGGCACGACAGGAAAAGGCCGAAAAGCCAGATCCGCAGGAAGAGCCGTGTGAGGCGGATATCGTTTTCGCTTTCCAGCGCTGCGGCGGCGTTGCGCAGCGGCGAATACACCATCCAGACCAATGTCAGGATCAGGCCGGGAACGCCGGCATTCACCATCGCTTCCACATAGGCATTGTGGGCGTTTGCCGCCGTCACGGCCCAGGTTTCGAGGGCGGCGTCGCTGTCGAACAGCGCCTGGGTCTGCCAGAAGGACTGGAAGCCGTAGCCCAGCAGCGGCCGCTGTTCGATGGCGTCGATGGAGAGCCGCCAGATGGAACTCCGGTCCGTGAAGGTCGCATCGACGCCGAGGCTCGTCAGCGTGTCCGCAACCGAGGGCGACAATGCCGAGCCGAGGAGGATGGTGTTGGCGACGATGAGGATGCCCCACACCATCAGCCCCCGGATCTTTCTGAACCGCTCGAAGGCCCAGGCGACGACCAGGGTGAAGGGCACCATGATCGTC
Organism: Shinella sumterensis; assembly: GCF_004514425.2. GTDB lineage: Bacteria > Pseudomonadota > Alphaproteobacteria > Rhizobiales > Rhizobiaceae > Shinella > Shinella sumterensis. The sequence goes on from NZ_MYFN02000002.1 coordinate 340,470, forward strand.
GAGGTCTTGCCGCCGGAAAACAGGACGAAAAGCAGCGCGCCGACCGCCAGCGCCCAGCCCAGGCGTTTCGACCCGGTGGACGCGATGTAGAGCCCGATGAAGACGGCCATCGCCATGGCGGCGGCGGTGATGTTCTTGTGGCTGTAGATGCCGCGCCAACTGCCGGCGAGCGAAGCTTCGAGCCCGTCCGTCGCCTGGTGGATAGCGCGCACCGGCAGCGCGATCACGCCGATATAGGAGAGGCCGACGACGATGCTGACGATGCAGGCGAGGGTGAAGGTGAAGTCCGCCTGGCTGCGCGGCACGAGCAGGAAGGCGTTCGCGCAGAAACAGACGATGACCACGAACATCATGCGCCGGAAGCCGGCGGAAGGGTCGTTGCCGAGCAGGGCCGTGGCCGTGAACCACACGAGAATGAGCGCCAGGAGAAGGCGCTGCTGGAAGATGAGCTTCCACGCCTTCGTGGCCGCGAGGCTGGCGAGGACACCGCCGGCCATGAGCAGCACGATGACCTGATTGAGCGCACTGGAGTTCGCGCCCCATCCGGCGTCCGATGTCAGTTCGGACATGTCGGGCAGCGGCGAAAGCGTGATCCAGAAATACGCCATCACGATGAAGAGGATGGGCCTGACCGAGCGGCGGCTTGCGGAGGTCTCGTGCTCGAAGGGCTTGATGACGGCGGTCGTTGCCATGCCGGTCCTCCCCGGCATTACCCTGCCCGGCGTGGCGAAAGGCTTCGCCACAGGCCGAAGAGGATGGCAAGGCCTGCGCCGGCGATGAACCCGGCCATCAAGCCGGCAGCGAGGATAATGACGCCCCGCGGCGGATAGCTGCGGTGGATCGGCGGCATCGGCTGGGTCACGACACGCACATTGGTCGCATCGATGCGCTGGCGTTGCGCGGCTTCGCTCGCGCGGTTCATGTAGCTTTCGTAAACAGACGCCTTTGCCTGTGCCTCGCGCTCCAGCTGGCGCAGCTGGAGCTGCGCTTCGGATTCCTTGAAGACGACGGACTGGGCGGTGCCGAGCTCGGCATTCAGCCGGTCGTAGGCGCCCTGTGCCTGTTCAAGCTCGGCCTTGCTCGCCTGGACGACGCGCTGGATTTCGGCCTGGATCTGCGACTGGATCGCGTCGGCGCGCGGTTTCAGCGCCAGAAGGCTCGGATGGCGGGGACCGAGAACCGCCGACTGCGAGCGGATCTGCTGCTGGATCAGCGATTGCTGCGTGAGCAGGGCGGTCATCGTTTCCGATTGCGCGCTTGCGGCGTTGAGGCGGCTTTCGGGATCGTTCGAGGTCAGGTCCTTGTGGCGCGCCTGTGCGAGAATGAGCCGTGCGCGCGCATCGATGACCTGGCTGTTCACGCGGGTCGCGCTTGTCGAGCTTGCCAGTTCGCCGGCGCTCGACCGCAGGCCGTTTTCGCGCTTGAAGGTCTCCACCTTGGCTTCGGCCTTTTCCACCTCGACCTTCAGGTCGTCGATGCGGGCCACAAGCGCCTTGGCGGCCCGACCGGCGCCTTCCACCTGGGCATTGCCGAGTTCATCCTGGAAGGATTCGATCAACTTGTTGGCGATCTCGACGGACTTGTCGGGATTACCGCTCCACACACTGAGGCTGACGAGGAAGGAACGTGTGTCGCGCCGCGCATCGATGCGCTTTTCAAGCGCGGCAAGGGCGTTCCGGTCCGCGTCAGATGCGCGGGTTCCGCCGAATTCCGGGTCCTTCGCGAGGTCGAGGCTCGTGACGACGCGTTCGAGGACATTGCCTGATGTGATGAGGCGCAGCTTGCTTTCGACCGCCAGCAGCTGCGAGTCGCGCTGTGCGCTCTGCGAAAAGATGTCGTCCGCCACGACGTTCAGATCCGTCGGCTCGACCAGCAGTTCGGCATAGGTCGTATAGCGTGGCGGCGTGAACTTGAGGAAGGCGACGGCCGCGAGGCCGCCGACAATGACGGTCGCGAGGATGATCAGCTTGTAGGCAAGCAACCACCCGAAAAGATTGGAGACGGTGAAGAGGTCCAGCCAGCCGGACGTGCCTGCCGTTTCCTCCTCCGGTACATCGCGTTCAGCGGAATAGCCAGGCTGGGCAAGGCTGTAATCGTTCGTGTCGCGGCGTTTCAGATAGTCGCGTGCGCTCACCCGCGGCTTTGACGTGTGAGCGGCGACAGCCGGCGGCGATGCACGCAGCCGCTTCCTGTGTCCCCGGTCCGGGTGATGGTCAGTGTACATCGTCGAGCTCGCAGCGAATCCACGATCGTTTAGAACAAATCAACCTTAACAGCCGATTAAAATGCCACTTCGAAGGGAGCTCTGGTGCGCGCAAATCCGGGGACGTTGCGCGCTGGAGTGTCGCGTTCCGATGCACTAAAACTGAAGGTTTCTTAACTGTAATCCCAGTTTGCCGGCCTCTAACGTCGTGGCGGTCTATCCCATTAACGGGAGTTTCCGATCTTTCCATCTAGGGTTTCGGCGAATTCCACGGAGGCAAACCGTCCTGCGGCCCGCATCATGGGCGCGGGCGAGGGGCCGGGGGCTGATTGAGACGATGAACGCGCCTGTACAACATAGAATGGATTTACCGCTGGCGGTCGACCTGGACGGGACGCTCGTCTCGACGGACATGCTGTGGGAAACCGTCTTCCTTCTCCTCAAGAAGAACCCGCTTTATCTTTTCCTGCTTCCCGTCTGGCTGTGCTCCGGCAAGGCGCGGCTGAAATGGGAGATCGCACGGCGCGTTACCGTGGATGCCAGCCATCTGCCCTATCGCAGGGACTTTCTCGCCTTCCTGCGCCGCGAGCATGCGGCAGGGCGGCAGATCGTGCTGGCGACCGCATCGGCCGAGCCGATCGCCCGGGCCGTCGCGGATGAGTTGAAGATTTTCAGCGCGGTTTATTCGACAAGTGCGGGAAACAACCTGTCCGCCAAACGCAAGGCGTCAGCGCTCTGCGCCGCCTATGGCGAAAGGGGCTTCGACTTCGCCGGCAACGACCGTGCGGATATTCCCGTGTTCGACGTCGCGCGCAGCGCCATCATCGTCGCGCCGGATCCTGCCGCCGACCGCTATCAGAGACGCCACGGCACCCAGCGCTTCGATTCCCACAAGGCGAGCCTGAAGACCTATGTGAAGATGCTGCGGGTGCATCAGTGGCTGAAGAACTTGCTCGTCTTCGCCCCGGCCGTGCTGGCCCATACGATCGCCTATTCGGAAACGATCATCGCCTCCTCCATCGCCTTCCTGGCGTTTTCGTTCTCGGCCTCGGCGATCTATATCCTGAACGATATCATCGACCTGCCGCTCGACCGGCGTCATCCCACCAAGCGCAACCGGCCGTTTGCCTCCGGCGCGCTGTCCATCCCGTTCGGGCTGACCATGTCGGCCTGCCTGCTGCTTGCCGCGGCGTCGCTGTGCCTGCTGCTGCCGGTGGGATTCGCTTTCGTCATCGTGATCTATCTCATCGCCACGACCGCCTATTCGCTGGCGGTGAAGCGGATGCTTCTGATCGACGTTCTGTGCCTCGCCGGCCTCTACAGCCTTCGCCTGCTGGGCGGAAAGGCCGCGACCGAGCTGCCTCTGTCGTTCTGGCTCGTGGCTTTCGCACTGTTCTTCTTCCTCTCGCTCGCCCTCGTCAAACGTTATGTCGAATTGCAGGGCGCGACGGTCGACGAGCGGGACAGGATCGCCGGCCGCGGCTATCGCCCGGAGGATATCCAAGTTGTCGGCCAGAGTGGCGTGGCATCCGCCTTCGCGGCGGCGCTCGTTCTGTCGCTCTATATCCAGTCGCGGGAAATCGCCGAGCTTTATACGCAGCCGTGGCTCATCTGGCCGATCGTGCCCATCGTCCTCTACATCAATGTGCGTGTGTGGATCCTCGCGCACCGCCGCGAGATGCATGACGATCCCGTCGTGTTCATCGCCACCGACTGGCGCAGCCAGGCCTTTATCGTGCTGGGCGCCTCCCTGCTCCTTGTCGCGAGTTTCATGTGATGCGGGGAGCGTTCGACAGTTTCGGTCGCGTGGACCGGCACGAAAGACAGGGCCTCGCGCTCGATCTCGCGCTGAACGCCTTGCGTCGCCCGACGGGCACGCTTCCGAGCCTGCTCGCTTATGGCAACGGCCGCTCCTATGGTGACAGCTGCCACAACGATGCGGGGGCGCTGGTGGCGATGCGCGCGCGCCACGCGATCATCGATTTCGATCCCGCGACGGGCCTCATCGAGGCGGAGGCGGGCGTGAGCCTTGCCGAAATCATCGCGCATGCGGCTCCCTTCGGCTATTTCCTGCCGGTGACACCGGGCACGCGTTTCGTGACGCTGGGCGGCGCGATCGCCAACGACGTGCATGGCAAGAACCACCATGTCCGCGGCACCTTCGGCTGCCATGTCGAGAGCCTGGAGCTTCTGCGCTCCGATGGTGTCGTGCATCATTGCTCGTCTTCGGAGAATTCCGGTCTCTTCGCCGCCACCATCGGCGGCATGGGCCTGACCGGTCTGGTGCTGAGCGCGAAGCTCCGCCTCATGCCCGTCGGCTCGCTCGACATCGAGGAACGGATCACCGCCTTCGCCAATCTCGACGGCTATTTCGATCTGGCCGAGGCCGCCGACGCGGAAAATGAATATGCGGTCGCCTGGGTGGATCAGCTTGCCGCCGGTGCTTCGGCCGGCCGTGGCGTGCTGATCACCGGCAATCACGCGAGAAACGGCAACTTCAAGACGGACGATGGGGTAGCGCGCCTGAGCGTGCCCTTCGACCTGCCGTTTTCCATGCTCAACGGCTTGAGCCTTCGGCTGTTCAACGGCGCCTATTTCCATGCCAAGAAGCGCAAGCAAGCGCCGCATCTCAGCGGTTACGGCGCATTCTTCTACCCGCTCGACGGGATCGGCGACTGGAACCGGCTCTATGGGCCGGCCGGTCTCTACCAGCACCAGAGCGTCATTCCCTTCGATGCGGCACGTGCGGTCATTCCGGCGATGCTGGAAGCCAGCCGTACAGCCGGTCATGCCTCGTTCCTGACCGTGCTGAAGCGGTTCGGAGCTGTGCCGTCGCCGGGCCTGATGTCGTTCCCGCGACCCGGCTACACGCTGACGATGGATTTTCCCAATCGCGGTGCCGCGACCCATGCCCTGCTCGAAACCCTTGACCGGATGACGGTCGCGGCCGGCGGACGGGTCAATCCCTACAAGGACGGACGGATGCGTGCGCAGACCTTCCAGGCCGGTTTCCCGGAATGGGAAGCGCTGGAAAACATGCGCGACCCCGCCTTCTGCTCGGATTTCTGGCGGCGCACCGCGCTGACGCTAAAGGGCCGCGATGATACCGCTGGCCGCAAGGACATATGAGGACACCATGAAGTACATTCCGTTCATCCTGTTCACGGTCATGACCAATGCGGCCGCGCAGCTGCTCCTGAAATACGGCATGATCACGCTCGGCCCGCTCAGCTTCTCCTCGGAATCGCTGATCCAGAAGATTTTCCAGATCGTGTTCAATCCGTGGGTCTTCGCCGGGTTGGCGATGTTCGTGATCTCCATGGCCTCGCATCTCTACGTGCTGTCGAAGGTCGACCTTTCCTTCGCCTATCCGTTCCTCAGCCTTGCCTATGTCGCCGTCGCGCTTTGCGCATGGCTGCTGTTCAAGGAGGAACTGGGCACGCTGAAGATCGCGGGCATCGCCTTCATCTGCGTCGGCACGATCCTGATTGCGCAGAGCGGCAGCAAGCCGGCCGAAGCCGAAACCGCGGCGGCGAGCTACAAGCTCAACAAGACCTGACATCGATCCACAAACAAGAACTCCATCAGATAAGACAGGGATAGGACCATGAAACATATTATTTTCGGCGGTGACGGTTTTGTCGGGCGCTACCTCGCACCTCGCCTCGTGGCCGACGGCCATGAGGTCGTCGTCGCCGACATCGTGAAGAGCGATCTCGCCCATTATCGCGACGTGCGTTTCGTGGAGACCGACGTCACGGACCCGGCGTCCATCGCCAGGCTCGGCATCGGCGCCGACGACATGGTCTACAACCTGTCCGCCAAGATGCTGTCGCCCATCCAGGTGCGCGCCAAGCGCCACGATTTCTTCTTCCCGGTCAACTATTACGGCACCGAGAACATCATCAAGGCGATGGATGCGGCGGGCGCAAAATCGCTCGTGCACTTCACCACCGATATGGTCTACGGCCATACCTATACCTGGCCGCAGACGGAGGATCACCCCTGCGCGCCGCTGGGCGAATACGGGCTCTCCAAGCTCAAGACGGAGGAACTGGCGGCCGCGTGGCGCCAGCGTGGCATGAACATCTCGCTCTTCCGTCCGCGTCTCATCATCGGCCCCGGGCGCCTCGGCATCCTGTCCAAGCTGTTCAAGCTGATCGACAACAATCTTCCGGTGCCGATGATCGGCTCGGGCAAGAATCCCTACCAGTTCATCTCGGTGTTCGACTGCGCGTCGGCCGCGCATGCGGCCTTCAAGGCCGGCGTGCCGAACGAGGTCTACAATCTCGGCTCGCTGAACCCGCCGCCGGTGCGCAAGCTGCTCGGCGACCTGGTCAAGCATGCCGGCTCGAAATCGATCCTGCTGCCGACGCCCGCCTGGGCGGTCAAGCAGGTCCTCAACATGCTGGATCTCGTCAACATGCCGCTGATGGATCCCGAGCAGTACCTCATCGCCGACGAGATGTGCGTTCTCGATGTGTCCAAGGGCGAGCGCGAGCTTGGCTGGGTGCCGCAGTATCGCGACGAGGACATGCTGATCGCCGCCTATACGGAATATCGCAAGAAAATCGGCGGCAGCGTCGAAGCCCATGTCGGCCAGTCCAAAGCGGCCTGAGGAGAACACCATGAACAGTCAAGTCCGCCTCGCCCACACCGAGGTCTCCACGCCGGTCACGCCGAAGCCCGCCCTTCTTTCCGTCGAGGATGCCAAGGCGCTCGAGCTTGCGAAGATGACGGAGATCTTCACCAGCCATCTCAACCCCGGCCAGCTGCATTTCATGAAGCTGCTCGGTTTCCACAAGATCAAGGTCGAGCGTGCCGACGGCATGTACTATTATGATCAGAACGGCCGGAAGATCCTCGACTTCTTCGGCGGTTTCGGATCGCTCGCCTTCGGCCACAACCATCCGCGCATCGTCGCCGCGCGCCAGGCCTTCCAGAACGAGAAGCGCCACGAGATCGCGATCGCCTTCATGTCGCAATATGCGACCGCGCTCGCCCATAACCTTGCCGCCTGCTCGCCGGGCGATCTCGACATGGTGTTCCTCGGCTCGTCCGGTTCGGAGGCCATGGAGGCCGCCATCAAGGTGGCCGAGCGCGCCGCCGGCCCCGCCAGGCCGAAGATCGTCTATGCGACGAACTCCTTCCACGGCAAGACCAAGGGTGTTTTGTCCATCACGGACGGCCAGCTCTACCGCGGCGAATTCAAGCTCGTCGAAAACAATGTGCGCGTGCCCTTCGGCGATATCGAAGCCATCGAGAACGCCTTCCGCTCCGATCCGCAGATCGGCGTGATCGTGCTGGAAACCGTGCAGGGCGGCGGCGGCATCATCCAGGCAGACGAGGCCTTCTGGAAGAAGCTGCGCCAGCTCTGCGACCAGTACGGCGTACTGTGGGTGGCCGACGAGGTCCAGTGCGGTTTCGGCCGCACGGGCAAGTTCTACGCCTTCGAACACTACGGCGTCGTGCCCGACGTCACGGCGCTCGCCAAGTCGCTCGGCGGCGGCAAGGCGGCCGTGGGCGCGATGATCGCCCGCCGCGAAGTCTATATGAAGGCCTATGGCACGCCGAAGACGGCGATGATCCATGCCATGGCCACCTTCGGCGGCATCGGCGAGGCCTGCATCACGTCCATCGAAGCGCTGAATGTGCTTTACGACGAGGGCCTGATCGACAACTCGGCAGAGGTCGGCGACTATCTGCTCGAGCGGCTGCGGGCCTTGCAGGCGCGTTATCCGACGCTCCTCAAGGAGGTGCGCGGCAAGGGCATGATGGTGGGCCTGGAGTTCCACGATTTCTCCCAGGCCATGCCGATGGTCCTGCGTCCGCTGCTTTCCGTGCTGGACGAAAAGCTCAAGGGCTCGCTGCCCGGCTTCATCGGCAGCCACCTGCTGCGCGATCACGGCGTGCTGGTGGCCTTCACGGAGTACAACCGCAACGTCATCCGGCTGGAGCCGCCGCTCATCTGCGAGCGCAGCCATGTGGACGATTTCATCACCGCGCTGGACGAGGTCCTGTCGCGCGGCATCGTCAAGATCGTCCGCGATTTCGTGACGGCGCAGATGAAATAACCGGCAATATTGAGGGGAAGAGAAGGCCGGGGAAACCCGGCCTTTTTTATTGCGCCTGCAGGTCGGGCCGAAGCAGCAGATCCCAGCAGGGCGTGAGCGCGATGACCTTGCGGCCCTGGAGCGCCTGGGCATAGGTGGCCTGCAGATCCCGTCGCGCCCAGGTATAGGGGCAATTCGGCTTCAGCACGCCCGCCGTCGCCTCAATGGCCTGCCGGGTCTCCGGGGTCATCTCGCCGACGGTTCTCGACGGGTCGCGACCGATCTGGACATGGCGGGTCGGCGTGCGGTTCAGGATCCAGGGGAAGGGGTCGGTGAAGTCGAGCGTCATGACGCTGTCGAGCCGGATGTTGTTCGATGTCTCGAACGTTTCCAGCGCCGCCAGCATCCTGTTTGCTGAGAGCAGCCATTGCAGCTGGTTGTCCGGTTCGGCGTAGTACTGCCAGCCGGGCATCTGCTCGTGCCTGGCAAGGTCTTCGTAGGCCGGTTCGAAGCTGGCAAAGTGGTCATCGAGCATCTCGGCGCGCGCCAGGATGTCGTGGCGTGCCGAGACCTCGCCGACATTGCGCAGGCGTGACAGGTCGGGCTGCTCGTAAAGCGGCATCACCGCGACGGCCCTGAGCGTCTTGGCGCCGATGGCCGATGCCGTCGGGATGGTGCAGAAGGCGGCGAGCGCGACGAAGATGACGCGTGTCCGCTTTTGCAGTGGTGCGACGCGGCGATAGATCATCAGCAGGACCGGCCAGATGAAGATGAACTCCTGGCTGCCGGTGTTCTGCGTCTCGTAGATCACGCCGCCGGCCATCGCCGCGCAGAACCATACCGTGCTGCTGTCGAGGAGGCGTACGGAGCGGTCACGATGACGCAGATCGAGCCAGGCGAGAAGCACGGCAAGGGCAGCCGCCGGCACGATGACATCGAATTTCGCCGAAACCACCGTGCGGAAGCGCGGCAGGAAGGTGCCTTCGTTGAGCGCGGCGAGTTGCAGGATATCGCGGATATAGGCGGAAACCATTCCGGTGGCGAGCTCAAGAGCTGCGAGCGGCACCGCAAAGGCAACGGCCGCGAGAAGGGCGGTCCGCACGGAAAGCCGGCCGGACAGCAGGGCAACGACACCAAGCAGGCCGCCGACGAGAAAGCCGGTGATCTTGATCGTGAACAGGGCGAGGCCTGCGACGGCGCAGAACAGGGCGAGCCGGCGCCCGTCGGGCAGGAAGAGCAGCCCGCAGGTCAGCACGTAAAGCAGGATGACGCCCTGCCGGTTATAGATGCCGAAGCCGTCCACGCCGGGCAGGGGATGGTAGAACTGCGCATTGGCGGGGAAGGCGGCAAAGGCCAGTGCCGGGATGAGGAGCGCGAAGGCAAGGCCGCGACTGGTCTTCGACACCTCCGCTACGACCACCGCCATCAGGGGGGCGATGACGACGAGGAGCGACCACTGTGCCAAGAGGAGCGGCTGCGCCGCCGGAAAAAGCTTCAGCCCCCATGCGAACAGGTAGTAGCCGAGGGGCCCGACCGGCGCGGCAAAATCGACGCTCGGCATCTGGCCGACGGCAATGCGTTGCGCCGCATCGATATACAGGAACGTGTCCCAGTACATCGGGCCGATGGGCAGCACGAGCCGGATGCAGAGCAGTGCGGCCAGCAGTGCGACGATCAGCCAGAGCCAGAATGCGGGCGCGCCGAGGGCGCGCAGGATGGCGGAAGGCTGCTGGGCTGTCGGCGTCACGGTCGATCCAATCGTTCTTGGGCAAGGCCGCATCGGGCCCGGCGGAAAGCGAGATGCGAAACTCGCGCGAGTCGACCGACCGTTGCAAGCACTGGCGGTGGTCTTCACGTAAAAAGAAGGCCCGGGCCTCAGATTCCCGCCAGCGCGGCCGCCGACAGCAACATTGCGCGCGGGCTCTGTCGCGGGCGGTTCAGCATCGTGTCGGCAAGCGAAAGGAAGGCATCGCGATAGCGGTGCGCGCGAAACGCCTGTGCCACGACATAGGCGTTCATGTGGGCCTCTGCCTTGCGGCGCAACTCCGTCAAGCGATCGGGTGCGACGGCCGCAACGATGGCCGGGTCCGTAAAGACCGCATCGATCGCGGGGCTGCAATCGGCATAGGTCAGAAGCTTCTTCATCATGACGCTTGCGGTGTGCACCCGGTAATCGAGCACATAGCAGCCGGGCAGGTAGACGAAGGTCCCGAGCGCGGCCAGCCGGCACCAGCCGTGCCAGTCCTCCGCATAGCGCAGGGTCTCGTCGAAACCGCCGATCGACCGGAACGCTTCCGTCCGTACCAGCATGATGCCGCCATTGACGATGAAGTTGCGGCCAAGCAGCGTCTCCAAGACATGCCCGTCGCTCTTGCGCCGCGCCCGGATCAGGTTGCGGCGGCCGATCTTGGCACCGGTTTCGCTGATGCGCTCGTAGTCGCCATAGACGGCCACCGTGCCCGCGTCGCCCGCACCCTTGTGCAGGGCGGCAATCGCGCCGTCGCGCAATCGGTCGTCGGCGTCGAGGAACATGGTCCATTCGCCGGTCGCCTGCAAAAGCCCGTCATTGCGCACGGCCGAAACGCCTTGCCGTCCCGAAGAATGGTCGAGCAGCCGGATTCGGGGATCCCTCATCGCCGCCACCTTCGCAGCGGTGCCGTCGGTGGAGCGGTCGTTGATGACGAGGATCTCGCGGACGAGCGGGCCCTGCCGCAGCACGCTCTCGAGCGCTTCTTCGATGTAGGGCTCGCCGTTGCGAACCGGGATGACAATCGAGACGGACGTCAAGGCCTTGCTCCGTAACCGTGGCTCATCGAGCATTCGCATCGCCGGGTTACCATGCTGTAAATACACACGCTGCATTTGTATTCGGTTGCAAAATTCGGGCACGCGGGGATGCGTGTGCCTCACCCGCGATTTGCCTCACCGCGAGTTGAACATGATCTGCCACAGCGCGATGGGGTTCGTCTTCAGGTATCGCGACAAGAGCCGGCGCGGTTCCAGAATGGTGCGGTAGAGCCATTCGAGACCGACATTCTGCATCCAGGCCGGTGCGCGGCTGTTCTTGCCGGAGATGAAGTCGAACAGGCCGCCAGAGGTCTTGATGACGCCGACGCCGGTGAGCTTGTCGATGTTGCGGGCCACGAACTGCTGCTCCAGCGGCACGCCAAGCCCGATCCACAGGATATCGGGCTTCAGCGCGGCGATTTCGGCGACGATGGCCGCTTCCTTGTCGGCGGTGAAGTAGCCGTCGCGGGCACCCGCGAAGCGCAGTTTCGGATAGGCCTCCTGAAGGCGCGCGACGGCCGTGCGGTTCACGTCGGGCGTGCCGCCGAGGAAATAGAAGCTGAGCCCGGCCTGTTCGGCCTGCGCGGCGACGCTGTGCACGAGGTCCGTGGTCGCCACGCGCTCCTTCAGTGCCTTGCGGGAAAAGAAGCGCGAGAGCAGCACCATCGGCATACCGTCTGCATGGATCTGGTCGGCGCCAAGCAGCAGGGCCTTGAATGGCGCATCGCTGCGCGCGAGCGCGATGACCTGGCCGTTCGCGGAGGTGGAATAGTAGGGACGCTTGTTGCCGGCGCGCGCCGAAAGCGCGGCCTCGACGAACAGGCGCGCGGATTCCTCCAGATCGAGAAGCGTGATCGGCAGACCGCCAATGATCGTGGTCTGGTCGACCCGATCCTGCCGCTCTCCTCCGAGCCCGTCCGTCTCCATTAGGCACACCTCTGACATTGCAACGTCTGCGAAAGCACTGGCACAGCGAGGCATGGGGGTGCAAGCGCGTTCCCTTGTTATTACTAATTTGCGGTGAAGCCCGGGGCCGGGAAAGCCCCGGAAAATCGGGGATTCCCGCGCGCGTTGAAGTGGCGGGTATTGCGAGGCGCCCGCTTTTCAGCACCCTCTGCGCCTCTCGCATGCTTTCCGTCCTATGCTGTGCCTTTGCATTTTCCGGTAACCATATCTTCAAGAGATCGTCGCACTGTCTCGGCCAGGAGAAGGCCATGGCAAAGACGACGAAAAGAAAGAAGCGGACAAGTACGCGGCGAAGTGCAGGCGCGCGCAAGGGCGGCATGGCGCCGTGGTATGTGCTCGGCGCGGCAATCGTCGGCGGCATGCTCTACATGGACAACATGCCTCCGGGCCCCGAGAAGGGGTCTTCGGCGGTTCGCACCGCTTCCATCGAGCGCAAGGACAAGGATAGCCGCAAGGTCGAGCACCGCGAAGCTGCCTTGCCGCGCCCCAAGCTGGCCGTCGGAGAGAAAAAAGCGGAAGCCGTGCCGATGCCGGAGGCGCTTCCGGCATTCTCCGGCAAATGGTTCATCTGCACCACGCAGACCGATTACTGCGTGCTGGACGGCAGCACCATCCTCTATGCCGGCCGCAAGGTGCGGCTTGCCGATATCGATGTGCCGGCCATCGACAAGGCACGCTGCGAGGCCGAGCGTTTGCGCGGCGGGGACGCCAAGCTGCGCCTGCGGGAAATCCTCAACGAGGGCAACGTGACGCTCGTCGCCGCCCGCGGCGCGGGCGCGGGAAAAACCGGCGCTGCACCGCATCTCGTGCTGCGCGGCGGCCAGTCGGTCGGTCACCGCCTTGTCAGCGAGGGGCTGGCAAGGCCATGGAACGGACAGCACCAATCCTGGTGCGGCTGAGGGCTTTTTGCCTTGCCTCTCCTGTGCCTTTCCGGCACAAGCCATGCGCAAGCCTGCGTTCCTATACTTTCCGTTAACCGGGATGGTGCCGGCTGGAATGGGGACAAATGATATGTCGAACGACCTCGAACACTACAGCGATCTGGACAACACGGCGGTCGCGCTCTTCCTCCTCGAAAACGAGGCCGATGAATTGACGGATATCTTGGTGGCTGCGCTCAGCGAGGCCTTCCGGATCCTCGAGGACGAAATCTCGCCTGCAACGGTGCACTGAGCGCCGGCACGAAAAAGGGGCCCGCAGGCCCCTTCCGAATCACCTCGATGACATCAGCTGGCGGCGACGTTCTGGCGCTGCACGCCGAGGCCCGCAATGGCAACTTCCATCGTATCGCCGGGCTTGAGATAGCGCGGCGGCTTCATGCCCATGCCGACGCCCGGAGGGGTGCCCGTCGTAATGATGTCGCCCGGCTCCAGGATCATGAACTGCGAAATGTAGTGGACGAGGAACGGCACCTTGAAGACCATGGTGCTTGAGGAACCGTCCTGCACCCGTTCGCCGTTGACGCTGAGCGTCATGGCAAGATCGCTCGTGTCCACCTCGTCGGTCGTCACCAGCCATGGGCCGATCGGCCCGAAGGTCGGGCAGCCCTTGCCCTTGGTCCACTGGCCGCCGCGCTCGGTCTGGAAGGCGCGTTCCGAAACATCGTTGCAGATGCAGTAGCCTGCCACATAGTTCAGCGCGTCCGCTTCCGAGACGTAGGAGGCGCGCTCGCCGATGACGACGGCAAGCTCGACCTCCCAATCGGTCTTTTCCGAGCCGCGCGGAATGAGGACCGTGTCGTCGGGGCCGACGATGCAGGAGGGGGCCTTGTTGAAAAGCACGGGTTCGCTTGGCACGGCCATGCCGCTTTCGGCCGCGTGGTCGGCATAGTTGAGGCCGACGGCGACGAAATTGCCGACGCGGCCCACGCAGGGTCCGACGCGGCTGCCTTCCGGCGCGAGCGGAAGGCTTGCGGGATCGATTGCACGCAGACGCGCAAGGCTTTCGCGGCCGAGGACCGCGCCGGCGAGATCGGGAACGACGCCCGAAAGGTCGCGGATCTTGCCGTCCGCATCGATGATGCCGGGCTTTTCCGCGCCCGCCGCGCCAAAGCGCACCAGTTTCATGACGATCTCCCTTGATTGCCGGGCCTGCCGATTTCGATTGCGGACACCATCCCCGCTGCCGTACATCAAGTCAACGATTTTCGAAAATCCTTCGGATTTTGCACAGGAGGTGTCGATGACGCAGAACCGGGATGGGGCGGGTACACGCGCCGGCGATGCCTATGATGCCATTCGGCAGGCGATTCGCACCGGGCATTTCGGCCCGGGCGAACGTCTGCGGTTCTCGTCGCTCCAGGCCTTGTGCGGCATGAGCGTGACGCCGGTCCGCGAGGCTCTGACCCGGTTGACGGCGGAAGGCTTCACCGTGCTGGACGATCATCGCGGCTACAGCGTCGCGCGCCTGTCGCTTGCCGAGCTGCGCGACATCACGGCGACCAGGCAATTGTGCGAGGGCGAGGCGTTGAGGCTTGCGGTGATGAAGGGCGATGCGGACTGGGAAGCGCGTGTCGTGGCCGCGCACCATCTTCTGGCGCGCATTCCGCAGGGTCGGGAGGGCATGCCCTCGGTCATGCGCGAGGACTGGGAGGCGCGGCATGGTGCGTTCCACGCCGCGCTGATCTCAGCCTGCGGTTCGCCGACCTTGCTGGAAATCTGCGGGAAACTGTCGTTACAGGCCGACCGCTACCGCCGCATGTCCGTCAGCGTGTCGGGCGCGGCGCGGGATGTGCTGGGAGAGCATCGCGAGTTGCTGGAGCGCGCGCTTGCGCGGGATACGGACGGTGCCGCGGAGGCGCTTCGCGAGCATTACGGCAGAACCGCCGCGATGCTCGCGAATTTCTTCGAGCCCTGATCGCTTACTTGCTGGCGACCGTTGCCGGTGCTGCGCCGATCTCCGCGCCGCCGCCGATCGCCACGTTGAGGGCGACGTAGTCGCGGGCCAGCTGGCGGATTGCGGATGCAAGCGACAGACGGGCCGAGGCCACGTTGCGCTCGGCATCGAGCACATCGAGGATGGTGCTGGCGCCGCCGCGATAGCTTTCGCGGGCGAGGTTCAGCGTCTGCTCGTAGGAATTGACCACCTTGCGCAGGGCGGCGACCGTCTGGCCGTCGCGAATGAGCGCGGTCTGGGCGTTCTCGACTTCTTCGACCGCGTTCAGCACCGTGGACTTCCAGGTGAGGTACTGCTGTTCCGCATTCGAGCGTGCGGCCTTCACCTGCGCCTTGAGCGCGCCGCCGTTCAGGATCGGCAGGCTCAGCGAGGGGCCGAACGACCAGTTCGAAACGCTGCCGGTCACGAGGTTGAAGTTGCGGGACGCGCCGATCGAGCCGCCGAGCTCGATGCTCGGGTAAAGCTGCGCTTCGGCCACGCCGATTTCGGCCGTCGCGGCCTGCAGGCGGCGTTCGGCGGCGCGAATGTCGGGGCGGTTGCGGATCAGGTCGGCCGGAATGCCGACGCGGGTCGAATAACGCGGCATCGGCTGGGCGGAGCCCTTGATCAGGCTGGCCGTGATCGTGCTGGCGGGAACGCCGAGAAGGGTCGCGATATGGTTGGCGGACTGATGGAAGCCGGTTTCGAGGCCGGGCAACTCGGCGAGCGTCTGGTTGACGAGGCCTTCGGTCTGCAGCACGTCGAGGCTGGAAGCCGCACCCGCTTCCTTGATTTCGTTGGTCAGCTTGAGCGTCTCGCGGCGCGACTCAAGGTTCTTGCGGTTGAGCGCCAGCGCCTCCTGATAATAGCGCGCGTTCACATAGCTCGACACGAGATCGGAGAGATAGGCGAGGCGTGCGACGTTCACGTCGTCATAGGCCGCATCGAGCGAGGCGGTCGCGGCTTCCTTCGAGCGGCGATACTGGCCGAAGAAGTCGAGCAGCCAGGATGCGCTCAGGCCCCCGCTGATGGACTTCGTTTCCGAATGGTCGTTGCCGGTGGTGCGGCGCAGATAGCTGCCGTCCTGACCGCCTACGTTGCCTTCGGCCGACGCGCCGAGGCTCGGCAGGGCGCCGGCGCCCGCGATGACGACGTTCGCTTCGGCGGCCGTGATTCGCTCGAGCGCCTGGCGGACCGAAAGGTTCTCGGCGAGGCCCTGGTGCACGAGGTCGTTCAGGCGCCGGTCACGGAAGGATTCCCACCAGGGGTTCAGCGTGACGTTTTCGGCGCTGGCTGCCTTGCTCTCGGAGAATTTGGCCGGCAGCACGGCATCCGGCTTCTGGTAATCCGGACCGACGACACAGCCGGACAAGAGAATCATGCTCAGCGGAAAAAACGCTCTGGTGAAATTCATTGCCACACTACCCTGCCGGCCATCTCGGCTTATCTTAACGGAACGGATTGCTGATTCATCCTTTATTTATAATTGGCTCGAAGATCGAGCCTCCTTTCAAAAAAAGAATGGTCCCACAGCGTTTTTCCCCCGCTTCGCAAGGGCTGTGTGTCCGCCTTGCAACGACTAGGGAGGATTTTATACGCGCCTCGCGAAAGTTGACAAGCCGCGTGACGCCGCTGGGTTGCGTCATCGATATGCCCGCCAATTTTCGTCTTTGTGACATATTTTTCTGCATAATGCTGCGAGCGCGAACATTATTTTGTGTTTCGCGTTGTCTTGTGGATTCGATGGTAATTTTTTTCAAAATGCTGCGAATTTCCTTGACAGGAGCCACACCGACGATTAACTATCGCAGCATCGCATGAGGGCCGCATGCTGTTTTGATCCGGTCCGCCTCTGACATCCGGTTTGGGTGTCGGCGCCAACCAAAGGGAGTGTGTCATGTACGATATCGAATGCATCGCCTCCGTGCGCGTGGCGAGCTCCTGTCGTGAAACGATTACAGGGAAAGTGCATACGGCGTTCTGCCGAATGTGATCCGAGTACCCTCTTCGAATTCATCGCAAAGAGAATTGGCTGTGCCTCCGGTACGGCAGGAGTTGTTATGCAAAAGCAGGTTATCGAAATCGGTGGTGAAGCCGTCGGCGTCGTCGTTCCGGATGAGGATCGGCTGAAGTTCGTTGCCGTCAAGTATTCCGTCTGGGACCTGGATTCCCAGCGTTTTTCCTCGGCAGAAGAAGTGCGAGCGGCGATCCGCCGCCTCCTCAGCAATCCATCTGCCGCCACCCGGGCACTGCCGCCGGAACGAATCGCGGCTGCCTGAGCGATCCATATCGGATGGACCGGCACTGTCTTATGTCGGTTGACGACCGGCCTCGTTTATCGCGAGGCCGGTCTCTTTTTGTGAACAATGCATTCACCGTCACTCGGCTGGCGCGACCCGGCAAATCCTGATTTTCTCACCGTGAAAGGAGGTGCCTCATGACTAGCGGCATCCATCACATCACGGCGATCACCCGGAAAATCCAGGAGAATGTCGATTTTTATGCGGGGTTTCTCGGCCTCAGGCTCGTCAAGCGGACGGCCGGTTATGAGGACGCCGACCAGCTTCATCTCTTCTATGGCGACGCGGCCGCAAGCCCCGGCTCGCTGATCACGTTCCTGGCGTGGGAGGACGGTTCTCCCGGCCGGGTCGGGCTCGGCCAGCCTTCGGAGATCGCGTTTTCGATCAAGCCGGAGGCCATCGGCTTCTGGCTGACGCGCGCGCTTCGCTACAATGTGGCGATGACCGGCCCCGTGCAGGAATTCGGCGAAGCCGTGCTGCGCCTGAAGGATCCCGACGGCATCATCGTCAAGCTTGTCGGCGAGGCGGATGTCGAGGGCCCGGCCCCGCATGTCTTGAAAGACATCGCAGCGGCGGACGCGATCCAGCGTGTCAGGGGTGCAACCATCCTGTCGGAGGCGCCGGCGGCGACGGCTGACTTCATTCAGCGCCATTTCGGTTTCCGCAAGGTCGCCGACGCGAACGGCATCCTGCGGCTGGCCGGTGATGCCGGCGATATCCTGGATATCCGCGATGCGAGCGGTTTCTGGACGTCGGCGCCAGGCACGGGGACCATCGACCATATCGCGCTGCGCGCACCCGATCGCGCCGCGGTGGAAGCCGTGGCCGGCCGGCTGGCGAACGAAGATGCGGGCGACACCAACATGCACGACCGCACCTACTTCTATTCGCTCTATGTCCGCGAGCCGGGCGGTTCGCTCCTCGAATACGCGACCGACGGTCCGGGCATGACGGTGGATGAACCGCTTGAGACACTCGGCACACGACTGTTCGTGCCGAGGCATTTCCGCGCCGACCCGGAGGATGTCCGGGCTCGGCTTCCGCAATTTTCACTGCCGGGAGAAGAAAGAATGCGTGAAAGAGACCTTCCCTTCGTCCATCGGGTACACAATCCGGAAAATCCCGATGGAACCGCCGTCGTGCTGCTGCACGGCACGGGCGGCAACGAAACGAGCCTTCTGCCCTTCGGTGCGCGGCTCGCACCGGGCGCCGTGCTGCTGAGCCCCCGCGGCCGCAGCGCCGATGAGGGCTATCCGCGGTTCTTCCGCCGCCTGACCGCCGTCACCTTCGACCAGAAGGACATCGTTCAAGAGGCGGAAGCCTTCGCGGCCTTCATGGAGGGGGCGAATGCCGCCTACGGGCTGAACCCGGACAAGACGCTGTTCGTAGGCTATTCGAATGGCGCCAACATGATCGGCGCCGTGATGCTCCTGCATCCGGGCCTCATCCGCAACGCGGTGCTGCTGCGTGGCATGAATGTGCTGGAAACCGTGCCGAAGGCCGATCTATCGGGCGCCAACGTCCTGATGATCACCGGCCAGTCGGATCCCTACGGCCGCTATGCGGGGGACCTGGAGGCGCATTTGAAGGCCGCCGGCGCAACGGTGGAAAACACGCTGCTTGGCGCCGGCCATGATATCGGCGCCGCCGATCTCGAACTGGCGAAGGCCTACAAGGAACGCGTCATCGGCTGATACCGGACGCAGAAACAGAAAGGGGCGTGTCGCAGGACACGCCCCTTTTCGATTCGGTGGAATGGAGACGTCAGCTTTTGCAATCGCGCACGAAGGCGGCAAAACCCGCCACGAAATCACGCAGCTTCTTCTCTGTCGCTTCGTCGGCGATGGCGCCATCCTGGATGACGGTGCCGGCGCGCGAGACCATGAGCTTCGCGCCGAACCACGGCACCGTGCCGAGCGTGCGCATCACGGGCAGCCACGCTTCCTGTGACAGGAGCGTGCCGAAATTGCCGGGGGAGGCGCCGGTGATGGCGAAGGGTTTGCCGCCGAACACGCGCGGGATGTCGGAGGAGGGGCGACTCAGCCAGTCGATGGCGTTCTTGAAGACGCCGGGAATGCCGTTGTTGTATTCGGGGGTGAACAGCAGGACGCCGTCGGCCTCGGCGATCTGGTCTTTAAGGCGAACGACGGCTTCGGGAATGCCATCGGCGGCTTCCGCATCGCCGTCGTAGAGCGGGATGCCATGGATGGAGCCCGCCGTGATGGTGACACCCTCCGGCGCCATGCCGAGGGCGGCGCGCAGCAGCGCGGTGTTGAAGGATCCCTTGCGCAGGCTGCCGGAAATAGCGACCAGTTTTGTCATCTCGTGTCTCCGTTCATGGATGGAAAAACCCCGGCGGATTGTTCGTCGCGCCGGGGTCTCGGTCAAGTCAGGCGAGCGGCTTCAGCCGGGCCTCGATCTGCGCGCGGCGCGGTTCGAGGAAGGGCGGCAGCGAGAGGCTTTCGCCCAGCGTTTCGAGCGGTTCGTCCACGGCGAAGCCGGGGCCGTCCGTCGCGATCTCGAACAGGATGCCGTTCGGCTCGCGGAAGTAGAGCGAGCGGAAGTAGAAGCGCTCGACCTCGCCGCTGGAAGGCAGGCGGAAGCCGCGCAGCCGTTCCGTCCAGGCATGCAGGGCCTCGACATCAGGCGCGCGGAACGCGACGTGATGCACGGCGCCCGCACCCTGGTGGGCTGCCGGCAGGTTCGGTTCGACGGCCACGTGCAGTTCGGCTGCCGGGCCGCCTTCACCCATCGAGAAGACATGAACATCGCCCTCGCCATCCGGGTTGGGATAGGTCGAGGTTTCCCGCATGTTCATCACCTGCACGAGCACGGCCTGCGTGTTGCGGATGTCAGGCACGCTGAGCGTGATCGGGCCAAGACCCTTGATCTGGTGCTCTGCCGGGACCGGGCTCCTGTCCCAGGGATTGGACGGCGCGCCGGCATCGTCCACGGTCAGGCGGAAGCGCTGGCCTTCGCCATCCTCGAAGTCGAGCGAGGCGCGGCCCGCGACGTCGCGGATGTCGCCGGCCTTGACCTTGTGTTCGGCAAGGCGTGCCTTCCACCATTCGAGCGACGTCAGGCTGGCGACGCGCAGGCCCGTGCGGGAGACGCTGTGCGTGCCGCGCCGCTCATGGCCGACCGGCCAGTCGAAGAAGGTGAGGTCGGAGCCCGGCGAGGCAAGGCCGTCGGCGTAGAATAGGTGGTAGGCGCTGGTATCGTCCTGGTTGACCGTCTTCTTGACGAGGCGCAAACCCAGAACCTTCGTATAGAAGCGCAGGTTCTCGCGCGCATTCGCGGTGATCGCGGTCAGGTGGTGGATGCCTGTCAGTTGCATGGTCATGTTGAACTCCTCTCCGGAACTCCGGCACATCGGGCGGCCTCGGGGCGAGGCCTGTCGTTGGTCCGAATATCGTTTGTCGCCGCATTTCCCGAAAGCCCGGGCGGGACGAACGGATTGTTCACTTTTATTGAACGGCCATTTCTGCCGTATCGTTGGTTAAGGGGAAATCCGGTCGTTCCGTTCCTGTGCAAGGGGCATGTTTTTGGTGCGACGCAAATCGTTCCGTTAAATTTTATCGTTTCGTAAACCAGCACATGCTTACGTTTATCGTTGCGAAATGAATTTCGTCTCTCCGGGCCGCTCGCGGCGGCATGTCCGAGCCTTCCCACCGATCGCCGATGCGCCCAATTCAGGAGACGATGTATGCTGCCCAAAACTGCGACCGCCAGAAACATGCTCGCCATCGTGGCGGCCGGTGTCGCCACGACGGTGGCCACCGCAGGTGTCCTGGTCTGGCTTTCCTATCGGGCGGTTGAGGAACGGTCGATTTCCGAAATGGTCAATGCCGCCGAGGCCAGCGCCGGCAAGGTCGAGACCTATTTCGCGCAGGTCAAGGCGTTGAGCTGGAACATGCGCTCCACCCTCTATGCGATGAAGGAGACGGGCGCGCCGAGCCGCGAGACGATGAACCTGATCTTCGAGCGGCTGATGGCCGACAATGCCTTCGCCCTCGGCGTCAGCACCGGCTGGGAGCCGAATGCCTTCGATGGCAAGGACGATGCCTACAAGGGCAAGCCCGGCCATGACGCCACGGGCCGCTACGTTCCCTATTTCGCGCGCAGCGAAGGCAAGGTCGGCCTGGAAGCGCTGGTCGATTACGACAAGCCCGGTCCCGGGGATTATTACCAGGTGCCGAAGGCCACGGGTAAGGACTTCCTGACCGAGCCCTACAGCTATGCCGTCGGCGGCAAGAACGTGCTGATGACGTCCTTCATGGTGCCGCTGCTGTTCGACGGCAAGTTCCTCGGCGAGACCGGCGTGGATATCGCGCTGGATGCACTGGCCGGCGACGTCATGCAGCTGAAGCCGCTGGGTGCCGGTTACGTTGCCCTGCTCAGCCAGAACGGCGGCATCGTCAGCCATCCGGATACCGCTCTCCTCGGGAAGTCGCTGGCCGATTCGGGGCTCGACACCGCCGCGTGGCAGGACCTGATCGCCAATCCAAGGGCGGTGAAGGAGATCGCGGATCCTGCCGGCGTGGCGCTCGAGGCGGTGGCCGTGCCAATTCCGCTGACGCCGGATACGACATGGTTTGCCGTGGTCGCCGTTCCCAAATCGGTGCTTTTCGCAAGCGTCTCGTCGCTTGCTACCACGTCCATCGTCGTGATCGCCATCGCGGCGGGCTTCATGGCGGCGATCGGCTGGGCTCTCGCCGCACGCTTCCGCAAGCGCCTCGCCAAGGTGATCAACGCGACGAGCGCGATCGCCGCGGGTCGCATGGACGCCGACCTTTCCGAATCGACGCGTCAGGACGAGATCGGTGAAATGGCGCGCTCGCTTGCCGTGCTGCGCGATGCCGCGCTCGCCAAGGTTCGCCTGGAAGGGGAGGCGGAACAGAGCCGCGCCCTTTCCGAAGAGGAGCGCCGGCAGCGCGCCGAAGAGGCCGCCGAGCGCGAGCGTCAGACCCGCGTGGCCGTCGAGGCCCTTGCCGACGGCCTGCAGAAGCTGGCGGACGGTGACATGACCTGTCGGATCGAGAAGAGCTTTGCCGGTTCGCTCGATCAGGTGCGCCACGATTTCAACGCCTCCGTCGAAAAGCTGCAGGCCGTCCTGCGGTCGGTGGGCGGCAACGCTAATGCGATCCAGGCCGGATCCGCGGAAATCCGCACGGCCTCCAACGATCTTGCCCAGCGCACCGAACAGCAGGCCGCCTCCGTCGAGGAGACCGCGGCGGCGCTCGAGCAGATCACCACGTCGCTCAAGGATGCGACAAAGCGTGCGGAGGATGCCGGGCAACTGGTCGAGCGCACCCGCATCGGCGCGGAAAAGTCCGGCGACGTGGTTCGCCGGGCCGTGGGCGCGATGAGCGGCATCGAGACCTCGTCGCGCGAGATTTCCAACATCATCGGCGTGATCGACGAGATCGCCTTCCAGACCAACCTGCTGGCGCTCAATGCCGGTGTGGAAGCCGCGCGCGCCGGTGAGGCCGGCAAGGGCTTTGCGGTCGTCGCACAGGAAGTCCGTGAACTCGCCCAGCGCTCGGCCAATGCGGCCAAGGAGATCAAGGCGCTGATTACCAAGTCCGGCGAGCAGGTCAATCTCGGCGTGGCGCTTGTCGGCGAGACCGGCTCGGCGCTGGCGCAGATCGTCAACCAGGTGCAGGAGATCGACGAGAACGTTGCGGCCATCGTGCGTTCGGCACGCGAGCAGTCGACGGGCCTTCACGAGATCAACGCCGCCGTCAACTCCATCGACCAGGGGACGCAGAAGAACGCGGCCATGGTGGAAGAGCAGACCGCCGCAAGCCACGCGCTGGCAAGCGAGGCCGCCGCACTCAACGAACTGGTCGCGCAGTTCCGTCTGGGCACGGGCGGCGGCATTGCTGCGCGCCCGACGATCGCATCGGCGGGCGAACACCGTCCCGTCGCATCCGGCGCCCGTGCGCGCGGCAACAAGCTCGTCGCGGCGATGGGCGGCGGGCAGGCCGCCGCGCAGGATTGGGAAGAATTCTGAGATTTGCCGTCAGACCTCAGGAGGGCGGCCACGGAGAGCCGCCTTTCGCAACTGCATCGAAAAGCGTGCTTAAGTTTTGTGCGCTGCATGAATTTTGGTCTGTTTTGGTGCGAAGGCATAGAGGCTTTATTTTAGGGTCTCATTTACAACATTGAATCATTTATATTTTATTGGTTATAACGAAGCTGGCACGCTTCCTGCTTCCTTGGTTTCAGGTCCAGAGGGGACCGAGATAGAAGCGTCCGAAAAACGGTGCTCCGATCAAGCCGCCGCGCAGCCTGAAGGAACCAGCAAGGTTCCGGGATTGCCGGCGGCTTTATTGTTTCAAGCGATGGCCGCATGGCCCTTCGGGGATGGGTACGAAACGCCCGTCTTCCAAATTTCCATCCTCAGCGTTTCGTGGTTGGACTTTCCTCAAGACTGCGTCAGAATTCATCAACATGGAACGCGACGTCCAGTTGTGCCGTCGCTTGCCAGATTGTTCTTCTCGATATAATGAGGACCCACATTAAGTGGGTGTTCCGCAGTTGGAGATGACGATGACCCGATCCGGCAGGATGATGTTGACTGTGCTGGCGCTGTCCTTGGTCTGCCTGCCTGCCCGCGCGGATGGTCTGGCGCATCCGGTTCATGTTGCGCCTATTCATTTCGAGGAGCGGGAGCAGACGGTCTCCATCACGGGGGAGGTCACCGCGCGGGTGGAAAGCGATCTGTCCTTCCGCGTCGGCGGCCGTATTACGGGCTGGTTCGTGGATGTCGGCGATGCCGTTCGTGCCGGCCAGGTCCTTGCGCGGATCGATCCCGAGGAACAGAAGGCGGATGTCGAGGCGGCCGAAGCCGGGGTGCAGGCGGCGGAAGCGCAGCTCAAGCTCGCCCGCGCCAATTTCGACCGCCAGAAATCGTTGCTTGATGACGGCATCAGCACACAGCGCGATTTCGACGATGCGGAGGCGGCGCTGCGCACCGCCGAGGGCGCGCGCGAAACCGCCATCGCCCAGCGTGATACGGCGAAGGACGTGCTCTCCTATACGGAGCTTCGCGCGCCGGCCGATGGCATCGTGACGGCACGCCTGGCCGAAGCGGGCCAGGTGGTGCAGGCGGCGCAGACCATGTTTTCCGTCGCCGATAACGGGCCGCGCGATGCGGTGTTCAACGTCTACGAATCCCTGTTCTTCGAACAGCCGTCCAAGCATTCCGTGCAGGTGACGCTGCTCAGCGACGACAAGGTGCAGACCACGGGCAATGTCCGGGAGGTCTCGCCGACCATCGATACGCAGACCGGCACGGTGCGCGTGAAGGTCGCGATGGACCGCACGCCGCCGGAGATGACGCTGGGCGCGTCTGTGCTCGGTGTGGGCACGCTTGCGCCGCGCCGTGTCGTCGTCGTGCCGTGGCAGGCACTCGCCGAATCCGGTGGCAAGCCGGCCCTCTGGATCGTCGACAAGACGGACAACACCGTAAAACTGCGCCCCGTCGAAATCTTCTCCTTCGAAACGGGCTCGGCACTGGTTTCCGGCGGCGTCGAGGAAGGCGAGACCTACGTCACCGACGGAACGAAACTGCTGCGGCCCGGCCAGACGATCACCGTGACCGAGGAGAAAGCCCAATGAGACGGTTCCTTGTCCTGAGCGCGGCTCTCATCGCCGCGACGGCGCTTGCCGGCTGCAAGAAGGAAGAAGAGGCCGCCGCGCCGCCGCGGCCCGTGCTGTATTCCGTGGTAAAGCCGGTCGCGCTGCCGGGCACCCGCTTCGCCGGCACGGTGCAGGCGAAGGTGCAGTCCGCGCTCGGTTCCCGTGTCGCCGGGCGTCTGGTTTCGCGCAGCGTCCACGTCGGCGATCTCGTGGCGAAGGGCGATGAACTCGCCGTGCTGGATGCGACGGCTTATGAACTGGCGGTTCGCTCCGCACGGGCCGAGCTGTCCAGCGCCGAGGCGACGCTTGCGAGCGCGGTGGCGGCCGATGAGCGGCAACGGACGCTGCTTCAGTCCAACGCTGCCGCAAGGGCGGCCGTCGAGAGCGCCGAGCAATCGCGCGCTGCGGCGGAAGCCGGTCTGACCCGGGCGCGCACGGCGCTCAAGAAGGCCGAGGAGCAGCTTTCCTATACGAGAATCCAGGCCGAGTTCGATGGCGTCGTCGTCGCCACGGGGGCGGAAGTCGGGCAGACCGTGTCGCCGGGCGAGGCGATCGTGACCATTGCCCGCCCGGACGAACGCGATGCGGTGGTGGATATCCCCGAGACCGCGGTCGCCATTGCGGTTGGCAGCCGGTTCCGCGTCTCGCTCCAGATCAATCCTGCCATCACCGTCATGGGTGCCGTGCGCGAGGTCGCGCCGTCCGCCGACGCGGTCACCCGCACGCGGCGTGTGAAGATCGCCCTGGAAAACCCGCCGGACACGGTGCGGCTCGGCACGACGATTACGGCCGAACTGGAGGGTCCGGACCTCACGACGATCATGGTGCCGGAGACGGCCATCCTCGTGAAGGACGGCAAGCCGCATGTCTGGATCGTCGATGCGCAGAAGGGTGAAGTGCATCTCGCCGCCGTCGAGACGGGGGCTGCCGCCGGCCGGTATCTCTCCGTCTCAAGCGGGCTCAAAGAGGGCGACCGCGTGGTTACCGCCGGGGTGAACAGCCTGGAGGACGGCCAGAAAGTGAAGATCGAAGACGAGGCAAGCCTATGAAGAAGTTCAACCTTTCGGACTGGGCGCTCGATCATGCGTCGCTTGTCTGGTATTTCATGATCGTCTTCGCGCTGCTCGGCTTCTTCACCTACCAGAATCTCGGGCGTGAGGAGGATCCGTCCTTCGTCATCAAGACCATGACGGTCAGCGCCGCCTGGCCGGGCGCCTCCGTCGAGGAGACGACGCGGCAGGTGACGGAGCGCATCGAGCGCAAGCTGGAGGAGCTGGAATCGCTCGATTTCACACGCAGCGTGACGACGCCCGGCCAGACGCTGGTCTTCGTCAACCTGAAGCCGACGACGCGCGCCCGCGACGTGGCGCCGACGTGGCAGACCGTCCGCAACATGATCAACGATATCAGGGGGGAATTTCCCTCCGGTGTCGTCGGCCCCGCCTTCAACGACCGCTTCGGCGATGTGTTCGGCAATATCTATGCCTTCACCGCCGATGGCCTGACCCAGCGCCAGCTGCGCGATTATGTCGAGGATGCCCGCAGGCGCGTGCTGACGGTGCCGAATATCGGCAAGGTCGATCTCATCGGTGCGCAGGATGAGGTCATCTATCTCGAATTCTCCACGCGCCAGCTTGCCGCGCTCGGCATTTCCACCCAGCAGGTCGTCTCGACGCTGCAGGCGCAGAACGCAATCGCACCATCCGGCGTGGTGCAGGGCGGCGGGGAACGTGTCAGCGTGCGCGTCGGCGGGCAGTTCAGTTCGGAGGACAGCCTCCGCGAGGTCAATCTGCGCGTCAATAACCGCTTCTTCCGGCTGAGCGACATCGCCACCATCACGCGGGGTTACGAAGACCCGCCGTCCGCACTGTTCCGGTTCAACGGCCAACCGGCGATCGGCCTGGCGATCGGCATGAAGCAGGGCTCGAACCTGCTGGAATTCGGCGCGGCGGTCGAGAAAAAGATCGAGACGCTGTCTGAGGAGCTGCCCGTCGGCGTCGACGTGCATCTCGTCTCCGACCAGCCGAAGGTCGTCGAGGAAGCGGTGTCGGGCTTCACGCGTGCGCTGTTCGAGGCGGTGGCCATCGTCCTCATCGTCAGTTTCGTGAGCCTCGGCCTGCGGGCGGGCCTCGTCGTGGCGCTCTCCATACCGCTGACGCTCGGCATCACCTTCGTCTTCATGTATTATGACGGCATATCGCTCCAGCGCGTTTCGCTCGGCGCACTCATCATCGCGCTCGGGCTTCTCGTCGACGATGCCATGATCGCGGTGGAAATGATGGTGGCGCGGCTGGAGGCGGGGGATACGCTGCGCAAGGCGGCGACCTATGTCTATACATCCACCGCCTTCCCGATGCTAACAGGCACGCTGGTGACCGTGGCGGGCTTCATCCCGATCGGCCTCAACAACAGTGCTGCCGGCGAATTCACCTTCTCGCTGTTCGTCGTCATCGCGATCTCGCTTGTCGTGTCATGGGTCGTGGCGGTCGTGTTCACGCCGCTGCTCGGCGTGACGATCCTGCCCAAGAGCATGAAGCAGCATCACGACCAGAAGGGCTGGTTCGGACGCATCTTCGCCCGTATCCTCGATGTCTGCATGCGCTGGAAATGGACCACGATCGTCGCGACCATCGCCGTCTTCGCCGTCTCCGTCTTCGGCATGGGCTTCGTGCAGCAACAGTTCTTCCCGTCGTCCGACCGCCCGGAACTCGTCATCGACTGGGCGCTGCCGCAGAACGCCTCGATTGCCGAAACGAACGCACAGATCGCCAAGCTCGAAGAGGAAAAGCTCAAGGGCAATCCCGATATCGAGCGCTGGTCTTCCTATGTGGGCGAGGGCGCGGTGCGCTTCCTCCTTTCCTTCGACGTGCAGCCCCCGTCGCCGGCCTTCGGCCAGACGGTCATCGTCACCAAGGACCTCGAAGCGCGCGACAGGGTCAAGGCGGATCTCGATGCCTATCTGCGCACGACTTTTGTCGGCACGGATGCGCTCGTGAAGCTGCTCGACATCGGCCCGCCGGTCGGCCGTCCGGTCCAGTACCGTGTCAGCGGTCCCGACATCCAGGAAGTGCGCAAGCAGGCGCTGGCCTTCGGCGAGATTCTCGGCCGTAACGACCGGCTGGGCGATATCGTCTATGACTGGAACGAGCCCGCCCGCGTCGTGAAGGTCGATGTCCTCCAGGACAAGGCGCGCCAGCTCGGCGTGACCTCGCAGGATATCGCGTCTGCGCTCAACGGCGTCGTCGGCGGCACCACGGTTACGCAGATCCGCGACGACACCTACCTGATCGACGTCATCGGCCGGGCGAAGGCCGGCGAGCGCCAGTCCATCGAGACGCTGCGCCAGTTGCAGCTGCCGACGGCCAACGGAACCTCCGTGCCGCTCGCCGCCGTCGCCAACTTCCGCTACGAGATGGAGCAGCCGGTAGTGTGGCGCCGCTCTCGCCAGCCCACCATCACGGTCAAGGCCAGCGTGACCGGCGGCGTGCAGCCTGCCACCATCGTTTCCCAGATGGAAAAGCAGGTCGATGCCTTCCGCGCCGAGCTGCCCTCCGGCTATGACATCGCCGTCGGTGGTGCCGTTGAAGAAAGCGCCAACAGCCAGGCGCCCATCGTTGCCGTCGTCCCGCTCATGCTCTTTGCCATGGCGACGATCCTGATGCTGCAGTTGCAGAGCTTCTCGCGGCTGTTCCTGGTCTTCGCGGTGGCGCCGCTGGCGCTTATCGGCGTGGTCATCGCACTGCTCGGCAGCGGGGCGCCTCTCGGCTTCGTCGCCATCCTCGGCGTGCTGGCGCTGATCGGCATCCTCATCCGCAACTCGGTGATCCTCGTGGTGCAGATCGAGCATCTGCGGCTGGAGGGCAAACATGCCTGGGACGCGGTGCGGGAGGCGACGGAACACCGCATGCGTCCGATCATGCTGACGGCGGCGGCCGCCAGCCTTGCGCTCATTCCGATCTCGCGGGAGGTGTTCTGGGGGCCGATGGCTTACGCCATGATGGGCGGCATTATCGTCGGTACGGTGCTGACGCTGCTCTTCCTGCCGGCGCTTTATATCGCCTGGTTCCGCATCAAGCCGGAAGACAAGGACGAGGCGACGCCGGGGCCCGAACCCGTCGCCGCCGCCTGACGCAACCTGCAAATGACCTCGCCGAAAGCGAGGTCATTTCGTTTCGGGTGACGGGGCCGTGTTCCAGTCGGCTCGCGCGGCGATGAAGTCCGGATTGGCGAAGTCGCTGTCGTGCTTCTGGTTGCGCTTGCCATAGACAAGCGGCTCGCCGTCCAGCGTGCGCGTGCCGCCGCCGGCGGCGCGCAGCACGGCGTCGCCCGCCGCCGTATCCCATTCCATGGTGCGGCTGAAGCGCGGATAGACGTCCGCCACGCCCTCCGCTACCAGGCAGAACTTCAGCGAAGAGCCGATGGCCGTGCAGGCATCGATGCCGTGATCGTCGAGAAAGCGGGCGGTCTGCGGCGTGTCATGCGATCGGCTGGCGACGGCGGTGATTGCCGCGCCATGCTTGCGGCAGCCGATGGCCTGTCGTTCGGCGATCGTCCGGCCGCCCGTCACCGTGAAGCGTTCCGCCCGGTTATCCACCGCCACGAAGCCGGAGGAAAGCGCTGGCGCGAAGACGATGCCGGCAATCGGCGCGCCGTTTTCGATGAGAGCGATGTTGACGGTGAATTCGCTGCGGCCCGCCACGAATTCCTTGGTTCCGTCGAGCGGATCGACAAGGAAGAACCGGCCGCCTGAAATGTCCGGCACGATCCCCGCGGCGACGGCCTCTTCGGCGACGACGGGTATGGCGGGGAAATGCCGGCGCAGCGCCGCAAGGATCACCTGCTCTGCCTCTTCGTCCGCTTCCGTCACGGGGGAACTGTCGGGCTTGTGCCGGATATGGGCGCCCGCATCGTGGACAACCATGATGGCGCGGCCGGCGGCGAGCGCCGCGGTCTCCAGCACCTGTTTCAGCTCTGCAAGGTCCGTGTGCATGATGGAATGGCTTAATCCCGGCGCGCTCCGAAAGCAAATGCCAAGACATCGCCGGCTGCGGGTGTGGAAAGA
This sequence comes from Shinella sumterensis, assembly GCF_004514425.2. Taxonomy (GTDB): domain Bacteria; phylum Pseudomonadota; class Alphaproteobacteria; order Rhizobiales; family Rhizobiaceae; genus Shinella; species Shinella sumterensis. The sequence continues at coordinate 370,362 of NZ_MYFN02000002.1, forward strand.
TCGGCGCTGCGGGCAGGGTGCGGCGATCTCCCGTCTTGCCGTTTGCGCGCCATGTGCGAAGGTGGCGCATCTCATATGGGACATCGCATGCGCTACTCCGCCCTTTCGATCTTCAGGCAAGCCTTCGCCGGCAATCTTGGCTGGAAACCCGCCTGGCGGGAGCCGGACCCGAAGCCGCATTATGACGTGATCATCGTGGGCGGCGGCGGCCACGGCCTTGCGACGGCCTACTACCTCGCAAAGGAATTCGGCCTGCGCAACGTCGCCGTCATCGAGAAGGGCTATCTCGGCTCGGGCAATGTCGGGCGTAACACGACGATCGTTCGCTCCAACTACATGCTTCCCGGCAACGAGCCGTTCTACGAGTTCTCGCTGAAACTGTGGGAAGGTCTGGAGCAGGACCTCAACTACAATGTGATGTTCTCGCAGCGCGGCATCATCAACCTCTATCACAATGACGGCCAGCGCGATCAGTACATCCGCCGCGGCAATGCCATGATGATGGAAGGCGTGGCGGCCGAGCTTCTCGATCGCGACACGCTGAAGAAGATGCTGCCCTTCCTCAACTTCGATCATGCGCGCTTCCCCATCATGGGCGGCCTCCTTCAGCGTCGCGCCGGCACGGCGCGACATGACGCGGTCGCCTGGGGCTTTGCGCGCGGTGCCGACCGGCATGGTGTCGATCTCATCCAGAACTGCGAGGTGACGGGGATCCGTCGGGAAAATGGCGTGGTCACGGGCGTCGAGACGACGAAGGGCTTCATCGGCTGCAACAAGCTGGCGCTGGCGGCTGCCGGCAATTCGTCGCGCGTCGCCGAAATGGCGGGGCTGAAGCTGCCGCTGGAAAGCCATGTGCTGCAGGCCTTCGTGACGGAGGGGCTGAAGCCCTGCATCGACCATGTCATCACCTACGGCGCGGGGCATTTCTACATTTCGCAGTCCGACAAGGGCGGGCTGGTGTTCGGCGCGGAAATCGACGGTTACTCCTCCTATGCGCAGCGCGGCAATCTCGCGACGGCCGAGCATGTGATGGAGGAGGGGGTGACGATGATCCCCGGCCTTTCGCGCGTGCGGGTGCTGCGCTCCTGGGGCGGCGTCATGGACATGTCGATGGACGGCTCGCCGATCATAGACCGTACGTCGATCGACAACCTCTATCTCAACTGCGGCTGGTGCTACGGCGGCTTCAAGGCGACGCCGGCCTCGGGCTTCTGCTTCGCGCACCTGATCGCCAAGGGCGAGAGCCACCATGTGGCGCGCGCGTTGCGGCTCGATCGCTTCGAGCGCGGCTTCCCCATCGACGAGGCGGGTGCCGGCACCCAGCCCAACCTGCATTGAGCGCGCCATGGCCAGCCTGATTTCCTGCCCGCATTGCGGCACGCGCCCCAAGGAAGAATTCGCGATCCGAGGCGACGCCACGCCCCTCCGCCCGTCGTCCATGGCATCCGACGAAGCATGGCACGACTATGTGCATTTGCGGACCAACCCGCGCGGCCGCGTGCGGGAACACTGGCAGCACGTCGCCGGATGCCGGCGCTGGCTCGTCGTGGAGCGCGACAATCTCAGCCATGCCGTCTTTTCCGTGACCGATGCCGCGACGGAGGTTGACCGATGACCGCGTATCGCCTTCCGGCCGGCGGCCTGATCGACCGCAGCCACACGCTTGCCTTCTCCTTCGACGGCAAGAGCCTGTCCGGCCATGCCGGCGATACGCTCGCCTCGGCGCTTCTGGCCAACGACCGGCTGCTCGTCGGCCGCAGCTTCAAGTATCACCGCCCGCGCGGCATCGTGACGGCCGGCCCCTCCGAGCCGAATGCGCTGGTCACGGTCGGCAGCGGCGTGCGCCGGGATCCCAACACGAAGGCGACGGTTGCCGAACTCTATGACGGCCTCGTCGCCACCAGCCAGAACCGCTGGCCGAGCCTCGCCTTCGATATCGGCGCGGTCAACGGCCTGATGGCGCGCTTCCTGTCGGCCGGCTTCTACTACAAGACCTTCATGTGGCCGGCGGCCTTCTGGGAAAAGGTCTACGAGCCGCTTATCCGGCGCGCCGCCGGGCTTGGCCGTACCGATCTTTCACCCGATCCCGATTCCTACGAGAAGAGCTGGGCGCATTGCGATCTGCTGGTGGTCGGCTCCGGGCCGGCAGGTCTTGCCGCCGCTCTGGTCGCGGCGCGATCCGGCCTGCGTGTCATCCTCGCCGAGCAGGATTTCGCTCTCGGCGGCACGCTGCTTTCCGAGACGACGCGGCTCGACGGCGAGGCGCCCTATATCTTCGCCCGCCGCGTGCTGGACGAATTGCAGAACAGCCCGAATGTCACCTTGCTGCCGCGCACGACGGTTTTCGGCTGGTACGACGACAATGTGTTCGGCGCCCTCGAACGGGTGCAGAAACACGGTGCGGCGGTGGATGCGGTGAAGCCCGTCGAACGCCTGTGGCGCATCGTGGCGAAGCACGCCATCCTGGCCTCGGGCGCGGAGGAACGGCCGCTGGTCTTCGGCGGCAATGACCGGCCGGGCGTGATGACGGCCAGTGCTGCCGCCACCTATGCCAACCGCTTCGGCGTGGCCGCCGGCAAGGCCGTCGCGATCTTCACCAACGGTGCCTCGGGCTATCGCACCGCACGCGACCTCGCCGCACAAGGCATCGGGATCGCCGCCCTGATCGACAGCCGGCCGGACGCCGCCGAAGCGGCGCCGGCCGGCGTTCGTCTCATCCGCGGCGGTTCCATCATCGACACGAGAGGCGGTGCGGGCCTTCGCGGCATCGTCGCGGACCGCGGCGGTTTCGAGGACCTGATTGCCTGTGACGCCGTGGCGATGTCCGGCGGCTGGAGCCCGGTCATCCATCTTGCCTGCCAGCGCGGCGGCAGGCCCGTGTGGTCGGATGCCTTGCAGGCCTTTCTGGCGCCCGATGTCGGTGCCGGTCTCGTGCCCGCCGGTGCGGCGGCGGGACAGTACCGCCTGTCGGCCTGTTTCGAGGACGGTGCGCGCAAGGCGGCTGATATCGTCGAAGCGCTCGGACGGCAGGCTGCCGGCTTCCAGGCGCCGGTGGTCGGCGAGGAACCCGATCCGTCGTTCACGGCGCTCTGGCATGTGCCGGGCGCGAAGTCGAAGGCCTTCGTGGATTTCCAGAACGACGTGCATCTCGGCGATCTCGGGCTTGCCGTGCGCGAGGGCTTCGGCCATGTCGAACATGCCAAGCGCTACACGACGGGCGGCATGGCGACGGACCAGGGCAAGCTTGGCAACATCAATGCCATCGGCATTCTCGCCGCCATGCGCGGCGTTAGTCCCGCGGAGGTCGGCACGACGACGTTCCGCCCGTTCTACACGCCGGTCTCCTTCGGGGCGCTCGCCGGCACGTCGGTGGGCGGGCACGCCATGCCCGTTCGCCGCTCGCCGCTGCATGGCTGGGCGGCGCGCAACGGCGCTACCTTCATCGAGGCGGGCCTCTGGTATCGCTCGTCGTGGTTTGCCAAAGGCGAGGAGAAGACATGGCGGGAGAGCGTCGACCGTGAGGTGCGTAGCGTTCGCGAGAATGCCGGTCTCTGCGATGTCTCGACGCTCGGCAAGATCGAGGTGTTCGGGCCGGATGCGGCCGAATTCCTCAACCGGCTCTATTGCAATCCGCTGCTCAAACTGCCTGTCGGCAAGGCCCGCTATGGGCTGATGCTGCGTGAAGACGGCATGGTTTTCGATGACGGCACGGTCAGCAGGCTGGGCGAAGCGCATTTTCTCATCACGACCACGACCGCCATGGCGGGGGGCGTGCTCTCGCATATGGAGTTCGCGGCGCAGGTGCTGTGGCCGCAGCTGCGCGTGCGTTTCCTCTCCGTCTCCGACCAATGGGCGCAGATGTCGATTGCCGGGCCGAAGGCGCGCGTCATCCTTCAGTCCATCGTGGAGGACGACATCTCCCATGCGGCTTTTCCGTTCCTGGCCGCCCGCGAGGTCCGTCTCAAGGGCAATCTCAAGGGGCGGCTCTTCCGGATCTCCTTTTCCGGCGAACTCGCCTATGAGCTTGCGGTGCCGGCCGGCTACGGCGAGGCGGTGGCCGACGCGCTGATGCGCGCAGGTCTGCCGCACGGCATGTGCGCCTATGGTGTGGAAGCGCTCAACGTGCTGCGTATCGAGAAGGGCCATGTCACGCACGCCGAACTCGACGGTCGCGTGACGCCGGACGATGCCGGGCTCGGCCACATGATGGGGACCGGCAAGGCGGATTTCATCGGCAAGCGGCTCTCCAATCGCTTCGGCCTGACGGCGGCGGACCGGGCGCAGCTCGTCGGCCTCAAGGCGCTGGAGGCGGACCAGGAGATGCGGGCCGGCGCGCATCTGCTGAAGGACGGCGCCAAGCCCTCGACGATCAACGACCAGGGCTGGGTGAGTTCCGCCTGTTTCTCGCCGACGCTCCGCATGCCCATCGCGCTTGCCTTCCTCAAGTCCGGCCGTGAGCGCTACGGCGAGAAGATCGTGGTGTGGGACCGGCTGCGCGGTGTCGAGACCATGGCGGAGGTCTGCCATCCGGTCTTCGTCGATCCTGATAACAGCAAGCTCACGGCATAGGGGGCAGGCATGGCTTACGACTATCACGCGGTTCATGCTCTGGACGGGACGATCGGGGCGATTGCCGAGCGGCGGGCCAACCACCTGGCCGTCCACCGTGCGACGGCGATGGCCATGGTGTTGGCCTCGCCGGGCCGGGTGCCCGAGGCGGCCGGCATTCTGGTCGCGAACGGCGACTTCGAGGTCCGGTTTTCCGGTCCCGGCGAGTGGCTGGTCCTGTCGGAGGTCCATGCGCCCGAAACGCTTGCCGCCGAACTCGGCGTGCGGCTCGGCGATGCGGCTTTCGTCATCGACCAGAGCCATGGCCGGGTCGCTCTGACCCTGACCGGGCCGGACGCCGCGCGCATCCTGGCAAACGGCGTCGCGGTCGATCTTCACGCCGACAGCTTCCCCGTCGGCCGCGCGGCGAACGTTCTGTGCCATCACATTTCGGTCAATCTGGCCCGCACCAGTGCGCAAAGCTTCGATCTCGTCGTCATGCGCAGTTTCGCCGAGGCGCTGGTGGACGACATCAAGGTCATGGCGCGCAGCCACGATCTGTCGGTCGATTTCGCGACGCGCTGACAGGCTTGCGCGCCGCCCCCCGACATTGGAAATCGATAAAGCGACATGAGGTTTCGCAACCCGGGCTTGCCGGGCCGGCGAGGGACAAAATAGGCTGCCTTCACGCACTGCCTCTCGTTCCTTCAACCGTCACAAGCCGGAGATTTTCATGAAGAGCCATGCCAGGGTCGTGGTCATCGGGGGCGGCGTCGTCGGCTGCTCCGTCCTCTATCATCTCACCAAGTTCGGCTGGACCGATGTCGTGCTCGTGGAACGGTCCGAACTGACCTCCGGCTCGACCTGGCATGCCGCCGGCGGCATGCACACGATCAACGGCGATCCGAACGTCGCCAAGCTCCAGAAATACACGGTGGAACTCTACAAGGAGATCGAGGACTATTCCGGCCAGGATATCGGCCTGCACATGACATCGGGCATGATGCTTGCGGCGACGAAGGAACGCTTTGACTGGATGAAGTCAATCCTCGCCAAGGGCCGCTATATGGGGCTGGAGGCGGAACTGCTGACGCCCAAGGAAGCGCACGACCTCATGCCGCTCATCGATCCCGACCAGTTCGTCGGTGCGGTGTTCGATCCGGTGGAAGGCCATCTCGACCCCTACGGCACCACCCATGCCTATGCGAAATCGGCCAAGAAGAACGGTGCGGAAATCTACCTTCACACCAAGGTCGAGGACCTCGCGCAGCGCGAGGACGGCAGCTGGCGCGTCATCACCAACAAGGGCGAGATCATCGCCGAACACGTGGTCAACTGCGGTGGCCTCTGGGCGCGAGAGGTCGGCCGCATGGTCGGTCTCGAACTGCCGGTCCTGGCCATGGAACACATGTATCTCATCACCGAGGACATGCCGGAGGTGATCGAGTTCAACCAGACCGCTGGCCGGGAGCTGATGCATTGCGTGGATTTCGACGGGGAAATCTATCTCCGCCAGGAACGCAACGGCATGCTGATGGGCACGTATGAAAAGGCCTGCCGCCCGTGGTCGCCGCTGACCACGCCGTGGGATTTCGGTCACGAGCTGCTGGAAGAGGATATCGAGCGCATCACGCCGGAGCTGGAAGTGGGCTTCCGTCATTTTCCGGCCTTCAACAAGGCGGGCATCAAGAAGATCATCAATGGCCCCTTCACCTTCTCGCCCGACGGCAATCCGCTTGTCGGGCCGGTGCGCGGCATGACGAATTTCTGGTCGGCCTGTGCGGTCATGGCCGGCTTCAGCCAGGGCGGCGGTGTGGGACTGGCGCTCGCCAACTGGATGATCCACGGCGATCCCGGTTTCGACGTCTTCGCCATGGACGTGGCGCGCTACGGCGATTTCGCCACACTCGGCTATACCAATGCCAAGGTGCGCGAAAACTACTCGCGGCGTTTCTCCATCCGCTATCCGAACGAGGAGCTGCCGGCCGGGCGCCCGCTTCTGACGACCCCGGTCTATGACAGGCTGAAGGCTGCCGGTGCCGTCTTCGGCGCGTCCTACGGCCTGGAGCAGCCGCTGTGGTTTGCGCCCGCAGGTGTCGAGGACCATTTCTCCTGGCGGCGATCGACGGATTTCGAGACGGTCGGCGCGGAGGCCAGGGCCGTGCGCGAGGGCGTCGGCCTGATGGAAACGTCGGGTTTTGCCAAATATGCCGTGAAGGGCAGGGGGGCGGAAGCCTTCCTCGACCGGCTGCTTGCCTGCCGAATGCCCGCGACCGGCCGCATGACGCTCGCCCCCATGCTGAAGGCGGACGGCAAGCTGATCGGCGATTTCACGCTGGCCAAGCTCGGCGAGGGCGATTTCCTGCTCATCGGCTCCGGCATCGCCGAGGACTATCACATGCGCTGGTTCGAAGCGCATCTGCCGAAGGATGGGTCCGTCACGCTCGAGGCCCTCAATCTCGGCCTGGTCGGTCTCGCGATCGCCGGCCCGAATGCCCGCGAGGTCCTGCGCAAGCTGACGCACCAGGATCTGTCGACGGCGGCCTTCCCGTTCATGGCGGTGCGGCGCATGGATCTGGGCATGGCGCCCGCCATCGTCGGCCGCGTCAGCTATACCGGCGATCTCGGCTACGAGATCTGGATGAAGCCGCAATACCAGCGCTACCTCTATGACCTGATCCTCGAAGCCGGTGAGGAATTCGGCATTCGCCTGTTCGGGCTGCGCGCGCTCAACGCGCTGCGGCTCGAAAAATCCTATGGCAGCTGGTCGCGGGAATATCGCCCGCTCTACGGCCCGCTGGAAGCGCGGCTGGATCGCTTCGTCGCGCTGGACAAGGCGGCGGACTTCATCGGCAAGGCCGCCGCCAGATTAGAGCGCGAGAACGGCGGCACATTGCGGCTGTGCACCTTTATCCTCGAGGCGAAGGATGCCGATGTCATCGGCGACGAACCGATCTATCTCGACGGCGTCGTGCGTGGCTGGGTGACATCGGGTGGATATGCGCATGCGGCCGGCGTGTCGGTCGCGGTGGGATATGTGCCGAAGGAGATCGCCGACGTGACCGGGGACTGGTCGGTCGAGCTCCTCGGGGAGATGCTGCCCGCCCGCCTGCAGCGGGAGCCGCTCTTCGACCCCACGGGCGCGACGATGCGAAAATGAGACCTGCCGCGGCGTCGCGACGGTGTTTCGTCATGAACCACCCGTCATGCCGCCGCGGTGCTTCATTTTGCACCGGCGGGCTGATTTTCCTGCCGCTTTTTTGGATATCGTGGCGTTAATAACGTCATTTACCGCTTTCGCCCAAAGAAATTGTCGATCCGATTTTTTTTGGCTTCCCTTTTGTATCGAAAGCGGTATGGAATTCATTTGTCTACACAAGCTCAAAAAATGAGCGCAAGAACAAGAGATGCGGCCAAAGCGGACTGCATCCGGGGGATTGTATATGGAGTATTTCGTCCAGCAGCTCGTCAACGGGCTGACTCTTGGCTCGATTTATGGTTTGATAGCCATTGGCTACACCATGGTTTACGGCATCATCGGCATGATCAACTTCGCCCATGGCGATATCTTCATGCTGGGTGGGTTTGCCGCTCTCATCACCTTTCTCGTCCTGACCAGCGTGTTCGTCGGCCTTCCGGTCGTGCTGCTGCTTCTGGTGATGATGGTGGCCGCGATGCTGACGGCGTCGCTTTGGAACTGGACGATCGAGAAGATGGCGTACCGGCCGCTGCGCGGTTCGTTCCGCCTTGCGCCGCTGATCACGGCGATCGGTATGTCGATTGCGCTGTCGAACTTCATCCAGGTCACGCAGGGCCCGCGCAACAAGCCGATCCCGCCGCTGGTGTCGTCGGTCTACAATGTCTTCGGCATCGCGATCTCGCTCAAGCAGATCATCATCATGCTCCTGACGGCGATCCTGCTGACGACCTTCTGGTACATCGTCAACAAGACCGCGCTGGGCCGCGCGCAGCGTGCGACCGAACAGGACCGCAAGATGGCGGCGCTGCTGGGCATCGACGTCGACCGCACGATCTCCGTGACCTTCGTCATGGGCGCATCGCTGGCGGCGGTGGCCGGCACCATGTACCTGATGTATTACGGCGTGACCGTCTTCACCGACGGCTTCATTCCGGGCGTCAAGGCCTTCACGGCCGCGGTCCTGGGCGGCATCGGCTCGCTTCCGGGCGCGGTTCTCGGCGGCATGCTCATCGGTCTCATCGAGAGCCTGTGGTCGGCCTATTTCACCATCGACTACAAGGACGTCGCGACGTTCTCCATCCTCGCCATCGTCCTGATCTTCAAGCCGTCCGGCATTCTCGGACGACCGGAAGTCGAGAAGGTTTGATCCATGTCCAACATTTCCCACTCTCCCGAGAGCGCCGGCGGTAACCTGACGGCGCGGGCTCTGCGCGAGGGCATTTTTGCCGGTATCGTGGCGCTTGGCCTGTTCGTGCTCTTCGTCGGTCTGGAGACCACGCAGAACATCCGCAACGAGCTGGTGCTGAACCAGCGCTGGGGCCTGCTTGCCATCTTCGTCGCCGTCGCCGCCGTCGGGCGCTTCCTCACGGTCGCCTATATCCGTCCGTGGATGGACGCCCGCAAGGCCGCCGCCAAGGCGCCGGCCGAGGCGGACGAAAGCTTCTTCAAGCGCAACTTCAGCAAGATCGCCATCGTCGCGCTCCTGATCTATCCGCCGCTGATGGTCATGCTGTTCGGTGTGCAGGGCTCGCTGAAGTGGGTCGACAATTTCGGCATCCAGATCCTCATCTACGTGATGCTCGCCTGGGGCCTCAACATCGTGGTGGGTCTGGCCGGCCTGCTCGACCTCGGCTACGTCGCCTTCTATGCGGTGGGCGCCTATTCCTATGCGCTGCTGTCGCAGTATTTCGGGCTGTCCTTCTGGATCCTGCTGCCGCTCGCCGGCATCCTGGCCGCCTTCTGGGGCATGATCCTCGGCTTTCCGGTGCTGCGCCTGAAGGGCGACTACCTCGCCATCGTCACGCTCGCCTTCGGTGAGATCATCCGCCTCGTGCTGATCAACTGGACGGAGGTCACGCGCGGCACCTTCGGCGTCTCGGGCATTCCCAAGGCCTCCGTCTTCGGCATCTGGTCGTTCGACGTCAGCGCGCCGAACAACTTCGCCAAGGCCTTTAGCCTGCCGATGTCGTCGGCCTACTACAAGATCTTCCTGTTCTATCTCATCCTGGCGCTGGCGCTGCTCACCGCCTATGTGACGATCCGCCTGCGCCGCATGCCGATCGGCCGCGCCTGGGAAGCCCTGCGCGAGGACGAGATCGCCTGCCGCTCGCTCGGCATCAACACGGTCACGACCAAGCTGACGGCGTTTTCCATCGGCGCGATGTTCGGCGGCTTCGCCGGCTCCTTCTTCGCCGTGCGCCAGGGCTTCGTGTCGCCGGAAAGCTTCGTCTTCCTGGAATCGGCGATCATTCTGGCCATCGTGGTCCTCGGCGGCATGGGCTCGCTCGTCGGCATCGCGGTTGCGGCCGTCGTGATGGTCGGCGGCACGGAACTGCTGCGCGAGATGACCTTCCTCAAGGCCATTTTCGGCCCCGACTTCACGCCGGAACTCTACCGCATGCTGATCTTCGGCCTCGCCATGGTCATCGTGATGGTCTGGAAACCGCGTGGCTTCGTCGGCAGCCGTGAACCGACCGCCTTCCTGAAGGAACGCAAGGCGGTCTCCGGCAGCTTCACCAAGGAAGGACACGGCTGATGGTGTCCGAAACAATGACAACGAACACGATGACGGCTGACCCCATTCTCAAGGTCGAGCATCTCTCGATGCGCTTCGGCGGCCTCATGGCCATCAACGACTTCTCCTTCGAGGCGCAGCGTGGCGAGATCACCGCGCTGATCGGCCCCAACGGCGCGGGCAAGACCACGGTCTTCAACTGCGTGACCGGCTTCTACAAGCCGACCATGGGCATGATCACCATGCGCCAGAAGGGCGGTAAGGAGTTCCTGCTGGAGCGGCTGAACGACTTCGAGATCACCCGCGATGCCAAGGTGGCGCGCACCTTCCAGAACATCCGGCTCTTCTCGGGCCTCACCGTTCTGGAGAACCTGCTGGTGGCCCAGCACAACACGCTGATGAAGGCGTCGGGCTATACGGTCCTCGGCCTTCTGGGCCTGCCCGGATACAAGAAGGCCGCGGCCGAATCCATCGAGGTCGCCCGGCACTGGCTGGAGAAGGCCGATCTCATCGCGCGTGCCGACGACCCGGCCGGCGATCTGCCCTACGGCGCCCAGCGGCGCCTGGAGATCGCCCGTGCCATGTGCACGGGACCGGAGGTCCTGTGCCTCGACGAGCCGGCGGCGGGCCTCAACCCGCGTGAATCGCTCGCCCTCAACGAACTCCTGCGTTCCATCCGCAAGGACAGCGGCACGTCGATCCTGCTCATCGAGCACGACATGTCCGTGGTCATGGAGATCTCCGACCATGTGGTCGTGCTCGAATACGGGCAGAAGATCTCCGATGGCACGCCGGACCATGTGAAGAACGATCCGAAGGTTATCGCGGCCTATCTCGGTGTGGAAGATGATGAGGTCGAAGAGGTGATCGAGGAAATCGAGGAGATCGAGGGCACGGCGGGAGGGTCGCACTGATGAGCGATACGCTTCTCAGCGTCCAGGGCGTTGAAACCTATTACGGCAACATTCGCGCCCTGGCCGGCGTCGATGTCACGGTGCAGAAGGGCGAGATCGTCAGCCTCATCGGCGCCAACGGCGCGGGCAAGTCGACCCTGATGATGACGATCTGCGGCAGCCCCCAGGCGCGCAACGGCACCATCACCTTCGACGGCGAGGACATCACCCGCCTGCCGACGCATCTTATCGCGCGCCGCCGCATCGCGCAGTCGCCGGAGGGACGCCGCATCTTCCCGCGCATGACCGTCTACGAAAACCTCCAGATGGGCGCGAGCCTCGACAACCTGAAGTATTTCGACGAGGACGTGGAGAAGATCTTCACGCTCTTCCCGCGCCTCAAGGAGCGCCAGTCGCAGCGCGGCGGCACGCTCTCGGGCGGCGAACAGCAGATGCTGTCCATCGGCCGCGCGCTGATGGCGCGTCCCAAGCTCCTGCTTCTCGACGAGCCGTCGCTGGGCCTGGCGCCGCTGATCGTCAAGGGCATCTTCGACGCCATCAAGGTGCTGAACAAGGAAGAGGGCCTGACCGTGTTCCTCGTGGAGCAGAACGCCTTTGCCGCGCTCAAGCTGTCGGACCGCGCCTATGTGATGGTCAACGGCAAGGTGACGATGAGCGGCTCGGGCAAGGAGCTTCTGGCCAATCCGGAAGTGCGCGCGGCCTATCTCGAAGGCGGCAGGCACTAGGACAAGGAGACGGACAATGCAGGGAATTCTCTACGAGGAGCCGTCTGTCTGGCAGTTCCTGTTCATCACCGTCATCATGGGCGGCTGGACCGCATGGCGGACCGGAAAGAGCGTCGCCGAGGGATGGCAACCCTACCGAACCCTCGTCATCTACACCCTCCTGCTCGGCGTCGCCATCCGCTTCATCCACCACGCCCTGTTCAACGGAACCATGCTCACGCCGCAGTACTATGTCGTGGACACCGCCGTGCTTTTGTTGTTTGCTACGCTCGGTTACCGCTACTACCGGACGCGGCAGATGACCAACAATTACTACTGGCTTTATGAGAAGGTCTCGCCCTTTTCCTGGAAGTCGAAATAATCAAGGGAACACCCGTCCGCCCGGACGGGGCAAACGATACCGGCGCAATGAATGCGGGTGTTGCGCCCGGTTGAAACCAGCCCGCTATAAATCTGGGAGTAACCAAATGAAGAAGTCTCTCATGTCGGCTGTTGCTTTGGCTGCAATGGTCGCTTTCAGCGGCAGCGCTTGGGCCGACATCCTGGTCGGCGTCGGCGGCCCGCTGACCGGTCCGAACGCCGCTTTCGGCGCGCAGATCCAGAAGGGCGTCGAGCAGGCTGCTGCCGACATCAATGCGGCCGGCGGCATCAACGGCGAGCAGATCAAGATCGTTCTGGGCGATGACGTTTCCGACCCGAAGCAGGGCGTTTCCGTCGCCAACAAGTTCGTTGCCGATGGCGTGAAGTTCGTTGTCGGTCACTTCAACTCGGGCGTTTCCATCCCGACGTCGGAAATCTACGCCGAAAACGGCATCCTGCAGGTTTCGCCGGCGTCCACGAACCCGACCTACACCGAGCGCGGCCTGTGGAACACGTTCCGTACCTGCGGCCGTGACGACCAGCAGGGCGCCGTAGCCGGCGCCTTCATCGCCGCCAACTTCAAGGATGCGAAGCTCGCCGTTCTCCACGACAAGACCCCGTATGGCCAGGGCCTCGCTGACGAAACCAAGAAGTCGGCCAACGAAGCCGGCGTCAAGGAAGTCATCTACGAAGGCGTCAACATCGGCGACAAGGACTTCTCGGCCCTTATCGCGAAGATGAAGGAAGCCGGCGTCTCCGTCGTCTACTGGGGCGGCCTGCACACCGAGTTCGGTCTGATGGAACGCCAGGCTGCCGACCAGGGCCTGAAGGCAACCTTCATCTCGGGCGACGGTATCGTTTCGAACGAACTGGCTTCGATCGCCGGCGACGCCGTCGACGGCACGCTGATGACCTTCGCGCCCGATCCGCGCAAGAACCCCGCCGCCAAGGAACTCGTCGAGAAGTTCCGCGCGGCCGGTTTCGAGCCGGAAGCCTATACGCTGTACTCCTACGCCGCTCTTCAGGTCATCGCCGAAGCCGCCAAGGCTGCCGGCGGCAACGACCCGCAGGCCGTTGCAGAAGCGATCAAGGCAAAGGGCCCGTTCAACACGGCCATCGGTGAGCTCTCCTTCGACGAGAAGGGCGACATCACCCGTCCGGACTACGTCATGTACACCTGGAAGAAGGGTGAAGACGGCAAGTACACCTACGTCGAAAACGAATAATCGTTTCATGGAACGGGCGGCGCACGCATGCCGCCCGGCCGTGTCGACTTCAAGCCCGGCCTTGCGCCGGGCTTTTTCGTGAAGGCTGGCGCAGGTGCCTGGGCCAGACGCATCGGCAGGGTGAAGACGAAAGGAATGGCAGCATGGATGCAGCGCTTGTCCGGGATGAGCCCATCGGCCGCCAGCAGCGGGCGCGCGGCGTCGGACGCCTGGTGGCGAAGCGGTCGGCGCAGAGCACGCGGCTCGACGTGCTCTATCAGGAAGGCTGCGCCAAGATCCGGCTACCCGCCACGTTCGACGGCGCGATGGAGGCCGTCCTCATCAACACGGCCGGTGGCCTGACGGGCGGCGATCATGTGGAATGGTCGCTTGCAGCCGGCGCCGAAACGCGCCTGACCGTGACCACGCAGGCCTGCGAGCGTGTCTACAAGGCAAGCGCCTCGACCGCACGGCTGGAAACACGCATCACCGTGGCCGACGGCGCGCGTGTCGACTGGCTGCCGCAGGAAACGATCCTGTTCGATCGGTCGTCGCTGAACCGCCGGCTGGAGGTGGACCTGGCTGCCGATGCCGTCTTCCTCGCCGTGGAGGCCGTGATCCTCGGCCGCAAGGCGATGGGCGAGACGGTGGAGACGGGGTTCTTCCGCGACCGCTGGCGTGTTCGCCGCGCAGGCAAGCTTATCCATGCCGAGGAAACGCGGCTTGATGGCGAGGTTGCCGCCCTTACGGGCGAGTTGGCGACGCTGCGCGGTGCGCGCGCCTTCGCAACCGTGCTGTTATGCGGCCCCGACGCCGAAGGGCATGTCGAACCGTTGCGCCGCCTGATCGGCGCGGGCGCGGCGGCCGGCGTCAGCCACTGGCAGGACAAGCTCGTCGCGCGTGTCGTGGCGGATGACGGCTTCTCCCTGCGAAAAATGCTGATCCCGATCATTTCGCACTTGCGCAAGGGCGCGGGCGTGCCGAAACTCTGGTCACTCTGAAATCGGCTGGCCCGGCCCGATCCGTGGTCGCCGCCGGCTTCCTGTTTTGCGTATATCGCGCGCGCAAACAGCCGCCTATTGTCGCGCGACGGAACCAGCGACGGACCACACATGAACCTGACCCCCCGCGAAAAAGACAAACTGCTGATCGCCATGGCCGCGATCGTGGCGCGCAAGCGTCTGGAGCGCGGAGTGAAGCTCAATCATCCCGAGGCGATCGCGCTCATCACCGATTTCGTGGTGGAGGGTGCGCGCGACGGCCGGGCGGTTGCCGACCTGATGGAGGCGGGCGCACATGTGCTCACCCGGGACCAGGTGATGGATGGCATCCCCGAGATGATCCACGACATTCAGGTGGAGGCGACCTTCCCCGACGGTACCAAGCTCGTGACCGTGCACGAGCCGATCCGGTAGATCCATGCTGGCGCTCAGGCCCAATTGCGAATGCTGCGACCGCGACCTGCCGCCCGAAAGCGGCGAGGCGATGATCTGCACGTTCGAATGCACCTTCTGTGCGCAGTGCGTGAGCACGGTTCTGCACGGCGCGTGCCCGAACTGCGGCGGCGGGTTCATGCACCGTCCGGTGCGGCCGGCCGCGATGCTTGCAAAATATCCGGCGTCGACGAAACGTATCCTGAAAGCCGAGGGCTGTGGCCCGGCGGAAGCTGCGAGAGGAAATCCATGATCCCGGGCGAAATCATCGCCGCCGACGGCGATATCGAACTCAATGTCGGACTGCCTGTCACCGTGCTGGACGTTTCCAACACGGGCGACCGCCCGATCCAGGTCGGCAGTCATTATCATTTCTACGAAACCAATCCCGGCCTGTCGTTCGAGCGTGAGCAGACGCGGGGGCTCAGGCTCGATATCCCCGCCGGAACCGCCGTGCGTTTCGAGCCGGGCCAGACGCGCAGCGTGAGGCTCGTGCCGTTTGCCGGCAAGCGGGAAATTTACGGCTTCCGGCAGGCCGTTATGGGAAAACTCTGACATGACTTTGCGACATTCACTTCTCCTCGCCGCCGCCTCGCTCATCGTTTCGGCCACGGTCACCATGGCGCAGGAGCCCGAAGTCGACTGCGACAACGCGGAGACGCAGATGGACATGAACATCTGCGCCGGACGCGACTACAAGGCGGCCGACGAAGAATTGAACGTCGTCTACAAGAAGGCCCTGGCGGCTGCCGTGGAGACCGATGAAGGCTTCAAGGATATGGGCGACCAGCATGTCGGTGCGGTCGACGCGCTGAAACGAGCCCAGCGCTCGTGGATCGGCTATCGCGACGGCCAGTGCGATCTTGCAGGCTTCGAGGCACGCGGCGGCTCCCTGGAGCCCTTGCTGGTTTCCAGCTGCCTTGCGGATCTCACACGCAAGCGGACGGCGGAGCTCAAGACGTTCTACGAGCAGGAAAACTGAGGAGCGGCGGTGTCACGCAGGATCGTCATTGTCGGCAATGGCGCCATCCCGCAGGGGCTGGCTGCGACGATCGATGCGGCTGACATCGTGATCCGTTTCAATGGCTGCCGGTCGGCAGGTGCGGGCGGCGTGAAGACGGATATCATCGCCGTGTGCAACACCGGCCGCCCGGCGCTCGACATGCTGGGTGGCGGCCGCTGGAAGGACAGCGAGACCGTGCGGCAGGCCGGCGAGATCTGGTGCGTGCGCTCTTCCGATGTGTTTGCGGCCATGCGCGCGCCGCTGGCCATCAGCCACCCCGATCTCGACGACTTCTGCGACGATTACACTGATGGCTTCGAGGCCTTCGCGGCGGCGACCGGCCGTCGGTTGCGTGTCATCCCCGCCGCCCTCCATCGTGCCGTCGACGCCGGACTGGCCGCCTTCGATCCCGCGCCCTACGTCGTACCGAGCTCGGGCCTCGTCACCATCGCGCATGCCCTTGAAAACCTTGCCGAAGAAGGCGACCGCGTTTCCATTGCCGGCTTCAGCCACGAAGGCTGGGAATGGCATCCTTTCGCCGCCGAGCGGCGCTGGGTCGATGCGCTCGTCACCGCCGGCCGCCTCGACCGTCTCGATCATCCTCCCGCCTCCCGGAGAAGCTGACCCATGTCCTACACCATGTCCCGCGCCGCCTATGCCCGCATGTTCGGTCCCACCACCGGCGACAAGGTGCGCCTTGCCGATACGGAACTCTTCGCCGAGGTGGAGAGGGACTTCACCAGCTACGGCGACGAGGTGAAGTTCGGCGGCGGCAAGGTCATTCGCGACGGCATGGGACAGAGCCAGGCGACGCGCGGCGAGGGCGCGGTCGATACCGTCATCACCAACGCGCTCGTCATCGATCACAGCGGCATCTTCAAGGCGGATATCGGCCTCAGCAACGGCCGCATCGCCGGCATCGGCAAGGCGGGCAACCCCGATACGCAGCCGGGCGTGACCATCATCGTCGGTCCCTCGACCGAGGTGATCGCCGGGGAGGGCAAGATCCTCACCGCCGGGACGATGGATGCGCATATACACTATATCTGCCCGCAGCAGATCGAGCATGCGCTGGCGAGCGGCGTCACGACGATGCTGGGCGGCGGCACGGGGCCTGCCCACGGCACGCTCGCCACCACCTGCACGGGCGCCTGGCACATCGAGCGCATGATCGAGAGCTTCGATGCCTTTCCGATGAACCTGGCACTGGCAGGCAAGGGCAACGCGTCGGTGGCCGCGCCGATCGAGGAGATGATCCGCGCCGGCGCCTCATCGCTCAAGCTGCACGAGGACTGGGGCACGACGCCCGCGGCCATCGACTGCTGCCTTTCCGTCGCCGACGCGTATGATGTGCAGGTGATGATCCACACCGACACGCTCAACGAAAGCGGCTTCGTGGAGGACACGGTGGCGGCGATCGGCGGGCGAACCATTCACGCCTTCCACACGGAAGGGGCCGGCGGCGGCCATGCGCCCGATATCATCAAGGTCTGCGGCCACGCCAACGTCATCCCGTCTTCGACGAACCCGACACGGCCCTATACGGTCAACACCATCTCCGAGCATCTCGACATGCTGATGGTCTGCCACCACCTGTCGCCGTCCATCCCGGAGGATATCGCGTTCGCCGAAAGCCGCATCCGCAAGGAAACCATCGCGGCAGAGGACATCCTGCACGATATCGGCGCCTTCTCCGTCATCTCCTCCGACAGCCAGGCCATGGGCCGTGTCGGCGAGGTCGCGATCCGCACCTGGCAGACGGCGGACAAGATGAAGCGCCAGCGCGGCCGCCTTGCCGGCGAGACCGGTGACAACGACAACCTGCGCATCCGCCGCTACATCGCCAAATATACGATCAACCCGGCCATCGCGCAGGGCTTGAGCCACGAGATCGGCTCGGTCGAAGTGGGCAAGCGCGCCGACCTCGTGCTGTGGAACCCGGCCTTCTTCGGTGTGAAGCCCGACATGGTCCTGCTCGGCGGCGTCATCGCCATGGCGCCGATGGGCGATCCGAACGCATCGATTCCGACGCCGCAGCCGGTCCATTATCGCCCGATGTTCGGGGCCTACGGCAAGATGCGCACCAACTCGTCCGTCACTTTCGTTTCTCAGGCGGCCATCGATCTCGGGCTTCGCGAGCGTCTCGGCGTCGCCAAGCAGCTTCTGCCGGTCCGCAACACGCGCAACATCTCCAAGGCGTCGATGATCCTCAACGATCTCACGCCGCATATCGAGGTCGATCCGGAAACCTACGAGGTGCGTGCGGACGGCGAGTTGCTGACCTGCGAACCCGCAACCGTGCTGCCGATGGCGCAGCGCTATTTCCTCTTCTGATACTCTTCTGCCCCGAAAGTCCCTTATGCCCTATCGCTCCACCCAGATCCTGCCGCAGGGAACCGCCATCGACCAGACGCCCATCGATGTCGTCATTCTCCCGCACGACCAGCGCCATATTCGCCGCAAGCTCCTGCACATGCAGCACGACGATGTCGTGATGGTCGACCTGCGCGAGCCGGTCCAGCTTTCGCATGGCGATCTGCTGTGGACGGAAAGCGGTGAGACGATCGAGGTCGTGGCGGCGGAAGAACTTCTCTACGAGGTCACCCCGAAGGGTTCGCTTCATCTCGTCGAGCTCGCCTGGCATCTCGGCAATCGCCACCTGCCGGCGCAGATCGAGGAGACGCGCATCCTCATCCTGCGCGATCACGTGATCCGCGACATGCTGAACGGGCTCGGCGCGACGGTGCAGGAGGTCTCGGAGCCGTTCCATCCGGTGCGCGGCGCCTATCACGGTTCCGGCCACGGGCATCACCATCACGGCCATGACTGAGCCGGCAGCCCTCGTGCGGCTGATGACCTGGTTGTCACCGGCCTTTCCCGTCGGCGCCTTCTCTTATTCGGGCGGTCTCGAGCAGGTGGTGAGCGACGGTGACGTGCGCGACGCCGCCACGC
This sequence comes from Shinella sumterensis, assembly GCF_004514425.2. GTDB lineage: Bacteria > Pseudomonadota > Alphaproteobacteria > Rhizobiales > Rhizobiaceae > Shinella > Shinella sumterensis. Next base: position 389,216 of record NZ_MYFN02000002.1, read on the forward strand.
TTCGCGACTGGCTCTCGAGCCTGCTTTCGCACGGCAATCTCTGGAACGACGCCGTGCTGTTTGCCGAAGCGCATCGCAACGTCGATGCGGAGGAGCAGCTGAAGGCGGTCGCCGACCTTGCAGAGGCGCTTGCGGGCTCAGCCGAGCGGCACAGGGAAACCATGCTTCAGGGCGGCGCATTCCTGGCGGCGGCCTCGGGCTGGCCGCATCCGGTTCTGGGCGTATTGGGTGAGGCGGCGGCCTATCCGGTCGCCGTGGGCGCGGTTGCAGGCGGGCACGGCATTTCGGCAGAGGCGGCGCTGGCCGCCTTTCTCCACGCGGTCGCCTCCAACCTCGTGTCGGTGGCGATCCGTTGCGGTGTCATCGGCCAGCGCGATGGCGTGGCCGTTCTTGCCGGGCTGGAGCCGCAGGTGATCGCAACGGCCGAACGGGCCGCGGGCTCGACGCTCGACGATCTCGGTTCCGCCACCATCCGCGCGGAGATTGCCAGCCTGCGGCATGAAACACTGACGACGCGGCTGTTCCGCTCATGAGCAGGTTTGCTGCCAAACCCTGCTGGGCACAGATAGACAGAGGTGGACCGATGGCGTTGCCGTCCGTCCGCCGCAAAACTTTCGGAGAGTGACGATGACATCGAAAAACGGTCCCCTGCGCGTCGGCATCGGCGGCCCCGTCGGTTCGGGCAAGACGGCGCTGACGGAGAAGCTCTGCAAGGCCATGGCCGCGCACTATTCCGTGGCCGTTGTGACCAACGACATCTACACCAAGGAGGATGCGGAAGCGCTGGTGCGCATGCAGGCGCTGCCATCCGACCGAATCGTCGGCGTGGAGACGGGCGGCTGCCCGCATACAGCCATCCGCGAGGATGCCTCGATCAACCTCCAGGCCATCGCCGATCTCAACCGGCGTTTTCCCGATCTGGATGTTGTCTTCATCGAATCCGGCGGCGACAATCTCGCGGCAACCTTCTCGCCCGACCTCGCGGACCTGACGATCTATGTCATCTCGGTCTGCCAGGGCGAGGAAATCCCGCGCAAGGGCGGGCCCGGCATTACGCGCTCTGACCTTCTCGTCATCAACAAGAAGGACCTCGCGCCTTATGTCGGGGCGGATCTCGACGTGATGGAGGCGGATGCCGGGCGCATGCGCGCGGCGCGGCCCTTCGTTTTCTCCGACATGAAACGCGGCGAGGGGGTCGACACCATCGTCGATTTCCTGCGCGTGCAGGGCGGGCTCTAGCTCAGACCCTCTTCAGCGCCTCGGGATCGCCGATATGGACGAGCCGGCCGCGGACATGGACGCCGTGGTTGCGCAGGAGCGAGAAGGCGCGTGACAGGGCCTCGGGGGCGAGGCCGAGCTTCCCTGCGAGCAGGCTCTTCTGGTAGGGCAGGCGGAAACTCGTCGCCTTGCCGTCCGCCGGGCAATGATCGAGCAGATAGCGCGACACGCGTTGGGGTGCGGTGTGCAGCCGGTCATCGGCAAGGCTGGTGAAGCTGGCGGCAAGCTGCGCGGACACGATGTTGACGAGCGCGAGCGCCAGGTCCGCTCGGCGGCTTGCGATATCGCGCACGCGCCTGAGATCGAAGCGGGCGAGCAGCGCCGGTTCGGCAGCCTGCGCCGTCGCGGCATAACGGCCGCCGTCGAGCACCACGCTCGCGCCGATCAGGTCGCCGGGGCCATAGAGGCTCACGTCGGCCTCGCGGCCGTCAGGGTCGAGCTTGTAGAGGCGGATATAGCCGGACAGAACGCAATGCAGCATGTCGGCGGGCTCGCCTTCCCGGAACAGCATCTGGCGGGCGGGAAGATTGCCGATAATAGCGATTTCCATCAGCGCCGCGACACTCTCCACGCCGAGCGAAGCCAGAAAACCTGAATTCAGAAGCGTTTCCCGTTCCCGTGCGCCGGGTTTCATCAGCCTGTTCATCGATCTCACTCCATGCTCCCGCAGGCTTCGTTCCTTCTTCCAGCTGAAACGATAGTCCAGGGCGGGAATACGCGTCTTGATTTCGATCAAACAACGCAAAACGGCCGGCGGGGCAGAAGCCGCGCCGGCCGTTCATCCGTGAACGCAGCGGTTTATTCTGCCGCGAGCGTGGAGTGATGCACCACGGTGAAGGGTTTTCGCTCGCCATTCTTCTTTTCGAGCGTCTCGATGCGCTTTTCCAGTTCCGTGACGGTGCGTGCCGTCTGGTCGGCGAGCTGTGTCAGCGCCTGCGGTTCCATGGCCAGCAACTCGTCGTCCTTCTTGCCGACGAAACGGCCGAAGGCCCAGCCGAGGAAGCGCGAGAGGTCGTCCATGATCAGGAAGAAGGACGGCACGACGACCAGCGACAGAACGGTCGAGACGATGATGCCACCGATCACCGCGATCGCCATGGGCGAGCGGAAGGCGCCGCCTTCGCCGACGCCGAGCGCAGACGGCAGCATGCCCGCGGACATGGCGATGGAGGTCATGACGATCGGCCGCGCGCGCTTGCGGCCCGCCTCGATCATGGCTTCCACGCGCTCCATGCCGGCATGGCGCATCTCGATGGCGAAATCGACGAGCAGGATGGCGTTCTTGGTCACGATGCCCATCAGCATGAGAATGCCGATGAGAACGGGCATGGAAAGCGCGTTCTGCGTGAGGATGAGGCCGGCCGCCACGCCGCCGATGGCGAGCGGCAGCGACAGAAGGATGGTGAAGGGCTGGATCACATCCTTGAACAGCAGGATCAGCACCATCAGCACGAGCAGCAGGCCGAGCAGCATGGCGTTGCCGAAGGATTGCTGCATCTCGGCCTGGATTTCCGCGTCACCGCTTTCGGCGAACTGGACCGTCGACGGCATGTCGATGCCCGAGGCGATCTCCTTGAAGCGGGCGGTGGCGGTGTCGAGCGCCACGCCCTGCTGGAGATCGGAGCCGATCGAGACGACGCGGTTGCGGTTGTGCCGCTTCACGGCGCTCGGGCCTTCCGAATAGTCGATATCGGCGACGCTGGAGAGCGGCACGAACTGGCCGCCCGCGGTCTGGATCTTCAGGTTGCGGATGGCGGCGAGATCGGCGCGGAACGCGCGGTCCACCTGCACGCGGATGGGGATGAGCCGGTTGTCGAGCGAGACCTTGCTGAGCTGCGAGTCGATATCGCCGATGGTCGCGACGCGCACGACCTCCGATATCTGCGCGGTGGTGATGCCGAAGCGGGCCATCTGGTCGTCGCGCGGGCGGATCTGCAGTTCCGGCCGCGGCAGCGAGCCTTCCGAGCTCACATTTGCCAGCAGCGGGTCGGCGCGCAGCTTGGCTTCCAGCACCGCGACCGTGTCGTTCAGGTCCGCCTCGTTGTTGGAGAGCAGGTTGAAGGCGAGGTCGCGCTCGCCGCGGTCGTTGAGCTTGATGATGCGCACATCAGGGATATCGCGAAGCTTCGCGAAGATTTCCTTCTCGATATCCCATTGCGGTCGCAGGCGGCCATGCGCTTCCATCTTCGGCAGGTAGGGGCCGATCACGGGAATGCCACCGAGAACGTCGTTCACCAGGCGGTAGGCGAGGGAATGCTCCAGCCTGTCGAGGATGACGGTAACGGAGGCGCGGCGCAGTTCCAGATCGCCCTTCGGCGAGGAACCGCCGAGCACGAAGACGCTTTTCACGCCGTCGATATCCTTCACCTCGTCATAGACCTGCGTGGTCGTGCGGTCGGTATCGTCGAGCATCGCATCCGGCGGCAGTTCGACGGACAGCACGACGCGGGACGCGTCTTCCGGCGGCATGAAGCTGCCGGGCACCGTGAAGAGCAGCATGACGGAGGCGATCAGGAAGGCGAAGGCGCCGAGCAGGGTGGCGTAACGGGCATACCATGTGCCGGTCGTCTTGCTGACGAGCCAGGTGTAGCCGCGCATGAAGCGGCCTTCCTTTTCTTCGCCATGGCCGTCGGCATCGTTGGAGCGCATCAGATAGGCTGCCATGACCGGCGTGATCAGGCGCGCCACCGCAAGCGAGAAGAACACGGCAACGGCGACGGTCAGGCCGAACTGGATGAAGTACTGGCCCGGGATGCCCGGCATGAACGACACCGGCACGAAGACCGCGATGATGGTGAAGGTGGTCGCGATCACCGCAAGGCCGATCTCGTCGGCCGCCTCGATCGCGGCGCGATAGGGCGATTTTCCCATGCGGATGTGGCGCGCGATGTTCTCGACCTCCACGATGGCATCGTCCACCAGGATCCCCGTCGCGAGCGTTAGCGCCAGGAACGACACGAGGTTCAGCGAGAACCCCAGCATGTCCATGACGAAGAATGTCGGGATTGCCGAGAGCGGCAGTGCGACCGCGGAAATCAGCGTCGCCCGCCAGTTGCGCAGGAAGAGCAGCACGACGGCGACCGCAAGCAATGCGCCTTCGATCAGCGTGTGAAGTGCCGCCTCATAGTTGCCGTAGGTGAAGTAGACGGCGTCGTCGACCATCTCGATCGACACATCGGGATTTTGCGCGCGCACGCTGCCCAGCGCCTTCTCGACGGAGCCGGCGACGGTCACCTCGCTTGCGCCCTTCGAGCGGAAGACCGCGAAGGTCACGACCGGATTACCGTTGAAGCGCGAGAAGGAGCGCGGCTCCTCGTAGGTATCGGAAATCTTGCCGAGTTCGGAGAGCCGCACGAAGCGGCCGTTCGGCAGCGCGATCATCGTGTTCGTCAGCTTCTCGACCGAGCGGGCGTCGCCGAGCGTGCGGATGGCCTGTTCGGCGCCGGCGATCTGGCCCCGGCCGGAGCCGGCATCGGCGTTCATGCTGCGGATCTGGCGGTTCACGTCGGCGGCGGAAATGCCGTAGGAATCGAGCTTGTCCTGGTTGAGGTCGACGCGCACCTCGCGGTCGGCGCCGCCGAAGCGGTCGATCTTGCCGATGCCCGGCTGGCCCTGAAGCGCGCGCTTGACCTTGTCGTCGACGAACCACGACAGTTCTTCCAGCGTCATGTTCGGCGAGGAGACGGCGAAGGTCTGGATCGCCTGGCCTTCCACGTCGATCTTGCTGACGACCGGCTCCTCGATGGAGGCCGGCAGGTCGCTGCGGATGCGGTCGATCGCGTCCTTGACGTCCTGTAGCGCTTGGTTCGTCGGCTTTTCGATCTTGAAGAGGACGGATGTGACGGAGCTGCCGTCCGTGACGGTCGACACGATGTCGTCCACGCCTTCGATGCCGGCGACGGCGTCCTCGATTTCCTTGGTGACCTGGACCTCAAGCTCGGCCGGAGCGGCACCGCTCTGTGTCACCGAAATGGCGATGACGGGAACGTCGATATTGGGGAAGCGCGTGATCGGCAGCGAATAGAAGGACTGGATACCGACATAGAGCAGCAGCGCGAAAGCGAGCAGCGGCGCAATCGGGTTGCGGATTGACCAAGCTGAAAAGTTCATGTCCCCAAAGTCCTCGATAAGAGACCAGATGCTTCCGGGGAGGGGCTCCGACCCTGTTGCCCGGCTGCCGGCTCCGCTTGCGGCGGAGCCTATCCGTCATTTCGTGGCCGAAGCCTGCTCGCCCTTGACCGGATTGATCCGGTCGCCATCGCGAACATAGGCGCCGGCCTTGGCGACGACCTCGTCGCCGGCTGCAAGCCCGCTGACGATCTCGATCCCCTGGCCGTCCTGAATGCCGGTCTCGACCGGCACCAGCCTGACGACGCCGTTCTCGACCTTTCGGGCCACCGTCTTGCCGTCCGCCGTCGTGATGGCGGAGAGGGGAAGGACAATACCCTGCTTTTCCTCGACGACAATGTCGGCGCTCGCAAACATGCCGGCGCGGGCCCGCTCCGGCTCGTCGAAGCCGATATAGACGCGGCCGAGGCGGCTTTGCGGATCGAGCGTCGGTTCGACGAGGCGGATGGTGCCGGTCAGCGTCGCCGCTCCGCCCGCAAGCGAGACCTTGGCCTTGAGGCCGGGCTTGAGCTTGAGGATCGTGTCTTCCGATACGTCGGCCTTGAGTTCGATGGCGCCGTCGCGGATGACGGTGAAGAGCGGCGAGGCCGATCCGCTGGCGATGGCGCCGATCTTGGCGGTGCGCGCGGACACGACGCCGGCGACCGGCGACTTGACGGCGGTGCGGGCAAGCCTCAGGTCGATATCGTCGATCTGCGACTGCGCGACATTGATGTCGGCCTCGGCGACGGCGACGGCCTGCTCGGCGGAATTGACGCGGGCGAGCGCTGCGTCCGCCGCGGCGATCGCCTGGTCGGCACCGGCCTGTGACTGGGAGCCGGACTTCACGAGCCGCTGCGCGCGGTCGCGGGCCCGGACGGCCTCGTCCGCATTGGCCTTCGCTTCGACCAGTTGTGCCTTGATCTGTTCGAGGCCGGCGCGTGCCTTGGCAAGTGAAGCCTCGGTCTGGCTTTTCTGGAGAAGGAGCGCATCGTCGTTCAGCGTGGCGAGCGTGCCGTCCGCCGCGACGCGATCGCCGACATCGGCTTCAAGCGTGCGGATCGAAAGACCTTCGACGAGCGGCGTCACATAGACTTCCTCGACAGCCTGGATCGTGCCGGTGGCGATTACGCGATCGACGAGGCTGCGCTGTTCGGCAGCGGTGACGACAATGGCGGGCAGGTTCTGGACCTGCTGGGCGCCATCGGCGTTTCCGCTCGCCGCATCGGCAGCAAAAGCGGATGTCTGCGCGACAGCCATCACGACCGCGGCAGAAAAGAAGCGCATTGTCCCGTGTCCAAAAGCCATAGGCAGAGCTATCCCAAAAGCGTGACTGCGTGTTTCGTGTCCGGGCGCTTTTCTGGTTTCCGCCGAACCTGTTCCTGCCAGTGTGGAGGGTACAGATGGCGCAGCGGCCTCCCGTTCCGACTGTGCGGTCTTTGTAATCGGGGCCGGCCAACCATACAAGAGGCAACGGAATGGTGCCTCATTATTCCAGATGTTTGGCCTTTCCAAGGCAATGGGGCGTGTGGCCGTCTCCTGCCGTCTGCTCAAAGATGTGCGGGGCCCTGGGGGGCCCCGCACGATGTCGTCAAGCGGCGCGATTATTTCAGCGCTTCGTCCGTCACGGCATGGGTCCACGCGCCTTCCGGCTCCTTGGAGATGACCGGATCGGAACCGCCGCCGAGCAGAGTTGCGACGGTGCGCTTGTAGTCGGCTTCGTCGAGCGCGCCGTTGGAGCCGGCGGTCAGCTTGGCGACTTCGCTCATCATGCGCTTCTGATGCGCTTCGGTCTGGGCACCGGTCGAGTCGTTTTCCAGCACGATATCGGCGGCTTCGTCGGGATGCTCCTCGGCATATTTCCAGCCCTTCATGGAGGCGCGCACGAACTTGACCATCTTCTCCTTGAAGGCGGGGTCGGCGAGCTTGTCTTCCAGCACGTAAAGACCGTCTTCCAGCGTGGCGACGCCCTGGTCCTCGTACTTGAAGGTCACGAGGTCCTCGGCCTTGATGCCGGCATCCAGCACCTGGCCGTATTCGTTGTAGGTCATGGTCGAGATGCAGGCGGCCTGCTTCTGGATCAGCGGATCGACGTTGAAGCCCTGCTTGAGCACGGTCACGCCATCCGGTCCGCCCTCGGTCGGGATCTTCAGATGCGCCATCCAGGAGAGGAACGGATATTCGTTGCCGAAGAACCACACGCCGAGCGTCTTGCCCTTGAAGTCCTCGGGCGTCTTCACGCCGGATTCCTTCAGACAGGTGAGCATCATGCCCGAGGATTTGAACGGTTGGGCGATGTTGACGAGCGCGACGCCCTTTTCACGGGTGGCGAGGGCAGACGGCATCCAGTCCACGATGACGTCGGCGCCGCCGCCGGCGATGACCTGTGCCGGGGCGATATCCGGGCCACCCGGCTTGATGTCGACGTCGAGGCCTTCCTCTTCGTAGAAGCCTTTGTCCTTGGCGACGTAGTAGCCGGCGAACTGGGCCTGGGTGACCCATTTCAGCTGGAGTGTCACCTTGTCGGCGGCCTCCGCCTGGAACGCGGCAAGCGAGAACGCGCTTGCCAGAAGCATCGATGCGATCGTCTTTTTCATGTCAGTTCCCTCTTTCTTCTTTGTTTTACGCCTGCCCACCACGGACAGACGGATGCCAGAACGTGACGATCCGCTCGATGAGCGCGACCGCCCCATAGAAGGCGGAACCAGCCACCGCGGCAACCGCGATTTCGGCCCAGACCATGTCGACATTCATGCGGCCCACTTCCGTGGAAATCCGGAAGCCCATGCCGACGATGGGGGTTCCGAAGAACTCGGCGACGATCGCGCCGATCAGCGCCAGCGTCGAGTTGATCTTGAGAGCGTTGAAGATGAAGGGCCAGGCGGCGGGAAGGCGCAGCTTGACGAGCGTCTGGAACCAGTCGGCGGCATAGGTGCGCATCAGGTCGCGTTCCATGTGGCTGGTCGCGGCAAGGCCCGAGACCGTGTTCACCAGCATGGGGAAGAACGTCATGATGACCACGACCGCGACCTTCGACTGCCAGTCGAAGCCGAACCACATGACCATGATGGGCGCCACCCCGATGACCGGCAGGGCGGACACGAAGTTGCCGAGCGGCAAGAGCCCCTTTTGCAGGAACGGCGAGCGGTCGACAAGGATGGCGACGAGGAAGCCAAGGCCGCAGCCCAGCGCATAGCCGACCAGCACGGATTTGAGGAAGGTCTGGCGGAAATCCGCCCACAGGGTCGGCACGGAACTGATCAGCCGCGCCCAGATCATGCTCGGCGGCGGCAACAGCACGGAGGGCACGTTGAAGCCCCTGACGATGCCTTCCCACAGCACGAGAATGGTGATGCCGAAGATCAGCGGCACGGCGAGGCGGGCGGCCCTGTCGGCCGCGCCGGTGAGTTTGCGCCGCACCAGCCACTCGTTGAACGCCCATGCGGCGAGCCAGAAGACGATGGCGGCGATCAGGATGGAAAGGTTCATGCCCGTGCCCCCATGCGCTTGAGGACAAGGCTGTGCGCAAAGCCGACGATGATGACCAGCAGCGCCGCGACGGCCGCCGCCATGAACAGCGCCGCCCAGATCTGCACCGTCTGGCCGTAGTACGAGCCGGCGAGCAGGCGGGCGCCGAGGCCCGCGACGGCCCCGGTCGGCAATTCGCCCACGATGGCGCCGACCAGCGAGATGGCGATCGCGACCTTCAGCGAGGTGAAGAGATAGGGCATCGAGCAGGGCCAGCGCAGCTTCCAGAAAGTCTGGGACGCCGAGGCATTGTAGGTGTGCATCAGGTCGAGCTGGATCTGTTCGGCGCTGCGCAGGCCCTTCACCATGCCGACGACGACGGGGAAGAAGGACAGGTAGGTCGAGATCAGCGCCTTCGGCATCAGCCCGGAAATACCCACCGCGTTCAGCACGACGATGATCATCGGCGCGATGGCGAGGATGGGGATCGTCTGGCTGGCGATGACCCAGGGCATCAGCGAGCGGTCCATCGCCCGGTTGTGCACGACGGCGATGGCAAGCAGGATGCCGAGAACGGCGCCCATGCCGAAGCCCATCAGCGTGGCGGAAAGCGTGACCCAGGCGTGGTAGACGAGGCTGCGCTTGGAGGTGATCGCCTTGTTGACGGTCGTGTCCCACAATTCGGCAAGGACCTGGTGCGGCGCTGGCAGCACGGGCCGCTCCTGCGCCATCGTTCTCGGCAGGAGCTCCGAGAAGCTTATGGTCGTTCCGGCGCGCGCGGCCGTGTCACGCTCGAAGGGCGCATTCAGCACCACCACGAAGACATACCAGAGCACGATGAGGGAGAGCACGACGGTGCCGATGGGAAGCAGGCGGTCCTTGAAGAAGCTGGCCCGTTCCATCGTCAGCTCCGTGCCGGGGAGGGCAGGAGCATCAGCCCCATGGCGACGATGCCGAGGCCGACGCCTGCCATCTGGGTGGTGCTCAGCCGTTCGCCGAAGAACAGGAAGGCGATGACGTTGACGAGCAGCAGCTGGGTGATGGCGGAGAGCGAGATGGCAAGACCCAGCCCGCCTTCGCGCATGAGCTTCAGCATCATCAGGTTGCCGACGATATAGAGGGCGAGCGACAGCAGGAGATAGAGGATGTTCGTCGTGCCGATATAGGCGCGCGATGCGGTCGCCGCGCCGATGAAGACGGTGGTGGCGCCAAACAGCCAGAGCACGAAGGGCAGCTTCATCAGGCATGCTCCTCGTAGCTGTGGCCGGCGCGCAGGCCCTCCCGCACGCGGTGCGCGACCGCGAGGAATTCGGGTGTCTCGCGAATGTCGAGCGGGCGCTCCTTCGGCAGCGGCGACTCGATGATATCGGTGACGCGGCCGGGCCGCGGGCTCATGACGACGATCTTCGTCGAGAGATAGACGGCTTCCGGGATCGAATGCGTGACGAAGCAGATGGTCTTCCGGGTGGCGGCCCAGAGTTTCAGGAGCTGTTCGTTGAGGTGGTCGCGGACGATCTCGTCCAGCGCGCCGAAGGGCTCGTCCATCAGCAGCAGGTCGGCGTCGAAGGCGAGCGCACGGGCGATGGACGCGCGCTGCTGCATGCCGCCCGAAAGCTGCCAGGGATATTTCTTGCCGAAGCCCGCGAGGTTGACGAGGTCGAGCGTGCGGTCGATGCGGGCCTTCTGGTCCTGCCTGGAGTAGCCCATGATCTCGAGCGGCAGCGCAATATTCTTCTCTATGGTGCGCCAGGGATAGAGCGCGGCCGCCTGGAAGACATAGCCGTAGGCGCGTTGCCGGCGGGCTTCCTCGGGCGTCATGCCGTTGACGGTGATGGTGCCTGAGGTCGGCTTTTCGAGATCGGCGATGACGCGCAGGAACGTGGTCTTGCCGCAGCCGGAGGGGCCGATGAAGGAAACGAAATCGCCCTTCTCGACATTGAGATTGACCCCCGTCAGCGCCGTTACGGGGCCGTCGGCCGTCTGGAAGGTGAGGCCGAGATCGTTTGCGGAGACGACGGTATTCGATGGGGCCATGCTCATCATCTTTCGGCGCCTCGCAGGGCGCGGTTTCCGGCAGACTGCATGTCCCTTTCCGGCATTGCAATCGGCATTGTCTGCGGTATCAATCTGCGCACGGAATTCTTTCTTGGGAGAGAGACATGGCGCTTGAAGGAAAGGCCACGTGCCACGTCGTGCGCCCGGGCAGCACCTATGATGGAAAGCAGGGGTTCAGCTATTTCGAGGGCATCGCCCGCGAGAGCGTCGGCGCCACCGGCATCTGCATGCATCTTCTGACGATCCCGCCGGGCGGGCGCGCGAAGGCGCATATGCACGAGAGCCACGAGACAGCGATCTACATGCTCTCCGGCGAGGCGCATACCTGGTACGGCGAGCGGCTGGAGAACCATGTCGTCGTCAGGGCGGGGGAGATGTTCTATATTCCCGCCGGCGTGCCGCATCTGCCCGCCAATCTCTCCGATCAACCGGCCTCGGCCGTCATTGCGCGGACAGATCCCCACGAGCAGGAGAGCGTGGTGCTTCTGCCGCATCTCGAAGCGCTCGTTCCGGCGTAACAGCCTGTATGCGGGGTGCCTGACCGTCATTTCTTGCATCGCGCCAGCGGCCCCCAGCGTGTGCCGTCGGGAAAGCTGACCGTGTAGCCGCCGTCATCCGGCGTCAGCGTCAGCTCGAAGGATGCCGGTTCCTCCGAGCCTTCGTCGTTGCATTCGGCCATGACGACGGTGGCGCCGCCGACCTTCCTGGCCTCGCCCTTGAACTCGCAATAGGAGGCTGCGGTCGTCACACCCTCCTTGTTGAGCAGGAAGAAGACGTCGGCACCGGAGGACTCTCCGGTTCCGGAATACAGGCAGCCTTCCTTGTTGCCATAGCTGCCGTCGACGATGTCGGCCGCCGCCGATGCCTGGCCGCATAAGGCCAGGCCCACGGCGACGGATAAGAGGAAGCGGCGCGCGCGCATCACACGCCGCTCGCCGGAATGCCGCTGCGCTCCACCTTGCGCGGCGCGGTGATTTCCTTCCAGGTCGACAGCGCCTTGTTGACGGCGGCGAAGGGTTCGCGCTTTACGAACTGGCCGTGGCCCTCGCGGGTCTTGACGGTCGATTCCTCGATGGCCACGACACCGCGCGTGAGCGTGTAGCGCGGCAGGCCGACGACCTCCTTGCCCTCGAAGACGTTGTAATCGATGGAGGATTGCTGGCTCTTTGCCGAAATCGTCTTCGAACGCTTGGGATCCCACACCACGATATCGGCATCCGCGCCCACAAGGATCGCGCCCTTGCGCGGATAGACGTTGAGGATCTTGGCGATGTTGGTGGAGGTGACGGCGACGAATTCGTTCATCGTCAGGCGGCCGGTGTTGACGCCATAGGTCCAGAGCATCGGCATGCGGTCCTCAAGACCACCGGTGCCGTTCGGGATCTTGCGGAAATCGCCCACCCCGGTGCGCTTCTGGTCGGTGGTAAAGGCGCAATGATCGGTCGCCACCACCTGCAGCGAGCCCGCCGCAAGGCCGGCCCACAGCGAATCCTGGTGCTGCTTGTTGCGGAAGGGCGGGCTCATGACGCGGCGCGCCGAGTGGTCCCAGTCCTTGTTGAAATATTCGCTCTCGTCGAGCGTCAGGTGCTGGATCAGCGGCTCGCCATAGACGCGCATGCCGTTCTGCCGGGCACGGCGGATGGCCTCGTGCGCCTGTTCGCAGGAGGTGTGCACGACATAGAGGGGCGCGCCCGCCATATCGGCGATGATGATGGCGCGGTTCGTCGCCTCGCCTTCGACGGACGGCGGGCGCGAATAGGCATGGCCTTCCGGCCCGTTGTTGCCCTCGTCCATCAGCTTGGCCTGCATGGCGGCGACCACGTCGCCGTTTTCCGCATGCACGAGCGGCAACGCGCCGAGCGCCGCACAGCGCTGGAACGACGCGAACATCTCGTCGTCGTTCACCATCAGCGCGCCCTTGTAGGCCATGAAATGCTTGAAGGTGTTGATGCCCTTGTCCTCGACGATCGTCTTCATCTCGTCGAAGACCTGCTCGCCCCACCAGGTCACGGACATGTGGAAGGAATAGTCGCAATTGGCGCGGGTCGACTTGTTGTCCCAGCGCTTCAGCGCATCGAGCAGCGACTGGCCGGGGTCGGGCAGGCAGAAATCCACCACCATGGTCGTGCCGCCGGCAAGGCCCGCGCGCGTGCCGCTTTCGAAATCGTCGGCCGAATAGGTGCCCATGAAGGGCATTTCGAGATGCACATGCGGATCGATACCACCCGGCATGACATAACAGCCCGCCGCATCCAGCACCTCGTCGCCGGAGAGGTTCGGCCCGATCTCGACGATCTTCCCGCCCTCGATCCTGACATCCGCCTTGTAGGTCAGGTCCGCGGTGACAACGGTTCCGCCCTTGATGACTGTGCTCATGTTGGTCCCCCTGTTCTTCGGGTTTCGGCAGGAATGGCCGGATAGAAACGCGCTGCATGACAACGTTCGATCATTCGACCTTCCAGCGCGGCAAGGATTGTTTCGAGGACTGCGCGCCGCTCGCGGGTCACTTCATGATTCCAGAAACGCAGAAGCGAGTAGCCCGATGCGTTGAGCCAATGTGCTCGTGCTTCGTCTAAAGGACTTTCGGCGTGGTGGAAGCCATCGACCTCGATGATGAGATGGCGATCGCGACAGAGGAAATCGACGACATAGACTCCCAAAGGTATTTGCCGGGAGAACTTGAAACCGTTGAGGCGACGGTCGCGAAGGTCACTCCAGAGGAGGCGCTCTTCTTCTGTTTCTATCCGTCGTAACCGTCGGGCCTGATGGGTCTTTCCAGGGCGTCGTTTTGTAATGTCGTTGGCGTTCGGCATGTCCCCCTCATCCGACCCTTCGGGCCACCTTCTCCCCGCGGGGGAGAAGGAAAGGCTCGGCAAAGCCGTCTCATTTGATTCCTCGATGCACGTGTTGCGCCGTAGAGACGAGAAAAGTGGTTCGGCAGGTATCCCCTTCTCCCCAGCGGGGAGAAGGTGGCCCGAAGGGCCGGATGAGGGGGTGTTCACCGCCGATACCATCCGATCACTCCGCAATCCCCGCCGTCTCGATCACAGCATGCAAGAGCACGTCCGCACCGGCCGCGGCCCATTCCTTGGAAATCTCCTCCGCCTCGTTGTGTGAGAGGCCGCCGACGCAGGGGCACATGATCATGGTGGCAGGCGCCACCTTGGCGGCCCAGCAGGCGTCGTGGCCGGCGCCGGAGATGATGTTCATGTGGCTGTAGCCGAGGTCTTCCGCGGCCTTGCGGACACTGGTGACCAATGTCGGATCGAAGGTGACGGGATCGAAATGGCCGACGGCCTCGACGCTGCAGCCAACGCCGAGCGCCTCGCAGATCCGGGGCGCTTCCGCCTCGATGCGCGCACGCATGCCGTCGAGCTTCGCCTGGTCGGGCGAGCGGATGTCGACGGTGAAGACCACCTTGCCGGGCAGTACATTGCGCGAGTTTGGCGAGAAGAACACCTGGCCGACGCCGCCGACGGCGCCTGGCTGGTTCTCCATGGCGACGGTCTGCACCATTTCGAGGATGCGCGCCATCGCAAGGCCGGCATTGACGCGCAGGTTCATCGGCGTGGAGCCGGTATGCGCCTCGCGGCCCGTCAGCGTAAACTCCAGCCACCACAGGCCCTGACAGTGGGTGACGACGCCGATCTGCTTGTCTTCGGCCTCGAGGATCGGGCCCTGTTCGATGTGGTATTCGAAATAGGCGTGCATCTTGCGCGCGCCGACCTCTTCATCGCCGACCCAGCCGATGCGCTTCAGCTCTTCACCGAACGTCTTTCCCTCGGGATCCTTGCGGGCATAGGCGTAATCCTGGGTGTGAATGCCCGCGAAGACCCCAGAGGCAAGCATGGCCGGCGCGAAGCGGGCGCCTTCCTCGTTCGTCCAGTTGGTGACGACGATCGGATGCTTCGTTCTGATGCCGAGATCGTTCAGCGAGCGGACGACCTCCAGCCCAGCCAGCACGCCGAGCACGCCATCGTATTTGCCGCCGGTCGGCTGCGTATCGAGATGCGAGCCGACATAGACGGGCAAGGCATCCGGGTCGGTGCCGGCGCGCGTCATGAACATGTTGCCCATGGTGTCGACGCCCATCGAAAGGCCCGCGTCGTCGCACCAGGTCTGGAAGAGGCGCCGGCCTTCGGCGTCAGCGTCGGTCAGTGTCTGGCGATTGTTGCCGCCGGCAATGCCGGGGCCGATCTTCGCCATGTCCATGAGGGAATCCCACAGGCGGTCCGCGTTGACACGCATGTTCTCGCCGGGTGCGGCCATGTCGTATGCTCCCACGTCTTCGGGCTTTGAAAGCCTCAATTTTGTTCCCACCGGCGGCAGCGCTCTTGTTTGTTTTGCGCCTACCGTCCAGATTCGTCGTCTTTACTTGACAACGGCCTGATAATTTGACCGGTTGGTAAACATTACAGCTTCCGGGGCGGCACTCAAGCCGAAAAACCAAAAACCTTGAAGCTTCGCCCCAGAAAATGGCGGCGCTTAAACTGGTGAATTTTGCGGCACTTTTCCAGCGGGAGCAGGCCGGAGGGGCACGATGGCATTACCGAGGGCGGCAAGGACACAGCGGCGCACGCGCATCCAGGAGGCTAAGGAGGAGCAGATCCTCGAAGCCGCTCTGGAGGTCTTTTCATTGCACGGTTTTCGCGGGGCGACGGTGGACCAGATCGCCGACGTGGCCGGCATGTCGAAGCCCAACCTGCTCTATTATTTCCGCACCAAGGAGGCGATGCACCGCGCGCTGATCACCCGCGTGCTCGACACGTGGCTCGATCCGCTGCGCGAGTTCGACGCCGGTGGAAATCCGGTCTCGGAAATCCGCTCCTATATCCGCCGCAAGCTGGAGATGGCCCGTGACTTTCCGCGCGAAAGCCGGCTCTTCGCCAACGAAATCCTCCAGGGTGCGCCGAATATCGAGGACGAGCTGAAGGGGCCGCTGAAAGCGCTGGTGGACGAGAAGGCGGAGGTCATTCGCGCCTGGGCCAAGGCCGGCAAGATCGCCAAATGCGACCCGTACCACCTGATCTTCTCGATCTGGTCTACCACGCAGCACTATGCCGACTTCGACGTGCAGGTGCGCGCGGTGCTGGGCCAGGACCAGTCCGGCGACGGGCGGTTCGAGGATGCGGCCCGCTTCCTCGAACAGCTTTTCCTCACCGGCCTCCACATCAACGAGCAGCCAACCTAGGCTTGCTGCGCGCCGGCTCCGCCTTCGGCTGGCCAAAGAGGCTTGCAACGATCTGATCACGCTCGCGCCACAGCGCCGGCAGGGCAAGCAGGCCGATGCAGACGACGGCAATCGTCGTCTTGGTGAGCTGGGAAAGCTCCGGGGTGCGCCCGTCGGCGTAATAGACGGCATAGACGATGGCCACGTGCCAGACATAGACCTGCAAGGAATGCCGCCCGAGAAGGCGAAGGAAGCGGAAGGTGAAAACGGCCGTGACGATGCCCGCGAGCTTCCGGATCCACAGATTGTGGTGCTTCGGCCCGGCGATCAGCAGCCAGGCGAGGCCGGTCGCGACGGCGGCGAAGTTCAGGAGGTAGACCGGGCCGAAGTCGGCGCGGATCTCCATCGTCGCGAACTTGTCGAGCACGGCCTGCGGCAGCAGATCCCAGGCGGTGACGATCCGCAGCGGCAGGAAGAACAGGCAAACGACCAGCGCGACCTTGGGTAACATCGTCTTCTCGGGCGAGAAGATCTGCGTCCACGCGATCTTGTTCTGCGCCGTCAGCACGCCGATGACCATGGCGGAGAAGAACACGATCTGCCAGCCGAGCATGTTGAAGCTCGCGCGGATGCCCTGCTCGTCCGGGCCCATGACGAGCGCGTTCAGCGGTTCGGTGAGGAAGCGCTGCAGGCCAAGCTGCGCGGCCATCCAGACGATCAGCGAGCCCGCCAGCACATGGGCCCACTTTCCGCGAAGGCAGAGCCAGACGAGCGGCGGGGCAAACAGCATGTAGACGATATATTGCGGCAGGATATCCATGAAGGTCGGCTGGAACAGGAAGGTGGCGATCGCCGCCAGCCGGAGCGGCTCGTCGAAATTCGTGGTGCCGAGCCAGTTGTACCAGAGCCTTTGGGCATCCGGCAGGATCAGCTGCACCACGAGCACCGCCATCACCGTTCCCATGGCGTAGCGGTAGAGTTCGAAGGCGCGGTCGAACAGGAGCTGCCGGCCCTTTTCGTAGCCGTTCTTGATCATCTTGCGGGCATAGACCATGCCGATGAGCAGGCCGGACAGGAAGACGAAGCCCTGTGCGTCCTCGACAAAGGCGAACTGGCGATGGTTGACCTCCATCATCCAATAGCCGCCGACGAAGATCAGGTGATTGATGAGCATGAAGACGAGGAAATAGCCTCGCATGCCGTCGATGATCTCAAATCGCTTCAAAATGCGCGCTCCGCTGAAAACAAGATGCGCCCCAACGGGAGGCGGAACGCATGGAGCGGATGATCGTTCCCGATAAATTTACCGGCGACGGCGCTTTCGGACGGTTTTTGTGATCATGAACGGCCGTGAGGGGCATGTTTCGTCAAGGAAATCACCCTATCGTTCCACCCTTCGTCGATATGGCGGATGGCGAAAATGCGCCTTCATGCCGGTCGCGGCGGCACAGGAAAGCCGCAATAACCGCCTAGGCAGCGGCACGGAAAAGGAGAAGCAATGACGACAGGAATCGGTTTCAGGGACACGGACCGCAAGACGAGCGAACTGCTTGAGGACATCCTGCATTCCATCAAGGGCGAGCACATCACGTTGCGCGATCTTCTGGCGATGATGGGCGAAAGCGGGTTGCTTCTGCTTTGTGCCTTCCTGTCGCTGCCCTTTCTGTTTCCCGTCTCCATTCCGGGCGTTTCCACCGTCTTCGGCGCCGGGATCGTGCTGATCAGCGCCGCGATCACACTCAATCGCCTGCCCTGGCTGCCGCGGAAAGTCGCCGACCGGCGGCTGGAAAGCGGCAAGCTGCGCCCGGTGCTCGAGCGCGGCGTGACGTTCCTGCGGCGGATCGACCGGTTCTTCAAGCCGCGGTACTCGGGCCTGACGAACGGCGCGGCCATGAACCGGCTCAACGGTCTCGTGTTGATGGGCGCGGGCCTGCTGCTGATGGCGCCGCTCGGCCTCATTCCCTTCTCCAACACGCTTCCGGGTGTCGCGATCCTGCTGATGGCGGCGGGCATTTCGCAGCGTGACGGGCTGGTGGTGCTGGGCGGTTATGTGATGGTCGTGCTGACCATCGTCTACTTCTGCGCCATTGCGCTCCTGGCCTACAGTGCGGGCCGCAGCTTCAATCTTTTCGGCTGAGGGTCCAGCCGGGGCCTGTGCGGCCCCGGCTCACGCCTTTACTCGGCGGCCTGACGGGCCATCGGGTTGTTGGGGTGCGTCGTCCAGTTGGCGTAGTTCGGATCGACGATCTTGCCGGTGCGCTGGTCCAGCGTGCCGGGCTCGAGGCCGACCATGGTGATGCAGTTCTCGACGGGGCAGACGTTGACGCAGAGATTGCAGCCGACGCACTCGTCTTCCATCACCTCGAAATGCCTTACGCCATCGACGAACTGCGTGATCGCCTGGTGCGAGGTGTCCTCGCAGGCGATGTGGCAACGGCCGCACTTGATGCAGGCATCCTGGTCGATATGCGCCTTCGCGATGTAGTTGAGGTCGAGATACTGCCAGTCGGTGACGTTGGGCACCGCACGGCCGCAGATATCGTCGAGCGAGCGATGGCCCTTGGCGTCCATCCAGTCCGACAGGCCCGATATCATCTCCTGCACGATCTTGAAGCCGTAGGTCATGGCCGCGGTGCAGACCTGCACGTTGCCGGCCCCCAGCACCAGGAATTCCGCCGCGTCACGCCACGTCGTCACGCCGCCGATGCCTGATATCGGCAGGCCGTAGGTTTCCGGATCGCGCGCGATCTCGGCCACCATGTTGAGCGCGATGGGCTTGACCGCCGGGCCGCAATAGCCGCCATGCGTACCCTTGCCGCCGACGGTGGGGTTCGGGGCGAAGCTGTCGAGATCGACCGACACGATGGAGTTGATCGTGTTGATCAGCGACACCGCGTCGGTGCCGCCGGCCTTGGCCGCGCGGGCGGGCTTGCGGATATCGGTGATATTCGGCGTCAGCTTGGTGATGACGGGCATGCGGGTGTACTGCTTGCACCAGCGCACGACCATTTCGATATATTCGGGCACCTGGCCGACGGCCGCGCCCATGCCGCGTTCGGACA
Organism: Shinella sumterensis; assembly: GCF_004514425.2. Classification (GTDB taxonomy): domain Bacteria; phylum Pseudomonadota; class Alphaproteobacteria; order Rhizobiales; family Rhizobiaceae; genus Shinella; species Shinella sumterensis. Next base: position 408,356 of record NZ_MYFN02000002.1, read on the forward strand.
TGCCGTGCGGACAGCCGAAGTTCAGCTCGATGCCGTCGGCGCCGGTTTCCTCCACCAGCGGCAGGATCGCCTTCCAGCTCTCCTCCTCACAGGGCACCATGATCGAGGCGATCAGCGCCCGGTCCGGCCAATTCATCTTGACCTGCTTCATCTCGCGCAGGTTGGTGTAGAGGTCGCGGTCGGTGATGAGTTCGATATTGTTGAGGCCGAGGAGGCGGCGGTCGGCGCCCCAGATCGCGCCGTAACGCGGGCCGTTGACGTTGACGACAGGCGGGCCTTCCTCGCCCAGCGTCTTCCAGACCACGCCGCCCCAGCCCGCCTTGAAGGCGCGCTCGACATTGTAGGCCTTGTCGGTGGGTGGCGCGGAGGCGAGCCAGAACGGGTTTGGCGACTTGATGCCGACGAAGTTGTTGCGAAGATCAGCCATGTCTCATCTCCCTCAAGCGACGGCAACGGCGGGCTGCGCACCGGCAGCCAGCATGCGGTTGATCGAATCGGCGGCATCGCGGCCCTGCGCGACGGAGGTGACGGTCAGGTCTTCGCCGGCCTTCACGCAGTCCCCGCCCGCCCAGACATTGGCGATGGAGGTGCGGCCTTCCGCATCGATGGCGATGCGCCCGCCCGCCATGGCGAGCGAGCCAAGGCCGGCCGGCTCGAAGGTCTGGCCGATCGCCTTGAAGATCTGGTCGGCGGCGAGCACGCCGGTCTCGCCGGTGCCCGTCAGCTTGCCGTCGCGCATCTCGGTATATTCGACCTCGATGCCGGCGACATGGCCGTCACGCGCGATGACGCGCCTGGGCTGGAGCCAGTGGCGGATCATCACGCCCTTGGATGCCGCGAGGTCCTGTTCGAATTCCGAGGCGTTCATGTGCTCCTTGCCGCGGCGGTAGCAGATCGTCACCTCTTCGGCGCCGAGCAGCTTGGCCTGGACGGCGGCGTCGATGGCGGTCATGCCGCCGCCGATCACCACGACACGCCGGCCGACCGGAACAGTCGCCTTGTCGGCGGCCTGGCGCAGTTCGGCGATGAAGTCGACGGCGTCGACGACACCGGGCAGGTTCTCGCCTTCCGCTCCAAGCGCGTTGACACCGGACAATCCCATGCCGAGGAAGACGGCGTCGAAATTGGCGGTGAGGTCGGAGAGCGTGAAGTCCCGCCCGAGCTTCAGGCCGTTCTTTACTTCGATGCCGCCGATGGCCAGCACGTAATCGACTTCGGCCTGTGCAAAGTCATCGACCGCCTTGTAGGTGGCGATGCCGTATTCGTTGAGGCCGCCGGCCTTCTCGCGCGCTTCGAAGATCACCACGTCATGGCCCGCCATGGCAAGGCGGTGGGCGCAGGCGAGGCCGGCGGGGCCGGCGCCGACGACGGCGATGGCCTTTCCGGTGCGCGCGGCGCGCTCATAGAATTGCGTGTTGCTGGCGATTGCAACATCGGTGGCGTAGCGCTGCAGGCGGCCGATCTCCACGGGGCGATGCTCGGCGGTGTTGCGCACGCAAACCTGTTCGCAGAGCGTTTCGGTGGGACAGACCCGGGCGCACATGCCGCCCAGAATGTTCTGGTCGAAGATCGTCTTGGCCGAACCGATCGGATTGCCGGTCGAGATCTGGCGGATGAACAGCGGAATGTCGATGGAGGTCGGACAGGCCGTCATGCACGGCGCGTCGTAACAGAAGTAGCAGCGGTCGGCTGCGACCAGCGCCTCGTGATCGTCAAGGCGCGGGTGAAGGTCGGAAAAGTTCGTTTCGTATTCGGCAGGCGCAAGACGCCCCCGATGTATCCCAGACTGCGTCGTTCCCATTGTTATCTCCCATTCGCGTGGGCTTTTTGAATAGGAGAACGGTAACTCAGCTTTATTTTTTTATCAAACGGTAAAATTTCAAAAGAAATGCTGGTTTTTCAAGGCTTGCCGCAAAAATAAACATGAGTTTCGCGGTATTCTTTAAGCCTCTCCAGTCATCATTGCCGCGCTTGCTCGCCGCGTCCGCGCTCGCACATGAGGTTTGACAGAATGACGGAAAAGATGCAGCAAATCGCGTGAAACGATCGGGGTGAGCGATGGCAAGGCGGACGGAAACAGCCGGACGGCTGGACGATGCGGCACGGGCCGGATGGCTCTACTACGTTGCGGGCCGCACGCAGGATGAAATCGCCTCCGCCATGGGCATTTCCCGCCAGTCGGCGCAGCGCCTCGTGTCGCTGGCCGTCGCCGAACGCCTGATCAAGGTGCGTCTCGACCATCCCATCGCCGAATGCCTGGAACTGGGCGAGGCGATGCGCAGCAAGTTCGGCCTGACGCATGTCGATATCGTGCCGAGCGATCCGGGCTCGTCCTCCACCACGATCGGCATCGCTGAGGCCGGGGCCGCGGAAATCGAGCGCTGGCTGAAGAGGCCCGATCCGATCGTGCTTGCGGTCGGGACCGGGCGCACGCTCAAGGCGGCGATCGACCAGCTCCCGGCCATGGAATGCCCGCAGCACCGCATCATGTCGCTGACCGGCAATATCGGGCCGGACGGCTCGGCCGCCTATTACAACGTCATCTTCTCCATGGCCGATGCCGTGAAGGCGCGGCATTATCCCATGCCGTTGCCGGTGCTCGTCTCCTCAAGCGAGGAGCGTGACCTTCTGCACCGGCAAAGCCTTGTCCAGTCGACGCTCAAGCTCGGCCGCGAGGCGGATGTCGCCTTCGTCGGCATCGGCGAACTCGGCGTGGATGCCCCCCTCTGCCTCGACGGCTTTCTCGATCCCGCGGAGATGACCCGGCTGATGGAGGAGGGGGCGACCGGCGAGATCTGTGGCTGGATGTATGATGGCGAGGGCCGGCTGCTGGACGGCAGCATCAACGAGCGCGTCGCATCCGTTCCGCTGCCGTCGCGCGAGAGCACCACCGTCATCGGTCTTGCCAAGGGCAAGCGAAAGTATGCCGCCCTGCTCGCTGCCCTTCGCGGCCGCATGATCAACGGCGTCATCACGGACGAGGCGACCGCCCGCCATCTGCTTTCGGCCTGAGTCGGTCCCCGGCGCTCCGCGTAGCCGACAGAAAATTCCCATGAAATTCAAAGGCTGCCTGCCCCCTTTGTGCGGCGCAGCAACGAATGCCGGTTGACTTTTCGCGCCAGTTTGTGAGTAATTGCCCATGAGCGAAGCAAATGCTCATAAGCTTTCTGGGAGGAAGATGATGAATTTGAGAACCCTTCTGCTGGGCGTCAGCTCGGCTGCTCTCCTGTGCGGTTTCGCCAATGCCGAAACCCTGACCATCGCCACCGTCAACAACGGCGACATGATCCGCATGCAGGGCCTGACGGACGATTTTGCCGCGAAGAACCCGGACATCCAGCTCGAGTGGGTCACGCTCGAGGAAAACGTGCTGCGCGAGCGCGTCACGACCGACATCGCGACGAAGGGCGGCCAGTATGACATCGTCACGATCGGCAACTACGAAGTGCCGATCTGGGCCAAGCAGGGCTGGCTGGTCGCGCTCGACGGCCTCGGCGCCGATTACGACGTCGACGACCTGCTGCCGGCCATCCGCGGCGGCCTTTCCGTCGACGGCAAGCTCTATGCCGCGCCGTTCTACGGCGAATCCGCCATGATCATGTATCGCAAGGACCTGTTCGAGAAGGCCGGCCTCACCATGCCCGATTCCCCGACCTGGGAATTCATCGGTGAAGCCGCCCGCAAGATCACGGACCGCAGCGCCGACATCAGCGGCATGTGCCTTCGCGGCAAGGCCGGCTGGGGCGAGAACATGGCGTTCCTGACCGCGCTCAACAATTCGTTCGGCGGTCGCTGGTTCGACGAGAACTGGCAGCCGCAGTTCGACCAGCCGGAGTGGAAGACATCCCTCCAGTTCTACGTCGACCTGATGAAGGATGCCGGCCCGCAGGGTGCCTCTTCCAACGGCTTCAACGAAAACCTGACGCTCTTCCAGCAGGGCAAGTGCGGCATGTGGATCGACGCGACCGTGGCCGCGTCCTTCGTGTCCAACCCGAAGGATTCGACGGTTGCCGACAAGGTCGGCTACGCGATCTTCCCGGACACGGGCAACGGCAACCACGGTCATTGGCTGTGGTCCTGGAACCTCGCCGTTCCGGCAAGCTCGACCAAGGCGGAAGCCGCGCAGAAGTTCATCGCCTGGGCAACCAGCAAGGGCTACACCGAGCTCGTCGCCAGCAAGGAAGGCTGGGCGAACGTTCCTCCGGGCACGCGCACCTCGCTCTACAAGAACGCCGACTACGAGAAGGCAGCACCCTTCGCAGCACCGACGCTTGCCGCCATGGACGCGGCCGACATCACCAAGCCGTCGGTCAAGCCGGTGCCCTATACGGGTGGCCAGTTCGTCGCCATTCCTGAATTCCAGGGTCTCGGCACGACGGTCGGCCAGCTCTTCTCGGCGGTGCTTGCCGGCCAGTCCTCCGTGGACGACGCGCTTGCACAGGCCCAGACGGCGGCCGTGCGTGAAATGACCCGCGCCGGCTACATCAAGTAAGTACGCCTCCTCCCCAAGGACAGGCTGCCCGGAATGCGTTCCGGGCAGCCGCTGGAAGGCAGTCTCTTCCGGCGCGGGCTGCTTGCAGGCGTCCGCGCCGGCTCAACAAAAACAAGTGACAAGAACATCTGGGTTCCACCCAATGCGGGGAAGCGAAACCTGTCCGGCGTTTTGGCGCGCCGGCAAACCGGGAGGTCACGATCATGGCGACGGAGAATACGCGTGGATTGGCGCGTCTTATGTTGGCACCCTCTGTGGGTTTGCTTCTGATCTGGATGATCGTGCCGCTGGCGATGACATTGTGGTTCTCGTTCCAGAACTACAATCTCCTGAACCCGGCGAATGTCAGCTGGACAGGTCTCTTCAATTACAAGTTCTTCTATACGGATCCGGCCTTCTTCCAGTCGATCTGGAACACGCTGCTGATCGTCGGCGGCGCGCCCTTCTTCGTCATGCCGCCGGTGGCAGCGCTSGTGTGGAAGAACATGATCATGCATCCCGGCTACGGGGTGCTCGCGGACATCAACCGSGCCTTCGGYTTCCAGCCGGTCGACTGGTTCGCCCAGTTCCCGYTGTTTTCGATCATCATCATCGTCGCCTGGCAATGGCTGCCCTTCGCCACCCTGATCCTGCTCACGGCGCTGCARTCGCTCGATGGCGAGCAGAAGGAAGCGGCGGAGATGGATGGCGCGGGCTTCGTGAGCCGCTTCGTCTACCTGACGCTGCCGCATCTGTCGCGCGCCATCACGGTCGTCATCCTCATCCAGACCATCTTCCTGCTCGGCGTCTATGCGGAAATCCTCGTCACGACCAATGGCGGGCCGGGCTATGCCTCCACCAACCTCGCCTTCCTGATCTATCGCACCGCGCTTCTGGGCTATGACGTGGGCGGCGCATCGGCGGGCGGCATCATCGCGGTCATCCTGGCCAATATCATCGCCATCTTCCTGATGCGCGCCGTCGGCAAGAACCTGGACAAGTAGGGAGAAACGTCATGGCACGAGCAGTCTCGACCCGCCGCATGGCCGTGGCCACCGCCGCCGCCTGGATCATCGCCCTCATCATCTTCTTCCCGATCCTCTACACCGTCATCACCTCGCTGAAGACGGAGACGGAAGCGATCAAGGGCTTCAACCTCATCCCGTCCTTCACGCTGGAAAGCTATGTGTCGGTGCAGACGCAGAGCGGTTATCTGAAGCCGTTCATGAATTCGGTGATCATCGCGGTCGGCTCCACGATCCTCGCGCTCTTCGTCGCCATACCGGCCGCATGGTCCATGGCGTTTTCGCCGACGAAGCGCACCAAGGACATCCTGATGTGGATGCTCTCCACCAAGATGATGCCGGCGGTCGCCGTGCTGGTGCCGATCTACCTCATCTTCCGCGATTTCGGCCTGCTCGACACGCGCATCGGCCTGACGGTGATGCTGACGCTGATCAACCTGCCGATCGTCGTGTGGATGCTCTACACCTACTTCCGCGAAATCCCGGGCGAAATCCTGGAAGCGGCCCGCATGGACGGCGCCTCGCTGTTCGACGAGATCGTGCATGTGCTCACGCCCATGGCGGTGCCGGGCATCGCCTCGACGCTGCTGCTCAACATCATCCTCGCCTGGAACGAATCGTTCTGGACAATCCGCCTGACGACGACGAACGCCGCGCCGCTGACGGCCTTCATCGCCTCGTTCTCGAGCCCGCAGGGTCTCTTCTGGGCGAAACTATCGGCGGCCTCGACGCTCGCCATCGCCCCCATCCTGATCATGGGATGGTTCTCGCAGAAACAGCTCGTCCGCGGCCTGACCTTCGGCGCCGTGAAGTAAGGGGAGGGAACACATGGGCAAGATCATCCTGAAAAAGGTCAACAAGTCCTTTGGCGCCACGCAGGTCATTCCGGGCATCGACCTCACCATCGAGGACGGCGAGTTCGTCGTCTTCGTCGGTCCGTCCGGCTGCGGCAAGTCCACGCTGCTGCGCCTCATCGCGGGCCTGGAGGACACCACGTCCGGCACCATCGAGATCGACGGCAAGGACGTGACGTCGGCGGCACCCGCCAAGCGGGGTCTTGCCATGGTGTTCCAGTCCTATGCGCTCTATCCGCATATGACGGTGCGCAAGAACATCGCCTTCCCGCTCAAGATGGCGAAGGCCAGCCCGGAGGTGATCGAGAAGAAGGTGACGGAAGCCGCCCGCGTGCTGAACCTCACCAACTATCTCGAACGCCGCCCGGGCCAGCTTTCCGGCGGTCAGCGCCAGCGTGTGGCCATCGGCCGCGCGATCGTGCGCGAACCGTCGGCTTTTCTGTTCGACGAGCCGCTGTCCAACCTCGACGCGGCGCTGCGCGGCACGATGCGGCTGGAGATCAGCGAACTGCATCACCAGCTGAAGACCACGATGATCTATGTCACCCACGACCAGGTCGAGGCCATGACCATGGCCGACAAGATCGTGGTGCTGAATGCCGGCAATATCGAACAGGTCGGCTCGCCGCTCGATCTCTACAACAAGCCCGACAACCTCTTCGTCGCCGGCTTCATCGGCTCGCCGCGCATGAACTTCGTCAAGGGCGAGTCCGCAAAGCCGTGGAACGCGCCGACCGTCGGCATCCGCCCCGAGCATATCAGGCTCTCCAAGGATGCCGGCACCTGGAAGGGCGTCGTCGGCGTCGCCGAGCACCTCGGCTCCGACACGTTCCTGCATGTCAACGTCGAGGGCGTCGGCATGCTCACCGTCCGCGCCGACGGGGATTTCCCCGTCACCCACGGCGACATCGTCCATCTCACCCCCGATGACGGCCGTATCCACCGCTTCGACGAAAGCGACAAGGCAATCCGATAGGGGCGCCTGCCGGATGGGCGAAAACCGCTTCGCGGCGGACCTGCACAAGCGTTGACCGGAGCAAACCGGAAGGAATGACCATGACCACGAAACTGTCGCTCGCTACCCTCAAGGATGTCTCAGGCACTGCCAGCGTGCCGTCCTACGACCGGGGCAGCCTCAAGGCCGGCATCGTGCATTTCGGCGTCGGCAATTTCCACCGCGCGCATCAGGCGATCTATCTCGACGATCTCTTCAACCTCGGCCGCGATCATGACTGGGCGATCGTCGGCGCCGGCGTCCTTCCGTCCGATGCGGCCATGCGCGACAAGCTGGCCGGGCAGGATTTCCTGACGACGGTGGTCGAGCAGGACAACAACAGGTCCGGCGCACGCGTAACCGGCGCGATGATCGATTATCTCGCACCCGGCAATGCCGCCGCCACCATCGCGGCGCTTGCCGATCCGGCCATCCGCATCGTGTCGCTGACGATCACCGAGGGCGGCTACTTCATCAACCCGGCGTCCGGTGTCTTCGATCCGACCCACCCGGCCATCGCCGCGGACGCGGCCGATCCCGGCGCGCCGAAAACCGTGTTCGGCCTCATCCTCGCCGGCCTGAAGGCCCGCAGGGACAAGGGCATCGCGCCCTATACGGTGATGTCCTGCGACAACATTCCCGGCAATGGCGAGGTTACGCATGCGGCGGTCTCCGGCCTCGCGCGGCTTTCCGATCCCGGTCTTGCCGACTGGGTCGATGCCAGCGTCGCCTTCCCGAACGGCATGGTCGACCGTATCACGCCGGCCACCGGTTCGCGCGAGATCGGCATCGTCGCGGACGAATACGGCATTGCGGATGCCTGGCCGGTCTTCTGCGAGGAATTCAAGCAATGGGTGCTGGAGGACAATTTCCCTCAGGGACGCCCGGCGCTGGAAGAGGTCGGCGTGCAGTTCGTGGCTGACGTCGCGCCCTACGAGCACATGAAGATCCGCATCCTCAATGGCGGCCATGCGGCCATCGCCTATCCCGCCGCGCTGCTCGACATCCATTTCGTGCACGAGGCGATGGAGGATGCCGATATCCGCGCCTTCCTGGCCAAGCTGGAACGCGAGGAGATCATTCCGGTCATCCCGCCGGTGCCGGACACCGACCTCAACGATTATTTCGCGCTCATCGAGCATCGTTTCTCCAACCCCAAGATCGGCGACACCATTCCGCGGCTTGCGCAGGACGGGTCCAACCGCCAGCCCAAATTCATCCTGCCCTCCACCGCAGACCGGCTTTCACGCGGCGAGGATGTCGTCGGTCTCGCACTGGTTTCGGCGCTGTGGTGCCATTATCTGGCCGGCACGACGGACAGCGGCAAGGCGATCAGCTTCAACGATCCCAACATCGACCGCATCCATGCGGCCGCCCTGGCCGCCAGGGACAATCCGGCCGCGTTCCTCGAATTGAAGGAGATTTTCGGGTCGGTGGCGGATTCCGATCTGTTCCGCCGACGTTTTGCAGACGCGCTGCAAACCCTCCAGCGCGATGGAACGCGGGCGACCCTGAAGCGCTATCTGGAAGGCAATCTCGCAAATTGAAGGATCCCGGCCCATCCGGGCCTTTTCATCGCATTTGGCAGGAAGTAGGAGGGGGCTCTGAACACGGAACGGAACCTCATGGCCGCCAAACCGACGGAACTGGTCATCTTCGATTGCGACGGCGTGCTTGTCGACAGCGAGCCGATCTCGCTTGCGGTTCTCGTCGAGGCGCTGGCGACGGCAGGCGTGGTGATGAGCGAGGCGGAGGCGCATGCCCGCTTTCTCGGCCGCAGCCTCAAGAGCATGTCGGAAATCCTGCATGACGAATATGGTCTTGCGGTGGATGCGGCTTTTCTGGAAGCCATGCGCACGGCGCTTTATGCGCGCTTCCGTGCCGAACTCCAGCCGATCGACGGCATTGCCGAGACGGTCGACAGGCTCGGCATCGCCCATTGCGTGGCGTCGTCCAGCCAGCCCGAGCGCATCCGCCTCTCGCTTGCCGTGACGGGCCTTATCGACCGGTTCGAACCGAACATCTTCAGTGCCACCATGGTCTCGCGCGGCAAGCCGGCGCCTGATCTTTTCCTTCATGCGAGTGCTGCGATGGGCGTCGAGCCGGCGCGCTGCGTCGTGGTGGAAGACAGTCCGGCCGGCATTACGGCGGCCAAGTCGGCCGGCATGCGGGTTGTGGCCTTCACCGGCGGCTCGCATGCGCGCTCCCCGGAGCACCGCGACGCTCTTTATCGCCTTGAACCCGACGCGCTGTTTGACGACATGCGGGAATTGTTACAGTTTGTCGGCAACGAAAAGGGCGACGGGAAAGAGCATTGATGCGCGATCTGATCGTTGCGGTGGACATCGGCACCGGCAGCGCCCGTGCGGGCGTGTTCGACCGGAGCGGTGCTTTGCTGGGCCGGTCCGACCATGCCATCGCGATGCGCCGGCCGGCTGCGGATTACGCCGAACACGATTCCGAAGACATCTGGAGGGCGACCTGCGCCGCCGTGAGGGGCGCGGTGGCGGCTAGCGGCGTGGTTGCGTCGCGGGTCGCAGCGCTCGGCGTGGACGCCACCTGCTCCCTTGTCATGCGCGACACGCAGGGACGGCCTCTTGCCGTCTCCGACGCGGATGACAACTGGGACACGATCGTCTGGCTCGATCACCGTGCCCTCAAGGAGGCGGATATCTGCACGGAAACGGCGCATCCGGTGCTGGCGCATTCGGGCTTCGTGATGTCGCCGGAAATGCAGATGCCCAAGCTGATGTGGCTGAAGCGCCACCAGCCGGCGCAATGGGCGCAGGCCGGCTATTTCTTCGACCTCGCCGACTTCATCACCTGGCGCGCGACGGGATCGAATGCCCGCTCGCGCTGCACCATGACGGCGAAGTGGTGCTATCTCTCCCATGAGGCGAAACCTTGGAACGACAGTTTTCTCCAGGCGATCGGTCTGGAGGACATGGACCCCAGGGGCCTGCTGCCGCACGATATCCTGCCCGCAGGCGAAGCCGTCGGGCAGCTGACGCCGCAGGCGGCGGCGGATCTCGGCCTCGATATCGGCTGCGTCGTGGCGACCGGCCTCATCGATGCCTATGCCGGCACGCTGGGCCTTCTCGGTCCCTTCGCGGGTCAACCCGAAACGATGGAAACGCAGCTCGCGCTGATCGGGGGCACCTCGAGCTGCATCGCAGCCTTTGCGCGGGACAAGAAGTTCGGCCACGGCACATGGGGCCCTTATTACGAAGTGCTGCTACCCGGGTGGTGGCTTGTCGAGGCAGGACAGTCGGCCACCGGGGCACTGCTCGACCATATCGTGCGTTCGCACAGCGCCGGCGGAGAGCCGTCCACTTACAACCATGCCCGCATCGTCACCCGCATTCGCAAGATGCTTGAGGACGGGGGCGGCGCGCTCGCCGGGCGCCTGCATGTGCTGCCGGATTTCCACGGCAATCGCGCGCCGCTGGCTGATCCGCATGCGCTGGGCGTCATCAGCGGCCTGACGCTCGACGCATCCTTCGATGGTCTTTGCCGACTGTACTGGCGGACCTGTGTCGGCATTGCGCTCGGCATCCGGCATATCCTGGAAACCTTCAGCGAGCGGGGCTATCGGTTCGATACGCTGCATGTCGCGGGCGGCCATGTGCGCAACCCGCTGCTGATGGAACTCTATCGCGACGTCACGGGCTGCCGTGTCGTCGTGCCGGAAACCGAGGATGCCGTGCTTCTCGGCACCGCCATGGTCGCGGCCGTGGCAGGCGGCCTGCATCCCGATCTCCCGGCAGCCGGCGCCGGCATGTATCCGGGCGGCCCGGCCTTTCTGCCGGATCCCGCCCGCAAGGCCGGATATGACAGCGACTACAAGCGGTTCCTGGCGCTCCACCGGCACCGGGCGGAGCTCGAAAGCCTCGACGCATAATTTCTCAATAAATCTGCAAAGCGACGGAACCAAATCCCGGGCCGTGGGTTCTTATCCTCGTAACCGGTCTGCGCATATCCCCCAAATGCGAGGCCCTCGACCGGTTCACGGCCACGAGACCGTCCCCCCTCCGGTTCGTGGACAGTCAAGCAGCCAGTGCCGCAACGGCACTGGCTGTTTTTTTTACAAAAATTCCCGAACAAAAAGCGGCGGTGGGCGTGCCATCCCACCGCCGCCCAGCCGCGCCGCCGCTACAGCTTGTCCGGGAGCAGGATCAAGCTGCTACGCGGGGCTGCGGCGTGAAGAGGAGAGCCTGATTGATGAGTACCTTCACCTGTTCGGGATCGAACGGCTTGGAGACGAGGAAGGCGGGTTCCGGCCGCTCGCCCGTGAGCAGGCGTTCCGGATAGGCAGTGATGAAGATGACGGGAATGTCCACCCTCGACAGGATGGTGTTCACGGCATCGATGCCCGAGGAGCCATCGGCGAGCCGCACGTCGGCGAGCACGAGGCCCGGCTGGCTGTCGCGCCACAGCGCCTCGGCTTCGTTCTGCGTCCGGGCGATGCCGGCGACGCGGTGGCCCATGCCGCTGACCATATGCGCGAGATCGAGCGCGATGAGGGGCTCGTCCTCGATGATCATGATGCCGGTCTCGGCTTGTGCCGCGATATCGGCGAAGGTTGCGTCGAGCAGGCGCCTGACGGTTTCGATTTCCTGATCGAGGATTTCGGCGGTGACTTCGACGGGGAAGCCCTCGACGGTCGCAAGAAGCAAGGCCTGGCGCGCGAGCGGCGGAACGGTGGAGAGGTCGAAGGGGTTTGCGACGCCCGGCAGCGGTGCATCCCTGCCGCGGCTGATCGAGACCGGCAGCGAGGAAATGATGCGGCTGAGAAGGCAGAAGAGGCGTTTCTTGTCGTCGCCGCTCTCCGCCATGGTGGAGGGATCGATGAGGATCGTCTCCAGCATTGCGGCCACATAGGCATCGCCGGAGGACTGGGTTCCGGTGAGCGCGCGCGCATAACGGCGCAGCGCCGGCAGGTGTGGCCCGATGCGGTCGGAAATCGGCATGATTTATCCCCTGTTCTTGGAATTGCGACAATCGCAGTTGACGGCATGAACGCGCTCGCCGAAATTAGGTTCCGAACCATGGAACTTTTTTCAATGCCGGGCATTTCCAAGCCAAATCCGCCTGACGGGCGCCTGGGACAACGAAAGTGGGCCGTGAGTGAATAGCTTGGAAAAGAAAAAAGAAACGAGACAGCCTCCCGCGAAGGTGAATGGCGCCAATGCGCAGATCGCGGTGAAATTGCGTGCATTCTATCATTCGGTGCAGGAGGAGACGCTTCCACAGAAGTTTCTGGATCTCCTCGAAAAGCTCGACGCTGTTGAAAACAGCGCCCAGCGGGTCGAGTGAGGGCACGCATATGGAGCAACCGACCACGTTCAAGCGGGAACTGCTGGCAGTTCTTCCCAGCCTGCGCGCCTTTGCGATCTCCCTGATCGGCCGGCACGATCAGGCCGACGACCTCGTCCAGGACACGATCATGAAAGCCTGGGCGAAACAGGAACAGTTCGAGATGGGCACGAACATGAAGGCCTGGCTCTTCACGATCCTGCGCAACGAACTTTACAGCAAGATGCGCAAGCGCGGCCGCGAGGTGCAGGATTCCGACGGGGTCTTCACGGAGAATATGGCCCAGCATCCCTCGCAGTACGGCTCCCTGGACATGCAGGACTTCAAGAAAGCGCTGGAAAAGCTGCCGGATGAGCAGCGCGAAGCGATTATCCTTGTCGGCGCGTCCGGGTTCTCCTACGAAGAGGCGGCCGAGATTTGCGGTTGCGCGCTCGGTACCATCAAGAGCCGCGTCAATCGTGCCCGGCAGCGCCTGCAGGAGCTCCTTCAGGTGAGCGGGGAGAGCGACTACGGTCCCGATGCCGTGTCGGCGCCGATCACATCGCGCGCCTTTGCATCGTGAGATGGTGAGGGGGGTGCCGTCACGATGACGGGGAAGGTAGAGGGGTAGGCGAAACGCGGCTGTGCCGGGCCTTCGGGTGCGCTCGGCGCGATACGCGATTGCCTGACGAGAAGGTGTATGAAGAACACAGTTCAAGCATTGCCTATCGCTGACGCCGCGGTTCTGGACGTTCCAGACCGCTTGCCGGCGCTCGGCAATGCGATGCCGGAATTCTTCGGCCCCGACGCCGATTTCGACGGCATCGTCACACTTGCAGCAGGGTTCGTTTCCGCGCCGGTTTCGGTCGTCAGCCTGTTTGCTGATCAGGACCAGTGTTTTCTGGCGCGGCTCGGCACGTCGGAGATACGGGCGCCTTTGAAGCGGAGCTTCAACGCCTCTCTCATGGCCCACGGCGGTGATGCGCTGCTGGTGCCGGATGCCGGCGCTGACCCCCGCTTCTCCGATATCGAGACCCTTGGTGGTGCGCCCGATCTCTTGTCCTACGCGGGTGCGCCGATCATGATCGACGGCCGGCCGGTCGGCTCCGTTTTCGTCGGTGATGTGGCTGCCCGCCCTGATTGGCCTGCGGATCTGTTACAGCGGCTGGAGCAGCTTGCATCGCTCGCGGCATCGCTGATCAAGCTTAAGGAAGAGACCCGCCGCCGCACGCTCGCGGCGGAGGCCATTTCGCGCGATGAGAAGCGCCATGCGCTGGCGCTGGATGCGGCCAATGTCGCAAGCTGGCTCTGGGATATTTCGACAGGGCTCATCTCGGGCAACGACACGTTCTATCGCATGTTCGGCGTGCAGCCTGCGCGCCCGCTCAGTGCGCGCAAGTTCTTCATGACCGTCCACGGCGCCGACCGCAAGCTCGCCATCGGGCGGCTGCGCCGGGCGCTGGCCTCCGGCAAGGAATATGACGGTCTCTTCCGCACCGCCAAGTCCGGTCGTTGGCTTCTAGGGCGCGGGCGGGTGCATGAGCGCGATGCGAACGGCAAACCGACGGTTTTCCTTGGCATCAACGTGGATGTGACCGATGCGCAGATCGCAACGGACCGCACGCGCCTTCTGCTGCGTGAATTGAATCATCGCGTGAAGAATACGCTGGCCATGCTGCAATCGCTCGCGCGGCAAACGCTGCGCCAGACGAGCGATCCGGCGGCCTTCATGGACGCGTTTGCCGGGCGCCTGCAATCGCTCTCAGAGGCGCACGGGCTGCTCAGCGATCATGAGTGGGGCGTCATCCGGCTGAAAATGCTGCTCGAAAAGCAGATCGCGCCCTATGCCATCGATTTCGACCAGCAGGTGGAAATCCACAAGGACGAGGTGCAGCTCGGGCCAGACCAGGCCGTCGGCCTCGGTCTTGTGCTGCATGAACTGGCGACCAATGCGCGCAAATACGGTGCCTTCTCGGTTCCGTCGGGCAAGGTGGTCATCACCGCGCGTGTCGTTGCCGAGGAAGGGCAGGGCGTGCTCAACATGACCTGGCATGAGATGGGCGGCCCGCCGGTCGCTCCCGCGTCTCGTCGCGGCTTCGGCTCCGTGCTTATCGAGCGCAGCCTCGACAAGATCCTCGGCAGCAGCGTTCATGTGGAATATCTGCCGCAAGGCGTAACGGCAGTCATACGGCTGCCGCTTTAAACCTCACGCTTTTTTGGAAATGCAATGCTCAGTCGTCGTCGCGGCGGGATTTCGGAGCGAGCATGAAACCGAGCGCGAGTGCGATGGCCGTCGCGGCGAAGGGTTTGCGTGTCGCCATGGTGGCGGCAGCCGCCATGAGGTCACGGCGTGCGGCGAGCTGTTGCCGGCGCAGGCGGCGCAGTTCCCGCTCGCGCTTGTTGCGGGCGGCGACGATGCCGAGAATGATCAGCGCCAGGACAAGAAAGCCGCCCGCCAGTCCGAACAGGGCAGGGCCGGCGCCGTAATGCCGCGCAAGCAGGATGGCAGCGCCGACGATCGTCAGGACATAGGCAGTCAGCAGAAGCAGCCCGATCACAAGGCCGGCGATTGCACTTCGCTTGGCGATGTCCACGGTCTCGTCGACCCGGTCGGTGACGCGGCTGACGAGATTTTGGACGAGAACAGCCCCCAGTGACAGCATGCTTTTGCGCTCCGCAAACTAACAAGGCGGGGAAGCCGCGCGGCCTCCCCGTTGAAAGACGTGTTCGATCAGCGGCGCAGCAGGCCGGCCAGCAGGAAACCGGCGGCAGCAGCGATGCCGAGGGTCGCCAGCGGATGCTCCCGCACGGCTTCGCGTGCCTTGCGGCCGGAATCCTGGTAGCGGGACTGGAATTCCGCCAGAATATCCTCGCCGGCGGCGATCATGTCGCGGATATCGGTGTCTGCGCGGTTCTTCAGGCCGCGAACGGTATCGCGCGCATCCGCCTTGGCGGCGCGCGCCTTTTTGCGAATGCTGCTCGCGCCGCTTGCGGCATCGTCGGCCATGCTGCGGGCCAGCGCGGCGAGCTCTTCGCGCAGTTCGGCAATCTGGTCTTCGACGGCGCTTGCCTTGTCGTTCAGATCTTCGCGGATGCTCTTCTTGCGCGATGAAAACATTCCGTTGGCCATACCGTTTCTCCTTTTCCGGACGCCTGCGTCAGGCGCGTGCGATACGCGCTCCACCCCCTTGGCGGAACGGTTTTCCGGCAACTTAACGTGGCAGGCGCAAAAAGGTTCCGAGAAATCAGTACGAGGCGGTGTGCGGAAGGACAAAAGGCACGCCCGGACCGGGCACGCCGTTGATGCGCATGCGGCAGCCGAAAACCGCTTCCATGGCATCGTCCGTCATGACGTCGGCCGGGCGGCCGGCATGGGCGACGCTGCCGTTCTTCATCATCACCATGTGATCGGCGAACATCGCCGTCAGGTTGAGGTCGTGCATGACCGCGATCACGCCGCCGCCGCCCTCGCAATAGCGCCGGGCCAGCTGCATGATGGTGAGCTGGTGGCGGATATCGAGCGCGGAAACGGGCTCGTCGAGCATGAGGAAGCAGGGCTCGCCGTCGAGCACCGGCTCCCAGATCTGCGAGAGCACGCGGGCCACCTGCACGCGCTGCTGTTCGCCGCCGGAAAGCTCCTGGTAGAAGCGGCCGGCAAAACCGCCGAGATCGACCGCGGCGAGCGCTTCGGACGTGATGGCGTCGATGCGCTCGGCATGGCGGTTGGGGCCGACGGTGAGGCCGAGACGCACGATCTCCCGCACCGTGAAGGGGAAGGCGATGGCTGCGGCCTGCGGCAGCACGGCGCGCTTGACGGCAAGCTGCCACGGCTCGAGCGCGCGGATATCGTGGCCGTTCAGGGTGATCTCGCCCTTGCTGGGCAGTTCACCCGCAATGGCTTTCATGGTGGTCGTCTTGCCGGAGCCGTTGGGGCCGACGATTGCGGTGATCTCGCCGGCTTTCGCGGTCAGCGAAACGCTGTGCACGATGGTCTTGCCGGAGAGGCTGACCGTCAGGTTTCTGGCGTCGATCATGTATCCTACCAGCCGTTGCGTCCGCGATGGCGCAGCAGCACCCAGAGGAAGAAGGGTGCGCCGGCGAGCGCGGTGATGATGCCGATCGGCACTTCGGCCGGCGCGACGATGGTGCGCGCCAGCATATCGGCGCCGAGCAGCAGGACGCCGCCCAGCAGGGCTGACGCCGGCAGGAGATAGCGGTGATCGGGGCCGATGACGAGGCGCAGCAGATGCGGCACCACGATGCCGACGAAACCGATGCCGCCGCTGACGGCGACCGATGCTCCGACCGCGCCGGCAACGGCGACGATGGCGGTGTATTTAAGCCGCTGGACCTTCACACCCATGTGGAAGGCGGCGGCCTCGCCGAGCGTGATGGCGTTGAGCCCGCGTGACAGGAAGGGCACGACGACGAGGGCGAGCAGGATGATCGGCGCCGCGGCGGCGACCTTCGTCCAGGTCATGCCGGAAAGCGAGCCCAGGCCCCAGAAGGTGATGTCGCGCAGCTGCTTGTCATCGGCCATGTAGATGAGGATGCCGGTGACGGCGCCGGCCAGCGCGGAAATGGCGATGCCGGCGAGCAGCATCGTGGCGACCGACGTCTGGCCGCCGCGCGTGGCGATGCGATAGAGCAGCAGCGTCGTCAGGAGACCGCCGACAAAGGCAGCCGCCGGCAAGGTGAAGGCGCCGAGCGAGGCCATGAGGCCGGCGGGCACGCTGGCGCCGAGCACGATCATCAGGACCGCGCCCAGGGCGGAACCGGAGGATATGCCGACCAGGCCGGGATCGGCGAGCGGGTTGCGGAAGAGCCCCTGCATGACGGCGCCGGACATGGCGAGCGCCGCACCGATCAGGAAGCCGAGCAGCGCACGCGGCATGCGGATATCGAGCACGATGATGCGGTCGCGCATGCTCAGCACGGTATCTTCGGTGCCGCCGAGCAGTGCGCCGATGACGCGCAGCGCGGATGCATCGGACGCGCCCGTCGCGATGGAGAGCGCGAGCGCGATCAGGGACAGCCCGACGAGGACGACCAGCGTCAGGCGGGCGACCGCGCTCCTGTCGCCTTCGGCGCGGGGCCGCGCGGTGCGCATCAGGCGGGAACCGTGCGCAGAATTGCGCAAGGCATCATTGAGAGACATTGCCGGTCTTGCCGTACAGTGCTTTGTTGAGGTCGCGGATGGCGGAAGCGGTGCGCGGACCGAAGCCGAGCAGGTGCAGACCGTCCATGCGCAGGATCGCCTTGTTCGCGGCGGCCGGCGTCAGCGAGATCGCCGGATGCTTCAGGACCTCCTCGTCGCTCGATCCGTGGCCCGGACGATCCATCAGCATGATGACATCCGGCTTGGCGTTGACGACGGCCTCGTCGGTCAGCGGCTTGTAGCCTTCGAAAGCGCCGTCCGTTGCATTGATGCCGCCCGACAGGCCGATGATGCCGTCCGCTGCCGTGTGGCCGCCGGCCGCCATGACCTTGCCGTTCTGGAAGCTCAGGACGAAGAGGACGCGCTTGCGCTCGCTTTCCGGCCGCTTGGCGGCTTCGGCGATGGCGGCATCCAGATCGGCGCCGACCTTTTCTTCCAGCGCCTTCGCCTTTTCCGGCACGCCGAGGAAGGTGCCGACGATATCGATCTTCTTCAGGATGGCCGCACGGTCGAAGCCTTCCGGAACCGTTTCGAAGGGAATGCCGCTGCTCTTCAGCACCGCCAGCGCATCGGCGGGACCGCTGCCTTCGATGGCGAGGATGGCGGTCGGGTTGACGGCCATCACGCCTTCGGGCGAAAGCGCGCGCATATAGCCGACATCGGGCAGCTTCATGGCTTCCCTGGGATACATGCTGGTGGAATCGCGCGCCACGAGGCGGCCTTCTTCGCCCAGCGCATAAATGATCTCGGTGAGCGCACCGCCGATCACCACCACCTTGGAGGTGTCGACCTGCTGCATCTCCTGGGCGACCGCCTGGCGGACGAAGCCTTGCGAGCCCGCCGTCGACAAGGGCAGAAGCAGCGGGGCGGACAGCGCGAAGACGGTCAGGGCCACTTCCCAGGGGCGGGCGCGGCGGAAGTCGAAGCTCTTGCTCATGGTCTTATCCTCGGGTGGTGATCCTGCGGCGAAAGGTCCTCAGGCGGCGGCGCTGTCGGGGCGCGGCAGGCTTTCGAGAATCTCGCGCCAGGCGGCGCGCTCCGTCATGCCTTCCTTCCGCTTGCCGAAGAACTGCACGATCATTTCGCCGCTGGCATCGTAGGCCTCGAGCGACGTGACATGGCCGTCGCTGGTCGGCTTGCGCACGACCCAGCATTCGGCGACGTGATCGGTGCGCAGGTGCATGTGGAAGGTCGGATCCATGACGTTGATCCAAGGGCCCATCGGCTGGATGTTGTGGACGGGGCCGGTGTGGATCTGGATCGTGCCATGGTTGCCGACGAAGCACATGATATCGGCGCCCCGTTCGGCGGAGGCATGCAACAGGGCGCTCACGGCATCGGCGCGCACTTCATGGGCGAAGTCTTCACCAACGCTGCGGACGGCATCCTGACGGGCGATCTTGAGCTTGCGCAACATGCCGAAGAACTGGTGCGTATCCGTCATCGCGCTCCAGTTTTCGCGCAGCGCCTCCACGTCGACCGGGCCGGTCTCGACGGTCTTTTCCGAGATGACCTCGACGAATTCCTGCGACTGGTCGTCCAGGCGGAAGTCGGCGACGATCGCCTCATAGGCATCGAGGTTGGAAGCCGGGCGCAGATGCACCTTGTGGACCGCATCGCCGGCCTTGTCGAAGAACTGGAGGCTGCGGCGAACCTGGTCGCCGTCGGTCTTCGTCACGGCGAAGCCATGCGCCCAGGTGCCGGGGAAGATGCGCAGGTCGATGTTCTCGCCGAGCACGATGGAGGCATGCTTGCCGGTGTTGATCTTCTCGAAGACGCCGATCTTTTCGTGCACCACGCTCTCGTTGCGGGTCAGCGCCAAGACCTCGCCCAGCGCTTCGGAGCGCTCCAGGAAGCGGTTGGCGTCGCCATCGATGCGCACGGCCGTCAGCCCGACTTCCGCCGCCACGAGCGCCGCTTCCGAAATGCCGAGCTGGGCGGCGATGTCGCGCTCGCGCATCTTGGGATTTTCGGCGCGGAAGGCGCGGATTTCAGCAGGGGTCGGTCGGGTCGTATCGGTCATTGGGCGCGGCCTTCGTCGATATGTGTGTTGCAATTTCTTGGGCCTGCTTTTTTCCCGGGATTTTTCTCGGTGCAGCAGGGGTTTGACAGGAATTCTGGTGTTTACTATCTTGACTTGCTTACTCATATTTATCTATTGACGCAATACCAGTCTCAAGAAGTCATGTTAATTGTTCGGGCTGGTGGAAATGGCGATGGCCGCGCGAGCCGGCCGACAAGGAAGCAGGCGAGACCCATGATCCGACGCACCCTTCTGATTTCCGCGATGCTGTCCGCTGCCGCCGTCACCGGTGCCGCAGCCCAGGAGGCCGCAACAGCCAAGGGGCTGGATATCGAGTTGAACGCGCTGGCCGCATCGCAGAAGGGCTGCCTCTTCACCTTCGTCGCCGGCAACGGATTTGCACAGAACGTTTCGAAGGTGTCGTTCGAATTCGTGATCTTCAATGACAAGGGCACGGTGGAGCGCCTTGCGCTGCTCGACTTCCGTGACCTGCCGGCCGGCAAGTCCAAGGTGCGCCAGTTCGACGTGCCGGGCATCAAGTGCGAGACGGTGAAGAACCTGCTGGTCAACGACGCCCCGGTCTGCGAGGGCGAAGGGCTTGATAAGGGCCGCTGCATGGATGGCATTGTCACGCGCAGCAAGGCGCCTGCCGGTCTCGACGGTTGAGCCGAAGGTATTGAGGCGAGTGCGCGGTGCATGACGCGTCGCGATGCGTGAAACGGAAATACGGGTGACGTGATGGCTGGAAGCAAGTGGCTCTGGGGCGGTGCGGGCATTCTTTCCCTGCTTGCTCACGCGGGCGCGGCTGCAATCCTCACCATGGCGCCGCAACCGCCGGAGGAAGAGGCGCTGGTTGCCGGCGGCGTCGTCGCCGAGGTGGCGATGCTCGGCAATGGCGCATTCGAGGCGGTCGAATCGGGCAAGCCCGACGACACGATCACGCCCGAGACCATCCAGCCCGAGGTCACGGAGCCCGAGCGGCAGGAAGTGGCCGAGATCCAGCCGACGGAAGTCACGCCCGATACAAGCGAGATCGCGCCCGTCGAGCCGATCGTTTCCCAGCCGGTCGAGGAAATGATCGTTCCCTCAGCGGAGGTCGAGATCGCGGCCGTGCCGATTCCGGAGATCAAGCCGGAAATCGAGCCCGAGCGCGAGATCAAGCCGGTTCCCGAGGTTAAGAAGGAAAAGCCGGCCAAGAAGGTGGAGCGCAAGAAGCCCAAGCAGAAGGTCGTGCGCAAGGCCGGCGAGGACGGCAAGGCCCGGGAAAATGCGACCCGTGGCGAGGTGGATGGTTCCGCCGATGTGACGGCGGGCGCTGTCGGCGGCCAGAAGAAGGGCAACTCGTCGATGGCCGGCAACGCCGCCGTCAGCAACTATCCCGGCAAGGTGCGCAGCAAGATCAACCGCGCCAAGCGACGCGTGTCGGGCGGTGATCGCGGTAGCGTCGTGGTGAGCTTCACCGTGGGGGCCGGCGGTCAGGCGAGCGGCGTCAGGGTTGCGCGCAGTTCCGGCAGCGGCGCGCTGGACAATGCGGCCGTGGAGGCCGTGATGCGTGCTGCTCCCTTCGCGAAGATTCCCGAGGCGGCCGGGCGTTCGTCCTGGGCGTTTACGGTCCCGATCGTCTTCAACTGACGCTGTTATCCCGCCGTCCTGCGACAGGCGGGATTCTTTTGCCAGAAAATATGAGTTTTATGGTCATGTTTATACTTTACTATGAAAATCAAGTTTTGTAGGTTGCGTCCGACTGAGGCTCTGCAGCGGCAGAGTACCAAAGGGGATGTTGCATGAACGGAATGACTGCGGGGCGTATGGAATCGATCCTGAAGGCGAAGATTGCCGAGCGTGACCGGCGTATCGCCGACCTGGAACGCCAGTTGGCCGCGCTCAGGAAGCAGATGGCGGCAGCAGCGGACGCGGTTGCCCCGGCAGTGGTGGATGCCACGGTGCAGGCCGAGGTAAAGGCGCCGCATAGCGTGGAAGTGACCACCATCAAGCGCAGGACGGGTGAAGCGGAGAGGAAAGCCATGCGTGAGAAGAACAGGCAGAAGCATCAGGCCCGCCGGGACGTCGAGACCGACCAGAAGTCGGACGGCAAGGCCGAACTGAAGGGGCGCAGCTTCCTGTATGTCGGCGGCCGCGATTGCCAGGTTGCGCATCTCAGACAGATCGCAAGCTCCTACGGCGCCAACCTCATCCATCATGACGGCGGTCTGCGCGAGGCGGTTTCCCGCATCGACAATGTACTGCCCTCGGTCGACTGCGTGTTCTGCCCCATCGACTGTATCAGCCACGATGCCTGCATCCGCGTGAAGACGGGCTGCAAGAAGTGGGAGAAGGCCTTCGTGCCGCTGCGCAACGGCAGCAAATCCTCCTTCGAGCGCGCCTTGCAGAGCATGAGCCAGGGAGACAACGTGCAGTGAGTGACGAGAGACCCGAGCCCTTCATGATGATCGGCCTTCACAAGCTCGCTGCCCAGAATGGCGACGGCCTCGTGCCGGAACTCTACGAATGGATGGCGAACCGGGCGGAGATGCTTGAGAGCGACAATGTGACGGCGTTCCCCTTCCGGAATGTCCGTCCCGTCCGCGCAGCCGGTTTCGAGGGCCAACCTGGTCTTGATGCGCGCAACGACAATGTCGTAGCTTTCCCCGTGCCGCATCGCCTGCGGCGGGAAAAGCACTGAGAGGTCCCGCATGTTCGTCGCCATGAACCGCTTTCGCATCGCCGTCGGCCACGAGGAGGCTTTCGAGACTATCTGGAAGGGCCGAGAATCCAGCCTTGCCGAAATGCCCGGCTTCAAGACCTTTCACCTGTTGCGCGGCGATACCGATGCGGAGGAAGGTTATACGCTGTTTGCCTCTCATACCGTGTGGGCGAGCAAGGACGACTTTGTTGCCTGGACGAAATCGGAGAATTTCCGGCAGGCCCACAAGAACGCCGGTGACAACAGGGCCATGTATCTCGGCCCGCCGAAATTCGAAGGTTTCACCGCCGTCGTCGGCGCCTGAGGTGACCTTTATCAGCGTCAATTCACGATGGCCCGGTGTTACGACGCCGGGCCTTTCTCGTTGGCGGACGAGTGCTATCAGGCGTCGTTGTGCGGCAGGAAGGCGCCCAGCGCCACGGCGAGCCACCCCGCCATCATGATGACGCCACCGGTGGGCGCGGATATCGGAAACAGCCCGTGGCCTGCGAAATGGCGCATGACGAGATCGCCCGCGAAAAGCGCGGTCCCGACAATCATCAGAAGGGCGGCAACCGGCGCGGTGCGCACGGACCCCCAAGCGCCGTAGAGCGCGATCAGTGCGGGCGCATGGGCGAGACACATGGCCGACGCGCCCGCCATCAGGCGCGGATCGCTGCCATGGGAGGCGGCGGCCGCCGCCACGATGCCGGTGAGGCCCATGAGGCCGGCGATCAGAAGACTCGTCGAGCGAAACGAAAACGACATTGGTTCAATCCCGGGTTCAATCCTGGTTCTGCATGTGGTGGGCGAGGCGCGTTACCGGTTCGAGAATGATTTTCCGCAGGCCCTCGCTCGGCACTGTTTCCTCCAGCGCCTGCACGAAACAGAGCAGCCATTCGTCGCGCTCCGCCGGGCCGATCGCCGCATCGAAATGCCGGCGGCGCAGCATCGGATGCCCGCGCTTTTCGCTATAGAGCGGCGGGCCGCCAAGCCAGCCCGTCAGGTATTCGTAGAGCTTTTCCTCGCTGCCGGTGAGGTCCGCCGGGTGGATGGCCCTGCACCGCGCAGCTTCCGGCAAGGTATCCATCAACTGGTAGAAACGACGCGTCAGCGCGCGCACGCCGGCGTCACCGCCGACCGCCTCGTAAAGCGTGATCGTCTCTCGTCCCTGACCGTCGGGTTCGTCCGTCATGGTGCTCTTCCGTTTGGTCGGTCTTAGCGCCTGCTCGCGGGGCTGACAATGGCGGCGCGATGCCTGCGACGAAGCGCGCGTCAGCGCGTCCGTACAGGCTTTATTGACAGAAAACCGTCCAGACGGTATGTTTTCTCATGAGCAAGGCACATCATCGAAAGAAACATCCCGAGGCCGTCCGCCGGCAGGTGCTGGCGGTGGCAGCGCGTCTGTCGCTGGAAAAAGGGCCGGCGAGCGTGACGCTCGATGCAGTCTCCCAGGCCGCAGGCGTCAGCAAGGGCGGCCTGCTGCATCATTTCCCCAACAAGCTTTCGCTGCTCGATGGCCTGTTCGACGATGTGACGCAGAGCCTCGATCGGGTCCTGGCCGAGCGGATGAAGGTCGATCCGGAGCCGAAGGGCCGGTTCACGCGCGCCTATATCGCCGCCTTCTTCCAGCCGGAAGGGCTGGAGGACGGCGAGAGGTGGAAGGTGCTGACCGTTGCGCTGATTTCCGAGCCGCATCTGCGCGACCGTTGGCGGGAATGGTTCGACCGGCATCTTGTCGAGAATGTCGGTACGGACTCGTCACTCGATGCCACGCTTGCCCGCTACGCGGTGGACGGCCTGTGGCTCGACGACCTGCTCGGCGTGTCGGTCATAGACACTGCGATGCGGGCGACCCTGTTGAAGCGGTTGCTGGATATGTCCCGCCTCTGATCTTCTGTTGGCGCCTGCGCGCCGGAGCAAAGCCATGAACCCCGCCATCGTCTACGCCGTCCTCGTGGTCGCCATCGTTTTCGAGGTGCTCGGCACCTCCGCCATGCAGGCCGCGCAGCATTTCACCCGCCTCGTTCCCACCATGGCGATGGTCGTCTGCTACGCCATCGCCTTCTTCTTCCTGTCCTGGAGCCTGCGCTATGTGCCCGTGGGTATCGCCTACGCAATCTGGAGCGGTCTCGGCATCGTTCTGATCTCGCTCGTCGGCTATTTTTTCTTCGGCCAGAAGCTCGATCCGGCGGCCCTTGTCGGCCTCGGTTTGATCATTGCCGGCGTTCTTGTGCTGAACCTTTTCTCCAAGTCGACATTCCACTGAAGGATACCGGAATCCGCAGGGCATCCCGCTTGCAAAGAATCGGGACTGGTTCTAACGATTCGGGAAAATTGAAAGCGGTTTCAATTTTGGCTTCAGAGGAACGACACATGGCGATACGCACCATTGTATGGGGTGAAAACATCCACGAGCAGACGAACGAGATCGTACGCTCGATCTATCCCGACGGCATGCACAACACGATCGCCGACGCGCTCAACAGGGATGCCGCCATTGAAGCCACGACGGCCACGCTTCAGGAGCCGGAACACGGCCTCAGCGAACAGCGCCTTGCCGAGACGGATGTGCTTCTGTGGTGGGGCCACAAGGACCACGGTGCCGTCGATGATGCGGTGGTGGAGCGTGTGGCCAGGCGCGTCTGGGAGGGCATGGGGCTGCTCGTCCTTCACTCCGGCCATTTTTCGAAGATCTTCAAGCGGCTGATGGGCACGCCCTGCGCGCTGAAATGGCGCGAGGCGGGCGAGCGCGAGCGCCTGTGGGTGATCAATCCGCGTCACCCTATCGCCGAGGGGCTGGGCGAAAACTTCGTCCTGGAAAACGAGGAGATGTATGGCGAGCAGTTTTCGGTGCCGGAACCGCTCGAAACGGTCTTCATCTCGTGGTTTGCCGGCGGGGAGGTCTTCCGCTCGGGCATGACCTGGCGGCGCGGCGCCGGCAACATCTTCTACTTCCGCCCCGGCCACGAGACCTATCCGACCTATCACGACGCCACCGTGCAGAAGGTGCTGGTCAACGGCGTCAAGTGGGCCTTCAATCCGCAAGGCACCTATGCGGCCATCCACGACGCGCCGAACGTGCCGGTCGAACAGGCGCTGGAGCCGATCGAGGAACGCGGGCCCAAACTGCATGAAGCCGGCGAAGCCGGATATCGTTGAGGTTTCCATGCGTCTTCTCATTCTCGGAACCGGCGGCATGGCAAAGGCCCATGCCCAGCATTTCGCCGCAATCCCAGGCGTCACCCTCGTCGGTGCCGTCGATGTGGATCCCTCGCGGGCAAAAGCGTTTGCCGATATGCACGACATTCCCAATGTCTTTACTTCGCTGGACGATGCCATCGCATGGAACGGCTTCGATGCCGCAACCAATGTGACGCCGGACCGGGCGCACCACCCGACCACCCTGGCGCTGCTGGCCGCCGGAAAGCATGTCATGTGCGAAAAGCCGCTGGCCGAGACCTACGCCAAGGCCGACGAGATGGCGCGCATCGCCGAGGCATCGGGTCTGGTCACCATGGTCAACCTCACCTACCGCAACGTCGCGCCGCTCCAGGTCGCGCGGACGATGGTTCTGGCCGGCGAGATCGGCCATGTCCGCCATGTCGAGGCCTCCTATCTCCAGAGCTGGCTGGTCTCGAAGGCCTGGGGCAACTGGGCCACGGAGAGCCAGTGGCTCTGGCGCCTTTCCACGCGCCACGGTTCCAACGGCGTTCTCGGCGATGTCGGAATCCACATTCTCGACTTCGCGAGCTACGGTGCTGCGAGCGATGTGGAGCATGTGTTTGCCCGGATGAAGGCTTTCGACAAGGCGCCGGACAATCGCATCGGCGAATATGATCTCGATGCCAATGACAGCTTCACCATGACCGTCGACTTCGCGAACGGTGCGCTCGGCGTCATCCATGCCAGCCGCTGGGCGACGGGCCACCTCAACGAGTTGCGCCTGCGCATGCATGGCGACAGGGGCGCGCTCGAGGTGGTGCACTCGACGGAAGGATCAAGGCTGCGCGGCTGCCTGGGCGAGGATGTCGAGAAGGCCATCTGGCGCGATATAGATGCGGGCACCGTCCTCACCAACTACCAGCGCTTCGCCGCCGCGGTTGAAGCGCGCACCGCTATCGAGCCGGGCTTCCGCCACGCCGCGGACCTCCAGAAAGTGCTCGATCTTGCCATGGAAACCGAGAGGGAGCGGCGCGAACTCGCGGTGTGATCTCAGGCCGGGGCAGGGCGCGTGGAGTCGCGCACGATAAGCTCGACCGGCCAGACCTCCTGCAACGCCTCCGGTGGTTCACCTTGCAGCAGCCGCAGCGCCATGTCGCCGATACGCTCGCCGGCCGCACGCATCGGCGATTGCGTGGTCGTGACGGCCGGCACGAGGTTATCGGGGCTGAGATAGGGAAAGACGTCGTCATGGGCGACGATCGCGATATCGGTTCCGGGCGAGAGCCCCGCGATGCGTATGGCCCGCATGGCACCGAGCGCCGACATCATGGAGCCCGCAATGACCGCGGTCGGCGGGGCGGATAGGGCGAGAAAGCCCTGCGTGAGGCGGAAGCCGGTTTCGTCGGTGAACTCGCCACGGCTCATCAGCGCGGTGTCGGGCGTCAGGCCATGCTCCTCCAGCGCCGTGCGATAGCCGTCCTCGCGGTCGCGGGCGTAGGTGCTTGCTGTATCGCCGTTGATGAGGGCGATGCGGCGATGGCCAAGCCCGGCAAGATACCGCGTCGCCTCTGCGATAGCCCCGAAATTGTCTATGTCGAGAAAGGCAAAGGGCTTTTCCGCCTCGCTTCTCCCGTGCACGACGAAGGGAAGACCGAGCGCCTGGAGCAGCGCGATGCGCTCGTCTTTGCAGGCCGGCGTATGGAGGATCACCGCGTCGACCCGCTTGCTGGCGGCAAGCCGGCGGTAGGCCGCCATTTCCTCCTCTTCCGTCTCGACGGTCGAGACGAGGATATCGATGCCGTCCCGTTGCAGGCGCGTCGACAGCCCGCCCATGAGTTCGCTTGAATGCGGGCCGAAGCGTCCGCCCCCCTGGAACACGATGCCGATGGCGCCGGCCCGGCCCGTCGCAAGGCGTTGCGCGCTGATGTTCGGCCGGTAGCCCAGCTTCTCGGCGGCCTCCAGCACCCGCGCGCGCGTTTCGGGCCGCACTTCCGGATAGCCGCTCATCGCCCGGCTTATCGTCGTCGCTGACAGTCCGATACGGCTGGCGAATTCCTTGAGGTTCATGCGGATCTCGGTTGCTTGGGTGAGGGGTCTTTATGGACGCTGCGGCGGCGCGCGACAAGCATGCAACCCGATCCGACGGCGTGCCTTTCCAGGTTGTGGAACGCGCTTGATCTTTGTTAAAAACAAGTTAAAATCTCAGTATTAGCGAGAAAGTTGCATTCCAAGGTGTCTCGCCTTCGGATGAATTGATTTAGACGGCAGGCCGGGGGCGCGGCGTGCCGGGCGGTTTTCGTGTGCGCCGAAAAGCACGCTGCGCTACATCCGGGGGACAGGCATGCAGGCTGACGCAGGACAGCCGGCGGCGTCGGGTACGCTTGCGCGGTCGGACAGTACGGGGGCGTGGGGCGCCTGGTTGGGGGGGCGGCAACGGACCGGCGGGAGGGCTGACTGTCCCGCCGGTCCTGTCGTTTACATACACAGCGAGACGGGGCGCCGGCCGGCCTATCTGCACGTGCTGGAACGGCTTTTCGGTGCGCGTCGCGGGCGTGTGCGCGATCTCTTCCTGTCGCGGGCGGCGGTGATTTTCCTCGCGGTCGAGGAGACATTCTTTCTCTATGTCCTGGTCGCCCTTGTTCGCGCCCTGGCCGGCCGGCGGACCGTTGGGCTGTTGTTGCGGCCCATGCCGATTGTCGTTTCCCCGCGCCTGCGCTGCCGCTTTCGGCGCATGGTGCTGCGCGCGATGAAGCGCTGTCGAACGGTGCGCACGCTCACGATCGTGCCGTTCAATGTCTTTCCGGCCTTCTCGACGATCGCAGACGACTGGATATACGACTTCCAGCTCTGGGATGTGACGGAAGAGGAGCGTGAGGCGGTGGAGCAGCTGCGTCGGGAACGCCGGCCGGGAAACCGCTTCGTGATGACGGCGCTCGGCACACAAAGCCGGGGCAAGGGTTTCGATCTCTTTTCAGACGCCTTCGCGCGCTTTTCCGTCCTGCGGAAGCGCTTCACCTTTCTGGCCTGTGGCAAAGTCTCGCCTGATATCGCCGAATACGCTCTGGTGCTGGAAGAGGCCGGCGGTGTCGCGGTGAATCGTGCGCTGTCGCATGCCGAACTGCTGGGCGCCTACGCGGCGAGCGATGCGATCTGGTGCTTCTATCCGCGCGCCGGCGATCATGCCAGCGGCATCCTGGGACGGGCCGTGCAGCTCGGCATACCCGTGGTGGTGCGGCAGGGCTCGCTTGCCCACCGTCTGTGCACGGTGGAAAACCTTCTGCACATCGCCGTCGCGCCGGAACAGATCATCGAACGCCTGACCGGTCCCCTGCCACCGCAAAACATTGCCTGGGGTCGTTACGCGGCCCGACGGTTCGCCCAAAGAAGCGAGGCGACGCTCAGAGAAGCATTCGGCATGGCACCGGAGCCGGCGGCAAAAACTGCCGATGCCAGCCAAGGAGCGTCTCCGGCAATATCTCCGTCACGAGATCCGACGACCACCACCGCCGCGTTTCAAGAGCCGCCCTGACAGGCAGGCGCTTGATCACGGTGGGCATGGCCTTGTCCATCCTTACAGCTCATCAGCCTCGTGGCGCTGCTGGCGACTGGTATTTATGTGTAGACAGTGTGAACGCGATGTAGACGAGCTGCAACGATGATGCATGGCCTCGCGCAATGCCACGAGGGTGGCTGCCGAAGTCGTGGCTGGCTGGCGGTTGCGTGCAATACGGAAAACCCCGCCGAAGCGGGGTTAACATTGAAGTCCTGCGAGGAATTTAGAACTTTACGCCCAAGCCGAATTTGACGACGCTTTGGTCGAAGTCGACGTTGATGATGCCAGGACCGACGTCGATGTCCTTATCGCCGAAGTTGTTGTAGCGATACTCACCACGGACAAAGACGTTGTCGGTAACCGCATATTCGACGCCTGCGCCGATGGTCCAGCCGCTGAAAGTCTTCGAGAATTCCTGGCCCGACGGAATGTCCTTGACGAATCCGCGTGTTGCGGTCCAGCCGCCAGCGCCATAAACGAGCGCGCGGTCAATCGCGAAACCGACCCGGCCCCGCACCGACCCGGCCCACTCCGTGCCGGACTCGCCGTTGTTGAATTCCTTGTCATTCCAGTTGTACGATACATCACCCTCGACGCCGGTCACGAAGCCGTTTGAGAACTGCCAGTTGTAGCCAACAAAGCCCCCAAGCGTCGCGCCATTGAAATCTTCGCTGATGGTCGTTCCGAGAGCGGAGAAATCGCCGTTGAGCCAGCCATGACCGATATCGGCACCAACATAGGCGCCGGACCATTGGAACGGCGTTGCATAGTCAGCTTCGGGAGAGGTCATCGGACTCGCCATGTCCGCCGCGTAGGCGCTCATCGTCATCAGAGACATGGCAACTGCCGAAAGTACTGCTTTGCGCATTCGTTGATTCCCCCTTGGCCGGCTTGCGTTTCGATGCTTCTAACCCCGATAACGCCGATTTGCTGTAGCCGGCACGCAACAGTTGTTATTCTCGTTGGATCCGGTTGGCTATCTACGATGCTGGCGTCTCGGGATGCGCTACCGGCAATTGACCTGAGCCCCTGAACTTCCTCCAGATTTTGGTAGAGTCCGTCGTATCAAGAAGACGGACGGAATGAGGCGTGCACGGTTTACGGACGAGCAGATTATCGGAATGCTGAAGGAGCAGGAGAGCGGCCAGAGAACGGCTGATGTCTGCCGCAAGCACGGAATATCCGAGGCGACCTTCTATAAATACAAGGCCAAGTATGGCGGCATGGAGGTATCCGATGCCCGCAAGCTGAAGGCTTTGGAAGATGAGAATGCCAAGCTGAAGAAGCTGCTCGCCGAGGCGATGTGTCAATCGGCGCGGAATGTTGACCCCTTATCGGCGTCCAATATTCACCCCCCTGTAGGCGATCAGCGCTTGGCCTGCCCGGCGCGGGCCGGGGTTGCAGAGGGTAGGCCAAGTGCGGGTGATGGGTATCTTCGGCTTTAGCTTTGAGAACGGTTCTTGAAGCGCCAGGACAATGTAGAACTGATAAATCAATGATTTCAAATAGTTCAGTGGCGCACCCGACAGGATTCGAACCTGTGACCTTTGGAATCGGAATCCAACACTCTATCCAGCTGAGCTACGGGTGCATCCAGGGCGATGAATCGCCTGTCCGATGAAGGGTTCTTAGCCCAGGTGGGGACGGGCTTCAATCGGGAAATTGGAGAAAAGGTGAACTGATGGCTGGCTGTGGCGGCGAGGCGGAAGCCGCCGGGGGCGGCTTCCGTTGTCGGGTGGATCAGGTGGTCTGCATGGCGCCGGGGCCGGGGATGGCCTTTTCGGGCACCTTGCCGAGGATGATCATGCCGAGCACCTCGTCCTTGGTGACGTCCTCGGTGCGGGCGTGTCCCACGACCTGGCCGTTCTTCATCACCGAGACGCGGTCGGCGAGGTCGAAGACGTCGTGGATGTCGTGGCTGATCAGGAAGATGCCGATACCCTCCTTCTTCAGCTGCTTGATGAGTTCGCCGACCTGCGCGGTCTCCTGTGGGCCAAGCGCTGCCGTCGGCTCGTCCATGATGAGGATGCGGGCGTTGAACAGGATGGCGCGGGCGATCGCCACCGACTGGCGCTGGCCGCCGGAAAGCGCCTTTACCGGCTCCTTGAAGCGCTGGAAGTTCGGGTTGAGCCTTCCCATCACCTCGCGCGTCTTGGCCTCCATCGCCACATCGTCGAGCGTGCCCCAGGGGGTGCGCAGCTCGCGGCCGAGATAGAGGTTGGCGGCGGCGTCAACATTGTCGGCGACGGCGAGCGTCTGGTAGATTGTCTCGATGCCGTATTTCTTGGCGTCGCGCGGGTTGTTGATGTCGGCGGGTTCGCCGTTGATCAGGATGTCGCCGCTGTCGCGCTTGTAGGCGCCGGAGAGGATCTTGATCAGCGTCGACTTGCCCGCGCCGTTGTGGCCGAGCAGCGCCACGACCTCGCCGGGATAAAGGTCGACGGAGGCGTTGTCGACGGCGTGGATGCCGCCGAAGGAAATGGAGATGTTCCTCATCTCCACGAGGGGCGTACGAGTGTCCGTCATTGGTGCGGCTCCTTACTTGGCGCGGGCGCGGTAGACCGTGTCGAGCCAGACGGCGACGACGAGGACCATACCGACCACGATGCGCTGGAACGGGGTATCGATGCCAACCAGCACCATGCCCGATTGCAGCGATTGCATGACGAGGGCGCCGAGCATGGCGCCGGCGATTGTGCCCATGCCGCCGGCAAGCGACGTGCCGCCGATCACGGCAGCCGCGATCGTGTAGAGCTCGTCGAGCTCGCCCTGCGCGTTGGTCGCGGCATTCAGGCGGGCGGTGGAGATGGCGGCGGCGATGGCGCAGAGCATGCCCATCAGCGCAAAGATCTTGACCGTCACCCAGCGTGTCTTGATGCCGGCGAGCTCGGCCGCTTCCGGGTTGCCGCCGAGCGCGAAGACGTAGCGGCCGAAGCGCAGGCGCGTGGCGATGAAGGTCATGACGATGCCGACGATGATGGCGATCAGCACGGGAATGGCGATGCCGTGCGGAATGAAGAGCCCGCCGTCAGGCCAGGCGATGCCGTTGGCATCGGCATATTTGCGGGCGATGGCGACCGGCCAGGGATAGCTGTTGACGACGGCGATGGCGCCGAGCACCAGCGCGCAACCGACGGCGGTGAGGAAATATTCCGCCCACATCGGCCGCTGCGGGAAGCCGAAGCGCTGGCGCTGCTTGCGCGAATTGATGATGGTGGCGACGATCGCGATGCAGGCCAGCGCGCCGACGATCCAGCTTGCCGTGGCGCCGATCGAGCCTTCGGTGCCGCCGCCCATCAGGCGGAACGTGGCATCCATGGGCGCGACCGTGCGGCCGCTGGTGACGAACCAGGTGGCGCCGCGCCAGACGAGAAGGCCGCCGAGCGTGACGATGAAGGAGGGGACGTTGAGGAAGGCGATGATCGCGCCGTGCAGCGCACCGATGGCCGCGCCGAGCAACAGGCCCGCGAGAAGGGCGAGGATCCAGGTTGCCGGGTGGTTGAAGCCCAGCACCTGCGGCAGGATTTCGGCCTGTAGCACGCCCATGATCATGCCGACGAAGCCGAGGATGGAGCCGACCGAGAGATCGATGTTGCGCGTGACGATGACCAGCACCATGCCGGTCGCCATGACGGCGACGGACGCGGTCTGAACGGAGAGGTTCCACAGGTTGCGCGGTGTCAGGAACAGGCCGCCCGACAGGATGTTGAAGCCGATCCAGATGATCAGCAGGGCACCGACCATGCCGAGCAGGCGCGTGTCGATTTCGGTGGCGCGAAAGAAGCGCTTCACCGGGTTCTCGCTTGCCGATCGCGCGCGATTGGCGGCGGTAGTGGTGATGTCGGCCATGGCTTTGCCGTTCCCCTCATGTCTGTTGAACGTATCCGTCCGGGCGGTTTTTCAAGGATCGATTGCCGTCTCGTCCCGCGCCCGCTGCCGATCTCGCACAGGCGCCGCAACGTGTGGGTCGCGGCGCCTGGTCAATGGTCAGCTTGTTGCCCGGATGCGGGCGGTCAGTTGCAGGCCGCGACGGAGCCGGCTGCAACGCCCTGGCAGGCTGCTTCCTTGGAGATCCAGCCCGCGTCGATGACGACGTTCAGGTTGTCCTTGGTGATGGGCAGCGGTGCGAGGAAGACAGACTTCATCTCGACGCCCTTCGGGCCGCCGTTGAAGGTGGTGACGCCTTCGATTTCGTCCATGGTCTTGCCGCCGGCGAGCTGGGCTGCGATTTCCGCGGCGCGCTTGCCGAGTTCACGCGAGTCCT
Organism: Shinella sumterensis; assembly: GCF_004514425.2. Lineage (GTDB taxonomy): Bacteria > Pseudomonadota > Alphaproteobacteria > Rhizobiales > Rhizobiaceae > Shinella > Shinella sumterensis. Next base: position 441,841 of record NZ_MYFN02000002.1, read on the forward strand.
TCCAGACGGAGACCGTCTGCGTGCCGAGCGCGACGCGGTTGAGCGCGGCGTGGTCGGCATCCTGGCCGGAAACCGGAACGGAACCGGCAAGGCCCTGGGCTGCGAGTGCGGCAATCGCACCGCCGGCCGTGCCGTCGTTGGAGGCGACGACCGCGTCGACCTTGTTGTCGTTCGCCGTCAGGAACTGCTCCATGTTCTTCTGGGCATTTTCCGGCTTCCAGCCATCGGTGTAGGCTTCGCCGACATTCTTGATCTTGCCGGCATCGATCGCTTCCTTCAGCACTTCCTGCTGACCGGCGAAGAGGAAGTCGGCGTTCGGATCGGCCGAGTTGCCCTTGATGAAGACGTAGTTGCCTTCCGGCTTCACCTTGAACACTTCGCGGGCCTGCATGCGGCCGACTTCCTTGTTGTCGAAGGTGATGTAGAAGGCCGAGGGGTTCTCGATCAGGCGGTCGTAACCGACGACCGGGATGCCTTCTGCCGCGGCCTTCTCGATGGCCGGGCCGATGGCGTCGCTGTCCTGGGCAAGCACGATGATGGCGTTGGCGCCCTGGGCGATCAGCGACTCGACGTCGGTCAGCTGCTTGGCTGCCGACGACTGGGCGTCAGCGGAAATGTACTTGTCGCCGGTCGCCTCGAGAGCGGCCTTGATGGCGGCTTCGTCGGTTTTCCAGCGCTCTTCCTGGAAGTTGGACCAGGAAACGCCGACCACGAGGTCCTTGGCGTGAACAGCGGAATGCATGGAAACGATGATGGCAGCCCCTGCCATCAGCTTCAAAACGGACTTCATAATATCCTCCCAAGTGAACGCCGGCCGCCGGGCGAACCTCCCGCCCCATCAACGACCGGTCACGAAAATACTGCCTCGATGCCCCTCCCGACAATGCCGGGACTTTTTTCTCGACAGTCGAGAAAATAAATGTCAGAAGTTTTCCAAGCTGTCAACCAGGGCGTGAAGGCCTTGAACGACAGCGTGACAGATGCTTTGGGAGGAGCATGTGTTGCCGCCTGAAAGAGCGAATGGAATCGGAAAATGCTGACAAAATCGAGCACGGAGCTTGTGCGTCAGCAAAACAGCGCGCTCGTTCTGGCATCGCTTCGCCGGCATGGCCCGCTCGCCCACACCGACATTTCCCAGCATACCGGCCTGGCATCCGCCACCGTCTCCGCCATCACCGCGGATCTGGAGAGGGCGGAGGTTCTGGAGCGCCGCGAACAGCAGGCGGCGGCCTCGCGCGGACGTCCCCGCGTCATCTTCGGGCAGCGACGCGAAGCCGGCTATCTCATCGCCGTGCGCATCTCGTCCGATATGGTGCAATATTCGTTGGCCGACTATGGCGGCACGCTGCTCGACCGTTTCGAGGAGCCGCGCAATCATGCGGATGTCTCGACCGGGCCGTTCGCGGCCTCCTTTGTGGCGGCGCTTGAAAGGCTGGTGGAGCGGTCGCAGATCCGGCGCGACGATGTGCTCGTCGTCTCCATCAGCAGCAAGGGGCTTGTCGATCCGGCATCGGCGCGGCTGGTCTGGTCGCCGGTCTTCGGGGCGCAGCAGGTCGATTTCGCCGCTCTGCTCCAGCCGGCCTGGCGGGCGAAGATCCTGCTCAGCAACGAAACGCTGCTGGTGGCCCATGCCATGGCCTCGCGCATGGAAAAGGCGCGCGTGAACGATCTGCATGCCGTGGCGGCCCTGTCGCTCGGGCACAGTATCGGACTTGGCATCGCCCGTTTCGATCACATGGGCGAACTGAGCGTCACGGCGCCGAATTTCGGCCATATGCTCAATTCGGCGGATGGCAAGCTCTGCCGGTGCGGCGCGCAGGGCTGCATCGAGGCCTCCGCGGGCTTTTACGGCATCCTGCGCACCGCGTTCGAAGTGCCGCCGGATACCATCCCGGCCAAGTTCGTGCCGCTCGCGGAAATGGACAAGATCGCGCTCAGGGCCCGCCAGGGCCACCGCATGTCCGAATACGCTTTCCGCCAGGCGGGCCTTGCGCTGGGGCAGGGGCTGTCGCGCATGGTGAGCCTCTACGAGACCATGCCGATCGCCATCACCGGGCCTGGCACGCGTTTCTTCGATCTCATGCAGCGCGGCGTGGAGGAGGGGCTTGCGCAATCGCAGCAGGTCCGCCTTTTCGGCGCGCCGCCGATCTCCATCGTGCCGGAGGAGGCAACGCTGGCGCTGGAAGGGCATCTCGCCCGCGCGCTTGCGGAGATGGATCACGACATCATCGCGGCCAAGGCCGCGGAATGACGCCCGACAAAAAAGGCCGGACGACGAAGCGCCCGGCCAGTTGCTTGGGAGGAGACGGCCGTCAGGCGACGGCGATCTGCCGTTTCTCTTCCACGGATTTCACGGCGGCATCGGCGAGCAGCAGGGCCGCAAGGCCATCGGCGCCGGACGGCGTGATCGTGGCGCCCTTCTCGATTGCAGCAATGAAGCTCGCGATCTCGTTGGCATAGGCTTCCGTGTAGCGGGTCATGAAGAAGTCGTGCAGCGGCGGGCGCGTATAGCCGTCGCCATTGGCGATCTCGATGGAGACCGGGCGCTGGTTTTCGGCCGAGACGACGCCCTTGGAGCCGTGCACCTCGATGCGCTGGTCGTAGCCGTAGGTGGCGCGGCGCGAGTTGGAGATGATGGCCTGCCTGCCGGACTTCGTCTGGAGGATGACGGAGACGCTGTCATAGTCGCCGGCCTTGCCGATTTCCGGATCGACCAGCACGGCGGCAGTTGCCGAAACCGTTGCCACCTCTTCGCCGAGCAGGAAGCGCGCCATGTCGAAGTCATGGATCGTCATGTCGCGGAAGATGCCGCCCGACCGCTTGATATAGTCCACCGGCGGGGCGCCCGGGTCGCGCGAGGTGATCGTCACCATCTCGACGTCGCCGATGCGGCCGTCGTCGATAGCCTTGCGCACGGCCATGAAATGCGGATCGAAGCGGCGGTTGAAGCCGACCATCAGCTTGCCCTTGGTCTCCTCGACCACCTTCATGCAAGCCCTGACGCGCTCGACCGAGAGATCGATCGGCTTTTCGCAGAAGATGGCCTTGCCGGCGCGCGAGAAGCGCTCGATCAGATCGGCATGGGTGTCCGTCGGCGTGCAGATCACGACGGCATCGATGTCGCTTGCTGCCTCGATGGCCTCGATCGTGCGCACGTCGCAGCCATATTGCTGGGCGATGGCCTCGGCCGCCGCCGGGAAGGCATCGGCGACCGCGACCAGCCTGGCGTCCGGATTGCCGGTCACGGCCTTGGCATGGACCTTGCCGATACGGCCGGCGCCGAGAAGACCAAATCTTACAGTCATGTTGTCCTCATGTGAGTGAGTAGCGAGTAGGAATAGCGAATAGTTTTTGAAAAGGCATAGCTATTCGCTACTCCCTATTCGCTCTTTTAAATCACGTCTTACGCTTCTTCTGTCTGTAGACGTCGACGACCACGGCGGCCACGATGATCACGCCCTTGACGATTTCCTGATAGTAGGCGTCGACGCGCAGGAAGGTAAAGCCCGAGGTCATGACGCCGAGGATGACGGTGCCGATGACCGTGCCGGTGATGCGGCCGACGCCGCCGGCAAGCGAGGTGCCGCCGATCACGGTGGCCGCGATGGCGTCGAGTTCGTACATCACGCCCATGCCGGCCTGGGCCGTCTGGGCGCGCGCCGCCGTGACGACGCCGGCGAGGCCGGCCAGCGCGCCGGCGATGGCGTAAACCTTCACGAGATGCGATTCGACATTGATGCCGGAGACGCGCGCGGCCTGCACATTGGCGCCGATGGCATAGGTGAACTTGCCGTAGCGCGTGTAGCGCAGCGCGATGTGGAAGATCACGGCGACGACCAGGAAGATGACGACGGGCCAGATGCCGGTGCCGATGAAGGTGAACTGTTCGGTAAGGCCGGAGACCGGCTGGCCCTTCGTGTACCACTTGGACATGCCGCGCGCCGACACCATCATGCCGAGCGTCGCGATGAAGGGCGGGATCTTGGTCCTGGCGATCAGCTGCCCGTTGATGATGCCGGCGAGCAGGCCGACGCCGATGCCGACGGCGAGCGGCACGATGACCGGCAGGTCGGTCAGTGAGGGATAGAGCGCGCGCGGCCAGGTGGAGGCCTGGGCGAGGGAGGCGCTGAACATCGCCGTCATGCCGACGACCGAGCCCGACGACAGATCGATGCCGCCGGTGATGATGACCTGCGTCACGCCCACCGCGATGATTCCGATGACCGCGACCTGGAGGATGATGATCGTCAGGCGCTGGGTGTTCATCAGGAAGCTCTGGCCGACGAAGATCCAGCCGAGGACTTCATAGACCAGCGCGATGCCGATGAGGACGAGAAAGATGTTGAGTTCCGGCGGGAGCCGGCGGGCAGATTTCTGCGCTGCGGCCTGTGCCTGCGCTGCGGAATTCGTGCTCATGATTACCTCCCTGGTGGCCGTTGGGCCTGAATTTACTGGGCTGCCAGTTCCATGACCTTGATCTGCGTCGCCTCGGCGCGGTCGAGGAAGCCGGTGACGCGGCCCTCATGCATGACCATGACGCGGTCGCTCATGCCGAGAACCTCGGGCATTTCCGACGAGATCATGATCACGGCCACGCCATCGCGCGCGAGCTCGGTCACGAAACGGTGGATTTCGGCCTTGGCGCCGACGTCGATGCCGCGCGTCGGCTCGTCGAGGATGAGAATGCGCGGATTGGTCAGAAGCCAGCGGCCGATCAGCACCTTCTGCTGGTTGCCGCCCGACAGGTTCTCGATACGCTCCGACAGGTTCGGCGTCTTGACGCGCAGCTTGCGGCTCATCTCCTCGCAGACTTTGGCCAGCTCTCCCTCGGAAACGAAGCCGCCCTTGACGAACCGGTCCTGGAGAACGGCGATCTGCATGTTCTCGAGGATGTCGAGGATCAGCAGGCAGCCGGTCTCCTTGCGGTCTTCGGTCAGGAACGCCATGCGGTGCCTGATCGCCGTGTTCGGGCTGTCGATGTCGACTTCTTTGCCATGGATCGAGATCGTGCCCGACGTGGCCGGCACCACACCGAAGATCGCCTCGGCGACATTCGAGCGGCCCGAACCCACGAGGCCGGCGATACCGAGGATTTCGCCTGCGCGCACATCGAAGGACACGTCGTGGAAAACACCCTTGAGGCTCAAGTCCTTCACCGACAGGACGACATCGCCGATCGGCACGTCTTCCTTGGGGAACATCTGCGTGATCTCGCGGCCCACCATCATGCGGATGATGTCGTCGCGGGTCACGTCGCTGGAGGCGTGCGTGCCGATATACTTGCCGTCGCGGAACACCGAGAACTCGTCGGCGATCTCGAACAGCTCGTTCATCTTGTGGGTGATGTAGACGATGCCGATGCCCTGCGAACGCAGGTCGCGGATGATCGTGAAGAGGTGGGCCACCTCGCGCTCGGTTAGCGCGGAGGTCGGCTCGTCCATGATGAGGACATCGCTTTCATAGGAGACGGCCTTGGCTATCTCCACCATCTGGCGGTTGGCGACGGAGAGGTCGCGCACCTGCGTTTCCGGGTCCATGGTAATGTTGAGACGCTTGAACAGCGCGGCCGTCTTGCGGTTCATCTCGCCGTGGTCGACGAAGCCGAAGCGGTTCTTCGGCTCGCGGCGGATCCAGATGTTTTCCGCGACCGTCATGAAGGGCATCAGGTTCAGCTCCTGATGGATCATGGCGATGCCGTTTTCCAAGGCGTCGAGCGGTGATTGCAGGCGGATCTTCTGGCCCTTCAGCAGCACCTCGCCCTGGTCGGGCGTGTAGATGCCGGCAAGGATCTTCATCAGCGTGGACTTGCCCGCGCCGTTTTCGCCCATCAGCGCATGCACCGAGCCACGCTTGAGCTTGAATTCCACGTCGTCAAGCGCGACGACACCCGGAAATTCCTTGCGGATGCCCTCTGCGGACAGCAGGTATTCGGCATTCGGAATGGCGCCGCTTGCGCGAACCGCGGCCATGGTGGTCGGACTGACCATCGTCCTCTCCCTCCCGGATCGACCTGAAACCGGAGGACCGCGCGCGAAGGCGCGGCCCTCCTTGTCATGGGCTTTCGATGCCCTGTTCGATCAGTTCTTCTGCTGGTAGTCGGCGATGTTGGCGGGGGTCACGAGCTGGAAGGGGATGTAGACCTTCGCCTCGACCTTCTCGCCCTTGGCAAGCTTGATCGCCGCGTCGAGCGCGCCCTTGCCCTGGCCGGCCGCGTCCTGGAAGACGGTGACGTCGAGATCGCCGGCTGCCATTGCGGCGAGCGCGTCCTGGGTGGCGTCGACGCCTGCGATGACGACGCTGTCCATCGAGCGGCCGGCGGCCTTGAGCGCCTGGACCGCGCCGATCGCCATCTCGTCGTTGTTGGCGATCACGGCGTCGAATTCGACGCCGGCAGCCAGCCAGTTGGTGACGAGGTCCTGGCCCTGCGTGCGCTGCCAGTTGGCGGTCTGCTCCTCGACGATCTCGATGCCCTTGCATGCGTCGGTGGCGAGAACGTCATGGACGGCCTTGGTGCGCATGCGCGCGCCCTGGTTGGAAAGCTCGCCCATCATCACGACGGCCTTGCCCTTGCCGTTGAGCAGGCGGCAGACTTCCTGCGTTTCCAGCGTGCCGGCGACGGTTTCTTCCGAAGCGACGAACGCCTGCTTTTCGGGCAGCTGGTCGACATTGACCGGCTCGCGGTTGACGTAGACGAGCGGAATGCCCGCATCGGCCGCGGCCTTCGACATGGCGGCGGTCGCATCGGTGTCGACCGCGGTCACGATGATGGCGTCGACGCCGGAGGCGATGAAGTTCTGGATCTGGCTCTGCTGCTTGGCGACGTCGTTCTGTGCGTCCTCGATCTGCAGCTGCACGCCGTCCATCGTCTTGGCGTAATCGGACATGCCGTTGCGCAGAACGGTCAGGAAGTTGTCGTCGAACTGCGCCATCGTCACGCCGATCGTCTCGGCATGGGCGGCGGTGGACATCATGACGGCAAGCGCCGAGCCAAGGATGAATTTTTTCATGTCGTATCCTCCTCAAGGTGGTGTCCGGCGCACCACAGACATATCCGGATGGTCGGCCCTTGCGGGCCCATGACCTTTGCTCCTCCCGGGATGCAAGGATCAAAACAGAATAAACAAACCGCAAATTTCAAACTTCGGAATGTTTATTCCATTTTGTGCGCATGGCGTCAAGTCTGTTCCATTGCAGTCCGGGTTCGACACGAGGGGCAGGGATAAGCAGCGGCGGGACGTGTGGTCCGCTTCGTGCGCTCAGACGGTTTCGCGAAGGAAAGCCATGCTCCGGGCGATGGCGGCCTTCGGGTCGGACAGGTCATGGACGGCGGAGGCGAAGGGTTCGAAGGACAGCGGTCCAGCATAGCCGGCGGCAACCAGCGCCTTGATCTGCTCGATATTGCCCAGCCTGTCGCCGGGGCCGACCAGCACCCGGTGGCCGTCACGCATATCGCCGATGGAAATGCCGCTGTCCTCGACGCCCGAGATGTGGACGAGGCCCGTTAGGTCCGCAAAGAGCGCGGGCTCACCGGCAAGGTGATGATGGAACGTGTCGTGCACGAGGCGGAACGTGCCGGCACCGCCAATGGATCGGATCGCTTCTGCCGCTTCGCGCTTCGAGCGAAGCGAGCAGGTTTCGAAACCGAGCGGTTCGACGAGCCCGATGATGCCGGCCTCATCCAGCAGCGGTTTGAGCGCTGTCAGGGCCGCGCGCAGACGGGTCTGTCGTTCGCCGTCGGCTTGTCCGGTGCCGTCGTTCGTCGGCACGAGCACCAGCGCCCGGGCGCCGCAGGCTGCGGCGTAGTCGATGAGGGCGCGCGCTTCGGCCTCACGGTCGGGCGACCATTCGTTGAAGCGTTGCAGGGCGTTGATGGAGACGATGGTGAGGCCGTGACGCCGCGCCGCTGCCTTCACGTCGGCGGGCGTCGTGCCGTCGAGAATGGCGTTGCCTGGCAGGTCGTTGCGGATTTCGATCGCCGCGATCCCGAGGTCGGCCGCCAGGGCGAAAAAGCTTTCGAGCGGCAGGGTTGGAGCGGCCATGTGGTTGAGGGCAAAGGTCAGCTGCGGCATGAATGGTTTTCCTCCGGTCCGTGGCACCGCCGAGCGGCGGTCTCGCATGCACGCACGATGATCGGCAGTTCAGGAGGGCGCGTCAAAGTCGATTGTTGCGATGCTGCCTCTGGGGCGCAGGCGAACGCAAAGCCGGTTTCCTAATGCTGGAAAACCGCCTATGTAGGCGCGAGAGGCCCGAGGAGACGTTCATGAAAATCATCGACACCGACCACCCGTTCTACCGTCCGCTGTGGCGGCGGCTGCTGCTGGTCGCGGTGTGCGCCGCATGGACGGCCGTGGAATTCTACAACAACGAGCAGACCTGGGGCACGATTTTCCTCGTCGTGACCGCCTATGTTTTCGCCAACCTGATCCTCTTCTTCAAGCCGTCCGCCGCCGCCGAAAAATCGGCGGAAGAGACTGGCGAAACAAAGGGCTAGCGCGATAGGCCGAGGCTCTTTTCCACGTTGATCCGCCGGATCGTTTCGTCGATCAGCATGTTGGCGATCTTCATGCGCAGGGTGGCGTTGGCGCGCATGTCCGGCGGGGCCTGGTCGGGATGGTTCTCGCGTGCGAAGCGCCGGCGCAGCCCGACGAGATCATCGACGTTTTCCGTTCCATCCAGCGCCAGATCGTCGGCCACCTCCTCGGGCGTGGTGCGCAACAGATGCGGCGGTGGCGCCGGGGGCGGGGGAGACGGTGCGGGCTCGACGGGCTCCGGCGGAGTCGTCTCCTCGTAGAGATCGAGATAGGCGGCCGCCGCCTGCGAGCCGGAAACGAAGGCGTCGTTGCCGCCGGGACCGGTAAAGCCGCTGGTCAGGCCGCGGATCGTCGGAACCGGCGTAATCGGCTCGGCGTCGTCTTCCGGCTCGGCCTGAAGCGCCTCGGCCTTCAGCCTTTCCAGTACCGATTCGAAAACCGTCATGCCGAGCATCGTGTGTCCTTGCTCATTCCGGCGAGAGCGTCTGGCTGCGCTGCCAGATCAGATCGTAGAGCAGTTTGGCGCTGGGTGGCAGCGCCCGCCCTTTGACCGAGATAAGGCTGTAAGGCTTGATGTCAATCTCGAAATCCGTGTTGAGAATGCGGATTTCGCCGGCCTGCGCGCCGACATCGGCGATGAAGGTCGCCATGTCGCGCGCGACGGGGGCAATCGCGTTCGAGCCGTGCACGATGGCGGTCGTGAGCAGGATCGACGAGGTGTTGACGACGGTGGACGGCAACGGCACGCCGGCGGCGATGAACAGCTCCTCGATGCGCCGGCGCAAAAGCGTGCCGGCGGACTGGAAGACCCAGTCGTAATGCGGCAGGTCGGTCAACTGGACGACCGGCTTTTCCGTCAGCGGATGCCCCTTGCGCACGATGAGGCAGGCCTTCTCGATGCCGATCTCGGTGACGTCGAACAGACGCGGATTGAGGTCGTCGGGCACACGGGCGATGATGAAATCCTGTTTCGCGTCAAGCAATTCGCGGGCGAGAACGTTGCTCGTTTCAACGCGCACATTCACTTCGATGCCGGGATAGGCGGCGCTGACCTGCTTGATGGCGGGCACGGCCAGGCTGATGGCCGGCGCCGTCACCGAGCCCAGAAAGACCGAGCCGCCGGTGCCGGATTTCAGCGCCGAAAGCTCGCGGTCGACCTCGCGCAGTTCCAGCAGGATGGCGCGGGCGCGCCGCGCGAGCGCCCGGCCAGCGGCGGTGAGCGTGACGCCCCGCGCCGCGCGTTCACAAAGCTGTGCCTTGAGAATGGTCTCCATGTCCGTCAGCATGCGGGAGGCGGCAGGTTGCGAGATGTTGAGAACGTCGGCGGCGGCGCTGACCTGCTTGTGCTCCTCGATGGCGAGGATCATGCGCAGGTGGTTGAGCTTGAGGCCGCTGCGCAGCAGGCCGACATTCTGCAGGGCATCGGCGCCCTCGTCGATGAAGCCTGGATCGTCTCTTGTGTCATCGGAACGCATTGCGATCGCTTTTCCTAAAAATAATATATATCGGCTTTTATATATCAATTTTGATATCTCTTTAGAAGCTTATTGCATTTGACAGTTATGGCAATTCCGTGGATTTTTTGCGGAATGTGCGCTGGGCTCTGGGGAGGGGAACGGCTGGACGAAGTATCCGCCAGTCTGGACCGCCGTCTGAATGCGGCCTATCGCGCACAGAACAATGCCTGGCTGGAAGTTCGGGCCAGTGCGCAAAAGGGAGAGACCTTTCAATGAAAATGATCACTTCGCTGCTCGCCGCCGCTGCCATGAGCGTCGCGTCGTTCGTGGCGCCGTCCTTTGCCCAGGATAAGGGCATGGTCGGCATCTCCATGCCCACCAAGACGTCCACCCGCTGGATTTCCGACGGCGAGACGATGGAAAAGCTGTTCAAGGAAGCCGGCTATACCCCGGACCTGCAGTTTGCTGACGACGATATCCCGAACCAGCTGGCCCAGATCGAGAACATGGTCACCAAGGGTGCCAAGGTTCTGGTCATCGGCGCCATCGACGGCACGACGCTGTCCGACATTCTCCAGAAGGCTGCCGATGCCGGCGTAAAGGTCATCGCCTATGACCGCCTCATCCGCGACTCGGGCAATGTCAGCTACTACGCCACCTTCGACAACTTCCAGGTCGGCGTGCTCCAGGCCACCAGCCTCGTCGACGGCCTCAAGGCGAAGTTCCCGGACACCAAGCCGTGGAACGTCGAGCTCTTCGGTGGTTCGCCTGATGACAACAACGCCTTCTTCTTCTATGACGGCGCGATGTCGGTTCTCCAGCCGCTGATCGACAAGGGTGACATCGTCATCAAGTCCGGCCAGACTGGCATGGAAACCGTCGGCACGCTGCGTTGGGATGGCGCGGTCGCTCAGGCCCGCATGGAAAACCTGCTGTCCTCGACCTATACCGATGGCCGCGTCGATGGCGTTCTGTCGCCCTATGACGGCCTTTCCATCGGCATCATCTCGGCCCTGAAGGGCGTCGGCTACGGCTCGGGCGACCAGCCGATGGCCATCGTCACCGGTCAGGACGCCGAACTGCCGTCCGTCAAGTCGATCCTCGCCGACGAACAGTATTCGACGGTCTTCAAGGACACGCGCGAACTCGCCAAGGTCACCGTCGGCATGGTCAACGCGATCATGGAAGGCAAGGAGCCGGAAGTGAACGACACCAAGACCTACGACAATGGCGTCAAGGTCGTTCCGTCCTACCTGCTGAAGCCGGTTGCCGTGGACAAGTCCAATGCCGAGAAGATCCTCGTCACGGACTCGCACTACTACACGGAAGACCAGATCAAGAACTGATCGTTCTTTTGTTCCCGGGGGTTCGCGCGTCGCGTGCGGACCCTCTTTTCTCCGGATCGCAGAGCGAATAGGCTCGGTTCCCCCGCCGCCCGGTGGGGATGACCGCTGGAAACTTTATATGAGCAAGACCCTTCTCGAAATGCGTGGCATCACGAAGACGTTCCCGGGCGTGAAAGCGCTCGACAACGTCAACCTGAAGGTCCGCGAAGGCGAGATCCACGCCCTTGTCGGCGAAAACGGCGCCGGCAAATCCACCCTGATGAAAGTGTTGAGCGGGGTCTATCCGGCCGGCTCCTACGAGGGTGAAATCCATTTCGACGGCGAAGTCCGCCGTTTCTCCACGATCTCCGACAGCGAGCATCTGGGCATCATCATCATTCACCAGGAGCTGGCGCTCGTGCCGCTGCTCTCGATTGCCGAAAACATCTTCCTCGGCAACGAGGTCGCGACCAACGGCATCATCGACTGGAAGAAGGCGTTCCGCCGCACACAGGAACTGCTGGACAAGGTCGGCCTCAAGGAATCGCCCGGCACGCTGATCACCGATATCGGCGTGGGCAAGCAGCAGCTCGTCGAGATCGCCAAGGCGCTCTCCAAGAAGGTGCGCCTGCTCATTCTCGACGAGCCGACGGCCTCGCTCAACGAGAAGGACTCCGATGCGCTCCTGAAGCTGCTCGTGGAGTTCCGCGCCCAGGGCATGACCTCGATCATCATTTCGCACAAGCTGAACGAGATCAAGAAGGTCGCCGACCAGATCACCATCCTGCGCGACGGTGGCACGGTCGAGACTCTCGACTGTCATAACGAGGACATCTCCGAGGACCGCATCATCAAGGGCATGGTCGGCCGCGAGATGGAAGACCGCTACCCGCCGCGCGAGCCCAAGGTCGGCGAGACGCTGCTGGAGGTGAAGAACTGGAACGTCTTCCACCAGCATCACCGCGACCGGCAATTCCTGCACGATGTGAACTTCACCGTGCGCGCCGGCGAAGTCGTCGGCATTGCCGGCCTCATGGGGGCAGGGCGGACGGAAACGGCGATGAGCCTGTTCGGCCGCAGCTGGGGCCACAAGATCACCGGTGAAGTCACCATGCGCGGCAAGCCGGTCGATGTCAGCACGATCCCCAAGGCCATCGACGCCGGCCTCGCCTATGTGACTGAGGACCGCAAGCATCTCGGCCTCGTGCTGATCGACAACATCATGCACAACACGACGCTCGCCAATCTCGGCGGTGTGTCCAAGGGCACTGTCATCGACAACCACGAGGAAGCGAAGGTCGCCTCCGGCTATCGCCAGAAGCTGCGCATCCGCTCGCATTCGATCTATCAGGAAACGGTCAATCTTTCGGGCGGCAACCAGCAGAAGGTGGTTCTGTCGAAATGGCTGTTCACCAATCCCGAGGTGCTGATCCTCGATGAACCCACGCGCGGCATCGATGTCGGCGCCAAGTTCGAAATCTATACCATCATCAACCAGCTTGCCGCCGAGGGCAAGGGCATCCTGATGATCTCGTCGGAGATGCCGGAACTGCTCGGGACCTGCGATCGCATCTATGTCATGAACGAAGGACGCATCGTGGCCGAGCTTTCCAAGGCGGAAGCAAGCCAGGAATCCATCATGCGCGCCATCATGCGCTCCGGGGAGAAACACTAATGGCCACCGATACAGCGACAAAGACGACCCAGCCTTCGGTGGGGGATTATCTCAGGAAGAACATCCGCGAGTATGGCCTGCTGGTCGCGCTCGTCGTCATCATGATCTTCTTCCAGGTCATCACCAACGGCGTTCTCTTCCGTCCGGTCAACATCACCAACCTCGTCCTGCAGAACTCGTTCATCGTCATCATGGCGCTGGGCATGCTGCTGATCATCGTGGCGGGGCATATCGACCTGTCGGTCGGCTCCATCGTCGCCTTCATCGGCGCGATCTCGGCGATCATGCTGGTGAAATGGGGGCTTCCGGCCATCGTCGTGGTGCCGCTCTGCATCCTGGTCGGCGCCGTCATGGGGGCCGCACAGGGCTACTGGGTCGCCTACCAGAAGATCCCGTCCTTCATCGTGACGCTCGCCGGCATGCTGGTCTTCCGCGGCATGACCTATGTCGTGCTCGGCGGTCGCCCGGTCGGTCCGTTCCCGAAGGACTTCCAGATCCTCTCGACGGGTTTCGTGCCGGATTTCCTGTCCTTTACCGATCCCGCGACGAGCCTGATCAAGAACTACTTCGCGCTTGTCATGGTCGTGCTGCTCGTGGCCTACGCCATCTATGCCGGCCTGCGCGAGCGTCGCCTCAATGCGCTGCATGAGACCGAAAACGAGCCCTTCGCTTTCTTCGCCGTGCAGATGCTCATCATCGGCGCCGTGGCGATCTTCCTTGGCTTCCAGCTCGCGACCTATCGCGGCCTGCCGAACGTTCTCGTCGTCATGGGCGTGCTGATCGCCTTCTACACCTTCGTGACCACGCGCACGACGATCGGCCGTCGCGTCTATGCGATGGGCGGCAACGAGAAGGCGGCGAAGCTTTCGGGCATCAACACCGAGCGGCTGACCTTCTACACCTTCGTCAATATGGGCGCGCTTGCAGCCCTTGCCGGCATGATCATCGCGGCCCGCCTGAATTCGGCCACGCCCAAGGCCGGCGTCGGCTTCGAGCTCGACGTCATCGCGGCCTGCTTCATCGGCGGCGCCTCGGCGTCGGGCGGCGTGGGCAAGATCACGGGCGCGGTCATCGGCGCGTTCATCATGGGCGTCATGAACAACGGCATGTCGATCATGGGCATCGGCATCGACTACCAGCAGCTCATCAAGGGCCTGGTGCTGCTCGCCGCCGTGTTCTTCGACGTCTACAACAAGAACAAGGGCTGACCGGGGAACCGGCCAGGCCACACGGGTTGCAAGCATGTTTGACCGGCCGCGCCTGCGGCCAGTGCGGCGGCGTGTGTCCGCCGCAGGTGCGAAGCCTTGGCTGATGCCGGCTTGAGGAAGGAAACGGAAATGCTGATTTCGCAGGTATCCAACGCTGACGGTTCGATCACTGTCGTGGCGCGTGAAGAGGGCGGCAAGGGCCGCGCGGTCAAGGGTGCTGAAAGCGTCTATGCGCTCGCCATGGAAGCCGCCAATGCGGGCACGTCCCTGAAGGCCGTCATCGACGGCAAGGGCCTCGGCGACGAAGTCGATCTCGAAGCCGCCTATGCCGCGGGCCGCCTGCTGCCGCCGATCACCCATCCGGACGCCGCGCATCTGCATCTCACGGGCACGGGCCTCACCCATCTCGGTTCGGCCGCCACGCGCGATTCCATGCACAAAAAGACGTCGGAAGCCGCCGAGGAAACGCTGACGGATTCGATGAAGATGTTCCGCATGGGGCTTGAGAACGGCAAGCCGAAGCCCGGCGAGAAGGGCGTCCAGCCGGAATGGTTCTACAAGGGCAACGGCACGCAGGCCGTCGCGCCCGGTGCCGCGCTCACTTCGCCGTCCTTCGCGCTCGATGGCGGCGAAGAACCAGAAATGGCCGGCATCTACGTCATCGCTGCCGATGGCTCGCCGTTCCGCATCGGCTTTGCCGTGTCGAACGAATTCTCCGATCATGTGACGGAGCGCATCAACTATCTCTATCTCGCGCATTCGAAGCTGCGTCAGGCGAGCTTCGGCCCGGAAATCCGCGTCGGCGCCGCGCCCGATGACATCAGGGGTTTCTCGCGCATCGTCCGCGACGGCAAGGTCCTGTGGGAAAAGCCCTTCGTTTCCGGTGAGGCGAACATGTCCCACACCTTCGCCAATCTCGAATACCACCACTTCAAATACGGCCTGTTCCGCGCGCCGGGCGATATCCATGTCCATATGTTCGGCACGGCGACGCTATCCTTCGGCGATGGCATCCGCACGCAGGAAGGCGATGTGTTCGAGATCGGCGCTGACGGGTTCGGCCTGCCGCTGCGCAATCCGCTTGACATCGCCAAGGAAGAAGAGATCGAAATCCGCCAGCTCTGAGGCTGCGGACTGGAGGCTGAGACCATGACGATCCACCAGAACCTGATTGCCGGCGAATGGGTCGGCGCGGACGGGGTCGAGAACATCAACCCGTCGAATACCGGCGACGTCGTCGGCACCTATGCCCGAGCCTCCGCCGAGGACACCAAGTCGGCCATCGCGGCGGCCAAGGCGGCGTTTCCGGCCTGGTCGCGCTCGGGCATTCTCGAGCGCCACGCCATCCTGCGCAAGGCCGCCGACGAGATCCTTGCCCGAAAGGAGGAGCTTGGCCGTCTCCTGTCGCGCGAGGAGGGCAAGACGCTGGCGGAAGGTATCGGTGAAACGGTGCGCGCCGGCCAGATCTTCGATTTCTTCGCCGGTGAATGTCTGCGCCTTGCCGGCGAGGTGCTGCCGTCGGTGCGTCCGAATATCGGTGTCGAGATCACCCGCGAGCCTGTCGGTGTCGTCGGCATCATCACGCCCTGGAATTTCCCCATTGCCATTCCCGCCTGGAAGATCGCGCCCGCGCTCTGCTATGGCAACACTGTCGTCTTCAAGCCGGCCGAACTGGTGCCGGGCTGCTCCTGGGCCATCGTCGATATCCTGGTGCGCGCCGGGCTGCCGAAGGGCGTCTTGAACCTTGTCATGGGCAAGGGCTCGGTTGTCGGCCAGACCATGCTCGACAGCCCGGACGTCAACGCCATCACCTTCACCGGGTCTACGGGCACCGGCAAGCGCGTGGCCGTCGCCTCCGTCGAGCATAACCGCAAGTACCAGCTCGAAATGGGCGGCAAGAACCCCTTCGTCGTGCTCGATGATGCTGACCTCGACGTGGCTGTCGAAGCCGCCGTCAACTCGGCCTTCTTCTCGACCGGCCAGCGCTGCACGGCGTCCTCGCGCGTCATCGTGACGGAAGGCATCCATGACCGCTTCGTCGCGGCCGTGGGCGAGCGGCTGAAGAGCGTCGTCGTGGACGATGCGCTCAAGGCCGGCACGCATATCGGCCCGGTCGTGGACGAAACGCAGCTCAAGCAGGACACCGACTATATCGAGATCGGCCAAAAGGAAGGCGCAAAGCTTGCCTTCGGCGGCGAGCTCCTGAAGCGCGACACGCCCGGTTTCTACCTGGCGCCGGCGCTCTTCACCGAGGCGACGAACGAGATGCGCATCTCGCGCGAAGAGATCTTCGGCCCGGTTGCCGCCGTCATCCGCGTCAAGGATTACGAGGAGGCGCTGGCGATTGCCAACGACACGCCGTTCGGCCTCTCTTCGGGCATCGCGACGACCAGCCTCAAGCACGCCACGCATTTCAAGCGCAATGCCGAGGCCGGCATGGTGATGGTCAACCTGCCGACGGCGGGCGTCGATTTCCATGTGCCGTTCGGCGGCCGCAAGGGATCGTCCTTCGGCTCGCGCGAGCAGGGCAAATACGCCAACGAATTCTACACAACCGTCAAGACCGCCTACACCCTGGCGTGAGACAAAGGCCGTTCGGGCTTCCGGGCGGTCCCTTCAAGGACTGGAAAGATGACGAAGAAAGCGGAATGGCCGCGCAGGCTGCGGTCGCAGGAATGGTACGGCGGCACGAGCCGTGACGTGATCTACCATCGCGGCTGGATGAAGAACCAGGGTTATCCGCACGACCTGTTCGACGGGCGCCCGGTGATCGGCATCCTCAACACGTGGTCGGACATGACGCCGTGCAACGGCCATCTGCGCGAGCTTGCCGAAAAGGTGAAGGCCGGCATCTGGGAGGCCGGCGGCTTCCCAATGGAAGTGCCCGTCTTCTCCGCCTCTGAAAACACCTTCCGCCCCACGGCGATGATGTACCGCAACCTTGCGGCGCTTGCCATCGAGGAAACCATTCGCGGCCAGCCGATGGATGGCTGCGTCCTCATGGTCGGCTGCGACAAGACCACGCCGTCGCTGATCATGGCGGCCGCCTCCGTCGACCTGCCCTCGATCGTCGTCACGGGTGGGCCGATGCTGAACGGTTACTTCCGCGGCGAGCGCGTCGGCTCCGGCACGCATCTGTGGAAATTCTCCGAGATGGTGAAGGCCGGCGAGATGACGCAGGAGGAGTTCCTCGAGGCCGAGGCTTCGATGAGCCGCTCGTCGGGCACCTGCAACACGATGGGCACGGCCTCCACCATGGCCTCCATGGCCGAGGCGCTCGGCATGGCTCTGTCCGGCAACGCCGCCATTCCGGGTGTCGACAGCCGCCGCAAGGTCATGGCGCAGCTTACCGGCCGGCGCATCGTGCAGATGGTCAAGGACGACCTGAAGCCCTCCGATATCATGACCAAGCAGGCCTTCGAGAACGCCATCCGCACCAATGCGGCGATCGGCGGCTCGACCAATGCCGTCATCCACCTGCTGGCCATGGCCGGCCGCGTCGGCATCGATCTGACGCTGGACGATTGGGACCGCTGCGGCCGCGACGTGCCGACGATCGTCAACCTCATGCCGTCGGGCAAGTACCTGATGGAGGAGTTCTTCTATGCCGGCGGCCTGCCGGTCGTGCTGAAGCGCCTCGGCGAAGCGGGCCTCCTGCACAAGGACGCCATCACCGTTTCCGGCGAGACCGTCTGGGACGAGGTGAAGGACGTCGTCAACTGGAACGAGGACGTCATCCTGCCGGCAGAGAAGGCGCTGACGCAGTCGGGCGGCATCGTCGTCGTGCGCGGCAATCTCGCGCCGAAGGGTGCGGTGCTGAAGCCTTCGGCAGCCTCGCCGCATCTTTTGACGCATCGCGGCCGCGCCGTGGTGTTCGAGGATATCGACGACTACAAGGCCAAGATCAACGACGACAATCTCGATATCGACGAGACCTGCGTCATGGTCATGAAGAACTGCGGCCCCAAGGGCTATCCGGGCATGGCCGAGGTCGGCAATATGGGCCTTCCGCCGAAGGTGCTGAAGAAGGGTATTACCGACATGGTGCGCATCTCGGACGCGCGCATGTCCGGCACCGCCTACGGCACCGTCGTCCTGCACACCTCGCCGGAAGCCGCCGTCGGCGGTCCGCTGGCCGTGGTCAGAAACGGCGACATGATCGAGCTCGACGTGCCGAACCGTCGCCTGCATCTCGACATTTCCGATGAAGAGCTGGCGCGCCGCCTTGCGGAGTGGACGCCGAACCACGAGTTGCCGACGTCGGGTTATGCCTGGTTGCACCAGCAGCACGTACAGGGCGCCGATACCGGCGCCGACCTTGATTTCCTCAAGGGCTGCCGTGGCAACGCGGTGGGCAAGGACAGCCACTGAACGTCTGCGGGCGCGGTTCTGTGAATCGCGCCCGTCCTGTGTCATTTCGATACAGTTCGGATGACGCCTCGGCCCGCTGGCAACAGTTTTTTTTCCTTCGTCAATTTTTTCTACAGTCGCACGGAACCGGCGAGGGCGGGATCTCCTTTCAACTTACGATATCGGTCCAATTCCGGCCCGGTCGCTGAAGGGAGGTTCCCCATGTTTGAAAGATCACAAGGCGTATCGATCCCCAGAATAACGGGCGTATTGCTGGCCGCGGCGGTTCTTGCCGTTCCAGTTCATGCGCTCGCCCAGCAGAAAAGCCGTAGCGGCGGACTGGGTGTTGGCGTTGGCGTCAGCGTCGGCGGTCTGAATGCCGGTGTCGGTGCGAAAGTTGGAGGCAGCGGGGGGCTTGCAAACGTTGGCGTCAATGCCAGTGTCGGCGGCTCCAACGGTATCAATGCACGCTCGAACACAACGGTTGGCGGCTCGAACGGACTGGCGGATTCCCGCACGACCGCATCGATCGGCGGCCGTAACGGCGTGAATGCGGGTGTGAATGCGAATGTCGGCGGGTCGCGCGGACTGGTCGATGCCAACGTGAATGCGCGTGTCGGCGGTTCGAACGGCCTGCGTGCCAATGTCGGCGCCAATGTCGGCGGGCGCGGATTGGTCGATGCGAATGTCGATGTCGGCATCGGCGGCGGCACGGGTACCAACCCGGGCACGGGCGTGAACCCCAGCAATCCGGGTGGCGGCGTATCGACCGGCCGGGATCGAGACGTCGTGCGGCAGTTCTCGCAGATGTCGCGCGGCGAACGCATGCAGCTCATCAAGCGTTGCCGCAGCGTCAACAGCAGCGGTTACGATGCGAGCCTCGTGTCGCTCTGTCGTCTGCTGGAAACGGCATCCCGCTGATATAAATGGCGTGGCGGTCTTTTCGGGGCCGCCACGCCTCAACTTTGGCTCTGCGACTGGCTCTGGCCGGCCGTCTCCACGCGGATCGCAACGTTCATCGTCTCGGCAGCGTGCCCAACCACCATGCCGGAAACGGGTGCGGCGTCCTTGTAGTCGAGGCCCGTCGACAGGCGCACATAGCGGTCGTCGGGGCAGATCTTGTTGGCCGCATCGAACCCCACCCAGCCGAGGCCCTGCAGATGCACCTCCGCCCAGGCGTGGCTCGCCGTCTGCGCCGGCTCGTCCATCAGCAGGTAGCCCGAGACATAGCGCGCCGGCAGGCCGAGGTAGCGTGCGGCGGAGAGGAAAATATGGGCATGGTCCTGGCAGACGCCCTGCTTCTTCTCCAGCGCCTGTTCGGCCGTCGTGTCCGGTGCGGTCTCGCCCGGCCGGTAGGCCACCGCCGCGTGCAGCTTCGCCATCAGGTCGTGCATGCGCGAAAGCTCGCTGTCGCCGGCAGAGGCCCTGGCCAGTTCACGGACAAGCCTGCCGGGTTTCGTGAGCGGCGTCTCGCGCAGGTAGAGCCAGAGCGGCACGAAGCCCTGATGCGGACCGAAGACGCCGGCCCGGTCTTCCGTCTCCACCTCGCCTTCGGCGACGATGCGGATCGTCACCTGCTCGGCCTCGGTGCTCACGAGATCGACATGGTTTCCGAAATGGTCGGTATAGCCGGCCTCCAGATGAGCGCCATGCACGGTTGTCTTCCAATCCCGCACCGTCTGGCCCGGATGGTTCCTGGGCGTCAGCCGCAGCCGTTGCAGCGAATACTGCACGGGGTCGGCGTAATGATACTCGGTCGTGTGGCTGATCTTCAGTCGCATCCTTTGTCCTCGTCCAGCCACTAGCGATAGAAACGGTAGCCTTCGGAGATCTCTTCCCCGAGGCGGTTGTTGTGCACGATGAATTCCTCGATGAATTCGTGCAGGCCCTGTTCCATGATGTCTTCCATGGCGCGGCTGCGTAGCAGCATCATGGTCGACGACGCCGTGTCATGGGCGGCATGGTTCTCGCCGTAGAGCTTGGCGAGGTATCCGAGATTGGTGACGATCTTGTCGTAGCTATAGGCCAGCGAGCGCGGCATGCGATCGTTGAGGATCAGGAAATCCGCGATGTTGGCCGGCGAGTAGTCGCCGTCATAGACCCAGCTGTAGGAGCGGTGTGCCGATACGGAGCGCAGGATGGATTCCCATTGCTTGTTGTCGAGCGAGGAACCGACCTTGGCGATGGCCGGCAGCAGCACGTAGTACTTGACGTCGAGGATGCGCGCGGTGTTGTCCGCCCGCTCGATGAAGGTGCCGATGCGCGAGAAGTTGTAGATGTCGTCGCGCAGCATGGTGCCGTGGAACGCGCCGCGGATAAGGCCGGTCCGGCGCTTGATGACGTCGATGATCTCGGGCATGTCGGCCGGCTTCGCGCGCCTGGACAGGAGCTGCTTGAGCTCGATCCAGCATTCGTTGGTCGCTTCCCATGTCTCCCGGGTCAGCGCGGTGCGCACCATGCGGGCATTGTTGCGCGCCGAATCGATGCATGACATCACGCTGGAGGGATTGGCGCGGTCGCGCAGCAGGAAGTCGATCGCATCCGCGCTTGTCAGCGTGGCGTGCACGGCGTCGAAATCCTCTCTCACGCCGGCGCTTTGCAGCACGCCGTCCCAGTCCTCGTCGGAGGAGCCGGAGCGCGTGAGCGCCATGCGCAGGCCCGCGTCGATCAGGCGGGCAATGTTTTCAGCCCGCTCGATATAGCGGAACATCCAGTATAGGCCGTTTGCAGTGCGTCCCAGCATCGGCTCAGTCCTCCAGTACCCAGGTGTCCTTCGTGCCGCCGCCCTGGCTGGAGTTGACCACCAGCGAGCCTTCTTTCAGCGCCACGCGGGTCAGCCCGCCGGGAATGATCTGCACCTTGTCGGACACGAGCACATAGGGTCGAAGATCGACGTGCCGCGGCGCGATGCCCTTGTTGACCATGATGGGAACGGTGGAAAGCGACAGCGTCGGCTGCGCGATATAGTTGGAGGGCCGGGCCTTCAGCTTTTCGGCGAAGGCCGCGCATTCCTTCTTCGAGGCGGTGGGACCGACCAGCATGCCGTAGCCGCCGGAGCCGTGCACTTCCTTCACGACGAGTTCGCTCAGGTGTTCCAGCACGTATTTCAGGCTGTCCTCTTCCGAGCAGCGCCAGGTCGGCACGTTCTCCAGCATGGCCTTGCGGCCCGTGTAGAACTCCACGATCTCGGGCATGTAGGAATAGATCGCCTTGTCATCCGAAATGCCGGTGCCGGGCGCGTTGGCGATCGTGATGTTGCCGGCGCGGTAGACGTCCATGATGCCGGGAATGCCGAGGGCGGAATCCGGCCGGAAGGTCAGCGGATCGAGGAAATCGTCGTCGACGCGGCGGTACAGCACGTCGATGGCTTCATAGCCGCGCGTCGTGCGCATCTTCACCTTGCCGTCGACGACGCGCAGGTCCGAACCCTCCACCAGCTCCACGCCCATCATGTCGGCGAGGAAGGCGTGCTCGTAGTATGCGGAGTTGAAGATGCCGGGCGTCAGCACAGCCACGCGCGGCTTGCCCGAGCAGCCGGGAGGGGCGAGCGAGGCAAGGCTCTGGCGCAGGAGTTTTGGATAATCCTCGACGGGCCGCACCTTGTTGATGTGGAACAGCTCCGGGAACATCTGCATCATGGTTTCCCGGTTTTCCAGCATGTAGCTGACGCCGGAAGGGGTGCGGGCATTGTCTTCCAGCACGTAGAACTGGTCTTCGCCCGTGCGCACGATGTCGGTGCCGACGATATGGGTGTAGACGCCGCCCGGCGGCTTGAAGCCGATCATCTGCGGCAGGAAGGCCTCGTTGCGCTCGATCAGCTCGCGGGGAATGCGGCCGGCCTTGATGATTTCCTGCTTGTGGTAGATGTCGTCGAGAAAGGCGTTGAGCGCGATGACCCGCTGTTCGATGCCCTGGGCGAGCTTGCGCCATTCGCGTCCGGAAATGATGCGGGGAATGATGTCGAAGGGGATGAGCTTTTCGGAGCTGTCTTCGTGGCCGTAGACCGCGAAGGTAATGCCGGTCTTTCGAAAGAGGTTTTCGGCTTCCTTCGATTTGGCGATCAGGCGGGCCCGATCCTGCCCCTCGTACCATTCATGATAGTGTTCGTAAGGCTGGCGCGGGTTCGAAGCCGCATTCATCATTTCGTCAAATGCCAAAGGCGTGTTCCCCTTTTTTCCCATTTGAGTACAACATAGGGGGCAATGCAAGAACCATGCTCAATTAGCGATGAAGAATTCGCGTGAGGGTTGGCGCGCCGGCGAAACCGTCCTGCTCGGCCCTTCGCTGCCGCGAAGGAGGCCGGCTTGCGTGGGCGGCGGCGGGGCCGGGCTGAGTGGTTGCTCAAAAAAGCGGCAGTTGCCGCAGGGCTGATCGGCGACATTTTTTGCTGAACCTAAGCTTCAGGGAAATTCCTTTGACCGGCACGCGGGCGGGCCTTATCGCTCGCGCACGATTGTTCTCCTGCCGGTACTTCCATGTCGCTCGACCGCCTGGCGCCTGCCATCTTCGTTCTGCTCTGGTCGACCGGCTGGGTGGTCGCGAAATATGCGACCATCGTCTCCGAGCCGCTGACCTTCCTCGGCGTCCGCTACCTCGTCGCGGCCGTGCTGTTTGCCGGCCTGTGCCTGGTATCGGGCGTATCCTGGCCGCGCGACGGGCGCACCATTGCCCACGCCGTCATCTCCGGCGCGTTCCTGCACGGTTTTTATCTCGGTGCGCTGTGGTGGGCGATCGGGCAGGGGGTTCCGGCGGCGCTTTCCTCCATCATCGCCGCGCTCCAGCCGCTGATGACGGCGCTCGCCGCACCGTTCTTCATCGGCGAGCGGCTGAGTAGGGCGCAGAAGGCGGGCCTCGGTCTCGGCTTTTCCGGCGTGCTGCTTGCCGTCGTACCGAAGTTCTTCGGCCATGGCGCGTCCGAGATCCCGGCCTTCGCCATCGTCATCAACATGCTCGGCATGGCGGCCGTGACCTACGGCACGATCTACCAGAAGCAATATCTGCGCACGGGCGACATCAGGGCGATCGCCACGCTGCAATATATCGGCGCGCTGATCGTAACCGTGCCCTTCGCGTTGGCGCTCGAGACGCAGCATATCGATTTCGGCTTTGCCTTCGTCGCGCTGGTCGCCTGGTCCGTCCTGGGCATTTCGATGGGTGCGATCCTGCTACTGCTCTATCTCCTGCGCCGCGGCCAGGTCTCGCGCGCAGCGTCGCTGATCTATCTGGTGCCGCCGCTCGCAGCCCTTCAGGCGGCCGCGGTCTTCGGGGAGGAGCTGACCGTCCCGATGATCCTCGGCACGGCCATCGTGGTCGTCGGCGTCTATCTTACCAACCGCAAGGACGTCGCCCAGGCTGCGTGACGCGACGCCCGCCGCACGGCCGTCTCAGTAGTCGACGAGCTGCAGTGGATCGTCCGTCGTTCCGAACGTGGGGTGTACGCCGAGCAGGGCGGCCGAGCGCGCGATGATGTCCTTGGTGATGGGTGCGGCGGTCGAGGCCGCGGTGCGCCCTCCGTTCTCGCCGGTCTTCGGCGCGTCGACGAAGGTCAGCACGACGTAGCGCGGCTTCGCCATCGGGAAACCCGCGATAAAGGCGTTGAAGTTGATATCCTTGGCGTATCGCCCATTGATCACCTTGTCGGCCGTACCGGTCTTGCCGCCCACGTCGAAGCCCTCGACCTGTGCGGAGCGGCCGGAGCCGTTCATGCCGTTCCAGCGGTAGAGGAAGCGCATGTCGTTGCTGGTCTTGTCCTTCACCACCGCGCGGGCGATCTCCGCGGCTGCGTCTTTCGACCGGGGAAGGAAGGTCGGGTTGATGAGGTTTCCGCCATTGATGAGCGCCGCCGCCGCGACGGCCGTCTGGAGCGGCGTCGTGGCGACGCCGTGGCCGAAGGAGATGGTGACCGAATTGATCTTCTTCCATGTCCGCGGCTGGGTGGGTGTCGCGACGCCCGGCATCTCGGTCTCCATCTTCGACAGCAGGCCAAGCCGGGTCAGGAATTCGCGATGCCCGTCGATGCCGACCCGGTCGGCGACGGCGGCCGTGCCGATATTGGAGGAATACTGGAACACCTCCGGGATGGTGAGAGGCCGGTTCTTGCCCCTGAAATCGCGGATGGTGAAGCCGCCCATGCGGATCGGGCGGGAGGCATCGACCACGGAGGACAGCGTGATATGTCCCGCGTCGAGCCCCATGGCGAGCGTGAAGCCCTTGAAGGTCGAACCCATTTCGAAGGTCGCGTTGCTGACCCGGTTGAACCAGCCCTTTTCGTAGTCCCGGTCGATGCTGCCATCGGCCAGCGTGCGCGAGGGCTGGTTGGGATCGTAATCGGGCACGGAGGCCATCGCGAGCACCTCGCCGGTCTCGGCGTCGACGATGACGGCGCCGGCGGCTTCCGCCTCGTACTTGGTCATCGCATTCTGGACGACATCGCGGACGATATGCTGGACGCGCAGGTCGATGGATAGCCGCACGGGCTCCATGCGCGTGTCGTTGGTCAGGCCGGCGGCCCTCAGATCGGCATAGCCCTGCTGGTCGATATAGCGCTCCATGCCGGCCAGGCCGAGATTGTCGATGTTGACGTGGCCCACGACATGGGCTGCGGTTGGCCCCCCG
Source organism: Shinella sumterensis (assembly GCF_004514425.2). Lineage (GTDB taxonomy): Bacteria > Pseudomonadota > Alphaproteobacteria > Rhizobiales > Rhizobiaceae > Shinella > Shinella sumterensis. The sequence continues at coordinate 467,002 of NZ_MYFN02000002.1, forward strand.
GGGTAAAAGCGCCGTTTTTCCGGGCGAAAGCCGATGCCGGGGATACCGAGTGCGAGAATGTCGGCCTGCTGGCGCGGCGTGAGCTGGCGGCGCAGCCATTGGAAGGCCGACTTCGATTTGAGCCTGCGGTGCGTTTCGCTCCAGTCGAGGTCGGGCATGACGGTGGCAAGCTTCTCGACGACCTCGTCGGCATCGATGACCTTGCGTGGCTCGGCATAGAGCGAGACCGTGTTGATATCCGTCGCCAGAAGCTGCCCGTGGCGATCGAGGATATCGGGGCGAGACGCGACGGTGTGCTGGTTGAAATTGATGGCGCCCGCCGTGAGCGTGTCCGTCAGGCCGTATTGCACGAGGCGCGCGCCGACGCCGGCATAAAGCATGACGAAGCCGGCGATGAGCAAGGCGATGCGCCGGCGCGGGTCAGGCCGCGAAAGCAGCACGCCGCGGTTCGCCTTGGCCCGGATGGTGAAATGGGCGCGGCTCCTCAGCCTGACGATGAAGGATATCATTCGGGCAAAACTCGCGCATGAAACGAAGCGCAAGCCTGCCTGCCGCCGGCCCGAAAGCCAACCGACGGCCGGGCAAATGGCCGTATGTCATTAAAACTGCATTAATATACATTTAAAATTGGCAAAGACGGCTTAACGCTTTCGCAGCGGTGAAGAGCCGCCTTGCACATACGAAAACGGCGGGCCGAGGCCCGCCGTCTGCATTGATCTGTCGTGGGTTCAGGCCTGTTCGCGGCGCTGGCCTTCCGGCCGGCGCGGCTTGCCCTGACGCTGCGGACGGCCCTGGCCGTTGCCGCCGCCATGGTTGCGGTTCTGGCGTTCGCCCTGCTTCTGGGCGGGGCGGCCGTGCTGCGGACGCTTTGCGCCCGAAGGGGCCGCACCTTCCGCCGCCTGCGCGCCATCGCCGAAGGGCTTGCGGGCCGGGCGCTGGCCGGCGCGGCCGCCGCCGTTGCCGCGACCCTTGCGCGACTTGCCGCCGGGGCCGGCGGTGATGACGGCAGGTGCTTCGCCGCTGGCGACGGTGATCTGGATGCCCATCAGCTTCTCGATGTCGCGCAGCAGGTGCGCTTCGTCGGGCGTGCAGAAGGCGATCGCGATGCCGTCGCGGCCGTTGCGGGCCGTGCGGCCGATGCGGTGGACATAGGCGTCCGGTACTTCCGGCAGGTCATAGTTGTAGACATGCGTGACGCCGAGAATGTCGATGCCGCGGGCGGCGACGTCGGTCGCCACGAGGACGCGGATCTCGCCGTCACGGAAGGCCTTGAGCGCGCGCTCGCGCTGGCCCTGGCTCTTGTTGCCGTGGATGGACGCGGCCTTGAAGCCGATATGGTCGAGATGCTTCATCAGCTTCTCGGCGCCATGCTTGGTGCGCGAGAAGACGAGCGACAGGCCATCCGGATTGTCGGTGAGCGTCTTGCGCAGGATCTGCGCCTTCTGGTCCTTGCCCGGAACGTGGTGGACATACTGCTCCACCTTGTCGGCCGCCTTGCCCGGAGGGGTCACTTCGACCTTCTTCGGGTTGACGAGATATTCGCCGGCCAGTTCGCCGATCAGCTTCGGCATGGTGGCCGAGAAGAGCAGCGTCTGGCGGTTCTTCGGCACCATCTTGGAAATCTTGCGCAGGTCATGGATGAAGCCGAGGTCCAGCATCTGGTCGGCTTCGTCGAGCACGAGATAGCGGGCCTGCGTCAGCGTCACCGACTTGCGCGCGACGAGGTCGAGCAGGCGGCCGGGCGTGGCAACGAGGATGTCCGTGCCGCGGGACAGCATTTCCGACTGCTTGTTGATGGAGGCGCCGCCGACGACGGTGACGACACGCAGCGGCGTCTTCTTCACGAAATCGCGCAGGTTGTCGGCGATCTGGTTCACCAGTTCGCGGGTCGGGGCGAGAATGAGGGCGCGGATGTTGCGCGGGTCGGGACGGCGGGCGTCGGCCAGCAGCTTCTCGATCATCGGCAGGCCGAAGGCGGCCGTCTTGCCGGTGCCGGTCTGGGCGAGACCGATCAGGTCGGAGCCTTCGAGGACGAGCGGGATGGCCTTTTCCTGGATCGGCGTCGCTTTTTCGAAGCCGAGGGCGGAGAGGGTAGCGACGATGGTCTTCGAGAGGCCGAGGTCGTGAAAAGTGGTCAAGTCAAATACCTTTCGGGGCGCCAAACGACTTTCCTAAGCAGTTCCGGACGCAAAACCGCGTCACACTTTTGCTGGAACTGCTTCAGGCCGGAACGCACCATGCGTTTCCGGTTTCGTTCGGCGTCAAGAACCCCGCGTGAATTGGGAACTTGTGGGTTGGTTGGCAGTCGTCTGCGCAGTCATCCGAAAAATGGGAGTCGGATCGTTCTCTTGCGCTTGTCCTTCTTAGCATCCCTCAAGCGGGAAATCGCAGGCTCGCTCACGCGGCGGCCGAAGGGCGACGCTGGGCCTCATGTCGTTGTTTTACGGCAAAAAGTCAAGTCCTGATTTCGCAGCTGCGAAAGCAGAGCCGTCATTCCATGCGCAGATCAAAGTCGGCCGACGCGGATATGGCGCCATTGATCAGCACCTCGATGCGGTGCGTTCCGGGATAGTAGACGCGCGTGGTGATCGCCCGGATGGCGTGGTCCCTGATGATCGTCTGGCGCGCGCCGGCGGGCAGGTCGAGCTGCTTCCACTTGAAAACCTTCGGCGCCAGCGTGCCGTTCGCCTTCACATGATGGATGGCATAGTCGATCATCAGCCGCTGCGGGGCCGTGTCGCCGTTGGTGACGTCGATCGCGAAGCCCAGCTTGTCGCCGAAAACAACGACGGGCGTCGAGACCGCCAGCGTTGCCTCTATGCCCCTGGCGGCGGCGAAGCCGAAATTGGCGAGCGCCTTGGCATTCCCCTTCTTGAGAAGGGTGCGCGAGGCGTGGCGCAGCAGTTGCCGCCGCGCGGGCGACGCGCCCTCGATATGGCGCTCCACGAAATCGGCGACGAGGGCAGGATGGTCCTTGGCGATGTCGTTCAGGCTGTTGGCGACGGAGCGGCGCACATAGTCCTCGGGGTCGTCGAGAAGGGCAACCAGGATCGGCAGGATCGGATGAGGGTTCCTGACGAGACCGGGCAGGCGCATGGCCCAGGGCAGGCGGGGCCGGGTGCCCTCGCTGGCGAGCCGGCGGGCATGGTGATTGGGGTCCGTCACCCAGCCGGAGATTTCGGCAAGCGCCCGGTCCTCATCGGCATGGATGAAGCGGCGAATGCCGAACTCGGCGGTGAAATGGGGCGTCAGCGCTTTCAGGAGCGCGAGCGACAGATCGAAATGCGCCAGGCCGTATTCGGACACGAACTGGTTGACCGGCAACAGCGCCCAGCCGGAGAGACCGGGCCTGCCTTCCGCCGGCAAGGCGCGGCGCAGGATGTCGGCGGCAGCGGGATAGTCGGCGGGAAGGGTTTGCGCCAGCGCCTGACGGATCCGGTCGGCCCGCTGCATCAGCTCGAGCGCATCCATGCCGGCGGTCGCCAGCCCGGTGAACCGGCCGCCATCGAAATCGGGCGCCGCGCGGGAGATGTGCGTGGCCATCTCCTTCACGAGCCCGGGATGCAGCAGGTTCTTCAGCGGTTCGGCCATCGGTCTTCTCCTGTCGGTGGGCGAGTTTACCGGGCGTCTGCGCCACGGTGATAGGGGGCGGCACGGCTTTCCAACAGCTTCGTGCCTATCGCCATCCGGAACCGGAAAGGGCGCCTTGCGTTGGATGATACGTATCTGGCCACAATCATGTGGGATGCTTCTCGGTGCAGACGAGCTGCACCGATGAACCTTGCTACGGGAGTGAAATATGACCGCTACGACTTGGATTCTCGCCGCCGACGGCAATCAGGCCCGCCTCCTCAAGGGCGTGAACCTGCTGAAGGACGAACAGCAGAGCCCTGAGCAGGAAGTCTTCCGCTGGGAGCCGAAGCGGGTGCAGGACATCATGGCCGACAAGCCCGGCCGCAGCCATTCTTCGGTCGGCCCCGGCCGCTCCGCCATGGAATATTCCAGTGATCCGGTGCGTGACGAACAGCAGAAATTCACCGCCGAGGTGGCCGGCCGTATCGATGATTACGCCGCCGAAGGCGCCTTCGACCGTCTGGTCGTCTGCGCCGCCCCGCAGACGCTCGGCGACCTGCGCAGCAAGCTTTCCGACAAGGCCCGCACGCTGACCATGGCCGAGATCGACAAGAACTTCTCGAACCTTCCGACGGAGAAGCTGATCTCTTCCGTCCGCTCGATCATGTTCAACGCCTAAGAAGCGGTCAGAGGCAGATTGAACGTGTGTTTCTTTCCCCTTCTCCCCGGTGGGGAGAAGGGCAGGCAACGGTATCCGACAAATCTAGAAATCCGTGGGAACGCCGCCCTCTTCCTTGCGCCTGGCGACGAACGCATCCAGTTCGTCCTCGATCGCGGGGTCGAGCGGCGGTCGCTCATACGCGTTGAGCTTTTCCTTGAAGACCCGGTTGGCGTGATCGTAGGTGGTCGGCCGGCCGGCTTCCGTCCATGTCTCGAAATTACGCCAGTCCGACAGGATCGGCGAATAGAACGCGGTTTCGTAGCGCGCCAATGTATGCGGCGTGCCGAAGAAATGCCCGCCCGGGCCGACATCGCGCACCGCGTCCACACCCAGCGCATCCGCGCTCACATCGAGCGGTGTCAGGTACTCGGCCACCATCTGCAGCATGTCCACGTCGAGGATGAACTTTTCGAAGGACGCCGTCAGGCCGCCCTCGGTCCAGCCGGCCGCATGCATGATGAAATTGCCGCCGCCCTGGGTCAGTGCCCACAGCGAGAAGGCGGTTTCATAGGCCGATTGCGCATCGAGCGTGTTGGACGCGTTGGTGTTGGAGGTGCGGTAGGGGATGTTGTACTTGCGGGCGAGCTGGCCGCCGGCAATGACCGCCTTCATGTATTCCGGCGTGCCGAAGGCCGGTGCGCCCGTCTTCATGTCGACATTCGAGGTGAAGCCGCCATACATGACCGGCGCGCCGCGCCGCACCATCTGCGTGAAGGCGATGCCGGCGAGCGCTTCGGCATTCTGCTGCACCACCGCGCCGGCGACGGTGACCGGCGCCATGGCGCCCGCAAGCGTGAAGGGCGTGACCACCACGACCTGATTGCGCGACGACATCTCGATGATGCCCTGCAACATCGGCCCGTCGAGACGCAGCGGCGAAGAGGTGTTGATGATGGTGAAGAGCGAAGGCTCGCGCTCCATCTGCTCCATCGAGATACCGCGGCCTATGCGGGCGATCTCGATGCCGTCGAGATTGCGCTGCCTGCCGAGCGAATAGACGTGGAACACCTTGTCGGTGAGTTTCACGAGGTCGGACAGGCAATCGAGGTGGCGCACCGAAGCGTGGATGTCGACCGGCTCGACGGGGTAACCGCCCGTCGTGTGGATGATGTCGTAGGACTGGGCGAGCTTCACCAGCTTGCGGAAGTCCTCCTGGTTGCCGGCGCGGCGGCCACCCTCGCGATCCGCCACGAAGGGTGCGGACGCGACCTGCGCGAAGACGAGATTGTTCCCGCCGATCTCGACATTGCGCTCGGGATTTCGTGCATGCATCGTGAAGCCCGACGGCACGGAGGCGATCATGTCCATGATGAGGCCGCGGTCGAAGCGCACCCGGTCTGTGCCGGGCGTGACGTCGGCGCCGGCCGCCTTCATGCGCTCGCGTGCTTCCGGCAGGATGATATCCATGCCGATCTCTTCGAGGATGGTGAGCGAGGCCTGGTGCACGGCCTCGAGCGCGTCCGCCGAAAGCACGGCCGACGGGGCCGTCGTGTTGACGAGGTTGAGATATTTCGCGGTGGCCGGCGGTCGTCGCACCCGTTCGGCGCCGCGTCCGCCGGTGCGGCGTCGGCGCTCCTGCGGCGCGTCGGACGCTTGATGGTCGAGATGGTTTTCGAGCTTGATGACGTCACCCATGCGGCACGACCCCGGTCTGTTCTGCCATTCACGCCTTTTCTCATATCTGCCGGCGACATGCGCAGCCATTTGCGACAGGCAAGCGCCCTGATGGAGAAGAGCCCCTCAAGTCATGGCAACGAAGTATTAACCATCCGTTCAAGGATTGGTGATACTCCCCGAGCTGTGTGAAACCTTCCTTCCGTGCCGCTTCGGGGAGTACTGGCATGGCCGAAACGCAAGACGAGTTGCTGGAAGCGGCCTGTGCGCGGGTCCGCGCCCATCCGCATCCGGCCTATGTCAAGAGCAGCGAACTGCGCTATCTCGCTGTCAACGCGGCCTATGCGGAGCTCTTCGGCCTGGACGCTGCGGCGATGATCGGCCAGCGCAGCGACGAGATCGGCGAGGCTCCAGGCCTCGGCGATCGGGACGACCCGGAACGTCGTTGTCTCGTCTTCGGCAATCCCGAACAGGCCCGTTTCATCCATCCCTTCGGCAGCGGCAGTTTCGACATCGCGCTTCGGCGTGAGCGCCTTTCGCCGGCGCTCTCCATCCTCGTCGGCCTGTTCACGCCGTCGACCGCGGCCGCCGCGCCTCCTGCGGCAAACGGCAACGGAACGCTTCCTGCAAGCCCCGACAGCCGGGACGGGATTGTGGATGCGCTCGAAACGCTGGGCGCGGGCGTCGCCGTCTTCGGGTCGGATAATCGTCTGACCTATGCAAACCGCGTGATGCGGGAATTCTACAAGAGGCTTCTCGGCGACGCGGCGGATGGATCGGTCGATCTTGCCGCTGTTGCCGCCGCCCTTCACGACCTTGAGGTCGGAGAAAGGCCGCAGGCCGAGCGCGCGGCCTGGATCGCAGCGCGCCTTGCCAGTTACGACCTGCCGCTCTTCGAGACCACCGTTCGGGTCGGGGAGGAGTGGGTGCGCATCGTCACGCAGCGCCGTCCGGATGGCGCGCTTGTGGTCCTGCGGATAGATGCGACCGCCGTGCGCGACAGCGAACATCGCCTGACGCAGCAATTGCAGGAGATCAGCCTCTACCGCGCATTGCTCGACGAGCTTCCCGTCGCCAGCTTCATGCGCGACGAAGAGCAGCGCATGATCTTCGCCAACCGCGCCTTCATCGAGCTGACCGGCCGGCATCCGGAGGAACTGCTCGGGCGAACCACGCGCGAGATGTATCCCGAACAGGGCGAGGCGTTTCACGAGCAGAACCAGTTCGTGCTCGACACCGGCGAACTCGTCGAAAGCGAGATCGAGTATCTGCGTGCGGACGGCTCCGCTTTGCCGACGATTTCGCGGCTCTACCGCGTCACGACGCTGGACGAGAAGCGCTACCTGATCGGTTCGATCACCGACACGACCGTGTTGATGAAGCGCGAGGCGCAGCTGATCGAGGCGCAGCGGCAGGCCGAAGCCGCCCGCGCGGATCTCGAAAGCGTCGTGGAATCGCTGCCCGTCGGCATCGTTGTGGTGGATGGCATCGGCGTTATCGAGCTCGTCAATGGCGCCTTCCAGTCCTTGTGGGATGGCGCCTTGCCGCCCATGAAGGGGCGTCCGCTCGGCCAGCTGATGCGGTTCCTGCGCGAGCAGGGCGGGGAAAGCGAAGGCGGCTGTGGCTCGAGCCCCGAAAGTCACGAGCAGGCGCTGTGTTCCATTCGGTCCGGCACCCGATCGGCACGCGAGGTCGCCTATGCGAACGGCCGCACGCTGATCGAGGCCGGCTGCACGATTTCGGGCGACCGCTGCCTTTTGACCTTTATCGACATCACGGACCGGCGTGAACGCGAGCGCGAGGTTCTTCAGACCCGCAGCGCCCTGGAAGAGGTCGGCAGCCTCATGAAGGACGCGGTTTCCTCGATGAGCCAGGGCCTGCTCATCGTCGAGGATGGGACCGTCGTCCTGTCCAACGAGGCGCTGGCATCGATGATCGCGATGCCGCCGCACCTGCTCCAGCCCGGCGCGCGGCTTGAGGATCTGGTGCAAAGCTGCGTCGACCGCGAGATCGCCGGTTTCGTGGGAGACGAGCCGGTCGAGACCAGCGCGTTCGGGCGCATCCTGTTCACCGGCAGGCCGGCCACGCTCACCGTCTTCAGCGGGTACAAGCGCTGGTTGCGCCTGGATGTGACGCCGACAGGACGCGGCCGCTCGGTCATCGTCTTCTCCGACATCACGGACATCAAGAGCCGCGAGGACGAGTTGCGCCGGCTCGTCGCGCACGCCGAGATGGCCGACCGTGCCAAATCCGAGTTCCTGGCCAATATGAGCCACGAAATCCGCACGCCCATGAACGGCGTGCTCGGCATGGCCGAACTGCTCGCCAAATCGCAGCTCGATACGCGCCAGAAGACCTTCATCGATATCATGGTCAAGTCGGGCAATGCACTGCTGACGATCATCAACGATATCCTCGATTTCTCGAAGATCGATGCCGGTCAGATGACGCTGCGCGACGTGGTGTTCAACCCGGTCGAGGCCGTGGAGGACGTTGCGACGCTGCTGTCGGCGCGGGCGGCGGAAAAGGATATCGAGCTCGTCGTGCGCGGCGCGGCCAACATGCCCGCCGCCGTGAGCGGCGACGCCGGACGCTTTCGCCAGATCATCACGAACCTCGTCGGCAATGCGGTGAAGTTCACCGAGCGGGGCCACGTCCTCATCGACCTCGCGTCGCGCCTGACGGAAACGGGCGTGGAGATCGTCATCCGTGTCGAGGATACCGGCGCCGGCATTCCCATCGAGAAGATGGAATCGATCTTCGAGAAGTTCTCGCAGGTCGACAGTTCCTCGACCCGGCGCCACGAGGGAACGGGTCTCGGCCTTGCAATCACGGACGGGCTGACGCGCCTTTTCGGGGGCACGCTGGAGGCAAAGAGCGAGATCGGCACGGGCTCGGTCTTCACCGTGCGCCTGCCGATGGCGCTTGCCGCCGCACCGGTGCCGGACCGCATCGTGCCGGCTCGGGTGAAAACCGCGCGGATCGTCGTGGTCGATGCGCATGCGCTGTCGCGCAAGGCGTCTCACGACATGCTGCTCGACTGGGGGTTCGACGCCACGGCGGTCGCCTCGGAAGACGAGGCGCTTGCGGTGCTGGCGGCGGCCGAGGATGCCGGTGTGCGGGTCGATGCCGTCATTCTGGATTACAGGCCCGATCATTCCCCTGCCTTCGTAGCGGCCCTTCGCAACCATCCCGGCACGGCGGCCATTTCGCTGATCGTGCTGACCTCGATGAACCTGTCGTCCGAAGACGACATGCTCGCCGGGCAGGATGTGCAGGCACATCTCATGAAGCCGGTGCGCGCGGACCAGCTCCACGAGACCGTTTCGGAGGTGCTGCGTGCGGCACGCGGCGCCAAAAACCGGGGCGGCGCCGCACCGGCGGCGGAGAACAATATCCTGCCCCTGCGCCCCGCCTCTTTGCCGGCGACACCGGCAACGCAGGCCGAGGGCGAGACGCTCGATGTTCTTGTGGCCGAAGACAACGAGGTCAACCAGATTCTCTTCACGCAGATGCTCACCGCCGCGGGGCTGCGCTTCCGCATCGTGGGCAATGGCGAGGAGGCGGTCGCGATCTTCCGGGAAAGTCGGCCCGGCGTCATCCTGATGGACATTTCCATGCCGCTGATGAACGGGCTGGAGGCGAGCCGCGCGATCCGCGCGCTGGAGCGGGGCACCGGCAACCGCGTTCCCATCATCGCTGTCACGGCGCATGTGCTGCACGGCGACCGCGAGGAATGCCTTGCCGCCGGCATGGACGACTATCTCGCCAAGCCGATCAGCACCGAGAAACTGGAAGAACAGCTCGACCGCTGGCTGAAGCGCAGCAACGCCGCCGCCGCAAACGGCAGGCAGCACTGAGCGTCAGGAAACGGGTTTTTCGCCGCACAGCATCTCGCGCTTGCCTGCAAAGCCGGGCCGCCGCTCGACGGTGAAGCCGGCCGCGGCGAGATTGCGCCGCACGAAGCCGGCTGCGGCATAGGTCGCAAAACGCCCGCCCGCTGCGGTGAGCCGGAAAACCGCCTGCATCAGCTCCGGCGACCACATGTCCGGGTTGCGGGACGGCGCGAAGCCGTCGAGATACCACGCGTCGAAGGGCTCTTTCTCGTCGTTCAGGCTGTCGAGTGCCGCGCCGCAGACGACGGTGAGGCGGACTCTGGGTTCAAGCGCGATCTCCACGCGTCCCGTCGGCGCATCGGGCCATTTTTCCGCGAGCAGACTGCGTTCGCGGTCGATTTCCGGCCAATGCGCGAGCGCGCGGTCGATGTCGGCGCGGGCCATCGGGAAGAGCTCGAAAGATGTGAAGTGAAGGCTTGCGCCTTCGGGCGCGCTTTCGCGCCATTGCCGCCAGGTTTCGCACAGGTTGAGGCCGGTGCCGAAGCCGAGTTCGCCGATGCGGAAGGTCCCGTCGCGCTGCCAGCGGCGCGGCAGGTCGTTGCCATCAAGGAAGACGTGGCCGCATTCCAGCCGACCGTCGCTGCGGCAATAAAAGTGATCGTCAAAGGCACGGGAATAGGGCATATCGCCCTCGTGCCAATCGAGGGCCGTTTCAACAGTCGTATTTTCAGGATCGTGATCAGCCATGGCGCATGCCGATAATCGCGGGAAGGCCGCCGGTCAACCGGGCGTGGACCTGCTTGTCGTCGGCGGCGGTGTCATGGGCCTGTGGACGGCGCTCCATGCCGCGCGCAGCGGCCGCTCGGTCACGCTCGTGGAGAAGCGCCGGATCGGCGCCGGTGCCAGCGGCGGCGTGCTCGGCGCGCTGATGGCGCATCTGCCGGATCGCTGGAACGCCAAGAAGGCTTTTCAGTTCGAGGCGCTCGTCTCGCTGGAGGCCGAGATCGCCGCGCTGGAGGCTGAAACGGGCCTCTCGGCCGGCTACCGCCGCTCCGGCCGCCTCATCCCGCTGCCCAAACCGCACAACCGCGATCTCGCTGTGCGCACGGCCGGTGAGGCGCTGTCCCATTGGCGAACGCCGGATCGCGCCTTCGCCTTCGAGGTTCTGGATCGCGCGCCCGCGGCCGGCTGGCCGGCCTCTGCGGCCATGGCGCATGGCGTCGTACACGACCAGCTTGCAGCCCGTCTCTCGCCCCGCGCGCTTCTTGCCGCCCTGAGGGCTGCGCTTGGGCAACTGGCGAATGTCACGATCCGCGAAGGTGTCGGGGTCTCCGGTCTCGATCCTCATGCCGGAGCGGTGGGGTTCGACGATGGTACGGATCTCTCCTTCGGTCATTGTGTGCTGGCGGCCGGTGTTGAGGCGTTCGACCTGCTCGAATCCCTTTCTCTGCCGGTCGCGCGCCCGCTCGGCAGTGCGGTCAAGGGGCAGGCGGCGCTGCTCAAGGCATCGGTCGATCCGGAATTGCCGGTGATATTCGCCGATGGTCTCTATATCGTGCCGCATGACGATGGCCTCGTTGCCGTGGGCAGCACCAGCGAGAACGACTTTACCGATCCGCACGGAACCGACGGCCTGCTCGACGCACTGATCGAGAGGGCGCGCGTGACGGCGCCGGTCCTTGCCGACGCGCCCGTCGTGGAGCGCTGGGCGGGGCTGCGGCCCAGGGCGATCGGCCGAGAACCGCTGGTCGGCCGCCATCCCGATCACGCCCGCATCAGCCTCATGGCGGGCGGCTTCAAGGTCAGTTTCGGCATCGCGCACCGCCTTGCGCGCCAGGTGCTGAACGAGATCGAGGGCGGCACGCTCGACGTACCGCCCTCTTTCGCCGTCGCAGCCCACTTCGAGGAAGCCCGACGTCTCTAGCGTTCCTTACATCCAGTAGGGCGGAACGCCGTAGTAGTCGTGGATCACCTTGCCGTTCTGGCGGTTCCACTCATATTCCGCATCGCTTTCGTAGTGCGGCGCCTTCTCGACCTGGTCCTTGGTGACGTCGACGCGGTAGCCGCCGAGGCCTTCGTCATAGTTCAGCTTGCTCCAGGGCAGCGGATAGTGATCGCTGCCGATACCGAGGAATCCGCCGAAGCTGAGCACCGCGTAGGAAACATGGCCGCTTCTCTTGTCGAGGATCAGGCGCTCGACCGAGCCGATATGCTTGCCATCGGCACCGTAGACGCTCGTGCCTTCGACCTTGTCACTGGCAATGAGATCCTGGGTTTCGCGAATGTTTGCATCCTGCATGGTCATAGTGTTTCTCCTTGGTTGACATGGACAGAAAACGGTTCCCGACGCTAATGGTTCCTCTCAAGTGCCAGATTTCGTTCGACTTCGGGCAGTCCGGTGCTAGGGTGAGGCTCTCCGCGACGGAGGGCGCGAGGCGATGGCCAAGGAGGTGGAATGACGGACAAGACTTACGCACGCGACCTTGTCGGCTACGGCCGTAATGCCCCGCAAGTGCGCTGGCCGGGCGATGCAAACATCGCCGTGCAGTTCGTGATCAACTACGAGGAAGGCGGCGAGAGCTGCATTCTGGACGGCGACCCGGCCTCCGAATGCCTGCTGTCGGAAATCGTCGGCGCAGCGGCCTGGCCGGGCCAGCGCAACCTCAACATGGAATCGATCTACGAATATGGATCGCGCGCCGGCTTCTGGCGGCTGCACCGTCTCTTCACCAGCCGCAATGTCACGACCACCGTCTACGGCGTGACGCTCGCCATGGCGCGCAATCCCGAAGCGGTCGCGGCCATGAAGGAAGCCGGCTGGGAGATTGCCAGCCACGGCTATCGCTGGCTGGAATACAAGGATTTCTCCGAGGAGACGGAACGCCAGCATATCCGCGAGGCCGTGCGCCTGCACAAGGAACTGACCGGCTCGCATCCGCTCGGCATGTACCAGGGCAAGCCCTCGGCCAACACGCTGCGGCTTGTCATGGAGGAGGGCGGCTTCGTCTATTCTTCCGATTCCTACGCCGACGATCTGCCCTACTGGGTGCCGGGGCTCGACGGCGAGCCCTTCCTCATCATTCCCTACACGCTCGAAACCAACGACATGCGTTTCGCCACGCCGCAGGGGTTCAACACCGGCGACCAGTTCTTCACCTACCTGAAGGACGCCTTCGACGTTCTGTATCAGGAAGGTGCGGAAGGCAGCCCGAAGATGCTGAATATCGGCCTGCACTGCCGCCTCGTCGGGCGTCCGGGCCGTGTCGCAGCACTTGCCCGCTTCGTCGATTACGTGCTTGGCCACGAGAAGGTGTGGATCCCGCGCCGTATCGACATCGCCCGCCACTGGATCGAGAACCATCATCCGTCGAAGGGCCGGGGCGCATGATCGAGCGCGTGGATTTCCTTGCCCGTTTCGGCGGCGTCTTCGAGCATTCGCCCTTCATTGCCGAGCGGGCGCTGGATGCCGGCACCGTGGCGGAGCCGCTGACGGCTGCCGGCGTGCATGCGGCATTGACCGCGGTTTTCCGCAAGGCGAGCCCGGACGAACAGATGGGCGTGCTGCGCGCGCATCCGGACCTTGCCGGCAAGCTGGCGATTGCCGGCGAGCTGACGGAGAACAGCCGCAAGGAACAGGCCGGCGCCGGGCTCGACCGGCTGAGCGCCGAAGAACATGCCCGCTTCACCGCGCTCAACTCGGCCTATACCCAAAGATTCGGCTTCCCCTTCATCATCGCCGTGAAAGGGCTGACGAAGGACGATATTCTCGCTGCCTTCGAGACGCGGATCGGCAATTCCGCGCAGGAGGAATTCGAGACCGCGAAAACCCAGGTGGAGCGCATCGCGCTCCTGAGATTGACTGCTCTGCTCCCCGGAGACTGACGATGCCCGATGACCCACGACCGCCCTTCCTCTCCCCGGGAGGGCTGTCCGATGGCTGAGACACTGACGATCCGGCCCCTGAGCCCAGACGCCTTCGCGCCGTTCGGCACGGTGATCGAAGCGGACCCCGCCACCATGCGCCACATCAACGGCGGTACGACCGAGCGCTATCACGCGCTCGCGGAGGCCGAAGCGACGGGCGAGGATGCGAAGGTCATCATCAACCTCTTTCGCGGCAGTCCGCGCACCTTCCCCTATGCGATCGACATGATGGAGCGCCATCCGTTCGGCAGCCAGAGCTTCTCGCCGCTGGACGACAGGCCCTGGCTGGTCGTGGTGGCCGAGGACGAGGGCGGCAGGCCCGGCAGGCCGCAGGTGTTTCGCGCGGGCGGGCGCCAGGGCGTCAATTACCGGCGCAATGTGTGGCACCACCCGCTGATCGCGGTGGGTGCCGTCAGCGATTTTCTCGTCGTCGACCGCCTCGGCGGAGGCGTCAATCTGGAAGAGCATTTCTTCGACACGCCTTACATCATCGAGAAACCCTGAGAGGACGCCATGAGCAAGCCCGGACGCCTCACCACCCATGTGCTCGATACCGCGCTCGGCAAACCCGCCGCCGGCCTGCGCATCGATCTCTACTGGATCGAAAACGAGGAGCGCCAGCATATTACCACCGTCACGACCAACGGGGACGGACGCGTGGATGGCGCACTTGTCGAGGGCGTCGGTTTCATGGCGGGTGTCTATGAGCTGGTGTTCCACGCCGGCGATTATCTGCAGGGCACCGGCGCCGATCTGCCGGATCCGGCCTTCCTCGACCGCATCCCGCTGCGCTTCGGCGTGGCGGATCCGTCAAGCCACTATCACGTGCCCCTGCTGCTTTCGCCCTACGGCTACTCGACCTATCGCGGGAGCTAGAGCACGGCTTTCATCGCCTTGCCCGCCACATAGGTCTCGCGCACCGCGCGGTCGTCGCCCATGGTCTGGAGCAGGAAAAGCTCGTCGGTGAGGGAGCGTGTGACTTCCATCTTCAGCGCCATGGCCGGGGTGGCGGCGGCGTCCAGCACGACGAAATCGGCATCCGTGCCGGCCTCCAGCGTGCCGATATGGTCGGATAGCGAAAGCGCTTCCGCATTGCCGAGCGTCATGTGATAGAAGCTCTCGAACGGGTTCAGCCGCTCGCCGAGCAGCTGCTGGATCTTGTAGGCCTCGTCCATCGTCTTCAGCATGGAATAGCTCGTGCCGCCGCCGATATCGGTGGCGACGCCGATCCGCACGGGTTTTTCGCGCCGCGACAGCGCCTTCAAGGGGAAGAGGCCGGAGCCGAGGAAGAGGTTCGAGGTGGGGCAATGCACCGCGACCGCGCCGGCCTCGCTCATCGCATCCGCCTCGCGCTCGGAGAGGTGGATGCAGTGGCCGAACAGGCTTTTGGGGCCGAGCAGGCCGTATTTGGCGTAGATATCCGTGTAATCGATGGCGTCGGGGTAGAGCTCGCCGGTGAAGCGGATTTCCTCGTGGTTCTCCGACAGGTGCGTCTGGATGTGCAGGTCGGGGAACTCCCGGGCGAGGGCGGCCGTCATTTCCATCTGCGCCGGCGTCGAGGTGATGGCGAAGCGCGGCGTGATGGCCACATGGTTGCGGCCCTTGCCGTGCCATTCGGCGATCACGGCGCGTGTCTCGTCATAACCCATCTGCGGCGTGTCGAGCAGGCCCTGCGGGGCGTTGCGGTCCATCATGACCTTGCCGCCGACCATGCGCATGCCGCGCTTCAGGGCCTCGGCGAAATAGGCGTCGGCCGAGGCCTTGTGCACGGAGCAGTAGGCGACCGCCGTCGTGGTGCCGTGGCGGATCATCTCGTCGTAGAAGTGCCTTGCGATGCGGGCGGCGTGCTCGCTTTCGACGAAACGGCATTCCTCGGGAAAGGTGTAGGCGTTCAGCCATTCGAGCAGGTTTGCGGCATAGGAGCCGATCACCTGCATCTGCGGGAAATGCAGATGCGTGTCGATGAGGCCGGGCAGGATGAGGTGCGGGCGGTGATCGATCTCGTCGGCATCCGCGGCGGCCTCGGCGCGCACGGCACTGTAGGGGCCGGCCGCGACGATCGTACCGTTCTCGACCAGCAGGCCGCCGTCTTCCTCGTAGCGATAGCTTTCCGTGTCGTCGATGGCCTGCGGGCGGCGCAGGAAGGAGAGCAGGCGTCCGCGAACGAGGGTTTGTGTCATGGCGGTCAGCTTCCTTCCGTTGATGTTTCGAACCACGCGGTGATGAGGGCGCGCTCCTGAGGCGTCATGCCGGTGAGGTTGCCCGGCGGCATGGCGTGGCTGCGTCCTGCCTGCAGATAGATCTCGCGGGCATGAAGGGCAATCTGCTTATCGCTTTCGAACACAACGTCTTTCGGTGCAGCCCGAAGCCCCTCCCAGGCGGGCTCGGCCGCATGGCACATGGAACAGCGCGTCGAGACGAGATCGCGCACCGCGGGGAAATGGCCGTTGGCGGCGAAGCGCTGGGCGGTCGGGGGCAGGGCGGCGTCGGCACTCTCGCCGGTCAGCACCTTCGGCACGGTGGAGAGCCACATGATGACGAGGAAGATCAGCGCCGTCACGAGCCAGGTCCAGGTCGGCCTGCCCTTGCGGGCGTGGGTGGTGTTGAACCAGTGGCGGATGGTGACGCCCATCAGGAAGACGAGGGCGGCGATGATCCAGTTGAAAGGCGTCGCGAAGGCGAGCGGATAGTGGTTCGACAGCATGAAGAAGATGACGGGCAGCGTCAGGTAGTTGTTGTGGGTCGAGCGCTGCTTGGCGATGACGCCGTATTTCGGATCGGGCGTGCGGCCGGCGATGAGATCGGCCACCACGACGCGCTGGTTCGGCATGATGATGAAGAAGACGTTCGCCGACATGATCGTGGCGGTGAAGGCGCCGAGATGCAGGAAGGCGGCGCGGCCGGTGAAGACCTGCGTGTAGCCCCAGGCCATGGCGACGAGGATGAAATAGAGGACGATCATCAGTCCCCAGGTGTTTTTGCCGAGCGGCGACTTGCAAAGCAGGTCGTAGAGGATCCAGCCGAGCGCCAGGGAGGCGAGCGAGATGAGGATCGCCACCGGGGTTGAGACATCCAGCACGTTGCGATCGACGAGGAAGAGATCGGCGCCGCCGTAATAGACGAGACAGAGCAGCGCAAAGCCGGAAAGCCAGGTCATGTAGCTTTCCCATTTGAACCACGTCAGATGCTCGGGCATCGAGGCCGGGGCCACGAGATATTTCTGGATGTGGTAGAAGCCGCCGCCATGCACCTGCCATTCCTCACCATAGGCGCCGGCGGGAAGATGCGGCCGTTTCACCAGGCCGAGATCGAGCGCGATGAAGTAGAAGGACGAGCCGATCCAGGCGATGGCGGTGATGACATGCAGCCAGCGGACGGCGAAGGTCATCCATTCCCAGGCAATGGCATATTCGTACATGCGACGCGTCCCCTTCTCGATTTGTCCCGCAGTGCACATTGCGCAAGAATCGACGGGGAGGGAAGGGCCGCATTGGCGAGACTGCCTCTGCCTGCGGATGCGGCACGCAAAACGTCGCCCTGAACGGAACCGGCGCGGGGCGCAGGGTATTTCCGTATCATGACCTATGAACTCTATTACTGGACCGGCCTTCAGGGGCGCGGCGAATATGTCCGCCTTGTGCTTGAGGCCGCCGGAGCACCCTATCGCGACGTCGCGCGCGAGAAGGGTGACGATATCATCGGCAAAGTGACCGAGGAGATGGCCACCCCTTCCTTCGCTCCGCCTTTCCTGAGGGATGGCGAGGTGGTCGTCGGTCAGGTGGCCGCCATTCTGCTCTATCTGGGAGACAAGCTGGACCTTGCGCCGAAGGACCCGAAGCTCAGGCTCTGGACGCATCAAATACAGCTTACCATCGCCGATTTCGTCTTGGAGGGCCACGACGTGCACCATCCGATCGGCGCCGGGGAATATTATGAGAACCAGAAGCCGGAAGCGCTGCGCAGGGCGCGGGAATTCCGCAGCGCGCGCGTTCCCAAATTCCTCGACTGGTTCGAGCGGATCCTGGAGCGAAACGAGCAAAGCTCCGAGCATCTCGTCGGGAAAGATCTGAGCTATGCGGATCTGTCGCTCTTCCAGGTCATGGACGGCCTTACCTATGCTTTCCCGACGCTGATGGACGACCTTTACGGAGACTATCCGAAGATCAAAGCGGTTTGCGCCGTTGTTGCCGGGCACCCGCGGATCAGGGCGTATCTGGAGAGCGAGCGCCGCCTTGCGAGCAATGAGAGCGACCTTTTCCGGCATTACCCCGAACTGGATGCCGAGGCTTGAACCTTACGCCTCCGCTGGCATCGTCGCGAGGATCCAGTCGCGAAAAGCACGTATTTTTGCGACGTTACGGCGATTTGACGGATAGGCCAGCCAGTAGTCCCGACCATCGTTGCAGGTAAGCTCGAATGGCTGGAAGAGCTGTCCGGCGGCGATCTCGGAGCGGAAATGGCCGGGATTGAGGATGGCGACGCCCTGACCGGCGATCGCCACCTGCGCGTCTATGGTCTGCGTGCCAAGTTCGTTTGGCGGGAAGCGTTCGAGGCCGGGATCGTCGATGCCAGCGGCGGAAAACCAGCTGCGCCACCAGTCGTCTCGCGCGCTGACGATCGGCAGTTTCAGCAGGTCCGAAGGCGTTTTGACGCCGCCGATCGCCTCGGCCAACGCCGGGCTGAGCATGGGCGTGAAGTTCATGCGCATCACGCGGTGGCATTCGAGGCCGGGCCAGTCGCCTTTCCCCCAGCGGATCGCCACATCTGCCTCTTCCTTGGCGAAGTCGATCACGTCCTGCGAGGTGGAGAGGCGCACGGCGATGCTCGGGTGCTTCAGTTGGAAATCGCCGATGGAACGGCTTAGCCATTGCAGCGCAAAAGTGGGCGTCGAGTGTATGTGCAGTTTTTGCTCGCTCGCGCCGCGCAGGTCCCCGACCGCCTCGGCGAGCTTGGCGAGACCTTCCGCCACCTTGGGCCGCAGACGCTCGCCCGCTTCGCTCAGCACGACCTGGCGGGGCTGGCGCAGGAAAAGCGTCACGCCAAGCATCTCCTCCAGAAGCTTGATCTGGTAGCTGACCGCCGTCTGGGTCATGCCGAGCTCGTCGCCGGCGCGGGTGAAGCTGCCGTGGCGCGCGGCGGCTTCGAAGACGCGCAGCGCGTTGAGCGGGAGTGACCGGGACATCTTCAAGGCCAAGTTCTCTTTATGGATACAGATGAACGTTCGATTGGAATTCCAACATTTTCCGGCGCATCGTGCAATCCATCATTGGAATTTTCGAGGCTTCATCATGTCCTATGCTGTTCAAAGGGAGCCTGCTGGTACCCTGCCGTTTCGGGAACTCACCGTCTGGCAAAGGCTGTCCCATGGCATTTTCCGCCGGCGGCGGGCGGCCGTTGCGCGGCTCGACATAGCTGCGCTGTCGGACCACCTGAAGCGGGATCTCGGATTTCTTGACGGGCGCTGCTAGAGCCACCGTCTGGTGCCGCAGTTGATCCCGCTTCGGCTGCTTCAGGTCTTCGCGGCGAAGGCGACGAGCAGTTCGGCGGCGGTCATGGCGGCGATGACCTCCGGGCGCTTGTCGTTCACAACCGTTCCGCCGATCGGCAGCACGAGCCTGTCGGCCACGCTGCGGTCGATGCCGTCCTCATCCAGCGTGTGCAGGAAGCTGGCGCGCTTCGACTTCGAGCCGACCATGCCGATATAGGCGAGGTCGGTGCGGGCGAGCGCCTCGCGTGCGATCAGGAAGTCGAGCGCGTGATCATGCGTGACGATGACGACGGCCGAGCCTGGCGGAATATCGGCGATCAGCGATTCCGGCATGGCGCTCAGCCTGTGATGCACCTCCGAGGTCATCTGGTCGAGTTCGGTCTCGCGGGCTTCCACGACGAAGACCTTGAACGGCAGGGGCGTGAGCGCATCGGCCAGAGCGCGCCCGACATGGCCGGCGCCGAAGATCCAGACCTGCGGCTTGCGCCGCTCGTCCTCGGCCAGCCGTGCATCCAATGCGGCGCGGGCGGGCTCGTCCGCAAAGGTGAAGGACAGCGTGACGCGCCCGCCGCAGCACTGGCCGATTTCGGGGCCGAGCGGGATATCCAGTACCGCCTCGCCGCCGGCTCCTGCCAGCAGCTTGCGCGCGTTCTCGATGGCTTCATATTCCAGTTGCCCGCCGCCGATGGTGCCGTGGATATCGGCCGGCGCCACCAGCATGAAGGCGCCCGCGTCGCGCGGGGCCGAGCCCTTGACCTCGGTGATGTCGATGATGATGACGCGGTGTTCCCGGGCGAGAAAACCCTCCAGGCTGTCCTGCAGAAAATTCATTGCTGTCTTCTTGTTCGCTTCTTATTGGTTGTTCTTCTTACTGGGCGGTCCAGCCGCCATCGACGGAGATATGGGTACCGTTGATCGATTTCGCCGCATCGGAGGCGAGGAAAAGCGCGATGGCCGCGACCTCGTCCGTACCGACGAATTCCTTGGTCGGCTGGAATTTCAGCATGACATCTGATTTGACCTCGGCCTCGCTGATGCCGCGGGCCTTGGCCGTGTCAGGGATCTGCTTTTCGACGAGGGGTGTCAGCACATAGCCGGGGCAGATGGTGTTGGCGGTGATGTGGTTTTCGGCGACTTCGAGCGCCACCGTCTTCGTGAGACCCATGACGCCATGCTTGGCGGCGACATAGGCGGCCTTGAAGGGGGAGGCGACCAGGCCGTGCGCGGAGGCGATGTTGATGATGCGGCCCCAGCCCTTGCGCTTCATGTGCGGCACGGCGTTGCGGATGGTGTGGAAGGAGCTGGAGAGGTTGATCGCGATGATCTGGTCCCACTTCTCGACGGGGAAGTCCTCGATCTTCTCGACATGCTGGATGCCGGCATTGTTGACGAGGATATCGACACCGTCGAACTGTTCCACCGCCGTCTGGATGAGGTCGGAAATCTCGTGCGGCTTGGTCATGTCGGCGGGATGGTAGAGCACCTTGCCCGCGCCGAGCCCGTCGAGCTTGGCGCGGATCGCCTCGATCTCATCGGCCGCGCCGAAGCCGTTGATGACGACATTGGCATTGTTTTCGGCAAAGGCGGTGGCGATGGCGAGACCGATGCCGCTGGTCGAGCCGGTGACGACGACGCTTTTCATGAAGGCAATCTCCAGTTCATGCTCTGATGTCGGCAGCCTACGCCCAAAATTCAAGCAATGACAATTGCGTTTTGCGCGCGGTACAGTCCCGCTGGAAGCGGAGCGGAAAGTGCGTTTTATTTTCCTTTGACATTCGTTTTTGTATCGTATTGAAGATTTCGAAGGGTCCTGGAGAGACCCGCAACGGGAGGGCGGAATGAGCGGATATGTTCTCGCGATCGATCAGGGCACGACATCGAGCCGGGCGATCGTCTTCGACGGCAAGCAGAAGGTCGTCGGTTCGGGACAGAAGGAATTCACGCAGATCTTTCCGCAGTCCGGCTGGGTGGAGCACGATCCCGAGGAGATCTGGGAGAGCGTCGTCTGGTCGGTGAAGGCCGCGTTGAAAAAGGCCGACGTCAAGGCCTCCGACATTTCCGCCATCGGTATCACCAACCAGCGCGAGACCGTCGTGGTGTGGGAGCGCGCGAGCGGCAAGGCGATCCACAACGCCATCGTCTGGCAGGACCGCCGCACGGCCTCCTATTGCGAGAAGCTGAAGCGGCAGGACCTGGAAAAGACCTTCACGAAGAAGACCGGCCTGCTGCTCGATCCCTATTTCTCCGGCACCAAGCTGTCGTGGCTGCTGTCCAATGTGAAGGGTGCACGGGCGCGTGCGGCCAAGGGCGACCTGTGCTTCGGCACCATCGATTCGTTCCTGATCTGGCGGCTGACGGGCGGCAAGGCCCATGTCACCGACGCCACCAATGCCAGCCGCACGCTGATGTACAACATCGCCGACAACGGCTGGGACGACGACCTCCTCGACATCCTGCGCGTGCCCGAGGCCATGCTGCCCGAGGTGCTGGACTGCGCGGCGGATTTCGGCGTGACGGAGAAGAGCCTGTTCGGTGCGGAAATCCCGATCCTCGGCGTGGCCGGCGACCAGCAGGCGGCGACCATCGGTCAGGCCTGTTTCGAGCCGGGCATGATGAAATCCACCTACGGCACCGGCTGCTTTGCGCTGCTAAACACCGGCACCGACATGGTGCGCTCCAAGAACCGTCTGCTCACCACCATCGCCTACCGGCTCGATGGCGAGACGACCTATGCGCTGGAAGGATCGATCTTCATTGCGGGTGCGGCCGTGCAATGGCTGCGCGACGGGCTGAAGGTCATCAAGGCCGCGCCCGATACCGGCGATCTCGCGGCCAAGGCCGACCCGACGCAGAATGTCTATCTCGTTCCTGCCTTCACGGGGCTGGGCGCGCCGCACTGGGACCCGGAGGCGCGCGCGGCGATCTACGGCATGACGCGCAATACGGGGCCGGCGGAATTCGCCCGCGCCGCGCTTGAAGCCGTGTGCTACCAGACGCGCGACCTGCTCGACGCCATGCACAAGGACTGGAAGGCGAACGGCAAGGAAACGGTGCTGCGTGTCGATGGCGGCATGGTCGCCTCCGACTGGACGATGCAGCGCCTTGCCGACATCCTCGACGCGCCCGTCGACCGTCCGACGATTCTGGAGACGACGGCGCTGGGGGCCGCCTGGCTTGCCGGCCAGCGCGCCGGCGTGTGGCCGGACCGCAAGGGCTTCGCCAAGTCCTGGGCGCGCGATACGTGCTTCGAGCCCAAGATGGACGAGAAGACCCGCGCCGTGAAGATCAAGGGCTGGAAGGACGCTGTGCGCCGCACGCTGAGCGCCGGCTGATATTCGTTTCCGAAGGGAGGGCGGTCAGCCGCCCTTCCAGTCCGCGCGGTTCAATTCGTACCACACCTCGCCCTGTTCGCAGCCCGGGAAGATGTCCGGGCCGGAGACGGCGACGGTGCGCGTGTGGCGCATGCCGAGCTTTTCCATGACGCGGCGCGAGGGATGGTTCACCGCCATGGTGCAGGCGGTGATGGTGTCGTAGCCGGCGTATTCGAACCCCCAGTTCACCAGCGCGGCAGCACTTTCCGATGCAAAACCGTGGCCCCATTCGGCCTGTCGCAGGCGGTAGCCGAGTTCGGCCAGCGTTGCCGTTTCCGGCCACAGGCATATCCAGCCGACGAAGGTGCCGGTGGCCGTGCGGCGCATCGTCCAGACGTAGGGCTCGGTTCCGCGCGGCATGAGGAAGGTCGCATCCGGGTCGCTCTCCTCTTTTCCGACCGCGTGGCCGCCATTGAGAAAACGCATGACGGCGGGATCGCTTTCGAGCGCGATGAAATCGGCGCTGTCGTCGGGTGTGCACGGGGTGAGTGTCAGCTGCTTCGTCTGCAACACGGTCATCGGTGCGGTCCTCTTTCTGGCTGCGACTATGCCCCGGTTTTTCCGCTTGGCCAGTCCGTTATGTCGGATCCACGCAGAAAAACGGTGCATGGCGGCGGGCGGGGCTGTATGGATCGACCGTTTCGTCAAGGGAGATCGCCATGCCGCAGGCCGAAGACCGGTGCGCGCCGCCGATGCCCGCCACCGTGCCGGGCCGGGCTTGCGACAGTTGCACGCTCTGTTGCCGGCTGCCGGATATCGACCTGTTCGACAAACCGGCCAATGCCTGGTGCAGGCATTGCATCGAGCACAAGGGCTGTTCGATCTATGCGGCGCGGCCGTCCGTCTGCCGGGATTTCTTCTGTCTGTGGATGACGGACGCGGCACTCGGCGCCGACTGGGATCCGTCGCGTTCGCACATGATGATCTACCGGCAGGGACCGCAGATGACCGTCCTGGTCGATCCTGACCACGCGGATATCTGGCGGCGGGATCCGTATCACGCGCAGTTGCAGGCCTGGGCCGCCGAAGGGGCGCCTGTGGGCGGCTATGTCATCGTGTTCCAGCAGGACGACGTCTTCAAGATCTGACCCGGTGAAAATAATCCGGTGCGGCCTGTCGGAAGACGCGCTACCTCTACGTCTTCCAGCCAACGGGAGGTTTCCATGCTGTACGCTGTTCTCTGCTACGATTCCGAAAGCGAAGTCTGTGCCTGGTCGAAGGAGCAGGACGACAAGGTCATGGCCGATCTTGGCGCCGTCAACCAGCGTTATGCCGAGGCCGGCAAGCTGGGGCCCGTCGCCCGCCTGATGCCGACGACCGCGGCCGTGACGGTGCGCAAGGGCGCGACCGACGCCATCGTGATGGACGGGCCGTTTGCCGAGACCAAGGAACAGTTCCTCGGCTTCTTCGTGGTGCAGGCCGAGACTCTTGAAGAGGCGATCACCTTCGCGCGCGAGCTGTCCGCTGCCAATCCGGCCCACGGCACCTATGAAATCCGTCCGCTGCAATATTTCATGCCGGGAGTGCCCATCGCATGACAGACCCCGGCTGGATCGATCTTGCGCTCACATCGGCGCGGCCGCAGGCCATGGGCGCGCTTCTGCGCTATTTCCGTGACCTCGACCTCGCGCAGGAGGCCTTTCAGGAGGCCTGCCTTCGGGCGCTGAAGACCTGGCCGGAAAAGGGACCGCCGCGCGACCCGGCGGCCTGGCTGATCTTCGTCGGCCGCAACAGCGGCATCGACCAGGTGCGCAAGCGGGCGAAAACCCAGCCGCTGCCACCCGAAGAAGTGCTGTCCGACCTCGAGGACCGGGAGGCCGACATGGCCGACCGGCTGGACGGCGCGCATTACCGCGACGATATCCTGCGGCTGCTCTTCGTGTGCTGCCATCCCGAACTGCCGGCGACACAGCAGATCGCGCTGGCGCTGCGCATCGTGTCCGGGCTTTCCGTGCGGCAGATCGCGCGCGCCTTCCTCGTCTCCGAAGCGGCAATGGAACAGCGCATCACGCGCGCCAAGGCGCGGATCGGCGCGGCGGGCGTTGCCTTCGAGACGCCGGACGCGGTGGCGCGGGCCGAACGGCTCGGCCGCGTCGCCGCGATGATCTATCTCGTCTTCAACGAGGGCTATTCGGCCGGCGAGCCGGAGAAGCTCGACACGCCGTTCTGCGCCGAAGCGATCCGGCTGGCGCGGCTTCTGCTCATGCTGTTTCCGGCCGAGCCGGAGATCATGGGCCTGACGGCGCTGCTGCTGCTCCAGCACGCGCGGCGCAAGGCGCGTTTCGACGGCGACGGGCAGATCGTGCTTCTGGAAGACCAGGACCGGTCGCTCTGGGACCGCGGAATGATCGACGAGGCGCTGGTGCTGATCGACAAGGCGCTGCGCCACCGCGCCCCCGGGCCATTCCAGATCCAGGCGGCGATTGCCGCGCTGCATGCCCGCGCGCCGACGGCGGCGCAAACCGACTGGCTGGAGATCGACCTTCTCTACCAGACGCTGGAACGGCTTCAGCCGTCTCCCGTCGTCACGCTCAACCGGGCGGTGGCGGTGTCCAAGCGGGCAGGGCCGGAGGCCGCACTGGCGCTGGTGGAGCCGCTTGCCGATGTGCTTTCGGGCTATTTCTATTTCCACGGCCTGCGCGGCGGGCTGTTGAAGCAGCTCGGCCGCTATGCCGAGGCCCGCGACGCCTTCGGCAAGGCGATCGCGCTGGCCACGAGCACGGCGGAAGCGGCCCATATCCGCCAGCATCTCGACAGCCTGCAACGCGAGATGGCGGCGGGTAGGGCGCCTTCGGCCGCTCCGTAAACACACTGTTTCCCGCGCGGGGGTTTCAACTGCGTCGTCGACGCCATATTTCAGGGGAAATCCTCTCATCTGGAACATCCCATGGAACTTGGTCTCTATACCTTTGCCGATGTCGATCCCAATGCCGCCGACAGGGGGCAGGAAGGAGAGCGGCGGCTGAAAGAGCTGCTGGAGGAGATCGAGCTTGCCGATCAGGTCGGGCTGGACGTGTTCGGGCTCGGCGAGCATCATCGTCCGGACTACGCGGCGTCTGCCCCCGCCGTCGTGCTGGCGGCGGCTGCGGCGCGCACGAGGACCATCCGGCTTTCCAGCGCGGTGACGGTTCTGTCGTCGGACGATCCGGTGCGTGTGTTCCAGCAGTTTTCGACCGTCGATCTCATTTCCGGCGGGCGGGCCGAGATCATGGCGGGGCGCGGTTCCTTCATCGAATCCTTCCCGCTGTTCGGCTATGCGCTCGACGATTACGACAAGCTCTTCGAGGAGAAGCTGGATCTGCTCCTGGCGCTCAACGACAGCGAAAAGGTCTCGTGGAACGGCACCACGCGCGCGCCGCTGCCGGGGCTTGGCGTTTATCCGCGGCCCGTCCATGGCCGGCTGCCGATCTGGATCGCCGTCGGCGGCACGCCGCAATCGGTGGCGCGGGCGGGCGCCTATGGCCTGCCGCTGGCGCTTGCCATCATCGGCGGTACGCCTGCGCGCTATGCGCCGCTCTTCGACCTCTACCGCGAGGCCGCGCGCCGCGCGGGCCAGGATGCGGCGGGGCTGAAGACGAGCATCAACGTTCACGGCTTCATCGCCGACACGACGCAGGAGGCGGCCGACACGTTCTACGGCCCGCAGGCCGCGGTGATGAACCGCATCGGCGGCGAGCGCGGCTGGGGACCGACCAGCCGGGCGCAGTTCGACCAGTCCATCGGGCCGGAGGGCCATCTGTTCCTGGGCGACCCGGAGACGGTGGCGCGCAAGATCGTGGCGCATCAGCGGATCTTCCGCAACGACCGCTTCCTGTTGCAGATGGCGATCGGGCTGATGCCGCATGACCGGCTTCTGCGCGGGATCGAACTTTACGGCACGAAGGTCGCGCCGCTGGTTCGCGAGATGCTGGCCGAGGAGAAGACGGCGGAGGCGTCCGCTTCCGCCTGACAGCGGCGCGCGGTTGTGCTAGGACGCCCCGCGAAAGAGAGATGCGATGACCCTGGAGAATGACGAAGACCTGGAGGGCCTGAAAGCCATCGGGCGGATCTGCGCCAATGTGCTGCAGCATATGTCGACGGCCGCGCGGCCGGGCATGACCACCGGTGAACTCGACCTGATCGGCCGGCGCATGCTGGAGGAGGCGGGCGCCACCTCCGCACCGGAGAGCTGCTACAAGTTTCCGGGTGCGACCTGCATCAGCATCAACGAGGAAGTGGCGCACGGCATTCCCGGCGACCGCGTGATCCGGAACGGCGATCTCATCAATATCGACGTTTCGGCGGTGCGGGACGGCTATTTCGCCGATACGGGCGCGTCCTTTACCATGGGCCGGTCGTCGCCGGCCGTCGAGCGCCTGTGCCGTGACGGCAAGCGGGCGCTCTGGGTGGGGCTGAAGGAGGTCAAGGCCGGAAAGCCGTTCGCGCAGGTGGGCAACGCGATCGGCGAATTCGCCCGCAAGAACCGCTATACGCTGATCGCCAATCTTGCGAGCCACGGCGTCGGCCGGTCGCTGCACGAGGAGCCGGCGGAAATCGCGACCTGGCCCGACCCGCAGGAAAAGCGCCGCATGACGGAAGGGCTGGTCTTCACCGTGGAGCCGTTCCTGTCGCTCGGCGCCAACTGGGCGGGTAGCGGTGAGAAGGACGAGTGGACGCTCTACAGCGAGCCGAGCGCGCCGACGGTGCAGTTCGAGCATACCGTGGTGGCCACCCGCAACGGGCCGCTCGTCGTCACGCTGCCGGGCTGAGCCTTCAACGGCGCTGATCGACGGATCAATTTATCTCGTTTGTTCGCCTGCTGCCGCGGTGCCATGGTCGCATCATGACGCAGTGCACAAAATTCCTGTCCCGCGAGCCGGTCCGCGCCGCGCTATCCGGCGCGGTGGCGATGGCTGTTGCGATGGGCATCGGCCGGTTCTTCTACACACCCGTGCTGCCGGGCATGATGGCGGGGCTCGGCCTCGACGCGGCTGAAGCCGGCGTGATCGCCGCGGCGAATTTCGCGGGCTACCTGCTGGGGGCGCTGCTCGCCGCGCAAGGCTGGGCCGCGAGGCGCGAGAGGCATCTGGCGGTCGGCGCGCTTGCCGCCACCGTGTTGTTGCTCTTTGCCATGGCGCTGGCGTCCGATGTCGCCGTTCTCTCCGTCATTCGGTTCCTGGCGGGGCTCGCCAGCGCCTTCGCCATGATCTTCACCTCCGGCATCGTGCTCTCCATCGGCCTCAGCCACGGCGATCCGCGTGTGCAGCGGGTGCATTTTTCCGGCGTCGGCTGTGGCATCGCGGTTTCGGCGCTGCTGGTTTATGGGCTGTCGCTGGTTCCGCCGACGGCGATTTCGCCATGGCGCATCGACTGGCTGGCCGGCGGGCTTCTGGGCGCTGCCGGCCTTGCTCTGGTCGTGCTGCTTCTGCCCAGTCCGGCCGCGCAGAGCGGCATCGGGCGCGAGCCGCCCATCCGATGGACGCGGCCGCTCGTCGCGTTGACGGCGAGCTATGGGTTGTTCGGCATCGGCTATGTCGTCACCGCCACCTTCATCGTGGCCATTGCGCGCGAGGGCGCCCATGATCCGCTGCTGGAATGCCTCACCTGGCTGGTGACAGGGGCGACGGCGGCGATCTCCCTCTTCGCTTGGCGCCCTGCCGAGCGCCGTCTCGGTATCGCGGCGACCTATGTGGCGGCACTTCTGCTGGAGGTCGTCGGTGTCGCCGCGACCGTCGTGCTGCCGTTTCCGGCATCGGCCCTCATCGGCGGCGCGCTGCTCGGCTTCACCTTCATGATCGTGACGGCTTACGGGTTGCAGCTCGGCCGCAGGCTGGCGAGCGAAAGCCCGCGCCAGGCGCTGGCGCTGATGACGGCCGCCTTCGGCGTCGGCCAGATCGTCGGTCCGCTCGGCGCCGGCGTGCTGGCCGCGCACACGGGCAGCTACGTGCTGCCCAGCCTCGTTGCAGCCGGCATCCTGCTGATCGCCGCGGTGACGGCCGCCGCCGGCGGAACGCTTTCCATTAAATCTCCGTAATGCCGGCGCACGGGAATTGTTGCGGCGCGCAAACTCCTCTAGATTCAGGGTGAATTGGCGGTGCCGCTGCCGCTGAACGATCGAGAGTCTCGCCCTTGTTCCATTCCTTTTTCCCGCAGCCCAAGCTGTTCTTCTCGTCCTTCGTCGTCTGGTCGATCATCTGCATGGTGGTCTGGTATACGGTGGGGCCGCAAATGGGGGCGGCGATCGGCTTGCCGCCGCTGGCGCCCGGTGAGGCCGCGCCGCTCGGCTTCGCCTATTTCATCTCGCCCGACAATCTCTGGTTCTACCTGTATTTCGCGATCTTCGTCGCGATCTTCGGCGGGGCCTGGAAGCTGATCGCGCGTGACCATCCCTGGACGAACTGGTCGATCTGGGGCACTGCGTTCCTCATCTTCATCGCCTATTTCACCGTGCAGGCCTATGTCGCCATCAACAACTGGCGCGGCCCGTTCTTCGACCTCTTCCAGAAAGGCCTGACCGGGCCCGGAAACGTCACCGCCACCGAATTGTGGGACATGCAGATCTACTTCCTGCAGATCGGTGCCGTCGCCGTCGTCATCAATGTCGTCACGGCCTTCTTCACCAACCACTACGTCTTCCGCTGGCGTACCGCGATGAACGACTACTACATGTCGCTCTGGCCGAAGCTGCGCCACATCGAAGGCGCCTCGCAGCGTGTGCAGGAAGACACGATGCGCTTCGCCAATATCGTCGAAGGCCTCGGCGTCGTCTTCATCAACTCCATCATGACGCTCGTCGTGTTCCTGCCGCTGCTCTTCAAGCTGTCGGAACATATGGCGGATGTACCTATTCTCGGCGCCATTCCGCATTCGCTGTTCTGGCTTGCCATCGGCTGGTCGATCTTCGGCACCGCGCTGCTGGCGCTCGCCGGCATCAAGCTGCCCGGCCTGCAATTCCGCAACCAGCGCGTCGAGGCGGCCTACCGTAAGGAACTCGTCTATGGCGAGGACGATGCGGACCGGGCACAGCCGGTCACGGTGCGGGAGCTGTTCAACAATGTGCGCAAGAACTACTTCCGCATGTACTGGCACTATTGCTACTTCAACATTGCGCGCTTCGGCTACAACCAGCTCGACGGCAGCTTCCTCACCTTCATCCTGATCCCCACCGTTGCGGCGGGCAAGATCACAATGGGCCTGTGGCAGCAGATCAGCACGGCCTTCGGGCAGGTGACGGATTCCTTCCAGTATCTCGTCAGCTACTGGTCGACGATCATCGAACTGCTGTCCATCTACAAGCGTCTGAAAGCCTTCGAGGCGGCCATCGACGACAAGCCGCTGCCGGAAATCGACCAGCGTTACCTGGAGCGGGAAGCCGCCGAAGGCGAGCTTGCGGCCAACCGGCCGTAAGGTTTCGGCTTTAACCCATCAGAAAAACGATCAGAGGGTGGCTCCGGCCGCCCTCTTTTCCGTCGCAAGAATGTCCAGCGCCTGCGCATAGCTGACACAGGCGACATCCGCCTTGCCGCAGGTCTCGGTGAGGAAACGATCGAGCGCCCGCCAATAGGCACCGGCATTCATCTCGACGAAGTGGAAGCCGAGCTGGAGGGGGATGCGCGCGCCGTCATATTGTCGATTGAAGGCGTCGCGGTAGGCTTTCAGCGTGCTGTCCTCGAAGGTGGAACTCTTGTCCGGGTTCTCCTTGCCCTTGGAGTGGCGGACATAGAGATTGTAATCCATCGCGATGACCGGGCGCTGCGAGGCGCCTTCGGGAATGAGCGGCAGGCCGAAGCGGGCGATATCGCCGCTCGTGACCGGCATGGCCGGTCCCTTGGTCACGAGGCTTGCATCATAGGTGAAGCCCTTCGCCTCCAGCGCCTTGACGAGGCCGGGGCCGGCCGAGAGGTAGGGCGCGCGAAAACCCTTGATGTCCTCCGTCACGAAGCGCTGCCAGTCGGCGGGCTCGCGCTCGGGCGCACCGGCATTGCGCCAGCCGTTCTTCAGCGCATCGGCGAAGAAGGTGAATTCGGCCGTCCAGTCCTTCTCGCTCCATTTGCCGCCATCGAAATGGCCGCAGGCATGGCTGCCGATATCGTGGCCTTCCTCCTTCGCCATCCAGATTTCGCTTAGCCTGAGCAGCGTATCCTGCCTGTCGGGCGAGAAGCCCACATTCGAGCGGCCGCGCTTTTCATGCGGCGCCTGGTAGGTCGCGCGGTCCTCGCGCGGAAAGAGGAAGGTGCAGGAGAGGAAATAGGTGAAATGTGCGCCGGTGCGCTTGGCCATGGCGCGGCTCTTCTCCCAGAGCGCATTGTCATGCGCGCCGTCGAAGGAGACGATGACGAGCTGCTTGCGCTTGACCGTTTCGCCGGCCTTGTCCTCGGCGAGCGCCGGCGCAGCCGCCATGGCTGCGGAAAGGCAAAGAAGGACGAAACGAGACGAAAACAACGACAAGAGGACCACCCGCGACAATTTGCAAAGGGTTCGTCTTCGATTGTGAATGCGGCAATCCTTTGATCGGGCTGGCATTATCGCTCCGCGACGGATATTCCTGCGCAAACGGCCTTGGGCCGAAGGTTCATCATGGGGCATTATCATGACGCTGCTCGTCGCCGGTCTCGTTCTCTTCATCGCCACGCATCTGCTGCGGCCCATCGCGCCGGGGCTGCGCAATGCCGCCATCGCCGCGCTTGGCAAGCCGGGCTGGATGGCGCTGCACGGCATCGCCTCGCTCGTAAGCCTTGCGCTCATCGCCTACGGCTTCGTCGTGGCGCGCGAGAATGGTGGCCAGATGCTCTATTACCCGCCGACATTCCTGTCGCATATCGCGCTGACGCTGATGCTGATCGCCTCGATCTGTCTCGTCGCCGGGTTCCTCCCGGCCGGCCATATCCGCACGAAGCTGAAGTTCCCCATCCTCGTGGCCATCAAGATCTGGGCGCTGGCGCATCTCCTCGCCAACGGCGAGAGCTATTCCGTGCTGCTCTTCGTGACCGTCCTCGCCTGGGCGGTGATCCTGCGCATCACGCTGAAGAAGCGCATCGCCACCGGCGAGACGAAACTGCCGGTCTTCGTGTCGGCGAAATACGATGCGATTTCCGTCGTCATCGGCCTCGTGCTTTACCTCGCGATCGTCTTCGAGCTTCACGAGTGGGTGATCGGCGTCTCTCCGCTGCCGTGATTGCGGGCTGAACCGGCGCTTTTCGCGCCTGCCCCCTTACAACGCGGCCAAAATGGAGTAGAAGGCGCGAACTCCAATCGTCAGCAAGAGCCGGGCAGGGAATGGTAAATCAGGACGACAGCTTTATCCGCGAGGTGAATGAGGAACTGCGCTCGGATCAGATGCGACTGGTCTGGAAGCGTTTCGGACGCATCCTCATCGGCATTGCCGTGCTCGTCGTTCTCGGCACGATCGGCAAGGTGAGCTACGAATACTGGCGGGATTCGCAAGCATCCGCCGCCGGCGACGAGTTCCTGGCCGCGCTGACACTGGCCCGCGACGGCAAGAAGGACGAGGCGCTCGCAGCGCTCGGCAAGCTGGAGCAGGAAGGCTTCGGCTCTTATCCCGTGCTCGCCCGCATGCGCTCGGCCTCGCTGCTCGCCGAGACGGATACGCAAGGCGCCGTCAACGCCTTCACCGCCATCGCCAAGGATACGTCCGTGCCGCAGCCGGTGCGCGACGCCGCCCGCCTGCGTGCCGCCTATCTGCTGGTCGATACCGGAACCTACGAGCAGGTTTCCGCCGAAGTCGAGCAGCTGACGACGCCGCAGAGCGCCACGCGCCATTCCGCGCGCGAGGTTCTCGGCCTCTCCGCCTACAAGCATGGGGATTATGCGCGCGCCAAGGAATGGTTCGACGCGATCCTCAACGACAACGAGACGCCGCGCAACGTCGCCAACCGCGCGCAGATGCTGCTTGACCTGATTGCGGCAAGCGGCAAGCTGTCCTCCTGATCCGGCGTTTACCGGACACCGAAACGGAACTGATCCATGAGCTTCACCGTCGCCATTGTCGGACGCCCGAATGTCGGCAAGTCCACCCTGTTCAACAGGCTCGTGGGCAAGAAGCTTGCGCTGGTCGACGACACGCCCGGCGTGACGCGTGACCGCCGCCCGGGCGATGCGCGCCTCATCGACCTGAAATTCCGCATCGTCGACACGGCGGGCCTTGAAGAGGCCGCGCCGGACACCTTGCAGGGCCGCATGCGCGCCCAGACGGAAGCTGCCATCGACGAGGCCGACCTGTCGCTTTTCGTGGTGGATGCCAAGATGGGCCTGACACCCGTCGACCAGGCGCTTGCCGAAATGCTGCGCAAGAAGGGCAAGCCCGTCGTTCTCGTCGCCAACAAGTCGGAAGCCCGCGGTTCCGACGGCGGTTTCTATGACGCCTTCACGCTCGGGCTTGGCGAGCCGACGCCGATTTCGGCCGAACACGGCCAGGGCATGCTCGACCTGCGCGACGCCATCGTCGCCGCCATCGGCGAGGAGCGCGCCTATCCGGAAGACGACGAGGCCGTCACCAATATCGACCTGCGCGCGGAAGCCGCCGAGCAGGGCATCGAGCGCGATGACGATTACGAGCCGGAATATGACGAGACGAAGCCGCTGCGCGTGGCCATCGTCGGCCGGCCGAATGCCGGCAAGTCGACGCTGATCAATCGTTTCCTCGGTGAGGATCGGCTGCTCACCGGCCCGGAGGCGGGCATCACGCGCGATTCCATCTCCGTCGACTGGAGCTGGAACGGCCGCACGATCAAGATGTTCGACACGGCCGGCATGCGGCGCAAGGCGCGCGTGCAGGAGAAGCTGGAGAAGTTGTCCGTCGCCGATGGCCTGCGCGCCATCCGCTTCGCCGAGACTGTCGTCATCGTCTTCGATTCCACCATTCCCTTCGAAAAGCAGGATCTGCAGATCGTCGACCTCGTATTGCGCGAGGGCCGGGCTGCCGTGCTCGCCTTCAACAAGTGGGACCTGATCGACGATCCGCAGGCGGTGCTGGCGGATCTGCGCGAGAAGACGGATCGGCTGTTGCCGCAGGCGCGCGGTATCCGCGCCGTTCCCGTTTCCGGCCAGACCGGCCGCGGCCTCGACAAGCTGATGCAGGCCGTGATCGACACGGACCGCACCTGGAACCGCCGCATCTCCACCGCCAAGCTCAACCGCTGGCTCGATGCGCAGCAGACCCAGCATCCGCCGCCGGCCGTTTCCGGCCGCCGCCTGAAGCTGAAATACATGACGCAGGTGAAGGCCCGCCCGCCGGGCTTCATGATCTCCTGCACGCGTCCCGATGCCGTGCCGGAATCCTATATCCGCTACCTCACCAACGGCCTGCGCAACGACTTCAACATGCCGGGCGTGCCGATCCGCATCCACTTCAGGGCAACGGACAATCCGTATGCCTCGAAGGCGAAGAAGAAGCGCTGATTTTCGGATCGGGCCTGACGTGTCCGCGGATCGCGCTTGGCGCAAAGCCGAAGCGCGCGCGAAACCGCGCGGCAAAACGGGATTGCGATTCGTAGCCGACCGCCTCCGCGATGCGCAGGATCGAAAGATCCGTCGATTGCAGGAGCTGCATGGCGATGGACATGCGCACATCGATCAGCAGCGACTGGAGCGACCATTTTTCCGCCGCGAGCTTGCGCCGCAAGGTCGCCTCGCTGGCGCCGATGAGGCGGCAGAGCCGCGCGCTCGTCCAGTCCCCGTCCGGTTCATTGGAGATGAGGTCGCGGACGCGGTCGCTGAAGCCGGGTGGTCTCGGCCGGGCGAAGCGCCCACCGGCCAGATCGAGCCAGAGCAGCAGTTCGCCGAGGCGGTGGCGGGCAATCTCGACCGGGATGCTGCCCGGCTCGGTGATCGCCTGCGCGCAATCGGCGAAGGCCTCATGGAACCCCTTGTGGGGGCTGTGGACCGGGAAAGCGCGGGGGAAGGGCCGGCCTTGTCCAGCCTTGGCGGCGAAGGCGGCCACGGTCTCCGGCTCGAAGGCGATCCAGCGCGCCTCATAGGCGTGCTCGCCCTCGGCCGCATTCACCACATCGAAGGTCTCTCCCGGGGCAAGCGCAATGCATCCGCCGGCCGGCACCACCCATTCGTCTTCGCCGCTGCGCAGGATCTTCGTACCGCGCTCGACAAGGATAAGGGCCGGGCGATTGATCAGGATATTGGCATAGCGCAGCCGGTTGTACTGCACGATGCGCGCGGAAGCGCCGATATCGGGGCGTATGGCGATGCTCATCCGATCCTTCCTGTTCCTGCCCGAGCCTAGAGCATTTCCGGTGAACTCCGGTTCACCGGAAATGCTCTAGATTCCTGTTTTTACCGCATTATCCGACGCCGAAGCGGCTTCGCTTCGGCTGGAAATGCTCTAGCCTTTCGCGGCCGGGCCGGGCAAGACGTCGGCCGTCACCGCTTGCCCTTGGCGGAGATGGTCGCGGTGGCAAGCGCATTCATGTTGCTCACGAAGCCGACCATGGCGGGCGTCGCGTTGTCGGGCACCGGCAGCGTGTCGATGCCGAGCGCTTTCACGGTGATGGTGTAATCGTGCTCCGGTCCTTCCGGCGGGCAGGCGCCGAGGAAGCCGGGTGCCCCCATATCCGTCGGCGTCATGCGTGCGCCATCCGGTATCCTGGCTTTGCCGCTGCCCGCGCCGGCAGGGAGCGAGGTTGCGTCCGCCGGCAGGTCCACCACGACCCAGTGCCACCAGCCGGAGCCTGTCGGGGCATCCTTGTCATAGATCGTCACCACGAAACTCTTCGTGCCCTCGGGCGCGTTGGACCAGTGGATATCGGGTGAGAGATTTTCCCCCGTGCAGCCCATGATGTCGGAGAACTGTGCCGGCTGGACGCGGCCCGAAGCAAAGGCCTCGCTGGTGACGGTGAAATCGGCCGCATGGACGGCGAGTGGGCAAAAGGCGAGGGCAGCGGCGAGGGTCGCCATGCAGCGGGATATGATCATGGTCTTTCCTGTGTATCGTGGAGACAGGAAAAGTGTAGGCGCAGGCTGCACCCGCGTCGGTGCGCGGCCGATCGATTTTGGCGCCGATCCGATCAATCGGCTGCCGGCAGCTTGTCCCTGGCCACCAATGCGCCGTGGTGCTGGATGACGGCGGCGGCGACATTCGCGGCGAAACGCGCGGCGTCCTCAGGACTTGCGCCCGTGGCGAGGCGGGCGAGGAAGGCGCCGTTGAAACTGTCGCCGGCGCTGGTGGTGTCGACGATCGTCTCGACCTTGGCCGATGGGGCATGGCTGCGCTCCTCGCCGAAGACCAGCGTCGCGCCCTCGGCGCCGTCCTTCACCACGAGGTCGGCCACGCCAAGCGCGCGGTAGCGGACGATGGTCTCTTCCAGCCCGGCATCGCCGAAATGGGTCGTTTCGTCGTCGAGGCTCGGCATGACAAGGGTGGCGGCGCGTGCGCCTTCGCTAATCGTGGCGCGCATGCGTCTGGCATCGTCCCACAGGCGCGGGCGGATATTGGGATCGAAGGCGATGCGCTTGCCGGCGGCGCGCGCCCGGCGCAGTTCGGCCAGCAGCGTTTCGACATCTTCTGGCGGCAGGATCGCCAGCGTGATGCCGGAGAAGACGATGAGATCGGAGGCCTCCATCGCCGCGCGCAGACGGTCGCCGTCATGCGCCAGCAGCCGGGCGGCGGAGGCGGAGCGCCAGTAGGAGAAGCTGCGCTCGCCATCCTTCAGATGGATCATGTAGAGGCCGGGCGAACGGCCCTCGATGCGGGCGACATGCGCCGTGCCGATGCCATGGCCCTGCATGAAGGCAAGCATCTCGTCCGAAATCGTGTCCGTCCCGACGGCGGAGAGATAGTCGACGCTCCACTCGGAGGGCAGGTATTGGCGGGCATAATAGGCGGTGTTGAAGGTATCGCCGGCATAGCCCTTGCGCAGGAGCCCGCCGTCGGCCTGCATCAGTTCCACCATGCATTCGCCGATTGCAAGCAAACGCCCTGCCATGCCCTGTCCCTCCCGCCTAATTGCGTCGGAAAGAGGAAATACTGTCAAAGAGTTGGCGCGGCAAGACGATGCCCGCGCTTTCGGCGGCCTGTTGCCGCGAAAGGCGACCCAGGCCCGGCACATGGACACCGTAATCGCGGGAAAGCCGTTCCACCTGTGCTTCGAGACGGGCGGTGAAATCGTCGGCGAGAAGCTGCGGCGACAGGGCCAGCACGAAGAGGCCGGCGCCGGGCGACGCGTCTCCCGCCTGGAAATCCGGTGCGTCGAGCGACCAGTTCGCGCCGGTCAGGCCTGCCGCGAGGATTTCGACCATCAAGGCGATGTTGGCGCCGCGCGCGCCGCCGAAGGCGAGAAGCGCGCCCTGCATGGCGGCGAAGGGATCGGTGGTCGGCCGGCCGTCCTGGTCGAGCGCCCAGTCGCCCGGGATCGGCTCACCGCGCGCTGCGGCCTCGCGCACCTTCACGAAGGCGGTGGCGCTGGAGGACTGGTCCATCAGTACGAAGCGGCCGTCGGCGAGCGGAGCGGCGAAGGCGAGCGGATTGGTGGAATAGACCGGCTGGGTGGCGCCGGCGCCGGCAAGCAGAGCCGGCCCGTTCGTCGCAGCGATGGCGACGAGGCCTTCCGTCGCGAGGCGTGCGGCATACCAGCCGAGTTCGCCCGTCGTGTAGCTGTTGTGCGCGGTGAAGATGGAGACGCCGAGCGCTCTGGCCTTCGTGACGAGCTCCTCTGACGCGATGTCGAAGCCATACTGCGCCACGCCGCCCATGACGTCGCATTTCAGGATGGCCGGCACGGGGGACGTGATGAGGGGCTCGGCGCGCCCGTCGATGCGGCCATCGACGAGGGCGTGGAGATAATCGGTGAGGTGCGCGAAGCCGACCGCGCCCTTGCCGGCGGCTTCGGCGTCCATCGTCGCGCGGGCTAGCGCAGTCGCCGCCGCCTCGACCATGCCGACGCGCATCAGCGCGGTTTTTGCAAGTGCGAGGGCTTCATCTGGCAAAAGGGTGACGTCAGCTGTCATGCGGTCAACCTGTCTTGGAAAATCGGGGCATCATCCAGACCCGCCGCTGCTTCGTCAACCTGCGAAAAATCCCGCCGTGCGCCGTTTACCCTCCACCGGGCGCGCGCTACATCTTGGCCGAAAGCAAACCAAGCCGGAGCGAGAACGAATGACGAAGCCCCCTGGGAAGGCCGACGACTGGTGGCGCGGCGCGGTGATCTATCAGGTCTATCCCCGCTCGTTCCAGGATACGACCGGGGATGGCATGGGAGACCTGCGCGGCATCACCCGGCGGCTCGGGCACATCGCCTCGCTCGGCGTCGATGCCATCTGGCTGTCGCCGTTCTTCAAGTCGCCGATGGCGGATATGGGCTATGACGTCTCGGATTACTGCGATGTCGATCCGATGTTCGGCACGCTCGCCGATTTCGACGCCATGCTGGCGGAGGCGCACCGCCTCGGCATGAAGGTCGTCATCGATCAGGTGATCTCGCACACGTCGGACCAGCATCCGTGGTTCATCGAGAGCCGTGCGAGCCGGGACAATCCAAAGGCGGACTGGTATGTCTGGGCCGACCCCAAGCGCGACGGCACGGCGCCCAATAACTGGCTGTCGATCTTCGGCGGCCCGGGCTGGGAATGGGACGGCGTGCGCAAGCAATATTACATGCACAACTTCCTGACCTCGCAGCCGGACCTCAACTTCCACAATCCGGATGTGCAGGATGCGCTCTTGAAGACCGTGCGCTTCTGGCTCGACCGCGGCGTGGACGGTTTCCGGCTCGACACCGTGAACTTCTATTTCCACGACAGGAAGCTGCGCGACAACCCTCCGCACGAGCCCGACCCCGAAGAGATCGGCCTGGATGCGCCCGACGTGAACCCCTACGGCATGCAATCGCACCGCTATGACAAGACGCAGCCAGAGAACATCGACTTTCTCAAGCGCTTTCGCGCGCTGCTCGACGAGTACGATGGGCGCATGACGGTAGGCGAGGTCGGCGACGGCGCGCGCTCGCTGAAGACGGTGGCCGACTACACGAGCGGCGGCGACAAGCTCAACATGTGCTACACCTTCGACCTGCTCGGTCCGGATTTCACCGCCGAGCACATCCGCAAATGCGTGCAGGCCTTCCAGCGCGCGGTAACGGACGGCTGGGTCTGCTGGGCCTTCTCCAATCACGACGTCAATCGCCATGTCAGCCGATTCATCAAAGGGCCGGAGGAGCGTGAGCGGGTGGCCAAGCTTGCGATCACGCTGCTGTCGACGTTGCGCGGTTCGATCTGCCTCTACCAGGGCGAAGAGCTTGGGCTGACGGAAGCGGAACTTGCCTTCGAGGACCTGCGTGACCCCTACGGCATCCGCTTCTGGCCCGCCTTCAAGGGACGTGACGGATGCCGCACGCCGATGCCCTGGCAGCACGGCGAGGCGCATGCCGGCTTCAGCACGGCCAAGCCGTGGCTTCCCGTGCCGGAGGACCACGCGCGCCACGCCGTCGATACGCAGGAAAAGATCGCGGGCTCGGTGCTCAACCACTATCGCGCGACGCTTGCCTTCCGCAAGGCGCACGACCTGCTGCATGACGGCGACATGGCCTTCGTGCATTCCAACCAGGACATCCTCGCCTTCACGCGCGAGAAGGGAGGCGAGAAGTTGCTGTTCGTCTTCAACCTGACGCGCGAGAAGGCCGAATTCGTGCCGGCAAAATCGCTGAAGCTCGGCGAGCCGGTGCCCGTTCCGGGTTTCGGCGCGAAGCTGAAGGACGGTACGATCGAACTGGACGGGCTGGATATGGCGTGTGTGCGGGTTTAGCCTTTTCGCCCTACGAGCCGGTCATAGTCGGCATGAGAGCCGATCCAGAACCAGACAAGCGTGTCGGTCCCATTATCCCGCGCCGCGAGGGCGCGCCAGGAAAGGCCGACACGGACCGACCATAAGCGTCCGACTGGTTTCAGTTGCAGGGACGGATGCGCAGGATTGGCTTTCAGCAGCGTGAAGTTCTTATCGGCTTGCTCACGGATATGGGACGGCAAAGCGTTGTAGCATGCCCAGAACGCCTCCGTGGCATGGTGTTTCAAAGCGGCCGGGTCCGATTGTTGCGAAAATCGGACAGGGCGCGTTCGGCAAGGTCGTCCAGGACGCCCTTGCTGGCGTCGTCGATCAGGTCTCGATCCCAGCGTTGGGCCTGAAGTGCTTCGAACCAGGCGGAGAAACGGTCGAATTCTTCAGGGCTCAGTTCTGCGACGCTCTTTTCTATCTGTTCAAGTTTCGTCATGCCTTGCTCCTTTTGTACAATATGTACGGGTTTCGTACATATTGTACGAGAAAAGCTGCCTTTAAGGCAAACATCACCCGATCAGCGCGAACCGATCCACATCCACCATGCCGCGGTCCGAGATCTTCAGGTGGGGGATGACGGGGAGCGGCAGGAAGGCGAGCTGGAGGAAGGGTTCTTCCAGCGTGGCGCCGAGCGCGAAGGCGGCCTGGCGGAGGTGGTGCAACGTGTCGCGCACGCTCTCATAGGGCTCCAGGCTCATCAGGCCTGCGACGGGCAGGGCGATCTCGCCGGTGACCACGCCATTCTCGACCACGACGAAGCCGCCCTTGATCTCGCTCAGCCGGTTTGCGGCGCGGGCCATGTCGTCTTCGTCGACGCCGACCACGCAGATGTTGTGGCTGTCATGGCCGACGGTGGAGGCGATGGCGCCCTTCTTCAGGCCGAAGCCCTGCACGAAGCCGTTGGCGTGGTTGCCGTTCTTGCCGTGGCG
This sequence comes from Shinella sumterensis, assembly GCF_004514425.2. Classification (GTDB taxonomy): domain Bacteria; phylum Pseudomonadota; class Alphaproteobacteria; order Rhizobiales; family Rhizobiaceae; genus Shinella; species Shinella sumterensis. The sequence goes on from NZ_MYFN02000002.1 coordinate 507,232, forward strand.
CTCGATGACGGCGACCTTGATGATGTCCTGCGCCAGATCGACGGTCGTCTGGTTGCCTTTGGCGGGCAGGCGGTAGCGCCGGTGTTCGGTGATGATCTTGCCCGGCAGCACGCCAATGACGGGCGTCTCGGCGTCGGTGGCGGGCACGGCGAAATGGGCGGCCTCCACGACGCGGGCCTTGACGCTATCCAGCCCGACGGGCTCCACGGCGGCGCGGGTGGCGAAGAGGGCATCGTCCACACGCCTGCCGGCGGAAAGGACCATCTCCGCCTTGCAGTTCTCCAGCGTGTCGATGACGACGAGGTCGGCGCGCCAGCCGGGGGCGACGAGGCCGCGGTCGCTGAGGCCGAAGGCCTTCGCAGCGGAAATGGAGGCGGCGCGGTAGACGGCGAGCGGCGCCCGGCCATGGGCGATCGCGGTGCGGATCATGTAATCGAGGTGGCCCTGCTCGGCGATATCGAGCGGGTTGCGGTCGTCCGTGCACAGCGCAAGGAAGGGTGACAGGCGTTCCGTCATGATGGGCAGCAGCGCCAGAAGGTCCTTGGAAACGGAGCCCTCGCGAATGAGGATATGCATGCCCTTGCGGATCTTCTCCAGCGCCTCCTCGGCGGTGGTGCATTCATGCTCGGTGCGGATGCCGGCGGAAAGATAACCGTTGAGGTCGTTGCCCAGAAGAAGCGGCGCGTGCCCGTCGATATGCCCGCCCCGGAAGGCCTCCAGCTTGGCGAGACAGACCGGGTCCTTGTGGATGACACCAGGGAAATTCATGAACTCGGCGAGGCCGATGACCTTGGGATGATCGCGGAACGGCAGGAGCCGTTCCACGGGCAGATCGGCGCCCGATGTTTCCAGATGCGTGGCCGGCACGCAGCTCGACAGCTGCACGCGAATATCCATGATCGTCTGCATGGCGCTGTCGAGGAAGAACTGTATGCCCTCCGTGCCGAGCACATTGGCGATTTCGTGCGGATCGCAGATCACCGTCGTGACGCCGTAGGGCAGGACGCAGCGGTCGAATTCGTGCGGCGTCACCAGCGAGGATTCGATGTGCAGATGCGTGTCGATGAAGCCGGGCACGACGATGCGGCCGGTGATGTCGATTTCCGTTCTACCCGTGTAGGTGCCGCAGGTGCCGACGATGCGGTCACCGCAGATCGCGATGTCCGACGCCACGAGTTCGCCCGTCACCAGATCGAAGAACTGCCCGCCCTTCAGGACGATATCGGCCGGCTCGCGGCCGGTTCCCTGGTCGATGAGGCGTTCCAAGTCGGTCATGGCGGGTCTCCCGAATCCTTTTCTGCGACTCTAGCGGGGTGCGCGCCGGAGGGAAGGGCTATGCCGGGAAAACCTCAGGCCGCAAAGGTCACGGAAAAGGCGAAGCGTGTCGTTTCGCCACCGTCAAGCACGCTGGTATAGGGCCGGTCCTTCAGTTCGGGCGACGCGCCGTATTCGGCCGCCGTGCCATGCCAGGGCTCGATGCACAGGAAGGGCGCGCCGGGCTTTGTCCACAGCGCGAGGTTGGGCAAGTTCTCGAAACGAAAGGCGAGGGACGGACCGTCCTCGGCGGCGTAGACGAGGCTGTCGCCGGCCCCTTGCGGGAAGACCAGGGCGTCGTTGGCGAACAGGTCGTGCGCGAGCACGAGGCGGCCGTGGTCGAAGGGGGATGGCGTGCGGCTCGTGGAGAGAAGGCCGTTTTCCAAGGGCTGGCGCAGCGGCTCGCCGCCGTTTGCAAGGGTCACCATATGCGGTTTTCCCGCGGCGCCCGGCAGCGGCCAGGAGAAGGCGGGATGGTAGCCGAAGCCGAAGGGCATCGGCTCGCCGCCCCGGTTTTCGACCATGCTGGCCACCGTCAACGTGCGGTTGTCGAGCCTGTGTTCGACGGTGAGACGGAAATCGAAAGGGTAGACGGCGCGGGTTTCGTCGGAGGCCTCCAGCGCATAGCGGCAGGCCGTGGCCGACGTGGTCTCGATGGTGAATTCCCGTCGCCGGGCAAAGCCGTGCTGGGCCATGGGATAGGGCCTGCCGTCGATCAGCAGCCTATCGTCCGGCGCCTTGCCGACGATGGGAAACAGCACCGGCGAGCGGCCGGTCCAGAAGGCGGCGTCGCCGTTCCATAGCCAGCTGCCGCCATCCCCAGATGTTATGGACTGCATCTCGGCGCCGAGGGACGAGACCTCGACGGTCAGGAAGGCGTTCTCGATACGGGTGGTCGTCGGCATCGAATCTCCTTTTGCGGAAAGCCGGTCCTACTGTAGCGCAAATCTTAACGCCGCGTCTCGCGAAGGGCACGTTGCCGGCCGATCTGCAACATCGCGATGCTGGCGAGCACGAGGATGATGGCGGCGATTTCCAGCATGCCGACCGTTTCTCCGGCCGCCCAGCCGATCAGCAGGGCGACGTTCGGCGTGATGTAGGTCGCGCCGGAGGCGGCAACGGCGCCCAGTTCCTGCAACAGGTAATAATAGATCAGGAAGGCCATGCCCGTGCCGAGAATGCCGAGCCCCACGGCAACGCCGGCCGCCGCGTGCCAGTCGCCGAGGATGGCCGTGATGCCCGTGCGGTCGGTGAGCGCCAGCAGCACGAGAAGGGCAAGCCCCGTCTGCCATGTGGCGAGTGCCAGCGGCGGCAGGTTATGGGGCGAGAGAAAGCGGCGCACATAGACATAGGAGAGACCGAGGATGCTCGTGGCGGCAAGCATCCACAGCACGCCGTCGATATCGATGCTGCCGCCCGACCGCTCCCACGGGCGGGCGATCAGGACGATGCCGGCAAAGCCCGTCACCACGCCGGCGAGCATCAGGGCATTGGGCCGTTCGGTGCGCAGCACGAGAAGCGTGGCGAGCGTGGTGAAGAGCGAGATCGAGCCGCCGAGAACGCCCGCAATGCCGGACGGCAGGCGCGCGGTGCCCTCCGCGATGGCGAAATAGTAGAAGGCCGTCGCCAGAACCGCCATGACGAGGAAATGCGGAAGGTGCCGTATCTGCTCCCTGTGGATCACGCCGTTCCGCCAGGCGACCACGGCAAGCGGCAGGAAGCCGAAGAAGACTCGCAGAAGCGTGATCTGCGCGGGTGTGATCAGCTCGGACGCCCATTTCATGTAGATGAAGTTCGATCCCCAGAAGAGGCCGAGCAGGACAAAAGCCAGATAGATCGATCGCATGGACGTGCTCCCACCATGCGGGCCTCCGCCGCCAAGGCGGAGCCGACCCGGATCACGGTACGGAGATGATGCGGCCCGCCGCGCCATCCCTGTGGGACCGGCGCGACGGGAAGTCGCCTGTATACGACCTGAATAGTCTCAGATGTTGTTCTGGAGCACGTCGCGCAGCTTGCCGAACAACTCGTCGATATGGTGTTTTTCGATGATCAGCGGCGGCGAGAGCGCGATGATGTCGCCCGTCGTGCGTATGAGCAGGCCCTGCTCATAGGCTTTGAGGAAGGCATTGAAGGCGCGCTTGGTCGGCTCGCCGGCAATGGGCGAAAGCTCGATGGCGCCGATCAGGCCGACATTTCTGATGTCGATGACGTTGGGGCAATCCTTGAGCGAATGCAGGCCGTCTTCCCAATAGGAGGCGAGTTCGCTGGCGCGGGTGAGCAGGCCCTCTTCCTTGTAGGTGTCGAGCGTGCCGAGGGCCGCCGCACACGCGATCGGGTTGCCGGAATAGGTGTAGCCGTGGAAGAACTCGATCATGTGCTCCGGTCCGTTCATGAACGTGTCATGGATCTCGGAGGTGACGAAGACGGCGCCCATCGGGATCACGCCGTTGGTGAGGCCCTTGGCGGTGGTGATGATATCGGGCTTCACGTCGAAGTACTGGGCGGCGAAGGGCGCGCCAAGGCGGCCGAAACCGGTGATGACCTCGTCGAAGATCAAGAGGATGCCGTGCTGCGTGCAGATTTCGCGCAGCTTCTGGAGGTAACCCTTCGGCGGGATGAGAACGCCGGTGGAGCCGGCCACCGGCTCGACGATGACGGCCGCGATGGTGGAGGCGTCATGCAGGGTGATGATACGCTGCAACTCGCTGGCGATATCGCCGCCATGCTCCGGCTCGCCGCGCGAAAACGCATTCTTGTCGGGGAAATGGGTGTGCGGCATGTGGTCGACGCCGGTCAACAGCGTGCCGAACATCTTGCGGTTGGAGACGATGCCGCCGACGGAGATGCCGCCGAAATTGACGCCGTGATAGCCGCGTTCACGCCCGACGAGGCGGAAGCGCGAGCCGTCGCCCTTGGCGCGGTGATAGGCGAGCGCCACTTTCAGCGCCGTTTCGACCGATTCGGAGCCGGAATTGGTGTAGAGCACGTGGTTCATGCCCTCGGGCGCAATGTCCACCAGACGGTTGGCGAGTTCGAACGCCTTGGGGTGGCCGAGCTGGAAGGCGGGCGCATAGTCGAGTTCGCCTGCCTGTTCGCGGATCGCCTCGGTGATCTTGGGCCGGCAGTGGCCGGCATTCACACACCACAGGCCGGCGGTGCCATCCAGCACCTGACGACCGTCATGGGTCGTGTAGTACATGTCCTTGGCGCCGACGAACAGGCGCGGCTCCTTCTTGAACTGCCGGTTTGCCGTGAACGGCATCCAGAAGGCACGCAGATCGTTGGGGGTATTCAGGCGGTTGGACATGCGGTTCTCCATGGTCCCTAAAGTGCCCGGCCCCGCAGGGCGGTGCCGGCCGGCAGATGCTTGGCGATTTTTACCCGATGGTCAAACTATCAACGCGCCGGCCACCGTCAAGGCGTCGTACGGAGGAGCGCATAGCAAAGCGCCCCGGACTTTCGGCCGAGGCGCAGAGAGGCGGTTATCGGGTGTATCAGGCGATGCGCAGTTTCTTTTCCGCACCCGGCGCGGCGTAGATGCGGTCCAGCGAATCGAGGATCGTGAGAACGGCTGCGGACTTGCTGGAATAGTAGATCGTCTGGGCGTCGCGACGGGTCGTGACGAGGTTCTGCGCGCGCAGCTTGGACAGGTGCTGCGAGAGCGCCGACTGGCTGAGGCCGACCTTGGTGGCCAGCGCGCCGACGGCAATTTCGCCACCGACCAGAACCCGCAGGATCAATAACCGTTTGGGGTTGGCCATCGCGGACAGGAAGTCGGATGCAACTTCGGCCTGCGCATGCTCAGCCTCTGAAATCTTATCCATCTGAAAACTCCTTCTGGCGTTTCCGCTTCAAATCATGACGTTTTAAGTTAATGCGCTTGTAAGCATATAAACAAAACCTCCTGCATCAAGGGCAAGAAATGGGGGTAGGGGTACACTCATAGCGCTAATATGAATGCGATATTCAAGTCTTGATGCTCGGGAGGTCGAGGTCGCTGGAAAGGCTCCGGCGCTGCTCAGCCAGATGCGCGCGCCTCCCGCAGCAGGCGGGCCAGTTCACCGCGCAGCGCGCCGGCATCCGTCAGCTCTTGCGGGAATTCGAGGCGCTTCAGCCGGTCGCCGCTGGCGAGATCGACACCGGCCGCATCCAGGCCGACGATGCTCCAGTTCCCCTCTTTAGCGCCGCAATAGTGGGCTGCGTAGACGCCGGCGGCCTCTGCATGGTCGCTGTTCATGTGGTCGATCGCGCCTTGTTCCATGGCTGCGAGCGCGTCGCGGGCCGGCGAACGAATCAGAAGATCGTCCGCCGTCAGCACGAAGGCCTTGCCGAAACCGCCGTTGAGATGGGCGCGCAGCGGCACGAGCCGGAAGAAGGCGAAGTCGGGAAAATCGACATAGAGTTTCGCCTTTGGGTGGCGGCGGATGAAGCGCTCGCGAAGTGCCGTGCGGGCTTCACTTTCGCGTGATACTTCCTCGGCCTCGCACAGCACGGTGAGGCGGGGATGGGCGAGCGGGTCGCCCTTGCCGGGTTCGCCCGCCAGCAGGGACGCGCGCGGATCGGCGCGCAGTGCCGTGGTGTGCACGGAGAGCGCCGAAACGAGGATGACAGGTGTTCCGTCCGTATCGGTGCCCGTCAGCGTGCGGCTTGCGAAGGGCGCGCCCGTTTCCGGCTCGAGCACGGCCAGCGCGCAGGAGCGGGCGGAACGCAGCAGCGTGCGGGCGAGGTGGCGCGCCTCGTCGTCGGTGTCGCGCAGAACGCTGGGCTTGTCGTTCTCGGTCATGGCTGGGCTCCGTATCGGCAGAAAAAGGCGGCGCCCCGGAGAGCGCCGCCCTGTCTAGACCGAAGCGGGCCGGTTGTCAGCCGCGCCGGCGGTGGCGCGTCAATCCGCCTATGACGTCCTGCGCGCTGATCGTGCCGACGACGGTGCCGTTTTCGACGACGCCGACATTGCCGGGCGTGCGCGCCATGGCGTCGAGCACGTCGACCAGCGGCGTTTCCGGCGCGGTGGTGGCCGTGACGGTGCCGCTGTGCGAGGCGCCGGGCTGCATGACATCGTGCGCCGTCAGCATGTTGATCGGGTTCATGTTCTGCACGAAGTCCGCGACATACTGGTTGGCCGGGTTCTTCACGATCTCCTGCGGCGTGCCGCACTGGATGATGCGCCCGCCCTCCATGATGGCGATGCGGTTGCCGATGCGGAAGGCCTCGTCCAGGTCATGGCTGACGAAGATGATGGTCTTCTTCAGCCGGTGCTGGAACTCCAGGAGTTCGTCCTGCAGGCGGGTGCGGATCAGCGGGTCGAGCGCGGAGAACGGCTCGTCCATGAGCAGGATCGGCGCGCCCGTCGCAAAGGCCCGGGCGAGGCCGACACGCTGCTGCATGCCGCCCGAGAGCTCGTTGACCTTGCGGTTCGCCCATTTGGTGAGGTTGACGAGTTCGAGCTGCTCGGCGACCCGCGCCTTGCGCTCGCTGTCCGGCACGCCGGCAAGCTCGAGGCCGAAGCCGACATTGTCGGCGACGGTGCGCCAGGGCAGGAGCGCGAACTGCTGGAACACCATGGACACGGTGTGCATGCGGAAATCGCGTAGCGCCTTGGGCGTTGCCTTGTAGGGGTTCACCGCGCCGGTGCCGGCCTTGACCGCCACATCGCCGCGCACGACGGGTGCAAGCCCGTTGACGGCGCGCAGCAGCGTCGACTTGCCCGAGCCGGACAGGCCCATCAACACGAGGATTTCGCCCTCGTTGATCGACAGCGTGGCATCGGCAACGCCGAGGACGAGGCCCGTTTCGGCGCCGATCTCGTCACGCGACTTGCCGGCATCGGCCAGAGCGAGCGCTCTCTGCGGATTGTCGCCGAAGATGATGGATACGTTGTTGAAGACGACAGCGTCGGTCATTTGCCGTCTCCTTCGTCAGCGGCGCGGAAGAGGCGATCGAGAATGATCGCGAGGATGACGATACACAGGCCCGCCTCGAAACCCATGGAGATGTTCACGGTATTGAGCGCGCGCACCACGGGAACGCCGAGGCCCTTGGCGCCGACGAGGGCCGCGATGACCACCATGGAAAGCGACAGCATGATCGTCTGCGTGAGGCCGGCCATGATCTGCGGGGTCGCGAAGGGCAGCTCGACCTTGCGCAGCACCTGGCCCGGTGTCGCACCGAAGGCCTGTGCTGCTTCGACCAGCGCGGGCGGCGTGGAGATGATGCCGAGGCGGGTGAGGCGGATCGGCGCGGGGATGGCGAAGATCACCGTCGCGATCAGGCCGGGCACCATGCCGAGCCCGAAGAGGATGAGGGCCGGGATCAGGTAGACGAAGGTCGGGATCGTCTGCATGAGATCGAGGATCGGCCGCAGGATGGAATAGAACCATGGCCGGCGGGCGGCCGCGATGCCGAGCGGCACGCCGACGATCATGCTGACGCCGGTCGCCGCCAGCACGAGGGCCAGCGTTTCCGTGGTTTCCTTCCAGTAGCCCTGGTTCACGATGAGCAGCAGGCCGAGAAAGGTGAAGAGCGCCACCCCGACGGACCGGCGGAAATACCAGCTTGCGGCCGAGACGAGCAGGATGAGGGCAATGGAATAGCCGAATTTGCCGCCGGCGCTGGCGAACGGGCCCTGCAGCACATAGAGCACCGCATCGATGCCGGCCTGCAGGAAGACTTTCAGGAAATCAAACAGTCCCTTGCCGTTCGTCGTCAGCCAGCTGACGGCCTCTTTGGCGATGGGTCCGATCGGAATTTTGGAAACGGTAAGCCAATCCACGAGAATAGGTCCCTGGCTGGAGTGCGAATATTGGCAGCAAGGCGTCCGCAGGCGCAGGCGCAAAGCCGCTCGGATATGTCTGAAGCGCCAGCAGTATCCGGCGGCAAGAAGGGCGGGAAAGTTTCCTCCCCGCCCGATTCTTGTCTGTTAGAGACCAAGTGCGGTTTTCACCGCCGGCAGGGCCTCGCCGCTGCCGTCCTTCGTCGTGACGCCGGCGAGCCACGGCTCGATGGCGGCGGGGTTGGCCTTCAGCCACTCGGTCGCTGCGGCTTCCGGATCCTGACCGTCGTTCAGGATCTTGCCCATGATCTGGTTTTCCATCTCCAGCGAGAACTTGAGGTTCTGCAGGAACTTGCCGACGTTCGGGCACTCGGTCGTGTAGCCCTTGCGCACGTTGGTGTAGATCGTCGCGCCGCCGAAATTGGGGCCGAAGACATCGTCGCCGCCGGTGAGGTAGGTCAGCTTGAAGTTGGCGTTCATCGGGTGCGGCTCCCAGCCCAGGAAGACGACCGGCGTGCCTTCCTGCTCGGCGCGGGCGACTTCGGCCAGCATGCCCTGCTCGGAGGATTCGACCACTTCGAAGCCCGAAAGATCGAACTTGTTGCCCGACACCATGTCGATGATCAGGCGGTTGCCGTCATTGCCCGGCTCGATGCCGTAGATCTTGGAGCCGAGCTCGTCCTTGTGCTTGGCGATGTCGGCGAAATCCTTGATGCCGAGTTCCGCACCCTTGGCATTGGTCGCCAGCGTGTACTTGGCGCCCTCGAGGTTTTCGCGAACGGTTTCGACCGAGCCGTCCTCGCGGAAGGGCTTGATGTCGGCTTCCATCGTCGGCATCCAGTTGCCGAGGAACACGTCGATGTCCTTGTTCGACAGCGAGGTGTAGGTGACGGGAACGGACAGCACGGTGACTTCCGTCTCGTAGCCGAGGTTCTTGAGGATGGTCGTGGCGGTCGCGGTGGTGGCGGTGATGTCCGTCCAGCCGACATCCGAGAAGCGGACCTTGCCACAGCTTTCGGCCTCGGCGGCGGATGCGCCGGCCACGCCCAGCGCGATGACCGAGACGGCGGCGGCAAGCAGTGTCTTGAATGGTGATGCAGCGTTCATTTTATGGCTCCCCTTATAACTGGTGTATTAGACAATCATCAAAACAATGGGCTTTCAAGACGTCTGAACTAGCCGGAAGCCCCTGAAAGGTCCAATAAATTTCGGGCTTGTTCGCAATTAAACACATTGATGTCGCACTGGATGGGCCCCGGTGTTTTCTGTGGTTTTCAGCCGTTTGCGGCTGGAAAATCGCCCCCTGACGGGCCATGAGGCGGGGACGGAGAAATTCATGGCCAAACTCTATTTCAGCTATGCGACGATGAATGCGGGCAAGTCGACGCTCCTGCTTCAGGCATCCTACAATTACCGCGAACGCGGCATGCGCACGGCGATCTTCATCGCCTCCTTCGACGACCGCGCCGGCGCCGGCCGCATCTCCTCGCGCATCGGCCTCTCCGCGGATGCCATCGCCTTCGACCAGAGCGACGATCTCTATCGCCATATCGAGGATCTGAACGGCAACGGCGAGGGGCCGATCGCCTGCGTCTTCGTCGACGAGGCGCAGTTCCTGACGGAGGAACAGGTCTGGCAGCTCGCCCGCGTGGCCGACCGGCTGCATATTCCCGTCATGGCCTATGGCCTGCGCACGGATTTCCAGGGCAAGCTGTTTCCCGGCTCGAAGGCGCTGCTCGCCATCGCCGACGAGATGCGCGAGGTGCGCACCATCTGCCATTGCGGGCGCAAGGCCACGATGGTGGTGCGGCTCGGCGCCGACGGCAAGGTGGCGAAGCACGGTGCGCAGGTGGAAATCGGCGGCAATGACAAATATGTATCCTATTGTCGCCGGCACTGGGACGACATCATGAACGCCGACTGATATCGGCGCCGGCAGAGGAGCCCTCCGATGAAGCCGCTTGCCGCACTGGCCGCCTTGCTCTGTCTTGCCACCCCGGCGCGCGCCGACGGGGACGCTGCCGCGGGTGCCGTGGTTTTCCGCAAATGCCAGGCCTGTCACTCCACCGAACCGGTCAATCGCGTGGGGCCGACCCTTGCCGGGATCGTCGGCCGGCCCGTCGCGTCCGTGGCGGATTACACATATTCGCCCGCCATGACGGCCTTTGCCGAGGGCGGCAAGGTTTGGGACGAGGCGCTCCTTGCCGAATATCTCCTGTCGCCCAAGGCGATGGTGCCCGGCACGCGCATGACGTTTGCCGGATTGCGCAAGGCGGAGGATATCGCAGATCTCATCGCGTTTCTGAAAGCGGCGCCGGCTCCTTAGCGGGCGCGGAAAAATTTTCCGTGCAGCCTTGCGGCGCGTCCGGCCTGTCCCACATGTTCTGCGGGAAAACCCGCAGGCAGGTTCCTATCTGTCTGAAATCGTATAGTGTTGCGACGGAATAAATCGGGGGGCGAGGACGTCTGCCGTGGAGAGCTCAAGGGGATAGAGGCATATGGCCACACTTCAGAACTTCGATACGGAAATCGAGAAAACCCGCTCGGTCGTCGACCAGATGCGCGGCAAGCTGGAGCAGTCCGGCATCGTGCTGGAGCAATTCGCCAAGGCGGATACCAAGCTCGGCGACGTGAATTTCGATATCGAGAACGCCCGTATCCAGGACGTCATCAACCAGCAGAAGGTGATGGAGGGCAATATCGCCGACCTCATCATCGGGCTGGAGGATGCGACCAATATCTTCGGCACCGAATTCGAGAGCATGAAGAGCTACACGGGCTACGAAAAATTCATCGGCATGTTCTCCAAGCAGAAGATGCAGCGCATGCGCACCGACCGCGTGCGCAACATGTCGCTCGCCGGCAACCTGCAGGAGCTGCTTGCGAAATCCGACACGATCGTCGGCATCCTCAAGGAGCAGAAGTCGATCCTTGAACAGCGCTACAAGACCTCCGAAGCGAGCCTGATCAGCGTGATCGAGCGCCGCAAGGGCACGATGACCAATCTGGAGGCCACGCAGAAGCGCATCGAGGAATTGAACCCGCTCCTGATGGACCTCGAGAACCGCATCGCCGCCTCCACCGACCAGCGTGCCCGCACCGACCTCGAAGGCGAGCGCTCGGCGCTGGCGACCGAATACAACCAGATGCAGGCGAAGGAACAGGAGCTTCTGGCCGAGAGCCAGACGCTGGAGCGCTACACCTCGATGTTCCAGACCTTCGTCGATTCGCTCAACAACCAGATCGCCGCCCAGAACACGCTGATCAACAAGCTGACCATCGATACCGAGCAGCGCATCGTGCTCTACAAGGCGCTGGAAGACTCGCTGAAGACCGCAGCCCAGCAGGACGTGGCGCACAAGATCAACACGCTCGGTTCGCAGGTCGATACGGCGGCCGAGGAAACGATGGCCGGCATCGGCTCCGCCTCGCAGCGCCATATCGGCGACCTCCTGGAGATGCACGAGAAGAACATGCTGGCGACGCAGGACATCCAGCGCCGCAAGAAACTCGCCGACGACGCCTTCGCCCGCCGGTTCCAGGCCGTCATGGACAAGCACAACGCCGCGAACTACGTGAAGTCGTGATGGTTTCAGGCATGGGATTGCGGGGCGCGGCGACACCCCCCTCTGCCCTGCCGGGCATCTCCCCCACAAGGGGGGAGATCGGCAGTTCGCGCGGTCTGCGCCGCGATCGTGACGGCAAAAAAGTGCCGGCGATTGACGTCAGGCAAGGGCAGGTCGCCCACCCCACCCGATCTCCCCCCTTGTGGGGGAGATGCCCGGCAGGACAGAGGGGGGTATACGCCTTCACACACCATGGGGCACACGTCCGATGAACGCCCCTGCCGACAGCGCCATCGCGCAATATTTCTCCACCATCCGGTCCGCCCTCGGCGGCCTCGAGATCTTCCTGGGCGACCGCAACTCCCCGCTCTACCGCAATTCCGTGGTGGGCGAGGTGATCATGCCCTATCTTGCGCGGCTGAAGGCGTCCTTTGCCTGCTGGGAGAACCGCATCGGCTTCGTCGACCAGTTCCGCGTGTCGCGGGCCGAAAGCGGATTTCCGGTGTTCCAGAACGTGCTGGAGCTGGAAAACGACCGGCAGAGCGCGGAAAAGCGGCTTGCCGCCATGCCGAATGCCGACCAGCTGCGCACGGAAATGGCGGATTTCATTCTTCGCCAGAAGGCATTCCCGAGCGACCTTCAGGCCCGCATGGCCGAGCGGCTCTATCTGGAGCAGATCGGCAAGGGCGACATCTTCTCGCCCTTCGTGCTGCCCGAGACCATTCGCGTCGCGGTCAATCCCAAGACCATGCGGCCCTATTACGTGGTGTGCTGGGGGGCGTTCGACGGCTCGGCGACGCTGCCGATGGTCTATATGGCGATGATCGAGGATTCGAGCGACAACGTCGTGAAGATGCTCGTGACGAAGGACGGCAAGCTCAATCCGGATGTCGACATTCCGCTGCCCGTCGGCGGGCTGCTCAACCCGGAACTCGCCAGCCGCTTCGACGATTTCGCGCTGAAGAACAGCGCCTATTCGCTGACACCGGTGACGATCGCCACCAATCTCGACAAGGATTTCCCCACGCTGCATCCCAAGCAGCTGCGCCGCATCGTGCTGGGGCCGTTCTATTCGGCCGGCATCACGGAGAACAATGCGCGTATCAACGACATCCTCTCCAAGGTGCGCCGGCCGGAAAATGCCTGGCTTCTGACCTGGACGGTGCAGGAGGTGTTTTCCAAGGCGGAGCGCCCCGCCCAGAAGGGGTTCTGGAGCTCGACGCCGGCGCAGGAGGAATTCCACATCGAGACCAGCGATCTCGAAGCCACGCGCATGGGCGTCAGCGCCTATGAGAAACATGCGCTGGTGCCGCACGATGCCTATCAGGCGCTCTACGCCGCCGGCGAGACCGAAGGCATTTTCGGCGCCTACAAGGTGCATGTGATTTCAGGAAACCAGGTGATCAGCGAGGTTTGAGACCAATGGTCTCGGCCCGCTGTTCCCGGATTTTGCATAAGGATTCCCGATGAGCCTCAACGCCGGACTGACGACGATCCACGAAGACGACATTGCCAAACACCAGGCCGCCGCGCAGAGCCTCGTGTCCAAGCTCGTCATTCTCGAAAGCGACGATGGCCAGAACGGAACCGCCCTTGCCGGCACCGGCCGTCGTTTCGTCTCCACCGTCTCGACCGCCGGTGCGCGGCGCACGCGGGAGGTGGAACTGGCAAAGACCATCCAGGCGGTGCGGGCCGGCGATCCGCTGCTGTCGCCGCAGCAGCACGCCGTGCTGTACCGGGCGCGGCGCGGGCTGCAGGTGGCGCTTGCCGTGACGGACGCCTTCTCGCGCCAGACCAACCTCGAAGGGTTGCAATCGCGCAATCTTGCCGCGCCGCTTTCCGGTGACGAGGCCAACCAGTTCAAGGCGCTGCTTGCGGCCTCCGCCTATATCGCCGCCTTCACCTTCGCCGCCTATCTCGGCGCGACGCTGCCGGGCGAGGGCGAGCCGGTCGAGGATGGCGGGGAGCCGGACTATCTGTTCGACACGCCGCAGGATGCGCTGAAGAGCATGGTCTCGGGGCTTGACCGCACACTTGCCGGCGCGCCCGACGATGCCGCGCTCGTCAGCCGTGCGCGCGCCTTTTCGCGCGTCGCCATCGAGGGACTGATCTCGCGCCGCGCCCGTTTCACGGGGCTTGCCGGCTTCGAGAACGCGCATATCCGTATCGAGCAGGACGATTTCACGCTCTCCGGTTTCGACGTGGCGCCGGGCCAGAAGCGCAAGCCGCTGTCCATGACCTTCAAGAAGCCGAACGAGATCATCGGCAACCACATCGCCAAGTATCAAGCGATGAAGCTTGCCAAGATGCTGGTCGCCTACGACTTCGAACGGCAGATGAACCCGTTCGTGGAACTCGGAGGCTTCCTTTTCACCTTCATTGGCGATGGCATGCCGGGCACGGGCAAGACGATCCTGATCCAGATGCTGGCCGGCCTCGTCAACGATTACTGCCAGACCGCCGGCTATGCTTTCCACTACGAGAATTTCGGCGTCGACCAGATCTCGTCCTACCAGGGCAAGTCCGGCCAGAACTGCAAGGAGTTCGTCACCAACGTCATGAACCCGAAGGCGATCGGCTTCGGGACCATCGACGATGTCGACCAGGTGGCCGCCAAGCGCTCCGATGACCGGGCGTCCGCCGGCCAGCACGAAGTGACGGCGGTGCTGATGGAAAGCTTCGCCGGCGCCTCGACGGTGGTGCGCGGCAACTGCACCTTCGGCATGTTCTCCAACTATCCGGAGAATGTCGATGACGCGCTGCGCCAGCGCGCCGGCGCCCGCTGGCTGGTGGATGGGCCGCAGACCGAGGACGACTATATCGACATCTTCGCCATGCTGGTGGGCAAGAACCACTCGATCCCGCTCGGCGAGCACACCTTGTTCGAGGGGCAGGAGATCAAGCGCGCCGTCTCGACCTCCTACGGGCAGCACGCCAGGCCGCAGGAAGAGGGGTTGCTTGCCGTGTGGGAGGCGCACGAGAAGGAGCATGGCGCGATCCGCTCGCTCGCCGATGTCGGCGCCTATCTTCACCGCATCAAGGTCGCCGAGCCGCGCTTCACCGGCCGCGCGATCAAGAACATCACCGACGCGATCAAGATGCGCGCCATGGACGTGGACCTGCCGGACGACTGGTTCGCGGACGCGGGCACCTTCATGCACAAGAGCTACGACGAGAAGAAGGCCATGATCGAGGAGCTGCGCGGGCCGATCTCGATGGACATGGTGCTGCAGGAGATAAACCGCTACGCCGACTCGGAATTCCGCTACACCGACAAATCCGACGACGCCGCCGTCTCCGACATCATCCGCCGCGAACGCCAGCGCGAGAAGGCCATCCGCGAAATGGAGAAGATGAAGGCGGAGGGGCGGTGGTAGCGGCCTTGTTGGAAAAGTCTTGGCACAGATGCTATATGTTCGGGATGCATGTACCCCAAGGAGGATGGCATGGCGAGACAGACGGCAATCCGACTTCCTGACGAAACCTATGAGCGGCTACAGGCATTGGCCGCGCGGACTGGGCGCACAGCGACATATTATATTCGCGAGGCCATTGAACAGCATATCGAGGATCTCGAGGACATTTATCTCGCGGAGCAGGAACTTGAGCGCGTGCGGCGTGGCGAAAGCCGTGTCTATTCTCTGAAGGAGGTTGAGGAAGAGCTTGGCCTGGGCGATTGAGATCACCGAAGGGGCTAAGAAAGAGCTCGATAAGCTCGGTCATGTCGAGGCAAAGCGCATTCGTAATTTTCTTGTCACGAAGCTCGCTTCCTCCGAAAATCCCCGTTTGCTCGGAAGCGCTTTGCAAGGCGCGCGGCTGGGAAGCTATTGGCGGTATCGCATCGGCGACTATCGGGTCATTTGTGACATCCAGGACAACAGGCTTGTCGTGGTCGTCGTTCGTGTAGGACATCGGCGTGAAATATATTCCTGAAGCTTCCGGTGTCTCGGCATGAAACTCCTCCTCGAAGCCGAATTGATCTATGGGCGTTTGCTGCCGATCGATGAGCCGCATCTTGTCGAGCGCTACAACAAGGCACTTGACGGGTTCGGCATGCGGCGCACGCAGCTTTCGCGTTTCCGCATCGACATGACGGGCTTTTCGCCTGAAATCGCGGATGAACTGGGCGACCGGGATTATCTCGATCCGAACCGCGTCAACCGCCGCTTCATCATCATGACGCCGGAGCAGGTGAACCTGCCTGTGGTGCATACAAGCTTTTCCAACACCGCCGCGCTGATGCACGAGTTCTTCTCGGCCAATGCACGCGCGATCAACGCGATCACCATCCGCGATGCGCTCTATGGCGAGATCGAGGACTCGGTGTCTGTCGTCAACGATATCGACGACCTGCTGTCGATCAACGAAGTGCGCTTCAAGGTGCTGTCGGCGGAGGACATGCTCGGCAAGGCGGCGGAGCTGCGCGGGCTGGTCGACCGGCTGAAGACGGTGCCGAATGCCTGGTCGGACGATGCGATGCTCAACCGCATGGTGGACCTCGCCAAGCAGACCGGCGACATCAGGCAGAACGCGCTGGTGCCCGACCAGCTCGTGTTTCGCCATGATGCCTATTGGGCGAACCATTTCGGCGGCGTCTATGTCTTTCTCGACGACAAGACGACGACGGTCATCTGCGATCCGACCGTGCCGGGCTTCCGCCGTTCGCGCCCGTGGCAGGTCAGCTATATCGCGCTCGACGACCACAAGCGCATCTTCGATTTCCTTGCCTCCACCGGAAGGCTGGAACTGCCGCGTGCCTCCTGGGTCGAGCCGTCCGGGCTCTTCCAGCACCGGGCGGACATGACGATCGTGAACCTCGTCAACCAGGCCGATCCCACGACCGATCTGGAGAAGATGGACCGGATCTGGCTGCAGACCTGGATGCACCGCAATGCCGGTCTCGTGGCGCGCGACGGAACCTATCCCTTCCTGCAGGAAGCGATCCGCACGGTAGCGGCGACAGGCGAGATCAAGATTGCCGACGTCGCGCCGGAGCGGCGGTTCATGCTGGTGCGGGCAGCCCCGGCGCATCCCGATCAGTGGCTGGTCAACCGTCTGATTTCACAGATGGTTCCCTACGACTTCGTGTCCCGCTTCGTGTTCGACAAGCAGGGTTTCTACACCGCCTATGATCAATACAGCGAAAAGTTCCGCGCCTATGTTGTTGCAACGTTGACGCGGACCTATCTGCAAGACAAGGCTGCCTTCCGCAGGAAACTTTACGGCATCAGAGAGGATGACCCCTATGCTTGATCCGGTCGTCGCGTTCTTCCAGCGCATCTTTTCGGCCATCGGCCGGGGCATCGGCACGGCGGTCGCCTGGCTGCTCTGGCCCTTCGTCACCGCCACCAACTGGTGCCGGGAGCGCAGCTGGATCATCAAGGGACCGATCGGTATCGGCGTGCTTCTACTTGTGGGCTTCTATGCCTATTTCATCTGGCAGACGCAGGTGTGGAGCGGGTTCAATCCCGACTACGTCAACGCCTACAACCTCGCGCAGCGCAAGCAGGATGCCGGGGTCGCATCGGGTACCGCCGCCACCACGCCGGCAACCGGCGAAATCGCAGAGCCTGCGCCAAAGACCTGCGTGCGCTCGGCCATCGTCGACGTGACGGCCGATCTCATCGATTATAACGTCAACCAGAACGCCTGGATTTCCTCCATGCTGCTCTACAAGCTCGGCCTGTTCGGGCTCGACTGGGACAGGACGCCGTGGTTCGACAACAAGGCGGCCTTCCAGCGCGGCGTCAACCAGACCGTCCGCCGCACGGCCGTCGAGCTTGTGGACGCGCTCGGCCGCGTTCGCGGTACTTCCGGCATCAATGCCGATCTCCAGCGCGCCCGCGGTAACATGCAGTTCGACGAGGAGACCTGGTATTTCAGATCGAATTCGATCCTGCCCACGACCCCGACGCCGAACTATTATCGTACCGCCATTGCGGACCTGCGCAAGTTCAACGCGTCGCTCGAAGCCTGTGATGCGATCTTCGACGGCCGTTCCGACAACCTGATCGAGTTCCTCGACCGCATTTCGAACGACATCGGTTCCACCTCGGCCATTATTCGCGAGCGCTCCGAGTTCCACAATGGCGGCTGGTTCGATACGCGGGCGGACGATCGCTTCTGGTTCGCCTATGGCCAGCTCTACGGCTATTACGGCATTCTCTCCGCCGCCGGTGCGGATTTCGATGCTGTGATCAAGGCGCGCGGCATCGAGCCGCTGTGGACGGAAAGCATCAAGCAGCTGCGTTCGGCGCTCAACATCCAGCCGGCGATCATCTCCAACGGCCGTGAGGACGGCTGGATCATGCCGACGCATCTGGCCACCATCGGCTTCTACATCCTGCGCGTGCGCTCCAACCTCGTGGAAATGCGCGACGTCCTGGCACGCTGATCGCCGATCCATTCCGGACGGCACGCATCCTTCGATGCGTGCCGTTTTCGTTTGGGCGCAATTTAAAAGCCGCATGTCGCTTCTGGTGTATCGGGCGGCAAATTCCGGCGTGGCATCGCGCACGGCTTCACGATGAAATGACGCGCCAGGACAAGAAAGTGCCGCTGCGGGAGAGGAGCCCGTGGTAGCCAGAACGCTGAAGAGGGAGCGACACCGTATGGCCGATGTGAAGTCCGATATCGAAATTGCCCGCGCCGCGAAAAAGAAACCGATCGTCGAGATCGGGGCGAAGCTCGGCATTCCGTCCGAACACCTGATCCCCTATGGCCACGACAAGGCCAAGATCGACGCCGCGTTCATCGCCGCGCAGAAGGGCCGCAAGAACGGTAAGCTTATCCTCGTCACCGCCATCAATCCAACACCGGCGGGCGAGGGCAAGACGACGACCACGGTCGGCCTCGGCGATGGCCTCAACCGCATCGGCAGGAAGGCGATCACCTGTATCCGCGAGGCGTCGCTCGGGCCATGCTTCGGCGTGAAGGGCGGGGCAGCTGGCGGTGGCTATGCGCAGGTCGTGCCGATGGAGGACATGAACCTCCATTTCACCGGCGATTTCCACGCCATCACCTCGGCGCACAACCTTTTGTCCGCCCTGATCGACAACCACATCTACTGGGGCAACGAGCAGAATATCGACATCCGCCGCATCGCCTGGCGTCGCGTGATGGACATGAACGACCGGGCGCTGCGCCATATCGTCGGCTCGCTCGGCGGTGTCGCCAACGGCTATCCGCGCGAGACGGGTTTCGACATCACGGTCGCCTCCGAGGTCATGGCGATCCTGTGTCTTTCGGTCGATCTCAAGGACCTCGAAACGCGCCTCGGAAACATCATCGTCGGCTACCGGCGCGACAAGTCGCCGGTTTTCGCGCGCGACATCAAGGCGGATGGCGCGATGACGGTGCTGTTGAAGGATGCCATGCAGCCGAACCTCGTGCAGACGCTGGAGAACAATCCCGCCTTCGTGCACGGCGGTCCCTTCGCCAATATCGCGCATGGCTGCAACTCCGTCATCGCCACGACGACGGCCCTGAAGCTCGCCGACTATGTGGTGACGGAAGCCGGCTTCGGCGCGGACCTCGGTGCGGAAAAGTTCTTCGACATCAAGTGCCGCAAGGCCGGGCTGAAGCCCGATGCTGCCGTCATCGTCGCCACGGTGCGCGCGATGAAGATGAACGGCGGGGTGAAGAAGGACGATCTCGGCCGCGAGAATATCGAGGCAGTCAACAAGGGCTGCGCCAATCTCGGCCGGCATGTGCAGAACGTCAAGAAATTCGGCGTTCCCGTCGTGGTGGCGATCAACCACTTCACCACCGACACGGATGCAGAAATCCAGGCGGTGAAGGACTATGTCGCGACGCTGGGTGCAGAAGCCGTTCTGTGCAAGCATTGGGCGGAGGGTTCGGCCGGTATCGAGGAACTGGCGCACAAGGTGGTGGAACTCGCCGAATCCGGCCTCGCGCAGTTTTCCCCGCTCTACCCCGACGAGATGTCGCTTTTCGAGAAGATCGATACCATCGCCCGTGAAATCTACCACGCCTCGGAGGTCACCGCCGACAAGAGCGTGCGCGACCAGTTGCGGGCGTGGGAGGAGCAGGGCTACGGGCACCTGCCGGTCTGCATGGCCAAGACGCAATATTCGTTCTCGACCGATCCGAACCTGCGCGGCGCGCCCTCCGGCCATGTCGTGCCGGTGCGCGAGGTGCGGCTGTCGGCCGGCGCCGGTTTCGTCGTCGTCATCACCGGCGAGATCATGACCATGCCCGGCCTGCCGAAATCGCCATCGTCGGAGCGGATCCGCCTCAACGAGCAGGGCCAAATCGAAGGCCTGTTCTGAGAGTGGAGGGGCGCCGCAGGGCGCCCCTTTTGCTTTCGCTGAAAGTGGCGGCTACGCGCGGCCGAGATAATCCAGCTTGCCCACCGGCACGCCATTGTGCCGCAGGATCGCGTAGGCGGTCGTAAGGTGGAAGTAGAAGTTCGGCAGCGCGAAGGTGAGGAGATATTCCTTGCCGGTCGACGTATTGTCGCCACCGCGCGATTTCACCGTGACCATGCGCTCCATCGCGCCCTCGAAGGCGGCCTGCGGCACGGACGCGAGGTAATCGGTGGTCCTGGCGATACGGGCGCGCAGGTCGGCAAGCGTCTTCTCGTTGTCCGCGAAGCTCGGCGCTTCCGTGCCGGTGAGGCGTGCGGCGGCGAACTTCGCCGTGTCGCTCATGCGCTGGACCTGGCCGGCCAGAGACAGCATGTCCGGCGCCAGCCGCGCTTCGACCAGGACCTCCGGCTTGATCTTGCGTTCCGCCGCAAAGGCCTCCGCCTTGTCGAGCAATTTGGAGAGCACGGTAAAGCCACGCTGGAAGGCGGGCACGGAGATTTCGTAGGGCGTGATCGACATGGAGGGACCTTTGCGGATAAATCGGGTCCGGGACAGATAGGTGGCGTGACCGGTCTTTTCAGGGGGACTGCGCGATTAATCCGCGCCTACCAGCAATAGCGGTAGCCGCCGCGCCGTTCCTTCACGTCGAGATGCAGATGGTTCTCGTGGGCGGCGTCGCTGCCGGGATCGAGCACCGTCGTGAAATAGAGGCAGGCGGCCTCCGTGATGGCGCGCTGGAACGCGCCTTCAAGGGACGGGTCCTTGTCGGCCGGGCGGATGGTGATGGTCTTGCCGCCTTTCAGCGTGAAACCCGCGATATCGATGGCGTTGCCGAAAGCATGCTCGGAAATCCGCCCCGTCTCGGCATTGTTGCGGTTGCGGCAGACATAGGCGGATGCCTGAGAGACTTGACTGACCGTCTCGCCCGGCATGGCCGTCGACAGCGCTGGCGCCACCGAGCCTTCCATCCAGCGGGCCAGCTGGAGCGCCGTGTCGCAGCGCACCGTGGCGGGCGGCTCGACCTTCACGCCGTCCTTGAGCGCACTGAGGAGGAGCGGCTTGTCGATGCCGCAAGCCTTGCCGTCCTCGATGGCCGGCGCCTCCGTGAAGACGGCGCCGATCTCCTGCAAGGCAACCCGGCACGCCGCCTCGTCGGCAGCGCTCTCCTTCGGCCGCTCCGCAGCCTTCTCCTCCTCTTCAGCGCTCTCCTTGTCCTTTTGTGCCGCCTTGTCCTGTTCGGTGGACTTGCCCTTGTCGGCCTCGGCGGCGGCGCCCTCCGGCGCGGCCTTTCCCTTCTCAGGCGTCACCGTTTCCTCCGGCCGCGGAACCGGTCGAGGCCCGTTCTCCGGCAGCTCGGCGGCGCCGGTGAGGGTGAGGATGGCCGCAAGAAGCGCGATGCGAGAAATGGTAGCGATCGGACCCGTCTCCTACGAAAGAGCAGGTTGAAAACGCGGTAGGACCGATTTGGTTGCCGCAACCGGCCCCATAAATGCAAAAGCCCGCCGTCAGGCGGGCTTTCTCAGGTTCTGCGATCGATCAGAACTTCTTCGTAATCGAGACCTTGAACGTCCGGCCCGGTTCGCTGAAATAGTCTCGGGCGGCAAGCGCCGTGTCCGCCGGCACATCGAGAGCATTCCAGTACCGCTTGTTGAAGACGTTGAAGACGCCGGCCTGGACGCGCAGGCCGCTCAGATCGGTGTCGCCGATCTTTTCCGGCTGCCACCAGACGGTCGCGTCAACGATGCCGTAACCGGGAGCCTCAAAGCCCTTGCCCGTGACCTGGCCGTTGCTGGTTTCGCCGCGGCTGACCTTGTTGCGAGCCGACGCCATGCTCAGGGAGAGATCGCCGCCCCATGTTTCCGTTGCGTAACCGAGACCGACAATGGCGCGCAGCGGAGCGACGGAGTTGAGGTAGTCGTCCTTCTGCGTGTCCTTGCCATGCGACCAGGCGACCGAACCCCATGTGCGCCAGTTCTCATGGAAGCGCCATTCGCCGCCGAGCTCGACACCGTAGATCCGGACCTTGTTGCGATTTTCGTAACCGGTGATGCCGCCGACCGGATAATCGCCGCCCGGGGGAGCGATGACGACGGTGTCGATGAAGTTGCGGTAGTAGTTGTTGAAGACCGTGGCGGACAGCGTGTAGTCGTCGCTCTCGTACCGGGCACCGGCTTCAAAGCCGTTGCTGGTTTCCGTATCCAGATCCGGGTTGCCCAGGCGGGCATACGAGCCGGGCGCGCCGTAGTTCTGATAGAGTTCGGTCACTGTCGGCGCACGGAAGCCGCGGGCGTACTGGGTGAAGAGTTCCAGTTCCTCGGTTGCCTGCCATGCAAGGCGCAGCTTGGGCGAGATGCCGAAGTCATCGGCCTTTTTCATATAGGCCGGGTCATAGTTCGGGCTGCTTTCGAAGGTCGCCGTCCGCTGAGGCGAATGGCTGTACCAGTCAAGGCGCACGCCGGGCGTAACGGTCAGGCGGTTGTCGAAGAACTTGATGTCGTCCTCCAGAAACAGGCCTGCCACGCTGCTGTCCACATCCGGCATGTCGGATGCGTTGGTGTGCAGCATGCGGCACGACTGCGGTCCGAATGGTTGAGGAATGCCGTTCCAGTTGATCGTCGGGCAATTGTCCTTGCCTGCGGAATACTGATGGGTGTCCTGCCAGTAGATTTCGCCGCCGAAGCGGAAGTTATGAGTGACGCCGCCGAGTACCAATTCCTTCGAAGCATTCCCGGTCAGGCCGTAGGAGGACTGCTCGAGCATGTTGTCGCGCATGTAGTCGCCGGTCGGGAAACCGTACCGGAAGGGGTCTCCGGGGATGATGTCGGCGCGTGCGTCGCGGAGACGGAAGCCGTTCGTCGTGCGGTTGAGGGTTTCCTTTTGCCAATAGGCGGTGAGGCTTGCCTTGTCGACGATGTCCGAACCATCGGGGGATTCGAAGTCGTAGCTTGCGGAGAGACGCTTGCGATCGACTTCCTCGCCGGTCTTCAGCGTGCCCGGCCGATAGCTGGCGGTCGTGCCACGCCGATCGTCGATGTCCTCGTCGCGGTTGTATAGGTCTGCCGTCAGGCCGAGACGGTGACCGCCTTCGAGATACTGATGGAATTTGACGAGGAGGTTTCTCTGTACGAAGTCGGACGGATTGGCTTCCGTGCGGGTGTTGCCGTAACCACCGATTTCACCGCGGTTTTTCGTTTCATGGCCTTTCTTGTAGCCACCCTGCACGAGAACCCAGCTATCGTCATAACGCGCGGCAACGGCGGCATTGCCTCCCGTGCTGCGATCGGTGCTGTCATATCCGCTCTTCACGAGGCCGCCAAAAGCCTTGCCGTCTTCGATGAGGTCTTCCGGATTGAGCGTGCGCAGTTCGACGACACCGCCGAGCGCACCTGAACCGTACTTGCTCGAATCCGCTCCCTTGGTGATGTCGAGCGAAGACAGGCTGTCGAAATCAAAGGCGTTGACGCCGCCCCTGGCGCTGTCGCGCGGGTCGGTCAGCCATGGCAACCGGATGCCGTCGATCGTCGTGAGAACGCGGTTATCCTGAAGGCCGCGCAGGTTGACGCTCTTGCTGGTGCTGTTGAAGTTCACACCGGCGTCGACACGGCGGGAGAAGTCGTTGAAATCGGTGACCATTCGTTGGTCGAGTGTGGACCGTTCAGTCGTCTTCGTCAGGGGCGACTGTGCGACGCGCGCCTGCTTCTTTCCCTGGACCGTGATGGTTTCGAGTTGCGTCTCGGTGGTCGTCGCCTGCTGGGCGAGGGCGACCGGGGGCATGCAGAAGATGAGGGCGACCGATCCACTCAACAGACGTAGACGCGGCGATTGGGACCAGCGCATGAAGGCTCCTTGGCATTTTGCAATTGGGCGGAAATGTGGCTACTAAATGTTTCCTCAATGAGTCAAGTTTGAATATGATTTTTTTAATCATGTTTTTTCGGCGTTGCGCTTTTGCGACATGTGAGGAAATGCCCTGCCTGCGCATGCGGTGGTCTTGCGCTGTTGCGCATCTCGCGCTAACAATCCCGCCATGACAAACATGAACATCATCGCTGGCTGGTGGTGGGCTCGCTGAGGCGGCCTTGACCAGTCATGCGTGATTGAGACGACAAGCCGCCCGGAAAATTCGAGGCGGCTTTTTTGTGTTTTGGGCCGCCTTCTCGAAGACCGGGCCTGAAAACGGAGTGGGGAATGGCGACGAAAGTTCTGGATGACGGCAGCGAGGCCTATGAGACCAAGGGCGGGGTGGCCGTCACGCGGCGGCGTCGCGCGGCAGATTACGCCAATGCGATCTCGACCTATGTCGACAAGCTCGACGAGCGGCGCGGCGCGGTGTTCTCGTCGAACTACGAATATCCGGGGCGCTACACCCGTTGGGATACGGCCGTCGTCGATCCGCCGATCGGCATTTCCTCCTTCGGCCGCGCCGTCTGGATCGAGGCCTATAATGCACGCGGCGAGGTGTTGCTCGCCTTCATCGCCGACCGTCTCGCCGCTGTGCCGGAACTGGCGCTCGGAGCCCGTTCGGCGACCCGCCTCGATCTCGACGTGAAGATGCCCGACCGGGTGTTCACCGAGGAAGAGCGCTCGAAGATGCCGACGGTCTTCACGGTGCTGCGCGCCGTGACCGATCTCTTCCATTCCGATCAGGACGCCAATCTCGGTCTTTATGGCGCCTTCGGCTACGATCTCGCCTTCCAGTTCGACGCCATCGACCTGAAGCTCAAGCGGCCGGACGACCAGCGCGACATGGTGCTGTTCCTGCCGGACGAAATCCTCGTCGTGGATCACTATGCCGCCAAGGCCTGGATCGACCGCTACGACTTCGCAAAGGATGGGCAATCGACCGAGGGCAAGGCCGAGACGATCGCGGCCGAGCCGTTTGAGACCGTCAATGTCATCCCGCCGCATGGCGACCATCGCCCGGGCGAATATGCCGAACTCGTCGTCAAGGCGAAGGAAAGCTTCCGGCGCGGCGACCTTTTCGAAGTGGTGCCCGGCCAGAAATTCTTCGAGCGCTGCGAAAGCAAGCCCTCGGAAATCTCGCGCCGTCTCAAGGCGATCAATCCGTCGCCCTATTCCTTCTTCATCAATCTCGGCAACCAGGAATATCTCGTCGGCGCCTCGCCGGAAATGTTCGTGCGCGTGTCGGGTCGGCGCATCGAGACCTGCCCGATCTCCGGCACGATCAAGCGCGGCGACGACCCGATTGCCGATTCGGAGCAGATCCTGAAGCTGCTCAACTCGAAGAAGGACGAGTCCGAGCTCACCATGTGCTCGGATGTCGACCGCAACGACAAGAGCCGCGTGTGCGAGCCCGGTTCGGTGAAGGTCATCGGCCGCCGGC
This sequence comes from Shinella sumterensis, assembly GCF_004514425.2. GTDB lineage: Bacteria > Pseudomonadota > Alphaproteobacteria > Rhizobiales > Rhizobiaceae > Shinella > Shinella sumterensis. Next base: position 532,558 of record NZ_MYFN02000002.1, read on the forward strand.
AGATCGAGATGTATTCGCGCCTCATCCACACGGTCGACCATATCGAGGGGCGGCTGCGCGACGACATGGATGCTTTCGACGGCTTCCTGTCGCATGCCTGGGCCGTCACCGTCACCGGTGCGCCAAAGCTCTGGGCGATGCGCTTCATCGAGGCGCATGAGAAGAGCCCGCGCGCCTGGTATGGCGGGGCGATCGGCATGGTCGGCTTCAACGGCGACATGAACACGGGTCTGACGCTGCGCACCATCCGCATCAAGGACGGCATTGCGGAAGTGCGCGCCGGCGCCACGCTGCTCTACGATTCCAACCCGGACGAAGAAGAAGCCGAAACCGAACTGAAGGCCTCCGCCATGATCGCAGCCATTCGTGACGCAAAGTCCGGCAATGCCGCCAAGGTCCAGCGCGATGTCGCTTCGGTCGGGGCGGGGGTGAAGATCCTGCTCGTCGACCACGAAGACAGCTTCGTTCACACGCTCGCCAACTACTTCCGCCAGACCGGCGCGGAGGTGACGACCGTGCGCACACCGGTGCCGGAAGAGGTGTTCGATCGCATCAAGCCGGATCTCGTCGTGCTGTCGCCCGGTCCGGGCAACCCGAAGGATTTCGACTGCAAGGCGACGATCAAGAAGGCGCGCGCTCGCAGCCTGCCGATCTTCGGCGTCTGCCTGGGCCTGCAGGCGCTGGCGGAGGCCTATGGCGGGGAGTTGCGGCAGCTCGCCATTCCCATGCACGGCAAGCCCTCGCGCATCCGCGTGCTGGAGCCGGGCGTCGTGTTTTCCGGGCTGGGCCGCGAAGTCACGGTCGGCCGCTATCACTCGATCTTCGCCGATCCCTCGACCCTGCCGCGTGATTTCATCATCACGGCCGAGAGCGAGGATGGCACGATCATGGGCATCGAGCATGCCAGCGAACCCGTCGCCGCCGTGCAGTTCCATCCGGAATCGATCATGACGCTCGGGCAGGATGCCGGCATGCGCATGATCGAAAACGTGGTGGCGCATCTTTCCAAGAAGAAGGACGCCAAAAGCAAGGTGGCCTGACCGACCGTTTGCCGCGCCCGTCCACGGGACAGGCGCGGCGCAGCCGGAGATGATGGAATGATACAGTCAAAGCGAATGATCGCCGGAATTTTTGCGGCTCTCGGCCTGTCGGCGGCAGGGGCCCTTGCGGCGGACCAGCGGGAGGCGGCGGCCAGGACCCTCGTTACGGCCAGCCTGCCGGTCTGGCTGGCGCAGGCCGGCGCCTTCACCGCCGATACGACGGCGATCAAGGCGGCGACCGAACGTTCCGCGCATGGTCTGGCATCCACGCTCCCCGAGACCTGCGACGTGGCGCGCATGAACCGCGACCTCTGCGGCGTGAAGCTGGTGCGCATTCCATCGTTATCGATGGCGCCGGGACTACTCGAAAAAGACACCGTCGCCGTGCTGCAAAAGGATTTCGGCGCTGTCCGCCGGGGCGATGTCCTCGTGCACAATGCGAAGTACCAAGGCGCCACCTCGCTGGGCATAACGCGGGTGATCGGCATGCCGGGCGATACGGTTGAGATCCGGGCGGGGGACGTGCTTGTCAACGGCACGCCGTTTGCCCGCGAGGCGACCGGCGAGACCTATGGCGACGACATCTTCTCCGCTGCCGTCGTGCGCGAGACGACGCCGGAAGGGCGCAGCTACACGATCGCCATGCCGGACCCGCGTCCGCAGACCCAGGCGGACAATTTCGGGCCCGTGACGGTGCCGGCCGGCAAGTATTTCGTCATGGGCGACAACCGGTACAACTCGCTCGACAGCCGGTTTCCCGACATGTTCAACGAAGACGGCTTCGTCGCGCAGTCCGACGTCGTCGGCATCGCCGCCTCGGTTCTTGCGGCCAACGACCATGCGCGCATAGGCCTGACGCTCCGCTGAGTGGCCGAAGGCCGTTTGCGGTTTTGACAAACCCGCCCGTCTGCTCTAAACGCCATCATTAACAAACCGCCTGCGCGACACACCGCGCGGGCGGTTTTGCGTTGATGGGCCAGGCTTTTTGCAACTCGGTTGCATGCGCATGGAGAGCGGCATGGAAAAATCGGATATCAGGACGGTCCAGCGGCTGGCGCTGTGGGGCATTCCCTTCGCATTCTTCGTGATGGGCCTGAAGCTCGTCGCCTGGTGGGTGACCGGGTCGGTCGCGCTCCTGTCGGATGCGATGGAATCGAGCGTCAACGTGATCGCCGCCATCGTGGCCTTCGCGGCGATCAGCTATGCGGCGAAACCAGCGGACAAGACGCATCCCTTCGGCCATCACAAGGCGGAATATCTTTCGGCGGTGCTGGAGGGCGTGCTGATCGTCGTCGCAGCACTTCTCATCGTGAAGGAGGCGCTACCGGCGGTCTTCGCCCCGACGAGGATGGATGCGCCGGCGCTCGGCCTTGCCATCAATTTCGCGGCCGCGCTTTGCAATGCGATCTGGGCGACGGTGCTCATTCGTGCCGGCAAGCGCTACCGCTCGCCGGCGCTGGCGGCCGACGGGCAGCATATCCTTTCGGACGTCGTGACATCCGTCGGCGTGCTCGTCGGCCTCGTGCTGGCGATCCTCACCGGCTATGCGGTGCTTGATCCGCTGCTTGCCGTGCTGGTCGCGCTCAACATCCTCTATCAGGGCTGGAAGGTCATCACGCATTCGGTCGACGGGTTGATGGACCATGCGGTGGAGCCTGAGGAGGCCGAGGCGATTAAGGCGGCGATCGCCGCCAATGCCACGGGTTCGCTCGGCGCGCACGATCTCAAGACCCGGCGTGCGGGCGCCGCGACATTCGTGGATTTCCATCTGGTCGTTCCCGCGACGATGCCGGTCGGGCAGGCGCATGATATCTGCGATCGCCTTGAAGATGCCATCCGGGTGGTGCAGCCCGGCGCACAGATCGCCATCCATGTCGAGCCGGAAACGGAGCAGGCGCATGGCATCAAAGTCAAGATTGAAAGGACCATACGATGAGCAAGACAGACGTTTCAGGCCTTTCCCAATTGGGCCAGAAGGTCGATCTTCCCGCAGATCCGGACGCGGCGGTGCTGGAAAGGGTGCCGAGCAGCCATGCCGGCACGGATTTCGTGGTGCGTTTCACCGCGCCCGAATTCACCTCGCTCTGCCCGATGACCGGTCAGCCGGACTTCGCGCATATCGTCATCGACTACATTCCCAACGGCTGGCTGGTCGAATCGAAGTCGCTGAAGCTCTACCTGCATTCCTTCCGCAACCACGGCGCCTTCCATGAGGACTGCACCATCGACATCGCCAAGCGGCTGGTCGACCTCCTGGAGCCGAAATGGCTGCGCATCGGCGCATACTGGTATCCGCGCGGCGGCATTCCGATCGACGTTTTCTGGCAGACCGGAGATGCGCCGCAGGGCGTGTGGATTCCCGAGCAGGGCGTGCAGCCCTATCGCGGACGCGGCTGAAGCGGTTCAGCCGAAGGCAAGCGCGAGGCCGGCCAGTGCCGTCAGGCCGCCGATGATCCGGGCCACGATGCCGTTGCCCGAAAGCCGGGCAATGCCGAGACCGAGCCCGATGCCGGCGGCATGCAGCAGGGCTGTCGCGATGACGAAGCCGACGCCGAAGGGCAGGGCGCCCGCAGCACCGAGCTCGCCGCCATGGGCGTGGCCATGGAACAGCGCGAAGACCGCGACGATCGCCATCGACATCGCGGTATCCAGCCGGACGGCCATGGCGACAAGCAGGCCGAGCGCCACGACGGAGGCGAGGATGGCGGGCTCGACGAAGGGCAGGCCGATGCCGGCGATGGCGAGGCCGAAGCCCACGGCCATGGTCGCGACGAAGGCGAGCGGCACGCGCCACAGGGCATTTCCGCCGATCTGCGCGGCCCAGAGGCCGACGGCGACCATCACGAGAATGTGGTCGAGGCCGAAGAGCGGATGCGAGAAGCCGGCCATGAAGGAGCCGTGTTCGGCCGGGTTGAGATGGGCGAAGGCGGGTGCGGTTGTGGCGGCGAAGGCGAGGGCCGCCAGCGCAAGGATCCTGATCATGATGTCCCCTGTCTTCCGGCCCCGGGAGCGGGCCGGGCATCGATTTATCACCATGTCATCCTATGGGCAGCGCGGCGGCCAAGTCCATACGCAATTCATGCAGGGTCGGGTCATGCAGGGTCGGGCGTGACCGTTGTCCGCCCGCACGGCGTTTACCCTGTTTTCCGGTGTCGCGGCGAGGCTCTATCGCGCCTTATCCGTTTTGTTGCATTGTCTTGGCGGGTGAGTCGCATTATCTGACAGCGACACGACTATTGACGAGCAATCCGGAGACTTTGGATGAGCGACGAGGACGACAAGAAGACGGAACTGCCCCTGGGCAAGGAAACGGAGGCGAACCTTTTCAAGTCGCGTTCGATCTTCATCTACGGGCCGATCAATCAGGAACTGGCGCAGAAGGTCTGCTCGCAGCTCGTGGCGCTTGCCGCCGCCAGCGACGAGGATATCCGCATCTACGTCAATTCGCCGGGCGGCCATGTCGAATCGGGCGATTCGATCCACGACATGATCAAGTTCATCAAGCCGAAGGTCTGGATGATCGGTACGGGCTGGGTGGCCTCCGCCGGCGCGCTGATCTATGTCGCCGCTCCCAAGGAGCAGCGCCTTTGCCTGCCCAACACCCGCTTCCTGCTGCATCAACCGTCGGGCGGCACCCGCGGCATGGCGTCGGATATCGAGATCCAGGCCCGCGAAATCATCAAGATGAACGAGCGCCTGAACAAGATCTTCGCGGACGCCACCGGCCAGCCGATCGAGAAGATCGCCAAGGACACGGACCGCGACTACTGGCTCTCGGCTGAAGAGGCCAAGGGTTACGGCCTCGTCTCGCGCATCGTGACGTCTCAGGCGGATATCTGAGCGTCACAGCATTGCTTTCCCCTTCTCCCCGCTCGTGGGGAGAAGGTCCCGGTCGTGGGATGAGGGGCATCTGCTAAAAATTTCATCCCCCGCTTGCCCTTTTATCATTCAAAAGTTATAGACGCCTCATGTTGAAGACCGGCGCACAGATCATCGAACGAGTTTCCCGCGGCAGCGCAGCCGTACGCGAGCGTTCGCGCGGCTTCTCCTCGCTTCTTCTTCTCGGCCTTACGCGCGGTTGCCGGGTTCGTTGAGGAGCGCCCGGCGGCCGAAAAGCCCGCCCAGGCCATAGCTCCTCGTTTCACCCCTATGCATTCATTCCGGTTCTGGCCGCCATGGCCACATTCGCCGTCGCAAAATGCGCATGGTCCTTGCTACAGCGGCCTTTGCACGTCATGAAATGACGTGCGGCGCTGGAGAGCTTGCGCTAAGACGCTTTCGCGAATGCCGGGACGACGAAGAGACGAAGACGATGATTTTGAAGACCCATACGCCCAAGCAGGGCATGCCCGAAGCCGCCGCCAAGTATCAGCCCTATCCCGCCATCAACATTCCCGACCGCACCTGGCCGGGCAAGGTGATCGACAAGGCGCCGATCTGGTGTTCGGTGGACCTGCGCGACGGCAACCAGTCGCTGGTCAACCCGATGGGCCACGACCGCAAGGCCCGCATGTTCCAGTTGTTGCTGGACATGGGCTTCAAGGAAATCGAGATCGGTTTCCCCTCTGCATCGCAGACCGATTTCGATTTCGCCCGTTGGTGCGTCGAGCAGGGCAATGTGCCGGAAGATGTATCGCTGCAGGTGCTGGTGCAGTGCCGGCCGGAGTTGATCACCCGCACCTTCGAGGCGCTGGAAGGCGCACAGAACCCGATCATCCACTTCTACAACTCGACGAGCGAATTGCAGCGCCGCGTGGTGTTCGGCAAGGACGTCCATGGCATCAAGCAGATCGCGACCGATGCCGCCAAGATGATCACCGATATGGCCGCCAAGGCCGGCGGCGGCTACCGTTTCGAATATTCGCCGGAAAGCTTCACCGGCACCGAGCTGGAAGTGGCGCTGGAGATCTGCAACGCGGTCGTCGAGATCGTGAAGCCGACGGCCGACAACAAGCTGATCCTGAACCTGCCCTCGACCGTCGAGATGGCGACGCCGAACGTCTATGCCGACCAGATCGAGTGGATGTGCCGCAACATCGACAACCGCGAGAACGTCATCATCTCGCTGCATCCCCACAACGACCGCGGCACGGGTATCGCGGCCACCGAACTGGGCCTGATGGCGGGTGCGGACCGCGTCGAAGGCACGCTGTTCGGCAATGGCGAGCGCACCGGCAATGTCGACGTGGTGACGCTGGCGCTCAACATGTACACGCAGGGCGTCGATCCCAAGCTGGACTGCTCGGATATCGAGCGCATCAAGTCGGTCTATGAATATTCCAACGAGATGGTCATTCCCGAGCGGCACCCCTATGTCGGCGAACTGGTCTATACGGCTTTCTCCGGCTCGCACCAGGATGCGATCAACAAGGGCATGAAGGCCATCAAGAAGGCCAACAAGTCGCTCTGGGAAGTGCCCTACCTGCCGATCGATCCGCAGGATGTCGGCCGTTCCTACGAGGCGATCATCCGTATCAACTCGCAGTCCGGCAAGGGCGGCATCGCCTATATCCTGCAGGAAGACTACGGCATCAACCTGCCGCGCAACCTGCAGGTCGAGTTCCGCGACGAGATCCAGCGCATCACCGACGAGGAGGGCGTCGAGCTGCCGGCCAAGCGCATCCACGAAGAGTTCATGCGCACCTATGTCACGCAGCCCGACACGCGCCTGCGCTTCGTCGACCATCACACCTATCCCGATACGAACGGCAAGGGTGGCCGCATCGTTGCCGCCGAGATCACAGACGGCGGCGAGACGAAGCGCATCGAGGGCAAGGGCACCGGCCCGATCGACGGCTTCATTCACGCCCTGTCGATCTACCTGGGCATCGACATGTCGGTCGCCGACTATTCCGAACACTCGCTGCAACAGGGTTCTAATGCCGCGGCCATCGCCTATGTCGAGGTCGTGCATCCCGGCGGCAAGCTGTTCGGCGTCGGCATCAACACGAATATCGTGACCGCCTCGCTCGAGGCGATCGTGTCTGCCGCCAACAGGGTGCTCACGACACGCCGCTGATCGGCCGTCATCAGACATCGAAACCCGGCAATCGCATTGCCGGGTTTTTTGTTTTGGGTCTGTCGGTCTGGCCGAATGCCGTTCGTCTTCCAGATATCGATCAACCAGACACCGAAGAGAGGATCATGTCATGGCGAAGAACACCATCTGCATCTGGTACGACAAGGATGCCGAGGCGGCCGCACGCTTCTATGCGCAAACCTTTCCCGACAGCTCTGTCGGCGCCGTCACGCGTGCGCCCGGCGACTATCCCAGCGGCAAGGAGGGGGAGGTGATCGTCGTCGCCTTCACCGTGGCGGGTGTTGAATGCATCGGCCTCAACGGGGGCCCGATCTTCAAGCACAACGAGGCCTTCTCCTTCCAGATCTCCACGGAGGACCAGGAGGAGACCGACCGCTACTGGAACGCCATCGTCGGCAATGGCGGGCAGGAAAGCGAATGCGGCTGGTGCAAGGATCGCTGGGGCATTTCCTGGCAGATCACGCCGCGTGTGCTGACGGAGGCGCTTGCCGCAGGTGGTGCGGAAGCCAAGCGCGCTTTCAATGCGATGATGACAATGAAGAAGATCGACGTCGCGGCGATCGAAGCGGCACGGCGCGGCTGAGGCCGGAGCCTTTCCATCCGGCGCGGAATCGCTTCCGCGTCGGACGATTCGGCAGAACGAAAAACTCAGATCGTCGTGGAGACAGCCTCGGCGATACGCTCGAGATCCGGGTCGGCGGACGGGCCGACGACCACAAAGGAGGCATCGCCCTTCTGCCAGGAAATGAGCCCGACATCGTTGCGCATGCTTTCCACCATCGCGGTGGTCCCCTCGACCGGGTCGCTCTTCAGGAAACAGATCGCGAAGATCTCGTTTTCGGCGTCCCGGTAGAGCAGTTGCGCCGTCGGCTTGCCGTTGGCGACCAAGAGACGTGCGCCTTCGAAGGTCAGCTTCTGCGCCGTCAGGTCGGGCACGGTGAAGGCCACGCCGGTGCTCGCCGAGAGCCACTCCGCGATATGGTCCTTCTCGCTTGCCGGCACTTCCACGAGATGACGCGCCTGCCGCGCATAGATGCGGTGATAATCGGCGATATCGTCGAGCCAGGTTCGGGCGGGCGTGAATTCGTTTGCGGCGGACTGGAACGAGGTCTGCTTCTGCTCCGAAATCAGGTAGCCCACGGCGCCGCCGGCGAGAAAGATCACCAGCGAGGCAGCCAGCGCCTGCGGCCAGAAGGCGCTCCGGCGCGGGGCGCGGGTTTCCGAAATCGGGATGGCGGCAAAGCCGAGAGACGACGACGTGTCGTCATCGCGGCCGCGGGCTTCCTTGATGTTGCGCACCAGATCGAGCGGGATCGGCTCCTGCAGCATCCTCTCGAAGGCGCGGGCGCCGAACTCGCTGCCGAGCTTGAGCTTTTCGTAGACGGCGCGTGCGGCGGCATCCTCGGCGAGGATCGCGTCGATTTCGGCCACTTCGTCCGCCGGCAACTGGCCGTCGAGATAGGCGGACAGGCGGACTTCCAACGGGAGACCCTGCGTACTTCCAACCATCAGGCCCTCCTTTCCGTCTGCTCGGAGACCATGGCCGACAGCCTGATGCGCGCCGCCGAAAGCCGGCTCATCACGGTGCCGATCGGTATGCCGAGAATATCGGCCGCCTCGCGGTAGCTGTGGCCTTCGACATTCACCAGAAGGAAGACGCTGGACAGGCCTTCAGGCATCGTCATGATCAATTTGTGCAACTGCTTGGCATAGACCGCCTTGTCGGCCGATGCCTCGATATGCAGGCTATCCTGCTCGGCCACGTCTACCGTGCCGGACCCTGTGCGGACCTTTCGCTTGCGGATTTCGTCCACCCAGAGATTGCGCGTCATTGCATAAACCCAGCTTTCGAGCCGACCCTCACCGTTCCAGAGATGGCACCGCGTGATCGCTCTTTCGCACGCCTCCTGCACGAGATCGTCTGCATCGCTGCCGTTGCGCGTCAGGGTCATGGCGAAACGACGCAGCTTCGGCAGCAAATTGACCAGTTCTCGCCGGAACTCATTCGATTCAGCCGTCGGACGCATTGCTTTTCCAGGGAAACGTTTGGGATCAAAGCTCTATTCGCCGCCGCGATGACGGCGAATGCCTGATATGAAACATTCTTCCACTGGTCTGCAAGCATGAACGGCACCCGGATGAGCAGTTTCCTGCGTTCCCGTCTGGATTGTCTGTCGGTTTCCGGCGTCGTCAGTGTCCCAAGGCACGCAAGGCCGATGTCAGTAGGCGGTGCGTTCGCCGCCGAGCGATTGCAGGAGCGCGCGATAGGCCCAGGTGTTTTCACCGCCGCGGTCGCGAATCTCGACGAGCTGCACGCGGGCACCCTCGACATCGCCCTGCTCGAGCAGCGCCTGGCCCATATAGGAGCGGGCGAGAATGTAGTTCTCGTCCTTCTGAAGCGCGCGCTTGTAGTAGGTCATGCCGAGCTCGATGTTGCCCAGCTTGCGGGTGTTGTAGCCCATATAGTTGAGGATGCGCGGATCCTCCTGGTCATAGGCGGCGCGCAGCGCTCGAAGCGCATTTTCATGCTGGCCGGCATAGGCGAATTCGCGCGCGGCTTCATAGAGCTTGTCGTCGATGCGGCGCTCGCTCTTTTTCTGTTCCTCTTCCGTCGGCTTCTTCTCCGCCGGTTTCAGGTCTTCCGGCGCGACGCATTCCTTCTTTTCGTCGCTCCAGATCTTGCCGTCGGTGCAGGTCGTCGTGGTCTCGGTCGCGACAGGGGGTGTCGTCGTATCGGACTCTGCGGCCCGCGCCGGCAAGAAGGCCGCAAGCGAGACGGCGGCGCAAAGTGAGAGCAGCAGTTTATGGCGGTGAATGGTCATGGGTTCCCTCCGAACGTGTCGACTGCCGGGTGCTGGCCGTCAGGGAAGCGGGCCCGTCCGATGTCGTCGCATCCGCCGGGGCTGTCCAAGAAATCATGACGGATCAATGGTGTGATTTATTCGGAGGTTTCTAGAATTTTGTCATTTCCGCAAGTGCCAGACTTTGGGCGTCCAGCGTCAGGGCGTAACGTTCGCGCAGGATGTTCCAATCGCCCGGCGAACCGGAGATCGAGAAGAGATTGTAGCCCGCCGGCGGCTTGTGCCCGCCCGGCCCCTGCGAGGCGGACGCGATGCCGACGACCGGCACGGGCTTCGTCTGGCCGGGCAGCCAGTGCACGGTGTCGAGATGGGTATGGCCGTGCAGCACGAGCTCGGCGCCGCCGCTGGTGATGGTCGCGGCGAAGCGGCGGATGCCGATCATGCGCTTGTGGAAGGCGGTGGCGCCGCGGATGGGCGGATGGTGGATGAGCACGACGCGGAACAGGCCGGCTTCGCCCGCCGCCCGCAGCATGTTGACGGTCTCGCGCGCCTGCCGCCTGCCGAAATAGCCGGAGGCGGAGAAGGGCGGGGTCGCGACCGCCGTCGAGCAGCCGATGATGGCGACCGGCCCGCGCACGCGCAGATAGGGGAAGACATGCATGTCCTCCTGCCATTCCACCGGGGCGGCGTCGCCGCGCATATAGGGATACCAGGCGCGCGTCGATTTCTCGTAGGCGCCGCGCACATAGGCATCGTGATTGCCCGGCACGACCGAGACGTTTTCCGGCTGGCCCGCCTCGGCGAGCCAGTGGCGCACGGCCGCAATCTCCAGCCGCGAGGCGAGGTTCACGAGGTCGCCGGTGATCGCCAGATGATCGGGCGCCTTTTGCTCGATATCGTCGAGCACGAGGTCGAGCGTGTTGGTGAAGAGATGCCGTCGGCGATTGCGATGCCAGTTGACGAAGCCCGTGATGCGCTTGGAAAACAGTTCCACGAAGGTGAGGGCGGGCAGCGGCCCGAGATGGACATCCGAGATATGGGCAAGTCTGAACATACCCTTCCTTAGAGCATAAGGTCGTTAAGGGAAACGCAAGGCGTGGATATTCCGGCCTGGGCGATCACGCAGGCTTGATTTGCGGACGGCGTTGCTGCGAAGTGCCGGAATGGAACAGGACACGCTGCCCGATTTTCCGACCCGAAGCCTTCAGGCGCGGCTCCTGACATGGGTGCTGCACCGCTATTTCGCATGGTCTCGCGGCATGACGATGGGCGTGCGTGCGGCCTGTTTCGATGCCGATGGCCGTGTCTTCCTCGTGCGCCACAGCTACGTGCCCGGTTGGCATCTGCCCGGCGGCGGGATCGAACGCGGCGAGACCGCGCTTCAGGCGCTCGCCAAGGAGATGCGCGAGGAGGGCAATCTCGAAATCGGTGCCGCGCCGCGCCTGCTCCACGTCTATTTCAACCGGCGGACCAGCAAGCGCGACCACGTGCTGTTCTACCGCTGCGACGGCGTGACCCAGACCGCCCCGCGCCTCAAGGACCGGGAGATCGTCGAGGCAGGTTTCTTCAGCCTGGACGCACTGCCGGCCGGAACGACCGCGGCCACCCGCCGGCGGCTGGAGGAAATCGCCGGCCGGTTGCCTTTCGCGGATATCTGGTAGGTCAGGCCGCCTTCAGCTTCTCCCGGCCGTGGGGCGCGTTTAGGTCGAGAGACGGGCCGACCGGGACGATGCCCGTCGGGTTGATCATGGTGTGGGAGCGGTAATAGTGCTCCTTGATGTGGCGCATGTTGACGGTCTCGGCGACGCCCGGCACCTGGTAGAGCTCGCGCAGGTAGCCGTATAGGTTGGGGTAATCGGCGATCCGGCGGATGTTGCATTTGAAGTGGCCGACATAGACCGGATCGAAGCGCACCAGCGTCGTGAAGAGCCGCCAGTCTGCCTCGGTGATGCGGCCGCCCGTCAGGTAGCGGTTCTTTTCGAGCCGGTCCTCCAGGCTGTCGAGCGTTTCGAACAGCGTGGTGACGCTGCCCTCATAGGCCTCCTGGGTGGTAGCGAAGCCGGCCTTGTAGACGCCGTTGTTGACGGTGTCGTAGATCCGGTCGTTCAGCGCGTCGATTTCGCTGCGCAGCATTTCGGGGTAGAAATCGTCGGTCGAACCGGTCAGGTGGTCGAAGGCGGAGTTGAACATGCGGATGATCTCGGCGGATTCGTTCGAGACCATGCGGTTCTGCTTCTTGTCCCACAGGACCGGGACGGTGACGCGGCCGGAATAGTGCGGATCGGCCTTGAGATAGACCTCGTAGAGCGCAGAGGCGCCGAACAGGGGATCGAGCGTGCCGCCGTTCTCGCCCTTGAATTCCCAGCCCTTCGATAGCATCAGCGGATCGACGACGGAGACGGTGATGAGGTCTTCCAGCTTCTTCAGCGTGCGGAAGATCAGCGTGCGGTGCGCCCAGGGGCAGGCATAGGAGACATAGAGATGGTAGCGGTCGGCTTCGGCCGCAAAGCCGCCTTCGCCGCTCGGGCCCGGCGCGCCGTCCGGCGTGATCCAGTTGCGGAACTGCGAAACGGAGCGCTTGAAATGACCCTTGGTGGCCTTCGTGTCGTACCAGACGTCGTGCCAGACGCCGTCAACCAGCATGCCCATGATCTTCTCCTTCTGATCGGCCCGGCGGCCGTGAACTTGGGGTCATAGATAGCGCATGGGTCCGCACTGGATAGGCGCAATTTCGTGAACAGTGCGTTTTGCCCTTTGACGAAAGCAAATTTTCTGCTATCGGCGCAGTCCAGCACCGGCACTCAAGCCGGCGAGGAAGACGAACGCATGTTCCATACGGGAAACCCACGACGACGCTGATGCTCCTGCTGCGCCCCCTTCGGCGGCGGCGCGATAACCCGCATCCCCAAGCTTCGTATCCGGTTTCCTATCGCCATGAACATGCTCAAGCACGATCTCGTCTACCTGACGGAAGATGTCTCCCACGACGCCGCCATCGAACTCATCAATGAAGAAGCCTTCGGTCCCGGCCGGCATGTGCGCGCTGCCGCGCGCATCCGCGAGCAGGGCCCGCACGACCTGTCGCTTTCCTTCGTCTGCACGGATGACGGCGAGACGATCGCCTCGGTGCGCATGACCCCGGTTCTGGCCGGCGGCGTGAAGGGCCATCTGCTCGGTCCGCTCGCCGTGCGGCCCTCGCACAAGAACCAGGGTATCGGCCGCGAACTGCTGCGCATCGCCTGCGCTTCTGCCCGGCGTAAGGGTTCCGAAGCCGTCATCCTGGTCGGCGACCCGCCCTATTACGGCCCGCTCGGCTTCGAGAAGGTCGCGTGGAATGCGCTGTCGTTTCCGGGACCGGTCGACCCGGCACGGGTACTGGTCATGCCGTTTGCGGCGGATACGCACGAGCGGCTGAAGGGTGTGATCGCCTGGCGGGGGTGAGGGGCGCTACCCCCTCATCCGACCCTTCGGGCCACCTTCTCCCCGCGGGGGAGAAGGAAAAACGAGACGTTCGCGATCCTCCCCTTCTCCCGACGGGGAGAAGGTGCCGGCAGGCGGATGAGGGGGCTTCTCGACGCCTCAATCCTTCACTTCCATGAAGCGGATGCGGTTCTGGAACGGGTCCGTCACCGTCACTTCCAGACGCGAGCCTTCATCCTCCAGCCCGGGCTTCATGTAGCGATAGTCCTTGTCGATCAGTTCCTTCTGGAAGGCGCGGATGCCCTTCATGTAGACGACCATGTTGCCGCCGGGCGTGGCGTCGCCTGCATGTTCGGAGAGATGCAGCCTGAGGCCGCCGCGCGAGACCTGCGTGTAGAGCGGGAAGTTCTCGCCATAGCGATGCTCCCAGTCGACCGAGAAACCCAGGAAACCGAGATAGAATTCATGCGCCTTCGCAACATCGAAGATGCGCACGATCGGCACCGCCTGCTCGAAGGCGATGCCGCGCTCGGCGGGCTTTGCCTCGATCCTGGCGGACAGGATGTTCCAGGTGTCCGCGCCGAACTGGCGGGCGACGATTTCTAGCGCTTCGCTGTGGGTGATCTCGATCTTGCGGGCGGCCAGCATGTCCCGCATGGCTTTCGCCATGGCCTTGGCATCGCGAAAATCGCGCATGTCTGTTCCTCGTCTTCCGGCGAAGTCCCCGTCAGTGCCCGCATTGCCGACGCCTTCGCCCAACGATGAACGGTGGAGAAAGGTTCTGGTGGAGGCGTTCGCCATACCTTGGGGAAAGGCGCGGGTCTGCAGGCCGCCTCCGGCCGTGCGGCAAGTCTAGCCCAGGCCGGCGTGGCCCGCCAGCGCTATTCGCGCTAGCGGCCTTCGCGATACCACATGGCCGAGAAGGCGAGCAGCAACAGCCCGGCACCGGCAAAGCCGGCGAACAGCGGCAGCGAATTGATGCCCTTCAGAACGGTCTCGTCCGTCATGCGCAACGACAGGCGGCCTTCATCGACGGTGCGGACCTGCCCGGAGACCGGCAGCAGGGGCGGCAGCGAAACCGCGTCGCCCTCGGCGTCCACCAGCCGGCGCACGGTGCCCTTGGTGGCATCGGCAAGCGGCTTCAGCGTCTGCGTGGTGGAGATCGTCGCCTTGAACTCGGGCGCATCGACCGCGCCGACATGGACGAGGGCGTTGAGATCGCCGTTGGTGATCTCGTAGAGGCCGGTTTCCGTGGTCTGGACCTCGGCGCGGTAGAGGCCGGGTTCGGCCTCTGTGAGCGCGACCTGCTGCGTTGCGCCGGATGGCAGCTTGAGCGTCGCCTCGCCGGGCGCATCGCCGATGGTCTGTCGGTTGATCTGCAAGGTGCGGCCGAAGGTTCGCGCCGTCAGCGCCTCCTCCTCCAGCGCCGGCTCCTGCATCAGCCAGTGCGCGGTGCGCCGGTAGAGCGAGACATGCGGGCCGCCGCCTTCGAAGCCGCGTGCCCACAGCCAGCCCTGGTCGGAGAGCAGCATGGCGACGCGGCCCTTGCCGGCGCGGTTGAGCACGAGAAGCGGCTTGCCGTCATTGGCTTCCATCACGACGTTGCCCTCGGGGCGTTGCACGTCCACGGTGCGGAACCAGCGGCCCCAGTGCGGCGGCTCGTCGTTGGCGCCTTCCAGGCCGCGCGTCACGGGATGTTTCCTGCCCTGGTCGGACAGCCGCGGATAGAACGGCGTATCGTTCATCGCGCCGGTCGGGGCGGCGGGCAGCACGACCGAGAGCGGCGTCAATGCAATGGAATCGCTGCCGGCATGTTCGGGCCCGGCGGCAATCAGCAGGGCCCCGCCGTTTTCCACATATTGCGCGATGTTGTCATAGTAGAGGATCGGCAGCACGCCGCGGTGCTGGTAGCGGTCGAAGATGATGAGGTCGAACTCGTTGATCTTGTCCACGAACAGTTCGCGCGTCGGGAAGGCGATGAGCGAGAGTTCGTTGATCGGCGTGCCGTCCTGCTTTTCCGGCGGGCGCAGGATGGTGAAGTGCACGAGGTCGATGGCGGTGTCCGACTTCAAGAGGTTGCGCCAGGCGCGTTCGCCGGCATGCGGCTCGCCTGACACCAGGAGCACGCGCAGGTTCTCGCGAATGCCCTCGATGACGTGGACGGCGCGGTTGTTGGCCGCCGTGATCTCGCCTTCGACCGGCGCCACCTCGAATTCGAGGATGTTGTTGCCGCCGCGCGGCACGGTGAATTCGAGCGGCTGTTCGGTGCCGGGCGTGGCATTTTCGGCCGCGATCTCGTTGCCGTTGAGGCGCACGGTGACACGCGCCGTGCCGCCGGGGCCGGCACCATCATCTACCACGCGGAACTTCAGTGCCTGCTTTTCGCCGACAATGCCGAAGCGCGGGGCGCTGACCACCTCGATCCGGCGGTCGAATTCGTCGGGACGCCCTGTCACGAGCGCATGCAGCGGCGCGTCGAAGCCGGTGAAGGCGGCGGCGTCGGGAATGTCGTGCACCTGCCCGTCGGTGATCATGATCGCGCCGCCCACCCGCGAACGCGGCACATCGGCAATGGCGGCATTGAGCGCATCGAACAGGCGCGTCGAGGGCGTGTCCGAGGTGCCGTCGTCGCGGGCTTCGACGATGCGCGGCTCGATGCGCGGATAGCGGGCGAAGCGCTCCTTGAGGCCCTCCAGCGCCGCATCGGTCTGGGCGGTGCGGGTCTCGTTGTCCTGGCTCTGGCTGCGGTCGACGATGACGGGGACGATGGTGGACAGCGCCTCGCGGTCTTCCTGAAGGAAGACCGGATTGGCGAGCGCCAGGACCAGAAGCGCGAGCGCCAGCGCCCGGATGACGGAGCCGCGCAGGCCGCGCCAGAAACCGAGGGCGGCAAGCGCAAGCCCGACGAGGCCGATGGCGGCGATCGCGATCCAGGGCAGGAAGGGGGAGAACTGAAGCGTCATGTCACTGCCCCAGCCGTTCGAGGAGGGCGGGCACGTGCACCTGGTCCGCCTTGTAGTTGCCGGTCAGCATATACATCATGATGTTGACGCCGGAGCGGAAGGCGTGTTCGCGCTGCATCTCATCCGGCGGCACCGTCGGCAGCAGCGCCATGCCGTTGGTGTCGATGGCCCAGGCGCCGGCGAAATCGTTGCCGGTGATCATGATCGGCGAAACGCCGTCGCCCGCGCGCGCCGGCCGTGAGGGGTCTTCCGCGCGGTCGAGTTCCGCTTCGATCCACAGCGGGCTTCCGGCATAGCGGCCCGGGAAATTCGCCAGCAAATAGAAGGATTTGGTGAGCACATGGTCCGCAGGCACGGGTTCCAGCGGCGGAATGTCGAGATTGGCGAGGATCGCCTGCAGGCGCTCCGTATTGGGGCTCGTCGCATTGCCGTCGAGCGTCACGAACTGGTCGCGCGTGTCGAACAGCACCGTGCCGCCGTTGCGCATATAGGCGTCGATGCGGCTGATCGCGGCGTTGGACGGCATGGGCGCGGTGGCGCTGACCGGCCAGTAGATGATCGGGTAGAGCGCCAGCTCGTCCTTTTCGATGTCGATGCCGACAGGCTCGCCGGGCTCCAGCGTCGTGCGGTAGGTCAGGAACTCCGTGAGGCCGGCAAGCCCGCGTTCGGAGATGCGGTCCACCTCGCTTTCGCCGGTCACGACATAGGCGAGATGCGTGGTGTCGAGCCGTGACAGGATGGTCTTGTCGCCGGGTTTGCTATCGGCCGCATGACCTTGCTGCGGCACCGCCATCAGCGCGCCCGCGCAGAGGGCGAGCAGCACGGCGGCCGTCGCACCGCGGCGCGGCACGCGGCGGGCGGCAGCGGCAAAGGCGCCGCCCATCAGGAGCACGATGGCGCAATCGAGGATCAGCAGCAGGGCCGCGAGCGTGAAGAGATAGGGTTTCAGCGACCAGGTCTCCTTGCCGGCAAGCGGCTCGCGCAGGATACTTGCGCCTTCGGGCAGGACAAGGGGGCGGATGGCGTATTCCGGCGGGAAGAGGTTGCGCGCGACATAGCCATCCTCCGAGCCGTAGAGGCCGGGGGGATTGTCGAAGCTCGCGACGACCTTCGATCCATCACCGGCCGCGAGCGGCTTGGCCTCGCCGGTTGCGGCGGCAAGCGTACCGCTCGCCGTCATCAGTCGGTAGGGGGGAAGGCCCGCCGCCGCCTGGCCGCCTTCGGCCGAGACGCCGCCGCCGCGCGACAGCTGCACGGTGCGGCGGAGCATTTCCACGAAATCGCCCGACAGCGGCAGGTTCGACCAGCCGGTTTCCGCACTGATATGGAAAAGCACGATGCGGCCGGAGCCCAGTGGGCCCGTCGTGACCAGCGGCGTGCCGTCGGCAAGGCTCGCCCAGGTGCGTTCGGCGAGGTCGGGCGTCGGCTCGGCAAGCACCTGCCGCTTGATCAGGATGTCCTGCGGCGCGCGCATGCCGAAGAACGGGCTGTTTGCCGGATAGGCCGACAGCGGCTGCGGCTCGGACCAGGACAGCGCGCCGCCGAGCGCGCGTTCGCCCTTGCGCAGCACGACAGGCACGAGCGGATCGTCGCCCGGAGCGGCTGCAAGGCGCGGGCCTGCGAAGCGGATGAGCATGCCGCCGGCCTCGATCCAGCGCTGGACCTCGCCTTGCACGTCTTCGGGAAGGCGGCCGATATCGGCCATGATCAGGACGGACGGGTTCTGCTCGAGAATCTGGGGAATGGCGACGGAAAGGTCTGCCACATCAGGTTCGATGAGATCGGCATAGGGCGCAAGCGCCCGGTTGATGTAGTGCAGCGGCGACAGCAGCGGCTGGCTCGCATCCACCACCTCGCCGGACAGGAAGGCGACGCGCCGACGGCGGAAGCCGTCATCGAGCAGGTAGGCGCCGCCGGCATTGGCGAGGCCGTCGATGCTGATGCGGGCAAAGTCGTTGCGCAGCTCGAAGGGGGCCGTGATGGTCCCGGTCGTCGTCGTCGCGCCCGCCGCGAAGCTCGCGGTGCCGGTGGCGATGGGGCGGCTGCGCGAATCGAATGCCGTCAGCGGCAGGCTGCGCGCCGGGCCGCCATCGAGGCGGGTCAGGGTGACGGTCAGCGCATCCGCGCCGTTCACCGCCGAGGTGATGGCGACGGCGGCCGCACCGTCGCCCTCGATCAGGCGGAAATCGGCGGGCGAGAGCCCTTGCAGGGCGGCAACGGTTTCGTCCGTTTCGCTGCCGGCCATGCCGTCGCTGATGAAGGCGAGCGTGCCGGGTGCCGCGCCATCGAGCGCGGTGCGCAGCGAGGCGATGGCGGCGGTGCGGTCGGCGGGCAACGGGCGCGGTTCGGCGGCGGCAAGGCGGGTGCGCGCGGTCGCGGCATCGACCGGCACCGCATCATGCTGGCGGTCGGCGGTCAGCACCAGCGCGATCGGCACGTTGCGGCTTTCGGCATCGTCGATCAACGTGGCGGCGGTGTCCACACGGTTTTGCCAGTCGGTGGCCGAAGCCCAGGTGTTGTCGACGACGAGCGCGAGCGGGCCGCTCGATGCGAGCGTGTTGGTGCGCGGGTTGAAGACGGGGTCGGCGATGGCGAATATGACCGCGGCCGCCATCAGCATGCGCAGCAGCGTGAGCCACCAGGGGCTCTGCGCCGGCGTCTCCTCGCGCTTCAGGATCGAGGCGAGGATGGCGAAGGGCGGGAAGACCTCGGCCTGCGGCTTGGGCGGCGTGAGGCGCAGCAGCCACCAGATGACGGGCAGCAGCACGAGCGTGGTCAGCACGGCGGGAAAGGCGAACGCGAAGGCGCTCATCGGCCGCCCTCCGCCCGCATCGCCGGCATGCCGGAGAGATACATGTGCACCGCGACCAGCGCTTCGGAGGCGAGACGATCGGTCCGGTGCGGCACGAAGCTCCAGCCGAGATGGCGCAGGCTTTCGGCCAGCGTCTGACGGCGCGCGACATAGGCGCGGGCATAGTCGTCCTTCAGCGTCTCGGCACGGCCGGCGGTGATCTTCTGGCCGCTTTCGGGATCGGTGAATTCGGTGCGGCCCGTATAGGGGAAGGTCTCTTCCGCCGGGTCCGCGACCTCGATGACGTGGCCCTTGAGGCCGCGGCGGGCAAGCGGGCCGAGACGCGCCATGACGTTTTCGACCGGATCGAGGAAATCGCCGATCAGCACCACATCGCTGTTGCCGCGGATCATGCCGGTGTCCGGCAGGCCGCCGGTGGCGGGATTGTGCATGAGCGCGGTGGCAAGGCGCTCGGCGGCGTTGCGCGCGGCGATCGGCTCCATGATTCCAGGGCAGCCGATGCGTTCGCCCGAGCGCGCGAGAATTTCGGCCAGCGCCAGCATGATGACGAGCGCGCGGCTCTCCTTCGAGACCGCTCCGAAGGTCGACTTGTACATCATGGAGGGGGAAAGGTCGGCCCAGACCCAGACGGTGTGAGCGGCCTCCCATTCACGGTCGCGCACATAGGTATGGTCGTCGCGGGCCGAGCGCCGCCAGTCGATGCGCGACAGGCTCTCGCCGTCGACATAGGGGCGGAACTGCCAGAAATTCTCGCCGATGCCGCGCTTGCGGCGACCGTGCCAGCCGGCGATCACCGTGTTGGCGAGGCGCTGGGCCTCGACCATGCAATCGGGAATGAGGGCGGCACGCGCCTGCGCGCGCGAAAGCACATCGCGGGTCGGTGTTGGCTCGACGATCTGCCCGACGGAGGCCATGCGCTTTCTCCGCTCAGCCGCCCGCCTGCCGGACGAGATCGGCGATCACATCCCGAACCGACATGCCCTCGGCGCGGGCGGCGAAGGTCAGCGCCATGCGGTGCTGGAGCACGGGTTCGGCAAGCGCCAGCACGTCGTCGACCGAAGGCGCGAGGCGGCCTTCATAGAGCGCGCGGGCGCGGGCGCACAGCATCATCGCCTGGCCGGCGCGCGGGCCCGGGCCCCAGGCGACATGCTTGTCCGTCGAGGCGATGCCGTTGCCGGGGCGGGCGGAACGCACGAGCGAGAGGATCGCATCGAGCACCTTCTCGCTGACCGGCATCTGGCGGATGAGGGTCTGGATTTCCACCAGCCGCTCGGCCGAGATGGCGGCCTCGGCCCGCGTCTCGCTGACGCCGGTCGTCTCCAGCAGGATCTGCCGTTCGGCGGCAAGCTCGGGATAGTCGACATCGACCTGCAGCAGGAAGCGGTCCAGCTGCGCCTCGGGCAGGGGGTAGGTGCCTTCCTGCTCCAGCGGGTTCTGGGTCGCCAGGACGTGGAAGGGCTTCGGCAGGTCGTTGCGGGCGCCGGCCACGGTCACATGGTATTCCTGCATGGCCTGGAGCAGGGCGGACTGGGTGCGCGGCGAGGCGCGGTTGATCTCGTCGGCCATCAGGAGCTGGGTGAAGATCGGACCGGGGACGAAGCGGAAGGAGCGCTTGCCGTTCTCGTCCTGGTCCATCACTTCCGAGCCGAGGATATCCGACGGCATGAGGTCGGGCGTGAACTGGATGCGGCTGGACGCCAACCCGAGCACGGTGCCGAGCGTGACCACCAGCTTCGTCTTGGCGAGGCCCGGCACGCCGACGAGCAGCGCGTGGCCGCCGGAGAGCACGGCAAGCATGGTCTGCTCGACCACGCTTTCCTGGCCGAAGATGACCTTGGAGACTTCCTTGCGAATGACGGCGATATCCGAAAGCGCCCGTTCCGCCGCCGCGATCACCGCCTTTTCGTCCAGGCCTGCCTCGTGGGAATTCTGAACGCCCATGCTCATCTCCAGTGCCGGTAAAGGATATCCGCGAATCGTGGTCCTGCCGCGTCCGCGTCCTACATAAAGACCTTATTAGCGTAGCCGTGGCTGACAAGCGGCCACGAAATGACTATCTCGTGAGTGTATCCACCCTTTCCTCGCGGGAAGAACGGTCTCTTGTCGAGATAGGGGTGAACCGGGACGGAACAATGGCAACGGGTGAAATTCGCGAAAGCACGGATGCAGTGGGACTGGCCGCCCTGATCGCGCGCGCCGGCGCGGAGACGGGCGGACGCGGCCTGCCGCCGGTCGAACGCTGGAATCCGCCGTTCTGCGGCGATATCGACATGGAAATCCGCGCCGACGGCACGTGGTTCTATCTGGGCACGCCCATCGGCCGCGCGCCGCTGGTGCGCCTCTTTTCCACCGTCCTGCGCAAGGACGAGGACGGCCGGACCTATCTGGTGACTCCGGTCGAGAAGGTCGGCATCCGCGTCGTCGATGCGCCGTTCCTGGCGGTGGAGATGAATGCGAGCGGGAAGGGCGATGCGCAAACGCTCACCTTCCGCACCAATGTCGGCGACGTGGTCGAGGCCGGGCCGGAGCATCCGCTGCGTTTCGTGATCGCAGGCGAAAACAGCGAATTGAAGCCCTATCTGCTCGTGCGCGGCCGGCTGGAGGCGCTCGTCTCGCGCGCCGTGATGTACGATCTGGTGGCGCTCGGCGAAACCATCGCCATCGACGATGTGGATATGTTTGCCGTGCGCTCGGGCGGCAGGGTCTTTCCCGTCATGCCGGCCGCCGAGCTGGATGCGCTTTCACGATGAGTTCTGCGCCGTACAGTGCCGCGGAGTTCCGCCGCCGCGCGGGCGAGCAGATGCTCACCATCGGCGACGAGACCTGGCGCGAGCATGGCGACAGCCTGCTCAATCCCGCCGTCATTCCCCATCTGGAAGGCATGAAGCTGCGTGACGCGGCGGTGCTGATTCCCGTCGTCGACGACGGCGAGGAGGCGCGGGTGATCTTCACCCAGCGCACGGCGACCCTGCGCAAGCATTCCGGCCAGATCGCCTTTCCGGGCGGGGCCGTGGATGACGAGGACGCGGATGTGGAAGCGGCCGCCCTGCGCGAGGCGGAGGAGGAAATCAGCCTCGACCGCCGTTTCGTGGAGCCGGTCGGCCGCCTGCCGCAATACAAGGCGCTGTCGGGCTTTTCCATCACGCCGGTGCTGGCGGTGGTGCAGCCGGGTTTCGAGCTCGTTCCCAACCCGTCGGAAGTCGACAAGGTCTTCGATGTGCCGCTGTCCTTCCTGATGGATCCGCGCAATCACGAGCGGGGCAGCGGCGTCTGGCTCGGCAGCGAACGCCATTATTATCGCATGCCCTATGAGGGGCATAACATCTGGGGCATCACCGCCGGCATCGTGCGGGTGATCTATGAAAGGCTTTATGCATGAGTTCGGTTGCGGGCGAGGCGTGGTTTTCCGATCCGGCGCTCGTGCGGGTGCTGTCGCTGCTGAACAGCGACGGAGGCGAGGCGCGCGTGGCGGGCGGTGCGGTGCGCAACAGCCTGATGGGCGTGGCGGTCGCCGATATCGACATCGCCACCACCCTGCCGCCGCAGGATGTCGTGGAGCGGGCCAAGGCAGCGGATATCAAGGCGGTGCCGACGGGCATCGAGCACGGCACGGTCACGCTCGTCATCGGCGGCAAGCCCTTCGAGGTAACGACCCTGCGCCGTGACGTGGCGACAGACGGACGCCATGCCGAAGTCATGTTCGGCACCGACTGGCAGACCGATGCCGAGCGGCGCGACCTGACCATCAACGCGCTTTACGCGACGCAGGACGGCACGGTGATCGACCTCGTGAACGGCCTGCCGGATATCGTAAGCCGCACCGTGCGCTTCATCGGCGACGCAGCAAAGCGCATCGCCGAGGATCATCTGCGCATCCTGCGCTTCTTCCGCTTCTTCGCGCTCTACGGCAGCGGCCGGCCGGATGCCGAGGGGCTGAAGGCCTGCGCGCGGGCAAAGGACAAGCTCGGGCGGCTGTCGGCCGAGCGGGTCTGGTCCGAGACGAAGAAACTTCTAGCTGCGCCCGATCCGGGCCGTGCGCTGCTGTGGATGCGGCAGGCCGGCGTGCTGAGCGAGATCCTGCCCGAGACGGAGAAATGGGGCATCGACGCCATCCCCGGGCTGGTCGAGGCCGAAAAGGCGTTCGGCTGGCAGCCGGATGCACTGCTCAGGCTGGCGGCCATCGTGCCGCCGGATCGCGAACGGCTAAAGGCTCTTGCCGAGCGGCTGCGTCTCTCCAAGGCGGAGGCCGCGGTTCTCGACGGTTGGGCGGCCGCGCCAGAGATCGCGCCGAAATTGGCGGAAACCGCCTTCGACCGGCTGCTCTACCGCAATGGCCCGAAGGGACTTTCGATGCGGTTGAGGCTTGCGCTTGCCTCGGCCCGCGCGCGCGGGCTTGGCGATGCGGATGCACTTGCCTTCGCCGGACTTTGCCAGCGGCTGTTGGCGCGGGCTGACAAATGGCAAAAGCCCGCTTTCCCGCTCACGGGGGCGGACGTGCTTGCCACCGGTGTGCCGGCCGGACCGGACGTCGGTACGATGCTCGCGCGCATCGAAGATGAATGGGTGGGTGGGAATTTCCATGATGACCGGGCAAGGCTTCTTGCCCGGCTGAAGGCGCTCGCCGGGGAGGGCTGACCCTCCCGTCATTCCGCTTCCGCCGTCAGGCGGCGTCGGCGGTGTTTTCGTCCACGATGCGCTGCTTGATGTTTTCCACCATGTTTTCGCGGATCGTGGTTTCGCCATGGGCTGTGCGCATGTGCTCGACGGCGCGGCGCACGACTTCGGCGTCGTCGCTGGCGCGTGTGTGCCATTCGCATCCCGGGACAAGTGAACCGCATTCAAAAAGTCTCATGACTATCTCCTGTCGTTTCAACGGGGGCAGTTTAGCAGACAAGGCCCCGAGGACCAAATCCGCAGAGCTGGGCAGGGTTCCGCCCGAGGCTTCGAAATCAGCCGTTGTGGCCGGCCTTCGCCCAGGCGTCGAAGCAGGCCGAGGTCTCCGGCTTGGCCGGTTTGGCGGCCTTGCCGGACAGATGGTGGACGCCGCCACCGGAAAGGCGCATCCGGGCTTCCGCGACGAAATAGTCGTGCGGGAGATCCACGCCGCTTTCGGCGCGCATGGTTTCGGCGAACTGATTGATAAAGTCGACGGACTGCGGGCCGTGGCCCGGCTGCAATCCGGTCTTTGCGGCATTGCTCATGACTGTCTCCTCCACGAGTACGTCAATGGAGGTAGTGTACCATGCAAAAGGATCAAGTGCCGATCACAACACCGCTAGCGGTGAAGATCGTGTACAGGCAAACGGTGAAACGTCAGGGCCAGCGCACCACGGGCGGGAGCGACGACAGGATGGAATCCACGTTGCCACCGGTCTTCAGGCCGAAGAGCGTGCCGCGGTCATAGAGCAGGTTGAACTCGACATAACGGCCGCGGCGCACGAGCTGTTCGTCGCGGTCCTCTTCCGTCCAGCCCTTGTTGAAATTGGAGCGCACGATACGGGGATAGACCATGGCAAAGGCGCGGCCGACATCCTGCGTGAAGGCGAAATCCGCGTCCCAGCCGCCGAGCTCTTCCGGCGAATGCAGCCAGTCAAAGAAAATGCCGCCGGTGCCGCGCGGCTCGTTGCGGTGCTTCAGGAAGAAGTATTCGTCGCACCATTCCTTGAACTTCGCATGATCGGCGACCGCATGGCGGTTGCAGGTGATCTCCATCGCCTTGTGGAACAGCGCGGTATCAGGATCGCTCATCACCCGGCGACGGTCGAGCACCGGGGTCAGGTCCGCGCCGCCGCCGAACCAGCGGCTGGTGGTGACGACCATGCGCGTGTTCATGTGAACGGCGGGGACGTTGGGGTTGACCGGATGGGCGATCAGCGAAATGCCCGAGGCCCAGAAGCGTGGATCTTCGGCCGCGCCCGGAATCTGCTCGCGGAATTCGGGGGAGAATTCGCCGTAGACGGTGGATGTGTGGACGCCGACCTTCTCGAAGACGCGGCCTTCCATCATTGACATGCGGCCGCCGCCGCCTTCGCCACCCTCGCGAAGCCAGTCCTTGCCGACGAAACGGCCGGGCTGCATGTCGGAGAGGGGGCCTTCCAGGTCGTCCTCGATGGCTTCGAAGCTCGCGCAGATCGCGTCGCGCAGATGCTCGAACCACGCACGGGCAGCGGCCTTCTTATCCTCGATGTCGTCGGGCAGGCCTTTCGGCAGGGCTGGTCGTTCCATGATGTTTCCCGCTGACGGCCGCGCCGCCGAATCGCATTTCGGTCACACTCCTTAACTTTGCACCATTTGGCAACAAAGCGGGGCATTTCCGCTGGGGACGGCGGGACTCGCAAAACGGGCGCAGCCGGCCTATATTGAGCGTATAGAATGTGCTGCCAGGAGGAAACCTGCATGGCGCGTGTTCCAGGACCGCCGCCCCTCGACGGGCTCCGCCGCCATATCGAGCGCAGCAGGCTCGCGAAAGGCGCGAGCGGAGGGCATTTCGTGCGCGAGACCTTCTGCATGGAGCGCCAGGACGCCCGGGAAAAGGCCCGGGAGTGGTTCGACCAATGGCCGAAGGCCGCCTACTGGACAGAGGTGGAAAGCTGGCGGGCGCTGGACGGCGACCGTATCGAGTTCACCATGCGCCGGCTGCCGAGCGCCGATTGAGGCGCTGCTGCAGGGCGTGATGGAGCGCCGTACGTGCAAGCTTGATTGACGGCGGACCGCGGCCCCCCTATTTTACCGCTATCGTCATCAACAGAAAGGCGCCGTTGCGGTTCTCAAGCACGGCTCATAGTCCTTGTTCGAACTCGCGATTGCTGTCTTCCTTATCCTCTTCAACGGGGTTTTTGCCCTTTCCGAACTTTCCATCGTTTCCGCCCGCAAGCCCCGCCTGAAAACCATGGCGGCGCAGGGTGTGCGCGGCGCGGCGACAGCGCTGCGACTGGCCGAAGACCCCGGCAAGTTCCTCTCCACCGTCCAGATCGGCATCACGCTCATCGGCATTCTCGCCGGTGCGTTTTCGGGTGCCGCGCTCGGTGGCCGCCTGCGCGATATCCTCGCCGCCGAAGGCGTGCCGGACTGGCTGGCCGACCCACTCGGCTTCGGTATCGTCATCTTCATCATCACCTATCTGTCCGTCGTCGTCGGCGAGCTGGTGCCCAAGCAGATCGCGTTGCGCAATCCCGAGCGCTTCGCCTCGATGGTGGCGCCCTCCATGTCGCTTCTGTCGAAGATCGGCGCGCCGGCCGTCTGGGCGCTCGATGCCTCGACACGGCTGATCTTCCGCCTCATGGGGCAGCACGCGGCGTCGGAAACGGTCGTGACGGATGAGGAAATCAGGACCATCGTGGCCGAGGCGGAAGCCGCCGGCGTCATCGAAGGCGGCGAGAAGCTGATGATCGCCGGTGTCATGCGCTTTTCGGACCGCGAGGCGCGTGGCCTCATGACGCCGCGCAACGATGTCGACTGGGTCGACCTCGGCGACACCATCGAGGAAATCCACCAGCAGCTCGTCGAAAGCCAGCATTCGCGCCTGCCGGTCGCCGATGGCGGACCGGAAACCATCGTGGGCGTTGTGCAGAAGCGCGAGTTGCTTTCCGCCCTGCTGAGCGGCCAGTCCCTCGACATCCGCTCCTTCGTGCGCCCCGCGCCGATCGTGCCGGATACGATGGATGCGATGCGCGTTCTGGAAACGCTGCGCAATTCGGAAGTGCCGATCCTGCTCATCCACGACGAGTACGGCCACTTCGAGGGCGTCATCACGCCCGCCGACGTTCTGGAAGCGATCGCCGGCGTGTTCCGCTCCGATATCGAGGAGGGGGACGACGAGTACGCGGTCCAGCGCGACGACGGTTCGTGGCTCATTTCCGGCGCCATGCCGATCGACGAGATGGCCGACCGGCTCGGCCTGTCGCTTCCGGCCCGCCGCAGTTACCAGACGGCCGCCGGCCTGGTCATCGAATCGCTGCAGAAGCTGCCGAAGACAGGTGAGGTCACCGAAACCCAGGGCTGGCGCTTCGAGGTGGTCGACATGGACGGCCGCCGCGTCGACAAGCTGCTGGTCACCCGCCTGGACTGACCTCGGCTAGACGGCATCGGGCTCGAGCAGTCTCGGGCCCGGGCCTTCCGCGCCAAGCGTATCCATCGGGTTGCGCAGCGGGCACTCCTGCATGGACAGACATCCGCAGCCGATGCAGCCGTCGAGCTGGTCGCGCAGCCGCGTCAGCCGCTCGATGCGCTCGTCCAGCGTGCGGCGCCAGGTCCTGGAGAGCGCGCTCCAGTCCTTCACGGTCAATGGCCGGTCGTGCGGCAGCACGGCCAACGCTTCAGCGATTTCGGCAAGCGGTATGCCGGTGCGTTGCGCCACCTTGATCACCGCGACGCGCCGCAGGATGCTGCGTGGGTAGCGCCGTTGGTTGCCGCGGTTGCGCTCGCTGCGGATCAGCCCCTTCTCCTCATAGAAATGCAGGGTGGAAACCGCCACCCCGCTGCGTTCGGCGACCTCGCCGACGCTGAGTTCCCGGGACATCACGCCGTTGGGACATTTTTCCGTCATGGTGTTGACCTCAAGTTTGGTTGAGGTTTTATACCACGCGCTCCCAGTTTTCAAACGGAGCCCAAAACACATGACGACACGACTGACCATCGCCCTCATCTATGGCAGCGGCCGCGAGGGGCGTTTCGCTGATACGGTCGCGGGGTGGCTGGAACCGGAGCTCGCCGGCTTTTCGCACTATGATATCGTGCGTATCGACGCCGCCGAGCTGGCCTTCACGCCCGGCGGTCTTGACGAGGCGTCGGCGGCGCTGGTGGAAAGCCGCATTTCGCAGGCGGACGCCTTCCTCATCGTCACGCCCGAATACAACCACGCCTATCCGGCGGCGCTGAAGGCGATCATCGACAGCTGCTTCCGCCCCTGGCATGCCAAGCCTGTTGCCTTCGTATCCTATGGCGGCATCTCGGGCGGTTTGCGCGCTGTCGAGCAGTTGCGGCTGGTCTTCGCGGAGCTGCATGCGGTGACCATCCGCGAAACGGTCAGCCTCGCCCATGCATGGACGCAGTTCGACCCCGCCGGCAATCCGTTCCGCCCCGGCATATTGAACGGCCAGCTCGCCATGCTGATGTCACGCCTTGCCTGGTGGGCGCATGCCTTGAAGACGGCGCGGATCGCAACGCGCTACGACGAGGTGGCGGCATGAGACCGGCCAAAGCCGCGCAGATCGCGCATTCGCCGCAGGACTATCGCCGGAACACGACGATGCTTCTGGTCAGCACGCTCACCATCATGTCGGGCGCGACGATTTCCGCCTCTTTGCCGGGCATCGCTGCGCGTTTCGCCGATGTCGATAACGTGGCGCTGCTCAGCCGGCTGGTGCTGACGCTGCCGGCGGCGTTCATCGCGCTCTTTTCGCCAGCCGCCGGTTTTCTGGTCGATCGTTTCGGCCGCAAGCCGCTCCTGCTCGCGTCGCTTCTCCTCTTCGCGCTGGCCGGGGCGTCTGGTCTCTTTGCCGACACTCTGCCCGGACTGCTGGCGGGGCGTGCCATGCTCGGTATCGCGGTCGGCGGCATCATGACGGTGATGACGGCGCTTGTCGGCGATTTCTTCCAGGGAGCCGCACGTGATCGCTATATGGGTTTGCAGCAGGCCTTCGTGGGGATCGGCGGGACGATCTTCCTGACAGGCGGGGGCTTGCTGGCGGAGGTTCACTGGCGGGGGCCGTTCCTCATCTACACGGTGGCGATCCTGCTTCTGCCGGCAGCCGTCGCCTTCCTGCCGGAGCCGCGTCGCATGCCGGCGAAGGGGCCGGTCGAAGGCGCGGGGCGGCTTGGCGGGCGCGAGGTGGCGTTGCTCGCGCTGCTGTTTGGAGCGGCGATCATCAACATGATCGCGTTCTACATGATCCCGACGCAGCTGCCGTTCTATCTGGCGTATCTCGGTTTTGCGGCGCCGAGCCTTGCAGGGACGGCGATCGGCGCCGGCCAGCTTGTCGGGGTGGTCTGTGCGCTTGCCTTCGCGCCCGTCCGGCGCGGGCTCGGCATCATGGGCGTGTTCGGCCTCGGCTTCGTTTCCGCCGGGCTCGCCTTCCTTCTGCTGTCGAATGCCGAAAGCTATGCGGGCGTGCTGGTCGCCATGGCCGTCTCCGGCGTTTGCATGGGCACGATCATGCCGAATTTCGCGGCCGCCGCGATGGTTCTGGCGCCGCCTGCACTGCGCGGCCGCATCTCCGGCCTGCTGGTCGCGAGCATCTTCGCGGGCCAGTTCCTGTCGCCTGTGGTTTCGCAACCGCTCATTTCCGCCTCGGGTTTCGAGGGTGCATATGCTGTTGTCGGAACCATTGTTTTGGTCGTCGGCATCGCGGCCTTCGCGGCCCGGCTTCTGCTTCGGAGACAGGATGATAGGAGTGCGCGGGCACGCGGCGAGCATGCCTAGCGATCTGTCGGAACGCGCTTCAGGCGAAACCGGTCTGGCGCAGCGCCTCACCGCAGATCATCGCGGCGGAGAGGGCGACGTTGATGGAGCGCTGGCCCTCGACCATCGGGATGAGAACGCGCCCGTCGGCGATGTCGTGCACATGGTCCGGCACGCCGGCGCTTTCGCGGCCGAAAAGCAGGATGTCGTCGGGGCGGTAGGCGAAGTCGGTGTAGAGGCCTGCGGCCTTGGTGGAGGCGAGGATCAGGCGGCGGCCGGTCTCATTGCGCCAGTCCTCGAACCTGTCCCAGCTGACATGGCGCGTCAGCGTCA
This sequence comes from Shinella sumterensis, assembly GCF_004514425.2. Taxonomy (GTDB): domain Bacteria; phylum Pseudomonadota; class Alphaproteobacteria; order Rhizobiales; family Rhizobiaceae; genus Shinella; species Shinella sumterensis. The sequence continues at coordinate 562,366 of NZ_MYFN02000002.1, forward strand.
CCGCGGCGAGATAGTCCATGCCGGCGCGCTTCAGGCTGCGGTCGGAAATGTCGAAGCCGGCCGGCTCGATGATGTCGACGGAAAGACCCATGCAGGCGGCGAAACGCAGCATCGTGCCGGTGTTGCCGGCGATGTCGGGCTGGTAGAGGGCGATGCGCAGTGCAGACATGCGCGCTTCGCTACAGCAATTCACGATCCGATGCGATGCCGTTCTGCAAGCCGCGCGGCGAAATGGTGGGAGACACAGCGCCTGGGGAGGCGGGGCCGATGGATGTGGCGGCAGGGCAACAGGATTGGCCGCAGATGGGAAATCGCGCCGAAGCGTCTGGAAAATTGCATCGTTTCGGGTTAACCACGGCACATCTGAAACGCGAGAAAGGGAGGAACATGATGATTAATGCCCATCGGCTGCGCCTCCCGGCTGGAATCACGCCTCTTCTCGCTTAGGCATTTCGCCGCCCCCATTTCCTTCGTGCCTGCATATCAATTCGCCGTGTGACGCTTTCGTCGCCCCGCGGCACACCAAGCGGAATCCCGCTCCCGACTGCGCCCCTTTGCGCCGTCCGTGCCGGTTCCGTCCCATATTACGGAGAAAGCCATGTTCGGCTGGTTCGAAAGACGTTTGAATCCCTACCCCTCGGCGGCGCCCTCGCTGCCGCCCAAGGGGATCATCCCCTTCGTCTGGCATTATACGCGCCCGGCGGCCCCCTGGCTTGCGGTGCTGGGCTTCTGCTCCATGGCGCTCGGCATCGCCGAAGTGCTGCTGTTCCAGTTCCTCGGCAACATCGTTGACTGGCTCTCGGCCGGTGACCCCGGCACGTTCCTCGCCCGCGAGGGCGGCACGCTGATCTGGATGGCCGTGCTTCTGCTCGTGCTCATTCCGCTTTTCGGCGCGCTGCACACGATGACCATGCACCAGGCGCTTGCGGGCAATTTCCCGATGATCGCCCGCTGGCAGATGCATCGTTATCTCATCCGCCAGAGCATGACCTTCTTCTCCAACGAGTTCGCCGGCCGCGTCTCGACGAAGGTGATGCAGACCTCGCTTGCCGTGCGCGAAACGGTGATGAAGATCATCGACGTCTTCATCTATGTGGTGAGCTATTTCGTCTCGATGATCGCCATCATCGCGTCGGCGGACCTGCGTCTCGTGGTGCCGCTGCTCGTGTGGTTCGTCGTCTATATCTGCATCCTGCGCTACTTCGTGCCGAAGCTCATGCGGGTTTCGCGCGAGCAGGCGGATGCGCGCTCCATGATGACGGGCCGGATCGTCGACAGCTACACGAACATCGCGACCGTGAAGCTGTTCTCGCATGCGGGCCGCGAGGAAACCTATGCCCGCGAAGGCATGGACGAGTTCCTGCAGACGGTGCACAAGCAGATGCGCTTCATCACGGCCTTCAATATCGCCATCGACGTCAACAACGTCATCGCGATGTTCTTCACCACGGCCATTGGCATCTATTTCTGGATGTCGGGCGACGTGACGGTCGGTGCCGTCGCGGTGGCGGCCGGCCTTGCCATGCGCATCAACGGCATGTCGCAGTGGGTGATGTGGGAAGTGACCGCGTTGTTCGAGAATATCGGCACGGTCTATGACGGCATGGGCATGATGACCAAGCCGCACGACATCAAGGATGCGCCCCAGGCGCCGGCGCTGCCGGCGGCGAAGGGCGCCATCACCTTCGATCACGTCCGCTTCCACTACGGCAAGAACAAGGGCGCGATCGAGGACCTGTCGCTCGACATCGCAGCCGGTGAGAAGGTCGGCCTTGTCGGCCGGTCCGGTGCCGGCAAGACGACGCTGATGAATGTGCTCCTGCGCTTCTATGACCTGGAGGCTGGCCGGATCACGATCGACGGCAAGGACATCGCCACGGTCACGCAGGACAGCCTGCGCTCGCAGATCGGCGTGGTGACGCAGGACACGTCCCTGCTGCACCGCTCCATCCGCGACAACATCGCCTATGGCAAGCCGGATGCGACCGATGCCGAGATCATCGAGGCGGCCAAGCGGGCCAATGCCTGGGACTTCATCGAAAGCCTGAGCGACCACCAGGGCCGCAGCGGCCTCGATGCCCAGGTCGGCGAGCGCGGCGTAAAACTCTCCGGCGGCCAGCGTCAGCGTATCGCCATCGCCCGCGTCTTCCTGAAGGACGCGCCGATCCTGGTGCTGGACGAGGCGACCTCGGCGCTCGATTCGGAAGTCGAGGCGGCGATCCAGGAAAACCTCTTCGCCCTCATGCAGGGCAAGACGGTGATCGCGATCGCCCACCGCCTGTCCACGCTGACGGAGATGGACCGCCTCGTCGTGCTCGACAAGGGCCGCATCAGCGAGATGGGCACACATGCCGAACTGGTCGCCCGGGGCGGCATCTACGCCGACCTCTGGACCCGCCAATCCGGCGGCTTCATCGCCGATGATGCAGCCGAGACCGAGGCGGCGGCGCAGTAAAAACAGGTGCCCCCGGTTGCTGCCCGGGGGCACTCGTCATGTGCCGGATCGTTTGGACGTCAGTTCCAGCCCGAGCGCTTGCATGACGGTGAGCATGGATTTGAGCGTCGGATTGCCATCACTGGCGAGTGAACGGTAAAGCGCTTCACGGGCAAGGCCGGTTTCTTCCGCCACTTTGCTCATGCCTCTTGCACGCGCCACAACGCCAAGCGCATGCGCGATATAACCCGCATCCCGGGTTTCGAAGGCGTCTTTCATGAAGACATCCGCGGCCTCATCGGATGTGAGTGCTTCCGCAGGATCGTAGTTGCGTAGTGTTTCGTTCATTTCAGTCGTCCAATTTGGCAGCTAACGTCTTTGCGGCCGCTATGTCTCGTTTCTGGCTGCCCTTGTCGCCACCGCAGAGCAGCACGATGATCTCGTTACCCCTGCGGGTGAAGTAAATACGATATCCGGGGCCATGATGGATGCGGATTTCGCTGATGCCGTCCCCCAGGGATTTGACATCGCCAGGCAATCCATAGGCGATACGGGTCAGTCGCGCCGCGATCAGCACACGTGCTTTGCGATCGCCTGCTCCCAGTTCCGGAAAGTCTCGGTCTGTTTGATCTGCAGCGCCATGGCGTGTAACTTTAACATTACAGTTTCGGAAAAATCAAGATTCGCGCACGATGCCTCGACGGTAGCCCGTTTTTCCTTTCCGAACTTTAATTTGCCGCCCGGCCAAAACGGCCTATATCGGGGGCATGATCTTGCGGCCGCTTTTCTCCTTCTTCGAGACCTGGATAAAGCCATTCGAGCGGCGCGATGACCTGCGGCCGCCGGCGGGGCTGTTTGCCTTCGTGTGGTTCTACGTGCGGCAGGCCAAGGCGCCGTTTGCGGCGCTGCTGGTGCTGGGCGGCATCACGGCGGGGATCGAGGCGGCGACCTTCTGGTTCGTCGGACGCCTCGTCGACATGCTGGCGACGGTCAGGCCGGGCGAGGGGTGGGGCGGCCTGCTTGCCGCCCATGGAACCGAACTGCTGCTGATGCTCGGCCTCATCGGGATCGTGCGCTTCGTCGTGGCGTTTCTCACAGCGCTGGTGGACCAGCAGGTCATCACGCCGGGCTTCTACAATCTCGTGCGCTGGCAATCCTATGTGCATGTCGCGCGCCAGTCGCTGTCGTTCTTCCAGAACGACTTCTCCGGCCGCATCGTCACCAAGGTCTGGTCGGCGGGGCAGGCGACGGGCGACGTCATCACCTCCTTCATGGAAAGCATCTGGTTCGTGTCGATCTACACGGTCTCGACGCTCGTGCTGCTCGGCCAGCTCGACTGGCGGCTGGCGGCCGTGCTGTTGGCCTGGCTTGCCATCTTCGCCGTGCTGGCGCGCCATTTCGTGCCGCGCATCCGCGAGCATGCCCGCCAGTCGGCCGAGGCCGGGTCGATGATCAGCGGCCGCATGGTCGATGCCTATTCCAATATCCAGACGCTCAAGCTCTTCGGCCGCGACGATGCGAACGACCGCTACATGCGCGATGGCTTCGATATCTTCCAGGCGACGATCCTGACATTCACGCGGCTGCTGACGTCGCTGCGCGCGTCGCTTGCCTTCCTCTCGGGCCTGATGATAGCCGGCATGGCGGTGCTGTGCATTCACCTCTGGCTGACCGCCGTCATCAGCTCGGGCGCCGTCGCCTTCACCATGGCGCTGGTGCTGCGCCTGAACTTCCTGCTCAACCGCCTGATGACGCAGCTCAACAGCATCATGCGCAATGTCGGCACGATCCAGAATTCCGCAGACCTGATCTCCCAGCCCATCGGCCTCGTCGACAGGCCGGATGCGACGGCGCTCAAGGTCGTGAGCCCCGATATCCGTTTCGAGAACGTACGCTTCCATTATGGGCGCCAGTCCGGCGTCATCGACGACCTGACGCTGTCCATCCGGCCGGGCGAGAAGGTCGGCATCGTCGGGCGCTCGGGGGCGGGCAAGTCGACGCTCGTCAACCTTCTTCTGCGGTTCTACGACCTGGAGGGCGGCCGCATCCTGGTCGGCGGACAGGATATTGCCGCCGTCACCCAGGAAAGCCTGCGCGCCAGCATCGGCATGGTCAGCCAGGATACGGCGCTGCTGCACCGCTCGCTGCGCGACAACATCCTCTTCGGCAACCCGGATGCCAGCGAAGAGCAGATGATCGAGGCCGCCAGGAAGGCGGAGGCGCACGATTTCATCCTCCAGCTGGAGGACCAGCGCGGGCGCCGGGGCTATGACGCTCATGTCGGCGAGCGCGGCGTGAAGCTGTCGGGCGGCCAGCGCCAGCGCATCGCGATTGCGCGCGTCATGCTGAAGGATGCGCCCATCCTCGTGCTGGACGAGGCGACCTCGGCGCTCGATTCTGAGGTCGAGGCGGCCATCCAGTCCAATCTCGAGCGGCTGATGCGCGGCAAGACCGTGCTGGCCATCGCCCACCGTCTCTCGACCATCGCTGCCCTCGACCGCCTGATCGTGATGGATCGCGGCCGGATCGTGGAGGAGGGCACGCATACCGCGCTCGTCGCGCGCGGCGGGCTTTATGCGGACCTCTGGTCACGCCAGTCGGGCGGTTTTCTCGGGCAGGCGGAAGCGGCGCAATAGGACCGCCGCACGGTCGTAAACAGGCACGCCTTTGTGCCTTGAAAGGGCTGCGCTTTCCGGTGCCGTCCTGATCGATGTCAAGCCCTTACGGTTTTCCCGCGACAATGTGCCCACCTCCCCTTGCCAAGGCTGGACATAATTTGCGATCAAGCATAGAACGCGCCGGATTGACGGGGAATCTATGGCCGTATTGTGTCCGGATATTGCCGGTTCCCAGGGGGCGTTGCGGTTTTCCGCAGACTTTGCGTGAGAGGATGGTTTAGCCGTGAGCGAACACGAGACAACAAGCGAATCCCATGGCGAGCCCACTCGCCGCGATTTTCTTTACCTGACCACCGGTATGGCGGGCGTCGTGGGCGGCGTCGCCGTCGCTTGGCCGTTCATCGACCAGATGCGTCCGGACGCGTCCACGCTGGCGCTCGCTTCCATCGAGGTCGACGTCTCCAGCCTGACGCCGGGCATGTCCCTGACTGCCAAGTGGCGCGGCAAGCCGGTCTTCATCCGCAACCGTACGGACCAGGAAGTCGAGGAAGCCAAGGCCGTCGCGCTCGCTGACCTGAAGGACCCGGTCGCGCGCAACGCAAACATCGCGCCCGACGCCCAGGCGACGGATATCGACCGCTCCGCCGGCGAAGGCAAGGAGAACTGGATCGTCATGATCGGTTCGTGCACGCATCTCGGCTGTGTTCCGCTCGGCCAGGCCGGCGATTTCGGCGGCTGGTTCTGTCCCTGCCATGGTTCTCACTACGATACGGCCGGCCGTATCCGTAAGGGTCCCGCCCCTGAGAACCTGGCTGTGCCGACCTTCTCGTTCGTATCCGACACAGTCATCAAGATCGGTTGAGGGGACACCTGATAATGAGTGCTGAACATTCCACCTACCAGCCGACGACTGGCATCGAAAAATGGGTCGATTCGCGCCTGCCTCTGCCGCGCATGATCCATGACAGCTTCGTTTCCTACCCGGTACCGCGCAACCTGAACTATGCCTACACCTTCGGCGCCATGCTGTCGGTGATGCTGATCGTGCAGATCGCCACCGGCATCGTGCTGGCCATGCACTACGCCGCCGAAACCACCGTCGCGTTCAACTCGGTCGAAAAGATCATGCGCGACGTGAACCACGGCTGGCTCTTGCGCTACATGCACGCCAACGGCGCGTCCTTCTTCTTCATCGCGGTCTACCTGCACATTGCCCGCGGCCTCTACTACGGCTCCTACAAGGCGCCGCGCGAAATCCTCTGGATCCTCGGCGTCGTCATCTACCTCCTGATGATGGCAACGGGCTTCATGGGCTACGTTCTGCCCTGGGGTCAGATGTCCTTCTGGGGCGCGACCGTCATCACCGGCTTCTTCTCGGCCTTCCCCTGGGTCGGCGAGTGGATCCAGCAGTTCCTGCTCGGTGGCTTCGCCGTCGACAACCCGACGCTGAACCGCTTCTTCGCGCTGCACTACCTGCTGCCCTTCATGATCGCGGGCGTCGTTGTCCTGCACATCTGGGCGCTGCACGTCACCGGCCAGACGAATCCGACCGGCGTCGAGGTGAAGTCCAAGACGGACACGGTTCCCTTCACGCCCTATGCGACGCTGAAGGACGCCCTTGGCGTATCGGTCTTCCTGATCGTCTTCGCCTGGTTCATCTTCTACATGCCGAACTATCTCGGCCACCCGGACAACTACATCCCGGCTGACCCGCTGAAGACCCCGGCCCACATCGTTCCGGAATGGTACTACCTGCCGTTCTACGCGATGCTGCGCGCCATCACCTTCAACATCGGCCCGATCGACTCCAAGCTCGGTGGCGTCCTGGTGATGTTCGGCTCGATCATCATCCTGTTCTTCCTGCCGTGGCTCGACACCTCCAAGGTTCGTTCCGCCGTCTACCGTCCGTGGTACAAGCTGTTCTTCTGGATCTTCGTGGCCAATGCCATCATGCTCGGCTGGCTGGGCGCCATGCCTGCCGAAGGCATCTACGTCATCCTCTCGCAGCTCGGCACGGTCTATTACTTTGGCTTCTTCATCATCCTCATGCCGTTGCTCGGCCTGATCGAGACCCCGAAGCGCATTCCGAATTCGATCACGGAAGCGGTTCTGGAAAAGAAGAACGCCAAGGCGGCCAAGGCCTGAGACGGGCGACGAAAGGAACCATGACAATGAAAAAGCTTGTTGCAGGCATTCTGTCGCTCGCCCTCGTCGCCGGTCTGGGCGTCTCCTTCGCTACGGCGGAAGAGGCAGCGCCCGCAGCCGGTGCGGAGGCCGAACACGCCACGCCGCACTATCCGTTGCATAAGCCCAAGCAGCAGGACTGGTCCTTTGCCGGTCCGTTCGGCAAGTACGACAAGGGCCAGCTTCAGCGCGGCCTGAAGGTCTACACCGAAGTCTGTTCGGCCTGCCACTCGATGAACCTCGTCTCCTTCCGCACGCTGGAAGGGCTTGGCTACTCCGAGGCCCAGGTCAAGGCCTTCGCAGCGAACTACGAAGTCCAGGACGGCCCGAACAGCGACGGCGAGATGTACATGCGGAAGGCCGTGCCCTCCGACCACTTCCCGTCGCCCTATGCCAACCACGAGGCGGCTGCCGCTTCGAACAACGGGGCGGCTCCGCCGGACTTCTCGCTGATCGCCAAGGCGCGCGGCATCACCCGCGGCTTCCCGCAGTTCGTCTTCGACATCTTCACCCAGTACCAGGAAGGTGGCCCGGACTACATCTACTCGCTGCTGACGGGATATGAGGAAGAGAAGCCTGCGCATCTCGAAGTCGCCGAAGGCACGCACTACAATCCGTACTTCGCCAATGCCGCGGCACTCGCCATGGCAAAGCCGATCTCCGACGACCAGGTCACCTATGACGACGGCTCGCCGCAGACGGTCGACCAGTACGCACATGACGTCGCCGCCTTCCTGATGTGGGCCGCCGAGCCGCACCTCGAGGAGCGCAAGCGCACCGGCTTCATGGTCATGGTCTTCCTGCTGATCTTCACGGGCCTGATCTATCTGACGAAGAAGTCGGTCTACGCGAACAAGGAACACTGAGCGATCTTATCGCCCGGTTCGAAAGGCGGCCTTCGGGCCGCCTTTTTTGTTGTGGGGCGGTGCCGCACCTGCAATAACCGGTCCTTCTTCCGCAGCCGGGAAATGCCATGTCTACCGTTGAACAAGAACTCGTCGCCGCGATCCGCAACATTCCGGACTATCCCAAGCCCGGCATCATGTTCCGCGACATCACCACATTGCTCGGCAATCCGCGTGCCTTCCGCCGCGCCGTGGACGAGCTGGTGCACCCTTACGCGGGCATCGGCATCGCGAAGGTCGCCGGCATCGAGGCGCGCGGCTTCATCCTCGGCGGCGCCATGGCGCATCAGCTGTCGACCGGCTTCGTTCCCATCCGCAAGAAGGGCAAGCTGCCGCACGAAACCGTGCGCATCGCCTACAGCCTGGAATACGGCGTGGACGAGATGGAGATGCACAAGGACGCCATCAAGCCGGGCGAGAAGGTGATCCTCGTCGATGACCTGATCGCCACCGGCGGCACGGCGGAAGCCGCCGTGAAACTGCTGCGCCAGATGGGCGCCGACATCGTCGCCGCCTGCTTCGTCATCGACCTGCCGGAAATCGGCGGCCGCAAGAAGCTGGAAGCGCTCGGTGTGGAAGTGCGCACGCTGGTGGCCTTCGACGGGCATTGAGGCGGGCCAGAGGGGGGGTAACTCCAGGCCCCTTGTTAAACGAACTCCAGCACCGTGCTCTCGAACCGGATGACCGGCTCGCCGTTCTGGTTTTCGCCCGCGCAACGGATCGTGTTGAGCACCCGGTCCTTGCGCGTCGCCAGTTCGCGCGAGGCGAGCAGCGTGACCGAGTAGCTGATCGTATCGCCGGCGAAGACGGGTCTGAACCACCCGAGCTTGGTGAAGCCGGGCGAGGGGCCGAGCTTCGGCGGCGCGATGCCCTCGGCGGCCAGACGCCGGCATTCCGCGGTCCAGAACGCGACGAAGCATTTCATCCAGCCGGCGCTGGTGTGCCAGCCCGAGGCGCACAGGCCGCCGAACAGGCTTTGCCGGGCGAGCTCGGCATCCAGGTGAAAGGGCTGCGGATCGAAATCCCGGGCGAAGCGGATGATGTCTTCCGCCGTGAAGGTGTTCGAGCCGATCGCGACCGTCTCGCCGAACGGATAAAGCTCAGCCATCCGCATGGGCGGCATCCTTTCCGGCAAGGCGCATCATGTTGACATATTCCGAGATGGCGACGATCTCGCCGCGCTGGTTGGTCACTTCGGCGCGCAGTCGCACGATGCCGATGTCCGGCCGCGAGCGTGAGACGCGTGCCTCCAGCACCTCGCAGTGGCCGCCGAGCGTGTCACCGGCCAGCACCGGGCGCTTCCATTCCATCAGGTCGACGCCGGGTGAGCCCTCGGAGGTGGAGCCGTCGATATAGGCTTCGCAGAGCATGCGCATCATCACCGCGCTGGTGTGCCAGCCGGAGGCGGCCAGTCCGCCGAGAATACTGGCACGGCCGGCCGCTTCGTCGAGATGCATGGGCTGCGGGTCGAATTCCCGGGCGAAGGCGATGATCTCGTCTGCCGTCAGCGTGCGCTCCCGGAAGGTGAAGCGGTGTCCGGGTGTGAAATCTTCAAAGCTTCTGTCGGCCACGATCCGTTTGTCCTGTTGCGGGCATGAGAATGGCGGTCATGACATTGTTTTGCAAGGCTTGTCAGGGGCAGGCGCGGCGCTATGGTGCGCGGGCAACAGGAGACGACGCGCGATGCAGACTTTGAAATCGGTTCTCGACGGCGCGGCCGGCGAGGGCATCATTTCCGGCGAACAGGCCGGCGTGCTCCTGCCCTATATGGAAGCGCGCGGCGTCGGCCTACATGTGCCGACGCGTGCCGATGCGCTCGATATCGGCGGGCCGGCGGAGGATCGGGCCATCGCGCCGGTCGAGGATACCGAAGCGCCGCGCTTCATTCGCGGTTTCCACGATGTGCTGATCACCATCGGCGTCGCCATCGTCATGGCGGGCGTCTGGGGCATCGGCGCGTTTCTCCTGGCGTTGCCGGCCATCATCATCCTTGCGGAAATTCTCGTGAAGCGGCAGCGCCTTGCGCTTCCCGCCGTGCTGCTGACGGCGCTCTACGTGCATTGGATCCTCACGACGTCGCTCCTGATGCAGGATGAGGCGGTCGGACAGCAGGATGCGATCGTCGGCTTCCTGCTGACGGTGGCGCCGCTCTGCGGGCTCCTGCCGCCGTTCTACTGGCGCTACCGTATCCCGCTGTCATTGAGCCTCTGGTATCTGTCGCTGGCGGCTCTGGCGCTCGGCATCGTCTTCCTCGTGCTCGGGCGGATGCTTCATAGCACCGACCTTTTCACCGAGCACTCGACGCTATGCGCCGGCATCTTCCTTGTCACGGCACTCGCGCTGTTTGCCGTGGCGATGCGCTATGATCTGTCGGATCGTTTCCGTGTCGCGCGCCGCTCCGATATCGCCTTCTGGCTGCATCTCGTCACCGCACCGGCGCTGCTCTATTCGACGCTCAGCTTCGTCTTTCTCGGCGACTTCGCGAACAACACGTTGTTCAGCAGCGACAAGGGCCTGCCAGATGCGCTGGTCATCGTTGGAATCGTCGTCGTGCTCATGGGCATCGGGCTTGCCATCGACCGCCGCGCTTTCGTGACCTCGGGCCTGCTGTCGCTCGGCCTTGCCACGGCAAGCCTGCTTCAGCGCACCACCGCTGCCCCGGAAACCTATATCTTCCTGTCGCTGCTGATCGTCGGGATTGTCGTCTTGACCATCGGTATCGGCTGGCCGCATTTCCGGCGCTGGGTTTTGACGCCGCTGCCGCTCGCGCTCAAAGAAAAACTGCCGCCCCTCCGCTGAGGGACGGCAGTTCGAAAGTCGTCGGTCCGGCGCGACCTTACGTGTTGAAGCGGAAGTGGATGACGTCGCCGTCCTGCACCACATATTCCTTGCCTTCGTCGCGGCCCTTGCCGGCTTCCTTGGCGCCGACCTCGCCCTTGTAGGCGATGTAGTCGTCATAGGCGATGGTGAAGGCGCGGATGAAGCCGCGTTCGAAATCCGTATGGATGACGCCGGCGGCTTGGGGCGCCTTGGTGCCGCGCACGATCGTCCAGGCACGCGTTTCCTTGGGGCCGACGGTAAAGTAGGTGATCAGGTCGAGCAGGTGGTAACCGGCCCGGATCAGGCGGTCGAGGCCGGCTTCGTCGAGGCCGAGCGCGGAGAGGAATTCCGTCGCTTCCTCTTCCGGCAGCTGCGCGACCTCGGCCTCGATCGCAGCCGAGATGATGACGCATTCCGCACCCTGTTCCTTCGCCATGGCGGCGACGGCTTCGGTGTGCGCATTGCCGTTCACCGCATCGCCTTCGGCGACGTTGCAGACATAGAGGACCGGGTGGGAGGTGAGCAGGTTCAGGCCTTTGAGGATTTCGATCTCCTCCGGCGCCAGCGTCTTGAGGAGAAGACGCGCCGGCTTGCCCTCGTTGAGCAGCTTCACCACGGCTTCCATGATCGGCAGCTGGGCAAGCGATTCCTTGTCCTTGCCGGTGGCGCGCTTGCGGGTCTGCTCGACGCGGCGCTCGAGGCTTTCGAGGTCGGCGAGCATCAGCTCGGTCTCGATGGTCTCGGCATCGCCGACCGGATTGATGCGGCCTTCGACATGGGTGATGTCGTCGTCCTCGAAGCAGCGCAGCACATGCACGACGGCATCGACTTCGCGGATATTGGCGAGGAACTTGTTGCCGAGGCCTTCACCCTTCGATGCGCCGCGCACGAGGCCGGCGATATCGACGAAGGAGATGCGCGTCGGGATGATTTCCTTGGAGCCCGCGACGGTGGCGAGCGCCTTCATGCGCGGATCCGGCACGGCGACTTCGCCGGTGTTCGGCTCGATGGTGCAGAAGGGATAGTTCGCCGCCTGGGCGGCAGCCGTCTTGGTGAGTGCGTTGAAGAGGGTCGACTTGCCGACATTCGGCAGGCCGACGATACCGCATTTGAAGCCCATGGAGATGGTCCATTCGTCTTGATAAAATCGTTGCCACCGCTATGGGGGAAGGACGGGGCAGGGTCAAGACCCGGACGGCGCGGGGCCTTGAACTCCGCCCGCCTGCGGTGCACAATGAGCGCACACTGCTCGAAGCCAATGTCGTGAGGAGCTTCCGATGAGCAATGGCGACACCATCCTCGACCCGAAAACCACCACCAAGCCCAGGCTCGAAAGGCCGAAGCTCTACAAGGTGCTTCTCGTCAACGACGACTATACGCCGCGCGAATTCGTCGTGCTGGTGCTGAAGGCCGTGTTCGGCATGGCGGAGGAGACCAGCTACCGCGTCATGATGACGGCGCACAAGATGGGGACCTGCGTGGTCGTCATCTGCGCCCGCGATATCGCCGAGACCAAGGCCAAGGAGGCGACGGACCTTGCCAAGGAGGCGGGCTTTCCGCTGCTCTTCCAGACCGAGCCGGAAGAATAGGTTTTCGCGCCTGTTCGGCCGGGACGTCAGTCGCCCTTGTTGCCGAACAGCTTCTTCAGCATGTCGGCCATCGGGCCGCTCGTCGGCAGCGCCTTCGGCTGGGCATGGTTGCGGGCGGCGCGGATATGGGACTGGCCGGCCGGTTTCTTGGTGGCCTTGTCCTCTTCCGGCTTGCTTCCCGTGGCAAGAGCCAGTTTGTTCATCAGTTGTGAGTCTTCGCCGCGCACCAGCATGTCGGCGTGGATCGCAAGCTCGTCGAGCAGCGGATCGAGCCAGATGTGATCGGCCTTGGCGAAATCGCCGAGCACATGGTTCGTCACGAGTTCCTTGGTGCCGGGATGGCCGATGCCCAGACGCAGGCGGCGGTAATCCTTGCCGCAATGGGCATCGAGCGACTTGATGCCGTTATGCCCGCCATGGCCGCCGCCAACCTTGATGCGGGCCTTGCCGGGCAGCAGGTCCAGCTCGTCGTAGATGGCGACGATATCCTTGGGCGCGAGCTTGTAGAAGCGCATGGCTTCGCCGACGGATTCGCCCGACAGGTTCATGAAGGTCTGCGGCTTGACCAACAGGACCTTGTCGCCGGCAAGCTCGCCCTCGGAGATTTCCGCCTTGAACTTCTTCGACCAAGGCGAGAACGGGTTCTTGCGATGAATGGCATCCAGCGCCATGAAACCGATATTGTGGCGGTTGCCCGCATATTTCGCGCCCGGATTGCCGAGGCCTGCGATGATCAGCATGGATTGCTCCGCCAAATCCTGTCGTTTCGCCTTCACCACCGCGAATGCGCGCGGAAGTCAACCATGAGCGCGCATTATTTGTGGGCGCGGGTCTGGGACGTGCGCGGGTTCGGCGGCAGGCCGTAGGCCGCAAAGATGCGATCCTGCTCGCCGCTGACGATCAGCTTGTCGAGCTCGGCCTGCATGCGTTCGACAAGATCAAGGGGCGTATCCTTGTTGCAGGCGACGCCGTAGACCTGACCGGCCAGCATCATGGCCTTTTCCACGGGAACGCCATCCAGCCGCATCTTCTCATAGGTCTTGACCGAGGTCGGCATCAGGTCGATGCGGCCGCTCAACAGCTTGCGCAGGGTGACGTCGATATCGGCGGCAAGATCGATGTCATGGAAGCCGATCTGCTCCAGCGCTTCCACCGCGAAGTCGCCGCGCTGCGAACCGACCCTGAGCTCCCGTGCCTTGACGATGGTGAGGTCGTCATAGACGGCATCCTGCCGTTTGAGCATGACCATCTGGTCCTTCAGCAGCGGCTTGATCCAGAGGAAACGGGTGGCACGGTCGCGATTGTATCCTGTCGTGAAGACACAATGCATCGGCTGTTTTTCGGCGAGGGTAAAGGCGCGCGCCCAGGGCATGATCTCCAGCGTGTAGTCGATGCCGGCGCGCTCTGCGACGTGCGTCATCTGGTCGACCGAGATGCCGGTGATCGCGCCGGCTTTTGTATAGTTGAAGGGCGCATATTCCTCGGTGAGGAGATGGATGGTCTGGCCGCAGGCGGACGAGAGCGGTGCGAGTGAGAGGCCGAGCAGCAGAAAGAGTGTCTTCATCATCCTGTTCCCGGCTGCTTCCTCAGGAGGCTACTTTTTGCGTGTGTGCGTCCGATGGCGGCAGTTCGTCCAGTTTGGCGAGAAGCGCTTCGGGCGGCAAGGGCCGGCTGAAAAGGTAGCCCTGGCCGAACTCGACATTCATGGCCTGGAGCATGAACCATTGCTCCTCGGTCTCGATGCCCTCGGCGACGACGGCGCAGCCCATCTGGTGCGATATGGTGCGGATGCCCTCCACGAGCATGCGGCTTTTGCGGCGCACGTCCTGCTGCTCGCTTGTCAGCGAGCGCGTGAAGGACTGGTCGATCTTCACGATATCGACCGGGAAGCGGTTGAGATAGCTCAGCGACGAGAAGCCCGTGCCGAAATCGTCGAGTGCGATGCGGCAGCCCAGGCCGGAGAGCGCATCGAGCACGGAGCGCACGACGGGATTGTCGAGCATCAGCACCGCCTCGGTGATTTCGACGACGATGCGCGAGGGCGGGAGGCCGGCTTCCATCAGGAGCGCTGCGACGCGCGACGGCAGCGCCGGTTCGAACTGCAGCGGAGAGAAATTCACCGCGAGATAGCTTTCGCCCAGCCCTTCCAGCTTCGAGATGGCGGACAAATGGGCAATGGCCCTGGAGAGAATGCGGTCGCCGATCCGGCCGATCGAACCGTTTTCCTCCGCGATGCCGATGATGTCGGCAGGGGAGAGCAGGCCACGTTCGGGATGGTTGAGGCGCATCAGCGCCTCGAAACCGGCGACGCGCCCGTCCGATAGCGCGACGATGGGCTGGAGGTAAGCGTCGAACCAGTCCTCGCGCAGGCCCTGCTCGATGAACTGTTCGGTTTCCAGCCGCTTGCGGGCGATATCCACCATGTCGTTGTCGAAGAGCTGGACGCCGTTCTTGCCGCCGCGCTTGCGGGCATACATGGCCATGTCCGACTTCTGCAGGAGGCAGGCGGCCGTCGTGGCGTGATCGGGATAGACGGCGATGCCGATGCTCGCGCTGACATTCAGCTCCGCGCCGTTGATGATGAGTGGCGCGCGCATGCCTTCGACCAGCCGTTCGCTTATGTCGGTGGCGAGCCGGCAGGCGTCGGGCGCGCAGAGCAGGATGGCGAACTCGTCGCCGCCGAGGCGGGCGATGACGTCGTTGCCGCGCAACTGGCCCCGCAGGCGCTCCGCCATTTCGCGCAGCACCGCATCGCCTGTCGCATGGCCGAGATTGTCGTTGATCGACTTGAAACGGTCGAGATCGACGAAGATGCAGGCGAGTTGCTGGCCCAGCCTGTCGGCATCGCCGATCAGGTCGTCCAGCACGATTTCGAAGCCCTGGCGGTTGAGCAGGCCGGTCAGATGGTCGGTGATGGCCTGCCGGTGATTGCGGTTTTCGGCGTCCTTCAGGCTGGTCACATCGGTCATGACGGAAAGCGACAGCGACGGCCGTTCGTCGCCTGTCGCCATGTCCGTTTCCAGGATGAGAACGTCGATCACGCTGCGGTCAGCGCGCCGGAAGCGCAGGGTGACCTCGCGGATGCCATTTCCTTCCGTCTGCGCGAGATGGCGCTGGTTATAGGTGTCGCGGCAATCCTCGACGAGGAAATCGGTGAAGGCGCGGCCGATCACGTCGTCGCGGGTATAACCGGTGGCCGTCAGCCAATAGTCGCTCACGGCGGTGATGCGGCCTGTCGCATCGATGGAGAACAGCATGGCCGGGGTAAGATTGTAGATTTCCGTCGTCCGTGCGTGGGCAAGCTTCAGCTCGGCGTCCTCACGTTCGAGCTGGCTCTGCATCTCGTTGAAGTTATGCGCGAGTGCCCCCATCTCGTCCTTCGAGGTCCAGTCGACATGATGGCGCGAGCCAAGGCGGCGCGTCGCTTCGATTGCCGCCGTCAGGCGCATGAGCGGGCGTATGATGGTGATCCGGTTGCCGATGATGGCGGCGGTGAAGAGCGTCGCGACGGCGAAGAAGAAGATGGCGAAGATCGCCATTTCGTCCTTGCTGAAGCGGGAAAGCAGGCCCTGCTTTTCGAGCCAGATTTCCGCCGTGCCGACCTTTTTGACGCCGTCGCTGGCCCGGTAGAGGATGTCCGCATTGACGACGGAGCGCGCGTCCTCGATGGCGGGACGGTCCGCGGGCCGGCTGATGTCGATCATCTCGCCGGTGTCGCGCACGCGCACGAAGCTGATGTCGGCATTGCCTTCCAGGGATGCGACGATCTGGGCAACGCTGTCGATATCGAAATCCCACACCGGCTTTCCGAGTGTTTCGACATTGGCCCTGAGCAGGGCTTCGGTGCTTTCCGTTCGTTCGCGGGCGACGCGGTCGGACGACAGGATGAGAAAGAGGACGAAAAGCGGTGCGACGAAAACCAGGAGCGCACCGATAACGATGGCAATGAACCGGCTCTCCACCGAATGCATCTTCATGCCGGTTGCTCCCCCGCCGGTCCGCGAAGCCCGCCCGTTGTGTCTTTGGCTTTCGTCATGCCGGTCAGCGTTTCACCAAAAACTTAAAGGTTGCTGAAATATCCGTCAGTAAAAGTGCCGATAATTCAAACTTGCCAGATGTTTGGGCCAAAGAAAAACCCCGCCTCCTGGGAGACGGGGTTTTCTACTAGAGGCTGCTTCTGAGAAAAGCTTATTCCTCGGTTGCTTCCACTTCTTCTTCTTCAACGCCGGCAGCCGGGACAGCGATCGTCGCGATCGTGAAGTCACGGTCGGTGATGACGGGGCTCGTGCCCTTCGGCAGCTTGATGTTGGAGATGTGGATGCCATCGCCGACCTTGAGGCCGGTGAGGTCTGCCGTCAGCGAATCCGGAATGTTGCCGGCCAGAGCGTGCAGCTCGACAGCGTGGCGAACGATGTTCAGGACGCCGCCGGCCTTGATGCCCGGGGACTTCTCTTCGTTGATGAAGTGAACCGGAACTTCAACGACGACGTGGGTGTTGCCCGAGACGCGCAGGAAGTCGACATGCATGGTGAAGTCGCGGACCGGATCGAGCTGGTAGTCCTTCGGGAGAACCTTGATCTTCTCGCCGTTGACGTCGATCGTGGCGACGGTCGTCTTGAAGCCGCCGGCGTAGATGCGCTGGGTGACTTCCTTCGTGGAGATGGCGATAGCGAGGGGGGCCTGCTTCTCACCATAGATGACTGCCGGAATGAGACCGTTGCGGCGAAGTTCACGGGAGGACCCCTTACCAACCCGTTCGCGCGTTTCGGCCTTAAGCTCGTAGGTATCGTTGCTCATGGCAAAACCTTTCATGTGTTACTGGAGAGTTTTCCCCGGCAGGCGTCTTCGCCGGCCGCGCAAAACTTGAGGATTTCGTGAAAGCCTCATCCGCGTTGCCTCCAAGGGTGTCTACGCGGACGGGGGCTCGATAAACGAGAATCCCCGGAAATGCAAGGCCGCGACCGGATTGACACATCCCCGCAGTATATGGAAGTTCCGCCCAGTTCGTTTTTGGCAAGGAGACCATGATGATAAGACAGACCCTGATGGCTTCGGCCGCCGTTGCGCTCGTTTGCGCAGGCACGGTCCATGCCCAGGAGGTTTCGGTGTCCGAGGCCGCAAACATCCAGAAGCGCCTGACGCATTACCTGCCGAAAGACCTGGTCGATGCCGGCATGGTCACGGTCCGGGCCGCGACGTCTTTCTACGAATTGCGCTTCGATCCCGCGCCGCTTTTGGCAAAGGCGAAGAACGGGGCGCTCAATGTCGAAGGCCTGAAGCCGATGGTTTCCCATCTGCGGCCGATGCCCGAGGGGACCTACCGCATCGAGTCGAACGACAGCCTCGACATCAAGGGCACGATCGACACGCCGGCGGACGCCACGTCGTTTTCCTACGTGATCGACTCCATGAAGCTCGACGGGATCTATGACCCGGAGATCCTCTACTTCACCTCGGCCGACTGGTCGGCCAACAAGATCGCCTTCTCCAGCGTCACGCCCAAGGAAAGCGTTTCGGCGACCTTCGGCCAGTCGGTGATGTCGGTGGCGACGGAGAAGAAGACTGCCGATACGCTCGACATTTCCACGAAGGGCGTCATGCAGGCCTTTGCGGAGACCATCACCAGCAAGGATTCCGGCAAGGTGGATATCAGCGCCGACAAGGTGGATATCGACGTCAGCATGGACGGTGCACGCTACAAGACGGTGCAGGACATTGTCTTCTTCATCCTCGACAACATCGACAAGCCTCAGCTCGACCCGCCTGAAACCGCGCGTCTCAAGCAGCTCCTTCGCGATTCCCTTCCGGTCTTCGACAATCTGAAAGAGACGATCCACGCTTCCAATGTTGCCATCGGCACGGACAAGGGAAATTTCGGCGCCGATGGTCTCGTCTATAACATCGACATGAACGGCGTCGCCCATTCCACGCGTGTCGGCTTCGGCATCGATATCGACAAGCCGAAGCTTCCCGCCGGTGTGGTGCCCGCGGCCTTCGAGAGCGCGGTGCCGGAACACGCGACCTTCAAGATGGCCGTCGCCAATCTCGATCTTGCCGGCGCCGTCACCTACATGCTTGACCATGGCGACTTCTCCAAGAAGGAGCCGTTCACCCCGGAGCAAAATGCCGAACTCGGTCGCATCGTGCTGCCTGACGGCATGATGACGTTCGAGCTCGAGGATGTCTCGGCCGTTTCGCCGATCTATGACGTGCGCCTCACCGGGACGATGCAGGTCCATATCGAGGACAAGGACCGCCGCAAGGCCGACCTGACGCTGACGATGCGCAAGTTCGACGAGACGGTTGCCTACCTCCAGAAGAATGCGGCGATCGTTCCGGAATTCGGCCAGGCCTCCTTCGGGCTCCTGATGATGAAGGGCCTGGCGCGCGATGCGGGCGACGGGGCGCAGGCCTGGGATGTCACGGTCGGCGAGGACGGCAAGGTGCTGATCAACGGCCGCCCGTTGCCGTTCCAGCCGTAATCAGCGCCGGCGCCGGGCCATGAGATGGGCGAGGCCGAGCATCAGCCCGCCCGCCAGCAGGCCCCAGAAGGCGCCGGAAATGCCGAGGAACGAAACGCCGGAGGCGGTGACGAGGAACGTCACCGCCGCGGCTTCGCGGCCCTCCGGCTCGCGGAAGGCGTTGAGCGCGGAAGCGGCAAAGGCGCTGATCAGCGCAAGGCCGGCGACGGCCTGGATGAGGATCGGCGGGGCCAGCGCGACGAAGGCCGTGACCGCACCGGCCGCCAGCCCGAAGATCACATAGAAGACACCGGCATTGATCGCCGCCCAGTAGCGTTTCGCCGGGTCGGGATGCGCATCGCTGCCCGCGCACATGGCGGCGGTGATGGCGGCGAGATTGACGGCATGGCCGCCGAAGGGGGCGGACAGCAGCGAGAACGCACCCGTCACGGCAAAGAGCGGCCCGGGTTTCGGCTCGTAGCCGTTGACCTTCAGCACGGCGATGCCGGGAATGTTCTGCGAGGCCATGGTGACGATGAAGAGCGGCAGGGCGATGCCGATCAGCCCGGCCATGGTGAAGAATGGCGCGACGAGTTCGGGTTTCGGCAGCAGCGATGCGGCAAGGCCGCTCAAGGCGCCGTCCGGGATGTCGACGCCGAAGGCCAGCACCGCGATGAAGGCGACGAGCGCGGCCGGCACGGCGTAAAGCCGGTTGATGCTGCCGACGATCGCCCAGGCGAGCACGATCGGCAGGCCGAGCAGCGGATCGAAGGCGATGGCCTTCACCGGGGCGAAGCACAGGCCGATCAGCACGCCCGCCAGCATCGCATTGGCGAGCGTTGCGGGAATGGCGGCGACCATGCGGCCGAGCGGCTTCCACAGGCCGGCGATGACGATCAGCAACGCACAGATGATGAACCCGCCCACCGCCGTCGAGAAACCGCCTTCGATGGCGCCTGACGTCGCGAGCAAAGCGGCGCCGGGCGTCGACCAGGCGATGGATACGGGCAGCCTCGTCGCGACGCTGAGCACGATGGCGCACAGGCCCATCGAGACCGAGAGCGCCATCAGGCCGGAGGCGGCTTGCGCCTCGGTGGCGCCGACCCCGATGAGACCATGCAAAACGACGGCGAAGGAACTGGCGAAACCGACAAAGGCAGTGAGAAGGCCCATGAAAAGGGCTTGGGCGGAAAAATCGCGAAACATGGCAGGATCGATGCTGGAAAAGGATATGCACTGGTAACAGGCGGCGGGACGGTTGGAAACAGCCTTGTTGTGCGGGTCCCCGCTGCCCATATCCGTGTTGAACCTTCGTTCCGCTGGACCTTTCGCTGCGAACGGTTCTATAGTTCGCGGCATTGTATTCCAGTGCGACGGTCGGTCGGAAGCTTTCGGGAGGAGAGCCGATGCCTGTGCGTTTCGATCACGCGGATCATGTCCAGACCGTGGTGGCCCATGCCTCGGCGGCTGCCAATTCACCCGTTGCGGCGTCCTGGCGGCGTTGTTTGACGCTGCATGGGCTGTCGCCGGAAGAGGCACGCGTACCTTGGCGGCTGACCGAGAGCGAGTTCCGGCAGGCCCGGTCCCGCTCCAGCGATCTCATCGAGGAAGCGCGCGGCGAAATCGACCGCCTGTTCGCCACCGTCGGCAAGGCCGGCTGCTGCCTGCTCCTGACCGACGAGAACGGCATTGCGCTGGAACGGCGCGGCGCCGCCGGGGACGACCGCGATTTCCGCGGCGTCGGCCTCTGGTCCGGCACGGTCTGGAGCGAGGCGAGCGTCGGCACCAACGGCATCGGCACGGCCCTTGCCGACGAGCGCGCGGTCCTCATCCTGCGCGACCAGCATTTCCTGTCGCAGAACACCCGGCTTTCCTGCACCACGGCGCCGATCCGCGATCATACGGGCCGCATTGCAGCCGCCATCGATATTTCCACCTGCCGCGACGACGCCAATGAGATGACCATGTCGATCCTCTCGCAGGCCGTGCGCGATGCCGCCGCACGCATCGAGGCCGGGCTGTTCCGGCGCGCCTTCTCCGCGGCCCGCATCCTGCTCGTGCCGGTGGAGGGCAGGGCCTCGCCGGCGCTCCTGGCCGTTGACCGGGACGATCTGGTGCTCGGCGCGACACGCGCGGCCCGCCAGGTGCTCGGGCTCGACGACCGGCGCATCGCCACCGGCATTGCCGCCTCCGACCTTCTGAAAGAGGATCGCGTGGAGGAGGGCCGGGATCTCGACGATGCCGAGCGCGCGGCGCTGCGCCGCGTGCTGACGCGTGCCGGCGGCAATGTCAGCCATGCGGCCGATCTGCTTGGCATCAGCCGGGCGACGCTCTACCGGAAGATGAAGAAGCTCTCGATCAACTGATGCTGCGGCGCAGCACAGCCTGCCGCATTGCCCTGTCTCAATTCTGAAACAGTCGCGCCCGCCATCGGCGCCGTCTCCCTATCGCGAAAGCGCAAAGCACCGCACCATTCCTCCCACGGCCCATCCGGGCCTTTCATGGGAGGAATGACAATGCTGCATCAGAAGATCGTCGAGAATCCGTACAAGGCGAAGTACGGCAATTTCATCGGTGGCGAGTGGAAGGAGCCCGTCGCGGGCCGCTACTTCGACAACATCACGCCGATCACCGGCGGCAAGCTCTGCGAAGTCGCACGCTCCGACGCCGCCGATATCGAGCTGGCGCTCGACGCCGCCCACGCCGTCAAGGACAAGTGGGGCCGCACCTCTTCGACGGAGCGCGCCAATATCCTGATGAAGATCGCGCAGCGCATGGAGGACAACCTCGATCTGCTTGCCCGCGCCGAGACCTGGGACAACGGCAAGCCGCTGCGTGAAACCATGGCCGCCGACATTCCGCTCGCCATCGACCACTTCCGCTATTTTGCCTCGTGTGTACGTGCGCAGGAAGGCACGATCGGCGAAGTCGACCACGACACGATCGCCTATCACTTCCACGAGCCGCTCGGCGTCGTCGGCCAGATCATTCCCTGGAACTTCCCGATCCTGATGGCCGCCTGGAAGCTCGCGCCCGCGCTTGCCGCGGGCAATTGCGTGGTGCTGAAGCCCGCCGAGCAGACGCCGTCCTCGATCCTCGTCTGGGCCGAGCTGATCGGCGATCTCCTGCCGGCCGGCGTGCTCAACATCGTCAACGGCTTCGGCCTCGAGGCCGGCAAGCCGCTCGCCTCCAACCCGCGCATCGCCAAGATCGCCTTCACCGGCGAGACGACGACCGGCCGCCTGATCATGCAATATGCCAGCCAGAACCTCATTCCGGTCACGCTGGAACTGGGCGGCAAGTCGCCGAACATCTTCTTCGCCGATGTGATGAACGAGGACGACGACTATCTCGACAAGGCGCTGGAAGGCTTTGCGATGTTCGCGCTCAACCAGGGCGAGGTCTGCACCTGCCCGAGCCGCGCGCTCGTGCATGAAAAGATCTACGATCGCTTCATGGAAAAGGCCATCAAGCGCGTCGAGAAGATCGTGCAGGGCAATCCGCTCGACACGGCGACGATGATCGGCGCGCAGGCGTCGTCCGAGCAGTTGGAGAAGATCCTGTCCTATATCGACATCGGCCGGCAGGAAGGCGCGGAAGTGCTGACCGGCGGCGGCCGCAACGATCTCGGCGGCGATCTGGCCGGCGGCTACTACGTGAAGCCGACCGTCTTTCGCGGCAACAACAAGATGCGCATCTTCCAGGAGGAAATCTTCGGGCCGGTCGTTTCGGTGACCACCTTCAAGGATGATGCGGACGCACTCGCCATCGCCAACGACACGCTCTACGGCCTCGGCGCCGGCGTGTGGAGCCGCGATGCCAACCGTTGCTACCACTTCGGCCGCGACATCCAGGCCGGCCGCGTGTGGACCAACTGCTACCACGCCTATCCGGCGCATGCCGCGTTCGGCGGCTACAAGCAGTCGGGCATCGGCCGCGAGACGCACAAGATGATGCTCGACCACTACCAGCAGACCAAGAACATGCTGGTCAGCTATTCTCCCAAGGCGCTCGGCTTCTTCTGAGCCGCCGCCGGCCTTCTCCTACCCCCCGGGGAAGGCAACCGCAGGGCAGGGCGCTTTCTCCGTGACCTGCCTTCTCCCTCTCTCCGGGGTTCCGGAGGGAGGGAAACCTGTTTCGGGAGGCCACGATGACAGACATGCCAGAAGCCATCACGCAGCCGCGGGTCGTCGCGACAGATGCGGCGCTTGCGCTCATCCGGGAAATCCAGGCGGATTATCCCGATATCCTCTTCCACCAGTCCGGCGGCTGCTGCGACGGCTCGTCCCCCATGTGCTATCCGGCTGACGACTACATCGTCGGCGACCGCGACGTGAAGCTGGGGGAGATCGGCGGCGTGCCCGTCTATATCAGCGAGAGCCAGTTCGACGTGTGGAAGCACACGCAGCTCATCATCGATGTCGTGCCCGGGCGCGGCGGCATGTTCTCGCTCGATAACGGACGGGAGAAACGCTTCCTCACCCGCTCGCGCCTGTTCGACGGTGGCGAGGCCTGCCCGCTGCCGCCGCGCTGAACACAAGAAAAAGCCCCGCCTTGCGGGCGGGGCGTGCTGTCTGTCGCGTCAGGTCGTGATCAGTAAGCCTGGCATTCGCCGGGCCGGACCACGCGATAACCTGCGGCATCGGCCGAGCAGGAATTGCCGAAGGTCTTCAGGTCGCGGCCGCGCTGAGCGCAGACCGGATTGTATTCCATCGTGCACATGCGCTGGCCGCCGCCGCTGCCGCCGCCGACATTGCCACCGCCCCAGTCGTTGTCACGATCGCGGTCACGGTCACGGTCACGATCGCGGCCCGGGCGGTCGCGTCCGCCGCCGTCGCCCCGCTGGTCGCCCGGCCGGCCGAACTGGCATTCGCCGCGGACCATGATGTCATAGCCGCTCTTGCGCGCCTCGCAGGCGTTGGCGAAGGTCTGGCGATCGCGTCCGCGCGCGCCGCAGACCGGTGCATATTCGCGCGTGCAGGCACGATCCGGATCGGGATAGGGCTCCGGACGGCCGCCATCGCGACGGCACTCGCCGGGGCCGGCGACGCGGTAGCCGCTTTCACGTGCCTCGCAGGCATTGGCGAAGGTCTGGAGATCGCCGCCGCGTGCGCCGCAGACCGGGCGGTACTCCCGCGTGCAGGCCTGCGGGCCGGGGCGGTAACCCCCGCCGCCCTGATCGACGTCGACCTGGCAGGCTGCGAGCGTGCCGGCCGCAAGAAGAATGGCGATGCGTCCGGCAAGCCGGCGAAGGAAAGGCGACGTCACGGTCATGGACTCCTCCTGTGAGACTGATGGAACCTAGCGCAGATTCGGCGGACGCAAAATCGGGTTCTGCGCGGAAAGATGCCGGAGACGAAAAGGCCCGCGCGACCGGGTGCCGGTGCGCAGGCCTCGAATGGGAGAGGGGAACCGTATCAGTCGAAGAGGCTGGAAACGGATTCTTCCGCGCTCGTGCGGTTGATCGCCTCGCCAAGCAGGTTGGCGGTCGAGATGACGCGGATATTGTGCGCGGACTGCACGGCCGTGGTCGGCTGGATCGAGTCGGTGATCACGAGCTCCTTGAGCTTCGACGAGGTGACGCGGGCAACCGCGCCGCCCGAGAGCACGCCATGCGTGATATAGGCGGTGACGCTGGTCGCCCCGTTCTTCAGCAGCGCTTCGGCCGCGTTGCAGAGCGTGCCGCCGGAATCGACGATATCGTCGATCAGCAGACAGTCCTTGCCGGTCACGTCGCCGATGACGTTCATGACCTCGGACTCGCCGGCGCGCTCGCGGCGCTTGTCGACGATCGCCAGCTGGCAATCGAGCCGCTTGGCGAGCGCACGGGCGCGCACCACGCCGCCGACGTCGGGCGAGACGACCATGACGTTTTCGAGATTGTAGTTTTCCTTCACGTCGCGCGCCAGGATCGGCACGGCGTAGAGGTTGTCGGTCGGGATATCGAAGAAGCCCTGGATCTGGCCGGCATGCAGGTCCAGCGTGAGCACGCGGTCGGCGCCGGCTTCGGTGATCAGGTTGGCGACGAGCTTGGCGGAGATCGGCGTGCGCGGACCCGGCTTGCGGTCCTGACGGGCATAGCCGAAATAGGGGATCACGGCCGTGATGCGGCGCGCCGAGGAGCGGCGCATGGCATCGATCATGATCAGCAGTTCCATCAGGTGGTCGTTGGTCGGGAAGGAGGTGGACTGGACGACGAAGACGTCCTCGCCGCGCACGTTCTCCTGGATTTCAACGAAGATTTCCTGGTCTGCGAAGCGTCTGACCGTGGCGCGGCCAAGCGGAACATTCAGATAATTGCAGATCGCTTCGGCCAGAAGCCGGTTCGAATTGCCCGCGAAAACCTTCATTTATGGTCCGCCTGTTATTCTGCTGATGGGGGGCCTTTAAGCGGCAAAAACTGCGAATGCAAGGCCCCAAGCGGCTTGAAAAAGCGATTCTTCGCATTTCGCTGTGATTTACCGTTTCGAGGGTCTTAACCGGGCGCGGCGTCGCGCCAGTCGAGGTACTGGCGAATAGTTTTCTGCGCGATGGCCTCCATCGTCCGCGGGGGGACAGCTGCCCAGGGATCGGATTGCGTGCCATTGACGCTTTCCTGGCCCTGGATGCGATGCAGCCGCGCGCCGGAGCCGTCCAGTACGTCCCAGACATAGATGACGGTGGTCTTGCCGGCGTCGTTCATCGCCGAGAAATAGCCCTTGAGGATATGGTTTGCGGAAGTGTCGGAGGCGCTGCGGATCGTCAGTCCGCTGGAACGGGCTTCCGTCCCCAGCCGTTTGGAGAGCGGCGTCACGGCCTGCACCGGTGCGCCGATGATCGGCAGGAAACGGATCGTCTCGCCGCCCGCGGCCTTGGCCGGCGGAAGCGCCGCAAGCTCTTCCGCGCCTTCGGATGTCTCCGCCGCAAGCGAACGCTGCGCGGCCGTGCGGCTCAGTTCCGCTTCCGTCGTCGAGACGCTTGCGCCGCCCTGGTTGCGGGCAAGCGCATCGGCCTGGCCCTGAAGGGTGCCGGCGGTATCCGCGCCGGTCGAGCCGCCGCCGATGCCGGGCGAGGCGAACGCCGTTTCCGCGGATGTGCCCGCCACCGGACCGGTATCGGCGCTCATCCGGTCGAGATCGCTCTGGGTGACCGGCGGCGAATTGAAGTTTCCCCCGACATCGGCGCGCGGGATCAGCGCATCGGTGCTGTTACAGCCGGCCAGGATTGCCATGAGGCCGATCAGTGCCAGCCGCTTGTTCAGCTTCTGCATTGTCATCGTCCGTGTCCTGCGGAGGTGGTGCCCTCCGTTCCCCGCATCGAGTTATGCGGGATGGCTCCGGGCCCTGTCAATTACAGGATGTTGCCGGTGAAAACCCCGTCAGACCTCGATGAAGTCGAGCCCGTAGCGCGACAGGGCCTTCGGCGTGTCGGTCGTCGTCAGGTATGTCTGGCCGAGCGTCATCGCGGTGCCGCTGTCGGAATCGAACAGCAGCGTGTGCACGAACAGCGACATGTTCGGCTCGATCTCCTGCGGATTGCCGAGCAGGAAGGACTGATGGTCCATCCAGGAGGGGGCAAAACGCGCGCCGACGGAGTAACCGCATGTGTTAAGCCGGTGGCGCGCAAGGCCGCGCTCGTCGATGAGCCGGGTGAAGGTCTCGAAGACCGTGCCGAAGGTGTTGCCGGGCCTGAGCACCATTTCCATCGCCTGCAAGGCCTCGCGGCAGGCGCTGTAGAGCTCGCGGTGGCGGCTCGTCGGCTCGCCGACGATGGCGGTGCGCATCATCGGCGCATGATAGCGTGCGCTCACACCGGACCATTCGAGCGTCAGCTGGTCCTGCGCATCCAGCCGGCGCCGGCCGGATTTCGACCGGCAGAGCAGGGCGTCGGCGCCCGAGCCGATGACGAATTCGTTGGCGGCATAATCGCCGCCGCCGGCCAGCACCGCATTCTGCAGGGCGGCGAGGATCGCCGCTTCGTCGGCGCCGGCGGCGATCAGCGGGCGCGCGGCATCGAGCGCATCGTCGGAGAGGGCTGCGGCGCGCTCGACATAGGCGATCTCCGCCGGGCTCTTGATGAGACGCAGGCGGCTGACGATGCCGGACGCATCGACGATCTCGCCGAAGCTCTGGAGCTGGTTGTCGAGCAGGCGGGTGTTGCGGCCCGTCAGCCCGTGCGTGTCGTATTCGATGCCGATGCGGCAGCCGAGCAGGTCGAGATCCGAAAGCAGGTTCTTCAGGTCCATCGTCGGGTCCGCATTGACGCGGTCGACCCAGATCTCGATCTTTTCGATATTGGAGGTGTGGCGGGCCTGGCGCAGGTCGGCCGAGCGCGTCAGCAGCACCATGCTGCCATCGGCCTTCACGACGAGCGTCTGGAAGAAGCAGTAGCCGAAGGTGTCGTAGCCCGTCAGCCAGTACATGCTCTCCTGCGCAAAAAGCAGGACGGCGTCGAGCTTGTCCTCCCGCATGCGGGCGGTGAGCCGCTGGAGCCGGTTGGCGTATTCCTCGCTGTCGAAGTGAAGTGCCATGGCGGTGTCTCCCTCGTCTTCGTCTGTTGTTTGCGCTTCAGCCCGCGACCATGATCGCCGAAATCTGGCGGCCGTAATCGGGCTCCTGCCGGTGCGTGGTGCGCCGATAGGAGAAGAAGCGATCTTCGTCGGGATAGGTGCAGATGTCGAGATTTTCGGCCGTCACGCCGGCGTCGTTAAGGCGCTGCGTGGTGAAGGCCGGCAGGTCGAACATGCTGTGGCCGGGTTTCCCCGAAGGCGTGAAGTAGCGGCCATATGCCGGATCGATGGCCAGGAAACGCTCCACGAATTCCGGCCCGACCTCGTAGTTTCGCCGGCCGATCGACGGGCCGAGGCTGGCGACGATTGCGTCACGGCGTGCGCCGAGCGCCTCCATGGTGGCGATGGTGTTTTCCAGCACGCCGAAGAGCGCGCCCTTCCAGCCCGCATGCGCCGCGCCCACGATGCGGGCCTCCGCATCACAGAACAGGATCGGGCCGCAATCGGCTGCGAGAACGCCGAGCACGACGCCGGGCGTGGCCGTGACGAGCGCATCCGCTTGCGGGCGGCTGCCGTCATAGCCGGCATCGACGGTCACGACATCCGGCGAGTGGACCTGGTGCACCGTCGCGAGCCGGTCCGGTTCGACGCCGAACCAGCGGGCGACACGGGCGCGATTCTCCTGGACGTTCTCTCGCGCGTCGTTCGAGCCGAGGCCGACATTGAGGCCGCGATAGATGCCTTCCGAGACGCCGCCGGCGCGCGTGAAGAAGCCGTGGCGCACCAGGTCTCCGGCGCGTTCGGCGATCAGCGGGCTCTGGATCGGGGAGGGAAGCGCTTGGTCCTTCATGGTCTCTCGGCTGGGCTTGGAGGGGCCGCCAGGCAAGGAACTCGGCCGGGGCATGCGGGGTGCAAATCGGGCCGGATGTTGTCCGCCCGAGGCCGGCCTGTCAATCCGGCTGGCGGAACGGAAACAGTGCAAGCGGTTCGCTGCCGACCGCCAGGACCTTGAAAAGATCGCCCATTCGGCCTGCGCCGGAACCGGCGAGACGGGCAACATCGTTCAGGATCTGCTGCTGCGCCGCCTCGTCGCGATTGCGCCCGAGCGCGGAGGCGCGCTCGCCGATGCCGAGGCCGACGAGGAAATCCCCCTGGTGCAACATGCCGTGAATGTGGAGGCCGGAGGCCGCCGCGGCAGCCGCCAGACGCTCGAAATCGACGTGGCTCGTCAGGTCCGCCTCGCCGGGATGGGCAAGCGGCGGATCGAAATCGTGCTTGAGGACGGCCTGAAGCGTATCGCCGAATCCGCTGACGAAGTGACCGTAGTCGATGATGAGGGCGGTGCCGCCGAAGCGGGCGATGCGCTCGCCGATCGTCGCCATCACCGCTTCGCGCGCCGGGGCGATCTCGAAGATCGTGCCGTTCGCGACCGTCTTGTGATTGTCCGGCAGCAGCGCGGGGTCGATGCCCGCGACGCCAGCGGCAAAGGTGAGTTCGTCTTCGGCATCGAGCCCGACCAGGCGTTCGCGGAAGCCGGTGGGCGTCTTGACGAACTGGCGGATGGGAATGGCGTCGAACAGCTCGTTGGCTGCGAGCAGAACGAAGCCGTCGGGCAACTCCTCGAAACTGTCGTGCCAGCTGACGCGGCCGGCATGAAGCCCAAGCGTCTCCTGCTGGATTTCGCGCAGCCTGGGGCTCGTCTCCACGAGGTGGAAGGTCGCGCTCTCGTAGAGTTGCGGCGCCAGCTTGGCGACGACGCGCAGCATGTCGGACATCATGGTGCCGCGGCCGGGGCCGATCTCGGCGATGCGCACCCGTTCCGGCCCGCCATGCTTCTGCCAGGCATGCACGAGGAAGATGCCGAGCATTTCGCCGAAGAGCTGGCTGATTTCAGGCGCGGTGACGAAATCGCCGGCGCGGCCGAACGGGTCCCGGGTGCGATAGTAGCCATAGTCCGGGTCGGCGAGGCACAGCGCGAAATAGTCCGTGATGCTGATCGGACCGTTGGTGTGGATCAGCGCCTTGATCTTGCGGGCGAGCGGTGTCGGCATGGTGTTGATCCGTTCAGGCGCTGGCCGGCTCGGCCGGGCGCGCGCGCAGGATGGCCCAGATGCCGAGCGCCAGCATGGGCAGCGACAGCACCATGCCCATGGTCAGCCATCCGCCGAAGAGATAGCCGAGTTGCGGATCCGGCTCGCGGAAGAATTCGACCGTGATGCGCGACAGGGCATAGCCCGCGACGAAGATGCCGGTCACGAGGCCCGGACGCTTCAGCGCGCCGAAGCGATAGATCGCAACGGCGATCACGGTAAGCAGCACGATACCCTCGAGCCCGGCTTCGTAAAGCTGGCTCGGATGGCGTGCGAAGGGACCGGCCTCCGGAAAGATCACCGCCCAGGGCGCATCCGACAGCCGCCCCCAGAGCTCGCCGTTGACGAAGTTGGCGATGCGGCCGAAGAACAGGCCGATCGGCACGACGGCGGCGACGATATCGAACAGGCTCCACAGCGGGATCTTGTGACGCCGTGCGAAGAGGATCATGGCAAGCGTCGTGCCGGCGAAGCCGCCATGGAACGACATGCCGCCTTTCCACACCTGAAGGGCGCGCAGAGGGTCGGCCGCGACATTCGGGAAATCGTAGAACACGATATAGCCGATGCGGCCGCCCAGAATGATGCCGACGGCGGCCCAGACGAGGAAGTCGTCGAGCTGGACGCGGGTGATCGGCGCTTCGCCCGCCCACAGGCGCGGCGTTTCGATCAGCCTGCGGGCGTAAAGCCAGCCCAGCATGATGCCCGCGACATAGGCGATGCCGTACCAGTGCACGTCGACCGGGCCGATGGAGAAGGCGATCGGGTCGATTTCGGGATAGGGCATGATGGCAAAGAGCTGCGCGATATTGGTCAAGCGTGGAACATCCTCGTTTCGGGCGGAAGATGGCGAGGCGTTGCGGCAGGGTCAAGGCGGGAAATGGCGATTGCCGGCGCCCGTCCCGTCCCTGACAGAGCGATCCACCGGAATCCGCTTGCAAGCAGCGGTCCAAGACCCTACCTCAAAGACAGAATGCGGGCGCGAGCGCCTGCCGCAACCATCGACACCCGAGGAGGGAAGGCCCATGACCACCGGTGCGAACCGCATTTTCGACGATTTCGCCAAGCTGATGACCGATGCCGCTGGAGCCGCCCAGGGCATGCGCAAGGAAGCCGAAACGATGTTCCGCGCGCAGGCCGAACGCTTCATCAACGGGCTCGACCTCGTCAAGCGCGAGGAGTTCGAGGCGGTGCGCGAAATGGCCATCAAGGCACGCGATGAAAACGACGCGCTTTTGAAGCGGCTCGAAGCCCTGGAAGCGCGCCTCAACGCGGGCAACTGAACCGTTTCGCGACAGGTTTCGACAGCACGGACTCGGTTGGCGTGATTCACATCGCGCCAACCGTTTTTTTTAATAAAATTTTTACCCCTGTGGACACTTGCGAAAAGCCCTTTTGGCAGAGTCTCTTAAGCGCTCGACCTGAATCTTTTTCGGAGCCGCTTTCCACAACCGTCCGGGGAAAACAGGTGCTCAGGGGCTGGCGTCGTGACTCCGCCGTTATACACTGATTTTAAATGATGATTCGAAACAGGCGGCGCAAGCTTCGGACAGGGTAGGTCGTCCAGTCTGCGTGCAGTGCCTAGCAATCATTCAGTGTTGTATCCGGAGTAAGGTTTGCCGCGTCGTGTGTGTGAGCGCGATGATGCATGCCTGCCGGCCTTGAAGGTGACGCATGAGCCTTATGGAATTGGATATCGGGCGCCAGTCCAACCCGGTCGACATGATCGAATTCGTCGCGGCGAACAACGACTGGACGTTCGAGCGGTCGGGCGAAGACGAGATCGCGATGACCGTCGAAGGCAAGTGGACGGACTACCACGTCTCCTTCTCCTGGATGGAGGAATTCGAGGCGCTGCACCTGGCCTGCGCCTTTGACATCAAGGTTCCCGAGAGCCGGGTCAACGAGGTCATGTGCCTTCTCTCCCATGTCAACGGACAGGTGCTGATGGGGCATTTCGACCTCTGGCGCCGCGAGGACGTGGTGATCTTCCGCCAGTCGTTGCTTCTTGCAGGCGGCGCGGAGCCCACCAACCAGCAGGTCGAGGTGCTGCTCTCCAGCGCGCTCGAATCCTGCGAAGCCTATTTCCAGGCCTTCCAGTTCGTCGTGTGGTCCGGCATGGATGCCCAGTCCGCCGTCGACGCCGTGCTGTTCGAGACGGTCGGGGAGGCCTGATCATGAGCGTGGCCGCGAGCGGACCGATCGTTCTCATCGGCGCCGGCAATATGGGCGGCGCCATGCTCGCCGGCTGGCTGAAGAGCGGCATTTCCGGCGCGTCGGTCATCGTCATCGATCCCGGCCCCCAGCCGGCCATGGCCAAGCTGATTGCCGATAACGGCGTGCGCCACGAGACCGCGGCCCCCGAAGGCGTCAAGGCCGGCGTCATCTTCGTCGCGGTCAAGCCGCAGGTCATCGATCAGGTGCTGCCGCCGCTCAAGGGATTGGTCGGCCCCGAGACGGTCATCGTCTCCGTGGCCGCCGGCAAGACCATCGCCAATCTCGAAAGTCATCTCGGCGCAGCCGCCACCGTGCGCGCCATGCCGAACACGCCGGCCATGATCGGCCGCGGCGTGACGGGCGCCTACGCCAATGCGCGCGTGACCGATGCGCAGCGCGATTTCGTGCATGCCCTGCTCAAGGTCAGCGGTCCGGTGGAATGGGTCGCCAGCGAGGGCGATATCGACGCCGTCACGGCGGTTTCGGGCAGCGGCCCGGCTTATGTCTTTTATCTCGTCGAGTGCATGGCAGAGGCAGGCCGCAAGGCGGGCCTGCCGGCGGACCTCGCCATGCGCCTCGCACGGGAAACGGTCGCGGGGGCTGGTGAACTGCTTCACCAGTCCCCCGACGACGCCAGCCGCCTGCGCCAGAACGTGACCTCGCCGGGCGGCACCACCGCTGCCGCCCTTTCGGTGCTCATGGCCGACGACGGCATGCAGCCGCTGTTCGACAAGGCGATTGCGGCGGCGCGCAGGCGCGCGGAGGAACTGGCGGGTTAAGCCGTTTTCCTGAATCGCGGGAATCGGTTAGTCCGTTCTTTTCATCCGGTTCCTTGCGGACTTCATGTTCCCCGGGAATTGCACTGAACGATTGCAGGATCTTTCTCCATGACCGAGACCATTGCCTATGCCGATTTCGAGCGGGTCGATATTCGCGTCGGCACCATCATCGAGGCGCTGCCGTTTCCCGAGGCGCGCAAGCCCGCCTACAAGCTGACCATCGACTTCGGCCCTGAAATCGGCACGAAGAAATCGTCGGCCCAGATCACCGTGCATTACACGCTGGAACAGCTGGTCGGACGCCAGGTGCTTGCCGTCGTCAATTTCCCGCCGCGCCAGATCGGGCCCGTCCGTTCGGAGGTCCTGACACTCGGTTTCGAGGATGAAGCCGGCGCGATCGTTCTGGCCGGCGTGGACCAGCCGGTGCCGAACGGCAAGAAGATGTGCTGACACCGTTTTAGTGAATGTCGCGTGAGAGCGGCGGGCCCAGCCGGAAATCCGTGAATTCGGCTTCGAAGCCCGCGCGCTGCGGCGAGCAGGCCATGACGCCGACCGAGAGATCGGCATATTCCGTCGGGAAGTAGGCGAGGCGGGCCATCCGCCATTCCACCATGGCGTCGGTCCTGTACTGGATGAAGAGCGCATCGCCATTGCGCGTGACGCGGACGGAGATCAGGTCGAAATCATCTTCGACGCGGAAGGCCGACCAGTCGGAATGGCCGCGCGTGACGACGACGCTGAAATGCTTCGCGCCATCGGTGAACTCGATGCCGCATTTCACCCAGGCCGTTTCATCGTAGCGGATCATCAGGCCGGCCTGGTCGTAGAGCGTTTCGTAGCGGCCGTGAAAAGTCGTCTCCAGGGTGAAGTCGCCGGACCATCGGCGGTGCAGGAAATGCCCGCTGTCGGGCTGGAATCCGTAATAGGTGCGTTGCCAGAAATCCGTCTTGAGGCCGGTGCGTACATGCAGGCTGCCCTCCCGCACGTCCGCGGCGGGCGGCGGATTGAGCCAGACGAGATCATCGAACGGGGCTTTGCTCATCGGGTCTTCCTGTCAAACGGGAACGCGGATCGTCACGCGCAGCCCGCCCAACGGGCTATCCGAGAGCGTGACATTGCCGCCGTGGCTGCGGGCGATATCGAGCGCGATGGCAAGGCCGAGACCGGTGCCGGAGGCATCGAGGTTGCGGGCCTCATCGAGGCGGAAGAACGGTTTGAACACGTCCTCGCGGACGTTTTCCGGAATGCCGGGGCCATCGTCGTCGACGGTGATGGTCAGCCATTTGGCGCGATGGCGCGCCTCGACATGCACGGTCTTCGCATAGCGCAGCGCGTTGGAAACGACGTTGCCGACGAGGCGCGTGAAGGCATTGGGCCGCACCATGATCTCGTCGTCGCCGTCGATCGCGCTGGAGAAGGCCCGCTCGTGCAGTTCCGCTTCGAGCGATAGCCGATCTATGAGGTCGGAGAGGCGCAATTTGCCGACATCCTCCTCCGCGTCGCCGCGCGCGAAGGAGAGGTAGCCTTCCAGCATGGTCTGCATGTCCTCGACATCCTTGCCCATGCCCTGAAGCTCGGGTTTGTCGCCGGCGAGTGCCAGCTGCAGCTTGAAGCGCGTGAGGATCGTGCGCAGGTCGTGGCTGACGCCCGTCAGCATGGCGGTGCGCTGTTCGATCTGGCGCTCGATGCGTTCGCGCATGAGAATGAAGGCGAGGCCGGCGCGGCGCACTTCGTCGGCGCCGCGCGGCGCGAAACTCTCCGGCATCCTCTGCCCCTTGCCGAAGCTTTCGGCCGCCTGCGCCAGGGCGAGGATGGGACGGATCTGGCCGCGCAGGAAGAGGATGGAGATGAGGATCAGCACCAGCGACGCCCCGACCATCCAGAGAAGAAAGATATGGGTGTTCGACGCGTAGGCCTGGTTTCGCCGCGCATAGACGCGCAGTATCTTGTTGTCGAGCAGGATGCGGATCTCGACGACCTTGCTTTCGCCCACCGTGTCGATCCAGAACGGGCGCCGGATCTGGCGGACGATCTCTTCGCTCAGGATCTCGTCGAGGATGTTGAAGAAGGGCTTGCTGCGCGGCGGCGGCAGCGTCGTGCCCTGCTCGACGGAGATGATCAGCTCCAGTCGCTCGCGGGCGATGCGGGTGATCTCGGCATAGTCGTCGTCCTGCGGATAGGTCTCGATCAGGTCGATGATCGCGGCAATGTCGCGGGTGACGGCCATGGAGAGGCGCTGCGTGACGAGCTGCCAGTGGCGTTCCATGAACACGAAGGCGACGACCGCTTGGAGAAGCACCATCGGCAGGATGATGATGAGCAGCGAGCGGGCGTAGAGGCCGGTCGGCATCTGGTGGCGCAGCCAGCGCGTGAAGCGCTTCCAGCCGGCGGACGGCGCACGCTCGATATCCCGCCGGAAAGCCGAAAACAGGGTCATGTGGCCACACTCCCCGACGGACCGCGCACGGTCAACCCTGCTCCACGCTCAGGCGATAGCCGATGCCGCGCACGGTCTGGAGCCAGACCGGATTGGACGGGTCCTCCTCGATCTTGCGGCGCAGGCGGTTGATCTGCACGTCGATGGTGCGCTCGCCCACCTCCGTCTCCTCGCCGATCAGCTCGTGGCGCGGGATCGTTTCGCCGGCACGCTGGGCAAAGAGCAGCATGATGTCCTGCTCGCGGTCGGTGAGGCGGATGGGGTCGC
Organism: Shinella sumterensis; assembly: GCF_004514425.2. GTDB lineage: Bacteria > Pseudomonadota > Alphaproteobacteria > Rhizobiales > Rhizobiaceae > Shinella > Shinella sumterensis. The sequence continues at coordinate 597,655 of NZ_MYFN02000002.1, forward strand.
CGCCGCGCTTCAGTTCCTTGCGCACGATGGAGAAGGTGTAGGGGCCGAACATGACCTGCTCGATCTTCGGCCCGGCGGGGGCCGCATTGCGCTTGAGGATGTTGTTGATGCGCAGCACGAGTTCGCGCGGCTCGAAGGGTTTGGACAGGTAGTCGTCCGCGCCGGCTTCCAGACCCTCGATGCGCGCGCGGGATTCGGCGAGCGCCGTCAGCATGAGGATCGGCACGGGCCGGATCTCCCGCAGGCTCTTGGTGAGCGACAGGCCGCTTTCGCCGGGCATCATCACGTCCATGATGATGAGGTCGAAGTCGAGGCCGCGCAGCTTGCGTCGCGCCTCGTCGGCATCTGCCGCCACGGTGACGCGGAAACCCTGCTCCACGAGGTAGCGGCCGAGAAGGTCGCGGATGCGGGTGTCGTCATCGACGACGAGAAGGTGGGAAGCATCGTCGGAAGGCGCGCCGGCAGCCGTCATCGTCTTCAATCTCCTGAAACCGGTCAGTCGCTCTTGGCATTCTGCATGCCGGCGAGGAACCGGATTACGGTGCGCCGATCGTCCGGCCCCATTTTCTCGAATGCACGGGCGATGCGGCGGGATTGCGGCTCGGCCAGTGCCAGCGCCAGTTCCCGCCCGGTGCGGGTGGGGTAGAGCTTGCGCTGGCGGCGGTCCTCGGGGCCTGCCACCTGGTGGATATAGCCGGAATCCACGAGCTGCTTCAAGACGCGGGCCAGGCTCTGCTTGGTGATCTTCAGCGTGTCGAGGAGATCGGCGACGGTCATGCCGGGCTCGCGGTTGACGAAGTGCACGACGCGGTGATGGGCGCGCCCGAAGCCGCTCTTCTCGAGAATGGCGTCGGGATCGGAAACGAAGTCGCGATAGGCGAAGAACAGACCCTCGATGATCTCCATGTCGATGCGGCCGTCGCCGGTCATCGCGTCCTCGTGCAGCTCGTTCTTGCCGTCTTTGTCCGGCATCTGTCGGGCCACGGTGTCATTTCCTTTCATGTCGCCTCACCCTTGCGTAATATTCGGCAAGATATGTCAGCTTTGTTGACATATTTTTCCGCGATTGCTAAGGGTTCCCATCGTTTTTGCGGTCCCGGGGCACCGTTGCGCGGTGTTTGCCCGATTCTCAATCTGGACTACCTTTCCACTCAGGTAATCCCGCCGTTTCTGGTTAGACCGCAATTGGCGAAACAATCAACAGAAAGAATGGCGTGAGAGCGCCGGAGGATGACACGATGGCAGTTCCCTTCGATCAACTGGATGGACAAATCTGGTTCAACGGTGAGTTCGTCGACTGGAAGGATGCAAAGATCCATGTGCTGACGCATGGCCTGCACTATGCAAGCGCCGTGTTCGAGGGCGAGCGCGCCTATGGCGGGCGCATCTTCAAGCTGACCGAACATAACCAGCGCCTGCACGCCTCCGCCGAAATTCTCGGCTTCAAGATTCCCTATTCCGTCGAGGAGCTCGATGCCGCAAGCGTGGAACTCCTGAAGCGCCAGGGTTTCTCCGAGGCCTATGTCCGCCCGATCGCCTGGCGCGGATCGGAAATGATGGGCGTTTCGGCGCAGAACAACCGCATCAACGTCGCCATCGCCATCTGGCAGTGGGGCAGCTATTTCAATCCGGCCGAAAAGCTGAAGGGCATCCGTCTGGACATCGCCGAGTACCGCCGTCCCGACCCGCGGACCGCGCCGTCGAAGTCGAAGGCGGCCGGCCTCTACATGATCTGCACCATCTCCAAGCATGCCGCCGAGGCCAAGGGCTATGCGGATGCGATGATGCTGGATTATCGCGGCCAGGTGGCCGAGGCGACCGGCGCCAATATCTTCTTCGTCAAGGATGGCGTCATCCACACGCCGACACCGGACTGCTTCCTCGACGGCATCACGCGCCGCACGGTCATCGGACTGGCCAAGCGCCGGGGCTATCAGGTCGTCGAGAGGGCGATCATGCCGGAAGAGCTGTCGGACTTCTCCGAATGCTTCCTGACCGGTTCGGCCGCCGAAGTGACGCCGGTTTCCGAAATCGGCCCGTATCGCTTCACGCCTGGCACGATCTGCGAAACGCTGATGAACGACTATATGAAGGAAGTCTATCCGGTCGCTGCGGCTGCCGAGTGATCTTTCAGCCAGTCATCGCATGCAAGTCGGCGGCCCCTGCGGGCCGCCGTTTTCTGTTCTGCGCTCAGGCCGCTTTCTTGCCGAGAACCGCGCCGACGATCGCGGTGAGCACGCCACCCCCGGCCAGGCCGCCGATACCGTTGGCGACCAGGCCGCTCAGACCTGCTTCGCCGCCGAGCAACTGCAGCAGCATGCCGCCGCCGACGCCGCCGATGGCGCCGACAATGGTGCGAACGATAACGCTGACGGCCGCCTGCTTCAGGGCCGCACCGGCGACGTTACCTCCGACGGCGCCGGCAATGAGCTGCGTGATAATGGGCATCAATGCTTCCATGGAATTCCCCTCCTGATCGTCCGCCGAGGGTTACCCCAGGCGGACAGGTTGCCCTCGGACCGCAGCCCCCTCGGGACGCGCCCCGCGCCGATAGACTCGGCAGTCGAAAGGTGCGGCCAATTTTGCGGCCTGTCAATTTATCCGTGTGAGCTGCATGGCGCATTCGCCGGCAGGTGCAGGGAAGATCCCCTGTATCCGCAGGAACAGACACGTTTTGCGCATCGTCGTAAAAGACGGTGGAACAAAGATGCCGCACGGCTATTTCCTGAGCACAATCAAGGAGACGGACAATGCTTTCCAAGACAACGACGCCGCAGGATACGGTTGCCCGGGGGCTGCGGCCGGTGGTTTTCCTTTATGCCATGCTCAATATCGTCGTCGCCACGGTTCTGCTCTCGACCGTCTCGCTTTCGCCCGTCGCCGGCCCCGCCGAAGAAATGGCAAGCCTGCGCTGACGTCCCGCTTGGTGTGAAGCGCCCCTTCCAGCTATAGGTGGGACAAGCGGCAACCAAGCGAGGACCCCATGGGCATGCTTCAGGCGGGCATCATTCCCGTCACCCCCTTTCAGCAAAACTGCACCATCCTGTTCGATACGGAGACCAAGCAGGGCGTCGTCGTCGATCCGGGCGGCGATGTCGATGCCATTCTGCGAACGGTCGAGGAGAACGGCATCACGTTGACGGCGATCTGGCTGACGCATGGCCATATCGACCATGCGGGCGGTGCGAAGGAACTCAAGGAAGCGCTCGGCCTCGACATCATCGGCCCGCACAAGGACGACCTGCCGTTGCTGCAGGCGCTGGAGACGCAGGCGCAGCGCTTCGGTGTGGAAATGAAGGTCTCGAACGTCGTTCCCGACCGCTGGCTGGAAGACGGCGACACCGTTTCCCTCGGGGAACACGAATTCGAGGTGTCCCACACACCCGGCCATGCGCCGGGACACGTCATCTACTTCAACCGCAAGCAGGGCTTCGCCCATCTCGGCGACGTGCTGTTCCAAGGATCGATCGGCCGGACGGACCTGCCGGGCGGCAACCATGAGCAGCTGCTCCAGTCGATCCGCGACAAGGTGCTCCCGCTCGGAGACGACGTCGGGTTCCTGTGCGGACACGGACCGGGCGGCCGTATCGGCGAGGAACGACGGACCAACCCGTTCCTGCGCGGGCTCTGAAACGAAAACGGGCGCCGTCAGGCGCCCGTTTTTCTTCATGTGCGTGATGTCAGCCCGCGGTGCAGAAATGCTCGCGGCCGTCATAGCCGACGAAGGTGCCGCTCTGCGGGTCGAACGAGCGATAGCGGCGTGCGCAGTAATCGTACCAGGACCGGGTCCAGGGCTCGTAGCTCGGGGCCGGACGGTAGATCACGCGGCGCTCGGGTTCCGGATAGTATTCCGGCTCGACATAGCGGCGCTCGATGTAACGCGGTTCGTCGTAGCGGGGCTGGGAGGCGATCGCGCCGCCGATGATGACGCCGGTGGCAAGACCGAGCGCGCCGCCGATGAGGGCGTCGCGGTCACGGTGGCGGCGGTGTTCACGATAGCCGCCGTCGCGCCAGTAGCCGTCGCGGTCGCGCGCCTGGGAAACGCCGGCAGTTGCGGTCAGCGCCGTCGCGGCGACGGCAACGGACAGGACCAGGGCCTTCATTGTGTTCTTCATGGCATCGTTCCTTTGGACGCCGGCTTTTGCCGGTCGATGACAATACCAAACTAGACGATTTTGGCTGAACGCAGGCTGAACGAAAAAACCCGGCATCACTGCCGGGCTCCAACTCAAAAATCCTGAAATAACCGGTTCAGCCGGCAATCTCGAGGTTGACCGCCTTCGGGCCTTTGCCGCGGCGATCAGGTTCCGTGTCGAAGCTTACCTTCTGGTTTTCGGAAAGGCCGTTCAGGCCGGAAGCCTGTACAGCAGAGATGTGTACGAAAATATCCGCACCACCATTGTCGGGCTTGATGAAACCAAAGCCCTTCTCAGTGTTGAAGAATTTTACAATGCCAGTTTCGGCCATGCGTCAGGTCCTTTTCTCTCTGCCCGTATATTGGCGGCGGGCAGAACGTCAGTTTTGCCCCGAAGGGCGTTAGGCAGGCAGTTCTCGAGGTTGAGGAAAGGGTCCTGTTTTCACCGCAGCCAGCCAACCATATGACCCTGGGATCATCCAGATGTTGACTGCCCGGAATTATTTCGCGTCTCCGGCGCGCTTTTATTAAAGGTCTTCCCGTGTCCGCAAATTGCCCGAACAAAGGAAGATTGATGTGTTTGTGGCAAATTGGCAAGCAAAAGTTTTGGCGGGCATTTGACATGCCTCACTTTGGTCAAATTGCGGGCGATTGCCGAAAAAGTCGCCGCCTTCCATGATGGGGCAGGTTCCCGGCCAAATCTATATTGTGCGGCTGCGGGAAACCGCCGCCTCATACTTCGGCGGGCATGTCCCGGCGACGGTCGCGCAGAAGTTCCGGCACCAGTTCCACAGCAAGCATGGCGAGGAAGATGATGCCGCAGCCAATATAACCGGCCGTGCTGATGGTCTCGCCGAGCAACAGGACGCCGAAGAGCGCCGCGAAGAGCGCCTCGCTGGACAGGAAGATCGCCGCCTGCGGCGCGGTCGTGTAGCGCTGGGCAATGTTCTGCACGATGAAGGCGAGGCCGCTGGAGAACAGGCCGGCATAGAGGATTTCCGGCAGCGCGCCCGTGATGGCGGCGAGGCTGATGGGCTCGAACAGCGCACCGACGGCGCAGCCCAGCGCCCCGCAGATGGCGAACTGGACGAGCGATAGCGCCAGCGGCCGCCCGGAGCGCCCGGCGAAAACGCCCACGCAGATCATCTGGACCGACCAGAGAACCGCACACAGGATGGTCAGCATGTCGCCGACCGTCAATGCCGCAAGGGTGCCTCCCGACAACAGGAAGATGCCGACGGACGCCATGACGGCGGCCGGCCAGATGACCCAGTGCGGCCGGCGGCGCAGTATCAGCACGGTGAGAATGGGCGTGAAGACCACATAGAGCCCGGTGAGGAAGCCGGAATTGGTGACCGTCGTCGTCAGCAGGCCGACCTGCTGGGAGCTGGCGGCGGCGAAAAGCGCAAGGCCCGTCAGCACGAAACCGGCCATGTCCCTGCGGCTGACGGGGGTTTCGGCGCGCATCTGTTCCCATCGGGCGAAAGGCAGGGCGACGAGGGTTGCCACCGCAAAGCGCAGGCCGATGAACCAGATCGGCCCCAGCGTCTGCATCGCGGTCGACTGGGCGATGAAGCCCGCGCCCCAGATGGCGCCGGCCAGCAACAGGAGAAGGTTCGCCTGAACGCGCGTCATGTCATTCCACCCTGATGGAGGTAACCGGCGCGGAAGGCGCCCTTCATCCTGCTAGCAGGCGCCCGTTTTTTGGGCAAGGGTGGTGGTTCAGTCCGTGGCTGCGGCTCGTGACACGCGCAGCAGGGCTCCGTCATCCTCGTCGGTCAGAAGGAGAAGGGCTCCATCCGGTGCGACGACGACATCGCGGATGCGGCCGAACTCCCCGCCGAACATGCGCTCCTCCGAGAGGATCGCGCCGTTTTCGTCGCGCTCCAGCCGGGCAACCAGCTGATAGGCGAGGGCGGCGACGATCAGGTTGCCGTCCCATTCGGGGAACATCGCGCCGCGATAGACGGCGATGGCGCCGGGTGCGATGGAGGGGTCCCAGTAATAGAGGGGAGGCTCGTAGCCGTTGGCCGTCGAGCCGAGCTCGAATTCCGCGCCGGAATAGTGCCGGCCGTAGGAGACGCGCGGCCAGCCATAATTGTATCCGGGCCGCGGATTGTTGATCTCGTCGCCGCCGCGCGCACCGTGTTCGGCGGTCAGCAGCGTGCCGTCCCTGGGATCGATGGCGATGCCCTGCGGGTTGCGGTGGCCCTTCGACCAGATTTCCGCCAGCCCGTCCGAGCTTCCGAGGAAGGGATTGTCCGCGTGGGGTGTGCCATCGGGATTGATATGCAGGATGGCGCCGGCATGGTCACGCGGATCCTGGGCGCGTTCGCCTTCGCCGCGGTCTCCGATGCCGAAGAAGAGGCTGCCGTCGCCGGCAACCGCGATGCGCGAGCCGAAATGCTGGCCGCGCGTCGTCAGGCGGCTCATCTGGAAAATGCGGGTCGTGCCTTCGAGCCGGGTCGCGTCTTCCGACAGCCGCGCCCGGGCGACCGCGGTGCCGGTGCCGCCATCGCCGCGCGCGCTATAGGTAAGGAAGAGAATGCGGCTGGTCTCGAAATCGCGCGCAAGGGCAATATCGAGCAACCCGCCCTGGCCGTTCGTCGCCACGTCCGGCACGCCGGATATGGGAGGGGAAATCTTGCCGGACTGCACCCGCCGCAGCGCGCCGCCCTTTTCGGAAACCAGATAGCTGCCGTCCGGCAGCACTTCGACGGACCAGGGATGATTGAGGCCGCTTGCGATGGTTTCGACGGCGAGCGGCGCCTTCTTGCTGGGAATGATGCGAGGCTCGGCCGAGGCCGGCGCGAGAGACAAGGGCAGCGTGACCACAATGGCGAAGGCCGCCCCACCCCATATGCCTATCCTGCGTCCCTGCCGTGCCTGCATAGCCATCTCCCGCGTCTCGCCGTTACCTGACCCAGAGCCGTGCGGCTTGCAAGAGCGGCGGCAGCCGGCGTGTCACTTTTGCGCGGGCTGGACCTGCTGGGACGCTGCATTGCCGATGCCCGAGGTCTTGATCGTGTCGAGGGCGACGGCGGGCGGCGACATCAGGCTGACCACCATGAGCACGCACGCGGCCAGCGCCGTCATGGCGATGAGGAACATGGCGCGCGATTCGCGAAGCTTTGGCGACTTGGCCGGCTTGTCTTCATCCAGAAACATGGTTGTCCCCTGTCTTTGCTTTTTCCTTGAACGGCGTCCAAAAGGCCTGCCGAAATCGGCGCGACAAGGACCGAATTGCGGCAAGGCCCGACATTTATTGTGGCGGAAAAAAGGCATGGTAAAAATGTCACGTTTCCAAATGCTTCAGGCGAATAGAAGAACTGTCTGCGCCGTCTTAGACACCCCTTCTGCCGAAGTGCCGCACGGGTCTTGCGATACGGTTTTCAACGGGCATGACGGCGTCGGAAATGGCGGCGGGCTGGTCCGCCGCGGGGCGCTCCTCGCCGATATCAGGGAAGGTCGTGTTGAAGTGCGTCGGGGCCAGCTCCGGCCGGGCAAGCAGGAAACCCTGCATCAGCGGGTCGCCCATCTCGCGGCAGAGCGCCATGGTCTCCGGCGTCTCGATGCCGCCGACGATGACCTCGATGTTCCTGTCGGCGAACTGGCTTATCATGACGCGCAGGAGCGCCAGGCCGGCGGAGTTTTCCGCAAATTCGTGGAGCCATGACGTGTCGAAGGCCACGAATTGCGGCTTCAGGCGCTCAAGGCGGGCAAGATCACGGTCATCGCCGGTATATTCGTCGATGGCGATGGAGAAACCGGCCTCGTGCAGCCGGTCGGCAAAAAGCGCAAGGGCCTCGGCATCGTCGCCAGGCAGCTGGCGGATCTCGCAGGCGATCCGTTCGGGTGCGATGCCCGCCTCATGGGCGGCAAGCCGCAGCCACTCCACCTCCTGGCGCATGGCGTGCGGCGCGCGATAGAGCCCGGAATGGACGCTCATGATGAGGGCGGCGTCACGCCGGCCGATCAGGCCGGCATTGAGAATGTGAAGGCTGCGGCACAGACCGTCGACGGCGGTGCGCTCCTCCTCCGGCACGCCCTGGAAGAATTCTCCGGGAGACGTCGGCGTGCCGCCGGCGCTGGCGCGGATCAGCCCCTTGAAGGCCGCGATCTGCAGCCGCCCGTCCGGATGTTCGCGGAAGATCGGCTGGAGCGCCGATTGCAGGAGATAAGGGCCGTAGACGGCGCTGTAAGCACCGTCGGCCTGCCGCACGAGATTGGTGAAGATGCTTCTTTCGCCCATGCACAGCACCATCAACAGGAGGGCCATCGACCGGCGGAGGATAGGGCCAATCCGTTAAGGCCTGCTTAATACTTCGCGTCAAAATCTCATCCTTTTCCGTCGCCTCAACCTTTTGGTGTTTGCGCTTTCCCGCTTGCGGGCGATCCATTCGCTTTTGTGATGAGGTGCATGAAATTTTACGCGGAAGCCCGGTTTTCCTGCTTTTTTTTGATCGCGTGCTTGCAAGACCGGCGCAGTTTCGACATAGACCTAACCGCTATGGAGCCCGGCGCTCCGGGTCCATGGCGTCAAGCCGTCTTTGAACCCGATGAGGACATCTCCATCATGGCCTTTCTTGCCGACGCCCTTTCCCGTGTGAAGCCCTCCGCCACCATCGCCGTTTCCCAGAAAGCGCGCGAGCTGAAAGCGAAAGGCCGCGATGTCATCGGGCTTGGCGCAGGCGAGCCGGATTTCGACACGCCTGACAATATCAAGCAGGCCGCCATCGACGCGATCAACCGCGGCGAGACGAAGTACACGCCGGTTTCCGGCATCCCGGAACTGCGCGACGCCATCGCAAAGAAGTTCAAGCGGGAAAACAACCTCGACTACACCGCCGCGCAGACGATCGTCGGCACCGGTGGAAAGCAGATTCTTTTCAACGCCTTCATGGCCACCATGAATGCGGGCGATGAAGTCGTTATCCCAACACCTTACTGGGTTTCCTACCCGGAAATGGTGTCGCTTTGCGGCGGCACGCCGGTCTTCGTCGCGACGACGCAGGAAAACAAGTTCAAGCTGAAGGCGGAAGACCTGGAAAAGGCGATCACGCCCAAGACCAAGTGGTTCATCTTCAACTCGCCGTCCAACCCGTCGGGCGCCGCCTATAGCCACGACGAGCTGAAGGCGCTGACCGACGTGCTGATGCGCCACCCGCATGTCTGGGTGCTGACCGACGACATGTACGAGCACCTGACCTATGGCGACTTCAAGTTCGCCACCCCGGTCGAGGTCGAGCCCGGCCTTTATGACCGCACGCTCACCATGAACGGCGTCTCGAAGGCCTATGCGATGACCGGCTGGCGTATCGGCTATGCTGCCGGCCCGCTCAACCTCATCAAGGCCATGGACATGATCCAGGGCCAGCAGACCTCCGGCGCGTGCTCGATTGCACAGTGGGCGGCTGTCGAGGCGCTGAACGGCACGCAGGACTTCATTCCCGAGAACAAGAAGATCTTCGAAGGCCGCCGCGATCTCATCGTCTCCATGCTCAACCAGGCCACGGGCATCGAGTGCCCCTCGCCGGAAGGCGCCTTCTATGTCTATCCGTCCTGCAAGGGTCTGATCGGCAAGACCGCGCCGTCGGGCAAGGTCATCGAGACGGACGAAGACTTCGTGTCCGAGCTGCTGGAAGCGGAAGGCGTCGCCGTCGTGCACGGTTCGGCCTTCGGCCTCGGCCCGAACTTCCGCATCTCCTACGCGACCTCGGAAGCCCTGCTCGAGGAAGCCGGCAAGCGCATCCAGCGCTTCTGCGCAGCCTGCAAGTAAGCCTCCAAGGCCGTCAACCTATCCTCCGTCATCCTCGGGCTTGACCCGAGGATGACGGGTGGTGGGGAGGCAACGGCGTCATGTCCAGGGTTCCCATTGTTGCTGCCCCTTTTCATAGCCCGATCAGCGTCAGCATGACGAAGGTGGCGAAGAGGATGAAATGCGTCATCCCCTCGATGGCGTTCGTCTCTCCATCGTTGAGGTTGATGGCGGCGGCGATGAGCGTGATGGTCACCATCACCGTCTGGACCGGCGACATCGCCATGATGAAGGGCTGGCCGGTATAGAGCGCGATGGCCTCCATCACGGGCACCGTGAGGATGACCGTCGACAGCGAGGCGCCCATGGCGATGTTGACGACGGACTGCATGCGATTGGCCAGCGCCGCGCGCAGCGCCGTCAGGATTTCCGGCGCGGCCGAAATCGCGGCGACGATCACCGCCATCAGCGCCGGCGGCGCGCCGGTGCCCTTGAGCCCGGCGCCGAGCAGCACGGACATCACTTCCGCCATGGCGCCGATCAGCACCACGCCCGCGATGATGACGAGGATGGAGACGGTCGCGGATTCCTCTTCCTCCAGCGGGCCGCTTTCGGGGTGCTCCTTCCGCTCGGCGCGCGGATAGGCATAGCTGAAGAAGTAACTGTGCGCGCCCACCTGCATGCGCAGGAACACGGCATAGAGCGTGATCATCGCGCCGATGGTGAAGAGGGAATAGAGGTGCCAGCTTTCGCGCGGCACGAATTCCGGCACCACCATGGAGATGCCCATGGCCGTCAGGATCATCACGCCGTAGGTCTTGCCGGAATCGTCATTATAGGGTTGCTCGCCGTGGCGGATGCCGCCGAGCAGGGCGGCAAGCCCGAGAATGCCGTTGATGTCGAGCATCACGGCGGCGTAGATCGTGTCGCGCACGAGCGTGGGGGAGGTCTCGCCCTGCATCATGATGGCGAGGATCACCACCTCCACCAGAACCGCCGACAGCGTCAGGATCATCGTGCCGTAGGGATCGCCCACCTTCGAGGCGAGGATTTCGGCGTGATGGGCCACGCGGGTGGAGACCAGCACGATGACCGCGATCAGCGCGAAGGCCGCCGCCAGCATCGCCGGACGTCCCATCTCCAGCAGGCTGTGTTCCGTCGCATAGGCAAGGACCGCCGCGGCGAGGCCGGCAAAGAGGAAACGTTCCTTGGTGAGGCTGGAAAGCATGGGCGGACGGCTCCGTGGCAGATGATCCAAGGGTAGATGTAGCCGTGCCGCGCAAAAAGAAAACGCCCGCGTGCTGCGACGCGGGCGTTTTCTCGTGGGTGAATGACGGGCCAGAGGACGTTGGCCCTCCAGTTATGGCCTCAACCGGTCAGGCGACGTTTTCCAGCGCCGGATAGTCGGTGTAGCCCTTCGCGCCGCCACCGTAGAAGGTATCCTTGTCCGGCGCGTTGAGAACCGTGTCGTTCCTCAGGCGCGTCACAAGGTCGGGGTTGGAGATGAAGAGCTTGCCGAAAGCGACGAGGTCTGCCTTGCCCTCCTCGATCGCATCGATGGCCATTTCGCGGTTATAGCCGTTGTTGACCATCCAGGCCGCCGTGCCGCCCGCGGCCCGGTAGGCGGCGCGCAGCGCGTCGTAATCGAACGGGGCGTCACCCTGCTGGAAATCGCGCGGACCGCCCGTGGCCCCCTCGATGACGTGGATATAGGCGAGGCCGTGGCGCGCGAGCCCTTCGACGACATGGGTGAAGAGCGTCTGCGGCGCCGGATCGAAGACGTCGTTGGCGGGCGTCACCGGCGAGATGCGGATGGCGGTGCGCCCGGCGCCGATTTCGGAGGCGATGGCATCGACCACCTCGAAGAGGAAGCGGGCACGGTTTTCGATCGAGCCGCCGTAGTCGTCATCGCGCTGGTTGCTGCCCGAGCGCAGGAACTGATCGATCAGGTAGCCGTTGGCGGCGTGGATCTCGACGCCGTCGAAGCCGGCTTCGATCGAGGCGCGGGCGGCGCGGCGGTAGTCTTCCACGATGCCGGCGATCTCTTCGTGGGCAAGCGCCCGGGGCTCGGATGTCTCGGCGAAGGAGCCGCTGCCGTCGGCATTGATGAGGTAGGTCTTCGACTTGGCCTGGATGGCGGAGGGGGCGACCGGCTTGCCGCCGTTCGGCTGCAGGCTGTCATGGGAGACGCGACCGACATGCCACATTTGCACGACGATCTTGCCGCCGGACTTGTGCACGGCATCCGTGACCTGGCGCCAGCCGGCAAGCGCTTCCGGCGTGTAGAGGCCCGGCACGTCGGCATAACCCTGGCCCTGCTGGCTGATCGGCGTGCCTTCGGTGATGATGAGGCCTGCCGATGCGCGCTGCTCGTAATAGGCGGCGTTGAGCGTGTTCGGCACCGCGCCCGGAGAGCGGTTGCGCGTCAGCGGCGCCATGACGATACGGTTGGCAAGCTGGATGTCGCCGATCTTGATAGGGTCGAAGAGCGAGGTCATGGAGTATCCTTTTTCTGGCTGGATGCCGGCTCGAGAGTGCTGTTGATGTGGTGGAGAAACGCCGCGATCTTGTCTTCGTCGCGTCTGAAGAACACCCACTGGCCGACCTTGCGCGTCGTCACGAGACCGGCGCGCTGCAATGTGGCGAGATGGGCGGAAACGGTGGATTGCGAAAGATCGCAGCGCTTTTCGATCTGTCCGGCGCAGACGCCGAAATCCAGCGGATGCTCCTGACCGGCGAAATAGGCCTGCGGCTCCTTCAGCCAGGCAAGGATCTCCAGCCGCGTGGGATGGGCAAGCGCCTTCAGGATCTCGTCTGTGTCGGTTTCGGGGGCGGTCATGCCTGTTGCGTCCGATCGGTGTATATCGCTTTTATCCGATATTGGGATCGTGTTTGCGCGATACAAGGGGCAGGACGAGGGGCAGGGCAAAAAAAGAGGGCCACAAGCATAAGCCTGGGCCCTGCAAAGTTTGAAGGTCAAGAACCTCCAGAGGGGAACAGCCAGCGCGCGGTACTGGGAGGAGAAAGACCGCAAGTGCGTTGGCTGAGATGAATATGGGGCAGCGCTTGCGTTTCTTCAAGGCAAACGCGTGCCAAGTTTTGCGAGAAACTTGGAAATTCCAACTTGGTTAATGAAAGGCAAAAAAAGAGGGCCACAAGATCAACTTGGGCCCTTTATAGTTTTGAAGGTAATAAAACCTCCAGAGGGGAACAGCTGGTGCGGTGGCACTGGGAGGAAAAAGCCACCGAAATGCATCAGCTGGGCGCGATATGATGGTTTTTTGAGCAAGCGGCAACCATTTTATGTGCATGCCAGCCATGCATGAGGCGCAGGTCTTGCTCAGAAGTTCCAGTTGCGCGCCTTGGCGACGATGAAATCCCTGAAAACCTTGAGTTTCGCCGAGTTTTTCATTTCACTTGGATAGCAGAAATAGGTGTCGAAGGAGGGAATATCCGCGCTCAGCGGAAGCTGAAGCAGCCCCGGGTCGCGTCCGACGATGTAATCGGGAAGCATTGCGACGCCTATACCCAGCAGGCAGGCGCGCTTGATCGAGGTCTGGCTGTTGATTTGCAGGATGGAGGGGCGGGGATTGTCCGAATCACGCCCGGCGATCTCCAGCCAGTTGACGTCGAGCAGGTAGTTGGGTGCCGGCTCGCCGAAGGTGATGATCCTGTGATTGTCGAGGTCGTCGATCGACTGCGGTTCGCCGTAGCGGTTGATGTAGGACGGCGCGGCATAGATATGCATGTGCACCGTGAAGAGCCGCCGCTGGATGAGATCCGACTGCTGCGGTTCGCGCAGGCGGATGGCGCAGTCGGCGTGGCGCATGTTCACGTCCAGCTCCTCGTTGTCGAGGATGAGCTGGACCTGCATGTCGGGATAGAGCGCGAGGAATTCCTGCACCTTGTCGGTCAGCCAGCCCTGACCGAGGCCGACGGTCGTGGTGATGCGCAGCTTGCCGCTCGGCTTTTCGGTGTTTTCCGTCAGCTGGACGCGCACGCCTTCGAGCTTCATCAGCACGTCGTGCGCGGTGCGATAGAGGATTTCGCCCTGCTCGGTGAGGATCAGCCCGCGCGCATGGCGGTGGAACAGCTTGATGCCGACATCCTGCTCCAGCGCACTGACCTGCCGGCTGATGGCCGATTGAGACAGGTGCAGCTTGTCCGCCGCATGCGTGAACGAGCCGGCCTCGGCCGCGGCGTGAAATATCCGCAGCTTGTCCCAATCGAGCGGCATTCTATCCCCCATAAGTCCCTCCTGCGGGCAGACGACGTCTCCCGCTCGGTCGCTGATTCAACTGTTCCCACGTGGGAGGTCGGGTGGTGCCCGCCTCCCTTGGTTGGCGGCTTCTACTCGGCCGCAATTGCGACAGGCATATGACCTGCAAGGTACTTTTCGGTTTCCAGGGCGGCCATGCAGCCCATCCCGGCGGCCGTCACGGCCTGGCGATAGATGTCGTCGGTGACGTCGCCTGCGGCAAAAACGCCCGGCACGTCCGTCGCCGTGGAATCGGGTGCGGTCCACAGGTAGCCGTTCGGCTTCAGGCGCAGCTTGCCCTTGAAGAGTTCGACGGCCGGCGCATGGCCGATCGCCACGAAGACACCGTCGGTCGCCATGTCACTGATGTCGCCCGTCTTGACGTTGCGCAGGCGCACGCCGTTGACGGAGGCCGGCATCGGCGGCTTGGGGTCCGCGCCGAGATATTCCAGAACCTCGTGGTCCCAGACGATCCTGACGTTCTCCTTGGCGAAGAGGCGCTCCTGCAGGATGCGCTCGGCCCGGAAGGTGTCGCGGCGGTGCACGACGGTCACGGTTTTTGCGAGGTTGGCGAGGTAGAGCGCTTCTTCCACGGCCGAGTTGCCGCCGCCCACGACGATGACGTCCTTGTTGCGGTAGAAGAAGCCGTCGCAGGTCGCGCAGGCAGAAACGCCGAAGCCCATGAACTTGTGTTCGGTCTCGATGCCCAGCCACTTGGCCTTGGCGCCGGTGGCGATGATCAGCGCGTCGGCGGTCCATTGGGTGCCGCTGTCGGTGGAGATGCGGAAGGGGCGCACGTCGAGGTCGACATTGGTCACGAGGTCGTTGACGATCTCGGCGCCGACATGGCTCGCCTGCTTGAGCATCTGCTCCATCATCCACGGGCCCTGCACCGGATCGGCATAGCCCGGATAGTTTTCCACATCCGTGGTGATCATCAGCTGGCCGCCCTGTTCCATGCCGGCGATCAGCACGGGTTCCAGCATGGCGCGGGCCGTGTAGATGGCGGCGGTGTAGCCGGCGGGGCCGGAGCCGATGATCAGCACCTTGACGTGGCGCGAATTCGCGGAGGCGGCGGACATGGTCGTTCCTTCCGGGGCGTTCTGCCCCAATCGGCCCGCCGCGCGGCGTCGTCGCGCAGGCCAAGGCCAGCATTATCGATGTTCAGCTCTCATTTATGAGGGGACTGCCGCGAGTTTCAAGTGCGCGCGGGCCGTTGCCAACAAGCAAGCGGACCCCCGTGACATATTTGTGCCTCTTGCAGTAACAATGTTGCGCTGTTGCGCCGATTCGGATCACTTCCGGTCGCCCTCCCGAAAGGTCTGTAAATTTCCATGTTTCGTGCCGAACTCGATGCCATCGACATCCGTATCCTGAAGGAGCTTCAGGCGGATGGCCGGATGACCAATGTGGAGCTTGCCGCGCGCGCCGGCATTTCCGCGCCACCCTGCCTGCGCCGCGTGCGCAAGCTGGAGGAGGCAGGCATCATCGAGGGCTATACGGCGCTCCTGAACGCGCCGGCGCTCGGCTACGATCTCGTCGCCTTCTGCATGGTCGGGCTCAAGCACCAGTCGGAAGCCAATCTCAAGGCCTTCGCGGCGGCCACCGGCGAATGGCCGATGGTGCGGCAGGCCTGGATGGTGTCCGGCGACAGCGATTACCTGCTGCATTGCGTGGCGGAAAACCTCACCCGCTTCCAGGATTTCGTCATCGAGGAACTGACCGCGAATGCGCAGGTCGATACGGTGCGCACCATGCTGACGATCCGCCAGGTCAAGAAGGTCGGACTGGTTGCGCTTTAAGCCCGCTCAACGCCCGATCGCGCGGGCATAGACTTCGCCCAGCCGCCGGGCTTCGTTCTCGATCGCAAAATGGGTCGCGACATGGTGTCGTGCCCGTTCGCCGGCGGCCTCACGGCGGGCATCGTCGTCCATCAGGGCCGCAGCCGCCGAGGTCATCGCCGACAGATCATTTGCGGCGATGAGCGTGCCGGTCTCGTCCGCGCCGCGCACGATCTGCTCGCTGAAGGCCCCCACATCCGTCGCGACGACGGGAACGCCGCTTGCCATCGCCTCGAGCGGGGTGAGGCCGAACCCTTCCCATCGCTGTGGCGCGATGAACAGATCCAGCGCCCGGTACCAGTCATTGATATTGGTGTGCTCGCCGATGAAGAGGATGCGGTCGGACAGGCCGGCATTCTCGACCTTGCGCTTCAGTTCCGCCTCGAAGGCGGCGTGCTGCGGCGTGGTCCGGCCCGCGACGATGGCCGACCAGGCTGGCCGTTGCGGCAGCAGCGCGATCATCGCATCGACGAAGAGGTCGGTGCCCTTCTGGTGGCGCACGCGGCCGAAGCAGCCGACGAATTTCCGGCTTCCATCCAGTCCGCAGGCCTTCTTTGCCGCGGCCTTGTCGGCCGGCGGCGAGAAACGGGCGATATCGATGCCGTGCAGGACGACGGTATTGGGGACACGCAGATAGGACGCCGTCTTTTCACTGGTCGCGACGACCGCATCCATCTTCGAGACGAGGAAACGGGTCCAGCCGCTGTGGGCACGCTGCGAGGCGGAAGTGAAGACCAGCCTGAGCTTCATGCGCAACAGATCGCGCATCAGAATGCCCGGCAGCATTTCGAGATTGCGCCGGGCGTGCCAGACACGGAACGGCTTCTGCGCCGGCGCCTTCCAGAGGGAAAGAAGGTGGCGCCAGCGCATCGACGGCAGGCTGGCGGGCAAGCCAGGCCCGAGGGTGGAAACCTTCTGGCCGAGCCGGTTCTGTACGGGGACAAGCTGGATGATCGTGGACGTCACGCCGGACAGCCGCCGCTTGAAGTTCGGCGCGATGACCTCGACGTCCTGCATGTCCTTTATGTATGCCATGGAGGGAGGGTTCAGCCCCAGGTCACGGCGAGGATTTCGTAGGCCTTGGCGCCGCCTGGAGCGTTCACCTCGATCGAGTCGCCGACTTCCTTGCCGATGAGGGCGCGGGCGATGGGCGAGGAGATGGAAATGCGGCCCTGCTTCACATCGGCTTCCTGGTCGCCGACGATCTGGTAGACCTTTTCCTCCTCGGTATCCTCGTCGACGAGCTTCACCCGTGCGCCGAACTTGATCTTGTCGCCGGACATCTTGGAGAGGTCGATGACCTCGGCGCGGGCGACGAAATCCTCCAGCTCCGTGATGCGGCCTTCATTGTGGCTCTGGGCTTCCTTGGCCGCGTGGTACTCGGCGTTTTCCGACAGGTCGCCATGGGCGCGCGCCTCGGCAATCGCTTCAATGATTCGCGGACGCTCTTCCTGCTGACGCCAGCGCAGTTCCTCCTGCAGCTTGACGAAACCGCCCTGAGTCATCGGCACCTTTTCAACCATTTTTATCCCGTCCTTCAGAGTGCACCACGCGGATTTCGACCCGCGTGAACGCAAAAGAAAACGGTCTCCGGAGAGGAATCCCCGGAACCGTCTGAAACATTCGAACGCCCCTTATAACAGATTGCCTGTTCCGAAAGCCAGTTTTTTCGCCGCAGGGGGAAGACGTTCACCGGTCGGAACATTCGTGCAGGGCTTCCGTTAGCCGTTCAGGCAGGAGGCAACAATGGCCATTGACGACACGATTCATCTGGAAGGCAGGATCAACGCACACAGGCGCCTGCTGGTGGAACTCATCTCCGTCATGGCCGCCATTCCCGCGGCGCGCGAGGCGCTTGTCGCCATGGCGCGCGACAATGAAACGGTCATCGACCACGAGGAGGATCCGGGCAGCGACCCCGATCCGGCCTTCGCCGCCCAGCAGATCGCCGATGACGAACTGCGCGCGATCCTCAAGGCGGCGATGGCGCGTCTCGAAACCAGATTGTGAGGAAAGACCATGAGCGTGATGCACAAGATATCCGGTTATTTCAAGCAACTCGCCGGCGAGGTTTCCGGCAGTCAGGCGCTGCATGACGAAGGCCGCCGCAAAGCGGGTTATCAGGAAAAGGATGAGCCGGCGGTTCCCGTGGTGCCCGTTGCCGGTTCCGGCAATGTGGTGTCCGCGCAGACAGGGCGCAGGACGACGGTCGAGGCCGATGCCGTTCCGCAGTTTGCCGTTTCGCAGGCGGGCGGCACCAATGACGGCGTTGTAAGCGCCAAGCCGCGCGTCATCACCGGCAGCGACGATGCGACGGCGCATCGCACGCCGCCCGGAACGCCGGCGCCGGATGCGGATTGGTCGGCCGGCTTCGACGAAAACGCACCGCGGCAGGATAGGGAAGCACCGGTTGCGGATTATTCCGATGTCGAGCAGCTGAAGCTCTACCGGCTCGTCCCGGTCGCGGCGGCTTCCGACACCAACTGGGACAACGCGCCCAACCAGGGTGAAGTCGTGGTGCGCGCCCGCTCCAGCGGCGACGCGCGTGTCGTGGCGGCGGAAGCGGAGCTGGATTTCACTGAAATCGATGCGCTTCCCGGCGACGGCAATTCCACGACGTCGTCGAGCGCCTTCCGCAACGAGAAGCTCTACACCGTCATCGACGAGACGAACCCGTCCTATTCGGTCGACGGTCCGCGCGGGGTCGTCGACGGCACCGTCCGCGTCGACAATATCCGCCCCACCCAGCTTTGAGGAGGCTGTCATGACTCCCCACCAATCCGCAAGAACGGCTGCCAAGCAGCGCGATATCCAGGAGGATGTGGCCAAGGCCGACCGCAAGGGCGGCAGCCAGGAGCCGGAGGCCATGCAGGCCGGCGCGCGCCTTTATCCCGTGCCGCCTTTTCCCAGGCAGCACCAGCCGAAACCCGGCTTGGAGGCGGAGCTCGATCCGCCACCGATGTATGATGCGCCCTTCTACAAGGGATCGGGCAAGCTGGAAGGGAAGGTCGCGCTCATCACGGGCGGTGATTCCGGCATCGGCCGGTCGGTCGCGGTGCTCTATGCGCGGGAAGGCGCTGATATCGCCATCTGCCATCTCGCCGAGGGCCGGGATGCGAAGGATACCATCGCCGCCGTGGAAGCCGAAGGGCGCCGCTGCATCGCCTTTGCCGGCGACGTCAAGGACAAGGCGTTCTGCGTCCAGACGGTGAAATGTGTGGTGCGCGATCTCGGCCGGCTCGATGTGCTCGTCAACAATGCCGCCTTCCAGGTCCACAGCAAGGATATCCTCGATCTCACCGAGGAGCATTTCGACGAGACCCTGAAGACCAATCTCTACGGCTACTTCTATATGGCGCAGGCCGCCATTCCCCATATGGAGCCGGGCTCGGCGATCATCAACACGGGCTCCGTCACCGGGCTTGAAGGGTCGAAGGACCTCATCGACTACTCGACGACGAAGGGCGGCATTCACGCCTTTACCCGTTCGCTTGCCAGCCAGCTGGTGCCGCGCGGCATTCGCGTGAACGCGGTCGCGCCGGGACCGGTCTGGACGCCGCTCAACCCCTCCGACAAGGAAGCCGAGGATGTCTCGAAATTCGGTGCGCAGACGCCGATGAAGCGGCCCGCCCAGCCGGAGGAGCTTGCGCCCGCCTATGTCTTCCTCGCGTCGCCGCAGTGCTCCAGTTACATCACCGGCGAGGTGCTCCCCATCGTCGGCGGCTACTGAGCCGCCGACCCCGCCGTTTTCCGTTGACTCACTTCATTAGAACATATAGTGAACAAATATGAAGAAATCGCTGCAGGAACGTTTGGCCATTCTTTCGGATGCCGCCAAATACGATGCCTCTTGCGCATCGAGCGGAACGGAAAAACGCGACTCCGTGAAGTCGGGAGGCCTTGGCTCCACGGAGGGGGCGGGGATCTGCCACGCCTATGCGCCGGATGGACGGTGCATTTCGCTCTTGAAGATCCTGCTCACCAATTTCTGCGTTTTCGATTGCGCCTATTGCATCAACCGCTCCTCCAGCAATGTGGAGCGCGCGCGCTTCACGCCGGACGAGGTGGTCTGGCTGACGCTGGAATTCTACCGGCGCAATTATATCGAGGGGCTGTTCCTGTCGTCGGGCATCATCCGCTCGCCCGATCATACGATGGGGGAAATGGTGCGGGTGGTGCGCGACCTGCGCACCGTGCACGGCTTTCGCGGTTACATCCACCTCAAGTCCATTCCCGATGCCGCGCCTGAGCTCATCGAGGAGGCGGGGCTCTATGCCGATCGCCTGTCGCTCAATATCGAGCTGCCGACGGATGCCGGAATCGGGCGTTTCGCGCCGGAAAAGCGGCCGGACGGCATTCGGCGTGCCATGGGCGACCTGCGCCGCAAGATCGAGGCGGCCGGCGAACCGACGCTGCGCACGAAGCAGCGCAAGCGGTTCGTGCCCGGCGGCCAAAGCACGCAGATGATCGTCGGTGCCGATGGCGCCGATGATGCGACCATTCTCAAGACCAGCGCGCGGCTTTACGGCAGCTACGGGCTGAAACGGGTCTATTATTCCGCCTTCAGCCCCATTCCCGATGCTTCGCGTGCGCTGCCTCTGATCAAGCCGCCACTGGTGCGCGAGCACCGGCTGTACCAGGCGGACTGGCTCTATCGCTTCTACGGCTTCGGAGTAGACGAGATCACATCGGCAACCGGCGGCATGCTCGATCTCGACATGGATCCCAAGCTTGCCTGGGCGCTCGCCAACCGTGCGCGCTTTCCCGTCGATGTGAACCGGGCGGAGCGCGAGATGCTGCTGCGGGTTCCGGGCATGGGCACCAAGACGGTGACGGCCATCCTGTCCAGCCGGCGTTTCCGGCGCCTGCGGCTGGAGGACCTGGCGCGGCTCGGCGTTTCGCTGCGCAAGGTGCGCGCCTTCATCGAGGCGGAAGGCTGGACCCCGCGGCAGCTTGCCGACCGCGCGGACCTGAAGACGCTGTTTGCGCGCAAACCGGAACAGCTTTCGTTGCTCTGATGCACACGATCCCTCTCCTTGGCCGGGGTGATTTTTCCGAATGGCGCGATGCCGCGCGCGCACTCGCTGCCGCCGGCATCTCGCCGCGCGAGGTCGACTGGCGGGTCAACGGATCGGAAGAGCTGTTCGAGGTCGCGGCCCCCGAATTGCCCGCGCCTTCAGCCACGGCGCCGCCGCTCACCGTGCCGCCGGCCTTCCTGCCGCTGGCCGAGGCGGTCGTCTGCCATACGGAGCCGGGCCGGTTCCATCTGCTCTACCGGCTGCTCTGGCGGCTGCAATCCGACAAGCGGCTGCTGGAGCTTTCGGCCGACAAGGATGTCGCCTGGGCGCGGATCCTGGCCAAGAACATCCATCGCGACAGCCACAAGATGACGGCCTTCGTGCGTTTCAAGGAAATCCCCGGCGAGGTGGAGGGGCGGCGGCGCTTCTTCGCCTGGTTCGAACCGTCGCATTTCATCGTGGCCCGCACCGCCCCCTTCTTCCGGCGGCGCTTTGCCGACATGGACTGGATCATCGCCACGCCCAAGGGTACGGCGAGCTGGGATGGCGAGAGCCTGATCTTCGATACGCGTCCGGGCGACAACCCCGGCCATGGCGACCCGACGGACGATCTGTGGCGCACCTATTATGCCAGCATCTTCAATCCGGCGCGGCTGAAGCTGAAGGCCATGCAGGCGGAGATGCCGAAGAAATACTGGCGTCATCTGCCCGAAGCCGACCTGATCCCGGAACTCATCGCCAATGCCGAGGCGAATGTGCGCGCCATGGCCGAGCGCGCCGCAAGCGACCCGCCGCTCTTCCACTATCGCCTGCGCGAGAATGCGCCGGCGCTGCCGCAGATCGTGCCGGCCGGGGCCGACACCATCGACGGGCTTCGCGAGGAGGCGCGCCGCTGCCAGCGCTGTCCCTTGCATTGCACGGCCACCCAGACCGTGTTCGGGGAGGGGCCGCCGGATGCCCGCATCATGATGGTCGGCGAGCAGCCGGGCGACCAGGAGGACCTGGCCGGCCGCCCCTTCGTCGGCCCGGCGGGCAAGGTGTTCGATGCCGTGCTGAAAGAGGCCGACATCGCGCGCAATACGCTTTACCTCACCAATGCGGTGAAACACTTCAAATACGAGCCGCGCGGCAAGCGCCGTATCCACCAGAAGCCCGACCGCAACGAAATCGAACATTGCCGCTGGTGGCTGGCCAAGGAGGTGGAGCTCGTCAAGCCGAAGCTCATCGTGGCGCTCGGCGCGACCGCCGTCTTTGCGCTCAGCGGCGAACGCAAGCCGCTCAGCCAGTTGCGCGGCAAGCCGATCACCATGCAGGGCGACGTCGTGCTCTACCCGACCATCCACCCGTCCTTCCTGCTGCGCCTGCCAGATGAAGCCGAACGTAAACGCCAACACACCCTCTTCATCGAGGACATGCAGATGGTGCGGCATCTCTCGGAGATGATGGCGGCCTAGGTGGCCGATCCATATCGTTGTGGCAGTTATCCTTGGGAGGCGCTTACCCCCTCATCCGGCCTTTCGGCCACCTTCTCCCCACGGGGAGAAGGGGAAATGAGACGTAGCATCCTTCTTCCTTCTCCCCGGCGGGGAGAAGGTGCCGGAGGGCGGATGAGGGGGCCGGTTCGGCCCGCCTTGTTGTCAGAAATACGCCTGCAACGGACGCACTTCCAGCTGGCCCTGCTTGAGGGCCTGGATGGCCTGGGCGGCGGCGAGCGCGCCGGCCATGGTCGTGTAGTAGGGCACCTTCTGCATCAGCGCGGCGCGGCGCAGCGATTTCGAATCCGAGATCGCCTTGTTGCCGTCGGTCGTGTTGATGACCAGCTGGACCTGGCGGTTGCGGATGGCGTCCTCGATATGCGGACGGCCTTCCTGCACCTTGTTGATCTTGATGGCCTCGATGCCCTTTTCGGCGAGGAAGCGGGCGGTGCCCGACGTTGCCATCACCTTGAAGCCGATGCCCGTCAGGATGTTGATGGCGGCGAGCACGCGGTCCTTGTCCTCGTCGCGCACCGACACGAAGACCGTGCCTTCGCGCGGCAGGTCGACGCCGGCGCCGAGCTGCGACTTGGCGAAGGCCAGCGCGAAGTCGGTGTCGAGGCCGATGACCTCGCCGGTCGAGCGCATTTCCGGGCCGAGCAGCGTATCGACGCCCGGGAAGCGGGCGAAGGGGAACACGGCTTCCTTCACGGCGATGTGCTTGAGGTTGCGCGGGTCGGGCTTCTTGCCATAGGCGGCAATCGCCGCATCGAGGCCTTCACCGGCCATGACGCGGGCGGCGATCTTGGCGATCGGCGCACCGATGGTCTTCGCCACGAAGGGCACCGTGCGCGAGGCGCGCGGGTTGACTTCCAGAACGTAGATCGTGCCGTCCTTGATGGCGTATTGCACGTTCATCAGGCCGCCGACATTGAGCGCCTTTGCAAGGGCTTTCGTCTGGCGCTCCAGCTCGTCGACGATCTCGTTGGAGAGCGTGTGGACCGGCAGCGAGCAGGCCGAGTCGCCCGAATGGATGCCGGCTTCCTCGATATGCTCCATGATGCCGGAGACGAAAACGTCCTTGCCATCGCAAAGCGCGTCGACGTCGACTTCCACGGCATTCGACAGGTAGCTGTCGAAGAGCAGCGGGTTCTTGCCGAGCAGGGTGTTGATCTGGCCGGTCTTGTCGTTCGGGTAGCGCTGCTTGATGTCCTCGGGCACCAGTTCCGGCACGGTGTCGAGCAGGTAGGTCTGCAACATCGATTCCGAATGGATGATCTGCATGGCGCGGCCGCCGAGCACGTAGGACGGGCGCACGACGAGCGGGAAGCCGATCTCGCCTGCGATCAGGCGGGCCTGTTCGACGGAATAGGCGATGCCGTTGTTCGGCTGGGTCAGGTCCAGCTTCTGCAAGAGCTTCTGGAAGCGGTCGCGGTCTTCGGCCAGGTCGATCATGTCGGGCGCGGTGCCGAGGATCGGGATGCCGTTCTTTTCCAGCGCTTCGGCGAGCTTCAGTGGGGTCTGGCCGCCGAACTGCACGATGACGCCGACGAGTTCGCCATTGGTCTGCTCGGCCTTCAGGATCTCGATGACGTCTTCGGCCGTCAGCGGCTCGAAGTAGAGACGGTCCGACGTGTCGTAGTCGGTCGAGACGGTTTCCGGGTTGCAGTTGACCATGATCGCCTCATAGCCGGCATCCTTCAGTGCGAAGGCGGCGTGGCAGCAGCAATAGTCGAATTCAATGCCCTGGCCGATGCGGTTCGGGCCGCCGCCGAGGATGACGACCTTCTTGCGGTCGGAAATGCCGGCTTCCGAGCGCGTGGCGCCGGCGAACGGCGTCTCGTAGGTCGAGTACATATAGGCGGTCGGCGAGGCGAATTCGGCGGCGCAGGTGTCGATGCGCTTGAAGACCGGGCGCACGTCGAGGCCGTTGCGGAGTTCCGCGACTTCCTTCGGGCGCTTGCCGGAGAGCGTGGCGAGGCGGGCGTCGGAGAAGCCCATGGCCTTCAGCATGCGCAGGTTCTCGGCATCATCAGGCAGGCCATGCTCGCGGATGCGCGCTTCCATGTCGACGATGGCCTTGAACTGCTCGAGGAACCAAGGGTCGATCTTGGAGCCTTCGTGCACTTCCTCGAGCGACAGGCCGAGGCGCAACGCCTGGGCGACCATGCGCAGGCGGTCCGGCGTCGGCGTGGAGATGGCGGCGCGGATGGCGTTCTTGTCGTTGCCGTCGCCGAGGCCGGGGATCTCGATCTCGTCCAGGCCGGTCAGGCCGGTTTCGAGCCCGCGCAGCGCCTTTTGCAGCGATTCGGCGAAGGTACGGCCGATGGCCATGACCTCACCGACCGACTTCATGGCGGTGGTCAGCGTCGGCTCGGCGCCGGGGAACTTTTCGAAGGCGAAGCGCGGGATCTTCGTCACGACATAGTCGATCGACGGTTCGAAGGAGGCCGGTGTCGCGCCACCGGTGATGTCGTTCTCCAGCTCGTCGAGCGTGTAGCCGATGGCGAGCTTGGCCGCGATCTTGGCGATGGGGAAGCCGGTGGCCTTGGAGGCCAGCGCCGACGAGCGCGAAACGCGCGGGTTCATCTCGATGACGACGAGGCGGCCGTTCTTCGGGTTGACGGCGAACTGCACGTTCGAGCCGCCGGTCTCCACGCCGATCTCGCGCAGAACCGCAATCGAGGCGTTGCGCATGATCTGGTATTCCTTGTCCGTCAGGGTCAAGGCCGGCGCGACGGTGATCGAGTCGCCCGTATGAACGCCCATCGGGTCGATGTTCTCGATGGAGCAGATGATGATGCAGTTGTCCGCCTTGTCGCGGACGACCTCCATCTCATACTCCTTCCAGCCGAGCACGGATTCTTCGATCAGCACTTCGGTGGTCGGCGAGGCGTCGAGGCCGGAATTGACGATCTCGAAGAATTCCGAGCGGTTGTAGGCGATGCCGCCGCCGGTGCCGCCGAGCGTGAAGGACGGGCGGATGATGGCGGGCAGGCCGATCTCGTCGAGCGCCTGAGCGCCGATCGCCATGGCGTGGCTCATATAGCGCTGCTTGCGGTCGGTCTCGCCGAGGTTCCACTGGTTTTCCAGCTCGTCCAGCGCCTTGTCGAGCGCATCGCCGGACAGTTCGGCCTTCAGCTTGGCGCGCTCGGCCTCATGAACCTTGCGGTCCTGGTCCTTGATCTCGGTGGCGTTGGCGAGCAGCGATTTCGGCGTTTCCAGGCCGATGCGGGCCATCGCCTCGCGGAACAGCGCGCGGTCCTCGGCCATGTCGATGGCGGCGGGCTTGGCGCCGATCATCTCCACATTGTAGCGGTCGAGAACGCCCATGCGCTTCAAGGAGAGCGCGGTGTTGAGCGCCGTCTGGCCGCCCATGGTGGGCAGCAGCGCGTCCGGGCGTTCCTTGGCGATGATCTTGGCGACGACCTCAGGCGTGATCGGCTCGACGTAAGTGGCGTCGGCCAGGCCCGGATCGGTCATGATCGTTGCCGGGTTGGAGTTCACGAGGATGACCCGGTAGCCTTCCTCTTTCAGCGCCTTGCAGGCCTGCGTGCCGGAATAATCGAATTCACAGGCCTGACCGATGACGATCGGCCCCGCGCCGATGATGAGGATCGATTTCAAATCTTGGCGCTTGGGCATATCTCTATCCGTTCTTCCGCTTTGCCGCGTGCGCGAAAAACCGGCATGGCGATGGGTTCACCGGGCCGGGCGCGCAAAAGTGGTCTTTCAAGGCTAGAAGCGGCTTATAGGCAAATGCAGGGGCGAGCGGAACCCCGAAAATTGCCCCGTCGACAGGAAAAATGCGGCGCGCCGGATCAGCCGCTCGGGGCGGCGGCGGGAGGGTGCGCGCTCCCCGCGCCGGAGCGGGGAGCGACGGGCCTCAATTCTTCGCCAGAATGGCCGGCAGTTCGGCGAGGATGCCGTCGCGGGCGCGCAGGCTGGTGCGCGGTTCCTGCTTCTTCTCGTCCTGCAACAGACGGGCGAAAACGACGGTGCGGTCGTCGCGCCGCGCCCAGCCGACATACCAGCCCCAGGGCCTCGCATAATCGAAATTGCCGTCCGCCTTGCGGGGATAGGCCATGCCGGTCTTGCCCTGCACGCGCCAGCCGTCGGCAATGTCCTTTCCTTCGACGATCTCCATGGCCGCGTCCATGGCGTCGGCGGAGACGGGCAGTTCGTGATTGACGAGCTTGGCCAGGAACGCGACCTGCTCGCGCGGCGATATTTTCAAAGAGGACGCGATCCAGGCCCGCTCCAGCCCGTTGTCCTTGCCGGGATCGCCCGTCATGTCGCCATTGCCGTAGCCGAAGGCATCCGCATAGTCGCGCAGCTGCTCGTAGCCGAGGAATTCGGTGATGCGCTGCGAATACCAGACGACCGAAAATTCCATCCAGCGCTTCGGCGTTGTCGGCTGGCGCCAGTTGTCGCCGCCCCAGTCCGGATAGCCCTTCATGAAGGGCAGGACCGGTTCCTCCGCATTTTCCAGAAAGCCGGCGTCGTAGCCCATCACGGCGAGCGGCACCTTGAAGGTGGAGGCGGGCGTCACGCGCGTCTTGCAGTCGCCCTTCTCCAGAATCACCGCGCCGTCTGCGGCATCGGTCACGATGGTACAAATAATGCGGGCTTCGGCCGGCGTGCAGAGGCTTGCAGCCAGCAGGGCGCCGGCCGCGAAAAGACGGATATCCATCACGGTTTCCTTGAATTCTGAATGGCTTGCGTATTGTGGATAGCAATGATCTGATGCCGGGACAAAAGATCAATACTGGTCTCAGCCATTAGGAAAATTGGGGCATTGCCATGGTTCGGCCCTATCTGCCGCTGAACGCGTTCCGCGCCTTCGAGGCGTCGGCACGTCATCTCTCCTTCACCCGCGCCGCCATCGAGCTGAACGTGACGCAGGCGGCGGTCAGCCACCAGGTGAAGAGCCTGGAGGAACAGCTGAACGTCGTGCTCTTCAAGCGGCTGCCGCGCGGGCTGATGATCACCGCGGAGGGCGAGAGCCTGTTGCCGGTGCTGCGCGACAGTTTCGATCGCATGGCCGATGTCGTGGAGCGGTTCCGGGGCGGTCATGTGCGGGAAATCCTGACGGTCGGTGCGGTCGGCACCTTCGCCGTCGGCTGGCTTCTGCCGCGCCTTGCTGCATTTCGCGAGCGCCATCCCTTCGTGGAAATCAGGCTTTCGACCAACAACAACCGTGTCGACCTCGCGGCCGAAGGGCTCGATTTCGCCATCCGCTTCGGGGCCGGCGCGTGGCACGGCACGGATGCCGTCAGGCTGTTCGATGCGCCGCTTTCCGTGCTCGCCATCCCCGCCATCGCGCGCGGGCTGAAAACGCCGGAGGACCTGCTCGGCCTGACGCTGCTGCGCTCCTATCGGCGGGACGAGTGGACGCGCTGGTTCGAGGCCGCCGGCCTGCCGCGCACCCCGCCGCCGCAGAACGCCATCGTCTTCGACACCTCGCTCGCCATGATGGAGGCGGTGCTGCAGGGGGAGGGCGTGGGCCTCGCTCCGCCGCTGATGTTTTCCCGGCTGCTTTCGGCCGGCACCGTCGTCCAGCCCTTCGACACCAGCGTCGCGCTCGGCAGCTACTGGCTGACCCGCCTGCAATCGCGCAGCCTCACCCCGGCCATGTCGGCTTTCGCGGCATGGCTGGAGGAGACCGTGGCGGCCGAGGCGCTTGCCTAGTCTCGACGTCCTGGCATGACCAGCACCTTCACCTCTCCCGGCCGCGGCGGGTTCGCCAGAGCGTCCGGCAGGGCATCGAGGCCGATGCGGCGCGAGATCAGCGGCTCGACCCGGATCGTTCCTTCCGCGATCAGGGCGGCGGCGCGGGCATGGGTATCGGGATTGAGGAAGGCGGTCAGCACGCGCACTTCCCGGAACAGCAGGTCGAACGGCTCGATGGCGACCGTCTCGCCCTGCGGCATCACGCCGAGAATGACGACGGTGCCGCCGTTGCGCGCCAGTTTCGGCGCGTCCGCCATGGTCTCCGCCACGCCGGCGCATTCGATGACGACATCCGCGCCGCCGGGAAGCAGGCCATCGGGACCGCCGATACCCTCGATGACGTTGCCGCTGCCGGGATCGAAGGACGCGGTTGCCCCGGTTGCTTCCGCCAGCTGACGGCGTGCGGCCTGGCGGGTGACGAGGACGACGGATGTCGCGCCCGCCAGCCTTGCGAGCTGCACCACCAGCATACCGATGACGCCGCCACCCAGCACTATAACGGAACCGCCCGGCCGGATGCCGGCCATGTCGATGCCGTGCAGGCAGCAGGCCAGCGGCTCGCAGAACGCGCCATGTTCCGGCGGCAGGGACAGCGGCAGTTCATGGGCCTGCCTTTGCGGCACCAGCACATAGTCCGCAAAGCCGCCGTCGCGGTGGATGCCGATGGCCTCCAGGTTCTCGCACAGATTGATGCGGCCGCGCCGGCACTGCACGCATCGCCCGCAATGGATGTTGGGATTGCCGGTGATGCGCATGCCGGGGCGGAAATCGATGACGGCATCACCGACGGCCTCCACGATGCCGGAGAATTCGTGGCCGAGCGTCACCGGAGGCCTGCAGGGAAATGTGCCGTGCAGGAGGTGGCGGTCGGTGCCGCAGATGCCGGCGGCTTCGACCCGCACGAGCAGTTCGTCCGGGCCGGGCGAGGGCGTTTCCACCGCGCGCACGTGAAATTCGCCGATCGCTTCGAGCCGCGCCGCCTTCATGCCGTCCTCCCTTGTCCTCGCCGCCGATTGGATCGGGGAAGGCGCGCGCGGTCAAGTCATGTCAGGTTGCGGCGGCGCTCCAGTTCGGCCTCGGTCGGCGTGTCGAACTCGAAGGAGCCGGTCGCGACATCGCCGGCGCGGGTATAGCGGCTGATGACGATGCCGTTCTGGCTCGTCCTGGAGCTTTCAAGGGTGAGGGCGCGCGGGAAGGAGGCATCGCCGAACAGGCGCTTGCCCTTGCCGAGGATGACGGGGAAGACGAAGACGTTGATCTCGTCGACAAGGTCGTTTTCGAACAGGGTCCTGAGGAAATCGGGCGAGCCCTGCGTGAGGAGATCCGGCCCGTCGCCGCCCTTGAGCGCCTTCACGGCCGCGACGGCATCGGCGCCGAGCGTCCGGCTGTTCTGCCAGGTCGTGCGGAAGGCCGGGTTGCGGGTCGCGACATATTTGGTCACACGGTCGAAGAGCGGGCCGATCGGGTCGTTCGCATCCGCATAGGGCCAATGGGCCGCGAAGATGTCGTAGGTCTTGCGGCCGAGCAGCAGGTCGAAGGGGCGGGCGAACAGCTCGTCGATGACGCTGCCCGCCGTCTCGTCGAAATAGGGCGCGACCCAGCCCCCGAAGCGGAAGCCGCCGATGGGATCCTCCTGCGGCCCGCCCGGCGCCTGCATGACGCCATCGAGACTGATGAATGCACTGACGATGAGCTTTCGCATGGGGTTACTCCTGGCCCTGATCGATGGATGATATCCAAAGACGATCGATGCGGCGACCGGCCGACAGGGTGGACGAAAAATCTTTGCAGCGCCGCTTCGGAGACGGTGCCGGGCGCTCGCTTTTCGTTTTGCAAGCGGGCCCGGCACGCCCTATAAGCTGTTGCTGAGGAACGAATTCGTGTCGTGAACGTTCGTCGCCAATTCAATGCGGGGAAATGCGCCATGGAATGGAAAGGTCGTCGCCAGTCGGACAATATCGAGGACCAGCGCGGAGCCGGGCCTTCCATGGGTGGCGGCAACCCGTTCGGCCGCGGCGGCGGGTTCCGCATTCCCATGGGCGGCGGGCGTCGTGCCGGCGGCGGCATGAGCATCGGCACGATCATCTTCCTCGTGGTGATCTATTTCATCTTCAAGGCCATGGGCATCGACCTGCTGCAGGTCATGGGCAATGGCGGCCAGGTCAGCGTGCCCGGTGTCGAGCAGACGGAAAGCGCCAACCGGCGCACCTCGCCGCAGGAAGAGGAAACCAAGGCCTTCATGGCGACGGTTCTGGCCGAGACGGAAGACACCTGGAACGGCATCTTCCAGGCGGCCGGCGAGCGCTACGAGGAGCCCAAGATGGTGCTCTTCTCCGGTTCGGTCCAGTCCGCCTGCGGCTTCGCGTCGGCGGCATCCGGCCCGTTCTATTGCCCCGGCGACCGCAAGGTCTATCTCGACATGAGCTTCTTCGACGAGCTCGCCAGCAAGTTCGATGCGGCCGGAGATTTCGCCCAGGCCTATGTCGTCGCCCATGAGGTCGGCCATCACGTGCAGAACCTCACCGGCGTGCTGCCGCGCTTCAACCAGCAGCGCCAGCGCATGAGCCAGGAGGAAGCCAACCAGATGTCGGTCCGCGTCGAGCTTCAGGCGGATTGCTATGCCGGCATTTGGGGCAAGTACACGCAGCAGAAGGGCCTGCTGGATGCGGGCGACCTCGACGAGGCGCTGAACGCCGCCACCCAGATCGGCGACGATACGATCCAGAAGCGCATGCAGGGCTATGTCGTGCCCGAGAGCTTCAACCACGGCACGTCCGAACAGCGCCGCCGCTGGTTCAAGCGCGGCTTCGATACCGGCCGCGTCGATCAGTGCGACACCTTCAAGGGCGACGTCTGATCCCGTCGATCCATCGTCAACGAAAACCCTCCGGTCTGCCTGGCCGGAGGGTTTTTCGTTGGAGCGGGCGGCGATTTGCGATGTTCATGGATTGTTTCGCCCGGAAAACTGAAATAGAAGTCGCGGCCTGACATTTCCGCGCCCGATGGCGGGTGTTTTCGTTCGAGGTCTCTTCATGGTCGATGCCAGGTCCACCCGGCGCGGGCTCTTTCTCGTCTTCATGATCATGTTCCTCGACGTGATCGGCATCGCCATCGTCGTGCCGGTGCTGCCCACCTATCTGCACGAACTGACCGGCGACGATATCAGCCAGGCGGCCATCGACGGCGGGTGGCTGCTGCTCGTCTATGCCGGCATGCAGTTCCTCTTCGCGCCGCTCATCGGCAATCTCTCGGATCGCTTCGGGCGCCGGCCGGTGCTTTTGGCCTGCATCCTGACCTTCGCCATCGACAACCTGATCTGCGCGCTGGCGACGAGCTATTGGATGCTGTTTGCCGGCCGCGTGCTGGCGGGCATCAGCGGAGCGAGCTTCTCGACGGCCGCCGCCTTTATCGCCGATGTCTCCGACGACGAGACGCGGGCGAAGAATTTCGGCCTGATGGGCATCGCGTTCGGCACCGGCTTCGTGATCGGACCCGTGATCGGCGGCGTGCTCGGGGAATTCGGCCCGCGCATCCCCTTCTACGGCGCCGCCGCGATCGCCTTCCTCAATTTCGTCGCCGCCTGCATCCTGCTGCCGGAAAGCCTCGCGCCGAAGAACCGCCGCCGGTTCGAACTCGCCCGCGCCAATCCGCTCGGCGCGCTGCTTCAGATGCGCAACCATCCCGGCGTGCTGTGGGTGGGCGTCGTGCTGTTCTGCTACGGGCTGGCGCATGCCGTCTATCCGGCCGTCTGGCCCTTCGTCGCCGCCTTGCGCTACGGCTGGAGCGAAGGCCAGATCGGCCTGTCGCTCGGCGTCTTCGGCATCGGCGGGGCGCTGGTCATGGGCTTCGTGCTGCCGCGCATCGTGCCGCGCATCGGCGAATACCGCACGGCGGTCGTCGGCATCTGCTTTTCCGTCCTCGGCCTTTGCGGCTATGCCGCGGCCTGGCAGGGCTGGATGGTCTATGTGGTGATCGTGCTGACGGCGCTCGAAAGCCTCGCCGACCCGCCGCTGCGCTCGATAGCGGCGGCACGCGTTCCGCCATCCGCGCAGGGCGAGTTGCAGGGCGCGCTCACCAGCATATCCAGCATCACCACCGTCATCGGTCCGCTGCTCTTCACCCAGGCCTTCAGCTACTTCACCGGCCCGAAGGCGCCGGTCACCTTTGCCGGCGCGCCCTATGCGCTGGCGGCAGCGATCCTGTTCATCGGGCTCATCGTCTTCATCACGACGTTGCGCGGCGCGGGTGCGGGCCCGAAGGCGAAAACAGCGCCGGAAACGGCTTGAAGGCGCTTTCAATCGTGACATTTCGACGAAACCGTGCGGAAGCGGCCTGTTTCGGGCCGCTTTTCGTCTTTTTGATCAAAGCATCAATTCTATTCGATTGATCGCGGGCGGGACTTGTGATCGGAAGCGATGCGAAAGTGAGAACCACCATGGACACCGCATCGCATCACGCCGACAACAGCTGGCGCGCGCATTTCCGCGCAACCTTGACGCTTGGCGTGCCGCTGATCGGCGCCCAGCTCGCGCAGCTCGGCATCCACACGACCGATGTGGTGATCCTCGGCCGGCTGGGTGCCGCGCATCTCGCGGCCATCGTGCTGGGAAGCCAGTTTTTCTTCACGCTGTTCATTCTGGGTTCGGGCTTCGCCAATGCCGTCATGCCCATGGTGGCGCAGGCCTATGGCCGGGGTGACACCGTGTCGGTGCGCCGTTCCGTGCGCATGGGCATGTGGGTGGTGCTGATCTATGCCGCACTGATGATGCCGATCTTCTACAATGCGGAGCGCATCCTGCTCTATGCCGGCCAGAAGCCCGAAGTGGCGGCGCTCGCCGGCAGCTACCTGAAGATCGCCCATTGGGGCATGGCGCCGGCACTGCTCTTCATGACGCTGCGCGGGCTTGTCAGCGCGCATGGCCGCGCCGGCATCGTGCTCTATGTCACGATCGTCATCCTGACGGTCAACGCCTTCTTCGCCTATGCGCTGGTGCTCGGCCATTTCGGCTTTCCGGCCTGGGGCATCGAGGGAGCGGCCGTGGTCTCCTTCGGGGTCAACCTTCTCAGCTTCGTGCTGATTACCGCCTACATCCAGTCGCGGCCCGCCATGCGGCGCTACGAGCTCTTCGTGCGCTTCTGGCGGCCCGACTGGGCCGCATTCCGGGAGGTCGTGCAACTGGGGCTGCCGATCGGCCTGACCATGCTGGCGGAAGTAAGCCTCTTCACCGGCGCCTCGCTTTTGATGGGCCGTCTCGGCACGCTGGAGCTTGCCGCCCACGGTATCGCGCTTCAGCTCGCCTCGCTCGCCTTCATGATCCCGCTCGGCCTTGCGCAGGCCGGCACGGTGCGTGTCGGCGTGGCGCATGGGCGCGGCGATCGTCTGGGTGTGGTGCGTGCGTCCTGGGCGGTGCTCGCCGTCGCCGCGACCATCGCGGTCTTCGGCGGCCTGCTCTTTGCGCTCGTTCCGCGCGAACTCGCCGCTGTCTTCCTCGACAAGGCCGGCAAGGATTCGGCGGCGGTGCTGGCGATCGCCGGCCCCTTCGTGGTGGTCGCCGGCCTCTTCCAGCTGGTCGACGGCCTCCAGGCCATTGCCGCCGGCCTGCTGCGCGGCCTTAAGGACACGCGCATACCGATGGTGCTGGCCCTCATTTCCTATTGGCCGATCGGTTTCTTCTGTGCGTGGTTCCTGGCCTTCCCGGCGGGCTTCGGCGGGGTCGGCATCTGGTTCGGCTTCGTCAGCGGGCTGGCCGCCGCAGCCGTCCTGCTCAACTGGCGCTTCTACCGCCTCGTGCGGCAGCGGGTCTGATGGACGGCGCGCACTGACGTGTATTCACAAACTGAAAAGGCCCCGGACATGTCCGGGGCCTTCCTGTTTCCGTAGGTCGGAACCTTACGCGCGTTCCGGCAGGGCTTCCTCGCCCTTCTTCGCGCGCACCAGATTGATGAAGCGGCGGAAGAGGTAGTGGCTGTCCTGCGGGCCGGGGGAGGCTTCCGGGTGGTGCTGCACGGAGAAGACCGGCTTGCCGACGAGGCGCAAGCCGCAATTCGTGCCGTCGAACAGCGAGATGTGGGTTTCCTCCACGCCGTCGGGCAGCGACGACGAGGCGACGGCGAAGCCGTGGTTCATCGAGACGATCTCCACCTTGCCGGTCGTGTGGTCCTTGACCGGGTGGTTCGCGCCATGGTGGCCCTGGTGCATCTTCTCGGTGGTGGCGCCGACGGCGAGGCCGAGCATCTGGTGGCCGAGGCAGATGCCGAAGATCGGCAGGCCGGTTTCGATCAGTTTCTTGATGACCGGCACGGCGTATTCGCCCGTCGCGGCCGGGTCGCCCGGGCCGTTGGACAGGAAGATGCCGTCGGGCTTCTGCGCCAGGACGTCATCGGCGCTTGATGTAGCCGGCATGACGGTGACCTTGCAGCCGAGGCCGGCGAAGAGGCGCAGGATGTTGCGCTTCACGCCGTAGTCGAGGGCCACGATGTGGTACTTCACGTCGCTGTCGGCGAGGTCTTCATAGCCTTCGTTCCACACCCATGGCTTCTCGCTCCAGCGCGAGGACTGGCCGGAAGAGGCGACCTTGGCGAGGTCGAGGCCGACAAGGCCGCCCCAGGCCTTGGCTTCGGCCTTCAGCGTCTCGATGTCGAAGACGCCGTTCGGGTCATGGGCGATGACGGCGTTCGGCGCGCCGTTCTCGCGGATCCAGGCCGTCAGCGCGCGCGTATCGATGCCCGACAGGCCGATGATGCCGCGGGCCTTCAGCCAGGCGTCGAGGTCCTTGGCCGAGCGGTAGTTCGAGGGATCGGTGATGTCGGCCTTGAAGATGGTGCCGACGGCGCCGTGGCGGGCGGCCGGCGTCAGGTCCTCGATATCCTCGTCATTGGCGCCGATATTGCCGATATGCGGGAAGGTGAAGGTGACGATCTGCCCGAGATAGGAAGGATCGGTCAGGATTTCCTGGTAGCCCGTCAGCGCCGTGTTGAAGCAGACTTCCGCGGTCACCTTGCCGGTGGCGCCGATGCCCTTGCCTTCGATGACGGTGCCGTCGGCCAGCACGAGCAGGGCGGTCGGCTTTTCAGAGGTCCATGCGGGGGTCGAGGTCATGTTCATCCCGTTTCCGGCACCGGAGCCACCGGCTTGAAAGCCGCGGGGCCAGGCACCATTTGAGGTCGCAGGCAAGGGCGCGCGGAAACCCGCGTTGGTTCGCCCTGATTGCCAAATTTCGTGCAGGTGCCGGAAAATAGACAAAGCGGATGGCGGGGTCAACCGCCGCCTGTGGATTGCGTGGAATTATAAAGCGTTTTGAATCATGCGCTTACGCAATCCGTTTGCGGTCGGGCCCGTTGCCGGTCTATGAGCATGCACAATCGAACGACGACAAGGGCCTGTCGCGCATCCGGCGCCGGCGGCCTTTCATGGAGAAAATGATGCGCGAAATCTTCGCAAACGACCTGAAGGAAGCCCTCAAGGCAAAGGACGCCTGCCGTGTCTCCACGCTGCGCCTGATCCAGGCGACGCTGAAGGACCGCGACATTGCCAACCGCGGCGCGGGCAAGGGCCCCGTCGAGGACGACGAGGTGTTGCAGATCCTCGCCAAGATGATCAAGCAGCGCGAGGAATCGTCCAGGATCTTCGCCGATAACGGCCGCCCGGAACTCGCCGCCCAGGAACAGCAGGAAATCGCCGTCATCAAGGGTTTCCTGCCCGAGCAGCTTTCCGACGAGAAGGTGCGCGAACTGATATCGGGCGTCATCACCGAGATCGGCGCGCAGGGCCTGCGCGACATGGGCAAGGTCATGGCCGTGCTCAAGGAGCGCTATCCGGGCCAGATGGACTTCGCCAAGGCCTCCGGCGTGGTGAAGGACCTGCTGAAGTAAGACGGGAAGGGCGGCTTTGGCCGCCCTTTTCCTTTGTGCCGCCGCCTGTGGATTGCTGTGGGTGACGGACTATCGCTGGCGGCGGGGCGTCCGCGTGGTTATATGAACCTCGACCGAGGTAACCATGCGCTTTTCCAATGCCTTCCTAGACGAGATCCGTGACCGCGTTCCCATTTCGGACGTGATCGGCCGGCGCGTGACCTGGGATCGCAAGAAGACCAACGTTTCGCGCGGCGATTACTGGGCCTGCTGCCCGTTCCACGGCGAGAAGTCGCCGAGCTTCCACTGCGAGGATCGCAAGGGCCGCTATCATTGCTTCGGCTGCGGCGTGTCGGGCGATCATTTCCGCTTTCTCACCGATCTCGACGGGCTGTCCTTCCCGGAGGCCGTCCAGCAGATCGCCGACCTTGCCGGCGTGCCCATGCCCCAGCCCGACCCGCAGGCCGAGCAGCGGGAAAAGGAGCGCATGGGCCTCGTCGAGGTCATGGAGATGGCGACGCGCTTCTTCGAGGACCAGTTGCAGACCCCGGCCGGCGCCAAGGCGCGCGCCTATCTGCGCGACCGCGGCCTGACGGGGCGCACCATCGAGACGTTCCGCCTCGGCTATGCGCCGGAAAGCCGCAATGCGCTGAAGGAGCATCTGGCGCGCAAGGGCGTGCCGAAGGAGGCGATCGAGGCCTGCGGGCTCGTCGTGCACGGGCCCGAAATCCCCGTTTCCTACGACCGTTTCCGCGACCGCATCATGTTTCCCATCCATTCGGTGCGCGAGAAGGTCATCGCCTTCGGCGGCCGCGCCATGTCGCCGGATGCGCCGGCGAAGTATCTCAATTCCAACGAGACCGAGCTCTTCCACAAGGGCAGCGTGCTCTACAACCATGCCCGCGCCCGAAAGGCCGCGCAGGGGGCCGGCCGCGCCGGCAACGCCGGCCAGGACGACCGGGCGACCGGCACGATCATCGCCGTCGAAGGCTATATGGATGTGATCGCGCTCCATCAGGCCGGCATCGAGAATGCGGTGGCGCCGCTCGGTACGGCGCTGACCGAAAACCAGCTCGACCTTCTGTGGCGCATGACGCCGGAGCCCGTGCTGTGCTTCGATGGCGACGGGGCGGGCATCCGTGCGGCCAACCGCGCCGCCGATCTCGCCCTGCCGCTCATCAAGCCGGAGCGCACCGTGCGCTTTGCGCTTTTGCCCGACGGCAAGGACCCGGACGATCTGGTGCGCCATGAAGGCCGCGCGCCCTTCGACAAGGTCATGGCCAGCGCACGGCCGCTCGCCGACATGATCTGGAACCGCGAGGTGCAGGGCGCGAATTTCGACACGCCGGAAAGCCGCGCGGCACTGGAGGCACGGCTGCGCCAGGTCACGGCCGTCATTGCCGACGAGGACGTGCGCCGCCATTACCAGCAGGCGATGCGCGATCGGCTGAACAGCTTCTTCCGTCCAGTGCCGCGGCAGGGCGGCGGCAATTTCAGCGGCAACCGCCAGCAGAGGGGCGGCGCGCGCGGCGGCCAGCAGGGCAATGGGGTCGCGACGGGTATTTCCGACCGGCTTGCCCGCTCGGCGCTGGTGCGCGGCGCGCAGGAACTGCCGGCGCTGCGCGAGAGCGTTCTGGCGCTCACCGTCGTCAACCATCCCGGCCTGCTGTTCAGCGATTACGACGATATCGCCAGCATCGAGTACGACAACCGCGATCTTCAACGCCTGTGGTCGGCGCTGCTCGGCATTGCCGGCTCCGTCGGCGCGCGGCTGGAGCGCGACCGGCTGATCGAGGATCTCGAAACGGCCGGCTTCGAGACGCTGCTCAAGGGGCTGGAACAGCAGATCCGCAATTCACGCCTGTGGACGGCGACGGCCGAGGCCGCGCCGGAAGATGCGCGCGAGGGCTATCTCCAGGCGCTTGCCCTGCACAAGCGCACCCGCGCGCTGCTCTGGCAGCGCCGCGAACTGGAGCGGGAACTGGCCGTTTCTACCGAGGAGGGCGACGATGAGCGCGTGCCCCAGATCCTGCGCGCCCTTCAGGAGGTGCAGCTGGAGACCGTGCGCATGGAGAACCAGGAAGCCATCATCGAAGGCTTCGGCGTGCTCTCCGGCCGCGTGAAGGGGCCTGCCGGCAAGTAGGGGTAAACGACCTTGCAAAGGTTGCCTCCCCACGCTGCAAACCCCATAGTCCGCCGTGAACGAAACGGGATTCGCATGCTCGACACCTCCACCGCAACCGCCCGCCCATCTCCCCTCGACGTGTTGAAGCGCGTCTATGGCTACGACGCCTTCCGCGGCAAGCAGCAGGCGGTGGTGGAGCATGTCACGGATGGCGGCGATGCGGTCGTGCTCTTCCCCACCGGTGCCGGCAAGTCCCTGTGTTTCCAGATCCCGGCGCTGTGCCGCGATGGTGTGGGCATCGTCATCTCGCCGCTGATTGCGCTGATGCGCGATCAGGTGGAGGCGCTGAAGCAGCTTGGCGTCAGGGCGGCGGCGCTCAATTCCTCGCTGTCGCGCGAGGAGTTTTTCGCCGTGCGTGATGCCATGCGCGCCGGCGAGCTCGACATGCTCTACGTCACGCCGGAGCGCATCGTTACGGATGGTTTCAGCGACCTTGTGGCGGGCGCCCGCATCG
Organism: Shinella sumterensis; assembly: GCF_004514425.2. Taxonomy (GTDB): domain Bacteria; phylum Pseudomonadota; class Alphaproteobacteria; order Rhizobiales; family Rhizobiaceae; genus Shinella; species Shinella sumterensis. The sequence goes on from NZ_MYFN02000002.1 coordinate 636,363, forward strand.
CGCTCTTCGCCATCGACGAGGCGCATTGCGTCTCGCAGTGGGGGCATGACTTCCGGCCGGAATACCGCACGCTCGGCATGCTCGGCGAACGTTATCCCGGCGTGCCGCGCATCGCGCTGACGGCGACCGCCGATCCGCATACGCGCGAGGACATCATCGAGCGCCTGGGCCTCGACAGCGCGGAGGTCTTCACCACCAGCTTCGACCGGCCGAACATCTCCTACGAGATCGCCGAGCGCGACCAGCCGCGCCAGCAGCTCCTGCGGTTTCTTTCCAAGCATCAGGGCGAGAGCGGCATCGTCTATTGCCTGTCGCGCGCCAAGGTCGAGGACACGGCGGAGTGGCTGAACACGCAGGGTGTTCGGGCGCTGCCCTATCATGCGGGCTTCGACCGGGCGGTGCGCGATGCCAACCAGGATGCGTTCCTGAAGGAGGAGAACCTCTGCCTCGTGGCGACCGTCGCCTTCGGCATGGGCATCGACAAGCCGGATGTGCGCTATGTCGCGCATCTCGACCTGCCGGGCTCGGTGGAGGCCTATTATCAGGAGACCGGCCGCGCCGGACGCGACGGCCTGCCGTCGGATGTCTGGATGGCCTATGGCATGGCCGATGTCGTGCAGCGCCGCAAGATGATCGACGAGGGCGGGGCGGCCGAGGAGATCAAGCGCATCGAGCGCGCCAAGCTGATGTCGCTGCTGGCGATCTGCGAGACGGCCGGTTGCCGCCGGCAGGCGATCCTCGCGCATTTCGGCGAGAGCCATGCGGGCCGCTGCGGCAATTGCGATACCTGCCGCAATCCGGTCGAGACCTGGGACGGCACCGAGGCGGCCATCAAGGCGCTGGCCGCGGTCTACCGCACCGGCGAGCGTTTCGGCGCTGCCCATGTCATCGATGTGCTGGTGGGCGCCGTCAACGAAAAGACGGAGCGTTTCGGCCATACCGAAATGCCGGTTTTCGGCGCGGGCAAGGACGTTGCCAAAAGCGTCTGGCAATCGATCTTCCGCCAGCTCATGGCCATGGGGCTGGTCAGTGTCGACCATTCGGCCTTCGGCGCTCTGAAGCTGGAACCGGAGGCGCGTGCCGTCTTCCGTCGGGAGCGGGAGGTGCTTTTGCGCAAGGACCGGCCGCAGACCGGCCGCAAGGCCCGGGCGGGCGGATCGCCCGCGTCGCGCGAACGCTCCAACCTCAGCGGTTCCGACCTGGCGCTGTTCGAGGCGTTGCGCGCCGAGCGCCTGGCCATCGCCAAGGATCTCGATGTTCCGCCTTACGTCGTCTTCCCCGACACGACGCTGATCGCGCTCGCCCGCGAACGTCCCGCCGATCTGGAGGAGCTTCTGGATATTCCCGGCATCGGCGTTTCAAAACGCGACCGCTTCGGCGAGGCCTTCCTGGCCGTCATCGAGGATTTCGCCGGTTAGAGCATTTACAGCCGAAGCGGGATCGCTTCGGCGTCGGACAATGCGGCAAAGAAGCTACATCCTGACCGTCATGCCGCCATCGACGACGAGCACATGGCCGTTGACGAAGGAGGCGGCGTCGCTGGCAAGGAACAGGGCGGCGCCGGCGATCTCGTCGGGGCGGGCCCAGCGCTGGACGGGAATGCGCTGGCGCACGAAGGGCATCAGCTCCTCATTGGCGGCCATCGCCGCGTTGGTCTCGGTGGCGAACCAGCCGGGCGCGATGGCATTGCTGGTGATGCCCAAGGGGCCGTAATCCACGGCCATGCTGCGCATGAGGCCGGTCAGGCCCTGCTTGGCGGCGGGATAGACCCCGTCATTGGGCATGGCGACATGCCCGCCGATGGAGGTGACGGCGATGAGCCGGCCGTGGCCGTTCTTCTTCATCAGCGCGGCGGCGTCGCGCGAAAGGCTGATGGCGGCCGAGAGGTCGGTGAGGATGAGGTCGTCGATGGCGGCGTCGTCCATGTCCGCGAGGGCGCGCCGGTCCCGCGCGCCGACATTGTTCACCAGCACGTCCAGCCGGCCATGCCTGGCCTCGATGTCAGCGAGCGCCCTGCGCTGGGCCGCCCGGTCGGCGATGTCGAAGGCGGCGGCGGAGGCCTGGCCGCCGCCGGCGGCGATCCGGGCGACGGCCTCCTCCAGTGTCGCGGCGGTGCGTCCGCTCACGACGACATGCGCGCCGGCCTGCGCCAGCCCCAGCGCGATCTCGAAGCCGAGCCCGCGGCCGCCGCCGGTGACGAGCGCCACACGACCCTTCTGGGAAAACCTGTCCAGTATCGTCATCGCCCCAACCCCCGTTGTTCCCGCCACCGGACAAGAGGAATGCCGGGCTGTCAAGCCTGCTCTGGTCACCGGCCCGCCATGGTGACTGCCGTCACCCCTCGCTTTTCCGCATGTCGAAAACGCGTTATGTCCTTTCTCTGAAAGGATCCGCGATGGCTCAGAACATCTATGACCAGCCAGCCTTCTTTGAGGGATACAGCAATCTGCCCCGTTCGCTTTACGGACTTGCGGGTGCGGCAGAATGGGGCTCGGTGCGGGCGATGCTGCCGGACCTCGCGGGCAAGCGTATCGTCGATCTCGGCTGTGGCTTCGGTTGGTTTGCGCGTCATGCGGCGGGCGAGGGCGCGCAGAGCGTGCTGGGCCTCGATCTCTCGCAGAACATGATCGCCCGCGCGCGCGCCGAAACCACTTCACCGGTCGTGCGCTACGAGATCGCCGATCTCGACCGGCTCGACCTGCCGGCGCAGGCTTTCGATCTGGCCTATTCGTCGCTCGCCTTCCACTATACCGCGGATTTCGAGCGGCTGGTTCGCACGATCCATGCCGCGCTGGTGCCGGGCTCGGATTTTGTCTTCACCATCGAGCATCCCATCTTCATGGCGCCGTCCGCGCCCGATTGGGCCGAGGTCGGTGGGAAAACGATCTGGCCGGTCGATGGCTACCTTGTCGAAGGCCAACGCACGACAGATTGGCTCGCCGAGGGGGTCGTCAAATATCATCGCACGCTGGGCACGACGCTGAACGCGTTGATCGCGGCGGGCTTCACGCTTCGCCATGTCGAGGAATGGCGGCCGAGTGCCGCGCAGCTCGCCGAGCATCCGGAATGGCAGGTCGAGCTTAACCGACCGATGTTCCTGCTGATCGCCTGCGGGCGTCCCTAAGCATCCATCCTGAGAGGACCGAGCCATGAAAAGACTGAAATTGCCGCTCGATGGTGCCTGCCGTTGCGGGCGGGTCAAAATTCGCGTGAGTGCACCGCCGCTGATCACAATGGCCTGCCATTGCACAGGCTGCCAGCGCATGTCGGCCAGCGCCTACTCGCTGAGCGCAGCGATCCCGGCTGAAGGGTTTGCCGTTATTGCCGGCGAACCCGTCGTTGCCGGTTCCAGTCCGCATATCGGGCATCATTTCTGTCCGGATTGCATGACATGGATGTTCACGCGGATGCCCGGGCTGGATTTCTTCGTCAACGTTCGGCCGACCATGCTGAACGATGTGGCGTGGTACAGTCCCTTCGTGGAAACCTACACGAGCGAGAAACTGGCCTGGGCGACGGTCCCTGCCGTGCATAGCTATACGAAATTTCCTGAAATGAGCGAGATGGAGCCTCTGATCGCCGCCTATGCGGCCAGCGTCGCCTGATCCGCCGAATGTCCCTTCCAGCCGTGAGTGCGCGACCATGACGTCCACCTTTATCACCCATCTGCAATCCGAGATCGAGGGCCTCAAGGCCGGCGGCCTTTACAAGTCCGAGCGTGTCATCACCTCCAAGCAGGCCGGCGAGATCGCGGTCCAGTCGGGCGAGCGGGTGCTGAACTTCTGCGCCAACAACTATCTCGGCCTCGCCGACAACGCGGAACTGGCCGAAGCCGGCAAGGCGGCGCTCGACCGCTACGGCTACGGCATGGCCTCCGTGCGCTTCATCTGCGGCACGCAGGAAGAACACAAGCAGCTGGAGGCACGCATTTCCTCCTTCCTCGGGCTGGAAGACACGATCCTCTATTCCTCCTGCTTCGATGCCAATGGCGGCCTGTTCGAGACCCTGCTCGGTGAAGAGGACGCGATCATCTCGGATGCGCTGAACCACGCCTCGATCATCGATGGCGTGCGGCTCTCCAAGGCCAAGCGCTTCCGTTACGCCAACAACGACATGGGGAGCCTTGAAGAGGAACTGAAGAAGGCGGAGGGCAGCCGCTTCAAGATGATCGCCACCGACGGCGTCTTCTCCATGGACGGCATCATCGCCAATCTCGGCGGCGTCTGCGACCTCGCCGAAAAATACGGCGCGATGGTCATGGTCGATGACAGCCATGCCGTCGGTTTCTTCGGCAAGCATGGGCGCGGCTCGGCCGAACATTGCGGTGTCGAAGGCCGCGTCGATATCATGACCGGCACGCTCGGCAAGGCGCTGGGCGGGGCCTCGGGCGGCTATACGTCCGGCAAGCGCGAGGTGGTCGAATGGCTGCGCCAGCGCTCGCGGCCCTATCTCTTTTCCAACACGCTCGCCCCGGTCATCGCGGCCGCCTCGCTCAAGGTCTTCGACCTCATCGACCACGGCGATGCGCTGCGCGCCCGCCTCAATGCCAATGCCGATCTCTTCCGCAGCGAGATGACGAAGCTCGGCTTCACGCTGGCGGGCGAGGGGCATCCCATCATTCCCGTCATGCTGGGCGACGCCGCGCTGGCGCAGGAAATGGCAAGCCGCATGCTGGCGAAGGGCGTCTACGTCATCGGCTTCTCCTTCCCCGTCGTGCCGCGCGGGCAGGCGCGCATCCGCACCCAGATGTCGGCCGCGCACAGCGAGGCGGATGTCCGCAAGGCCATCGACGTCTTCGCTGAGGTGGGACGCGAACTCGGCGTTATTTGAACTGTCTTCTGAATCCCTTGCGGAGGTTTCGTCATGTCGAACATGATGCGTGCGCTGGTTAAGGCAAAGCCCGAGGTCGGCCTATGGATGGAGCACGTGCCCGTGCCCGAGGTCGGCCCGAACGATGTGCTGATCCGGGTCAAGAAATCGGCGATCTGCGGCACGGACGTGCATATCTGGAACTGGGATCAATGGGCGCAGAAGACCATTCCCGTTCCCATGGTCGTCGGCCACGAATTCGTCGGCGAGATCGCCGAGATCGGCTCGTCCGTCACCAAGTACAAGGTCGGCGAGCGCGTCTCGGGCGAAGGGCATATCGTCTGCGGCAAGTGCCGCAACTGCCGCGCCGGGCGCGGGCATCTGTGCCATTATACCAAGGGTGTGGGCGTCAACCGGCCGGGCTCGTTCGGCGAATTCGTCTGCCTGCCGGAATACAATGTCGTGCCGATCCCCGATGACGTGCCCGACGAGGTGGCGGCGATCTTCGATCCGTTCGGCAATGCCGTGCACACCGCGCTTTCCTTCGATCTCGTCGGCGAGGACGTGCTCGTCACCGGCGCCGGCCCGATCGGCATCATGGGCGCGATGGTCGCCAAGCGGTCGGGCGCGCGCAAGGTCGTCATCACCGACATCAATCCCGTCCGCCTCGAACTCGCCCGTAAGGTCGGCATCGATTACGTCGTGGATGCATCCAGCCAGGACCTCGCGGACGTCATGACGCAGATCGGCATGACCGAGGGCTTCGACGTGGGGCTGGAAATGTCGGGCGCGCCGCCGGCCTTCCGCTCCATGATCGACACGATGAACAATGGCGGCAAGATCGCCATCCTCGGCATCGCGCCTGATGGTTTCGGTATCGACTGGAACAAGGTCATCTTCAAGATGCTGACGCTCAAGGGCATCTATGGGCGCGAAATGTTCGAAACGTGGTACAAGATGATCGCTTTCGTGCAGGGCGGCCTCGACCTTGCCCCGATCATCACCCACAGGATCGGGATCGACGACTTCCACGACGGCTTCGAGGCGATGCGCTCGGGCAATTCCGGCAAGGTCGTCATGGACTGGTATTGAGGCTTGCCACGCGGGCGGCGAACACAGGCAGGGAGGAGACACGATGAGGTATGAGGGAAGCTGCCATTGCGGCAACATCGCCTTCGAGGTGGAGGGCACGTTCGACAGCGGGCTCGACTGCAACTGTTCCCTGTGCCGGCGGCGTGGCGGGCTCCTGGCCTTCGTTCCGGCGGAAAACCTGCGGCTGACGACGCCGCGCGAGAACCTGTCGACCTACACCTTCAACCGCCACGTCATCCAGCATCACTTCTGTGCCAATTGCGGTATCGCGCCCTATGGCGAGGGCACCGACCCCAAGGGAAACCGCATGGCGGCGGTCAATCTGCGCTGTCTTCCGGCAATCGACATCGAGGCGCTGACGATCACCAAGGTGGATGGGCGTTCCTTCTGACCTTCTGAAGCGAATCGCCTTGGCCGGATCGCCGGACATCAGGCGTTGGCAGGCCCTTGTCTTTGGGCGAAGAGCGCCTACATGAGGGACAATCACCCTGCTATGCCGGCTTTCCCGCCTAGAAACCCGAATCGTAGGCTTTTACGGGTTTTTTGCCGGAAAAGCTTGACGCAACCGAAAATTCTGGGAATCACCATTGTTGGCGAGCAAGGAATGGGTACGGCTATCGGGAAGTCATGCAGTCGTGTCGCCTCGGCGGCGCGTTCACAAGCCCGCAGGCCGGGCGTGGTTAATCGGGATTTAATTGTCCATCCGTTAGGTCAGGGATGCTGATTCGCGGTAACGCACGCCGAAGGGCGATCGGCTGCGGACCCCCAACCGCTTGGAAACGGATATTCAGGAAAGCGACAGAGTAAATGGCGACGAAGGTCAAAGAGAACGAGGAAGTCGAAAACGAACGCGAAGGCGCATCCGACGGCCCTCTTCTCGATCTTTCCGATGATGCCGTCAAGAAGATGATCAAGGCCGCCAAGAAGCGCGGCTATGTCACGATGGATGAGCTGAATTCCGTTCTGCCCTCCGAGGAAGTCACTTCGGAGCAGATCGAGGACACCATGTCCATGCTCTCCGACATGGGCATCAACGTCATCGAGGATGAGGACGCAGAAGAGGCGGCCCAGGGCGGCGACGACGAGGCGAGCGACGACGACAACGACGGCGAGGGCGGCGAGCTTGCCCCTTCCGGCGGCACCGCGCTTGCGACTGCCAAGAAGAAGGAGCCGACGGACCGTACCGACGACCCGGTGCGCATGTATCTGCGCGAGATGGGTTCGGTGGAGCTCCTGTCGCGCGAAGGCGAAATCGCCATCGCCAAGCGCATCGAAGCCGGCCGCGAGACCATGATCGCCGGCCTCTGTGAGAGCCCGCTGACGTTCCAGGCCATCATCATCTGGCGGGATGAACTCAACGAAGGCCAGACGCTGCTGCGCGAGATCATCGATCTCGAAACCACCTATTCCGGTCCGGAGGCGAAGGCCGCCCCGCAGTTCCAGTCTCCTGAAAAGATCGAGGCGGACCGCAAGGCCGCCGAGGAGAAGGAAAAGAACCGCAAGCCGCGCGCGGCAAATGACGACGACATCACCAATGTCGGCGGCGAGGGCCAGCCGGCGGAAGAAGAGGAAGAGGACGACGACGAGTCGAACCTTTCGCTCGCCGCCATGGAAGCGGAACTGCGTCCGCAGGTCATGGAAACGCTCGACACGATCGCCGAGACCTACAAGAAGCTGCGCAAGCTGCAGGACCAGCAGGTGGAAGCCCGCCTGCAGGCCACCGGCACGCTGTCGCCTGCCCAGGAGCGCCGCTACAAGGAGCTCAAGGACGAGCTGATCACGGCCGTCAAGTCGCTGTCGCTCAACCAGAACCGCGTCGACAGCCTTGTCGAGCAGCTCTACGACATCTCCAAGCGCCTGATGCAGAACGAAGGCCGCCTGCTGCGCCTGGCCGAAAGCTACGGCGTCAAGCGTGACTCGTTCCTCGAGCAGTATTCCGGCGCGGAACTCGATCCGAACTGGATGAAGTCGATCGCCAACCTGTCGGCCCGCGGCTGGAAGGAATTCGCCAAGAGCGAGAACACGACGATCCGCGACATCCGCCAGGAGATCCAGAACCTCGCCACCGAAACCGGCATCTCGATCGCCGAATTCCGCCGCATCGTCTCGATGGTGCAGAAGGGCGAGCGCGAGGCGCGCATCGCCAAGAAGGAGATGGTGGAAGCCAACCTCCGTCTCGTGATCTCGATCGCCAAGAAGTACACGAACCGCGGCCTGCAGTTCCTCGATCTCATCCAGGAAGGCAATATCGGCCTCATGAAGGCGGTCGACAAGTTCGAGTATCGCCGCGGCTACAAGTTCTCCACCTACGCGACGTGGTGGATCCGTCAGGCGATCACGCGTTCGATCGCCGACCAGGCCCGCACGATCCGCATCCCGGTGCACATGATCGAGACGATCAACAAGATCGTCCGCACCTCGCGCCAGATGCTGCACGAGATCGGCCGCGAGCCGACCCCGGAAGAACTGGCCGAGAAGCTCGCCATGCCGCTCGAAAAGGTCCGCAAGGTCCTGAAGATCGCCAAGGAGCCGATCTCGCTGGAAACGCCTGTCGGCGACGAAGAAGATTCGCACCTCGGCGACTTCATCGAGGACAAGAATGCGCTGCTGCCGATCGACGCTGCCATCCAGGCGAACCTGCGCGAGACGACGACCCGCGTTCTGGCCTCGCTCACGCCGCGCGAAGAGCGCGTGCTGCGCATGCGCTTCGGCATCGGCATGAACACCGACCACACGCTGGAAGAAGTTGGCCAGCAGTTCTCGGTGACGCGCGAACGTATCCGCCAGATCGAGGCGAAGGCGCTGCGCAAGCTCAAGCACCCGAGCCGCTCCAGAAAGCTCCGCTCGTTCCTCGACAGCTGAGCCTGTCCTGAACCGTTCAAGGGCCCGGTCGTTCTCGCGACCGGGCCTTTTTCGTTTCCGGATCGGGCCGGGCGGGCAAGAGGCATGCCTTCATGCCCAAAGCATGGGCAAAAAACCCGCCTGCGGTTGCCTCGGGGCGGTCGCCGTGCAAGGTTCCCTGTGACTGCGAAGGAGGTGCGGATGCGGGATCGGTTGTGGTCTTTTCTCTTGTCGTTCTCCGTGGTCGGCCTCCTGCTCGGCACGCTGTTCTTCGCGGTGTCGCTGACGCCAAGCCTTTTGCCGCGCACCTATGTCACGCAGGGCATTCTTTCCGGCGTCGCCATGGCCTGCGGCTATGGACTGGGCGTCGCGCTTGCCGCGCTCTGGCGCTGGTTCGAGCTGCCGGTGACGCAGGGGCCGGTGCGGCTGTGGCTTCGGGCCGCGGCCGGCGCGTTCTGCGCCATCGTCGTGCTCGTCTTCCTCTGGCGGGCGGCCGAGTGGCAGAATTCCATCCGCACGCTGATGCATCTGCCGCCGATCGAGACGGCGCATCCGTTCTATGTCGGCGCCATCGCGCTCGGCATCTTCCTGCTCCTGCTTGCCGTCGGCAAGCTCTTCGCCCTCGTCGTGCGGCTCATTGCCAGCACGTCGCGCGTTGCCGCGCCGCGGCGGCTCTCCTACGTCATCGGCACGGCGCTTGCCGCCACGCTGTTCTGGACCATGGCTGACGGGTTGCTGCTGCGCTTCGTGCTGCACACGGCGGATTCGTCCTTCCGGCGGCTCGACCAGGTCATCGAGCCCGACACGGAGGAGCCGTCCGATCCGCTGAAATCGGGAAGTGCCGCCTCGCTGGTGCGCTGGGACGAGCTTGGCCGCATGGGGCGCTCCTTCGTGGCCAGCGGTCCCTCGGCGCAGGACATCGCCTCCTTCACCGGCAAGCCGGCCGTCGAGCCGCTGCGCGTCTATGCCGGGCTCAATGCTGCGGAGACGCCGGAGGCGCGCGCGAAGATCGCGCTCGACGAGCTGATCCGCGTCGGCGGCTTCGAGCGCTCGACGCTGCTGGTCGTGATGCCGACCGGCACCGGCTGGATCGATCCCGAGGCCCTGGATACGGTCGAGTACCTGCACCATGGCGATATCGCGAGCGTCGCCATCCAGTACTCCTATCTCGCAAGCTGGCTTTCGCTGATCGCCGAGCCGGATTACGGCGCGGAGGCGGCCCGCGCGCTGTTCCGCGCCGTCTACAATCACTGGACGACGCTGCCGAAGGGCAGCCGTCCGAAGCTCTATCTCTACGGTCTCAGTCTGGGTGCGCTGTCGTCGGAGCAGTCGGCCGAACTGTTCGAGGTGATCGGCGATCCCTATCAGGGGGCGTTGTGGGCGGGCCCGCCGTTTCCCAGCCGCATCTGGCGCAAGATGACCGCCGACCGCAATCCCGGCACGCCGGCCTGGCTGCCGCGCTTCCGCGACGGCTCCTATGTGCGCTTCACCAGCCAGAAGAACGTGCTGCCCGAGGCCGGCGACCATTGGGGGCCGATGCGCATCGTCTACCTGCAATATGCCAGCGATCCCGTGACCTTCTACGATCCCTATTCGCTCTACCGCCAGCCCGCCTGGATGGCCGTGCCGCGCGGGCCGGATGTCTCGCCGGATTTCCAGTGGTATCCCGTCGTCACCTTCCTGCAATTGACGCTCGACATGGCGATGGCCACCACCGCACCGATGGGCCTGGGCCATGTCTATGCCGGCGAGCACTATATCGACCCTTGGATCGCCGTCACCGATGTGCAGGACTGGGGCGATGCCGATATCGCACGCCTGAAGGAGAAGTTCCGCGCCGAGCGATAAACGCTTCAAGGGATGAGGGGCAGCATCCTCTTCACAAACAAAAACGCCGGGGCAGTGCCCCGGCGTTCGACTGTCCAGGTCGCGCCGCTTACTCAGCGGAGACGATCTTGCCGTCTTCCCACTTGAAGAGCGAGAAGCTCTGCGAGGTGAGGTCGCCGGTTTCGCCGTAGGTCAGCTTGCCGATGGCGGTCGGGATCTCTTCGCCCGACTTCAGCGCGGTCGCGACAGCGGCCGGGTCATCGGCACTGCCGGCCTTCTCGATGCCGGCCTTCAGCACTTCCACGGCGGCATAGGCATTGAGCGTGAAGGCTTCCGGCGGGATGCCCTTTTCCTTGAGCGCCGCGACGGCAGCCGAGGAGTCGGGGTTCTTCAGCGCGTCAGATGCGTTGGTGAAGATCGTGCCGGCAGCCGCTTCGTTGCCGATTGCCCAATATTCGCTGTTCGACAGGCCTTCGCCGCCGATGATGGTGGCGTTGACCGAGAGGTCCTTCAGCTGGCGTGCGAGCAGGCCGCCTTCCGGGTGGTAGCCGCCGAAATAGATGACTTCGACGCCATCGGCCTTGAGGCGGGTGAGCAGCGAGGAGAAGTCCTTCTCGCCCGGCGTGACGGAGTCATAAAGCGCCTCGGTGATGCCGCCGGCATTGATCGCGGCCTTGAACGCATCGGCAAGACCCTTGCCGTAGGCGCCCTTGTCGTGGATCACGGCGACCTTCTTGTCCTTCAGGTTCTTCAGGACATAGGCGGCGGCGACTTCGGCCTGCTGGTCGTCGCGGCCGCAGGTGCGCAGCACGTTGGTGAGGCCGCGGGCCGTGAGATCCGGAGCGGTCGCGGTCGGCGTGACCATCAGGATGCCGTTTTCGGCCAGAACGTCGGAGGCCGGGATGGCGACGCCCGACGTGACCGGGCCGACCACGAAGCGGATGCCTTCGCCGACGATCTGGTTGGCGGCCGAAACGCCCTGCTTGGGCTCGCCGCCGTCATCGGCCAGTTTCAGCACGACCTGTTCGCCGAGGATGCCGCCGTTCTTGTTGATCTCGGCGACGGCTGCTTCAGCACCGTTCTTGACCTGGTCGCCATAGGCCGCGACGGGGCCCGTCAGCGGGGCGATGAGGCCGATGACGATATCGGCGTGCGCAAGCGGCGCGAAGGCGACGGAAGCGGCGAGCAAGGCTCCGGCGAAAATGGGCTTCTTCATGATTTTCTCCTCAACGGGGGCCATTGGGGCCCGGTTGCAAGCGCCCGTGCGAACGGGATGGCGTTGGCCGAAAATCCGTTGCAGGGCCGTGTTCAGCGGTCCGGAACAATCGTGCGCGAGAGGCCGGCTAGCTATGGATTGATTAGGCCGCGAGGGCAAAAAGAGCAACAAAATAATGCATTTGCATCTTTGATGGGCGGATCAGCCGCGTAGATGGAACGGATATGCGGCAATTGAATCAAAACGAATTGTTAAGATTTACGATTTATAAATATCCGCGATTTTTGAGGAACTGCGATGCGTTGCGTATTGATCGTCGTTCTCCTGCTGCTTGCCGGTTGTGCGTCTGTCCCCAGGCAGACACAGAATGCCTGCGCGATCTTCGAGCAGCGCGATGGACTTTTCGATAACTGGCGGAAAGCCGCCTATGGCGCCCAGCGGGAATACGGCGTGCCCGTGCCCGTGCTGATGGCGACGATCTATGCCGAATCCGGTTTCCGGCACAATGCGCGCCCGCCGCGCACCAAGCTCTTCGGCTTCATTCCGTGGAAACGCCAGTCGACGGCGCTCGGCTTCTCGCAGGCGCTCGACGGCACCTGGAAGCGCTACCAGCGCGAGACGGGCCGCTGGTCGGCCAAGCGCACCAACTTCAACGACGCGATCCGCTTCATCGGCTGGTATCACACCGAGAGCAACCGCCGGAACGGCATTGCGCTCAACGACACCTACCGCCTCTACATCGCCTATTACCACGGACATGCCGGCTATCAGCGCGGCAACTGGAGCGGCACGGCGAAGGCCGGCGCGAAACGGGCCTCGACCATGGCGTCGAACTACGCCCGCCAGTTGAGGTCCTGCGGCGGCTGGTAGGCCGCCGTCGCAAGGCGCCAGAAAAAGTTCGTCCCCCTGTCGGATCGGGCCTCGGCCCCGCGTCCTTGTTCTGTGTGAGCAGAAGGAGAGACGCGCATGACCTATGTTGACGGTTTCGTGCTGGCCGTACCGAAGGCCAATATCGAGGCATACAAGGAGATGGCCCGTACCGCCGGCGATGTCTGGAAGGAACTCGGCGCCGTCGACTATGTGGAATGCATCGGCGACGACGTGCCCTATGGCGAGCTGACCTCGTTTCCCCGCGCCGTGCAGGCGCGTGACGACGAGGTGGTGATCTTCTCGTGGATCACCTACGCCTCCCGGGAAAAGCGCGATGAGATCAATGCGAAAGTGATGAAGGATCCGCGCATGCAGGGGGACGCATGGAAGGAGGTCTTCGACGGCAAGCGCATGATCTATGGCGGCTTCCGGCCCTTCCTCGAATTGTGAAGACCTGCGGGCTGCGCTACTACTGTGCCATCCACAGGAAAGGACGCAGCATGAACCTCTATTACGCGATCGTCGGCGAAACGACGGATACCAATATGGGTCTCGCCCGCTTCATGGGCGTGATCGTGGTGTTCATCGTGCTGGGCGGCGGGCTGTCCTGGCTCATCGGCTGAGGCTGCGTTCGTCGTGCCGCAACGGCTGATCGAGATATCCACGCGCGGGCAGGGGCTTTACGAGTTCACCCGCGAGGTCGAGACTTTCGTTCGTGAAGCCGGCGTAACGGAGGGTCTTCTGACCGTCTTCGTGCGCCACACCTCCTGCTCCCTGCTGATCCAGGAGAATGCCGATCCCGACGTGCGGCACGATCTCGACCGGTTCTTCCGCCGGCTCGTGCCGCCGTCCGACGATCCCTCCATGCGCTGGGTCGTCCATACGATGGAAGGGCCGGACGACATGCCGGCGCATATCAAGGCGGCGCTCACGCAGGTCTCCATCTGCATCCCCGTCATGGCCGGGCGGCTTGCGCTCGGCACCTGGCAGGGGCTTTATCTCTTCGAGCACCGTGACCGCCCGCACCGGCGCGAGATCGTGCTGCATCTCAGCGCCTGACGGGAACCCTTTTCGGGCTCGTCCGTTTGGCGCCTTGCCCACCGGAGAGGAGACCCCCATGGCTGATACGACAGACCTTGCCCGCAGCGTGATCGCCGCGCTGAACGCCCGCGATTTCGCCACGCTTTCCGCCCGCGTGCAGGAGGATGTCGTGCTCTCCGGCATCGGCGAGGGCAGCGACAACGGCCGCGAGGCGCTGCGCGACCGCTTCGCCCGCTATTTCCAGTCATCGGACGAGACCTATGCCGACGCCCTCGTCATGAGCGATGCCGGCGGCCAGGCCGTGGCCATCCGCGTGACGGCGCATGGCAAGACGGCGGGCGGCAGCGCCTATTCGCGCGAAAAGATCGTGTTCCTGGAGGTCGATGAGGGCGCGATCACCCGCATTGCCCTGTTCAACGGTTCATGAAGTTGAACGCAAGCTGAACGGACGATTCCATTTGCGTTCAGCATCGCCGCCATAAGGTGTTCTCAATCGCCGGCGAGAAAAGGTTCTGCCGGAGCCAACAGGAGCCTCTCATGAAGACCTTTCTGACCAAGACCATTGTCGCCGCCGTCCTCGGCCTCGGTGCGTTGACCGCTTCTGTTCCGGCCGCCTCGGCTGCCGGCCTCAGCGTGACCATCGACAACGTCGGCTACCGCAACGGTTTCCTCCAGGTCCAGCAGGGCTGGGGCGATGATGGCGGCTGGGATCGCCGTGAGCGCCGTGACCGGGGCGATCGCTGGGATCGCCGCGACGACCGCCGTCATGGCGATGGCTGGGGCCGTGGCCGCGGCCGCTGCGCGCCGGGCCTTGCAATCGAGAAGGCGCGCGATTTCGGTATGCGCCGCGCCAGCATCGCCGACATGTCGCCGCGCCGCGTCGTGGTCGAAGGCTTCCGCCGTGGCGAATACACCCGCATGGTCTTCGCCAACGAGCGCGGTTGCCCCGCCATGTGGCGCCGCTGAACAGCTGCGGGGCCGGCGTGACGCCGGCTCCCGCGAGGAAAGCTGTTCGCCTCGTCACCCCCGGCCGGCGGACGGCCTGCCCTCCCGACATCGTCGGGAGGGCTTTTGCGTTTGCACGCACCTGATATGCGCCCCGATTCTTCCGACAACGAAAAAAGGGCCGGTTTCCCGGCCCTTCCGTCATGTCTGCAAGGCGGCAAGGCCTCAGTTGTTCAGCGCGAAGGTCACGTTGACGGTGACCGAGTAGCTGTTTTCGCCGGCCGCGATCGGCACGGCGCCGGCGGCGGCGAAATCCTTGGCCATGGTGCGGGCGATCGGCATCGCCTCGGCGCGGTAGGAGGTTTCGGAAATCTCGATCACGCGGCCAAGGCCCACGCCGGCGGCTTCCGTCAGTTCCTTCGCCTTGGCGACGGCGTTCTCGACGGCCTTCTTGCGGGCGGCGCTCACGGTTGCTTCCGGCTTGTCGTTGACGAAGCGGATGCCGCTGCCCTGGTTGGCGCCGAGCGTCACGGTCTTGTCGACGATCTCGCCGAGCTTGGAGAGGTCGCGCACGCGCAGCGTCACCGTGTTGGTGACCTGGAAGCCGATCAGCACCGGCGGCGGGTTTTCGCCCGTCGAGCTCTGCGGATACTGGTACTGCGGGTTGATCATGAAGCCGGAGGTCTGCACGTCGCGTTCCTCGATGCCGGCTTCCTTCAGCGCGGCGAGTATCTCGGCCATCGCCTTGTTGTTGGCGTCGAGCGCCTCGCGCGCCGTCTTGGCGTCCTTGACGACGCCGAGATCGACCACGGCCATGTCAGGGGCCACTTCCGCGCTGCCTTCACCGGTTACGATGATGGTCGCCTCGCGCGGCTTCGAGGCGGCGTCCTGGGCCCACGCGGCGAGCGGGAGCGCGGTGGCGGCAGCAAGCGAAAGGGCGAACAGGCTGGCAGCCGTGCGACGGCCGGTGATTGCATGGAACATGCTCGAATATCTCCTGATGATTGTGTCCCTTGCCGTGTTCATCGTCGTTCATTGTGTAGAGATTACGGCAGTGCTTGTGAGAAAAGACTATTTCGTCTAGACGGTTAACACCGTCGGCCGCCATTGACCGACGAACCCCCGCCCACAGGGCCGGGAAGGGCCTGTAGCTCAATGGTTAGAGCCGGCGGCTCATAACCGCTTGGTTGGGGGTTCGAGTCCCTCCGGGCCCACCATTTCCCATTATCCAATGTCGCCCAAGTGGTCTCCGGGCACCATTTCTGGAATATCATAGGGAAGTCCCCGCCGCCGACGGCTACAAGACCAGGTTCGGCTTCGGCGACCGGTTTTTTCTTCACGATGAAAACCACAGGACGGTCCACGCCTCTCTCATCAGCCTGGGGATCGAGTTCGCCATTCCGCAGGCCTTCCGCCGTTTCCTCCGTCAGCGCGCCTGGGCCAGCGCGACGGCGTCGGCTCCTGCGGGGAATCGAAGCCGGTTGCCGGTCTCGTGGACGGCCTGCCAGATCGCTTCTGCAACATCGCTTTCCGTCGTGGTCAGGGACGGATTGGCGAATGCTTCTAGGATCGGCCGGGCGAAATCTGTGTAGTCGCCGGGAAGGAGGTCCGAGACCGGAACGATGGCATTCGCCCCGAACCGGGTGGTCGGCGCATAACCGGGCTCGACGAGCTTCACCCGCACGCCGAAATAGCCGAGCTCATGCGCAAGCGAAGCCGAGAAGCCTTCGATGGCCTGTTTCGTTGCGGTATAGGCCGCCGCGAGCGGGAATGCTCCCAACGCGACGCTCGACGTGACGTTGATGATGGTGCCGGATCGACGCTCGCGCATCTGCGGGATGACCGCCTGGCACATGGCCATGACGCCGATCGTGTTGGTCTCGATAAGCTGCCGGACGAGGGACATCGGCATCGCCTCGAATGCACCCACACCGCCAAGCCCGGCATTGTTCACGAGAACGTCGATTGGACCGGCGGATTTGAAAAGGCTGGCGATGCTGTCGGGGCACGTCACATCGAGCGGCAGCACGCGCAGCCGTTCGTTTGCCGCAAAAAGCGATGGATCCGGACGCCGCATGGTCGCCAGGACATTCCACCCGCGGGAAAGGAAGTGTTCGGCGGTGGCCTTGCCGTAGCCGGATGATGTGCCGGTAATGAGGATGGTCTTCGTCATGTCGGTCTCCTTGGTTTCGGTGAGACAGCAATAGACAATCGCGGGAAGACGATCTATAATTCCACGTCCAGGAAATTTTATGGATCGTCCAGATGGACCCGCTCAGTGATATCGTCGCTCTCCTGCGGCCCAGGGCCGCGATCGCGAAGCCCATTTCCGGGCGCGGCCGATGGGGCGTTCGTTACAGGGCCTATGACGCGCCCGGCTTCACGCTCGTCCTCACCGGGGAAGCCTGGGTCGCGTTGGGCGACCGGGAGCCGCTTCGCATTGCCGAAGGCGACTTTCTGCTTTTGCCGACGACGCCGGCGTTTTCCCTGTACAGTGAACCCGGCGTCGCCTGCATTCCCGCCGAACCTCTGGCGGAAGCTGTCCGCCATGGCGAGCAGCACGGTGCGCCGGACTTCGCGGCGCTGGGCGGGAGCTTTTCGATCGAGAGCGTCAACGCACAGCTGCTGCTCACGCTGCTGCCCGACGCGATCTTTATCCCTGCGTCGGCGGGGCGGGGGACGCGGTTCGGCCGCATGATCGAACTCTTGTCCGAGGAGTGCATGGCTGATCATCCGGGCAAGGAACTGGTTATCCAGCGCTTGCTGGAAATGCTGCTGGTCGAGGCGCTGCGGTGGGACGTCGGCGGCGACACCGCGGCATCGGCGAACCTGTTGAACGGGCTGCGCGATCCCGCCATGGCCCGTGCCCTGCGCGCCATCCACGAGGATGTCCGCACGCGATGGACGGTCGCCGAACTCGCTGGAATAGCCGGCATGTCGAGATCGGGTTTCGCCGCGCGATTCAACGAGGTTGTCGGTTGCGCGCCGATTGAATATCTCGCGCGCTGGCGCATCGCTATCGCCAAGCAGGCACTGCTGAGCGGCGCAAAGTCGCTCGACAGGATCGCGGATGAAATCGGTTACGAATCCGCCAGCGCGTTCAGCACGGCGTTCAGCAAGCGGCTCGGCTGCTCTCCGGGCCGGTTCGCGAGACGCCATGCCGTCAATGCGGGCGGCGGCATGCCGGCGGCCTCGTAACGCTGCCGCCTGGCGGAGAGGGACCACCGGCTGTTGCCGGTGGTCGAGAGTTTACAGGCAATCTGCCGAGCGATGACCGTTGCCGGTTTTATCGTACCGACAGCCAGTACCGGTGAAGATCATCGATCCGTTCGCTGGTCATGATCGGCATCGCGTCCTTCAGGCGGTCCTCCGGCCAGTCCCACCACCGCATCTCCAGGAGCAGCGCGATCTCCCGTTCGGCGAAACGCTTCCGGATCACCTTGGCGGGATTTCCGCCGACGATGGCGTAGGGTTCCACGTCCTTCGTCACGAGGGCCCGTGTCCCGATCACCGCACCGTCGCCGACCTTGACGCCGGGCATGATGATCGCTTCGGAGCCGATCCAGACATCGTTGCCGATAACGGTGTCTCCGGCGGGAAGATAACCATTTGCCGCGCCTTCGAATGCCGCCACCTCCGACATGAAGAAGAAGGGGAAGGTGCTGATCCATTCGTGTCGGTGGCCCTGGTTGCCCGCCATGATGAAGGCTGCGCCGGAACCGATCGAGCAGAAGCTCCCGATGATCAGCTTGTCCGCGCCCTCGTCAGGCAGGAGAAAGCGTGCGCAGTCATCGAAGCTGTGGCCGTGGTAGTAGCCGGAATAGTAGCTGTATCGTCTGACGATCAGGTTGGGATTGGTGACCTGCTTGTCGAGCGTCACGCCTCGAAAGGGGCTTTCGAAAAAGTTTTCCATCTGTGTATCTCTGCATATGAACCTTCGTTTCCGCATGCCCAGGCAAGCGGATGCGAGACGCGAACCCTGCAGGGTTCGCGTCGAAGCTCCTCGCGTTCAGCGGGAGCTAGATGCAGGGAATACTCGCGGCCTTGATCATGGGGTTTTCTACCGCACATTTTCATGCCAGCCAAGGGCGCTCAGGCCGCAACCGGTCAAGGACCAAGTTGATCTTGTCTGCCATTCGCGAAGTCCCGCGCAGCCTTGATGAAGGCCGTGAAGGCAGCCGGGGGATTCTTCCTTCCGGGATAGTAAAGGGCCAGAGGCGCCAGGGCCGGGGTCCAGTCCTCGAGGACGCGGACAAGCCGCCCTGCTGCAATGTCCTCGCGCACGTCCGCCTCCATGACATATCCGAGGCCGATGCCGTTCTGGGCCGCGATCCTGACGAGGCTTGACTCGTCGAGGGTGATCGCGCCCTGCACATCGATCTGGACGGCTTCTCCATCCTTCTCAAATCGCCATCGGAACAAGGCATTGTTCGGCAGGCGCGCCCGGATGCAGCGAAACCGGTACAGGTCCGCCGGAACGGTCGGCGCGCCGTGCATGCGGAGGAACGCGGGGGACGCCACGACCGCATTGCTGCGCTTCAATCCGAGCGGCACGGCAATCATGTCGTTCGGCACCAGGTCCGCGGGCCTCAGTCCGAGGTCGAACCCGGCCGCGACGATGTCGACCAGCCGCCCCTCCGTGACCAGGTCGATATGCACCTGGGGATGGCGCTGCAGGAACGAGAGGATAAGCGGCTCCATCACCTCCCGGGCTGCCGTGGCGAACGCATTGATGCGCAGCGTCCCGGTCGGAACCTCCTGGAGCGACTGGGCGGCCAGCATGGCGTCGTGGATGTCGGTCATCGCCGGACCGACCCGTTCGACGAAGGTCTTTCCCGCATCGGTCAGCGAAACGCTTCGCGTTGTCCGGTTGAAGAGGCGGATGCCGAGGCGTTGTTCGAGTTTTGCGATGGAATTGCTCAATGCTGTAGTCGATATGCCGAGATCGAGGGCGGCCGCTCTGAAAGAGCCCAGGCGGGCGATGCTGAGAACGGCATCAAGTTCGGCAAGAACGGATCGGGTCATTGTCCCTCTTTTCGCAACGTCTCATCCTCCTTTGTCCCGCTTATCCTGTCAATGAGGGTGGTCTACCTTTGGGCCAGTCGATCTCAAACGGAGGTCGAACGGGAGCCGAAGGGCTCAGACGGGACCAGGAGGAATCGCATGACAATCAAATTACCCAAAGCCATCGAAGCCTATTTCGAGGCGGACCGGACAGGTAGCCCGGATGCGATCGCCGCCACATTCACCGAGAACGGTGTCGTGAAGGATAAGGGCAAGACCCATAAGGGACGTGAGGCCATCCGCGCGTGGATGGCCGACGAGGCCCAGCAGTACAGCTACACCGTCGAGCCCTTCCTGATCACCACCGAGAACGGAAAGACCCAGGTAACGGCGCACGCGGCTGGCGACTTCCCCGGCAGCCCGATCGACCTGCGGTTTTTCTTCGTCCTCGCGGGCGACAAGGTATCGGAACTGGAGATCACCGTATGAGCGATTTTCTCTCCCTGGAGGGCCGCAGGGCCCTCATCACCGGCGGCACCTCGGGGGCAGGCGCGGCAACCGTGTCGCTGTTCAAGGAACTCGGCGCGCGCGTGCTGACCACCGCTCGTTCGAAGCCGAAGAACTTCTCCGGTGCGGCATTCGTCGAAGCCGACCTGACGACCAAGGACGGTGTCCGAACGGTCGTCGATGCCGTGGCTCGGGAGCTTGGCGGGCTCGACATCCTCGTGAACGTGCTGGGCGGTTCGTCCGCGCCTTCAGGTGGCTTTGCCTCGCTGAGCGACGAGGAGTGGGACAAGGAATTCAACCTCAATTTCTTCCCGGCGGTCCGGTTGGATCGCGCGCTCATTCCCGGAATGATCGCGCAGGGACATGGCGTCGTCATCCATGTCACATCGATCCAGAACCGGCTGCCTTTGCCGCAGGCGACGACGGGTTATGCTTCGGCCAAGGGTGCTCTCAACACCTACAGCAAAAGCATCTCGAAAGAGGTTTCGCCGAAGGGCGTGCGCGTCGTGCGGGTGTCTCCCGGCTGGATCGCCGATCCGGGCTCCAATGGCCTGGCTCTGCGCATAGCCGAGGAAGCGGGCATCAGCTATGACGAGGCGGTTCAGGTGATCATGAACACCCTTGGCGGCATCCCGCTGGGAAGGCCCGCCGCACCCGAAGAGGTTGCCGACCTGATCGCCTTCCTTGCCTCGGACCGCGCATCGTCCATCACCGGGACGGAGCATGTGATCGACGGTGGCACCGTTCCCACGGCTTGAAGACAGGGGATTTGCGGCGAGCCGCAACTCCACGTCCCGACGGAATGTAACGGGATCAGCAGCGGCCGGGGAGGGCACTCCGCCCTGGCCGCTTATCCGACGCCCGAACTCGCTGCGGCGCTAAAAAGGATGGCTGAGCAGTGGAACCGATTGGTTTATGCGATAAGGTGCTGATAGCGGCCGGCAGGCCGGTGTCATGAGGAGAGCATTGCATGAAGGATAGACAGTTCGGGCGCACGGGCCGCGTGGTCTCGGAGATCGGGTTCGGAGCCTGGGCCATCGGTGGCGCCTGGGGGGACGTTTCGGAGGAGGAGGCGCGGGGCGCGTTGCATGCGGCGCTCGATGCCGGCACGACCTTCATCGATACGGCCGACGTCTATGGCGACGGCCGCTCGGAGCGCATCATCGCGGACGTGCTGAAGGCGCGCGGCGGCGAGCGGCCCTATGTGGCGACCAAGGCCGGGCGTCGCGCCGTGCCCCATGTCGCGGACGAATATAACCGCAAGAACCTGACCGCCTTTGTCGACCGTTCGCTGCAGAACCTTTCGACGGATTGCCTCGATCTCGTACAGCTGCATTGCCCGCCGACCGAGGTCTATTACCGACCCGAGGTGTTCGGCATCCTCGACGACCTCGTGCAGGCGGGCAAGATCCGCAATTACGGCGTCTCGGTCGAGAAGGTCGAGGAAGCGCTGAAGGCGATCGAATATCCCGGCGTCGTCTCGGTGCAGATCATCTACAACATCTTCCGCCAGCGCCCGGCCGGCCTGTTCTTCCGCGAGGCGAAGGCGAGGGACGTGGCCGTCATCGTGCGCGTACCGCTCGCCTCGGGCCTGCTGACGGGCAAGATGAACGCCGCCACGCAGTTCGCAGCCGACGACCATCGTGCCTTCAACCGGAACGGCGAGGCCTTCGACAAGGGCGAGACCTTCTCGGGCGTGCCCTATGATGTTGCGCTGGACGCCGTCGAGGCGGTGCGCAAGCTGGTGCCCGACAATGTCACGATGGCGCAGTTCGCCTTGCGCTGGATTCTCATGGAGGAGGCGGTGAGCGTGGTCATTCCGGGCGCGAAGAACGCCGCCCAGGCGAAGACCAACAGTGCGGCGAGCGACGCGGCGGCGCTGCCGGCCGGGACGATGGAGGCGCTGCGTGCGCTCTATCGCGAGCGGATTGCGCCGCACGTGCACCAGCTCTGGTAGGCATCGGGCAAGTCGGGCGGCGGCCGGAGAGCGCCGCTGCCTGACCTGCTCCGCCGGTCCTGATGCGGCTCAGAAGTTGAGGAACTGCCTGGGGTCCTGCCGCGCGCGCATCAGGAGGTCGAGCTCCCGCTTGGACGGGCCGAACTTTTCGAAAAGCCGTTCGGCTTCCGTGTGCGAAAGCCCGTAGGCCGTTCGAAAACTGTCGAGTGTATAGCGTTCTCCCGAAAGCCGCCGGTGATCGGGAAAGAGTTTAGACTGTTCCTGCATTTGCCATCGTGCCCAAACAAGGTTGCGTGCCCTTTCAACCGGTTGGGGCAGCGATTGTTCCGGGCGTCCGTCGCAAAATCGCGGGCCGATACGGGGCGCGTGGCCGCACGGCGAAAGGTTGCCGCGCCGCATCGCGATTCGGCCGCAATCGGACCGGGCGATTGCCGCATGAACCGTCGCCTCGTGACGGGCCCCGATCGCACGACGGCCGCCGCCGAGCGGCGCCATTGCCCGCGGCGCTCGGCGCAGCGGCCCGGATTCTTCGCTGAACGGACGCCGTGTAAGGCCCTTAAGGGTGATTTCCCGTGAACGAATATGCTCGCGAAAGTAGGCTTGTCCCCGTTGTCTGTTCCATGTGCCGGGTCTTTCGCGATGCGGCTTTTGCCCTATCCCGGCTGAAAGGGAACCGGTTTTTCAAACGTGTCGAGCATTGTTGACTAACTCTAGTAATTCCCTAGGCTTTTGGCAGAAACGCACAGGAGGTTGGACATGTCTATTTTGGTGAAACGGGTAGGGGCCTTGCTCCTGGGTGTCGGGCTGGCTTTTGGCAGCGTCACGGCGACATGGGCGCAGACGACGCTGCTCAATGTGTCCTACGATCCGACCCGCGAACTCTACAAGGATTACAACGAGGCGTTCGCCAAGCACTGGAAGGCCGAGACTGGCGAGGATGTGACCATCCAGCAGTCGCATGGCGGCTCGGGCAAGCAGGCCCGCGCGGTGATCGACGGCCTGGAGGCCGATGTCGTGACGCTGGCGCTCGAGAGCGACATCAACGCCATCGTGGAAAAGACCGGCAAGATCAACAAGGACTGGCGCACGCGCCTGCCCAACAATTCCTCGCCCTATACCTCCACGATCGTCTTCCTGGTGCGCAAGGGCAACCCCAAGGGCATCAAGAACTGGGGCGACCTGGTGAAGGGCGACGTGCAGATCGTGACGCCGAACCCGAAGACCTCTGGCGGCGCGCGCTGGAACTACCTCGCCGCCTGGGCTTGGGCCAATGAGGAATTCGGCGGCGATCAGGACAAGATCAAGGCGTATATCGCCGACCTCTACAAGCGGGCGCCGGTTCTCGACACGGGTGCGCGCGGCGCGCTGACGACCTTCGCCCAGCGCCAGATCGGCGACGTTCTGCTCGCCTGGGAAAACGAGGCCTATCTGGCCGGTGCCGAGTTCGGCGCTGACGCCTTCGACATCGTCGCCCCGCCGATCTCGATCCTCGCCGAGCCGCCGGTCGCCGTGGTCGACGGCAATGTGGATGCCAAGGGCACGCGCAAGCAGGCCGAGGCCTATCTGAACTACCTCTATTCCGAGGAAGGCCAGAACATCGCGGCCAAGCACTTCTATCGCCCGTCTAAACGCGAGGTGGTGAAGCCGGAGTTGCTGCAACAGCTTCCCGAGATTAAGCTGGTCACCATCGACGACCCGATCTTCGGCGGATGGGCCAAGGCGCAGCCCGAGCACTTCGGCGATGGCGGCGTCTTCGACCAGATCTACAAGCCGGGGAACTGAGAACCTTGACGACGACTGCTGCTGCTTCCGGGCGGTGGCGACTGAGACAACCGAGCGTCATTCCGGGTTTCGGACTGACGCTCGGTTTTTCGCTCGCCTATCTCACGCTCATCATCCTTATTCCGCTTGCCGGCCTCGTCTGGCGTTCGGCGTCCCTGTCGGGCGCTGAATTCCTCGGCATCCTTTCCGATCCCCGAACGGTCAATGCGTTGAAGGTCTCCTTCGGCACCGCCTTCATCGCGGCCATCGTCAATGTGGTCTTCGGCGTCATCGTCGCCTGGGTCATCGTGCGTTACGAGTTCCCCGGCCGGCGCATCGTCGATGCGGTCGTGGACCTGCCCTTCGCGCTGCCCACGGCGGTTGCCGGCATCGCGCTTGCCGCGCTCTACGCCCCGAACGGCTGGATCGGCCAGATCCTCAACGTCGTCGGCATCAAGGCGGCCTTCAACCCGACGGGCATCGTGATCGCGCTGGTGTTCATCGGCCTGCCCTTCGTGGTGCGCACGGTGCAGCCGGTCATGGAGGAGATCGACAGCGAGATCGAGGAAGCCGCGGCGACGCTCGGCGCCAACCGTTTCCAGACGGTGTTCCGTGTGCTGCTGCCGGGCCTGGCGCCGGCCATCCTCACGGGGTTCGCGCTCGCCTTTGCGCGCGGTGTCGGCGAATACGGGTCCGTCATCTTCATTGCCGGCAACATTCCCTATGTGTCGGAAATCGCGCCGCTGCTCATCGTCATCCGGCTGGAGGAGTTCAGCTACGGGGCTGCGACCGCCATCGCCACGATCATGCTGGCGCTGTCCTTCGCCATGCTGCTGGTCATCAACCTCATCCAGGCGTGGAGCCGCAGGAGATACGGTCATGGCGCATAAGTCTTCCCGCCGCCTGCGTTCGCCCACGACGGAGGCGCCCGCCGCCCGCTACACGCTGATGGCGCTGGCCTTCCTCTTCCTGACGCTCTTCCTGCTGTTGCCGCTGGTGGCCGTGTTCATCGAGGCGTTCCGCAAGGGCACCGCGGAGTTCCTGGCGGCCTTCGGCGATCCCGATACGCTGGCCGCCATCCGGCTGACGCTGCTGGTGGCCGTCATCGCCGTGCCGCTCAACCTGGTGTTCGGCGTGGCGGCGGCCTGGGCCATCGCCAAGTTCGAGTTCAAGGGCAAGGCGTTCCTGACGACGCTGATCGATCTTCCCTTCTCGGTCTCGCCGGTCATTTCCGGCCTCGTCTATGTGCTGCTGTTCGGCGCGGGCAGCGTGCTCGGGCCCTGGCTGAAGAGCCACGGCATCGAAATCCTCTTCGCGGTGCCGGGCATCGTGCTCGCCACCATCTTCGTGACCTTCCCCTTCGTGGCGCGCGAGCTTATCCCGCTCATGCAGGAGCAGGGCACGGGCGACGAGGAGGCGGCATTGTCGCTCGGCGCGAGCGGCTGGCAGACCTTCTGGTATGTCACGCTGCCCAACATCAAGTGGGGCCTGCTCTACGGCGTGCTGCTCTGCAATGCGCGCGCGATGGGCGAGTTCGGGGCGGTCTCGGTGGTTTCGGGCCATATCCGCGGCCTCACCAACACGATGCCGCTGCATGTGGAGATCCTCTACAACGAGTACAATTTCGTCGCCGCCTTTGCGGTGGCGTCGCTGCTCGCCGCACTCGCGCTCGTCACGCTGATCGTCAAGACGGCGCTCGAACTTCACTACGGCGCGGAAATCGCCGCCGGCCGCAAGCATTGATCTGAAAGGCACGCCCGCAATGGACGTCAGTGTAAAAAACCTTCGCAAGGAATTCGACCGCTACCCGGCGCTGCACGATGTCTCGCTCGACATCCGCTCCGGCGAGCTGATCGCGCTTCTGGGGCCATCCGGTTCCGGCAAGACCACCCTGCTGCGCCTCATCGCCGGCCTTGAGCAGCCCACGCTCGGCAGCATCCATTTCGGCGACGAGGATGCCTCGCACAAGACCGTGCAGGAGCGCAATATCGGCTTCGTGTTCCAGCATTACGCCCTGTTCCGCCACATGACGGTGGCCGACAACATCGCCTTCGGGCTGACGGTGCGTCCGCGCGGCGAGCGGCCGCCCAAGGCGGAAATCCGTCGCCGCGTGAGCGAGCTTCTGGAGATGGTGCAGCTTTCGGGGCTTGAGAAACGCTATCCCAACCAGCTGTCCGGCGGCCAGCGCCAGCGCGTGGCGCTCGCCCGCGCCATGGCGATCGAGCCGCGCGTGCTGCTGCTCGACGAGCCGTTCGGCGCGCTCGATGCCAAGGTGCGCAAGGAGCTGCGCCGCTGGCTGCGCGAGTTCCATGACCGCACCGGCCACACCACCGTCTTCGTGACCCATGACCAGGAGGAAGCGCTGGAGCTCGCCGACCGTGTCGTGGTGATGAGCCAGGGCAAGATCGAGCAGGTCGGCTCCTCGGACGACGTCTACGACCGGCCGAATTCGCCCTTCGTCTTCTCCTTCATCGGCGACAGCGCGAGCGTGCCGGTCAGCATCGTCGACGGCTCGGTGCGGTTCCGGGGCGACGAGATCGGGGTTGCCGCGCCTGAGGGCGATATCGTGAGCGGCGAGGCGACGCTGTTCTTCCGCCCGCAGGACGTGGCCGTCGTCACCGATCCGTCCGCACCGGCGCTGGAAGGGCGCGTCGTAACCTCCCGGCGGCTTGCCGGCACGCGCATCGCGGATCTGGATATCGGCGGGGCGGACGACCCGCTCCATGTGGAGATCGAGGTGCCGCTGGATGCGCAGGCGGCCAATGGCACGTCGATCCGCTTCCGTCCGCTCCGCTTCAAGCTGTTTGCGAAATAAAGGGAGGGACCGGCCTCAGTCGGTCCCCGTTCCGAAGGCCTGCCGCAGCGCCTCGTCATGCGAGCGCAGGGATGGACCCTGCGCGAGCGGTATGATCAGGACGAGAACGACCAGTGTCGTGATAAAAAGCGCCCCTGGCAGCAAGAACCTCGATTTCACGCATCACCTCATATCTGCACGCGCCCCTTTTTCCCGCTCAACCTGACAGAGGGCTGAATGGGCGGGGGCGGCATTCGTTCAGCCGTCTGTCAGCTTGCATGGGCAGGGAAGGCGTCAGGATGGCGGAGCGCGCATGCGCGTTTGCCGGATGGACGCGAAAGGATAGACCATGCGCGAAGGAAGCGGCCGCTTCACCCTGTGGCGGCCCGAATTGGGAAGCGTCACCGTCAGCATTCTGACGGCGATTTACCTGCTGGCCCTGACGAACTGGAGCTTCTGGTCCAAGGGCTGGCTCTATCTGCAAGGCCGGCCGACGACCTTCGCCTCCATCGCCATCGGCGTCACCTGCCTCTACATCGCGCTCTGCGTCGCCGTTTCGGTGAAATACGCGATGAAGCCGATCTTCATCGTGCTCATTCTCTGCGCGGCGTCGGGCGCGTGGTTCATGGACCGCTTCGGCGTCGTCATCGACATCGAGATGATCCGCAACGCGGCACAGACCAACAGCTCGGAGGCGGGCCACCTCGTCACGCCGGGCTTCCTGCTGCACATGTTCGTCTACGGCGTCCTGCCGTCGCTTCTTCTGATCTGGGTTCGGGTGCGCCACAGGACCTTCTTTGCGAAGGTGCGCGGCAACCTCGCCGTCATCGCGCCGGCTCTGGTCATCGCGCTCGTCGCCGGCCTGTCGCATGGCCGCATCTATGCCGCCACCGTCCGCGCCCATCACGACTGGTTCGAGACGCTCAATCCCTTCGTGCCGCTCGTCACGGCCATCCAGTATGCCGCCGGCGAGACGAGCGACAGCAACATCGTCGCCGCCCCGCTGGGTGAGGACGCCCATGTCGCCGACAGCCCGCTTACCGAACGCAAGCCGCGCCTGATGATCGTGGTCGCCGGCGAAACGGCGCGCGCTGAGAATTTCTCGCTTGGCGGATATGGCCGCAACACCAACCCCGAGCTTGCCAAACAGGATATCCTGTACTTCCCGCAGACGTCGAGTTGCGGCACGGCGACCGCCGTTTCGCTGCCCTGCATGTTCTCGGTCTATACACGGGCGGAATACACCCATCGCAAGGGCCTGGAGACGCAGAACCTCGTCGACGTGCTCGGCCATGCCGGCGTCAACGTCGAATGGTGGGACAACAACACCGGCAGCAAGCAGATCGCCAGCCGCATCAAGGAGCTGGAGCTGTTCAAGAGCGGCATTCCCGGCCTCTGCTCCGGCGAGGAGTGCCGCGATCAGGTGCTGCTTGACAATCTCGATGCGTTCATCGGGTCGGTGAAGTCGGACACGGTTCTCGTCCTGCACCAGATCGGCAGCCACGGGCCGGCCTATTACCAGCGTTATCCGGAGGAGTTCCGCCGCTTCACGCCCGAGTGCCGCGCCGCCGATTTCTCCGAATGCAGCCGCGACGAGATCGTCAACGCCTATGACAATTCCATCGCCTATACGGACCATATCCTGTCGACCGTCATCGACAAGCTGCGCGGGCAGGAGGATCGCCTCGACGTCTCCATGCTCTACATGTCGGACCACGGCGAATCGCTCGGCGAACTCGGCCTCTACCTGCACGGCACGCCCTACATGATCGCGCCCAGCCAGCAGACCCATGTGCCGTTCGTTCTGTGGCTCGGCAAGGATGAAAAGGCCGCCTATTCCGCGGATTGCCTCAAGGCGGAGACGGAAAAGCCGCAGTCGCACGACAACCTGTTCCACACGGTGCTCGGTATGATGCGGGTGCAGACCAATGTCCGCGACCCCGCGCTCGACCTCATGTCGGCGTGCCGGCGCCCCGGCGCCATCAGCTGAAACGGAGGTGATGGCGAGGCGCGCCGCATCCATGTATTCTCCGGATTCGGAAGGCGGGCGAAAACGCGCCGCTCACAAACGGAGAGCGCGGCGCTTGAGGGTTCTGCTGATCGAAGACGATGCCGTCCTGGGCGAGGCGGTGCGTGATTACGTCGCCGGCCTCGGCCATGCGGTGGACTGGATGCAGACGCTGGAGGACGCGCGGTCGGCGGCGGACGCCGTGGCCTACGATCTGCTTCTGCTCGATCTCAGGCTGCCCGACGGCAGCGGGCTGTCGCTGCTGACGGCGCTGCGCCGCGCAGGCGCGACCATGCCGATCATCATCCTCACCGCGCATGACCAGATTTCCGACCGCATCGAGGGACTGAACAGCGGCGCGGACGATTATCTCGTGAAACCGTTCAATCTCGGCGAGCTCGGCGCGCGCATGCTGGCCGTCACGCGGCGCTATTCGGGCGCCGCCGTGCCGGTCGTGGCGGCCGGGCCGCTGACGATCCAGCTCGCCGACCGGCGCGTGCTGCGCGAAGGCGAAGCCATCGATCTTTCCAGCCGCGAATGGGCCGTGCTTGCGCGCCTTGCGGCGCGCCCGGAGGCGATCGTCTCCAAGGGGCAGATCGAGGAAGCGCTCTATGCCTTCGGCTCGGAGATCGAGAGCAATACCGTCGAGGTCTATGTCAGCCGGCTGCGCAAGAAGCTCGGCAAGGATTGCATCGAGACGCTGCGCGGCATCGGTTACAGGCTCGGCCGATGAGAGGGATCAACAGCCTTGCCGGCCAGCTCATGCTGTGGATCGCCGGCACCATCACCCTTCTCTGGCTGGTCGCCGTGGCCTTCGGCGCCTTCGTCATGCGCGAGGAGTTCGGCGAGATCTTCGACGGCGTCCTGCAGGAGACGGCCGAACGGCTCGTGCCGCTCGCGCTGGACGATCTTCTGGCGCAGGCCAAGGCGGGTGCGGCGCTGCGCCGGGGCTCGCTGCCGGCCGAGCCGGGCGAGGGCAACCTGACCTATCAGGTCCGCGACGGTGCCGGAAACGTGCTGCTCCACTCCCATGCCGCAGCCGAAAAGGCGTTTGACGCGCCGCTGGAGACGGGGTTCTCCGAGGGCAGGGACGGGCGCGTCTATACCGCCTCGGATGAGGACGGCACGATCTTCGTGCAGGTGGTCTATTCCGCGGACGAGCGGCAGGAGGCGGTGATGGAGGGCTCGCTTGCGCTTCTCCTGCCAGTGCTGCTGATCGTTCCGGTCACGCTTCTGGCCGTGTGGTACGCCGTGCGGCGCGTGCTGTCGCCGGTGGAGGCGCTGCGCGCGGCGATCGGCGAGAAGGACGGCGGCAACCTCGCGCCCATCGAGGAGGTGACGCTTCCGCGTGAGCTGAAGCCGATCCAGCGCTCGGTCAACCTGCTGCTCGCCCGCCTGCGCGCCGTCATCGACGCCGAGCGCGAATTCACCTCCAACAGCG
Organism: Shinella sumterensis; assembly: GCF_004514425.2. Classification (GTDB taxonomy): domain Bacteria; phylum Pseudomonadota; class Alphaproteobacteria; order Rhizobiales; family Rhizobiaceae; genus Shinella; species Shinella sumterensis. The sequence continues at coordinate 666,476 of NZ_MYFN02000002.1, forward strand.
CGCATGAACTGCGCACGCCGCTTGCCGGCGCGCTCGCCCAGACGCAGCTCCTCCTCTCCGAACTGAGGGACGGCCCCGCGGAAACCCGTGCCCGCCAGATCGAGGCTGCGCTGCAAAGGCTGACCAAGCTCACCGAGAAGCTGTTGCAGCTTGCCCGCGCCGAGGCCGGCGTCGGCGTGACGGAAGCCACATTCGACGTCGCCGATGTCGTCAATCTCGTCGTCACCGATTTCCAGCGCGCTTCCGAAGACGCCACGCGCATCCGCCTGCACGGCAATGTTTCGGCCGTTCTCCTGCGCGCCGGCAATGCCGACACCTTCGCCATCGTGTTGCGCAATCTCGTGGAGAACGCGCTTCTGCACGGACGCGACGGCGAACCGGTCGATATCCACATCGCGCCGACCGGCAATGTGCGCATCGTCAACGCGGCGCCGGTCATGAGCGCCGACGAACTTGCGGCCCTGCGCAAGCGCTTTTCCCGCGGCAAGACGCTCGCCGCCGGCTCGGGGCTCGGGCTTTCCATCGCCGAGCGGCTTCTGTCGCAGATGCGCGCCAGCCTTGTGCTCTCCTCGCCCGCACCGGGCCGCTCGGATGGCTTCCAGGCGGAGATTGTGTTTCCCGTCCCGGATTGATGCCCGGTTTGCCCGGTTCTGTTTTCTTTTCGAACATCCTCGGTTCCCGGCGTTCTCTCCTGGAGCACCGGCGCGACCCTGTGAGATATTTTCGCGCGTCGTGTGAGAAAAATGTGGCTTTTTGCCATATTTTGTGGTTTTCTGTTTTCATAATCAAAAATGGTGGGGAACATGGGACGCAAACCGGAAGATTATGCGCGCCTGCTTGCCAGCGCGCTTTGCAAACTGCATGCAGCAGAGAGCGGCGGGGCACTCCCTCTGATTTCTGAAAACAGTATCCGCGTCATCAGCGAAACCTTCGCGGCAGCCATCGATGAAGCGCGGAAAATCTATATAGAACAGGATCTTGTGGCGCGGCGTGAACGCCACGAGCGCATTCACCTGCATTCCTGATCCGGTGCCGGCGGTCCATGACCGTCATGTCCCGCGATGACTTTCCCATCGCCCTGCGCTAGGTGTTCGCGCATCGAGCACGGCGATTGCGGGGAGAACGGATATGACGGACTGGGGCAGCACGGGCAGGGGCAGGGTCGCGCTGGTCACGGGCGGCGGCACGGGGATCGGCCTTGCCATCGCGCGCGGGCTGAGCGCGGAGGGCTATGCCGTGATCATCACCGGCCGGCGCGCGGCCGTGCTGGAAAAGGCGGCGGCGGAGATCGGCGCGGAGACCGGCCATGCCGTGCGGGCCATCGTCTGCGATGTCGGCGATCCCGTGCAGGTCAAGGCGACTTTCACCGAGGTGAAGCAGGCTTTCGGGCGGCTCGACCTGCTCGTCAACAATGCCGGCTCCAATGTCTCGCCCGCACTTCTGGAGGACATTCCCTTCGAGGAATGGACGAGCATCCTCGCCGCCAACCTCACCGGCGCGTTTCTCTGCACGCAGCAGGCGTTCCGCCTGATGAAGGACCAGAGCCCGCGCGGCGGGCGCATCATCAACAACGGCTCGATCTCCGCCACCACGCCCCGGCCGAACTCGGCGCCCTACACCGCGACCAAGCACGCCATTGCCGGCCTCACCAAGTCGACTTCGCTCGACGGGCGCAAATACGACATCGCCTGCGGCCAGATCGATATCGGCAATGCCGCCACCGACATGACCGCGCGCATGAGCACCGGCGTCTTGCAGCCCAATGGCGAGACGGTGAGCGAGCCCACCATGTCGGTCAAGCACGTCGCCGATGCGGTGATCTACATGGCGAGCCTGCCCCTCGATGCCAATGTGCTCAACATGACCGTCATGGCGACCAACATGCCCTTCGTCGGTCGCGGATAGCGAGGCGTCAGCGCCGCGGCTCGCCGCCTGCGGCATAGACCGTCTTCTGCTGGAACTTGAAGACGTGGCCGCAACGGCAGCGGATCATGTGCTTGTCGGGATATTTCGATGCCCGCTCCGTCATGAAACCGCGCGGCAGTTCGTCCACCCTGAAATCGGGGTCCTTGCGCGTCGGCATGTCGTCTTCCGACACTTCCGCATAGCCGGAATGGCCGCACATGGCGCATTCGAGTTTGCGCGAATAGCGGTCGCGGGCGGCCATGGGAACTCCTTCGTCGGATCTGATTTGCCGTTAATAGGCAGCGCGCGGGTCTGTTTCAATGCTTCATGCCGCAAGAAGCGCCTGAAGGATGGAGATGATGCGCCGGTGCTGGTGCGCGTGGCGGGTGCGCACGTTCACCGCGGCATAGACCGGCTGGAGGATGGGCTCGGCGCCCTCCACACGCTGCACCGTGCCGGCGCGCACCAGCCGCTCGGCGTCGGCCCGCGTCACGAAGGCGGAGCCGCCGAGCTTCTGCATCAGGGCGAGGATTGCCGTGGTCTCGCCGCTGGCGATCGGCGCCGTCGAGAGATCGGGATGGGCCTGCCGGTGCATCCGGTCGAAGGCAGGGGAATAGACGGCCTGGATGTAATCGTCCGGCCGCACGTCCTCGATGCGGCGCACCCGGTTGCTCACCATCTCGTAATGCATGTCGCCGATGCGCTCATAGTGCAGGTCGGGCAGGTAGTGCGGGGTGAAGAGGATGGCGAGGTCGAGGTCGCCGGCACCGAGGTCGCGGTTCATCTGGCTGGAATAATCCACCTCCAGATAGATGGAGGTGGCCGGCAGTTCGCGGCGCACCGCAGACAGCCAGTCGCCGGCGTAATGGGCGGCGAGATCGTGCTGCAGGCCGATGCGCATGGAGCGCTCGTAGGCGCCGGCCGTCTCCACCGCGCGCGTGGCCTCATGCCATTGATGCTGCAGGGCTTTCGCATGGTCGAGAAAGCGCAGGCCCGCGGCCGTCGGCTGCGTTCCGCCCTTGTTGCGGGCAAAGAGCTTGCGCGCGAACAGCGCCTCCAGCGCATTGATGCGATGCGTGACCGTGGATTGCGTGACGTTCAGCCGCTCCGCCGTGCGGTTGAAGTTGCGGGTTTCCATCAGGTCCAGGAATGTCTCGATCAGAACGATTTGCATGAAGGCGCCGTCTTTTCCCGAATGTTTCGGGGAAATGTAATCGGTGCTTTCGATTAATAAAGCAAAATCCGCCGGGTTGCCGCCTTTCGCTTTGATTGCCAAAAATCAAGCGCAAAGAAGGGGAACGAGAATGTCCGCACTGCCAAGCCATGCCCGCGTCGTCATCATCGGTGGAGGCGCCGTCGGGGCGTCCGCGCTCTATCATCTGGCCAGGGCCGGCTGGACGGATTGCGTGCTGCTCGAAAAGAACGAGCTGACCGCCGGCTCCACCTGGCATGCCGCCGGCAACGTGCCGACCTTCTCGTCTTCCTGGTCGCTCATGAACATGCAGCGCTATTCCGCTTCGCTCTACCGCGAGCTGGGCGCGCTGGTCGATTATCCCATGAACTACCACGTCACCGGCTCCATCCGGCTTGGCCATTCGAAGGAGCGCCTGCAGGAGTTCAAGCGTGTCGTCGGCATGGGGCGTTATCAGGGCATGGACCTCGATATCCTCACGCCCGACGAGATGCGGGGAAAATACCCCTTCCTCGAAACGCACGACCTGACCGGGGCGCTTTACGATCCCTATGACGGCGACATCGACCCCGCGCAGCTGACGCAGGCGCTCGCCAAGGGCGCACGCGACATGGGCGCGAAGATCTTCCGCTTCTGTCCCGCCACCGGCGCGCGCCGGGACGGCGACGAATGGGTGATCTCCACGCCACAGGGCGAAATCCGCTGCGAGAAGGTCGTCAACGCCGCCGGCTATTATGCCCGCGAAGTGGGAAAATGGTTCGGCCGCGACGTGCCGATGATGGTGATGAGCCATCAATATATCCTGTTCGAGGAAATTCCCGAGCTGGCGGCCTGGTCGAAGGAAGCCGGCCACAAGCTGCCGCTGCTGCGCGACGTCGATTCGTCCTACTATCTCCGGCAGGAGAAGACGGGCATGAATCTCGGCCCCTATGAGCGCAACTGCAAGGCGCATTGGGTGACGCCTGACGATCCGATGCCGGACGATTTCTCCTTCCAGCTCTTCCCCGACGATCTCGACCGGCTGGAATGGTATCTCAACGATGCCGTCGAGCGCGTGCCGATCCTCGGCACGGCCGGCCTGTCGCGCATGATCAACGGTCCCATCCCCTATGCGCCCGATGGCAATCCGCTGATCGGCCCCATGCCCGGCGTGCCGAACGCCTATGAGGCCTGCGTCTTTACCTTCGGCATCTGCCAGGCCGGCGGCGCCGGCAAGGTGCTGGCCGAGTGGGTAACGGAAGGCGAGACGGAGTGGGACATGTGGTCGTGCGATCCGCGCCGCTACACCAGCTTCGCCGCCGACAAGGACTATTGCATCGCCAAGGGCATGGAAATCTACGGCCACGAATATGCCATGCACTTTCCCAAGCATGCGTGGCCGGCCGGCCGAAACAGGAAACTGTCGCCGATCCATGATCGCATCGCGGCGCTCGGTGCGCAGTTCAAGCCCTACAATGGCTGGGAACGCGCCATGTGGTACGCCAGGCCCGGTGACGACACATCGGAAGAGTCGACCCAGACCTGGAACCGCGAGGGGCCATGGCGGCCGCGCATCGAGGAGGAGTGCCGCGCGGTCACCGAGGCCGCCGGCATTCTCGATCTTCCCGGCTTCTCGCGCTTCCGCGTGAAGGGCGAGGGGGCCACGGCCTGGCTTTCCACGCTCACCACCGGCAAACTACCGAAGCCCGGCCGGATCGGCCTTGCCTATTTCGCCGACGACAAGGGGCGCATCGTCACGGAAATGTCGGTCATGATGCTGGCGGAGGATTTCTTCTTCCTCATCACCGCTGCGACCGCCCAGTGGCACGATCTCGAATGGCTGAAAAAGCATCTGCCCCACGATGCCGCCTTCACCATCGACGATGTGACCGACGCCTTCTCCTGCCAGATCCTGTCGGGCCCCAATTCCCGCGCCATCCTTGCGGATGTTTCGGACGCCGATCTTTCCAAGGGCTGGCTGACGCATCAGAGCTGCCAGATCGCCGGCCGCTGGTGCCAGCTGGTGCGCGTCTCCTTTGCCGGTGAGCTCGGCTGGGAAATCCACACGAAGATCGAGGATACCGCCGTCATCTTCGACGCGGTGTGGGAAGCGGGCCAAAAGCACGGTCTCAAACCCTTCGGCATGGAGGCGCTGGACAGCCTGCGCATCGAGAAGGGCTACCGCGCCTGGAAGGGCGATCTTTCGACCGATTACACCGTCCTGCAAGGCGGCCTCGACCGCTTCGTCGATTGGGCGAAGCCCGATTTCAAGGGCAAGGCGGCGCTGGAGCGCGAGAAGCAGGAGGGCGTCGCCAAGCGTTTCGTGCTTTTGACGGTGGAGGCCGGCGACTGCGACGCGCCCTACATGTCGACGCTCTGGCATGGCGGCAACGTCGTCGGGGAGACCACGTCCGGCAACTGGGGCTACCGCGTCGGTAAATCCATCGCGCTCGGCATGCTGCGCGCCGATCTCGCCGTAGCCGGCACCGAAATCGAGGTGGAAATCTACGGCGACCGCTTCAAGGCGGTGGTCCAGCCCGACGGGCCGCTCTTCGATCCCAACAATGAAAGACTGCGTGCATGAGCAAAGCCATTCCCTCCAAGGCGCGCGCCGTCATCATCGGCGGCGGCGTGTCCGGCTGTTCCGTCGCCTATCATCTGGCCAAGCTCGGCTGGACGGATGTGGTTCTGCTGGAGCGCAAGCAGCTGACATCGGGCACGACGTGGCATGCCGCCGGTCTCATCGGCCAGCTGCGCGCCTCGCAGAACATGACGCGCCTCGCCAAATATTCCGCAGACCTCTACACCAAGCTGGAAGCCGAGACCGGCATCGGCACGGGCATGCGCCAGTGCGGTTCCATGACCGTGGCGCTGACGGAGGAGCGCAAGGAAGAGATCTACCGCCAGGCCTCGCTTGCCCGCGCCTTCGATGTGGATGTGCGCGAGATCACCGTCGACGAGGTGAAGGCGATGTATCCGCACCTCAACACGGCGGATATCAAGGCAGCCGTGCATTTGCCGCTCGACGGCCAGTGCGATCCGGCCAACATCGCCATGGCGTTGGCCAAGGGCGCGCGCCAGAACGGTGCGACGGTTTTCGAAGGCGTCAAGGTCACGTCCGTCGAGACGAAGGACGGCCGCGTGACGGGCGTCACCTGCGAGCAGAACGGCGAGACCTTCACCATCGAGACCGAAAACGTCGTCAACGCCGCCGGCATGTGGGGGCGCACCCTGGCCGATATGTCGGGCGTTACGCTGCCGCTGCATGCCTGCGAGCATTTCTACATCGTCACCGAGCCGATCCCGAACCTCCAGCGCCTGCCGGTTCTGCGCGTGCCGGACGAGTGCACCTATTACAAGGAAGATGCCGGCAAGATGTTGATCGGCGCCTTTGAATTGAAGGCCAAGCCCTGGGGCATGGACGGCATTTCGGAAGATTTCTGCTTCGACCAGCTGCCGGAGGATTTCGATCACTTCCAGCCGATCCTCGAAAACGCCATCAACCGCATGCCGATGCTGGAGACGGCCGGCATCCACACCTTCTTCAACGGTCCCGAGAGCTTCACGCCCGACGACCGCTACTATCTCGGCGAGGCCCCGCAGCTGAAGGGCTACTGGGTCGCGGCCGGCTACAATTCCATCGGCATCGTCTCCTCCGGCGGCGCCGGCATGGCGCTGGCGCAGTGGATGAACGACGGCGAGCCGCCCTTCGATCTCTGGGAGGTGGATATCCGCCGCGCGCAGCCGTTCCAGAAGAACCGCGCCTATCTCAAGGACCGGGTCTCGGAAACGCTCGGCCTGCTCTATGCCGATCACTTTCCCTACCGCCAGATGGCGACCGCCCGCGGCGTTCGCCGTTCGCCCATCCACGAGCACCTGAAGGCCCGCGGCGCCGTCTTCGGCGAGGTCGCCGGCTGGGAGCGCGCCAACTGGTTCGCGAAGGAGGGTCAGGAGCGCGAATACCGCTATTCCTGGAAGCGGCAGAACTGGTTCGAGAACCAGAAGCAGGAGCATCTGGCGGTCCGCAACGGCGTCGGCCTGTTCGACATGACGTCCTTCGGCAAGATCCGCGTCGAGGGCCGCGATGCGCTGGCCTTCCTCCAGAAACTCTGCGCCAACCAGATGGACGTCCCCCCCGGCAGGATCGTCTACACCCAGATGCTCAACGCCCGTGGTGGAATCGAGAGCGATCTGACGGTGACCCGCCTTTCGGAGACCGCTTTCTTCCTCGTCGTGCCCGGCGCGACGCTGCAGCGCGACCTCGCCTGGCTGCGCAAGCATCTGCAGGACGAGTTCGTCGTCATCACAGATGTCACGGCCGCCGAAAGCGTGCTCTGCGTCATGGGGCCGAAGGCGCGTGACCTCATGCAGAAGGTCAGCCCGAACGACTTCTCCAATGCCGCACACCCCTTCGCCACCGCGCGGGAGATCGAGATCGGCATGGGCCTCGCCCGCGCGCACCGCGTCACCTATGTCGGCGAGCTCGGCTGGGAGCTCTATGTCTCCACCGATCAGACCGCCCATGTCTTCGAGGCGCTGGAAGAGGCGGGCGCGGATGTCGGCCTCAAGCTCTGCGGGCTGCACACGCTCGACAGCTGCCGCATCGAAAAGGCCTTCCGCCATTTCGGCCACGATATCACCGACGAGGACCATGTGCTGGAAGCCGGTCTCGGCTTTGCCGTGCGCACGAAGAAGGGCGATTTCATCGGCCGCGACGCGGTGCTGCGAAAAGAGGAGGAGGGCCTGAAGCGCCGCATGGTGCAGTTCCGCCTGACCGATCCGGAGCCGCTGCTCTTCCACAACGAGGCGCTGGTGCGCGACGGCAGGATCGTCTCGACCATCACGTCCGGCAATTACGGTCACTATCTCGGCGGCGCCATCGGCATGGGCTATGTGCCCTGTGCAGGCGAGAGCGAAGCCGATATGCTCGCCTCCCGTTATGAAGTCGAGATCGCAGGCGTGCGGGTTGAGGCGGAAGCCTCGCTCGTGCCGCTCTACGATCCGAAAGCCGAGAGAGTGCGCGCGTGACCAGCCTTGCCGACCGCCATCGCCGTTTCCGTGATCTTCACCAGTCGGGCTGCTTCGTCATCCCCAATCCCTGGGATATCGGCTCGGCGCGTTTGATGGCGGCGTCCGGCGCCGTGGCGCTCGCCACCACCTCGGCGGGCTTTGCCTTCACGCTCGGCCGGCCCGATATGGGCCGCGTCAGCCGCGAGGAATCGCTCAGGCATGCCGAGGAGATCGTGCGCGCCACGCCGCTGCCGGTGTCGGGCGATTTCGAGAACGGCTTTGCCGATGCCCCTGACGATGTCGCCGAGACGATCCGGCTTGCGGCCGAAGTTGGCCTGTCCGGTTGCTCCATCGAGGACACGCAGATGGTGGACGGCAACCCGGCCTATGCGTTCGATCTTTCCGTCGAGCGCATCCGCGCCGCTGCGGACGCCGCCCGCTCGCTTGGCCGGCCTTTCATCCTGTGTGCCCGCGCCGATGGCGTGATGAACGGCGTCTACGATCTCGACGAAGCGATCCGCCGCATCCAGGCTTTCGAAAAGGCCGGCGCGGATCTCGTCTATGTGCCGGTGCCGCCGGGCGAGGCGGAGCTGCGCCGCATCGTCGGCGCCGTGTCCATCCCCGTCAATGCGCTGGCCGCCGGGCCTTTGCGCGCGCTCACGGTGCCCGACTTCGCCGCGATCGGCGTGCGCCGCATCTCGCTCGGCTCGATGATCGCGCGGGTCACCCACGCGGCGATTGCCGAGCAGATGGAGGCGATCGTCCGGGATGGCAGCTTCGCCAAGCTGTCGGCCGCCGCCTCGGGCGACCGCATCAACGCCATGCTGATCGCCGGCGCGGGCTGACTCTATCGGGCCACCGCACGTACATCGCGCACGCCGAAATCCCATTCGGGCGCCGTCACGGGCGTCAGGTCGCTGCCGGGAAACACGGCGAAGGTGGTGAAGTCCTGGGTTTCCCCGGGCAGCACGCGCAGCACGACGAGCGCATCGTCGCGGCCGACCTGCCGGCAGGCGCCACCGGGGCAATCCGACAGCACCATGTCGAGCCGGAAGGACTGCATGGGGCTCGCCCCCTTGTTGGCGACGCGGCCCGTGACACGATAGCTCGTCTTCGTCTGGCCCATGGTGGCCTGCATATCGGAAAGCTCGACCATATCGGCGATGAGGACGGACGTCGCCACGTTTCCGGAAACCGGCTCGCCGGTCGGAATGCGGTCCTCGCGCAGCCAGATCAGCAGGGCCGAGACGAGGCCGATGGCAACCACGATGGTCAGTGCGGGTTCGACCCAGCTTTGGAAGCGCCGGAAGCGCAGCGCGAGATAGAGAATTGTCGCCGCTGCGACCGCAAATGCCCAGATCATTCAAGTCCTCCTGAACCTGATATAGCCTCTGCCATCCGGTCCCGAAAGGGCGCGCGTGGTCAATTCGGCTTGAGGTCGATCCAGTAGGCGCCGTTGAAGGGCACGGCGCCGAAGCGCGCATTGATCTCCTTCAGGGTTGCGGCGGGATCGACGTCCGGGAAGACGTCCGGCCGCAATCGCTGCGCGAAGAATTCGGCGGCGACGATATTGAGCGGCACGGCGTTGAAGAAGTTCCACAGCGCATGCACCCGCCCTTCGCGCACGGCGCGCAGGCTGGCGAGATGCGGCGCCTCCACCAGACGGGCCAGTGTCTCGCGCGCCCGCTCGGGATCGACGCCCGGGCCGACCGTCAGCGACGTATAGGCGCCGTCGGGCAGGGCGGTGGCGATATAGACGTCGGGATCGGCGCCGATGACGAACTCCGCGCTCACCGTGCCGCCCTGCCGCGGCAGGTCGGCTGCGATGTTGCGGCTGCCGGTGATGGCGAGGAATTCGCCCAGGCCGCCGGTGCCGAAGGCAAAGCAGCATTTATCCGGGTTCGGCAACCCATCCATGAACACGGTGGGACCGGGCTCGGCATGGGCCGCGGCGGCGTCGCGGATGCGCTTCACCCGCGCCTCGTAGAAGTCGGCGAAGGCGTTGGCCTGGTCCTCACGGTTCAGCACGCGGCCGAGAAAGCGCATGTTGCGCGCGGTGTTCTCCAGCGCATTGCTGTTGAAATCCACGACGATGACGGGGACGCCGGCCTGTTCGAGAAAGCCGATCGCCTGCCGGCCCGCATCCGTGTCGGCCTGCCAGTTGGCGAGGATGGCGAGGTCGGCGTTCAGCGACAGCAGCGCCTCGAAGGATACCGATATGCCGTCGCCGATGACGGGCACCTTTTCGATAGCGGGGAATTTCTCCTTGAACCGGGCATAGAGCCCCGACTTGTCGCCCTTCATGTCGCCGGCCCAGCCGGCGAGAAGGCTGACGGGATCGGGATGGATGAGCGACAGCGCCACGAGATCGAGCCCGGTACCGAGCAGGATCGCCTTCGGCGCGGCGGGGATCGTCACCTCCCGGCCGAAGGAATCCGTCACCGTCAGCGGGTAATGCACCTCCGCGCGCACGGGCAGGGCGGCGAGCAGCAGGAAGGCCAGAAGGACAAGGGCACGTTTCGTCATTGTTTTCTCAGTTCCGGCAGGGCGCAGAGTTCGCCGCAGGCCGGAATGCCCGGCAGCATGTAGCGCAGGCAGCAGACCTTGCGGCGGCAGTGGATCGCCTGCGCTTCCACGTCGTGGCGCAGGCATCCGTAGAAGGGATTGCGGCTGCCGTCGGCAAGGTACTGGCAGGCGAAGAGCGGGCGCGACGGCCAATGGTCGTCGCCCTCGGGCTGCGAGCGGTCCGTCGTGTTGAAGGCGTAGTCGATGTAGACGGCGGCGTTGGTCCAGGCGAGCCGCGCGGCGATGCCGGCCTTTTCCTTCAGCGCGTTGACGACCGGCGCCAGATGCGTCTCCACCAGCGGCGCGACGACATCGAGCAAATCGCCGTCCTCGCTCCATTCGCCTTCGTCCGGCAGGCCGAAGGCGCGCGGCAGGCCGTCTTCGGCAAGAGCGATGGTCATGGTGTCGATGGAAACGGGCAGCCGGGTTTCCGCGCGCCGCGCCACCACATAGGGAATGTTGAGCGCCGAGAAATAGTAGAGCGACCAGTAGGAGGCGACCGCGCGGCGGTCTGCGGCCGGGTGGTGCGCCGCATAGCGTTCGAGCGCGTCGGGCAATCCGTTGCCGCCCAGGAAGTCGCGAAGCGGTATCGCGTCCTCAAGGTCCGACGACAGCATCATCTTCTCGCCGCACCAGGCTTGCTCGCCCGAAAAGATCGCCTTCAGGCCGGGCGCGAACGCACCGGCACCCTGCATCGTCGTCCCCGCCGTCATGCCGCCTCTCCGGTGGCCGGGCGCTGCCGTGTCACGGTGCGGAATATCTGTGGGTGGGGCATGAGGATGACAGGCGATCGCGGGTTATAAGGTGATCGCTTTTATCATCTTTATTGCCGCCGTCACACCCCGGAGCGCGGAAAATCGCGCTCCGGGGCCGCGGGGTTCATCAGACCACGGCACTGCCGGCCATCAGCGCCAGCACGATGAAGATGAGGAAGATCACGAGGGCGATGGCGAAGAGGACCTTCGAGATCGTCGCGGTCGCCGACGACACGCCGGAAAAGCCGAGGAAGCCGGTGATCAGCGAGATGACGAGAAAAATCAGAGCCCATTTCAGCATGGAAGTACCTCCTGTCAGGTCTCGCAAAGACGCGCCAGAGGCAAAAAGGTTCCAGCCGATGCTACTACCCTCTGAACCGGCAACGCAGCGGATCATTTGTCGGCAGCGCTCACCACACTCTCCGTCATCCTCGGCCTTGTGCCGAGGATCTGCCGACAGTTCCAAACCCGATACGGCAACAGATCCTCGGGATGAACCCGAGGATGACGAAAGAGACGCTTTTGGACTTTGTCAGATGTCTGTCTGCCCGGCAGGCCAGAGAGTGATCAAGCTATGCCCCCCTCTCGACCTCACCCGTGATTGATCATCACATGCCGAACGGCCGTATAGTCCTCCAGCGCATAGATCGACATGTCCTTGCCGTAGCCCGACTGCTTGACGCCGCCGTGCGGCATCTCGTTGGTCAGCATGAAGTGCGTGTTGATCCAGGTGCAGCCATATTGCAGGCGCGAGGCCGAGGTCATCGCCTTGCCGATGTCCTTCGTCCAGACGGAGGAGGCGAGGCCGTAGTCGCTGTCGTTCGCCCAGGTGATCGCCTGGTCGGCATCGGAGAAGCGCGTGACGGAGACGACGGGGCCGAACACCTCGCGGCGGACGATCTCGTCCTCCTGGGTGGCGCCGGCCACCACCGTCGGCTGGAAGAAGAAGCCGTCGTCGCTGCCGGCGTGGCCGCCGGTGGTGATCTCGATATGCTTCACGTCGGAGGCGCGTTCCACGAAGCTCGCCACGCGGTCGCGCTGGCGGCGCGAGATCAGCGGGCCGATCTCGTTCAGCGTGTCGTCGGGGTCGTTGTACCTGATGGTGGAGACGGCGGCGGAGAGGTCGGCGACCAGCTTCTCGTAGATGCCGTCCTGCGCATAGATGCGGCAGGCGGCCGTGCAGTCCTGGCCCGCATTGTAGTAGCCGAAGGCGCGCACGCCCGCGACGACCGCTTCCAGATCGGCATCGTCGAACACGACGACCGGCGCCTTGCCGCCGAGCTCCAGATGGGTGCGCTTCACGGTCTTGGCGGCGGCGGTCAGCACCTTCTTGCCGGTGGCGATGTCGCCGGTGATCGAGACCATGTTGATCTTGGGGTGATTGATCAGCGTGTTGCCCACCGTCTCGCCGCGGCCGAGCACGATGTTGACCACGCCTTCCGGCAGGATATCGGCAAGCAGCTTCGCCATTTTCAGCGCCGTCAGCGGCGTCTGTTCGGAGGGCTTGAAGACGACGGTGTTGCCGCCGGCAATGGCGGGCGCGAGCTTCCAGGCCATCATCATCAGCGGATAGTTCCACGGCGCGATCGAACCGACGATGCCGATGGGGTCGCGGCGCACCATCGAGGTGAAGCCGGGCAGGTACTCGGCGGCAACCGGCGCCTGCAGCGAGCGGATGGCGCCGGCGAAGAAGCGCCAGCAGTCGACGATGGCGGGCAGCTCGTCGTTGCGGGCGGCGTTGATCGGCTTGCCGCAGTTCAGCGCCTCGAGTGCCGCGAAGGCGTCGGCATCCTTCTCGATGGCATCGGCGATCTTCAGGAGATAGGCGGAGCGCTCGCCGGGCGTCGTCTTCGCCCAGGAGACGAACGCCTTTTCGGCAGCGTCGACGGCGGCGTCGATCTGCGCGTGGGAGGCCTCCGGCAGGTCGACGATCTTGCCGCCGGTCTTCGGGTTCAGGATATGCTCTTCCGCCTCGGTGCCGGCTTCGAAACGCGCGCCGATCAGCATCTGGGTGTCCATGGCATGTTCTCCGTTGTTGACGGAGCGAATAGCGAATGGCGAGTAGCGAATAGGATTACCGGATATGCAGTCTGGAAGTCCCTATTCGCTATTCGCCACGCCCTGTTCGCTCAGATTCACTTCCCGCCGCCGGCGACCTGGTCGCCGTCGCGGGTGAGGTAGTAGGCGCCGAGGATCGGCAGGAAGGTGACGATGACGACGACCATGGCGACGACGTTGGTGACCGGGCGCTGGCGCGGCCGCACCAGTTCCTCCAGCATCCAGATCGGCAGGGTCGATTGCTGGCCGGCGGTAAAGGTCGTCACGATCACCTCGTCGAAGGACAGCGCGAAGGCGAGCATGCCGCCGGCCAGAAGTGCCGTGCCGATATTCGGCAGGATGATGTAGCGGAAGGTCTGGAAGCTGTCGGCGCCGAGATCCATCGAGGCCTCGATCAGCGAGCCGGAGACGCGCCGGAAGCGGGCCACCGCATTGTTGTAGACGACCACGACGCAGAAGGTCGCGTGGCCGAGCACGATGGTCCAGAAGGAGAAGGGGATTTCCGCAAAGGAGAAGGCCGAGCGCAGCGCGATGCCGGTGATGATGCCGGGCAGCGCGATGGGCAGGATGACGAGCAGCGAGATCGTCTCGCGGCCGAAGAACTTGGTGCGGGAAACGGCGGCGGCGCAGAGCGTGCCGAGCACCAGGGCGATCGCCGTCGAGATCGCGGCGACGCGCACGGAAAGCCCGAGTGCCTCCCACACGTCCGGCCGGTTCCAGGTGACCGCGAACCATTTGAGCGTCAGCCCCGGCGGCGGGAACTGGTAGCTCTTCTCCTCCGTCGTGAAGGCATAGAGGAAGATCAGCAGGATCGGCAGGTGCAGGAAGGCAAGGCCGGCGCCGGCGGCGATCTTCAGGCCGAGGGGTGCGGACGTGTTTCGGTCAGAGCGCATCGAAGGCTCCCTGTCGCTTGGCCATCCACAGATAGAGGCCCATGATGACGATCGGCACGACGGAGAAGGCGGCCGCCAGCGGGATGTTGCCGGCCGTGCCCTGCTGGGCATAGACCGCCTGGCCGATGAAGAGCCGCGACGAGCCGATGATCTGCGGGATGATGTAGTCGCCGAGCGTCAGCGAGAAGGTGAAGATCGAACCGGCGATGATGCCGGGCAGGGCCAGCGGAAACAGCACGAAGCGGAAGGTCTGCGCCGGGTTGCCGCCAAGATCGGCCGAGGCCTCGATCAGGTTGCCCGGCACGCGCTCCAGCGCCGCCTGGATCGGCAGGATCATGAAGGGCATCCAGACATAGATGAAGACGATGAAGGTGCCGGTATAGCTGATCGACAGCGAGGATCCGCCGACCACCGGCAGCGCCAGCCAGGCATCGAGCAGCCACAGCAGGTGCAGCTTGGCGAGGAACCAGGTGAGGATGCCCTCCTTCGCCAGGATCAGCTTCCAGGCATAGATCTTGACGAGGTAGCTCGACCACAGCGGCAGCATCACGCCGAGATAGAAGATCACCTTCCATTTTCCTCTGGCGTAGCGTGCCGCGTAATAGGCGATGGGGAAGGCGATGACGGCGGAGGCGAGGGTCACCATCACGGCCATGACGACGGTGCGCAGGATGATGTCGAAATTCGACGGGATGAGCAGCTGTCTGTAGGTGGAGAGCGTGAACTCGTAGTTGATCAGCCCGGAAAAGTCGTCGATCGAGAAGAAACTCTGCAACAGCAGCGCGATCAGCGAGCCGAGATAGATGATGCCGAGCCACAGAAGCGGCGGCGTCAGCATCAGGAGCAGCAGTATCCCGGGTTTGCGCCAGAAGAGGTCGGAGAGCCGGCCGGCAAGGCCGCCGCGGCGCGCGAGGATGGAGGTGTCGGCGACCGTGCTCATCACGCGCCATCCATCGTATGCAGGTCTTCCGGCAGGAAGGAGAGCGTGACCATCTCGCCCTGCGCGGGCACCGCGACGGCGGCGGGCAGCATGGCGGCGATGCGGGTGCCGTTGGCGTCGACCGTCACGCGGTTGGCGGCGCCGAGGAAGCTTGCGGCGGTCACGCGGCCGGAGACATGCTTGCGGCCGGGGCCGTCGCCGAGCGCGATCGCCTCGGGGCGCAGGCTGGCATGGTGGCGGCCGAAGCCGAGCATCTCGACGAAATCGGGCGGCAGCATGTTGGAGGAGCCGACGAAATCGGCGACGAAGCGCGTCGCCGGCCGCTTGTAGACCTCTTCCGGCGTGCCGAGCTGCTGGATCTTTCCGTCGTTGAACACGGCGATGCGGTCGGCCATGGAAAGCGCTTCGCCCTGGTCGTGGGTCACGAAGACGAAGGTGATGCCGAGCGATTTCTGCAGGGCCTTCAGCTCTTCCTGCATCTGCTCGCGCAGCTTGAGGTCGAGCGCGCCGAGCGGTTCGTCGAGCAGCAGCACGCGGGGGCGGTTGACCAGCGCGCGGGCGAGCGCCACGCGCTGCCGCTGGCCGCCGGAGAGCTGGCCGGGCCGGCGCGTGCCGTAGCCGGGCAGCTTCACCATGGCGAGCGCCTCTTCGGCGGCCTTCAGCCGTTCGGCCTTGCCGACACCCTTGACCATCAGCCCGTAGGCGACGTTTTCGAGGATCGAGAGATGCGGGAACAGCGCATAGTCCTGGAACACCGTGTTGACGTTGCGCCGGTAGGGCGGCACGCCCTCGGCCGTCTCGCCGAAGATCTCGATATGCCCCGCCGTCGGCTGCTCGAAACCGGCCATCAGGCGCAGGCAGGTCGTCTTGCCGGAGCCGGACGGACCGAGCATCGCGAAGAATTCCCCCTCGGCGATGGCGAGGTCCACGCTGTCGACGGCGCGCACGGCGCCGAAATGGCGGGACACTTGCTGGAACAGGACGGCGGTCATGGAGGCTCCCGGTGGTTTTGGACGATGGGCGAAACGTCCATCGCGTGGAGATCATGGGCAGGAAAACGGCGCAGCTATCCGATCTCCACAAGCGTTGGGGCGTGGCAAATGGAACTGAGAGGGCCGTTTTGCCTCCTTCTCCCCCGCGGGGAGAAGGTTGCGGCAGCGGGATGAGGGGTTGGCGCAGACGACCGACGTCGTGCAAGCCCCCTCATCCGACCCTTCGGGCCACCTTCTCCCCGCAGGGGAGAAGGAAAGAGCAGCATCGCCGTACCTCTTCAATCGCCCGCTTTTCGCGGAGGAGATCGAGAGAGGACGTGCTCACCGCCCGCCGATCACGCCGATATAATCGGAGACCCAGCGGTGGTAGGGCACGCATTCGCCCTGGCTTTCGCACTTGGAGACCGGCGTGCGCCAGAAGTGGATCTTGTCGAAGTTGTCGAAGCCGTTGGTCGCGCAGCCTTCGTCGGTGAGCAGCGCATTGCCCTTGCAGGCCGCAGGCACCGAAGGAACCGCGCCGAACCAGGCGGCGGCGTCGCCCTGCACCTTTGATGACAGCGAGTGTTCCATCCACATATAGGCGCAGTTCGGGTGCTGGCTTTCGGCATGCAGCATGGTCGTGTCCGACCAGCCCGTGACACCCTCTTCCGGGAAGGTCGAGGCGATCGGCTGGCCTTCGGCCTTCATCAGGTTGACCTGGAACGGCCAGGAGCCCGAGGCGACGACACCTTCGTTCTTGAAGTCGTCGATCTGGATCATGGCGTCGTGCCAGTAGCGGCCCACCAGCGTGCGCTGCACGCGCAGGAGGTCGAGCGCCGCCTTGTACTGGTCCTCGTTCAGCTCGTAGGGATCCTTGATGCCGAGTTCCGGCTTGTGCGCCATCAGGTACTGCGCGGCGTCGGCGATGTGGATCGGGCCGTCATAGGCCTGCACGCGGCCCTTGTTGGACTTGCCGTCCGGCAGCGTCATCTCCTCGAAGACGACCTTCCAGCTCTTCGGCGCCTCGCCCTTGAAGGCTTCCGTGTTGTACATCAGCACGTTCGGGCCCCAGAGATAGGGGGTGCCGTAATGCACGCCGTTCACCGTGTGCCACGGCGCGTTCTGCAGGCGCTCGTCGATGGTCTTCCAGCTCGGGATGAGGTCGGTGTTGATCGGCTGGACGCGCTTGCCGGCGACGAGCCGGAGCGAGGCGTCGCCGGAGGCCGTGACGAGGTCGAAGCCGCCTTCGTTCATCAGCGCGACCATCTCGTCGGATGTCGCGGCGGTCTTCACCGTCACCTTGCAGCTCGTCTTCTTTTCGAAGTCGGTGACCCAGTCATAGGCCTTGTCCGTCTCGCCGCGCTCGATATAGCCGGCCCAGGCGACGATCGATACCTCGCCTTCACCGGCTCCAAGCGCCTTCAGCGGCTCCTGGGCGACGGCGGATGTGACGAAGGCGAGCGAAAGGGTAAGCGCGGTGCAGGAATGCAGAAGTCGCGTCATGACAGTCTCCCGGTTTGGTCCGCATTCAGCGGTATTGTTCCCGGCGGAAAAGGTGCCGCGCTTTCGCCGCTTTCGCAAATTCATTAATCAGAATGTCGGTATCGGAAATTCCGAAATCGCTGAGGGGTACGCATTCGAGGTGATGGCATAGGAGGTGCGTGCGGAGCCATGGATCCTCGGGTCAAGCCCGAGGATGACGGAGGGGAGGCGTGGGTTTCCAGCCGGTGCAGCGGTGCGGCATGCAGGGCCGTCAGTTTGGCTCCGGCACATCTCTCCTGGCGTCATCCTCGGGCTTGACCCGAGGACCCACAGCCGCATGCGCCGCGGTCCTCACCGTCCCCCATCCGGGGACGTAAACGCATCGCATCCCCTGATTTTCCAACAAAATCCGCTTCCAATTTCCCCGCCTTCCCCAACCATGCCTACAATCCTCCCATCCCGCCCTCGGATACACCGCAAGGCGTTGCGGCGAGGCGGGGTCGGCGCGGGGCGTGGGGGGATGACGCGAAACCTCATGCACCGGGCCTGCGGAAAATGGTCTCCCTCCGGCGACACGGGGGAAGCGGCGGGATGTCGGACCGATCCTGTCGTTTCATGCCCCGAACGGCGCGCCGGGCGTGCCTGTGCGGCACACAAGGGGATCGGCATTGGCGGATGCGTCGGCA
>NZ_MYFN02000011.1 GCF_004514425.2 Shinella sumterensis
CGTACCATTGCGAAAACGAGAACGGATGATGCAGAGATTTCGATCAGTCGGCGGCTTACAACGCTTCGTATCGATCTTTTCGGCAGTTCGAAATCTCTTCGTCGCACCGCATCAAAAACGCTCAGCTCTGGCCACCCACATTCATCGGATCCGCGCTATAGCCCAGTGGAAAGCCGTGACCGGCGCGAGTGCCTGATTTCTCAGACACACACCTTGCTTCATCATTGATGAAACAACGTGACATCGCCCTTGGGCCTCCTATACGCAGGATCTGATACGAAAATTCCAAGATTTATGTGCGCTTAAGCCGGTGCTTCTCCCCAATAACCGCACTGGGTATCGCCTAATAAAGACGTCCGATAATCTTGCATTCTCGTCATTATGCTCCTTAATAGAGCAATGCCCCGTATCGTTGAACAAAGCGTCGAAAATCATCCCAAGGACAGTTCAGCACCGCCTCACAGCGCGGTTGTCGGTCGTGCAGAGGCGGCGAGTTCCGCCAATACACGACGCGCGTACGCTGCCGACTGGAAGCATTTTTCCTCGTGGTGCCGGCGGCAGGGTCTTCCGCTCATGCCGCCCGATCCCGCCGTTGTCGCGCTCTACATAAGAGCTTGTGCCTCCGGCAGCAGCAACGGTGCCGGTGCGCGGGGCGGCAAGCCCAATACGGTCTCGACGATCGAGCGGCGGCTCTCAGCGCTCTCCTCGAGTTACTCCCAGGCAGGTCTGCCGCTTGACCGCAGTGACCCGGCGATTGCCAGTGTCATGGCCGACATCCGCAACACCCGAGCCGCTCCGCCGCGCCAGAAGGAGGCGGTCCTGCCCGACGAGTTGGTCGCCATGATCGAGACGCTGGAGCGCGGCACGCTCCGCGGCCTGCGCGACCGCGCCATGCTGCTCATCGGCTTTGCTGGCGGCCTGCGGCGCTCGGAAATCACGGGGCTCGATCTCGGTCGCGACCAAACGCAAGACGGCCGCGGCTGGGTCGAGATCTCTGACAAGGGCATGCTTGTTACGCTGCGCGGCAAGACCGGCTGGCGCGAGGTGGAGATCGGCCGCGGCTCGTCGGAGGCTAGCTGCCCTGTTGCCGCCGTGAATGCATGGATCCGGTTCGCCAGGCTGGCGAGAGGGCCGCTTTTCCGTCGCGTGACCGGCCGGGGCAAGGACGTCGGACCGGACCGGTTGAACGACCAGGAGGTAGCCCGCCTGGTCAAGAAGACGGCGCTGGCCGCCGGCGTGCGGGGTGACCTGTCCGAAACGGAGCGTGGCGCGAAGTTCGCCGGGCACTCCTTGCGCGCCGGACCCGCCTCAGCCGTCTGAAATCGACAAGGGGACCGAATACCTGAAGCGCGCGACGGCAAGCCCAACGCCGTGTCCGACCGATGAGTGACGGACTTAACCCTTGGCGACATATACAAACGGCCTTGTGGCTGTAGGGATCGCTCGATGGCCATCATCGCCGCCGCTTTCCCGCAATAGCCACTTAACCCCGCTGCCCCGAAGAAAGACCCTGCCTGAGGATCAGCATTCCATACTGGAGAGGAGATCGACTGGCCGTTAGGCGGAAAAAGCCAACCACCTCTCTTTCGGCCGCAGATGGCCCAGGACGCGTTTTTTGCGTTTTCCATGTCACGGGTCATTCTCATGCGAGAAATCCTCTGTACGGCCATCTGTGAGGGTCGAAAAATTCGACGTTTTTACTTTTTGATTGCCGGGACTATGCCTTGCTAGTTTGGTTGCGAACAGCGAGGCGGCATCATCAGGGCG
This sequence comes from Shinella sumterensis, assembly GCF_004514425.2. Classification (GTDB taxonomy): domain Bacteria; phylum Pseudomonadota; class Alphaproteobacteria; order Rhizobiales; family Rhizobiaceae; genus Shinella; species Shinella sumterensis. Next base: position 1,768 of record NZ_MYFN02000011.1, read on the forward strand.
CGTAACGCCTCGGTCCAATACGGCTCCGACCATCGAACGGCCGCACTGTTTACGTTCCGAGCGCCATGCCCAAGCCGGTCAGCCGCGCGACGCTCCCACTGGCCGTCATCCACTTCTCGCAAACCGCCCCGCCGCACCAGAAGACGGCGGACCTGTCTTAAAATCTGAACGCCCTGCCTAAGACGTTGGAGCGCAGTGCCCTGCGTGATCTACAAATCGCGCGCCACGGTCGCTCATCGGCTGGCACGGCAGCATGCTCGCAGATGAAGATCTCCGACAAGGGGGCGCTTGCGACGCTTCGCAGCGATACCGCGTGGCGGGAGGTGGAGATCGGCCGAGGTTCGCCGGAAGCCAGTTTCCCCATGACCGCCTGGACTTGTCTCACCACGCACTCGGCGTTTGCTTTTCCGTAGGCCCCATACCTTCGGGGCGAACTGAGCGAAGTGAACGCAACTTTTAAATGCTGCGATTCCAGGGAAGTTCGATGTGACGCAGAATAGAGGTTGTATTTTTGCGCCAGAACGCGCAGCGAACGCAACTCACAATAAGCTTAACAGGACCTTAAGCTTTCTTCTAAAGTATTAAGTGGCAGATCCCGGGGTAGAGGCGCGCCGATTGTATTCGGTCCATAACGCGAACGATCATGTTCACCCCCTGTCTTAGCGTTTGTTCCACTCCCTCTACGGAAAATACTATGTCGCTCTTGCAAAACCTGCGGATCAGAACAAAGGTCCTGTCCCTCGTCCTTCCCGCCTGTCTTATCGGCATCGGCGGAACGCTCTATGTCTCGGGAAAATTCAAGTCTGCGGACACCGAGTATTCGGATTTCGTCACCAATGACGGGAACGCCGAGATAGACATGGCCATTGCCAGCCAGCGTCTCGTTTCGATCGTTTATGACGCCTATCAAGTGTTTCTCTATGACGCCGGAACCGAAGGCATGAAACGAGCGGAGGGCGACTACGCGGCCAGCAAGACGCGGCTCAACGATCTGATCGATAACGCGAGGACGTTGATGCCGGCAGACCGCGAGGCGCTGGCATCTCTCCAGGCGCAATCCAACAGTGTCATCGAGATCACGGATAAAGCCGTCGCTGCGGGATCCGCCGACCGTAACGAGGAAGCCAAAGCCCTTCTCGTCCAGGCCGATGAAAAGGCTGCTGAGACGATCAAGGCGATGCGCGCATGGATCAACAATACGAGCGACAGGCTCAAGGAGAAGGCCGCAGTCCTTTCCGAGAAAACCAACAACACGATCCTGTATACCCTTCTGGCACTGGCCGCTGTTTTTTCGTCCCTGCTGCTTCTCGCCGTGATCGTCACGAAGCGCGAGATTTCCAATCCGATCGAACGGCTTCGCCTCAGGATGATGTCGCTTGCCTCCGGGCAGGTGGATGAGGCTGTGCCCGGTGTCGACCGCCGGGACGAGCTCGGAAGCATGGCTTCGGCCGTCTCCGTTTTCCGGGATAACGCCATCGAAAAGGATCGCCTGGAAAAGCAGAGTGACGCCGATCGGGCGCTTTCGGAACATGAGAGACTGGAGCGGGAAAAACAGAAGGCCGCCGACGCCGCCAACACCAAGTTTGCCGTCGATTCGCTGCGCGACGGGTTGGAAGCTCTCGCCAATGGCAACGTCTCCCACCGCATCCTGACGCCCTTTACCGGCACGCTCGACGAACTGCGCTCGAACTTCAACAGTTCCGTGGAGAAGCTTCACTCCGTGCTTCGCTCGGTCGGGCAGAATGCGGAAGGGATCGACGCCGGTGCGAATGAGATCCGCGCGGCGGCCGACGATCTTTCAAGACGTACCGAACAACAGGCCGCCTCCGTCGAGGAAACCGCAGCAGCTCTGGAGCAGATCACTACGACGGTCAAGGATTCGGCCAAGCGTGCGGACGATGCAGGCCGCCTCGTATCGAAGGCACGAACAGGCGCGGAACAGTCCGGTGCCTTGATGCAGAATGCTGTCGAAGCGATGATGGCGATTGAGAAATCTGCGGGTGAGATGGGCAACATCATCTCCGTCATCGATGAAATCGCGTTCCAGACCAATCTCTTGGCATTGAATGCGGGCGTGGAAGCGGCGCGCGCCGGCGAGGCGGGGAAAGGCTTTGCGGTGGTTGCGCAGGAGGTTCGGGAGCTTGCCCAACGCTCGGCGAACGCCGCCAAGGAGATCAAGGCGTTGATCGCGGCGTCCGGCTCGCAGGTTCAAACGGGCGTCGAGCTCGTCAAGCAGACCGGCGTTTCGCTCGAGACGATCGTGGCGGAAGTCCGGGAGATAAGCCTGCACGTGAACGCCATCGTGGAATCGTCCCGGGAACAGGCGACCGGCCTTCAGGAGATCAACACCGCCGTGAACGTGATGGACCAGGGCACGCAGCAGAACGCGGCGATGGTCGAGCAGTCGACGGCGGCCAGCCATGGCCTTGCCCGGGAAGCCGCTGCGCTCAACCAACTCCTGGCGCAATTCAATCTTGGTGGCTCAAAGGGCTCGGAGCATGGCCTTCGGGCGATGCGAGCCGCATAGTCTTTCTGCAATCGAGTGGATATCGCGCCAAGCGGCGCGATATCTTTGAGGCAAACCCTCCAACGGCAAAAAGACGTTTCGATCTCTGCGCCTGCGCCCGAACCGACCGTCCTGCGGGACCTGTTTGCCAATCGGCAGACCCCTTTCGCAAAAGCCCGCAGACGCGCCGCAAGGCCCCCGATGTTGGATAACGGAAACAGCGAGCGGTCGCGCTCACGATCATTCGCACTCGCCTAGAGCTCAACGAAGACATCGTCAAAGGCGGTTTGACGAGAGTGCCCGCCGCCGCCCCTACCCTCCCCCCAGCACTTGCTGAAATGTTGAGAACCTGTCGATGAGCAAGGGCGTGGGACGCGAGAACCAGCTCGCCGCAGATATCGAGCCGACCCAAGTCGATGCCGTCTAACACCCCACTTGAACCAGATCGCAGCCCAGTCCGGAAATTTGAGCGCCATCGCGACGAGGTCCCGTGGCGATGTCCGGTTGGGTCGTGGTTTTGACCGGTCCAGGCATGTCGCCGCTGCGCGCCGAGATATTCGGTGGTTGGCACGCTTGGGTCATCCACATGCGACCGCTTTCGCGGCACGACCAATTTGCGGCGAAGGTTGAGGCAACGAGCGCGCTAAATGGCTGGCAGATGGATGACTGGTACGACACACGCACCGGCACGCTCCGATGAGCGTCACTGTCGCTGTTGACAGCTGTCAACAGGCCACTCGCCAACCACATCTCGGGGTGGCACCTGTTTATATCGGCGGAGGCTCTCGCGTCACGCGTGACGTCCGAGCCGAGTTTCCTTGCTCACGAGCGAGCACGTCTCAGTCAGAGGATTTCCATAGCAAAAGAGACGGACCACGGTGCGCATAGGGTCGCGTCGGAATATGTTCTCTTGTGGTGGCTCTGGTACATGCGTGGAAGCGGCCAAACGACGAGCCGACTCCATCGACCGTTCTGAACAGGTCCACGCCGAACGGCTCACGTGCTCCTGGGTCACTCGTTGACAGCTGTCAACTCGCGCCAACCCCGTCGCCAAAAATCCCCGCAAACGATTCATTTTCCAGCATTTCCATCCTCGTCAACCGCCGTTTTTCTTTCTCGTAAAGGCTTGACGCGACTCAGAGCTTGGCCCACCGTTCCTACGGAATAAGGCGAAGGATTGTTAGTTCGCCGTAACTGCTAGACGTATCTGTAGATTCTCAGGCTGCCGCATATCCACGGTGCCGAGAATCGGACGATAATAGCATCACGGTCGGTTGCGCATGAGGCGCTGGTTCGACCGGATAACAATCGGAGACTTTGATGGCCTTGCCTTCGGATACCGCCATGGAAGAACATAAAGAGCCGCTTCGCCCGGCGGACGAAACCATTGCAGAAGATGCGCAGGCACTCTCCACGCAGCTCCAGTCGATGCGCGACCGGTTGTTCTCGCCGACGTCGCGAAAGTCCTTGCGCAGCTTCACCTCAGGAGAAGCCGCGCGGCTGATCGGCGTGTCCGACGGTTATCTTCGGCAGATTTCGCTGGCGGGAGAAGGACCGGAACTCGCCACCGGTCCCGGTGGCCGTCGCATGTATTCGCTCTCCGATATCGATGCGCTTCGCCATCACCTCGCCGAGCAGGCACGCGCCAAGGGCAATATCGCCAAGGCCCGCTCCTATCTGAAATGGCGTGACGAGGCGCGCGGCGAGCATCTCCAGATCATCTCCGTGACCAACTTCAAGGGCGGCTCGGGCAAGACGACATCGGCCGTCCACCTCGCCCAGCACCTGGCCATGACCGGCCATCGCGTGCTGGCGATCGATCTCGATCCGCAGGCTTCGCTTTCCGCACTCTTCGGCTACCAGCCGGAACTTGATCTGGTTGGCAACGACACGATCTATGGTGCAATCCGCTACGATGACGAGGCGCGACCGCTTTCGGCCATCATCCGCAAGACCTACTTCCATAATCTGGACCTGGTCCCCGGCAATCTCGAACTCCAGGAGTTCGAGCATGCTACGCCCCGCGCGCTCGCCGAGCGTCGCCCCGGCGACGCGCATGGCTTCTTTTTCACACGCGTCCAGGCGGCCCTTGCCACGGTGGCCGACAACTATGACGTCGTCGTCATCGATTGCCCACCGCAGCTCGGTTATCTGACGCTGTCTGCACTCTGCGCCTCGACGTCCGTCATCGTGACGGTGCATCCGCAGATGCTGGATGTCGCTTCCATGAGCCAGTTCCTCTTCATGACGGCGGATCTGCTGGGTGTGGTGCGTGAGGCGGGCGGGCAGCTCAATTTCGATTTCCTGCGCTACCTCGTGACACGTTATGAGCCGCATGACGCGCCGCAGGCGCAGATCGCGGGCTTTCTCCGCTCGCTGTTCGGCAGCCGCGTTCTGACGGCACCGATGCTGAAATCCACCGCCGTCTCGGATGCCGGCCTGACGAAGCAGACGCTCTACGAAGTCGGCCGCGAGAACTTCTCGCGCGGCACCTACGACCGCGCGATGGATGCGCTGGACGCCGTCAACAACGAGATCGAACAGCTTATTCATACCGCATGGGGACGCACGTGATGGCCGGCCGCGATCGAAAGAACTCCATCAAGGCGCTGTTCGGAGGCGATATCCTGCCGGCCGGAGAGGCGGCACCCGAAACGAAAGCCGCGCCGACGGCAAACGAGCCGGCCGCCGCCCCCGTGCGGACGTCATCCGGTGCCGTCAAGGCGATGGGCCTCTCGCTGACCTCGATTACCCGCGAGGCGGAGGAGGCACGGGCGCTTCGACAGGCGCTGCAGGACGGCGAACGCATCGTTTCACTCGATACCGACAAGATCGACGTCTCCTTCGTCAACGACCGCCTGAGCGACGAGGAGCGTGACGATCCGGATTTCCTCGCACTTGTCGACAGCATCCGCGAGAGCGGACAGCAGGTTCCGATCCTCGTGCGGCCCTCGCCCACCGGAAGCGCCGACACAGGCGAAGGCGACCGATATCAGGTAGCCTATGGTCACCGCCGCCTGCGCGCCGCTCGCCGCCTCGGCCAGCCCGTAAAGGCGATCGTCAAGACACTGAGCGACGACGAACTTGTTCTGGCACAGGGCAAGGAAAATGCCGAACGCCGTAACCTGAGCTTCATCGAGCGCGCGCTGTTTGCGCATACGCTCGTTCGGCGCGGTTTCGAGCGCAAGCTCGTCTGCGATGCCTTGGCGGTGCAGAAGAGCGAGCTGTCACGCCTGCTCCAGGTCGCAGACGCCGTGCCCTTCCGCTTCGTGCGCGAGATCGGTCCGGCGCCGAAGGCCGGCCGTGAGCGCTGGATGGCGCTTGGCGCGCTTTTCGAGAACGGCAATGGCGCGGAGATCGAGAAATCGGAGGACGAGGTCCATTCCGAGCGTTTCCGGTCGGCGACGAGCGACGAGCGTTTTCAGATGCTGTTCGACCGGCTGATGCGGCGCGCGCCCAAGGCGGCGCCAGCGACCGAGGCGATTATCCGTCCCGACGGCGGCGTACTCGCCCATGTCGAACGAAAGGGCAAGGCCGTGCGCATTGCCTTTGCCCCGGAAGTCGATCCCGCCTTCATCGAGGCCTTAACAGCACGCATGAAGGACGATTACGCAGACTTTCTAGCCGCGCGCAAAGACGCGAAGGCGGGAAAGACCTGACGGATATTGTTGTGATTCGGCCGCGTGAGCGGTTGGAGAACGTCTGAGAAACCAGCGAAAGGAAGCGCAGAGACAAGAAAAAAGGCCCCCAAAACGTCACCATTTCGGAAGCCCTCTTCTATGTAGCAATTCGAGAGAATCACTTCCTACAGTCAAAGTCAAGAGTCGTGCGACGCTAGCGTCGTGCGAATGTGAAACTTCGTCTGCCAAATGGCCTGTCTCAGGAGCGGAATCCCCGCTCGATCATGCGACAGGACGGATGGATGGCGTCGACGGGACCTCCTTGCCTCGGAAAAGGGGACCCGAATGATGGAGCATATTGCAACGACGCCTTTTGGCGGCGGACGGATAACTGCGCGCCAGTTCCAGAGACAGCGCGAGACGGCCGGTCGGCAGGAAAAACTGCGGGCTGGCGAGGGCGGCAACGATACCGGCCGGGCCGACAAGTGGCAGCTGATGCGCGCCCTGACCGAGGCACGCGCGGCCTATGGCATCGGAGATCGCGCAATCAGCGTGCTTGAAGCCCTCGTCTCCTTTACCACCACACGGGAGCTCGACGGTTCGGCACCGATCATTGTCTTCCCGTCAAATCGCGAACTGTCGGTGCGCACGCGCGGCATTTCGCCGGCGACGATCCGACGCCACCTGGCAGCACTGGTCGAGGCCGGCATGATCTTCCGCCGCGACAGCGCCAACGGAAAGCGCTTCTGCCGGCGCGACGACAACGGCGTGATAGAGGACGCCTTCGGTTTCGACCTTGCGCCGCTCGCGCTCCGGGCCACAGAGATACTGGAAGCGGCAGAAGCCGCACGCGCCGAGGAAAGAGCAATCAGGGCGCTGCGGAGCGAGGTGACGCTGCACCAGCGCGATATCACCAAGATCATCGCCTGCGCATTGGAAGAGGGCAGGGCGGGCGACTGGCTCGATTTCAAGGCCCGATTGGCAACGATGACCACCGGCCTCGGCCGCCGCATGCGACGCGATCTCCTGGCATGGCGGCGCGATAAACTGATCACCCTGCGTGCCGAAGTGGAAAATGCTTATCTTTCAAGCCTTTCCGAACGAGAAATGAGCGGCAATGAGCTTCAAAATGAGCAGCATATTCAGAATACAAATACAGATCACTCATTTGAACTGAACGGCCAGGAAAACACTGATGGCAGCGTCACGATCTCAAATTTGACGGTGCCGGAGCAGAAGATGGCGATCAGTCTCGACAGATTGACGCGGATTTGCCCGCAGATTGCCGATTACACGAAGGATGGCATCCGGTCATGGAACGATTTCCTGGCTGCTGCGGACCTCGCACGGTCGATGCTCGGCATCACGCCCGATGCCTGGCGCAAGGCGAAAGCGGCGATGGGTGAACAGACGGCGGCCGTGGTGATCACGGTGCTGCTGGAACGGGGCGAGGCCGTCCGCTCGCCCGGAGGCTATCTGCGAAACCTGACGGAAAAGGCCCAGCGTGCGGCCTTCAGCATCTATCCGATGCTCCAGGCGCTGGAACGGTCACGGGCATGATGGACGGACGCGGGAAAAACCTCCGGACGACCGGGCGGATGGCGGTATTTGCCCCCGCCCGATGCAGTGTCAGCGCCAACCAAGCGCCGGAGCGACATGTTTCAGGATGGATTCGATGACATGCGCGTTGTAATCCACACCAAGCTGGTTCGGCACGGTCAGAAGCAGCGTATCGGCCTCCTGAATGCCTTCGTCGGCGGCAAGCTGTGCGATCAGCCTGTCAGGCTCGTCGGCATAGGATCGCCCGAAGATCGCCCGCGTCTTGTCGTCGATGAAACCGACGGAATCCTCTTCCTTGCCGCCGCGGCCGAAATAGGCGCGGTCCCGGTCATCGACCAGGGCGAAGATGCTGCGGCTGACCGAAACGCGTGGCGTGCGTGTGTGGCCGGCCTCCTTCCAGGCCTCGCGATAGGCCCGGATCTGCTTGGCCTGCTGGACATGGAAGGGTTCACCGGTTTCGTCGTTCTTGAGCGTGGAGCTTTGCAGGTTCATGCCGAGCTTGGCGGCCCACACGGCGGTGGCATCGGAGCCGGCGCCCCACCAGATGCGCTCACGCAAGCCTTCCGAGTGCGGTTCAAGTCGCAGCAGGCCCGGCGGGTTGGGAAACATCGGGCGCGGATTGGGCTGGGCAAAGCCTTCGCCCTTCAGCACCTCCAGGAAGACTTCCGTGTGCTGGCGACCCATATCGGCATCGTTCATGCCCTCCGCCGGCGCATAACCGAAATGGCGCCAGCCATCGATGACCTGCTCAGGCGAGCCGCGGCTGATGCCAAGCTGAAGCCGACCCTGCGAAATGAGATCGGCCGCGCCGGCGTCTTCCGCCATGTAGAGCGGGTTTTCGTAGCGCATATCGATGACGGCCGTGCCGATCTCGATGCTCTTGGTCCGCGCACCGACGGCTGCCAGCAGCGGAAAGGGCGAGGCGAGCTGCCGCGCGAAGTGATGCACCCGGTAATAGGCGCCGTCGGCGCCCAGCTCCTCCGCCGCAACCGCCAGATCGATCGATTGCAGCAACGTGTCGCCCGCAGACCGGGTCTGCGACTGCGGGGAAGGGGTCCAGTGACCGAAGGAAAGAAAGCCGATTTTCTTCATGTAAGTCCGCCTCGAAACCATGCGTCCGTTTATGGGAAGTTGATGCGCAAGATGGAGGCTCGCCGCCCGCTTGAAAAGGCCGGCAGTGAGAACGGTGCGTTCACCGGTTGAGGCGGATGGCGTTCGTTGCCGCCAGATACGCCGGTCGGACGGGGTTTGCCTACCTGTCGCGGGGCAGCAGCTCGAGGTCGAGGCGATTATAGGTGGCCTGGATCATGTCGATATCGCTCAGATGGCTGGCGACGGCGATTTCCACCATCACATCGGCCACGGAGACGTCCACGCAGCGTGTTTGCGACCGCTCAGCTCCGGCAAGAACCACGGCCTGCGCCTGATCGCCGCCCAGAGCGAAATACAGGTTGAGCGCGCTCTCGAGATAGGGAAGGGCTCGTCCGGCGGCTGATTGCGATGCGAGGTCGCCTTCGTTCTGCGTGGCAAGGGCAACAGCCTTGTTCTGGATCTCGCTCATCTCGTTTCTCTCTTCACGCACCAACCGGAAGCTGCCGCACAACCGCAGCCTGCACGCAATTATCCCGACCAAGCTAGCGCCAGCCTGATGCGCGCTGGTGGCGGACGGGTGAAAATTCGAGGCGTTTTGCGCTTGAAAGCGTCTTCGAGCCGAGTTAATCGAGATACGTTACGTTATTACGTTTCGACTCGGACGTTAGCGCCGGAATAGACAATGGAAGGAAAAGGCAATGACCAAGGTGTTGAAAAAACTCAGCTATGTGGCGGCGATATCCACGGCGCTCGGGCTTACGGGGCTGGTCAGCGCCCATGCCGCATCGGAGCATAAACACAGCCACAGCCACAGCCATGCCGACGAGGCGCAGAAGAAGGTCCATGAGGGTTATTTCGCGGACGACCAGGTAAAGGCACGTCCGCTTTCGGACTGGGAAGGCGACTGGCAATCCGTCTATCCCTATCTCGTCGACGGAACACTCGACCCCGTGATGGCGGACAAGGCCAAGCATGGCGACAAGAGTGCGGCCGATTACCGGGCCTACTACGACGTCGGCTACAAGACCGATGTCGATCGCATCCTGATTGCCGGGTCGAAGGTTACCTTCTTCCGCGGCGAGACGGCCGTCAACGGCGATTATGAAACCGACGGCCACGAGATCCTGACCTACAAGAAGGGCAATCGCGGCGTTCGCTTCATTTTCAAGAAGGTGGCGGGGGACGAGGCAGCACCCGCCTTCATCCAGTTCAGCGACCACATCATCGCCCCTGAAAAGGCCGGCCACTACCATCTCTACTGGGGCGACGACCGCGCTGCGGTGCTGAAGGAACTGACGAACTGGCCGACCTACTATCCGGCCAATCTCGACGGCAAGCAGATCCTCGAGGAAATGCTCGCCCATTGAGCCGAGCGCGGCCTGCCGGCCGGGACTTTGTCTTGGGATACCGCGCCGCCTGACGCGGTATCCAGCTCGATCGAGCTACTCAGGTTGGATTGCGTCAGGAGCGGGTTGAGCGGGGCGGCTCCCGGGCAAAATCATGGCTGGCCGCCGTCCTACAGCGGATTTCTCGCAAAGACTGCCCCCACCACGTGGCAAACTCACAAAACGCGCCCCGGGCCATCAATGGCGGAACAAGGGGCGTCCGCTTTTTTCCCTAACGGGACCTTGTCGATCGCATCCATCATGGCAATGGAATCCTTGGGCAGGGCCGCCCCCCTTCGGCGGTGGCGGGGGCGACGTGGCAATTGCGGCGCATTTCTCTTCATTAGAGAGTATAATGACGATGATGCGAGATTATCGGACATTGTCTATCGCCGACATGCCGTGCGGTTATTGGCGGAAAAACCGAAAAATCCGCACATATGGCTTGAGCTGGCGGACAACGATTTGCCCGTCGGTTCAGCCGTTTCCGTGACAACATTTGCGGGCTGCCTGCCCGCTGGATAGTGCGCGCGGCGGGCTGGCCGCCCTTCGCGCCCGGCATTGCCTTGAAACCGCTGGATGATCTTGCCCGCTTCGCGCCCGCCTAGGCCGGCTGCCGGCTTTCCCGCCGGGCCCTGAATATGCCGCCGTCGAGGGCAGGGACTATCAGCTCAAAAAAAATGGGCCGGCGAGTTGCGCGGCCCATGAAGTGTGAAGGTTCAAAAAAACCTCCAGAGGGGAACAGCTGCTGCGGCGGCACTGGGAGGAAAAAAGCCGCCATGTGCATCAGCTGGGTGCACTATGCCCCTTTTTTGACCAGATGGAAAACATTTATTGTGCAATGCAGCCATGCACAGGCCGCGTTGCTCCGGCATTGTCGCACGATTGCGAAAAATCAGCCCGATATTTGCCACAGACGCGGCTAGGATGCGGCGCCGTAACATTAGCGCGGGCTTGAGCATGTCGGATAAAACAGGTGTGGTTTCCGAGGACACGTCGTCCCGGCTCGTTGTGCTGTTCCTTACATACAGACTTTATATTCTCGGCGCGGCCAGCCTTTTCGTTTTCGCGCTCGTTGCGTTCGCGCTGTACCACCTGACCGCGGAGGTCCGCTACGACGAGGTGCTCGCCGCGCTTTCGGCGACCTCATGGAGCGCCATCGCGCTTGCGGCGCTGTTCACCGGCCTCAGCTTCTTTGCGCTCATCCTCTACGACGTCAACGCGCTGGACCATGTGGGGCGCAAGGCGCCGTTCCCCTCCGTCGCCGTCACCGCCTTCATGGCCTATGCAGTCGGCAATACGGTAGGGTTCGGCCCGCTCAGCGGCGGGGCGATCCGCTTCCGCGCCTATTCCAGGCTCGGGCTCACGCCGGGCGAGATCGCCCGCATCATCGCCTTCGTCACGCTGTCCTTCGGACTCGGGCTGCTTGGCGTCAGCGCCCTTGCCACGCTTGCCGTGGCGCCGCGCGTCGCCGGCATCATCGGCGTCGATGCGCTCTGGTTGCGCGTCATTGCCGGCGCAGTGGTGGCCGGGCTTGCCGCCGTCTTCTATGTCGGCCGCAACGGCCGGGTGCTCACCATGAAGGGCTTTCGGCTTCGCCTGCCCGATAGCGGCACTGCATCGCGCCAGTTCCTCGTCTCCGCACTCGATATCGCCGCCGCCGCATCCGTGCTCTATGTGCTCCTGCCCGAAACCCATGTCGGCTGGCCGACCTTCCTCGCGATCTATGCGGTCGCGATCGGTTTCGGCGTACTCAGCCATGTTCCCGCCGGGCTGGGGGTCTTCGAAGCCGTCATCATGGCGGGCCTGTCCAACGCCATCGGCATCGATCAACTGCTCGGTAGTCTCGTGCTCTACCGGCTGATCTACTATGTGCTGCCGCTGCTTTTGGCCACGCTTCTCCTGCTCCTGACCGAAATGCGCCAGCTGGCGCTGCGGCCCGGCGTCGCCGAGGCGGCCCAGCTTGCCGGAAAGCTTGCCCCTGCGCTGATCGCCACGCTGTCGCTGCTGCTCGGTGCGATGCTGATCTTCTCGAGCGTGGTGCCGACGCCCGACACCGATCTGGACTTGCTGTCGGGCTACCTGCCGTTGCCGATCGTCGAAGGCGCGCATTTCCTCTCGAGCCTGATCGGCCTGCTTCTGATCGTTGCCGCGCGCGGGCTCGGCCAGCGGCTCGACGGCGCGTGGTGGGTGGCGCTCGCAGGCGCCGCTATCGCCTTCGCCTTCGCCTTCCTGAAGGCCATCGCCGTGTTCGAGGCGGCACTCCTGGCGCTGTTCATTGTCGCGCTGCTTGCCAATGCGCGCGCCTTCGACCGGCACAGTTCGCTGCTGCGCCAGGCGCTTGGTCCATCCTGGCTGATGGCCATCGCCGTCATCATCGTGACGGCCACCTTCATCCTGCTCTTCGTCTATCGCGACACGAACTATGCGCATGACCTGTGGTGGCAGTTCGAATTCTCGGAAGAGGCGCCACGCGGATTGCGTGCGCTGCTCGGCCTTGCCATCGCCGCGTCGACGCTGGCGCTGTCCAGTCTGCTCCGGCCTGCGCATTACCGAACGGAGGGGCCGACGCCGGAGGAACTGAAGCAGGCCGTCGCCGTGACGATGCAGCAGGATGTGGCGGATGCCAATCTGGTGCGCATGGGCGACAAGCGGCTGATGTTCTCGCCCTCGGGACGTTCCTATATCATGTACGGCATCCATGGCCGCTCCTGGATTGCGCTCGCCGATCCCATCGGTGCCGAAGAGGAGTTCCCCGAACTCGTCTGGCAATTCGTCGGCGCGGCGCGGGCAGGCGGGGGACGCGCCGCCTTCTACCAGATTTCGCCGGCCTTGCTCGGTGCCTGCGCGGATGTCGGCCTGCGGGCCTTCAAGCTCGGCGAGCTCGCCACCATCGACCTCGCGGAGTTCGAGCTCAAGGGCAGCCGTTTCGCCAATCTGCGCCAGTCCTATAACCGGGGCCTGCGCGATGGCCTGACGTTCAGCGTCGTCCCGCCGGGCGAGGTCGCCTCGATCCTGGACGATCTTCGTACCGTCTCGGATGGATGGCTGGACCATCACAACGCCAAGGAAAAGACCTTCTCGCTGGGGGCCTTCGCCGACGATTACGTGCTGTCCCAGCCCGTTGCCGTCGTGCGGCTCGCCGAGCGCATCGTGGCCTTCGCCACGCTCATGGTGACGGATACGAAAGCCGAGGCGACGGTCGATTTGATGCGCTTTGCGCCCGACGCCCCCAAGGGTACGATGGACTTCCTTTTTGCCAGCATTCTCGACTATCTGCGCAACGAAAAATATGCCCGGTTCAACCTCGGCATGGCGCCGTTGTCGGGCATGGCGCGGCGCGAGGCGGCACCGGTTTGGGACCGCGTCGGGGGCGCGCTCTTCGAACACGGCGAGCGGTTCTACAATTTCAAGGGCTTGCGGGCTTTCAAATCGAAGTTTCATCCCCGCTGGGAACCGCGCTATCTTGCGGTCTCCAACGGTACCGGGGCAGTGCTGGCCCTGATGGACGTGACCTTTCTGATCGGCGGCGGCGTCAAAGGAGTAATCTCGAAATGAAGGTTCTGTCCCGTCTTACAGCCGCCGCGCTGCTCGCCGGCCTCCTGCCATGCGCAGCCATGGCGCAGGACTTCGATACGGGCATGATCCCCGGCGATCATATCACCATGCCCGATGGCGCGCCGGAGGCGAGCGTGTTCCTGATCTCCGGCAAGGACGGCTGGGGCGCGCAGGAAGACAAGCAGGCCGCGGACCTGGCCGCTAAGGGGGCGGCCGTCGTCGGCATCGACCTGCCGGCCTATCTCAAGACGCTTTCGGCCGATACCGGCGACTGCGTGTACATGATCTCCGACGTGGAAGCGCTCGCCCACCAGATGCAGCGCGCCGGCGGGGCGACGCAGTACAATCCGCCCATTGTCGCCGGCATCGGGGAGGGGGGTGCCCTGGCGCTCGCCATGATCGCCCAGAGCCCCGCCGCCACGCTCGACCAGGCGATCGCCGTCGATCCGGAAGCCGGCATCGCGCTGGACAAGGTGCTCTGCACTCCCGCCAGCAAGACAAAGGCCGGCGACCGCACGCTCTATGGCCTGACGGACGGGCCGTTGCCGGCGCCGGTGACGGTGCTGTTCACCGCCGATGCCCCGCAGGCCGGCCGCGACCATGTGGCGACGCTGCAGACGTCGCATCCCGATATCGAGGTGCGTGACGAGACGGCGAGCGCCGCCGATGTCCTTTCCCAGGCTCTGGCCGACCGCGTCGACGCGGCCGGTGGTACCGAGACGCCCCTTGGCCTGCCGCTCAGCGTTCTGAAGGCGACGCCGGCCTATGACACCATGGCGGTGGTCTATTCCGGCGACGGCGGATGGCGCGACATCGACAAGCAGGTGGCCGGCGCGCTGCAAGAGCGCGGTATTCCCGTCGTCGGCGTGGATTCGCTGCGCTACTTCTGGTCGGAGCGAAAGCCGCAGGAAACGGCGGACGATCTTTCGCGCATCATCGATGCCTTCAGCAAGGAATGGGACGTCAAGCATGTGCTGCTCGTCGGCTATTCCTTCGGTGCAGATGTGCTGCCGGCGACCTACAACCTGCTCTCCGCCGACGACCGCAAGCGCGTGCCGCAGCTGACGCTGATGGCGCTGTCGCACCAGGTGGACTACGAGATATCGGTGACAGGCTGGCTCGGCGTGGCCGGGGAGGGCGCAGGCGGCGATCCCGTCAAGGACATCGCCAAGATCGATCCGAAGATGGTGCAATGCATCTACGGCAGCGAGGAGGACGACGATCCGTGCCCGACACTGAAGGCTTCGGGCGTGGAAGCCATCTCGATCGAGGGCGGCCACCATTTCGACGGTGACTACGAGGCCCTTGCCGGCCGCATCATCGACGGGCTGAAGAAGCGGCTGGCGGCTGGCGCGCAATAGGCTTCCCCGCGTGTCCGCGAGCGTGCCGGGATGCCGTCAGGTTGACCTCCATGTCGATCGGGAGGATAGTGACGCCTCACTCCAGGGAGGAGGGATAGCGTCATGAAGATCGTGACCAGCCTGAGTTTCCAGGGCCAGTGCCGGGAAGCCTTCGAGTTCTATGCCGACGTTCTCGGCGGTACCATCACGGCTGCCATGCCCTATAGTGCCGCGCCGCCGGACATGCCCATCAGCGACGAAAAGTACAAGGACTGGCTGATGCATTGCTGGCTTCAAGTCGGCGATCAGGCATTGATGGGCGCCGACATGGACGTTGCCTGGGCGCCGAATGTGGACAAGCCCAAGAACGGCTTCGACGTCACCCTGCATACAACGGACAAGGCCGAGGCGAAACGCTGGTATGACGCGCTTTGTGACGGCGGACGGCCGGGCATGCCTTTTGAAGAAACCTTCTGGTCCCCCGGGTTTGGCTCCCTGACCGACAAGTTCGGCGTGCCGTGGATGATCAATACGATTCCGTCGGCCGATTGGAAACCGCGGCAGGGTTAGGGTCGCGCGGCGCCGACCGAAAGGCTCAATCGGGCGGGGCCAGCTGCGAACGCGCCAGGAGCCGCACGAGCCAGTCCACGAAGACCCGGACCTTGTTGCTCAGGTGCCGGTTGGGCGGATAAACGATGTAGAGCTGAAGGCGCTCGACCTGCCAATCGGTCAGCACAGGAACCAGCCGGCCGTCTTCCAGTGCCCCGCGCGCCATGAAGCGGGCGAGGAGGGCAATGCCCAATCCCGAAAGCGCGGCTGCGGAATAGCTGCGGGCATCGTTGGTCGATACGGTGTAGCGGCCGTTGATCTCCATCTTTTCCTCGCCCCGCGTCAGCACGAAGGGCATGATGCGGTTGTTCTGCGCGAAAAAGTAGTTCACCAGGCGATGGTCCGCCTCAAGCTCCGACGGATGCTGCGGCGTGCCGAAGGCCGCGATGTAGTCCGGTGCCGCGCAGGCGAGCAGGTCGACCTCGCCGACCCGCCGTGCGATGAGCGACGTGTTGCCCGGCGCGCCGGCCCTGAGCGCGCAGTCGACATTCTCCGCGAGATAATCCACCGGCCGGTCGCCGACCCCCAGGTCGATGCTGATATCGGGATAGGCCTCGTGAAAATCCTTCAATGCCGGAATGACGACCAGATCCGCGAAGGCGCCGGACATTTCCACGCGCAGCCGGCCGCTTGGATTGGTGCGGGAATGCGAAAGGCTGCCGTCCAGCTCATCGATCTCGGTGATGATCTGGTTGGCCCGTTCGTAGTAGAGCGCACCATCCGTGGTCACCATGACGCGCCGGGTCGTGCGGTTCAGCAACTTGGTTTGAAGATGCGCTTCCAGATTATGAATGAGATTGCTGACGGTGGCCTTGGGCATGCCCATGGCGTCCGCCGCCCGGGTGAAATTTCCCATCTCGACGACGCGAAGGAAAACGCGCATCGCAGAAAGCTGATCCATGGAACATTCCCGCTATGGAAGCTATGATTGTTCGAGTTATCGAACAGTGAAATCGATTTTACCACACTTATCTGGGTGCAATGACTAACGATATAAATGGTGAGGGCCCCTCCTATTTCAAACGGGGCTGCAGGACAAAATCGATGCCGGTGGAAATCAAGGATATGACGTTCGACAAGGTGGCCTCCGGCCCCGTGTCGGTGCGCGTCTATCAGGGAGCCGACTACGCCAAGGGTGCACCGGTCCTGTTGTATTTCCACGGCGGTGCGTTCACGCAGTCAGGCCTCACCCATTGCCCGCTCGCCGAATGCATTGCCGGCACCGGCGCCATCGTCGCCGTGCCGAACTATAACGAGGGTGGCGTCTTCCCCAGGCCGCTCGAAGCCGGCTTTTCCATCTTCTCCTATCTGGCCAAGAAGCGCGCGGGCCTTGGCGACCGAAAGTCGCTTCTCCTGATCGGCGGCGAGGAAGCCGGCGGCAACGTCGCGGCCGGCGTTGCGCTGAAGGCGCGCGACCACTTCGCCGACGAACTGGACGGCCAGGTTCTGCTGTCGCCGCTGCTCGATCCCTTCATGGCCACGCCGTCCTTCCGCAAGGCGGACGCCATCGGCATGCACGACCGCTGGACCGACGGCTGGAACCACTATCTCAGCGGTGGCGTCTGCCATCCCTATGCCGCGCCGTCCATGTGCTCGCGCCTGTCGGGCCTTGCACCGGCGCTCATCATATCGTCCGAAGACGATCCGCTTCTCGACGAGGGCCTGGGCTATGCCGCAAGCCTGCGTGCGGCCGATGTCAAAGTACAGCAGCATGTCCTTCCCGCGGGAACAGGCTGGCCAACGATCTATAGCGGGACACCCAATGGGGCCGAGCACTGGGCAGGCGTCGTCGCCGACCAGTTTGCCGGTTTCGTTCACACGATAAGCACTGCCTGATTTGAATTGAAAATATAACGCGGACCCAAGCCGCACTGGAGAAAACAATGATATCGAAGCGCAAACGCTGGGCCCTTACGGGCGCCGGCCTGGGACTGGCTGTGTCTGCTTCTGCCGCAGCCCTGATCTTCCAACTTCCCGCCACCGCCGCCAAGGCCGAGGCGACCGCCGCCGCGGAGGTTCCCGCGGTACCGGTCACCGTTACCGTGGTCGAGAACCGCGACGTGGTGACATGGCAGGAATTCTCCGGCCGCCTGGAGGCCATCGATCGCGTGCAGGTTCGCTCGCGCGTTTCGGGCGCCATCCAGTCGGTTCACTTCCGCGAGGGGGCGCTGGTGAAGGCCGGCGACCTGCTCTTCACCATCGATCCACAACCCTTCCAGACCGCGGTGACGCAGGCAAAGGGCCAGTTCGCGTCCGCCGAGGCCCGGGTGAAGCTTGCCAAGACCCAGCTTGATCGCGGTGAACGCCTCGCCCAGAGCAACAGCATCTCGCAAAGCGACATCGACCAGCGCCTGAACGCGGTGGCAGAGGCCGAAGCGGCGCTGACCACCGCGCGCGCCACGCTCGATGCCGCTGAGCTGGAACTCAGCTACACGAATGTGCGCGCCCCGGTCGCCGGCCGCGTCGGCAAGGTGGAGATCACCACGGGCAACCTCGTGGCGGGCGGCTCGGCCTCCCCGGCGCTGACGACGCTCGTCTCCGTCGATCCGATCTATGCCAGCTTCAATGTCAGCGAGGAAACGGTCTCGGCCGCGCTCGCCGCTCTGCCTGCCTCCGAAGGCGCATTGCCGCCGATCGAGCAGATCCCGGTAGAGGTCGGTACGCTCGCCGATGAGGGCACGCCCATTCACGGCAAGCTCCAGCTCATCGGCAACGAGGTGGACGCGGCCAGCGGCACGATCGCCGTGCGCGCCGTCTTCGACAATCCGGGCAACCGGCTGATCCCCGGCCAGTTCGTGCGCATCCGCATGGGCGAGCCGAAGGCCGAGAGCAAGATCCTCGTCAGCGAGAAGGCCGTCGGAACCGACCAGGACAAGAAGTTCGTCTTCGTCGTCGACAAGGAAAACAAGGTCGCCTACCGGCCGGTCGTGCTCGGCAGCCTGTCGGGCAACGAGCGTATCGTCGAAAGCGGCCTTTCCAATGGCGACAAGGTGGTCGTCAACGGCCTGCAGCGCGTGCGCCCTGGTGTCGTGGTCGACCCGCAGGTGCAGGAAAACGTCGCCGCCGTGAAGTAACGGCGGCCGGCGGGGCGACGTAAAGGCCCCGCCTCGATTGCATGCAAATCCATGTCCGCCGGCGGTGCCTTGCCCGCCGGGTAGGCTTGTTCGTCCGAATTCATCCTGGAGAGGGTGCAAAATGAACATCTCCCGTTTCTTCGTGGATCGCCCGGTCTTTGCCGGGGTTCTATCGATCCTCATCGTGGTCGCAGGCCTGATCGGCATGCGCGCCCTGCCGATTTCCGAGTATCCGGAAGTCGTTCCGCCATCGATCGTGGTGCGCGCCGTCTATCCGGGCGCAAACCCCGTCGTCATCGCCGAAACCGTCGCCACGCCGCTTGAAGAGCAGATCAACGGTGTGGAGGACATGCTGTACATGAACAGCCAGGCGACGTCGGATGGCGTGCTGACGCTGACGGTCACCTTCAAGCTCGGCACCGATCCCGACAAGGCCCAGCAGCTCGTCCAGAACCGCGTTTCGCAGGCCGAGCCGCGCCTGCCCGCGGAGGTCCGGTCGCTCGGCGTGACCACGGTCAAGAGCTCGCCCGACTTCATCATGGTGGTGAACCTCGTCTCGACGACCGACCGCTATGATGTGACCTATCTGCGCAACTACGCCACGCTGAACATCAAGGACCGGCTCGCGCGCATCGAGGGCGTCGGGCAGGTGCAGGTTTTCGGCGCCGGCGACTATGCGATGCGCGTGTGGATCGATCCGCAGAAGGCCGCTGAGCATGCGCTGGCTGCGAGCGATATCAGCAACGCCATCCGCGAACAGAATGTGCAGGCGGCCGCCGGCATTATCGGCGCTTCCCCGACGCCAAATGACGTCAACCTCCAGCTCAACGTCAATGCCCAGGGCCGCCTGCGCACCCCGGAGGAATTCGGCAACATCATCGTCAAGGCCGGGCCTGAGGGACAGATCACCCGCCTGAGGGATGTCGCGCGCGTCGAACTCGGTGCCGCCGACTATACGTTGCGCTCGCTGCTCGACGGGCAGCCGGCCGTCGCCGTCGCCGTGCTTCAGGCGCCGGGGTCCAACGCCATCGAGATCGCCGACAGCGTGCGTGCCACGATGGACCAGCTCCAGCTCGCCATGCCCGACGGCGTGAAGTACGAGATCGTCTACGACACGACGGAATTCGTGCGTGCCTCCATCGACAAGGTCGTGGATACGCTGCTGGAGGCCATCGCGCTCGTCGTGCTCGTCGTCATTCTGTTCCTCCAGACCTGGCGCGCCTCGATCATCCCGCTGCTCGCCGTACCCGTCTCGATCATCGGCACCTTCGCCGTCATGTATGCCTTCGGTTTTTCGGTGAACGCGCTGACGCTGTTCGGCCTGGTTCTCGCGATCGGCATCGTGGTGGACGACGCGATCGTCGTCGTCGAGAATGTCGAGCGAAACATCGAAAACGGCCTGAGCCCGCGCGACGCCACCTACCGGGCGATGCGCGAGGTATCCGGCCCGATCATCGCGATTGCGCTGGTGCTCGTTGCCGTCTTCGTGCCGCTGGCGTTCATCAGCGGCCTGTCCGGCCAGTTCTACCGCCAGTTCGCGCTGACCATCGCCATCTCCACGGTCATCTCGGCCATCAACTCGCTGACGCTGTCACCCGCTCTTGCGGCGCTGCTCCTGAAGGATCACCATGCGCCCAAGGATTGGCTGACCCGTGTGATGGACGGCCTGTTCGGCTGGTTCTTCCGCGGCTTCAACCGGGCATTCGGTGCGGCCGGCAACGGCTATGGCCGCGGCGTTGGCGCGCTGGTGAACCGCAAGTCGGTGGTCATGCTGGTCTATCTCGCCCTCGTCGGCGCGACCTACACCGTGTTCAACGCCGTGCCCGGCGGCTTCGTGCCGGCGCAGGACAAGCAGTATCTCGTCGGCTTCGCCCAGTTGCCCGACGGCGCGACGCTCGACCGCACGGAAGACGTCATCAAGAGAATGAGCGCGATTGCGCTGGAACAGCCGGGCGTGGCGCATGCCATCGCCTTCCCGGGCCTGTCGATCAACGGCTTCACCATCGGCTCGAACTCCGGCATCGTGTTTGCGGTTCTCGATGATTTCGACAAGCGCAAGACGCCGGATCTTTCCGGCGGCGCCATCGCCATGCAGCTGAACCAGAAATTCGCCGGCATCCAGGACGCCTTCATCGCCATGTTCCCGCCGCCGCCGGTCAACGGTCTCGGCACGACGGGCGGCTTCAAGCTGCAGATCGAGGACCGTGCAGGCCTCGGCTATGCGGCCCTGAACGAAGCGACGCAGGCCTTCCTCGGCAAGGCATACCAGACGCCGGAGCTGGCGGGCCTGTTCTCCAGCTTCCAGATCAACGTGCCGCAGCTCTATGCCGATCTCGACCGGGCCAAGGCCCAGCAGCTCGGCGTGCGGGTGACGGATGTGTTCGAGACGCTGCAGATCTATCTCGGCTCGCTCTATGTCAACGACTTCAACGCCTTCGGCCGGACCTACAGCGTACGCGTACAGGCGGATTCCGCCTTCCGCGCCAAGCCGGAAGATATCGGCCAGTTGAAGGTGCGGTCGCAGTCGGGCGAGATGATCCCGCTGTCGGCCCTCCTGAAGGTGGACGCGACGACGGGGCCCGAACGCACGACGCGGTACAACGGCTTCCTCGCCGCCGACATCAACGGCGGACCCGCGCCGGGCTTCTCCTCGGGCCAGGCGCAGGCTGCCATCGAGAAGATCGCGGCGGAAACGCTTCCCGCGGGCATCGACTTCGAATGGACGGACCTGACCTACCAGCAGATCCTGGCCGGCAATTCGAGCATCGTCGTCTTCCCGCTGGCGCTGCTGCTCGTTTATCTCGTGCTCGCAGCGCAGTATGAGAGCCTGACATTGCCGATCGCCATCATCATGATCGTGCCGATGGGCGTACTCGCGGCGCTTGCCGGGGTCTGGTACACGGGCGGCGACAACAACGTCTTCACCCAGATCGGCCTTGTCGTGCTGGTGGGGCTATCGGCGAAGAACGCCATCCTCATCGTGGAATTCGCCCGCGAGCTGGAATTCGAGGGCCGAACCCCGGTGCAGGCGGCCATCGAGGCGAGCCGCCTTCGCCTTCGCCCGATCCTCATGACGTCCATGGCCTTCATCATGGGTGTCGTGCCGCTGGTCCTGTCGACCGGCGCGGGCGCGGAGATGCGCGCCGCCATGGGCCTTGCCGTGTTCTGCGGCATGATCGGCGTCACCTTCTTCGGCATCTTCATGACGCCGGTCTTCTACGTGCTGCTGCGCCGGATCGCGGGCAATCGCCCGCTTGTCCAGCACGGACGATCGACCATGTCCGGGGACGAACCGGAAGGAACGCCCGCGGTCCAGCACTGAGCGCAAACGAAAAGGCCGGGTTCATCCCGGCCTTTTTGCGTCCGCCTCAGTCGATCGGAACGTAGGGCAGCACCTCGATCGCGCCGCGATAGATCATGTCGAGCGAGACATAGAGGATGATGGCCAGGCCGACATAGGCGATCCAGCGATGCTTGTTGAGCAGGCGGGCGATGACGTTGGCGGCAATGCCCATCAGCGCGATGGAGAGCGCAAGGCCGACGATCAGAACGCTTGGATGTTCACGGGCCGCACCCGCGACGGCCAGCACATTGTCCAGCGACATCGAGACATCCGCAACGACGATCTGCGTCGCCGCCTGAAAGAACGTCTTCTTCGGCGCGCCTTCGGCCGGCAGGCCTTCGGCATCCGTGTGGCCGCTGCGCAGTTCGCGCCACATCTTCCAGCAGACCCACAGGAGAAGAAGCCCGCCGGCCAGAAGCAGGCCGATGATGGCCAGAAGATGCACCGCCACGGTGGCGAAGATGATGCGCAGCACCGTCGCTGCGATGATGCCGACGAGAATGGCCTTCTTGCGCTGGGCGGGATCAAGCCCCGCCGCCGCCAGACCGATCACCACGGCGTTGTCCCCCGCCAGCACGAGATCGATTGCAATCACCTGCAAAAGCGCCGTCAGCCCGGCTGCCGTCAGAATTTCCATGCGTCATACCTCAAATGTCGCGGTTCGCCACCGGGCCATCCCTGCCCGGGCAAGACGGATCAGTGCGCCCCGGACCGGCATTTTGCAAGATGGTCGTGGCCGCGACATGCAGATTGCCGTTCATCGGCAAAACGCTCCGTTGTCGCGCAGCCCGCATTTTACTATCTATCGTCCTCCGACGCTTTGTCGGTCACGGCAGGAATTTGCGAGGATACGGCTATGGACATGATCTTTTCACCCGTGCTGACGGTGTGCGGCATCGATGAACTGCCCGGGCAGCGCGACCGTGCCGTCACCCATGTCCTGTCCATCGTCGACCCCGATCTGCCGGAGCTTGAAGCTTTTGCGAGCTATGCGCAGCATCATCGCACGACGCTGCGCTTCCACGACATCATATCCGCGATACCCGACCGGGTGATGCCACACCCCGATCACGTCGCGGCCGTGCTCGCTTTCGGCAGCGATTTCCTCGCCCGGCAGGAACAGGATGCGCAGAGCCACCTCCTCGTTCATTGCCATATGGGCATATCGCGCTCCACGGCCGCCATGCTGACCCTGATGGCGCAGGCGAACCCGGATGAGGAAGCGGAGGACCTGTTCCGGCGGCTCGTCGAGATCCGGCCGCAGGCCTGGCCGAATTCGCAGATGATCAGCTTTGCCGACGAGCAGCTCGGCCGCGGCGGCGATCTGACAGCCGCCCTGCGCCGTCACTACGGACGGCAGCTTCGCGTCCAGCCGAAATATACGGAATGGATGACCATGCTCGGCCGGGAGGCGGAGTTGCGCATGGCGCTCACGGACTGATCATCTCGCCATGAGTCGAGGCGATCCCGCTTCGGCCGGAAATGCCTCAGCGCCGGCCCCGTGGGCGCGTGGCCAGCACGTTGCGGATC
The DNA here is from genome assembly GCF_004514425.2 of Shinella sumterensis. Classification (GTDB taxonomy): domain Bacteria; phylum Pseudomonadota; class Alphaproteobacteria; order Rhizobiales; family Rhizobiaceae; genus Shinella; species Shinella sumterensis. The sequence continues at coordinate 25,385 of NZ_MYFN02000011.1, forward strand.
GAGAAGCTGGAATGGATGCGCTGAACACCGGGCAGCGCAGACAGGATTTCCTTGTGAATGCGCTCGAAGTCGCCGGCATTGGCCACCTCGACGCGCAGGAGATAGTCCGAACCACCCGTCATCAGGAAACATTCGCGGATTTCCGGGTGGCGGCGCACCGCTGCCTCGAAGCGATCCAGATGATCCTCCGTCTGGCGCTCCAGCGTGATATTGATGATGACGGCGATGGTCGCCTCGGCGTTTCCGGTATCGACAAGCGCCGTGTAGCCCCTGATGACGCCGGCCTTTTCCATCAGCCGGATGCGCCGCAGGCAGGCGGAGGGCGACAGCCCGACCTCGGCAGCGAGTGCTGCGTTGCTCATGCGGGCATCGAGCCGGAGAAGCCGCAGGATATTGCGATCGATCGTATCAAGAGCGGCCATGGCAGATTGTTCCGAAAAGTCACCGTTCCTTCCAACAATCATGCACGCACGCAACAATCAAGCGCAGATCGACCGGAAATTCTGCGATCGTTTCACTAGGCTTCGAAAAAAGCTCGGGGGACGGGTATGGACGGCATGACATCACGAGACATCAGCGCGGAGATCGACGGCGCCTCCGGCTATCTCACCATCGATCTGGCCGCGCTTGCCCGCAATTACGCGCGGCTTGCGGGCGACGTCGCCCCGGCGGGCGCGGCGGCAGTGGTCAAGGCCGACGCATATGGGCTCGGCGCCGACCGGGTCGCGCCTCGGCTCTATGCGGAAGGCTGCCGCCACTTTTTCGTCGCCCAGTTCGTCGAGGCGCTGCGGCTGCGTCCTCTGCTGGCAGGTGATGCCCGCATCTTCGTCCTGAACGGCCTCTTGCCCGGCAATGAAAGCGCCTGCGCCCGCCACGGCATCGTGCCTGTCATCAACTCGCTCGAGCAGTGGCGGCGATGGGCCGACGCGGCGAAGGCTGCGGGCCGCATCCTTCCCGCCGTCCTCCAGTTCGACACCGGCATGTCGCGCCTCGGCGTGCCGCCGGAGGAGCGCGAAGTGCTCGCGGCTCTGGTGAAAGCCGAAGCGGGGATCGCCATGCTGTTCGTGATGAGCCATCTTGCCAGCGCCGACGACGCCGAGAGCGCGCAGAATGCCAGCCAGCTTGCCGAGATGCAGGCCGTCGCCGCCGCCTTCCCGCAATTCGACCTGTGCTTTGCCAATTCCGGCGGCATCTTCCTCGGCCAGCCCTATCACGGCGTGCTCGCCCGCCCCGGTATCGCGCTTTACGGCGGTGCGCCCGTTTCCGGCCGGGCGAACCCGATGGAACCCGTCGTCAGCCTCGACGTAGCGGTCGTGCAGACCCGCACGGTGCAGGCCGGCGCGCGCGTCGGCTACAGCGGCACCCATGTCGTGACGGGCGAGACGCGTCTTGCCACCATCGCCGCCGGTTATGCGGATGGCCTGCCGCGCAGTCTCTCGGGCCGCGGCGCCGTCTATTGCGACGGGATGCGGCTGCCCATCGTGGGGCGCGTCTCGATGGACAGCATCACCATCGACATCTCCGCACTGCCGCAGGGCCGCCTCACGCTCGGCAGCCGTGTCGAACTGCTCGGCCCCAACCAGACGCTGGAGGATGTGGCCCGCGACGCCGGTACCATTTCCTACGAGATCCTGACCGGTCTCGGAAACCGCTACCAGCGCATCTATCGCTGACACCGTCTCTTTCCTTCGAGGGCATCATGAAAGTCATCGTTCTCGGCGCCGGCATCGTCGGTGTCACATCCGCCTACCAGCTTGCGCGCGCCGGTCACGACGTGACGGTCGTCGACCGCCAGCCCGGCCCGGCACTCGAGACCAGTTTCGCCAATGCCGGCGAGGTCTCCTTCGGCTACTGCTCGCCCTGGGCCGCGCCGGGCATCCCGATGAAGGCGATGAAATGGCTGTTCATGCAGCATGCACCGCTTATCCTGCGCCCCAAGGTCGACATGGCCATGCTGTCCTGGATGGCGCAGATGCTGCGCAACTGCACGTCCGCCCGCTACGCGCTCAACAAGAGCCGCATGCTGCGCCTTGCCGATTACAGCCGCGTCGCGCTTGCCGCACTGCGCGAGGAGACGGGCATCTCCTATGACGAGCGCATGCAGGGCACGCTGCAGCTCTTCCGCACGCAAGCCCAGCTCGACGCGTCGGCGAAGGACGTCAAGGCGCTCGCCGCCGATGGCATTCCCTATGAGGTGCTCGACCCCGCAGGCTGCATCCGCGTCGAGCCGGCGCTCGGGCATGTCCGCGAAAAGATCGTGGGCGGACTGCTGACACCGAAGGACGAGACCGGCGACTGCTTCAAGTTCGCCAATGCGCTTGCTGCCAAGGCCGCCGCACTCGGCGTTCGCTTCAACTATGGCAGCATCATCCGCGGGCTCGATGTGGAGGCGGGACGCGTGACCGGCGTCGTTACCGCGCATGGCCGCATCGAGGCCGATGCGGTTGTCGTGGCGCTCGGCAGCTTCTCTCCCCTGCTCGTGCGCCCGCACGGCATCCGCCTGCCGGTCTATCCGGTCAAGGGCTATTCGCTGACCATCCCGATCACCGACGAGACGCGCGCGCCGGTCTCCACGGTGATGGACGAGACCTACAAGATCGCCATCACGCGGCTCGGCGACCGCATCCGTGTGGGCGGCATGGCGGAAATCTCTGGCTATACCAACGATCTCGGTGAGCCGCGCCGCCTGACGCTGCAGCATTCCGTCACCGATCTCTTCCCCGGCGGAGACGTTTCCAAGGCGAGCTTCTGGTCGGGTTTGCGCCCAATGACCCCCGATGGCACGCCCGTCATCGGCCCGACGAAGGTCGCCGGCCTCTACCTCAACACGGGCCACGGCACGCTCGGATGGACGATGAGCTCCGGCTCGGCCCGTGTGATCGCCGATCTCGTCTCCGGCAAAAAGCCGGAGATCGACGCCACCGACCTCGCCGTCGCGCGCTACGCCTGACGGTGCCGACGCCGCCACCACACTTTCCGGCGCGGGTGGCGGCGTCGATCCACGAACCCAAGATGAACCGCGTACGCGCGCTGCTCGCCATGACGCGGGCGGATCGAGGCGAGTGATGCTGGCGACGCGCGTTCTTGCGGTGTAAGCATGCGTGATGCAGGGCTCGATCTACATATTCGTGAAGCGAAAGCTGATTAGCCATGGCGTTGATCGGACGCCGGACGGGCGGGTTGCGATTGAGAACAAACACCTCTTTTTGGGCTTCGTTCGTCTTGAGCGCGCGGTCAGGATTGCCGATTTCGACGCCGTGCAACGCGCCGTAAAGACAATAGACGGGCGCGCAAACGCGCTGGGCAAGCGGCACCTCATCGTGTTCGCGTACATGTATCTTTATTTCTCCGACGCAACTCCGAAGAAGACCCTTGCGGACGTCAAGGCAGACGATGGGGGCGTCGTAAGGACGGTCGAGTACCGACGCGCTGTCACACCCGAAGAACGGCTGATCGGCGATTGGGCCCAGCTGTGCTTTGCACGGTATGGGGATAGCCTTCTTCGCGCCGTTTACGCCTCGGCGGTGTGAAGACGGGCAGGGACTGTGATCGTCTGAACCACGCCCCTCGAATGCCAATCCGAACCCGGCGCCTTTTCAAGCCGGGCTCGGAAGCTGGATATCGTTTGTTGTTTCAGCCGACCTGAACCAGCATCTTGCGAGAGACGGTGACCAGCGAGGCGCCGAGCAGCGCGGCAAGTGCCGAGAAGAGAAATACGCCGGCAGGGCCTTGCAGTTCGACGATCAGGCCGCCGAGGATCGCCCCCGTCGAGATGGCGATCTGGAAGGTCGTCAGGGTTGCCGCACCAGCGCCTTCCGCCTCGTCACCGGCAGCACGGCTGATGAAGGACTGGACGCTGACCGGCAGGGCGCCGAATGCGAAACCCCAGGCCGCCGTAGCGACGGCAGCGATGACCGGTGATACGCCGAACAAGGCAAGTATCAGCGCTGTCACCGCAACGCCGCTTGCCGCAAGCGTGATCGACAGACGTGTGCTGCGCTCGGCGATGAAGCCGCCGGCAATGTTGCCGAAGAAGCCGCCAATGCCGAAGGCAAGCAGGATGGCGGTGATCATTTCGACGCCGAAGTGCGGCACGAGTTCGAGGTAGGGGCGGATGTAGGTGAAGCCGGCAAAGTGTCCGGTAACGACCAGCAGGATGGTGGCAAGCCCGAGCCGCACGGCGGGCCGCTTGATGACGCGCAGGATCGTGCCGAGGCTCGTCGTCCCCTTCGGCGGCAGCGGCGGCACGGTCAGCAGCTGCGCGATGAAGGTAACGACCCCGACAGCGGCTGCCAGAAGAAAGGCATACCGCCAGCCGAGGGTGGCGCCGATCCAGGCGCCGAGCGGTGCCGCGCAGACGGTGGCCAGCGATACGCCGGACATCACGATCGCCATGGCGCGCGGCATCAGCCGGTCGGGCACGAGCCGCATGGCGAGTGCCAGTGACATGGCCCAGAAGCCGCCGAGTGCGATCCCCAGCAGGACGCGCGCGACCAGCAGGACAAACAGGCTGGAGGCAAAGCCTGCGATCAGGCTCGATATGACGAGCAGGCCGGTCAGCGCCAGCAGAACGGTGCGCCTGTCGAAGCGCCCCGTGCCGATGACGATCGCCGGTCCCGCGAATGCGCCGACGACGGCCGTCGTGGTGACGGATTGTCCGGCCGCGCCGATGCTGACACCGAGGTCCGCCGACATCGGCGTCAGAAGGCTCGCCGGCAGGAATTCCGCCGTCACCAGGCCGAAGACGCCAAGCGACAGGGACAGCACGGCTCCCCAACGGGCCGCCCGCTCGTCACCGCTCGTGTGCGAGGGCGTTGATACAAAATCCATTTTTCCATCTCCAATGAAGGTGGCAAAAAGGTAGGCGTGACGGATCGGAGTTTCTATGCTAAGAAATCCATAAAACTATGCCGTTTCTCCAAATTGCGGAGTGTGCCTTGAGTGATGCCTTGAGCGAAATTTTGCGCGGCCTGCGCCTGGACGGTGTGGAATACGGCCGATGCCAGCCTTCGGCGCCTTGGGCAACGGCCTATCCTTCGCAGGAACCTGCCCGGTTTCATTTTCTTGCCGCCGGCTCCGCCTATCTCCAGACACCGGATGGCGAGTGGATGGAACTTGCTGCCGGCGATGCGGTCCTGTTGCCGAAGGGCGATGCCCATGTGCTGGCCAGCAAGCCGGGCGTTCCGCCTGTCCCTGTCAACGACCTGCCGAAACGCCAGCTTTGCGACGGCATCATCGATCTGCAATGTCCGTGCAGCGACAAGAACAATCTCCTGTTCTTTGCCGTCATGCGCTTCAATGTGGACCGGATGCATCCGCTCCTGCAGCTTATGCCTTCGGTCATGCGCACCAGCGACCTCTCATCGAGCGAGCCGTCCATCCCACCGCTTCTCGACGCCATGATGCGAGAGGTTGAGATGAACCGCGTCGGCTCCGGCGGCATTCTGGCGCGGTTGGCCGACGTGTTGACGGCAACGATCATTCGCACCTGGGTCGAACATGGCTGCGGCACAGCGACGGGTTGGCTGGCCGCGGTGCGCAATCCGGACATCGGCCGTGTCCTTGCCGCCATCCATCTGGAGCCGGCTCGCGGCTGGACGATTGCCGAGCTGGCAAAACTCATGGGTGCGTCGCGCTCCGGCTTTGCCCAGCGTTTCGTCGATGTGGTGGGCGAGACGCCGGCGCGTTACATCGCAAGCATGCGCATGCATCAGGCGCATCAATGGCTGAAGGAGGGGCAGCGCGTCGCCTCCGTCGCCAATCGTCTCGGTTACGATTCCGAGGCCTCCTTCAGCCGCGCCTTCCGCAAAATGATGGGAGCGCCACCCAGCCATTATCGCAGCAAGCCTGCCATGGGCGATGCCGTCCTGCGCTGAAACCACGTCTGGCGCGGCGGCTCCGTAGGACGTCTTCAGCTCCCTGCAAAAGGCATAGACTGAACCGCGGAATCCTGCCTTTGGCACGGCGTTCCTACAGACCCAGCGCGATGCCGTCCTTGCGCGATTCCGAGCCGCCGATCAGCGTGCCGTTCTCCCAATCGATGCGGATTGCCTGTGCCCCGCCGATCGGTCCTTCGGCCGGAACGAGCGAGAAGCCGCGTCGTTCGAGTTCGCTTGCGGTGGCCGCCGGCAGCGTGTGTTCGGCTTCAACGAGCGTGCCTTCGGACTTTGGAATGAGACGCGGAAGGTCGATCGCCTCCTGCAGGTCCATGCCATAGTCGAAGACCTTGGAGATGAGATGGGCGTGGCCCATCGCCTGATAGTAGCCGCCCATGACGCCGAAGGGCATTTCCACCCGGCCGCCGCGCGTGACCATGCCGGGGATGATGGTATGCAGCGGCCTCTTGCCAGGCGCCACCACATTGGGATGGCCCGGCTTCAGGGAGAAACTCTGACCACGATTGTGCAGCACCACACCGGACCGCGGCGCGACAAGGCCGGTGCCGAAGCTGTCGAAGACCGAGTTGATGAAGCTGACGGCGTTGCGGTCGCGGTCCACCACGGAAATATAGACCGTGTCACGGTGCAGCGGCATGTCGAAGGCCGGCAGGTCCGTCATCGCGCGCTTCAGGTCGATCATGCCGGCGAGCCGGTCGGCGAGGGCGTCCGACAGCAGCTCCTCGACGGGCACGTGCGCTTTCTCCGGGTCCGCAATCCAGGCGTCGCGCGCCGCATAGGCAAGCCGTGTCGCCTCGATTTCCAGATGGAGCCTGTCGGGCGACTGCGGATCGCCCTTGGCGTCGAAGCGCGAGAGGACGTTGAGGATCAGCAACGCGATGATGCCCTGGCCGTTCGGCGGGCATTCGTGGATGGTATGGCCTCGAAAATCCGTTGTGACGGGCGTCACATAGTCGCCCTGCGCAGCGGCGAAATCCTCCAGCGTGTGCAGCCCGCCGAGAGAACGCAGATAGGACACGATGTCTTCCGCAACCGCCCCCGTGTAGAAACCGTCACGCCCCTCGGCCGCGATGCGCTTCAACGTCGCGGCAAGTTCCGGCTGATGGTGTACCTCGCCGATCCCGGGCGCTCGCCCCTTCGGCAGAAAGATGCGCGCCGCGGTCGGCTCCGAGGAGAGCAGCTCCTCCTCCAGCTGCCAGTCGTGATGAACCCGCGGGCTTATACCATAGCCTTCCTCGGCAAAGCGGATGGCCGGCGCCAGGACGTCGGCGAAGGGCATGCGGCCGTGATCGGCATGCAGCCTCGTCCATGCATCGATGGCGCCTGGAACGGTCACCGCCGAGGGCGAGTGCCGCGGCACTTCGGCAAGCCCGCGTTCGGTGAACCAGTCGAGCGTCAACGCCGCTGGCGTGCGGCCGGAGCCGTTATAGGCGACGACCTTGTCGGAGCCGCCGGCTGCGTACAGCACGAAGCAATCGCCGCCGATGCCGGTCGAGCCCGGCTCGACGACGCATTGCACGGCAGATGCCGCAATCGCCGCATCCATCGCATTGCCCCCGGCCGCCAGGATCTGCAGCGCGACGAGCGTTGCGGAGGGGTGCGATGTCGCCGCCATCGCATGGCGGGCAACGGCAACCGAGCGTGTCGGCTTCTCGAAGTTGCGCATTCTTACGTTATCTCCTCGTTGGCGGGGGCGCGTCGCGTTTCACCTTGCCGGATGTTTCACCATCTTCGTACATGTAGACGCACGACGCTCAGCGCCGGACGGGACTTGCAAATTCGGCCAGCAAGGGCGCCGTGCCGAGAATGTGCTCCTGCATGATCTGATCTGCGTGAAGCGCATCGCCCTGTGCGAATGCACGGATCAAGCGCTCATGTTCCTCGCGCGCCGACAGCGGCTTGTCGACATAGTCGAACCAGAAGCGCATGTAGGGCTCGATCACGACATGCAGCGCGTTGATCTTTCGGATCAGGTTTGGCCGACCGCTTAGCGTGTAGATGAGTGCATGGAACTCCTGGTGCCGGACGACCCAGTCGCTGCTGCCCGTCTGGCCGGCGCGTTCCATGCGATCCAAAAGCCGTTCCAGATCGAGAAAGGCGTCGGCGTCCATTTTCGGCACTGCCAGGCGCACCGCCAGGCCCTCGAGAACGGACCTGATCTCGAACGTCTCGTAGATCTCGTCGAGCGTGAGACCCGCCACAATGCATCCACGGTTCGGGCGAAGCGTCACAAGCCCTTCCGCAGCCAGACGGCGGAAAGCTTCACGCACGGGCATCCGGCTCATGCCGATCTCAGCCGCGATTTCCTCCGGTATCAGGCGATCACCCGGCTTGTAGCGGCAAAGCCTGAGGCCCCTCTGGAGGTAGAGATAAGCTTCTTCTTCGGCTGTGGACGGGCTTTGCTCTAAAGAGGCGCTCAGGAAGGTCATGGAAACACATCATGGATTTTTGTATCCACTTATCCAATCACCGCACCGAAATGTCGTCAAGATGGTCGCGTGGAAGCTTGGCGATTCATCCCGCCGGTAGCGCCGCCGTAGGGCTTCGACGCGGAACACCCCGGGATTTACATGTGCGCCGTTCGCCGGAAGCTCCCTTCCAGCCGGATGCGAATGTCGGAAATTGCTGCCCAAGCGCCGTCGCGGTCAGCCCCACACCCGCCGGATTGCGTCCAATGCGGCCGATATCGCGGGGTCTTTCGTGCGGGCCTCCAGGCAAAGGAAGCTCAGTTTCGTCGAGATCCTGACGTTTTCAGCGATGACAAGGCCATGGGATTGTTGCTCATGAAGGGCAATCGACTCTCGACAAAGGCTCAAACCGATCCCGGTCCGCACCATGGCAACCATCGATGCCTCCTGGTCGACTTCGGCGACGATGTTTTGCCGAAGGCCGAGATTGGTGAACAGGCGCGTCAGCAACCGGCTGTGCACGGAAGCTTGCGGCGTTCCGATCCAGGGGAGGGATGCAAGCTGCGTCCAGTCAGCCTCCCTTACGAAGCCGGCAAGGGATGGTGGCGCGACGACGCGATAGGTCAGTTGAGCCAGTTCGCGCGCGTGAAACAAGGGTGCAGCACCCTCTGCCGACATGTCCGACGATGGGTCGTGATCTCTGGGATCGCCAAGATAGAAACCGGCGTCCAGCTCGTTCCGCCGCAGGCCTTCCGCCACATCTCCGCTCATGCCATGCCGTAGCGTCGTCTCGATACCCGGGCCGCTTTCGATCAGCGCGTTCAGAAACGCACCCAGGCGGGTAAATTCCGGGTCGATGATCGTGCCGATCCTGAGCTTTCCGCGCACACGGGTCGCCAAATGTCCGGCCGTCTGCCCGAAGTCCGTGAGTGCCGCGAGGACCTGCTCCGCCTTGGCGGCAAGCAGGGCGCCTTCCTGCGTCATTTCCAATCCGGTCGACGTCCGCCGGAACAAGGTGAGCCCGGTCTCCCTGGCGAGGCGCTTCAACTGCAGCGTCACGGCGGGCTGGGTGACGTACAGTTCCTCGGCGGCGCGCGTGACGTTTCCGGCCCGTGCGACGGTCACGAATGCCCTCAATGTTTTCAGATCGACCGTATGAAGCATATTAGTTTCACTTATAATGCATCATGTGATTTGTCATTGGATTTCCGTTTCATTTCTCCGCAATTTCCTGATGTGGAAACGAGGAGACGGCTGAAATGATTGAAGGTGACAGCGAATATTGTGTCCATAGGCCGGTCCGCCGGAAGGGGTGGGTGGCCCGATGACACGCGCACCGTCCCCGCCGTCCGATCATGCATTCGATTATATCATCGTCGGCGGCGGTTCCGCCGGCTGCCTGCTTGCCAACCGCCTCAGCCGCGATCCCGCGCTGCGCGTGCTGCTGCTGGAAGCCGGCCGCAAGGACGACTATCCCTGGATTCACATCCCGGTCGGCTATCTCTACTGCATCGGCAATCCGCGTACCGACTGGCTTTATAAAACCGAGCCGGATGCCGGCCTGAACGGGCGATCGCTGCGCTATCCGCGTGGCAAGACGCTCGGTGGCTGCTCCTCGATCAACGGCATGATCTATATGCGCGGTCAGGCACGCGACTTCGACGGTTGGGCGGCGGCCACTGGTGATGACGTCTGGTCCTGGCAGAACTGCCTGCCCGATTTCAAGGCGCATGAAGATCACTACCGGCTGGACAAAGGCGCGGACCCGAAGACTGGCGACAACAGCCGGTTTTCCGAGATGCACGGCCATGGTGGCGAATGGCGGATCGAGAAGCAGCGGCTCAAATGGGATATCCTGGAATCTTTCGCCGAGGCCGCAGTCGAGGCGGGCATTCCACGCTCGGACGATTTCAACAGCGGCGACAATGAAGGCGTCGGCTATTTCGAGGTCAACCAGCGCTCCGGCTGGCGCTGGAACACGTCGAAAGCTTTCCTGCGCCCGGCGTGCAACCGTCCGAACCTGACGATCTGGACACAAGCCCATGTCGAACGGCTGGTCCTTGAGACCGGGGCATCCGGCGGCACGCGATGCGCCGGTGCCGTGGTCCAGCGCCAGGGGCAGCGCGTGGAGGTCCGGGCGCGCCGGGAAGTCATTCTTTCCGCCGGCGCGATCGGCTCGCCGCAAATCCTGCAACTGTCGGGTATCGGTCCGGCCGGACTGCTGAAGCGTCATGGCGTCCCGGTTGTGCACGATCTGCCGGGTGTCGGAGAAAACCTTCAGGACCATCTGCAGATCCGCGCGGTCTTCAAGGTCGGCAATGCCAGGACGCTCAACACTCTCGCCAACAGCTTGGTCGGCAAAGCGATGATCGGGCTCGAATATGCGTTGAAGCGCAGCGGTCCCATGAGCATGTCTCCCTCGCAGCTTGGTGCCTTCACGCGGTCGGACGACAGCCAGGCCCACGCCAACCTGGAATATCACGTCCAGCCGCTCAGCCTCGACGCCTTCGGCGAGCCTTTGCACGACGTACCTGCCTTCACCGCGAGCGTGTGCAATCTCAACCCGACCAGCGTCGGAAGCGTGCGCATCCGCTCCGACAAGGCGTCGGATGCCCCGGCCATTGCGCCGAACTATCTCAGCACGGAAGCCGATCGCAAAATTGCCGCCGAGAGCCTGCGGCAGGTGCGCAAGATCGTGTCGCAGCCGGCGCTCGCGAAATATCAGCCGCAGGAATGGAAGCCCGGCGTGCAGTTCCAGAGCGACGAGGAACTGGCGCGCCTCGCGGGCGATATCGCCAACACCATTTTCCATCCCGTCGGAACGACGAAGATGGGGCGCGACGACGATCCGATGGCGGTGGTGGACAGCCGGCTGAAAGTGCGCGGTATCGAGGGCCTGCGGGTCGTCGATGCAGGCATCATGCCGAAGATCACCAGCGGCAATACCAACGCGCCGACGCTGATGATCGCCGAAAAGGCGGCCGGCTGGATCGTCGCCGACGCGCGCGCGTAGAAACAGCCGAGGACCGCTATGACATCGATCCCGCGATCCGCGTCACTTTCACGGGGAACGATCGCCCGGCTGCCTTCGTTTGGTCATTCCACGAAACCGAGGATTCAGGAATGGCTTATATCGAGGCAAAGGACGGCACGCAGCTTCATGTGAAGGATATCGGATCGGGCCATCCCGTGGTGCTGATCCATGGCTGGCCGCTGACAGGCGATATGTTCGAGTACCAGTCTCTGGCACTTCTCGAGGCCGGCTACCGTGTCATCACCTATGATCGCCGCGGCTTCGGCCAGTCCGGACATCCGGCGGACACGTACAACTATGACGTCTTCGCTGACGATCTCGGCGCCGTCCTGGAGGGCCTCGACATCGACAAGGCGCATCTGGTCGGCTTTTCCATGGGGGGCGGGGAGATCGCCCGGTATCTGACGCGTCATGGCGCAGGTCGCGTTTCCAAGGCCGTTTTGATTGCCTCCGTCGTGCCTTACCTTCTCAAGGACTCCACCAACCCTGACGGTGTCGACTCCAGTGTTTTCGCCGACATGAAGAAGCAGGTGCGCGAAGACCGCTTTGCCTTCCTTCAGAGCTTTGCCAAGACATTCTACGGTGTCGGCCTTGTCAGCAAACCCGTCAGCCAAGGCGTTCTGGACTGGTCGTTCATCCTCGCCGTGATGGCGAGCCCCAAGGCCACGATCGACTGCATCGACGCATTCGGGCGCACGGACTTCCGGCCGGATCTCAAGTCCTTCACAGTCCCGACGCTTATTATTCACGGCACGTCGGACAAGACTGTACCGATCGATCCCGCCGGCCGCGCTGCCGCGAAGGGTATTTCCGGGGCGCAACTGATTGAGTACGAAGGCGAACCGCACGGTCTCTTCGCGACCGCGCCGGATCGCCTCAATCGTGATCTGATCGAGTTCCTCGGCAAGCCGTGACCTGACGGGCTGCCGTGAAACCTCGGTATCGCGGCGGCCCGCCGGCGTTACAGGAAATCGTCTCGTCGCGGTGTGAATGTGTCGATCAGCAGGCCTTTCGTCACCGCGACGACGCCGTGAACGAGGTTCGGGGCGACGATGAAGCTGCTTCCCGCGCCTAGCCGCGCCGTGGCGCCGTCTACGGTGACGTCGAACGTGCCCTCGGCGACATAGCTGACCTGCGTATGCGGGTGGGAATGCGGCGCGCCGATCGCACCTGCCTCGAAGCTGAAGGCGACGAGCATCATTTCCGGACGCTCGCTCAAGACCGCGCGGCGATTTCCAGGTGCGACTTCGATCCAGGTCGTATGCTGGGGCAGGGAATAGAAGGACATTTCAGCCTCTCATCGCGCAAGCCAGCCGCCATCGATCGGCAGGATGGTTCCATGGACGTAATCGGATGCGGCACTCGCAAGAAAGACCGCGGCGCCCACCATGTCTTCCGGCCGCGCCCATCGGCCGGCGGGTATCCGCTTCAGGATATCGGCGTTGCGATCGGCATCCGCGCGCAGCGCCGCCGTGTTGTTGGTCTCGACATAACCGGGCGCGATGGCGTTCACGTTGATGCCGCGCGCGGCCCATTCGTTCGCCAGAAGCTTGGTGATTCCGGCGAGACCACTCTTCGCCGCGGTGTAAGACGGCACGCGAATGCCTCCCTGAAAGGACAGCATCGAGGCGATATTGATGATCTTGGCCTTGCGTTCAGCGGCAAGCGCCGCCTTTGCAAACGCCTGGCAAAGAAAGAAGACGGATTTGAGATTGGTGTCGAGGACCGCGTCCCAGTCCTCCTCGGTAAAGTCGAGCGAGTCGGCACGCCGGATGATGCCGGCATTGTTGACCAGAATATCCGGCGCCGCGCCGGCTTGCAGCGCGGCGGCCATGACGCTTGCGGCACTGCCGATCTGCGAAAGATCGGCCGATACGGCGACAAATGTCCGTCCTGCTGCCTTCACCGCCGCTTCCGTATCCGTCATGGCGGAGCGGCCGACACCGACGATATCCGCACCGGCCTTCGCCAGCCCTATGGAGATGGCCTGCCCGATGCCGGTATTCGCACCGGTGACGATGGCCCATCGGCCGGAGAGATCGAACGGGTTCATCGCAGGGCTTCCATCGGTACCTTGTCCATGTCGGTGAAGCTGATGTTATCGCCGGCCATCGCCCAGATGAAGGCGTAGCGTCCGGTCCCCGCGCCCGAATGGATCGACCAGCCCGGCGATAGCACCGCTTCGTGGTTCTTCAGAACGACATGGCGCGTTTCGCCCGGTTCGCCCATGAAATGGAAAATGCGCGTTGCCTCCTGCATGCCGAAATAGAGATAGACCTCCATGCGCCGGTCGTGCACATGCGCCGGCATGGTGTTCCACACCGAACCCGGCTCGAATGTCGTGAGCCCGACCACCAGCTGGCAGCTTTCGCAGACATCGGGATGAACATACTGGTTGATGGTGCGGTGGTTGCATTCCTCCGCCGAACCCAGATGCACCTTCTTCGCCATGTCGCGGGTGATATGCACGGTCGGGCAGACGCGGTGGGCCGGCGCGCTCAGGACATAGAACAGCGCCGGCTCGGCCTCGTTATCGCTCGCAAAGCTAAGCGCGCCCGAGCCCTTGCCCACATAGATGGCTTCCTGAAAGCCGAGCGCGTAGTCCTTTCCGCCCACGCTGATCGTTCCCGCGCCACCGATATTGAGGATCGCGGCCTCGCGGCGTTCGAGAAACTGGTCAGTGCCGGTCTCGGCGACACGGTCGATTGTGAGCGTGCCACCGGCTGGCACCACGCCACCGACGATCATACGGTCGAGATGGCTATAGGTGAGATTGATCCGGCCCGGATGGAACATCGATTCGATGACGAAGCCATCGCGCAGACCCTGGGTGTTGCGCCTTGCGGCGTCTTCAGGCCCGACGACCTGGCGAGTGGATACGGAGAGTGTCACGGCGTCTGCCTCTTTCTTTCGGGAATGAACATCAGTTGAGCACGACATATTCGGTGAGCTGGTTGATCGTCGTGTCGGCCTTGTCGACATCGAAGACCTTGGTGCCGTGGCTCATGATCACGAACCGGTCACAGACCTGATAGGCGTGATAGATATTGTGCGTCACAAGGACGCTCGAAACGTTCTCGGCCTTGAGCTTCAACACCTGGTTCAACAGCGCCTCGGTTTCGCGCACGGAGAGTGCGGAGGTTGGCTCGTCAAGCAGCAGGATGCGCTTCTTGAAGTGCACGGCACGCGCGATGGCGACCGCCTGCTTCTGGCCGCCGGAGAGATTGCCGACCAGGGTGTCCGGGCTGTCGATGCCCGAGATATGCACGGCGTTCTGCAGGACCTCCATGGTGATTTCCCGCATTTCGGACTGCCGGAGAAGACCGAAACGGTCCGTCAGTTCGCGCCCCATGAAGATATTGCGGGTGATCGAGAGACTGTCGACCAGGGCGGTGTGCTGGTAGATCGTCTCGATGCCGGCATCGGCGGAATCGGACCGGCAGGTGAAGAGCGTCTTCTTTCCGTCGACGCTGAGATAGCCCTCGGTCGGCTTGTGGATGCCGGAAATCAGATTGACCGTCGTCGACTTGCCCGCGCCGTTGTCGCCGAGCAGCCCGACCACCTCGCCCTCGCCAATGTGGAAGCTGAGGTTACGCAGCGCCGTCAGCGCGCCGAAGCTCTTGGAGATGTTGTGCAGTTCGAGAAGATTGGACATCACGCCACGCCTCGCCGCTCGATGAGATGATTGAAGATGGCGGCCAGCACGATCAGCGTCGCGATGAACATGTCGAGATAGAAGCCGGGCGCCCGCAGGAGAAGCAGAACATCCGTGATGGTGTGAATGAGCAGCACACCAAGAAAGATGCCGATGATCGAGCCACGACCGCCGCGCAGCGAAAGCCCGCCGATAACGCAGGCGGCAATCGCCTGGAGTTCGAGACCGGCACCTTGGCCCGGCTGGACGCTGCCGACGCGTGCGGTGGCGAGGATGCCGGCCATGGCCGCCATGCCGCCGGCGACGGCAAAGGCAATCAGTTTCACGCGCCTGGTATTGATGCCGATGGCCTCGGCCGCAGCGCGATTTCCGCCCGTCGCGAACACGTGGTTGCCGAAGCGGTGGCGATGCAGCAGAAAATGAAAGCCGACCACCAACAGCACGATCCAGATGAAGGCGGCATTGATGCCGAACAGCGTGCCGGAAAACAGGCTGGTGAAGACCGGCTCGGGATCGAAACGCACCTGCACCGCACCATTGTAGAGAAGCACCGCGCCGCGCCAGAACAGCAGGCCGCCGAGCGTCACGATAAAGGACGGCAATCCGAAGCGGATCGTGATCTGGCCGTTGAGCAGCCCGATCAGCAGGCCGGTGACGATGCCGAGCGGGGCGGCAAGAAAGGCGCTGACGCCGGCCCCGACCAAGCTCGCCATAAGCACGGCGGTAAAGGTGTAGACGGAGCCGATGGACAGGTCGAATTCACCCGCGATCATCAGCACGCCGGCGCCGAGCGCCAGGCAGCCAAGCACGGGGATTGCCTTCATGAGGATCGTCAGGTTCTGCGGTGAAAGATAGCGAAACTCGTTCGGATAAAGCAGCGCACCGGCGATACAGACGATCTGCAACGTCATGAAGACGAGGAAGATCGCTCCGGCGGGCATCGCCATGATCTGCTTGAGAACGGATTGTCTTTGCGTGCGCGAGCGGTGCACGGCGTTGTCAGCAAGGATAGGTGTCACGGTCTGGCACTCGATTTTGGGGCGTGGGGAGCCGGCCGGGGTCTTCGACAGGCTCCCGCAACATCCGGTTAGCGGTAGCTGCCGATGAGCGGCTTGACCGAGCTGATGCGCGACTTGTCGAGGAAGGCGCCCTGTCCGGTGTCGACGTCCGTCGGCGTCAGGCCGTACTTCTTGGCAAGCGCGATCTGGGCGATCGGATAGTAGCCCTGAAGGTAGGGCTGCTGGTCCATGGTCGCGAACATCGCACCGGACTCGACTGCATTGACGATCTCGACGGCGAGATCGAAGCCGCCGAACGGGATGTTGACACCGGCATCCTTGATGGCGCCCGCACCGACCGTCGAGGTGACCGAGCCCGTGCCGAACAGCGCCTTCACGTTCGGATTGGCGATCAGGAACTGCGCGATGATGTTCTGCGCTTCGGCCGGGTCGAGACCGGCACGCACCGTCTCGACCTTGATGCCGGCCTCCGTCATCGCCTTCTCGATACCGCCGCCACGCGCCACGGCGAAGCTCGCCTCCGGGATTTCGCGCGGGTTGAAGACGACGTCGCCGGACTTAAGGCCGAACTCCTTGATCATGCGATTGCCGAGCTCGTAGCCCGAAGCGAACTCATCCATGCCGACATAGGCCTGCCGGCAATTGCCCTTGGCGCCATCGAGGTCGTCATTGTTGAAGCCGATCACGATGATTCCGGCCTTTGTGGCTGCGCAGATGCTTTCGTCAAACGCGTCGGAAGAGGAGATCGCCACCGCGATTCCATCGACGCCGCTGGCGGTCGCGCTTTCGATCAGGTCGTTCTGGCGCACCGGATCGTTGTTGGCATATTGCACGTCGAGATCGACGCCGAACTGGCTGGCGGCGTCTTGTGCGCCCTTCACCACGGGATTAAAGAACTGGACACTTGGATCGAGGTAGATGATCATCGTGGCCTTGACGTCTGCGGCGAGCGCCGTCGATGCCATCATGGTGGCAACGCCGGCGGCCATTGCCGCGGCTTTCAACCTGGTCAACTTCATTTGCGTATCCTCCCTTTGGATGTGCAATGCGGGTCCAAAAGACCCAAGTCTCGGCTGGCGGGCTCCGACCAAAGATTTCGCCAGCCGAGGTTTTCCTCCTCATGACCGCAGGATGCGGCCCTGCTAACCGAACCAGGGCGCCGGGCGCCCGAGCGTGACATGCACGCCCTTGAACTGCGAATATTCGTCGAAGCCGTAGCGGCCGAGCTCGCGCCCCAGGCCGCTCTTCTTGTAGCCGCCGATCGGCATTTCCGGTGTGCCGTCGATGACGCTGTTGATCCAGCAGCGGCCGGCGCGGATACGGCGGATGCTTTGCAGCGCGTTTTCGAGATTGGTGGACCAGACAGAGGCCGACAGGCCGAATTCGGTGGCGTTTGCCATCGCCACGGCCTCATCCGCCGTCTTGAAGGTCAGCGTCGAAAGCACCGGCCCGAAAATTTCCTCGCGGGCGATCGACATGTCCGGCGTAACCCCCGCGAAAACCGTCGGTGCGTAATAGAGACCGGCCTCCCTGCCGACCCGTTCGCCACCGAGCAGAAGTTTCGCACCGGAGGCGACGCCGGCCTCGACATAGGAATGCACCTTCTGCGCATGTGCCTCCGATATCATCGCGCCGATCTTGGTGCGCTCGTTCAGCGGATCGCCGAAGGTGACCTTGCGCGAGATCTCGAGCAGGCGTTCCATCAGCGCGTCGCGGACGCTTTCCTCGACCAGCAGACGGCTGCCGGAAATGCAGCACTGGCCGGCATTGTGATAAACGCCGTACGCGATGCCGTCGGCGGCGGCTTCGAGGTCCGCATCGGCAAAGACGATCTGTGGCCCCTTGCCGCCGAGTTCCAGCCCGACGCGCTTGACACTGCGCGCCGCGATCTCGCCGAGTTTGGTGCCGACACGCACGGAACCGGTGAAGGCCACCATGTCGATATCAGGGTCTTCCGCCAGCACCTGGCCGGCTGGATCGCCGTAGCCGGTGACGACGTTGAACACGCCGTCCGGGATGCCGGCCTCGCGTGCCAGTTCCGCCATGCGGATCGATGTACCGGAGGTGAATTCCGATGGTTTCAGCACCACCGTGCAACCTGCGCCAATCGCCCACGGCACGCGCTCGGAAGCAATGATGAAGGGGAAATTCCACGGTGTGATGATGCCGACGACGCCGACCGGTTCGCGCAGCACAAGGCCAAGACGGTCATCGCCGATATTGTTGTGGCTCTGGCCTTCCAGCGCCCGCGCCTGACCTGCGGCATACGACCAGAGGTCGGCGCAGAAGCCGATTTCGCCGCGCGCCTGATTGATCGGCTTGCCGACCTCCAGGCTCTCGGCCAGCGCCAGTTCTTCCTGATGCGCAAGGATGAGGTCCGCCACCTTGAACATCAGGCGCGAGCGCTCGGCGCCCGACATGCGCGGCCACGGGCCGGTATCAAAGGCACGGCGTGCGGCGGCAACCGCCAGCCGCACGTCATCCGCCGAGGCTTCCGGCCAGATACCGACGACTGCGCCCGCGTGGCCCGGGCTCACGCGTTCGATCGTCTTGCCGGATGCCGCATCGACGGACTTGCCATCGACAAGCATCTGATAGCGGGCTTTACTGTTCAGCCGCGGGTCACGGGAATCGGGTGCTATGAAATTGGACAGCAATATCGTCTTCCGGCCGGCGGCAGCGCGCCAGCCCCTCCCTGTTGATCCGGTTTTAAGGCCACCGGATTTCTGTTGCGCATGAATTGTATGGTACTGTATGGTGGCTCAAAATGGATGTCAACGCATGACGGCGGGAAAAGACGTGAACCTTGAATCCCTGAAGATCGACACCGGTGAAACCGCCGCAGCGCAGGTGGAACGAGATCTGCGCGAATCCATCATCCAGCTTGAACTCACCCCGGGCATGCGCCTGTCCGAACAGGAAATCGCCACACGCATGGGTGTTTCACGTCAGCCCGTGCGCGAGGCACTGATCGCGCTTGGCAAATCGAAGCTGGTGGATATCCGCCCCAATCGCGGCACGGTCGTCGTACGGATTTCGGCGCGTAAGATGATGGAGGCACGCTTCGTGAGAGAAGCGATAGAGACCGCCGTCGCCCGCCGCGCAAGCGAGGCCTTCGACAGCTGGACCCGCCGCAAGATCGATACGGTCCTCGACCGCCAGAAGGCCGCAATGGCGGCGCACGACCACAATGCCTTCCGCCGCGAGGATGAGCAGTTCCACATCGCGATCGCCGAGGGTGCCGGTTGCGGCCTTGCCTGGAGCGCCATATCCGACATCAAGGCGCATATGGACAGGGTCTGCAATCTTCAGCTCCGCCATCCCGATTCCATGGTCCGGCTGATTGCCGAGCACGAGGCGATCATAAACGCCATCGACACGCGCAACGCCGATGCGGCCGAGGCCGCCATGCGCGGTCATCTTAATGGCATCCTCGCCGACCTGCCGCAGATCGAGGCCGACAATCCCGATCTCTTCGAGTGAGCGGCCCGGCTGGACCGCGGTCAGGACATGGCGAAGCAGCTCGCCGCGCTGGCGTCTATGTGACGGGGTCAGCGATGCGGGCGCGATACCGGGTGTCCGTCCAGGATTGAACGAGGGAACAAAGGCAAGAAGCCGCGGTTTGTATCAGACGGCGCTGATATTTCGATCCGTGCGCCGCAATCCTGGTCTTGGAACGATCCATGCCCGCGTCAGACGATGTCCCTACCACCAATTTTTCTCCACGGCCGGAACGGCGTTATCCGGTCGGAGCCGAGTGTCTGGGCGCTGGCGTATCCTTCCGTGTCTGGGCGCTCGCGCAGGATAGCGTCAGCATTCTTCTGGCCGACGGGCGCATGCATGCGATGCTTGCCGAGCCGGGCGGGTATTTCCGCATCGATCTCGACGGCATCGGTCCCGGCACGCTCTATCGGCTGCGTCTTGGAAGCGAGGCGGAACCGGTGGCCGACCCGGCTTCCCGCTATCAGCCCGAAGGGCCCGACGGATATTCGGCGGTCGTGGATCCGCAACGGTTCGCGTGGACGGACGATGGATGGCGGGGCCTCAAGGCTCAAGGCCAGGTTCTCTACGAGATGCATATCGGGACCTTCACGCAGGAAGGCACCTATGCGGCCGCCACAGAGCGCCTCGGCATCCTCAAGGACATCGGTATCACCTGCATCGAGGTCATGCCGCTGAACGAATTCTACGGAGCCTTCGGTTGGGGCTACGACGGGGTTCTGCCCTATGCCCCCACCCGGCTCTATGGCACACCCGATGAGCTCCGGTCCTTCATCGATACGGCGCACAGGCTCGAATTGGGCGTGATCCTCGACGTCGTCTATAACCACCTCGGCGCCGGCGGGCGGTTCAAGGCCTTCTCACCGGATTACTTTACCGAACGCTACTGGAATGAGTGGGGTTGCTCGGTTAATTTCGACGGCGAGAACAGTGCCGGCGTGCGCGCGTTCTTCGCCAAAAATGCCGCTTACTGGATCGATGAATATCATTTTGACGGGCTGCGGCTCGATGCGACACAGGCGCTGAACGACGCAAGCGATGAGCACATCATGGCTCTTGTCGCGCGGGAGGCGCGTGCGGCGGCAAGGAGCAGGTCGATCTACCTCGTTGCTGAAAACGAGCCGCAAGATACGCGCCTCGTGCGACCGCACGGCCAATCCGGTTATGGACTGGATGCGCTCTGGAACGATGACTTCCATCATTCTGCAATGGTCGCGCTGACGGGCAGAAGCGAGGCCTATTACCATGACCACCGCGGCAGGGCGCAGGAGTTCGTGTCCTCTGCGAAATACGGCTATCTGTTCCAGGGGCAGCGCTACGACTGGCAGGATGCGCCGCGCGGGCAGCCCGGCCTTGACCTCGCGCCGGAGACCTTCGTCCACTTCCTGCAGAACCACGATCAGATCGCAAATTCCGGAAGCGGCTGCCGTATGGACAGGCTGGCCTCGCCCGCGAGAGTGAGAGCGATCACCGCGCTCCTGCTTCTGGGACCGCAGACGCCTCTGCTGTTCCAGGGACAGGAGTTTGGGGCCTCCAGTCCATTCTTCTATTTCGCAGACCAGGCCGGCGGTCTTGCCGAGACGGTTCGTGAGGGCCGGATCGAGTTCCTCAAGCAGTTTCCCAGCCTGAGCGATGATGCGTTCGCCCGCTGGATGCCGGCGCCGGCCGACCGCGCGACATTCGAGCGCTCGAAGCTCGACTGGTCGCAATACAAGACGAATACCCACATCGTCGCGCTTCACAGGGACCTGATCGCGTTGCGTCGCCAATCCTATGTTCTCGCGCAGGGCACATGTGGCCGCGTGGATGGCAGCGTTCTCGAACCCTCTGCGTTCCTGCTCCGACATTTTTCGCGCGATCCGAAAGACGAACGCCTTATGGTGGTCAATCTGGGGCCGGATATCGCGGTCGACAGCATAGCGGATCCGTTGCACGCTCCCCCGGAGGGCATGCAATGGGCACTCGTCTGGTCAAGCGAGAACCTTGTCTACGGCGGCGGCGGAATACGCCCGGTCGACCTTCAAGGGCGCTGGACGCTCGGCGCCGATACCGTGCTGTGGTTCGCGCCTGTGGTGGCCGAGCGGCGGGCAATGCCGGATCGCGAACGGCTCGTCGCATGGCAGAGCCAGATTTCCAACGGGTGCCGGTTGGATATCGCCGGAGCCGGTGAACGATCAGCACCGGTCAGCGCTCCCGACGACCGATAGCGATAGGTAACAGAACGAAGAATCCGGCAATGAGAAGAACGTTCGCTGTCCGGTTCGGATACATGCCGCTCATTGTGGCCAACATGAGAATCCCCATCGGCGCCACCATGGTGAACGCCATGTAGAGCATATTGACGGCGAAGGCGGCATAGGGATGCCGATGCGTCCAATGACCTGTCTGATGATGTCTATCTTGCATCGATACTCCTTCACCGCCGCTCGCGTCTGTCTCACCGTATGGCTTCCTGTTGTGGGCCGAGGCCACTCAACCGGAACCTTGCTCGGGTGGCATTTCCATGGGGGCCTCATCGCAACCAAACGGGTGACCTTGAGCGGCTGCTCGCTGGGAGCACGAATAAAACGAGCAGCCGCTTACTGGAGCCGGCGGTTCACAAGGAGAGCGCCGGCTTGCCGGCCGGGACTTCAGGACCGGCCTTCGCTAACCTCGAACACGCTAAACTGTTCCAGACTGCTGTCGATTTGAGAGTGGCTGGAGACTGTGCTGATGCGGTGATCGGCGGCACCATGCAGTTGCGCACCGGGCTACCGGGCTTGTCGCTCCTGCCCCAGGAACTCAACGCGCGAAACTCACCGGCCTGAAAGGAACTTCGGGTCCTTCA
Organism: Shinella sumterensis; assembly: GCF_004514425.2. Lineage (GTDB taxonomy): Bacteria > Pseudomonadota > Alphaproteobacteria > Rhizobiales > Rhizobiaceae > Shinella > Shinella sumterensis. Next base: position 47,726 of record NZ_MYFN02000011.1, read on the forward strand.
TTATGTGGTCGATACCCTTCTGCACGTGGCTGGTTATGATCTCTTTTGCGCCATCGGCATCGCGTGCGAGCGCGCGTTCGAACAGCAACTTGTGATCATCGACGACCGCTTTGCCCCGGAAACTTCCGGCGAGCATATGATACCGAAGAAATCGGTCGAACACGGACGACAGGCTCTGCAGAAGTGTCGCCGAATTGCTTGCGGCAACGATCGCCCGGTGGAATTCCCAATCGCATCGGACCCAGTCGATGGTTCGGGCGACATCTCCCGCAAGAAGCCTGCGCTCCACGGCGGCCAGCCGATGGTGGGCCGCAACGATCGAGCCTTCCCATTCCAGATCGCCGGCGGCGAAGGAAAGACCGATGGCATGGCATTCCAACACGGTGCGCAGGTCGGCCAGCTCCGTCAGTTCCTGCCTGGACACGGGGCTGACCTCGAAACCACGCTGCCCTTCCGCAAGCACGAGGTTTTCTGCCGATAACCTGGAAAGGATTTCGCGCAGTGAGGAAATGCTGATCGAGTATCGCTCGCGCGCCTTTTCAAGCTTGATCTTCGAGCCGGGCAGCAGGATTCCCATAATGATATCATGTCGCAACCGGCGGAAGACCGCATCGCTGACGGTTTCGCTGTCGTTTATCCGTTCATGTTCGCCTGAGCGTTCTTCCCGCATGATCAATCCCGAAGGGGCGACTTCCCCGCCAATGCATGTTCCACGCCGCCCTGAATGTGCAGGCCGAGGATCTTCTTCCCCGTCTCCTGGTCGCGCTTGAGGGCGGCGTCGAGGAGCTGCCTGTGCTCGTCCTCGGCGATCTTGCCGCGATAGGAGAGGGCGACCATCTGGTAACGGAGATATTTATCGAAGACGGCGGCATGGGTTTCCATCAGCAGTCTCGACCCGCAGGCCGAAATGAGCGCCTGATGGAACTCCCAGTCGTAACGCTTCCAGGCTTCCGTCTGGCTGGTGTCTCCGCTTGCCATGACCTCTTCCATGCGCGCCAGCTTGTGATGGGCCGAGGCGAGCCGGGCCTCCCAGTCGACGTCGCCCCGGTCGAAGGATTGCTCCAGCGCGTGCGTTTCCAGCAGCAGGCGCAGAGCGGCAATCTCCTTCAGGTCGGTTGACGACATCGGCGCCACGTGAAAACCGCGCTGGCCTTCGGCAACGACCAATCCTTCCGAGGCAAGGCGGCTCAGGATTTCCCTCAGCGTGCTGACGCTCGTGTCGTAGGCTTCCTTGAGCTTTTCAAGCTTCAGCTTCTGGCCGGGAGCAAGGCGTCCGAAAATGATATCGGCCCGAATGCGCTTGTAGCTGCTTTCGGCAATGGTTTCGGTCGCTAGATCAGAGTACATGGACGCATCTCGGAGATTTTCTAATTCCTCATACATATTCTGTCGGGTGATTGAAACCTGTCTGAAGCAGTCGGGTGAGGCCGGCGGCGGGCTGTCTGTCTCACATGTCGTCCCGGCCTGGGGTAACCATCGACAGGTTGAGATGTCGTTCAAGATCTCCATTCTGCCATATCGAGCTTGATCACCCGCTTTTTGGGGACACGTGCCCCCCGGACTCACCCCATTGCCATTGGTGTTCCTGTTCCTTTCCTTCGTGACGAGAAGGTTCATATCGCAATTTTACAAGCAAACGCTGAAACATGTTTTATCGGAGATTTTAGAAAAACTCAGTTGATTTGAAAATAGCCTTATGTCAGCTTTGCTACAGTGCCAGCTGGAGGAGAGCTGGACGGCCTTTTGCGCTATCAGAGGAGGAGAACCTATGTTTGAGTTCAAGTTGAACCGGCGCCATGCCCTGCTGGGCGCTGCGGCAATTGTCGCCGCGGTATCATTTTCGCAACCCGCTTCGGCGATCACGCCTGAGGAAATCAAGGCAAGGGGCAAGTTGGTCGTCGGCATTCAGGGCGATAACCCGCCATGGGGCTTCGTCACCAGCGCCGGCAAACAGGACGGTTTCGATGCGGATATGGGCGCCCTGTTCGCCAAGGAGCTCGGCGTCGAGGTGGAATTCGTTCCGCTCGAGGTGAACAATCGTATTCCCGCATTGACCTCCGGGCGTGTCGACATCCTGTTCGCGACGATGGCCATGCTGCCGGATCGCGCCAAGGCCGTGCAGTTCAGCCAGCCATACAACGCGAACGCCATCGTCCTGATCGGCCCCAAGGACAAATCCATCAAGTCGAACGAGGATATGGCCGGCTTGACCATCAGCGTCGCAAAGGGAGCGGCTCAGGACACGCAAGTGACGAAGAATGCGCCGTCCACCGCCACCATCCGGCGTTATGACGGCGACGCGGCGAGTGTCCAGGCGCTGATCTCCGGCCAGACAGACGCGCTTGGCGGCAACATCTTCTATCTTGACCGTGTCGAGAAGGCCGTTCCCGGCAAGTTCGAAAACAAGCTGGAATTCCAGAAGCTGTACAATGGCGCATGCACGCGCCTGGGCGAGAAAGAGCTGAATGCCGCAGTGAACGCGTTCATCGACAAGATCAAGGCCAATGGCGAGCTGAAGACGATCTACGACAAGTGGATGAAGGTTCCGGTGCCGGAATTCCCGACCAGCCTCGAAGGCATTCCGTTCACCGCGAACTGAGCTTCCGCTCTTCGTAAAGCCTGAATCCGCGAGGCGGCACCCGGCCAAGGTGCGGGCATCGGCGCCGTTCATCCGTGCGCCGATGCTGCCTGGAGTATGTCCATGACCAAGACGATCTTTGTCCTGAACGGCCCCAATCTCAACCTTCTGGGTGAGCGGGAGCCTTCCATCTATGGCACCACGACCCTGCGGGACATCAAGGCCAGATGCGACGCGAAAGCCGCCTCCCTCGGGTTTGCGGTCGATTTCCGCCAGACGAATTTTGAGGGTGAACTGGTGGAATTCGTCCACCAGGCGCGCAAGGATGCGTGCGGCATCATCATCAATCCGGCGGCCTATACATTCACATCCATCGCTCTTCTTGACGCCTTGAAGACTTTCGACGGCCCGAAGATCGAACTGCACATATCCAATGTGCATGCGCGCGAGAGCATCTATCACAATTCCCTGATTTCCCGCACCGCGACCGGGGTCATGCTCGGTTTCGGGGCGGCCGGATACGAGTTGGCCATCGAGGCCATGGCAGGTCTGGCAACGCCGTCCTGAAGGGTGCGCCGCAGGAGATGTCATGAATTACACGCTTGATTTCACCCCGGTCCTCGACGGCCTTCCCAACCTTCTCTCGGCCTGCCTCGGGACATTCACGCTGGCCATCTGCGGCATGCTCTTGGCGATCGTCATCGGGATCGGCGGCGTCATCCTGCGACAGTCACAGTTCAAACCGCTGCGTTGGCTGGTGATCGGCTTCGTCGAACTGATCCGCAACACGCCGTTCCTGGTGCAGATCTTCTTCATCTACTTCGCGCTGCCGCTGGCGGGTATCCGGCTCGATCCGACGCCGACCGCCATCATCGCGCTCGGCATCAACGGCGGCGCCTATGCCATCGAGATCATCCGGGGCGGGGTGCAATCCATTTCGAAGGGACAGACGGAGGCGGGACTGGCGCTCGGGCTGCACAAGGCCCAGGTCTTCCGCCTGATCATCCTCAAGCCCGCGTTGAGGACGATCTATCCCTCGCTGACGAGCCAGTTCATCCTGCTGACGCTGACGACGAGCATCGCGTCCGCCATCTCGGCTTACGAACTGACATCGGTATCGCAGCGGATCGAGTCCGACAGCTTCCGCAGCTTCGAGGTCTATTTCACCGTGACGGCGTTCTATCTCGTCATTTCCTGGGTGATGATGCGCATCTTCGCGTTCTTCTCCGCCCGCTACTTCAGCTATCCGCTCAGATAGGAGGAAACCGAATGGGACGCGAAGAATTCCTCTTTCTTCTGACAGGCCTGAAATGGACGGTTGCGCTGTCTGCGGTCGCCTTCGTGTGCGGCTGTGTTGCCGGGCTGATGGTGGCCTTGCTGCGCACGTCCGGCGTCGCCATCGTCGAGCGTCTGACGGCCGGCTATATCGCGGTTTTCCAGGGCACGCCGCTCCTGATGCAGCTTTTCGTGGTGTATTACGGCCTTGCCCTGATTGGTATCCAGATGGATGCTTGGGCTGCGGTCTCGGTCGGCCTGACGCTTCACGCCAGCGCCTTCCTGGGAGAAATCTGGCGCGGCTCGATCGAGGCCGTCCCGCGCGGACAGACGGAGGCGGCAAAGGCGCTTGGCCTCGGTTATGTCTCGCGTATGAAGGACGTCGTGCTTCCCCAGGCGATACGGATTTCGCTGCCGGCCACGATCGGCTTCCTGGTGCAGCTCATCAAGGGAACGTCGCTCGCTTCGATCGTCGGCTTCACTGAACTCACCCGTGCCGGAAACATCATCTCGAACCAGATCTTCCAGCCATTGACCGTCTTCGGCATCGTCGGAGCGCTTTACTTCCTGATGTGCTGCCCGCTGACGATCTATGGCGCCCATCTCGAGCGCAAGTTCCTGACCGCCAGCCGCTAGACCGGCTCTCAGCCATTGATAACGCGCACCAACCCGCTAATTTTGGGGCGAGGCCAGTTTTCGCGTCTAATGGAAGAGATGATCAATGAGCCAAGCCAAGTCGCAGCCTGAGTGGAGCGCTGAGGAACTCAGGCGTGCTATCAAGTCGGCAGGAGTGGCGCTGTGGACCTGGATCGTCGATGACGACACATTCGTCATGGATGCCAAGGCGTACGAACTCTGGGATATCTCTCACGAGACGGACCTGACCTTCGAACATCTTTCCGCCAAGGTCCATCCCGCCGACCGGGACCGCGTGAGGGCGGCGTTCGTCGCGACCCGGGCGGTTGATGGCCCGTTCGAAATCGACTTTCGCATTCTGACGAACGCTTCCGACGTCCGATGGATTTCCGCCCGCGGCGAGGGCAACGAGGGCGATGCCACAACCCAGAAAATGACGGGCATCTTCCTCGATGTCACAGGACGCAAGCAGGCCGAGGAGGGCCATGAGCTTCTTGCCGGCGAGATGAGCCATCGCGTCAAGAACCTGCTCGCGCTGGCAGCAGGCCTCACGAATATCACGTCGCGGTCGACCGACACGAAGGAGGAGATGGCCAAGCAGCTGACACAGCGGCTGACGGCGCTCGGGCGCGCCCACGAACTGGTGCGCCCCCTGCCGGATGGTCAGGGAGAAGCAGCCTTGCTGGGCGACCTCTTCACGGTGCTGTTGGCGCCCTACGACGACGTGGGCGCATTTGCCGGCCGCATCCGGGTGGCCGTTCCGCGCATGGGCTTGGGAGAAAAGTCCGCCACGAGCCTTGCGCTCGTCATCCATGAGCTTGCAACGAATTCGCTGAAATACGGCGCATTGTCGAATGACAAGGGATTGCTCGATATCTCCGGTGCGCTCGTCGAGGACGATGTCGAGATCGTCTGGAGTGAACATGGCGGTGCGGATGCTCGCTCGCCACAATCGATGGAAGGCTACGGAAGCAAGCTCTTGCAGCGAACGATCTCGGGGCAGCTCGGTGGATCGATCAATTACAACTGGGTCGATGGCGGCGTTGTCGTGACACTCCGCATGAAGGGCAGTCATCTTTCAACCTGAAGTGCCAAGAACGCCTCGCAAGCATCTTCTTGGGGAAAAATCAGTGACGGCGCCGTCCGGCCCAAGAGCTCTTACCACCGCCGGGCGGCGTTGCTGCGCCGCAGATCACCATATGGCTCAGGCGGCGCGCTGAACTGTAAGCAGCTACGACCCAGCTTCGGTTTTAACCGCTGCTTAACCGCATTCCTTGCCATCGGCTTAAGTTCGATTGCTCTAATATCCCAGAGACAATCAGGACCTGGCGATGACCCTAAAGTTCCAGTCTTCATCTCTGTTGAAATGGATCTTGCCGGCCAGCGCGTCGCTCGCAATCTGCGGCATCCTGTTCCTGACACTGACCTGGGCGGCGGGCAAGGCGGACGAGGGGGCTTCATCACGCCAGCGGGGTTTCATCACGCGTGCCGTGACGAAGCTACAGTCGGCGATTGCCCATGATCAGGAAAGCGTCACAGTCTGGGACGACGCCGTGGGCAAAAGCCAACGTGGCGACATGGCCTGGATCGACGCCAACCTCGGATCCTGGATGCACACCTATTTTGGCCATGATGCATCCCTGCTGCTGTCGCCTGATTTATCGCTCGTTTATCAGTTCATTGAAGATCGCGAAGGGTCGCCTGACGCGCAGCAGTTCCGCGACGCCTACCTTCCGCTTGCGACCAAACTGCAGGCCCGTCTCGCGCGCGGCGATACGCAGGGCACGAGCGCTCAGGTCCTTTCAATCGGGGAGTCGGATCTGGCGCGCATCGGGAACCGGTCCGCGATCGTCAGCATCAAGCCGCTCATATCGGACACGGGAAATGTCGTGCAGGCGCCCGGCGCTGAATTCCTTCACGTCGCCATCCGGTTTCTGGATGGAGACCTGCCGGCGGATATCGGTCAGGAATACGCGTTCACCAACCTTCGCTTCACGCGAGATGAGCCGAGCGAACGAAACGCCACCTTTATTCCGGTGACATCGCGCGACGGCGCGCCTGTGGGGTTCTTTCGCTGGGAGCCCTTTCAACCCGGAAACTACGTTCTTCGCGCCACCGCTCCCGCTCTCGTGCTGGCATTCGTGACCTTGTTTACAGGCGCGAGCCTTGCCGGTCATGCCCTGTTCCGCCGCTCGGTCCGTCTGGCCGCAAGCCGCGCGGAACTGGAACATCAGGCATCGCACGACGCCCTGACGGGACTGGCCAACAGGAACTTCTTTGCCATCAGGCTCGCATCCACGCTGGCCAACGCGGCCGCGGATCAGCGCCACTGCATTCTCTTTGTCGATCTCGATCGGTTCAAGACGGTCAATGACACCTTTGGCCATCCCGTTGGCGACAGGCTGATCATGATGGCAGCGGCTCGCATGCGGGACCTGTTGCCGAAGTCGCTGATCGCGCGTGTCGGCGGTGACGAATTCAACATACTTCTGAGCGATGCCGACGCGCTGAATGTAGACGAGATCGCCAGGAACATCGTGGCCGCGGTCAGGGCGCCGTTTGAAATCGACACCGTCCAGATCGCGATCGGCGCCAGTGTCGGCGCTGCCGTGACAACGGGGCCTTGCGATCCCGTCGAGCTGACCCGAAAAGCGGACATAGCCCTGTATCACGCCAAAGCGGCGGGCAGAAATACGCACGCCATCTTCGGCAGCCACATGGATGAGCTGCTGAGCAATCGAAGGGCATTGGAAGCGGACCTGCGCCTCGCCCTTCAAACCCATTCGCAGCTGGAAACGTTCTACCAGCCCGTTTATGCAGCCGACACCGGTGCCTTGAGTTCGCTTGAGGCGCTTGCACGGTGGAAGCATCCGACATTGGGTTATGTCAGCCCTGACCAGTTCATCCCCCTTGCCGAGGAAAGCGGCCTGATCCACGAGATCAGCGCGCTCGTTCTTGAGGATGCGTGCCGGATGCTTGCGGAAGTTCCCGGTATTCACATCGCGGTCAATGCGTCGGCTCTCGAGCTAGCCTCGCCCGGTTATGCCCTGCGCGTTCTCGGCATCCTCGCCAGATGGCAGGTCCAGCCGAACAGGCTGGAAATCGAATTGACGGAAAGTGCCATGGCGCCGGAGAAGAGCGAGCTGGAAACGACGATATCGACCCTGCGCTCGGCTGGCGTCCGGTTTGCGATCGACGATTTCGGAACCGGTTACTCGACGTTCTCCCGCATACAACGCATCGAGGTCGACCGCATTAAGATCGACAAATCGTTCATCGGCGAGATGCATCAAGGAGCCAGCAGGGCCGTTGTCTCCGCCATGATCAGCATGGCGAAAGCGAAGGGGCTGCTGGTGACGGCAGAGGGCGTGGAAACAGACGAGCAGCGAAGCGCATTGCAGGATTTCGGCTGTGACCATCTGCAGGGTTTCCTGTTGTCGAAACCTCTGCCACGCTCGACCGCCATCACGCTTGCCGCGGGCGATCAAAAGGTATCGGGCATTCGCGCCTGAGCGTCCCTACGCCTGGAAGGCGTATGGGATATCGAAGCAGAGTTCGCCCCGGCGAGCCCCGCTCACGTCCATTCATAGGCCTTTGACGTGTGATATGGCCGTGCGGAAACGAAGGCCGCCGGATCGTTGGCGGAAGCGGCATAAGCGGACGCGTCCGCATCGTCATTGAAGCCCACGAACACCATCAACATGGAACGTCCGGCCGGCTGCCCTTTCTTGCGATAGGAAAAATTGACGGCACAGTGCGGATACTGCATTTCGAGGAGCTGCCGTGTCTGGCCGGTCAAGGCGATGAATTGACCGAGCGAGAGGAAGTGCGTGATCGCGGCCGACGCTGTTTCCCGCGAAATCTGGCGGTTGGCTGTCGCCTCAGCCGGGCGGCCGTAAAAGAGGGTGTCGGTCTGGCCTTTTCGCCGCTTCGTTTCATAGACCACAAGGCTTCCGGCGGCGATCAGTTCGATATGCACATCGAAGGTCTGGAAGAGGTCGCTCTCGTTGTTCAGTTCCGCAAAAAGCGTGCGCAACTCCGCAATATAGTCGGCATAAAACGAAACTGTCATGGCCACCATCCGGCTCTACTCTCAGGTGCGGCCTGCCTACCATGGCCTTCGCACATGGCAAACGCATTTGTGAGCACCGTTCAGTCAGCCGCGACAATGCCGCTCGAGTAGATCGCGCACAACGCGAACAGCAAGGCGGCAAGGAGGCAGAATGCGAGCCCCTGGAAGCTGGTATACATCAGCGCGCCGGCGACCCCGCCGATAGCGAAGGCCAGAATCGTCGCCGCGTGAAGCCGAAGGCGCGTGGCGATCTCCTCGCGCTGGACATCTCCCTTCGCACCCCACAACAGCGCGAGGCCGACGCCGATATCGGTTGCAAGTCCCGACACATGTGTCGTCCGCACCCGGGCGCCCGATATGCGCGTCGAGGCCGCGTTCTGGATGCCCATGGATAGCGCAAGCAGGCTGACGATGGTGAAGCCGTTGACGGTGTCGGGCAGCACCGAGACGTAGATCCCGACGAGCATCAGGATGGCGCCCTCGAAACCCAGGGTCAGGGCGTAAACCGTCTTGAGCCGGTGGCGCTTGCCCATCTGAATGAACAGGGAGGCCAGGAAGGCGCCCGTAATGAACATCAGGACGATGGTGAAAAACGCAGCCGCAGCGCGCAGCTTCCAATCGGACAGAAGCTCTGACACGAGGGACACGTTGCCGGTCATGTTGGCGGAAAAGTAGCCGTACGCCAGAAAGCCGACGCTGTTTACGCCGCCCGCGACGAAGGCAAGAATGGTTGCCAGCAGCAGATCCACGGCCGGTGTCCGCGTGTCGCCTTCATGAATGAGCATTGCAATTCGCGTCCCCGTCTGGCCCGATGTAATGGCAGGATAACAGGACGTGCGTAGCGCTCAAGCAGGCCCGCGGCAAGCAAAGGGTCGCGCGGGACGGACTTCTCGAATTTAAAAGCGCCTGCGGTTCAAACGTCGGGCGGCGCTCAGATCGTGAAACGCGCCATCACGAAGTCCGGGCGCGCGCCGTGCGTTTCGCAGATCGGGGCAAGGGCGCTGTCGGGCGTGGAAGCGAGGATGCCGGTTCGCACGAGGCACGACGCCAGTCCCGCGCCGGCGGCGCCGGCGATATCGTGCTCGATGCTGTCGCCGACGCAGACGATGTGGTCGGCTTCCATGTTGCCAAGCAGGGATTGCGCCTGCCGGTATATTGCGGGATGGGGCTTGCCGAACCAGCGAACCGGGCCGCCGAGCGCCTCATAGGCAAGTGCGATGCTGCCGGCACCCGGGGCGGTCCCGCCGCCTTTCACGAGCTTATGCCGGTCGGGGTTGGTGCAGTAGCAGGGGATGCCCCGCTCCGCCGCAGGCCTCAGCCGGTCGCGATAGGCCGACAGCGGAATGCGCTCCGCTTCGCTTCCCGAGATGATCACGATATCCGCAAGCGCCGCGTCCCCGACGCTTTCGAAACCGAGACGCTCGGCGAGATTGCGGTCGCCGCCGCTTGAAATCGTCAGGCACCGCGTGATCCGCGCCTTTCCGGCCGTCTCCTCAGCCAGAATGTGGTGGGCGACGTCGCCGGAGGTGAGGAAGTGGTCGAAGCCGGAACGATCGAAGCCAAGTTTGACCAGGCGGTCGCCATTATAGGCGCCGCTGCGGCCCGAATTCGACAGGATCACGATTGTTTTGCCCAGGGCCTTCAGGTGAAGCAGGGCGGCGTTGGCGCCCGGATAGGCGCCGTCGTCGTCGCGCAGCACGCCGAACTGATCGACGAAGAAGGCGTCGTAACGATCCGCCAGGGCGGCAAGCGTGGTGTGCGGCGCAATGCTCAAGGCCAGCGCTCCTTTCCGGCAAGCACAAGCGAGGCGGTGCCGACGGATGCTTCCGCCGAGCGCGCTGCAAGGAAGGGCACGCCGAGCGCCGTTTCCCGCATCCGCGTCCAGGCCTCGTTGACAGCGCCCCCGCCGACCGTGCGCACGGAAAGCACCTTGGGGCCGCCCAGCTCCGCCAGCCGGTCGTAGCCGGATTTCTCGATTGCGGTAATGCCCTCGAGGATTGCCTGGAAGAACAGGAGGTCGTCGACCGGGCGCGGCTCAAGTCGCGGCGGGTAGGCGGGATCGTTGATGGGGAAGCGCTCGCCGGGCGCCGGCAGAGGATAGTAGGACAGGCCTGTCGGCACATCCGGGCGCAATTTCGGCGTCATCGATTTCAACTGTTCGCCGTCGAAGAACGTGCGGATGACGGTGCCGCCGGAATTCGACGCGCCGCCCGCAAGCCAGAAGTCGAGGATGCGGTGGGAATAGATACCATAATTGGCAGCACTGATCGGTCGTGCGCAGGCGAGCTTCACTACCAGTGTGGATCCAAGCGCGGTCACGCCGTCGCCGATGGCCGCGGCGCCGGTCGCCAGGAATGAGGCACAGCCGTCTGTCGTGCCCGCATGATAGCGGCATTGCGGCGGCAAACCGAGTGCGCGCCCGTGCGCGGTCACCGTCGAGAGCGGCGCGCCGGCCCGTGCGACGGACGGCAGCAGGGCTATGTCCATGCCGCATGCCTCCAGCCAGTCGGGCCAGCGCTCGGCGTCGAGATCGTATCCGGTCTTCAGCGCATTGTTCTCGTCGCTGGTTGCGGCGGCAAGGCCAAGCTGCATCAGGATCCAGTCGGCCTGGTGCAGGATGGTGTGCACGCCCGGCCTGCGTGAGAGGTAGATTGCGCGTGCCAGCGCCGACGTGGCACCGCGTGCGGGACTATCCGAAGGTGCCACCGCGGCGATGCGCTCGACGATGGCGCGATCGGGGCATGGGTCGTTGTACATCAGCACCTCGCCCACCGGTACGCCGGCTTCGTCCACGCCAAGCACGGTCCCGGACGTCCCGTCGACGGCGACCCCTTCAAGGGACGAGAAGGTGTTGCGGGAGGCGAGTTCCGCAAGACATGACGTGACGCCGTTCCACCAGGTCGAGGGCAGGCGTGCGGACGCGGCATCGGGAAAGGGGCACGCCGCGATATCGACCGGTTCTCCGTCTTTCGAAAGCAGCGCGGCGCGCACGCCCGACGTGCCGAGGTCGATGCCAAGCGCGATGGCGGGCTGTGTGCCGGTGGTCATGCCTGCCGGCTCGCCTTGCGGTCGAGTGCCTGGCGGTACTGCTCGGCCTCCCAATGGGTCAGTTCATATTCCTCATCGGCGCTGAGATAGGCCACGGACGCACCATCCGGTATGCGGGAAACGACTTCGGCAAGGCAGCGCGCCATGACGCGGCCACCTGCGGTGAGTTCGTTCGAGAGCAGCACGCCAAGCGCTGGCACGAGCAGCATCTTCGGGATGGAAAGATCGCGCGCGCGCCGCGCATCGACATAGGCATTCACCGTTTCGCCGGGGGAAAGCACGCCGATTTCCGTACCCAGGAAGATGACATGATCCGGGTAAAGTGAACCGCCCGCCGCAAACGCCACATTGGCCGGGTTGAGCGCCGTCTTGTGGCTCTCGGCATCGTCAGCCACATGAAAATCGGAGCCTTCCGCCAACGCCTGCAAGGCGGCGGTGTCGGCTGTCGCCTCCGCGCGGACGGCGACGGAGAGCGCTTCGGTGACGCGCGCGATGCGCTCGCGTACCTCGTCGACGGTGTCGCCGGTGATGATGATGCCGTGATTGTAGAGGACCAGCACGTCCGGCCACGTCGCGGCGACGCGGTCGATTTCCAGCGCGAGCGGCGTGCCGGGGCGGCGATAGGGTATGGTCGTCCAGCGCAGGTCGGGGAGCTTCGCCATCAGTCTGGCAATCACGACGTCCCGGTCGGTGAGGACCGAGAGCGCGATGGCATTGACGCAGTGATAATGCGCGACGACGGCCTGGGGAAGGGCCGCGTGAAAGCTTGTCTCGATCGATGGGCGCAGACCGGAGGCATTCAGCTCGGTGACGATGAAGTCGGTTGCCTTCTCCGCGCTCGGCTCGCCGGCCCGCAGCGCCGTCACCAGGGGTGCTGCCGTCACCGGCACCATGATGTCGCGTTCGCCGGCATGGGCAAGCCATGTCCCCGAAGCCTTGACCCACATCACGCCGTCGCGCTTGAACGAGGTATTCCCGCCGGCGCCCTGGGTCTTCAGGATGTCGCTGCCGATGTCCCTTGAAAGCGCGAGAAACGCGTCGAAGGCCGGATCACCGTCCGACCGATTGCCCGAAGCCATGCCAGCCTCCTCCTCTAGACGACCCTGCGCCACCGCCCACCGCAGATCGCGATGAAAGGTGATCAAACTTTTTGGCTGATGGTATTGCTATGATCGCATATCGTCAACTGTGAAGAAAATACGTCATGATGCTTGATCGTTTTGGATTAGTATGATTATCTTCGTTCATCGGCGCTGGAGACGCCGGGAGGAGCATTCGTGAACGACACGCAACGCCACAAGGCCATCATTGAGCTTTTGCGCGAGACGCCGTTCGCATCCGTGCGCGACCTTCAGGAGCGCCTCGGCGCCTCTCCCGCCACCATCCGCCGTGATATCGACAAGCTCCACGAACTGGGCCGGGCGCGGAAGGTCTATGGCGGTATTTCCGCCAGCGAGGCGGGCGATAGCGGCCGGCTCTCGGCCAGGCCCTATGACGAGAACCGCGATATCGCGGTCGAGGCAAAGCGCGCCATCGCCGCAGCCGCAGCGGACCTGGTGCGCGACGGCGATTCCCTCATCGTCCATGCAGGTTCGACCTGCTATCAGCTGGGCACACTGCTTGCGCGGCGCAATCTGCGCGTCTGGACCAATTCGATGCCGCTCGCCGCTTACCTGGGCGAGCATGGCACCTGCCAGCTTTCCGTGGCCGGCGGCGAGCTCTACCGCGAACCTGGTATCATCCATGATCCGTCGGGGGGCTCCCCGAGCTTTTTCGCATCGCGTTTCTTCGTCGGCACGCAGGGCATCAGCAGCAAGGGGCTGCTCGAATCCCATCCGCTGCTCGTCAAGGTGATCGGTGAACTGGCGGCCTGCGCGGACGAGATCGTGCTTCTTGCCGACAGCCGCAAATTCTCGATCCAGCCGCGAAACGTGGCTCTGCCTCTGTCGCGCATCGGCACGATCATCACGGATGACGGCCTGACGGACGCGGCGGCCAAGATACTGGAAGATGCGGGCGTCACGATCCAGATCGCAAAGACGGGAGGCGTGAATTGAGCAGGTCCCCCATCGCCGTCTTCGATCTCGGCAAGACCAATTCCAAGCTGTTCGTCGTCTCGTCGGAGGGACGGGTCATCGACGAGGCGCGAACACGCCCCGTCTGGCGTGACGAAGGGGATCTGCGCGTGCTGGATGACGCGGCGCTGTTCGGCTGGATGACGGCTGAACTGGCCCGGGCCGTCGCAGCGCACGGTGTCGACCGCATGACGTTTTCCGGTCACGGCTGCACCTTCGCGCTCGTTGCCGGCGGGTCGCTCGTCCACCCCATACTGGACTATGAGCAGGAGCCGCCCGCGGAGATCGCCGCGCGCATCGATGCAATGGCGCCGGACTTCCAGGAGACGTTCTCGCCACCGCTGCCCTTGGGCTTCAACTATGGGCGACACCTGCTCTGGCTGAACGAACGCGATGGGGACCTGATCGCAAAGGCGGAAGCCATTCTCGCCTATCCGCAATTCTGGACCTGGAAATTCTCCGGCCGTCCCGTCTCGGAAGTCTCCTATCTCGGTTGCCATTCCAACCTGTGGGCGCCGCTGCGAGACGATTTCAGCAGTCTCGTCGACCGCATGGGCTGGCGCAGCCGGATGCCGGAATTCGCAAAAGCCGGTGACGTCGTCGGCACCCACAAGGTGACGCGCGACGACGGGCGCAGCGTGGAGATCGCGGTCCATAACGGCGTGCATGACAGCAACGCGGCGCTCTACTTCTACCGCTCGCTCGGCTTTACGGATTTCACCCTGGTCTCGACCGGTACCTGGGTGATCATCTTCAATCCCGCAAGTCCGCTGGAAAGGCTCGATGCCGACAGGGACATGCTGGCCAATGTCACGGTCGATCACCAGCCGGTCGCGACCATTCGCTTCATGGGCGGCCGGGAGTACGATGTCGCCAGCGGCGGCTGGACGAAACCTGTCTCGGCCGAAGCCGTTGCCAGGGTCATCGCCGCAAAGGCGTTCGCTCTGCCGTCCTTCGCGCCGGGCGGGCCGATGCCGGGACACGAGGGCCGCTTTGTCGGCCCGGCCGTCGCGGGCGAGGAGCGCGCAGCCGTCGCGATGCTCTATGTGGCGCTGATGGCCGACCTGTCGCTCGATCTCATCGGGTCTGAGAATGCCATCGTCATCGATGGCGGCCTGGTGAAGACGGGGCTTTACGCGTCCGTGCTTGCCGCCCTTCGGCCGGGGCAGACGGTGCATACGAGCGCCAACCCGGAAGGCAGCGCCTTCGGCGCAGCGGCGCTCGTCTTCGATGCCATCGGTGACAATCCCTTCGTCAACGATTGCGCCGTGGCCGAACCGGCATCCATTCCCGGTCTTGATGAATATCGCCGGCAATGGCGGAACCATGTGGATGCGATGGCATCGGCTGAGGCCGTTTCGCGAGAGGAGAAGCGCGCATGACGGCGACGGCCAACGAACAGCGTCCGCTTCTGGAGATGCGCGACATCAGCAAGACCTTCGGGGCCTCGAAGGCGCTGTCGCAGGTGAGCCTGACGGTTCGTGCCGGCGAGGTTCACGCGCTGATGGGCGAGAACGGCGCGGGTAAATCGACGCTGATGAAGATCCTGTCGGGCGCCTACACGGCCGATCCCGGCGGTTCGGTGCTGATTGAGGGCGTGCCGGCGACGCTCGGCGATCCGCTGAAGGCAAAGGCCTATGGCATTGCCGTCATCTACCAGGAGCTTTCACTCGCGCCGAACCTGACCGTCGCGCAGAACATGTTCCTCGGCAACGAGCCGTCGCGCTTCGGCCTGGCCGACCGTGCGGAGATGCGCCGTCGCGCCGATCCCATCCTCAAGCAGCTCGGTATCGATTTCGACGCCTCCCGCCGTGTCGCGGAGCTGTCGCTCGGCGAACGGCAGATGGTGGAGATCGCACGGGCGCTGACGACCAATGCCCGCATCATCGTCATGGATGAGCCGACCACCTCGCTCACCAGCCGGGAAACGGAAAAGCTGTTCGACGTCATCGCCCGGCTCAAGGCCGATGGCATTGCCATCATCTATATCAGCCACCGCATGGAGGAGATCTACCAGCTCTCCGACCGGGTGAGTGTACTGCGCGACGGCGCCTATGTCGGAACGCTGGACCGCGCCGATCTTTCCGCCAGCAAGCTGGTCTCGATGATGGTCGGTCGCGATCTGTCCTCCTTCTACAAGAAGGAGCACCGTCAGGTTACGGGCGAACGCGCGGCGGTGCTTGCCGTCAGGAACATCGGCGACGGCGTCAAGGTGCACGACTGCTCCTTCGAGGTGCGCGCGGGCGAAGTGCTTGGCATTGCCGGCCTTGTCGGATCCGGGCGCACCGAACTGGCGCGGTTGGTCTACGGTGCCGATCGTCGGGCCACAGGCGACGTGATGCTGAACGGCAAACCGATTTCGGTCACATCGCCGCGCGACGCGCTCGACGCGGGCATCGCCTATCTCACAGAGGACCGCAAGGCGCTTGGCCTGTTTCTCGACATGTCGATCAGCGACAACATCAATATCGGCGTCATCGCGGCGGATGCGAAGGCCGGCGGCGTTCTGGATTTTGCGCGGGCCAGGGAGCGCGCAGCGCAGGCGGTGAAGTCACTTTCCATCCGCACCGCCGGGACGCAGATCAATGTCGGCGCGCTGTCTGGCGGCAACCAGCAGAAGGCGCTGCTTGCCCGCCTGCTCGAAACCAGGCCGAAGGCCATCATCCTCGACGAACCGACGCGCGGCGTGGATGTCGGCGCGAAATCCGAGATCTACCGCATCATCGACGAACTCGCCCAGAACGGCATCGCCATCGTCGTCATCTCCAGCGACCTGCCGGAGATCCTGGGCATCGCCGACCGTGTGCTCGTCATGCGGGAAGGGCGCATCGCCGGCGAGGTGAACCAGCCGATCGAGCAGGAAGCGATCATGGCATTTGCCACCGGTACGACCGGCACCGCGGCCTGAAGCAGAAACCAGACAGACGAAGACGGGAACGGACATCATGACTGCAGGCGAAACCGAACAGACCCGGATGGACAAGCTGAAGTTCCGCTCGACGCTGACGGCGCTTGGCATGCTGCCGGTGCTCGTGCTGCTGGCCATCGGCTTTCATGTGCTGAGCGGCCGGTTCCTTTCCGTCAACAACCTGTCGATCGTCATGCAGCAGGCATCTATCAACACGGTGCTGGCTGCCGGCATGACCTTCGTCATCCTGACCGGCGGCATCGACCTCTCGGTCGGGTCCATCCTCGCGGCCTCGGCCATGATCGCCGTCATCGTCTCGCTCGTGCCTGACCTCGGCATGCTCGGCGTTCCCGCGGCAATTGCCGCCGGCCTTGCCTGCGGTTTCCTCAACGGCGCCATCATCGCCTGGCTGAAGCTGCCGCCCTTCATCGTGACGCTCGGCTCGCTCACCGCCATCCGCGGCGTGGCACGCCTGCTTGGCAGCGACACGACCGTGTTCAACCCGGACCTGCCGTTCGACTTCATCGGCAACGGCTCGCTGTTCGGCGTTCCGTGGCTCGCCATCATCGCCATCGCCACGATCATCGTCTCCTGGTTCATCCTGAAGCGAACCGTGCTGGGCACCTGGATCTATGCCGTCGGCGGCAACTCAGAGGCCGCGCGTCTGACCGGCATCAAGGTGCCGCTGGTGTTGCTCTTCGTCTATTCCATGTCCGGCCTGCTTTCCGGCCTTGGCGGTGCCATGTCGGCTGCCCGCCTCTATGCGGCCAACGGCCTGCAACTCGGCCAGGCCTATGAACTCGATGCCATCGCGGCCGTCATTCTCGGGGGCACCAGTTTCGTCGGCGGCGTCGGCTCGATCTGGGGCACGTTGATCGGGGCGCTCATCATCGCCGTGCTCTCCAACGGCCTCATTCTCGTGGGGGTCTCGGACATCTGGCAATACATCATCAAGGGCTTGGTCATCATCGTCGCCGTCGGCCTTGATCGCTACAGGCTCAAAGGGCTTAGCCGGACGTGAGGTCCGGCTGAAAGAACCGGTCACAACCGGAGACAACGGCGCGACAAGCGCCACCAAAGGAGGAAAACATGCGTCTTATGTCCAAGTTGCTCGTCGGCACCGCCATGGTTGCCGCACTCGCCATGCCTGCCGCCGCCAAGGACCTCAATAAGATCGGTATCTCGGTCGGCCTGCTCGGAAACCCGTTCTTCGTCGCCACGATCAAGGGCATCGAGGACCGCGCCAAGGAAATCAACCCGAATGTCGAAGTCACCTCGGTTTCGGCCGACTATGATCTCAACAAGCAGGTTTCGCAGATCGACAGCTTCATCGCCGCCGGCGTCGACATCATCATGCTGAACGCCGTCGATGCGAAGGCGATCGCGCCTGCCGTCAAGAAGGCCCAGGCTGCCGGCGTCGTCGTCGCGGCGTTCGACGTTTCCGCTCCCGGCGCCGACGTCACCGTCATGACCAACAACGTCAAGGCCGGCGAAGAGGCCTGCAACTACATCGCCGAGAAGCTTGGCAACAAGGGCGACGTGGTCATCATCAATGGCCCGGCCTCCTCGTCGATCCTTGAGCGCGTGCAGGGCTGCAAGGAAGCGCTCGGCAAGCATGCCGATATCAAGATCCTCTCCGACGACCAGAACGGCCAGGGCTCGCGCGATGGCGGCCTTGCCGTGATGCAGGGCCTGCTCACCCGCTTCGACAAGATCGATGCCGTCTTCGCGATCAACGACCCGACCGCGATCGGCGCCGAACTTGCTGCCAAGCAGCTGAACCGCAGCGAGTTCTTCTTCACCGCGGTCGATGGCGCGCCGGATATCGAGAAGGCGCTTGCCAGCGGCAATTCGATGATCAAGGCATCCGCCTCGCAGGATCCCTATGTCATGGCCGGTGAGGCGCTGAAGCTCGGCGTCGAGGTTCTGAACGGCAAGAAGCCGGCCGAGCCCGTCGTGCTGCTCGATCCGCAGCTCATCACGGCCGACAACGTCAAGGATTATAAGGGCTGGACCGCAGCCCGCTAAGCCTTCCTCCCCGACGGCCGGGCGCGTCTTGCGAAAGCGGCGTGTCCGGCCGACCGTGTTTCATTCCTCCCTTTCAGAAAGCAGCCGGGATCATGTCGAAAATCGGTGTTCATTCCTTCGTCTGGAGCGCAGGCTCTTCGCGTAACGAGCTCGAAAAGGCGCTCGAGAACACGCACAGGCTCGGCTACAAGCTCATCGAGTTTTCCTATCTCGATCCCAGGCAGGTCGATGTGAACTGGCTCGCCGGGCGGTTGCGGGAGCTCGAGCTCGACGTGGCAATCAGCATGGGCCTGCCGCCGGAAGGCGACATTTCCAGCGATGACGCCTCCGTCGTCGCCAACGGCACCGATATTCTCGACAGGGCGGTGGCGCTGGTGCGCGATCTTGGCGGCACGAAGCTCGCCGGCATCCTGAGCTCCGCCCATGGCAAGCAGGAACACGCGCTCACACGCAAGAGCTGGGATACCAGTGTCGCGGCGCTGACCAAGGTCGCAGAGCGCGCCAAGGCGGCCGGCGTGACCCTCAATCTGGAGATCGTCAACCGCTTCGAGAGCAACATGCTCAACACCGCAGCGCAGGGCATGGCTTATATCCGCGATACCGGTGCATCGAACGTGCTGCTGCACCTCGATACGTTCCACATGAACATCGAAGAAGCGGATGTCGGCCTCGCGATCCGGCATGCCGCCGACAAGATCGGCTACATCCATATCGGTGAAAGCCACCGTGGCTATCTTGGAACGGGCACGATCGATTTCGCCGCGATCTTCGATGCGCTGGTGGCCATCGGCTGGGATGACTATGTGACGTTCGAATCCTTCTCGACGACCATCGTCGACAAGGACCTGTCGCTGAAGACCGCGATCTGGCGCAACCTGTGGGACGATAATGTCGCGCTCGCCCGCCACGCCCATCGCTTCATCGAACTGGGCCTCGAGACGGCCCGGCTCAAGGACGCGCTGGTCCGCCAGGCGCACCTTCCGGCCTGACGGAGCAGAAACTGCCGGTGGCTTGCGCGTGCAGGCCGCCGGTGCCTTGCATCAGACGATGCCGCCGCCCGCGCCGGATATTGCCGGGCGTAGCGTGGCGACCCTGGCGCGATAACCGGAGGCGCGGAAAGCGGTGACCGGATCGATCGCTGCGCCCTTCTCGAACCGCGCCATCGCCAGGATCGGCTCGACATCGGTGCGGAACGCTTTTTTCAACGTGGTCGTCGCCATCAGGGCATCGTTGTCTTCCTGAAACCCCTCCAGCGCCTTTCGGTCGACGAGAAGGGCGGTGGCATAGGCGCGTTGCACTTCCATGGCCGAAATCATCAGGCTTTCGATCGGGTCCGTGACGTTGTGCGACTGGTCGAGCATATGGGCGGGACGGAAGCCTTCCGCGCCGCGGATCTCGGCGTCGACCAGTTCGTTGAAGACGAGGAAGAGGCGATAGGGATCGATCGAACCCGTATCGAGGTCGTCGTCACCATACTTCGAATCGTTGAAGTGGAAGCCGCCAAGCTTCTTCGCCTGGATCAGGCGCGCAACGATCATCTCGATATTGACGTTGGGCGCATGGTGACCGAGGTCGACGAGGCAGTAAGCCTTCGGCCCGAGCGCTTCGGCGATCATGTAGTTGGTGCCCCAGTCCTGTACGACGGTCGAGTAGAAGGCCGGCTCGTACATCTTGTGCTCGGTGAAGATGCGCCAGTCCTCGGGCAGCGCCTTGTAGACCGTCCGCATCGCGTCGAGGTAGCGCTCGAACTGCCTGGTGAAATTCGTCTGGCCGGGAAAGTTGGAGCCGTCGCCGACCCACACCGTTAACGCCTTCGAACCGATGGCCTTGCCGATTTCGATACATTCGATGTTGTGCTCGGCGGCTTGCTGGCGCGTCGCGGCGCTGGCATGCGACAGCGAGCCGAACTTGTAGGAATGCGTCTGGTCCGCCTGGTCCTGGAACGTGTTGGAATTCATGGCATCGAAGGCAAGACCCGTTTCTTCGGCCTTGGCCTTCAGCGCGGCCGGATCGGCCTTGTCCCACGGGATGTGCAGCGAGACCGAGGGTGTCGCGCCGGTGAGCCGGTGGATGACGGCGCAGTCGTCCATTTTGTCGAAGATGTCGCGCGGCTCGCCGGCGCCCGGAAAACGCGCAAAACGCGTGCCGCCGGTTCCCACCCCCCATGAGGGGACGGCAACGCCATAGTGCGCCACCTTCGCCTTGATCGCATCGATATCGATGCCGCGGCGGTTGAGATGCTCGCCGAGCGCGGCGTAGTCCGCTTTCAGCGCCGCCGCCGCCCCGTCATTATGTGCGTCTACGACGCTCTTTTCGATTCCCGTCATCATCGTCCTCCCAGAGCGGCCGGTCTCAGCGCGTGAACGCCTGGACGTTGCCGGCGTCCACGTTGATGATGTTGCCCGTCGATTTGGACGAGGCCTCCGAGGCGAAGAAGTAGGTTGCTTCCGCAACGTCTTCCGGCAGCACCGAACGCTTCAGCATGGAGCGCTGGCGGTACATTTCCTCCAGCCCCTCCTTGTCCGTCTTGTAGGTCGAGGCGCGCTGGTCGAGCCATTCGCCGGACCAGATCTTGGAGCCGCGCAGCACGGCATCCGGATTGACCACGTTGACGCGGATGCCGGCATCCGCCCCTTCCAGTGCCAGGCAGCGCGCGAGATGGATTTCGGATGCCTTGGCCGTGCAATAGGCCGATGCGTTGGGAGAGGCGGCAAGGCCGTTCTTGGAGGCGATGAAGATCACCGACCCACCGATCGCCTGCTGGCGCAACACCTTGAATGCCTCACGGGCGACGAGGAAGTAGCCGGTGGAGAGAATGGCGAGGTTCCGGTTCCAGAGTTCCAGCGACGTTTCCTCCACCGGGGCGGACGAGGCGATACCGGCGTTGGAAACGACGATGTCGATACCGCCGAATTCGACCGCGATCTCCGCATAGGCATCGATCACGGCGGCTTCGTCGGTCACGTTCATTTGCACGGTGCGCACGACATCCCGGCCGTGGCGGCCCGCGAGATTGTCGGCGGCCGAGGCAAGGGCGGTCTCGTCGATATCGGCGAGCACGACGCACGCACCTTCGGAAAGCAGCCGGGCGGCGGTCGCCGAGCCGATACCACCGGCGCCGCCGGTGACGACGGCGATGCGGCCGGCGAGCGACTTCGGCTTCGGCATGCGCTGCAATTTCGCTTCTTCAAGCAGCCAGTATTCTATGTCGAAGGCTTCCTGCTCGGGCAGGCCGACATAGGTCGAGACGGTCGAGGCGCCACGCATGACATTGATGGCGTTGGTGTAGAATTCGCCGGAAATGCGCGCCGTCGCCTTGTCCTTGGCGAACGTGATCATGCCGACGCCCGGCACGAGATAGACGATGGCGTTGGGGTCGCGCAGCGCCGGGCTGTCGGCATGCTTGCAACGGTCGTAATAGGCGGCATAGTCCTTCCGATAGCCTTCCACAGTCGGCTTCAGGCTTTCCAGCGTTGCCGCGACATCCGGCTTTGCAGGATCGAAATCGACGACCAGCGGGCGGATTTTCGTCCGCAGGAAATGGTCGGGGCAGGAGGTGCCGAGCGCGGCGAGCGCCTCCATGTCCTTGCCGCAGACGAATTGCAGCACGGCGTCGCTGTCGTCGAAATGCCCGACCATATGGGCCTCTTCCGAAACCATGCCGCGGATCGCCGGCATCAAGCGCGCGGCGACGGCACGTCGTTCTCTAGCGGCGAGCGCCTTGTGCCTTTCGCCGCCGAAAATCGCCTTGCCGGCCGTTTCCGTCTCGAACCAGGCGATTGCCCGGTTGATGACGTCGATGGTGAGCCCGTAGCAGGATTCGGCGTCGTCGGCCCAGGTGAAGAGGCCGTGGCTTTCGAGAACCACGCCCTTTGCGCCGGGGTTTTCGAGGCAGAATGTCTCCAGCCAGAGGCCAAGTTCGAAGCCCGGACGCTTCCACGGCAGCCAACCGATCTCGCCGCCGAAAATCTGTTGGGTCAGCGCCTTCGAATTGGCGGACGCCGCTATGGCGATGATGGCGTCAGGATGCATGTGGTCGACATGCTTTTTCGGCACATAGGCATGCAGCGGCGTATCGATGGAGGCGGCGCGGGCGTTGAGATTGAACGTGCAATGGGGCAGGTAGCCGACCATCTCGTCTTCGAAGTCCACGCCGCGATAGAGGCCCTTCAACGCGCGCAGCTTGTCCATATAGAGCGTGGCGAAGCCGTCCATCCTGATCGTCCCGACGTCGCCGCCCGAGCCTTTCACCCAGAGGACCTCGACCGTTTCGCCGGTGAGCGGGTCCTTCTGCATGACCTTCGCGGAGGTGTTCCCGCCGCCGTAATTGGTGACGCGCTTGTCGGATCCGAGAAGGTTGGAGCGGTAGAGAAGCAGCTCCGGCTCGCTCATGCCGGCCGCACGGGCCTTATCCCACAGGTTCCTCAGCCGCGAACCGGCCTCTTGTGTCGACATCTCTTCCTCCCGGCGCGATGCGCATATTTGGCTTTTGCGCTATCGATGCGGCAGAAATGTTTTCAAGTCAATCGCATTCAATCAAAATCGATCATATTGCACTGCGATATGATTATTTCTGATTGGATATGATTGACAAGTTTCGCGTTCAGTGGAAAGTTCAGGCAAGGAGGATTTCATGCACGAGAAAGAGCGCCATCGCATCATTTTGTCCGCGGTCCAGGAAAAGCCTGTCGTGACCGTGGGCGAAATGGTTGAACTGACGGAATCGTCTGAAGCGACGATCCGGCGGGACATTGCGACGCTGCACGTGCAGAAGAAGCTGCGCAGGGTGCGCGGTGGTGCCGAGGCGATCAATCCGCCGCAGTTCCCCGGTCTTGCCGGCCGGCCGTTCTCCGTCAATGAAACGATCAATATCGCTCAGAAGCGCGCGATCGCGCTGAAGGCGGTGGAACTGTGCGTCGACGGCGACCCGATCATCATCAACGGCGGCACGACGACGTTCCAGATGGTGCATCTTCTGGCAGCGCGCCGCATGCAGATCTTCACCAACTCCTTTCCGATCGCCGAGCACCTGCTGAAGCATTCCAAGAACACGATCATGCTGTCCGGCGGCGTCATCTATCGCGAGCAGAACATCATTCTCAGCCCTTTCGAGAACGATGTGACGCGCAATTTCTACGCCCGGCGCATGTTCATGGGCGCGCAGGGCCTGGGCAAGCTCGGTCTCATGGAGGCCGATCCGCTGCTGATCCAGGCCGAGCAGAAGCTCATGGGCCAGGCCGACGAACTCGTCGTGCTCGCCGATTCATCGAAATTCGGCAAGCGGTCCAGCCTTGTGCTCTGCCCGCTGGACCGTGTGACGACTGTCATCACCGATGACGGAATTCGCGACGAGGACCGACAGATGCTGGAGGAGGCAGGCGTCGGGCTGATCATCGCGGATAAAACAGCAAGGGATCAGGCCTCGATCGTCGCGTGAGCGCCGTCGGGGAAACTTCAACGGGAGGAACCACCATGAAATTTCTGCACAAGCTTGCAATTTCC
The DNA here is from genome assembly GCF_004514425.2 of Shinella sumterensis. Taxonomy (GTDB): domain Bacteria; phylum Pseudomonadota; class Alphaproteobacteria; order Rhizobiales; family Rhizobiaceae; genus Shinella; species Shinella sumterensis. The sequence goes on from NZ_MYFN02000011.1 coordinate 71,848, forward strand.
ACGGCCATCGCCGCCGCCCTGATGGCGGGGCCCGCGTCCGCTGCCGAGCGCATCGCGCTCGTCGTCAAGTCGCTCGGCAACGGCTTCTTTGATGCCGCCGCCAAGGGAGCGGAGGAGGCCGCCAAGGAAATCGGCGACATCGAGGTCATCTATACCGGTCCCACCTCTGCCACGGCCGAAGGCCAGATCGAAATCATCAATTCGCTGATCGCCCAGCAGGTCGACGCGATCGCCATCTCGGCCAACGATCCCGACGCGCTCGTTCCGGTCCTCAAGAAGGCGATGGATCGCGGCATCAAGGTGATCTCCTGGGATTCCGGCGTCGCCAAGGATGGCCGTATGCTGCATCTCAACCCGTCCGATACGAAGCTGATCGGCGAGACCATCATCAAGCTTGCCGCCGATCACCTGCCTGAAGGCGGCGAAGTGGCGATCCTGTCGGCGTCGTCCACCGCGACCAACCAGAACGCCTGGATCGAGGCCGCCAAGGAAGTGCTGCCGACCAAGTTCCCGAAGATCAAGCTCGCCGCCGTGGTCTATGGCGACGATGACTCCGTGAAATCCACAAACGAAGCCAAGGGCCTGATCTCGTCCTATCCGGATCTCAAGGCTATCATCGCGCCGACGACGGTCGGCGTCGTGGCGGCCGCACAGGTCGTCACCGATCAGAAGCTGATCGGCAAGATCAACGTGACCGGCCTGGCGCTTCCTTCCGAGTTCAAGAAGTTCATCGATAACGGCGCGTCGGAAGGCGTGGCGCTGTGGAACCCCATCGACCTCGGCTATTCGGCCGTCTACCTCTCCGACCAGCTCGTCAAGGGCAAGAAGGCAGAGCCGGGCGCGACCTTCTCCATCGGCAAGGTCGGCTCGATCACGCTCGATGAGACAAATGCCGCGGCCATGGCCGCGCCCTACCAGTTCGACAAGTCGAATATCGAGAAATTCTCGAAGATCTACTGAAGCCTTGAAAGGCGACGCGGCGGAGCAATGGTCTCCGCCGCGCTCCTCCTGCGCGCCGGCGGCGATTTCCGGCAGCGTTGTCGCACACTCCTTTCTTCGAAGACAGGTCGGGTCCTGAAGCCGATGACTATCCCAAAAGAGCCGAAGGTCGAGCTGTCGGGGATCTCGAAATCCTTTCCCGGGGTGCGCGCGCTGCACAAGGTGGGGCTGCGCCTCTATCCGGGAGAGGTCACGGCGCTGATCGGCGAGAACGGTGCCGGCAAGTCGACGCTGGTCAAGACCATGACCGGCATCTACCAGCCGGACGAGGGCGAGATCCGGGTTTCCGGCAAGCCCGTCGTGCTGTCGTCGCCGCATGCCGCTTTCCAGGCCGGCATCACCGCGATCCATCAGGAAACGGTTCTCTTCGATGAGCTGTCGGTGGCGGAAAACATCTTCCTCGGTCATGCGCCCCGCGGCGCGTTCGGCCTGATCGACTGGCGGGGAATGAATGCGCGCGCCAGGACGCTGCTTGCGGAAATCGGCGCCGGCCATATCGCGTCCGACACGAAGCTGAAGGACCTTTCCATCGCCAACAAGCATCTGGTGGCGGTGGCGCGCGCGCTTTCGGTCAATGCCGAGGTCGTCATCATGGACGAACCGACGGCCGCCTTGTCCTACAAGGAAATCCAGGACCTCTTCGAACTGGTCGAGCTCTTGAAACAGCAGGGCAAGGCGATCCTGTTCATCTCCCACAAGTTCGACGAGATCTACCGCATCGCCGACCGCTACACGGTCTTCCGCGATGGCGAGATGGTGGGCGAGGGGCTGTTGAAGGACACCTCGCAGCAGGAGATCGTGCGCATGATGGTCGGCCGCTCGGTCGATCAGGTGTTTCCGAAGAAAGAGGTGACGCCCGGCGACGAGGTGCTCAAGGTCGTCGGCTATTGCCATCCGACCGAGTTCGCCGATATCGGCTTTTCGCTTCGGGCTGGAGAAATCCTCGGCTTCTACGGCCTTGTCGGCGCGGGTCGAAGCGAAGTCATGCAATCGCTGTTCGGCATTACGAAACCGTCCAAGGGCGCGGTGCGTATCGATGGCGAGGTGGCCGTCATCCGCTCGCCCGCCCAGGCTGTCGACAGGGGCATCGTCTATGTGCCGGAAGATCGCGGCAAGCAGGGCGCCGTCACCGGCCTGCCGATCTTCCAGAACGTGACGCTCGCTTCGCTCAGAAAGACCTCGCGGCACGGTTTCCTGCGGCTGGCGGAGGAGTTCAAGCTGGCGCGCGAATATACCGAGCGGCTGGACCTGCGTGCTGCCGCACTCGACCAGAATGTCGGCAACCTCTCTGGCGGCAACCAGCAGAAAGTGGTGATCGCCAAGTGGCTGGCGACAAAGCCGCGCGTCATCATCCTTGATGAGCCGACCAAGGGCATCGATATCGGCTCGAAGGCGGCGGTCCACGAGTTCATGTCGGAGCTCGCCTCGCAGGGGCTCGCCGTGATCATGGTCTCCTCCGAACTCCCCGAGATCATGGGGATGAGCGACCGCATCGTGGTCATGCGCGAGGGCCGCATCGTCGGTGAATTCGAAAACAATGCCACCCTGAAACCGGAGATGCTGGTCAGGGCGGCCGCAGGCATCGGGGAGGCCGCATGAGCGCGATCGTCAAAGTGCGGGAATTCTGGCTGGCGGTGCTTATCGCAGCGCTGGTCTTCGCCGCCAACCTGCGCGCGCCGGGCTTCGCGTCGCCATCGCGCCTTTCCGGCATCGTCGAGGATTCATCCATCCTCATGATCCTTGCGCTCGGCCAGATGGTGGTGATCCTCACCCGCTCGATCGACCTGTCCATGGCGTCCAACCTTGCCCTTTCCGGCATGATCGTGGCGCTGATCAACCAGGCCGCTCCCGGCATTCCCGTGCCGATGCTGATGGCGGTGGCTGCTTTCAGCGGCCTGCTGCTCGGGGCGCTCAACGGCGTGTTCATCTGGGGGCTCGGTATTCCCGCCATCGTCGTGACGCTCGGCTCGCTCACCATCTATCGCGGCGTCATCTTCCTGATCGCCGGCGGACAATGGGTGAATGCGGATGCGTTTTCGCCGTCCTTCGTGGCCTTCACGCGCATCGAGGTCTTGGGGCTGCCACTGCTCGTCTGGTATGCGGTCGCCATCATACTCGCCTTTGTGGTCCTGATGTCGCGCACGGCGCTCGGCCGATCCTTCTATGCGGTCGGCGTCAATCCCACGGCGGCGGTCTATGCCGGCATCGACGTCGGTCGCACGACCTTCCTTGCCTTCTGTATCTCCGGCCTTCTGTCCGGCTTCTGCGGCTATCTCTGGGTTTCGCGCTATGTCATCGGCTCGGTCGAAGTGGCGCGCGGTTACGAATTGACCGTGGTCGCGGCCTGCGTCATCGGCGGCATCTCGATTTCCGGCGGCGTCGGCACCGTGGCGGGCGCGGTGCTTGGCGCACTCTTCCTCGGCGTCATCAACGGTGCCTTGCCGGTCATCAATATCTCGCCCTTCTGGCAGATGGCGATCTCGGGCGCGGCGATCATCCTTGCCGTCGTTCTCAACGGGCGCGGCGCCAAGCGCAGCCAGCGCCTCATTCTCAGAACCGCGGAGGCTGCCGCATGAGCGTGCCATCCACCGAAACCCGCCACATTCCCGATCGTCTCGGCACGCCGCTGCGCTCGGCGGTCTTCTCCTGGCCGAGCCTGCTGCTGGCGGTCGGCATCGTGCTTTTCGTCGTCAATTCGTTCGCCTCGCCCTATTTCCTGTCGCCGTGGGCGCTCTCGGACGCGACCTTCAACTTCACGGAAAAGGCGCTGATTGCGCTCGCCATGGCGCTGCTGATCATCTCCGGGGAAATCGATCTCTCGGTGGCCTCGATCATCGCGCTCGCCTCGACCATGATGGGCCTGGCGCTGCAATACGGCGCGGGTACGCCCGAGCTGGTGCTGATCGGGATTGCGACCGGGATCGTCTGCGGTGCGTTCAACGGGTTCCTGGTGACCGGGCTTGGACTGCCGTCCATCGTCGTGACGATCGGCACGATGAGCTTCTTTCGCGGCATTTCCTATATCGTGCTCGGCGACCAGGCCTTCAAAGGCTATCCGGCCGGCTTCGCCTATTTCGGCCAGGGCTATGTTTTCTGGGTGTTCTCCTTCGAGTTCGCGCTCTTCGTCCTCTTCGCGCTCTTCTATTACGTGCTCCTGCACCGCACGAATTTCGGCCGGCAGGTCTTCGCCATCGGCAACAACGACGTGGCCGCCCGCTTTTCAGGCATCCGGGTCGAGCGGGTGAAATTCATCCTCTTCCTGCTGACCGGTCTCATGTCTGGCATTGCCGCGGTACTTTTGACCTCCCGGCTCGATTCCACCCGTCCCTCCATCGCGGCCGGCTGGGAGCTTGAAGCGGTGACCATGGTCGTGCTCGGCGGCGTCTCCATTCTCGGCGGCGCGGGAACGATCCAGGGCGTGGTTCTGGCTGCGCTCATCATGGGCCTCGTCACCTTCGGCCTTGGCCTCCTCAACGTTCCGGGCATCGTGATGTCGATCTTCATCGGCCTGCTGCTCATCTTCGTCATCGCCCTGCCGATCGTCTTCCGCAAGGTCAGGAACCGCCGCCGATGAGCCATGCCGGTCTCGAGAAACACGCCTTCAAGATGCTGCTCAATTCCGGGATGAAGGACGAGTACAAGCGCCGGCACGATGCGATATGGCCGGAGCTCGTGGATCTTCTGCACGCCGCAGGCGTCTGCGATTACTCGATCTTTCTCGATGAGGAGACCAATGTGCTGTTCGGCGTGCTGTGGCGGCGAAAGGATCATACGATGGCCGCGCTGCCGCAGACGGCGCTCATGCAGAAATGGTGGGCGCACATGGCCGACATCATGACGACGAACGACCGAAACGAGCCGATCGCCATCGATCTCACGCCCGTCTTCCACATGGAATGAGCTGAAACCCGATGCGCCACATCGCCGTCATCGACATCGGCAAGACCAACGCGAAAGTCGCGCTGGTCGCACGCGAGAGCCTGACGGAAGTCGCGGTCATGCGCAGGCCGAACGCGGTGCTGAAGGGCCCGCCCTATCCGCATTATGACATCGAGGGCCTTTGGGATTTCATTCTGGACGCGCTGAGGCGCTTCCAGGCGCAGTTCGGTGTCGATGCCATTTCCATGACAACCCATGGCGCCTCGGCGGTGCTTCTCGATGACGAGGGCAAGCTTGCCGCGCCTGCGCTGGACTACGAATTCGACGGTCCTGACAGCCTTGCCGCGGAATATGATGCCGCCCGCCCGCCGTTTGCCGAGACGGGTTCGCCGCGCCTGCCGCTCGGCCTGAATCTCGGCGCCCAGCTATTCTGGCTGTTCAAGACAGTTCCGGGATTGCTGGAGCGGACGCGAACGATTCTGACCTATCCGCAATACTGGGCCTTCCGCCTGAGCGGTGTTGCGGTCAACGAGGTGACGTCGCTTGGTTGCCATACCGATCTCTGGGATCCGGAGGCCGGACGATATTCCACGCTGGTCGAACGTGAAGGCTGGGCGGCGTTGATGGCGCCGGTGGTGCGCGCGTCCAACCGGCTGGGTCCGGTCTTGCCTCAGATCGCTTCGGCGACAGGGCTCGCGCCCGCGACACCTGTCATCTGCGGTATTCACGATTCCAATGCCTCGCTCTATGCCCATCTCGTTGCCCGCGACGAACCCTTTGCCGTCGTCTCGACGGGGACATGGGTCATCTCGATGGCCATGGGAGGCGCCAAGGTTACACTCGACCCGGCGCGCGATACGCTCGTCAATGTCAACGCCCACGGTGACGCCGTTCCCTCTGCCCGCTTCATGGGCGGGCGGGAATTCGAGCGCCTGATCGGCGACGCCCGCAATGCCCATGCGGCCGCGGATGTCGATGCCGTTCTGGCGCGTGGTGTCATGCTTCTGCCGGCGGTCGAAAATCAGTCCGGCCCGTTTCAGGAGCGCAAGGCGGAATGGACGGTGGACGCGGCGACATTGGCGCCGGCGGAACGGTTCGTCGCGGTCTCCTTCTACCTCGCGCTGATGACGGCGACGGGGCTCGAGATCGTCGGGGCGCAAGGCCCGGTTCTGGTCGAAGGTCCGTTCGCCCAAAACGCGGCCTATCTCGACATGCTGGCCGCCTCGACCGGCCGGCCTGTGGAAGCCGTAGCCGGCACCGGAACCAGCGTTGGCGCTGCCTTGCTGGATGCGGACGGCCGACCTCCCGCCACGGGCAGGGCAAATCCACGCCCGCGACACGAGGCTGCGTTGCGTCGCTATGCCAGCGCGTGGCAGGCGCGGCTCTAGGCTGAAGGATCGGCGATCAGCGCGCGAAACCGCGCCATGATCTCTGCATTGGCCGGATTGTAGACCATCATGTTGAGGTCCGGCCGGCCCTCGACCGCAAAGCTCGAGAATTCCAGCTCGATTGATCCGAGGTGAGGGTGATGAAGGCGCTTGATGCCTTCGCGCGCGCCCGCGATTTCATTGTCGTCCCACATTGCCTTGAATTCCGGACTGTTGGCGGAGAGTTCATCGACCAACTGCCGGATTTCCATCCCCGCGCCGGCGCGTGCGGCGTCCGCACGAAAGGCCCCGACGACATAACGGGCGACGTTGCGCCAGTCGTCCTGCGCAGCGCGCACCCGCTCGTCTGAAAAGATCATGCGCAAGATGTTGCGCCGGTCCGGCGGCAGCTTGGCATAGTCCGTCAGGATGATCGCGGCCGCCTTGTTCCACGCCACCACGTCCCATGTTGCCGTCCGGATGATGGCGGGGCTGAAGGGCATGGCGTCCAGCACGCGTTGCAGCCGGGGTGTGATGCCGTCGTGCTGGCGATAGTGCGGCTCGGGGGGATGGCCGAATGCCAGAACATGAAGGTGATCGCGTTCCGGCTCGGTCAGCATGAGCCCCGCGGCGATACGGTCGAGCACATGGGAGGACGGGGCCCCGCCGCGTCCCTGCTCCAGCCAGGTGTACCATGTCGGGCTGATATTGGCGCGCTGGGCAACTTCTTCGCGACGCAGGCCCGGTGTGCGCCGCCGCCCGGGCTGGAAGCCGAAGGTCGCCGGATCAAGCCGCATGCGTCGGTCGCGCAGGAAGGTCCCCAGCGCTTTGTCGTTGGCGGTGCCGCTCATGCGATCCTGTTGCTCATTATACTAGGATAAAGTCACTACTTTAACAGGACAACTTTTCATGAGATCCCGGTGCGCGTCAATGCAGGAGATGTTTCATGCGTGTTTTTCTGACAGGTGCCACCGGGTTCATCGGCTCCCGGATCCTTGGTGAATTGCTGGCCGGGGGTCATGAGGTCATAGGCCTCACGCGCTCCGATGCCGGAGCAAACGAGCTTGCGCGCGCCGGCGCTTCCGCCCATATCGCAACGCTGGACGATCCGGCGCGCCTCGCGCGTGGAGCGGAGAACGCCGATGCCGTCATCCACACGGCGTTCGATCACGATTTTACGAACTTCGTGGCCAATTGCGAAAAGGATCGTCGGGTCATCGCGGCGCTTGGATCCGTGCTCAAGGGCTCGGACCGGCCCATGCTCATCACGTCGGGCGTCGGGCTCGGCAATCCCGGCAACGGAGAGCCCGCGCGCGAGGACGTGTTCGACGCGCACCACCGCAATCCGCGCATCGCCTCGGAACTGGCGGGCCAGGAGCAACTGGAAGCCGGCGTCAATATCGGTGTCGTTCGGCTTCCGCAGGTGCATGACACGGTCAAGCAGGGCCTCATCTCGCCCTATATCGCGATGGCGCGCGAAAAGGGTGTTGCGGCTTATGTCGGCGAGGGTGCCAATCGCTGGGCGGCCGCACATGTAAGCGATGTGGCGACGCTCTATGTTCTGGCACTGGCGCGCGCCGAGCGCGGCGCCCGCTACAATGCCGTCGCGGAAGAGGGCATTGCCATGCGCGATATCGTCGGCGTGATTGCGGCCGGCCTCGGACTTCCCGTGGTTTCGCTGTCGCCGGACGAGGCCGAACGCCATTTCGGCTGGCTCAGCCTCTTCGCCGCGGCCGACATCAGCGCCACCAGCGCGCTGACCCGGCAGAAACTCGGCTGGGTTCCGACGGGGCCTGGTTTGCTCGATGACCTCCGGGCGATGAACTTTTCCATGCTCGATGCCATCGCAAACTAGAAGTTCACGAGCAGGTTTGCCTGGGCGGTGTGGGAATGCAGGCCATTGGCGAAGGCGCCTGAATAGCTGAGCGTAAGGCGAGCCGATTTCGAGAGCCTTGCGGTAACGCCGGCTTTCACGACGGCGGCGTCGCGGGGCAGGGACACGCCTTTCAGGATGAAAGGTGACCCGCCGGAAAAGGCAAGGGTCGCGGATGGCGCCAGATCGCCGGCCGCATGCCGCCAGCCGAGCGTTCCTGTCAGGGTTACCGGAATGTCGTAGGCCGGCAGGTCCGCCGAAAAGCGGGCGCCGATGGTGGATATGACCAGATCGCTTGAGCCGCTGCCGGCTGTCAATGCGGCCGCCCCGCCCGTTTCGCCGAAAGCATCGGTATCGAGATTGACATAGGCGAGGTTGGCGAAGGGCTGGAGTCTGACAGCCGACAGGTCCATATCGGCGGACATCTCGGCGAAGGCCTGCAGGCTATCGCTGTCATAATCGGCTTCGACGCGATCTTCGAAATTGCTGAACGCGATCGTGCGTCGGGTTGATATCCCGTTGCGGCTGTAAATTGCCCCTCCCGTGAGGTTGACAGGCCCGACCGAGCCGGCGGCGTAGACGCCGACATGATAGGTGTCGGCATCCGCCTGCGGCTGCACGGAGAGACGGCTATAACCGACGAGACCGCCCAGACGCCAGTCGTCGGCGACAGCCAGATCGCCTCCGACGATGCCGCCTGTGAACCGGCTGTCCATGCCTCTGGCATTGCCGTCGGCCGAAAAGTGGTTTTCCGCAAGCGCGCCCGAGCTCCAGAAGGAAACGCCATCATCCGGCATGTGCCGGTCGCTGATCAGGAAACCCGCGCGATCGAGCACCGCCTCGCGGGGAAAGCGGCTTTCCAATAGGAGCTGGCTTTGCAGGGAGGCGTGCACCTCGCCGTTCAACTGCGCAAAGGTGTCCGCAGCTGTCGTGACATCGAGTGGCAGCACGGAGAGGAAGAGCGGGTTCGAAGCGCCCAGCGCTTCGACGGCCGCTGCCGTGGCGCGGTCGTTGCCGGTCTGCGCAACGTCGGAGAAGCGGACATCGTTGCGGTCGAGATCGACGTTCACCTGCTTTGCGCCGTAGACGAGTGTCGGCGAAAGGAAGGCGAAATCGCTCTCGATGGCGCCGAAACGGCCCGTGACGCTGTCCGCCGTCAGGATTGTGTAGCGGTTCGTCAGACCGTAGGTGCCGCCGGCATTGTTCAAACGCACCGTGCCGCCATCGATGGTGAGGGCGCCGGCAACGTCCACCCTGTCGGCGTTGCCCGCGCCGGTGATATCGACATCGTAGAACGAGCCTGTGCCAAACCGCAGGTCTCCGTCGACGGTCAGCGTGGCTATTCCGGGTCCTGGCGAGAGCACGCCGCCTGAATTCACCGTAATGCCGCCCACAATTCCGGTGCCGGACAGCAGGCCGCCATCGAAAACATCGATCGTGCCGTCCACCGTGCCATGGTTGACGAGCGCGCCGCCGGTGATTTGAACCGCCCCGGCGATTTCGCCCGTATTCGTGAATGTGCCGCCGCTGTTGGCGAGCCCGGCGACGATGCCGTCATTGGAGGCGATGCCCGCATTGACGACGGCGCCTGTCCTGCCGCTGTTGTTGTTGGTGAAGGTGCCTTGGTCGGCGATATTGACGTCCGCCAGCGTGGCATTGTTGATGACCGTGCCGCCGTTCACGGATGTCGTGCCCGTCACTTCCCCGCCGCTGTTGTTGGTGAAGGTGCCGGCATCGTTGCGGACGGAGGCGATCGTTCCGGCATTCGTGACGCTGCCGGAATTCCTGATGGCGCCGGCCTGCGCATTCGTATTGTTGACGAAGGCAGCGGCGGCCGCGACGTCGGCATCGGTGATGATGAAGTTGTTGGTCACCGTTCCGCCGGTGATCCTGGTCTGTCCGGTAATCTCGCCGTCGGTGTTGTTGGTGAAGCTTCCCGCCGTGTTGGTCAGGGAGGCGATGGTTCCGGCGTTGGACGCATTGCCGGCATTGGTGACCGCGCCCGCCGTTGCATTGCTGGCATTGGTGAAGACGCCGCCCGAACCCACGACGACATCGTCGAGCGTTCCGTTGTTGGTCACGCCGCCGCCGGTCACGGTCGTTCTGCCCGTGACCTCGCCGTCGTTGTTGTTGGTGAAGGAGCCCGCATCGTTTCGGAGGGAGGCGATGCTGCCCGCATTCGACGCGGTGCCGGCGTTGCGCACATTCCCAGCGATACCATTGGAGTTGTTGATGAAGATCGCGGCGGCGGCGACATCGGCATCGGTGATCACGAAATTGTTCGTCACCGTCCCGCCGGTCGCCCTGACGTTTCCGGTGATCTCGCCATCGTTCGTGAACGTGCCGGCCGTGTTGTTCAGTGCGTCGAGCGTGCCGGCATTGCTCGCGGTTCCCGCATTCGTCAGCGTGCCGGCGGATGCGCCATTGTTGTTGGTGAAGGTGCCGCCCGAGGACACTGAGACATCGCCGACCGTGCCGTTGTTGGTCAGCGCCGTCGTGTCGCCGACGGCGGCGCTGCCGAGCGCGCCGTTGACGGAGACGTTGCCCTTGTTGAGGGTCAGCTTCCCATTGAGAGTGCCGTCAATGAACAGGCTGCCGTCATTGAGCTCGACATTCGAATTCATCACGCCATCGGCATTGATGCCGAGGCTGCCGGACTGGATCGTCGTGCCGTTCTTGACGGTCAGGCTGCCGGTGTTGCTGATCGTGACATTGCCGCCATCGATGTCGAGCTTTCCGACCGTGGCACTGTCGGTGACTATGGGCGAGCCGGTATCGACCTCGGCCGTGTCGTTCTCGCCCGGTGGGGACGGGATCCAGTTCGATCCGGTGCTGAACTCGTTGTTCGTGCTGCCTGACCAGACCGACTGGGCGTGGGACGGCGTGACCAGGGTGACGGATGCCAGTGCCGTGAACAAGCCGATACGTCGGGAATAGGCCTGGAGCGGTTGACGTTTCATGGGGCCGTCGATGCTTGTCGCGCCGCCACCCATCGGCGGGATAGATAACAATCCCTAAGCAATCATGGTTAACGAGCGGTAAAAGTCATGGCCAGGAAGCGCCGCCGGGTCCGCCGATCGCCGTTTCAGGCCGTTTGCGAGAAAATTCCTTCGACGGCCTCGCAGATCGACAGCAGATCGCTGTCGCGATTGCGTGCGGCAGTCACCATAAACCCTACGGGCATGGCGCCTTGGATGCGCAGAGGCAAGGAAACGCTGGGAGCGCCCGTCAGGTTGGCGTGCGTCAGCGAGATGATCTCGTCATCCCCTTCCGTCGAGAGGGCAGGGTCCCTGTCTGGCGCCGTGAATGGCACGGTCGGGGCGATCACGGCATCGAGATCGGCCATCACGCGTTCGAATTCGCCGAACCAGCGCCGCTGTTTTTCGATGGCTTCGATATAGCGCGTTGCCGGCACCGTCATTCCGGTCTCAAGGAGATCGCGTGTTCCCGGCGCAAAGCCGTCCGCCCTCTTGGCCATCGTCGTCCTGTGGATGACGGCCGCTTCCGGCATCAGGATATCAAGCAGGGCGGTCGCCATCCCGGCAGGATCGGGAAGCTGGATTTCTGTCAGCGCCACGCCGGCCCGCTCGAGCGACAGGCGTGCCGCATCAAGGGCGGCGCGCACATCGGCCTGCACGGCGCGATGGTACCATTGGTTCCCAACGATCCCGAGGCGCAACGGCTTCAGACTCGGGCGGGCGGGGGCCACGCCGGGGTTAAGGACGGAAAGGGCGATGCTTGCGTCGGCGCTGCTTCGGGCAAACAGGCCGAGGTGATCGAGAGAGGGAGAAAGCGGATAGACGCCGTCCAGAGAGAAGGCCGCAAAGCTCGGCTTGAAGCCGATGACGCCGCAATAGGCGGCAGGGGCCCGGATGGAGCCGCCGGTATCCGTCCCAAGCGCCAGGGGCACGATGCCGGCGGCAACGGCCGCCGCCGATCCACCGCTCGATCCGCCGGCCGTGCGGCTTGGATCGTGCGGATTGTTCGTCTGGCCGAAAGCGGGATGCGCCACGCCGGCGGCGAATTCCAGGAGGTTGGTCTTGCCGAAGAGGATCGCACCGGCCGCGCGCAGGCGCGCCACGCATTCGGCATCGCGCGCGGCATGCCGCGGCGGCACGGCCTTTGTGGCAAAGGTCGTCCTGACATCGGCGACGTCGATGATGTCCTTGATTGCAACCGGGATGCCATGCAGCGGCCCGCGGTCCCGCCCCTGCCGCAGCTCCTCCGTCAACCGCTTCGCCTGGTCGAGAACCTCCGTGGTCATCGGCTCGATGAAAGCGTTGAGATCAGGTTCCAGGCGGGCAAGCCGGTCCTGCGCCTGGCGGCAGGCATCGAGCGGCGTGAAGGCGCCGGACCTGTAGCCGGCCGCCAGTTCGCCGACCGAGAGGAATGCTGTGTCGATGGTCATCGTGGGTTGCTTCCGATGATTGCGTTCGACGCGCAGATCGGCATGGCAGACATCGATAGGCAATGATGCCCGCAGTCACCAGCGGCCACATGATACCGCGGATGCGGGGTCACAGATGGGAGAGCACGGCCGAGATCAGCTCGCGTTCGGTGGTGATGTCCAGCTTCTCGTAAAGCCTGAGCTTGTGGTTCTTGACACCGCCGGTGGTGATGTTGAGCTGCGCGGCGATCGCGGCGTTGGAATATCCCTTCAAGGAAAGGGCGAGAATTTCCTGTTGCCGCTGGGTCAGCTGATGAACGCGCGCGAAATGGGAGAGGCGGTCGTCGAGACCGAAGCTATTGCGTCGGAGCAGATAGACCTCGGCGCCGGCCAGGATCGCGTCGGGGCAGTCGTCATTCAGCCGTGTCAGCGACCAGCCATCGCGGCCGGACGTTTCGGCGATGCGGACGGAACCGATTTCCGCCGGCTGGGGCTCCCGGTCGAAGGCCTGGGCGGCGGCGAGCGACCAGGTATCCGACTGGTAGAGCACCGTGTTGTTGGCGTTCATGATCATGACTTCGGGCTTGCCGCTGGTGTTGTGATGCAGGAACAGCGAAACCTGACGATCGATCGCACGCAGGATATGCTGGTTGTGCATCTCCACCAGCATGGTCTGCAACTCGCGCGCCAGCGCCAGTTCCTCCTGCGAGAAGAGATTGCCCTGCCGGTCGAGGCAAAGAGCGAGAAAGCTGCCGTCGCTGATCGGAAAGAGCAGAGCCAGCTCGTCCTCGATGCCGAGCGTGGAATCGACATAGCGGGCATAGACCCTGTCGAGGGTGCCGTTGCTGCGCAGTTGGCCCAGGCTGAACACCCGCGCATCGGCCTGGTCCGTTCTCTTGGAGAGCGGATCGTGCTGCCACATCCTGTCGGAATACAGCGCCTTGGCGTTCACGTTCATGCCGTTTTCGGAGACGATCAGCGGTTTGCTCAGCGCATCGTAACGGGCGATGATCCAGAGGTCGCACGGGATCATCTGCCGCACGAATTCGACCATGCTTTCGTAGAAGTTGGGATGACCGAGATTGCGAAGCGCGGCGGCCATCAATGCGCCGAAACCCTGGGGCAGGCCGGACGCTGTCGATAGGGGCATGCTCTTGGACATGAACGGGTCTTTCAGCGGTGTTTCATCCATCGACGCAATTTTCATGCCGGCTCCTGCACAGGCACGCCACCCGGGCGACGGGCGGTGACTGCGGTCACTATGGATACCGGAATGGGCAATTGTCTATTGTGAGTGCGCGATTTCTAATCAATTAAGGTCGCCAAAAGGCGCCAGCTCAGGGGAATGTCCAGATGATCGATGACAGCAAGCGCGCAAAGCCGTTCAACCTCTCGCGCCGGGAGCTCCTGCGTCACGGTGCCAATGCCGCACTGTTCGCGACCATCGCCTCGCAGGTCGACCTGACCAGGCCCGCTTTCGCGAACGAGCAGAAGCTGACGGGCCCGCTCAACGTGCTGGCATGGTCCGGCTACAATGATCCCGAATTGATGAAGGGCTTCACCGAGCTCACCGGCATTGAGCTCAACGTCAAGGAAGCCGAGAGCAACGGTGCCCAGCTCAGCCTCGTACAGGCCGGCACGGTCAAGTTCGACGTCATCAACCCGGACGTTGTCTGGACCTCGAAGTTCGCGGAAGCGGGCCTGACCCTGCCCATCGAGACGGCCAAGCTTGCCTCGATCGAAGAGACCATGCCGATGTTCCGCAATCGGCCCGAGACCATGTATGACGGTCAGGTTTACGCCATCCCGACCCGTTTCGGCGTGAACGGCTTCGTCTACTGGCCCGACAAGATCTCCGCAGAAGCCGCACTCGACGCAGAGCTTGCATGGGATCCGTCGCTGAAGGGCCGGGTGGAGATCATCGACTGGCCGGAACTCTATCTCTGGATGACCGGCAAATGGCTGGGCATGGAGACGCCGGAAACCGCGACCGGCGACGATCTGCAGAAGATCCTCGACAAGATGATCGCCTTCCGTCCGAACATGCGTGCCCTGCAGAGCGACATGGGTACGGTCAAGACAGACCTGGCCAACCGCGAGGCCTGGATGGTCTGGGGTTCATCGAGCGACAACGTGCGCACGACGGCCCGCCTGTCCGGCGGCAATGTCGATCTCGCCATTCCCAGGCAGGGCGGCGCGATGTGGATGGAAACGCTTCAGATCGTGCGCGGCACGGAGCACCTTGCGTCTGCCCTGGCCTATATCGACTACATGACGAGCGCCAAGGCCATGAAGCAGATGGCATGGGGGGCCGACAAGTTCGCGGTCACCAATTCCAAGGTCAAGGATCTGCTCACCGCCGATCAGGTCAAGGCGCTTGGCCTCGACATGATGGAGGAATGGGTTTCCAAATGCACGATGAGCCAGGCGCCCGTCGACGACATGGCCTGGGCCGATGCCTGGCAGACATTCAAGGCCGGCTGAACAGACGGCGCATAAGGGAATTTGCCATGCATATCCGTGTGATCGTCCCGGTTCTCGATAGCGACGAACTGGTTGGGAAGGCCGAGAAGGAGTATCGATCCTTCGCGGGCGACGGGGTGACAATCTCGGCCGTGCCGCTCAGGCGCGGCACCAACTCCATCGAATGCGGCTTCGATTCGACGCTGGCCGCGCCCGAGGTGATGAAGCTGGCGCAAGAGGCCGAGGCCGATCGCGTCGACGCCTGCACCATCGCCTGTTTCACCGATCCTGGCCTCGTCGGCGCGCGCGAACTGGTGTCCATTCCGGTCGTCGGGGAGGGCGAGGCGGCGCTGCACATGGCCGCCATGCTCTCGACGCGCTTCACCGTGGTGATCACGGAGAAGCCGTTCTTCTCGTTGATCCGCCGCACGGTTTCCCATTACGGCCTGTCGTCGAACCTCGCCTCGGTGCGCTCGGCGGATGCGAGCGTCATGGATCTCAACGAAAGCCATGTCGCCCACATCGTGGCGGAATGCATCGACAGCGTCGAGCGTGACGGCGCCGAGGCCTTCGTCATGGGCTGCACAGGCACCGGCTTCGATATGGCGATCACCATCGAAGACGCCCTCAAGGCGCATTTCGGCGCCTATATCCCGGTTATCGATCCGGGCAAGGTTGCGCTCCATTTCGCTCGTGCCATGGTCGCGACCGGCTTGAGCCATTCCAAGATGGCTTATCCGCGCCCGGCCTTCGATCGTCGCGAATACGAGTTCGCGTGATGGCAAGCGCGGGTCGGACGATGATGCAGGCCGGTGCCGGATCGGCCGAGAAGCGCCGGCGACGGTTTGCAGCTGCGGGCATTGCGCCGCTCATGCTGTGGCAGTTCGTCTTCTTCGTCGTCCCCGTCATCCTGCTTTTGGTGATCAGTTTCTGGCGCACACGCAACTACCGCATGGTGCCGGATTTCACTTTCGCCAACTATATCGCGGTCTTCACCAACGGCGCGATGTGGCGTGCGCTCCTTCTGTCCGTGCAGACAGCGGCTTTCGTGACGATTGCCTGTGCGGTGCTGGCCTATCCGATCGCGTATTTCATCGCCAAGAAAGCCGGGCGGCTCAAGGGTCTGCTGCTGATCGCGGTCATCGCACCGTTCTGGATCAGCATCGTCATGCGCGTTGCGGCCTGGCGGCTTCTGCTCGGCGAGAACGGCGTCATCAACCAGTCGCTGCTGTCGATCGGGCTGATCGACCAGCCGCTCGGCTTCCTGCTCTATTCTCCGGTCGCGACGTCCATCGGCCTCGTCTATGCCTATCTGCCGCTTTACGTGCTGCCGCTCTATGCCTCGATCGATGCCATCGAGGACAACTGGATCGCGGCCGCGAAGGACCTGAACGCCGGGCCGATGCGCGCCTTCTGGGAAGTGACGTTTCCTCTGTCGCTGCCCGGGCTGATTGTCGGCGCGGTGTTCTGCTTCATCTTCGGTCTCGGCGAGTTCGTGACGCCGGCGCTGCTTGGCGGCGGCAAGCAATTGATGATGTCGCAGGTCATCCAGGACCAGTTCCAGCGCCGGCTCGACTGGCCCGCGGGTGCGGCCATCTCGATCGTCATGCTGGTCATCGTCTTCGCGCTGCTGGCCGTGTCGATGAAATGGTTCCGCAAGGCAAGCGGGGAAAAGCTATGAGCGCACGTCCCAGGTCGCCGCAGGAGAGGGGCGGCTTCGCGCTGCTCAGCCTCTATGCGGTGCTGATCTATCTGTTCCTGTATCTTCCGATCGCCGTCATCGTGCTCTTCGCCTTCGATGCCAAGCCGATCCCCGGCCTGCCGCTCGACACGCTGACGACGGGATGGTTCGTCGAAGCCCTGCGGGACCAGAAGCTGACAGGATCGCTCCTGACCAGCCTGAGGCTGGCCGTCGTCTCGGCCATTCTCTCGACGCTGCTGGCCATGCCGGCCGCCATGGTGCTGGCGTGGCTCCCGATCCGCTTCAAATCTCTCGTGATGGCCATGGTTCTGGGGCCGGTCGTCCTGCCGCAACTCGTGCTGGGGCTCGGCCTGGTCATCCTGCTGCGCTCGGCCCCTGATCTCGTGGGCGAGCCGGCGATCATTCTCGCCCACACCACGATCACGTCGAGCTACGCGACGCTTATCCTCTATTCCCGCTTCCTCGGTTTCCGGCGCAGCTATATCGAGGCCGCGATGAACCTTGGCGCAAGCGAACTGGTCGTGTTCCGCGAGGTCATCCTGCCTCTGGTGCGACCGGCCCTGATATCGGTGTTCATGCTTGCCTTCACCGATGCCTTCGGGGAATTCGTCGTGGCCTGGTTCGTCGCCGGCTTCACCGAAACGCTGCCGATCACCATCTGGACCTCGCTACGGCAGGTGATTTCGCCGAAGGTCTACGCGCTCTCCTCGGTCATCATTCTGGTGACGCTCGCCATCAGCCTCGTTTCACAGCTCTGGGTCATCCGTCAGACGCGTCTCACCAGCAAAGTACAGACCTCATGACCAATACCAAGCCTCCGGCCGTCGAGATCGACGCCATCACCAAGTCCTATGGCGAGACCACCGCGATCCGGGGCGTGTCCATGGACGTGCGCGACGGCGAGTTCGTGACCATTCTGGGCCCGAGCGGCTGCGGGAAATCCACGCTGCTGCGCATGATCAGCGGTTTTGCCGAGCCGACGACGGGCGATGTGCGGATCGGTGGAAAGTCGGTGGTGGGGCTTGCGCCCTACAAGCGCGATACCGCGATGGTCTTCCAGGACTATGCGCTGTTCCCGCACCGCACGATCGCCGAAAACATCGCCTTCGGCCTGCGGATGCGCAAGGTCGAACGTGCGGAAATCGCACGCCGCGTCGATGAGATGCTCGCGCTGATCAACCTGAGCGGCTACGGCGGGCGGCGCGTCAGCGAGATTTCGGGTGGCCAGGCGCAGCGCGTGGCGCTGGGGCGCGCGCTCGTGGTGCGGCCATCCGTCTTGCTGCTCGATGAGCCGCTTGGCGCGCTGGACATGAAACTGCGCAAGCAGATGCAGGCCGAGCTGAAGAAGATCCACCGTGAGCTCGGGCTGACCTTTGTCGCCGTCACCCATGACCAGGAAGAGGCGCTGACGCTTTCCGACCGCATCGCCGTCATGAACGCGGGCAGCGTCGAGCAGTTCGCCGATCCCGAGACCCTTTATCGCCGGCCGGCCACGCGCTTCGTTGCGGATTTCGTCGGCGGCGCCAACCTGATCGATGCCGAAGTCGGGCCGGCTGGTGCCCTGCTTTTCCGTGGGCTGCCCCTGAGCGGCATCGGGTCGGACGCCGTGAAGGACCGCGCCATCGGCGACAAGGTCTCGCTGGTCGTGCGTCCCGAATGCGTTGCCACGTCGGCACTCGGCGGCCAGGCGCCGGGTCCGGCCATCGAGGCTATGGTGACGGAAGTGCTGTTTTCCGGCGCCGTGCAGCAGATTGTCGGGCGTCTAGCCGACGGCTCGCTGTTCGTCGCGCACGAACAGGGACTCAAGCCGCCGCCCGAACGCGGGTCGACTGTGCTGTTTCACTGGGACGGGTCGCTGTCCTGGCTGGTCGCCCGCTGATCTTACCGCCCCCACGAATGGACCAAAGAATGCGTGAACTCGAATTCGACGAACTGGAGGCGCTGGCGATCGGCGCCGGTGTCCTGGGAACCGGTGGCGGCAACCATCCCCATCTGGAGCTGATGTGCGCGGAAGCAGATTACCGGCGCGGCAAGCGGGTGACGATCCTCGATCCGCAGGAGCTGGCCGACGATGCCCGTATCGCGGTCGTCTGCATCATGGGCGCGCCGCTCGTCACGAAGGAACGGCTGCCGGAGCCCGTGGCGATCTGCAAGGCCGTTCGCCTGATGGAAGCCCATTGCGGCAAACCTTTCGATGCCATCATGTCCATCGAGATCGGTGGTGAGAACGCCTTCTTTGCCCTGCTCGTCGCCATGGAGCTTGGCCTGCCGGTCGTCGATGCCGATACGATGGGCCGGGCGTTCCCCGAGGCGCAGATGGCAAGCTTCGCCATCCGCGGCCTCCCGGTCGCACCCTTTGCCATCGCCGACGTGCGCGACAATGCCGTGCTGATCCCGGAAGCGGAAAACGCCACCCGCATCGAGCGGATCGGCCGCAAGATCGTCGTCGAACTCGGCTCGATCGCCGGCACGTGTGCGGCGCCGCGCACGGGCCGGGAAATCAAGGACCACGCCATTCTCAATTCCATCGGCCGCGCACTCGGCATCGGCAATGCCGTTCTGGCGGCGAAACGGTCGGGCACCGATCCGGTCGAGGCCGTGCTCGATGTGGAGAAGGGCAAACTCCTCTTCTCAGGCAAGGTGCACGACGTTTCCAGGCGCACGACGGATGGGTTCGTGCGCGGGCGGGCCGTCGTGAGCGGCAACGGCCTGTTCGAAGGCCGCCAGCTGGAGATAGACTTCCAGAACGAATTCTCCGCGGCATGGCTCGATGGCGTGCGCGTCGCCTGCGTTCCAGACCTCATCACGGTCCTTGACGAGGAAAGCGCAGAAGCCGTCGGCACCGAGGTTCTGCGCTACGGGCAGCGGGTGAAAGTGGTCGCCCTGCCGGCCGATGCTATCATGACCAGCCCGGAAGGCCTCGCCGTGGTCGGCCCGCGCGCCTTCGGTTTCGACTTCGACTATCAGCCCTTCACGGAGACGGCGCCATGAAACGGATCGGCATCGATGTCGGCGGCACCAACACGGATGCCGTCCTGTTGGAAGGCGAGCGCATTCTCCGGTCGATCAAGACCGCCACCACTGCCGATGTGACAAGCGGGATCAAGGCGGCGCTGAACCATATTCTGGAAGGTCGCGACGGGAAGGGCGCAGGCGTCGATGCCATCATGATCGGCACCACGCATTTCACCAATGCGGTGATCGAGCGGCGCGGCCTGTCGAGGGTTGCCGTCATCCGCATCGGCCTGCCGGCCGCCCACAGCATCGTGCCGATGCAGGCATGGCCGGAGGACCTGCGCGTCGCCGTGGAGGGACCGGTCTTCCTGATCCGCGGCGGACACGAATTCGACGGCCGCAAGATCGTCGAGTTCGACCGCGAGCACATGCGAAAGATCGCGCAGGAGATCCGCGACAGCGGCGTCGGCGCCGCAGCGATCACCGCTGTCTTCTCACCGCTGACGGCGGCCTGCGAGGAAGAGGCCGCCGCCATCCTGGCGGATGTCGCGCCCGACGTGACGGTCACGCTGTCGAGCGAGCTGGGACGTATCGGACTGATCGAGCGGGAGAACGCCACCATCCTCAACAGCGCGCTGCATGCGCTCGCCCGCCAGACGGTCGCGGCGTTCGAGGCGTCCATCGCCGACAGTGGCCTGACGGCGCCGCTCTACCTCACGCAGAACGACGGCACGGTGATGCAGGCAGCGCATGCGGCGCGCTATCCCGTGCTCTGCTTCGCCTCAGGCCCGACGAACAGCATGCGCGGGGCGCGGATGCTCTCAGGTCTGGACGAGGCGATCGTGCTCGATGTCGGCGGCACGACCACCGATGCCGGCATGCTCGTGGGCGGCTTCCCCCGGGAGGCCAATTCGCGGGTGGATATCGGGGGCGTGGCCACGTTCTTCCGCATGCCGGACGTGATCGCGGTCGCGCTCGGCGGGGGCACGATCATCGATCCCGAGACGCGAAAGATCGGGCCCACCAGCGTCGGTTACCGCATTTCCGAGAAGGCGCGCGTGCGGGGCGGCGATACGCTCACCCTGACGGACATTGCTGTCCGCATCGGGCGCATGGCGTTCGGCAATGCGGACCTGGTCGCAGACGTATCGGACCACCTTGCCGCTCATGTCGAAGCGTGGATCCGGAGCCGTCTCGCCGATCTCGTCGACCGCATGAAGACGAGCGCGGCCGATATTCCCGTCATCGCCGTTGGCGGTGGTGCCGCGCTGGTGCCGGACAGCCTGCCTGGTGTCGCGAGGATCATCAAGGTGGAGCACGCCGGCGTCGCCAATGCTATCGGTGCCGCGATGGCGCAGGTGAGCGGGGAGTGCGATCAGGTTTTCTACGGTGTCTCCCGCGAGGAAGCCATCAACGAGGCCCGCGAGATCGCCGACGCCCGCGCGGCGACGGCGGGCGCAAATCCTGAGAGCATCGAGCTGCTCGATGTCGAAGACGTGCCGTTGTCCTACATTCCGGGCAATCCGCTGCGGGTGCGGGTGAAAGTCGTCGGCGATCTGGCGCTATCGGGTTCGCGCGTCTAGGGCACCGGGACAACGGCCTGGGCCCTGACGATAGTGGCTGTCACATGCGGGCGGATCGATGTAGATATGGCCCGATTCCCAATGAATTCCGCGGGCCCATGGAAACGTCGCTTTATCTGCCGGTCAAAGGCTTTCTCGAAAAGGCAGGTTATACCGTCAAGGGCGAAATCGGGGGATGCGACCTTGTCGGTTTGAGCGAGGGCGATCCGCCTGTTGTCGTGGTCTGCGAGCTGAAGATGAGCTTCAATCTGGAGCTCATCCTTCAGGCCGTCGATCGCGCGGCCGCGGCGGACGAGGTCTGGATCGCGGCGCGGGTCTCGGCCAAGGGCAGGGGCCGCGAGGCGGACAAGCGCTACCGCGATCTCTGCCGCCGGCTTGGCATCGGCATGCTCGGCCTTTCGGACACCGGCGAGGTCAGTATCATCGTCGGCTCCGTGTCGCCGATGCCGCGGACCAACCCGAAGCGTCGCTCCAGGCTCATGCGCGAACATCAGAAACGACGCGGCGACCCGGCGCTGGGCGGGAGCACGCGCACGCCGCTGATGACGGCCTACCGCCAGCAGGCGCTCGATTGCGCCACGGCCCTGGCATCGGGCCCGATGCGGGTGCGCGACGTCAGGGCGGGCACGCCGGATGCCGGAAAGATCCTGCTGTCCAATGTCTATGGCTGGTTCGAGCGGCTCGACCGCGGCATCTACGGCCTCACCGATGCGGGCCGGGAGGCCCTTCAGCGATGGCCGCGGGACGGCATTGCCTCAACGACAGACAATCCCACATGAAAGCCCACCGCGCTAGGACGCCTTGAGCGACCCTAGTCCGAGGAGCCAGTCGCGCACGCCCGCGGCGCGCGGCGTCAGGGGGCGTCCCTTGCGGTAGACGAGGAAGAAATCGTTCGTGGTTGTCTGGGCTTCCTTCAGCGGGCGCACCAGGGCGCCGCTGGCGACGAGGTCGCCGACCGAATGCTGCCACCCGAGGCCGATCCCCACGCCTGACAGCACGGCATGAACCACCAGGATGTAGTTGTTGAATGTCGAGACGCCGCCCGGCAGCGTGTAGTTCAGGCCGTAATGGCCAAGGAATTCCCGCCATGTCGCGCCTTCGTGATAATGGCTATCGAGATGGAGGAGATTATGGGCCGGCAGATCCGCAAGCGATGACAGAGGCCCGTGCTTTTCGAGATAACCGGGGCTGCAGACCGGAAACATCGTTTCCGCCGTGAAGGGCAGGACCTCATAGCCCTGCCAGTCCACCCGTCCATTGGTGATCGCCATCGACACGCCGTCCGCCGGCAGATCGAGTTTCTTGTCGGAATTGTAGAGCTGCATCTCGATGCGCGCATCGTGGCTGGGATAGGTCGATATCCTCGGCAAAAGCCAGTAGGTGCCTACGGTTATCGAGGCATAGACCTTGATGTCGGACGCCGCCGTCGAATGGATCTCGATCGCCGTGCGTTCGATCTGGTCGAGCCCGCTTTCCACCGACCGAAAAAGCTTTTCGCCGTCATCCGTCAGCTGCAACTGGCGGTGCTTGCGGTGAAAAAGTGAAGCGCCCAGTCCCGTTTCGAGCTGTCGTATCGCATGGCTGATGGCCGCCGGCGTGACGTTCAGTTCCTCTGAGGCTTTCGTGAAACTCTGCAGTCGCGCGGCGGCGTCGAACACGTAGAGCAGGTTCCCCGAAGGGATGAAGCGACGCATGTCTCGCATGAGCTGAATTCATCCAAATGTGAGTTTTTTTGCTAGTCACAGCCCGTCTTCTTTGGACTAGCTCTATTCGACAGTCAAATCCTGTTTGCAGGATATCCAGCTGGCCGGGAGAGGGTTGAAGATGGAAATGCTTCACGCGGACGGTATTCGCAAGACGTTCGGCAACCTCGAAGTCCTGCGCGGCGTCAGCCTGACGGCCAACAAGGGCGATGTGATTTCGCTGATCGGTGGAAGCGGATCGGGCAAGTCGACCTTTCTTCGCTGTCTCAACTGTCTGGAGCATCCGACCGGTGGCGAGATCCGGGTCGATGGCGAGGCGATCGCCTTCAAACCCGATGGCCACGGCAACAGGGAGCCGGTGTCGAAGGCGCAGATGCGCCGCATCCGCGCGCGGCTTGCCATGGTGTTCCAGAGCTTCAATTTGTGGAACCACATGACGCTCCTTGAAAACGTCATCGAGGCGCCGGTTCACGTGCTGGGCGTGGACCGCAAGCAGGCGGTCGACGAGGGGCTGCGGCTGCTTGAACGCGTCGGCCTCTACGACAAGCGCGATGTCTATCCGGCCTTTCTCTCGGGCGGCCAGCAGCAGCGCGGCGCCATTGCCCGGGCCTTGGCGGTGCAGCCGCTTGCCATGCTGTTCGACGAGCCGACCTCCGCACTCGATCCCGAACTCGTCGGCGAGGTGCTGAGGGTCATCCGCGAGCTTGCCGAGGAAGGCAGGACGATGATCCTCGTTACCCACGAAATGTCCTTCGCGCGCGACGTTTCCAACCAGGTCCTGTTCCTGCATGGCGGCCTCGTCGAGGAAGCCGGACCACCGGCGGAGGTCTTCGGCAATCCCAAATCCGAGCGCCTCGCCCGGTTTCTGGGCAGCTTCCATTAACAGTCCAAAAAAGGGGAATGACATGAAAAAATATATGCTTGGAATGATGGCCGGCGCCCTGCTTGCCATGGGTGGCACGGCGCATGCCGAAAAGACGCGCGTCGGCTTTGCGCCGGAAGCCTACCCGCCCTTCTGGGTCGCGGATGCGAACGGCTACTGGACGGGCTGGGAAGTCGAGATCATCGATGCCGTCTGCGCCGAGGCCAAGCTCGATTGCGAGCGCGTGCCGGTCGCCTGGGAGGGTATCATTCCAGCGCTGCTGGGCGGCAAGATCGACATGATCATGAACTCGATGCGCATCAACGACGAGCGCCGCAAGGTCATCGATTTCTCCAACAAGTACTACGAGGTCTCGACCGTCGTCGTCGCGGCCAAGTCGGCCACCGTCGACACGACGCCCGAGAGCATGGACGGCAAGATCATCGGCGTGCAGGTCTCGACTGGCCAGCAGGCCTATGCCGAAAAGAATTTCGGCGCGAACGCATCGGAGATCAGGGGCTACAACACGCAGGACGAGGTTTATCAGGATCTCGCCGCCGGCCGCATCGATGTCGCGATCGACGGCGTGGTCGCCATGAACGAGTTCCTCAAGTCGGCGTCCGGCGCGGAATGCTGCGAATCCAAGGGGGTTCTCAAGCGCGATCCGTCGACGCTCGGAGAGGGTTATGGCGTCGGCCTGCGCAAGGGTGACGATGCGCTCAAGGCGAAGATCAACGACGCCATCGCGGCCATTCGCAAGAACGGCACCTATGACGCCATCACCAAGAAGTACTTCGACTTCGACATCTACGGCGGCGACTGAGGCCAAGGGCCGGTTCGCGTTTTCACCGACGTTGCTGGAGAACGACGATTAAAGAACTGTTCGACATGATCTGGTCTCCCGCCGCCGGCAGCATCGCGCTGCTGACGACGGGAGGGTGGGGAAGCGCCATGCTCGTCGGCCTGGCACGCTCCCTCACCATCGCGCTCGGCGCCTTCGGCCTCGGGCTCTTGATCGGCATAGCCGGCGCGCTGGGCAAGCTCTCCGGCGGGGCGGTGACGCGCCAGGCCCTCGACCTCTACACAACGATCGTTCGCTCGGTGCCCGAACTCGTTTTGATCCTCGTCGTCTATTTCGCTGGCGCCGATCTGATCAACGGTGTTCTAACGGCCTTGGGCCAGGCGAAGATCGATTTCAACGGCGCGATTGCCGGCATTGTCGTGCTGGGCGTCGTCCAGGGCGCCTACTCTACCGAGGTCATCCGCGGCGCCATTCTTTCGGTGCCGCGCGGCCAGATCGAAGCGGCACAAGCCTACGGCATGTCGTCCTGGCTGGCCCTTCGCCGTATCACGCTTCCTGCGATGCTGCCCTTCGCGCTGCCGGGACTTTCCAACCTCTGGCTGATCGCGATGAAGGACACGGCGCTGCTCGCAGTGCTCGGATTTGGCGAACTGACGCAAGTCACCCGTCAGGCGGCGGGCACCACCAAGGCCTATTTTACCTTCTTCTTCGCGGCGGGCTGCATGTATCTGCTCGCCACGATGATCTCCAATCTGCTCTCGCGCCGTCTGGAGGCGCGGGCAACAAGGGGCACGGCCCATGTCTAGCGCGCTGGATGCGACCGCCCGTGAAGCGCGGGCCGGCACACGGCGCCGGTGGCTGGATGCCGGGACGCTGACGCCCGTTATCGCTGCCATTCTCTTCGGAACCTATGCGGCGCTGCAAATGCGCTGGGACTGGCTCGAAACCTATTATCCCTTGTTGCTGCGCGGCCTGGGCATGACCGTGCTTCTGGTGGTCGTCACCAGTTCGCTCGGCATGCTGCTGGCCATCCCCATCGGCCTCGTACAGGTCGTCGGCCCGAAATGGCTTGCCCTGCCCGCGCGCGCCTTCTGCACCGTCATTCGCGGAACGCCGCTGCTCCTTCAGCTCTGGCTGCTCTATTATGGCCTTGGATCGCTGTTTCCGCAGTTTCCCTGGATCCGTGACTCCGCACTCTGGCCGATCCTGCGGCAAGCGTGGCCCTATGCATTCCTGGGCCTCACCCTTTCCTATGCCGCGTATGAGGGTGAAGTCTTTCGCGGGGCGTTCAAGGGGGTGCCGAAGGGTCAACTCGATGCGGCCAAGGCCTACGGCATGTCCGGTTTGCTGATGTTTCGCCGCATCTGGCTGCCGCAGGCCTTCAAGCGGGCAATGCCGACGCTCGCC
This sequence comes from Shinella sumterensis, assembly GCF_004514425.2. GTDB lineage: Bacteria > Pseudomonadota > Alphaproteobacteria > Rhizobiales > Rhizobiaceae > Shinella > Shinella sumterensis. The sequence continues at coordinate 97,830 of NZ_MYFN02000011.1, forward strand.
GGCGAGACGATCCTCCAGCTCAAGGCGACGCCGCTGGTGGCGACGATCACGGTCATCGACGTTTATTCGGTGGCAGCCCAGGTGCGTCAGCAGACATACCTGACCTACGAGCCTCTTCTTCTCATTTCCGCCATCTACATTCTCATGGCGGTGGTCATCACCAAGGTCTTTGCCCGGCTCTCCGGACAGGGCCGGGACAACACCGCCTTTTCCAGATCCTGATTTCAAAGAGCAAGCCAATGCCACTCACTCTGGCCAAGAGCCTGAAAGCGCGACTTCGCAGCGACCAACCCATTTTCGGCGCATGGGTCGGCATTCCCCATCCCACGGTCATCGAACTGATGGCGCGGTCGCAGTTTGGCTTCCTGCTCCTTGATGGCGAGCACTCGCCCATCGGCGTGCAGGATCTGGCAAGCCTTCTGCCGTCTGCCGAACTGCATGGGACGCCCACCATCTTTCGGCCGCGGTCGAAGTCGGCAGCCGATATAAAGGCTGCGCTTGATGCTGGCGTATCGGGCCTCATGGTGCCGATGATCGAGACCGCCGAGGAAGCCCGCGCCATCGTGGCCGCCGGCAAATATGCGCCGGCTGGCATGCGAGGCATCGGCCCATGGCGGGCGTCCGGTTACTACGAGGCTTTCGAGACCTATCTCGCCGAAGCCAATGACGCCACGACCCTGATCCTGCAGTTGGAAAGCGCCGAGGGTCTCGCCAACCTTGAGGACATCCTGGCCGTCGAGGGGTTCGACGTATTGTTCGTCGGACCCGCCGACCTCGCGTCGTCCCTCGGCCTGCCGATTGGCCGGTTCGACGGCGAGATGCGTGATGTGCTGCAGCGCACGGCCGATGCCGTAAAACGCGCGGGAAAGCTGGCGGCCATCGACGTGTCGGCGATCTCGGCCATTCCGGAACTGATCGAGATGGGCTATTGCCTCTTCACCATCGGCTCGGACATGGGGTTCATCCAGGCGTCGGGCCGCGGGCTGGTCAGGGATTTGGCAGCGTTTTCGACAGGGCAGGGCACATGATCGATCTTGAGGATACACGACAAATCGTCGGCGCGCGCAATGTCATCGACGCAACGACGCTACGTGACCGGCCACAGGATTTCTGGATCAACACCCCGACGCAGGCGCTCGGCCTTGTAAAACCTGCCGACACGGTCGAGCTTTCTGCGATTCTGGCGCTCTGCCACGAGCATGGGCAGGCGGTCATCTTCGAGGGCGGGCGCACCAACCTTGTCGGGGCGACTCAATCTAACAGCGAGACCCTGCTGATCTCGCTCGAACGCCTCAACCATATCGGCGCGCCCGACCGGAAGGGCATGACGATCGAGGTCGGCGCCGGTGCGATCGTCGAGGCTGTCCAGCAGCGCTGCGCGGCCGAAGGCCTGCGTTTCGGTCTCGATTTCGGCGCGCGGGGAAGCGCAATGATCGGGGGCGCGCTTGCCACCAATGCGGGAGGGTTTCAGGCCCTGCGGTATGGCGTTGCGCGCGATCAGGTCCTGGGGCTCGAATGCGTGCTTGCCGATGGGACGGTGCTGAGCCACCTGACGCCCTACACAAAGGACAATACCGGCTACGACCTGAAGCACCTCTTCATCGGATCCGAGGGCACGCTTGGCGTCATCACACGGGCCGTGCTCAGGCTGCATCCGGCGCCGCGGTCGGTCAACACCGCGTTGCTCGCCTTCGAGAGCTTCGACGCGGTCGCCGAGACGCTCGGGCTGATGCGTCGCGATCTGCACGGCACGCTGTCGTCGTTCGAAATCATGTGGGCCGAATTCTTCCATTCCAATGTCGACGCGCTTCTCGGCGGCCGCTCGCCGATCGAAGGCCGCTATCCGTACTACATCCTGTGCGAATCCGAAGGGTTCGATCCCGAGGAGGATGCCGGGCTTTTCGAGCGGGTGGTCGGCCAGGCGCTGGAAACCGGTCTCATCGCCGATGCGGTGATCGCGACCTCGTCGCGCCAGCGCTCCGAGCTGTGGAAGATCCGCGAAGACTTCGAAGCCGAGATGCTGCTCTTCAAGACGATGGTCGATTTCGACGTCTCCCTTCCCGTTGCCAGCATGGAGGCCTTCGTCAACGAGGTGCAGCGCCGCCTCGATGAAGAGGTGCCGGATAATCTCGGGCTGCATGTCCTCGGTCATCTGGGTGACGGCAACCTGCATGTCACCACAGGCGTGCCGACGCCTCAGGGCAAGGGCAAGGTCCGCGCGCTTGTCTATGCCCTCATCGCGGGTTACGGCGGATCGATTTCCGCCGAGCACGGTATCGGCGTTGCCAAGCGCGATTACCTGCATTACTCCCGAACGCCCGCCGAGCTCGCCACCATGCGCCTTCTGAAAGGCGCACTCGATCCAAAGGGCATCCTCAACCCGGGCAAGGTTATCTGACGTCTCACGGTGTGGCACACCGCACCAGTGGGCTCCCCAAACGAACTGCATGGAAGAACAATGGCCGGATCGTCGCTCGACAAGATCGTGAACACCGATGATCTGGAGCAGGCGGCGCAGCGCTACCTGCCCCGGATGCTGTATGACTGGATTGCCGGCGGTGCGGGCGACGAGCGCGGGCTTTCCGACAACCGGGCCGCCTTCGACCGGTTCCGCTTCATGCCGCGTTACCTGCGCGACGTCGCCACCTGCTCGATTTCGAAGACCGTTCTGGGCCGCCGCTTCGCAGGGCCGTTGGGCATCGCGCCGATGGGCTATTCCGGACTGTTCCGCCCGCAGGCGGAGCTTTTCTTCGCCGAGACCGCGAAGCGTTTCGACGTTCCCTACATCATGTCCGGCGTCAGCGTGTCCTCGATGGAGGCGGCCGCGCCTGTCGCGGGCGAAAACCTCTGGTACCAGATCTACACGACTGCCGATGACGCCATCAATCGCGACATGATCCGCCGGGCGGAGGATTGCGGATGCGGCGCGCTTGTCATGACCGTCGACATCCCGGTCGCCGCCAAGCGGGAGCGCGACATCCGCAACAATATCGATATCCCGCCGAAGTTCACGCCGAAGGCGATCCTCGATGGCCTGCTCCATCCGGCCTGGACGCTGCGTTATCTGCTGGCGGGCGGCCTGCCCGTCATGGAGAACTGGGCGCCTTATCTTCCCAAGGGCGCTTCGGGGCTCGATGTGGCGAAATTCTCCCTCGAGCACGGCTATGCCTTGCAGACCTGGGACCATCTGCGGCAGTTCCGCCAGCTTTGGCCGCGCGCCCTCGTCATCAAGGGCATCCTGCATCCCGAGGACGCGCATATGGCGCGCGAAGCCGGCGCTGATGCCATCATCGTGTCGAATCACGGAGGACGGCAGTTCGACCGCGCGATCAACTCCATCGATTGCCTTCCGGCCATCCGCGAAGCGGTTGGTGCGGACTTCCCCGTCATGTTCGACGGCGGTGTGCGCCGCGGGTCGGACGTGCTCGCGCTCCTGTGCTACGGCGTCGATTACGTCTTTGCCGGCCGGCCCTTCCTCTATGGCGCGGCCGGCTTCGGCCAGGGCGGCGTGGACCGGGCGATGGAAATCTTCACTGGCGAGCTTTCCGGCCTGATGCGGCAGCTCGGCTGCCTCGATCTCGAGCATGACGATCTCAAGACGTTCATGCACGATGCTATGGACCAGGCCAGACGCTACCCGCGGGGAGAATGAGATGAGAGCCCGACCGAAACCGCGGACGTGATCGATGCCAATCGCTGGCCTGGCGAAGCCGGCAAAGCGTGCGCTTTTTGGATAGACCTCCTGTCCGAAACAGGCGAAAAACGCTCGCCGCCATTGTCCGCCGCGCTTGGCGGTCCATTTCCCGGGCAGGCCAAAGCTCATACGGAGGTTTCATGTTCGATAGTCCGCAAGCTGCCGGCGAGGCGCTGCTCACATGGTTCGACAAGCCGCGGATCGAGATTATCGTGGAGGCCCTGGTGCCGGCCATCGTGCTGCATCCCTCGGCCGGCCGGATCGTCATCGGCGGAAGCCAGCTTGGCGGCACGCCGCATGCAGCGGCCGATTTCGAATGGCCGCGGCCGCTAAAGCCCGGTGATCCAGAGGAAATCGCAAAGCGCGGCAATGAGGATGCGGCACAGGAGATGCGGGACCATATGGCGAAGGATCTGCCCTATGCCTTCATGGCGCAGATCGATCTCGCCGAGGCCGCAAAGCTCGGTACGGTCGCGGCGCCTTTGCCCGCCGAGGGCCGCTTGCTGTTCTTCTACGACATTGCCGTTGGCCCGTGGGATACCGGCATGCGCGCGGCGAAGGTCATCTGGGATCGGACGCCGATCGATCGGCTCGCGGTGCTTCCCGTCCCGGACGATCTTGCTGCTGCCCAGGCAAAGGCGCTGGAAGAGGCGCGAGCGCTGCAGGCGGAATTCGGAACGCCGGGCGAAACACCGTCCGGGGAGCAGGGCACGAACTATGGCGCGCCGGCACGGGCTGTGTCGCTGGAGGCGACCTACCGGCTACCCGATCCCGCCGCGCTCGAATTCGACAGGCTCGGCGATCTTGCCCGTGCCGCCCGCGGGGAGCCGGCCGGCGAGGAGAGCGAGGATATGCTCGCCGCCTATGAGGAAGCGCTTCAGGCCAACCACGACCAGTATCCTGAGGAAGGCTGGCGTCGCCAGCAATTGCTCGGCAGCCCCATGCCCGAGCAGGACGACCCGCGCCTGGACGCCGTGGTGGTGAGCGAATTCGGCAAGCAGCATCTGTCGCGCGAGGAGTGGAGCAAGCACCGCGCGGCCATATTCGAGAAGGCGCGGGACTGGACCCTTCTCCTGCAGATCGATCTCGCCGACTGGATGCAGGCACCGTTCGTAGAGGGAACGGTCTTCTTCGTGATCCGGCGTGACGACCTGGACAATCGCCGCTTCGACAAGGTTATCGCCGTCTATCAGCAGACATAGCGAGCGGCGCGCGCTCGCGCCGTCAGTTCTCGAACAGCACGAAGGCTGCCCACACGAGCGGGTCCTTCGCCGTCGGGATCTTTCCCGCGATGGCATCGTGGCGGGTGTTGCGCAGCGCCTCCGCATAGGTCTGCCCATCTTTCAGGTATCCATAGTAGCGGACCATGAAATCGGCGGTTCCATCGTCGGCAACGGGCCACAGCGTCAGGAGGGCGCGCTTGGCGCCGGCGAGGCTTGCGGCGGTGGGCAGTCCGCGCACACCGCCCACGAAGGCCTCGTCACCGAGCGCCGTCTCGCAAGCAGACAGCACGAGCAGATCGAGACCGGACAGGTCCCACGCCATCAGCTCGAATGCATAGAGCCGCCCGTCTTTCTCATCACGGCGCATGGTGCGGGTGTCGCCCGAATGCGCAAGGATGACCTCGCTCTGCCAGAGCGTGTCGACATTGCTGGTGCCCCCGTTTTTCGGGCTGCCATAAGCACCATGCGTCGCCAGGTGCGCGATCTTTGCCCCGGTCATCCGCTCGCGCAACGCCGTTTCGCTCGCCGCAGCCCCCGTGAGCGTTTCGACCTTCATGCCCGGACCGTCGAGGATACCGCGGATGGCCTCCACTTCGCGCAGCGTACCGGGCAGAGGTGTCGCGCCCGCCTCGTCGCCCTTTTCATAGTCGATGCCGCCAGCCAGGACGGCGCGTCCGTCCTTCGGCATGCGGGCGTCCGCGACGGCTCGGTAAAGCGCCTCCGGTTCCGTAAGCAGCCGCAGGGTGAAGCGCTCCTCCAGCAACGTGCCGTCGGCCGCTTCCAGCAGGGAGAACGGCAGGGCGAACAGGCGCCCGTCCGGCACGATGAAGAGCGTCTTCGCACCCGCCAGTTCCTTCTCGATCGGCCCGATAAGCCGCTCGTGCAGCCGCGCGAAGGCGCGCTGATGCGCTTCGACGAGCAAGCCCCTGTTTTCGTCGTTGCCACTGCGGCTTTCAAGTGCGGCGACGGCGTCGCTGTCGTTCCCCAGCACCGCGCGGGGATCCCCGAGCGCGCGCATGACGGGCGCTTTGCCGCTGCGCCAGACGATGGCATAGAGTTGCGTGTCCTCGATCGGGTCGGCGGCGTCGCGATCGGCGCGCCACTTGCGCGTCGTGAAATATTGGACGAAAGCCTGATCCTTGCCGACCAGCTCTGCCGGCGTCGGCAGCGACTGGTTCAGGATCGCCTGGCGGTCGACGTGGTAGCGTTTGACGAGGCGCTGGTTTAATTCGCGCTCCATCGCCTTGGTGTCTGTCAAATAGGCATAGGCGAGGTCCTGCTCGACATCGGCGGCGAAGATTTCGCGGGCAATGCGCGAAAGGCGCGAGATGCGGTCGAGCAGGCGGGCGGTTTCGGTATCCCACGTGTCGATCATGCGCGTGAGCTTCAGCACATTGTCGGCATCGGGCGTCGCCAGCGACGGCCAGCGCCGGGCGGCATCCGCAAAGGCCGGTACGGCAGGCGGGTTGCGTTCGGCAAAACGGGCATAGTGGTAGAGCATATCGTCCGCCATGGCGCGCACCGTCTCGCCGACGTCGCGCCCGCCGGCAACCGAGACCTGCAGATGCACCCAGCGCAGCATGTCCTGGTCGATGCCCGCGAATTCCTGTGCCGCCGTCGCAGGGTCCGTCTCGGCCTTGGCCTTGGCGATGGCGATGCGCCCCGCAAAGGCCAGCGGATGGCCTGTGCTCATTTCGCCCGCGGCAATGCTGTAGGCCTGCTGCAGATGCTTGATCTGGCGTGCGTGGTCGCCCTTCCTGGCAAAATGATCCGCCAGCAGATAGGCGGCTTTGATGCTCAGGATGCCGGGATAGTTGGAATCGGTGACGAGTGCCTCCATGCGGCTGACAGCCGCGGCATCCATCGGCGCCGCGCCGGACAGGAGGTCCGTATAGGCGATCCAGGCCTCCATGCCGGCGATATTGCCGGCATCGCCGAGCGCCTTGGAAATATCGAGGCACAGCGAAAAATAGTGGCGTGCCGTGGCATAATCACCGAGATCGAGATAGTTCTGCGCGGTGTTGTTTGCGCTCACCAGGGTGTTGAAATGGTTCTGGCCGTAATGGCGGGTGCGGTTCTCCAGAACCTTGAGATCGTATTCGAGCGCGCGGGAGGGTGAGCCCAGCCCGCGCAACATATCGGCCAGATTGTTGGTGATACGCCATGTGATGGTGTTGTCGCTGCCGAGCGATTTTTCGGCGATCTCATAATTTCGCTTTTCGAGGTCGATCGCGGTACCGTACTGGCCGACGCCCGACAATGCGCTTGCGAGCTTGTCGTTCGCGTGGATCAGCTGTTCGGATTCGGTGCCGTAGAAGCGGGCATAGAGATTGGTCGCCATCGAATAGAGCGGCACGAAATGCTGCAGGCTGTCCGGCACGGCGGTGCGGAATTCCGCATAGGCGAGATAGAAATCCGCCAGCTCCTTCACCTCGGCCTGGATGGCGGGGGTGCCCTCGGCCTCGCGGAAGAGCGCGGCGGCATCCTCATTGAGGCCGCTCGCATGGAAGCTGCGCGCGGCCTGCGTATAATGCTTCAGCGTTACGGCGTGGAGTTTGGTTTTCGCCGAGGCCCCAAGGGCGGCGCGAAGATGCTCGCGGCCATCATCGAGGCGGCCGCTTTCGAGCAGGCTGTAGGCCGCGCGCACCCGCGCGTCGATATCCTGTTCGCTGTTTTCGCCATGCGCCTTGCGGATGCGCTTCTCGTAGAACGCGACCAGTTCATCCTGCCCGGCACGGTCCGAAAGCCGGCCCTTGGCGTCCATCAGCAGCTCGATCAGGAGGTTGGCGCGCGTCTCCTCGACGGGATCGAGTGTCGCAAGCAGTTCGCGCATGCGCGGATAGTATTCGCCATCCACCCGGGCGGCGTCCCCCATGCGCATGGCGTAGTCGGCCGCCGATACCATGTAGCTTGCCGAAAGCCATGCTTCGCCTTCGGCCTTGAAGCGCGCGCTCGCCTCTTCGGCAATGCGGCGTGCGCCTTCATGATCGCCTTGGGCGGAAAGCGCCTTCATCTCCGGGGCAATCTGGTCGGATCGCTTGATCGCTTCCTGCGTGGGCGCCTGCGCGAAGCCCTGCGCGGACGAAAGCATCAGGACCAGGGCGGTGGCGGCGATGCGGAGTGATTTGGAAAAGAGCAGCATGAACCCACGATCTGGCATTGATATCGAACGGCTTGCGGCATGGCTTGAGTGCGCCTGCCATATCCAAGACGGTCAACATACAGGCTTTATTTCAAATTCAAGCCTGAACATGCTTGCCTTTCGCTATCGTCAGCCCGCGCGCATGATCTTTTCTGCCCTGCGGTTGACCCGCCGACGGATGTGACGATATCCATCCGTTCGCCGTCACCAGCAAACGAGGATACAGGTATTGGCTTTGGCCCAGCTCCGCCCTTCGCGAAAAAACGATCCCGACGCAACCCGAGAGAACATCCTGGAGGTTGCAACGCGGGAATTCGTCGACGCCGGCTTTTCCGGCGCGCGGGTGGATGCCATCGCGGAGAAGACGCGCACCTCCAAGCGCATGCTCTATTACTATTTCGGCAGCAAGGAAGGGCTCTATCTCGCTGTGCTCGAACGGGCCTACATCAAGATCCGCTCGCGCGAGAACGGGCTGAACCTGAACCATCTCGCGCCCGATCTGGCCATGCGCAGCCTCATTACCAACACCTTCGACCATGACGATGCCAATCCGGATTTCGTTCAGCTCGTCAGCATCGAGAACATCCATCGCGCCGAACATCTCAAGCGTTCCGATGTGCTGCGCGTGGCCAATTCGGGGGTTATCGGCCTGATTGCGGATATCCTGAAGCGCGGCGAGGAGGCGGGAACCTTCACCCGCAAAATCGACCCGGTCGACCTGCACCAGATGATCAGCGCCCAGTGTTTCTTCCGCGTTTCGAACCGCCATACGTTCGGCGCCATCTTCGGCCGCGACCTCATGGATGACGAGATCAAGGCGCGTCATCGGGAGATGGTCGCGGACATGATCCTCGCTTATCTGCAATCCTGACGAAGCGCAATTATCCGCAGGTCGACGCAGGCGTGCAGGCCGGGAAGCGCGCCGTTCCTCCATGTCGATTTTTCTCTGTCTCCGCATCGGGAAAGCCCGATCTGCCGATTGACTTCACTAACCAGTTCGTACATTTCATGGAGCCCTGAGGTGGGGGCATGGCGGCATGCCCGGGAGATGGCATAGGGGTGGAGAGTGGTTTCACAAACGCAAACGGCGGTCCGGACGGTTCATGCCGGCCTGATCGGAAGCGGCATCCAGCGGTCGCGTACCCCTGCCATGCATGTCGAGGAAGCGCGCTGCAACGGCATCGAATGCCGATACGATCTCATTGATCTCGATGTGCTGGGCGTGGGCGCGGATGCGCTGCCCGGGCTCATTCGCCAGGCGCAGGACGATGGTTTCGCCGGGCTGAACATCACGCATCCCTGCAAGCAGGTCGCGACGCACGAGGTCGATGAACTCTCGGAGCATGCCGAGGCGCTCGGCGCGATCAACACGATCGTGTTTCGCGACGGTCGCCGCATCGGCCACAATACCGACTGGTGGGGCTTTGCGTCCGGGTTTCGCCGGGGGTTGCCTCAGGCTCACGTCGGCAACGTCGTGCTGATCGGTGCGGGCGGCGCCGGTGTCGCCGTGGCCCATGCGCTCGCCACACTTGGCGCGCAGACGATCCGGGTTTTCGATATCGATCCGCAGCGCACCGCACGGCTGGTCGCGCAGCTTGCGCCGCATCATGCCGCCTGCCGGTTCGAAGCGGGCAAAGACATGGCGCAGGCCTTGCGGCAGGCCGATGGCCTTGCCCATGCGACGCCGACCGGCATGGTGGGCCATCCCGGCCTGCCGGTCGATCCCGATCTTCTCGAGCAACGGCACTGGGTCGCCGAGGTGGTGTATTTCCCGCTGGAGACTGCGCTGCTTCAGGCCGCCGCGCAGCGTGGATGCCGCGTCGTCAACGGCGGCGGCATGGCGGTCTACCAGGCTGTTGGCGCTTTCGAGCTGTTCACGGGCATTGCCCCCGATGTCGAGCGGATGATCCGGCATTTCGGATCGCTTGGCGAGGGCGGGGGAATCTGAATTCACGGGTTGGGAAACCCGTGGAGACATGACTTTCCGTCGGTCGCGACGGGAAGGTGGATGAGGAAAGGCCGCGAGGCGGTCGCTACGGCTTATGCCGAGGGAGGGTACTATGAAATTGCGTGTATCGATGACGCTGGCGGCTTCCATGCTCGCCGGCCTGATGGCGACGGCGGCCTATGCCGAAAGCAAGGGCACCGTCGTGGTGTTCGTGCCGTCCAGCACGAACCCCTATATCGGCCAGTTCCAGCTCGGCGCCAAGGAAAAGGCCGCGGAACTCGGCTATGACATCAAGGTGATCGAGAACAACTTCAACCAGTCCGAACAGGACAGCCAGGTGCAGCAGCAGCTCGCCTCGGGCGAGACGGTCGCAGGCTACATCTGGTGGCCCTTCGAAAATGCCGCCGGCGTCGGCTCGCTGCGCGCGCTCTCGCAGTCCGGCGCGCCGGTCATCGTCTCCAACCAATACCCCATCAAGGGTACGGAAGCCTACTGGACGGCCTATGCCGGCGCCAACGACTTCCTGAGCGGCAAGACCGCGGCCGAGATCCTGCTGGATGCCTGCGCCAAGGCAGACGCGAAATGCGACAAGGGCGCGATCATCCGCTTCCCGGCCGGCGTGTCGGCTGGCGATGACCGCGCGACCGGTTTCGAGGACGCTGTGAAAGGCAAGCTCGACGTGATCGACGTCGTGCCAACGGCCGGCTTCCTGGAGGATGAGGGCTACAAGGTTGCCGCGCAGATCATCCCGGCCCACAAGGGCGAGCTGACCTGGCTCTACACCCAGAACGACTCGCTTGCCGGTGCTGCCGCGCAGGCCGCACGCGAGAACGGCCTGACGCCGGGCAAGGACATCTTCATCGTCGGCGGAACCTGCCATGGCGATTCCAAACATGTGAAGAGCGGCGAGATCGCCGGCACGGCAATCCAGTCCGGTTACTGGGAAGGCTGGATGGCCATGCAGGCGCTCGGCAAGTTCGTCGTGCAGGGCAAGGTCGTGGATGGTGAAAGCTACCTGGAAGGCACGCCGGATGCGCCGCCCTCCGACGCCGATCCGCTTTACAAGTACAACTTCCTGCCCAACCCTGCCGTCGCCAACAGCCAGGCCGCCTATGATGCGGCGAAGCTCTGGGGCAAGACGGCAGACCAGCTCTGCAATTTCTGATGCAGACAGCGCCGCGTCGCGTGACGCGGCGCTTTCCGGGAGGAGAACGCAATGCTCAGGATGAGCGGGATTGTGAAGAGCTACGGCCCGACGCGGGTGCTCGAGGACGTGGACCTTGCCGTCGAGGCGGGCGAGGTCATGGCGCTGATGGGCGAGAACGGCGCGGGCAAGAGCACGCTCGTGAAGATACTCGCCGGCATCGAGCCTGCCGACGGCGGCACGATTTCCATCGATGGCGCTGCGGTCTCGATCCGCTCGCCGGGCCATGCCCAGGCGGCCGGCATCGGCTATGTGGCGCAGGAGCTTTCCATCGTCGAGAGCCTCAGCGTTGCCGAGAACGTGTTCCTGGGTGACGAGACCCTCGGCTTCTTTCGCTCCGCCGCCTCGCTGGCGCGCCGGGCGAGGCCCTATCTGGAACGGGTTGGTCTCGACCATATCGATCCGCTGTCGCTGGCTGAAGAGCATTCGGTGGCCGAGCGCCAGCTCGTCGAAATCGCGCGCCTCCTGTCGCGCAAGGCGCGCATCGCCATTCTGGACGAGCCGACGGCAGCCCTCTCCGAGACGGAAATCGTGCGCGTCAAGGCGGCCGTCCGCACCCTGGCCGCCGAGGGTTGCGCCATCATCTATGTCACCCACCGCATGCCTGAGGTCTTCGACCTTACCCAGAAGGTCACGGTGCTGCGCAACGGAAAGAGCTTTCCTGCCGTCGAAACCGCGGGACTGTCCATCGGCGACCTCATCGAAGCCATGCTCGGCCGCCAGCTCGGCCAGATGTTTCCGCCACGCGCCGCTCATGCCGGAGAGGAAATCCTCCGCCTCGATGCATGCCGGGCAAGCGGCCTCAAGGCGCCCGTTTCGCTGTCGCTGCGCAAGGGGGAAATCCTCGCGCTTGCAGGACAGGTCGGGAGCGGTGCCGGCGCCGTTCTCAGAATGCTGGCCGGCGTCACGCCCATTCAGTCCGGTTCGGTGACGCTTGAGGGCGGCGCCTATGCGCCCTCCGGCATTGCGGGCAGTATCGCGCGCAAGGTGCTTTATTGCTCCGACGACCGAAAGCGTGATGGCATCTTCGCCGTCCGCTCCGTTCCGGAAAACCTGTCCGCACCCGCGCTTTCCGCCGTCAGCCGCTTCGGCCTCCTGTCGCCGGCGCTGGAAGGCGAGCACGTGACGCGGATCGCGCGGCAGTTCGGCCTTGGCGAGCGCTTTCTTGGCCGTCTCGCCGGCAATCTCAGCGGCGGCAACCAGCAGAAGGTCGCGCTCGGCAAATGGATCGGGCTCGACCCGAAGATCCTGCTCGTCGAGGAGCCGACGCGCGGCGTGGATGTGGGCGCGCGATCGGAGATCTACAGCCATCTGCGCAAGCTCGCGGATGAGGGCCTGTCGATCATCTTCGCCTCGTCCGACACGCAGGAGGTTCTTGGTCTCGCCGACCGGATCGCCTCGTTCTTCCACGGCGAACTGGTGCGCATCTGCGATGCGGACGATGTCACCGCCGAAAGCCTCACGCGCGACGTGACGCGCGCCAGCGAAGCTGCCTGACGGGCACAAGCATGAGAACCGCCATGACAAGCCAGGACGTGTCGCACCGCGCGAAAGTCACCCTTCCCAAGACGGCCTACGGGCTCATCGCCATCCTCGTTCTGCTCGTTGTCGCGAGCGTGACGACGCCGGGTTTCGCGCGGGTGGACAATATCTTCGTGGTCATCCGTGCGGCCTCCCTTACGGGCATCGTCGCGATCGGCATGAGCTACATCACGATATCAGGCAATCTGTTCGCCCTGTCGGCGAGTGCGCTCGGCGCGCTGCTTGCGGTGCTTTTCGCGCTTCTGACGGCCGCCCTTGGCTTCGCGGCCGGCCTTTTCCTGACACTGGGCATTGCCGTGCTTTGCGGGCTCGCGCAGAGCGTGGCGATTTCGCTGATCGGCAACCCGATCATCACGACGCTTGCCTTCGGAACCGTCTTTCGCGGACTGGCGGCGCTTTTCAGTGGCAACTCCATCCTGCGCATCGAAAGCGAGGCGGCGCTCTGGCTCGGCACCGCCCGGCCGCTCGGCATCCCCACGCAGAGCTGGGCCTTCATCATAGCCGCGATTTTGAGCTGGTTCATCATCCGCCATTTCAAGATCGGTCGTGAAATCGTGCTCTGCGGGGCAAACCCCAAGGCGGCAGTGGCAAGCGGTCTGCGCGTCGGCCTCGTCACCGCCATCGCCTGTGCCGCACTGTCGATCGGCGTGGCGGTCATGGCGATCATGACGGTATCCCAATTCTCGCAGGCCAAGGCGGATCTCTTCATGGGATACGACTTCGACTATATCGCCGCGGTGCTGGTGGGTGGCATCGCGCTTCGCGGCGGCAAGGGAACGCCGCTCCAGGCCGCGCTCGGCGCCGTGCTGATCGCGCTCCTGCAGAACTTCATGTTGCTGCATGGCTTGAGTGCCGGCGTTCGCATGACGATCGTCGGCCTGCTGGTGATCGCCTCCATCAGCCTTTTCCACATTCTTCAGGGACGGGGACGCTGAGATGACGTCGGAAACGAAAAGCAACCTCGCCCGCCTGGGGCTCATGATCGCGGTCTATCTCATCCTCGCGGCGCGCATTCCGAGCTATTACTCGCAACCCGGTATCGCCGCCCTTCTCGACAGTGCAGTCCTCGCCGGCATCATCGCCATCGGCGTGGGACTGACGATGATCGCAGGCGAGATGGATCTTTCCGTGGGTTCGATGGCGGCCTTTGCCGGCATCCTGTCGATCCAGCTTTTTCCTTACGGCATGGTGCCGGTGCTTGTGATCGTGGTCCTGTTCTGCGGCCTGCTCGGCGCGCTTCAGGGGTATTGCATCTACAAGCTCAACATCAGCTCGATGGTCTTCACGATCGGCACGCTGATCGCTTTGCGCGGCCTCACCCTCGTCGTCTCGAACGAGAAGACCGTTCTCATCCCATTCGAAAACATTGCCGAGACGGATTTCCTGTCGGCGAAGTTCTTCGTCTTTTCCATCCCCTCGGCGACACTTCTGGTCCTGGTGCTGCTGGTCGACTTTTTCAGCCGGCGCACGCTGTGGGGGCGCGAGATTTTCGCAATCGGCGGCGGCAGGGGCGAGGCCCGCGCGGCCGGCGTCTCGATCCGTCGCCCCATTATCGTGGCCTTTTCGATTTCCGCGGCGCTTGCGGGCCTCGCCGGCGCGCTGCTTTCCTTCCGTACCGGCAGCGCCAGCCCGCTCGGTTTCGAAGCTGTCCTGCTTGAAGCGGTCACCGCCTGCCTTATCGGCGGCATCGCGCTTGCGGGCGGACGCGGCAGCATCCTGGGCGTGCTGATCGGCCTTTTCACGATCCGCTTTCTCGTGAGCGGCATCGCCGCGCTCGGCGCACCCTTCTGGATGCAGAGCCTTGCGACGGGCGCGCTGCTCATCTTCGTGATCATTGCCGAAGCTGCTATCGGTTACGTGACCCGGCGCAGGCGCATGGCACGCGCCCTAACAGCATGAGGCCGAGACGATGACGGACAAGATCAATCCTGCCCTCGGAACCGAATGGTTTCCCTCGCGCTGGGGCCCCGAAGACGAACGCGGCGCCGGCAACCTGCTGGGACCCCACAAGGTGCTGCAGGCGCGCGACCTGATCCGCACCGGCGAGACCATCTCCCTCGGCTTTCCCTACCGCGTCGGCATGCCGCTTTCACCCGGCCGCACGTTCGGGCTCAAAATGCCGGGCGGCCCGACCGGGGGGCCGGAAGGTGCGATCAGCCGCACCGTGTGGAACGATGATTTCATCTGCACGGAAATCGGCCAGATCGGCACCCACATGGATGCCCTCGGCCATCTGGGCCATCAGGTGAGCTATCCGTGCGGCCACTGCGATACGCTGGTCTATAACGGCAACAAGCTCTCGGAGATCTGGTCGCCTTACGGCCTGAAGAAGCTCGGCATCGAGAAGGCGCCGATCTTCTTCACCCGCGCAGTGCTCCTCGATGTGCAGGGGCTTTTCGGGCGACCGCTTGAAAACGGCTTCGTGATCACGCCGGACCATCTGCGCCAATGTCTCGTCCGGCAGGATATGAACCCGGACGACTGGCTGTCGCCTGGCGATGTGGTGCTGATCCGCACCGGCCATGGCTCGCGCTTCTTCTCCGAGGCCGAAACATGGTACGATGGCGAACCCGGTCTCGGGCTCGAGGCCGCGGAATACCTGTCTGCGCTCCAGCCGGTCATCGTCGGCGCGGACAATTTTGCGATCGACGTGGTGCCACCCGTCGACCCTGATATCGTGCTTCCGTGCCACCAGCATCTCATCATGCGGCACGGGATCTACCTGCACGAGGGCATGAACCTCGACCCGATCGCCGAGACCGGGCGCTATGAGTTCGTCTACGGGTTTGCGCCACTGGCCATCGAGGGCGCAACCGGCTCTCCGGGAACGCCCTTCGCGATCCTGTAGCGCGTCCGCCTAACCCGCACGTCTTTCAAGGCTGACGCCGTCCGCCCCGAAAAGGGACGCGCGGCCGGCATCGATGGCGATGCCGACGGTCTCGCCGATGCGCACGGGCGTATCCGCGGGTGCGTTGATATTGACCAGTCCGAGCCGGTCGTTGCGCACGAAGACGCTGGTGCTTGCGCCGAGATATTCGGCGACCTCGATCGTACCGCGGCAGTGACCGGCTTCGGGTGAAACGAGCCGCAGATGTTCCGGGCGTGCGCCAAGGCGGGTCGGCGCGCCGGAAAAAGCAAGGTCGATCCGGCCTTGGCCGGCAAGGTCGAGCGTGCCGTCGCCAGCGGGCATGCAGTCGAGCACGTTCATCTTGGGACTGCCGATGAACTGCGCGACGAACAGATTGGCCGGCCGCTCGTAAAGTTCGTGCGGGCTGCCGTGCTGCATGATGCGTCCGTCCTTCAGCACGACGATTCGGTCGGCGAGCGTCATTGCTTCCACCTGGTCGTGGGTGACATAGATCATGGTCGCGCCCAACGTCCGGTGGAGCCTTGCGATCTCCAGCCGCATATCGACGCGCAGGGCGGCGTCGAGGTTGGAGAGCGGTTCGTCGAACAGAAAGGCGGTCGGCTGGCGCACGATGGCACGACCGATCGCCACGCGCTGGCGCTGACCGCCGGAAAGCTGCCTGGGATAGCGGTCGAGCAGGGGCGTGAGCTTCAGCGCCTCGGCCGCCTCGTCCACCTTGGCCCGGATGGCGGCGGAGGGCAGCTTGGCGAGCTTGAGGCCGAACCCCATGTTCTGGCGCACCGTCATGTGCGGATAGAGCGCGTAGGACTGGAACACCATGGCCAGCTCGCGCTCCACCGGCGGCGCCTTCGTCACGTCGCGGCCGTCGATCACGATCCTGCCGGAGGCCGTTTCCTCGATCCCCGCGATCATGCGCAGCAGCGTGGACTTGCCGCAGCCCGACGGGCCGACGATGACGACGAATTCCCCGTCGGCGATGGCAAGGTCGAGATCACGGATGATCTCCACGCCGCCATAACGTTTTCCGGCCTTTTCCAGCAGAATCGTACCCATTTGAACCTCCGGGGAAACCTGTTTCAGCCCTTGACGGCGCCCGCCGTCATCGAACCGCTGATCTGGCGATACATGAGAAGGCCGAGCAGCATGGGCGGCAGGGCGCCCACGATCATCACGGCCGAGGCGACGCCCCACTGGACGCCGCCGCCGCTGGCGGCGAAGAAGAACGATGCGCCGACGGTGATGGGCACGGCCTTGGACGTCGTCAGCATCAGGCCGAAGAGAAACTCGTTCCAGGCGGTGATGAAGCCGAAGATCAGGCCTGTGACGATGGCCGGACGGCAGAGCGGGGCGATAACCCGCAAGAGGATCTGCGTGCGCGTCGCCCCGTCCATCAAGGCAGCCTCGTCGAGTTCGCCCGGCAGATCCCTGATCGCGTTCACGAGGATCACGAGGGCGAGCGGCAGGTTCACGATGGTGAGGATGAGGCCGAGGCCGAGCCGCGTATCGAGCAGCGAGAGCCATTGGAACATCATGTAGAGCGGAATGGCGAAGATCACGAGCGGCACGGCGCGCAAGTTGACGATGAGCGGCAGCAACGTGCGTTCACCGACCTTGCCACGCGCGATGGCATAGGCTGCGGGAAGTGCGAGCCCCACGGCCAGCAGCGTGCCTAGAGCGGCAACGGCAAGGCTGTTGACGAGATAGAGGAAGATGTTCAGCCGATCCGAGACGGTGAAGACCGCTGCATAATTCTCGAGCGTCGGCGCCTGGACCCAGAGACCCGGATTGGCGGTGAGCTCGCGTGGGCTCTTGAAGGAGGTGACGAGGGTCACGATGATCGGGAAGTTCATCGCGACGGCGGCGATGGCAAAGACGATCCAGCGCAGGATATTGATCATCGGGCGGCTCCCTTGCGGCGGGCGGCGATGGCGTTGAGGCCGTAAAGCACGACAAAGGAGGCGATGAACAGGACGACGGAGGCGGCGACCGCCTTGCCGATGGCGCCCTGCTTGAAGAAGGCCTCGTAGATGTAGATCGACAGCGAGGCGGTGGACCCGCCGGGGCCGCTTCCGGTCAGCACATAGACATTGTCGAAGACACGGAAGCCGTCGATGAAGCGGATGAGCAGGGCCACCACGATGGTCGGCATCATCAGCGGCAGCTCGATGTACCAGAGCCGGTGACGGTAGCGCGCACCATCCATCGCGGAAGCTTCGACGATCTCGCGGGGAATCGCCTGATAAGCCATGTAGAACAGCAGGAATGCGAAGGGTGTCCACTGCAGCGTCTCGACGGTCACCAGCGTCCAGAAGGCCGAGCCGGGGCCCAGGAAGGAGAGGCTCGCCCCGAACCACGCCCAAAGGTAATAGGGCACCGGTCCGGCGAATTCGTGCAGCACCAGCCGGTACATGAGGCCGACAAGCGCGGGCGCCACCATCAGCGGCAGCATGAGGATCGCCATCAGCCAGCTGCGTCGTTCGATGAGCGGCGCGAGGAAGATGGCAAGGAACAGGCCGAGTGCACATTCCAGTATCGCGGTGAGCAGGCCGAAGCGGAAGGAAAACCAGCTCGCCCGCCAGAAGGTGCCATCACGCCACACGTCGGCGAAGTTGCCGAAACCGGTGATCTCAGGGCTGCGCAACGTCTCGAAGCTGACCGAGGAGACCGAATAGACAAGGTTGACGATGGCCGGAAAGCCCAGGAAGACGAGCAGGAACACGACCAGCGGCATCGTCAGCAGGCGGAATTCGGATACGGGGCTGCGATGCGTCTTCGTTGTCATCGATCGATCCTGGCTCGGTCTTTCCGGAACGCGGCGAGGGCGTCATCGCCATCGCCGCGAGGGAGCCGGCGGCCACCAGGGGCGGTCGCCGGCAATGGCCTCACTTGAGCAGTTCGGCCATGCCTTTTTCGGTGTTCTTCAGGGCGTCATCCAGCGACTGCTGACCCGACCAGTAGCCGGTGAACTCCTTGGCCTGGAGCTCATAGACCGAGAGCGCCTTGGCCGAGGTGCCGCCATTCATGACATAGCCGTACTTGCCGGCGAACTCGCCGAGCTTGACGAGGTCCGGCCGTTCGGCAGCGACGTCCTTGACGACATCGGGCGTCAGCGCCGGTGCGCCGCTGTTCCTGGCATAGACGAGCGCTGCTTCCTTCGAGGACAGCCAAGTGATGAAGGCCTTCGCGCCTTCCTTGTTGGCGGCGTTCTTGTTGAGGCCGAAACCGAGGCCATGGATATGGGTGAAGCGGCCTTCGGGACCGGCGGGCGGTGCGATCGCTTCCGTGACCTCGCCGACAACAGGCGATTTCTCCTTCGACATCAGCTCGGAGGCGGCCGCATTCCACTGCACCATGGCCGCGACCTGGCCGGAGGCATAGGCCGCGTTCGCTTCGGCGAATTCGTAGGAAAGCGAGTCACGCGGCGTAGCACCTGCGTCATAGAGCATCTTGTAGGTTTCGAGACCTTTGCGGTAGGCCTCCGAATCCACTGTGATCTTGCCCGCGTCGTCCATCCAGTTGCCGCCATAGGCGCGCGGCAGTGACTGGAACACCATCATGTTGAAGAGCAGGTTCTTGAGCTGGAGCACGGTGCCGTAGCGCGTCGGGCTGTCGGGGTTCACGGCCTGCGTGAAATAGAGCGCGGTCGCGGCGTAATCATCCCACGTCCATTCGTCGGGGTTTTTGGGCTCAAGCTTCTTGCCAAGGTGCTTTTCTGCGATCTCCGCGTATTTCGCCTTGGCGGCGTCGTCCTTCAGCAGCGCGTCGATCAGATCCTTGCGGTAATACATGAAATGCAGCGAGAGATCGGTCGGCACGCCGAACTGCTTGCCCTCGTACTGCATGGTGGTGAGAACCTGGTCGCCATAGACGTCCTTGGCCTCACCGGACAATTCGACCGGCTCCATGAACGGCGCGTAGCGGCCGATGGAGTAGGTGGCGAGCAGGTTCACGTCGAACGCGGCGGAGCCGGCGGCAAGGTCGGCCTGCAGCTTGTCCCAGAAGCCGTCGCGGTTGAAGAACAAGAGCTCGACCTTGTTGTCGTCGCTCACGTCGGGCTTGGCATTGTAGGTATCGGCGGCCGCGCGCAGTGCGGCTTCTTCCGGGCCGCCCGGCCAACCGAGCACGGTCACCTTCGCAAAGGCGGGGCCGGCCAGCAGGGTGGCGATCGCAGCGGCGATCAGGCCGCCCTTCTTCAGTCTGGCAAAGGTCATATTCTGGTTCTCCCTCAGGTTAATTCTGACGTCTTGCGAGATCCGCGATGCCCACGACGCCTGCCTTTTCGGCGAGTGCGGCGGGGTGAAGCTGCGGGGTGAGCCGTGGCGGCAGGCCTCCCAGGGCCCGACGGACGGATTCGAGATAGCCGGGTGCAAGGCCGATGCCGCCGCCGATGACGATGCGGGCGGGGTCGAGCGCGAGCTGGATATTGCCGCACAGAAGCGCGGTCTGGCGCGCTGAGGTCTCGATGATGGCTTGCGCCCAGCCATGACCGGCTACAGCGGCCTCGAAGACATCGCGCGCGGTCGCGCCCGGCCGGTGCGGCGCGGCTTCGGCGGCAATCCAGTGGCCGGAAACCTTGTCCTCCAGCGCGCGGCCTTCCTCGCCGACGCTGCGGAACTGGCCGAAATGACCTGCAAGCCCGCCGAGGAGGCGGCCGTTGACGACGATGCCGCCGCCGACCCCGGTGGAGATGGTGAGGAAGACGAGGTCATGACCCTGCCCCGCACCGAAGGCATATTCACCCCAGGCGGCGGCCTGTGCATCATTTGCGGCCAGCACGCTTCGGGCACCGGAAAGCCGTGCGACGGTCTCGATGAGCGGAAAGCGGTCGGGAATGTCGAGGGTCCGTCGGTTGAGCGGTGACCAGCACCCCTCGTCGATGATGCCGGTGACGGCCACGCCCACGGTATCGTAGCGCTCCTGCCAGCTGCCGATTGCTTCAAAGAGCGCCGAAAGCCAAGCCTCCGGGTCGCCGTTGTGCGGGGTGGCCATGGTGTGGGTTTCGCTCACGACATTCCCGCGCACCAGTGCCGCGAGCATCTTGGTGCCGCCGATATCAAGCGCAAGGATCGTGTCGGAGCGGGCCACCGGGGTCAGGCCTCCTGTCCGGCGAGCGTGTCATCGAGCGCCGAGCGGAACCAGGCGGTGACAAATTCCGGCCGGGTGATGGCCGAGCCGACGACGACCATGGAGGCGCCGGCGAGCAAGGCCTGCTGGGCCTGCGCGGGCGTGCGGATGTTGCCTTCCGCAACGACATGCGGCGTCAGGCGGCGCATGGCGGCAACGAGGGTGAGATCGGGTTCGGTCGGTTCGACCGGGCCGGTATAGCCGGCAAGCGTGGACCCAACGATGTCGGCGCCCTCCGAGAGCGCCTGCTCGGCATCCGCCAGGATCGAGCAGTCTGCCATGGCGACCCGGCCGTGGGCCTTAATGCGTTCAATGAGCGTACGGGTCGGGACCGGGCGCTGGCGCTGTGTCGCATCGTAGGCGATGATGTCGGCGCCGGCATTGGCCAAAGCGTCGACGTCCTCGATCCATGGGGTAATGCGGACGGGGCTGTCACTGAGGTCACGCTTCACAAGGCCGATGATCGGCCGGTTCGTGGCGGCGCGTACGGCGGCTACATATTCTGCCGATTCGATGCGCAAGGCCGCAGCGCCCCCATCGAGGGCGGCCAGTGCGAAGCCGACGACCATCTCGGCCCTGTCCATGGCGCCACCCTTCACGGGCTGGCAGGATACGATCAGACCCTTGTCGAGGGATTTGAAATCAAGCGGCACGAAACTGTCTCCTGTCATCGCTGGAATGGTAGCAAAGCAAGACCAGATGGCAACAGGAATTATACTGGTATTATCGCATCAGTTCGATCACGAAATCGTAGACGTCGCCGCGATACTTGGTCTGCGTGAATTCCACGATCTGGCCGTCCGCCAGGAAGCAGCGGCGCTCCATGATAAGGAGGGAGGTGTCGTCAGGCGCCGCGAGCAGTCGTCGCTCCTCATCGGTGCCGGGCTTTGCCTGCATGCGTTGCAATGCGCGCACGGGCAGGGCGCCAGCGGCCTCCAGATATTCGTAGAGCGAGTTGCCAATGGCCTGCGGCTCGGGCACGAAGCGCGCGGGCAGGGTCGCCATCTCGATGGCGATCGGCTGTCCGTCGGCTGTCCGCAGGCGGCGCAGCCGCACCACCTTCTCGCTTCCGGAAATGCCCAACGCCATCATTTCAGCCGGCGAAGGCCTTGAAATTTCGCGTGAAATCCATGTGCATCCCGGCTCCAGACCGCGTGAGCGCATATCCTCGGAAAAGCTGGTCATTGTCGCGAGCGATTTTTCCAGCCGGGAAGACACGACGGTTTTCGCGCCATGGCGCCGGTCGAGCACGCCGTCCGATACGAGCCCTTCGATGGCCTTCCGCACGGTGACGCGCGAGAGGCCCAGTTCCTGGCTTAGCACGCGCTCGCTCGGAATGACCCCACCGCGCTTGATCTGTGCGGATGCAATCGCCTGCTTGAGGGCGGTTTCCAGCTGCCGATAGAGCGGTTCACGGCTGGCAGCCGCAAGCTCGTGCGCGAGGAAGTCCAGGATCGGCCGGTCGGTCATGAAAAGCGCGCCTTCAAGGCGATTCCTCACCAGAATATTTTTCTGATGTTAAACTGGTATTGATTTTGTGCAACAGATTTCGCGTGCTGCGGGCCTAGCTGGGCCGGCATTTGGCAAAGTGACCTGCCTGACGAGGATCATTTTCGTCTGATGGCGATCTACGTCTCATCCTTCGAAGGCCATTCACGGCCGCGCGATTTTCTGAGCGCGTCGGTGATCTCGCTTCTTGCCACGCCGATCAATTGTTCCATGGCGTGACGTGCCGCGTCTGGTCGGCGCATGCGGATGGCTTCCAGGACGTCCTGGTGCTTGAGGATCGCCTGCTCGTGCGATTGGCTCGCGCGGTTGGTGAGACGAAAGCTCGCGAGCAGGGCGGCGCGGATGGCAGTGGCGAACTGGCGGTAGACCCAGTTGCCGCTGGCATTGATGATGGCGGTGTGAAAATCGAGGTCGGCGCGGCTCCATTCCTCGTTGTCGCGCGAATTGGCCTCCACCATGTCCTCGAAGGCCTTCGCGATCTGCGACAGTTCGCGGGCGCTCGCATTGGCCGCTGCCTGTGCCGCTGCTGCGGGCTCGAGCAGCTGGCGCGCGTCGATCAGGGACGTGTAGAACGTTTCGTCCGCACCGATGCTCAACATGACGTCGAGAAGGAGCGGATCCAGATAGTTCCAGTTCTCCCGCGGCAGCACGGTCGTTCCAGCGCGGGTGCGGGACCGCACCATGCCAAGGGCCGACATATATTGCATGGCCTCGCGCAGGCTGGTGCGACTGACGCCGAACTGCTCCGTGAGCTCGGCCTCATTCGGCAGGGTCGAGCCTTCCGCCATCTCTCCAGAAACGATCTTCTCGACGATCTGCCGCAGAAGCGCTTCGCGGACACTGCGTTTGCCCCGCTCGGCAATCGGATCTCCGTTCTGCGTCAGGTTCCGTGCCACGGGTGTTGCCGCCACACTGCTTCTCCTATGCGCCCGCATGCAGCTTCGGTGCCTTTGAGGAAGGTCACGCAGGACCGCCGGCTACACTAAGTATTATTTATTCTGCCGCTTCTAACGTGTTTTCCGCGCCGTATCCAGTGAAGAAGCGCGTGCAGGGCGCTTATGAAAAAATAAATCGTATTTATATTGACATTAATATGATGAAGTTTAGAGTGCGATGGCATCGCGACGGCCCGCCAACGGCGGACCATCGGCGCACACCATCGTTTTGTGGGAGGATCATATGAAATTCATCGCCAAAGCCGCGCTGGCGAGCCTTGCCGCTCTTGCTGCATCCACCGCGTTCGCGCAGGACAAGGATCTCAAGGTCGGCGCCATCTATATGGACGCGCAGGGCTTCTATGCCGGCGTACGAAAGGGCATCCAGGATGGCGCTAAGGATGCCGGCCGCAAGCTCGAGGTTATCGAAACCAATGCGCAAGGCGATGTCAGCAAGGAATCGTCCTTCATCGACTCGCTGATTTCCGCAGGCGTGCAGGCCATCATCGTCTCGCCGGTCTCCGCCGACGGTTCGTTCCGCGCGATCCGCCGCGCCCATGACGCTGGCATTCCGGTCGTCTGCTACAATACCTGCCTTAGCGAAAACGACATGAAGGACTATGTCTCCGCCTATGCGGTGGGTGACCCTTATCAGTTCGGCCACAAGCTGGGCGACGCGGCCGCCGACTATTTCCTCGCGGAGAAGAAGGACGCGCCGACCATCGCGGTGCTCAACTGCGAGTTCGTCGAAGTGTGCGTCACCCGCCGCAAGGGTTTCGAGGAGGCGCTGTTCGCCAAGGTGCCGAACGCCAAGATCGTCGATAACCAGGAGGGTGCTACCCTCGACAAGGCGGTATCGGTGGCCAGCACCATGCTCTCGTCGCATCCGGATCTCGATGCTTTCTTCGGTGAGGCGGGCGGCGCAACCCTTGGTGCGGCGCGCGCTGTCAAGAGCCAGGGCCGCGTCGGCAAGACCGTGGTCTTCGGCGGCGACATGACGACGGAAATTGCTCAGGAGCTCGCCGACTTCAGCGTCATCAAGGCGGTTGTCGACATCTCGGGCCAGGGCCTCGGTAAGCTCGCGCTGACGCAGGCAATCAATTCCATCGACGGCAAGCCGCCGGCCGATATCAAGGTCGCCTACGACATCGACCTCTATAAGAGTGCGGAAGACGGCAAGGGCTGGCTTGAGGCGCACGCCGACGGCATTCCGTGATCTCCCGGGGCGACGGCCCTTTGCGGTCGTCGCGACCAGCCCGGCGGGGATCCTCCACGGTTCCGGCCGGGCTGGAGCATTCGTTTTAATCCAAGGACTTCAGGCGGGCCCGTCATGATCCAATCCGCAAATGCGCGTCAAAACGACCCGGTCGGCGGCGCCATAGCCGCGCTCGAGGGTTGTACGAAACGCTATCCCGGCGTTCTGGCGCTCGACAATGCCTCCTTCCGGGTCGCTCCCGGCGAGGTGCGCGCGCTGCTTGGCAAGAATGGGGCCGGCAAGTCCACGCTGATCCGCATGCTGACCGGCGCCGAGGTGCCCGACAGCGGCACCGTCAGCATCGACGGCGTCGCGCTGAGCGGAAGCGGTTCTGCGCGCGCGCAGGAGGCTTTTGTCCGCGGCGTCCGCGTCGTCTATCAGGAACTCAGCCTCGTTCCCGGCATGTCGATTGCGGAAAATCTCTTTCTCGGCCGTTGGCCGCGGCGTGCCGGCATTCTCGATTATGCCGGCATGGAGGCTGAGGCACGGGATGCCATGCAAAGGCTCGGCCTCGACATGCCGCCGTCCGATCCCGTCGCCGGTCTAAGCCCGGCGGAGCGCCAGCTCGTCGAGATCGCCCGCGTGCTGCTCGGCAAGCCGAAACTCGTGATCCTGGATGAGCCCACGAGCTCGCTTGCTGCGGCGGAAGCCGAGAAGGTGATGGCGGCCGTCAAGCGTATTGCCGCGGACGGGATCGCAGTCATCTATATCAGCCACCGCATGAACGAGATTCGCCAGATTGCCCGCTCTGCGACCGTCATGCGCGATGGCCGAATCATCGACACGGTCGATGTCGCCGGTGCCGATACGCGTGAGATCGTCCGCCTCATGCTCGGCTCCGAGGCGGCCCAGGCGGCGGCTGTCGAGACGAAAGCGCGCGACAAGGTGGTCCTCGATATCTCCGGTCTTGCCCTGGCGCCAAAGCTCGCTTGCGTCTCGTTCCAACTGCGCCAGGGGGAGGTTCTGGGCATTGCAGGCCTGCTTGGCGCCGGCCGCACGGAGCTGCTTCAGGCCATCATGGGCGTTCGCGCCTATGACAGCGGAACAATCTGCGTCGACGGTACCGATATTCGGCGCCCTGGATATCGGGCCATGCTTAACCGCGGCTTCGGCTACACGCCGGAAAGCCGCAAGGAGGAGGGCATCGTGCCACTCCTCGGTGTCGACGAAAACACCGTGGCGACGGATTTTGCAGCGGTCAGCCGGCGCGGCATCCTCTCGGCCCGGCGGATCGCCGAGGCGACCCGGGATGTCATCGCACGGCTTCACGTGAAGACGGCGGCGACGGATACGCCGATCGGCACGCTGTCAGGCGGCAATCAGCAGAAGGTCGTCATCGGCCGCTGGGTTCATGCCGGCAGCCGCGTGCTCCTGCTGGACGAGCCGACCCGCGGCGTCGATGTCGAGGCGAAGGCGCAGATCTACGCCATTATCCGGCAGCTTGCCGCGGAGGGCCGCAGCGTCATCTTCGTCTCCAGCGAAATCGAGGAACTGCCACTCGTCTGCGACCGCGTGCTCGTGCTGCGCGAAGGCAGGCTGATGGAAGAATTCAAATCCCCCAATATCGATCAGGATGCCGTGATGGCGGCCTGCATCGCCGGTCATTGATGGAGACCAGAATGTCCAACGACCAGGCCGTTCGAACCGTGCC
Source organism: Shinella sumterensis (assembly GCF_004514425.2). GTDB lineage: Bacteria > Pseudomonadota > Alphaproteobacteria > Rhizobiales > Rhizobiaceae > Shinella > Shinella sumterensis. The sequence goes on from NZ_MYFN02000011.1 coordinate 123,926, forward strand.
GAGTGGAGCGCCGCGTCGCCGTGGCTTCTCACAGCACATGAACGAAATCAGCCTCTTCGTCGCTATCGTTGTGCTTTACGTGGTGTTCACGACGACAGCCAACGGCTTCATGAGCTTCAACAACCAGATCAACATCCTGCGTGACGCCGCGACGATCGGCATCGCGGCATGGGCGGCGACGCTGATTATCATTTCCGGCGAGATCGATGTCAGCGTCGGCCCGATGGTGGCCTTCATCTCGGTCGCGCTCGCCTATCTTCTGCAATGGGGCGTCCCGACGCCGCTTGCCTTCGTGCTCGCCATCATCATCGGCGCGGCCCTCGGCTCGATTGCCGGCATCTTGCGCGCCTATTTCGACGTTCCGTCCTTCGTCGGCACGCTCGGACTGTGGAGTGCACTGCGTGGCACGGCGCTGTTCATGACCGACGCACTTCCGGTGTCGATCGGTCGCAACGATATCGTCGACATGCTCGATCGCCCCGTGCTTGGCGTACCGCCGGCCGCGATCATCATGCTCATCCTTTTCGCCGTCTTTGCCTTCGTCAGCCGCAAGACCGCATTCGGCCGTTCGGTCTACGCCATTGGCGGCAATCCGCAGGCGGCGTTCCTGTCAGGCATCAATGTCGCGCGCATCCGGGTCCAGCTTTTCGCAATCGCCGGCGCCATGGCCGCCGTGTCCGGCATCCTCCTCCTGTCCCGCCTCGGTTCGGGCAACGCGACGGCGGCGAGCGGGCTCGAGTTCGACGTGATCGCGGCGGTTGTGGTCGGTGGCACGGCTTTGTCGGGCGGCCGCGGCTCTATGCTTGGTACGTTGCTCGGCGTGCTGGTGATCACGCTCATCGGCAACGGCCTCGTCCTGCTCGGCATCAATCCCTTTTTCCAGCAGGTCGTACGCGGTCTCATCATCGTCGTTGCCGTTCTCGCCAATATTCAGGCGATCAAGCGCGGCGCGGCGCGCAACAAGGGCTGAGGCGCGCTATGGCGATAATCGATATCGGCAAGGGCGATCTCTCGGCACGCATCTCCACGGCCGGCGGCCTCGTGCTCGGGCTGTGGTGGCACAGGGATGGGGCATCGGTTCCCCTGTTGCGGCCAGCACCCGGGGATGATGCCGACGCGCTTGCTTCCGGCTGCTACCCGCTGGTTCCCTTCGGCAACCGGGTGCGCGGCAATGCCTTCCGCTTCGAAGGACGGGACTATCGCTTTCAGCCGAACACCGATTGGGACCCGCATTATCTGCATGGTGAAGGCTGGCAGGCCGACTGGTCGGTTCTGCAGCACGGCGCGGATGCGGTTACGCTCTCCTTCGCGCATCTGAGCGGCGAGGGTACGCCATATCGGTATGAAGCGCAGCAGCGCTTCGCCGTAAACGATGGAGCCTTCGTGCTCGGCTTGTCGGTGACGAACCGCGGCGATGCGGCGCTGCCCTTCGGGCTCGGTTGGCACCCGTATTTCCCGATGACGCCGGAAACGATATTGCTGGCGCCCGCCACCCGGTACTGGACGGAGGTAGAAGGCTGGCTGCCCGGCGAGGCCGTGGATATTCCGGAAGATGTCGATTTCCGCTCGCCGCGTTCCCTGCCGCATCGCTGGGTAAACAACGGTTTCGAAGACTGGTCGGGCGAGGCACGTATAGACTGGCCGGAGCGCGCGACGCAGCTGTCGCTCAGCGCCGATCCGCTGTTTCGCCATGCTTTCGTCTTCGTGTCAGATACCGGTTTCGATCCGGCGTTCCAGCGTGACTATTTCTGCTTCGAGCCGATGTCACATCTTGCCGACGGCCAGAACATGCCGGGGCTCGGCGACCTTAAAGTGCTCCGCCCGGGAGAGACATTGTCCGGCAGCGTGCGCCTGACGCCGACCAGGCTGGCCTGAAACGAAACGACGATTTGCCGAAGACCGGCAGGAGATGGCGCGATGCCGCAAGAGACAAGCTACGATTACATCATCGTCGGGGGCGGCAGCGCGGCCTGTGTCGTCGCCGCGCGGCTTGTGAAGGAGGCTCGCGCCCGCGTGCTCATGCTCGAGCGCGGTCCGCGCAAGGCCAATCCCATCATGCACTTTCCGGCCGGCTACATGAAGTTCCTGGCCAAGGACACCTATCTCGCCATGCACCAGACCGAACCGCAGCCGCAGCTGGGCGGTCGTGGTCCGATCGTGCCGCAGGGCAAGGTTCTCGGCGGTGGCAGCACGGTGAATGCGATGGTCTACATGCGCGGGCAGGCGGCCGACTATGATAGATGGAATAACTCAATCACCGCGCCGGGCGCGGAAAACGACGGCGCCTGGTCCTACCGGGACATGCTGCCCTACTTCAAGGCGCAGGAGGATAACGATCACCTGGCCGGCGAATTCCACGGCGTCGGCGGGCCGCTCAAGATTTCCGATCTCGGCCACACCAGCCCGATGACCCGCGCCTATATCAAGACGCTGCAAACCATGGGCATCCCCTGGAACCCGGATTTCAACGGGGCCGGGCAGTTCGGCGTCGGCATGATGCAGCATACCATCGACTGGCAGACCCGCCGGCGGTGCAGTGCTGTCGACGCCTTTCTGGCACCTGTCATGGACGACCCTCTGCTGACCATCGAAACCGAAGCGACGGTGACGAAACTTCTCTTGCAGAACGACGCGGCGACCGGCGTCGAATATATCCAGCGCGGTGTAACGCGACGCGCCGAGGCGGGCATCGAGGTCATCCTCGCCGCCGGCGCCTACCAGACACCGAAACTCCTCATGCTGTCGGGCATCGGCCCCGAAGCGGAGCTGGCGCGCCACGGCATTCGCACCGAGATCGCCCTGCCGGGGGTCGGCCAGAACCTTCAGGACCATTACGAGTGCCCGGTCGTGGCGACGACCAAGGGTGCTTTCGGTTACTACGGTCAGGATCGCGGTTGGCCGATGATCAAGGCCGGCCTGCAGTATCTGCTGTTCAAGTCCGGCCCGGTGACCACAACGGGCGTCGAGACCTGCGCATTCTACGATCCCGACGGCAACAATGCCGAGCCGACCATCCAGATGTTCTGCGTGCCGACGGTCTATCTCGACCGCGACGTGATGGGGACCGATCCGGGCCACGGCGTCACCATCAATTCGCTTCTGCTTCGGCCGAAGGCGCGTGGCAGCGTGACGCTGACTTCCGCTGATCCTCTGCGCAATCCCGTGGTCAGCACCGGCATCTTCAACCATCCCGATGACCTGCGCCTGACGGTCAAGAGCTTCCGGTTCGCCCGTACGGTTCTGGATGCGTCTCCGATGCGTGAGCTGATCGAGCGAGAGATTTTTCCCGGTGCGGACGTGACCAGTGATGAAGCCATCGCCGAACATTGCCGGCGTACGGTCAAGACCGGCTACCACCCCGTCGGCACCTGCCGCATGGGTCATGACGGTGACGAGATGGCGGTTCTCACGCCGCGGCTGACCGTGCGCGGCGCCGCAAGGCTTCGCGTCATCGACGCATCGATGATGCCCACCATCGTGAGCGGCAATACCAATGCGGCGGTGCTGGGCGCTGCCGCCAAGGCCGCGGACCTCATCCTCGAACGCGCAGCCTAGAGCACCGGAGGGCGATCCTATGAAGATCACCAAGCTGACCACCTACATCGTCCCGCCGCGCTGGCTGTTCCTCAAGATCGAGACGGATGAGGGCATCGTCGGCTGGGGCGAGCCGGTCGTGGAAGGCCGTGCGCTGACGGTGGAGGCGGCGGTGCACGAGCTGGCCGACTACCTGGTCGGCAAGGACCCGCTGATGATCGAAGATCATTGGCAGGTCATGTATCGCGGCGGCTTCTATCGCGGCGGCGCCATTCACATGTCGGCGCTTGCGGGCATCGACCAGGCGCTCTGGGACATCAAGGGCAAGGCCTATGGCCAGCCGGTCCACGCCCTGCTCGGGGGACAGGTGCGCGATCGGATCAAGGTTTACAGCTGGATCGGCGGCGACCGCCCCGCGGATGTCGCCAGGAACGCGCGCGATATCGTGGCCAGCGGGTTCAAGGCCCTCAAGTTGAATGGCGCGGAAGAAATGCAGATCGTCGACAGCAACGACAAGATCGATGCGATCGTCGCGACCATCGGCACGGTGCGTGACGCGGTTGGCCCGCATATCGGTATCGGTGCCGATTTCCACGGCCGCGTACACCGTCCCATGGCCAAGGTTCTGGCCAAGGAACTCGAACCGTTCAGGCTGATGTTCATCGAGGAGCCGGTGCTTTCGGAAAACCGCGAAGCGCTGAAGGAGATCGCCAACCACTGCTCGACGCCGATCGCGCTTGGCGAACGGCTCTACTCGCGCTGGGATTTCAAATCCGTGCTGGCCGACGGCTATGTCGATATCCTCCAGCCCGACCTTTCCCATGCCGGCGGCATAACGGAATGCCGCAAGATCGCGGCGATGGCTGAAGCCTATGACGTGGCCCTGGCGCCCCATTGCCCGCTGGGGCCAATCGCACTCGCCGCCTGCCTGCAGATCGATGCCGTCTCCTACAATGCCTTTATTCAGGAGCAGAGTCTCGGCATCCACTACAACAAGGGCAACGACATTCTGGACTATATCTCCAACAAGGAGGTGTTCCAGTATGCCGACGGTTTCGTGTCGATTCCGCAAGGGCCGGGCCTTGGCATCGAGGTGGACGAGGCCTACGTCATCGAGCGGGCAAAGGAAGGGCACCGCTGGCGCAACCCCGTCTGGCGTCATGCCGATGGCAGCGTCGCCGAGTGGTAGGAGAAGTTTATGGCCGGACGTCTTGAAGACAAGCGCGTCGTCATCACCGGCGCCGCACAGGGCATCGGCCTCGCCATGGCCGAGGCGTTCCTTGCCGAAGGTGCGGCCCTTTTCCTGATCGACCGCGACGGAGACCTCCTGGCCAAGGAAGCCGCAAGGCTTGGAGCCGAGGCTCGCCGGATCGGGATCATGGCGGCTGATATCACCGATGCGGAGGCGATGGAGCTGGCGGTCGCAACGGCGGACAAGGAGATCGGGCAACCGAATGCCCTGGTCAACAACGCCGGCGTCAACGTCTTTTCAGAACCGTTGAAGATGAGCGATGCGGACTGGCAGCGCTGCTTCGACATCAATCTCAAGGGGGCATGGAACTGCAGCAGGGCCGTGCTGCCGGGCATGATCGGACAGGGCGGCGGCGTCATTCTCAACATTGCCTCGACGCACGCCTTCACGATCATTCCGCATACATTCCCCTATCCCGTCGCCAAGCATGCCCTTCTCGGCATGACGAAAGCGCTCGGCCTGGAATATGCCGGGCAGGGCGTGCGGGTGAATGCGCTTGCGCCCGGCTATGTACGCACGCAAAAGGTCATCGACTACTGGAACAGCTTTCCCGATCCCGTCGCGGCCGAGGCCGAGACGATGAAGCTCCATCCCGGCGGCCGGATCGCGACACCGGAAGAGATTGCCATGGCCGCGCTCTTCCTCGTCTCGGACGAGTGCCCCTTCATCAATGCCACCTGCCTGACCGCGGACGGTGGATTGACCGTGCTGCACCATCCGGCATGAGAGGCGCGTCAGGAGCCGCGCGTCTAGGCGTAGACGCGATCGCTGGTGCCTGCCTTCACGACGTAGCCCGGCGTGGCGTGGCCGAGCAGGGCGGGAAGCTCGCCTGAAAGCCCGATCAGCGCCGGAAGGTCGCCCCCCGTGTCGATGCCGCAATTGTGGAACATGTGCACGAGATCCTCAGTACACACATTGCCCGTCGCGCCAGGCGCATAGGGGCAGCCGCCGATGCCGCCCAATGCGGAATCGAAGCTGCGGATGCCGGCATCATAGGCGGCAAGCGCGTTGGCAAGCCCCAAATCCCTCGTGTTGTGCAGGTGCAGCGTCAACGGCAGGTCGGGGTGATGCCGGAAGATGGTCGTCGTGAGCTCGCCGACCTGGCGGGGATTGGCGACGCCAATCGTATCGGCGATGGTGACGCCCTCGATGCCCATCTCGCGGTAGGTGTCGATGGCCCACAGCACCCGCTCCACCGGTTGGCGGCCCTCAAAGGGGCAGCCGAAGGTCGTGGCGATCGTGCCGTTCACAAAGATGCCGCTGCCGGCAATCACGGTCATGATCTCCCGGAACTGGGCCAGCGACTGGTCGCAGGTCATCCGCATATTCGCGAGATTGTGGCGCTCTCCGATCGACATGACGAGGTTCACCTCGTCCACGACGCTTTGCAGCGCGCGCTCGGCGCCGCGCACATTCGGCACGAGCGCAGTGTATCGTACGCCCGGTACGCGCTTTATGCCCCGCAGCACATCGGCCGCGTCGCGCAGGTTCGGGATCGCTTTGGGCGAGACAAAGGAGGAAACTTCCAGGCGCCGGATACCTGTGCGCGACAGGCCGTCGGCAAGCCGGATTTTTTCCTCTGTCGGAACGAAATCCGGCTCATTCTGGAAGCCGTCCCGCAGGACGACTTCATTGATCTCCACCCGATCTGTTTTCGCTGACATGTCCGCACCTCTGGTTTCAATCGCCATGCCGCCTAGCACGCCACATCAAAGGTATCAATAAAAATCTAAACTGATGCATCAGAGAAAATATTTTGATTGCGGCTTTACGTAGAGCGTCGTATAGATCTTGTGATGCCTTATCTGATGCATCACCGCATGGAGCATGTGGCCGTGACCGCGGCCTGGAGGAACAATGTCTCAGTCCGCAGACCACATTCACATCAAAGACCTCGTCGACGGGGCGCGCAGGGCGCAGGCCATCCTGAACGGCTACAGCCAGGAGCAGGTCGACCTGATCGCCGGTGCCATCGTCTATCACCTGTCGCGCCCCGAACTGGCAACGATGATCGCCGAGATGGCCTATGATGAAACGAAGATGGGCCTTGTCGAAAGCAAGCGCGCCAAGCTTACCCACAAGATGCCGGCGATCTTCCACGATATCCGCGCGGAAAAGACCGTCGGCATCATCGAGCGCGACGAGGAAAACGGCATCACCACCATAGCCAAGCCCTATGGGGTCATTGCGGCGCTCGTGCCGAGCACCAATTGCGAGGCGACGCCGATCTTCAAGTCCGTTCTGGGTATTCGCGCCCGCAACGCCGTGATCTGCGCGCCGCATCCGGCGAGCAAGAAGACGACCATCTTCGTGGTGGATATCATCCGCCAGATTCTTCGCGCGCTCAATGCTCCGGAAGACCTGGTCCAGTGCATCGCCGCGCCGTCCAAGGCGCTCGCGGCCGAACTCATGGCTCAGTGCGACGTCACCATGGCGACGGGCTCGGGCGATATGGTGGCGGCGGCCTACTCGTCCGGCAAGCCGGCCTATGGCGTCGGCGTCGGCAACGCCGCCGTGATCATCGACGAGACGATCGATCTGGCGGAAACCGCATCCAAGATCAGGATCGGCAAGACCGGTGACAACGCCTCGGGCTGCTCGGCGGAGAACTCTATCATCGTCCAGGCGTCCGTCTACGAGGGCTTCCTGCGCGCGCTCGAAAAGGAGGGGGCCTATATCGCAACGGCCGAAGAAAAGGCCAGGCTCCAGACCGTGCTCTGGGAAAACGGCCACGTCTCTCGCAAGGTCGTTGCCCGTCCGGTCGGCGAAATCGCGGCGCTCGCCGGTATCGACGTACCGGCGGACCGCAAGTTCATCGTGGTGGAAGAGCAGGGCGCCGGTGCCGACTATCCGTTCTCCGGCGAAAAGCTTAGCCTTGTCCTCACCTGCTACAAATACGACGCCTTCGACGACGCCATCGCGCTGGTCAACGCCATCACCGGCTATTCGGGTGCCGGCCATTCCTGTGGCATTCATTCCAATGATCCCGAGCGCATCTTGAAGCTCGGCCTCGAAACGAAGACCTCGCGGGTCATCGTGCGCCAGTCGCACGGTGTTGCGAATTCGGGCAGCTGGTCCAACGGCCTGGCGAAGACCTTCTCGCTCGGCTGCGGCAGCTGGGGCGGGAACTCCGTATCCGAGAACGTCACCCAGAGGCACTATTACAACACGACGCGCATCGCCGAACCGCTTGACCGGTCGGCGCCTGACGACCAGGCTATCTACGGCCCCCTGCTCGGGAAGATCGCCGCCGTGCGTATCGCAGCGGGAGCCTGAACGACGATGAAGTTCGCTGTTCGCCCACAGCTCCATGGCTACGACACCTTCGCCGCCTTCACCGAAGCCCATACCGTCACGGAACGGGATCTGATCTTCACGCAACGCGTCCTGCATGACGCCTTCATGAAGGATACGCCGGCGCAAACCTTGTTCTATGACGACTTCTGTGGTGGCGAGCCGACGGATGTCGCAGTAGACGAAATGCTTCGTGCTGTCCGCAAGCTCGGCTTCGAGCGTCTCATCGCCATCGGCGGCGGCTCCATCCTCGATTGTGCGAAGGTGCTGGCGCTGGATTCGGATAAGACCGTGGCTGGCCTTTTCGCGGCCGGTGTGCAGCCAGGCCGCAAGGCGGGCCTTCTCCTGATCCCGACGACGTGCGGTACGGGTTGCGAAGTTACCTGTGTTTCGGTCTTCGATTTTCCGTCCATCGGCAGCAAGATCGGCAAGGGTTTCGACGCGGGTTTTGCAGACCACGCCGTCCTGATCGACGAGCTCCTGTCGAAGATTCCCTATCATGTCTTTGCGACATCCTCGGCCGACGCGCTCGTGCACGCCTTGGAAATCTATCTCGCGCCGCGCGCCAGCGCCTATACGGACATGTTCTGCATGGCGGCCATACGCGCGATCCTGCAGGGCTACATGCGCATCGTGCAACATGGTCGCGATGTCATCCAGCAGGACGCCAAGGCATATCTGACCGCCAGCAACATGGCGGGCATCGCATTGGCAAACGTGCTGGCCGGCGGCGTTCACGCGATCGCGATGCATTTCGGCAGCGCGCATCACGTGCCGCACGGCGAGGCGACACGGCTTTTCCTGCCGCCGGTCTTCAAGATCTATTATGAGAAGGCCCCGGACGGAAAGATCGCCGATATCGCGCGCCTGATCGAGGATGTCGTGGGCGTAAGCGATGGCGGCAATCCCTTCGATGCGCTCGATGCGCTTCTTGCCGCAGTGGTGCCGACACGGCGGCTTGGCGAATACGGCATGACCGCCGGTGACGCGGGCCGGTACGCCGACAAGGTGATCGAAACACAGCAGCGATTGCTGGTGAACAACTATGTTCCGCTTTCGGCGCAGGATATAGCGAGGGTATATAGCGAACTCATGTGACGAGGCCCTACGGTGTCCAGAGGGAAGACGATGACGCGAAACTATTCCGACAAGGCGTATGAAACGCTGCGGGACAGGATCATCAATGGTGGTCTGCGTCCGTCGGCTCCCCTCGACATTCACCGCATCGCCAGTGAATTCGAAATGAGCATCACGCCGGTACGCGACGCGATCAAGCGGCTGGAAGCCGACGGGCTGGTGGAGGTCATTCCGCGCTCGGGGACGTTTGTGCGCCATTTCACGATCCAGGACCTCATCAAGGGGTACGAACTGGTCGAGGCGCTCGATGGCATGGCGGGATATTTGCTGGCCGAACGTGTCGCCGCCGGCGACGTCGATGGACAGGAACTGGAAGGGCGTCTGACGCCGCTGGTCGACAGGATGGAGGAGAACCTGGACCGCGACCAGGCGCGGATATGGGCGGAGTTGGACGGGCAATTCCACCAGATCATCTTCGACATGTCCGAAAACGCGCTGATCGCCAGCAGCTATTATTCGGTCCGCGACCAGATGAAATCGGTGCTGTCCTTTGTCAGCCCGATTTATGTCGACCGGGCGAATTCCGTCCGGGAGCACCGGTTGATCATCGCGGCCATCGCGGCCGGTAACAGCGAGAAGGCACGCAAGCTTTGCCAGGATCACCGCCATCTGGTGCGCGAGATCCTTAAGAAGCTGCTGCTTCAGATGTAGAGACGGGTCGGGGGGCGTATGAGGAAGGCAGTCGGGCAGCCGGAATGGTGCATCGCGCGGTGCGCCGCAGGCAGCAATGCCCGCCGGCCGTTCGGCCAGACAAACCGGTTCGGCGTCGTTCGTCGAACCACCTGATCGGCACCCCTGAGGGGATGTCCGTTCGACCGGGCAAATCGGTTTCATGGCAGCGACACCTGTGATGCAGGTGTGCATGACCCACTGTTGCCGCTGACAGGTCGACCTTCGGGAGGGGAGCCCGAAAACACCATCTATCGGTTCGTGACAACAAGTGGAGGATAGTCATGAAAGTTCGCAATCTCGTCACTGCTCTGGTCGTTTCATTGTGCGCCAGTTCCGCAGCCGCCCAGCAGTTTCAGATCTCGCACAGTGCGGCCGTGGGCAATCCCAAGGATACCGCGTCCCTCAAGTTCGCGGAACTCGTCAAGGAGCGCACCGACGGGCGCATAACCGTCGATGTCGGTACCAGTTCGCAGTTTGGTGACGACGCAGAGAGCATCACCAACATCCGCCTGGGGACCATCGCATTCTCGGCGAACGCGCAGGGTGCGACGTCGGGCGCGGTTCCCGAGATCGGGCTTCTCGGTCTGCCCTTCCTGTTCCAGAGCCTCGAGCAGGCCGAAACCGTGATGGATGGCCCGGTCGGCGACAAGATCGCCGCGGCGGCCGAAAAGCAGGGCATCCTGGTTCTAGCGTGGTGGAACAACGGCATTCGCGAAACGTCGAACTCCAGCAAGCCCATCCTGGCTCCGGGCGATCTCGCCGGTCTGAAGATCCGCACGCCGCCGGATCCGATGACCATCGACATCTTCGAGGCGCTCGGCGCGTCGCCCACCCCCATGGCCTTCTCCGAACTCTACATCGCGCTCCAGCAGAAGGTGGTCGACGGTCAGGAAAACCCGCTGATCAACATCTACTCCTCGAAGCTCTACGAGGTTCAGCCCTATATCAGCCGCACCAACCACAAATTCGAATCCACGCCGTTCCTCGCTTCGAAGATCGTCTTCGATTCGCTTTCGCCTGAGGATCAGGACATCATTCGCAAGGCCGCCGTCGAGGCAGGCGAGCTGAACCGCAAGATGGTTCGCGAGCAGAGCGAGGAACTTTATGCCAAGCTGAAGGAGGCAGGCGTGACGTTCAACGATGTGGACCCTGCACCGTTCATTTCCGCGACACAGCCGGTCTACGAGAAGTGGCGTGCGCAATATCCGGAACTTGTCGACGAGCTGGTCGCGGCGGCAAGGCAGGCGGCGGCGCAATAATGGGGCTGGCCAACTCCCCCCTCTATGACGTCAAGGCGGGTCCGTCCGCCTTGCGCGTCTCCAACATGGCTGGCCTCGTCATCGACTACCTCGCCATCGCGATTTCCGTCGGCTCCATCGTCGTCATCTTCCTGGCGCTGATGGCCGAGGTTGTCGTGCGCTACTTCACCTCCGCGGGCCTCGGCTGGCCCAACGAGGTGCCCAACCTGCTCTTCCCATGGCTCATCATGGGCGGTATCGTCATCGGCGCGCAGCGCGGCAGCCATATCGCCGCCGAAGCCGTCCGCAGCTTCCTCAGCACCGAACAGCTGCGCAAGCTCCTCATGCTGTTGCATGCGATGATCGCCGTCGCGTTCTGCTATCTCGCGTGGCTTTCGCTGCAGGTCATCGCCATCACCAAGGCGCAGGTCTTCCCGATGACCGGGCTGGGACAGGCCTGGGCCTATTCGGCCCTGCTCTTCGGCTTCGGCGGTATCGCGCTCGCCTCGCTCGTCAACATCGTGCGGGTCGCCTTTGCGCAGGACCCGCAGTCCCTGAACCAAACCGATCCGGAGCACGCGCCATGACTGCGATCATGCTCGCCGTTTTCGCGGTCCTGCTGGCGCTTTCCATGCCGGTCGGATACGCCCTCATCATCGCCTCGGGCGGCGCCATCCTGTGGCATGGTGGAACGCCCACGGTGCTTGCCGTCGTCAAGCTGTTTCAGCCGACCCAGAGCTTCCCGCTGCTGGCCATTCCTTTCTTCATCCTTGCCGGCTCGCTGATGATGTCCGGCACGCTCGGCCAGAAGCTCGTCCAGCTCGCCGCCGCCCTCGTCGGTCGCTTCCATGGCGGCATGGGACAGGTCACCGTCGTCGGCTCCACCATCTTTGGCGGCGTTTCCGGCTCGGCAGTGGCGGAAGCCTCCGCCCTCGGCTCCATGCTCATCCCATGGCAGAAACGTGAAGGCTATCCGGCCGGCTTTGCCGCCGCTGTGACCGCATCCTCGGCCACGATCGCCGGCCTCATCCCGCCGTCGATCCCGCTCATTCTCTATTCGACGGTCGCCAATGTCTCGATTGCGGCCCTGTTCACCGCAGGCATCCTGCCCGGCCTGATGCTCGCCGCCGGGATGATGCTGGTCTGCTACCTGTCCGGCCGTATCCGTAATTTTCCGCGGCTCACCGACCGCTCGCAGTTCCCGCCCTTCGGCAGGCTGTTCGTCTCGGCTCTGCCCGCGCTCGCCATGCCACTCTTCATCGTGCTTCTTCTGCGCGCCGGCATCGCGACGCCGACCGAGGTCAGCGTCATCGCGGTGTTCTATGCACTCGTCGTCAGCGCCGTCGTCTACCGTGACCTGACCCTCAAGAGCATCTACGCCGCGCTGATCGGGACCGTCGTTACGACAGGCATCGTCATGCTGGTCATCACCGCTTCCAGCCTCGTCGGCCACGTGCTGATCACGGAGCGAGTTCCCACCATCGTGGCACAATGGGCGCAGCAGACGCTGGGCACGATGATCCTGATCATCCTCATGATGAACATCATCATGCTGGTGGTGGGCATGTTCCTCGACCTGCCTGCAGCGATTCTGCTGCTGGGCCCGACCTTCGTGGCCATCGGCCAGACGATCGGCCTGGATCCGATCCAGCTCGGTATAATGATCTGCATCAACCTGTCGATCGGCCTATTCACTCCGCCCATCGGCACCACGCTGTTCATCGGCGCGGCCATAGCACGCGTCCCCATCGGCGCCGTCGTGCGCGAACTCTGGCCCTTCTACCTTGTTGCAGCCCTTGCCCTTGGCCTCATTTCCTACGTCCCGGCCCTGACCATCTATTGAGGATGGATGTCTGTCGGCCGCGTCCCCCCGGGCGCGGCCGGAAATGCTAGCGCAGGACGGGCTCGCCATCGCTGGCGAAGCGGATCCGGCAGCCGAGCCCTTCGAGAAGGCCGCGCGCCTGGTGATCGAAGCTCCGGCCCTGCTCACGGATCCAGTCGGAGAACAGCCGCACATTGCGCCTGTTGACGTGGCGGGGCGGGCAGGCGATCCAGTAGGCGGGAAACTCCACGACATCGAAGGCGGTCGAGAGCGGGACGAGCGTGCCGCGCTCGAGATCTCCCTGGGCGAGGGTGGCGGAATCGAGCACCACGCCCGCGCCGTCGCGGGCAAGCTGGATGGCCATTGAAGACCGGTCGAAGCGCAGCGGTGCCTGCTCCATCGGCGGGTCGATGCCATGCACCAGCAGCCAGGCGTCCCATTGATAGAGCGTCTTCACCGAATGGATCAGCCGTGCATGGGCGAGAAGACCGGCCGGATCCGTATCGTCGGCCGCCAGCCGCTCGCGATAGGCCGGGCTGCACATCGGCAGGAAGAAATCGTTGATGATGCACTCGGTATGCAGGCCCTCCCAGGCGCCTGCGCCGTATCGCATGTCGAGATCGATCGCCTCCGTTTCGAAGTCGGAGAAATCGGGCGTGGCATCGACGCGAATACCCCAGTCGGGATTGGCGTCGAGGAAATGCTTGAGGCGCGGCGTCAGCCAGCGGACGGCAAAGCTGGGGCTGGAACGCACCGTCAGCTGCCGGTTGTTGCGCTGGCGCAGGACCACGGCCCGGGCGCCCCGGATCATGCGGAATGCATTGGTCGTCGCCTGGAAAAGCGTCTCGCCGTCGAGCGTCAGGCTCAGGCGCCGGTCCTTGCGGCGAAACAGGCGCACACCCCATTGCTCCTCGAGCTGCTTGAGCTGCTGGCTGACGGCGGCGGCGGACACACCGAGTTCGGCAGCGGCCAGTGACACGCGCCCCGTGCGGGCGACGGCCTCGAAATAGGCAAGTGAATTCAGATTGGGATTGATGGCCACGCCGGTCTCCGCATGATATGCGACGCGCCGGGTTCAATCCGGCGCGTCGCCCGCCAATGGGCTGCGGCGTGCCGTGGATGTCAAGAGACGCCGTTGAGACGGCGATAGGCGGCGATGACCTTGCTGTCATCGGCAAGACCATTGCCGCTGCCGCTTTCGGCAAGGAACATCTGGTGAGCGGCGGCGGCAAGCGGCAGCCCCATGCCGGCCGAACGCCCGGCGGAAAGCGCGATGCCGAGATCCTTGACGAAGATATCGACCGCGCTCGTTACGGGCGGGGCTTCCATCAGCATGCGCGGGCCGCGGTCCTTCAGCATCCAGCTTGAGGCCGCCGAGCCGGAGACGATCTCCAGGAGCGTGGCGACGTCGACGCCAGCCTTTTCGCCCAGCGCCAGCGCTTCCCCGGCCGCGGCGAGGTGTACGCCGCAGAGAAGCTGGTTGATTGCCTTGACCACCGCACCCTGCCCGACCTTCGGGCCGCAATGGTAGAGCTTGTCGCCCATGGCGCGAAGGATCGGAGCGGTGGCGTCGAAGTCGTCCTGCGGCGCACCCACCATGATGGTCAGCGTCGCCGCCTTCGCGCCGACGACACCGCCGGAGACCGGGCAGTCGACAAGCCGCTTGCCGCTTGCCCGGATCTCTTTTTCCAGTGCCGTGACCTCGTCCGGCGGGCAGGTCGCCATCAGACAGACATGCGCGCCCGCGGGAAGTGCGGCGAGCGCCCCGGCCTCGATCAGCACGGTCCGCGCCTGCGCGGCATTGACCACCATCAGAATCAGCGCATCGGCGTGCTGGCAGGCCGATGCGAGGCTTTCGGGGCGCATCCCGCCGGCCGCTGCGAGCGCGTCCATGGCCTGCGGTCGCGTATCAAAGCCATGGACAGAGTACCCGGCCTTGACCAGGTTGGTGGCCATGGGCAGGCCCATGGAGCCTAGCCCGACAAAGGCGATGGTCTTGCTCATGCTATCCTCAATAGATTGTGAGTGCTGGAACGTATGACATCAATATCAGCACGATGAACGCGACCAGATAGAAAGGCCAGAGCTCCTTGACGACAGCGCCGATCGGAACGCGTGCTATGGCCGCGCCGATGAACAGCGTGGTGCCGATGGGCGGAGTGAAGAGGCCGATCGACAGGTTGATGCATACCATCACGCCGAGCTGGATCGGATCCATGCCGATGGCGTGTCCGATGGCCACGAAGGTCGGCCCCAGCAACAGGATCGCTGCAGGCAGGTCGAGGAACATGCCGACCACCAGCATGATGATGTTCATCATGAGGATGATCAGAATGGCATTGACCAGCGTGTCCTGCGCCCACTGCGCCACGATGGTGGGAACCCGCTCGGTGATGAGCACGTGTCCGACCAGGCTGGAGGCGGTGATGACCAGCATGACGATGCCGGTGGTAATCACGGTTCCCACCAGTGCCTCGTGCAGGCGCGCCCAGGTCAGGTCGCGGTAGACGATGACGCTGACGACCAGTGCATAGAACACCGCGATGACGCTGACCTCGGTCGGCGTGGCGATGCCGGCGCGCAGCAGCACGACGATGAAGAACGGCATCAGGAGCGCGGGCAGGGCAGAAAGGATCGATTTGCCAATGGAGCGCAAATGTGTCTGGTCGGTAAGCCGTGGAAAATTACGGATACGGCCGGACAGGTAGCAGACCACCATCATGCCGGCGGCGAGCATCAGGCCGGGCAGGACGGCAGCGGAGAACAGTGCCGCGATGGAGGCGTTGGAGACGGTGGAATAGAGGATGAGCGGGATCGACGGCGGAATGAGGCCCGCGATCGTCGAGGACGAGGCTGTGACGGCGGCGGCAAAGCCGGCCGGATAACCTTCGCGCTTCTGCCACGGGATGAGCATGGAGCCGAGGGCGGAAGCTTCCGCCACAGCGGACCCGGAGACGCCGCCAAAGATGGTGGACCCCACGACGGTGACCTGGCCCATGCCGCCATGAAAGCGGCCGACGAGGGCGGCGGCGAATTGCACGAGCTTCTGGCCGAGCGTGCCCGACATCATCAGCGAGCCGGACAGGATGAAGAAGGGAATGGCCAGCAGCGGGAAGCTCTGGGTCGGCTGGAACAGCTTGACGACGGCGAGCACCGTGGGCGTTCCGCCATGGAAGAGAATGGCCGTACCGGCGGCGATGATCAGCGCATAGCCGACGGGCACGGACAGGGCCAGAAGGACGGCGAAAATGCCGGTCATGACGGCGGTCATGTCATATGCTCCGTTTCCGTCTGGTGGACGAGGCGCGGATCCGCTGCATAGGCCACCCGAATGAGATTGACGCCGGCTGCCAGCGCGATGCCGCCGAAACCGAAGAGAAGAGAACTGTACGCCCAGGCCTGACCAAATCCGGTCATGGGGAAGACCTGGACCCTCGTGATCTGGATGACCTGCAGCGAAAGCCAGGCGAGATAGGCGAACGAAATGGCCACGAGCAGATTGATGCCCATCAGCAGAAGGCGCAGCTTCGCCGCGTCAAGCATGGAGCGCAGTGCTTCGGCCGCGATATGGGCTCCGCGCTGCGCGCCCACGACGATGCCGCCCATGATGAGCCACGGAAAGAGCAAGCTGGGCACTTCGTTCGGCCAGCCGAGGCCGGCAGAGGTGAAATAGCGCACGACGACTTCCGCCATCAGCGCAAGGAAGATGACGACGACCGCGGAGACGGCAATGAGGATCGCAATCCGGTCGAGGACCTCGCCGACCAGATTCGCGAAGCGCAAGGCGGGAGAACCCGCCTTGCCATCGGTTGCCCGAACAGGAGCCGCCGTCATCACTTGGCGGCTTCCTTGGCCGCTGCGATGAGTTCGTCGACGAGTTCCGGGTACTGGGCGCGCCACTTTTCGTAGACCGGCTGCGTGGCCGCGACGAACGGTGCGGGATCGACCTCGTTGAACTTGATGCTAGCGGCCTCAAGCGTGGTGCGCAGTTCGGTCGACTGGTCGCGCACCATCTTTCGGTTCAGTTCTCCAGCTTCCTTCGCGGCCGCGCGGACGATTTCCTGGTCTTCGGCGGCGAGACCGTCAAAGACGATCTTCGACGCCAGAAAGGGGGTCGCCTCGTACTTGTGGTTTGTCATCGAGATGAAAGGCTGAACTTCATGCAGTTTCGACGAATATATGTTGATCAGCGGGTTCTCCTGACCGTCAACCACGCCCTGCTGGAGCGCGATGTAAAGCTCTGAGAAGGCCATGGGAGTCGGTGACGCGCCAAGCGCTTCGAAGATGTCGATGGTCATCGGATCCGGCGGCGTGCGGATCTTCATACCCTTCAGGTCATCCGGCGCCACGATCGGCTTCTTGGAGTTGGACACTTCGCGAATGCCGTTGTTCCACCAACCCAGCACGACCAGGCCCTGCTTTTCGGCCGCCGCCGCGATCTTGTCGCCGACAGGGCCGTCCATCACGGCTTCGGCCTGCTCGAGATTCTGGAAGAGGAACGGCAGCCCCAGTAGCGCGATCTCAGGCACAACGGCTGAGGTGGTGCCCTGAGAATTCGCCGAGAACGCAATGGTACCGAGGCGCATGTTGGTGATGGTCTCGGCGTCGTCGCCGAACTGTGCGGCACCGCCGACGTCGACCTGAAGGCGACCGCCCGACTTTTCCTTGACGATCTCGGAGAACTTCAGCGAGGCAGCATCCTTTGGATTGCCCGCGCCTGCATTGTGAGACAGCTGGAACGTCTGGGCATTGGCCGTGCTGGCGCACAACGCAAAGGCAACGGCGGTCAATAGATGGCGAAATTTCATGTCGCTCCTCCCTAGGGCGTGGGTTGTCTACGCGAAAGGGAAGCCTCCGACACTGCGTGATCCGCGATTGTTGATCTGCCGTCACAGTGGCGGCGGCGATCAGCCGGATCATGCAGCGGAACGTCCTCCTCGCCCGCTTCCATGAACCTCGCTCATCTGAACGAAAGCGTCATCTAAGTTTTTCTAAACAACTTGTTCGAATAACTTAATTGAAGGTCGTTTTTTTCCGCGGCAGTAGTGTCAGTCGTTGGCGCCGTGACTGCGTCGGACGACACGGGAGGAACCATGACCATCCAGGCCACGGCGGCGACGCTGTCGAACATGAGCCTTGCGCGCCGCGCTTGGGAAATCCGCCGCAAGGCCCTTCGCATGGGCGAGGTGCAGGGCCAGGGCTATGTCGGGCAGGCGCTCGGCATTGCCGACGTTCTCTCCGTCTCCTATTTCCACGCGCTCGCCTATCGGCCGGATGAACCCGAATGGGAAGGCCGCGATCGATTTCTGCTTTCCATCGGCCACTACGCCATCGCGCTCTATTCGGCGCTGATCGAGGCCGGCATTCTGCCGGAACAGGAACTTGAGACCTACGGGATGGATGACAGCCGCCTGCCGATGTCCGGCATGGCAGCCTATACGCCCGGCATGGAGATCACCGGCGGATCGCTCGGCCAGGGACTGGGCATCGGTGTCGGCATGGCGCTCGGCCTCAAAGCCAAGAAAAACCCGGCCTTCGTGTATAACCTGATGTCCGACGGCGAACTCGGCGAGGGCTCCACCTGGGAAGCCGCCATGTCGGCGGCCCATCACAAGCTGGACAATCTCGTCTGCATCGTCGATTTCAACGACCAGCAGGCCGACGGAAAGTCGACGGATATGCTGTGCTCCGAGCCGCTCGGCGACAAGTGGGCGTCCTTCGGCTGGCATGTTCAGCGTGTGGACGGCAACGACATCGCTGCGCTCGTCGCGGCTTTCGATGCGGCGCGAGACCTCAAGGACGCCAAGCCCCGCGTCATCATCTGTGACACGATCATGTGCAAGGGCGTGCCTTTTCTCGAACAGCGCGAAATCACGCATTTCGTGCGGGTCGAGGCGGACGAATGGCAGAAGGCGCTCGCCGTTCTCGATGCGAACCGGCCGGAATGAGGGAGGATCACGCTATGAACGCCACGCATAAATACGACCCGCACCGCAAATGGGAAGCCCGCACGCCGCCGAAGCCCGGCGAAGGCGGACGCACGTCGGCAATGATCGCCTCCCTGGCCGCCGAAGGCTACGAGACGGTTTCCGCCCCCTTCGGCCACGCCCTGGTAGAGGAAGCGAAGAAGAACGACCGCATCGTCGGCCTCACCGCCGATCTTTCGAAATATACCGACCTCCATATCTTCGCCCAGGCTTTTCCCGAACGGTTCTACCAGATGGGCATGGCCGAGCAGGTGATGATTTCGGCCGCTGCCGGCATGGCGCGTGAGGGCTTCATACCCTTCGCCACCACCTATGCCGTCTTCGCCTCGCGCCGCGCCTATGATTTTATCGCCATGGCCATCGCCGAGGAGTATCTGCCGGTCAAGATCGTCTGCGCCCTGCCGGGCCTGACGACCGGTTACGGGCCTAGCCACCAGGCGACCGAAGACCTCGCGATCTTCCGCGGCCTGCCCAATCTGACGATCGTCGATCCGTGCGATGCCATCGATGTGGTGGAAGCGGTTCCGGCCATTGCGGCGCATGAAGGGCCGGTCTATATGCGCCTGCCGCGCGGCAAGGTACCGTCCGTCATCCGCCAGCATTGCCCGGACTACAAGTTCGAGCTCGGCAAGGCCAAGCTACTGCGAGACGGCAAGGACGTGCTCGTCATCGCTTCCGGCTTCATGACGATGCGCGCGCTTGATGCGGCCGTCGAACTGGAAGCGCAGGGCATATCCGCCGCCGTGCTGCATTGCCCGACGATCAAGCCGCTGGACACCGAGACGATCCTCGCGGAAGCCGGCAAGGGTGGACGTCTCGTCGTCACGGCGGAAAACCACACGAAGGTCGGCGGTCTCGGCGAGGCGGTCGCATCGACGCTGCTGACGCATGGTGTGACACCGGCCTTCCGCATGATCGGCCTCCCGGACCAGTTCCTCGATGCCGGTGCGCTTCCGACCCTGCATGATCGCTACGGCATCTCGACCGCCGCCATGATCACGCAGATCCGCGGCTGGCTCTGACCTTCATTTCAACGAATTGCGCCCCGGCAGAAGGCCGGGCGCGGCTACCCAGGGAGAAACCTCATGGCCACTGCTCTGCTTCAGGGCAAATTCGCCGTCGTCACCGGCGCGGCATCCAAGCGCGGTCTCGGCAAGGCGACGGCGAAGCTCTTCGCCGAACACGGCGCGACCGTCGCGATCCTCGACCTCGACGAGGGGGCGGCGAAAGAGGCTGCCGCCGATCTCGGCCCGCAGCATATCGGCATGGCATGTAACGTCACCGATCTCGAAGGCGTTAAGAAAGTCATCGACGCGTTGGCCGCCAAGTGGGGCCGGATTGATATCCTCGTCAACAATGCCGGCATCACCCAGCCGCTGAAGATCATGGACATCGCGCCGAAGAACTACGATGCTGTCCTAGACGTGAACCTGCGCGGCACGCTTTACTGCAGCCAGGCAGTCATTCCGCACATGCGTTCACGCAAGGAAGGCAAGATCGTCAACCTGTCGTCGGTCTCCGCGCAGCGCGGCGGCGGCATTTTCGGCGGTCCGCACTACTCCGCGGCCAAGGCAGGCGTGCTGGGCCTGACCAAGGCGATGGCGCGTGAACTGGCGCCGGACAATGTCCGCGTCAATGCGATCTGCCCAGGCTTCATCGCCACTGACATCACCGGCGGCATGCTGACGCCGGAAAAGCTGGAAGAGATCAAGCTCGGCATCCCGATGGGCCGCGCCGGCACGGCGGACGACGTCGCGGGCTGCGCGCTGTTCCTCGCCTCAGATCTCTCGGCCTATGTCACGGGCTCCGAAGTCGATGTGAACGGCGGCTCGCTCATTCATTGATCCTGCCGGCCGGCGCGTTTCGACGTGCCGGCCCTGCATCCGAGGAAGAAGGCATGAAACTGGGATTGGGAAGCTACGCCTTCCGTTGGTCGATCGGGATCAAGAACCTGCATCCGGCGCAGCCGATGACGGCGATGGAGGTGTTGGAGATCGCCCATCAGCACGGCCTGTCGCTCGTGCAATATGCCGATAACCTGCCGCTGGACCGGCTGACGGCGGAAGAACACCTTGCTCTCAGGGCACGCGCTGACAGCTATGGCATGGCGCTGGAACTCGGCACGCAGTCCTTCGATGCGGAAGAACTCGCCCGATACATTCCCATCGGCGAGCGCATCGGTTCGAAAATCCTGCGGGTGGCGCTCGATGCCGAGGATGCGCAGATCCCCGTGCCGGAGCTTGCTGCGCAAATCCGGGACCTCTTGCCCGACGGCAAGCGCGCCGGTTTGCGTTTCGCCATTGAAAACCACTTCAACTATCCGTCGCCGCGCATGGTCAAGCTTCTCGATGCCGTCGCCGACGATGCGCTCGGCGTCTGCCTCGACGTCGCCAATTCCATCTGCGCCGGCGAATGGCCGATGACCACGGTAAGGATGCTGGCGCCCTACACGATCAACCTGCATCTCAAGGACTACGAGATCACGCCTGATCCCTATGGCGTCGGTTTCCGCATCCATGGCACGCCCTTGTCGGAGGGCAGGGCCGAAATCGAGGAAATCCTGGCAACGCTCGCCCATTGCCCCGACGACATGAGCGTCATCCTCGAACATTGGCTGCCGCAGTCCGACGACATGGAGGCCACGCGGCAAATGGAACATACCTGGCTTGGCCGCACCGTTGCCGCCGCCAAGCAGCTGGTGCCGGGCGACCATAACGTGTAGAGCCGTTTGGACGGAACAACGTGGCCGCCGGGGACGACGTTCGTCCGGCAGGAACGAGACCGTGACATTCGAGAGCCGCAGGGGCCGTTTGGCGAAACTGGGCGCGCGGTCGCTCGGGCATATCGACGCGGGCGCTGCGTCCGCCGCGCTCATTCTCGCGGCGATGCGGGAAACCTGAGATGTGCCTGACCTGCCGGCGAGAGGGCTACGCCGGCCCGGCGCTCGCCGCGTCAGGGTTGCAGGCTGGCCATTGCCTTGATGAGGGCTGCTGCGGAGACTGCGCCGGGATCGGCATGGCCGAGCGAGCGCTCGCGCAGGCGCGCGGCGCGGCCCTTGGTCGCGATCATCGTTGCGGTGGCGGCTGCGCCATTTTCCGCAGCGGTCTTCACGGCTTCCCAGAATGCCGGCCGCGACAGGTTGTTGGCGACCGCGACCGTCGCGGCTTCGGCGGCCGGCAGCCAGACATCGAGCATGGTCTTGTCGCCGCGCTGCGCCTTGCCGCGGTCGCGGATCCCCTCGGAAATGGCCGTCAGCATGTCGCGGTAGGCTGGCAGGTCGAGCGTGTCGCGGCCTGAAAGGGCCTGTGCGGCGCGGCGGAAACCGGTTGCATAGAGCGGGCCGGTGGAAGCGCCGACGGCGTCGAGAAAGCCGCTTGCTGCCGTCGACATCACGTCGGAGGGGCTGGCCGTTTCGAGGTTCATGCCGGCCAGCGCCGTCGTCACCGCCTTGAAGCCGATGGACATGGTAATGCCGTGGTCGCCATCGCCGATGGCGCCGTCGAGTTCGGAGAGATGATCCTTCTCCGCCTCGATCACCTCGGACATCCGTTCGAACATCCGGGCGAGCGTCCGCGCCGCAGTTTCCGACATGTCTTCCTCCCCATTGGGCAAAACGGCCTCAGCCGCGCGCCGCCCCGTTCGTTTCATGCCCCTCGATCGTCAGGATCGCCGTCCGGCACGGATGGTACAAAAGCTCGGTCAGCTGGCGGTCGAGATGCAGGATCGAGATGGAGGCGCCCACCATGTCCAGCGAGGTGCAGTAGTGCCCGACCCAGTTGGCCTCGATCTCGATATTCTTGGCGGCGAGCCGCTGCTCCACCCGGCGATAAAGGATGTACAGCTCCATCAGCGGCGTGGCGCCGAAGGAGTTGACGAGAACCGCCACCTTGTCGCCCGCCTCCGCCTTCATCTCCTTGAAGATGTTGTCCATGATCGCATCGACGATCTCGTCGGCGGTGCGCAGCCGCTCGCGCGACACGCCGGGCTCGCCATGGATTCCCATGCCGAGCTCCATGTCGTCAGGGCCGATCTCGAAATTGTGCCGACGTGTCTGCGGCATCGAGCAGGATTCGAGCGCCACGCCCACCGTATAGGTACGGTCGTTCGCCTTGCGGGTGATTGCCTCGCATTCGTCGAGCGTCAGGCCGCGGTCGCAGGCCGCGCCGGCGATCTTGAAGACGAAGAAATTGCCGGCCACGCCGCGGCGTCCCTCCTTGTCCTCGACGGGCGACGAGGCGATGTCGTCGGTCGTCAGCACCGTGCGGATCGGTATGCCCTGTTCTTCCGCAAGCTCGGCGGCCATCTCGAAATTCATCACGTCGCCGGCATAGTTGCCGTAGACGAAAAGCACGCCCGCGCCGCCGGAAGCCGCGACCGCGCATTTGACGATCGGATCGGGTGGCGGCGAGGAGAAGATATTGCCGAGCGCAACCGCATCCGCCAGCCCCTTGCCGACATAACCGACGAAGCAGGGCTCGTGCCCCGTGCCGCCGCCGATGACGAGGCCGACCTTTCCCGGACGCGGGCCGTTGCGCGCGACGAGCGCCCGGCGGGATGTGCCCACGGTCTCAATGTAAGGCCTGTGCGCGGCGATCAGTCCGTCCAGCATTTCCTCGACGACATCGTTGGGATTGTTGAGGAATTTCTTGACATGGGTGCGGTAGCTGTTGGCGACCGGCACGCTTCTCTGCCGCTGCGAGAGCTTTCCGTCGAGGCTGGTGACGCCGTCGGCGCGCAGGATGCCGGCGCCGGTTGCCGCATCCGTCACCAGCACGTTGACATAACCGCCGCGCAGCGCAGCCAGCAGCGCGGGAACCTTGTCGAAACCGCCGGCAATGGCGATACGGGTGGGAATGTCGCGCAGCATGTCGAGCGAGATGCCGATGGTTCGGTCGTCCAGCGGGCCCGCGACGGGGCGGCCGCGCTCATCGATGAAGCGGCCTGCCAACACGCCTGCGGCGCCTTTGGCGAGGTAGTGCTGCAAGGGCACGGTTTCGAAGAAACCGCTGGTGTGGATGGTCGAGTTGGGACGCAGCGATGCGATGCCGAAGACGACGCGGTTGGCGCGCGCCAGCGTTTCGAACTGTTCGCGGATCAGCGGTTCGGCCAGAAGCATGTCGTGCATCTGCGCGGAGCCGACGATGGCCGGTGCGGTAATGTTGACGCAGCGCGCGGAGATGGCGCGGGCAACGGCGGCGGCAGTAAGTTCGGGCGTGTAGGCGAAGCTTGCGGTCGTGCCACCGGTCGCCTGCACGACGGTCACGTCCTGCAACGGGCCCGTCTGCAAATGCTCGCCGACCGACAGGATCGTGCGGCCCCAGGCGACGGCGAGCGTGTCGCCGGACTTGATCATCTTGGAAAGCGCCTGAGCACCGGCCGCGCCGAGCCTGCCGATCAGCGGGCGCGTATCGTCGTCATTGGGCACGACGAGGCAGTCGGCCAGACCGAAATGGCGTTTCAGTTCCTGCGCGATGGTGAGTGAGGCGAGACGCGCGGGCTCGATGGAAATGTTGACGATGCCCTTTTCGCGGGCCTCGGCGAGGTAGCTGTTCACGGTCGCGCGCGACACGCCCATCGCCTCGGCGATCTCGCCCTGCGTCATGCCGTCTTCGTAATAGAGCCAGCAGGCCCAGACGTAGGGGTCGTCGCCATAGCGCAGGGGAATGGTGTCGAGACCGTCCGCGCCATTCGTGCGGCCGGCGACACCCTTGCGCGACGCGGAAGTCTTCAATGCCATCGGTTTCGCCGGTCCCCCGTTATGGCGGCGAAGATGAAAGCAACGCCGCCGGTTTGCAACATGCTTCGGCAAAAAAGCGGTGCGCGACCCGCCATGGAGGACAGGCCGCGCATCCCGGGAGGAACCTCAGTGCCGGCTATCAGGCGAGACGGGCGCGCGCGCCGTCGGACAATTCCTTGAGCAGGATGGCGCAGGACGTCGCGCCCGCATCCAGCACGCCGCGCGAACGTTCGCCCAACCGGCTGGCGCGGCCGATCTTCGCCACAAGGTCGATCGTCGAATCGCGGCCTTTTTCCGCGGCGGCGACAAGGTCCTCCAGCGCGGCGCCGAACGGTTTGCTCTCGGCCGTTGCCGTGTCGAAGGCTTCGACCGCGGGCACGAGCGTGTCGAGCAGCGTCTTGTCGCCCACCTTGGCCGAGCCGATGGACTGGATGCCGGCGAGGCCCGCATGCAGCATCTTGCTAAAGGCTGCGGCGTCGATTTTCTCCACCCCCTCGATCGTTTCGGCGAATTCCGTGAACATGACGCCGTAGAGCGGGCCCATGGAGCCGCCGATCTCCGTCATCAGCACCGTGCCGAGCGTATCCAGCGAACTGGAAAGCGAGGCGTCCGTGCCTTTCAGGCGCTCGGCCGCCATGCCGAAACCCTTGGCCATGTTCACGCCGTGGTCGCCATCGCCGATCTTGCCGTCGATTTCACTGAGATAGGCGCGGTTCTCGATGATCCGCTCGGCCATCGACAGCACGATGGCGCCGGAAGAGGCATTGTCGAAAGTCTGCATGGGCGTCCTCCGTTACAGGATGATCGTGCAACGCGCCTCGACATCGAGCAGCGTCTTCAGTTCATCGTCGAGCGCCATGACGGTCAGCGTCGCGCCGACCATTTCCAGCGAAGTGAAATAGTTGCCGATCCAGGTCTTGCGGATCTTCAGCCCGCGGGCGGAAATCTCGCTCTCGATCGTGTCGTTTAGGATATAGAGCTCGTTCAGCGGCGTGGCGCCGAGGCCAGAGACCAGCACGGCCACCTCGGTGCCCGCGGGCAGGTTGTGATCGTCGAGCACGATCTTCACCATGTCCCTTGCGACCTCTTCGGCGGTCTTGAGCTTTTCGACGCGCACACCCGGCTCGCCGTGGTGGCCGATCCCGACCTCCATCGTGCCCGGTTCGATCTGGAAATTCGGATGGCCGACGGCGGGCAGGGTACAGGGGCCGAGGCCGACGCCGATCGAACGGCAATTGTCGATGGCTTTCTGCGCGGTGGCGCGGACCTCTTCGAGGCTTGCGCCGGTCGCGGCCTTCGCGCCGCCCATCTTCCACATGAAGATCTCGCCGGCCACGCCGCGGCGCTTTTCGCGCTCCTCAGGCGGGGCGGAGCAGACGTCGTCGTTGGCGACGACGGTCGCGACCTCGATCCCGTCCTTGGCGGCGAGCTTCATCGCCATCTTCACGTTCATGTTGTCGCCGGCATAGTTGCCGTAGAGCACGACGACGCCCTTGCCCGCATTGGCTTCGCGGATGGCGTCATGGAAGCTCTTGGCGGTCGGCGACGAGAAGAGTTCGCCGACGGCGACGGCATCCAGCATGTTCTTGCCGGTATAGCCGATGAAGGCCGGCTCGTGGCCCGAACCGCCGCCCGTGACAACGCCGACCTTGCCGGCAACGGGGGCATCCTTCGCCACCACGACGCGCGGGTTGTCTGCAAGGCGAACGATATCGGAATGGGCTTTCACGAAGCCTTTGACGGTGTCCTCGACCACCAGATCCGGGTCGTTGATGAAACGCTGCATCGCAAATCCTCTTACAGAATGGTGTAGCCGCCGTCGATCAGGAGATCGGCGCCATTGATCATGTCGGCGCCCGGCGAGGCCAGGAACACGGCGGCGGCGGCGATCTCCTCAGGGAAGGCGAAACGGCCGTTCGGTATGCGCTTCTTGGCGTTCTCGCCCTTCTCGCCGGCCCAGGCCTGCTTGCCGAGCTCGGTGAGGACGATGGTGGGGGAAATCGTGTTGACGGTGATGGAGTGCTTGCCCCATTCGGCGGCGAAGGTCTTGGACATCCCGATCACGCCGAACTTGGAGGCACAATAGGCGACATGCTCCTCGATGGCGACCGTGCCGGCCTGCGAGGCGAGGTTGACGATCTTGCCACCCTTGCCGGCAGCGATCATGGCGCGGCCCACCGCCTGGGTGACCAGGAAGGAGCCCTTGAGATTGATGTCGATCGTCCGGTCCCACTGGGCAAGCGTCAGGTCTTCGGCGGGCGCGAGCGCCACGATGCCCGCGCTGTTGACCGCGATATCGATGCTGCCGAAGGCAGCGACCACGTCGGAAACGGCCTTCTCGACGGAGGCAGGGTTGGAGACATCGCAGACGAAGGCCTTCGCCGCGCCGCCCAGCTCTTCCGCTTTCTTCTGTGCGACATCGGCATTGATGTCGAGCACGGCGACCTTCGCACCCTTGGCGGCGAAGGCAGACGCGATGGCGGAGCCGATGCCGGACGCGCCGCCGGTGACCAGCGCGACCTTGCCGTCGAGCGGGAAGTTGAGATCGATCTTGGGAGGTGTGTCGGTCATCGGTTCAGCCTTCGAGAGATTTGGAGGGCGGGGCGGCGACCAGGCCGCCCCGCGGATCAATTTACTTGCGCATTTCCAGGAGCTTGTCGACGTTCTCGGCCGTGACCGGCGTCCACGGAACATTGTATTCCTTGTCCTTGCCGTCGTTGAACGGCATGTCCGGATACTGTGCCCAGATATCGGATTCCGGCTTGTAGTCGCCCTTCCTGGCGTGGAAGATGGCCAGGTCGAGCGCGCCCTGTGCCTGTGCGCGGGCGTCCTGGAGGATCGAGGTCATCGTGCCTTCCTTGACGGCCGTCAGCGCATCGGTGATGCCGTCGATACCGGCAATGGCGAAGTCGTCCGTCTTCAGGCCGGCCGACTTGATCGCCTCGATTGCGCCGAGCGCCATCTCGTCGTTCTGGCCGATGACGCCGTTGATCTGGCCGGAATGCGAGGTCAGCCAGTTCTCCATCAGCGTCTGGGCTTCGGCGCGCGACCAGTTGGCGGTCTGTTGCTCCAGCACCTTCACGTCCGGGCACTCGGCAAGCGCCTTCTTGTTGCCTTCCAGGCGCGAGATCTGCGCCGACTGGCCGATGGGGCCTTCCAGAATCACGACATTGCCCTTGCAGCCGATCTTGTCGAGCACGGCCTTGGCTTCCATGTAGCCCGAGATCGTGTCGTCGGAGCCGACATAGGAGGCGAGAAGGTCGGAGTTCACCCGGGTGTTGGAGCCGACCACCGGAATGCCGGCGTCATGCGCGGCCTGTACGGCGGTGGCGCCGGCCTCGATGTCGATCGGCACGAAGATGATCGCGTTGAACTTCTGCGTGATCATCGTGTTGAACTGTTCCTGCTGGACCAGCGCGTCGTAGCGGCCGTCGAAGACGGTCAGTTCGACTTCGCCGCTCTTGACGGCCGGATGCTGCTCCAGCGCCGCCGACCAGATCTGCATGAATTCAGCGTTCAGGCCGTAAGGCGCCGCGCCGATCTTCAGCTTCTCCTGAGCGAAAGCGGACGAGGCGAGCAGCACCGTCGCCGAGGCGAGTGCGATCATCAGTTTCTTCATGTCATTCTCCTCCTTTGAGAATTGCGGCCGCCCTCCGGCGTACCGTTCCGTGCACGGGCACCGGGCCCGGTTTTGGGGGGCTAGAGGCCCTGATTTCGCTTCTGGTCGAGCATCACGGCGCCGACGATGAGGGCGCCCTTGAGGACCTGCTGGTAGTAGGATTGGATGCCCATCAGATCGAGGCCGTTGTTCATGACGCCGATGATGAGCGCGCCGATCAGTGTGCCCGTCACCCGGCCCACGCCTCCAGAAAGGCTGGTGCCGCCAATGACGACAGCCGCGATGGCATCGAGTTCATAGGCGATGCCGGCCTGTGGAAGGGCCGAACCCGTGCGAGCCGAGAGGATCATGCCGGCAAGGCCCGACAGCGCCCCCGAAATGACATAGACCATGAAGCGGATGCGGCTGACATTGAGGCCCGAGGTCTTGGCCGCATGCGGATTGCCGCCGACAGCGTAGATGTAGCGGCCGAAGCGCGTGCGCGTCAGCACCCACCAGGAAATGCCGAAGACCAGCGCCAGCAGGATGACCGGCATGGGAATGCCGAGGATATTGCCCGTGCCGATCCAGCGGAATTCGGCACTCAGGCCTGGCACCGGCCGGCCGCCGCCATAGATCAGCGTGGCGCCGCGCGCCGCCGACAGCATGCCGAGCGTCGCCACGAAGGCGGGAACGGAGAAGCGCGAGACGATGAGGCCGACCACCGCGCCGCAGGCGACGCCGACCAGGATGCCGGCAGCCAGCGCCAAGGCCATCGGATAAGGTGCCCCGGCGATGCCGGCGGTTGCCGAGCTTGTCACGAAACTCGCGCTGACCATGCCGGCCAGCGCCACGACGGAGCCGACCGAAAGGTCGATGCCGCGCGTCAGGATGACGAAGGTCATGCCGATGGCGAGGATGCCGTTGATCGACGTCTGAAGCAGCACGTTGGAAATGTTGCCGGGCGTCAGGAAGAACTCGTTCGAGACGGAGAGAATAGCCACAAGCAGCAGGAAGGCGAGAAAGATGCCGTATTCCTGCACGATCAGCCTGCGGCGATCGGAGTTCAGCCAGTTTCCGGCGGGCTTGTTTTCGATGCTGGACACGGTCTTACCTCTTGTCACGCGGTTTTTGTTCGGGCCTTGGCACGGGTCAGGTCGACAGATGCACGAGCGTCTGGGCGTCCGTTTCCTGCCTGTTGCGGATGCCGGCCGACCGGCCCGCGCGCATCACGAGAATGCGGTCGGACATGCCCAGGATTTCGTCGATTTCGGACGAGATCATCACGACCGTGCCGCCTGCGGCGGCGAAATCGCAGATGATGCGGTAGATTTCGCGCTTGGCGCCGACATCCACGCCGCGGGTCGGCTCATCCAGCAGCAGCACGCGCGGCTGGCGCAAAAACCACTTGCCGAGCACGACCTTCTGCTGGTTGCCACCCGACAGGCCTGAAACGGGCATCGTGTCGCGCGCCGCCTTGATGGCGAAGCGGTCGATCATGTCGGCGCTGGCCGCCTGTTCCTCGCTCCTGCGCATCACGAAGGCCGGGCTCATTTCCGGCAGGCTGGCGAGGCAGATATTGTTGCGCACGCTGTCGGAGAGGTTGAGGCCCGTGACCTTGCGATCCTCGGTCACGAAGGCGATACCTTCGGCCATGGCGTCGGACGGCTGGCGAATGGTGACGGCCTTGCCTTCGATGCGGATGTCGCCGGCCGACGGATTGTCCATGCCGAACAGGCAGTTGAAGATTTCCGTGCGGCCGGAGCCCATCAGGCCGTAGATGCCGAAAATCTCGCCTTTGCGCACCGTAAACGAGATGTCCTCGATCTTGCCGGGGGCCGACAGGCCGGACACTTCCAGGCCTGAAACGTCGGTCGGTGTATTGGTCTTGATATATTCCTCGCCCAGTTCGCGGCCGACGATCATTCGGATGAGGCCGGGCCGGTCGATATCGGCAAGCTTGCCTGCGCCGACGAAGCCGCCGTCGCGAAAGACGGTGTAGCTGTCGGCGATCTGGAAGATTTCCGAGAGGCGGTGGGAGACGTAGACGATGCCCTTGCCTTCGGCCTTCAGGCGCTTGATGGCGGAGAAAAGGTGCTGGGCCTCCTTCTCGCCGATGGCCGAGGTCGGCTCGTCCATGAAGATGACATCCGCCTCGTGGCTCAGCGCCTTGGCAATCTCCACGAGCTGCATCTGCGCCACCGAGAGGTTCATCATGTATTGCGTGGCTAAGATACTGAATTCGAGCCGATCGAGCAGCGCTTGCGCATTGCGGTTCATGGTCTTGAAATCGATTCCGCCGAAGCGGGCGGACGGCTCACGGCCAAGGTAGATGTTTTCCGCCACCGTCATGTGCGGGACCGGGCTCAACTCCTGCTCGATGATGGCAATGCCGGAGCGCAGCGCTTCTGCGGGGTTGGCGAATTCCACCGGATTGCCGCGATGCAGGATCGTGCCGCCATCACGCTTGTGGATGCCCATGAGAATGGAGAGGAAGGTCGACTTGCCGGCGCCGTTGCCGCCGCACAGCGCGTGCACCGAGCCGGCTTCGAGCTCGAACCGGCCGTCACGAAGCGCGGCAACGCCGCCGAAGGACTTTCTCAGTCCTTCCACTTTCAGAAGTGGCTGCATGCATTCCTCCCGGCATTTCGCACGATGCTCTCCCATCGCGTTTTACAAAATAAGATCGTCCGTCGACAAATGTCAACGATGGTTCTGACAAATTTCTAACAGTGTCTGTCATTTGTAAAACGTGCGATGATGATGTGCGCAGGAAAGCCGTGAACACAAACGACCCGCCGCTGAAGCAGCGGCGGGTTCGGGGATGTCGTGCCTGTGGATTGAAGTCCGCGTCAGACCGTGAGGTGCTGTCGCGCCTCTTGCGTATCGAGCGTCTCGGCCGCGCCCTCGTGCACGATCTCACCGCGATCCATGATGTAGACGTGGTCGGCGAGTTCGCGGCAGAAATCGAGATATTGCTCGACCAGCAGGATGGCCATGCCCGTCGAGTCGCGCAGGTAGCGGATCGCCCGGCCGATATCCTTGATGATGGAGGGCTGGATGCCCTCCGTCGGTTCATCGAGGACGAGGATCTTGGGCCGTGTCACCAGCGCCCGGCCGATGGCGAGTTGCTGTTGCTGGCCGCCGGAGAGATCCCCGCCGCGCCGGCCGAGCATGGCGTGCAGCACCGGGAAGAGGCTGAAGATCTCGTTGGGGATGAAACGCTCCGAGCGCTTCAGCGGTGCATAGCCGGATTCGAGATTCTCCTTCACGGTCAGCAGCGGAAAGATCTCGCGGCCCTGCGGCACGTAGCCGATGCCCTGCTTGGCACGATTATAGGGCGCCATGCCGTCGAGCTTGACGTCGTTGAACCCGATGGAGCCGCCCGAAAGCGGATGCTGGCCGGTGATGGCGCGCAACAGGCTTGACTTTCCCACGCCGTTTCGCCCGAGCACGCAGGTGATCTTGCCCATCTCCGCGGTCAGCGAGACCCCGCGCAGCGCCTGCGCCGCGCCATAGTGGAGGTCGACTTTTTCGACGTTCAGCATGGAAAATCTCCGCAGGACGATGCCGCACTCCCTTCTCCCCCACGGGGAGAAGGTGACCCGAAGGGTCGGATGAGGGGGTGGCACGATTGGATCATGTCAATCATTTCCGCCTCAGACCTCCCCCTCATCCGCCTGCCGGCACCTTCTCCCCCCGGGGGAGAAGGGGATCGTGGCGATGATTGCATTCCAGAGGGGCTTGCCCTTGCCCTCAAGAGGGGAGATGCCCGGCAGGGCGGAGGGGGGTATCGCTGCGGCGAATTCCAACGACGAAAATACCGAATACACCCTCATCTCCCCAGATAGTTCTCGATCACCTTCGGATCGGCGCTGACGAAATCGATGGAGCCTTCGGCCAGGACGGAGCCTTCGGCCAGGCATGTCACCTTCACGCCGAGATCGCGGATGAAACCCATGTCGTGTTCGACCACCACCACCGAGCGGGTCTTGGCGATCTCCTTCAAAAGGAGCGCCGTTTCCGTCGTCTCCGCATCCGTCATGCCGGCGACGGGCTCGTCGACCAGAAGCAGTTCCGGCTCCTGCGCCAAGAGCATGCCGATCTCCAGCCATTGCTTCTGGCCGTGGCTGAGATTGGCGGCATAGTCGTCCTTGCGGTTGGTGAGACGCACGGTGGAGAGGATTTCCTCGATGCGCTCCTTGTCCTCGGCCGTCAAGCGATAGAACAGCGTCGAGAAGACGCCGCGCTTGCGGTTGAGCGCCAGTTCCAGATTGTCCCAGACCGTATGGCTTTCGAACACCGTCGGCTTCTGGAACTTGCGGCCGATGCCGAGCTGGGCGATCTCCGCCTCGTCCTTCTGGGTGAGATCGACCGTGCCCTTGAAGAAGACCTCGCCCGAGTCCGGTCGTGTCTTGCCGGTGATGATGTCCATCATGGTCGTCTTGCCCGCGCCGTTCGGGCCGATGATGGCGCGCAGTTCGCCGGGCTCGATGACGAAGGAGAGCGAATTCAGCGCCTTGAAGCCATCGAAGGAAACGGAGACGCCGTCGAGATAGAGGATACTGGTGGGCTTCGCATTGCTTGCGAGCGTGTTCATGGCCGTTACTCCGCCGCTTGGGGTTCTGCTGCAATGGCGCGTGCCGCCTCGGCCTGGCGGACCTTGCGGTATTCGCGCCGCCGCTCGATGACCTGCCGCGCGGTGCCGACGATGCCCCTGGGCAGGAACAGTGTGACGACAACGAACAGGCCGCCGAGAGCGAAGAGCCAGAATTCCGGGAAGGCGGCCGTGAAGATGCTCTTGCCGCCATTGACGAGGATCGCGCCGACGATGGGGCCGATCAGCGTGCCGCGTCCCCCGACCGCCGTCCAGATGACGACCTCGATGGAATTGGCCGGCTCGAACTCGCCCGGATTGATGATGCCGACCTGCGGCACATAGAGCGCGCCAGCGACGCCTGCCATCATGGCCGAGACCGTGAAGGCGAAGAGCTTCATGTGCTCCACACGATAGCCGAGGAAACGGGTGCGGCTTTCCGCATCGCGCACGCCGATGAGGACCTTGCCGTATTTCGAGCGCACGATGCCGGATGTGATGACCAGCGAGAGGGCCAGTGCGATGGCCGAGGCGGCAAAGAGCGCCGAGCGCGTGCCGTTCGACTGGATGTTGAAGCCGAGAATATCCTTGAAGTCGGTGAGGCCGTTGTTGCCGCCGAAGCCCATGTCGTTGCGGAAGAAGGCAAGCAGCAGGGCAAACGTCATCGCCTGGGTGATGATGGAGAGATAGACGCCATTGACGCGCGAGCGGAAGGCGAACCATCCGAAGACGAAGCCAAGCAGGCCCGGCACGAGCACCGCCATCAGGGCTGCGAACCAGAACATGTCGAAGCCGTACCAGAACCAGGGCAGCTCTTTCCAGTTAAGGAACACCATGAAATCCGGCAGCAGCGGATTGCCGTAGGAGCCGCGCGCGCCGATCTGGCGCATCAGGTACATGCCCATCGCATAACCGCCGAGCGCGAAAAAGGCGGCGTGGCCGAGCGAAAGGATGCCGCAGAAACCCCAGACCAGATCGAGCGCCAGCGCCAGCAGCGCATAGGTAAGGTATTTCCCGACCAGCGACACGATATAGGTGGGAATGTGCAGCGGGTGGTCCGGCGCCGTCATGAGGTTGAGGGCGGGAACAAGGGCCGCGATCACCAGCAGCAGTGCCGTGACCCAGACGATGTTGCGGTCGAGCGCCTTGAGGACAAATGAGGTGATCATGCTTCCACCGCCCTTCCCTTGAGTGCGAAGAGCCCGCGTGGCCGCTTCTGGATGAAGAGGATGATCAGCACGAGCACGAGGATCTTGCCGAGCACTGCGCCCGCATAGGGCTCGAGGAACTTGTTGAGGATGCCGAGCGTGAAGGCGCCGACAAGCGTTCCCCACAGGTTACCCACGCCACCGAAGACCACGACCATGAAACTGTCGATGATGTAGCCCTGTCCGAGATTGGGCGAGACATTGTCGATCTGGCTGAGCGCGACCCCGGCAATGCCGGCGATGCCGGAGCCAAGCGCGAAGGTGAGGGCATCCACCCAGGGCGTCCTGATGCCCATGGAAGAGGCCATGCGGCGGTTCTGCGTAACGGCGCGCATCTGCAGGCCCATCGGCGTCCTCTTGAGCAGGAACAGGAGAAAGGCGAACACGGCAAGCGAGAAGACGATGATCCACATGCGGTTCCAGGTGATCGTCATGCCGCCGAGGTCGAACGCGCCGGACATCCAGGACGGATTGCCGACTTCCTGGTTGGTCGGCCCGAAGATCGAGCGCACGGCTTGCTGGAGGATCAGCGATACGCCCCAGGTTGCCAGCAGCGTTTCGAGCGGCCGGCCATAAAGGAAGCGGATGATGCCGCGCTCGATGGCGAGGCCGACCACGCCTGTGACAAGAAAGGCGAGCGGCAGCGCGATGGCCAGCGACCAGTCGAACAGGCCTGGGAAAGACGTGCGGATGATCTGCTGGACCACAAAGGTGGTGTAGGCGCCGAGCATCACCATCTCGCCATGCGCCATGTTGATGATGCCCATCACGCCGAAGGTGATGGCAAGACCGATGGCCGCCAGGAGCAGGACGGAACCGAGCGACAGGCCGTACCAGACGTTCTGCCCGGCGGCCCACAGTGCCTGCCGGTCCTCGATCTTTGTGATGCCGGCCTCGATATCGGGGCGAAGGCTCTCGTCGGCCGTGGCCAGTGCTGCGGAGAGCAGCGAGAGCGAGTCGCGCCCGCCGGTCTCGACCACCGTCGCGACCGCCGCCTTCTTCTCGTCCACCGGTCGGTCGGAAACGAGTACGGACGCAGCGCGGGCCTTTTCGAGCACGGCGCGGACTGTGCCGTCCGTCTCGGCGGCGAGCGCGGCATCGAGGCCGTCGAGCGCGTCGGCCGAGGGGGTGCGCAAAATGGTGTTTGCCGCCTGGAGACGCACGCCCGTATCGGGGCTCATCAGCGTCAGGCCGCCGAGCGCCGCGCGGATGGTGCGACGCAGGCCGTTGTTGACCTTGATCTTTTCCAGTGCGGCCTTTGCCTCTTCGCCGGCCGCATCGCCGGTGACGGCGTCGATCAGCGTGAAATTGGAACCGGCCGGCTTGACGATGAAGACCGTGCCATCGGCCTTGCGCTGATAGAGATCGCCCTCCGAGAGCGCTTCCAGCGCCGGGACGATCCTGGGATCACCGGTCTTTGCCAGTGCTTCCACCTGTTTCTGGTTCTGCTGGAAGTTGCCACCGCCCAGTGCGTTGACCATGGTGCGAAGATCGTCGGCCGCCCTCAGATCGGTCGCAAGCAGCGTCACCGTCAGGCAGAATGCGACGAGCAGGCATTGCAGGAAGCGATGGATGAGCCGCGCGTGCATGTCACGTCCTCGGTGAGTGAAAGATGGAGCATCCCGACGGGACGGGATGATGATTTCGTTGGAAGGCGAGAGGCCCCCTCATCCGCCTGCCGGCACCTTCTCCCGAGGGGAGAAGGGGTGAAACCGATACGCTGGCGGTTCCGGCGAGGCGAATGAAGAAAAAAAACGAGCGTTTGCCGTCCTTGCCTTCTCCCCAGCGGGGAGAAGGTGGCCCGAAGGGCCGGATGAGGGGGTATCGCTGCCCCGCTCATCCTTTCAGGTCACGAACCCTTGCCGCCGCACTTGCCGGTGGCGACGTTGAAGTTGCCGCATTCCATGGGCTTGCGCCAATCGGCGATCAGGTCCTTGGAGTCGGGCAGGAAGTCCGACCATTCGTCGCCCACGACGAGGCCGGGCGTTTCCCACACTGTCTCGAACTGACCGTCGGTCTGGATTTCGCCGATCAGAACCGGCTTGGTGATGTGGTGGTTCGGCATCATGGTGGAGTAGCCGCCCGAAAGGTTCGGCACGGAAACGCCGATCATCGCGTCGAGCACGGCATCCGTATCGGTGGTGCCAGCCTTCTCGACGGCCTTCAGCCACATGTTGAAGCCGATGTAATGGGCTTCCATCGGGTCGTTGGTGACGCGCTTGTCGTTCTTCGTGAAGGCCTGCCACGTCTTGATGAACTCGGCATTCGCCGGGTTGTCGACGGACTGGAAGTAGTTCCAGGCCGCGAGGTGGCCGACGAGCGGGCCGGTGTCGAGGCCTGCGAGTTCTTCCTCGCCCACGGAGAAGGCGACGACAGGGATATCTTCAGCCTTGACGCCCTGGTTGCCGAGTTCCTTGTAGAAGGGAACATTGGCGTCACCATTGATGGTCGAGACGACGGCGGTCTTCTTTCCGGCCGAACCGAACTTCTTGATGTCGGAGACGATCGTCTGCCAGTCGGAATGACCGAAAGGCGTGTAGTTGATCATGATGTCCTCGGCGGCCACACCCTTTGACTTCAGGTAGGCTTCGAGGATCTTGTTGGTCGTGCGCGGATAGACGTAGTCGGTGCCGGCAAGCACCCAGCGCTCGACGCCTTCGTTCGCCATCAGGTAATCGACGGCGGGGATGGCCTGCTGGTTCGGTGCCGCACCGGTGTAGAACACGTTGCGCTGGCTTTCCTCGCCCTCGTACTGGACGGGGTAGAAGAGGATCGAGTTCAGCTCTTCGAAGACGGGAAGCACGGACTTGCGCGACACCGAGGTCCAGCAACCGAAGACAGCCGATACCTTGTCAACGGAGATGAGTTCACGGGCCTTTTCGGCAAAGAGCGGCCAGTCGGAGGCAGGGTCGACCACGACGGCCTCGAGCTTCTTGCCCAGAAGGCCGCCCTTCTTGTTCTGCTCATCGATAAGCATCAGCATGGCGTCCTTGAGCGTCGTCTCGGAAATCGCCATGGTGCCGGAAAGCGAATGCAGGATGCCGACCTTGATGGTGTCGTCGGCCGCGAATGCGCCATGGAAGGCCGTTGTGGAAAGAATGGCTGCGAGCAATGCGCCAGTGGCGCGCCTCTTGATGGACATGGTCTGAACCCCTCTGTTCGTTTGACCGCAACGGGGCGGATTGGTTGTTTTTGGCCGTTGCTGCGGGGACTATCCGACAGGCATGCTGCGCTGCACATACGTCATATTGCGTAGAAGGCAGGGGTAAGCGGGAAGCTTTTGCGGCGGCGCACCAATTTCAGGGCCGGCGCATCTGTGTTAGGAACATTGCCAGACGGCCGACAAACGGCCCAGGGGACAGCAGCACACGATGGCCGCACGCCAGCGCATCATACCGATCCGCCGCGAATACAATCGCTGGGTCGCCAACCAGACGCTGGAAGACTATGCGCTGCGCTTCACCGCCAAGAGCGCGCGCCGGTTTTCGTCCGACCGCATCTCCCAGACCGCCATCGGCGCGATTTCGTTCCTGGCGCTGGAGGCGATCGGCGGGGCGATCACCATGTCCTACGGCACCACCAACGCCATTGTGGCGACGCTGGTCGCCAGCCTGATGATCCTCGTGGTCGGCCTGCCGATCAGCCGCTATGCCATCCGCCACGGCGTCGACATCGATCTTTTGACGCGCGGCGCAAGCTTCGGCTATATCGGCTCGACCTTGACCTCGCTGATCTATGCGAGCTTCACCTTCATCC
This sequence comes from Shinella sumterensis, assembly GCF_004514425.2. Taxonomy (GTDB): domain Bacteria; phylum Pseudomonadota; class Alphaproteobacteria; order Rhizobiales; family Rhizobiaceae; genus Shinella; species Shinella sumterensis. The sequence goes on from NZ_MYFN02000011.1 coordinate 161,758, forward strand.
TGTTTGCCATCGAAGCCTCGATCATGTCCGGTGCGCTCGAGCTTGCGCTCGGCCTGCCGCTGTGGATCGGCTATATCATATCGTCCATCGTGGTGATCCCGCTCGTCACGCACGGTGTGCAGCTCATCTCGCGCTTCCAGCTCGTCACCCAGCCGTTCTGGATCGTGCTCAACATCCTGCCCTTCGTCTTCATCGCCTTCGCGGACTGGCAGAAGGTGGGTGAATGGCTCGCCTATTCCGGCCTGCATCATCCTTCCGGCCCGCCCGGCACCTATGCGCCGTTCAACCTCGTGGAGTTCGGTGCGGCTTCGGCCGTCATCTTCGCGCTGATGGCGCAGATCGGCGAGCAGGTGGACTTCCTGCGCTTCCTGCCGCCGGACGGGCAGCGCAAGCTGCATCACCGCATCGCCGTCTTCCTCGCGGGCTCCGGCTGGGTCATCGTCGGCGCGCCGAAGCTGATTGCGGGCTCCTTCCTCGTCGTGCTGGCGCTGTCGTCGGGCGTGCCCTCCACCCGGGCGGCCGATCCCGCGCAGATGTACTACACGGCCTTCGGCTACATGCTGCCGTGGGACATGGCGGCGCTGTTGCTGATGGTCGCCTTCGTGGTGGTGTCGCAGCTGAAGATCAACGTGATGAACGCCTATGCCGGGTCGCTCGCCTGGTCGAATTTCTTCTCACGCCTGACCCACAGCCATCCCGGCCGCGTCGTCTGGCTGGTCTTCAACGTCGCGATCGCTCTGCTCCTGATGGAACTCGGCATCTACAGGCTGCTGGAGGAAACGCTCGGCGTCTTCTCCATCATCGCCATGGCGTGGCTCTGCACCATTTCGGCGGACCTCTTCCTCAACAAGCCGCTTGGACTGTCGCCACCCGGGATCGAGTTCAAGCGGGCGCATCTTTACGACATCAATCCGGTCGGCCTCGGTGCCATGACGCTGTCGGCCGTCATCGCACTGACCGCCCATTTCGGCGCGTTCGGCGAAATCGCGGCGTCGCTCGCACCCTATATCGCCGCCATCGTGGCCTTCATTGCCTCGCCGCTGATCGCCTGGGCGACGGGCGGAAAATACTACCTTGCCCGCAAGCCGCGCCGCAGCTGGGCGCTCGAGCATTCCATCACCTGCTCGATCTGCGAGCACCCTTTCGAGCCCGAGGACATGGCCTGGTGCCCGGCCTATGCCGCGCCGATCTGTTCGCTCTGCTGCTCGCTCGACAGCCGCTGCCACGACCTGTGCAAGCCGAAGGCGCGGTTCAATGCGCAGATCGCCGGGGTGGCGAAAACCATATTGCCCGCGACGGCGGTGCGGGCTCTCGGCACGAGGCTCGGCCGCTACGGCATCGCCGCCGTTCTTTCCATCGCGGGCATGGGCGTCATCCTCGCCATGATCGCCCACCAGGTCGGAACCCACTCCCCGGAAACAGCGGCCGTGGTGGAGCGCACCATCGCTGTCGTCTTCTTCGTCTTCGCGGTGGTCGCGGGCGTGGTCTGCTGGTTCTATGTGCTGGCCCATGACAGCCGGGTGGTGGCGGAGGAGGAGTCCTCCCGCCAGACCACGCTTCTCCTCAAGGAAATCGCCGCGCACAAGAAGACCGACGCCGCCCTCCAGCAGGCAAAGGAGGCGGCCGAGGCGGCCAACCGCGCCAAGAGCCGCTATGTCGTGGGCTTGAGTCACGAGCTGCGCACGCCGCTCAATGCCGTGCTCGGCTATGCCCAGGTGCTGGAGCGCGACGAGAGCATCCCGCCGCAACGCCAGAACGCCATCCGCGTCATCAAGCGCAGCGCCGATCACCTTTCCGGCCTCATCGACGGCCTGCTCGATATTTCCAAGATCGAGGCAGGCAAGCTTCAGGTCTATTCCAACGAAATACATCTGCCTGATTTTCTCGACCAGATCGTGGAGATGTTCCGTCCGCAGGCGCAGGCCAAGGGCGTCGCCTTCGAGCACAGCCGCCCGGCAAACCTTCCGCGCTACGTGCGCACCGATGACAAGCGGCTGCGCCAGATCCTCGTCAACCTCGTCTCCAATGCGTTGAAGTTCACCGATCAGGGTGCGATCCGCCTCGATGTCGCCTATCGCAGCCAGGTCGCGACCTTCACCGTCAGCGACAGCGGCCAGGGCATTCAGGAAAAGGACCTGTCGCGCATCTTCGAGCCGTTCCAGCGCGGCGGCGCCGAGCACGGCCGCATGCCCGGCCTTGGTCTCGGCCTCACCATCACGCGTCTTCTGACCCAGACGCTCGGCGGGGAAATCTCCGTCACCAGTGAATGGGGCAAGGGCACGGAGTTCCGTGTCCGCCTCATGCTGTCGGCCGTCGATCGCCCGGCGGCTGCGAAGGATGCCGTGCAGCGCATCAAGGGCTACCGGGCCCCACGCCGCACCATTGTCGTCGTCGACGACAATGCGGACCACCGCAATCTCATGGAAGAGGTGCTGCGCCCGCTCGATTTCACCGTGCTCACCGCAACGAGCGGCGAGGAATGCCTGTCGCTCGTCGAGGGGCTGAAGCCCGATCTCTTCCTGGTCGATATTTCCATGCCCGGCATGAACGGCTGGGAGCTGGTCGAACGCCTGCGCGCGCGGGCCCAGCCGGCTCCTGTTATCATGCTCTCGGCCAATATCGGCGATGGCACGACGGCCCGTTCCGGCCACAACGACATGCTGGCAAAACCGTTCAACCTGCGAGAGCTCACCGACAAGCTCGCCCTGCATATGGGCCTCGACTGGATCTATCACGACGACGCGGCGACACACGATCGCTCGAAAACCAGCATCGTCATTCCGGAGGAAGACCATGTGCGCGAGCTGATCCGTCTCGGCGAGATCGGCTATATCAGGGGCATCGAGGCAAAACTCGCGGAAATCGCCGGCGTGCCGGAACACCAGTCCTTCGCGGAAGCCGTGCGCGCCTATGTTCAGGTTTTCGACCTCGCCGGCTATGATGCCTTCCTGAAAACCATGGATCGGAAGGACGCCGCCGCCCGTGACTGAGACAGCCATTCCCCGCGACATCGTCCTTCTCGTCGACGATTCCCCCGAGGCCCTGGGATTCCTGACGGAAGCGCTGGAGCAATCCGGCTTCTCCGTGCTGATCGCCACGTCTGGCGCTTCGGCGCTCAATATCGTCAGCCGCATCACGCCCAACATTATCCTGCTCGACGCCGTCATGCCCGGCATGGATGGCTTCGAGGCCTGCCTCAGGCTGAAGGCCGACCCTGCCATCAGCCCCGTTCCCGTCGTCTTCATGACCGGCCTCACCGAGACGGAGCATGTGGTGCGGGCGCTGGAATCCGGCGGCGTCGATTATCTCACCAAGCCGATCAATATCGACGAGCTGCGGGCGCGCATCCGCGTGCATCTCACCAATGCCCGCTCCGCCCAGAGCGCCCGCGTGGCGCTGGATGCCGCCGGGCGGCACCTTTTGGCCGTGAGCAGTGAGGGCAAGATCCGCTGGTCGACCCCGCAGGCGACCCGGCTGGTCAATGCCGCGACGGGCAGCGACGAGGGTCTCGACGTCGTCTCCGACCATATCCGTGACTGGATGAAGATGCGCGGCGCGTCCCGCGAAACCACCTTCGCCATCCGCCAGCCCGGGCAGGCAAGCCTGCAACTCTCCTTCCTCGGCAGGATTGACGCGGACGAATTCCTTTTTCGCCTCACGGCTGAAAGCCGCCTTTCCGACGATGAAATCCTGCGCCAGCACTTCTCGCTGACGCACCGCGAATCCGAGGTCTTGCTGTGGATCGCAAAGGGCAAGTCGAACCGTGACATCGCCGAAATCCTCGGCCTCAGCGCCCGAACAGTGACCAAGCACCTGGAGCAGATCTACGTCAAACTCGGCGTCGAAAACCGCGCCTCCGCCGCCGTGAAGGCCGCCAACGTGCTGCACGAGATCTAGGATCGGGTGGCCCGGCTGGCGCGGGCGTCCTACGCGTTCATCCTGCCCTTTGACGCCATCGCGCGGTATTCTCCCGGTGGCAGGCCGAATTGGGCCTTGAAGGCGCGGGAGAACTGGGTCTGATCGCTGAAGCCCCAGCTATAGGCGATCTCGGCGGCGGTCTGCACGTTGCAGGGATCCGCAAGCGCCTCGCGGCAAGCCGAAAGACGCTGGATGCGGATCCAGTTGCGGATCGTGTCGCCGGTATCCCTGAACAGCTCGTGCAGGTAGCGGGTGGAGATTCCACAGGCCCCGGCGATACGTTCCGGGTCGAGGCGGAAATCCTGGAGATTGGCGCGCACATAGGCCTCGACGCGGGCGAGATGGGCGCTGCGCACCGTGGAGTTGCCGGATGTCAACACGCGGTCATCCGCCTTGATCGCAAGCACGAGCAGGTCGACAAGCTGGCGGCCGACCGTGGTGCGCGCCTCCTGCGTCATGCCGTCGAAGCGGGCGGGCAGGAGGTGCAGCATGTCGGTGAAAAGGCCGCCGGCGCCGTTGTCGGCCTCGAATTGCAGGGTGCAGAAGCGGTCCGGCGCGCGCATGCGCCCGCCAAGCGCGTCGGCCTCGACCTTGAGCACCCACATGTCGGCCGCTTCCGAATGGCTGAACTGGTAGGGCTCGCTGCTGCGCTCCAGGAAGAAGCCGCCCGGCCGGCACGTCACCTCGCGACCGCACTGGGAGAAGAACACCTCCGCCTTTGCCGGAACCGTAACGAGGAATTCCTCTTCCCTTGCGGCGCGAAAATGGTGCGGCAGGCGCAGATACTGCAGGGCATCGCACGTCAGCCGCGAAATCGAGACGTCACCGAACTGCCATGTCGTCAGGTCGCCGGAGAAGCGGTCGGCTTCGCGAAAGCGCAGGTCGAGCGGGAAGTAGGCCGAGGCGATGGCCTCGTGCCAGTGGCGGCTGCGATCGGGTGCGCGTGTCGCGCTTGTGGTGATGCTCGTCTTCATGCGGCTTTCCCTCTTCGTTGAAAGGTATGCACATGATGTCTGCCAGGCAATGAAAATGGCAGCTTGTGCGCTCAAGCGCAAACCGTTGTTCGCCGCCTGCAAAGACCGGGCCGGAAAACTCTGCCTAGATTGAACCCGGCTTCAACGGTGCGACAGACACCGGCGGCCCAGGGAACAGACATTTCAGCTATTCGAACGGTTTCCAGGCCGTCGGTTCTCGCCTTCAACCAGCGTGAACACGATGCTCCATACCCAGACTTCCAAGGTGGACCCGATCACCCTTTCGGTGGTGCGCGGCATGCTCGAGACCACACAGCGCGAAATGACGCTCGCGCTGGAGAAAACGGCCCGTTCGTCGGTCTTCAACCTGGCGCACGACTATTCGACAGCGCTGTTCAACGCCCGGCCGGAAATGATCCTGCAGGGGCAGGATATCCCGATCCATCTCGGCTCGCTCATTCCCGCCATGAAGGCGGTCGCCGCCTTCTTCGGCGACGACATCCACGAGGGCGACCTGATCCTGCATAACGATCCGGCCTTCGGCGGCAGCCACGCCATCGATACCTGCATGTACAAGCCGGTCTTCTACAAGGGCGAGCTCGTCTACTGGACCGTTTGCAAGGGCCACCTCACCGATATCGGCGGGCCGGTGCCGGCGGGATACAATCCGAATGCCACGGAGATCTACGCCGAATGCCTGCGCATTCCTCCGGTGAAGATCTGGGATCGCGGAAAGCCGCGCCACGATGTTCTGAACATGATCCTCACCAACATGCGTGCCCGCCGCGATCAGGAAGGAGACTTCCGCGCCCTGATCGGCGCCTGCCAGGTGGGAGAGCGCAACCTTCTCGCCATGCTCGACAAATACGGCAAGGAGCAGGTAGATGCCTGCGTCGATACGCTTCTCGACATGGCCGACAAGCACATGCGCGCGCTGATCGCCACGGTTCCTGACGGAACCTATGAAGGCATCGCCATCCTGGAGGATGCCGGCCACGGATTTGGCGATTTCGAGATCAAGGCGACGGTGACGATCAACGGCGACGCCTGCCATATCGCCATCGATAGCCCGCCGCAGATTCCCTATTTCATCAACTCCTACGAGGGCAATTCCCATTCCGGCGTCTATCTGGGCCTCATGATGTTTGCGGCCCTGCCGCCACCCTACAATGAAGGTCTCTATCGCTGCGTCAGTCTCGATTTCGGGCCGAAGGGCACGCTGTGCAACGCGCAGGAGCCCGCGCCGCATATGAACTGCACGACGACGCCGATGGAGACGCTGACGGATGCCGTGCGCCTCGCCTTCGAGAAGGCGGTGCCGTCGCGGGTCTCGGCCTCCTGGGGGCATGCCAACGGCCTCAACATCGCCGGCCGCGATTCCCGCACCAACGAGGAGTTCGTGACCATGGTGCTGGCCACCATCATTTCCGGCGGCGGCGCCACGCCCAAGCAGGACGGCTGGCATGCCGTCGGCCCGGAATGCTGCTTCGGCGCGCTCACCTCGGGCGATGTGGAACTGCTCGAATATTCCTATCCCATCGTCATCCACCGCTATTCGCTGATGACGGATTCCGGCGGTGCCGGCAAATTCCGCGGCGGTTCCGGCACGGCCTGGGAAGTCGAGCCGCTTAACGGCGACATGCTGTGCATCGGCTTCGGCGAGGGGCGGCGCATTCCGGCGATGGGTGCCGCCGGTGCGACCTCGGCCATGGTCGATACCAAGGTGGGCCGCGTCGAATTGCGGCGTGACGGCGCGGTTCAGGTCGAGCGCAAGAACATCATCGAGACCATCAAGCCCGGCCAGACGATCACCAATCTCAATCCGGGCGGCGGAGGCTTCGGCAACCCGTTCGAGCGGCCGGTGGAAAAGGTCGTTTCCGATGTGCGCAACGGCCTCGTCTCCCTGGAAGGCGCGCGGCTCGACTACGGCGTCGCCATCGTGAGCCTCGAGACCCTTGATGTCGATACGGCCGAGACCGACCGGCTCAGAGCCGCTGTTTAAGGAAGACAGACATGACCATGCATTCCTACCGTCTCGGCATCGATGCCGGCGGCACCTTCACCGATTTCGTCATTGCCGACCGCGCGACCGGTGAGGTCAGGCTGTTCAAGGCGCTCTCCACACCGTCCGACCCCACAAAGGCCATCGAGAACGGTCTTGGCCTGATTGCGGCGGATCTCCAGCGGCCGATCGAGGAGATCATCGCCAACTGCGACCTGTGCATCAACGGCACGACGGTCGGCCTCAATGCGCTGATCACCCATCGCGGCGGCCGTACGGGCCTGATCTGCACGGCGGGCCATGAGGACTCCATCGAGATCCGCAACGGCCACAAGGAAGATGGCTTCCGCTACGACCCGGATTATCCCGCCGCCACGATGCTCGTTCCACGCTATCTGCGCCGCGGCGTTCGCGAACGTGTGCTGTCCGACGGGTCCGTGCGCACGCCGCTGCACGAGGAGGATGTGCGCGAGGCGTGCCGGCTCTTTCTCAAGGAGGGCATCGAGACTGTCGCCATCTCCTTCGTCTGGTCGGTGCTCGACCCCTCGCACGAGCGGCGCGCGGCCGAAATCGTGCGCGAGATGATGCCGGATGCCGTGCTGACGGTCGGCAGCGAACTTTATCCGCAGGTGCGCGAATACACCCGCACGTCGACGGCGGTCACGAACGCCTATCTCGCCCCGGTCATGCGCCGTTACATCACGGCGGTCGATGCCTATTTCCGCTCGCTCGGCGCCAAGCAGCCGGTGCGCTACTTCCAGTCGAACGGGGGGCTCGCGATCGGGCAGGTCATGACGGACCGCTCCGTCTACGCCATCAATTCCGGCCCGGCCTCCGCGCCACAGGCAGGGCTCTATGCCGGTGCGCCGTTCGGCCACGAGAATGTCATCACCGTCGATATGGGCGGCACGTCCTTCGACATCACGCTCACCCGCAACGGCCAGACCAACCTCAACAAGAACATCGATTTCCTGCGTTATCGCATCGGTGTTCCGATGATCCAGGTCGAGACGCTCGGCGCGGGCGGAGGCTCGATCGGCTGGGTGGATCCGCTCGGCCTTCTTCAGGTCGGCCCGCAATCGGCCGGTTCCGAGCCTGGCCCGGCCTGCTATGGCCGGGGCGGAGCGGAGCCGACGACGTCGGACGCCAATCTCGTGCTCGGCTATCTCAACCCCGAGGGTCTGCTCGGCGGCAAGCTGCCGCTCGATGTGGAGAAAGCGCGGGCGGCGGTGGCGCGGGTCGCCGAACCGCTGGGCATCTCCACGGAGCAGGCGGCCTATGGCATGTTCGCCATCGTCAACAACAACATGGTCAACGGCATCAGGCGCGTTTCGGTCGAGCGCGGTTACGACCCGCGCGATTTCGTCCTTGTGGGGGCAGGGGGCGCGACGGCCGCCCATATCACGGCGCTGGCGCGGGACATGGGCATCGACACGATCATCCTGCCCAAGCTTGCGTCCGGTCTCTGCGCCTTCGGCCAGATCATCTCCGATGTGAAGTACAACTACATGGCGCCGGCTCCCGTGCGGCTCGACAACCCTGCGAGCTACGCGCGCATCGATGGCCTCTTCAAGGAGATCGAGGCCAAGGGCGTTTCGCATCTTGAGGCCGACGGTTTCGCGGGGGATGCGATCGAGATCCGCCGTTCGCTCGACATGCGCTATGTCGGCCAGGTGCATGAATGCACCGTGGATATCGGCACCTTCCCGATCGATGAGAACACCATCGAGAAGGTCAAGGACGCCTTCCACGCCCGGCACGAGGCGCTTTACACCTATGCCGAACGGCACAGCGCGGTGGAGGTGGTGAACATCGAATCCACCCTCTACGGCCGCATCGAGAAGGTGCGCCCGCCGCAACTGGCGACTGGCGCCGATGCGGAAGCTGCGCTGAAGGGCCACCGCGATGCGATCTTCGAGCAATCCGGCAAGGTCACCTCCACGCCGGTCTACGATGGCGCGAAGTTCGGCGCCGGCGCGCGCATCGAGGGTCCTGCCATCATCGAGGAGGTGACAACGACCATCGTCATCGAACCCGGCTGGACCAGCGTGCTGCATGAGAGCGGCAGTTATCTGCTGACACGCGCAAAATGAGAATCCGCTTCGCTCCGGGTGGAGCGATGCCTCGCAACAGGGAGACCGGAATGGCAGGCAACATGTCGGCGCCGGCGGCCGTGCTTCCTGTGGTTGTCCGCTCAGCGTTCCGGCAGGTGGAAGGCCTGCTGGAAGTACGAACGGAAGGCGAGCATGGGGGGCGTCAGCTCCATGTTTCGCCGCCAGGCGAGGCCCACATCCATGGCGGGCACGGTGTCGCTGATGTTCACCGTCTCGATGCGCCGGCCCTCGAGCGACCAGGGCCGGTGCACCATGTCGGAAAGGATGGCGACGCCCTGGCCGTTGGCGACCAGCGAGCGAACGGCTTCCACCGAGGAGGTGCGCAGGATGACGCGCGGCTGATAGGGCGTGGCGCTCCAGTATTTCAGGGCGGAATGCGCGGCCTCGTCCACGGTCAGCATGATGTAGGGCTCGTCGGCGATGTCCCTCAATCCCACCGTTTCGGCCTGCAGCAGCGGATGCTGGGCCGGCAGCCAGAGCCTGCGCGTCGAGCTCAGCACCTTTTCCGTGATCAGGGCCGGGTTCAGGATGTTGGAGGTGAGCAGGACCGACATGTCGTATCGGTTGCTCAGCAACCCCTCCTCGATGGATTCCCGGTTGAGCTCGAAGAGCTGGATCTCCAGCCTGGGAAAGAGCCGCCGCAGCCGCTCGATGTGCAGCGGCAGGAAGTAGCCGATGACGGTATAGGTCGCCGCGACCGTCAGCGTGCCTTCGATCTCGTTGCTGACGACATTGAGATGCGTCGCCTCGTCGACCTTCTTCAGGATTTCGTAGGCATGCGACAGAAACTGCCGTCCGGCGGGCGTCAGGTCCATGCCGTGCGGCGTGCGCAGGAAGAGGCTGACGCCGACCGTGCGCTCCAGTTCCTTGATCGCCGTCGTCACCGCGGACTGCGATATGGAGAGATCGACCGCCGCCTGCGAAATCTGGCCGAGTTCGGCGGTCGCGACGAAGTAGCGGATCTGTCGAAGGCTCAGCGTCATGGTTGTCCTTCCCATTCTGTTTTGCTGCGCGAGGGTATCGAAAAATCAGAACAGGCGGCGTCGAAATGAGCATCAGACCGCCCTGTTCAGGGCACAAACAAGTTAAACCTTTGTTTATTAATGTTTTTGCGGCGCAGCAAAACAAGGCAATCAGTTCTGATTTTCAGAACTAATATATGGAAAAATAGAATTTTTCAAATGGACCTAATGGGCCTAGCGTTTCCCTGTTCAGATATGCATGTGAGGTTGAGACGGTGCGTGAGGTGGTCGATATCAATTGCGACATGGGCGAGGCCTTCGGCCGCTGGCGCGTCGGCGATACGGACGACGCTTCCCTCATGCCGCTGATCAGCTCGGCGAACATCGCGGCAGGGTTCCATGCCGGTGATCCCAACCTGATGGACGAGACGGTGCGGCTCGCGGCCGAACATGGTGTCGGCATCGGCGCCCATCCCGGCTACAACGATCTTCAGGGATTTGGCCGTCGCAAGATCGCCGGCACCGCCAAGGAGCTGGTGAACGATCTTGTCTACCAGGTCGGCGCCATCAAGGAATTCGCTCATCGCCACGGCGTGCGCCTCCAGCATGTGAAGCCGCACGGCGCGCTTTACATGGAGATGGCGGTCAACCCGGAACTCTCCCAGAGCTTCGTGCAATACATGCGCACCGTCGAACCGAACGCCTACATCTTCTGCATGGGTGGTTCGGCGACGTTCCGCGCCGCGACAGAAGCGGGCCAGCCCGTTGTTCGGGAATTCTACGCCGATCGTGACTATGACGACAGCGGCTCCATCGTGTTCACCCGCGATGCCGGCCGGCCCGATCCCGCCGCCATCGCACGCAAGGTTCTGCGTGCCTGCCAGGAGGGCAAGGTCAGGACCGTCACGGGCCGCGACATCGATATCGCCTTCGAATCCATCTGCTTCCATTCCGACACGCTCGGCGCATTCGACATCGTGCGCCAGATGCGTGATGCGCTGGTGGGAGCAGGTATACGTATTGCGCCGGTTTCGGCCTCGGCCGGGCGCTGACCTTCTGGAGTGGAGAAAAACATGAGCAAGATCGAGATCAGATCACCCCTGCCGGGCACCTTCTACCGCGCGTCTTCGCCGGACGTGCCGCCGTTCAAGGCGGATGGCGACAGCGTTGCGGCGAGCGACGCGATCGGCCTGATCGAAGTCATGAAGACCTTCCAGGAGGTACCTGCCGGCGTCGATGGCAAGAACATCACCTTCCTCGTCGAGAACGAGGAGCCGGTCATGGCGGGCCAGGTCATCGCCGAGGTGGAGGCATGACCATCCGCTCGATCCTCGTTGCCAACCGCGGCGAGATCGCGGTGCGCATCATCAAGGCGGCGAAGGCGCTCGGCATCCGCACGGTACAGGTTCACAGCGCCGCCGACGCCGACATGCTCGCGGTGAAGCTCGCCGACGAAGCGATCGACATCGGATCGCCGGCGCCGAAGAAATCCTACCTGAACATCGAGGCCGTGGTGAATGCGGCCAAGGCCGCAGGCGTGGATGCCGTGCATCCGGGTTACGGTTTCCTGTCCGAAAACGCCGACTTTGCCGACGCCGTGGAAGCAGCAGGCCTCGTCTTTATCGGCCCGAAGGGCGATGCCATTCGCCTTCTGGGCGACAAGGTCGCCGCCCGCGCCGTTGCCGCCAAGGCCGGCGTTCCGACGGTGCCGGGCAGCGCAGGGCGCCTTGCCACGATCGAGGAAGCACGGGCCGTGGCGGCGAAGACCGGCTTCCCGATCATGATCAAGGCGGCCGCCGGCGGCGGCGGTCGCGGTATCCGCATCGCCGCCGATCTGGCGGATCTTGAACGGCATTTCCCCCAGGCCTCCGCCGAGGCGCTCGCCGCCTTCGGCGATGGTGGCCTCTACCTCGAAAAGGTCATCACCAAGGCCCGCCATGTCGAGGTGCAGATCCTCGGTGACGGCACGAACTTCGTTCATTGCTTCGAACGGGAATGCTCGTTGCAGCGCCGCCGCCAGAAGGTCTGGGAAGAAGCGCCGTCCTTCCTTCTTCCGGCCGAGGTGCGGGCCAAGCTGTGCGACAGTGCGGTCGCGCTGGCGCGCGAGGTTGCCTATCGCGGTGCCGGAACCGTCGAATATCTCTATGACGAAACGACGCGCGAATTCTACTTCATCGAGGTCAACACGCGCATCCAGGTCGAGCATCCGGTGACGGAAATGATCACCGGCATCGATCTTGTGTCGGAGATGATCCGCGTGGCCGGCGGCGCACCCTTGTCGATCAGCCAGGCGGATGTCGAGGCATTCGGCCATGCCATCGAATGCAGGATCAACGCGGAAGACCCGGCCAAGGCTTTCATGCCGGCGCCGGGCACGATTTCCCGCCTCGTCGTGCCCGAGGGCGAGGGGATCCGTTTCGATACGATGCTCTACGAGGGCTACACGATCCCGCCGTTCTACGACTCGCTCGTCGGCAAGCTCATCGTCTGGGCCGAAACGCGCGAAGCCTGCCTGGAGCGTCTGAGGCAGGCGCTGAGTGGCCTCGTCATCGAGGGCATTCCCACCACCATTCCCCTGCACCTGGCGCTTGCCAGCGATGCGAGCGTGGCGCGTGGCGCGTTCGATACCCGCTTCCTCGAACGATGGCTTGAAACGGAATTCGCCGCAAAGACCGGCGCGACGGCGGAGGTTGCCTGATGACGACCAGATATTCATTCGGAGGCGACGAGCACCTGTTCGTCGAATGCAGCGAGGAAATGTCGCTTGAAGCCTTCTTCAAGAGCCTTTCCATGGCCAGGGGCGTGCGCGATAGCGGCATCAGGGGCGTAACGGAAATCTGCCCGGCCAACGCCTCGTTCCAGATCAAGTTCGACCCTGACATCATCCATCCGGACGATGTCCTGAAGGAGGTCAAGGCCATCGAGGGCGCAGCCGCCAAGGCCGAGCCCGTGCTGAAGACCCGCATCGTCGAAATCCCCGTCTTCTACAACGACCCGTGGACACACGAGACGCTGATGCGTTTTCGCGAGCGTCACCAGGACCCGACGGGAACCGACCTGGACTATGCGGCCCGCATCAATGGCTACGGCTCCGTCGACGATTTCGTCGGCGCCCATTCGGGCTCGCCGTGGTTCGTCTCCATGGTTGGCTTCGTCGCCGGCCTTCCCTTCATGTATCAGATGGTCGAGCGCCAGCGGCAGATACAGGTGCCGAAATATCTCAGGCCGCGCACGGATACGCCGCGGCTCACCGTCGGCCATGGCGGCTGCTTCGGCTGCATCTATTCGGTGCGCGGTGCAGGCGGCTACCAGATGTTCGGCATCACGCCCATGCCGATCTTCGATCCCACCCAGACGACCAGCTACCTGCGCGATTTCATGGTGTTCTTCCGCCCCGGCGACATCGTGAAGTTCAAGCCGATTGACCGTGACGCCTATGACCAGGCGGTGGAGGATGTCGACAAGGGGCGGTTTGCCCCGCCGATCCGCGAGGTGACGTTCGACCTGCGCGACTACCAGAAGGATATCGACGGCACAAACGCCAAGCTGGAGGGCTTGCTCCATGGTCATTAAGGTTCTTCACCACGGTCTCGCGACCACCGTTCAGGATCTCGGTCGTCCCGGCTACTTCCACCTCGGCATCCCCGTCGGCGGGGCAATGGACCGCTATGCCATGCGCGCAGCCAACCTGCTCGTCGGCAATGACGAGGGCGCGGCGGGGCTTGAAGCCGTGTTCATCGGCCCGAAGCTCGAATTCACCGAGGACGCGCTTGTCGCCGTCACCGGCGCAGACATGCCGGCCAAGGTCGATGGCGTGGCTCAGCCTGGATGGACCGCCTTCAAGGTCAAGGCGGGGCAGACGCTGACCTTCGATTTCCTGAAATCCGGCGCACGCATCTGCATCGCCATCTCGGGCGGCATCGATGTGCCTGAGGCGCTTGGAAGCCGTTCGACCTATCCGATCGGCGCGCTCGGCGGCTTCAAGGGTCGTCCGCTGGCTGCCGGCGACGAACTGCCGGTCGGCACGGGTCGTCTTGCGAGCGAGGGAAAGAGCGTTCCCGAAGCCATGCAACGAAAGCCCGGCATGCCGGCGGAACTGCGCGTTCTGCCCGGCCTCTACTGGCATCGCGTGACGGAGCAGTCGCAGGAGAACTTCTTCGCCGACGAATGGAAGGTCGCAAACGAGGCGGACCGAATGGGTTATCGTTTCAAGGGCGGCCGGAAGCTCGACTTCGTCGAGCGCGAACAGCCCTTCGGCGCCGGTTCGGACCCGTCCAACATCGTCGACAGCTGCTACCCCTATGGCTCGATCCAGGTCCCGGGCGGCACGGAGCCGATCATTCTGCATCGGGATGCCGTATCCGGCGGCGGCTACTTCATGGTCGGCACGGTCATTTCCGCCGACATGGATCTGATCGGCCAGCTCCAGCCGCACACGCCGACGCGCTTCGTCAAGGTAACGATGGAAGAGGCACTGGCGGCACGCGGCGAGCGCCGGACAGCGCTCGCCCGGCTGCGCGAAGCGCTGGCATAGGAGAGAGTGATGCGCGCGGCCTCTGCACTCCCGACACGACAAGGTCCGCCGCAAGGCGGGTCAGTCGAGAACGGGCGTCAGGTAGGCCGCCGTTACGCCGGGCCCGGGGATGATCGCGACGATCTTCATCTGCGCGATGGTGCGGTTGAGCGAGGCTTCCAGATGGGTCGCCATCATGGAGACCGCCGATTCCGTCGCGCCGCGCAGCAGAAGCTCGGCCACCAGCCGCAGCTCGGTGATGATCGCGGGATCGCCGGGCAGGCCGAGACGGCGCAGCAGCCGGTCGGTCGCCGTCACCGGCAGCAGATTGTTGCGCACGAGATCCCTCAGCCGCTCGTTGGGCGCAGCCAGAACGCAGCACTCGATGAACTCGGTCTGGATCGCCTCGCTGTCGCCGAGGCCGCCGGCGGCGCTATCCTCCGCGACCCGCAGGCGCTTCAGCAGCGCCTCCAGCCGCGCGCGGTTCACCGCGGGTGCGCCGAGGCGTATGGCCGGCGGTTCCAGCATGGTGCGAAGCACGAAATGATCCTTCACCGTCTGCGCGGTGAGCGGGCCGGCGATCCAGTGCGAACTCTGGTTCTTGCGCACGAGCCCGCGCTCGCGCAAGCGCGTGAGCACGTCGCGGACGACGGTGCGGCTGACATTGAAATGGTTGGCGAGTTCCATCTCGACGATGCGATAGCGGCCGAAGACCACGCAGCCCGCGACGTCCGCCTCCACCGTATTGTAGATGCGCTCCCAGGACGAGCGGCTTTGCAATGCCTCGTCCGCATGGCGGGGCACGACGAGGCCAAGCGCCTTGATATCGGTGCGGATCGGCTCGATATCGCCGCCCGGCGGGCCCACCAGGAAGCCGCGGCCGGCGAAGCGATGGACCAGCCCGTCGGCCTCGAGCGTCTGAAGCGCACGCTGAACCGGCGCGCGCGACGTCTGGAGGATGTCGGCGATGGGGCCTTCGAGCAGCACGAGGCCGGGCGGCAGCGTTCCGGCCGATATGTTGCTGCGCAGCACCTCCTCGGCGATTTCATACCGCTTCTGGCTGCCTGTGGCGGCCTGCTCTTCCTTCATGGGTCCCGTCATCGCTGGGTGTTCATAGCGGGCGCACTGTGCCGCATTCTCCGCCGGAAGAAAAGGATGACATAAATGATTATTGAATACAAAGTTTGAAATTGGAGAATCCGTTGCGGCGGCGCAGTGCGGGCGAGGCAGATGCCGCATGACTGCCGGATTCTCCCTCCCGTTTTGTGAGTATTGTGCGCAACGGGCGTATTTCCGCCGCTGCGCGCAGCCGTAAAGGCTACGCAAACGCCGTCGTCCTGGCTTGCCGAGCGCGATTTTTCGGGCTCGATGCGGTCAAACGGAAAAATATAAAAAGTCTATTGAATACAAAAACCATTCATGGCATGGTTTTGAAATCAAGGCGCCCGCAAGAGGCTCCGTAAGTGGAACGAAGTGAAATGTTCAGGAATATCGCTGCGCCGCGCATCTGACGATGCGTGAACGATGGCTTTTGCTCCTTCGGATGCATCGCGCGTCCGGCGGCGTGCGGAGCTTTGCGCAAGGACATTCCCGGCTCAAACTGGTGGGAACAGAGTGTCATCCGTCCTCCAACTGAAGAATGTGCACAAGGCCTTTTCGGGCGTTCCGGCACTGTCCGGTATCGACGCATCGCTTGCGAACGATACCTATGTCTCGCTGCTCGGCCCCAGCGGATCCGGCAAGACGACGCTGCTGCGCGTGATCGCCGGCTTCGAACAGCCGGACAGCGGTGAAATCCTGTTCTCCGGCCGCCGCGTCGATGGTGTGCCGCCGCATGAACGCGGCATCGGCTTCGTCTTCCAGAATTTCGCGCTCTTTCCCCATCTGAGCGTCGCCGAAAACATCGCCTTCGGCCTGACAAACCGCGCCGTTGATCCGGTGACGGATGCAAAAGTCGTCGCCGGCCGGGTGCGCGACATCATCGGCCTTGTCGGGCTTTCGGGTCTGGAAGACCGCGCCACCACCCAGATTTCCGGCGGACAGAAGCAGCGCGTGGCGCTTGCGCGCACGCTCGTGACCGAACCGAGCATGGTTCTGCTCGACGAGCCGCTCGGTGCGCTCGATGCCAACCTGCGCATGCGCATGCGCGGCGAGCTTCGCACCATCCGCGAGCGCTGCGGCGTGACCTTCCTGCATGTCACGGGCTCGGAGACCGAGGCGCTTGCGATGGGTGACACGGTGCTGGTGCTCGATGCGGGGCGCATCGCGCAATCGACGGATGCCGGCACGCTTTACACCCGTCCGGCCTCGGCCGACGTGGCGCGCTTCCTCAATTGCTACAACATCTTTCCCGGTGCGGTGTCCGGCGATGCTTTCGCCAGCCCCGTCGGCGCGCTCGCGCTGGGCGGCATCCGGCAGACGTCGGGCAAGCCGGCCTACGCCATCCGGTACGATCGCGTCGCGATCCGCCCCACGGACGCGGCGACCGCGGATGACGAGGTGCGCATCGAGGCGAGCTTCGTCGCCAGCGAATATTCGGGCGCTGCGATCAACTCCTTCTTCACGCTCGATGACGGTCGCGTCTTCGAGGTGGAGCAGCATCTGAGCCATGCCGCGCCTGCGGCCTATGAGGAGAAGGGCCGCTACGCCCTCGTGTGGAAGCGGGAGGATGCTCTTGTGTTCGTTTGAGACCGCCATCGCCGGTCCTGCCCCCATCCACCCGGAGAATGAGAGATGACGATGGCCGCCACAAGCCATGACACGCCCGTCGAAACGGCGGAGCGTCCGACCCGCAAACAACCCGATCGCACCTTCTGGCTGCTGGCGCCTGGTGCGCTGTGGATGTTGCTCTTCCTGGTCGCGCCCATCCTGATGATGGTCTACGTTTCCTTCTGGACCCAGACCACGTTCAAGATCGAGCCGACGCTGACGCTGAAGAGCTGGGTCACCTTCTTCACGTCGGATACCTATCTCGGCGCGTTGTGGACCACGGTGCGCATCTGGCTCATCGTGCTCGTTTCCACGCTGCTCGTCGGCTATCCGGCGGCACTCTTCGTCGGGC
>NZ_MYFN02000012.1 GCF_004514425.2 Shinella sumterensis
CTCTTTCCAGGACCGGTTCAAAAACCGATCCGCGACATCGCCGACCACGTTTCTCTTTCTTCTCTCTTCAATTGTCAAAAAGCCGACGGTCAAAACCGTCCCAGTCTCACACAAAGCAGCGAAATCCCCGAACCTCGTTCGGCTCAATTCTCACCAGCTTCTCAAGGAAACCCTAGAGCGAGTTCGTCGGCCGCCAGAAGCGCCGCCGCTCTCGTTCGATGAGCGGCGTTATAGGACCATCATTCGGAAGCGTCAACAGCCGATTTCATAAAAATGCAGAAAAGATGTAACATGCTGGTTTTAAACACATAATTCGGATTAAGGGGCTTTTGGGGCTGCGATAGACCGCCGTTTGCCGTCACCTCATGCCCCGCCTCCGGTACAGTCGTACCACAAGTGGGTTCCGCGCGTTGAAAATGGTTCCGGCGACCCGGTGCAAAACAGGAATATCGGGGATGAAGACGCCTTTTCGCTTGACGCCTAAACGCAAAAAGGGCGCCGGCGGCTGACCGCGGCGCCCTCCCCTTCCCTCCCGGATAAAGGGGTCAGCCTTTCAGTCTCGCCATGATCTGCTCGAGAAAGCCGAGCAGCAGAGCGGACACGACGAAGGCGAGATGCATGATCGTCAGCCACATCAGCTTCGCATCGCTGTATTGCTGCACATTGAGGAAGACCTGAAGCAGGTGGATCGACGAGATCGCAACGATCGAAGAGGCGACCTTGATCTTCAAGCTGCCGGAATCGAGCTTGCCGATGAACGAGACATCGGCCTGGCCTTCATCGAAGCGGCTGACGAAGTTCTCGTAGCCGGCGATCATCACCATGAGGATCAGGCTCGCGACCAGGGCGGCGTCGATGAGGCCCAGCATGGCCAGGATCATCTCGGCATCGTCGTAGATGAAGACGTTCTTTGCGACCTTGACGAACTTGGACAGGAACGACAGGGCGTAGACGCCAAGTGCCGCCACAAGGCCGAGATAGAAGATGACCAGCACCCAGCGGCTCGACAGGATGATGCGCTCGACCAGGAGTTCAAGGGATTTCATCGGCGGGACTCACAGGAATTGAGGGAACACCGAGATGACTATCCAATGCCGATGAAGGCCGCAAGACGGCCTGAAATGCAAAGAGCGGCGTCCCCGGACGCCGCTCTTCATAATCTCGATCCATGGTCGCCTTACGATGCCCGACGGAACAGGCCCGCGATGAGCGACAGCACCAGGAGGGCAAGGAAGACGAAGAACAGGATCTGCGCGATACCGGCAGAGGCACCGGCGATGCCGCCGAAGCCGAGAAGACCGGCGACGAGTGCGATGACGAGAAAGACGACAGCGTAATAAAGCATTTTCGAACTCCTTCCGTTGATGGCAGGAAAACGAAGCCTTCCCGAAAAAGTTCCCGATCGACGCAGCCATCACGGTCTGCCCCATGCAATGACGCTGGTCGACGCGGTCTGTCACATTTGCGGGAACAAATTTCGAATTGCGGCGTTTTCGTGCCATCGCTCGACTGCGTGGGACATGAAAGGACGCATACATGCTCGGCACCATCCTCCTCGTCATCCTGATCCTTCTTCTCATCGGCGCCCTGCCGAACTGGGGATACAGCCGCAGCTGGGGCTATGGCCCGTCCGGCGGCCTCGGCCTCATCGTCGTCATCCTTCTCATCCTCGTCCTGATGGGACGCATCTGACCAAACCCAAGACCGGAGCCGGAACCATGAAGAAGACTATCGTAGCCCTTGCCCTCGTAGCCTCGACCATCACGCTTTCCGCGTGCAGCCAGACCGAGCGCGGCACCGCCATCGGCGCTGCATCCGGTGCCATTATCGGTGGCGCGGTAACCGGTCGCGCCGGAGGCGCGCTGGTGGGTGCGGCCGTGGGCGGCGCCGCGGGCTACCTGATCGCCCGCTCCGATCGCAGCGGCTACTGCATCTACCGCGACCGTCGCGGCCACCGCTACGAAGCCCGTTGCCGCTGAGCGCCAACGCCCGGAAAACAGGAAACGGGCCCATCGGCCCGTTTCTTGATGTCTGCTATCAGGGACGTTGAATGCCGTCAGGACCCGCCCGTCGCCTTGCGCTCTGCTTCGTCGAGCTTCTCCAGAAGTTCGAGAAGGCGGTCCGGCACATCTTCGGTTTCAATCACGTCGTAAAAGGACTTGAGCTTGCGGCCGATCGGGCCGTTGGGGTCGAAGGACGTCGTGTCCGCGGCAACGCCGTCGGTCCCGCTCTTGTTCTTACTGGGCTCGATCATGGTCTTGCTTCCATCGTCTGCCGCCCGTTATCTTCCTTTTGCCCAACATTACCAATAGTCACGTAGCGCCAGCATGCTACCAATTCGTTTCCGCATAATGAATTCTAGCGGAAACTGTTCCGATGAGGAACACAGTCAGGGAGAACGAAATGTCACTGTCCACCCGTATCGCACCGCATCTCGCCTATTTGAGGCGTTTTTCCCGGGCTGTGACGGGTTCCCAGACATCCGGCGACGCCTATGTGGCCGCCATGCTGGAAGCGCTCGTCGCCGATATATCCCTCTATCCGCAAGGCCGTAGCGACCGCAACGCCCTTTACCGGCTCTATTGCACGCTGTTCGAGAATCTCGACATCGCGCTGCCGGAGAACACGTCGCCCTTCGGCTGGGAGCGGCAGGCTGCGGCCAACCTCGCCAACCTGCCGCCGGCAGAGCGCAAGGCCTTCCTGCTCGTTGCCGTCGAAGGCTTCGACGTCGCCGAGGGCGCCGACATTCTCGATGTCTCGGAAGAAGCGTTTGCCTCACTTCTCGAACAGGCATCGCGCGACATCTCCAGCCAGGTCGCGACCGATATCATGATCATCGAGGACGAGCCGCTGATCGCCATGGACATCGAGGACATGGTGCGCGGCCTCGGCCATAACGTCACGGGTATTGCCCGCACCCATGCGGAAGCTGTGGAGCTCTACAATCGCACCGCGCCGCGCATGGTCCTCGCCGATATCCAGCTCGCCGACGGCAGCTCCGGCATCGATGCGGTCAACGATATCCTCAAGACCAGCACGATCCCGGTGATCTTCATCACCGCCTTCCCGGAGCGCCTTCTCACGGGCGAAAAGCCGGAGCCGGCCTTCCTCGTCACCAAGCCGTTCAATCCGGACATGGTGAAGGCGCTGATCAGCCAGGCGCTGTTCTTCGACGAGCAGTCGCGGCTGTCGAAGTCGGCCTGACAGGACAGGCATAAACAGAAAGGCCCGCGCGAGCGGGCCTTTTGCATTTCAGTCGTGTGATCGGGTCCGTCGTGCTGTCGCGCTCAGAGCGCGGCGACGACGATGACTTCGACCAGGTAATCCGGCGTGGCGAGCTTGGATTCGCCGGTGGCACGGGCCGGCGTGTGGCCCTGCGGCGCCCAGGCGTCCCAGACGGCATTCATCTTGGAAAAGTCGGCCATATCAGCCAGCCAGATCTGGGCGGAGAGGATGCGGGTCTTGTCGGTTCCGGCAAGCGCCAGCAGGCGGTCCACCTCGGCCAGGGCCTGCTTCGTCTGTTCGGTCACATCCGAACCGGCTTCGCCGACCTGACCGGCCAGATATACGGTGCCGTTGTGCACGACGGCCTGGCTCATGCGCGGGCCGGTTTCAAAGCGTTTGATGTCCATGTCTCGTTCCTGTCAGGTGTGGAAAATGTGTCCGCAAGAGCGGTAGCCGTCTATACGGGGCCACCGGCAGCGACGCCAGTGGCAAAATCCGCCGGCACGGATCCGGCCGGCGGATTGTGGCATCAGGCGACGCGCTTGCGCCGTTCGATGCGGGCGCGGATGGCATCCACGTCGACGCGCGGCGTCGCGGCAAACAGCGTCTTGGTGTAATCGTGCTTCGGGTCGTTGAAGACCTGGTCGCGGCTGCCGTATTCCACGGCCTCGCCGAAGTACATCACCATCACGTCGTCGGCGATATGGCGCACGACCGAAAGGTCGTGGCTGATGAAGACATAGGTCAGCTGGAACTCGTCCTGCAGATCCGCGAGCAGGTTGAGCACCTGCGCCTGCACCGACAGATCGAGCGCGGAGACCGGCTCGTCCAGCACCAGAAGGCGTGGATTGAGCATCAGCGCGCGGGCAATCGCCACGCGCTGGCGCTGGCCGCCGGAGAACATGTGCGGATAGCGCCCATAATGCTTCTCCTCCAGGCCCACCTTCTTGAGCATGGCCATGGCGCGGTCGCGCCGCTCGCCGGCCGGGACCTTGGTATTGATGACCAGCGGCTCGGTGAGGATGTCGCCGATCTTCTTGCGCGGATTGAGCGAACCATAGGGGTTCTGGAAGACGATCTGCACCTTGCTGCGCATTTCCGGCGTCAGCGGCTCGCTGGCGATGTCGATCCTGCGTCCGTCGATCAGCATTTCACCTGACGTGATCGGGTCGATCATCGTCACCATGCGCGCGACGGTGGACTTGCCGCAGCCGCTCTCGCCGACGATGGCGAGCGTCTTGCCCTGCTCGACCTTGAAGCTCACGCCCTTGACGGCGTGAACGGTCTTCGACGGTTTCAAGAGACCGCCGGGAATGTGGTAGTCGCGTTTCAGGTTCTTGGCTTCGAGAACTGGGGTCATCGCATGGCTCCCGCGAAAATCTCGGCGTCGGTCAGCTTTTCCGTGATCGTCGGCAGGCGTTCGCCGGTGGCGTTCTCCGGCAGGGCTGCCAGAAGGGCCTTGGTGTAGACGCTTTTCGGGGCCGAGAAGAGCGACAGCACATCGGCTTCCTCGATCTGGCGGCCCTTGTACTGCACGATGACGCGGTCGGCGGTTTCGGCGACGACGCCCATGTCGTGGGTGATGATGATGAGGCCCATGCCGTGTTCAGCCTGGAGCTTCATCAGGAGGTCGAGGATCTGCTTCTGGATCGTCACGTCGAGCGCGGTGGTCGGCTCGTCGGCAATCAGGAGCTTCGGATTGCAGGCAAGCGCCGTCGCGATCATCACACGCTGGCACTGGCCGCCCGACATCTGGTGCGGGAAATGGCCAAGGCGCTCTTCCGGGTTCGGAATACCGACGGACTGGAAGAGTTCGATGGCCCGTTCCCGCCGCGCCCTGCGCGACAGGTCGGTGTGGATGCGCAGCACCTCCTCGATCTGGTATCCGACCGTGAAGCACGGATTGAGGCTGGCGATCGGCTCCTGGAAGATCATGGCGATGTCCTTGCCGATGATCTTGCGGCGTTCCGCGTCCGACATCGTCCGCATGTCGCGGCCGTTGAAGGTGAGGACATCCGCCGTCACCTTCGCCGTCCAGGGCAGAAGCCCCATGGCGGCGAGCATGGACACCGATTTGCCCGAACCCGATTCGCCGACGATGGCGAGAACCTCGCCCTCGTCGACCTTGAGCGAGACACCGTCCACGGCGCGGAAGGGGCCGGACGCCGTCTGGAACTCGACGGTGAGGTTTTTGACTTCGAGAAGCGACATCACGACCTCTTCAGCTTGGGATCGAGGGCGTCGCGCAGGCCGTCACCCATGAGGTTGATGGCAAGCACGGTGATCAGGATGGCAAGGCCCGGGAACGTGACGACCCACCAGGCGCGCTGGATGAATTCACGTGCCTCGGCGAGCATCGTGCCCCATTCCGGCGTCGGCGGCTGGGCGCCCATGCCGAGGAAGCCGAGGGCGGCCGCATCGAGGATCGCCGCCGAGAAGGCGAGCGTCGCCTGCACGATGAGCGGCGCCAGGCAGTTCGGCAGGATGGTCAGGAACATCAGCCGCAGCGTGCCCGCACCCGCGACCTTCGAGCCGACGACATAGTCCTTCGACTTTTCGGTCATGACCGCCGCGCGCGTCAGGCGCA
Source organism: Shinella sumterensis (assembly GCF_004514425.2). GTDB lineage: Bacteria > Pseudomonadota > Alphaproteobacteria > Rhizobiales > Rhizobiaceae > Shinella > Shinella sumterensis. The sequence continues at coordinate 5,813 of NZ_MYFN02000012.1, forward strand.
CGAAATGCGGCTGGTTGACGAGCGAGATGGCGATCATCGCGTTCAGCAGGCCCGGCCCCAGAACCGCCACGAGCACGAGCGCCAGCAGCAGCGAGGGAAACGCCAGGATGATGTCCATGATGCGCATGATGAACGTATCGACCTTGCCGCGGAAATAGCCCGCGACGAGACCGATCAGAACGCCCGACACCACCGACAGCGTCACGACGACGAGGCCGATGAACAGCGAGAAGCGCGCGCCGTAGATGATGCGCGAAAGGATATCGCGACCGACGGCGTCCGTGCCCAGGATGTGTCCCCAGGACCCGCCCTGCTGGAAGACAGGCGGCAAGAGGAGAAGTTCACGGTTCTGGATGCTCGGACTGTGCGGAGCAACGAAGGGCGCGAAGATCGCCATGAACAGAATGAAGAGGAAAACAAAGAGGCCGATGACGGCGCCCTTGTTGCGCGAGAAGTAATACCAGAATTCGGAAAGGCCGGAGGGCGGCGTGCCACCCGTCTTGGTTTCGGCCGTGTTCTGAACGATGCTCATGGGCCGTCTCCTAGTGCCGGATGCGCGGGTTGATCCAGCCGTAAAGCAGGTCGACCACGAGGTTGACGATCATGATGACGCCGGCGATCAGCATCAGGCCACCCTGCACCACGGCATAGTCGCGCTTGAAGACGCTATCGACCATCCACTTGCCGATGCCCGGCCAGGAGAAGATCGATTCCGTGAGAATGGCGCCCGCGAGCAGCACGCCGACCTGCAGGCCGATCGTGGTGATGACGGGGATCATGGCGTTGCGCAGGGCGTGCACCCCGATCACGCGGAACGGCGAGAGACCCTTGGCGCGGGCGGTGCGGACATAGTCCTCGCCGAGCACTTCGAGCATGGCCGAACGTGTCTGGCGCGCGATGACGGCCAGCGGGATCGTGGACAGCACGACCGTCGGCAGGATCAGGTATGTCGCGGCAGACTTGAATGCGCCGGTCTGTCCTGACAGCAGGCTGTCGATCAGCATGAAACCGGTCACGGGTGGGAAGAAGTACATCGCCGAGATGCGCCCCGAGACCGGTGTCCAGCCGAGATAGCCGGAGAAGAAGATGATGAGCAACAGGCCCCACCAGAAGATGGGCATCGAGTAGCCCACGAGCGCGACGCCCATGATCGACTGGTCGAACCAGGTGCCGCGTTTCACCGCGGCGAACACGCCGGCGGGAATGCCGAGCACCATGGCGACGATGATGGCGCAGAGCGCCAACTCCAACGTTGCCGGAAACAGTTGCAGGAAGTCGTCCAGCACCGGGCGCTTGGTAACGATGGACGAGCCGAAGTCGCCGGTGAGCAGGCCGGTGAGGTAATCGAAGTACTGGACGTACATCGGCCGATCCAGCCCCAGCTGGTGCATGATCTGGGTGTGCCGTTCCGGCGACATCACGCGTTCACCCGACATCAGCATGACCGGATCGCCGGGCAGAAGTCGAATGAAGGAGAACGCGATGATCGATACCCCGAGGAACGTGGGTATCAGGACGGCGAGCCGTCCGAAGATAAAGCGAAACATGGGAGCCAATCCCTTCTTATTTTTGAAAAACCGGCGGCCCGAATATCTTCGGGCCGCCGGCCATTGCACGCTCTTTGCGGCGTGCCGTTCTTCTATGCGATCTTACTCGGCGATGTCGACACCGTCAAAGCGGTGAATGCCGAGCGGGTCCATCTTGAAGCCCGTGACCTTCTTGCTCATGGGAACGACGACGAGCGAGTGGTCCAGCGTGTTCCACGGCGCTTCGCGCTTGAAGACGACCTGCGCCTGTTCGTAGAGCTTCGTGCGCTCGCCGATATCGGCGGTTTCCTTCGCCTTGGTCACCAGCGCATCGAACTCCTCGTTGCACCACTGCGCGCGGTTGTTGCCGCCCACGGCGTCGCAGCCGAGCAGGGTGTCGAGGAAGTTGTCCGGGTCGCCGTTGTCGCCCGTCCAGCCGAGGATGGCCGCGCCGTCGCGGTCCTTGGCGGAGGAGAGCTTCAGGTACTCGGCCCATTCGTAGGAGACGATCTCGGCCTCGACGCCGATCTTGGCGAGGTCGGCCTGCATCAGTTCGGCTGCGCGGCGGGCGTTCAGCATGTACGGACGGGCAACCGGCATGGCCCAGATCTTCATCTTGAGATCCTTGACGCCGGCGTCTTCGAGCATCTTCTTGGCCGCTTCCGGATCGTACTTGTCGTCTTCGACGGCATTGTTGTACGACCACATGGTCGGCGGGATCGGGTTCTTCGCGACGGTGGCCGCACCCTGGAAGACGGCGTCGACGATGGCCTGGCGATCCACGGCCATATTGAGCGCCTTGCGGACCTCGACCTTGTCGAACGGCGGAACCAGCGTGTTGTAGGCGAGGTAGGCGACGTTCAGGCCTTCCTGCTCGACGACCGTCAGATTCTCGTCCTTCTTCAGGTCTTCGACGTCAGCAGCGTTCGGATAGGCCATGATGTGGCATTCGCCGGCCTTGAGCTTCTGCGCGCGCACGGCAGCGTCCGTGGTGATGGCGAAAACGAGATCGTCGATCGGCTGCTTGCCGTTCCAGTAGTCCGGGTTGGCCTTGTAGCGGATCGCGGCGTCGGTCTGGTAGGCGACAAAGGCGAACGGGCCCGTGCCGAGCGGCTGCTGGTTCAGCAGCTCCATCTTGCCGTCGGCCTGCAGCTTGTCGGCATATTCCTTGGAGAGGATCGAGGCGAAGTCCATGCCGAGATTGGCCAGGAACGGCGCTTCGGGGCGCTTCAGCACGAACTTGACGGTGAGGTCGTCGACCTTCTCGATCTTCTCGATCAGGTCCGGAAAGCCCATGCCCGCGAAGTATTCCCAGGAAGCGCCGGCAACATACTTGTTCCAGGCATTGTCTTCCTTGTACTGGCGCTCGAACGAGAAGATGACGTCGTCGGCGTTCAGCTCGCGGGTCGGCGTGAAATACTCCGTCGTCTGGAACTTGACGCCCGGACGAAGCTTGAAGGTGTATTCCTTGCCATCGGCCGAAACTTCCCAGCTCTCGGCGAGGCCCGGCTCCAGTTCGGTGCTGCCATGCTTGAACTCGACGAGGCGGTTGTAAGCGGTACGCGATGCGGCATCGAAGGTCTGGCCGCCCGTGTAGAGGCCGGGGTCGAAACCTTCCGGCGAGGCTTCCGAGCAATAGACCAGAGTCTTCGACCAGGCGGCCGTTGCCATCATGGAGGCAAGCGCCGTCGCTGCGAGGAGAGTAGTCAGCTTTTTCATAGTGAGCTTCCCAGGTTTGCTTTTTTGTTCTGTTGTCAGGCTCATGCGCATGTCCTGCGCCAGCCTTGGGCTGGATGGAACGACATTTGCCGGCGGATTGCAATAAGTCGGACCACAATTTTGTCCAAACGGAAAAAACCGGAAAAATATCCTTCTCCACAGCCTCGATATGGACCAGGGGCACTGCGGAACCGGGCGTTCCCCTAACGTGTTATGCTTTCGTGCCTGACCGGCAGGGCGTCAATACACCACATCGCACGCCGGAAGAGCGTCACGCGAACGCATGTTAAATTGTGCATAAAACTCAACGGATTGTGCCGATTTCACCGCGAAAAAAGGAGAGACACCATGAATTTGTCCGGCAAAACCCTTTGCTGCCAGAGATTGCGGCGCTAGATTGCCGGCGTGGATTCTGGGGGTGGACGCCACGTGATTGCTTTGAACGAACATTTCAGAAGGTATGATTTTGAAAGCGACCTTGAGAAAGCTCTCAACCGCGTCGATTTTTTCCGTATCTTTCACACGATGGCTCTTCGCTACGGCTTCGAGCACTTTGGCGTGCTGCAGCTGGCGAACGAGCACGAAACGAGCCTGCTGGCACAGCGGCTGACGCTGCACGATTTGCCCGCCGGCCTTGCCGAAGCCTATGACAAGCGCCATCGCTTCAACGATAGCGATCTCTTCAAGAGCTTCTATGTCTCAACGATCTCCACGGTCTGGCGTGACCGGGATCGTGCGGCCGACCAGGGCAGCCCGCATGAGAGCTTTCTCGATCAGATCGGCTTCGACATGGCGCTGTCCGTGCCGGTGCATTCGGTCGCCGGCACGCGCTTCGTCGTGCTGTTTCTCGGCGATGGCGCAGACATCGGCCGAGCGGAGCATTTCGAGATCTGCTACGAGGCGACCTGCGCCTTCGATTACTTCTATCGCCAGGTCCTCGCCAACAAGGCGGGCATGGGCCTGACACCGCGCGAAACGGAAATCCTGCGGTGGATTTCCTACGGCAAGACGGCCAGCGAGATCGCGCTCATCGTCTCGGTTTCGGAGCATACGGTCAACTCGCACACCGCGACAATCCTGAAGAAGCTCGATGTGGTCAATCGCACGCAAATGGTGGCCAAGGCGATCCGCGAGCAGATCATCCAGTAAAGCTGCAAGAAAATGGCACAGCGTTCGGGATAGTAGACTTAGGGACTTGTTAATATCCACCGTCTGGACAAGAGTAGCCACAGCGAGACGAGAGCGTTCGCAAACAGGTTCATTCCCACCATGGCAGCACACGTAAATATTCTGCTCGTTGATGACGACCCGGCTGAAAACGTCATTCTCAGCGCACTGATGCGCAAAGTCACGAGCTACGTAATCACCCTGCACTATGTGGAGACGGTCGATGGAGCGCTGGATTTCATCCGCTCCTCGGGCGTCGCATTGGACATGATCCTGATGGACAACCGGCTTCAGCCGCAGGCCGACTTCCGGGAAACCGTGCCGGAACTGCGCCGCGCCGGCTATATCGGCCCGGTCGGCGTCATCTCGTCATCGATCAGCGATGCGTATTTCCAGAAAATCGAAGACTACGGCGTCGACTTCCGCATCGACAAGGCGGAGCTCGATCCGACGGCAATCGAGTTCCTGCTGCGGGAATACGTCCGGCGCGAGGCTAGCGCGGGATCGTAGGACGACCCGTTTCACCGTTCCGGAATGAAGAGACCCGGTGGCCGGGCCTGCCGAAGGAAAAACCGGCGGTCAGGCCGCTGGCTGGCGGGCAACCGCCGCGGTTTCCAGACCCAGCAGCATGCCGATCTGCGGACGGGCCTTCACCAGATCATCGATCGTGTACTGCTGGAGCACCTCGAAGAAGGCGTTCAGCGCCTTGCGCAGCGCGGCATTGAGGCCGCAGCTGTCGACCAGCGGGCATTCGATTTCGCCGGCCTCGAAGCATTCCGCCATGGCGAAGGAGTCCTCGGTCACACGCACCACGTCGAACAGCGTGATTTCGCTGGCAGGCTTGGGAAGACGCACGCCGCCATTGCGGCCGCGCACGGTCTCGATGATGCCTGCGCGCGTCAAAGGCTGGAGGATCTTGAACAGGAAGAGCTCGGAGACACCATAGGCCTTGGCGATCTCGGGGATGCGGCTGAGCTTGCCACCATTTGCTGCGCAGTACATCAACATGCGGACAGCATAGTTGGTTTGCTTCGTCAGGCGCATCGGAAACTCCGAATCCGGTTTTCAGTCGCACTACATATAGGACACTTCGTCGTTTAGAACAATTCCAAAAAGCGGAAAATCACAGTCATGTTATGAACGGTACGGTTGACTGTGGTCGGCAAGCCGATAAAGGAGACTTTTGCAGTAAAGAATAATGCACCAGGAGGACCCGATGCAACTGCTCAAGACTTCCCTCGCCGCCCTTGCCCTCTCGGCCGCAGGTCTCGCCTTTGTGGCACCGGCGCATGCAGACGGCGAAGTCAACATCTATTCCTATCGCCAGCCGGACCTGATCAAGCCGCTGCTTGACGAATTCACCAAGGAAACCGGCATCGCCACCAACGTGCTGTTCCTCGACAAGGGCCTTGTCGAGCGCATCCAGGCGGAAGGCGCAAACTCGCCTGCCGACGTCATCCTGACCGTCGACATCTCGCGTCTCACCGAAGCCAAGGATGGCGGCGTGACACAGCCGGTCCAGAGCGATGTCATCAACAAGGACATCCCGGCGCAATATCGCGATCCCGATGGCGACTGGTTCGGCCTGACGACCCGTTCGCGCGTCGTCTACGCCTCGAAGGATCGCGTCCAGCAGAACGAAATCACCTATGAGGAACTTGCCGATCCGAAGTGGAAGGGCAAGATCTGCACGCGTGACGGCCAGCACTCCTACAATATCGGCCTCATCGCCTCCATGATCGCCCATCACGGCGAAGCCGAAACCGAGAAGTGGCTGACGGGCCTGAAGAACAACCTCGCCCGCAAGCCCGACGGCGGCGACCGCGACCAGGCGAAGGCGATCCTCGCCGGCGAATGCGACCTCGCGCTCGGCAACTCCTACTATGTCGGTCTCATGCAGACCAACGAGAAGGAGCCCGAGCAGAAGGAATGGGCAGCCGCCATCAAGGTGCTCTTCCCGAACGTCAACGACCGCGGCGCGCACGTCAACGTTTCCGGCATGGCCATGGCCAAGAACGCCCCGAACAAGGACAATGCCTTGAAGCTGATGGAATTCCTGTCGGCCGGCACCGCCCAGCAGATCTATGCCGAGCAGGTCTACGAATACCCGGTTCTGCCGGGTGCCGAGCCCTCCGACGTGGTCAAGGCCTTCGGCACGCTGAAGGCCGACCCGCTGCCGCTCGCCGAAATCGCGGCCAACCGCAAGAAGGCCTCGGAACTCGTCGACAAGGTCGGCTACAACGAAGGTCCTTCGCAGTAATATCCCTGCCTCCCAAGGCGAATGGAAACGGCGGCCTCTGGCCGCCGTTTTTGTTTTCCGCTCTTCGCTTCGGAGGCGGTTATGTGGCTTATTGAAGCTCCGGATCCGACTGGCCGGAGATGATCCGCGCGTAATCGGTGATATCCTTCCTGCGCTCGGGCGTGCCCGGATGCGTCGAGAGGATGCTGGTATCCGACCGATCACCCAGCTTGTCTTCCAGCAGGCCGAAGAACCGGGCAATCGCCGTCGGATCGTAGCCGGCCTTCGCCATCAGCTCGACCGAGCGCCGATCCGCCTCCGCTTCCGCCGCCCGCGAATAGGACAGCGCCAGAAGGCCGCCGCCCTGCACCAGCACGTCCTCCATTGCTGAGCCGACATCGCCGGCGATCAGCATGATGAGACCCGTCATGCCCGCAGCGCGATAGAATTGCCGCAGGCTGTGCTCGAGTTCGACATGGCCGATCTCATGGGCGAGCACCCCGACCAGCATTTCCGTGTCGCTTCCCGCCAGTTCCACCAGCTGGTCGGTGATGACAAGCGTCCCGTCCGGAAGTGCAAAGGCGTTCGGGCCGATGATGCCGCCGTCGCGGAAGTTGAGGTTGTAGGCCTTGGCGCCACGCGGCGACTGGGCGGCGATCCTGGCGAAACCGTCAATGATTTCCTTGCGGCGCGCCTCCGGCAGTTTCGTCGCAGAAAAGGTCGTCTTGTCGAGCGTCGCCAGTGTCCCCTGCCCCATGAGCTGGGGAACGATCGGCGGCGTCGTCAGGATGGCGACCTCGACCAGGGCGGGAACGCCCCAGCGATAGATGACGCCGCCGAGCGCGAAGGCGACGAGGACGATGACAATCAGGCGCAGGCGGAACTGCTCCAGCCAATGCACGAAACCGGCACCGCCCTTGCCCCGCGCAGCGAGGTAGCGGTCTATGCCGTCATTGTCCCAGGTCTCGAAGACCGAGCCGTCGGGAAACGTCACCCTGCGGGGGATGGACCCGACGCGGCCGGAAATGTCCAGCCACGAGAGGCCCGCGCCGGCAAGCGCCTTGCCGCCTGCGGCGGGCTGGGCAACAACCTCCCCCGCCCCTTCAATAAGCAGGGCTTCCACGGAGCGGCTGGAACCGGCGGGATGCCAGTCGCCCTTGGCGATGGCCCCATCGGCCTTGGCAACGGTTTCAGAAGCCAAAATCGAACCCCTCGAAGTCCATGAACTCGGCGCCGACGGCGGAACCCTGCGCCTCGATGGCGCTGAACAGCTCGCCGACATCGCCGACGAAGGTGACCCCGGTATGTTCATAGACATACCGCGCCAGGCGCACCGCCGCCCATGGCCGCATCAGGCCGAGGGTCAGGATCGTCACGATGACGTTCGAGATGGCGATCCAGATGTAGCGCCCGCGCGACATGTCGCTCAGCAGCCTGTGCCGGCCATCGAATGTCGTCGCCGACCAGACGATGTTGCGCACGGCGGCCCGATAGAACAGCCCGACCACACCGAACAGGACGAAGAAGGCGATGTAGACGACGAGGATGACGTAGTGCCAGATGGAGAAGGTCATCTGGCCGGCGATGGCCGATCCCGCGATCGCATCGACAACCGCTTCGAAGTTCAGGGCGACGAAGCTCCCGACGACGGCAAGGACAGCCACAGCGACACCGGCCGACATCAGCCACGCCTTGAACAGCGGGCCGAGCTTGGGATCCGTGTCGAAAGCCTTGCCGCCGTAACGCAGGTTGGCGCCGACATAGCGCGCCACCCAGCGGCTGGCGAGCGGCGTGAGGATACCGAGCGTGAGCGTGGCGATCACACTACCGAGAATAAAGGCCTTGAAGGCACCACCCGGGCCGCCGACGAAATCGAAGCGCACGTTGCGGTAGCTCGTCACCCGCGCGCTGAAGCGCAGGCCTCTGGCGACCAGCCACGGCAGCGCGATGAGAAAGGCGATGGCCGGCAACAGGGCCAGAAACGGGTTCAAAATGCTGACGAGGTTGAGCACGGCGATCGCGCCGACCACGATCAGGCGGCCGATAAGGATCTGCAGGCCACGCGCGTGGTATTCGAAGGAACGGCCGAGCAGCACGGTGTTGCCGTAGAAGTAACGATTGCGCCGAACCTTCGCCCAGGCCGAATAGATGCCGAGGGTCAGGATCGTCAGGAGGACGTTGATGATCCAGATACCGAAATATTCCGAAGCCCTGCCGGTAAACCCGATGCGATGAAACGCGCCTGCCGTGGCGGCGGGCGGCGCAGTGTCTGCCGATGCCATATCCTGTCCCTTCCGAAAGGCATGATCACGGGGGTAACGGGCCTGGCTTGCGCCCTATTCTTCGCAAAGCACAAAAAAGCGGCAACGCAAAAGGGCTCCCGCGAGGGAGCCCTTCATCGTCAATCCGGGTGGATCACTTCATCGTCGGCATGACGAACTCGGCGCCGTCCTTGATGCCCGACGGCCAGCGGCTCGTCACGGTCTTGGTGCGGGTCCAGAACTTGATGGAGTCCGTACCGTGCTGGTTCAGGTCGCCGAAGGACGACGACTTCCAGCCGCCGAAGGAGTGATAGGCCAGCGGAACCGGGATCGGAACGTTGACGCCGACCATGCCGATATTGATGCGGCTGGCGAAGTCGCGGGCCGCATCACCGTCGCGGGTATAGATCGCGACGCCGTTGCCGTATTCGTGCTTCATCGGCAGGTCGAGGGCTTCTTCGTAGTTCTTGGCGCGAACGACGGAGAGAACCGGGCCGAAGATTTCGGTCTTGTAGATCTCCATGTCCGGCGTGACGTTGTCGAACAGGCAGCCGCCGACGAAGTAGCCGTCTTCATAGCCCTGCAGCTTGAAGCCGCGGCCGTCGACCACGAGCTTGGCGCCTTCCTCGACGCCCTTGTCGATAAGACCGAGGATACGCGTCTGGGCTTCCTTGGTCACGACCGGGCCCATATCGGCCTTCTCGTCGGTATAGGGGCCGATGCGCAGGCTCTCGACCATGGGCGTCAGCTTGGCGATCAGGCGGTTGGCGGTTTCCTCGCCGACGGGAACGGCAACCGAAATCGCCATGCAGCGTTCGCCGGCCGAGCCGTAGCCGGCGCCCATCAGGGCGTTGGCGGCCTGGTCGAGATCGGCGTCCGGCATGATGATCATGTGGTTCTTCGCGCCGCCGAAGCACTGCGCGCGCTTGCCGTTTGCGGCGGCCGTGCCATAGACATAGCGGGCGATCGGCGTGGAGCCGACGAAGGAGACGGCGGCGATATCCGGATGCGCCAGGATGCCGTCGACCGCACCCTTGTCGCCGTTGACGACGTTGAGGATGCCGGCCGGCAGACCGGCTTCGATCATCAGTTCGGCAAGGCGAATCGGCAGCGACGGGTCGCGCTCGGAGGGCTTCAGGATGAAGGCGTTGCCGCAGGCGATGGCCGGCGCGAACATCCACATCGGGATCATGCCGGGGAAGTTGAACGGCGTGATGCCCGCGCCGATGCCGACCGGCTGGCGGATCGAATACATGTCGATGTTGGGGCCGGCGCCTTCGGTGAACTCGCTCTTGGAAAGGTGCGGGATGCCGATGACGAATTCGCAGACTTCCAGGCCGCGGATGACGTCGCCCTTGCTGTCCTCGACCGTCTTGCCATGCTCCTTGGAGATCAGCACGGCCAGCTCGTCCATGTGCTTGTTCAGGAGTTCGACGAACTTCATGAAGACGCGTGCGCGGCGCTGCGGGTTGGTGGCCGCCCACTTGGGCTGCGCGGCCTTCGCGCTGTCGACGGCGGCCTGGAGTTCCGCATCGCTGGCGAGCGCGACCTGCGCCTGCACTTCGCCGGTTGCGGGGTTGTAGACATTGGCGGTGCGGCCGCTGGTGCCGGGCACCTGCTTGCCGTCGATAAAGTGGCCGATCTGGTACATGGGGAGTCCTCCGTTGTTATAGAGGGATGATCGCACTTCAATTTGCACAACACAATCGCCTGAGATAAGGAACCGTTGTGCAAGAATTGAAGTCGGAGGCCGCATGAACTGGGATGACGTGCGCATGTTCCTGGCGGTGGCCCGCACCGGCCAGATCCTCGCGGCCTCACGGCGGCTCGGCGTCAATCACGCCACCCTCAGCCGGCGCGTCAGCGCGCTGGAAGAGGCGTTGAAGACCCGCCTTCTCATCCGCCGCACCAATGGCTGCGACCTGACAGCGGAGGGCGAGACGTTCCTGCGGGCCGCCGAGCGGATGGAAACGGAAATGCTGGCGGCGCAGGCAAGTATCGGCCGCATCGATACCGCCGTCGCCGGGACCGTGCGCGTCGGCGCGCCGGACGGTTTCGGCGTCTCCTTCCTCGCGCCGCGCCTCGGCAAGCTGACGGCGCGGCACCCGGAACTGAAGATCCAGCTTGTGCCGGTTCCCCGCTCCTTCTCGCTGTCACAGCGCGAGGCGGATATCGCAATCACGCTCGAACGGCCCGAGCAGGGCCGCCTCGTCTCCTCGAAACTCACGGACTACACGCTCGGCCTCTACGCCTCGCGCGATTACCTTGCGGAGAACGGAACGCCGGAAACGGTGGACGAGCTGAAGGCGCATCGGCGCGTGGGCTATGTGGAGGATCTGATCTTCACCGCGTCGCTCAATTTCACCGGCGAGATCATGCGCAGCTGGGATGCGGGCTTCGAGATTTCGAGCGCCACGGGCCAGACGGAAGCCGTGCGCTCGGGGGCCGGCATCGGCATCCTGCACGACTACATTGCCCGGCAACACGACGAGCTCGTGCGCGTCCTTCCGGCCAACACCATCCGCCGCGCCTACTGGACCACCTGGCACGAAAGCGCGCGCGACCTCGCCCGCGTGCGCACCGTCGCCGAATTCCTTCAGGAACTCGTGCGGCAGGAGCACGATATCTTTCTTTGACGAAACTGGACCGGTGGGAAATTGCGAAAGTCAGAGCGCAGCCGCCGACGACGAACCTGTCTTGATTTTCAATACTGGAGAAGAATGGTACGGTTGAGTGGAGTTGAACCACTGACCTCAGGTGCCACAAACCTGCGCTCTAACCAACTGAGCTACAACCGCACACGGCGCGTCCTGCGCGCTTGGTGCGTCACATACGGGCAGCCGCACCTTTTTTCAAGCCTTTTTTACCGGCATCAAACGAAAATGACCGGGCGATGGCCCGGTCATTTCAAACCCTGCGGGCAGAAGCCTCGCGATGTGCGGTTCAGACGGCCTTGAAGGACTTCATGGCCTTTTCGGCAGCCGACTTGCCGGGAGCGGCGACCCGTTCGGCAACCTTCCTGGAGGTTTCCTGAAGGGTCTTGGCCTGCTCGACGGCGACTTCGGCCTGCTTGCGAAGGAAGGCGGTCTGCAGTTCGAACAGTTCCGCGACGGACTTCACGCCGAGCAGGGCTTCCATGTGCGACAGCGAGTTTTCGGCATTGGTGCGAAGCGCATCGATGGCCTTGAGGCCGAGTTCGACGGAGCCGGCCTGCGCGCTCTCAAGCGTCGATTCGACGGTCTTGGTGGCGTCTTCGGCGGCTTCCTTCATCTTGGCATAGGCTTCCTTCGTCTGCGCGGCGCCCTTTTCGGCGAAATCGCGGAAGCTTTCGGAAAACTTGCTCGGGTCGATGGATGCGATGGAGAATACGTCTTCGATCTTCTTGGTCGCCATTGTCTGCGCTCCTTGGATGTGGCCCTCTTCAGAGGCGCCATGTTTCGAGTGAGCTTGATATAGGCGATTTCCTTTTGCATTGCAACATAATTGTGCATCGCACAATAACACCCGGTGTCGTTAACCCTTTCTCCTGAAAGCGCGGGGCTGCGGGCCGCCGAAGCTGGACCCTTTGCCGCCTGGCCGCTATTAATAAAGCGTTAATGGAAAGCCGGGGTGCCGGATCGAGATTCAGGCCTGAACATGTCCGCAAAACAGTATCCCTTTATCGACGTCGCCGTCCATGAACGGGTGCGCCTGCCGTTCGCACGCGGCGAGGCCGTCGTGCTGTTTTCGCAGGACCTGGACCGCGTGCTCTGGTCGAACGGCCGCGGCGCCACGCTTTTCGGCCATGACAATGTCTACGATCTCCTCGATGCCGGGCCTGAGCGTACCGATGTCGCCTTCCGCCAGCTCATCGCCACCGGCCGCCAGGTCCGCACGCCTGGCGAACGGCGCACGCTGCTCATGCGCATCGGCAGCGGCTTCCGCAGTGCGACCGTGACCGCGACCGTCGAAGGGATCACGCTGCGTCCGGGCGAAAACGCCATCCTGTTCAGCGCGCCGGTTTCCGACACCAGGCAGAGCGCGGCGGACGCCGCCGCGGCGATGATCGCCGGTCTGGACGATCCGGACACCCATATGGCCGTGCTCGACGGTGACGGCGCCGTCATTGCGGCCTCGGAAAAATTCGAGGCCCTGGCGATCAGCCCGGAGACGCGCCGGACCCTGGTGGAGGCCACCGGCCGCAGCGCCGACCATCTCGTCAAGCGCCCTATCGCCACGGGGCGCGGCCATCTTCCCGCCGCCATCGGCCGCATCTCCAGCGACCCGGCGCTGCACCTGCTGTTTGCCGTCGAAACGATCCTCGGCCATCTCGATCCCGATGAGGCCGACGCCGAACCGCACGCGGACGTAACGGACAGCGCAGCTGTCGAACCCGCTCAGGAAGAAGCGCCCGCCGACCTCGTCACCGAGGACGTTCCGGAGCAGCCTTTCGCTGACGAGGACGATCGTCCTTCGAATGAGCCTCTTCCCGAAGCCGCAATCGTTGCGCTTGAAAATACGGAAGCCGTCACGGCTGAACCCGTGATCGAAGAAACACCGGCAGAGACGGCGGACGAGCAACCGGCCGCGCTCGAAGGCGATGACCCATCGGCCTCGGACGTCGATCCCTCGGGTTTTGTCTTCAACCGGCAGGGCCGTCCCGTCCGCTTCGTTTGGAAGATCGATGCCGAAGGCCGGTTCAGCGAGATCTCGGAGGAATTCGCCGCCGCCGTCGGCCCGCGCGCCGCTGGCATTTCCGGCGAACGCTTCAGCGATGTGGCCGCCCGGTTCGATCTCGATCCGGATGGCAAGATCGGCGACCTTCTGCGCCGCCGCGACACCTGGTCGGGCAAGACGATCCTCTGGCCGGTCGAAGGCACCAACCTCGTGGTGCCGGTCGATCTGGCCGCGCTGCCGACCTATTCGCGCAACCGCGAATTCGACGGCTTCCGGGGTTTCGGCATCGTGCGGATCGCCGATGCGGTGGCCGATCCCCATGCGCGCGGCCTCACGCTTGCGACCGTCACCACGCCCACCGAACAGGACGCGCTGGTGGAAGAGGTCCTGACGGAAGAAACCGGGGCACTGCTGGAAAAGGCGGCGGACGAACTGGACGCGGACAGCGATCCCGCGCCGGCGGAAGATACGCAGCCCCCTACCGAAATCACGCCTGAAGCCAGCGAGGAGGTTGACGTCGCCTCTGCCACCGCACCGGAACCGACGCCCGAGGGCGAGGATGCGTTCCGCGGCGAACGTCCGGCGCTTCGCCTGGTCGAGACACCGGCCCGGCGCCATTCCGACAAGGTCGTGCAGTTCGAAAGCCGCCGCATGCGTGGCGGTCTTCTCGATGGCCTCTCCACCGGCGAGCAGGCCGCGTTCCGCGAGATCGCCCGCCAGCTCGGCGAGACCTTCGGCAAACGCAAGCCGGAAGACCGCCCGACGGACCATGCGTCGCCGGATGCGACGGACGACGTTCTCGCGGACCGTGAGGACACGGCCGGCATCGACGAGACAGCCGAGGCCGCCCTCGCCGCCGAAAACGAGACGGAAATGCCCGGCCTCGAAGTCGGTCCGCATGCCGACGACATGCTGCATGAGGAGCCAGCGAGCGAGCGCAGCGGCTTCGCCCCCTCGCGCCGGCAGATGGACTATGGCCTGACCGCCGCCGTGGTGGATGCCCTTCCCGTTGCCCTGCTTGTGCATGTCGGCGACCGGCTTATCCATGCCAATCCCGAATTCTTCCGCCTGACCGGCTATGCCGATCTCGGCGATCTGGAAGCCTCCGGCGGCATCGATATCCTGCTTGCGGGCCGGGACGAGGAGGCCGAGCACCATGACGGCGCGATGATGCTGCGCCACGCCGATGGGGAAAGCACCAGCACCGTTCGCGCGCGTCTCCAGTCCATCCGCTGGGAGGATGGCACCGCGCTGATGCTGGCGCTGACGCCGATACAGGAAAAGCCGGTGCTCTCGCTTGTCGAGACCGCGCCGGCACCTTCGGACACCGAAGCCAGGACTGAGGAACAGGCCGCCGTATCCGCCTTGCGCGTCGAGGTCAGCGAGCTTCGCTCCATCCTGGAAACGGCAACCGACGGCGTGGTGGTCGTCGGCCAGGACGGCGATATCCGCTCCATGAACCGCTCGGCCAGCGCGCTCTTCAATTATGACGAGGACGAAACGCGCGGTCGGCCCTTCGCCATGCTGTTTGCCCATGAGAGCCAGAAGGCGGTGCTCGATTATCTCACCGGCCTTTCCGGCCATGGCGTTGCCAGCGTGCTGAATGACGGGCGCGAGGTCATCGGCCGCGAGGCGTCCGGCGGGTTCATTCCGCTGTTCATGACCATGGGGCGCCTCTCCTCCTCTGCCGGCTTCTGCGCCGTGATCCGCGACATCACCCAGTGGAAGCGCACGGAAGAGGAGCTGCGCAACGCCAAGCGCGCCGCCGAGACCGCGAACGCCCACAAGAGCGATTTCCTCGCGCGCGTCAGCCACGAGATCCGCACGCCGCTCAACGCCATCATCGGCTTTTCCGACATGATGGCGACGGAGCGCTTCGGGCCGATCGGCCATCCGCGCTACATCGAATATGCCAACGACATCGGCCGCTCCGGCCGCCATGTGCTCGATATCGTCAACGACCTGCTCGACATTTCCAAGATCGAAGCGGGCGAGATGGAGATGGAGTTCACCGCCGTCGGCCTCAACGAGACGATCTCGGAGGCCGTGGCGCTCGTGCAGCCGCAGGCCAATGCCCAGCGCGTCATCATCCGCACATCGCTGTCCACCAACGTGCCGCAGATCGTCGCGGACCTGCGCTCGATCAAGCAGATCGCGCTCAATATCCTGTCGAATGCCATCCGCTTCACGCCGTCAGGCGGACAGATCGTCGTTTCGACGGCCTATGAGGCGAACGGAAGCGTGGTACTGCGCATTCGCGATACCGGCGTGGGCATGACGCGCAGCGAACTGGAGCAGGCGATGAAGCCGTTCCGGCAGGTGACGACGGGCGCGCGCAAGCGCGGCGACGGCACCGGGCTCGGCCTGCCTTTGACCAAGGCGATGGTGGATGCCAACCGGGCGAACTTCGCCATCAACTCCACCCCGAACGAAGGCACGCTGGTCGAGGTGATCTTTCCCTCGCCGCGTGTGTTGGCAGACTGACCGGATTGGTCTAGACCGGCACAAACGCCTTTCGGCTCATCCGCGATGTTTTTCGGGACGGGCCGTATCGTCGAGGGAACGCAGTGCAGGTCCTTACTGAAAACGTACCGGCGCGCAGCCTGCGCCGCCGTTCCGGCGCCGCCCGACATCCGGTCCTTTCCGCCTCCGCCGTGCTGGCAGCGGCCATCGTGCTGATGCCGGCCATCGCCATCGTGGTGATCGCCGCAACCGGCGGCACCGACAACTGGCCCCACCTCTTCAGCAACGTCATTCCGCGCGCCACGCTGCGCACCGTTACCCTGCTGGCCGGGGTCGCCACCATCGCGGCCGTCGTGGGCGTGGTGACGGCCTGGCTGGTGGCGAGTTGCGAGTTTCCCGGCCGCCGCGTGCTGTCCGGCCTGCTCGTGCTGCCGCTCGCCATTCCCGCCTATCTCGGCGCCTATGCGTTTGCGGAGTTCTTCTCCTTCACCGGGCCGATCCAGAACGCCTATCGCGCGCTGTTCGGCTTCCAGACCAGCCGCGACTACTGGTTCCCCGAAGTGCGCACCACCGGCGGCGCGATGCTGGTGTTGTCGAGCGTGCTCTACCCTTACGTCTATCTCTCCGCCCGCTCGATGTTCCTGATGCAGGGCCGGGCGGCGGCGGATGTGGCGCGCACGCTGGGCGCGGGGCCGCTGAAAGTGTTCGCGCGCATCCAGATCCCCATGGCGCGGCCGGCGATCATGGTCGGGCTGACGCTGGTGGCCATGGAAACGCTGAACGATATCGGCGCGGTCGAATATCTGGGCGTCCAGACCCTGACCTTCTCGATCTTCGACACCTGGCTCAATCGCGGCAGCCTTGCGGGCGCCGCGCAGATCGCCTGCATCATGCTCGTCTTCGTCATCTGCCTGATGATGGTGGAGCGCGCCGCGCGCAGGCGGCAACGCTTCGCCAGCCAGAAGACGACGGCGGCGGTGCATGATTCCGTCCGGCTCAAGCTTGCGGGCTGGAAGCGCTGGGCGGCGAGCCTCGCCTGCCTGCTGCCGCCCGTCATCGGTTTTGCCATTCCCGTCTTCGTGCTCGGCGGCTATGCGCTGCGCCGCCTTGAGCAGTTTGCCTCTTCGCGGCTTCTTTCGGCGCTCTGGCACAGTGTGCTGGTTTCCGGATCGACCGCCATCATCGCCGTGCTTCTCGCCTTCCTGCTGGCCTATGCGGCGCGCACCACGCGCTCGCGGCTGAACGCCGCTGCCGGCCGCTTCGCCTCCTTCGGCTACGGCGTGCCGGGAACGGTGCTGGCGATCGGCGTGCTCATTCCGCTCGCCAATTTCGACAATGCGCTGGATGCCTTCCTGCGCGCGAATTTCGGCATTTCGACCGGCCTCCTGCTGTCGGGCACCGGCTTTGCCATCATCTATGCCTGCACCGTGCGCTTCCTCACCATGGCCGAAGGCACGATCGATGCGGGGTTCCACAAGCTCTCGCCGCATCTCGACATGGCGTCGCGCACGCTGGGGCGCACCAGCAGCCAGACGCTCTGGAGCGTGCTCGTGCCGATGATGCGGCCGGCGACGCTGACGGCGGCGCTGCTCGTCTTCATCGAATCCATGAAGGAGCTTTCGGCCACCATCATGCTGCGGCCGTTCAACTTCAACACGCTCGCGACCCTGGTCTACGAGGACGCTTCACGGGCAAAGGTGGAAGATGCGGGCGTGCCGGCCATGATCATCGTCGCGGTCGGGCTCATCCCGGTCTTTCTGGTGTCGCGCTCGCTCGACAAGGCGAACGGATAAAAAAAGGGCGACCCAAAGGCCGCCCCGATAGTTTGCATGCTGTCCAACGAAAGCCAGGGTGAACGGCATCATGCCATCGGGGTCGGATCAACCGATACGCCCGTCATCGGGCGCGCTCAAGTTGGTACGACCTTGTGCCAGCCCGCCTTAACAAATCCTTACCTGGCCGGTTCCGGCACAAAGCTTTCGTTCACAACTTCGCAATCTTGGTTAATTTGACAGGCGTCAAATCGTTAATACGCGCGACGCTCACGATTTGAGCGTCTCGAGGTCGGCAAACAGGTCGAGCGCTTCGGGATTGGCCAGCGCCTCCTTGTTCTTGACGGGCCTGCCGTGCACGACCTCGCGCACCGCAAGCTCGACGATCTTGCCGGACTTGGTGCGCGGAATGTCGGCGACCTGGATGATCTTCGCCGGCACATGGCGCGGGGATGCGCCGGTGCGGATTTTCGTGCGGATGGTCTTTTCCAGTGCCTCGTCCAGCACCCTCCCCGGCACGAGGCGCACAAAGAGCACGACGCGCACGTCGTCATCCCAATCCTGCCCGATGCAAAGCGCCTCGACGATTTCCTCCAGTTGCTCGACCTGATTGTAGATTTCCGCCGTGCCGATGCGCACGCCGCCCGGATTGAGCGTGGCGTCGGAACGGCCATGGATGACGATGCCGCCATGGCTGGTCCATTCGGCGAAATCGCCGTGGCACCAGATGTTATCGAAGCGCTCGAAATAGGCCGCCTTGTACTTCGCCCCATCGGGGTCGTTCCAGAACATGACAGGCATGGACGGGAAGGCCCGGGTGCAGACAAGCTCGCCCTTTTCGCCCCGCACCGGCTGGCCGTCCTCGTTCCAGACGTCCATCGCAAGGCCGAGACCGGGGCCCTGGATCTCGCCGCGCCAGACCGGCTTCAGCGGTATGCCCAGCACGAAGCACGAGACGATATCCGTGCCGCCCGAAATGGAGGCGAGCTGCACATCCGGCTTGATGCCCTCATACACGAACGAGAACCCTTCCGGCGAAAGCGGCGAGCCGGTCGAGGTGAGAAGCCGCAGGCTCGAAAGGTCATGCGTCGTGCGCGGCGTGAAGCCGCCCTTGCGCACCGCGTCGATATATTTCGCCGATGTGCCGAAGACCGCGAAGCGCTCGTCCTGCGCATAGTCGAAGAGCACGTTGCCGTCAGGATGGAAGGGCGAGCCGTCGAAAAGGCAGAGCGTGGTGCCCAGGGCGAGGCCGGACACCAGCCAGTTCCACATCATCCAGCCGCAGGTGGTGAAATAGAACAGCCGATCGTTCTCCACCAGGCCGCAATGCAGGTGGTGCTCCTTGAGGTGCTGGAGCAGGGTGCCGCCCGCCGAATGCACGATGCATTTGGGCACACCCGTCGTGCCGGAGGAAAACAGGATATAGAGGGGATGGCGGAAGGGGAGCCGGGCGAATTCGAGCGGCCTGGCCTCGAAGGGCGCCATCAGGGCATCGAGGGTGCGGCCATCCGGCAGGGCGGCGGCAAGCGCCTCGGCATCGCCGGCATAGTGCACGACGAGCACTGGTACGCCGAGCTTGGCCGCAACCGCCTTCACCTTGGCGGAAACGTCCTGCAATTTGCCGGCATACCAGTAGGCATCGCAGGCGATGAACAGCTTCGGCTCGATCTGGCCGAAGCGGTCCAGCACGCCCTGCTCGCCGAAATCGGGTGAACAGGACGACCAGATGGCCCCGAGCGATGCCGCCGCCAGCATCGCCACGATGGTTTCCGGCATGTTGGGCATCATGGCCGCCACGCGATCGCCTTCGCCGATGCCCATGGCGGCAAAAGCCTGCTGGAGCCTGGAGACGCGTGCGCGCAGGTCGTCCCACGACCAGCGATAGGAAACCTTGTCCTCACCGCGGAAGATGATCGCGTCGCCTGCGCCGGTCTTCCTCAGCAGGTTCTCGGCAAAATTCAGCCGGCCCTTGGGGAAGAATCGGGCGGCGAGCATATCGTCGCCATTCTCGAGCGCCACCTGTCCCTTGTCGCCGATGACATCGCACCTGTCCCATATCGCGGTCCAGAACGCGCCACGGTCCGCAACGGACCATGCGTGCAGATCGTCATAGGTCTCGAAATCACGTGCGGCCGCAGCGCCGGCGGCCTTCATGAAGAGCGCCATCGGGCTCTTGGTAAGAATGTCTTGCGAGGGTTCCCACAGGGGCAGTTCCGACGTCATGCTTGTCCTCCACTCCACGGCTTTGGTATATCATGGTGCGCCGCAATATAAAGCGGCGAACGCCGGATCGCGCCGTCTCCGAACGCAATTCCGCCATGGCGGGATTTGATTTCTTGCGCGCGACGGCCTATCCCGATTTCGCTTGAGATGTGAATGCCGCGGGCAGAGGAGCCGCGCCCCATGACCCTTCCCCGTTTGGTCCGATCGAAATTCTGGGTAAGGGCCATTCTGGTCGCGCTTGTCGTGGTCGCGGGACTGCGCATCGGCTTTTCCTTTCTCGTCCAGCCGGAGACGGTGGAGCGCGGCCTGGAACAGGCGCTCGAGAACTGGACGGGCGCGCAGGTTCATATCGGCAAGGAAACGCATTTCAGCTTCTGGCCCTATCCCCGCGTGACGCTGCGCGACGTGCGCGTCGTGCCCGATGGCAGCGGCGAGCTCATTTCCGCCGAAACCGTCTCGGCGACGTTCGACCTTTTCGGCGCAGTGCGCGGACACCCGTCCTTCAGCGATTTCGAGCTTGTGCGGCCCATCGTACGCCTGCGCCGGCAGGCGGACGGAACGTTCAACTGGCGCCACAGCGGCTGGCTCGTCCAGGCCATCGATGCGACAAAGGCCGCCGAGGGCAAGCCGACATCCGAACCGTCCGATGAACGCATCGGCACGATCACGCTGGTGGACGGCGTGCTGGAGATCGTTTCGGGGGAGAGCCGTCCCTACCGCATCTCCGACATCGACGGCACCGTCACCTGGCCGACCCTGCGGCAACGCCTGACCCTGGCGCTTTCGGGTGTCAGCAACGGCGAGATGACGCGCCTGTCCTTCGATGCCGACCAGCCGCTCGCCCTGCTTGCCGGCCGCGATGCCGCCGTTCGCACGAGCCTGTCGGCCGACCCCGGCGCCGTCCGCTTCGAAGGCGCGGCCAATCTTTCCGGCAGCGGCTTCGTCAACGGCACCGTGCAGCTTTCGACGCCCTCGCTCAGCCGCCTGCTCGCCTGGCAGGGCCGGGACATTCCGGCCGTCAGCACCATCGGGGAGATGACCGTCGAAGCGAACATCGCGACATCCGGCTACGCCGCCAGACTGGAGAACGTCAAGCTGGCGCTCGACGGCACCAAGGCGACCGGCGTGCTCGACCTCAACCTGCCACCGCAGAGCGTGCCGCGGATCGGAGGCACGCTCGCCTTCGACCGCATCGACCTGCGCGCCTTCCTCTCGGCCTTTTCGCCGCTTCCCGGCGCCGACCAGAACGCCCCGACGATCGACACCACGTTCATCCATCAGTTCGGCATGGACCTGCGTCTTTCGGCCGGAACGGCAACGTTCTCGCCCTTTGCGCTGAAGGACCTTGCCGCCGGCATGCGCATCGAGAACGGACGCGCATCCTTCGATATCGGCGACAGCACCCTGCTGGACGGACGCCTGACGGGGCGTATCGCGCTGGCCGAGGAAGGCTTCCGCGGCGGCGGCAAGCTGCAATTCTCGCTCAGCAATGTCGACATGGGCAGCATCGCCAGCACACTTGCGCTGCCGGGGCCGCTGCCGTCAGGCATCGGATCGGCGGATTTCGAACTCTCGACGAAGCTGCCGCTGTGGGCAACCACACCCTCCGACATGTCCGGCAAGTTCCGCTTGCGGCTGGGGTCCGGCACGCTCACGCATTTCAACCGGCAGGCCTTCGAGAAGCTCGCCGCGCAGGGCAACTTCTTCAGCATGTCCGCGGCGGGAGACGGGTCGTTCGCTTTCAACCGGGCGGATGTCGAAGCGCGTCTCGACCGGGGGCTCGCCGAGCTGACAAAGGCCGAGATCGAAAGCAACGATGCGCTGCTGACATTGTCGGGAATGGTGCCCTACCGGACCGGTAGTCTCGCTTTGGCCGGGCTTTTGAAGGACCGGACGGCAGCAGACGCGACGAACGGCAAACCGGGCCTCAGCTTCTTCGTCGGCGGCTCCTGGCCCGATCCGGTCATCTCGCCGGCCTCGGTCCTGACGGGGCGGCAGCCCCGCCAGTAACGGCTCTTTTCCCCATCTCAGCGGCCGGCGATGGCCGCCTGCTCGTCGCGCTGGCGCTGCACTTCGCGCCGTTTCGTCATGATCGACGCGATGATGACGCCGATCGCGACAAGGCCGATCAGGATGGTGCAGGCCGCGTTGATCTCGGGCGTGACGCCGAGGCGGACCTGACTGTAGATCTTCATCGGCAGCGTCGTTGCGCCCGGACCGGAGGTGAAGCTGGCGATGACGAGGTCGTCCAGCGAAAGCGTCAGGGCCAGCATCCAGCCGGACAGCACGGCCGGCGCGATGACCGGCAGCGTCACCTCCAGGAAGGTGCGGACCGGTGTGGCGCCGAGATCCATCGCCGCCTCCTCGATCGAGCGATCGAAGGAGAGGAGACGCGACTGCACCACAACCGTCACGAAGCACATGCTGAAGGTGATATGCGCGAGCGTCACCGTCACGAAGCCGCGGTCGAGGCCGATGGCGACGAAGAGCAGCAGCAGCGACAGGCCGGTGATGACTTCCGGCATGACAAGCGGCGCGTAGACCATGCCCGAGAAGAGCAGCCGGCCGCGAAAGCGCGTGTAGCGCGTCAGGGCCAGCGCCGCCATGGTGCCGAGCACCGTGGCGATGGTGGCAGACAGGAGCGCGACGCGGATCGTCACCCACGCCGCATCCATCAGGCCGCGGTTGTTGAACAGTGATACATACCATTTCGTCGAGAAGCCGGCCCAGACCGTCACGAGCTTGGACTCGTTGAAGGAGAAGACGACCAGCAGCACGATCGGCAGGTAGAGGAACGCGAAGCCGAGAACGACCGAGACGATGTTGAAACGGGACCAGGTGTTCATGGCTTATCTCCCCTGCTCTTCGGCCTTGGCCTGCGCGTTCTGGAAGAACACGATGGGCACGACGAGAATGAGCAGCAGGATCGTCGCCACGGCAGCGGATACCGGCCAGTCACGGTTCGCATTGAACTCGTTCCACAATGTCTTGCCGATCATCAGCGTCTGCGATCCGCCGAGCAGGTCGGGAATGACGAATTCGCCGACGGCCGGGATGAAGACGAGCATGCAGCCTGCCACCACGCCGGGCAGCGACAGCGGGAAGGTGATTTTCCAGAAGGCGGTGATCTGCGGGCAACCGAGATCCTGCGCCGCCTCGATCAGCGTGTTGTCCATCTTCTCCAGCGCGGAATAGAGCGGCAGCACCATGAAGGGCAGGTAGGAATAGACGATGCCGATATAGATCGCCCAGTTCGTGCCCAGGATGATCAGCGGGGAATCGATGATGCCCGTGCCGATCAGAAACTGGTTGAGCAGTCCTTCCGGCTTCAGGATCGCGATCCACGCATAGACGCGGATGAGGAAGCTCGTCCAGAACGGCAGGATGACGAGCATCAGAAGCGTCGGACGCAGCGAACGCGGCGCCTGCGCCATGCCATAGGCGATGGGATAGCCGATCAGCAGGGTGGCAAGCGTCGAAACGCCGGCGATCCACACGCTCGACAGATAGGCGTTGAGATAGAGCGCATCTTCGGTCAGCCAGACGAAATTGTCGAAGCTGAATTCCCCGATCTTCGCCCAGATGCCGGAAAGGCCGTCCGCCAGCGCGAAAACCGGCTCATAGGGCGGCTGGGCGATGGCGGTGGTGGACAGCGAAATGCGGAAGACGATCAGGAAGGGGACAAGAAAGAAGAACAGCAGCCAGGCATAGGGAATGATGATGACAAGGCGGCTGAAGATGGCGGAGCCGAGCTTGCTCATGCGCTCAATCCTTCAACACGACGCCGGCTGTCTCCCCGAAGGAAACCCAGACCTTTTCATCATAGGCGATGGGGTTCTCCACCTCGCGCTGGGCATTCAGCATCGAGGCCTTGACCACCTTGCCACTGCCGAGCTTGACGTAGAAGACCGTCATGTCGCCGAGATAGCCGATGTCCCAGACCTCGCCCTCGGCCGCGTTGACGGTGGCGTCGGTTGGGGCATTGCGCGAGACCTTCAGCTTCTCCGGCCGGATGGCGAAGCCGGCGGCGCTGCCGCTCGCCGGAGCGCCCGCCGAGGCGGTGCGCACGGTAAAGCCGTCATTGGTCACCAGTTCGATCTTGCCGTTGCCGCTCGCGGAGACCTTGCCGTCGAGAATGTTCACGTCACCGATGAAGTCCGCGACGAAGCGCGAATTGGGCGCTTCATAGATTTCCGCAGGGGTGGCGACCTGGATGACCTTGCCGTGGCTCATGACGGCGATGCGGTCGGCCATGGTCATCGCCTCCTCCTGGTCGTGCGTGACGACGACGAAGGTGAGGCCGAGATCCTGCTGGAGGTCCATCAGTTCGAACTGCGTTTCCTCGCGCAGCTTCTTGTCGAGCGCGCCGAGCGGTTCGTCGAGCAGCAGCACCTTCGGGCGCTTGGCCAGCGAACGGGCGAGCGCCACGCGCTGGCGCTGGCCGCCGGACAGCTGATGCGGCTTGCGCTTGGCGAACTGCTCCAGCTTCACCAGCTTGAGCATCTGGGCGACACGCTCGGCGATCTCGTTCTTCGGCATGCCGTCCTGGCGCAGGCCAAAGCCGATATTGCTCTCCACCGTCATATGCGGAAAGAGCGCGTAGGACTGGAACATCATGTTGACCGGCCGCTTGTAGGGCGGAATGCTCGCAATATCCTGGCCATCGAGGATGATCTCGCCGGATGTCGGCCGTTCGAACCCAGCAAGCATGCGCAGAAGCGTGGACTTTCCGCAGCCCGAAGCGCCGAGCAGGGCGAAGAACTCGCGGTGGTAGATGTCGAGCGTGAGATTGTCGACAGCCGTGAAATCACCGAACTTCTTCGTGACATTGCGGAAGGTGATGAACGGCTTTGCGGCCGGGTCGGCCCAGGGCGCAAAGGAACGACGGATATTGCCGAGAGATTTCATGCCTGTCCCCATCTCTTTTTATTGGCAGCACAAATGAAATTGCCCGGAAGGTTCTTCCGGGCAATTTACACTGGACCGATTACTGGCCGGTCACGACTTTTGTCCACGTGCGCGTGAACAGACGCTGCGTTTTGGAATCGAGCGCCGTGTTGGTGAAGAGCTTCTTCAGCGTTTCCTCATCCGGGTAGATCGTCGGATCCTTGATGATGTCTTCGGGCAGAAGTTCCTGGGAAGCCTTGTTGCCATTGGCGTAGTGGATGTAGGTCGACGCCTTGGCGATCACGTCCGGACGCATGATGTAGTCGAGAAAGGCGTGTGCCTCCTCGACATGCGGCGCATCGGCGGGGATCGCCATCTGGTCGAACCACATCTGTGTGCCTTCCTTCGGGATGGCATAGCCGATCTCGACGCCGTTCTTGGCCTCTTCGGCGCGGTCACGGCCCTGGAAGATATCGCCCGACCAGCCGATCGCGATGCAGATATCGCCATTGGCAAGGCCGTTGATAAACTCCGACGAGTGGAACTTGCGCACGAAGGGGCGCACCTTCAGCAGCGCTTCCTCGGCCTTGGCGATATCAGCCGGATCATGGCTGTCGGGGTTGAGCCCGAGGGATGCAAGCGTGACCGGAATCATGTCGGTCGGGGAATCCAGCATGTTGATGCCGCAGTCCTTCAGCTTCTCGGCATTGGCCGGATCGAAGATCGCGCTCCAGCTGTCGATTTCGTCGACACCCAGCGCTTCCTTGATCTTGGCCTTGTTGTAGCCGATGCCGATCGTGCCCCACATGTAGTTGATCGAGTATTCGTTGCCCGGGTCGAACGGCTGCATGCGCTCGGAGATCATGTCCCACATGTTCTTGAGGTTCGGCAGCTTGGACTTGTCGAGCTTCTGGTACACGCCCGCCGCGATCTGGCGCTGCAGGAAGGTATTGGTGGGCACGACGACGTCATAACCTGTGCCGCCAGCCAGCAGCTTCGTCTCAAGGATTTCGTTGGAGTCGTAGACGTCGTAGACGACCTTGATGCCGGTTTCCTTGGTGAAATCGTCGATGATCGAGCTATCGATGTAATCGGACCAGTTGTAGACGTTGACAACCTTCTCTTGCGCGAAAGCGCTGCCGGCCGCCATGAGCGCCGCGAGAGCGGCCGTCGCAAAAAGAGTACGTCTTACCATTGATTTTTCTCCCAGTTTTTTAACTGACCGATGCGTTCACACGAACGTCTGTCGCCGATTATGGAGTTTTTTCAAGAGGCGACAAGCCGCATTCTACGTAAAGGCCCGACGAATTTTATATCACATTGTTCCCATTCCTATCATATCTCATCCGCATCTCCGACGGAAATCAAGTCAAAACTTACTGGAAGTCGAAAAGGCTGAGGCCCGCCACCATTTCGTCGAGCCCCAGCGGACGCGTGACCGGTGGCTCGGCCCGTGCAAGACAGCCCTGCCGCTCGCACAGCCGGCACGCGGTGCCGACGGGCACGGCAGCGTCCCGACGCAGCGCTTCCGCGTAAACCGTCTCGTCCGCATGGGCCGCATCGCAGCCGATGAGCAGCGCCGTGCGGCGCACACGCTCGGCAAAGGCGCCCTGCGGCCCTTCCAGCGTGCGGGAGACGGCGAGAAATGCGGCCCCGTCAGGCATTTCCACGCGATCGACGAGAATCTGCCCCGGCTGGGCGAAGGCCGCGTGCACGCCGAGCTTGGGACAGTCGCCGCCGAACCGGGCCTGGGGAAAACCCTGTGCGCCGGCCCGGCGGAAACGGTGGCCGGCATTGTCGATCTCCAGCATGAAGAACGGCACGCCGGCCCTGCTCGGCCGCTGGAGCATGGTCAGGCGGTTCGCCGCCTGTTCGTAGGACACGCCGAAGCGCGACCGCAGCATGTCGATATCGTAGCGCACGCGCTGTGCGGCGGCGTGAAAGGCCTCATAGGGCATCATCAGGGCATGGGCCGCGTAGCGCGCCAGCTCGAAACGCGCGATGCGCTTTGCCTCCGCTGTGGAGAAGGCAAGCAGATCGAGCTCGGCGAAGATCTCGTCCTGAAGCGCCAGCTGCACCGTTTCCATGGCGATCTCGCGCAGCTGATCGAAGGGCGAAAGGCGCTCCGACAAGAAGAGGCGCATGGAGTGCCGATCGAAGCGGCGCCGCAGGGTCGGCATGGCATGGACGGGCAGAAGGCGCACGACGACGCCGTGCTGCTTGCGCAGCCAGCCCTTCAGCGCCGCGGCCAGCTCGTCGCCGGGTGCAAGCGCGGCGTGGAACCGTTCGGCGGCCTCGTCGATGGCGCCGAAATAGTTGGGGCGGTTTTCCAGCTTGTCGCGCACCTCGTCCATCGGCAACAGGGTGCCGGCCAGCATGGTGGCGCGCCCCTCGCGGGCCAGCATATCGGCAAGGTCTGTCAGGCGCGCAGCCTGCTCGCGATAGGCCCGGTAGAGCTTGAGGATACCGCTCGCCACATTCGGCGCCGCGTCCGCGATTTCCAGAAGCTCCTGGTCTCCCGGCAGTTCGCCGGCCAGCAGCGGATCGGCGAAGACTTCCCGCAACTGGCGCGCATTGCCGGCGCTTTCGCCCTGGAGCTCATCGAGATCGACCTTGTAGACGGAGGCAAGCCGCAGAAGAAGCTGCACCGTAAGCGGTCGCTGGTTGCGCTCGATCAGATTGAGATAGGACGGCGAGATCGACAGCCCCTCGGCCATCGCCGTCTGGGTGAGGCCGAGCGTGTTGCGGATGCGCCGGACCTTCGGGCCCGCAAAGATCTTGTTCTCCGCCATATGTCAAATCCTTTACACGCGCGCCTGCGTATCAGACTTTACAATTTTTACTTTTTTACATCGCCCACCTGTCAAAGACAACACATCATTACTCGATTTACAGCCTGATTTGCCGGATTTTCCTCGCCGGATTGTGCGCTGCGATGTAAATACTGTCACATCAAATCGGGCAACAAGGAGCTGCCGCCCGATCCTGAAACATCGCACTGGAGGATACCATGACCGATTTTTACAATCTTGTTCCGAGCGCGCCCAAGGGCCGGTTCGATGGCATCGAGCGCCCCTATACGGCCGAGACGGTCGAGAGGCTGCGCGGCTCCGTCCAGATCCGCCATACGCTGGCGGAAAACGGCGCCAACCGCCTGTGGAAGCTCATCCACGAGGAGGATTTCGTCAACGCGCTTGGCGCGCTCTCGGGCAACCAGGCCATGCAGATGGTCCGCGCCGGGCTGAAGGCGATCTATCTCTCCGGCTGGCAGGTCGCCGCCGATGCCAATACCGCATCCGCCATGTATCCCGACCAGTCGCTCTACCCGGCCAATGCCGCGCCGGAACTGGCCAAACGCATCAACCGCACGCTGCAGCGCGCCGACCAGATCGAGACGGCGGAAGGCAACGGCCTTTCGGTCGACACCTGGTTCGCGCCGATCGTCGCCGACGCGGAGGCCGGTTTCGGCGGTCCGCTCAACGCTTTCGAGATCATGAAGGCGTTCATCGAGGCGGGTGCGGCCGGCGTCCACTTCGAAGACCAGCTGGCTTCGGAAAAGAAGTGCGGCCATCTCGGCGGCAAGGTTCTGATCCCGACCGCCGCCCATATCCGCAACCTCGACGCCGCGCGGCTCGCGGCCGACGTCATGGGCGTGCCGACGCTGATCGTCGCCCGCACCGATGCCGAAGCCGCCAAGCTGCTCACCTCCGACATCGACGAGCGCGACCAGCCTTTCGTCGACAAGGACAAGGGCCGCACGGTCGAGGGCTTCTACCAGGTCAAGAACGGCATCGAGCCCTGCATTGCGCGCGCCATTTCCTATGCGCCGCATTGTGACCTGATCTGGATGGAAACCGGCAAGCCCGATCTCGAACAGGCCCGCAGGTTCGCCGAAGCCGTGCACAAGGCCCACCCCGGCAAGCTGCTCGCCTACAATTGCTCGCCCTCGTTCAACTGGAAGAAGAACCTGGATGACGCGACGATCGCCAAGTTCCAGCGCGAGCTGGGCGCGATGGGCTACAAGTTCCAGTTCATCACGCTCGCCGGCTTCCACCAGCTGAACTTCGGCATGTTCGAACTGGCCCGCGGCTACAAGGAACGCCAGATGGCCGCCTATTCGGAGCTGCAGGAAGCGGAATTCGCTGCCGAGATCAACGGCTACACCGCGACCAAGCACCAGCGCGAAGTCGGCACCGGCTATTTCGATGCCGTCTCCATGGCCATCACCGGTGGACAGTCATCGACGACCGCCATGCATGAATCGACCGAGCACGAGCAGTTCCGCCCGGCCGCCGAGTAAGCGAGACCACCCTTTCAAGAACCCCTGATTACAAGAGGAGAAATGCCATGACAGTCCAGACCCGCGTCAAGGAACGTGCTGAAGAACAGGCGTCCGCCATGACATCCGATCAGCAGGCCATGATCCGCATGGTCGCCAATGACCTGCATCGCCTCAACCAGTCCGTCATGAAGGCGGTCGACGCCGGCGTGTCGGTCGAGCTCGTCCGCTCCGCCCGTCACCATGGCGGCGAGGGCAACTGGGGCGACCTGCTGATCCCGGTCATCGTGACGCAGGGTCGCGGCTGACAGGCCTATATCCAGTCAAGAAAACCCCCGGCGTCCCTGCGCCGGGGGTTTTTCGTTTCGGGCAGTATCCGGTGAAGAAGGCTCAGGAAGCTGCGCCTTCAACGTCGCGCAAAACCGTCAGGCGGCGCGGGCGGTCCGTCCGCTTGAATTGCGCTCTCCCGCCTCAAAACGAAACTGGCCGATAAGTGCCATCAGCTCGTCCGCCTGGCCTGCAAGCTGACGGCTCGCGCTCGTCGTCGATTCTACCATGGATGCGTTCTGCTGGGTCATCTGGTCCATCTGGTTGACGGAACCGTTGACCTCCTGCAACGCTGCGGATTGATCCCGGCTGGCCGTCGCGATCAGGGCGACGTGGTCGCTGATGCCGACAATCTGGCGGCTGATTGCTGCAAGCACCGCGCCGGTTTCCTGCACAAGGCTCGCGCCCGTGCTGACCTCCTGCGTCGACTTGTCGATCAGGCCCTTGATTTCCTTGGCCGCCTCTGCCGAGCGCTGCGCCAGTTCGCGCACTTCCTGTGCAACGACCGCAAAGCCCTTGCCGGCTTCACCGGCCCGCGCCGCTTCGATGCCGGCATTGAGCGCGAGCAGGTTCGTCTGGAAGGCGATGTCATCGATCACCTCGATGATCTGCTCGATCTTTCGCGAGGCGTCTTCGATCCGCCCCATCGCCTCGATCGCGCTGGTCACCACGGCGCTGGAACTGTCGGCGCTCGCTTTGGTTTCGGCGACCCGGCTGTTGGCCTCCTGCGCGCGTTCGGCGGAGGAACGAACGGTAACGGTGATCTCGTCCACCGCCGCCGCCGTCTGCTCGAGCGAGGCGGCCTGTGATTCCGTGCGACGCGACAGATCGTCGGCGGACCGGCGCATCTCGGCACCGCTGGACTGGATCGCAACCGCATTGGCGCGAATGCTGCCGAGGGTGCCTTGCAGGCGCGACAGCGAATCGTTGAAATCCTGCCGCAGCTGTTCAAGCCGGCCGGAGAACGGCACGTCGATCGTCTCGGAAAGATCGCCCTGCGCAAGACGACCGAGGCCGGCCGCCAGCTGGTTGACGGCGAAATCGATCTGCCGGTCCGTTTCGCGCTTTTCCGTGTCCACCTTTTCGCGCTCGGCTGCCGCCTCTTCATTCTGACGCTGGGCGGCGGCCTCCATGTCGATCCGGCGCTGCGCGTTTTCGCGGAAAACTTCCAGCGCACGCGCGATCTGGCCGAACTCGTTGGCCTTGTCCCGGCTGGGAATATCCGTGTCGAGGCGACCCTGCGCGATCGCGCCCACGGCACCGATCAGCGCGCGCAGCGGACGGGTCGCCCGGCGCACGGCGACATAGGCGAGACAGCCGAAGAGCAGCATGGAAACGCCACCCGCGATGATCGCGCGAAGCTGGAGGTCATGGATCTTCTGGAAGTAGACCTCCATCGGAATACCGATGAAAAGCAATCCGACATTGGCGCCGGCGGCATTCTTGACCGGGAAGTAGCCGGTCATGAAGTCACGGCCGAAAAGCTGCGCGGGGCCGAAATAGGGCGCGCCCTTGGCGAGTACCGCCTGTGCCGGATGATCCGCGGCGAGTTTCGTGCCGGTGGCGCGGCTGCCGTCTTCCTTCTTCACATTCGTCGAGATGCGGACATAGTCCGGTCCCTGTTTCTCAAAAATCGTCGCGACGCCGGCAATGGACGTGGCGGTGCGATCGACAAGATCGTGGTTCGCAAGCTCCGGCATCGCATCGCTGCGCACGCCGGCAAGCGCACCATCCTTCAGCTCGATAGACGCCCCGTCGATCACGGCATCGTAGAGAACCGCCATGTTGCGCGTGGCGTCATGGGCGTCATTGGCCGCATCCTGCAGCACATAGCTCTTCAGATTGTAATGCATGACGCCGACGATGACCGCGGCGCTGAGAAAGATGAAGGCGAAGGTCATCGCCGCATACTGATAGGCGATCGAAGATCGGAATATCTTGCTCATTGTCGGGCTCCTATTGTCCCGAAATGATAAAAATCAAGATATAAGAAAAGCTGAAAATCCGCCACCACATCCTGTAAATCGGGACGTCCAGGCATAAAAAAGGCCCGGAAATCCAGGCCTTTTTTGGGTTATCAGCGGCAGCTTTATCAGGCGGCGCGGTAGGCGCCGTGATCGTGTTCTTCCGCTTCGAGACGGAACTGCTCGACCAGCATCATCAGCGTGTCGGCTTCGCCCGCAAGCTTGCGGCTCGCCGCCGTCGTGACGTCGACCATCGAGGCGTTCTGCTGGGTCATCTGGTCCATCTGGTTGACGGAGCCGTTGACCTCCTGGAGTGCTGCCGCCTGGTCGCGGCTTGCCGTCGCCATCATGTCCACATGGTGGCTGACGGTGACGATCTGCTGGCTGATTGCGGCGAGCACGGCGCCGGTTTCCTGCACGAGATGCGAGCCGGCATTCACCTCGCTCGTCGATTTCTCGATGAGCACCTTGATCTCGCGGGCGGCACTCGCCGAGCGCTGCGCCAGTTCCCGCACCTCCTGCGCGACAACGGCAAAGCCCTTGCCCGCCTCGCCCGCACGCGCGGCCTCGATACCGGCATTGAGCGCCAGAAGGTTGGTCTGGAACGCGATGTCGTCGATGACCTCGATGATCTGCTCGATCTGGCGGGAAGCCCCCTCGATGCGTCCCATCGCATCGATCGCGTTGCTGACGACGCCCGCGGAGTTGTCGGCGCTGCGCTTGGTGGCGCCCACGACGAGGTTGGCCTCATGCGCCCGCTCGGCGGAAGAGCGCACGGTCGCGGTGATCTGCTCGACGGCGGCGGCGGTCTCCTCCAGCGAGGAAGCCTGCGATTCGGTGCGCTTGGAAAGCGCGTCGGCCGATTGCAGCATGTCGGCGCCGCTGCGCTGGATCGACAGGGCATTGTTGCGGATCTGGCCCAGCGTATCCTGAAGGCGCACGAGCGAGACGTTGAAGTCCTGCCGCAGCTGCTCCAGGCGACCAGAGAACGGCGTCTCGATCTGGCGCGACAGGTCGCCCTGCGCCAGGCGGCCGAGGCCTGCGGCAAGCGCGTTGACCGCAAAGTCGATCTGCTGGTCCATCGCCTGCTTTTCCGCGTCGTTGCGGCGGCGTTCAGCCTCCGCCTCGGCGCGTTGCTGTTCGCTTTCGGCCTCCACGCGGATCTTGGACAGGGCGTTTTCCTTGAAGACGCCGAGCGCGCGGGCCATGTCGCCGATTTCGTCGGCACGGCTCTGGCCGGATATGCCGGTGTCGAGGAAACCGTCGGCAAGGCGGCGCATCGCGCCGGTGATCTGCCCGATCGGTCCCTTGAGCGTCAGCACCAGCGCGATGCCGGCAAGCACGGCGATGGCCGCACCGACGACAGTCGCCAGCACCGAGACCTGGTTGGCCTTCTCGCGCTCCGAGCCGGCGCTCGTCTTCTGCTCCTCGGCGAACTGGCTGAGCAGGTTCCAGATGCTGTCGATGGACTGGCCGGCCACATCGAAGTCGGCCGTGCGCTGGGTGCTGATCTTCACCAGCGTGGCGCTGTCGGCGTTGATCTTGTCGATGACGGGCGTCACCGCTTGCCCGACACCGTCGAAGAAGGCGAGTCCGTTGGCGCTGCCGCGCAGGGTGTCGATTTCGCTCGTCACGATGGACAGCGACGCCAGCAGCTTGGTGCGATTTTCCTCCGAGGTTTCGCCGAGGAAACGGGCCGCGATGATTTCGGCGTCATAGATCGAGTTGACCAGCTTGCGCGTGGCGGACAGAACGGCTTCCGACTTGATGATCGGCTCATCGAGTTCGCCGAAGATGCGGGTCGCTTCGCGCATCTTCTCGCCGGCGCCACCCTGCAGCTGGATGGCGATCTGGCGGAAGCGGTTGATGCGGCGCGCCACTTCGGGAACGACGACATCGGCCGTATCGCTGGAGGCCAGGTAACCGCCGAGCTCGTCGATCGTGGTGCGGATGGTGGTGGAGACGACCTTCTGGCTCTTCGGCAGGATGGCCGCAATCGAGCGTTCGGTCTTCGAAATCAGCGGGTAGCGCTCCTTGACGAGTTTCAGCTTTTCGTCCGGGGTCGCGGCCTTGGCGAAGTCGCTGAGGAAATCGGCAAAGAACCGGCCTGCATTCGTCAGGCGGTCGGCCTCGCGCAGCATGCTCTTTGCGGTGTTCTCGTCCTGACGGACGGAGCGCTGCAGCTTGGTCGCCTCTTCGAGGATCTTGATCTGTTCGGCGGCAAGGTAATTGAGGTTCTTGCCCATCGCGTCATGCAGCCTGGTCTCGCGGGTATAGAGCAGCCACAGGCCCTCCATGCGCGCCTCGATATCCTTGGTCTGCTTCTGGGCGTCGAGCAGCTTCGAGGCGTCGACGTCAGGGGTCAGGCCATCCATCGTCTGGCGCAGCAGCGTAACCTGCGCCTTCAGGCGCTGGTTGACCTCGTCGCGGGTCTCCTTGCTGGTATCCTGCAGGAAGCGGTTCATGCTGGCATAGACGTCCTTGAAGCCGCTGAGCGACTGGAGGACGCTGTTGGAAATCTCCATGCGGCCCTGAAGCAGGCCGGTGGCATAGAGACCCGTGAAGCCGACGGCGCAAATGCTCAGAACGAACGGCAGGATGAAGACCAGAACCTTGGTCTGGATTTTGAAACGGGCAAGAATGCGATCAATAAACATGGCGGAACATCCGTTGTCGGCGCGCTCCACCCCTGCTCTCTTCCAGAGCCTCCCCAGGATTCGGACGCCGGATTACCGACTTCATGCGGCTGCAATGCCGCGTATCCGGGGGAGCATTCATTGCCAGCCGCGGGCATCCATCATGGGACGCGGCTTCCGGAACCCTATCCAGAGATCATCGGCGGCAATCTTTAAAATTCCCTGACTTTTTAAACCGATTTATCCCGGCCCGAACGTCAAAGGGCGATGAGCGCCAGTGCCGTCACCAGAATGGCAGCAAGCGCGCAATTGACGCCGATCGCCAGCAGACAGCGGCGGCTTTCCTCCGTTGCGGCAATGGCGATGGCGCGGGCGGGGCGGCGTGTGGAAGGCATGCGGCGATACTCCGTTACGGGGAAACAACAGGCAACGCGGATGATCCGGTCTGCCGGCCCACATCATGTTGTCTCCCATCCCGAAAGGTGGGAAACGCCGACATTTCGAGAGCATCCGCCCCGAGGTCTTAACGGACGGTAAAGGACCGTGCAGGAATCACGCTTCCTGCCCCGCGGCGTGGCCGGACGCCCAGGCCCACTGGAAATTATAGCCGCCCAGCCAGCCGGTGACATCCACCGCCTCGCCGATGAAGTAGAGCCCCGGCACCGCCTTTGCCGCCATGCTGCGGGAATCGAGCGTGGCCGTATCGATGCCGCCGAGCGTGACCTCCGCCGTGCGATAGCCTTCCGACGCCGGCGGCCGGAACCGCCAGTCGCGCAGCCTTTGCACCAGCGCATCGATCCGCTTCCCGGAGAGTTCGGCGAGCGGGCCGTCGATGCCCAGATCGGTGACGACCAACTGCGCCAGTTTCTTCGGGATATGTTCGGCGAGAACGGTCTGCACCGCCTGCCGGCCGTTCTGCTTGCGGGCGGCGGCGATGATCGCGGCGAAGTCGAGATCGGGGCGGATGTGCAGGCCGATCTCCTCCCCCTCGCGCCAATAGGAGGAGATTTGCAGGATGGCCGGGCCGCTCAGCCCGCGATGGGTGAAGAGCGCCGCCTCGCGGAATTCGGTCTTGCCGTGGCGTGCCGCCACGTCCACCGCGACGCCGGGCAGGCCCTCGTGGGCGGCAAGTGTGGCGGGATCGAGCATCAGCGGCACGAGACCGGCACGGGTTTCGATAACGGGCAGCCCGAACTGCTCCGCGATACGATAGGCAAATCCCGTGGCGCCCATCTTGGGTATGGACTTTCCGCCGGTGGCAACGACCAGCGAGGCGGCCTCGATCGCACCCTGCTCCGTCGATATGCGGAAGGACGTCCCGTCATGCGCGATGTCGCCGATCGCAGTGGAAAGCCTGAGTTCGACGCCCGCCGCCTTCATCTCGGCGAGCAGCATGGCAATGATGTCCTTCGCCGAATTGTCGCAGAAGAGCTGGCCCAGCGTCTTCTCATGCCAGGCGATACGGTGCCGCTCCACGAGATCGAGGAAATCACGCGGGGTGTAGCGGGCAAGCGCCGACTTTGCGAAATGCGGGTTGGCGGAGAGGAAATTCTTCGGGCCGGCATGGATATTGGTGAAGTTGCAGCGGCCGCCGCCGGAAATGCGTATCTTTTCGCCCGGCGCCTTCGCATGGTCGAGAACGAGCACACGGCGCCCGCGCCTGCCCGCCTCGATGGCGCACATCATGCCGGCCGCGCCGGCTCCGATAATGACGACGTCCCGCCGCTCTGCCACGTTGAAATCCTCTTTTTCCCTCTCTTTCGGCCATCGCAGCAGAATGTCAATCCGGGCACGAAAACGGGAAATAGAACGGAAATCCCCGTTTTGATGCGCAGGGGGGAGCTAGCCAAGCATCATTCTGTGTCTATGATGGCGCATCATCAACCAACCCCGGTGTGTCATGCCGTCCAGGAAGAAAGTCGTTACGCCTACCATAGAGAAAGCAGCACGCTCCACCAAAATCCCTCCCGCCATCAGCGTGCCACGCGGAGTAAAGACCTGGAAGGACGCCGCAGACTGGCTTCGGGCCCGCGGCATTGAAGACATCGAATGCATCACACCGGACCTCGCGGGCGTGCCGCGCGGCAAGATGATGCCGTCGTCGAAGTTCACCTCGAACACGTCGCTGGCGCTGCCTTCGGCGCTCTATCGCCACACGATTTCCGGCGATTACCCGGAGGAGACCGGCAATTTCCGCTATGAGCCGCGCGACAGCGACCTCAAGCTGGTGCCGGATCTTTCCACCCTTTCCGTGGTGCCGTGGGAAACCGATCCGACCGCGCAGGTGATCTGCGACATCGTCGGCTCGACGGGCGAGAACGTGCCCTATACGCCGCGCAACGTGTTGAAGAACGTCGTGCAGATGTATCGCGAGCGCGGCTGGAAGCCGGTCGTGGCGCCCGAGATCGAATTCTATCTCGTCGCCGTCAACGACGACCCGGATTATCCGCTGCATCCGCCGAAGGGCCGCTCCGGCCGCGCCATCCTGGGCGGACAGGGCTATTCCATCGCCGGCATCAACGAATTCGACGAACTGATCGACGACATCTATCACTTCTCGGAAAAGCAGGGCCTCGAGATCGATACGCTGATCCACGAGGAAGGGCCCGCGCAGCTCGAAATCAACCTGCGCCACGGCGATCCCATCGAATTGGCCGACCAGGTGTTCCTGTTCAAGCGCACGATCCGCGAGGCGGCGCTGAAGCACGGCATCTACGCCACCTTCATGGCCAAGCCCATGCAGGGCCAGGCCGGATCGGCCATGCATATCCACCAGTCGGTGGTGGAGCTCGACACGGGCCGGAACGTCTTCTCCAACCCGGACGGATCGCCCTCGAAGGAGTTCTTCCACTTCATCGGCGGCATGCAGGCCTATGTGCCGAAGACGCTGGTCATGATGGCGCCCTATGTGAACTCCTATCGACGCCTGACGCCCGACATGTCGGCGCCGGTCAACAATGCCTGGGGCTACGACAACCGCACCACGGCCTTCCGCGTGCCGGTGTCGGACGCGGCCGCCCGCCGTATCGAAAACCGCCTGCCGGGATCGGACGCCAATCCGTATCTCGCGCTCGCGGCGTCGCTCGGTTGCGGCCTGCTCGGCATCATGAACGGGATTGAGCCGAGCCCGCCGACGGAGGACACCGCCAACGAGGGCACGATCGATCTGCCGCGCGGCCTGCTCGAGGCCGTGTCGCTGCTCGAATCCGATCCCGCACTGGCGGAGGTGCTGAGCGCGGAGTTCATCGGGCTCTATGCCGGCGTCAAGCGCGGCGAGTTCGAGACCTTCATGCAGGTGATCAGCCCCTGGGAACGCGAGTTCCTGCTGCTCAACGTCTGAGCGGCCGGCGGTCCGGGCCGCCTGAAACGTCATCCCGATCAGCGGCCGGCGCCCCGGTGCGCCGCCGCAGCCTCTTTTCCATGAGTGTGCGCTATGCCCTGGCAAAGCCCGATTTCCCCCGGCGTCTCTTGGTATGAAGCAAGCGTTGGAGACCGCCCCGAATATGCGCCGCTCGACGGCTCGGTCGAGACGGATGTCGCCATCGTCGGCGGCGGCTTCACCGGCCTCCAGGCCGCCTACAACCTCGCCCTCAAGGGGGTGCGTGTCACGCTCATCGAAGCACACCGCTTCGGCGACGGCGCGTCCGGCCGCAATGGCGGCCAGCTCGGCACCGGCCAGCGCACCGATGCGGAGGAACTGGAAGCCGAACTGGGCTACGAGCGCGCCAGGGCGCTGTTCGAGCTTGCGGAAAACGCCAAGCAGCACATCCACGATTTCGCCGCCGCGCAAAAACTCGACATCGACTATGTGCCCGGCCAGCTCAATGTCAGCCACAAGACAAGCTATGAGAAGGACTTCCGCGATCATATCGAGATCGCCGCGACCCGCTTCGGCTATCCGCACATGCACTTCATGGACCGGGCGGAAACCGAGGAACGCGTCGGCTCGAAGCGGTTCTTCTTCGGCATCCGCGATACCGGCACCGGCCATATCCATCCGATGAAGCTCATCGTCGGCGTCGCGCGGGCGGCGCAGGAGGCGGGCGCCAATCTCCACGAAAGAACCCCTGCCCTCAAGATCGAACGGTCCGGCGGAAAGGTGGTGATCACGACGGCGCGCGGCACCATCCGGGCCGACAAGGCCCTGATCGCCTGCAATGCCTATATCGGCGATCTGGAGCCGAAGACGGCGGCGCATGTCATGCCGATCCGCTCCTTCATCGGCGCGACGGTGCCGCTCGATAAATTCCCGTCGATCATCCCTGGAGGGGAATCCATCGCCGACACGCGCTTCGTCGTGCGCTACTTCCGCAAGACGCGCGACGGCCGGCTGCTGTTTGGCGGACGCGAAGCCTACACCTCCGACAATCCTGATGACATGACGCCGCCCATCCGCCGGCAGATCGAGGAGGTCTATCCGGAACTCAAGGGCATCGAACTCACCCATGCCTGGGGCGGCTCCGTCGGCATCACCATGCCGCGCAAGCCCTATGTGCGCGAGGTCATGCCGGGCATCACGACGATCGGCGGTTATTCCGGCCACGGCGTCATGCTGTCAAACTACTGTGGCAAGCTCTATGCCGAGGACGTGACCGGCGGCAGCGCGGAGCTCGACCAGTTGAAGGCCCTGAAAATCCCGGCCTTCCCCGGTGGCTCGCGGTTCCGCTCGCCGCTTCTGTTCCTCGCCATGACGTGGTACGCGCTACGCGACAAGCTCTGATCTGTTCGGAAACACCGATTTTGTTGCGTCGCACGCTGGTGTTTTTAAATCGATTAGATTATAACACCCGGCAACAGAACGAGATCGAGATATCCGATGAGCAGCCAGATCATTCCTGTTGAACCCTTCGACTATGTCGTCTTCGGCGGAACCGGCGACCTTGCCGAACGCAAGCTCCTTCCGGCCCTCTATCACCGGCAGCTCGCCGGCCAGCTTTCCGATCCCACGCGCATCATCGGCGCGTCGCGAACGGCCTTCACGGATGCGGAATACCGCAAGTTCGCGGTGGATGCGCTGAAGGAGCACCTGAAGCCCGGCGAATTCGAGGACGAGCAGGTCAAGATCTTCTGCGATCGCCTGTTCTACGTCTCGGTCGACGCGAAGTCCGACGCCGGCTGGGACAAGCTGAAGGAGCTGCTCGACGAGGGCAAGGAACGCGTGCGTGCCTTCTACCTGGCCGTCGCGCCGGCGATCTTCGGCGATATCTCCGAGAAGATCCGCGACCACAAGCTCATCACCAAGCAGACGCGCATCGTCGTCGAAAAGCCGATCGGCCGCGACCTCGCGTCGGCGGACGAGCTGAACAACACGATCGGCAAGGTGTTCCGCGAAGAGCAGATCTTCCGCATCGACCACTATCTCGGCAAGGAGACGGTGCAGAACCTGATGGCGCTGCGCTTTGCCAACGCGCTCTATGAGCCGCTGTGGAATTCCGCACATATCGACCACGTCCAGATCACTGTCGCCGAATCCGTCGGGCTGGAAAGCCGAGCCGGATATTATGACAAGGCCGGCGCGCTGCGCGACATGGTGCAGAACCATATCCTCCAGCTGCTCTGCCTCGTCGCCATGGAAGTGCCCTCCTCCATGGACGCGGAAGCCGTGCGCGACGAGAAGCTCAAGGTCCTGCGCGCGCTGAAGCCTATCGACCAGTACAATGTCGAGCGCCTCACGGTGCGCGGCCAGTATCGCGCCGGCGCGTCCGCCGGCGGCCCGGTCAAGGGCTATCTGGAAGAGCTGGACGGCGGCGTCTCCAACACGGAAACCTTCGTCGCCATCAAGGCCGAGATCGGCAACTGGCGCTGGGCGGGCGTTCCCTTCTACATCCGCACCGGCAAGCGTCTTGCCGCGCGCATGTCGGAGATCGTCATCACCTTCAAGCCGATCCCGCATTCGATCTTCGACCCCTCGGCCGGCCGTATCGAGGCGAACCAGCTCATCATCCGCCTGCAGCCCGACGAAGGCGTCAAGCAGTCGCTGATGATCAAGGATCCGGGTCCGGGCGGCATGCGCCTGCGCAATGTCTCGCTCGACATGAGCTTCGCGCAGGCCTTCGACGCCCGCAACGCCGACGCCTACGAGCGCCTGCTGCTCGACGTCATCAGGAACAACCAGACGCTCTTCATGCGCCGTGACGAAGTCGAGGCCGCATGGCGCTGGGTCGACCCGATCCTCAAGGCCTGGGAAGCGACCGGCCAGCAGGTGCAGGGCTACACCGCCGGCACCTGGGGGCCCAGCCAGGCCATCGCCCTCATCGAGCGCGACGGCCGCACCTGGCATGAAACGTAAGGAAGGCCGATGAGCGCGAGACTGCATGAATTCAAGGACGGTGCGGCGCTGGCCGAAGCTCTGGCGGATCGCGTGTCCGCAGCCCTTGCCGATGCCGTGGCCGCCCGTGGCAAGGCGACCATCGCCGTATCGGGCGGCTCCACGCCGAAGGCCTTCTTCAAGTCGCTTTCGACGCGCGATATCGACTGGGCGAAGGTGACGATCACGCTCGTCGACGAGCGGTTCGTGCCGGCCGACAATCCGCGCTCCAACCATCTGCTCGTTGCCGAGAACCTGCTTCAGGGCAAGGCGCAGGCGGCGAATTTCCTGCCGCTCTACCGCCAGGCCGACAGCGCCGACGAGGCGGCCAAGATCGTCTCGCGGGATGCGGACGCGCTCGGCGCGCCGTTCGACGTCGTCATTCTCGGCATGGGAACGGATGGCCATACCGCCTCGTTCTTCCCCGGCGGCAGCAATCTGGCCACGGCGATCTCGGCTGAAACGCCGCGCGGCGTCATCACCATGGAAGCGGAAGGTGCCGGCGAAACCCGCCTCACCTTCACCTTCGCCAGCCTTCAGGATGCCCGTCTTCTGGTGTTGCATATCGAAGGCCAGGGCAAGAAGGACGTTCTCGCCGCGGCGGAAGGTGACGGGCCGGAAACCGATATGCCGATCCGCGCCGTCCTGCGGCGTGCGGCAACGCCGGTCGATATCTACTGGGCGCCCTAGAGCATTGCCCGACGCCGGAGATTTCTTCGGCTTTCAATGCTCTGGAGCGCGCTTAGCCGGCTGAAGCCGAACATGCCCGGCGCATGGCGCCATGGACCCGCGGATCGTGCAGCTTTCGCGCTCGCCTTGCCGTGTAAAAATGCAATCGAGGAAGTCAGGATAATCCCATGTCCGCCGACAAGCGCATTGAAGCCATCACCGCCCGCATCGTCGAACGCTCGAAGCCTCACCGCGAAGCCTATCTCGGCCGCGTGCGGGCTGCCGCCGCCAGCGGCGTGCACCGGTCCGTGCTCTCCTGCGGCAACCTCGCCCACGGCTTTGCGGTCTGTTCCCCCGCCGAGAAGGACGCGCTCGCCGGCGACCGCGTTCCGAACCTCGGCATCATCACCTCCTACAACGACATGCTCTCGGCCCACCAGCCGTTCGAGACCTACCCGGCGCTGATCCGCGAGGCGGCACATGAAGCAGGCGGCGTCGCCCAGGTGGCAGGCGGCGTGCCGGCGATGTGCGACGGCGTCACCCAGGGCCAGCCGGGCATGGAGCTCTCGCTGTTCTCGCGTGACCTCATCGCGATGGCGGCCGGCGTGGGCCTGTCGCACAACATGTTCGATTCGGTCGTCTATCTCGGCGTGTGCGACAAGATCGTGCCGGGCCTGACGATCGCCGCGCTGACCTTCGGCCACCTGCCGGCCGTCTTCATCCCCGCCGGCCCGATGACCTCGGGCCTGCCGAACGACGAGAAGGCGCGTGTGCGCCAGCTTTTCGCCGAGGGCAAGGCCGGCCGCGCGGAGCTGCTGGAGGCCGAATCCAAGTCCTATCACGGCCCCGGCACCTGCACCTTCTACGGCACGGCCAACTCCAACCAGATGCTGATGGAGATCATGGGCTTCCACATGCCCGGCGCCTCCTTCATCAATCCGGGCACGCCGCTGCGCGACGCCCTGACGAAGGAAGCCGCCAAGCGGGCGCTGGCGATCACCGCGCAGGGCAACGAATTCACCCCGGCGGGGGAGATGATCGACGAGCGCTCCATCGTCAACGGCGTTGTCGGGCTGCATGCCACGGGCGGTTCGACCAATCATACGCTGCACCTCCTCGCCATGGCGCGCGCCGCCGGCATCCTCCTGACCTGGAAAGATATTTCCGACCTGTCGGATGTCGTGCCGCTGCTTGCCCGCGTCTATCCGAACGGCCTCGCCGACGTGAACCATTTCCACGCCGCAGGCGGCATGGGTTTCCTCATCCAGGAACTCCTGAAGCACGGCCTGCTGCATGACGACGTGCGCACCGTCTACGGCCAGGGGCTCAACGCCTATACGGTCGATGCCCGGCTCGGCGCCAACGGCACCGTTCTGCGCGAGCCCTCGCCGAAGGTCAGCCACGACCCGAAGGTGCTCGCCAATATCGAGACGCCCTTCCAGCCGACCGGCGGCCTGAAGATGCTCACCGGCAATATCGGCAATGCCGTCATCAAGATTTCCGCCGTGAAACCCGAGCGCCATGTCATCGAGGCGCCCGCCAAGGTCTTCCATGACCAGCTGGAGCTGAACGCAGCCTTCAAGGCCGGCGAACTCACGGGCGATTTCATCGCCGTCGTGCGCTTCCAGGGTCCGAAGGCCAACGGCATGCCGGAACTGCACAAGCTGACGACGGTGCTCGGCATCCTGCAGGACCGCGGCCAGCGCGTGGCGCTTCTGACCGACGGACGCATGTCCGGCGCATCCGGCAAGGTGCCGGCCGCCATCCATGTGACGCCAGAGGCCGTGGACAATGGCCCGATCGGCCGCATCCGCGACGGCGACATCATCCGGCTCGATGCCGCCCACGGCACGATCGAGGTTCTCGTGGATTCCGCCGAATTCGCCGCCCGCCCGCAGGCGGCCGCCGACCTCTCCGGCAACGAATTCGGCATGGGTCGCGAACTCTTCGCCCCCTTCCGCGCGATTGCCGGTCCGGCGGACCATGGAGCGAGCGTGTTGTTCGCTTAAGTGGCGCCTCCTTCGGTCAGGCCTGAGCCACAAACTCAACGTCATCCTCGGCCTTGAGCCGAGGATCCACAGGCAGTGGTCTGCGCTTGGACTGGATGTTCGGGGTCAAGCCCGAGCATGACGGAGGGGGAGGTCGCGCCAAGCTCGATATCTCGCAGACATAAGAAGAGGAGCGTTTCGCCCCTCTTTTCACATCAGCCGTAGATATCCAGCGTCCGGTTCTGGTGGTTGCGGTGCGTGGAATAGACGAAGATGC
Organism: Shinella sumterensis; assembly: GCF_004514425.2. Lineage (GTDB taxonomy): Bacteria > Pseudomonadota > Alphaproteobacteria > Rhizobiales > Rhizobiaceae > Shinella > Shinella sumterensis. The sequence continues at coordinate 49,173 of NZ_MYFN02000012.1, forward strand.
GCTGCAGGTCCTTGTCGGAGAGCAGGCGCAGGAAGCGGGCTTCCACGACATCATTCGGATAGACGCGCTGCGTGAGGCAGCCGATCATCGGGATGCGGGCGCTGACGATGTCGAGGTAGAAGTTGCGCGGGAGCTGGAACTTCGTCGTCATGGTGATGACGGCGCCGCTGCGCGACAGCTTGACGATGACCCCGCGGCGGGAGACGAGGTTGACGAGGCCGCCGGTCTCGGTGAACTCGATGCGGGCCTCGTTGCAGGTGTCCTCCATCGGGAAGGTCTTTTCCCGATCATACATGAAGGACTCTTCCTTGTTCAGGTAGCTTCCCCGCGATACGTCACCGTAAAATCCCATCAGACTGCTCGCCCCGGCACTGCATTACCCGGAAATGCTACGGCGACAACGCTTAACATCGTGTTGAACGGCAGGCCAAAATCCTGCCATTCCAAAGGGTATCCGGCGCATTTTTTCGCAGACGCCGCGTCTCAAAGAGCCCTGTAGCTCTGCCCTGCGGCATTGAAGAGGTGCAGCTTCGCCCTGTCCGCCGTGAAGCGGATCGTGTCGCCGCGCTTCACGTCGAGAATGCCGGGAATCTTGGCGATGATCGGCTCACCCGGCACAAGGCCCTCGATGTAAAGCAGCGTGACCTCGCCGAGCGCCTCGACGATCGATACCGTGCCCGCGAACAGGAAATCGTCGCCGGTCGAGATCTGAAGGTCTTCCGGGCGCACGCCGAAGCTTGCCGCCTTCCCAACCTCGGACGCCGCCGTCGCGATGTCGACGGTGACGGTGCGCCCGCCGGTCAGTTCCAGCGCGGTCGCCGCGCCCGCAGAGGTGATCTTGGCAGGAATGACGTTCATGGCGGGCGAGCCGATGAACCGGGCGACGAAGAGATTGGCGGGGCGCTCGTACAATTCGAGCGGGGCCCCGACCTGCTCGATGCGGCCGGCCGACAGCACGACGATGCGGTCGGCGAGCGTCATGGCCTCCACCTGATCGTGCGTCACGTAGATCATGGTCGTGTCGGCCATCTGCTCGTTGAGCTTGGCGATCTCGATGCGGGTGGCGACGCGCAGCGCCGCGTCGAGGTTGGACAGCGGCTCGTCGAACAGGAAGACCTTGGGATTGCGGCAGATCGCGCGACCGATGGCGACGCGCTGGCGCTGGCCGCCCGAAAGCGCCTTGGGCAGGCGGTCGAGATAGGTGGTGAGCTGGAGGATATCGGCAGCCGCGCGCACCCGGCGATCAATCTCCTCCTTGCTTTCCCCGGCGATCCGCATGCCGAAGGCCATGTTGTCGTAGACGGTCATATGCGGGTAGAGCGCGTAGGACTGGAACACCATGGCGATGCCGCGCTTCGACGGCGGCACATCGTTGACGCGCTCGCCGTCGATCAGCATGTCCCCGCCGGTGATCTGCTCCAGGCCGGCGATCATGCGCAGCAGGGTCGACTTGCCGCAGCCGGACGGGCCGACGAAGACGATGAACTCGCCCTGCTTGATGTCGAGATCGATGCCATGGATCACATCCACGGCACCGTAGGATTTGCGGATATCCTTGAGCACCAGCCCTGCCATGTCTCTACCTCCCCTGTTGTTCTGACCGGTCACACGAAGCGGGCGAAGAACCCGCTCCAGGCCGGAAGTTCGATATAGTCGTCATGCATGACGCTCGCGAAGCCGTGCCCTTCCAGCGCCTCGAGCGTGCCGGACGGAATATCCGCCATGCGCGCGACCGGGCTCATGTTGAAGGCGCAGAAAATCTTCTCGTTGCCGTGCGAGCGCACGAAGGAGAGGATCACGCCTTCCGCCATCTGAAACTCGATCTCGCCCTTGACGAGCGGCACATGCTCCTTGCGGAAGGCGAGAAAGCGGCGGTAATGCGCAAGCACCGATGCATCGTCCCCCGCCTGCACGTCGACGGCGCGTTCCAGATGCGCGGGCGGTACCGGCAGCCACGGCTTGCCGTCGCTGAAGCCGCCGGTCGGGTCGTTGCTCTCCCAGACCATCGGCGTGCGGCAGCCGTCACGGCCCTTGAAATCGGGCCAGAACTGGATGCCGTAGGGATCGCGAAGATCCTCGTAGGCGATCTCCGCTTCCGGAAGGGCCAGTTCCTCGCCCTGATAGATGCAGACGGAGCCGCGCAGCGAAAGCAGCAGGCTCGACAAGAGCTTGGCATGCGCCTCATGGTCGTTCACGCCGGTGCCCCAGCGGCTGATATGGCGCACGACGTCGTGGTTGGAGAAGGCCCAGCAGACCCACCCTTCCGGGGCCGCCTTTTCCAACGCATGCTGCGTGTCGGCCACGAAGGCCGGCGTCAGCGGTTCGGGCGCCAGGAACTCGAACGCGTAGCACATGTGCATCTTGTCGCCGCCGGAGGTGTATTCGCCGGCGATCTCCAGGCCGCGCTGGCTGTCGCCCACCTCGCCGACGGCGGCAATCGCCGGAAACTCCTCCATCAGCGCGCGAAAGCGCTTGAGGAATTCCAGGTTCTCCGGCTGGTTCTTGTCGTAGATGTGTTCCTGGTAATTGTAGGGGTTCACGGCTGGCGCGGTCTGCGCATTGCGCCGCTCGGGCGCGAGCGCCGGGTTGTCGCGCAGTTCCTTGTCGTGGAAGTAGAAGTTGATCGTGTCGAGACGGAAACCATCGACGCCGCGTTGCAGCCAGAAACGCGCGACCGAAAGCAGCGCATCCTGAACCTCGGGATTGTGCAGGTTCAGGTCCGGCTGCGAGGTCAGGAAGTTGTGCATGTAATATTGCAGGCGCGTGGGGTCCCACTGCCAGGCGGAGCCGCCGAAGATCGACAGCCAGTTGTTCGGCGGTGTGCCGTCGGGCCGCGAATCCGCCCAGACATACCAGTCCGCCTTGGGGTTCGTGCGCCGCGAGCGGCTTTCGGCGAACCACGGATGCCTGTCGGAAGTGTGCGACAGGACGAGGTCGATCATGACGCGGATATCGAGACGGTGCGCCTCTTCGATCAGCGCATCGAAATCCGAGAGCACGCCGAAGATCGGGTCCACGTCCTGGTAATCGGACACGTCATAACCGAAGTCGCGCATGGGCGAAGTGAAGAACGGCGATATCCAGATCGCATCGACGCCAAGCGATGCGACATGGGAAAGCCGCTCGGTGATGCCGCGGAGATCGCCGATCCCGTCACCATTGGTATCCTGAAAGGAACGCGGATAGATCTGGTAGATCACCGCGCCGCGCCACCAGTCCTTGTCCGGCTGGAGAAGCGTTGAACCCGACGTCGTCATTCTCATATGTCCTGTCTGGGCGTCCCGGCCCGACGCTGTGGCAACGCCGGCGGTCCGCATATTGCTGGAAATGGTTGTCAGCCGCCCTTCACCGACCCCGCCAGCAGGCCGCGCACGAGGTAGCGCTGCAAGCTGAAGAAGACGATGAGAGGCACGATGATGGTTATGAAAGCGGAGGCCGTAAGGATTTCCCAGTTGCCGCCGCGCGAGCCGAGCAGGTTGACCAGGCGGCCGGTCAGCACCAACTCGTTGTTGCCGGTGCCCAGGAAGACCATGGCGACCAGCAGGTCGTTCCAGGTCCACAGGAACTGGAAGATGGCGAAAGAGGCAAGGGCCGGGAAGGACAGCGGCAGGATGATCTTCACGAAGATGTCGAAATCGCTCGCCCCGTCCACGCGGGCCGACTCCATGATCTCGCGCGGCAGCCCGGCCATGTAGTTGCGCAGAAGGTAGACCGCGAGCGGCAGGCCGAAACCCATATGGGCGAGCCATATGCCCACATAGGTCTTGGCCGGCACCCCGAAGAAGGCGCCGACACCGTTGTAGAGCTTCAGGAGCGGAATGAGCGACATCTGCAAGGGCACGACGAGCAGGCCGACGATGACGGCAATCAGGATCGCGCGCCCCGGAAAGGGCATCCAGGCCAGCGCATAGCCGCAGAAGGCCGCCACGAGGATGGGGATGATCGTTGCGGGGATCGCCACCGTCAGCGAATTGATGAAGGAGGCGCCGATGCCCTCGGCATTGAGCACTTCGCGATAGTTGTCGAGCGTGAAGCGCGGCGGGACCGAGGCCGTATAGAAGATGCGCTGGCCGCGCGTGCCTTCCATGCGCGTGGGCGAGACGATCTCATAGCTGCCGTCCTCGTTGACGGTCAGCGTCTGGCCATCGCCGATATCGGCGGCGGTGCCGACCTCAAAGGCGGTGGGCTGCATGGGCCTGACACCGAAGGCGGACACCTTGCTCGTGCCGCCTTCGATGAGGTTGCCCGCAATCACGAACTTGCCGTCCTTCTCGACCTGCGCATCGGGCGAGGCAGCGCGACCGGTCAGGTTCTGCGAGGACGTGGAGAGCGCGGTCCACCAGCCGGAAACGGCAAGCTGGTCCTTGTCACGCAGCGACGAGATCAGGAGGCCTGCGGTCGGCAGGGTCCAGAGCGCCACGAGCAGCAGGACGGACAGGTGAACGACGATGATGAGCGGCGAACGGGACGTGGCAATCATCTCAGCGCTCCATTTCCCGAGTGGCGTTGCGGATGTTCCAGATCATGATCGGGATGACGAGGATCATGATCACGACGGCGATGGACGCGCCGCGGCCGAAATCGCCGCCGCCGCGGAACATCCAGTCGAACATCAGGTTCGCGAGAACCTGCGTCTGCCATTGGCCGTTGGTCATCGCCAGCACGATGTCGAAGACCTTGAGGACGAGGATGGTGATCGTCGTCCAGACGACCGCGATCGTGCCCCATATCTGCGGAACCATGATCTTGAAGAAGATCTGGAAGCCGTTCGCGCCATCGATGACGGCGGCCTCGATGGTCTCTTCCGGGATGCCGCGCAGCGCCGCCGACAGGATGACCATGGCAAAGCCGGTCTGGATCCAGATGAGGATCACCATCAGGAAGAAGTTGTTCCAGAAGGGAATGGTCATCCACGCCTCGGGCTGGCCGCCCATGGCCACCACGATGGCATTGAGGATGCCGATCTGCTCGGAGCCTTCCGAGCGGTAGTCGTAGACGAACTTCCAGATGACGGCGGCGCCGACGAAGGAGATCGCCATCGGCATGAAGATCAGCGTCTTTGCGATATTGCCCCACCAGATGCGGTCGGTCAGCGCGGCGATCACGAGGCCGAAGAAGGTGGACAGCGCGGGCACGACGAGCAGCCACAGGAAGTTGTTGAAGATCGACTGGCGGAACTCGCTGTCGCCCAGCATCCAGCGGAAATTGCTGAGGCCGACGAACTGCTGGCCGGAACGATCGTGGAGGGAGAGGCGGACGGACTCGAAGACGGGATAGACGAGATAGATGCCGAGCGCGAAGAGCGCGGGCGCCATGAACAGCCATGGCCGGATGGCATTGGTGATCCGGAGGTTCTTCGAGGCCTGCGGCCCCGTCAGCCCCTTGGACGGGAAGATCTTGTCGAGAAGCCAGTTCGTTCCGAAGAAATAGACGACACAGGCGAGAACGCCCCCGACCATCGTGAAGATGGCGAATAACAGTTGCTGCATGGCGATCCCTCCCCTGAAATGCATTACTTTCGCATGCTCAGGCGCGTCTGCCGCTCCCCTCTCCCCGCGGGGAGAAGGTGGCCCGAAGGGTCGGATGAGGGGGAAAAAGCCCCCCATTTTCCTGACCGCGCCGCCCCCTCATCCGCCTGCCGGCACCTTCTCCCCGTGGGGGAGAAGGGGGCAGACGATCAACCCGGCAACCTATTTGATGGCGTCCCAGGCCTTCTGGATGCCTTCGGCAACGTCGGGAGCCGACTTGCCGCCGACGAAATCGATCATGCCGGTCCAGAAGGCGCCCGCACCGATCTTGCCCGGCATCAGGTCCGAACCGTCGAAACGGAAGGTCGTCGAATCCAGCAGGATTTCACCCTGCTTTTTCATCGGGCCGTTGGCATAGGCTTCCTTGTTGGCCCCCTTGAACGGCGTGAGGAAGCTCGACTGCGCCATCCAGACCTCATGCGCGATCGGCGTCTTGAGGAATTCGATGAAGGCGCGCGAGGCCGGCGTGTCCCGGGTGATCATGGCGAGCGTTCCCGCGCCGAGGACGGGATTGCCGAGTTCCGGCTTGCTGGCATAGGGCGGCATGTAGAAGAAATCCGCATCCTCGCCGACGACAGTGCCTTCCGGGAAGAAGGACGGGATGAACGACGCCTGGTGGTGCAGGTAGCATTTCGGCGGCGAGGCGAAGAGGCCCTTCGGGCTGTCGCGGAAGTCGGTGGAGGCAACCGCGGCGGCACCGCCATCGACGAACTTGTCGTTCTTGGCGAACCAGCCGAATTCATCGATCGCGCCGACGACCGCGGCATCGTTGAACGGGATCTCGTTCTTCACCCACTTGTCGTAGGTTTCCGGGCTCTGCGTGCGCAGCATCAGGTCCTCGACCCAGTCGGTCGCCGGCCAGCCGGTGGCCCCGCCCGAACCGAGGCCGATGCACCACGGCGTGCCGCCGTCGGCGACGATCTTCTCCGTCAGCGCCTTCAGGTCTTCCATGGTCTTCGGCACTTCGTAGCCGGCGTCCTCGAAATTCTCCGGCACGTACCAGACCAGCGACTTCACGTCGATCTTGTAGGGAAAGGCATAAAGCGCGGCATTGCCGTCCTTGCCCTTGAAGGTCGAAAGATCGACCCAGGACTGGCCGGCGGCATAGTTGTCCAGAAGCCATTTCTGCGTCTCGTCGCCGAGCGGCGTCAGGTAGCCCTTGGAGGCAAGGTCGGCGATCAGGCCCGGCTGCGGGAGGATCGCGACATCGGGCGGGCTGCCGGCCTGCGTGTCGATGACGATCTGCTGTTCGTAGTTCTCGGACGAGGAATACTTGACCTCGACGCCCGTCGCCTCGCTGAAATAGGCGAAGACGGCCCTGAAGAGCGTTTCGTCCTCACCGCGCCACGGGCCGAAGATCGTCAGCGTCTGTCCCTTGAGGTCGTGGCCCTTCTTGAAGTCCTCGAAGCTCTGCCAGTTGAACTTCGCGTCCTCGCCGGGCTTGAATTTCAAGTCGGCCGCGACGGTGCTGCCGGCCAAAACGAGAGCGAGCGCAACCGTCATCAACAGTGTCTTTTTCACCTGATTTGCCTCCCTAAACAAACCGCCCTCTCCCAGGGCCGGCATTTCCTAAACAGCTCAAAAATTCAAAGCGCTTTGGATTTCCTTTCATCCCACTTCCCCGTCGCCCTCGTCAAGCCCCCCACAAGCTGCGTGAAGACAGCGCCGAGATGATGCAGCGCAGCGTCATTTTGCGCTGCAAAACGACCGAAACCGCTTTTTTCATGTGTTTTTCTGATGTTACATGCTGCGCGTCGCGCGGCATCCAAAGCGCTTCGAATAATTCTGGAAAGCCAAGCACGTGAACCTCAAGCAATTATCGCAATTGCTGGGCCTCTCCCAGACTACCGTCAGCCGGGCGCTGAACGGTTATCCCGAGGTCAATGCCGAAACGCGCCAGCGGGTGCTCGATGCGGTGCGGGAAACGGGATACCGCCCCAACCGCGCCGCCCAGCGCCTTGCCACAGGCCGCGCCGGCTCGATCGGCCTTGTCATGCCGACGGCCGACGGCATCGAATCCGACGTGCATTTCGGCGAATTCCTGGCGGGCCTCGGCGACGAAGCGGTCAGGCACGATTTCCATTTCGTCATCAACCCGAGCCACCCGGAAGACGAAGTCGCCACCTGCCGCAGGCTGGTGGCAAGCGGCAATGTGGATGCGCTGTTCCTGGCCTATATGCGGGAGAAGGATCCGCGCATCGCCATGATGAAGTCGCTGAAGACACCGTTCATCGTGCACGGGCGATCGATCGGCATACCGGATGACTATCCGTATCTGGATATCGACAATACGGGCGCGTTCTACGATGCCGCACGCCTGCTGACGCAACTCGGCCATCGACGCTTCGCGCTCATCAATGGCCCGGATTATCTGGCGTTTTCCGTCAGGCGTCGGAAAGGCGTCGCGCGGGCGCTCGCCGAGCTTGGGCTTAGCCTGCGCGAGGACTGCGTCACGCATGCGCAGATGACCGACGAACACGGTTTTCGCGCCATGCAGGCTTTCCTGCGGCTCGAGGCGCCGCCGACGGCGGTGCTCTGTTCCAGTACGGTTCTGGCGCTCGGCGCCGTCAGGGCGATCAACCAGGCCGGGCTGAAGATCGGCGCGGATATCTCCCTGATCGCCCATGACGACGTGCTGCCGATGCTGAAGCCGGAAAACTTCATGGTGCCGCTGACGACGACGCGCTCATCGCTGCGCGCCGCCGGCCAGCGCATCGCCCGCCGGCTGATCGCCCAGATCCTCCAGCTGGAGACGCTGCCCCAGCAGGAACTCTGGAAGGCCGATCTCATCGTGCGTGCCTCGACGGGCCCCGCGCCGCCCGAAAAATGAAAAAGGCGCCCGCGGGCGCCTGTCTTCCTGTCCAATCAGAATTTCGGCGGGGTCCGTCCGGCCTTGCGATAGGCCGCGATCACGGTGTTCGCCATGAGCATGGCGATGGTCATCGGGCCGACACCACCGGGCACCGGCGTGATGACCCCCGCCACCTTGGCGCATTCCTCGAACGCGACATCGCCGACCAGGCGCGACTTGCCCTCGCCCTTCTCGGGTGCGGCGACGCGATTGATGCCGACGTCGATGACGGTCGCACCGGGCTTCACCCAATCGGCCTTCACCATTTCCGGCCGGCCGACGGCGGCCACGAGGATATCGGCATTGCGGCAGACGGCGGCGAGGTCCCGGGTGCGGGAATGGGCCGTCGTGACCGTCGCATTGGCGGCCAGCAACAGCGCCGACATCGGCTTGCCGAAAAGATTGGAGCGGCCGATCACCACCGCGTTCAGCCCCGACAGGTCGTCACCGTGGACGCGCCGCACGAACACCATGGCGCCGGCGGGCGTGCAGGAAACGAGGCCGCCATCGAGATCGCCCGTTGCGACCTTGCCGGCATTGACGACGTGCAGGCCGTCGACATCCTTTTCCGGCCGGATCGACTGGATGATCGGATCGGAATTCAGGTGTTTGGGCAGCGGCAGCTGCACGAGGATGCCGTGGATGCTTTCATCCGCATTCAGCGTCTCGACGAGACGGGCAAGCTCTTCCTGCGTCGTTTCTTCCGGCAGCGTGTGCTGGATCGAATTGAAGCCGCACTCCTTGGCCATGCGGCTCTTGGAGGAGACGTAGGCATGGCTGGCCGGATCGTCACCGACGATGACGACGGCAAGGCCGGGCTTGACACCCGCGTCCGCCTGAAGGGAAGCGGTCGCGGACTTCACGGCGTCAATCACGGAAGCGGCAACCTGCTTCCCATCGATAATGGTTGTCACGTTTCTCTCCCTGCAATGATGCGCGCACCCTAACGGCGCGCCGGCATCGCGCGATGGCCTTTTAACGCCCTATGCTGTCGAAAACACATAAATTCAAGCGCCGAGATCGCGAAAGAAGGACATGTCGCGCCGGGTGGATGCATTTTTTCGTCACACAGAATGGCACACGCCGTCCGTCATTCTGGTCGTCAGACCGGATTGGCGGCAGCGAACGTGGAATAAATCATTGTTTTTCAAAGAATTAGAGAAAGGTTTATAGCATGTGAAAACGCGAACCGGCCTTTTCACGAATTCCTTAAACGGCCTTTCAGGCAGAGTTGCTACATGACGACGATCAATGCGAGCCCCGAGACAAGCATGACGCCCGACCGTATCCGTTCCGCTGACCGCCAGAGCCCGGGGAGCCGCAAGGCATCTGTCGCGCGCGTATCCCGGCAAGGCCGCATCCGCGGCGGCAACCCTCTTCCCACCGCCATCGCTCCGGCACGGCGCGATATCCTTGGCCTCGACATCTGCGACCTCGGATGGGCCGACGCGCTGGCTTTCGCCGGGGAACGGGCCACGATGCCGTTCGGACAAAGCATCATCGTCTTCGCCAATGCCGACAGTGCCAATCGGATGATGCGCGATCCCGATTATCGCGCGGCGCTCTCGCGCCAGACCGTGCTGCCGGAGGACCGGGGGATCGACCTCGCCGCCCGGCTGCTGCATGGCCAGCGCTTTCGCGCGCGGCTGGCCGGCACGGATTTCGTACCGGCCTTGCTCACCTATATCGCAAAGCCGATGCGTATCGCGCTGGTGGGCGGGCATGCCGCTACCCTGAAAAAGGCGGCCGAGGCGCTCAGCCGTCATGCGCCGTGGCACAGCATCCTGCCGATCGCCGACGATGCCTTCGATCGCGGGCAATCGGACGCGATCATGGAGCGTGTAGGCGCCGTCAATGCCGATATCCTGCTGGTCTCGATGGACAGCCCGGCCCAGGAAAAATGGATCGACCGGCACGTCGGCCCGGGTCATGCAAGACTGGTTCTGGGTGTCGAGCGCCTGTTCGAAACGCTGTCGGGCGAAGCACGGCACGCGTCGCCACGCAGGTTCGGGCTCGGTTGGCTCTCCCTCCCGGCGTGGAGCGCGTCCCGCAGGCGGGATACGGGAACCGTTGGGCCGCTCTTCCTCTACCACGTGCTGCGCTACAAGTTCTCCGGTACGAAGGCCGAGAGCAAAAGGCCGGAAATGGCAAAGGCCGGCTCGCTCTGAGCGGCCGGCCCCGTAACTGCACTTTCGAGGGTCGGTTCAGTGGCCGCCACTCTTTTCCGCCGGCTCGGCGGCGGGGACCTCGCCCTTGACCAGGGTCTTGCCACCCTTGGGCGTCGGGTCCTCCACTGCGGCGGTCGTCAGATAATCGATCTGCTCGACATAGACCTCCTGAATGACGTCGGCGCCGAAGCGGCGGTTGAGCCCCTCCTTGACGACCCCGCGGAAGGCATCGAGATCAAAATGCCCGGCATCGGCCACATCGATCATCTTCTTGCCGACGAGCAGCGTGTAGAGTTCATCCGTGATCATGTCCGGCAGCGGCACGACCTGCTTGGCCGCCAGGTCCTTGTTCGCCTTGTAGGCGAGCTTGGTCAGGAGATAGCCGCTGACGCCGGCCTCGCCGATGACCGGAATGGTGGTCGTGTATCCGGTGACGAATTCCATCGCCGCTTCGTGTTCCGCGGCGGCGGTGTCGACCTTCGGGGCCGACGCCATCTTCAGCGAGAAATAGACCGAGGCGAGCGTGACGAGAAGCACCCAGACGCCTGTGCCGACGAGCTTGATCATGTACCGTAACCCAGGCGGAACTGTTCCTGCGAATAGGTGCCGTCGGCCTCCAGATCCTGCACGGCGTTCTTCAGGATGCTGACGACCTCACGCACGGCCTCGAGATGGGCCGAGACGCGCTGCGCATTGGTGGCGAGCTTTTCGCGCACGCGGCCGAGTTCGCGCGAGAAGGTCTGCGGCACCTCGTCGGGCCGCACGTCACGCGACAGCATGGCCAGCTCATAGAGGCAACGGCTCTTGTGCGCATTCGAGGTCGACAGGTCGAAATGGGGATCCGTACCGATATTGTCATTCTCGTTGTCGATGATCGTCTCGAGCCTGCCGAGAACGGTGCGGATACGCAGTTCGTTGTTCGCCTGTTCCATTGTGTTGCTCTCCGCTTATGCTTTCTTGTCGTCTTCCTTGATGCCGGGCGTCAGGTCAGCAAAGGCCTGACGCTGCATGGACTGAACCATGCTTGCGGCGATCCGGTCGGTATCGTTCGTGTCCCTGGGATGCGAGGTGACCCCGCTCTTGCGGGCCAGGCTTTCGGCCAGCCCGATGCCGCCGCCCTTGGCGAGCGCTTCGCCGAGCTGGTCGGCCATCATGCCGCGCCACATCTCGCCGGCCGTGCCCTTGCCGTAAATCTCTTCGCTCTCTTCGGGCATCATCGACTTCACGAAGTTCTGCAGCACCATCGTCTCGAACTTGCGCAGATGCTCGGGAACGGCTTTGCCGCCCACGGCCTCGACACCCTTCGCCGCCTGGCTTGCAACCGAATCACGGTTGAGAATGCCGACGGCGGCCTGGAAACCGGCGCCGGCCTCGGCAAGGCTCGTCGCCTCGAAAGCGGCGCGGTTGGACTTCAGCTTGGCCTGCGCTTCCTGGACCTGCGTCGGATCGGCCGCGCGCACGACATCGAGCACCAGATCACTGGGGGGTGAAATTGCCACGTCTCAGAACCTTTCGGGTGATCCTCAACTGCCGATCCCGTCCTCATGGCGGTCCACCGGCTCTTGACCATTCCGGACAGGTGCGCGCGCCGCATCACGGCGGCATCGGCGAACCTCTTCATCGTCCTGATGCGACTATCGCTGCTCAACCTTACGGGAGGCTGGTGCCGGATGACGAAGTCGTGACGTTGCCGTCCACACCCTCCAAGTTCGCACAAGCTTGATCAGACGGCGTTAAATCACGTCTTTTTACAGGCACTTATGGCTTTCAGCCCGGCTCGCCCTTATAGGCGAGGTGCTGGTCGATGAGATCGTAGATCGAATCGTCGGCCGCCACGCGCTCCTCGTCGTCGCGCGCCTCCTTCATGCGGTCTTCCATGCGGTCGCCCTTGGTGCGTTCGCGCACCACCCGCATTTCATGCATCTGCTGCACGTTCGACAGCATCTGGTCCTGCTGCTGGAGCTTGTTGTAGTGGCCGGAATAGTGGCGCGAGAAGGTGCGGTGCACCGGATTGAGCGAATTGATCGCATCGACCACGGCATCCATCGTTTCGGCGATCTCGCGGCGCTGGCTGGTCGTGGTGGCCAGGTCGATCTCCGCCATCTTCTCCAGATGGCGCTGCACGGTCACCAGACGCTTGAGCTTGTCGGAACGGTTCTGCGCCATCATCCCCCCTGGAAGACCGGCATGAAGCCGGCCACGAAGATCTGAAGGAGCGAGGAGACGCCGAAATAGAGCAGCAGCATGCCGCCGATGATGAGATAGGGCAGCGAGATGAAGTAGATCGGGATCTGCGGCGCCAGCTTGTTGATGAGACCGATCGAGACGTTGAAGACCAGGCCATAGAGAATGAAGGGGCTGGCGAGCCGCAGCATGATCATGAAGGTCTGGGACAGCGTGTCGGTGAGCGTGATCAGCGCGCTCTGCGGATTGAAGCCTGCGCCGAGCGGCATGACGGTGTAGGAATCGACCAGCGCCCGCACCACGACGTGATGGAAATCCAGAAGGAAGAGGATGAGCAGGCCCGCGAAGGAAAGCAGGTTGGTCAGCTGGTTTTCGGCTGCGTCTTCCAGCACATCCTGCGTCGGCGGCGCATTGAAGCCCATCATCATCGTCAGCACCGTGCCGGCGAACTGGAGGCCGAGCACATAGTACCGGGCGATCAGGCCGATTACCACGCCCGTCAGCGTCTCGAAAACGATGAGTTTCAGATAGGCGTCGACCGAGCCGGAAGCGCGCGGGTAGATCGTGTCCCACATGATGGGCAGGATCGCCATGGAAACGGCCACGGCGATGAAGAGGCGGATCTGCATGGAGATGCGCGCCGAGGAGAAGCCCGGCAGCAGCATGAAACACCCGCCGACACGGCAGAAGGCAGCGAACAGCGCCAGCACCGTGCCCTGCGGGTCCGTGATCATGAAATGGAGCCGAGAATCTTGATCTCGATGCCCTTGGCAAGCTCGACATGCGAGAGAACCGGCAATGTGGCGAAGAGGCGCTCGATGATCATGCGCACATAAGAGCGGGATTCGGGCGACGTGACCAGTACAAAGGGCGTGCCGCGGTCAAGAAACTCGCGGATAACCCGGGTGGCCTGCTCGGAAAACTCCTCGAGCTGGCGCGGGTCGATGTCGAATTCGACGATTTCGCCCTTCGTGTCCCGCTTGAGCGCCTGGTGGAAGACCATGTCCCACTTGTTGCCGAGGCGCAGCACCGGCAGAACGCCGTTCTCGGCGAGGTCGCCGCAGATCTGCTGCGACATGCGGATGCGCACATGCTCGACGATCTGCTCGGTCTTGCGGACATGCGGGGCAAGTTCCGCCACGGCTTCCAGGATGAGATGCAGGTTGCGGATGGAAACGCGCTCGGCCAGGAGCAGCTTCAGCACGGCCTGAAGGCCGGAATAGGACATGTGCGAGGAGCAGATCTCGTCGGCGAGCTTGCGGTATTCCGGGTCGAGCCGCTCGATCAGCACCTTCACGTCCTTGTAGGAGAGAAGCTGCGGCAGGTTGTTTCTGATGACTTCCGACAGGTGCGTGAGAACGACCGAAACGTTATCGATGGGGTGGAAGCCCTCGCGGCGCAGGTCATCGGCAAAGGTTTCGAGGATCGAGACGGCCGGCATGCCGAATGCGGGTTCGCGGATATCGTCGCCCGGCACGCTCGGCTTGCGGCCACCGCCGGTGACGACCAGCACTTCGCCGACGCGCACGATGTTGGAGGCGATCGTCGTGCCGTGAATGCGGATCTGGTAGGACTTGTCGGGGATGGCGATGTCGTCCGAGACCTTGATCTCGGGCACCACGAAGCCGTACTGGGCGGCGAACTTCTTGCGCATCTTGCCCACGCGGAACGCCAGCTCCTGATGCGCGCCGAGAAGCCGCGTGGAAACCTGCTTGCCGAGAAGCAGTTCGATTTCGGCTGTCTTCAGGACGGACTTGACCGAATCCTTCTCCTGGTCGCGCGTCGCCTGGACCTGCTGGGCCTCGGCCTCGCGCTTGACCCGGTTCTCCTCCTCGATGCGGCGCGGGATGATCCAGCTGCCGAAGGCCATGACGCCGCCGAGCGCCATGAACGGCAGGAAGGGCAGACCGGGAATGATCGCGAGCAGGAACATGAGCGCGGCAGCGACGAGCAGCGCGCGCGGATAACCGGACAGCTGGTTGATGACCGCCTGGTCCGTGGACCCCGCGGTGCCGCCGCGCGACACGATGAGGCCGGCTGCGAGCGAGACGATCAGGGCGGGGATCTGCGAGACGAGACCGTCGCCGACGGAAAGCTTCACGAAAACGTCGGCGGCTTCGGAAAGCTCCATGCCGTGGCGGAAGTAGCCGATGATGATGCCGCCGAAGACGTTGATGGCCGTAATGAGGAGGCCGGCGATGGCATCGCCGCGCACGAATTTCGAGGCACCGTCCATCGAACCGAAGAAGGAGCTTTCCTCCTCCAGTTCGCGGCGTCGCAGCTGCGCCTGCTTCTCGTCGATCAGGCCCGCCGAAAGGTCGGCGTCGATCGACATCTGCTTGCCGGGAATGGCATCGAGGGTGAAGCGGGCGCCGACTTCTGCGATACGCGTCGCACCCTTGGTGATGACGATGAAGTTCACCACGATCAGGATCATGAAGACGATCAGACCGATGACGAAATCGCCGGACATGACGAGGCTGGCAAAGCCGGCGATCACACCGCCGGCGGCATCGTGGCCTTCGTTGCCGTGCGAAAGAATGACGCGCGTCGTGGCGATATTGAGCGCCAGGCGAATCATCGTCGCGATCAGCAGGACCGTCGGGAAGGACGAGAAATCGAGCGGGCGCTGGATCCACAGCGCGACCATGAGGATGAGCACGGAAAAGGCGATGGAAAACGCCAGGCCCATGTCGATCATGAAGACGGGGATGGGCAGGAAGAGGATCGACAGAATCGTCAGGATGCCGACGGCGAATGCGATATCGCGGCCGCTCGGGCTGACCTTCGGAATGCTGATTGCCGGTACTTGCGCCATCTGAAAGATTCCCGTCTCGTCATGAGAGGCTGCGCCGCGTCACACGCGTCGCCCATTTTCGCCGTCAGACGTACAGGGCGAAGCTTGCGCGAGGGTGGCAGGAGGCGGGAAAGCGCGGAACGGCTCGGGGCGGAGCCGCGCTAGAACCCGGTCTGGATCCGGGAAAAGACGAGATCGGTGAAGATGGAAATCTGGGCGCCGATGAAGGGCGCCGAAATGGCGAGCGTGACCATGATCGCCAGGATCTTGGGGACGAAGGTCAGGGTCATTTCCTGCACCTGCGTCAGCGCCTGAATGAAGGCAATGACGACGCCCACGAGCATGGCGGCAAGAACGGCCGGGCCGGACGCCACGATGACGGTCCAGATGGCTGACTGCGCGATATCGAGGGCGTCTGCCTCATTCACGGATGGGGTTCACTTTACGGTTACGCCGGGGCCGATGACCATCTTCTCGCCCGAATCAAGCGTCGCGACGATGCCGTCGTTATATAGCGTGACTTCCTTGACGACGCCAGAAATCTTGCCGTCATTGCTCGAGACCGTGCGCCCGATCACGGAGTTGGCCTCCTGCAGGGACGTGCGCTGCAGCATGCTCTCCAGGTTCTTGTTCGTCTTGATGGTCTGCTCGACCTGCGAGAAGGTCGCAAGCTGGGCCATCTGCTGGGTCGCGTCCATCGGCTCGGTCGGATCCTGGTTCTTCATCTGCGCCACGAGCAGCTTCAGGAAGCTCTCGTAGTTCAGCGTCGCCGTCTTGGTGTCCTTCGCCGATTCAGCGCCGGTCACCGTCGGCATGTAGCCGGACGACGTGTTGTTGTTGACAGCATCTACCATGGTGCGATCTCCCTGCGGATCTGCTCGATCGTGGCCGGCGTCATTTCCTGGTTGTTCAGGATGCGATCCTCGATCGGGTAAAGCCCGCGGATCGCCTTGAGGGCCTCGAAGGCGCGCCCCTGTGTGACGAGCGCATCCACCCGCTTCAGCTCGGCCAGCACTTCCTCGTTCTTGAAGCACGACAGAAGCATGATCACCGACTTGCGGAACATGGCGATCGACTGCTCGGCGCCTTCCGGATTGATCAGCGACATCTGCGCGATGAAATAGAGCTGACGGAGCGGCGTGGTCGCCTGTTCCGGCTGCAGGACGTGGTTTTCCAGAAGGAAGGTCACATCGTTGAGAAACTCGATCGCCACCTTGCGATCGACCCTCAGAACCGCGCCATTGACGAAAATGCGCTCACCCGACTTGAGCGATATACGCAGCGTACTTTTCATTTGAGGCCATCCTTGATGATGGTGGTAATGTCGATAATGCCCTGGAAGTTCTCGGACTCGCGTTTGCGGATCTTTTCGATTTCCTTGAGAATCCAGATGGCTATGGAAATGAGGTTGGCCCTGAGCTCGTCTTCCAGCTCGTTTTCCGGGTTGCCGAGATCCTCGATGAAGCGGATCCAGACGCGCCGGGTGAAATAGACGGCTTCCACCGCCTCCTTGCCGTAGGAACCGGCGGCCACTGCGGCTTTCAGAAGCGCAATCGACCGCTCGAGCACCTGCCGTTCCCGATCCTTCGAGACGGCAACGCCCTCTTCCATGATCTCGGCATATGAAAACTGGTACATTCAGACATCCTTCATGTGTGTCCGTACCCTCTGGTTCATCAGAGGTAGTTCAGCAGACTGAGATTCTGGATTCTCGAAGTCAGCGTGTATGCAAGGGAAAGCTGCGACTCGAGCGTCGTGACGCGTGTCGCGGCCTCGTACGTGTCGATGCCCTCCATGTCCTTGATGCTTGTGGTCAGGATGGTGATCTGCGCGTCGAGCGAAGTATTGGCCTGGGTGACGCGCGACTGGGAGATGCCGAGCTTGGAGCGCTCTCCATCCACGCCGGAGATCGCGCGGCCCATGTAATCGATGGCGGAATCGCTGACGACCTTGCGCGAGGCTTCGCTAAGGCCAATCGACAACAGCTCCTGACCGACGACCAGTCCGAGCGCCAGGTACCGCATGCCCGAGGCATTGACGTTGGTCGAGCTCTGGACGGTCTCTGCCGCGCTGATACGGCTCTGCATGTTCTCGTCGGACGCGTTCGACCAGTCGGTCTGCCAGTCCGGCCCCATGAAGGTCGTTTCGAGATCGGCGATGAAGGCCTGCATGTCGGCCGGCGCAATCGTGGAAACGCCGGGGTCGGTCTGCGTGAAGCCGAAATGCGCGAGGAAGGCCTGATCGAACGCGACCTTCGCATCGCTCGGCGGCGTCTCCTGGAGATAGTTCTTGAGCGGCATGACGTCGGAATTGATGCCGGCAAACAGATATTCGCCGCTGAACGAGGTGTTGGCCGCCGCCGTGAAGGTGGACAGCGCGTTGCCCATGTTCTGCTGTGCCAGTTCCAGCTGATCGGAGGAGGTCATGCCGGACAGCGCGATGAGCACTTCCATCGCGTCGTTGGCGGCCGACGACATCAGACCAAGCGCCTCCTGCGAGGCGGCGAGGCGCTGGGTGGTCAGCGCATTGGTGCTCTTCAGCGATTCCATGCGCTGGAGGTCGCGGTGCAGGTCGAGGGTGCGCGAGGTCTTGGCGCCGAGAACCGCGCCGACATCCGCGTGACGGCCGGTGACCGTCTCTTCCTGCAGCTGCACCATTTCCTTCTGCGCGCTTGCGACGGTGATGCGCATCGCATTCTGCAGGGAAACGTTGGAAACGAAAGAAGCCTTCATACCTTAGCCCGCCGCTTGGAGAAGAGCGGTGATCATTTCATCGACCGCCGCGACCAGTTTCGCCGATGCCTTGTAGGACTGCTCCAGATCGAGGAGCAGCGCGAGTTCCTCGTCAAGGCTGACGGATGTCACGCTCTGCAAGGCCTCCTGCGTGCGTGCCAGTAGCGCGTTCTTGTCGTCGGCCGCCGTCGTCGCCGCGCTGCGCAGCTGCTCCAGCCAGCCGACCGAACCGCTCGAGAAAGCCAGCAGCGAGGTGTTCGTATCGATGGCTGCGGCCGGATCGAACGTGACCGGTGTCTCGAATGCCGCCGCATAATTGTTCAGCAGCACCGAGAAGCTGGCATTGTTGTCGATGTTGAAGGTCTCGTTGATGCCGTCGCGCAGCAGCTTGGCATTGCCGCCCTGATTGGTGATGACGGCAGGATTGACCTTGATGATGGTCGACAGGCCGGGCACCACCGTGTCGACGGTGAGATCGTCACCGACGGCCACGCCGTTGCGGATGAACAGGCCGTCCATCGCGCCGCCGACCGTGTTCTCGGAGAACATGTTGATCAGGCTGCGGGCGGTTTCGTCGAGCTGGGCCTGGAAGGTCGGCGCGGCATGGTCGCGGATCTGCAGCAGGCCGGCGATCGTGCCGCGCGCGCTGGTGTTGCCGGCCGCGCCCATCTGCACCGGCACACCGTCGATCAGGACCTGGTTGCCCGCCACGGTGGCGGTATAGGTGGTCGTCGGAACGAAGCTGACGGCGCGCGCCTCGGTCTCGAACAGAACCGTTCCGTCGCTGGTGTAGAGCGCCAGATCGTTGTTTGTGCGGTTGACCGTGGTGACCCCGACGAGACCGGAAATCTGGGTCAGCAGCTTGTCGCGCTGGTCGAGCGCATCGTTGACGTCCGTGCCGGCCGCCGTGCCCTGCCGGACCTGGTCGTTGTAAGTCTTGAATTCCTTGAGAAGGCGGTTGAGCTCCTTGACCGCGGTGTCGATGTCGGCGTCAGCCTCCGA
The DNA here is from genome assembly GCF_004514425.2 of Shinella sumterensis. Taxonomy (GTDB): domain Bacteria; phylum Pseudomonadota; class Alphaproteobacteria; order Rhizobiales; family Rhizobiaceae; genus Shinella; species Shinella sumterensis. The sequence goes on from NZ_MYFN02000012.1 coordinate 68,435, forward strand.
CCGCAGTTTCTGGAGCGCTTCGGATGTGCTGTTCAGCGACGTTGCGACGTCGATGGCATCCGCCACCACCGTTTCGGCAAGCGAGACTTCGTTCGGCTTGTCGGCGAAGGTCTGGAGATTGTCACGCAGCTTGGCGAGATAGGTGGAGGGGGCGAGCTCGTAGTCCTCGCCGCCCAGCATCATCTTCATGCGCGAGAGGCCGGCCAGAACGGCATCCTGGGCCGAAGCCTTCGAAATGCTGAGCAGGTTCTGCTTCAGCAGCGCTTCGTTCTGCGCGCGCTGCGTTTCGACGACGGTGGCACCGGAGCTCGCCGTGGCGAGGACCGCCGCACGACGTGCATAGGCCGGGTCGCTTGCATTGGCAATGTTCTTCGAAACGACGGCCGATTGCAGGCCTACGTTGGAAAAACTTGACTGAGCAGTCTTCATAGCTGCTGTAAGCGACATCAGTTCTACCTAACTTTCGAGTGCACGCCGAACCGTCATGCGACCTTATCTCTTGAGGTTGACGAGGACTTCCATGAGTTCGGAACCGGTCTGGAAGACCTTCGAATTGGCCGTGTAGTTGCGCTGCGATTCGATCATGCTCGTCAGCTCTTCGGCGATGTCGACATTCGAATCCTCCAGCGCGCCGGACAGGATCGTTCCGAAGCCGCCGTTGCCGGCATAGCCCATGACGATGACACCCGAATCGTTGCTCTGGGAGTAGACGTTGCCGGCGAGCGGCTTGAGGTTGTCGGGGCTCTGAACGTTCGCCATGGCGATGCGATACTTCGGGGCGAGGTCGCCGTTTTCGTACTTGAGATAGACGATACCATCGTCGCTGATCTCGTAGCCTGAAACACCACTCGGGCCGATGCCGTCGATATCGCCCTTGGCGGCGAAGGCCGACGCAAGCTGTGTGCTGCCGCCCGTCGCGCCACCGATCGAAACCGTGAGCGATTTCAAAACAGCGCCGTCGATCGGAAGTTCGTCCAGAACGAGGTCTGCGGGGCTTGCCGGCGTTTCGAGCTTGCCGTCCGCGTCGAAAGTCAGGGTCTGGGGTGTGGCGTCGTCGACGCTGGCGACGATGGACGGCGGTGTCGCACCGCTCATCATGTCGTAGATGTCGCCCGTCTCGGGATCGGTATAGGTGACCGTGACTTCCCATTCGCTGGTCGGCGGCGGGCCTGCGGTCGTGCTGACTTTCGTGTAGTTGAAGTCGAGCTTGCGCGTGTTGCCAAGGCTGTCATAGGCGACGAGCGACGTCGCCTTCTTGTAGCCATCAGCCTCGTTCGACGGCAGGTTGACATGCAGGTAGCCCTTTTCGGACGCCTTCACGTTCAGCTCGCCGGATGCGAGGTTGATCTTCTCAAGGCCTGCAAAGCCGTTGATGACAACGGTCGGGTCTTCCGTCGACGAATAGGGATACCCCATCAGCGTGAAGCCGGCGGAGTTCTTCAGCGTGCCGTCGCTCATCGGGGTGAAGGCGCCAGCGCGCGTCAGATACTCCACACCATCGGAACCCTGGACAATGAAGAAGCCCCGGCCGTTGATGGCAAGGTCGGTCGCCGAGGTCGTGTAGGTGAAGGTGCCCTGCGCGGAGATGGAGTAACGGACGTCGGTGGTGACACCGCCCGAATTGTACGCGCCGCCGGTCGTGGGAAGAATGAGCGAAGAGAACTGCGTCGCGGCCTTCTTGTAGCCGGTCGTGTTCGCGTTCGCGATGTTATCGGCAACCGTGCTCAGGCGGTTCGCCTGAGCGTTCATGCCGGAAACACCCGTTCTCATCGTGCCGTAAAGACTCATGTCAAATCCCCGTTCGTCTCGTCTTAGCGACCCTATGGGACGGGCCTTGCGTGAAGCTGGCTGCCGGGGTCCGCCTGCCCCGCCCGCCGGCGGTGATTTTTAGCCCTGCCAGTCGATGCAGTAGCCAAGGAAGCGCTTGGAATCGATCGGGTCGAAACCGAGCTTCTTGCGCAGTTTCTTGCGCAGCTTGCTGATGTGGCTTTCGACGACGTTCTCTTCGACGTCCTCATCGAAGATGCCGTAGATCGCGTTGAAGATCTGCGACTTCGAAAGGCGTCGGCCGCGGTTGGCGACCAGGTATTCGAGGATGCGGCGCTCGCGGCGCGGCAGGGCGAAGACGTCGCCGGAAATTTCCGGGTCGCGGCCATCCGAGAAGACCCGGATCGGGCCGATGTCGGTGTGGTTGGCGAGCGCCTTCAGGCGGCGGCGGATGGCCGCCGCACGGGCCAGGATCTCGCGGGGGTGAACCGGCTTGCGCACGACATCGTCGACACCGCTGTCGAAGAAGGCAAGCGTGGTTTCCAGGGACGGCGTGTCGCTGACCGCGATCACCGGCGCCTGCGAACGATCACGGATCGCCCGCGGCAGCTCCATGGAGAGCTGGCACTGGCCAATCAGGAACGCTTCGACCGCGTCGATATCGGAATCGGCGGCCGTGTTGACCCACTCGCCGAATTCACGGGGATCGAACCCCGTCGAGGGCACGCCCTCGCGACCAAAAAGAGAAGTATAGCCGTCTTTAACGAGCTCGCGCTCATCAACCACTACGATCATTCGTCCGCCTCCGAATCAGTGTGGTGCTTCGTTAAGGCAGTGGTACGAATCGGGCGAATCAGCAGCAACTAGAGAAAGTGAGTGGGTGGAATTAACAGTTGATTAACCAATGCGTGCCGATTTGCTCTAGATGTAGTGGCTATTAGGCCCTTTTACCACTACTTTCTCGTGGAAAAGTTAACAAAGGTTAACGCGCAACCTTGCCCCGCCCAAAACGCGGCACATTCCCGCCACATTCTGGCACACATTGCGCCGTGGCGAATATTCAACTTTTAGTCGAATTATTGGCAGAACTGTTTCGCGTTCCGCGTCCAGCTTCCATAGCCCGTTGCAACCAGGTTTGCGATCACCCGGCAGACATAGCGCTTCTGCGCCGGGTCGTTGTTGGGACCGGCGTGATAGCGTGCAACGGCCATCGTCCACGTCTCATGGCGGGCATGCAGCCGCGCGAGGAATGCGGCTGCATATTCGACGTTCTTGCGCGGATCGAACATCTCCGCCGGCGAGGTGAAGTGCTCGCCGTGGAAATGGTGGTTGATCTGCATGCAGCCGAGATCGATCAGCTTTGCGCCGCGCCCGCGGGCAGCCTGAAAAACCTCGAGCGCCTCCTCCCGGCTGCGGCCGAAATAGGCCTTGCCTTCGATGTTGAGGGCGAAAGGCTGAAGCGATCCCTTCCGGCCGGTCTCCGTCAACCCGACCGAATAGAGGATGCCGGCCGGAATGTCGTATTTGGCGGCCGCGGCCAGGATCTCCCGCTCGCAGCTGCCGACGGCAGCCTGTGCGTCAGAGATAGACGCCGCCAGGCCGATGAGACTGGCCGCCAGAAAGGCCAGCCGCGTTGTCCGTCGTATTGTCCTCACGGGAGCCTCCCTGCCCTGCAAACGAGCCCGAACCTTCACCACCGCTCCGGCGGCCATCGTCGCGCGCCTGCGGCTGGTTGGAGAATTGCTGCTGCTGATCGCCGCCGCCCTGCGCATTGGCGCTGCGGTCGACAGGCGAAAGCTGCACGCTCACCTGATCCACCGCAAAGCCCTGTCCGCGCAATGCGCGCACGATGGCGTCCTGGTCGTCGTTGAGTTGGCGATAGGCCTCGCCCGTCTCCACCTGCAGAGACACGATCAGCGCATCGCCATGCAGGCGCAGCGTCGCCGTCACGAGGCCAAGCTCGATCGGGTTCATCTGGATCTTCAGCGTATTGACGACCTTGCCCGTGGCGGCCTGCTCGTGGCCGATGCCGCTCGTCGCGCTCAGCGAGCTCGCCCATTCGGGGTCCTGCGTGATCGCCGTCGTCACGGCGGCCGCATTGCTGGTCTGCGCCAGGCCGATATAGCGGCGCGCCTCGACCACGGTGACGGCCTCACCCTTCGGCCCGGTCGGATTGGCGTCGCGCAGCGTCGCGCGGTCACCCGAGCCGGAAAGGCTCAAATCGAGGTCGCGCCCCTTGCCATCGGCGCGCATGATCCGGAAAAGCTTGTCCGTTTCGGACTGCGGCAGCTCGCCACCATCGGTGTCGGCGAGGGCCGAAGCGTCGCCCTTTGCAGTGCCATCGGCGGAAGCCACGACCTTGCCGCCGGATTTCACGCCCGGTTCGCCCCGTCCCTCATGGGCCGGGCCGGAAATGGATTTCGCGGCACCCGCCAAGGCGGCCTGCGGCATCGCGTTTTGCGCGCCGAGCAGTTCGAGCAGATTGCCGACATCTGTCTTTTCGGCGCCTTCGGCCTTTGCCTCGGGACGCTCTTCATCCTCGACCGGCACGGTTTTCCCGTCGCCTTCGGTGGTCCGCACCTTGCGGCCGGACGCGGCAGCACCCAGAAGGGCTGCGACCTTCTCCTCGAAGGACACCTCTTCCTGCGCCTCGTCCTGCGGTTTGCCGTGCGTTTTGGCGGGCACCGTCATATCGTGGCGGCCCACCTTCACACGGGGATCGGCAGCCTCGTCGTCGCCCTGCTCGCCCTTGCCGGAGATCGATATCCGAGCGCCCTTCTGAGCGCCCTGGCCCTCGCGCCCGTGAAGGCTGGCGATCGCGTGGGAAAAGCCATTTTCCTCCGCGCCGCCGGCGCCGTTGCCATCGCCCGCCTTGCCCTTGCCGGGAACAGGCCCCGAAACGATGCCCAACACACCGCTACCGATCGTGCTCATGTGCCTTCTCCCTCCAGCAGCTTGTCGATCTCGTCCAGCTTCGACCGGCCGCCCGATACGAAACTGTCGAAGGCGGGATCGACGCTCGCCCGCTCTTTCTGGTCTTTTGCGTCTTTCTGCGGCTCACCCGCGGCGCTGTCGGCCACGGTCGCGTCGTCCGTCGGCGTCTCGCTCGGCCGCGCGGCCGTCTCCGCCGCGTCAAGGCTGTCATAGGACGCGTCTTCGCCCTCCGGCACCGTCGTGACGAGAGGCTCGACCTTCTGAGCGGACGCGACCGGCGCGCGCAGGACCTCTTCGGCGACGGCGCGCGCGGCCTCCTTCAAGGCGCGGTCCTTTGCGGAAAGCTTGTCATCCGGAATGGCGACGATCGTCTCCATGGCGGAGGCGACATCGCCCGAGGGCACCGACGCCAGGCCCGAATAGAGATCCGCCAGCACCTTCGGCACGCTCTCGCCGTCTCCCGACAGGATCTGGGCGCGTTCGGCCGCCAGCGACGCGAGCTTGTTCTGGCCGGAGATCGCGGCAAGCCGCGCCATGCGCAGATACACTTCCCGCTGGCGCGGCACGTCCATGAAGGACAGGACCTCGAGAATATCCTTCTCGTCGAGCTTGCCGAAATGATCGACCGCCAGCGTTACGAACAGATCGGCGAACTGGCTGGCATAGGGCGAGCGCAGGTATCGACGGGCATAGCGGTTGGCATAGGCCATGCTGCGGTCGACCCAGCCGGCCTGGCTGGCGATATAGATGGAGCGGCGCAGCGCCGCTTCCTCGACGATGGTGCCCGGCGCGACGAGACGCGCCCAGTCGAAATAGCTCAGCGCCAGCGCCGGGTCCTTGCGCAGCACGGAGTTGGCCGAAATGAGCGCCAGATAGGGACCCACCCTGGAACGCTTGTATTCCGGGAAGATTTCGGCCAGCGACTTCACGCTCTGGCTGCCGGTTCCGCTGAGATAGTTGCGCAGCGCGTCGGTGAGACGGGAATCGAAGTGGCCGTCGACGTCCTTCCTGATCAGGAATTCCAGCGTATCGGGATTGCCGCCGCTCATGGCATAGACCAGCGCGGCATCGACATTGCGGGGATCGTCGAAAATCGAGGATTCCGCCGTGCGAAGCCGCTCGTCGATGGTCGTCAGCAGGAAGCGCTGCATCTCCATGGCCGAGTGGTCGCCGAGCACCACCGTATCCTGCACGAACTGCAGCGACCGGATCATCTTGTAGGGCGCCAGGTCGTCAGGGCTCTGGGCGCGCGCGGGCATGGCGGCTGAAAGGCCAGCCGCCAGAACCGTTCCCACCAGAAGGAGGCGCGCGAATGGCTTCATCGTCTCAGCCACCCTCGGCCTGAATGAGGATTTCGATGCGGCGGTTGGCGGCGGCCATCGGATCGTCTGCCACCTTCAGCCGGCGATCGGCGAAGCCGGTGACCTGGCTGACGCGCTTTTCCTCCAGCCCGCCGCGGACCAGCATGTAATAGGCGCTCTGCGCGCGATCCATCGACAGCCGCCAGTTGTCGTTCTTGCCGCCGGCAAAGGGTCGCGCATCCGTATGACCGCGAATGGCGATCGCGCCCGGCCGTCCTTCGAGGATCTTGCCGATCTTCTCCATGGCGAGCACCATCTCCTGCCGCGGCACGGCCGAACCGATGTTGAACATCGGCGTATCGAGCTGGTCGGTCAGGCTGACGAGAAGGCCGCCCTCGGTGGGCGTGACGGTCAGGCCCTCGGCAAGTTTGCCGATCGTGCCGATCTGACTGGTGATCTGCTGCTTCAGCTCTTCCGCCTGCTTTTCTTCCGTCGCCTTGGCTTCCTCCACCTTGGCGGCCTCCTCGGCCTTCGCCTGCGTTTCGGCATCCGCCTGTTTCAGCGCATCTTCCACGGTGCGGTCTGTATCGACGGCAGCCATCTGCGTGGCGGACTGGTCCTTGTTTGGGCTTGCTTCGCTGCCGGCATCGGTCGCCTGCGAGATTTCCACCTGCTGCGTCCAGAAATCGGGATCGAACGGGTCGCGGTACGCCTCACCGCCATTCGCACCCGTGGCGGGGCCCGAATTTGCGGCGCCGCCGTCGCCCTTGGCGCTTACATTCGCCTGCTGGCCGACTTCCTGCGCGATTTCGGACAGGACGGAATAGGGATTGTTGAAGAAGTCAGCCTCGGAATACTGCGTCTCCTCGCCGGCCGTCGTCTTCTTGTCCTTGCCGTTTTCCGCGCCGTTGCCGCTTTCCTGCTTCTGGCCCTGTTCCTTGGACTTGTCCTGCGTGGCCTCGCCTTCGGCCGTGTTGGCAGGCTTCTTGACCGATTTTTCGGCCGGCTTGTCGTCGGTCAGCTTGATCGGATTGAAATAGGAGGCGACCGAGGCTTTCGTTTCCTCATTGGCCGCATTGACGAGCCACATGACGAGGAAGAACGCCATCATGGCCGTCATGAAGTCGGCATAGGCGATCTTCCAGGCGGCGGAATGATGATCCCCGTCATGGTCGCCGTGGCGTTTGACGATGATGATCTCGTTCTTGCCGTGGTGATGATTTTCGCCGTCGCTCATCCAAGCACCTTGCTGACGGTGTCGGCCCAGGCGGCCATCCGCGTTACCAGAACGGCGTCACCGAATTCCACCGTCAAATCCACATCCTGCACTTCGATGTGCCGGAAGACCGGCATCGGCTCGTTGAAATGCGATTTCAGCTGGTCGAAGAGGTCTGCCGGCCCCTTCACCGTGATCGTCACGCCCTCGCCTTCCTGCAGGCCTTCGACAATGACGCGGGCGAGATCGGAAACCGCGCCCTGCGTCAGCACCTGGCTCATCACCGGTGCCAGCACCTGGGCGGCCTGGGCGGCAACGCTGTCGGCCACCGCGGCGGTGAAGGCCGAAAAGCGTTCGGCCAGCGCCTCGGCATATTCCTGTTCGTATCGCACCTTGAGCGATTCGAGCGCTGCCTGATGAGCGCTTTTCAGGGCAGCCAGCTCGGCCTCGTGCCGGGCCAGAAGCTCCGCCTCGGCGGCCGATCGGCCTTGTTCGAACGCCTCGGCCCGCTCGGCCTCGACGTCTACGGCAGGCAAGGCAGGCGCGATGGCAAAGGGCTCCGTCGCTGCGCCGTCATCCCGCTGCGCGAAGCTCGACGGCTTGAACAGCGGCGCCGGCGGGCGGGCGGGTGCGCTGAAATCCTTGAGATAACGGGCAAGATGCACACTCATGCCGGCCCCCAAGAAACCGCATCGTGCCCGACGAACGCGCAAAAGGCCCGGCGGGGAGACCGCGGACCGCTTGAACGCTCGCTCTCGAAAACACTTGTACCTGACAACACCGGTGACCTGTCTCCTGGACATAGCGCCCTCCGGGAGGCGGAAAGCGCACAATCTTCCTGATCGTGCCATCGAGCCTAGGGGTTCAAACTTGTGCGAGGATGAAGGGTGCTGGGCCGCGCCAGGGCAAATAGCGCGACCCAGCCGCCCGTCCGGCCGATGACCAGCGGCCGGGCGGATGGAAACCTCTTAGGCTCTTACTGGCGGAAGAGCTGGAGGATGTTTTCGGCGCTCGAATTGGCGATGGACAGCGACTGGATGCCGAGCTGCTGCTGGGTCTGCAACGCCTTGAGGCGGGTCGATTCCTCGTTCATGTCGGCGTCCACCAGGCGGCCGATGCCCTTGTCGATCACGTCGCCGAGCGTGGCAACGAAGCTCTCCTGCATTTCGATGCGCTTGGTGATGGCGCCGAGCGTGGATGCCGCGTTGGTCAGGTCCTTGAGGATGAAGTCCGTGACGCTGATCATCGCGTCCAGTTCCTCATAGGTCGTGTCGTTGGTGATCTCGATCTCGGTGCCGGTGTCGGGCGTGGCCGAGTCGATCGTCTTGCTCATGTCGATCAGGTAGTAGTCACCCGTGAGCGCCGTCGGATCGGATGCCAGCGTCGAGGCGTCGATCGCCTTCGTCAGATAGCCGTCGGCGGGGTTCTCGACATCGATCAGCACGGAATTGGCGGTATCGAAGTCCAGCGTGGCGACCTTGACGTTGCCGTCGGCCGAGCGAACGAAGGACGCGACGACGGACTTGACGCCGAGCGCATCGGTGCCGGCGTTGTAAAGCCAGTTTTCGCCGGAGAAGGAAGCGGACTGCGCGGCCGAGACCAGCTGGTTCTTCAGCTCCTTGATTTCATCGTTGATCTTCGTCTTGTCGACGCCGGGCTCGCGGGCGGCGACAAGCTTCGCCTTGATCTCGCTGAGCACGTCGATGACGTTCTCCAGCGCCGTATAGGCGGTATCGACCTTGGCGGCGCCGAGGCCGAGCGCGTCGGCGACGGTGGAGATGGCGCGGTTGTCCGACCGCATGGTCGTGGCGATCGACCAGTAGGCGGCATTGTCGGCGGCGGTTTCGACGCGCAGGCCGGAGGAGACGCGCGCCTGCGTCGTCTGCATGTTGGTGTCGATGGAACGGAGCGTCTGCAGCGCCGCCATGGCGGCGGAGTTGGTCAGAATACTGGTCATTGGCACTTGCCCTGAAATGAAGTGTCGGGGACATGCCGGAGTGAGGCGGGACCGGTAACGCGGAGGGGCTTCATGCATCCGACGCGCTTGTTTGCCCTGGCGTCGGTCCAACGTTCTTAAGCATTGGTTAACGAGGAATGGTTAACAAATGGTTAATGCCGTTAAGGAAGGCTTAAGGGAGATTGCGAGAGCGTAAATTCGAACGCCATCAGGACATAGCGCAGCACAGCAGGCGACCAAAACAAAAGCGGCGCGACCGAGGTCGCGCCGCCATGTTTCGTTAGGTACTGCCCGAGGCAGCAAGAGCTCAGGAGTTGCTTTCGGCGTAGGCTGCGATCACCGCGAGCAGGACGTCGTTCTGCATGGCAGCAACCTGCTTGTCGCTGAAGGACTTGATCTGGGTTTCGCCCAGTTCACCGATCTGGTCGACGGTAAGACCCGAGACCGCCTTGATATTGATCGCTGCGATTTCGTCATCCGCGAAGGTCGCCAGCGCGGTCTTCGTGAAGGCGCCGATTGCCGTCGAGGACATGACTGCGATCTGCTCCTTTGTGAAGGCCGTCGCCTGGGTGTCGCTGAACTCACCGATTTGGGTCGCCGTAAGCGCTGCGGCCTGCTTGGTGGTCAGCGCCGTGACCTGGGCATCGGTCAGAGCCTGAATCTGGCCGACCACCAGAGCAGCAACCTGCGCGGTCGTCAGAGCCTTGATCTGTCCGTCGGTCAGGTTCTTGATCTGCTCGTCCGGGTCGAGAGCCGCGACCTGGGTCGTGGTCAGCGCTGCAAGCTGCTTGTTATCGAGGTGAGCGACGTTGATTGCCTTGATCTGATCGGCATCGAGGCCAGCGATCTGCTTCGTCGAAAGCGCCTTGACCTGCGCTTCAAGCAGTTCCTTGACCTGCGTGTCGGGGTCAAGCGCGTTCAGCTGCGTGACGTTCAGCGCCTGGATCTGCTTGTCCGTCAGCGCCTTGAGCTGCGTGGCGTCGAGACCGGCGATGTGCGCGTCGCTGAGGCCGGCGAGCGACTTCGGCTTGATCAGGGCGATTTCGGCATCCGTGAAGGTCTTGAAGTCTTCAGCGGAGATGGCGGCGAGAGCTGTGGCGCTCAGAGCGGCGACCTGGGTTTCCGTCAGGTTGGTGGCGAGGTCGCCGGTAAGCGCAGCCGCCTGCTCTGCCGTGATCGAAGCGACCTGCTTGGTGGTCAGGTCGTCGATGAGGGTCGCATCGATCGTGGCGATATGGGCGGAGGTCAGGCCGGAGAAGGCCTTGACGCTGATGGACTGAAGCTGGGCGGCGTCGAAATTCTTGATCTGGTCCGCGTTACCGAGAGCGGTGATGGCAGCGGCGTTGAGGCCGGCGATCTGCTGGGTCGTCAGGTTCTTGACCTGATCGTCGCCCAGAGCGCCAAGCTGGGCCGGCGTGAAGGCCGCAACCTGCTTCGGCGTCAGATCGGCGATCTGCGTGTCACCGATCTTGGTGACATCCAGGGCCTGAATCTGCGCCGTCGTCAGCGCCTTGACCTGGGTGGCGTCAAGTGCCTGCACCTGGGTAGCGCCATCGAGGTCGCCGATCTGGGCAACCGTCAGTGCAGCGATCTGCTTGGCGGACAGGTCCGTGATCTTGGCGCCGAGATCGGCAACGTCGAGAACCTTGACCTGTGCGGCCGTGAACGCCTTGATCTGCGTGGCGTCGAAGGCGCCGAGCTGGGTGGTGGCATCGAGAGCGCCCACCTGCGTATCCGATAGCGCGGCAATCTGCTTGGCGGTGAGGTCCGTGGCCTTGCCGGCCAGCGCCGTGACATCGATCGACTTGATCTGAGCGGCTGTGAAGGCCTTGACCTGGGTGGCATCGAGAGCAGCGTAGGCATCCGCGTCGAGCGCGGCGACCTGCGTGGCGGTCAGAGCGGCGATCTGCTTCGTGCCCAGCTTGCCGGAGGTGACGAGAGTCGCCGCGTCCGCATCGGAGAGGGCGGCGATCGTCTTGGTGCTGATCGCGGCGATTTCGTCGTCGGCAAGCGCGGCAAGACCACCGGTCAGCGCGATGATGCCGCTGATGGCCTTTTCATCGAGCGCCTTGATGTGCGTCTTCGTCAGAGCCGTGACCTGGGCGACGTCGAAGGCGTCGTCGTTTTCAGCGTAGATTGCCGAAACCTGTGCGGCGGAAAGGTTCGAAACGCCGGTGCCGATCGCGGCGATCTGTTCATCCGACAGGCTCTTGACGGCCGAGATGGTGATGGCCTTGAACTGTGCGGCCGTGAAATCCTTGACGCCATCCTTGTTCAGGGAGGCGAGCTTTTCGCCGTCGAGCGTCTTGATCTGCGCTGCGGACAGCGACTTCACGTCCTCAGCCGTCAGGCCGGCGAGAATGGTCTTGTCGAGAAGGGCGAACTGGGCGGGCTTAAGGGCGGAAATAATCGACATCGTATCTACCTCGGTGCTTGGCCAAATGTGATTCTTCGCAAGACACAGCCACAGCATGAGGACAACGGTCTCTCATGCTTGCTCCAAGGATCGCTCCGGACGTGTAAACGCCAGGAATCCCGCAAGACGAAGAATGTTTAAGGAGGACATGGCTCGCACGAGCCTGCGCATCGGGGCGTCATGCTTCCGGGCGCTTCGAATGAGCCCGATCCCTATGCCAGCAGCCGCCAGTTTCCGCGACTGTGCCAGTGTTAGGATACAACCTTTAATTTCCGATTAACGGCGCATGCCATGATCCCTGAATAGAACAGGGGCGGCCAGCCCGAAGCAAGTCTGGGCGGCTATGACGGCAAGACCCTTCAACCGCCCAAATCGGGCTGAAAGGCCGATGCCGACAGGATGCCATGACTGCCAATTTCCCCCTAGACGCCGTGCCGGGCAACCCGCTTCTCGAACTCATGGCGCGCGCCCGCAACCAGCAGCTTGCGCTTGCCGATCTCTTCCAGTCCGCGGAGAACCTTTCGGCGGCCGGGCATCGACCCGCGGCCGCGGAGATCTACAAGCTCTGGATCGCGTTCAACGACAAGAATCCGCTGCTGCACCTCGCCTATTTCAACTATGCCGTCACGCTTTCGTCGCTTGGCGATACCGCAGGCGCCATGCATGCGCTGCGCGCCGCGATCCGCATCGAGCCGCAATTCGGCCAGGCCTATATCAATCTCGGTCGGACGCTTGAGGATTGCGGCCTGATCGGACCGGCCGTCGAGCAGTGGCAGGCCTATGCCGACGCGACCGCCGACGTCACCCCGGACAGGATCACCCACCGGCTGCTCAGCCTGCAGCATATCGGCCGCGTACTGGAGGGGGCGGACAGGCTGGAGGAAGCCGAAGCCGCGCTCTGGCAGGCGATGGAACTCGCACCGACGCGGCCGGAAGCGGCGCAACACTGGATTTCGCTGCGCATGCGCCAGTGCAAATGGCCCGTGCTGCAGCCTTCCCTTTATGTCACGCCGAAGCAGTTCATGGAGGCGATGTCGGCGATGTCGATCGCCTGCTATGCCGACGATCCCCTCTTCCAGATGGCCAAGGCCTATCGCTACGCCCGCACGACCGTCGGCCGCCCGGCGGACCTGGCGGCGTTCAGTCCCAAGCCGGTGCGCCGGAAAACCGGCACCGGGAAGCGGCTGCGCGTCGGCTACCTCTCCTCGGACCTGCGCCAGCATGCCGTGGGCTTCGCGCTGAGCGAGGTGCTGGAGCTGCATGACAAGGCAAGCGTGGAAATCTACGCCTATTATTGCGGCGATCCGGCGCCTCTCGATCCCACGCAGGCGCGTATCCAGCGGGCCGTGGATCACTGGCGCGACATCGCCAAGCTGAACGACCTTGACGCTGCGCGGATGATCGCCGACGACGAGATCGACGTGCTCATCGACGTCAACGGCTATACGAAACACGCGCGCACCGCGATCTTCGCCTACCGGCCGGCACCCGCGATCGTGAACTTCTGCGGCTATCCCGGCACCATGGCGAGCCCCTACCACCAGTACATGATCGCTGACGAGCGCATCGTGCCGCCGGAAAACGAGCTTTATTATACCGAGAAGGTTCTGCGCATCCCCTGCAACCAGCCGGTGGACCGCGCGCGCCTCGTCAATCCCCGTCCCACGCGGGCGGAAGCGGGGCTGCCGGACGATGCGTTCGTCTTTGCAAGTTTCAACGGCATGCAGAAGATCACCGCCCCCTGCTTTGCGCGGTGGATGACGATCCTTGAGGCGACCCCCGGCAGCGTGCTGTGGCTGCTCGCCGGCGACGACGTGGCCAACGAGCGCCTGCGCAGCCGGGCAGCGGAAAGCGGTATCGCGCCGGACCGTATCATCTTCGCCGGCAAGGCGCAGAACCCGGATCACCTGGCCCGTATCGGACTTGCCGATCTTTTCCTCGACACCTTCCCGTACGGCGCGCATTCGACCGCCGCGGACGCCATCACGCAGGGTCTGCCGGTGCTGACCGCGGCGGGCAAGAGTTTTGCCGCTCGCTTCTGCGCCAGCATCGTGGCGGCCGCCGGGATTCCCGAGCTGATCTGCGACGGGCCGGACGATTATGTGCGCACCGCCATCGCCCTCGCGCAGGATCCGGCACGGCTTTCCGGTATCCGCCGTTCCCTGGAGGAGCAGCGCGAGACCTGCGCATTGCGCGATATTCCCGCGCTCGCGCGCCGGCTCGAGGCGATCTTCTGGCAGATCCAGGGCGAGGCGGAACGCGGCGAAACGCCGATACCGGATCTGCGCAATCTCGACATCTACCACGAGATCGGCACCCAACTGGCCGCCGCGGAAATCGAGTTCGAGGATGACGCAAGCTACCGCGCGCGCTACCGGGCCGAGCTTGCCGCACTCGACGCCTATGCGCCGCTTCAGCCGGATGCGCGCCTGTGGCCCGCGAACGCAGCGACCTGAAACGGAGCGGTGGATGCGGGCGAAGGACAGGATACTCGTTGTCGGCGCCGGGCTTTCCGGTGCCGTCATCGCCCGGGAACTGGCGCAGGAGGGGTTTCAGGTCGAGGTCATCGATGCGCGCGACCATGTCGCCGGCAACTGCCATACGCAGCGCGATCCCGATACCGGCGTCATGGTGCATGTCTATGGGCCGCACATCTTCCACACCGATGACATGGAGGTGTGGGACTATGTCAACGGCTTCCAGACCTTCCGGCCCTACAAGAACCGGGTGAAGACGGTGAGCGGCGGGCAGGTCTATTCACTGCCCATCAACCTGCACACGATCAACCAGTTCTTCGGGACATGCTTTCGCCCGGACGAGGCGCGCGCCTTCGTGGAAACGCAAGCCGATACCTCCATCACGGAGCCCAGGACCTTCGAGGAGCAGGCGCTCCGCTTCGTCGGCCGCGACCTCTACGCGGCCTTTTTCGAGGGCTACACCCGCAAGCAGTGGGGCTGCCCGCCCGCGGACCTGCCGGCCGCCATCCTCAAGCGCCTGCCGGTGCGCTTCAACTACGAAGACGACTATTTCTCCCACGCCCATCAGGGCATGCCGGAAGACGGCTACACCGCGATGGTCGACAACATCCTCGATCACCCCGACATCACCGTGAAGCTGAAAACCCGCTTCGACCGGACGCAGAGCGATGGCTTCGCCCACGTCTTCTATTCCGGTCCGCTCGATGGCTACTTCGACTACGGCCATGGCCGGCTGGGCTATCGAACGCTGGATTTCGAGCGCTTCACGCATCAGGGTGACTACCAGGGCTGCGCGGTGATGAACTATGCCGACCTCGCGGTACCCTATACCCGCATCACCGAGCACAAGCATTTTTCGCCCTGGGAGGCGCACGAAGGATCGGTGTGCTACCGGGAGTTCTCACGTGCCTGCGGTCCCGACGACATCCCCTACTACCCGATCCGCCTCGTCGAGGAGAAGGCGCTGCTTGCCGACTACGCGGCGCTGGCCGAGCGCGAGACCGACGTCACCTTCGTCGGACGGCTCGGCACCTATCGGTATCTCGACATGGACGTCACCATCCGGGAGGCGTTGGATACGGCACGCCTTTACCTCGAACGGAGGGCAACGGGCGGCGTGATGCCGGCCTTTCTTCACGCGCCGCTCTGACGGGCGCCCTAAAACGGCAAAGGCCCCGGCTGAGCCGGGGCCTTCGAAACTGCGTCAAACTTTCTATCCGTCTTCCGATTAACGGAAGAGCGAGAGAATGCCTTCCGACGAGGAGTTGGCAATCGAGAGCGACTGGATGCCAAGCTGCTGCTGGGTCTGAAGGGCCTTGAGGCGGGTGGACTCTTCGTTCATGTCGGCATCGACCAGGCGGCCAATACCCTTGTCGATGGCGTCCGTCAGCTTGTTGGCGAAATCTTCCTGCAGGTTGATGCGCATGGAGATCGAGCCGAGCTGCGAAGCAGCCTTCGTCATCTGCTGGAGGCCAGCTTCCACGAGCGACAGGGCGTCGGCCATGTCGGCGTCCGTGTAGTCGGTGATCGTCATGTTGACGATGGTCGTGGCAGCATCCCAGTCGGCGGAAGCGGCCGTTACGCCGAGATCGTCGATAACCGAGCCGAGGATACCGCCGGCGCTTTGCGTGTGATCGTCGTTATCGACAGTCGAGAACAGAACGTTGGAGTTCGTGCCGGCGGCAACGTCCGGAAGGTCCTGAAGCGTGTAGGTCGTGGTGCTGACCTTGACCGTGCCGTCGGCGCTGCGGATGAAGCCGGAGACGACGGTCTTGTCGGCAACGTTGGTCGGGTCGGTGTTGGTGTTGTCGTAGACAAGCCAGTTCTGGCCGTTGAATGCGGCGCCGCTGGCGATCGAGACGAGCTGCTGCTGCAGCTGCGTGATTTCTTCCTGAACCTTGGCCTTGTCGACGCCCTGTTCGGTGGCGGCGGTTACCTTGGCCTTGATTTCCTTGACGACGTCGATGGCGGCTTCCATGCCGGCATAGGCGGTATCAACCTTGGCGGCGCCGAGGCCGAGAGCGTCCTGAACAGCGGAAAGAGCCATGTTGTCCGAACGCATCGTGGTCGCGATGGACCAGTAGGCGGCGTTGTCGGAGGCTTCGCCGACGCGCATGCCCGAGGAAACACGATCCTGCGTGGTTTCCATGGAGCTGCCGATCGAACGCAGGGTCTGGAGAGCGGACATAGCCGCGACGTTGGTAAGAATGCTGGTCATGAGATGCGTGCCCCTTGAGTGGCTGACTGAGGAAGGGCATTCCGGATGTTAGCCGGGGAACGGTGGTCAGCATCATGCCTGCTAACCGGTTAAGTTTCTTGGTTAACCCACCGTTTCGATGGGCCAAGAAAACCGCAATAAAGTTAATGAAGTCTTGAGCGCGGAAAAAAAATGCAAAAAGCCGCCCCCGTCACCGGGAGCGGCCTTTTCGAAGGTGGGGCGCGGGTCAGCCTTCCGCGCCTTCCTCCATCCGTCTATTAACGGAAGAGCGAGAGGATGTTCTGCGAGTTGGAGTTCGCGATCGACAGCGACTGGATCGCCAGCTGCTGCTGGGTCTGCAGGGCCTTGAGGCGCGTGGACTCTTCGTTCATGTCCGCATCGACGAGGCGGCCTACGCCCTTGTCGATGGCGTCGGAAAGCTTCGAAGCGAAGTCTTCCTGAAGCGTGATGCGCTTGGACAGCGAGCCGAGCGTCGAGCCGACGGTCTGCATGCTGGACAGAGCGGTTTCGACCGTGTCGAGGTGGGCGGCCATGGCGGCGTCGTCTTCGGTGCCGTCGAGTTCGATGGCCATGACGTTGGCGAGAATGCCCGAGGCGTCGTCGACCGTGCCGGTGGTCGGGTCATAGGGGCCGAAGAGCGAACCGGCCTGGGCGTCGTAAGTCGCGGTCGTGACCTTGACGGTGCCGTCGCTGCCGCGAACGAAGCCGGTTACGACAGTCGCGTCGTCCGCACCGCCAGCCAGCCAGTTTTCGCCGTTGAACGTGGCGCCAGCGCCGATGCTCTTCAGCTGTTCCTGGAGCTGCTTGACTTCTTCCTGGACCTTGACCTTGTCGACGCCCTGTTCGGTTGCCGTGACGAGCTTGGCCTTGATTTCCTTGACGACGTCGATCGCAGCTTCAACACCGGCATAGGCCGTGTCGACCTTTGCGGCGCCGAGGCCGAGGGCGTCCTGAACGGCGGAGAGGGCTGCGTTGTCGGAACGCATGGTGGTCGCGATCGACCAATAGGCAGCGTTGTCCGAAGCCGCGCCAACACGCATGCCGGACGAGATGCGGCCCTGCGTCGTTTCCATGTCGTTGTTGATCGTGCGCAGCGTCTGGAGAGCTGACATTGCAGACGTGTTGGTGAGAATGCTCGACATTCTAGTTGTCCCTTTGAACGAAATACTGGTGGGGACATACCGGACTGAAAAAACTTACCGGTTACGACGGTCGGCCTCATGCCAACTCGGTGCTTCAACGCAGTGAAGGGAAACCAAACCCGTCGTGTTGAGGCAAAAGTCGCAGCCAATCCTTGCCAACTCCTTAAGTCGGAAGGAAGCATTCAACCCGTTGAAAAACAGGGTAAATAGCCGGTAAAGCGCTATGGTTAAGAGGGTCTAACTGAACGACCGCACGAGGCTGCCGACAAGCAGGTTCCAGCCGTCGATCAGCACGAAGAACAGGATCTTGAAAGGCAGCGAGATCGACGTCGGCGGCAGCATCATCATGCCCATCGCCATGGTGATGGTGGCGACGATCAGGTCGATCACGAGGAAGGGCAGCACGACCAGGAAGCCGATCTCGAAGCCGCGGCGGATCTCCGAGATCATGAAGGCGGGAATGACGACGCGCAGGTCCGCGACATTGTCCTGGACGACCGTCTGGCCGCGTTCTTCGGCGAGCGAAATGAAAAGTTCGATGTCCTTGTCGCGCGTGTTGGCGACCATGAATTCGCGGAACGGCTCGGCGATGCGTTTGGCAGCCTCCGTCTCGTCGATCTGATTGGCGATCAGCGGTTCGACGCCGTTCTGCCATGCGCGGTCGAAGGTCGGGGCCATGACGTAGAAGGTCATGAACAGCGCAAGCGAGACGAGAATCATGTTCGAGGGCGTGGTGGCAAGGCCCATGCCCGAACGCAGGATCGAGAAGGCGATGACGAAGCGCGGAAAGCTTGTCACCATGATCAGGATACCGGGCGCGACCGACAGAACGGTCAGGATGCCGAAGGTGCGGATGATCCAGGACGCCGCCGAACCGTCGATGGGCCCATTGAGGAGACCACCCGGCAGTTGCAGCTGCTGCTGGGCATAGGCCGCACCGGTCATCGCCATCATGGCGACAAAGGTCAGGAGGACGCGAATCATTCGATCACAAAGGTTCGGAACATAACGTTGGTTACGCGCCCTTCAGACCTGAGGTCAACCCGCTCCTGGAGGTCATCCCTGAGATATTGGAAGCCGCGCGGTCCCTGCACCTGCTGGAGCGACACCGTGCGCATATAGGCCATGATGTCCTGGTGGATTTCCTCCGCCAGGGCGACATCCGGTGCGTCCTTGAACATCAAGGCGACTTCGAGCCGCACGCGGTTGTCGGAGGGGTAGGCGAGATTGCTGGTGATCGGGTCGAGAAGCACGATGCCGTTCGCGGGCGTGGAGATGTGCGGCACCTCCTGCCCCTCCGCGCCCTTCCCGCCGCCACCATGACCGCCTTCGGCGGCAGCGGCTGCCGGCTCGGCCTTCGCGACCTCCTCCGTGGGCGGTGGGGCGAGCATATTGCCCACAAGCCAGCCGCCGCCGCCTGCCAGGAGCGACAGGACGGCGATGACCGCGATGGTGATGACCGGAGAGGACTTTTTCTTCTCAGTGCCCTGATCGTCGTCCGCCATGTGTTTCTTTCCGTATTGGAGCGTCAGATCGGCGAGAACAGGTCGAGCGCCTGCTGGCCCCATGGCGGCTGCTGCACCTCGGTCAGGCGGCCGCGGCCACCGTAGGAGATCCGGGCCTCGGCAATCCGCTCATAGGCGATCTGGTTGTTGGCATCGACATCCTGCGGCCGCACGATGCCGGCGACGTTGAGGATGCGCAACTCATGGTTGACACGCACTTCCTGCGAGCCGCTGATGAGAAGGTTGCCGTTCTCGATGACGCCGGTGACGACGGCGGCAACGAGCAGGTTCAGCTTTTCCGAGCGCTCGGTCGAGCCGTCACCCTTCGTGCTCGTCGATGACCCGAATTTCAGATCGCCGTCCGCATCCACACTGCTCGAGCTGGTCTTGCCGCTGAGGCCGAAATTGATGCCGCTCTTGTTGGTGCGCGAGCGGTCGGTCTTGTTGTCGAAGCTCGCCTTGTCATTGACGCGGATATTGACCGTCAGGATGTCGCCGATCTTGAAGGCGCGCGAATCCTTGAAGAGAGCCGACTGCTGGTCGCTCCAGATCGAGTAGCCGGAAACCGCCGTGCGGGGCTGCTTGGGATACATGGCCATCTGCGGCGTGGCGGCATAGTTGAGGCCGCTGCCGATGGGGCTCATCGCCGGCGCCTTGCCGATCTCCTTGATCGCCTGGTTCGAGCAGCCGGACAGGGCCAGCGCCACGGAAAGTGCGACGGCTGTCTTCTTCATGACGGGTCCTTTGACGTGTTCGCATCGCTCGCAGACGCGATGATGCGGGTGAGCATGGCGGCCTTGTCGGCCGGCATTTCCCCCAGAATGGTGCTCGATTGGCGCGGCGGCAGCTTCATCACGATGGCCGAAGCGATCTCGGGATCGAGTTCGGCCAGCTGGGAAGCCGCCGCGTCCGGCTTCATCTTGCGGTAGATTTCGACGAGATTCGCCTCGGCGGACTTCAGGAAGTCGTTGCGCCGCTTCAGCCAGTCCTCGTATTCGGCCCGGCGCGCCTCCAGCGTCTTGATGCGCTCGTCGACGCCCTTCTGGAGGTCTTCGAGTTCCTTCTTCTGGAGAAGGTAGCGCTGGTCGCGCGCCGCATCGGCGATGTTCGTGCAGAACTCGCGGATCTCGTCGGCGCTCGCCTTCGTCGTCATGATGACCGGGCGCTCCTCGGCATAGGCGCCGGGAATGGCCAGCATCACGACCGCGGCGAATGGCAAGGCCAGCCGCCGCAGAAGAGTGGATGTGGTCGTGCCTGTCGTCATTGCAGTACCAGTTCTGCCTGGAGGGCCCCTGCGGTCTTGATGCTCTGCAGGATGGAGATGATGCCATCGGGCTTGACGCCGATGCTGTTGAGGCCGGAGACCAGCGAGCGGAGGCTGGAGCCGTCGATCATCGCGACATTGCCGCCTTCCTGCTGGACGAGGATATCCGTGTTCGGCTGCACCGCCGTCACGCCGCGGGAGAACGGCTCCGGCTGCACGACCTGCGGCATCTCGTTGACCTGCACGGTGAGCGTGCCGTAGCTGACGGCGACGGGCGAGATGCGCACATCCTGGCCGATCACGATGGTTCCGGTCCGCTCGTTGATGACCACGCGCGCCGGCACGTCCGTCTCGACGACGAGGTTCTCGATATCCGCCATCAGGCGGGCGAGATCGGCCATCTTCGGTTTTGCGATATAGACCGACTGCGAATCGCGCGATTCGGCGATCGGCCCGCCGTACTGGGCGGCCGCATAGCGGTTGATCGCGTCGGCCATGCCGACGGCCGTGGAGAAATCGGGGTTGCGCAGTTGCAGCACGAGATCGGCGGCGTCCTTGAAACGCGAAGGCAGCTCACGCTCGATGATGGCGCCGTTCGGCACGCGGCCGGCCGTGGTCACGCCCTGCTGCACGGTCGCAGCATCGCCGCTTGCGCTGACGCCGGTCACCACGATCGAACCCTGCGCGACGGCATAGATCTGTCCGTCGGCGCCGGAAAGCGAGGTCATGACAAGGGTGCCGCCACGCAGCGAAGCGGCGTCGCCAAGCGAGCCGACCGTCACGTCGATCCGGCTGCCGGGGCTGGCGAAGGGCGGCAGGTTCGCGGTCACGAGAACGGCGGCGATGTTCTTGGCGCGCGTCTGCGTGCCCACCATCGAAATGCCGAGGTTCTGCAGCATCGCGCGCATGGACTGTTCGGTGAACGGCGAGGAGCGCATGCTGTCGCCGGTGCCCTGGAGACCGACGACGAGGCCATAACCGATCAACTGGTTGTCACGGCCGGCCTGCAGCGAGGCCACATCCTTGATGCGGGCCGCCGGCAAAGCCGGTCCCGCCGCGAGCATGACACAGGCGAGGACGGCGACGGCACGAAGGAACAGGAAACGCATCATTTCACCACCACATGGACCGTGCCGTCATCCATGACGGTGCCGGAGACGATCACGCCGGTATCCTTGTTGCGGACCCGCACCAGTTCGCCCACGGAACCGTCCTGAAGCGGCGTTCCGGCAGCGCGCAGGACGAGCGATCCGTTGTCGAAGACCAGGCTGATCGTGGTGCCGCGCGCGACGGCGAAGGGTTCGCGAAGCGCCGACGTCAGGATCACGCGACCGGGAAGCAGGGTCCGCTTGCTCACCAGCCCGCTGACCGCGCCGATGCTTTCCGCATAGCCCTTGACGATGTTCGGGTTGGTGACCTCGACCTCTTCGAGCTGGCCTGCATCAAGCGCCTCGCCGGGATAGATGATGCGCTTGGGCACGACGGCCATGCGGGCATCGGCAAGGGCCGCGTCTGCCACGAGGAGACCGGCCAGCACGGCGGATACGGCGAGAACCGCGCGGCGCAGTGTTGGAAGGGTCTTTCCCGTACGAAGGGCTTCTGTCAGGCGAAACATCATGTTCCCCGGGGTTCCGGTTGCTATCTCAGGTTCTTGCTGACCACGGCGGCCATTTCGTCGGCGGCCTGGATGATCTTGGAGTTCATCTCGTAGGCGCGCTGGGCGGAGATGAGGTCGGTGATTTCCTTGACCGGGTCGACGTTGGAGCTTTCCAGGTAGTTCTGCTGGATGTAGGCGAAGCCCTCCTCGTTCGGCGTGCCGACATTGGCGGCGCCGGAGGCGGCGGTTTCGCGGAAGAGGTTTTCGCCCATCGGCTCGAGACCGGCCTCGTTGACGAAGTTCGCCAGCGTGATCTGGCCGAGTTCCTGCTGCTGGCCCGCAACCGTCGCGAAGACCTGGCCCGACTTGTTGACGGTCACTTCCGTCGCATCGACGGGCACCGTCATGCCCGGCACGACCGTGTAACCGTCGAGGGTCACGATCTGTCCGTCGGCATTGGTGTTGAAGGCGCCGGCGCGGGTGTAGAGGGTGGTGCCGTCGGGCGCCTCGATCTGGAACCAGCCGCGGCCGATCAGCGCCATGTCGAAGGAGTTGCCCGTGGACACGAGGCCGCCCTGGAGATGCAGGTTACGCACGGCAGCCGTCTTGACGCCGAGGCCGATGATAACGCCTTCCGGCACCACGGCCTGGTTGGCCCGGTTCGGAACGCCGGCAGCACGCTCCGTCTGGTAGAGCAGATCGGAGAACTCGGCGCGCGCACGCTTGTAACCCGTCGTGTTGATGTTCGCGATGTTGTTGGCGATGACTTCGAGGTTGGTCTGCTGCGCGTTCATGCCGGTGGCGGCAATGGCAAGGGCTTTCATGTCCGGTCCTCAGATCTGCATTCTTGCGATTTCGAGATAGGCGGTGACGACCTTGTCGCGGAAGGCGATGGCGGTCTGCAGCGTCTGCTCGGCGTTCATGACGGCATCGACGACCTCGCGGGTCGATGCCTTGCCCTGGATGGCGTCGAATGACTTGGTCTCGCTGAGCTTCAGCGCGTTGGTCATGTCGGTCGCCATGTCGCCCATGACTTGGGCGAAACTCATCTGGCCGGTGCCCTGCGCGGCGGCGCCCGAAACGAGGCCGGAGGCCGTCTTGTCGACGCCCGACAGGGCATCATTCGGGAAAAGCGAGCTGACGCCCTTTACGCTGTCGATCATTGCGAGGCCCTCAGAAGGTCGATGGTCGCGCTGATGAGGTCGCGCGATTGCTTGATGCTTTGCAGGTTGGCTTCGTAGGAGCGGTTCGCCTCGCGCATATCGGCCATCTCGACCAGCACGTTGACGTTCGGCATCTTGACGTAGCCCTTTTCATCCGCAGCCGGATTGCCGGGGTCGTATTCGGTGGTGAACTCGCCCTCGTCGAAACCGAGACGCGATACCTCAACGGTCGAGGAGCCGCTCAGGCGGTCCAGCTCGGAGGTGAAGGTAACGGTCTTGCGGCGGAACGGATCGGCGCCGGGCGTATCACCGGTCGAGCGCGCGTTGGCCAGGTTTTCCGAAACGATACGAATACGTGTCGACTGCGCCTCCAGACCGGAGGCTGCTACTTTCAGGGAGGCTACAAGAGGATCCATTTCTTACCTTCTGACTGTCATCAGCATCATGCGATGGAAGGCCTTGACGAGGCCGGCATTCAATTCGAAGTCACGCTTGACCTGACCCTCTTTCATGAGCTCATCGGCAAGCCCGACGGTATTGCCGGATTCCTGCACGCCGATCTCTTCGGTGGGCTTGGTCGTGATGACGCGGCTGGCCATTTCGGTTTCGGTGAAATGACCGGGATGCGTTGCCGCCATGCGGGCACTCGTGGTTTCGAGCACCGATTGAAAGGGTGTGACGTCCTTCGCCTTGAAACCGGGTGTGTTGGCGTTGGCGATGTTGCCTGCAACGACACTCTGGCGGGTCGCGAGCCATTCGGCCTGTTTCGATGCCAGTTCAAACAGTTGTATCGGTTGCATGACAAGCTCCATCCTTGTTCATGGCGAACCTAGGGAACCAATCTTGCGCGGGACTTGCACTTGCGGAACCTATCACACAAGTGCCTGATTTTCAGGGGAATTAAGTGATGCGCCACAGAACGGCAAACGGCCGGCAGGCGCTCGATGCGCCTCCGGCCGAATCGAAAAGGCAGGTTGGTCCGCCCGTCAGTTCCGCTTGATGATGTCGCCGTTCGAGGTGACGATGACCCAGGCGCCGTCGCGCTGCTCCAGCGTCGCCAAGCGGCTGTTATCGGGCAGGATGGAGCCGACGCGCACGATATACATGCCGCGCGCATCCTCGATCAGTGCCCGGCCGTTTGCCACATGCATCAAGCGGAAGCCGGAATTCGCCGGCAGCGGCTGGTTCAGACCCGTCTCGACGGGTGCACCCAGCGTCTTCTCCTTGCCGAGACCCGATGTGGTGGCGGTGGCAACCGGATCGAGACTGTCGAGCGCCCGCGTCTTGTCGTCGTCCACCATGGCGGCCGGCGAAACGCTCATGACCTCCTTTGCGGCCGTTTCGGGCAGATTGCGGGTCGATCCCTGCCAGAGGGTCGGCACCGAGAATTTTCCCGGATTGAGGAAGACATACCAGGGAAAGAAGGCCGCGCCCGCAGCAAGCAGGACGCCGGTGCCGACGAGCACCTTGTCGCCGGCGCTGTAACCTGCCTTTTCTATCCGCTTCAGCGGCTGAACAGGTTGATCCGCATCGAAATCCGTCACTATCATCCCCTTCGCACGGCCGGTGCGCCGCCCTGCTGGGCGGCCGCGTTCTTGAGCGCGGTCGCCAGGTCGGTGAATGCATCGCCGGCCGGCCGTTCACCCGGCGTCTGTTTCAACACTTCGTAGATGATCGGCACCTGCTTGATCGCCATGTCGAGATCGGGATCGGCACCGGGGCGATAGCCGCCGATGAGGCGCAGGTCGCGCGTTTCCTCGAAGCGGTGGATCAGCGATTTCAACCGGCCGACGAGCTTCTCCTGGTCCGGCGTCCAGGCCTTGCGGGCAAGGCGCGAGATCGAGGCGAGCGGGTTGATGGGCGGATAGCGCCCCTCTTCCGCAAGGCTTCGCTCCATGACGATGTGGCCGTCGAGAATGCCGCGCGTCGAGTCGGCGATCGGATCGTTGTGATTGTCGCCGTCGACGAGGATCGAGATGATCGCCGTGATGCTGCCCGTGCCTTCCGCGCCCGGGCCGGCGCGCTCCAAAAGGCGCGGCAGCTCGGTAAAGACCGAGGCGGGATAGCCGCGCGCGATCGGCGGTTCGCCCGACGCCGTCGCCACTTCGCGGATGGCGTGGGCAAAGCGCGTCACGCTGTCGATGATCAAGAGAACGTTGTCGCCCTGATCGCGATAGTGCTCGGCGATGGTGACGGCGGTCAGCGGCGCCATCTTGCGCAGCATCGGGCTTTCGTCGCTGGTGGCGACGACCGCCACGGACTTTGCGAGATTGTCGCCGAGCGTATCCTCGATGAATTCGCGCACCTCGCGGCCGCGTTCGCCCACCAGCGCGATGACGACCTTGTCGAAGGCATCCGCCCGCGCCAGCATCGACAGAAGCGTCGACTTGCCGACACCCGAGCCGGCGAAGATGCCGAGACGCTGGCCGAGGCAGAGCGGTGCGAAGATATCGATGGCGCGGACGCCCGTGCTGAAGCCGGTTTCGACGCGCTTGCGCGTCATCGACGGCGGCGCGGAATTGGAAATCGACCGGCGGACATCCCCCTGGACCAGCGGACCAAGGCCATCGATGGGCTCGCCGAGCGCATTGATGGTGCGCCCGCACCAGGCGGCGGTCGGCGCGACGCGGAAGGCGCCCTTGCGGATGACCGTGTCGTGGATGCCGATCGGCTCTCCCGGCTCGATGGGGCAGACCACCACCGAATCCGTATCGACACGCACGACTTCACCCAGATGAACACCCGTCGCGCTCTTGTGCGCGACGAACTCGCCGAGCCGCACATGGCGCGACAGGCCGCTGACGGTGTAATTGCCGGCCGCGATGGTCTGGACGTGGCCGCCATGGGCAACCGAGAATTCCGGGGACGCGTAGCGCCGCACCAGCCCGGCCAGCGCATTGAGCTTGCGCGCGCCGTCGGCCGTGCCGGGAACCTTCGCCATGTTGCCTTGGGATGCCATGGTTTACTTGCTGCCCCCGAGCGTGCGGACCGCCTCGTTCATCGAATCCTCGCTGCCGCGCATCAGTGCGGCGATGTTCTCGAAGGCGCGCGTGACCTGGATGAGCTGCGTCATCTCGGCGATGGCGTTGACGTTCGATTCCTCCACGTAACCCTGCATCACGCCGGCATCGACGCGGTCGAGGATCGGCTGCGGCGCCCGCGCGGGGATGATGCCGCTGTTGCCGGCGCGCACGAAGCCGCCCGACAGATCCGCCTCGAAAATACCGAGGGCTGCGACCGGCCGGCCATTCTGGTTGAGCTGGCCGTCTGCACTGAGCGTGATCGGGCCGGCATTGCCGTCGATCTGGATCGGACCGCCGCCGGCATCGAGCACGGGATAGCCGTTCAGCGTGACGAGCTCGCCCGCCTCCGTCAGGGTGAAGCGCCCGTCGCGGGTGAGCGTCGCGCCGGCCGGCGTTTCCACCTGGAACCAGGCGTCGCCCTTGATGGCGAAATCCAGCGCGCCGTTGGTCTGCGTCATGCCGCCGTTGCGGGTCGAGAGGAATTCCTCGCCCTGCGAAACGAAGGCGACATCGGCGTTCTTCTGGTCGCTGACGACCTGGTTGAACTTCACTTCGGTGGCGCGGAAACCGACAGTCGTGGAGTTCGCGACGTTATCGGCAAGCGTTGCCATGCGGCGGTCGAGTGCAATCTGGGACGAAAGCGAGACATAAAGCCCGGTCTGCATGCTCAGCGGCCTCCGAGTTTCAGGTTGTTGATGGAAAGAAGCAGGTCCGTCGAAATGCCTGTCAGGCTGGACGGCTGGAAAACGGTCAGCGGATCGTAGCTGCCGGAGGGGTTTTCGAGTTCCCACATCGCGGTGAAGCGCTCGAGGAGCTTGCCGACCTTCGCGGGATCCTTGAGGTCGTCGAGGTCAAGGATGTCCTCGTAGTATGCGGCCTGGCGGTCCACATCGGTCGCCGCGAACTCGGCAGGAAGCTGGAATGCCGTGCGCACGACCTGCGCCAGCGCATCGTCGGCGATGATGGAATAGCCCGACGTGATGGACGAGGCCATGCGTTCGAAATAGAGCGCGAGCCGCACGCCGGTATTGTCCTCGCCGGCGCTGACCTCCAGCGTCTGGCGCATGTACTTGTCGGCAATGCCTTTCTGGGCGCGCTCGAAGGTGGTCGCCAGCTCGCCGTGGCGGGCGAAGTTCAGCGATTCGGCCAAGGCCTTGTAGCGTGTGTCGGAAAGCTGGTTCGCGAAGGCGCCCTTCTCGTCGACGCCCTCCGTCAGCACCTTGCGCATGAAAGCCTTGGCATAGGCCATGTCGTCGAGGCCGTGCGCCTTCATGGCGTAGTTGTAAAGACGGCTGTCGGCGAAGAAGTCGTCGATCGATTTCACGTCGCCGATCTTCGACAGGTAATATTCGGTCTCGCGCTTGACGTCCGGCTGCTCCGACACGCGCGTCAGCGATGTCTGGAGGTCCGAGGAAATCAGCTTGTAGCTCGTATAGGTGGTCGTCACGATGGCCCGCCGATCAGGGTTCACGAGGGCGCGAAGGCCCGTTCTGAACCATGATCCTGCGGGGTTTTGCTTGTGCGAACCTGATCCGCGAACCCACCCTCTGGTACAGCTTCACGCAAGGCTGGAACCGTATTTCCGGAAGGGTCAGAACTGTGTCGGGACACCTGCGCTTATGAACATTGTAATCGGCCTCATCGTCACCATCGGCTGTATCCTCGGCGGCTTCATGGCCATGGGCGGCCATGTCGAGGTGCTCAACCAGCCATTCGAGCTCCTGATCATCGGCGGCGCCGGGGTCGGCGGCTTCATCGTCGCCAACACGATGAAGGTGATCAAGGAAACCGGCAAGGCGCTCGGGGAAGCCTTCAAGCACAAGGTGCCGAAGGAACGCCACTATCTCGATACGCTGGGGGTGCTCTACAGCCTGATGCGGGACCTGCGCACCAAGTCGCGCAACGAGATCGAGGCCCATATCGACAACCCGGCAGAGTCGCCCATCTTCCAGTCCGCGCCGACGGTTCTCGCCAACAAGGAACTGACGGCCTTCATCTGCGACTACGTCCGCCTCATCATCATCGGCAATGCCCGCAGCCACGAGATCGAGGCGCTGATGGACGAGGAAATCCAGACGATCACGCGCGACAAGATGAAGCCCTACCAGGCGCTCTCCACCATGGGCGACGCCTTCCCGGCCATCGGCATCATCGCCGCCGTTCTCGGGGTCATCAAGGCGATGGGCAAGATCAACGAATCCCCCGAAGTGCTCGGCGGCCTCATCGGCTCGGCGCTCGTGGGCACCATGCTCGGCATCTTCCTGTCCTATTCCATCGTCACGCCCATCACCACCAACATCAAGGTGGTGCGCGAAAAGCAGAATCGCCTCTACGTCATCGTCAAGCAGACGCTCCTCGCCTACATGAACGGCTCCGTTCCGCAGGTTGCCCTGGAATACGGCCGCAAGACCATCTCCTCCTATGAGCGCCCGTCCATCGACGCCGTGGAACAGGAGATGATGAATCCCGGTGGCGGCGGCGATACGAAGGCGGCCTGATCGATGAGCACAGCGACCGTAACCGCAGCCCCGTCCATGGATCCGATCGTTCTTGCGCGCCTCACCGGCAAGCTCGGCGACCGCGAGACGGTCTCCAAGCTTTGCGCCACGCTCGGCGACGTGTTCTCCGAATTCCTTCCGGACATGCTGGAAAGCGAACTCGGCTTCGAGGTCGCCGTCTCCTATGCCGGCTTTACGATGGGCAAGTTCGGAGAACTGACGGAAGGCCTCGGCGGCGCCATGGCCTTCTGCGATGCGTCGCTGCGCGACTGGTGCGAGCATTTCACCCTGATCTGCGACAGCCCGCTCATCATCACGCTTGTCGAGAACATGCTCGGCGCCGTCAGCGATTCCATCGAGGACCCGCAGCCGCGGCCCCTTTCGAAGATCGAACTCGACGTCGCGGCCATGATGTTCGACCGCATCTCCGGCGTCCTGAAAACCGCGGTTTCCAGCGCGACCAGCTTCGAACCCCTGCTCGGCGCCGCGCACAACGCGGAACTGCGCAAGCCCGTCGAAGACGGCACACAGAACGCGCATGTCGCCATGGTCAACATGGCCGTCGGCATCGGGCCCGTCCTCTCGACCTTCCATGTCGTCATTCCGCAGGCGACGCTGCTGAAATCCGTCATCGCCGCGCCAAGGCCGGCGAATGTGGCGAAGACCCGCGCCGAGTGGAGCGAGCAGCTCAGCGAGCAGGTCCGCCGCTCGAAGGTGACGCTGGAGGCGCGCATTCACCTGGAGCCGCAGACGCTCGACACGATCAGCCGCCTGCAACCCGGCGACATCATCCCCTTCAACGAAGCGGGCGACGTGCGCGTCGACGTGAACGCCAACGGCCGCAACCTCTATGTCTGCGAGTTCGGGCGGTCGGGCGCCCGCTACACGGTTCGCGTCAAGGATACCTACGGCTCGGAGGACGACATCCTCCAGCACATCATCGGATAGTTCGCATCCGGCTTCGGCCGGCGGCTAGCCTCAGGCAAGTTTCGAATGGAATAGTGATCTTATGGCACCCAAGAAGACACCCATCGCTGACGACATCACGCCTTCCATCAATGCGGGCGACCAGGAACTGGAGCAGGCGATCGACGACCTGCGCGGCGTTCTCCAACAGGACGCGACGTTCGACGGCGGCGTTCCCGCCACCCTCGACGACGACCCGCTGGCGGCCTTCGGCGGTGATTTCGGCGGCGGCGCGGCAAGTACCGATTTCGGGGGCACCGATTTCGGTGGCTCGAATTTTGGCGGCTCGGATTTCGGCGCCGGCAGCGATTTCTCCACCGAGGTGAAGGAAACGCCGCGTCCGGGCAGCGCCATGCAGTCCAACCTCGACCTCATCATGGATATCCCGATCGATCTACAGATCGTTCTCGGCTCGTCGCAGATGCAGGTCTCCGGCCTCATGAACCTCAGCGAAGGCGCGACGATCGCGCTCGACCGCAGGATCGGCGAGCCCGTCGAGGTGATGGTCAACGGCCGTGTCATCGGCCGCGGTGAAATTACGGTTCTGGAAAACGACGACACCCGTTTCGGGGTGAAGCTCATCGAAGTGAAGAGTACACGCAAAGTCTGATACCCGCTGAAGGGGTCAGGGGGACAATCCATGATGGATTTCGAAAATTTCGGCACGTCCACGGCGCTTGGTTCGCCGCTGTCGCCGGTGGAAAAAGCCGCAGCGGTGCTGCTTGCCATGGGCAAGGGTGTCGCCGGCAAGCTTCTGAAGTATTTCACCCAGAGTGAACTGCAGGCCATCATCGCCGCGGCTCAGAACCTGCGCGCCATTCCCCCACACGAACTGATCGACCTCGTCAACGAGTTCGAGGACCTGTTCACCGAAGGCGCGGGCCTCATGGACAACGCCAAGATGATGGAAGGCATTCTCGAGGAAGGCCTGACGCCGGACGAGGTGGATGGCCTGCTTGGCCGCCGCGCCGCCTTCCAGGCGTTCGAAACGACGATCTGGGATCGCCTTCAGGATGCCGATCCGGTCTTCGTGGCGCGCTTCCTGCTCAACGAGCACCCCCAGACGATCGCCTATATCCTGTCGATGATGCCGTCCTCCTTCGGCGCCAAGGTGCTGCTGGAAATTCCGGAAGACCATCGCGCCGACATCATCAACCGTACCGTCAACCTGAAGGACGCAAGCCCCAAGGCGACCGCGATCGTCGAAGCGCGCGTCATCGAGATGATCTCGGCGCTGGATGCGGAGCGCAACTCGGTCGGCTCGAACAAGGTGGCCGACCTCATGAACGAACTGGAAAAATCCCAGGTCGACGAAATGCTCGCCTCGCTCGAAACGGTCTCGACCGAATCGGTCAAGAAGGTTCGCCCGAAGATCTTCCTCTTCGAGGACGTCCTCTACATGCCGCAGCGCAGCCGCGTGTCGCTGTTCAACGACGTGTCCGGCGACATCATCACCGCTGCCCTGCGCGGCGCATCGATGGAACTGCGCGAATCGGTGCTTTCCGCCATCGGCGCGCGCCAGCGCCGCATGATCGAATCGGACCTCGCCGCCGGCGACCAGGGCAATCCGCGCGAAATCGCCATCGCCCGCCGCTCCATCACCCAGGAAGCGATCCGCCTCGCCGCAGCCGGACAAATCCAGTTGAAGGAAAAGGAACAGGAAGCCCAGGCCGCCTGATCCGCCTTGACAGGCTGATCCTGCAAGCCGAGCGTATTTTCGGCCCGAATCTCCTGTGGGGGTTCGGGCCGCCTGCTTTTCTGGCAGGCTGATCAAGCCGGAGCGCGCGAGTGGCTGACGACGACGACAAGGACAGCAAAACAGAGCTTCCGACCGAGAAGAAGATTCGCGACGCCATGGAGAAAGGCAACACGCCGTTCTCCCGCGAGGTCACGATCTTCGCCTCGACGCTCGCCATCTATGTCTATCTCGTCTTCTTCCTGCCCGGCGGCGTGGCGCGGATGAACGAGACGCTGCGGGATTTCTTCGAACAGCCCGAAGCCTGGAACCTGAAATCCGGCACGGACGTCATCGCCATCTTCCGCCATCTCGGCTGGGAAGCGGGCGGCCTTCTCCTGCCCATCCTCATCATGATGATGGTCTTTGGCGTTGCCTCGTCAGTCTTCCAGAACCTGCCGAGCCCCGTACTGGAGCGCGTGCGGCCGCAGATGAACCGGCTGAGCCCGATCAAGGGCCTCACCCGCCTCTTCGGCAAGCAGGGGCTTGTCGAATTCGTGAAGTCGCTGATCAAGATCATGCTCGTGTCGCTGGTCGTCGGCATCATGATGCAGACCAACTACTTCTCGTCGCTCGACACGATGTTCTCCGAGCCCGCAACCCTGCTCTACATGATGGGTTCGGACGTCAACAAGGTCCTGCTGATCATCCTCTTCGCCACCGCCATCATTGCCGCCATCGACTTCGCCTGGACGCGCCATCACTGGTTCACCGAGCTCATGATGACGAAGCAGGAGGTGAAGGAGGAAATGAAGCAGGCGCAGGGCGACCCGATCGTCAAGGCACGCATGCGCTCCATCCAGCGCGACCGCATCCGCCGCCGCATGATCACCGCGGTGCCGCGCGCCACCCTCGTCATCGCCAACCCGACTCACTTCGCGGTCGCGCTGCGATATGTCAGGGAGGAAGGCGACGCGCCGGTCGTGGTGGCCAAGGGCCAGGACCTCATCGCCCTCAAGATCCGCGAGATTGCGGAGGAGAATGGCATACCCGTTTTCGAAGATCCGCCGCTCGCACGCTCAATGTTTGCGCAAGTCTCGGTGGATAGTGTCATTCCGCCGGTGTTCTACAAAGCAGTGGCGGAGCTGATTCACCGGGTTTATGCAGCTTCGCCCCAGACCAGACGGGTAAATTAAATCCGATGAGAAAATGCACCTATTCCGCAGAACGCGAGAAGATTGTTGCCGAAGCAATCTGCCCGGTCGCCACTGAGCTCAGACTGCTCGATGCCGCCGATCTCGTGTCGTTGTTGCGTTTCGAGTGCTACGGGAACCTGGCCGATCTGGTCTCTTCGGCCGCCGAACTCTATTTCCTGCCCGGCACCATCAATTTCGGCGCCGGCGGCGACTATCGCCTCGACTGGGATACGGAGCCGGAGGTGACGCTGGACATGGAGATCCGTCCGCAGGGCGTGACCGTCTATGCGCGCCTGATGCTCCAGAAGGATGTCGCGGGTGTCGAAGTCACGCATGTCGCCTTCAGCGACCCGGCCGCCGACCCCAATGACAACACGGATTTCCTGCGCAGAAGCCTGCAGGAAGCGCGCTACGTGAAGGGCGACGCGGCGTCTCATCACGCCCATTAAACGCACGGCAGAGGCCACGACCATGCGCCTGCATGGCCGCTTGGCATCATCAGGTGATGTAGCCGAGCCGGATGGCCTTCGCGATGGCCTGGATGCGGTTGACGGCGTCGAGTTTCGTCGTCGCCGTTCCGAGATAGGCGTTCACCGTGTGCACGGAAAGGCCCATCTTCTCGGCGATCACCTCGGAAATGCAGCCGTCACCCGCCATCTGGAGGCAGGCGATCTCGCGTTCGCTCAGGGCCTCCGCGGGCGTGAGCTTCTTCTCGTCTGCGGCCAGCATGTCGATCAGGATCTGGCAGCTCTGCATGTGCAGGTCCACCGTCAGGTCGCCGGACGGTGCGATGAAGTTGCCGATGAAGACGACGTAGCCGTTCCCCTGAGCGCCGAGCCTGACAGGAAAGGCTATGCCCGACCACGGCAGCACCCCGGCCGGCAGGCGCGCGGTGAAGAGCTCGGCGCCCGCCACGGCGAACTGGTTGCCGCCGGCGCCTTCCCAGATAAGGGGCAGCATGGAGGCTTCCAGATGCGCCAGCATCGCCGCATCGTAGGCGCCCAGCAGCTGGTCGGCCTTGCGGTCGACATCCTGGGCCCAGTTGTGCAGCGCGAGCCTGAACTTGCGTGCGGTGGGCAGGCCCTGGCCCGAGAGGCGCAGCACGGCGAAGTGCTCGGCGCCGAGCACCGTCTGCATGACCTGGAGGCGGGAGACGAAATCGGCCGCGCGCACGGATTTCGGCGGCCGGGCCAGGCGGATTTCGGCTTCGGAGATGAGCGGGGCGGAGAGCTGGATTTCCACGACGCTCCTCCTCACACCAGGCTGTGACGAACGGCCCAGGCGATCGCCTCCGACCGGGTCTTCGTCGCCGTCTTGCGCATGACGCTGGTGATGTAGTTGTTGATCGTGTTGCGCGAGATGCCGAGAATGACGGCGATCTCGCCGCTCGTCTTGCCCTCCGCGATCCAGTAGAGGCATTCGATCTCCCGGTCCGTCAACTCCATATCCCGGTCCTGCCGGAGGATGGCGCCTTCGCAGCAAACGCTCGCGAAGTAGCCGGTCATGATGCCGACATCGCGCAGCTTGCTCTGGGAGAGGATGAAATGCTCCGGAAAGAGGAGAAGGAGCGACATGCGCACCCGCCCGACATGGAATGCGATGACGCAATATTCACGGCTGACGCCTCTCGGCACCGCCACGTTGTCGGCCAGATGGTGGAAGCACGGTTTGAGGAGGGAAAAGCACTTTTCCAGCTCGCTCATCCGCGACTGGGATGCCCCCACCGTCCGGGCAATGCCGCGCACCATGTCGAACGGCCAGTCGGACGCGACGACGACATCGAGGCCCGCTTCGGGCGAGGCGTCGTGCCGGACGAGAAGATAATGCGACGCGCTGACGTAATCGGTTAATGCCTTCAGTCCCGGCGAAAGGCCGGCGGGATCCGCACAGCGCCCAAGCTCCTGAAGAAGAATTTCACGCGCACTCTTACGCTCACCAGATTCGGCGGAGAATCCATAAGATTCCCAGGCCGCTGCATCCGACCGCATCGTTTCCATGATAGCCCCCTGTTCCGATCCCGACTGGAAGACCCCGCCTCCTTATCGTCACAGTTCGGAACCGTCCGAATCTGTTTTCCGATCAGGCCGCATCGACGGGAATCACCAAACGAATCAGTAACTAAAGTGTACATCGACCTCCTTCAAAGACCATGGCCCCCTTCTCGGGATTTACTTTTGCCGGCTTCTGTGAATCGCCTTCGCGCAGGTGATTTGCTTTTTGTGGCGCTGCCCCGGCAGGAATGAACTGAGCGGTTAACCATTTGTTAACCATTCATTATTTTCTGCGCGTTGCCCTCGCCCGTATTTCGGGAAACCCTAAATCAGGAAAATCCGGTGATACACACCCGGCACCAGCTGCTATCGCAGCGCAAAATTTTTTTCGCATTCACGCGTCCGTGAATGGCGGCGTCCCAAAATGGGCGCAATCTTGAAGGAAATGCCGCGAACTCAGCGCCGAAAATGTTGCGCCGGCGCAACACTTCGCCGCCAAAAAACACACAAATCCCGGTACGAAAAGCAGAACGCGACCCGGTTGGGGCCGCGCTCTTGGAGACGTTTTCGTGTGACAGGCGGTCAGGCGGCTTCTTTTTCTGCGGACCACTTGCGCAGGATCTTTGCGGCACGCTCTTCGCTGATCTCGACCATGCGGCTGAGGCGACGTTCCGGGCCTTCCTTGACGCGACGGTTGAAGGCGCCCTCGCCGTCGTCGCCGGCATTGAGAAGATCGTCGGTGCTGTCGAAGCCGAAGTCCGCGCCGAAGCCATCCATGAGGGTGGCGCCCGGGCCGCCGATGCCGGCGGCAGGAGAGAAGTCCGGCAGTTCGAGGCCGGCCGCATCGCTTTCGAGCGCATTGGCCCCGGCACCGCCGCCCGTCACCGAGCGGACCGCAGGGCGCAGGCCGAACCATACGACCAGGAAAGCCACGCCGACGAAGGCAAGCGCATTGATGATGCCGCCGAGATTGCGCGTCAGCACTTCCATGACGCCCGGGCCAGGCACCGCATCGTCCAGCAGCTGGTGGTCGAGGAATTCCATCGCGGTGATGGTGACGACGTCGCCACGATCGGCGTTGAGGCCGGCCGCGGAGGAGACGATCTTCTGCATATCCGCGAGATAGGCGTCGATCTTCGCCTGATCGGCGGGTTCGCCCACCATGGCGGCAATGCGGGCGCGGTTGACGACGACGGCGACGGACAGCTTCTCCACCGCAACGCCGTTACGCACGGTGGCGACCGTCTTGCTGTTGATCTCGTAGTTGGTCTGCTCTTCCTTCTTGTCCGCCTCGTCGCTCGACTGCGGACCGTCACCGTTGCCCTGCGGGCCGCCCTGCGGAATGTTCTGCTCGACGGTCGCGGCCTTGTTGGTGGCCTGCTGCTTGGACTTCTGGCTTTCGCGCGTCACACGCACGGAGCGCTCGACGCGCGATTCCGGATCGTAGACGGTTTCCTGGATCTGCTGGGTATCGGTGTTGAGCGCGGCGGTCACGCTGGCGCGGAAATTGTCCATGCCGAGGAAGGGTGCGAGCGCCTTCTCGATATTGCGTTCCATCTCGCTCTGCACCGTCTGTACGGCGGTCAGCGAGCGATTGAGCATGCCCTTTTCAGGATCGTCGCCGGACGCCAGGAGCTGGCCGGCCGAATCGAGAATGGTCACGCCATCCACCTCGAGGCCTGGAACGGATGCGGCGACCAGGTGGCGGATCGCAGCCGCCGATTCGCGCCCGGCCTGCGCGCTGGCGCGGATCATGACGGAGGCTGTCGGAACCTGGTCGGCTTTGCGGAAGTTGCCGCGCTCCGGCATCACGATATGGACGCGGGCTGCGGCGATGCCGCTGATCTGCTGGATGGTGCGGGCGATTTCGCCCTCGAGGGCACGAACGCGCGTCACCTCCTGCATGAAGGAGGTGAGACCGAGAGAACCGACCTTGTCGAAGAGTTCGTAACCGGAATTGGCGCTGCTCGGCAGGCCGCGCTCGGCGAGATAGAGCCGGGCCTTGCCGGTCTGGCCGACGGGAACCGCGATGCTGGCACCGTCCGTTCCCGTGTTGAAATCGATGCTGGCCTCGGCGAGAGCCATGCTGATCTGGTTCACATCGGACTTTTCCAGACCGACATAAAGCGTCTCGTAGGCGGGCTTGTTCACAAGGATACCGGCGGCAAGCACCAGGCCGATCGACACCACCGCGGCCCCTGCGAGCATCGCGAGTTTCGCCTGCCCCAGCGAAGCCAGGTTCTTGTAGACTTTCGTCAACTGTTCCAACAGATTCATTCTGTTCCCGCACGGACTAGTCGCCTGCCTGCCGGGCAACATGCCGGCGCGTTCAGACGCATTTTCAATCTCGTGGAACGGGACCGGCATTTCCGCACGCCGATCTGCTCCATGGAATACGCGGACCTGACTGATCCGGGATGGAGACTAGACGGCGAAACTTGCGCGAACATGGCGGTGCTGCGCCTGCGAAGAGTGCGGGAAAACAAAAACGGCGCCTGTCCGGCGCCGCTACACATCGAGAATTACCGTTTCAGATCAATCAGAAGGCTTCGAAATCGCCGACAGCCTTGCCGAGCGGCTGGGAGTGTCCATGCCGGGTTCCGTTGCTCAGCGCCTTCTGCATATCCGCAAGCTTCACGAGATTGAGCGCCGTGGTGACATCGACGATCCACCCCCCGGGAATGCTGCCGGTGATCGTATCGATGAATTCCGCAAGCCCCCGCGTCTTCTGGACGGCGAGGTCCAGGCCCTGCAACACCATCATGCGCTCGGCATCGTCGGCGGAGGCCTCGCCATGCACGGCAGCGAGCTGCGGCTCGATGCGCTCTATCAGGTAGGCGACGTCGTGCAACTCGGAAACGATCCGCATGAGGACATCAGGAAGGGCTTCCTCCATCACACTCGCTGTCGTCAGATACTCGGCTTTCATGGGGGACCCTTCTCCCGTCGACGCCCGGCGGCGCTGTTGCCACTGCCGGTACGCAATCACGTCACACTTGCATTTCCTCGCGACGCCCCCGCCGCTCAGAAGAATTCGATCGAGCTTTCCGCCGGTTTGGCGACAGGCACGGGACGCTGTTCCAGCGCCACCGTCTTCTGCATCTCCACGCCCGTCAGCGCATATTGCCGGGCGCGGCCCGACGAAGGCCAGTATTCCAACTTTCGGCCGTATTCGCCACCCGTACTTTCGCCGACGATCTTGATGCCTTCATCCGTCAGGAACTGCCGCGCGAAGAGCGCATTCTGCTCCCCGACATTGGAGAAGCGCGCCATCGTCCTTGCTCCGCCGAAGATCTTTGCCTCCAGCCGGTCGCGTCGCGCGCCCTGCTTGAGCATGCCGTTTATCAACAGCTCCATCAGGTGGACGCCGTAGCGTGTGGCGTCACCGCCCGAGGCAAGCGCCCCGGCAGAGCCCGGCAGCAGGAAATGGTTCATGCCGCCGACGCCAACGACCGGGTCACGCATGCAGGCGGCCACGCACGAACCGAGGATGGTGGTCAACACCACATTCGGATCGTTGACGACCTTGTACTCGCCCTGGATGACGTGGACGCGGCGGGCCGCGGCATCTGATATCATTTCAATGCCCCGAACACGGCTTCGATCGCCGCCTTCATCTTTTCGATGGTGAATGGCTTGGCCAGAACGTTGTTCGCACCGAGCGCGGCCGCCTTCTGTACCAGCGCGCGGTCGCCCTGCGCGGTGAGGATGATGAAGGCCGCCTTCTTGGTGGTGGGGTTGGACCGCACCGCCTGGAGGAACTCGATCCCGTCCATCTTCGGCATGTTGAAGTCGGAGATGACGAGATGGTGCGGCTGCTGGGTCATGATGGCCATGCCCTGCGCACCGTCGCCGGCCGCCGTGATCTGTTTGAAGCCGAGCTGCTGCAGGGCATCACCCAGAAGCAGACGGCTGGTCACCTGATCGTCGACGATCAGGACTTTTATTTTTTCAGCGAGAGACATTGTTCGCTTCCTTCTCTATGGCCGCAGTGATCTTCAGGATTTCCTCGCCGATGGAGGAGAGTGGAAACTGGTGTTCCACGGCGCCCAGCTCGAAAGCGACCCTGGGCATTCCATAAACCACGCAGGTTTTCTCATTCTGGCCGATGGTCCGCGCCCCGGCGTGGCGCATCTTCAAAAGTCCCGCCGCACCGTCCCGGCCCATTCCGGTGAGAATGGCGCCGACAGCGTTGCGGCCGGCAAGTTCCGCAACCGAATCGAACAGCACATCCACCGAAGGACGGTGACCGTTGACGGGATCGCGGTCCACGAGACGGCAACAGGGGGCGTGCGGATTGGCGACCTGCAGGTGACGCTCGCCACCGGGTGCCAGGTAGATCTTGCCGATTTCCAGGCGCGCGCCGTCCGTGGCCTCCTGCACGACGGGCGCGCAGAGCCTGTTCAGACGGTCGGCGAAGCTCTTGGTGAAGGTCGACGGCATGTGCTGGGTGATGACGGTCGGCGGGCAGTTCACCGGAAATTTCTGCAAAACTGTGATCAACGCTTCGACGCCACCCGTCGACGCGCCGATGGCGATGATCTTGCGGCCAGGCCTGTAGGTGCTGGGACTGGCATGCACCGCGACTGGCGCGATGGGCGGCGGATCGGTGCGCAACCGGCGCTGCGAGCGGGCGGCCGCCTTCACTTTCTCTGCAA
Organism: Shinella sumterensis; assembly: GCF_004514425.2. Classification (GTDB taxonomy): domain Bacteria; phylum Pseudomonadota; class Alphaproteobacteria; order Rhizobiales; family Rhizobiaceae; genus Shinella; species Shinella sumterensis. The sequence continues at coordinate 107,399 of NZ_MYFN02000012.1, forward strand.
GGTCGCTGAAGGGACGAACCTCGCCCGGTTGCGGCTTGCCGACACAATCGAACGCGCCGATCTCCAGCGCCATCAAGGACGCTTCGGCACCGCGATGGGTCAGGGTCGAGACCATGATCACCGGCATGGGGCGAAGCTTCATGATCTTGTCGAGAAACTCCAGCCCGTTCATGTTCGGCATCTCGATGTCGAGCGTCACGACATCGGGATCGAGCTGCTTGATCGCGTTGCGGGCTTCCATCGCGTCGCCGGCCTGGCCGATGACGGTCACGTCGGGATCGGCGTTGAGCACGGCCGTGATCAGGCCGCGCATGGTCGGTGAATCGTCGACGACAAGTACGCGTGCGGGTGCCGTCATGCGCCCCTCCCCCTGTTCTTGCCCGTGTAGCGGTAGGTCGTGATGCCGATATTGTCGAACTGCCCCTTCGCATCGCCCGAAACGCGCTCGGAATGACCGATGTAAAGATGGCCGTTGTCGGCGAGCATGTCGGCGAAGCGGGACCATATCCGCACCTGCGTCGGCTCGTCGAAATAGATGACGACGTTGCGGCAGAAGATGACATCGAACGGCCCCTTGAACGGCCACTGGGCCATCAGGTTCAGTTCGTTGAAGGTAATGAGGCGCTTCACCCGGTCGTCGATCTGCCATTTCTGGCGGCCGGCGATCTCGGTCTCGCGGAAGAACTGCTTGCGCATCGCCGGTTCGACGGTTTCGAGCGCCGTCGCGTCATAGGCGCCGGAGCGGGCGATCGCCAGGATCTTGGGGTCGATATCGGTCGCCAGGATGCGGAAATCGTAATCCGCCGCATTCGGCATCATCGAGAGTACCGTAAGGGCGATCGAGTAGGGTTCCTGCCCGTCGGAGCAGGCCGCCGACCAGATGCGCACGCGGCCGCCGTTGCGCGCACGGGCAAGGAGCTCCGGCAGCACATCGCTGCGAAGATGCTCGAAATGATGGTTCTCACGGAAGAAGCGCGTGAAATTCGTCGTCAGATGCGACAGCATCTCCTTGCGCGGGCCGGCACCCTCCGGAGAGGACACAAGCGCGCAATAGTCCCGGAAGCCCTTGAGGCCGAGCTGGCGGATATGCTTCGACAGGCGCGAATAGACGAGCGAGGCCTTCGTCTCGTTGAGGTAGATGCCGGCATCCGCATAGATCATCGCCGCGATCTCGGAGAGGTCGCGACGCGTCAGCGGATACTCGCCGCTTGCGAGGCATTCGTCCGGAGATTGCCTTGTATCGATGGCCGGAGAATAGGTCATGCGGCTTCACTTTCGATATGCGGGAACAGGACGCCGAGGTCGATGAGGCAGATCATGCGGCCTTCGATCGCGAGAATGCCGCGCGCATAGGCCTTCTCCGTCTCGTTCGCGATGTCGGGCGTGGGCTGGATGTTTTCGTCCGTGATGGTCAGGATGTCCGACACTGCATCCACGAGCAGCCCCACCGCCGCCGGTCCAACCTGCGCGACGATGATGACATGGCGGACGGTCGGCTCGGTGCGCTTCATGCCGAGACGCTGCGACATGTCGATGATGGGCAGCACCGCGCCACGCAGGTTGATCACGCCGAGCACATGCGGCGGTGCGTGCGGCATCGGCGTCGCCGGGGTCCATCCACGGATTTCCCGCACGGACATGATGTTCACGCAGAATTCCTGGTCGCCGATCCTAAAGGCGATCAGTTCATGTCCGTCGATGAGATTCTTGACCGCGTACGTCATGGCGTCTCAACCGGTGGCAGCAAGCGAGATGTCTTGGCGAAGGGGCTGGCCGCGGGACGCGGCGACAACGGCGTCGACGTCAAGGATAAGAGCCACCCGTCCGTCGCCCAGGATGGTCGCAGCCGCGATGCCGGGAACGTGGGTGTAGTTGGCCTCGAGGCTCTTGATGACGACCTGGCGCTGACCCTGGATCGCATCGACCATGAGGGCGCGCTGGCCACCGCCTTCCGATTCCACGAGGAGCGCAACGCCGTCCATCGGGTTGGCCTGCGTAGAACGGAAATTGAGGATCCGTCCGACATCCACCAGCGGGCAGAACGAATTGCGGATCGAGATGAGCCGCTGCGAGGCGCCGAACGAATGAATGGCGGAGGCTTCCGGCTGGAGCGTCTCGACGATGGCCGTGAGCGGCACGACGAGCGTCTGGCCGGCGACCGTCACCACCATGCCGTCGAGCACGGCGAGCGTCAGCGGCAGGCTCATGGTGAAGACCGAACCCTGGCCGGGCTTGGACGAGATGGAGATGCGCCCGCCGAGCGCCTGGATCGAGCGCTTGACCACATCCATGCCGACGCCGCGGCCGGAGAGGTCCGACACCTTGTCGGCGGTGGAGAAGCCGGCGTGGAAGATCAGGTTGTCGATTTCCTCGTCGGACAGGTTCGCATCGGCGGCGATCAGGTCGTTGTCGATCGCCTTCTGGCGCACCTTCTCGCGGTTGATGCCGGCGCCGTCATCGGCAAGCTCGATGACGATGCGGCCCGAGCGGTGCTTCGCGGTCAGGCGGACCGTGCCTTCGGGGTTCTTGCCGAGCGCCTCGCGCTTCTCCGGCATTTCCAGGCCGTGGTCAACCGCATTGCGGATCATGTGCGTCAGCGGCTCGGCGAGCTTGTCGATGACGGTCTTGTCGACTTCGGTGTTCTCGCCCTCGGTGATGAGGCGAACGGACTTGCCGGTGATGTCGGCGATTTCACGAACGGTGCGGGCCATGCGCTGGAACACCGGCTTTACCGGCTGCGCGCGGATCGCCATCACCGAATCCTGGATCTCGCGGGTGAGCTGCTGCAGCTCCTCGAGGCCCATATTGATGGAGCTGACGCCGTTGTTGTCGTTCTCGACGACGCTCTGCGAGAGCATGGCCTGGTTGATGACCAACTCGCCGACGAGGTTGATCAGGCGGTCGACGCGATCGAGGTCGACACGGATGGTCTGGCCGGCAGCGGACGCCTGGTTTGCCTGCGCGGCCGTGGCCGCTGCGGCTGCCGCCTTGGCGTTTTCGGCGGCGCGGCTTGCGACCTGTGCGACCTTGCTGGCGGTGTCGGCGGCGGCAATGGCGGCCGCCGCGTCGCTTTCGCTGGCAACGGGCTCTTCCTCGCCGCCGGCGGCCGGGCCGTCCTCGAGCAGCGAAAGATCGAAAGGAACGGCCTGCATCGGCGGCTCGTCATCGTCGGCCGCGTCACCCACGATCTCTTCCTCGATCGTGCGGACATCGAGTTCGCAGTCCCATTCGGCAAATTCGAAGACGGAGCGCACGCCGTCCTCGCCCTTGTCGGTGGTGACGGACACCTTCCAGGAGAAATAGGCTTCCTCCGGGTTCATCTTGTCCAGCGGCGGCAGCCTGTCCATGTCGCAGTAGACGCTCATCTCGCCGAGGCGGGAAAGATCGCGCAGCAGGAGTACGGCTTCGTTGCCCTTGGCATAGAGTTCCCGGTTGGGCCGGAAGACGATCTGGCAGGTCGGAACGTATTGCGCAGCCGGCTCGTCGTCGAAATCGCCGAAGGAGAACGGGATCGGCTGGAAACCCTCGTCATTGACGTCGGGCTTTGCGACGACCGGTGCGGGTTCGGCCGGCTTCGATGCGGCAGCAACCGGCTTCGGTGCAGCGGGTTCCGCGGCGTGCGTCTCGCCGTGCGCGAGCGCCTCCAGTTCCCGGATGAGCGTGCGGCTGCGCGCTTCATCGACACTGCCGCCGTCACGGGCGGCATTGGTGAGGTCCGCCAGCACGTCGGCGGATTTCAGCATGACCTTCAGGACATCCTGGGTCGGTTCCAGCTTGTTGGATCGAACGCAATCCAGCGTCGTCTCGAACACATGGGCGAACGAGACGAGATCGTCGAGACCGAAGGCGCCGGCGCCGCCCTTGATCGAATGGACAGCGCGGAAAACGGCGTTGACCGTTTCGGGATCGCGGTCGCCGTCATTCAGCTTCAAAAGCCCGGATTCCAATTCCGCGAGCTGCTCTTCGCACTCCTGGAAGAAGATCTCTTTGATTTCGTTCATATCCATCGGCAGGAATCCCGGACTTCGTGAATTAGGCGGTTACGCGCTCGATTGCGTCGATCAGCTTGGTCGGGTCGAACGGCTTGACGATCCAGCCCGTGGCGCCGGCCTGGCGTGCGCGGTTCTTCTTCTCCGCATCGCTTTCCGTCGTCAGGACGAGAATCGGGATCGCGCGGAACTTCTCATTGCGGCGAACGCCCTCGATGAAGCCGAAGCCGTCAAGGCGCGGCATGTTGATGTCGGTCACGATGACATCGGGATTGGAGGTTTCCAGAACCTCGAGGCCCTCGACACCGTCTTCGGCCTGGATGGTCTCGAAGCCCGCATTGTTGAGCGTGACGAGAAGCATGTTCCGGATTGTCCGGGAGTCATCCACGGTCAGTACTTTCTTCTTCATTGCCTAGCCTCCTGTGCCAGCAAGTGATCAATGTTCACGCCGATAAGCTGCATGGTTTTCATGAACGGCTCGGACACCTTGGCGAAGGTGAACGGCTGCTTGTCTTCTTCCCAGCTCTTCGCGCCGGCCATGAGAACCTGCGCGCAGAGCGCACCGACGCGCTCGACGGCCGAAGCGTCAATGACGAGGGGGCCGCCCTTGAGGCCCATGAGCTGCGCATGCAGCGCCGTCGCCTCGTTGAGATCGAGAACCGGGGCAAGGCTTAGACTTTTCTGAGCGGCTTTCTTGCTCGCCATTACGGTGTTCCTTGTCTGCGTCTGAGCGAAACCGAGATTGTGTTGCGCGGTGCGGGCGGCTGGTTTTCCTCCGAGGACCGGCTGCGCGCCGTGGAGAACCAGTGACGGGGACGTCTGCTCGTCATCTCAACCTCCATGGCCGACGGCCCGCGCCGTCAGCAGATCGAGCGGAGCGGCCGGAGCCGGAATATCCCGCGCAACGGCACGCGGCGCCGCTTGTGCAAGACGCTCGGCGCGCTCCTCGCGGGGTGCGGCGACGCGGAATGCGCGGATCGTGCGGCCGAGCTCCAGGATGACCGTGTGAAGATCGCCGCCCATGGCGCCGACGCGGCCGGCATCCCCGGCATCGGTTTCGAGCGCGCGGCCCGCGCGGTCGATACCGGCGGCCACGCCTTCCAGCCCCTCGGCATCGACGGCGCTTTCGCGCACGATGCCGGTGATCGCTTCGTTGATGCCTTCGACCTGCCGGACGATGCTGCCGATGGCATCCTGGGTGCGGTGGACGTGCTCGACGCCCGCTTCGACCTGCGCCTTCGTGCCCGTCACCAGCTGCTTGATCTCACGCGCGGCATCAGCGGAGCGCTGGGCAAGCGCGCGCACTTCCTGCGCCACAACGGCGAAACCGCGGCCGCTGTCGCCGGCGCGCGCGGCCTCGATGCCGGCATTGAGCGCGAGAAGGTTCGTCTGGAAGGCGATCTCGTCGATCACGCCGATGATCTGGCCGATCTTCTCGGCGGAAGCCTCGATATCGGCCATGGCCGACATGGCCTCGCCGACGATGCTGCCGCTCCGGGTGACCGAATCCTGCGTCGCCAGCGCGGCGGACTGCGCCTTGCGGGTTTCGGCAAGCGTCTGGCGAACGCGTTCGACGATGCCGCCAAGTGCGTTTGCGGTCTCCAGCAGGGTGGCCGACTGCTCACCCGAGCGGACGGAAAGCGCATGGGCGCCATCGGCAAGCGTGCCGGCAAGACGATCGCCTTCGGCAGCGCGCGCGGCGGCCGAGGAAAGATGCGCCTGGATTTCACCAAGCGCTGCGTTCAGGGTCTCCGCCATGTCGCGCCAGGCATCGGGCATCTCGCCTGAGACGCGGCCCGAAAAATCAAGCTGGGAAAGGCCCCGGATCGTATCGCCGAAGACTCGGTCGAGTTCGGCGCGGTCTTCGCGGCGTTGCTCGGCGAGCGCCTTGTGGTGGCTGTGGCGCAATTCGTTGAAGCGGAGCGACACACCGATCTCCGCATCGATCATCGCCGTGCGCAGGAAGGCGGAAACGAGCTCGGACAGTTCCTTGCGACGGGCCTTGCCGGCGCCGGGCAGGATGGATTTCGGCCAGTATTCCTCGATCAGCCCGTTGACGACCGTCTCCATGACGACCGCGTGGCCGGCGATGCGCCAGCGCGGATCGAGGCCCATCTGGCTTTCGCTGTCGGAGAGAACCTTGACCCGCTCGGCATAAAGCCCGTCAAAGCGGGCGTCGGTCAGCACGTTCCAATGCGCGCTCTGGAGATCGTGGAGGCGATCGATCTGGCGCTCGCTCTGGAAATGCCTGGCGGCATCGGGGAATGTCTGGAAACGCTGGAAAAGATCGCGCAGCGCGGTTTCGACGTGACGCTCGAGGGTCTGGCGGTGGCGGCGCAGCGCATCGCCGTGGGTGGTCTCCATCCCGGCAAAACGCAAACGGTCGCGCAGGCTGGCTGCCTGTCCCGTTCGAGCCTGTTCTGCCGGCATTTCCTGCACCAATCCGCTCCAAACCAACAATGCCCGGCCGCCGTTTCGGGCGGACGTCTGAACTGTCACATGGGGAGAAGGCCGGCCCGCGGGCCGTGGCCACGCGGCGGCGTGCCGCCTGAATTCCGGCGCACGAGCATGCCGCCCGTCGATCCATGATCAAATTCGATGAGACTCGAATACCGGCTCAGACCCGGTACGACGGTTCGGCATCATGCCTGGGTGAGAAAAGGCGATTTTCCCATTCCGACGTGTAAAGCCATGTTTATGGTTAATTCCTTGCCTGAAGGTTAATAGTTCATTGGCAGCTTCTGGCTTTGCTAAAATTAACGTGGCTTCCTCTCACATCAGCCCCGCGCAAGCTCGCGCGCGTACAACAAGTCCTCAACTGGCAATGACGTCAGAAGGAACGGACAATGATTGTTCTGGGGCTGGGCGCCACTTTGATTGCAGCAACCACGCTTGCGGCAATCTATCTTCTGATCGACATAGACGCGACGCGCACGCCTGGAAAAGTACGGGTCTTCTGAGCGGCGAGATTTCGCTGCCAGCCCCTTGCTTTCCTTGCAGAGACTGCCAGATTCAGTCCCGACAGACTTCAGCTGTCATAGGGAGCACATCATGGGCATCGAAAGCATTCTCGTATTTCTGATCGTCGGCGCCATTGCCGGCTGGCTCGCAGGCCTTATCGTGTCGGGCTTCGGCTTTGGCCTTATCGGCAACATCGTCGTCGGCATCGTCGGCGCCTTCATCGCCGGTTTCCTCTTTCCCGCCATCGGCGTCAGCCTGGGCAGCGGCATCCTCGCCGCCATCCTCCATGCGACGATCGGTGCGGTGGTCCTGCTCGTGCTGATCAAGGTGATCAAGCGGGCCTGATTTTCCCTTGCGAAACAAAAGGCCGTGGCGGGACACCGCCACGGCCTTTTGCATCAGTTGACGCTCACCGGTTTGGAGCGCATGCGCGATACGGTTTCGCGCTCGGCGCGCTTGCAGCGCATCGGCGGCAGGCCGCGATCCATCAGCGCCATATCCTCCAGCACCATGTCGCCCATCCTCTTGAAGGCGACGTCGAGCGCGCCGGCCCGGTGGGCGGAACGCACGAAACCCTTGAGACGGCGCACCGGATGGTCGAGCGGCAAGGGCTCCTCGGGATAGACATCGCTTGCCGCCACGATATGCCCGGAGCCGACGGCATTCATCAGCGCCGGGAAGTCCACCACGTCGGCGCGGCTGAGCAGGATGAAGGCCGCGCCCTTGCGCATCGAGGCAAAGGCGTCAGCGCCCAGAAAGCCCTTGTTGTCGCTGGTCACCGATGCCACGACGAAAACGAAGTCGCTCATGGTGAGGACATCCGCAAGGGACGCCGGCTCGGTGCCCGCTTCCCGCAGCAGCGACGGCGGCAGCCAGGGATCGAACACGCGGATCCTCGCGCGGAAGCCGGATAGCACGCGGTTCAGCGCACGCCCGAGATCGCCGAAGCCGACGATACCGATATCCGACCCGGACAGAAGCCGTGCGGAGGCATTGCCCTCCCCGCCCCACAATTCACGGCCCTCGCGGAAATCCACATCCGCATCGATCACGCCGCGCGCGAGGTTCAGCGCCATGGCAAGCCCGAGCTCGGCGACCGGCTCGGCAAAGACCTGCCCCGTCGTCACGACATGGATACCGCGCGCGAACAACACCTCATAGGGCATGTTGTTGATGAGGTTGCTCTCGACATTCAGGATGGCGCGCAGCGCCGGCATCCGGGCCAGCGTCTCGGCCGACAGCGGCGGCTGGCCGATGATGTAGCGCGTCTGCGCCAGCACCGCGTCACCGAGCCCGGCGATATTGTCGGGATCGGCCTCGACGATGCGGTAGGTGCGGTGCAGCTCGGCGCGCGCCGCGGGCGTGAAGATAAGGTCCAGTGTGCGCGGCTCGGGCGCGCTGATCACCAATGGCAGGCTGTTGTCGGTCATGTCTCCTCCGGATCGTTCCACACGAGTGGTAGCACGAGAACCGAAGGGCCGCGACTAGTAGCCGAGGCCGCGCAGCGCGCGGATGCTGGACGGCGGGAGCACGGTGCTGCTCGACGAAATGCCGTTCTTCTCGCAGACATAGACATCGCGCGGGAGCCAGTGGCGGCTGCCGCTGCGGCGCACATCCACCTTTTGCTCGCAGACCATGTCACCCTTGCTGCTATAGGCGTCGGTCGCATCGCTCGGCACCACGCCGGGCAGGTTTTCGAACACCTGCGCCTGCACGACGGGCGGGGACGCCAGAACGGCTATCATGACGAGGGCGGCGCTTATCTTCATCGTCTTCCCGGCAAAGCCGGCCTTTCGCAATCCATAAAGAGATACCGCTGGCTGGCAACATGCGCTATAGGCCTGCGGATAATTCGACAGCTAAGACATAGATGGGGTTTTTCATGGCAAGTGCAATCCGGTATCATGAAGGCGACATTTCGGCGGCGGATGCCGCGCGCTATACCGGCGCCATCGCCATCGACACGGAGACGCTCGGCCTCATCCCGCGCCGTGACCGGCTGTGCGTGGTGCAGCTGTCTCCCGGCGACGGCACGGCCGATGTCATCCGCATCGCCGCAGGCCAGAAGGATGCGCCGAACCTCGTCGCCATGCTCGCCGATCCGTCCCGCCAGAAGATTTTCCACTATGGCCGCTTCGACATCGCAGTGCTGTTCCACACCTTCGGCGTCACCACCACGCCGGTCTTCTGCACCAAGATCGCCTCGCGCCTCACGCGGACCTATACCGACCGTCATGGCCTGAAGGACAATCTCAAGGAAATGCTCGACGTCGACATTTCCAAGCAGCAGCAGTCGTCTGACTGGGCCGCGGAGACGCTTTCGCCCGCGCAGCTCGAATATGCCGCCTCGGATGTGCTGCATCTGCATGCGCTGCGCGACAAGCTGAATGCCCGCCTCGTGCGTGACGGTCGGCTTGCCCATGCCGAAGCCTGCTTCGCCTTCCTGCCGACCCGCGCCAAGCTGGACCTGCTCGGCTGGGAAGAGACGGACATTTTCGCGCACAGCTGAGCCTTTCCGGCGGCCGAGAGCCCCGGAAATCAGGCGTTACAGGCTTAACGGCCGGTTAACGAGGCCGGTCTATCCTCCGGGAGACTGGAGGCTGCCATGTTGACACCGTTGCAGAGCGCGCAAGCAGGCGCGGCCGTATCGGCCATGCAATCGATCGCCGAGACGCTCGAGGAGCGCCGGCGCGAAGAAGCAGAGAAGGCGAGCGGGCGCAAGGACGACGACGTCCTGAAACGCCAGCAGGCGCAGGTCGCGTCCGATGATACCGCGCGGCAGGCCAACGCGCGCATCAACGAGCACTTCTTCGGCAACAACGCCCGCGGCCAGGATACGCTCGCCAAGCTGGTCTCCCGTTTCAGCGCGATGCTGGGCATCAGCCAGGGCGACAGCGAGACAGGCCGGCAATTCGCCCAGCGCCTCACGGATCAGCTGGCGCTGATCGGAAAGATTTCCCTGCCGGCGAAGGGCAGCAACCAGAATGTAACGCTTACCGCGCTCGGCACGAGCCTGTCGGCCGTGCAGCTGGCGATCAAGGGGAACGCGGACGATGCCGCCGCCAATCTCGTCGCCCGCCTTGCCGCTGCGGCGGGTGTGTCGCAGGGCGAGGATGAGCCGGACGCGGATTTCGAGCAGCGCCTCTCCAACCTGCTGACACGCCAGCGCGGCGAACTGCCCGAGACCGTTTCGACGCTCGAGCAGAAGAGCGGGCTGGATGACCTCGGCCTCGAGGCCACCGATCTCGTTGCCGCCATCCGCAACCCCTACGGCGCCGAAGCCCAGCGCGTGAAGGATGCCCTTGCGCAGAAGGCGCAGGATGAAAAGTCCCTCACGCCCGAGATGCGCAAGGTCCTCGCGCGTCTGGAGGATACCGCCGATCCGAAATCCATCGAGGAGCTTAAGCTCGAACGGGTGCGGCCCGATCCGACCCGCGTGGAGGATGCGGAGGTCCGCAAGGAGCGGGAAGACACGATCCGCGCGCTGGAAGCCGGCGAAAAGCTCGACGATGTGAAAGACCTCCAGGAGGCCATCGGTCGCGCCCACGCGGAGGCGACGAAACCGACGCCCGAGACGAAGACGTCGGGCGACGCGACGACGGACGCCCTCGACACGATCCAGCTCTTGGCTGCCGGTGCGCAGGCGAGCGACGGCCCGGAAAAGACGGCGTCTTCCTCGAATGCCTCCTCTTCTGAGCACACGAGCGACCAGGTCGAAACGACGGAAGATGCGGTGCGAAACCTCGATGCCGCCGGCAACGAGGAGAAGGCCGAGCGGGAAGATGCCAGGAAGGAAATCTTCGCATTGCGCGTGGACGACAACGGCATTTACGACCTGATCACGCGCCAGCTCGTCGCCTGAGGCTCAAGCCTTCTTGCGCACGATCCCCAGCCGGGCGATGACCTCGCGCGGAATGCCGTAACGGCTGATCGCGTCCTTCTGGCTGCGCAGGCCGCACATTTCGCGCTGAATGAAGAACGCCCAGACCTTGTCGGCGGCATCGTCGAGCAGGGCCTCGCGTTCCTCGGGCGGGCATCCGGCGGCAAGGCGCTCGGAAAGCAGCGCCAGTGCCTTCTCGACCTTCAGCCCGTGCCGGCCGAGCGAATCGGCCCGCTCCGACATCAGTTCATATTCAAGGATATTGAGGCCCGTTTCCTTGGTGAAGGACGGGGCAAGTGCCTGGGGCGGACGAACCGTCATCTTCGATCTCCCGTCATGGGGAAAAGATGGAGCGGCCGGCGCGCGGATGCAAGGGATCAGGCGGCGCGGGCGCGTACCGCGTCGAAGGTCCAGTCCTGTAGAAGCTCACCGTCGCGCCACACCGGCTGCAGCATGTTGGCACGGCCCGCGAGCTGATCGACGCGGGCGGCCTCCAGCCCGATATAGCCTTCCACCACCGCCTGCCGGCCGGCCTTCGAAGCCTTCAGGTTCATGGTTGCCGGGCGCTTGTAGACGTCGTGCCAGGTGCCTGATGTATCCTGCCGGGCATTGGCCTTCATGGCGAAGGAATAGGTGTCGCGGTTGACGCGCTGGAGCAGGCCAGCGCCCATGCCGAATGCGATGTTCTCGGCGGAAAAGCCAAAGGCTTCCAGCCGGCCGAGGATCAGCGCGATATCGGACGACGAGATGCCGTCGCCCTGGATGACGCGCACGCTGTTGTCGAGGACCTTGTAGCCCTTGCCGTTCAGATGCGTGCCGAAGGCATAGGCGAGCTGGCGCACCACCTGCACCGGCGTTTCCACCGGATCGCCGCTGTCTGGGCGCACGACGAGGGTGCCGCCGGCGGTCTGCACACGCTCCTTCAGCTGCTTGCCCCAGATCTCCGCGACGGCGTTGTTGATGTCGTAGCTGTCGGAGACCACGGCATAGAGGCCTTTGGCGCCGAACTTGTCGATCATGTTGGCGTAGGCATCCGCCTCGCGGTCCTGGCCCCAAGAGGTCATGGTCGAATGTTCGGAGGCGGGAATGGAAAAGCCCGCCATCTGCGCACCATAGTAGCGGCGCGCATAGAGAACCCCGGTCACCGTATCCGTGCCCATGAAGTTGACGAGATGCGCGGCGCCGCCGATGCCGGCCTGCTCCAGGCTCGTCGTGCCACGCGCGCCGAAATCGTGCAGGCGGAAGGGCAGGACGGAATCGGGATCGTCACAGGTCTTTTCCAGGATCGGCCGGATGATCTGCTTCACCTTGCGGGAGCTCGAGGCGACCGTGCTGGGATACCAGATGGCGCGCAGCAGCGCCGTCTCGATATAGGATGTCAGCCAGTAGCAGGCGGGATCGGTGTTCACCACCTGCACGACCGGCACGCCGCGGCGAACCATCGTGCCCTCCGGCAGCGCCTCGATGAGGAGCGGCAGGTAACCGCCGTGGCGATTGACGATATGCGTCCATCCCTCGCGATTGAACGGCAGGCCATGGGCGAGGACGATTTCTTCGGCCTCGTTCACATCCTGCATCGTCACCGGCTTGGCGAGATACGCCTTCAGGAACATCTGCAAGCCGAAGAACACCACTTCCGCGTGATCGGAGTGACCGCGGGCCTCGACATAGGAGGAGATCGCGCGCGTTTCCGGCGGATATTGCAGGTAATGGCTCAGCTTGTAGCTGTCGGTGTTGAGGATGAGGTTGGTGAGGTTCATCGAAAGGTCTCCGCCGCATCCGCAGTTCCAGCCTGCAAGTGCCGCGAAGATTTACGCGAGCCGAGCATAAGGGGCAAGAGCCGTTTCGGACGGCGCGTGAGGGCGCGTTGCCGGGTTCGTTAGTGTTTCATTAACCATGAACTGTCAAATGTAGGAATCACAGGTTGTTCGGAGTCCAGGGTTTTCCCGTCCGGCCCAGTCAGCGGTTCAGTGCATTGCCGGTCTACCCGCCGCCTCCCGCATGAATACCCGGTTCACCGGGTCGAAGCTCATCAGCAGCAGCGTCGCGCATGATGCGCCATCCGACGAACGATGGACCATTCTTGGCAAGCTCCTGCGGTGCGCAGGGCATCGGCAAAGGAGGCAGGCATGCTACCGCGTGTGGCACCGACGACCGGCACGGCCCAGACCGCCCCCGCCCTTCCGGCGGGCGTGTCGTCCGATGCCGCCGCCCGCCCGGTGCCGAGCGCCGCCACGCTTGCCAATCTGCGCGCAGACGTGCTGCTTCGCCTCATCGAGACCATGCTGAAGCACATGCCGCCCGCCGCGGAGCCGAATGCCGGCCGCGACCTGCTCGAGACGCTGCTTACCGCCTTGAAGACGGCGCCGGGACGGGAGGGCGAAAACGGCCGCAAGCTCGCCGACCTCCTGGCCAAGCTGCCGCCGGAGCTGCGGCCTGCCGTCGAGAAGCTGATCAACACCGTGCTGTCATCCATGCCGACACGAACCCTCATGGAGATCGTGCGCAATCCCAACGGGCCGGACGCGCAGAAGCTCGCCACGATCATCGCGGCGAATGTGAACACGGCAGCCCTGTCCACCCCGGCCAACGACCGGCAGGCGCGCCCGGTGGGCCTGACCGCGCAGCAGCTGGCGGCCGTTGCACGGCAGGGCACGCCGCCGCTCGCCGACCCCGTGGCCGGCGATATCCGCGCCCTCCAGTCGGCGCTGAAGCGCGTGTTCGACCTCGATACCGGCCGGCCCAGCACCATCGCCGGCCGGACAGGCGATGCGGATGCGGCCCGCCAGCCGGCGACGGCGACCAGCCGCCTGCCGGCCGACCCCGGCAGCCTGCCGAAAGCCGAGAACCGCCCGCCCCTCACCGCCGGCCGCGCCGCCGGACAGCCTGTCGAGACCATCGAAGCAGCCCCCCGCCATATGGGCGATGCCGAGGACATCGAGACGACGCTGCCCGCCGCGCGGCGAGGGGGCCAGGCCGGGCGGGCCCAGCTTGCCGTCGGCCAGGTCCTCGCCCGCACCGTGCTGCAAGCCGTTGCGCGCGACATGCCGCCTGCCCTTCTGATGCAGGCGGTGACGCAGTTGATGGAGACCCTATCCCCGGAGGAGGCGAACTTTTTGCGCGCCCTGCTCGATCGGCCGCTCGATCCTTCCGCAGAGCAGGACATAGCACTGGCCCCCGCGGATTTGCCCGAGGAGGCGGTCGAAAGCGCGGCAAAGTCCGCCAAGTCGGCGACGGAGGCGGCACAGCAGCCGACCTCTCTGCCGCAAGCCGCCGACGACGACGGAAAGCCGCTTGCGCTGCCCCAGACGCGCGAGGCCGCGCAGGCAACAATCGCCGATGCGACACCCGAGCGGCTGCTGGCGGCATTGCCGCTGCGCGAAGGCGTGCCCCTCGCCTTCGTTCCCTACCTTCCCGCGGAAGACGAGACCGAGTGGCGAGACGACCGCGAGGCCGAGCGCGAAGAGGCGGCGGAAGACGACGGCTTGGAGGGCGATGACCGGTCCGGCGAAGAGCACGCGGCGGACGCGGACGGCGAAACCGGTGAGAGCGAGCCGGAAAGTCCCGACATGGCGCGGCGGCGCGAAAAGACGGCGGATATGGTCGGCGTCATCGAGCCCGGCCTCGTGTTCTACCAGAAGCTTGGCGAATACTGGACCTGAACCGGAGATCCACGAAAAAGCCCGCGGAGATTGCTCTCCGCGGGCTCTTCATTTCAAAGCAAGCGAGGCTTACTCGGCGTTGTTGCGGTTCTTCAGAGCCGCGCCGAGGATGTCGCCGAGCGAAGCGCCCGAGTCGGACGAACCGAACTGTGCGACGGCTTCCTTCTCTTCAGCAATTTCCAGAGCCTTGATCGAAAGCTGGATCTTGCGATCCTTCTTCGAGAAGCTCAGGACGCGGGCGTCGACGGTCTGGCCGACCGAGAAACGCTCCGGACGCTGTTCGTCACGGTCACGCGAAAGGTCAGCGCGGCGGATGAAGGACGTGAGGTCCTCATGGCCGACGAGCTTCACTTCGATGCCACCGTCGTTGATCGCGATGACTTCAGCCGAGACGACGGCATTCTTGCGCAGGTCGCCGGAAGCGGCGGCGTCGCCGACCGAGTCCTTGCCGAGCTGCTTGATGCCGAGCGAGATACGCTCCTTGTCGACGTCAACATCCAGAACGACAGCCTTGACGACGTCGCCCTTGTTGTACTCCTCGATGACCTGCTCGCCCGGACGGTTCCAGTCGAGGTCGGAGAGGTGCACCATGCCGTCCACGTCGCCTTCGAGGCCGATGAACAGACCGAATTCGGTCTTGTTCTTGACTTCGCCTTCGACTTCCGTGCCAGCCGGGTGGCTGTGCGCGAAGGCCTGCCACGGGTTCTCGAGGGTCTGCTTGAGACCGAGCGAGATGCGGCGCTTCGTCGGGTCGACTTCGAGAACGACCACGTCGACTTCCTGGCTCGTGGACAGGATCTTGCCGGGGTGAACGTTCTTCTTCGTCCAGGACATTTCGGAGATGTGGATCAGGCCTTCGATGCCCGGCTCCAGCTCGACGAACGCACCGTAGTCGGTGATGTTCGTGACCGTACCGGAGATCTTCTTGCCGGTCGGGTACTTCGTGCCGATGCCATCCCACGGATCCGACTCGAGCTGCTTCATGCCGAGCGAGATGCGGTGGGTTTCCTGGTTGATGCGGATGATCTGAACCTTGACCTGCTGGCCGATGGACAGGATCTCCGACGGATGGTTGACGCGGCGCCAGGCCATGTCGGTGACGTGCAGCAGGCCGTCGATGCCGCCGAGGTCGACGAACGCACCGTAATCGGTGATGTTCTTGACGACGCCGTCAACAACCTGGCCTTCTTCGAGGTTCTGAACGATTTCAGAACGCTGCTCGGCGCGGGACTCTTCGAGGACCGTGCGGCGCGAAACGACGATGTTGCCGCGACGCTTGTCCATCTTGAGGATTTCGAAGGGCTGCGGGTTGTGCATGAGCGGCGTGACGTCGCGGATCGGACGGATGTCGACCTGCGAACGCGGCAGGAAGGCAACGGCGCCGTCGAGATCGACGGTGAAGCCACCCTTGACCTGGTTGAAGATGACGCCTTCGACGCGCTCGCCGGCTTCGAACTTGACTTCGAGCTTGGCCCAGCTCTCTTCGCGGCGAGCCTTTTCGCGCGACAGAACGGCTTCACCAAGCGCGTTTTCGATGCGCTCGACATAGACTTCGACTTCGTCGCCGACCTTCAGCGTGCCGTCCTTGGACTTGGCACCGAATTCCTTCAGCGGAACGCGACCTTCAACCTTGAGGCCGACGTCGATGATGGCGACGTCCTTTTCGATCGCGGTAACGATACCCTTGGCAACATAGCCTTCGGCGAGATCGTTGGACGCAAAGGATTCCTGCAGAAGGGCTGCGAAATCTTCGCGCGTGGGGTTTGCTTGAGACATTGAAACTCCTGATGTGCCTGTAAGGCACGGGCGCCGGGGGTTGGTGTTGGTGATGAACGAGGCGCTATCCGCTACCCTTCGGCAGCAAATCCGGCGCGGGGACAGGCTTCGTTCTAGTCTTTAAGGACAGCGTCGATGATCGACTTTGCCGCAGAAAACGCCGCCTCTATACTCATTTCCGAGGTATCGAGCAAGTGCGCATCGTCAGCGGGCTTCAGCGGGCTGTCCGCGCGCCCCATGTCGCGTTCGTCGCGGCGGCGGATATCCTCCAGGATCGTCCCGTAATCGGCCACCCCGCCGCCGGCCACGATCTCGTCGTAGCGGCGCCTGGCGCGCACCTCGGCCGACGCCGTGACATAAAGCTTCACCGGCGCATCCGGGCAGACGACCGTGCCGATGTCGCGGCCGTCGAGCACCGTGCCGGGCTCGCGCATCGCAAAGCCGCGCTGCGCCTCGACCAGCGCCCGGCGCACCGAAGGCATGACCGCGATCTTCGAAGCCGCCTCGCCGATGGCGTGGGCGGACAGGGCGGCGCGGTCGAGCCCCGCGAGATCGAGGCCGCGGGCGACATCGGCGGCGACCGCCTCGTCATCGAGCGGCAGGCCGCGATCGAGCAGCGCCTTCGCCGTCGCGCGATAGGTCAGGCCGGTATCGAGATGATGAAAGCCATAGACCTCCGCGATACGGCGCGAGAGCGTCCCCTTGCCGGCGGCAGCGGGACCGTCGATGGCGATGGTGAACGTCATCAGGCGGCCTTGACGTCGGAAAGCTCGATCTTCGCGCCAAGCCCGGCCATGAGGTCCATGAATTCGGGGAAGCTGGTCGCGATCATCGTCGCGTCGTCCACCGTGACGGGATGCTCGGAGACGAGGCCCATGACGAGGAAGCTCATGGCGATGCGGTGATCGAGATGCGTGGCCACGGCGGCGCCCGCGGCATTGCCGAGGCCGTTGCCATCCGGCCGGCCACGCACGACGAGCGAGGCTTCGCCTTCGTCGCAATCCACGCCGTTCAGCTTCAGGCCCTCGGCAACGGCCGAAAGGCGGTCGCTTTCCTTGACGCGCAATTCGTCGAGGCCGTTCATGACCGTCGTGCCCTCCGCGAAGGATGCGGCGACGGCGAGCACCGGGTACTCGTCGATCATCGACGGCGCGCGGTCTTCCGGCACCGTGACACCCTTCAGCACGGAGGAGCGCACGCGCAGGTCCGCCACGTCCTCGCCGCCGGCAAGGCGCGGGTTCAGCACCTCGATATCGGCGCCCATTTCCTGAAGGGTCAGGATGAGGCCGGTGCGCGTGGGGTTCATCAGCACGTTGAGAATGGTGATGTCGGAGCCCGGAACGAGCAGCGCCGCCACCAGCGGGAAGGCCGTGGAGGACGGATCGCCGGGAACGTCGATGATCTGGCCGGTGAGCTTGCCGCGGCCTTCGAGCCGGATGGTGCGAACGCCGTCGGCATCCGTCTCGACCGTCAGGTTCGCGCCGAAGCCCTGCAGCATCTTCTCCGTGTGGTCGCGGGTCATGATCGGTTCGATGACCGTGGTGATGCCGGGCGTGTTGAGGCCGGCGAGCAGAACCGCGGACTTCACCTGGGCGGAGGCCATCGGCACGCGGTAGGTGATCGGCGTGGGGGTCTTGGGACCGCGCAGCGTGACCGGCAGGCGATCACCCTCGGCGGACGTGACCTGCACGCCCATCTCGCGCAGCGGGTTGAGCACGCGGCCCATCGGGCGCTTGGTGAGCGAGGCATCGCCGATGAAGGTCGAATCGAAGTCGTAGACGCCGACAAGGCCCATGGTCAGGCGGCAGCCCGTGCCGGCATTGCCGAAATCGAGCGGCGCTTCCGGCGCAAGCAGCGCGCCGTTGCCGACGCCATTGATGATCCAGGTATCGCCGTCCTTGCGGATCCTGGCGCCCATGGCCTGCATCGCCTTGCCGGTATTGATGACGTCTTCGCCTTCCAGGAGGCCGGTGATGCGTGTTTCGCCGCTCGCCAGGCCGCCGAACATGAAGGAACGGTGGGAAATCGATTTGTCGCCGGGAATGCGGACGGTGCCGGAAAGGCCGGAGGATTTGCGGGCGGTTGCGGGCCGTGCATGGGCGCCGTGCGACATGGGCGTCTTCCTTATATGGTCGGCTCTCCGCCAGGCACTCCGGGGAGATCGCGCGCTTGCTATCACAAACGATTTAAAGCGTCATCCTCCCGCCGAAAAACATTCGGCCCGAATGCGCGCTCCGTCGCACCCTCAGTTTCGCTTTGACAGGATAGCGCAAGACGATTAAGGGGACCGGCTAATCATTTTCCCTTTAACGCGCCGGTCACCCGGCCCCGCCTGAGACAATCGGCACCTGAGAGGCTTTGACAGTGGCAAAACCGGAACTCGGAACCAAACGCATCGACCCGGAGACGGGCAAGAAGTTCTACGACCTGAACCGCGATCCGATCGTGTCGCCTTATACGGGCAAGTCCTATCCGCTTTCCTTCTTCGAGGAAACCTCCGCGGCCGCCGTCATGGAGAAGGATGAGGAAGAAGACGTCAACGAAGTCGATACCGAGAACACGGAAGTCGAACTGGTTTCGCTCGAGGATGCCGATGAAGATGCATCCGGCGGCGACGACATTCCGGATCTCGGCGATGACGACGTCGAAATCGACGGCGACGACGACGACACGTTCCTGGAACAGGACGAAGACGACGACAACGACGACATGAGCGACCTCATTGGCGTCACCGGCGACGAAGACGAAGCGTAACACTCTGATTTCCGGCCGATTTTAAAAAAATCGGCCGGATTTCATTTTTCGGCTTGCCATCCTCCGGCACGGCAAGTAATAAGCCGCACACCGAACGGCAACGCCGCTTCGGTTCCCGGAAACCGGCCTCGCCGGACCCGTTATGGGGCTATAGCTCAGCTGGGAGAGCGCTTGCATGGCATGCAAGAGGTCAGCGGTTCGATCCCGCTTAGCTCCACCAAATTTCCCATACGTACAGATTTGATAGGCTTATCAAACCCTTACGGGGAATTTTCCGATTTATCTCAGACCAATTCAGACCAACCTTTCAGACCAATTTTCAGTGATCGCTGATATTCTGTTATCTGCGTGAGGCTATACCCTCGGTGGTGCCGGTGGATAACCATTCGGCGTCACCGGCAGGGAACCAGCAGGGGGTGCAATTGCACCTCCCTACTTGTTGCACCCTTGGCATCAGAAGTTGACATCATCCATGTCGTCGCCTGAGCAATCGGCATCGTCGGTAAGGGTGTCCCCGAACCATTCGTTCCGCTCCTCATTCTCTCCAAAGAAGTAGTCTGCCAAGTCCTTGAAGCGTTTGTCGCCAATGGCCTCAAGGATTGCGGTATCGACCGCCCAACCATCCCGTAAGATCGCCTTCTCTGGCCTCTTACGTCTGTCGATGACATCGCGGATTTCAGAGACTAGGATTGCAATCTCCCGCTCCCTTCGAGCGTCGGTCATTTCCGAACCATCGCGATCTTCTGAATGACCAGAGCGGTCCCGCCCCCATTCTCCTGTAGGCTCCTGCCCCGCTTTGACCATCTCGGTCCATCGGCTGCGCATATAGTTGACTGTACGGGCCGACACGCTGGCCAAGCCGACAATCTCCTTGCGGGTATAGGGTGGCTGGACTGGCTCCCTTACCAGCCTCCATGCGGCGTCCGTCCTCTCTGTCTGGCTGAGGGGAAGGACATGCTTTGCATTAGCTCCCAGAGCCGCCAGCAACGCCGTCCGACGATCACAATGAAGTATGATGGCAGGGACGCCCTTCTTCCATCCCACGGCCTTGTATGCCGCTAGACGATGCTCGCCATCGATGAGGACGAGAGCAGCATTCCCGTCTTCGCTGTCGCGCCATAGAAGGACCGGATCAAGCGCCTTGCCGGTCTTCCTTAAATGGCCCGCAAGGTCAGCCTTATGGTACTTGTCGAGCTTGCCCCAGCGGAACTTGAAGTGATCCGTCTGGTTGATCCGCTCGATGGCGACCGTGGCTCTCTTGCGAAGGGTGGCGGGGTTTCCCGCGCCCCCGCTCATATTGCGACTTCCATTTCTGAGATCGTCGCTATCTGGCCGTCACACCTCTTGGCCGACCCACGCCGACTTCTGAGATTGCTGGCTCTAAGGTCGAGCCTATCCCCATTTGCATAGCGGACGATCTTCCCTCGTCCCGCGTCGGTGATCAGTCTTGCGACCTGAACCAAAGTGGGCTTGCCGGTAGCGCTCGCTAGGCTCCAGCATCGGACATAGGAGTTACCGTGTCCGTTGTCGTTCAAGAACCAGACGCCCGTGGCTCTGCCCGCCGTCGCTCTTTGATACGACGCTTCGTCAATGACCGCGTATCTCTTCCTCTTGCTGTCCAAGGGCACCCGAAGGCACCGCTGGCCGAACTCGTCAATAAACGGGATAGGCTGTCTTTCCTGTGCCAGTCTGCTTCTTTCGGACACGGTCCTTGCTGCTTCTGCTCTCATGAGCTTTTCCTTTCGCATAAAATGAAAAAGGCCCTCCGAGGGGTTCTCGGAAGGCCACTGTGGTGGATTGATGATGTGGTTATTGAAGGCGGTTGCTAGGTCGCCATTAGGCGCCCGATAGACATGGGATATGTGAACCGGGAATTAGTTCTAATGAACGGCCTAATGGATTGAGGCTCGCTCGTCAGAGAGATGATGTGGTTTGGTTCTATTGTGCGGCGTATTGCAGTCAGCCCCAAAACACAGGGGTGATTGAGGGAGATGATCGCGCCTGATTTCTAGTGGGCGGGGTAAGGGGCGACTTGTCCTAAAGCATCCTAAAAGGGTCCGGCTGCGGATTGTCCTGATAGGGGAAGTTTCGCTTTTCTAGTGGACGTGGTTATCGTCGCCGCTGCACCCATCCAATCAGAACAAAGGCCGCAACCGCTGCCGCCCCGATGCCGGAAATGATAACAATCGACGCCAGCGTTCCGAGGTTCGACATGGCGAGGGCGAAGACGAAGGGCGCACTGGCGGAAACGATAAGCCGAGCCGACATGACCTTTCCTTGCAGTCGCCCATATCCTTCACTGCCGAACAACGACAGCGGGAGCGTTCCGGAGACGATGCTGAACAGCCCGTTCCCGAACCCGAATAGGACCGCAAAGACCATTGCTCCAGCCGTAGCGGGGGAAGTAGCGGCAAGAACCAGCCCCGAAAGGGCCATGAGCGCGGCGGCTATGATGGCCAACGTAAGCGGCGGGAGGCCTTTCCCTAGCACCATGTTGATCAACCGGCTGGCAACTTGTGCAGGGCCGAACAGTGTCCCAACCAGTGCAGCAGAAGCGCCAAGCCCGAGACCGGATAGCAGCGGCACCATATGGACAAGCACCGCTGAGCCTACGAGCGATTGGAGCGCAAAGGCTGTCACCATCATAACGAAGCCAGTCTTCCGGGCATCGGGGGAAAGCGATCCCGCTACCGCATGGGTGGTCTTATGGGCGTCGCCGTTCTTCTTCCGTTGCGTGGCTGTATGGGCCAGCCAAGCATGGATGGGGAGGCAAACCAGAAGATTGAGGCCAGCGAATACGAGATAGACGCTCTGCCACGACAAGTGCGCGTGAAGGGCGCTTGTGATTGGCCAGAAGATTGTCGATGCGAAACCGGCGATCAGCGTCAAATACGTGATGCTTCGTTGCGCGGTGGCAGGACCGATCTGGACCAGCAAGGCGAACGCCGCCCCATACTGCACCAGATTGGCAGACACCTCGACCGCAATCAGCGTCAACGTGAACGTGGTTCGATCAGGTGCCAGGGCGCATCCTATCAACGCCACTGCGGCAACGAGAGAGCCAAACGTCATTACCCTGCCAGCGCCGAACCGATCTATCCAGCGGCCAAGCCAAGGGGCAACAAGCCCGCCGACAAGCAGTGCAGCGGAGAGAACTCCGAAGACCCACTCCACGGACCATTCAAAGTCCCTCGCCATGTCAGGCGCGAGGATGCTGAAACTGTAATAGAGGCTTCCGTAGCCGATGATCTGGGTGATGCCGAGGCCGAGGACGGCTCCAAGGGGAAACCGTTCCGGGGTCATATGGACTTGAGCGCCACGCGTTGCTCTAGCTTCTCCGCATCTTCTTTCCGCTCGCTGTAGCGGTCAACTAGATAGGCAGAAGCGCCCCTTGTCAGCAGCGTGAACTTCACAAGCTCCTCGCAAACGTCCACCACGCGGTCATAGAATGGCGAAGGCTTCATTCTGCCACTGGCGTCAAACTCCTGATACGCCTTTGATACCGACGACTGGTTTGGGATGGTGATCATCCGCATCCAACGCCCGAGAACGCGCATCTGATTGACTGCGTTGAACGACTGAGAGCCGCCCGAGACTTCCATCACCGCGAGGGTCTTGCCCTGTGTGGGGCGAACCGAACCGATGGCAAGCGGTATCCAATCAATCTGCGCCTTCATAACGCCGGTCATTGCGCCGTGGCGCTCTGGACTGACCCATACTTGTCCCTCTGACCATTCCGACAGTTCGCGAAGCTCCTGCACCTTGGGATGGCTTGCCGGTTCCTCGTCAGGCAGAGGGAGGCCCTTCGGGTCATATATGCGCACTTCGCAGCCGAAATGCTCCAGCAACCTCCGCGCCTCTTGGGCGAGCAGCCGACTATATGAGACCTCGCGAAGCGAGCCATAGAGGATCAAGATGCGTGGCTTGTGGTTCGCATACGGTGGGCGTAGCGCCTCAAGATCGGGCTGCTGTAGGTGGTCGAGCGAAGCTGCGGGCAGATCAGACAATGCGCTTCCCCTGCTCGTTCAATACCTGTTCGCCGTCCTCTTTGGTGAATGGCCCCGTATGCGTATCGGGCAGAATGTCGAGGACGACTTCGGATGGTCTGCAAAGGCGCGTCCCTATCTGCGTCACAACAAAAGGCCGGTTTATAAGGATCGGATGCTCAAGCATGGCGTCGAGAAGCTGCGCATCGCTCAAGCCCGGATCGTTCAAGCCAAGCTCCCCGTACGGCGTTCCCTTTTCCCGAATGGCCTCCCTCACAGACAACCCTGCATCAGCGATCATGGAGGCGAGTTGGTCCCGTGACGGTGGCTCTTTCAGATACTCAATGACTGTCGGCTCAATTCCCGCATGGCGGATCAGGGCCAAGGTGTTGCGAGAGGTTCCGCATTCGGGGTTGTGGTAGATGGTGGCGTCCATTTTCATGCCTCTTTGGAATTGATGGAATGAGTGCCAGTGCGCACCCGATGGCCTCGCTCGTACCAACCCTTGCTACGATTGACGATCCAGACGACAGACAGCATGACAGGCACCTCTACGAGGACACCGACGACCGTTGCGAGTGCAGCGCCCGACTTGAAGCCGAACAAGCTGATTGCAGCAGCGACAGCCAATTCGAAGAAATTAGAGGCACCGATCAGAGTCGATGGACCAGCAACGCAATGCTCCTCACCGCTCCAGCGGTTGAGTAGGTAGGCCAGCCCCGCATTGAAGTAGACTTGGATCAGGATAGGGACGGCCAGCAGCGCAATGATAGTCGGCTGCGCAATGATCTGCTCTCCTTGAAAGCCGAACAGCATGACCAAAGTTGCCAGTAGTGCGATCAGCGAGACCGGTTGCAGCGTTTCGGCCAGCCGATTGGCGTCGGTAAGGCGGCGCAGGACTTGGGACACGATCACCGGAAGGACAATATACAGGACCACCGAAAGGGTCAGGGTGTCCCATGGCACGGTGATTGCGGACAGCCCGAGCAGGAGGCCAACGACCGGCGCGAATGCCACAACCATGATCGCGTCGTTCAAGGCGACTTGCGAGAGAGTGAAGTGGGGCTCTCCTTTGGTCAGATTGGACCAGACAAACACCATTGCGGTACAAGGTGCGGCGGCAAGGATGATAAGGCCCGCGACATAGAAGTCGATCTGATCTGCTGGCAGGTATGGTCGGAACAGCCAGCCGACGAACAGCCAGCCAAGGAGCGCCATGGAAAACGGCTTGATCGCCCAATTGACAAAGACTGTCACGCCGATGCCCCGCCAATAGCGACCAACTTTCCCGAGTGCCGAGAAGTCGATCTTCATCAGCATAGGAATGATCATTAGCCAGATCAGGACCGCCATGGGCAAATTGACATTCGCGACCTCCAGCGCCCCTATCGCGTGGAAAGTGGATGGCATGAAGTGGCCAAGCGCGACCCCTACGATGATGCAGAGACCAACCCAAACGGTCAGGTAGCGTTCAAACAGCGACATCCCGGTTCCTCACTGCACATTCTGGACTGGAGCGCAGCAAGCGGCGATGTCGGCGGCAGGAGCGCAAATCTCGGGATGGCCCGCGCAGCAGTCCTCCATGAGAAACCGCACGAGACCCCCAAGCGCCTCGTAGTTGGCGAAGGAGATAATAGAGCGGGAAACACGCTTCTGAGTGATCAAGCCGGATCGCTCCAGTTCTTTGAGGTGGAATGAGACATTCGACGGCGAAAGGCCGGTTTTCTCTGCGACCATTCCCGCTGCCATTCCTTCCGGTCCCGCCACCACGAGCATTCGAACAATTTGGAGCCGGGTTTCCTGCGAGAGCGCGGCGAACGATGTCAGGGCTTGACGCTGATCCATATTTCAATGATCCTTGAACTATTGAAACGGGAGTAACGCAGATGACCGCTCACGACAAGCCCCTTTTGCAGTCCGCTACCGACATCAGCTTAGGCAAACTATTAGGCACGCTCGACAACGCCAAAGAGATGCCCCTTGTCTTCACCTATGATGGCGGAAGGATCAGAGGCGGCTACCACGTCACTGAGGTCAAGGCGGGTCAGTTCGCGGCGCTTGACTGCGGCGCTAACCCCGAAGCATGGACGGAGATATTCGTGCAGCTATGGGATATTGACGAGGACGGTCGCACTCACATGCCATCCGGGAAGTTCTCCGCTATCATCCGCAAAGTGTCCGAGCATGTCAGCCTTGAAAGCTCCGCACGATTGACGTTCGAAGTTAGCGACGGAGTGCAGCCGATGCGGCTCTATTGCGCAGACAGCCCAACCGTTTCAGGCGACACTCTGGAAGTCCGCCTCGCACCTCGTGCTGCCAGTTGCAAGCCGCGTGACAGGTGGTTGGCGCAACAGACTACGAAGGCAGATGGCTCTTGCTGCGGGGAACAGAAGACGTCCTCATGCTGCACTTGAGGGGAACAAGCGCGGAAACGAGTGGCGCTTTGGGGGAAACAGATAGGGACGCAGGGATGACGGTAGGCGACACCGAACGCGAATGGCGGGAAGTATCAGAAAGTAAATCTGACTGATTTTTGAGACGTCATTTCCTTAAAGGGGTGGTAATCGGCCAACAGTAGAAATCACTCTTTTCCCATTTATAGCCTTAGCAACGCATTCGCATATCGCATCCAATTTTCGTGAATTTAGATGATCTACGCGCACCAACCCTAATTTCTACTTAGACTGTTTTTTACCGAAAATCGCACTGATCTTATATATTCTATCAGCGATCGACATGATTATTTTTGCTTTGCCTCGCTAGATCATTGCCGGAAGAACGTCTCCCAGACGCCGATGACCCCCGCAATGGTCATGCCGCCTATGACCAGCCAATGCAAAACTTGAACCGCCGCTTCCATCCTTATGCCTCCTGTGCGGAAGCAATGCGCTTCGCCAGTCGAGATAGTGTCGAGCGCGAGCATCCTGTGGCGCTGACGATATTGTTCCAGCTTTGGCCAGACTTGAGCATGGCGATGATTGCCTCGTTCCGCTTGGCGTCCTCAGGGCGACCCCGATAAACTCCATCGGACTTGGCCTTATCAATGCCCTGTCGCTGCCTCCTACGGCGATCCTCGTAGTCCTTACGTGCGATAGCGGCCAGCATGTCGAGCATCATGCCGTTGATTGCATCCAGCATTCGGCTTGTGAAGTCGTCTCCCGAGTTTGCCAACTGGTAGGAGGTGGGAAGATCAAGGGCGACAACCCGAACGCGCTTAGCGGTGATTTCAGCTTTGAGCTTCGCCCAATCCTCAGCGTTGAGGCGGCTAAGGCGGTCAACTTGCTCGACCAGTAGGACGTCGCCGGGATGGCAGTCGGAAAGCAGCCTAAACAGCTCAGGGCGAGCCAAGGAAGCGCCGCTCTCATTCTCAACATACCAAGACGCCACTTTCAGACCGCGCTCGTCAGCAAAGCTCTGGAGGTCGTTTCTGGCGCGGCTCGCATCTTGCTCTTTTGTGCTGGCGCGAAGGTAGGCTCTGGTAAGCATCTGGAACCCTTAGTTCGTTTTAGGTGGTTCGCTTATCATCGGTTCTATTTGGGCTGTCAATAGGTAATTATCGAACCATCATTTTCGTGGTTCTCTTGATGCGCACCCAAATGAACGCCTGTGGGCGCACCCCTTCGGTCCATTGTGGGCACCGGCTCCGTCCGCATAAGATGCGGGGGATTAGGCAGGTAGGGGGACGGAACTTGCGCAACTTTATAGCCGATGGCCTTGCGTGGTCAGCGCAACGCTATGATGCGCTTGAGGGTTATGTGACACGCACTCTGTACGGTCGCATTCTCCCATCCGCTTTGGGTAGCCGACTGGAACTCATCGCCACCTTTCGAAGGATGGTGAAGCTGTCGGTTCTGATAGCCCTTGCTTTGCTCATCGGGGCGGTCGTTTTCGTCAGCCCCAAGTTGATCACGATAAGCGGTATGCTCCTCGACCTAGCCGGTCTGGCTCGCATCTTTATCGATGAGGAATGGGAGGACATCGCCGAGCTATATTCCGACATTGACAAGTACCCTTATGGCCCGCCCTCTCATGTCACGCGGGAGTTATTCAAGGACGACAATCCCGACGCAATCGGCGAGGTATCCGAGGAGGTCGAAACGATGGCTCGACATCTCTATTGGCGTAGAGGGTTGGCCCTAGTGCTTTGCGGCTTCGTCCTTCAACTCATCGGCACGGCATTCAGCTAGAGACGACCGCTTCCGTTGCGTGCTGTAATAGCCGCCACCCCACCGGGGGGACGCTCGCTTCCGCACTTGTCGAGGTCGATGCCTCGCAAATTTCTGTCAGTTTTAAGCCGCCTCGGCCGCCTCTGTCGCTTCGACAACCTCGGTCTTTTCCTTTAGCTCGGGGAGGTTCACAGAGGTAACGCAAACCCGCATCTGCTGCCACGCAGGGCCGTCAGAGTAGGTTTTAAGGGTTATCGACTTGCGGCCTTCTTCGTGGCCCACAACAGAGGATATTGTGCTTTCCGCTATGCCAGCCCGCTCCGCCTCGGTGATGAACCAACGACGGAAAGAATGGAAATTGACCAGACTGCGCCGCTGCCCCGGCTGCTTGTCGTCAACGCCGAGCTTCAAACGATACTGCCGGAACCGCTTTCCGAAGACGTCGCCAGCATCACGCTCTTTGGCCAGTTCATCGAACAGCCAATCTTGTGGCCCTTTCCCCTTGGAACGGCGCTTGACGATCTCAAGGAGTTCCGGGTGCATTGGGACGCGTCGTTCCGCAGCGCCGGTCTTACCCTGTCTTATGTCGAAGTATCCGTTCCCCTTCTCGTCAATCGGGCATTCTTCGACCCATAGAGTGACGATCTCGCTCTCTCTCATTCCAGAAAGGGCAGAGATGCGCATCGCATCGCTGAGTTGGGCTTCGAATGACTTACTCGTCCCGGCAGGGTACGGCGAGTATATGAGTGTTTTGATCTCGTCCTTCGTGAAGGCGCGTTCTTTCTTCTTCCCGTTGCGCTCAACCCTTCGGCCACGCTCTGGGAGCTTTTGACGGTCCCATGGGTTGTCACCAGCTACGTGACCTCGGATGATGAGGTAATCCCAATAGAGCTTGACGCTTCCCAAGTGCTTCCGTGCCGTTCGAACGTCGAGCGGTGCGATGGCCTCGGAGTAGTAAGCTCCCGCTCTCGCACGAGTTATTTCATGGAGCGGCCATCCCTTAAGCTTGGCCCATCCCGCAAACCGTTTGATCAGGTTGCGGCGCTCGTCGGTAGTCTTTTTGGCAAGCTTCGCCTCGCTGAGATAGGCGTCAATGTGGTGATCGACGTCTACGCGCCCTTGGACGAGATTGAGGAACCGGTCACGTCCCTCCCTTCCGTGAGTGCGTTCGATCTCCTCGGCTTCTCGCTCAACGAACTCTCGGGGCGTATCGACATCCTCGTCTTCGATGTCTTCCGGGCGACGATGATAGATTTTGGCGGTCCAGCCCCAAGGATCGGCGGCGGCTTCCGCGATCTCTTTCGTCCATATTTCGGCCTTTTCTCGGATCACATCGATCACAGGAGCCAACGCTCTGCCAAACTTGGCGTCCCGGAACAGCTTGTCTGTCTCCCGACGCAATTCGTCTCGTCTGGCCATCGCAGCGCGAATGTCACCGGTTTCAAGATTGATGAGATAGGCGCTCTTGCCGTCGAAGTGGGAGCGGATCGCTAGGGGAATGTCACGCTTGAACCAGTATTTCAAACCGCGCAAATTGAGATAGCGCATCGAACTTTTTGCCATTTCAGACCAATCACTCAGACCAACTTTAGTCCGCGATTATCATGCCTTATCAATGGCTTCAAGGGGTTAGACGCCAGTCGTGGAGGCCCCGCTTAGCTCCACCAAACCTTCCCTAGAACCGAACGTTCTCCGCTCTTAAGGCTGCTCGCGCATGCCGGGTGTGGCTTCGCGCTGGTCGGCATCTTCGAGGTCGGTCTTCACCAGGAACGTGTCCGAGTGCTGGCGTGCGGCTTCGCGGAGTGCGGCGAGGTTGGGCTCGTCGTCTCCTTCGATCTCACCGTTGCCCTGATCGATTTCGTGCTCGGCCTGATACCAGTGATCATCCGGCGTGCCGTCCGGCGCACCGGCCTGCTGCCACAGTTCGTAGGCGCGCTTGCGGATGCGATCTTCCCTTGTTTCGTCCATCTGTCTTCTCCCTTTGGTTCCGTAACGCGAGAACGAACCGGCCGGCAGGATGTTCCGTGAGCCCGGCGCCGCTTGCGCGATACCGTCGGCGAGAATAAGCAGATTGGGATGTATGTTCCATGACGCAGATCAGTCTTGCTGGGGACCACAATGAGCTTCACCGAAACGACGACCACATCATGGTTCTCCAGACTGAAGGGGGCGTTGATCAGGATCGTGATCGGCCTGATCCTCGTTGTCGCCTGCATCTGGCTGCTTTTCTGGAACGAAGGGCGCTCGGTGAAGACCTACAGGGCGCTTGTCGAAGGCGCCGGGCTCGTCGTCTCCGTCGACAACAGCCGCGTCGACCCGGCCAATGACGGCAAACTCGTCCATGTGTCCGGGCCGGTAAAGCCGGTCGGCGTGCCCGAGGACAATGTGCTCGGCATTTCGGCGGAAGGCGCGGCGGGCCTCGAACGCGTCGTCGAGATGTACCAGTGGGTGGAAACATCCCGGTCGGAGACCCGCAAGCAGCTCGGCGGCGGCGAGGAAACCGTGACCACCTATTCCTACAGCAAGGAATGGAAGCGCGATGCCGTCAACTCCAGCAATTTCCGTCAGGCTGGACACGACAATCCGAAAATGCCGATCGACGATGCGAGCTTCTTCGTTCCATCGGCGACGATCGGGGCCTTCAGCGTCGATGGCCGGGCCGCCGCGCGACTGGGCGACGAGCGGCCGATCCCGCTGAGCGCGTCGGACGCAACCCGCCTTGGCGAGGCCGCCGCCCTCGGCAAGCCGGCCTCCGTCGTCGTCGGTCAGGCGGTCTTTTCCAACAATCCGCAGAACCCCGAGATCGGCGACATCCGCATGTCCTTCACGCGCTCGGACATCGACAGCGCAAGCTTCGTCGGCGCGCAACGCGGCGCGGGCCTCGTGCCCTATACGACCTCGAACGGACGGGCGCTCTTCCTGAGCCAGGCCGGCCTCGTGGAGGCGCCCGCCATGTTCGACGCGGCACAGAGCGAAAACACCGTCATCACCTGGCTGGTGCGCGCCGGCGGGCTCATCGGCCTGTTCATCGGCTTCGTCTTCATCCTGTCGATCCTCGGCGTCATCGCCGATCTCGTGCCCTTCATCGGTTCGATCGTCCGCTTCGGCACGACCGCGATCGCGCTGATCTTCACCCTTCTGATCGGCCCGAGCGTGATTGCCATCGCCTGGATCACCTACCGCCCGCTCATCGCCGTCGCCGTTCTGGCCGCCGGCATTGCGCTGGCGGCGGGCATCCTTTATCTGCGACGGGGCAAGGCGGCACCCGCCGCCGTACCGGCCTGACACGAAAAGCGGGGTAAGCGACGCGTGACCTTCTACATTTCGAAGATCTTCTGGCTCGTCGCACAACCCCTTTCGCTGGCCTTCTTCCTCATCGTCGCCGGCCTGCTCGCCGGTTTGCTGAAGTGGAACCGCATCAGGACGCTTTCGAGCGTTCTGGCCGCGCTGGTCCTGTTCCTCACCCTGTTCACGACGACAGGCGCGGTGCTGCTGCAGACGCTGGAGGACCGCATCCCCCGCGCCGCGCTGCCCGAGGGCGGACCGGCCTGCATCATCACGCTCGGCGGCGGCTTCGAGGCTGACGTCACCACCGCGCGCGGCGGTTACGAGATGAACCAGGCGGGGGATCGCTTCGTGGAGACGCTGCGGCTTGCCCGCGAGTTTCCACAGGCGCGCATCCTGATTTCCGGCGGCGACGGCTCCCTGAGCGGTGATTTCGAAGGCGACGCGGTGATCGGCAGCCGCTTCCTCGCGGCCTTCGGCATTCCCGAAACCCGGCTCATCCGCGAGGGGGGATCGCGCGATACGTTCGAGAATGCGGATTACACGCAGGCGCTGCTTGCCGAAAACGGCCTGGAACGCTGCCTCCTCGTCACCTCGGCCTTTCATATGCCGCGCTCGATCGGGCTCTTCCGCAAACGCGGTCTCGAGATGCTGCCCTGGCCGACCGATTTCCGTACGACCGGCAAGGCGAGCCTCGGCCTCGACCTGACCCAGCCTTCGGTCAACAGCCAGTTGATGACGATGGCCGTTCGCGAGTGGATCGGGCTCGCCTTCTATTCCATGGCCGGCCGCACGAGCGCGTTCCTGCCGGAATAGGCTACTTCTTCGAGATCGTCTCGAAACGGGCATTGCGCACCCGGATCGTCATCACGCAGTATTCGCTGTCGTCGCGGCCGCAGCTGGCGGCATTGGCCTTCAGCTCCAGCACCATGTTTCCGAACCGCTTCTTCATGTCGTAGCCGTAGAGATCGGCGATCGCCGCGAGGAAGAACCCGCCCTCGGCGACGCGGATATAGAAGTGGTGCGGGCAGCCGACATTGCCGCAGAGACCGCCCGGCACGCCATCGCAGTTGACCGCGCCGAGATTGAAGATCGCGTCCACCAGACGGTCGTTGTTGAAGTCGACATAGTCGGCGAAATCCTCGCCATAGACCGCCGTCTTGCAGCGCTTGGCGACCTCCGCCTGCACGGCGGACAGCGCATCGGGCACGATGTTGGAGGCGCGGGCCGGCATCGCCATCAAAACGATGGCGGCGGAGAGGAGCGCCAGAAAACTCATGCGGATAGCCATCTCTCAAACCTTTCCATGGCACGCGATTCGGTCATTATGGGCCGCTGACGGCGCGCGGCGTGATTCTGCCGGCGCACTCTACTGCGGCAAGGCTGTCGCGAGGCTTGGCCCGCATGAGGGGGGAACACCGTGTCGATCCTGGAACTGCTTGACTATACGGGGGTGGCCGTCTTTGCCGCGACCGGCGCGCTTTCGGCCTCGCGCAAGCAGCTCGACATCATCGGCTTCCTGTTTCTTGCAGCCGCCACGGGCATCGGCGGCGGTACGTTCCGCGATGTCATTCTCGGGGCCACGCCCGTTTTCTGGGTGGTGAACCCGACCTATCTCATCGTCTGCGTCTCGGTCGCGCTCATCGTCTTCGTGCTCGCGCACCGCATCGAATCCCGTTACCGCCTGCTGCTGTGGCTGGATGCGATGGGTGTGTCGGCCTATTGCGTGATGGGGGCAGCCAAGGGCTTCGCGGCAACCGGATCGCCGACGGTGGCCATTACCACCGGCGTGCTGACGGCAAGCTTCGGCGGGATCATCCGCGACCTGCTGGCGGGAGAGCCTTCGGTGCTGCTGCGCCCGGAGATCTACGTCACCGCCGCCCTCATCGGTGCGGCGGGCTTCACGGCGGCAACGGTCGCGGGCGCGCCGCTCTGGCTGGCATCGGCCATCGGCATCGCCGCAGCCTTCATCGTGCGCGGCGGCGCGTTGAAGTTCGGCTGGCGGTTTCCGGTCTACAAGGCCCGGCCCGGTCGCCACCCCGACGATGTGATGTAGAAATTTCAGCCCTTGCGCGGACGCAGGCGGATGATCACGTCGACATGGGCGATTTCCATGCCTTCCGGCGGCTCGGGCAGGTTTCCGATCTCGATATTGCTCACGGGAATGTCGAGGACGTGGTTTTCACCTTCAACGAAAAAGTGATGGTGATCGGAAACGTTGGTATCGAAATAGGTCTTCGAGCTTTCGACCGCGAGCACGCGGATCATGCCCGCTTCGGTGAACTGGTGCAGCGTGTTGTAGACGGTGGCCAGCGAGACCGGAACGCCGGCGGTGACGGCTTCCTCGTGCAGTTCCTCCACCGTGAGGTGGCGGTCGCCCTTGGCGAAAAGCAGGTCGGCAAGGGCCACACGCTGGCGCGTCGGGCGCAGGCCGCAATGGCGCAGGCGCTCTTCGATGGGCATCTCGTGTGCATGCGTCATGATCGACGTATCCGCTTGTCTGGCCTTGAACTCTAATCCTGAACTTTCGATATAACTTTTGCTGGAGCGGTATTCAATAGGATTACGTCGGCTTCAACACGCGCAACATGCGGAAAAACCGGGCTCCCACCCGCCGTTCTGTACTTTGCACTGGCTGTCATGGCGAGCATCATGTATGCGGACAGCGGAAACAACGTCTCGCCCTGACAGGGCGCGGCGAGAAGACGAGGAGTTCAGGGGCGCTTCAATCCGCATCCTGCCTCCACCAAATCCATGCGAACCAAGGGTCGCTCAAGACCGGGGATGAGACATTCGATGACGAGCAGGCAATCCAGCTACAACTACGAGGAAATTCTGGCCTGCGGCCGTGGCGAGCTTTTCGGCCCCGGCAACGCACAGCTTCCTCTGCCGCCTATGCTGATGGTCCACCGCATCACCGATATTTCCGAAACCGGCGGCGCCTTCGACAAGGGCTATATCCGCGCCGAATACGATGTGAAGCCGGACGACTGGTATTTCCCCTGTCACTTCCAGGGCAACCCGATCATGCCGGGCTGCCTTGGCCTCGACGGCATGTGGCAGCTGACCGGCTTCTTCCTCGGCTGGCTCGGCGAGCCCGGCCGCGGCATGGCGCTGTCCACGGGCGAAGTGAAGTTCAAGGGCATGGTTCGTCCCGATACCAAGCTCCTCGAATACGGCATCGACTTCAAGCGCGTGATGCGCGGCCGCCTCGTGCTCGGCACGGCGGACGGCTGGCTGAAGGCCGATGGCGAAACCATCTATCAGGCGAGCGACCTGCGCGTCGGCCTGTCGAAGGACAAGGAAGCTTAAGGGCGGCGCCAGCCACCGGCAGCCTGAGGGCGGCATTCGCCCTCACCATGAGACGTTCTAGAAAAGGTCATGAATATGAGACGGGTAGTTGTCACGGGCTTGGGGATCGTATCCTCGATCGGGAACAATGCTGACGAGGTGACGGCTTCGCTGCGCGACGCGCGCTCGGGCATCAGCTTCTCGCAGGATTTCGCCGACCACGGCTTCAAGTGCCAGGTCTGGGGTTCGCCTAATATCGACACCACGGAACTCGTCGATCGCCGGGCCGCCCGCTTCCTCTCCCAGGGCGGTGCGTGGAACCACGTCGCCATGAAGCAGGCGATCGCCGATGCCGGCCTGGAAGAGGCCGACTATGCCGCCAATCCGCGCGCGGGCATCATCATGGGTTCGGGCGGTCCTTCCACCCGCACGCTGATCGAAGCCGCCGAAATCACGCTCAAGAACAACTCGCCCAAGCGCATCGGCCCCTTTGCCGTGCCGAAGGCTATGTCGTCCACGGCATCCGCGACGCTCGCCACCTGGTTCAAGATCCATGGCGTCAACTACTCGATCTCGTCGGCCTGCTCGACATCGGCGCATTGCATCGGCAATGCCGCCGAGATGATCCAGTGGGGCAAGCAGGACCTCATGTTCGCCGGCGGCCACGAGGATCTGGACTGGACCATGTCGAACCTGTTCGACGCGATGGGCGCCATGTCCTCCAAGTACAACGACACGCCCGCCACGGCCTCGCGCGCCTATGACGCGACCCGTGACGGCTTCGTCATTGCCGGCGGTGCTGGCGTCCTGGTTCTGGAGGAACTGGAACACGCCAAGGCGCGCGGCGCGAAGATCTATGCCGAAATCACCGGCTACGGCGCGACGTCGGACGGTTACGACATGGTTGCCCCGTCGGGCGAAGGCGCGGTGCGCTGCATGCGCCAGGCGCTCGCCACCGTGAAGGGCGATGTCGACTACATCAACACGCACGGCACCTCGACGCCCGTCGGCGATTCCAAGGAGATCGGCGCGATCCGCGAAGTCTTCGGCGACAAGATCCCGCATATCCAGTCGACCAAGTCGCTGACCGGCCACTCGCTGGGTGCCGCCGGCGTGCAGGAATCGATCTACGGCCTGCTGATGATGCAGGCGGGTTTCATCGGCGAGAGCGCGCATATCACCGAGCTCGACCCGGAATTCGACGGCGTTCCGATCGTGCGCAAGCGCATCGACAATGCGAAGATCGATACGGTTCTTTCCAATTCCTTCGGTTTCGGCGGCACGAACGCCACGCTGGTCTTCCAGCGCCACAACGGATGACAGGCATGACGGGGATCATGAACGGCAAGCGCGGCCTCATCATGGGGGTCGCGAACAACCACTCCATCGCATGGGGCATCTCACAGAAGCTCGCGAGCCAGGGCGCGGAACTCGCCTTTACCTATCAGGGTGAGGCGCTCGGCAAGCGGGTGAAGCCGCTGGCCGCCGAGCTCGGCTCCGATTTCGTCATTCCCTGCGATGTCGAGGACATCGCATCGGTCGACGCCACGATCGAGGCGATCAAGGAAAAGTGGGGCAAGCTCGACTTCGTGGTGCATGCCATCGGCTTTTCCGACAAGAACGAGCTGAAGGGCCTCTATGCGAACACCACGCGTGAAAACTTCTCGCGCACGATGGTGATCTCCTGCTTCTCCTTCACCGAAATCGCCAAGCGTGCGGCCGAGCTGATGACGGACGGCGGCGCGATGCTGACGCTGACCTATGGCGGTTCCACCCGCATCATGCCGAACTACAACGTCATGGGTGTTGCCAAGGCGGCCCTCGAAGCCTCCGTGCGCTACCTCGCCGGCGACTACGGCCCGCAGGGCATCCGTGTGAATGCGATCTCCGCGGGCCCGATCCGGACGCTGGCAGGTGCGGGCATCTCGGATGCGCGCGCCATGCTCTCCTGGCAGCAGAAGAACGCACCGCTACGCCGCACCGTCACGATCGAGGATGTCGGCAATTCGGCGCTTTACCTGCTTTCCGACCTGTCGAGCGGCGTGACCGGCGAAATCCACTATGTGGATTCCGGCTACAACATCACCTCCATGCCGACGCTGGAGCGGCTGGCCAAGGCAGACAGCGAGTAACGAACAAACGGCGCGGAGTTACACTTCGCGCCGTTTCTCCTTGATCGATCAAAGCACCAAGAGAATACCGACAAGCAGCACCATCGCGACCAGGATGCCAAGCAGCATCGTGCGCACGCGGCTGTTCATTTCGATCGGCTTGCCATCTGCCCCTCGCCTCAAGAAAGCGAGCGGCGATTCGGAAGGCGGCGTATGCCCCTCCCCCTGTTTCACGTCCTTGGCGATGACTTCCGCCACGTCTTCCATGATCGGCGGTCTGGCAGGTCCAAAAGCCATTGCAGGCCTCCTGAACGGCTACGGTCCCGTCATGGTGGACCTGTTTCAGGAAAATGGCAATCGGCGCAAGCGGAAGCCGACGCCGGTCCCCCCTGAACCTCAACGACGGCCGAAGAGGACCTTGAAGCGGGCGTTGCGGCAGACTTCGCCGCTTTCCTTGAAGGCTTCCTTCAGCACCGGCTCGTAGGGCAGGCCGCGATTGGCGACCATCAGCAGGCGGCCGCCGATCTTCAAGGACTTTGCCGCCATCCGGATCATGCCGGCGCCGAGGGAGTGATCGGCGGCATGGCCTTCGTGGAAGGGCGGATTCATGACGATGAGGTCGTAGTGATCGCGCGGGGTTTCGGCCGTCAGATCGAACCAGTAGAAGCGCGCGGGAACGTTCGGGCAGTTCTCTGCCATGTTCTCCTTGGCCGCTTCCAGCGCCTCGTAATGCGCCTCGAACAGGTCGACGCCCTTCGCCTGCGGCGCACGATCGGCGAGCATGACGGAGAGATAGCCCCAGCCCGCGCCGAAATCGGCGGCGTGGCCGTTGAAATCTTCGGGAATGCGGCTGGCAAGCAGCTCGGAGCCGTCGTCAATGCGGTCGTGGGAGAACATGCCGGGTGCCGCGGTAAAGCGGCCGTCGACGCGCACCGGCTTGGCCGCCAGCTTGGCAATCGCCTCCGCCGGATCCTCCGGACGGGCAAACCATATGGCGAGGCCATGATATTTCGGCATGGAATCGCCCGTCAGGCCGAGCTGGTCGAGGCGCTTGCGCATCGACTGCACGCCGTCTTCCTTGCTGCCCGCGACGACGATCAGGCCGCCGGTGCGAACGCGCCGCAGGGCCTCTGCAATGCGGTTCTCGTTTTCACCCTTGTGCTTGTTCATCAGGATGAGCGCGCCGTCGAAATCCTCGCCCTCGATGAGCGGCGTCACCGGCTGGCGCACGGCTTCCAGGCCACGATAGAGCGACCGCAGCGGCTGGACCGCCTCCAGCGACGCGGCAAATCCTTCCGGCGGGCGCTGGCCGGCTTCCGCGCCGAGGAAGAGGTAGCGTTCGCCCTCGCCGGGCATGCCGAGCGTGCCGGAGGCAAAGGGGTGGAACAGGGTCTTCAGGGCATCGCGGGTCATGGTCGGCTCACAGCGTGGGGTTTCAGACGTTCAAAAGAAAGGGCGCGGAACATGCCGCTCCGCGCCCCTTCCAAAAGGTAGGAGGGTCCGATTACTCGGCGGCTTCGCCGTCGGCCTTCTTCTCGGCAACGATCTCCTTGCCGGTTGCCTGGTCGACGACCTTCATGGAGAGGCGAACCTTGCCGCGCTCGTCGAAGCCCATCAGCTTGACCCAGACCTTGTCGCCTTCCTTGACGACGTCGGAGGTCTTGGCAACGCGCTCGGACGCGAGCTGCGAGATGTGCACGAGGCCATCGCGCGGGCCGAAGAAGTTGACGAAGGCGCCGAAGTCGGCGGTCTTGACGACCGTGCCTTCGTAGATCATGCCGACTTCCGGTTCAGCGACGATCGAGTGGATCCACTTGCGGGCCGCCTCGATTTCCTTGCCGGAGGACGATGCGATCTTGATCGTGCCGTCGTCTTCGATGTTGATCTTGGCGCCGGTCTTTTCGACGATCTCGCGGATGACCTTGCCGCCCGTGCCGATGACTTCACGGATCTTGTCGACCGGGATGTTCATGACTTCGATGCGCGGTGCGAATTCGCCGAGCTGCGAGCGGCCTTCGGAGATGGCATTGGCCATTTCGCCGAGGATGTGCTTGCGGCCGCCCTGTGCCTGGCTGAGCGCGACCTTCATGATCTCTTCGGTGATACCGGCGATCTTGATGTCCATCTGCAGCGAGGTGATGCCGTCGGCGGTACCGGCGACCTTGAAGTCCATGTCGCCGAGGTGGTCTTCGTCGCCGAGGATGTCGGAGAGAACCGCGAAACGGTCACCTTCGAGGATCAGGCCCATGGCGATACCGGCAACGGGCTTGGCCAGCGGAACGCCGGCGTCCATCAGGGCGAGCGAGGTGCCGCAGACCGTGGCCATCGAGGACGAGCCGTTCGACTCGGTGATCTCGGAAACGACGCGCAGCGTGTAGGGGAACTGTTCCGCCGTCGGCAGCATCGGGCGGATAGCACGCCATGCAAGCTTGCCGTGGCCGATTTCGCGGCGGCCCGGGGAGCCCATGCGGCCCGTTTCACCGACCGAGTAGGGCGGGAAGTTGTAGTGCAGCAGGAAGCGTTCCTTGTACATGCCGGTCAGGCTGTCGACATACTGCTCGTCTTCGCCGGTGCCGAGCGTGGCAACGACCACGGCCTGGGTTTCACCGCGGGTGAAGAGAGCCGAGCCGTGCGTACGCGGCAGGATACCGACTTCCGATACGATGGCGCGAACGGTGTCGAGGTCGCGGCCGTCGATGCGGCTCTTGGTGTCGAGGATGTTCCAGCGAACGATCTTCGCCTGCAGGTGCTTGAACACCGAGCCGATGACTTCCGCGGAGTACTTCGGCTCGACGCCCTCGGGCAGGAAGTGTGCCTTCACCTTGGCCTTGACGGCGTCGACGGCGGCGTAGCGGTCGGCCTTCTGGGTGATCTTGTAGGCGGCGCGCAGTTCGGTTTCCGCGATGCCGAGCATTTCGGCTTCGAGTTCCGAATAGTCTTCCGGCTGGAAGTCGCGCGGTTCCTTGGCAGCCACTTCGGCGAGCTTGATGATCGCGTCGATGACCGGCTGGAAGCCCTTGTGGCCGAACATGACGGCGCCGAGCATGACGTCTTCGTTCAGTTCCTTGGCTTCGGATTCCACCATCAGGACGGCGTCCTGGGTGCCGGCGACGACGAGGTCGAGAACGGACTCGTCCATCTCGTCGAGATGCGGGTTCAGAACGTATTCGCCGTTGATGTAGCCGACGCGCGCTGCACCGACCGGGCCCATGAAGGGAACGCCGGAGATCGTGAGCGCTGCGGAAGCGGCAACCATCGACAGAACGTCGGGATCGTTTTCGAGGTCATGCTGGACGACGGTGACGACGACCTGCGTGTCGTTCTTGTAGCCTTCCGGGAAGAGCGGGCGGATCGGACGGTCGATCAGGCGGGAAACCAGCGTTTCCTTTTCCGACGGACGGCCTTCGCGCTTGAAGTAGCCACCCGGGATCTTGCCGGCGGCGTAGGTCTTTTCCTGGTAGTTGACGGTGAGCGGGAAGAAATCCTGGCCCGGCTTCGGCGCCTTGGCCGAAACGACGGTGGCGAGAACGACGGTCTCGCCGTAGGTCGCGAGAACCGCGCCGTCAGCCTGGCGGGCGATCTTGCCGGTTTCCAGCTTGAGCGGACGGCCCGCCCATTCGATTTCAACCGTATGGGTATCGAACATGTCTTGTCCTTCGTAAGGCGGATACGCGCACCGCCGCCCGAAAAGGCGCAGGTGGTCTATCCGCTTCATGACGCATCATGGGCAAGACAACGGGAGGCTTCGTGTTTGCTGGCCGCAATTCCGGACGGAAACCGTTCTGGAACCGCTTCTCAGGGAAGCATCCTGCAATCCTGCCCCATGACAGGTCATCGGTTGGTTCCGCAGGTCCGGCCCATCCGGCCTGCTGGAGAATGCCATCTCGCGAGGCGGCCTCAACCGGCACTGGCGAAACGGTACGGCGGAATTGTCTTCCGCAAAAGAATGCGGCGGGCGCTCGTGAGAACGCCCGCCGAAATTGCTTAGCGGCGAATACCCAGGGCAGCAATCAGCTTGCTGTAACGGGATTCATCCTTCTTCTTGAGGTAGTCAAGAAGCGAGCGGCGGCTGGACACCATCGTCAGAAGGCCACGACGGGAGTGGTTGTCCTTCTTGTGACCCTTGAAGTGTTCCGTCAGGTTGTTGATGCGCTCGGTCAGGATCGCAACCTGGACTTCCGGCGAACCGGTGTCGCCTTCGACAGTTGCGTATTCCTTGATCAGCGCAGCCTTGCGCTCAGCAGTGATCGACATCGTATGTCCTTTCATGAATGGAGAACCAGAAGTCGCCAAAAGCCGGGATGTCGTCCAGCGATGGCCGTGAGGCAAGGGGCAAAAGCCCGCATTGCTGGCGGTGCCTATAAACCATTCGCTTGTGAAAGGGAAGGCCCGTTCTACCGCTGCGGCACCGGCAGGCTGGGTGCGGCCTTCGCCGCATCGCTCGTCGCCGGGCAAACGACATAGGCCGCAAAGATCCATCCAAGCTGCCGACCGTGCACCGAAACCAGCAGCCAGCGTTTCGTGCCGAGCTTGCGCTGGTCGAGGATGACGACGCCGGTGCCATTCTCAAGCGTCGTGAGAACAGGACCGTTCGGCGCGGCGCGCACGTTGAGGGGCGTGCCCGTGGG
Organism: Shinella sumterensis; assembly: GCF_004514425.2. Classification (GTDB taxonomy): domain Bacteria; phylum Pseudomonadota; class Alphaproteobacteria; order Rhizobiales; family Rhizobiaceae; genus Shinella; species Shinella sumterensis. The sequence continues at coordinate 147,888 of NZ_MYFN02000012.1, forward strand.
ATCGTCGACCAGGCACTCCCCGGCCAGCGCCGGCGAGACGAGGAGGAGGCCGCCAAGAGCCGCAGCACGCAGAAGAAATCTCATGGAATAGCCCCGAGCATGAGAAGGAGCCGCCGTTCTATCATGAATTGCGGCGTGCGTGATGAGCTTCCTCATCGCGCAACCGCGCAAGCGGGATCGTGACACGCCATTCGATACCGTCGTCGTGCACGATGAAGTCGAGCTTGGCATCCAGCGCCATGCCGAGCATGCGCTCCAGGACCACGCTGCCGAAGCCCTTCCGGCTAGCCGCGATGGCCTCCCTGTCGATCGACGCCTTGCTCTCGCGCCAGACGAGATTGAGATCCTCGCCCTTCGCCACCCAGCTCAGCGAGACGATGCCCCTTTCGTTTGCGAGCGCACCGTATTTCGTTGCATTGGTCGAAAGCTCGTGCAGCGCCATGCCGAGCGTTTGCGAGGCCTGCGGATCGAGCAGAACGGCGGGACCCGTAATGCGCACGCGGGCCGCATCGTCGGGCGTGAACGGCTTCAACTGGTTCTTGGCAAGCTCCATCAGGTTGATGCCGTCGGATGCATTGGCGATCATCAGGTCGGTCGAGCGGGCCAGCCCCGCCACGCGCTTGCGGAAGGTTTCTGCGAAATCGGCGGCATTCTCCGCGCCGGCTGCCGACTGGTTCAGCATGGCCTGGATGACGGTGAGCTGGTTCTTGGAGCGGTGCGCCACCTCACGCATGAGGAAGCGAACCTCGTTTTCGGATTTCACCCGCGCATCCGCCGCTTCCGCCAGCGCACGCGACACCGTCTCCAGTTCGGTGATGGCATAGGGCCGTGCGGCGACGCGCTCGCCATGCCCGAGCCTGCGGGCATCATGCGCAAGCAGCCGGACGTCCCGCGACAGGACCCGCGCGATGCCGACCGCGCCGATCGCGGCCAGCAGCGCGAAGACCACGCCGCCGATCACCAGCCAGCGTATCGACGACGCCGCCGGCGCCTGCACGTCGGAGGATTTCGCCCAGGCGATCATGCGCCAGCCCGCCAGCGACGAGAACTCGGTGACGATCTGATAATTCGTGCCGTCCTGCCGCATGGTGCTGACGCCGAGGCGCAGGGATGGCACCACGCGCAGGAAAAATTCCGTACCGGTCTTCTGTTTCTCGTCCGTCGAGGCGATCACCGTGCCCGTGCTGTCGATGACCGCGGCGTTCCAGCCGGGGGACAGGACATCCGGATTGACCGCACGGCGCAAGGCGTCGGCATTCTTCGTCAGCGTCAGCAGCACCTGCCGGCCGTTCGAAAGCCGCATGGGCTGGTAGACGTTGAAGACCCATTGCTGCGCCGTCCGGCCGAAGAAGATATCCGAGACCATGCGCTCGCCGCGCGCCAGCGCCAGGCTTGCGGAGGTCGGATCGGACGCCATGTTGAGGGCAGTGCCATAGGGCACGCGCGTGTTGACGAGCTGGCGCATCGTCGGATCGATGACGAGAAAATAGATATCCGTGCCTTCGAGCGTCTTGCTGGCCTGCGCATGCAGCCCGGCAAAGTCGCCCTGCACCAAGCTTTCCGATGTGGAGAGAAAGTTCAGCGTCGAGAACATGCCGGAGATTTCACGCTCGACGGCACGGTTCACGGCGCTCGTGGAGGTACGCAGCAGCGATTCGAAAATCCGCTCCTGCGCCTCGTTGGTGCGCTTCAGAACCACCATGGAAAACAGGAAGGCGGGCACGATCAGGACGAGGATCATGCAGACGAGATAGAAGAGGACCGGATAGTGCATGCGCCGGCGTCCGACGGCAGGTTTTGCCTCCGCGTCTCCGGCAGAGACCGTTCTGTCAGTCGGCGCAATCGTCAACGGCCAGCCCTTTTCACCCTTCCCTCAGGAGCGATCACGGCGGCGCACGCCGCCCACCCCGCCCCGGAGCGAACCTTGCAGGCCCATAAAGCCTGTTGCTTGTGGTGAAATCAAGTCGGCGGCGGTTGGTTCCGCCCCCATATCAACCTTGGAAGACCCGCTTGGGACGGAACTCGCCGCCGCCGATTTCGCCGATCGCCACCAGCTTGCCGCGCGCCGTGGCATAGGCTTCATCCGCGGAAACCGGCGCATCGCGGCCGCGGAGGATGATGGGATTTCCCATGCGCAGCCGATGCGCCTGGTCGTCGTTGATGACGATCTGCGGCAGGCTGGAGAGGGCCTCGCCCGTATCGATCAGGAAGGCGTCCAGTGCCGCGAGGCGCTCGGCTTCGTCCTCGATCTTTTCCAGCGCCAACAGGTCGGCGAGCGGCACCATGTCGTCCTCGCCGAAGGGCGCGACGAAGGTGCGGCGCAGCGCCGAGATATGACCGTAACAGCCGAGCTGGCGGCCGAAGTCGCGGGCGAGCGCGCGGACATAGGTCCCCTTGCCGCACTCCACTTCGAAGTGCGCGGTATTCTCGTCCGATGCGATCAGCGTCAGGCGGTGGATTTCCACCTCGCGGGACGGGATTTCCACCGTCTCGCCTTCGCGGGCGAGATCATAGGCACGCTCGCCGTCGATCTTGATGGCCGAAAACTGCGGGGGGATCTGCTGTATGGTGCCGGTATAGTCGCCGAGGATCGCCTTGATCTCTTCGGCGGTCGGGCGTTTGTCGGAACTCTGCGTCACCTCGCCTTCCAGGTCGTCGGTCGTGCGCTCCTCGCCCCAGGTGACGGTGAACTCATAGATCTTGCGGCCGTCCATGACGTAGGGAACGGTCTTGGTCGCATCGCCCAGCGCGATCGGCAGCATGCCGGAGGCGAGCGGATCGAGCGTGCCGGCATGACCGGCCTTCTGGGCCTTGAGAAGCCACTTGATCTTGGCGACGGCTTCGGTCGAGCCGAAATCGAACGGCTTGTCGAGAATAAGCCAGCCGGAAACCGGCCGGCCCTTGGGTTTGCGGGGCTTGGACATCTTTATCCTGGGTTACTTGTCGTCGTCGCCGCCATCGGCGGAAAGGTCGCGCGCCACTTCGGGCGAACGCAGGAGCTCGTCGATCTTCTTGTAATTGTCGAAGCTCGTATCGTCGCGGAAGCGGACGTCCGGCATGTATTTCATCTGGCGCAGCTGCGGACCGAGGCGGCCGCGGATGAACTTCGCTTTGCGGTTGAGCGCCTCGATGATCGCGTCGTGATCCTTGACGCCCAGCGGCGTGACATAGGCCGTCGCATGCTTCAGGTCCGGCGACATGCGGACTTCCGAAATCGAGATCACCGTCTTTTCGAGAAGCGGATCACGCACTTCGCCGCGCTGGAGAACCTGGGTCAGGGCCGCGCGCACCTGCTCGCCGACGCGCAGCATGCGTTGCGACGGTGCGGAGGTAGTTGCTCTTGCCATGGTCGTTACCTTCAAAAAAATGCGAGCGCCGAAAAGGTCCGGCGCTCGCACGATATTGGGATCGCCGGACGCTTACAGCGTGCGGGTGATGTGCTCCACGCGGAAGCACTCGATCGTGTCGCCCGCGCGGATGTCCTCGTAGTTCTCGAAGGCCATGCCGCATTCCTGGCCCATCGGCACTTCGGCGACTTCGTCCTTGAAGCGCTTGAGGGTCTTGAGCTTGCCTTCGTGGATGACGACGTTGTCGCGCACGAGGCGCACGCCGGCACCACGCTCGACCTTGCCTTCGATGACGCGGCAACCCGCGACCTTGCCGACCTTCGTGATGTTGAACACCTCGAGGATCTCGGCATTGCCGAGGAAGGTTTCGCGACGCTCCGGCGAGAGCAGGCCCGACATCGCCGCCTTCACGTCATCCACCAGATCGTAGATGATGTTGTAGTAGCGGATTTCGAGGCCGGCGCGTTCGGCCGCCGTGCGTGCCTGGGCATTCGCACGGACGTTGAAGCCGATGATCGCGGCATTGGACGCTTCGGCGAGCGAAATGTCCGACTCGGTGATGGCGCCGGCACCCGAATGCACGATGCGCACGCGCACTTCGTCGGTACCCAGCTTGTCGAGCGCGCCGGCAATGGCTTCGATCGAGCCCTGCACGTCGCCCTTGATGAGCAGCGGGAACTCCTTGAGGCCCGTGTTCTGCAGCTGGCTCATCATCTGCTCGAGCGAACCGCGCGAACCGGCCTGACGCGCCACCTGCTTCTCGCGGGCGAGGCGCTGGCGGTATTCGGAGATCTCGCGGGCGCGGCTCTCGTTCTCGACGACGGCGAACTTGTCACCGGCGGCCGGCGTGCCGGACAGGCCGAGGACCTCGACCGGCATGGACGGACCGGCTTCCTTGACGTGCTCGCCCTTGTCGTTGACCAGCGCACGCACGCGGCCCCACTGATCGCCTGCGACCAGGATCTGGCCGGGCTTCAGCGTACCGGTCTGAACCAGCACGGTTGCAACGGCGCCGCGGCCGCGATCCAGCTGGGCTTCGACGACGACGCCTTCGGCCGTGCGGTTCGGGTTCGCCTTGAGGTCGAGGATTTCGGCCTGCAGCAGGACGGCTTCGAGCAGCTTGTCGAGGTTGAGGCGGTTCTTGGCCGACACTTCCACGTCGAGCGTTTCACCGCCCATGGATTCGACGAAGACCTCGTGCTGGAGGAGCTGGTTGCGCACCTTCTGCGGGTCGGCTTCGTGCTTGTCGATCTTGTTGATCGCCACGATGATCGGCACACCGGCCGCCTTGGCGTGGTTGATGGACTCGATCGTCTGCGGCATCACACTGTCGTCGGCGGCGACCACGAGGATCGCGATATCCGTCGCCTGCGCACCACGGGCACGCATGGCGGTGAACGCGGCGTGGCCGGGGGTGTCGATGAAGGTGATCTTGTGACCGTTGTGCTCGACCTGGTAGGCGCCGATATGCTGGGTGATGCCACCGGCTTCGCCGGCGACCGTGTTGGCCTGGCGGATGGCATCGAGCAGCGAGGTCTTGCCGTGGTCGACGTGACCCATGATGGTCACGATCGGCGGACGGCTCTGCAGATCGCCGGCATCGTCGGTGACGTTGAAGATGCCTTCTTCGACGTCGGATTCCGAAACGCGCTTGACGGTGTGGCCGAATTCGCCCGCGATGAGTTCAGCCAGGTCGGCGTCGATCAGATCGCCGGGCTTCATCATCTGCCCTTCCTTCATCAGGTACTTGATGACGTCGACGGCGCGTTCGGACATGCGCTGCGACAGTTCCTGAATGGTGATGGTTTCCGGCAGGATGACCTCGCGCATGACCTTCTCGCGGGTTTCCTGCATCTGGCTGCGCTTGAACTTCTCCTGGCGGCGACGCATCGCCGACAGCGAGCGGCCGCGCTGCGAGCCGTCCTCGTCCGTCGAGGCGGTGGTGAGCGTCAGCTTGCCCTGGCGGCGGCCGTCGTCGGACTTCGGACGGGCCGGAGCCTTGGCCGGCTCGGGACGCTTGATGGCGCCGCGGTTGGCGGGCACGCCGCCACGCGGACGCTTGTCGTCATCGTCGTCCGCATCGCGGCGACCACGACCGGGAACCCCGGCCGGCGCGGCAACGGGCACGCGGCCCGGCTGCGGACGCGTTTCGGCAGCAGCAGGAGCAGCAGCGCGTGCGACCGGCTGCGGTTCGACGACTTCCGGTTCGGGCGCGGGTGCGGCGGCCTCGTTGGCGCGGCGCTCGGCCTCTTCCTTCTCGCGCTGGATGCGGGCTTCTTCCTCAGCCTTGCGGCGGGCTTCTTCCTCGACCTTGCGGCGGGCCTCGTCCTCGGCGCGCTGGCGCGCTTCGGCGGCATCGCGGATCTGGGCTTCGGCAAGCGCACGGCGGCGGGCCTCGACCTCATCGGGCGATAGCTGGTTCAGCACGACGCCGACGCGCGGGCGGCTCTGCTCGGCCGAACGCGAAGGCTGCTGCTGGACCGGCCGCGACTGCTGCGGCGCCGGACGCGTCTGCTGCGGTTCGGGCTGGCGCTGCACGGGCGTGACAGGCGCCGACGCCTGGCGGTCTTCGCCCGGGCGGCTGAAATGGCGCTTGGTGCGGGTCTCGACCACGACGGCCTTCGTGCGGCCACGACCCATGTCCTGGCGCACGGTTCCCTGCTGAACCCCCGAGGGCTTCAGGCTAAGGGTCTTCTTGCCAGCCACACTGATCGTCTTGTCGTCTTCGTTGTCGGTCATTCCGTTCCGTTCCTAAGATCAGGGCCGGATGCGTATCACCAGACCCCGTCGTTCAATTGTGTTCACCCAATGCGAATTCGGCCGGCCGAATGCCGGTAACCGCGTCATTGGTTCGTCTGGCCAGCGCCACCTTTTGTCATCATCAGGCTGTCGCCCCGATATTTTTCGAGCATGATTGCGCGCTTCACTACACCCTCACCCGCCTGCCCTGCAAGCGCTGCGGCATGGATAAACGCATTCTGGCCCAAAAGCCCCTCCAATTCGCTCTCGGAGAAGAGCCTGAAGGAGGGAATTTCCGTTTCGTCATCGGTAAGGAAGCTTGCGGCCTTCCTCGCCTGGTCAATCTTTCGCACCCCGTCCGCCGCCGCATCCGTCGCGTGGAAGACGGCCAATGCCGCCAGAGCGCGAACCGCCTGATCGACCTTGGAGGAGCCTGTGATGAACTGTCCGGCCTTGCGCGCCATGTTCATCATGCCGCCGAGCTGGGCCGCGATCAGCCTGTCCACTTCGGCGCCGAGTTCCGGCGCGGCCTTCGCCTCCGCCTTCAACGCACGCCCGAAAAGCTTTCTGGCGACCGCCTTGTCGACGATCGCCCGTTCTGCCTTCACCCAGCATCCGCGTCCGGGAAGTTGACGCTTGAGATCCGGAACGACGCTGCCGTCCGGGCCCAGGACAAAGCGGATCAGATCATCCGCCTCGCCCTTTTCGCGCGTCACGATGCACATGCGGTCGTTCACGCCGTCCTCGTCTTTCCTGCCCATATAGGTTTCCGCTCTTGTCAACGCAAACCGCTATGCAAAATCAGCGGGCGGCATGCCAACCTGGAAGACGCCGATCAGGCGTCCTCTTCACCGCCCTCGACGACTTCCTCTTCCTCGGCGGCGAGATCCTCCTGCGTGATCCAGCCGGCCGCAAGGCGGGCCTGGACGATCATCGCTTCGGCCTCGGCGCGGGAAACCTCGAACTTCGAGAACAGGCCCTCGAACTTCTTCGTCTCGCCGTCCTTGCGCTCGGTCCAGCCGACAAGGTCGTCTGCGGCGCAGCCTGCGAAGTCTTCCATCGTCTTGATGCCGTCTTCGCCCAGCGCAACGAGCATCTGGCTCGTCATGCCGTCGATCTGGCGCAGGTCGTCGGAAACGCCGAGTTCCTTGCGCTTGGCATCCATCTCGGCCTCGAGGCGGTCGAGATGCTCGCGGGCGCGGGTCTGGAGTTCCTGGGCCGTGTCTTCGTCGAAGCCGTCGATCGAGGCGATTTCGTCGAGATCGACGTAGGCGAGCTCCTCGACGGCGGCGAAGCCTTCGGAGGCCAGAACCTGGCCGACCATCTCATCCACGTCGAGCGCTTCCATGAAGAGGTTGGTGCGCTCGTTGAATTCCTTCTGGCGACGCTCGGACTCTTCGGCTTCCGTCAGGATGTCGATGTCCCAGCCGGTCAGCTGCGAGGCAAGGCGGACGTTCTGGCCGCGACGGCCGATGGCCAGCGACAGCTGCTCGTCGGGAACGACGACTTCGATGCGCTCGGCATCTTCGTCGAGAACGACCTTGGCGACCTCAGCCGGCTGAAGGGCGTTGACGATGAAGGAAGCCGGATCCTGGCTCCACGGAATGATGTCGATCTTCTCACCCTGCAGCTCGCCGACGACGGCCTGGACGCGCGAACCGCGCATACCGACGCAGGCGCCGACCGGATCGATCGACGAATCGTTCGAGATGACGGCGATCTTGGCGCGCGAACCCGGGTCGCGGGCAACCGACTTGATCTGGATGATGCCGTCGTAGATTTCGGGCACTTCCATGGTGAAGAGCTTCACCATGAACTGCGGATGGGTCCGCGACAGGAAGATCTGCGGGCCGCGCTGCTCGCGCCGCACGTCGTAGACGAAGGCGCGGACGCGGTCGCCGTAGCGCATGTTCTCGCGCGGGATCATCTCGTCGCGGCGGATGATGCCTTCGCCACGGCCGAGATCGACGATGACGTTGCCATATTCGACGCGCTTGACCGTGCCGTTGACGATTTCGCCGATGCGGTCCTTGTATTCGTCGAACTGGCGGTCGCGCTCGGCTTCGCGCACCTTCTGCACGATGACCTGCTTGGCCGACTGGGCGGCGATGCGGCCGAAGTCCATCGGCGGCAGCGGGTCGGCGATGAAGTCGCCGAGCTTGGCGTCGGGGTTGCGGTCGCGTGCCAGTTCCAGCGGGATCTGGGTCGAATAGTCCTCGGCGTGCTCGACGACCTCAAGCAGGCGCTGGAGGCGGATTTCGCCGGTCTTGGAATTGATGTCGGCGCGGATGTTCGATTCCGTGCCGTAACGCGAGCGGGCTGCCTTCTGGATGGCGTCGGCCATCGCGGCAAGCACGATCTCGCGGTCGATGACCTTTTCACGGGCCACGGCATCCGCGATCTGCAGAAGCTCAAGCCGGTTCGCACTGACTGCCATTGTCTCAGGTCTCCATGGTCGGGCCGGGGCCTGTGCCTCCGACCTATCTGAAGCGGAACACCGCTCCGGTTGCGTCCTCTCCGCCCCGCCACTCGGCCGGAGCGCACTCACACATTATTCTTCGTCGCCGCCGTCTTCGTCGTTCTGGTTGGCGGCCTGCGCGGCCTTGGCCTTCTTGTCGGCGGCCAGCGCATCGCGGATCAGTTCGTCGGTCAGGATCAGCCGGCCTTCGGCTAGCGCCGTGAAGGGAATGACGACCGTCGGCGCATCGCCGGCGGCGGGCTGGTCCCGGTCGAGCGTGAAGCCGTCCTCGTCGGCGGCAGTAATCGTGCCGCGGAAGCGCTTGCGGCCATCGACCAGGATCGACGTCTCGCATTTCAGCAGGTGCCCGGTCCAGCGCTTGAAGTCCGACTTGCGGACCATCGGCCGGTCGATACCGGGAGACGACACTTCGAGATGATACGCCTTATCGATCGGGTCCTCAACATCGAGAACCGGCGAGACCGCCATCGAGACCTGCTCGCAGTCCTCGACGGTCATGGTGCCGTCCGGCCGCTCGCACATGATCTGCAAGGTGGCGCCGTTCTGCGCCGACAGGCGCACGCGCACCAGCTGGTAGCCGATCTGCTCGATGGTCGGCTCGATGATGTCGGCAACGCGGCGGTCGAGGCCGGTTTCGACGATCAGCCGCGGCTCGATGGCCACATTTTCCGTCTGGGTCGTGTCGGACATGGCATGCCCTCCCGGGATGGTCGTTATCATGCGCCTGATCGAGGCAATAAAAAAGAGCGGGTCCTCGCGGGCCCACTCTTCATCTGACGATCAAGAATTTGACGCTGATATAGACCGGGTTCGTCACAAATGCAAGGTCGGCGTCGGCGGACCCTGTGGGCGAGCTATTTCCAGCCATCGACTTGCCGCTTTCGTCGCATGGACTAGATTGCTAGCCAACGCTGCTTCGAGAATGAGTACCCACCGTGCCGGACCGGAAATCCCCCCTCGCCCCTTTCCGAAATGAGACGTTTCGCGTGATCTGGGCAGCGAGCCTGATTTCGAACTTCGGCGGGCTCATCCAGTCGGTCGGCGCGGCCTGGATGATGGCCTCGATATCCTCCTCCGCCAACATGGTCGCGCTGGTGCAGGCCTCCACCTCGCTGCCGATCATGCTGTTTTCCGTCGCCGCCGGCGCACTTGCCGACAATTTCGACCGGCGCAAGCTGATGCTGACGGCGCAGGCATTCATGTTCGTCGTCTCCGTCATGCTGACGGTCTTCGCCTGGCAGGGACTGATCACGCCCTGGCTGCTCCTGACCTTCACCTTTCTGATCGGATGCGGCACCGCGCTGAACAACCCGGCCTGGCAGGCATCGGTCGGCGACATGGTGCCGCGCGAGGACCTGCCGGCCGCCGTATCGCTCAACAGCATGGGCTTCAACCTGACCCGCAGCGTCGGCCCTGCGATCGGCGGCGCCATCGTCGCCGCGGCCGGCGCGGCGGCGGCCTTTGCCGTGAATGCCTGCAGCTACTTCGCCCTTCTCTTCGCGCTGTTCCGGTGGAAGCCGCCCGTGTCGCCGCGCACCCTGCCGCGTGAGGATTTCGGCCGAGCGGTGTCTGCGGGCCTGCGCTATGTCTCGATGTCGCCGAATATCGGCAAGGTGCTGCTGCGCGGCTTCGCCTTCGGTCTTTCCACCAGCTCCATCCTGTCGCTCCTGCCGCTGATCGCGCGAGACCTCGTCAAGGGCGGGCCGCTGACCTTCGGTATCCTGCTCGGCTGTTTCGGGCTTGGCGCCATCGCCGGCGCTCTCATGAACGCGCGGCTGCGCGAACGCTTTGCGAGCGAAACCATCGCCCGCATGGCCTTTGCGGGCTTTGCGATCAGCGCGTCCGTCTGTGCCGTCAGCGGCTCCGCACTGCTCACCGGCGCCGTCCTCTTGCTGTCAGGCGCGTCCTGGGTCATGGCGCTTTCGCTCTTCAACACCACGGTCCAGCTTTCGACGCCGCGCTGGGTCGTTGCCCGCGCACTTTCGCTCTACCAGACCACGACCTTCGGCGGCATCGCGGCCGGCAGCTGGATCTGGGGCACGACCGCCGACACCCATGGAGCGGAAGCGGCCCTGCTCGCCTCGGCCGTGGCGATGATCGCCGGGGCGGCTATCGGCCTGCGCTTCACGCTGCCCGAACTGCAAAGCCTCAATGTCGATCCGCTCAACCGCTTCAGCGAGCCGGACCTGCCGCTCGACCTGAAGCCCCGCAGCGGCCCCATCGTCATCCTGATCGACTACGAGATCGCCGAGGAAGACATACCGCAGTTCCTGGAAACGATGACCGAGCGACGACGCATCCGCATTCGCGACGGCGCGGGACAATGGGCGCTGATGCGCGACCTCGAGAACCCGACGATCTGGACGGAGACCTACCACGTTCCGACCTGGGTGGAATATGTGCGCCACAACCAGCGCCGCACCCATGCCGATGCCGCCAACGGCGAGCGGTTACGCCAGCTGCACCGCGGCGCGGAAGACCCGCGCGTCCACCGCATGATCGAGCGCCAGACGATCATTCCGCACGAATACGAGCGCTTCAAGCAGAATGTCGAGATGCATTGAGGCTGGAGGGTCTTGTCGCATATCCGACGCCGAAGCGATTTCGCTTCGGCTGGAAATGCTCAGCGCAGCTTCGTCTTCAGCGAGGCATCGGGATAGCAGGTCGGCTTGAGGCCGTTTTTCGCCTGCCAGTCGCCCAGCGAGCGGCGCGTCTTGTAGCCGGGAAGGCCATCCACCTTGCCGACGTCGTAGCCCTTGGCGACCAGCGCCTTCTGCATGGCCAGCACATCCGAGCGCAGCATCTTGCCGACATCGCCCCATTGGCCCTGGAACGAACCGCTGCCATAGGCGATGCGGTCGGCGAGATTGCCGATGAAGAGCGCGTAGAGGTCGGAGTTGTTGTACTCCTTGAGCACGTAGAAGTTCGGCGTGACGATGAATTCCGGGCCATGCGTGCCGGCCGGCACGAGCATCATGCCCGACGCCTTGCTTTCGCCGGAGGGGAAGCCCTTGCCGGAAATGCGCGTGATGCCGGTGGCCGCCCAGGCCGAGATTGGCTTGGCGAGATCGGGCCCTTCCTGTGCGCAGCTCGCGCTGGCCGGGATCGAGACCTCGTAGCCCCAGCTGCGGCCCGCCTGCCAGCCCTTCTTCGCCAGATAATTGGCGATGGAGGCGAGGCTGTCGGGCACCGAACCCCAGATGTCGCGCACGCCGTCGCCATCGAAATCGACGGCATATTGCAGGTAGCTGGTGGGCATGAACTGCGGCTGGCCGAGCGCACCCGCCCAGGAACCCTTCAGTTGCGCGACCGTGCGGTCCCCACCGTCGACGATATGCAGCGCGGCGATCAGCTCCTTGCGGAACATGTCCTTGCGTGTCGACATGAAGGCCTTGGTGGCGAGGACATCGACGGCCGAATAGGGGATCTTCGCGCTGCCGAAGCCGGATTCGCGGCCCCAGACCGCAACGACGATCTCGCCCGGCACGCCGAAACGCTGCTCGATCCTGCGCAGCGTCGCCGCATGGGTCTTCGCCAGCCCGCGCCCCGTCGCCGCAAGCCCCTGCAGCCGCTTTTCGGAAAAATAGGCGCCGGGTGAGGAGAACTCCGCCTGGCTCTGCGCCTGCTCCTTGGTGGGTTTCGAGCCCGGCGGCACGAGATCGGGCAGGTCCCAGTTGAGGGTCACGCCCTCCATCGCCGCACGGAAGGTCCTTTCGCTGACGCCGGTCTTCTGCGCGGCCGGCCACAGGTCCTTGTCGATCCAGACCCGGAACATCCTCTCGACCTCCGCCTTGGAGGCGGCGTTTGCAGGCAGTGCCAGAGCAAGCGAAAACAGGACGATGCTGACGGAGGCCTTCAACACTTTGCGAATGCTCAAAATGGGTCTCCTCAGATCGCCGTGCGGGCGCGAAGCGCCGCCGTCAATGTGCCTTCGTCGAGATAGTCGAGCTCGCCGCCGACGGGCACACCATGGGCAAGCCGCGTGATCTTGACCTCCAGGCCGGCGAGCTGGTCGGTGATGTAATGGGCGGTGGTCTGGCCTTCGACGGTGGCGTTGACGGCGATGATCAGCTCGCGCACGCCGCCCTTCGCCACCCGATCGACGAGGCCGCGGATGTTGAGATCGTCAGGGCCGACGCCGTCGAGCGGCGACAGCGTGCCGCCGAGTACGTGATAGGCCGCGTTCATCGCGCCGGCGCGCTCCAGCGCCCAGAGGTCGGAAACGTCCTCGACCACGATGATCATGCCATGATCCCGGCGCACATCCGTGCAGACGGTGCAGGGATCGCTGGTATCGACATTGCCGCAGCACGAGCAGATGCGCACCTTGCGATGCGCCTCGCCCATCGCCTCGGCGAGGGGCCCCAGCAGCTGGTCCTTCTTCTTGACGAGATGCAGCGCCGCCCGGCGCGCCGAGCGCGGCCCGAGGCCCGGCACCTTCGCCAGGAGCTGGATGAGTTTTTCGATTTCGGGACCGGTGACTCGTTTTGCCATTGGCGCTATCTAGCCCATATCACGGGGAAACGGAATCTTTGGAGATCGACGCTTGATCAAAATCCTCGCGGTATGCACGGGCGTCGCCCGCCCTGTTCCCGGCAAAAGCTACAAGACCGGCATTTTCAAGACGCCGACGGACGCGGCCATCGTCGTTGACCGCGAGGGCCTGCTCGGCGATGCCATCTGCAACCGCAAGCATCACGGCGGCCCGGAACAGGCGGTCTATGGCCTCGGCTCGGTCGATCTCGACTGGTGGTCGAAGGACCTTGGCCGCTCAATCGAGCCCGGCACCTTCGGCGAAAACATCGTGATCGAAGGCGTCGACAGCCGCAGCATCAGCGTCGGCGATCGCTTCGAGACGGAAAGCGTGCTTCTGGAAGTGACCTCGACGCGCACGCCCTGCGCGACATTCAATGCCCGCATGGGCGATCCCGGCTTCGCACGGCGCTTCATGAGCGCGGGACGCCCCGGCTTCTATTGCCGGGTGCTGCGCGACGGCGTGATCCAGGCCGGAGACCCGGCGACCTACACACCCTTCGACGGCGAGCCCGTCACCATGCCGGAATTGCTGCGCACCTATGGGCGCAACCTCTCCGAGGAGGACCGGCTGCGCTACCTGGCGGCGCCGATCAGCGACAAGCTGCGTGCCGCGCTGACCGGCTGAGGCGTGATCAGAACGGCAGCTTGAAGCCGGGCGGGATCGGCAGGCCGGCGGTCAGCGCCTTGGTGCGCTCGGCGGTTTCGGCCTCGGCCTTGTCCTTGGCATCCTTATGGGCGGCCACGATCAGGTCTTCCAGGATTTCGACGTCGTCTTCCTTGAACAGCGAAGGGTCGATCTTCAGCGCCTTGAGGTTGCCCTTGCCGTCGAGCGTGACCGAGACGAGGCCGCCGCCGGAGGTGCCGTTCACCTCGAGGGCGGCGATCTCCTCCTGCATCTTCTCCATCTTGGCCTGCATTTCCTTGACCTTGCCCATCATGCCCATGATGTCGCGCATCGGCCTCTCCTCTCAGTTCTCGTTGTTACAATTGCGCGCAATTCCGGACGCAAAACCGCTGCGCACTTTGCTGGAATTGCTAATGTTCGATATCGTCGCCGGGCAGGATATCGCCCTCGGCGGATTCCGCGATGGCGGCGGCCTCGACGGTCTCCGGCTCGTCTTCCGTCTCCGGCACCTTGATGCGCACGTCGGTGATCTTCGCGCCGGGGAAGCGCTGGAGGATGGCGGCGACATCAGGATCCTGCCGGGCATCGGCCACGCGCGCTTCCTGCGCCATCGCCTCGGCCTCGGCCAGCGTGGGGCCGCCGGCTTCCCGCGACAGGATGACGAGCCAGCGCGTACCGGTCCATTCCAGGAGACGGTTCGACAGTTCTGAGACCAGCGATTTCGGCGCGTCGTCGGTCAGGCTGATTTCGAGCTTGCCCGCTTCGACGCTCACGGGCCGTATGAAGGCGCGCACCAGCGCGCGAAGCCTGATGTCCCGGTTCCTGGTGCAGAGGTCGGCAATATCGGAGATCGACTTGACCGGCACCTTCGGCGCCGCTGCCGGCTGCTCGGCGGGCGCGGTCTCGACGCGGCCGACCGGCTGCGGCGCGGATTCGGCCTGCGGCACCGGGCGCAGCATCGTGACGGTTCCGCCGCCCGCCTGGGCGCGCATCGGCGCATCCGGCTGGCGCGCGACCGCGGACACCGCACCCTGCGCCGACGGTTGCCCGCCATAGCCTCCGGATTGCGGCGCACGCGCGCCGTTGCCACCGCCGTCCCCGCTCGAAAGCTCGGCAAGCCGGCGGGCGGCATCTTCCGGCGAGGGAAGGTTTGCGGCATGGGCAAGACGGATGATGACCATCTCGGCAGCCCCGGCGGGACGGCTGGAGGCTTCCGTCTCGGGAATGCCCTTCAGCAGCATCTGCCATATGCGCGACAGCGCCGTGACCGCGATGGAATTGGCGAATTCCACGCCGCGCACGCGCTCGATCTCGCTCAGCGACTGGTCGCCGGTGGCATCGGGCACATATTTCATGCGGGTCACGAGATGGGTGAAATCGGCAAGGTCGGTCAGCACCACGGACGGGCTGGCGCCGGCCTCGTATTGCGCGGCGAACTCGGCCAAAGCCGCTGCCGCATCGCCCTTCACGATGTGCTCGAAGAGATCGACGATGCGCGCGCGGTCGGCAAGGCCGAGCATGGAGCGCACGGCATCGACCTCGACGCGGCCCGCCCCGTGGGCGATCGCCTGGTCGAGCAGCGAGAGGCCGTCGCGCGCGGAGCCTTCGGCGGCGCGGGCGACCATGGCCAGCGCGTCCGGCTCGAACGCCACGCCTTCCTTGCCGAGAATGGTGGTGAACAGGCCGACGAGATCGGAGGCGCCGATGCGCCGCAGGTCGAAGCGCTGGCAGCGCGACAGGACGGTGATCGGCACCTTGCGGATTTCGGTCGTCGCGAAGATGAACTTCACATGCTCCGGCGGCTCTTCGAGCGTCTTCAAGAGACCGTTGAAGGCCTGCGTCGAGAGCATGTGCACTTCGTCGATGATATAGACCTTGTAGCGCGCCGAAACCGGGCGGTAGCGCACCTGCTCGATGATCTCCCTGATATCGTCGATACCGGTATGGGAAGCCGCGTCCATCTCGATGACGTCGACATGCCGGCCTTCCATGATCGCCTGGCAATGTTCGCCGGGAACGCGCAGGTCGATCGTCGGCTTGTCGATGTCTGATGTCTTGTAGTTGAGCGCGCGGGCGAGGATGCGGGCGGTCGTCGTCTTGCCGACACCGCGAACGCCGGTCAGCATGTAGGCCTGGGCGATGCGGCCCGTCTCGAAGGCGTTGGTCAGCGTGCGAACCATCGGCTCCTGGCCGACCATGAGGTCGGAGAAGTCCTTCGGCCGGTACTTTCGCGCAAGCACGCGATAGGCGGCGGGCTTTTCAGTGGACGGATTTTGCGTTTCGTCGCTCATCGACCCTGCCGTTAATCGAACGTCTGTCCCGACAGGACGGAAAGGTGGGAGGCTGGCACGATGACCCGTGCCGGGGCTCGTTAGGGCTGCTTCCTTCCGGACCTGACCCGGTTGGCGAGTGGCTCGTCCACCACCAACCTCCCGGCCTCCATATCGGCAATATTCCAGCCGAATGCAAGCGGAGCCGATAAAAAACTGTTGGACGGAAATCCGCTGCGTGTCATGAATCACCAAACAAGAAGCATGCGTGAGAACTCCGATGAGCGATTTTCGAACCGACGAACGGCTGGAGCGCGACAGCGACCTTCTGACGAAGATCGGCCTGTGCGAACTGCGCCTCATGAAGGACGGCCGCTGGCCCTGGCTGGTGCTGGTGCCGCAACGTCCCGATGTCAGCGAGATTTTCGATCTCACGCCGCTCGACCAGACCATGCTGACCTTCGAGACGACGCTGGTTGCCGAGGCCCTGAAGCAGGTTACCGGCGCAACGAAGATCAACACCGGCGCGCTGGGCAACATCGTACGCCAGCTTCATGTGCATGTCATCGCCCGCAGCGAGGGTGATCCGAACTGGCCCGGTCCCGTCTGGGGCCACGGCACGGCCGTGCCGCGCGCGGAGGCGGACGCCAAGGCACTCTCCGCCAAGCTCCTGGATGCGCTGAACCCATGAAGCCTTCGCTATTCGATCTCTATCGCCCGCACGCCGAACCCAGCACGATGGTGGCCTTCGCGGAGAACACGCTCGACCGCCGCTCGGAATATCGCGCGCCGGATTGCCTGGAGCAGGCCTTCAAGGCGGAAAACGTCCATGCCTTCGCGCTCGCCAGCGGAAAGCTCGTCGTCAAGCACGACGAGAAGATCATCGATCCGCTGTTTGCGCCCTACGAGCTGGCCGAACTCGACCCCGTGCCGGAAGACGCGATCCTGCTGGGTTATCTCAAGAACGGCGAACCGCGTCTGGCCATTCCCGTCCGCGCCGACCCCGATACGCTGCAGGAACCGCTGAAGGCGACGGACAGCCGGACACTCTATCGCCAGCAGATGCTGGACGACGACCTGCTCGGCCAGTTCGCCCAGGCTTCCAGCCTGATGACGTGGAATGCGAACAATCGCTTCTGCGGCAAGTGCGGTTCGCCGACGCGCTCGGAACTCGGCGGCTACCGCCGGATCTGCGAGGCCTGCGGCCACATCATCTTTCCGCGCACCGACCCCGTCGCGATCATGCTGGTCATCGACGTGGAGCGGGATCTGTGCCTGCTCGGCCGCTCGCCGCATTTCCCGGAAGGCATGTATTCCTGCCTCGCCGGCTTCCTGGAGCCCGGCGAGACGGTCGAGCATACGGTGCGCCGCGAGACCTTCGAGGAAGCGGGCATCAGGGTCGGACGCGTGCGCTACCACGCCTCGCAGCCCTGGCCGATGCCGCATTCCCTGATGATCGGCTGTTACGGCGAGGCGATCTCCTTCGATATCCGCCGCGACGAGCAGGAGCTTGAGGATTGCCGCTGGTTCACCCGCGAGGAGACGGCGGCGATGATCGAGCGCAGCGCGATGTCCGGCGTGGCACCGGGCACCACGACACCCCCGCCGAAGGGCGCCATCGCGCATCGCCTGATGCGCGACTGGCTGGACTGGAAGCTGGACTAGCGCCAGCCGAAGGTCGGCCGGTCGCCGGGATGCTCGCGCAGCCTCAGCCTCGGCGCCATAAGGCGGGCGATGACGGGGCTGACGAGGAACGTGATGGCGATCCAGGCCGGCAGAAGGTATTTGGCATGATCGGCAAGGGCCGGCACCGCCAGGATGGCGATGGCGCCCGCACCGAAGACGACGGCATTCACCATCATCGAAACCATGATCGTGATATAGGTAATCGTGCGCATGGGCATCTCCTTTCAGGATGGAAATGCCGTTTCGGAAGCCCGGTTCCGGGCTCCCTGACGATCGTCAATTCTAGAAGGCGCTTCGCATCGGATGGGCACGATAGGTGCCGAGAATGCGCACTTTTTCAGAGAAGTAGCGCAGTTCGTCGAGCGCCTGGCGCACATGCGCCTCGTCCGGATGCCCTTCGATATCGGCATAGAACTGCGTGGCGATGAACTTGCCGCCGATCTGGTAGCTTTCGAGCTTCGTCATGTTGATGCCGTTCGTCGCAAAGCCGCCCAGCGCCTTGTAGAGCGCGGCCGGGATGTTGCGCACGTTGAAGACGAAGGTGGTCACGATGATGCCCTCGCCCGTCCGTTCCGCCGGCTTTTCCTCGCGTGAGAGCACGACGAAGCGCGTGACGTTGGTTTCCGTGTCCTCGACATTCTCGGCAATGATCGACAGGCCGTAGAGATCGGCCGCCAGGCGCGGCGCAAGCGCTGCCATGGAGCGGTCGCCGGTTTCCGAAACCAGCTTCGCCGCACCCGCCGTATCGCCGGCGATCACCGGCTTCCAGCCGTTGAGGCGCACGATCTTGCGGCACTGGCCCAGCGCATGGATATGGCTGTGGACCGTGCGCACCTCCTCCTTCGTCACGCCCGGCAGCACCATGAGCTGGAAGCGGATCGGCATGAAATACTCGCCGACGATATGCAGGCGCGATTCCGGCAGGAGATGATGGATGTCGGCAACGCGGCCGGCGATCGTGTTTTCGATCGGGATCATCGCGAGATCGGCGTCACCGTTCTCCACGGCCAGGAACGCATCCTCGAACGTCTGGCACGGCAGCGGATCCATGTCGGGAAACATGTCCCGGCTGGCCATGTCGGAATTGGCGCCGTACTCGCCCTGGAAGGCGATCCTGTTGGTCTTCATTGTCATGGCTGGGATCCGTATCAGATGGGGTGGGCCGCGAGCATGGCACGAGCCTTTTCGAGGTCGGCGGGAGTATCGACACCGAGCGGAACGGTGTCAACGATCTCCACATCGATGCGCATGCCCGCTTCGAGCGCCCGCAGCTGCTCCAGCGATTCCCGCTTTTCCAGCGTCGAGGGCTTGAGCGCGACGAAGGTTTCGAGCGCCTTGCGGCGGTAGGCATAGAGGCCGATATGGTGGAAGAGCGGGCCCGCCCCGTGCGGCGCCGTCGCCCGGGTGAAGTAGAGCGCACGCAGGCGGCTCTCGCCGATCGGCGAACCCACGACCTTCACGACGTTCGGATTGGTCTTCTCGTGCTCGTCACGGATTTCCGTCGTCAGCGTCGCGATATCGGTGGCGGCGTTTTCGAGCGGGCGCAACGCGGCGCGGATCGTATCCCGGTCGATGGTCGGCAGGTCGCCCTGCACATTGATGACGATCTCGGCATGGCCCTGCGGATCGCACACCGTCAGCGCCTCGTGGATACGGTCGGAGCCGGACTGGTGATCGCCGCGCGTCATGACGGCCTCGAAACCCGCCGCGACGACCGCGCCGAAAACGTCCTGATGATCGACCGCGACCACCACACGTCCGACATCGGCTGCGGCCGCGCGCCGCGCCACCTGGACGATCATCGGCAGGCCCGCGATATCGGCCAGCGGCTTGCCCGGAAGCCGCGTGGAGGCCATGCGCGCCGGAATGAGCACGAGGCTCTTGTCAAAATTGGCGGGATTCATCTCAGGCCCTTCAAAACCCCCGGGAAAAGTGTCAAAAAGTCTCAGTGCGGGGGCTACAATCACTGTTGCAACGAAGCAGCAAAAGACATAGGTTCCGCGCGATTTCAAGACTGGCCGGTGTCACGTCCGCCGGTTGCTAGGGGAGCGTTTGGATGAACTCTTATGTGAACATGGGCGTAGGTGCCCTGCTCGGCACCGTATTCGTACTGATGTCCGTGTCGATCGCTTCTGAAGGCATCTTCCATTCGGGCGCGCCCGAGAAGGAAGGTTTCGCGATTGTGGCCGAGGAAACCGGCGGTGCGGAAGCCGGTGGCGGCGAAGCCGCTGCGGCCGTTCCGATCGCAACCCTGCTGGCCAGCGCCGATGCTACCGCCGGCGAAACCGTTTTCAAGAAGTGTGCGAGCTGTCACACCTCGGAGAAGGGCGGCCCGAACAAGGTCGGACCCGGTCTCTGGGATGTCGTCAACCGCCCGATCGCTTCGCATGAAGGCTTCAGCTATTCCGCAGGCATGACCACCTTCTCCGAAGGCCACAAGGTCGTCTGGGACTATGATCACCTGAACTACTTCCTCGAAGCGCCGAAGAAGCATGTCCCGGGCACCGCCATGGGCTTCGCCGGCCTGAAGAAGGACGACGAGCGCGCCAACCTCATCGCCTATCTGCGCACGCTCTCCGACAACCCGGTTCCGCTGCCCACGCCATCCGCCGAGGGTGCGGATGCCGGCGCCGCCGCAACGGATGGCGCAGCGACGACCGAAGGTACAGCTCCGGCCGATGGCGCTGCCGCCACGACCCAGGGCGGCGCTGCCGCAACGCAGGACGGCGCGGCCACCACCACCGAAGGCGCCACCACGACGCCGGCCGAAGGCAACAACGGCACGGCGACCGAAGGTGCGGCACCCGCCGAAGGCGGCACGACCCAGGGCACGACGACCGAACAGCCGGCCGCCCAGTAACGGCAGTTGCTGGCAGAGACTTCGAAAACCCGGCCTTCGCGCCGGGTTTTTCATTTCCGGCGACTACCGCAGATCCTCAGGCCAGGAGCCACGCCCAGAACGACACGGTGAAGACGCCGAGCGCCGTCGTCATCGTTATGGTCGAGGAAGCGAGCGCATGGCCGACGCCGAAATGATTGGCGAGCAGCCAGGCATTGACGCCGGTCGGCACGGACGCGGTGAGCACCATGGCCGCCGTCCATTCCGGCGTGAGGCCGAGCAGCCGGCAGGCGACGTAGACGCAGCCCGGCAGCAGCAGGAGCTTCAAGGCGGTCATGGCGAGCGCGATGCGCGCATTGCCGGCGACCTTGTACCGGACGAGCGCCATGCCGATCGACATGAGCGCGGCAGGCGCCGCCATGCCGGCGACCTGGTCCACCATCACCTTCACAGGCCCCACGAGCGGCACGCCGCCCGTGTGGAACAGCGCGCCGGCGAAAAGGCCGATCACAAGCGGATTGCGCACGAGGTTCCTGACGATGCCGAGCAACAGCTCGGAGAGGCTTTGCGGCTCCCGAACTCCTTCCTTGCGCTCCGCCCGCTCCATCAGGACGGTGCCGGCGATCATCATGGTCGGCAGATGCACGGACAATAGCACGGAGATCGCCACCAGCCCGTCTTCACCCACCACCCGCGAGACCAGCGGCAGCCCGATGAACACGGTGTTGGCGAAGGCCGCCGAGACGCCCGCGAGAACGCCGATCCGCCGGTCCCGCCTGAAGCCGAGCGTCGCAACAAGATGCGCGATCGCCCATGTAACCGCCACGCCAGCAAAATAGGCCACCCAGATCCGCCACGGCGCCCCGCCCGCAAAATCCGCCTCCGCAATGGTGCGAAACAACAGGACCGGCACCGCGACGCGAAAGACAAACTCCCCCAGCCCCTCGCCCAACTCCTCCCGCAGATACCCCGCCCGCACCAGAACCCACCCCAGCAGGATCAGCGCAAAAACCGGCAACACATTCAGGGCAACATCGGACATCAAATGATCTCGAAAGGAAGAGGAGCAGTATGGGGGTTGGGTGGGCGCGCGGTTGGCTGTCCTCAACCCGCTAAGAGCTGAGGACCACTTTAGAGAGGTTTTCCCGTCGTCTGGATCACCTTTCGAAACGTCAGGGATATCCTTCTGCGGCGATCCACTTTCGTACCGTCCACGACATCTGACTTTCGGGCCGGAATTTCGTGCGTCCAGTCATATCGGCTCGCCCCCTTCAGCACTATGCCTGAACGTGGATGGAGCACCACAGCAAGTGATCTGGAACCGGACCTTTCCCGAAAAACCATCTCGCATTGGGATAAAAGGCTTATCGAAATGATCGTATCATCGAAACACGGCGCACAGTCGATATGCGCGCTTATGCCTTGACCCGGCAAATACTCGTTTGCGATCACTTGGTCAGGAAAATCAACGGCATAGCCACGCGTGACCAATCGTTCCGCAAGCGTTTCCAGCCATTCGGGCAACTTACCGAGATAAGCGTCCGCATTAACGGCTCGCGCCCTGTAGTCATACAGGTAGCCAAAATGCTGCACGCGGCGCTTAAGTGTATTGCTCCATTCGCCGGCGTCGAGCCGATCTTCGATTGCCCCTTCCTCTTGCCGGGAAAGGAATTCGCGAATGTATATGGCACCCGAAGGCAGGTTCACCGCATCTGAGGCGTGATCCATTGATGGCCTACCCTCTGCTTTAACCGAAACACATAGGTCACCAATTCGTCGCTCTTGTCGATAGCCTCATCGCCGCCGTTCTTCGTTTTAACATGCGAGTATCCTGCATATTCCGGAAACGGGGGATGATAACGCCGTGATGACCGTTATCGTATTTCCCTGCCTTCCAAACCTTCCCTGACCTGCCAGCCGCCAACGGGAAACGCACGGATGGCGCCCGGGGGGCGCACAAGGACAACGGCTGCTTGGGGTGCATCGCTGCTGCAATACGGCCGTCCGGCGCCACGTTCGCAACACACACCGTCCTGAAGCTGCGCTGATCCAATGCCGGTCAGGCACCGCGGGTCTTGAAGGAAAGGAGCGATTTGCAGGCTGTACGAGCGCATGCCAAGCCCGAACGGGCCCAAAGAGCCTTATGGAAATTCAATGATCTTAATGGCTTGAAGTGGTGCCCGGAGGCGGATTTGAACCACCGACACGCGGATTTTCAATAGGACTGGGAGCTGTGGCAGCTTGGCTCATTTAGTACTGAACTGCCCCCACTTTCGACCGGACAGTCGGCATAAGCAGAAAGGCTCAAGCACAGGCTTGAGGACAGGCTTATGTCTAACGCATATCGACACGTTGAATTGCTGACCGGTGATGTCCGCCGCAGGCGGTGGACAACCGAGCAAAAGCTGACGATCATTGAGCAGAGTTTCGAACCAGGCGAGACGGTATCTTCGACCGCTCGCCGCCATGGCGTCGCGCCCAATCTGCTTTATCGGTGGCGCAGG
>NZ_MYFN02000013.1 GCF_004514425.2 Shinella sumterensis
CCGACAAATGGCAGTACGCACGGCAGATTGCGGCCGCGTTGCAGAATGGCGGACTGACTGGTCCCTCGATGACCTTGCCGCTCACCTACAACTGGATGATGGGCTTTCCGCCTGGGTGGCTGGCACGCGCATTGCAGTCGGCGGTCCAAAAGGGACTTCTGCAGCAAGCCTCATTGTCGAAGCGTTCGGCGATGCCGTCGTCCCGCAAATCCCCGAAGCCATAGGCCGTGCGATCCTCCGGACCGAACGCGCGCTAGCCGTTGCTTATGGGAGGGCGGCATGAACGACATCACCCTCCTCAAGGAAGAGATAGCCGAGCTCGAAGCCCAGATCACCAGGATCAAAGGGAGCATGGGCAAGGCCGACAATGGGGTGAAGCTCCATAAGCTCGCGGTGATCACTCGCCTGCGCGATCGATGCGTGCGGTCTCTTGCCAACCTCGAAAACAGGAGGGCGAGCGCATGAACCGCGTCGTCATCAATATGGACGCCCAGGGCGGCTTTACCGTCTACAGCGACGAGCCAATCGAGTTCTTCGCGGTATGCGACTTCACGCCCAACGACCGCGTCTATCAGGGCAAGGTAGAGGTAGGCGTCGAGAAGGTGCAGGCGCAGCTTCGCTCCGATCCTATCGGCCATTTCCACGACGATCATTTCCTCGGTACCGGCCACGGTCCTCGTAAGCCGCCCTCACGGCGAAAGCTGAAGGTGGTGGAATGATCTCCTTCCTCGAAGCCTACATCCTATACGGCCCCGACGTTGAGAAGATCGCCTTAGCTGTCGGCATAAAGCCGCATGAAGCCGACCGACAGATTAACGAGGAGATGAACCGTCGGCATGCGGGTTTCGGGCGCGGCGCCTTGTCTGAGGAGGCCTTGGCGTGGCGTGACCGGAATCGAGATTTGTGTGCCTCGCTTTTCAGGGAGGCGCGCGGATGAATACCGCCAAACTATTCCTGCCGTGGCCCGACAAGGCGCTAAGCCCGAATGCTCGCGGTCACTGGGCATCACTCCACCGGGCGAAAAGAAAGGCGAAGAGTGATGCGTTCTTCGCCGTCAAGGAGGCTGGCATTGGCAAGATCGAGGCCGATCGTCTGACGGTGCGATATTCCTTCTACCCTCCAAGCCACCGAACCTATGACCTGGACAATCTCGTCGCCAGCATGAAGGCGGCCGCCGACGGCATCGCCTTGGCGATTGGCGTGGATGACAGCAAGTGGGATCTCGCCATTTCACCGCGCGGCCCGGTCGAGCGGAACGGAATGGTGAAGGTTGAACTGGAGTGGGCACCATGAGCCGGTGGGTCCGCATGCAGGTCGATCTTCACGAGCATAGCGTTTTCGCGCCGGAGCCTTTCACCGAGCGCGAAGCCTGGCAGTGGATGATTGGCCGTGCGGCGTGGAAAGAGACGGCGCACCGCGTCGGCGCGTCGGTCCACAAGGTTCCGGTCGGCAGCTTCTTTGCGACCATCAGGGAAATGCAGGCGGTCTGGAAATGGACCTCGACGCGGCGTGTCGCGCAGTTCCTCGACTTGCTCACAAGCCAGAACATGATTGAAACACGCTCTGAAACAGGAAAGACGCTCGTAACCGTCTGTAATTACGTACGTTATCAGAACGGTGAAACACACTCTGAAACACCAGAGAGCCCGAAACCGAAACAAGAACGAAACACTAAAGACACCAATACACCAACCACCAAGGATACATCCTCACTTCGTTCGGATGTTTGCCCGGAGCCGGATGAATCCGCTCCGGCCTCGTCCTCGCCTTCGGTGATCGATCTCCCTGCCACTCAGGGCCAGGTTGTCGGCATCTCTCAAGCCGACGTTGCGGAGTGGCAGAGCGCTTTCCCGGCTGTCGACGTTCCCCAGCAGCTTCGCGCCATGCGGCAATGGCTCATCGCAAACGAGAGGAACCGCAAGACGGCGCGCGGCATGCGCAAGTTCGTCGTGTCGTGGCTTTCCCGCGATCAGGACCGCGGCGGCCGTCTGGCGACCTTTCAGCATTCGCAAGCCCCGCCTCAGAAATCAGCCTTCCAGCAGCGTCAGGACAGCATCTACCAAAAACTGAAACGCGAGACAGGAGACCGAGATGACGAATTTGCCGGCACAACTCTCGACCTTGGATCAGGAGATTACCGCCCTCACTGAGCAGCTTTCGCCGGCTGGGCCGGATGACATCGCAAAGGCCATCGCCTCGCTGATGGACGGTGGCATGCTCTTCCCGCAGTCGATCAAGGCCGCCGACCCGGTCGAGGAATATCGCATCGTCCTCAAGGGCGTGCCGATCTGCGGCCTTCGAGCCGCATTCATCAAGCTCAAGCGCGGCGAGTATCCCGATCTCAACCCGGCGTTCATCCCGCTCCCAGCGGCTCTTGCGCGGCTGGCGCGAGATGAGGCGGCCGGCAAAACCGAGCTGCGACGGATGGCCTCCGAGCGTCGACGCGGACTGCTGGATAGCGCGCAGCTCGTCGCCGAGCAGAAGGTGATTTCCCAGGAGAAGCGCCGGAAGGCCAGCGAGATCATCGCCCAGGTGGCCGCCGCGCGCCGCGCAGAGGAGAATGCGGCATGAACGCTCACATCAAGCGGAACGACAAGACGAGTATCAGAATCGGCATCATCAAGGAAATCTACCAGCCCGGCATGTCGGCGCTCGACATCGCCAACGCCGTCGCGGCCCGAACTCATGAGCAGCTATCCCGCATGGTGATCATGGGCATCTATGCCCGCAACCGTGCCGAACTGGCGGAATATCCCCTGCGGGCGTGGGGCGAGACCAAGCAAAGCGCGAAGCTCAAGCGTGACCGGCGCCATCGCGAGAACGATGCGAAGCGCGAGCGCCGCCGGCTTGCCAGGATCCAGCGTGAGGCAGAGCGCGCGGCCGCACCACCGCGCCCCCGGAAAGAGCGAAAAGCGCCCGAGCCGTCAGAGCCGCAGGCCTACGACGCGACTGCCACGCTCAAGCGCCTCTTCGAACTCGGCGCGCATGAATGCCGCTGGCCGATCATCGGCAGCAAGGCGGATACCCTGTTCTGTGGCCATCGGGCGGCCGGCGTCTATTGCGACCATCACCAGCTTCGCAGCGTCGGCAAGGGGACCATATCTGAGCAGCGGGCGCCGAACGATCTTAGGAGGTATGCGGCATGAATACGACGAAAACGAACTGGTACGCGGTTCGCGCAAAACCCGGCACACAGCGGATGGCAAGGCCGATCCCCTTGGCCGCAAACGCCACCTACAAGCAAGAAGCCGAATGGGAGCGCCGCAAGGGCGAGAGCATCCTCGAGCGTCAGCTTCGTCAGGAGGGCATCGACGTCTTCATGCCGTCCTACTGGATCCGAACCAAGCACCATCGGACCAACAAGCTCATCGAGCGCCGGCAGCCGTTCCTTGTCGGCTATGCCTTTGTTCATCTGCCGCGGCTTGAGTTCGAGCGGGTGAGGGCGGTTGACGCCGTCATGTGCATGCTGGCGCCGACCCGAACCGCCGGCCCGGTGCGTTTCCCTGAGAACATGATCGCTCAGTTCATGATGGATGAGTTCGAGGCGGATCAGGCCCACAAGCTTCAGGAATGGTCCGACATGGAGCGCCAGCGTTTCAACAAGCAGAACCATCTTCGCGGCCAGTTGAAGAAGGTGCTGCCGAAGGGCCGGAACCCGAAAACATCCCTCCGCGAGCACGCTGATATGGCGATCGACAGGCTGAGTGAGGTGGTCCGCGCCCGCGTTCTGGCAATTACTGCACAACTTGATGCGCTGGAAGCCGCCGAGACGCTTGCGGAAATTGATCAGGTCGCTTAGAATCACCGAAATCTTTGGTGATTTGTGGCTGTTCTGATCGCGGACCTCGATTAACGAGGGAACACTCGCCGGGCCACGGGGCGGATTTCACCGCGCCCCGCGCTGAAGAATATTGCCGAAATTCTGATAAGGAAAAAGCGGCGTGCCCCGTTTGTTCGAGTGCGCCGCCCTTGCGCTACACGGCTATGCGGCGTGCCGCTTTATCTGCCGCTTTGCGGTCATCGCCATACTGAGCAAGGATATTCGCGGCATCCTCAACAGAGATCCGATGCTTCTTCGCCAGTGTCTTGGCATCAAAATTCTGTGCGGACGCCGAGGCGTCTTTCGACTGTGCCATGGTTTTTCTCCTAGGGATTGCCGGATGGCATGAGCGCCACGAGGCGCGCCTACCCGATGAGCCTTATGTAGGTGGTCACCGCCCATATAGCAACAAGCTGAAATCTAAGAGGATCCGTCTCACCTCAAGTCAAGGAAAGCCTGTCCATCTGAGGATGCCTCCACCAAGGACGAGCGGCTAGGCCGGAAGGGTAGCCCGGCGATAGCTAAAATGCCGATGATAGCGTTCATTGGGTGTGAACAGGGCCATGATACAACGATGCCGGACGATGATGTTCGGTACTGTTCTGGGCTAGCAGCATGCAAAGCAACCGAACATCTATAAGTGGCCCAGCGGTCGTCCATCTCCTCTTGCTTGTGAGGCGACGTGAACGAGACAGGGTCCATTATCGACATAGTGACGGTACACTCGCCCTCGGAACTCCAAATGGAATGGGTGATCGCGGCGGTGGCCGCGCTGTGCACTGGTTGGGCGATACACTTCGCCTTGTCTGAATATTTCCGGCGGTCCGCTTGGAGGGGGAAGAGCTCAGCGACCGAAAGTCGGTTCCGTAATGTGTTCGCAATGATGAATGAGGACCGGCGCCAATCGATCATCCGCTATCATATGCAAAAGTATGAATGTGGCCGCGAAGAAGCGATGCGCCGTGCTATTGACGATAAAAGCCGTGACTCTGAACGATGGTCGTGAAGCTTTGAAAGTTTGGAATGGGGCGGCGCCTTGATCACGCGCTCGCGACGTAGCTCAACTGGTAGAGCCACTGCATCGCAGTAGGTTGGGGTTCGAGTCCCCCGTCTTTCCCATTCCAAAGCCCATCGGGAAGGCGGATAGTCATTCGTGAAGGCCGGGGTTCGTGCCCGGCCGTTCCTTCCCGACCCCATACGGCATAGCCATAACAGAACCGGCCACGGCCGGCAGACGGTAGCCTTCGGGCCGGTCAAGCAGATTGCCGCGCTGGTGCACACAGCGGCAAGACCGTGGCGGGCGATATCGCTGGAGCCGTCATCAATCACAGCCCGCCGCGCCTCCTGGCGGCGGGCCAAGCCCAGACACCGCCGAGCTTTATCCGCCCATCTGAGCCATACGGTTCGCCATCCACCCGATATAGGCGGTCCGCGTCATTGCTCGGCGCTTCGCCTCTCCGTCGATGAAAGCCAGCGTTCCCTCTTCAAGAAAGAGGTTGATGCGCACGGGCTTCCCACCGGGGCGGATGAGGGGAACTGTCGTCAAGGTAGAGCCCTCGGGTACCTCGACGGATTCCAACGGTGACGGTGTGGCCAACTGCTCGCCGAGTTCTTCGCAGCTTCGGGCATAGTCTCGCAACGCATCCTCAGCGTTCAACAGCGCCGCGTCGATGGTGTCACCCATCGCAACTACGCCGTCGAGATCGGGAAACACGACGCCATAGGCGCCGGCCTCACCATCGATCAATGCAGGATATCTGAACATTCTTGCCCTCCTTGGCACGTATTCATGAAAAGGGACGTAAAACTCGCAAAGATCGGATGGGCCTAGATGGCCCACCCTGCTTTCTTGGCGATTGATCGGGCTACTCCGGGGGTGACTTCCTTGTGCCGTGGCACTTGCGTGTCGCCTTTTTCCGGGTGGCGGTAAACATCGTGGTTTCCGCCGTGTCGCTCCAATCGCCAACCGTCTTGTTTCAGACGCTTGATGATCTTTGCCGTGTTTGTTTCCATCACCTCTCCGTTGTTTCTATGAGTATATTTATACTCAAAATCGTGGCAGAGGTCAAGAGGCTATGAGTAAATAATTGCGCATTTCGGTGCGCTACCCCTCCACCCCAGCAGAAAGGAACCAGCATGAACAGCATCCGAAGTCTGATCTGTGCCGGCCTCGCCATTGCGGCCATGGCCTTCACCATCGCAGCGCCGGCCGTCGCGGCCACGCCCACCGATCCCGGTGTCTATGAAGCCGTGAAGGCCTCGATCGAGAAGCCGATGATCCACCAGGTCTATGCCGACGTCGTCTGCCTCAGCGTCATCGCCCCGTCGGCCGAGCCCCACAGCGCGGCCACCCGAAGTTCGGTCGACCTCTCCAGCCTGAACGTTGCCAGCACGCCCGTCGCCGTCGAAGCATACCGCCATATCGACCCTGACATCGGCGCCCGAGCGGGCATCTAACCCCCGCATACCCGAAACGAGAGCCGGGCTTAGGTCCGGCTCTCTAAATCTAGATCAAAATTTCCTTCTACTTCATGTTTGCCGGCTTCCCCGGATTGAACTCGCCATCACTTCCATAGTGGCCGCCAATCGTGCCGTCATCTTTCAAGACCACTGTCCCTGGTTCACCTTTTGGGTTGGCGATTTCAGGTCTCAGGATGTCGCCTAGCGTGTCTAGAAGTGCTTGAGTCGAGCCAGCTGGCGCGGGAAGCTTTGTCAGATCGTATCGGGTGCCGTTCAATTCAATTTGCAGTTTCGTGCCGACAGGCACTTCCTGAGGGTCTAGTTTTACCGTGTTGCAGGTACACGAGCATGTATTCTGATCAACGCTGATCGAGCATGCTTTGGTTTCAAGGAGCGCCTGCGGGCATACCAGAGCACATACGCTCTGCGCATGTGCCGGCAACGCTGCCGTGAAGATAATAGCTGACAGTATTGCGAAACGTTTCATTCCCAACCTCCCAGTTAGCCCAGGCCAGCCCGGAAAATGGGCGGCATGAGAAGTTCGCGCAGCGCTGATCCGAAAGCAAGCCATGATTGAGCGCCCACAACCTCCAGAAAGCATGTTCGGAATAGATGGCGCGCCATTCATGCCCGCGCTCAGTATGTCGGAGTGGGTAGGGGTTACCCTACTGGATGAGTCCTCGCCGGTAGCGAACCCCGAGCACGCCCATCTGGCAGACGCTCACATCGGCTATCTCTGGGCCACGGTCGAAAACACCCGCAAGGGCAAGCGTGTCATAGGCCAGTGCGAGACTGGCACCCCTCAGGGCGCGATGGGCAAGTGGGCAAAGGCCCGCGTCGAACAGCAGATCACCGAATGGTTCGGCTCAGTGCCTGACTTCATCATCACGCTCGATGCCAACTACTGCGCACAGTGCGGCGATGCTGAGTTCATGGCGCTGGTTGAGCACGAACTCTATCACGCCGCCCTGGACGTCGACAGCTTCGGCGCCCCGAAGTTCAACAGCCAGACCGGCCGCCCGGTCTTCACCATCCGCGGGCATGACGTAGAGCAGTTCATCGGTGTGGTTCGCCGCTACGGGGCAGACGCCGCCGGTGTGCGCGAACTCGTAGACGCGGCCAGCCGGCCGCCTGAGGTTGCCCGCGCTCATATCGAGCATGCATGCGGGACCTGCAATCTGCGCGTGGCTTAGGGCTTCATGCATCCTGCTTTGATCATGAGGCTGTCGAGATCAGTTGCGGTGTCATCGTGCCGCTGCAAGATTCTCTGCCATTCAGGGTCGGTAGGTAGATCGCCCAGCCTACTACGGATCCAGTCAGCTTGATCGAGGTGCTGTTGTCTCATCGCGTAGAGATCCGCGCACCAGTCTTTGTTACTCATTGCCCCATTCTCCCTTTTGACCGGACTTTGACGCGCCAATGGCTAAAGCAAAGCTAACCGATGAGGTGAAAACCTACATCGTGCAAGCCCTGGCATGTTTCGACGCCCCGTCGATTGTCGCGGCCGCAGTCAAGAAGGAGTTCGGCATCGAGGTCAGCCGACAGCTTGTAGAGAGCCACGACCCGAACAAGAAGGCAGCATCCGGTCTGGCGCCCAAGTGGCGAGTGCTTTTTGAAGAGACGCGCAAGACCTTCCTTGAGGATACAGCATCCATCGGTATCAGCCACCGCGCCGTTCGTCTTCGCGCTCTTCAGCGTATGGCCGACAAGGCAGAGGGGCAGGGCAACATGGTGCTGGCATCCTCGCTGTTGGAGCAGGCAGCCAAAGAGGTCGGCAACTCGTACACCAACCATCGCAAGCTGGATCACACCTCCAGCGACGGCACGATGACCCCGCCGCCCAGCGAAATAAGGATCGTGGCAGCCGATGACCGTAGCGACGATCAGGCTTCCTCGTAAGCTTGTCCCGGTCTTCTCTCCGGCGCGAGGCGCGGTTCAGTATCGAGGAGCAAGAGGCGGGCGAGGGAGCGGCAAGAGCTTCAACTTCGCCAAGATGGCGGCGGTATGGGGATATGCAGAGCCGCTGCGTATCCTCTGCACCCGAGAATTTCAAGCTTCGATCAAGGAGAGCTTTCACGCCGAACTGAAGGCGGCGATTGCATCGGAGCCATGGCTTGAGGGCCATTACGACGTCGGCGTGGATTACCTGAAGGGCAAGAACGGGACGGAATTCATCTTCCGCGGCCTTCGCCAGTCGGTGAACACTATCAAGTCGCTTGCGAAGATAGACCTTACCATCGTCGAGGAGGCAGAGGACGTTCCCGAGGCCGCATGGCTCGCGCTTGAGGCGACGGTGTTCCGCCAGCCGAAAAGCGAACTGTGGCCGATATGGAACCCGCGCCTTGAAGGCTCGCCGGTCGATCTGAGGTTTGTGAAGAATCCGCCGGCCAATGCCCGCATCGCCGAACTGAACTGGGACGACAACCCATACTTCCCGCCCGGCCTCGATACGCTGCGCCGGCGCGAGCAGGAGCGTCTAGACCCGAACACATATGCTCATGTCTGGGAAGGCGCATACCTCACCAACTCCGACAAGCAGGTGATGGGCGGCAAATGGGCGATTGAGGAATTTGAACCCGGCGCCGATTGGGAAGGCCCATACCAGGGCGGCGACTTTGGCTTCGCGCAGGATCCCACAGCCGCTGTGCGGTGCTGGATTCATGGCGACGGCCTCTATGTCAGCCATGAGGCGTTCAAGGAGCAGCTGGAGCTCGATCATACCGCCGAGTTCGTCTCGCGCCACATACCGGATTTCGCGAAGCACACGACGCGGTGGGACAATGCCCGGCCGGAATCTATCAGCTATCTCACGCGCCACGGTCTGCCCCGTTCGGTCGCGGTCGACAAATGGCAGGGCAGCGTAGAGGACGGAATTCAGTTCCTGCGCTCGTTCCGCAAGATCATCGTGCATCCCCGCTGCAAGAGGCTGCAGCAGGAAATGCGCCTCTACTCCTACAAGGTCGATCGCAACACGGGTGACATCCTGGCCGTGATCGTAGACGCCCATAACCATGGGATCGATGCGCTTCGATATGCGGTCACGCCGATGATCAAGCGCGGTTTCAAATACGGAATGCTGGGTGTTGTCTGATGCTGTTTCTTGACCGATTGCAGAACTTCGTCAGCGGCCTTGGCACGGCAAAGGACAAGAAGGTTGGCAACACCTTCATCTTCACGCCGATCGATCCTCAGCAGCTCGTTGCCATGCACCGGTCGGACTGGATGGGCCGGAAGGTCGTTGACATCATACCCGACGACATGACCCGTGAGTGGCGGGAGTGGAAGGCCGACGAGGCGGTTGTCGAGGCTATCGAGAAGGTCGAGCGCGCGCCGCAGATCAACATCCAGGCCAAGGTCAATGAGGCCATGCAACTTGCCCGCCTCCGCGGCGGTTCGCTCATGATCATCGGTGTTGATGCCGGCGATCCGAGTGAGGAGCTTGTCCTTGAGCGCGTCGGCAAGGATGCCCTGAAATACGTCCATGTTCTTAGCCGGGATCAGGTAAGCTTCACGGATATCAACCGGGACATCACATCGCCCTACTACGGCGAGCCGATGATGTGGCGCTTCACCAGCAGCGCTGGAACGACCGTGGATATCCACCCGTCTCGCGTCATCCGCTTTGTCGGCGCGCCGATCCTCGACAAAAGCTCGGCCGGCGACGATGTGTGGGGCGATAGCGTCTTGCAGATCGTCTATGACGCGCTCCAGAACGCAGCGTCAACACAGGAGCATACAGCCTCGCTGATCCCCGAGGCCAAGACCGACGTGATCTACATGCCGGGCCTGTCCGAGGTGCTGCGCAACCCAGTCACGACCCAGCAGCTCACCGAGCGCTTCACCTACGCCAACACGATGAAGAGCATGTTCAATATGCTGCTTCTGGAAGGCAACGGCGGCACGGGCGAGAATGCGCAGGGAGAGAAGTGGGAACAGAAGACGATAAGTTTCAGCCAGTTCCCTGAGCTTCTTCGTCAATATCTTCAAGTCGCATCGGGGGCTGCCGATATCCCGATGGTGCGGTTCTTGCAGGATGCGCCCTCTGGGCTCGGCTCGAACGGCGAGATCACGCTGAAAAACTACTATGACAGGATCGGCGCCGACCAGCGCAACAAGCTGTCGCCGGCCCTGTGGCGGTTCGATGAGATCTGCATTCGCTCGGCCACGGGCAAGCGCGATCCGAAAATCTACTACGAGTGGGCGCCGCTCTATAGCCAGACCGAGAAGGAGCGCGCCGAAGTCTTCAAGATCAACGCCGAGGCGGCCCGCGCCATCGTCGGCAGTGGCACGGGGCAGGAGCTGATCACCCGCGAGGCCGTGTCCAAGGCTCTCATCTCGCGCATAGAGGAAGATGGAAACCTGCCTGGACTTGCGGCCGCGGTGGAAAAGTTTGGATCGATCGAGGAAAACGAGCCGACGGATGAGGAGCTTGCAGCGGCGGCAACAGCCCAAAGGGCGAAAGCCAGCAAAGTGACGCGCATGCAGGCGGCAGCGAACGACGCCGCGCCTCGCACGCTTTATGTCCGCCGTGACGTCCTGAACGCCGCCGAGATCATCGCATGGGCCAAGGGGCAGGGGTTCAAGACCACGCTTCCGGCGGATGACCTGCACGTCACCATCACGTTCAGCCGCACCCCTGTTGACTGGATGGAGATGGGCAGCACATGGGAAGATGAGGTCAAGATCCCGCGCGGGGGCGCCCGGCTGATGGAGAAGTTCGGCGAGGCGCGCGTCCTCCTGTTCAACTCGAACATGCTCCGTTGGCGCCATGACGAGATGGTCGACAAGGGCGCATCATGGGATCACCCGGAATACCAGCCTCACATCACCATCAGCTATGACCCGGATACCCCGGACCTTGCCGATGTCGAGCCCTATCAGGGTGAAATCGTGCTTGGCCCGGAGGTGTTTGAGGAGGTCAAGGAAAACTGGCAGTCGGGAATTCGCGAGGCATAGCCCGTGATGGGGATTTCCCACCACGGATCTGCCTCACCGCTGTACCGCCACTGCGACCAGTTTCCACCTGATAGGCGAAGGCGGATTGTGCTGGTGGTGGTTTTGCGGAGGCAACGGATTGCCTTTGTTCGCTGCGATTTCGTCACCGCAGTGGATGCAGCGGTAGATTGCTGAATCGGGCGAGATGAACCCCGGGGGGCGTTCAACGTCGAAGTTCGCGTGATTACTCTGCTGTAGGTAGTTCGCATACTTGTATAGGGCCATAGCATCCTCCCTGTTGGCGGGATTATTACAGCGCCAAATCAACCAAGAGTCGAGTCCATATAAGGGCGACGTCATGAACTTTACCGACGCTGTAGCGGTGTCCGGCACGCGCCGGACGGCCGATGGATACCTTGTTGCTGAGGCGCGCTCTGTCCGAACCGGCATTCAGCTTTATGCGGGTTCCGAAGTCGGAAAGCCGGGACTTCCCGTGGTGCGCGTCTATCGCCCGGCCGATCAGGTCTTCGCCGACGCCAGCCTCCAGAGCTTCACACATGCCCCGGTGACGATGGATCACCCGGCAGAGGCTGTCACGGCCGACAACTGGAAGAAGCTCGCAGTCGGCGAGGTCAGCACGGCTGCCAAGAAGGATGGCGAGTGGGTGCACCTGCCGCTGATCCTGAAGGACGCCGCAGCGATTGAGGCCGTCGAGACAGGCAAGCGCGAGCTGTCGGCCGGCTACACCTGCGAACTCGTCTGGGGCGACGGCGTGGCCCCGGATGGCTCGGCCTTCGACGCCCAGCAATCGAACATCAAGATCAACCACCTCGCGATCGTTGATCGGGCGCGGGCTGGTTCCAAAGCTCGCATCGGTGACGGTGCGATTTCGTGGGGCGCCGCCCCTGTGACCAATGATCAGCAACCCGAAAAGGAAAAGATCATGACCCTGAAGACGGTTACCGTCGATGGCATCCCGGTCGAAGTAACCGACCAGGGGGCCACGGTGATCGGCACGCTGCAGTCGCGACTTGCCGATGCCAACACGAAGTTCATCGACGCCGAGAAGGCGCACCAGACGGCCATCGCCGCCAAGGACGCCGAATTGGCCAAAAAGGACGCCGAAATCGACGCCCTGAAGGCCAAGGTTCTCGATGAAAAGGCCCTCGACGCCAAGGTGCAGGCCCGTGCGGACCTCATTTCCGTCGCCAAGTCCATCGCCAAGGACGTGAAGACGGAAGGCCTGACCGACGCCGATATCCGCAAGGCCGTCGTCGTCGCCAAGCTCGGCGATGCGGCACTCGCCGGCAAGCCCGAGGCCTACATCGACGCGCGCTTCGACATCCTGGCCGAAGACGCCAAGGCGAATCCCGATCCGTTCGCCCGTGCAGTATCCGATGGCCTCAAGGTCATTTCCAACGACGCATGGGGCGACAATGTCTTCGCCACGGCCGGCGTCGGCCTGAAGAAGGAGGCCTGATCCATGGCTACTCTCTACGAAAAGCGCGGCACGGCAAACTTTCTGGTTTCCGAAGCCAACGGCATGTATCGCTCCCGCGACGAGGTCACGGTCGCCGCTGGCTCCGCACCGGGCCTGCTTGCCGGCACGATCCTCGGCAAACTGACGTCCGGCGGCAACTACGTCGCCTACGATCCTGGCGCTTCGAGCGGCGCCCAGACCATCGCCGGAATCCTCTTTGAAGCCGCCGTTGGCACCGTGAAGCGCACGGTCGTCACCCGCGACTGCGAAGTGAACGGCGCTCATCTCATCTATCAGGCCGGCGCCAATGACGCTGCGAAGGCTACGGCCAACGCTGCGCTCAAGGCGCTCGGCATCATTGTCCGATAAAGGAGGCCGAAACCATGGCATCTATGGATATTTTCAACAGCTCGGCCTTCTCCATGACCTCGCTTACCGGCGCGGTCCAGAAGGTCGGCTATAAGCCGCAGGTTCTCGGCCAGCTGGGCATCTTCGAGCCCATGCCGGTTCGTACGCGCTCGATCTTCGTCGATCGCCGTGAGAACGCGCTCACTTTGATCCCCTCCAGCCCCGTCGGCGCGCCCCCGAAGGAACTGCAGGTCGATCCCCGCAACGCAGTGCCCCTGAAGACGGTCCGCCTTGCCAAGGGCTTCACGCTCTATGCGGAAGAGGTGCAGGGGATCCGCGCTTTCGGCTCCGATACCGAATTCTCGCAGGTGCAAGCAGAATACCTGCGCCGCATGGCGATGGTTCGCGACGACATGGAACTCACCCACGAGTACCACCGTCTCGGAGCCCTGCAGGGTCTCCTGCTGGATGCGGACGGCACGTCGGTGATCTACAACTACTTCACCGAGTTCGGTGTCACTGAATCGGCCGCCATCGACTTCGACCTCGACAACGCCTCTCCGGCAACAGGTGCGGTGCGCCTGAAGTGCGCCGAGGTGATCCGGTCGATGGCACGCTCCGCCGGCGGGGCCTTCACGCCCGCGACGACCGTCCACGCTCTGGTCGGTGACGCATTCTATGATGCGCTTATCACGCATCCCGAGGTGGAGAAGACCTATCTGAACTGGGCGGCTGCCGCAGATCTGCGTGGCGACAAGTCCTGGCAGTCGTTTACCTACGGCGGCATCACCTGGCACAACTACCGTGGAACCGACGATAACTCCACGGTGGCCATCGACCCGGACGAGGCGAAGTTCTTCCCCGTTGGCGCACGCGACATCTTCAAGGTCGCTTACGCCCCCGCGGAGTTCGGCCCCTACGTCAACACGCTCGGGCAGGAGACGTACGCCATCAACATCCCCGACCGGGACCGTCAGGCATGGACGCGCGGCGAACTCTACAGCTACCCGCTGTACTTCGTTCAGCGTCCCGACGTCCTGCGCAAGGGCACGAGGACCTGACCATGGCCGAGATCAACGTCAAGAACGGAAGCCATGTCGACAAGGCTTTCAAAGTGAAGGGCGGGCACCATGTCGTGCCCGCAGGGAAAGCCGATACGGTCAGGGATGCGCGCGAACCGACGGAAGAGCAGATCGACGCGCTGGCGCGCGACGGCGTGAAGGTCACTGTCGTCGCCGATGGCGAGAAGACTGCGGATGCCGGCGATCAGCCCAAGAACGCAACGGAAGTCCTGGCTATGGCCAACGATCCGGCCGTCCAGTTCATGTCCTTCAAGTCGGCGGCAGCCAAACTCCTCGGTGAAAAGACCCCGTCCAAGAAGGACGAGATCATCGCTGCTCTGGAAGAGCTGGCGACGCAGCCCTGAGACCTTGCCCGGCGGGCGACTGCCGGGCAAACACCAAAGGAGGAAGACATGGCCGGATACGGTACGAGAGCGGATTTCACGACGTACGCGACCGCGGCCGGCTATGCCTTCCCCGATGGAACGACCGATGCCCAGAAAGACGCTGCCATGCAGCGCGGCTCTCTGGTGATCGATCGGTATGAGCCACGGTTCAACGGGCGCAGGACGGGTGGCTTCGCTCAGGAGCGCGCGTGGCCCCGCACGGGCGCCACCACCTATTACGGAGAGGCGATCCCGGCCGACACTGTGCCCGTCGCCATCATCAACGCGTCCTATGAGGCGGCATTCCTCGAACTAACGAACCCGGGCAGCCTTTCGCCGGTCGTGACCGGAACCTCGACCGTTAAGCGGGAGAAGGTCGGGCAGATCGAGGTGGAGTATTCAACGTCCTCATCGACGAGCGTCGCTGACATGATTGCGATGGCAACGCCCGTCGTGACTGTGATCGAAGGCCTTCTATGGCCTTTCCTCTGCCCGGTCGTTGTGGGCGTCCTGGTGGTCTAGAAAACGGCCAGGTACTTCAGCAGCGAAATGACGCCGATGATGATGACGATGATGCGAGCAATCTGCTTCATCTTCGCGTCGACCGGCAGCATGCCGATGAGATAAAGCACCAGCACGATTACCAGAAACGTGATCAAGATGCTGACCAAAACTGATGTTCCCAAAACCCCAACTCCTAAAGCGAGCGCTGAATTGCGCTGTAGGGGCGTATCTATGGCGTTGAAATCAGAAGGAAAGGGCGTGCGTGCGAAATGGTGAATGCGCTTTATCCGAAGCTTCAGCAAACCGCGGCGCGCCTCATCGCCAAGTTCGGCCAGGCCGGCGCCATCCGTCGCACGACGACAAGCGGCCCGGCCTACGACCCGGAGACGGTCACCACCGACCACGCCTGCCAGCTGGCCGTCATGCAGTACACCGACGACAAGATAGACGGCACGCTCATCATGAGGGGCGATAAGCTAGTCTACCTCTCGACCGCCGGTCTCTCGATCGAGCCCAGCACGGCCGACAAAGTGGTGATCGGCGGCGAGGAGCACGCCATCGTCAACGTCAAGCCGCTGTCGCCCGCCGGGCTGGTGGTGTTCTGGGAAGCACAGGCACGTCAATGAACGACAACGTCCACCCATCTCTTGCGGGCCGCCTGATGGTACGGGGCGCGCTGATCGCGTTCGTCGTGGGCGCCTTTGCTCACCTCGGATGGGCGGCGGCCGGCTGGCTGATCGGATAGAGCATGACATTTGACGAACTGCTTGAGCGCTACGAGCCACGGCTTGCGGCGGCATTTCGCGAGTGCATCGAGGCGATCAAGTCGGGCATCGTGCTCAAGACGGTTGTCGAGCGCTTGGAGCGTGGCGACATCTATGGCGCCGTGCAGGCGATCCAGTTCGAGCCGGAGGCCTTCGCCGCACTGGAGCTAGCCTTGCAGGAGGCATTCAACGCCGGCGGCGTGAACATGGTCGAGAGCCTGCCGAAGCTGGTCGCGCCGGACGGCACGCGGGTTCTGTTTCAGTTCGGCGTCCGCAACCTTGAAGCCGAGGCGCTGCTTCGGTCGCAGTCGTCGGAGCTTGTGACCCGGATCACAGAGGATCAACGCGAGGCGCTGCGCATCGCATTCGAAAGCGGCCTGTCGCGCGGGCAGAACCCGACCGCGACAGCGCTTGAGGTCGTCGGGCGCATCAGCCGTGTGACCGGACGGCGGGAAGGGGGCTTGATCGGGCTCACGTCCCGGCAGGTGGAGTTCATCAGCCGAGCGCGCGAAAGCCTGCTTGCCGGCGATGTTGAGGGAATGCGCCGCTATCTCGATCTGAAGACGAGAGACCGGCGTTATGACCGAACCGTGGCCAAGGCCATTCGCGAGGGCAAGCCGGTACCGGCCGACATGGTGGCGAAGATGATCGGCCGGCTGTCCGACCGCAACCTTCTCCTGCGCGGCCAGACCATTGCCCTTGAGGAGACCCGCACAGCGCTGTTCTCGGTCCGCGACAACGCAATCCGCCAGCAGATCCAGGCGGGCAAGATCGCCGCGCAGGAGGTCACCAAGCACTGGCTGCATTCCGGCTCCGAACACCCACGCTTGCAGCACATTGAGATGGCCGCCCGCTACAAGGCCGAAGGCGTGCCGCTGGATCAGCCGTTCATCGCCGCCGATGGCACTGCGCTCATGCATCCGCACGACCCAAAGGCGCCGGCGCGGCACAAGATCGGGTGCAAGTGCCGCATGAGCTACGAAATCGACTACATCGCCGCCGGCCTGCGCCGGTACCGCGCCCGAGCCGCCTGATGGCAACGCTTTCTTTTGCCGCCGCCGTCGCCGGCTGGGCCGAGAAGGTGCCGGAGGCTGTGGAAGCGGTTAGAAACCAGAGTGCCGCCGACGTTGTGAACGATATGCAAACCTTGCGCTCTGAAGGCGGGCGCATGCGGTATGACACGGGCTTTCTCTGGGCATCGCTCATGGCCAGTACATCAGCGATGCCGGGTATCAATCCCAGCGCCCGGCCAGCGGAGGGCAGTAGCTATGCCTTCGACTTCGGGCAGGTTGAGGCGGTTATTGCCGGAGCCTCACTCGATGACACGCTTTACTTCGGCTACACGGCCTCGTATGCGGCGCACCGCGAATACGGCGCCAACGGCCAGCCAGCCGACGGTTTCGTGCGTCTCGCCGCCATGAACTGGCAGCAGATCGTCAATCGGAACGCAGAGAAGGTTCGGAAGGCATTTGGCCTGTGAGACCTTCCGATTTCATCACCATCGCCGCCTGAAGCGCGAAGATCGAGACGCGGACGGTTTTCAAGGTGTTTTCGCCAAACTCAGTGGCGCCTTTCTCGGTAGCCGCGTGCAGCCATAGCCTGTGGAGCAGGTCGTAGACCTCTGCATCTGATAGCGGCGGCTTTTCGGACATGAAGGATTGATACATGGCGCAAGGCACCGACGCAACGATCCTTGCCGCGCTGCTGGATCATCTCGGCAAGCTGACATTCACGCCGGCCTTGCAGATCGCGATGCCGGGTATCGACTTCCCGGCCGCCGGCCAGGCCAAGCCCGACAACTACCTCCAGGCGTCATTCCTGCCGAACGACACGACGAACACCGAGCTTGGGGCAGGGCAGGAGCAGCACCGCGGAATCCTGCAGGTGTCTGTCTATTGGAAGAAGGGCGTCGGCCACATCAAGCCGCTGGAGGCCGCCAGCCGCATCATCAACCACTTCGCCAAGGGCACAACGCTGCACAAGGGCGGGCTCAAGGTCGTGATCGATCGCACGCCCTATGCAGCATCGCCCCTCCAAGAAACTGACCGTGTGCAGGTGCCTGTCACGGTTCGCTATCACGCCTTCGCTTAAGGAAAGGACACCACCATGGCAGGCTTGAAGACGACCCTCGCGGGCGCAACCGTGTCGATCAGCACGACCGCCGTCACGCTTCCCCTCAACGCGGCGGCCTTTGCTGCCCTGACCTTCACGCCCATCGGCTCGGTCGGGAACTTGGGCGACTATGGTTCGGCGCCGAATATCGTGTCGTACAACACGCTCGATACCGAAGTGACCTCGAAAGCCAAGGGCGTCGAGGATGCCGGAGAGCTGTCGATCGAGGTCGCGCGCATCTTCGACGATCCGGGCCAGATCGCCATTCGCGCCGCGGCGGCTACGAAGTTCTACTACGCCATCAAGATCGAGTATGCCGATGCGCCGACTGAAGACTGGTCGAACACGATCATGTACGCCGCCGGCCCGGTGTCCGGCCCCCAGCTGCTCGGCGGTTCCACGGATGATTTCATTCGCGAGAGCTACACGGTGGCGTTCACCGATCAGCGTCCGCTCTTCATCGCGCCCGTCGAAACCCCGTAAGGTGATCCATGGACCTTCTGACACTTCAGCCGAACACGTTGACCGTTGACCTCAAGCACCCGGCGACGGGCGAACCGCTTGGGGTCACGGTCGAGTTGCGCAGCCTTGAGAGCGACGAGGTGAAGGCGGTCGAGCGCAGCATCAAGAACCGTGCGCTGAAATCCGGTCGCAACGCCGTGTCGGCTGAGAAGATCGATGACAACACCGCTGCGCTGCTCTCGGCGGCAATCGTCTCGTGGACCTTCTCAGGTGATGCCAATCTCGGCGGCGACAAGAAGCCGGCATGCACCGACGCAAACAAGCGTAAGCTCCTCGCCGTCCCGGCCATCGCCAAACAGATCGACCAGGCTCTCGGAGACGAAGCAGCTTTTTTCGCCAGCTCGGCGAGCGCCTAAAGCTCGCCGTCGCCGTCACGGTCGAATTCGATACGCCCGGATACGAGCTTGATCGTGGCCGGGAAGGCAAGGACGTCGTCTCCAAACGAGAAATGTATGAGCGCTTCGGCCAAGAGGCGCTCATTCAGGAGCCGGATATCCCGGAAGAGGGCGAACACCTCTGGGATTGGTTCTGGCACCTCTCTGGGCGGCGTATGCAGGGCATGGACGGCCCGCTGGCGCTAACCTACCCGGAAATCAAGGCATGGTCGGAGATGACTGGAGAAATAATTCTGCGGGAAGAGGTGGCTGTCATCCTCTCTATGGATGACGGATATCTCGGGGCGCTGTCGAAGGAGCGGGCAGCGCAGCGGGGCGCAAACAAGCGGCCTTAAAACGCGAAACCCCACCTCGGGAGGTGGGGCTGTCAGCCAACTGGGC
Organism: Shinella sumterensis; assembly: GCF_004514425.2. Classification (GTDB taxonomy): domain Bacteria; phylum Pseudomonadota; class Alphaproteobacteria; order Rhizobiales; family Rhizobiaceae; genus Shinella; species Shinella sumterensis. Next base: position 19,169 of record NZ_MYFN02000013.1, read on the forward strand.
TTGTTATCGCGATAGATGGCTCGCCACCCGAGGGTGGACTTGAGGCGCTCCCCGGTCTCCCGGTAGCGCAAGCACGCTTGATATGGTCCCTTAAAGATGGTCCGTCAAGTGGTCTAGACCGAGAGCATGAAGCAAGGAAGTTTTCACTTTCTTAAGCTCTTCCTCTACGACGATGATTTGCAAGTATTTTCTCTTTCCAGAGGCATCTCGACCAGTGTACGGCAAGCTCAGTCGATCAAAGCAGACCGTCGCGAACATATCGGCCTTGGCCCATTTGAAGGTCCCTTGATACGGTGAGGGTGCTTCCATGGGCAGTTCGATTCGGCACTGATATTTGATTCCGGACTTCGCCGGGCTCGTGCTGAGCGGGACAATTGTGCAGAGTTTGTCGCGATACGGAAGCCGAGGTGAGACGACCAACGCCAACCGTTCCTTGACCATCTCTGGTGCTTTGAAACCTGTGGTGTAGTCGCAGATCACAACTGTGCCGACCTTGGGAGGATACTGCAGAGGCAAGGTCAGTCCTCAGGCGGCACGAAGCGGGTGAATTTGCCGTAATCCTCAGCGAACTTCCTCGCTTTCTGTCTTGTGTCTTCGTCTATCGACGGGTCGCGAGAGATATCTAGCATCAACTGATCCAGGCTATCGGCAAGTGCATTTAGCATCGCCGGCCCCTTGAAGTGCCTCATGCCCTCAGCATAGCGTTTTATATCTGCAATGGTCTCTTCGATCTTCGGTGGTTCGGGAAAAGCGAACTCCAGTGCATTCACGATTTCCGCGTTCATGCTTCGGTTGTTGGTAGCTGCTGAAGCCCTGATCCGATCACGCAGTCCGTCGGGCAGGCGGATTTGAAATCGCTCGGCAAGTTGGCTCGGGTACTTTTTCTCAGTCATAGGCGATGAATGCGACTTGCACGCAGAAAATCAATGGATGCAAGTTGACATCAAGTCGATTTGACCCTACTTTTCATGCGTGCAAGTTGCACCCATGGAAGGAGTGAGATGTACCCGAGCGACGAGATGCCCAAGCTGACGCTCCGCATACCAGCGGATTTGAAGCTCTGGCTGGAAAAGAAGGCGAAGCGTGAGAGCGCTTCTCAAAATACGCTGATAATTCAGGCTCTTCGGAAGAGCCAGGAAGCGACGGCGGGGAAATAGCTTTGGTCGGCAATCCCCGCCGTCAACATCAACAACCTGCCCGGCAAGGCAGGCGTTAATCACACCGGAAAGGTCGTTCCGATATGAATGAGCATCTGAATACCACGCAAATCGTTACCGTTCCACTCTCTGGCTCGCTAACCATGTCCAGCCGCGAAGTGGCGGAACTCACGGGAAAGCGCCACGATCACGTTATGCGGGATGCGCGCAAGATGCTGCTCGATCTCCATGGCGAAGAAGACCTCCCCAAATTTGGGGGCGTCTATGATGGAGGAAATGGTGAAACGCGTCCCTGCATTCACCTTCCGAAGCGGGAGTGCCTGATCCTCGTTTCGGGATACAGTGTCGAGCTTCGCGCTCGCATCATCGACCGTTGGATGGAACTGGAGGAAGGGGCGACACCCAAGGCCCTCGATTTCTCCGACCCCCGCGTCGTTCTCGGAGTCATCGGGCACCTACAGGGCGAGGTCGCCAAGAAGGACGAGATCATCGCGGAGCAGGGTGGTCGACTGAAAAGGCTGGACCGGCTCGAAGGTGCCAAAGGCAGCATGTGCATCACGGACGCGGCCAAGACGCTCGACGTCAAGCGGGACCATCTGTTTCAGTTCATGTCCAGCCGACGGTGGATTTACAAGCGCGCCGGCAACAAGAACTGGCTGGCCTACGATACAATTCGCCATGCCGGCTATCTGGAGCATGAGGATCACCTGTACATGGACAATGAGGGCAGGGAGCGCGTTGCCCCTCGCGTCCTCGTCACGGCCAAGGGTCTCGTGAAGCTCGCCGAGCTTCTTGAGCGCCCGCTGCACTGAGGGGAGGCAAGGCTATGCACCCCACTCTCATCAAAGCCGCGGCATCCGCTGACGCCGCAAGGAAGCGCATTGAGCGTGTCGCCGACCTGCTTGCGAAACTTATGCAGGACATCCACGGCGACGAATGGAAGGTCGATATCAGCCACGAATACCAGACGGAGATGGTTGTCATCATACCGCATCCCGGCCGTCGCCATCGAAAACCCGCGGCCCCGGCGCCGGAGGTAGCGTGATGAACAGGCGCACAGTTCTCAAGGGCGGTTTGGCCGTCGCTGTCGCCGGTCACGGCGCTGCCATGGCACCCGACCTTACGATGGGGCCGCCGGTCGAAGATCCGCGCGAGGTAATCAAGCGGCTTTCGTGGCAGATCGCCTCGCTCATGGATGAAGTCGCGGAATACGACATGGTCTCAATCCAGCCGAAGCGACGGCAGGAGAGGGCGGTTCACACCTACTACACGCTGTAGCGAACGAAGTGATTAGAAGCGGACACCGAGGCCAATGTTGGCCTCGGTCTTGTGAATGGGGTCCCATCCACCCGTCCGGAACCACCGGTGTTGTATTTCCGCGCGCAAGAAATAGCTGTCGATATTATACTCGGTCCCCAATCGGACTGAATAGTTGGTGAAGCTGTATCGGTCTTCGAGCAAAAGTTGGTAGCCGCCGGAATTGGTGTAAATTGAATTGAACTTGAATTTCGATCTCCCGATCGATGCCCCAACGTATGGCGTAAAGCGTCCCAGCGGTGCACCAACGTTTACACCCGCCGACGCCCCCAGATTTTCCTTCAATGTGTAGTGATATATCGCTGGTCGTATCCCGAAAAAGCCCGGAATATTTTCATCATACTGAGTCTGACGATTTGTCCCGACGTGAAGCCGTGCCTCAGGGCTGATTATCAAGCCGCCAGCTTGAAAACCATACCCAGCGAAACCACCAAGCATTGTTGATGATCGCTGTGGATTAGGACCGCCTCGCCAGCCCAACGCCTGATATGAGCCGAAGCTTCCGAAGCCGCCAATATATGCGCCGTCGGCAAAGGCCGGCGATGCGACCAGCGCAGCGACTACTGAGATAAGTGCTTTCATGAAGTCCCCCAACTCCTAGGGGCATCATGGAATCAATTTCTGCGGGAGTCGAGTCTCGCTACTTCGGGCACGCTTGCCGCATGATTGCAAAGGTCTCCGCGGCCGCCACTGAACTAAAGGACCCCTGCTTTCCTTCCACCCGGAATGGAACGTCATTACCTCCGGCGGCCTCGAAAACTGCGATAAGCTTAGCTGTCTCCTCAGAGGAGGCAGCAAGCCGGTTGCCCATGTTGGGGACAGGACCTGAGGAAAACGTCACTTCTTCTGTGCCATCAGCCGTTCGGAACTGAGCTTTGGCAGAATTATCGAACGACATTCGTCCGATCTGGAAGAATGAAACTAACGAGCCGCCGTTACCACAGGCTACAGCGAACAGGGCCTTATCGAACCCGTCCCCGTTCTCCGACATCATAGCGACAGGGAACACGGTCTTGTCGAACGTATCCTGTCGAAACTGAACTCCCCATCCTTCCTTAAGCTCCTGAGCGCTTGACGCTGACGCTGCGAGCAAGACTGACGCGATTATAGCGAAACGCATTTCCATCCTCCGTTGCAAGACGAGAGGACGATAACCTTTGCCGAAGGAAACGCAAATGGACGTCGCACGACTTGGTATTGAGGTTTCCAGCAACGGTGTAGGGCAGGCGGCGGGCGAATTGACGCGACTGACAAACGCCGCGCGCGTGGCTCAGCGCGCAGTTGCTGGGCTATCCGACATGCGGAACGCTTCCGCCGCCGCGCTCTCGGCAGCACGGGCCGCCCAGGGCCAGGCGTCGGCAACGCTCGCCGCTGCCAAGGCATCCGAGACTGCGACAAGAGCTGACATTGATGCGGCTCGCGCCTCATATAACAAGGCGAAGGCCGCAACGCTGGCCGCCAAGGCAGATCATGACCGCGTGAATGCGTCGTATGCCGTGGCCAAAGCGCAGCAGGTCGAGGCCAATGCAGCGATGAAGGCCGCACAAGCGTCGATGGCGGCGAATAACAATGTGAAACGCATGGGCGGCAGCATGTCGGGCTTGGCTGCGCAGTTTCAAGACGTCGGTGTTACAGCAGCCGGCGGTATGAACCCGATGTTGATCGCTCTTCAGCAGGGTACGCAGATCGCAGGGCAAATGGAAGCTGCTATGGAGGGTGGGGCGAAGGCGACTGCTGTTTTCGCTACCGCTTTCAAGTCTTTGCTGTCTCCCGTTTCACTCGCATCAATAGCCCTGACGGCGCTTGCCGCAGCCGGTTTACAGATGGTGAACTGGGCTAGTCTCGGCGCTTCTGCTGTGCGCGGTCTCGCGAACGTGCTTGTTACGATTGCTCCGTATGCAGCGACCGCCGCTGCCGGTCTGGCGCTCCTATATGCCCCAAGCATAATTCTAGGTATCATGAACGTCATAGCCTTGCTCGGCCGTATGGCCGTCGCCGCAGTCTCAGCGGGCATCGCCATTGCTGCAGCGAACCCACTCGGTGCGTTTGTACTTGGAGTGACCGCCGCTGTGGCAGCAATGAACATCTTTCGTGATGAGATCACGCAGATTTTCGGCCGTGATATCGTCGCGGACGTCAAGAACGCCGCGAATTTCGTCATTAATAGTTTCGAAGCAGCGTTTGAGGATCTCAAATTCCTTTGGAGTCAGTTCCCGAACATCATAGGGGCTGCGGCGGTAGGTGCGGCAAACGCAGCTATTCGTGCAATGGTCGGGCTGGTGCAGAGAGGGTTCGAACTCCTCGATAGCTTCCACGCCAAGATCAATTCTGTCCTCCCGTCTGGTATTCAGATTCCCGCTTTGGCTGGTACCTTCAGTGCGAGCGATTTCGCCTTGGACGACCCTTTCTCTTCGAAATTGGGTGGAGCTCTCACCGACAGGAACGCCAACATCGAGCGGATCATGGGGCAAGACCGGGTCGGCGAGTTTGGTGAAGGCATCGCCCGCGGTGCTTCGGCAGCATCCGGTAAGCTACAGGAACTTGCCAAATGGATGACCACCGTTGACGAAAAAAATAAGAAGTCCGGCGGCAAAACGGACGCCGAGAAGTACTCTGACATCGTGGACGGCGCCAACCGTCGGCTAGCCTCGCTCAAGGCTGAAGAACTCGCGCTGGGCATGACGGAGCAAGCGTCTCTGTCGCTGCGGTATGAGACCGACCTTCTGAATGAGGCGCAGCAAAAGGGCATTACCCTTACAGCAAAGCAGCGTGTCGAACTGAATAGCCTGGCAGGCCAGATGGCAGTTACAGAGATTGCGACGAAAAAGGCTAAAGAGGCGATGGAGTTCGCGAAGTCCACAGCGCTCGGCTTCGTCAATGACCTCCGCAATGGCCTGAAAAATGGCGAGGGCTTCTGGAAGTCGTTCGGCAATGCAGCGCTCAACGTCCTCGATCGCATCACCGACAAACTGCTTGGCGACGTGATGGACGCCATCTTCAAGGTCGGCAACGCTGGCGGCGGAAGTGGTGGTCTTCTCGGAACCATCTTCGGCGGATTGTTCGGCGGGAGCTCGCAGTTCGGTATCGCGTCTGCCGGTGGTATCGGCCTCTATGCGGACGGCACAGCCTCGGCACGTGCCGGTCTGGCCATGGTCGGTGAGGAAGGGCCGGAACTCGTCCGCTTCAAGGGCGGTGAGAAGGTCATCCCGAACCATCAGCTGCGCGGGGTGAACGACAACGGTCGCAGCGGGCAGGGGATCAGCGTCAGCGCTCCGGTCGAGATCAAGATCGACGCCACTGGCGCGGACGCGGCGGGCCTGGCGCGAGTAGAACGGCAGTTGGCCTCACTCAAGGCGGATCTTCCGAACCAGATCGTTTCGACAGTGCAGAATGCGCAGAAGCGGCGGGGCCTCTGATGGCAATCACCTTTCCGCGGCCTATCCCTGACGTGGGGTATGTCACCTGCGACCTCATGCTGAGGGACAGCGTCACTGCCTCGCCGTCGGGCGGCGGCCTGATCAATTACACACAGGTCGCCGCACCGGCATGGGAGGTCACCCTCGAAACTCGCCCGCTGGATTACGACGAGTATTCCGCGGTCGAGGCGTGGTGGCTTTCCCTGCGTGGCGGCCTCCGGTCGGTCCTCTTTCGCCAACCGCACAAAGGGTACCCGGTTGCGCATCGTGAGAACAATGCCCCGGCCGACGATCCGGGCAGTCTCGTGAGCGTTGCCGATGGCAATGTCTTGTCGGTGAACAGTGTCGACGCCGGCCTTGTGCTGGCGCCCGGCGATCGTATCGGCCTCGAGCGGTCCGGCCGCTACTACGTCGGCCGGGTCACGGAAGCCTCAGGCTCCGTTACGACGCGCACGATTACTGTCGAGCCGCCGCCATTCGCCACGGTTGCACAGGTCGGCGCCGTGGTGCGCTTCGCCAAGCCGGCCATTCTGATGCGTCCCGTGCCGGACAGCTTTCAGGCGCCCCGCAACGGGCGGTTCTACACGGTGTCCTTCAAGCTGGTGGAGAGCGCCTGATGCTCTCGAATGACGTCAAAGACCTCTACGACGCCGGCCGGATCTCCACGCGGCAGATGATCCGGCTGGAATTCGGCACGGGCACATATGGCTTTATCGCCGACAAGGACGCCATGACCTATGCTGGCCTGACCTATCAGCCGTTCGGCCTGATCGAGGTTTCGGACCTCGGCGGAGGGCTCGGGACCTCGGCGGATGGCAACTTCACGCTGCGCCTGGCGGAAAGCAGAGACTTCGGTCTCACGCCGGAGATGCTGACCGAGATCGAGAACGAAGACTATCGCGATCGGCCGGTGCGCGTGATGGATGCGCACTTCCATCCGGATACGGGTGCCCTGCTTCAGGTCGAGACCGTCGCGCGCGGCTATGTCGACACGGTCCCGCACTATTTTGGGCCGGACGGCGGCGCCTATATTGAGGCGGCGTGCGAGGGCCGGCAGCTCGACTACAGCCGGAAGAACGGCCGCTATCGGTCGATCGCTGATCAGAAGCGCCGCGATCCCGGCGACAGGTTCTTTGAACATGCAGCGACGGCAGGCCGTGTGGAATTGATCTGGGGCCGTGCCGGGCCTTCCAGCGCGCAGCCTTCGCCCAATCGCGCGAAGACGTTAGGCGCTGGCGTACTCGGCTTCCTTGGATTGAACAGGTAGGCATCATGCGACATCCAGACTGGTTGAACCGCCTCAACAGGGTTGTGGCGAATCATCAGGCATTGCCTGCGCAGTACGGTCTTTCCGACTGCTATATCATCGCCGACGACGCAGTTGAGGCCGTGACTGGCAAGACGATGCATGGCGCGGCCGCCCGCCGCTACAAGACGCCGGCCGGCGCCGGCAAGCAACTGCGCAAACGTGGCTTCGAAACCGTTCGCGATGCCTTCGCGGCTCGCTTTGCCGAGATCCCCGTGTTGATGGCCCAGCGCGGCGATATCGGCGTCTACGACAACAATGGTGAGATCTCCGGCGGCGTTTTCACGGCCGTCGGCTTCATGACACGCGGCACGCAGGAAATCGTCTTCCTGCCGCCGACCGCTGTGCTCGCAGCATTCCGGGTGGAATAATGGGTTTTCTCGCTCCAGTCATTGGCGCCATCGGGTCGTTCTTCGGCGGCCTCGGCATTGTCGGAAAGCTGGTGCTTGGCATCGGCCTCCAGTTGATCAGTGCCAAGCTCCAGAAGAACCGCGCGAAGAAGGCGGAACGGCAGGCCGGCGGCGTCCAGTTCGAGCTTCAGTATGGCGAGAATGTCTCACGGCAGGTTGCCTGCGGCCTCGTTGGGATGGCCGGTCACGACTGCTACGCCAACTCCTATGGCGATGCGAATAAGCGCCTGCAGCAGGTCTATGCCTTCTCGGACTTCCCATGCGACGGCCTCTCGCGCATCTGGGCCGGCGGAAAGCTCCTTCCGCTGACGCACCAGGGCGGCGGCTATTACACAGTGAACAGCGGCGATTATGCCGGGTTGTTGGCCTTCCGGTTCTATGACGGTACGCAGTCGGCGGCCGACGCGACCTTGATCAGCGGCTCGAACCCATTCGGCCGTTGGACTGCGAGCCATGTCGGCACGGGCATCTGCTACATCGTCGCCTACCTGACCTATGATCAGGAGCGTCTTGCCCAGCCGCCGCAGTTCTTCTTCGAGATCCGCGGTGCGCGCCTCTACGACTTCCGAAAGGATTCCACCGCCGGCGGCGTCGGCCCGCATCGGTGGGGCAATTACGCGACCTACGAGTGGACCGAAAACCCAGTCGTGATGGATTACAATTATCGCCGGGGCTTCGCGATCAACGGCGATATGTTCCTCGGCATGGGCATGTCGCCGGTCGATCTGCCCGTTGATCGCTATGCCATCGCGGCCAATATCTGCGACGAGACGACGAGCTACGGCAAACGCTACCGCTGCTCGGTCATCTTCGATGCGGATCTAGAGCACGGCGACAACATCGATGCTGTCATGCAGTCTTGCGGCGGTATAGTCGTTGACAGCGTGGACGGCTCCTGGCCGCTGATCGGCACGGACCAGCCTATCATCGAGACGATCACCGACGAGGATCTGATCAGCACCGAGCCGGTGCGCTTCCAGAAGTTCAAGTCGCAGGCCGATATTGTGAACTCGGTTCAGGGCACCTATCCGGAACCGGCGAATATGTGGTCTCCGGTCGGCTACGACACGCAGACGAATTCGTCACAGGTCGGGCTCGATCGGCGAACGCGGGATTTCAAGCTCGACTTCCCGACCGTGCCCTACAAGGCGCAGGCCAACCAACTGGCGGCGATCTACTACAAGGAGAACCGGTACGAGGCGACGGCAGAGATTGTCGTGCGGCCTCGTTTCCAGACGATCAAGGCCGGCGACTGGATCCGGTGGAACTCGGCGCGCTATGGCGACCGCGTTTACATGGTCGCCAGCCGCTCCATCAAGGCGCTGACCAGCGACGGCCCGCGCAACGTCGTCCTCTCGCTCGTCGAGCGCAACGGCGCGATCTATGACAGCGTCGGTGTCCTGCCGCCCGAGATCCCGTTCCCGCCCGGTGAGCCGGAATATGCCAACGAGCTGCCGGACTATGCCGTCATTCCGGTGAAGGCCATCGGCGCGGACGGCCGCAGCTATGCCGCGTTTCGGATATCGTGGTCGACGATCGTGGACCCAACTGTCACGGCCATTGAATTCCAGTGGCGTATCAAGACAGAGCCGACGAACATTTTCACCCGCACGGTTCAGGCGGATTCGCTTATCGCTTTCATTCAGGAAGGTATCCTGAGCCTGACGGAATACGAATTCCGCTATCGGGTGATCGTCGATGGCCGCCCGGCGCCCGGTTTCGTCGACTGGATCAGTATTACCTCGATCGACGGCGGTAATGCCGACCTTGAGGTTGGCCTTTCCAACCTGAAGAAAGATGTCATCGACCGGTTCAAGGATCTCCAGCAGGGCCTTGACGATACCCGGCCGCTGCTTGAGCAGATCCTGACCAACCAGCAGCTTCACGGCGCGGTATCGGAAAGCGCGCGCCGGCGCCTGGCGGTCGAAGTTGGGCGCAATCGCGCAGCATTCGACGAACAGATTGTCGTCGTCGCCGGCGAACTTGAGGCGCTGGCCGAGCAGATCACCGATGTCACTGTGGCGGTCGATGACCGCTTCGCCCAAGGTCGTATTCGCTTCACGGCCGCCGCCGACCAGGCCGGCGCGCTCGCTCGCTTCTCGGTGCAGCTGCGCGTGTCGGAAGGCGATGTCTGGAATGATTCCGGCTTCTATCTCCAGATCGTCGACGCCGGCGGGGTTATCCAGTCGGAATTCGCTGTCATGGCTGACCGGTTCGTTGTGCTCAACCCCGGCGACCTCAACAGCAACTTCCTGCCGCTCGTGTTCGAGGGCGGGGAACTCAAGCTTCAGATCGCGAATATCGGCCTGGTGCGGTCCGGGCGCCTGCTTTCGCAGAACAACAAGGTCGATTTCGATCTGAACAACGGACGATTGATCTTCAAATCATGACCCAGACGCTCATTGGCTTCGACTATGCCGGCGTGCCCTGCGTGAAGATCACCAAGGGCGACATCGATCCAGCAAACGAGCCCGACGGCAATGTCGGGTCCTTCCTCTACAATTCGAAATGGGCGAAGGATTACAAGATTGCAGGTATCGACCTTATTCCGCAGGTTGGTTCCACAACCTTCTACCCATCCGGAGCGGGGCTCAGCAATTACACGAAATATGCCATCCGCAACACGAGCGCGAAGGCCGACACACAGCAAACGTACTTCCGGTCTGGCCACTTCCCGGATCTGAACTACGCCATCCCCCTCGTCGACATAAAGGCTCGACGAATTACCAATGACCGGTTCGTGTCGGGGCAGCTCCAGCGACTTATCTACGGTCCCGAGCTGAGTGGCGCGCGACGAAACGGTGTGTGGTATCAACCCGCCGAGACCCTTTTCGGCTGGGGAACCGGGATGACGGTTTACTATCCGTCGTCCACCGGTTCCATATCGTCCGGCACGGTGATCAACAGCACGTTCAGGAACGATGACGACACGCCGGACGGCGAATCCTTCTACTACAATCTGTCTCTTTGGGATCTGCCCGGAAACAATGTGCCGATAACCGACGGGGCGCCCGTCGTGCCGATCGCCGACGCGACGGTTATCCAGATCGACAACGCCGGCGCGCGCGTCGCTAAGCCCGGCTTTGACCTGAACAATATAACGAGGCCGTCGCAGCTGGCGTTTGATTCCGCGCGAAGCCCGACGAAGATCATCGGATCAGGGGATATCGCCTGCCCGGTTGGGGTGACGAACTACGATATCGGCGTGACGATCCCGCCGAATGCGCAGGCCGACGTTCACTTCTACTCCGGCTCGACGATCGCCTATCCCATGAACCCGACAGGCACGACGGACCAGTTGTTCGGCGCGGAGTACTGGTTTCAGGGGAGTCTTATACGCTTCAACAATCCGAACTCCGCCTGCCGCGCGCGCTTCGTCATCTATGCCAACAGCACCCAGGCTGTCAGTAGCGGCAACAATGACGTGCTCCGTCAATTCGAGGAGAACGGGGAAAACGTCGTGCAACTGTTGCGGCCGGGAGCGGCAGACCCGCCAAGGTTTGCCGATATCGTCGTCGATAGCCGTTGGCCATGCATCCAGATCCTGGCGGAGGGCTATATCCCTGTCGGGACCGGCATTCTGACACACACCGTCAACTTCAATGCGGCCGGCTGCTTCCCGATGGTGAAGTACACCACGGTTCATGGAGCCGGGTCTTTCGGGCAGAATATCGGGGCCGGCAATGTGGAGAGCTGGAGCGCTCGCGCAAGGGTGCCGTTCTTCTCTCGATGCGCCGTTCGCAATGGGGCGTCGTGGGAGGGCAACATCTGCGGCAACGCCACTTGGTGCACTCTGACGCAGAGTCAGGCGGTTTTCAGGACCTACCGGGGGCAGCCGCTGCGGCTGGAGTACTTCACCGCCACTCAGTACGCCAACCGAAACCCGGATGTCCTGTACGACACCAACCCGGTGGTTGGCATCCGCTACTACATTCTTGGCATTCCGGCCTGACGGCCAACCTAGCTAGGGGAACCCCTCCACATGACAGCACTCCATTACTCGGCGGGGACCGTGTCCCTGACGGCCGGCAGCGCCGTGGTTACGGGCATCGATACGGCATGGGCCATCGCACTGCTCAAGGGCGGCGAGATCTTCGTCCAGGCGCCCGGCAACCCGCTGCCCATTGAGACGATCGACAGCGATACGCAGATTACCGCTGCGCTCGTCTGGACCGGCGAGACGGGCGTCTATGAATACGTGCTGCGCGTCGCCACGACCTACGACCAGCAGATTGCGAAGAATGCAGAGGTGTTCGCGCAGCTGCGCGCCGAGATCGAGGCGGGCACAATCTGGAAGTTCGATGTTTCCGGCGTGCTTGCCGATCGCGACACATACGATACCCGGCCAAGGCATTTCAGTTTCCTCGAATTCGACGATCCGAACGCGTGGCTCTGGGTGAAGGCTTCCAATGCCGAGGGGGATTGGGCTGGGCCGTTTGCTTACGGCGTTGGTCCAGAAGGTCAGCCACCTTCTCTTTCATTCTCACCCATCGCGACCGGGGCACCGGGCACGCCGGCTTCCTTGATTGTTACGGGATCTGGTCCATACAATCTGGCCTTCACGATCCCGGCCGGCCTGACGGGGCTTCGCTGGCGTGGGGCGTATAATGCCGGCACGTCCTATCTTGAGCGCGATGGCGTTCGCGATAACGGCTCGACATGGATCGCGCTTCAGGACACGCTCGGCAACGCGCCGCCGGTCCTGCCGGCGACATCGAATGCCTTCTGGGAGCTTGTGGCCGCCAAGGGCCTCGACGGGACGGGAACCGGTGATGTCGTCGGCCCGGCCGGCGCGCTCAATGGACGGCCTGCGGTCTTCGACGGGACGTCCGGAAAGCTACTTCGGGAAGGCCCGATACCATTCAGCGGTGCTTATGCCGATCTCTCCGGCAAGCCGACCCTCGGCGCCGCGGCCGCTATGAACGTCGGGTCAACTGCCGGCACGGTCGCGGCCGGCGATGATCCTCGCTTCACGTCCGGTGGCAACACCCGCAACGAAGCCCTTTTGGCGCTTGAGATCGCAGACCTGAAGGGAAGCAGGCTTGGCATGATCGGCGGAGTTGCCGATGCGTTTGATGACGAGACGGGCGTGGATACCGTCGGGTCGGTCAATGCTGCGTATGATGCGGCGAATGACTGGTACATGCCAGTGGCGCCGGCTGCGCAGACCGATGGCAACGGCAGTTCCACGACGGGCGCGTCGCTCTTCACCTTGATATCGCGCGTATTCGCCCTGCGGAACGGCGAGAAAATGGTGTCCATCGGCGTCCAGACGAACGTCGCAAACGACGTAACCGTCAAGATCGTGCAGCGGAATTCCGCGACGAACTACACAGTCCTTCAGTCTCACACCTTTGCGCACCCGGGCGGTGGCTGGTTCGACTTCCTCCTGCCGGTGCCATTTGATGTTCCCGCATCCGGCACGTTTCATGTGGGTGCCGTTCAGATTGCGGGACAGACGATCCTCACGCGGTCGGCAGCTCGCGCATATCTGGCAGGGGATGCTCCCGTTGGACCCGCGACATCAGGTTGGACGGAAGACAGTTCGGGCGCCCGCCCGATGCGCGCATCGTACCTGCCGACGAACATGAGCCTCAAATCGGTGTCCTATACGGCGCAGGTTGCGCCAACCAAGGGCCGCCTGTCGTTGCAGATCGCATCAGGTGCACCGACGATCAATGTCGATCTGCTGGCGGACATCTCGCGCGACGGCGGCATCACCTGGACGACGGCCAATCTCGCCTTGGCCTCGTCCTTCTTGGGGATCGACATGTTTGAGGCGCAGAACATCGACATCTCCGCGCAGCCATCGGGGACCGCGATGCAATGGCGCGTGAGAACCCAGAACAACAAGCCGATCGCCGTATCCGGCGTCGTCATGCAGTGGAGCTGAGACATGGCACCGAAAACATGGGGTAACGTCGTCGCCGAAGGCTACGTGCCGCCGGAGATTTCCCGGCGCCAGTTTTTTCAGGAACTCGCAAACCGCGAGATGATCACAAAAGAAGAGGCGCTGGCGGCGATAACCGTCGGTACGCTGCCGGGAGCCTTCGATGTCCTGGTGTCGGCGATCCTCGACGAGGATATCGAGTGGCAGGCTCGAATGCTTCTGGCCGGGGCGACATCGTTCATGCGGGCAAACTGGTTCGTCGACTATTTCGCTGTCATGCAGGGGCTCACGCCGACCTATATGGATGGTTTCTGGCAATCTGCGGCGCTGATTTAATCACGCGGACGGCGAACGCCTTCACTGATTTCGGCCAAAAGGCCGACAATGATGCAAACAAACATCACGTAGAGGCCTCGGTCGATATGTTCAGCCGCGGTGCCTTTCCCCAGATAACGCGGAATCGCCCCCGCTGGCGAAATTTCCATCGCTACGAGCATAGCCGTTAGAAACCTGGCACCTCCTGCAACTAGGCCCAATATCGCGACTACTTTCGCAACTTTCGTGAAAAACATGTGCAGACCTCTTCGCTTGCAATGGAAGATGAAGAGCAATGCATAACGCTCTCTCGCTTCAAGGTCGCTAGCGGAGGGCGCACAACTTACCAAAAAGAGGACATCCCCATGGACAGAACCGTACCGAAAGGCGCGGCGCTTTCGCTTGCTCTGCTGGAGCGAGCTTACGGCCGAGCCTTCACAAATGCCCAGCGCGCCAATGCGCAGAGCGTGATCGATGCTCTCAACCAGTACGGCGAGCGCTTCGGCCTTCTCCAGCCGCATCGTCTCGCGCAGTTCCTCGCGCAGCTCATGCACGAGAGCGGCGGCTTCAAGTACGATCGCGAGATCTGGGGCCCGACGCCGGCACAGAAGCGCTACGAGGGCCGCAAGGATCTCGGCAACGTCCAGAAGGGCGACGGCTCCCGCTTCCGTGGACGTGGGCCGATTCAGGTCACGGGCCGCAACAACTACCGCGCCTTCACCAAGTGGGCCAAAAAGATCGATGCCGCCGCGCCGAACTTCGAGAGCGCACCGGACAAGCTCACAACCGACCATTGGGAGGGGCTTTCGCCGATCTGGTATTGGGACGAGGGCAACCCCGACAAGAAGAGCCTGAACCGTCTTGCCGACCGGGGCGATATTGAGAACATCACGCAGAAGATCAACGGCGGGCTGAACGGCTACGACGACCGGCTCCGCTACTATGATCGGGTGGCACTGGCGCTGCTCGGCTATGCCGTGAACGAAATGCCGCGCTTCCAGGCCGACGCCGGCCTCAAGGACCGTTCCGGCACGTCGGGCCCACTGACCCGCGCCGCTCTGCATAAGGCGCTCCTCAAGCAGACTGCCGCACATCGCCTGTCCGATGACGTCGCCACGGCCCCAGTCGTGGAAGAGGTCGAGGTCGGCGTGCCGGTCGAAGTCGACAAGCCCGTTGTCCCCGAATCCGTCGAGGAGAAGGTCAAGGAAAAGTCGAACTGGCTGACCTGGCTGACGGGCGGCGGCGGTCTTGGCACCATCGGCCTTGGCTGGCTGTCGGGAATGGATTGGCAGGCCATCCTCGCCGGCGGCGTGGTTCTCGTCGTCGTGCTCCTGCTCTTCCTCCTGCTGCGCAGCCAGATCATTGCCGCCGTCCGACAGATCAAGGCTGAGGTCGGCTCGTGATCGACTGGCCGAAGACCATCCTTGGCGCGGCGACGGCCGGCGCCCTCATCTGGCTCTATGCCGAGATCCGCAACCAGGGCGCCGATAGCGTGCGCACCTCCATCGAAAGGCAGAACAATGACGCACGGAACGCGGCTGACGATGCTCGGAGCGCTTATGACCGGTGCCTTGACGGCGGCGGGTTGTGGAACTTCGGCGCCGGCCGATGCGACGGGCCTGCGCCGCGTCGTGGGGACTGACCTCGTCGGCGCCCGTGGCGCGACGCCGGCGGATCAACGCAAGATCGATCGCACCGTTGTAGGCCTTTGCGCCGGCGGGGTGTGGAGCGTAGGCGAATGCCGGCGGCATGGTGAAGCGGGGCAGTGATGGAGGATAAGACCATGGGCATATCCAGAGCGCCGAAGCTTGAATGGAACCTCAATACACTCCTGCAACTCGTCAGCCTCGCGACTTTGCTGGCGACGGGCATCTATGTCTGGGCCAATACGACGCGGGACGTGGAAGAGCTTCAACGCTGGCGCATGGGGCACGAGCAGTATCACAAGGAGCGCCTGGCCGAGGTGAAGAGCGTCGAAGGGCGCACCGAGGAGCGCTTTCGCTCGATCGAAAGCGAAGTTAGGAAGATCGATAACCTGACCTATCGCATCGCGGCGGCCGAGCAGACCACGGCGACCACATCAGCGGCGATCAAGGATTTGCAATCGCTCGTGTCGGCGCAGTCCGGGGATATCAAGGTCATTCGAGAAATCTTGCAGAGGCTGGAGGCCGGGCAGCGACGTGGCGCCGAGAGGGAATGAAAAACCCCGCCGAAGCGGGGTTATCAATGAGCGGCGTGCGAGACTTAGAATTTCACACCCAAGCCCAACTTTACGACGCTCTGGTCGAGATCGACATTAATGATGCCAGGGCCGACGTCGATGTCCTTATCGCCGAAGTGATTGTAGCGATACTCGCCGCGGACAAAGACATTGTCGGTAACAGCGTACTCGACGCCCGCGCCAAGGGTCCATCCGCTGAACGTCTTGGTAAACTTCTCGCCGGTCGGAACGTCCTTGACGAATCCGCGTGTCGCTGTCCAGCCGCCGGCGCCATAGACGAGGGCGCGATCAATCGCGAAGCCGACGCGGCCCCGCACCGAGCCGCCCCACTCTGTGCCAGCTTCTACGCCTGCGAATTCTTGGTCATTCCAATTATAGGAGACATCACCCTCGATGCCGGTTACGAAGCCGTTCGAGAACTGCCAGTTGTAGCCGACAAAGCCGCCAAGCGTTGCGCCGTTGAAATTTTCGCTCACGGTAGTGCCGAGCGCACTGAAATCACCATTCAGCCAGCCATGACCGATATCGGCGCCAACATACGCGCCGGACCACTGAAACGGCATGGCATAGTCAGCTTCTGGAGAGGTCATCGGGGCCGCCATGTCAGCTGCGTGAGCGGTCAACGCGATAAGAGAGAATGCAACTGTCGAAAGCAAAACGTTACGCATCGGTCGAGCCCCAGGTTGGAGTGTGTTGATCTATTGTTACTCTCAGAGAGGCATCTTTGCTGTAGCCGGCACGCAACAGTTGTTCTCGCAAATGAATTCGAGTTCACCCATTGCGGATGAATACGTCGGCCTCATCGGCGGCCAAAAGAAAGGCCTGGCGCGCTGCATCTGGCGGTTCCCGGCCTCCCAACACGGCGAGGCAGACGTCGCAAGCTTCAGCATAAGCCTTGCCAGTGGCGTTCGGCCATTGTGAGAGGAGGATGTGCGCGGCCTCCGCCGTGCTTGATATCGTCCTGTACTGACCGAGTTTGGCGGTCTCAAACGTCACCGGCTCTTCCCATCGACCCGTTTCCATACTGCACCTTACGCGAGACTAGTCGTGGTCGCGAAACGGTAGTGCGAGGTAGTTGTTCCGCCGCCTCTGCTCATACGATAAAGTGAATAAGCGGGTGGGCACGCAGCTCAGTCGAGTGCCGTAGCGAGAGCGAGCTTCCGTTACGTCAATAGGTTGTATTGCGTTGCAACACATATATTTGCGTGTAACTGTTAACCTATCATTAATTGGGATTGATCAACTCTAGATATGGCGTAACGTAAAGTTGCAGTAATCGTCTTGGAGGAGATGTTCTCATGGATAATGCGGTTGTGAAATTGCGCGTGAAAGCTCTCGTTGATAAGAGGCCCGTTGTTCGCAGGCCGGATCCGACCCCCGAGGAAAACGTCGCATACACGGAGACAATGCTTCGTGAGCTAAGGGATAAGGCGATGGAATGCGACTGGTTGCTCGCGCACCTCATCGAGATGGCGCAGCTTCATGCCACTGACCTTCGTGCGAACCCTATGAAGATGCAGCGTCATCGGAAGTGACGTCGGAATCCTGTTTCGGCAGCTCGCTGCCACACGAATTTTCGAGGGCGTCAACGACTTCGAGATGTTCTTTCAACTTCTCAAGTGACGCTCTCGCATCATCTCCCTGAAGGGCTGAGACGCGAGCAACGCCAAGCGCCAGTCGCGTTTGAGCTTCCTTTTTCGTCCGATGCGGCATCGTCTGACCTCGACGTCCAGAACCTGAGAAGTGTTGTCAACAAAATTCCATTAAGTCGTCCGCGCGTCAAACGTATTTCCCTCGATCGCGCGGCTCTCTTTCAAGGTGTCTGAACGTGACGGGATACCTTAAGCGGGCGATTTAGGTTTGTGCTCGGCTGGATCATCGCCCTGCAAATCCGAGTTAGGATGCGCCGGCATTTTCGCCCTGTAGAGTCGTTCAAATTCTTCTTTTGTCTCCGCGGCGGTTTTACCGTCGGAGAAATTTTTACGAACCAAGGCCATCGCCGCTTTGAACAGTTCCGTATCGGCATTGTCGTTTGCACTGGACATGACTGCCTCCATATGGATGTACCGCATATACCGACTATTTTATGGATGCGCAACTTCTGGTGGCGACAATCTGCACGGCTTTGGCGAGTACTTCGGTCGAATCGGCGGTCATAGCCCAAGGTACGCCGTGAGCACGAACCACACTACCGCGGCATTGATGGCTGAGGCGGCAAACATCGCCCACATCGCTTGTGTCTTCCAGGCGAGAAGCGCCACCACGACGCCGACGGCTGAAATGGCGTAGATCGTCGTCACAGGAAGCTCGGCTGCTCGAGCTCGACCGGTAACAGGATAAGCCCGTCGTCGGGGATGGGCCGTTGC
Organism: Shinella sumterensis; assembly: GCF_004514425.2. GTDB lineage: Bacteria > Pseudomonadota > Alphaproteobacteria > Rhizobiales > Rhizobiaceae > Shinella > Shinella sumterensis. Next base: position 37,567 of record NZ_MYFN02000013.1, read on the forward strand.
AAAGCCTTTGCTTCGTCCCAAGGCGCCCGCATCCAGACATCGCGTTCTTCTTCGGTCGTGAGGATCACGGGCATTGCCTTGGGGTGGATCGGCTTCACGACGCTGTTTGCGTCCGTCGTGAGGAAGGCAAAAAGCTCGTGTTCGCCCGGACGCGGGTTCTTCTGCGAGCCACGCTCACCATTCCATGTCGTCCAGATGCCAGCGAAGAACGCCAGCGGCCGCTCCTCGTTGATGGCAAACCAGCGCTTGGTCTTCTTTGGCCTGGTGTCCTCCCACTCGCAGAACGTCGTCCAAGGCACGAGGCAGCGATTGTTGGGGCCAAGCCACCGGCGCCAGTGCGGCGAGGTCGTATTGCGGATGTTCATTACGCCTCTTTCCGGCTTTCCCTGGCTTACGGCGAAGGGCTCGGGCATGCCCCATGTCAGCGCGACCAACTCCCGGCCATCTTTTCCCTCTCGGACAACGGGGGCGGGAGAATCGGGGAAGACATCAAGCGAAGGCTCCAGGTTCCCGAGTCTGTCGTGCATCACTCGCGTGATTTCGCGGAGGGCTTCCTGGTTCGTGCGGACATTGTAGAGATTGCACATGCTACTCTCCTAGTAGGAGGCCGAACAGTCGGACGATCCCAACCACCAAGCTCATTCCAGCGCATACCAGAAAAAACAGCATGACGGCCCAGAACCCGATTTCGCGCAGCATTGGTTCCTCCAGACATCTGGAAGATAAAGCGGCCGCCTCAGGCCGGCAAGGCGCCACCGGTGCGGGCCGATCCTGGCTCCTTGTATGGATAATGTCCCCAGCACCACCAGCGTACGGGCTCACCTCTCGAGCGGGCCATGCCGAAGCCGCCCCATTCATTGCAGCCGGGATGCTCGCAATAATGCTCATCGGGGGCATGGGGGTGGGTGTCAGTCTGCTCTATAGCCATATCGGCGGTGTATGTGAGTCTCGACATGGGGTCACCGCCTCCTGCGACGGGGCGATCGGTTTTTTGTCTCAGGGCGAGGGCCTATGAAATCGATCGGCGCATTAGGCTTGGCGTAGTTTTCGATATCCTTTGGACTAACGATGCAGTGACCCTTGCCGCCGCATTTCGTGCACCGAAATGTTCGACCGATGGCATCCTCGTTCGGAGGTAGGCGGGTCATGTCGATTTCCACCGAGCGCTTGCAGGGCGAGCAGGAAACGGTCAGCCTCATCCCAAGGGCGATCATGCCCGCCCAAGTCCTGTTTGACGTGTGCCTCTTCTCTTCAGGCATGCGGCTTCTCCTTCGAAGGGCCGCATCCCTCGTTCTTCATGTGTTCACGTTCCGCCCGAGCGGTAAATGATCTTGAGGAAGGAAAGAGTCAATAAGCGCCGCCAGAACATATTCGGAACCTCTGGTGGGACTCCGGTGGGACTTTAGGTTCCCACCGCTGCATTTCCACGCCGTCTGTTCCTTTTTCGTGCCAAGGTGCAAATTTCCGCTTGCATCCAAATGGCTGAGATAATAGGGGTTTGCTCGGTCCGGAATGTAGCGCAGCCCGGTAGCGCACTTGACTGGGGGTCAAGGGGTCGTGGGTTCGAATCCCGCCATTCCGACCAATTCTCCTTCTCCCACATATCCTGTTTCACCGGAACTTTTGCCGGTTCTTCGCGTTACCATGCCGCCGGCTCTTTTCGCCGGTGTCATTCGAGCGAGAGGGCAACGGACATGGAAGAAGCAGGCATCGGCTGGATTGCGGCCATCATCATCGGCGGTATTGCGGGCTGGCTCGCGGAACGGTTCATGAAGAGCGACATGGGCGTTCTCATGAACATCCTCCTGGGCATCGTCGGCGCGGCCTTGGCGAACCTTTTGCTCGGACTTATCGGCGTTTCGCTGGGCGGCTGGATCGGTTATCTGATCGCGGGCTTCATCGGCGCCTGCATTCTCATCGCGGTGGCGCGCGCTATCAGGCGATAGAGAAAACACGTTTCCCAAGGCCGTCTCTCCGTGAGGAGAGGCGGCCTTTTTCGTTTGCGCACATCTTACGCGACGAGGCTGCGGTAGATCGCTTCGGTCTCGTCGATCATGCGGTGCAGGGCGTAGTCGGCGCTGCGGGCCTCGGCGGCGGCGGTGTAGCGGGCGAGGCTGTCCGGGCTGGCGAGGTTCAGCATCGCGTCCGCCAGCCGCTCGGGGTCGTCTGTGTTTTCGATCAGCAGGCCGTTGTGCTTGTCCTTCAACACCATCGAGGCGCCGCCGACATCGGTCAGGACGAGCGGCTTGCCGGCGGCGGCGGCCTCCAGCATCACATAGGACATGGCTTCGTAGCGGCTCGGCATGACGAGAACGTCGATCGCCGCCATCGCGTCGGGCCCGGTAAAGCGCGTCGTGAGGTGCATGCGCCCGGCATGGCTGCTGGCCTTGATCCGGCTGCGCGTCGCCTCCTGCGCCTCGCCCGTGCCGATCATCAGGAGATGCGCGCGCGACAGGTGTCCGGCGAGGCGGTCGAAGGCTGCCACCAGCCGTTCCGGCGCCTTCTGATGACAGAGGCGGCCGACGAAACCGTAGAGCAGCGCATCCGGGGGGATGCCGAGTTCCCTGCGCACGGCCGCGCGGGTATCGTCCGGCGGCGTCTCGACGCCGTTGACGACGATGGTGAGTTTCTCACGCGGTATGCCGAGGCCGCGGGCATGCGCGTACTCGTCCTTCGAGACGCAGATCAGCCGGTCGGTCAGCAGGCGCGCGAGCATCGTCTCGATCAGGCCAAAGACCCGGCGGCCTGTCTTGCCGAGACCGGGATCCATGGTGCGGAAGGCATGCGGCGTGTAGACCCGCGGCACATGCCGTCCCGGCAGGCGCAGACGCGCGAGCGCGCCCGCCTTGGAGCTGTGGCCGTGAATGATATCGAAGGGGCCTGCCTGGCGCATGACGCCGGTCAGCTGACGCCAGGCGCCGAAATCGGCCGGGCCCGGCGAGCGCTTCATCGGCACGACATGGATGCCGGCGAGGTCGAGGGCGGTGAGTTCGGCGACGAACCGCTCCTCCGCCCTCACCGGGGAGTAAATGGCATGCACGCTGTGGCCGCGCGCCTGCATGCCCCGGCACAGGTCGATGAAATGCCGGCCGGAGCCGCCGCCGCTGGGTTCCAGGATTTGCAGGAGGCGCAGGGGCCTTGGGTTCCTGATCGGGGCTGCGTTCATCAGGAGACAGCGCCTTTGACGCTGCGCAGGTTATGGCGCCGCTCGAGCGCGAAGCAGCCCCAGAGGATGCCGAGCAGCAGGTAGAAGTGCCTCCAGTGGTCGGTGTCGATGACGAAGCCGATCACGCTGTGGCCGACGATGGTGATGAGGGCGATCATCAGGTAGGGCTGCCACGGCCTGTTGCGCAGCAGGTATTTGAAGCCGGCGCTGAGCGTCCAGGCGATGAGGGAGACATAGCAAAGGAAGCCGAGCCAGCCGTAGCTGGTCAGCGACTTCAGCCAGATATTGTGCTCGTCTTCCGGAAAGATCTTGCTGAACACCATGGGGCCGATGCCGAGCGGCTTTTCCATGGACATGAGGAAGCCGATGCGATGGCGGTCGAAACGGCCAAGATGCCCGCCGTCGTAATCCTGAACGAGCTGGGTGCGGTTGGAAAAGAGGTCCGCGACCTTGTCGAACTGGAGCGCCACGAGCAACGCGATGATCATGAGGCCCGCCGCCGAGATGCTGAGGATGAGGATCTTCAGCCGGAAGGCGCCGGTGCGCTCCTTCAGCAGCATGATGAAGACGAGCGCCACCACCGAGAACAGGTAGAGCGCCCAGGCGGCGCGGGAAAAGGACAGGAAGACGCCGAGCGCCAGGATCAGCACACCGATGATCTTCAGCGGTGCGCCGAGAATGCGGCCGGAAAGCAGGCCGTACATCAGGTAGAGCGACGGCGCGACGAGATAGGGGCCGAAGACGTTCGGGTCCTGGAAGGCGCCCTTGGCGCGGTCGTAGAGCGTGAAGGCTTCCGCCCCGGGAAAGGCATGGAAATAGCCGAGGATGCCGAGGATGGAGGTGATGAGCGCGCCGGCCACCCAGGCCCTGAAGATGAGCTCCAGGCGCGAATGGCGCGCCTCGATGATGGCGGCGAAGAAGACGCTCGACAGTGCCAGGAACAGCGAGACGGCGACATACATCGGCCCGCCGGCCAGGTCGTCCATCACGGTCAGCGACAGCATGCCGCCGACATTGAAGGTGACGAGCAGGACGAGCAGGGGGGCCACACCGCGCGAGATGCGCAGCCCCACGATGGCCCAGAGGCCGATGAGCCCCGCCATGAACAGCTCGTAGGGGGCCGGCTCGCTCATGACGAAGCCGGACAGGAAGACGCCGACCGCGACCAGCATCGAGCCGAACACGCCGACGGCCGCAAGCTGCGGCCGGAACGGCGGGGCATAGGGGAGGGCCGCGTCGCTCAATAGGCGTTTTCCGTGTTGAGCAGCCGGAAGGGCGTCAGGAACAGGATCTTGAGATCCAGCCAGAGCGACCAGTTCTCGATATAGTGGAGATCGAATTCCGTGCGGAAGCGGATCTTGTCGTCATGGTCGATCTCGCCGCGCCAGCCGTTGATCTGCGCCCAGCCGGTGACGCCGGGCTTGACGCGGTGGCGGGCGAAGTAGCCATCGACCACGTCGACATATTTGCGGTCGTGCGACTGGGCCTGCACGGCGTGCGGGCGCGGGCCGACCAGCGAAAGCTCGCCCTTCAGCACGTTGAACAGCTGCGGCAGTTCGTCGATCGAGGACTTGCGCAGGAAGCGACCGACGGGAGTGACGCGCGGATCGCCCTTCGTGACGGCGGCGCGGGCCGAGGGGTCGGAGAGATGCGTGTACATCGAGCGGAACTTGTAGACGTCGATGATCTCGTTGTTGAAGCCGTGGCGCTTCTGCTTGAAGATGATCGGCCCGGGCGAGGAGAGCTTGACGGCAATGGCCGCGCCCAGCATGACCGGCCAGAGCAGGACGAGCGCGACGATGCTGAAGAACAGGTCGAAGATGCGCTTGGCGACATTGTCCCAATCGGCGATGGGCTTGTCGAAGATGTCGAGCATCGGCATGCTGCCGACCTGCGAATAGCTGCGCGGGCGGAAGCGCAGGCCCTTGGCATGCGCGGCAAGGCGAATGTCGACCGGCAGCACCCAGAGCTTCTTGAGCAGCGTCAGGATGCGTGCTTCCGCCGAGAGCGGCAGCGAGATGATCAGCATGTCGATGCGCGCGAGACGGGCGAATTCCACGAGTTCGGCGACGTTGCCGAGCTTCGGATAGCCGGCGATGACGGAAGGCGAACGGCGCTCGTCGCGGTCGTCGAAGATGCCGCAGATGCGGATATCGTTTTCCGGCTGCTGTTCCAGCGTGCGGATCAGTTCCTTGGCCGGCTCACCACCGCCGACGATGACGGCGCGCCGCTCCATGGTGCCGTTGCGCGCCCAGCGGCGGATGGCATAGGCGATGATATGCCGCTCGACGACGAGATAGACCGCGCCCACGGCGAACCAGGAGACGAACCAGATGCGCGAATAATGCTGCCCGGATTTGAAGAAGAACACCATCAGCGCCATGATGGCGAAGGCGGCAGCCCATGCGGCCAGGATGCGCGGCATCATGCGCAGCGGCGAGCGAAGCGACGGAATCTGATAGCTATCGGCAAGCTGGAGCGTCAGCACGCCGACCGCGGCGCCGCCGAACAGCACCAGCGCATAGAATCCCGTCAGCCCCATGCCGACATAGAAGGCATGGATGGCGTAGCCGATAACCAGCAGCATCGCGAATTCGCAAAGCCGAAGCAGACCCGTGATCATGGACGGGGAGAAGGTGTCGATGCGGAACTGTTGTGCGATCTTGCGCGCGAGCGGGTTGAGCTCGACGGTTTCCTCGTCGCCCGACTTCGTCTCCTGCGAAAGCGTGCGGATTTCCGACACCTTGCGGCGCAGGCTATCCGGATCGAAGGAGTCGGGCGGTTGGATCTGGTTCATGGCTGTACCTCAGCAGGCTTTCAGCCTCAGATAGCATGAAGCCCCTAAGAAACGTTTACGGCTGGCGGGTGCCAGGCGCGCCGAACGGCCGCGTTTTGCCGCTCTGGGTGGCCAGAATGTCCCGGTAAAGCGCAAGCAAGGCCTCCGACATGGTCCGGGCGGAGAACGTCTTCCTGAAGGCGACGGGCTCGGGCATCGCCTTGCGGAGCCAGACAGGATCGTTCATCGCCTGTGTCATCACCGCGGCAAGGGAGGCGGCATCGCCCGGCTCGGTCAGCGCGGGGCTGTCGCGGCCCAGCACTTCCGGGATGCCGCCCACGCGGCTGGCGATGACCGGGCGGCCGGCGGCGATCGCTTCCAGCACGATATAGGGCAGCGCTTCCGCGCGCGAGGGAACGACCACGGTGCGGGCAAGCGCGAAGGCCTCTTGCGCCTTCATGGCGGGCAGCAGCCCGATGCGGCGGCCGAGACCGCTCTCCACGACGCGCTGCTCGTACTTCGCCCTGTCCGGCCCGTCGCCGATGATCAGCGCCGAAAGCGGCCGCCCGACGCGGCGCTCGGTCTGCGCGAAGGCCTCGATGAAGACATCCGGACCCTTCAGGTCGCGCAGCATGCCGATATAGAGGAAGTCGACGGCGTCCTCGCGGGGATAGACGATCTCGAAGTCCCGATCGTGAATGCCGTTATAGATGCGCTCGGCGCGTACGCGCGGCGTGCCGACGCGCGCGATATAGGCGTCACGCTCGTAGTCGCAGACGAAGGTGAGGGCATCGCCGCGCCGCTCCAGGAGCCGTTCGGCGGTGAGGATCGCCAGGCCCGCCGCCGTGCGGCTCGTATAGTGCAGGCTGCCGCCATGCGGCGAATAGAGGCGGGCTACGCGATACCTGTTGACCCGCAGGGCTGAGCCGATGAGCCGGGCAATGGCGCCACCCTTGGCGCCGTGCCCGTGCAGGACATCCGGCTGCAAACCTTTTATTTCATGATAACTTTTCCTGAACGCGCCGATGTCGCGAAGGTCGACGGACCGGCTGATGGGCATGCGCACGAGGCCGAGCGAGAGATAGGGGCGGATTTCGTCGAAGAGCACATCTTCGAACGAGCCGCCTGTAAGGCTGTCGCAGATGATGCCGACATCATGCCCGGCCTTCGTGTGAAATTCGGCAAGGTCGCGCACATGACGGAAGATTCCACCGATGGGGGAACGGAAGCAGTGAATGATGCGCAGAGCCCCATCGTCCGCCATGATGCTCAGAACAGCCGTTCACGAACATAGATCGTGTCGCCGGCCAGGATGGGATCGGAGATGGAAACGCGGCCCGTGACGATCTTGCCGTTGATCTTGCGCGTCACGTCCACGTCGCGCTGGTTGGCGCGCGGCGAAAATCCGCCGGCGACCGCGATCGCGTTCTGGATGGTCATGCCCGCGACATAACTGTACTGCCCGGCCTGGCCGACCTCGCCCATGATGTAGATCGAGCGGTAGCGATCGACCTCGATGGAGACGTCGGGATCGCGCAGGTATCCCTGCCGCAGCTTCGCGGCGATGATGCTTTCCAGTTCCTGGATGGTCTGGCCGCGTGCCGGCACGGCGCCGATCAGCGGGAAGGCGAGATAACCGGCCTGGTCGATCGTATAGGTGTTGGACAGGCCGGCCTGTTCGAAGACGGTCACGCGCAGGCGATCGCCGCTGTCGAGGCGGTATGGCTGGATGGTCGCTTCATGGAAGGCCTTCGGGGCAGGGCGGTATCCGCTGCAGCCGGCAACGGCCGGCACGATAAGCGCCAGCGCAAGCAGCAAGCCCTTGTTGATCGTTGCGAACGTCATTCGCTCAGTCCCAAATCAGAGTGTGGCCTTCGTTATCCATCCGTTAGGGTTAATGGCCGGTAAATATGCGGGCGATATCGCGCAAAAGTAACAAATCTTATTTACACAACTCAGAATGGTTAACGCTTGGGTTACCATATTTGTTTACCGTGCGCGGAAATCGTCGGTTTGGAGTAGAGATATGTCGGGCGTTCACGGGAGCCAGCAGGATGTCGATATCGACCTTGGCGGCCTTTTCGGCGCGATCTGGCGGCACCGCATGCGCGTGCTGCTGGCGACGGTTGCCGGCGCGGGCCTCGCCTTTGCCATCGCGAGCGCCATCACGCCGACCTACAAGAGTGAATCGCGCCTTCTCATCGAAACCCGCGAGCCGGCCTTCACGACGGGCCAGGACCGCTCGCAGGGCAGGGAGCAGCCGGCCTTCGACGAACTCGGCATCGCCAGCCAGGTGCAGATGCTGAAATCCGCCGACCTGATCAAGCAGGTCGCGCGCAACATGAAACTCTACGAGCTGGAAGAATTCGACCCGACCGCCAAGCCGTCGGCCGTCTCCGATCTGCTCGTGCTGCTCGGCCTGAAGAAGAACCCGCTCGATCTGCCGCCGGAAGAGCGGGTGCTGAAGGAGTTCAACGAAAAGCTCGTCGTCTACCAGGTGGAGAAGTCGCGCGTCATCGGCATCGAGTTCTCCTCGCGCGATCCCCGCCTTGCGGCCGCCATTCCCAACGAGATGGCGAAGGTCTACCTGTCGCTGCAAAGCGGCGCCAAGCTCGATACCAATTCCGAGGCGTCACGCTGGCTGGAGCCCGAAATCGTCAACCTGCGCGAGAAGGTGCGCGAGGCCGAGCAGAAGGTCGCCGAGTACCGCTCGCAATCCGACCTGCTGCCGACAGGCGAGAACTCGACCTTCGCCGTGCGCCAGCTCAACGACATCTCGACCGAGCTTGCCCGCGTTCGCGGCGAGCGTGCCACCGCCGAGGCGCGGGCCGAAAGCGTGCGCGCGGTGCTGCAGAATGGCGGCGCGCCCGATACGCTGACCGAAGTCGTCGGCTCCCAGATGATCCAGCGCCTCAAGGAGAGCGAGGCGCAGATCCAGGGACAGATTTCCGACCTGTCGACATCGCTCTTGGAAGGACATCCCAGGCTGAAGGGCCTGCGCTCGCAGCTCGTTGGTATTCGCACGCAGATCAAGTCGGAAACCCAGAAGATCCTGTCGAGCCTTGAGAACGAGGCGAAGACGGCACGCCTGCGCGAGACGCAGCTCGTCCAGCAACTCAACACGGTCAAGGCGGATACGGCGCGCGCTGGTGAAGACGAAGTCGGCCTCAAGGCGCTGGAGCGCGAGGCCGCAGCCCAGCGCGAACTGCTCGAAACCTACCTTGCCCGCTACCGCGAGGCGACCTCGCGCACCGGCGACGGCGCCACACCCGCCGATGCCCGCGTGATTTCAGCGGCCGTCGAACCGACGGAAGTCGCTTTCCCCAAGGTGATCCCGATCACCATCGTCGGCGGCGTGGCCGGCTTCGCGCTCAGCGCGATCGCCATCCTGCTCGCCGAATTGTTCAGCGGCCGCGCCCTGAAGCCGGTCGGTGTGGTGGCGACGCCCGCCCGCCGCCGCGAAGAGAATGAGGATGAAGCTGCCGAGACCGAGTTCGTGCCCGACCAGCCGCCGCTCGTTCGCCGGGAACACGCCGAGCACGTCGCCGTTCGCGACATGCATGCGCCGGCCCGGTCGCTGCTCGCCGACATCCGTCCCGTCGAGGAAGACGACGAGGACCTGGAACCGGCGCTCGTGCCCGAGGCGGACGAAACGGTTGCCGTTGAAGAGGACGAAGGCGATTTCTCGGTGAATGCCGTCGCCCGGCACATGATCGAGAACAACATTTCGGTGGCCATTTCGGTCTCGCCGTCGGGCGATCGCGGCTCGACCGCCGCCGTCATGCTGGCGCGCCGGATCGCGCAGGAGCATCGCCGCACGCTCATCATCGACCTGACCGGCTCGGCCTGCCCGACCCGCCTGATGGCGGAGTCGGTTCACCTGGCGGGGATCACGGACCTTTTGGTCGGCGAAGCCGCTTTCGGCGACATCATCCACGGCGATCGTCTTTCTCCCGCCCATGTCATTCCGCGCGGCAATGCCAATATCCGGCGCGCCATGCGCGGCATCGACCGGCTGGCCATGGTGATCGACGCGCTGTCGGACGCCTATGATACCGTGATCGTGGAATGCGGCCCGGCCGAGGTGGAGGGCGTGCGCCGCCTGACCCGCGACCGGGAGACGGATGTCATCCTCTCTCTGCCCGGTGCGGACGAGGACGAGGTCGTGGACCTCATCGGCGCCTTCGACGAGGCGGGCTACAGCGACATCCTGCTGATGACCGGCGAGACGGGCGAACCGCCCCGCCATCCGGGCCGCCGCGTGGCCTGACGGATCAGTCCGTGCCCGTGCCGGCGCGGGCCGCCTGCCGCCCCGAGCGCCGGCGTTGCAGGAACGCGTAGATCTGCGGATTGCGCTTGATGAAGCGCTTGGCGCCCGCCTTCAGGCGATGAAGCGCGGCCGCGAGGCTGCCGGCCGGTGTCGTCGCCCACAACAGGTCGTATTGCGGCGTCTCGATCGTGCACCAGGAGCGTTTGTAGAGCTGGTCGCCGATGCCGAAATCGAAAAGCGCCACGCCTTCCCCGCAGAGCTTGCGAATGGCCAGATGGAACAGGAACTCGCCGGGGCTCGCACCCGCGGCGACGCTTTCATCGAGCGATCCGAACTGGCAGATCACGTGATCGCCCTTGCGCGACAGCCCGGCAATGGCGGCGATATGGCCCGCATGTGGGCCGGTGAGGCGCAGCGCGTGAAGCTGAAGCGGATATTCGGTATCCGACGCTGACGTGGTCACGAGCGCGCGGAAGAAATCACGGGTACGCTCGTCGCGGAAGACATCCGGCAGGCCGAGCGCCTGGAAGCGAACGGACTTCTGACGGAAGAAGGTTTCCAGAAGCGCAAGCGCCTCGTTTCCGGCCGGCGCGATGATGTGCTCGTAGCCGCCAAGCTCCATCAGACGGCGTTCGGCGTTGCGGAACTTCTTGCGCCGGTTCTTGGCATTGATCTGGGCGAGCGTGCGCTCGAAATCGCCCAGCAACGGCAGCTGGAAGGCGGCGTTCTGGTTCAGGACGGCGGGCAGGTCGCCAAACGGATTGGTTTCACCGCGCCACTCGAGCGGCACCTTGTCGAGCAGGAGAAGGTCGAAATGGCGGGCGAAGTCGCCACGTGCCTGGCGCAGCGCCCTGCGAAACCGGGGCGGCGAGGCAAGCGCCCGGAATGCGCGCGTATAGAGGCCGGTGTTGAGGTTGCTGAAATCGGTGGCGAGCAGGCGCGCGATCCGCACCGGCCCGTGCCGCACGATTTCGAGCGGCAGGATGAGCTGCGTGCGGCCGCCGGATGCGCCCTCGACGACCAGCAGCTTCGTGCCCTGTGTGCGTGCCCAGGCCCGGCACCAGTCATAGCTCTGGTGGAGCGACAGGTTGTTTTCCGCCTCCAGCGCGCGCCATGCGGCTTCCAGGGGTTCCATGCGGTCGTGCAGGCGGATGGAGAGAGGACCGAAGGCGAGCGCACCGTCACCGGCCGCCGTCGCATCGGCCGGCGCCGGCTCGGATGGCATCGCCTGGAAATTGAGTTGCATCGCTCCCATGGTGTCGCCTTTATGCACCTGCGGCCGTCTTGCCGCATCGGACACGATAGGCACCAGGCTTGCGCAAAAGGTTTAAATCCAGTGCTCCCGCGGCGCATGCCCGGGGAATTTGGCCGGCGCGGTTAGCAATTTCATAACGAAAATCCGAAAATCCGAACGTTCGGGGTGATCGGTCGACGCCGGATCGTCAGCTCAGCCAGCCGGTGGCGAGCGCACACGCCCAGGCAAGCTCGCCGCGGCTTTCCGCCAGACGGGCCATGGCCATGTGATCGTAGTCCACGAGATGAAATGTGGCGTCCCACCGGTCTCCATGCCGCTCGATCACGGCATAACGCGCATGAGGCGTACCCGTTTCGACCTTGTGGGGCACCGGTTCGTCGTCATCATAGGCGGGTGAGCCGACGCTGCCGGGATTGACGACCAGACGGCCGTCGCGCAAGCGCACGGCGCGCGCGATATGGGTATGGCCGCAGAGAAGGACCGGGTGGTCGATGCCGCCGGCCAGCGCCTCGATCCGCTCGATCGGGGAAAGCTGCATCACGCCTTCGCCGGAGGGTTCATCGAGCCAGTAGGTGGTATCCGTCCCGGGCGTGCCGTGGCAGAGAAAGACGGTGTCTGCGACGAGACGGGTCGGCGGCAGCTGGGCCAGCCAGTCGAGGTGGTGGGCGGCGAGCTGCGCATGCGCCCTGCGATCCCAGCTTCCCATGGCGTCCGACTGTTTTTCGATGAGCCAGCGGTCATGGTTGCCGGCGATGCAGGCGATATCGGCGCGCGACAGCAGGATATCGGCGGTGCGGCCTGCATTGAGCGCGCCGCTCAGGTGATCGCCGAGATTGACGACCTCGCGAATGCCGCGGCGATCGATATCCGCCAGCACGGCTTCCAGTGCGAGATCGTTTCCATGGATGTCCGCAATCACCGCAATGCGCATTGCCGTCACTCCTCGCGCGGCTTGCCGGGCTTTTCCATCCACTTGATGATCAGCATGGCCGGCAGGATCCACAAAAGGCCGGTGAGCGTGAAATAGAGGAGGTGGATATACCACGGCGATTCCCCCAGCGTCGCGACGGCGACCGTGGTCGCGACCAGCGCATAGACGAGCACGAGGATGATGATCAGGATCGTGCCGATCAGTTTTCTCAGGCGAGGGGGCATTTCGGACCTTCGTTCGGCGGGGCTGCAGGGCGCGACGGCATGCCGCAAAGCTTCGGGCCTTGTTTTGCACGGCCCGGTCGGGCAAATCAACGTCGGAGCAGTTCGCGGCGAAGGGTGCAGGCCATTTTGTGCCCGCGACCGCGTGGAAAAGCCGCAGCGGCAGGCAGATCGCCGCTCCGGGCAAAGGAGCCGATGAAATGAGCGCCACAAACGTAACAGCCTATCGCAGCGTCGACGACGCGGGACGCATCGAGCGCAATCGCCGGCAGGTCCGCATCTGGCTGGGCTTCGTGCTGTTCATGCTGTTCGTGCTGGTGCTCGTGGGCGGCGCGACGCGCCTGACCGGGTCGGGCCTCTCCATTACGGAGTGGAAGCCCATCCATGGCGTCATCCCGCCGATCGGCGCGCAGGAATGGCAGGAGGAATTCGAGCTCTACAAGCGCATTCCGCAATACGAGCAGGTCAACAAGGGCATGACCGTCGACGAGTTCAAGACGATCTTCTGGTGGGAATGGGCTCACCGCCTCATCGCCCGCTCCATCGGCTTCGTCTTCGCCGTGCCGCTCGCCTTCTTCTGGCTGACCGGCCGCATCGAGCGCAAGATGCGCTGGCCGCTCGTCGGCCTTCTCGCGCTTGGCGGGTTCCAGGGCTTCATCGGTTGGTGGATGGTGTCGTCGGGCCTTGCCGAACGGGTCTCCGTCAGCCAGTACCGGCTTGCCACCCATCTCACCATCGCCTGTCTGATCTTCGCCGGGACCGTGTGGCTGATGCGCGCCCTCGCGCCGCACAGCGACGATGAGGCCCCGACGCAAGGCTCGCGCCGCATGGCCGGCATCATCGCCGGCATGGCGATCTTCCAGATCTATCTCGGTGCGCTCGTCGCCGGCCTGCATGCCGGCTTCACCTACAACACATGGCCGCTGATGGACGGCGCCGTCGTACCCGGCGGCCTCTTCCTGCAGCAGCCCTGGTGGATCAATCTCTTCGAGAACCCGAAGACCGTGCAGTTCGTGCACCGCATCGGCGCCTATGTGCTGTTTGCGCTGGCGCTGGTGCACCTGATCGCTTCGCTGCGCGCCGCGCCCGAGACCACTCATGCGCGCCGCGCGCTGGTGCTGTTCGGCCTCGTCTGTCTCCAGGCGACCATCGGCATCCTCACGCTGATCTGGCAGGTGCCGCTCGGCTGGGCGCTGGCGCATCAGGGCGGAGCACTGGTGGTGCTCGGCTTCGCCGTCGCGCACTGGCGCGGCTTCTACGGCGAATATGACAGGGACGACGCGCCGGCGTGATCCGGTCAGGCCTGCCTGAGAACGGTGCGGATCGCGGCGGCCACCGCCAGTTCGTCGTCGCGGTCGGCTTCGTTGCCGTCCTCGTCATGCCAGGCGGCCGACAGGCAGCCATAGGCGAACGCGTAGCGCAGGATGGTGCGCACATCGCGCCCGAGCGTCTCCGCGAAGACATCCGCCATGCCGGCGATCCGCGCTTCGTCGCGGGTGAGGTCGAACCGATCCAGCGGATTGGAGAACATGTTGGCGACGTCGAGCGCCGCATCGCCGATCAGCCCGGCGGGATCGATGATGATCCAGCCGCGCGGTCCATGCATGATGTTTTCGTGGTGCAGGTCGCCGTGCAGCGGCTTGATATCCCGCTGGTCGGCCAGCAGCGCCTGCGCCATGGCCGCCGCTTCCGCATAGGGGCCTGCAAGGCCGTCCTTGCGGTCCCGTTCGGCCTTGGCGAAGAGGCTTGCGAAGTAGCGTGACAGCGGTTGCAGGCTGGCGGGCGGCGGGCTGTCGGAGGCGCGGTGATAATCGAGCAGGACGCTGGCGGCGATGCGCGTTGCATCGCTGTCGCCGTGTGACGCCATGTGATCCCTCAGCGTCGTCCTGCCCGCATGTTCCATCAGCAGCATCGTGCCGGAACGGGCGAGAAGTCTTACGCAGCCGACGCCATCCCGCCATGTCAGGAAATCCGCGCCGCGCAGGCTGTCCTCCAGCGCCTTCGGCTTCAGGTGCTTGACGATGGCGTTTTCGCCGCCGGCAAGCGTGACCTCGTAGACGCTCCCGGCGACGGTGTCGGCAAGAAGACTGGAGCCTTCGATCCGCCATTCGTCGGGAAAGGCCGGCTCGGGCGTCGTCATGCGCCCAGCATCAGGTCCATGTTCTGCACGGCGGCACCCGAGGCACCCTTGCCGAGATTGTCCAGCAGGGCGACGAGGTTGACATGCGGCGCGCCCGCCGTGCCGAAGACATAGAGCTTCATGCGGTCGGTATCGGCCAGTTCCACCGCGTTGACGCGGGGAAGGCTGGCGGTTTCCTTGAGATCGACCACCTCGACGATATCCTGGCCGGCATAGTGGTCCGCCAGCGCCTCGTGGATGGAGCCGAGCGAGGCGTTCTCCTTGAGGTCGGCGAGATAGAGCGGCACCTGCACGATCATGCCCTGCGGGAACTTGCCGACGGAGGGCGCAAACAGCGGCGCGCGGCCGAGAAGCCCGTGCACCTGCATTTCCGGCACATGCTTGTGCTTCAGGGTGAGGCCGTAGAGGAAGTGCGGCGAAGCGATATGCTCGGCATGGCCTTCATCTTCCATCTGCGCGATCAACTGCTTGCCGCCGCCGGTATAGCCGGAGACGGCATTGACGGTGACCGGGTAATCCTCCGGCAGGATGCCGGCGAGGCGCAGCGGACGGATGAGGCCGATGGCGCCCGTCGGATAGCAGCCGGGATTGGCGACGTAACGCGCGCCCGCGATCTTCTTCGGCTGCTCGCGATCCATTTCGGCAAAGCCGTAGGCCCAGTCCGGGTTGATACGATGGGCGGTCGAGGTGTCGATGATGCGCACGGAATTGTTGCCCGCCACTATGGCCACGGCTTCCTTGGCCGCATCATCAGGCAGGCAGAGGATGGCGATATCGGCGCTGTTCAGCAGGTCTTCGCGCAGCTGCGCGTTGCGGCGCTCGGCTTCCGGGATGGACAGGAGCTCGACATCGGCGCGGCCGGCCATGCGGGTGCGGATCTGCAGGCCCGTCGTGCCGTGTTCGCCATCGATGAAGATCTTCGGTTTCATCTGCTGTCCCATCCTGTTCGCGCGTTCGCCGCCGATATAGCCCCTTGCCCTGTCGTATTCAACGCCGTGTTTCAGCGTCGTTCGGCCAGCGCCTCGGCGTGAAGGCCCAGCATGTACATGGCGATGGTGGAGCCGGCGATGGCGGTGATATCGGCATGGTCATAGGCGGGCGCCACCTCGACTACATCCGAGCCGACGATATTGAGCGCGCCAAGCTTGCGCAGCACCGACAGGATACGCGCGCTGGAGGGACCGCCGGAGACCGGCGTGCCGGTGCCGGGCGCATAGGCCGGATCGAGGCAGTCGATGTCGAAAGTGAGATAGGCCGCGCGGTCGCCGACATGATGGATGATTGCATCGGCGAGCTCGGCGGCACTCATCTCCTCCACATCATAGCCATAGAGGATGCGGATGCCGCAATCCTCCGGCGCATGGGTGCGAATACCGATCTGGATCGACGTCTCGGCATCGATCAGCCCTTCGCGGACCGCGGTGCCGACGAAGGAGCCATGGTCGATGCGGCCCTTCTCGTCGGCCCAGGTATCCTGGTGCGCGTCGAACTGCACGAGGGAGAGGGGACCGTACTTCTCGGCATGGGCGCGCAAGAGCGGCAGCGTGATGAAATGATCGCCGCCGAGCGTCAGCATGTAGGCGCCGGATTTCAGGATCTTCTTGGCCTCACGCTCGATCGTCGCGGGCGTCTTCGCGTGGTTGCCGTAGTCGAGCAGGCAATCGCCATAATCGATGACGGCCATGTCCTCGAACAGGTCGCGCTCGAAGGGATATTGCGGATCGTTGTCCATGATCGCCGAGGCGCGGCGGATCGCCTGCGGCCCGAAGCGCGTGCCGGGACGATTTGAGGTCGCGGCATCGAAGGGAATGCCCCAGACGACGGCGTCGACATCCTTCAGCACCTTGGTGTAGCGCCGGCGCATGAAGGAGAGAATTCCGGCATGCGTCGGGTCGGAGGCCGCGCTCTTCAGCGATTTTGCGGTGATGGCGTGATCGATCGTCTTGTTGGCCACTGTCAGGCTCCCGATTGCTGTCGCCCTTCGAAAAGGTTGCCTGTTTCAGCAAAATGCCGTCGCCGCGGCAAGTCCCGTGGCTGAAAAGAATGCGTGTATCCTCGCGACGATGACGCATCCACCTCAAAGCGGCGGCAGGCGCCGGGCGACGGATGTTCCCTTGATGACGGCCGTGCTGGTGACGGCATGGTCGGAAAGCGCCTCGAGAACATCGTCCATTTCTTCGATCGAGTGGACGACGAGGCGGGCGAGAAAGGGATCGTCCCCCGTGATCTTGTCGCATTCGATGAACTGTGGCGTATCCTGGATCAGCTTCTCCACCACATGCAGCTTGCCGGGCAGCGGCCTGATACGCACGAGAGCGCGAATCTGGTAGCCGAGCGCGCGCGCATCGACGTCGAGTGTGAAGCCGCGGATGACGCCGCCGGCCTCCAGCCGACGCACCCGCTCCGACACCGCCGGCGCGGACATGCCGACGAGGCGGGCGAGTTCACTCATGGAGAGCCGTGAATCCGCATCGAGCGCTACCAGGATTCGGGAATCGACGGCATCGATGGATGAGTTTTCATATTGAAGGCGATTGGGGATTTTTGAGCTGCTCATCGATGCATTATAGCGGTTCTGCCTTCGGTTCTCCATGGAAATCAGCCTGTCCACCCTCCATGATCGCGCATCACAGGAGTGACCCATGCTGATTGGTATTCTGGCCGGCCTGACAACATGCGCGTTGTGGGGCCTCACATTCATTGCGCCACGCGCCGTCGATCCCGCCTCCACCTTGGACCTCACCGTTGCACGATACGGGATATTCGGCCTGGTTTCCGTGCTGCTCATGCTGCATCCGCGCTTTCGCCCGCGCGGCCTGACATGCAGGCGCTGGCTGACCGGCCTGTCTCTCGGCGGCGCGGGCTATGTCGTATATTTCGTCGCCGCCGCCTATGCGGTCAGGCTGGCGGGCGCCGCCATACCGCCGCTCGTCATCGGTACCATGCCGGTGCTGCTGGCGTTGATCGCCAACTGGCGCGACCGGTCTGCCCCGTGGCGCGCGCTCGCTGCGCCGCTCGCGCTGATCGCCGCCGGCGTGGCGATCGTCAACATCTCGGTCATCGAGGCAGCCGGGCCGGAGGGGCGCAAGGCGGTTCTGCTCGGCGTCCTGGCGGCCTCGGCCGCGCTTGTTATCTGGATCGCCTACGGCCTCGCCAATGCCGCCGTCATGCGCGCCGCCGACGCGCCGGATGGCCTGCACTGGACGGGCGTACAAGGAGTAGGGGCGGCGATCGGCAGCATGGCACTTCTGCCGCTGACCTCTTTTTCGACGCAGCCCCTTGCCGGTCCCGACATGGTGAACTTTCTCGGCTGGGCTGCGGTCATGGGCATTGCGGGATCGTGGATCGCGACATTCTGCTGGGGGATCGCTTCCGCCAGATTGCCACTCGCGCTTGCCGCGCAGCTCATCGTGGCGGAAACCGTGTTCGGTCTCGTTTACGGGTTTGTGTACGAAGCGCGGTGGCCGCAGACGGCCGAGTGGATCGGCGCAACGCTGCAGCTCACCGGTGTCGCGGTGGCGGTGGCCCTCTTCAGCAGGCCGGGATTATCCACCAGAGGCGCCGGAAATGCCGAAGCGTAGAACGAGAAAGGCCGGGGCGAGCCCCGGCCTTTCCTGAACCAAAATCGTCCGGGCGATTAACGCTTGGAGAACTGGAACGAACGACGGGCCTTGGCCTTGCCGTACTTCTTGCGTTCGACGACGCGCGAGTCGCGGGTCAGGAAGCCGCCCTTCTTCAGGACCGAGCGCAGGGCCGGCTCGAAGTAGGTCAGTGCCTTGGAGATGCCGTGACGAACGGCACCGGCCTGGCCGGAAAGGCCGCCGCCGGCGACGGTCGCGTCGATGTCGAACTGGCCGTCACGGGCAGCTGCGACGATCGGCTGCTGCAGGATCATCTGCAGGACCGGGCGTGCGAAGTAGGCTTCGAACGACTTGCCGTTGACGGTGATCTTGCCGGAGCCCGGCTTGACCCACACGCGGGCGACAGCGTCCTTGCGCTTGCCGGTGGCGTAGGAACGGCCCTGGGCGTCAACCTTCTTGACGTGAACCGGGGCGGAAGCGGCCGGAGCTGCAGCGGCGACGCCGAGGTCCTTGAGCGAGGAGAGGTCGGCCATTATCAGGCGCTCCTTGTGTTCTTGCTGTTCAGCTTGGCGACGTCGAGAACGACGGGCTGCTGGGCTTCGTGCGGGTGGTTGGCGCCGGCGTAAACGCGCAGGTTCTTCATCTGGCGACGGCCGAGCGGGCCGCGCGGAACCATGCGCTCGACAGCCTTCTCGAGAACGCGCTCCGGGAAGCGGCCTTCGATGATCTGGCGAGCCGTGCGCTCCTTGATGCCACCCGGGTAACCGGTGTGCCAGTAGTACTTCTTGTCGGAGTACTTCTTGCCGGTGAAGACGACCTTGTCGGCGTTGATCACGATGATGTTGTCACCGTCGTCGACGTGGGGCGTGAAGGTGGCCTTGTGCTTGCCGCGCAGGCGGTTCGCGATGAGGGTAGCGAGGCGACCGACAACGAGGCCTTCGGCGTCGATGAGGATCCACTTCTTCTCTACCTCGGCGGGCTTCTGTACGAAGGTACCCATGGGAGTAGCTCTTTCTGTAGGGTCCCGAAGCCTTGCGGCCTGGGGCGTTTCTTGTTGCTTGGTTTGGCGCCTTGCGGATGCCAAAAATCGAACGCGGCCCGTGGGGACCGCGATCTGGTGCGGCTTATAAGCGAGAGCCGGCAGGGCGTCAAGCGACGTGGTTCGGAGGATGTGAAAGATAATCATTTAAAAACAATGGCTTGATTTAATGGTATTAAGATACCACAAATTATCGCGGTGGAATCGAGTAAGTCGCGGTGGCATGGGCCACGAGTTCCTCGCCGCCGGCATCGAAAATCGAGGCGTCCACCACCGCCAGCCGCTTGCCGAGCTTGAGGAGGCGGCACGTGCAGGAAAGAGGGCCGGGGGCGGGCTTCCGCAGGAAATTGATGTTGAGATTGGTGGTGACGGCAAGCGCCACCGGCCCGATATGGGCGAGCACCGCGCACCAGGCGCCGACATCGGCGAGCGCGAAGAGCGTGGGGCCGGAAATCGTGCCGCCCGGGCGCAGGTGCCGCTCGTTGGGCGTGAGCCGCAGCGTCACCGTTCCGGGGCCGACCGCCATCACCTCGAACACTTTCCCATCCGTATGGAGCTGCGGAAAATCGGTTTCGAGGAAGCGGTTCAGCGCTTCCGGATCCATGATCGGCGTCACTTCCATCGCAGGCGTCTCCTTTTTAGCGTTTACAGACCGATTTCCCCTCTCTCGCAAGCCCGCTGAAAGTCTAGCTTGCCGCGCTTGAAACGGGCGGCGGCGCGGCGTAGGACCTCAGGACGATACGACAAGGAGGCGAGCATGGCGGATGTGGTGGAGTTCAGGAAAGAGGAGCCGGCCGGCCTGGTGCGGATCGAGCGGCAGGCGCCGGTGTTGCGTATCACGCTGAACAACCCGCCGGCCAACGCGCTCTCCATCGCCACCATGCGGGCGCTTGCCGAGGCGCTCGATGCCGTTGCGGCAGATGACGCCATCCGCGTCGTCGTGCTGGCCTCGACCGGCAAGGTCTTCTCCGCCGGCCACGACCTCAAGGAAATGACCATGCACCGTGCGGATGACGACGGCGGGCGCGCCTTCTTCGAGAAGACCATGCGCATGGCCGCCGACATCATGCTGAAGATCGCCGCGCTGCCGCAGCCCGTCGTGGCCGAGATCGACGGCCTTGCGACGGCCGCCGGCTGCCAGCTCGTCGCGAGCTGCGACCTCGCCATCTGCACGGACACCGCCACCTTCTGCACCCCCGGCGTCAATATCGGCCTGTTCTGCTCGACGCCGATGGTCGCCGTGACCCGCGCGGCGCATCCCAAGCAGGCGATGGAGATGCTGCTGACCGGCGAGACCATCGACGCGTCCACCGCCAAGGATTTCGGCCTCGTCAACCGCATCGTCCCGCAGCAATACCTGCGCCAGGTCGTCGACAAGTACGCCGCCGTCATCGCGTCCAAGTCGCCGCAGGCCCTGCGCATCGGCAAGGCCGCGATCCGCGCCCAGGCCGGCCTGCCGGTCGCGGACGCCTATGATGTGGCGGTCGCGACGATGGTGGAGAACATGCTGGCAGACGACGCAAAGGAGGGCATCGGCGCGTTTCTGGACAAGCGTATGCCGGAGTGGGATCGGAAATAGATTACGCCAGCTTGAGCACCAGCACGCCGCAGGCGATGACGGCGCCGGCGAGGTAGCGCCAGACGCTTGCCTTTTCCTTGAGGATGAAGACGGAGATGAGGAGGGCGAAGAGGATGGCGGTTTCGCGCAATGCGGCGACCGTCGCGACCGGCGCCCTGGTCATCGCCCACAGCGCCAGCCCGTAGGACGCGATGGAACCGGCGCCGCCGAACAGGCCGCGCGCCCAGTTGCGGCGGACATGGCTCCAGACCGGAGCGGTGCCGCGCCGCGCGATCGCCCAGGTGAATAATAAGACCGGCGGCAGCAGCGCCATCCAGAGCGTATAGGAAATCGCGTTGCCCGAGACGCGCGCGCCCGCGCCGTCCACAAATGTATATGTGGCGATGACGACGGCATTGGCCAGCGCCAGCAGGATGGCATGGCGCCCGCCGCGGCGCGATTCAAGCGCGAGCGTCAGCACGCCGGCCGAAATGACCAGCACGCCCGCCATGGCCGTCGTGGTCAGGTGTTCGCCCAGCACGAGGCCGCTCGTCATGGCGACGATGAGGGGCGCCACGCCGCGCATCAGCGGATAGACGAGCCCGATATCGCCGGCCCGGTAGGCCGCGGCCACCAGCTGGAAATAGGCGAATTGCAGGACGGCCGAGACGAGGATGAACGGCCAGGCCTCCGGTTTCGGCAGCGGCACGAAGGGCAGGAAGAACAGCCCGACGGCGCCGGCGCCGAGCGCCACCATCGCGGCGTCCAGCGACTTGTCGGTTCCGGATTTGACCAGCGCATTCCATGTCGCATGCAGGGCCGCGCCAAGAAGCACGAGGAGAAGAACGTCGAACGGCAATCTGGGAACCTCGGCGGGGCAGGCGGGGCGAACGGGAAGGCACCTCTTCATCCGCCCAAATCCTGACATTTGCAATCGGGATCTGCCGCAACTTTTGTGATGGAACCGGCAGAATCCGTGATGACTGCGCCGGATTGGCACAGATCGCGCCGCAAAGGCCCTGCCGGGGCGCTCTTCTTCTTTAAGGTTTCGCGCTAGAATGGCGAACAGCAAGGCATGGGAGAGACATTCGCGACAGCCGGAGGAGGCAGCGATGAACCACGACCATTATCCCGACAGCTATATCCGCGACATCCTTTCCAGCGTGCATACGATCGCCGTCGTCGGCGCGTCACCGAACGATGCGCGTCCGAGCCATGGCGTCATGGGCTTCCTGCTCGGCAAGGGCTACCATGTCATTCCGGTCAATCCCGGGCATGCCGGCAAGGCCATTCTCGGCCAGACCGTCCATGCCCGCCTCGCCGATATCCCTGAGCCGATCGACATGGTCGACGTTTTCCGCGCTGCCAGCCAGTTCGGTGCGGTCGTGGACGAGGTGCTGGGGCTGCCGCGACGCCCGAAGGTCCTGTGGGGGCAGTTTACCGTGCGCGACGATGCCGCCGCCCTGCGGGCCGAAGCCGCAGGTTTTCGCGTCGTGATGGACCGTTGCCCGGTGACGGAATATCCGCTGCTCATGCGCAAGGCATCGTGACACCGGGCAAACATTGACTTCACATAGCGTTACCCCAATTCTCCCCGAAAACGGGAACGCGCCATGAATCATGATTCCTATCCGGACTATTATCTTGCCGACATTCTGCGCGCGACGAAGGTGATTGCCCTCGTCGGCGCCTCGCCGAACCCGGAGCGCCCCAGCCAGCGCGTCATGGCGTTCCTGCTGCGCAAGGGCTATCGGGTGATCCCGGTCAATCCAGGGCAGGCGGGCAAGGAAATCCTCGGCCAGCGCGTCGTCGGCCGTCTGGCCGATATCGAAGAGCCGATCGACATGGTCGATGTCTTCCGCGCCGCCAATGCGCTTCCAGCTGTCGTGGACGAGGTGCGGACGCTCTCGCCGCTGCCGAAAGTCATCTGGGGGCAGCTTTCCGTGCGTCACGACGAGGCTGCGGCCAAGGCCGAAGCCGCCGGGATCAAGGTCGTGATGGACCGCTGCCCGGCCATCGAATATCCGCGCCTCATCGGATGACGGCATTGCGCATGGCGCGCTTTGCCGCAGCCGCGCGCGAGCGGAAAACTCCCTTTGACCGGCCGCTATCTCTCTGAAATAGTGCCGGAACTTTAAAAAGGGAGGTCATCCATGACGAAGAACAAGCCGGGCTTTTCCACGCTCGCCATCCATGCGGGCGCCCAGCCGGACCCCACGACCGGCGCGCGCGTGACGCCGATCTATCAGACGGCCAGCTTCGTGTTCAACGACGCCGACCACGCTGCCTCGCTCTTCGGCCTGCAGGCCTTCGGCAACATCTACACCCGCATCATGAACCCCACGCAGGCCGTGCTCGAGGAGCGCGTCGCCGCGCTCGAGGGCGGTACGGCGGCGCTTGCGGTGGCCTCCGGCCATGCCGCGCAACTGTTGGTGTTCCATACGATCATGCGCCCGGGCGACAACTTCATCGCCGCGCGGCGGCTCTATGGCGGCTCCATCAACCAGTTCGGCCATGCCTTCAAGAATTTCGACTGGCACGTGCGCTGGGCGGACACCGACGACCTTTCCACGTTCGAAAGCCAGATCGACGATAAGACCAAGGGCATCTTCATCGAAAGCCTTGCCAATCCGGGCGGCACCTTCGTCGATATCGCCGGCATTGCCGAGATCGCGCACCGCCACGGCC
Source organism: Shinella sumterensis (assembly GCF_004514425.2). Lineage (GTDB taxonomy): Bacteria > Pseudomonadota > Alphaproteobacteria > Rhizobiales > Rhizobiaceae > Shinella > Shinella sumterensis. Next base: position 61,192 of record NZ_MYFN02000013.1, read on the forward strand.
TGCCGCTCATCGTCGACAACACGATGGCGACGCCCTACCTGCTGCGCCCGCTGGAGCATGGCGCCGATATCGTCGTGCATTCGCTGACCAAGTTCATGGGCGGCCATGGCAACTCCATGGGCGGCATCATCGTCGACGGCGGGACGTTCGACTGGTCCGCGTCGGGCAAATATCCCGCACTGTCCGAGCCGCGCCCGGAATATGCCGGCATGGTGCTGCATTCGACCTTCGGCAACTTTGCCTTCGCCATTGCCTGCCGGGTGCTGGGCCTGCGCGATTTCGGACCTGCCATCTCGCCGTTCAACGCCTTCCAGCTCCTGACCGGCATCGAGACGCTGCCGCTGCGCATGCAGCGCCACTCCGACAATGCGCTGGCCGTCGCGACATGGCTGAAGGGCCACGACAAGGTCGCCTGGGTCAACTATGCCGGCCTCGACGACCACCCCAACCACGCGCTCCAGCAGCGCTATGCGCCGAAGGGTGCGGGCGCCGTCTTCACCATCGGCCTGAAGGGCGGCTACGAGGCGGGCAAGCGCTTCGTGGAAGGGCTGGAAATGATTTCGCACCTTGCCAATATCGGCGACACGCGATCGCTGGTGATCCACCCGGCCTCGACGACCCACCGCCAGCTGTCCGAAGAGCAACAGGTCGCGGCGGGCGCGGGCCCGGATGTGGTGCGCCTGTCCATCGGCATCGAGGACGCCGCCGACATCATCGCCGACATCGAACAGGCCCTCGCCAAGGCCTGACGCCACGGGGCGGCCGAGCAGGCCGCCCTTACATTCCTCCCTATGGAAGACAGCATGAGCAAGGCACAACCCTTCGACATCGCCGGCGTGGAGCCGGAAACCGGCCGCCCTGCCGCCGACCGGCTGATCGCGGGCGATCCGGTCTTCACCAGCTGGAACATCGAGGAAGCCGACGGCGGCGTCTATTCCGGCATCTGGCAATCGACGCCGGGCAAGTGGCGCATACAGTATGACGAGTGGGAGTATTTCCACATCCTCGAAGGCCATTCGATCGTCACGTCCGACGAGGGCGAGGTGTTCGAACTCAAGGCCGGCGACCGCCTGATCCTGAGACCCGGCTTCAAGGGAAGCTGGGAAGTCGTTGAAACGACTCGCAAGGATTACGTCATTCGTTTGTAGGCTGACTGGACGATATGGGCGTGCACAGACTTTGCGGTTGTGCGGAGAGGTTTGGGCTCTGCGCGAGCGCATCCGTCATGAAATCTTGCGCGTGATAGGACCAATTCAACACGTTCAAGCCGTTCTCCATCTTGACGACCAGAAGACCGTGGTTGCGAAGGTAGGAAGGCGTATTCCCTGCGCTTTGCTTCCGCTCGCGGAATGTCAGGATGGAGAGATCAAAGAGGCTGGTGACGGTGCGGCTGCCGGATTGAAGGCAATAGGGACGGCCTGCGGCAGCGTCGATCGCTTTTCTGGCAACCACGTCTGCCGAGATGTAACTGAGTGCAAGCGATAGAGCGATCGCCATCGTCGCGAAAAGGCAGGTGCATCCGTACGCATCGAAGGGTCGCCCCCGTCGCGAATCTTTCAGCCCGGCGAACGCTTGATAAACAAGAATGCCGGCGGCGGCGGCAAGGGCGACAGCAAGAAAAGCGCCCGGTATTCGGGTGAATATACCCGTCTTCAAAAACAGGAGCAAAGGTACAGGCAGCCCCGCTACCGCGCCGAACACGATGTTTCCAGCAAGTGTGGGTTCGGTATCGCGCCTGTGCCTGAAAACGATAGCAAGACCTGCAATGGTGACACAGCAGAGCCAGACAGCAAACACAGCAGTGCGCGCGAACGAAGCCAGGCCAAAACGGTCGTCTGGGCCAGTATCTATGCCCAGATAAAGGCAAAGACCGCTGACGAGCGCCAGCATAAAGACGCTGCTGCGCGCGTTTTTTGTCGGCACAAAGGCGACGATCGGGATGGCGAGCGTGAGCACGACCACCATAGTGAGAATGAGCACAAAAGTACCGTCTGGCGTTATCCCTACCATTCCAGCTCCAGCGCCTCCAGACCGTGGAAGTGATAGACGTCCTTGACCACGGGCGGCGTTGCGATGCGCAGGCCGGGCAGGCGCTGGAACAGGATCGGCAGCGCGATGTTGAGTTCGAGCCGGGCCAGCGGCGCGCCGATGCAGAAATGGATGCCGGCGCCGAAGGAGAGGTTGGCGCCCTCGTTGCGATCCGGCTTGAAGACCAGGGGATCGGAGAATTTCTTCGGGTCGAGGTTTGCGGCGGCGAGGATCATCGCCACCTTGTCGCCGCGGCGGAAGCGGATACCGTCGAGTTCGACGTCCTCCAGCGCGAAACGATCGAAGATGTGCACGGGTGCGGAGATGCGCAGGCACTCTTCCACGGTACGCTCCGTCGCTTTTTGGTCGGCGAAGAGCACGGCGGGGTCGGCGCCGTTTTCCAGGATGGTGCGCACGGCGTTGCCGATCTGGTGCACCGTCGCCTCATGGCCGGCGTTCAGCAGCACGATGGTCGTGGAGATGAGTTCGTCATCGGTCAGAAGCTGGCCGCGATGTTCGGTGTGCACCATGTGCGAGAGCAGGTCGTCGCGCGGTTCGGCGCGGCGCTCGGCGATGACGCCGCGCACGTAATCCGAAAACTCCTGTGCCGCCTTGTCGGCGGCAAGCTCGTCGGCATGGGTGCGGCCGAACATGTACATGCGCACATAGGCGTGGGACCATTTGAGGAGCTGCGGACCCATTTCGTCGGGAATGCCGATCATGCGGGCGATCATCGTCACCGGCAGGATATCGGCGAAGGCGGAGAGCAGCTCGACCTTGCCGTCCTTCTCGAAGCGGTCGATGGCCTGATGGCAGAGATCGGTGATCTCGGGCGTCAGCTTCTCGATCATGCGCGAGACGAAGGCGCGGTTGACGAGGGTGCGCAGCCGGGTGTGTTCCGGCGGTTCCAGCTCCAGGAGCGACCAGGCCTCGGCCGCATCGAAATGCGCGACATGCGGCTGCGGTTCGGGAAGCCCGAGTTCCGCGCGGCTTGCCACATGGAGGATCTGCCGGCCGAAACGGCGGTCGCGCAGCAGGCCGTTCACATGGTCATAGCCCGTGAAATACCATTTCTTCTGTTCCTCCCACCAGAAGGTGGGACACTGCGCGTGGAGCGCCGCATAGACCGCGTTCGGGTCGCGGTAGAAAGCGGGATCGCGGCCATCCAGCGAAACGCGTCTGTTGGCGGCATCGATGGTGAGGAAGGGGAGATGTGGCGTCGTCATAAACGATGACGTAGCGGATTTCACAAGCCCATGAAAGCTTGACAAAACGCCTTCAACAACCGTGTCGCCTCAATCAAATCATTTCCCCACCGCGATACCCTCGCGCCGCGGGTCGGCTGCGCCTTTCAGGCCGTCGGCGATGAGTTCGATGGCGTGCAGGCCGGAGTTCATCTCGCCGATCTTCACCTCGTAACCGAGGTCCGTCAGCGGTCCGGCAAGCTTTTCCGCATCGGTGCCGGCTTCGATGTCGTAGGTGCCGAACCGGTTGATGAGATGGGGCATCGCGACGATCTCGCCGACATCCATGCCCCAGTCGATATAGGCGATCAGCGCCTGCGCGACATAGCCGATGATCTGGCTGCCGCCGGGCGAGCCGATGGCAAGCAGCGGCTTGCCATCCTTGAGGACGATGGTCGGCGACATGGAGGAGCGGGGCCGTTTGCCGGGCTCGACGCGGTTGGCGACGGGCAGGCCCTCGTCGTGGGTCTTGAATGAGAAATCCGTGAGCTCGTTGTTGAGCAGGAAGCCGTTGGTCATCAGCCGGGAGCCGAAGCCGTTCTCGATGGTGGTCGTCATGGAAACCACATTGCCCTTGTCGTCGACGATGACGAAATGGCTGGTGGAGGGCAGCTCGATGGCCGCGTCCCGGCCAAAATTGAAGGCATGGTCCCATTCCGGCTTGCCGGCGCTCACCGCATCCGCGCCGAGCGCCTCGTCGCCGTCCAGCAGCCTGGCCCGTTCGCCGAGATAGGTCTTGTCCGTCAGGCCCTTGATGGGCGCCGGCACGAAATCCGTGTCGGCGAGGTAACGCTCCCGGTCGGCGAAGGCGAGGCGCTGGGCGTCCCCGATCAGCCGCCAGCTTTCCGGATTGTCCCTGCCGAGCGCCTTGAGGTCGAAATTCTCCAGCATGCCGAGCATCTGGCCGATGGCAACGGCACCGGAGGAGGGCGGACCCATGCCGCACACGTCGAGCGCCCGATAGGCGGTGCAGACGGGCTTGCGCTCCTTGACCCGGTAATTGGCGAGGTCGGCGAGCGACAGCACGCCCGCATTCTGTCCGGCCATGCGCACCGTATCGACGATCGCCTCGGCGATGGCGCCTTCATAGAATGCGGCGGCGCCGCCATTGGCGATGGCCGACAGTGTTTCGGCATAGGCGGGGTTCCTGAGGATGGCGCCGGCCTTGAGCGGCGCGCCATCGGCACCGAAGAAATAGGATGCCGTCGGCTCGAAGGTCTTCAGCCGGTCGCCTTCGGCCGCGACCAGGGCGGCGAGGCGCGGAGACACGACGAAACCGTCGCTCGCCAGCTTCTGCGCGGGCGCGAAAAGATCCTTCCACGCCATGACGCCCCAGCGGTTGTGTGCCTCCTGCATCAGCATCACGGTGCCGGGCGTGCCGACCGAACGGCCGCCGACCACGGCATCGAGAAACGCCAGCGGCTCGCCCTTTTCGTCGAGGAAAAGCGTGGGCGTCGCTTCCATCGGCGCGGTCTCGCGGCCGTCGAGCGTGGTGATCCGTTTTGCCTGCGCATCGTAATAGACGAGGAAGGCGCCGCCGCCGAGGCCGGAGGATTGCGGTTCGACGAGGCCGAGCACGGTCTGGACGGCGATCATGGCATCGATGGCGCTGCCGCCCTCATCGAGGATTTTCGCGCCCGCCTCGGCGGCGAGCGGATGGGCGGCGGCGACCATGTGCTTCGTCGCGGTGACGATGCCGGCGGCCGCACGGCCCGTGGCGCGCTCGGGAGCGACGGTGTCGGATGCCTGCTGCGCCGGCGCGGGCGTGCCGGCAAGGGCCAGGGTTGCAAGGGCGATGAGGACGCGTTTCATGGGGATTGCCTCCGCTGGAGACGACATAGTGCAGCCGACGGCAGGGAGGAGCAAGGCGGGCGAAAGAATTCATCTTTCCTTCACCCTGTCGGCGGATCGGTTGTGGAAATCCCCGCCGCGCATTGCGCCGATTAACCGCATTCTCGCATACAGCGCCGCAAAACATGGCGCCGTCTTGAAGTCAGCCACCCTGACACTCTATGTAGGGAATACGAAACTTGCTGATTCCCAACGCTTGGGCGAGGGTTTCAGGGCACTTGAGATGAAGGATTGATATGAGAAATCCCGTAGATACCGCCATGGCTCTGGTGCCGATGGTCGTCGAGCAGACCAACCGCGGCGAGCGTTCCTACGACATCTATTCGCGTCTCCTCAAGGAGCGCATCATCTTCCTGACCGGTCCGGTGGAAGATCACATCGCCACGCTGGTGTGCGCGCAGCTTCTCTTCCTCGAGGCCGAAAACCCGAAGAAGGAAATCGCGCTCTACATCAATTCGCCGGGTGGCGTCGTCACCTCGGGCATGGCGATCTACGACACGATGCAGTTCATCAAGCCGGCCGTGTCGACGCTGTGCATCGGCCAGGCGGCCTCCATGGGCTCGCTGCTTCTGGCCGCCGGCCACAAGGACATGCGTTTCGCCACCCCAAATGCGCGCATCATGGTGCACCAGCCTTCGGGCGGCTTCTCCGGCCAGGCCTCGGACATCGAGCGCCACGCCAGGGACATCCTCAAGATGAAGCGCAAGCTCAACGAGGTCTATGTCAAGCATTGCGGCCGCACCTACGAGGAAGTGGAACAGACGCTCGACCGCGACCATTTCATGAGCGCCGACGAGGCGAAGGACTGGGGCCTGGTCGACCGCGTCATCACCAGCCGCGAGGCGATCGAGGGTGTCGAAGGCGCGTAATGTCATGGTTTTGCCGCGGATGAAGCTATTGTGACACATTTGTAAGGTGCACGGGGCTTTATCCCGGCGGCAAAGCCGCTAATATTGGCCGTTAATGCTATGGTGATTTGTGAGAGCCTAGCATTCGGTATTTCGGTGGGGGATTCGTTGCCACCGGCCAGGACTGTTTCGTCCCGTTCGGTTAGTACCCCCTAAGCCTTGACGGGCTGCGCTTTCCCGAGCGTTCCGGAAAAGGCGGTTTGAGTGTCCGGCCATCTTGCGAGGGGTGGACGGCGTGCTGGAAGGAAAGTGATATGAGCAAGGTCAGCGGCAGCAACGGCGGCGACTCCAAGAATACCCTCTACTGCTCCTTCTGCGGCAAGAGCCAGCACGAGGTCCGCAAGCTTATTGCCGGGCCGACCGTGTTCATCTGCGATGAATGCGTGGAATTGTGCATGGACATCATCCGCGAGGAGAACAAGACCTCGATGGTGAAATCCCGCGACGGCGTTCCCACGCCCCAGGATATCATCAAGGTCCTCGACGAATATGTCATCGGCCAGCAGCAGGCCAAGCGCATCCTCTCGGTCGCGGTGCACAACCACTACAAGCGCCTGGCGCACGCCGCCAAGGGCTCGGACGTTGAACTGGCCAAGTCGAACATCATGCTGGTCGGCCCGACGGGCTGCGGCAAGACGTACCTTGCCCAGACGCTCGCCCGCATCATCGACGTGCCGTTCACCATGGCCGACGCCACGACGCTGACCGAAGCCGGCTACGTCGGCGAGGACGTGGAAAACATCATCCTCAAGCTCCTGCAGGCGGCCGACTACAATGTCGAGCGTGCGCAGCGCGGCATCGTCTATATCGACGAAGTCGACAAGATCTCGCGCAAGTCCGACAATCCGTCGATCACGCGTGACGTCTCGGGCGAGGGCGTGCAGCAGGCGCTTCTGAAGATCATGGAGGGCACGGTTGCCTCGGTGCCCCCGCAGGGCGGCCGCAAGCATCCGCAGCAGGAATTCCTGCAGGTCGACACGACGAACATCCTGTTCATCTGCGGCGGCGCCTTTGCCGGCCTCGACAAGATCATCTCCGCCCGCGGCGAGAAGACCTCGATCGGCTTCGGCGCGATGGTGCGCGCACCGGAAGATCGCCGCGTCGGCGAGGTCCTGCGCGAACTGGAGCCGGAAGACCTGGTCAAGTTCGGCCTCATCCCGGAGTTCATCGGTCGTCTGCCGGTCCTGGCGACGCTCGAGGATCTCGACGAGGATGCGCTGATCCAGATCCTGTCGGAGCCGAAGAACGCGCTCGTCAAGCAGTACCAGCGCCTGTTCGAGATGGAAGACGTCGAACTGACCTTCCACGAGGACGCGCTGCGCGAGATCGCCCGCAAGGCCATCGTCCGCAAGACGGGCGCCCGCGGCCTTCGCTCGATCATGGAGAAGATCCTGCTCGACACGATGTTCGAACTGCCGGAACTGGAAGGCGTGCGCGAAGTCGTCATTTCCGACGAAGTCGCCAAGGGCACCGCCCGGCCGCTCTACATCTACTCCGAGCGCGCCGACGAGAAGGCCAACGTTTCGGCCTGATCCGTCGCAGCATTTCAGACAGAGGACCCGCCCGGCAACGGGCGGGTCTTTTCATGTGAGCCCTCAGCGATCGTAGGCTGCGATGGCGGCGGGCAGGGCGGCGGTGACGCCGTTGCCGACCGCCGGCAGGCCCGTCAGGACGGCGCTTATGACGTCCTCGCGGCTTGCGCCGGCCGCCTTTGCTTCCGCCACATGGAAGGCAAGCCCGCTTTCGAGCCGGACGGCCGCGAGCACGGCGATATAGGCGAGCGACTGGGTCTTGGCGTCGAGCGCGGAAGCCGCGCCGAGTTTCGCCACGGCCTCCAGCCAGGCCTGGCTGTGCGCGGGCGCGTCCTTCATGAATGTCTGGAATGCGTTGCTGACGAGAGACGTGTCGTTCACGGGCGATCCTTTCCTGCTCTGCTCGCCGATACTCTGGCACATCGAGCGCCGGCCCGTCTTGCGACAGGTCAAGACGCACGGTTTTCCGGGTATCGCGAAACGGCTGCGCGCTACATTTCGTGATTGGCCGCTTGCGCCCGGAAAGGGCATGATGCAAGGCAGGCGATATCGCGGGAGGCCGTTGCGAAACGCGGCGCGGCAGGCGAATATGGAAGACCGCGAATCTGCCTGCCAATGCCTCGGTGGCGCCGTCGGTGGGAAGACCGCAAGGTCCGCGACAGCGCGGAGGACTAGTGTTCCTGATGTTCGTTCGTCTGGTCGGCGACTGGAAGGGGGCTCCCTGTCGCCGGGCTTGAAAAAGCGTTAACCGCACGCCACTTGTGGATGGAAAAGATCGCCGGCCCGGTGCCTTGAGGTGCCGATCGGTCCGGTTCCCGGAAACGGGACGTTTGAAAGGAAATGACATGACGAAAAAGACGTCTGCGCCGCACGAATCCACGGCCTTCCCGGTCCTGCCCCTGCGCGACATCGTGGTGTTCCCGCACATGATCGTGCCGTTGTTCGTCGGTCGCGAGAAGTCGATCCGTGCGCTGGAAGAGGTCATGGGCACCGACAAGCAGATCATGCTTGCCACCCAGATCAACGCCTCCGACGACGATCCGGAAACCGACGCCATCTACCGCATCGGCACCGTGGCCAACGTTCTCCAGCTTCTGAAGCTGCCCGACGGCACCGTGAAGGTGCTGGTCGAAGGCCGCGCGCGCGCCGAAATCGACGGCTATACCGATCGCGAGGAATTCTACGAAGCCACGGCCCACGTCCTGGTGGAGCCGGATGAGGACCCGGTCGAGATCGAGGCGCTGTCGCGCTCGGTCGTCTCCGAGTTCGAGAACTACGTCAAGCTCAACAAGAAGATCTCTCCCGAGGTCGTCGGTGCCGCAAGCCAGATCGAGGACTATTCGAAGCTCGCCGACACGGTCGCCTCGCACCTGTCCATCAAGATCGTCGAGAAGCAGGAAATGCTCGAGACGACGAGCGTCAAGCTGCGGCTTGAAAAGGCGCTCGGCTTCATGGAAGGCGAGATTTCCGTCCTGCAGGTCGAAAAGCGCATCCGCTCGCGTGTCAAACGCCAGATGGAGAAGACCCAGCGCGAGTACTACCTCAATGAACAGATGAAGGCGATCCAGAAGGAGCTCGGCGACGGCGAGGACGGCCGTGACGAGATGGCCGAACTGGAAGAGAAGATCGCCAAGGTCAAGCTCTCCAAGGAGGCCCGCGAAAAGGCGGATGCCGAGCTGAAGAAGCTGCGCCAGATGAGCCCGATGTCGGCGGAAGCCACCGTCGTGCGCAACTATCTCGACTGGCTCACGGGTATTCCGTGGGGCAAGAAGTCGAAGATCAAGACCGACCTCAACGCGGCGGAAAAGATCCTCGACGAGGACCATTTCGGTCTCGACAAGGTCAAGGAGCGCATCGTCGAGTATCTCGCCGTGCAGGCCCGCTCGACCAAGATCAAGGGCCCGATCCTGTGCCTCGTCGGCCCTCCGGGCGTCGGCAAGACTTCGCTCGCCAAGTCGATCGCCAAGGCGACCGGCCGTGAGTATATCCGCATGGCGCTCGGCGGCGTGCGCGACGAGGCCGAGATCCGCGGTCACCGCCGCACCTATATCGGCTCGATGCCCGGCAAGGTCATCCAGTCGATGAAGAAGGCCAAGAAGTCCAACCCGCTCTTCCTGCTCGATGAGATCGACAAGATGGGCATGGATTTCCGCGGCGACCCGTCTTCGGCCCTGCTCGAGGTGCTGGATCCGGAACAGAACTCGACCTTCATGGATCACTACCTGGAAGTCGAATACGACCTGTCCAACGTCATGTTCGTGACGACGGCGAACACGCTGAACATTCCGGCCCCCCTGATGGACCGCATGGAAGTGATCCGCATCGCCGGCTACACGGAAGAAGAAAAGCTGGAAATCGCGAAAAGGCACCTGCTGCCCAAGGCGATCCGCGACCACGCTCTGCAGCCGAAGGAGTTTTCGGTCACCGACGGCGCGCTGATGGCGGTCATCCAGCAGTACACCCGCGAAGCCGGTGTGCGTAACTTCGAGCGTGAACTGATGAAGCTCGCCCGCAAGGCGGTGACCGAGATCATCAAGGGCAAGGCGCAGAAGGTCGAGGTCACGGCTGACAACATCCATGACTTCCTGGGCGTTCCGCGCTTCCGCCACGGCGAAGCCGAGCGTGAGGATCAGGTCGGCGTCGTCACGGGTCTTGCCTGGACGGAAGTCGGCGGCGAACTGCTTACCATCGAAGGCGTCAGCCTGCCGGGTGGCAAGGGCCGCATGACGGTCACGGGCAACCTGAAGGACGTGATGAAGGAATCGATCTCGGCAGCGGCATCCTATGTCCGCTCGCGTGCCGTCGATTTCGGCATCGAGCCGCCGCGCTTCGACAAGACCGACATCCACGTGCACGTGCCGGAAGGCGCGACGCCGAAGGACGGTCCGTCGGCCGGTATCGCCATGGCGACCGCCATCGTTTCCATCATGACCGGCATTCCGGTCTCGAAGGATATCGCGATGACGGGCGAAGTGACGCTGCGTGGCCGGGTGCTGCCGATCGGCGGTCTCAAGGAAAAGCTGCTCGCGGCCCTTCGCGGCGGCATCAAGAAGGTTCTGATCCCGGAAGAGAACGCCAAGGATCTGGCTGACATCCCGGACAATGTGAAGAACAACATGGAGATCGTTCCGGTCTCGCGCATGGGCGAGGTCATCGAGCATGCGCTGCTGCGCAAGCCCGAGCCGATCGAGTGGGACGGAACGGCCGAAGCGGCCAAGGTTCCGGCCGTCGAATCGTCCGAAGATGGCGCCGGAACGGTCGCGCATTGAGGCCTTACGCCGGCTAAAGACCCCGGCTTTTGGACCCGAAACTGGAAAAGACCGGCCCTCTGGCCGGTCTTTTTCGTTGAAAAGCGTGTGTAAAGCCCGGATTCTCAGGCGATTGCGACGAAATTTTCTTGCGAGGCGAGGGGTGATGCGTATTCTGCCCCCGACTTGTATGAGTCGTTTCAAACCGTATGAAAGGGGTGGAAACATGAACAAGAATGAACTCGTATCCGCGGTCGCTGAAAAGTCGGGCCTGTCGAAGACGGATGCAGCATCGGCTGTCGACGCCGTATTCGAAACCATCCAGGGCGAACTCAAGAACGGCGGCGACGTTCGTCTCGTCGGTTTCGGCAATTTCTCCGTATCGCGTCGTGAAGCTTCGAAGGGCCGCAACCTTTCGACCGGCGCCGAGATCGAGATCCCGGCTCGCAACGTGCCGAAGTTCTCGGCCGGCAAGGGCCTGAAGGACGCCGTCAACGGCTGATCCTCAGGTCGGGCAGAGCGGTTATCCACTCCGCCGCAATACCTGACATTCAGGGTCGGGGTCCGGTTCGTCCGGGCCCCTTTTTATTTGCGGGCTGTCATGTCTCTGTAACAGGAAGGCCGCAGAACCGCCGGGTTCCATTCAACCGGATTCCGGAGGATCCCATGAAAACCCGTTCGCTCACCGCCGCCCTGGCAGCCGTGCTGGCCGCATCCGTGGCTCCGGCCGCAAGCGCCGAGCCCGTCTTCAACCGCATCGCTTCCTTTGCCGTCGCCGATAATTTGCCAGACGGCGCCGACACGGCGACGCCCACCTCGGCCGAGATCATCGCCGCGACCGAGGACGGCAACACGCTGGTCTATTCCGACAGCCCGAACAAGGCGATCGGCTTCGTCGATATCACCGATGCGAAGGCGCCGAAGGCCGGCGGCTCCGTCAGGCTCGAGGGCGAGCCGACGTCGGTGACCGTGGCCGGCGCCAAGGTGCTCGTCGCCGTCAACACGCGTGAAAGCTACACCAATCCCTCGGGCGTGCTGGCCCAGGTGGATCTCGCTTCGAAGACCGTCGAGGCGACCTGCGATATCGGCGGCCAGCCGGACTCCATCGCGCTCAACAAGGACAAGACGATCGCCGCCATCGCCATCGAGAACGAGCGTGACGAGGACGTGAACGACGGCGCGCTGCCGCAGATGCCGGCCGGCGACCTGGTGCTCCTCTCCGTCAAGGACGGCGTGGTCGATTGCGGCTCGCTCAAGCGCGTGGACCTGGCCGGGCTTGCCGAAGTCGGCGGCGAGGATCCGGAACCGGAATTCGTATCCTTCAACAGCCTGGACGAAGTGGCCGTCACGCTCCAGGAGAACAACCATATCGTCGTCGTCGACGCCAGGACCGGCTCGGTGAAGAGCCATTTCTCCGCCGGCACCGTCAACCTTGAAGGTATCGACACCAAGAAGGACGGCGCGCTGAAATTCACCGGCGAGATGAAGGATGTCGCACGCGAGCCCGACGCCGTGAAGTGGCTGGACGACGACCGCCTGGTGGTCGCCAACGAGGGTGACTGGAAGGGCGGCGCGCGCGGCTTCACCATCTTCGACAAGCAGGGCAAGGTTCTCTACGAGAATGGCGCGGCCTTCGAGCGTGAGATCGTGAAGATCGGCCACTATCCCGACAAGCGAAACAAGAAGGGCATCGAACCGGAAGGCCTGGAAGCGGCGAGGTTCGGCGAGGACAACCTGTTCTTCGTGCTGGCCGAACGCGCCTCCATCGTCGGCGTCTACAAGGATACCGGCGGCGAGCCCGCGCTTCTCCAGCTTCTGCCCTCCGGCATCGCACCGGAAGGGGCCGTCGCCATTCCGGCACGCAACCTGTTCGTGACGGCCAACGAGGCCGATCTGGTCGAGGACGGCGGCGCGCGCTCGCATGTCATGATCTACGAGCGCGGGGAAGGCGAGGCGGCCTATCCGCAACTGGTCTCGACGGAAAAGGACGGCGAACTGATCGGCTTCGGCGCGCTATCGGGCCTTGCACCCGTGCCGGGAAAGCCGGGCTTCGTGTATGCCGTGAACGATTCTTTCTACGCCTCGCAGCCGACCATCTTCACGATCGACGCCACGGCGAAGCCGGCGAAGATCGTCGACGCGCTGCGCATAACGCGCAACGGCGCGGCAGCGCAGAAACTCGACATCGAAGGTATCACGCCCGACGGCGAGGGCGGCTTCTGGCTGGCCAACGAGGGCGACGCCGACAAGCTCTACAGCCATGCCATCATCAACGTGAACGCCAAGGGCGAGATCCAGACGGAAATCGCCATTCCCGCGGAGCTGCGCGCCCATGAAAAACGCTTCGGCTTCGAGGGCATCACCAGCGTCGGCGAAGGCGACGACACGGTGATGTGGATGGCCGTGCAGCGGGAATGGGGCGACGACGAGAAGGGCTTCGTCAAGCTCGTCTCCTACAAGCCGTCGTCCAAGGAATGGGGCGCGGTGCGCTACCCGCTCGAAAAGGCCGAAGCCGGCTGGGTCGGCCTGTCGGAAATCACCGCCAGCGGCGACTACGCCTATGTGATCGAGCGCGACAACCAGGTCGGACAGGCCGCGAAGCTGAAGAAGCTCTTCCGCGTGGCGCTTGCCGACCTGAAGCCGGCCAAGCTGGGCGGTGACCTGCCGGTCGTGAAGAAGGAAGAGGTCCGCGACCTCATTCCCGACCTCAAGGCCACCAACGGCTATGTCGTGGACAAGGTCGAGGGCTTCACCATCGACGCCGCCGGCAACGGCTTCGTCGTCACCGACAATGACGGCGTGGACGATTCCTCCGGTGAGACGCTGTTCTTCGGCATCGGGCCGATCAACACCATGTAAGCAGGGCGACCCGGCGCTGTCTCTCCGGAGGGGAGGCGGCGGGTGGCCGGACCCAAAAGAAAAGGCCGGGGTCTTTCGATCCCGGCCTTTCGGTTTTCATGATGTTCAAACTAGACGGCGTCCTGCAGGGAACGCTGGGGTGCGGCGTCGAGATCGCCGGCACGCTTGTCTCTTTCCCGTTGCAGCTCTTCGGTCTTCTCGCTGAGACAGCGGATGATTTCCTTCATATGCTGCTTCTGGTCTTCGGTCAGTGCACTGAAGATGGCTTCGATCGTCTTGTGCTGCGGCTGCTGGGCGGCGGAGATGACCGTGCGGCCCATATCCGTGATCGAGACGATCTTGGCACGGCGGTCCTTCGGATCGGGCTCGCGCATGACGAGCTTGTCACGCTCGAGACCATCGATCGCTTCCGTCACCGTCCTGGGTGCGAAACCAAGCGCGCAGGCGATATCCGTCGACCGCTGGGGGCCCTGACATTCCAGAAGAAGCAGGAACTTGCTGCGGGCGAGCGACACGCCTTCGTCCATCATGCACTCGTTCACCAGGCGGCTGACCTGATGGTAGAGTTTGAACATGCCTTGGGAGATTTCTATCGTGCTACTCATGAGGGGAAATATAGGTATTATGAGGGACCATGTCAAATGATCACGAAGTTTTTCGGATAATTTGATCATATATATTGAACGATGGCTGTAAATGCGGACGGTCAGGTAAAATGCCGCTTTTCGAGGATTTTCCCGGCCTGGCGGTAACGTGATGATTTCCCCTGCATAACGCCGCCGGTGCCACCGCGGGCATTGACCCCGCGGAACGCGGAGGCGATTGTCCGGCCATGTCTTTCCGCTTCATCCACACCGCCGATCTGCATCTCGATTCGCCGCTGACATCGCTTGCTTTGCGCAATGCCGAGCTCGGCGACCTCGTGCGCGGGGCAACGCGCAAGGCGCTCGAACGCATCGTCGATCTGGCGCTGGGGGAGGCGGTGGACGCGGTGGTGATCGCCGGCGACCTCTATGACGGTTCGCAGACCTCCATGGCGACGGCGCTCTTCCTGATGGAGCAGATGCGCAGGCTGGATTTGGCCGGCATCCGCGTCTTCGTCATTCGCGGCAACCACGATGCGCAATCGCAGATCACCCGCGAACTGACCTTTCCGCCGAATGTGCACGTTTTCGACGGCCGCGGCCGGCCGGTGCTGGCGGGCACGCTCTCGAACGGCCGCGAGGTGCATGTGCATGGTGTGAGCTTCGCCAATCCGCACGCGCCGGCGTCGCTCTTGCCGACCTACCGCGCACCGGTGACGGACGCCGTGAACATCGGGGTGATGCACACCAGCCTGGCTGGTGCCAGCCGCCACGATCCCTATGCGCCGGTCGGCATTGCCGATCTTGCGGGGCATGGTTTCGATTATTGGGCGCTCGGCCATATCCACCAGCGGCGGGTGCATGCGCAAAAGCCCTGGATCGTCATGCCGGGCAATCCGCAGGGCCGCGACATCAACGAAGCCGGGCCGAAGGGCGTCACGCTCGTCGATATCGATGACGACGGCACGATCACCTGCGAGGAGCGCGCCGTTGCCGTCGCCGTGTTCGAGCGCGTCACAGTCGATCTCTCCGCAATCGACGACTGGAGCGGCATGCTCGACCGGGTGGAGGCCGCACTGGGCGCGGCGCGCGCGGCGGCCGGTGGCGCGCATCTCGTCGCGCGCCTGCTCCTGACGGGGGCGACGCCGCTCGCCTGGCGCCTGCGCCGCGACGAGGACCTGCTGCTTGCCGAAGCGCAGAACCTCGCCGCCTCGCTCGGCGAATGCTGGATCGAGACCGTCGAGCTTTCCGTGACCGTGCCGGCTGCCGTGACCGGCGGCGATGCGGGGCCGGTGGGCGAGCTTTCGCGGCTGATGCATGAGAATGTCGTGGAAAGCCATGCCTATCGCGAGGACCTGCGCGAGGCGCTGAGCGATCTCCTGCGCCAGCTGCCGAAGGAGGCGCGCGGCCTGCTTGCCGCGGATGAGGCGGCCGAGGAGGCGCTGCTGTCCGAACTGGCGCTGACGGGGGCAGACGCCGTGCTGGCCCGCCTCGGCGGCGAAGGCGGGAGGACATAGGATGCGCCTCGACCGCCTCGATCTCATTCGCTACGGCAAGTTCACCGACCGCAGTCTCGATTTCGGCGCGACACGGCCGGGCAAGCCGGATTTCCATCTCGTGCACGGTCCCAACGAGGCCGGCAAGTCGACGCTGTTTTCCGCCTATCTCGACCTGCTCTTCGGCATCGAGAAATCCAGCGCCTACGGCTTCCTGCATCCCTATTCGCTGATGCGCGTCGGCGGTTTGCTGTCGATCGGCGCTTCACAGCAGGAAGCCTACCGGCTGAAGCGCAACCAGGCGTCGCTCGTCACCGCCGACGACCGGCCGTTGCCGGATGGGCTGTTTGCCTCCGTGCTCGGCGGCATGGACCGCCACGCCTACCGCACCATGTTCTCGCTCGATGACGAGAGCATCGAGAAGGGCGGCGAGGACATTCTGAAAAGCGAGGGCGAGCTTGGCGCGATGCTGTTTTCCGCCAGTTCCGGCCTGTCCGACATGGCCTCCGCGCTGACGGGGCTGAAGGCCGAGGCCGACGAGTTCTATCGTCCGTCCGGCCGCAAGCACGGTCTTTCCAACCTCAAGGCCGAGATCGAGGCGCTGGCGGCCGAGCGCAAGGTGCTCGACGTCGCCGCCCGTGATTACGGCCTGCTTTTGCGTGAGCGCGACGCCGCTGCCAACAGGCTGGAGACGGCGACGGCGGCCCGCACCAGGCTGCGTGGCGCGCTGGTCGAGGTGGAGCGCAGTCTGGGCGCGCTGCCGGCACTGCGCCGTCTTCGCGCGCTGCGGGCCGAGCTGGCCGCCTTCGACCTCGGGGAATCGCCGCCGCCGGGCTGGCGCAACCTGCTGGGCGAGCTGGCGCGGGAGGAAGCGGAGATCGCGGCGCGCACCGAGCATCTGGACCGCGAGCGCCACAGGAACGGCGACGAGCGCGATGCCCTGCCGGAGGATGACGCGATCCTGCATGCCGAGGCCGATATTCTCGCGCTGTCGGGTTCCGCGCTCGAAGCCCGTTTCCGCACCGCCGGCATGGACCTTGCCGCGCGCGAGGCCGATCGCGACCGGCTGGAGGCGACGATGGCGGATGCGCTCGCCGCGCTCACGCTCGCGCCGGATACCGATCCGGCCGATCTCGTGCTGCCCGCCGGTCTCGCCGACCGGCTCATGAAACGTCTGTCGCGCCGGGCAACGCTTTCCGAGCGTGCCGGGACGGCGAAGCGCGAACATGCGGATGCGCAGAAGGCGCTGGAGGCCTTGGGCGGGGATGCCGGGGCCTTCGAAGGCGAAGCCGGCACCGATGCGGCGTTGCAGACCACGCTTGCGACCGCGCTGCGCGCTGCGCGCGCCAACGACCTGTCCGGGCGGCTGCGCGCGGCCCGTCGCCTCGCTGCCGTCGCCGGGCAGGAGGCGGAAAACGCCATGGCGCATCTTCTGCCCTGGGACGGCACGCCGGAGGCCTTGCGGCGGCTTGCCGTTCCCGCGGCCGGCGATGTCGATGCCCTGCGCAAGCGCAGCGAGGTCGCGGCCGAAGCCTTGCGCCGCCAGCAGGAGCAGATCGCCGGTGCCAGCCTGGACGTTGCCTCGGCCAGGGCAAAGCTCGACGCGCTGCTGGCCGTGACCGGTGCGGTGAGCGACGAGCAGACCGAGCGCCTGCGCGCCGCCCGTGATGCGGCCTGGCACGCCCATCGTGCGCGCCTCGACGCCTCGACGGCCGATGCCTTCGAGACGGCGATGCGCGATGACGACCGCGCGGCGGAGCTGCGCCTGCGCAACGCCGACCGCCTGTCCGAGATCCGCCTGCACGAGCGCGCCGGGGCGGAAGCATCCGCGCGCCTTGCCGTTCTCATGGAGGAGGCGGGGCGGCTGGAGCAGGGGCAGCGGGATGTCGAGGCCGACATCGCCGCGCTTGCGGGCGGGCTGGGGCTCGCCGAAAGCCTGTCGCCGGCCGAGGTGCTGGCATGGCTGGATCGCCGGACGGCGGCACTGGAGGCGGCTGACGACCTTGCCCGTTGCAGGGTTGAGGCAAACCTCGTCGGCGCGGAGGCACAGGCCCTTTCCGAGCGGCTGGCCCCGATGCTCGGCGTCGACGCGGCCGAGATCCCTTTCGATGAGCTTCTCGTTCTGGCCGAGGACCGGTTGGAGGCGCTTCGCGCGTCGCACGCCGCGCGGCTGGCCGCCGCCGATGCCCTGGAGCGGGCGCAGGCCGACGTCGAGGCGCGGCGGCTGGCGGCGGAGGAAGCGGCGGCCGACCTTCTGGCATGGCAGCAGGACTGGAATGCGGACGTGGCGGGCACATGGCTTGCAGGCGATGCGGCCGGTGACGACCCGGAACGGCTGGCCGCTCTGCTGCCCGCCTTGCAGGCGCTCGCCCAGAACATCGAGCGCAAGGGCGAGCTCGATTACCGCATCGCCGCCATGCGCCGCGATCAGCAGGATTACGCCGACCGTGCCCGCGGCCTCGCCGAACGTCTCGGCGAACCCTTCGACGCGAACGATTGTCTTTCCGTCGTCGCCGCGCTTGCCCGCCGCCTCGCCGATGCCCGCAGCACGCGAGAGCGGCGCGAGGCCATCGACCAGACGCTGGCGCGGCTGGCGGAGGAGGCGGGGGCGCTGGAGGAGCGGCGCGCCGTGCTCGCCGCCCGCCTCTCGGAGATATTCGCCTTCCTCGGCTGCGACACTCTTGCGGAGGCGGCCGGCCTTCTCGAAGCCTATCGCCAGCGCGACGATGTGCTCTCCCATGTCGCCGACGCCGCCCGCAGTCTGGTGGAGCAGATGCACACCGAAACGGTCGATGAGGCGGAGGCGCTGCTGGCGGCGGTGGACGGCGACCAGCTTCAGGCGGAAAAGGCGGATCTCGCCGTACAGCTCGATGCGCTCGACAGCGAGGTGCAGGAGCATCATCTGGCGCGCGTGCGGGCCGAGGAAGCGCTGGCAAAGGTCGCCGGCAGCGACGCGGCGGCGGCGCTGGAGGAACGGCGGCGCACCGCGCTGATCGAGCTTGCGGAGAAATCCCGCCGGTACCTGGCGACCCGCGCCGGCATCATGGCGGCCGAGCAGGCCCTGCGGCTGTACCGCGAACGTCACAGGAGCGCGATGATGCAGCGGGCCTCCGACACGTTCCGCGATATCACCGGCGGTGAATATGCCGGGCTGTCCACGGTGCTGGAAAAGGACGGCGAGTTCCTGGTGGTGAATGCCGCCGCCGGCGGCTCGAAACTCGCGAAAGATCTTTCCAAGGGCACGCGCTTCCAGCTGTATCTGGCGCTGCGCGTCGCCGGCTATCACGAGATTGCCGCCAGCCGTGAGATCGTGCCCTTCATTGCCGACGACATCATGGAAACCTTCGACGACCGCCGCGCGCTGAACACGCTCAGGGTGATGGGTGACATGGCGATGGGCGGGCAGGTGATCTATCTCACCCACCACCAGCATCTGCGCGATCTCGCGCGCGAAGCCTGCCCGGATGTCACGATCCATGAATTGTGAAGGCTGAAACGTCCAATCGTCAACGAAGGGTTAAGGCCGCGAACTTGACTTGGCGGGCCGTAAATGGTTCTTGGCGCACCATCGGCGCCGCTGCGAAGCCTGCTTCGCGTCCGCACTGCGTGGAGAAACACGGACAGGCATGACCATCAGGAACGGGAAAGACTGGACGGCTTGGGAGCGGGGTTTTGCACCCGTCGGCTTCCTCGTGCTGTTCTTCACCCTGTTCCTCTCGCAGTTTTCCCTGCCTGACGACACGCGTGCGGCTGCGCATCCGCAACGGACCGCCGCCGAGGGCGGCGTCGCGCCGTCGCCGCTCTCCACCTCCGCCGATGACCTGTGGTTCCCCGCGAGCGGCCATGCCGAGCGGCGGGCCGCCAAGGCCAAGGCCGGCCTGCCCGAGGGCGATGCCGGCGGCAAGGCTTTGCTGTCGGCGGGCGGCGCGTGGCTCTATCCCTTCGAAACCGCACTCGATGTGGTTTTTCAGGCTGCCGACGATGTGGCACCGGCACGCGCCGGCCACGCCGCCTTCCGCAGCCGTGCGCCTCCGGCCCGTGCTGCCTGAGGCCCCGTGGCGCCTGTCGCGCCGCGCCATTCGATACAATACCGCTCCCACGGACGGCGCCGGCTTCCAGTCGCGCCTTTCCGGCAGTCGAACTGGAACAAACCGATGAAAACGTCCAAATGGGCACTGATCGTCTCGACCCTTCTCATCCTCTTCGGGGTGTTTGCGGCCGTGCCGAACGTGCTGACGCCTGAACAGCAGGCGAAATACGGGCGCTACCTGCCCGCCAACCCCGTCACCCTCGGGCTCGACCTGAAGGGCGGCTCGCACCTCGTTCTGGAGGTGGATTCGGCAGCGCTGCGCAAGGCGCGCATGGATGCGCTGCTCAACGATACGCGCGCCATCCTGCGCACGGCCGGCGAACGCGCCTCCGCCGCGCGCCTGAACGGCACGACGCTGACCGTGACGCTGCCCGACCAGGCCGCGCTCGACAAGGTCCTGCCGGAAGTGCGCAAGCTCGCCACCCCGACATCGACCCTCGGCTTCGGCACCGGTTCCTCCGATATCGATGTCGCGACCAGCGGCCAGGTGATCAACGTCACGCTGACGGAAGCGGGCATCAACGAGCGCATGTCGGCTGCCGTCGAGCAGAGCCTCGAGATCATCCGCCGCCGCGTCGACCAGGTCGGCGTTGCCGAACCGCTCATCCAGCGTGTCGGCGGCGACCGCATTCTCGTGCAGCTGCCCGGCCTCCAGGATCCGACGCGTCTTCGCCAGCTGCTCGGCTCGACCGCGCAGATGAGCTTCCACATGGTCGACCAGACCGTGGATCCGAACGGCGTTGCACCCCGCGGCGTGATGATCCTGCCCGGCGCCAACGACAACAACAAATACGCCGTCGAAGAGCGTGTCGCCATTTCCGGCGACCGTCTGGCCGATGCCAAGGCCGGCTTCGACCAGCGCACGAGCGAGCCGATCGTTTCGTTCAGCTTCGATTCCACCGGTGCGCGCCAGTTCGCTGAAATCACGCAGGCCAATGTCGGCAAGCCTTTCGCCATCGTTCTCGACGGCAAGGTGCTGACCGCCCCCGTTATCCGCGAGCCGATCATCGGCGGCCAGGGCCAGATCTCGGGCAACTTCAACCCGCAGGAAGCCACCGTGCTTTCGGCGCTCTTGCGTTCGGGCGCGCTGCCCGCACCGCTCACCATCATCGAAGAGCGCACCGTCGGCCCGAACCTCGGCTCGGACTCGATCCGCATGGGCCTCTATACCGGTCTTGCGGGCCTTGCCGCCGTCGTCGTGCTCATGCAGGTGCTCTACGGTTCCTGGGGCCTCATCGCCAATCTCGGTCTCGTGCTGCACACGATCCTGACGATCGGCCTGCTCGGCCTGCTCGGTTCGACGCTCACGCTGCCCGGCATCGCCGGTATCATTCTCGGCATCGGCATGGCCGTTGACGCCAACATCCTCATCAACGCGCGTATCCGAGAGGAAACGGCGGGCGGGGCCGGCGCCATGAAGGCGCTCGACGTCGGCTTCAACAAGGCCTATGCGACCATCGTCGACGGCAACATGACGACCATGGTCGGCATGGTCCTGCTCTTCATGTTCGGCTCCGGCCCCGTGCGCGGCTTCGCCATCACCATGATCATCGGCCTTGCGATCTCGATGTTCACCTCGATCACCTTCGTGCGCTTCCTGATGCGCGAGGCGGTCATCTGGCGCAAGATGAAGAAGATCGAGATCCATTCGATCTTCGGCAAGACCTGGAGCATGCCGACCTTCTCCTTCATGCGCGGCCGCTATATCGCGATCGCCGTGTCGGCCTTCATCTCGACGAGCTCGATCGTCCTGTTCTTCACGCCGGGCCTGAACTACGGCATCGACTTCGTCGGCGGTATTCAGGTGGAGGCGACGTCGAAGACGCCGATCGATCTGGGGCCGCTGCGCTCGAAGATGGAAGGCCTCAACCTCGGCGAAGTGGCCTTGCAGGAATTCGGCCAGGGCACGTCGGTCCTCGTGCGCGTCCAGCGTCAGCCGGGCGGCGAGGAAGTGCAGACCGCAGCCTTGCAGAAGATCCGCGACGGTGTGGCGGAAGTCATTCCGGATGCCAGCTTCGAGCGGACGGAAGTGGTTGGGCCGACGGTCAGTACCGAGCTTGCCCGCTCCGGCTTCCTGGCCGTGGGCCTCGGCATGGTCGCCATCCTGATCTACATATGGTGGCGCTTCGAGTGGCACTTCGCGGTGGGCGCCATCGCGACGCTGATCCTCGATATCACCAAGATGATCGGCTTCTTCGCGCTGCTGCAGATCGACTTCAACCTGACGGCCATCGCCGCGGTGCTGACGCTGATCGGCTACTCGGTCAACGACAAGGTGGTCGTGTACGACCGCATGCGAGAGAACATGCGAAAATACAAGACGATGCCCTTCTCGGACCTGATCGATCTGTCGATCAACCAGGTGGTCATGCGATGCATCTTCACCTCGGTTGCCGTTGCGGCCTCGCTGCTGCCGATGGCGATCTGGGGTGGCGACACGGTCAAGCCCTTCGCCTGGCCGATGCTGTTCGGCGTCATCGTCGCGACGACCTCGTCGATCTATATCGGCGGTCCGATCCTGCTGTTCCTCAACCGCTACTGGAAGGATCGCAGCGCAACGAGGACGGCCGGCACGCCGGCCGCGGAAGCCTAAAATCAGAACGGGCGCCCTCGAGGCGCCCGTTTCGTTTCAGGGGAAGCGGCGAGGGCTGAACGTCTCGGCCCCGATGCCCTCGCGGACGAGCGGTTCCGGTACGGGCTGATCCGTCAGCAGCGCGGCGGCGAGGCTGCCGAGTGCAGGCGACGTGAGGATGCCGTAGCCGCCCTGACCGGCAAGCCAGAAGAAACCGGGCTCATCCCTGGCGTAACCGACGACCGGCAGATGGTCCGGCGCGAAGCTGCGCATGCCGGCCCAGCTCTTGAAGACACGCCGCACGTCGAGCGCCGTCGCTTCCTCGACATAGTGGGCGGCATAGGCGATATCGAGCTCTTCCGGCTGCACATCGGCGGGCGCGCAGGGTGTGGCGTCGGCGGGCGAGGCGAGCAGGCGGCCGCCCTCCGGCTTGAGGTAGAACGTGTCCTCGATCTCGTTGATCTCCGGCAGCGCATTCGCATCGGTCCCTGCCGGCAGGTCGACCGTGATGGCGGTGCGCCGGTGGGGCACGATGCCCATCGGCGCCACGCCGGCGAGACCGGCGACCGTATCGGCCCAGCCGCCCGCCGCATTGACCAGAACGCGGGCGCGGATCGTTTCCTCATTCGTCTCGATCAGCCAGCTTGCCCCCGTCCGCCTGGCCGATGTCAGCTGTCGTTTCTCAAGGATCCGGGCACCGTTATGGCGCGCGTGTCGCGCATAGGCTTGCAGCAGCGCATCCACCTCGATGTCCCAGTAATCGGGGTCGAAGTAGGCGGCGGCGACATAGGCCGGGTCGAGGATGGGCGCACGGGCAAGCAGGGCGGCCTCGTCGAGCCATTCGACGGCAACACCGAGCGCGCTGGCCTCTTCGAAACGCGCCTTGACCAGGGCCTCCTTGCCGTGCGTGCCAATCAGGATGCTGCCGCGGGCGATAAGGAGCGGAACCGGAGCGAAACCCTCCGGCGGCGCCGTCATGAAGGCATGGCTGGCCCGCGCCAGCGCGTTGACCAGGGGCGGGTTGTCGCGCAGCGTGAATTCCGCAGCCGAGCGTCCGGTGCTGTGGTAACCGAGCGCTTCCTCCTGCTCCAGCACGACGACGGAGCGATGCGGGCTGACGAAATGGGCAAGCGAAAGGCCGGCAATGCCGCCGCCGATGATCGCGATGTCGAAAGTCTGCATGCCGTCCTCCAGCGTTCGAATACGGGAAGCCGTAAGCAAGCCGTCGGCATTCTTCAAATTTATAGATGTGAAGGTGGATATCAGCCGGATTGATGCGGCTCGCCCCAATGCCACGCCGGCACATCCGCCATATGGGCGAGGAAGGCGCGTTCGGCCGGGTTGAGCGTCGAACCGGGATTGGTGATGCGGAACGTCTCCGCGACCGGTAGCGCGTCATAGGGCGGCAGTTGCCAGAGATCGCCGGCAGCGACGGCCGGCCCCGTGAGGTGCAAGGGCAGCATGCCGATGCCGGCATTGGCGACCACGAGGCGCAGCACTTCCTCGACATTGAAGGCCAGCGCCCGCACCTGCTGGCCGAAGGAGCCGATGGCGCGCACCGCCGTTACCGGTCCCATATGCGGCCCGCCGAGCACGTCGGCAAGGAAGCTCACATAGGGTTCGCCGCGCAGGTCCTCCAGCCGGACATCCGGCACGCCGAACAGCCGGTGGCCGCGGCCGCAAAAGAGCGCATAGCGTTCGGTGCAGAAGGGCGTCTTTTCCAGCTCGGGCGGAATGATCCCGTCCGACAGGCCCAGCGTCGCGACGCCGCGTTCCACCGAGCGGATGACGTCCGTCGTCGTCTCCACGGTCACGCCCACCGTGACGCGCGGGTGCAGCCGGAAGAAATCGGCGATGGCGCGGTCCCAGGCCGGGTTCATGGCGTGGCTGACGGAATGAATGGTGATGTGCCCCGCTATGTCCTCGCCGGAGGTCTCCATCGCCTCGGGCAGGCGCACGATGGCGGTGAAGATGTCGTGGCAGAGAT
This sequence comes from Shinella sumterensis, assembly GCF_004514425.2. Classification (GTDB taxonomy): domain Bacteria; phylum Pseudomonadota; class Alphaproteobacteria; order Rhizobiales; family Rhizobiaceae; genus Shinella; species Shinella sumterensis. The sequence continues at coordinate 85,591 of NZ_MYFN02000013.1, forward strand.
CGTGCAGCCGCTCGCCGGCCTCCGTCAGCTCGAAACGGCCGGGGCTCCGGTCGATGAGCCGGTGGCCGACGGACTGCTCCAGCCGCTTCAAGGCCATGCTGACGGCGGGCTGCTGCAGAAGAAGCCGGTTCGCCGCCCGCGTGATCGAGCCTTCCTCCACCACCACGACGAAGGTGCGCAGCAGGTTCCAGTCGAGATTGTGGGCGAAGCGTTCGAGGCGATTGATCGGCATGCCCTAGCTAGGACGGCGGGGCGGGGGAAGGCAAGGGGCTTGCCCGTGGGGGCGGGCTGCCCTCATTCCGCTGCAGCATCGCGTGTAGAAGGTCGGAAAGCCGTGCCACATATTTTCTTCTCCCCGCCTGCGGGGAGAAGGTGGCCGGCAGGCCGGATGAGGGGCTGCAAAGCCCCTCATGCTCACTTCATCGTATAGATATCGATGGAGAAGTACTTGTCGTTGATCTTCTGGTAGGTGCCGTCCTCGCGGATCGCCTTGAGTGCGGCGTTGAGCTTCTCTCGAAGATCGTTGTCGTCCTGGCGCACGGCGATGCCGACGCCTTCGCCGACGAATTTCGGATCGGTGATCGGCTTGCCGATGAGCTCGCAGCAGGCCTTGCCGTCCTCGTTCTTGGTGACCCAGTCGAGCAGCGGAATCATGTCGCCGACCTGAAGGTCGAGACGGCCGTTCGCCATGTCGAGGTTCACCTCGTCCTGTGTCGGGTAGAGCTTGATATCGGCATCGGGATAGACAGCCGCGACATAATCGGCCTGGGTCGTGCCGGACTGTGCGCCGATCGTCTTGCCCTTCATGCCCTCATTGGTGAAGTCGGTGATGCCCGCACCCTTGGGCGCGGCATGGGTCATGGCGGCAAGATAGTAGGGATCGCTGAAGGCGACCTGCTTCTTGCGCTCTTCGGTGATGAACATCGACGCGATGATCATGTCGTATTTCTTGGCGATGAGGCCCGGGATGATGCCGTCCCAGTCCTGCGCCACCACCTCGCATTCGACCTTCATCTTCTCGCAGAGCGCAAGGCCGATCTCGACATCGAAACCGCCGAGCTTTCCGGTGGAATCCTGGAAGTTGAAGGGCGGATAGGCGCCCTCGGTCCCGATCTTCAGCGTTTCGGCAGAAGCCTGGCCGTTAATCAAGGCGGCACCGGCGAGAGCCAGCGCAAGCAGCGTTCTTTTCATGGTCGTTCCCCTGTTGTGTTTGTGACCTGGCGTAACGGTAGCGCGCGCTCGGGCATAAACGAAATAGATAGCCATGATGTCAGCTATCATTTCAGCTTATGCGGATGACACGGCGGGAAGGATGCGGATGTCGTAGAATGCGGCCTCGTCGCTGACCGGGATCACCTCGATCTGCATGTTGTCGTCGAGCAGAAGGGCATCCAGCGGCTGGAGGCCGATAAGGCCGTCCGGTGTGGCGACGCCGAGCGTATCGAGCGCCATGAGCAGGCGTGTTCCTGAAGCGGCGGGAAGCTTCAAGCTGCCGTTCACGGCATGGCGCGAGAGGGTGTGGCTGAAATGGCCGCGCCGGGTCATCACGTTGAGGTCGGTGATCGGGCCTCCCGTCAGGCGGGCCGTCGTCGATGCATCGGCGGGGAAGGACAGCGGTTGCGAGGCCGGCGTCAGCAGCCGGTCGCCGACCCCCTCGATGGACAGCGCCATGCCGTCGCCCGAAAGCACCGCAAGCGTGCGATCGATGCCGGGAAAGAGGGAGAACGGCCCGTCGCTCGCCACCGTCGCCATGCTGACGCGCCAGCCGAAATCGGAGAGGCCGGCGCCGTGCGGATGCACGATCACCTCGACCGTCTCGCCGCCGCCGTTCTTCCACGGCATGCGGCGATGATCCGCGTTGCGCAAGAGCCTCGCCATCAGTTGCCCAGAATGCCCGGCAGGCGCAGGCCCTTTTCCTTCGCGCAGTCGAGCGCGATGTCGTAGCCCGCATCGGCATGGCGCATGACGCCCGTGGCGGGGTCGTTCCACAGCACGCGACCGATGCGCTCGGCGGCCTCACCCGTGCCGTCGCAGCAGATCACGACGCCCGAATGCTGGGAGAAGCCCATGCCCACGCCGCCGCCGTGGTGGAGCGACACCCATGTCGCGCCCGAGGCGGTGTTGAGCAGCGCGTTGAGCAGCGGCCAGTCGGACACGGCGTCCGAGCCGTCCTTCATCGCCTCCGTCTCGCGGTTGGGCGAGGCGACGGAGCCCGAATCGAGGTGGTCGCGGCCGATCACGACAGGCGCCTTGAGCTCGCCGTTCCGGACCATCTCGTTGAAGGCGAGGCCGAGGCGGTGGCGGTCGCCGAGGCCGACCCAGCAGATGCGCGCGGGCAGGCCCTGGAAGGCGATGCGTTCCCTGGCCATGTCCAGCCAGTTGTGCAGGTGCTCGTTGTCGGGCAGCAGTTCCTTCACCTTGGCGTCGGTCTTGTAGATGTCCTCGGGATCGCCGGACAGCGCGGCCCAGCGGAACGGCCCGATGCCGCGGCAGAACAGCGGGCGGATATAGGCCGGCACGAAGCCCGGGAAGGCGAAGGCGTTTTCCAGGCCCTCGTCCTTGGCGACCTGCCGGATGTTGTTGCCGTAGTCGAAGGTCGGGATGCCCCTGTCCTGGAAGGCGATCATGGCTTCGACATGCTCGCGCATGGAAGCCCGCGCGGCCTTTTCGACGGCCTTCGGGTCGCTTTCGCGCTTGGCCTTCCACTCGGCCATCGTCCAGCCCTTCGGCAGGTAACCGTTGATTGGGTCGTGGGCGGAGGTCTGGTCGGTGACCATGTCGGGGCGGATGCCGCGGCGGACCATTTCCGGCAGGATTTCGGCGGCGTTGCCGAGCAGGCCAACGGACTTGGCCTCGCCGGCCTTCGTCCAGCGGTCGATCATCGCCAGCGCCTCGTCGAGCGTCTCGGCCTTCTCGTCGATATAGCGGGTGCGCAGGCGGAACTCGATCGAATCGGGGTTGCACTCGACGGCAAGGCAGGACGCGCCGGCCATGACGGCGGCGAGCGGCTGGGCGCCGCCCATGCCGCCGAGGCCGCCGGTCAGCACCCATCTGCCCTTGAGATTGCCGCCATAGTGCTGGCGGCCGGCTTCCACGAAGGTCTCGTAGGTGCCCTGAACGATGCCCTGGCTGCCGATATAGATCCACGAGCCGGCCGTCATCTGGCCGTACATCGCAAGGCCCTTCCTGTCCAGTTCGTTGAAATGGTCCCAGGTGGCCCAGTGCGGCACGAGGTTCGAGTTGGCGATCAGGACGCGCGGCGCATCCTTGTGGGTGCGGAAGATGCCGACCGGCTTGCCCGACTGCACGAGCAGCGTCTCGTTGTCCTCGAGATCGCGCAGCGAGGCGACGATCCTGTCGAAATCCGCCCAGGTGCGCGCGGCGCGGCCGATGCCGCCATAGACGACCAGCTCGTGCGGGTTTTCCGCGACATCGGGATCGAGGTTGTTCATCAGCATGCGCAGCGGCGCTTCGGTGAGCCAGCTCTTGGCGGTGCGCTCGGTGCCGGTGGCGGCGCGGACCGTGCGGATGTTGTGGCGGGGATTGTCGGTCATGGTTGCGGCTCCCGGGTCAGCGTGGAAGGGTGGCGGCAAGCGCCGCGATGCGGTGGAGGATGTCTTTCAAGTGGACGCGCAGCCGCGCGGCCTTGTCCTCGTCATAGGCGAAGGGCGGGGCCTCGCTGGCGAGGTGGCTGATCTGCGCCAGTTCCATCTGGATGGCGTGCACGCCGGTTTCGGGCCTGCCGTAGTGGCGCACCGTCCAGCCGCCCTTGAAGCGGCCGTTGAGGATGCTGGTATAACCATCGGCCTTCGCGCAGACCTCGTAGGTCGCCGTTTCGATGGCTTTGGCGCAGGTCCGTCCCATATCGGTGCCGACGTTGAAATCCGGCAGCCGGCCTTCGAACAGGAAGGGGATCAGCGAGCGGATCGAGTGGCAGTCGTAGACGACAGCCACGCCGTGGATCGCCTTGACGCGCGCGATCTCGGCGGCAAGCGCCGCATGATAGGGCGCGTGGAAGCCGGCAAGCCGGAGGGCGATATCGGCCCCTGTCGGCGCCTGCCGGTCCTTCCAGATCGCCTTGCCGTCGAAATCCGTCTGCGGAATGAGGCCCGTCGTGTTCTGGCCGGGATAGAGGCTGATGCCGGCAGGGTCGCGATTGGCGTCGATGACGTAGCGGTGGAAGGTGGCGCGCACCGTCGTCACGGCGGGCAGCAAGCCGTCGTAGAGTTTATGAATGTGCCAGTCGGTGTCGGCGAGGAGGCGGCCATTGTCGTTGAGGCGTTCCCATATTTCGGCGGGCACGTCGGTGCCGGTGTGCGGGAAGGCGAGGATGACGGGCGCGTTGCCTTGGTGGGTCTCGAATACGGCCATGTCAGACCTCCAGCACCGGCAGGATGCCCTTGGAAACGGAGGCGGCCAGCGCGCCCGAGGAGACGAAGGTGCCGGCGCCTGCGAGGTCGGGGGCCATGTAGCGGTCTTCCTCCAGCGTCGGAACGACGGTGCGCAGTGCGGCGACGACCTTCTGCAGTTCCGGGCTGGTGACGAGGGGCGCGCGGAATTCGATGCCCTGTGCGGCCGTCAGCGCCTCGATGCCGATGATGGCGGCGAGGTTTTCCGTCATGCGCAGCAGGCGGCGCGCGCCGTGGCAGGCCATGGAGACATGGTCCTCCTGGTTGGCGGAGGTCGGCGTCGAATCGACCGAGGCCGGATGCGCCATCTGCTTGTTCTCGCTCATCAGCGCGGCAGAGGTCACTTCCGCGATCATCAGCCCCGAATTGAGGCCCGGCTTCTTGGCGAGGAAGGCCGGCAGGCCGAAGGAAAGGGCAGGATCCACCAGAAGCGCGATGCGGCGCTGTGAAATCGCGCCGATCTCGCAGACCGCGATGGCGATCTGGTCGGCGGCGAAGGCGACGGGTTCGGCATGGAAGTTGCCGCCCGAAATGACGCTGTTGTCGGACAGCACCAGCGGGTTGTCGGTGACGGCATTGGCTTCGATTTCGAGCGTGCGGGCGGCGGAGCGCAGGACATCGAGGCAGGCGCCGTCGACCTGCGGCTGGCAGCGGATGCAATAGGGGTCCTGCACGCGCTCGTCGCCGGTGATGTGGCTTTCGCGGATGACGGAGCCGGCGAGCAGCGCACGCAGCGACGCGGCGGCGTCGATCTGGCCCTTGTGGCCGCGCAGCGTGTGGATATCCGGATGGAACGGCGCGGACGAGCCCATGGCGGCATCCGTGGAGAGGGCGCCGGTCACGAGGGCGGCCTGGGCGGCGCGGTGGGCGCGGAACAGGCCGGCAAGCGCCAGCGCGGTGGAGACCTGGGTGCCGTTGATCAGCGCAAGGCCTTCCTTGGCGGCCAGCACGACCGGTTTCAGGCCGGCCCTTGCCAGCGCCGCGCCGCCGGGCAGGCGCTCGCCGTCATAATAGGCCTCGCCTTCGCCGATCATCACGGCCGTCATGTGGGCGAGGGGCGCGAGATCGCCTGACGCGCCGACGGAGCCCTGTTCGGGAATGACGGGGATGACGCCCTTTTCCTGCATGGCCTCGATGAGGCGAACGATCTCGATGCGCACACCCGAGGCGCCCCGGCCGAGCGAGATCAGCTTCAGCGCCATGATGAGGCGCACGATGTTTTCGGCAAGCGGTTTGCCGACGCCGCAGCAGTGCGAGAGAATGAGGTTGCGCTGGAGTGTGGCGACATCGGCCGGTGCGATCTTGATCGATGCAAGTTTGCCGAAGCCCGTATTGATGCCGTAGACGGGCTGATCGCCGGCGGCGATCTCCGCGATGCGCGCGGCGGCCCTTGCGATGCCGGCGTCGAAGGAGGCGTCGAGACGCGTCGCCTCGCCCGTCCAGTACAGGGCCTCAAGGGTTTTCAAGGGCACGGAACCCGGGTGGAGCGTGATCGTCATGGTGCATTCCCCGATGCAGCACGGTGCTGCGCAAAGAGCGATTATTGTCCGCTGCGGACCCGGGCAAACATGGGGTTGAAGCCCATGCGGTAGACCAGTTCCGCCGGCCGGCCGATGTCCCAGAGGACGAAATCGGCCCACTTTCCGGTTTCCAGCGTCCCCACCTCGTCGACCAGGCCGAGCGCGCGCGCGGCCTCGCGGGTGACACCTGCAATGCATTCCTCGACGGTCATGCCGAACAGGGTCGCGGCCATGTTCATGGTGAGGAGAAGCGAGGTCAGCGGCGAGGTGCCGGGATTGCTGTCGGTGGCGACGGCCATCTTGACGCCGTGCTTGCGAAAGAGCGCGACCGGCGGCTTCTTCGTTTCGCGGATGAAATAGAAGGCGCCCGGCAGGATGACGGCGACGGTGCCGGCCTTCGCCATGGCCGCAGCACCGGCATCGTCGGTATATTCGAGATGATCGGCCGAAAGCGCGCCATAGCGGGCGGCGAGCGCCGCGCCGTGCAGGTTGGAGAGCTGGTCGGCATGCAGCTTGACCGGCAGGCCGTGCGCCCTGGCCGCGTCGAAGACCCGTGCCATGTCCTCGGGCGAGAAGGCGATGCCCTCGCAAAAGCCGTCGACGGCATCCGCCAGCCCTTCGGCAGCCACGGCCGGCAGCATTTCGCCCACCACCTTGTCGATATAGGCCGTCTTGTCACCGTTCATTTCGGGCGGGAGGGCGTGCGCGCCGAGAAAGGTCGTGCGCACCGTGACATCGCGCGCCTCGGCAATGCGGCGGGCGGCGCGCAGCGATTTCAGCTCGTTTTCCGTGTCGAGCCCGTAGCCGGACTTGATCTCTACCGTCGTCACACCCTCGGCGATCAGCGCATCGAGACGCGGCAACGTCTGGCGCACCAGCGCGTCTTCGCTTGCCGCGCGCAGCGCCTTGACAGAGGAGACGATGCCGCCGCCGGCCCGTGCGATCTCCTCATAGGAGGCGCCGGAGAGACGAAACTCGAACTCATGGGCACGGTCGCCGGCATGCACGAGGTGGGTGTGGCAGTCGATGAGGCCGGGCGTGATCCACCGGCCCTCGCAGTCCACGGTCTCTGCGCCGGCGAAGGCGGCGGGAAGCTCCGATTCCGGGCCGGCGAAAGCGATGCGCCCGTCCTCCACGGCAATCGCGCCGTTTTCCACGATGCCGAGCCCCGGAAGGCGTTCGTCGAGCGTGGCAAGCTGCGCATTGCGCCAGACGCGGCGCGTGTCCTTTTCCGGTGTCGTCATCGCGATTGCCTCTTCCCTGTCATGTCTATAATGTATATACATAATGAAAAGGCGTGCAAGGGTCAATTTGACGTCGCGCACGAGAAGCAGCGAACGAGGGAACCATGTCCGTCATTCACGCAAGGCAGGCGCTGCTTACGGGCGGTTGGGCGAAGAACGTGCGGCTGCACATCGCGTCGGGCCGCATCCGCGCACTGGAGACGGATGCGGCGCCCGAGGCCGGCGACGAGCGCCACGACACGATCGTGGCCGGTATGCCGAACCTGCACAGCCACGCCTTCCAGCGCGGCATGGCCGGCCTTGCCGAGACCCGCGGGCCGGGCAGCGATTCTTTCTGGAGCTGGCGCAACGTCATGTACCGGTTCGCGCTCTCGATGACGCCTGACGATGTGGAGGCCGTTGCCGCCGAGCTCTATGTGGAAATGCTGGAAGCCGGCTTCACGCGCGTCGGCGAATTCCACTACTTGCATCACGACAGGGATGGCGGGCCCTATTCGGATATCGCCGAAATGGCGTCCCGTATCGCTGCGGCGGCATCGGCGACCGGTATCGCGATGACCCTGCTGCCGGTGTTTTACGCCCATGCCGGTTTCGGCGGCACCGCGCCGGGCGAGGGGCAGCGCCGCTTCATCAACGACCGCGATTCGTTTGCCGTGCTGCTGGAGCGCTGCCGTGCGCTGATGGATGCGCTGCCGGGCGGTATCACCGGCGTCGCTCCCCACAGCCTGCGCGCGGTGACGCCGGACGAGCTTTCCGCCGTCGTCGCCATGGCGGGCCAAGCGCCGGTTCATATCCACATCGCCGAACAGGTCAAGGAGGTCGAGGACTGCATCGCCTGGTCCGGACGCCGGCCGGTGGAATGGCTGCTCGATAACCAGCCCGTCGATGGCCGGTGGTGCTTCATCCACGCCACGCACATGACGGCGGCGGAGACTGCCCGCATGGCGCGCGCCGGCGCCATTGCCGGCTTGTGCCCCGTGACCGAAGCCAATCTAGGAGATGGAACATTCCCCGCGCCTGATTTCATTGCCGCCGGCGGCCGGTTCGGTGTGGGGTCCGATTCGAACGTGCTGATCGGCCTGCCGGATGAATTGCGCCAGCTGGAATATTCGCAGCGCCTGCTCCACCGCGCCCGCAACGTGCTGGCGGCGCCCGGCGGCTCGACGGGCCGTGCGCTGTTCGACGGCGCGCTGTCAGGCGGTTCTTCGGCACTCGGCGCAGCGTCCGGCATCGCAACCGGGCACGCGGCGGATTTCGTCAGCCTGAAGGCGCGCCACGGCATCGATCTGGAAGGCGACGCGTTGCTCGACGGCTGGATCTTTGCCAATGGCGCCGCGGTGGATTGCGTCTGGGTGAACGGTCGCAAGTGGGTCGAAGCCGGTCGCCACCGCGAACACGAGGCGATCGGCCGCCGCTTCGCATCCGTCATGCGAACGCTCGCCGCCGTCTGAGGACATATTGAAAGGCGCAAAGGCCTTTTCTATGACATTGGAAGACCGGCGAATCTGCGTCCGGCAACGGAGGTGCGCATGTCCAGCGGCGAGGAGAGCCCGGTTGAGGGAGCCAAGGCCCCCTCGCTGCACCGTCGCATCCTGGAAGATGTGGAGGGCAGGATCCTGTCGGGCGAATGGCCCCCCGGCTATCGCATCCCCTTCGAGCACGAGCTGACCGAGCAGTACCGCTGCTCGCGCATGACCGTGAACAAGGCGATCACCGAACTGGTCAAGCGCGGCCTGATCGAGCGCCGGCGCAAATCCGGCAGTTTCGTTACCCATCCCCATGCGCAGTCGGCCGTGCTGGAAATCCACGATATCCGCCTGGAGGTCGAGCAGCTGGGATTGCCCTATCGCTACGAGCAGCGCGCGCGCCTCGACCGTCCCGCCGGGGCTGCCGATCGGCGCCTGATGGAACTTTCGCAGCAGGCTCGGGTGACCGAGGTCACGGCGCTTCATTTCGCGGGCGCGCAGCCGTTCTGTCTGGAAGAACGCCTGATCAACCATGACGCCGTGCCCGAGGTCGCAAGCGAGACCTTCGACGACATCGCCCCGGGTGCGTGGCTGATCAGCCGCGTGCCCTGGAGTGCCGCAGAACACCGCATCCGTGCGGTGGGGGCCGATAGCCGTGTGGCCGGACTTCTCGCCATCGCGCCGGGCACGCCCTGCCTCGTGGTGGAACGCCGCACCTGGAGCGGCGGCCTCTACGTGACCCGCGTGCTCTTGACATATCCCGGCGAGAAGCACGAACTCGTTGCCGAATTCGCCCCGACGCATCCCAAGCTCGCCTGAGGAGAAGCCGCCGGCGCGCCACGGAATGGGTGGACGCACGCCGCCGGCTCTGTCACAACGATTTGAGGAACGCGACTGCCGGTAGTTTTAGACCGGGGTCGGGCGACCGATTGACGTCACGTCGCTGCCGCGAGATCACGCCGGCCGTTCCTCGCAGTTTTCTTCGATCACGCGAGCCGGAGCGGACAATCCGGCATCGCCTCCAGGACGAGCCGCCATGACCAAGAAGCCCAAGCTGGAACATTCCGAGCTTTCCGGAGAATACACCGAGGACGACGTCACGGTCCTCGTCGACATCTACCGCCCGGCCGGCACGCAGAACGACTGGAAGCTGGAGGTCGTGACCCAGAACGAGGATCTGTTCGAGTGGGACGAGCCCTTCGCCACCGATCGCGAAGCCTTCGACGAGTTCCTCGCCACCATCGCGCGTGACGGTATCCATTCCTTCCTGGAGGAAGACGATATCCCCACGACGCACTAGGCGGGCAGCCTTCAGGGGCTGCCCGACTCCGCAGGCGAATCGGTCACGATCTCCGCATTCGCGTTCTGGCTTTTCATCACCGCAAGGCTCAGCACCGAGCCGATGATGACCACGAAGGTGAGAATGAGCCCCAGGCCCGTCGGACTGAATCGCGTCTGCATCGTGCCTCTCCCGGCGACCGTCGATCAGCGGTGTTCGACGGCCTTGCCCATCGGATCGATATTCACTTCGACGCGGGCCTTGTCGGTCGTGTGGTAGACGATTTCATAGTAGCCCTCATCTTCCCACGACATTTCCTCCAGGCGGTCGAAACCCGGCCGCTGCTCGATCATCGCGAGGATTTCCGAGGGTTTCTTGCCCGTTTCAGGCGTCGGCTTGCTGGCCTCCTGCGCGGCGGCGGGAAAGGCTGCGAGAAGACCAATAAGGATGACGGCTCTTTTCATCGGATAGACTCCATCTCAATTGCAGGCATGAAACGGCTGGCGCGGAATGAAGTTCCAGCCGGCCGGAACCTATGGGCGCTTCGCCGATTAGAAGCGAAGAAGGGATAATCTCATGTTTCCATCAGCCAAGCTTTCGATCGCCTGCTTTATTGCCATTCTCGCAGCGACGCCGGCGGCTCTCGCGCAGGGGCTCGCTCCGGTGCCCGGCAGCATCACCTTTAATGGCCAGCCTCACACCAAGCTCACCAAGGCGCCGGTCGGCAGCACGTTCAGCCATCGCCTGAGAGATGCGGTGACGGGGCATGAATATATCGAGATCTATCGAATCCTGCCCGACCGCTCGCTCGAGATCGTGAGCCGGCGCCGGTACGGTGCATTCAACGACTGACCCTTTTCAGGCGGAGCTGCTCGACGCCTTCGGGCGCCTCGTTGCCGGCGAGGTCTCCAAGGAACGTATCGCACCATGTGAACACGTTGTTTTCGCGCACTGTCGCCATCATGCCTTTCCAGCGCGCCTGGCGCTCTTCGCGCGGCATGGCGAGGCTGCGCGCGATAACGTCGGCGGTTCCCTCGACATCGTAGGGATTGACCAGCATGGCCTCCGTCAGCTCGTGCGCCGCACCCGCAAAGCGCGAAAGCAGCAGAACGCCGGGATCGTCCTCGTCCTGCGCTGCGACGAATTCCTTGGCGACAAGGTTCATGCCGTCGCGAAGCGGCGTCACGAGCGCCACCTTGGCCATGCGGTACAGGCCGGCGAGGGCGGGGCGGCGCAGCGAGCGGTTGACATAGCGGATGGGCACCCAGTCGACGGTGCCGAGCGCGCCGTTCACGCGCCCCGCCTGTTCCGCGACGGTTTTCTGCATCGCCTCGTATTCCGGCACCTCGGAGCGGGATTTCGGCGTGATCTGCAGCAGGGTGACCTTGCGCTGGTAATCGGGATGGCGCGTCAGGAAGGTCTCGAAGGCATCGATGCGCTGGGTGATGCCCTTGGAATAGTCGAGGCGGTCGACGCCGATGATGAGATCCTTTCCGTCCAGGCTCTGGCGCATGCGCTTGTGCAAGGTGGTGTTTCCCGCCTGGCGCGCCAGCTTGGCGAACTCGTCGGTCTCGATCCCGATCGGATAGGGGCGTGCGATGAAGGTGCGGCCCGCCGCGCCGAATTCCTCTTCGCCAAGGCGTTCACCGATGTTCTGCCGCGCCAGGCACGCGGCGAAGTTCTCCCGGTCCTGACGGGTCTGGAAACCGATGACGTCATAGGCCGTCAGGCTTTTCAAAAGCTCGTCATGAACCGGCATCGCCAGGAAAACGTCCGGTGCGGGCCAGGGGATGTGCAGGAAGAAGCCGATGCGGTTCTTCACGCCCTGCCGGCGAAGTTCCTCCGCAAGCGGGATCAGATGGTAGTCGTGGATCCAGATGACGTCGTCCTTCTGGATCAGCGGCAGCAGGCGGCTGGCGAAGAACTGGTTGACGCGAAAATATCCCGTCATCTCCCGGCGGCCATACTCGGCGAGATCGAGCCGGTAATGACAGATCGGCCAAAGCACGCGGTTGGCGAAACCCTGGTAATATTCCTCGACATCAAGGTCAGTGAGATCGGTCAGCGCGTATTCGATATTGCCGTCCTTCAGCGTCGTCAGCGGCCCGACAGGCTCGTCGCTGCATATTTTTCCCGACCAGCCCAGCCAGAGCCCGCCGCGCGCAGCCAGTGCCGACTGAAGCGCGACCGCGAGGCCGCCAGCGGACGCTGCGCCGTTCTTTGCGGGAAGGGGAACGCGATTGGAAACGACGATAAGACGACTCATGAGTTTTTGAACCATGTCTGGGCCGGCCCGACGCTCGGCAGGAAGCCTTCGGAAGGCAATCCAGAAGGCGGCCTGCGAGACGAGCGGAGTCCGGCAGATTTCATATTGCAATGCAGTATGAACCCGCCGGCGCCGATTTGGTTCCGAAGAGAAACCCGGATGTGATGTTGCCCACCACTGGATAGAGCGCGCGTCGCCTCACCTTTTGCACATTGCAGTGCAGGATATGGGCATGGACAGAACCGGCATCGCCTTCACCGCTCTTCTTATCGCGCTTGCAGCCCTCGTGGTGAGCGTTCTCCTCATCGAGGTCGACCCGCCATTCCCCGAAACCGGCGATGGCGCCATCGTGCCGGCGCCCGCTGTCGGGCCCGTGGAGTAGCGCCGGGCGGGGTCGGCGACGATATCTGCGGACGGCGCTTCTGCGGATCATATCCATGACGTTCGGGTTTCCAGCCTGGACATTCCTTCCCGCCCCATCCACCATGGTCGCCATGACGACCTACCATGTTGGCAATTGCCCCGCATGCCGCAACGGACGGCTGTTTCTCTTCCGCGAGACGGATACCGGCGATGTCTACGGTCATTGCGAGGAATGCGAGCAAGGCTTTCGAAGCCCGGATGAAATCGACGCGAACAGCGGATTCCCAACCTTGCTCAATCCCTCCGATGCCCAATGGGCGACCGCGGAGGATATCGGTCGAAGCGTATGGGCGAACCACACGCTTTTCCCGGCGCAGGCGTAGGAGCTTCTCTGTGGCCCGAAAAGCAAAAAGGCCCTGTGAAAACAGAGCCTGGCGTGAAGGGAAAATGGTGGGCGATGAGAGACTCGAACTCCCGACATCCTCGGTGTAAACGAGGCGCTCTACCAACTGAGCTAATCGCCCGCCGCGTTGGTGGCTGTGATCTATGCGGAACCGGATCGAACCGCAAGAGGCAATTGCAAAGTTTTCTGCATTTTTTTGAAGGGTGCGGTGATGATGCGGGAGGGTGTGGAAACATTTCGTGCGGCGTCATTCTTTTGTCTTGAAACCTGCTTGACACCCAAAGGCGAACCCCGTAGTTAGCCGCTCATCGAACGGCCAAGGCCGCTCGGGACGGATGCCTTGTCATCCGGTCGCTTCGAGGAATGCGGGTGTAGCTCAGTCGGTTAGAGTGCCGGCCTGTCACGCCGGAGGTCGCGGGTTCGAGCCCCGTCACTCGCGCCACTCGAAAGGCCGGACCATCATCCGGGACTTAAGGTCCAAAAGATGCGCGGGTGTAGCTCAGTCGGTTAGAGTGCCGGCCTGTCACGCCGGAGGTCGCGGGTTCGAGCCCCGTCACTCGCGCCATTCTTCTTTCTCTTCCCGTTTCTTCCTGCTTTTTCTTCATGTGGAGAACGAGCTGCGATTTCCGCTTCTCACGCTGAATGTTTGCAGGCCTCTCCGCGTCTCGGATATAGCGACGCGTCAAAAAAGAGAGAGGATTCGCATGCGAAACATCACGATGATTCTGGCCGGGTGCGCTGCGCTCGTCGCGCTCAGCATTCTGTTCGGCTCCTGGTTCACCGTCGATCAGGGGGAGCGCGGCGTGATCCTGCGCTACGGCGCCATTTCCGGCACGGCCGAGCCGGGTCTCGGCTTCAAGCTGCCCTTCATCGATTCGATCGTGCGCGTGTCCGTGCAGTCCAAGGCGGTGGTCTATGAAAAGATGGAAGCTTACAGCCGCGACCAGCAGCCGGCCGAGATTCGTCTTTCGGTGAACTATCGCATCCCCACCGACCGCGTGCAGGAAGTCTACGCCACCTATGGCGGGGAGGACGGGCTTCTGTCGCGCCTGATCGAGCGCAAGGTCTTCGAGGAGACGAAGACGGTGTTCGGCCGCTTCAATGCGGTGACGGCGATCCAGGAGCGCGGACGGCTGAACGCGGAGATCGCCTCCGCCATCCAGCAGGGCGTCTCCGGCCCCGTCCTTATCGATAGCGTTCAGATCGAGAACATCGATTTTTCGGATGCCTACGAGGCAAGCATCGAGCAGCGCATGCTGGCCGAGGTCGAGGTGCAGCGCCTGCGGCAGAACGCCGAGCGCGAGAAGGTGCAGGCGGAAATCACGGTGACGCAGGCGCGCGCCCAGGCCGATGCGCGGCGTGCGGAGGCCCAGGCGCAGGCCGATGCCGTCAGGCTGGCGGCGCAGGCCGAATCGGAAGCGATCCGCCTGCGCGGCGAGGCGGAGGCCGAAGCGATCAAGGCGCGGGGCGACGCGCTGAAGGACAATCCCGGCCTCGTGGCGCTGACACAGGCGGAGAAATGGGATGGCCAGCTGCCGCGCACCATGCTGCCGGGCGGCGCCGTTCCCATGCTCAACCTCAACCCGAATTGAGGGTTCAATCCAAGGCGACAAAGGTGCAGGCGCGGTTTTGGCCCGCGCCTGCGGCGAAACGCCCCGAATGCCACCCTTCATGAAATCGTAACGATTTAAACGGCTTCCCGCGGGCTTTCGCCGCTCCTGTCTCAAAAGCGAAGATTGATTGCGGCGAAAGCGGGACAAAGCCTTGCGCGGGGGCGCTCGCTGCGCTAACGACAGGGCGTTGCAACATACTTTATCGGCTTGCAGGTCTTGAACCAACAGGCGTCTCTCCGGCGCCGATCGCAGGCAGGATGGACGCCAATGACTGAACTTCTCGGTTCCTATATTCCGATCGCCATCTTCATCGGTATCGCGCTTGTGATCGGCCTTGCGCTGCTGGTCGCGCCGTTTGCCGTCGCATACAAGGCCCCTGATTCGGAAAAGCTTTCCGCCTACGAGTGCGGCTTCAACGCTTTTGACGATGCGCGCATGAAATTCGACATCCGCTTCTATCTGGTGTCGATCCTCTTCATCATCTTCGACCTCGAAGTGGCCTTCCTCTTCCCCTGGGCCGTTTCCTTCGGCGACCTGGGCTGGTTCGGCTTCTGGTCGATGATGGTTTTCCTCGGTGTCCTGACCATCGGCTTTATCTACGAATGGAAGAAGGGAGCACTCGAATGGGAGTAGCATCCAACACGCTCGTCGCGCCGCAGCCGAAGGGGATCATCGATCCCTCGACCGGCAAGCCCATTGGCAGCAACGATGCCTTCTTCGGCGAGATCAACAACGAGCTCGCCGACAAGGGTTTTCTCGTCACCTCCACGGATGAGCTCATCACCTGGGCCCGTACCGGCTCGCTGATGTGGATGACCTTCGGCCTGGCCTGCTGCGCCGTCGAGATGATGCAGCTTTCCATGCCGCGTTACGACGTGGAGCGCTTCGGCTTTGCGCCGCGCGCCAGCCCGCGCCAGTCCGACGTCATGATCGTCGCCGGCACGCTGACCAACAAGATGGCGCCCGCGCTCCGCAAGGTCTACGACCAGATGCCGGAACCGCGCTACGTCATCTCGATGGGCTCCTGCGCCAACGGCGGCGGCTACTATCATTATTCCTACTCGGTGGTGCGCGGCTGTGACCGCGTGGTGCCGGTCGACATCTATGTACCAGGCTGTCCTCCCACGGCGGAAGCGCTCCTCTACGGCGTGCTCCTGCTGCAGAAGAAGATCCGCCGGACCGGTACGATCGAGCGTTAAGGGCAGGGGACTTTAGATATGAGCGAAGCTCTGCGGGAGCTCTCCTCCCACATCGGCGAAGTCGCCGGCGGCCTGGTGTCGTCCGCCGACATCGCCTATGGCGAACTCACCCTGAAGACCGACGGCGCGCGCGTCGTCGAGCTTCTGACCTTCCTGCGCGATGACGTGCAGTGCGGTTTCGTCAATCTCATCGATATCTGCGGCGTCGACTGGCCGGCGCGCGCCGAGCGCTTCGACGTGGTCTACCACCTCCTGTCGCCGCGCCAGAACCTGCGCATCCGCGTCAAGGTCGCGACCGGCGAGGACGTTCCCGTTCCCTCGGCCTGTTCCGTCTATCCGGGCGCCGACTGGTTCGAGCGCGAAGCCTACGACATGTACGGCATCCTCTTCACCGGCCACCCGGACCTGCGCCGCATCCTCACCGACTACGGTTTCGAGGGGCACCCGCTGCGCAAGGACTTCCCGACGACCGGTTTCGTGGAAGTGCGCTATGACGACGAGGTCAAGCGCGTCGTGTACGAACCGGTCGAACTGAAGCAGGAATTCCGTAACTTCGACTTCCTCTCCCCCTGGGAAGGCACGGACTACGTGCTGCCGGGGGATGAGAAGGCGAAGACGAACTGATTTTGGGTCACGTAGCCCGATAGGGCGCCGGCCTCTGGAGCAAGCGGTATGAACGAGCACAACGTTCGCAATTTCAACATCAACTTCGGCCCGCAGCATCCTGCGGCGCACGGGGTTCTCCGTCTGGTTCTTGAACTCGACGGCGAAATCGTCGAGCGCGTCGATCCGCATATCGGCCTGCTGCACCGTGGCACCGAGAAGCTGATCGAGACGAAGACCTATCTTCAGGCCGTTCCCTATTTCGACCGCCTCGACTACGTCGCGCCGATGAACCAGGAACATGCCTTCGCGCTGGCCGTCGAGAAGCTGACGGGCACGGAAGTTCCGATCCGCGGGCAGCTGATCCGCGTGCTCTATTCGGAGATCGGCCGCATCCTGTCGCATCTGCTCAACGTCACGACCCAGGCCATGGACGTCGGCGCGCTGACGCCGCCGCTCTGGGGTTTCGAAGAGCGCGAAAAGCTGATGGTGTTCTACGAGCGTGCCTGCGGCGCGCGCATGCACTCGGCCTATATCCGTCCGGGTGGCGTGCATCAGGACCTGCCGCACGAGCTGGTGGAAGATATCGGCAAGTGGATCGACCCGTTCCTGAAGACCGTCGACGATATCGACGCGCTTCTGACAGGCAACCGCATCTTCAAGCAGCGCAACGTCGATATCGGCGTCGTGAAGCTGGAAGACTGCTGGGCCTGGGGCTTCTCGGGCGTGATGGTGCGTGGCTCGGGCGCGGCCTGGGACCTGCGTCGCTCGCAGCCCTACGAGTGCTATTCCGACCTCGACTTCGATATTCCGATCGGCAAGAACGGCGACTGCTACGATCGTTACGTCATCCGCATGATCGAGATGCGCGAATCGGCGAAGATCATGCGCCAGTGCGTCGACCGCCTGCTCGGCGACGCCAAGGTCGGCCCGGTCTCCTCCATCGACGGCAAGATGGTTCCGCCGAAGCGCGGCCAAATGAAGCGTTCGATGGAAGCGCTCATCCACCACTTCAAGCTCTATACCGAAGGCTATCACGTGCCGGCGGGCGAGGTGTATGCGGCCGTCGAAGCGCCGAAGGGCGAATTCGGCGTCTATCTCGTCGCCGACGGCACCAACAAGCCGTATCGCTGCAAGATCCGCGCCCCGGGCTATGCCCACCTGCAGGCGATGGATTTCATCTGTCGTGGCCACCAGCTTGCCGACGTCTCGGCGATCCTGGGCTCGCTGGATATCGTGTTCGGCGAGGTTGACCGCTGATGCCGAAAGCCGCCCTTGCCATCGTCGCCGCTGTCCTGACCGCCGTGCCTGCGCTTGCGCAGGAGGGCGGCGAGGGCAACGCGTCGTCGACGATCGGCCAACTGGCGGGGCAGGGCTATGAGATCAAGGCGGCGGCGCCGAATGGCAGCCGTTACGTCCTATTCATGCAGAAAGAGAAGTCTGTCTACGCCTGCGAGTTCGTCAACACGACGAGAACGCAGTGCCGGCAGATTAACTGAGACAAGGCGTTACAGAATGTCCGTTCGTCGACTAGCCGATGATAATGTTCAGCCCGCCAGCTTCGCCTTCACCGAGGAGAATGCGGCTTGGGCCAGGGCGACCATCAACAAGTATCCGCAGGGCCGCCAGCAGTCGGCCGTGATCCCGCTGCTCATGCGGGCGCAGGAACAGGATGGCTGGGTCACCAAGGCGGCGATCGAATCCGTCGCCGACATGCTCGACATGGCCTATATCCGCGTGCTCGAAGTCGCGACCTTCTACACGCAGTTCCAGCTTCTGCCGGTCGGCACGCGCGCCCATATCCAGGTCTGCGGCACGACGCCCTGCATGCTGCGCGGCGCGGAAGAGTTGATCAATGTCTGCAAGAAGCGCATCCATCCGGAGCCCTTCCACCGCAACGAGAGCGGCACGCTGTCCTGGGAAGAGGTCGAGTGTCAGGGCGCCTGCGTCAACGCGCCGATGATCATGATCTTCAAGGACAGCTACGAAGACCTGACGCCCGAGCGGCTGGAGACCATCATCGACCGTTTCGACGCGGGCGAGGGCGCCGAAGTGGCGACCGGTCCGCAGATCGAGCGCGTCTTCTCCGCACCGGCCGGCGGCCTCACCAGCCTCACCGCGTCGGACGCCGCCGTCGGCAAGACGGCGCCGCGCAGCCGCAAGACGGCGGATGAGAGCGTCAGCGTTCCCCCGTCGAATGCCGCCAAGCCGAAGACGGACGCCGCTGAAACCGATCCGACGGTCAAGACGCCGCTGACGGCCAAGGCGGAAGCCGCCGCCAACGCCAAGGTAAAGGGCGAAACGCGCGCCGAGGGTGGCGACGCCGACGAAAAGCAGCCGGCGGCTGCCGGCGCCAAGCCGTCGCTGAACGACAAGAACCGTCCGGCCGGCATCGAGCGCCCGGCCACGGTCGACGACCTCAAGCTGATCTCCGGCGTCGGCCCGAAGATCGAAGGCACCCTGCACGAACTCGGCATCTTCACCTTTGCGCAGGTCGCGTCCTGGAAGAAGGCCGAGCGCGAGTGGGTCGACGGCTATCTGAACTTCAAGGGCCGCATCGAGCGCGACGACTGGGTCAAGCAGGCCAAGGCGCTCGCCAAGGGCGGCGAAGCGGAGTACATCCGCGTTTTCGGCAAGAAGCCGCGGTAAAGAGGTGAACCATGCTTAAAGATCAGGATCGCATCTTCACCAATATCTACGGCACCAAGGACAGGTCGCTGAAAGGCGCCATGGCCCGTGGCCAGTGGGACGGCACCAAGCAGCTTCTCGAAAAGGGCCGCGACTGGATCATCAACGAGATCAAGGCGTCCGGCCTGCGCGGCCGCGGCGGCGCCGGCTTCCCGACCGGTCTCAAATGGTCCTTCATGCCGAAGGAATCCGACGGCCGCCCGCACTATCTCGTCGTGAACGCCGACGAATCCGAGCCCGGCACCTGCAAGGACCGCGATATCCTGCGCCACGATCCGCATACGCTGATCGAGGGCTGCGTCGTCGCATCCTTCGCCATGGGGGCCCATGCCGCCTATATCTATGTGCGCGGCGAGTTCATCCGCGAGCGCGAGGCGCTTCAGGCGGCCATCGACGAGTGCTACGACGCGGGCCTGCTCGGCAAGAACAACAAGCTGGGCTATGACATCGATGTCTTCGTCCACCACGGCGCCGGCGCCTATATCTGCGGCGAAGAGACCGCGTTGCTCGAAAGCCTCGAGGGCAAGAAGGGCCAGCCGCGCCTGAAGCCGCCATTCCCGGCCAATATGGGCCTCTACGGTTGCCCGACGACCGTCAACAACGTCGAGTCGATCGCCGTCACCCCGACGATCCTGCGCCGCGGCGCCGGCTGGTTCTCCTCGTTCGGCCGCCCGAACAATGTCGGCACCAAGCTGTTCATGATGTCGGGCCACGTCAACACGCCCTGCACCGTCGAGGAAAGCATGGGCATCTCCTTCAAGGAGATGGTCGAGAAGCACGGCGGCGGCATTCGCGGCGGCTGGGACAACCTGCTGGCTGTCATTCCCGGCGGCGCATCCTGCCCGGTCGTCAAGGCCGAGGACATGATGAACGTCACGCTCGACTTCGACGGCCTGCGCGAGGTGAAGTCCTCGTTCGGCACCGGCGGCATGATCATCATGGATCGCTCCACCGACATCATCAAGGCGATCTGGCGCATCTCGGCCTTCTTCAAGCACGAGAGCTGCGGCCAGTGCACGCCCTGCCGCGAAGGCACGGGCTGGATGATGCGCGTGATGGAGCGCATGGTGCGCGGCAACGCGCAGAAGCGCGAGATCGACATGCTGTTCGACGTCACCAAGCAGATCGAAGGTCACACGATCTGCGCGCTTGGCGACGCGGCCGCCTGGCCGATCCAGGGCCTCATCCGCAATTTCCGCCCCGAGATCGAGGCGCGGATCGACCAGTACACCGCCAATGCCATGGCGCATGGCGCGGTGCTGGAAGCAGCGGAGTAAGACGATGAAGACGCCGGCCGGACAGGATGGAAATGCCACCAATGTCCCGCCGGCCGAAGCGGCCGGCGACGACCCCTTCGGGATGGCGCAGTGGTTGAAGGATGTGCCCGATGTGCCGCTGCATCCGCTGATGGCGCATCCGGTCGCGGCGATGGCCGCGACGGCGGCGATCGGCTTCGGGCTTGCCGGCCAGATGGCCGGCGCGATGCTGGGGCTGATGCAGGGGGCCGCGGGACAGGCCAAGGCGGCGCTGGACGAGGCGGCGGATCTGGCCGCCAGGGCCAAGGCTGAGCCGGTCGGGGCAAAGCCGGTGCTGAGGGTGGTGCCGAAGGAACCGGTGGCGAAGGCGCAAACGCCCGCCGTCGAACGGAAGGCGAAGGTGGCGCGGGACAAGACCGCGACGCCGAAGCCGGCGGACGAAAAGCCGGTGCGCACGGCGCCGGTGAAGAAGGCCGCCAAGGCCGATGACCTGAAGATGATTTCGGGCATCGGGCCGAAGCTGGAGCAGGTGCTGAACGGCATGGGCTTCACGCGCTACGCCGACATCGCAGCCCTCGGGGACGCGGATGTCGCAAGGATCGAGGCCGAACTCGGCGCTGGCGGGCGGATTGCCCGCGATGGCTGGGTGGAGCAGGCAAGGACGCTGGCGAAGGGCAGGGGAAAGACCCGCCCGGACCGGCAGTAGAAACGAAGGCAAAGGACCGGGTCACGTCCCGGGCCGAAGGCCGGAGAGAGAATGGCGCTGGTGAGACGCGGTTTCGCGTCAAAGCGGGATTGAGATATGGCAAAGCTGATCGTCGACGGAAAAGAAATCGAAGTCCCTGACCACTTCACGCTGCTTCAGGCGTGCGAGGAGGCGGGCGCCGAAGTTCCGCGCTTCTGTTTCCACGAGCGGCTTTCGGTCGCCGGCAACTGCCGCATGTGCCTCGTCGAGGTGAAGGGCGGCCCGCCGAAGCCGGCGGCCTCCTGCGCCATGGGCGTGCGCGACCTGCGGCCGGGCCCGAACGGCGAACCGCCGGAAGTCTTCACGACCACGCCGATGGTCAAGAAGGCGCGCGAAGGCGTGATGGAGTTCCTGCTCATCAACCACCCGCTGGATTGCCCGATCTGCGACCAGGGCGGCGAATGCGACCTGCAGGACCAGGCGATGGCCTTCGGCATCGATTCGTCGCGCTACGCTGAGAACAAGCGCGCGGTCGAGGACAAGTATATCGGCCCGCTCGTCAAGACGATCATGAACCGCTGCATTCACTGCACGCGCTGCGTTCGTTTCACGACCGAGGTCGCCGGCATCACCGAGCTCGGCCTGATCGGCCGCGGTGAAGACGCCGAGATCACCACCTATCTCGAGCAGGCGATGACCTCGGAGCTCCAGGGCAACGTCGTCGACCTCTGCCCGGTCGGCGCGCTGACCTCCAAGCCCTTCGCCTTCACGGCCCGTCCGTGGGAGCTGAACAAGACCGAATCCATCGACGTCATGGACGCCGTCGGCTCGGCCATCCGCGTCGATACGCGCGGTCGCGAAGTCATGCGCATCCTGCCGCGCGTCAACGAAGAGATCAACGAAGAGTGGATCTCCGACAAGACCCGCTTCATCTGGGACGGCCTGAAGACCCAGCGTCTCGACCGTCCGTATGTCCGCAAGGACGGCCGCTTGCAGCCCGCCTCCTGGGCCGAGGCCTTCGGCGCCATCAAGGCAGCCGTTGCCGGCAAGCCGGGCGACCGCATCGGCGCCATCGCCGGCGATCTGGCCTCCGTCGAGGAAATCTACGCGCTGCGCGAGCTGATGACCTCGCTCGGTTCCGTGAACATCGATTGCCGCCAGGACGGTTCGGTGCTCGACCCGTCGCTCGGCCGTGCAAGCTATATCTTCAACCCGACCATCGAAGGCATCGAGCAGGCCGACGCGCTGCTCATCGTCGGCTCCAACCCGCGCCTCGAAGCCGCCGTGCTCAACGCCCGCATCCGCAAGCGCTGGCGCATGGACAACTTCCCGATCGGCGTGATCGGCGAGCAGGGCGAACTGCGCTACGGCTACGAATATCTCGGCGCCGGCACGGACACGCTGTCCGGCCTCCTCAACGGTTCGATCTCGTTTGCCGAAACGCTGAAGAAGGCCGAGCGTCCGATGATCATCGTCGGCCAGGGCGCGCTGTCGCGCGCCGATGGGCTGGCCGTTCTCTCGGCCGTCTCGGCGCTTGCGGAGACTGTCGGTGCGGTCACGGCCGGCTGGAACGGCCTTGCCGTGCTGCACACCGCCGCTGCCCGCGTCGGTGCGCTCGACCTCGGCTTCGTGCCGGGCGAGGGCGGCAAGGCGGCCGCCGAGATGCTTGACGGCACCGACGTGCTCTTCCTGCTCGGCGCCGACGAGATGGACTTCGCGAAGAAGTCCGCCTTCACCGTCTATATCGGCTCGCATGGCGACAACGCGGCGCATGTCGCCGATGTCATCCTGCCGGGCGCGACCTATACCGAGAAGTCGGGCACCTGGGTCAACACGGAAGGCCGCGTCCAGATGGGCAACCGCGCCGGCTTCGCACCGGGCGACGCCCGCGAGGACTGGGCGATCCTGCGTGCGCTTTCCGACGTTCTCGGCAAGAAGCTGCCGTTCGATTCGCTCGTCCAGCTGCGTGCAAAACTCTATGCCGCGCACCCGCATTTCGCCGCGATCGACGAGATCGCACCGGGCGAAATCGCCGATCTCTCGGCCCTTGCGAAAAAAGGCGGGACGATGGCGAATTCCGGGTTTGCGTCTCCGATCAAAGACTTCTATTTGACGAACCCGATAGCGCGCGCCTCCGCGGTCATGGCCGAATGCTCGGCGCTTGCCCGCAACAATTTCAAAGCCGCGGCGGAATGAGCGCGAAGGAATAAGACGTTATGGACGCTTTCATTTCGACCTATGTCTGGCCCGGCCTCATCATCGTGGCCCAGTCGCTTCTGCTGCTGGTGCTGCTTCTGGTGTCGATCGCCTTCATCCTTCTGGCAGACCGCAAGATCTGGGCGGCCGTTCAGCTGCGCCGCGGCCCGAACGTCGTCGGCCCCTTCGGCCTGCTGCAGTCCTTCGCCGACCTTCTGAAGTTCGTCTTCAAGGAGCCGGTCATCCCGGCAACGGCCAACAAGGTCATCTTCCTGCTGGCCCCGCTCGTTTCGGTGACGCTGGCGCTGGCGACCTGGGCGGTGATCCCGGTCAACGACGGCTGGATGATCGCCAACATCAATGTCGGCATCCTCTACATCTTCGCGATCTCGTCGCTCGAAGTGTACGGCATCATCATGGGCGGCTGGGCTTCGAACTCGAAGTACCCGTTCCTCGGCGCGCTGCGTTCGGCCGCACAGATGGTGTCCTATGAAGTGTCGATCGGCTTCGTCATCGTCACCGTGTTGCTCTGCGTCGGTTCGCTGAACCTGTCGGATATCGTCAACGCGCAGAGCGACGGTCTCGGCACGCGCCTCGGCCTGCCGCCGTCGTTCCTCGACTGGCACTGGCTGGCGCTGTTCCCGATGTTCGTGGTCTTCTTCATCTCGGCGCTGGCCGAGACGAACCGCCCGCCTTTCGACCTTCCGGAAGCGGAATCCGAACTCGTCGCCGGCTTCATGGTCGAGTACGGCTCCACCCCGTACATGATGTTCATGCTCGGCGAATATGCCGCCATCTGCCTGATGTGCGCGCTGACCACGATCCTCTTCCTCGGCGGCTGGCTGCCTCCGGTCGACGTCTGGTTCCTGAACTGGGTTCCCGGCATCGTATGGTTCGTCCTGAAGGCGCTTCTCGTCTTCTTCATGTTCGCGATGGTGAAGGCCTTCGTGCCGCGCTACCGCTACGACCAGCTCATGCGTCTCGGCTGGAAGATCTTCCTTCCGATCTCGCTTGCCATGGTCGTCATTACCGCATTCGTGCTGAAGCTCACGGGCTGGTCGCCATGATGACCGTCTCCCGCCTCAGCAGCATTGGAGCTTGAAATGGCTAGTCTTTCGCAAGCCGTAAATTCGCTGTTCCTCAAGGAATTCGTCGGCGCGTTCTTCCTGTCGATGCGCTACTTCTTCCGCCCGAAGGCAACGGTGAACTATCCCTTCGAAAAGGGCCCGGTCTCTCCGCGCTTCCGCGGCGAGCATGCGCTGCGCCGTTACCCGAACGGTGAAGAGCGCTGCATCGCCTGCAAGCTGTGCGAGGCGATCTGTCCTGCCCAGGCCATCACCATCGAGGCCGGTCCGCGCCGCAACGACGGCACCCGCCGCACGGTGCGCTACGACATCGACATGGTGAAGTGCATCTATTGCGGCTTCTGCCAGGAAGCCTGCCCGGTCGACGCCATCGTCGAAGGTCCGAACTTCGAGTTCTCGACCGAGACGCGCGAAGAGCTCTACTACGACAAGCAGAAGCTCCTCGAGAACGGCGATCGCTGGGAGCGGGAAATCGCCCGCAACATCGCGATGGACTCGCCTTACCGCTGATCGGCGGGGCGTATTGAATTTCAAGTGCCTGACGAGAGGGTCGTCAGGCTTCGACGGGGAGGGGGGACCTTCTCCGGGGAAGACGAAAAGGCACCAAAATGGGTCTGCAGGCTCTATTCTTCTATCTGTTCGCCTTCGTGGCGGTGGCGTCCGCCTTCATGGTGATCGCGTCGAGGAACCCGGTTTATTCCGTGCTGTTCCTGATCCTCACCTTCTTCAACGCGGCGGGCCTGTTCCTTTTGACGGGCGCCGAGTTCCTGGCGATGATCCTGCTGGTCGTCTATGTCGGCGCCGTCGCGGTTCTCTTCCTCTTCGTCGTCATGATGCTGGACATCGACTTCGCCGCCTTGCGTGCGGGCGTGCTTGAATATGCACCGGTCGGCGCGCTCATCGGCGTCATCCTGGCCATCGAGCTCATCGTCGTCATCGGCGGTTCGACGCTTTCGCCGGAAATCGCCTCGAACATCTCCATGCCGATCCCGCCGGTGGCGGAACGGACCAACACGGCAGCGCTCGGCGACGTGCTCTATACGCACTACGTCTATTTCTTCCAGATCGCCGGCCTCGTGCTGCTCGTCGCCATGATCGGCGCGATCGTGCTGACGCTGCGCCACAAGCCAAACATCAAGCGCCAGAACATCTCGCAGCAGGTTGCCCGTACGCCGGAAACCGCCGTCGAGGTGGTCAAGGTGAAGCCCGGGCAGGGCATCTGAGGCCGCGCGGACAAGGAAAAGCATCATGGAAATCGGTATTTCCCACTATCTCACGGTCAGCGCCATCCTCTTCACCCTCGGCGTCTTCGGCATCTTCCTCAACCGGAAGAACGTCATCGTCATCCTGATGTCGATCGAACTGATCCTGCTTGCGGTCAACATCAACATGATCGCGTTCTCGGCGTTCCTGAACGACATCGTCGGCCAGGTCTTCGCGCTGTTCATTCTGACCGTCGCGGCTGCGGAAGCGGCCATCGGTCTTGCAATTCTCGTCGTCTTCTATCGTAACCGCGGTTCGATCGCCGTCGAAGACGTCAACGTGATGAAGGGCTGATCGGGTCATGGATACCATCATCAAGGCAATCGTCTTTCTTCCGCTGATCGGCTTCCTGATCGCCGGCATCGGCGGCAACGCCATCGGCGCCAAGGCATCGGAATACGTCACGTCCGGGTTCATGATCATCGCCGCCGTGCTGTCGTGGATCGTCTTCTTCGACGTCGCCATGGGCGAGACGGAGATGATCAAGGTCAGCGTGCTGCGCTGGATCCAGTCCGGCAACCTCGATGTCGAATGGGCGTTCCGCGTCGATACGCTGACGGCCGTGATGTTCGTCGTGGTCAACACGGTCTCGACGCTCGTGCACATCTACTCGATCGGCTACATGCACCACGATCCGCATCGGCCGCGCTTCTTCGCCTATCTCTCGCTCTTCACCTTCGCCATGCTCATGCTGGTGACGGCCGACAACCTGCTGCAGATGTTCTTCGGCTGGGAAGGCGTGGGTCTGGCGTCCTATCTGCTGATCGGTTTCTGGTACAAGAAGCCCTCGGCCAGCGCGGCCGCCATGAAGGCGTTCATCGTCAACCGCGTCGGTGACTTCGGCTTCATTCTCGGCATTTCCTGCGTCTTCGTGCTGTTCGGCTCGATCAATTTCGAAACGATCTTCGCGACCGCCGCCACCTATCTGCCGGCCGAAGGCGCTGCGGATGCCGCTGAACCCGTCATCAACCTGTTCGGCATGTCGCTCGACAAGTCGCATGCGCTGACGGCCACCTGCCTGCTGCTCTTCATGGGCGCGATGGGCAAGTCGGCGCAGTTCCTGCTGCACACCTGGCTTCCGGACGCCATGGAAGGCCCGACCCCGGTTTCGGCCCTCATCCATGCCGCGACCATGGTCACCGCAGGCGTCTTCCTCGTCGCCCGCATGTCGCCGGTCTTCGAACTGTCGCATGATGCCCTGATGGTCGTCACGCTCGTCGGCGCGATCACGGCCTTCTTCGCCGCGACCGTCGGCCTCGTGCAGAACGACATCAAGCGCGTGATCGCCTACTCGACCTGCTCGCAGCTCGGCTACATGTTCGTGGCGCTCGGCATCGGCGCCTATGGCGCGGCCGTCTTCCACCTGTTCACGCACGCCTTCTTCAAGGCCCTGCTGTTCCTCGGCGCGGGTTCCGTCATCCACGCCGTCGATGGCGAGCAGGACATGCGCTACATGGGCGGCCTGCGCAAGCACATCCCAATCACCTTCTGGATGATGACGATCGGCACGCTCGCGCTGACCGGCGTCGGCATCCCGGGCACGGTCATCGGCTTCGCCGGCTTCTTCTCGAAGGATGCGATCATCGAATCGACCTTCGCGTCGCACAGCCCGATCGCCGGCTTCGCCTTCGTGCTCCTGGTCATCGCCGCGCTCTTCACGAGCTTCTATTCCTGGCGCCTGGCTTTCATGACCTTCTTCGGCAAGCCGCGCGCATCCGCAGACGTCATGCACCACGTGCACGAATCGCCGGCCGTGATGCTGATCCCGCTCTACATTCTGGGCGTGGGCGCGATCTTCGCCGGTGTGATCTTCGTCGAATATTTCTTCGGCCATCACTACGGCGAGTTCTGGCAGGGCGCTCTGTTCACGCTGCCGGGCAACGACCTCGTCAACGAGTACCACCACGTCCCGCTGTGGGTGAAGTGGAGCCCGTTCGCCGCCATGGCACTCGGCTTCGTCACCGCCTGGTACATGTACATCCGCTCGCCGGAGACCCCGAAATATCTGGCGGAACAGCACCGCGGCCTCTACCAGTTCCTGCTCAACAAGTGGTACTTCGACGAACTGTACGATTTCCTCTTCGTGCGTTCGGCAAAGGCTCTGGGCCGGTTCCTCTGGAAGAAGGGTGACGGCGCCGTCATCGACGGTCTCGGCCCGAACGGTGTCGCCGCCCGCGTCGTCGACGTCACCGACCGTGTCGTGCGTCTCCAGACCGGTTACCTCTATCACTACGCATTCGCGATGCTGCTGGGTATTGCAGCACTCGTCACCTGGATGATGCTCGGGAGTTCCCTCTGATGACCGATTGGCCCATTCTTTCAGCGGTCACCTTTCTCCCGCTCGTCGGCGTGGCGCTTCTGCTGCTGACGCGTGAAGACAGCCCGTACGGCCGCCGCAACATCCTGAATGTCGCGCTGCTAACGACGGTCTTCACCTTCGTGCTCTCGCTCTTCATCTGGATCGGCTTCGACTATTCGAACCCCGGTTTCCAGATGACCGAGAAGCATGAATGGCTCGGCACCGGCATCTCCTACCATCTGGGCGTCGACGGCATCTCCATGCTGTTCGTCATCCTCTCGACCTTCCTGATGCCGTTCTGCGTGCTGGCGAGCTGGAACACCATCGAGAAGCGCCTGAAGGCTTACATGATCGCCTTCCTGCTTCTGGAAGTGTTCATGGTCGGCGTCTTCGTCTCGCTCGACATCGTGCTGTTCTACGTGTTCTTCGAAGCGGGCCTCATTCCGATGTTCATCATCATCGGCGTGTGGGGCGGCAAGGATCGCGTCTACGCATCCTACAAGTTCTTCCTCTACACGCTGCTCGGCTCGGTGCTGATGCTGCTCGCCATCATGGCGATGTACTGGCAGGCCGGCACGACCGACATCACGGAACTGCTCGCCTACAACTTCCCGGCCCACATGCAGACCTGGCTGTGGCTCGCCTTCTTCGCGTCCTTCGCGGTGAAGATGCCGATGTGGCCGGTGCATACCTGGCTTCCCGACGCGCACGTTCAGGCGCCGACGGCGGGTTCGGTCATCCTGGCAGGTGTGCTCCTGAAGCTCGGCGGCTACGGTTTCATCCGTTTCTCGCTCGCGATGTTCCCGCTCGCCTCGGACTATTTCGCGCCCTTCGTCTTCACGCTGTCGGTCATCGCCATCATCTACACCTCGCTGGTGGCCATGATGCAGGACGACATCAAGAAGCTGATCGCCTATTCGTCGGTCGCCCATATGGGCTACGTCACCATGGGCATCTTCGCGGCGAATGCGCAGGGCCTGCAGGGCGCCATCTTCCAGATGCTGTCGCACGGCATCGTCTCGGGCGCGCTCTTCCTCTGCGTCGGCGTGGTCTATGATCGGCTGCACACCCGCGAGATCTCGGCCTATGGCGGTCTCGTCAACAACATGCCGAAATACGCCGTCGCCTTCATGCTGTTCACCATGGCGAATGTCGGCCTTCCCGGCACGTCCGGCTTCGTCGGCGAGTTCATGACGCTGCTCGGCGTCTTCCGCGCCAACACCTGGGTTGCGCTTTTTGCGACCACCGGCGTCATCCTCTCGGCCGCCTATGCGCTCTGGCTCTACCGGCGGGTGATCTTCGGTGCGCTCGAGAAGGAAAGCCTGAAGTCGCTGCTCGATCTCTCGGGCCGTGAAAAGCTCCTGCTTTATCCGCTGGGTATCCTGACCATCTTCTTCGGTGTCTATCCGTCACCGGTCTTCGATGTGACGGCGGCTTCGGTCGACGCCCTGCTCAACCAATATTCCGCGGCTCTGCAAGCGGCGCAGCACTCTGTTGCGCTTCTGGCGAACTGACGACGGGACCCTAGACATGACTGCTGATACAATCCTCGCCAGCCTGCAGCTCTCGATGCCGGAGATCATTCTGGCCGTTGGCGCCCTGGCCCTGCTGATGATCGGTGTCTTCTCGGGCGAACGCTCCGGGACGACGGTCACGGGGCTTGCCGTCGCGCTGCTCATCATCTCCGGCCTCTGGCTGGTGCTCGCCACGGGCGAGGGCCAGGCCTATGGCGGCGCATTCATCTCAGACCCGTTCGCACGGTTCATGAAGGTGCTGGCGCTGATCGGCTCGATCACGGCCATGGTCATGACGGTCGGTCACGCGCGTTCCGACCAGCTCGACCGCTTCGAGTTCCCGGTGCTGATCGTGCTGTCGACGCTCGGCATGCTGCTGATGATCTCTGCCAACAGCCTGTTGTCGCTGTATCTGGCGCTGGAACTCCAGTCGCTCGCGCTTTATGTCGTCGCCGCCATCAACCGCGAAAGCCTGCGCTCGACGGAAGCCGGCCTGAAGTACTTCGTGCTCGGCGCGCTGTCTTCGGGCATGCTGCTCTACGGCATGTCGCTGGTCTACGGCTTCACCGGCCAGATCGGCTTCCAGGAAATCGCCTCCGCGCTGACCGCCGAGGGCCGTTCGCTCGGTCTCGTCTTCGGCCTGGTCTTCATCCTTGCCGGCCTTGCCTTCAAGATCTCCGCCGTGCCGTTCCACATGTGGACGCCGGACGTCTATGAAGGCGCGCCGACCCCGGTCACGGCCTTCTTCGCGGCCGCGCCGAAGGTCGCCGCCATGGCCATGCTCGTGCGCATCGTCATCGATGCCTTCGAGCCCGTCGTCGCCGACTGGCAGCAGGTCATCGTCTTCATCTCGATCGCCTCGATGCTGCTCGGTTCGTTCGCCGCCATCGGCCAGAAGAACATCAAGCGCCTGATGGCCTATTCCTCCATCGGCCATATGGGCTATGCGCTGGTCGGCCTTGCCGCCGGCTCCATGGCCGGTGTGCGCGGCGTCGCGCTCTACATGCTCATCTACATGGTCATGACGCTCGGTACCTTCGCCTGCATCCTTGCCATGCGCCGCAAGGAAGGCGGCAATGTCGAGGATATCAACGACCTCGCGGGTCTGTCCTCGACCAATCCCTTCATGGCGACCGTCCTGACGGTCCTCATGTTCTCGCTTGCCGGCATTCCGCCCATGGCCGGCTTCTTCGCCAAGTACTTCGTGTTCATGGCGGCGATCGAGGCGCATCTCTATGCGCTCGCCATCATCGGCGTGCTGTCGTCGGTCGTCGGCGCCTACTATTACCTGCGGGTCATCAAGGTGATGTGGTTCGACGAGCCGACCGGCGAATTCGCCCGCACCTCTGGCGAGCTGAAGCTGGTCTTCGGTCTCTCCGGCCTCTTCGTTCTCGGCTATATCCTGATCGGCGGGCCGATCGGCAACGCAGCCGAAGCGGCGGCACGGACCTTCTTTTGAGCTGGTCCGGTCATCCTCGCCTGATGTCGCTTGACGACTTCCGGCACGAGGCGCTCACGGATGTGAGTTCGACCAACACGGAATGCCTGGAGCGCGCCCGAAAGGGCGCGCTTTCCGGTCTCTGGGTGACCGCCGTGCGCCAGACCGGCGGCCGCGGGCGGCGCGGCCGAGCATGGTTCTCCGAACCCGGCAATCTCTATGCCTCGCTGCTGCTGATCGATGCGGCGCCGATGGACCGTCTCGGCTCCCTGCCGCTCGCCGTCGCCGTTGCGGTGCAGGATGCGATCAGCCGCGTGGTGCCGCTCGATGCGCCCGATGTGCTGATCAAGTGGCCCAATGACATCCTCATCGAGCGCCGCAAGGTCTGCGGCATCCTCGTGGAAGGGGAAACGCTTGCCGACGGCCGGCATGCGCTGGTCATCGGCATCGGCATCAATGTGGCCGTCGCCCCGGAGGCGGGCCTCTATCCCGTGGCGACGCTGCGCGATTTCGGCGTATCCGCTTCCCCCGACGAGCTTTTCGCCCATCTCTTCCAGTCGATGGCGAAGACACTTTCCTTGTGGGACGGCGGGCAGGGCATCGCCGTGATCATGGAACGCTGGAAGCAGGTCGCCGGCGGCATCGGCGAAAACATAACGGTCAATCTCCCGGACCGTTCGATTTCCGGGCGCTTTGCGGGAATTGATGATACAGGTCTCCTCAAGCTGGAGACGGATGACGGCGGCACGCGCTTGATCGCGGCCGGCGACGTATTTTTTGGATAGGATGTTTTGAACACGATGGCACAAGAAGACGAACTGGTGTTCCTGCCGCTTGGCGGCGTCGGCGAAATCGGCATGAACCTGGCGCTCTACGGCTACGGCCCGAAGGCCAACCGCCAGTGGATCATGGTCGATTGCGGCGTCACCTTCCCGGGACCGGATTTGCCGGGCGTCGATCTCGTCCTGCCCGATATCCGCTTCCTGGCCAAGGAACGCGACCGGCTGAAGGGCATCATCATCACCCACGCGCACGAAGATCATTACGGCGCGCTGAACGACCTGTGGCCCGGCCTCAACGTGCCGGTCTATGCATCGCCTTTCACGGCCGGCATGCTGGAGGCCAAGCGCGACTACGAGCGCAGCCGCGTCGAAATTCCCGTCACGATCTTCAAGCAGGGCGACCGCATCCATGTCGGGCCCTTCGAAATCGAGGCGATCGGTGTCAACCACTCGATCCCCGAGCCCATGTCGCTGGCGATCAAGACGCCGCTCGGCACGGTCGTCCATACCGGCGACTGGAAGATCGACCTTGAGCCGTCGCTTGGTCCGCTGACGGACGAGACGCGCTTCCGCAAGCTCGGCGACGAGGGCGTTCTGGCGCTGATCTGCGACAGCACAAACGCCCTGCGCGACGGCGTTTCGCCGTCCGAGCGCGAGGTGTCGGAAAGCCTCACCAAGATCATCGAGGCATCCGAGGGCCGGGTCGGCATCACCACCTTCTCGTCGAATGTCGGGCGCATCCGCTCGATTGCGCGCGCCGCCGAGGCCGCCGGGCGCGAGGTGCTGCTGCTCGGCAGTTCCATGAAGCGCGTGACGGATGTGGCGCGCGACATCGGCCTGATGGAAGGCATCAAACCGTTCATTGCCGAGGACGAATTCGGCTACATTCCCCGCGACAAGGTCGTGGTGATCCTCACCGGCAGCCAGGGCGAGCCGCGTGCGGCGCTGGCCAAGATCGCCCGTGACGAGATGCGCAACGTCGCCTTCACCGCCGGCGATACGATCATCTTCTCCTCGCGCGCCATTCCCGGCAATGAGAAGGCGATCAACGATATCAAGAACGGCCTGATCGAGCAGGGCATCCATATCATCACCGATTCCGAGGCGCTGGTGCACGTGTCGGGCCACCCCCGTCGCCACGAGCTGCAGCAGATGTATGGCTGGGTGCGCCCGAAGATCGTCGTGCCCGTGCACGGCGAAGCCGCCCATCTGACGGCGCATGCTGAGCTTGCGGAACAGTCCGGCATCGGCAAGGTCCCGCGCGTGCGCAATGGCGACGTCCTGAAACTTGCCCCCGGCGAGCCCGAAGTCGTCGACCACGCTCCGTTCGGCCGCATCTTCAAGGATGGCAACCTGATCGGCGATTTCGAGGAGATGGGGATCGGCGAGCGGCGCAAGCTGGCCTTCGTCGGTCACGTCGCCGTCAGCGTCCTGCTCGACAGCCGTTACGATTTCATGGGCGATCCCGAGGTCGAGCCCTTCGGCCTGCCGCAGTTCGACGACGAGGGCGAGGATATGGGCGATACGCTCTACGATGCCATCCTCGGCGCCGTCGAAAGCATTCCGCGGGCCCGCCGCAAGGATCTCGAAATGGTGCGCGAA
Organism: Shinella sumterensis; assembly: GCF_004514425.2. Taxonomy (GTDB): domain Bacteria; phylum Pseudomonadota; class Alphaproteobacteria; order Rhizobiales; family Rhizobiaceae; genus Shinella; species Shinella sumterensis. Next base: position 118,764 of record NZ_MYFN02000013.1, read on the forward strand.
GCGGTGCGCCGCGCGGTGCGGTCCACCGCAAACGAGATCTGGGGCAAGAAGCCCGTCGTGACGGTGTTCCTGACCAAGGTCTGATTGCCGGGCTAGCTGTTCCGATGATGCCGGATGAGGGGGCAGGCCACGCAGGATGCTCTGAACGGAGGGGATAACATGCTCGGAAGGGTCAATCACATCGCCATCGCCGTGCCGGATCTCGCCGCGGCCACGGCGATCTATCGTGATACTTTGGGCGCGAAAGTATCGCAGGCGCAGGCACTGCCGGAGCATGGCGTGACGGTGGTGTTCGTCGAACTGCCGAACACCAAGGTCGAACTGCTGGAGCCGCTGGGCGAGGCATCGCCGATTGCGGCCTTCCTCGAAAAGGCGCCATCGGGCGGCATGCACCATATCTGCTACGAGGTGGACGATATTTTCGCCGCGCGTGACAGGCTGGTCGCCGGTGGCGCGCGCGTGCTGGGCGACGGAAACCCCAGGACCGGCGCCCACGGCAAGCCGGTGCTTTTCCTGCACCCCAAGGATTTCCTCGGCACTCTGGTCGAGCTCGAACAGGTGTGACAGCGCGCCGCCCGTCTTCCATTTGAACTTCGCGTTCGCCCGGCGTAAAAGGGCGCTGTCGCACGAGGGCCGCCCATGCAATTCGTTTCCTACTTTGCCGTTTATTTCATCGTCTGGTGGATGACGCTTTTCGCCGTCCTGCCGTTCGGACTGCGCACGCAGGCCGAGGCGAACGAGGTGGTGCCCGGCTCCGTGGAAAGCGCGCCGGCGCGCTTTCGCGGCGGTCGCGTGGTCCTGATGACCACCCTTGTCTCGGCGCTGATCTATGGCGGCTGGTATATCCTGTCCGTGCGCTTCGGCTACCGCATCGATTCCCTTCCGCAGCTCTATCCCGACTTCGAATAGCCCTGCCGCATATGTTAACGGCCCGACAAGGGCCGAAGCATTCCATTCCTGTTCGGCGGATATCCAGGAAATCCGTTCCTTTGGCACGTCGCGCGCTTTGGCGTTATACGCATCCTGTAAATGGCGCGGGCAGGCGGAATTTCGAGGATCTGGAAATGAAGGCGCGGAGATGCGCCGGTGAGGCCGAGTGTCGCAGCGTAAGAGGGTGCGCGCCTATGTCCCGTGGACATCGCCGAAAAATTCTGACGTAAAGGAAGGCGTCGGCATGAAGTCAAAAAAAAAACAAGGCTTAAAGCCTTGTTTTACAGGTATCGCGTGATCTCTATCCGTTGTGCGGTGGCAGCGTCTGCGCGCGCCAAAGATCTGATCCTCCCAAGACTTGACCGCGAATTTGGCTGGAATTTGCACTTCCTGCCTGTTTTGTGACCTGAAATTAGCCCAAAGCTTAGGCGTTGTCATCCGGTTTTTTTGCATTTTTGCTACAGTGGAATAAAATTTTTCCATTGACAAGCCGCGCGCAATTTCCGTTATTGATCGCCCCTTTTTTTGCCACATTCCTCCGAGCCGCCAAGAGCGGTGGACAGTGCTTCGCGCCGTCGCGCCCATGAGGCCTGCCGGGTTTCCTTCCTTTCGCGAAGCGTTTATGAACGCGTGAAAATCAACGTCATTTTGCCCGATTCCCCCCATAGGGCGGTTCGGTCAGTTCGGAACCCTTCCTTATGCGTCTTTCCCGCTTCTTCCTGCCCATCCTCAAGGAAAATCCCAAGGAGGCTGAAATCGTCTCCCACCGGCTCATGCTGCGTGCGGGTATGATCAAGCAGCAGTCCCAGGGCATCTACACCTGGCTGCCGCTCGGCAAGCGCGTGCTGGACAAGGTGAACGCGATCATCCGCGAGGAGCAGAACCGTGCCGGCGCCGTCGAGCTTCTGATGCCGACGCTGCAGTCTGCCGAGCTCTGGCAGGAAAGCGGCCGTTACGACGCCTATGGCAAGGAAATGCTGCGCATCAAGGACCGCCAGGAGCGCCCGATGCTCTACGGCCCGACCAACGAGGAGATGATCACGGACGTCTTCCGCTCGTTCGTGAAGTCCTACAAGGACCTGCCGCTCAATCTCTACCATATCCAGCTGAAGTTCCGCGACGAGATCCGCCCGCGTTTCGGCACCATGCGCTCGCGCGAATTCCTGATGAAGGACGCCTATTCCTTCGACCTGAACCGCGAAGGCGCGGTCCACGCCTATAACCGCATGTTCGCCGCCTATCTGCGCACCTTCACGCGCATGGGCCTGCGCGCCATTCCGATGCGTGCCGATACGGGCCCGATCGGCGGCGACCTCAGCCACGAATTCATCATCCTGGCCGATACGGGCGAGTCGGAAGTGTTCTGCCACAAGGACTTCCTGAACCTCGACATTCCCTCGGAAGACACCAACTTCGAGGATGCCGCGGAACTGAAGGCGATCTTCGACAAGTGGACGTCGCGTTATGCGGCCACGTCCGAAATGCATGACGCCGCGGCCTTCGATGCGATCCCGGAGGGCGAGCGCCTGTCCGCCCGCGGCATCGAGGTCGGCCACATCTTCTATTTCGGCACCAAGTATTCCGAAACGATGGGCGCCAAGGTCCAGGGCCCCGACGGCAAGGAACATGCCGTGCATATGGGTTCCTACGGCATCGGCCCGACGCGCCTTGTGCCGGCGATCATCGAAGCTTCGCATGACGAGAACGGCATCATCTGGCCCAAGGCCATCGCGCCCTTCGAGGCCATCGTCATCAACATGAAGTCGGGCGATGCCGCCTGCGACGCCGCCTGCGAGACGATCTACAACGCGCTCCTGAAGGCCGGCATCGACGTTCTCTACGACGACAAGGACGAGCGTGCGGGTGCGAAATTCGCGACCGCCGACCTGATCGGCGCACCGGTCCAGATCATTGCCGGTCCGCGTGGCATCGCCAATGGCGAGGTCGAGATCAAGGATCGCAAGACCGGCGAACGCGAGACGCTGACCATCGAGGCGGCGATCAACCGCCTGACTTCAGGGAATTGATACGGGCAGAGCAGGAACAGAGAATGCGGAAATCGCCCCCTCATCCGGCCCTTTGGGCCACCTTCTCCCCGGCGGGGAGAAGGAAAGAGGAGGTGGCGACATTGTCCTTCTCCCCCACGGGGAGAAGGTGCCGGCAGGCGGATGAGGGGGGCATGCGGCATGCTCCCGGTGTAACAGGGAGACAGCATGGCTGACGCAGCGAGCGGGGCGACAGAGGCCCAGGCCGTCAAGAAGAGCCGCCCGTTCTCCGCTTTCGAGCGGATGGTCGCCTGGCGCTACCTGCGCTCCCGGCGCAAGGAAGCCTTCATCTCGGTCATTGCCGGCTTTTCCTTTATCGGCATCATGCTGGGCGTGGCGACGCTCATCATCGTCATGGCGGTCATGAACGGTTTCCGTACGGAGCTGATCTCCCGCATCCTCGGCATCAACGGCCATATGATCGTTCAGCCCATCGATACGCCGCTGACCAACTACGGCCAGCTGGCCGAGCGGCTTTCGAAAGTGGCCGGCGTCACCATGGCGATCCCGCTCGTCGAGGGCCAGACGCTGGCCTCGGGCACGGCGGGGGCGGGCACCGGCGCGCTGGTGCGCGGCGTGCGTCCCGAAGATCTCGCCAAGATGAAGGCCGTCTCCGATCACATCAAGGAAGGCGATCTCGTCGGCTTCGCCACGGGCGGCGTGGCGATCGGCGCGCGCATGGCCGAGCAGCTCGGTCTCAGCGCGGGCGGGCAGATCACGCTCGTCGCGCCGGACGGCGACGTGACGCCGCTCGGCGTCAACCCACGCGTGAAGACCTATACGGTTTCGGCGATCTTCGAGATCGGCATGTCGGAATACGATGCGTCGATCATCTACATGCCACTCGAGGAAGCGCAGCTCTATTTCAATGCCGAAGGCATCGTGCAGTCGATCGAGTTGTTCGTGTCCAACCCGGATGCGGTCGATGAACTTCGCCAGCCGCTGGAGGCGGCAGCGGAGCGGCAGATCTTCATCACCGACTGGCGCCAGCGCAACAAGACGTTCTTCTCCGCACTCGAGGTCGAGCGCAACGTCATGTTCATGATCCTGACGCTGATCGTGCTGGTCGCGGCGCTCAACATCATTTCCGGCCTGATCATGCTGGTGAAGGACAAGGGCAGCGACATCGCGATCCTGCGCACCATGGGGGCGACGTCGGGCGCCATCATGCGCATCTTCTTCATGACGGGCGCGGCCATCGGTACGGTCGGCACGTTCGCCGGCGTGCTGCTCGGCGTCGTCGTCTGCCTCAACGTCGAATCCATCCGCCAGTTCTTCTCCTGGATATCGGGCACGACGCTGTTCAACCCGGAACTCTACTTCCTGAGCCAGCTGCCTGCCGACATGAATGCCGGCGAGACGGTATCGGTGGTCGTCATGGCGCTGGCGCTGTCGTTCCTCGCGACGATCTTCCCCGCCTGGCGCGCCTCCAAGCTCGATCCCGTCCAGGCCCTTCGGTACGAATAGGAACAGAACGCATGACTGCGCGCGTCGCTTTGGAACTGAAGGGCATCGAACGGCACTATGGCCAGGGCGAAACCACGCTGTCGATCCTGCGCGGCGCCGATTTCACGCTGCGGAGCGGCGAGACGGTCGCGCTCGTCGCCCCGTCCGGCACCGGAAAATCGACTCTGCTGCATATCGCGGGCCTGCTGGAAAAGCCCGATGCCGGCGAGGTCCTCGTCAACGGCCATTCCTGCGCGACCCTCGGTGATGACGAGCGCACGGCCATCCGTCGCGGCGAGATCGGCTTCGTCTACCAGTTCCACCACCTGCTGCCGGAATTTACGGCACTCGAAAACATCATGATGCCGCAGCTCATTTCCGGCCTCACCAAGGCGGAAGCGCGCGAGCGCGCAGCGCAGTTGCTCGATTACATGCGCATCGGCCACCGTGCCGACCATCGGCCCTCGGAGCTTTCCGGCGGCGAGCAGCAGCGCGTGGCGATTGCCCGCGCCGTGGCCAATGCGCCGCTTCTGCTTCTGGCCGACGAGCCCACCGGCAATCTCGACCCGGAAACCGCCGGCTACGTCTTCGAGGCGCTGGAGGCGCTTGCCCGCCAGTCCGGGCTTGCTGCGATGATCGCCACGCACAACCATGAGCTAGCGGGCCTGATGGACCGCCGCGTGACGATCGAAGACGGCCTCGTGCGCGAACTCGCCTGAGGCCGCACCCGGCGTGCGGTGACGCGCGTCAGGATCAGTTGTCGAGGCCGCAGATCGAGCGGCCGATATCGTCCTTCCAATCCTTCAGGAGAACGAACTGCGCCTGGCCGGCCACCGGCCGGCCGCTGCTCTTTCCCTTGCCGGTCAGGACGTTCAGGTCGCATTCCTGCCCGCCGTCGGGGTTCAGCGTGTCGTAGGACGTGAAGGTGTAGCCCGCCACGATGAAATCGAAGTTGCGATAGGCGATGGTGAGCGACTGGCGCCAACGGTCGCGGCCGACGGCTTCGTTCTTCGTCGACAGCGTGAAGGAGCCGTTGGCAAGTGCGGCAAGCTCGGGCTCCTGGCCGAACAGGGTGAGGCTGCCCCAGACGGCGTTGGGCAGCGACAGGGCGACTGTCAGCCGACTTTCGTTCGGTTTGGCCAGATAGACATAGAGCCCGTTGTCGTCGCCGTCGTTTTCCGGGGTCGCGATGACGGCGAGATCCGCGGTTCCGTCCTTGTTCCAGTCGCCACTCGCCATGGCGATGATGCGTTCTGCCGGAAAGTCGGCGGCGATCGCGCCGGCGGGCAGAACGGTCGTGGAAAACAGCAGGGCGGCGGCAAACGACTTCATCTCAATTCTCCGTTGATCGACCAGACCGTATTGCGCTTGGCGGCGGCGGTCCAGAGGGGCTGTGGAAAACTGTTGACATGAGAACAAGAGTGGAACAAAATAAAAACATAAAAGGAAAGGGAGACACCAATGACCGACTTTCTTCGCGATCTCGCAGCCTTCACCACCATGGCAATGTTCGTCGCCAGCTTCTCCGTCATTCTCTTCGGCATCTGACATTTTCGCCGCATCCGTCAACGGAATGCGCCTTGCCGCGTGGATATCGGGTGCAAGGGCAAGAACCGTCTGGACGAGGCGGGTGCGAATCCGCTTAAGCTTCCTGCCTGATTGAAAGGACGAAGCAGATGGCGGAAGCGGCACCGGGCTCAGACAGCGAGAAGATCGCGGAAACGCCGCAATTCGTGCATCTGCGCGTGCATTCGGCGTTCTCGCTGCTCGAGGGCGCCTTGCCGATCAAGAAGATCATCGGCAAGGCGGTGTCCGACCAGCAGCCGGCCATCGCCATCACCGACACGAACAATCTATTCGCCGCGCTCGAGTTTTCGCAGAAGGCGATCGGCGACGGGATCCAGCCGCTGATCGGCTGCCAGCTGTCGATCGACATGGAAGACGAAGGCGAGGGGGAGCGGCGCGGCTCGCAGGCGCAGCTCGTCAAGCTGCCGTCGATCGTGCTGTTGGCGGCAACCGATGCCGGTTATGTGCGCCTGGTGGAGCTTGTCAGCCGCGCCTATCTCGGCGGCGAGAGCGGTCAGTCGGTTCGCATCGCGAGAAGCTGGCTGGAGGAGGGCACGGAGGGGCTGATCGCGCTGACCGGTGCCCTCGGCGGCCCGGTCGACATGGCGTATCTCGCCGGCCAGCCGGCCGTCGCCAAGGCGCGGCTCAAGGCGCTGAAGGCGGCCTTCGGCGACCGCCTCTATATCGAGTTGCAGCGCCACGGCCGTTACGACCGCCAGCACGAGCGGCGCATGGTCGAACTCGCCTATGCCGAGGATTTGCCGTTGGTCGCGACCAACGAGCCCTTCTTCCCCGCGCCGGATGATTACGACGCGCATGACGCGCTGATGGCGGTCGCGCACAATGCGATGGTGTCGGATGACAACCGGTTCCGCCTGTCGCCCGATCACTACCTCAAGAGCCGCAAGGACATGGCGGCGCTGTTTGCCGATCTGCCGGAGGCCTTGGAGAACACGGTCGAGATCGCGCAGCGCTGTTCCTTCGTTCTGAAGACGCGCGGCCCGATCCTGCCGCGCTTCACCGGCGCCACGGATGATCCGGAAGAGGCCGAGCGGGCCGAATCGGCAGAGCTGCGCCGGCAATCGGTGGAAGGCCTTGAAAGCCGCATGGCCCTTCTGGGACTGTCGCCGGGTTACACCGAGCAGGATTACCGCGAGCGGCTGGATTTCGAACTCAGCGTCATCGAGCGCATGAAGTTCCCCGGCTACTTCCTCATCGTTGCCGACTTCATCAAATGGGCCAAGCAGCACAACATTCCCGTCGGGCCGGGCCGTGGTTCGGGCGCGGGCTCGCTGGTGGCCTATGCGCTCACCATCACCGACGTCGATCCGCTGCGTTTCTCGCTGCTCTTCGAGCGCTTCCTCAATCCGGAACGCGTCTCGATGCCCGACTTCGACATCGACTTCTGCCAGGACCGCCGCGAAGAGGTGATCCGCTACGTGCAGCAGAAATACGGCCGCGAGCAGGTGGCGCAGATCATCACCTTCGGTTCGCTGCAGGCCCGCGCCGCGCTGCGCGACGTCGGCCGCGTGCTGGAAATGCCCTATGGTCAGGTCGACAAGATCTGCAAGCTCGTGCCGAACAACCCGGCCAACCCGACGCCGCTCTACAAGGCGATCGAGGAGGAGCCCAAGCTGCAGGAGGAGGCGGAGAAGGAGCCGGTCGTCGCGCGCCTGCTCGACATCGCCCAGAAGATCGAGGGCCTCTACCGGCACGCCTCCACGCACGCCGCCGGCATCGTGATCGGCGATCGGCCGCTGTCGCAGCTCGTGCCGATGTACCGCGACCCGCGTTCCGACATGCCCGTCACCCAGTTCAACATGAAGTGGGTGGAGCAGGCGGGCCTCGTGAAGTTCGACTTCCTCGGCCTGAAGACGCTGACCGTCCTGAAAACCGCCGTCGACTTCATTCGCAAGCGCGGCATCGAGGTCAAGCTCGAAAGCCTGCCGCTCGACGACCAGCTGACCTACGAAATGCTCTCGCGCGGCGAAACGGTCGGCGTGTTCCAGGTGGAAAGTGCCGGCATGCGCAAGGCGCTGATCGGCATGCGGCCCGACTGCATCGAGGACATCATCGCGCTCGTCGCGCTCTATCGCCCGGGCCCGATGGAAAACATCCCGGTCTACAATGCGCGCAAGCACGGCGAAGAGGAGATCGAGTCGATCCATCCGATGATCGACCACCTGCTCAAGGAGACCCAGGGCGTCATCGTCTACCAGGAGCAGGTGATGCAGATCGCCCAGGTGCTCTCGGGCTATTCGCTCGGCGAGGCCGACCTGCTGCGCCGCGCCATGGGCAAGAAGATCAAGGAGGAGATGGACAAGCAGCGCGCCCGTTTCGTCGAGGGCGCGGTCAGGAACGGCGTGTCCAAGCCGCAGGCCGACCTGATCTTCGACCTGCTCGCCAAGTTCGCCAATTACGGTTTCAACAAGTCGCACGCCGCAGCCTACGCCATCGTCTCCTACCAGACGGCCTATCTGAAGGCGCATTACCCGGTCGAGTTCCTCGCCGCGTCGATGACCTACGATATGTCCAACACCGACAAGCTGAACGATTTCCGGCAGGATGCCGGGCGCCTCGGCATCGCGGTCATTCCGCCGTCGGTCCAGACGTCCTTTGCGCATTTCGAAACGGGTGAGAACCGCATCTATTATGCGCTCGCCGCCATCAAGGGTGTCGGCGAGGCCGCCGTGCAGCACATCGTCGAGGTGCGCGGCACGACGCCGTTCAAGAGCCTGGAGGATTTCTGCACCCGCATCGATCCGAAATTCGTCAACCGCCGCGTCTTCGAAAGCCTCATCATCGCCGGCGCCTTCGATTGCTTCGGCCATGACCGGGCGGCCATGATCGCCGGCCTGGACCGGCTGCTCGGCGCAGCCCAGCGCGCCCAGGAGAACAAGACGAGCGGGCAGGGCGATATTTTCGGCATGGGGGCCGCGACGGGACCCGAGGTCATCACGCTGCCGGCCTACACGCCATGGCTTGCCTCGGAAAAGCTGCACCGCGAGTTCCAGGTGCTCGGCTTCTATCTTTCGGCCCACCCGCTCGATACCTATGCACCCATCCTGTCGAAGATGCGCGTACAGACCTACGGCGACTTCTCCGTCGCGGTAAAGCGCGGCGCGACGGCCGGCCGCCTTGCCGGCACCGTCACATCCAAGCAGGAGCGCAAGACGCGCACCGGCAACAAGATGGGCATCGTCGCCTTCTCGGATTCCTCCGGCCAGTTCGAGGCCGTGCTGTTTTCCGAAATGCTGAACCAGTATCGCGATCTGCTGGAGCCCGGTAAATCGCTGGTCATGACGGTCCAGGCGGAGGAGCGGCCGGAAGGCATCGGCCTGCGCATCCAGACGCTGCGTTCGCTGGAGGAGGAAGCGTTGCAGACGCAGAAGGCGCTGCGCGTCTATGTGCGTGATTCCGGTCCGCTACGGTCCATCGCCGCCCATCTCAACACCAAGGGCGACGGCCTCGTGTCCTTCATCGTCATCAAGGACAACGGCCAGCGCGAAATCGAGGTCGAACTCAACGAGCGCTTCCGCATCTCCCCCGAAATCGCAGCCGCCCTGCGCTCGGCGCCGGGCGTGCTTGATGTGGAGTTGGTCTAGGCGGTCGCGTTGCGCTGCCGCCCGGGCCGTCCGAAAAGACGGTTTGCGATCTTGATCTTCAGGGCGTCGTTTGCCAATTCCTGACCTGTAACCATCAACAGGGAACCGGAGGAAACGGATGCGATTGCGCGCTGCCCTTGTGTATTGCCTCTTCGCCGTCCTCAGCCTTCCGTCTATTGCCATGGCAGAACGCGAGACGATCACCATCGAAAAGCAGGCCGCACCGGCCGACGATGAGCAGCTTCGCCAGCGGGTCGCGCTGATGCGCAGCCGCGTCGACGACGAGAACGTGCAGTTCAGCGGCACCGACGCGGTGGATGAGCTGAAGGTCTTGCGCAGCTATGTCGGCAAGCGGCAGGATTTGATCGACGAACGCCGCGACATCCTGTCGATGATCGGTCTCGTCACGAGCCGCTCTTCTGTCGTTCCGTTTGAAGACGGGATAGATGCCCTGGCGGAGCTCATGACACTGGCGGACAGCGACAGCCGCCCGCTCGGGCGCCAGCTTCAAGACCGCTATCTCTATGCCGAAATGCTCGGTGGTTACGCGAAGATCCCCGGCAACAGCGCCAGCCACGCGCTGTCCGCCGAGCAATATGGCAAGGCGGCACTGATCGCCGACCGTTACGACGGCTACAGCGACGACCAGCGTGCCGGTGTGCGCCAGAAGCAGGCCTATCAGCTGCACGAGGCGAAGCTCTACGAGCAGGCCTACACGCTAAATCTCGATGTGCTCGCCCGCGGCGAGAAGATATTTGGCAAAAGTCACCCCAACCTGACGACCGTGCTGACCAATCTGGCGCAGAACCTGCACGCGATGGGCCGAAAGCAGGAGGCCGAGCCGTATCTGGAACGTGTGCTGGCGATCGCCGAGGCGGATAACGACCTCGATACCGTGCAGGACCTGCTGTTCCAGCGCGGCGTGCTTGCCTACGAGCTGGGGCGGAAGGAGGACGCCAAGGCCTTCATGCTGACCCGGATCGAGCGTCTGCGCGCGGCCGGCGACGAAGGCCAGCTGGCGACGGCGCAGGAGGATTACGACGAGCTGCTGCGCCGCCTTGGCGAGTGAACACGCAAAGCAAAAGGCCATCCGCCGGATGCCGGGTGGCCTTAGTTGACATCGTCGCGGAGGGTCAGTTGATGACCGTCACCGACGACTTTTTCTTTTTCGATTTCCTGCTGCCCTGCGTGACGGACGCGTCGGCCTTCTGCACCTTGCGTGTGATGGTGATGAAGTCCGTCCCGTCGCCGGTTTCCGGGCCAAGCCCCGTGTCGGAAATGGACAGCGACGCGCCTTCGCCCATCAGGCCGGAAATACGGTTGCGCATGTCCTCGGGGATATCCAGCCGGTCCAGCGTGCGGGCGATCGCGTCCGGCGCGCTCGCGTCCGCCTCGGTGGTGATTCCGAGCCGCTTCAGGGCCGATTTCGGCAACTGGTTGTCCATGCTCACGCCGTACCATTCGGCTGTGCCCTTGTCGGCATCGACGGCGCGCGCGAGCAGGAAATGCGTGCCCAATGCGACGTCCGGCTGGCGGATGGTGATCGCCTCCTCGACGAGCGGCTTGAACTTCTGCCGCACGAGGATCTGGCCGTTCGGCGGTGCACCCTTGCCGGCCTTGGCATAGACGGCGGCAACGAGCTCAGGCGTCACCATGCCGTCCTCCTTCAATCCCTCCGCCAGCTGGAAGGCGCGGATCGCCGTGATCGTCTGCTTGCCGTGGCGGCCGTCCGGCGCGCCGGCGTCGTAACCCAGCGTGTTGAGCAGCGTTTGCAGGTCGAGCAGCGCTTCGCGCTCGCCGCGGCGGGTGATCAGGATACGGATCGGGTCCTGCTCGGTCCTGACGACGACGGGTTCGACCGCCGACGGCTTGGGCTCGGTCATCGCGACCTCGACACTCTTGTCGCCGGCCTCGATCAGCGCGGGCCGCAGGCCGGCATCGGAAAGCAGGGGCGTATCCGGCACGACAATCGAGGGCTTGAAGAGGGCGGCATGAACCACGCGTTGCGGCGCGACGTCCCGGTCGGAGATCAGGACATGCCCGCCGCGACGGGTGGCGGAAAACAGCGTCTTGGCGAAATCGTTGGGCAGGCGCACGCAGCCGTGCGAAGCCGGGTAGGAGGGCACGCTGTTGGAGGCGTGCAGCGCGATACCCGACCAGGTCAGCCGCTGCATGAAGGGCATCGGTGCGCTGTCATAGATATTGGAAAAGTGCGTGCGCTTCTTTTCGAGAATGGAGAAGATGCCCGTCGGCGTCGAGTGGCCGGCCTTGCCGGTGGAAACGCGCGAGGTCGCCACGACCACGCCGCCATCGTAGATCTTCAATTCCTGGAGATCCTTGGACACCACGATCTGGAGCGGCCCTTCGAGCGTGCCGCCAAGGGCGCTCGTGCAACTCAGCATCAGACCCAGAATGCTCATGCCAGCGGCAAGACGAAACTTCATGTAACCCACCCGTACGCAATACAAACCGGGGATAATCCTAGTGCATCCGGTTTAAGGAACACTTGATGCACCGTTCCGATGTCCCCTGCCGTGCCATCCCGATACATAGGAAAACGCCGGTTTGCCGGGATTTATTCGCTCGGGTCGTCGAATTTCCCCACGGCTTTCAGGCTCACTTTTCCGTGAGTTCGCTCGGGGCCGGAGCGGCCGAACGTGTAGCCGGTCTCCACGCTTGCCTTGCCGAACTTGTCGCGCAGCGTGTTCATCGCTGCTTCCGCCGCGGCGCGGCGGCTAGCGGCGGGATCGACCAGGTCGGGCGGGTCGGCGCGGCCGGAATCGGTGAGGTCGCTGACGCCGATGCCGATGAGCCGGTACTTCGTGCCGTCGGCTTCCTTGCGCAGGAGCTCCATGCCGGTGCGGAAGATCCGGTCGGCCAGCATGGTGGGGTCCTCGAGCTTGCGGTTGCGTGTCCGGCTCTTGAAATCGGCGCTCTTGAGCTTCAGCACCACCGTATGGCCGGCGATCTGCGACTTGCGCAGGCGGCTCGCGACCTTTTCGCTGAGCTGGCGCAGATGGGCGACAAGATCGTCATAGCGCCAGATATCGTCGAAGAAGGTGGTTTCCGCCGATACGCTCTTGGCCGCTTCATTGGCGTGGACCTCGCGGTCGTCCTGCCCGCGGGAGAGGTTGAAGAGGCGCTTGCCCATGATGCCGTAGCGCCGCATCAGGTCCGTCTCCTCCATGGTCTGGAGCTGGCCGACCGTGCGGATACCGTCGCTCTCCAGCGTCTGCGCGAAGGCCTTGCCGACACCCCAGATGATGCGAACCGGCTTGTCCTTGAGGAAGGCGAGCGCCTCCGCCTCGCCGATGACGGAGAAGCCGCGCGGCTTGTTGAGGTCGGAGGCGACCTTGGCGAGGAACTTGCAATAGGACAGGCCGATGGAGATGGTGATGCCCACCTCCTTCTCGACCCGCTGTGCGAAGCGGGCGAGCACACGGGCAGGCGTGTCGTGATGCAGCCGCTCGGTGCCTTTCAGCTCCAGGAAGGCCTCGTCGATCGACAGCGGCTGCACCAGCGGCGTCAGTTCCTGCATCATGGTGCGTATCTGCCGGCCGACGCGCGCATACTTCTCCATGTCGGGCCGGATCACCACCGCGTCCGGGCAGGCTTCCAGCGCCTTGAACATCGGCATGGCCGAGCGCACGCCGTGGATGCGCGCAACATAACAGGCGGTGGACACCACGCCGCGCTTGCCGCCCCCAATGATGACCGGTCTGTCGGCCAGGTCGGGATTGTCGCGCTTCTCGATCGCCGCATAGAAGGCATCGCAGTCGATATGGGCCAGCGTCAGGTCGTCGAGTTCGGGGTGGTAGACAAGGCGCGGGCTGCCGCAGGCACGACAGCGGCGCAGGTCCGCAGCCTGCCCGGAGAGGCAGTCGCGACAGAAACCCGGAAATCGCGTGGCAGCGGAGCGCATGTCAGGAACAAAAGTTGAACATCGCGACATTACCGCGTAAGTTCATGAGTCTCAAGACGGGCTGTCGCCTGACGTCGCGCAGTGCACAGGCACGGCGGGTGTCGTTGCCGGTTCAAAAATCGATGTCGCCGTGCGGCCCCGACAAGACCGCATGGGCCGCCACAACGGTTTCCGGCCGCGTGCCGGTTGCCGCGCAGAAGTCGAGAAGGGTGGGCTCATGCGCCATCAGGAAATCGACGAGGCCGGCGCGAAAGCCGGGATCGTCCATCGCATGGCGCACGTCCGATGGCAGGACGCCCGTCAGCGAAAGGAAACGCGAAAGCAGTTCCGGCTCGCCGGCGAGCCAGCCGAGGATGGCGATGGCGGTCGCTTCGGCGCTCTCTACCGCCGCTGTCTCTTTCTGGCTCTTCATCGTTTTTCCTTGGGAAATTTACCTTTTAATCAACCAAGTGCCGCTAAAGTGAATGCGGTCCGGCTGGCTGAATTCGGCTCCGCCGCAACTTATCTATCTACCGGAAGGTTGCAAGGCCGGTCAGAGGAACAGGGACGCACGATGCCCAAACAGGTCATGATTGTCGAGGACAACGAGCTGAATATGAAGCTCTTCCGGGACCTTATCGAGGCGTCCGGTTATACGACCATTCAGACGCGCAACGGCATGGAAGCCCTTGATCTGGCGCGCAAGCACCGCCCGGACCTGATCCTGATGGACATCCAGCTTCCGGAAGTTTCGGGGCTTGAGGTCACCAAATGGCTGAAAGAGGACGACGAGCTTCACGTCATTCCCGTCATCGCCGTTACCGCATTCGCGATGAAGGGGGACGAGGAGCGCATTCGCCAGGGCGGCTGCGAGGCCTATGTCTCCAAGCCCATTTCCGTGCCGAAGTTCATCGAAACCATCAAGACCTATCTCGGCGACGCCTGAGCGAGGGGCCGCAGAATGACCGCACGCATCCTCGTCGTCGACGACATCCCCGCAAACGTGAAGCTGCTCGAAGCGCGGCTTCTTGCTGAATATTTTGATGTCCTGACGGCCGAGAACGGTTACGACGCGCTGTCGATCTGCGAGCGCACCCAGGTCGATCTGATCCTGCTCGACATCATGATGCCGGGCATCGACGGTTTCGAGGTCTGCGAGCGGCTGAAGGCCAATCCGCGGACCGCGCATATTCCCGTCGTCATGGTCACGGCGCTCGACCAGCCGTCCGACCGCGTGCGCGGCCTGAAAGCCGGCGCAGACGATTTCCTGACCAAGCCGGTCAACGACCTGCAGCTCATGTCGCGCGTCAAGAGCCTCGTTCGCCTCAAGATGCTGACGGACGAACTGCGCCTGCGTGCGGCCACGGCCCGCGCCATCTCGCTGGAGGACGGGCTGGAAACCGGCCTGGGCGACGAGCCCGGCGACATCCTGCTCGTCGACGGACGCGGCAGTTCGCAGGACCGCATCGCACGCGCCTTGAAGCCGATCGCCGAGGTCACCTGCATGTCCGATCCGCAGGCGGCGGTCTTCCAGGCGGCGGAGAGCAATTTCGAACTCGTCATCGTCAACGCCAATTTCGAGGATTACGATCCACTGCGCCTCTGCTCGCAGCTGCGTTCGCTCGAGCGCACGCGCTTCCTGCCGATCCTGCTGATCGCCGAGCAGGGCGATGACGACCTGATCGTGCGCGCGCTCGATCTGGGCGTGACGGATTACATCATGCGGCCGATCGATCCCAACGAGCTGATCGCCCGCAGCCTCACGCAGATCCGCCGCAAGCGCTGCAACGACCGCCTGCGCGCCAGCGTGCGCCAGACGATCGAGCTTGCCGTCACGGACGGGCTGACCGGGCTGCACAACCGTCGTTATCTCGACAACCATCTCAAGCTTCTGATCGACCGTGCCGCCGCACGGGGCAGGGCGCTCGCCGTCTGCATTACCGACATCGATCGCTTCAAGCTCGTCAATGACACCTATGGCCATGACGCCGGCGATGTTGTGCTCAGGGAATTTGCAAGCCGCGTCCGTTCGGCCGTGCGCGGCGCCGATCTCGCCTGCCGCTATGGCGGCGAAGAATTCGTGCTCGTCATGCCCGACACGACACCGGACATGGCGGCCGGCGTTGCCGAACGGCTGCGCGCAATCGTCGAGTCCGAGCCGTTCCGCATCCCGGGCACGGATGTCGCTCTTTCGGTGACGGCATCTCTCGGCATCGCCGCCATGCTGCCCGGTGGTGACACCCCGGATGCGCTGCTGAAACGTGCCGACAACGCGCTCTATGAGGCCAAGCGTTCCGGCCGTAACCGGGTCGTCGCCGCGGCGGCCTGAACGCACCGCGACCTTTGTCCACAGCCATCTCGGCGCCGCCGGCCGGATGGACTTTTTATACCGGCTGCCAAAAATTAAGAAGCCGGCTCACGACCCGGGAACGAATTGCGGAAGCGTCTTCCGCTGTAGTGAAATCTGGCTATAGCGCCGTGGTTTCATTTTGCCGAAATTTATCAATATCTTGTCGATTGTGCAATCGGACCGTGCATGCGGCTTCTGATGCGTTCGGCTTTTGTCCTGTTCACCACTTGGTTGCAACGGCACCGCAAACTGTCTCGTTTTCGTGACAGAAAATCGGACGGCGATTAACTATGAGACAACGTACGGGTGGCGGAGCGTTAAGAATTCGTTGATTTTTTTTCGTTTCCGGGCGATGTTCAACTCATGGACGGGATGTGATCCCGTACAACCGGTTACCCCATGATGCTAGGTCCGCCGCATCTCCTGGGTCGTGGGGTCGGTCGGTCAGTTACGACAACTACGGAATCCTCGTGCCGTCGTCGTGCCTGGCCGACCCCCAATTCCGCGCCGCTCTCCGCAAGGAGGGCGGCGTTTTCGATTCGCGTTATGCAAGGAGTGCCGGAATCTCCGGCAAAGAAAAAGGCGCCGGGCGTTTCCGCCCCGCGCCTTTGCGAACCGCTCAGGTTCCCAAGATTACTTGATCTTGGTTTCCTTGAATTCGACGTGCTTCTTGGCGATCGGGTCGTACTTCGTCTTGGACATCTTGTCCGTCATCGTACGGCTGTTCTTCTTGGTTACGTAGAAGAAACCGGTGTCGGCCGTCGACAGCAGCTTGATCTTGATGGTGGTAGCCTTGGCCATGGTCGTCCTGCCTTTATGAAAAACGAAGCCGCGGACAGCCAGTCTGCTCCACGGCTTTAAATCTGCGCGGAAACTACAAATAGCGCCCGAAAAGTCAACCCTGTTTCGGCCGGAAAACCATCCGACCAAGAGAAAGTATGAGGTAAAAGCCGAAGAAGGCGACGATCGCCCAGGCAAAACCGTCATTGCCGGAGACGTCCATGGCCCCGCCGATGGCCTGCGGGCCCACCACCGTGCCGACCGCATAACAGAAGATGAAGGCCGCATTGGCCGCCGCAAGGTCCGCGCCGACGAGTCGCGAGCCGAGATGGCTGAGCCCCACCGTATAGAGCCCCGCAACGCAGCCACCCCAGACGAACAGCACGACGGCCATCAGAATCCAGTTCTGCGAGACCAGGGGCAGGGACAGCGCGCCGATCAGGCCGATGACGGCCATGATCGTCAACAGGCCGCGGCGGTCGCGCATGCGGTCGGAAACCATGCCGAGGGGGATCTGGAACGCCATGTTGCCGATGCCCATGACGGTGAGCAGAAGGGCCGCCTGCGGCTCGCTGAAGCCCGCGCGGGTGGCGTAGATCGGGAAGAGGGACAGTCCGCCCACCTCGACCGCGCCGAACACGAAGACCGCCGCCGTCGCCGTGGGCACGAGCAGCACATAGCGCATGAAGTGCGCTTCCGGCTTCTCGGTGATGATGGGGCTCTCGCGCCGTGCGATGAAGATGGGCACGGCGGCGAGGAGGATGATCATGGCGCCGACCGCAAACGGCAGAACGCCCTGGCTGCCGAGCAGCGAGAAGAGCAGCGGGCCGGCGGCGAAGCCGAGCGACAGCACCGTCGCATAGATGCCCAGGACCAGCCCGCGGCGGCGCGGCGGTGCTGCGGCGTTGATCCAGAACTCGGAGAGGATGAACAGGGTGGTGATCGCGCCGTGGAAGACGAGGCGCAGCGGAAACCACAGCCAGAAGTTCTCGATATAGTAGAAGCCCAGTCCGCTGATGGCCGCCAACACGATGGCCAGCAGCATCGTCGTCGAGGTGCCCAGCCCGTGCGCGAGACGCGTGGTGAAGGGGGCGGCCACCATCGCGGCGACACCCGCCATGGCGGAATTGATGCCGATGAGGGTCGGCGAGATCCCGCGCTTCTCCATGATGATCGACAGCAGCGGAAGCCCGAGCCCGATGGCAAGTCCCACGGCGGAGATCGCGGCGACGGCTGCAATGAGAGAACGCCAGTGAATGTGTTCCACCGGGCCGGATGTGCCGGATTGCGGCTGCGTCATATGCGGTCTGTCCTCAAAGCAGGTCCCGAAGGAAGCGTCCGTGCCGCGTGTGATACAAGGGCACGGCTCTTCCAAACGGCAGAGATTTGTCTTCCTGAAGGCTTTTTTGAAGCTCTTCAAGGATCAAGACGGTTATGTCGGGCATCTCAACGCATGTCTGATCAGAAATATTGACCCAACGCAGGTCCTCCAGCTCGTGACTGGCTGTCGCCGCGGCAGGATCGACACCGGCTTCGTCGGTGAAAAGCGTGAAGAACCGCGTATCGTAGCGGCGCACCATGCCGGCGGGCGTGATCGCGCGCGCAAGGAAGCGCAGCCGCGACAGATCGGGCAGGAAGGGCAGGGCATTGCCTGCGGGATCGGCGAGCGGCGTGCCGACGCTGATGCCCGTCTCCTCGTAGAGTTCGCGGATGGCCGCGACGGCCAGCGCCCGCAGCCGCGAATCGGAACAGCGCGCGCGGGCGCGAATCGCCAGCCTCTCGCAGGCGAGCGCATGAAGCGGGCTGGCGATGGGCAAAAGCCGGTCGTTGGCATCGCGCCGGCCGCCGGGGAAGACATAGACATCCGGCATGAAGACATGCCTGCTGCTGCGCCGCCCCACGAGGACGCGAACGTTTGTGCCCGTCCGGTCGAGAAGCAGGATCGAGGCGGCGTCGACGGGCCGGATGGCCGTCATGCCACGCTGTCGCCGCGCGCCGGCGCTTCCGCGTCATCGGCGGGGTTGTCGCCGAAACCGTGCATCTTCAGCGCCCATTGCAGGCCGATCGTGCCGCCCTTGACGGGCTGGAGCAGGGCAATCGCCATGATGATGGTGATCGGCACCCAGATCATGAGATGCTGCCACGTGTTCAGGGGCAGGATCAGGTCTGTCGCCATGTAGCCGCCGAGCACGATATGGCCGACGATGGTGATCACGATATAGGGCGGCAGGTCGTCGGAACGCTGGGGGGTGAAATCCTGGCCGCAGGCCGCGCAGTGATCGGCAGGCTTGACGAAGGCGCGGAACAGGCGGCCGGTGCCGCAGGCCGGGCAGCGGTTGAGCATGCCGCGACGGATGGAGCGCCACACGGGCCGGTCGTTCGGAGCGGGCTGTCCGCTCTCCCCGAAATGCTGCGTCGTCTCGCCGGTCTCGTTGGCTTGCATGTCACCTGTCCTTCCTGCCGGAGGCCGCTTGTGTAAACCGCGCCCGGCATGTCCTGTCTGGGCCTAGCGCCGGCCGCGTGGCGGGCGTGTGCCCGGCTGGCGGCGAGGAGCCGATCCCTTGCGCCGGCCCGACTTGTGGAACGAACGCACCGCCGTCGGCATCTTGCGGCCTTCGCTGACCATGTCGAAGCGCAGCGCGCCGGCAAGCGGCACGGCTTCGGCAAGCTTGACGCGCACCTCGTCGCCGAGGCGATAGCCGAGCCCGGTCTTTTCACCCGACAGTGCCTGGTGAGCCTCGTCATAGATGAAGTAATCCTGGCCGAGCATGGATATCGGTACGAAACCATCCGCGCCATATTCGGGCAGGGTGACAAAAAGTCCCGCTTTCGTGACGCCGGAAACGCGGCCGTCGAATTCCTCGCCGAGGCGCGCCGCAAGGTGGTGGGCGATGAGCCGGTCGACCGTATCGCGCTCCGCGGCCATGGCGCGGCGCTCGAAGGTCGAGATTTCGGCCGCGATATCGTCGAGTGCCGCCTCTTCGTCGGGCGTGATGCCGCCTTCGCCCAAGCCGAGCGAGCCCACCAGCGCGCGATGCACGATCAGGTCCGCATAGCGGCGGATCGGCGAGGTGAAGTGGGCGTATTTCATGAGGTTCAGGCCGAAATGGCCGATATTCTCGGGACTGTAGATCGCCTGGCTCTGCGAGCGCAGCACCATCTGATTGACCATCTGCTCGAAGGGCGTGTCCTTCGCCTTGGCCAGCACGCCGTTGAAATGATTGGAGCGCATGTTGCCGCCCTTCACCAGCGAGATGTCGAGCGTCTGGAGGAATTCGCGCAGCGTCTCCTGCTTGGCAAGCGAGGGGGCGTCGTGCACGCGGTAGACGAGGACCTGCTTCTTTTTCTCCAGCGTTTCGGCGGCCGAGACGTTTGCCTGGATCATCATCTCTTCGATGAGCTTGTGCGCATCGAGGCGCGGCGGCACGAAAACGCGGTCGACGGTGCCGTCGGGTTTCAGCAGGATCTTGCGTTCGGGCATGTCGAGTTCGAGCGGCTGCCGCCGGTTCCTGCCGATCGTCATGATGCGGTAGGCTTCCCAGAGCGGCTTCAGGATCGTCTCCAGGATCGGGCCGGTCTTGTCATCCGGCGCGCCGTCGATGGCGGCCTGGGCCTGCTGGTAGGACAGCTTTGCAGCACTCTTCATCATGACGCGGTGGAAGGTGTGGCCCGCCTTTCGGCCTTCCTTGGAAAAGACCATGCGCACGGCGAGCGCGGGACGGTCGACGCCTTCCTTCAGCGAGCAGAGATCGTTGGAAATGCGCTCCGGCAGCATCGGCACGACGCGGTCGGGGAAATAGACCGAGTTGCCGCGCTTCAGCGCCTCGCGGTCGAGTGCGGATTTCGGGCGAACGTAGTAGCTGACGTCGGCGATGGCGACGGTGACGATCACGCCGCCGGGATTGTCGGGCGACGTGTCCGGCTCGGCATGCACGGCGTCGTCGTGGTCCTTCGCGTCGGCCGGGTCGATGGTGATGAGGGGAAGGCTGCGCCAATCCTCGCGATGCGACATGGATGCAGGGCCCGCCGCCTCTGCCTCGCGGATAACTGCATCGGGGAAGATATAAGGAATGCCATGGGCATGGATGGCGATCATCGAGATCGCCTTTTCCGAGGCCACGGAGCCGATCACGCCCTTGATCTGCGCGCGCGGCAGGCCGAAGCGGCCGATGCGCACGACATCGATCTCCACGAGGTCGCCGTCCTTGGCGCCGGCCGTGAATTCGGCATCGACGTCCATCTCCTCGCCGCGACGGTCGATCGGCAGGATGCGCCCATTGCCGCCGGGCATGGAACGGAAGACGCCCATGCCGGAGTTCTTCTTCTTGTCGAGAACCTTGATGACGCGGCCGGTATAGGCCGGCCCGCCGCGTTCCTTGGCCGGAAAGATCTTGGCAAGAACCCGGTCGCCAAGGCCGGCGACCGGCGCCTTGTCCTTGCGCGGCCCGCCCGACTGGCGGATCAGCACCGCGGGCGCCACGCCCGCATCGTCGAGCCATTCGGCAGGGCGGCCGATCAGTTCGCCATCCACGTCGCGCGTCGTGATGTCGAGCACGGTCACCGGTGGCAGGGCGCCGGGGCGCACCAGCGACTTGCGGCGCTTCTCCAGCAGCCCATCCTCCTCGAAGGATTTCAGCAACGCCTTCAGTTCCACGCGCGCTTCGCCCTTCAGCCCGAAGGCCTTGGCGATTTCGCGCTTGGAGGCCTGCTCGGGATGATCGGCGATGAAGCGCAGGAGAACGTCGCGCGGCGGCACGACGCCATGGATGATCGGCGTGTCGTCTGCCGCCGGCGCATCACGACCCGCGCGGCCGGGCCGTCTGGATTGTCCTGACCGGCTGCGTGGTTCTCTGGTCATCCGGTCAGGCCTTCTTTGCCTTGGGGGCCGCCTTCGGCTTGGCGGCGGCCTTCGCTTTGGGCTTCGCCGTCTTGGCCTCGCCGGTCTTTGCCGCCTTCGTGGTCTTCGTCGCCTTGGCCTTGCCGCCCTTGGCAGGCGTCTTGCCGGCCTTGTCGGCGATCAGAACGAGCGCTTCCTCCAGCGTGACGCTGTCGGCGGACTTGTCCTTCGGCAGGGTCGCATTGACCTTGCCCCAGTTGACATAGGGGCCGTACTTGCCGTCGCGCACCGTGATGGGGCCGCCGTCCGGATGGTCGCCCAGCGTCTTCAGCGCGGCCGGCGTGCCGCGTCCGCGGCCGCCGGGACCCTTCGACGCCTTGTCGGCGATCACGCTGACGGCGCGGTTGAGGCCGATCGAGAAGACGTCCTCGACGGTCTCCAGATTGGCATAGCCGCCATCATGCAGCAGGAACGGCCCATAGCGGCCAAGCCCGGCCGAGATCATCTTGCCCGTTTCCGGATGCTGGCCGATATCGCGCGGCAAGGAGAGCAGGGCCAGCGCCTTTTCATGGTCGATGGTGGCGGGCGCCCAGCCCTTCGGCAGGCTGGACCGCTTGGCTTCCTTGCCGTCGCCGCGCTGCACGTAAGGCCCGAACCGACCGGAGCGCAGGGTGATTTCCTCGCCGGTATGCGGGTCCTTGCCGAGGCTTTGCGGCTCGTTGGAGACGGACGCATCCGCATCGGAACCGCTATCGGCGGAAAGCTGGCGGGTGTAGTTGCACTCCGGATAGTTCGAGCAGCCGACGAAGGCGCCGAACTTGCCGAGCTTCAGCGACAGCTTGCCGGTGCCGCACACCTGGCAGATACGCGGATCGCTGCCGTCCTCGCGCTTGGGGAAGACGAGCGGCGCCAGTTCCTCGTTCAGGGCATCGAGGACATTGGTGACGCGCAGCTCCTTGGTCTCCTCGATCTGCGCGAAGAAATCCTTCCAGAAATCACGCAGGACCTGCTTCCAGTCGAGTTCGCCGGCCGAGATCTTGTCGAGTTTCTCTTCGAGATCGGCCGTGAAATCGTATTCGACATAGCGCGTGAAGAAGCTTTCCAGGAAGGCCGTGACGAGACGGCCCTTGGCCTCGGGGATCAGCTTGCGCTTGTCGATGGTGATGTATTCGCGGTCGCGCAGCGTGGCGAGTGTCGCGGCGTAGGTGGAGGGACGGCCGATGCCGAGCTCTTCCATCTTCTTGATGAGCGTGGCTTCGGAGTAGCGCGGCGGCGGTTCGGTGAAGTGCTGCGTGGCATTCACCTTCTGCTTGTCGAGCTTCTCCTGCGCGTTGATTTCCGGCAGGCGGCCGTCGTCGTCGCCGTCGTCCGATTGCTCGCCGTCCTCCTTCTGGTCCGTATAGGCGGCGATGAAGCCGTCGAAGCGGATGACCGAACCGGTGGCGCGCACGCCGGCCTTGCGGCCGCCGTTGTCGGCTTCGATCTCGACCGTCGTGCGCTCGATCTCGGCGGAGGCCATCTGGCTCGCGATGCCGCGCTTCCAGACGAGATCGTAGAGCTTCAGCTGGTCGGCATCGAGGAAGCGGCGCACTTCATCGGGCGTGCGGTCGAACGATGTCGGGCGGATGGCCTCGTGCGCTTCCTGGGCGTTCTTCGCCTTGGTGGAGTAGAGGCGCGGCTTTTCAGGCACGTAGCGCTCGCCGAACTGGCTTGCGACGGCCCGGCGGGCGGCGTCGATCGCCTCGGGTGCCATCTGCACGCCGTCGGTACGCATATAGGTGATGAGGCCGACCGTTTCGCCGCCGATATCGATGCCTTCATAGAGCTTCTGCGCCACCTGCATGGTGCGCGACGCCGAGAAGCCGAGCTTGGAGGATGCGGCCTGCTGCAGGGTCGATGTGGTGAAGGGCGGGGCGGGGTTGCGCCGGGTGGGCTTTGCCTCGACGCTTTCCACGCGATAGGACGCGCCGTCGAGCAGGGCTTTCAGGCGGTTGGCCTCCTCGGCATTGCCGATCGCCTTTGGCGTCAGGCGCTTGCCCTCCGCAGAGACGAGACGTGCCTCGAACTCGTCGCCGCGCGGTGTCTTCAGGACGGCGGAGAGGTTCCAGTACTCTTCCGAGACGAAGCGCTCGATCTCGGCTTCCCGGTCGCAGACGAGGCGAAGCGCGACCGACTGCACGCGCCCGGCCGAACGCGCACCCGGCAGCTTGCGCCAGAGCACCGGGGACAGGTTGAAACCGACGAGGTAGTCGAGGGCGCGGCGCGCCAGATAGGCGTCGACCAGCGCGATATCGATGTCGCGCGGATGCTTCATCGCGTCGAGCACGGCCGATTTGGTGATGGCGTTGAAAACCACGCGCTTCACCGGCTTGCCGCCGATCGCCTTCTTCTTGTTGAGCACATCGAGCACGTGCCAGGAGATCGCTTCCCCTTCGCGATCCGGGTCGGTCGCGAGGATGAGGCCATCGGAGGACTTCATCGCGTCGGCAATGTCCTTGATGCGTTTTGCAGACGCGGTGTCGACTTCCCAGGACATCTCGAAGTCTTCGTCCGGGCGCACGGAGCCATCCTTGGCCGGCAGGTCGCGGACATGGCCGAAGGAGGCGAGCACGGTGTAGCCAGGCCCGAGATACTTGTTGATCGTCTTGGCCTTGGAAGGCGATTCCACAACTACAACATTCATCGTCATTTCTCTGATACCAGGTGCCGCAGCTTGAGCGCGCGGCAAAAAAGAAGGCGTCCTGCGCCGCAAAGTGTGTTTCGACATGAACAGGGAAAGCGTTTCGGTCAAGAGGTAGGGTTGAAATAAGTCGGTTACAACGCAATACAACCAAAAGTGGACTAATAAATTATTGCAATTATAAATAATCGTATTATCGTTTGGGTGGTACGGAATTGCAACCTGAAGTGATGATTCGTCACGGATGCAACGGGGGTGCCATGAACCCGAAACAAGCCACGCCAAGCATGCCGCCGCGCACTGCGGAGGATAACGTAGCCTATATACGCCAGATGCTCGGTGAATTGCGCATCATCGCGAACAATGACGGCGCCGACATGCTGCGCTACCTGATCGAGATGGCCTATGTCGAAGCCGGAGACATCCTGTCGGGCGTGAGGCCGCTCTCAGTCCGTGGTCATCGAGACGCGCCCATCGACATGGCGTTCCAGACGGCCCGCAAGGTCAAGTTCTAGCAGGATGAGATAGACGGCCGACGGGGCGATGCCGGTGTAACGAATGATCTCGTCGATCTCTGTCGGGACGGGACTGAGGGCTTCCGTCAGCCGTTCGCGATCGCTTTCGCTCGGTGGCAGCCGCTCGGCGGAGGCGATGTCCTCGTCGGGTTCGTCGGCCCCGCTGTTCGGCTGGAAGAGATCGGGCTCGCACAGGGGCCGCAAGCCGTCCAGCACGTCCCGCGCCGTCGTGGTGATCGTCGCACCATCCTTCAAAAGGCCGTTCGTTCCCTCGCAGCGGGGGTCGAGCGGCGAGCCCGGCACGGCGAAGACCAGCCGCCCGAAGTCGCCGGCATTGCGCGCGGTGATCAACGAGCCGGAGCGCATCGCCGCCTCCACCACGACGAGGCCAAGCGACATGCCGGCGATCAGACGGTTGCGGCGGGGGAAATCGCGTGCACGCGGCTCCCACCCGAAGGGCATCTCGCTGACGGCGACGCCGTCGCGTGCCGTGAGTTCGTCGAGAAGTCCGATATTCTCGGGCGGGTAGGGCTTGTCGAGGCCCCCCGCCATTGCGGCGATGGTGCCGGTCTCGATGCTGGCGCGATGGGCGGCGGTGTCGATGCCGCGGGCAAGACCGGATACGATCGTATAACCCGCCCGGCCGATATCCCGCGCCAGGAGGCCCGCGAGCTTCATGCCTGAAATGGAGGCATTGCGCGCGCCGACGATGCCGACGGCCGGCGCCGTCATGACCTTGCGATTGCCCTTGACGGCGAGAAGTGGCGGTGCGCCGTCGATCTGGCGCAGAAGGGGCGGATAGTCCGGCTCGCCGATGCCGACGAAACCCGCGCCGTGGCGTTCGGCCATGTCCATTTCGCGTTCCGCGTCCGCCCGGCTGGCGACGCGGATGCTGCGCGATGCCCCGCCGCGGCGTGAAAGTTCCGGCAGCATTTCCAGCGCGGTCTCGGCGCTGCCGAAGTGGTTGATCAGGTCGCGGAACGTGACCGGCCCGACATTGTCGCTTCGGATGAGCCGCAGCCAGGCGATCCTCTGTCGTTCCGTCAGCGCAATTCCCGTGGTCCTTGCGCTGCGGTCGTCCATCGCTATCCCTTGCTGCCGATCTTGCTTTCCGTGCCGCTCACAAGACGGCTGATATTGGCACTGTGCTTCCACCAGGTGATGAGGGTGAGCACCAGGAAGAGCAGCGCCACTTTCTCATATCCCAGAAACCACAATACAACCGGAGATACGGCCGTTGCAACCAGTGCCGAGAGCGACGAGTAGCGGGTGATATAGGCGCAGGTGATCCACACGGCCGCGAAGACCGCAAGCATGACGGGCACGAGCCCGAGCAAGACGCCGACATAGGTCGCGACACCCTTGCCGCCCTTGAAACCGAGCCAGACGGGAAAGAGGTGGCCAAGAAAGGCGGCGAAGCCAGCGGCAATGCCGGCCTCGATGCCCCAGCGCGATGCGATGGCGGCCGCGGCCGTGCCCTTCAGCGCGTCGAGAAGCAATGTCGCGGCGGCCAGCTTCTTGTTGCCGGTGCGCAGCACGTTCGTCGCGCCGATGTTGCCCGAACCGATCTTGCGCACGTCGCCCAGACCCGCCATGCGGGTGAGGATAAGGCCGAAGGGTATCGACCCGAGCAGATAGCCGAAGGCCAGCGCGGCGAGGGTCGGCAAGGGGCCGAGCGGCCAGCTGAAGATGTCGGACACGATTGTTCCCCCCGTTTCATTCCCGGTAGCCGGGGCTATACCCCGGCCGGCCGACGTCCCTTCAGCCCAGCGAATGCACCCGTTCGCCGGCAACATAGGTGCTAACGGCGCGTCCCGTAAAGCGGGCATCTTCGAAGGGCGTGTTCTTCGAGCGCGAGACGAAGGTCTCCTTGGTGGCAAGCCACGGTTCGTCCGGGTCGATCAGCACGATATCGGCCTTCGCACCCGGCGCGAGCGTTCCCGCATCGAGGCCGAAGATCTTCGCCGGGCGCGTCGACAGCGCATCGATCAGCCGCATCAACGGAACCTCGCCGCTATGGTGCAGCCGCAACGCCGCCGCCAGCATGGTTTCGAGCCCGATTGCGCCGTCCGCCGCATCGGCGAAGGGAAGCCGCTTGGTATCGACATCCTGCGGATCGTGCGAGGAAACGATGATGTCGATGTCACCGCGGGCAAGCGCGTCGACCATGGCCTTGCGATCGTCCTCGCCGCGCAGCGGCGGCGACAGCTTGAAGAACGTGCGGTACTCGCCGATATCGTTCTCGTTGAGCGTCAGGTGGTTGATCGAAATGCCGCAGGTGACATTGGCCCCGCGCTGGCGGGCGGTCTTCACGGCCTCGGCGGATTCAGGCACGGAGATCTGCGCGGCGTGGTACTTGCCGCGGGTGAGGCCGGCGATGCGCAGGTCACGTTCGAGCGGGATCAGCTCGGCTTCGCGCGGGCTGCCCGAGAGGCCGAGCCAGCTTGCAAGCAGGCCCTCGTTCATGACGCCGCCGGCACCGAGATACTTGTCGCGCGTTTCGAGCGCGATGACGGCGCCGAATTCGCGCGCATAGGTCATGGCGCGGCGCAGCACCTGCGCATTGTGCATGGGATTGCGGCCATTGGTGAAGGCCACCGCGCCGGCATCCTTGAGCAGGCCGAATTCCGTCATCTCCTCGCCGGCGAGGCCCTTGGTGAGAGCGGCGGCCGGGTGGATGTTGACGATCGCCTTGTCGCGGGCGTTCTTCAGCACGAACTCGACCAGCGCGATATCGTCGATGACGGGATCGGTGTCCGGCATGGTGATGAAGGTGGTCACGCCGCCTGCCGCTGCGGCGCGCGAGGCGGATTCGATGGTCTCGCGATGTTCCGCGCCCGGCTCGCCGACGAAGACCCTGGCATCGACGAGGCCGGGTGCGGCGATCACGCCGCGGCCGTCGACGATCTCGGCGCCCTCAGGGGCGCCCTGGTTCTGTGCGCCGCTGCCGATGGCGGCGATTCGGCCGTTCTCGATGACGACGGAGCCGTTTTCATCGAGATTACGGGAGGGGTCGAGGATACGGAGGTTCTTCAGGACGGTGGTGCGGGTCATGCGCGGACATCCTGGTTCTGCGAGAGGAGAAGCGTCTGCATGACGGCCATGCGCACGGCGACCCCCATCTCGACCTGCTGTTCGATCACGCTCTGCGGGCCGTCGGCGATTTCGGAGGCGATCTCCACGCCGCGGTTCATCGGGCCGGGATGCATGACGAGCGCATCTTCCTTCGCCGCCTTCAGCTTTTCGGCGTCGAGGCCGTAATAGTGGAAATACTCGCGCACCGAGGGCACGAAGGCGCCGGACATGCGCTCGCGCTGCAGGCGCAGCATCATCACGACGTCGGCGTCCTTCAGGCCTTCCTCCATGGAGTGATAGACCTCGGCCCCCATTTCCGCGATGCCTGATGGCAGCAGCGTCGCCGGCGCCACCACGCGCACCCGCGCGCCCATGGCGTTGAGCAGGAGGATGTTCGAGCGGGCGACGCGCGAATGCAGCACGTCGCCGCAGATGGCGACGATGATGCGCGACAGCTTGCCCCGGGCGCGGCGGATGGTCAGCGCGTCGAGCAGGGCCTGGGTGGGATGCTCGTGCTGGCCGTCGCCGGCATTGATGACGGCGCAGGACACTTTCTGCGCCAGAAGGGCGGCGGCCCCGGCGGAGGAGTGGCGCACCACCAGCACGTCCGGATGCATGGCATTCAGCGTCATCGCGGTGTCGATCAGGGTTTCGCCCTTCTTTACCGAGGAATTGCCGACCGACATGTTCATCACGTCCGCCCCGAGCCGCTTGCCGGCCAGTTCGAAGGACGATTGCGTGCGGGTGGACGCTTCGAAGAAGAGATTGATCTGCGTCAGGCCGCGGAGCGCCGACGTCTTCTTCTCCCGCTGGCGGGAGATTTTCACTGCCTCGTCGGCACGGTCTAGCAGGAGGGTGATGTCCTGCTCCGTCAGACCCTTGATGCCGAGAAGGTGGCGATGCGGAAAGAAGTCCATGGGGGCTCCGCCTCAACTGTCGTGGATACGCGCGGTCTATAAAGTGTCGGTTTGCGCGCGGCAAGGCGCGGCGGGCGGCGCGCTATGCATTCCCACGCTTTTGTTCGCTGAACCGCATCTGCGGCATCACGGCCCCGTTTCGCCCCGTCGCGACTTGGGATAGAACCCGCTCATGACTCGCGACACCGAACAGAAACTTGCCGATCTCAACCAGCCGCCGCTATGGTCGGGCATCAACGCCTACCGCTCCGATCCGCTGCTGGTCGACGCCACGGATGCCATGCCCAAGAGCCTTCGCGACGAGTTCGACGCGATCGGCCGCTATGTGACCTCGCCGGAGGCGCAGGAGCTTGCGCGCATGGCAAACGAGGGCGTGCCGCAGCTGCGCACCCACGGCCCGCGCGGCGAGCGCCTCGATGTCGTGGACTATCACCCCGCCTGGCATGCGCTGATGCGCCGGTCCATGTCGAACGGCCTGCATTCCTCGCTCTGGGAAAACGTCCCGGACGAGAAGGGCATTGCGCACAAGGCACGCGCCGCCCGCTTCTTTCTGACCGCGCAGCTGGAATGCGGGCATCTCTGCCCGCTGACCATGACGAGCGCTTCCGTCGCGGCGCTATCTGCGTCGCCGCAGGTCCAGCGCGAATGGGGCCGCAAGATCCTGTCGCGCAAATACGACAGCGCCAACAAGCCCGCCATGCAGAAGAACGCCATCACCATCGGCATGGGCATGACGGAAAAGCAGGGCGGCACGGATGTGCGCGCCAACACCTCGACGGCCGAACGGGTGGGCGAGGGCATCTACCGGCTGAACGGCCATAAATGGTTCATGTCCGCGCCGATGAGCGACGGTTTCGTGATGCTCGCCCAGACCCGCGAGGGCGTCGGCTGCTTCCTCGTGCCGCGCCTGCTGGAGGACGGTTCGGGCAACGGCCTGCGCTTCCAGCGCCTCAAGGACAAGGTCGGCAACCGCTCCAATGCCTCGTCGGAGGTGGAGTTCTCCGATACGTTCGGCTTCCTGCTCGGCAAGCCCGATGCCGGTATCGGCACCATTCTCGACATGGTTACGCTGACGCGGCTCGATTGCGCGCTGGCCTCTGCCGGCATCATGCGGGCGTCGCTTGCGGAAGCCGTGCATCACACCCGCGGCCGCATGGTCTTCGGCAAGCCGCTCGTCGCGCAGCCGATCATGACGCGGGTTCTGGCCGACATGGCGCTCGATGTCGCCGGTGCGACCGCGCTCTCCTTCCGCCTCGCCGACGCCTTCGACAAGGCGCGCGACAGCGCAAGCGACGCCGCCTATGCCCGTATCATGACGCCGGTCACGAAATACTGGTGCTGCAAGATCGCGCCCGCGCTCATCTACGAGGCGATGGAATGTATCGGCGGCAGCGGCTACGTGGAGGAGCGCCCGATTGCCCGCCACTACCGCGAGGCGCCGGTCAACGCGATCTGGGAAGGGTCCGGCAATGTCATGGCGCTCGACCTGATGCGCGTCATCAGCCGGGGCAGGGACCTGTTCGAGCTGCTCTTCGCCGGCTTTGCCCGCGATCTCGGCCCCGCCGGCAAGAAGACGGTGGAGGTGCTGCGCGCCGCGCTCTCGCTGTGCGAGCGCGACGAGGGCGCTGCCCGCATGCTGGTGGAGCAACTGGCCCTGGCTGCGGCCGCCGCCGAACTCTACCGTGCCGGTGCCGGCCGCATCGCCGATGCCTTCCTGGAGACGCGTCTGGCCTCCGGCTGGCGCGCGACCTACGGCATGCTCGATTCGCGCTTCGATTCGGCCTACATCGTCGACCTGCTCTATCCGCCGGCCAGATAGGCTGCCGCGGCCAGGACGATGGGAATGGTGAAGAAGGACGCGACCGTCTGAAGCGTCGCAACCGCCGCATAGAGCGGCGCGTCGCCACCCATCTGCTTTGCCAGCACATAGCCGTTCATGGCAGTCGGCACGCTCGCCCCCATGGTAATCGTCATGAGGAGCTCGCCGCGCATGCCCAGCGCATAGGCCGCCGCCGTCATCACGACGGGCATGAAGATCAGTTTCAGGAACACCGGCAGCAGCGCCAGCGGCCGCGGTTGCAGGGCATCTGCGAGTTTCAGGCCGGCACCGACCAGAATGAGGCCCAGGCTCAGCGACGAACTCGCGACCAGTTCCGCCGTCTGCATGACCGGCCGATAGAGCGGGATTTCCAGCAAATTGACGGCAACGCCCAGCGCCGAGCCGATGATCATCGGGTTTGTCAGCACCTTCCAGAGGAAGGTCTTCAGGCTCCGGCTGCCGCCGCCGAACCAGATCAGCATGGCGATATTGTAGAAATTGAGGGGAATGATGATCAGCGTGGCCACCAGCGCCACGAGCGCGAGGCTTTGTTGCCCGTAGAGCTTTTCCCCTATGGCGAGCGCGATGAAGGCGTTCCAGCGGGTCGAGGTCTGGAAGACCGAGGTGAAGGACGAACCCGACACCCCGGCGGCCCGGAAGAGCGGCCAGGACAAGGCGAGCAGCAGCGCGATGAGCGTCACCGAGCCGATGGAGCTGACCGCGACGCTGCCGGCTGCGATCCCCGAGAACTCGGCCTTGGCGAGCGTCGTGAAGAGCAGGCATGGAAACAGCACATAGAAGCCGAGTTGCTCGAGGCCGTTCCACATGTCGCGGTCGATGGCGCGCCAGCGTTTGAGCATCACGCCCAACACGACGAGCAGGAAGATGGGCAGGATGCTTTCGAAGATAAGGAGCATGGAACCGGAGGGCCGAGAGACGATTATCCGCTCATGCCCTTTCGCGGTGGTGGTGGCAAGTGTGGTTGTGACCGCCGCACATGTGGAAATTAACCTTAATCGCAGGTTTGCATTGCGCGGACAGGGTTAACCGGCAAAGCTGGCATTAACCTGCTGTTAACCATGTAGCGAGTGACGAGTATGGCCATGGCGGCCCGGATATCGGTCATGACGACCCTGTTTTCCTTCGCGGCGGTGGATATCGTGCTTCCGCTCATCGTTCTTGTCGCGGTCGTGGCGATCAGCGAAACGCTGTTTGTCGCCGCGGACCTTCTCGCAACGCGCAGGAGGGCGGCATGAAGTGGTTCCTCATTCTCTGGGCGGGGCCGATTGCGCTGCTGGGCAGCTGGTACGGGCTGTCCTACTACGACATGAATTTCGGCATCTTCATGCTGACGCGCGATGCCCATGATCTGGTGTTCCGCATCTACGGGCACATTCTCGGCATTCCGCCGGAGAACATTCCGCCGCTTGTGCTGCGCGCCATCATCCTCGACAGCTTCCTCGTGCTCGGCATCATCGCCTTCCGCCGCCGCAGGAAGATCGCGGCCTGGTGGCAGGCGCGCCGTCAGTCGGCGCCGGCCGTCCTGGCCAGGGATGAAAGCCTGTCCAGCGCGCCCTGAAGAATGAAGGACGCGGCCGCCGAGTCGATGCGCTCGGCCCGCTTCTTGCGCGAGACATCCATTTCGATCAGCGTGCGTTCCGCCGCCACCGTCGAAAGCCGTTCGTCCCAGAAGACGAAGGGAATATCTGTTTTCTCCGACATGGAGCGTACGAAGGCGCGGGTGGCCTGCACGCGCGGACCGGCGCTGCCGTCCATGTTGACGGGCAGGCCGATGACGAAGGCCGCGATCTTCTCTTTCGCCGCAAAGGCCAGCAGCAACTCGGCGTCCTGCGTGAATTTCACGCGCTTCAGAACAGGCCGGGGTGTCGCGAGCCGTCGGCCGATATCGGAGACCGACAGGCCGATGGTCTTGGTGCCGAGATCGAGGCCCGCGACAGGCTGGCCGGGGGCGAGGACCTGCGACAGTTCTTCCAGCGTCAGCGTCGCCATGGGGCAGCCTCTCAGCGTTTGCGGACGAATTCGGTGCGCAGCACCAGGCCGCGGATGCTTTCATGCCGGCAGTCGATTTCTTCCGGGTTGTCCGTCAGGCGGATCGAGCGGATCACCGTTCCCTGCTTCAGCGTCTGGCCCGCACCCTTGACCTTCAGGTCCTTGATGAGCACGACCGAATCGCCATCCGCCAGCACATTGCCGGCGGCGTCGTGTACGACGCTCTGCGCAGCCTTTTCCGCTGCGATCTCCGAAGCCGGGCGCCATTCGCCGGTCGCTTCGTCATAGATGTAATCGTCGTCGCTCACGGCGAACTCCTTCTTCAAATCATGAGCGCCACGCTTATAACGATCCGGCGGCGGATGGAAACGGCCTTCGCGCCGACTATATTGCGTGACGAATCCAAACCGGAGACTTCCCATGAAAATCACCTGGCTCGGCCACTCGGCTTTCCGCATCGAAACGGCGAAGGCGAAGATCCTCATCGACCCGTTCTTCACCGGCAATCCCGCCTTCGACGAGGCGACGCGCAAGGACGCCGTTTCCGGCCTCACCCATATCCTGCTGACCCACGGCCACGGCGATCATGTCGGCGATACGATCGGGATCGCGAAGGAAACCGGCGCGACCGTGCTCGCCAATGCCGATCTCGCAACCTGGCTCGGCGCCAAGGGGGTTGAGAATATCGATATGGGCAATACCGGCGGCACCGTGCATTTCGACGGCTTTTCGACAACCTTCGTCAATGCGCTGCATTCGTCGGCGCAGATCACCGAGGACGGCACCTCCCACTCGCTCGGCAGCGCCAACGGCCTGGTCCTGCATTTCGAGGACGAGCCGACGCTCTACCACATGGGCGATACGGATATCTTTTCCGACATGGCGCTGATCAACGAGCTGCACCAGCCGGAAATCGGCCTGGTGCCGATCGGCGACCGGTTCACCATGGGCGGTGCCGTGGCGGCACTCGCCTGCCAGCGCTTCTTCACCTTCGGCACCGTCATTCCCTGCCATTACGGTTCCTTCGGCATCATCGACCAGACGGCGGACCTTTTCGTGCAGGCCATGGAGGGTGCATCCACCCGCATCGAGGTGCCGCAGGTCGGTGGCGTCGTCACGCGCTGAGCGGCGGGAAATCGGGCGAGGGGGCGTGGAACCGGCCATTCCCCCGTTGCGCCCCTTGGGCTTGGTCATTATAGCGAAGGGGAAATTTCCCACCGGAGACCGTCCATGTCCGTAGATCTAGCCACCGTAAAGCGCGTTGCGCGCCTTGCCCGCATCGCCGTCAGCGAAGAAGAGGCAAACCGCATGACCGGCGAGCTCAACGGTATCCTCGGCTTCGTCGAACAGCTGTCCGAGGTGAATGTCGAGGGCGTCGAGCCGATGACCTCAGTCACCCCGATGGAGATGCGCAAGCGCCAGGACATCGTCAACGACGGCAACAAGGCCGATGCGATCGTCGCCAACGCCCCGGCCACCGACCGCAATTTCTTCCAGGTTCCGAAGGTTGTGGAGTAATCCTTGACCGTCACAATCGACGTCGAAAGCCCGCTTACGGATGAGGTTCGCACGCTGATCGCAGAGCTGAACACGGTGCTGCTTGCGCTGTCGCCGCCGGAGGCGTGCTATAACCTCACCGTCGAGGAGATGGCCGATCCCACGGTGAAGGTCTGGATCGCACGCGACGGCGACGCCGCGATCGGCTGCGGCGCGCTGAAGCGCCATTCCGATATGGTGGGCGAAGTGAAGCGCATGTTCACCCGGCCGGCCTGGCAGGGACAAGGCGTCGGCCGGTCTGTGCTCGACAAGATCCTGGAGACCGCCGAACGGGAGGAGCTGGAAACGCTCGTGCTCGAAACGGGCGACCAGCATCCGGCGGCATGGGCGATCTATGAGAAGGCGGGTTTTACCCGCTGCGGCCCCGTGCTCGACTACCCGGATTCACCCTATTCCGTATTCTATCAAAAGCAGCTTCGTGCTGCCTGACCTGAAGTGACCGCACCAATGACCGACCTGACCCGCCTGACCATTGCCGAAGCCCGCGAAAAGCTCTCCGCCAAGGAGATCAAGGCGGTCGAGCTGACGGACGCGTATCTTTCCGCGATCGAGGCGGCCAATCCGGC
The DNA here is from genome assembly GCF_004514425.2 of Shinella sumterensis. Classification (GTDB taxonomy): domain Bacteria; phylum Pseudomonadota; class Alphaproteobacteria; order Rhizobiales; family Rhizobiaceae; genus Shinella; species Shinella sumterensis. Next base: position 153,363 of record NZ_MYFN02000013.1, read on the forward strand.
GATCAACGCCTATGTCGCCGTGACGCCGGAAAAGGCACGCGAGATGGCGAAGGCTTCCGACGCCCGCATCGCCGAAGGCAAGGCCGGTGCGCTCGAAGGCATCCCGCTCGGCATCAAGGACCTGTTTGCGACCGAAGGCGTGCACACGCAGGCCTGCAGCCACATCCTCGACGGCTTCAAGCCGCAATACGAATCGACCGTCACCCAGAACCTCTGGAACGATGGCGCCGTCATGCTCGGCAAGCTCAACATGGATGAGTTCGCCATGGGCTCGTCCAACGAAAGCTCCTATTACGGCGCCGTGAAGAACCCGTGGCGCGCAAACGGCTCCAACGCCGATCTCGTGCCGGGCGGTTCTTCCGGCGGATCGGCGGCGGCCGTTGCAGCCTTCCTCTGCGCCGGCGCGACCGCGACGGATACGGGCGGCTCCATCCGCCAGCCGGCGGCCTTCACCGGCACCGTCGGCATCAAGCCCACCTATGGCCGCTGCTCGCGCTGGGGCATCGTCGCCTTCGCCTCCTCGCTCGATCAGGCCGGCCCGATCGCCCGCGACGTGCGCGACGCCGCGATCCTGCTGAAGTCGATGGCGAGCGTCGACGCCAAGGACACGACCTCCGTCGACCGGCCGGTGCCGGATTACGAAGCGTCCCTCGGTCAGTCGCTGAAGGGCATGCGCATCGGCATCCCGCGCGAATACCGCGTCGATGGCATGCCGGACGAGATCGAGGCGCTCTGGCAGCAGGGCATCGCCTGGCTGAAGGATGCCGGCGCCGAAATCGTCGATATCTCCCTGCCGCATACGAAATATGCCCTGCCGGCCTACTACATCGTCGCGCCCGCCGAGGCCTCGTCGAACCTAGCCCGTTACGACGGCGTGCGCTACGGCCTGCGCGTCGACGGCAAGGACATCGTCGACATGTACGAGAAGACGCGCGCCGCCGGCTTCGGCACGGAAGTGAAGCGCCGCATCATGATCGGCACCTACGTGCTGTCGGCCGGCTACTACGACGCCTATTACCTGCAGGCCCAGAAGGTACGTACGCTGATCAAGCGTGATTTCGAACTGGCGTTCAATGCCGGTGTCGACGCCATCCTGACGCCGGCGACCCCGTCGTCGGCCTTCGGCATCGCCGACGAGGAACTCGCGTCCGATCCGGTCAAGATGTACCTTCAGGACATCTTCACGGTGACGGTGAACATGGCCGGCCTGCCGGGCCTCACGGTTCCCGCCGGCCTCGACCACAAGGGCCTGCCGCTTGGCCTCCAGCTCATCGGCAAGCCCTTCGACGAGGAGAGCCTGTTCCGGACGGCCCACGTCATCGAGCAGGCCGCCGGCCGCTTCACGCCGGCCAAGTGGTGGTAAGCGGCAGGTAGCCCTCAGCAGGTCTGATGAACGACCTCGCCCAGCTTCGCGACAAGTAAGGATCGTCCGGCCATGTGCCGGGCGGTGTCGTTTCGGGCGGATCATCGTCGTGGATAGCCGCCGCCGGTCTCTCGCCGACTCACGCCAACGGTGCTTTCATCGTGCCGGGGAAAGGTCTGGCGCATGGTCATGGTTCGCAATGCCCGGGAAGGCGATGTCGCGGCGCTCGTCGAAATCGGGACGAGGGCGTGGGAGCAGGCCGTGGTCGGGGTCGCCGATCTCCAGGTCCGGCGCGACCATGCGCGCAACGCCTTCGAGCAGTTCCTGTCGGGCCACTGGCTGCATGTCAGCGTGGCCGAAACCGATGGCGCGCCCGCGGGCTGGGCGGCGCGCGAGGCGCTCGACGACGAGATCAGCGACCTCTGGATCGATCCTCTCCAACAGAAAAAGGGATTGGGGACCGCGCTGCTGGCGGCGATGGAGGCGGAAATCGTCGCCGCTGGGTTCGAGGCGTCCCGGTTGCAGACCCACGCGCGCAACATCGCTGCCGTCGCCTTCTTCCAGAAGCATGGCTATTCGGTGAACTGGCTTTCCGTCGACTATTCGCCGCGTCTCGATCGCAATGTCGAATCGATCGGGCTACGCCGCCAGCTCGTCGCCGATCTCCCGGTCGGCTACGGGCCGGGCGGGTTTTGAAGGAGGCGCGGCCTTCGCCGCGCCTCCGTCCTGTCACTGGTTGTCAAGTTGCGATCGCACGAGCTCAAGCCCTCGTTGCGTGATGCGGTAGGGCCTGCCGCCGGAAGACGCGATGCAGCGCCGGCGTTTCAGCTTGCGGAAAAGATCGAGGTCGAGCCCGCTCGCCCGCCATCCGTCGCGCGTGATGCAGGCGACGGCGATGATCTTGCGGTTCTCGTCTTTTTCGATGTCGATCCTGCCGCCCTGGGCGAGCAGGTGGAGAATGCGCTGTTCTGCGCGGGAAATGTCCATTGTCGTGGGAATCCGTCAGGCGTTCGAACGAACGCGAAAAAACGTTCCGCCACCGGCTGGTGGCAGGGTTCATCGTTTTTCCGACCCTGTGCGCAAAAGCTGCGGACAGGGTCTCTAGCGGGACTCAGACGAGTTGGACATCAAGACTCCATTTGCGGATGTCCCTTAGATAAATCCGACATCTTCCATCGTCAACGTCACGACCAGATCAGCGAGTGATGCAGGAAGACGGCGGTCTTCACGCCGTTGGCCGAGGCAAGCGCGATATTGGCTGCGCCAAGCGCGATGTCACCGGCGGCGTAGAGGCCGGGCAGGGAGGTCTGTCCCGTATCGTCGGTCTTGAGGATGTTGCCGATCGGCGTTTGCTTCAGTTCGAGGCCGCGATCCCGCGGGATGTCGCTGCGCACGCGGGCTTCCGGACTGACGAACAGCGCCTTGACCAGTGTGGGAATGCCGGGGCCCGTTTCGACGGCGAGCATGCCGCCCGGCCCATCCGCGACGGCCGTCACGCGGCCGGGTCGCAGCTTCACATTGCGTGCCTCGAGCACGGCCAGATCCTTTTCGTCCGGCTCCGGTACCGCATTGGTGAAGAGCGTCACATCGCCCCAGTCGGCGACCACGGCCGCAAAGCGCGCGGCGTCGGATGTGCGTGCCAGGACGCCGACCGCCCCTCCGCCCACTTCGTAGCCATGGCAGTAGGGGCAATGCAGCACCGTCGTGCCCCACCGCTCCGCAAGGCCGGGAATATCCGGGAGCTGGTCCTCGAAACCGGTGGCGAGCAGCACGCGCCGCGCGTCGATGCGTGCACCATCGCCAGCGACGACGAAGAAGGCGTCTCTTTCGCCCTCCAGCCGTTCGGCCGGCGCATCGCGGAAGGTGACGGTCTCGTAGGCCGCAAGCTGGCGGCGGGCATCGGCGAGGATGTCGCCCCCCGGCCTGCCGTCCTGGGCGAGGAAGCCGTGCGAGCGGGCGGCGAAGCGGTTGCGCGGCAGCCCCGTGTCGAGAATGGTGATGCGGCGACGGGCGCGGGCGAGCTGCATGGCAGCGGACAGGCCGGCAAAGCCCCCGCCGATGATGATGGCATCTTCGGTCATGATCGTCCTTTCCTGTGAGCGTGCGGCATCCTTCACCCGGCATGTACCGGGCGTTCGAAGGGATGCCAGGGAAGTGGCTGCCTTTAGCCGGTGTCGGTCCGGCAGCGTTTCGCCGCCGCGCGGAAATCGGCGGCAAGGTCGGCCAGCGTCGTGCCGGCAAAGCGCGCCATCAGGATGGCTTCCGCATCCTTCAGCGCGTCGCCGATCACCCGGTTGACGGATTGCTCGACAACGCAACCCGGCATCTCCGTCGCCGGGCCGATCTGGAAGACGATCGGCTCGCCAAGTGCATTGTAGATGTCGAGCAGCGAGATTTCGGCGAGCGGCCTGGCGAAGTGCCAGCCGCCACCATGGCCGCGGCCGGATTGCACGATCCCGGCATCACGAAGCCCGGCCATGGTGCGGCGCACGACGACGGCGTTGGTATCGAGGCAGCGCGCGAGATCGTCCGAGGTCATCGGCTCCTCGCGTTCGGCCATATGCATGAGTGCATGAAGCACGGCAGAAAGACGGCTGTTCCTTTTCATGTAACAATAATAGTTACGAATTATGATGGATGTCAAGAAGCGGCGGGATAGGATGTCAGCCGGCGAGCAACAGCCGTTGGAGGTCGGCACCGAAGATCAGCGCCGCGAGGACCAGCGCTGCATGCAGAATCAGGATCGCGAGAAGCATCGTGCGAAAGGGCTCCTTGCGGGTCTTGTGCCGCAACAACCGTTGCGCCGCGAAGGCGCCGAGGCTGCCGCCGAAGAAGGCGAGTTGCAGCAGGCGTGCTTCGGAAACACGCCGATGGCCGTCGCGCGCGGCTTCCTTGTCCCACCAGTAGACGCAGAACGTCACGACGTTGAAGAGGAGGAAGATGATCAGAAGTGTTGCCCGCGTGCCCATGGCGCGCTTTTACCCGCACAACCTTGCCGGCCGGCTAATGAAGGCCGGCGGCATCCGCTGAAATCCTTGCGCCGCCTGCCCATATGTTCTACCGAGACAACACCGAAGACACCACAGCAAGAGCCTAAAATGACCCTCGTCGACGTCCGCACTCCCGATCCCAAACGCTTGATCCCCGGCGCCACCGGCGACTGGGAAGTCATCATCGGCATGGAGGTGCACGCACAGGTTCTTTCGAATTCGAAGCTCTTCTCCGGCGCCTCCACGGAATTCGGCAAGGCGCCGAATGCCAATGTGTCGCTCGTCGACGCGGCCATGCCCGGCATGCTGCCCGTGATCAATGAGGAATGCGTCAAGCAGGCCGTGCGCACCGGTCTTGGCCTGAAGGCTGAGATCAACCACCGCTCGATCTTCGACCGCAAGAATTACTTCTATCCCGACCTGCCGCAGGGCTACCAGATCTCGCAGTTCAAGGACCCGATCGTCGGCGAGGGCAAGATCGTCATCTCGCTCGGCCCGGATCGCCAGGGCAATTTCGAGGATATCGAGATCGGCATCGAGCGTCTGCATCTGGAGCAGGACGCCGGCAAGTCGATGCACGACCAGCATCCGACCATGTCCTATGTCGACCTCAACCGCTCGGGCGTGGCGCTGATGGAGATCGTCTCCAAGCCGGACATGCGTTCGTCTGACGAGGCCAAGGCCTATATGACGAAGCTGCGCTCGATCGTGCGCTATCTCGGCACCTGCGACGGCAACATGGACGAGGGCTCCATGCGCGCCGACGTCAACGTTTCCGTGCGCCGGCCCGGCGAGCCCTTCGGCACGCGCTGCGAGATCAAGAACGTCAACTCCATCCGTTTCATCGGCCAGGCGATCGAATACGAAGCCCGCCGCCAGATCGGCATTCTCGAGGATGGCGGCGTCATCGACCAGGAGACGCGCCTGTTCGATCCCGGCAAGGGCGAGACGCGCTCCATGCGCTCCAAGGAAGACGCGCACGACTATCGCTACTTCCCCGATCCGGACCTGCTGCCGCTGGAGTTCGACAACGAATTCGTCGGCAAGCTTCTGGCCGATCTGCCGGAACTGCCCGACGACAAGAAGATCCGCTTCGTCAAGGATCTCGGTCTTTCGGTCTATGACGCCTCGGTTCTCGTCTCCGAAAAGGCGATCGCCGATTATTTCGAGGCCGTGGCGGCCGGCCGCGACGGCAAGATCGCCGCGAACTGGGTCATCAACGACCTCCTGGGCGCCTTGAACAAGGCCGGCAAGGACATTGAAGAGACCCCCGTTTCCCCCGATCAGCTCGGCGGCATCATCGATCTCATCAAGGATGGCACCATCTCTGGCAAGATCGCCAAGGACCTCTTCGAAATCGTCTGGAACGAGGGCGGCAGCCCCGCCGAGATCGTCGAAGCGCGCGGCATGAAGCAGGTGACGGACACCGGTGCCATCGAAAAGGCGGTCGACGAGATCATCGCCGCCAACCCCGATCAGGTCGCCAAGGTTCTCGCCAAGCCGACGCTTGCCGGCTGGTTCGTCGGCCAGGTCATGAAGGCGACGGGCGGCAAGGCCAACCCGCAGGCCGTTCAGGCCCTGGTCAAGGCCAAGCTCGGTATCGAGGACTGAGGCAATTCCAGGAAAAGTGTGAAGCGGTTTTCCCTCCGGAATGGCTTCAAAACAAGGAAACGACCATGTTCTTCGTCCGCACGGTCTCGGAACGCGACCTGGCGAAAGTCAGCGCACTGCTGTCGGCGACGTGGCATGCGACCTATGACGCGCTCTACGGCACCGACAAGGTGAGTGAGATCAACGCGCGCCGGCATTCCGTGCCGGCGCTGAAGGAACGGCTCGCGCGCAAGGACAGCGAATTCGTCGTCGCCGATGATGGCAAGGCCTTCGCCGGCATGGGCTATGCCGCCATGGCGGAGGACCGGCCGAAGACGGCCGTTCTTCACCAGCTTTATGTCCTGCCGGATTACCAGCGCCAGGGCATTGGCCGCGACATGTTCGCGGAACTCGAAACCTGCTTTCCCGATGCCGAGACGATGCGGCTTCACGTCGAGAAGGACAATCTTCTGGCCGTTTCGTTTTTCGAACGCTTGGGTTTTGCGACCATCGGCGAAACAGTCGATGACTTTGCGGCGGGAATTGCCATGCTGATTCTGGAAAAGCGGCTCGATTTCTAAGGAAAGGGCGAAGCCTTCGCGGCAACCGCCAGGCGCCGAATACATGAAGGCCCGCCGTCCTTTCGGGTGGCGGGCCGCTTCGGCATGATGTCAGGCTTTGACGATATTATCGGACCAGAACGGCGCGGGGCTCGTTATTGTCTGCGTTGAGCAGGATGTTGACCGAAGCGCCGGACGTCAGGTTTGCCGGAACCGGGACGCTCACGGGCAGGGCGACGCTCTTGCCGTCCTGGAGGCGGATGACGCCGGTGCGGGCATCGTAATCCTGAACGATGCCGCTCAGCGATGCTGCGGAAGCCGAGCCGGCAACGAGGAGGGCGAGGGCGGCGGTGGAGAGAGCTACAGTGTTCATTTTAATCACCTTTGTGTTTGGACGTGAGAAATTCAGCGGGCCAGAACGGCGCGCGGCTGGTTGTTGTCTGCGTTGAGCAGGATGTTGACGGCAGAGCCGGACTTCAGGTTC
>NZ_MYFN02000014.1 GCF_004514425.2 Shinella sumterensis
GGCGGCACCCGCCAAGCGGGGTCTTGCCATGGTGTTCCAGTCCTATGCGCTCTATCCGCATATGACGGTGCGCAAGAACATCGCCTTCCCGCTCAAGATGGCGAAGGCCAGCCCGGAGGTGATCGAGAAGAAGGTGACGGAAGCCGCCCGCGTGCTGAACCTCACCAACTATCTCGAACGCCGCCCGGGCCAGCTTTCCGGCGGTCAGCGCCAGCGTGTGGCCATCGGCCGCGCAATCGTGCGCGAACCGTCGGCTTTTCTCTTCGACGAGCCGCTGTCCAACCTCGACGCGGCGCTGCGCGGCACCATGCGGCTGGAGATCAGCGAACTGCATCACCAGCTGAAGACCACGATGATCTATGTCACCCACGACCAGGTCGAGGCCATGACCATGGCCGACAAGATCGTGGTGCTGAATGCCGGCAATATCGAGCAGGTCGGCTCGCCGCTCGATCTCTACAACAAGCCCGACAACCTCTTCGTCGCCGGCTTCATCGGCTCGCCGCGCATGAACTTCGTCAAGGGCGAGTCCGCAAAGCCGTGGAACGCGCCGACCGTCGGCATCCGCCCCGAGCATATCAGGCTCTCTAAGGATGCCGGCACCTGGAAGGGCGTCGTCGGCGTGGCCGAGCACCTCGGCTCCGACACGTTCCTGCATGTCAACGTCGAGGGCGTGGGCATGCTCACCGTCCGCGCCGACGGGGACTTCCCCGTCACCCACGGCGACATCGTCCATCTCACCCCCGATGACGGCCGTATCCACCGCTTCGACGAAAGCGACAAGGCAATCCGATGAGACGGCTCGTTACGATCCTAAGGGCTATGTATTTCTGCAAAGCGGATGAGTGCGCCTACGTGGAATAATGCGAATTGATGCGGTGCAATCTGGGAAAAGCAGGAGCCAAATAAAGCAACAGTCACGCCAACGGTTCAGACCCGTTCAACAGCTTATAAAGCTCCAAGAGGGGATACCATTTACACAAATACGCGCCAAGCGGCGCGCATTTGTGTTGGACATCACGTCCTCCGAAGCGAGGATCACGACATGATCAGGCCACCATCGACATTGATCGTCTGGCCGGTGATATAGGCTGCGTCGGCGGAGGCGAGGAAAGCGACGAGCGCGCCGACTTCGGCAGGCGTACCGGCACGGCCCATCGGAATGCCCTCGACCCATTCGGCCATCAGTTCACCTGGACCGTATTCGCCGAGCATCTGGCCCCAGACGCGGTCGTTATAGTCCCACATCTCGGTGTGAATGATGCCGGGGCAGATGGCGTTGACGGTGATGCCTTCGCGGGCGAGCTCTTTGGCAAGGCTCTGGGTCAGGCCGACGACGCCGAATTTCGAGGCGGCGTAGTGCGGCGTGTAGATGAAGCCCTGGCGGGCCTGGCCGGAGGCGGTGTTGATGAGGCGACCCCTGGTGCCGCTGGCGCGGAAGCGGCGGACCGCCTCCTGGCAGCACAGGAAGACGCCCTTGGTGTTGACGTCGAGATTGAGGTCCCATTCGCGCTCGGTCAGGTTTTCGACCTTGGCGATGGTGATGACGCCGGCATTCTGCACGGAGACGGAGATCGCGCCGAGCTTGGCTTCGGCCTCGCCATAGGCTTCCTGCACGGCCTTGGCGTCCGTCACGTCGAGTGTGAGGCCGAGAATTTCAGCGCCGGTCTCGTTGGCGAGTGCGGCTGCCGCGTCCGCCGTGTCCTGTTCGATCGCGGCGATCACGACCTTCGCGCCCTCTTCGGCAAAGCGCTTGGCGATGCCGCGGCCGATGCCCTTGTTGCCGCCGGTCACGAATACCGTCTGGCCTGCAAAACGTGTCATGGTGTTTTCTCCATAATGCGCAGCAGGCCGACGTCGGATCCCGAATGGATCAGGCCGTGAGCCGTGCCGCAGTGAATTTGTCGGTGACAAGCACATCGATGACGCCCAGTTTCAGGGCGCCGGCGATGGCCTGGGTTTTCGATTCTCCGCCTGCGAGCGCCATGACGCGTGCGGTCTTGCGCAGTTCCTCCAGCGACAGGCCAATGACGCGGTCGTTGAGGGGTGTTTCGACCGGTTTACCGTCCCGATCATAGAAGCGATAGGAAATCTCGCCGACCGCACCGGCCTCATGCAGCATTGCCATTTCCTGGGGGGAGAAGGTGTTGCCGGATCGAGCGAGAAGTTCCGACGGTTCCACGGCACCGATGCCGACGATGGCGAGGCTGAGGCGGCCGAAGAGATCCATCGTCTCGCGCACCGCCGGGTCCGCGAGCATGACGAGCTTGGCTTCACGCGAGGAGGTGATGCCCTGTACGAGGAGCAGCCGCGGCTCGCCGCCGGTCAGCCGGGCGAGGCGGGCCGTCAGCTGCGTCGCGTGGGTCTGCACCGAGGCGTCGCCCATGCCGCCCAGAATTTGCACGATGTACTTGGCCTTGGCATTCTTCAGTGGGTGGATGTTGTCCACCATGCGCAGGATCGTCTGGCTCCAGCTCGAAACGCCGATGATCTCATCCTGTTGCAGCGTGACTTCGAGGAAGTGGGCCGCCGCTTCGCCGATGCGTGCCATGATTGCGCCATCACGATCTTCCGAACAGTCGATGACAATGGCTTCTGTCAGGCTGTAGCGCTCCCGCAGCGCCGTTTCGAGATCGGCGAAGGTGCCCGCGGGAGGAATGACCGTCGTGCGTACGATGTCTTCCTGCTCGGCTCGCTTGAGCATGCGCGATACAGTGGCCTGCGACATGTGCATGAGTTCGGCGATCTCAGCCTGTCGCTTGCCCTCGATGTGATACATCTGGGCGATACGGGCGATCAGTCGCAACTCGTTGAGCCGTCCCATGGAACCTCCGGAGGTGAATTTTTATTCACTCATAGAGGAAGGGGCCGATACGGTCGAGCGGTAGATTGCGTCCTGCCAGACGAGGAGGCGATCCGCGGCATCGGACGTCCGGGGAGGGAGGATGTTGACGGCGCGGGGTAAGGCGGCAATGGCCGCGAGATCCCGCCAGACGCCGAGCGTCAGGCCTGCCATATAGGCCGCGCCCAACGCTGAAGCCTCTGTCGCGTCGCACTGGATGATCGTGTGATCCAACGTATCGGCGACGCATTGCATGAGGAACGTGTTCTTGCTCGGGCCGCCATCGGCATAGAGACGACCAAGCCGCGTGGGCGATTGCGACGACATGGCCTTGAAGACATCATGAACTTGAAAGGCAATGCTATCCGTCACGGCACGGGCCATCTGGGCGCGGCTCGTGTTGAAGGTGATGCCGCAAAACAGCGCGCGAGCATCCGAATTCCAGTAGGGTGCGCCGAGGCCGACAAAGGCCGGAACGAAACCGGGTCCGCCGGGAGGAGCGGTGGCCGCGAGTTCGGTCAGCGCCTGCACATCCGGCAGGCCGAGCATGTCGGCCATCCAGGGCAGCGAGGCAGCGGAAACAAGGATGTTGCCCTCGAAGGCATAGGTCGGCTGTCCGTCGATCGACCAGGCGATGGTCGTGGTGATCCCCTGCTCGGGCGCAATGAAACGGGGCAGGGTCGTCATGATCGACGAGCCGGTGCCGAACGTCACCTTGCCATCACCGGGATTGAAGGCGCCGTGGCCGAACAATGCCGCGTGGCTGTCACCGATGGCGGAGGCGATCGGAATGCCGTCCGGCAGACCCGGTACATTCTTCGTGACGCCGAAGTGCGATGCGCTGTCGCGCACCTCCGGCAAGGCGGATTTGGCCACGCCGAAGAGGGCGCAGAGTTCATCGCTCCAGACCTGCGCGTTGAGATCGTAAAGCTGGCTGCGGGCAGCATTGGCAGCGTCGCACGCATGGACCGCGCCATCGGTGAAGCAATGGATGAGCCAAGCGTCGATCGTTCCGAGCCGAACCTTGCTGCCTGAAGGCATGCGATCGAGCAGCCACTTCATCTTCGGGCCGGGGAACATCGGGTCGATCGGCAGGCCGGTGAGCGCCTGGACCTGCGGCGCATGCCCGGCGGCGATCAACTCGGCGCAGGCCGGCGCGCTGCGGCGGCATTGCCAGCTGACCACAGGACCGAGCGGTTCTCCGGTCACCGCGTCCCATACGGTGACGGATTCGCGCTGGTTGGAAATCGCGATGCCGAGGACTTCAACGGCGGGTGCGGCTGCACGGCAGGTGGCGATGGCTTCGAGCACCGATTCCCAGAGACGCTGCGGGCTCTGTTCAACCCAACCTGGCTGAGGATGTTCAATGCCGACGGGGGACGAGCCGCGCGCCAGGATTTCGCCACTCGTGGAGACGAGCACGGCCTTCGAGTTCGTGGTGCCCTGGTCAATGGCAAGAATGGCGGTCGTCATCGCGGCTCCGGTCGGCGGAAAGAAGAAAAGGGCGCGGCATAAGGGAGGTCTTGCCGCACCCCGCACGAAATCTGGTCGCGCACGATTACGTGCGGGAAGATTTTCGCGCGATCAAGTCCACGGCTGCTTGCGCGATGCCGGCGGGCGCCATGCCGAATTCGTCAAGCAGAAACTCCGCGGAGCCGGTGGGCGGGAAAATGCCGGGCACGCCAAGGATTTTCATCGGCACTGGGGCTTCCGCCACGACCACTTCGGCGATGGCCGAGCCAAGACCGCCGAAGGTGGAGTGCTCCTCTGCCGTGAGAATCGCCCCGGTGTCGCGGGCCGCGGACACGACGGCCGCGATGTCGATGGGGCGCACGGTTGCCATGTTGAGAACGCGCGCCTGGATACCCTGCTCGGCAAGAATGGCGGCGGCCTTCATCATACGGTGGGTGACGGTGCCATTCGCGATGAGCGTGACGGCATCGCCGTCGCGCAGCAGGTTCGCCTTGCCCAATTCGAATTTATGGCCTTCCGGCAGCAGATCCGGCACGCCAACGCGTGAAAGGCGCAGGAAGACCGGGCCGTCATAGGAGGCTGCCCATTCGACGGCAGCGGCCGTTTCGATGAAATCGCAGGGGGCGACGACCGGCAGGTTCGGCAACACGCGCGTCCAGGCAAAGTCCTCGATGGAATGGTGCGTCGGGCCGAGTTCACCATAGGCCATGCCGGAGGAGATGCCGATGAGCTTCACATTGGCATTGGAATAGGCGATGTCGGCCTTGATCTGCTCCAGCGAACGGCCGGTCAGGAAGCAGGCCGCGCCACAGACGAAGGGTAGGAGGCCACCATTGGCGAGGCCGGCGCCGACGCCAACGAGCGCCTGCTCGGCAATGCCGACATTGACGAGCCGTTCGGGCCACTTGGCCTTGAAGCCGCCGAGCTTGGAGGAGCCGACGGAGTCGTTGCAGACGGCGACGATCTTGGGATTGTCGGCGCCCAGGCGCTCCAGTACGGCGACGAAGGCGTCACGGCAATCGTGCAGCTTGGGAGAGGGGGTGATGGCGTTCATGACAGGGCCTCCGAAAGCTCAGCGACGGCAATCTTGTATTGTTCGGCATTGGGCACCTTGTGGTGCCAGTCGACCTTGTCCTGCATGAAGGAAATGCCGTGGCCCTTGTTGGTGTGGGCGACGATGCAATGCGGTCGGCTACCGCGTTTCTCGAGCGCGGGGACGATCTCGTCCATGGCATTGCCGTTGATCTCGGTGACATCCCACCCGAAGGCTTCGAGTTTGGCCGGGAAGGGCGCGAGATTGTTGGTGTCCTTCAGGGACGCACCCTGCTGGAAGCGGTTGTGGTCGATGATGAGCGTCAGGTTGTCGAGGCCGAACTGGGCGGCCGAAGCGATGGCTTCCCAGTTGGAGCCCTCCTGCATCTCGCCGTCGCCCGTCAGGACATAGGTGCGGTAAGTCGCACCGGTCAGCTTGGCGGCCTTCGCCATGCCGACGGCCACCGGCAGGCCGTGGCCCAGCGGGCCGGTGTTGGTTTCGACGCCGGGAACCTTGTTGCAGTTCGGATGGCCATTGAGGCGCGAATGGGGCTTTAGGAAGGTCGCGACCTCTTCTTCCGGAATGAAGCCGCGCTTGGCGAGCGTCACATAGAGGGCGAGCGCCACATGGCCCTTCGAGAGCACGAAACGGTCGCGATCGGGGTGCTTCGGCTGGTCCGGCCAGACGCGCAGGACGCGGAAATAAAGCGCCGTCAGGATGTCGATGGCGGACATTTCGCCGCCGATATGGCCTGCGCCAGCTTCAAAAACCGCTTGCAGATCACGGAGACGGATCTGTTGAGCGATGCGGTCGAGATCATTCGGCTGCATGAAAACCTCGTTGTGAATAAATATACAGTTACAGATATACTTGCACGGATAATCGTGAAGTCAAGCGAAAATGGGGGCGGGAGTGCGGAATGAAATTCGCCTTGCTCGTCTTGACACCCGCCGATATGTTGCGATACGAATTTACACACAGTTATGAATATTTATGCGATAAACCGAGCGCGAAGCCGCAAATGACCGGGAGGAGCGTCCATGGTGGCGGATGTGAAGGAACGACAGGGGTTCGCAGGCATCGTGTTGCCTTCGCTGCGCGGAGCCACAGGCCCGCTCATTGGCCTCATAGTGCTGTGCCTCTTCCTCACCTTTGCCACGGACAAGTTCCTGTCTGTGCGCAACTTCCTGAACGTGCTCGACCAGATCACGGTGCTCGGTGTGATGGCCGTCGGCATGACGCTCGTCATTCTCATCGGCGGCATCGACCTCGCGGTCGGTTCGGTCATGGCGTTGGCCATGATGGTGCTCGGTTACCTGAACGTGGTTGCCGGTGTGCCGATGGGGATCGCCATCCCGCTTGCCCTGCTCGTCGCGTCGCTGAACGGGCTGATTGCCGGGATATTGATCACGCGCTTCAACGTGCCGGCCTTTATCGCGACGCTTGCGATGATGTCGATCACGCGCGGTCTTGCGAACATGATAACCGACGGCCAGCAGATCATCGGCTTTCCTGCCTGGTTCAACATGATGGCCATCGTGCGTTTTGGCGGCTTCCTGACATTGACGGTCGCCGTGATGGTCGTCGTCTTCATCGTCGGCCTGCTCTACCAGCGCTACCGCCACGGTGGCCGCGTTCTCTACGCAATCGGCGGCAATGCCGAGGTGGCGCGCCTCGCCGGTATCAATGTTCAGCGCGCAACCGTGCTCGTCTACGTCGTGTGCAGCTTTCTCGCCGGCCTCTCGGGCATGGTGCTTGCCGCCCGTCTCGACTCCGTGCAGCCGTCCTCGGGCGTGTCCTATGAACTCGATGCGATTGCGGCGGTGGTCATTGGCGGTACGTCGCTGTCGGGCGGCACCGGCGGTATCGGCGGGACGATCATCGGTGTCCTGATCATCGGCGTGCTGCGCAACGGTCTCAACCTGCTTAGCGTCTCGCCCTTCATGCAGCAGGTCATCATCGGCGCAGTCATCGTGCTCGCCGTCACGGCCGAAACCTATCGCAAGCGCAAATAACGACGTTCACCCCCATCGCGATCGCGATGGGGCGGAAAAACGGTCGGCAATCGTGCAGGCCGGCAAAGGGAAGGCGGTTTTCTGCGAGGCAGGCACCGCCGGGTAACGTGGAGGAGAAATCATGAAACTGTCCAAACTGCTGCTGGCGGCAACCGCCGCGTCCATGCTCGCACTTCCGGCTTCCGCCGCCGAAGTCAAGAAGATCGGCCTTGCCGTGCCGAACCTGCAGGCCGACTTCTTCAACCAGATCAAGCTCGGCGTTGAAAAGCATGCCAAGGAAAAGGGCATCGAAGTTGTCGTCGTCGATGCGAAGAACGACACCAATACCCAGGTCAGCCAGGTTCAGGACCTGATGACGCAGGACATCAACGCCTTCATCTACATCCCGGCCGGCGCCGCCGCCGCTGCCGTTCCGACCCGTCTCGCCCGTGAAGCCGGCATTCCCGTAATCAATGTCGACCGCACGCCCGAAGGCGCGCCAGGCGATACGTTCATCGCCGGCGAAAGCGTCCAGTCCGCCTACGAAGTCTGCAAGTACATCATCGGCAAGGCCGGTGGTTCGGGCAAGATGGCGATCATCCACGGTCAGAAGGGTACGACGCCTGAAGTCGATCGCTTCACGGGCTGCAAAAAGGCAATCGACGAGAACAAGGGCGTCGAGCTTGTCGACCAGCAGTGGAGCAACATGTGGTCGGCCGACGAAGGCTTCACGATTGCGCAGAACATGCTCCAGGCGAACCCGGACATCACGATCATCTTCGGTCAGGCCGATGGTCTTGCGATGGGTGCCGCCAAGGCTGTCGACGTTGCAAACCTCTCGGACAAGGTCATCATTGGCGGTTATGACGGCGACGTCTCTGCGCTCGAATACCTCGCGAAGTGCAAGGGTCCGTTCATCGCGACCGCGACACAGAGCACGCAGAAGATGGGCGTTCTGGCCGTTGAATCCGCGCTCGCCGTCGCAGCCGGCCAGAAGGTGGAAGAGCGCCAGACGCCGAACGCCGTCCTGACGACTTGCGAAAACGCACCGGAATTCGTCAAGAGCCATCCGTAATCCGGGACAGTAGCAAAAAGGCAGCAGCGCCATGACGAACCGCTCTCCCCTCCTGTCGCTCCGTGGAATCCAGAAATCCTACGGTCCGATCAAGGTGCTCCACGGTGTCGACCTCGACATCTATCCGGGAGAGGTCGTGGCGCTGCTCGGCGAAAACGGTGCGGGAAAATCGACCCTGTCGAACATCATTTCCGGCACCGTCCAGCCCTCCGCCGGCGAAATGACCTGGCTCGGCAAGCCCTATGCCCCCGCCAATCCCCGCGCCGCGATGGACGAGGGCGTGGGCATGATCCATCAGGAATTGAAGCTTCTGCCGAAACTCTCCATCGCCGAGAACGTCTTCGTCGGTCGCTACCCCATGAAATCCGGCCGTCTCGACCGCCGTGCGATGGAAGAGCGTGCCCGCGCCGGCCTGCAGCGTCTCGGTCTCGACGTGTCGCCCGACCGTCTTGTCGAGGGGCTCTCGACCGGTCGGCAGCAGCTGATCGAGATCGCGAAGGCGCTGACACTGAATGCGCGCCTGCTCATTCTGGACGAGCCGACGGCAGCACTCGGTGGCGAGGAGACGCAGCTCCTCTTCCACCAGATCGAGCGCCTGAAGGCCGAAGGCGTCGGCATCATCTATATCTCGCACCGCCTCGAGGAAATCCGCCGGATCACCGATCGCATCGTCGTGATGCGCGATGGCGCCAAAGTGCAGGAATTCGACCGTGGCGACGTACCGATCCGCACCATTGTCGAGGCGATGGTCGGGCGCTCGCTGGAGCGCATGTTCCCGACATTGCCCACACCGACGGATGAGGTGACGCTCGAAGTGCGTGGCCTGTCGGCGCCATCGAAGGCATTTCGCGACATCAATTTTTCCGTTCGTAAAGGCGAGGTCTTCGGCATCGCCGGTCTGATGGGCGCTGGCCGTACCGAACTCGTGCGCGCGATCACCGGCGCCGACCCGATCGCCAGCGGCGAAGTGCTGCTGCACGGCAAGCCGGTGACGCCGCGTTCGCCGATCGATGCGATCCGCAACGGCATCGTGCTCGTGCCGGAGGATCGCAAGCTGCAGGGCGTCGTGCTCGACCATTCCATTGCGGAAAACATCGGCTACGCCAACCTCGGCGAGATTTCCCGCAACGGCTGGATTTCGTCGCGCCGCATCCGAGAATTCGCGGAAGACTACATCAAGCGTTTCGGCGTGAAGGGGCGTGGCGGGCAGAATGCCGGCGAGCTCTCCGGCGGCAACCAGCAGAAGGTGGTGCTGGCCAAGTGGCTGGCGCGCAAGCCGCAGGTGGTGGTGCTGGACGAACCGACGCGCGGCATCGACGTCGGCGCGCGCTCGTCGATCTACGATCTCATCGTGGGCTTGGCGCGCGAAGGCGTCACCGTCATCGTGGTCAGCTCCGACCTCGAGGAGGTGCTGGGCGTCTCCAGCCGCATCATGGTCATGGCACAGGGCAAACAGGCCGGTATCCTGAACCGCGAGGACGCCAACGACGTCTCGGTCATGGAACTGGCGACACTTTGAACAGGAATAGACAGCATGTCGGAAATTAAACTCAACGCACCGAAATTGTTTGATCTCTCGGGCAACGTTGCCCTCGTCACGGGTGCCGGTAGCGGTATCGGCCAGCGCATTGCGATGGGCCTTGCCCAGTGTGGTGCGGACGTCGCCCTGCTTGACCGTCGGACGGATGATGGCCTCGCCCAAACGGCTGATTTCATCGCGCGTGCTGGCCGTCGCAGCGTCCAGATCGCCGCCGACGTGACCAGCGGCGCGGCGCTGACCGACGCGGTTGCACGCACCGAAGCAGAGCTCGGCTCTCTTACGCTCGCCGTCAACGCCGCCGGTATCGCCAATGCCAATCCGGCGGAGGAGATGGAGGAGAGCCAGTTCCAGACGATGATGGACATCAACCTGAAGGGCGTGTTCCTCTCCTGCCAGGCCGAAGCGCGCGCCATGCTGAAGACCGGCCGCGGCGCCATCGTCAATATCGCCTCGATGTCCGGCGTCATCGTCAATCGCGGCCTCAGCCAGTGCCATTACAATGCCTCCAAGGCCGGCGTCATCCACATGACCAAATCCATGGCCATGGAATGGGTCGGCCGCGGCATCCGCGTCAACACGATCAGCCCCGGCTATACCGCAACGCCGATGAACACCCGGCCTGAAATGGTGCATCAGACGAAGCTGTTCGAAGAGCAGACGCCGATGCAGCGCATGGCAAATGTCGACGAAATGGTCGGCCCGGCCGTCTTCCTTCTCTCGGATGCGGCAAGCTTCGTGACGGGTGTCGACCTGCTCGTCGATGGCGGCTTCTGCTGCTGGTAATCGCCAAGCGGCATCGACGACATAGCTGTGATTCAGGCGGGCGTGTAGGGCCTGACTGATACGTCACTTGTTTTGGCTGACGGATGAGCAAACGGCCCCGGGCGTCATATCTGTTTCATCGCATTTGCCAGGGCGGACTCATCGTAGGGCTTTCCAAGGATGACCGCATCGGCGATCCATTCGTGCCCGTCCACACGCGGAATCCCGGCTGCACCTGAAGCAAATATGATGCCGAGTCCCGGCTTCTGCCGCCGGCATTCAACCGCAAGCTCCGCTCCGGACATGCCCGGAAGCCCGATATCAGTCAGCAGAAGGTCGATCGCCTCTCGTGACAAGACCTTGAGTGCCTCTTCGGCGCTGACGACCTCAAACACCACATGCCCCATCGCCTCCAAATCGACGACCAAGGCACCCGATCGCCCGGTTTCGCCCGTCGGCATAACGGGAACAACCGCTGCGGATTTGGGCGGGATGCGCCATCCTCCGGTCGGGAGATCACGTGCGGTGATCGCGGCGAGATCGTCGATAAGAACCGGCCGCTGGCCATGGAGCGCTTCCGCTATCGGAAGGGTCGATGCTTCACGAAGACGGATCGCTGTCGCGAGGCCGGAACCTTGCGTTACAGATGGCAAGCTTCACCGGCGTTGCCATCTGTGCAACTCATCGGATTCAAGTGAATCGGCTTGTGATCGTTCCGAGGAGCCGAACAGCCCATTGGCACACGGGTTCGCGGCCGGCAGACCTGCGAGGGTCTCCATCGGACCGACGCTGCAAATGCCAAGGCCGAACAAGAAGAACTTGTCTAAGCGCGTCAATTTCTTCGTTTAAGCGGGTGGCTTCCGCGGGCATGCTCCAACGTGCCTCATGGGGATTGCGTAATGACGAAAGCACTTGTCACGGGAGGCGACGCGGGCCCCCGGACGCCCGATCGCCACGATGCTTGCAAAAGAGGGTTGGGACGTGCGCGCGCTGGGCCGTGACCGCATCGCGCTGGTCGAGATGCACGGTGAACACAAAATCGTGCCGCTGGCTATGGATCTGGCGGATCGCGCGTATGTCTGCGCCGTCGCGGATGGGCTGGCTATCGACTCCGGCTTTCAACCTCACATCATCGAACGACAGGAAGATGGGTATGGAACGTAATGGAGGGCAGCTGCTCGTCGAGTGTCTCTTGGCACTGGGGGCGACGAAAAGCTTCGGCGTGCCGGGGGAAAGCTACCTCGCGGTGCTCGATGCGCTGCATGATACCGGCGGACGCCTCGATTATGTCCTGTGCCGCAATGAAGGTGGTGCGGCGTTCATGGCCGCGGCCTATGGGAAGCTCACCCGCCAGCCGGGCATCTGCTTCGTGACCCGTGGTCCCGGCGCCGCCAATGCCTCGATCGGCGTGCACACCGCCATGCAGGATTCTGCACCGATGATCCTCTTCGTCGGACAGGTTGGAACCGACATGAAGGGTCGCGAGGCTTTCCAGGAAGTCGATTACAAGGCCGTTTTCGGCACCATGGCCAAGTGGGCCGTCGAAATCGATCAGGTCGAACGCGTCCCCGAAATCCTCTCTCGCGCCTGGACGCTCGCGATTTCGGGCCGTCCCGGCCCCGTCGTGATCGCGCTGCCGGAGGACATGCTGACCTCGCTTACGGGGGCCGCGCCCCTGTCAGGCCCTGTCGAGATCGCTGAGCCCGCGCCCTCGGCTCCTGCCATGCAGCGGCTGCGCCGGATGCTGGAAGGCGCAGAGCGTCCCGTCATTCTCTATGGCGGCTGCAACTGGGCCGATGGTGCAATGGACGCGGTCCGGCATTTTGCCGAGGCGTCCGACATTCCGGTGGTGTCCGTCTTCCGTTATCAGGACCAGTACGACAATGCCTCGCCGACCTTCTGTGGCGAAGCCGGCGTGGGCATGGTCGCCTCCGTCAAGGAATTGTTGCGCGAAGCCGACGTCATCCTCGCGGTCAACAACCGCTTCGGCGAGAACTCGACAGACGGCTACACGCTGTTCGATGTTCCGCAAACACGCCAGCAGATCATCCATATCCATGGTTCGGACCTGGAGATCGGCAAGGTCTACAGGCCCGCGTTCGGTATTCACGCCGGCCCGAACGCCTTTGCGGAAGCTCTGGGCGCGCTTGAGCCCGTCAAGGGCGGGTGGGCGCAATGGCGGGCCAAGGGGCGTGCCGCGTACGAAAAGAGCTTCGACCTTCCCGATCTGCCCTCGCCGGTAGACATGGGCAAGGTGACCGCGCTCCTGAACGAAATTCTGCCTGACGACGTGATCCTGACCAACGGCGCGGGAAACTTCACCGTCTGGCCCAACAAGTTCTTCAGGTTCGGGCCGAAGGCGCGCCTCCTGGCTCCGCAGTCGGGCGCGATGGGCTATGGCGTTCCGGCCTCCATCGCCGCCAAGGTCGCCCATCCCGACCGCACCGTCGTCTGCTTTGCCGGCGACGGCGATTTCCAGATGAACTGCCAGGAACTGGCGACGGCCCTTCAGCACGGCGCGCAGCCGATCATCCTTCTTCTCAACAATGGCATCTACGGCACGATCCGCGCCCATCAGGAGCGGCATTACCCGGAGCGCGTCTCCGGCACGACGATGGTCAATCCGGATTTCGTGGCCCTTGCGAAGTCCTACGGTTTCCACGCCGAGCGTATAGGGGCGACTTCGGACTTCGCGGCCGCCTTCGAAAGGGCACGGGCGTCCAAGACCGGCGCGCTTCTCGACCTTGACATTTCACCCGAAGCGTTGACCCCGCGCCAGACGCTGAGCCAAATGCGCAAGGCCGCTCTTTCTGCAAAGGAAACCGCATGACAAAGCGTCACGACATCCGCCTCGGCGCCGATATCGGCGGTACCTTTACCGATATCGCACTCGATGTGCGCGGCAAGCTCTTCTCGACAAAGGTCCTGACCGATTATTCGGCACCGGAACAAGCGATTCTGGACGGTATCGAAATCGTTATCTTGGATGCGGGCATTTCGGCTGACGATATCGACATCGTCATCCACGGCACGACGCTTGCCACCAATGCGCTCATCGAGCGCCGCGGTGCGAGGACAGCCCTCATCACCACCGAGGGGTTCCGTGACGTCATCGAGATGCGCACGGAAAACCGGTTCGAACAATACGATCTCAGCCTCGTGCTGCCAAAGCCATTGATCCCGCGTGAGGATCGCTTTCCGGTCAAGGGGCGCATCGATGCGCAGGGCAAGGAGCTCCAAGCGCTCGACGAAGCGGCATTGGAAGCTCTTGCGGACGTTATCGCCGAGGGTGACTTCGGGTCCGTCGCCATCGGCTTCATCCATTCGTACATGAACCCGGCGCATGAGCAACGCGCTCGCGAAATCCTGTCCCGGAAGCTCTCGATCCCGATTTCGATCTCGTCGGAGGTCTCGCCGCAAATGCGCGAGTTCGAGCGATTCAATACGGTCTGTGCCAATGCCTATGTCCGCCCGCAGATGGCCGACTATTTGTCGCGGTTGCAGGTGCGGCTGAAGGAGATGGGAGCGGAGTGCCCGGTCTTCATGATCCATTCCGGCGGCGGGCTGATCTCGGTCGAGACGGCGTCCGAGTTTCCGGTTCGGCTTGTCGAATCCGGCCCTGCGGGCGGCGCGATCTTTGCTGCCGACATCGCTCGCCGCTTCAGCCTGGACCGTGTCGTTTCCTATGACATGGGCGGCACGACGGCGAAAATTTGCCTTATCGAGGATTACCAGCCGCACACGGCGCGCACTTTCGAAGTCGCCCGCACCTACCGCTTCTGCAAGGGCTCGGGCATGCCGATCTCCATTCCTGTCATCGAGATGATCGAGATCGGTGCGGGCGGCGGCTCCATCGCCTGGGTCGATGCCATGGGCCGCATCCAGGCCGGCCCGGAATCGGCGGCCTCGGAGCCCGGCCCGGCCTGTTACCAGCGTGGCGGCGAGCGGCCGGCGATCACGGATGCGGATCTCGTGCTCGGCAAGCTCGATCCCGACAACTTCGCCGGCGGCAAGATCAAGCTTTCGGTCGAAAGCGCCAGTGCGGCGATCGCACGCGACATCGGCGACCCACTGAAGCTCGCCACCGAAGCGGCCGCCTTCGGCATCGTCGAGGTGGTGGACGAGAACATGGCCAATGCGGCACGCGTCCATGCGGTCGAGAACGGCAAGAATATTTCCGAAAACATCATGATCGCCTTCGGGGGTGCTGCCCCCCTGCACGCCGCCCGTCTCTGCGAAAAACTCGGCGTCGACCAGTGCCTCATCCCGCAAGGGGCGGGCGTGGGGTCGGCGATCGGCTTCCTGAAGGCGCCGTTCGGCTATGAAGCGCTGGCATCCAACATCATGCGCCTTTCGAAGTTTGACGCAGGCGCTGCCAACGCCATGCTCGGAGGGTTGAAAGAGACCGCCGAAGGCTTTGTACGTGCCGGCACGCAGGGAAAGATCGTGCGCGAAATCACCGCCTTCATGCGGTACAGGGGACAGGGTTGGGAAATCCCCGTGCCACTGCCCGACCGTGCCTTCACGGCGTCGGACGCCGGAATGATCGAGGCGGCTTTCAAAGACCGCTACGCCCAGTTCTTCGGCCGTGCGGTCGAAGGCCCGGAAATCGAATTCGTCACCTGGTCCGTCAAGGCGCAGGACGTGCGCCCCGAGGGCGAGCGCTTCACGCTTGAAACGGACGGTGCCGCGATACCCGCGCCCACCACGAGAGCCGTCTTCGACCCGGCCTCCGGCAGGACGCTGGAAACCGCGATCGTGCCGCGCGAGACGCTGTCACCAGGTGCGCGCGTGGCCGGCCCTGCGGTCATCGTCGAGCGGGAAACCTCGACCGTCGTCACGTCGCCGTTCGATGCCGTCATCCAGATCGACGGCACCATTCTTCTCGTGCGCAAGGGTCACTGATCATGAGCGATATCAATGAAATCCGCATGCAGGTCATGTGGAACCGCCTGATCTCGGTCGTTGAAGAACAGGCGCTGACGCTGCTGCGCACGGCGTTCTCCACCTCGGTCCGCGAGGCGGGCGATCTCTCGGCGGGCGTCTACAACGCCAAGGGCGAGATGCTTGCCCAGGCCGTCACCGGCACGCCGGGCCACGTCAATACAATGGCGGAAGCCGTGCTGCACTTCATCGCCGAAATCCCGCGCGAGGATATGTATCCGGGCGATACCTATGTCACCAACGATCCGTGGAAGGGCACCGGCCACCTGCACGACATCACCATGGTCTCGCCGTCGTTCAAGGGCGGGGAACTGATCGGCTTCTTCGCCTGCACGGCGCATGTCGTCGATGTCGGCGGGCGCGGCTTCGGGGCGGATGGCAAGTCGGTCTATGAGGAAGGCATCCAGATCCCGATCATGAAGTTCGCAGAGCGTGGCGTGGTGAACAAGGACCTGCTGAAGATCCTGCGCCTCAACGTGCGCGAGCCGAACCAGGTGATCGGCGACTTCTATTCGCTCGCCGCCTGCAACGACGTCGGCCACAGGCGGCTTATCGAGATGCTGGACGAGGTCGGTTACGACAATCTCGACACGCTGGGCGACTTCATCCTGTCGCGCACGCATCGGGCGACGATGGAGCGCATTGCCGGCCTGCCGAAGGGCGCCTGGACGAACGACATGCTGACGGACGGCTACGACGAGCCGATCAGGCTTGCGGCGGAGGTCTCGATCACCGACAGCGGGATCAATGTCGATTTCTCCGGTACGGATGGCGTGAGCCGCTGGGGCATCAACGTGCCGCTGATCTACACCAAGGCCTATGCCTGCTACGCGCTGAAATGCGTGGTGGCACCTGACATTCCCAATAATTCCGCCTCACTTGCCGTCTTCAACGTCTCCTCGCCGGTCAATATCCTCAATGCCGAGCGGCCGGCCCCGGTTTCGGTGCGCCATGTCATAGGCCACATGGTCCCGGACCTCGTTCTCGGTGCGCTGGCCAAGGCGCTGCCCGGCCAGATCCTTGCCGAAGGCGCGGCCGCACTGTGGAACATCCATATATCGGCCCGCCCGGTTGCCGGCGCTGCCGGCCGGCGTGCCGAGGTACTGATGTTCAACTCGGGCGGCATGGGCGCACGTCCCGGCATTGATGGCCTGTCCTCGACAGCATTTCCTTCCGGCGTCCATACCATGCCGATCGAGGCGACCGAACATACTGGCCCCATCGTCGTCTGGCGCAAGGAACTGCGTCCGGATTCCGGCGGCGCGGGCAAATATCGCGGTGGTCTTGGCCAGATCATCGAAATCGCGCCGGCGGAAGGCCACGAATTCGACTTTTCGGCGATGTTCGACCGCATCGCGACGCCAGCGCGCGGGCGTGATGGCGGTGAAGACGGGGCGCCCGGCTCTGCGAAGCTCGATGACGGCATGAAACTACGGCCGAAAGGCTGGCAGCATGTGCCGGCCGGCCGCCGGCTGATGCTGGAACTGCCGGGTGGCGGCGGCTTCGGAAACCCGTTAGAGCGCACCGCGGAAGCCAGAGCCGAAGATCTGTCCAAAGGCTATGTGACGGAGAAGAAATGATGAGCCATATCGCCAGCAGGCTTTCCGCCGTCAAGCCCTCGGCTTCCATGGCCGTTTCGCAGGCCGCCAAGGACCTTGCGGCGACGGGGGTCGACGTGATCGACCTCGGTCTCGGCGAGCCGGATTTCCCGGCTCCCGCCCACATCACCGAAGCCGCCTTCGCGGCGGCGCGCAAAGAGCGCATGCTCTACACCGCCTCGCTCGGCACACCAGACCTGCGTAAGGCCATCGTCGCCAAGTTTCGCAACGAAAACGGCCTCGACTACGCCATAGACCAAATCGCCGTCGCCAATGGCGCCAAGCAGATCATCTTCAACGCGCTGATGGCCACGGTGGAGGAGGGTGACGAGGCGATCCTGCCAGCGCCCTATTTCGTCTCCTATCCTGAGATGGTCAAACTTTTCGGCGGCGTTCCGGTCACGCCGGCCTGCCCGGCGGAGAACGGTTTTCGCCTGACGCCCCAGGTTCTGGAAGCGGCGCTGACGAAAAAGACCCGCTGGCTGTTCCTCAACATGCCGGGCAATCCGTCGGGCGCGGTCTATACCGAGGCCCAGTTGAAAGCACTCGGTGCGGTTCTCGCAAACTATCCCGATGTCATGATCCTGTCGGATGAGATCTACGAGCACATCATTTTCGACGGTCGCAAGTTCGTCTCCTTCGGCGCGGCCTGCCCGGAACTTCGCGATCGCTCGCTGATCGTCAACGGCATGTCCAAGGCCTATGCCATGACCGGCTGGCGCGTCGGCTATGCCGCCGGCCCGAACGATCTGATCAAGGCGATGGCGACGATCCAGAGCCAGTCCTGCACCTCCGTTTCCGCCCCGGCGCAGATCGCGGCCAAGGCGGCGCTCGAGGGGCCGCAGGATTGCGTTGCCGAATTCCGTGCCGCGTTCGAACGGCGCCGCGATCTCGTGGTCGAAGGCATCGCCAAGATCGATGTGCTGAGCCTCGACCCGCCGGAAGGCGCCTTTTACGCCTATATCGGCTGCACGGCGCTGATCGGCGCGAAAACCCCGTCGGGCCAGACGCTGGAAGACGACGTCGCGGTCGCGAAATATCTCCTCGACGAGGGGCATGTGGCAGCGGTTCCGGGCACCGCCTACGGCTTGTCCCCCTTCTTTCGCATTTCCACGGCAACCTCCGAGGCGGTTCTGGAGGAGGCGGTGGAGCGTATTGCGGCCGCCGTCGCCAAACTCGAATTCTGATTGGAACCAAGAATGTCCAAGTCCTACAAGACTATTCTCATCACGGGGGCCGCCGGCCGCCTGGGTACGGAGTTGCGACGGGGCCTTTCGCCGCTCGCCGACACGCTGCGGCTGGCGGATATCGACGAGATCAAGGACCTGCAGCCGAACGAAGAGGCGATGACCTTCAATCTCGCCGACGAGGCCGCTGTCATGAAGGCGGTCGAAGGTGTCGATGCCATCGTGCATTTCGGCGGCGTTCCATTGGAGCGTCCCTGGGAGGAAATCCTCGACGCCAATATCCGCGGCAGCTATCACATCTACGAGGCTGCCCGAAAGCACGGCGTCAGGCGCGTCGTCTATGCGTCCTCCGTTCATGCGATCGGCTATCATCCGCTCGAAGCCCATATCGATACGGACGCGCCGGTACGACCCGACAGCCTCTACGGCGTTTCCAAATGCTTCGTCGAGGCGCTGAGCCGCTTCTACTGGGACAAGTTCGGGCTGGAGAGCGTTTGCTTGCGCATCTTCTCCTCGTTCCCGGAGCCAGCAGACCGTCGCATGCTCTGGTCGTGGCTGTCGTTTGAGGACTGCATCCGCCTGGTGACGGCGAGCCTGACGGCGCCGCGCGTCGGCCACACGATCAGCTTTGGCCTCTCCGACAATGCCGTCAAGCCGGTCGACAATGGCAAAGCCGGTCATCTCGGCTATGTGCCGCGGGACAATACCGAGCGTTTCCGCGCCAGGGTCGAGGCGGAAAAGCCGCCGGTCGATCCGAAGGCGCCCTCCACTCTTTATCTCGGCGGATGGTTCGTCGATATCGGCCATCCCAACGACGAGGCCTCGAAATGAAAGACCAGTATGACGTCGTCATTATCGGCGGCGCGGTGATCGGCTCCGCTGTCGCGTATTATCTTGCGGCCAATCCCGATTTCGATGGATCGGTGCTCGTCGTGGAACGCGACCCGACCTATCTGAAGGCGGCAACTTCGCTGTCTTCGTCTTCGATCCGCACCCAGTTCTCCAATCCAATCAATGTGAAGATCAGCCAGTACGGCTCCGAAGTCATCCGCAATTTCGGTGAGATGATGCAGGTCGGGGACGACAGGCCGGATCTCGGCTTCCATTCCGGCGGCTACCTGTTCCTGGCCAGTACGCCCGAGCAGGTGCAGATCCTCAAAGAGAACCACGAAGCGCAGATCTCCTGTGGCGCCGATGTCGTGCTCTGGGACCGCGCCGCGTTGGCGAACGCCTTTCCGCACCTGAACGTCGCGGATATCGAGCTCGCCTCCTATGGCCGCTCCGGCGAAGGCTGGTTCAACAATACCGGCCTCATGTATGGTTTCAAGAATAAGGCCCGCTCGCTTGGCGTCGACTACGTCACGGATGAGGCCGTGGCTGTCGGCCGCGATGGCGATACTGTGACGTCGGTCACCTTGAAGTCCGGCGCGGTCGTCGAGGCCGGCACGATCGTCAATGCCTCCGGTCCGCGCGCCGCGCTAACGGCCCGCATGGCGGGACTCGATATTCCGGTCGAGCCGCGCAAGCGTACCCTGTTCGTCTTCGACTGCGCTCATACGCCGGAGGGAACGGCTGCTGTCAACCAGGGTCGGCTCCCGCTGATGATCGATCCGTCTGGCGTGTTCTGCCGGCCCGAAGGCCGATTCTTCCTGACGGGCTGCCCGCCGGTTGAGGACCCGGCGGTTGACTGGGATGATTTCGAGCCGCGCTACGAAGAGTTCGAGGAGATCATCTGGCCGGCGCTGGCCGAGCGGTCGCCCCAGTTCGAAGCGATCAAGGTCGTGAACCAGTGGGCGGGGCACTATGACTTCAATACGCTGGATCACAATCTGGTTGTCGGCCGTCATCCTGTCGTGCGCAATTTCCTGTTCGCAAACGGTTTTTCCGGCCATGGGCTGCAGCAGGGACCCGCAACGGGAAGGGGCGTATCCGAGTTGATCACCTACGGTGAATACCGCACCCTGGACCTCACGGAGGTCGGCTACGAGAGGATCGTGGAGAATCGCCCCTTCCTCGAAAAAGCTGTGATATAACGGCCGCCGGCTCCACCTATGGGCTATGGGCGGAGCCGGTCGTCATTGAATATCGCCTGCGGAGGGTGACTTGACTGGACAATACACGCGGCTTCCCCCTCTCAATGCGCTGCGCGCATTCTGGGCGGTCATGCGTCAGGGCACATTTCGCAGCGCGGCCGACGAGCTTCTCGTCACGCCACAGGCGATCAGCCAGCAGATCAAGCTGTTGGAAGATACATTGCATGTGCCCTTGTTCGAGCGGAAGGCGCGGGTCATCGAACCCACAGAACATGCGATCATCCTGTCGCATTTCGTCCAGGCGGGCTTCGACGAGTTTAGTGAAGGCATTCGCCGGGTTACAAACTCGACCTACCGCAATCGCATCAACATCAATGTCAGTCCGTATTTCGCCACACGCTACCTGATGGAGCGGCTGGAGCGCTTTCGCCAGCGCATGCCCGGTGCCGACATCCGTTTGACGACCATGGTCAACGTGCGCGACTTCGCCGCCGACGAGGTCGACGTTTCCATCCAGTGGGGCTTCGGCAACTGGAAGGAGTATGATGTTAAACTGCTGATGCATGATCCGAAGATCATTTGCTGCTCGCCGGAACTGGCAAAACAAATCTCTTCACCCGCCGACCTTGGCCGCATGACGCTGCTTCATCCGGTCATGGCCCGCGATCTCTGGCGCAAGGTGCTGGCGCATCTCGGCCTGCCGTCGATGGAGATGGCCGGCGAAATCGAATTCCAGGATGCGGCGACGATGCGCAGGGGCAGCATTTCCGGCATCGGCGTCGGGCTTGTCTCGAAGCTCGATGCGCTTGCCGATATCAAGGCCGGCACACTCGTCGCGCCGCTCGGCCTTGATATCCTCGATACGATGGACAAGAAGGACGTCCCCGGTTTCTATCTCGTCGTTCCGAGGGCGCACAAGCGCGTCAAGATCATCTCCGCCTTTTGCGACTGGATTACCGCAGAGCAATGGTGAGGATCGCTAGGAAGAGGCGCGCCTTGTCAATTGAGTCTCGCGCCAGATCGTGAAGAGGCCGGCTCCGACGACGATGATGGCCCCGACGATCATGTTGAACGTGACGATCTCACCGAACAGCCACATGGCGAGGATGACGTTGAGAACGAGCTGGAAATAGGTGACCGGCTGAACTTCGGCCGCCGGCAGCAGGCCATATGCGCGGATCAGGAAATAGTGGCTAAGAGTACCGCAGACGCAGAGCGCGGCGAGGGCTAGCCAGTCGCCGGACCTGACCTCCGTCCAGTAGAACGGACCGATCAGCGAAATCGCCACCGCCCCCGCGATGCCGGCATAGAAGAGACTGGTCACGGCCGAGTCTTCCCGGCTCACCGCACGCGTGGCGATGCTGTAGAGCGCAAAGAGCACGGACGCTCCGAGGGGCAGAAGCAACGACAGGTCAAAATGGACATCCACGGGGTTGATGATCACCAGAACGCCGAGCAGGCCCACCAGCACGGCGGTCCCGCGGCGCCATCCGACAGCCTCGCCGAGCAGCGGGATCGAGAGGATCGTGATGATCAGCGGCGTTGCCTGGAAGATCGATTGGCTCATGGCAAGACCGGCATGCACATAGGAATAGACGATAAGGATGATTTCCGCGACAAGCAGAAGCCCTCTGGCGATCTGCAGTCCGGGGCGGCGCGTCCGAACCGCTTGCCGGATGCCACCCTTCGATGAGGCGGCGAAAGCGCAGACGAAAAGCGCGAAGGCCCAGAACCGGATCATGGTTATGAACAGTGCCGGATAGCGATCGCCAAGGTATTTCGTGATCGCATCCTGGCCGGCAAAAATGCAGACCGCAAGGAATGCAAACAGATAACCGCGGGTTTTCGGGCTCATGACGCCTACAAAATCAAAATCGTTTGAACCCGCTCATAGCATAGGGATGGCCGGATGCGACGAGCGAGTTCAAGATAATTGTGGTGCGCGCAACAGCACCCCCTCGGGTCATCCCTTTACAGCGCCTTTTCGAGCTGCGGGAGGCTTCGAAGAGGTCACCGACGAGGCCGTAGTCCGCGACAGCATCGTCTTTTCCGTTCAGTGCAAGCCCAGATAGGCCTTGCGGACGTCTTCATTGTCGAGCAGCGCAGCGCTTTCGCCCGAGAGATGGATGCGGCCGTTGACCATGACATAGGCGCGCTTTGACAGTTTGAGCGCGTGGTTGGCGTTCTGCTCGACGAGGAAGATGGTCTTCCCCATGGCGGCGATCTCCCGCAGCACCTCGAAGACACGTTTGACGACGAGCGGTGCAAGCCCGAGCGAGGGTTCGTCGAAGAGGATCAGCTCCGGCCGGGCCATCATGGCGCGGGCGATGGCGAGCATCTGCTGCTCGCCGCCCGACATGGTGCCCGCGGTCTGGTTGCGACGTTCCTTCAGCCGCGGGAAGAGGTCGAACATCGTCGTCCGGTCTTCCTCGAAATATGCCATTCCGATGGGCGTGGTGCCCATCATCATGTTCTCCTCCACGCTCATCTCCTGGTAGATCTGCCGACCCTCCGGTACGAGCGCTATGCCTCTGCGCGAAATCCGATTGGTGGGAAGCCTGGAAATGTCCTCGCCCTTGTGCAGGATCTTGCCGGTGGAGGCACGTGGTGCGCCGAAGATCGACGAAAGCAGCGTCGTCTTGCCGGCGCCGTTGGCGCCGATCAGACTAACGATCTCGCCCTTGAAGATGTGGACATTCACATCCTTCAGCGCCTCGACAGGCCCGTAATGGGCACGAACGCCAGAAAATTCCAGCAAGGGGGCTTCGCTCATGCCTCAACCTCTTCTTCGCTGACGCCGAGATAGGCTGCGATGACGGCAGGATCGTTCGCCACATGCTCCGGCCTGCCGTCGGATATCACCTCGCCGTGGTCGAGCACGACGACGTGGTCGGAAATACGCATGACCAACCCCATGTCGTGCTCGATGACGAGCACCGTCTGGCCATGCTGCTTGCACAGCCGCTGAATGACCTCGGAAAGTTCATGTGTTTCTGACGGGTTGAGCCCGGCGGCCGGTTCGTCGAGGCAGATGAGACGCGGTCCCGTGCACATGGCGCGGGCGATCTCGAGACGGCGTTGACGCCCATAGGGCAATTCGCCCGCAAGCCGGTTGGCATCATCGATGAGGTTCATCTCGCCAAGCCAGTGGTAGGCGCGGTCGACGGCCTCGCGCTCGGCCCGGCGGAAGGCCGGCGTTCGGAACACACCGCTGACGAGGTTGTTGGCCGTCACGAGATGTTGGGCGACCAGCAGGTTTTCGACGACCGACATCTCCTTGAAAAGACGGATATTCTGGAAGGTGCGGGCGATGCCGGCGCGGGTCACGAGATGCGAGCCGCCGGTGACCGGTCTGGTAATCAGCGTACCGATATCCTGTTGTCCTGCGGGACCATTGAGCAGGATCTGGCCCTCGCTGGCGCGATAAAAGCCGGTAATGCAGTTGAACATCGTCGTCTTGCCGGCGCCGTTCGGGCCGATCAGGGCCGTGACGCTGCCGCGCGCGACGGAGAAGCTGACATTGCGGTTTGCGACGATGCCGCCGAAGCGCATGGTCACGTTGCGAACATCTAGGAGCGGCGCGTTCATCGTGCAACCTCCGGGCTCACGGACAGTGGCGCCGTGTCGCCCCTCGGCGCGGTGCTCGGGAAGAAGGCCGGGCGCCTGACGCGGACAAGGCCACGGGGCTTCCAGATCATCATCGCCACCATCAGCACGCCGAAGATCAGCACGCGGTACTCGGCAAAATCGCGCAACAATTCGGGCAGAATGGTGAGGACGAGGGCTGCAGCGATGACGCCGACCGTCGAACCCAGGCCGCCGAGCACGACGATCGCAAGGATCAGTGCGGATTCGAAGAAGGTGAAGGATGTGGGGTTCACGAACCCCTGGTGAACGGCGAAGAAGACACCGGCCAACCCGCCCGTCGATGCGCCAAGCATGAAGGCGGTGAGCTTGGTGAAGACATGGTTCACGCCCAGCGAGCGACAAGCGATCTCGTCCTCGCGCAGCGCTTCCCACATGCGGCCCAGCGGCATCACGCGCAGGCGCTCAACAGCGTAGATGACGAGGCAGACGACGAGAAACAGGACGAGATAAATGAACCAGAACTTGTAGTCGGCACTGTAGGCGATACCGAAATAATCATGCAGCGGCACGCCGCCTTGCTTGGCCGTACGGGTAAACTCCAGGCCGAGGACGGTCGGGGGCGGGACCGATGCGCCGTTCGGGCCACCGGTGAACTCCAGCCAATTGTTGAGAACGAGGCGGATGATCTCGCCGAAACCGAGCGTGACGATGGCGAGATAGTCGCCGTGCATCTTCAGGACGGGGAAGGCGAGGATCATGCCGCAGAGGCCGGCCAGGAAGGGGGCGATGATCAGCGCGCTCCAAAAGCCGATGCCGAGATACTGGTAGCCCAGCGCAAGCAGGTAAGCGCCGACGGCATAAAAGGCGACGAAACCAAGATCGAGCAGGCCGGCAAGGCCGACGACGATGTTGAGACCAAGGCCGAGCAGGCAATAGATCAGAGCAAGGATTGCGATCCCCAGGAAGTACTTGTCGGCGAAGAAGGGGAGTGCAAGACCGGCCGCGAAAAGCAGCGCGAGAATCAGGACTGGCGATTTTTCGTTGCCGGTCATGACGATCACGCCGCCGCCGTTGCGGGCTGCGCTGCCGGCAAGCTTGCGGCCGAGCGCTGTCATCCCCACGACGGAGAGCACGACGCGCCCAACCGCAACAAGAGCGGCAAGCAGAACGGCGCGCACAAGCTCGTTGCGGAAGCCGAACCCTTCCAGCACGAGACCCGAGATCGGCGCGAAGAGTATCAACGAGACGGTGAAGGTTAGAAGCGCTTGTTTGGCGAGGGTGAGGATTCGGTTCGTTTCCATCTCCGTTTCCTCACACTTTCTGGATTTCCGGCCGGCCAAGCAGGCCATAGGGGCGGAAGAACAGGAGAACGATGAGGAGTGCGAAGGCGAAGACGTCCTTGTAATCTGTGCTGACATAGCCGGCGAACAACGCTTCCGTCAGGCCAAGCAGCACGCCGCCAAGTACGGCGCCTGGCAACGAGCCGATGCCGCCCAGCACAGCCGCAGTGAAGGCCTTGATGCCCATGACGAAGCCGATGAAGAAATTGAAAGAACCGTAGTTGAACGTGACGAGCACACCGCCGACGGCAGCCGTCGCGGCGCCGATGACGAAGACGGTGGAGATGATGCGATCTGTGTTGACGCCGAGCACGGCCGAGATGCGGATGTTCTGCTGGACCGCACGGCACTCGCGGCCGATCCGCGTGTAATTGATGACATAGGTCAGGATGCCCATGGCGATCAGCGAGGCGAAGAGGATTACGGTCTGCATGTAGGTGATCTGGGCGAAATGGACACCGTCACCGAAGCGGAACGCGCCGCTGATGAGCGTGGGAACGCCCTGGTCGCGCGCGCCTTGGGCGATCTGCACATAGCTTTGCAACATCAGCGAAATGCCGATGGCCGAGATCAAAGGGGCGAGCTTGGTGGATCCGCGCAACGGCCGATAGGCGACGCGCTCGATGGCCCAGCCGTAGACAGCGGTGATGACGCAGGTGATGACCAGCACCGAGATCAGTGCGAAGGGCACGGACTGCACGCCGAAGAAGGTGAGGACGGCAAGCGCGATCGCGGCGATGTAGGCCGAGACCATGTAGACGTCACCATGGGCGAAGTTGATCATCCGGATAACGCCATAGACCATGGTGTAACCGACGGCGATCAGGCCATAGATCGTGCCGAGCGTGATGCCGTTGAACAATTGCTGGACGAGGATGTAGGCATCCATACGCGGACCCCCTGAAAATAGGCGCGGAGAGCCGACCGGACGATAGCCCGGCCGGTATGAGCGGATCGCCCTTACTTCACGAGAACGGGGGTTCCCTTGTCGTCGAAGTTATAGAAGACGAACTTGAAGTCCTTGATATCGCCCTTCTCGTCCCAGCTGATCTTGCCGATGGCGGAATCGACCGTGTTGGCGCGCAGCCAGGCGGCCTGGGTATCGAGGTCTTCGCCGGCCTTCAGCGCCGCGACGACAGCCTGGGCATTGGCATAGCCGTAGAGCACATAGTTGGCGGGCGTGACGCCTGCCTTGGTCAGTGCGTCCTGCACGCCCTTGGTCGAGGGGTCGGCGAGCGGGTCCGGGGTCGCGGAGTAATAGACATCCTTCAGGTTGGCCGGTCCGCCGGCGGCCGCGATGAGTTCGGCCTGGGCGAAGGCATCGCCGGTCACGAAGACCACGTCGACGCCCTGTTCCTTCAACTGGCGTACCAGCGGGCCGCCCTCCGGAATGAGGCCACCGAAATAGACGGCATTGGCGCCAGTGCTCTTGATCTTGGTAACGAGGGCGTTGAAATCGCGTTCGCCGCGCGTCAGGCCTTCATAAAGGACCGGCTCTACGCCGCGCTCTTCCATGGTCTTCTTGACGGCGTCGACGAGGCCCTGACCATAGGTGTCCTTGTCATGGATGAGGGCGATCTTGTCGCGCTTCAGCGTGTCGAGGATGAAACCGGCGGCGACGACGGCCTGCTGGTCGTCACGGCCGCAGCCGCGGAACAGGTTGTCGAAGCCGCGGTCGGTCACGGTGGGATTGGTCGAGGACGGCGTCATTTCGAGGATGCCGGCGTCGTTGTAGATTTCGGAGGCCGGGATCGTGCTTGACGAGCAGAAGTGGCCGATCACCGCCTGTACCTTGTCCTGGTCAACGAAGCGGTTCGCGACGGCCACAGCCTGTTTGGGTTCGCAGGCGTCGTCGCCCTTCACAAGCTCGACCTGCTTGCCGTTGATGCCGCCTGCGGCGTTCACTTCGTTCACATAGGTGGAAACGCCATTATAGACCTGCTCACCAAAAGTGGCGTTGGCGCCGGTATAAGGACCGGCGACGCCGATCTTGATCGTGTCGGCGGCAAAGGCCGGCGCAAGGAACAGGGAGGAGGCGATGGCGGTCGCCGCCAGGAACTTCGAAATCCGTGTCATGTGTGGGCTTCCCTCTGGTTAAGCCATGATCTCTTCACTGGGATGCGGTTCGTTCCGCATATCTTGTGATTGCAGGGGCAAATGCCGGCTTTCGGCCTGCCTCAACCCTGGAGGGCGGGATAACAGGAGACAGTGATGTGCCCATCCCGGTCTGCGCTCCACGCGCTTGTCGTGTGGAGGTCGCTTTCAAGTTTCTTCGCCACTGCAGAGAGTATATGGCTGCCCCGCAGGCGGACCTGCGTAAGAAATTCCGTCAATCGACAAGCTGTCCTTGACGAAGTTGGCGCTATCGGGAGGCCGGAGCGGCGCACAGAAATGCGGGTGATCCCGCGACCGGGAGCCGTGCGGCGGGATGGTCCGTCAAAGGACGTCTTGTCTTTTGATCGGCAGGGAAGGGGTCATACCTTGGCCGTGGCGCCCGCAGGCTCGGCGAGCAGGGCCCGGTAGCGGTTGAGGCTTTCTTCCAGGTGGGCAGAGAGCGCCTGTTTCGCCGTCTTGGTGTCGCCTTGCGTTATCGCCGCGAGGATCGCGGCGTGCTCCTTGTTGATCTTCTTCAGATAGGCATTGTAGGAGCGGCCGGACTGGCTGTGCTTGAGAACGAGATCGAAATTGATCTCGCCCATGACCGCCTCCAGAAAACGCGGGAAATGCGGGTTGCGCGTTGCTTTGGCGATGGCGAGGTGGAATTCGAAATCGGCGCGCGCCTCGACCTCGGCGTCATCCGTGTCGAGGTTTTCGATATTGTCGAAGGCGCGGGCGATCTCGGCCAGAGCCTCTGGCGTACGGCGCTGGGCGGCAAGCGCCACAGATTGCATCTCCACGCCGAGCCGCAGCTCCAGGATCTGCATGGCCGAGCGGATGTCGTCGATGCGGCTGATTTCGAAATTCAGTGTTCTGGCGTCCTTCTCCGTCACGTAGGCGCCGGCGCCCTGACGGGTGATGACGCGGCCCGCGACCTTCAGCGAGGTCAGGGCCTCCCGGATGACGGTGCGCGAAACGCCGAATTCCTCGCAGAGCTGCGCGCTGGACGGGATTTTTTCGCCCGGAGCATACAGTCCGGAATCGATACGCTCGGTCAGCTTGGCGACGACGATTTCACCGAGATTGCCGCGCTGCGTGATAACCGACATTCCGATACAGCCTCTGCCCTTAATCTTCTAATTTGTCACACATCATACGTCCCATCTCTCTCCAGGGGAAGGGTTCGGGGCCTGGAGGGCGGTGAGGATGGTCTGAAGGGGATGGGGAAGCTTCACCCCGTCCATCAGCTTAACCTGCGACCGGCAGGAATATCCCGTCGCCATCACCAGATCGACCCGATCTGGTGCGGCCAGCGCGGGCTTCCAGCTCATGGCATAGAGAGTTTCGGAGAGCGCGCGGTTGCGGACCTCATGGCCGAAGGTGCCCGCCATGCCACAGCAGCCGACGTCGTCCACGACGAGCTCGATGCCGAGTTTATCGAAAATGGTCTTCCACTGGCCAACGGCCGCCGGTGCATTGGTGCGCTCCGTGCAATGGGCCATCAGGTGGATGCGCCTGCGCTCCTCGACAGCAGGAGAGGGAAGGCGGTCGAGAATGGTGGCCAGCCATTCCTGCGGCAGCAGGACACGTCCCTTCATTCCGGTGCCGGAATACTCGCTGCGGAAGGTGAGGGTCATCGACGGATCGATACCGACCAGCGGCACGCCGCCTTCCGCCAGCCCGTCGATGGCCGCAGCGGTGCGGCGGGCCACTTTCTCGAAGGCGCCGAGATAGCCATGCACATGCAGCGCCTTGCCATTGACCAGCGGCGGCGCGATGAGGGGGGCCAGTCCCAGCAGCCGCGCCACTTCCACGGCATCGAGAAGAACCTGTGGGTCGAAATGCTCGGTGAAGGCATCCGGCACGAAGATGACGGCCTTGGCCCGCGCCCCTTTGTCGAGGCGCGCGAGCAGTGCTGGCGTGGCGACGGGCACGTTTTGGGCCGCAAGTTTTCGGCGCAGCGATAGGGGTGGAAGAAGGGGCAGTGCCGTGAGGCCTGCGCGCCGCATCACGGCCTGGCCTATCTGGGTCCCGGCGACGGCATTGTAGAATGGCCGCATCCGCGCCATCAGCGGCAGGGTGCTTTCGATGGCGGCGACCAGCGGGTCCTTCAGTGGCCGCAGGTAGCGCCCATAATAGAGCGCGAGGAACTTGGAGCGGAAGGCTGGAACACTCACTTTGACGGGACATTGCCCCGCACATGCCTTGCAGGCGAGGCAGTTGTCCATTGCCGCGCGCACTTCGTGGGAAAAATCCTCGCGATTGGCGGGACTGATGCTGTTCCACAGGCGGCTTACGATGCCAAACGGGTATCGCCGAGCGACCTCGCGGCGCGCGTCGACACCCTTTTCGGCAAGGCGCCGCAGCCATTCGCGCATCAGAGAGGCGCGTCCTTTCGGCGAGAAGCGCCGGTCGCGCGTCCCCTTGTAGGAGGGGCACATGAGGCTGTCCGCGTCGAAATCGAAGCAGGCGCCGTTACCATTGCAATAGGCCGCATTGTCGAAGGCGGCGCGGATGTCGTTGCCGATGTCACGGTCAAGCGAGCCCCGCAGTTGGACGGCATCGATCTTCGGCAGGCTGCGGCCGGCGAGCGCGACGATCTTGCCAGGATTGAGCTGCCCGAGCGGATCGAAGGCCGCCTTGATCTCCTGCAGGCGCGGATAGAGCGCTCCGAAGAATTCTGGCACATATTCCGAGCGCATGCCTTTGCCGTGTTCCCCCCAAAGCACGCCACCATATTTGCGCGTCAACGCCACGACGGCATCGCTGATGCGGCGCACCAGCGCGGCGTGTTCGGGGCGGGTGAGATCGAGCGCCGGGCGCACATGAAGCACCCCGGCATCGACATGGCCGAACATGCCATAGGTGAGGCCTTCTTGATCGAGCGCCGCCCGGAATTCGCGGATATAGGCGGCGAGGTTTTCCGGTGGAACAGCGGTATCCTCGACGAAGGGCACCGGCCGCACCGGCCCCTCGACATTGCCGAGCAGGCCGACCGACCGTTTTCGCATCGTCCAGACGGCCTCGATTTCGGCTTTTCCCTGCGTGACCGTAAAACCTTTACGGCCAGCAAAGGGACGGTCTTGGAGGGCTGCCGTCACGCCGGAAAGCTTTTCGGCAAGTTCCTCGGGCGTATCCGCCAGGATCTCCGTGATGTTGATGCCGTTGGCCGGTCCGTCAGCATCGTCGGGGAAAAAGGCGGCGATGTGCGGCCAGACGATATCGCCCTTGGCCAGCCGCAGCAATGTTTCATCGATCGTCTCGACAGAGGCGACACCGAGTGTCACGAGATTGCGGGCATCCTCCAGTGCCGCGTTGAAATTGTCGTATCGGATGTTGACGAGCGCGGCATGCGCCGGGATCGGCAGCACGTTCAGCTCTGCCTCGGCGATCATCGCCAGCGTGCCCTCTGACCCGCAGAGCACCGCGTTCAGATCGAAAAGGCCGTCGTCGCGCCACAGATGGGCGAGGTCGTAGCCGGTCATGAAGCGATTGAGTTTCGGGAAGATGCGCTCGATCTCGGCGCGATCGTCGTTGGCGATCCGAGCGAGGGTGCGGTGGATATCGCCGATCCGGTCACGCCGCGCCTGGAGCGCGCGCAATTCCTCTTCGCGTACCGGTCGGGAGAGGAAGTCGGTTCCGTCGGCCAGCACGACGCGCAGGCCAAGTACATGATTGCTGGTCTTGCCATAAAGGCAGGAGCCCTGGCCACAGGCATCGGTCGAGATCATGCCGCCGATCGTCGCCCGGTTGGAGGTCGAAAGCTCGGGTGCGAAGAACAAGCCATGCGGCGCCAGCGCCTTGTTGAGCTGGTCCTTGACGACGCCTGCCTCCACCCTTGCGATGCGGCGTACCGGATCGATCTCCAGGATGCGGTTCATATACCGCGAACAATCGACAACGATGCCCGATGTCAGCGACTGGCCGTTCGTTCCCGTTCCGCCGCCGCGCGGGGCGATGCTGATATCGGTAAATTCCGGTCGGGCGAGAGCCTTGGCTATGCGCTTGAGATCGTCGGAATTCCTTGGGAAAATGACGGCTGCCGGTTCCACCTGATAGATGGAATTGTCCGTAGCGAAGACATTGCGCTCCGCCGCCGTTCGGCCAATCTCACCTTCGAGGCCCATGCCCGCGAGATGCGCGAGAAACGCAACCGCGGGCGAAGCGTCAGGGTGGGCTGCGGCAAGGCGAGGGATCATCTCGACGTCCAAAAGGGGCTTGTGCTTCGTATGAGTTGGCATATAAGTGATAACATGCCAATATGGCCACGCAACCCAAATCCCTGAGGTCCGAACATGAAGAGCCAGTCTGTTGTCATCGTCGGCGGCGCCTCGGGGCTTGGGCTCGTGACTGCAAGGCTGATGGTCGACCGCGGTGCTGCGAAGATCGGGCTCATCGATCGCAACGAGGCACTCCTCGCCTCGTCTGCTGCGGAACTTGAGGCGATGGGCGCAGAGGTTGCGACCGCGGTCGCCGACATTTCCCGCGCCGACACGGCGCATGGGGGCTTCGGGGCGGTGGCGAAGAAGCTCGGCCGCATCCATGCGCTGGTCAACAGTGCGGCGATCTATCCGCGCAAGCCGATCCTCGAGATTTCCGACGACGACTGGGATCTCGAAAACGCCATCAACATCAAGGGCACCTATCACATGATGGTGGCGGCGGTGCGCCATATGCGGCAATTCGTCAGTGCGCCGGAGGTGACCGGACGCATCGTGAATGTAACCTCGGTCGATGCCTTCAAGGCTCATCCGCAGAACGCCCATTACGCCGCCACCAAGGCTGCCGTCGTCAGCCTCACCAAATCCTTCGCGCAAGAATGTGCCGCAGACCAGATCCTGGTAAACTCCGTAGCGCCGGCCGGCTTCGCAACCGATCGCGCCAAGGAACTCGGTTTCCTGCCGGAACTTGCCAAGGCGAGCGCGCTCGGCCGTGCCGCGGAACCCGTCGAGATGGCCGAGTGGATCGTCATGATGGCCTCCAGCCGCAACACCTATGCCACCGGCGAGAATGTCGTGATCAGCGGGGGCTACATCTATGTCTGACGCCTATCGTGTCGCCGTCGTCACCGGCGC
Source organism: Shinella sumterensis (assembly GCF_004514425.2). Classification (GTDB taxonomy): domain Bacteria; phylum Pseudomonadota; class Alphaproteobacteria; order Rhizobiales; family Rhizobiaceae; genus Shinella; species Shinella sumterensis. The sequence continues at coordinate 32,582 of NZ_MYFN02000014.1, forward strand.
CACCAGTGGCATCGGCAAGGCCATCGTGCCCATGCTGCGCGCTCGTGGCCTCATCGTCTATGCCGTCGGCCGCAATGAAACGCAGCTTGCTGCGCTGGCGGCGGCAACCGGTGCTATCCCCATTCAGGCCGATGTGCGCGACACCGCGCAAATCGCCGAAGCGCTCAATGGCGTTGAGGTAGACATCCTCGTCAACAATGCTGGAATTCTTTCGACCCGCGCGGCGTTCCAGGAGATTGATCCCGCCGAGATCGACGCGATGATCGACGTCAACCTGAAGGCGCCGCTGCATCTAACGCGCATCATGCTGCCGGGTATGGTGGCGCGTAAGCGCGGCCACCTCATCTATATCGGCTCAAGCGGAGGCCAGGCGCCCTATCCGAGCATGGGTGCCTATGGCGCCTCGAAGGCCGGACTCAGCCTGTTCTGCGACAACCTGCGTTGCGACCTGCTCGGTACCTCCGTACGGGTAAGCGAGATCGTGCCGGGCCGCGTTCAGACCGACCTCTACCGGACATCGATTGCCGACAACAAGGCGCAGGCCCTGCTTTATGACGGCTACCGACCGATCCAGCCGGAACATATCGCGCGCATCGTCAATGATGTTATCGATCTTCCGGTCTATGTCGATGTCGCCCGCGTCGAAGTCTTCCCGACGGACCAGGCGACAGGTGGTGGTACAATGGTTAAATTCGAGGCACAGTGATGTCAGCGGGAGGAGCGGGCATGACCAGCAGGGCGTCTGAGGAACAGTGTCGGCCGGACCTCTTGCGGAATTATCGTCCCGTAGCGATCCGCTCTGTCGTTGCGGCGCATGCGATGATCCCGAAGCCGCGGCCGGAGGTCCATGCGGAACCGCCGGCATCCACGTCTGGCTTCAACCTTCCGCCTGGCTTTCATAATCCCGCCGAGGACTGACGTTTCATGGCATTCTCAAAGCCGCGGCTTGGCTTCATTGGTACCGGCACGATCACCGAAGCAATTGTGACGGGGCTCGTCTCAGGCGAGGAGCCGGCACCCGAAATCATCGTATCGCCCCGCTCCGCAAAAACCGCCGCGCATCTCGCGGCGCTCTCGTCGCGGGTAACCGTTGCTGCCGACAACCAGCATGTGGTCGATGCCGCAGATCTGCTCTTCCTTGCGGTCCGGCCTGATGTCGCCGAGGAGGTCGTGCGCGCCCTCCGCTTCCGTCCTGGCCAGCAAGTCGTCAGCCTGATTGCGACGATCGATCATGCGACCCTGCGCGAGATGATCGGCGTTCCCGTCAATCTCGTGCGTGCGGTGCCGCTGCCGTTCGTCGCGAGCCGCAGCGGCGTCACGACGATCTTCCCGCCAGACCCGGACGTCGAAGCCTTCTTTTCCCCATTGGGAACGGCCGTCGCCTGCAAGACCATCGAGGAGTTCGACGTTCTGGCCGCGGCAAGCGCGCTGATGGGCTCCTACTTCGGCATCATGGACCACGTTGTCGGCTGGATGCAGTCAAACGGCCTGCCGCAGGAAAGTGCGCGAAAATATCTCGCACAGCATTTTCTGAGCCTCTCAACGGTCGCGTTTCGCAATCCATTGACGCCTCTGGTAAATCTCCGCCACGAGTATTCCACCAAGGGTGGACTGAATGAGCATATGTTTGCGCAGTTCCGGGATAGTGGTGGCCTTGATGCCCTGTCATGCGCCCTCGATGTCGTCTTGGCCCGAATCCAAGCGCGCTGAGATTGGCTCACCCAACTTCAAGCGATGAACGGCGGACCCGGAACCCAAGCGATTCACGTGCATCGGAAGATTGGACAGGCGGGCGCTCGGCCACCACCGCCGTCGGGCTTGTCTGATCGAACTCAAATGGCGCGAACAGCGACAGCGCTCTGAATAGCCCCTGGATTTGTAGACGCCTTCTTTCCTGCTTTTGAGGCAGGAAGAGCATCATGAGCAAATCGAATTTCAGCGAAGATTTTAAGCGCGACGCCGTGCGTCAGATCACGGAGCGAGGCTATCCGGTTGCGGAGGTTTCTCAGCGTCTCGGCGTGAGCCAGCATTCCCTGTATGAATGGAAGAAGAAGTTTGCGGCGTCGAACGCCAAGGGCAACGACGAGGCCGAGGAGATCAGGCGGCTGAAGAAGGAACTGGCTCGCGTCACCGAGGAGCGAGACATCCTAAAAAAAGCGGCCGCGTATTTCGCCAGGGATGCAAAGTGAAGTACGCGTTCATTGCTCTGCATCGCTTGCAGTTTTCGGTGCGGACGATGTGCCGCCTTCTGCGGGTTCACCCGAGTGGATTTTACACCTGGGCGTACACAAAGGCACGCGGCATGGGGCTCTCCATTCCGCTGTCCGATATCGCCTTCCGGTTTGGGGAAAATGGACACCTGACGACGACGTTTGCGCAGTCATTCGCCGACACGCCATCGCTTCTGGAGCCTTGGCAATGCGAGCGGCTTTTCACTTACGGTCGCTGCCGCCGCCGCCGGACCGGCCCCAAACATTCGCATCTTCGAGGGTGTGCTGGACGACCGCTGGCGCGAATCCTCGGCGAATATTCTCTGGCACTATGGCGTTTTGTGATGCTCTGGGAACACGACCCGCGACGAGCTCAAGATAGATGTCGTTCGGGGTCGGTGGCGATCAAGCTCTTCCTTTTCTCCGTCGTTTGAGGTCGCGAACGACTGCCAGGAGGTTCCAAGTGGTTCAAGGCCTGCTAATTCCTCATCGCGCGGACGGGGGCGAATTCAATTTCAGGTGTATCGAGTCAGCTCTTGACCGAGCCCGCCGTCATGCCGGCCAAAAAGTAGCGCTGGGCGACCAAGTAAAGGACCAACAACGGCAGCGACCCCAGCACGCTCATCGCCATCATCTCGTTCCACTCGAAGGCATGCTGCCCCATGAGAAGCTGGATGCCGATCGGCACCGTGCGCAGGTCCATCGACTTGGTCAGAGTCAGCGCGAAGAGAAACTCGTTCCAGGCCAGCAGGAACGTGTAAACGGCGGTCGCGACAATACCGGGTATCGAGACGGGAACGATCACCCGCCACAGCGCCGTCCAGCTCGAGCCGCCGTCGACCAGAACCGCTTCGTCCAGTTCCTTCGGCAACGTGTTCAGGTAGCCGGTCATCAGCAGGACGGCATAGGGCAGGGTGAAGACCAGGTAGGTCAGGATCAGCGCCAGGTAGGTGTCGAAAATCCGGAACGCCACCACCATGCCGAAATAGGGGATGAGAAGCGTGATCGGCGGCACCGTCTGCGTGCTGATGATGAAGATGTTCAACGTGTTCTTGAAGCGGAAGGAGTAGCGGCTAAAGGCGTAGGCGGTAAGGATTGCGATGAACAGCGTCAGCGCCGTCACCACACCGGCGACGAAATAGCTGTTGATGAAGAAGCGGACCTTCGTCGGGTCGTTGAAGATCGTCAGATAGGCGGAAATCGTGAAATCGTCCGGCAGCAGCTTTGGCGGAAGGGCGAAGATTTCGGTGTTCGACTTCAGGGAACTGAAGAACATCCAGACGATCGGGAAGGCTGCGAAGACCAGGCCAATCGCCAGGCCAAGATACGTCAGAACGGTCGGCAGGACCGAGTTTTTGAGAGAACGCTTTGCCATGGTCGTCTACCTGCGCTGCTGATGCTTGATGTAGAAGTACGTCACGCTCATCGAGATGAGGAGGATGACGATGGCGCTCGCCGAAGCCAGCGAAAACTCGTACTGGGCGAAAGCCAGCTTGTAGGTGAAGGTGGACAGCATTTCCGTCGCATAGATCGGGCCGCCGCCGGTCGTCATCCAGACGAGGGGGAAGACCTGCATGGTCCAGATGAAGTCGAGCAGCGCGATGCTGATGATGATCGGCATGAGCTGTGGAATGGTGATGTGCCAGAACTTCTGAAACTCGTTTGCGCCGTCGATGCCGGCCGCCTCGTAGAGTTCCTTGGAGATGCCCTGAAGTCCCGCAAGCAGGCTGACCATGAAGAGCGGATAGCCCGCCCAGATATTGGCGAAGGTCAGCGCATGGATCGCCGTCTTGGTCGAGGAGAACCACTCGACCTTGAAGTCGATGATGTGCAGCGCCATCAGCACGCTGTTGACCACACCGTTCGGGTCGAGCAGCAGGCGCCAGATGATAGCGATGATGACGGCGGTGAACAGCCAGGGCAGGATGAAGAGCACGCGCAGGATGCTGCGGATCGTCGGATCGACACGGTTGGTATTGAGCAGCATCGCGAAGGCGAGGCCGAGCACGAAATGGAACACCACGCTCATCACTGTGAAGTAGAGCGTCTGGTACAGCGACTGCCAGAAAACCGGATTCTGGAAGATGGTGATGTAGTTCTGCAGCCCGACGAAGGCGGCGTCCCGCTTCATGATGGCGCCGTCCATCAGCGAGTAGCGCAGCACCATCGCCATCGGAAAAAGCATCAGCAGAACGAGAAGAAGCGTGGCCGGCGTCACATAGAGATAGGGCACCAGCTTGCGCAGCGTCTTGTAGCTGAGTTTGCCCTTCCTGCCTGCCTTCGACAGTGCGGGGGCCGGAGCGGTTATGGAGCGGTTCATGACGTGACTGTCCGATCTGCCGGGAATTGACGACGGACACCGGCAGCCGCGTCGGCGCTGCCGGTGTCGTTGAGCATGCGCCGGCTTAGAACTTGGCGAGCCAGGCTTTCTGCGTGTTGGCGGCGGCATCCTTGGCGCTCTGACCGCCGTCGAACATCTTCTGCACTTCGACGTTCATGTTGCGCATCAGCTCTTCGGCGACCGGCAGGCCAACGAATTCGTTCGCCGGATAGCCGCTCTGGTAGATCTTGAAGGCTTCGGCGAAGATCGGGTCGGAGGCCACGAAGTCGGGCTTGGCGTGAACGTTGCCCGGGAAGGCGTTGGCAATGGAGACGAGCTTGCCGTTGACCTCGGGGCTCATCAGGAATTCGACCAGCTTCCAGGCCTCCTCTTTGTGCTCGCTGCCTTCGCTGATGCCGATGCCCCAGGAAGCATAAGGCATGCCGCGTTTGCCGGTGTAGCCGTCGGCGGCGGGCAGGGCGGAGATACCGAAGTTCAGCTTCGGGTTACGCTCGCGGATCAGGTTCACGTGGGCGAGCGTATCGACCATCATGCCGACGCGACCGTTGACGAATTCCTCGACCTTGTCCTGCTCCTTCTTGGCGAAGATACCGGGCGAGATCACGCCGTCCTTGTTCAGTTTCTCGATATATTCCAGCGTGCCGACCACAGCCTCGTTTTCGAGGTCGGGCTTGCCGTCCTTCATCATCGAGGCGCCGGAGGCCCACACCCAGGACATCACGTCGTTCTGAATGCCGCTTGGCGACTGCAGCGACAGCGGCAGCACCCAGCCGTACTGGTTCTTCGAGGCGTCCGTCATCTTCTTGGCGGCTTCGGCGAATTCGCTGCGGGTCGAGGGCATCGTCCCGACGCCGGCCGCCTTGGCGATGTCCATGTTGACGAAGACCGGATAGACGAAGGAGGCCAGCGGGAACATGACGCTCTTGCCGTCGACCTTGACGATGTCTGCGATCTGGCTCTTGTCGTAGTTGGCCTTTTCCATCAGTTCGTCCATCGAGGCGATGGCGCCCTGCTTCGACAAGCCGTTGACCCAGGCGCCGTCGAGGCCGACCACGTCGCTGAGCGTGCCCGAGGCCGCGCCGACGACGATCTGGTCGCGGGTCGTGGCATAGGGGCCGCTGACGAGCGTCACCTTGATGCCGGGGTTCTTGGCTTCGAAGTCGTCCATGATGCCGCGCAATGCGCCGGCGGGCATTTCGGGTTCCCACCACTGGATGAACTCGATGGTGGTGTCGGCAAGGGCCGAGGTGGCGCAGAGCGCCCAGACCGCCGCGGCGGTCTTCAGGGTCTTGCTGATATTCATGTCTACCTCCCATTAGACTTCAGGTGATCGATCCTCTCCCAAGATCGTGAGGCGAGTAGGCTTCCGGAAACATCCGACTGTCAACGGGGCGGCTCCAGGATTGCGCATGACAATGGGTAAAAAATAGGATAACCATATGATTTTATAGCATAAAAAAAATTTGCGCGCGCGAATTTTATATGAATGTTTCTGTTGCTTGTGCAGTCTTTTTTCTTTACTTTCGTAAATAAACGAAAGTTTGCCGTCGCATCGGCAAACCACGTACTTGCGACGCTTGAAGCGGCTACGCTAGGCCATGGAGTGGCGCGCCTGCGATGAGGATTGGAATGGCCAAAAAGACTTACAGATCGATGGACGACTTTGCCGCCGCCTGCGGCGTTTCTCGTCCGACATTGTCGAAATATTTCGACGACCCGACGCAGATCAAGGAGGTGACGCGCAAGCGCATCGAGGCTGCGCTGAAAAAATCGAACTTCGAGCCCAACCTTTTTGCCAGGCACCTGAATCGCAAGCGCACGAAAAATATCGGTATTCTCGTCCCGACCATGTCCGACCCTTTCTATGTGCAGGTGGTTTCGCTCATCGAGCTGGAGTTGCGTGCCAAGGGGTTCTGGCCCGTGCAGATTTCTTCGCACACAAGACCTGAGCTTGAGGAGGAGGCGGTGCGGACGCTTCTCTCGCTGAAGGTGGCGGGTGCGATCGTCGCGCCGCTCGGCACAGGCTCCCGTCGATCGGCCCTGGCTCGCCTGACGGACGCAATCCCGGTCGTGTGCTTCGATAGCCCTTCGGCTTTCGATCTGCCTTTCGTGGGCAACGACAACGCGCAGAGCGTGGCGGCGATCGTGCAATATCTGTGCCGCTCCGGCGAGCCACCGGTGTTCTTGGACGTGCCGCACATGATGGCCAATACCAACGAGCGGACGGAGAGTTACCGTGCGACGATGCGGCGCGAGGGACACGAGCCGCTGGTGATCGAATGCGAGTCCTCGCCATCATGGGAGTTCGAGCGGCTCGGCTACGAGCAGATGCAGCGGATGTTTGCCCGGGGCGGCTTGCCCGGAAAGACGTTGCTGTGCGCCAACGACCGCTTCGCCTTCGGCGCCATGGCTGCCGCTTTCGCCTCGGGGCTCAAGATCGGGCGTGCGGAAGGGTGCGATATCCGTATCGCCGGTCATGACGACCATCCGCTTAGCCGCTATACCTGCCCGTCGCTGACCACTATGGCCCAGAACGCGCCCGAGATCGCGGCAAAAGCCGTCGAGCTTCTGCTGAAAAGCGTCGAGGATGAAGAGGCTGACCGTAAGGTGGCGCCCTCGCGGGTGATCCTCGAGGCAACCCTCGTGATGCGCGAATCCGCCTGAGTTTACGTCCCAAGCCGGGGATCCATCCCGCGCCAGGCATCGAGGATGGCGTCCAGAGCTTCCCGGGCTTCCGGTATGGCACGGCCCATCGAGACGAAACCATGGATCTGGCCCGGCCAGATGCGGCAACGCGCGCTCGCTTCGGCCTCCAGGCGCTTCGCATAGGCCAGCCCTTCGTCGAACAGCACGTCATGGCCGGCCAGGACGACGAAAGCGGGTGCGACGCCTTGTAGCGAGGGTACTAGGAGCGGCGAGGCGCGCCAGTCCATCCGGCTGTTTTCGTCCGGCATGTAGTGATCGCGAAACCAGCGCATGGCCTCTGCGGTGAGGCCGAAATCGGTTGCATAGCGACGGTAGCTGTCCGAGGCCTGCTGCTGGTCCGTCACGGGATAGATCAACACCTGGCCGAGGATGGCCGGAACCTGACGGTCCCGCGCCAGAAGGGCGATGACCGCGGCGAGATTGCCGCCTGCACTGTCACCGGCGACGACAATACGGGTCGCGTCGATGCCGAGGGATGCCGCCTGCTCTTTCATCCAGTGGAGGGTGGCTGCGCAATCCTCGATGGCCGCCGGGAAGGGATGCTCAGGAGCCAGCCGGTAGTCCGGCGAGACCACGACGGCACCTGCGGCATTGGCGAGGATGCGGCAAATATCCTCATGGGTCTCCGGCGCGCCGATCACGAAGCCGCCGCCATGCAGATAGAGCAGGGCGGGCGCCCCCTCATGTTGCGCGTCTTGACCGCGCCAGATCTTCACCCGTATGCCGCCTGCATCTTGCTCGATCGTTTCTCCGACGGGCTCCAGGGGCCATTGCAGGCGTGAGAAGCCGTCGAGATATTGCTTGCGGGCTTCTTCGGGCGTGCAGTCCTCGACGGGTTTTTGCGGTTCGCCAGGCCAGGCGAGGGCGCGTGTGGCGGACGGGTCGAGCCCCGTCACGCCAGCAGGCTCCGCGCTTCGTCCTCGCGCAGCTCCTTCGGCTGTTCCGTCCTGCCGGCAATGTCCTGCCCGACGCCGGTCTCACCGGCCCGCAGGATTGCTTCCATGACTTCGAGGACGTGGAGCGCCAGGTTTCCGGAAGCGCGGGGCGCGCGGCCCTCGACGATCGAACGGGCGAGATCCGCAAGGCCCAGCATGCGATAATTGGCGCGGTCCGGTGCCGCGACCGGCCAGTTGACGGCGCCGAACAGGGCGCTGGCCGTGTCCGTCTCCTCCCATGGCGCGCCCTGGCGCGACAGGGCGATGACGCCGCCGAAATTGTCGGGATCAGGCAGACGCAGCGAGCCTTCCGTGCCATGCAATTCAATCGGGTGGTTGGAATGGCGAAACACGTCCCAGGACGCGCCGAAGGTGACGGTTGCGCCGCATGCGAATTCCAGCAGCGAGAGCACGCTGGTTGGCGTGCCGACCTTGAAGGCAGTGCCTTTCTTGGGGCCGTCGGCGGTGATCACGCGCTCCTTCTGACCACTTGTCGCGACCGCCTGAACCCGGCGCACCGGCCCCAGCAGATTGACCATCATGGTCAGGTAGTAGGGGCCCATGTCCATCACCGGGCCGGCGCCGGGCTGATAATAGAAGCTCGGATCGGGATGCCAGTGCTCCATGCCGCGCCCCATCATGAAAGCGGTGCCGGTAACGGGGTTGCCGATGACGCCCGATTCCATCAACCGACGTGCGTGCCGGCCGGCAGCGCCAAGGAAGGTGTCCGGGGCCGAGCCGATGGCAAGTCCTCGGGTGGCGGCGGCCTCGACCAGCTTGCGGCCTTCCTCGGCGTTCACGCCGAGCGGCTTTTCCGTGAAGACGTGCTTGCCGGCCGAAAGCGCACGCATCGAAATGTCGAAATGCGCTGCCGGAATCGTCAGGTTGAGAACCAGATCCACTTCCTTGTCTTCCAGCAGGGAATCGACATCCGTAGCGCGTAGCCCGAACTCCCCGGCTCGGCGCTTGGCAGCCTCTGGATTGAGGTCCGCGCAGGTCGTGATCTCCACATCACGGAAAAGCGGGGCATTGCGCATATAGGCTAGCGATATGTTGCCACAACCAACCACGCCAATCCTGAGTTTCTGTTCGCTCTTCTGTGACATCTGCTGCAACTATCCCATTGTTTTGGCCGGCGAAAAATAAAGAATTCAAGCGCTATTTCATATCGCGCAGTGCGAATTAAGTTGACGCACGGTAACATTTTAACTTACGTAATGACAAGACGTTTGGGAGGCGTCGCCATCCTCTTGTGTTAGCATTTTCGGAAGGTTCCCTGCGCGGATTCCGGTGATCGGAGCCGGGCGAACCTGTGACGAGAGGGGCTCTCCCGTGTCGATGCGACGATCAACCGACAGGTCAGGACCACGTTATGAAGACTGCAGAACTGCAAATCGGCTGCCAGACATTCACCTGGGAAATGCTGGGCACGAAGTGGACCGGCGGTCCGGACGATCTGGTGCGCGCCATAGCGGCCGGCGGTTATTCGGGTATCGAAATCACCGATACGATGATCGGCGACTATGCCGGCAGGCCCGATGCCTTTGCCCGCACACTCTCGGATGCAGGCCTCAGCCTGGTTTCCTTCGCCTTCGGCTCGCCCAGCGGCTTCACGCTGCCGGAACAGCTGACGGCCGATCTGGAGGCGGCGCGACGCTGGGTGGATTTTGCAGCGCATTTCCCGGGTGCGCTCGTCTCTATGGGGTCGGCGACGGTGGTGTCGCCCGGGGCGCGGCCCGATAAATTTGCGGCTGCCGCCGATTGCTACAACCGTGCGAGCGAGATCGGTCGCGCGGCCAGCGTCACGGTTGCCGTGCATCCGTCTTCGCACCACAACACCTTGCTCTTTACCCGCGAGGATTACGACGCGCTCTTTGCTCTTCTCGACCCGCAGGTCGGCTGGGTGCCGGATACGGGCCACATCCTGCGCGGCGGCCAGGTCATGGGCGATACGCTCGCGGCCTTCCGGGATCGCATCCGTTACGTGCACCTGAAGGATGTCGATGCCAGGGGCGACTGGGCCATGCTGGGCGCGGGCGTCTGCGATGTGCGGGCGGTGATCGACGTCGTGCGGTCCGCCCCGCTCTTCAACGGCTGGATCGTCGTGGAGGAGGAATCCGACAAGGCCGGCGAAGATCCCGCCGCTGCCGTCCGCGTCAACCGTGAGACGCTGCGCGCGCTCGGGCATTGAGCGACCTCGCGTCAGGCGTAGCGAACTTCGACGCCGAGTTTCTCCAGGCGGTGCCGGATGCCGTGCGGCATGTTGCTGTCGGTAATGATGAGATCGACGCGAGACAGGGAAAACGCCTTTGAGGAGGCGCCAATGTCCCATTTGCTCGAATCGGCGACCAGAACGACGCGGCGTGCCATACGCACCAGGTTGCGCTTGGTGCGCGCGATATCCTCCGACACATCCACCACGTCGAAGGATGAATCGATTGCATGCGCGCTGACGAAAGCCTGATGTGCGACGAGGCCGCCGAGTGCCTTGTCGGAGTCCGAAACGATCGTGCTGACCGTGCTTGGAAACACGCGACCGCCGATCATATGCACGTCAAGGCCGGGACGATACATGAGGTGCTGGGCGATGTTCATGGCGGTCGTGGCCACCACGACATTCTTCACCGGCGGCATCTGCATGGCGACCTGAAGCAGCGTCGAGCCGCTGTCGAAGACGATCGACTGGTTGTCGATGATCTGGCGGGCGGCCATCTGGGCGATGCGCCGCTTGGCATCGAAGTTGCGCTGCATGCGTTCCTCGAAGGCGGCGGCTGGCGAATCTGCGGGCAGGGCGATGGCGCCGCCATGGGTTTTGATCAGCAGCTTCTTGCCATCCATGATGTCGAGATCGGAGCGGATCGTGACTTCCGATACCTCGAACAGGTCCGCAAGCTGGCGCGTGCGGGCCTGCCCGATGCGCTGGAGTTCGATCAGGATCTGCTGGCGTCGTTGTTCTGCAAGCATGGCTCGGCTCCGTCTGTCATTGACGCTTTAGGGTGCTATTTCGATTTTCGAAAGACATTTTTCTCTGGCGATCGCCTTCTATGTCTGATCGCACCATTTAATGCAGCATAACACAGGAAGAAATCGCATGCGAAGAGTTAAATGAAAGAAATCGAAAGATTGAATGTTGTTTTGCTTTCGAGTTAGGGTCCGTTCAGCAAAAAACGGAGGAGCTTTTCCATGGGTCTCGGAACCAAAATTCGTCTTTCCCGCCTGTTTTCGAACGCCTCGGGCAATCTGTTCGGTGGCGCCGTCGATCACTTTGTCGGCTATGGCAACGTGCGCGAGGGCGGCCTTGCGGACCTGCCGGGCGCTCTGAGCCGGGTCATGGCCGGCGGGCCTGACTATGTCAGCATCCAGCCGGGCGCCGCGCGGCACCTGTGGTCCGATTACGCCGGCAAGGCCGCGCTGGTGATCCAGGCCGGCTGCTTCACGGCCGACGACCGGATCCGCCAGCTCATCGCCACCCCGGAGGATGCCGTGCGGTACGGCGCGGATGCGCTGGCCGTCGCCATTCCGGTCCGGGGCAACACGGAAGGCGAGTATATCCGCTGGCTGACCGACACGGTGAACGCCGCCGCGCGGTTCGAAATGCCGGTCATCGCCCATGTCTATCCGCGTGACTTCGCCAATGGCGGCAAGATCGTCTTTACGCCCGACGAGATCGCTTATGCGGTCCGCATCGGCTACGAGACGGGCGTCGACGTGGTCAAGGTCGGTTACACCGGCGACTTCGCCTCCTTCCGCGACACGGTCGCCACATGCCCCATTCCGATCGTCATTGCCGGCGGGCCGAAGACCGATACGCTGCTCGGCGCACTGCAACAGACCGCAGACGCACTGCGTGCCGGTGCACGGGGCGCCGTCGTGGGACGTAACCTCTGGGGCCATGGCGATACGACGAAGGCCGCACGCGCCTTCAAGCTCGTCATTCATGATGGCCTTGCGCCGGAGGAGGCGCTGGCAGCCGCCGGCGCGTGACCCGTGCCACGCGTCTTTGACGTTCTGGGTTTCGGCGCCCTGGCGGTCGACGACATCGTCTATGTCGACCGCCCCCTATCCGCCGGCAAGGGAAAGGTGACGAAGCGTGCTTCCGACCACGGAGGCAATGTCGCCACGGCGCTGGTTGCCGCCGCCCGCCTTGGTGGTCGCACGGCCTTCATCGGCTGGCTCGGTGATCCGCCGGAAGCCGATGTCGGCGGGCGTGAGCTGGAGCGTGAGGGTGTCAGCACCGTGTTTGCGCCCCGCCACGCCGACGCCGTACCCATCCGATCCGTCATCACCGTCGGATCGGACGGCGAGCGCTTTATCGCCTATGACGACGACGTGCTGCATGGCACGTCATCCGATCTGCCGGATGATGTGTTTGCAAAGGCGCCTGTTCTGCTCATTGATGGTTATGCCGTCCATTCGGAAGCCGCGGTCCAGCGGGCCCGCGATCTCGGTCTTTCCATCGTGGCTGATATCGAATGGGCTATCGGCCCCGCGAGCGACCGGATCCTGTCGCTCGCCGACCACCTCGTGCTGCCGATCGCATTCGCCAGATCCTACCTGAAGCAGGATGATCCTGCGGCTCTCCTCGAGGGGCTCTGGACGCCAAACCGTTCGGCGGTGGTGCTCACCGACGGCGACCGCGGCAGCTATGTGCGGCAGAAAGACGATCCAGTTCTCTGGCATGTGCCGGCCTATGTGGTCCAGGCGGTGGATACGACCGGTGCCGGAGACTGCTTCCATGGCGCCTATGCGCTGGCGCTGGCAGAGGGCGCGCGCCCGCTCGATTGCGTTCGGTTCGCCGCGGCAGCAGCGGCTATCTCGGTGACGGCGCATGGCGGTCGCAGGGGGCTGCCGGATCGGACCGTATGTCTCTCCTGGATGAAGGACGGGGCCGCGCCTGTGCCCGTGCCACTTCGCGCTTAACAGTTTTGTCCGTCATCGCGATACTTTGCTTCTCTATCGACATGCCGATACGGCCGGCGCTGGCGTAAAGTCGACGCCGGCCATACTGGAATGTGCTGGGTGGTAAAAGTTTCGCGCGTAAAGAAATAAAATGTCATGCTGACGATTTTTTTATCTTGGAATAATAATTATATACCAATGGCTTGGCGATGAAATTGGCTTCTTCAGTTGTCTGTGGCCTCGCTTCCTATCTTGACTTTCCCGGCTAGCCCGAGCCTTCTGTCGAAAACCGGACGGTGGCGGTGGAGGCCGCCGGCCGGGGTTTGGGACAGTGGAGGATATGCCGTGGCTGTGGTTGTGCTGGACAAGATCTGCAAGACCTACGGGAACAATTTTCATGCGATCAAGGATTTGAGCCTGACGATCCATGACGGCGAGTTCCTGATCCTGGTGGGACCGTCCGGCTGCGGAAAATCGACGGCGCTGCGCATGATCGCCGGCCTGGAGGATGTGAGCAGCGGCACGCTGAGCATCGGGGATCAGGACGTCGTGGATCTGCCGCCGAAGGATCGCGACATCGCCATGGTGTTTCAGAGCTACGCCCTCTATCCGCACATGACCGTCTTCGACAACATCGCCTTCTCGATGAAGCTGGCGGGAAAGAACAAGGCCGAACGCACCAAGCGGGTGAACGAGATCGCCAAGATCCTGCAGCTCGAAACGCTGCTGCAGAACAAGCCGGCGCAGCTTTCCGGCGGCCAGCGCCAGCGCGTTGCGATGGGCCGTGCCATGGTACGCGAGCCGGCCGCGTTCCTGATGGACGAGCCGCTGTCCAACCTCGATGCGAAGTTGCGCGTCCAGATGCGCGCCGAGATCGCCAGCCTGCAGCGCCAGCTGGGCGTGACGACCATCTACGTCACCCACGACCAGACCGAGGCGATGACCATGGGGGACCGCGTGGCGGTGCTCAAGGGCGGCGTGCTGCAGCAGGTCGATACGCCGAAGGCGCTGTATCACAAGCCGGTCAACGCCTTCGTCGCAGGCTTTATCGGCTCTCCCTCGATGAACCTTTTCGAAGGGCGTCTGGAAGGCGGCTCGATCCGGCTTCCGGACTTTTCCATTCCATTGCCGGCGAGTGTCCTGGAGCGTGTTCCGGGCCTTTCGGGCTTCGACGGCAAGCCTGTCGTTTTCGGCATTCGCCCCGAAGACCTTCATGATAGCCGACTGCCGTCGGGCGCGGCCTATCCTACCATCCCCGCACTGGTGAGAACGATCGAGGAACTCGGTTCGGAATTGATCGTGCACCTGAAGATCGACGCGCCCCGGGTCGATTCCGGCGACCCCGATGCGGTGGAGGATTTGAGCGGCGCGGCCAATGCGGTTGCCAGATTCGAGGCCACCAGCACCATCAAGGCCGGCGAGCGTATCGATCTCGCCATCGACCCGGCCAAGCTGCACTTCTTCAACCCGCAGACGCACGCGGCCCTGTGAGCGCCGATTGACGGCGTCGCCCGTAAACGACGAAAACAAAAGGGGCTGAAATGCCAGCAAAACAGGAACGCCGTCTTCGTGTGGGCGTGCTCGGTGCGGGCCAGATCGCGCAGGCCGCGCATTTCGAAAGCTGCACCAAGGCGGCCAACGCCGATCTCTACGCGATCTGCGATGTCGCCGACGACCTGCGCGAGCGTATGGTCATCACCCACGGGGCTGAAAAGTCCTACAACGACTATGACAGGATGCTTGCCGATCCTGACGTGGAAGCGGTGATCATCGCGACGGCCGATGCCTTCCATGTACCGGCATCGCTGCGCGCGCTTGAAGCCGGCAAGCATGTGCTGTGCGAGAAACCCGTCGGGGTTACGGTGGAGGAATGCGTCGCGCTGAAGGCCGCTGTCGAACGCTCCGGCAAGGTCTTCCAGGTCGGACACATGAAACGCTTCGATGCCGGCCTCCAGGCGGCAAAATCCTTCATTGCCGACGAGATGGGTGAGATGGTCGCGCTCAAGGCCTGGTATTGCGACAGCACGCATCGTTATCCGATGACCGACGCGGTGCAGCCGCTCGTGGTCACCAGCGCCAATGCGAAGAAGCCGACCACCAATCCGAAGGCCGATCTCAGGCGCTACTACATGCTGGCACATGGCTGCCATCTGATCGACACAGCCCGCTACTTTGCCGGCGATATCCTCTCGGTGCAGGCGCGGCTTTCCGAACGTGCGGGCATCTGGTGCTGGTTCGTCGATGTGGAATTCGCGTCGGGCACGCTCGGGCACCTCGACCTCACGGTGCAGGTGCGCATGGACTGGCACGAGGGGTTCCAGATCTATGGCAGGAACGGCAGCGTCCTCGGCAAGACCTATAATCCCTGGTACTACAAGACGAGCGAGGTGGATATTTTCCGCGAGGCTGACGGCGCCACGCACCGGGTGCTCGGCGCGGACGGCCATTTCTATCGCCGTCAGGTCGAAGGGTTCGCCCGCACCATTCTGGATGGCACGCCGATGGAGGGCGCCAATATCGATGACGGCCTCGCGTCCGTGCGGGCCATGGTCGCCATCGCCCGCTCCGTCGAAACCGGCAAGTCCGTTGCGCTGGCCGATGTGACGGGCGGCGTGTGATGAAACTCGGCATCTTCGCCAAGACCTTCGAGGCGACGCAGCCCGGGCCGGTGCTTAAGGCTGTCGCCGGTGCCGGCTTCGTCTGCGCGCAATACAACATGGCCTGCTCCGGCCTTGCCTCCATGCCCGATGCGATCGACGAGGGGCAGGCGCGTGCCATCGCCGGTGCGGCACACAAGGCCGGTATCGAGATCGCCGCGGTCTCCGGCACCTACAACATGATCCATCCCGATCGGGCGGTGCGCGAGGCGGGACATCGCCGGCTTGCCGTACTGGCGGAGCGTAGCCACGCAATGTCCACCCGCCTGATCACGCTCTGCACCGGCACGCGCGATCCGTACGACCAGTGGAAGGAGCACCCGGACAACGGCACGCCGGAAGCCTGGCGCGATCTGCTGGAGGCCGTGGAGACGGCGATCGGCATTGCCGAGCGGTACGATGTCGATCTGGGCATCGAGCCGGAGCTTGCCAATGTGATCAACTCCGCCCAGAAGGCCCGACGCCTGATCGATGAGATGCAGAGCCGGCGCATCAGGATCGTGCTCGATCCCGCCAATCTGTTCGAGACCGCCACGCTCGACGAACAAAGGACGACTATCTCTGCGGCCATCGATCTTCTCGCCGACCGCATCGTGATGGCGCATGCGAAGGACCGGAACCCGGATGGCAGCTTCGCCACGGCCGGCAAGGGCGTGCTCGACTACAGTCACTATCTTGGCTGCCTGAAGGCGATCGGCTTTACCGGCAGCCTGATCACCCACGGGCTTGCGGCAAAGGAAGCCGAAGATGTTTCCCGCTTCCTGTCGGAAAAGCTTGAGGCAGGACGATGAACCGCGTCTTCCGAACCGGCGACGACACATCTCTGAACGTCGACATGGCGGGTGAAGGCACGCCGGTCGTCTTCCTGCACGGACTTTGCGGTGATGCCGGCCAGTCGGCCGAGGCGTTCCCGGACGACCCCGGCTTTCGCCGCATCAACATCGAGGCCCGCGGCCACGGCCGCTCGCAATCCGGCGCGCTGGACCGGTTCTCGATCGAAACCTTTGCAGGTGATGTCGCGGCCTATATCGAGACCCATCTGGAGGCGCCGGTCATCATCGGGGGTATATCCATGGGCGCGGCGATCTCGCTGCGCCTTGCCGTCACGCGGCCCGATCTCGTCCGTGCGCTTGTCCTTGCTCGTCCGGCCTGGTTCGTCGCCTCGGCGCCGGACAACATGGCGCCGAATGCCGAGGTCGGTCGCCTCCTGGCAGAGCTTTCGCCTCACGAGGCGAAGGCGGCGTTTCTGGCGGGGCCGATTGGCCAGCGCCTTGCCGCCGACGCCCCGGACAATCTGGCCTCGCTCACCGGCTTTTTCGCCCGCGAACCCGTCGACGTCACCGCAACGCTTCTGACGGCCATATCGAAGGACGGTCCCGGGGTGGCGGAGGATGAGATTGCCCGCATAGCCGTGCCGGCGCTCGTCATCGGCCACGAGCGCGACGTCATCCATCCCATCGCCCATGCGCGCGCACTTGCGGCAGCAATCCCCGCCGCGCGCTTCGTCCAGATCACGCCCAAGGCGGAAGACAAGACGCGATACGTCGCCGACTTTCGCCGCGCCCTCCATGCTTTCCTGAAGGACCTCTAAGAAATGACTGCTCCCGCAAAAACCTGGATCGACGACCTTCCCAAGGATCGCCTGATTGCCGAATTCTCCGTCTGGTCCGCCGATCTCGTGCGGCTTGCCGATGATCTCGCCCGCGTCGAGCCGCATGTCGACGTCCTGCATATCGACGTCGCCGACGGCCATTTCGCGCCGGCCATGCTGTTCTTCCCCGATCTGGTGGCCGGCGTGCGAAGGGTTTCCAGGCGCCCGATCCATGTTCACCTCATGGTGGCCGATACCGTCCTGCTGTCGCAGATCGAGCAGTTCGCCGACGCCGGCAGCGACCTCATCAGTATTCATGTCGAGAACGACAGTGTCGCGGATGCGGCGCTCGATCTCCTTGACCGCCGTGGCGTCGCCGCCGGCATGGTGTTGCGGGTCGAGACGCCCGTCGAACGGATCCGGCGTCATGCGGCGCGGCTGCGTTTCGTAACGCTGCTCGGCACCGCGATCGGTGTAAAGGGGCAGGGCCTCGACGAGAAGGCGGGCGCGCGCTTGCAGGAGGCCCGAAAGATCATCGCCGAAAGCGGCGCAGGCCACCGCGTCGTGCTGGCGGCCGATGGCGGCATTCGCGAGCACACCGTACCGTTGCTGCGCCAATCCGGCGCCGAGACGGTCGTGCTTGGTTCGCTGGCTTTCAATGCACCCTCGCTTGAGGAGCGCATGTCCTGGCTTCATTCCCTCTGAAGGTTCGTCCGATCATGAGTGAGATCGCCATCGGCATCGATCTTGGGGGTACGCAAGTTCGCGCCGCACTTGTCAGTGCCGACGGCAGGGTTCTCGCGCGCGCCGAGGACCGGACCGATGCGATGGCAGGTCCCGAGCGCGTGCTGGCGCAGATCCAGGCCCTTGCCGACGGCCTTGCCGCGGCTGCCGGAACGGCTACGGTCGTGGGCATCGGCGTCTCCACGCCCGGACCGATCGATACGGTCTCAGGAATCACACGGGATATTCCGACACTGGCCGGCTTTGCAGACTTCCCGCTGAAGGCAGAGTTGCAGAAGCGCTTCGCGTTTCCAGTCAGTCTGGAGAATGACGGTATTGCCGCCGCAATCGGTGAATGGCAGTTCGGTGCGGGCAGGGGATTGGAAAACCTCGTCTACGTGACCGTCAGCACGGGGATCGGTGGCGGCGTCATCGCCGATGGGCGCGTGTTGCGCGGCCGCAAGGGCATGGCAGGCCATGTCGGCCACATGTCCGTCATGCCGGACGGCGCGCTTTGCCCCTGCGGTAACAAGGGTTGCTTCGAAGCTTATGGGTCGGGCACGGCTTTTACCCGGCGGGCGCAAGATCGTGCCTTCGCCTGCACCGAGACGCGGCTCGGCGCCGGTGGCGACGCCATCGACAGCCGCGCGGTCTTCGCTGCCGCACGCGCCGGCGATGCGCTTGCCAACGATCTGATCGAGGAGGAAGCGGAAATCCTCGGCCGCGGCTTCACAAGCCTCCTCCACATCTTCAGCCCGGAGATCGTCATCATGGGCGGTGGCCTCTCCCATGAATTCGAGCGCTTGCATCCCGGCATCCAGCGCTACATCACCGAGCGGGCCATGCCTGCATTCAAGGATGTACCGGTTATGCGCGCTGCGCTCGGCCAGAATTCCGGTCTGATCGGCGCGGCGGCTCTCTCTTTCCTTGCCGCGGAGTTTGATTTTTCGTGGTGATTGACGCGAAGTTCCTGACACAGGCGTCGCCAACTTAAGAAGCGTCGACTTTCCGACGCCAGGGACTGGCATCAGGCAGGAAGGCCAAAATCGCTTTTACTTGATCGCGGCTCTCAACACCGCATAGATCCGCTCGATCACGCGGCGGACGTCCGGCAGGAATCTGTCCTCGTCGTGCGTGACCAGCCACTGATCTTGCTCCAGTTCGCCGATCGGTTCTGTCACCTGTTTCAGCCCGCTCTGGTTGTTCCCGACGAAGGTCGGCAGCACGACACGCGCTACGCCTGCCAAAGCCAAATCGAGCGCGTTGCGCGAGTTCGTCACTTCAATCGAGGGTGTGTCACCAACATGCTCGGGGTCGCGTTCAGCGGAAGGTGGACGAGCATTACCAGCAGGATTGCCAGCGGGCGTAGAACATCGGGACCGACCATACGAGTGCCCGTTGCCACGGCGCTCGTATGCGAGAGCGAGGAGAAGTTGCCTGTATGCGCATTGTTCCTGGTGGCAAGAATGGTCATGCGCAATGCTCCGGATGTTTCATGGCAAAACTGATGCCGGTAAACTTACCGATCTGCGATTGCGCTGAAACGGTCCAATATGAAACCGTCAATTAACCTAAATATTTCGTAAAATTGTAAACGATCTACCCCTCTGGCGCTGGGATAGTGAGATTGGATGAGTTCGCGCTGCAGAGTTCAGAATTCCCGCGACAAGGGCGCCAACCTGATCGTCGTCCATATCACGGAGCGCCCGGCGCCGACGATGCCGATCCGGCCAGACATGAAAGATTAGGCGGGAGAGTAGAGCAGCCATGCCATGTCCCAACCGCCCGAGAGAAGGATGACGCCGGCGATCAGCACTTGGCGCCTGGCGAGCCGCGATGGGCCGCCCCTCTCGCGCAGGATCACCATGCCCGTGAGCGCGCCGAACAGAGATGGGCGAGGGCGCATGGGATGAATTGGCTTTACAATCCTTTTTCCAGCCGTTCGACGATCATCTCTGCGATTGGAATTGCAGAAGTGGCCGCGGGCGAGGGCGCGTTGCAGACATGCAGCATCCGGTCTGTCTCGGCGAAGAGGAAGTCGTGGACGAGCGTGCCGTCCTTCCGCACCGCCTGGGCGCGGATGCCGGCCTCGTAGGGCAGGAGGTCTGCAAGCGTGAGGCTCGGGCAATATTTGCGGCATTCCGCCAGATAGCCTGGCTTCCACAGCGAGTTGCGCAACTCCGTCACGGCGGATTTCCGGTTCGCAACGACGGTTTTCCAGAAGCCTGGATAGAGTGCGTAGTCCGCGATGTCGGCCAGATTGACCGAGAGGCGCGGATAGCCCTCGCGCGCAAAGCCGATCACGGCGTTCGGTCCGACCGTCACGCTGCCGTCGATCATGCGCGTCAGGTGCACGCCGAGGAAGGGCAGGGCGGGGTCCGGGATCGGGTAGATGAGGTGTCGAACGATGTCGTTCTTGTCGGGCGGGAGGCGGAAATATTCGCCGCGGAACGGCACGATGCGATGCTCGATCGAAAGGCCGGCGAGAGTCGCCAGCCGATCGGATTGCAGGCCGGCGCAGGCGACCAGTTTTCTCGCCCGCCAGCTCTCGCCTTCGGAGGCGACGTCGACGGCGTCAATCGTCTCGCGGATGCCGGTGACGCGGGTCGAAAGGCGGATGTCGCCGCCGAGTTTAGCGATGCGCCGCCCCATCGCCTGGCAGACTTCGGCATAGCTGACGATGCCGGTCGAAGGCACGAAGAGTGCGCCGCGGCCACGAATGTTCGGCTCGCGCTCCTTCAACTCTTCCTCGCTGACGCGGTAGACCTCGATCGTGTTCTGTTTCGATCGCTCATAGAGGGCGTCCATGCGCTGCATTTCGAGATCCGAGGTCGCGACGAGCAATTTTCCGCAGGTCTCGAAGCGAATGTCGTTTTCCGCGCAAAACGCCTTGGTCGCCTCCGCACCCTTGCGGCAGAGTTCGGCTTTGAGGCTTCCGGGAGGGTAGTAGATGCCGGCGTGGATGACGCCGCTGTTGTGGCCCGTCTGGTGCCTGCCGAGCGCATCCTCCTTCTCGATGAGGATGAGGCTGCAGCCCGGCCTGCCTTCGAGAAGACGCATGGCCGTTGCCAGGCCGACGATGCCCCCGCCGATGATGCAATAGTCGAATATCATCTGTCTTGCCTGATCACGCGTGTGTCGTCTGGCGTTCGCCATAGCCGAAGTAAGCATCCTCCAGCGCGTGGCCGTCCGCAAGATCGCTTGCCGCTCCCTCCAGCGCAACATGGCCGTTGCGCAGGACGTAGATGCGGGAGGCGAGGTCGAGGATGCGGGCGGTGGATTGCTCGACGACGAGCAGCGTCAGTCCGCCGGCATTGAGCTGGCGAAGGCTCTCGTAGACCTGATCGATAACGAGGGGGGCAAGGCCGAGCGAGGGCTCGTCGATCATCATCAGCGAGGGGCGTTGCAGGATGGCGCGGGCGATGGCCAGCTGTTGCTGCTCGCCACCCGAGAGATGGCCGGCGACGCCGCGATACCGCGCCTTCAGGATTGGAAAGGTCTCAAGCACCCGCTCGAGGTCCGCGGCTGCCTCTTCCTTGTCCTTGCGGATCATGCCACCGAGCAGCAGGTTCTCCTGCACCGTCAGTGTGCGAAAGATGCTGCGGCCCTCAGGCACCAGCGCCAGGCCCCTTCGGCACAATTTTTCCGGCGGCTGGCCGGCGATCGCCTCGCCATTGAAGGCGAGCGTTCCGCCCGTGGGCGCCATGAGCCCGGAAATCGTCTTCAGAAGCGTGGACTTGCCGGCGCCATTGGGGCCGACCACGAAGACGATCTCGCCCGTACGGACCACAAGATCGACGGATCTCAGGGCAGCAAGCCGGCCGTAGCCGGCCGTAAGGCCGCGGATTTCTAACATGTCGTTCCCCTCTCGCGCGGTTGTGTCCTTCGATGGAAATCGGGAGGCCGCGCCATTTTTTGCCGTTGACAAAAAAAATCTAACCCGCATTCTGTCTTCTGTCCACAGAGGACTATGTGCAAAAAATCAGGCCGAGCATCGCTACGGCCGAAGGGGAACGACAATGAAATCTGTTGCTGTGGCCGCCTCGGCCGCAATCGCCCTGCTATTGCCGGTGACCAGCGCGGCTCATGCCGAAGAGCCGATCAAGATCGGCTTCGCCATCGCGGAATCCGGCTGGCTTTCGAACTACGACAGCGCGCCCTTCAAGGCGGCCGTCATGAAGATCGAGGAGATCAACAAGGCCGGTGGCCTGCTGGGTCGCCAGATCGAATATTCCGTCATGGACACCAAGACGGAGCAGGCCCGTGCCGCAACGGTCGGCGCACAGTTGGTCGACAGCGGCGTCGACATGCTGGTTGTTTCGTGTGACTACGATTTCGGCGCGCCGTCCGCACTCGCCGCCAAGCAGGCCGGCAAGATCGCCTTCAGCCTCTGTGCTGCCGATCCCAAGATGGGCGTGCAGGGCGTCGGCCCGCTCGCCTTTACCGCCAACAGCGCGGCGCAGTCGGAAGGCATCGCAATTGCCGAATACGGCAACAAGAAAATGAACCTGAAGTCGGTCTACGTGCTGGAAGACCTGACGATCGAATACAACAAGTCGGCCTGCGCCGGTTTTCGCGCGGCCTGGACTGCAAGTGCCGGCGCTGAGACAATCCTGGGCAATGACACGTTCAAGAACGACGACCCGTCGATTGCCTCGCAGATCACCCGCCTCAAGGGTTTGGCGACGCAGCCCGATGCGGTCTTCGTGTGCTCGTTCACGCCGGGGGGTGCTTCGGCCGTGCGCCAGCTTCGCGCTGCCGGCATCGACCTGCCGATCCTTGCCAACACGGCGATGGTCGACAATTACTGGCTGAACGCCGTGCCGGGCCTCAAGGATTTCTACCTGCCCGCGTTCATGTCGCTTTACGGCGATGATCCACGGCCGGAAATGAACAAATTCCTCGAAAGCCACAAGGCGCGTTACGGCGAGCCGCCGGTCTCTTCCTATTCGGTTCTGGGCTATAGCCTCATCGAGCAGTGGGCCTATGCGGTCGAGCAGGCAAAGACGACCGAATCCGAAGCCGTGGTGGGCGTCATGAACACCTTCAAGGACCAGCCGTTCACCGCCGGCCCGACCTCGTTTACCGATCAGCTTCATATCCAGGTCGACCGGCCCTGGCTGATCATGAAGGTCGAGAACGACTCCTTTCGCGCCGTCGAAGTCTACCGGAACTCGTTCAAGCCGGACATGAAGCTCCTGTTCCGCGTCGGTCAGTAACCGGCTGCGATCCGTCGGCTGCATGGCGGTGCAGCCGACGGAACCAAAATCTCCAAGCAATTTCATAGCCGAGCTTACGAATAGGTCTCGCCCGATATGTCACGTCCATCGAAAGAACGGCTGGAAGCCCGCGGCGTTGCCGTCGCCTTTGGCGGCATCCGGGCCTTGAGCGGGGTCGATCTCGAACTCCGGCGCGGCGAGGTGCTTGGCCTCATCGGCCCGAACGGCGCCGGCAAGACGACCATGGTGAATGTATTGAGCGGCTTCCAGCGCCCGACCAGCGGCAGCATCAGCCTCGACGGTATTGACGTCTCGAAGCTCACGGCCCGCAAGATCGCGCAGGCCGGCGTCGGCCGCAGCTTCCAGGCGGCGCGTCTCTTCCGGGCGATGACGGTGGAGCAGAACCTTTCCGTCGCCGCAATCGGCAGCGGGCTTTCGCGCAAGGCGGCCCGGGAGCGGGCGCTGGAAATACTCGACTGGATGGGCCTTGCGAAAAAAGCGGACAACCGCTGCGACAGCCTTTCCTATGGCGACGAGCGGCGTGTCAGCATCGCCCGGGCACTCGCCTTGCAGCCGTCCTTCGCGCTGCTCGACGAGCCGGCTTCCGGCATGAACGACGCGGAATGCGAGGCGCTAATGGAGGTCATCGCCGAACTGCCGGCCCGCTTCGGCTGCGGCGTGCTGCTGATCGAACACAATATGAAGGTGATCATGGGCGTCTGCCAGCGCATCCACGTGCTCGATGGCGGCCAGAGCCTTGCCGAGGGCTCGCCCCAGGATATCCAGAAAAACCCCGCCGTCCGCCGCGCCTATCTGGGCGAAAAGGCGGCCGACAGCACCCTTGCGATCTAGGAACCGGACGCCATGGCCAACATCGTTCAAGTTCTCGTCGATGCCATCGCGCTGGGCAGCCTCTATGCCCTCGTCGCGCTGGCGATCGGCCTCGTCTTCGGCGTCATGCGGCTCGTCAATTTCGCCCAGGCCGACTACATCACCATTGGAGCCTATGCGCTGGTGGTTCCGACCGTCAGCGTTACGCCGCCCCTGCTGCTCGGTGCGCTGCCCTCGGCCCTGATGATCGGCGGCGTGCTCGTCGTCGTCATGGCCCTGGCGCTTCTGACGGAGCGTGTCGCCTTCCGGCCGCTGCGCAATTCCAATCCCTCGACGCTGCTCATCTCCTCCTTCGCCGTCAGCTATTTCCTGCAGAACCTCGTCATGCTCATCCATACCGGCCGGCCGAAATCGGTCGGCATCGGGCAGGGGCTGGCGAATGCGGTGGAGATCGGCGGCGTGCGGGTTCCGGGCGTGCAACTCCTCACCATGGTCGTCACCGCCGGCCTGCTCGTCGCCCTGGTGCTCTTCCTCAAGAAGACGCCGCTCGGCATCCAGATGCGGGCGGCGGCGGAGAATTTCCAGATGGCCCGCCTGCTCGGCATGCCGGCAAACCGGGTGATCGCACTTGCCTTCGCCATTTCCGGCCTGCTCGGCGGCGCGGTCTCGCTGCTCCTGACGATCCAGACGGGCACGCTCGACCTGCGCATGGGGCTTATGCCCGTCGTCTACGCCTTCTTCGCCACCGTCATCGGCGGCATGGGTTCGCTGCCGGGCGCGGCACTTGGCGGCTTCCTCGTGGGTGTCGCCAGCGTGCTGCTGCAAACCTACCTGCCAGCCGATCTGCGCCCCTTCCGCGACGCCGGCGTGTTCATGATGGTCATCCTGATCCTCCTCGTGCGCCCGCAGGGCCTGATCGTCACCAGCGCCGCGAAGGAGCGCGTATAATGAAGAGCGATACCATGTCCTTCGCAACGATCGGCCGCTTCTGGTTTCCGGTGCTCGCCCTCGTCATACCGCTCGCGATCATCGTGGTGGTGACAGGCCAGTTCGGCGGCCTCTCCATCCAGCGCACCGTCATCGAGATGCTGATCAGCATCGTCATCGTCGTCGGGCTCTATGTCTTCGTCGGCAATTCCGGCATCATCTCCTTCGGCCATGCCACCTTCATGGCGATCGCCGCCTACGCCTCGGCCTGGCAGACCTGCTGCGAGATGCTGAAGCCGATCACCATGTCCGGCCTGCCGCCGTTCCTGCGCGACCAGAGCATTCCGCTGCTGCCGTCCGCCGTGGTCTCGGTGCTGCTCGCTGGCGGTGCCGCCTTCCTCACGGGCCTCGTCATCATGCGGCTCACCGGCCTGGCAGCCTCGATCTCCACGCTCGCCGTTCTGTTCATCCTCAACGTCGTCTATTCCAACTGGGACAGCGTCACGATGGGCTCGGCGTCGATCGTCGGCCTGCCGACCTATGTCACGGCCTGGCTGGCGCTCGGCTGCGCTGTTTTCGCCATCGTCATCGCCTATCTCTACCAGGTCTCCGCTTTCGGCCTGGCGATCCGGGCGACGCGCGAAGACGAGGTCGCGGCGGCCGCATCGGGCATCTCGCTCTACTGGTCGCGGCTGATCGCGTTCACGCTGTCCGGCTTCATGGTCGGCCTCGGCGGGGTGTTGCAGGCTCATTATCTCGGGACTGTCTCGATCAACAGTTTCTTCCTGAGTTTCACCTTCCTGGCGCTTGCCATGCTCATCGTCGGCGGCATGGGAAGTCTTGCCGGGGCGGTGGTCGGCGTCGTCGTCATCACCGCGATGGTCGATATCTTCCGTCGTCTCGAAGGCGGGATTTCGATCGGCGGCGAGCAGTGGTCGCTGCCGGCGGGCACGCAGGAGCTTATCATCGCGGCCTTTATGCTGTTGATACTGGTCTTCCGCAAAGACGGAATCATGGCAGGGCGGGAAATGACCCTGCCGGGGCAGGAACAACGCGAGAAAGGGCTCATCAATGGCTAGCAACCTCCTCTTCAATACAGACGAACCGGTTGGCATCATCGACCACCGGATGCTGTCCGACCAGGTTTCGACCTTTCTCGTGCGCGAATTGATCTTCGGCCGGCTCCAGCCGGGCCAGCGCATCAACGAGGCGGAACTTGCCCGCCAGCTCGGCATCAGCCGCAATCCCATCCGCGAGGCGATCCGCCGGCTGGAAGAGCGCGGCCTGCTTGTTGCCGTACCACGCAAGGGCACCTTCGTGCGCACCTTCCTGCGCAGCGACATCGACGAGATCTTTTCCTTCCGCGTGGTGGTCGAGCGTTTCGCGGTGGAGCAGGCGCTGCCGCAGATGACGGATGCCGATGTCGACCGCATTGCCGGTTTCGTCGATGCCATGGTCGCGGCCGCCAACGCCAATGACGAGATCGTCCTCGTCGAGAACGACCTCGCCTTCCATCTGGAGATCTGCAAGCTCTCGAAGAACCGCCAGACGCTGCACGCCTTCACGAACATCCAGGCGGAAGTGCAGATGCTGATCACCATGGCCGAGCGCCAGTTCGAAAGCCAGATGGCGGCCGCCGTCGATCACTGGCCGGTCGTCGAGGCGTTGCGCACCCGCAATTGCGAAAAGGCGATGGATGCCATCCGCGATCACATCCGCGATTCCTGGCGCCACCTGCTTGAAGCTTACGAACGGGAAAAACCCCGCTCGTCCTGACCCTATCCATGAGAAAAGAGGGAACAATGCCTGACAGAAAAATCATCGGCATCGATATTGGGGGAACGTTCACCGACTTCGTTTCCTACGATGCGGCGACCGGCACCATCGAGAACTGGAAGAACCTGACGACGCCCTCCGAACCGATCGAAGGCGTGCTCCAGGGTCTCGGACAGGTGGACGACGTCGGCAGCGTCGACAAGATCCGTCTCGGCACGACGATCGCAACGAACGCGTTGCTCACGCGCCGCGGTGCCAAGGTCGCCTATGTCACGACCACCGGCTTCCGCGATGTTCCCTTCATCCAGCGCGGCGACCGCCGCAGCCACTATGATATTACCTGGATCAAGACCAAGCCGCTGATGAAGCGCGCTGACACCTATGAGATCGGCGGCCGCTTCAGCGCCAAGGGCGAGCTGGTCACAGCGCTTGACGAAGAGGCCGTGCGCGCGCTTGCCGCCACCATCAAGGCAGACGGCACGATTGAGGCCATCGCCATCTGCACTCTGTTCTCCTATATCGATCCGAGCCACGAGCAACGCATCCGCGACATCCTCGCCGAAGAACTGCCCGGCATGCCGATCTCGATTTCCTACGAGGTCCTGCCGAAGTGGAAGGAATACGACCGCGCCTCGACCACCATCGCGGACGCCTATCTGAAACCCATCGTCTCCGACAATTTCCACCGCATGCAGAAGCGCCTCGACGCCATCGGCATCGGTGACCGGATCGGCGTGATCAAGTCGAATGGTGGTGAATCGACGCTGAAGGGGGCTGCCGAAGCGCCGGTGCAGATGACGCTGTCCGGCCCGACCGGCGCCGTCGTCGCCACCCGCGTCCTTTCCGAGCTGACCGGCATCAAGAACCTCGTCACCTTCGACATGGGCGGCACCTCGACCGATTGCTCGACCGTCGTCGACGGCGTGGAACATGTGACGACGAATTTCGAGATCGAATGGGGCCTGCCGATCCAGATCCCGATGATCGACATCCACACGATCGGCGCCGGCGGCGGCTCGATTGCCTGGATCGACAAGGGCGGCATGCTGCGTATGGGCCCGCAGTCTGCGGGTGCAGCGCCTGGCCCCGCCTGCTATGGCCGCGGCGGCGAGAACGCCACCGTGACGGACGCAAACGTCGTGCTCGGCCGCATCAACCCCGAATACTTTCTCGGCGGCAAGATGAAGCTCGACGCCGAGGCGGCGCACCGCGCGGTCAAGAAGATCGCCGACCAACTCGGCCTTGAAGTCGATGCGGCGGCCTTCGCCATGGTGCAGATCGCCAACAACAATATGCTCGGCGCGCTGCGCGCCGTCCTGCTCCAGCGCGGCCTCGATCCGCGCGACTTCTCGCTCGTCGCCTCGGGCGGGGCGGGTCCGGTGCATATCTGCGACCTCATGGATATTTCCGGCATTCCGCAGGGCATCGTGCCGAATTATCCCGGCCAGTTCTCCGCCTTCGGCTTCATCATGACGGATGCGCGCGTCGACCGGCATCGCACCGTGCAGCAGATCTCGAAATATTTCGACGGTGCGCGTGCCACGGCGGCGATGACGGAACTGGTGGATGGCGCCATCGCCGAGTTGGTCTCCCAGGGCTACCAGCAGAAGGTGGAGATCTACCGTTCCATCGAGGCGCGTTACTTCGGCCAGAACCACGAGCTGGAATTGAGCTTCCCCGCCAACCAGTTCACCGAGGAGACCATTGCGAACCTGTGGGAGCGTTTCCACGAGGAACACCAGAACCGCTTCGGCTTCTCCATTCCCGGCGAAACCATCGAGACGGTCAATCTCAAGGTCGTCGCCGTTGCCGTTTCCGAAAAGCCGCAGATGCGCGAACTCGAAAAGGGCGAGGGCACGCCTGCCGCCTCCGGCAGCCGCAAGGTGCGCTTCGAGGACGGCTGGCATGACGTGAAGACTTACGATCGCGGAACGTTCAAGCAGGGGCAGACCGTATCGGGTCCTGCCATTATTGAAGAAAACGCATCCGTCACCATCCTGCAGCCGAAACAGACGCTCCGCGTCGATCGTCTCGGCAATCTGATCATTTCGGCCTGAGGAGTACCGTCATGGACTTCGTTACGATGAACATCCTGGAATCCAGCATGGTTTCGCTCTGCAAGGAGATGGGGATCGTGCTGATGAAGACGTCCTATTCGACGATCTTCAACGAGGCGCTCGATTTCACCTGCGGCCTCGCGGACATGAATGGCGACATGATCGCCGTCGCCGACTATTGCCCGGCGCAGATCGGCGGCATGCCGCTGCTCGTCAAGTCGTGCCTCAAGGAAATCCCGATCGACGAGATCGAGGAAGGCGACGTCATTCTCCACAACGACCCCTATCGCGGCGGCCTGCACACGCCGGAGCACACTTTCTTCAAGCCGATCTTCGTCGATGGCGAGATCATGGGCTTTGCGGTGGCGATCGGCCATATCGCCGAAGTCGGTGGCATGGCGCCGGGCGGCTTCTGCGGAGAGGCGACGGAAATCTTCCAGGAGGGGCTCCGCATTCCGCCGGTGAAGATCAAGAAGCGCGGAAAGGACAATATCGAGGTCTGGAAGCTGCTTCTCGCCAACGTGCGCACGCCACGCGTCAACTATGGCGACCTTCGCGCGCTCATCGCCGCCGTCGATCTCGGCGAAAAGCAGATGACGCAGATCTACAAGAAATACGGCAAGGAGAAGATCAAGGAGACCGTCAACGACCTGCTGCTCTATTCGGAACGCCGCATGCGCGCCGAGCTGGAAGCGATCCCGGACGGCATTTACGCCTTCTCGGATACGATCGAGAGCGACGGCATCGACGCCGAGCGCACCTATACGGTCGCCGTGGAAGTGCACAAGCGCGGCGGCGAGATCATCGTCGATTACCACGGTTCCTCGCCGCAGGCCTCCGGCCCGATCAACGCGACGCTCGGCGTGGCCACCTCGGCCGCCTACAATGCCGTGCTGCACATGACCGACCCGACGATCCCGCGCAATTCCGGCTGCTTCCGGCCGATCCGCGTGATGGCGCCGCCCGGCACCATCGTCAACGTCGATTTCCCGGCCCCGGAAGTCGGCGGCAACACCGAGACGCATCCGCGCATCGTCGGCACGATCCTTGGCGCCATGGCGCCGGCCATTCCGAACCGCGTCATGGCGGCGGAAGGGGCGACGCACTGCAACTTCGTCTTCGGCGGCGTCGATGCGGATACGGGCGAATATTTCGCCTGCTACGATCTCGAAGCGGTCGGCTGGGGCGGTCGTGCCTTTGCGGACGGCAATGACGGCGTCGATTCGATCAACGGCAATTGCCGCATCACGCCGGTCGAAGTCTACGAGACGCGCTTCCCCTGGCGTATCGAAAGCCTTGCATTCAACGTCGATGCCGGCGGTGCCGGCGAGTTCCGTGGTGGCGTCGGCTACACCAAACAGATGCTGTGCCTCAACGACGAGATCATCTGCTCGCAGATGACCGACCGTCACCTGCTCGCCCCCTGGGGTCTTAATGGCGGCACGGAAGGCGGCGTCGGCGCGACGCTGGTCATGAAGAATGGCCGCGAGGACTGGCAGACGATGCGCGAGGCCTACGGCAAGGCCTCGACCAGCCGCTACTCCAACGTCTCCATCCGCCGCGGCGACCGCGTGCGGCTCGTCACCCCCGGCGGTGGCGGCTATGGCGAACCGGCAAAGCGCGATCCGGCAGCGGTCGCAGAGGATGTCCGCGAGGGTTACGTCTCCAAGGCGGCTGCCCAGAAACACTACGGCTATCAGGAGGCCTGAACCATGAAGTTTTCGCTGAACGGGCTTTACATCGAAAGCTACACGAAATGCGCCAATTGCGGCGTGCTGATCTACGAGGCCTCGGCCGAGGATTCCGCCCGCAAGAAGGTGCATGACGGGAGCATTTATTGCTCCGAGGAATGCGTTGACTGGAAGCTTGCCCGGGACGCCCGCCGCGCCAAGGCCGCCGTCTAGGAATTGATGCGCCGGCCCCGTCTGTGAGGGTGGGGCCGGCCAACTTGAAGCGCCGCGATAGCGCCGCGCCATAACAAACTGTCCAAGGAGACATCCATGTCCACGAACGCTGCCTTCACGGCGCGGCGCGCTGCCGCTATTCCGGCTGGCCTGTCGAAACATCTCGACGTCTATATCGAGAAGGCGGAAAACGCCGAACTGTGGGACGTCGAAGGCAAGCGCTACATCGATTTTGCCGCCGGCATCGCCGTCAACAACACGGGCCACCGCCATCCGAAGGTGGTCGAGCGCGTGCGCAATCAGCTCGACAAGGTCACGCACACCTCGTTCCAGACCACGCCCTATATCGACTATGTCACGGTCTGCGAGAAACTGAACGACCTGGTGCCTGGTGACTTCCCGAAGAAGACATTCCTCGTCTCCACCGGCGCTGAAGCTATCGAAAACGCCGCCAAGATCGCCCGCGCTGCGACCGGCCGCTCGGCCTTCGTCGCCTTTTCCGGCGCCTTCCACGGTCGCACGCTGATGGCGATGACGCTGACCGGCAAGACCACGCCCTACAAGGCCGGTTTCGGCCCGCTGGTGCCGGACGTCTTCCACCTGCCATTCCCGATCCCCTATCACGGCATCTCCGAACAGGAATCGTTGACCGCGCTCGACCGCTTCTTCCGTTCCGAGGTCGACCCGACCCGCGTCGCCGGCATTTTCGTCGAGCCGGTGCAGGGCGAGGGCGGTTTCTATCCCGCGCCCGTCACCTTCCTGCGCGCGCTGCGCGAGATCTGCGACAAACACGGCATCCTGCTGATCGCCGACGAGATCCAGACAGGTTTCGCCCGCACGGGAAAAATGTTCGCAATGGAACATGCCGGCGTCGCCGCCGATATCGTCACCATGGCCAAGGGGCTGGGTGGAGGCTTCCCGATCGCTGCCGTCACCGGCCGCGCCGATATCATGGACAAGATCCCGATGGGCGGCGTCGGCTCGACCTTTGCCGGCAATCCGCTCTCCTGCGCGGCATCGCTCGCCGTCATGGAGATCATCGAGCACGAAAAGCTGATCGATCGCGCCAACGAGGTCGGCAGCCGGTTGAAATCGACCTTCGAGGAGTGGCAGGAAGGCAACGAATTCGCCTGCATAGGTGAAGTGCGCGGTCTCGGTGCGATGGTGGCGATCGAGTTCGTGCGTGACCGCGAGACGCGCCAGCCCTGGCCGGAACTGGTCAGGGCAATCACGCACACCGCCGCCGAAAAGGGCCTGCTGCTGCTCTCCTGCGGTGTGCATGGCAATGTCGTGCGTGTGCTGACGCCACTGACAATCCCTTTCGACCACCTCGACGAAGGGATCGCCATCCTGAAGGACAGCCTGCGGGCGGCCCTGGAAAAGGTGGAGGCCGGGCAATGACGCTTGCGCTGCTTCACGACCAGGCTTTCATCGACGGCGGTTGGGCCGGGTCGGATACGGGCGCGACCTTCGAGGTGCGCAATCCGGCGACGGGGGAGGTTCTCGCCCGCGTCGCCGATCTTGCCGCCACCGACGTCGAGCGGGCGATCCGTGCCGCCGAGCGCGCGCTAACCGACTGGCGGGCGCGGCCGGCCAAGGAACGGGCAAAGCTGCTGCGTGCGTGGTTCGACCTGATCACGGCGCACGCGGAAGACCTTGCCCGCCTGATCACCGCCGAGCAGGGCAAGCCGCTTTACGAGGCGCGCGGCGAGGTGGCGTTCGGCGCCTCCTTTGTCGACTGGTTTTCCGAAGAGGCCAAACGCGTCTATGGAGACGTTATCCCGTCCGCTGGCCGCGACCGGCGTTTCATCGTGCTGAAACAGCCCATCGGTGTCTGCGCCGCCATCACGCCGTGGAACTTTCCGCTGGCGATGATCGCCCGAAAGGCCGCCGCAGCACTCGCCGCCGGCTGCACCATGGTCGTCAAACCCTCCGAGGAGACGCCGTTGACGGCGTTGGCGATGGCGGAGCTTGCCCGGCAGGCCGGCATCCCGGCCGGCGTGCTCAACATCGTGCCGTCGAAGGACGCGGCCGGCATCGGCCGTCTGCTCTGTGAGCATCCGGTCATCCGCAAACTCTCCTTCACCGGTTCAACCGCCGTCGGTAAGCTTCTGATGCGGCAATGCGCTGATACGCTGAAAAAGCTCTCTCTGGAGCTCGGCGGCAATGCGCCGTTCATTGTCTTCGACGACGCGGACCTCGACCTCGCCGTCGCCGGCGCTATCGCTTCGAAGTTCCGCAATTCCGGCCAGACCTGTGTCTGCACCAACCGCATCTATGTGCAGGACGGCATCCACGACGCCTTCGTGGCGAAGCTGACGCAAGAGGTTGCCAAGCTGAAGGTTGGAGACGGTGCCGCGTCTGAGGTGGTGCAGGGCCCGCTGATCAATGCCAAAGCCGTTGCGAAAGTGGCGGAACTGATCGGTGACGCCGTGGGGCAAGGCGCCCATGTCGAGACCGGTGGCAAGCCGCATGCACTCGGCGGCACATGGTTCGAGCCGACGGTGCTGAGCGGCATGCAGGCCTCGATGCGGCTGGCGCATGAAGAGGCTTTTGGCCCGGTCGCTCCGGTCTTCCGCTTCAAGGACGAAGCCGAGGTCATCCGCCTCGCCAACGACACGCGCTATGGCCTGATGGCCTATTTCTACGCGCGCGACATCAGCCGTATCTGGCATGTGCTCGAAGAGCTTCAATTCGGTATGGTCGGCATCAACGAAGGGCTGATTTCGACGGAGCTTGCGCCGTTTGGCGGGATCAAGGAGAGCGGCTTTGGTCGCGAAGGTTCCAAATACGGCATTGATGAATATGTCGAGTTGAAATACGCGTGTTTCGGCGGCTTGAGGGGTTGATCGCACATTTGGCTACACCTTTCATATACTCCGGCTCCGTGATTGCGATGTATTTTTGTCGGAATGGAGAAGACAATGCTTCAGCTTCCCACAGAACCATGGCCGAAGTCGAAACCAAAGAGCGGATCGACTACCTGATATCCGCAAATCGGTCACACTGTTTACTTCCTGATGTCGATATTCAAGGACGGATATAGCTCTCCCACGGCTCTGACGTCCTCAGTCAATTCTGCAATCAACCAGTCGCGGACCTGGCCGACTATGGGGCGGAAGGGCTTGTCGCGCAAGCGGACGAGATGGCAGCGGCGACCGGTTACCATGAGTTGCTCGCGGGCCGGCACCAGCGTGCGGTTCCGCAGCCAGTGCGCCACGACATTGAGCCAGCCGAGCGCGACGCCCTGACCCAGAAGCGCTGCTTGAACGACAATGGCGTAATCCGAAAAAATCATCGAATTGTGCGTTTCACGACCATTGGCCGGTGTGAACAGCTTTGACCAATCCGGCTGTGCGTCGCTGAGGTTGATGGTCGTATCCGGAACGCGGCTGACGTCTCCACCGGATATGACGTGGCTTTTCATGTAGTCGGGACTGCAGATCGGCAGCAGGATTTCTGGCATGACGAAGGCAGCTTCATGCCTGCCGTCTGGTCCGTCGACAAAGCGCATGCCAAGGTCGACATCATTCACCGAACCTGACAGCGCGCCCATCACGAGCTGGAATCTCAGATCGACAGCGGGAAATTCCTTCTTGAACTCCGCCATTCGCGGCATCATCCAATGGGTGGTGAAGCCTGTCGAAACCGAAAGTGACACCGTTTCGATACCCGTCCGGCGATCCTCGATCTCGCGCAATGCGCTTTCGATGCCGGCGAAGCCGCGGCCGATCGCATCGAACAGCAAAGAGCCCGCTTCCGTCAGCGTCACGCCGCCGGGCTGGCGAAGAAACAATGCCGTACCAAGATGTTCCTCGAGCCGCGACATCATTCGGCTGACCGCGGCCGGCGTCACGTTCAGCTCTTCAGCCGCGCGAGAGAAGCTACCGCTGCGCGCAGCGGCCTCGAACGTGAAGAGGCCATTCATCGATGGCAGGGAGCGGCGAAGAAACGTCATTACATGATGTAACACCCTTCCAATATTTTTTCAATTGCGCCAAGCGATCTTGTTTGGTCTGTTGATCGGTAACGAAGGCAAAAGACCTTCCAGATGACAAGGGGAACGTCATGGATTGATGCCGGTTCGGATGCCAGATGCGCCGAACCACCTCTCCATTTCTGTTTCCGCAAGAACCAGCTACCATAGTGCGGCCTTATGCCGAACGAGGTAGAATTGTGCAGTGGAATCATATGATTGATCAACAAGAAAGAGCGCGCGTCGGCGTTTCCATCAGGCAGGCGACGAAGTCCTACGGGCCCTTTCGCGCACTCGATGATGTAAGCCTCGATGTCGCCCAGGGCGAGTTCGTCTCCATTCTCGGCCCGTCCGGTTCCGGCAAGACGACGCTTCTCGGCATCCTGGGTGGTTTCGTCCAGCCAAGTGCGGGCTCCATCTGGCTGGGTAATCGCGATATTACATTTGAGCCGCCGCACAAGCGTGAGATTGGCATCGTCTTCCAGAACTACGCCCTGTTTCCACATATGAGTGTGGGCGAGAACATCACCTTCCCGCTGCGGGCACGCCGCCTGCCAAAGGCGACATGGCCGGACAGGTTGGCGTCGGCGCTCGAGATGGTCGAATTGACGGGCTACGAAAACCGGAAGATCCACGAGCTTTCGGGAGGCCAGCGTCAGCGTGTTGCCCTTGCACGCGCCATGATCTTCGAGCCGGGCCTGATCCTGATGGACGAGCCGCTCTCGGCGCTCGACAAGCAGCTGCGTGAAAACATGCAGATCGAACTAAAGCGCCTGCACAAGAGGCTCGGCTCCACGATCATCTATGTCACCCACGACCAGCGGGAGGCACTGACGATGAGCGACCGAGTGGCGATCATGAACAGGGGTAAACTGGTGCAAGTCGATACGCCCGAGCGCCTGCACGATCACCCCGCGAATACCTTCGTCGCCCGCTTCATCGGGGAGGCGACCTTGCTGCCGGTTCAGCGCGAAAGCGACAGCGTCGTGCGCCTTGGCCAGCAGGCGCTGAAGACGGCGCATCCCATGCCGGCCGGGTCGAACCTGCATCTCGTGGTCCATTCCGAAAAGCTCGTCGTGGCCGACGGTTCGGAGCCAGAAGCCAGCAACAGGCTCTCCGGCACGGTCACAGACACGCTCTACCAGGGCGAAAGCATTCGGGTTTTCGTGAAGCTCGATGACGGCGGCGAAATGAGCTTCAGGCTTCCCAGCAATCATGCCGGCCGCGCGCTGATGAAATCGCCGGGCGAGGCGATAACCCTCGCGCTCCACCCGGAAGACACGGTCATCGTTCCCGAAGCGGGCTGACGGATCCATTCACTACGGTCAACAAGGATGAAGATTATGCAATTAACACAATTCAAAGTCATGACCTTCGACGTGGTCGGTACTTTGATCGATTTCGAAAGCGGCGTGCTCAATGCCGTGCGCGCGCTGGGCGGTGACAAGGCTGCCAAGGCAAGCGACGACGAGATCTTCGAGCCCTACAAGCGCGGCCGCGACAAGTTCTATGGTCGCTCCTCCTTCGCGATGAAGGACGTTTATCTCTCGCTCGCTGCGGAGAACGGCTACAAGAATGACGACGCCACGGCGGAAGCCTTCCAGCTCGCTGTGCTGCGCTGGCCGGCCTTCGCCGATTCCGTCGAGGCTCTGGCGCGCCTGCGCAAGAATTTCCGTCTCGTCGCCATGACAAATGCCGACCGGACCGCGTTTTCGGCCTATTCCGATACGCTCGGCAACCCGTTCCACGACAGCATCACTTGTGACGAAACCGGTTGCGCCAAGCCCAATCCGCAGTTCTTCGCCTACAACAAGGGTCGCCAGTCGGCCTTCGGCTTCAAGCAGTCGGAAATCCTGCATGTCGCGCAGAGCCAGCATCACGATATCGGTGTCGCCCGCGAACTCGGCTACACGACCTGCTGGATCGAGCGTCGCCAGGGCCAGCAGGGTTTCGGCGGCACGCCGGTGCCGAAGGTGGTTACCAAGCCAGACTTCCACTTCGCGAGCCTCGGACAACTGGCAGATGCGGTCGACGCGGAACTTGCGGCCGGCGTGAAGGCGGCGACGGCAGCCTGATTAGACAAACCGGATCGAGAACGAGCAAGACCGATGACCGCCCCCCGTCCTCCCTTTCCCGACATCCAGTCCCTATGGCAGGAGACGGCTTCGCACCGGCCCGCCTTCGATCGGCTGTCGGGCGGTCATCGGTTCGACGTCGCCATTATCGGCGGCGGCTATACGGGGCTGTCGACTGCGCGCTACCTTGCCCGCCGCGGCCTTTCCGCGGTGGTGCTGGAGGCGAGCCAGATCGGCTGGGGCGCCAGCGGCCGCAATGGCGGCGTCGTATCCGGAAAATTCCGGCTGGCCTTTTCCGATATCGCTTCACGCTATGGTCTCGAAACGGCGAGGCGCATGCACGATCTCGGCATCGAGGCGATCGACCATGTCGGCGAACTGGTGTCGGACTACGGCATCGCCGACGCCGACTACCGCCCGACAGGGTCGCTGCGCTGCGCCCATAACGAGATCTCGCTCGACGGCCTCAAGAAGGAAGTCGAGTGGTTACGAGGATCTCTCGGCGACCATGCCTGCACAATCCTGTCTCCCGAGGAGATGGAGGCGGAGACCGGCTCGCGCGATTTCGTCGGCGGCATGCTGAACACCCATGGCGGCATCATTCATCCGTTGAACTTCGTGCTCGGATTGGCGGCCGGCCTGAAGGCTGAGGGGATCGCTATTCACGAGAAGTCGGCGGTCACGGGGATGCGGCGCGATCGGGACGGCGTCGTGCTCGAAACGCCGGGCGGCACAGTCTCGGCGCGGCAGGTGGTGATCGCCACCAATTCCTATTCCGACCTGACGCCGGCGACATCCGCGGTACGGAAATCCCTCATTCCCTTCCGCTCGGCGATGATTGCGACAGAGCCTTTGACCGGTTCTTTCCTGCTGTCGCAGGGCCGCAGCTATACCGAGACGCGCCGCATGATGCGCTGGTTCCGTAGAGCCGGCGACCGGCTGATGTATGGCGGCCGCGGCGCCTTCGGCACGGCCGATTCCGAGAGCGCTTTTGCAGCGCTGGAAAAGGCGATGGTGCGGCAGTTTCCCGAACTTGGTTCGGTTTCGGTCACGCACCGCTGGTCGGGGCTCGTCGCCATGACCATGGACAGCATTCCCCATCTGGGCCGGCTCGACGACCGCGTGGTCTATGCTCTCGGCTATAACGGCACAGGCGTCGCGCTGGCATCGAACATGGGCCGCTACGTCGCGGCCATGGTTGCGGGCGAGGCGCCCGATCTCGGGCTCCTGACCTCCGAGCCGCTCAAGCCCGTGCCATTCTATCCCATCAGGAAGCCAGCCGTCCGCCTTGTCGCCGGCTGGTACCAGTTCCTCGATGCAATCGGGCGTTAAGACCCGGAAGTCGCATGCCATCAGCGGCGTTACGCCCGTCTATAAAGAGGAGAACGACTTATGAATTACAGACTTTCTATGATCGTGCTATCCGCAAGCGCGACGATCTTCACCGCCGGCATGGCTTCCGCCGAGCAGATCACTTTCGTGTCCCAAGGCGGCGCCTACCAGGAAGCCCAGACCAAGGCGATCCTCGATCCGGTCGCCGAACTGCTCGGCATCACCGTCAACCAGGACAGCTCGCCCGACGCCTGGCCGGTGCTCAAGACACAAACGGCATCCGGCAAGGTCATCTGGGACGTGATCGACACCCCGCCGAAGGACTGCATCCGCGGGGGCGAGCAGGGCATGATCGAGAAGCTCGACTTCTCGAAGATCCCCAATGCAGAGAAGATGCCGGCTGAATACAAGAGCCCGTATTCTGTCGCCTACGAATTCTATTCGAGCGTGCTCGCTTACAACAAGGAAAAGTTCGGCGACAATCCTCCCAAGACCTGGGCCGACTTCTGGGACGTCAAGAAGTTCCCGGGCACCCGCGCGCTGCGCAACCATCCGCTGGCGACACTTGAAGCCGCGTTGCTCGCCGATGGCGTGCCGGCCGACAAGCTCTATCCGCTCGATGTCGACCGCGCCTTCAAGAAGCTGGAGGAGATCAAGCCGCATGTGGCGGTTTGGTGGACTTCAGGTGCGCAGTCCGCACAGTTGCTGGCGGATGGCGAAGTGGACATGGAAATGGCGTGGAACGGCCGCGTGGCAGCCGTCGTGAAGGAGGGTGCACCGATCGGTTACTCCTTCAATCAAGGCTTCCTGCAATACACGTCGCTGTGCATCCTCAAGGGCGCGCCGAACCTCGAAACCGCCGTCAAATTCGTCAATGCCGCGCTGACGCCGGAAATCCAGGCGAATTTCCCGACCTATATCGATTACGGTCCGGGCAACCCTGAGGCTTACAAGACCGGCAAGATCTCGCCGGAGCGCGCGGCGGAAATGCCCAGTTCGCCGGAGAACGCCGAGTTGCAGGTCCTGGTGTCGGACGAATGGTGGAGCTCGCCGGCCGGCGAAGAGGCACAGAAGCGCTGGGCGACGTTCATCCAGCAGTAACCGTCGGCCTTTGGAGGGTCCATTTATGGCAGGATCGACACAAGATCTGTCGCAACAGCATGACCGGCGCGAGCGGAGGCTCATGATCATGTTGCTTGCACCCGCCTTGCTGGTCGTCGTCGTTCTGCTGGTCTTGCCGCTCCTGTGGCTGGCCTGGCAGTCCGTCCGGCAGGACGGTGGGTTCACGCTGGCGCACTACGAGCGATTCCTGACGGACCCGGTCTACTGGATGACCTTCCTGCAAACCTTTCGCATCGCCGCGATCGTCACGGCGATGACGGTTCTGCTCGGCTATCCCGTCGCCTATGTGGCGGCGGGACTGTCCCAACGGTGGAGTATCGTCGTGCTGACGATGGTGCTGCTGCCGTTCTGGACGTCGGTGCTGGTGCGTGCCTATGCGTGGCTGA
This sequence comes from Shinella sumterensis, assembly GCF_004514425.2. Taxonomy (GTDB): domain Bacteria; phylum Pseudomonadota; class Alphaproteobacteria; order Rhizobiales; family Rhizobiaceae; genus Shinella; species Shinella sumterensis. The sequence continues at coordinate 72,249 of NZ_MYFN02000014.1, forward strand.
TCCTGCTTCAGCGTAACGGTATCATCAACTCGGCCCTGACCGGTTCGGGCCTGATCGACGCTCCGCTCAAGCTGGTCAACAACGAGTTCGGCACGGTCATGGCGACGATCCATATCCTGCTGCCCTTCATGGTCCTGCCGCTCTATGCGACGATGAAGAAGATCCCCGGCGAATTGACCATGGCCGGTGCCAGTCTCGGCGGATCGCCGCTGCATGTCTTCCTGCGCGTTTTCCTGCCCTTGTCGCTTCCGGGCATGATTGCCGGCATGGTGCTGGTGTTCGTGCTGACGCTCGGCTTCTACATCACGCCGGAACTGCTGGGCGGCGGGCGCACCTACATGGTCTCGATGCTGGTCTCGCGCAATATCGAAGTCTACAACGAATGGGGTGCCGCCTCTTCGATCAGCGTCGTGCTGATGGTTTGCGTGTTCCTCATCTTCCGACTTGTCAGCCTGTTGATACCGTTCGAACGCATCATGGGAACGAGGTGACGCATGAGCCTGTCGAGAGTTTTACTTTACGGTTTCGTGACCCTCATCCTGGCTTGGCTGATCATTCCGATCCTGATCATCCTGCCCATGTCGTTCTCCGGCGCGCGTTTCCTTGCCTTCCCGCCACCGTCATGGTCGCTGCGCTGGTATGAAGCCTATCTCGGCAGCGCGGCCTGGATGCAGGCGACCCGCGTGAGCTTGGTCGTCGCGGTCGTCAGCGCCATCCTCGCGACAATCCTCGGAACGGCCGCGGCCTACGCCTTGAACCTTACGCAATCGCGTCTGGTCCGCAGCCTGCAGGCCCTGTTGCTGCTGCCGCTGATCGTCCCGATCGTCATCACAGCCGTCGGCGTCTTCCTCGTCTATGCGCAAGTCGGGCTGCTGGCCTCTATGACCGGGCTCATCCTGGCCAACGTCATGCTCGGCCTGCCCTATGTCGTGACGGCTGTCCTGGTCGGTTTGCGCAAGTTCGATCACACCCAGGAAATGGTATCGCGAAGCCTCGGCATGAACCGCTGGCGCACTTTTTTCGCCGTCACTTTGCCGCAGATTCGGCCGAGCGTCATCTCCGGCATGCTGTTCGCCTTCATCTCGGCGATCGACGAGACCGTGGTTTCGCTCTTCATCTCCGGCGGCGAAAACCAGACCCTGACCAAGCGCATGTTCACGGCACTGCGTGACGAGATCGATCCGACAATCGCCTCGATCAGTTCGTTGCTGACGGCGATCTCCTTCATCCTGCTGATGCTTGCGGCGCTCGCTGCCCGCAATACGGAACGCTCTCAAGGGCGAGAGGCATGATCGTCGATCATCTGATCCTGGGTGGCGGTTCGGCCGGCTGCGTCCTGGCCGCACGCCTCTCCGCCGACCCGAGGCGAACGGTCGTGCTGGTCGAGGCCGGGCGCAACATTTCGGCCGATGACATTCCCGACGACGTGCGCAGCCGCTATCCAGGCCGCGCCTATCTCGACACGCGCAATATCTGGTCGTCGCTGACGGCCTTAATGGGCTATGCCCGCTCCAATTCGGCGCCCCGCCCGTCACGAACCTACGAGCAGGCGCGGTTGCTGGGCGGCGGTTCTGCGATCAACGCCCTGATGGCCAACCGCGGCGCGCCGGGCGACTATGCCGAATGGCAGGCGCTGGGGGCGGATGGCTGGACGTGGGAAAAATGCCTGCCCTATTTCCTGAAGATCGAAACCGACAGGGATTTCACCGGCCCCCTGCACGGAACGGAGGGACCGCTGACAATCCGCCGCATATCGGACGACCGGATTTCGCCCTTCGTGGATCGCGTCATGAAGACGCTCGACCGGCGTGGCCACCCGATCCGGCCGGACCAGAACGGTCTCTGGGAGGACGGCGCATTCCGCGGCGCGATCGCCGTCAGCGACAAGGGCGAAAGATTACCGACTTCGCTTGCCTATCTCACGGCCGACGTGCGCAGTCGGCCCAATCTGCGGATCATCACCGAAAGCGTGGCACAGCGCATCCTGTTCGAGGGGCGGCGTGCGACGGGTGCCACGCTTTCGGGCGCATCCTCGGAAACGGTAAGGGCCGCCGAGGTGATCGTTTCGGCCGGCGCGATCCATACGCCCGCCTTGCTGATGCGGTCCGGCATAGGTCCTGCCGGCAATCTCGCATCCGTCGGTGCCGGCGTGGTTGCCGCGCGAGAAGGCGTCGGGACCAATCTGATGGAGCATCCGTCCATCGCCGTTGCCGCCTATCTGCCGCCGCATATGCGGGTACGCGACAGGGCGGAACACCACGAACAGGCGATTTGGCGCTTTTCGTCCGGCCTTGGCGACAGTCCTGTCGGCGACATGCATGCGGCCATCCTGTCCCGGTCCGGCTGGCATTCCGTCGGGCTTCGCCTCGGCAGCCTGTTCTTCTGGGTCAACAAGTCCTACTCGCGCGGTTTCGTGAGGCTCGCCTCCACCGATCCCGAAGCCGAACCCGACGTCGATTTTCGCATGCTGAGCGACGAACGGGACCTTGAGCGCCTCAAGCTTGCCTTGCGCATGGGGGCCGAGGTGCTCTCTGATCCGTTGATGGAAGGCCACAGAGGTACGATCTTCCCCTCAAGCTATTCCCCGCGTGTGGCGAAAGTCGCCGTACCGGGAACGGCGAACGCGGTGCAGCGCGGTCTGCTGTCCGCCCTTCTCGATGTGTCCGGGCCTCTGCGGACGGCGCTGGTGCATTCGGCGATCACGCTCGGCACGACGATGCGGGGACTGCTGGAGGACGACGCTGCCTTGACGGAGTTCGTCCGGCGCCATGTGGGCGGAACATGGCATCCGTCCGGGACATGCCGCATGGGGCCGGCCGACGATCCGATGGCGGTGACGTCGCCCACAGGCCGGGTTTACGGCGTCGAGGGCCTGCGGGTCTGCGACGCGTCGCTGATGCCGTCCATCCCGCGTGCCAATACCAACATCCCGACGATCATGATTGCCGAGCGGGTCGCCGACTTTATCCTGGCCGGCCGCTGAAGCGATTGGAGACGAAATGGACAAATATTTGAAATTCTACATCGACGGCGCGTGGGTCGACCCGATCGGCGGGCAGCGGCTCGCGGTCATCGATCCCGCCACCGAACAACCTTTTGCGGAGATTGCGATGGGGACGGCGGCGGATACCGAGCGGGCCATCCTTGCCGCCCGCCGCGCGTTCGCGAGTTTTTCCTTGACGAAGCACGAGGAACGTCTTGCTCTGCTGGAACGCATTCTCGACCTTCTGAAGCAGCGCAACGACGAGATCGGAGACATGATTTCGCGCGAGATGGGTGCGCCGCGCCGGATGGCACGGGATGAGCAGGCGGGTATCGGCGCTGTCCATTTCGCTCAAACCATCCGCGCGATGCGGGAGTTTTCCTTCGAGTATATGCAAGGCACGACGCGGATCGTCCATGAGCCGGTTGGCGTGGTTGGCATGATCACGCCATGGAACTGGCCGATGAACCAAATCGCCTGCAAGGTGGCACCAGCGCTCGCCACCGGCTGCACCATGGTTTTGAAGCCGTCCGAAATCGCTCCCGTCAACGCCATCCTTTTCGCCGAAATCCTGCACGAGGCCGGTGTACCGAAGGGCGTGTTCAATCTGGTGAACGGCGACGGCCCGACCGTCGGTGCAATGCTCGCCAGCCATCCCGATATCGATATGGTATCGTTTACCGGCTCGACCCGTGCGGGCGTCTCGGTCGCCCACGCGGCGGCACCGACCGTCAAGCGTGTCCATCAGGAATTGGGCGGCAAGTCGCCCAATATCGTCTTGAGAAGCGCCAACCTCGCTGCGGCCGTCCGCGCCGGCGTGGACAAGTGCTTCGCCAATTCCGGCCAGTCCTGCAATGCGCCGACGCGACTGCTGGTGCCGGCGGAGGACATGGACGAGGCGATCGGTATTGCCCGGCAGGCAGCCGGAGCGGTCCGTGTCGGCGCACCGTGCGATCCGGCAAGCGAGATCGGCCCTGTCGTCAGCGAGGCGCAGTTCGACAAGATCCAGGGCCTCATCCGCAAGGGCATCGATGAGGGGGCGGAACTGGTGGTCGGTGGTCCCGATCGCCCGGAGCACCTCAGTGCGGGCTATTACGTCCGACCAACGGTTTTCGCCCGGGTGACGAACGACATGACGATCGCCCGTGAGGAGATTTTCGGCCCCGTCCTGTGCATCCTCGGCTACGGCAGCGAGGACGAGGCCGCCGACATCGCCAACGACACGCCCTATGGCCTGGCATCCTATGTTCAGGGCGAGCCCGCAGAGGCGCGCGCCTTCGCCCGTCGGCTGAGGACGGGCGTCGTCCGCCTCAACGACTCTGCCTGGGATGGCGCCGCCCCCTTCGGTGGCTACAAGCAGTCGGGCAACGGCCGCGAATACGGCAAGTTCGGCCTCCACGAATTCACGGAAATCAAGGGGATCGTCGGCTTCGGCGATTGATGCTCTCGGCCGCCGCGATACACGTCGCAGCGGCATTAGACAGGTGATAACATGCTTAAACTCAAAGATCCCTCGCTTTTCATTCAGCAGGCGCTGATCGGCGGCGCCTGGACCGGCGCCGCGGGCGGTGCCACGGTGACCGTCGACGACCCGGCTACCGGGGCGGTGATCGGCACGGTGCCAGATTGCAGCGCCGAGGATACGGAGCGCGCGATCGCCGCGGCGGCAGCGGCCTTCAGGACCTGGCGGCTCACGACAGCCGCCGAGCGGGCGCGCCTTCTTGACCGCTGGCATGACCTGCTGATCGAAAATGCCGACGACCTGGCGCTGATCATGACCTTGGAACAGGGCAAGCCGCTGGCCGAGGCACGGGGCGAAATCCTCTATGGTGCGACCTTCATTAAGTGGTTCGCCGAGGAGGCCCGCCGCAGCTACGGCATGACGATCCCGGCGCCGACGATGGACCGCCGCATCCTGGTCAGCAAGGAGCCCGTCGGCGTCGCGGCCGTTATCACGCCCTGGAACTTCCCCAATGCGATGATCACGCGCAAATGCGCGCCGGCGCTGGCCGCCGGCTGCACCGTCGTCATCAAGCCGTCGGACCTTACGCCCTATTCGGCGCTTGCGCTGGGCCTGCTGGCAGAACGTGCCGGCATTCCTGCCGGCGTCATCAACATCGTCACCGGCCTGCCGAAAATCATCGGTGCAACGCTGACCGCCAGTCCCGATGTCCGCAAGATATCCTTCACCGGCTCGACGGCCGTCGGTTCGCTGCTGATGGCACAATGCGCTCCGACGGTGAAACGGCTCAGTCTCGAACTCGGCGGCAATGCGCCCTTCATCGTCTTTGACGACGCCGATCTCGATGCGGCGGTGGAAGCCGCCATTGTGTCCAAGTTTCGCAACGGCGGCCAGACCTGTGTCTGTGCCAACCGGTTGCTCGTCCAGGCCGGCATTTACGATGCCTTCGCCGAAAAGCTCGCTGCACGCGTTCGGGCGATGCGTGTCGGTCCTGGTGTGGATGACGGCACCCAGATCGGCCCGATGATCAATGCCGCAGCCGTCGGAAAGATCAACACCCATCTCGATGATGCGATGGCGCTTGGCGCCAGAAACATCACGCCGCGAGACGATCTGCCGATGGGAGAGCGCTATGTCGCACCGGCTGTGCTGACAGGAGCGACCACTGCCATGCGCCTCGCCAGCGAGGAGACCTTCGGTCCGGTCGCGCCGCTGTTTCGCTTCGAAAGCGAGGCGGAAGCGATCGAAATCGCCAATGGAACGCCCTATGGTCTTGCCGCGTATTTCTTCACCGAGAACCTGCATCGCGCCTGGCGTGTCGGCGAGGCGCTGGAATTCGGCATGGTCGGCCTCAACACCGGCAGCGTCTCGATGGAAGTGGCCCCCTTCGGCGGCGTCAAGCAGTCCGGCCTCGGCCGGGAGGGCGGCCCTGCCGGCATGGAAGAATATCTCGAGGTCAAGGCCTTCCACGTCGGCGGCCTGAAGGCGCAGCCGATCTGACTGATAAAGGCGGGAGACGGACGATGAGCGAACGGATTTACGATATCGCCGTGATTGCCGGCGACGGTATCGGCCGGGAAGTCATGCCGGAAGGCATCAGGGCGCTGGAAGCAGCTTCGCGCCGCCACGGCTCATGCGCGCCATCGAGACCGTGCTGAGGGAGCCGAAGCTGCGCACCCGCGACCTAGGCGGTGCCGCCGACACCCAGACCTGCGGCAAGGCTATCGCCGAACTGCTGTCCTGACATAGCCTGAAAGGTTTATTCCATGTCCAACCTGATCGCCTTCCAGCTCGATAATCCCGGCACGCCGCGCGAGAGCAAGGCCCTGCCAGAGCGTCTGGTCGACGGTGACCCGTCCTATAAAACCTGGGAACAGGATAATGTCGATGACGGCCGTATCCGCTCGGGAATCTGGGAAGCCACACCTGGCGCGACCCGCTCGATCAAGGGCGAAACCTGGGAATATTGCACCATCCTCTCCGGTATCGTGGAACTAACCGAAGACGGCCACGCGCCTCGCCGCTTCGTCGCCGGCGATACGTTCACCATGCGGCCCGGCTTCGTCGGTACGTGGCGAACGATCGAGACCGTGCGCAAGCTCTGGGTGATCGTATCGCCGTGATCGGAGGCAGGCGTTCAACGCCCGCGCTCGGCCAGTCCCGCCGGCCCCTCGTCGGTGCTGTGCAGCGACATGCCGGCGTGATGACGACGGGTGCATGGCGCCAGAGCGGGTGATCGGTGTGCAGTGGTTCCGGATCGACCACGTCGAGGAAGGCACCGAAGAGGTGTCCGCGACGCTTGCAGAAAAATCGAGCGGCTGGCGAAGGCGATTAAACGCTCGACCTCATCAGTGCACGGATTTGCTCACCAGCGGGTAGGGATGCGCAGCCTTGAACTTCGCAATCATCGCCGCTGCCTGTTGCAATACGCGTTCGGAATTATGCAGATCATCACGGGCGAGCTCGTCGGCGTTGATACGTATCGCTTCAGCCATGCTCGTCGACATTGCTGCGAACTGACCGTAGCCTTCGATGAAAGCGTCCCTCGCTGTTTGCTCGAGGGCACGGGCGATATCGATGAAAATCTCCTCGCGCTCTATCACGTCAAGATCTTTGATGAAATCGTATCTCTCTTCCATTTTAGCCTCACTCTGAACAGACGTGCGGATAAAGACCGAGCTCATCAAGCCCCGGCCGCGGGGTTTTATCGCTGTAGGCGTGGTGCCCGACCGTGTCGAGCAGGGAAGATTGAACTCGGCCAACACGACGAGTTCGGCGTCGGCGGCGTAATCTCTACATAACCATCCACGGCCTGAGGGCGAGACACACTCATCCCTTGAGCCTAGGCGGCGGTGCCAGATACGGCCGCGGCCAGTGCCCTTATTGCGGAGGCATGGGCTGGTGTATGCGCCCGGGAAAGCAGGACGATCTCTGAGGGCGGCAATGGCGGCAGGCCGAACTCGGCACCGCGGTCGGGCAGTCCACGGGCGCAGATATCTCCCATCGGTGCGACGCCGGCCTCTGCAAGAATTCCCTCGTGAAGCGCCGCGCAGCTGCCAGCGCTGAAGGCGTCGCGCCAGGCCACGCCGGCCCTTCGAAGCTCGGCCACGGCGATTTCTCGAACCCCGCATCCGGATCCGAGAGACACCAGCGGGACGGCGCTGTTCGAGCTCGGCCGCCAACCGGGTGCCGCTCGCCATCCGAGCCTGTCCGAGCGCAGGATCTCGCCGTCGGAACCACCGCCGTTCCGCCGGATGATGGCGGCGTCCGCATGCCCCGACGCGAATGTATCCTTCACATCGAGCGAGAAGCCGACGCTCACATCGATCACCGCGTTCGCGGGAAGCGACAAGCGAATTGCCTTTATGGCGGCCGAGAGGCGTCCGCCGATCGCGTGGTCGCTGGCAGCGAGCGAGAAATGCAAAGGTGTTTCGTCGCCGAAGGTCAGCGCCTCCTCGTGCTTGGCAAGCAGTGCTCGCGCCTTCGGCAGGAAGACCTTGCCGTCCTCCGTCAGCCGCAGGTGTCGCGGCGTGCGGTCGATCAGCCGCCTGCCGATACGCTGCTCCAACGTCTTCAGCTTCTGGCTCACGACGGGCTGCACGGTTCCTGCCGCCTCGGCGGCTTTCGTCAGGCTGCCAAGCTCGACGGAGAGAATGAACAGACGGACGCTTTCGAGGTCAATCATATGAAATCACTATGGCTGGAATATTTATGGGCATCTTCTCATTATGGTGAAACTTGCGCAAGGTCTTCGGGCAACAAGGAGACGATCCGATGCCGATGATCAAAGCCCGCTACACGAAACCCCGGGACGAACGCGATCCCAAGCACGACATTGCCGCTATGCTGTCGCGCGTTACCGCCGAAATCCTGCATAAGGATCCTGCTGTCACTGCTGTCCTCGTCGAGAGCGCCGAATCCGATGACTGGATCGTTGCCGGCTCGAGCGTCGCCGACCTGAAGCTCGGAACCTTCTATGTCGAGGTCTCGATCACCGAGCACACCAACCTCAAGGACCAGACGACCGCGTGGGTCCAGCGCGTATACGACGAGATGAATGCGTTGGTCGGCCCGGTGCATGAGGCGAGCTATGTCCTGGTCCATGCTGTCGATGGCGATGCCTATGGCTATGGCGGTCTGACCCAGAATCTGCGATGGGCGCGCAAGCACGGATAAGCTCAAGGCCAAAGAATGCCGTGAGAAAGGGGAGGGCGACATGCCGACTTACGAACTGGCAGCCGTGGGCGCCGCAACCTGCTGGGCGCTGACGGGACTTTTGTCTGCGAGACCAGCCGGTCATCTCGGGGCCTTGGCTTTCAACAGGACGCGGCAGCTCTTCGTCGCCTTTCTCCTCGGCCTCTACGTGCTGGCGTCGGGCACATGGCGGGAACTGCAGACCGAAATGCTGTGGCTCCTCCTCCTGTCCGGCTTCATCGGCATCTTTATCGGCGACACGCTTTTTTTTACCTGCCTGAACCGGCTGGGGGCGCGCCGCTCGGGAATCCTGTTCGCCCTCAACGCCCCTATGGCCGCGCTGCTCGGCTGGCTGGTGCTCGGCGAACAGCTTTCCGGTGCTGCTGTCGTTGGTATCGCCCTGACGCTCTGCGGCGTGTTGCTCGCGATCCTCTTCGGCAAACGCAAGGCGCAGCTGCACGAATCGGAGACCGTGAAAGGACCGCTTTGGTTGGGTGTGCTCGTCGGCATTCTGGCCGCGCTCAGCCAGGCGGTTGGGTCCCTGATCGCGAGGCCTGTCATGGCGAGCGGGGTCGATCCCGTTGCTGCCTCGATGCTACGCGTCGCGGTCGCCGCCCTCTGCCTGACGGCGCTTACTCAGTTGCCCATCGAGGCGGTTCTGCCCAAAGGCCCTCTGACCAAGAGCGTGTTCCTCCAAACGGCCATGACGGGTATCATCGCCTTGGCCTTCGGTATGACGCTCCTTCTTTTCGCGCTGTCAGGCGGCAAGGTCGGCATCGTCTCGACGCTGTCTGCGACGACGCCTGTGATCATCTTGCCGATGCTCTGGCTGAAGACGCGGGAAGCGCCTGCATCGGGTGCCTGGGCCGGTGCAGCACTCGTCGTGGCCGGAATGGCGCTGATCTTTTGGAAATAGGCTAAGCCTGGGTTTAGCTGCCGCTCAATGCGAAGCGCTGGAACGAGCTACTCCGCAGACAGAGGACCACCCTTCTCCAAAAGACCTAACAACCGCATCTGAAAATGAAAACAGGCCTCGATTTGCGAGATTGCGACAAACTCATCTGGCTTGTGTCCTTGATCCATATCTCCGGGACCGCAGATCAAGGTCGGAATGTCGAGGCCTTTTGCAAAGAGCCCGCCTTCGGTTCCATACGCCACCTTGATTGTCGGCAACCCGGTGCCCAGAAGAGCCGAAACACAGGCGATCGTTGGACTGTCGATAGGTGTGTCGAGGCCGGGATAGCCCGACAACGTGTCGATACGGATGGCCGCCTCCGCGAAGCGATCGCGATAGGGCATGGCAATGGCATCCGCATCTTCGACGATCGTCGCGAGAATCGCATGGGGGTCGTCGGCTGCGATGTTGCGTATCTCGAAATCGATCTCGCATGACGCAGGAACGATGTTGAGCGCTTCTCCACCGCGCATGAGACCGGCATGGATCGTCGTGTAGGGAACCGAATAGGCCGCGTCGCGTGCCCCGCGCGAGGCGAGTTCCGCCTGCCGCACCTGCAGTTGCTGCACGAAGGCGGCACCAAGGTGCAGCGCATTCAAGGCGTCGGGCGCCAGCGCTGAATGCCCGGCCCTGCCTGTACAGCAGGCGCGAAGCGCCGTCTTGCCCTTGTGACCGGTGGCGAGCCGCATGCCCGTGGGCTCCCCGACGATACAGAAGGCGGGACGAAGCGGCTCGCGTGCAAGACTGTCGATCATTCCCCGCACGCCGAGGCAGCCCACCTCTTCGTCATAGGAGAGTGCGAGATGAAGAGGGCGTTGCAAATCACGCTTCGCGGCCTGCATCATGGTGTGGATCGCAACGGCGACGAACCCCTTCATGTCCACGGCGCCCCGGCCAAACCAGCGCCACGCATCCTCGCGCAAAACGAATGGGTCGGAAGTCCATCGCTGGCCGGTTACGGGGACCACGTCGCTGTGGCCGGAGAGTACGACCCCGCCATCGACCTCCGGGCCGACCGTTGCCCAGAGATTGGCCCGCGTTCCATCCGGATGTGCGAAGCGACGGACCGTTATCCCTAAAGGAACGAGCAGGCTCTCGACATAATCGAGGAGGGCGAGGTTCGACTGCAGCGAGACCGTCGGGAAGGCGATCAGCCGCGAGAGGATGTCGCGTATTTCAGGCGACATGTGTCATTCGTCTCCGGGCACGCCGTAGGAGGGCGCACTGCGAGGATCGAGCGCCCTCGTGACATATGCATCCATCTGCGGCCTGTAGACTGCCCACGCCTCGACGAGCGCCTTGATCGGGCAGGCCGTCGTCCAGTCGATGCGCAGTTCGGCAAGCGGCCAACTCTGCTTGTCGACAACGAGAAGACCTGCCGAATGCACCGGCCCGGCCTCGCCGCCAGCCGCTAGTCCGGCCACGAGCGCGCCGACAAGGCGATCACCAAGATGACCGGACGACGTGCGGAAACTGTCGATCATGGCTTGCGGCACGCCGGCATGGGCGAGCAGATTGCCCGCCGCCGCGACGTTCCGATCCTTCGCCTCGCTCCATCGGCCCAGCACATTGGGACCGGAAAAGATCGCGCTTTCGCCCGTCCCGTCGACGGCCAGAACCTGCCTCCAGGCCATATGGCTACCCGTCCGCTCGACGATCGTCAGCGCCTCGGTCGGCGTTGCACCACGCTCAATCAGGTCGAGTGTGCGCGGGCCGAGCCTGGGGTCGGTAACGTTCTGGCTGCAGACGGCGCCGACCCCGGCACGCGCATGCGCACAGCGCGCGGCTACCGCAGGGGAGGAGGAAGAGATGGCGAGGCCGAACATCCCGGTTTCCGGGCAATGGCCGACGATGGAAAAGGTCATGGTGAAGCCTCCTTCGGACGGATCCGGCGTTCGTTTCAGTCGGGAATGACGGCCGTGGCATCGATCTCGACGAGCCATTCGGGGCGGGCGAGCGCCACGACGACGAGACCGGTGCAGACGGGGTTTACGCCGCGAATGTAGTCGCCCATCGTGCGGTAAACCGCTTCGCGGTGGCGGACGTCGGTCAGATAGACAACGAGTTTCGTCACATGCTCGATCCGGCCGCCGCATTCCTCGATCAATTGGCGGATGTTCTGCATGACCTTGTGCGTCTGCTCGACGGGGTCGTGGCTCCCGATGTTCTTTGCCGTATCGAGGTCCTGCGGGCACTGGCCGCGCAGGAAGATCGTGGTGCCGCGCGCGACGACAGCCTGTGCGAGATCGTTGTCGAGCTTCTGTTCCGGGTAAGTTTCTCGGGTGTTGAATTTGCGGTGGCGGATATGGGCCATGGGGCTCACCTTTCTGTCGTTGAGGTCGGCCGGCGGCGAGATTCGCTGCCGGGAATAGGGGTCAGGATCGCGGTTGCGTCGCGATCATGGCCGGGCGGGCTTCATAGCTGGCGTACCATGCTGCGAGCGGCGTGCGGCCGGACCGCCAGTCGATATCCGGGAAGCGGAAATCGAGCCAGCCGAGCGCGCAAGCATAGCTCACCGTGCCGATGTCCAGGGTCTCCGGCGCCGGCAGGTCGCCCAGCATGTCGTCGACTGCATCGACGATCTTCTCGCTCTGCTTTTCGATCCAGGCGGGCCAGCGAAGGTTTTCCGGGCGAAGCATTATTTCGTAGCGCACCAGAAGCGCCGCATCGACGAGGCCATCGGCCAGGGCCTGGCGCCGAAGCGCCGTCCAGCGCTTGGGTCCCGCCGGGGGAAAGAGTTGAAGGGCTTCAGGGCCGCTCTCCGAAGCCTTCAGCGTGTCCAGATATTCGCAGATAACCCGGCTGTCATAGAGGACAGTGCCGTCTGAAGTCCGGGCCGCAGGCACTTTGGCCAGGGGATTGAATTCCTGTATGCGGGCGTCGCGTTCAACCGGGTTTGCCGCGCTTTCTAGGATGTCGATCCTGTCTGCGAAGCCGAGTTCGTGAGCACAGACCATCACCTTGCGCACGAAGGGGGAGGCGGGCGCCCAGAAGAGCGAGATGCGGTTCATGGTCATGCCTCCAGCGGCATTTCGAGGACGATCTTGCCGAAATTGCCGCCACCCTCGAGCAGGCGGTGAGCTTCTTCCGCCTGCGCAAGCGGCAGCACGGCGCAGATGACAGGGCGGACGCGGCCTTCTCCGAGAAGCGGCAGGATATGGCGCGTGACATCTCGTGCGATCGCAGCCTTTTCCGCGTCGGATTTCGGCCGCATCGTCGAGGACGTCATCCAGATGCCCTTGCGCATCAGCTGCCCCAGATCGACCGGGGCCACCGCACCGGTCATGAAGGAAAGGCCGACATGCCGGCCACCCGGCGCCATGATGGCGAGATGGCGGTTGACAGCCGCTCCGCCGAGGATGTCGAGCACCACATCGACGCCGCGGCCTCCTGTAAGCGCGTGGATCGCCTCGTCCTGGCCGGGCTCGCGATAATCAACGGCGCACGCGCCCATCGCGGCGATCCGCGCACATTTTTCGGGTCCGCCGGCCGTCGCTATGACCTTTGCGCCGACGCTTTGAGCGAGTTGCAGGGCGAGCGTGCCGATTCCGGATGCCCCGCCCTCGATCAGGAGCGTCTCTCCGGAGCGCAACGCGCCCCGGTCGAAGAGATTATGCCAAATGGTGAACAATCCCTCCGGAAGGGCGGCGGCCTCCGTGAGCGACAGTCCGGTCGGGATCGCCAGGCACTGGTCGGCGCGCGCGCAGACATGCGTCGCGTAGCCGCCAGCCTTGACCAGCGCCATGACGGCGGTGCCCACGAGAGCTGGGTCGACGGCGTCCCCACATCCAACGATGCGCCCGGCGACTTCAAGCCCCAAAATGTCGGAGAGACCGACAGGCACCGGAAGCGCGCCGGATCTCTGCATGAGATCGGGCCGGTTGACGCCGGCCGCTGCGACCGAAATCAGCACTTCACCCGCCAGCGGGCGGGGTACAGGACGCTCGACCACGGTCAGGACGTCCGGGCCGCCCGTGGTCGTGGCGATCACGGCGGTCATGGATTTGTCGAGGGGCAAGGGCGAGAGGGACATGGGCTCGTCTTTCGAATCTGAACGGCTGGCAAATCTGGAACGGCTGGCATTTTCTGGCGGCAGAATCGTCAGGCCGCCTTTTGCTCGACCAGTTGCTTCATCGCGGTCAGCGCCAGCAGATAACCATCGGCGCCAAGGCCGGCGATCACACCGGTCGCGGCCTTCGAGATAAAGGAGTGATGCCGAAACGGCTCACGCTTCCAGATATTGCTCATATGGCATTCGAGGATCGGGCCGGGGAACGCGAGCAGCGCGTCGAGGATCGCAATCGATGTGTAAGTGAGCCCGGCCGCGTTGATCAGCAGACCGTCGTGGCTCTGCCGGGCTTGCTGGATCCAGTCGATGATCACCCCCTCGTGGTTCGATTGGTGGAAATCGAGCGCCATGCCAAGTTCCGTCGCTTTTGCGCGGCAGGCCGCCTCGATCTGCGGAAAGCTCTGCAGGCCGTACGTGCCGGCGGGGTCGAGTCCGTAGAGATTGGCATTGGGCCCGTTGATGAACATGATCTGCGGCATGGTTCTTCCTGTCGCTTGGTTGGAATGGCAGGCGGTGGTTCCGTCCGGCATTAATCGGTGTGCTAAACCTTTTCGTAAGCAACGTAATTCCGCTGCACCACGATGTGCGTCGCGATGTATTTTGCGTCGTACCAGCAGCCGTAGATGAAGGAGGAGGCACGGTTCGTGAGTTCGGGAAGGCCAAGGAAGTAGATGCCCTGTTCGGCCGAAATGCCGCGCTTGTGGAACGGCGTGCCGTCCGGGTGAAAGGCATTGACGTCGAGCCAGCTGAAATCAAATTTGAAGCCGGTCGCCCATATGATCGTCTTGATACCTGTGGCAGCGAGATCGAGACTGCGAATGGGTTTGGCGATGCAATCCGGATCGGTCGGGATAACCCACGCCTCCGGTTCCGGCGGCAAGTTGATGCCGGTGCGGTCGATATAGGCATCCGCTTCCGCAAGTACCTCTAGATAAGCGCGATCGCCTTCCGCGATGTTGGCGGCGAGATCGTCGGCGATTGTCAGGACGCCGTCATCATAGGTTTCGGTCATTCCGACCACGGTAACGCCCATGGCCGCGAGGCGACGAAAATCCATGGTCTTGCCGCCGTCGTAACCGCTGACGGCAAAGGCGACATGCTTCTTTTTCGCGATGATCTTGATCTCGTCCCATTTGCCGAGCACGCCCAGCCACCAGACATAGTCGCGTTGCCGGTACGCTCGTGGCGGACGATAGTGCTCCCCGATCGAGAGATAGACCTGACGTCCGGCGCGTTGCAGCTCCTCGGCGATCTGCGAGCCGGAAGCGCCGCCGCCAACGACCAGAACGGCGCCATCGGCAAGCTGACCCGGGTTCTTGTAGGCGGAGGAGTGAAGTTGGTCGATACCTGCATCCTCCGGTACGATCCGCGGGTATTGCGGCACCTGAAACGGACCGGTCGCTGCCACGACGCGCTGTGCTTCGATCTGTCCCGCCGAGGTCGTGACGAGAAAGCCTGGACGACCCTTGAGGCGCTCGACGCGTTTGACCTCGACACCGGTGCGGATCGGCGCCTCGATCATCTTGGCGTAGTCCTCGAAATAGCGCGCCATCCGCTCCTTGGGCGGGAAAGTGTCGGGATGGATGTCATCGAATTCGAGGTTCGGGAACCGGTCGTGCCAGGCGGGACCATTCGCGACAAGCGAATCCCAACGGCCCGAGCGCCATTGCTCAGCGACGCGGTTGCGTTCGAGGACGATATGGGGAACGCCGCAGTCCCGGAGATGCTCGCTCATGGCGATCCCGGATTGGCCGGCGCCGACGACGAGAGTGTCGATAGTTTCGATGGTCATGGTCATGTCCTAAAAATGGTCGGTGCGACCGGGTGCCCGGTCTGAAAACGTGGCACGGGAAAAAGCGCGGAACGAGCGGACTCCCGCTGTTTGAAAGCGCGCGTTTTCCACTCCGCCCGGCCGGGATGGCCGGGCGATGATTTGATCTTTGTCGATTGCTGCGTCTGATCTACTTCAGGATTTCTGGAAGAGCCGTCGATAATGAGGGGACGAGCACAAGCAGGATCAAGAAGAGAAAGAGGGCGATCAGGAAGGGCATGTTCGCCTTGGCGACCTTCATGACATCCTCGTTGCCGATCTTCGCCGCCACCAGGAGCGCGATGGCGACCGGTGGGGTGACCTGCCCGATAACGACCGTCGTGACCATGAGCACGCCGAAATGCACCAGATCCACGTCCATTATCATCAGGGATGGTAGAAGAACCGGCATGATCATGGGGATGAGAGGGTCGAGCACCATGCCGGCAATCAGGGCTATCAGAAGCAGCGCGAAAATCTTGAGTGTCGTGTTCTCGAACGGGAAGACGGTTTGAAGTCCGTTGGCAAGTGCCGCGGGAACACCCGCCTGCGAGAGCGCCCAGCCGAGCGCCGTCGAGAAGCCGACGACCATCAGCACTTCGCCCGTCAGGATGCAGGAATCCACCAATGCGCGGCGCATGTTGGAGAGCGTCAGCGTCCGGTAGACCACCGTGGACAGCAGCAGGGCGTAGGCAACGGCAAAGGCGCCGGCCTCGGTTGCGGTGAACACGCCGAACATCAGGCCGAAGAGGATGAGACCTGGCATGCCGAGCGGCAGGATCGCGTGCTTGCCGGTGCGGATGACCTCCGTCCATTCGAAGGTTCCCATCGCCTTCCAGCCATTGCGGCGAGCGAGGATCGAGATGGTGATCATCATCGCGACGGCCATCAGCAGGCCGGGGATGACGCCGGCCAGGAAAAGGGCGCCGAGTGAGGTGCCGGTCACCGCCGAATAGAGGATCATCGGTGAGCTCGGCGGAATGAGAACGCCGATGCCAGAGGAGGTCGCGGTGACCGCGCAGGCGAAGGGGCCCGGATAACCGTGCGCCTTGAGCTTCGGGATCGTGACCGAGCCGCTGCCGGCAAGATCTGCGACCGACGTGCCGATCATGCCGCCGAACATCACGCTGGCGATCACGTCGACATGGGCGAGGCCGCCGCGCATCCACCCGACCAGGGCGACGCCGAAGTCGAAGAGCTTGTCCGCTATCCCCGTGGCATTCATGATGCCGCCAGCCAGAATGAAGAGCGGCAGGGTGATGAGAATATAGTCGCCGACGCCGCCAAGCGTCTGTTGCGGAAGGGCCAACGCCCAGCCGCCGCTGAAGGCCAGGAACAGCAGGACCGACGCCGCCAGCGAAATCACGATAGGCAGGCCGATCAGGACGAAGACGCAGAGCGCGAGAAGTATCAGGGCCGCGAGACCGAGCATCAGTCCTTCTCCCTTTCGAAAATGTTGAGTGTGGACGCGATGCCGAGCCCAGCGCAGGTTGCGAGGATTCCGGAAATGGCGACCGACTTGGAAACACCGAGGATCGGTGATCGGTCATTGCCGAAAATACCGAGATACTGCCACGCAAGGACGGCGACGGATGCAAGCACGACAAGCGAGAAAATCGACTGGAAGACTGCAAGCCTGCGCTTGGACGCGCCGCTCAGTTTCTGCGTCCAGATGGCGCAACTGATCAGTTCGTTCTTCAAGCCGGCAATGGTGATGCCAAGGGCGCCGAGCCACATCAGAAGCGCGGTCACGATTTCCTCGGTCCAGGGAAGGGGCTTTGTAAAGAGGTAGCGGCCAAGAGAATTGGCAAGCACCAGCGCGACGAGGACGGCGAGCAGGACGATTGCGGCGGTCTCGACGAACCACTGGAATCCGTCGCGCAGCTTGGAGCGGCGCGTTATGTCCTCGCTCAGGATTTCGCTCGGGGTCGGAGCGTCGATGTCTTTCATCGTTCGCTTCCTTCCGAGACAAAACCCTCGAACAATCGGCCATAGCCCGGGCGCGCGCCTGCGACGCCTGTCAATTCCAGGCAGTGCCAGAAGGAGGCTTGGTTGGCCGAGATCACGGGTTTGCCAAGCCGCTCCTCGAGCGCTTCGATTGCGCCGACTGTGCGAAAGTTGGTGCAGGATACGAAAATCGCGGTGGCGTCAGGATGATCGACGGATAATACGTGATCGTAGACTTGCTCGATCGGCACTTCCGCTAGCGCGTGGTCGTCCGAGATGTTCAGGTGGTTGCTCTTGACGACGGAGTGGCCGTTTTCTTCCAGGAAGCGGATGGCCCGTTCGTGGATCTCCGGCAGATAGGGTGTAGCAAGCGCAACCTTGCCGGCTTTCACCCGTTTCAGTGCAGCAAGCGTAGCCGTAGATGCTGTGGTGATTTTCGGACCTGGTACCCAGCCCTTGATCTTCTCGATCAGCGCCTTGTCATAGGCGGTGCCGTGTAGAAAGGAAGCGCTGGTGCCGCCGAAGAGAAGAACGTCGATCGGTGCTGCACCAGCCATGCGCGCGGCCGTTTCGAGTTCCGGCGCGTTCATCATTTCCTCGATGCCCTGGACGGTGACCTTCGGAAGCTTGATACGAGCGGTGTGGGTCGAGACGCCTTCCGCCGACATGGCCCACATTTCCTCTTCCATGACCACGCTGGAAGCGATGTAGATCAGGCCGATCCTTGAGCGATTGCCCGAGCCGTCGTAGCGAAAGCGCGGGTAGACCCCGGCTTGCGCCGGAGTCGGGTTTGATGCAGCGGTCAACGAAGGGTCTCCTCGACCTGTGTCATGAATTCGGGCGTGACAACCTCAGCAATTTTCATGCGAACGGGAGCGGCGGCGGCCTGGAAGGCAGCGATGTCGGGCTTCGTGACCGTCACACCCGCCTTCTCGAATTCGGCGACGAGGTTGGCGTCGCTGTCGTCGGACAAGGTGCGGGTCTTGTCGACCCCGACCTTGGCTGCGGCCTTCACCTTTGCCTTCAGGTCGTCCGAAAGGCTGTCGAAAGCCGTGCCGTTCATGACCAGAGTGATTGGAGTGTAGATGTGGTTGGTGAGCGAAATGTAGGGCTGCGTTTCGAAGAGCGAGAATTCCTTAACGACCGAAAGCGGGTTTTCCTGCCCGTCGATGACGCCTTGCTTCAGACCCATGTAGACTTCGCCCAAAGCGAGCGTGGTGGGAGCAGCGCCGAGCGTCTGGAAAGCCATGATGCGGGTCGGGCTGTTCGGCGTGCGGATTTTGAGGCCGCTCAGATCTGTCGGTGTCTTGATTTCGCGCTTTGAATTCGTGATGACGCGGACGCCCAGTTCGCCGAAGGCGAGGACTTCGAGGTTCGCTTTTTCCTTGAGGGATTTGGCCATGATCTGCCCGAGTTCGCCGTCGAGCATGGCGCGTGCCTGCTCCTTGCCGGAGAACAGGAAGGGCGTGTCGAAGACCGAGAACTTGCTGTCGAGTGCGGCCACCCCGTCCGATCCCAGCGGGATGACTTCAACCGCACCGGCGCGGATGAGTTCGGCAAGCGCATTTTCGTCGCCAAGCGATCCGCCGTCGAAAAATTCGATGGCGAAAGCATCGCCGGTGGTCTTCTTCAACTCGTCGCGAAAGGTCGCGAGCATGACATTGGTCGGGTCACCGCTGGTGGTTTCCACAGCCAAGCGCATTTTGGTTTCAGCGGCTGCAAGATCGGCAGAAATTACGCTGGCAAGAACGCCGAACGCAAAACCCATTTTCCTCATTACGGACATGTCGGTCACCCTCTCTTATTGTTGGTGACCAAGTATCCCGGATCGCACAGGAAAAGTTCAAGACGGCGAATGACTATAAAATAGGCAATAAGTTGCTTTATTCCGGCTACTTTTCGGGCTGCTGTTGAATAGTTGGGACCCATACCCCACCTCGATCCCCAGCATAGGATTTTCCTATCTCGAACGGCAGGTTTAATAGCTTTCTCGATTGCATCGCTGCGTTGACAATAAGCTTCTCAGGGAGCGAACATTCCACCGGTGGCGAAGGCCTTGCGCATGTAGTCGGCGAACGCCTGCACTGCGGGCCTGAACTCATGACGCGCCAGCCGCAGAAAAGTTACTGTTGCAGGTGGTAGTGGCTCCGAGATCGGGAGAATTGCGATCTTGCTGCCGTCATACCCGACCGTCGTGCGCGGCAAGACATTGTGGAGCGAGTAGCCCTGATTGTGGCCCACCAGGCCACGGATCAATTCTGAGGAGCGGGTCCTGAAGGCGACTTGCGGGCTCAACCCGCATATCTCGAATAGACTGAAGAAGTAGTCGCGCGAATGCGGCAGGTCCAGCAGGATGAATGGCTCGTCCTCCAGCTCGGCGAGGCTGATGTCCTTGCGACCGGCGAGCGGATGATTGGCGGAGACAAGTGCGTAAGGCGGCAAATCTGCAAGCTTCTCACCCGTGATCTCGTCCGGAACCGCAAAGTGGTAGGACAGCGCCAACTCCGTCCGTCCGGAGATCAGATGGCTGATCATTTCCTGCTGATCGCCTTCTTCGAGCTTGACGGAAATTCCAGGATAGCGGCGCGAAAAGCCCGACAGCAGTGACGGCATGAAACGGATCGCGAGTGTTGGAAAGCTGCCCACAACGATTTCGCCACGCAAGGCGTCACCCAGCGACTGCGCGTTCTGGGCGAAATCCCGAGCATGATTGAGAAGGAGGCGGGCATCATTGACGAAACGTTGCCCCGCCGCCGAAAGCGTTACACCACGGGCATGGTGCCGGACGAACAGCTGGATGCCAAGCTGTGCCTCCATCTGCGCCAGCGCCGCTGAAATCGACGGTTGAGAGACATTCATACGTCTGGCGGCTTCCGTGATGCTGCCGCAATCGGCCGTCTCGACAACGTAGCGAAGGATCCGAAGCGACAAGTCCATAAGCGAATACTATCCCGTCGGGTTGGAAGCCAAGGCTCGCCGATATTATGAAATGACCGGTCAACGGTCCAGCTTGAAACGAGCGCCAATCTCTCAGGCTACTTATGTGACGCCTGTTGACATATCCACTCCAGGGGGATAGGTAGTTTCTTATGAGCACGGAAGAACACGAACATCGCCACGATACGCATCCCGACATCGTCAAGCGGCTCAAGCGGGCCGAAGGCCACCTGAAAAGCGTCGTCACCATGATCGAGGCTGGTAAGCCATGCCTCGACATCGCCCAGCAACTTCATGCGGTGGAAAAGGCGATCACCAATGCGAAGCGAACCTTGATCCAGGATCACCTGGATCACTGCCTGGAAAATGCCGTCGGCGCTCTCGGACGCGAACAGCGTCAGACGATCGACGAGTTCAAGACCATCACCAAATACCTCTGAAAACCGGTCGCCCGCCATGCTCTTCGTCCTGAAGAACCGCACCTATCGTCATCTCTTCCTTGCGCAGGTCGTCTCCTTGCTGGGCACGGGGTTGGCAACCGTCGCGCTCGGCCTGCAGGCGTTCGAACTGGCGGGCGGAAATGCAGGGGTGGTTCTCGGAACGGCGCTGGCGATCAGGATGATCGCCAATGTAGTCGTCGCCCCGATCGCGACCGCGTTTACCGAGCAGTTTCCGAGAAGGGCGATGCTGGTGACGCTGGACCTCATCCGGGCCGCCGTCGCGCTCTGTTTGCCCTTCATCACCGGCATCTGGCAGGTCTATATCCTGATCTTCTTGCTCCAAGCCGCGTCCGCCGCCTTCACGCCAACCTTCCAGGCGACCATTCCCGACGTCTTGCCCGACGAGGACGATTATACGAGCGCGCTCTCCCTCTCGCGTCTGGCCTACGATCTGGAAAAGGTCGGCAGTCCGCTTCTGGCAGCGGCTCTTTTAGCGTTGATGAGTTACCACAATCTCTACCTCGGCACCGTTGTCGGCTTCCTCGCCTCCGCCAGCCTCGTCGTCTCGGTCCTGTTGCCCGATCCGAAGCCGGGTGAACCGCGAAGCATCTACGACCGGACGACCCGCGGCATCCGCCTCTATCTGACCGTTCCCCGCCTGCGTGGCCTGTTTGCGCTCAATCTTGCTGTCGCGGCAGGAGGCTCCATGGTCTTTGTCAACACGGTCGTGCTCGTTCAGGGGACATTGGGCCTCGGGGAACGCTATACCGCAATGGCCCTGGCGGCCTTCGGGCTGGGATCGATGCTGGCGGCGCTTCTGTTGCCGGGCCTGTTGAAGAAGATCGATGATCGCCCCGCGATGCTGACCGGAACGGTGGTGCTGGTCGCAGCCCTTCTCGTCGGCCTGTTCACGGCGTCCTATGCCGGGCTGATCGTCGTCTGGGCCATCATCGGCGTAGGATATTCTCTCGTCCTGACGCCGTCAGGCCGGATATTGCGGCGGTCCGCCGCGCCAGAAGACCGGCCAGCCCTGTTCGCAGCTCAGTTCGCGCTGTCTCACGGATGCTGGCTGATCACTTATCCGCTGGCGGGCTGGTTCGGCGCAACGGCCGGCATCCCGGCAACCTACCTCGGCCTTGCGATCATCACCGCTCTTGGGGCCACGATCGCAGCACTGCTCTGGCCAGGGTCGGAGGAAGACGATCGTCATGTTCATCGCAATCTCGCCCCCGACCATCCGCACCTTGCCGGCGCAAAGGCGGTCTCGGGCGGTCATGAACATGCGCATCCCATCCGCAAGGATTGCTACCACGCATGATTGATCCTCTCGCGGCTTGACGGAGTGGGAGGCAATTTCGCCGCTTAACTCGTTGAACCGAGGTGTCGTCATTTCGGCTCGGGCTGCTCAGGAACCGATTATCTAAACAATGGCATCATCCATCAGATCCCTGATGCGACTACTCGATAGCGACAGCCAATCGGAGAGGACATCGACAGTGTGTTGTCCAAGCGTCGGCGGGGGGCGGCGGATTTCAAGCGGGGTGTCGGAGAGCTTCATCGTTACCCCTGCGGTCGAGACCTTGCCGGCGACCGGATGGTCGATCTCAACGATCTGGTTGCGGTGACGCAGCTGCGCGTTTTCGACCACCTCGTCAATCGTCGCGACCTTGGTGCAGGGTACACCAGCGTTGCC
Source organism: Shinella sumterensis (assembly GCF_004514425.2). Lineage (GTDB taxonomy): Bacteria > Pseudomonadota > Alphaproteobacteria > Rhizobiales > Rhizobiaceae > Shinella > Shinella sumterensis. Next base: position 94,739 of record NZ_MYFN02000014.1, read on the forward strand.
GATAAGCGCCAGGACCTCGTCCGTATCCCGCGTGCTCATCCATGCCTGAACGATGCCTTCGATCGCAGCCGCGTTCCGCAAGCGGGCGTCAACGGTCGCAAACCGGGGATCGACGACAAGCTCCGGCTGTCCCATTGCATCGGCAAGCCGTCGGAATAGCGGATTGGTTCCCGATAACAGGAGCACAAAATCGCCTGATGCGGTTTTGAACACGTTGGCGGGAGAGGAGTAGCGATCGCGGTTGCCCGTGCGGGTCAACGTCTCGCCCTTGTTCAACTGCGTCGGGATTGCCGTCGTCAGAAGGGAAACGGCGCTGTCGAGCAGGGACACGTCGATCATCTGGCCCTTGCCGGTCAAGTGGCGGGCGTTGAGCGCGCCGAGCGTTGCCGTCACGCCATACATGGCCGTCATGTAGTCGATGTAGAAGGTTCCGGCGAGGTAGGGCGGGCCGTCGGGTGAACCCGTCAACCCCATGAGGCCGCTCATGGCCTGGGCGATGCCGTCGAATCCCGGACGCTGGGCATAGGGACCGTCCTGACCGAAGCCGGATAGCCGCGTCATGATAAGACGGGGATTGATGGCGCTGAGTTCTTTCCAGCCGCAGCCCATCTGCTCCATCGTGCCAGGGCGAAAGTTTTCGAGCAGGATGTCGGCTTGCCTCACCATATCGCGCAATAGCTCCTGCGCGCGCGGATCGCGGAAGTTCAGCGTCATCGAACGCTTGTTGCGGTTCAGCGCCATTCCGTACAGGCTCTCTCCGCCCTGGAACGGCGGGAAGTGCCGGCTGTCATCGCCCGATCCCTTCTTCTCGACCTTGACGACATCGGCGCCCATATCGCCGAGGATCATGCCGCAGTGCGGACCGGCGATGAAGCGGGTGAGGTCGAGCACCTTAATGCCCTGAAGCGGGGACGTCATACTGAAGATCCTTGTCAGTCGAGAATCGGCGCCTCGCGTTGCCGCGAGGTGTTGTCATCGATCACGCGCTTCTTGCGCCTAATGGCTGGTGAGCCGTTGCGGCATACGCCCACCGACGATCATGGAGACGACCTCGTCGTGCTCGACGTCCGCACGGCGCACCGTACCCACCATGCGGCCGGTCTTCAGCACGGCAATGCGATCGGCGATCTGAAAGACGTGCTCAAGATTGTGGCTGATGATAAAGACGGCGTAGCCCTTGTCGCGCAGTCGCTCGATGAGTTCCAGCACGAGGCGGGATTCTTCCACGCCGAGCGCGGCCATCGGCTCATCCATGATAATGAGTTTCACGTTGCGGTCGAGCAGAAGGCGTGCGATGCCGATCGCCTGGCGTTGGCCGCCGGAAAGCGCGCGCACCATCTTCGTCATGTCCGGCGTCTTGAGACCGAGCTCCTCGAAGAGCGAGATGGTCTGGCGGCGCATTTCCGCGTGGTCGAGCGAGGGAATGGCGCCGAGTACGCGGCGCTGGATCTCACGTCCCATGAAGATGTTTTCCTGCGGCGTGAAGACATCGACCAGCGCAAGGTTCTGGTGCAGTGTTTCGATGCCCTTTTCGCGGGCGATGGAAGGTGCCGTCATGAAAACGGGCTCGCCTGCAATGCGGATCGTGCCGCTCGTTGGTGTGACGACGCCGGAAATCATCTTGATAAAGGTGGATTTTCCCGCGCCATTGTCCCCAACGAGAGCCATCACCTCGTTGGGGAAGATGTCGAGATCGATATTGCTGTTGGCGACATGGCCGCCATATTGCTTCGTAAGGCCACGGATCGAGACGAGGGGGGCGGCGATGGCTGCACTACCCGCGCCCGCGGGCTGCATCTCTTGGCGAACGCTCATAGGAAAATCCTCTATTGTCTTGTTATGCGCGGGCGTAGCCTCATCGTACGCCCGCCACATCCTGGAAGGTCACAGGCCGAGGGCGGCCATGTCGACGGGAGGAACGATGCGCAGCTTCTTGTCGGCATCGAAGAACTGCGACAGGTTTTCCTTCGTCACCATCGGCGAGGCGAAGACGATCTCCTTCTTGACGTCCTTCTGCTGAAGGATGGCGGCGGCGACCTCAATCGCTTCCGCACCGAAGGTCGGGTAGAGGAACGAACCACGCAGGCGGTCGGCCGCGATCATCTCGAACGTTTCTGTCGTGATGGCGTCGTAACCGGTCAGCCACATCTCCTTGGCCCGGCCGGCTTCCTCGATGGCCTGGAGAGCGCCCTTGGCCATGTTGTCGTTGTGGCAGTAGACGGCATCGATCTCCTTGTTGGCCTGCAAGAAGTCCTGCATCAGCGTCAGGGCCTCGGTGCGGCTGTAATTGGCGATGCCCTGTGCCACGACTTCTATGCCGCTGTTGGCGTCGACGATTTCACGCCAACCCTTGCCGCGTGCCTGATTGACAAGCGAACCGGGCTTACCTTCGATCTGCGCGACCTTGCCGCTGCCGTTCAGCGCCTTCAGATAATATTCGCCAGCGGAGCGTGCCGTGCCGAACGTATCGGCGGCGAGATGTGCATTGAACTGGCCGTCGCCGGCGAGCGCCGAACTCATGACGATGATTGGGATTCCGGCGTCGTTGAGAGCCTGGACGCCCGGCTGTACCGCCTCGGCGTAGTAGGTGATCATCACAACCGTATCGACGCCGCGCACGGCGAGGTCTTCGAGGTTGCGGATTTCCTGCGCGGGGTTTTCCCGTGCGTCGGTGACGCTGACTTCGAAGCCATGCTTTTCGGCTTGCGCCAAGAGATCCTGCCGCTGGGCCTTCAGCCACTCGTCGGTTGCGTAGGACTGCGAGAAGCCGATCTTCTTGCCGGCGAGTGGCTGCTCGGCACGCGCGCTCGTCACCACGTAGGGAGCACCGAACGTGCCGAGGACGGCCGCGCCAAGGCCCGCTTTCAACAGGCTGCGGCGGTTCAATGCCAATGCGTCTTTCAGCGTCAGGATCTTGGTCATTCGAGTCTCCTCCTCATTAGACCTTCGAAGAAAAATCAGATGTTCAGCGCTGTCGGTTGCGCATGTCGCTGATGACGACGGCAACGACGATGATTACGCCCATCGCCAGCATCTGGACGAAGGGGGACACGCCGAGCAGGTTGAGCAGGTTCGTGATGATGGCGAGGATCAGCACGCCGAGTATGGTCCCGGTGACGGCACCAACGCCGCCGTCGAAGGACGTGCCGCCGATCAGCGTTGCGGCGATCGCGTCAAGCTCGAACAGGTTGCCCGCATTCGGCTCGGCGACGCTGACGCGGCTGACGAGAATGAGCCCGGCAATGCCCGCAAGCAGGCCTGACAGCGCGTAGACCTGGATCTTGATGCGATCGACGCCGATACCGTACACGCGAGCGGCATCCTCGTTTGCGCCGACGGCATAGACGTGACGGCCCCAGCGGGTGTGTTTCATGACGTAGGCGAGTGCTGCCCAGAGAGCGACGAAGAGCACGACGGGTACCGGTACAACCCAGATGTAGCCGGAGCCGAGCCAACGGAAGGCCGCGTCAGCGCCTTGCGCATAGATGTCGCCGCCATCCGAATAGAGATAGATGCAGCCGCGGGCGAAGATCATCATGGCCAGCGTAGCGATGAAAGGCTGGAGCTTCAGCTTGGTGATGAGGACGCCGTTGACGACGCCGAGCGCTGTCGTGACCACAAGGGCCACGCCCCAGGCAATCGGCGAACCGCTGCCGGCAAGTGCAGCCGCCGTCACCGCCGCAACGCCGACCAGCGAGCCGGCGGAAAGGTCGATGCCGCGGCACAGGATGACGACGGTCATGCCGATCGCGACCACGCCCACCATGCTTGCGCCGCGCACGACATTCAGGATGTTCGTCGAATTCAGGAAGTGCGGCGAGGCGATGCTCGCGGCGATCACCAAGACAAGGAAGGTGATGACGTGGCTATAGTTCAAAAGGAACAGCCCGGCCGTGCGCAGGTTTGTGGTGGATGACGATTTCGCCACCGGCTTCGAACCGATCTCGACGTTGGACATGATGTTCTCAGCTCCTCAAGAAAGTGTCATTCGCCGCCGTGTGGGATGAGGGCGTGATGTGGATCGACCTTGCGCCGCAGGATCGCCAGTTCCTCAGTCGTCGGGGCCTGTGTCGTGGGAATGCCGTCCGTATCGATGGCAAAGCCGGTCGAGTTGAGGACGTCGTGCGGGTCTATACCCGGGTGGATGCTGCGCAGCCGGGCTTGGCCGGCGGCGCGGTCGAATTCGAAGATGCATTTGGGCGTGACGATCCATTCCGGGCCGCCCATTGTCAGGCCAAGCGCCTGGCGACCCGCGTCTCCGCCCGGATAGCCGACGCCTGAAACATAATCGACCTTCTCGACGAAGCTGCGCACCTCATGGTGCGGCATCATGATGTATTCGCGGCGGAAGCAGGTCATATGCTCAGGCAGCAGGATCGAGCCGACGAGGCGAACCTTCGGCTTGTTGAAGTCGCCGACACAGGTGCTGTTGATGTTGCCGGCGCGATCGACCTGGACGCCCGAGCCGAAGCCGAAATCCACGTCGCCGCGGCGCACCGCATAAGGGCCGGGATAGGTCTCCATCTGCGCTTCGCAGGGCAGGTTTTGAAGCCCGCTGTCGAATTCCGCCGAGGGCAGTTCGCGGATTTCAGAGAAAACCGGGTTTATCGACCAGCCGGCAAGCAGAATCGTCAGGTTCGGGGCATGCGTCTGACGGGCGAACTCCATCGCGGCAAGCGGGATACCGGTGATGTAGAGTGCCGCCGCGCCGCCGGTCGCAAGGCCCGTGAAGCCGACTTCGCCGTCCTTGAAGCTCTTGGCGAGCACGACGGTGATCAGTTCCTCGATCGTATAGGGAAGGGTGCTCATGCTGGGAGCTCCACATTGCGAAGGGCAAGCAGGCGCTCGACACCAAGGGCTTCGAGATAGCCGGCATGACCACCCGGTGGATGAACAGTGCTATCGAGATAGTCCGCGAACGTCTCCGGTGTGCCGGAGGCTGTCGCATAGTCGCGGAAGGCGTCCTCGTCACAGTCGTAAATACCGAGCAGCGATGTTGGATGCGCGCCGAAAGGCACTTCAACGATATGGGTAGTGCGCAGCGCAGGGATTTCGACGAGGTCGGGCCGCTTGCGCATTTCTCTTCCAGAAACGATTTTTTCGACGGTCACGATAATGGTGTCGCAAGACCGCGTATGCGTGATGTCGACGCTTTGCGGCAGCATCTTGCGGTCATGGAAGGCGACGTTGCCATATTCGTCGCCCATGACGGCGTGCACCACGACCACATCAGGTGCTGCCGGCGGGACGGCCCAAAGCCTGGCGCCGGTCACGGGGCAATCGAACGGGACGATGTCCTTGTTGTACTCGACGATGCCGCTGCCGCCGAGAAAGGTGCACGGCCAGAAGGGGATTCCCTCCTGGCTGGCGCGAAAGCGGTCCCACGCGATCAGTTCCGGATAGTCGACCGTATCGAGCGTACCTGCCTCCGCCGCACGGCGGAAGTTGCGGGCGAGGCCGAATTTTTCGAGACCGACATAGGATGTCTCGATGCGCGAGACACAGCCCGCGCCGATCAGCAGGTCCGCCTCGATGGCGTTTACGACGCCCACGATCGTCAGGTCACGGCGGCCCTGGCGCACGAGTTCCCGCGCGAAGGCCATCGGTCGTTGATAGATCGCAAAGCCCCCGAGCGTCAGGCGCTGGCCATCCTTCACGATCGCCGCAGCTTCCTGCAGCGAGGTCAGTTTGGACGTTCGTCCCACGGATTTCCTCCTGGCCATCCTCCTCGACGGCCCTGTGCCGGATTGATCTCAACAACGAAAAACACTACTGTGAGATCGATCTCATATGGGATCGATCTCACAAGTTGGAGAGCTTGTCAACCGCCGCGGTTGCCATCTTTCTCAAAGCGTGATTGGAGTTGCACAGAATTTGTGCGGAGAGGTTCGCTTGATGGTGGAACGCGTCGTTCCAATTCCTTCGGCCAGACGGCCGACGTTGATCGACATCGCAAGGGAGTGTGGGCTTTCCCGCGCGACGGTGGCGCGCGCGCTTTCCGGCAAGGGTTACGTCGATCTCGATCGCAGGCGGCTTATCCAGGAGACGGCCGACAGGCTTGGATATCGCACTTCGACGATCGCCCGGGCGCTCAGAACGCAGCGCACATCGTCTGTCGGCGTGCTGATCGCCGATATAACGAATCCGATCTTTCCGCAGATCGTGAAGGGCATCGACGAGATCGTCTCCAGCGACGGCCATACGATCTTTCTGTCCAATACCGACGAAGATCCGCAAAAGCAGGTGGCGATCGTGCGGTCGCTGCTCGACCGGCAGGTGGACGGCATCGTCATGGTGTCGCAGACGCTCGCGGACGAGACCTTGAAACTGCTCGAGCATGGACCGCCCTGCGTCTTCGTCAACCGGCGGCCCTATGAGGGCGTCGACTATGTCGGCCCGGACAACGAGCAAGGCATCGAGCTTCTGCTCACTCATCTTCGCGGCCTCGGCCACCAGCGCATCGCCTATGTTTCCGGCCCGTCGCATTCCTCCACGTCGCGCGAGCGCCTCGCCCATTTCCGTGTCTCCATGGCGGCGTGCGGGCTGGAGGTGGACGAACGGTTGGTCTTCGCTGGCAACTATTACAAGGAAAGCGGTGCGAAGGCGGCAGAAGCCTTTATGGCCGTGACGCCGCGACCGACGGCGATCCTTGCGGCAAACGACTTCGTCGCACTCGGTATCGTCGGCTACCTCCACAGCATCGGGCTCAACACGCCCGCCGATATATCCGTCACCGGCTTCGACGACATGTTCGACTCCAGCCTGATGGAAACCGAAGCCCTGAAGGTCGAGGGACTGACCACCGTCAATCAGCCGAAGCGCCACCTCGGGCGGGCGGCCGGCAAGCTGCTTCTCGAAAGGCTGGGCGCGCCGGACGCGCCGGGGCGCAAGGTCATTCTGCCGACCGAGCTGCGTATCCGTCATACGACCGGGCCTGTGCGGAAGGGATAGCGCTTCCTTCATCCCGCCTGCCTTGTCGATGGTGCTTCCACCAGCCACTCCTTGAGGACTTCGTCTGTATGTTCTCCGAGCAAGGGCGCCGGACGGGCGATGCGGCCGGGTGTGTCATGCAGCGTCACGGTCACGCCATGGGTCGTGTAGGTGCCGACCGTCGGATGGTCGATATCGATGATCTGCCGGCGATAGCGCAATTGCGGATTTTCGGTCACCTCGCCGATACCTGCGACCTTGGCACAGGGCACGCCGGCCTTCTCCATTGCTTCTACGACGGCGCTAGAGGAATGCAGGCCTACCCACTGCTGGACAATCGCCTCTATCGCCTCCTGGTTTGCCAGGCGGGCATCGGCGGTTGCAAAGCGCGGGTCATCAAGAAGATGGGCGAGGTCGGCGGTCGCCACGAAACGGCGGAAAAGCGAATTGGTGCCGGCGGAGAGGTAGACCCATTCTTCGTCGCTGCACTGGAAGCTGTTGACCGGAGCGGTGTAGCGGTCCCGGCTGCCCATGCGCGTCATCGACTGGCCGAGCTGCTTGAAATCGGGAATGGCGCTCATCAGCAGGCTGGCGCTCGTTTCCAGCAGGCTCGTTTCGACGACTTGGCCCTTGCCGGTCTGGCGTCGGGCTTCCAGTGCACAGAGCGTGCCGATCGTGGCATAGAGGGCGGTCGAGTAATCGACCATGAAGGTGCCGGCCATGGTGGGCGGCCCGTCGGGTTGACCGGTCAGATTCATGATGCCACCCATGGCCTGGGCGATGACATCGAAGCAGGCGCGATTGGCAAAGGGGCCATCCTGGCCGAAGCCGGAAATGCGCACGAGGATCAGGCGGGGATTGATGGCCGACAGCACGTCCCAGCCACAGCCCATCTTTTCGAGCGTGCCGGGGCGGAAGTTCTCTATGAGGACATCGGCCGTGGCGGCGAGCCGGCGTAGCGTCTCCTGATCGACCGGATCGCGGAAATCGAGATCGACGCTGCGCTTGTTGCGGTTGAACGACAGGAAATAGGTGCTCTCGCCGGCGATTTTCGGCTGGTTGAGGCGTGTGTCGTCTCCGGTACCGCGCTTCTCGACCTTCACCACGTCGGCACCCATATCGCCGAGCTGCATGGCGCAGAAGGGACCAGCGATGAAGCGGGAAAGATCGAGAACGCGAAGGCCGGCGAGCGGCGGGGTAGAGGTCATGTCTGCTCCAGTCTATGCAACGATGATGGTGGACGGTTTCCAACGGCTCGCGAGGTACGCCTCAAGGCTCTCGACCGAGAGCGGCCTTCCGGGGTTGACGATGACGGGCACGGGTGCGGTGGAATGGCGAACGATAACCTCGACCGGAAGCGTGACAGCGATCGGGCAGAGCGCATCGTTCGAAAAGCGTTCCAGCAGACGTTCGCCCACGCTTCCGCCGATCTCGATCGCCGGCTGGCGGGCGGTCGTTAGCGAGATCATCGGGAATGCGGAAAAGAAGACATCGTCCACGCCGACGATCGAAAGGTTTTGCGGAACGGCAAGGCCCATCTGCTGGGCGACGTCCATGGTTCCGAATGCCATCAGGTCATTGGCGGCGATGACCGCCGTCGGCCGCTGCGGCAGCGAAAGCAGCTCACGCGCGCCGCGCATGCCGGAGATGAAGTCATAGCTTCCTTCCGTGACGAGGCGCAGATCTTCATCGAGCCCCAGCGCCGCTACCGCATGCCTGAAGCCATCCGTGCGTTCGCATGCGGCGGACGATTGCAGCGGGCCGGTAATGAAGCCGATGCGCCGGTGGCCCAACGCTGCGAGATGCTCGACCAGCGCACGCACGCCGGCGGCATTGTCCATGCCAACATAGTCGAAGCTGGAGCTCGGCGCATGCGTCGTCTGCCAGTCGGCCGGTGTACGGTGCACGAGAATTACCGGCAGGCCGCATCCGGCGAGCTGCGCCGTCTCGTCGACATCCAGGCTCTGGGAAATGACGACGATCGCATCGACGTCGCGTTTCACAAAAGCGTGGATCGCCGCCTTGCATGTCCGGCCGTCGTTCGACGTGCTGGCGACAAGCGTGGCGTAACCGGCCCGGACGAGAACGGCATTCAGGCCGCTGATGATCTCGTTGAAGACCGGATTGGCGAAATCGGGCAGGATGACGCCGACGGACGACGACTGGCGCGTCACGAGCGCGCGCGCGGCAGCCGACGCCTGGTAGTTCATCTCTCTCGCCATGGCGAGAACGCGCGCCTTGGTGCGCGGCGCGACAATATCCTTGTCATGCAGGGCGTTCGAAACAGTCGACGGTGCGACGCCCAGGGCGTCCGCCACATCGACAATCGTAATACCGCGTCTTGTTCGCCGTCTTTCCCCCATCCTTGCTCCTCCCGCTGATGGTTTTTGCAGTATGCCCAATAAAAACGTTTGCAGAAACGTTTTTATATGAAACTCTCGGAGCTGGGAGAAGATTTCCGGTAAACGACATGTCCCGTGATGCGCCCGCATGGCGCGTGTCGCTGCATGCCTGCGGCCGTCTTGAGTATGCCGGCAGGGCCGGCGAAGATATCGGTGAGGAACTCAATGCAATATAAGGATCCGACCTTCGAATCCGTCGAGGTGGGCGAGACATTCGGCCCGCAGGTCATCGAGATGGACGAGCATTATCTGCGCTCGGCGTGCTTTTCGCTGTCTGACTACTCCGACTGCTATACCAATGCCGATCCGGCGATCGGCTATCGTATCGTCCCCTCGGCAGCGCTGGTTCGCGACGGGGTTGCGCTGTTTTTGACAAAGTACAATCCCAACACCGTGGTCGGCCTGCACCAGTCCGAGGAGCTCTGGTATCATGCGCCGGTGCCCTTCGGCGGGAAGGTCACGCTTACCGGAGAATATGTCGACAAATACGAGCGGCGCGGCAAGGGCTATTGCGTCCTCGATGTCAGCGTGCATGACGAGAGCGGCCGCCTGCTGGTGCGGCAGAAGTCGACGGAGATCATGCGCATTCCGGAGGGAATCCGCATGGGCGAGGGCAGCTCGCCACCCGCAACGGGGCGTGTTTCCGGGGTGATTTCCAAAAACGTTTCTCCCATTGCCCGTGCAAGCCTGGACATTGCCGCCGGCACACCGATCCCTTCCTTGAAGAAGACCGCGCACAACGACGAGATGGCGGTATTCTCCGGTATCCATTTCAATCGGCACAACATTCACACGGACGACAACGTCTCCAGCGCCGCCGGGTTTCGTGCCCGCCTCGCGCAGGGCGTGCAGACGACCTGCTGGATGTCGCAGATGCTGGCCGATTTCTTCGGTCCGGCTGCCTGGTTCTCCTCCGGGTGGATGAAGAACGTCTATCTGCAGCCGGTTTACGCCGGCGACGAGCTGACGACCCACGGGGTCGTTACCGGTCGTACCGACGACGGTCGCCTCGAGCTCGAAGTATGGACCCGCAACCAGGATGGGCTGATGACGGCTGCGGGCTGGGCATCGGCGAAGGTCGGCGACTGAGGAGCCAAACATGTCTGACGGACGCAATCTCAGCGAAAGAACGCCCATGTTCGCCAAAGGGAATCTCGTGGCGGGAGCCAAGGACCTGATGCTGCGCAACATCGCGGTGACCGGCCTTCTCGCGCTCATCATCATCTCCACTTTCCTGTCGCCGTATTTCCTGACGGTCGACAACATCTTCAATGTGCTCCGGCAATGGACTATGGTTGGGCTGATCGCCATCGGCCTCACATATGTCATCATCTCCGGCGGCATCGATCTGTCGGGTGGAGCGGTTCTCGCGCTCGCTACGGTGGTCGGCGCGCTCGCTGCGCCCATCGTCGGGTCGGCCGGCATGATTGCTGTGGTGATCCTCGTCGGTGCTGTCTGCGGCTACATCAACGGCGCTCTCATCACCTGGGGCAAGGTGCCGCCCTTTGTTGCGACCCTGGGCATGATGACAGCCGCGCGCGGGCTTGCGCTTATTCTCAGCGAAGGGCGCACTCTGACGGCTGATCTGGCGCCAGAATTCGTCTTCGCCTTCGGCCGCGGCTATCTCGGCCCGATCCCCATGCCGGTGCTGCTGACGGGGATCGTCTTTATCACGGCAGCCGTGGTGCTGAAATACACGGTCTATGGCCGGCATGTCTGCCTCGTGGGCGACAATCCGGTTGGGGCGCACCGCTCCGGCATCCAGGTCGAAGGCGTCATCCGCAGCGTCTACACGCTGCACGGCGTGCTGGCAGCCATGGCGGGGCTGCTGTTTCTCGGACGTCTCGGTGTCGGCGAGCCGACAGGCGGCATGCTCTTCGAACTTTCCGGCATTGCCGCTGTTGTCATCGGCGGCACGCCCTTCGTCGGCGGCGTGGGCAGCATTCTGCTCACCTTCGTCGGGCTGATGGTGATCGGGCTCACCTACAACATCCTGAACCTGCTCTCCGTCTCGCCCTATGCGCAGGACTTTGCGCGCGGCGTGATCATTGTCGTGGCCGTGATGTTCAGCATCCGACGGGAAGCAAAGAGCCGGGCACGCAGGTGATGCAGAAATCACAATGAGATTCCGGCACGCGCCGGACCAAGTCGATAGGGAGGAAACCATGACTTGCAGACAGATGTTTCGTATCGCGATGCTGGCCGGCACGGTGTTCGCCGCACCGGTTGCCGCAAGCGCGCAACAGGTTGAGATCGGCATTGCACAGCCGAACCTCGAGCATCCCTACCGCGTGGGCGGTATCGAGCGGGCCAAGGATTGGGGCGCCGAGCATCCGGATGTGAAGCTAACGATCGTCGATGGCCGCCGTGACAGCGCGACCCAGCTTTCGGGCGTCGAAGACCTGATCACCCGTCATATCTCGGCAGTCGTCCTGTCGCCGAACGATTCCAAGGCACTGGCACCGATCGCCGATGCCGCCAAGCGCGCCAACGTCCCGCTGATCATCTTTGACCGCAAGCTCGACGTGCCGGAAACGGATTTCGCGGCCTTCATCGGGTCCGACAATATCGAGATGGGCCGCGTCGCAGCCCGCTTCGTCATTGAGAAGATCGGCGAGGAGGGCAAGGTTATCCAGCTCGAAGGAACGCCCGGAGCATCCGCGACTGTCGATCGCAAGCAGGGCTTCGAGGAGGAAATGGCCAAGCATCCGGGCATCACGGTCGTCTCCTATGTTGGTCATTACCGTTTGCAGGAAGCCGTGGCGGCGATGGAAGACGCCGTGACCGCGCATCGCGACGTGAAGGCCGTCTTCGCGCACAATGACACGATGGCGATGGGTGCGGCGCAAGTGCTGGAGGAACAGCGTCTTGAAGGCGTCGCCACCGTCGGCATGGACGGTGCGAAGGAGGGTTGCGAGGGCGTCGCCTCAGGCCGGCTGACGGGTTCGGTCTATTACCCCACAATGTTCCCGGAATCGCTCGACCTTGCGATGAAGGTGCTTGCCGGTGAGACGGTCGAGAAGATGACCTTCCTCGATACGCCGATGATCACCAAGGAAACGCACGACACCTACTGCAAATAATCGGTCGCGGTCGAGGGGGCTGCCCCTCGACCGCCCAGAGGATATGCGTGATGACCCCATTGCTGAAACTGAACAAGATCTGCAAGTCGTTCGGCGCTGTTCGCGCCTTGTCCGACATCGATTTCGAACTCCATGAATCCGAGGTCCTCGCGCTGGCCGGGGACAATGGCGCGGGAAAATCGACCCTCATCAAGATCATCTCCGGCGCGCAACCCGCCGATAGCGGCCAGATTTTTTTCGAGGGCCGCGAGGTGACGGTGCGCAAGCCGGAGGACGCCCGCCAGCTCGGCATAGAGACGGTCTACCAGGACCTGGCACTCTTCGATGATTCCAATGTTGCGGAAAACATCTTCGCGGGACGCGAGTCCGTTCGCAACATTCTCGGGGCGAAATTCCTCAAGGCGGAGGAGATGCACAGCCGCTCGAAGGCGCTGCTGAAATCGCTGAACATTCACATCCAGTCGACGCAGTTCACGGTGAAGGGCATGTCCGGGGGCCAGCGCCAGAGCGTCGCTATCGCACGCGCCGTCGCCTTCGGCCGCAAGGTCGTCATCCTGGACGAACCGACGGCGGCACTCGGCGTGCCCGAGCAGGAAAAGGTCCTGTCGCTGATCAAAGACCTGCGTTCGCGCGGCTTCTCGATCATCCTGATCAGCCACAACCTGCATCACATCTTCGAGGTCTGCGACCGCATCCATGTGTTGCGGCAGGGCCAGACGGCCGGGGTGCGAAAGAAGGCGGAGACCGATCCCGACGATATCGTCAAGCTCATCACCGGCGGCAATCTGGTTGCGCATTGAGCACGATCAGAGGGTTACAAGCCGTCTTCGTAGAAGCGCAGCGCAAGCTCGATCTGCGGGCCGAACATGGCTTTGCCATGCTGCGTGCGGCAGTCGCGCGCTTCGGCCGTTTCCAAAAGAGGCGTCATATGGGGCACATTCACCACATCGCCGACGAAGATGCCGCGCGATGTGCCCGCAAGATCGACTGGCAGCGGATCGTCCGGGGACATGCCGAGGCTGGTGGCGTTGATGACGATGTCGATCTCCTCGCCGGGCCGGCTGTCCGTCGCGCAGAAGACCGTTTTCGGAAAAGCACCGCGCAGCCGGTCCGCGAGCTTTTCCGCACGGTCGCGGTTGCGGTTGACGAGGGCGATGCGGCCAATTCCGGCTTCGGCCAGCGCGCAGCATATGCCGGCGCTGACGCCTCCGGCACCGGCGACATAGGCCGAGGCGCCAGCAATTCGAACGCCCGCTTCGTTCATCGCGCCGACGAAACCGGCACCATCGAGTTGGTGGCCGGAGAACTTCCCGTCCGGCGTCCGGCGAACGACATTGACCGCACCGGAAATACGCGCCGTTTCGCTCAGGTTGTCGAGAAGCGGCAGGATACGCTCCTTGAACGGCATGGTGACGAAGAAGCCCCGGAGGTTTTCGAGGTGGCGCAACCCGGCAAGCGCCGTTTCCAGCGCCTCCGGCCGGATGCCGAAGGGAACCATGCGGCCGGGCAGGCCGTGTTGCGCAAGGTAGGCATTCAGGATGCCAGGCGAGCGCACGAAGGTGATTGGATAGCCGACAAGGCCAAAAAGTCTGTGTTCGTCGCTCACGTCGTTCCTCCGCTTAAAACTTCGACGGATATCGGGGTAACAGAAAAACAGAAAACGAGAAACGTTTTTCGTTGCCATTTTCCAGAAACGTTTTTATACCCGATCGCACCTATCGGGAGGACTGCATTTTGAAAGAGAAATTGACGACCCTGGAGAACGCTCTGTCTCCGATCGTGTCGGGCTCGACGGTGATGATCGGCGGCAGCCTGTTGCGCCGTCAACCCAATGCCGCCGTGCGCCAGCTGATCCGCAACAAAGTGCGCGATCTCACGGTGCTGAGCTGGGCCGGCACGACGGCGATCGATCTGCTTGCCGCGGCCGACGCGATCCGCCGCTGGGAAGGCATCTATGTCGGCCTGTTCAACTACGGGCTTGCGCCGAACTTCCGCCGTGCCGTCGAAAGCGGTCGAATCGAGGTGCGTGACTTCTCCGAAACGGCCATGGTGGCGCGCCTGCGCGCGGCCGCCCAGGGCATGCCCTTCCTGCCGATCCGCACGCTGTTCGGCTCCGATCTCGCCAAGGTGAACCCCGAGCAGATCCGCACCTTCGATTGCCCCTTCACCGGCGAGAAGCTTCAGGCGATCGCTGCCGCCGAACCCGAGTTCACGATCATCCACGGCTATGCGGGCGACAAATACGGCAATGTGCAGTGGCCGGTCGTGCGCGACACGGACGACATGGACCAGCCGATGGCGGCCGGCGCCAGGCGTCTTATCGTGACGGTCGAGAAGATCGTGCCCCACGATGAAATCAAGAAGCAGCCGTCACTGACATACATTCCCGGCAACTGGGTGGAGGCAATTGTCGAGGTGCCCTACGGGGCGCATCCCGCCGCCTGCGACACGCTCTACGACGAAGACGATGCGCATATGAGCGACTACATCGCCCGTTCGAAGACCGCTGATGGCGTCAAGGCCTATCTCGATGAGTTCGCCCACGGGCTGCGCGAACATGCGGCCTATATCGAGAAATGCGGGGGTCTTTCCGCGCTCTCGGCGCTCAACGTCAAGGGGAGGGCATAAGTCATGGCGACCTATTCCAACAATGAACTGATCACCGCCTATCTCGCCCGCCAGATTCAGGATGACGATCTCTGCTTCGTCGGCGTCGGCACGAACGGCCGGGCTTTCACGCTCGCTGTCGGCATGCCGCTGGCGGCCGCGCGTCTCGCGCAGATGGGGCATGCGCCGGGTGCCGCCGTCTACTGGGGCAACCTGCTGGAGCCGGATCTGTCGGTGATCCCCGAGCACTTCACGCAGGATGCCTTCACGCAGTGGCACGCCGCTGCATGCCCGCCGGATACCGGCGTGAAATGTGACATGCTGGCGCGGCGCAAGTTCGACGTGTCCTTCAATTCGGCCGCCCAGCTCGACCGCTACGGGAACATGAACATCACGGCGATTGGCGACTATCGCAAGCCGAAGGTCCGCCTTGTCGGCAGCCTTGCACAGCCCGAGCATTTCGCCTTCGTGCGCCGGCCGATCCTGCTGATGGACCTCGATGCGCGCAGCTTCGTCGAGAAGGTCGATTTCATCACCAGCGCCGGCCACCTGTCCGGCGGTAACAGCCGGCGCGAGGCCGGGCTCGGCGAGGGCGGACCCGCACTGGTCGTAACGGATAAGGCGATCTTCGATTTTGCCGAGGATACCCGCGAAATGCGGCTGAGATCGTTGCATCCGGGGGTGACGAAGGACGAGGTGCTGGCCGCCATGTCCTTCGTGCCGCTCGTCCCCGAAACGATTCCGGAAACCGAGGCGCCGACCGCGGAAGAGCTCGCCCGCATCCGCAAAGACATCGACCCCAACCGTATCCTGCTCAAAGTCTGACCATGCAAGCATCCTCATCCCCCACGGTCTCGTCCCTATCCGGCATTAAAGTGCTGGATCTCTCAAGGTTCATCGCGGGTCCCCACTGCGCCATGCTTCTTGGCGATCTCGGTGCTGACGTCGTCAAGGTCGAGCGCACGTACGCCGGCGACGACACCCGCTCGCTCGGTCCGTACATTGCCGGCGAGAGCATCTATTTCATGATGTTCAACCGCAACAAGCGCAGCCTGACGCTCAACTTCCGCAATCCGGAGGCGCAGGATCTGCTGCGCCGTCTCGTGCTGGAAGCGGATGTGCTGGTCGAGAACTTCCGGCCCGGCACGATGGAGAAGATGGGCTGTGGCTGGGAGGACCTGCACAAGATCAATCCGAAGCTCGTGATGGCACGGCTTTCGGGCTTCGGTCAGAACAACAGCCTTTCAGCGGAGCCCTGCTTCGACGGCATCGCCCAGGCGATTACCGGTTTTATGGACCTGACGGGCGATCCGAAGGGTGGGCCGATGATGGCCGGCACCTTCCTCGTCGATTACGCGACCGCGCTGCATGCGACGATCGGCATTCTTGCTGCCCTCAACCACCGTACCAGGACGGGCGAGGGGCAGGTGGTCGATGTCAGCCTGATCGGCGGTGCCACCTCCATGCTGATGACGGCGATCCCGGAATTCCTGGTGAACGGTCGGCGCATGACGCGGGCTGGGAACCGCGACCGCTATGCGGCGCCCGCCAATACGTTTCGCGCCAAGGACGACGTGTGGATCCACATGGTTGCCGGCAACAACGCCCATTTCCCGCGCTTCGTGAAGATGATCGGCCGACCCGAGCTGTTGGAGGATCCGCGTTTCGCGACGCTTGAAAACCGCATGGTCAACGTGGAGGCGATCGAGGCGATCGCTGCCGATTGGATCGGCACGCACAACGCGGACGAGGTGCTTGCAGCCTTGCGTGCCGCGGAGCTTCCCTCCGCGCGCATCCGCACCGTCGAGGAGGTCGCCAACGACCCGTACATGCGCGAGGCCGGACACATCGTGGATATCGTTCATCCCAAGGCTGGTGTGGTGCCGATGCAGGGGCCGCCGGTCGGCCTTGGCACCACGCCGACGGCCGTTCGGCTGCCGCCGCCGATGCTTGGCGAACATTCCGACCAAGTGCTGCACGAGTGGCTGTCAATGCCCGACGAGGACATCGGCAAGCTGCGTGCGGCGACGGTCATCTGACAGACTTCATCCGCATTTCCAAAGGGTTCAGGGAGGATAGAACGTGAGCAAGGGTAATATGAGCGGCGCGCATGTGATGGCGCAGGCACTGAAGCGACATGGTGTCGAGGTCATCTTCGGCCAGTCCATTCCGGCAGCGCTTTTCCTGGCGGCGCCGCACTACGGCATAAGGCAGATCGGCTACCGCACCGAGAATGCCGGCTCCGTCATGGCGGATGCCTATGCGCGCATCTCGCACAAGGTGGCGGTCGTGACAGCGCAGAACGGTCCGGCGGCGACGCTGCTGGTGCCGGGACTTGCGGAAGCCTACAAGGCCTCGATCCCGATCGTCGCGATCGTGCAGGACGTGGCGCGGCCCTTCGCCGACAAGAACGCCTTCCAGGAACTCGACCATCTCGATCTCTTCAAGGGCGTGGCCAAATGGATCAGGCGCGTCGCCGACGTCAACCGCATCGATGATTATGTCGACATGGCGTTCACGGCGGCTGCATCCGGCCGCCCAGGACCGGCCGTTCTGATCGCCCCGATCGATATGTTCGTGGAGACGGCGGAGAGCCGCAACGACAGCCGCATGGCGTCTCTCGGCAGCTTTCCGCTCGATCGCAGCGGGCCGGATCCGGACCGCGTCGCCGAAGCCGCGAAGCTGCTGGCATCCGCGGAGCGTCCGCTGATCATCGCCGGCGGCGGCGTGCACGTCTCTGACGCCGCCGGCGAGCTTGCCGCCCTCCAGGAGCATTTCTCGATCCCGGTCGCGACCACCGTCATGGGCAAGGGCGCCGTCGATGAAGGGCATCCGCTGTCCGTTGGCATCGTCGGCTACTTTATGGCGACGCGTAGCCGTACAAAGCACCTGCGTGAACTGGTGACGGAAGCCGACGTGATCATGCTGATCGGCAATCGGACGAACCAGAACGGTACCGACAGCTGGTCGTTGTTTCCGAAGGACGCCAAGTATATCCATCTCGATATCGATGGGCAGGAGATCGGCCGCAACTACGAGGCGCTGCGCCTTGTCGGTGACGCCAAGCTCGGTATCAAGGCGCTTTCCGTGGCACTCGAGGGCGAAGACGGCGCAAAGCGGAAAGCCGCTCGGCCGGCGCTTGAAAAGGCGATCTCCGAGGGCCTTACCAAGGGGCGCGCGGACGCGGAGTCTGTCGAGACATCAAATGCAAGCCCAATCCGACCCGAGCGCCTCATGCGGGATCTCGACAGCCTGCTCACGCCCGACCACATCGTCGTGTCGGACGCCAGTTACTCGTCGATCTGGGTCGGCAACCATTTAAAGTCGCGCAAGGCCGGCATGCGTTTCCTCACGCCACGCGGTCTCGCCGGTCTCGGCTGGGGCCTGCCCTATGCGCTGGGCGCCAAGTGCGCCAGGCCCGATGCGCCGATCTTCGCGCTCGTCGGCGACGGCGGGTTCGCCCACGTCTGGTCCGAACTGGAGACGGCGCGCCGCATGGGGCTCAACGTGGTCGTCGCAGTGCTGAACAATTCGATCCTGGGCTATGAAAAGCATGCAGAAAAGGTGATCTTCAACGAATATTCCGATGCTTGCGATTTCACTCCGGTTGATCACGCGGCGATAGCCCGCGGCGCGGGTTGTGAGGGTGTGCGCATCGAAAAGGCGCAAGACTTCCTGCCCGCGCTGAGGGCGGCCTTTGCTGCCAATACCACGACCGTGCTCGATGTCATCACGGACGAGCGCGCCTATCCGCCGATCACCATGTTCAATGACAATTCGGTGCTCAACTACTGAGGAGGCGACGTCATGAAGAAGCTGATGAACAAGCCGTCGGGCTTTGTCGATGAAATGCTCGACGGCCTGGTTTCCGCCAATCCATCTCTGGCGCTCAGCGGCGAGACCGGCCGCGTCGTGCATCGTGCAACAACGATCCGCAAAGGCAAGGTCGGTGTCGTCTCCGGCGGGGGCTCCGGCCACCTGCCGCTCTTTACCGGTTACGTCGGTGAGGGCCTGCTTGACGGCTGCTCGATTGGCAACGTCTTCGAGGGGCCGACGGT
This sequence comes from Shinella sumterensis, assembly GCF_004514425.2. Classification (GTDB taxonomy): domain Bacteria; phylum Pseudomonadota; class Alphaproteobacteria; order Rhizobiales; family Rhizobiaceae; genus Shinella; species Shinella sumterensis. The sequence goes on from NZ_MYFN02000014.1 coordinate 113,819, forward strand.
CGGTTCGTGCATGGAAGCGATCCGGCTGGCCGACGGCGGCCAAGGCGTGCTGCGGCTCTACGGCAATTATGGCGGCGACCGCATGAACTTCGACATGGCCGGCGAAATGCTGGAGGACGAAGGCATTCGTACGACGACGGTGCTCGGCAATGACGATGTCGCCAGCGCCGGGCCGTCCGAACGGCAGAAGCGCCGCGGCGTCGCCGGCATCATTTACGCCTACAAGACGGCCGGTGCGCTCGCCGAGACCGGCGCCGACCTCGATGCGGTGACGGCTATCGCGCAGAAGACGGTGGATCGCACGCGCACCATCGGCGTCGCACTATCGCCCTGCCAGGTTCCGGGTTCCGACAAGCCGTCCTTCACGCTTGGTGACAACGAGATCGAGATGGGCATGGGTATTCACGGCGAACCGGGCATATGGCGCGACCAGCTCAAGCCGGCGGATACGATCGCCGACGAAATGATCGAGCGGCTGCTGGCCGACAAGCCGGAGGGCGTGGGGAGCAGGGCGTCGATCCTTGTCAACAGCCTCGGTGCCACGCCGCTGGAAGAGCTCTTCATCCTATACCGCCGCGCGCGCACGCAGCTCGAAGCCGCCGGCATTACGATCGTGAGGCCGCTCGTCGGCCACTACGCAACATCGATGGAAATGGCTGGCGCCTCCATCTCGCTCTGCTTCGTCGATGACGAGATCGAGGCCCTGCTGGCGGCGCCTGCCTCCTGCCCGTTCTGGACGGTGACGGCATGAGCGTCACGGTCTCCTCCATTGCCTTCGCAATCGCCCGCGCCAATGAGGCGATGGGACCGCTGGAGCAGGTGTTGAACGATGCGGATGCGAAACTCGGCGACGGCGACACGGGCGGCATGCTCGCCCGCGTCATCGGCAAGATGGCAGAGGTCGATCTGTCGGGCGCGGTCGATCCAGGCACGGCGCTGAGCCAGCTCGCGAAGGCCGCGACGCTTGCCACCGGATCGAGCCTCGGCACTCTTTTCGCCACCGGATTGCTGGCCGCAGGACGAGAGGCGAAGGGGCGCGAAGCGATCGACGCCGGTGACCTCTCCGATCTCGTCGCTACGGCGCGCGACGCAATGATCGCGCGAGGTGGGGCTTCGCTTGGCGACAAGACAGTGTTGGATTCGCTTGATGCCATAGCCGATGCGGTGAAGGATGCGCGAACGCCGGACCAAGCCGCGAGCGCGGCGGCAAAGGCGGCGGCCGACGCTCTCGAAGCGTTTCGCAGCCGGCCGAACCGAATCGGTCGCGCCCGCATGTTCGGGGATCAGACGATTGGCATCGACGATCCTGGCATGCTGGCGATCCGGGAGCTCACCGCTGCTCTGGCACGGTGATCCTCAGTCTGGAGAAACGAGAGGCCGGCGTTCTGCCGGCCTTTTTGCGTTGGGGCCATCCGCCGGCGGCGCGCAGGATTCGCGCAGGACGAGTTTGGTTGGAATGATGACCTCGCGCGGCGTGGGCGGTCGTTTGGAATGGATGCGGCGCATCAGCAGTTCCGCGGCGGCCGCACCCATTTCGCGCTTCGGCAGGCGCAGCGTGCTGAGATTGATGCGGCGCAGTCTTGCAAGATCGATGTCGTCGCAGCCGAGCAGCGACATATCCGCTGGAATGGAAATGCCGAGCTCGCTTGCGGCATCCTGGACGCCGAGTGCGCAAACGTCGTTGCTGGCAATCACGGCTGTCGGACGCTTCTGCATAGAGGCGAAATAGTGCATGGCCTCGTAGCCGGCTTCCACGGTATAGTCGCCACGATAAACAAGGTCCGGGTCGCCGTCGCAGTCGAGCTCAGCAATCGAGGCTTCGAAAGCCTCCAGTCGCTCCTGTGCGGTGCTGGAGGTCGCGGGACCGGTGACGAGAGCGATGCGGCGGTGGCCGAGTTCATAGAGATAGTTCACGCTGTCGCGCATGCCTTGCAGGTTGTCCGAGCCGATATAATCGTCGCGGAAGCGGGCGCTCCGACGCTGGATGAGCACGAAGGGCGTCTTGCCATCGAGCAGCTTGCGCACCTCCGGTGTGTCGCAATGCTGCGAGATCAGGATCATCCCATCGACCTGGCGGTCAAGCAGGGTGTGCATCTGGCTCACCTGCCGTTCGACGAGCTCGTCCGTGTTGCAGAGCAGGATCGTGCAGCCTTCCCGCACGGCGATGTCGTCGATGCCGCGGATGAATTCAGGGATGGCGGGGTTGCTGACATCGGGCACCAGAACGCCGATCGTCGAGCTCAGTTTCATGCGCAGTGAACGCGCCACCACCGAGGGACGGTAGCCGAGCCTCTCGGCGGCTTCCTTTACTTGCTGGCGGGTCTCTTCGTTCACGTGCCGCTTTCCGGCAAGTGCGTTCGAGACGGTGGATACCGCATGGCCGGTCGCCGCCGCGACGTCTCTGATCGTAATCCGTCCTTTGTCGGACACTCTTCAAACTCCAGTTGCAGAACCGATTTTTCGTTCGGCCTGTTTTCATTGCATTTGCGACTTTAGCCGAGAATCGTCGTCTGAAATAGTCATATACTGAGATTGACACGCCGGTTCAGCGTGTTTAATCAAAACACAAGAACCGTTTTTCGAAAAACGTTTTCTGAGGCGGGAGAGGCCTCATATCGCGGGAGGGGTTTCAGGATGCGGCAGGTCCGTATTCGGACAGCGTTAGTAGGGTGTGGCGCATTTGCCAATGCGGCGCTCGTTCCCGCCATGCATGCGGCCGGCATCGACATCGTAGCCGTCTGCGATCCGGATGCGGCTCGCGCCGATGCGACGATGCGGGCGGCAAGAGCCGGCGCCGCCTATGCGGAAATGTCCGAGATGCTATCCGCCGAGACGGTGGATGCCGTTGTGATGGCGGTTGGCCCGACGATCTATCCGACGCTTGCCAAGCAGGCATTTGCACACGGCGTGCATGTCTTCGTCGAAAAGCCGCCCGCGATCACGCTCGTCGAGGCCGGGGCCATGAAGAGCGCGGCCGTGAAAGCGGGAAAGCAACTGGTCGTCGGCTTCATGAAGCGCTTTGCGACGGGTTATCGCATGGCGAGGGAGATCTCCCAGGAAGGTAACTTCGGCGTCGTGAAAATGGTGAATGCGCGGATTACCTCTGGCGTGTGGACGCCGGCTTGGTCGAAGACGCTTACGCCCTTTTCCTTCGTGCTTGATCACAGCGTGCACTTTCTTGACCTGATGCGTTTCTTTGGCGGTCCGGTCGACTGGGTATCCGCCATCAAGACCGAGGCCTCGGACGAGCGCTTCGGTTTCGCCGTGCTGCTCGGTTATGCAAGCGGCGCCGCCGGCCTATTGGAGATATCGAACTACGAGAGCAGGGGTGTCCCGAACGAGCGCGTGCAGATCACGGGATCGAAGGGCGCGAGCGTCACGGTCGAAAACGTATCGCGTGTCACCTATAATCGCGACGCCGAACCCATGGTGGCGGGGCGTGTCTTCTCGCCACAACGCGAGCGTCTGGTATGGGAGCCGAATATGACGAACATCTCCGCGGAGAATGCGTCGCTCGCCCACATGGGCTATGTCGGTGAGATGCGCAACCTTGCCAACGCCTTGACCGCTGGCCTTCCTGTCACGCCCTCTATCGAGGATGGGATTGCCGCGCTCGCGCTGGCGCATGCGATCGTCGAAAGCGACGGCCGCCGTATGAATCTTCAGAGTACAGGTGAGCTTCGAAATGTCGCTGTCCATTGATCTCAAAGGCCGTATCGCCCTCGTCACCGGTGGCGGAACCGGACTTGGCCGGGCCGGTACGAATGCGCTGGTCGCGGCCGGTGCCACCGTCGTCATCACCGGTCGGCGCCATGATGTGCTTGAACAGGCAGCGCAAGAGGCCGGCGCACAGGCGATGGTCTGCGACGTCAGCGATCCGGATGCGGCGAAGGCGCTGGTCGAGCGTATCGTCGCCGAACATGGCAGGCTCGATATTCTCGTCAACGCCGCGGGCCTCAACATTCGCGGCGACTCGTTCGAATACGGGCCGGAAGACTGGGATCGCGTCCATGCGATCAACACCCGCGGCCTGTTCTTCATGTCGCAGGCTGCTGGCCGCGTCATGCGTGACAACGGCTATGGCAAGATCATCAACATCGCCTCCATGGCAAGCGAGATCGGCATGCCGTTCATCGTCGCCTACGGGTCGTCAAAGGGTGGGGTGAAGCAGATCACGCAGGGGCTTGCGGTCGAATGGGGCAAGACCGGCATTCGCGTGAACGCGATCGAACCGGGCTGGTTCAGGACGGAACTGACGGAGCCGCTCTTCCATAACAAGGAATGGGTGGCGAAGGTCGAGAACCGTGTGCCGATGGGCCGTGCCGGAAAGCCGGAAGAGGTCGGCGGCGCGATCGCATTCCTTGCAAGCCCGCTCTCGGACTATATAACCGGCGCCGTGATCAAGGTGGACGGGGGAGCTTTGGCAGCCTGATGCAGGAACAATCCGAAATCGTCGAAACCCCGGAAAACCCGACACTGCTCGAGCGCGTCGGAGAAGCGATCATCGTGCCACTGATGCTCGCCATCATCGCGGTGGGTTTTGTGGCCGTGTGCCTGCGCTATGTCTTGAACGGGCACTACGCCCTGTTCTGGTCCGAAGAGATCATCCGGTATGCTTTCATCTGGCTGTTCTGGCTTTGCGCGCCGATCCTCGTCTGGCGCCGGGCGATGTTCACGGTGGACGTATTCGTCAACATGATGCCGAGGGCGATGCAGCGCGCGGTCGCGATCCTCCTCGATCTCGCCGTCATCGTGCTGATGGGGACCTTCGTCTATTACGGCTGGGTGATGGCGCGCGTGAACGCGCCGCAACTCTCTTCGGCCCTGTCGCTGTCGCTGTTCTGGATCTATCTCGCCATTCCCGTCGGTTCGGCCCTCATCATCCTCGCAACGATCGCGCGCATGGTTCGCGACATGCGCAACGGCACGCGGGAGGCAGGCCAATGACACTCACCCTTTTCGGCTGCTTCTTCGTTTTCCTGCTGCTCGGCCTGCCGGTGGCGTTCTCCACCGGGCTCGCTGCGCTCGTCGTCGTTTTCAACTATCCGATCGTCCAGGAACGCCTGCTGATCACCAAGACCTTCGGCGGCATGGATTCCTTCACGTTGATGGCAATTCCGTTCTTCGTGCTCGCCGGCGAGGTGATGTCGCGTTCGGGCCTCACCAAGCGCATCGTCGATCTCGCCATCGCCCTCGTGGGGCATTTCCGCGCCGGCCTCGCCTATGTCACCGTCATTGCCAACGTGATGATGGCGGGCGTTTCGGGGTCGGCGTCGGCGGACGCCGCGGCCACCGGCTCGATCCTGATCCCAGCCATGAAGGAACAGGGGTACAAGCCGGAATTCGCTGCCCTCATGGTCGCGTTCTCCGCTATGATGGCGCCGCTTATTCCGCCCTCGATCTTTCTCATCATCTACGGCTCCATGGCCGGGGTTTCGATCGGCCGGCTCTTCATGGCTGGCATCATTCCCGGCCTTCTAGTCGGTCTGTCGCTTCTTATCCTCGCCTTCATCGTCACCCGGTTTGCGTCCTTCAAGGTGGATACCGTGACGTTTTCCGGCCAGCGGCTGAAGGAATCCTTTCTGAAGGCGGGTTTCGCGCTCGTCATGCCCTTCGTCATCATCGGCGGCATCCGTTTCGGTATCTTCACACCGACGGAGGCGGGCATCGTCGCGGTGGTCTATGCGCTGTTCTACGGTTTCGTCATCGAGCGTTCGCTCAATCTCAAGAACCTCCGAGAACTGACGATGTCGGCGGCGCTGTCGTCTGCCAACATCATGATGATCGTCGGTTTCTCGGCGGTGTTCGGTACGATCCTGGCGCTCGGCCGCTTCGAGCAGCAGATCACCTCGATACTGTTCTCGATCACCACCGAGCCGCTTCTCGTCGTCACCATCCTGATCATCGCCCTGACGCTGATCGGCGGCCTGATGGATGAGGTCTCGACAGCCGTGCTCTTCGTACCGACGCTTGCCGCCATCGGCGCGCAGATGGGCTTCGATCCGGTGCAGTTCGGCGTCGTCATGGTGCTCGCCATCATGATGGGTGCGGTCATGCCGCCGGTCGGCACGCTTCTGTTCATCGGCGTCAGCATTGCGCGCATCCCGCTGTCGCGCATTCTGGTGCTGGTCTGGGCGTTCCTGATCCCCCTGCTGCTGGTCAATCTTCTGATCGCGTTCGTACCGTTCTTCACAACCTATCTGCCGTCCTTCATGTGACGGCGCAGAAAAGCTCAACGGAGGAGTAGAGCATGTTCATAGAAAAACGTTTCTTGCTTGGTGCGCTGAGCGCACTCGCGCTCATGGCCAGCACAGGTCTCGCGCAGGCGGAAACCACCCTGACGCTGGGCGACATCTATGCCGCAGACCACAGCAACACGCTGGCGGACAAGCGTTTCGCCGAACTGGTGGCCGAGCGCACCAATGGCGACGTGAAGATCGAGGTCTATAGCGACGCCACGCTCGGCAACGAGCGCGAGCTCGCCGAAAGCGTCGTTTCAGGTTCGCTGGACATAGCGCCGAGCGGCATGTCGGGCATCGGCCGTTTCTTCCCGGAACTTCAGGTCCTGGAACTGCCGTACCTCTACAAGGACCTCGACCATATGCAACGCGTCGCGGAGGTGATCGCCCCCGATGTCCAGGCAGCTTTCGGGGCGCAGGGTGTGCGCAATCTCGGCTTCCTCTATCTCGGCCCGCGCTCGATTGCCAGCAAGCGGGCGATCAACACGATCGAGGACATGGACGGACTGAAGCTGCGCGTTCCGGAATCGCCGCTCTATATCGGTTTCGCCAAGGCGCTGAATGCGGTGCCGACGCCCATCCCGTTCCCGGAGGTCTACTCGGCCATCGAAACAGGCGTCGCCGAAGCCTCCGAAGGCGAGCCGGCAACGCTGGCGACGACCAAATGGTACGAGGTCACGAAAAGTGTGAGCCTGACCAAGCATATCTGGCACTTCCGCTTCATTCCGATGAATGCCGCAAAGTTCGATACGCTGACCAAGCAACAGCAGGACATTGTCGTGAAGGCCGCTGCCGAAGCGCAGGCCTACCAAGCTGGGCTCGTCAACGAGTTCAACGCCAAGGCGCTAGAGGAGATGAAGAGCGCTGGCGTAACCATCGTCGAGACGCAGGGCCTCGATAAGTTCGCCAAGAGGCTTGCCACGTTCCAGGACGAATATGCCGCAAGCCTCGGCGAGAAGGCCGTGGCGCTTCTCGCCAAGGTTCGCAGCGTCCAGTAACTCGCACGACGTCCGCCGTCGCGGCACGGCGGGCGCCCCATTCTCCAAGGATTTGATGACGATGGTGCCCGCAGCCTTCAAGGACCCGACCTACGAAAACGTCTATATCGGCGAGAGCTTTGGACCGGTCGAACTCGTTCTCGACGACTTCTTTCTGCGCAGCTATGCCTATGCGCTCGACGATTACAGCGGCATGCAGATTATCGACGGGCTTGTAAAACCGGTGGGTTACGTGCCGCCGCATATGATCGTCTCGGACCTCATGCAGATCTTCCTCACGGTCTATGACCGCGACAAGGTCGTCGGCCTGCACCAGAAGGAAGAGGTCATCCACTACAAGCCCGTGCCGGTCGGCGCGAAGCTCACACTCACCGGCACCTATGTCGACAAGTATATGAAGCGCGGCAAGGGTTATACGGTGTTGGAAAGCATCGCGCGGGACGACGAGGGCGATATCGTCGTCCTGCAGCGGTCGACGGAAGTTATGCGCATTCCTGACGGCATCAAGGTCGGCACGGGTACGGCAGAGCCGGAAAGGCGCATCAGCCCGCGGACGCTGTCCGGATCGCGCGTTGCGACAATATCAGCCGATACCGAGGTCGGCACGGCGCTGCGTCCACTTACGAAGCAAGTCCGCCAGGCGCAAATGTCCGTCTTTACTGGCGCCGAATTCCACAAACAGGGAATTCATACAAATCTGGAGATCGCACACAAGGCCGGCCTTCGTGACTGCATCGCTCAGGGAATGATGGAATCATGCTGGGCATCGCAATATCTCGCCAGCCTGTTTGGCGAGCGGTTTCTTTCGACTGGACGCCATTTTTCGACGTACTTGACACCGATCTACGCGAAGGACCTCATCACGCTTGAAGGTGTTGTCGCAAATCGACAGATAGAGGAGGCGGGCACGCGCCTAGAGGTTGAGTTCTGGTTGACAAATCAGGAAGGTCAGTTAACCGCCGTCGGATACGGTTCGGCGTTACTGTGACTTACCGCGGGAATTCCAGTCGAAAAATTTTGTTGGTGTAAAGGCATACCCAGCCATATCCGTTACGCGTCGGGTTGATCCGTGCGATTCCGAAGCGGCATCTTGCTCGCATCCAACCTGTTCGGCGGCAAGACGCCGATCGCGGAATGCTTCTCGCACGGGCGATGGATCGACGGCAGGACGGGCGTGCCGACTGGTCTGCCGCCTGCAAAGTGATCCTTCATGAAGTATGGCTTATGAGCCTCAGAAGGACATTGAAATGGCAGCGAAAAGACACAAGGCAGAAGAGATCGTCACGAAGCTTCGCCAGGTTGACGTGCTGAATGCGCAGGGAAAATCGATGGCGGAGGCGATCCGGTCGATAGGCGTGACGGAAGTTACATATTACCGGTGGCGTTCCGAATACGGCGGTTTGAAGGGCGACCAGGTAAAGCGCCTGAAGGAGCTGGAAGCGGAGAATGCCCGGCTCCGGCGCGCCGTTTCCGACCTCACCTTGGACAAGATGATTTTAGCGGAGGCCGCCAAGGGAAACTTCTGAGCCCCGCCCGTCGCCGCGCTTGCGTGGACCATGTGATCGATGAACTGACGGTGTCCGAGAGACGGGCGTGCCGAGTCTTGGGTCAGCATCGTTCCACGCAGCGCAAGATCGCAAAGGCTCCGGATGATGAAGCGGCGTTGACCGCCGACATCACGGCGCTCGCCCTCCAGTATGGTCGCTATGGCTATCGCCGCATCACGGCGATGCTGCACCAGGCTGGCTGGATCGTGAACGTCAAGCGGGTTGAGCGCATCTGGCGACGGGAGGGGCTAAAAGTGCCTCACAAGCAACCGAAACGCGGGCGACTGTGGTTGAACGACAGTTCGTGCATCCGGCTTCGGCCGGAATATCCCAACCATGTCTGGTCCTACGACTTCGTCGAGGATCGCACGCACAACGGCAGGAAAATCCGCATGCTCAACGTGATCGACGAGTTCACGCGAGAATGTATCGCCATCAGGGTCGAGAGAAAGCTGAAGGCCATCGATGTCATCGACGTGCTTTCCGACCTCTTCATCCTACGCGGCGTTCCCACCCATATTCGTTCCGACAACGGCCCGGAGTTCATCGCCAAGGCGCTACGGGAGTGGATCGCGGCGGTGGGTGCCAAGACCGCCTACATCATGCCAGGTAGCCCGTGGGAAAACGGCTATTGTGAGAGCTTTAATTCGAAGCTCCGTGATGAACTGCTCAACGGCGAAATCTTCTACACGCTCAAGGAGACGAAGATCATCATCGAAAACTGGAGACAGCATTATAATACCGTGAGGCCACACTCATCGCTGGGCTATAAGCCACCGGCACCCGAAGCAACGGTCTGGTCTCGCCAAAATGGACCCGCGTCAACACCAACTGTGGCTAGCAGGCCGAGCATGCACTAACATTCCAAACGGATCACCCCGTGGGGGCAGGCCAATCATCATGGACCAAAAAGGCATCGTCCGAACTCAGCCAGCCCGTCTTTTCCGCAAATCCATCACGCTCATAATCAAAATGCGCCGAGGAATCCGAAAGTGACAAGAGTTCGACGCCATCGTCATCGAGGTCGAGAACGAGTGGGTCTCGCGGTGGTGCTGGTGGTGCGGGCGGCCAGGTCGGCCCGCGTCCATATCTGGGAGGCTCTTGTAACCAACTAAGGTTCAACGCCGCCATTTTGAAGAGGGAGGCCGAATGCGGTGTCGAGAATGAGTTCATCGCTGTGAAGTTTCAGTCCCGGCATGTCTTCTTCTACCGAACGCTTCAACAAAGGCCCTACGATACCGCGGTCGACGAGGCTGCATGCTAAACAACGGACGTTTAATGCGATACAATGCTATGGGTTTCGTGGCCGGCGTCGAGGGCGACAAGGTGCGCCTGTCGGCCAATGCCGATATCGCCGTGATGCTGGAGGAGGAGCAATCCGGCCGTCCGGTCGATCTCTGACCCGTTTCGGGGCGGCTTGCCTCCGGCCGCCCCGCTTTTCTTTCCGTTCAGGGTGCCCCGATGGAAAACTACGATCTCTATCTGAATTCGCAGAAGCCGGCGATCGGCCTCTACGTGCGTGCCTGGAGTGCTCCCCATTTCACCGGACAGATCGGCTAGTTTGATTTAGCCCTGATGAACTGCCGAGGGGAAGCCATCTTGAGTGCGGAATGGGGATGGATTTCGTTGTAGTCTTCGATCCATCCGTCGATGAGCCGGAGCGCCGTTTCGGCGTCTGGCAGAGCTGATATGCGCACGTAATCCCGTTTCAGGGTTTTGACGAATGCCTCTGACATTCCGTTCGACTGGGGACTGGCGACCGGCGTGAAGC
>NZ_MYFN02000015.1 GCF_004514425.2 Shinella sumterensis
AGACGCCGAGCCGGCTCCAGCGAATGAAGCGGTTGTAGAGCGTCTTATGCGGACCGTAGCCAGTCGGCGCGTCCTTCCACCGGAGACCGTTGCGAATAACGTAGACGATGCCGCTCACCACCCGGCGGTCATCGACCCTCGGCACTCCGTGGGACAGCGGAAAGAACGGCGATATCCGCGCCATCTGGCGCTCGCTTAGCAGAAACAAATCACCCATCAAGGCCTCCTATTGGAAGCCGTGAAGCACATTTCAAACGAAATTAATAGGTCCTGAGCCTAGGTGCTGCAATAAACACCGAGCTTACCAATGGCGGATTTTAGACTTACTCTGATTTATGGACCGCTTCGTTCAGACCCTCTAGCAGGACACAAATATCTTCTTTCGCAACGGTATCGCCGACGAACCAGCTGAGTGTATCGTAGAACCCAAGGAATGAGCCACGAACCTTGTCCAAAAGCGCGATTGCCTCGCTATCCGTGATGGAGAGTTTTGCTGCCAGGAACTCGCGTAACACCGTATCCGCCTGCGGATGGGAAAAGATCAGCGCTGGCGGCGAATCTGGGGAAAGGTTTGACGGCAGAAATGTCTGGCGGTGGCAGGCCAGGGTTCGGCTAAGGCGGATGTCGCGCGATGAGGCGGCGGCCTCGATCACGAAGGCTTCGGCATCCAGAACCCATGTGGAGCGCGTGGTATCGTAATAGTGGAAATCGCGTGGACTGAGCGCAAACGTCACGGTTTTCTCTTCGCCGGGACACAGATGCACTTTGGCAAAGGCTTTGAGCTCCCTGATTGGTCGCTTCAAGCCGGGCTTGACCGGACGGATGTAGAGTTGAACAATTTCCTTGCCCGCGACCGCACCGGTATTTCGCGCAGTGACACGAGCGGTGCAATGGGTGCCCGGTGTAGCGACGTCGGTATCGAGTGTCATGTCTTCATAGGAAAAGGTCGTGTAGCTCAAGCCGTGACCAAAAGGGTATAGCGGCTCTATCGCCTTTAGATCGTAGAACCGGTATCCGACGAAAATCCCTTCACTGTAGAAGTGGCGGCCATGTTCGCCCGGATAGGTATGCCAACCTGGAATGTCTTCGATGCGCACCGGCATGGTAACCGACAGCTTGCCGCAGGGGTTTCTTTCACCGAACAGTATCTGGGCGATAGCTTCACCGCCGCCCTGACCGGGATAAAAACACGCCAGCACGGCATCGACGCCGTCGATCCACGGCGCTTCCACAGCATCTGGCATGGACAAGATGACGATAACGCTTCGCCCCGCATCAGCCAGCGCCTGGATGATTGCGGCCTGGCCCGCAGCGAGCCTCAGCGTGTCACGGTCATTGCCTTCGCCGTGGCGGCTCTTCTCATTTTCGGCAAAGACGATCGTGACATCGGCGTCCCGTGCCGCCTCAACAGCGGCGTTTGGGGCGCTTTCGGACGGCAGGTGACGGACATCGAATCCTGCACCGGCGCGTTCGGTGATCTGCGTCAATGGACAATCGACGCGGTAGGGATTGGTCGTAGCAGATCCCGAGCCCTGGATGATTGGCTCAAGGGCGCTGTCGCCGATGATAAGGAGACGGCGTAATGCCTTGGGATCCAGTGGCAGGATACTGCCCTGGTTCTTCAGAAGTACAATTGATTCCGCCGCAAGCTGGCGCGAGAGCCGGTGATGTTCATCGAGGTCGACGGTTGTGTCCGGCCGTTCGTTGGCTTTGCACAGGCGTATGAACTTCAGGAGCGTCCTGCAGGCTGCGTCCACAGCGTCGAGTTCGACGTCACCGGTTTCGATCGCAGCGAGCAACTGCTGCTTGCGCGGCTTGCTCTCCGGCATGTCCAGCACCGTTCCGGCGCGCAAGGACGCGGCACGGTCCTTGATGGCGTGCCAATCGGAGAGCACCAGCCCGTCATACCCCCATTCGTCACGAAGCACTTTGGTCAGCAACCAATGATTTTCGGCCGCCTGCACGCCGTTGAGCAGATTGTAGGAACTCATGACGGTCCATGGCCCGCTCTTTTCGATCGCACGCTCGAAACCGGCGAGGTAGATTTCACGCAAGGCCCGTTCATCGACCTCAGAACTTGTCGTGGTTCGGTCGATTTCGGAATTGTTGCAGGCGAAATGCTTGAGCGAGGCGCCGACACCACCGTCCTGAAGTCCGGAAATCAGCCCAGCGGCGAGATCACCATTGATGACCGGATCTTCCGAATAATATTCATAGGCCCTGCCGGCGAGTGGCGTGCGGCGGGTGTTGATGCCCGGCCCGAGCAGGAGATGTACGCCAAAGTTCTGGCACTCCGCGGCAAGCGCCGCGCCCATGCGATAGGCGAGGTCAACATCCCAGGAGCAGCCAATCAGATTGCCGTTTGGAAAGCAGGTTGCCGGTCGCGTCGTGCCGAACATACCGCTTCCGTCACCAGCTTGCTGGTTGACGAGTCCCAGAAATGCCTGGAGGCTGTTCTCATCGCTGTCGCCGGCATCGATCTGCGTGGTCGAATATCGGACGCCGTACGTACCGTCGGTCATGACGATCGACGGGATGCCGAGCCTCTCGATGCCGGCGGTTTTCCAGAGCCCGCGACCGCTCAGAAGATCGACCTTCTCGACCGCCGTCATCTGATCGACAAGCGATATGATTTCGTCGTCCGTCGGCTGGAACATGAGGGAGCTTTCAAGTCTTGTGGCAAGCGCGAGGCTGCTCAGCAGATTTTCCGGAGCAATTCCATCAACATCATGCGCTCGGCAGGGGAGAGCGTGCCCAGCGTTTCCTGCGAGATTTGCAGCGCAATCGACAGATTGCGGCTGACCGTTGCTTCCCCTTCGGCGGTCAAGGTGAGGACAAGGCGGCGTGCGTCAGTCGGATCCGGCGCGGTATGAACGAGACCTCGTTTGACGAGGCGGTCCACGACCCCCTTGATTGTCGCCATGTCCATCGCGGTTTCGCGGCCGAGATTGCCTTGGGAGCAGGGCTGGAGATCCTTGAGCTTGACCAGCGCCGCCCATTGGGTTGTCGTCAGCTTCTCGGAGATCAGGCTGGCAAAAATGGCCACGTGCCGTTGGTTGGCCTGGCGCAGATAAAAGCCGATCTGTTCGCCAAGCATATATTGGGCGTGTTGATCGCCGCCACCGGACGTCGAAGACGGGCTGCCATCATCAGAGCTGGTATTGTCTTTGGCCGGAACGTCCATCGGATCTCTCGAACTTTGCCTTTTGCCAGGGATTTGACGCCCCGTCATACTGCCTCATCTCGCCACAAATTCAGAATGGCCTGCGTGGACAAGGTTTCAACCTGTTCCGAAAGCCTTGGGACCAGATGGGTCATGACCGCATCATGCGCCGCCTGATCGCTGCTTGTCAGCGCGTCGATGGCAAGGATGACCCTGTAGCCGGCGTCGACGGCATCAAGGACGCTGGCATAGACGCAGACATCGGTCTCGACGCCGGAAAAAATCAGCGTATCGACGCCCGAAGCTTTCAGGCGTTCGTCAAAGCCGGGCGAACCGAAAATGGAGTAGGTCGCCTTGTCGATGATGTTGCTTTCATCGGCAATGGCTGCCAGTGGCGCCATCAGATCCAGCATGGCGGGATCAATTGCATCGCGTGTGACGGACGACCATCGTTCATAATAAGTCTTCCACCGGCCTGTCGCGGCGCCTGCGTTCTGCGGGACGATGAAACGGGCATAGAGGGTCTCCTGCGGGCGTGCTTTGCAGAGCTTCAGCACGTTCGGAAGAATATCCGCCATCGACGGCGTGTACCACACGGTTTCCTCGGCAAAGAGGCGCTGCATGTCGATAACGAGGTGCAGCGTGTTTTTCGAGAATGCCGCGGTTTCCATGATCAGTCCGCCACCGCGACCGTGTGCTGCGCCGACCAGGTGAGCGAAATCTCGTCGCCTTCCTTGAGGACCGTGCCGTCGCGGTTCTGGGCGAACAGCTTGAGCGGCAGGCCATCGGCCGTCTCCAGATGATAGGACAAGACGGGACCGGCGTAGATGACGGTGGTGATGCGCGCCTTGATGCTGTTTTCAGCGGTACTGCCCGACGCGATCGCCATTTTCTCGGGGCGTATTGCAAGCGTGACCGTGGAGCCCGTCGCGGGCAATATGCTCGTGCTCTTGATCAGGGAACCATCGGCGAGGCGAACGGCGCCGTCTTCAACCGCGCCAGTGAGAAAGTTGGAATCGCCGAGGAATTCGGCCGAAAACCGCGTCAGCGGCTTTTCATAAACCGTTTCCGGTTCGCCGATCTGCACGATGCGGCCTTTGTCGAGAATGGCCACCTTGTCCGAAAGGGTCAGCGCCTCTTCCTGGTCATGGGTCACGAAAATGGTCGTCAGGCCGCTTTCTCGCTGGATGCGCAGCAACTCGACCTGCATTTCCTGACGAAGCCTGCGATCGAGCGCCGATAGCGGTTCGTCGAGAAGCAATACGCTCGGCTTGATCACGATGGCGCGGGCCAATGCCACACGCTGCTGCTGACCGCCGGAAAGCTGTTTTGGCGTGCGGTCGCCAAAGCCCGGAAGACGAACCATTTCCAGCGCGCGGTCGACTTGCCTGCGCGCCTCTGCGCCCCTGATGCCGCGCCGTTCGAGGCCGAAGGCGACGTTCTGGGCAATGGTCATATGCGGGAAGAGCGCATAGGACTGGAACATCATGCCGATATTGCGACCCCAGACAGGAACATCCGTGACATCGTTGTTACCGATCATTACCAAGCCCTGGTCCGGCTTGATGAAGCCGGCAATGATGCGCAGCAATGTCGTCTTGCCCGACCCGGAGGGGCCGAGGAGGCTTGTGAAGGAGCCGTCCGCAAATTCGGTGGTGATATCGGCGAGAACCGGTGTGGTTCCGTAGGTCTTGGCGACAGAATTGACTTTAACGTTTGTCACGGGTGTCTCCGGGCTTGGCAAAGCGCGCAAAAATCAGGATCACGGTCATCGAGCCGAGCAGGAGCACGGTCGAGATCGCATTGATTTCAGGGGTGAAGCCCTTGCGGATCGAGGAGTAGATCTGCACCGGCAGCGTCGTATAGCCGGGCGTTGCGAGAAAGTAGGAAATCACGAATTGGTCGAGCGACACCGCGAAGGCAAACAGGGCAGCGCCCAGAATACTCGGATATAGCAGCGGCAGTGTCACGGAGAAGAAGGCATGCACCGGCGTCGAGCCGAGGCTCATCGCCGCTTCTTCGAGATCGGCGCGGATGGTCCGGAAACCGGTGCCGACGACCAGAACCACATAGGGAATGGCAAGCGCGACATGGCCGATCAACAGCGCATGCATGCCCCGGCCGATCCCGCTCCAGTAGAAGAAGATCAGCATGGCCGTGCCGGTGATCAGCCACGGAATGGCGATCGGCGGCAAAAGCATGAGCTGTAGCAGGCTCTTGCCGCGAAACGTCCGCCGCGAGAGCGCCACCGACGCCATGGTTCCGAGCGCCGTTGCAACGACAGACGTGATCAGCGCGATGATGATGCTGTTCATGCCTGCCGTCAGCAGGATCTTGTTGTTCCAGAGCGCATCGTACCAACGCGTCGAGAACGTGAAGGGCAGTTCGTAAAGTTGCGATTCATTGAAACCCATGGCCATCATCACGAGGATGGGCGTGTAGAGAAAGACCAGGGTGGCGATGAGATAGAAACGGCCAAGTGATTTCATGATCGTCTCCTCACGCCGCTGTGCCACGGCGCAGGACGCCGGAGAAGGTTGCAAAGATTGCGAGCACGACAGCGAGAAGCGTGAAGGACAGGGATGCGCCCAGTGGCCAGTTGAAAGCCTGTGTGAACTGGTCCTCGATCACCGTTCCCATTGTCACGCCGACACGCCCGCCGAGAATTCGGGGTTCCATGAACGACCCGATGACCGGAACGAAGGTCAGGACTGCGCCCGAGATGAGGCCGGGGGCCGCAAGTGGCAGGAGAATCTTGAAAAGGATGGTCCACCAGCGCGCCCCTAGGCTGGCTGCGGCTTCGATGATCGCGTCATCGATCGTCACGAGCGCGATATAGCAAGTGAGGATCATGTAGGGCAGGTAACCGTGAACCAGGCCGACCACGATCGCATAGCGGGTATAGAGGAACCCGATCGACCCGGCATCCGGCGCAACCATATGCAGCAGACTGTCGAGGAAGCCGTTTTCCCTGAGCACCATCGTCCATGAAAAGACGCGGACCAGGCCGTTCGTCCAGAACGGCAGGAGAATGAGGATGAGCAGCATTTCGCGCGTCTTGCCGAATGTCGAGCGCACCAGCGCGACGGCGGCCAGAAAGCCCAGGATGGCACAGATCAGCGTCGTCCAGAAGCCGATCAGCAGCGATGTGATGCCGATGCCCACCAGATAGGGCTGGTCGAAGAAGGCCCGGTACTGTTTCAACGTGAAAACGATCGGCGCCTTGCCCATCGGGGTCGCCGACAGGAAGCTGAACGCGAACATCGTCAGAAGCGGCAGGAATACCGCGATCGTCAGCCAGCCATATGTCGGCATCAGGAGTGCCGTGGTCGAAACCCATGGCGGCAGTGCGCGCCCGTTGCGCGGACCGGAAGGTCCGCGCGCTGGCGCCAGTGTCAGCTGGTCATTCCGCATAGAAGGCTTTCACTTCCTGCCAGATGTTGTTGAAGGCTTCCCGGCGATCATCCGGCAAGGCCGACATGATGCTCATTGTCTTCAGGTATTCGGCCTTGTGCACCTGGCGGCTGAGGTCGTCGGCGGGCAGTGCATCGATGGCGGCGGTGTTCGCGGATGCCGGCGCGCCGACCTTGGTTGCCCATTCCACATAGAAGGTTGGATCGATCATCCAGTTGGCGAAGGCAAGCGCACCTTCGGGGTTCGGGGCCGACGCCGGGATGCCGAGACCGTCAACCCAGCCGACTGCGCCTTCCTTGGGAACGACAAAGGTCACCGGGAGCTTGGAATTGCGCTTCGAACGCACGGAACCGCCGGACCAGAATACCGAGAGATCGAACTCCTTGGCCGCGAAAGACTTGTTCCACTGATCTTCGGTCGACCAGAGCAGTTTGACGTTCGGCTTGATCGACTTCAGCGCTTCGATGACGGCAGCCAGATCCTTGGGGTCGTTCATGTCCTGACCGGTCATGAGGGCGCCGATGCCAACATTGATGATGGCGTCGTCATCGAAGGCAACGCGGCCCCTGTAGGCAGGATCAGCCAGAGCGGCGTAGCTGTCGGGAACCGGCATGCCGTCGCGGATTGCCAGCGACGTCATTCCCCACACCCACGGAACCGCATAGCCCGTGCCGTCCTTGCTGAAGTTCGGATTGGTCAGGAATGCGTTGTCGACCGTCTTCGAGTTCGGCACCTTGCTGAAATCGATCGGCTGGAGAAGGTCTTCGGCGATCGCCTGTGCGCAACGCGCTGCATTGAGAACAACCAGATCGTAAGCGCCGGGATTGGTGCGCAGCTTGGTCAGCATCTCCGATTCCGAGCTGTAATAGTCGTGAACGACTTCAATGCCGGTCTTCTCGGTAAAGGCCTTGATCGACCAGGCTTCGTCGGTGCCATAGCCCTGCCAGTTCAGGACCGTGATGGTGCCGGCCGCAAAAGCCATGCCCGGGAGCGCTGCAAATGCGCTGGCGGCTACAAGTGCCGCGGACATCAGTTTCAATACATTGCGTTTGGTAAGCTCAGTCATGTTGGCACCCCTCTCGTAAATACACAGTTGCGATGATCGTGACTTGGTCAACGACCACAATGGAATCGGCAAGGCCGACGGTAGAAGGCGCCTTGCAGGCGCACAATTATGTTTGTGTACAAACAAAACAGAGGGGATGAGAATGCTGGCAACCGAGTATTTCGGGACGAACGAATTCATGCTCCGCACGATAGCGGAACGTCTTTCCGAAACGACAATGCAACACTATCTGCTATGCAGACCTCAAGCGAGAGTATCAAACTCCCATCGCGATCCTTAGTTCAAACCCTCTGGTCTTTTTCAGTCTTTTCGTTTTTATTTGTGTACAAACTATTGGGCAGGATTTTCTGCCTGTCAAGCGCTTCTTGCCCCCACGCGTGTTCATGCCGATAAAAATAGACCTGGAAATGCCGAGCCTGCGCGCTTTCGGCAATGTTCACGCGGATACCATCGTGGCTTGTGGTATAATCCACCTCGTCGCCATCGACCCGCACGCTCGCCACCGCGCGCGCGGATACATTCGGCAGGATGATTTCGCCCGCTTCCAAGACCGGCGAAATGGCACAGGAAAAGGCCGTTGGCCCGATGTCGATTCGGGAAAACGTTGTCTGCAGGTCTGTTTGCATCACGACGCGGTCATTCAGCGTCATAGAGAGCAGGCCGGCTTCGATCGTAATGTTCAAGGTTCCCGCGGGCGACAGCATCGGTCCGATAGAAAGGTCCTTGCCGCCATTGTGGATCGTCCATCCTGTCCAGGGATCGAAATCGACGATTTCACCCGTCGCCATCAGAGGCAGCAAAGCGGCCCAGATATAGAATGGATCGGTGTCGCCCTGATCCATCGCCTCGCCTGTGACCGCATTGTAGTTTTCCGCGGCGATACGGTCCCTGCTCCAGGATTTCATGAAAAGCGCGTAGCTCTGGTCGGCAAGCTTGCTCGCCTGCGCATGGAACCCATAGCGGCGCAGGCCAAGCCAGACCATGTAGTTGACGTTCGGCCAGATGCGTCCGCGCCAATAGACATTATCGCCGAAGGCAGGGTCATCGCGTGTCGCGTTCGGCAGCACGAAATCTCCGCCGAATGTCCTCTCGTCGCTCAAATGTTCAAGCAGACGTGCAGCCTGCTCTGGTGTGGCTGCGCCGCAGAGCAGCGGATAGAAGCTGGTTGGCGAGAGCGAGCGGACGAAACCGCCGCTACGCTGACGGTTGGCGAAGATGCCGCGTGTTTCGTCCCAGAGCGTTTCCGAGATCAGCTTGCGGCTGCGTTCGGCGATATCTGCAAATTCGCGGGCATCATCATGCTTGCCGAGCACCGTTGCCATCTTGGACAGCATTTCGGCATCGAGCGCGGCTGCGCAGTTCAGGCCGAGATCGAACGTGGACAGCGTGCGGGTGACCGGATCGTAGACCGCCTCGTCATGGGTCGCGGAATTGTCCATCCCGGTCTCGTTGCGGGCACCGAAAGCCGTGCCCTTGTAGAGACCTTCGCCCACGTCGGACGTCCCGCAAGACAGGAGCCCGAAGGAATCCGGATCGCGGTTCTCCCACCACCAGCGTTGATTGCGGGCAAGGGCGTCGTAGCTTGCCGCGATCATCGAGCGTTCGCCGGTTCGCTGATAGAGTTGCCAAGCGACCAGGGCGCCGTTCGGATGCTGGCTGCGATCGACCCAGGCATCGTTTGAGGTGACGATGCAGGCGATATTGCCCTGGGGCGTGGCGCTGGCCATGGCGGTCGCCATGTTTTCGCGCGCCAGATCCGCATCGAAAACGCCGGCCAGAAGAGCCGCAAAAAGCTGATCATTGTACCAGACGGCGAATTTCCCGAGATTCCAGATCCGCGTTACAGCCGTATAGGGTCGCGCATTGGTGTCGTCCCAGATTGTGTTCCACGCGACCACGTCACGCACTGCGTCGAGGGAACCGTTAAACGCACCGCTCTGGGCTTCTGTCTTGGCCGGAGCCGTGCCGCCGGCAAGGCACGCCTTGGCTTTCTCGACGGCAAGTTCGGCGCTGTCGGCAACGGCGGCGGCATAGGCGCCCTTGCGCATCATTTCCAGATTGAACCGCAGCGCGATCACGGGCGCCTCGTTACGGCGCGTCGCCGTATAGAAATAGCCATTTTCCTCGAAGTCGGCGCGCAGGGCATCGATCGTATCATGACCGGTGACATGGACCGGCGCTTCAGCCGTCACGACCGCGACGAAGCGCGTGCCGACCTTCAGGAGTGTGGTGTCGCGCCCGGCATCGTGGACACCGACCTCGCCGCCATCGGAGGAGATCGCCAGCGTCAGCCAGAACCGCAGACCCCATTCGGCGGAAACCGTTCCTTCCCAGCTTCCGCGAACGGCAAACGGGTCGGTTTTGGTCGTCGAGAAGGCGATCGTTGTTCCGGTGTGGTCGGTTTCGAGTTCGATCAGTGACCCGTCGATGGTATGCCGGCCCAGCCGGACCGGGTTGTGACGCGATTCGATGGCCGAGGTCGTCTTGCTGCGGGTTGAATAGAGCACCGGTGTGATACGCACGCCAAGTGGCAGGAAAACCATTTCGGCCGGGCGATCGGACCAGCTGTTCCAGGCGCGCATCAGGGGGACGGTCATATGTTTTGGCATGGTTCCGGTATCCGGTCAGTTTGAAAGCGGGATCAGTTTCGGTGCAGCGGTCAGGCCGCTCCCGTCCGGCCTATCGCCGAGATAGGGCGTGTTCCGGTAATAGCGGTTTGCAGCCGTGTTGGCGACGTGAAGCTCCAGCATATGCGTGCCGGTGCTCAGGCGCCCGAGCGTAAAGCGGTAGGGCCGCCAGGCTCGCCGATCGGTGGGCGTGCCATCAAGGAATGCGGTGACGGCAGTCTCGGCTTGCGGCAATTCTAGGATCCACTCGGCTTCGGTCTCGACCGTGAGCATCATGCGATAGACACCGACGCCAGAAAAGTCGGAGAAACCCTGATTTTCCCAACCGGTTTCGACGGAGATCGGCACAAAATCGGCACCTGCGCCCGGCGCGAAACTCCAGCCATCGGCAAGCGTGATGGCGCGTTCGCGATCGACGGCGGGCAGGGGGGCGATGGTACCTTTGTCCGCTGCGTCATGATTTGCCGCTCGTATCCGCAGGCAGTGTACAGCGTGCGGTTCGATGGTTGTGACCAGATGGCGAAAGGCTCCGATAGCCGTTATCGTGACGTCATGGGGCGACCATTCCTCGCATTCGAAGCCCTCGGTAAGGGTTATAGAGACATCGACGCCTTCCAGGCCATCGTTGAACAGGACGATCCGCCACCAGCCGCCTTCTTCGTATCCGACCCATTGCCACGGCCTGCGCACCGATCCGATTTGGATATCGGGACCGGATGACCGGACGGAAGAAAGCAGGGTGGCGATATGCTCTGCAGCGGGCGGCGTATCGCAGTGGTGGGACAGCGTGGGCGCGGCAATCGCCGCGCCGTCGTCGCAGGCAAGCGACAGGCGCTCACCTGACGACCAGATCATACCACCCGTGGACCTGAAGGCTTCGAGCGTGCGGAGCGTCTCCACTGTTTCAAGGACGGTGACCGACGGCAGCACCACGGCGTCGAACACAAGACCCGACGCAAAAAGCCGGCCATCCCGGATCTGCGCCGCGATCAGATCGGCCTCGCTGACGATCATGAAATCGCAACCCTGCGCCAGAAGCTCTTTGCACCACGCGCCAAGATGGGTTGCATGGCTGTGGCGCGGCCCTTCGGCCAAGGCGGTGTAAAGCGGATACAGGATCGCGACCGGAGTGCGGGGTTTCGCCGGCTCGATGAACGCGGAAATCCGGGCAGTCTCATCGGAAAAGAGATCATGATAGGGCCACCACGGCTCGAAATTGATGCCGGGCGCGAAATCGAATCTCGGGTTGACGAAAGGCGAGGGGTCGTCGTCTCGGCCGTCTGTCTGGTAGACGCCGTGCCAGATGAACTGTCGCATGCCGAGGCAATGCAGCCGGATGGCCTGCGCGCGTGCGGTCTCCAGCGTCAGTTCCCATTGGCCGGCGGCGCGCACCGTCGTTCTCTCGGCGCTGGCATAAGTTTCGACCATGCATCGGCTGCGTCCGTTCGAGCGTGCGACGGAATCGCCGAGTTTCGGTGCAAGCTGCGCTGCAAAATTGTTGGAATCGACGGCCGTTTGGTGCCGGTATGCATCGATGCCGAAGAAATCCACCGCCGGCGCGACGCGGGGATCGATGCTGATGAAGCCGCCATTCAGGGCAAAGGACGAGACATGCGGCAGGATTTCATGGCCGGTCAGGACGATTCCTGTCGTTTCGGCCCAATGGCGCAAGGTGCCGAAGAATGCCGCGTTCATCAGCGCCGAATAGGCGGCGTAGAATTGGGCCCGTATGCGCAACGTCTCGCGCCCGGTATCGCGAACCAGCGCCAGCAGCGCCTTCGCAAAGGATACGTCGCTCCGTTCCGCCACTGTCTGGCGAAGCGATGGTGCAAAAAGCAGGCTGTTGCCGAGGCTGCCGGAAATCTGGTCCCAACGATAAAAGCCAGCGGCCGGCTGATCGTAGAACACGAAGCCGACAGGATCAGGGATCAACCCGTCCAGTGCCGCGACGAGCGGATCGAGACCGACCTCGATGAAACGCCTGGCCGCTTTCGGAAGGAGGTAGTTGATGAGGCGCGAGGTCGTGGAGCGGGCACTGATGAAGACGGTCAGCGCCTGGTCCACTTCGATATTTCCATGGAATGCATAGGTGCAGGAAACGGCATCGCTGTCGGTGATGCGAACGTGCGTTGTCACGTCGACAATTTCGTCAGGAGCCCTGATATCCGAAGCTGGGTGCAGGACTGCCGCTTCCACCGTCCACTCGCACCATTCGACACGGCCGCCCTCGTACTGCCAGCCGATGATATCCGGCCCCATCGCTTGCACGAAAGGCGGGTGGATGCCGCTAATCGCCCCTTGTGGCGACGAGCCTGACGACCAGAACATATGACGTTCGCGCAGATCGTCCCGACCTGCGACGGTGCGTCCGCCGGCATGGCCGCTGATCCAATTGTAGTCATCGTAGAGGCCGAGCTTCAGGCCCAGTTCAGCTGCGATTTCGGCCGATATGCGATAGGCTTCGAGATACGGCGCGGAGAGATAACCATCCAGCGGCATGGCCAGCCGGGCCTGGATGAGGATCGTTCCAATGCCTTTCGCCTTGAAATCGGCAAGCTGGGTGCGGCAGACGTCCGGCGTCGGTATGGAGTGCCAGAACCAGTATGCGGATGGGCGAAACGCGGCTGTCGGCTCCCGGAAAAGAGCGCGGTCTTCATTCTGCCTGTCCGTCGCCGCCGGTTCCAACTCTTTGCCCTTCAATGCGCGGGCGACACGACGCGTTGCATCGCGCTCGACGTGTCGGTCCACGCGGCCTTGTCCGGCGCGAAACGGGCGCGCAGATAGGCGGCGAGATCCTTGATCTGCGTCTCGTTCAGCGTCTCGCGAAATGCTGGCATCGACATGACTTCGGGCGCTTCTCGTCCTGTGGTTTCGGCGAGGATCGCCGGCGCCTCGACACCGTTGAGGATCACCTGGAGGATATTGTCCGGCGTATCGGCATGCAGGTTGCTGTTCAGCGCCAGGGAAGAGAGGGGCGTATTGCCCTGATGGCAGGTGGCGCAGGCTCCGTTGAAGATGCGCTCGCCCTTGGGTGAGATGCGCGCGGCTTTTGCCTTTGCCGTTTCGCTGGCGGCAATCGCCGCCTCTTTTTGCGCCGCAGCCGCATCCGGCGCGGTTACCTCGTTCAGGCTGGCGAGATAGGTCGCCATTGCACGGATGTCCGTATCGGGAAGTGGCTGCATGACTTCGACAACATGCGCCATGGGGCCGGCAGCGCTCCCATGGTCGCGCGAATGACCAGTGCGCAGGTAGTCGTAGAAGGCATCCGCCGTCCAGCCGACCGGCCCTCTGGAAAAACTGTTGAGCGCAGGCGCTTCCCACCCGTCGGCGAATCCGCCGGAAAGTCGGGCTTCTCCGGATTTCTCCGCGCCAAGCGCGTTGCGCTCGGTATGGCAAGCCGAACAGTGGCCGAGCGTTTCGATCAGATAGGCGCCACGGTTCCATTCGGCCGAGCGGGTTTCGGTGTAGCGAAACGGTTCGTTTTTCAGGAACAACGCGTTCCAGCCGGCCATCATCGAGCGGATGTTATAGGGGAACTTCAGCGCCGTTTCCGGCGGCTTTTTCGCAACGGGGACTTGCGTCATCATATAGGCGTAGAGTGCCTGAAGATCGGCATCCTCGGCTCCGGCAAAGGAGGTGTAGGGATGGGCGGGGTAGAGGTGATGGCCGTCACGGCTCACGCCCTCGCGCATCGCCCGCTCGAAGGCCGGATAGGACCATGCGCCGATGCCATTTTCCCTGTCTGGCGTGATGTTGGTTGCGTAAACGGCGCCGAACGGCGTGTCGAAGCGTCGTCCGCCGGCAAAGGCTGTTCCGTCCGGGCCGACGTGACAGACGTTGCAGGCACCCGCCGCTGCGGCGAGACGTCCGCGTTCGATGGTGGCGGCACTGTAGACGTTGCTGTCCGGACGGGCGATCGGGGGGATCGCAGGGCGCCATGGCGAAGACATCGTCACGATGCTTGAAACAGCGGCGACCACTCCGGCGACGGATAGTCCAATGTTCCGCCATTTGCGTTTTTTGGGGTCGGGTGTCGGTTCGTCGGCTTTGCCGTTCAAAGCGGCCAGCACCAGTTCCGGCGTCAAAGGCAGTTCACGAAAGCGAATTCCGGTTGCGTCATAGACCGCATTGGCAATGGCGGATGCGCTTGGGACCGATGCGGATTCCCCGACGCCCAGTGGCGGCTCGTCCTGCCGCGGGATCATCAGCACGTCGATGTCGGGAACTTCGGGGAACGTGATCAACGAATAGCCGCCCCATTCCTTCGAGGTGACGGCCGTCGAAGAGAACTCCACCTTTTCCTTCAACACCCGGCTCGTCGACTGTATGACATTGCCGTGGATCTGATGCCGGACGCCATCGGGATTGATCATCATCCCGGAATCCTGGGCGCAGGTCACTTTCGTGACCGCGACCTCACCGGTCTTGATATTGACGGCAACGTCGGCAACCCATGCCGCCCAGGCAGCTGCCTTGCCGGGGAAGGGGCCGTGGATATAGACCGCGTAGGCAAAGCCGCGACCGTAAAGCAGGTCCCCTTCGCCGCCGAGCGTGCCCCATTTGGTATGGGGAACCCATTTCGCCCGTTCTGCCAGTGCGTTGACCAGGTCGACTGCGCGGGGATCCGCAAGATAACGCAGCCGGTATTCGATCGGGTCGACGCCAGCAGCGGCTGCCAGTTCGTCCACGTAGCATTCATGCGCAAAGGTGTTTGGCATGGCGGACACGCCGCGGAACCACGACGCCCGGGCGATCGGCGGCATATCGTGAACCGTCACACGCAGGTTGCCATAGGCGTAAGGCGGTATCGCTGTGCGGTCACCCATCTGCACGACATCGGAGACCGGTGGCACCTTGCCGGTCAGGATGAGCGGCAGGGTCGGGGCGAGATTGGAGGGATAGCGCGTTTGGAAATCATAGGCTGAAGGCCCGCCTTCCAGATCGAGGCCACCACGCACATCCATGATCTGGGCGGCCCCTTTCGGTTCCCAGGCATGTTCCTGCTCGCGGCTCAACTGGACCCGGACGGGAGCCTTGACGGCGCGTGACAGCAGGGCGGCATCGGCGGTGACGTCGTCAGCGCAGTTGCGGCCATAACATCCGGCAGCTTCCAGACGTTCCACCAAGATCACGTCTTCCGGGAGATCCAGGAGCAGGGCCAGATCCCGGCGCATCGGAAAGGGATTCTGTGTGCCCGACCAGACTGTCAGCCCGCCGTCTCGATAGTCCGCCACCGCGCAGGACGGGCCGATCGAGCCATGCATCTGGTAGGGCCAGACATAGGTCCGCTCCAGCAGCTGGGCGCTGCCGGCGAGGGCCATATCGACATTGCCGCGATCGGCGAGCGTGCGCGCCGTCGCGGGATTGGCACGCAGCGCCGCCTCCGGTGCGTTGAGATCCGGGCGCTCCGGCGGATCGCGCCAGACGACCTTGAGCCTTTTCGCGGCCTCGATGGCAATTTCCTCGCGTGTCGCGACGACGCCGACGAAATCACCGATGGCCACGACGCCGACCAGTCCGTCGATATCGGCAACGGAGCCCTCGTCGATGGAGATCAGGCTGTTACCGACATGTTCGCCATGATCGAAACCGGCATAGGGTGGACGCACGACGCGGCCATGCAGCATGCCGGGTACGCGCACGTCATGTACATAGGTCCATTGTCCGGTCGCCTTCGCCGGAATATCGACCCGCGGACGTGACGACCCGACAAGCGTATAGTCCGATGCGGGCTTCAGGGCAGCGTCGGCATCGATCGACAGGCGCACATGTTCGCCCGCGACGAGGTCGGCAAAGGTCAGGGCCCAGTTTTCGCCGGTAGAGGCACGAATGATCCCGGACTCTAGAAGAAGCTGATCAAGCGGGACGCCGGTCTTCGCGGAAGCTTTTGCGAGAAGGTGATGGCGCGCCGTCGCGGCGGCCAGTCGCAGGGGAACGGCTGTGATCTGAATGGTTTCGCTGGCAATGGTCGCGCCCTGATTGGGTGCGGCAGAGGTCGCGCCGAGTACCATCTCGACCTGTTCGAATGGTACGCAGAGCTCCTCCGCGACAATCTGTGCAAGCGAAGTGCGGACGCCCGTCCCGAGATCGACGTGACCGTTGAAGGCTGTGACAAGCCCGTCCGGTCGGATGGCGATGTAGAGTTCGGCGTCATCACCGCAGGTGACATCCGATACGATGAGCAGCGTGTCGGTAGTGGCCATGTAGGATGATTTCGGCGTTTCGCGGTGGGCAGTCATGGCGAAACCTCCGTCTTGTCGACCGGCGCCGGGCCGGATTCCCGGTCCGCCCGGGCATAGCGTACAGCCCGCCGTGCGGCGGCCAGAATTTCCATATGTGTACCGCAACGGCAAAGATGATGGCGCAATGCTTCGCGAATGTCGCTCTCGCCGGGGTCGGGATTGCGCGCGAGCAGACCAACGATGGCGATGATCATGCCGTTGAGACAATAACCGCATTGCGCCGCCGCTTCCTCGATGAAGGCGCGCTGCACGGGATGGAGGCCTCCTTCAGCCGCGAGACCTTCGAGCGTCGTCACCCGCCGGGTGCTGACGGCACTAAGCGGGACCGTGCAGGAGCGCACAGGCCGACCATCGACAAGAACAGCGCAGGCGCCGCATTCACCGAGGCCGCAACCGTATTTCGGTCCGTTGAGGGCGAGGTCGTTTCTCAGGATGTAGAGGAGTGGCGTTTCGGGCTTCGCGTCAAGGTGACGGACGGCATCATTCACGGTCAATGAAACGGAAACCGACGTCAAGGCCGGCGCTCCGGCCACGCGACGGAAACAAGGCTCGCGCCTTTTGCAATCGGACGAATCGCTACGACACAGGCATCCCGAAGATGCCCGCATCCCATAACGATGCGACGGTCACCGACATCACGCATCAACTGTTCCCTTATTTTTATATTAAAAGTGTATACGCTTCATATTGGGGGCTGGCAAGTCCAAATTATGCGTTGCAAACCGGCGAAAACGCCGTAGGATTTGGGACGAAAATCGCAGACCAGCGAAAAAATTACGTAACGCACTTGCTATTTAAAGCGTATACACTACAAATTACGATAAGCTATCCAATGAGAAAACAGCCCGTCGAAAGACGGTTAGAGGGGTCGCCATGTCCAGCGGAAATGAAAAGATTGCGATTATTGGTGCAGGCCTTGGCGGTGCCGTCGCGGGTGCGTTGCTTCAGCATGCCGGGTTCAACGTAAACGTCTATGAACAGGCGCCGAGCTTTGCGCGCCTCGGCGCCGGTATTCATATGGGGCCGAATGTCCTGAAGATTTTCGAACGCATCGGCGTCGATCAGAAGGTCAAGGATATCAGCAGCACGCCGACCCACTGGTTCAGCCGTGACGGAATCACCGGCGACTATCTTTCGCGCATTCCGCTCGAAGGCTATGGCGCAACCTATTGCACAGTGCATCGCGGTGATCTGCAGGCAATCCAATGCGATGCGCTTCAGCCCGGCACGCTGCATTTCGGCAAGAAGCTCGCGCGCGTCGAGGACAGTGGTTCCGATGTACTCGTGGAATTCGAGGACGGAACGTCGGTTCGCGCCGATATCGTTATCGGTGCCGATGGCATCAACTCGCGTGTCCGCGAAACGCTGCTTGGCGAGGAAAAGCCCAATTATAGCGGCTGGGTCGGCCATCGTGCGTTGATCTCCGCCGACAAGCTTAAAAAATTCGATCTCACCTTCGAGGATTGCGTCAAGTGGTGGGGTCCTGACCGGCATATGATGGTCTACTACACGACGGCGCGTCGTGACGAATATTATTATGTCACCGGTGTCCCGCATGCGGCATGGGAATTCGATTCCACCTTTGTCGACAGCAGTCGCGAAGAAATGGCGTCCGCCTTCGAAGGTTATCATCCGATCATCCAGGCTCTGATTGAGAGCACCGATACGGTGACCAAATGGCCGCTGTTCAATCGTAATCCGCTGCCCTTGTGGAGCAAGGGGCGCCTGGTTCTGCTTGGCGACGCCTGCCATCCGATGAAGCCGCATATGGCGCAAGGGGCGGCCATGGCCATCGAAGATGCCGCCATGCTCACCCGCTGCCTGCAGGAAACCGGCGTCAGCGATTTCGGCACGGCCTTCAAGCTATATGAAGCCAACCGCCGAGATCGCGCGACGCGGGTGCAGGCCGTTTCCAATGCCAATACCTTCCTGCTCGACCAGGAGGATCCGTCCTGGGTCTATGGCTACGATATCTATGCCGAACCGCTGAAGAGCGAGTACGCGGCATGAGCGGGCAGGCGCTCTACGGCGCTAACATTTCCGCCAATGGCATCCGCCAGCATTATCTCCGCTACGGTGGGAAAGGCCCGGCCGTCATCCTGATTCCCGGTATCACCAGCCCGGCGATCACCTGGGGTTTCGTTGCGGAACGGCTGGCCGAGCGCTACGACGTCTATGTCCTCGACGTGCGCGGTCGTGGCCTGTCCTCGACCGGCCCCGATCTCGACTACGGTCTTGATGCGATGGCGGCCGATGTCGTCGCGTTCGCTTCGGCGCTCGGGCTTTCGAAACCGGCGTTGCTTGGTCATTCGATGGGCGCACGCATCGCAATCCGCGCGGCAGTTTCCGCGCCTCGCGCGTTTTCGAGGCTCGCCCTCATCGATCCACCGGTTTCCGGGCCCGGGCGGCGTGCCTATCCGAGCAAGTTGCCCTGGTATGTCGACAGTATCCGTCTGGCGACAAGCGGTATCGACGCCGAGGGCATGAGGGCGTTCTGCCCGACCTGGACCGACGAACAGTTGAAGCTGCGCGCCGAATGGCTGCACACCTGCTACGAGCCCGCCATCGTCACCGCTTTTGAGGACTTCCACAAGGACGATATCTTTCCGGATCTGCCGAAACTGACGCTGCCTGCCATGCTGATGGTGGCCGGTCGGGGCGGCGTGATTGAGAAGGTGGATGAGGAGGAAGCACTGTCGCTTCAGCCCGCGCTGGAAATCGTCCATGTGCCGAACGCTGGCCACATGATCCCCTGGGATGATTTCGACGGCTTCTTTGAGGCTCTCGGAGATTTCCTCTCCCGCTGATCGGCAGCGGCGGATCAAACGGTTCGCCGCTGTTTCTTTTTGCTCTTTTTCGCAAAGCAGAGGATTTATCTCGTGAAGACCTTATACCGTATCGGCCAGATCGTACCCAGTTCCAATACCACCATGGAGACGGAAATCCCGGCCATGCTGACGGCGCGGCAATCCATCCGCGCGGAGCGCTTCACCTTCCATTCCAGCCGCATGCGCATGAAGAAGGTCGTCAAGGAAGAACTGGCGGCGATGGATGCGGAATCCGATCGTTGCGCCATTGAACTGTCGGATGCCCGCGTCGATGTGTTGGGTTATGCGTGCCTCGTCGCGATCATGGCGATGGGTCTCGGCTATCACCGCCAGTCCGAAAAGCGCCTGACCGGCCGCACGATCGAGGAAGGCACGAACATTCCGGTCGTCACCAGCGCCGGCGCCCTGATCGAGGGGCTGAAGGTGATGAAGGCGAAAAAGATCGCCGTCGTCGCACCCTATATGAAGCCGTTGACCGAACTCGTGGTCGATTATATCCGCGAGGAAGGCTTTGAGGTGATGGATTGGCGGGCGCTGGAAATTCCCGACAATCTGGATGTCGCCCGCCACGATCCGGAAAACCTACCGGCGATCGTCCAGGCGCTCGACCTGACCGATGTCGATGTGATCGTCCTGTCCGCCTGCGTGCAGATGCCGTCCCTGCCTGTCATCGCCAAGGTGGAGGCCATGACCGGAAAACCGGTTCTGACCGCCGCCGTCGCGACGACCTATTGCATGCTGAAGTCGCTCGGTCTGGAGGCGGTGGTGCCCGGTGCCGGCGCACTTCTGTCCGGCGCCTATTGAGGAGAGATCATGCAGAGCGCTGAGTCGAATTATCAAGGTGTCTGGGGCAATCGCATCGGCTTCGGCAAGAGCCCGGCGCTACTCGTCATCGACTTTCTGAAGGCCTATACGATCGAGGGAGCACCACTCTACGCGCCCGGCGTCGTCGAGGCTGTTGCGCAGGCTCCCGAACTGATCCAGGCGGCGCGGGATGCCGGCATTCCGGTGATCCATACACGCATCCTCTATCTGGCGGAAAACTGCGCCGATGGCGGCATGTGGGTGAAGAAATCGCCGGTCATGAAGGCGATGGTCGAGGGCAATGTCCTGGCCGAGTTCTGCGACCACGTGGAGCCGGCAAAGGGTGAGCTGGTCATCGTAAAGCAGTATGCCAGCGCATTCTTCGGCACCAGCCTCGCCTCGCAACTGCATGCGCAGGACATCGACACGGTGATCATGGCTGGCTGCTCGACCAGCGGCTGCATCCGGGCAAGCGCTGTCGATGCGGTTCAATACGGTTTCAGGCCCATCGTCGTGCGGGAGTGCGTCGGCGACCGGCATCCTGATCCGCACAATGCAAACCTCTTCGATATCGACAGCAAATATGGCGATGTCGTTTCGAAAGAGGAGGCGATCACGGAAATCGCCAAGGCCAAGGCAAAGTCCGGCTGTCCGTAACATCCGAAGTGCTTCAGCTTTCAATCAAAAAGGGAACGAACATGGATCAATTCAGCTTCACGGAAATCTGCCTGCATCAGTTGAAGATGTCTGGCGTGCACGAGGGTGAAAAACTCATCGTCCTGACCCAGGGCAACGAGCGCCTCGACTATGCCGACGCCTTCATGGCCGCGGGCATGCGTCTGGGCGCCAAGATGTATCACATGCGTCTGCCGCCTGTGCCGCCGGCAGGCGCCTGGGCTGTCGGCCAGACCGGTCTGGCAGTCATGCCTGAAGCGGTCGAGGCTCTCAAGGCCGCAGACATGCTGATCGATTGCATCTTCCTTCTCTTTAGTCCGGAGCAGATGGCGATTCAGGCATCCGGCACGCGCATTCTGACCGCAGTGGAGCCGCCGGAAATCCTCGCCCGCATGCTGCCGACGAAGGAACTGCGCGAACGCGTCGAGTTTGCCGGCGACCTCCTGTCCAAGGCGAAGGTGATGCGGATCACCTCCGAACACGGCACGGATGTCACCTACAAGCTCAACACCTATCCGGCCATCACGGAGTATGCGTGCACCGACGAGCCGGGCCGCTGGGACCACTGGCCGTCGGGTTTTGTCTTCACCGGCGGTGACGACGATGGCGTCGACGGTACGATCGTCGTCGCGCCCGGCGATATCCTGCTGCCACAGAACATCTACGTCCGCGACCCGATCATCTATACGATCGAAAACGGCTGGATCACCGACATCCGCGGCGGTCTCGATGCCGAGTTGGTCAAATCCTACATGGCCGGTTTCAACGATCCGCGTGGCATGGGCATGAGCCATGTCGGCTGGGGCCTCAACCAGAATGCCAAGTGGCATCGCATGGTGCCGGGCGAATTCCCGGGCGGGATGGGTATGGAGGCGCGCTCCTTCTACGGAAACGTCATGTTCTCCACGGGCCCGAATAATGAATTGGGCGGCCCGAACGACACGGCATGCCACCTGGACATCCCAATGCGCAATTGCTCGCTGTTCCTCGATGACGAGCCGATGGTTCTGAACGGCGATATCGCCGTGAAGGAAATGCAGTACAAGTTCAGCTGATCAACCGGTCTTCGCTCAATCAGCTCTTCAAAGACGGAGAATATTCAAATGCTCCGACCGTCCCCAAGGCGGTCGGAGCCGGGCATATCCATGTGCTCGGTTCCACGAGAACCAAGGTGGCAAAGATCACCGCTCTCACAGAACGCCAACTATACATTTATAAAAGAGGGAAACCATGCAATCAGCCATTACAGTAGAAGACGGCATCCGAGCCGCCGGTGTCGGCCGCTTTCAAAAACGTCTATTTGTCATTTTCGGCCTCGTCTGGGCGGCCGATGCCATGCAGGTTCTGGCGATCGGCTTCAGCGCGCCATCGATCGCCAAAAGTTTCGGCGTCACGGTCCCGGAGGCCTTACAGACCGGCACGCTATTCTTCTTCGGAATGCTCATCGGCGCCTTTGTTTTCGGTCGCCTGGCAGACCGGATCGGCCGCCGGCCCGTCTTGTTCATCGCGATCATTCTCGACGCGATCTGCGGCGTGGCATCTGCCTTCGCGCCGGACCTCCAATGGCTTCTTGTCGCGCGCTTTCTGACCGGCCTTGGCGTCGGCGGAACGCTTCCTGTCGATTATGCCATGATGGCGGAATTCCTTCCCTCCGACCGGCGCGGCCGCTGGCTCGTGCTGCTTGAAGGCTTTTGGGCCGTCGGCACGGTGGCGCTGGCCCTTCTCGCCCTCGTGGCAGGCACGCAGGGTGGCGAGGCCTGGAGGACGATCTTCTTCGTGACCGGACTTCCCGCCTTGATCGGCGTCGTCTTGCGCTTTTATGTTCCGGAATCACCGCTCTACCTCAATCAGCAGGGGCGTTCCGATGAGGCACGTCAGGTCTTGCAGAAAGTTGCCAAGGCAAACGGCAATAATGTTGAAATTTCGCCGCTGAAGCCGCAGACACCCCAGAAGAAGAGTGTCGGTGCGCTTTTCTCAAGTGATCTGCGTCGCCGCACCGTCTTCCTGATGCTGGCCTGGATGCTGATTTCGGTCTCCTATTACGGCGTCTTCGTCTATCTGCCGGTCAAGCTCGCGGCCGACGGCTTCGGCTTCGTCCGCGGTCAGGTCTTCCTCGTCATTCTGGCTATCGCCCAGCTACCCGGTTACGCGCTTGCCGCCTATGGTGTAGAGAAATGGGGCCGCAAGCCCACGCTGATCGGGTTCCTTCTGCTCAGTGCGGTCGGTACACTCGCCTATGGCCTGGGGCAGACGGCGGAGATCATCGTCGCGGCAACCCTGCTGCTCAGCTTTGCACTTCTCGGAACCTGGGGCGCGATCTATGCCTTCACGCCGGAGATCTACCCGACCACGCTTCGCGCCAGCGGCATGGGCATGGCCGGATCGGTTGCCCGGTTCGGCGGCCTGCTGGCCCCTTCGATCGTCGCACCTCTGATGACCTCGAATTTCGGCCTTGCGCTTGGGGTGATTTCAGGATTGCTGGTTGTGGCCGCTGTCAGCGTTTGGCTGATCAATGCGGAATCGAAAGATCAGGTGCTCGAATAGGCCCATGTTCTATCGCCACGCAGTTTGACGCTGCGTGGCAAATTCCGGCGTTGCGCGCGAAGCGCCTGCAATGGATGAAATTCGCGCACAGATGGTGTTGCGATTTGCGGCGTTTTGCACGAAGACGAATGAGATATCAATACGGGTGCCACCATCATGGCTGATGACAAAGACGAGCACGAGCAGGCGGCGGGGCTTTACCAGGTTACTGAGCAGGTCGGGCACCTGCTGCGCAAGGCCTATCAGCGGCACCTTTCCATCTTCCAGAGCAACGCAAGTGATCCTGACCTGACATCGGTCCAGTTCGTAACCCTGTGTGCCCTGCATGATCTCGGTCCGAGCTCGCAGGTTGAACTCGTCAAGGCCACCTCCGTCGATCAGGCCACCATCCGGGGTATCGTCGAGCGCCTGAAGGCCCGCGGCCTCGTTGACCTCTCCAGAGACGAGGTCGATGGGCGAAAAGTGATTATCTCACTGTTGCCGAAGGGGGAAGCCATCCTCCAGCAGATGTACCCGCGAGGACATATCATCAGTGAACAGACTATGAGGCGACTGAACCCGGCGGAAAAGGTCGCGCTCCTGTTCCTTTTGCGAAAAATCGCTGAGGACGACGATCCAAAAGTCTGACTGGCGAATTTATGTCCAAAAGAGGACGCAGTCGGATTCCGCCGTCTACGGGAAGCCTTTCGTCAAACGACACAAGAATGATGCGGCCGACGCGGAGGCGATCGTCGAGGCAGCGGCTCGACGTCGATGCGCTTCGTCGTTCCGATGACTGGATCCCACGAGACATGATCCATGGATGGCGTCGGCGGCCAAGGCGTGGATTTCATCATTATCCCGTTCTTCGTGGACTATCGCAATCAAGGGATCACGAACTGGGCGCCAGTTCCAGTTCTCAGTGAAAATCAAAAAACCTGGTTCATTCGGCGAGCGTCATCGCTACTGAACAATATAGTAGATAATGTCCACTATATTGTCCTCGGCGCATGACGCGTCGGCCAACGCGAACAAAGTTACAAAAAAACAAGGGGAACTTATGTCGCATCCAACCACGTCAGCCGACGTGGTGCTGTCCGTTCGCAATCTCACGATGGATCTTCCGCCGGGAATGGAGCGCACCCACGCGGTAAAAGATATCTCGTTCGACCTCCATGCAGGTGAAATCCTGTGCATCATCGGTGAATCCGGGTCCGGCAAATCCATCACCGCCAGTAAGCAGCTGATATAAATAATAAAACGTGATTTTGGAGGTAAAAACTAGTTGCGTTTGTCCACTAATTACTCTTTCATTCAGTCACGAAACTGACATACGACATGGCCGAAAACCTGCATTGCGGCACGCCGGAAACGCGTGTGCGCCAACGCTGATCCTTGACCATGCGAACGGGAACTCCATGTCCAAACCAACTGAAAATCCGCCGACATCGCCGACTGACATCAATCTCGATGTGCTTGAAGACACGCTGAGCTTTTACATCCGCACGATCAACCTAGCCGTCTCGCGTGATCTCGATGCCCGGCTGGACGGACTGGATGTGGCGAAGGGAACGGGGAAGATCACGACCCTGCTGCTCGTTGATGACTATCCGGGCATCCGTCCATCGGTGATAGCCCATCTGACGATGCGGGACCGCTCGGCAATGGGCAGGATCATCGACCAGATGGTGTCGCACGATCTGATCCGACGGGAGGTGTCGCCGGACGACAGCCGCGCCCAGGAGCTTTACATCACAGAAGCCGGCTCGGCACTTGCAACGAAAGTTCGCGAGATCGTGCCGCAGCAATCGCGCGATTTCTTCAGCTTCATTCCAGAAGACGAGCAGAAACAGGTCATCGACATCCTGCGTCGCGCCTACCGGCATATTGTGGGGCTTGCATGATGGTGCAGACGACAGGACGTGTGGCTCTCATATCAGGGGCAAACAGGGGTATAGGCGATCATGTCGCCGCTACTCTTCTTGGCGAAGGATGGTCGGTATCGCTGGGCATGCGCGGCCCATCGTTGCCGCAATGGGCCATCGGCCATGAAGCACAGGTCCATCTTGCCCACTATGACGCTTTTGATGCGACTGCCGAGAAGCGCTGGGCGGACGACGCCTTGCAGCGTTTCGGTCGTATCGATGCCGTCGTCGCCAATGCCGGCATCATGATCCCGAAGACGGTAATCGAAGCGGATGACGATGACATTGACGCCATGCTTGCGGTCAACGTCAAGGCGCCGAGACGACTGGTTAAGGCCGCCTGGGAAGCGTTGCGCGAAAGTGGCCGTGGCCGGGTCATCATCCTCGCTTCCCTATCCGGCAAGCGGGTGAAGTCCGCATCGGCCGGCAGCTATTCTCTCTCCAAATTCGCGGCGGTCGCGCTTGCGCATGCCATCCGGCAGGCGGGCTTCGAAAGCGGCGTGCGTGCCACTGCCGTATGCCCCGGTTTCGTCGCCACGGATATGGCGATGGCCCTGTCCGAACAACCGGCAGATCAAATGACCCAGCCTGCCGATCTCGCCCGCATCATTGCCATGCTGCTCTCCCTACCGAACGAGGCTTCCGTCGCCGAATTCGCCGTCAATTGCCAGCTCGAGGAGTTTTTCTGACATGCCCGGTCCTTATGTCGTTCCCGTCCATGGCGATGCGGAATTGCCGAAAGAAGTCGATGTCGTTGTAATTGGCGGTGGCATTATCGGCACCTCGACCGCGCTCGAACTTGCCGATCTGGGGCTGCGTGTCGCGCTGTGCGAAAAGGGCGGTATCGGTCACGAACAATCCAGCCGAAACTGGGGCTGGGTGCGTATTTCCCGTCGCGACCCGCGCGAAGTGCCTTTGATGGCGGAATCGCTGCGCATCTGGGCGGATCTCAATCGCCGCACGGGGCGAGAAACCGGGTTCAAGCGTTCCGGCATCGTCTTCACTTGTGCAAACGAAAAGGAGTTTTCCGAGCACGAACGCTGGAACCGCAATCTGGAGGGCTACCAGATTGAAAGCCGCATGCTGAGTGCTGCGGAATTCAAGGCGAAATATCCTGACTCTAACATGGATGTTGCCGGTGCGCTCTATACCGCCGGCGATTGCCGGGCCGAGCCGCAGCGCGCCGCCCCTGCCATCGCCGAAGCTGCCCGCGACCGCGGCGCCTTCATCCTGACCGAATGCGCGGTGCGCGGCCTGCAGCTTTCCGGTGGCAAGGTCTCGGGTGTTGTGACGGAGCGCGGCGAAATCGCCTGCAAGGCGGCAGTAATGGCGGGTGGGGCCTGGTCCAGCCTCTTCCTCGGCAATAACGGCCTCGACCTGCCGCAGCTCAAGGTCATGAATTCCGTGCTGCGCACCAAACCGCTGGAGGGTGGTCCGGATGAGGCAATCTGGTCAAACGGTTTTGCCGTCCGCAAACGTCTGGACGGTGGTTATACAATCGCGAACGGCTTCCAGAACGTCGTCGATATCGTGCCGGCATCCTTCCGTTATGCGCTGAAGTTCCTGCCGGCCCTGCGACATGAATGGCGCTCGCTTAACTTGCGCCTGACAGGCCGCTTTTACGATGAATGGCACATCCCGCGCCGCTGGACGCTCGATGAGGCGTCACCCTTCGAATATAACCGCGTGCTCGACCCCGTTCCGGTCATGGACATGACGGATGGGGCCTTTGCCGAGCTGAAGAAAGCCTTCCCGGTCTTCGAAAAGGCCGAAATTTCCCAGCGCTGGGCGGGCATGATTGATGTGACGCCAGACGCCATTCCGGTGATTGACAATATCGACGCCATCCCGGGCTTCCATGTCGCAACCGGCTTTTCCGGCCATGGCTTCGGCATCGGTCCGGCGGCGGGAAAACTCATGGCGGATATCGTCACCGGCCGCGATCCGATTGTCGATCGTCGCGATTTCCGTTTCAGCCGCTTCAGCGACGGTTCGAAGATCGAGCTGGTCAGCGGCTTCTGACATGGCAAGCCCGGCGGCCTCATGCCGCCGATCCTTTTGACGCATGAGGCAGGCAACTGCTGACGGGAGTAGTACCGCCCCAAAGAGGCGGAAGCAAAATAATCGTCGTGTTCAACCATCGGAACAAGGGGAACTAAAAATGTCCGACCAGAACAAGCCGCTTATCAATGCGACTCGCCGCCAGGCACTCGGCCTTTTGGCGCTCGGCGCCTCCGGCGTCGTCCTTTCCGGCCTTCCTGGCTTTCCCGCGCCATGGCGCAGGACAAGGACGCCAAGGGCCAACTGACGGTCGGCTTCTCGCAGGAGCCAACCGTATTCAATCCGCATATGCCACATATCGAAGTGGATGAAGATATCCATTTCAGCATCTTCGACCCGCTGTTTTATGTCGATGAGAAGGGCGCCTTCGTCGCGGTTCTTGCCGCCGAAGTGCCGACGGTCTCAACTGGAAGGTCAAGCTGCGCGACGGCGTGAAATGGCACGACGGCAAGCCGTTCACCGCCGAAGACGTGAAATTCACGCTGGAACTTCTGGTCGATCCCAACTTCCGTTCATGGCGCAAGACTGGACATGAGTTCGTGCGTGATCTGACGGTGGTTTCGCCGACGGAAATCACCTGAAGAATGGAAAAACCCTTCGCGCCTTATCCCTCGATCCTCGCCTCCACCTTCATCACACCGAAGCATCTTCTCGGCGCGGAAGCCGACCGCAACACCGCCGCCTATAACAACGCACCGGTTGGAACAGGCCCGTTCAAGTGGAAGGAGCGGGTTGCAGGCGACTACATCCTTCTTGACGCCAACACGGATTACTTCGGTGAAGGTCCGCA
The DNA here is from genome assembly GCF_004514425.2 of Shinella sumterensis. Classification (GTDB taxonomy): domain Bacteria; phylum Pseudomonadota; class Alphaproteobacteria; order Rhizobiales; family Rhizobiaceae; genus Shinella; species Shinella sumterensis. The sequence goes on from NZ_MYFN02000015.1 coordinate 28,119, forward strand.
CATCGAGCGCCTGGTCTACAAGTATGTGCCCGACCTCAACGTCATGTACACCCAGTTCAAGACCGGCGACATTGACGTCGTGGGTCTGCAATGGATCACGCCCGACCATTATGACGAGGCGAAGGACCTTGCCGGCAAGGTCGTCAATGTCGTGCCGGGCTCGACGATTGAATCGCTCTCGTTCAACATGGAGCGCCCGCAGTTCAAGGATGCGGCCGTAAGAGAGGCGCTCTATATGCAATATCGCACCGTTCCGCGCTTTTACGATCTCGCGCCGGGCGTCGTTGCTTTGACCGGTCTTTCGGGCCGCGGTGCCGACCGGCTTCATGCTCGGTTCAATTCTCTCGGAATGGGCGCTCGGCAAACCGGAAAACGAACTTGCCCTCAAGCTGGAGCCACTGAAAGCCGCGCCCTTCTATATGGGTTTCGCAGCGACAATGATGCTGCGCTATTATCGGCTGCGCGACAACATCTCCACAAAACTGGCTGGAGCGGAACTGCCACCCCATGCCCGAACCAGCGCGGCCCTCCTGGTTTTTTACGAGCTTCCCTTTGTCCGGGTGACCGGCTTACATCCAAGTTGAATGCCTCGGAGCACAGGGGTGGCTGAGACCGGCCTTGCCCGGAACAGTATCAATAGCTGACCGCGGTCAGTCGATAATGACGTTCTTGCCTTCTTGCATTAACCGCGCGATTCCGTTTTTCATCTCCCGGATCTGTTCCGCCGAATGGCCCTGCCAGTTCACGACCTCTCCGATAATCCGCAACGGGTCCCGTGATCGATATGAGAGCGTCGGATTGCCCGCAAATCTCTTGTCTGTCACATTCGGATCGTCGAACCACGCGCCCGTGGGCTCGACCACATAGATACGTTCGGGCCCTTCACCCGCGGCCAATTCGGCGCCCCATATCGCTGCATCCATGGTGCCTGCGAAATATACCCACGACAACGGCGTGCCGGCGAAATTGGACTGGTAACCGACGGTGATCATGCCGCCGGGCCGGAGATTTGCACGGGTTCCGTGAAAGAATGATTGTGAAAACGCAGTTGCAGCTGCCGACATTGCTTTGCTCCCTTCGCGCTCGGCTCTAACATAATGGACCGACCCAACCCATGTGAGAGGAAATCTCACTCAAGCCGTTGTCTGGAGCTGGTACTAAGCCGACCAGAGGGGATCGTGCACCGTATCGGGATGATAGTGGCCCGTTTATTGAGAACGGCCTGTGTGGATCTCATCATGACCAGGCTGCAGCAGCAGTCCACTCGCGAGAGGCCGGATACATTTATGCAACTGGAATCGCCGTTGCAATGTCGCGTACCCTTTGCACGGACAAAGCGAATGATGTTGATTTCAAAGTGGGGCTGCTGACAACCATTGGACGAGCGCCAAAGAACGCGATCCTGATCGGTGGTGACGCCAGCGAAACTCGATGCAGTGTATGGAAGGTAAGGTATGACGGCGAGGAGAACTGCCGTTATGATAAAATCATCTTCCAGCGACGTTCGGATCCGGCCGGCGACGAGGCGGGATGCTTTGGAGAGCGCGAGGAGTGCTGCATGAACGAGATGATGATGGACCTTGATCCACTGGTGACCGCGGAAACGTGGAGGAAGAGTGGCCGCGAGGTCGCGATCGCCACCGTCATCGAGACATGGGGTTCGGCGCCGCGGCCAGCAGGGAGCCATCTGGTGATCGATAGCGACGCCAATTTTGAAGGCTCTGTTTCGGGAGGTTGCGTCGAAGGCGCTGTTATCTCCGAAGCACTCGATGTCATAAGCACTGGTGAGGCGAAGATGCTGGAATTCGGCGTTGCCGATGAGACGGCCTGGCGCGTCGGCCTGTCCTGCGGCGGACGCATTCGCGTCTATGTAGAAAGGCTTGGCTGATGGAGCTTGCGACGCTGGAGCGGCTGAACGCCTACAGGCGGGCGCGGGTTGCGGCTGCATTGATTACCGATATGGGCAGCGGCGATGCGAGCGTCATTGCAGAAGGTGATGAGCTTGATGGTGTTCTCGGCGAGGCGGTGGCTTCTGCGTTCCGCTCCGGGCGTTCAAGCGTTGTCGAGCTTGACGGTGCTCGCTATTTCCTGAACGTTTATCTGCCGCCACCCGATGTCGTTGTTATCGGAGCCGTTCATATCAGTCAGGTCTTAGCCAAGATGGCAGCACTCGCTGGCTTTGGTGTCCGTATCATTGATCCGCGGACGGCATTTGCAACGCCTGAGCGTTTTGCCGGGATCAACCTGGTGACTGACTGGCCCGCGGATGCATTGAAGGACAAGCCGCTTGACACTTACACTGCGCTCGTTGCCGTGACGCATGATCCGAAAATAGATGATTTCCCGATTGCGGAGGCCCTGCGTCGCGGTTGCTTCTATGTCGGGGCTCTCGGAAGCAGAAGAACGCATGCATCGCGTCTGGATCGCCTGAGGGCCGAGGGCTTTGCCGACAAGGCGCTCGCCCGCATCAACGGGCCGGTCGGGTTGCCTATCGGGGCTGCCAGTCCGGCCGAGATTGCGGTCGCCATCCTCGCACAGATCATCGAGGCGTTGCGAACGCGTGATATCATATTGCGGAAGAGCGACGTTCAATGACATTCGGCGAGTTTCCGGTCGCCAGTGCGGAGGGGCTAATACTGGCGCACGCGGTCCGATTGCCGGAGCGGACGTTGGGCAAAGGGCACCGTCTTTCTCCAGCCGATGTCGAGGCACTCAAGCAGGCCGGTATCGCCAGCGTCACCGCAGCGCGGATGGAGGACGGCGACCTCGACGAAAACGAGGCGGCCCGCCGGCTTGCTGCGGCTATCGCGCCGGACCACCTGCGTTTCTCCGAAGCTGCGACCGGGCGCGTGAACGTTTATGCCGCAACTGACGGGCTCTTCGTCGCAGATCGTGATGTCGTCAATCGCGTCAACCGGATCGATCCGGCGATTACACTGGCCTGTCTCGCCGATCATGTGCGTGTCCGGGCTGGGGACATGGTGGCAACGTTCAAGATCATTCCGCTTGCTCTGCCGGGCAACAAGGTGGAGACCGCTTGTGACGCCTTGAGAATGGCCGCGGCTTTCGGGGTCAAACCGTTCAGAGAACACGCGGTGTCGCTTGTCGCCACGCAACTGCCGTCGCTGAAGCCTGCGGTTATGGACAAGATGGCGCGTATCTTGGAGCGCCGGCTTGCGGCATACGGCAACCGGCTGGAACGCGAGCAGCGGGTGGCTCACAGACATGATGCCGTTGCCACCGCCATCGGCCAGGCGATGGCCACCTCTGAACGCTCTCCGAAGCTTGTCATTGTCTTTGGGGCTTCGGCGGTAATCGATGAGGACGATGTCATACCCGCAGCTATCCGCCAGGCAGGTGGCGAGGTTCTGAGCGTCGGCATGCCAGTCGATCCCGGTAACCTGATTGTTCTTGGGCGGATCGGCGAGACCTATGTCGTGGGGGCGCCTGGATGCGCCCGGAGCCCTAAAGAGAACGGCTTCGATTGGGTTCTGGACCGCATTCTCGCGGGTGAGAAGCCGGATGCCCGGGATCTGGCGGGCATGGGTGTCGGAGGGCTGCTGATGGAGATCGAGACCAGGCCGCGGCCGCGGGAAAACTTCGAGGACAATCACCGGGCGGCGACTGTCGCAGCGGTCATTCTGGCCGCCGGTAAGGCGAGCCGAATGGGCGAGGGCGGTGCTCACAAGCTGTTGGCCGAGTTCGATGGCGAGCCGCTGGTGCGCCGTACGGCGAAGACTGCCCTTGCTGCCGACGCGTCATCCGTCATCGTCGTGACAGGCCACCGGCGAAGCGAGATTATGGCGGCGTTGTCCGGACTGGATGTGACGGCTGTGGAGAACCCTGACTATGCATCCGGTATGGCAAGCTCGCTGATGTCAGGGTTTTCAGCTCGAGTAGCGCGCGATGCGGATGGTGTTCTCGTCATGCTCGCCGATATGCCCGGCGTGAAGGCAGACGATCTCAATCTCCTGATCGCAGCCTTCCGCTCTGCTTCCGGGCGCGCGATCGTCCGCGCAGTCTCGCGCGGAAAGCGTGGCAACCCGGTCATTCTTCCCAAATCGCTTGGCGACGCTGTAATGCGGCTTGAGGGCGATGTCGGAGCGCGACATATCATCGAAACTTCGGGGCTACCGATTATCGACACGGATATCGGCGATGCGGCGCATCTGGACGTGGATACCCCCGAGGCCGTTCGGGCGGCTGGTGGGGTTTTGACAACATGAAGTCTTCCGTCTGATCGCCGACCCGTCCTACGTCGCTGCCGATCCAGTGCGGATGTCGGCCTTGGGAGAGGCGGTGCTGCAGCCGGTCCGCATCAGGAGGCTCCAACGCAATAAGCACTCCGGAATTTCAAAGGCTGGAGGATAGGATGCCTCTTTTTCTGTCGCGGGACTGTGCACGGGAAAGGGCATGCTTAGCCCTTTCTCCATCTTTCATGCCTTGCCGTTGAGGCATGGCTGTCAGAGCAAATCTTCGATGCGTATTGGCAGATGCCGGATCCGTCTGCCCGTTGCGTTGTAGACAGCATTGACGACGGCTGCGGCCGCTCCGACCATTGCGACTTCGCCGAGACCTTTGACGCCGGACATGTTGAGCTTGAAGTCCGGTTCACCGATGAAATCGACATCGATGGTGCCGATGTCGGCGTTGACCGGCACGACATATTCGGCAAGATCGTTGTTAAGCACGCCGCCGAAGCGAGGGTCTGTTTCACCCGCCTCACGAAGCGCCGCACCAATTCCCCAGACGACACCGCCCCTGACCTGGCTTTCCGCCGTTCGCCGGTTCATGACCCGGCCGCAGTCGGCAACGCTGACGACGCGTTTAACGCGCACACGCCCGGTTGACGTCTCCACGTGAACTTCGGCGAAATGGGCGATCCAGCTGAAGGCCATGAACTCGGGATATTCCGGGCCGGTCGTGGATGGGATGCCTCTGCGCAATTGCTCGATCACTTGCCCGTCCTTGCCGAGAGGGATCGTGTTGACAGTGACTTCCAGGGAGAGGCGACGGGTTCGGGCAAGCTGGACATGAACCGGTTCTTCCGACAATGGAGCACCGGTGAGAGCGCTAAGCTCTTCCCGCATTTTCATCGCGGCGCTTCGTGCTGCCGGCGCAACGCTGCCCGTTCCCCATGAGCCGGCGGTTATATGCTGTGGCGCATGTCCGGTGTCGCCGATGCGAATTTCGAGCTTGGTTGGGTCCACATCAAGAATCTCGATAAGCTCGGCAGCGATGACGCTGCGGATGCCTTGCCCCATCTCGTGACCGGAGGTCGCGATTTCACATCGTCCGCTTGCGAAAAGACGAAGCGTTGTTACGGCGGCGGTCATCGATCCCTTGTAACTCCCGCATGCGACGCCGAGGCCTATGAGGCCGCCATTGTCCGCGACCAACGCGCCCGGCTCGCGCCGCCGTCGGTTCCAGTCGAACATTTCGGCTCCGCGCATCAAACAGCCCGCGAGATGACGGGATGAGAAAGGTTTGCCTGTGATCGGATCATTTTGGGTGTCGTTAGCGAGGCGGAACTCAACCGGGTCCATTCCGACAGCCTCTGCGAGTTCATCCATTGCGCATTCCGTAGCGTAGCTCGAGGGATGCTCATGGGGCGCGCGCTGATGTCCGGGGGTCTGCGTATCGACTCTGACGATCCGGTCACTTCCCTGCCAGGTACGGTAGCCGTACATCCGTGGGGGATTGGCCCCGTGGTCACAAGCAAATCCATCGTACCGGCTATTCTGCTGGACCGTTTCATAAAGCCCGGCCAGCAGACGCCCCTGTTCATCCGCCCCCAGCCGAATGCGGTGGCGGCTTCGTGGGCGATAGGACGCGGTATGAAACAACTGACCGCGTGGCATCACGAGTTTTACCGGCCGGCGCAGCAGGGCGGCGGCACTTGCTACGAGCACACTCTGCTCTTGAATACCGTTCTTCTGCCCAAAGCCTCCGCCGGTATAGGGGCTCACGCCGCGCAGTCGCGTCGGGTCCATTCCCATCATGCCTGCAAGGCCGCCGGCGAAGGCAGACGCCGCCTGCGTTCCCTCATAAATCCTAAGCTCGCCATCCTCGAATGCGGCGGTCGTCGAGATCAACTCGATCGGATTATGATGCTGCTGTGGATGCAGATACTCCACATCGATGCGATGATTGGCTGCAGCGAACGCTGCTTGCGCATCACCGGAGGATAGCTGGCGGTCGGGCTCGGCCTCGGGGCTGGCAAGCTCGTCTTCCATGCGAGCGCTGAACGGCCCCGAGGCATAGCGGACCTTGATAGCCTCGGCGCCCTCGATAGCGGCTTCCAACGTCTCGGCAACAACCAGGGCAACCGCTTCGCCTCGGTGGCGCACGACCGGGCTCGTCATCGGCTGATGGCCCTTGCCGGGTTGACCATAGGCACCGCGAGCAGCAGGTGTCGTCTTGATCTGAGAGAAATCCTCATATGTGAAAACGCGCACGACCCCCGGCACCTTCTGTGCGGCGGTCGCGTCGATCGCTTCGATACGTCCCTTTGCGATTGTTGCCGGAACCGTCATCGCATGAAGCAGGCCGGTGATCGGCTGGTCTGCCGCATATAGCGCGCGACCAAGCACTTTTTCATAGGCATCGATCCGAGGGCGGTCAGCAGTCGGTTCCTGTGTCATTGAATCTTCCCTCCAGCGATCATGATGGCATCTGCAAGGGTACGAGCGCCAAGTTCAATCTTGAATGCGTTGTGTTCTCCTGCCCGGGCGTCGGCGAATGCCGCTCTGCCAGCCGCCAATGCAATCTCCCTGTCAATCGTTTGAGCGTTCAAAAGCGCCTCCGCCTCCCTCGCGCGCCAGGGGCGGGTGGCAACGCCGCCAAGAGCGATATGCGCCTGTCGCACATGATTGCCGTCCATCCGAAGCGCCACGGCCGCCGACGCCAGCGCAAAGGCATAGGACTCCCGGTCGCGCACTTTGAGGTAGGTTGAGTTTCTGCCCGCTGCTGTTTTCGGCACGGATATCCCGGTTACGATCTCGCCGGCTTCGATCGCGAATTCGAGATGTGGTGTGTTGCCGGGCAACCGGTAAAAGTCGGAAATCGGGACCGACCGTGTTCCGGCGGGACCGCTGATCTCTATCGTCGCGTCCATCGCCGTCAACGCTACGGGCCAGTCACCCGGCGAAACGGCGTTACAAGCGTCGCTGGCGCCGAGAACGGCTTGCCCGCGATCAACGCCACCGATACCGGCGCATCCGGAGCCGGGCTCCCGCTTGTTGCACGGGTAAGCACCGATCGCACCGTTTCTGAAATAGGGACAGCGGGTTCGCTGCAGCAGGTTGCCGCCGACGGTTGCCATGTTGCGGAGTTGCTGGGACGCCGCTTTCGAAAGGCTCTCGGCGAGAACCGGATAGTCACGGCGTATGACATCATCTTCGGCAACGTCCGCCATCAGCGCTCCAGCACCGAAAAACAGAACGTCGCCACGTGTATCGATCCGGTCGGCCCCTTCAAGGGAGGCGATGTCGATCAGGTGAGCGGGGCGTTCGACGCCAAGCTTCATCAGATCGTACAGCGTCGTTCCGCCGGCAATGTAACGTGCGCCTTCGCCAGCCGCAGCAAATGCCTCGATTGCTTCGCGAACGTTCCCGGCTCGGACATAGGATAATGACCTCATGGCTCAGCCCCGCTCAATCTGGGGAGCTGCCTGCTGGATCGCAGCGACAATGCCGACATAGGCTCCGCATCGACAGATATTGCCGCTCATATATTCCCTGATGTCTTCGGGCGTAGACGCATGGCCTTCCTTCACGCAAGCAATTGCCGCCATGATCTGACCGGGCGTACAGTAGCCGCACTGCAACGCATCGTGGTCGATGAACGCCTGCTGCATGGGATGTAGAGCGTCCGCGCTGCCGATTCCTTCGATGGTCGTGACGGTGCGGCCATCGACTTTGGCGGCGAGTGTCAGGCAGGAAGCGACCCGACGCCCGTCGATGTGGACAGTGCAGGCACCGCACTGACCGTGGTCGCATCCCTTCTTGGCGCCGGCAAGACCCAGTCGCTCACGCAGCATATCCAGCAAGGATGCCCGGGCATCAATCTCCATGGCACCCGGCTGGCCGTTGATTTGAAAGCTGACCCTGACCGTCGCGCCGTTCTCCGGCGTGGGTTGTGAGACCGAACCTTGTGCCTGTGCAGCTGCCGGGAGCATTCCAGACATTGAAACAATCGTTCCAACCTCCAACACCTGTCGTCGGGTAACTTCGAAAATCTTGCTATCGTGTGCGTCTGACATCTGGATTTCGTCTCCTGTTGAAGTGCAACAATCGTGGGGCGTCATCCGTTTCGGCTCGCAGTCCGAAATCTCATTCCGTCCCAAAATAAATCGGGCAAGTCGGAATGATTAGTTGGGAAATTCCGCGCGGACTGATTAGCCGTGCTTTGCAATCGAAAAGCCGGCATTCTCGTCTCTGCTCAAAAAATGGCAGGGGTGGATTTGGTCTACCAGACGAGGCGGCAATGTGTTGCGGACCTGGCAGGGGTGGTCTCCTTCGTCATGAGACGGTCCTCCTTCAGGGCGCTGCCGGCGGAGTTGGCCTCGCAGCGGTGCAACTCGCAGCGCAAGCGGGAGCAACGGTAATTGCCGTCTCAAGCGGGGAAAAGCGGCTGGAAAAAATATCGTCGCTTGGCGCCGATCACGTTATTGATCGGTCCTCTCAAGACCTTGTTGAAGCCGTGCAAGACATCACGAGAGGCAACGGTGTCGATCTCGTTATCGATCCCGTTGGCGCCACCTTGCCTTCTTCGCTCGCTGTTCTTTCGCCCGAGAGCCGTCTCGTGTTTGTGGGGAACGCGGGCGGTGGAAACCTTTCGGTGGATCTGTGGCCGGCCATGCAGTCAAATCAGACTTTGCACGGGGTCTTCATGGGCCGGCTTTTCGAAAGGCCCCGGATACGCTCGACGGTCGACGCGTTACTGGTCGCGCTGGAGAACCGCGAGATCGAGGTTAGGATCGAAAGAGTTTCCCCCTTTCTGAAGCCAGGGCCGCCCATGATTTCGCGGAGAGAGCGAAGCCACTTGGCCGGGTCATCATGGAGCCGTAATGGCGCCGCGGCAGGCATTGGGACCGCGCGAGAGTGGTGGAATTCGTAGATGCGCCTGATCAAAATCCGGTCCGGAAAGGAGCTGGATCTTTATAAGGGGCCGAAGGTTCTCAGCCGGCCGCTCTACGCCCAGCCTTTGGCTGCTGACGGCTCGACAGACCACGCCGCCAGCAGCCGGGATCAGATCAGCTTGTCGAGTGTTAGAGGCAGGTCGCGCAAGCGTTTGCCTGTTGCATTGAAGACCGCGTTGGCAATGGCCGCCGCCACGCCGGTCGTTCCAATTTCGCCGATCCCGCGCGCCCCCAGCGGTGCGCGCGGATCGGGGATGTCGGTCCACAAGACATCGATGTCAGGCACGTCGAGATGCACCGGCACATGATAGTCGGCCAGAGACGTGCTCATGATACGGCCGGTCCGTTCGTCGAGCAGGGTCTCCTCGGTCAAGGCCATGCCGAGGCCCATGATCATGCCGCCCTTGAACTGGCTTGCCGCCGTCTTGGCGTTCAGGATGCGACCGCAATCGAAGGCTCCGACCAGACGGTCCACGCGGATTTCGCCCGTGACGTCGCTGACACGCAGTTCGCAGAAGATCGCGGAAGTGCTGTGCATCGAGAATTTGAGAATCTCCAGCGGCGCGCCGCTTTCCCCGATCGCGCTCAGTTCGCTTCGACCGGCGCGGCGCAGGATGGAGGTGAAGCTTTCGTGGCGGGCCGGATCGTCGACGCTGCGCAAGCCGCCGTCGGCGAACTCGACCTCGCTCGGCTTGAGGCCCGCCAGCGGCGTGTCGTTGCCAGCCAGCCGCATGAGTTGAACCGCAAGCTTCCCGCTCGCCGCGCTGACGGCTGCCGCCAGCGAGGCCGTCTGCGACGACCCGCCGGCGAAGCTTGCGAAAGGCAGGCTTGAATCCCCGATCGTCACCGTGACGCGATCGAGCGGGAGGCCCAGGCGATCGGCGGCGTGCTGTCGTTGGACCGTCGCGGTGCCCATACCCATTTCGTGCGCCGCACTGGCGACATGGGCGTCGCCGTTGCCGTCGATAGTGATCCGAGCGGATGTGCCCGGCATCCGCGTGAACGGAAAGGTGCCGCTCGCGCAGCCCATGCCGATCAGCCACTCGCCTTCACGCCGGCTACCGGGCTCAGCCGTGCGCCGGCTCCAGCCGATGCGCGCCGCCCCGAGGTCATACGCCTCCATCATGGCGTTCTGCGAGTGCGGTGCCCCGCTCACGGCGTCGCGGGTCGCGGCATTGCGTCGGCGCAGTTCGATGGGGTCCATGCCGAGCGCGTGGGCCAGTTCGTCCATCGCGCACTCGATCGCGAAGGTGCCTGGCGTCTCACCTGGCCCCCTCATGAAGCTGTTCGCCAGCAGGTCGAGATCGACATAATGCTGGACGACATCGAAGCTCTCGCTGGCGTAGAGCGACCGACCGGTGAGGCTGAACCCTTCGTCGCAGACGCTGTGCCGCGGCTTGACGCCATAGCCGTGGTGCAGCAGCGCCTTGAGCCTGCCTTCTGCATCCGCGCCCAGCGCCACCCGCTGCTCGGTCCGCATGCGCCCGCCCACCAGCCGGTGCATGCTGGCGCGTGAGAGGGTGACACGCACCGGACGACCCGCGAGCTTTGCGGCGGCCGCGCCGAGGATCTGGTGATCCCACATGGCCTTCGCGCCGAACCCGCCACCGACATAGGGCGAGCTCACATGTACCTCGTCCGCCTTCAGCCCGAAGACCTTCGCGAGCGAACCGGCGGTGGCGTTTATCATCTGGGTCGCGTCGTGAACGATCAGCTTGCCATCCCGCCAGACAATCGTCGCGGCATGAGGCTCGATCGGATTATGGTTCTCCCAAGGCGTCTTATAGACGGCGTCAACCTTGAAGGCCGCCTCGGCGAGCTTCCTGCGTGCATCGCCCTTGTCCAGGCGGTTGCGCTCGACGAGGATCGACTCCGGCGTATAGGCGCTGTTCTTGCCCTCCTCGAACCGGGTACGGGCCGGTGCGGAGGCATAGCGCACGCGGACCAAGGTGGCCGCGTGATCGGCCTGCTCGCGCGTCTCGGCGAGGACCACCGCAACAACCTGACCGTTCCAGCGGATCTCGGGGTCCTGCATGATCGGCAGTGTGTGGTTGCCGGCAGCCTTGAGGTTGGTCAGTCCCACGGTCGGCGGAACACCCAATTTGGGCGTGTTGCGGTAGGTCATGACCAGCGCGACGCCGGGCGCCGCTTCGGCTGCGGACACGTCCAGGTCGGCGATGTTGCCGCGGGCGATCGTGGAATGGACGAAGGCGGCGTAGAGGAGATCGTCCATCGGAACTTCCGCGGCGAACTGCGCCGCCCCGCGGACCTTATCGGGCCCGTCGACACGCGACTGCTGCCTTCCGAGCGCGACACGCTTGTCGATCAGCGGATCCGGGGTGCCACCGGGCAACCAGCTCGCCGGGACATGGCCAAGGACAGCGCGCACGCCGCCGACGATGGCATTCTGCAACTTGGTCATTGGTGTGCTCCTGCGAGCGCGGCCAGCAGAGCGACTACCGTTCGTTCGACAAGGACAATCTTGAAAGCGTTGCCCGACAGCGGCTGCGCGTCGGCAAGTTCTTCGCGGATTGCGGCTAGGAAAGCCTCTTCGGTCGGCGCAACGCCGATCAGCGCCGCTTCCGCCCGCGCCGCCCGCCATGGCCTGGCGGCGACACCGCCGAGCGCAATCCGGGCTTCGGTAACGCGTCCATCCGTCAGCGCCAGGCCGCCTGCGACGGAGATCAGTGCGAAAGCGTAGCTGGAGCGATCGCGGACCTTGCGATATTCGGAATGCGTGACTGCGTCCGAAGGCGGCGGCAGTTCAACGCCGGTGATCAACTCTCCCGGTTTCAGCACGGTCTCGATGTGTGGGGAGGCGTTCGGCAGAACGTGAAAATCCGTTAGCCGGATCGATCGCTTACCGTCGGGGCCGGAGAGATGGATCAAGGCATCGAGCATGGCAAGCGCAACGCACATGTCGGAAGGGTGCGTTGCGACGCACTGGTCCGACGCACCCAGGATTGCATGATAGCGATTGAACCCATCGAGTGCGTCGCAGCCGGTGCCCGGCTGCCGCTTATTGCAGCGTGCGCCCTCGACATCGTAAAAATACATGCAACGCGTACGCTGGAGGATATTGCCCCCGACCGTCGCCATGTTGCGGATCTGTGCGGAGGCGCCGGCGAGCAGCGCGCGTGAAAGCACGGGATAGCGGCGGCGTACGAGCGGGTGTGCGGCAAGGGCGGCGTTGCGAACCGACGCGTCGATCAGCAGCCCGCCGCCGTCGCTTTGGCGGATGGCGCCATCCAGCCGGCTGACATCCACCAGTTCGCTTGCCTGTTCGACATTCTGGCGCAGCAGATCGACGATGTTGGTTCCACCGCCTAGAAACCTGGCGCCTCTTCGGGCGCGCGCCACGGCATCGGCTCGATCCGCCGCGCGGATATATTCGAACGTCCTCATGCCGCGGTCTCCCTCAGCATGTGCTCGATCGCTTCAACAATGCCATTATGCGCGCCGCAGCGACAGAGATTGCCGCTCATGCGCTCGCGGATCTCCGCGCGCGTCACCGGGGGCGGACTTGCGGCAATATCGCGGGTCACGTAGCTGGGGTCGCCCCGCCGTAGCTCGTCCGCCATGGCGATCGCCGAGCAGATCTGACCCGGGGTGCAATAGCCGCATTGGAGGCCGTCATATTCAACGAAGGCTTGCTGCAGCATATGCAGATCGTCGCCCTCACCGGCGAGGCCCTCAATCGTCCGGACGTCGCTCCCCTCCGCCTGCGCGGCGAGCGTGAGACAGGATAAAACGCGATTGCCATCGAGTAGAACCGTGCAAGCGCCGCAGGCGCCCTGGTCGCATCCCTTCTTGGTGCCGGTGAGGTGGAGATGCTCGCGCAACAGGTCGAGCAGCGATACCCGCGCATCATCGGGCGGTGAAACTTCCGTGCCGTTTACCCGTATCGTCATGACTTCGCTCCATCTGCTGTGCCATGCCAATCGTGCGGCACATTTAACAAGATATGACGAAGTTCGGACTACTCAACTGTCGTTGTAGACGATTTTTGTGATCATCGCGATGAATTGATCTCGTTCATCGGGCGAAAGGCGAGAAAGCATCAGCATATGCATCTGTCGATAGGCCTCGACCTGGGCCTGCGCATATATCGCGCCGGATTCGCTCAGGGTAAGGGCCACCGCCCGGCGATCGGCTTCAATACGCTCGCGCTTCAGGAAACCGCGCTTTACGAGGCGGTCCGTGGCCGACGAAAGCGTCGTGGTGGGTACGGCAAGAAATCTCGCAACATCGGTCGGGCCACAACCAGCATGCTCTGCAACGTAGAGGAGCACCGCCTTGTCGAGCTCGGCAAGTGGCCGCTCGGACCGCAACGCGTCGGCAAGCTTGTATCGGCGTGCAAAGGTCTCGAACGCGGTGCCGAGCGCGGCGAGTTGGTCTTCTGTCGGGTCACTCATGCTCCCCACATATCGCATCTCGACCTCAATTGGATAGTCGTGACTGCGCAAGAGCAATCCGCCGAATAGCGGGCTTACGCGGACCGGCGACAACGCTCTACGGCAGCGAGCGCTAAGCACGACCGTTCGGGGTCATTCGCAGGCTGCTGGCGAGGATGTCGTTTGCCGGCTTGCTGGCGTTGGCGCAGCCAAAAATCTGGTTGCCCTTCATTTGCGCACAGGCTTAGGGCGCTCTTTTTCCGCTCCCCAGAAAGAAAGCCGCGCGTCTGGCGCTTCCTTGTGAACCGCAATCCGCATATGAGTCCGAAGCTCCTTGCGGAAACGCGAGGCGTTGCGTGCTCCCCATACGCCGACGAAGTAATCCCCGGACGCATCGTTCTTGAAGACTGCCGCCCCGCCAAAGGTGGAAGACAGGCCACCCTCGCCAATGACACCTCCGTTACCGTAAACCGCAACAACGCAATCCAGCGGCGCAACGCTGACCACTGTATTACCGGACGGGCCGAAACCCGCGCTTCTGAAAAGGTAGACGGGCCAAGGAGAAGTCATCATTCCCAAAGCATATCTCCGTCATCGGAGACCACAAGCGCCTGATGTAACGTGGTCGACACGACCCAGTCTTCCGAGGCTGCGTTCGCGCGAGCATCAGATAACGTCAGCCCATATCGCCGGCTGAACGCGTGGATGAAATAGGAGATGTCACCGAAGCCGACTCGAGTGCGATCGCGCTAACAGTCCGGCCCGTGAATTGACGATCGATCAGCCGCCTATGTGAAGGCGATCCAGCGCTCACGCCCGTATGGAACATCGGGCGAATAATCGACGTCAGAAAATGCCGGCGTGGCGCTGAATCCGGGAAATTCACTTCTTTCTCGATCCTGAGCAGCGACGCGGGATCGCCCACTTTTTGATCTGATCAGCTGTTGCTCGCTGCGTTGAGGACGGCCTTGACCGAAGCTGTGGCAATGTCGTCGTCGATGCCGATTCCGAAGACCTTGCGGCCGTCGCGCGCGCGGCATTCCAGATAGGCGACTGCCTGGGAATCTGTGCCGCGTTTCAGGGCATGTTCGTGGTAGTCGAGGATTTCCAGCGTGACGCCGCAACCCTCCTCCAGCGCGGAGACCGCACTGGAGATCAGGCCATTCCCGCGACCCGTGATCGCAATCTCGCGGCCCTTGTGCCGGATTCGCCCAACAAAGACGCGCTGCTTTCCGGCTCTGCGCGGGTTTCCATCCTGATATCCCACGAGCTCGAACGGCTGTGGCCCGGTCAGATTGTAAGCGTCTTCAAAGATCGACCAGATCATTGCCGCGGTGATTTCCTTGCCGGTATTGTCCGCGAACTCCTGGACACGCCGGCTGAGATCGATCTGTAGTGACCGGGGCAGTTTCAGGCCCTTGTCCTGCTCCACCACCCAGGCGATCCCCCCCTTGCCGGATTGGCTGTTGACACGAATGACAGCTTCGTATGTCTCTCCTATATCCGCCGGATCGACCGGCAGATAAGGCATCTCCCAAACTCCATCATTGCGTTGGCCATGAGCGTCGAAACCCTTGCGGATCGCATCCTGATGCGAGCCCGAAAAGGCCGTGTGCACCAGCTCGCCGGCATAGGGGTGGCGCGGATGTACCGGCAACCCGTTGCAATGCTCGACGGTCTTCACAACGTCGCGGATCGCGGGGAAATAGAGCTTCGGATCAATCCCCTGCGTATAGAAATTCAGTGCCAGCGTCACCAGGTCGACATTGCCGGTCCGCTCGCCGTTGCCGAACAGGCAGCCCTCGACGCGATCGGCCCCAGCCAGCATTGCCTGCTCGGCCGCAGCCACGGCCGTACCGCGGTCATTGTGAGGATGCACACTAATCACCACGGCCTCGCGGCGCGAGATGTTGCGGCAGAACCATTCAATCTGATCGGCATAAACGTTGGGCGTTGCCACCTCGACAGTTGCCGGCAGGTTGAGGATCACCGGTCGCTCCGGCGTTGGCTGCCAAACATCAAGCACACGTTCACAAATTTCGAGAGCGAAATCCGGCTCCGTAAAGCAAAAAGTTTCCGGCGAGTATTCGAAGGTCCATGTCGTCTCTTGCCGTTTAAGGCTTTCCTCCAGCATCGCAGTGACGCCGGTAACGGCCAGGTCTATGATCTCATGCCGCTCCATACCGAAGACGACGCGTCGAAACAGCGGAGCGGTTGCGTTATACAGGTGGACGATCGCCTGTTTCGCCCCATCCAGCGATGCAAAAGTTCGCGCGATCAGGTCTTTCCGCGACTGAGTCAGGACCTGGATCGTCACATCATCGGGGATCCGCGCCTCTTCGATCAGAGCGCGAACGAAGTCGAACTCGGTCTGGGACGCCGATGGAAAAGCGATCTCGATTTCCTTGAAGCCAGCAGACAGCAGCATGTCGTAAAAGCGCAGCTTGCGCTCGACATCCATTGGATCGGCGAGCGCCTGATTGCCATCGCGCAGATCGGTAGACAGCCATCGCGGCGGTTTCGTGAGCCGGTTGGATGGCCACGTTCGATCCCGCAGGTCGATAGGAGATACAAAAGGACGATATTTGGTTTCAGGATTGGTCAACATGGCATGATCCGGTGCGGTGCGATTTGTAAAGGATTCGACACGGCCGACTACGATCGCCGGGAAGCCGTCAGGCCCGGCGACCGCCGGTAAGTCGCAGCGCAACGGAAATCACCAACAAAAGGAGCGGGCGGGCCGCGCGTGCAACGACCACGCCGAACGCCGTGGAGTGCAGCGCTTGGATGCTGTCAATGAGACGGTTGCGGGTGAACACCTGGCGAAGAACTTTCTGTTGTTAGATGGCTACCCTACTCGTTCCCAAAATGATATTCTAACGCAGGATGATCACTTATCGTCGTGAAAGGATCATTTTTGCAAAGCGGCGTAAACATCACGAACGAGATCGCCGTCATTACGCATGACGGACATCGCTTTTCGGGGCCGAAGCACACGCACGAACAGGCGCAGCTTCTCTACGCGGTCAGCGGGGTCGTATCGATCACAACGGATGAGGGTACCTGGGTCGTCCCGCCAAGCCGGGCTGTCTGGCTTCCGCCCGGATTGGAGCACCAAACATCCAGCCATGCAGGCGTGCAATTCCGGTCACTTCTGATCGACACCAGCGAGATGCACGGTCTCCCCGGCGAATGCGTTGTCGTCGAGATCACGCCTCTCGTGCGGGAATTGATCCTGAAACTCGCCAACCTCGCCGAGAACCCGGCAAGTCGTGACAGGATAGACGCCATCGTCAGGTTGCTTCTGATGGAACTTTCCTTCCAATCAGTGCAGCCACTCAAGTTGCCGATTCCGAAGCATCCCGAGCTGGCGCAAATATGCGAGCAGTTCCGCAACGATTTGACGCAAGACCTTCCCATAGAAGCTGCGGCATCTCTGCTTCACATGAGCAGAGCGACTTTTATGCGGCAGTTCAAGCGTGAAACCGGCATGAGTTTCGGGCACTGGCGCCAACAAGCCCGAATGCTCAATGCGTTGACCATGCTGGCGGAAGGAAGAAGCATCCTCGACGTTGCTTTTGAGTGCGGGTACAACAGCCCAAGCGCCTTTTCCGCCATGTTCCGCCGATCACTCGGATGCTCGCCCAGCGCTTATTTTTAACTGCGCTCGCAGGCTCGCCCGCTCATCACTTCTACGAGGGCATAGAACCGTCTCAAAGCCTCGGGTCAATTGCGCCGAGGGGTCAACATGATCACGGCGACACCGGCCAGGATCACCGAAATCCCGACCAAGGAAATCAGCGCCGGCTCTTCGCCGAGCACAATCCATCCAAGCAGGACGCCGACGAGGGGATTGACGTAGGCAAAGGTCGAGGCGATGGCCGGCGGATAGAGTCTTATCACAGCGATATAGGCAAGCAGGCTGATCACGGAGCCGCATATGACCAGATAAAGAAAAGCGGCGATCTGGGAGAAGGATAGATCGACCGGCGGCGCAAGCGTGATACCGCTCGCCGAGCAGATGCCGGTCAGAACGATCGCCGCCGCGAGTGTCTGCAGCCCCGCGGCCCAGACCGGCGAAATCGTCTTGAACAATGGTTTCTGGATCAGGCTGCCGAGCGACCACGTCATGCCTGCGGCGCAAAGCACGAACGCCAGCCAGAGGGAATACCCGGTTTCGACGGATGCGTCGTTGGCCAGGACGACAGGTGGTCCAACGACAAGTACGAGACCCAGCAGGCCAAGGGCAAGGCCGGCAACGGTACCGTGCGACGGGCGCGTGCGCTCGATGATGCTGGAGATCAGCGTGGTCCATATCGGGATCACACCCATAGCCATGACAACGAAGCCGGACGCGGCGTGCCGCGAGGCGAGTGTGGCGAGCCCATTTCCGCCAACCCACATGAGGATGCCGGATACCGCGCAGATGACGAGTTCCCGGACGGACAAGGCCGGGAGACGCTTCGTGCGGAACATCGCCAGCGCAATCAGCAGCGCGGATGCGGCCCATATGCGCCATGTTTGAAGTTGGAGCGGGGCGATGGCCGCGGGTCCGGTCACCGCAACCTTGACGGCAAAGTAGGTGCTGCCCCAGACGAGGTAGACGATCAGCAGATTGCCGATCCCACTCCATGACGCGCCGCGAGGTTGCTGCTGATCGATCGCGGCCACGATCAATCGTCCCGCATGAAGATGCGGGCCAGGCCTTCCTTCACCGTGTCCACGGCGTCCGTGGCGCTGATCCGGATATGGTCCCCCATGAGGGTCGCTGCCGTCCTGCCGTCCCGCTTCAGCATCGCCTCGGCGATGTTGTTATGCTCCGTATAGGTCGTGGAGAGGCGGCGATGTTTCTCGACCTCGATGTGCCGCACGAAGTGAATGCGCGTATTGATGCCTTCGATCATCTTGGCGAGTTCGGGATTGCGCGAGAGGTTTGCAATCCGCATGTGGAACTCCTCATCTTTTGCGGTCAGGTCCGCGCTGGAAAGCGCATCCGCCATGGCCGATGTCTTCTGCCACCAGTCGGCCAAGGTCCTCAGCTCGAGATCGGTTGCGTGTTCGGCCGCAAGCAATACGGCCCGCTCCTCGAGAAGAATTCGAACATCCGTGAGGTTGAGGATTTCCTCGACATCGAAGCCGCGGCAGAAAAAGCCGCGATTGAGCTGAAAGGTGATCAACCCTTCGGTGACCAGCCGCTGCAAGGCCTCGCGGATAGGACTGCGGCTCACCTGCATTCTGGCCGCCAGCTCAAGCTCGTTGATCCGCTCGTTCGGCTTGAACCGGTATTCCATCGCCATACGGCGGATTTCCTCATACACACGAGGTCCGGTCTTCGCAGGTTTCTGTGCCAACACGTCTTGATCCTTGGGGTTTCGGCGATAGGGCAACCGGACCAATGCGCTCATGCCATGCAACCTGTCAATCGGAACCGGCGCGGTCATGCTCTGAAGCCGCGCCGGCAGCTGTCAGATACCGGCGATGACGGCGATCTCGACGGTGAATTGCGGAGCGGCCAGCCTGGATTCGACGCAGGCTCGCGCCGGTGTCTGGCCGGGAACGACCCAGGCGTCCCAGACGCCGTTCATCTCGTCGAAGGTCGCAATGTCGGTGAGCCAGATCGATGCGGAAATAAGCTTGCTCTTGTCGGAACCCGCTTCCGCGAGAAGTTCATCCGTTTTTGCAAGGATGTCGGCCGTCTGGTCGGCAACGGAGGCGCCAGGCGCGCGAAGCGCGACCTGGCCTGCGAGAAAAACGAGATTACCGTAGATGACCGCCTGCGACATTCTCGGGCCGGTGCCAAATCGGGTGATCTGGTTCATGTGTTCTCCTTTTCTGGGTGTTGGATTAGGTGCGGTTTCAAACTATCGCGCGTCAGGCGGCTACCAAGGGAACAGTGTCGAGATCGACGGGTGAATCCCGGCCGGCCATCAAATCAGCAATGATCCGCGCCGAGCCATGCGACATCGTCCAGCCAATATGGCCATGTCCGGTATTCAGCCAAAGATTATCGATCTTGCTGCGCCCGAGAACGGGGAGATTGTCGGGCGTCATAGGCCTGAGGCCTGCCCACATATGGGCTCGGTCATACGCGATGCCCTTGGGAAATAGCGAGCGGGCCACGTCCATCATAAATGCGAAGTCGGACGGCTTGTGCGACCGATCGTAGCCGGCAAATTCCGCCGTCGCTGTGACGCGGATCGCATCTCCCATCGGAGTGATGGCCACGAGAAAGTGCTCGTCGAGGACGGGCACTTTCGGGGCGAGGTCCGGATCGGTGATCGGAATGGTGAGCGAGTAGCCCTTTATCGGATAGATGGGAAGCGAAAGGCCGATCTTGCGGGCAAACAGGGGGCTTTCGCTGCCCAGGCTCAATACGTAACAATCCGCGGAGAAATCGCCCCTGCTGGTCACGACCCGTGTGATCCTGTCGCCGCTCCGTTCCAGCTTCAGGATCCGTGTATCGGTGAGTATGCGGCCGCCGCGGCTGCGGACGATATCGGCGAGCGCCTTGGTGAATTTCGATGAGCTGCCGGTCTCGTCCGTCGGGCAGAGTATTCCGCCGGCGATGAGGTTGCGCGAGGCAAGCAGGGTTGGCTCGCGGCGGACGACCTCGTCGGCATCTATCACGCGGATTTGCTGGCCATCGCTTTCCAGAAGCTTCATGTTGCGCACGCCTGTATCAAGCGCCGCCTTGTTCCGGTGGAAGTAGATGATCCCCGATGTCGTACGATCATAATCGATCTTCTCGCGGGAAACGACCTCCTGAAGAACCGACTGCGAATGGGTCGCAAGACGGTGCTTGCGAAGCGTGTTCAAGCGGGCCTTTTGCGCCGTGCATTCTCGCAGGAACCGCAGCGACCAGCTGTAGAGATGCGGGTCGGCGGATAGGCGAAAGCGCAGCGACTGGTTCTTCAGGAACAGCGATTTCAGCAGGATCTTCGGTGCAGCAGGAGACGACCAGACGAAGGAATGTCCAGGCGCAATCATGCCCGCATTACCCCAGCTGGCGCTCTCCGCTACCTGGCTCTCCTGCTCCAGCACGGTGACGTCGTGGCCATCCTGGAGAAGTTGATAGGCCGTCGTAATGCCGACGACACCGCCACCAAGAATCAAGGCATGCATAGCGCGCGCTTCCTGTCGAAAACATTGTCGACAATAAATGACGGCACAGGGTTTTGTGTCAACCCACTTTCGTAAGGTATTCACGCACATTCTAACCGCCTCTCCGCCGGCAACGGAAATGGGCGATTGATGCACTGCAAAAAAAATACTGCACCGCACTTGACGCGGTTCTTTATTGTCGTTTCTATTGTCGACAATAAATTCCAACAAAAGGGGTGTCGCATGAAAAGCATTTTGTTGAGTGGTGTATTCGTTCTGGGCTTATCGGTCGCGGCCTATGCCCAGGAGGCGGTGATCGGTGCCGTCCTGCCGCTTTCCGGTTCCAGCGCGACGCAGGGCGACGACCAGCGGCGGGGCATGGAGCTGGCGCTGGAGAAGATCAATGCCGACGGCGGCGTGCTTGGCCATCCGTTGAAGATCATCACCGAAGATTCCGGCGGGCGGACGGCGACGGCACTCGATGCGGCGAAGAAGCTCGTGACCGTCGACAAGATCCCCGTCGTCCTGGGGGAATTCTCGTCTGGTATCACTATTCCGATCGCGCAATACCTGCTGCAGCAGGATCGGGTGCATATCAATATCGGCAGCTCCAGCACCCAGATCCGCAGCCTGGGCAAGGGCGCTTTCAGCGTCATCGGGCTTGATGACGTTTCCGGGGCCTTTGCCGCTCAGGATGTCTTCTCCGGTGGTGCCAAGAACGTCGCGGTCATCGCCCCGAACAATGCCTATGGCCAGGGCATCGCCAATGCCTTTGCCGCCAAGTTCAAGTCGCTCGGCGGTGCCATCACCTCAACCGTGCTTTATACCGAGGGGCAAACGACCTATCGCCGGGAACTGCAGCAGCTCGCCGCCGGTGAGCCGGATCTCTATGTCTACACCGCCTATGGCAAGGAATCGGCGACGATCAACCGCGAAAGCTTCGAGCTCGGGCTCAACGACAAGAAGTGGTATGGGCTCTATCTGACCATGTGTACCGCCGACAGCGATCCGCAATATGTCGAGGGCCAGATCGGCATGGACCTCAACTATATCGGCGGCAATGGCGGTGATTACCAGAAAGCCTATGAAGCCAAGTACAAGGGCGGGTTCACCTCGACCTTCAACGGTTTCGCCTATGACGGCGTCATGCTCGTGGCCGCCGCCATCAACAAGGCCAAGTCGCTTGATCCGCAGAAGATCGAAGACGCGATCGCCGAAATCGGCAAGAGCTACGAAGGTGCCACCGGCCCGATCCTATTGGATGCCGACGGGCAGCGCAGCACCCAGCCCTACCTTCGCCTGAAGATCGAAAGCGGCAAGGCCGTCGCCACACAGTAATCACCGTCAGCGCCGGCATGCTGAGGAAAGACCTTCGGGATGCCGGCGCTTTCGATCTTTGCCGGTTGGACAGGACGAAAATCATGTTTCAATTTCTTGTCGACGTGCTGATGCGCGCCTGTGATCTCATGCTGGTGGCGATCGGCATGAGTGCCGTCTATTCGCTGATGAAGTTTCCCAACATCGCGCTTGTTCAATATGCCGCCACCGGCGGTATTCTGGCGATCGTGTTGCAGAAGATCGGGGCACCGGTGGCGGTCGCCATCGTATTTGCCGTTGTCCTGACGGGTCTCGTTGCGGTTATCCTCAATGAATTCCTGTTCAATCGCATGCTGAAGATAGGTTCTTCGACAGCCATGATCGGCTCGTTGGCCGTCAGCCTGGTCTTCTCCGCCGCCTTCCTCGTCACGGTCGGCCCGAACCCAAGCCGCTTCCGCCTGCCCGTGTCCAAACCGATCCGCATCCTCGATGCACGCATAACCGAGCCGCAGCTTGTCAGCTTCGCCATCGTTGCGGTCGCGCTCGGTGTTTTCGCGCTCCTCTATTTCCGCACCGATCTCGGCCGCTGCATGCGGGCGACATCGACCAATGAGGTTCTTGCCGACGCCACCGGTATCAACACCGCCCGGATGAAGACGATCATCGTGCTGATCAGCGGGGTCATGGCAGCGCTTGGCGGCGTTGCCATCGCGCTGAAGGGCGAAGTCGACATCCAGATCGGAATGGACCTTCTGCTGCCGGTCTTCGCCTCCGCAATCCTGGGCGGGCTCGGCAACCCGTTCGGCGCTGTTGCGGGCGCTCTATTGATCTCGCTTGTCGAGACGGTCGTAACGACCATCAATTTCGGGCCGCTGATGGGGCAGGTGGTCGTCTTCCTGCCGGTCGCCTATGCGAGTGCGATCTCCTTCCTTCTTCTCGTCGCAGCACTCCTGTGGCGTCCACGCGGTCTTTTCGTCAGCGAGGTCAAGCGTGTCTGATTTCATCATCCACGTGACCATTATGTCCGGCCTTTATGCGCTTCTCGCGTTGAGCCTCAATCTGCAGGCCGGTCTCGGTGGCCTGATGAATTTCGGCCAGATCGCGCTTTTTGCCTGCGGCACTTATGGCGCCGCGATCGCCTTCCATTTCGATTTCGGCGCCGTTTCCGGGTTTGTCCTCGCCGTCCTCGCGGCTGCGTTGCTGGGCTGGGCTTTCGCCAGCGTCGGCCGCAACCTGCAGGCCGATTATTGGGGTATCGTCACCTTGGCGCTCGCCGAGGTCATCCGCATCATCGCGACGAACGAGGATTGGTTGACGGGCGGCGCTCAGGGGATCGGCGGTATACCGCCACTCTATGCCGGGCTGGATGGTCAAACTCGCCAGCTCGTCATTCTTGCAACGGTTCTCCTGCTCGTGCTCGCCGCCGGATTGTTCTGCCGTCATCTGATCGGCGGCCGTTACGGTCTCTCGATCAAGATCATGCGCGAGGAGCCGCAGCTTGCCGCTTCGCTCGGCTACGATACGATTGCTCTGAAGCGTCAGCTGATGGCGGTATCCAGCGTGCTTGCGGCGGTGTCCGGTTTCCTGTTTGCCCACTATGTCAGTTTCGTCGGACCTGAGCAGATCGACAGCTCGGAGACGTTTCTGATCTGGGCGATGATCGTGGTCGGTGGTCTCGGCAACAATGCGGGCGCCATCGTCGGCGCCTTCCTCCTGCAGTTCACCTTCGCCTTCATTCCCTTCGTCAAGGACTGGATCGGCCTGCCAAGCGAATATGTTGCCGCCGGCCGTTTGCTTCTGACCGGCGGCGGGCTGATTGCCTTCATCCTCTTCCGCCAGTCGGGCATCGTTCCCGAACGTGTAGGAGGGCGCCGTTATGTCTGATTCCGTGCTTGCAATTGAAGGTGTGGCCAAGTCTTTCGGTGCGAACCAGGTTCTGGCAAATGTCTGCTTCAGCATAAGGAAGGGCGAGATCGTCGGCCTGCTTGGTCCGAATGGCTGCGGCAAGTCCACATTGCTCAATCTCATATCGGGCGTGTTTCCAGCAGATGCCGGAACCCTGGCATTCCAGGGCGAAAACATGACCGGTCAGAGCATGGACCACATCGCGCGCAGGGGGCTCGTTCGTACCTTTCAGCTGCCTTCCATGCCCCGCCGGATGACGGTTGCCGAGCTGCTTCACGGTGCTGCGGCGCGCGGTGCCGGGTTTGGAAGCCTGTTCCGGCGAGATGCAAGTGAAATGGCCGAAATCGATGGGTTGCTGGACGAGCTTGCGTTATCACATGTCCGGTATCTTCCGGCGGCTTCCCTGTCCGGCGGCCAGAAGAAGCTGTTGTCCATCGCGCTTGCTTTGCGGGCGTCGCCCAGGATGATATGCCTTGATGAACCGACAGCGGGGGTCCATCCCAATCTGCGCCATCACATGGTCGGGCTTCTGCGGCGCATTAATGCCTCGGGTATTACACTGCTGATCGTCGAACATGACATGCATTTTATCCGTGAACTCTGCTCGCGCTGCGTCGTGATGGATCGCGGTGCGGTGATTGCCGATTGCAAGCCTTCGGAACTCACATCCAACGAGCAGGTCGTCGAGGCCTATCTGGGCAATGCAAGGCAAAAGAGGGCGATGGCATGATCGAAGTCACCGAAGTTAGGGCCGGTTACGGCGATGGACCGGACATTCTCAACGGCATTTCGCTGACGGCCGAACCGGGACGGATCGTCACGATTCTCGGGCCGAACGGCTGCGGAAAATCCACGCTGCTGAAATGCATAGCCGGTTTCGTTCGCCCGCGGGCCGGCCATATCCGCATGTCAGGCGAGGCCGTGACCGATGTGCCGACCTATCTGAAAGTCCGCAACCACCGGGTCGGTTTCGTGCCGCAGACCGACAACGTCTTCGCGTCCATGACGGTGGCAGAAAACATCATGCTTGGCGGCCGTCTGATGGAGAGACGAGATCGCGAACGCCGGTTCGATACGCTCCTCGGCCAATATCCAAGCCTCGCTTCCAAGAAGAACAGGCGGGCATCCGCCCTGTCCGGCGGCGAGCGACAGCTTCTTTCGCTTGCACGCGCGCTGATCTCGGAGCCGTCCATCCTTCTTCTCGACGAACCATCGGCCGGCCTGTCGCCGCGCATGATGCACGACGTCTTTGAGGCGATCGCCGATGTCAGGCGCCGGGAGGGGCCATCCATCCTGATGGTCGAGCAGAATGCGTTCGAGGCGCTGCATGTGTCCGATAGCGCTTACGTCCTGTCGTTTGGCAGCGTGGCGATTGAAGGGGCGGCATCCGATCTGCTGGCCGATCCGGCCATGCGCTCGCTCTATCTCGGCGGCGACAAGCATTGAATTTCGTTTACATATGACGGGAGATTATAGCGAATGACCATCCATCCGCCTCAAGCCGCGAAGCCGCTTGCCGTTAATAGGGAAGGGCTACCCTTCGAGATCGACGACGGCATCGGCACGCTCGCCAATCTCGGGCTGCTGGTTCTCAGGACCGATCAGACCATCGAGGACGAGTTCCGCTTCGCCCTGCCGCGATCCGAGATCGCTCTCTACCAGGCGCGGCTCTACAGCGATGTGGAGATCACACCGGCGAACCTGATAAAGATGTCAGATGAAATTCCCGGAACGGTCGGCCTTTTGCCGGACGTGAAATTCGATGTGATAGGCTTTGCCTGTACCTCCGGTTCGCTTGTCATCGGCGAGGAGCGGATTGCGGAGCGTGTCCACGAAGTGCTGCCGGGTGTCAAAGTCACCAACCCTGTCACGGCCGCCCGTGCCGCCATGGAAGCGCTTGGTGCTCGCAACGTTGCATTGCTGACGCCATATATGCCTGAAATCAACCATTCGCTGCGCGCGTCGCTGATGGCAAGGGGAATGAATATTCCAGTCATGGGATCCTTCCACGAGCCCGACGACAATCGTGTGGCACGGATCACGCCTGGTTCGGTCGAGCGCGCCATCATCGAACTCGGAAGCTCGGATGAATGCGATGCTGTCTTCGTGTCCTGCACCAGCTTGCGCGTCGCGCGCATCGTTGAGCAGGTGGAGGCGAAGCTTGGCAAGCCGGTAACATCCAGCAATCACGCGCTCGCCTGGCACATGCTCCGACTGGCCGGCGACGACCGGCCGATCTCGGGGGCCGGCCGGTTGTTTACGCTGCGGCCCCGCTAACCCGGTGCCATTCCGCAACCGCATGACCGTCTTGGATACGACATCCGCCGGCCACGTCTTATATCCGCCAGTCTCGCCACCCGCAGCCGGCTTCCGAACGTTTCCCGAGACGGCGCGTGGGATATTCCCCACAGCCGGGCAGTATGACCGTGAGGTCAACGCCTGGACCGGCCAGGCTCACCCGATTCCCGGGCGGAACGAGAGATGTGAAAGTTATGATCACCAGGTCCCGGTGGTTTCTTTCCGCGTTCGCAACCGCCATCCGAGCTGCACGCCGAGGGTCCCGAGCATAATCAGGCTCATGCCGGCCGCCTGGATCGGGCCGATCGGCTGGTGGTAGAACAGCCAGTCCACGAGAATGGCGACCAGAGGGAAGATAAAGGCCAGCACGCCGATCGTCGCGGTCGAAAGTTCAGGCAGTGCCCGGAACATCAGCGTGTAGGCAATGCCGGTATGAATCACACCGAGACAGAAGAGCCACTTCCATGAGGCCATGGGCACCGGCTGCGTGACCTCCGGCATGGGCAAAAGCAGCACCCCGGCAACGACAGCCTGAATCAGCGTCGTTACCTCCGGCCGTTGGTCGCCGAGCCTTTTCCCGAGGATCGTACCGAACGCGTAGAGCAGCGCTGCCAGCAGCGACAAGGCAACACCCATAGCCCATGCCGGACTGACAGGGCCTTGTTGACCGACAAGACCTGTGGCCAGGCCGGTACCAATGAAAGCTGTCAATATCCATAGAAGCTCGTGGCGGCGGACTGTCTCCTTTAAAAAGAGAGCGCCGATCAGCACGACGAAAAACGGCTGCACATGATAGATGATCGTAGCGGTCGCAATCGTCGTGGACGTGTATGCGGCAGTCAGAGCCACGGAACTGCCGAGATTGCAAATGCCGCCAACGGCGGCCATTACCACCAGCCGCAGCGACAAATCCCGCACACGCAGATAGCCCCTGCCGACACACCATGCCACCAGGAACAGGCTGGCAAAAACGCAGCGCCAAAAGACGGTGGCGACGGCCGGAAGGCCACCCTCGACGGCAAAGAGGCCAATCGTTCCGAAGATGACCATGGACAGGGTGAGGTTTAGCGCCTGCACGTTCACCATTGTACGCTCCAAGTCAGGGCTGGTGGCCGTCCCGCGTCGGAAGCGTGCAACCATCATCGATTTATGATATATGGACTGATGGTCTATAATGCATCACGAGTCAATGATGAATGGAATCCAAGCCGCATCTGATATTGCAAGATTGCTTGCCGATCCGCTGCGGCTGTCCATCCTGCAATTCCTGACATGGGGGCCCTGCTCGGTGGCGAAGCTGGTGGAGGCAACGGGAGCTTCGCAACCGAATGTCTCCAACCATCTGAAGCTTCTTCGTGAAGGAAGCGCGGTTGTTGCGGACAAGCAGGGGCGACAGACGTTCTACCGGGTTGCATCGCCCGACGTGGCGGAGGTTATCGCGGCACTCTCCTGGGCGGCCACGGGCTCGGACACCATGTCACTGGTTCGCGCCACTCCGGATGCGCTTCAGGAGGCGCGCACCTGTTACGACCACCTTGCGGGTCGGATCGGTGTCAGGATGATGGCAGGTCTTGTCGATAAATCCGCAATCACCAAGGCGGACAATCCCTGGGACATTATCGAGCTTGGACCGGCCGCTTCGGATGTCTTCGGTCGTCTTGGTTTCGATCTCGGCAAGGCGATCAACGACGGCACGCGGCGGCGGTTCGCGTTCGCCTGTCCGGACTGGAGCGAACATCAACACTCGCATCTCGGCGGCCTGCTGGGTGCGGCGCTGTGTGAGCACTGTCAGAGCCAGGGCTGGATCGAGCGCGGGGCCGAATCCCGAGCCATGATCGTGACACCCAAGGGCCGAGATGCGCTGGACTGGCTCCTGGAAAATCCGTCGGGCGGTTCGCGCAACGTCTGAAGCCGCCGTGTTGTATTTCTTGGGTCTCTTGGGAGATCGGCGCTCACCGGCACGCTTCGGACGCAACGGCCTCTTCCTCCGTTTGATGTCCCAGCGCCAGGAAGACGATGAGGGCCGTGAGGCTGGTGATCGCCGCCAGCAGGATCAGGAGCCGGGAGAATGCCTCGCTGTAAGACGCAAGGATCTGTACGGCTTCGGCACCGCGCATGGCGGCAAACGCGCTACCAAGGTCGCCGACAGCGAGGCTCTGACCGGCAGCCTGTGCAGCACCGGACAGGCCGACTGCATGGATATGTCCGGCGATCAGCATCGAGAGAACCGCGCCGACCACGGCGAGCGCCGCGCCTTCTCCCGCCACGCGCACTGTGGAGAAGATGCCCATGGCCATGCCTGCGCGTTCCTTCGGCACGACACCGATGGCAAGGCCATCCATCAGGCCCCAGGGCAGGCTGATACCCGTGCCAATCAACAGCATCGGCCGCGCCAGTACGGCAGCCGACGTGCCAACCGGCAAGGTGGAGAGCCAGGCAAGGCCACAGGCCGTGACGATCAAACCCGCGGCGCAGAGCGTGGCCGGGCGCACAAAGCGCGTCAGCCAGCCGGCGACGATCGGCAGGACAAGGAGCGGCGCCGACAGCGCGATCATCAGCCCGCCCCCGGCGACCGTCCCCATGCCTTCGATACCGACGAACCGCAGGGGCAGCAGAATGAGCAGGACGACGAAGCCATAGGCGGGAGCGGCGGCGAGCAGCTGCACACCGACGAAACGGCGATAGCGAAACAGTGACAGATCCAGCCCTTCATGGCCCGCTATCCGGAGATCACGCTTGATCTCGATTTCAACGACCGCATCGTCGACCTGATCGAAGAGGGCGTGGATGTGGCTATTCGCAGTGGGGAGTTGCCGGACAGCCGGCTGATGGTGCGCGCGCTACGGCCCTTCCGCCTGCTTTTGGCCGCCACGCCAGCCTACCTCGCACGTCATGGTACCCCGCGCTGCCCGCGCGATCTTTCCGATCACTGCAGCATCGGATTTCGCTTCCCCAACAGCGGCAAGATACAAAGCTGGCCGCTACGCAGATCCAAGGGCGAACCGGATCCCCGCCTCAACTATGTGCTCACCTGCAACAATATGGAGGCACTGCGGGGGGCCGTGCTGCGTGACCTCGGCATCGGTTGCATGCCGGATTTCCTCGCGGAGGCGCCGGTGCTTGCGGGCCATCTCGTCCCGCTGCTCCTGGATCACCTGGACGCACCTGGCCAGTTCAACCTCATCTGGCCATCAAGCCGGCATCTTTCGCCGAAGGTGCGCGTCCTCGTCGACTTTCTGGCAGAACACCTCTTCATCTCCGAGCCGTGCCTCTCCACCAGCGAGCGTCACCCGGCGTCCGGTGAGAATGCATGAGCGACTTTAGCATGCGCCTTCAACCATCTCTTCTCACCGGACCGATGGAAACCCGGTTTCTTCCGGGTCGGCCTACGAACAGGCTGGCGTTATGAACCGGACAGCAGCAAAACCTTAGCCATGACCAACGGGCTTAAATCAACCGAACGGGTTTCATCATGTTGCCGCCCGCAAGAGAGCGGCAACAATGCGTCAGATGGCGTTTGCCAACTTCTTTTCGATGTAGAGCTGGCGCATCTTCAGGGTCAGCGGACCGGGCTTGCCGTCGCCGACATTCTGGCCGTCGATCGCAACCACCGGCAGGACGAAATTGGTGGCCGAGGTGATGAAGGCTTCCGCTGAATCCTTGGCTTCACCCGGCGTAAAGGCGCGCTCTTCGTAGTCGATACCGGCCTCTTTGGCGATGTCGAGAACGCTTGCGCGGGTAATACCGTGCAGAATCGCATGTGAGAGCGGACGGGTGATCAGCTTGCCGTCCTTGGAGATGATATGGGCGGTGGCCGCGCTTGCCTCGGTGATGAAACCGTCTTCCACCAGCCATGCGTCGTCGGCGCCCTTGGCGGCTGCTTCCATTTTCGCCATCGACGGATAGAGGAGCTGCACCGTCTTGATGTCGCGGCGCGCCCAGCGTTGGTCCGGCAGGAGGGCAACGGAGATTCCGGTCTTTGCTTTCGGATTGTCGAGAACCGGTTTTGCCTGCGTGAACAGGGTCAGCGTCGGCTTCGGATCCACCGGATAGGCGAAATCGCGGTCGGCGGTGCCGCGTGAGATCTGCAGGTAAATCAGGCCTTCGTTGAGATCGTTGCGACGGACGATTTCGCGATGAACTTCCAGCAGTGCTTCCGGCGAAAGCGGGCAGGTGATGCCGAGTTCCTTGGTCGAGCGCTGCAAGCGCGCGGAATGGCCGTCATATTCCAGCAGCTTGCCGCCGACAACGCCGGTGACTTCATAGATCGCATCGGCAAACAGGAAGCCGCGGTCGAAAATCGAGACCTTGGCATCTTCTTCCGGCAGCCACTCGCCGTTCAGGTAGACAGTACGGGACAATGAAAAAGGCCCTTTCACATCTTGGGTTTGGTAAATGGTGCGATGGTAACGCCGGCTTCGGACAACCTGTCACGCAATGCGCGTGCGGTGGCGGGCGCGCCGGGCGTGTCGCCATGGATGCAGACGGTCGCCGCATTGACCGACAGATGCGATCCGCTGATCGTCGGGATCCTGTTGTCGCAGACCATGGAGAGAACCTGGTCGACGCTTGCCGACAGATCATGGATCACCGACCCTTCCATCTGGCGCGGCGCAAGCATGCCGTTTTCCAGATAGCGGCGATCGGCATAGACTTCGCAGGCAACCGCAAGGCCGGCCTCCTCGGCAGCAAGCATCGTCTGCGAATAGGGGAGCGTGATGAAAACAAGGCTCGGGTCGACCGCCTTGATGGCCTTGACGCAGACGCTTGCCAGCGTCTCGTCTTCGGCTGCGATATTGCCGAGCGAGCCATGCGTCTTCACATGGGTGATCGGCCAGCCGAGCGTGGTTGCCATGCCTTGGATCGCAGCGATCTGATAGATGATCTGCGCCTCGATATCCTCCGGGCGCTCGCCATAGATTCGGCGCCGGCCAAAGCCGTAGAGATCCATGAACGAAGGGTGCGCGCCGATCGCCACGCCGTTCTCGCGGGCCGAAACGATCGTGTCGCGCATCACGCTCGGGTCGCCGGCATGGAAACCGCAAGCGATGTTTGCGGTCGTGATGATATCCATCATCGCTGCGTCGTCGCCGATCTTGTAGGCGCCGAAGCTTTCACCCATGTCGCAATTGAGGTCGATCGTAGGCATGCGGATCATCCTGTCTCTGTGGTTTATCGATGAGGCACGTTCGCGTGATATTGCTGGCCATAATCGTAAAGCAGCCTTGACATACAGTTGGTGTACTGAAATGACAAGGAGGTTGTTTGCTATGCGAATCCGCATCGGCAACGTATGGGAACACAATGGATAAAGCGGATACGCTGCGCCCTCGTTGATTGCAGACTGGCAAAGGGTGCAAGCGGAATTTGGAACAATGAATGACCGTGCCCCATCACGCGCACCTCACCTATCCGCGAATTGCCGCAAGCGGCGATCGCGCCATCGTCATCGAACTCTCGGACCGGATTTCCGAGGAGACGAACATGCGCGTCGTGGCGCTGGCGGACGATCTCGAAAGCAACCCGATTGCCGGGATCGTCGAGACGGTGCCGACCTATCGCTCGCTGCTCGTTTCCTACGATCCCCTGGTCGTGCGCGGTCGCGATCTTTCGGCGCTTCTGCTTGAGCGGCTTTCCGGCATCGCTATCGACGGCCGCCGTGGGCGCCGGCTGGTTGTGCCGGTGATTTACGGCGGTGACGTCGGCCTCGACCTTACCGAGATGGCGGAGATGAAGGAGATGAGCGTCGCGGAACTCATAGCCGCGCATGGTTCGGCGGACTACCGCGTCTATATGATCGGCTTCGCGCCGGGCTTTGCCTATCTCGGCGGCCTGCCGGAGAAGCTTCATACGCCACGGCTTGCCGTGCCGCGCCAGAGGATCGAGGCAAGCGCCATCGGCATCGGCGGCAAGCAGGCCAGCATCAATTCCGTGCCCGGCCCGAGCGGCTGGCGCTTCATCGGCCGTACGCCGATCAAGGTTTTCGATCCCGCCCGCAGCGATGCCTTTCTCCTGAAGGCCGGCGATCATGTCCGCTTCCGCGCCATCGAAAAGGATGAGGCCGCGGCGCTGGATGCAGCGGTTGCCTCCGGCGCTCCGCATATCGAGTGGGAGGATGCATGACCACGCTCACCGTCAAACAGGCAGGCCCGATGATGTCCGTGCAGGATCTCGGCCGCACCGGTTTCGTACGGATGGGGGTCTCGGCCTCCGGCCCGATGGATGGTGTTGCGATGCGGATCGCCAACCGCCTCGTCGGCAATGGTGACAACGATGCGCTGATCGAGTTCTCCAATGTCGGCGGCCAGTTCGAAGTGGATGAGCCCGTGCTCTTTGCCGTTACCGGCGGCGCCGTCTCGGTCACGATCGATGGGGGCCGCGTTGATTGCTGGGCAAGTCACATGCTGGCACCTGGCCAGGTTCTGCGCATCGGCGCGCTCACCAGTGCGGTCTGGGGCTATATCGCGTTCTCCGGCGGCATCGAGACTGAACCCGTGCTCGGCGCACGTTCCACCCATCTTCGTTCCGCCATCGGCGGGCTCGACGGCAGGCGTCTGGCGCCCGGTGATGTGCTGCCGCTTGGTGCCACACCCGAGACGGTGCTCGCCGGCCCGCAAAAAGTTCTTCGCACGCCGCTTCATCGCTTCGCAGGCCCGATCAGGGTCATCAAGGGGCCGCAGGCAGGGCATTTCGATAAGGCTGCATGGCAGCAGTTCCTGCGCGGGCCCTTTACCGTGTCGGGCAGCCGTGATCGCATGGCGCAGGTGCTGGAGGGCCAGGAGATCGTCGCGGCCGGCGGGCATGACATCGTGTCGGATGGCACGGTGATGGGTTCGATCCAGGTGCCGGCCTCCGGCCGCCCGATCATCCTGATGGCCGAGCGGCAGACGGCCGGCGGTTATCCGAAAATCGCAACCGTCGCCTCCG
This sequence comes from Shinella sumterensis, assembly GCF_004514425.2. Taxonomy (GTDB): domain Bacteria; phylum Pseudomonadota; class Alphaproteobacteria; order Rhizobiales; family Rhizobiaceae; genus Shinella; species Shinella sumterensis. Next base: position 61,203 of record NZ_MYFN02000015.1, read on the forward strand.
TGGATCTGCCGCGGCTGGCGCAGGCGCTGACCGGCAGCCAGATTCGCTTCAAGCTCGTGACGCAGGAACAGGCGGAAGATCTCTGGATCGCCCATACCCTTGCACTCGACGAAGTTCTTGCGGGCCTGGATCAAGCGCCGGATGCGGCAATGTTTGAAGGAGGCAGGTCTTGAACAAACCGCTCGCAAAGCAGGCTTACGGCAAGATTATCGAGATGATCCTCGCCGGCGTCTTGAAACCGGGCGACCTTCTGCAGGAAGCCAAGCTCGGGGACGAGTTCGCCATGTCGCGCACGCCGGTGCGCGAGGCGATCAAGCGCATCGAGGCGGAAGGTCTTGCCATTCAGGACGGTCGGTTCCTCAAGGTGCGGACGCTGACGATCCCGGAGGTCGAGGAAATCTTCTTCATGCGCCAGCAGCTGGAAAGTTATTGCGCGCGGCATGCGACCGGTATTCCGACCGCTATTCTCGACGATCTGGAAAGCCGCGTCCTGACATTGCAGAGGCAGGGGCCCGGGGAGGAGGACGAGCAGCGCAGCATCGATGACGACCTGCACTATTCGCTGGCGCGTGCTGCCGGCAACCAGATGATGGTGCGCGCGATCGGCGATCTGCGCCGTCGCACCTGCATGTTCGACCATACCCAGGTTCCGACGCGTTTCATCGTCAGCTGCCAGGAGCATTTCGATATTCTTCAGGCGCTCCGCGCTGGCGACGGTAAGCGTGCCGGCGTGCTGATGGGCGAACATATCACCCATGCCCGCGACGCCGTCCTTCAGCGTCTGAATACGCCTTTACCGAGATCGCCCCTATGAAATGCCTGATCGTCCAACCCATCCATGCTGCAGGCATCGCCCTTCTGAAGGATGCGGGTGTCGAACCTGTCCTCTGCCCTGACACCGATATTCAGACCATAATGCGGCTGATCCGCGGATGTCAGGCCGTGATTACCCGCGACGCAGGCCTTTCCGCGGAGGCTATCGCCGTGGCCGATACGTTGAAGGTGATCGTCTCGCATGGCGCAGGCCACGATTCGATCGACAAGGTCGCGGCCGGAAGGCGCGGGATCCTCGTCTGTAATACGCCGGGCGCCAACGCCCGTTCGGTCAGCGAACTGGCTCTGGGCTTGGCCATAGCCGCCGCACGCCTGATCCCGGCTGCCGATCGGTCCGTGCGTACCGGATCACGCGGTTTCCGCGAGACCTCGACCTTCCATGAGCTCTTCGGCAAGACGGTTCTCTTGGTCGGCTGGGGCGCAATCGCGCAGGGGCTCGGGCGCATGCTCGATATCGCCTTCGGCATGCGCGTCCTCGTCTATTCGCCGCGCAGCACGGGCGAACTGCCTTACGAGCGTGTCGCGATGCTCGCAGAGGGGTTGGCTTGCGCCGATCTCGTCTCCATTCACACACCACTGCGCGAGGAAACCCGCAACCTGTTCGACGCCGAGGCCTTCGGCGCCATCAAGCGTGGCGCGATCCTCGTCAATACGGCGCGCGCAGGGCTTGTCGATGAGGCAGCGCTTGCCGCAGCGATCGAAGATGGCACGCTCGCGGGAGCGGCACTCGACGTCTATTCGCCGGGTGCGGCGCAAGGGCCGCTCGGCGCCACCAACCGGGTAATCTTTACGCCGCATCTCGGCGGTACGACCGGTGAAGCGCTGGAACGTGTTGCGCTTGCGGCTGCAGGCCACGTGCTGACGGCGCTTTCCGGCGGTCGTCCGGCAACGACAGTCGAAATGCAAAGGTTGGACGCATGAATTCTGTCATCAGGGAGACGATCGACCGGCTGATCGACCGGGTCAATGCGATCTCGGATGTCGGTCCGGGTTTCACCCGCCCGTCCTATAGCCGGCTGGAAAGCCAGGCGCATGCCGTCGTTGCCGAGGAGGCTGGGGCGCTGGGCCTTGAGGTGACGCGCGATGCCGGCCTCAATCTCTTTGCCCGCCTGCCGGGCCGCGACCGTTCCGCACGTGCAATCTATATCGGTTCGCATCTCGATACCGTCTCGATGGGCGGCGCCTATGATGGCCAGGCTGGTGTTTCGGGTGCCATGGCGCTGGTGACTACCTTCGTGAAAAGCGGCGAACAGCCGCCCGTTGATATCGTCGTCACGGTGACGCGCGCCGAGGAAAGCGTCTGGTTTCCGGTTTCCTACGCGGGCTCGCGTGCGGCGCTCGGCCGGCTGACGGCACAGGAACTACAGGCAAAGCGCTCCGATACCGGCCGCACGCTTTACGATCATATCGAGGAAGAAGGTGGTCGTCCGGAGGAGATTTTGGCCGGACCCGGCCTTGCACCCGCCCGCTTCATCGAACTGCATATCGAACAGGGCGCTGTCCTCGACACCGCAAAGGAGCCTTTCGGCATCGTCTCCGGCGTGCGCGGCGGCCTGCGTTATCGTGAGGCGCGGATCGACGGCACCTGGGCGCATTCCGGTGGCCCGGCGCGTTGCGAGCGCGCCGATGCCGTCTTTGCACTGGCGGATCTGATCGTCGGCATGGACAGGTGCTGGGAAGAGACGCTTGCGCGGTCGCAGGATCTAACCGTCACCTTCGGCCGTGTCGATGCGGCGTCGTCGGAACATGCCTTTGCCAAGGTGCCCGGCCGGGTGGATTTCTGCGTCGATCTGCGCAGCGATACCGTTTCCGTGCTTGACGAGCTGGATAGTCTCTTCAGGGCACAGATCGACAAGATCGAGAAGGCCCGCGGCGTCCGCTTCGATCTCGGTGCCCAGTCGCGCAGTCAGCCGACGAAACTCTCGGCGGCGCTCGGTGACCAGATCGCCCGCGGCGCCTCGCGGCTTGGATATAGCCCACGCAGGATGCTTTCCGGCGGTGGGCACGATGCGGCGGCCTTCGCGCAGGCCGGCTGGGACAGCGTGATGGTGTTTCTGCGGAACTGGAACGGCAGCCATAACCCCGACGAGGGCATGGATCCGGCGGATCTGGCCGCAGCCGTCGAGGTTGTCCACGCTGCGATCCGCGATGATGGCAAGGGAGGTGATTATTGAGCGACAAGGAAACTCTCGCGCAACAGGTCTATCGTGACCTGAAGCAGCGCATCCTCGAAGGGCAGTTTTCCTCCGACGAAATGCTGACGGAACGGACCCTGGCGCTGGAATCGGGTATTTCGCGCACACCGCTGCGCGCCGCTATTTCGCGCCTTGAGAAGGAAAACGTCATCTCGCGCCTGCCCAACGGCGCGTTGATGGTGCGGCCGGTCACCGTGGAGCAATTGCTGGAGATCGTGCAGGTCCGCCGGCTTCTCGAAGGCTCGGCCGCTGAAAAGGCCGCAAGTCTGCCGTTTACGGAGGAACTGTCGCAATCGCGCGAGCGGATGCGTTACTTCACCAGCGGCGGCGATATCGCGTTCGACCTCTTCTGGATCGATGACGACGCCTTTCACAATGCGGTCGCCCATGCCGCCGGCCTGCCGCTCCTCGCCTCGATGCTGACCGAGATGCGCAGTATCGCGCGCCGCTGCACCATCACCCGGACCCACGACCGCTTCGACCAGCAGGCGTTGGAACATATCGCCGTTATCGATGCCATCGAGGCACGTGACGGCGCTGCCGCCCGTGCGGCGATGGAAGTGCATTTCGATAGTGTCAGAACCCGTTTTCTCGGCTGGCTGGCGCGCAATTGAGATTTTGGCCGCATGACCTTGCATCCGACCTTTGACACGCAGGCCCAGATCCAGGGCATCGAAGCGGCCTTTCCCGCAGCGGAATTTGCCGAACGGCAGGCTCGCGCCCGTGCCGCCGTTGTCGCCGTCGGCCATGAGGCCCTGATCGTTACCGGGCCGGAAACCATTTACTGGCTGACGGGGCGCCAGACGGCGGGATATTTTGCCTTTCAGGCGCTGATCCTGCCGGCGGATGGCGAGCCCGTGCTTCTTGTGCGCCAGCTCGAACTCTTCGGAACGCTCGCCAATACCTATCTGCCCGATATCGTCTCCTATCAGGATGGCGACAACCCGGCCGAAGCGCTTGTGGACCTCCTGCGCAAGCGCGGTATCGTCAAGCCGGCAATCGAGCTTGCCGGCTGGTTCCTGTCGCCAAAGCTTGCGGCCGAGATTTCCGAACGACTTGGCGTTGCCTCTCTCATCGACGGCTCGCAGATACTTCCCTCACTCAGGATGATCAAGTCGGCGGCCGAGCTCGAGGCGATCCGTCATGCGGCCCGCTATGCCGAAGCGGGCATGATCGCCGGCATCGCGGCTTGCGCTATCGGGGCCGATGAAAATGCCGTTGCTGCCGACATGCTGCATGCGGCGACGCGTGCCGGCTCGGAAGTCATGGCCATGGAGCCGCTCGTCTCCTCCGGGCCCCGTAGCGGCCTTCCGCATATGACATGGCGCCGCCGCGTGCTCGAGGCCGGCGATCCGCTCTTCCTCGAACTGGCCGGCAGCCACGCGCGCTACCATGCCGCCCTGATGCGAACGGTCTGGATGGGGGCCGCCCCGGACGAGGCGCAGCGGATGATGGATTGTGCGCTGCGGGCGCTCGATGCGGCGCTTTCCGAGATCCGGCCGGGTGCGACCTGCGCCCATGTGCATGACACGGCACAGGCGATCATCGATGGCGCCGGCTATACGGCAGCCTTCCGCAAGCGTATCGGCTATTCGATGGGCGTCGCCTTCGCGCCGGATTGGGGTGAGGGGGCAATCCTGAGCCTCTTCTCCAACGTCACCCGCACTATCGAACCGGGCATGGTCTTCCATCTGCCTGCGACATTGCGAAGTTACGGGCAATGGACCGTCGGCGCCTCGGAAACGGTGATCGTCACCGAAACCGGCGCCGAACCGCTCTCCACCCTGCCGCGCCAACTCACCATCCGCTGATCTCAACCCAGCCAGACAAAACGGAGCACTCCATGCGTTCACTTTTCCATCTTGCCTACCATGTGACCGATCTTGATGCGTCGCGTCGCTTCTACGGCGATATCCTCGGCTGTGAAGAAGGCCGATCGACCGATACCTGGGTCGATTTCGACTTCTTCGGCCACCAGATTTCCCTGCATCTCGGCAAGCCTTTCGAGGTCACCCGTACCGGCAAGGTCGGCGACCACATGGTAATGATGCCGCATCTCGGCGTCATCCTGCGTCTTGAAGACTGGTTCGCGCTGGCCGAGCGTCTCGAAAAGGGCGGTATCGCCTTTGACATCCCGCCGGTCGTTCGCTTCGAAGGCGAGCCGGGCGAGCAGCGCACGATGTTCTTCTTCGATCCGAGCGGCAACCCGATCGAGGTCAAGGGCTTCAAGGATTTCGAGGGCGTTTTCGCGCACTGACACGAAAGGCCCGGCAGATGATTGATCTGCCGGGCTTTTTCGATTCTGGTCTGGAAACGCCTTAAAACATGCTGGGCGAATTGGTGATCAGCTCATTGGTGTTTTCGCCGATGATGACGATGTCCTCGTAGAAGGCAGCACCGACGCCATCGAGCGACAGGAAGGCTTCGACGCCGAAGACCATGTTGGCCTCGACTACATCCTCCGGCATGGACATGGTGGTGGAGATACGCGGCAGTTCGAAGCCGAGCCCGATTCCGTGGCCATAGAACGGGAAATTCTTCATGATCGGCGAGATCGAGCCACCGAAGGCCGCCGTCATCCGGTCGCCTTCCGCCGCCACGTCCAGTAGTTTCACGCCCGGCCGCAGCATATCCGACAGGCGATGCACGATGCCGCTTGCCGCCTCGATCAGGCGAAGCTGCTCGGCACTGGCTTTCCCACGCACGGCCGTGCGGCCGGGATCGAGATAATAGCCCTGATAGAGCGCGCCATGCAGCGTACCGGTGACGATGTCGCCGACAGCCGGCACGTCCTCGCTATAGCCGGTCAGCGGAAAGCGCTGGTCGAAGCCGAGCGTCTCGCCGTGATTGGTGCCGATCATCTGGATGCGGCCGCCGCGGGCGATGACGGCGCGGGCTGCCTCGCCGGCTGCCTCGCGCTCTGAAAGCCCGCCGATCAGCCCTTCCATCAGCGCGTTGACGCCAAGGGTCGCCGTCTCTCCGGCATAGCGATAACAGTCGAGCTCGCGGTGGCTCTTGATGCGGCGCACGGAGCGCACGAGGTCGTCGGCCGGCACCCATTCGATATCGGGTGCGACAGCTTCCAGCTGCCGGTAATACTTGATCGGAATGAAATGCGTGCCGACCAGCGCCACGCGCCCCTTGATGCCGCGCTCGACCAGCGACTTCGCGACGCTTTCGAACGGATGGTTGCTGCTCAACACGTCCTCAATGGATACAAGATCGCGGCGCACTTCCGGCTCGTCGATGTGCAGCTGCGGCGCACTGCCGGGCTGCAGGATGACGCCTGCAAAGGAACGGGCGGTCCAGATCAGCGAGTCCATGCCGCCGCTGATTGCATAGTGGTTGGAGAGATAGAGGACGTCGCCGCAATTGTCGGTCGTGCCGCCACCGCGGCCGAAGATAACAGCGGTCTCGAAGCCGCGGCGGGTGATCTCGTCATGGACGCGCGACCAGCGGGTTTCATACTCGTCGACGGGGAAATAGCGATGCATGCCGTCACTCCTGAGGCGGATATTGCTTGCGTGCGCAGGGGTCCACCTTCGGCCTTCAGAGGTGGGGAGAGGCGCTGCCTGATTTTCGGTACACCGCCTGTATCCGTTCGTCAATGTGACGTCGCGCCGTCATGTCCACGCTGGCACCTGACTCGGCACCGGAAAGTATGATCGCCCAATACGTGGGCTGACGATGATTAAAAAATGCGCGTTACGCCAACGAATTGATCGCTAATTTATTGAAAACCCTACTTGAACTCCAGTGGTATACTGAATAGGCTTTGTGTACCGAAACTGAGGGCCGGGCTTCAGAAGGTGTCGATCGCCGTCGACGGAAGCCTGTGACACCGAGAAGACGAGTGGATATGGATCCCAATAACCAGACTGTCGCTGCAAGCCACGGGCGTGCGTTTCCGATGAAGGCCGGTCAATTCGCCCGCATCGTCAACACCCATGGCAATCAGGTTGTCGATACCTGGGCGGTCGCGGCCGATGATCCCGGCGAGACCTCATCGATGGACCATACCCGTTCCGTCAACAGTAACATCTTCTTCACGCAAGGCATGAGCATCATCTCCTCGCGCCGGCGGCCGATGCTCAAGATGGTGGCCGATAGTGCCGATGTGCGTCATGACACGCTGCTCTGCCCCTGCAGCATCGAGCTCTACCAGCAGCTGGGCTGCACCGAACCGCACCGCAGCTGTACCGACAATTTTCATGAGAGTCTGGTTGAAGCGGGTCTTGCCGTTTCTTTCACGCCCGCATCCCTCAATCTCTTCATGAACGTTCCTGTCAAACCTGATGGAACAGTGGATCGTGTTCCGCCGGCAACGGCTGCTGGCGACTATGTCGTGCTGCGCGCCGAGATCGACCTGACGCTCGTTCTTTCCGCCTGCCCGCAGGATATGACCCCGATCAATGGCGACGCCCGCACCCCCAAGGATGTCGCCGTTGCAATTACAGACAGCTACCCCGAGGAGGATGCCCGATGAGTGCACCGCTTCTGAGCCTCAAGGAAATCCGCAAGAGTTTTGGCGAGAACGAGGTCCTGAAAGGCGTCTCGCTCGACGTGAAGGCCGGCGAGGTGGTTTCGATCATTGGTGCGAGCGGTTCGGGCAAGAGCACCTTCCTGCGCTCCATCAACGCGCTGGAAATGCCGCAATCGGGCTTCATGGAATTTGAGGACATGTCCTTCGATTTCCGCCAGGAATCGCGCTTTTTCCCCAGTCAGGCACAATTGCAGACGCTGCGCGCCCGCGTCGGCATGGTGTTCCAGAGCTATAATCTCTGGCCGCATATGACCGTGCTTGAAAACGTCATCCACGCGCCGATAAAGCTTCTGAAAATGCCGCGCAGGCAGGCGATCGAGGAGGCTGAGGCGCTTCTCTCACGCATCGGCCTGCTCGAAAAGCGCGACAGCTATCCGTCGCGGCTTTCGGGCGGCCAGCAGCAGCGCGTCGCGATCGTGCGCGCGCTTGCCATGAAACCGCGGCTGATGCTGTTCGATGAAGTCACCTCGGCTCTCGATCCCGAACTCGTGCATGAAGTTTTGGTGCTGATGGCCTCGCTTGCCTCCGAAGGCATGACGATGCTGCTCGTCACACACGAGATCGCCTTCGCCCGTGACGTATCCTCGCGCGTCCTGTTCTTCGACAAAGGCGTGATCAGCGAGGCGGGCTCGCCTGATATCCTGCGCCATCCGGAAAGCGAGCGCCTGAAACAGTTCCTGCACCGCATCCTCCACGACCAGGTCGGTCATTCCATTTCCAACGATAGCGACCGGGGAGTACAGGCGTGACGGGCAATTTCTGGAACGAAGTCCTTCTTTATGGTCCGGGCTTTCTCGAAGCCTCCTATACGGTTTTCGGCATCACGATTCTCACGATTGCCGTCTCCTGGGGCTTCGGCCTCGTGGCTGCGTTGGCGCAGCGCTCGAAGTTCAGGGCCGTCCGCATGGCGGCTGCCTTCTACATCTGGTTCGTCCGTGGAACGCCGACGCTGATCCAGGTCTTCATCATCTATTTCGGCCTTCCGCAGATCGGCATCAGATTGTCGCCATTTGCAGCAGGGGTGATCGCGCTTGGCGTCAATAGTGGTGCCTATGTCGCCGAAATCATTCGCGGTGGACTCAGTGCCATCCCGCGGGGTCAGACGGAATCGGCTCTCGCGCTCGGCTTCAGCCCGGCTGAGACGATGCGGGGCATCGTCCTGCCGCAGGTCTTCCGCATCATCCTGCCGTCGATCACCAATGAGGCGATCTCGACGCTGAAGAACACGTCGCTGCTCTCGACCATCACGGTGGTGGAACTTACCCTCTATGCGCAGACGCTGATCGCCTCCACCTTCCGGCCGTTCGAATTCTACATTGCGGTTGCGGTCATATATCTGGTCCTGACCACCATCCTCACCACGCTGGCGTCCTGGCTCGAGCGCCGCTACGCCAACCTCGGATGATGACGCATATCCGCGCCGACCTGGAAGAAATCACAGGCATCCACGATGTCCTTGAACAGAGAATGCACAAACAACAAGGGAACTGGAACATGAAATTCAAAGCTCTGATCGTAGCCGCCGCCGTCTTCGCCGGTCTGGCTGTCACCCCAAATGTCAACGCCGCCGATCTGGAACTCCTGCAACCCGGTAAGCTGTTGGCTGCCACCGAAGGCACATTCTCGCCTTTCAGCATGCGCGCCCCGGATGGCAAGCTGGACGGTCTTGAAATCCGCGTCATGACGGAGATCGCCAAGCGCTTGAACCTTGAATATACCCCGGTCCTGATCAAGTGGGATTCGCTTCTGGTCGGTCTTGAGGCCAATCAGTTCGACGTGATCAGCGCGTCAATGGACATCACCGCAGCCCGCCAGGAAAAAGTGACGTTCGCAGACGGTTGGCTCGAATCCGGTGGCCGCATCGTCGTGCCGAAGGACTCCAGCATCAAGAGTGCAGCCGACCTCAAGGGCAAGACCGTCGGAGCGCTCGTCTCCTCGACATTCGCCAAGATCGCGGAAGAGCACGGCGCTGTCGTCAAGGGTTATAAGGCTGAGTCCGACGCCATGCAGGATATGGCCAACGGCAACATCGATGCCACCATCACTGATGCCATTGCCGGGAGCTGGGCAATCAAGAACTCCGGCCTGCCGTTCGCAATGACCGATGATTATGTTAGCCATATCCAGAAGGGCTTCGCCATCAAGAAGGGCAAGCCGCATCTCGTAGCAGCGATCAACAAGGCCCTTGCGGACATGGTGGCTGACGGCACCTACGCCAAGCTGACGACCGATCTCATCGGCTTTAATCCAGCGCCCAAGGACCCGATCAAGACCATTCAATGATGATCGCAACGGGCCGGGCATAGAACGTGCTCGGCCTGCATTTCTGCCGATATCGCCTCGCACTTGCTGGGCGGACCCCTCCGCCTTCATGAACCGCAACTCTCATCTTGCGACGGCTATGAACGAACTCCGACCCTCCGAAGCAGCAGCGCCTGTTCGTGGATCTTCGTCGATCGAGCGCCGGAGCGGCAATAGGCGAGTATCGGTCGGGGCAGGTCGCCGAGTGCCTGAACCATGCCGCTGACGGCTTCGTCCGTCAGCCCGGACGAGAGAACGGGGATATGCCGCACCGCGATATCCAACTGGGCGGCCCGTTCTGCGATGGAGGCGAAGGCCGGCTGGTCGGCCTGCTCTTCGTCAGGCCGGTGGCAAACGATAGACCTGAAACCCAGCAGGCTGACGATATCGACGTCCTCGGGTTCGATCTGCGGGGAAACGGAATAGTCGTCGTCGATCTTGCGGATGTCCATCTCAATCAGTCCTTTCCTATAGGAAGCCCAGTGCCCGTACCGACAGGCTGAGCCATAGAGCGGCAGCAACGAGGATCATGGCCAGTGCCACACCAGTGACGAACCAGACCAGTTCACCATGGCGCTTCAAAATCCGCGCTCCCGATGGATCAGCGGACTGGGTCCGGTCGAAGGCTCAGCATTGTTCAGGTGGTTCGGCATTTCGATGAACGAGATTCGCTTCGCCCGAGCCTGGATATTTGAAAATCTGACGTGAATACCTGTCATGGTGACGAGCCCTGGGATGTCATTGCGTTGTTCGCTTGGCCCGATAATTCTCTATAAAAATTGTAGATTAAAGCAAAATCCGGCCATTTTCGATCGTCTCGACGCAAAGATCGCCCAGCATGCCAAACGAAGGGCAGGGCTCAACTCCACTATCGTGGAGGGATTTCCGCGATCATGTACAATTTCATCCCCGTTATAAAAAATGGCGCTATTCTAATGGAGGAAAGATTATTGGAAGAAATTTATCGCATTGAGCATGCCGGCGGGATTAATTATCCAATCGGTCATTGAAGCGCGAAATACGGGCCGTGAGCCGGGAGACCTCCATGAACGCTGCGATGAACATGATGCCGATGATGAATGCCATGATGGGCGGTATGGGCCAGCCGATGATGATGAACGGCATGATGCCGATGATGGGTGGAATGCCCATGATGGGCGGCATGCCCATGATGATGCCCATGCCGATGATGATGGGCATGATGACCTGCAAGATGACCGAAGCCGGCATGGTCTGCGAGATGAAGCCGATGGAAGGCATGGACCAGGCCATGTTCATGGAATGCTGCAAGCGCATGATGGCCATGATGAATGGCGGCATGCCGATGATGATGATGTGCGGCGGTATGACGATGTGCTGCACGATGGCCGCTTGAGGCGTATTGCCCTGAAGAGCGACAAGGCCTCCCATACGGGAGGCCTTTTCATATCTGGTGGATGACGTCTTTGCAGGTCGAGACGAGATAGACCGTCGCAGGGCTGCCGGTCATGTTGCGATAGACGTGCGGTACGTCCGCTTCGAAGAGCAGGGCGTCGCCTTCGCCGAGAATGTAAGGCTGCTTGCCGACGATCACTTCAACGGTGCCCTCGGTGACAACGAGGTTTTCTACGGTGCCGTGCCGGTGAGCGTCGGCGCGTTCGGAATGATGAGGCGCCAGCCGAAGCTCATAGAATTCCACCGTGCGATCACCATCATAGGGGAAGAGTGCGCGGGTCTCGAATTTGCCGTCGCTGGACGACAATGTCTTCGAGCCAGCGCGGGTCAGCAGCACGGTCGTCGGCTCTTCCGCTTCGATGATCAGCGAACCGCAGGTGACCTCGAGGGCTGCGGCGATCTTGGCGAGAATGCTCAGAGTCGGGCTGCTCTTTCCGGTTTCGATCTGGCCCAGCATGGCGCGGCTGACGCCCGAAACCTTTGCCAGCCGGTCGAGCGAGTAGCCGCGCCGCGTCCTGAGCCGCCGCAGATGCTGACCCGTGCGGATGCAGATCGTGTCTGACGGTGCCGGGGCAGGGAGGTGGTCCAGCACGGCGGCAGTATCACTGGGCATAGGCCCACGGGCTCGCCATGACCGGGAAGTAGGCCCAAACGGGAACCCACATCACCATTGGTTGAAGACCAGCCGGGGCCGTTGCCGCCTGCGCCGGAAGAGAGGGCGCGGTCGCCTTGCGGCGTGCATCGCGATATGCCTGGAAATCGACAATCTTGGTGTTCTCGGCTGGCATGAAAATTCCTCAGATAATTATCTATAAGAATTATGTGGTTCTCGCCCGCTTTAAAGGCAGGGCCGATCAAAACGGGTGGTGCCGCGGGAAAAGTTTTCCCTCGGCAGGGTCGGATGTAAAACAATCAACGATTTTTGATGCCGCAAGTTGCGACGTGAGACCATGAAGCACACCAGAGGGGATTGGCCATTCCCGCCCGCTCTCGTTGCCGTGCTCACCTAGTCGGTCTAAAAGCGGCGGTCGGTTGTGGCCGCAGGTTTCGCTTCTTCTCAACGGCCTGCCAAGCCCGACCTCTAACCGGCATTCCATTTCAACGTTAAGGCTGGTTCGGGGTCGACGCGGGGCAGCGTGGGAACGGCTGCAACTAACTTTCCCGTATAGTCGTCGAACGGCGGTGCGAGCACCTCCGACGTATAGCCCGCCCGAACGATTTGCCCATGCCGCAGTACGGCGGTGCGGCTCGCGATAGAGCGGACAATGTTCAGGTCGTGTGTAATGAAAAGGCAGCCGATGCTGTTTTCCGCCTGCAGCCGCATCAGAAGTGCAAGCACATCGCGTGCCACGAGCGTATCGAGGGCTGATGTGGGTTCGTCGCAGATGAGGATCTGTGGGCGTGCGGCGATCGCCCGCGCGATGGCCACCCTTTGCTTCTGGCCGCCGGACAGCTCTGCCGGAAAACGACGCGCAAGGCTCGGAGAAAGTTCGACCTGTTCCAGGAGCGCCCCGACGCGGTCCTTGCGCTGTTGCCTGCCAAGGTTCTCGTAGATCGCCAGTGGCCGACCGACGATTTCCTCGATCCGATGTCGCGGATTGAGCGACGTATCGGGCGTTTGATGCACGGTCTGGATAGCGCGTCTGTCGGCGAGCGGCCTGTTGTGAATCGACGGGGCCAGTTCCCGCCCGTCGAAGAGGATGCGGCCAGTGCGGGGCCGCAGCAGCCCATTCACGACCCGACCGAGTGTCGATTTCCCCGAGCCCGATTCTCCGACAAGGGCAAGGGTCTCACCGCGTCCGATCGCGAGAGAAACATCCCGAACGATCGCAGAACCCGTCTGGTAGCCGGCAGTAATACCTTGCAGCTCCAGCGCGACGTGGGCATCACGGTGACCAACCGTTGTCTCGTGCACGCCCGCTTCGAGTAAAGCCCGGGTATAGGGGGTGGATGGCCGCGTCACGAGATCAATTGTCGGCGCTTCCTCAACAGTGCAACCATGACGCAGGACATGGATGCGGTCGGCGACCTGACTGACGAGCGCGAGATCATGGCTTATATATATCGCCGCCGTTGATTGGAGCTCGATGGCGTGCTGGATAGCTTTGAGGACGTCCTGCTGGGTCGTCACATCGAGGGCTGTCGTCGGTTCATCGAAAATGATGAGATCCGGCCGAGCGCAGAGCGCCATCACCGTCATCGCGCGCTGCAGCTGTCCACCGGACACTTCATGTGGAAAGCGCATTGCGATCGTTCTTGCATCGAGACCCATCACGTCCAGCAAGGTCAATGCGCGCTCCTGCGCCGCACCGCGGTCCAGACGATTGACGCGAAGGCTTGACTCGATGATCTGGTCGAGCAGACGAAAGGCCGGGTTGAAGGATGCCGTTGCAGACTGCGCGACGTAGGCGATCCGCTGCCCGCGTAGCGCACGGCGGTAGGACTCGGATTCTTGAAAAAGGTCGATCCCGTCGAACCGGACGGAGCCTGATGTTATCGATGTTCCGGCGCGGGCATATCCGAGGGCGGCAAGACCGATCGTGGATTTTCCCGCGCCCGATTCGCCGATGAGACCGAGAACCGTCCCCCGTTCCACACGAAGCGACACATCGCTCACAAGCAGCGGTGCTGCCGGATTGCCGTGCGCACGGACGGTCAGGTTGCGGATTTCGAGCAGCGACGTCGTCATGTTCATTGTCCCCCGTTTTCGCCGGCGGTGATCCAGTCCACCATCGTCGTGACCGCGACGGCGAGTACGGCTATGGCAACGCCAGGCAGCAGGGCGGCGGTGATGCCGAACAGAAGGCCGTCCTTGTTCTCCTTGATCAGGCTGCCCCAGTCGGTCAGCGGCGGCTGGACGCCGAGCCCGAGAAAGGACAGTGTCGACAGAAAGAGGACGGTGAAGATGAAGCGCAGGCCGAATTCCGCGAGGATGGGCATAATACCGTTCGGCAGGATTTCCCGGAAGATAATCCAGAGCGTTTTTTCTCCGCGTAGATAGGCGGATTCGACGAAATCCAGCGCAGCGGTATCGACCGCTATGAGCCGCGCAAGACGATAGAAGCGTGTGGCTTCGATCAATGCCATGATCGCGACGATAAAGGCGAGCGACCTGGGCAATATCGTGAGCAGCACCATCGCAAGGATCAAGGTCGGCGCTGCCATGACGAGGTCCACGAAGCGCGACAGCACCATGTCCGGCCAACCGCGGCGCAGTCCGGCCAGGATGCCGAAACTTGCGCCGAGCAGGCAGGCGAGAAGGGTAGCGGCTGCCGCTGTCAGGATCGTCACACGTGCTCCCCAGATGAAGCGTGACAGGAGATCGCGACCGATCATGTCTGTTCCAAGCGGGCTCGAAAGCGAAGGCGGATCCCAGCTGATGCCGACGATCTCGTTTACGCCGTAAGGTGCCAGGACCGGGGCAAGAGCCGTGACGGCGATAAACAATGCGATCGCGACACCCGACAGCATCACGGAGACCGGTAGCTTGAACATGCGCGTCACGACGTGAATCCCAAACGAGGATTGGCAAGAACGGCAAGAACGTCTGCGCAAAGGTTGAGACCGATATAGATGGCGGCGAAGAGAAGCGCCGACGCTTGCACGACCGGGATGTCGCGGTTGAAGACGCTGTCCACCATGAATTGGCCCATGCCGGGATAGACGAACACGACCTCGACGACGACAACGCCGGCGACGAGATAGGCAAGGTTGATCAATACGACATTGATGATGGGCGAGAGAGCGTTAGCAAGGGCGTGCCGCCAGACGATGGTTCCATGCGGTACGCCCTTCAGCACGGCCATTTCGATATAGGGGCGCGAAAGCACGTCGAGCACGCAGGCGCGCACCATGGTGGTCACATGCCCTGTGATGGCAATCACAAGCGTCAGGCAGGGCAGCACGGTTGCCACGACACGGCTGGAAAGGCTCATGCCGGGAAAAACCGTGCTGCTGCTCGAAAACCAGCCGAGCGATATCGACAGCGCATAGATCAGGAGATAGCCGACAAAGAACTCAGGCAGAGCGACAAGCCCGCGCGTGACGAATGTTATGGTCCGGTCGATGACGCTATCGCGATAGCGCACAGAGAAAAGGCCGAGAAAGATTGAAAGCGGTATGACGATGCTGGCGGCGAAGCCGGCGAGAAACAACGTGTTGCCCAATCGTGCGGCGATGCTGTCGGAAACGGCGCGGCCATTCATCAGGCTGTTGCCGAGATCCCCCTGCACGAAGGCGGAGAGCCACGTGAGGTAACGGGTAATCAGCGGCTGGTCGAGACCGAGCTTCTCCCGAAGCTCCGCCAGGGCAGCCGGCGTCGCAGATCGGCCGAGAAGGGCGGATGCCGCATCGCCCGGCAGAAGTGCCGTGCCGAGGAAAATAAGGCTGGAGAGTACCAACAGCAGGGCTGCGCCGGCCAGAAGACGACGGGCGATATAGGGCCACAATCCACGATGCCAGCGGCGTCTCTGCAGGGCCGCGATTGCGATGGTCATTGAATGTCTCCGGACGCCGGCCGGCCGGGACACCCGGCCGGCAAGGCATTGCATCAGGTATCGAACCAGACTTTCTCGGCCGTTCGCGGACCGTTCTGGCCAGGAATCGCCTTGTAACCTTTGAGGTTGGCGGCGGACGCACTCGTCTGTGCAGCATAGGCCGGGATCACCGAGCTATTCTCCTGAATGATCAGAACCTGCGCATCGTGATAGAGTTGCTTGCGCTTGCCCTCGTCGAGCTCGCCGCGCGCGGCAAGCACAAGGTCGTCGAACGCCTTGCTCTTCCAACCGGATTCGTTCCACGGCGCGTCCGAGAGATAGATCAGAGAGAGCATCGCATCGGCTGTCGGTCGTGCACCCCAACCTGAAGCGACGAAAGGATGCTTCAGCCATACGTCGCTCCAGTAGCCATCGGCCGGAACGCGATTGACCTCAAAGGGGATGCCGGCCTTGGTTGCAGTCTGCTGGTAGAGCTGTGCCGCATCGAGCGCACCCGAGAATGTCGCCCCTTCCGCCGCGGAGAGAACGATTTTTCCGTCGAAGCCTGACTTCTTCCAATGGAAAGCGGCCTTGTCCGGATCATAGACGTGCTGTGGAACGTCATTCGTGAAATAGCGGTTGGAGGGAAAGATTGGGTTGTCGTTCGAAATGGATCCCGCACCATTGAGGATCGACGCGACGATCTGCTCGCGGTCGATCGCATACTTCAGTGCCAGGCGCACATCGAGATTGTCGAATGGCGGCGCGTCGGCCCGTCCTGGGAAAAGAATGATCGAGGAATCGGCTTCCGTGTGAAGCGTAATGTTATCCTGGCCTTTCAACCTCTGGGCAACGCGGGCTTCGACATTGTTGATGAGGTGCACCGAATTACTGAGAAGGGCCGCAACGCGCGCGG
Organism: Shinella sumterensis; assembly: GCF_004514425.2. Lineage (GTDB taxonomy): Bacteria > Pseudomonadota > Alphaproteobacteria > Rhizobiales > Rhizobiaceae > Shinella > Shinella sumterensis. The sequence continues at coordinate 77,901 of NZ_MYFN02000015.1, forward strand.
ACTTATCATTGTATGCGACCGTCTCAACTGAATCGACGTGGCCTCGTTCCGGATCCCAGTACTGCGGATTGCGGCGGGCGAGCGTCCGAACCCCCGGCTGGAAGTTTTCCAGAATGAAGGCGCCGGTGCCGATGCCCTTATCGAAATTTTCGCCATCCGGCGTGATGCCGAAATGAACATCGCCGAGCAGGTAGGGAAAATCCGCGTTCGGTCCGTTGAGTTTGAAGGTAACCTCGTTCGGTCCCGATTTGATGATGTCGGTGACGCTGAGAAGGTAGCCCTTGCCGGCCGATTCCGATTTCTCGCCGCGGTGATGGTTGAGCGAATAGATGACGTCTTCCGGCGCCAGTTCCTTGCCATTGTGGAACTGCACGCCCTTGCGCAGCTTGAAAATCCATTCGCTGCCGCCCTTGGCCGGCTCCCAGCTTTCCGCGAGACTGGCGCGCAGGCTGCCGTCCTCGTTGAGGTCGGTCAATGTGTTGAACAGCTGCAGGCCGACATTGTACGTGTAGGCTTCGAAGTAGAAGGCGGGATCGAGCCGGTCGGACGTCGAGGCGTTGTCGATGCCGAGGATCAGGTGGCCGCCTTTTTTCGGCTGGGCGGCGGCAAGGGAGATGCTTGGCAAAAGCAGAGAGCCGGCGGCAACCGCCGCGGTGGCCTTGAGGAAACTGCGGCGGTCAAGATCGAGAGAACGGGAGGCGCCTGGCCGAATGATGTGTGTCATGACGGAATTCCGGAAATAGAGGTTAAGCGGCAACGGGACGGGGGTGGAAGGTTTCATGCAGTTCCGCGATATGCTCGGGACCGATCCCGCAACATCCACCGACGATCGTCGCGCCCGCATCGACCCAGCGGCGCGCAAACAGCAGGTAGCCTGGCGGATCGAGATCCTCACGCAGGCCGCTGAGGCCCGAGTTGGCACGGATCTCCTCCGTGTTTTCCGGTTTCGGCACGAAGGCATTCGCGTAGACGCCGATGGGCGTTGCAAAGCCCCGTTCATCCAGTGCCTTGCGTGCCGCCTTGACGGCAGCTTCCATGATTTCCGCCTGGCTGCAATTGAAGAGCAGGGCGGCTGCGCCGAGTTCGGCAGCTTTTACCGCAGCATCCGCTACCGGCTCGCCTGAACGCAGGATGGGCTGAGTGCTACCTGAAACAATGGCGTCAACGTCCTTGCGGTCTTCGAGGGTGAATGACAGCCACAGGGGGCGCTCGTCGCTGCCCAGGACGGCGCGAATGGTTTCGACCTCCGCGGTCGATCCCTGTGTCTCGGCCAGCCAGAAATCGACATGGGGCGAAAGGCCCTTGATCAGCACGTCGAGTATTTCCGGCGCCTTGGCCGCGTCGAAAAGGTCGGGACGGTAGGAGCCGAAGACGGGCGGAAGGGAACCGGCAACGCGTACCGCGTTTCCGGCCTTTCCAGCGGAGGCGCGCGCGAGGCGGCCTGACAAATCCGCGAGCTCAAGCCCATTCTCGGCGAAGCGCTCCTCGCCGATATGGAATGGCACCACGGCATAGCTGTTGGTCGTGATCACCGAGGCCCCGGCGGCGATGAAGGCATCATGGGCGCGCTCGACGAATTCCGGCGCTTCGATCAGCGCGAGGGCCGACCACTCCGGCTGGCGAAACGGCGCGCCGCTTCTGAGGAGTTCCCGGCCCATGCCTCCATCAAGTATCGTTACTGCTGAGGACATCAGCGTCTCCATGCTAGATCTGCTGGGGATCGCGGCGTAACCGCCATTGATCGGCTTGCCAGACAAAAGCAGCGATCGCACACATTAAGAAGATTATATTTTCTATAAAAATAGTAGATTATATAAATTCGTGCCCTAGGGCGGGGCGGTGCCTTCGATATAAGTCGCCAGCTGCTTCACCCCGCAAGGGAAGGCAATTGGGCGACAGGTACCGTATGTCTAGGCACATTCACATCTACGCATTCGACATGAACTGTGTCGGACATATCAACCACGGCATGTGGCGACATCCCCGCGACACCTCCAGCCGCTACAATACGATGGAGTATTGGGCCGACCTCGCCCGTACGGCCGAGCGCGGCAAGCTGGATGGCATCTTTCTCGCCGACATTATCGGCGTCTATGACGTCTACAAGGGTGATCCCTCGACTGCCATCGCATCCGGCGCGCAGACCCCCGTCAACGATCCGCTCCTGATCGTGCCGATCATGGCGTATGTCACCAAACACCTCGGGTTCGGCGTGACGGTCAACACCACCTATGAGCCGCCCTATCTTCTTGCGCGGCGCCTGTCCACGCTCGATCATCTCACAAACGGCAGGATAGGTTGGAACATCGTCACGGGATATCTGGACAGCGCGGCGCGCGGCATGGGGCTATCGGCCCAGCCGGACCACGACGCCAGGTATGATGTCGCTGACGAATACATGGATGTGCTCTACCGCCTCTGGGAGGAAAGCTGGGAAGACGGTGCCGTACGCGTGGATCGCATGGCGGGCGTTTATGCTGATCCATCCAAGGTTCGTCCCATCCGGCATGAAGGCCAGCATTACAGGCTTGACGCCATCCACTTATCGGAGCCCTCGCCGCAGCGCACGCCCGTGCTCTATCAGGCGGGCTCTTCCACGCGCGGACGCCAATTTGCTGCACGGCACGCGGAATGCGCGTTTATAGGCGCGAGTTCGCCGGAGGCCGCTGCGTCGATTGTCGCGGATATCCGCGCGAAGGCGGTTGCTGCGGGACGGGCCGCCCGCTCGGTCAAGCTGTTTTCGGGCCTCAGTGTCGTCGTTGGTCGCACCGAGAAGGAGGCTTACGACAAGTTCGAAGACTATCGCCGCTATGCCGATATCGAGGGCGCCCTTGCACACTATTCGAGTTCGATCGGCATCGATCTCAGCCGGCTCGATCCGGATGAGCCCATTACCTACCGCAAGACCAATGCCAACAACTCGGCGCTCGAGGCGATTACCACGCGAAGCGCCGACAGCGCCTGGACTGTCCGGCGCATCATCGATCAGATGGTTCTCGGGAGCCGGCAAAAACCTGTTGTTGGAACGCCGGAGCAGATTGTCGAGGTCATGCGGCGTTGGGTGGAGATCGGCGACGTAGACGGCTTCAACCTGCCACGTACCGTCGCCCCCGAAAGCTTGCGCGATTTCGTCGACCTGGTTGTTCCGGTGCTGCAGGAGCAGGGACTTTTCAAACACGACTATGCGCGCGGTTCCCTGCGCGAAAAACTGTTCGAGATGGATTCTCCCCACATCGATGCGGCCCATCCCGCCGCCCGGTTCCGACGGCCGGCATGATGCCGGCCAACTCAGAATGACGAGTGAGACATGAACGAGCATTTTCCATCCGTAAGCCTGCCGATAGGGGCAAGGACCCGCGCCCGCGCACCGGCCCACATCATCACCTCCGACACGGAGGCATTGGACGTGGCAGCGCGATTGGCGGAACGGTTCGCCGCGGAGGCAGCCGATCGTGACCGCGATCGGCGCCTGCCGCATGAAGAGGTCGATGCGTTTTCCCAAAGTGGCCTGTGGGCCATTACCGTTCCGAAATCTCACGGCGGTGCCGAGGTTTCCTACGGAACGCTCGCAAAGGTCGTGGAGACGATTTCTGCGGCCGATGGTAGCCTCGGGCAGATTCCGCAGAACCATTACTTCCTGCTGGAAGTTCTGCGCTGGGGCGGTTCGGCGGCGCAGAAGCGTTTTCTCTATTCGCGGGTGCTGGGAGGAGACCGGTTTGGCAATGCGATTGCCGAGCTCGGGACGCCGACGGCAAGTGCGATCCGCTCCACGCTGGTGCCTGACGGTGAAAGCTATCGCCTTAGCGGCCGCAAGTACTACTGCTCCGGCGTCTTGTTTGCAGACTGGGTGGTTCCGCTGGTGGTTGACGAGAATGACAAGCGCGCCTTCGTCTTTCTGGCATCCGACACCCCCGGCCTATCGCTCGTCGACGACTGGAGCGGCTTTGGCCAACGCACGACGGCCAGTGGCACGACCATCCTCGAAGAGGTGACGGTGCGTGCGGACGCTGTCGTTCCCACACATGGCGCCGACGGGTTTTCGCTGAGCAATCCGGTCGCCCACATCATGCACGCCGCGATCGATGCGGGTACCGCGCGCGGCGCGATCGATACGGCTATCCGCTTCATCCGCGAAAAGGCGCGACCGTGGGCGGACAGCGGCATAGCAAGTGCGGCGGAGGATCCGCACACCATCCTCCAGATCGGTGAGCTGACAATGCGCCTGCACGCTGCGGAGGCGTTGATCGAACGTTCAGGGTTTATTCTCGATCGCGTTTCAGCCTCACCGGACAGCGACGGCTGGGCAGAGGCAGCGGTTGCCGTGGCAGAAGCGAAAATGGCGTCCGCCGACGTCGCACTTCAGGCATCGAGCAAGTTGATAGAACTTGGCGGCGCCAGTGCCACGCGTGGCGAACTCAACTACGACAGGTTCTGGAGAAATGTCCGGACCCACTCTGTCCATGACCCGATCCGTTGGCGCGCCCATGAGGTCGGGAACTATTGGCTGAACGGCATTCCTCCCAAACAACACGGGGATCGTTCAAGAGGCGTCGAGACGAAAGTGCTGCAGAAGGAGACAGGCGAATGATTGCGGTCAGTGGCGCCGAGACGGCGACAACATGCAAGCGCGACGACACGGCATGGCTTGACGTTGCCAGGGCGCTCGCGGAGGATTTTCGCCGAACGGCCGCCGAGCGAGAGCGCGCGGGCGTTCCTCCTGTTGAGGAATTTGCGCGCTTGCGCGATGCGGGCCTTCTGACGATCGTCGAATCGACGCTTTACGGCGGTGCAGGCTATGCCTGGAAAGATGCTCTGGCACTCGTGCGCAATATATCGAGCGCCAATCCGTCTGTTGGGCAGCTGCTTGGCTATCACTATGTCATGAGCCAGACACCGGGCGGCTACGACGCATCGCGTGAAGATGCCGACCTGCGCCGACGCGCCGTGCGGGAACGCTGGCATTGGTCAGGCTCCGGTAATCCGCGCGAGCCCAACCTCATCCTTACGCCTGATGGAGACGGGTACAGACTTAATGGCCGTAAAAGCTTCTCCTCTGGCGCCAGCATCGCCGACATGCTGTCGATCTTCCCGGATCGGGATGGCCGCACGGTGATCGTCGCGCTGCCGCGACGCCGTGACGGGGTCGTCGCTATCGACGACTGGAACCACTTCGGGCAGCGCCAAAGTGAAAGTGGGACGATCGAGTTCAAGGACGTACGGGTCGACGCTGACGATGTGCTTGCGGAACTGCCGCCGCATGAGGAGCAGCCCGCCTGGATGACGACCCGCATTCCGATGATGCAGCTTACATTCGTGAACGTTTATCTCGGTGCGGCGATCGGCGCTCTTGAGGAGGCGCGAAACTATATCCGCACAACGACAAGGCCGTGGCAGGCATCAAATGTGCAACGCGCGACGGAAGACCCATATATCCTTGAGCATTTCGGGTTGCTGAAGGCCGAACTATTGGCCGCCGAAGCGCTTGCCGACAGGGCCGGCGAGACGCTGCACGCAGCGCTCGCAAAGGCCCGCGCATTGACGCATGAGGAGCGCACGGCCGCAGCTGCCGAAGTTTATGCTGCGAAGGTGAACACCACGCGTGTGGCGCTCGAGACAAGCGCGCGCGTCTTCGACCTGATGGGCGCGCGTGCGACGTCGAACATCTACGGCTTCGACCGCTTCTGGCGGGACATACGGACACACAGTCTGCATGACCCGGTTGTCTACAAGGCACGCGAAGTGGGAAACTATTGGCTCAATGGGCGGATTACGCCGGTTCGGGGTTACACCTGAGTTTGCGTGGTCGCAAGACAGAGCGCACCGCGATACCGGTGGTTAGCTGATGGTGCGCTTGCTCGAGCGGCAGCCGCCTTGGAAATGCCGAGCCCGTTTTAGCACGGCGGGCTGGGCGCTTCGACTAATCCCGTGCCGTCGTTCCACGACCTTGAACGATCCGATCCAGAACGATCGCGCAAAGCAGAATGGCGAGACCTGCCAGCAGCCCCTGACCCTGCGCGGCGTATTGGAGCGCATGGAGCACGTCTTCGCCGAGGCCCTTCGCGCCGATCAAGGCGGCAATGACAACCATAGACAGGCACATCAGGATCGTCTGGCTGACTCCCGCCATGATGGAGGGAGCCGCCGTCCGCAAATCGACTTTAAAGAGGATGAAACGTCGCGACGCGCCAAAGGCAATTGCGGCTTCGCGGACGGAGGCGGGGACCGACGTGATGCCGAGCGCCGTCAGGCGAACGACGGGCGGAATACCGAAAATGATCGTGGCTATAACGCCGGATGGCTTGCCAATGCCAAAGAGGGCTATGACAGGGATGAGATAAACAAAGGCCGGCATGGTCTGCATGAAGTCAAGGAGGGGGCGGACGACCCCGGCGACGCGCCTCTTGTAGCCGCAGAGAATCCCCAGCGGGATGCCGATCGCTATCGAGACCAGAGCAGCCGTACCGAGGAGCGCCACGGTCTGCATGCTCTTCTCCCAGTATCCGAGGATGGCAAGATAACTGATAGCGACGGCCGTAAGCAGGAAGACGCGGAAACCGGCGAGTTGCCAGGCGACCGCGACAATGATGATCATGACGACGGGCCAGGGTGTCTGGGTCAGCACCGCTTCCGTCAGCGTGAGGACGGCATTGATGCCGTTTGTCATTCCATTTGCCACAGGTGCGACGGTGCCGCTGATCGCTGAGACAACGCCGTCCAGCCAAACGGCCGAGGCGGAATTCCAGGCTGGATTGCTTGGAAAAGCCCGGAATAGCTCCCTGTCAGCAAAATGGAAAGCGATGGTGGGAATGAGGATGCCGAGAAGCAACGCAACGCCGGCCGCGTGAAGGCGGCTGAAACCGCCTTCGACCTTTTCGCCGCCGAGCCGCCAGGCGCGAAATCGCCGCTCGGCAAGCTGGTTGCCGAGAGCGCCAGTGGTAAGCCTTACGGCAAGAAAGAGGGCGAGGCCGAGCGTTACGATAAGGGATGTTTGGGCATTCGCTGCACCGGCTTCTTCGCGCGCCTGACGAGCCGCGTCGCCAAGGGCCGCCGCTGACCGGGTCAATGCTTTGGCCAGGGAGGACGTCGCGTCGGTTTCATTGGCGGTGGTCGCTTCTTGCAGGCGCACGGCGGCTAGGCCCTCGAGACGATCGGCACGGGCCGCTCGGTCCGCGCCGGCGCCCCCTGAAAGCGCAAAGGCGATCAGCACAACGGCGAGAAGCTCGGCGATCAGAAACGGCCAGAAGGCGGCCCAAAGGCGCCGGCCTCCGAGCCATACTGGGCCGAAAATCGCTGCAGCCATATTGAAGGAAGGCGCATATCCCCGTTGCGCGCCGATCTTGTGAAACGCGGCGCGATAATAGGTGCTGTTGCTGCCTATGAAGCGGTCGATTGCGACGTCGCGGCTTTGTATGTCGGTCATGCGATGGCCCTTATCGTGGTCGCCTCATGCCGGCTTGCAGCAAGTGGCCGCGCATGTTCGACGAACCGTCGGACATAGTCGTCTGCGGGCGCCGCCAGAAGCGTGGCCGGCGTTCCGGTCTGGACGATCCGGCCGGCGCGCATCAACACGACGCGATCGGCGATCCGGAACGCCTCGTCCACGTCGTGCGTAACGAAGAGAGTCGTCTTGCCAAGCTCGCGTGAAAGCGCCCGGAACTGCGTCTGGAGGTCATAGCGGATCAGCGGATCGAGTGCACTGAAGGGCTCGTCCATCAAGAGGATGTCCGGATTGGCCGCCAGCGCACGGGCAAGGCCCACACGCTGCTGCATGCCGCCGGACAATGCCGAGACGCGTCGGTCCCCGAGACCATCGAGACCGACGCGAACAAGCATTTCGTCTGCAGTATCTTCCCGTGTCGTGCGCGCGACGCCGCGGATTTCCAGCGGCAGGGCCACATTGTCGCGAACCGACAGATGGCTGAGAAGCGCGTGTGACTGAAAGACCATGCCGATCCGGTGGGAACGAAGGTCGCGAAGCGCCTTTCGCCCCAGCGCCAGGATATCCTTGCCGCCGATCCTGACCCGTCCCGCGCTCGGCTCGAGGAGGCGGTTGACGAGACGCACGAGCGTCGATTTCCCGCTGCCCGAAAGGCCCATCAGGCAAACGAGCTCACCGCGCTTGACGGTGAGGCTCGCGCCGCCGACGCCGATGACAGCGCCCAGGCGCTCGAGGGCGGCGGGGTCGGGTTCGGCCGAACGCGCCTGCGCGAGGATTGCGTTCTCATCCTTGCCGAAGACCTTCCAGACGTCCTCGAGTTCGATCATCGGTCAGTTTCCGATCCAGCCGGCGACCACATCGGGATTGGCGGCAAGCCACGCCCTGGCGGCCTCTTCCGGCGTTTTACCGTCAACGGCAATCGCGTAGGCGAGTTTGCTGACCTCGTCGGTCGTGAAGGTCACTTTCTCCAGAACGGCAGCGACGTCCGGCGCGCTATCGGCGAGCGACTTGGAATATGCGATATGAATCGCCGCGTCTTTATAGGCCGACTTGATCGAGGATTTCTCCAGCCAGTTGGGATCGGATGGCTCGACAAAGGTCCAGGCCGCATCGTCATGCTTTGGTTCTTCCAGCACTTCGAGTTCGTAGCGAGCGAAGTTCTGGTGAGGACCGTAGCAATAACCGATCCAGCCCTTGCCGGCCTTGACCGCCGCATCGAGATCCGCGGTCGCGACCGCTTCGTCCGTGGTCTGAAGGTCGAAGAAATCAGCGAAGCCATAATCGCGTGCCCGCACCGTTTCTATGTTCGTCGAAAGCCAGCCGGCCGCTCCGATCCAGATTTTTCCCTTGCCTTTGCCATCTGCGGAGAAAACGGCAGCTTTCGCCGGGTCGGAGAGATCGAAGACGGAGTGAATTCCATGCGCATCGGCTGTTGCCTTGGTGGTGCAATAGCCCTGTGTGCCGGCATAGGAATTGGCTGCGAGCTTCACCTTGCCATCTTCTGTCGCATACTGGTCGACAAGCGCCTGCTGGTTCGGGAGCCAGACATCGGTCCAGATGTCGATTTCACCGCCATTGCGGTTGAGTGCCTCCCAGATGACGGGAACGGAGCTGGCCTTGACCGCTTCGACTTCCTTGCCCAACTGCTCTTCCAGCAGGACCTTGACCACGTAGGCGGTGCCTTGTGCGGTGGCATAGCCGGGGTCGGCAACCGTGATGGGGGCAGCTTTCGCTTCGGCCGAGAGCAGGACGGCAAGAGCCGCCGAGGTTGCCAGAAGGGTCTTCATGATGGTTTGCATGGTCTGGTCCGTGGTTCGAGGGAAGTGATCAAGCGTGGCTGCTAGCGGCGTCACGCGTCTGCGCAATTGGGTCGAGACCGAGCCGGGCGCGCAACGTGCCACCGTCCGGGCCGGGATTGAGAAGGTCGCGTGCTTTCAGCAGCGGCACGACGGAGGTGATGAAGTCGTCCTGGCCGGCCGGAAAGGTCGGCGGGAGCAGCATGAAGCCATCGGCAGCGCGGCTCTCACTCCAGTCCTCGATCTGGTCGGCGACATCTTTCGCTGTTCCAATGATCTGGAAATGACCGCGGGCGCCGGCGATCCGGCGGGCGAGGGCAGCCACAGAGAGGTTTTCACGGACGGCGAGGTCCTTCAGCAATGTCTGACGGCTTTTCATGGAATTTGCGACCGGCAGGTCCGGCAACGGCCCCTCCGGATCGACACCCGAAAGATCGACATCGCCGAGATAGGTCTCCAGCAATGAAAGCGCGACATCCGGCTGTATGAGATCCTGAAGCGCGGCATACTTGTCTTCAGCTTCCGCCTTCGTCGCGCCGATCACCGGGAAGATACCCGGAAGGACCAGAACGTCATCGGTGTTTCGCCCAGCGTCAGCGCGGCGCCGTTTGATATCCTGGTAAAAGCCTCGAGCCGAAACGATGTCCGTCTGCGCGGTGAAAACAACGTCGGCGGTTCTTGCCGCCAGCGCTTTGCCGGCATCTGATGACCCCGCCTGGACGAGAAGCGGCCGCCCCTGCCGCGACGGAATGACGTTCAGCGGCCCTTTGCTACGGAAGTACGTACCATCGAAATCGATGGGTCTGACGGCATCCGGTTTGAAGAACTCGCCTGAAGCCTTGTCGCGCACGAGACCGTCAGGCGACCAGCTCTGCCAGAGCGCGAGAACCGCCGCGACGAACTCGTCTGCGCGGGCATAGCGCGCGGCGTGGTCGAAATCCGGTCCGGGATTGAAGTTCTCGCTTTCCGGGGTGAGAGACGATGTAACGATGTTCCAGCCGATCCGTCCCTTGCTGATGAGGTCGAGGGAGGCGAGCTGGCGCGCGAGATTATAGGGCTCGTTGAACGTGGTGGAGGCTGTCGCCACGACGCCGATCGTCCGCGTCGCGGTCGCAACAGCGGCGGCAAGCGTCAGCGCCTCGAACCCATGCGACCATTCATCAACGCGCCGTATCGCTTCCGCACGGCTCTTCGGGATGCCGAGGCGATCGGAGATGAACGCAATTTCGAAGCCGGCAGCTTCTGCGTCCCGCGCGGCCGCGATATAGTGGTCGACATCGACGTTGGCATCGACCTGCGTCGACGGGTGGCGCCAGGCGGCGACATGATGGCCGCTCGGATAGAGGATGGTGCCGAGAACAATCTTGCGACGAGACATTTGAAAATTTCACGAAATCATGGCGATGCCGACGTGATGCTACAGCTGCGCTGTTTGACCGGTGGCATCTGTGGGTGGAACTATCTAAACGAGCTCCCGAATTCTTCGGGGGAAGGTCTGACAATCAGCATGGCATCGGAGAGTTGGGAGTTTGGGTCATGATCGCTTTCTGTCTGCTCCTGCGCGATTGCTCGTCACAGTGCGTTCAAAATAATAATTTCTATAGTTTGAGTAAGAAATCTCATTCTCTTCCAGCGCCTGCGACGGGATTTTTCATCGCATTTCCCTCATCTGGCCGTTCGCCCTTCCTCCGGTACATCGGGTGGCTGCCCCGCATGTCCTTGCGATTTTCGCTGACGACACCGTCAAGAACGCCAAATCACGCGAGGCAGCACGAGACCGCGCGCCCGAAAATGCATCGCTGCATCCCGACCCGCACTGTGTTGGAGTCGCATTCTCTGAGGCTCGGGATAACGATCTCGTGAGCAGTCTCCGGGCTGAATTCACGGCCTCGTGAACAGTTTTTGTCAAACGAGACAATGGTTTAATATACATCAAATCTATAGAATAAATTTTCTTCATTCTCGCTGAAAAGCTGCCGATCTTCTGTCTGTTCAACATCGGATCAGGGAGACGTTCATGGCAGTCTGGGGTGTAAAAGGGCTTACGGCATTCGCGGTAACATTCGCGCTTACGGCGGGCACGGCACTCGCATCGGATGCGCTAGTCGATGCGAAATGGGTTCAGGACAATCTGAACAATCCGAAGGTTCGGATCTTTGAGGTGAGCGTCGACACGGGCGTTTACGAACGCGGCCATATTCCAAGCGCCGCACATCTGAACTGGCATGCCGATCTCGTCGATCCGGAGCGGCGCGATATTGCGAGCCGCGAAGCTTTCGAAAAGGTCCTGCGCGATGCCGGTGTCGATAAGGATACGACCATCGTCCTTTACGGCGACAACAACAATTGGTTTGCCGCCTGGGGCGCCTGGGTCTTTGAGGTCTATGGTCTCGGCAACAATGTGAAGCTGCTCGATGGCGGACGAAAGCTCTGGGAGGCTGAGGGCCTTCCGCTCGATACCGCGTTGCCCGATCATCCCGATTCGAGCCTCACGCTTGCCGACCGCGACACCTCCGTACGTGCGCGCTTCGTCGACGTCGTTGCCGTGGCAGAGGGAAAGCAGGACGTCAAACTCGTCGACATCCGTTCGGCTGACGAATATGCGGGCAAGATCTTTGCGCCGGAGGGCGTCAAGGAACTATCCGTTCGCGCGGGCCATATTCCGGGCGCCGTCAACGTGCCCTGGGGGAAGATCGTAAACGAGGATGGAACCTTCAAGTCTGAGGCGGACATCCGGGCAATCTACGCGGAACAGGGCATCGATGGCTCGACGCCGGTCATCACCTATTGCCGTATCGGCGAGCGGTCGAGCCACACCTGGTTCGCGCTGAAGAAGATCCTCGGATACGACGTGCGCAACTACGACGGCTCCTGGACCGAGTACGGCAATGCGGTCGGCGTGCCTGTCAAGAATGTCGCCGGCACCATCTGGACCGGAAAGTAATCAGGTCGGCGCGCGGTTATGCCCGACGCTGAATGATCCCAGTGGCGAGCGCTAAATGCGCTCGCCACCATTTTATTTTTGCTGCCGGATCACAATGCCCCTCATTCTACCTCGAATCTTTTCCGCAGTCATAGTGGCGGTCATCCTTCTCTGGAGCACCTGGCTTGCCCAGGACGCTGCCGGCCGGGCACTTTCCTTTTCGCTTCTTGCCGGCGCGGCCTTCGGGACGGTTCTACAGCGGGGACGCTTCTGCTTTCTCTGCAATCTGCGTGATTTCGTGGAGAGGCGCGATGCCTCCGGCCTCGTCGCGATCCTTGTCGCACTCTCGACGGGCATTGTCCTTTACCAGGCCGTGCTCGGCGCATGGGTGCCGGTCCCGCAGCCCGACCGCCTTCCGCCAGGCGCCCATATCGGCCCAGTCGGCTGGGTGCTCGCGCTTGCCGCAACAGCGTTCGGGGTCGGCATGGCCCTTTCCGGCTCCTGCCTGTCGGCTCATCTCTACCGGCTCGGCGAGGGTGCGTTCGGGTCGCTCGCTGCGCTCTTCGGCGCTGCAATCGGTTTCGTTCTGGGCTTCCTGACCTGGAATACCCTTTATACAAACACGGTCTTCGACGACCCTTCCGTGTGGCTGCCAGGCATCCTTGGATATGCCGGCGCAACGACCGCATCACTTGCCGTCATTGGAGGGCTGGCCTGGCTGGTTCTCCGCAAGGCTGAGGCGCATGGCGGGCTGCCGACATCCGCGGCGCCATCGAAGCGGATATTCGAGGATCGTTGGCCGCCGGTCGTCACCGGCGTTCTCGTCGCCGTCATCGGAGCGGTCGCCTATCTGCGCGTGGCACCCCTTGGTGTGACTGCCGAAATGGGGAGCATTGCCAGAACCGCCGGGCACTCCGTCGGGCTGGTGCCAGAAACGTTGGTCGGGCTGGATACGGTTCGCGGCTGCATCAGTGCCATAAAGACGTCCCTGCTCTCGCCGAACGGCGTCTTCGTCATCGGCATGGTGCTGGCCAGCCTTGCCGCCGCGCTGACGGCTGGACGGTTCAAGCCGTCTTGGCCGGATGCACGGGGAATTGCGGCGCGCTTCGTCGGAGGCGTCCTCATGGGCTGGGGAGCGATGACGGGTCTTGGCTGCACCGTCGGTGTTCTCCTCTCGGGCATCCATGCGGGTGCGGTGTCCGGCTGGATTTTTCTGGTCTTCGTGACTTTGGGCGCCGTTGCGACGCTCGCCCTGATGCGTCGCCTGCGCAACGGCATGTAATCCAAGATGCAATCAGCCGCACTGATTGTCTACTAAAGCAGTAGAAAATAATGCCCGTGGGTGCAGCGCCTGCGGGCATGGAAATTCCGTTTGCGGCGAAGGCATAGGCCACCATTCGTTGTTCAAAAAAACGGCATCTGCGATTTTCGAATGCAGAAACGATGGTGTTTCCGACGTAACGAAAGCCGACGAACATGACTAAAGCACTTCTCGCCTCCCTCTCTCGCCGCACATTCCTCGCCGCCCTTGCCGCGACCGCCTTCACCATTGCTGCCCTGCCTTCGTCACCTGTCTTTGCCGAGGACAAGAAGGTGCTGAAGGTCGGCATCATTTCCGGTGAGGACGAGGATGTCTGGCGCGTCGTCACGGCTGAGGCCGCCAAGAAGGGACTTACGATTGAAACGGTCGTCTTCAATGACTATACGCAGCCCAACGAGTCCCTTGAGCGCGGCGAAATCGACGCAAACGCCTTCCAGCATCTCCCCTACCTCGAAAACCAGATCAAGCAGAACGGCTACAAGATCGTCCCCGTCGGGTATACCGGCGTCTGGCCGATCGGTCTTTATTCGAAGAAGCATGCAAAGACGGCTGATCTGCCTGACGGTGCCGTGATCGGCGTCCCCAACGATCCCTCGAACGAGGGCAGGGCACTTCGGGTCCTGCAGAACGAAGGGCTGATCAAACTGAAGGACGGCACTGGTATCCTGGCGACGATTGCCGACATCTCGGAAAACCCGAAGAACCTCGAAATCAAGGAACTCGATGCCGGCATCGTCGGACGCTCGGTGGATGATCTCGATGCTGCCGTGGTCAATACCGACTGGGCGCTGAAGAGTGGCCTTACGCCCGAGAACCGTATCGCGCAGGAACCGGTCGCCGACAATCCCTACCGAAACTTCATCGCGGTGCGGACTGAATCGGAGAAAGAGCCCTGGGTCAAGGAGCTTGTTTCGGCCTATCAGAACGACGCCGTAAAGGCCGAGTTTGACCGCGTATACAAGGGCACGGGCATCAGCGCCTACTGACCCTCTTAGACATTCCAGTCACCAGCCCGCGAGGCCTTTGGCCATCGCGGGCTGGTGTCGTTTTCGAAAGCTATGCAATGAACAGCCATATGCCGCCGTCGTCGACGGCATCTCAGGACCAGAGCGTCGTCCGACTTCGGGACGTCAAGCGCAGCTTCGGGGCAACGGCAGCGCTTGATGGCGTCTCGCTGAATGTCCAGCGCGGAGAGATTCTCGGTATTATCGGCCGAAGCGGCGCCGGAAAATCAACCCTGATCCGTTGCCTTAACGGGCTGGAGCGACCGGATGCCGGCACGATCGAGATCGAAAGGCGCGACATCACCCGCCTTGGCGAGACTGACCTCCAGCCGCTCCGCCGAAAGATCGGCATGATATTCCAGCATTTCAATCTGCTGTCGGCGAAGACGGTGGAGGAGAATGTCGCGTTGCCGTTGAAAATCGAGGGATGGCCCAGAGCGAAGCGGTTGGCACGGGCCGCGGAGCTTTTGGACGTTGTCGGGCTTACCGGAAAAGCCGACGCCTATCCCAAGGCGCTTTCGGGTGGTCAAAAGCAGCGCGTCGGCATTGCGCGCGCGCTTGCCGCACAGCCGGCGCTCCTTTTGTCGGACGAGGCGACCTCCGCACTTGATCCGGAAACGACACGGTCCATCCTTGCGCTTCTGCGCGATATCAACCGCCGGCTCGGTCTGACGATCCTGCTCATCACGCATGAAATGGAAGTGGTCCGTGCGATTGCCGACCGCGTGGTCGTCCTCGATCATGGTCGCATCGTCGAGGAGGGCCCCGTTTGGCAGATTTTCTCGCACCCGCAGAGCGATACGACCCGAAGCTTGCTGAGCGGTGTGCGTCCACAACTGCCCGCGCATATTGCAGGCAGTCTGACGCAGGCCACAGCTGCGACGGTGATCGTTGCCGCAGATGTCGGCGGCGCGGCCGCGACGGATTTCCTAAAGGATATCGGACGCGCCTTCCCCGACGGCTTGAACCTGATCCATGGCGGGATCGACCATATCGGCAGCCAGCCCGTGGGCCGGTTCTTCCTCTCGCTGCCGTCAGAATCTCTCTCTCTTTTCCTGCAATCGGCGCAAATTCTTGGCGCGCATGTGGAGGTGCTCGGCCATGTCGCAGATCCTGTTTGAACTGCTCCTGCGATCCCTCTGGGAAACCGTGCTCATGACGGCGGCGTCTGGCTTGATCTCGCTCGTCTTCGGATTGCCGCTCGGATTAGCGCTTGTGATGACCGCCCGCGGCGGTATTGCGGAGGCACGTCGCGTAAACATCGTGCTCGGCGCCATCATCAACGCCTTTCGCTCCGTTCCTTTCATCATTCTCCTCGTCGCGCTCATCCCGGTGACGCGGCTCATCGTCGGTACGTCGATCGGCACCTGGGCCGCCATCGTACCGCTCGCCATCGCAGCCACACCCTACTACGCACGCATCGCCGAGGTTTCCCTTCGCGAGGTGGATCGTGGCCTCGTGGAGGCGGTCCGCGCGATGGGCGGCAACCGCTGGACGATCGTGCGCGAGGTTCTGATACCCGAAGCCCTGCCGGGTCTGGTTGCGGGCTTCACCGTTACGGTCGTCACGCTGATCGGAGCCTCCGCCATGGCCGGAGCGATCGGGGCAGGTGGCCTGGGCGACCTTGCCATTCGCTACGGATATCAGCGCTTCGAAACGGCTGTCATGGTCGCGGTCGTGGTCGTGCTGATCATTTTGGTATCCGCTATCCAATGGCTTGGCGACCGTGCAGTGGATGCGGTCGACCATCGTGGCTAGCGGTCGCCGGTTCAACAAACCCAATCTCCGTGGGGATAGGATGACCATTATCGACGCGATGCCACTGCTCGCACCTCACGGCCGGATCAGGGCAGCGATCAACCTTGGCAATCCTCTGCTCGCTTGGCGCCTGTCCGATGGCGGTCTGGACGGACTTTCCGTCCGGATCGCAAGGGAGATCGCCGAGATCCTCGGCGTTGGCCTGCGTCTTATTGCGGTGGAGCATGCGCGGCACTCTTTCGAGCGGTTGCGCGACGGCGATGCGGATGTCGGCTTTCTTGCTATTGATCCACTCCGCGCCGAGTATCTTGCCTTTTCAGATCCCTACGTCACAATCCATGGCGGCTTTCTGGTTCCCGATGGATCGTCGCTCCAGACGGCGGAGGATGTCGATCAGGCCTCAATCAGGATCGCAGCTTCGCATGGAAGTGCCTATGGACTTCACTTGCAGCGGGTCGTTACGTCGGCGACGATCGTCGAGACGGCTTCGTTCGAGGAAAGCTTGACCCTGCTCCGCAGGGGTGAGGTGGACGTGGCTGCCGGTATCACCGAAGCCTTCCCGCAAAACGCGACGGGAGCGTGGCGTACACTCGAAGGCACCTTCCTGCAAATCCGGCAGGCGGTCTGTGTGCGGATCGAACGTGCGGCGGCAATCGCCTTTCTAAATGACTACCTTTCGGCTCGGCCGACTGTTTCGAATGAAATGCATCAGGATAAAGCGTAAAGGGTCTAAATGCTGCGCGTGGCCATTCTCGACGACTATCAGAACGTCTCCCTTACTTTGGCCGATTGGTCGTCGCTTGGAAGGGACGTCGAAGTCGTCCGGTTCGATCACAATCTGGATCGGGACGATGCGATCGTCTCGGCCCTTGCCAGCTTTGACGTTCTCTGCTTGATGCGCGAGCGCATGCCCCTTTCGGCGCAGGTCATTGCCCGGCTGTCGGCCTTGCGGCTCGTGGTCGTCACGGGGACACGTGTGCGCACGATCGATATGGCGGCGGCAGCAGAACATGGGATCACCGTCTGCCACACGCATGCGGGTGAATCTGCCACTGCCACGCCGGAGCTTGCATGGGGTCTTATCCTTTCGCTTGCCCGCTCCATTCCCGAAGAGGACGCGCGCCTGCGCCAAGGCGGATGGCAGACGACAATCGGCTCTACGCTCGCCGGCAAGACCCTTGGCCTCGTCGGTCTCGGCAAGCTGGGTGCGCGCATGGTGCCCATCGCCCGAGCCTTTGGCATGGATGTCATTGCCTGGAGCCCGAACCTGACGAACGATCGCGCGGCCGAAGCGGGCGCTCTCCGCGTCGAGAAGATGAGGCTCTTCCAGGAGGCAGATGTCGTTTCGCTCCATCTGGTGCTTGGCGAACGAAGCCGGCATGTCGTTTCCCATACGGAACTGCGTGCCATGAAGCGGGGCGCCATGTTGATCAACACGTCGCGCGGCCCGCTGGTTGATGAAGGCGCCTTGCTCGAAGCCCTGCAAAAGCGTCGTATTCTTGCCGGCCTCGATGTCTTCGATCAGGAGCCCCTACCGATCAACCATCCGCTGCGCGCAGCGCCAAACACTGTACTGACACCCCATCTGGGCTACGTCACGAATGGTGCGTATGCGGCGTTCTTCCGCGACACGGTCGAGAATATCCGCGCATGGCGCGAGGGCAAGCCTGTCCGTGTCCTTGTCGCACCGAACCGGAACTGACATCCCTGGTGCGTCCGCAGGATGTGGCCGCTCCAAGGCGGCTCAATTCTAAGGCAAGCAAAAGCCGCGGCGCGCCATAATAATCTATAAAATCTATAAAAATTAGTGAAACTGTCCTGTACGGCCGGTGCTTGCCAACTATGCTCGCCGTCGACCGACGAGGCCATTTCATAGCCGTCTGTTTTTCAAGCGAAACGAACCAGTAGCCGCGATGACCGCCGATACCGCCCTTCATCTTAATGTTTTCGTCCCAACGACCGGCCATCACGAGGCTTCCTGGCTGCACGAAAAGGCGCAACCCGAGCGGACGACGGATATTTCCTACTATCGCGAAATCGCGCAGATTGCCGAGCGCGGGCTCTTCGACAGCCTGTTCCTTGCTGATCAGCTCGCGATCGGTCGCAGTGTACGGCACGTAGCGCAAGGCAAGCTCGAGCCGCTCACGCTTCTTTCGGCGCTTTCGGGTGCAACCGAGCGGATCGGCCTCATCGCGACGGCCTCGACGACCTACAGCGAGCCCTACAATCTCGCGCGCCAGTTTGCCTCGCTCGATCATATAAGCGGTGGTCGGGCCGGTTGGAACATCGTCACTTCCTGGTCTGCCGAGGCGGCAGGAAATTTCGGAGCATCGGAGCGTGCCCAGCACGGCGACCGTTATCAGCGGGCGACGGAATTCGTCGATGTCGTCTCCAAGCTCTGGGACAGCTGGGAAGACGGCGCCCGCGTCTATGATCGTCACAATGGAATCTATGCGGACACGGACCGGATTCATCAGATTGACCACCGCGGCGATCACTTTACCGTCCGCGGGCCGCTCGATCAGGCGCGCTCACCGCAGGGGCATCCGCTGTTGGTGCAGGCGGGCTCGTCGGAAAGCGGCCGCAATTTTGCGGCCCGTTATGCAGAGGCGATCTTCACAGCCCAACAGGACCTTGCGGATGCGCAGGCTTTCCATGCGGATGTAAAGGGTAGGGCCCGCGCCTTCGGCCGCGATACGGCGTCGCTCAAGATCCTGCCGGGTCTCTCACCCATTCTCGGCTCTACGGAAGCCGAAGCAAGGGCCAACGAAGAGGCACTGAACGCGCTTTCCCTGCCGGCTGTCGGCCTCAAGCACCTGTCGCAACGCTTTGACGGGTTCGATTTCTCCAACTTGCCGCTTGACGAGCCAATCTCGATAGACTCATTTCCGGCGCCGGAAACCGTCCAGGGTGCGCAGAGCCGTGCCGGAATCATCCTGGAAATCGTCCGGCGCGAGCGACCGACACTCCGCCAGCTTCTTCATCGGTTGGCCGGGGGGCGCGGGCACAAAGTGCTTGCCGGAACGCCGAAGGCGATCGCCGATCATATCCAGACATGGGTGGAGCAAGGCGCGGCCGACGGGTTCAACATCATGCCAGCCGTCTCGCCTTCAGGCCTGACCGAATTCGTCGATGAGGTCGTTCCGATCCTTCAGCAGCGCGGCCTCTTTCGTACCCGTTATGCCGGACGCACGCTGCGTGACCATTTTGGCCTACCACGCCCGGCCAGCCGCTACGCCAGGAGCGCCTGAGCGTAACCGGCAAACCGAAAGACTGAGGAGGCATTCTTGCTTGCGAAAATCGAACCGCTCTCCGGAGCAAGCCAGCATCAGGATGGTGCCGAAGACGTTTCCGCACGCCTGACGCTCCGCGGCCTCAGGAAATCACTCGGCGATACGGCCGCCGTAAACGGCATCGATCTCTCGGTGACGGCCGGCGAAAGCGTTGTTTTGCTTGGCCCGAGCGGGTGCGGAAAGACGACGACGCTGCGCATGGTGGCTGGATTTCTCCAGCCGGACGGCGGCGAAATCCATCTCGACGGCGTCCTAGCCTCCGACGCGCGCTATACGCTCCCGCCCGAAAAACGCGGCCTCGGCATGGTTTTCCAGACCTATGCGGTCTGGCCGCACAAGACGGTTGAAGAAAACGTCGCCTACGGCCTGAAGATGTCTCGAAACTCCCGCGCCGAGGTGCGTGAGGGCGTTGCGGCAGCGCTCGATCTAGTGAAGCTTGGCGACCTCGCCAAACGCTACCCGGCCGAGCTTTCCGGCGGACAACAGCAGCGTGTCGCGCTCGCCCGGGCGCTTGCGACACGGCCTTCCCTGTTGCTTCTCGACGAACCGCTGTCGAACCTCGACGCCTCGCTGCGCGAGGAGATGCGCTTCGAACTCCGGCAGCTTCAGAAGGAACTCGGCATCACCTCGCTCTATGTCACGCACGACCAGGACGAGGCGCTTGTGCTCGCGGACCGGATCGTCGTGATGAATGCCGGTCGGATCGAGCAGATCGGGACGCCTGAAGAGGTTTACCGCAAGCCGGCGAGCCGCTTCGTCGGAAGCTTCGTGGGAACGGCCAACCTCCTCGAAGGGACTGTGCTGCAAAAGAATGTCAGGACCGGGC
The DNA here is from genome assembly GCF_004514425.2 of Shinella sumterensis. Lineage (GTDB taxonomy): Bacteria > Pseudomonadota > Alphaproteobacteria > Rhizobiales > Rhizobiaceae > Shinella > Shinella sumterensis. The sequence goes on from NZ_MYFN02000015.1 coordinate 98,260, forward strand.
GCACGCTCGTCAGCCTCGACATCGGCGGGCAGGTGTGGAGCAACGCGCCGGTCGCCTGGTTTGCCGGCGCCACGCCCGGCAGCCGCGCCACCGTCCTCATTCGCCCCCAAGACCTTCGTTTCAAGGCCGAGACGACCGATGCGGAGGAGCGGCCCGTCGAGGCGGACTTCATCTCGGAGGCCTTTCTCGGCGGACACTATGAAGTTAAACTCCGGGCGAGCCAGACGCTTCTGCGCGTGCAATCGCGCGAGCACGGCGCCTTCGTCGACGGCAAGACGCGGCTCTGGGCGCGGCCGGACAGCGCGTGGATCGTAGAATGACCGGCCTCAGCCTTGCCAGGGCGGCCGCGTCGTCAGCGTCACCGGACGCGCTCGCTGGCCTTCGTCGCTATCTCTCGACAATCCAGCCAGTCCGCGCCCTCGTCATCGGTGCGGCGCTTGCTATCCTCTTTGCGCTGATCGCCTATCCGCTTGCGCTGCTGATCGGCTACAGCCTCGTCGATCAGGACGGTAATCTCACCCTCCAGACCTTCGCGACGGCCTTTTCACGCCGCGGCATGTGGACGGCGACGACGAATTCGGTCTGGCTCGTTACCTGGGTAACGATCGGGGCCTGCGCGCTCGGGATTCCACTCGCCTGGATCGTCGCGCGTACCGACGCACCAGGCAAGTCGCTCGTCGTGCTCGCCGCCGGAATCTCCTTTGTCATCCCGACCTTCATCTCGGTCATCTCGTGGATATTCCTGGCTGCACCCAATTCCGGCTATCTCAACAAACTCGCGGTCGACTATCTCGGATTCACCCACGCGCCGCTCAATATCATGAGCTTCGGCGGCCTCGTCTTCATCGAGATCGTGGGCGTCTATCCGCTCGTTTTCTTCGCGCTCAACGTCGCCCTTAACAATATCGATTCCAGCCATGAGCAGGCTGCCCGGGTGCTGGGCGCAAGCCGCTTGAAGACGACGCTGACGGTGACGTTGCCGCTCGTTCGTCCGGCGATCCTCTCGGCCGTCATCCTCGTCATGCTCGATGCGCTTTCCTCCTTCGGCGCGCCGGCTGCGATCGGGACGATGGCGAATTTCTCGGTCATCACGACGAAGATCTACGATCTGCTGACCTTCCCGCCCCAGTTCAACTATGCTGCCGCCGTCGCCATGCCGATCATGGTCTTCACCGCAATCAGCCTGATCGTGCAGAAATATGTGATCCGGGCAGAGAATTTCCGCACGCTTTCGGGCAAGGCCTCGCCCGAACAGGTCATCGCGCTCGGGCGTTGGCGCTGGGCGGCAGGCGCATTTTGCATCGTGGTGGCCCTCGTCACGGCCGTCCTGCCGCTCGGCGCGCTCGTTCTCCTGTCGACGCTCAGCAATTTCGGGGCGGAAATCACGCCCGACAACCTGGTCGGAAAGCACTACGCCTTGATCGTCGATCCCTATTATCCGGCGCGCAGCTCCATCCTGCATTCGATCCTGCTGGCGCTTGCCACCGCCACGGTCTGCGCGACGCTTGGCCTTGTGCTGGGATGGATCGTCGAGCGGTTCCGCTTCTTCGGCCGGGAGCTTATCAGCTTTCTCGTGATGATCGCCTATGGCTTCCCGTCGATCGCCTACGCGGTCGGCGTGCTGATGGGCTATGTCGATCTCTTCTACGGCACGTTGATGCTGATCCTCATCTCTTATGCCGGCAAGCTGCTGCCGATCGCCTTTGTGATGGTTCGCAACGGGATCCAGCAGTTGTCGAGCGATCTCGAAGAGGCCGCGCGGATTTCCGGCGCCGGGTGGCTGCGCTCGATTCGCGACGTAACCTTCCCGCTCGTGCGCGGCGCGGTCGGCATCGCCTGGGTGCTCGTCTTCTCGCTCAGCCTGCGCGAACTCTCCATGTCGGCGATCCTCGCCCAGTCGGACACGCAGGTCATGCCGACCGTCGTGCTGCAGTTCATCGAAGACGGCGCCGTCGAACTCGCCGCGGCACTTGCCGTCATCATCGTCGGCGTCAGCCTCTTCATGCTGCTGCTCGCCCGCATTTTCAACCGCAAGAAGACGGCCGTCATCACATGACAGGAGCAGACATGTCCCGATCCGCCCAAACAGGCGAACCCTTCGATGAAACCTGGGACGTGCTCGTCGTCGGCTTCGGCTTTGCCGGTGCGGCATCCGCGATCGCCGCGCACGATGCGGGCGCACGTGTGCTGCTCATCGAGAAGATGCCCGATCCGGGTGGTATTTCGATCTGCGCCGGCGGCGGCGTCAGGACCATCACCGACCTGCCGCGCGGCCGCGAATATCTCCGCCACAGCGCCGGACCGGATGTGCCGGACTCCGTCCTCGACGCCATCGCCTCGGGCATGGCGAATCTGGAGAGCTATTTCCGCGATCTCGCGAAGGTCAATGGCGCCGAGATCAACCTGCGCGATCGTGGCGGCAACTATCCGTTCCCGGGACATGATGCGCTCGGCATTGTCGAAGTGACGTCTATCCCGGGCTTCGATGCGCGCCAGGAGTATCCCCATGCGCGCGGGCGCCTTCTCGGCCCGAACGTGTTCAAGCTGTTGCACGACAATGTCCGCACCCGCGGCATCGAGGTTCGGCTCGAAACGGCGGCCGAGCGTTTGATCACGGGGTCGGACGGCGACGTTCTGGGTGCGGTCGTGAGAAACGGCACGACGACGAGGCGTATCGCGGCGAGCCGGGGCGTGATCCTCGCCTCCGGCGGCTTCGAGGCCGACCCAGTGCTGCAGCGGAAATACTGGCAGATCCGGCCCGTCCTTCCTGTTGCGACGCGCGGCAATACCGGCGACGGCATCCGCATGGCGCAGGCCGCCGGCGCCGATCTCTGGCACATGTGGAATTTCCACGGCTCCTACGGCTTCCGCCATCCGGATCCGAACTACCCCTATGCGCTGCGCGTGAAGCGCCTGCCGGACTGGACGCCGGAGGTCACCGAACCCGAGGTGCAGATGTCCTGGATCGTGCTTGACGGCACGGGGCGGCGGTTCATGAACGAATACCAGCCCTATGTTCAGGATACCGGTCACCGTCCGCTCGACGAATTCGCGCCCGAAACCCAGAGCTTCCCGAAAATCCCCGCCTATCTCGTGTTCGACGAGGCGGGCAGGGCGCTCTACCCGATCGGCCAGGCCGTGGTGAACGACCGTACCGTCGAGCCCTACAGTTGGAGCCCGGACAATCTGAAGGAAGTCGAGAACGGCATCCTGCGCCGTGCCGACAGCCTGGACGAGCTGGCAGCACTCATCAGGGCCGATCCGGCCGTCCTCGCGGACAGCATCGCGCGTTGGAACGCTTCGGTCGCGGCCGGCCGCGACGATGCATTCGGCCGTCCGCCGAGGTCGCTCTTCCCTGTGGCGGAGCCGCCTTTTTATGTCGGCACTCTCTGGCCCGTGGTCAACAATACCCAGGGTGGGCCGGTGCATGATGAAAAGCAGCGCATCATCAATGCTTATGGCGAGCCTATTCCGCGGCTCTACGAGGCCGGTGAGATCGGGTCGATCTGGGGTTTCCTCTATCTTGGCGCCGGCAACCTCGCCGAGTGCTTCGTGACCGGCCAGATCGCCGGGCGAGAAGCGGCGGGTGAGACCGCCTGGAGGGACGCCGGCCTGTTGGAAGCCCGTTCGATAGCGCGGGCCATTGGTCTCTGACGGACGAAAATCATGACAAGACGCAACGGACATATGGCTCTAGGAGCCTTCCTCTACCCGACCGGTCACCATGCCGCTGCCTGGCGCCATCCGGATGCCCAGGCTGACGCCGGCATCAACTTTCGCCATTACGCACGCCTTGCGCAGGCAGCCGAGGCCGCCAAGTTCGATCTCCTTTTCCTCGCCGACAGCGCTGGCGCCCGCGGCGAGGACTGGGGCGCGCTTGCCCGGTTTTCAACCCATTACGTCGCGCAGTTCGAGCCGCTGACGCTGTTGAGCGCGCTTGCAGCCGTCACCGAGAGGATCGGCCTCGTGGCGACGGCGTCGACGACCTACAACGAGCCCTACATCCTCGCGCGCAAATTCGCCTCTCTCGATCATATAAGCGGCGGGCGTGCCGGCTGGAATCTCGTCACTTCCGGCAACGAGGCCGAAGCCTTCAATTTCGGACGCGAGGAACACCTAGCCCATGGCGATCGCTATCGGCGCGCCGGTGAATTCCTCGACGTCGCCCGCGGCCTCTGGGACAGCTGGGAGGACGACGCTTTCGTCCGCGACAAGGCGTCGGGCGTCTTCTTCGATCCGGAAAAGGTTTACCGGCTCGATCATCGAGGCGAGTTTTTCGGCGTGCGCGGTCCGCTCAACATTCCGCGTTCGCCGCAGGGCTGGCCGGTTCTGGTGCAGGCAGGCTCCTCCGGTCCGGGCAAGGCGCTGGCCGGGGCGTCCGCCGAGGTCGTCTTCACCGCCCAGCAGACGCTAGCTGATGCGCAGGCCTTCTATCGGGACGTCAAGGCGGAGGCGATCGCCAATGGTCGCTCCCCGGACGACGTGAAGATCATGCCCGGCATCTTTCCGGTTGTCGGCCGGACGAGGGAGGAGGCGGAGGCGAAATTCGAGGCGCTGCAGAACCTCATCCATCCGGACGTGGCATTGTCGATCCTGGAGCATCGGCTTGGCGTGCCGTTGCGCCACCTGCCGCACGATGCACCCGTGCCAACAGATATCCCGCTCACCAACGCCGCCCGCAGCCGCCAGACGCTGCTGCTTGAACTTGCCGAACGCGAGAAGCTTTCGATCCTCCAATTGGCGCTTCGGGTCGCCGGTGCGCGCGGCCACTGGCAGGTCACCGGAACGCCCGAAGAGATCGTCGATGTGATGGAAGAGCGGTTCCTGAACGACGGGGCCGACGGCTTCAACATCATGCCGCCGCATCTGCCGGGCGGGCTCGACGATTTTATCGCGCTCGTCGTGCCGGAGCTGCAGCGGCGCGGGTTGTTTCGTACGGAATACGAAGGGCGGACGCTGCGCGACCACCTCGGCCTGCGGCGTCCCGGCCGCCGGCATCGGCACAACCGAGCGATCGACGCCGCCTGATCCTTTTCCCATCCCCAGACTGACCACCGAGACCTTTGGAGCAAAACAATGACTTCGATGACAAAGAGACTTTTGATGAAGGCCGCCGCCTTCGGCCTCGTCGCGGGGCTGCTGACGCCTGCTGCGGCCCTTGCCGACACCCTGCCCGAGCGCTTCGCCGATCTCTACGAGGCGGCAAAGAAAGACGGGGAGGTGGTTTTCTACACGTCCTATCGGCAGGAAACGAGCACGGCCGTCCTTGAATTCTGGCGCAACACCTTCCCGGATGTTCGCCTCTCGATCGTCCAGAAGCAGACGCTCGATCTGATCCCGACCATCGAGGCCGAAAAGGCGGCGGGCCGCACCAATCCGGACGTCACCTTCATCAGTCAGCGCTTCATCCTGAACAGCTGGCGCGACAAGGGTTGGCTGACCGCACACAAGGTGCGCGATTTCGACAAGCTCAGTGGCTATTTCCGTGAAGACAACGGCTATTTCACCGCCGTCGGCGCAACCCTCCTCTCGGCCGCCTACAATCCGAAGGTCTATCCGGATCCGTCCGTCCTGCCGAAGAAAATTTCCGACTTCCTCGACCCGAAATGGAAGGGCAAGATCGTCTTCTCCGATCCGCGGACGGCCTCCTCGCAGCTGACCTGGTTCCAGACGCTGCTTGCTCACAAGATCATCGACTGGGACACGATCGCAGGCCTTGCGAAGCAGGACTTCCTCTTCACCCGCGGCAATGCTGAATCCGTCCGCCTGCTTGTCGCCGGCGAGCGTGATCTCTCGCCGCTGATTTCCTCGCAGAACGTCATCACGGCGCGGGAAAAGGGCCAGAGCATCGAATCCTATATTCTGGAGGAGGGCGTCGTCGCCAACGAGCAGTATCTTGCGATCTTCGAAGGTGGCCCGCATCCGGCGGCGGCGAAACTGCTGTTGGAAGTGCTGTCGAGCGCCGAGGGGCAGGAGGTGGTTTCCAAGGCCGGTTCCTACATACCGACCCATCCCGATACCCCGATCCCGGGTGGCCTTCCGCGGCTTAGCGACCTGAAGATCATCGTCGCCGACCAGGATATCGGCGGCGAGGCGTCCGAAGCTTTTCTGCAGAAGTTCGACGAAGTCTTCGACCGCCAGTAACCCGCGAGACGTAAAACCCGGCTCCGTCCGAAGGCGGAGCCGATGATTGGAGAATGACGTTGACTGCCGCCCTCAAGCCGATCACCGCGAAGGATCTACATGCTCGCCTGCTTGCCGGAGGAGAACTTGCGCTCCTCGACATCAGGGAGGAAGGAATTTTCGCTGGGGAGCATCTCCTTGCAGCGGGTAATCTTCCTTTCAGCCGCCTCGAACGGTTGACGCGCGCGCTCGTACCGCGCGATGGCACGCCTATCGTCCTCGTTGATGACGGCGACGGTCTGGCCGCTCGCGCGGCCTCGCGCCTCATCGAATCGGGATACTACGATCTCTCGGTGCTCGATGGTGGCATTGCGGCCTGGAAGGCAGCGGGCTTCGAGACCTTCGAGGGCGTCTTCGTCCCGAGCAAGGCGTTCGGGGAATTCGTCGAGGTCGAATACGGCACCCCGCATATTTCCGCGGAGGAACTGCAGGCCAGACGCGGCGCCGGCGAGACCGTGTATCTCATCGATAGCCGGCCGTTCGATGAATACAACTGGATCACCATACCGGGTGCGGTGGATATTCCGGGCGGCGAGCTGGTGCTGCGCGTGCGCGAAACCGTGAAGGACGAGACATCGCTTGTCGTCGTCAACTGCGGCGGCCGCACGCGCTCCATCATCGGCGCACAAATCCTCATCGATGCGGGTCTCGCCAATCCCGTCGTTTCGCTGAAGGATGGGACACAGGGCTGGCATCTGGCCGGTCTCGAGGTCGAGCGCGGCGCTACCCGTGTCGCGCCGCGACCGACGCAGGATGCACGCGCCTGGGCAAAAACCGCGGCCCGGCAAATCGCGGAACGATACGCGGTGGTGACGATCACAGCCGGTGAACTGGCACGCTTTGAATCCGAACAGAACGAGACCACCCTCTACCGTTTCGACGTGCGGGATCCGGGCGAATATCGCAGCGGCCACATCCGCGGTTTCCGATCGGCGCCGGGCGGTCAACTCGTCCAGGCAACGGATACCTTCATCGCTGTCAGACAGGCGCGGATCGTGCTTGCCGATGATGACGGCATTCGGGCTCGCACGACCGCCGCTTGGCTCAACCGGATGGGCTTTCCGTCGGTCTTCGTCCTCGAAGGGGGTGACGATTTGCCGACCGAAACCGGCGACGCGCCGGAAACATTGCTAGCGACGGACGACGCCGCGCCGGAGGCGACGAGCGTCGAGGATCTCGCCGCGCGCTTGTCGACAGGCGAGGCGGTCGTCGTCGATTTCGCGACAAGTCGGCAGTATCGTGCCGGACACATTCCCGGTGCATGGTTTGCGCTGCGCGGCCGGCTTTCTGCCGACGCTTCGCGCCTTCCCGCAGCGCCGCTCTATGTGGCAACGTCCCCGGACGGCGTCTATGCGCGGCTGGCGGCGGCCGAATTGGCGGCGGCGACGGGAACGCCCGTCAGGGTGCTAACAGGTGGAACAGACGCCTGGATCGCGGCTGGCCACGCCGTGGAAAGCGGCGGAACGAACCTCGCATCGACGCCGGACGATGTCTTTCTCAAGGCCTTCGAGCGCGCCGACAAGCGCGAAGAGGCGATGCGCCAGTACCTGCAATGGGAACTGGATCTCGTCGCGCAGGTGCGCCGCGACGGAACGTTGTCCTTCAAGCTGTAGAGAGTGCACCGCATGTCGAACCGCCGCGGAACGCCATTGGCCGGCAAGGTCGCGCTTGTCACCGGATCAGCCCGTCGTATCGGCCGGGCGGCGGCGCTCGCTCTGGCGGAGGAGGGCGCCCATGTCATAACGCACGCCCGCTCGTCAGTTGCCGAGATCGCGTCCGTTGCCGACGAGATCCGCGCTGCCGGCGGGCAGGCAACGGCGCTGCTCGCCGACATTACGGACGAGGTCGCCGTGGAACGGCTCGTCGAAGAGATTCACGAGCGCGTTGGCCGCGTCGATATTCTGGTCAACAACGCCGCGATCCGCAGCGAGAGGGCGCTCGCAGACCTCGACCTTGCGACCTTCCGGTCGGTCTATACAGTTGCCGTTGAAGGCGCGTTCCTCGTGACGCGGGCACTCGTGCCAGACATGGTTGCCCGTGGTGGCGGCCGGATCGTCACGATCGGAGGCGTGAGCGCCCATGCGGGCGCGATCGACCGGCTGCACGTCGCAACGGCGAAATCGGCGCTGATCGGCTTCGCCAAGGCGCTCGCCGCCGAACTCGGAGACCATGGCATCACGTCGAACCTCGTTGTTCCCGGCCGTATCGGCGGCAAGCGGTCGGCAACGTCGGGCGCTGGCGGTCGTTTCGCCGGGGACAGGGGCCCGATCGTCAACCGGGAAGGTGAGCCTAATGACGTGGCGGAGGTGATCAGGATGCTCGCCTCGCCCGCAGGAGGTTATATTACCGGGCAGACGATCCATGTCAGCGGCGGGCTCTATCTGCCATGACGCCCTGTCGAGAGGCCGCTGCCGGGATCGGGAGATGACGGTCGTTTTCTTCATCGCCATAACAGTCGCCGTGTTCCTGACATCGCTGCTGTCTGGGATCTTCGGCATGGCGGGTGGTCTGATCCTGCTCTGGATCCTGACTTTCCTGCTGCCGATAGCCTCGGCCATCGCCGTACACGGACTGGTGCAGATGGTGTCGAACGGCTCGCGCGCTTGGATGTCTCGTGCCTATCTGGATGTCCGGACGCTGATCCTTCTCTTGTCCGGTCTGGGGACGGCTGCCGGCTTCCTCGCCTTCATCGACTATAGGCCCAGCCTCGTCGTCGTGTCCGTCGTGATCGGCGTCATGCCCATTCTTGTCTGGCTGCCAATGGGCAGGCTGCGGCTGGACGGCCAGCGACCGATCCAGGCCTTTCTGTGCGGGCTGATATCCGGCAGCCTGTCGATCGCCATCGGCGTTTCGGGACCGACAGTCGACCTCTTCTTCATCACCACGCGCATGGATCGTCGGCAGATCATTGCGACGAAAGCGGCCTTCCAGCTCATCACCCACGGCATGAAGGTTCTGTTTTACGTCGATGCCGCAGCCGAACTAACGGTCAATGGCTGGATGGTCGTCATTGCCGCGATGCCGTTCGCGATCATCGGAACGCGAACCGGCAACGTCATCCTCCATCGCATGTCGAACGAGCGCTACCGCACGTGGGCCCGGTGGATCGTGACGGCCGTCGGCGCCGTCTACCTGCTTCGCATCCCTTTTTCGGATTTCTCCTGGTGAAGTTTCACATCGGCGGGAGGACCAGAGGAAGCGCTCGTCAGTGCTGCATTATGATCACCTGTAACCTCTGAAATGCGATGGGCTCTCACCAACATCAACCATAGGAACCGACAGGGGCGCCAAAGATGGACTCATCGGGTACGACGCCGAGGCCCGGTCCACTCGGAAGCTGGATATGTCCATCCTTGATAGCCACGCCGTTTTCAGGGTCGTAGTGATGTTCGATATAGGGTTGAGCCAGCCATACTCCTTCGTTGAGACGCGGCAGGACCGTTGCCCCAATGTGGGTGCAGGCAGCGGCGATGATGTCGCCACCCCATGCGTCGTCACAGGTGTGCGGCATCGAGCGGGCCTCACAGACATCGCGGAACGCCGCCATTTGCTGTAGGCCGCCGATGCGGGTGACCTTCATGCCGAAACCGTCGCAAAGGCCCTCGCCGACAGCTCGGAGGACCGTTGAGAGGTCAATCCCGTTCTCATCAATATAGACACCGTGATGGAGCTGTCCGCGAATGGCCTTGATTTCCTCAAGCGTGTTGCAAGGCTGTTCCAGAATGAAGGGAATGTCAGGGCATTCTCGGCTAAGACGCAGCGTGTCGCGCGTCGTTAGCGACCGGTTGCCGTCGATGGCAAGGCGCATCTTGCCACCAATGCGTTCCCACACCTTGCGCACGACCGCTATGTCGATCTCGACCGGTCGGCCGCCCACTTTGATCTGCAGCCGCGGATAGCCTTCGGCCGCACGCTCTGCTGCAATACGAGCGATGTCATCTGGTTCACCGACACCGGATGCGTAGTAGGAGGGCACCCGCTCGGTAACAACACCACCCAGAAGATCGGCGACGCGCAAACCAAAATGCTTCCCCATCACATCGTAAGCGGCGATATCGATGGCGGCTTTTGCGTATTGATGGCCGTTCAGAAGGGCGTCCATGGTGCGGCGGAGCACGACAGGTTGAAGCGGGTTCGCACCAATCAGGCCCCGCGCAACCACTGCCAGTGCCGCACGGGCACCTTCCGCATGATGCGGCTGGTAAGTGGGGCCGACGGGACAGGTTTCGCCCCAACCGACAAGGCCGTTGTCAGTGACGATCTTGACCAGCGTGGTATCGAGCGAAAACACTTCGCTGCTGGCAATCTTATAGGGGCCGTCCACGACCGGCAGGGCGTGTGAATAGATATGGATTTCCGTAATCTTCATGGAAGCCTCAAGACAGTGGCCGGTGGCCGTGCAGGTCATGAATAAACAGACAGGCACCGTCATGACGATGGCGCACATTCGGGTGGTTCAACTGAACGGGATTGTCATTGCGGTAAGGCCAATTGACAACAGCACTTTTTTTGGCGTGAGATTAGTTGGATTAATGTCAGTGCCGGATAAGGTGACCGATGCGCCGTCCCTACGATCTTCCATCCCTGACGGCTCTGGCCTGTTTCGAGGCCGCCGCTCGCAAGGCAAGTTTCAAAGATGCCGCGCAGGAGATGAGCGTAACGCCGGCAGCGGTCAGCCATCAGATAAAGGCCCTGGAACGGGATCTCTGTTGCAGCCTGTTTGTTCGACGCAGCCGTGGCGTCGAGCTGACGGAAAAGGGCGCTTTCCTGTTTCTTTCGATCCGTCGCGGCTTCGAGGGGATATCGGAGGCGGTGACCCAGACCCGCGATCGAAACAAGACGGTTGACGTGACGATCCGCACGACCACGGCGATAAGCTCCTTGTGGCTCATGCCCAAAATCTCGGCGTTCTGGAAAATCTATCCATCCGTGAGTGTCTCACAGGTTACGAGTGATGTTCCAAGCAACAGCGGGCATTGCGATCTCAGCATCCACTATAGCGATCCCGACGAGAGCGGCGTGGAACACCGCTTTCTTTTTCAGGACCGCATAGTCGCGCTGGGGACCGCTGCGTTTGCCGCCCAGCACCGTGTTTCGAGCATTGCGGACCTGGGCAAAGTGCCTCTCATCCATATGAGCAACGAGGAAAACGGCTGGACAACCTGGACCGACTGGTTCGAGGCGCTGGGACATGCGGCGCCGAAAGGGCGAGGTTTTTTCGTGAACAACTATATGATCGCGCTGCAAGCAGCCCAGGACGATGTCGGCGCAGTGTTGGGCTGGGACGGGCTGGTGAGCAGCGTGATGGCAGCGGGGCGGCTCGTTCCGCTGGTGCCACAATCGGTTTCCTCACCCGTGCCGTTCCATCTGAAAATCCATGCCAAGGCGAGCGGCAAATCGCGCCTGTTTGCGGATTGGCTGGCCAAGGCGATCTGATCCGCATGTTTCATGTATGCGAATCCCGTAGAGACGCCGCGGTTGGAGGTTCCTATCCCATCAGGAACCGAGGGCGGGAGGCGTGTTTCTCAGGAAGTCGAGAAACGCGCGCATTCCCGGTCCGATATGGCGGTGTCGCGGGTAGTACAGGCGAAGCCCCGGGTAACCCGAGATCGGCAACGGATGCGAGCATCACGTCGCCATGGTCCGCAAAGCACCAGATCCAGGGGACGTCTCAATCCCCTGTCCCGAACTTCCGCAGTATGCCCGCCACTGCTGAGAACACGACGATCAGGGCGCCGTAGCCGAGGGTTGTTGGCGTGAGGCCGAACGCACCGACGCATAGGCCGGCCAATAGTGTGGGCAGTCCGAAAGCGAGATAGCTCAACGTAAACAGGGCGGCGAAGAGTTCTCCGCGCTCATCCGGGCGAACGACCGGAACGATCGACCGCAGCACGCCGTAAAAGCAGGTGCCAAAACCCGTTCCGGCGATTGCAAGCGCGGCAAGATAGGCGGGCAGTGATGACCAGGCGATTGCCGCGAGCGTCAGGGCGGTGCCGATGGCCAGCGCGGATGTCCCGTAAAGCGTGACCTGCCGCGACGAGTGGCTGCGCGCGACATAACAAGCGATCGCGCCGGCGGCGCAGAGGAGCACGATCACGCCGGCTTGCGTTACATGATCCTTCGCGCCGAAGACATGCCGGACGATCGGGGCTCCGAGAGAGAGATAGAGGCCACCCGTCGCCCACCCGGCGATCACCGCCGGTGCGCTGCGCCAGAAAGCTCTAGCAGCGGTCTTCGGCACGCCGATGCGCGGACGAAGCGACGCCCAGACGCCTTCATGCCGCGGCGCTGTTTCGGTAATGAGCCAGATCACGGCGGCAAACAGCGCGTAGGCAGTGACCAACGCGCCGAATACATCCGCTTCCGCATGATCCGTCACATCCATCAAGATGCCCGCCAGCAATGCGCCGACGGCGAGCCCGCCCAGTGGGATGACAGAGTTCCATATGGAGGCACTTCCGGGCTTGTCTTCGGGTTCAAGATCCACCACGGTGGCTGACAGAGCCGAGAGGAGCAATCCGGCTGCGATGCCTTGCAGCCCACGTGCGACGATCAATCCCGCGACGTCGCCCGCCCGCCAAAAGAGCAGCAGGCTCAGCGCCATCAGGGCAAAACCTCCCGAAATCACCGGTCGCCGGCCGATGTGGTCCGAGAGCGACCCGGTGACGAGCAGCGATATCAGCAACGCGACGGTGTAGACGGCAAAGATTCCGGTCAGCGTCGCGGCTGAAAAGCCCATCTCCTGCTGAAGCGCGGGATAAAATGGCGAGGGCGCACTGGCGCCGGCCATCATTACGGCCATGCCGGCAAGCGTGATGCGGAAGCCGGCCGAACTGCGGAGCGGTAAGGCGAACGTCATATCGGTTACGGTATACCCAATTGGTTCGAATAATTTCGAACTAATCGCTACTATCATTTCCGTAAAGGTTCAACTAAAATCGAACCATGGCCTCTGATGTCACCGATCTCCCACATCCTGCTCGGTCTGATATGCAACTGACCGACGTGCTTTTTGCGTTGAGTGACCCCGAACGCCTCGCGATCGTTCGCCAGCTCGCTGGGGGCCCCCTAGATATGGCACAATGCCATCTTTCCGACCCTGCGATACCCAAATCGACGAAATCGCACCTGATGAAGGTGCTGCGTGAGGCGGGTGTCATTCGCAACGAGCCCCTGGGGCGTGGTCGTCGGCTGAGCCTCCGGCATGACGATCTGGAGGCGCGATTTCCTGGATTGCTCGGTGCAGTCCTGTCTGCCAGCGCCAGGGTCTAGGACGTTTTCGCCGGCATGCGGACAAGGGGCGCTGGCTGACGGGCGGCAGATGAGCGCAGATGATCCGGCCTCCGAAGAATATCAGTCTTTTGAAGGAGGCAGTTGAGATATCGGATCGGCGGTCAGGGAAATTTTCATGATGGGCGTCTAGCGGTCGACGATTGCTTGGCGCTGCTCGCAGTGCTCGGGCAGATCGCGCCTGCACCTTCAACCGTTGCGAATAAGGCGCGGTCGTCGAACCGCTTGGATGGAAGCCGAAATCACGCCTCCGCGCCCAAGCGCCTTAGCCTGATACAGAGCCGTATCGGCAGACCGCAAAGCTGCATCGCAGTCTGCTCCTGAAGAGTTGACCTCGCTCACCCCAAACGACGCTCCAATAGTCGCTTGGCAGTCGAGCAGCCGCATTGGTCTTGAGAGGGAAAGCGACAATCTTTGGCATGCGAGGTTGGCTTCCTGGACTGAGAGGCCCGGCATGAAGATGGCGAATTCGTCGCCACCCAGCCGGAAGAGCCGGTCGCATGGACGAACGCCCGACCGGAGACGAGCCGCGACGGTTTTCAGCACCTCGTCGCCTGCAGCGTGACCATGCATGTCGTTGACGGCTTTGAAGCCGTCGAGATCAAGGCAGGCAACGACGAACGAACCCTCTTCGGAAAGCGCCTCGAACTCACCTTGAAGCACCGATCGGTTGGAAAGGCCCGTCAGGAAATCATGCGTGGCGGCATGGCGCATCTGCTGCTCTTGCCCGACAAGATTTCTAACGGCCGCTTGAGATATGCGCACAAAAGCCGCAGCTCCCGCCATAAGAACGCCCACGACCGTGACGATGAGCGGAAGCGACTGATGAACGACGTCTGCAGCGGGCGTCGGCGGCCGCCATGACAGCGCCTCGACTTCCCCCTCTGGACTGACTGCAATCACAGCGCGAGCCCTGTCGGCGGTGACCGCGGCGAGCGGCGTGATCGTTGGATCGTCCAAAAGAAAGCGCTTGCCGAAGAACTCTTGAAGCGTGTCTCCGATCGGCATAGCGGTCACCAGAATGGGAGCGCGCGGCATGAGTGGTCGTGCTGTTCCAAAGTCCGGTTGGAAAAGGCTTGCCGTTATGAGAACAGCCTCGTCACCGATTGCCTCTATATGGCTGACGGCAATGGGCGTCGGGATACCGGCCTTCTTCGGACCATGTTGCTCCTGGTCGCGGACTTGGGCCACCAGCTTGCTGGCGTCCCGCATGAATGCATCGGTCCCCCTCGCAAAGAACCGAAGATTTTTTACGGTATCGTCCGTGCGCGCATAGATGACCGCGTTATCTCGATCGAGGACCATCATTGAACGTGTCCGGGAAGTCCCAATCAGCGACGCGCCGATGTTCCGGTCGGCCCACGCGCGATCGAAGCTGTTGTCTAATTTGGCAATGGCTTCATCCCATATTGTCCAAGCGGTCAGCGAAAACTCCACGTCGCCAATCCACATTGCAACATTGCGCTCGACCAAGATTTCTTGTTGCCTGCGAGCATCGGCGTCAACGGTATCCACGGCGTAATAAGGGATTGCTGCAAGCCCGGCGATAAGCATCGTCAGTCCCGCGAGAATGGGGGCGACGAGCTTCAGTTGGATAAATCGCACCGCCACAGTCGTCCCTTCGGATGTTGGAATAGATCGTCCGAAGGCAGAGATACACGCGAGTGATTACGATCGCATTATTGACGCTGGCCGGGGCGCCTTGAACTTGCGATAAATACGTGCACGAGCATTTTATAGTTTCCAGTTTATTTTCGGGTGTCTTTTACGCCCGGAGAGGTGAATATCTGTCATCAAGGCAATAAAACAACTTAAGATGGCATGAAAAGCGGTGCTCGCATGCGGCTCTTAAGGTGAGGGATGTGTTCGATGAACGCAGTTTGCGATGCCAAGTCCTACCTAACAGAGTGAAGCCTTCCGGACCGCGTGCCACGTTTCATTACATCGGCATCTGCGTGTAGGGCCGGCTCTCCTCCTGAAGCGATTCAATCAGCGATTTGATGACCGGAAGGTCTTCCGCTCGTTCTTCACAACTAAGTAGTGGCCGTCCGTGCTCGGCATCGTGTGGGGGAGGAGGCGGACGAGCTGCCCGGCGGCGATCTTGTCGCTGACATGTAACTGCCACCCCATGAGGATGCCATAAACTCCACCAAAGGCGCTATCTGGCTGGACGGATGTTCTATTCCGCTCGAGAGCAAGCTCTCCATCCATAAGCGAAGGTGGGGACAATCAGGCTGAGTGCCGTAGCATGAGCTCCGACTTGAGGAAAACTCTATCCGACAGTCGTTTGGGATTTTCATCCTCGCTAAGTTTACCGAGTAACAGTTCGATCGCAAGCCTACCGATTTCATTGTAGTTCTGTGCGACCGTGGTAATCGGCGGGCAAGCATAGCGTGACAACGGATGATCGTCGTGGCCGGCGACGCGCAGGTCGTACTCGCTGCCATGGCCGACTTTTATTCCTCGTTGCCATGCTGCAGCAATAACACCAAACGCCAGTCGATCGTTCGCGCACAGGATCGTGCGCGTTGGGAGTAGTTCAAGTCGCTCGAAAAGCCGGTTTGCCTCCTGAAACGCAAAGTCTTCGAAATCCCACGTCGAGTGATCCGAAACCGTGATAACGCGTGGCTCTATGTTCAGACGCTTCATCGACTCTCTGTAGGCGGAAACGCGCTTCTCGGCATTGGTGTTCACATGAGGCATTCCGAAATAACATGGCGGCTCACCGGAACGGCATAGATAGTCAACGATAAGCCCGAAACTCTGGTGGTTATCTGTCCCAACGAAAGCCGAGGATTCGTCAATAGGTGAATCAACGTAAACAAGAGGGATCGCTTCACCCAATTGCTCAAGTGTAACCTGGCGGGAGCGAACGCCGAGAGGGGCAATGATTGCGCCGGCCACGTTCATCGACTTGAGCGTTTTGATCGCATTATCTTCCATTGACGAGCGGCCGTCAGAGGAGAGCACAAATGCAAGAAAGCCGGCTTCGTTAGCAATAAGCTCGATGCGGCGGGTCAGCGCCATATAGAAGGGATCTAGCGAGTTTGGAATCACGACGCCAATGATGTTCGAGCGGCGGCGATTGAGATTGACGGCAAAAAGATTTGGCCTGAAACCCGATTTTTTGAGTGCCTCCTCGATGGTATTGCGCGTCTTTTTGCGCACCGAGGAAGGGTCGTTGAAGTACTTCGATACCGTGGGCCGTGACAGGCCGACGAACTCGGAAAAATCCTCCATGGTTCTGATCGACTTGGCCAAGCGGCTGCTCCCTACGGTCCCGGTGTTCGCTTTCATAACCGGCCTCATTTCGCGCGGAAAGCCGAAATTGAGGCCGGCCAAGCGGTTCTGCGATCAATCGGAGACGAACTGCACCTTCATCGTCACGGGGTTCGTCGGCTTCCTTGTGAAGAACGGCAGGACTTCGTCGAGCGTCAGTTGGTGCGAGACGAGCTGCGCCATGGAGCCGTCGTCCTTTTCCAAGATGGCCAGCGCGTCGGGAATGTTGCGGTTGAGCGAATGAGACCCGACCAACCTCAATTGTCGGCGAAAGATCTCGAACGGGGCGATCGAGATGCGGGCGTCCGGCGCGCAGACACCGAAGAGAAGTGCCGTCCCACCATCTGCGACGAGATTGATCAAGCCCTCAACGACGCTGGCAATGCCGGTGGCATCGGCCACGAAGTCGAACGAGCGCCGTCTGGCGGCAAGTTCGGCGGAGCCGGAGACAACGCCGCCGAGGCCGAGATCGGCGGCAAAGGCGAGCCGGGTCTCGTTGATATCGGCGACGGTGACGCTCTTGACGCCCTTCGCCTTCAGCGACAGCGCCAAAAGCAGGCCGATCGGCCCTGCGCCGATGACCAGCGCCTCCTCTGGAACAGGTGCTGCGCCGCGCAGGCCCGCGCTGTTGAGGCCGTTCACCACGCAGGCCAGTGGTTCGGCAAGGGCCGCGACGGTGAAGGGCATGGCGCCGATCCCGTGCAGCTGATCGGCGCGTACGAGGCTGTATTCGGCAAAGCCGCCATTGTGCGAGACCCCATAGGCCTTTAGGTCGCGGCAGAGATTGCTCAGCCCCTTGCGGCACGACGGGCAGGTGCCGCAGGGCAGGTTCGGATCGACTGCGACGCGGGTGCCAATTTCAAGGCCGGCAACATCGGCGGCAACGGCGTCCACCACGCCGGCATATTCATGGCCCGGCACCAGCGGAAAGGCGCCGTCGCCATAGCGCGCGTGCAGCACGTCGATATCTGTATGACAAAGACCCGATGCCTTTACCTTGACCAAGGCGTGGCCTGCGGGAATGTCGTCAATCGTCAGATTGGCAAGCCTTGCTTCTCCCTTGGCGGTGAACTGGATCGCTCGCATCGCTCAGCTCATCCAGTTTCCGCCGTCGACATTGTATGTCTGGGCGAGGATGTAATCGCTGTCGCTGGAGGCGAGGAACAGGGCCAGGCCCTTGATGTCATCAGGCGTGGCAAACCGGCCGATCGGGACGGACTTCGCCACAGCCGCCTTCTTTTCACCCGGCTTCAGGCCTTCCCACTCGGCGAATTTGGCGTCGACGATGTCCCAGTGCTCACCGTCCACGACGCCGGGAGCGATCGCGTTGACATTGATGCCGTATTTGACGAGCGCCAGTGCTGCCGACTGGGTGGCCGAGATGATCGCAGCCTTGGAGGCGCAATAGAGTGTCACCAGGGCTTCGCCGCGCCGACCGGCCTGGCTTGCCATGTTGATGATCTTACCGCCGCGACCGCGGGCGATCATCACATTCGCCACCGCCTTCATGGTAAAGAGCGGCCCCTTGAGGTTGACGTCGAAGACGCGCTGGTAGCTTTCCTCGGTGATCGCCTGGATCGGCGCCATGTCGAAGATGGCGGCATTGTTGACAAGGATGTCTATGCCCCCGAAATCGGCGTCGATTTTGCTGACGACGGCGTCGATATCCTCAAGCCTGGTCACGTCGATTTTCATCGCCGTCGCGGCCGCGCCGATTGTGGCTGCCGCTGCTTCGGCGCGCGCGAGATTGATGTCCGCGATAACGACCCTCGCACCCTCGGCGGCGAAGATTTCGGCAAAGCCGAGACCGATGCCGCGGGCGCCGCCGGTAATGAGCGCTACCTTGTCCTTGAGTTTCATGTCTCTTCTCCATGCGTCACAGGGCAAGGCCGGCGCCGCGAAATCCATTGGTTGAGATGATCCGGTTTTGCGAAAACCCGGCGCCGAAGTGCCGGGTCCTCCTGGGAGGGCCTGCGGGTTGATCCGCAGACGGGAGCCTCACTTGATGTAGCCGGCGCGCGTCATGTCGCGTTCGACCTGGGCCTGTGCGGCCTCGAGCGCAGCGTCCACGGTCTGCTGGCCGGCCAGCGCGGCGCTGACCTGCTGCCCGACGAACGTGCCTATCGCCTGGAATTCCGGGATCGCGACGAATTGCACGCCGGTATAAGGCACCGGATCCTTGGTCGGTTTCGAAGGATCGGCTGACATGATCGCCTCGAGCACCGTTGCGGCAAAGGGCGCGGCCTTCTGGTATTCCGGCAGGGCATAGGTAGACTTGCGCGTGCCCGGCGGTACGGCGACCCAGCCTTCGCTTTCACCAACCATCTTCACATAGTCCTTGGAGGTCGCCCATTTCAGGAAGGACTTGGCGACTTCGGCCTTCTGCGACGTGGCCGGAATGGCGAGGTTCCACGACCACGACCAACTGGAGCCGTTGGACGTCTCGGCGATCGGTGAGCGCGTGAAGGCGATCTTGTCGGCGACTTCGCTCTGCTTGGGATCATAAACGCGGCCGGCGGCCGACGTCGCATCGATCCACATTGCGCAATGACCCGTCGCAAACAGCGTCTGGTTCTCGTTGAAACCATTGGCGGTGGCACCCTGCGGGCCATATTCGGTGAGAAGTGCGACATAGTCGGTGATCGCCTTCTTCCAGGCGTCCGAGTTCAGCTGCGGCTTCCAGTCCATGTCGAACCAGCGGCCGCCATAGGCGTTCACCATGGTTCCGACGAAGGCCATGTTCTCGCCCCAGCCCGGCTTGCCGCGCAGGCAGATGCCGTATTGCTGCTTGTCCTTGTCGGTCAGTTTGGCGGCGAATTCCTTGATCTGCTCGTAGGTCGGCTGGTCCGGCATCGTGAGGCCGGCCGCTTCGAAGAGGTCCTTTCGGTAAAGCGTGAACGAGCTCTCCGTGTAGAAGGGCACGGCATAGAGCTTGCCGTCGACCGTCAGGCCGGCCGTGATCGGCTCCAGAAGGTCCGCGTAGTCGTAGTCGTCGCCGAGATCGTCAACTGGTGCGAGCCAGCCCTGTTTGCCCCAGATCGGTGCCTCATAGCCGCCGATCGTCATGATATCGAACTGGCCGCCCTTGGTGGCGATGTCGGTCGTCACGCGCTCGCGCAGCACGTTTTCTTCCAGCACGACCCAGTTGATCTTGTTGCCGGTCTGCTTCTCCCAGGCCGCCGACAGTTTCTGCATGATGATCATGTCACCATTGTTGACGGTGGCAATGCTGATTTCCTCAGCCTGCGCCAGGCCGGCAAAGAGCCCAAGGCCAACGGCGGTCGCCGACAGCATGCGGATCATGTTCCTCATAGGTCCGTTCCTCCTTTACGGATGTTTGCGCATAAAATTACATGCGTAAAGTTTTATCGTGCATGACTTGGGTCTTGTCAAGGCGCCTGGTGGCGTAGTGCGACGGCGGGAAGCCGACAGCCAAGCGTATGTATATGAGAAATATAGATAAAGGTATTCTCTATGCCGCTTTTCGATTTGCTCTTCCCAACCTCACATAGCGAACTGCACTCCAAAAAATAATTTACGCGCGTAAATATTGAGTTGACATGATGTAAGTTGCTGCCGTATCGAGTTGGCCGCTTCGGGCGATAACCGGCCCATTGCGGCGGAGGCAGCATTGATGAGACCAAGCGAATTGGCGCCTGAAGATCTGGGCCTGACGATCACCGTTGGTGAGATTTTAGTGGAGATCATGGCGACGACAGTCGGTGCGGGGTTCCTGTCGCCACAGTCGTTCGTTGGCCCGTTTCCGAGTGGTGCGCCAGCAATCTTCATCGACCAAGTTGCGCGGTTCGGAGGTGCGGCGGGTATCGTTGCCGCGGTGGGCGCGGATGATTTCGGGACGATCAACGTGGAGCGGCTTCGAGCCGACGGTGTCGATGTCTCGGCGATTGCGACCATCCAAGGCAGGCCAACCGGCAGTGCCTTCGTGCGCTACCGGCCGGATGGCGCACGCGACTTCGTCTTTAACATCACCCATTCTGCTGCCGGCGAGGCACGCATGACCGAGGCTGCCCGCGCGCTCGTGGCCAAGTCCGGCCATGTTCACGTCATGGGTTCGGCATTCGCTATTCCGGGCATCGCCGCCGCCCTCGTCGAGGCGGTCGCGACCGTCAAGGCGCGCGGCGGGTCGGTTTCCTTCGATCCGAATATCCGCAAAGAGCTGGCCCAGGCCGACGAGGGCCGCAAGCTTGTCGATGATGTACTGGCCGTCACCGATCTCCTGCTTCCCTCTGGTGATGAACTGCTTGTCGCGGCTGATGCGGCGACTGAAGAAGCCGCTGTGGAGCGCCTGCTTGATCTGGGCATCGGCGAGATCGCGCTGAAGCGCGGCAGTGCCGGATCCAGCCATTTCAGCCGGCAATTCGGCCGTGTCGATTGCCCGGCCTTCTCTGTGGAGGAAGTCGATCCGACGGGCGCGGGGGACTGTTTCGGTGCCGCCTATCTGACGAGCCGACGCGCCGGCCTCGCCCCGGCCCGCGCGCTGCTTTATGCCAATGCCGCCGGAGCGCGCACGGTCACGAGGCAGGGGCCGATGGAGGGCGTGTCCAGTCGAGAAGAGCTCGACGAGTTCATCGCGGCAGCGGGCCGGGAGGTCGGGATATGAGCCGTTTTCTCACAGGCCTTGCCGATGCCCGCCGCGCCCGTCGCCCTTATGGCATCGTTTCCGTCTGCTCCGCCCATCCAATCGTGCTGCGTGCAGCATTGCGCCGTGCCGCGAAAGGGGAAGGTCCGGTGTTGATCGAGGCGACCTGCAACCAGGTCAACCAGTTCGGCGGCTATACGGGTATGACGCCGGCCGATTTCATCGCCTTTGTCGAGGCGATCGCGCGCGAAGAGGGCGTCACGCGCGACAAGATTATCTTCGGCGGGGATCATCTGGGACCGAACCCCTGGCGCAAGGAGCCGGCAGCCGTGGCGCTCGAAAAGGCGGCAGGCATGGTAGAGGCCTATGTCGCGGCCGGTTTCACAAAAATCCATCTCGATGCCTCTATGGGCTGTGCCGGCGAACCGGTCGCGCTGGATGATCGCACCGTCGCTGCGCGCGCCGCCGCCCTCTGCGCCGTTGGCGAGCAAACGGCCCGGCGTGAAAATCTACCGATGCCGGTCTATGTCCTTGGCACGGAAGTGCCGATACCAGGCGGTGCCGATCATGCATTGGACAGCGTCGAGCCCACCGCGCCCAGCGCTGCGCGCGAAACGATTGCCGTGCACCGCGACGCCTTTGCCAAGGCAGGATTATCCGATGCCTTCAAGCGGGTCATCGCCTTCGTCGTTCAGCCCGGCGTGGAATTTGGCAGCGACAATGTCGTCGCCTATGATCCGCCGCGCGCCGCAGCCTTGAGTGCCCTTCTCGATAGGGAGCCGGCTCTGGTCTTCGAGGCCCATTCCACCGACTACCAGACGCAGGAGGCACTGGCGGCGCTCGTCGCAGACGGCTTTCCGATCCTGAAGGTCGGGCCAGGACTGACGTTCGCCTATCGCGAGGCGCTCTATGCTCTCGACCTGATCGCCTCCGACATCGTGCCCGGTTATGGTGATCGCCCGCTCCTGCGGGCGATGGAAGCGCTGATGCTGGCCGCGCCCGGGAACTGGAGCGGCTATTACCACGGCGACGAGACGGCGCTCAGGATCCAGCGCCATTTCAGCTACAGCGATCGCATCCGCTACTACTGGACCCGACCTGAGGCGGAACGTGCCGTTTCGGCCTTGCTGGCCGCGCTGGACGGCGTGCGTATCCCCGAAACGGTGCTACATCAGTATCTGCCGATGATCGCGCCGACAGCGGCGGACCGCCCGGAGGATATCCTGATTGCCGCAGTGGATCAGGTGCTGGCGATCTACAATAGCGCGGCTGCCGAGCGGTCGTAGCGGAGCGGGCGCGACGAACGAAGCCGTCACCTGAAAAAATTGGGAGGTCACGATCATGGCGACGGAGAATACGCGTGGATTGGCGCGTCTTATGTTGGCACCCTCTGTGGGTTTGCTTCTGATCTGGATGATCGTGCCGCTGGCGATGACATTGTGGTTCTCGTTCCAGAACTACAATCTCCTGAACCCGGCGAATGTCAGCTGGACAGGTCTCTTCAATTACAAGTTCTTCTATACGGATCCGGCCTTCTTCCAGTCGATCTGGAACACGCTGCTGATCGTCGGCGGCG
>NZ_MYFN02000016.1 GCF_004514425.2 Shinella sumterensis
GCGCGCGACAATGGCCGGAAGGTCCGGCGTCACCTTGCCTTCGATCTTCACGCCATAGTCGCCCGGATGCTGGGCATAGTGGAAGATCTCGGCCGAGCGCAGCAGCGCCTTGGTCGGAATGCAGCCCCAGTTGGAGCAGATGCCGGCGAGATGCTCGCGCTCCACGATGGCCGTCTTCAGGCCGAGCTGGGCGGCGCGGATCGCGGCAATATAGCCGCCCGGGCCCGAACCGATAACGATGACGTCGTAAGCATTCGACATGAGCGCTTCCACTCCTCTGTTGTTCTTCTGCGCCGCGCGGTTTTCACCGCTGCGGCATGACGAGAAGCGGAAGCCACCGCTCCTCAGGGATCCTGCACCACCTTTTCCGGCTGCGTCAGCATCCTGTAGATTTCATCCTTGAGCCGCATCCGCGCCTTGCGCATGTCGATCATGCTCAGGTCGGCGACGGGCTCGATATCCGCTTCTGCGCGATGAATGGCGAGATTCACCGCCTGATACTCTTCGCAGATCCGGTGGAAGTGGCCGTCGACCGCCCGCAGGTGGCGGATCGTGGCCAGATGCTCCGGAAACTCCTCTGCAAGCTGGTGCGGGGTGTTCGGCATGTCCATCTCCTTCTCGGTTGATGGTGTCAGCCTAGCCTGCCCGCACTTTCACTCCTTGATCCCTGTCAAACCCGCCGCGATACCGTCAAAGCCCGAGCATCATGCGCACGACCGGCTCGAGGCCCTTGCCGATCGCCCGGGTGTTTTCGGCATCGAGATGCACGCCGTCGAGCGGCGTCGTCTCGGCGACGGAGCCCGCATCGAAGAAGCCGCAGCCGCGCTCGTCGGCAAGATCGGCGTAAAGCGTCGCCAGCATGGCCGACTGCTCCACCCCGCCGGCAAACATCGCCGCAAAGGCCGTGTTCGCCGTCTCGCACAGCGGCGGCGGCGAGACGATCAGCACATCCGGCCCCTCGTCCGTGTCGAAGGACCAGGCGTGATGCCGCACCAGCTCCACCAGCCGCTCCATGCCCTGCACGGCCCCGAAGGCCGTTCCGCAGATGGCCGGCTTCATGTCGTTGGCGCCCAGGAACAGGATGACGAGGTCGATCGGGTCGTGGCTGTGCAGGATGGTCGGCAGGATGCGCGCGCCGTTGCGGTCGCAGTCCGCCAGATGGTCGTCATAGGCGGTGGTGCGGCCGTTGAGGCCCTCCGCGATCACGGTGACGTCGGGCCCCAGCGCCTTGGCGAGCACGCTCGGCCAGCGATCCCCGAAGGCATGCCGGTCGAGCGTTTCGGCGTTGTAACCCCAGGTCAGGCTGTCGCCGTAGCAGAGAACCGTCTTCATGGCCGCACCCCGCTTGTCAGACGAGCATCCCCATCGGGTTCTCGATATAGCGCTTGAAGGCACCGAGCAGTTCGGCGCCGAGCGCGCCGTCCACGCAGCGATGGTCGGTGGAAAGCGTGACCGTCATCGCATTGACGATGACCATCTGCTTGTTCTTCACCACCACGCGCTCCTCGCCCGCGCCGACCGCCAGGATCGTCGCATGCGGCGGGTTCACGACGGCGGCGAAGTTCTTGACGCCCATCATGCCCATGTTGGAGACCGCGGTCGTGCCGCCCTGGTATTCCTCGGGCTTCAGCTTGCGTTCCTTGGCGCGCTTGCCCAGGTCCTTCATCTCGTTGGAGATGGTCGACAGGCTCTTGGTTTCCGCCTTGCGGATGATCGGCGTGATCAGCCCGCCCGGAATGGAAACGGCGACGCCGACATCCGCGTGCTTGTGCTTGACCATGTTCGTCTCCGTCCAGGAGACGTTGGCATCCGGCACGTCGCGCAGCGCGAGCGCCAGCGCCTTGATCACCATGTCGTTGACCGAAAGCTTGTAGGCCGGACGGTCGTCCTTGCGCGGCGCGCTGTCGTTGATCTGCGCCCGCAGCGCCAGAAGCGCGTCGAGCTCGACATCGACGGAGACATAGAAATGCGGGATCGTCTGCTTGGATTCCTGCAGGCGCTTGGCGATGGTCTTGCGCATGCCGTCATGCGGCACGAGTTCGTAGGAGCCTTCGTCGAACAGCTTGAGCACGGCGTCGTCCGACATGCCCTTGGGCGCAGCGGACGCGGCGGCAGCCGGTGCAGCGGCGGCAGGCTTGGCACCACCGGTCGCAACGGCCTTCTCGACGTCGCTCTTGACGACGCGGCCATGCGGGCCGGAGCCGGAAACGGCGGAAATGTCGATGCCGGCTTCCTTGGCGATGCGGCGGGCGAGCGGCGAGGAGAACACGCGGTTGCCGTCTCGCGACGGCGCAGGACCGGCCGATGCAGTGGCCGCAGGTGCCGGAGCGGCTGCGGCGGCAGCCGGCTTTTCGGCTTCCTTCGGCGCCTCGGCCTTCGCTTCGGAAGGCTTGCTCTCCGCTGGCTTGGCGTTCGGGGCGGAGCCACCGCCAGCGGCGGCAGCCGCGACATCTTCGCCATCTGCGGCGAGAACGGCGATCAGGCTGTTGACCTTCACGCCTTCCGTACCGGCCGGCACGACGATCTTGGCGACAACGCCCTCGTCGACGGCCTCGACTTCCATCGTCGCCTTGTCGGTCTCGATCTCGGCGATGACGTCACCGGATTTCACGGTGTCGCCTTCCTTCACCAGCCACTTGGCGAGGTTGCCCTCTTCCATGGTGGGCGACAGGGCGGGCATCGTAATGTTGATCGGCATTTCGCGCCCTCCCGTTACTTGTAGCAGACGGCCTTCACCGCCTCGACGACTTCACCCACATTCGGCAGCGCCAGCTTTTCGAGATTGGCGGCGTAGGGCATGGGAACGTCCTTGCCGGCAATCGTGACGACAGGCGCATCGAGATAGTCGAAGGCTTCGCGATGGACGCGGTTGGCGATGAAATCGCCGACGGACGACTGCGGGAACCCTTCCTCGACGGTCACGAGGCGGCCGGTCTTCTTGACCGACTCGATGACGGTCGGCAGGTCCATCGGACGGATGGTGCGGAGGTCGATCAGCTCGACGTCGATGCCCTGCTTCTCCAGCTCGGCCACCGCCTTGACCGCATAGGTCATGCCGATGCCGAAGGAGACCAGCGTCGCATCCTTGCCGGGGCGGTGAATGCGCGCCTTGCCGATCGGCAGCACGAAATCGTCGAGCTTGGGAACCTCGAAGCTGTGGCCGTACAGGATCTCGTTCTCGAGGAAGATGACCGGGTTCGGATCGCGGATCGCGGCCTTCAGCAGGCCCTTGGCGTCTGCCGCCGTGTAGGGCATGACGACCTTGAGGCCCGGAATATGGCTGTACCACGCGGCATAGCACTGCGAGTGCTGGGCGCCAACGCGTGCGGCAGCGCCGCTCGGGCCGCGGAAGACGATCGGCGCGCCCATCTGGCCGCCCGACATGTAGAGCGTCTTGGCGGCCGAGTTGACGATCTGGTCGATCGCCTGCATGGCGAAGTTGAACGTCATGAACTCGACGATGGGCTTGAGGCCCGCCATGGCCGCGCCGACGCCGATGCCGGTAAAGCCGTGCTCGGTGATGGGCGTATCGATCACGCGCTTGTCGCCGAATTCCTGCAGCAGGCCCTGGGTGATCTTGTAGGCGCCCTGATATTCGGCGACTTCCTCACCCATGATGAACACGTCACCGTCGCGGCGCATTTCTTCCGCCATGGCGTCGCGCAGCGCTTCACGCACCGTCATGCTCACCATTTCGGTGCCGGCGGGGATATCCGGATCGGCGGCCACTTCCGTCTTCGGTGCGGCCGGAACCTTCTCGGATGCGACGGATGTCGGCTCGTCCGAGGATTCGCGGGCCTTGCCGCCCGCGTCGCCGGAGGTTGTTGCGGCGGGCGTGTCGGCATTGGCCGCCGGCGCCGCCTTGGGCGCGGAAATCGCGTCGGCGCTTTCGCCATCCTGCAGCAGAACGGCAATGACGGAGTTGACCTTGACGCCTTCGGAGCCGGCGGGAATGACGATCTTGCCGATCACGCCTTCATCGACGGCCTCGACTTCCATCGTCGCCTTGTCGGTCTCGATCTCGGCGATCACGTCACCGGACTTCACGGCGTCGCCTTCGTTCTTGATCCACTTGGAAAGCGTGCCCTCTTCCATCGTCGGAGAGAGCGCGGGCATAAGAATATCTACGGGCATATAAGTCTCCCCCGGATCAAAGCAGAATGTCGGTGTAGAGCTCGGATACATCCGGCTCTGCATCGTTCTGGGCGAATTCGGCGCTGTCGGCGACGATGTCGCGGACGTCCTTGTCGATCTGCTTCAGATCGTCCTCGCTCGCCCAGCCCTGCTCGAGAAGACGGGCCTTCACCTGCTCCAGCGGGTCGTGCTCGGAGCGCATCTTCTGCACTTCGTCCTTGGAGCGGTACTTCGCCGGGTCGGACATGGAGTGACCGCGATAGCGATAGGTCAGCATTTCAAGGATGTACGGGCCCTTGCCGGCGCGGCAATGGGCGATGGCCTCCTCGGCCGCGGCCTTGACCGCGCGCACATCCATGCCGTCGACCTGGACGCCGGGAATGCCGAAACCTTCGCCGCGCTTGGAGAAGTTCGACTGCGCCGTGGAGCGCACCGTCGAGGTGCCCATCGCATAGCGGTTGTTCTCGATGATGTAGACGACCGGCAGCTTCCAGAGCGCGGCCATGTTGAAGCTTTCGTAGACCTGGCCCTGGTTGGCCGCGCCGTCACCGAAATAGGTGACCGACACCTGGTCGTTGCCGCGATACTTGTTGGCGAAGGCGAGACCGGTGCCGAGCGAGACCTGGCCGCCGACGATGCCGTGGCCGCCGTAGAAGCCCTTCTCCTTGGAGAACATGTGCATCGAGCCGCCCTTGCCCTTCGACAGGCCGCCGCGACGGCCGGTCAGCTCGGCCATGACGCCGCGCGCGCTCATGCCGAGCGCGATCATGTGGCCGTGGTCGCGATAGGAGGTGATCACCTGGTCGCCGTCCTTCTGGGCCATCTGCATGCCCACGACGACCGCTTCCTGGCCGATATAGAGATGACAGAAACCGCCGATGACGCCCATGCCGTAGAGTTGGCCGGCCTTTTCCTCGAAGCGACGGATCATGAGCATCTCGCGGTAGGCGTGAAGCTCTTCTTCCTTGGTGAATGTCAGACTGTTGGAACCGATTGTCTCGTTCCGTGCAGGCTTTGCCGTCGTTTTGCGGCTGGACGTGGACGCGGTCTTACGCGGAGCCATTCGATCCTCCCTATGTTTGCCTTTTGCCGAAAACATAGGGGAGAAATTCCGCATCAGCAATGCCATAAATGCATGGCTTATATTCCCTACAAGCCACTGACAAGTAAGGAATATTTACGATTAACCAGATTTCGGTTAATCGCACTTCTCAGTGGAAGATGACGATTTCGTCGGCGCGCGACATGTTGAGGTAGGAACGCGCCTTTTCGTCGAGCATGTCGCGCTCGAGCGAGCCGTCGCTCATCAGGGCCACTTCTTTTTCCAGGATCTGGCGCTGCCGCACGAGCACGTCCAGACGCGCCTGCCGTTCGATTCGCTGCCGCTCGAAATCCTCCATTCCGCGCAGGCCGAAATCACCATGGACGGAATGATAACCGAAATAGGAAAGGAAAGCGACCGTAATCACCGGCAGAGCCAGCCGGCCGAATTTCCGCTTCTTATGATGCTTGGTCCACATGCAGGTGCCCCGATACGCAGTACAGCCAGACACTATCGGCAAGCGGTTAACCGACCATTGACCATGACGGGTGGGCCCAAGAAAAAACCCGCATCTTGCGATGCGGGTTTCGTCATTCCGGAAAAACTGTTTTCCTGTCAGCCGCGCAGGATGCCGCGGCCGGCATATTTCGCCGCCGCGCCCAGCTGCTCCTCGATGCGGATGAGCTGGTTGTACTTGGCGGTACGGTCGGAGCGGGCAAGCGAGCCGGTCTTGATCTGCCCGCAGTTGGTGGCGACCGCGAGGTCGGCGATCGTCGAATCCTCGGTCTCGCCCGAACGATGCGACATGACGGCCGTGTAGCTCGCCTTGTGCGCGGTCTCGACGGCGTCGAGCGTTTCGGAGAGCGAGCCGATCTGGTTGACCTTGACGAGGATCGAGTTGCCGACGCCCATCTTGATACCGTCGCGCAGGCGGGCCGAGTTGGTGACGAACAGGTCGTCGCCGACCAGCTGCACCGACTTGCCGATCTTGTCGGTCAGCGTCTTCCAGCCGTCCCAGTCGTCTTCGGCCATGCCGTCCTCGATCGAGAAGATCGGGTACTTGGCGGCGAGTTCGGCCAGGTACTCAGCCATGGCGCCGGGCTCCAGCGTGCGGCCCTCGCCTTCCAGCACGTACTTGCCGTCCTTGAAGAATTCCGTCGAGGCGCAGTCGAGCGCGATGAACATGTCCTCGCCCGGACGGTAGCCGGCCTTCTCGATGGACTTCATGATGAAGTCGAGCGCGGCGGGCGCGGATGCGAGGCCCGGCGCAAAGCCGCCTTCGTCACCGACATTGGTGTTGTGGCCGTCGGCGGCGAGTTGCTTCTTCAGCGTATGGAACACTTCCGAACCCATGCGCACGGCGTCGCGGATGTTGTCGGCGCCGACGGGAACGATCATGAACTCCTGGAAGTCGATCGGGTTGTCGGCATGCGCGCCGCCATTGATGATGTTCATCATCGGAACCGGCAGGATACGGGCGTTCGGGCCGCCGACATAGCGATAGAGCGGGAGGTTGGCGGCTTCGGCGGCGGCCTTGGCGACGGCCAGCGAAACGCCGAGGATGGCGTTGGCGCCCAGCCGCGCCTTGTTCGGCGTGCCGTCCAGCTCGATCATCGTCTGGTCGACGGCGATCTGGTCTTCGGCGTCGAGGCCGCCGATGGCTTCGAAGATCTCGCCGTTGACGGCAGCAACGGCATTTTCGACGCCCTTGCCAAGGTAGCGCTTGCCACCGTCGCGCAGTTCGACGGCTTCATGCGCGCCGGTCGAGGCGCCCGACGGAACCGCCGCGCGGCCGAAACTGCCATCCTCGAGATAGACGTCCACTTCAACGGTGGGATTGCCGCGGCTGTCGAGGATCTCGCGGCCGATGATGTCGATGATAGCAGTCATGATATCGTCCTGGTTCGGGTTTATTAATCGATTAAAATCCACTTTTAATCGACCATGCGGAAATTACAATGGCGCTCGGCGCCGGAAGAACGGATGCCACGTCTTCATGTCATCCGTTTGATGGCGCTCACGCCTTGGCGATGTCGTCGAAGGCCAGAAGCTTTTCGAGAAGCCGCGGCATGTCCTTGAGATAGACCATGTTCGGACCGTCGGAGGGTGCGTGGTCCGGATCCTCATGCGTCTCGACGAACACGCCGGCCACACCGACGGCGATGGCCGCCCGCGCCAGCGTTTCGACGAATTCGCGCTGGCCGCCGGAGGAGCCGCCCTGCCCGCCGGGCTGCTGCACCGAATGGGTCGCGTCGAACACGACGGGCGCGCCGAGCGAGGCCATGATCGGCAGCGAGCGCATGTCGGAGACGAGCGTGTTGTAGCCGAAGGAGGCGCCGCGCTCGCACAGAAGCACGTTCGGGTTGCCGCTCTCGGTGAACTTGGCCAGCACGTTCTTCATGTCCCAGGGCGCCAGGAACTGGCCCTTCTTGACATTGATCGTGCGCCCGGTCTTGGCGGCGGCGACGAGAAGGTCGGTCTGGCGCGACAGGAAGGCCGGGATCTGCAGGATATCGACCGTCTGGGCGACGACCGCGCACTGCTCTTCGGTGTGAATGTCGGTCAGGACGGGAAAGCCGAAATCCTTCTTCAGGTCGGCGAAGATCTCCATGGCGCTGTCCAGCCCGATGCCGCGCTTGCCGGAAAGCGAAGTGCGGTTGGCCTTGTCGAACGACGACTTGTAGACGAGGCCGATGCCGAGCTTGTCGGTCAGTTCGACGAGCGTTCCGGCGACCATGTAGGCGTGGTCGCGGCTTTCCATCTGGCAGGGGCCGGCAATCAGCGAGAAGCGCTTGTCCTGCGCGAAGGTAACCTTTTTGGCGCCGTCGCCGACGACGACGGTGGAATTGGTTTTCATGTCATTCTCCAAAGACGAAGAGGGCGCCCTGGCCCGGCGCCGGCGGCACCGTGAGCCGGCCGTCGCGTTCGGTAAAGACGACGCCGCGCTCGGCGAGCAGGCGGCGGCAATCCGGCAGGCTGGCAACGGTGAAGACGACCGCCCGGCCCTTCAGCCCGCGGTCCGTGCCGGTCTCAGGCGCGATGCCGTAAAAACCCTCCAGCCCGGCATCGTTGAGCACGGTGATGCGGCCGCGCGGCGTCGCGACCGACATGCCGAAGGACATGGCCTCGATCTCGCGCTCGTCGGCGGCTTCCTGCACGAGATACTGGAAATCCGTCGGGTTCTGTTCCGACAGCACGACCTCTGAAAGCGCGGTCACGCCGTTTTCATGCGCCTCCAGTGCCTTCCGGTCGGCCGGCAGCGGCAGGATGCGCTGCGAGGCGAAGAAGAAGAAATCGGGACTGCGCAGATCGGCGGCGAAAGCCAGCCGGAAGCTGCCGGTCGCGGACGTCCCGTCGGGCAGAAGCATTTCGCGCGAGAACTCCAGCATATCGCCACCGGAAAGGCCGGCAGCCGTATAGCGCCGGTCGTCGCGCTGCGCATCGCTCGTCGCCATGGCGATGCCGGAGAAGCCGTCCAGCCCGCGACGGAAGCGGAACGCCTGGTCGCGCGCGACGAAGGCATTGCCCTCGCGTGCTGCCTCTTCGCATTCCTCACGATTGGCGATGCCGAGCGGCTCCAGATAGCTGCCGTCGGACAGGAACACGCAACAGTTCTCGGTGCCGAAGGGGTGGCGCGCATCCTTGGCGACGGTAAATCCCAGCGCGGTCAGTCGTTCGCGGGCGATTGCGAGGTCGGACACCGGCAGCACCAGATGGTCGATCGGGCGGGGCGTTCTCGAACTCACGGTCATGGGCAGGTAATCCGGTCGTGTTTCAGGCGCCCCGTGCTTTGCATGCTTTCGGCCCGCAATGCAAGCGCCGGCACAAGGGCTGCCGCGCATCGGGAACTTTTCCGTCGCCGCGACATTCCAACGGCGCATTCCAGCATCGGAGCCCGCCATTTCCACGCCCCGCGACATCACGAAGCAGCGCAAGCTGCACGAATCCCGGCCGCTCTGGGCCGAAACGCCACGCATCGGCGTCCGCGCCGCGCACACCCCGTCGAGGAGCGACTACGACGTGATCGTCGTCGGCGCCGGCATTTCCGGCGCGCTCGCCGCGCATGCCCTCACCGATGGGCGGCGCTCGGTTCTGATCGTGGATCGCCGCGCGCCCGTGCGCGGCAGCACGCTTGCCAGCACCGCGATGATCCAGCACGAGATCGACATTCCCCTGCACAAGCTGGCCGGCCTGATCGGCGTGAAGAAGGCCAATCGCGCCTGGTGCCGTTCGGCCCGCGCTGTCGAGCAATTGACGCACATCGTTGCCGATCTCGACATTTCCTGCGCCTTCGAGCGCAAGAAGACGCTGTTCCTGGCGGGCGACGAATATGGCAGCCGCGCGCTGCGCAGCGAGGTCGAAGCGCGGCATGCCGCCGGCATCGCGGCCGATTTCGTGGATGCCGCCACGCTGGAGCAGCAGTTCGGCATCGACCGTACCGGCGCCATTCTCAGCGATATCTCCGCGTCCGCAAACCCGGCCCAGATGGCGGCAGGCATTCTGCGCGCGGCGGTCGAACGCGGGGCGGAGCTGGTGAGCCCGCTCGAAATAACCGACCTGCGCTCCACCGGTGACCGCGCCTTTCTCGCCACGGCCGAGGGAAAGATCCTGTCTGCCGGGCATGTCGTGTTCTGCTCGGGTTACGAGTTCCTCAAGTCCCTGGCGCAGGAGGGGCATTCGGTCGTCTCCACCTGGGCGCTCGCCACCCCGCCCGGCACCGCCCTGCCCGGCTGGCTGAAGGACTGCATCGTCTGGGAAGGTGCTGATCCCTACCTCTATCTCCGCAGTTCGCGCGACGGCCGGCTGATCGTCGGTGGCGAGGACGAGGAAAGCGAAACCGCCTACGCCTCGCCGAAAAAACTCGCCAGCAAGGCGAAGGTCATCCGCCGAAAGGCGGAGGCATTGCTCGGCATGTCCCTGCCCGATCCCGAATTCGTCTGGGCCGCCCCCTTCGGCACCACGCGCACAGGCCTGCCGCTCATCGGCGCCGTGCCCGGCCTCGACCGCGTCTTCGCCGTCATGGGCTTCGGCGGCAACGGCATCACCTTCAGCCAGATCGCCGCTGAAATCGTCTCCGCCGCCATCAGCGGCCATGCCGATCCCGACGCCGACATCTTCGCCTTCGGCAACGGCACACGCTGACCGCCGATTCGCCCCGCCCATCCAATAGGGGTCCGCATGCCGGGCCGCAACGCCGGCATGCCTTGATCTGCGGTGCATGGCGGCTTGCCGCACGCCACCGTCATTCCCGTGTCATGTGACAGTGATGTTTCTTCGCGCGTGACTGAACCCCGGCAGCCGCCAGCCGATGCGGCGCCCACAGGAGTTTGCGTGAATGGACATGGCTCAGGCCTTCGCCCTTGCCTCGGGCGCCCTCGTTGCGACCAACCTCGCCAGCATTCTCATCGCCGGCAAGCGGCTCAAGGCAACGGGCTTTCCGCCGCCGGACCTGCGCAAGAAACCGCCCGTCTCCATCGTCATCCCCGTTCGCGGCATCGAGAATTTCACGGCCGAGACACTGTCGCACGCCTTCCGCCTGAGCTGGCCGAATTACGAACTCCTGTTCTGCGTCGCCCACGGCAACGACCCGGTCATCGCCGAAATCGAGAGGACGGCGGCCGAACACCCGTCCGTGGCGTCGCGAATCCTTGTCGGCGACGACCGCATCAGCGCCAACCCCAAGCTCAACAATTGCGTGAAGGGCTGGCAGGCGGCGCGGCACGACTGGGTCGTCCTCGCCGATTCCAACGTGCTGATGCCGGAGGATTACGTGCAGCATCTGATGGGCGGCTGGCGCAGCGATTCGGGCCTTGTCTGCTCGACGCCGCTCGGCTCGCGGCCGGACGGCTTCTGGGCGGAGGTGGAGTGCACCTTCCTCAACACCCAGCAGGCCCGCTGGCAATATGCCGGCGAAGCGCTCGGCCTCGGTTTCGCGCAGGGCAAGAGCATGCTCTGGTACAAGCCGATGCTGGATGCCAATGGCGGCATCCACGCCCTCAATGCCGAGATCGCCGAGGATGCCGCCTCCACCAAGCTGGTCAACCGCCTCGGCCTCAAGGTGCATCTCGTGTCGTCGCCGTTCGAACAACCGCTCGGCCGCCGCACCGGCCACGACATCTGGTCGCGCCAGTGCCGCTGGTCGCGCCTGCGCCGCGTCACCTTTCCGGGCTTCTTCGCGCCGGAAATCCTGCTCGGCCTGTTGCCGCCCTTGTCACTTGCCCTGAGCGCCGTGGCGCTCGGCGCCGGCACCCTGCCCTCGGCCATGCTGCTGGTGCTTGCAGGCATCTACCTGCCGGAACTCGCGCTCGCTTTCGCCAAGGGCTGGCGCCTGTCGCGCTGGTCGGTGCCGGCCATGATCGTGCGCGACCTCATGCTGCCGGCCATCTGGCTGCGCGCCTGGCTCGGCGGCACCATCGACTGGCGCGGCAACACCATGACCATCGGCACCACCGCCTGCGAACTGGAGGAAGCGCCGGCAGGCCCCTGAACGGGCTCACGCCACGCGGGCGCGCAATCCGTCCAGCAACCTCCTGAACGCGTCGACGGCCTGCCGCGACGTGGCCTCGGGCGTCTGCGAATTGGCGATCCATAGCGCGGCATGGCTGCTTGCGCCGTTGATCAGCCGGGCCGCCGCCTCCGTATCGATGTCCACCATCAGGCCATCCGCCTTCAAACGTTCGATGCTGCGGCTGAGCGCGGCGATGCAGCCGTTGCTCGTCGGCCATTGCGAGACGTCGCCCAGCACCGCCGGACCGTCGCGGAACATGATGCGCTGTATCTCCGGCTCCAGCGCCATTTCGATATAGGCGACGCATTCGTCGACAAAGCCTTGCCAGCGGTTCGGCGCGGCAGCGGAAATGCGGTTGAGCCGCGTCGTCATCTCCGCATCGATCTGCTGGATGACGGCCTGGAGAAGCCCCGTCTTGTCGCCGAAATGGTGGTAGAGCGCGCCGCGCGTCAGCCCCGCCGCCGCCGTGAAGTCATCCATCGAGGCACCCGCATAACCGACCGTCCCGAAGGCATGGCGGCCGGAGGCGATGAGCTTTGCCCGGGTTTCGGCGATCATTTCTTCGCGCGGCTTGCGCATGGCGTCCCCTTTTACATACGTCGCGTATTTTATTTGACATACGTTGCGTATGCAATTACCAATTCACATACGCAACGTATGTAGGCACTCATTCATCGATAGGCAGGAGCAGGCCATGGCCAACCCCTACAAAGAGATTTTCAGCGTGCCTGGCACGATAGGTTTTTCCACTGCCGGCTTTTTCGCGCGCCTGCCCATCGCCATGGCGCCCATCGGCATTGTCGCCATGCTGTCGCAGGCGCATGGCGAATATTGGCTCGCGGGTGCTGTCTCCGCCACCTTCGCGCTCACCAATGCGCTGATCGCACCGCAGGTGTCCCGGCTTGTCGATCGCTACGGCCAGTCCGCGGTGCTCACGCCCGCAACGATCATCTCCGTCATGGCTTTTCTGACGCTGATTGCGGCTACCAACCAGGCCTGGCCGGTCTGGACGCTCTTCGCCTCGGCCTTCTTCGCCGCCACCATGCCCAGCATGCCGGCCATGCTGCGCGCCCGCTGGACCGGACTTTTCCGCGACCGGCCGGAGATGAACACCGCCTTCGCCTTCGAATCGGCGGCCGATGAACTCGTCTATATCGCCGGAGCCTCGCTGTCGGTCGGTCTCGCCGTCGCGCTCTTCCCCGAGGCCGGCATGCTGGTCAGCACCCTATGCCTCGCCCTCGGCACCCTCGCCTTCGTCCTGCAACGCGCGACGGAGCCCGCGATCCGCACGGCCGGCAGCGGCAGCCCGCAAACGTCGGCCATCCGCCTGCCCGCGGTGCAGATCATCACGCTCGCGCTCGTCTTCGTCGGCGCCACCTTTGCCACCGCCGAGGTCAGCGCGGTCGCCATCACCAAGGATCTCGGGCAGCCCAACGCGGCAAGTCTCGTCATCGGCGTCTACGGCGTCGGCTCCTTCATCGTCGGCCTCCTGCTCGGCGCGATCAACCCCTCCATGCCCTTGCAGAAGCAGATGATGATCGCCGTGACGGTGCTCGGCCTCACCGCCCTGCCGCTGCCCTTTGCCGGCACGGTGCCGCTCCTGGCGATCGCCCTCTTCATCAGCGGCGTCGCGATCTCGCCGACCTTCATCACCGCCTTCGGACTGGTTGAACGCCGCGTGCCGGCGGCGATGCTGACGGAAGGCGTCACATGGGTCACAACGGGCATCGGCATCGGCATGGCGCTGGGCGCCTTCGTGGCCGGCTGGGCTGTGGATACGTTCGGCCCGCAGAACGGCTTCTGGGTGTCCGTCGCCGCCTGCCTGGGTGCCCTGCTGACGGTCGCGCTCGGTCAGCGCACATTGGCCGGCGAAGACTGTGACGACGGCGTCTGCCCGACGCCGCAAGCCGCCGAATAAGGCAGCAAGGCCCGGCCACCGCGCCGGGCCTTCACGCCCACCGCTTGACGCCATCGCGCCACACCACTAACAAGCGCATCAGGTTTCAGATACCTGCCGCTCGCAGACGAAAGTCCCGGTGAAATCTGATCTTGGACGAACCCGACCCTCGAAGCATTTCGTGCGGCAGGCAATGCGAGCCCCTCCCTCTCATCGAAATGCACATGAGGAGAGCGGGATGTCGCAAGACCTTTCCAATCCATTTCTGACCGCGCCGCTCGGCGCGCTTTTCGCCAGAACGGCAGCGCCCATCGTCTTTGTCATGAGCATGAACGGGCTTTTGACCGTCATGGATGCCGTGATGCTCGGCCTCTATGCCGGGCCGGAGGCCGTCGCCGCCGTCACGGCGGTCTTTCCCATCTTCATGCTGCTGGTGGCGCTCGCCACCCTCGTCGGCAGCGGCATGGCGAGCCTGCTCGCGCGCCGCCTCGGCGCAGGCGACCTGCCGGCAGCCCGCAACGCCTTCGCCGCCGCCCACGGGCTGGCACTGGCCATCGGCGCGGCCTTCATCCTGGCGTTTCTCGCCTTCGGCCTCACGCTCATCGCCGCCATCGCCAACGGCGCGCCGCTGCTCGAAACGCTGGCCTATCGCTACATCGCGATCGTCATGTTCTTCTCGCCGCTCCAGCTGCTGCTGGCCGTCAATGTCGATGCGCTTCGTTGCGAGGGGCGTGTCGGGCTGATGGCGCTGGCGAGCCTCTTCGTCTCGCTCGCCAACCTTGCCTTCAACTATATCCTGATCGCGGGGTTCGATCTCGGCGTCACCGGCTCCGCGCTCGGGACCGTATTGGCGCAACTTTTGGCGCTCGGCTTTCTGGCGGTGTTCAGGACTGTCGGGAAAACCAACCTGCGCCTCGTGGACATCATGGCCAAACCGTCCGACCTGTCCAGTTCGACACGAGACATCCTGGCGCTCGGCGCGCCGCAAAGCCTCGGCTTCATCGGCCTTGCGCTCGTCTCCGCCGCAGTCATAGCCGCCCTGCAAATCTCTGCCGGAGGCGCATACGAAACCCTGGTCACCGCCTACGGCATCGTCACGCGCATCCTCACCTTCGCCTATCTGCCGCTGCTCGGCATGAGCCAGGCCGTGCAGACGATCCTGGGCAACAACCATGGTGCCGGCCTCACGCAGCGCGCCACCAAGG
This sequence comes from Shinella sumterensis, assembly GCF_004514425.2. Lineage (GTDB taxonomy): Bacteria > Pseudomonadota > Alphaproteobacteria > Rhizobiales > Rhizobiaceae > Shinella > Shinella sumterensis. The sequence continues at coordinate 14,787 of NZ_MYFN02000016.1, forward strand.
TGCTGCGCCTCGGCCTCGCCGCCGTTTTCATCTATTGCCTCGGCATCGAAATCCTGCTCGTCACCGTGCCCGGCCGGATCGCCGGCCTGTTCGTCGCGGATGCGTCCGTCATCGCCGCCGTCACGCGCATCATGCCGATCATGGCCGCGCTCTACATCCTTTCCGGCCCGCTCATGGTCATCGCCGGTTCCTTTCAGGCAATCGGCGATGCCAGACGCGCGGCCCTGCTGAGCCTCGCAAAGCCCTATCTCTTCACCATGCCGCTGGTGCTGGTCCTGACCACGCTGCTGGGGGAAAAAGGCATCTGGTTCGCCACGCCCGCGGCGGATGCGCTGCTGCTTGCCCTTACGGCCATCACGTTACGGCAGGTGAGGTGCCGCACCGTCAGCCCATAAAAAAACCGCCCGGTGCTTGGCGCGCGCCGGGCGGTTTTCAAAAGTGCATTGCGACACTCAGACGAGGCGGCTCTGTTCCAGGGCCGCTTCGATGAAGCTCGCAAACAGCGGATGGGGATCGAGCGGGCGGCTCTTCAGTTCCGGGTGGTACTGAACGCCGATGAACCACGGATGATCGGGGTATTCCACCGTTTCCGGCAGCACGCCATCCGGCGACATGCCGGAGAAGACGAGGCCGCAGCTCTCCAGCTTGTCCTTGTAATCGACGTTCACCTCGTAGCGGTGACGGTGACGCTCGGAAATGTCGGTGGAGCCGTAGATATCGGCAATCTTCGTGCCGCCCTTGAGCGACGCGCGATAGGCGCCAAGCCGCATCGTGCCGCCGAGATCGCCCGACGCCGAACGCTTCTCCAGCTCGTTGCCCTTCACCCACTCCGTCATCAGGCCGACGACCGGCTCGGCCGTCTTGCCGAATTCGGTCGAGGACGCCTTCTCGATGCCGGCGAGGTTGCGCGCGGCCTCCACGACGGCCATCTGCATGCCGAAGCAGATGCCGAAATACGGCACCTTGCGCTCGCGGGCAAAGCGCGCCGCATTGATCTTGCCCTCGGAGCCGCGTTCGCCGAAGCCGCCGGGCACGAGAATGCCGTGCACCTTCTCCAGATAGGGCGCCGGATCCTCCTTCTCGAAGACCTCCGACTCGATCCATTCGAGCTTGACCTTGATGTGGTTTGCGATGCCGCCGTGATAGAGCGCCTCGATCAGCGACTTATAGGCATCCTTGAGGCCGGTATACTTGCCGACGATGGCGATCGTCACTTCGCCTTCCGGCGTGCTGATGCGGTCGGAAACGGTCTGCCAGGCTTCCAGGCGCGGCTTCGGCGCCGGCTCGATGCCGAAAGCGGCCAGAACCTCGTCGTCGAGGCCTTCCTTGTGATAGGCGAGCGGCACGTCGTAGATCGAGGCCACGTCGAGCGCCTGGATGACGGCGGTCGGACGCACATTGCAGAACAGCGAGAGCTTGCGGCGCTCGGCTTCCGGGATTTCGCGGTCGGCGCGCACCAAGAGGATATCGGGGTGGATGCCCATGGCCTGCAGTTCCTTGACGGAATGCTGCGTCGGCTTGGTCTTCAGCTCGCCGGCGGCCGGGATATAGGGCATCAGCGTCAGGTGGACATAGACGGCCGTGCCGCGCGGCAGGTCGTTGCCGAGCTGGCGGATCGCCTCCATGAAGGGCATCGCCTCGATATCGCCCACCGTGCCGCCGATCTCGCACAGCACGAAGTCGTAATCGTCATTGCCTTCGGTGACGAAGTTCTTGATCTCGTTGGTGACGTGCGGAATGACCTGCACGGTCGCGCCGAGATAGTCGCCGCGGCGTTCCTTGTCGATGATGTTCTTGTAGATGCGGCCGGTGGTGATGTTGTCGGTCTTGGTGGCCGAGCGGCCGGTGAAGCGCTCGTAATGGCCAAGGTCGAGGTCGGTCTCCGCGCCATCGTCGGTGACGAAGACCTCGCCGTGCTGCGTCGGGCTCATGGTGCCCGGATCGACGTTGAGATAAGGGTCCAGCTTGCGAAGGCGAACGCGGTAACCGCGGGCCTGAAGAAGGGCTCCCAGTGCTGCTGCGGCGATGCCTTTTCCAAGGGAAGAAACCACGCCGCCTGTGATGAATACATATCGCGCCATGGGAGTCACCGGATACCTTTTCAAAATCGATTCCGCCACCGAAAAATCACCTTGGGCGTGATTTCGGAAGTCGCAATCGGCGTTTTACACAGAAGAAGGCCGGTTGGTTTTGCCAACCGGCCGGTTTGTTTTTGTTTGCTTCGGCTTACTGGCCGCTCGGGACGCCGGTGTTGCCGCCGGTCTCCGCTGCGCCACCCGTCGTGGCGGGCGTCTGGCCCGCGCCGGTGGTGGCGTTGCCGCCCTCGGTCGGAACGGCGTCGGTGCCGGTCGCCGCGGGCGTCTGGTTGGTGGTGTTGCCGGTGCCCTGGCCCTGCGTGCCCTGGTTTTGAGTGCCCTGGTTCTGCTGGGTGCCGCCGTTCTGCTGGCTCTGGCCGCCGCCGAGCGCGTCGAGAACGCCGCCGGTGCCGGTCGTGCCGGGAATACGGTCGAGAATGTCGGTCGGACGCGTCTCGTAGCGGGCATAGATGCCCATGCCGAGCGCAAGCACGAAGAACAGCGTGGCGAGGATCGCCGTGGTGCGCGTCAGGGCATTGGCCGTGCCGCGCGCCGACATGAAGCCGGAGCCGCCGCCAATGCCGAGGCCGCCGCCTTCCGAGCGCTGGATCAGCACGACGCCGATCAGCGCGACGACGACCATGAGATAAATGACGAGCAAGATGGTCTGCATGTTTAGCTATCCCGGCCAAGCGGCCAAATTTCAGGTTTGCGGCTCAATATACCAAGCCGTGCGCCATTCCAAGCCCCAGCGATCAATCCGCCTGCCCTTTTGCAGGCAGACGGAAGAGGCTGCAAAAGGGCTTACGCCGTCAGCGCTTCATAGGCCCGGTAGATGGCGAGGAAATCGTCGGATTTCAAGCTCGCCCCGCCGATCAGCGCACCGTCGACATTGGCGACGCCCATCAATTCCTTCGCATTGCCCGGCTTGACGGAACCGCCGTAGAGAATGCGCATCTTCGCGCCCTCGCCGGCAAAGCGCGCCGAAAGTTCCGCGCGCATGAAGGCATGCGCCTCTTCCACGTCCGTGGCCGTCGGTGTCAGCCCCGTGCCGATCGCCCAGACCGGTTCATAGGCGATGACGGTGTTCTGCGCCGTCGCGCCATCCGGCACCGAGGCCGCAAGCTGGCTTTTCAGCACGCCCAGCGTCTTGCCCGCCTTGCGCTCCTCGCCCGTCTCGCCGATGCAGACGATGGCGACGAGGTCGTTTTCATGGGCGATTTCCGCCTTGGTGCGCACCAGCGCGTCGCTTTCCTTGTGGTCGGTGCGGCGCTCGGAATGGCCGACGATCACATGGGTGCCGAAGCAGTCGGCGATCATCTCGGCGGAAATGTCGCCGGTATGCGCGCCGGAGGCCTTTTCATGGCAGTCCTGCGCGCCGATCAGGAGCGGGCTGTCGTCGCAAAGCGCCGTCGCCACGTAGAGAAGGGTCGCCGGCGGGCAGATCAGCGCCTCCACCTTTTCGGAAAGCGGCCCCTTCACGCCTTCGGCCATCGCCTTGATCTGGTCGAGCGATGCGCGCGTGCCGTTCATCTTCCAGTTCCCGGCGACGAGCGGTGTTACATCCGGTGTCATGAGGCCTCCCTGTCCTTGAATTCTCGGGTCGCATGGGGCGTAGCAAATCGGCGCGGCCAAGGAAAGGCATGGCGAAAGTCTTCGCCCCCTATCCGCTTCAGCGCGCCAGCAGGAAATTCAGCGTCTCGCGCCAGTCGGTCATGCGCACCGGCGTGCCGTGGCCGCCGGTCTGGAACAGCACGAAGCGGGTGGGAATGCCGGCCTTGCGCAGCTTGCGGAACACCGCGATCTGGTCGTTGGCCGCATAGACCTTGTCGCTGTCGCCATGCGTGAAATAGACCGGCAGCTTGGCCTTGAAGGCCGGCGTCTTGGCATAGTCTCCATCCGCCGCCCCGCCCATCAGCACCATGCCGGACAGGCTTTTCACCGCCGTGGCGTCGCGCACCACGCGCGCGCAGATGAAACTGCCCATTGACGCACAGGCAAGAATGACGGGCGCATCGGGCGAGAGCGCCTTGGCCCGCAGGATCAGGCCGGAAATGCGCGCAGCGCCCGCATCGTCGAACGACGGCACGCTCGGTGCGTAATAGACGCCGCCGTTCTGCACCGCGAGGTTCTTCAGGCGGTTGAAATTGCCGCCGAAGGTCCAGTCGTTGTTGCCGAGGCGCCGGTCGCCGCCGCGGCCGTGGATGAAGATCACGGTGAAGGCCGCCCCCTCGCCCTTGCCGGTCATGGCGACGTCGAGCTTGCCGGCCGGCGTGTCCACCGTGAGCGCCTGCGTCGCCTTCTTCACCGCCGTCGAGACATAGGCGGATTTCACGCGCCGCTCGGGCACCTGGTCGCGCCCGTTGATGTCGCGCATCTCCTCGTAGTCGACGACGCGCAGCGCTCCGTCATCGGCCGTCTCGACCACGGTGCCATAGGCGAACAGCTCGTCCTTCCACGGCTTGAGCGTGAGTGCCGACGCCTGATGGGCGGCCAGGCCGGTGAAAACGGCGGCCAGAACGAACCGGCGAAGGCAATCAACTGTGGACTGAGCCATGAACACGCACTCCCTTGGGGTGGCGATACTTGCCATTCACCCGGATGCAAAGCAATCCTCGTGGCGCGGCGGTGCAGCCGGCGTTCGCGAAAACCCGCAGAATCTGGCAGAGTCGCAAGTGATTCGCCGCCCACCTCATTCCGCCACGCCGCGCTCCGCAGGGAGCGACGGCTGAAAGCGGCAGACGGAACAAACTCTGAACGGCCCATGCAAGACGACAGCAACGACCTTTTCGCCAGCCTGCAATCCCAGCCCGCCCCCGAACCCGTGGCGCGGGAGGAAAAGCCCGTGCCGCGCGCCACCGCACCGGTCCCGGCCCCGCCGGCTGCCGGCGGCGATTACGACGCCTCGGCGATCCGCGTGCTGGAAGGGCTGGAGCCCGTGCGCATGCGTCCCGGCATGTATATCGGAGGCACGGACGAGAAGGCGCTGCACCACCTCTTCGCCGAAGTCATCGACAACTCGATGGACGAAGCGGTCGCCGGCCACGCCAACTTCATCGAGGTCAATCTCGACGCCGAAGGCTTTTTGACCGTCACCGACAACGGCCGCGGCATCCCGGTCGAGAACCACCCGCAGATGCCGGGAAAATCAACGCTGGAGGTCATCCTCACCGTGCTGCATGCCGGCGGCAAGTTCGACGGCAAGGCCTACGAGACATCGGGCGGCCTGCACGGCGTCGGCGTGTCCGTCGTCAATGCGCTGTCGGATCATCTCGAGGTCGAGGTCGCCCGCAACAAGAAGCTCTATCGCCAGCGCTTTTCGCGCGGCAAACCCGTCGGCGGGCTGGAAGAGCTCGGCGACGTGCACAACCGGCGCGGCACGAAGGTCCGCTTCCATCCGGATCCGGAGATTTTCGGCGCGCATGCGCGCTTCGATCCCGGCCGCGTCTTCCGCATGGCGCGCTCCAAGGCCTATCTCTTCGGCGGCGTCGAAATCCGCTGGAGCTGCGATCCGGCCCTTCTGCCCGAGGGATCCGAGACGCCGGAAAAGGCGGTGTTCCACTTCCCCGGCGGCCTGAAGGACTATCTGCAGGCCACGCTCGGCAAGGACTACACCGTCACGCGCGAAATCTTCGCCGGCAAGAGCGAGAAGTCGGGCGGCCACGGCTCGCTGGAATGGGCCGTCACCTGGTACGGCGGCGATTCGCTCATCCACTCCTATTGCAACACCATCCCGACCGCCGATGGCGGCACGCATGAGGCGGGCCTGCGCATCGCGCTCACCAAGGGCCTGAAGAACTATGCCGAGCTGACGCAGAACAAGCGCGCCAGGGACATCACCACCGACGACGTGATGATCTCGGCGGTCGGCATGCTCTCCGTCTTCATCCGCGAGCCGGAATTCGTCGGCCAGACCAAGGACAAGCTCGCCACCGTCGAGGCCCAGCGCATCGTCGAGAACGCGCTGCGCGACCCCTTCGACCACTACCTTGCCGACAACCCCGCCGAAGCCGCCAAGCTGCTCGACTGGGTCATCGAGCGCGCCGAAGAGCGCATGCGCCGCCGCAAGGAAAAGGAAGTCTCGCGCAAGACGGCCGTGCGCAAGCTGCGCCTGCCCGGCAAGCTCGCCGACTGCTCGCAGAATTCCGCCGAGGGTGCGGAACTCTTCATCGTCGAGGGCGATTCGGCCGGCGGCTCGGCCAAGCAGGCGCGAAACCGCGCCAACCAGGCCATCCTGCCGCTGCGCGGAAAAATCCTCAACGTCGCAAGCGCCGGCCGCGAGAAGCTCGGCGCCAACCAGCAGATTTCCGATCTGGTGCAGGCGCTCGGCTGCGGCACGCGCTCGAAATACCGCGACGAGGACCTGCGCTACGACCGCGTCATCGTCATGACCGATGCCGATGTCGACGGCGCGCATATCGCCTCGCTGCTCATCACCTTCTTCTATCAGGAGATGCCGGATCTGATCCGTGGCGGTCACCTCTATCTCGCCGTCCCGCCGCTCTACCGCCTGACCCAGGGCGGCAAGACGCTCTATGCCCGCGACGATGCGCACCGCGAGGAGCTGATGCGCACCGAATTCAACGGGCGCGGCAAGGTCGAGATCGGCCGCTTCAAGGGTCTGGGCGAAATGCTGCCGGCGCAGCTCAAGGAAACGACGATGGATCCGAAGAAGCGCACGCTCCTCAAGGTCGCCATCGACGACGTCGATTTCGAGGGCACCCGCACCGCCGTGGACGACCTGATGGGCACGAAGCCGGAGGCGCGTTTCCGCTTCATCCAGGAGCGTGCGGTCTTTGCCGACAACCTCGATATCTGAGGAAGGAATGCCTTACTTTCGCGCCATTGCCGGCCTCTAACCGGCGGCATCGATCCCGGAGAAACGGCCATGAAAGCTGCGCTCATCGTCATGACGCTCATGGGCTGCGACGACAGCGCGACCCAGTGCCACTATATCGATACGGTCGACCGCTCCTGGCAGACGGTCGCGCTGTGCGATGCGCAGGCGGAAACCTATATCAACCGCCATCAGGACAAGAATTATCCTGTCATCGTGGCGGTCTGCGAAACCGCAAGCGACCGCATGACGGCGGAGGTCACGCCGACGCCCGATCCCGCGCCCGCCGACACGACCGCCCAGACCCCGCTGCCATTGCCGGCGGAAACGGTCGAGGCCCGTCAGGGCCTTGCGGCGCGCACGCTGGGTTTCCTGAAGAAAGCCATTCCGGACCGGCAGTCGCTGAAGGCCGCCGTCACCACGCCGATCCGCTATGCCGAGGACGGCTATTCCTGGGTCGCCAAGCGCTTCGCCGACTGATCACCGAACGACGGACGGCCAGGCGCCTTCCCTTCACGCCGCCTCGCGCGTGGCGATCAGCGCGTAGCTGCGCGCGGTCTGGCGCTGTTCGGCAATGGCAAGGCGCTCGACCAGTTCGAGCATCGCCTGGCAGGCGGCATTGCCCATGGCGCGGCTGCGCGCCAGAAGCATTTCCGAAACGGAATGCAGCCCGTCCCCGCCCTTGGCCTCGCGCCGCCAGAGCATCGTCGCCTCGGCAAAGAGCGCGCTGATATCGACGCCGAGCCCGGTCGTTTCGTAGAGCGCCCGCACGGCCGCCTCGCGCCCGTCCGACAGGATGGAGCGAACCCGCCGCTCCTCCTGCCCCGAAAGGTTCGCGATGGCGGCGACGAAGAATTCCGCGCGGCCCGTGCAGAGCGCATGCATCAGGAAGACCGGCGTCAGGCGGCCCGTCACGCGAAGATGCTCGACCAGCGTCGGCATCTCCGTGGGGGCAACGTCCGCCACCATGCCGATCGTCGCGACGTCGCAGGCTTCACGCGTGATGCGCTCGACCCGGCCTGTGCCCACCGCCGCCTGGATGAGGCCGAAGCCTGCCAGCGCCGTGCCGACCTTCTCCACCAGCGCATGGCGGGCATCGCTCGGCAGGTCCTCGCGGTCGAGCAGCAGCGCGCGGATATCCGCGTCATGGCCCAGTCGCTCGGCAATGCGCGCCAGGCTGCGGCGCGACAGCATCGCACCCTCGTTTTCCAGCAGCGCCAGCACGTCCTCCACATCCCCCACTTCCGCAAGGGCAGCGGACACCACCCGCGAGACATGGCTGCGGTTGGCAATCAGCATGCGCGTCACGTCGCTGCCCTTGGCGGCGAGATCGACCAGGTCGGCATCCGTCAGCAGGCACGAACACAGGATGATATGGGCGGCGATCTCGGGCTGGTCTTCGGCCAGCGGCAGAATGACCGCGCGCGGCGCGTCCGCGCAGGAGGCAAGTGCCTCGGCCAGCGCCAGCCGCACCTTGGGCGCGGGATCGTCGAGCAGGAAGATCATCGCCATCTCGGCGGCGCGGCGGTCGTCGGGCGCGATGCGCGCCTTCGCATAGGCCCGCGCCAGAACGCTGGCCGCCTTCGCCCTGTCGGCTGCCCGCGCGGTCTCGATCCAACGGAGGAATGCATGAACGATCAATGGACGCCCCAAACGCCTGCGACTTCTAGTGAAAGGACCCTATCGGCAAAGTGTTTAAGATTGGTTCACCATATCCGTTAACGCGCCGGTCATTGCCAGATCGCCGTCCGCCCTCTTAAGAAGAAGCATGACGATGCTGCCCCGCGCCCTCTTCCTTATGCCCCCCGCCGAACGCGCTCCGATGGGCCGCCGTGAGGCCCCGCCCGCGACGAGCGGGCATGCCTGCCCCGTCGTGGACGACGAATCGACCGTGGACGAACTCCAGGCCATCGTCGCCGCCGGAACGCCGGTGATCGGGCTTGCCGGCTGCCGCAAGGGCGCCGACATCCAGCGCCTCGCCACCCTGCTTTCGGTCGCCGAGGCGCAGGCCGGCTGCGCGGACGGCGAAACGCGCATCCTCGCGCTGACGGACGGAATCCTGCCCGCGCCCGGCGCACCCGAGGGGTTCGCCGGAAAGTCCCCACGGCTCGCCGCGCTGGTCTGGAATCGTTTGGCGCTGGAAAACGCGCTCGCGACGGCCGCGCCACGCGCGCAGGACGGCACATGGACCGTCGCCTTCGCGGCCGCCCGCTCGGCCGTGCTGCTCGCCGCAGCCGCCGCCGGCATCCCCGCCTATGACTGCGCCTGCGATCTCGACGGCAACAGCTTTCAGCGCGGCTGCGAAACCTCGCGCGACGAAGGGTTTTACGGCCGAATCGCAACGGACGCCGCGCAGGCCGCCATCATCGAAGCGACCTATCCCCGCGGATGACGCAACGTCAGTCCCGCGGCTGACGCCACGTTAGTCCGCCCTGGGGCGAGCCATGGTGAAAACGCCCGTGCCGCCGTCGGTGTAATCCAGGTAGCCCATGCGCCCGAGCGGCCGCGCCACCGCCATGTCGATCATGCCGTCGCGCAGGATGTCCGGGCTGATATGGATGCCGACCACCTGGCCGAACACGACCCAGTTGTCCGTCTCGCGCCCGTCGAGATCGAGCGGCCGCAGGATCTGGGTCGTGCGGCATTCGAGCGCCGCATAGGCCTCACCCACATAGGGCGCATCGACGAGGCGCCCGCCGACCGGCGTCAGCCCCGCGATCTCGAACTCGTCGACCCCGCGCGGCACGGCGACCGAACTCGCATTCATCTCCTTGGCGAGGTGCTGGCCGGCGAGCGAGCAGGTGAAGACACCCGTCTCCTCGATATTCGTCACGCTGTCCTTGTGGCCGCTGGAGGAGAACATCACCAGCTTCGGCCGGTCGGCCACCGCATTGAAGAACGAATAGGGCGAAAGGTTCCGCCGTCCGTCCGCCGCCTTGGTGCCGATCCAGCCGATCGGGCGCGGCGCGACGATCGCCTTGAAGGGATCGTGCCGCAGCCCGTGCGCGTTCTGCGCCGTCTCGTAGAACAGGGCGTCAGGCATCGTCGCCCACCCATGTCACGATGTCCGAAAGCGCGGGGCGCGGCCGTTCCGTCGGCGGCACGGTCGGCGTGCCGATATGGATGAAACCGGCGACCTTCTCGCCTTCGTTGACGCCGAGGATCGGATAGGCCCGGGCGTCGAAGGCATACCATTCGGTCAGCCAGTTGGAGGCATAGCCATGGGCATTCGCCGCCATCACGAGGTTGAGGCAGACCGCACCGGCCGACATCACCTGCTCCCATTCCGGAACCTTGAAATGCGGCGCGGCGCGGCTGATGACGGCGACCACGACGGGCGCGCGGGTCAGCCGCGTGTTCTCCACCTTCACCATTTCTTCGGAGAGATCGGGCTTGTCCGCCATCGCGATCTTGGCCAGCGCCTCGCTGATGCGCTTGCGCTCCGCGCCCCGGTAGACGATGAAACGCCACGGCGCGAGCTTGCCGTGATCGGGCACGCGCGAAGCAAGCGTCAGCATCGCCTCGACCTCCTCTCTGGAGGGGCCGGGCTCGCCCATCTGGAAGGCGGGAATGGACCGGCGGGTCGAAAGGTAGTCGATCAGCTTGATTTCGGTTTTCATCGGGAGCGAGTTCCAATACCTTGGCGCGCGAAAGCGGCCTTGAAAATGCCATTCGGGACTGTTTGGAAATGCGTCAGGGTCCGGCGAAGACGGGGATGCCGAGCATCGGAGCGCAGCGTACGCAAGTCCGCCCGCACCGGAAGCGCGGAAATCGCCATTTGCAGCCCGTCATCAAGCATTCACAACAGTCCCTGTGCCGGCTCTCAAGTGGAGCCTTACAGTCAGGAAGTCAACCGGTCCATGCGCATGCCTCTCCATCCTGTCGCCGTCGTAAGTCTCGCCCTGGCGAGCCTTGCCTCCTCCCTTGCGCCGGTTTTCGCGCAGGACACGGTCGAGAGCTTTTCGCAGGTCAGCAAGCCCGCCGTGAAGGGTGGCAAGCTCACCTCCTTCAACCCGATCGTGACGGGCGAAGCGACGCCGAACAACCTGCGTGACGTGACCTGCGAGGCGCTGCTGACCAAGGACGGCCAGCCGATGCGCGACGGCCTGACCTGGCGCGTGTTCTCGCCCATCCCGGCGGCCGATGGCAAGCTGCCGCTGGTCGCGACCTCCGAGGGCGGCACGGCGGCCTTCCAGCTCGTGCCCGGCGAATATTTCGTCAACGTCGCCTTCGGCCGCGCCGGCGTGACCAAGAAGCTTGTCGTTCCCGATCAGGGCAAGGTCGACAAGCAGGTGATGGTGCTCGATGCCGGCGGCATCATGCTGAACGCCGTCTCCGGCTCGGACGTGCGCATTCCGCCGAAGGAGCTGAGCTTTTCCGTCTATTCGTCCGAGGTCCGCGAGGATGGCGAGCGCAACCTCGTCGTCGCCGATGTGAAGCCGAACTCGGTCGTGCGGCTCAATGCCGGCACCTACCACGTCGTTTCCGATTACGGCACGGTCAACGCGGTCATCCGCGCCGATATCCAGGTGGAGGCCGGCAAGCTGACGCGCGCCACCATCCAGCACCGCGCCGCCAAGCTGACGCTGAAGCTCGTCTCCGAGCCCGGCGGCGAGGCGATCGCCGACACGGCCTGGTCGATCCTCACGTCCTCGGGCGACACGGTCTCCGAAAGCGTCGGCGCCTTCCCGACGCTCGTTCTGGCGGAAGGCAGCTACATCGCCGTCGCCCGCAACAAGAACCACATCTACCAGCGCGATTTCAACGTGCAGGCCGGCGTCAACACCGATGTCGAGGTGCTGCTCGACGAGAACGCAAACGACCAGAAGGCCGCCGCCCAGGACGTCGTCGACTGATCAGCCCGCCCGCTTGCGTAACGAACGGCGCGCCGGCGCCATGGCGAAGACGGCATCGTACAGCCGCGCCATGATGCCCTTGCGGTCACTGGCCGCAAGGGCTGCCCACGGGATGGTCGCCCCGATGCGCGCCGTGATGGTCGAACCCGAGAGCCTGCGGAATTCACGGATCAGCAGCGACAATCTCAGCGTCAGCGACACCTTGCTGGCGAGATGGAAGAGCGGCCCGTTCTGCCCCTCGAAATAGACCGGAATGACATGCGCCCCGGCCGCCTGCACCAGCTTGGCAGGAAACATCTTCCACGGCAGGTCCTGCGCGCGGCCGAACACGTTCTTCGCCGTCGCCACCCCGCCCGCCGGAAACACCACGATAGTGGTGCCGGCCTTCAGAAGCCGCACCGCTTCGGCGCGCGTCGCCATGTTGAGCGCCAGCGCCGCCTTCGTCTCCTCGAAGGAGACCGGCAGCGCATAGGGCTGCATTTCCGGCACCTTGAGCAGATCGTTGTGGATCATCACGCGGAAGGGACGGCCGAGCTGTTCGGCGAGCGCCAGCACCGCGATGCCGTCGCCGATGCCGAAGGGATGGTTGGCGACGATGACCAGCGGCCCCTCTGGCAGGTCGGCCGGCGGCCAGGCGCCGCGCACGGCGAGCCGCACGTCGATGAGGTCGAGCATGTCGCCGAAGACGCGCGCGCTGGTGCCGACGATGGAGGTGCGCCAGATATCGTAGAGCCGCGCATAGCGGTCCCGCCCGGCGAGCCCCTCCATGGAGCGGATGAACCACCGCTTGAGCCGCGGATCGTTCTCGTTGGCATAGGACAGCTGCCTGAACCGCACGGGCATTGCTCAATAATCCCCAACCTCTCCTCCGTCATCCTCGTCCTCGGCCTTGAGCCGAGGACGAGGATGACGAGGGTGGGTACAAAAAAATGATCCCGCACTGTTAGCACGGGATCATGAAGGTTTTCAGACAGATGGCAGGGCGCTTACGCGACCCGGTCGCGCTTGCGCTTGAGGTCCGGCGGCATCGCCTCGTCGGCAAGCGATGCGATCGCCTCGTCGAGCGTCATCGACGTCTGGTTCTGCGAGCCGAGACGGCGGATGTTGACCGTGCGCTCCTCCGCCTCGCGCTTGCCGCACACGACGATAACGGGAACCTTGGTCACCGAATGCTCACGGACCTTGTAGTTGATCTTCTCGTTGCGGAAGTCGGTCTCGACCGTCAGCCCCGCCTCGCGCAGCTTCTCGGCCACCTCGCGGCCATAGTCGTCGGCCTCCGAGGTGATGGTGGCGACCACCACCTGCTGCGGGGCGATCCACAGCGGCATGTGGCCGGCGAAGTTCTCGATCAGGATGCCGAGGAAGCGTTCCATCGAGCCGCAGATGGCGCGGTGGATCATCACCGGCTGCTTCTTGTCGGAATTCTGGTCGATATAGAAGGCGCCGAAGCGTTCCGGCAGGTTGAAGTCGACCTGCGTCGTGCCGCACTGCCATTCGCGGCCGATGGCGTCCTTCAGCGTATATTCGAACTTCGGCCCGTAGAACGCGCCCTCGCCCGGCAGGATGCCGGTCTTGATGCGCCCGCCGGACTGCGCCTCGATCTGCTTCAAGACATCCATCATGACGCTTTCGGCCCGGTCCCACAGTTCGTCGGAACCGACGCGCTTTTCCGGACGGGTCGAAAGCTTCACGACCACCTCGTCGAAGCCGAAATCCTTGTAGACCGAAAGGATGAGGTCGTTGATGCGCAGGCATTCCGCCGCCATCTGCTCGTCGGTGCAGAAGACATGCGCATCGTCCTGCGTGAAGCCGCGCACGCGCATCAGCCCGTGCAGCGCGCCCGAGGGCTCATAGCGATGCACGTTGCCGAATTCCGCAAGGCGAACAGGCAGTTCGCGATAGGACTTCAAGCCATGCTTGAAGATCTGCACATGACCCGGGCAGTTCATCGGCTTCAGCGCGAAGACGCGCTCGTCGTCGGTCTCGTCGCCGGCGACGGTCACCTTGAACATGTTGTCGCGATACCAGCCCCAGTGGCCGGAGGTTTCCCACAGCGACTTGTCGAGCACCTGCGGCGCGTTCACCTCTTCATAGGTGCCGGCCAAGCGACGACGCATATAGGCGACGAGCGTCTGGAACATGCGCCAGCCCTTGCCGTGCCAGAACACGACGCCCGGCCCTTCCTCCTGGAAATGGAACAGGTCCATTTCGCGGCCGAGGCGACGGTGGTCGCGCTTCTCGGCCTCGGCGAGGATGTTGAGATAGGTGTCGAGCTCCTCCTGCGTGCGCCAGGCGGTGCCGTAGATGCGCGTCAGCATCGGGTTGTTACTGTCGCCGCGCCAATAGGCGCCGGCCACCTTCATCAGCTTGAAGGCCGTGCCGATCTGGCCGGTCGAGGCCATGTGCGGGCCGCGACACAGGTCGAACCAGTCGCCCTGGTAATAGATCTTGAGGTCCTGCCCCGCCGGGATCGCATCGACCAGCTCGACCTTGTAGGCCTCGCCCTTGTCGGCAAACACCTGGCGCGCCTTGTCGCGCGACCAGATTTCCCGCGTGAACGGCTTGTTACGCTGGATGATCTCCTTCATGCGCTTTTCGATCTTGGGCAGATCGTCCGGCGTGAAGGGCTCGTTCTTGGCGAAGTCGTAATAGAAGCCGTTGTCGATGACCGGGCCGATGGTCACCTGCGTGCCGGGCCACAGCTCCTGCACGGCCTCGGCCATGACGTGGGCGGCATCGTGACGGATCAGCTCCAGCGCGCGGTCGTCCTCGCGCGTGACGATCTCGATCCGCCCGTTCGAAACGGGATCGGAGAGATCGCGCAACTCGCCGTCGAGCGCAATGGCAACCGCCTTCTTGGCCAGCGACTTGGAAATCGCCTCCGCCACATCACGCCCCGTCGAGCCCGCGGGATATTCGCGAACGGAGCCATCGGGAAATGTCAGGGAAACAGGTGCAGACATGAAATTCTCCTATCCAGTCCCGCCAACGAATGCGGGTGGTATGCGAAGGGAAGAGGCCGGATGCCCCGGCGCGTGCGTCGCGCGGTATACGGGGATTTTGGGGGGATTGGAAGGGGTAGGCCCTATGATCGATCTCGGGCCCAAGTATTCATTGATTATGGTGCCCCGTCCGCTCAACGGCGGCGTCGCGCCAACAGCGGCCATTGCAGCTCCGCGCAGCTTTAGGGTATGCGTAGCTGCAGCAACTCCATTATTGGATGATCAGCCCTTTGAACTATATTCAGTCCCTCCGCGCAAAGATCGGTCGCGACCTCATTATGCTGCCAAGCGTTGCAGCGGTCATTTCCGACGCCGAAGGGCGGTTGCTTCTCCAGCGCAAGGGCCAAGGCGAAGGCTGGAGCCTTCCTGCCGGTGCAATCGAGTTGGGTGAGACGCCACAACAGGCAGTGGCTCGCGAAGTCTTGGAAGAGACCGGGCTGACGGTCATCGAAGCGGAAGTCTTGGGGGTATTTGGCGGCAAGGATTTTCGATACGTGTATCCAAACGGGGATCAGGTCGAGTATTTTGTCGTGCTGTTCAGATGTCTGACCAAGGGCGAGCCAGGTGGTTTCTCTGATCCCGAAACCGTTAGCCTCAAATACACGCCCTTGAACGAGATGCCGAGACTTGCCGTTCCCTATCCGATGGAACTTCTGTTCTCCAAGGCAACATGACTGCTCTGCAAGTGATGTGAGGCGAAGCAGTCGTAGTGGCTCAGAGGCGCCAACACCGGTCATTCGGCGATGGCGGCATGCTCTGGGAAGTGTTGACTCTCAGGGTTCCCAAATCACGGTCGTTCTGATTCATTGCTGCTCTCTGAAAGCAGTGATGGAAGCGCCATATGAACGAATACCAGGTCAGACTTGCTTCGATCGTGGAAGACTTCGGCGTTCCCAAGGGTGGAGAAGCGGTCGATATAGAGCGCCATAGAGGTCAAGTCCCGGACGCCGTGATCGAGTTCTGGGCGCAGTACGGCACCGGGATCGTATTGGATGGATATTTTCAGTTTTGCGATCCCGCTCGATATGCTTCGATCATGCAGGTTGTTTTCGATGGCGATAACGAGATCAGACCCGAACAGACACATGCCCTCGGCTTCGGTGCGTTTGGAACGATCGTCGCATGGAATGAAGTGTATCAGGACGTCGCCATCAACCTCGTGAACGGCCAGGTGTCGTGCCCTTCTCTTGTGAGCGGCAAGACCTTCGATCCCGATATGGCCGTCACCAGCCAATTGATGATGATCGACGATCCGACCCTCGATGAATATGATGCAAAGGTCAAAAAGCTTTTCAAGCCGGCATCTGCCAAGCTGGGAAAGCTGGGCGTCGGGCAGATCTATGGTTTCAAACCGATTCTGGCACTTGGCGGCAACAGAGTGCTGGAAAACCTGACGATCTACGACGCGTTGCCGCATATGGCGATCCTGGCGCAGGCGCATGAGATGCAGTTGATGGACAACGCCGCTTTCCCGCCTCGGCCGGTGCGGGTGATTGGTTCATGAACTCGACCCAATAACCGCATTGGGCCAATAGCCGTCATTCATTCAGGCTGCAAGATTCCAACGAAACCGAGCCGACTTAGCCAAAAACTGTCCCACTTCTTTTCTTCGCCTCTAAAGCCTGCCGTGTCCTGAATATCTTCCCCCCGCCGAACGGATCGCATAACGTGTCGATGCCGACCGAGGAGGCGCGTTCTTGTTCTGCCGAAATCCGCAGCATGGGCGAAAGAAGAATAAATCCACCGCTCACCTCCATAGGCCCAGACCACAGCCGTGCCCTCTCCTTCGTCATCCTTATCTGCCCTCTCCTCCGTCATCCTCGGGCTCGACCCGAGGATTTGACCACGCAATACGTCATTTCCGTCAATGGTTTGGAGAAGGCCGGCAGATCCTCGGGTCAAGCCCGAGGATGACGTCGGTGGGTGTGGCCTGGCGAGTACGGCGGTTGTGGGTGTAGCCCGGCGCGTGCGGCGACCGTGGGTGTAGCCCGGTGAGTGCCGCGGCTGTCGGTGTGGCAACGGCAGGTGTGGTGGCGGTTGATATAATGACGACCGCAACCACCCGTGAAACACGGGGACGCCGTCACCGAAAAAACCCAATCATTCCAGTCCAAGCCGCCCTTTTCACGCGCAAATCATCCCCGCCTTCCGCACATCGCCTATCCTGAACGTCCTTCCGCCGCCGGACGGATCGCGTAACGTGTCGATGCGGGCGGGAGGAGGCGCTTTCGTTGTCTGCCGTAACGTGCGGCGGGGGCGAGAGAGGTTTGGAGCGACGAGGGGGTGACGCCCTTCGCCGTGCGGGGCTTCCCCCTTCCCCGGGTCGCGGGGTCGGTTTGGGTCCGCCATGCAGGCAGGATGGCAGCCCATGCCCCCGGAAAGTGCGGAACGCGGTTTCCGGACAAGGCGCATGGGCCAGCCAGAATGCGCAGCGAAGCCCTGCCATGCCTGAAGGAGGACAAGACCGCCTCCGAAGAACGCCTGGGCCGCGCGAAAGCGAAGCCACCACACACACCCTTTCCAGAGGCAACGCTTTCGCGCGGTTCTCCGGTCCCAACATTTTCAACCCGATGGGAAACCTGCGGGCCGTTCCGGCTGCGCGCAATCCGCCAGAGACCCCAGGAGAGAGCGATGGCACCAGACAGGCACAGCACCACCGCACCGCCCGATGGCGACGATGACCACCGGCTGGTCATCCATCAGTTCGGGGCGACCGAGGCCGGCTTCTTCCGCACCTGCCGCCTGCCGCGCTGCCGGCGGGCGCGGCGCTGCGCCGGCTGCCCTCGCCCGGGTGGTGAAGCGGACGCATTGCCCGACAGCGCCATACTTCCGCCCTGCATCGTCACCGGCGCGGATATCCGGCGCCTGATCGACGGCGTCATGGACGTCGACCGCATAATCCGGGAGGCCTGGGGGCTGGTCCCCGGCGAAGAGGACGGCGATACGGCGGCGGACGGCGCAGGCGACCCCCTCGCCTTTCCGCCACCCGAAGGCCTGCCGCGCGCCCGCGAGCCGGGCCGGCACAATGGCCGGCGTGCCCGGCGCGGCCGGGCGAAGGCTCAGGAGACGTATAACGCTCAGGAGACGCGCAGCGCTCAGGAGACGCCGAGCGCCTCGGCGGAAATCCAGAACACGGCGTCCTGCGACTCGGCCGTTTCCAGCCAGACGAAATCGAGATGCGGGAATTCCTCTTCCAGGATTTCCCGGCCCGAGCCGATCTCGCAGATCATGCCGCCCTCGGGGTTGAGATAGGCGGGCGCGTCGGCAAGGATGCGGCGCACCAGATCGAGCCCGTCCACGCCGCCGTCATGGGCCATTTCCGGCTCGGCGCGGAATTCCGGCGGATAGCCCGAGAGCGCCTCGTGGTCGACATAGGGCGGATTGGTGATGATGAGGTCGTAGGTGCGGCCTTCCAGCGGTTCGAAGAGGTCGCCCTGGAACAGCGTCACCTGTTCCTCGACATCGTGTTCGTCGAGATTGATCTTCGCCACCTCCAGCGCATCGGCCGAGAGGTCGACGGCATCGACCGCGGCATGCGGGAAGAACTTTGCCGCCAGCACCGCCAGGCAGCCCGAGCCCGTGCAGATGTCGACGGCGCTCGTCACCGTCATCGGATCGGGCAGGAAGGCCGAGCCGTTCTCGCCGAGATATTCGGCAAACAGGATCTCGCCGATATGCGAGCGCGGCACGATCACCCGCTCGTCGACATGGAAGCGCACGCCCTGGATATAGGCGCGCCCGGTAATGTAGGACGAGGGCTTGCGCGTCGTCACCCGCGTCTCGATGCGCTCGGCGAGCAGCCGGCGCTCGTCGGGCAGCAGGCGGGCATCGAGGAAGGGATCGAGCGCATCGATCGGCAGTTCCAGCGTGTCGAGCAGCAGATAGGCCGCGTCGTCGCTCGCCGTCGTCGTGCCGTGGCCGTAGCTGAGATCGGCGGCGTTGAAGCGCGAGATCGCATAGCGCCAGTAGTCGCGCAGCGTCACGAGTTCGGTTGTGATGTCTTGCTGTGTCAACGGTGGCCTCGTGTGCGCTATAGTATTCTCTGGACTGACCCGGCTTTAGAATGGCAAGGGCGGAGCGGTCAATCATAACCATAGAGGCTTTCCGCGACAGCATGGCGAAGGATACGCGCAACAGGCAGAAACCGGCTCCCTCCCGCAAGGCAGGCGCGGTAGCGCGTGCGCCCGTCGTCGCCAAGCCGCGCCTGCCCGCAAAGCCGAAAGCGGCACCGGATGGCAAGCGCGTCACCCTGCCCCGTGCGCTCTCCAAGCTCGGCTTCTGCTCGCGCAGCCAGGCGGAAGCGCTGATCGCGGAGGGCCGCGTCACGGTCGCCGGCCGCGTCGTCACCGATCCCGAGACGTGGATCGACCTTGCCGAAACCGCGCTCGCCGTCGATGGCCGGCCGGTGGTCGCCGAGGCGCCGGTCTATCTCATGCTCAACAAGCCGCGCGGCCTCGTCACCACCCGCCACGACCCGGAGGGCCGCCCGACGGTCTATGATTGCCTCGCGGGCGTCGAGCACGCCCATCTTTCGCCCGTCGGCCGGCTAGACAAGGCAAGCGAGGGCCTGCTGCTCTTCACCAACGACACGCAGTTCGCCAACGCGCTGCTCGATCCCGGGACCCATGTGGCCAAGACCTACCACGTCCAGATCGACCGCCAGGCCGACGCTCCCTTGCTCGAGACGATGGCGCGCGGCGTCATCCATGACGGCGACGTCCTGAAGGCGCGCCGGGTGCGGCAGCTGCGGGCGGGCGAAAAGAACGCCTGGCTCGAAATCGAGCTCGACGAGGGCCGCAACCGCCATATCCGCCGCATGCTCGAAGCGCTCGGCGTGGAATGCCTGCGCCTCGTGCGCGTCGCCATCGGCAACCTGCCGCTCGGCGATCTCGAAAAGGGCGCGGTACGCCCGCTGAGCGAGACGGAAGTGCGCAACCTGCGCAGCCTCACCCGCCGCCGATAGAATAGGTGAGCGGTCGGCGACATCCCCGCCGGAAAGGTCCGTGGCATAATGATCGGAAAGGGGCTTGATCCTCTAGTCACTGGAGGAATTATCTTCGAAGGACGATCATCATGGAGTTCCGCATGCCCGCCCTCTCCCCGCTGTCCGGCCACGCTGCGGGTCGCGGGGCTTGCCATCGCCGGCCTCGGCGCGCTGTTTGCAGCCCATGCCCAGCACTATGTGGGCGCCTCCTGGCGCATCGGCTCGGCGGAAGGCCAATCCGGCGCCATCGTCGATACCGGGCCGTTCCGCCGGTCGCGCAATCCGGTCTTCGTCGGTCAGGTCGCGCTGTTTACGGGTTTCGTCGTCGCCCGGCCGGATATCGTCCAACTCGCGCTGGCCGCGGCCGTGGTGCTGGCCGTGTGGTTGCAGGTCCGGGTCGAGGAAAAGGTGCTGGAACGGGATCTCCGCGAGCCCTACGCGGCCTACCGTGAACGGGTACGCCGATGGCTCTAGGATCCGCCGAGCATCCTGGCGAGACCGTTGACGGTGTTGGCATTGCGCAGCGTGCCGATGCCGAGCTTGCGGGTCGTCACGGCTCAGCCCCTGCCGGCGCGCGACACGCGCCACAGCCGCCACGGCGCCCACCAGGAAAACCGGCGCTCCAGCGCCTCGGGCACGGGATCGAAACCATGCGTGCCGCCCGGGCCGCAGCGCGCGACGCGAAACAGCGTCATGAAGCCGCCCCGCCACAGGCCGTGGCGTGCGACCGCCTCATAGCCGTATTCCGAGCAGGTCGGCAGATGCCGGCAGGAATTGCCGATGAAGCCGGACAGCGTGAGCTGGTAGAGGCGGATGAGGCCCATGCCGAGAAGCCGGCCCGGTGTCTTGCGGAACGGTCCCGACCAGTTGCGGCCCTTAGAAGCCGAAGCCGAAGCCGGCGCGGCATGCCGGCAGTCCGGACCGTCGCACATCGCGCTTCACCCGGCTTTTTCGAGCCGCTTCGCCTCGATCTGGCCGATGGCATCCACCACCGCATCGAAGGTCAGCATGGTGGAGGCGTGGCGCGCCTTGTAGTCCTTGACGGGCTTGAGGAAGCGCATTTCCTCGAAACGTCCGCCCGGGCCCTCGCCGTCGGCCTTCAGCATGGCCAGCATGTCCTCGCGCGCCCGGCGAATGTCCTCGACGGTGGCGCCGATCACGTGGCGCGCCATGATGGAGGACGACGCCTGCCCCAGCGCGCAGGCCTTCACCTCGTGCGCGAAATCGCTGACCCGGTCGCCGTCGAGCTTGATATAGACCTTCACGCGGGAGCCGCAGAGCTTGGAATGGGCGCCTGCCTCGGCATCCGCGTCGTCAAGCGTGCCGATCCGCGGAATGTTGCCGGCAAATTCGAGAATGCGGCTGTTATAGATATCGTCCATCATGACCTGCTTTTCGCACTTTTTGCGAAATCTTCAATGATCCGGGGATATTATTCCGATCGGGTCGGGAAAAAAGCACGACGTGTCGCCTCCTGCCTCTTTCGCGACCAGTGATCCATACTATATGATAGCTCGTATTGGGGTGCGTGTTTTGCAAGAAGCGAAATGGCGGAAAGCGGACACCACCTGTTGTTTGGGAAACCGTGCCGGACGGTCAGCGCACTGTTAAGCGAGACCTGAAAGCCCCGGAGCCCGCCAACGGAACCCAAGCCTGCAGGGTTAGGCGAATGGCCAGTGGCGAGTCCGAATACACGTCAGATAACCTGCAGAAAGGTCTCCACGACCATGGACGCCATCGTAACGAATTTTCCGCGCCCCGAAGACCAGACGGATCGCCCCTCCCAGAAAGAAGCGGAGGATGCCGTTCGCGTCCTGCTTCGCTGGGCCGGTGACGACCCGGAACGCGAAGGCCTGCTGGACACGCCCAAGCGCGTGGCCAAGGCATACCGTGAGCTGTTCTCCGGATACGACCTCGCCGCCGAGGACGTGCTGGGCCGCACCTTCGAGGAAGTCGCCGGCTACGACGACATGGTGCTGGTGCGCGATATCCCGTTCTTCTCGCATTGCGAACACCATATGGTGCCGATCATCGGCAAGGCGCATGTCGCCTATCTGCCGAACGGCCGGGTGCTCGGCCTGTCCAAGATCGCCCGCGTGGTGGAAATCTACGGCCGCCGCCTGCAGACGCAGGAAACCATGACGGCGCAGATCGCCAAGTCGATCGACGAGACGCTCAATCCGCGCGGCGTGGCCGTGATGATCGAGGCCGAGCATATGTGCATGGCGATGCGGGGCATCCAGAAACAGGGCTCGACAACGCTGACCACCACCTTTACCGGTGCCTTCAAGACCGAGCCGACCGAACAGGTCCGGTTCATGACCATGATACGAAGCTAGGCGAAACGGCCGGCTTCGGAAGACGGAGCCGCCGCCATGCCGATCACCTTCGACGCCCCTTCGAAAGACAAGGCCGAACTCGAGACCGGAACCGCGTTCACCCCGCGTTTCGACGAAAGCGGGCTTGTGACCGCCGTCGTGACGGATGCGAAGGACGGCGAGCTGCTGATGGTGGCGCACATGAACGCCCAGTCGCTGGCGCTGACCATCGAGACCGGCATCGCGCACTACTGGAGCCGCTCGCGCAACGCGCTCTGGAAGAAGGGCGAGACCTCGGGCAATCTCCAGACGGTGGTGGAACTGCGCACGGATTGCGATCAGGATGCCGTCTGGCTGAAAGTGTCCGTGGCCGGCCATGACGCGACCTGCCACACCGGCCGCCGCTCCTGCTTCTACCGCACGGTCTCGAACGGACCCGACGGCGCGGTGCTCACAATCACCGGCGGCGAGCCGCAGTTCGATCCGGCTGCCGTCTACAGCAAAAATTAAGCATCTGCGCGATTTTCGTCCAGATTCGAGACGTTTTCACCAATTGGAAACCGTTCGAATTGCCTAATGGCTCGCATGGCGGCTTTTACCCCCGCCATGCGGATCACGAGATGGAAGCGCAACGCACTCCTGCATCAAGACCGGTCTCCAGCGCCACCCCGTGGATGACAGCGTCCCTGCAGGCACAGGCAAGCCCCCGGAAAATCGCGCATCCGCATCTTTTTTTCACGTTGAAAGTTCCCCGCGATACGCATCGCCCTTATCCTGCCCTATATCCTGTATTCGCAGGTGTTGAAGCGGCGGAACCGGTCGCGTCACCGAGAGTTCCTTTGGGGAATGGAGGTCCGGAATGCTGAACTGGAGTTTCAACCGCAGCCTGATGCCATCGGACGCATCCAATCCCGGCGACCCTACCCTCGACTCGCTCCCGCCCATGCCTGCACCCGCCCCGCCCCGCAAGTCCAAGATCGCACTCGCACTCGGCGGCGGCGCTGCCCGCGGCTGGGCCCATATCGGCGTCCTCAGGGCACTGGAGGAAGAGGGCATCGAAGTCGGCATGATCGCCGGCACCTCGATCGGCGCCCTCGTCGGCGGCTGCTACTTGGCCGGCAAGCTCGATGAGCTTGAAAGTTTCGCACGCTCGCTCACCATGCGCCGCATCGCCAGCCTCCTGGATTTCACCATTCGCGGCTCTGGCCTGTTCGGCGGCATGCGGCTGACAAAGCGCATGCAGGAGCATCTCGAAGACCTCGCGATCGAAGACCTCGACCGCCCCTTCGTAGCGGTGGCGACGGAAGTCAACAGCGGCCATGAAGTGTGGATCAACGGCGGCTCGCTGATCACGGCGTTGCGCGCGTCCTACGCCCTGCCCGGCATTTTCGAACCGATCAAATGCAACAACCGCACGCTGGTCGATGGCGCCCTCGTCAATCCGGTGCCTGTCTCGGTCTGCCGCGCCTATGAAGAGCCGCTCGTCGTCGCGGTCAATCTCAACTACGACCTCTACGGCCGCTCGGCGGTGATCAAGCACAGCGCCAGCCAGCAGAAGATCGACGAGCACAGGCAGGAAGACAGTGCTGCGCGGCTCGGCCTGACCGGCGTGATGGTGCAGTCGTTCAACATCATCCAGGACCGCATTTCCCGCGCGCGCCTTGCCGGCGACCCGCCGGATCTGGCGCTGCATCCAAAGCTCGCCGATATCGGCCTTTCGGAGTTCCACCGCGCCGGCGAAGCCATCGACCGCGGCTATCAGGAAGCCAAGGCGCGCATCGCCGAAATCCAGCGCATGCAGGAAGCGGTGCGAGCCGTGCGCTGAGGCGCGGCGATATCAGGGAAAGCCTGCAGGAAGCTACATGACTAAAGGCGGGCGGAACGGCTAGGATCGTTCCGCCCGAAACCGTTTCACCGGGCCGGTCGCGATTCGGTCAGCTCGCGATATAGGCCTTGATCGCCTCGGCCTCGTGCTTGATCGCGCGGATATGGGCTTTCACCACGTCGCCGATGGAGATGATGCCGACCAGCCGCCCGTCTTTCTCCACGGGAATATGGCGTGCGCGCAGCTTGCTCATCATTTCCATGATGTCTTCGACGGATTGCGCCTCGCCGCAGCGATGGACATTGCCCCACATGATGGAGGAAATCGGCTTTTCCAGGCATTCCGCACCGTTGCGGGCCACGGCGGCAACGATGTCGCGCTCGGTCAGAATGCCGGAGATGCGGTCGTTGCGATCCACGATGACGATGGCGCCGATGTGATTTTCATGAAGATAGACGGCAGCCTGCCTGACGGTAAGCTGTGGGCCGCCGGTCACGACGTTGCGGCCCTTCTCGTCCAGTATCGACTTTACATACATGCGTACCTCCCGTGTGCGTCATGACAGAGAGGCGGGGCACCCTTGCAGGAATGCCCTGCCAGTATGGTGAGACAGGCGTCGCTTCCTCCGTGCGTGTGCCGGTCCCTTCCGGTCTGCATGTGCGAACCGGAACTGCCTTATGGTGCGCCACGAAAACGGCGATTGCAAGACTGCTTGTGGATTGCGTCAATCCCGCCGGGCTTCGCTGTCCAGCCGGTCGAAGATCGGGAAGAACAGGAACCCGAAGAGGAAGCCGCCGATATGGGCCTCCCAGGCGATGGCCCCGCCGCCGCCGACCGAGCCGAAGACCTGGCCGACGCCGACGAGAAAGTTCGTGAGGAACCAGATGCCCGAGAAGACCAGCACCGAACGGTTCGACAGCGCCTCGGGGATCGAAAGCCGCCGGTTGAGATGGGCGAACTGCCGGCTGATGCGGCCGCTCGGCGAGAACACGAAGCGCGCCGCAGCGCCCATCAGGCCGGAGACGACGCCGGAGGCGCCGACGACGAGGATCATCTCGCCCCAGTGCAGCGCCGTGTGGAAGGCGACCGCCGCGATGGCGGATAGGCACCAGAACAGGAAGAAGCGCGTGACGCCAATGCGCCGCACCACCGGCGCGCCGAAGGCGACCATCCAGAAGCCGTTGAACAGCAGATGCTCCCAACTGCCGTGCAGCAGCGAATAGGTGATCGGGCTCCACAGCCAGCTCAGGTCCTGATCGGCAAGCGGCACGGCATAGCGTGCGGGTATGAAGGCGAAGCGCAGGAGCACGCTCTCGTCGGCGGGCACCGACAGCACATAGGTTCGCACGGCATGGACGAGCGTCAGCAGGCCGAGCACGAAGACGAGACTTCCGGGAAGATTGAAGGCGGGCTCGCGCCTGCGCACGCCGTTCTCCTCATCATGCATTTCCACGCCGTCGTCACGCATTGCGAACCACCAACTCATACAAAAGGAATCGCGCTTATATAGATAAAAGAAAGGCCGTGCAGCTTTCGCCGACGGCCCGCGCCCCCAATCCCCGGAGCTTGAAAGATGTGCACTTAACCACCCCTCGTGAAGGGATGCCCCGACTTTTCCCGAAGCGGGCCGGCCGCGCAATCGAAACCGTTTGTTAACCTTAATCGCGCGGTGGCAC
The DNA here is from genome assembly GCF_004514425.2 of Shinella sumterensis. Lineage (GTDB taxonomy): Bacteria > Pseudomonadota > Alphaproteobacteria > Rhizobiales > Rhizobiaceae > Shinella > Shinella sumterensis. The sequence goes on from NZ_MYFN02000016.1 coordinate 40,360, forward strand.
GAAACTCGCTCCTCTCACCTCAGACGCCCCGTCAGCCCCGGAATCCGTTCCGGAACAGGACAGAAGTGATTGGATGACGTGCATGCAGACCAGGGCCGCGACGACACTTTACGATTACTGGACGCGCCAGCGCGGCCGGCAGGCCTTGCCCCTGCGCAGCGCAATCGAGCCGGCCGACATCGCCGGCATCCTGCCGGACGTCTTCATCCTGGAACACGCCGAGGCGCAGGCCCCGCTGTTCCGGCTTGCCGGAACGCGCATCTGCGCGCAATTCGCCCGCGAGCTGAAGGGCACCGGCTTCGACCGGCTGTTTGCGCCGGACCTGCACGAACGGGTCGGACGGATCGCCGAGAATGTCATGGCCCAGACCGCGCCCGCCATCCTGCTCATCCAGCTCGTCGACGGTGCGCTGGACACCACGCAGGCCGAGATCACGCTGCTGCCGCTCGCCACGCAGGGCCGGACGGCCGACCGGATCATCGGCGCCTTTGCACCCCTGCCCGGCCAGCGCCAGCCGCTTTCGGCCTTCCGCTACGCCACGATCGATACGCTGACGGTGATCGACCCGGACCGCACGGATACGCTGGCCGCCCCGCGGCCATCCATTCCCGTGCCGACCTCCATCATGACGATGCGGCCGGCCGGGATCGGCCAGGCGATGAGCCGCGTCATGCATCTGCGCATCTTCGAAGGCGGGCGCAAGACGGAGTGACTGACAAGGCTCTACCGTCAATGCAACCGGCAACCCCCATAAGTTGTCAAAACACTCGACGGATACGAGATTTCCGGGCTGCGGCAAACCTTCTGTTAACCCAGAAAGATTAAAGGTTGGAAAGAGATAGGATCATCAGGCACCCGCGCTCATGTACTCTTTCCAACAGGCATCGCCTGCCGCACGGCAGCCCCAGAGCGACCAGCGCAACTTCCAGCGCGTCTCGGTCAACCTGTCGGGCCGGCTGATGACCGCCAATCACGACGAGTATGACTGCACGGTGCTCGACATGTCGCCGGGCGATGCGAATTTCATATGCGCGGCGCGGCCCCGCATGGGCGAGCGGATCATCGCCTATATCGATCACCTCGGCCGCATCGAAGGCAATGTCGCGCTGCTCAACGACACCGGCTTCGCGATCCAGCTGACCGCGACCGACAGGAAGCGCGAGAAGCTCGCGGCCCAGCTGACCTGGATCGCCAATAAGCACGAGCTCGGCCTGCCGGAAGACCGCCGCCACGACCGCCTGACGCCGCGCAACACCCGCACGGAACTGACCCTCGACGACGGCCGGCGCTATCCCTGCCGGATCATCGACCTGTCGCTGTCGGGCGCGGCAATCGATATCGAAGTGCGCCCGGCGCTCGGAACCCCCGTGCAGCTCGGCAGCATGAAGGGCCGCGTGGTGCGCCACTTCCAGGAAGGTGTCGCCATCGAGTTCTCCTCGGTGCAGTCGAAGGAAGCGCTCACGTCGTTCCTGTAGCATTCCGCGACACCACGCGGCATGGACTGTACGAAAAAGGGCCCGGCGGGCCCTTTTCTGTTTCAGAACGATGCACCTCTTCACCAGAAAAAACGCAAAAAAATTTCGGGCTGACATCGGCGCAAAGTGCAAGTCGACGCCACGCGCCCTGGCCGCGAGTGAAAATCCGGCGACCATAGCCGGGCATGAAGTGCCCCATCGGATGGCGCGCAACCGGCCCGCAGAACCATTTCCGTTGAAAAAAATCCGGAAATTCAAATGGAATCAGATAATTATCGCGGAATAGCCGGAAGCCGGCGAGCGGCAAATTCGTTACAATTTTAATCAAATTCGCCTCAAATACAGATAAAATAAAACTCGAATTTTGTTTTTATTTTATACTTATGCGATCTTGATTTGAACTAACTTATACTTCGGGTTTTCGCGCAAGATCAAAACATGCCTGTCATTGTAACCCCATCAAACGGGGACGACACAATGACAAAAACACTCAAGACAGGGACATTTGCATTCCTCTTCTCGCTGGCCGCCGCACAGGTCGCGCTGGCCCTGCCGGCCAACATTCCGCTCGCCGGCGCCACCAACCAGCCGATCGGCCACTACGAATTCTGCAAGCGCTACAGCGATGAATGCGGCCCGACCGGCAAGGATGCCGGTCCGCTGAAGCTGACGCCGGAAAGCTGGAAGACGATCCTCAATGTCAACTACACGGCCAATACCGAATTCGTGCCGATGACCGACATGGAAATCTACGGCGTCGAAGAGCACTGGGCCTATCCCGAAGCTGCGGCCGACTGCGAGGATTACGTCCTGATCAAGCGCAAGCGCCTGATGGAAGCCGGCATCGCGCCCTCCAACCTGCTCATCACCGTCGTTCTCCAGCCGAACGGCGAAGGCCATGCCGTCCTGACCGTGCGCACCGACCGCGGCGACTTCGTGCTCGACAACATGCGCAACAAGGTCATGCTCTGGTCGGAAACCGAATACCGCTTCCTCAAGCGCCAGTCGTCGGTCCATGCCGGCAAGTGGGTCAAGCTGCAGGATGGCCGCGCCGAGGCTGTCGGTAGCGTCAAGTAACACCGCCGCCGGTAACGGCGCAGCGCGACAATGAGCCCGGCAGCCCTGCCGGGTGCAGGAAAGGGCCCGGTCCGTCCCCAATCCCCGTCCGACCATGGCCCTGCGGCCGGTTCCGTTGTCCCCGGAACCGGCCGCTTTCTTTTCACCATCGTCCACAATCAACCGAAAATTAACCCTGTTGGCCGACGCTCCCCGCAGGTTCGACCTCTGGGAATCGCGAGGGAAAGATGGCTGCGGCAACGACGGGCGGGGAAACGCATGCGCCGCTGATTTCCAATCGCCTGCTGACGCGCCTGACCATCGGCGTCGCCGCACTCGCGGCGCTGACGGTCGCGATCAGCCTGGGCGGCCGCCTGATGGGCGAGCGCATCGCGCTGGCCGGCCACACCGAAAGCACCGACGTGCTCGACATCATCGTCGGCCAGGACCATGTCCGCCTTCCCGCCAACACCATCCGCTTCGAGGAACAGCGCAGGATCGGCCGCGCCGAGCGGATCGACCTCTACCTCACATGGCCGGAAATGGCCGGCTACTCGAATGCCGAACGGCTTCGCTTCAACGATGCCGGCCGGCCGGAAAGCCTTGTCTTCCTCAACCTGTCGCAAAGCACGATGTCGAAGGACATGTCGGGGCGGCTCGGCCCGATCTACAGCCAGCTTTTCGACGAACGTTCGCAACCGGGCCCGGCCGGGCTCGTGCTGCGCCGCCTCAAGGGCAATTCGGCCTATGGCGACGAGGTCTTCTTTACAGGCACCCTGCCCGACGGCGCGGATTACGCGGTGCGCTGCATGATGCCGGCAGACGAAAAACAGTCGACCAGCGCCGATTGCCAGCGCGATATCCACATCGGCCGCGATCTTTCTGTGCTTTATCGCTTCTCGAGCAGACTTTTGCCGCAGTGGCAGGCCATCGAGGCCCGCATGCGCGATTATGTCGGCCGCGCCCTCGTCGAGGACGGTCGCGTCCCCACCACCAGAGCCCGATAAAAAAGTACAGGCATCGGCAACCAATGATTCATCATAAACCGATTGGTAACGCTGTGCCGCTACTGTGCCGGGATCAGTCGTCCGGAAACCTCCCGTCCGGGCCACATGTGCAATCCGAGAATGAAGAGTAGCCTAGTGTCCCCTACCGTGTTCCTCGATTTTCTGCCTCGCTCCGTCCAGGCATTTGCCAAAGCGGCGAAAAGTCTGGTGATGGTCGGAATGGTCGCCGCTACTGCGGCCGTCGCTACGCCGGCTCAGGCTAATCCGAAATATGCCGGTATCGTCATCGACGCCAAGACGGGCAAGGTGCTCTACAGCGATAGCGCGGACGAACTGCGCTTTCCCGCGTCCCTCACCAAGATGATGACGCTGTACCTGACCTTCGAAGCCCTCGAAGCCGGCAAGATCAAGCTCAACACCCGCGTCCCCTTCTCCAAGAACGCCGCAAGCGAGCCGCCGACCAAGCTCGGCGTCGGCGTCGGCAACTCGATCACGGTCGAACAGGCCATGCTCGGCCTCATCACCCGCTCCGCCAACGATGCCTCCACCGCACTGGCCGAGATGCTGGGCGGCTCGGAAGAGCGCTTCGCACGCATGATGACGCAGAAGGCCCGCGCACTCGGCATGACGCGCACCGTCTACCGCAATGCCAACGGCCTTCCCAATTCGGCGCAGGTGACCACTGCCCGCGACCAGGCCCGCCTTGGCATCGCGCTGCGCCAGCACTTCCCGCAATATTACGATTATTTCTCGGTCCGCAGCTTCCGCTTCGGCAAGCAGACCATCAACGGCCATAACCGCCTGCTCGGCAGCGTGCGCGGCGTCGATGGCATCAAGACCGGCTATACCCGCGCTTCCGGCTACAACCTCGTCACGTCCGCCCAGGCCGATGGCCGCAGCGTCGTCGGCGTCGTGATCGGCGGCCGTTCGGGTGCTGCCCGCGACCAGCAGATGCGCAAGCTCATCGCCACCTACATGCCGCAGGCCTCCCGTCGCGGCAACGGCGAGCTGATCGCCCAGACCAAGGCCGCGCCGACCCTGACCGCCGAAGTCGCGTCCACGGCCGCAACGGCCTCGGTCGCCGGTGGCCTGGACCTGCCGGAAAACGGCCCTGTGCCGTCCTACCGCTACGAGGAAAGCCGCATCGAGACGGCTTACGCCGCCACGACGGAGCGCAGCTCCGAAGTCGTCGGCAAGCGCGCCCTGGCCGCCACGCTGAAGGTACAGCGCGACGCCGTCCTGCCGCCCGAGGACCTCGCCGGACAGGGCGATGGCGGCGCCGTCGACCAGCTGACGACCTCGGCCGTCGCCAAGGCGACCCAGGCCCTGCCCGCCGGCTGGGTCATCCAGATCGGCGCCACGCCGGACCAGGACCAGGCCCAGAAGCTTCTGGCGAAGGCCAAGGACCAGGGCGGCCGGGCGCTGTCCGCGGCAACCCCCTTCACGGTGGCGGTCAACAGCGGCAGCGCGCAGCTCTACCGCGCACGCTTCGGCGGCTTCGACAATCAGGACCGCGCGGCAGCCGCCTGCAAGGCCCTGAAAAGGAAGGGCTTCGCCTGCTGGGCGAGCCAACAGTAACGAACAGGGGCCGCATCCCTGCGATGCGGTCCGCAAACAAAGCATTCATGCCGCACCGGCCCCGGACAGGTATTGCGTACCGGCGGCTGCGGATGAAGGCAGGTCGAGGCCGCGTACCGGCCCGGCCATCCTCGATAGGTATTGCGTACGAGGCAGATCATGGCGATGAACGAAAACCTCTTCGATGTCCCCTCCGCAGCGCGTGACGGAAAGCGCCGGCCGCTGAAGGGCACGCTCCACCCGCTGCACGAGGCAGCGATGCGGATCGCGGATATCGGGCTCGGCCGTTCCCGCAACAAGACGAAGGACCTGGTCGGGATGCTGCTCGCGCATGGCGCGCGGGCCTGGCGCTCCGGCCAGCCCTCCGCCGGCATCCACCTGCATGTCGGCGTCAACGAGCGCCGCCATCCGGTGCGCCTCCGGCTCCGCTGAGCTTTCGACCATAGCCTATCGGCCCGCCCCCAAGGACGGGCCGTTACTTTATGTGGACGTTCACAGAAGGCCGAGTTCGGCGAGTTCGCGCCGCAGTTCCATCGGCAGGTCGGCGGTGCCCTCGCCCATGTTCTTGAGATCGCGCGGGGCGTCCTCGGCGGTCAGATAGCGCCAGCCCTGGAAGGCGCGGCGCGGCTGGAACTCGGTTTCGATCACTTCGGGCCCCAGCACCAGTTCACAGCGCGAGATGCCGTCGACATCGGTGAAGGTCTTGATGTCGAGGAGGCGCTGCCGCGCCTGCACCTGCCCCTTGATGACCCAATAGAGCGAGCCGCCGTCGAGCAATTCCTGGTCCCGTTTGGGGATCATGCGGGTGATGTGGCTGGAATGCGCCTCCATGCCCGCCGCCATCGCGATCAGCGAGCGTTCGGACACCCATTCGCGCAGGTCGTCGATCGTATCGGCACCGACACAGAGTTTGATGAGATGAAGCGCCATGATGTCTTGAACGCCCTTGCGGCGGCCGGGTCAAGGGGCCGCCGTGTCGCATTCACAGGCAAGAACGGGCCACAGGCAAGCGCGGACGCTCAGCACTCCACGACATTGACGGCAAGGCCGCCGGTCGAGGTTTCCTTGTACTTCTCGTTCATGTCGACGCCGGTCTGGCGCATCGTCTCGATACAGGCGTCGAGCGGCACGAAATGCGTGCCGTCGCCCTTGATGGCAAGTGAGGCGGCCGTCACCGCCTTGACGGCGCCCAGCGCGTTGCGCTCGATGCACGGCACCTGCACCAGGCCGGCAATCGGGTCGCAGGTCATGCCGAGGTGATGCTCCAGCGCGATCTCGGCGGCATTCTCGACCTGTTCGGGCGTGCCGCCCATCACGGCGGCAAGACCGGCGGCGGCCATGGCGGAGGCGGACCCCACCTCGCCCTGACAGCCGACCTCGGCGCCCGAAATCGAGGCATTGTGCTTGATGATCCCGCCGATGGCGGCAGCCGTCAGCAGATAGTCGCGAATGCCGTCCTGGTCGGCATCCTCGTGGAAATGCAGGTAGTAGCGGATGGTGGCGGGCACGACGCCGGCCGCACCGTTCGTCGGCGACGTCACGACGCGGCCGCCGGCGGCGTTCTCCTCGTTGACGGCCATGGCGTAGACGGACAGCCAGTCGTTGGCCAGAAGCGGGTTCACCTTGTTGGAGCGCCACTCTTCCTGCAGCTTGTCGTGGATCGAGCGCGCGCGGCGGCGGACCTTGAGCCCGCCCGGCATGATGCCCTCGTTCTTCAGGCCGCGGTCGATGCAGTTCTTCATCGCCTCCCAGATGCGGTCGAGGCCGGCATTCAGCTCCTCGCGCGACATCGCGGTTTCCTCGTTCGCGCGTTTCATCTGTGCGATCGTCATGTTGGCGCGCTCGGCCATGTCAAGCATCTGCCTTGCGGAAGCGAAGGGGAACGGCACCTTCCTGTCGCTGGAGCGCGCCTTGCTGGAGCGCATCTGCTCCAGTTCCGTATCGGTCACGACGAAACCGCCGCCGACGGAATAATAGACGCGCTTGAGCAGCAGCCGGTCGTCTCGGTCGTAGGCGGAGAAGGTCATGCCGTTGGCATGGCCCGGCAGCGGGTTCTTCTTGTCGAAGATCAGGTCGGTCTTCGGCTGGAAGGCGTAAGCGGGATGGCCGGGCGGCGTGATGCGGCCGGTCCGCTCGACCTCCTCGACGATGGCTTCCATCCGGTCGGGATCGACGCTATCGGGCTTCTCGCCCATCAGCCCGAGAATGACGGCGCGGTCCGAACCGTGGCCGACGCCGGTATAGGCGAGCGAGCCGTGCAGGCTCATGCGGATCGCCGCGACCTGCGCGCCCGAGGGGCGCGGCCAGTCGCTGGAGAGAACCAGATCCAGAAAGCGGTTCGCCGCGGACATCGGGCCCATCGTGTGCGAGCTCGACGGACCGATACCGATCTTGAAGACATCAAAAACCGAAAGGAACATTCCCGGACTTCTCCTTGCCGCGGCAGGCTGTGCTGTGACCGCCGAAGCTACGTTATCACGCGTTGCGTTCATGGCGATCGCCCGACATCGGGTTTTACGGCTGCGACATGCCCCAAAACAAAAACAGCGCGTCCTGGAGGAGCGCGCTGTTTATATAGGGGTTATGGCCCGGTCTTTTCAGATGCCGCCGAAGAGATGGGCGATGACCAGAATGATGCCAAAACCGAGAACTGCACGGACGGTGATGCCCCAGCAGGACTTCTGAGCGGTACTTTCCATGATTTCCCCAAGTGGAAGATGTCGAGCGGCAGCCGTCATCGGCGCCGACGGGCCCTGTTTAATGAAGATTTCATGAAGACGCAATCGGCAAAGATGGCGAAAGCGAGGCGCGCGCCGCATACGAGCCCCGCGCCTGATGCATGACCTGTCGCAAAATCAGACGCTTGCGCGCGGCGCGGCACTTTATGCACCCGCCGCAATCCCGCCGCAGGTCTGAACAACGTGACGGCGGCGTTCGCAGTCGCTTGCAAAATGCAAAAACCGTGGCACAACGCTTTGACATGAGCACCCCGGATCTCGTCGCCCTCGCCCTCTTCATCGTCCTGTGGATCGGGTATTCCTCGATCACCGACCGCAAGCGGCTGTTCAACCGCGTCAGCCTCACCCGCGCGATGAGTTCGCAGCGCGCGCGCTGGATCCGAAACGCCATGCACCGCGACCTGCGCATGATCGACACGCAGATCATGGCGGGCCTTCAGAACGGCACGGCCTTCTTCGCCTCCACGTCGCTGCTGGCCCTCGGCAGCTGCTTTGCGCTGCTCGGCGCCACCGAGCAGGTCTTCGCGATCTTCAACGACCTGCCCGGCGTCTTTCGCGCGAGCCGCGCCGGCTTCGAGATGAAGGTCGGCGGGCTCGCCGTGATCTTCGGCTACGCCTTCTTCAAGTTCGGCTGGTCCTACCGGCTGTTCAACTATTGCACCATCCTCCTGGGCGCCATTCCGATGAGCGGCGAGATCCACAAGGATCCGGCCGGCGCCGACCTCGCCGCCGACCGCGTCATCCGCATGAACATCCTCGCGGCCAAGCACTTCAACATGGGGCTCAGGGCCATCTTCCTGTCGATCGGCTATCTCGGCTGGTTCGTCAGCCCCTATCTCTTCATCCTCACGACCATCGGCATCATCATCGTGCTCGTGCGCCGGCAGTTCTATTCGGAAGCCCGGCTGGCGGTGCTCGAAAGCCTCGACTGAGGCCTTGTCCTCCCCCGATTTGCCACCTTTCGGCCATCCGCCCGGCGCAAGCTTGGCGTGACATTCTATAGTGGATCCATGCAATGCGGCGACCCCGACCCATGACGACGACGGTGATTGACGGAGATGCGCAGGAAACAGGCACGGCGATCCGCCCGCTGCCGCGCATTCCGCTGATCGACCAGGCCCGCGGCGTCGCGCTGATCGCCATGGCGATCTACCATTTCACCTGGGACCTCGGCTATTTCGGCTATATCGACGCGGAAACCGCGACCACCGGCGGCTGGCGCATCTTCGCGCGCCTCATTGCCGGAAGCTTCCTGTTCCTGGTCGGCTTCAGCCTCGTGCTCGGCCACGCCAACGGGTTCCGGCCGAAGCCGTACTTCATCCGGCTGGGAAAGATCGCGCTCGCCGCTGCCGCCATCAGCGTGGCGACGTGGTTCGCCTTTCCCGACACGTTCATCTTCTTCGGCATCCTGCATGCCATCGTCGCGTCGAGCCTGATCGGCCTTCTCTTCGTCCGGTTGCCCGTCGTCGTCACGCTGCTGGCCGCCGCTGCCGCCGTCGCCGCGCCGCTTTACCTGCGCGCGCCGCTGTTCGACCATCCCGCGCTGTGGTGGGTCGGGCTCTCGGTCGACATCCCGCGCTCGAACGACTATGTGCCGCTCCTGCCGTGGATCGCGCCCGTACTGCTCGGCATAGCACTCGCCAGACTGTTCGTCGCAAGCGCACTTCCCGCACGTCTGGCCGGCTTCGGCGACACCACGAAACGCTGGTGGAAAACCCTGCTGGGGCAGGCCGGCCGCCACAGTCTTGCCATCTACCTTGTTCATCAGCCCGTGCTGATCGCGCTCGTCTATGGCGCCTTTCTCGTCAGTCCGCCCGTTGCGGCGAATCCGATGGAAGCGTATACCAAGAGTTGCGCGAAAACCTGCGAGAGCGACCGCAGCGCCGGCTTCTGCCAGAGCTTCTGCAGTTGCACGCTGGACAGTCTGGTGAATGAGAACATGTTCGCGGACCTCAACCGGGGCGCGATAGACGTGACGACGGACGAGCGGATCACCCGCATGTCGTCGCAATGCACGGCAGCAGCCGAGGCGACGACCGACCTGAAGGAGTAGGAATCATGAATGCCTATCGCATGAAACCGCTCGCCTTTCCCTGGCCGCCCTTCATCTATGGCGCGGCCATCGCGGCAGCCTTCCTGCTTCAGGCGTATTTCCCGCTTTCGGTGGCAGAGACCAATATCTGGATCGCGCGCGCGGCCGGCGGCGTGCTGATCGCCACGGCGGTCATCCTCGATGTCTGGGCGATGCGCACGCTGGTCGACTGTCACACGACGATCCTGCCGAACCGTTGCTCCACCCACCTCGTGACGTCGGGCCCCTATCGCTTCACCCGCAACCCAATCTATCTCGGCTATACGCTGGCGACGGCCGGCATCGGTCTTGCGGTGCTCAATCCCTGGTTCATCGTGACGGCCATGGTCGCCGCGGCGCTGACCAGCCTCGTCGCCATCAAGCGCGAGGAACTGCATCTGCTCTCCCGCTTCGGTGTGGATTTCGAGCGCTATTGCCACGACACGACGCGCTGGATCTGAGCCGCGCAGCCCGCCGGGATCCGCCTGTGACGGACTTGCCGACGACGATTACGTGCCCACGCCGATCTCGGCGAGACGCGTCAGACAGGCTTCCTCGACATTGTCGAGCTCGGCCAGGGTCTCCTCGATATCACGCCGCTTCTGGCGCAGCTCTTCCCGCTTTTCGCTGACCTTGGTCATCAGCAGTTCGAGCTGGCCGATCTCGCCCGGCGGATCCTTGTAGACACGGATGATGTCGCGGATTTCGGCGATGGTGAAGCCGATGCGCCGGCCGCGCAGGATTTCCTGGATGAGGCGGCGGTCGGCGGGGCGGAAAAGACGGGTCCGGCCACGGCGCTCGGGATTGATCAGCCCCTCGTCCTCGTAGAAGCGCAGGGTCCGGGTGGATACACCGAATTCACGCGTCAACTCGGTTATGGTATAGTATTTGTCCACGCCTGCTCCGATCCTCTGTGGGTCGGCATTCTATTGACTTTTACGTATAAGTCAATTTTTCCGTCCCTCCGACGCCACTGTGCCCGCTAGCGGACGGCGAACCACCAGGTCGCCAGCCCCAGAAAGGCGAGAAAGCCGACAATGTCGGTGACGGCGGTGACGAAGACGCTGGAGGAGACGGCGGGGTCGGCGCCGGCGCGATCGAGCAGCATGGGGATCATGATGCCGGCAAGGGCGGCGGCGCACATGTTGATCAGCATGGCGGCGGCGATCACGCCGCCGATGTTGAGATCGTGGAACCAGAAGGCCGCCACCGAACCGATGGCAAGGCCGAACGCCAGGCCGTGCAGCACGCCGACGCCCGCCTCGCGCCGCACGACGCGCCAGGCATTGTGAATATCGAGGTCGCGGGTGGCGAGCGCGCGCACCGTGACCGTCATGGTCTGCGAGGCCGCATTGCCGCCCATGCCGGCGACGATCGGCATCAGCACGGCAAGGGCCACGATCTCCTCGATGGTCGCCTCGAACATGGAGATGACGGAGGCCGCAAGGAAGGCGGTGAGCAGGTTGACCAGCAGCCAGGGCGCTCGCGACCGCACGGTGTCGATGGTGGTGTCCGACAGCTCTTCGTCGCCCACGCCGCCGAGGCGCATCAGGTCTTCCTCCGCCTCTTCCTGGATGACGTCCACCACGTCGTCGATGGTGAGGACGCCGACCAGACGGCCGTTCTCGTCTACCACGGCGGCGGAGAGAAGGTCGTACTGCTCGAAAAGCTGGGCCGCCTCTTCCTGGTCCATGTCGGCCGGGATGGGGTGGTTCGTCTCGCGCATGACCGTCTCGATCTTCGCACTGCGCGGCGTGCGCAGAATGCGGTCGAGATCGATGGCGCCGAGCAGGCGGAAGGTGGGGTCGATGACGAAGATCTGCGAGAAGCTCTCCGGCAGGTCGGCATCCTCGCGCAGGTAATCGATGGTCTGGCCGATGGTCCAGAACGGCGGTACGGCGACGAACTCCGTCTGCATGCGCCGGCCCGCGGTGCTCTCCGGGTAATCCAGCGAACGGCGCAGGCGGATGCGCTCGGTAAACGGCAGCTTCGACAGGATCTCGTCCTGGTCGGCCTCGTCGAGGTCTTCCAGAATGTAGACGGCGTCGTCCGAATCCATCTCGCCGATGGCCGCGGCGATCTGCTCGTTGGGCATGTGCTCGACGATGTCGAGACGGATCGCCTCGTCGACCTCCGTCAGCGCGGACAGGTCGAAGTCGTCGCCCAGAAGCGAGACGAGCTGGTGGCGCTGCTCCGGCTGGATGGCCTCCAGAAGATCGCCCAGTTCCGATTCATGCAGCCGCAGGACATGGCGGCGCAGGAACAGGAGGTCGCGGTCGGCAATCGCCGCGCCGACATGCATGAGGAAATCCGAGCGGATCGAACCATCCTCGGCATAGATATCCTCGGGCGGGAAATTGGCCTGCTCGGTCTGCCCCGCGCGGATACGGTCGTCGTCACCGGTGTTTTCCATCGGGGCGCTCCTTGTATCGGCTTGTCCCGCGCGGCAGGTTTGCGAAGCGGGAACGATTGGGATTGCTGGGCAGGGCTCGGCGCGAAGCACCGGTCGGGAGAGCCTCGCTTTCCATCGTGCTAAAGCAAAGCGCCCGGCCGGTCCATTGTCGAACACGGCAAATGGTAGGGCGGCGAAAGAATTTAACAAGCTGTTGCAAATCAACGCTAATCACGCCGCTTCGACCGCCGCGCGATGGCGGGCATTTCTCGCATGGCGCAAACACGCTAGGAACACGCCAGCAACATATCAGCGGAGCAATCATGGCGATCCTGCCCATCCTGCGCTTTCCGGATCCGGGCCTGCGCACGGCCTGCCGGCCCGTCACCATCTTCGACAGCCGTCTGGCGGCGCTTGCCGGCGACCTTGCCGATACGATGCGCGCGGCACCCGGCATCGGCATCACGGCGGCCCATGTCGGCATTTTGGAACGCCTCACGGTGATCGAGCTCGACGGCCCGGCCTCGCAGCGCGTCTATGTCAATCCGCAGGTCACCTGGTCCTCGCCGGACATGCAGCGCCACATGGAGGGAAGCGTCTCCATGCCCGGCGTGACGGACGAGGTGGAGCGCCCTGCCCGCATCCGCGTCTCCTGGCAGGACCTCGAAGGCCAAAACCATGAGGAGGAGGCGGACGGCCTTCTCGCCGTCTGCCTGCAGCACGAGATCGACCAGCTCGACGGTATTTTCTGGATCGACCGCCTCTCGCGGCTGAAACGCGAGCGCATCGTCAAGAAGTTCCGGAAGGCCGGCGCCTGACGCGCAGAAAGGTCGGAACCACACGCGGGTCAACACGTTTTGGGTCTATCCATCCCCGTGAAAAGGAGAAGACCGATGGTCACCGCAAACCAGATTCGCGAACATATGGAAGTCAAGGCTGCCGACGGCCGCCATGTCGGCACGGTCGACCACATGGAAGGCGACAGCCGTATCAAGCTGACCCGCAGCGATTCCGACGACGGCCAGCACCACCTCATCCCGCTCGACTGGGTCGATCACGTCGATTCCCACGTGCACCTCAACAGGGATGCCGACGACGTGAAGCGCGAATGGTCGTCCATCAACTGACCGCATCTGTCACGAACCACCAGGGAAGCCCGCCGAAAGGCGGGTTTTCCGTATCCGGACGACGCGGCACCCCTCGCCCCGATCGCGCCGCTTTCCCTCAACGACAAAAAATTGTTCGAGAGCGACGCGCCGCTCTTGCCAAAACCCGGGCAAGGCCGTTATCTGGAATCGACCTCGCTGGGAGAAACCGGCTGCCTCGATGAAGGTAGCGCCGGTGCCGAAGGAGCAACCGCCCCGGAAACTCTCAGGCAAAAGGACCAGCAAGGTGCCGTCGAAACTCTGGAGAGAAGCGCGCGAGCGCTCGCCGAAGGGATAACAATCTCAGGCGAAGGGACAGAGGGGGCTCAGGAGAACGGCGCAGCTGCGCCTGAATTGTGAGCCGGCGCCTGAAGGATCAGGCGCCCAACGACCGGAGGGCGCCTTTGGACGGATCGTCTGAACTCAAGAAAACCCCGCTTCACGCGCTGAACGTCTCGCTCGGCGGCCGCATGGTGCCGTTTGCCGGCTATGACATGCCTGTGCAATATCCCGCCGGCGTGATGAAGGAGCACCTTCACACACGCGCCGCCGCCGGCCTGTTCGACGTGTCCCATATGGGCCAGGTCACGGTGCGCGCCCGCTCCGGCGACAACACGGATGCGGCCCGCGCGCTGGAAACGCTGGTGCCGGTCGATATCGTCGGCCTTCCCGAAGGCCGCCAGCGCTACGCGCTCTTCACCAACGACCAGGGCGGCATCCGCGACGACCTGATGATCGCCAACCGCGGCGACCACTTCTACGTGGTGGTCAACGCCGCCTGCAAGGACGCCGACTTCGCCTATATGCAGGAGAAGATCGGCGACGTCTGCGACCTGACGCTGCACGACGACCGCGCGCTGGTCGCCTTGCAGGGGCCGCATGCCGAGGCCGTGCTGGCGGAACTGTGGGCGGACGTGTCGGCCATGCGCTTCATGGATGTGCGCGCCTGCGACCTGCACGACGCCCACTGCATCGTTTCGCGGTCCGGTTACACCGGCGAGGACGGGTTCGAAATCTCGATTCCCGCCGCCCTCGCCGAGACGGTGTGCCGGCGCCTGCTCGATCATCCCGACGTGCTGCCCGTCGGCCTCGGCGCGCGCGATTCGCTCCGCCTCGAAGCCGGCCTCTGCCTCTACGGCAACGACATCGACACCGGCACGACGCCGGTCGAAGCCGGGCTGGAATGGGCGATCCAGAAGGTCCGCCGCACGGGCGGTGAACGCGCTGGGGGCTTTCCGGGCGCCGACGTCATTCTCGACCAGCTTGAAAACGGCGCCGCGCGCCGCCGCGTCGGCCTGCGCGCCGAGGGCCGCGCCCCGGTTCGCGCCGGCGCAGTCCTCGCGACCGACCCGGAGGGGCAGGATATCGTCGGCACCGTGACATCGGGCGGCTTCGGCCCTTCCGTCGATGGACCCGTCGCCATGGGCTATGTCGACGGCAAGGCGGCCGCTCCCGCAACAGAGCTCTATGCGGGCGTGCGCGGCAAATTCCTGCCCGTCACCGTCACCGCCATGCCTTTCGTCAAGAACACCTTCAAGCGCTGATCGGCGCGCACCATTCCCATTCCAGAGAGGAACAAACATGCTGAAATTCACCGAAGAACATGAATGGCTGAAAATCGAGAACGGAGTCGCCACCGTGGGCATCACGACGCATGCCGCCGAACAGCTCGGCGACCTCGTCTTCGTCGAACTGCCCGAAGTCGGCGCGAGTTTCGAGAAGGGCGGCGACGCGGCGACGGTCGAATCCGTGAAGGCGGCTTCCGACGTCTATTGTCCGCTTGACGGAGAGATCGTCGAAATCAACGAGGCGATCACCGCCGATCCCTCGCTCGTCAACAGCGACCCGCAGGGTGCCGGCTGGTTCTTCAAGCTGAAGCTCGCCAATGCGGCCGATGCCGACAGCCTGCTGGACGAAGCCGCCTACAAGGAGCTTGTCGGCTGATGAACCTTCCCAAGGACTTCGCCTTTACCGATTACCAGCCCTACGATTTCGCCAACCGTCGCCATATCGGCCCGTCGCCGAAGGAAATGGAGGCGATGCTGAAGGTGATCGGCTATGACAGCCTCGATGCGCTGATCGACGATACCGTGCCGAAATCGATCCGCCAGACGAAGGCGCTCGAATGGGGTGCGGCGATGACCGAGCGCGAGGCGCTCGACAAGCTGCGCGAGACCGCCAACCGCAACAGGAAGTTCGTCTCGCTGATCGGCCAGGGCTACTATGGCACGATCACGCCGCCGGTCATCCAGCGCAATATCCTGGAAAACCCGGCCTGGTACACCGCGTATACGCCCTATCAGCCGGAAATCAGCCAGGGCCGCCTCGAGGCGCTCCTGAACTACCAGACCATGGTCTGCGACCTGACCGGCCTCGACGTGGCGAATGCCTCGCTGCTCGACGAGGCGACGGCGGCGGCCGAGGCGATGGCCATGGCGCAGCGCGTGGCGAAGTCCAAGGCGACCGCGTTCTTCGTCGACGAGAACTGCCACCCGCAGACGATCGCGCTCCTCAAGACCCGTGCCGAGCCGCTCGGCTGGCAGATCATCGTCGGCGACCCCTTCACCGATCTCGATCCCGTCGACGTCTTCGGCGCGATCTTCCAGTATCCCGGCACCTATGGCCATGTGCGTGACTTCACCGGCCTGAACGCGCGCCTGCACCAGACCGGCGCGATCGCCGTCATGGCGGCCGACCCGCTGGCGCTGGCGCTGCTCAAGTCGCCCGGCGACATGGATGCCGACATCGCCATCGGCTGCACGCAGCGCTTCGGCGTCCCCGTCGGCTATGGCGGGCCGCACGCGGCCTATATGGCGGTGAAGGATGCCTACAAGCGCTCCATGCCGGGCCGCCTCGTCGGCGTCTCCATCGACGCGCGCGGCAACCGTGCCTACCGCCTCTCCCTCCAGACCCGCGAACAGCACATCCGCCGCGAAAAGGCGACGTCGAACATCTGCACCGCGCAGGTGCTGCTCGCCGTCATGGCCTCGATGTATGCCGTCTTCCACGGTCCGCAGGGCCTGAAGGCGATTGCCCAGAGCGTTCACCAGAAGACGGTGCGCCTCGCCAAGGGCCTGGAAAAGCTCGGCTTCACCGTCGAGCCCGACATGTTCTTCGACACGATCACCGTCCATGTCGGCAAGCTGCAGGGCATCATCCTGAAGACGGCGGTGGCGGAAGAGGTGAACCTGCGCAAGATCGGCAACGACCGCATCGGCATCAGCCTCGACGAACGTTCCCGCCCCGTCACGCTGGAGGCCGTCTGGCGCGCCTTCGGCGGCGACTTCGAGGTCTCGGAGTTCGAGCCGGATTACCGCCTGCCGGGCGATCTGCTGCGCACCAGCGAATACCTGACGCATCCGATCTTCCACATGAACCGCGCCGAAACCGAGATGACGCGCTATATCCGCCGCCTCTCCGACCGCGACCTCGCGCTCGACCGCGCGATGATTCCGCTCGGCTCGTGCACGATGAAGCTCAACGCGACGGCGGAAATGCTGCCGATCACCTGGCCGGAGTTTTCCGAAATCCATCCCTTCGTGCCGGCCGACCAGGCGCAGGGATACCGGCATCTCATCGAGGACCTGTCGCAGAAGCTCTGCGACATCACCGGCTACGATGCCGTCTCCATGCAGCCGAATTCCGGTGCGCAGGGCGAATATGCCGGACTGCTGACGATCCGTGCCTATCACCTCGCCAACGGCGACACACATCGCGACGTGTGCCTCATCCCGACCTCCGCGCATGGTACCAACCCGGCTTCCGCGCAGATGGCCGGCATGAAGGTCGTCGTCGTGAAAGTGTCCGAGAACGGCGATATCGATATGGAGGATTTCCGAGCGAAAGCAGAGCAGTACGCGCAAAACCTCTCGTGCTGCATGATCACGTATCCGTCGACCCACGGCGTGTTTGAGGAGAATGTGCGCGAGATTTGCGACATCGTGCACAGCCATGGCGGCCAGGTCTATATCGACGGCGCCAACATGAACGCCATGGTGGGCCTCGCCCGCCCCGGCGATATCGGCGGCGATGTCTCGCATCTCAACCTGCACAAGACCTTCTGCATCCCGCATGGCGGCGGCGGCCCGGGCATGGGACCGATCGGCGTGAAGGCCCATCTGGCGCCCTACCTGCCGGAAAGCCCGCTGACGGGCGAGGCCGGTGCGGTTTCGGCAGCCCCCTTCGGCTCGGCCTCGATCCTGCCGATCTCCTGGAGCTACTGCCTGATGATGGGCGGCGCCGGGCTGACGCAGGCGACGAAGGTGGCGATCCTCAATGCCAACTACATCGCCGCCCGTCTCAAGGGCGCCTATGACGTGCTCTACAAGTCCGCCAAGGGACGTGTGGCGCATGAA
This sequence comes from Shinella sumterensis, assembly GCF_004514425.2. Taxonomy (GTDB): domain Bacteria; phylum Pseudomonadota; class Alphaproteobacteria; order Rhizobiales; family Rhizobiaceae; genus Shinella; species Shinella sumterensis. The sequence goes on from NZ_MYFN02000016.1 coordinate 58,177, forward strand.
TGCATCATCGACACGCGCCCGCTGGTCGACAGCGCGGGCGTCACCGTCGATGACGTGGCCAAGCGCCTGATCGATTGCGGCTTCCACGCGCCGACCATGAGCTGGCCCGTTGCGGGCACCCTGATGATCGAGCCGACCGAATCGGAGACGAAGGCCGAGATCGACCGCTTCTGCGATGCGATGCTGGCGATCCGCGAGGAAGCCCGCGCCATCGAGGAAGGCCGGATGGACAGGGCCAACAATCCGCTGAAAAACGCGCCGCACACGGTGGAAGACCTCGTCGGCGAATGGGATCGCCCCTATTCGCGCGAGCAGGCCTGCTATCCGCCGGGCGCCTTCCGCGTCGACAAGTACTGGTCGCCGGTCAACCGCGTCGACAATGTCTATGGCGACCGCAACCTCGTCTGCTCCTGCCCGCCGCTGGAGGACTACGCGGACGCGGCGGAATAGCCCGCCAAACGCATTCGAACCCCGGCCGATCGATCGGCCGGGGTTTTCCGTTTCGGGCAGGGAAAGGTCAGGGCGAGACGGCGACGTCCACCCAGAAACGCGTAAAGCCCTCCGCGAACTCGCGGTAGCCGCTCAGCGTCGAGGGTTTCACGGCATACGCATTGGCGCCGCTTTCATAGGCGCGGTTGATGTCGGTCATACTCGACGAAGAGGACAACATGATGACGGGCGTGACCGCCGTGCGCGGCCGGCTGCGCAGCCGCTTCAGGAGATCGACGCCGCTGGTGCCGGGCATGTTGATGTCGAGCAGGATATAGTCGAAGACCTCGGCATCGAGACGGTCGCTTGCCGCCTTCGCATCCGAGACATGGGTAATATCGAGCGTGCTGCCGGCGTCGCTGAAGGCGCGCAGCACGAAACGCACATCCACGGGATCGTCATCGACGACGATCATCTTCCTCGCCAGGCCTCCCACGATCGTTCCCCCTTGGCTTCGCGGTTTGCGGAAACGTCACGACGAAGCGTGCGCCCGGACCATAGGTCGTGTCAAGGGTGATCAGGCCGTTGTGGCTTTCCGCGATCCGGCGCGCCAGCGCCAGGCCGATGCCGGTGCCCTGGTAGACGGCTTCGTTGCGGTGCAGCCGCTGGAAGACTTCGAAGATGCGGTCGACATGCTGCGGATCGATGCCGATGCCCTCGTCCTCCACGACGAAATCGAGCCCCGCCTCGTTTTCCCGGCAGTAGACGCGCACGACCGGCGCGCATTCGGGGCGGCGGTATTTCAATGCATTGCCGATGAGATTCTGCGCGAGGCGCTTCAGGAGTTCGCGGTCACCCATGACCGCGGGCATGTCGGCGACTTCCACGGTTCCACCGCTTTCCTGCACGTGGCTTTCGAGCAGCGCCAGCGCATCGTGTACCACGCCGGACAGGTCCACCGGCTTGGGCGCGGCGATGCGATAGGCGATCTGCGAATATTCCAGCAGACTGTCGATGATGCGCCGCATGCGCGCCGCGCTCTTGCGCACATGATCGGCATAATGCGGCAGCTCGGCGAATTCCCCGCGATGCAGGTCCTCCGAAATCATCTCCGCGAACATGGAAAGATGGCGCAGCGGCGCCTTGAGATCGTGCGAGACCGTGGCGGTGAACTGGTCGAGCGCCTCGTTCTTGCGGCGCAGCTCGTCCGCCTGCGCTTCCACCCGGGCCTGCTGCCGCTTCGTCTCGGTGATGTCGCGGCCGACCGCCACCACCTCGCAAACGCCGTCGTCGTCGAAGGTCGCCACGGCCGTCCAGAGCATCCAGTCTTGCTGGCCATCGGCGCCCTGCGTGCAGATCTCCCGCGTCCTGACCGGCTGTTCCGGGGTATAGCCGGCGATATCGATCAGGGCGGCCGTCTGCTCGGGCGCACAGGCGACATCGCGCAGGCAGGCCCCGATCAGCGCATCGGCGGTCGCGCCGACATGCTGCGCGTAGCTGTCATTGGCGAAGAGGATGGAAAGGTTGCGGTCGAACCGCACGATCATGTCGGGCAGGATCTGCAGCAGCGAGAAGTACTCGCGCCGCTTTTCCTCCAGCGCCGCCTCCGTGCGCTTGAGCTCCGTCACGTCGATGCGCAGCGCCACGATATCGCCGGTCTCCGCCACATGGCTTTCGGCGCGAAGCCAGCGGTCGTCGCCGAAGCTGAAGACATCGCCGCCGCTGCCCGCGCTGCGGTGGCTGGCCAGACGCTCGCGCACCATCGCCTCGGCCTCCGGCGTGCCCTCGCGGATGCCCGGGAACATGCCGGCGCGAACATTGGCGCGCACGATGCTCTCGAAGGTCGCGCCGACGCGCACGGCCTCGCGCGCCTTGCCGCAGCGCTCGCGATAGGAGCGATTGAACAGGACGAGCCGCTCGTGCCGGTCGAAGATGGCAAAGCCCTCCTCCATCGTGTCGAGCGCGGAGGCGATGCGCTGGCCAAGCAGGATCTGCTCGCCGTGGCTGCCGCCGCTGAGCAGGCTGCGCAGGAGAAGCGCGTAACGCGGGCCGTCCGTCTCGCCGGGCAGCGCAATGACATGGGCCGTGGCTTCGAGCCCGGCATTCCTGTCGACCTTGAAGAGGAAAGGATGGGCGTTCTCCCGCCCGCCGGCTGCATGACGCGCGAGCGTATCGGCAATGGCGGGGTCGTCTATGACGGGCGAGCCCGGCGCGCTTGCATGGCCCGCGACCCGGGCGAAGACGCGGGCGGCCGCATCGTTGCAGGACAGGACGCACGCCTGCGCGTCGACGATCAGAACGGGAAACGGCAAATCCTGGTAAAGTGCGGCGGCAAAATCCATCATCGCCCGCCCTCCTTCGCGCTCAGGCCGGCATCAAGCCCTTCGCCGGCTGCGGGAGCCTAGGCAAAACGGCGGACGAAGAAAAGATGCAGGCAGGGCGTTTTTGCAGGTCAGGCGCGCACGGTTGGCTGGCCGGCGGCCGCCAGCGCGGCAAGGTCGGCGGGCTTCAGCTCGACCGATTCGCCGCAGCCGCAGGCGGAGGTCTGGTTGGGATTGTGGAAGGTGAAACCGGAGCGCAGCGTCGTCACCTCGAAATCCATCTCGGTGCCGAGCAGGTAGAGCACGGCCTCCGGCGCCACCCAGACGCGGGCGCCGTTCTTTTCGATCAGGTCATCCTTGGCATTGGGTTCGGTGACGAGGTCGATGGAATATTCCATGCCTGCGCAGCCACCCTTCTTGATGCCGACGCGAATGCCCGAAGCGCCGTCGCCGGCATTGTCGACAATGGCTTTCACCCGGTCCGCCGCCGCATCCGTGAGGGTCATAACTGCAAAGGCCATGGTCATTTCTCCTTCGGCCTGACGGGTTCAAGGCCCGACGGTTCCGACTCTGAATCTAGTGCCGCCGGCCGCCGCGATCAATAGCGGAGCGCCGCCCGGCCTCGCCCTCAATACCAGCCGACGGCGACCTGCGCCTCTTCCGACATGCGGTCGGGCGTCCACGGCGGATCGAAGGTCATGGAAACCTCGACGCCGGACACGCCTTCGACGGCGCCCACGGCGTTTTCCACCCAGCCCGGCATTTCGCCGGCGACGGGGCAACCCGGCGCCGTCAGCGTCATGTCGATCTTGACCATGCGGTCGTCTTCGATGTCGATCTTGTAGATCAGGCCGAGTTCGAAGATATCGGCCGGGATTTCCGGATCATAGACCGTCTTCAGGGCGGCGATGACATCGTCCGACAGGCGCGCCAACTCATCGGCCGGGATGGCCGAATGCACGATGCCTTCACGGACGTCGATCTTGTCTTCGGTTGCGTCGAGGGACATGTTCCACCTCCTCAGGCGAAGAATTTGCGGGCATGGTCGAGCGCGTCGGCCAGGGCATCGACTTCGGCGCGCGTGTTGTAAAGGCCGAACGATGCCCGGCATGTGGAGGTCACGCCGAAGCGTTTCAAGAGCGGCTGCGCACAATGGGTGCCGGCGCGCACCGCAACCCCTGCCCGGTCGATGACCATGGAGACGTCGTGGGCGTGGATGCCTTCAAGCTCGAAGGAGAAGATCGAGCCCTTGCCGGGCGCCGTGCCGAAGATCTTCAGCGAATTGATCGCGGACAGCCGCTCATGGGCATAGTCGCGCAGATCCGCTTCATGCGCGGAAATCGCAGCGCGGCCGACGCTCTCCATATAGTCGAGCGCATAGCCGAGCCCGATCGCCTGCACGATGGGCGGCGTGCCGGCCTCGAAACGATGCGGCGGGTCGTTGTAGGTGACGATATCCTCGGTGACGTCGACGATCATCTCGCCGCCGCCCTGGAAGGGACGCATCTCCTTCAAGCGGTCCGTCTTGCCGTAGAGCACGCCGATGCCGGACGGGCCGTAGAGCTTGTGGCCGGTCATGACATACCAGTCGCAATCGATGTCGCGCACGTCGACCGGCATGTGCACCGCGCCCTGCGAGCCATCGACCAGGACCGGAATGCCGCGTTCGCGGGCGATACGGCAGATTTCCTTCACCGGCACGATCGTGCCCAGCGCATTGGACATATGCGTGATGGCGATGAGCTTGGTGCGCTCGGTGAGGCACTTCTCGAAGTCTTCGATGTGAAAGGCGCCCGCATCGTCCACCGGCGCCCAGACGAGCTTGGCGCCCTGCCGCTCGCGGATGAAATGCCACGGCACAATGTTGGAGTGGTGCTCCATGATCGACAGCACGATCTCGTCGCCTTCGCCGATCTTCGGCATCCCGTAACCGTAAGCGACGGTGTTGATCGCCTCGGTGGAGGATTTCGTGAAGACGATCTCGTCGACCGAGGAAGCGTTCAGGAAACGGCGAACCTTCTCGCGCGCCGCCTCATAGGCGTCGGTCGCCGCATTCGACAGAAAGTGAAGGCCGCGATGCACGTTGGCATATTCGTTCGAATAGGCGCTGGAGATCGCGTCGATCACCGACTGCGGCTTCTGCGCGGAGGCGCCGTTGTCGAGATAGACCAGCGGCTTGCCATAGACCGTCTTCGACAGGATCGGGAAATCCTTGCGGATCGCCTCGACATCATAGGTCTTTGCCGGCACATGTTCCATCTCGATGATCCTTGCTTAAGCAGTCCCGCAGGCAAGCGACGCCCGCCTGCCGGGATTGCCCAGGGTTACGCGTGCTTTTCGAGCCAGGCGGCGATCACGCCTTCCAGGGCTTCGACCAGCGGCTCGTCTTCCAGCTCCTCGACGATCTCGGCGACGAAGGCGTTGACCAGCATGGCGCGTGCCTTGTTTTCCGGGATGCCGCGCGCCATCAGGTAATAGAGCTGCGTGTGGTCGATATCGATCACGGTCGCGCCGTGGCCGCACTGCACGTCGTCGGCGAAGATTTCCAGCTCCGGCTTGGCCGAGAAGTCGGCCTCGTCGGACAGGAGCAGCGTGTTGCACGACATCTTCGCGTCGGTCTTCTGGGCATCGGGCGCCACACGGATCTGGCCCTGGAAGACGCCCTTGGCGCGATCGAAGATCACGTTGCGGATGACTTCCGTGGAGGTCGTGTTCGGCACGTCGTGGCCGACCGTGAAGGTCACGTCGTTGTGCGTCTCGCCGCCCAGCAGGTTGATGCCGCGCAGCACGAGATCAGAACCCTCGCCCGACACCACGACATGGATTTCCTGCCGCACGAGCTTGCCGCCGGCATTGATCACGTAGAGGCGAAGCTTCGCGTCGGTGCCCAGCGTGATGCGGATCTGGCCGAGATGGGTATCGGCTGCGCCCTGCGCCTGGAGAATGATCCAGGTGACCTCCGCGCCATCCGAAAGCGTGATGTCGCTGACGGTCGTGACGAAAGCGGCGTTCTCGCCGGTCGCCACATGACGCTCGATCACGGTCGCCTTGGAATTGGCGCCGAAGGTCGCCGGGAAACGCGTATGCGTCTGGCCGGCATTCTGCGTCGTCTGGATTTCGACGGGGTTCCCAAGTTCGGCACCGGCAGGAATGTCGAGCACGAAACCGTCGCGCACGAAGGCGCCGTTGAGGCGGCCGATCGTGTCGTCGCCATCGCGGGCGATGAGGCCGGCGGCGGCGGAGCCGTCGATGAGGGCATCCGCAAAGCGGGTCACTGACACGCCATCGGCGGACGCCCGCTTGTCGGCGACGCCGTTGACGACCGACAGCACGTTTGCGCCCTCGACGAGCGGCTCGATCCGGTCGGCGGCGGCCGCCGGATCGAAGGCCGGAACGGCGCGCAGCAGAGCCTTGAGGTCGGTGTAATGCCACGCCTCGATGCGGCGCGTCGGAAGGCCGGCTTCCTTGAAATCGCTGATCAGCACATCGCGCGCCGCCAGCACGGCGCCATCGCCCGGCAGTTCGCCGATGGCCTGGTCATAGGCGGCGCACAGCGCCGTTTCGGCGACGGAAAGCGTCTTGCCTGTCTGCATGTTCATGAGATCACTCCTTCGCCATGCTTCAGGCAGCAGCCCCGATGATGTCGGCATAGCCGTTCGCTTCCAGCTCATGCGCCAGCGTCTTGTCGCCGGACTTGATGACCTGGCCCTTGTAGAGGACATGGACCGTATCGGGCACGATATAGTCGAGCAGGCGCTGGTAGTGGGTGATGACGATAACGGCCCGGTCGGGCGAACGCAGCGCGTTGACGCCGTCGGCCACGATCTTCAGCGCGTCGATGTCGAGGCCGGAATCGGTCTCGTCGAGAACACACAGCTTCGGCTCCAGCAGCGACATCTGCAGGATTTCGGCGCGCTTCTTCTCACCGCCGGAGAAGCCGACATTGAGCGGACGGCGCAGCATTTCCGGCGCAATCTTGAGTTCGGCGGCGGCTTCCTTGACGCGGCGCATGAAGTCCGGCGTCGTCAGCTCGTCCTCGCCGCGCGCCTTGCGCTGCTCGTTCATCGCGACCTTGAGGAACTGCATGGTGGCGACGCCGGGGATTTCGACCGGATACTGGAAGGCCAGGAAGATGCCCTTGGAGGCGCGCTCGGCCGGGTCGAGTTCCAGAATGCTCTCGCCGTTGTAGAGGATGTCGCCCTCGGTGACTTCATAGTCCTCGCGGCCGGACAGGATATAGGAGAGCGTCGACTTGCCGGAGCCGTTCGGCCCCATGATGGCGGCGACTTCGCCGGCCTTCACAGTGAGGTTCAGGCCGCGGATGATCTCGGTGCCGTCTTCGGCGATGCGGGCGTGCAGGTTCTTGATTTCAAGCATGGACATATCCTTTTCGGACGAATTCGTGGTGTGGCGCGCGGATCTCGCGCGCCTGAACTTCAATGAATGGAGGTCAGCCGACCGAGCCTTCCAGCGAAATCCCGATGAGCTTCTGCGCCTCGACGGCGAATTCCATCGGCAATTCCTGGATGACTTCCTTGACAAAGCCGTTGACGATGAGGGCAATGGCCGCTTCCGTCGGGATGCCGCGCTGCAGGCAGTAGAACAGCTGGTCCTCGGAGATCTTCGAGGTGGTCGCTTCGTGCTCGAACTGCGCCGTCGCGTTCTTCGCCTCGATATAGGGCACGGTATGCGCACCGCACTTGTCGCCGATCAGGAGCGAGTCGCACTGGGTGAAGTTGCGCGCGTTCTCCGCCTTGCGGTGGGCCGAAACCTGGCCGCGATAGGTGTTGTTGGAGAAACCGGCGGAAATGCCCTTGGAGACGATGCGGCTCGACGTGTTCTTGCCGAGATGGATCATCTTGGTGCCCGAGTCGATCTGCTGATGGCCGTTGGAAACGGCAATCGAGTAGAACTCGCCGCGCGAGCCATCGCCGCGCAGGATGCAGGACGGGTACTTCCAGGTGATGGCGGAGCCGGTCTCGACCTGCGTCCACGAGATCTTGGAATTCTTGCCCCGGCAATCGCCGCGCTTGGTGACGAAGTTGTAGATGCCGCCCTTGCCGTCCTTGTCGCCCGGATACCAGTTCTGGACGGTGGAATACTTGATTTCGGCATCATCCAGCGCGACCAGCTCGACGACGGCGGCGTGCAGCTGGTTTTCGTCGCGCTGCGGCGCGGTGCAACCTTCGAGATAGGAGACGTAGGCGCCCTCTTCCGCGATGATCAGCGTGCGCTCGAACTGGCCGGTGTTCTTCTCGTTGATGCGGAAATACGTCGACAGCTCCATCGGGCAACGAACACCCTTGGGCACGAAGACGAAGGACCCATCCGTAAAGACGGCTGAGTTGAGCGTCGCATAGAAGTTGTCGGTCGTCGGTACGACGGTGCCGAGATACTTCTTCACGAGATCGGGATACTCACGGATGGCTTCGGAGATCGACATGAAGATCACGCCGGCCTTCTTCAGCTCTTCCTTGAAGGTCGTGACGACCGAGACCGAATCGAAGACGGCATCGACGGCGATCTTCGACGTCTGCACGCCAGCCAGGATTTCCTGTTCACGCAACGGAATACCAAGCTTTTCGTACATCTTCAGAAGTTCCGGATCGACTTCGTCGATGGACTTCGGGCCGGTCTGATTCTTCGGCGCGGCATAATAATGGAGATCGTTGAAGTCGATCTTCGGATAATTGACGCGCGCCCAGGTGGGCTCTTCCAGCGTCAGCCAGCGGCGATAGGCCTCAAGACGCCATTCGAGCATCCATTCCGGCTCGTCCTTCTTCGCCGAGATGAAACGGATGATCTCCTCGGAAAGACCCTTCGGGGCCTTTTCCATTTCGATGTTCGTTTCGAAACCGTATTTGTACTGGTCGACGTCAATCTGACGGACCTGATCGATCGTTTCCTGCACCGCAGGCATGTCGTTCTCCAATCTTGCCGGATCCAAGGTCCGGCAGTTTGTCAACGTGTGGCGGTCTACCGCCGGTTATGTAAGGGCCAAAGGGCGCTTTTCACACCTTTTGGCAAGCAAAAACTTGCGTTCCCGCAAGTTTTGCCTCAGGCGGCACGCCGGCGCGACACGACGCGCGAGAATGCCGCCAGAAAGCGTTCCACATCCGCCATAGTCGAGCCCGGGCCAAGCGACACGCGAAGCCCGCCAAGCGCGGCATCGAACCCCATCGCCGTCAGCACATGGCTCTGGCCGACCTTGCCGGACGAGCAGGCCGAACCGGCCGAAAGCGCGATCCCCTCCAGATCGAAGGCGATCTGGCCGGTTTCGGACTTCAGGCCCGGCAGGCTGAAGAACGAGGTGTTGGCCACACGCTCGACCTCCGCGCCGTGAATGATCACGTCGTTGGTCGCCGCGCGCATGCCCTTTTCAAGCGCATCGCGAAGGCCGGCAATGCGGCTGTTGCGCACGGCCGGCTCATCGGCGGCACTGCGCGCGGCAGCGGCAAAACCGGCAAGCGCCGCCGGGTTCTCCGTGCCGGAGCGATGCCCCTTTTCCTGGCCGCCGCCGCGGATCAGCGGCACCGGCATCAGCACCTCGCCGCGCGAGACGAGCGCGCCAGCGCCCTTGGGACCGCCGAGCTTGTGCGAGGACAGGATCAGGAAATCGGCATCCAGCGCCTCGATATCCACGGGCATGCGGCCGACGGCCTGAACCGCATCGACGACGAGAAGGCCGCCATGGCGCCGAACGATCTCCGCCACGGCCTTCACCGGCTGGACGATGCCGGTCTCGTTGTTGGCAAGCATGACGGCGACCATCGGCAGGCCGCTTGCCTTGTCGTGGTTCTGCAGCAATGTCTCGAGCGCATCGAGATCCACGACACCGGCGGGTGTCACTGGGATGCTCGTCACGGCCTCGCGGGAAAAGCGGCCGCCTTCGCGGATCGCGGGATGCTCGATCTCGCTTGCATAGAGATGGCCGATGGCGAGCGGCGTGCGCCCCATGCGATAATTCGGCGTGAGGACGAGGTTCGCCGCCTCGGTCGCGCCGCTCGTGAAGATGACATGGGCCGGCGCGGCATTGACGAGCGCTGCCACGTCCCGGCGCGCGGCTTCCACGAGCATGCGCAGCGCCCGGCCCTCGCCGTGCACGGAAGACGGATTGCCAACCAGATCGAGCGCCACGACAAAGGCGTCACGCGCCGCCGGCAGCAAGGGCGCCGTCGCGTTCCAGTCCAGATATGTGCGCTCGGTTCTGGTCATTCTTTATCCGTGCCCGGCAATCAAGGTCCATGCGCGTGCATTTTTCTTGAAATTTCCGTCGGGCTTGCCTTATGACACCAAACTCACGGCGCCAACCTGGCGCCCTACAGTTTCGAATGGTTCTAAACTAGGTTCTAGAAAAGCTGACTGCTTTCGTCAAGACTTCAGTTGACAAGAATCCGTTTTCGGACCCGAGCTTGCCGGAGTAAGAATGCCCGAAATCATCTTCAACGGACCCGCCGGTCGCCTTGAAGGCCGTTACCAGCCGTCCAAGCAGAAGAACGCCCCGATCGCCATCGTGCTGCACCCGCATCCGCAGTTCGGCGGCACGATGAACAACCAGATCGTCTACCAGCTGTTCTACATGTTCCAGAAGCGCGGCTTCACGACGCTGCGCTTCAATTTCCGCGGCATCGGCCGCAGCCAGGGCGAATTCGACCATGGCGCGGGCGAGCTGTCGGACGCGGCGTCGGCACTCGACTGGGTGCAGAGCCTGCATCCCGATTCCAAGAGCTGCTGGGTCGCCGGCTATTCCTTCGGTGCGTGGATCGGCATGCAGCTCCTGATGCGCCGCCCGGAAATCGAAGGTTTCATGTCGATCGCCCCGCAGCCGAACACCTACGACTTCTCGTTCCTCGCCCCCTGCCCGTCGTCCGGCCTCATCATCAACGGTGAAGCGGACAAGGTTGCACCGGAAAAGGACGTCAACGGCCTCGTGGAGAAGCTGAAGACGCAGAAGGGCATCCTCATCACGCACAAGACCGTGCCGGGCGCCAACCACTTCTTCAACGGCCAGACAGAAACGCTGATGGCCGAATGCGAGGATTACCTCGACCGCCGCCTCGCCGGCGAACTGACACCGGAACCGGCCGCCAAGCGCATCCGCTAAGCGGCCGACAGGTGCACAGACAAAAGCCCGATGCTTCGCCATCGGGCTTTTTTGTTGGGCGCCTAGTTGGAGGTGCGCACGATTTCCAGGACGACGGAGGGCGGCTCGGCTTCCCGCACGCAATCGCGTCCGGCGCTCTTGGCGGCGTAAAGCGCATCATCCGCCCGGCGCATGGCAAAGCGCGGAAGCTCCCGCTCTCCGAGTTCCGCAACCCCGAAGCTTGCCGTGATGCGCAGATGCGGCGGCAGGCCCGGCACGGGCGAGAGCGCGCGTGTCGCCCGCAATGCCTGCGCAAACAGCATGGCCGCATCCCTGCCGGTATGCGGCAGGAAGAGCGCGAACTCCTCGCCGCCGATGCGTGCGACGAGGGCATCCTTCGGTGCCGCCGCCGCCAGCATCTCGCCGAAGGCCCGCAGCGCGGCGTCGCCGCCCGAGTGGCCGTAGGTGTCGTTGACCGCCTTGAAATGATCGAGATCGCACAGGATCAGGCTGTGCACGCCGCGCTTCGCCATGAGGGCCTGGAACCGGTTGTCGAAACCGCGCCGGTTGAGGAGGCCGGTCAGCGCATCCATCTCGGCATTGACCTTCTCGCGCGACGGTGCGGGGCGTAATGCTAGGCGCTGACCGCGAAGAAAATATTAACCGCGGCCTACAGATTTGTGGAGGACCCCGCCCGTCACCGCGGCCTTCACGCCCGTCGTCGCGGGAAAGGTGAGCGGCAGGCCGGCAAGCGACCGCACCGCCAGATAGGCCCACGCTTCCGCCTCCATACTGTCTCCGTCGAGCCCCAGCGCCTCCGCAGCGACGACCTCGGCCTCCTCCCGTTCGGCAAGCGCGGCAAGGTCCTCCATGATGACCCTGTTCAGCCGGCCGCCGCCGCAGATCACGTAAAGCGCGGGACGTTCCGGCAGATGACGCGCGGAGCGCAGGATCGCCGCCGCCGTGACATGGGCGAGCGTGCGTGCGCCGTCCTCGAGGTTCGCGTCGGTGTCCGACGGCGGGCGGAAATCGTTGCGGTCGAGCGAGCGGCGCACCGGATCGCTGAAGAAGGGAAGATCAAGATAGCGCGCCGCAAGCACGGGATCGATACGGCCCTTGGAAGCGATCGCCCCACCTTCGTCGAAAGCGATGCCGGCGCGCGCTTCGACCCATTGGTCGATCAGCGTATTTCCCGGTCCGGAATCGTAGGCGACGATCTCTCCGCCGCTGCCGATGAAGGTGATGTTGGAGATGCCGCCGATATTGACGAAGACGACGGCCTTGCCGCGCGCATTGGCGTGGCTTGCGGCGAGTGCGGCATGATAGGCCGGAACCAGCGGCGCGCCCTGCCCGCCATGCACCATGTCGTTGGCGCGCATGTCGCAGACGACTGCGATGCCGGTCTCGGCGGCCAGCAGTCCGCCATCGCCGAGCTGCACGGTCAGGCCGTCATCCGGCCGATGCAGCACGGTCTGGCCGTGAAAGCCGATGACATCGATATCGGCGGCGGACAGGTCGTTCTGTGCGAGGAACGCTTTCACGGCCGCGGCATGGCGCAGCGTCAGCTCCCGCTCGACCGCGGCCAGATCGCCCGGCCGGTCCCCGCGATCGCGGATCGCCCTGGCCGTTTCAAGCGCATCCTGCAGGCGAAGGCGGAAGGCGGCGTCATAGGCCTGCGCCATGGCGGGCCCACGCTCCACGCGCCCCTCCCCATCGGTGCGCAACAGAGCGACATCTATGCCGTCGAGGCTCGTTCCGCTCATGAGGCCGATGGCCGTTTTCACTGCTGTCATGCGTCCTCTCCAGACTCACTTTTAAAGTGATTATGCCTGCAAACGATGTTAAACGCCCCGCTGTCCACCGGAAAACGATGTCCGGTCATCACGATTACACCAGAGAGACAGGCCATGTCCGAATTCAAATCCGATTTCCTTCGCACGCTGAAAGAGCGCGGCTTCATTCATCAGATCTCCGATGAAACGGGCCTCGACGACCTTCTCGCCAAGGAAACCGTGACGGCCTATATCGGCTTCGATCCGACGGCGCCCAGTCTCCATGCCGGCGGGCTCATCCAGATCATGATGCTGCACTGGCTCCAGAAGACGGGCCACCGCCCGGTTTCGCTGATGGGCGGCGGCACCGGCATGGTCGGCGATCCCTCCTTCAAGGACGAGGCGCGCCAGCTGATGACCCCGCAGACCATCAACGATAACATCGCCAGCATTAAGAAGGTCTTCTCCAATTACCTCACCTATGGGGACGGCCCGAAAGACGCGTTGATGATCAACAATGCCGACTGGCTGCTCGGCATCAACTACCTCGAATTCCTGCGCGACGTCGGCCGGCACTTCTCGGTCAACCGCATGCTGGCCTTCGACAGCGTGAAGATGCGCCTGGAGCGCGAGCAATCGCTGTCCTTCCTCGAATTCAACTACATGATCCTGCAGGCCTACGATTTCGTCGAGCTGAACAAGCGCCATGACGTGCGCCTCCAGATGGGCGGCTCCGACCAGTGGGGCAACATCATCAACGGCATCGACCTCGGCCACCGCATGGGTTCGCCGCAGCTCTATGCGCTGACCTCGCCGCTTCTGACCACGGCGTCGGGCGCCAAGATGGGCAAGTCGCTTTCGGGCGCCGTGTGGCTGAACCCGGACATGCTGTCGGCCTATGATTTCTGGCAGTACTGGCGCAACACGGAAGATGCCGACGTCTCGCGCTTCCTGAAGCTCTACACGACCCTGCCCATGGACGAGATCGCCCGCCTTTCGGCGCTTGGCGGCTCGGAAATCAACGAGGTCAAGAAGATCCTCGCCACCGAAGTCACGGCGATGCTGCATGGCCGCGAGAATGCCGAGCAGGCGGCCGAGACGGCGCGCAAGACCTTCGAGGAGGGCGCGATCGCCGAGAACCTGCCGTCGATCGACGTTGCCACGGACGAACTCGAGGCCGGGGTCGGCCTGCTCGCGCTGATCGTCAAAGCCGGCCTTGCCGCCACCAACGGCGAGGCGCGCCGCCACGTCCAGGGCGGCGCGGTGCGCATCAACGACACCGCCGTCTCCGACGAGCGCCGTATCGTCGGCACCGCGGATGTTTCCGCCGATGGCGTCATCAAGCTCTCGCTCGGCAAGAAGAAGCACATCCTCGTGCGCCCGGCCTGAGCGCCCACAATCTGAATCACGATCGAGGCCGCCTCCGGGCGGCCTTTTTCATTGGAATTCGAAGATGTTGCGGAAGACGCCCGGGGCGATGATCGACAGCGGGTTGATCGTGAGATTGGGGTGCTCCAGCGAGCCGGCCAGCTTGAAGGTGATGCCGATCAGGCCGCGGTCGTTGCCGTTGCCGAGGATGACGCCGATCAGAGGCAGTTCAGCGAAGAGCCGGTTGAGGCCGTAGGCCGGCATGAAGGTGCCCGTCATGTCGATATTGCCGTTGGCGTCGCGCACGATGCCCTGGAATGTCGCGCCGACCGTTTCGCCTCGCACGACGCCATTCGCCACACTGAGCGCACCGCCGGAGGCACGCACCTGGGCAAAGCCGCGCGAGAACTTCACGGCACTGACATCGATCTCCCGGCGGACCGCCTGGTTGAGGCTGCGGCCGTTTTCCCCGGCCGGTGTCGAGACGAGCGAATGCAGCCGCTCCTCGCCCACCAGCGCGAAGTTGCGGATATCGACCGAACCGAGCCAGCCGTTCGCACCCGTGTCACGCAGGCGTACATTCAGCAGCCCGCCCCGCATATGGCGGTAGACATCGGCAAAGCGCGCAACGGCGCCTGCATCGCCGCTGGTCAGCTGGATCACGTCGACGCCATCGGTTTTCACCACCTGGGCCACGACAGGCGCGCCACCCGATGTCACGCCGGAGAGGTTCAGCCCCGAAATGCGCCCGCCGGCCGTGTTGTAGCTGAACTGCACGTTGGACAGGCTCTCGCCGTTGAAGCCCACGGCACGCGAGAGGCTCGCATCCACGCTGACCGATTGCTTGTCGCGGCCGCTGCCCCCGGTCGCGTTCTTGAGCCGGGCGAGCACCTGGCGCACATCCGCCGCCTCGCCATTGGCGGCGACCCGGTAACCGGACTTCGAGCGGTCGACCTTGATGCGGAAACTGTCATCGGCCGACAGGCGGACGGTCGAGAAATTCGCCGAATCGAGCGAGGCGCCGCGGAAATTCAGCGCACCGGCGACATTGAAGCCGTCACCGGCGAACCGGAAATCCGAAATCTTCGTCACGCCATCGGCCGTGCTGGCGGTCAGCGTCACCTTGCCGCCGATGCCCGCGCCCTTCGTCCAGCCCAGCCAGGGCACGGACACCGCCGCCTTGCCCATGTCGGCCTCGACGCTGCTCGTTCCATCGCCCCCCTGCTCGACGCGGATGTCGACAGGCCCCTCGACGATCTCGTCGAGACCAGGCAGCAGCGAACGGCGATCCTTGTTGCCGATGGTGCCTGACAGTGTCGTCTTGCGCTTGGCGCCGCTGGATTTGTCGACGGGCTCGACCAGCGCGATGTTGAGGCCGACGCCGTCGACATCGCCCTTCGCATCGAGCACCGCCTGCCGCGGATCGATCGTCAGGACACCGTGCAGGTCGGTCACCTTGCGGCCGGCGACCGGCTTGCGCACGTCCACGCCGTCGAGCGTCAGCGCCGCATTCCATTCGGGCGGCGGCGGCTTGTGCGCGGGGATCACGCCGAAATGCGCCTTCACCTTGGCCTTCACCGGGCCGGAGAAATCCTCGGGCACGAAGCCCGTCGCGGGCAAGGCGCGGATCGGGCGATAGGTGACGAGTTCGGCGATGGCATCCGCATCGCCGGAAACGTCGATGTCCATGTCGGCCATCAGCGGCCTGGTGTAGTTGTCCGGCAGGATGAAGGTGCCGCCGGTCAGCGCGACGGATCGGCCCGACGGGAAATAGGCCGTGCCGCCCTTGATGGAGATTTCGGCGCGCGGCCCACGCAGGCGGAACTGGCCGGATGTGTCACGCAGCGGCGGGATTTCCCCCGCCACGTTCATGCGCGCACCCTCGATATCGAAATCGATCTTCAATTCGTCTTCGGTGAGGCGCATCGGCACGCCCGGCGTTCGCTCGCGCCCCTCGGCGAGATAGAACTCGATGCGGCCGTTCGTGACCGTGCCGCCGAAAATGTTCTTGATCACCCAGCTGCGCGCCGTCTTGGCCATCCAGAACGGCCAGAACTGCTTGACGGCAGCCGATTCCAGCTCGCTGGCGATCATCACGAAGCTGATTTCCGGCTGCCGGTCGCCGAAGCGCATGGCAAGCGAGCCCGCCACGTTGCCCTTTTCGCTCGACACCGCCATTTCGTCGAATTGCAGCTTCTTCGTCTTCGTCAGGTAATAGCCGCTCGCCTTCGCGTCGAAGCGGATCGGCGCCTCGGTGGAATCGACCGGACGGCTGATCGCGTTGCTGAAGACGAGATCGATGGCGAAACCCTTGTTCGGCTTGTCGGAGACGCGGTCGAGATCGATGAGGCCGCCGGTGAAGGGGAAATGCGACTGGCCGACGCTCGCATCCTTCGACGCGAGCTCGATCGACCCCTTGTCGAAATTATAGCTCGCCTTGATTGTCGACGGGCGCAGTTCGGCCGGCACGCCGTCGCCATAAACCGTGCCGGCGGCAAGGCCGATGTCCACCACCAGCCGGGGCTTTGCGGCTTCGCCTTCGCGTCCGGCGCTGACGGTGACATCCATGGTGGTGTCGACACCCGCATGAATGTCTCCGTCAGGGGCGTGGCTCAGCAAAAGATTGCCGAAGGCGACGTTGCGGATGACGCCGTCAATCGTGCGCACCGAGCCGCCCTGCGTCGCCGCGGTCAGGTCGATCTCGCCCTCCTTGTCGTTCAGCAGAAACCGGCCGTCGATGGACATGGTGCCGGACGCATCGCGCGAGAACTGGAGATCCGCAATGGACAAGACGACAGGACGCCCGCCCGGTCCCTGGAACGTCGCCCCGAAATCCGACAGGTTGACGGCCTGCATGCCGCTCGAATCGATCAGGCGGTCCATGCCGTCCAGCCGCTCGAACGCCGTTTCGAGATAGTCGGGCACATCGGAAATGCGCAGGTCGTCGAGATCGAGCGGCTTGCTTTCGGGCAGGAGCGCCGCATTGATCATGACGCCATCGACATCGAGCCGCGAAATGGCGACGCGGCCGACGACAAGCGCCGTCGGATCGAGCACCAGGCCGACCGCCTCGGTCGTCGCCATCTCCTTCTGCGACTGCACATCGACGATGCGCACATTCTCCGCCTTCAGGACGAAGCCGCGCAGGCCGGCGACGCGCAGCACCGTGTGATCCACCGAGGCCCGGTAACGCGGCCCCAGCGCATCGTTGAGGGCGGTGACGGCGCGGGCGTTCAGGGTGCTGTCGAAGACGCCCGCCTCCACAAGCGCGACAAGCCCCGCGCCGATGAACAGGACGAGCGCGACCACACCGGCAAGGATACGGCACAGAAAGCCGGTTCGCCCGGTTTCCACGGCGTGCAGGACGATCGGCTCATGGGCCCGCGCGGACGGCAGTTCGTGCAGCGGAACGATATCCTGCTTGCGGAACACAACTTTCTCGCCGCGGATCTCTCCCATGAAGCGTTTGCTTTCCCCTGCCCTGGTTCGCCGTGCTATCCCGTGGAAAGGTGGCGTGCCGTCCGCTCTGCGCTGGACGATTCTGCCCGTCACTATATATGCGGAAAGCCCGGTCCCTGACTCAAAAAGCCGGCCAAAGAAAGGAAATCCCATGGCAGAACTGGCCCCCGGCATGAAAGCCCCCGATTTCACGCTGCCACGCGATGGCGGCGGCACCGTTTCCCTGCAGGATTTTCGCGGCAAGCCCGTCGTGCTGTTCTTCTATCCGAAGGACGACACAAGCGGCTGCACGACGGAGGCGAAGGATTTTACCGCCGCCCGGCCCGATTTCGACGCCGCCGGCGTCGCGCTGATCGGCATGTCGCCCGACCCGGTCAAGAAGCATGATTCGTTCGTCAAGAAGCACGGCCTCGACGTGCCGCTCGCCTCCGACGAAGGGCTGGAGACCTTGCAGGCCTATGGCGTTTGGAAGGAAAAGAGCATGTACGGCCGCGCCTATATGGGGGTCGAACGCACCACGGTTCTGATCGATGCCGAAGGCAAGATCGCCGAGGTCTGGAACAAGGTGAAGGTCCCCGGCCATGTGGCCGCCGTCCTGGACGCTGCCAGGAAGCTTTAAGCGACGCGATCAAGGCCCTGGAATGACTCACACCCCGCACATCGAAAGCCTGCGCGGCGGCGCCACCGCCGCGATCGCCTCGGCCGATCTCGACATGAAGGCGGATCTTGCGCAGGAAACCGCGCGCCGCTGGTTTGCCCGCACGCTCTCGATACGCTCGCCGCGCGATCCGGTCCTGCCCGCGCGGCCGGGCCGGCCGGACAAGCCGGACCTCGTGCCGCCGCGGAACATGGAAAAGCGCTCGCTGCACACCGAGAAGGGCCGCATCGCGCTCCTGCACGCGCTCGCCCATATCGAGCTCAACGCCATCGATCTCGCCCTCGACATCGTCGCGCGCTTCACGACCGAGCGGGTGCCGCATTCCTTCTTCGACGGCTGGATGCAGGTGGCCTTCGAGGAAGCCAAGCATTTCCGGCTGATCCGCGACCGCCTGCGCGAGCTCGGCGCCGACTACGGCGACCTGCCCGCCCATGACGGCCTGTGGCAGGCCGCGCACGACACGCGCAACGACCTGACCGCGCGCCTTGCCGTCGTGCCGCTCATCCTGGAGGCCCGCGGCCTCGACGTGACGCCCACATTGCAGATGAAGATGCGCGAGACCGGCGACCACGCCAGCGCCGATATTCTCGACATCATCTACAACGACGAGAAAGGCCATGTCGCCGTCGGCGCGAAGTGGTTCCGCTTCCTCTGCGCGCGGGAAAAGAAAGACCCTTCCGCCACCTTCCAGCATCTGGTGCGCACCAATTTTCGAAGCCCGCTCAAGGCGCCGTTCAACGATGTCGCGCGTGCAGAGGCGGGGCTGACGCCGTCATTCTACCGCGCCCTCGTTTCCGTAAGCCAGAGCTGATATTTCCGGCCGAAACGAGCCCCACGAAAGGCTTTATTAACCCTAACAGAGTGTAATCCCCGCCAAGAGCACGGCAGCGCGAGTCACCGGATGACGCGCCGGTAGCGTAGCTGAAACGTCTGGGGGTCATCTGTGGCGGAGCGTCCTGAAAACCGCGTCTTCGGAAAACGCGCGCAGCAGCATGTCGTTATCCTGGCGAGCGGCGACAAGATCCGCCACATGACCATCCGTCCCTGGATGGCGGCCGTCACATTCTGTTTTGCCGGCATGTTCACCGTCGGCTATCTCGCCGCCACCTCCTATCTTGTCCTGCGCGACGACCTCATCGGCGCCACGATGGCGCGCCAGGCGCGCATGCAGCACGATTACGAAGACCGCATCTCCGCGCTGCGCGCCCAGGTCGATCGCGTGACCAGCCGCCAGCTCCTCGACCAGCAGGTCGTGGAAGAGAAGGTCGAGAAGCTGATGCAGCAGCAGCTGGCGCTTTCCGCGCGCCATGGCAAGCTCGACGCCCTGCTCAACCGCGCCGAAACCGTGCCCCTGCCCGAAGAAAAGCCGGTGACGGACGGCCGCCGTGCCGACGCCGTCGGCGCGATCAACGCCATCATGGGCAACGTGGCCCCGCAAAAGACCACGCAGCTCGCCTACGCTTCGACCGGCGAATCGGTCGCCGATCGGGCCGACCGCCTCTTCTCGCGCGTCACGCTGTCGCTGAAGGACCTCGAACACGACCAGCTGAACCGGATCCAGTCTCTGACGGCAGGCGCATCAGAAACCGCCGACGCCATCCAGACGATCCTGCGCCGCACCGGCTTCGATGTCACCGAGACGCCCGCCGCCGACGATCAGGCTGCCCAAGAGGGCGCGCAGACCGCCATCGGCGGCCCCTTCGTTGAGCCCGAAACCCTTTCCAATCCCTTCGAGGAATCCATCAACGACCTCGACGATGCGCTCGATCGTCTCGATGCGGCCCGCCGCACGGCGCGCAAGCTGCCCTTCGGCAACCCCTCGCCGGGCAGCAACATCACCAGCCGCTTCGGCAACCGCACCGATCCGTTCCTCGGCCGGCTGGCGCTGCATGCCGGCATCGACTTCCGCGCGAGCACGGGCACGCAGATCCGTTCCAGCGGTGCTGGCACCGTCACCGTTGCCGGCCGCAACGGCGGCTACGGCAACATGGTGGAAATCGATCACGGCGACGGCCTGACCACGCGTTACGCCCATCTTTCCCGCGTTCTCGTCAAGGTCGGCGATCACGTCGAGGCGTCCGACCCGGTCGGCCTTTCGGGCACGACGGGCCGCTCCACCGGCCCGCATCTGCACTACGAAGTGCGCCGCAACGGCAAGGCGATCGACCCGATGCGCTTCCTCACGGCGGGCATGAAGCTGACCACCTACATGGATTGACGAACGCCAGATCCGTTTCCCTTCGTATGACAAATTTGTCGTCCGGCAGCAGCAAATAGGCCGCCGGTTTTGTAGAAAAGCTGATTTCCTTGACTTTCCGGCACTTTCGGCATAAGTGCGCTGCATCCTAGCGGCGCATCGACCGCTACAACTCATTGTGTTCGCGAGAACCGGAACGGAAACTGTTTTTCCTTTGACCACTTTTGCTGATCTTGGCCTGAGCCAGAAAGTCCTGTCCGCCGTCACCGATTCGGGCTACACGATCCCGACCCCGATCCAGGCCGGCGCCATCCCGCCGGCGCTTGCGCGGCGCGACATTCTCGGCATTGCCCAGACAGGCACCGGCAAGACCGCCTCCTTCGTGCTGCCGATGCTGACCCTTCTCGAAAAGGGCCGTGCCCGCGCCCGCATGCCGCGTACGCTGATCCTCGAGCCGACCCGCGAACTGGCCGCACAGGTTGCCGAGAATTTCGAAAAATACGGCAAGAACCACAAGCTGAACGTGGCGCTCCTCATCGGCGGCGTCTCCTTCGACGAGCAGGACCGCAAGCTGGAGCGCGGCGCCGACGTGCTGATCTGCACGCCCGGCCGCCTTCTCGACCATTGCGAGCGCGGCAAGCTGCTGATGACCGGCGTCGAAATCCTCGTCATCGACGAGGCCGACCGCATGCTCGACATGGGCTTCATCCCCGATATCGAGCGCATCGCCAAGCTCATTCCCTTCACGCGCCAGACGCTGTTCTTCTCGGCCACCATGCCGCCGGAAATCCAGAAGCTGGCCGACCGCTTCCTGCAGAACCCGGAGCGCATCGAGGTGGCCCCGCCGTCCTCCACGGCAAAGACCGTGACGCAGCGTTTCGTCGCCACCCACAGCAAGGATTACGAGAAGCGCGCCGTGCTGCGCGATCTCATCCGCGCCCAGGACGATCTCAAGAACGCGATCATCTTCTGCAACCGCAAGGTCGATGTCGCGGACCTCTTCCGCTCGCTGGACCGCCACGGCTTCTCCGTCGGCGCCCTGCACGGCGACATGGACCAGCGGTCGCGCACGACGATGTTGGCGAATTTCAAGGAAAACAAGCTCACGCTACTCGTGGCGTCCGATGTCGCGGCCCGCGGCCTCGACATTCCCGATGTGAGCCACGTCTTCAACTTCGACGTCCCGATCCATGCCGAGGACTATGTCCACCGCATCGGCCGCACCGGCCGTGCCGGCCGCTCGGGCGCCGCCTTCACCCTCGTGTCCAAGCGTGACGGCAAGTTCGTCGACGCCATCGAAAAGCTGATCGACCAGAAGATCGAATGGCTGAACGGCTCGCTCGAGGACCTGCCGCAGCAGGCCGAAAGCGAAGAGCGTGAACGCCCGCGCAACGGCCGTGATCGCGGCGGGCGCGACCGTGACCGCTCGCGCGGCCGTGGCAAGAGTGAAGCCCGTGCCCCGGAACCCCGGGTCGAGGCAATCGAGACCGAAGAAAAGGTGGACGTCGTGAAAGCTGAACGCAAGGCGGACGTACGGCCGCAGAATCCCGCACGCAATCCCCGCGCAGCAAACCACGCCGCGCCGCGCCCGGCCAACGACGACAGCCGTGACCGCCGCAACCGCTATCGCCGCGACGACGATGACGGCCCGACGCCGCTCGGCTTCGGCGACGACGTCCCGGCCTTCATGCTGATTGCCGGCAAGGCCTGATAGCGCCGGATTTGCGCATTCCGGCGCGAAACCACACCTGCTGGATTTCCTGAATGTCCACTCCTGGGATAGACGTGCCGGGCCTCGGTTGCGGCCTGGCTGTTTTGCGTGACGGCAAGCTGCTGCTCTACCGCCGCGTCAAGGCGCCGGAGGCCGGGTGCTGGAACATCGTGGGCGGCAAGGTCGACCACATGGAACGCGCCATCGATGCCGCCCGTCGCGAGGCAGAGGAAGAAACGGGCATCGCGACGCGCACCCTCGATTTTCTCTGCATCTCCGAGCAGATCATCACGCAGGAGCGGCAGCACTGGCTGTCGCTTATCTACGTGACCGACGATTTTTCCGGTGAGCCGCGTGTCATGGAGCCGGAAAAGCTGCCGGAATTCGGCTGGTTCGCGCTCGATGACCTGCCGAGCCCGCTTTCGCGCTTTGCCGCGGATGCAGTGGACGCGCTCATTCGGCGTCAGCCGGCGCGCAACGCCGCCTCGTAGGCGCGCCGCACCCAGATCGCCATCTCGTCGGGATCGTCAAAGGCCGCTTCCGGCACCGACCAGTAGGGCATCTTCACCGGCGTGCCCTTCTTGCCCTCATAGGTCCATTGCCGGCACCCGGCCGCCTCGAATTCGGGCGCGCTGACCGAATCGGCCTTGAGCAGGATCTCGTCGCGAAAATCGATCGCGAGGATGCGGCCCTGATGGTAGATGCCCTTGCCGCCGAACATGCGCCGGATCGTCACCGGCCCGAGCGCCTGGAACATCTCTTCAATCCCGTCGCGATCCAAGTTCCGCTCCTGTTTCTCGCCGCGCCTTATAGCGTATGATAGCCCCGATCCTTGTAGATGAGCGCCGGACGATGGTCGCCGAAGGAAACGCCCATCACCTCGCCGATCAGCACCATATGGGTCGCCATGACCGTGACTTCGACGAGCCGGCAATCGAAGGCCGCCAGCGCATTCTTCAGCACCGGAGCACCCGTCGCAAGCTCCTGCCAGTCGCCAAGGGCGAAACGCTCTTGCGGTGTCATCGCAGGGTCACGGCCGGAAAAGGCGTTGGCGAGATGGATCTGGTCCGCAGCGAGCGCGTTCAGCGCGAAATGGCCGCTCTTCTCGAAGATCGCGTTCTTGGAATTCGAGGCGTTGACGCAGGCAAGCACCATGGCCGGGCTGTCGGAGACCGAGCAGGCGGCGGTGATCGTGACGCCGCGTCTTTCGCCGTCATGCGCGGTCGTGACGATCTGAACATGGCCGGCATAACGGCTCATGGCATCGCGATAACGCGACGGATCCAGCGTCGATCTGTCCAACACGGCATTCTCCTTTGACACTGGAGATACATGGCGAAAATGAACGCAAATGTAACCCCCGAACGCCGAATTTTCCTGTCTCTTTCAGGACAATGGCCGGGTTTGGGACTTTTCCCTTTGACGCCCGAAGCCCGATCCGTACAAAGGAAACGATCGCGATCCATGGGTTGAAGATGAAGAGCGCCGTCCTTGCCAGCGTGTTTGCCGCCGTCGCCTCGCCTGCCTTCGCGGCCGGCCTGACCTTCGCCGTCGTGGCCCCCACGGAAGGCCCGCTCGCCATTCTCGGCCAGCAGGTGCGCGATGGCGCCCGCTTTGCCGCCGCCGCCAATGGCGACACCGTGGTCGAGATCGCGGAAGCCTGCGACGAAACCGATGGCGAAGGCATCGCCGGGCAGATCATCGCCGCGGACGCACGCGCCGCCATCGGCTTCCTCTGCACGGAAGGGCTTGCCGCCGCGCTGCCGGCGCTTGCCGAAGCGAAGATCCCCGCCATCACGCTCTCCGTGCGCTCCGGCATTCTCATGGAAGATGCCCTAAAGAAAAAATGGCCGCTCTTCCGGCTGGCGCCCGGCCCGAAGGCGGAAGCGGAAAAGGCCGTCGAGGTCATCACGCGCCACTGGAAATCGGAACCCTTCGCCCTCATCGACGACGGCACGATCCATGCGCGCGAACTGGTGGAGGCCGTGCGTCTCCAGCTGGAAGAGATCGGCATGAAGGCCACCTTCGTCGATACGTTCCGCCCCGCCCAGGAACAGCAACTGACGCTGGTGCGCCGGCTTGCCAAAACGGGCGTCACCCGTGTCTTCGTCGGCGGCGACCGGACCGATGTCGCCGTGATCGCCCGCGACGCGAAGGCGGAGAAGATCTCGCTCGCCCTGCTGGGCGGCGAAGCGCTCCTGGGCGCCGATCCGCTGGTTCCGATGACGGACGGTGTGCAGGCGATCGCCCTGCCCGATTACCAGACCCTGCCGGAGGGAAGGCCCGTGGCCGCTGCCATGCAGGCCGAGGGCATCGTGGCGGAAGGTTATGTGCTGCCGGCCCATGCCGCCGTAAGCGTGGTGGCTGCGGCCGCGGCCGAAGGCGGCGACCTCATCGAAAAACTCACGGCCGGCAGCTTTGCCACCGCTCTCGGCCCTGTCGCCTTCGGCAGCGATCACGAATTGCGGGACAATCCCTATCGCCTGCTGGTGTGGCGCGACGGCGCCTTCACGCCGGCCGATGCCGAGAAGGAAGGCGAATAGATGCACCCCGGCCCGAAAAACCGCATTACGGATGTCGCGGGCCTCATGGTTGGCAATGCGACGGACCACGCGCTGCGCTCCGGCGTGACGGTCGTGCTCTGCGAAGAGCCGGCAATCGCGGCCGTCCAGGTGCTGGGCGGCGCGCCCGGCACCCGCGAGACGGACCTTCTCGAACCGCACAACACGGTGCAGACGGTCGATGCCGTGGCGCTTTCCGGCGGCTCCGCCTTCGGGCTCGATGCCGCCTCCGGCGTGCAGGCCGGGCTGCGGGAGGCCGGCCGCGGCTTCGCCGTCGGCCCGCACCGCATTCCCATCGTGCCGGCCGCCATCCTGTTCGATCTCATGAACGGCGGTGACAAGGACTGGGGCCGCTACCCGCCCTATCGTGAACTTGGCTATGCGGCGCTGGCCGCCGCGGCGGAGGAGTTCGAGACCGGCAGCGCCGGCGCCGGGACCGGGGCGCTCACCGCCACCTTCAAGGGCGGGCTCGGCTCCGCATCCAGCGTGCTCGACAGCGGTTTCACCGTCGGGGCGCTTGTCGCGGTCAATGCGCTCGGGTCCGCGACGGTCGGCGATAGCAGGCATTTCTGGGCAGCACCCTTCGAGGAGGACGGCGAATTCGGCGGGCTCGGCCTGCCCGCGCCTTTTCCCCCGGAAGCAAGGCTGCCACGGACGAAAATGTCGCGCAACCCGACCGGCACGGAAAACACGACCATCGCCGTCATCGCAACCGACGCCATCCTGACCAAGGCGGAGGCGAAGCGTCTGGCGATCGCCGCCCATGACGGCCTTACCCGCGCGCTGTGGCCGGCGCATACGCCCTTCGACGGCGACCTCGTCTTCGCGCTCGCCACCGGCCGCAGCGGGCGCACACCGGCACCGGAGGATTTCGTCGAGCTGGGCGCGGCCGCCGCCTCGACCATGGCCCGCGCCATCGCGCGCGGCGTGCACGACGCCAAGCCGATGGCGGGCGACGTCATGCCGAGCTGGGCGACGGGCTAATTCGCCCGTTGTTCCCCCCTGCCGGGAATGATATGGCCACGCGCATATCCTGCCCTGTCCTTTTCCGAGGAGCCTGACATGACCCTTCCCATCCGGATCGCGCCCTCCATTCTCGCCGCCGACTACGCCAGGCTCGGCCAGGAAGTGCGCGACGTCGTTGCCGCCGGCGCCGACTGGGTCCATCTCGACATCATGGACGGGCATTTCGTGCCGAACATCTCCTTCGGCCCCGATGTCATCAAGGCGCTGCGCCCGCACACCGACGCCTTCTTCGACTGCCACCTGATGATCTCGCCGGCCGACCCGTATCTCGAGGCCTTCGCCAAGGCGGGCTGCGACAGCATAACCGTGCATGCCGAGGCCGGGCCGCATCTCGACCGCTCGCTGCAGGCGATCCGTGCGCTCGGCAAGCGCGCCGGCGTATCGATCAACCCGGCGACCTCCGAAAGCGTGCTGGACTACCTCCTAGACAAGATCGACCTCATCCTCGTCATGACGGTCAATCCCGGCTTCGGCGGCCAGAAATTCATTCCGGCGATGCAGGAAAAGCTGCGCCGCGTGCGCAAGATGGTCGGCGACCGGCCGATCGACATCCAGGTGGATGGCGGCATCGCGGTCGATACGATCGCCATTCCCGCGGCGGCGGGCGCGAATGTCTTCGTCGCGGGCTCGGCCATCTTCGGCGGCGGCCACATCGACGCCTATCGCAAAACCATCGAGACGCTCCGCGCCAATGCGGAGGGAGCCCGCGATTGAGGATCGTGCGCAACGCCGCGACGGCGCTTGCCGCCTGTCTCCCGATGGCGACGGGCGCCTTGGCCGGGGACTTTTCCACCTTCCAGTCCATCGGCTTCTCGTCCGACGGCAAGGTCTATGCCTTTGAGGAATTCGGCGTTCAGGACGGCTCCGGCTTTCCCTATTCCACGATCTATTTCATCGACACGGAAAAGGACGCCTATCTGCCCGGCACGCCGGTGCGCGTGCGCATCGATGACGAACAGGCCGGGATTTCCAAAGCGCGGGCGGATGCAATGGCCAAGGCCGCACCGATGATCGAGGAGAACAGGCTTCTCGACAATCCCGGCGTGCTCGCCGCGTTCAACCCGATGGGGCAGCTCGGCGTGGACCGCAGCCGCATCGAATACTACCCCTTCGCCATCGAGCCCATGCCCGGTGGAAGCTATGCCCTTGCGCTCGACGAGATCGCGCTGCCGCTGCCGGAAAAATGCCGTGACGTGACGCCCCACGGTGGCAAGGGTTTTCGCCTGCGCCTCGTGCAGGATGACGGGAAGCCCGTCGATCGGACGGTCTACGAGGACAGGCAGGTTCCCGACAGCCGCAACTGCCCGCTGACCTACCAGCTCTCCGGGGCGCTGACCTTCCCTGTGCAAAGCGGCAAGCGGGTGCATGTGGCGCTGGTGCTGGTGCGCAGCGTCGGTTTCGAGGGCGACAACGGCCGGTGGATCGCCGTGCCCTTCCGGCCCTGACATGAAGCAGACGGCATCCGTGACGGGCTGGAGACATTCGGGGGCCGGCCATCCCTTGCCGCCGGTTTTCCCATCGCCGGCTCTCTGTCTCGGCGGGGCGCTGTGCTGGGGCATCGCGATAGCGGCATGCGCCTACGTCTCGCTCGTCATGCACGACCGGCTGCCGTCATTCCACCTCTGGCGACTTCTCGCCATCTATTTCGCCGGCGGCACCGTTGCATGGCCGATCCTGCTGCCGATGGCACGCCTCCTCTCGCGCCGGCGTGGCATCGAGGCCCGCTTTGCGGCCCATTTCGCCCTGCTGAGCGTGGGAACCGTCGCGGTCACGGCATTTGTCTTCGCGCTGGACTACCGCCTGTTCTATGCCCAATGGCACGAACCCTTCGGCACGGTCATCTGGGCCTTCCAGTTCGCATTCACCACGGCGGGCGCGATCTACCAGTTCCTCGTCATGGGCCTGGGGCTTTATCTTCCGGTCGGGCTGCCGGTGCTTGCCGGCGCCAGTCTGTGGCTTGCCCGCTCCATGTCGACCGCCATGCGTTGAGCTTGCCGCCCATCTTTGCTAAAGCGGCGGCAATTCCCACCTTCCCAAGGAAAGTCTAGAGCCGATGATCCCTCGCTATTCCCGACCGGACATGGTCGCCATCTGGTCGCCCGAAACGAAGTTCCGCATCTGGTTCGAGATCGAAGCCTATGCCTGCGATGCGCTGGCAGACCTCGGCGTCATCCCGAAGTCGGCCGCCGAAACGATCTGGGAAAAGGGTGGCAAGGCCGAATTCGACGTCGCCCGCATCGACGAGATCGAGGCCGTCACCAAGCATGACGTCATCGCGTTCCTGACGCACCTTGCCGAGTTCGTCGGTCCCGACAGCCGCTTCGTGCATCAGGGCATGACCTCCTCCGACGTGCTGGACACCACCTTCAACATCCAGCTCGTGCGCGCTGCCGATATCCTGCTGGCCGACATGGACCGCGTTCTGGCGGCGCTGAAGGCCCGCGCCTTCGAGCACAAGGACACGATCCGCATCGGCCGCAGCCACGGCATCCACGCCGAACCCACCACGATGGGCCTGACGCTCGCCCGCTTCTATGCCGAGATGGACCGCAACCGCGCCCGTCTCGTGGCCGCCCGCGCGGAAATCGCGACCGGCGCGATCTCCGGCGCCGTCGGCACCTTCGCCAATATCGATCCGCGCGTCGAGGAGCACGTCTGCGAAAAGCTCGGCCTGGTGCCGGAGCCGGTCTCCACGCAGGTCATCCCGCGTGACCGTCATGCCATGTTCTTCGCCACGCTGGGCGTCATCGCGTCCTCCATCGAGAATGTCGCGATCGAAATCCGCCACATGCAGCGCACGGAAGTCCTGGAAGCCGAAGAGTTCTTCTCGCCCGGCCAGAAGGGTTCGTCGGCCATGCCGCACAAGCGCAACCCGGTTCTCACGGAAAACCTGACGGGTCTGGCCCGCCTCGTGCGCATGGCCGTGACGCCCGCCATGGAGAACGTCGCGCTGTGGCACGAGCGCGATATCTCGCATTCCAGCGTCGAGCGCGGCATCGGCCCGGACACCACCATCACCCTCGATTTCGCGCTGAACCGTCTGGCCGGCGTCATCGAGAAGCTGGTGATCTATCCGGACAACATGCTCAAGAATCTCGACAAGTTCCGCGGCCTTGTTCATTCGCAGCGCGTCCTGCTTGCCCTTACGCAAGCCGGAACCTCGCGCGAGGACGCCTATCGCCTCGTGCAGCGCAATGCCATGAAGGTCTGGGAACAGGGCAAGGACTTCCTCGAGGAGCTTCTGGCCGACGCGGAAGTGCGTGCAGCGCTTTCCGAGGAAGAGATCCGCGAAAAGTTCGATCTCGGCTATCACACCAAGCACGTCGACACGATCTTCCGCCGCGTCTTCGGCACGGTCTGATCGTCCTGACGGGTACGAGAGGGCGATGGCGCAGCACGCGTCATCGCCGCCACCCCTTGAATTCAGCACGCACCGACAGCACATCCGCGCCCATGAAAGTTTCGGAAGCAGACATCCTCATCATTCCCGGCTACACGAATTCGGGCCCGGACCACTGGCAGAGCCGCTGGGAGCAGAAGCTCTCGACGGCGCGGCGCGTCGAGCAGGCGGAATGGACAAAACCGGTGCGCGAGGATTGGGTTCAACGCGTCGTGGAAGAGGTGGCGGCCGCCACGAAGCCCGTCGTGCTCGTCGGCCATTCGCTCGGCGTGACGGCAGCCGTCCACGCCGCGCCGCACTTCGACAACAAGGTCGCAGGCGCCTTCTTCGTCGCACCGCCTGATGTCGCCAACCCCGAAATCCGCCCTAAGCATCTCATGACCTTCGGCCCCTACCCGCGCGATCCGCTGCCCTTTCCGTCCGTCGTCGTAGCAAGCCGCAACGATCCCTTCGGCACCTATGAACATGCCGACGACATCGCCGCCGCCTGGGGATCGCTCCTTCTCGACGCCGGCGAAGCAGGCCACATCAATGCGCAGTCCGGTCACGGCCCCTGGCCGGAGGGTACGATGGTCTTCGCGCAGTTCCTCAGCAAGCTGAAAGCTTAGCAACTCGTCATTAAGAGGAAATTCATAGAAATCCGCCAATCTTGCGCCCCTGAGTTGATAACAGGCGCTTTTTATGGCCAAACCGTCCGGTTCGCCCCCCGATACCGTGCGAAAAACGGATAACGAGCCGTTCTATCGCAGACTTTTTGCGCGTTCCAGTTTCGGATTTGCTGCGCTCGATGCAGAGCGGCGCATCATTGACGCCAATGATGCCCTGCTGCGTGCCTTTGGCATTTCGTCCATTGCGGAACTCCCGACCTTCGACGCCTGTATTTCTGCGTGCGACCGGGCGATCCTGCCCTTCGCCATGCGCAAGGAGCTGACCGAGCAGGCCCCGTGGGAAATCCGCCTGCAACGTCCTGACGGCGATGAATTCTGGGTGCTCGCCTCCTTTATCGAACCGCCTGCCCTGCCCGGTGACGACCTTGCGCCCGACATGATCGTGCAATTCCTGGATGTGGACGAGCGCAAGCGCAATGCTCTTGAACTGACCGAGCGCGAGAGCCGCTGGAACCACGCGCTCGAATCGGCCGGCCAGGGTGTGTGGGATCACGATTTTGCGCGCGACCAGCGCTTCTACTCCCGCCAGTGGTGCACGATACGGGGCCGGCAACCGCACGAGACCTACGATTCCGCTCTCGACGAATGGATCGGCAACGTGCATCCCGATGATCGCGAGCACGTGCTTGCCGCCATCGCCCGGCAGGAAAGCGGCGAGACTTACTTCAGCGCCTTCTCCTACCGCGAACGCCACAAGGACGGCCGCTGGGTCTGGATCGAAAGCCGCGGCGCGGTGGTGGAATACGGACAGGACGGCAAGCCGAGCCGCATCGCCGGCACCGATACCGACATCACCGATCGCAAGGAAGCGGAAGAACGGCTTTCACAGATGTCGCGGCGCCTGGAACTGGCGCTCGACGTCTCGCGCGTCGGCGTGTTCGAGGTCGATCTCAAATCCAATACGGTGAACTGGGACGACCGCATGATCGAGATGTACGACCTGCGGGAAGCGCCCGATATCGGCAGCTGGGAGAGAGCCCTGCATCCCGACGACCGGCATGTGGCGGAGAATGCCGTCGCCAACGGCCTCGCGAACAACGCGGATTTCGCCAATGCATTCCGCATCATCAGGGGCGATGGCGAGATCCGCCATCTGCGCGGCCGCGCCGCCCCTTACACGGACATGGCCGGCGTACCCCGACTCATCGGCGCGAACTGGGACGTGACCGAGGATGTCCAGATCCAGGAAGAACTGAAGCGTGCGAAGGACCTCGCGGAAGCTCGCAACGAGGCGCTGGAGATCGCGCGCGCGCGGATCGAGTACACGTCGCTGCACGATCACCTGACGGGCCTGCCGAACCGGCGTTATCTCGATTCCACGATGGAAGATGCTGCCCGACGGGCGGAGCTGGACGGCAGCCGGCTTGCGGTACTCCATATCGACCTCGACCGCTTCAAGGAGATCAACGACACGCTCGGCCATGACGCCGGCGATCAGATGTTGATACATGCCGCCGGCGTATTGTCAGATCTGAAATCCGCCAGCGATTTCGTCGCCCGCATTGGCGGCGACGAATTCGTCTTTCTTTCCGCAGGGCCGGCGCCACGCAACCTAGCTTCGCTCGCCGAAGCGATCGTCACGGACATGCGCAAACCCGTCACCTTCAACGGGCATATCTGTCGCTTCGGCGCCAGCGTCGGCATCGCCAGCCAATCGGGCGCGGCGATAGATGCACGGCAGTTGCTGGTCAATGCCGACCTCGCGCTCTACCGCGCCAAGAACCGCGGCCGAAGCCGGCATGAATTCTTCACCAGCGATTTCCAGGCGCAGATCATCACCAACAAGCAGACGGCCGACGACATTCTGTCCGGTGTCGAACAGGGCCGCTTCCTGCCCTACTACCAGCCGAAATTCTGCGCCCGCACGCTCGATATCGTCGGCGTGGAAACGCTGGCGCGCTGGAATCATCCGACACGCGGCATCCTGACCCCGGACGCCTTCCTCAAGATCGCGGAAGACCTGGACTGCGTGGCGACGATCGACCGCATCGTGCTCGACAAGTCGCTTGCCGACTTCGCGCAATGGCGGCGGCTCGGCCTTGGGATAGAACAAATCTCGGTCAACGTCTCATCCAAGCGCCTGCACGACCCCGAACTCGCACGCGCGCTCCGCACGCTGGATATCGCGCCGAAATCGCTGTCCTTCGAGCTGCTGGAATCCATCTTCCTGGATGACTGCGACCATGTCGTTCTGGAAAACCTCGCGGAAATCCGCAATCTCGGCATCGACATCGAAATCGACGACTTCGGCACCGGCCACGCCTCCATCGTCAGCCTGATGAAGCTCAGGCCACGCCGCCTCAAGATCGACCGGCAGCTCGTCAAGCCCGTCAGCCGGTCGCCTGCGCAGCGAAAGCTCGTCGGCACGATCATCGAGATCGGCCGTTCGCTGGATATCGAGGTGATTGCGGAGGGTGTCGAGACGCCCGCCCATGTCACCATCATGCGCGACCTCGGCTGCGACAGCCTGCAGGGCTATGCGCTGGCGCGTCCCATGCCGGCAGAGGCGATGCCGGATTTCGTGCGCCGAAAGGACTGGCGGAAACTGGCGGGCGGCGCCCGTGACATGCACGACGCTTCCCCGCACCCCGTCAGCTAGACAGCAAAAAGCCGCCGGGCGAGAGGCGCGGCGGCTTTCAAACGCTGTTTGCGGCCAATCGCTCAGCCGGCTTCGATCTGCGACACGGCGACGGCGAGAAGCTCGACCATCTGCAGGCGGATCTCGTCTTCGCTGCGCGCAACACCGGCTGCGTCGAAGTCGGCCTTGACCTTGCGCACGACATCCTCGTGGCCTGCTTCTTCGAAGTCGGCGGCGACGACCTCCTTGGCATAGGCGTCGGCATCGTCACCGCTCTTGCCCAGCAGGCCGGCAGCCCAGAGGCCGAGCAGCTTGTTGCGGCGTGCTTCCGCCTTGAAGCGAAGCTCCTCATCAAGCGCAAACTTGGCTTCGAAGGCCTTTTCCCGATCGTTGATGCTGGCCATAGATTACTCCCGTCGATTCTTTTGCCCCGTTTGGGCTTCCAAGCCCATAAATCAAAACGCCGGGAAAAGTGCAATGCGAACTTTTGTCCCGCCGTAACTTCACCGAAACGCCGGAAATCGGGGGATCGGGCGGAACGCCGATTGTTAAACTGCGGCATTTCGTTTATGGGAGCGCAAACGAACGACACCCGCGCAGCCCAAGAGCGCCAACAACCGAGATAAAAACCATGAACCGTCGCCGCCGTATCTACGAGGGCAAGGGCAAGATTCTTTATGAGGGTCCCGAGCCGGGCACGCTGATCCAGTTTTTCAAGGACGACGCCACCGCCTTCAACAAGAAGAAGCATGACGTCATCGACGGCAAGGGCGTGCTGAACAACCGGATCTGCGAGTATCTCTTCACGCAGCTGAACAAGATGGGCATTCCGACCCATTTCATCCGCCGCCTCAACATGCGCGAGCAGCTGATCAAGGAAGTCGAGATCATCCCGCTCGAAGTGGTCGTGCGCAACGTGGCCGCCGGCTCGCTGTCCAAGCGCCTCGGCATCGAGGAAGGCACCGTCCTTCCCCGCTCGATCATCGAATTCTACTTCAAGGCCGATGCGCTCGAGGACCCGATGGTCTCCGAGGAACACATCACGGCCTTCGGCTGGGCAAGCCCCCAGGAACTCGACGACATCATGGCGCTCGCCATCCGCGTCAACGACTTCCTGTCCGGCCTCTTCCTCGGCGTCGGCATCCAACTCGTCGATTTCAAGATCGAATGCGGCCGTCTCTACGAAGGCGACATGATGCGCATCATCATCGCCGACGAGATCTCGCCGGACAGCTGCCGTCTCTGGGACATCGCGACCCAGGAAAAGATGGACAAGGACCGTTTTCGCCGGGACATGGGCGGACTTCTGGAAGCCTACCAGGAAGTGGCCCGCCGCCTCGGCGTCATCAATGAGAACGAGCCCGTGCGCGGCACCGGCCCCGTTCTGGTGAAATAACACGCTCCCAAGGATGGAACGATAGACATGATCAAGGCACGCGTAACGGTTACGCTGAAGAACGGTGTTCTCGACCCGCAGGGCAAGGCGATCGAAGGCGCCCTCGGCAGCCTCGGTTTCGACGGCGTCGGCCAGGTCCGCCAGGGCAAGGTCTTCGACCTCGAGCTTGAGACCGCCGACCGCGCCAAGGCTGAAGCCGATCTCAAGGCCATGTGCGAGAAGCTGCTGGCCAACACGGTAATCGAGAATTATACTATCGCCCTCTCTTAATGGTTGAGGAGGCGGCGATGGCTGAAGATGTGACACAGGACCTGCTGCACGAACTGCTTCGTCGTTTGCACACGCGTTTCGACAAGATCGACAACGCCATCAACGAATTGCGAACCGACAATCTTTTCATCCGGGGCCAAATTCACAATCTTCAGGGTGAATTCAACAATATGCGTGCTTCCATGGTTCACATGGACCAGCGTCTCGACCGTATCGAAAACCGCCTCGAATTGCGTGAACTCGCCGAGGCCCAGGCAAGGTTTGAACCACACCCATGAAGTCCGCCGTCGTCCAGCTCCCCGGCCTTAACCGTGACCGCGACATGATCGCGGCGCTGACCAAGATTTCGGGCGTCGCGCCCGTCACCGTCTGGCAGACCGAAACGGACCTGCCGGATGTCGACCTGATCGTCATCCCCGGCGGCTTCTCCTATGGGGATTATCTGCGCTGCGGTGCCATTGCCGCGCGCATGCCCGTCATGCAGGCGATCAAGGCGAAGGCCGAGGCCGGCGTGAAGGTTCTCGGCGTCTGCAACGGCTTCCAGATCCTGCTTGAGGCGGGCCTTCTGCCGGGCGCGCTGATGCGCAACGCCTCGCTGAAATTCGTCTGCCGCGAGGTGAAGCTGGAAGTGGTGAACGCCGATACGGATTTCACCCGCGCCTATGACAAGGGCCAGATCATCCGCTGCCCCGTC
Source organism: Shinella sumterensis (assembly GCF_004514425.2). Classification (GTDB taxonomy): domain Bacteria; phylum Pseudomonadota; class Alphaproteobacteria; order Rhizobiales; family Rhizobiaceae; genus Shinella; species Shinella sumterensis. The sequence goes on from NZ_MYFN02000016.1 coordinate 92,768, forward strand.
GCCCACCACGACGGCAACTATTTCGCAGATGCCGAGACGCTCGCCGCCATCGAAGGCAACGGCCAGGTCGTCTTCCGCTATGCTGACGGTACCAATCCCAACGGCTCGATCAACGACATTGCCGGCGTGATGAACGCCAAGGGCAACGTGCTCGGCCTGATGCCGCATCCGGAAAACCTCATCGAAGCCGCCCATGGCGGCTCGGATGGCCGCGGCCTCTTCGCATCGGTGCTCGACGTAATCGCTGCTTAACCGGTCCTTGTTATCAAGGGCGCATGTTCGCTTTCGAAAGGCTTTCCATGCGCCCTCTTCCGTCCGTCAAGCTCATCCTGCCGCTCGCTCTCGCCGCGGCTCTGGCCGGCTGCCAGACGAAGACGCCGGCGCCGAGGCCAAACGGCGCGGCCCTGCCGACGATGGAGCGCGTTGCGCTCGGCGCCAATGCCTGCTGGTTCAAATCGGGTGATCCGGCCTTCAAGGCCTATCGCCTTGCGCCCGAGCTGAATTCCTTCTCCGGTCGGCCGCGCATTCTTGTCGTCCACCGCAATTCGCCGGAATCGCGCCCGCTGCTCGTCGTGCAGGCTGAAGGCAATCCCGCCAAGCTCGACGCCTTCGGTCCGCTGATGAGCGAGCCGGTCGGCGCCCGCATCGCAACCGACGTCCGGCGTTGGGCGGCCGGCGGCAAAGGCTGCTGAGCCTCAGCTCCAGTAGAACGATTTTGCGACCTCCCGCCGCGCCTCGCTGCGGGAGATGCCGATATCCTCGAGCTGCGCGTCGGTGAGATCGAGGAGTGCATAGCGCGTACGCCGCTTCATGACCCAAATCCGGTAGACACGCACCGTCCGCCGCAAAAGCGAGCGCACCGGAAAGACCGGCGCCCGGATGGCTTGGGAGCGAATTGCATCGATTGTCATCATATTTCTCCTGAACTTGTCACAGGGCGTGTCACAATTGGTGCATTCAGGAAATAATTGACTCCATCGGCGGTGCAATATATGAATTGGCACCATGACAAATTGGCTCCCCAACCTCCAGGCCACGGACGGCCCGCTCTATGTCCGCATTGCCGACCAGATCGAGCAGGCGATCGGCATCGGCGCCCTTCCCGCCGGCAGCAAGCTGCCGCCGCAACGCAACCTCGCCTATGACATCGGCGTCACCATCGGCACCGTCAGCCGCGCTTATGCGATGGTGCGCGAGCGCGGTCTTGTCAGCGGCGAGGTCGGACGCGGGACCTATGTGCTGGGCTCGGGCGACAACGACAGCGCCGCCGCGGTCGATACCGTCAGCGCCCGCCTGATCGGCACCCGGGCGTCGAGCGCACCACCCGGCAAGCTGCGTTTCGACACGACGGCGGCCACCAATGTCGGCCAGTCCTCGGCCATCACGGATATCGTCGCAGCGATCTGCAGGGAACAGCCGAGCGAGATTGCGAGTTATACGCGCAGCTTTCCGGCCGACTGGCTGGAAGCCGGGCGCCGCTGGCTGAAGCACGGCGACTGGCAACCCGGCCATGACAGCATCGTTCCCACGCTCGGCGCCCACGCCGCCGTCATCGCCGCAGTTTCGGTCATCACCGCGCCGGGCGACCGCATCGTCTTCGAACATGTCACCTATTCGCAGGTCAGCCGCGGCACGGCGCTGATCGGCCGCCAGAGCGTACTGGTGGATTCCGATGCCGACGGCGTGCTTCCTGATGACTTCGAGCGGGTCTGCGTCCAGCAGCACCCCAAGCTCGCCTTTCTCATGTCGTCGGCCCAGAACCCGACGCTCGCCACCATGCCGGAAGACCGGCGGCGCGCGATTGCCGCCATCGCCAAGCGGCACAATGTCTTCCTCGTGGAGGACAATCTCTACGGCGGGTCGACGGAGAACGGCCTGCCGCTCATCGCGGAGCTGGCGCCGGACCGCACGTTCCTCGTTGGCGGGCTTTCCAAGAGCGTCGCGGCAGGCGTGCGTGGCGGATGGATCGCCTGCCCGCCGCACCTTGCCCAGCGCGTGCGCATCGCCCACAAGATGGTGAGCGGCGGCCTGCCGTTCCTGCTCGCCGAGCTTGCCGCGCGGCTGGTGCTGTCAGGCACGGCGGAAGCCATTCGGGCGCGGGTTTCCGACGAGGTGATGGCACGCGAGGCGCTCGTCCGCGAGATCTTCGCCGGCCTCGAGTTCAATTCGCATCCGCGCGTGCCCTTCGTCTGGCTCAAGCTGCCCGACCCCTGGCTTTCGGGCACCTTCCGGCAGGCGGCCTTCGCCGAGGACGTGCTCATCGACGACGAGGACGAGTTCAAGGCGGGCCGTTCGGAAAAGACCTTCCACCGGGTGCGGATCGGCATTTCCTCGCCGGAAAACCGGCAGGATGTGGTTGCCGGCCTCACAAGGCTGCGCAGGCTCATCACGTCGGGGCCGAGCGGTTATGACAGCCCGGCCTGAAAGCCGTGCCCGCCTGTGATTCCCGGTCATTTTCCTGTCGCGCTGCACGGCGGCATGGGGTAAAGAGACCCCAATCCTGCCCTCCACGACAAGACGAGCGACGATGACCATTTCGAACACCCGCCCGATCACTCCGGAGCTGATTGCCGCCCATGGGCTGAAGCCGGACGAATACGACCGCATCCTTTCGCTGATCGGCCGCGAACCCACCTTCACCGAGCTCGGCATCTTCTCGGCCATGTGGAACGAGCACTGCTCGTACAAATCCTCCAAGCGCTGGCTGCGCACGCTGCCGACCAAGGGTCCGCGCGTCCTCCAGGGCCCCGGCGAGAATGCCGGCGTCGTCGACATCGATGACGGCGACTGCGTCGTCTTCAAGATGGAGAGCCACAACCACCCGTCCTATATCGAGCCCTATCAGGGCGCGGCGACCGGCGTCGGCGGCATCCTGCGCGACGTCTTCACCATGGGTGCCCGGCCCATCGCCGCCATGAACGCGCTGCGCTTCGGCGAGCCGGATCACCCGAAGACCCGCCACCTCGTTTCCGGCGTCGTCGCCGGCGTGGGCGGATACGGCAATTCCTTCGGCGTGCCGACCGTCGGCGGCGAGGTCGAGTTCGACCCGCGCTACAACGGCAACATCCTCGTCAACGCCTTCGCCGCCGGCCTCGCCAAGTCGAACGCCATCTTCCTGTCGGAAGCCAAGGGTGTGGGCCTGCCGGTCGTCTATCTCGGCGCCAAGACCGGTCGTGACGGCGTGGGCGGTGCGACCATGGCATCCGCCGAATTCGACGAGACGATCGAAGAGAAGCGCCCGACCGTGCAGGTCGGCGATCCCTTCACCGAAAAATGCCTGCTGGAAGCCTGCCTCGAGCTGATGCAGACCGGCGCCGTCATCGCCATCCAGGACATGGGTGCGGCCGGCCTCACCTGCTCGGCCGTGGAAATGGGCGCCAAGGGCGACTTGGGCATCGAACTGAACCTCGATCTGGTTCCGGTCCGCGAARAGCAGATGACKGCMTACGAGATGATGCTGTCGGAAAGCCAGGAGCGCATGCTCATGGTTCTGGAACCCGCCAAGGAAGAGGTCGCCAAGGCGATCTTCGTCAAGTGGGGCCTGGCCTTCGCCATCGTCGGCTACACCACGGACGACCTGCGCTTCCGCATCCTGCACCAGGGCGAGGAAGTGGCGAACCTGCCGATCAAGGACCTCGGCGACCAGGCTCCGGAATACGACCGCCCATGGCGCGAACCCGGCAAGCCCGCGCCGCTGCCGGCCAATCTGGTGGCGGAACCGGAAAACTACGGCGAGGCCGTGCTGAAGCTGGTCGGCTCGCCGAACCAGTCGAGCCGCCGCTGGGTCTACGAGCAATACGACACGCTCATCCAGGGCAATTCCCTGCAGATCCCCGGCGGCGACGCCGGCGTCGTGCGCGTCGAAGGCCATGCCAGCAAGGCGCTTGCCTTCTCCTCCGACGTCACCCCGCGCTACGTCGAGGCCGATCCGTTCGAAGGCGGCAAGCAGGCCGTCGCCGAATGCTGGCGGAATATCACGGCGACCGGCGCCGAACCGCTTGCCTCCACCGACAACCTGAATTTCGGCAATCCCGAAAAGCCGGAGATCATGGGCCAGTTCGTCAAGGCCATCGAAGGCATCGGCGAGGCCTGCCGCGCGCTCGATTTCCCGATCGTCTCCGGCAACGTCTCGCTCTACAACGAGACGAATGGCATCGCGATCCTGCCGACGCCCACCATTGCCGGCGTCGGTCTGCTGCCCGACTGGTCGGTCATGGCCAAGATCGGCGGTGCGAAGGACGGCGACCAGCTGATCCTCATCGGCACCGATGGCAGCCATCTCGGCCAGTCCGTCTACCTGCGCGACGTCGTCGGCAAGATCGACGGCCCCGCCCCGGAAGTGGACCTGCATGCGGAACGCCGCAACGGCGATTTCGTGCGCTCGGCCATCCGCAACGGCCAAGTCACCGCCTGCCACGACATTTCCTCCGGCGGCCTCGCCATCGCGCTCGCCGAAATGGTCATGGCCTCCGGCAAGGGCGTCAAGGTGGACCTGTCGGACGCCAATGGCCCGGCGCATGCCGTTCTGTTCGGCGAAGACCAGGCTCGCTACGTGATCGCGGTCCCCGTCGACCTCGCGAACTTCATCTGCGCCAGCGCGGAAGGCGCGGGCGTACCGTTCCGCCGCCTGGGCACCGTCGGCGGCGACGCACTTGCCGTGGACGGCCTGTTGTCGCTGTCGATTGAGCAATTGCGCAACACCCATGAATCGTGGTTCCCTGACTTCATGGATGGCAACGGCACCGCCGCTGCCGCCGCGGAATAAATAAGGGAGCAGTTTCATGGCCATGTCACCGGGCGATATCGAAGACCTCATCAAATCCGGCATTCCGGGAGCGAAGGTGGTCATCCGCGATCTTGCCGGCGACGGCGACCATTATGCTGCCGAGGTCGTCGCGGAAGCCTTCCGCGGCAAGACCCGCGTGCAGCAGCACCAGATGGTCTATGACGCGCTGAAGGGCAATATGGGCGGCGTGCTGCACGCCCTTGCCCTCCAGACCTCCATTCCGGACTGACGCCATGGCTGGCCTTCTCAACGAACTCGTCAGCGGCGTGGTCGATGCAGCCCTCAAGGAGGTGCTGAAGAAGACCGGCGTGCGCAAGGCCACAACGACCAAACGTACGCGCCGCAAGACCACGACGCGCAAGAAGGCCTCCGGCGGGCTTCTCGGCGATATCATCGAGGCCGCCCTGAAGCCGGCCAAGCGGCCGCGCAAGCAGGTGAGCCGGCGTCGCACGGCCGCCAGCCGCAGCAGCCAGCGCAGCCGCTAGACGCGGCTTGCGCCGCTCCGCAAACAGGGATCTCGGAACGTGACCGCAGACAACGGCTCGGCCACAAGCGGGCAACCCGGCATCCTTTTTGTCGCCCTCGGGTATATCGCCGCCGTCCTGACCGCGACGACGGTGGTGATCGTGCTGCTTTACTTCTGGTCGGGCGCGAGCGACGGCCTGTTTCAGATTTTCGTCGTCGGCCTCGCCTACACCTTCGGCTGCGCCCTTCCCGGCTTCGTCGTCACGGTCGTCCTTGCGCGCGTTCTCCAGGTGAGGGCGTGGCTGTTCTTCGTGATTGCCGGCGGCATCGACGGCCCGTTCTCGCTGGTGTTCATCGACCGCTCGCTGCTGAGCGACGCCCTCGCCGTCATGGTCCTCGCCGGCGGTCTGGCCGGCGGCCTGATCTACTGGCTCGTTGCCTATTATCGCCGCGGTGGCGCGCCTGCCTGAAAAACACGGCATGCATTTTTTGCACGCGGACTTCTGGCAATTGTCACACGAGGTTGTTATCTAGGGCAAATGGTTCATCCCATCGGCCCTTGAAGCCGATTTGCTAGGGAATATGGAAATGAGCGGCATCCACGATTTCATCGACAACGAAGTCAAGACCAACGACGTCGTGCTCTTCATGAAGGGCACCCCGGAATTCCCGCAGTGTGGGTTCTCCGGCCAGGTCGTCCAGGTGCTGGATTATATTGGTGTGGACTACAAGGCGATCAACGTGCTCGCGGACGCCGATATCCGCCAGGGCATCAAGGACTATTCCAACTGGCCGACCATTCCCCAGCTCTATGTGAAGGGCGAATTCCTCGGCGGTTGCGACATCGTGCGCGAAATGTTCCAGGCGGGCGAATTGCAGTCCCACCTTCAGGAACAGGGTATTGCGATCAAGGGTGCTGCCTGACGATATGCGGTCTTCTGACTGCCGATATTGCAAAGGCGCCGCAACCCAGCGGCGCCTTCTCTCATTTTTGGAATGAATTGATATGTCCGGACTTTCCCCCGAAGCCGCCCAGCGCCTGAAAGGCATGGGCAAGATAGAATTCATCGCGCTCATGGCGCTGCTGATGGCGCTGAACGCGCTGGCCATCGACATCATGCTGCCGGGTCTCCAGGAGATCGGCGCCAGCCTCGGCGTCGAGAGCGAGAACCACAGGCAATATGTCATCTCGGCCTACCTGATCGGCTTCGCCTTTGCGCAATTGCTGTACGGCCCGGTCTCCGACCGGTTCGGCCGGCGCATTCCCATGTTCGTGGGCCTCGGGATCTATGTCGTGTCGTCGCTTGCCGCGATCCTCGTTCCGAGCTTCACCGCCCTTCTCGTGCTGCGCTTCGTGCAGGGCATCGGCTCGGCAGCCATGCGCGTCATCACCGTGTCCATCGTGCGCGACATCTTCGGCGGCCGCGCGATGGCCGAGGTCATGTCGCTGATCATGATGGTGTTCATGGTCGTTCCCGTCATGGCGCCGGGCATCGGCCAGGTGGTGATGGTCTTCGGCGACTGGCACCTGATCTTCGTCTTCATGGCCGTGATGGCCGCGGCCGTCTGGGCGTGGATGTATTTCCGCCTGCCGGAAACGCTGCATGAGGACGACGTGCGCCCCTTCACGGTGCGCTCGGTCCTCCAGGGCTTCCGCATCGTCCTGACCGATCGCGTGGCGCTCTGTTACACCCTGGCGAGCACCTTCATCTTCGGGGCGCTCTTCGGCTTCATCAACTCCGCGCAGCAGATCTATGTCGGCATCTACGAACTCGGGGTCTGGTTCCCGGTGGCCTTTGCGGCGGTCGCGGCCTTCATGGCGCTGTCGTCCTTCGTCAATGCCCGCCTCGTCGGTCGCTTCGGCATGCGCCGCCTGTCGCACGGCGCACTCCTCGGCTTCCTCGGCGTGAACGCGCTTTGGCTGGTCCTGACGCTGCTCTGGCCGACGCACCTGCCCTTTGCCCTGTTCCTCGTGCTGTTCGCGCTCGCGATGTTCCAGTTCGGCTGGATCGGCTCGAACTTCAACTCGCTGGCGATGGAACCGCTCGGCCATGTCGCCGGCACCGCCTCCTCCGTGCTCGGCTTCATGGGCACGGCCGGCGGCACGGTGGTGGGCGCCGTCATCGGCCAGTCGTTCAACGGAACCGCCCTGCCGCTCGTGCTCGGCTTCTTCTCGCTTTCCGTAATCGGCCTGGTCTTCGTGCTGATTGCGGAACGAGGCAAGCTCTTCCAGCCGCACAATCAGGCAACCTGACGACAAGCGAAAAATTCACGAACAGGAAAGGCCCGGTCGCGAAAGCCACCGGGCCTTTTTCATTCTGCCTGAAAACAGCTCAGTCGACGAAGACTTCGCGACGCAGCAGTTCCCAGCTGTCCCTGTCCGGCGCGACCAGTAGGCCACCACCGACATGGTGCGGCTCGTAGGGCTTGCCGTCGAAGCGTGCGGCATAAGCGCCGGCTTCCTGTGCGATCAGCGTGCCGGCCAGGTGATCCCAGGGCATCAGCTTGTTGTACATCAGATAATGCAGGTGCCCGCCGGCGAAGGTGCGGTATTCGTGCGCCGCGCAGCGATAGTTCGAAACGAAAGCGACCTTGGCGAGATTGGCCAGCACGCGCGCGCGCCGCTCGCGATCGAAGAAACTCGTCGAGGCCATGCCCGTCATCTCTTCCAGCGGCGCTGCGCCGCGGGCCTTGAGCTTGACGGCCGGGCGGTGGCCGCCGGTCTGCCACGCGCCGCCGCCCTTCTCCGCCATGACGAAATCGTCGCCCATCGGGTCGTAGATGATGCCGCCGACCGTCTGGCCGCCCGAGACGATCGCCGCCATCACGCCGAACATCGGAACGCCGGCAGCGAAGTTGAACGTGCCGTCGATCGGATCCACCACGATGGCGAGATCGGCCTCGGCAAGCTTCGGCAGCAGCGCCGGATCGGCCGCAACCGATTCCTCGCCGACGAACAGCGCACCCGGAAACTGCGCCTCGACCTCGCGCTTGATGAAGCGCTCCGCCGCCTCGTCGGCGATCGTCACGAGGTCGTTCGCATCCGCCTTGGTGTGGACGTCACCCTTTGCGAGCGCGCGGAACCGCGGGCGGATTTCGGCTTCGGCCGCCTGTGCGAGCACGAGCGCGAGGGCATTGATATCAATCGTCGTCATTCTTGTCTTACCGTTTCGAGGGAGGAGAAATCGAAGAGCTTCGGATCGAGCAGATGGGAGGGATTGGCATGGCCGAGCGCACGCAGCATGGCGTCCTTGCGGCCCGGCATGCGCGTCTCGATATCGGCCAGCATCGCCTTCATGGCGTTGCGCTGCAGCCCGTCCTGCGAGCCGCAGAGATCGCAGGGAATGATCGGAAACTGCATGGCGGCGGCAAATTTCGCCAGATCGTCCTCCGCCGCATAGGCGAGCGGACGCAATACCATCAGGTCTCCCTCGTCGTTGAGGAGCTTCGGCGGCATGGTCGCCAGCCGGCCGCCATGGAAGAAGTTCATGAAGAAGGTCTCGAGAATATCCTCGCGATGATGTCCGAGCACCAGCGCGTCGCAGCCCTCCTCGCGGGCGATGCGGTAGAGGTTGCCGCGCCGAAGCCGCGAGCACAACGAGCAATAGGTCGCCCCCGACGGCACCTTGTCCTTCACGATGGAGTACGTGTCGCGATATTCGATGCGATGCGAAACACCGATGGACTTCAGGTATTCCGGCAGGATGTGCTTGGGAAAGTTCGGCTGGCCCTGATCGAGGTTGCAGGCGATCAGTTCGACGGGCAGCAGGCCGCGCCATTGCAAATCCATCAGCAGCGCCAGCAGGCCGTAGCTGTCCTTGCCGCCCGAAAGGCCGATCAGCCAGCGTTTCTGGCCCTTCAGCATGGCGAAATCGTCCATCGCCTGCCGCACCTGACGCAGCAGGCGCTTGCGCAATTTGTTGAAGGACACGCTGGACGGCGCAGTCGAAAAGAGCGGATGACGGCCTTCGTCCGGGGTGTCGTCTTCGGTTTCGGCGAGTGCGAGGGTCATGCGCCTGCAATGCCCCGAACCGCCGGCACAATCAAGCCCCGAAGATCGACCAGCCGGTGCGCGCCGCCAGCATTTCGAGCGCCAGCGATCCGAGAAGCGAATTGCCGTTGTCGTTGAGCCCGGGCGACCAGACGGCGACCGACGCCTTTCCCGGCGCGACGGCCAGGATACCCCCGCCCACGCCGCTCTTGCCCGGCAGGCCGACCCGGTAGGCGAAGTCGCCGGAGCCGTCATAGTGACCGCAGGTCAGCATCAGCGCATTGATGCGCCGCGCCCGAAGGTGCGAGACCACGCGGTGGCCGGTCAGCGGATTGATGCCGCTGTTGGCGAGGAACAGCCCTGCCCGCGCCAGCTGGCGGCAGCTCAGCGCCAGGGCGCACTGGTGGAAATAGACGCCGAGCACCAATTCGGCGGCATGGTCGAGCTTGCCGAAGGAGCGCAGGAAATTGGCCAGCGCGAAATTGCGGAAGCCCGTCGCCTGCTCGGAGCGCGCGACATCCTGATCGACGATGATGTCGTCCTCATCAGCGAGATAGCGCATGAAACGGACGATCTCGCCGATCGCCTCCTTCGGCGTATGCCCGGCCAGCACGAGATCGGTAATGGCGATGGCGCCCGCATTGATGAAGGGATTGCGCGGAATGCCGCCCTCATATTCCAGCTGGACGATGGAGTTGAACGCGGATCCCGAAGGTTCCCGGCCGACGCGTTTCCAGATCGCCTCGCCGTGCTTGCCGAGCGCCAGCGTCAGCGTGAAGACCTTGGAGATGCTCTGGATGGAGAACGGCTCCTGCGCATCGCCGGCCAGATGCACGGCACCGTCGACCGTCACGACGGCCATGCCGAACTTCTTCGGGTCGACATGGGCAAGCTGGGGAATGTAATCGGCGACCCTGCCCTCGCCGCGCCTTGGCGACAGACTGTCATGGATATCGTCGAGGATGGCCTGCAAATCCATCGTGCACTGTCCCCCAAAGAAAAAGCCGCCAATCTCTTGGCGGCTTTTCCGGATTTGGCAAGGTGTCGTTCGCGATTAACGCGAGTAGAATTCGACAACCAGGTGCGGTTCCATGACGACGGCGTAGGGCACGTCGGAGAGAACCGGGACGCGAACGAAGGTCGCGACCATCTTGTTGTGATCGACTTCGATATAGTCGGGAACGTCGCGCTCGGCGAGGCTGACGGACTCAAGGACCGTAACCAGCTGCTTGGACTTGTCCTTGACTTCGATGACGTCGCCCGGCTTGCAACGGTAGGAACCGATGTTGACGCGCACACCGTTGACCTTGACGTGGCCGTGGTTGACGAACTGACGGGCAGCGAAGACCGTCGGAACGAACTTGGCGCGGTAGACGATCGCGTCCAGGCGCGATTCGAGCAGGCCGATCAGGTTTTCCGGGGTGTCGCCCTTGCGGCGTTCGGCTTCAGCGAAGATCGCGCGGAACTGCTTCTCGCGGATGTCGCCATAGTAGCCCTTCAGCTTCTGCTTGGCGCGGAGCTGAACACCGAAGTCCGAAAGCTTGGACTTGCGGCGCTGGCCGTGCTGGCCCGGGCCGTATTCGCGGCGGTTGACCGGGGACTTCGGACGGCCCCAGATGTTTTCGCCCATGCGGCGGTCGATTTTGTACTTGGATGCAGCGCGCTTGCTCATCGCATTTCCTCTAAGTCTTGTTATGGCCTGCCCGTTGCCGGACCGGCTCTAAGGAAACACGCCCTCCTCTGAACCTTGCGGGTTCCGACAGGCTTCTCACGATCGCGACCGGAGAATCCACGGGACATGTCAAATGAAACACCGGACATTTCTGCCCGGCGCTGGCGGGGTTCATTAGGGGAGTTTTACAAAACTGTCAACGAGCAAAGCCCGGAAAATCCGCCTATTCCGCCGCATCTTGGTGGGAATCGGCAAGGTCCGGCCCATTGGCGTCACCCGGCAGCGTCTCGCAGCCGAGATCCGGGAAGGCGACGATGCGGTGGCCGGCGAGATCGCTGTGTACCACGACCAGCCCCTGCTCCTCGAAATAGCCGAGCAGGCGCCGCGCCCGGCGGGCCGAATGCGTGCCGTAGGCGCGCGCGATGCGGGCATCCGACGGGCAGGCAAGGCCGCGCACCGCGGCCTGCGCGACGAGCAGGAAGACGCCCTGGAGATCCTCCGTCACGCTATGCGACAGGTCGAGCGCCCTGCCCCAGACCTCCGTCGCGGCCGTCTCGGCATCGACACCCGAGCGGGCGACGGCCATCTTGCGCCGGAAGGCCGGCAGCGACAGGGGCGCGCCGGGCACGCGGCGAATGCGGCAGCGCACGAGAAAATCCTGGAAGAGCTCGGCATCGGCGCGGAACGCCGCTTCGGGATTGCCGAGGATTTCGGCCAGCGCCTGGTCGAGCAGGCTTTCGCGCTCCTCGGCGGATATCTCCGGCGCCGGCGCCTTCGCCTCCGCCTGAACCGGCTCCGGGCGTGCGCGGGAAAGTTCGGCCAGGATATCCGTCGTCGGCCGCGGCGCGGGCGGCGCGCGGCGAACGAGCGGGCGGGAGAATTCGTCGGGGTCGGGTGTGAAGATCAGGTCTTCGACATCCTGCGGCGCATCCGGCAGCGGCATCAGCTTGGGGCTGGTCGAGCGTGCGGAGGTCTCCACCGCACCGATCGTCACCGGCAGCGGGCGGCGCGACAGCGCCGGCCCAAGCGCCACGAAGGAGCCGCGCGGCAGGTCGCGGAACATTTCCGCCTGCCGGCGATCGAGGCCGAGCAGATCGGCGGCACGCGCCATGTCGATATCGAGGAAGGTGCGGCCCATCAGGAAGTTCGAGGCCTCCGCCGCGACGTTCTTGGCAAGCTTGGCAAGACGCTGCGTGGCGATGACGCCGGCAAGACCGCGCTTGCGGCCGCGGCACATCAGGTTCGTCATCGCGCCGAGCGAGAGTTTTCTGGCTTCTTCGGAGACTTCACCGCTGACCGCGGGCGCGAAAAGCTGCGCCTCGTCGACCACGACGAGCACCGGATACCAGTAGTCCCGGTCGGCATCGAACATCGCGTTGAGAAAGATGCCGGCGGCACGCATCTGCTCGTCGGCCTCCAGGCCTTCGAGCGAGAGCACGCAGGACACGCGATGCTGACGAATGCGGTTGGCGATGCCGACAAGCTCCGCCTCGGTGCGGTGCCCGTCTACGACCACATGGCCGAAGCGGTCCGACAGCGTGACGAAATCCCCCTCGGGGTCGATGATGACCTGCTGCACCCACTGTGCGGATTGTTCGAGCAGGCGGCGCAGAAGATGCGACTTGCCCGATCCGGAATTGCCCTGCACCAGCAGGCGCGTCGCCAAGAGTTCCTCGATATCGAGCTTGGCCGGTGCGCCGCCCTGCACCGTTCCCATGTCGATGCCGACCTTCATCCCGTTCCTCGTTTCTGAAATCTGCGATTCGCCCGGCCGCCACCGGGCAACCGGCAAGCCCTAACACGAAATGCCGACCCGTCACCTCAGGCTTTTGAAAAACCCACAGGGTTCTGGGTCAGGCAGCCTTGTCGTTCAAGGGCAGGACATCGGGTTGCTCACGCCGCATGGCCTCGGCGAGATCGAAATTGGCCTGCATGGCAAGCCATGCGCGCGCCGTGCCGGCGCCGGCGCGCTCGAGACGCACAGCCAGATCGGGACTGATCGCGGCGCGCCCATTGAGCACACGCGACAACGCGACCCGCGACATGCCGAGACGCGCGGCGGCATCCGTCACGGAAAGGCTGAGCGCCAGAATCACATCCTCACGAAGCAACTCTCCAGGATGGGGAGGCATTTTCATCATGACCGCAATCCTCTCAATGGTAATCCTGGTAATCGACCAGCTCGACATCGGTCCCGAAGAAGCGAAACGTTACGCGCCAGTTTCCATTCACCCAAACCGACCAGTGGCCTTTCAGGTCACCCTTGAGCGCATGAAGCCTGAAGCCGGGAAGGTTGACGTCGGCGGTGCCGCTCGCGACATCGAGCAAAGCCAGGATACGAGCGAGCTTTGCCGCGTGGGACGCCTGGATGCCGCGTGTCGAGCCCGACCTGTAGAAGACCTCAAGCCCTTTGTGCCGAAAGCTGATGATCATCGCACAATGTAACGCGTATCGCTACACGATACAAGCCGCATCACACCACGCGCAGGCCGAAACCCTGCATCAGGCGGCGGGTGGAGAAGTCGGGGTTGCCGGAGGTGAAGATGGCGATGTCCTCGCCCGGCGCCAGCGTTTCGAGCGGCGGCACGAGGCGGCGGGCCTGCCGGGCGATGGCTTCTGCCGGGTCGAGCCAGTCGACCGGCCAGGGCGCCAGCTTGCGGAAGAGGTTCGCCATGAAGGGATAGTGCGTGCAGGCCAGCACCACGATATCCGTCTTGCGGCCCATCTCGTCCACGAAGCAGGGAATGATTTCCGCGCGCACCGCCTCGTCCGACAAGGTCTCGCCCCGGATATAGGCCTCGGCCATGCGGGCAAGATTTTCCGAGCCGACGAGACGCACGTCGCATTGCGTGGCAAACGACTGGATCAGGTCGCGGGTATAGGCGCGCTTGACCGTACCGGGTGTGGCAAGCACCGAAACGTGGCCCGAGCGGGTGCGCTCGGCCGCCGGCTTGATGGCCGGCACGGTACCGACGAACTGCATATGCGGGAACGACGCGCGCAAATCCGCGCCGACGAGCGTGAAGGCGGTGTTGCAGGCGATGACGCAGATTTCCGGATCGTGTTCGTGCAGCAGCCTTGCGAAGAGGTCGACGATATGCGCCTTCAGCGCCGGCTCCTCCCAGCCGCCATAGGGAAAGCCCGCATCGTCGGCCACATAGGTGAAATGCCGCTCCGGCATCAGCACGCGCGCCTCGCGCAGCACCGTCAGGCCGCCGATACCGCTGTCGAACATCAGGATCGGTTTGGGACTAGTCGATGTCACGAGGCACCTTGGACCGGCGGTTGCGGGTTCGGTTCGGATTGGCCGCGCCGCGCGGTGATTCGCGGGTGAAGCGGTCGAGGCAGGAAATCACGCCGCGCAGCACCTGGATCTCCGTGCCGGTGAAGGAAGGACGCGTCAGAATGGCGCGCAGGTTCTCCACCAGTTTTGGCTTTTTTTCGGCAGGCCGGAAGTAACCGCGCGCATCCAGCGTTTCCTCGACGTGATCGAACAGGCCCTGGAGCTCTTCCTTCTGGGCCGGACGCTGCGGCAGCGCGCTGAACGGTGTCACCTCGACGGACGAAAGGCCGCTCTTCATCCATTCGTAGCTCATCAGCAGCACGGCCTGGGCGAGATTGAGCGATGCGAAGGCCGGATTGACAGGGAAGGTCACGAGTTCGTCGGCGAGCGCAATCTCCTCGTTGGTGAGGCCCGTGCGCTCGCGGCCGAAGAGAATGCCGGTCTTCTGCCCTGCCCGGAAGCGCGTGCGCAGATCATCGGACGCCACCACCGGCGAACGGACCTCCTTGTAGCCGTAGCGGTCGCGCGCCGTCGTCGCATAGACGAATTCGAGGTCGGCGATCGCGGCTTCCAGCGAGGGGAAGACCGTGGCGGCCGCAATGACGTGATCGGCCTTGCTGGCGGCGGAAATCGCCTTCTCGCTTGGCCAGCCGTCACGCGGATTGACGAGCCGCAGTTCCGCCAGCCCGAAATTCGCCATGGCGCGCGCCACCATGCCGATATTCTCGCCCAGTTGCGGATGAACGAGAATGATCGCCGGTCCCTCGGCGATCAGCGTGCGTTCGCTGTTCGTGCCTGCCATGCCCTATATCCCTAGAAAAACCGGGCCTCAGTGGCACAATTGACCGGAAATGAAAAGCGTTACTGGCCGCCGGCGGCCGCTTCCGCGCCATAGCGCGCCAGTTCGCCCAGCTCTTCCTTGAGGGTCGATTCGTCCTCGCCCTCGCGCACCATCTCGTCGATGACGGGCCGCCCGTCTTCCTCGATCACCTTGAAGACCAGCGTCGTCTTGGCCTGCGAGGGGTCGCGCTCGGGGAAACAATGGGTGTTGTCGAAGGTCACGGTCACGTCGTCCGTGCCGTCCTTGGGCGTGCCCTCGGTGATCGTCAGGTCCTTCAGCGAACAGCCGTCCTGGCCGCTGACGATGGGATCGTAGCCGAAGGGCGAGCCGCCATCGTCATAGGCCGGATATTTCGCGGCCTCGCGGTATTTTGCGACGAGATCCTTGCTGTAGAGCCGCTTCAGGAAATCCTCGTTGAAATAGTCGATGTAGTCGGGCGCCGTCTCGGTATCCTCCTTCATCTCCTTCCAGTTGCTGGCGGTGGCCGCCATCAGCTCCTCAACGGGCGCCTTGAAGGTGGCGGCATGGGCCGAAATCGGGATCAGGACGGCAAGGGCGGCGAGACCGAGGCGCGACATCACACTCTCCATTGGCTGGCTCCATTGGCTGGCGGCAGACGAGGTCGCATGCCCGCGACTCTTCTGAAACGGAATTCTGGCGAAACTTATTCCGCCGCGCGTGGAAAATAAACCGGCTCGCCCCGTGCCCGGCTTTGCCTTCCCGGCCGTGAGTGCTATAGGGCCACTCGGTTCTTTCAAGTCCACGATCCGGGGCGTTCTGCCCCTACAAGCACGAGGCTCCCCATGGCAAAGATCAAGGTCGCCAATCCCGTCGTCGAACTCGATGGCGACGAGATGACGCGTATCATCTGGCAGTTCATCAAGGACAAGCTGATCCATCCCTATCTGGACATCGACCTTGAATACTACGATCTCGGCATGGAAAACCGCGACGCCACCGACGACCAGGTGACGATCGATGCCGCAAATGCCATCAAGAAGCACGGCGTCGGCGTCAAGTGCGCCACCATCACGCCGGACGAGGCCCGCGTCGAGGAATTCAAGCTGAAGAAGATGTGGAAGTCGCCGAACGGCACGATCCGCAACATCCTCGGCGGCGTCATCTTCCGCGAGCCGATCATCGCCAAGAACGTCCCGCGTCTCGTTCCCGGCTGGACCAAGCCGATCATCGTCGGCCGCCATGCCTTCGGCGACCAGTACCGCGCCACCGACTTCAAGTTCCCCGGCAAGGGCAAGCTGACGATGAAGTTCGTCGGCGAAGATGGCAAGGAAATCGAATACGACGTGTTCGACGCGCCGTCCGCCGGCGTCGCCATGGGCATGTACAACCTCGACGATTCGATCACCGAATTCGCCCGCGCGTCGTTCAATTACGGCCTGCAGCGCAAGGTCCCGGTCTATCTCTCGACCAAGAACACCATCCTCAAGGTCTATGACGGCCGCTTCAAGGATATCTTCCAGCAGGTCTTCGACGCCGAATTCGCCGAGAAGTTCAAGGAAGCCAAGATCTGGTACGAACACCGCCTGATCGACGACATGGTCGCTTCGGCGCTGAAATGG
>NZ_MYFN02000017.1 GCF_004514425.2 Shinella sumterensis
CGGGTGCCAAGAGCGCGCAGGAGGCGATGGATTCGCTGTGCGCCGAGCAGGAGAAGGTGCTCGAACGCCTCGAACGCGCCGGCGTCCAGGGCGACATGGGCCCCAAGCTCGCCGAAGAGCACGATCTCGAATACTGGAACAAGGACGCCGTCGCAAAGGGCAACCTCGCTCCACAGCTCAAGATCGAAAACGAAAAGGAAAAACCCCTCACCGTAAACTACGACGAACTCGTCAAATCCTGGCAGAAGTGAGGTTTTCTTCCTTTGAGACCATGCGACGGCCGGGCACGCACCGGCCGTTTGCATGTCGTGGCGGTGAAGTAAAAAATATTTCATGATTTTGAAGATTGATCGGGCTGTTGAGAGCGCATCGCGTCGCGGCTTCTTTGAGTGATGCGCTAAACTGCGCGAAGCAAATGATTTTTCGCAATGCCATCCAAGAAAATAATTTACATGAATACATCTTCTTGCTAGGGAGACTGTAGCGATAGTGCTGCTTCGTCGCGTGGCGTAGGCGGCGAAAACCGGCAGGTGGAGTGAAAGTCATGGCATTCGTCACAATGGGTCCGATGCTGAAGCGCGCGCAGGCGGCCCGCTACGGCATCGCCGCCTTCAACATGATCGACTACAACAGCGTGCGCTCGATCATCGAGGGCGCGGCGGAGCTGGATGCGCCGATTATCGTGCAGGTCTCGGTGAAGACGATCAAGCACTGGGGCTACAAGCCGATCGCCACCTGGGTGCGCATGCTGGCGGATGATGTCGATGTGCCGGTGGCGCTTCATCTAGACCATTGCAGTGATGCGGATGTGATCGGTCGCTGTATCGATGCCGGCTGGTCGTCGGTCATGTTCGACGGTTCCTCGCTGCCCTTTGCCGAAAACAAGGCGCGCTCGGAGGAAATCTACCGCATGACCGAACAGGCCGGCGTCGGGCTGGAGGCGGAGATCGGCGCGATCGGTGGCGTCGAGGACGACAAGTTCGTGGCGGAGGATGCCGCGATCCTCGCCAACTACGACGAATGCCTCGCCTTCGTGAAGGACATGCCGAACCTCGCAGTCTTCGCGCCCGCCATCGGGACGGCACATGGTTTCTACAAAGGGCAGCCGAAGATCGCCTATGATCTTCTCGAGCGCATCACGCAATCGATTTCCGTGCCGATTGCGCTGCATGGCGGGACGGGGCTCAGCCAGGACCAATTCGACCGCTGCATTGCCGGCGGCTGCGCGAAGGTCAACATCTCGACCATGCACAAACATCGTTTCATCGAAGGCTTTATCGGCGTGCGTGCGGAAAAGCCCAAGCTGGAAGAGCCGCTCCCTTTCATCGTCGGGCAATATAACGCCATGAAGAAGGACGTCGTTGACATGATCCGCATCTTTGGATCGGCCGGCAAGGCCGCGCATGCGGCGGGGGCGTGAACCGATGCAGGCTCTTATTTTCGATTGCGACGGCGTTCTCGTAGACACCGAGCGCGACGGGCATCGCGTTTCCTTCAACGAGGCCTTTGCCGAACTCGGCATAGACTGCGTCTGGTCGGTCGAGCGCTATGGCGAACTGCTTCTGACCGCTGGCGGCAAGGAACGCATGCGGCGGCATTTCGATGAGACGGGTTGGCCCGCCGGCACCGAGGACCGGGACGCGTTGATTTCGACGATCCACAAGCGCAAGACCGCGATCTTCATGCGACTGATCGAGGAGGGCGGCCTGCCGCTTCGGCCCGGCATCGCGCGCATCGTTGACGAGGCCATTGCAAGCGGTATCACGCTCGCGGTTTGCTCGACATCGAACGAGAAGGCCGTCCAGGCGGTGGTCGATGTGATGCTCGGACCTGAACGGTCCAGGAAGATTACAGTTTTCGCGGGCGACATGGTCGCCGCCAAGAAGCCGGCGCCGGATATCTACAATCTCGCCGCGCGGACGCTCGGGCTCGATCCGAGCAATTGTGTGGTAATCGAGGACAGCAACAACGGGCTGCGCGCGGCCAAGGCGGCCGGCATGCACTGCGTCGTGACGATCTCGTCCTATACCGGCGAGGAGGATTTTTCGCTCGCTGACCGGGTCGTGGATGATCTGGATGCAGGAAACGTCGATATCTCGTTCTGCCGCGCACTCATCGACGCCTGAAAATTGGCATTCCGATCTGTGGTTCAAGCCGGCGGATTCGTTCAGCCGGCTTTTCCGCTTTTATGCCGATAGCGCTTTTCGAGAGCCTCGCCTGTGACCTTCAACGCCTTGGCCGGTTCTTCGCCCGCACGGAAGATCGTGCCGACATAAAGCAAGTCGATCAAAAACAGCTGACTGAGTCGTCCTTCCAGAAAGTCGCCGTGTAGCGGCACGAGCTGCTGCCCCGCACTCCAGGTAGTCAGTGCGACATCGGCGGCGCGCCCGACATCCGATCCGACATTGCTCGTGATGGCAATCGTCGTTGCCTTTCTCTCACGTGCCAGATGCAACGCGTCCGTTACCGTCTCGGTGGTGCCGGTATGCGAGATGCCGACCATCACGTCCTTCTCGGTCATCGTCGCGGCGACGATCGTCTGGGTATAGCCGTCGCGGAGACTGGTGGCCTCGAAGCCCGCCTTCATAAACATATGGGCGGCCTCGTCGCAGATCGCCGCCGCACCACCCACGCCGACGAAGACGATCTTGCGCGCATTGCGCAACGCTTCCACGGCCTGCTCGAGCCTGTGGGCGTCCAGCATGCGCTGCGTGCCGTCTACGCCGGCAATCAGAAGATTGGCAAGCTTGCTCGATGTGCTGATCAGGGAGTCCGTATCTTCGATCTCGAGCGGCAGGTTGACGAAGCTCGCACGTGCGCGTGCGCCCTCGGCAAGCGACAGCTTCATGTCCGAATAGCCGTCATAGCCAAGCGCCCGGCTTACGCGGCTGATCGTGGCTTCCGAGACGCCAAGCGTGCGGCCGAGTTCCGTAATGGATGAATCGAGACGCCGTCCGGCATTTTCCCGCAGGAAGTCCGCGACGATGCGCTCCGATTTCCTGAGCGTGCCATAGCGTTCCTGAATCCGCTCCAGAAGGTCGCTCTGCTTAAGGTCGCTCAAAGGTCGAGCATCAGTCATGACTTCAATCCAGGGTGCCGGCCGCGGCCGATAGGTCTGCTGAACATTGGTAGCACTATCGCCTGAGGAAGAAAAGTTTACTCTCTGCTTTTCAAGCCGGTACGTGCAGCGAAAAGCTCACCGCGTGATCGCTCGTTTTGCTGCGCCATAAACACGCCCGTCAGATTGTGGAAAGAATTTTACTTTTTGCTGGATTTCTCTGCTGGCTTCGCAGGCCGCACAAGGCAGAAGTTTTACTCCATTTTTTGTCTGCGATCCCGCATGACATAAAAAGCCATTAAAAAACAATGGTTTTGGTTGCTCGTCATCTGTTGACGAGAGATTTCCCTGCTGAATTCAGCGCTTTCATTTATGAAGAAAATTTTCTCGACAACGTGTTTTTCGGATGTTAGAACGCCATTCATCGACAAGCGATCTTCATATCGGGGAGAGAGAAATCCATGGCAGCGCAGGCTCAGAAGGCGAATGCACCCTCGCGGGAGCTTCTGGAAAAACTTTTCAGGACGGCCTACAAAATCCGTGTCTTCGAGTCCGAAGGCATCAAGCTCTATCGTCAGGGGCTGATCCGTGGATACTTCCATCCCTATCTCGGGCAGGAAGGCATCGCGACCGGCGTGTGCGCGGCCTTGCAGGAGGGGGATTTCATCGCCTCGACCCACCGCGGGCACGGCCACTGCATCGCGTGGGGCGCCGATGTGAAGCGCATGGTGGCCGAACTCCTGCAGAAGGAGACCGGTTACTGCCGCGGCTACGGCGGCTCCATGCACATCGCCGACATCAGGGCCGGTAATCTCGGGGCAAACGGCATCGTGGGCGCCGGTACGCCGCTCGGCGTCGGTGCGGCGCTCGCCAACCAGATCAAGGGTAACGACGCCGTTACGGTGACCTTCTCGACGGACGGCGCCTCCAACAACGGCACGTTCCTGGAATCGCTCAATCTGGCGGCGATCTGGAACCTGTCCTACGTGCTCGTCGTCGAGAACAACCAGTATGCGGTCTCCACCCGCATCGAGGAATCCACGCGCGACGTCGATCTCTACAAGCGCGGCCTCGCCATTGGCGTGGAGAGCCATCAGGTCGACGGCAATGACTCACTCGCCGTCTATCACCTTATGCAGGATGCGGTTGAAAAGTGCCGCCGTGGAGAAGGTCCGATCCTCATCGAGGCGAAGACCTACCGCCACATGGGCCACCATGTGAACGATCCCGGCAAGTATATGCCGGCCGACACGCTGGCCTATTACAAGGAGCGCGACCCGGTCGATCGCGCGCGCAATGCTCTCGTCGAGATCGTCGGTCTCGACCAGGCCGAAATCGAAGCGATCGAAAACGAGATCAAGCAGGAATTCGAGGATGCCGTCGAATTCTCCAAGGCGAGCCGTGAGATCACGCTCGCCGAGTTCAACGAATTCGTCGAAGCCTACTGAGCAGACGGGGAGGATCATACCATGGCCAGAGAAATCATGTACCGCGATGCGCTGCGCGAGGCGATCGACGAGGAAATGGAACGCGACAGCACCGTCTTCATCATCGGCGAAGGTATTGCCGAACGCGGTGGCTCCTACAAGGTTACGGAAGGCTTGCTGTCGAAATACGGTCCCAAGCGCGTGCGTGACACGCCGATTGCCGAAGCCGGCATGATCGGCGTCGGCGTGGGCGCGGCCATTGCCGGTGCCCGGCCGATCGTGGAAATTCTCTATATCGACTTCGCCATGCTCGGTATGGACATGATCGTCAACCAGGCCGCCAAGTTCCGTCTGATGACCGGCGGCGACGGTCGGGTTCCCTTCGTCATGCGCACGCAGGGCGGGACGGGCGGCGGCGTAGCGGCACAGCATTCGCAGAGCCTCGAGGCGCTGTTCTATCATATTCCCGGTCTGAAGGTCGTCATGCCGTCGACGCCGGCGGATGCGAAGGGTCTTTTGAAATATGCGCTGCGGCAGCCCGATCCGGTGATGTTCCTGGAGCACAAGCATCTGTACATGACGAAGGGCCTCGTT
Source organism: Shinella sumterensis (assembly GCF_004514425.2). Classification (GTDB taxonomy): domain Bacteria; phylum Pseudomonadota; class Alphaproteobacteria; order Rhizobiales; family Rhizobiaceae; genus Shinella; species Shinella sumterensis. Next base: position 5,080 of record NZ_MYFN02000017.1, read on the forward strand.
CCCGATGGCGAGCACGTCATCGAGTTCGGCAAGGGCGATATCAAGCGCCCGGGCAAGGACGTGACGCTGATCGCCTGGTCAAACATGATCCCGCGGACGCTGGAAGCAGCCGAGAGACTAGCGGCCGAGGGCATCGATGCAGAGGTGATCGATCCGCGCACGCTCGTGCCGCTCGACAAGGATATGATCCTTGGCTCGGTCGCCAAGACCAACCGTGCCGTCATCGTTCAAGAGGCCGTGCGTCGCGGCGGCGTCGCTTCTGATATCGCGTCCATCATTCAGGAGGAGGCGTTCTACCAGCTGGACGCGCCAATCGAGATCGTCGCCGGTCTCAACATACCGATCCCGTTCAACCTTGAGCTTGAAAAGGCAAGCGTTCCACAGGTGGACGACATCGTGCTTGCCGTGCGCCGCACGCTTCATTCGAAGCCGCTGGCGCAGGCCGCTGAGTGAGAAGAGAGATCGGGAGACGACCATGTCCTTGCATGTGCTGGAAAAGCTCGCGGCCACAAATCCGGACTGTGAAATCTGGTGGGATTCCTCACCCCTGATCTACGAGGGTTGGAAAGCCGCCGTCCTGGAGGATGCGCCTGCTGGAAAGCGGGCAGAATGGGAGGCGCAGCTGACGCGTCTCTTCGATGCGGAAACCGCTGCACGTGACGGAACGATGGGCTTTCGTGGCGTCACGACCAATCCGCCGCTTTCGCTCCAGGCGATCCAGGCCGATCCGGCCTTCTGGGCGGACGAGATCCGCAGGATCGGATCGACACGCAATGCCGATGATGTCGAGGATATCTACTGGGCGGTCTATCTCGATGTCGTGCGCCGCGGCGCGGCGATGATCCGCAGGGTCTTCGATACATCGGGCGGCAAGTACGGCTATGTCTCCGGCCAGGTGGATCCACGCTTCGTCACGGACAAGGCGCGCATGCTGGAGCAGGGGCTCCAGCTTGCAGAGATTGCGCCGAACGTCATGGTGAAGATCCCCGGTTCGAAGGAAGGCTACGAGGTCATCGAGGAACTGACGGCCCACGGCATCTCCACCAACAACACGACGTCCTTCACCGTTCCGCAATATATCGCCTGCATGGACGCCGTCTCACGCGGTCTTGAGCGGGCAAGGGCAGCGGGTGTCGATCTGTCGAAATGGCGCTCGGTGATCACCCATATGTCGTCCCGTCTCGGGAATGTGGGCGACCTCAAGGCTCAGGCCGATGCGCGCGGTATTTCGCTTTCGCCGGAGGAAATTCTGCTTGGCGAAATGGCGGTGCTGAAGCGAGCCTATCGCTACGGCAAGGAGCGCAACCATCCCAGCAAGATGCTGCAATGCTCCATGCGCGTGCAGGACGAAGGCGAGGGCGGCAAGGCATCGAGCGGCCATATTGCGCTGATCGCCGGCGGCGACTTCGTCTATACCTGCCCGCCGGGCTACATTACGCAACTCATGAGGGCCGAGGACCGGCTACCGGATTTCGATCCCACCGCAATCGATACGGACGCGTCGCCGGAGCTCATCGAGAAACTGCTGCGCATTCCCTATTTCCGCCAGGCCTATGAATTCGACGGCATGAAGCCGGAGGAGTTCTCACGCTTTGGCGCCTTCGCCGCAACGGCTGCTGAATTCGCAGCCGCCACCCGCAAGACCGTGGATTTCGTCGCGCAGTCGGTCGAAACGCTCCACCGTCGCGTGGCCTGAGAGGAGAACCGTCATGGCACGTCCCATTCTGATGCCACAGGTCGGTCAGGACCTGACCGAAGGCAAGATCACGGCGATCCTCGTGAAGGTCGGCGACAAGGTCAAAAAGGGCGACATCGTCGCCGAGGTCGAATCCGAAAAGGCGGTCTTCGAGGTCGAGGCCTTCGAGACGGGTACGATCCTCGAAATACGCTATAATGTCGGCGACATGGGTGTTGTTCTTGAACCTCTCATGATGGTCGGCGACGAGGGCGAGAAGCTCGAAGCCGCCACCACTCCTGTCGCAGCTTTCTCCGGCGAAGATGCCCAGTCCATTGTGGAAACTGCCAAGGAGAATATCGCCGTCTTCCCGCGAGAGTCCGTTCGTGAAAACGAGACGGCCTACCTGAAATCGGGTACCGGCGGTTCCTCGCCGCTTGCCCGACGGATTGCCGCTTCCGCCGGCATCGATATCGCCCGGGTGTCCGGCTCCGGTCCGCGCGGTGCTGTGGTGAAGCGCGATGTGGAGGCATTCAAGCGCTCCTCCGGCTCGGGCACGCTCGTCAACTTCGGCGGCGCCGCTTCGACGGCTTCAAGCGGCCGCAGCGTCCTCAAGACGCTGCAAGCCGGTGTGGGAGATCCGGTGCTGTTCGTTCACGGCTTCGGAGCCGAGCTTTCCGCCTGGCGGTCGTTCATCGGCCATATCAGCGTGGCCAATCCGATCCTCGCGATCGACCTTCCCGGTCACGGTGGCGCGGCGAATGCATCGGCCGACAGCTTCGACGATCTTGTGGCCGTCGTGCGCGCCACGCTAGCTGCCGAGAAGATCGAGCGGCTGCATCTGGTCGGCCATTCGCTCGGCGCGGCAGTCGCCACGACAATCGCCGGTGGTGGTGACTTCGACGTGCGGTCGCTGACGCTGATTGCGCCGGCCGGCCTCGGACCCAAGATCAACGGCGACTATGTGAGCGGGTTCCTGTCTGCCGACAGCGAGGCAGCACTTCAGGCCTGGCTCGGCCTTCTGGTCCACGAGCCGGCGAGCCTGCCGGGCGTCCTGGTCCGCGCGACACTCTCCGGTCGCGAAGGAACGGGTATGGTGGCGAACCAGACACGGCTTGCCGCCGGTGTCTTTGCGGGAAGCACACAGCTCTTCTCCGTGCGTGATGCCCTCAACCGTTTCGGCGGCCCGGCTCGCGTTATCGTTGGAGAGCAGGACCGGATCATTCCGGCAGAACACAGCAATGCATTGCCCGCGCATGTGGGGTTGCACCGCCTTCCACAGGTCGGCCACCTGCCGCAGCTCGAAGCCGCCCCGCTCGTCGGCCGGCTCGTGTCGCAGACCATTCGAAGCGCTAGCTGAGCGCTTCGCCTCCCGGCCGTGCCACGCACCTCTCCCTGGTGCGTGGCCGCGTCGAGCCAATATCCCTCGAAAGGAATGCCGCATGCCGGCCTATGATGTCATTGTGATCGGCGCGGGGCCGGGCGGCTATGTCGCGGCCATTCGTGCGGCGCAGCTGGGTCTGAGGACGGCGGTTGTCGAGCGCCGGCATCTCGGTGGCATCTGCCTGAACTGGGGCTGCATTCCCACGAAGTCGCTGCTCCATTCTGCAGCCCTTCTGGATGAGGCTCGTCATGCGGCATCCTTCGGCATTCGAAGCGAAACGCCCTCCGTCGATCTTCCCACTGTTGTCGCGCGCTCGCGCACGGTCGCGGGCCAGCTAAATACCGGTGTGCAATTCCTGCTGCGCAAGAACAAGGTCGACGTGATCTGGGGTGCCGCCGAAATCCTGGCGCCCGGCATGGTGCGCGTCACGGCCGGTGAGGGCGAAGCGCCGAAGGGCACGCTTGCACCCGGCGATTACGATGCGGCACATATCATCATCGCCACTGGCGCCTCCGAACGCCGCCTCCCGGGCATCGTTCCCGACGGCGAACGCATCTGGTCCTATCATCATGCGATGACGCCTGCGGTGCTGCCGGCGTCCATTGCCATTGTGGGTGGTGGCGCCATCGGTGTGGAATTTGCAAGCCTCTATAGTTCGCTGGGCGCGAAAGTGACGCTGATCGAGCGTCTGGCTCGTATCCTGCCGCAGGAAGACGCCGAGGTGGCCGAGCAGATGAGCAAGTCCCTGCGCAAGCGCGGGATCGAGGTTTTGACCGGCGTTGAAATTTCGCAGGTGTCGTCCGATGTGGCCGGCGTGACTGTGCGCTTCAGCGATCCCGATGGTCCTCGTGAAATCACAGCCGATAAGCTTCTTTCCGCCGCGGGTGTCGTGGCAAATGTCGATGGGCTTGGCTTGGAGAAGCTTGGGGTCGCCCTGCGCAACGGCACAATCGCTGCCGATGCGGCCGGCCGGACCAACATTGCCGGGCTTTACGCCATCGGCGACGTCGCGGGCCCGCCCATGCTGGCGCACAAGGCCGAGCATGAGGGTGTGCGCTGTGTCGAGGCGATCGCGGGTCGTGGACCGCACGCTGCCATGGGACCGGTCCCGTCCTGCATTTTCGCCGCGCCACAGGTCGCCTCTATTGGTCTGACGGAAGAGGCCGCTCTCCAAAAAGGGCTGGTCGTCGATATCGGACGCTTCGCTTTTCGCGGAAACGGCAAGGCGGTGACCATTGGCGAAACAGACGGTTTCGTCAAAGTCCTGTTCGACAAGGTGAGCGGTCGACTCGTCGGCGCGCACATGATCGGTCCCTCGGTCAGCGAACTCGTGCCGGTCTTTTCTCTCGCGTTGACCATGGGCGCGACGGGCGAGCATCTTCTCCACACGATATTTCCCCATCCCACGCTGTCGGAAGCGCTGCATGAGGCTACGCTGGCCTCCGATTCACGCGCGATTCACGCATAGAGGATGGACATGAGCAAAGGCACGATTGTTTTCGATCTCGATGGCACGCTGGTGGACAGCGTACCGGACCTGGCAGGGTCTCTCGACACGCTGATGGAAGAAAGGGGGCTGGCGCCGATCGGTGTCGAAACCGCGCGCCGGCTGATCGGCCACGGTATTCCCAACCTGGTGCGCCGGGCTTTGGCCGAACGCGGCGTCGAGTGGCAGGACGACACCGGCGCTGCCGCCGTCAAGCGCTTCACGGAGATCTACGGCGCACGCGCCGCGCAGGAGACACGGCCCTATGCCGATGTCGAGACCGTGCTGGAACGTCTTGCGGGTGAGGGGTGGCGGATGGCGGTCTGCACCAACAAGATGGAGCGCTTCGCCCGGCAGATCGTCGATCATCTCGGCCTCTCGCGCCACTTCGCGGTGGTGGCAGGGCCGGATACTTTCGGCGTCGGCAAGCCGGACCCCCGCCATCTGACGGAAACCGCGGCGGCGGCCGGTGGCGGGCATCCCATCCTGTTCGTCGGCGATTCAGAGGTCGACATAGCAACCGGCAAGGCGGCCGGCGTGCCGGTGATCGCGCTGACCTACGGCTACACGAAAACGCCGCTGGACGATCTCGGCGCCGACCGGCTCATCGATACCTTCGCCGAACTGCCCGATGCCATCGCCTCGCTTCAGGCGGAGCAAGCGGCGGCAACCTGACATCCTGATGCCGGCCGGAGCCGGCACCGCACAACTCTTGGGGAGAAGAAAATGCCGCTGAGGCTGTCGCTCAACACCAATCCGCTGGTCAACCGGTTCGCCGACGTTGACGATCTCATCGAGACGATCGCCGAGCGAATCCGCATCGGTCATATCCAGCTGACCCCGGAGTTCATCAATCCATCCTGGCCGGCCTCCGTCATCACGCGTCGTGTTCGTGCCTTCCGCCGCGCGCTGGACCGCACCGGCGTGCGGGTCACATCCGTCATGACGAGCACCTACGGCCGCCTGAACCATTTCGGCCATCCCGACCCCGATGTGCGCGCCTATTATCTCGAATGGTTCCGCACATTGGCAGACATTGCCGGAGAACTGGGTGCGGACGGCATGGGCTCACAGTTCGCGGTCTTCACGCAGAAGGATTACAACGACCAGGCGCGACGGCAGGAACTGATCGAAACCGTCCTCGATTGCTGGAAGGCCGTGGCGGAACAGGGCAAGGCGGCTGGGCTCAAATACATCTTCTGGGAGCCGATGTCGGTTGGCCGTGAGTTTGGCCAGACGATTGCCGCCTGCCGCACGCTCGACCGGCGGCTCGCTAGCGCGGGTTTCGCCATACCGTTCCGCATGATCGTGGACATCGACCACGGCGACGTGACCTCCTCGAATCCGGATGATATCGACCCCTATGCCTGGGCGGCGGCGTTCCCGCAGGAATCACCGATCATCCATGTCAAGCAGTCCTCCATGAACAAGGGCGGGCACTGGCCCTTCACCGCCGAACACAACAAGGACGGCCGCATCCAGCCGGAGAAACTGATCCGTACCGTCAAGGAGGCCGGCGGCACGGACAACGAGATCTGCATGGAGCTGTCGTTTCGCGAACGCGAACCGACGGATGGCCGTGTCGTCGAGATGATCCGGGAATCGGTCGCCTATTGGGAACCGCATATCGACACCGGCATGAACGGTTTTCGCGGCTGAGGAAGGAAGAACACATGACAAAATCGCTCTGGGTCGGCACAAGCTGGAAAATGAACAAGACGCTTGCGGAGGCGTTGGCTTTCGCAGACGGCCTCAAGGCGGCGGATGGTGAACGCGCGCGGCATGTTCAACGCTTCATCCTGCCCGCATTCACTGCCATCAGGGAGGTAAAGAGCCGCCTTGCGCAGACCAGCGTGAAGGTCGGTGCGCAGAATATGCACTGGGATGACGGTGGGGCTTGGACCGGCGAGATCTCGCCGGTCATGCTGAAGGACTGCAATGCAGACCTTGTCGAGATCGGGCATAGCGAGCGTCGTGAGTTCTTCAACGAGACAGATGAGGCGGTTGGCCGCAAAACTGCGGCAGCGGTGCGCCACGGCCTGATCCCGCTCGTGTGCGTTGGCGAGACGCTTGCCGAACGAGAGGCTGGGCAGGCGGACGAAGTGCTGGCACGTCAGGTAACGGCGGCTCTAGCTTTGCTCACTCCGGCGGAAAAGCAGGTGCGAATCCTTATCGCCTATGAACCGGTATGGGCGATCGGAGTGAACGGCATCCCTGCGACGATGGACTATGCCAATGCCCGTCACGAGAGGATCAGCGCGGTCGTCGAAGAGGCCATGGGCCGTCGTCTGCCGTTGCTATATGGTGGCAGCGTCAATCCGGCCAACTGCGCGGAACTCGTGTCGCAGGCCCATATCGACGGACTGTTCATCGGACGCTCGGCCTGGACTGTCGAAGGCTATCTGGACATCCTCAGCCGGGTTGCCAGCACAGTCTGAAGGGAAGAGCGGTCCCCCGCGCAGCGTCAGTCAGAACTCAATGCGGAAGCATCGTTTTCGCGATTCTCTTCCTGCGGCGCTGCGTGCATTGCGCCGAGTATGCGGTTGCGGCCAACGAGGATGACGTTTTCCATGGCCCGGCGTGCGCCGTCCTCGTCCCGCCGCCGAATTTCCTCCACGATGCGGATATGGCTCGACGACACGTCGGTGATACGGATATCCGCAGTTGCCGGCGAGCTCAGTTCGAAGACGCCGGCAAGGGCGGCCTCGATAAGGCTTCCCACCGTGCGCATGAAGGGGTTGCGCGAGGCCTCCATGACGCTCAGATGGAAGCGCAGGTCGGCGATCGCCATCGTCTCGGGGGTGTGGCTGGGATCGCCCATGGCGACGGCCAGATGCATCATCTGGATGATATCGGCCTCGGAGGCATGGCGTACGGCGAGGGCGGCCGCATGCGGCTCGAAGCCGAGCCTGATCTCGCTCAGGTGCAGGAGAAAATTCTCGTCGACGCCGACGGCGAAATGCCAGGTGAGGATATCGCCGTCAAAGAGGTTCCACTGGCTCTTCGGCGTCACGCGTGTGCCGATGCGGGCGCGGGGCACGACGAGGCCTTTGGCAGCCAGCGTCTTCATGGCCTCGCGCAGCACGGTTCTGGAAACCTCGAAGCGCGCCTCCAGTTCGGCGTCGCCGGGAAGGGTGGCGCCGACGGGGAACTCCCCGGCGATGATCGCCTTGCCGAGGGCGTTCACCACCTGCCAATGGCTTGTGCGCACACCCGCGCCCGTGATGACCGTATCCAGCACTCCCTTGCGGCGGACCATGTGCTATCCCCTTCTTTCGGGGTCGCCCTGCGCAATAGCCGCCGCCTTTTGTTTGACGTCAGGCATGGCGTCTCTTTCGATCGGACAGGAGGATCAGGGCCTTCTGCAGCAGGATGAATGCGAAGAGTAGCAGGCCGATGAGGATCTTGGTCCACCAGCTCGAAAGCGAGCCGTCGAACGTGATGTAGGTCTGGATCAGCCCCTGTATGAGGATGCCGATCAGCGTGCCCGCGACGAAGCCCGAGCCGCCCGTCAGCAGCGTGCCGCCGATGACCACGGCCGCAATGGCGTCAAGCTCGACGCCGACGGTCGCCAGCGAATAGCCGGCCGACGTGTAGAGCGAGAAGACGATGCCCGACAGGCCGGCGAGAAACCCCGACAGAGCGTAGATCAGGATGGTCGTGCGGCCGATCGGCACGCCCATGAGCCGCGCCGTGGCGGTGCCGCCGCCGAGCGCATAAACGTCGGCGCCGAAGCGGGTGCGGTGGGCGATCAGAATGCCGACAAGGAAAACAACGAGCATCAGCCCGCCGATCAGTGTCAGGCGCCCGCCACCGGGAAGCACATAATAGAAGCTCTTCAGTGTCGTATAGAACGGGTGCTTGATCGGGATCGAATCGATGGAAAGCACGAAGGCCATGCCGCGGGCGAGGAACATGCCCGCCAGCGTGACGATGAATGGTGGCATTTCCAGATGATGGATGATCGCGCCCATGATCGCGCCGAAGGCGGTGGTGATGATCAGCGCCAGGGCGAAGGCGACGAGCGGGTGGATCGCGGTCGATTGCAGCAGCACGGCGAGGAAGACGCCGGTGAACGCGATCACCGCGCCGATCGACAGGTCGATGCCGCCGGAGAGGATGACGAAGGTCATGCCGACGGCTGCGATGCCGAGGAAGGCGTTGTCCGTCAGCAGGTTGCCGATCACCCGGGTCGACAGCATGTTGGGGTACTGTGCGATGCAGACGGCATAGGCGATGAGGAAGATCGCGACGGTCGCGGTGAGCGGAAGGTAACGCGGGTTCATTTCGCCTCCTGCCCCTTCGTGGGCTCGGTGGCGCGGGCGCGCGACAGCCAGATGAAGGCCGATTGCGCGCGCGGGGACTGGATGACCAGGATCAGCACGATGATCGCCGCCTTGATGATGAGGTTGAATTCCGGCGGGAAGCCCGAGAGCAGGATGCCGGTGTTGATCGACTGGATGATCATCGCGCCGAGCAGCGAGGCGGCGATGCTGAAACGCCCCCCGAGCAGGGATGTGCCGCCGACGACCACCGCGAGGATGGCGTCGAGCTCGAGCCACAGGCCTGCATTGTTGGCATCCGCGCCGCGGATATCCGCGGCCGCGATGATGCCGGCCAGGGCGGCGCAGAGGCCAGAGAGCATGTAGGCGGCGATGAGCAGGACACCGGTGGAGACACCGGAAAGGCGCGAGGCGCGGCGGTTGACGCCGACGGCCTCGATCAACATGCCGAGCGCCGTTCGCCGGACGAGCAGCGCGACGATCAGCCCGAAGCCCAACCAGATGATGACCGGCATCGGCAGGCCGAACAGCGAGCCGCTGCCGATGAAGATCAGGCCCGGATGATTGAAGGTGAGGATCGCGCCTTCGGTAATGAGCTGCGCGATGCCGCGTCCCGCCACCATGAGCACCAGCGTCGCGATGATCGGCTGGATATCGAGCACGGCGACGAGCACCCCGTTCCACAGGCCGCACAGGATACCTGTCGAGATCGTCACGGCGAGCGTGAAGGCGAGCGAATGGCCGGCGGTGATGGAGGCGGCCGCGACCGCGCCGCAGATCGCCATGACCGCACCCACGGAAAGGTCGATGCCCTTTGTCGCGATCACCACCGTCATGCCGATGGCCAGCAGCGCGACCGGTGCGCCGCGGTTCAGGATATCGATGAGGCTGCCGTAGAGACGGTCGTTCTGGAACGACAGCTTGAAGAAGCCCGGGAAGGCGAGCGACACCATGAACAGGATGATGGCGAGCGCCGCGACCTGCGGAAACAGCCTGACGGCATAGGCCTTGAGCGTGCCCGTCATGCCGGTCTCCCTTCATGCGCGGAGGCGATCGCCTCGATGATGGCGTTCGTGGTGACCTCTTCACCCGTCAGCTCGGCCACATGTGCCCGGTCTCGCAGCACGAGGACGCGGCTCGAATAGGCGACCAGCTCTTCCAGTTCGGAGGATATGACGATCAGCGACATGCCGTTCTCGCAGAGGGTCTCGATAAGGCGGATGATTTCCGCGTGGGCGCCGACATCGATGCCGCGCGTCGGCTCGTCCAGGATCAGGAATTCCGGATTGGTCGCCAGCCAGCGGGCCAGGATGGCCTTCTGCTGGTTTCCGCCGGACAGAAGCCGGATGGGCTTCTCACGGTCGCTCGTGCGGATGTCGAGCGCCTTGATGTAGTGGTCGGCCAGCCTGTCCTGCTCGCTTCGGCTGATCGGCCGTGCCCAGCCGCGCCGCGCCTGCAGCGCCAGCACGATGTTCTCGCGCACCGAGAGGTCGCCGACGATGCCATCGACCTTGCGGTCCTCGGGGCAGAAGCCGAACTTCTCGCGGATCGCCGCGCGCGGTGAGGAAAGATCGAGCGTGCGGCCATCGGCCTGCGCCGTACCGCTGTCAGCGCGTTCGGCGCCGAACAGGATTTCCGCCGTCTCCGTGCGGCCGGAGCCGAGCAGGCCGGCAATGCCGACGACCTCACCGGATGCGACGTCCAGGTCGAACGGCTGGATATGTCCCTTCCGGCCGAAGCTGCGGAAGCGGAAGCGCGCTTCGCCGGGCGCCTTCGTCTCGCTGTGCTTCGCTTCTCCGACTTCCTGCACGAGTTCGCGACCCAGCATCATGGCGATGAGTTCGCGGCGCGGCAGCGCCGCGGTCTCGCGTGTACCGACCAGCTGGCCGTTGCGCAGAACGGTGATGCGGTCCGAGATCTCGTAGACCTGTTCGAGGAAGTGCGTGATGAAGATGATGCCGAGGCCGCGCTCCTTGAGGCGGCGCACGATGCGAAACAGCATCGCGACTTCGTGCGTGTCGAGGCTGGCCGTCGGTTCGTCGAGGATGAGCACCTTGCCCGAAAGATCGACGGCGCGGGCGATCGCAATGACCTGCTGGACGGCGACGGAGAAGGCTGAAAGCTCCGCCGTCACATCGATGTCGAGGTCGTATTCGGAAAGCAGGGCGCGGGCCTGCTTGTTCATCGCGCGCGCGTCGACGAGCCCGAAACGGCGCGGCTGACGCCCGAGGAACAGGTTTTCGGCAACCGTGAGGTTCGCCAGCAGGTTCACTTCCTGGTAGACCGTGCCGATGCCGAGCTTCTGCGCTTCCAGCGTGTTGTGCGGATCAACATCGACGCCATCGAGCAGGATACGACCGCCATCGCGCCGGTAGGCGCCTGTCAGGCACTTGATGAGCGTGGATTTTCCGGCGCCGTTTTCACCCAGAAGGGCGTGGACCTCACCGCGCGCGAGCGAGAAATCGACGCCGTTGAGCGCCCTGGCACCTGGGAAGATCTTGTCGATCCCCGTCGCCGATAGAACATAGGAACTGACCGACTGCATGATCCCGACCCGTATGACAGAAACCGGCCGCAGCGTAACAAGACGCGCGTCGGCAGGCAAAGCGGTGGCGTGCGCCCGGCCGTCCGAGGCCGGGCGCAGGACCGATAGGGATTAGTAGCCGAGGCCCTTCTTTTCTTCGTAGACCTTCATCGGATCATCAGCCTGGGTGTAGAGCTTCGATTCCGTCTGGATCCACTTCGGCGGCTCCTTGCCGTCCTTGATGAAGGCATCGAGCGCGTCAAAGGCCGGGCCGGCCATGTTCGGCGTCAGTTCGACGGTGGCGTTCGCCTCGCCGGCGGCCATGGCCTGGAAGATATCCGGAACCGCGTCGATCGACACGACGAGAATATCGGTGCCCGGCTTCAGGCCGGCTTCCTTGATCGCCTGGATGGCGCCGACGGCCATGTCGTCATTGTGCGCGTAGACTGCACAGATGTTCTTGCCGCCGTCTTCGGCCTTCAGGAAGCTTTCCATGACTTCCTTGCCCTTGGTGCGGGTGAAGTCACCGGTCTGGCTGCGAACGATCTTCAGGTTGTCTTTTCCGGCAAGCGCTTCTTCGAAGCCCTTCTTGCGGTCGATGGCCGGCGAGGAGCCGGTCGTGCCCTGGAGTTCGACGACGTTGCACGGCTTGCCGGCAACCGTGTCGACCAGCCACTTGCCGGCGACATTGCCTTCATGCACGAGGTCGGACGTGACGGCGGTCAGGTAGAGTTCCTTCGGCGCGTCGATGGTGCGGTCGAGCAGAACGACCGGGATGTTTGCGTCCTTGGCTTCCTGCAGCACCTCGTCCCAGCCGGTGGCGACGACAGGCGCGACCAGGATGGCATCGACGCCCTGCGCGATGAACGAGCGCAGGGCCTTGATCTGATTTTCCTGCTTCTGCTGGGCATCGGCGAACTTGAGGTCGATGCCGCGCTTTTCAGCCTGCTGCTTGGTCAGTGTGGTTTCTGCGGCGCGCCAGCCCGATTCGGAACCGATCTGCGAAAAGCCCACGGTCATCGCGGACGCGGAAGCCGCGCTGAAGACCGATGCAGCCAGAATCGTGGCACCTGCGAGTGCGAATTTGAACTTCATGATTTCCTCCCAAACAAAGCTGCTCCTCAGCAGCGTCGATAAAACATCATATTGTATTACTATTGTAAACCGGCAAATCCGCTTGCCGGCACTTTTTTCACGGAAGGGTAATCCGAATGGCGGGACATTCCCGGTAGACGCGCCAAGCGTTCCAGGGCGATAAGTGCCGGGCCGCAGTGATGCTTCTGGCGCGGTCGGCTAGACCTCGACTGGCCGCGCGGTCTGGCGGTCGATGCCGAAGACGCGGCGGTAGCGGTCGATCTCGGCCGGGTCGCCGGTCGCCTTGGCGGGATTGTCGGAAAGCTTCACGGCGGGACGGCCGTTGGCGCTTGTGACCTTGCAGACCAGGGAGATCGGGTCGAGCCCGGTTCCGCCGTCCGGATCGCAGCCGCGGAAATCGTTGGTGAGATTGGTGCCCCAGCCGAAGCTCATGCGCACCTTCCCGTGAAAATGCCGGTAGGTCTCCTCGATCGTATCGACATCCATGCCGTCGGAGAAGATCAGCAGCTTCTTGCGCGGATCGCGCCCCCTGGCGCGCCACCAGTCGATGATCTGCTCGCCGCCTTCGATCGGCGGCGCGCTGTCGGGGCGAAAACCGGTCCAGTCCGCGACCCAGTCCGGCGCGTTGGCGAGAAAGGCCGCGGTGCCGTAGGCGTCGGGCAGGGCGATCAGGAGATTGCCGTTATAATGCTGCCGCCAGTCCTCCAGAACCTGATAGGGGGCACGCGCCAGCGCCTCGTCGCCGTCGGCCAGCGCGGCCGCGACCATCGGCAATTCATGCGCATTGGTGCCGATCGCCTCGAGGTCGGCATCCATGGCGAGAAGCACGTTCGACGTGCCGATGAAGCGATCCCCGAGCCCTTCCTTCAGGGCTTCCACGCACCAGCGTTGCCAGAGAAAGCCGTGCCGGCGCCGTGTGCCGAAGTCGGAAATGACGAGATCCGGCAGCTTCGCCAGCCGCTCCACCTTTTCCCACAGCCGCGCCTTGGCGCGAGCATAGAGGACATCGAGCGTGAAGCGGCCGCGCCCGCGCATGGCCGCGCGGGACTTCAGCTCGTTGATGATGGCGAGCGCCGGGATTTCCCACATGGTCGTGTGCGTCCACGGCCCGTCGAAATGCAGCTCGTACTGGCCGTCCACCTTGTGCAGGTCGTATTCCGGCAGGCGGAAATCGGCAAGCCAGGCGATGAAATCAGGTCCGAACATCCGCGCCTTGCCGTAGAAGCTGTTGCCGGCAAGCCAGATCAACTCCTTCTTGGTAAAGCGGATTTCACGGGCGTGATCGAGCTGCGCACGAAGCTCGCCTTCGTCGATGATGTCGGCGAGCCGCACGCTCTTCGTCCGGTTGATCAGTGAAAAGGTGGCGTGGACCTCGGGATACTGGCGGCGGATCATCTGGAGCATCAGGAGCTTGTAGAAATCCGTATCCAGCAGGCTGCGCACGATCGGATCGAGCCGGAAATTATGATCGTAGGTGCGGGTTGCGATGTCGGTAACGGCCATGCCGGCTCCTGAGAATGCTTCGTCTGACTGCGACCAACCTTCCCGATCGGCGAAGGCATGGCAAGTGGGTGGAGATTGATGCGCATTCTTCCGGTTGTGCATTTGACTTGCACATTTTCTTTTGGTTGTATTTTCGCATCGTCCTCAATCGAAAGAATCACATCTTGGAGGCTGCATGAGCGTGTTGGGTCCGCTTCCCGAAGGTCTCGTCTGCCGCCCGATCGAAGAGGCGGATTGGCCAGGCGTTATCGATTGCCTTCGGCGCGGATTTCCCGAGCGGTCGCAGCGCCATTGGGAGGGGGCGCTTGAACGCATGTCAGGCTGTGCCGCCGTGCAGGACCTGCCGCGCTACGGCTATCTCTTGGATTGCGAAGGCCGTGTCGTTGGCGTGCTGCTGGCTTTGTACTTTCGCCATCCGGGCGATGCCATTCGCTGCAACCTCTCGAGCTGGGCGGTGGACGAGGAGTTCCGCTCCTATGCGGGAAAGCTCATCATGACGGCAATGCGCCGCCGGGATGTCACCTTTCTGTCGATCACGCCGGCGCCCGTGACGCTGAAGGTGACAGAGGCATTGCGGTTCCGCCGTTTTGCTGAGGGGCAGCAGGCCTTTGTGCCGCTCCTCAGCCGGGCGACGGGGGCGATCCGCGCGGTCGTTGCACGGCCGGGGCTCGCGGAACTCGACAGACTGCCGGAAGAAGACCGCACCCTCCTGCTCGACCATGCCGCCCTCGGCTGCGATTCGGTCGTCTGTCTGGACGGAGACGATGCTTACCCCTTCGTTCTCAAGCCGCGACGCGTGTTGCGCGGCCTCATTCCATGCAGCCAGGTCATCTACTGCCGCTCGCATGCGGATCTAAGCCGATGCGCCCATGCGCTCGGGCGTCATCTCGCGCGCAAGGGGCTGTTCTTCGCCGTTGTCGATGCCTGCGGACCTGTGCCGGGGCTGACGGGGCGCTATTTTGCCGGTGTTGGACCCAAATATGCGAAAGGGCCCAATCCACCCTGGCCGGGTGACCTTGCGTTCACGGAATTCGCGGTCTTCGACGCCTGATGAGCGGCCGGCGCCTTGCGATCGATGTCATTGTTCCGGCCCGCGGCGCGCAGTACTGGCATGAAGTCCTGATCGAGCGCCTGACGGCGGCCGGGCATGCGGTGGCTGTCGCCCTTGATCCCGTTGCGGACGGGTGGCCGGCTTGGGCGAACGGTACGCTTGCACTCGAACACCGGCTTTTCCGCCGACGCGCGCGGGCGCTGGCATCACAGATCGACCCGCCTATGCGCGGCGTTCCGCATGTCGCGACGAACCTGCGCGTCGATCTTGCCGGACATGCACCCGTGCGGGACGCGCCAACCCTCGCATTGCGGTTTGATGGCGCATACGACGCTCGCGCCGTCCCGGCGCTGGTTGCGGCAGGCCGGCTACCGGTGCTGGACGTGGTGCTCGATGGCGCGCACGTCGTCGGCAGGGCCTGGCCGATGATCGACCGGCGCGAAGCCGCGTCGCTTGGGGTGGAGGATGTTCTTGCCCGAGCGATAACGGCGCTGGTGTCGGCGGTGGAGGCGTTTGCAGCAGACCGGCTCGACCGGCTCGAAGCCATCGCCCCGCTCCAAGCAGACCATCGGCTTCTGCCTGCTTATCTGACGAGCGCCCTGCCGCGCCTTGGCCGGGAGGCCTGGCGGCGGCTTCGCTTCCGGCAGGCGCACTGGCAGGTCGGCTATCGTTTCCATGACGGCCCCGGCGTGGCCGATACCGGCAGGCTCGGGACTGGATGGACCTTGCTTGCGGATGCGGGAGATCGCTTTTATGCCGATCCCTTCGTCTTCCATTGGCAGGACCGCGCCTTCCTCTTCGTCGAGGATTATCTGCACGCAGCCGCCAAGGCGGTGATATCCGTCGTGCCGTTCAACGCGGCCGGCATTCCACAGTCGGCCCGTGTGGTTCTGGAAGAACCGCACCACCTGTCCTATCCCCAGGTGTTCACGCGGGATGGGGCGATCTGGATGCTGCCGGAGGCGAGCGCCAGCGGGAAGCTCACCCTTTACCGCGCCGAGGCCTTCCCGGATCACTGGCGGGCGGAGGCTGTTCTCGCCGAAGGTGAGATATCCGACGCGACCCTGCTCGCACACGGTGGACGGCTGTGGCTTTTCGCAACGGACAGGGACGGCTTCGGCAGCACATCCGATACGCTCGTGGTTTTCGAGGCCGAGGCGCTTGCCGGCCCCTGGTGGCCGCACCCGCTGAACCCGATCCTGATCGATCGCCGGCGGGCGCGGCCGGGCGGCGCTTTCGTGCGCGACCGGGCGGGGCGGTTATTCCTGCCGGTTCAGGATGGCACGCTGGGCTATGGCGGGGGGCTGGGATTGTCGGAACTGCTCTTACTCGACAGCGATACCGTTCATCTTTCACCACCACACCCCATCGTTGCCGACGGGGATTGGCCCTATCCACGCATTCACACGCTCAACCGCTCTGGTCCGCTCGAGGTGATCGACGGGATCGTGCCGGTTCGAAAGCCGTTGTTCGAAAACAGGGCTTCATAGGCTGCGCACATGGCTGCGGGTGAATACTGTTCCCGTAACTGGCGCCCGGCCCTCGCGAGCGTCGCAGCGAGTGCGGGATTTGCGAAGACCTGCGCAAGGCCGGCCGCGATTCCGTCGGCATCCGGCGGCACGAACAGCGCAGCCGGGCGTCCATCGGCTGTGGTCAGAACCTCGCGCAGCACGTCCAGGTCGCTCGACACGATCGGCAGCCCGGCGATGGCAGCTTCCACGACCGCAAGGCCAAACGTCTCCGTCGTCGATGAAAAGGCATAGACATCGCCCGCCGCGAGAAAGTCGTGGATGCCAGCAGGGGAGAGTTCGCCGACGAGATGGAGGCGGCTTTGCACATTGAGCCGCGCGGCAAGCGCGAGGAGCATTTCCTTCTCCGGACCCGTGCCGGCGATGGCAAGATGCACGTGCGGAAGCATCGCTAGCGCCCCCACAAGGGCGGTGTGGTTCTTCGAAGGCGCCAGCCGGCCGGTCGAGATCGCGAGCGGAACGCCAATTGGCAGTCCGAACGCCGCGCGCGCCCGCTTCCTGGCCGGCAGCCGCGCCGGCGCGGGCACACCGTGATCGATTCGTTTCAGGCGCTTGCGGTAGGCAGCGGGAAAGGCGGCGAACTGTGCTTCGGTCCAAGCGGAGTTCACGATGTTGACGTGATACATACCGGCCATGCCCATGAGCTTGTCGACCTGCGTGAGCAAGCCACGCAGGCCGCGGCCCTGGGGTGCGCCGCTCTGGTTGGCGACGATGGCCCCTACACCGCAGAGCCGAGCGGCAAGCGTTCCAGCGATATTGCCGTAATGCTGGAAGGACACGACGGCATCGGGCCTGATCTTGCGCACGTGGTCGATGAGGCCGAGCACCGCCAGCACCTGCTCAAGCACGCCACGCGGCGGGTGCATGAGGATGAAGTCGGCATGGGGATCGCGGTCATAGACGGCGGTCTTGCGATACAGGAAGACCGTGCGGACGTCATGGCCGCGGGCTCGAAGCCCTTCGCCCACCATATCGGAAATGCGTTGCGCGCCGGCGGCTTCCGCCTGCGTCTGGACCTGGAGGATTTTCATGGCCGGCCTTTCTGGGTTGTGCGGAGGGCGAGGTGCCGCCGTCCTGGGAGGAAACCGAGGATGGAGGGATCGACGCCGATCTTGCGGCGGGTGATGCTGGCGCCGGCGAGGCACCAAAGCGCTGTCGTGCCGGCCATGCCGATCGCAGCACCCGCCGGTCCGTGGGTGAGGGCAAGCGCGGCGGTCACCGCAAGCCCAAGGCCGTTCGCGACGACGAGCGTGCGAAAGAGTTCGCGTTGCAGGCCCGTCAGCTGCATGGTGAGTTCCGTTGGCCCGCAGGCGGTGCCGACGAGCACGCCGAGCCCGAGAATGACCAGCACGCCATGCATGGCCGGGGTGGCGTAGGCGGGATCGAAGAGCGCCAGTATCGGGCTGCCTGCGACGACGAGCGCCGCAAGCACGGCGAGTGCGGCGGCAAAGCCGGTCATGGCGACGAGGCCGGTTATGCGCTGCACATGGACCCGGTCGCCGGCATGGAAAGCGGCGGAGATCTGCGGTGCGGCCGCCTGGTTGATGCCGTTCAGCGCAAGTGCCGCAAGGCGCGTGATGCGATCGGCCACGAAGACCGCGCCTGCCGTTTCCGGGCCGAGCAGCGCTGCGACGACGAGCGTGCTTGCCTGCCCAAGGGCCGGCGGCAGGGCGGTGACGCCCCACAAGCCCAGAGACACAGCGCGGAATTCAGCGGCCTCTCCGGCGCTGAGAGGGGTTTGCGGCACCTGCAGCGTGTCACGCAGCAATGTCACCGTCTGGGGCAGGACGCTGGCAATGAGCAGCAGGGCGGTCAGCCAGAGGGCGGTGACCGCGGTCATGTCCGTCGCGAGGCGCCCGGCGATGACAAAGACGAAGATGCTCAGGACGCGCCAGACGACGTCCCGCGGCAGCAGGCTGCTGACGACGGCGCCTTTTGCACGCATGGCGCAGGCGCTGAATTCCGACCAGCCGAGTGCCGCCGCAAGAAGGGCGGTCGCTGCCATGATCGCCGGCCATTCGGGGCCAAGCGAGAGCGGAAGCGCGCTTGCCGCCAGAACCACGAGAGCCGCGACGGCGACGGCGGCCGCCGTGATGCGGATGGACAGAGCCATCATTGTGTTGGCGCGGCCGTCGTCACGGCTTCCGGCATATTGCGGCCAGAAGCGCAGGACGGCGGCATGCTGGCCGGCGAGCGAGAAAAAGGAGACGAGGCTTGCGCCGGCATAGGCGGTGCTGAACAGGCCGAACTGACGCTCGTCCATGGTGGCGGCGACAACGACGAAAACCGTGAAGGTGAGGGCGGCGCTCGCGAGCTTCACCACGCCTGCGGCCACGCCCTTGCCGGCGAGCACATGGAGGGAAAGCATCGGGCGCTGGCTCATCGTCTATCCTTCGGTTGTATGACTTTAGGAAATCCCTTAATGCGTGTGTTTACGAATAACACAACCCATGAGGCACAATTCAAAAAGATACACCTTATGGTTACTTTCTGCGGTTACGGTAACCTTGGGTAGTGGTTGACGGCGCGGCTTATGCTCGCCCCGGTTCACATGGACGGCAGGGATGACTGCACTTGCATCGGCCGGGAGTTTTCTCCCGCCATTGTTCGACGTCGGAGACCTCTCGGCGCGCCTTTGGCGCGGGCGCTGGCGGGTGTTGTTCTGTGTGGGCGCCGCTCTTTCGCTGGCGCTGCTTTATCTTGCCATGACGACGCCGACCTATACGGCGACGGCGTCCTTGCTCGTCGACCCGCGAGATGCGCGCTCCACCCAGTTCGAGACGGTTCTGCCCGGTATCGGCGCCGACAGCGCAGCCGTCGCAAGCCAGGTCTTCGTCATCGAGTCGCGGGATCTGCTGATGCGCGTGTTCGAAAGCCAGCGCATCGCGCAGGATCCGGAATTCTCAGATCCCGGCATCCTCTCCTTCCTGACGGGGGCAGGCGGCCGGGAACGGGATGCCATCTTCCGCCGTTTCGAAAAGCGCGTGTCCGTGGAACGCGCAGGATTGACCTATGTGATCAAGGTCGGCTTCAAGTCCCGCTCCGCGCAGAAGGCAGCCGCAATCGCCAATGCGATCGTGGCACGTTACACCGCGGGTCTTGCCGGCGAGCGCGAGAACGCCAATGACGACGTCAATGCACGCCTGCAGGGAAGGCTTTCCAACCTCCAGCGCAATGTCGCCGAAGCGGAGCGTGCCGTCGCCGATTTCAAGGTTCGGCACGAACTTCTCGATCCCGCAGCCGGCGGCACGCTGCAATCGCAGATCGACCAGCTCACCACGCAGGTGATCGACGCGCGAGCCAAGGCCGATGCCGCGCGGGGGCGCTACGAACAGGCGGTCGCGGCTGAGCGGGCGCAGCCGGGCGCGGCAAGGCTTTCGGAAATCGTCTCGTCGGTCGCTCTGGACGGACTGCGCGCCGATTACAACCAGCGCGCCGCGGCCATCGCCAATGCCGATACGGTCTATCAGCCTCATCATCCGACCGTGCGCCGCCTCCGATCGGAACTGTCCCGGACCAAGGCGTTGATGACCGCCGAAGCCGGGCGCATCACGCGCGAGCTGAAAGCAAAGCGGGACCTGGCCGACGACGCCGTCCGGGTTCTTGAAACCAAGCTCGTCGAGATGCGCGCCAAGTCGCAGGCGGCCGATGCGGCGCGTGTGGAACTGCGCCGGCTGGAAGCAAAGGCAGAGGCGGCCCGCACAGTGCTGGACGATGTGCTGAAACGGACGGAGGAGACCGCACAGATGCGGGGTCTCCAGCTGTCCGAGGCAAGGGTGATCGGCGTTGCGTCGCCGCCCGTCCAGCCGTCCTGGCCGACACCCGCGCTTATCCTGCCGGTCAGCGCCGCCATCGGCTTCCTTGCGGGGTGTGGGCTTGCCGCGGCAGGCGGATCCGTCCCGTCGGGCCGCGCCGAAGACAAGCCGGTGGATATGCGCGCGCACCGATCGCTCTCAGGCAGCCAGGCCGTGCCCGTCCATCTCGGCCGCTATGAACTTCCGGGTTTGCCGGGATCGAGTATCCCCGCCCGCATCCGCGCCATGAGGCGGCGGCTTCTCCAGCCAGCCGGAGCCGTCTTTTCCAGAAGCACGCTCCAGCTCATCCGGCGTATCGTCGCTCGTCTCGAAGAGCATCCGGCGCCCTACACGCTGCTGGTCTCCTCCGTGAACAGTTCATCGGAAGCGCAACTGACAGGCGCGATGATCGGTCTTGGGCTACAGCAAGCGGGCCAGAAGGTCCTCATCGTCGAATTCGTGAAACACGGACGCTCCGGTTCGGTCATGGCCGGGGTATCCGTCAACGGGGCAAGCGGCCTGCCGACCATCGTACGGCCGCTTGCCCCGGGCACGGACGGCACGGCCTTCATGCTTGAGGATCATCTCGCCGACGGCTTCGATTTTATCCTGTTGCTCGCGCCGCCGAGTGATTTTCATGGATGGGAAACGGCTTTTTTCGCCTCCGCCGATCTGATGCTGTTCACCTTCACGCCGGCGGATGCCGGTGCGCGGATGCGCGACCAGCTGCGCCACAAACTTCGAGACGATGACGTGAAACGAAGTGCGACCCTTATCGTCGCCGTCGATGATGATCCCGCTATCAAAGACCGATCTGATGGCGAAGGTTGAAATCGCAGCTCCGGCCTCTCTTCAGCCTCATGCGCTCGGGCCGGTCGTCGAGCCGGCCGACGGCGCCTTTCATCTCTTCCTGGCCCTCATGACGATCATCGTCGCAGTGGCGTCGTTCGCCGTATGGACGCCCTTCGGCGTCGTCGCCACGGGTCTCCTGACGGCCGTTCTTGCCATTGCCGTGCCACCGGCGCTGCCGGCGGTCATCGCCTGCGCGTTCCTGTTTCAAAATCTCGTCGTCGCGTGGTTCACCCCGTTCGTGCCTGACGATGGCACGTTCGATGCATTGCGCGGCGCCAACTTCGTCATCCTGATGACAGGCTTCGGCCTCTTTGTGCTGGCGGCATTCTCGCCCCGGGTTCGTTCAGTGTCGGGGCTGCGGCTATGGCTGGTCATGACCCTCGTTCTCTGCCTTGTGATCTTGCTTTATCTTTTGCTCGGCGCGGTCCGTGGCGAGCCGCGGGATGCGATCGTTTACTTCCGAAACACGATCACCCCGATCGCCTGCTTTCACATCGCGATCGTTGCCGCCACGCTCTACCGCGTGGACCTGCGGTTGCCGATGATCTGCCTTTGCATCATCGCGATGGCCTACGGCTATTTCGAGCAGGTCTTTCGCATGGATTTCCTGGGGCTTTTCCATGGCGATCTCTATGTCCAGCGGGGCCTCAAGGCACAGATCGAGGCGGGCGTCTGGGAGAAGACCCTGCGGGAGACGGGTTTCGTGCTGCGGGGGCTGGAAGACACCATGACGGCAACCTTCTTCAACACCGCCCTGTTCGGCGATGCGCTGCCGCGGATCTTCCGCAATGCCGGGCCGAATTTCCATCCGATCAGCTATGCCTATGCTCTCAGCCTCTCATCCGCCTGGCTGCTTTTCCGGGGGCATCGCGCGCTGCCGCTTGCCGCCTTTCCGCTTCTGTTGCTGATCGGCTCCAAGGGGGCAGCCTTCCTGCTGTGCGTTGCACTGATAAGCCGCCTTCTCTGGCGGGCGTCCAGCCTCCGCCTGACGCTCGCCGTCGTCCTTTCGCTTGCCACAGTGTGGACGCTCGCCGCCACCGTCTATGGTGCGCGCCATGGCGATTACCATGTGCTCGGATTCTTTGCAGGCATTCGCGATTTTCTGGGCAACCCGCTCGGGCAGGGGCTCGGCATTGGCGGCAATCTCTCAAGCGACGGCGCCAATCTGGACTGGGACCGTGCGCAGGGGGAGGGCATCTCGGCGGTTCCCGTCGAAAGCGCGGTGGGCGTGATGCTCTCGCAGATGGGGATCGGCAGCCTCGCCTTCTTCGGCTTCCTGGCCGGCATAGTCGTCGCCGCCGGCCGCCGGCTGTCGGAGACGGGGGAGCCCGATTTCCTCTTCGCCTTCGTCACCGTCGTTACGATCTGCGCGAATGCCGTGCTGCAGGAAGAGGCGTTCTACGCGCCGTTGGCGCTCGGCTTCTGCCTGCTGCTGGTCGGCGTTTCCTTCGGCACGCATATCCGCGAGCAGCGGAGGTCGTGAAGGGAAGGAGGGTACGGCCTGCCTGTCGCGGGCCGTACCACTACAGCGTCAGCCGATGGCCATCAGGCTGGCATTGCCGCCGGCAGCGGCGGTGTTGATGGAGGTGGAGACTTCCTCCAGCAGCCAGTTGAGGCAGTAGGCTTCGGGATCAGCAACGAGTTCGTCGGTCGTCGCGGCCTGTACGAGCACGAGCGGGCCGGGCAGGCCGGCAATTCGCGCATTGGCGCGCTGAATGTCCGCCGCGTCTCCCTCCACCAGCGCACCGGCAAACGGGCCGTCCTTCGTCCAGTCCGTCGACCACGACAGGCGGGCGGCAACGGCGGCCGGCAGGTCCGCGATGACGGGCTTCAGGCCCTCGACATGGTCGATGACGATCTGGTTGCCCGTCGCCAGTGCGGCGGCGACCTGACGCAAAAGGCCGGTTTCGGTCTTCGGAACGAGCAGCACGCGGCCGCGCGGATGAAGCGCATAGATGTTGCGTTCACCAACGGGCCCGGTCAGTTCCCGCTCCAGGCCGAGCGCGGAGCGGTTGGCGAAGCTGCGGGCGGTCTCGCCCTCGTCGGTCTTGCCCTTGCGGTCGAGCCAGGTGATGAAATCCCTGAGCGCCGGATCGGTATGCACCGAATCCTGCTGCGGCGGCACGGGGGCCTTCTGCACGAGGCGGCCGATATAGAGCGGACCGCCGGCCTTGGGGCCGGTGCCGGACAGGCCGCGCCCGCCGAAGGGCTGCACGCCGACCACCGCGCCGATGATGTTGCGGTTGACGTAGACGTTGCCGACCTTGATGCGGCTCGTGACATGCGCGATCGTCTCGTCGAGGCGCGTGTGCAGGCCGAACGTCAGGCCGTAGCCGGAGGCGTTGATATCGTCGATCAGCCGGTCGAGATCGGCGCGCCGGAAGCGGATGACGTGCAGGACCGGGCCGAACACTTCGCGTTTGAGATCGGCGAGCGTCTTCAGTTCGATGATGGTCGGCGCGACGAAGGTGCCGTTTTCCGTGCCTGAAGGCAGCGGTTGCTGCTCCACCTTGTTGCCGAGGCTGCGCATATGCTCGATGTGCTTGACGATGCCGTCGCGGGCCTCGGCGGTGATGACGGGACCGATATCGACATTGAGGCCGTCGGTGCGCCCGAGCGTCAGTTCGTTGAGCGCGCCCTTCAGCATGGTGAGCGTGCGGTCCGCAATGTCGTCCTGAAGGCAGAGCACCCGGAGCGCCGAGCAGCGCTGGCCGGCGCTGTCGAAGGCCGATGCGATGACATCGCCGACGACCTGTTCGGCAAGTGCCGAGGAATCGACGATCATGCCGTTCTGACCGCCGGTTTCGGCGATCAGCGGGATCGGCTTGCCGCCGGCCGAGAGACGTTCGGCAAGCTGCGCCTGGATGAGGCGGGCGACTTCGGTCGAACCGGTGAACATGACGCCGGCCGTCTTCGCCGCACCGACGAGGGCTGCACCGACGCGGCCTGCGCCGGGCACGAATTGCAGCGCGCCGACGGGGACACCCGCCTCGTGCAGGATCTTCACGCTCTCATGCGCGATGATCGGCGTTTCCTCGGCCGGCTTGGCGAGAACCGCGTTGCCCGCCACCAGGGCGGCGGCAACCTGCCCGGTGAAGATGGCGAGCGGGAAGTTCCACGGGCTGATGCAGACGACGGGGCCGAGCGGCAGATGCGACGGGCCCAGCGTACGGCGCGCCTGCTCGGCGTAATAGCGCAGGAAATCGACCGCCTCGCGCACCTCGCCGATGGCGTTCGCCGCCGACTTTCCGGCTTCGCGCATGATGATGCCCATCAGCGGTTCGATACGGGCTTCCATGATGTCAGCCGCGCGGTCCAGGCAGGCGGCCCGCTCGGCCGGCGAAACGCCGGACCAGGCGGCGACATTGTCCGCCGCGACGCCAACGATGCGTTCCGCATCCTCGGGCCGGATTTCGGTGACACGGCCGACCACGTCACGATGATCCGCCGGGTTCAGCACGTCGCTTGTTTCGCCGTCGCTGGCGCCGTCGGCCAGCAGCGGTGCGGCATGCCACGATTGTGCTGCGGTGTCCGCGAGTTCGCCGGCAAGCTCCGCAAGTGTCGTCTCGTTGGAAAGGTCGAGCCCCTTCGAATTTGCGCGGGCCTTGCCGAACAGAGCGTCGGGCAGGGCGATCTGGTCATGCGGCGCACCGACGACCGGCATCGCGGCGACGATATCGACGGGATCGGCAATCAGCGATTCCACCGAAACCTTCGGATCGGAGATGCGGTTGACGAAGGAAGAGTTGGCGCCGTTTTCGAGCAGGCGGCGCACGAGATAGGCAAGCAGCGTCTCATGGGTGCCAACCGGCGCATAGATGCGGCAGGGACGGTCCAGCTTGTCCTTGCCGACCACCTCGTCATAGAGCGGCTCGCCCATGCCGTGCAGGCACTGGAACTCGTACTTGCCGACGGAAAAATCAGGGCCGGCGAGCTGGTAGATGGTGGCGAGGCTCTGCGCGTTGTGCGTGGCGAACTGCGGAAAGACGGCATCCGGCGCGGCCAGCAGCTTGCGGGCGCAGGCGACGTAGGCGACGTCCGTGTAGATCTTGCGCGTATAGACCGGGAAACCCTCGAGGCCGTCGAGCTGTGCGCGCTTGATCTCGGCATCCCAATAGGCGCCCTTGACGAGGCGCACCATGATGCGGCGGCCGGCGCGGCGGGCGAGGTCGATGATGTAATCCAGCACGAAGGGGCATCGCTTGCCGTAAGCCTGCACCACGAAGCCCAGGCCGTTCCAGCCCTTGAGGTCCGCATCCAGGCAAAGGCTTTCGAGCAGATCGAGCGACAGTTCCAGGCGGTCTGCTTCCTCGGCGTCGATGTTGAGGCCGATGTCGTAGCTCTTGGCGATGGCGGCGAGCGCCTTCACCTTGGGCAGCAGCTCGCTCATGACGCGCCCGGCCTGTGCACGAACGTAGCGCGGGTGCAGCGCCGACAGCTTGATGGAGATGCCGGGACCGTCATAGATGCCGCGTCCACCGGAGGCCCTGCCGATGGCATGGATGGCCTTCTCGTAATCGCGGTAGTAGCGCTCGGCGTCCGCGGCGGTGGTCGCGGCCTCGCCCAGCATGTCGTAGGAATAGCGGAAGCCGCGCGCCTCGAGCGGCTTGGAGCGCTTCAGCGCTTCCTCGATGGTCTCGCCGGTGACGAACTGCTCGCCCATCATGCGCATGGCCATGTCGACGCCGCGGCGGATGACCGGTTCGCCGGCGCGCGCGATAAGCCGGGTGAGGGCGGCGGACAGGCCGCGGTCGTTCACCGTGGAGGTGAGCTTGCCGGTGACGACGAGGCCCCAGGTCGCCGCATTGACGAACATCGACTTGCCGCCGCCGATATGGGAGGTCCAGTCCCCTTCCGCGATCTTGTCGCGGATCAGCGCATCCCGCGTGTCCGTATCGGGGATGCGCAGCAACGCCTCGGCAAGGCACATCAGCGCCACGCCTTCCTGGCTCGACAGCGAATATTCCTGCACCAGCCCCTCGACGCCCGTGCCCTTGTGCTTGGCGCGCAGCGCCTCGATCAGCGTGCGGGCGGTGCTGCGAATGTCATAACGCTGGCGTTCGGAAACACGCGCGGCGGCCACGAGCGGCGGCAGGCACTCGGTCTCAGGCCGGCGATAGGCTGCGGTGATCGCCCGACGCAACTCGCTTTGCTCGCGAATGGGCGGCGCGAAGTGCGAAAATGGTGGAACGACTTCGCCGGAGGGGGAAGCGGAAGCGGCTGGAGAGTTCTGCATGGAAGGACCTATCGGAAGCGGTTCGATGTCTGCACGGAAAGACATCAAAACAATACCATTGCGCACGAAAGCGAATTGACCTCATATTGCTGAAAATTAGGCCATCTGGTTCTATTTTTCCAATTTTGGAGGTTTCTTTGCCTGAAATAGTCAATGCTGATAGTCCGCTGGATTCCTTCGACCGGAAAATCCTCGAGGAGCTTGCACAAAACGGCCGCATTCCGGTGGCCGAACTTGCCGAAAAGGTCGGTCTTTCCAAGACGCCGTGCCAGAACCGGTTCAAGCGGCTGATCGCCGATGGCTTCATCCAGGGCTTCAAGGCGATCCTCAATCCCGCCAAGATGAACCTGGATCATATCGCATTCGCCGAGGTGAAGCTGACGAATACGCAGGAAGAGGCGCTGATGAGCTTCAATGCGGCGGTCAAGAAGATCCGGGAGGTCGAGGAATGCCATATGATCGCGGGGCGTTTCGATTATCTTCTGAAGATCCGCACGCGCGACATCAAGAAATACCGCCTGGTGCTGGGCGAGCGTATCTCCAATCTTCCCTATGTCGCGAGCACGTCGACGAATGTGGCGATGGAGACGGTCAAGGAGCGCGGTTGATGCCTGCCGGGGATTGGCCAACGGCAGCCGAATGCGATGAGCCTCTTGCCAGAAGGGCCGATTGGCGGCCATAGTGGCAGGCACAATAGGAGATATGGATGGGCGTAGGGGTTCGGACATCGAAAGAGATGCACGGCGTATCGGCGCCGAAGGCGCTGCGCGTCGGCTTTATCCTGTCCAAGAGTTTCACCCTGTCGGCATTCGCCCTGTTCGTCGATACGCTCAGGCTTGCCAGCGACAGCGAGGATCGCTCGCGCCGCGTCAACTGCGATTGGGACGTGATCAGCAGCACGCGCAATTTCATCTCCTCCTCCAGCGGTATCCAGGTCGCGCCGACCGCGCCCTTTGCCGACCCCTCCTGTTTCGACTACATCGCCGTCGTCGGCGGCCTTCTGTCGGTCGAGGAGCCGATCGACAGTTATGCCCGGGACTATCTGCGCAAGGCGGCCAAGGCGGGCGTCGGGCTGATCGGCCTGTGTACGGGCAGCTTCATCCTGGCCGAGGCCGGCTTGCTCAAGGGCCACACGGCCTGTGTGAGCTGGCTGCATCACCGCGATTTCCGCGCGCGCTATCCCGATATCGAGGCGACGTCCGAGCAGATTTTCCGTTTCGACGGCAAGGTTGCGACCTGTGCCGGCGGCAGCAGCGTCGCGGATCTCGCGGCAACGCTGGTGCGCCACCATGTCGGTGAGGCCGCGGAGCGCAATGCGCTGGAAATCCTGCAGATCCGCCATCGGCGTGATGCGACGGATATCCAGCCGCGCAACCCGCTCGGCCTGGAGGCCCGCGATCGCCGGGTCCATCTCGCCATCATGATGATGGAGCAGCACACCGAGGATCTGCTTTCCATCGACAGCATCGCCAACATGACGAATGTTTCCCGCCGCCAGCTCGAACGCCTTTTCGAAAGCGACATGGGGGCTTCGCCGAGCGCGGTCTACATGAAGATCCGCATGGCGGCGGCGCTGAACATGGTGATGCGCAGCAACAAGCCGCTGATCGAAGTCGCGCTTGAAACCGGTTTCGAGAGCCTGTCGCATTTCACGCGCCGCTTTCGCGCTGCCTTCGGCGACACGCCCTCGCAGATCCGCCGCGACGGCCGCCGGCAGGCGAGCTGACCTGTAATTCTGCCGCAGCCCTGGAACCAAGTTACGCGCCAACCGTTCGTGTCTCATTGCTAAGAAGGAGACCGTAATGGCAAGCAATGACGTTCAATCCCAGATTTCCGCTCTTCGTGAAGAAATCGCAGCCCTCCAGAAGGATCTTGGGGAGCGTGGCGCCGAGGCTTACGAAGCGGTCCGTGAGCGTGCAGGGGAGGCTGTAGACGCTGCGCGCCCTGCCGTGCGTTCTGCTACCCGCTATGTCCGCAATGAAGGTGCTGCTGTTGCCCAGACCGCACGCGAGCATCCGGCTGCCGTTTCCACCGTGGTTCTGACGGCTGGACTTGCCGGCGTCCTTATCGGTTACCTGCTCGGCTCCTATGAAAGCGAGCCCCGCCGCCAGCGCTGGTTCTAAGAACAGCGATCGTCGATACGGAAAAGCCCGGCATTGCCGGGCTTTTTGGTGTGGCTTGCGAAAAACTCAGCGGTGCCGCAGGCCAAACAGGTAACCGATGAAGGCCGCACCGGCGAGGGTGGCAAGGGGATTGGCCTGGATCGTCTGGCGCAGATCTTCGCGCAGCGATTCCGCCTTGGCGACGGCAAGCTGACCGGTTCCTTCCGCAATGAGACCGACCGATTCCTTCATGCGGCTGATTTCCGTCTTCAGGGCCTCGATCTGTGCGCTGATGTCCGCCTCGGCTGCAGCAGTGCGGGCTTCCTCTGAAATGCTGTCGATACCTTCAACGACGCCGAGCGTGCGCTTTCCGGTGCTCTTTTCGTCAGCCATGGATGTGTCTCCTGGATTGTTGGAATGGCGTGAGGGGAAACTTCCGCCGGGCAAGTTGGTTCCCACAGATGATTCAAACTGTGATCTTTCCCATGGGCAAGAGCAATTGACTCTTTTTAAGATTGAGAACAAATAAAGAACATTCTGTCCGAGCAGGGAGTTTTGTATCGATGTCCTCCGCCGCCGCCCGCGCTGTCCTCGCCGGCCTGCGCGACCGCATCCGGCAATTCGATGGCCGGGCGGTGCGCGACCGGGCGGTGCTGCCCTTCGGCGTGCCGGAGATCGATGAGCGGTTGCCCGGCGGCGGGCTTGTGCTTGCCAGCCTTCATGAAGTCTGCGGCGGCGGCAACGATGCCGTCCAGGGCGCGGCCGCCATGCTTTTTGCCGCGGGTATCGCCGCGCGGACCCGGGGGCAGGTGCTCTGGTGCCTGACCCGGCCCGACCTGTTTGCGCCGGCGCTTGCCCAGGCGGGGCTTGCCCCGGGGCGCGTCCTTTACGTGGAAGCCGGTGACGAGAAGAGCCTGCTCCTTTGTTTCGAGGAGGGGCTGCGCCATGGCGGGCTTGGGGCTGTGGTGGCGGAAGTCGCGCGTCTGTCCATGACCGCGTCGCGCCGCCTGCAACTCGCGGCGGAGGCCGGTGGCACGCTCGGGCTTGCCGTGCGCCGCTTTCGCAGCCGTGCCGAGGCGGATGCCTTCACCTTGCCATCGGCCGCGGTGACGCGCTGGCGGGTTTCCGTGCGGCCATCCGTGCCGCTTCCGGTGCCCGGCGTCGGCCGGGCGCGATGGCTGCTGGAGCTTACCCGATGCCGCGCGGGCGAGGCGGCGGAATTCGAAGTGGAGGCATCCGATGCCGAGGGTCGTATCGCTTTTTCTCCCCGGCTGGCCGATCGACCGGCTGCGGCGGGCGCTTGGCGCGGAAGCGCCTCCGCCTGACAGTCGGCTTGTGCTTGTCGGTCGCGAGGGCACGCGCCGCGTCGTGACGGCGGTCAGCCGCCCGGCCGAGCAGGCTGGCCTGCGTGTCGGCATGCCGCTTACCAAGGCCCACGCGCTCCTGCCTGACATCCTCACCCTGCCGGCCGATCCTGCGGCCGATGCGGCAGCCCTCGAGCGGCTTTCGCTCTGGGCTCTCCAGCACTATGCCCCCATCGTCGCGCCCGATCCGCCGGATGGCCTCGTCATCGACACGACCGGCGCCGACCATCTGCACGGCGGAGAAGCGCTTATGCTGAGCGGCCTCGTCAATCGCCTCGGCGCTTCCGGCATTATCGCTCGCGCCGCGGTGGCCGATACATGGGGCGCAGCCTTTGCAGCAGCCCGCTTCCTTGCCGATCCGGTCCGTGTCATCCCTCCGGGAAGCGCCGTCGAAAGCGTTTCGCCGCTGCCGATCCACGGGCTGCGCATTCCCCCCGAGATCGTGGCGGGGCTGCATGTGCTCGGCTTTTCGACGATCGGCGACCTGCTCGCCGTGCCGCGCGCACCGCTGGTGCTGCGCTTCGGGCCTCTCCTTGGCCGCCGGCTGGACCAGCTGGAAGGGATTGTCCGCGAGCCCGTAGACCCGCTGCGCGACCCGGAGCGGATTGTCGCACGCAAAGGCTTCGGCGAGCCGATCGGTGCGCCCGAAACCATTGCACGCTATACGACGGCGCTGGTCCATGACCTTTGTCTAGCCCTGGAAAAGCGCGGCCTCGGCGCCCGCCGGCTCGACCTCATCTTTCACCGCGTCGACAATTCCCTGCAGGCGATCCGTATCGGGACGGCCCGTCCGGTACGCGATGAAAAACGCCTTGCCCGGCTGCTCTGCGACCGGATCGAGACCATCGAGCCCGGCTTTGGCATCGAGGTTATGGAGCTTTCCGCGACACTGGCCGAACCGCTTGTCCTGCAACAGGCGGCGACCTCGCTGATCGAGGAGGCGCCTGCCGATATTGCCGGCCTCGTCGATGTCATCGCCAACCGCATCGGCGCCGCCCGCCTTTACCGCATCGCCCCGGTCGAGAGCGATGTCCCGGAACGGTCCTTCCAGCGTGTCGCGCCGCTGGCGCCGGATGCCGGTGCGACATGGCAGGGGCAGTGGCCACGTCCGGCGCGTCTGCTGGCCCGCCCTGAACCCATAGAGGTGATGGCGCTCCTGCCGGACCATCCGCCGGCCTCCTTCACCTGGCGCGGCGTGCGGCGGCTGGTGAAACGTGCCGATGGCCCCGAGCGCGTCTTCGGCGAATGGTGGAAGCGTGACGGCGAACGCGCGGCCGTGCGGGATTATTTCCAGGTCGAGGATGCCGTGGGGGAACGCTTCTGGCTGTTTCGTTCCGGCGATGAGGTTCAGGCCGCGGGCGGCCTCGGCCGCTGGTTCCTGCACGGGATTTTCGCATGAACCCGCGCTACGCCGAGCTTCAGGTCACGTCCCATTTCTCGTTCCTGCGCGGGGCGAGCAGTTGCGCGGAATTGTTCGCCCAGGCCAGCGCGCTGGGTATCGAAGCCCTGGCCGTGGTGGACCGAAACAGTCTTGCCGGCATCGTCCAGGCGCATCGCGCGGTCAAGGAACTGCCGGCCGATGGAAACATGGTCCGTCTCGTCGTCGGCTGCCGGCTGGACCTTGTCGATGGCATGTCCCTGCTCGTCTATCCCACGGACCGGGAGGCCTATGCCCGGCTTTGCCGCCTGCTCACCATCGGCAAGAAGAGGGCCGGCAAGGGCAAGTGCCATCTCGACTGGCGCGACGTGGTAGCGTGGAGCGAGGGGCTTCTGGCCGTCCTCGTGCCTGACGAGGCCGATGAAACGGCCGGTTTTCATCTGCGCCGACTGACTGAGACCTTCCGCGGGCGCTGCTATCTGGCGCTGACCCTGCGCCGGCGGCCGAACGACCAGCTACGGCTCTGGCAGCTCTCCAATCTCGCCGCCCAGCATGGGGTTCCCACCGTCGTGACCAATGACGTGCTCTACCATGAGCCCGGCCGCCGCATGTTGCAGGACGTCGTCACCTGCATCCGCCACAATGTGGTCATCGACAATGCGGGTTTCCTGCGCGAGCGCCATGCCGACCGCTACCTCAAGCCGCCGGAGGAGATGCACCGGCTTTTCGCCCGTTACCCTGAGGCGCTCGGGCGTACGCTGGAGATCGTCAAGCGATGCGGTTTCTCGCTGGACGAGCTGCAATACCAGTATCCCGAGGAAAAAGAATACGCGCATTACACGCCGCAGGAGGCTTTGGAGAAATACACCTGGGAGGGGGCCGAGGAGCGTTATCCCCAGGGCATGCCGCAGGAAGTGCGCGAGAAGCTGAACCACGAACTGGCCCTCATCGCGCGCATGAACTATGCGCCTTACTTCCTGACGGTGAACTCCATCGTCCGCCAGGCCCGCAAGATGGGCATTCTCTGCCAGGGTAGGGGATCTGCGGCCAACAGTGCGGTGTGCTACGTGTTGGGCATTACTTCTGTCGATGCCACGAACAACGGCCTGCTTTTCGAGCGCTTCGTTTCCGAACAACGCGGCGAGCCTCCTGACATCGACGTCGACTTCGAGCATGAGCGGCGAGAAGAGGTCATACAGTGGATTTACGAGACCTATGGCAGAAACCATGCGGCCCTCTGTGCCACGGTCATCCGTTATCGCTCGCGCGGTGCCATGCGGGATGTCGGGCGTGCGCTCGGCATGCCGGAAGATGTGCTTAAGGCGCTGTCTTCTCAAGTCTGGGGGTGGTCGAACGATATTCCTAAGGCGCAGATCGAGGATATCGGCTTCAATGTCGATGACCGGCGCATGCGTCTTCTTGTCGAGCTTGCGCGAGAACTGACGGGCGCGCCGCGCCATCTCTCCCAGCATCCAGGCGGTTTCGTACTGACGCAGGACAGGCTTGATGATCTCGTACCCATTGAGCCTGCCGCCATGGACGATCGCCAGGTGATCGAATGGGACAAGGACGATATCGAAAGCCTCAATTTCATGAAGGTGGATGTGTTGGCACTGGGCATGCTCACCTGCATGCGCAAAGCCTTCGATCTCCTAAGAGAGCACAAGGGGACGATCTGTACGCTTTCTATACCCGACAGGGACGAGGCGACGTTCGATATGATCTCAAAGGCCGATACGCTCGGTACCTTCCAGATCGAAAGCCGGGCGCAGATGTCCATGCTGCCGCGGCTCAAGCCCCAAAAGCTTTACGATCTGGTCATTCAGGTGGCGATTGTGCGTCCCGGCCCCATCCAGGGCGATATGGTGCATCCTTATCTCAGGCGCCGGCAAGGTTTGGAGAAGGTCGAGTACCCCAAGCCGGAATTCGAGAAGGTTCTCAAGAAAACCCTTGGTGTTCCTTTGTTTCAGGAACAGGCCATGCAAGTTGCGATCAAATGCGCCGGTTTCGAACCTGGCCGCGCCGACCAGTTGCGCCGGGCGATGGCCACATTCAAGCAGACGGGCGGCGTCGATAAGTTCCGGGATGAATTACGGGATGGCATGCTCAACAAAGGTTATAGCCGGGAATTCGCAGAACGCATGTGCCGCCAGCTCGAAGGCTTCGGCTCCTATGGCTTTCCCGAGAGCCATGCCTACAGTTTCGCGATCATCGCCTATGCCTCAGCCTGGATGAAATGCCACCACCCCGATGTCTTCTGCGCGGCCCTGCTCAATTCGCAGCCGATGGGTTTCTATGCCCCGGCACAGATCGTGCGTGATGCTCAGGAGCATGGGGTCAAGGTGCTGCCGGTCTGCGTCAATGAAAGCCGGTGGGATTGCACGCTGGAGCCCACGGATGACCCGGATCGTTTTGCCGTGCGGCTCGGGCTGCGGATGATCAAGGGCATGAACAACACGGAGGCAGGCAGGCTCATCCAGGCGCGGGCCGATGAGCCCTTCGCCTCGGTGGACGATCTCTGGCGCCGCTCCGGCCTGCCGGTTGCCGCCCTTGTCGAAATGGCGGATGCGGATGCCTTCCGGCCGTCGCTCGGCCTTGCCCGGCGCGAGGCGCTCTGGGCGATCCGCGCGCTACGCGACGAACCCTTGCCGCTCTTTGCCGCGGCGGCACGGCGGGAAGAGGCGGTCATCGCGGAGCTGGACGAACCCGAGGTTGCCCTCCGTCCCATGACCGCCGGCAACGAGGTCGTCGAGGATTACGGCCATGTCGGACTGACGCTGCGCGCACATCCCGTCAGCTTCCTGCGGGAAGATCTGGCGCGCCGAAAGATCGTTTCCTGTCATGTCGCGGCCAATCTGCGCGACCGGCAACCGGTCGAGACAGCCGGCGTCATTCTCGTTCGCCAGCGGCCGGGCTCGGCAAAGGGCGTGATCTTCGTGACGATCGAGGACGAGACGGGCATCGCCAATCTCGTCGTCTGGAAGAAGGTATTCGCCACCTATCGCAGGGTCGTGATGGGGGCATCCATGCTGGGCGTGAAGGGCTATGTCCAGCGGGAAGGCGAGGTGGTGCATGTCGTGGCGCAGCACCTCACGGACCTGTCCGGCATGCTCGCCAGCGTCGGCCGGCGCGAAGGACCCTTCCCGTTGCCGCATGGCCGGGGTGACGAGTTTCACCACGGCAGTCCCTCGCCCGACAGGCGCGACATGCCGAAACTCGTCAAACTGCGCAATCTTGTCGACGGCTACGGCCATATCGACGAAATCCGAGTCAAATCGCGCGATTTTCACTAGAATATTCCCAGCCGAAGTAGGGAATGCTTCGTCGTCGGAAAATCCGCGAAAACAAAAAGACAGAGCCATTTCCGGTGAATTCACATGCACCGGAAATGGTTTGGGTCACATGAAATCGCGCGGGATTTTCTTCTCGAAGGTCTTCTCGAAGATCTGTGTGTCGCCCTCGAAGGCCCGCACGTTCGCGGAGATCAGCCAGTCCGTGGCGGTGCAGGCGATGGACGAGGTGGAGATCGTGCGCACGGACCAGCCGGGGCGCTGCATGTCGCAGGTCCAGACGGAGGTGCCGGTCATCGACAGAGGGTCATTTTCGGCGATGGACCAAAGCTCGTCACGCACCTGCCGTGTCGCCAGTCCCGTGCCCGGATGCTCGTGGAGACCGGTATCCTCGTAGATCGTGTACTCCGTGAGGCCATTCGTCAGGTCGCGCTCCACGCCGCGCGCGGTTTCACCGGGCGCGAACTCGGTGTATTTCGGCAAGGGATCGGTATTTTCAGGCTCGGGAAGGCCGATAACCCTGAATTCGCCGAGCTTGGGCAGGGCAAGGCCGAGCGAGGCGAGGTCGATGGTCACCCCCGCATCGACCGGCGGCGGCAATACCATGGGCCAATAGGCGGTGGAGAGCGACAGGCGAATGCGATGGCCGGGGCGGAACCGGTAGCCCATCGCGTCCAGCACGAGGCGGATGCGGGTTTTCTCACCCTTCGGCATCGCCTTCGGCTCGGCATTTCCATCGCGATGGGCAAGGTTGAGAACGCCGAAGGTGACGCGTGTCGCCGTACCGTCAGGATGAATATCGACAAGGCGGGCGCAGAGGTTGCCGATCTCCGCCTCCGTCGAGATGTCGAGTTCGAGCACGGGCTGACCGAGAAAATCCTGCGCTTCGGCAAGCGGTGGCGTTTCAATGACAAGCGATCCGGCATCGTCGAGCCGCTGGTCGAGCGCCATTTCCGCATCCGGCTTCAGTGTGAACCACTCACCCGCCATTATCCCGGTATCGAGCGGGGATTTCAGGTAGCGGTCATGCCCGGACGCACCCGTTATCGGCATGCCGGGCGCAAGGGTGCCATATTGCTCGACATAGAAAGTCGCCATTTCGGGCGTCTCCCAGCTATCCTTCGCGGCCCAGAAGCCGGGGTCGAATTCGCGGCGCAGCGCGGGCTTGGGCGCATCCTGGATATAGGCGCGGACCTGCGGCGTCTTTTCGATGCCGTTTTCCTCGCCGCGCAGCCAGCGGTTCCACCAGGCAATGGCTTCCGCATGGAAGTCCATGCGCGGCTTCGGCCAGGCGAAATGCGGATATTTGTGCACCCAGGGGCCGATCAGTGCCTTCGCCTTGTCGCCAAGGCCTTCGACCGCCTTCAGAGGCGTGTTGCGATAGCCGTCCGCCCAGCCAGCAATGACGAGCGCGGGCAGCGGGAAACCGTCGAAATCCTCACAAATGGAACCGTGCTGCCAGAAGGCGTCCCGGCGCTGGTGCTGCAGCCACTCCTCCATGAAGAAGTCTTCTTTCTGAAGGCGCTCCAGCCACATGTCGCGCCAGCGGTCGCCGACGATCGCCGGATCGGGCGAGCGCGACTGATAGGCCAGCATCGTTGCGGCCCAGGACAGCTGGGCGGAAAGGTGCGTGCCGTTCTTGTAATGGATGTCGTCATTGTAGCGATCGACGGTGGAGGCGATGGAAATGACGGCCTTCAGCGCCGGCGGCTTGAGGGCCGCGACCTGCAGGCAGTTGAACCCGCCCCAGGAGATGCCCATCATGCCGACCGAGCCGTTCGACCAGGGCTGTGCTGCAATCCATTCAATGAGTTCGCACGCATTGGCCAGCTCGAGCGGCGTGTATTCGCCGTCAATGACGCCGTCGGATTCACCCGAGCCGCGGATATCGACGCGCACGCCGGCAATGCCGGCAGCGGCGAAGACCGGATAGGTGGATTCGTCGCGCGGGCTCGTGCCATCGCCCTTGCGGTAGGGCAGGAACTCGAAGACGGCGGGCACGGGATCATCGACCGCGCCGTCCGGCATCCAGATGCGGGCGGCGAGCCGCGTGCCATCGGCAAGCGTGATCCATTCGTTTTCAATGACGGTGAAGGCGCGGGACATGGACAGTATCCGTTTGGTCAAAGGGAGGCGGCTGACCCGACGGGATCGATCACCCCGTCAGGCCGATGCGGCGCTGGGCTCAGCTGTCGAACCACACGCGGCTGGCGACATAGCCGTTCGAGACGTCGTTGCCGATGTCGTGGACATAGCCCTTCACCTGCTTGGAGCAGGCGTTGAGGTAGTCGTTGAAAACGGGCAGGATCAGTCCGCCCTCGTCGCGCACCATCAGCGCCGCCGTCCGGTAGAGTTCGCGGCGCTTGGTGTCGTCGAGTTCGGCGCGTGCCTGGAGGATGATCTTGTCGAAGTCCGGACGCTTGAAGCGCGTATCGTTCCATTCGGCGTTCGAGACATAGGAGGTCGCGTAACGCGAATCCTGCGTCGGCCGGCCGCCCCAGTAGGAGGCGCAGAACGGCTGGAGGTTCCAGACATTCGTCCAGTAGCCGTCATCCGGCTCGCGCTTGACGTCGATGGCGATGCCGGCCTTCTTGGCGCTTTCCTGGAAGAGCACGGCGGCATCGACGGCACCCGGGAAAGCCGCATTGGCAGCGCGCAAGACGACTGCGCCGGAATGGCCAGACTTCTTGAAATGGAACGCGGCCTTGTCGGGATCGAACATGCGCTGCTCGATATCGTCGGGCGCCAGCGCATAGGCTGTGTTGACCGGATAGTCATTGCCGAGCTTTCCGTAGCCGCCGAGCACGCGATCGAGAATTTCCTGGCGGTCGATGGCATATTTGAGCGCGAGGCGCAGGTCGTTGTTGTCGAACGGCGCGGTGTCGCAGTGCATCAGGAAGCTGTAGAAGCCCTTGCCGCCGGTCTGAAGGATTTCCACCGTCGGAGCACGCTTCAGGAGAGCGGCGGTCTTCGGCTCCACCATGCTGATGAAATGGACCTGTCCGGACGACAAGGCCGCAATGCGCGCCGTCGTGTCATTCATCACGATGATCTCGACACTTTCCACGAAACCGCGGTCGCTGCGCCAGTCGTTCGCGTTCTTCTCGAAGGTCGTGCGCACGCCCGCTTCGAAGGAGGTCAACTTATAGGGGCCCGTGCCGATTGCAGCGTGCGGGTTCTCCACGCCGCCACCCGGCTGGATGATCAGGTGATAGTCCGACAGGATCAGCGGCAGGTCGGCATTGCCTTCGGTAAGCGTGATCACGAGGTCGCCCGCCTTGTCCTCGATCGACTTGATGGAGCCGAGAAGGCCGAGCGCACCGGACTTGGAGCCCGCGTCGCCGTGACGCTTGAGCGTGGCCAGCACATCGGCGACGGTCATCTCGCTGCCGTCGTGGAACTGCACGCCCTTGCGGATCTTGAAGGTCCAGACCGAAGCGTCCGCAGACGGCTCCCAGGATTCGGCGAGCGATGGGACGGCCGCGCCGGTTTCGGGATGGGATTCCACCAGCGTGTCGCCCCAGCAGCGTCCGGTGACGAAGGCGACGCCGGCGCTGTAGCCTGCCGGGTCGAGCATATCGGTCGCAGCGCCGCCGTTCAGGCCAAGCTTCAGGTGTCCGCCGCGCTTCGGCTCCTGGGCCTTCGCGCGGCCGGGCGCAAGGCTCGTCGCGGTCGCAGCGAGAACACCGAGGGCTGCGGTGCCCCCGAGGAAGGCGCGGCGGTTGAGGCCGGCATTGGCGTGGGGTTCGGACTTCCAGGTAGGCGTCATGTGGGCGGTTCCCGTTCTTGTGGTCACCCCGGAACATGGCCGGGGTCGTCGTGCCCAGTCGTAGCGAATATCCTGGTGCGTTGATATTTCACGACTTGACGCGAGATTACGCTGGTTTACGCTACCGTGGCAAAGGATCGACATGCAGGACACATCATTTGCGGTCAATCTCCGCCACGCTTGCAGCACGCGCAAGTCGGTGTCGGAGATCTGCCGCCAGCTCGGCGTCAACCGCCAGCAGTTCAATCGCTATGTGAACGGCGAGGCAATGCCGTCGCCGCACAATCTGGCACGTATCGCGGCGTTCTTCGGCATGCGGCCGGGCGATTTCTCGCTTGATCCGGTGAAATTCGAGCAGCGCCTGCTCAGTTCATCGGGCGCTGCCTTCGAGGCGGACGCGCTCCAGGCGTGCTTTCCGGGCAATCTCCCGGCGCTGCGGCGGCATCTCGGCTATTACCAGACTTACCACGTCTCCCTGTCATGGCCGGGCATGATCGTCTGTTCCTGCGCCCGGATCGACGAGAAAGACGGCGTGGTCCGCGTCAAAACCATCGAGCGAATTCAAGATCGTCCGCATGAGATCCGGCAATTCACGAAGTATGTCGGGCTGGCCTCTTTCCTGCAGAACCGCATCTTCATCGTCGAGCGCAGCACGCGCGACGAGCCGATGATCGCCGAGACCATCCTGGCGCCGTTCGAAACCCATCAGCGCGTTTATCTGAAGGGCATGACGCTCGGCATATCCTGGCGGAAGCAGAACCAGCCCTATGCGTCGCGGGCCATCTGGCGCCATCTCGGCGCCGATACCGACCGCCGGCTCCTGCTGTCACGCTGCGGAGTGATGCCGCAGAACTCCAGACTGCTTCCGCCAACGGTGCGGGAGTTCTTGGAAAGCGGGGACAGTCCCGTTCTTTCCGCGCCGCTGGGCGGCACCTGACAACCGGATCGGCTTGCCCGGTCCGGCAATCTCGCCTACGAAACGGGTGAGGATTTGGAGGGGAACATGCAGGAGCGGCAAACCGAAACGACCGATGGCCTCGATCGCGCTTACAAGGTCCTGATCGCCGATCTGGTCGGCCTGCGCTTCGATGCGGAGGGGCGGCCCGACGCAGGCGAAGTGCGCGCCTATATCGAAGCCCGCGGCGGGCATTTTCACGACGGGGCTTACAAGCGCGAGGATCTGCCGCCGGGCATTCACTTCTTCTATCAGCCCGATCTCAGCGCCGAGGTTGAAATCATCGCGCAGACCGCGGACGGTCGCTACGATGCGTTGATCGCCGCTGCGACCTTCATCCCCAAACAAGCCGTCTTTCCACTCGGCGGCTCGCGCATCGGCGCCGGCACCGGCAATATGAGATCGGCATCCTGGGGCGGCGGCAACGGGGAGGGCGGTACCGCGCCGCTCATGAACACGCCCGGCATCAACAGCCGCGCGACCGCGCAGATGGTGATGAAGGCGATCCTGAACGTGATCCCGGATCTCCCGGTCGATGTGCTGCACCAGCGTGTTGCGGCGGGTGATTTCGACACGGGCCGCGACCTGAAATCCTACCCCACAGCCAAGCTGGAGGGCCGCAAGATGGCGGTGCTCGGTTATGGCAATATCGGCCGCGAAGTGGCGAAGCTCGCCCGTGCCTTCGGCATGCGGGTGTCGATCTACGCCCGCCCGAGTCATCGGCAATGGATTGGAGCCGAAGGCTTCGACTTCGCACCAACGCCTGTCGAGGCAGCGAGCGGCGCGGATGTGCTGTCCGTCCATGTCGGCCTGGGCCGGCTGGATGCGGAAACCCGCCGCTATGCCAATGCCGGGCTCGTCGGCGAGGCCGTGCTTTCGGCGATGAACCGGGGCGCCGTTCTGGTCAATTATGACCGCGGTGAGGTGGTGGATACGGCCGCGCTCGACAGGGCACTCACCTCCGGCCGGCTGCGCCACGCCGCAATCGATGCCGATCTTTTCAAGAATGCGACGAGCGGCGTCCTGAGCGGGCCGATGCTGCCCTATCTCAAGGTCGCGGAGCGGCATCCCGGCAAGCTGGAACTTCTACCGCATGCGGCCGCCGATACCGATCATCCCTCCCGCGTGGCGGGTGCCTGCCAGGCGGTCGACCAGATCATGGATGTCATCCTCAGGCGACGGGTCAGCAACCTCAAGGGCGACCTGCCGGAGGGCTACAGCGATGCAGGCTCGAAGGTGCCGCACGGTATCGGGCGCGTCTCGGTTGCAACGCTCGCGGCCGCGGCCGCCGATCCGCGTTTCCTGGACCTGCACGATGTCTCGCGCGAAATCACCGATACGCTGGAGGCAATCGTCGAGGCGGTGCAGGAAAGCATGACGCACCAGCCGACGCGCGGCGACGTCGTCGCGCTCACCACGCTCCTGCTCAGGCAGCGCCGGTTGATCGACGCACTCGGGCTGGATGGGCCCGCGGAAGCCTGAGGCCCGGAACTTTCGTGCCGATGAGAAGTTCCCTTCCTGACATCAAATGCAGGGAGTGCTGACATGGCCCATCAGAAAGACGAACGCGGCGATCCGATCACCCGCACCCACGAGCCCGTCCGAAAGGAATATGCGGCTCGCGAGACGAGGCAGGGCGGTCCCGGCGTTCC
Organism: Shinella sumterensis; assembly: GCF_004514425.2. Classification (GTDB taxonomy): domain Bacteria; phylum Pseudomonadota; class Alphaproteobacteria; order Rhizobiales; family Rhizobiaceae; genus Shinella; species Shinella sumterensis. The sequence continues at coordinate 46,002 of NZ_MYFN02000017.1, forward strand.
CATTCTGAAGGTGTTGGGCGTGAGCCTCGTGCTCGCATTTCTCGTCTGGGGCGTGGTCGAGATCTGGGGCAACCGTATCGCGCCCTCCGACCCCACCGATAGCGGTCAGGCCACATCGACCAGCGGCACATCGACGGGCACCGGCAACGCCACACCAAATGGCGCGATCGACGACACCGCTCCCGATAACGGCCAGACGGTTCCGACAGACCGCGATCCCACGCCACAGTCCGGCACGGGCGGTGAAAGCCAGCGCGTGACGCCCGACGGCACCGCGAACTGATCCTGTAATCCGAGAAACGTGACGGTCGGTGACCTAGGCGGATTGGCCAAGGTCACCGATATCGTCATTTTCGGGCTCCACCGTCAGCTTGACGCGATCCGCGGCGAAGCGTGTGCGCGAATACTGGATCGGCATACCCGCGAGATCGGTGTTGATGGCCGTCGCGACAAGGATGATCGCGCCAGGCGAGAGTTTCAGGTGGCGCATGTCGTCGCCTTCGGCATGGATCGCGGAAATCTCCGTCGACCGGCGCACGTAGTCGGACACGCCAAGTTCGCGAAGCGCTGCGGTAATCGAACGCGTCTTCTCGTAAGCTTCGGCAATGCCGGCAAACCGTTCCGAAGGGAAATAGTGCGTTGCACGTGATATGGGGCGCTTGTCGGCACTGTTGACGGTTTCCATTCGCACGCACGGCGTTCCTGCCGCCAATCCCAACGCCTGCGCGACCAAAGCGGGCGCAACGTCCGTGTCCGCCTCCAGCATCCGGCCTTCGATCTCGCGCGCCTGATTTCCGAGGCCCTGCGAGAAGCGCGTTCGCCGTGAAATCGGAAACCGCAGCCTGTCGCGCCGCTCGATGCGGGTGCCGACACCCTGGATGGCGCGCACGATGCCTTCATCTGCAAGCGTCGCCATGGCGCTGCGCACCGTATGGCGGTTCACGCCGAACCGTGCGGCAAGAACCGTCTCCGGCGGCATCATTCCGGTCTCGTCGAAATCACCATTGTTGATCGCAAGGCGCATGCGGTCTGCAATCTGCCGCCAGAGCGCCACGCCCGTTTGTCGTTCCACCATTTTCGCCGCCCTAGTAAAGATCTGTCACACCCTTGTCATTCCGCCGGATTAAGACAAGAATTAGATGTATAGTTATCTAGATTAATAGACATTAAGGAGTGAGGCAATGGCATCAGTTCAAAAATCTGCCGACCCCGGCGCGACGGATGCCGATGGCGAGCGGCGCAGAGCGATCGGCCTTCTGGCAAAAGCGACCCGCGCCGAATTGCAGTCCGCGTTCGACGCGCTTGATGACAAGCCGGACGCGCAGCCGGTCCGCGGCCCGGAGACCGGCCTCGTGATGGTTCGCGGGCGTATCGGCGGCGGTGGCGCGCCGTTCAATCTCGGGGAGGCGACGGTGAGCCGCGCCAGTATTCGACTTGGGGACGGCACGGTCGGCCACGGCCAGACGCTGGGCACGGACGGCGCGAAGGCCCGGCTTGCGGCGATCTTCGACGCGCTTTTCCAGCAGCCGACAAGCAAGGCCGCGGTCGAGAGGCTTCTTGCGGCCATTGCGGCGCGTGTTGCGGGCGAGGATGCCGCAAAGGCTCGCCAGACGGCCGCCACCCGCGTCGATTTCTTCACCATGGTTCGCGGAGAGGACTGATGACACCCGATACCGACACCTTTTCCGGCGGTTTCCCGGAGCCGGTCTTCGCAGCGCAGGCCGTCTTTCGCACGCTGATGGACGGCATGGCCCGTCCCGGCACGGTCGGCGACATCACCGGCGATGCGGTGCCGCCCGCACCTCTCTCTCCGGCAGCCGGCGCCATTGCACTCACGCTGTGCGATCACGATACGGCCGTGTGGCTGACCCCGGCGCTTGCCGCATCGGCATTGCCCGCCTGGCTTGCCTTTCACACGGGTGCGGCCATTACCGCCGAGCGACAGGACGCCCGATTTGCCTTCGTCGAAAAGGGCGGCGTCCTGCCTGATCTTTGCCTCTTCGCGCAGGGCACGCAGGACTACCCGGATCGTTCCACCACGCTTGTGGTCGAGATCGAGGCATTCGAAGGCGGAAGCCCGTTCACGCTCACCGGGCCGGGTATTCGCACGCAAGAGGTTATCGCGCCGGTGGGTCTGCCCGACATGTTTGCGCAGTTTCGGGCGCAGAACCGACAGAATTTCCCCCGCGGTGTCGACCTGATCCTTGTCGCCGGCAGCAGGGTCCTTTGCCTGCCGCGCACCACCGTTCTGCACATCAAGGAGGCCTGAGCCATGTATGTTGCCGTCAAGGGTGGCGAAGCCGCCATTGCCAACGCTCACCGCCTTCTCGCCGATCGCCGCCGCGGCGATCGCGCACTGCCGGCGATCGGCATCGACCAGATCGTCGCGCAGCTCGGCCTTGCCGTGGACCGCGTGATGGCGGAAGCCTCGCTGTATGACCGGGCGCTTGCGGCGCTCGCCATCCGGCAGGCGCGGGGCGACATGATCGAGGCGATCTTTATCCTGCGCGCCTACCGTACGACCCTGCCGCGCTTCGGCTATTCGAAGCCCGTCGATACGTCCGCCATGGTGATCGAGCGCCGCGTCTCCGCGACCTACAAGGATCTGCCCGGCGGCCAGCTTCTCGGCCCGACCTTCGACTATACGCACCGTCTACTCGACCCGTCCCTGCTGGCGGACGCCGATATCGACGCGCCGCTGGAGCGCGAAGACAGCGGGGAGCCGGTCATGCGCGTGTCCGATATCCTCGCCGGAGAAGGCCTTGTAGAGGACGACGGCAGCCTGCCGGACGGCCATGTGCCCGGTGATATCACCCGCGAGCCGCTGGAGTTCCCGATGGCGCGCGACCTGCGCTTGCAGGCACTCGCTCGGGGCGACGAGGGTTTCCTGCTGGCGCTCGGCTACTCCACCCAGCGCGGCTATGCCCGCACCCATCCTTTCGTCGGGGAAGTGCGCATCGGCGAAGTCGAGGTAGAGCTCGACATGACGGAGCTCGGCTTTTCCGTGTCGCTCGGCCGCATTCAGATCACCGAATGCCAGATGATCGCGCAGTTCAAGGGCTCAGCGAAGACCCCGCCGCAGTTTACGCGCGGCTACGGGCTCGTCTTCGGCCAGAGCGAACGCAAGGCCATGGCGATGTCATTGGTGGATCGTGCCTTGCGCGCGGAGGAATTCGGCGAGGATGTCGTTGCGCCCGCGCAGGATGAGGAATTCGTTATCTCCCATTCCGACAATGTGCAGGCGACCGGTTTCGTCGAGCACCTGAAACTCCCGCACTACGTGGACTTCCAGGCCGAACTTGCCCTCGTGCGCCGCATGCGGCGTGAATACGAGGAGAAGCTGGCCGGCAGTACCGATGACATCGCGGAGGCCGCGGAATGATCGAGGGCCTTTCCCACATCACGTTCATCGTGCGTGATCTCGACCGGATGACGGACATTCTGCAGGGCGTTTTCGACGCAAAGCAGGTCTATGCCAGCGGAAAGCGGCAGTTCTCCCTTTCGCCGGAGCGCTTCTTCGTCATCGGCGGGCTCTGGATTGCCATCATGGAAGGCGAGCCGCTCTGCGAGCGCACGTACAATCACATCGCCTTCAAGGTGCCTGATGACACGCTGGACCTTTATCGCGAGCGCATCGAACGGCTCGGCCTCGATGTGCGGCCGCCACGCCCGCGCGTGGAGGGGGAGGGTCGATCCCTCTATTTCCACGACGACGACAACCATCTTTTCGAACTGCACAGCGGCACGCTCGACGAGCGGCTGGCGAGCTATTCCAGGCTGGAGACGGTGAGCAAATGAGCGATCTCGCAACCTACAATTTCGCATATCTCGACGAACAGACGAAGCGCATGATCCGCCGAGCAATCCTGAAGGCCATAGCCATTCCCGGCTATCAGGTGCCGTTCGCCTCGCGCGAAATGCCCATGCCCTATGGATGGGGCACCGGCGGCGTGCAGGTGACGGCGGCGATACTCGGGCCCGATGATGTGCTGAAGGTCATCGACCAGGGAGCCGACGACACAACCAACGCCGTTTCCATCCGTGCCTTCTTCCAGAAGGTCGCCAATGTCGCGGTGACCACCAGGACGCGCGAAGCGTCCATCATCCAGACACGCCACCGCATCCCGGAGGAAAAGCTGACGGCCGGCCAGACGCTGGTCTACCAGGTGCCGATCCCCGAGCCGCTGCGCTTCCTCGAACCGCGCGAGACCGAGACCCGCAAGATGCATGCGCTGGAGGAATACGGCCTCATGCATGTGAAGCTCTACGAGGACATCGCCAGGAACGGCCATATCGCCACGACCTATGCCTATCCGGTGAAAGTCGAGGGGCGTTACGTCATGGATCCTTCGCCGACGCCGAAATTCGACAATCCGAAGATGCACATGTCGGAAGCGCTCCAGCTCTTCGGCGCGGGACGCGAGAAGCGCATTTACGCTGTGCCGCCCCACACCGAGGTCGTCAGCCTCGATTTCGAGGACCATCCCTTCGAGATCCAGACCTTCGACAAGCCCTGTGCCCTGTGCGGCGCCGAGGACGTCTATCTCGACGAGGTCGTGCTCGACGACAAGGGCGGACGGATGTTCGTCTGCTCCGACACCGACCATTGCGAAGACCGCTGTGCACGGGGCCACCGCGGCCATCTGGCCTATGATAAGGAGGCTGCCGAATGACCGACACGCCCATTCTCAAGGCCCGCGATATCTCCAAATTCTACGGCGCGCGCACCGGTTGCCGGAATGTCTCTTTCGACCTCTGGCCGGGCGAGGTGCTGGCCATCGTCGGCGAATCCGGGTCGGGCAAGACGACGCTGCTCAATTGCCTTGCCACCCGGCTGATGCCGACGTCAGGTTCCGTCGAATACCGCATGCGTGACGGCCAGATGCGCGACCTCTCCCGTATGAGCGAGGCGGAGCGCCGCTTCCTGATGCGTACGGACTGGGGTTTCGTGCACCAGAATCCGGCGGACGGCCTGCGCATGGCAGTCTCGGCCGGCGCCAATGTCGGCGAACGGCTGATGGCCGTTGGCGAGCGGCACTATGGCAATATCCGCGATACAGCCGGCGACTGGCTGCGCCGGGTGGAGATCAGCGGGGACCGCATCGACGACCAGCCACGCGCCTTCTCCGGCGGCATGCGACAGCGCCTGCAGATCGCGCGCAACCTCGTGACGTCGCCACGGCTGATCTTCATGGACGAGCCGACCGGCGGCCTCGACGTCTCGGTGCAGGCCCGCCTGCTCGATCTCCTGCGCGGCCTTGTTCAGGATCTCGGCCTTTCGGCGATCATCGTCACGCATGATCTTGCCGTCGCGCGCCTGCTTTCGCACCGCATAATGGTGATGAAGGACGGCCTCGTCATCGAGCAGGGCCTGACCGACCGCGTGCTGGACGACCCGCGCGAAGCCTATACCCAGCTCCTCGTTTCCTCGATCTTGCAGGTTTAACCATGGCTACTCCTCTCGTCGTTTCCGAAGTCGCCAAAAGCTTCACCATGCATCTCCGCGACGGCATCCGGTTGCCCGTCATGTCCAACGTCACCTTTTCGGTGAAGGCCGGCGAATGCGTCGTGCTGGGCGGTCCCTCCGGCATTGGCAAGAGTTCGCTGCTCAAGATGGTCTATGGCAATTATGCCGTCGATGGCGGCCAGATCCTCATCGAACACGGCGGCCGCCTGCTCGACCTGGCGAGCGCCGATCCGCGCACGATCCTGTCCGTGCGCCGGGCAACGCTCGGCTATGTCAGCCAGTTTCTGCGAACGGTGCCACGGGTCGCGGCTGTCGATGTCGTCGCCGAGCCGCTCACGGCGCGGGGAACGGACGCGAAAGAGGCGAGGGGTATGGCCGAGGCCATGCTGGCGCGCCTCAACCTGCCGCGTGAATTGTGGCAATTGCCGCCCGCCACCTTCTCCGGCGGCGAGCAGCAGCGCGTCAACATCGCCCGCGGTTTCATCACCGATCACCGTATCCTCCTGCTCGATGAGCCGACGGCTTCGCTCGACGCGAAGAACCGTGCCGTCGTGGTTGATATGATCGAGGAGAAGAAGGCCGCAGGGGTGGCGCTTCTCGGCATCTTCCACGACGAAGATGTGCGCGAAAGGGTCGCCGATCGCATCGTGGATGTCTCCGCCTTCTCGCCGAGAAAGGCCGTGGCATGACGAAGCTCTCCGAAACGCCGCTGATCCACCCGACGGCGATCGTCTCCGATACGATGCTTGGCCGTTACACGGAAGTTTCCGAGAACTGCCGCATCAGCGAGGCCGAAATCGGCGACTATTCCTATATCATGGAGAGCGGCTCGGTCTGGTGCGCGACGATCGGCAAGTTCGTCAACATCGCCGCCTGCGTGCGCATCAACGCGACGAACCATCCGATGTGGCGCGCGACGCTGCATCACTTCACCTACCGCGCCAACGATTACTGGCCCGATGCCGACCAGGAGGCGGATTTCTTCGCGCAACGACGCGAGCATCGGGTCGCGATTGGGCACGATGTCTGGATTGGCCACGGTTCGACCATCCTGCCGGGCGTTACGATCGGCAACGGCGCGGTCGTGGGATCGGGTGCGGTCGTCACCAAAGACGTCGAACCCTATACCATCGTCGGCGGTGTCGCGGCGAAAGTCATTCGCGAGCGCTTCCCGCGAAGTATCGCCGATCGCATGGAAAAACTGGCGTGGTGGGACTGGGATCATGCCCGGCTGCGCAGCGCGCTCGATGACTTTCGCAAACTTGAGGCAGAAGCCTTCCTTTCCCGCTACGGCGGGTGAGAAGACGTACCGCAACGCCTGAAAACCAGGCCTGTGGACTGTTATTTTTCCGACATGGAACTGACATGGCCCCTTCATCAACGACGTTTAGAGCCAGTCCCGAAAGCGACAGGACCCAAGCCCGGGCGCCGAACGAAGGAAGAGGGAGCTGCCATGTTCCGACTGAAGAATGTCACCCGCCGTTTCGGCGAGCGCGTTGCCGTCGACAACGTGACGTTCGATATCCCGCAGGGCCAGATGGTCGGCGTCATCGGCCGTTCGGGCGCCGGCAAGTCGACCATGCTGCGCATGATCAACCGCCTTGCCGATCCGAGCGAGGGCACGATCCATTTCAACGATATCGAGGTGTCGTCACTGCGCGGCCCGGCGTTGCGCAACTGGCAGCGCGACTGCGCGATGATCTTCCAGCAGTTCAACCTCGTGCCGCGCCTGGATGTACTGACCAATGTCATGCTCGGCCGCCTCAACCATCGTTCGACCATCCTCAGCCTGCTGAGCATCTTCAGCAACGACGAGCGCATCATGGCAATTGCCGCGCTGGAACGGCTCGGCATCGAGCAGACGGCGCTCCAGCCCGCGGGCACGCTGTCGGGCGGCCAGCAGCAGCGCGTGGCGATTGCCCGCGCGCTGATGCAGAACCCCAAGATGCTGCTTGCCGACGAGCCCATTGCCTCGCTCGACCCGCTGAACGCCAAGATCGTGATGGATGCGCTGCGCGACATCAACGAGCGCGAGGGCATCACCGTGGTCACCAACCTGCACACCCTCGATACGGCGCGCGCCTATTGCGAGCGCATCATCGGCATGTCGGGCGGCCGGGTGGTCTTCGACGGCCCGTCGCGGGAGCTGGACGCCGAGGCGGTGCGCACGATCTACGGCACGGGTTCAGATGGCGCGGAGATCGACGAGAGGGTCACGTCCACTGCCATTCGCAATCCTGCCCGGCAGGACAACGAACCCGACAACGACAAGGAATCCGCCAGCCCCACACCGCTGGCACTGGCCGGTCTCTGACCCGCCGGGATCGAACGCCCGCGTCAAGGGCAACACAGACCGACAGGATTCGACTGCCGGCGAGGCCGGCAAAAGGAGAACGCAATGTTGAAGAAAGCTCTGCTCGCCGCCGTCGCAATCGCCGTGACGGCCGGTTCCGCCATGGCCCAGGACGTCAAGGTCCTGCGCATCGGTCTCGACGGCTCGGAAAACGAAGCCGACCAGATCCGCAACACCCAGTGCGTTGCCGACGGCCTGAAGGCCGCGACCGGCGTGCCGGAAGTCCAGATCTTCCCGTCGCCGGACTATAACGGCGTCATCCAGGGCCTGCTCGGCGGCACGATCGACATCGCCTCGATGGGCGCTTCGTCCTACGCCGCCATCTACCTTCAGGACCCGAAGGCTGTCGACCCGATCCTGACCTACACGCAGTCGGACGGCTCCAGCGGCTATTACTCCATCATGGTCGCCCGCAAGGATTCCGGCATCAAGACGCTGGCCGACGCCAAGGGCAAGAAGATCGGCTTCGCCGACCCGGATTCGACCTCGGGCTACCTCGTTCCGAGCGTGACGCTGCCGAAGGAAATCGGTATGCCGGTCAAGGAATACTTCTCTGAAACCGGCTTTGGCGGCGGCCACGAGAACCTCGTTCTCGCCGTTCTCGATGGCAAGTTCGATGTCGGCACGACCTTCGGTTCGGGCGTCGGCAAGTGGGAAGAGGGGTATACGGGCGGCAACCTCTACCAGATGGTCAACAAGGGCAACCTCGACATGGACGACATCGTCGAGGTCTGGAAGTCGCCGCTGATCCCGAACGGCCCGCTGATGGTGTCCAACAAGCTGCCGGAAGACATGCGCGCCAAGGTCGAGCAGTATTTCTTCGAGCTGCCGAAGAAGGACCTGGCCTGCTTCCAGTCCTACACGCAGGGCGCCAACAAGGACTACATCAAGGTCGACCAGTCGTTCTACCAGACGATCATCGACGCCCGTAAGTCCGTCATCGGCGGCTGATCGCCAACATGTTGTGGGTGGCGTCTTCAGACGCCACCCACCCCACAGGAGGAAGCGGCATGGCGTCCGGCACGGCTGAAAACACGATGAACGGTCTTGGACCGTCCGCCGCCGCGGTGATGCGGCACTACCAGCAGCAGCTGCGCACGCGGCGGATCTATACCGTCCTCGCGATCGTCGTTTTCCTCGTCGCGCTGTGGGCGTCGCTCGATTTCGCCAACAGCGCGAATTCCGGCAAGTTCTTCGAACGCCTGCCGTACGTTTTCGATTTCATCCGCAATTTCGTGCCCGACAGCCCGATGGAAATCGTGCGTGCGATGTTCGACCTGCCGTCGCCCTATGCCGACGGGTCACTGCGCTACGACTATACGTCCGAGCGGGTCTACATCACGGATGGCTTCTATATCCCGCATTTCATCTACCAGTTGATCATCACCGTGAACATTGCGCTGATCGCCACGATCATCGGCTTCGTGCTGGCCTTCCTGCTCTGCTTCTTCGCCTCGACCAATCTCGTCGGCGCGGGCGCCACGCGCTGGGTCGTACGCCGGATCATGGAGATCATGCGCGCCTTTCCGGAAATCGTGGTCGCCGGCCTCCTGACCGCCATCCTGTCCATCGGGCCGATTGCCGCAATCGTGGCGATCACCATCCACACGATCGGCGCGCTCGGAAAGCTGTTCTTCGAGGTCGTGGAGAACGTCGATATGCGACCCGACGAGGGGCTGCGCGCCACCGGCGCGCGCTGGGTCGAGCGCGTGCGTTATGCCATCGTTCCCCAGGTCCTGCCGAATTTCGTGTCCTACACGCTGCTGCGTGCCGAGATCAATGTGCGGGCCTCGACGATCATCGGCGCCGTCGGGGGTGGCGGCATCGGCGAGGTGTTCCGCCTGGCCATCGGCCGCGACCACGCCGCCAAGACCTATGCGATCGTCATCCTCCTGCTCGTCACCATCATCGCGGTCGACCAGTTTTCGTCGTGGCTGCGCCGGCGCCTGATCGGCCAGCAGTTCCTCGACGCCGCACGGGGAGCCGTCTGATGTCGCCGACCATGATCCACGCCGCCGAGCGCGATCGGCTTCTGGCCTCCTATCCCGATGTCTTCCGGCGCAGCTTCTGGCAGCGTTGGGGACTGGCGCTGTGTGCCGGCGTTACCGTCCTCTATCTCGCCGTCTGCTTTGTTGCCTTCAATGTCGGCCCCGCGTTCATGCAGGGGCGCTGGGACCGTGCCGCCATCTATGTCCAGGACTGGTATTCCTGGCGCGCGCAACCGCGCCTGCGTTTCGTCGATGACGCCGTCGTGCCGCAATGGTCGAGCCGCCGGCAATATCCTGAGGGTGCTGATATCGATTGGCTGCGCCCGATGGCGAATGGTGGCTATAGCGTGATTTACGACGGTGAAGGGAACCGGCTGGACGTCCATCCCGATCGCGTCGATATCTTTGTCGACGGAGCATCCTATCCGGTCGACATCACCGCGGAGGGTGTGGAGCCGCCGGAGGGCGCGCCTGCGGGCGTTGTTTTCGACGGCACGAAGGTCATGGTCGATTATGGCTTCGAGGGCAGTGCCGAGATCCGCGGATCGCAGGTCTATGTCCAGCGCCGGTTCCTCGGCTGGGCGAACTTCTTCTTCGATATCCGTTCGCCCTTCTGGGGGAAATCGTTCGGCGAGATCGCGAACCTCGCGCTCCTGGCCGAGCGCGTCGATCCGGATCGTTCGAACGTGCGCCATATGGTCGATGACTTCCTGGGCAATAGCGCCTGGCAGCATGCCGATATCCTGTCCAAGCTGCTCCAGACACTGGTCATGGCTTTCGTCGGCACGCTTCTCGGCACGCTGTTTGCCCTGCCGCTCGCCTTCATTGCCGCCCGCAACATCACGCTGAACCGCGCCGCGAACTGGGGCATGAAGCGGCTCTTCGATTTCCTGCGGTCGATCGACATGCTGATCTGGGCGCTGTTCTTCACGCGCGGTTTCGGCCCCGGACCGATCCCCGGTATCGCCGCGATCTTCTTCACGGACACGGGCGCGCTTGGTAAGGTCTATGCCGAGGCGCTGGAGAATGTCGATGAAAAGCAGCGCGAGGGGGTGAAGTCCGTCGGGGCATCGTCCGTGACCGTCAACCGGTTCGGTGTGCTGCCGCAGGTCCTGCCGGTCTTCGTCTCGCAGTCGCTTTACTTCTGGGAATCGAACACCCGGTCCGCGACGATCATCGGCGCGGTCGGCGCCGGCGGCATCGGCCTGAAGCTCCTGGAGGCGATGGGTACGAATGCCGATTGGGACAAGGTGGCCTATATGGTGGTGCTGATCCTCATCGTGGTCTTTGTGTTCGATGGAATTTCGAATGCGCTAAGGTCGCGATTGATCGGAAAGCCGATGCATTGATGGCATGGCGGCATGATGCTGCCACAGGAATGCTTTCATGATCCGGCGTCGCCTTCGCGGGCGACGTCGAACGAGTTCACAGGAATGAGCCTTTGCGATACGCCCTTTACTTCACCCCGCCCGCCAGCGATCCTCTGACCCTTGCCGCCCAGCGCTGGCTCGGACGCAACGCCTTTACCGGTGCTGCGCTGGAGCAGCCGGCGATCGGCAATTTCGAGGCGTCGGCGGTCGCGGGGCTGACGGCAGACCCGCGCCGTTACGGTTTCCATGCCACCCTGAAGGCGCCGTTCGCATTGGCCGAAGGCCGCAGCGAAGCCGAGCTTGTCGCCGAAATCGGCCGCTTCGTTTGCGAGATGGAAGCCTTCGACATTCCCGAGCTCGTGGTCGGGCGCCTCGGTTCCTTCTTCGCGCTGGTACCCGGCGATCATTGCGAGCCACTGCAAAGTTTCGCCGGCGACGTGGTCAGGCGCTTCGAGCGTTTCCGCGCCCCGCTGACCTCGGCCGATATCGCGCGCCGCAAGCCGGATGAACTGGGCGCCGCCGAGCGGCAAAATCTGGTGCAGTGGGGTTATCCCTACGTCTTTGACGAATTCCGCTTCCACATGACGCTGACAGGCCGCGTGCCGCTTGAGAGCCGTGACGCCGTCGAAGCCGCCCTTCTCGATCATTTCGCCGATTTCCATGGTCGTCCGCTGACGCTCGGCGGGCTGGCGCTCTTCCGGGAGCCGTCGCGCGGCGCCGATTTCACCGTTCATTCGCTCTTCCCGCTGGGTGGGGCCGCCAACAGAAAGACTGCATGAAGATGACCCGCGAAACTATTCTTTCCAATGCAAAAATCGTGCTTGAGGACCGGGTTCTGGACGGCACGCTCGTTCTGCGCGACGGCCTCATCGTCGATATCGCCGAGGGGGTGTCTGCTGCCGGTGAGGACATGGAAGGCGATTTCCTCATTCCCGGTCTCGTCGAGCTGCACACCGACCATCTCGAAGCGCATTACTCGCCGCGCCCGGGCGTTCGCTGGGGCAAGACCGCGGCGATCCAGTCGCATGATGCACAGGTCGTCACGTCAGGCATCACCACCGTCTTCGATTGCCTGCGCATGGGCTCGGATTCGGACGGCGGTTTCGAACAGGGCGAGATGCGCGCCATGGCCGATGCGCTTGCCGAGGCGCAGGCGGAAGATCGTCTTCGCGCGGAACACCTCATTCATCTGCGGTGTGAAGTTTCCACAGATAACGTATTGGATCATTATGCAGAATTCGAGGGCGACCCGATGGTCCGTCTCGTTTCCCTGATGGATCACGCGCCGGGCCAGCGGCAGTTCCAGACCATGGACCAGTACGTTCTCTACTACCAGAAGAAGCGTGGCCTCTCGGATGCCGAGTTCGCCGAATTCTGCAAGCGGCAGCAGGAGCTTTCCGCGCGTTACGCCAAGCCGCACCGCGACGCCATCGCCGCATCCTGCGCCGCCCGCAACATCTCTGTCGCCAGCCATGACGACGCTACGCTGGAGCATGTCGAGGAAGCGATCGGCTACGGTATCCGCCTGGCCGAGTTCCCGACCAGCGTCGAAGCGGCGAAGGCCTCGCATGGTGCGGGCATGAGCGTGCTCATGGGTGCGCCCAACATCGTGCGTGGCAAGTCCCATTCCGGCAACATCGCGGCGCGCGATCTGGCCCGGATGGGCGTGCTCGATGTTCTGTCCTCCGACTATGTGCCCTTCAGCCTGATGCATGCGCCCTTCATTCTGGCCGACGAGGTGGAGGGTATCGATCTTCCGACGGCGATTGCGATGGTCTCGACCACGCCTGCACGCACAGTTGGTCTCGATGACCGCGGTGCGATTGCCAAGGGCCTGCGCGCCGATATCGTGCGCGTGCGCCGGCCGGATGGCGTGCCGGTCGTCCGCTCGGTCTGGCGCCAGGGTCGCCGCGTGGCATGAGCATGGAGGCGAAGTCGCATGCGCCGCGTGTCGCCGCTGGCACGATGGTGGTGGTCGTCGGCCCGAGCGGTGCCGGCAAGGACAGCGTGATGTCCTATGCCGCGCGGCATTTCGCTGGCGAGGCGCGCGTGCAGTTCGTGCGCCGCGTCATCACCCGGCCCGCCGATGCCGGCGGGGAGGCGCATGAGGCCATCGATGCCGCGGGTTTCGCACGGCGCAAATCCGAGGGCGGCTTCGCCGTGTCGTGGGAGGCCCATGACCTGTCCTACGGCATTCCCGCCGGGACGCTGGCCCAGCTGGAGAAGGGCGTGACGCTGATCGCCAACGGCAGCCGTTCCGCACTTCCGGCTTTCGCAGCTGCCTTTCCCCGCCTCACCGTCGTGCTGATCACGGCTCGCCCGGACATCCTTGCCGAACGGCTTGCCGCACGCGGTCGTGAGACCGCGGACGCAATCCGCAAGCGTCTCGACCGTGCAGTCCCCGAAATCGTGGTCGCCGCTAACACTATCGTCATCGACAACAGCGGCGCTCTGGAGGATGCCGGAGACGCGCTCGTGTCGCTTCTGTCCAAGACCCTGGCCGGGAACGGCTAGGTCAGGCGTTCTTCAGGGATTTGTAGGCCGCCAATGCGCGTTCGCGCGCCTTGGCGTGGTCGACGATCGGCTTGGGATAGGTCGTGCCCAACTCGATCTTCGCCTTTTTCAGCACGTCGGCAGGCGCATCGAACGGTTTGTGGATAAAGGCCGCGTCGAGATGCTCCAGTTCCGGCACGAAGGCGCGGACATAGGTGCCGTCGGGGTCGAATTTCTCACCCTGCAGGATCGGATTGAAGATGCGGAAGAAGGGGGAGGCGTCGGCACCCGAGCCCGCGACCCATTGCCAGTTGGCCGGGTTCGATGCGGCGTCTGCGTCCACCAGCGTATCGCGAAACCACTTCTCGCCATGCCGCCAGTCGATCATCAGATGCTTGATGAGGAACGACGCCGTGATCATGCGGACCCGATTGTGCATCCAGCCATGCTTCCAGAGCTGGCGCATGCCGGCATCGACGATCGGGTAACCCGTCATGCCCTGTGTCCACAGGCGGAAATGCTTGCCTGCCTTCTCCCAGGGAAAGTCGTCGAAGCGCTCGTTCCAGTTCTTCTCGGCAAGGGCGGGAAAATGAAAATGCAGATGGTGGCAGAACTCGCGCCAGGCCAGTTCCTTGCGGAAGTGGATCACGTCGTCGGCAGGCGCCTTCAGGCCGCGCGTCGCATGCCAGATGCGGGCAGGGGAGATTTCACCGAGCGCCAGGTAGGGCGACATCCTGGACGTCGCGTCGAGCGCGGGATGGTCTCGATCCACCTTGTAGCCCGCAATGGCGCCGTCCACGAAGTCGTCCAGGCGTTCGCGTGCGGCTGCCTCGCCGGGCGCCCAGATGTCCTTGAAGGATGCCGCCCAGTCCGGTTTGACGGGCAGGAATTTCCAATCGTCGAGCATTTCGGACGGCGGCGCCTTCGTTGGGGCCTTGATGTGCTTCGGTGCCTCGATCGGTTCCGGCGGTTCGCCCTCGCGTTCGAGCGCCTTCCAGAATGGCGTATAGACGCGGTAGGGCTTCTTCTCGCCCGTCAGGAGGCGTGTCGGATCGTGCAGCAATTGTCCGGAGAAACTGTGCACGTCGAGGCCTTCGGCCTTGAACACGCGCTTTATCTCCTTGTCGATGGAAATGCCGGCCGGATTATGCCTGCGGTTCCAGTAAAGCGTATCCGCACCCGTTTCCGGGACAAACTTGCGCAGAACACCGGCGGCCGCGCCGGACCGCAGTACGAGCGGCGAGCCGGCTTTTTCGAGGTCACGCGCAAGCGAGGCAAGCGCGTGATGCAGCCACCAGGCCTGGGCGGCACCCAGCGGCCCGGTGCCGGCGGCCTCCGGTTCGCGGATATAGAGAGGGATCACGGGGCGTCCCGTGTCGGCGGCCGCGGCAAGGGCGGCGTTGTCATCCAGTCGAAGGTCCTTGCGGAACCATACGACGACGGGCGCTGCGGTCTTGTTGGTCATCTCAACCTTTCGGCAGCGGGCGTGTGAGGATGAAGGTGACGCTTCCCGCAAGCACCAGCCCGACGATTACAGCTAAAAGCGGCGATGGCTGTGTGCGATACCAGAAGAAGCCGTAGCTCGCGACGATCAGCGATACGGCCATCGTTTTCGCCCGCGCCGAGATGGCGCCTTCGCGGCGCCAATTCGTCAGCGGCGGCCCCAGCGTGCGGTGGTTGAGCAACCATTGCTCCAGGCGCGGCGAGGATCGCGAGAAACACCAGACCGCGACCAGAAGGAACGGCGTGGTCGGCAACAGCGGTAGGAAGGCGCCGACAATGCCGAGCGCCGTCATGAAAAGGCCGGCCAGCATGTAGATCCAGCGCAAGGGAACCTCGTCTTGGGAGTGGTCGAGGTCCAGATAGAGCGCTTTCCGCCGGCTTCCAAGGGGGCAGGATGCCGCGGCGGACGAAACGGCCGCCGCCGGCGGATCAGACCGATTTGTCGGCTGCGGCCTTCGCCGTTTTCGCCTTGGCAGGAACTTTAGCGACTGCCGGTTTTTCCGCCTTGGCTTCCTTCTTCTTCGGCTTGGCCGGCTGCGCCTTCGCAGGCTTCGCCTTGCCGGAGATTTCGATCAGCGGCTTCTTGGCGGCCTTCTTCGCGACCGCGCCCTTCTCGAAATCGGCGTGTTCCCGCTCGGCCTGATCCCAATGGTCGCCGTCGCGCCCGTCCGGCCGGCCGGCTTCCTCCCAGATCGTATAGGCTCTCTTGCTGATCCATTCCCTTCGCGTATCCGTCATCGCTGGTCCTCTAGTGAGAGTGATTGATGTCGTGCATGCGCCGCGGTTGGGACCGCCGAAGCTTCGGCACGAAATTCTCCGGTTCCGTCGGTCTTCCCGTGTCACCAGTCTTCAACCGCCCACGACACCGTCAAGCGGAACGTGGGTGGGCCTGCTTTGTGCGATTCGCTTGAGAAGGATGCGCCCAAAGGGGCGGGGCTTCAAGCCGGCCTGCATGCGTCGCCGAACATGGTTTTTCCCACGAAACGGAAAATCATCCTGCCAGACGCGGCAAATCGTTGCAATTTTGGAAAAATTTCATGCTCGCGGGTGGACAGCGCCGATCCCGCCAACGTATTGTCCGGATACGAAAATATCCATCACAGGCAGGCGAATCGAAGGGTAGGGCGTTTGACGGGAGCAAGGCGACAGCACAGGCCGTTTTATCCGGCGTTCTGCCTCCTCTGCTCTGCGCTCACCTGCATTTTGCTGCTGGCATTCACGTTATCGGCTCCCGTGGCCGGCAGCGTGGCGCCGCGCGTTCTTGTTCATGGCGCGCAGAAGAATGCGGGATCTCTTTCCACTTCCGCCGGTTTGGAAGGGGCGAA
The DNA here is from genome assembly GCF_004514425.2 of Shinella sumterensis. GTDB lineage: Bacteria > Pseudomonadota > Alphaproteobacteria > Rhizobiales > Rhizobiaceae > Shinella > Shinella sumterensis. Next base: position 62,501 of record NZ_MYFN02000017.1, read on the forward strand.
GGGGCAGGTCGCAGGCAAGCTGATGTCTTCGGATGGGCGCGGTGTCGAACTGATCTGTCCGCTTGAGGCCGTATTCACCGGGCCGTTTGGCTCTGCGGCCGGTGTGGTACCGGGGCGTTCGCGCTGCTTCGCCGATAGCCATCTCGTGACGTCGGCGGCGCGTGCGCCGCCTGCGGATATCGCCTGACGCCGTTCGATCATTTCAGATCGCGCGGCTTTGCATATGGCCGGCGTGCCGGCATGAGAGAAGCACCCGACGTTCGAAAGCGATCGATCAAACAATGACAGGTGAAATGGTTCTGGTCCTGCTGGTATGCCTTCCCTTCCTGGGAAGCCTTGCGGCGATCATGCTGCTCCGGACGGATTCCCGCGTTCTTGCCGCCCGCATGGCCGGCGCCGTAACGTTTCTGTGCCTCGTGCTGACGGCGGCAGTGTATCCCGCCGTTCGCGCCGGTGGAAAATTACGGCTCGATATCGAATGGCTGCCGCAGTTCGGACTGAACTTCACGCTGCGCATGGACGGCTTTGCCTGGCTCTTCGCCATGCTGATCACCGGCATCGGCTGCCTCGTCGTGCTCTATGCGCGCTACTACATGTCGGAAGAAGATCCGGTTCCGCGCTTCTTCTCCTTCCTGCTTGCCTTCATGGGCTCGATGCTCGGCATCGTTCTCTCCGGCAATATCATCCTGCTCTCGGTGTTCTGGGAGCTGACCAGCATCTTCTCCTTCCTGCTGATCAGCTATTGGCACAACAACGCCACGGCACGCGACGGCGCACGCATGGCGCTGACGATCACGGGTATCGGCGGCTTCTGCCTTCTGGCAGGCCTTCTGGTGCTTGGCCATATCGTCGGCAGCTATGATCTCGACGTGGTGCTGGGGGCGGGCGACCAGATCAAGGCCCATCCGCTCTACCTGACGGCGCTCGTCCTGATCCTGATCGGCGCGCTCACGAAGAGTGCGCAGGTGCCCTTCCACTTCTGGCTTCCCAATGCCATGGCGGCGCCGACGCCGGTCTCGGCCTACCTGCATTCGGCGACCATGGTGAAGGCCGGCGTCTTCCTTCTGGTCCGCTTCTGGCCGGCGCTGTCGGGCACTTATGAATGGTTCATGCTCGTCGGCATCGCCGGCACCTGCACCCTGCTGCTCGGCGCCTATTTCGCCATGTTCCAGCAGGACCTGAAAGGCCTGCTCGCCTATTCGACGATCAGCCATCTCGGTCTCATCACCACGCTGCTCAGCCTCGGCAGCCCGCTGGCTGCCGTCGCGGCGATCTTCCACATGATGAACCACGCGACCTTCAAGGCGTCGCTCTTCATGGCCGCCGGGATCATCGACCATGAAACCGGCACCCGCGACATGCGGCGACTAAGCGGCCTCTACAGGTACCTGCCGATTACGGGCACGCTGGCCATGGTGGCGAGTGCCGCCATGGCGGGCGTGCCGCTGCTCAACGGGTTCATTTCCAAGGAGATGTTCTTCGCCGAGGCCGTCGAGACGCATGCCGATTCCGTGCTGGACCGCATGCTGCCCTATATCGCGACTCTCGCCGGCGCGTTCTCCGTCGTCTATTCGCTGCGCTTCATCCATACCGTCTTCTTCGGCCCGCCGCCGCTGGACCTGCCCAAGCCGAAACCCCATGAGCCGCCGCACTGGATGCGCTTCCCCGTCGAGTTCCTGGTGCTGGCCTGCCTCGTCGTCGGCGTCATCCCGAGCCTGTCGATCGGACCCTTCCTCCATTCGGCTGTCGTTTCGGTGCTCGGCGATCGCACGCCCGAATACAGCCTGGCCGTCTGGCACGGCATCAACACGCCGCTGATCATGAGCATGATCGCGCTTGCCGGCGGCGTCCTGCTCTATGTCCTGCTGAAGGACTATCTGGCCCGGTGCGACGATGGCCCGCCGATCTTCCGTCATCTCGCGGGGCAGCGCATCTTCGAGCGCGTGCTGGTCACGGTGTCGTGGAAGTGGGCGCGCTGGATGGAAAGCCGCTTCGGTACGCGCAATCTGCAGCCGCAATTGCGTCTGATCGCCGCTGCCGGCCTGCTGGCAGGCGTGGTGCCGCTCTATATGGCCGGCTTCACGCCGACGCCGGTCGCCATCAGCGGGATCGATCCGATCTTTGCGGCGATCTGGTGCATCGGCGCTTTTTGCGCGCTCGCCGCCGCCTACCAGGCGAAGTACCACCGGCTGGCCGCCCTCGTGCTGCTTGGCGGCGCAGGTATCACCACCTGCATCACCTTCGTCTGGCTTTCGGCGCCCGATCTCGCCATCACGCAGCTCGTGGTGGAGATCGTGACGACCGTGCTTCTGCTGCTCGGGTTGCGCTGGCTGCCGAAGCGGTACGAGAAGGTCGACAACTCCGTGACGCTCGCCGCGCGCGGCCGTCGCTTCCGCGATTTCCTGCTCGCCGTTTCCTGCGGCTTCGGCATGTTCCTGCTGTCCTATGCGATCATGAAGCAGCCGGTGCCGGACGCCATTGCCAGCTATTTCCTGGAGAAGGCCTATACGGAAGGCGGCGGGCGCAATGTCGTCAACGTCATTCTGGTGGATTTCCGCGGCTTCGACACGATGGGCGAGATCGTGGTGCTGGCGATCGTGGCGCTGACGGTATTTGCGCTGCTGCGCCGCTTCCGCCCTGCGCCCGACAGCATCGAGAAGCCGGAACAGCAGCGAATCCAGGCAGCCTACGACGATGAGCAACCGGAGCGTTCGGCCGGCGATACGGTGCGGGACTACCTGCTCGTGCCCTCGGTCATCATGCAGTGGATGTTCCCGGTCATCGTCACCTTCGCGATCTACCTGTTCATGCGCGGCCATGACCTGCCGGGCGGCGGGTTTGCCGGCGGCGTGACCATGGCGATCGCCTTCCTCCTGCAGTATCTTGCGGGCGGCGTGCGTTGGGCGGAGGACAGGCTGCGCATCCTGCCCCTGCGCTGGATGGGCTTCGGCCTGCTCGTCGCGCCGCTCACGGGCATGGGCGCCTGGCTGTTCGGTTATCCGTTCCTGACGTCGCACTCGCAATATATCGATGTGCCGTTCATCGGGAAGGTGCCGATGGCGTCGGCGCTGATGTTCGATCTCGGCGTCTTTTCGCTCGTCGTCGGCGCGACGGTGCTGATCCTCATCGCGCTTGCGCACCAATCCATTCGTACGCATCGGGTTCGCAATCTCGACGCCACCAAGGCGGAGGAAGCCTGATGGAGCTCGTTCTCGCAATCGGTATCGGCATCATGACGGGATCCGGGGTCTGGCTCCTGCTGCGCCCGCGCACCTATCAGGTGATCATCGGCCTCTCGCTTCTGTCCTATGCCGTCAACCTCTTCATCTTCGCCGTCGGCGGCGTGAAATCCAATGCCGCGCCCGTGCTGGGCGAGGGCGTCGATATCTCGACGCTGACAGACCCGGTCCCGCATGCACTGGTCCTGACGGCCATCGTCATCGGCTTTGCGACGACAGCCCTCTTCCTTGTGGTCCTGCTTGCCGCGCGCGGCCTTACCGGCACCGATCACGTTGACGGCAGGGAGCAGCCCAAATGAGCGGCTGGCAGCAGAACCTCATCATCGCGCCGATCCTCATCCCGCTGCTTGCGGGCGCGCTCCTGCTGTTCTTCGATGAGCGCCAGCGCGTCGTGAAGGCCATGATCAGCGTGGTGTCCTGCCTCGCGCTCGTCGCCATCGCCGTCAGCCTGTTCCGCTTTGCAAGCTATGGTCCGGAACGGTTCGAGGGCGTCTATATGCTGGGCAACTGGCCGGCACCCTTCGGCATCGTGCTGGTTGTCGATCGCCTCTCCGCGCTCATGCTCGTGCTGGCCTCCATCCTCGCGGTCCCGACGCTGGTCTACGCGCTGGCGCGCTGGCATGCGGCAGGCGCGCATTTCCACTCGCTTTTCCAGTTCCTGCTGATGGGGCTGAACGGCGCGTTCCTGACAGGCGACCTCTTCAACCTCTTCGTCTTCTTCGAGGTCATGCTGGCGGCGTCCTACGGGCTTTTGATGCACGGCTCCGGCCCCATGCGCGTCAAGGCCGGTCTGCATTACATCGCGGTCAACCTCGCTGCCGCGCTGTGCTTCCTCATCGGTGTCAGCGCCATCTACGGCTCCGCCGGCACGCTCAACATGGCAGATCTTGCGGTGCGCATCGGCGAGATCGAAGGCGACCGGCGCATGCTGCTGGAGGCGGGCGCCGCCATTCTCGGCATCGTCTTTCTCATCAAGGCGGGCATGTGGCCCCTGAACTTCTGGCTTCCGGCCGCCTATAGCGCAGCGACGGCGCCCGTTGCCGGCATCTTCGCGATCATGAGCAAGGTCGGCATATACGTCATCCTGCGGCTTTCGCTTCTGGTGTTCGGCCAGGGCGAATCCGCCGGACTCGGCCTCAATGTCCTGCTCTATGGCGGCATGGCGACGGTGGCGTTCGGCACGATCGGCGTTCTGGCATCGCAGGCGCTCGGACGGCTTGCCAGCTATTCCGTCCTCGTATCGTCGGGTACGCTGCTGGCCGTGCTCGGCCTCAACAACGGTATGGTGACCGCCGGGGCGCTGTTCTACATGGTCAGTTCCACGCTCACCATCGCGGCCTTCTTCCTGCTCATCGAACTTGTCGAGCGCGGGCAGGACGCCGGTGCGTCGGTTCTGGCGGTGACGATGGAAGCCTATGGCGACGCCGACGAGGAAGAGCAGGAAGTCGAGGTTGGCGTGACCATGCCCGCGACCATCGCGGTGCTCGGTGTGTGCTTCGCCGCCTGCGGCATCCTGCTTTCCGGCCTGCCGCCGCTGTCCGGTTTCGTGGCCAAGTTCGCCATGATGACGGGCATGATCGGGAGTGGTGTGGCCACCGACGCACCGATTCCGGCCTCCGTCTGGTGGATCGTGGCGCTTCTCATCCTGTCAGGACTGGCCGCGCTCATCTCCATGACGCGCGCCGGTATCCGCACTTTCTGGGCCTCGATGGAGGGCACCGTTCCCCGCGTCCTCGTCATGGAAATGGCGCCTGTCTTGCTGCTGATCGCCATGACGCTCGCGCTCACCGTGCAGGCGGGTCCCGCGATGCGCTACATGGAGGAGACCGTCAACGGTCTTCAGCACCCGGCAACCTATATCGATGCGGTGATCAATGCCCGCCGCGTCGGCGTCGAGGAACCGGGCGGGCCGGAAGGCGGGGGAGGGATCTGACATGCTGCCCTATCCGCTGCTGAGCGCATCCCTCGTCATCATGTGGCTGGCCCTGAACGGTTTTACGCTCGGCCACCTTATCCTCGGCTGCATCGTCGCCGTCTTTGCCTCCTGGGGCATGGCGTCGCTGCGGCCTGCCAAGCCTCGCCTGAAGAAGTGGTATCTGCTGCCCAAACTCGTCGGCATCGTGCTCTACGATATCGTGCGCTCGAACATCGCCGTCGCGTCCATCATCCTTGGCGGGCACAAGCGAAAGTTCAAGTCGGGCTTCATCACCGTTCCGCTCGATGTGGAGAGCCCGATGGCGCTCGCGGTCCTTGCTGTCGTGGTGACCAGTACGCCGGGCACGGCCTGGCTTGAATACAATTCGCTGAACCGGACGGTGCTGATCCACGTCCTCGACCTTGTCGACGAGGCCGAGTGGCAGACCCTGATCAAGGGGCGGTACGAGGCGCTGCTGATGGAGATCTTCGAATGAGCCAGACCATTCTCGCCGTTTCCCTGACATTCGCCCAGGTCTGCCTCGCCATCGCCATGGCGCTCGCGGCGCTACGCATGTCGCGTGGTCCGCGGGCCCAGGATCGCGTCCTGGCGCTCGACACGCTCTATGTGAACTCGATGCTGCTTCTGATGGTGTTCGGCATCCGCACGGGCAAGGACATCTATTTCGAGGCGTCGCTGGTCATCGGCATGCTCGGTTTCGTGGCCACGGTGGCACTCGCCAAGTTCCTGATGCGCGGGGAGGTCATCGAATGAACATCATGGATCACGCGGTCGACCTGCCGGTCTGGGCAGCGATTCTCGTCTCGTTCTTTCTCGTCGTCGGCTCGGGTCTGACGCTGATCGGCACGATCGGTTTCTCGCGCCTGCCGTCCTTCTACGAGCGCATCCATGCGCCGACGCTCGGCACCAGCTGGGGGACCGGCGGCATCGTGATGGCCTCGATGATCTTCTTCACCGTGCTTGCCACGCGGCCGGTCATCCACGAAATCCTGATCGGCATTTTCGTGACCGTCACGACACCGGTCACCTTGATGCTGCTCGCCCGTGCCGCCCTTCACCGGGACAGGGCAGAGGGCAATCCGGATGTGCTGGCCGAAGTGTCCCCGGACGAACCGAAAAGCGGCCCCGCCCTCGGCGAGTGAGGCGGGGTTATCCCATAGAATTTTTTGCATTCGATCCACCCGCGGCAACCCGCGGAGGATCACGCCCATGCGCCCTTTTGAAGCGCTAGGACGACGCTCCGAAACGGGATCGTGATAAGGATTCTGCGCCACTCCAAAGACATTGTTAACCTTCATTTCCTAACCATCTACGCATCCCTATCGGCAATGATCGTCGAGTGTGCAGGTTCATGCGTATTTCCAGAACAAACTTCTATCCTATCCTCGAATCTGAAACGGAAGCCGACGAGAACGCGTCGGATTTCTTTCATGAAGGCAATGGTTTGGCCGAAGAGGCCGCACCGGAAGAAGCCTGGATCACGCAAGAGCCGCCGGTGGCGAACGACGATACCTATCGTCCGCGCTTCCGCTCGCCTGCGCTGCGCGGCTACGATCCCGGCCAGTATGCCGACGGAAGCTGGGAGAGCCACTTCTATCTGGCGCCCAATGTCCGCTTTACACGGACGCCTGACAAGGTCTCCGCAAAGACCGAGGAGGCCGCCGCCGAAGCCGCCGCGATTACCGAATCGGTCATCGAACCCCAACCCGAGGTGATCGTCGAACCCGCTGCCGAATTGCAGTCGACCCAGCTTTCGCAGGCCGAACTGCTTCAGCGCCTGCGTGAAGCGCTCGATGAACGGCGCCGCCGCTTCGAGGCACAGCAGGCGCCGGAGAGTGTTCCCGCCGATCCCGTCCCCCAATTCGTCCAGGCGGTCGTGGCCGCCAAGACCCATGAAATACCGGAAGATGCCGCTGTCGTGTTCAAACCTGAAAGTCCCATTCGTTCTCCCTTCCTCGCGCGCAAGCCCGCACCGGCCGCTGAGGCAGCGCCGGCCGTAAAGCCCGACATCCGCGCCGCCATAGAGCGCTTTGCCCATCTCTCCGACCATGCCTTCTTCGAGACCATGACGCCGGGCGAGGAGCTTGTCGCCGCACCCGTCGTCATGCCCATTCCGGTGCGCCCAGCCGTCTCCGTCGTGCGCATGTCGCTGCCGGTCGCCGAGCCGGTCGTTGCGAAGCCCCTTGTCGTTGCGGAACAGAAGGCCGGACCGGCCTCCATCACCTCGCTCTTCCGCGTCGTCGAATGCCGCCCGGCATCCGGCCGAAAGCCGGAGACACAGATCGTAACGGCGCCAAGTGTGGCGGACGTGGAACCGGTGGCCGCTGTCCAGCCGGTGGCAGAAGCCATTCAGGAGATTGTGCCCGCTGCCGTCCAGATCCCGCAGGTGCCCGTCGCGGTTACCCCTGTTGCGGCGGCCGAACCTGTTCGTGAAGCCCCGTCTTCGGTGCTCTCGCGCGCGCGCCCGTTCGAGGTGACCATGGCGACGCCCATGGGCGGCACCTACGAGTACCCGCCGCGCGAACTCTTGCAGGAGCCGCCGCGCACCGTCGGTTTCGTGCTGACCCAGGAACAGCTCGAACAGAATGCCGGCCTTCTCGAAAGCGTTCTGGAAGATTTCGGCGTTCGCGGCGAGATCATCCATGTCCGTCCCGGTCCGGTCGTCACGCTCTATGAATTCGAGCCTGCACCGGGTGTCAAATCATCGCGCGTCATCGGTCTTGCCGACGATATCGCACGCTCCATGTCGGCGCTTTCGGCCCGTGTGGCGGTCGTGCCCGGCCGCAACGTCATCGGCATCGAACTGCCGAACACGACACGCGAGACCGTGTATTTCCGCGAAATGATCGACTCGCCCGATTTCGCCAAGACCGGCTTCAAGCTGCCGATCTGCCTGGGCAAGACGATCGGCGGGGAACCCGTCATCGCCGAACTCGCGAAGATGCCGCACCTGCTCGTGGCCGGCACGACGGGCTCCGGCAAGTCCGTCGCCATCAACACCATGATCCTCTCGCTGCTCTACCGGTTCCGTCCGGAAGAATGCCGCCTGATCATGGTCGATCCGAAGATGCTGGAACTGTCGATCTATGACGGCATTCCGCACCTGCTGACCCCGGTCGTTACCGATCCCAAGAAGGCCGTCATGGCGCTGAAATGGGCCGTGCGTGAGATGGAGGACCGTTATCGCAAGATGTCGCGCCTGGGCGTGCGCAACATCGACGGTTACAACAACCGTGTCGCCGCTGCCCGTGACAAGGGCGAGACCATCTCGATCAGCGTCCAGACCGGCTTCGACAAGGGGACCGGCGAGGCGATCAACGAGGAACAGGAACTCTCCCTCGAGCCGATGCCCTACATCGTCGTCATCGTCGACGAGATGGCCGACCTCATGATGGTTGCCGGCAAGGAAATCGAAGGCGCCATCCAGCGGCTCGCCCAGATGGCGCGTGCCGCCGGCATTCACCTGATCATGGCGACGCAGCGTCCTTCGGTCGATGTCATCACCGGCACGATCAAGGCGAACTTCCCCACCCGTATCTCCTTCCAGGTGACGTCGAAGATCGACAGCCGCACGATCCTTGGCGAGCAGGGTGCCGAACAGCTTCTCGGCCAGGGCGACATGCTGCACATGGCCGGCGGAGGTCGCATTTCCCGCGTGCACGGTCCCTTCGTCTCCGACGAGGAAGTCGAGAAGGTCGTGCTGCACCTCAAGGCGCAGGGGCGTCCCGAATATCTCGAGACGGTCACGGCCGGTGAGGAAGACGAAGAGGAAGAAAAGCCCGCGGCCGGTGGCGCCGTCTTCGACAAGGGCGACATCGCAGCAGAGGATGGCGACGATCTCTACGAGAAGGCCGTCAAGGTCGTGATGCGGGATCGCAAGTGCTCGACATCCTACATCCAGCGCCGGCTGGCCATCGGTTACAACCGCGCAGCTTCCCTCGTGGAGCGCATGGAGAAGGAAGGCCTCGTCGGCGCCGCCAACCATGTCGGCAAACGCGAGATCATCAGCGGGGAACGCAACGCGGTCGCTCCGCCAGAGATGGGCGACGACGACTGAGAGCGTTCGCCGGGCGATTGCTCCGAGATCGGGCAATAGTCCTACTTATTTGAATTGCCGATCTTTTTTGGATCCGGCCCGTACAAGCGGGCCGGATTTTTATGGTCCGGCCAGGAAAATTCGAAGCCGTCCCCGATTTAATCGATTTGGCTTCCGGCGCGGTCCCGAGCGGCTGTTGCATCTGCCTGACGATGTGTGAATAGTGCCGCCGACCCCGATACCATGCATCCAAGGGAGGACAGGAATGGCCTTGATCACCATGCGGCAACTGCTCGATCACGCAGCGGAGAACGACTACGCACTGCCCGCATTCAACGTAAACAACCTGGAATACATCCAGGCAGTCATGCGCGCGGCGGATGCGACGGATTCTCCCGTGATCCTGCAGGCGAGCCGCGGTGCGCGCTCCTATGCGGGCGATGCCTTCCTGCGCCACCTCATTCTCGGCGCGGCCGAGGAGTATCCGCACATTCCCGTTTGCCTGCATCTCGACCATGGCGACCAGCCCTCCACCTGCATTTCCGCCATCACCAACGGCTTCACCTCCGTCATGATGGACGGCTCGCTGCTGGCCGACGGCAAGTCGATCGCGAGCTACGAATACAATGTCGACGTCACGGCCGAGGTCGTGAAGATCGCGCATGCGGCCGGTGTTTCGGTCGAAGGCGAGCTTGGCTGTCTCGGCAATCTGGAAACGGGCGCCGGCGAGAAGGAAGACGGCCACGGCTTCGAAGGCAAGCTGACGCGCGAGGAACTGCTGACCGACCCCGACCAGGCTCTGGACTTCGTTTCCAAGACCGGTGTCGATGCGCTTGCCGTCGCCATCGGCACGAGCCATGGCGCCTACAAGTTCACCCGCGCGCCGGATGGCGACATCCTGTCGATCGAGACCATTGCCAAGATCCACGCCAAGCTGCCGAACACGCATCTCGTCATGCACGGCTCGTCTTCGGTCCCGCAAGACTTGCAGGACCTGTTCACCGAATATGGCGGCGAGATGAAGCAGACATGGGGCGTCCCCGTCGCCGAAATCCAGAAGGCGATCCCGCTCGGGGTGCGCAAGGTCAATATCGACACGGACCTGCGTCTCGCCATGACCGGCACGATCCGCAAGAACTTCAAGGAAAAGCCGGAGAACTTCGACCCGCGCACCTACCTGAAGCCGGCGACGGCCCGCATGCAGGAGGTCTGCCGCGAGCGCTTCGAGGCCTTCCGCACGGCCGGCAAGGCGTCCGGCATTCGCGTCAAGCGCCTGCCGGAGATGGCGAAATTCTACGCGGCAAGCTAAGCCGTCGTCACCACCATTCGCGCCCTCCCGGCTCCCAGCCGGGAGGGTTTTGATTTGACGCTGCAAGCCGCAGGAATTCGTTGCGAGGCGCCGCACGTCCTCGTAAAAGATGGCGCAATCCAGTTGGAAGCGGACCATTGCGACAGCGTGGCCGGTGCGAGGACGACATGAGCGTGGAACGGGCCCTGACAATTGCAGACCTCAAGGAACAGGCGCGTCGAAGGGTGCCGAAGATGTTCTTCGACTATGCGGACTCCGGCGCCTGGACCGAGAGCACATACCGTGCCAACGAAGAGGATTTCCGCAAGATCAAGCTGCGCCAGCGCGTGCTGGTCGACATGACCAACCGCTCGCTCGCAAGCGAGATGATCGGCGAGAAGGTGTCGATGCCGGTCGCCATCGCGCCCACCGGCTTCACCGGCATGCAGCATGCCGACGGTGAGATGCTGGCCGCGCAGGCGGCGGAGGAGTTCGGCGTTCCCTTCACGCTTTCCACCATGAGCATCTGCTCGATCGAGGACGTGCGCTCCGTCACGTCCAAGCCGTTCTGGTTCCAGCTCTATGTAATGCGGGACCGCGACTTCGTCCTGAGCTTGATCGACCGCGCCAAGGCGGCCGGTTGCTCGGCTCTCGTCCTGACGCTCGATCTCCAGATCCTCGGCCAGCGGCACAAGGATCTGCGCAACGGCCTGTCCGCTCCGCCGCGCTTCACGCCCAAGCACGTCTGGCAGATGATGACCCGACCGTTCTGGTGCCTCGACATGCTCGGCACCAAACGCCGCACCTTCGGCAACATCGTCGGCCATGCCAAGGGCGTGGGCGACCTCTCGTCGCTTTCGTCCTGGACGTCGGAGCAGTTCGATCCGCAACTGTCCTGGAAGGACATCGAATGGATCCGCGACCAGTGGGGCGGCAAGCTCATCCTGAAGGGCATTCTGGATGAAGAAGATGCGCGCATGTCGCTCGGCAGCGGTGCGGATGCCATCATCGTCTCCAACCACGGCGGACGACAACTCGACGGCGCGGCCTCATCGATCAGCATGCTGCCGCGCATCGTCGATGCCGTCGGCAACCAGATGGAAGTCCATCTCGATGGCGGCATCCGCTCCGGCCAGGACGTGCTGAAGGCACTTTGCTACGGCGCCAAGGGCACCTATATCGGCCGCCCCTTCCTTTACGGGCTCGGCGCGGGCGGCAAAGCCGGCGTGCGGCGCTCGCTTGAAATCATCCGCCGTGAGCTCGACACCACCATGGCGCTGTGCGGCGAGCGCGACGTGAAGAACCTCTCGCGCGACAACCTGCACAGGGACGCTTGACGCAGGACTGGCAAGTTCGGGCGGTTCGTGCGAGAATAGCGCCATGAGCAAAGGTAATGCCATATCGAAGGACCTCGATCGCCGCATCGATGCGCTTGCTGCGCGCTCCTCGCTGACGCGTGGTCAGATCATTGAGGACGCACTCGCACATGGTCGTTCGCTCGCCTGGCAGGAAAAGTGGATCGAAGGTGTCGAGGCGGGCCTTGCGGACGCTGACCGGGGCGATTTCGTAAGTGAAGACGAGATCGCGATTGTCCTCAGCAAATATGAACCTTGACGGACGCCGTGACGCGCGTTGTCTGGACCCGTCGCTATCTTCGTGAGCTGGAAGTGATCGGAGATTATATCGCCGAGCGCAATCCCAGGGCAGCGGCAAAGGTCACGGCCAATATCCATCTCCGGACGAAGCGGCTATTGGCGGACAATCCCTTTATTGGACGTGTCGGTGAAATCGAAGGCACCCGGGAGCTTGTCGTTCCGGGTACGCCCTATATCGTCGCGTATCGTGTTCTGGAGACTCGCGTCGAGGTACTCTTCGTGCAGCACGGCGCGCGCGAATGGCCGGAAATCCTGTAACCGTCAGCTGCTCCCAAAGCCTTGCAGCACATTCACCGCGTTGAGGCCGAGTGCGCCGGTCGCATAGCCGCCTTCCATGACGAAAAGCGTCGGCAGGCCGAAATCGGCAATGCGGCGGCCGATCGTCAGGAAGTGATCGCTCTCCAGCTTGAACTGCGAGATGGGGTCGTCCTTGAACGCGTCGACGCCCAGCGAGATGACAAGCGCTGACGGTTCGTAAGCGCGGATTTTCTCGTGTGCATCCTCGAAAGCCGCCTGCCACTGCGGCCAGGGCGTGCCGGCGGGCAGGGGATAGTTCAGGTTATAACCTTCGCCCTTGCCTGCGCCGCGCTCGCGGGCATAGCCGAGATGGAACGGGAATTCGAAATCCGGGTCGCCGTGCAGGCTCGCCAGCAGCACGTCATCGCGGTCGTAGAAGATTTCCTGCGTGCCGTTGCCGTGGTGATAATCCACATCGAAGATCGCGACGCGGGCGTGGCCATTGTCGAGAAAGCGCTGGGCGGCGATGGCGGCATTGTTGAGGTAGCAATAGCCGCCGAAGAAGTCGCGTCCCGCATGGTGGCCGGGCGGGCGGCAGAGCGAGAAGGCGGCGCGCTCGCCGGAGAGCACGGCGTCCGCGCCGGCCAGCGCCGTGTCGGCGGCGCGTTTCGCCGCCTGCCAGGTCGTCTCGGTGATCGATCCGGCCATGTCGAAGGAGTAGTAGGACAGCCGTGCATCGAGACCGGAGGGCGGTGTGTCGATGGCCGGCATGGAGCGATGGCGCCAGCTATAGGGCCAGACCTCGCCGTCGCGTCCCGCCGCGCGCCACTCGGCAAAGACGTTTTCCAGGAAATCCACATAGTCGGGCGTGTGAATGCGCTCGATGACAGCGCGCTCATAGCTCGGCGGCTCGATGACCGGGCCGAGCCCGACCTCCTTCACGCGCCGAAGCACGATCTCCGCGCGTTCCGGCATTTCGAAGGTTTCCACGATGCGGCCGAAGGACAGCTCCATGCCGCTGTGATGCAGGTGATGGTCGGCGGTGTAGAAGGTTTTCATGGTCAGACGATTTCACCGTAGAATGTGCGTTCCAGCGCGGTCACTTCGTTGGCGAAGCGGCGGTATTCGGCGCGCTTGAGCGCGAGGAAGACATGGTGCAGACGCTCGCCGAGCGCTTCCCTGAGGAAGACGGAGCGGCTCGCCGTCTCGATAGCGCCGCGCCAGTCCGGCGACAGTGCGTCGCCGGAGCCCTCGGCATAGGCCGTCGTTTCCGGGCCGGGATCGGCCTTGGCAAGGATGCCTTTGCGCATGCCGGCCAGCACCGTCGCGCCCACGAGATAGGGATTGGAATCTATGCCGGCGGCGCGCTGCTCGAGATGGCGACCGGCGGGCGAGCCGGCGGGAATGCGCACGGCGACGCTGCGATTGTTCGTGCCCCAGGTCGGGGTCGTCGGCGCGTAGCTCTGCGCGGAAAAACGACGCCACGAGTTGAAGTGCGGCGCGAAGACGAGCATGGATTCCTCCATCGTCTCCAGCAGGCCCGCCACCGCATGCCTCAAGAGAGGCGACAGAGCTTCCCCGTGATCGGCAAACAGGTTCTCGCCGGCGGCGCCCCCAAGGCTGGCATGGACATGCATGCCGGAGCCCGCCCGGCCGGCGAACGGCTTGGCCATGAAGCAGGCCATCATGCCGTGGCGCACGGCGAGCGCCCGGATGAGGCGCTTCAGCATGGCAAGGTCGTCAGCCGCCCGCAGCGCGCTACCATGGCGAAGCGTCAGCTCGAACTGGCCCTGCGCATATTCCGAGATCATCGTCTCGACAGGCAGGCCCTGTGCTTCAGCGCCGCGATAGACGGCGTCGATGAAGGGTTCCAGCCGGTCGAGCTCGGAGACGCCGTAGACCTGGATGCCGTCCGGCCGCTCACCCGTGAGCGGCAGGCGCAGTGGCTGGAAATTGCCGTCCGGCGTCCGCTCGCGGTCCAGCAGGTAGAATTCCAGCTCATAGGCGAGCACGGGATGGAAGCCGTCCGCCTCCAGCAACCCGACCTGCCGGGCCAGCGCATGGCGCGGGTCGGCATCCATCGGCGTGCCGTCCAGTTCATAAAGCGCCAGCCGCACTTCGCCGCGTGGCGGCGAGGTCCAGGGCAGGGGCACCAGCGAGCCGGCAACCGGCCAGGCGCGGCGGTCTGCGTCGCCGTCCGACCAGACGAGGCCGGTTTCCTCGACGTCCTCGCCGGTGACGTCGAGACCGAGAATGGAGCCCGGCAGGTGACGTCCGGAGCGGAAGATCGGCAACAGTTCATGCCGCCGGATGATCTTGCCGCGCGCGATGCCGTTGAGGTCGATCAGGACGAGATCGAAGGCGGTGATTTCCGGATGGGCGGCCAGAAACGCCTCGGCTTCGGAAAGATCGGCGGCCGAGGCCGGACGGGTGGCGAGGTCACGGCTCACGCGGCGGCCCTCCGCTCGGCAAGCCGCCCAATCACGGTCGAGAATGCGTCGACGAGACCGTCTGCCTGTTTCTCGGACAAGGCAGGGCTCACCAGCACCATGTTGTGGAACGGGGTCAGCAGGTAGCCGAGGTTCAGCATGGAAAGATGCAGCGCGGCCTCGATCGTGTCGGAGGCCGCAGCCCGCGCTTCCGCGGCGTTTTTCACCGGTACAGCGGAGAAGACGACCTCCAGACGCGCGCCGACGCGCGAGACCGTCCAGTCGAGACCGGCGGCGGCGATGGC
The DNA here is from genome assembly GCF_004514425.2 of Shinella sumterensis. Taxonomy (GTDB): domain Bacteria; phylum Pseudomonadota; class Alphaproteobacteria; order Rhizobiales; family Rhizobiaceae; genus Shinella; species Shinella sumterensis. Next base: position 77,626 of record NZ_MYFN02000017.1, read on the forward strand.
GGCCTTGAAGCCGGCCTCAATGCGATCGGCATTGGCCTGCATCTTCGCATAGGCGTCTTCAGTCATGACGTGTTCCAGGCAAGCGCGCAGGCAGGCGAGCTGGAGGGCGCTGCCGGACAGCGTCGTGCCGATGCCGGAATGGCCATGCCCGCTCTGTTCGCGCCGGATGACATGCAGCCTGTCCGAAATGGCCTGCGTCATGCCCCAGACGCTGACCGGCACACCACCGCCGATCGGCTTGCCCATGACGATGAGATCAGGCTCCAGGCCGTGCACCTTCGTATAGCCGCCAAGCCCGGTGGAGATGGTGTGCGTCTCGTCGATGAGAAGCAGCGTGCCGGCATCGCGGGTGAGGCGGCGCAACGCATCGTGGAAGCCCGGCGCGGGCGGGATCATGCCGCAGTTGGTCATGACCGGTTCGGCGAGCACGCAGGCAATGTCGTTGGCGGCAAGCGCCTTCGCAAGAGCAGCTTCGTCGTTGAAGGGAATGGAGACGGTGAGTTCTCCGAGGTCGCGGACCTGCCCGAGCAGGTTTCGCCGCGAGATGGTCTTGCCGTCGACGAGATCGACCAGCGTATCGTCCACTGCGCCATGGTAGCAGCCGTCGAAAACGAGCAGCTTGGCGCGGCCCGTGACAGCACGGGCGACGCGGATCGCAAAGCGGTTGGCATCGCTCGCCGTCGCGCCAAGCTGCCAGCGCGGCAGGCCGAAACGCTCGACCAGCAGGCGGCCGACTACCTGCGCGTCAGACGAGGGCAGCATGGTCGTGAGGCCACGCGTTCCGGCGTTCTTCAGCGCCTCCAGAACGGGGGCAGGGCCGTGACCGAACATGGCACCGGTATCGCCGAGGCAGACGTCGACGATGCGGTTGCCGTCGAGATCGACGAGTTCGACACCGCTTGCCTGGTCCACGACGAGGGGAAAGGGTGTGGGCCAATCGAGCATCCAGTGCTGCGGCACGCCGTCAAAGAAGCCCGATGTCGCCTCGTCGTGGGCCGCCGCGCAGCGCGGACGCCTTGCCCGAAAAACCTCCGCTTCCGCCTCGATGAGCGCACGTGCGCGCGCCTCCAGGTTCGCCCTCTCCATCCCGTTCTCCAGCAGGTTCGTCAAAAATGTGATCACATATTGGTTGATGTGATTTCAAGTGTCAAACGGCAAGATGGCCGACGGGCAACATCCGTTGGAAACCATGCGGCGAAGGGCGCAATTGATATTTCGCCGTTTCCAGGCAGAATGCCGATACGGATGGAGGGAGGCGGAAAATGCTCGAGCATGCTCTGCTTTACGATGCGCAGGGCCAGCCACTCTTGAGCGGCCGGCTGAACGCGTCCCGTGATTGGTCAGAGGTCAACGCGTTCTGCCACCGCGTCTACATGCCACTGGCGACGCGGCCGCTCGTCGCCGGCTCCGATCCCAACGCCACCTTGCGCACCCTGTCGATCGGCCGGATCGTGCTCAGCCGCTTCTGCTTCGGCGTTCCGACGCGGGCGGACGAGTTCGATCCGTCGTCGGGCAACATCATCGTGGTCAACACCATGCGCGGCGGGGTGCGCCATCCGCTCACGGACGGTACGGGTATCGACACCGTTGCGGGAGACAGCTACGTCGTCGATTGCAGCCGCACCGATTACTGGAACATCGCCAACGGCGACGACCTGCAGTTCAACCTGACCATCCCGCACAAGCTGATGGAGGAAACCGCGCAGCGATGGTACGGCTTCGTGCCCGAGGACGACCTTTGGAAGAAACGGCTGGTTTTCGGCCGTGGCCATTCCCCCTGGCTCTCCCTTCTCGACTACGCGACCCTGTCCGTCGATGCGCAGAACAACCGCATTTCCAGCCCGCTCATCGAAAAGCGGATCGAGGAAACTCTCTGCCTGGAGCTGCTGCGCGGCTGGGCAGAGTGCTCGGGTCTCAATCTCGAGACGGGGGCCCGCAGCGCCGCACCCCGTTATGTGCGCGAAGCGGAGCGGTTGATGGAGGAGAGGGCGCATGAGGCGCCATCCGTCGCGGACATTGCCGCGCAACTCGGCATTTCCACCCGCAGCCTTTCGGAGGGGTTTCGGCGGTTTCGCGGCGTGACGCCGCATGAGTACCTCACCGCGCGACGCCTCGACGGCTTGCGCAAGGCGCTGGAAGAGGCGCCTCCCGGCCAGACGGTTTCGTCCATTGCCGGGGCGAGGGGATATGTGAACCTCACCGCGATGACGGCCTTCTACCGGCAGCGCTTCGGCGAAACGCCATCCCAGACATTGCGCAACCGCTTCTCGCGTCTCTAGCGGCGCGCCGGCACGATATCCCAACCGTTTCCCACCGGACATGCGGCCGCCGATCCGTTTCGGCAGCCGATTTGGGCGCGTTTGGCCGATTGCTTCCGATTTCGATGCGCGGATTCCCGAATGGATCAGGCTTCGCTCTGATTGCCGTCCCGTCCTCGTCTAGATTGCGCTTGGGTGCCCGTGGGGCGCCTCACCATCCGGACAGGAGACGGGTTTGTGTGATCTTTGCAAAACCATGCTGAGGGGCGCGCCCCCGCGGGAGGATTTGATGAAAGCGCTTGTTTATTACGGCCCAGGGAAAAAGGATTGGGTCGAAAAGCCGAAGCCGGTCATTCAGGAGGCCACGGATGTCATCGTGAAGATCACGAAGACGACCATCTGCGGCAGTGACCTGCACATTCTCAAGGGCGATGTGCCCAGCGTCGGCGAAGGGCGCACGCTCGGCCATGAAGGGGTCGGCATCGTCGATGACGTCGGCAGCGCGGTGCGCAATTTCCGCAAGGGCGATCCGGTGCTGATCTCCTGCATCACCTCGTGCGGGTCCTGCCCGAACTGCAAGCGCCAGCTCTATTCCCATTGCGACGACGGCGGCTGGCAGCTCGGCAACACCGTGGATGGAACCCAGGCCGAATATGTCCGCATCCGCCATGGCGACAACTCGCTCTATCCGGTTCCCGACGGCGCAGACGAGGAAGCGCTCGTCATGCTCTCGGACATCCTGCCGACCGGTCTTGAAATCGGCGTGCAGGCGGGCGGCGTGAAGCCGGGCGATGCGATCGCCATCGTCGGCGCGGGACCGGTCGGCATGTCCGCACTTCTGACGGCGCAGTTCTATTCGCCGGGCAGGATCGTGATGATCGATATGGATCCGGCGCGCCTGGCGCTCGCTCGCCAGTTCGGCGCCACCGACACGATCCAGGTCGGCGAGGAAGACGCGGCGTCGCGCATCATGGACCTGACCGGCGGCCAGGGTGTTGATGTGGCCATTGAGGCCGTCGGCGTGCCCGCGACCTTCGACATCTGCCAAAAGATCGTCTCGGCCGGCGGCAAGATCGCCAATGTCGGCGTTCACGGCAAGCCGGTGGAACTCCACATCGAGGATCTCTGGATCAAGAATATCAACATCTCGATGGGCCTCGTCAACACCAACACGACGCCGATGCTGCTGAAGACCGTGAAGGCCGGAAAGTTCGACCCCGGCAAGCTCATCACGCACCGCTTCCGTCTCGACCAGATCCTCGACGCCTACGACGTGTTCGGCAACGCTGCCCGCGAAAAGGCCATGAAAGTCATTCTCGCCGCGTAATACGAGTATGACGACGCCCGCCGGCACCGCTTAGATGCTGGCGGGCTGGTCGCCGCCCGCTACGCTCGTCGTTTGACAAGGCCAGTTTGTTCCATAATTCAGATTACGCGATCTTTTTTTGTAGCCGCAAAGTTGAAGTGTCCTGATTCTGCAAAGTTGGAATGTCACACTCCCCGGGCCTGAACGATGCCTGGGAGATTGCAGATGGGATTGATAGCGATGAGCGAGCGCGATCTGCAACGGATCGAGACTTTGTCGAAGGTGGTTGCCGGCCGGATGACCACGGTATCGGCGGCGCATGTGCTTGATCTGAGCGAGCGCCAGGTGCGCCGGCTGCTGGAGCGCATGCGGACTGGCGGCGCGGCTTCGATCCGGCACAAGGCAATCGGTCGGCCCTCGAACAACCGGATCAGCGACGAGGTTCGCGATTATGCGATGACGCTGGTTCGCGAACGCTATGCGGATTTCGGACCGACATTGGCGACGGAGAAGCTGGCCGAGCGCGATGGACTGCGTGTATCGCGCGAGACGGTGCGCAGCTGGATGGCTGATGCCAGCCTCTGGCTGTCGCGCAAGCACGGCTCGGAGCATCGCTGGTTCGAGGATCGCGGACCGTCTTGCTCGCTGCTGGTATTTGTCGACGATGCGACCGGCAGGTTGATGCAGCTGCGCTTCGTGCGCTCCGAAAGTGCCTTCACCTATTTCGAGGCATTGGAGCTGTATCTCAAGCGTCATGGCGCGCCGGTTGCCTTCTATTCGGACAAGCATTCAGTGTTCCGGGTGGCGAAGAAGGATGCCAGGGGTGGTCAGGGCATGACCCAGTTCGGGCGTGCGCTCTGCGAGCTGAACATCGAGATTCTCTGTGCAAATTCGAGCCAGGCCAAGGGGCGGGTCGAGCGGATGAACCGGACGCTGCAGGATCGCCTGGTCAAGGAGCTCAGGCTTTCTGGCATCGACAGCATGGAGGCGGGCAATGCGTTCTTGCCGGGCTTCATAGAGGACTACAACGCGCGTTTTGCAATCGTCCCTGCCCGTCCCGACGATCTGCATCGGCCGCTGAATCTGGCGCCGGATCGGTTGACTGAGATCCTGTGCAAGCGCGAGCAGCGCTATGTCGGATCGCAGCTGACGTTTTCGTTCGAGCGCAAGCGGATCATGCTGGAGGAGACCGCGGTGACGCGTGGCCTGGTTGGCCGTTATGTCGAGACCTATGCCTATGCGGACGGTCGGCTGGATGTGCGTCGGCCGATCAGGCCGCCATGGCCTTGCGAAGGTTTTCGTCGATCTTGTCGAGGAAGCCGGTGGTGGAGAGCCAAGGCTGGTCGGGGCCGATGAGGAGCGCGAGATCCTTGGTCATGAAGCCGGATTCGACGGTCTCGACGCAGACCTTCTCCAGCGTTTCGGAGAACTTCGCCAGTTCCGCATTGCCATCCAGCTTGGCGCGGTGGGCAAGGCCACGCGTCCAGGCGAAGATCGAGGCGATCGAGTTGGTCGAGGTTTCCTCGCCCTTCTGGTGCTGGCGGTAGTGACGGGTCACCGTGCCGTGCGCGGCTTCGGCTTCCACCGTCTTGCCGTCGGGCGTCATGAGGACCGAGGTCATCAGGCCGAGCGAGCCGAAGCCCTGCGCCACGATGTCGGACTGCACGTCGCCGTCGTAGTTCTTGCACGCCCAGACGTAACCGCCGGACCATTTCAGCGCCGAAGCGACCATGTCGTCGATCAGGCGGTGTTCGTACCAGATCTTGGCTTCCTTGAACTTCTCGGCGAATTCGGCGTCGAAGACCTGCTGGAAGATATCCTTGAAGCGGCCGTCATAGACCTTGAGGATGGTGTTCTTGGTC
>NZ_MYFN02000018.1 GCF_004514425.2 Shinella sumterensis
GCGGCGGTTTCGCCCGTGGTTTCAAAGAGCATTCGGACGGGGCGCCGGAAGCTGCCTCGACTGAGAATGAATAGGTGACACCTTCCGGCGCCCCGTTCGGCGGTTTTTGCCCGCGACTCCGGTCTCTCTGCAAGGATCGAAAAGGCGGTGTCCTTCGCCGGTTTCCGGAATGGCCAGTGCCGTTTGACAACCGTCGCGCACGCCTTGGCGCTCCGTGGAAGGTGTCTCCACCTCCCGGCCTTTCTCCATCCCGGCGGACGATGCCGACGCATCCGCCAATGCCGATCCCCTTGTGTGCCGCACAGGCACGCCCGGCGCGCCGTTCGGGGCGTGAAACGACAGGATCGGTCCGACATCCCGCCATTTCCCCCGTGTCGCCGGAGGGAGACCATTTTCCGCAGGCCCGGTGCATGAGGTTTCGCGTCATCCCCTCACGCCCCGCGCCGACCCCGCCTCGCCGCAACGCCTTGCGGTGTATCCGAGGGCGGGATGGGAGGATTGTAGGCATGGTTGGGGAAGGCGGGGAAATCGGCGCGGGATTTTGTTGGAAAATCAGGGGATGCGATGCGTTTACGTCCCCGGATGGGGGGCGGCGAGGACGGCGGCGCATGCGGCTGTGGGTCCTCGGGTCAAGCCCGAGGATGACGCCAGAAGAGAAGTGTGGGAAAAAAGCAGCGCCACGGTTTGCGGCGGATTGCATGGGGGCAGGACGAAGGAAAACGCAAACAGATATTGCCGAGGCGGCCTGCCGGCCTAGTATGACGTTGGAGAAAAGGAGGACAGCAGATGGAAACCAATGAACTGCATCGCGGCCGGCTGATCGACCATATCCAGCTCGTCGTGCGCGACCTCGAGGCCAGCCGGAGGTTCTACGAGGCGGTGCTCGGCGCGCTGAACATTCCGCTCGGCGGCGCGGAGGAAAAGTATTTCTGGTTCGACGAGCTGTTCGTCTCCGGCAGCGACAGCGCGGCCGCGACAGGAGCCCTGACCGGGCGGCATCACCTGGCGTTCCAGGCTGCGGACGAGGCGATGGTGGAGGCCTTCTACAAAGCGGGCCTCGCCGCCGGCGGCACGGACAATGGCGCGCCGGGAAAGCGCGCCTATCACCCCGGCTATTTCGCCGCCTTCCTGCTCGACCCTGACGGCAACAATATCGAGGCGGTCTTCCACGGCCCGCATAAGCGGAGCGCTCCATCCGTGACGATCACCTTCTGACGGCACCGTTCAGTTGCCCGTCAGCAAACCGGCCTAGCAGGGCGTCGGGCTTTCAGGAAAGGTTGACGCCATGACCCACCGCATGACCACGCTTGCCGTTCTCGCCACGCTCTGCCTCGCGGCACCCGCCTTCGCCGCAACGACCGTGAAGGTCGTCGAGGGCGGGGAAGGCGGCGGGCCGATGACGCTGTCGATCGACCAGCCGACGATCAAGGCCGGCGACGTCGTGTTCCAGGTCCACAACGAGGCGGTGGGCGAGGCGCATGAAATGGTGCTGGTGAAGTTGAAATCGCCGGACCAGAAAATTCCCGTCGTCGCGGCAAAGCATCGCGTGGACGAGACGAAGCTGAAGAGCCTGGGCGAGGTCGCCGACCTCAAGCCGGGTGCCGATGGGGTGCTGAGGGCAAAGCTGCAACCCGGCACCTATCTTCTGCTCTGCAACATCAAGGGCCACTACGAGGCCGGCATGCATGCCAGGCTCGTCGTGACGAAATAGGCGGCGCGATCAGCGCTTCCTGGCGGCCGGAGCCTTTTTGGTCTTGGCCGCCGGCTCGGCCTTCTCCTGGATGGCCTCCTGCTCCATGCGCAGGGCGCGCAGGCGTGCGGTCTTCTTTTCGCGCGCGGTCACTTCGCTGGCGATGATGGTACGCGCGGCGCTGTCCGTCGCGGCCGCCTTGGCCTGCGAGGACGGTTTGACCGGGGTGGAAAGCGTATCCTTGGTCATGTCCATGATATCCCCTTTCTGAACCGTTCTGGTCTGAATCGTTCTGGGCGGGTTTGCCGGGTGACGCGGTCGTCACCCGGTCGGCATGTCTCAGCGTCCCGGACGCACGGCCTTCTTGGGCGCAGGCAGCAGGCCTTCGCGCTGCATCTTCTTGCGCGCGAGCTTGCGCTGGCGGCGGATCGCTTCGGCCTTTTCACGGACGCGCTTTTCCGACGGCTTTTCAAAGGCGCTGCGCGCCTTCATTTCGCGGAAGAGGCCTTCGCGCTGCATCTTCTTCTTCAGCACACGCAGTGCCTGGTCGACATTGTTGTCCCTGACGAGAACCTGCAAGGTATGTCCTTTCTCGCGGCATAGCCGCATTCGGTGGGATTTCGCGCCGGCAATCCGGTCCGGATTACCGTGCGGTGCGGATGGTGAGTGGTTTAAGCCACGGGCTGCCCGCGCGGGGCGCTTCGCGCTTTCCGTTCGTGCGCGGCGCGCCGGCGATCGTGTCGTCCGCCTCGATATCGCTCTGCACGATGCGGCGTTCGAAGTTTTCGCCTTCCAGGCGCACGCGATACTGAACCTCGCCGTGATCGGCCGGCAGGACGCCGACGATGCGGCAGGTCCGTTCACCCGTGGTCGCGCGGGAAAGGCCGGCCCTGAGCAGGACGTGGTCTCCGATGGCGTAGGTTTTACGGCTCATGAAAATCTCCTTTGCGGGTGCCCGCAAGGTTGTCGAAACAAAAAGGCCGGGCGTTACCCCGACCTCTTCCCGTCATTCGAACTCTTCACTGCCAGTACATCCGTGGTCAGCGAGGAGGAACGACAATTCTTATGCGGCGCGGAGGCCGTCGGCAGAGTTCTTGCCGGACTTGCGGTCACGGACGATGTCGTACGTGATCTTCTGGCCTTCGTTCAGCGAGCCCATGCCCGCACGTTCGACAGCCGAGATGTGCACGAACACGTCGGTCGAGCCATCGTCAGGCTGAATGAAGCCGAAGCCTTTGGTGCTGTTGAACCACTTTACGGTACCTGAATTCATAACGATATCCTTTTCATCGCTAGTGTAATCGGGAGATGTTTTTCCCGTTATTGATCGATCTTGAAAGGAAATCTGACGAAGAGCAGGGCTCGGTGGCAAAGGTCGCAAGCAGTTATCGATGGCATCTATATAAAGTTTATTCCCGATAATGCAATGGTTTTGCAAAATTTTTCTGGAGGGATTCGCGCGGACCGCCGGAAAATACGGTGATCGATCGCCTCTTTTGGAAATTCAATTTATCGGAATCGCGTTTTTATTTTTGGCCGGAAATCGCGGTGCGCAAAAGAAAAGGGCGGCCAGACGGCCGCCCCTGCATGGCGTGTCGGGCAGGGCGCTCAGGCGGCCTTCTTCGCCTCCGGCGCGAAGCGGCCGTAGAAGGTTTCGCCCTTGGCGGCCATGTCCTTCAAGAGCGGCGTCGGCTGGAAGTGGCTGCCGTATCGGGCGGCCAGTTTCTCGCAGAGTGCCACGAAGGCCTTTGCGCCCATGCCGTCGATGTAGGACAGCGTGCCGCCGGTATAGGGGGCGAAGCCGAAACCGAGAATGGAGCCGACATCGGCCTCGCGCGGATCGGTGACGATGCCTTCCTCCATGGTGCGGGCGGCTTCCAGCGCGATGGTGACGAGCAGGCGCTGCTTCAGCACCTGGATATCGACATCCTCGGGCTTCTGCTGCGGGTAGAGGTCCTTCAGGCCGGGCCACAGCTTCTTTTTCGCCGGCTTCGGCGGGTAGTCGTAGAAGCCCTTGCCGGCCTTGCGGCCGAGGCGGCCTTCGCCGTCCACCAGCGTGGTCACCAGTTCCATGTGGCGCGGATCGACGGCCTTTTCGCCGAGATCGGCGATGGCCGCCTTGAAGACCTTGTAGGAGAGGTCGACGGCCACCTCGTCGTTGAGCGACAGCGGGCCGACCGGCATGCCGGCCATCTTGGCGGCATTCTCGATCATCGCCGCCGGCACGCCTTCGATCAGCATGTCATAGGCTTCGGCCATGTAGCGGAAGACGCAGCGGTTGACGTAGAAGCCGCGTGTATCGTTCACGACGATCGGCGTCTTCTTGATGGCGGCGACATAATCCAGAGCGGTGGCGAGCGCCTTGTCGCCCGTTTCCTTGCCCAGGATGACCTCCACCAGCATCATCTTCTCGACCGGCGAGAAGAAGTGGATGCCGATGAACTGGTCCGGCCGCTTCGAATTCCTGGCGAGGCCCGTGATCGGCAGCGTCGAGGTGTTGGAGGCGAAGATGGCGTCCTCGCGCAGCACGGCCTCGATCTTCTCGGTCACCTCCTTCTTGACCGTGCGGTCCTCGAAGACGGCTTCGATGACGAGGTCGGCATCGGCGAGCGCGGCATAATCGGGGGTCGGGGTGATGAGGGACAGCAGCCTTTCGCCGTCCTCCCTGGACATGCGGCCCTTGCCGATGGCACCGGTGACGAGGCCTTCGGAATGGGTCTTGCCCTTGTCGGCGGCCTCCTGGTCGCGGTCGATGAGGACCACCGGAATGCCGGCGGCGGCCGTCACATAGGCGATGGAGGCGCCCATGAAGCCGGCGCCGACGACGGCGACCTTCCTGAACTCCGCCTTGGGAATGCCGGCCGGCCGGCGCGCGCCCTTGCCGAGCTCCTGCATGGAGATGAACAGCGACCGGATCATCGAGAAGGCTTCGGTCGTCTGCAGGATGTGGGTGAAGTAGCGCTGCTCGATCCTCAGGCCCGTCTCGAACGGCACCTGAAGGCCTTCATAGACGCATTTCAGGATGGCGAGCGCGCCCGGATAATTGCCGGCGGTCTCGCGGCGCAGGATGGCGGGGGCGGCCGGCCAGAGCTGGGCGGAGGCCGGCGTCCAGATGCCGCCGCCGGGCGCCTTGAAGCCCTTCTCGTCCCAGGGCTGGACGGGCTTGAGGCCGTCCTTGATCATCTGCTTGGCGGCGGGGATGAGCTGGTCGGGCTCGACGACCTGGTGCACGAGGTTCATCGCCTTGGCGCGCGCGCCGGTCAGCGACGAGCCGGTCGTCATCATCTGCAGCGCGTCCTGCGCATTGGCAAGGCGCGGCACGCGCTGGGTGCCGCCGGCGCCGGGGAAGATGCCGACCTTGACCTCGGGCAGCGCGATCTTGACCGACTTGGCATTCGAGGCGACGCGGCCGTGGCAGGCAAGCGACATTTCGAAGGCGCCGCCCATGCAGGTGCCGTTGATGGCGGAGACCCAGGGCTTGCCGGAGGTCTCCAGCTTGCGGAACAGCCAGGTCATGCGGCCCGTGGTTTCGAACAGTTTCTGCACGGCGGTCGCGGGATCGGCAGCCTGCGCGTCCTTCAGGAGGTCGAAGCTCGCCTTGATCATCGAGAGATCCGCGCCGCCGGAGAAGGAGGACTTGCCCGACGTGATGACCGCACCCTTGATGGCGCCGTCGGCCACGACCTGGTCGATGATCTTGTCCAGCTCGTCCATCACCTCGACGGTGAAGACGTTCATCGACTTGTCGGGCATGTCCCAGGTGACCAGCGCAATGCCGTCGGCGTCGGTCTCGATGGTGAAGTTCTTGTATGCGCTCATGATGGGATTCCTCTCCCTTGAAATCTATCTGGCTTCACACGCTGTCCTCTCCTCCGTCATGGTCGGGCTTGACCCGACCATCCAGCTCCGGGCTGTGGATTCTCGGGCCAAGCCCGAGGATGACGACCGGAGAGAGCGTGGCTTACCTCTCTCAGACCCGTTCGATGATCGTCGCCGTGCCCATGCCGGCGCCGATGCACAGTGTCACGAGGGCGGTGTTGAGGTCGCGGCGTTCCAGTTCGTCGAGCACGGTGCCGAGGATCATCGCGCCGGTCGCGCCGAGCGGGTGGCCCATGGCGATGGCGCCGCCATTGACGTTGATCCTGTCGTGCGGGATGTCGAAGGCTTGCATATAGCGCAGGACGACGGCGGCGAAGGCCTCGTTGAGTTCGAAAAGGTCGATGTCGGACAGCTGCATGCCGGTGCGGGCGAGCAGCTTTTCCGTGACGTCGACCGGGCCGGTCAGCATCAGCGCCGGATCGGAGCCGATATTGGCGAAGGCCTTGATGCGGCCGCGCGCCTTCCTGCCGAGGATCGCGCCGCCTTCCTTCGAGCCGAGCAGCACGGCGGCGGCGCCGTCGACGATGCCGGAGGAATTGCCGGCATGGTGCACATAGTTGATGCCTTCGATTTCCGGATGCGCCTGGATGGCGACGGCCTCGAAGCCGCCCATCTCGCCGGGCATCTGGAAGGACGGCTGCAACTGTGCGAGCGCCTGCATGTCGGTGCCGGGGCGCATGTGCTCGTCACGGTCGAGGATGACGAGACCGTTGATGTCCTTCACCGGCACGACGGAATTGTTGAAGTAGCCGTTCTGCCAGGCATGGGCGGCGCGCTTCTGGCTCTCGACGGCATAGGCATCGACATCGTCGCGGGAGAAGCCGTATTTGGTGGCGATCAGGTCGGCGGAGACGCCCTGCGGCATGAAATAGGCCGGGAAATTGACCGAGGGGTCCATGAACCAGGCGCCGCCAGACATGCCGAGCCCGACGCGCGACATGGATTCCACGCCGCCGGCTACGACGAGGTCGTCGGCACCCTGCGCGATTTTCGCCGCGCCGAAATTCACGGCATCGAGGCCTGAGGCGCAGAAGCGCGAGATCTGCATGCCCGGCGCCTTCGTGGAGTAGCCGGCCTCGAAGGCTGCGGCCTTCGGGATGACGGCGCCGGCGTCCATGACGGGATCGACGCAGCCCATGATGATGTCGTCGACCTTTTCCGTGTCGAGCCCGTTGCGGTCGCGCACCGCTTCCAGAACCTTCGCGGCAAGCCGCACGGACGGCACTTCGTGCAGCGATCCGTCCTTCTTGCCGCGCCCGCGCGGGGTGCGCACATGATCATAGATGAAGACGTCGGTCATTCTCTTCTCCCTATGGCCTTTCAGCCGAAACCATCATTCGAAAAATGTCGTCACGCGCGCCAGGACCTCATCCATGATGAAATCAGGAACCCGTTCGATGAACTTGCCTCCACGGGCTTTCAGGTCGACGGCGCGCAGTTGGTTGCACAAGACGACGCCGTTGCTTCTCGTCCCGGCGCCGGAAAGGGAAATGGCAAACCCACGGAACCGGGCAAACTCTCCGCCTGACGTGATCGGGGCCACGATCGGGATGCCGACCTTGTTGAAGAGGGCATCCGTCACCACGAGGACATAGCGGGCGCCGGCCTGCTCGCGGCCCTGCGTCGGCTCAAGATCGACGTGCCAGACCTCGCCCCGGTTCATCAGATGACTTCCCGGCCGACCGGTGGATCATTCAGCCATTCACGGTCCTCATCTGAAAGCGGCGCATCAAGGTCACACTGGGCGACCAGTTCCTCGAGTGTGTATTTGGGGCGGGAACGAGCCACAGCGATCAAGCGACCGTTTTCAACGGTGATCTCGACTTTGGTATTGGCCTGAAGGCCAAGTTCCTCAAGCACCGGCTTGGGCACGGTCATCATCACCGATCCGCCGACATTGCGCAGTGTAGACGTTGCCATCGTCACCTCCATGGAAAGTTATACGAATATATAACTTTCCTCCTCCGCTCACAATCCGCTCAGAAAGCCTCCGCCGCCAGCTCCATCACCGTGTCCGCGCCGGCCTCGATGCGGGTCTTGCGCAGGGCGGTTTCCGGCATCAGGCGCTCCATGAAGAACTTTGCCGTGACGAGCTTGTTCTTCAGGAAATCCTCCCGCTCTCCGGCACCGCCGGCGAGGCCCGCTTCCGCGGCCTTGGCGATCTTCGCCCACATGTAGCCGATGACGACGAGACCGAAGAGGTGCATGTAATCGGTCGAGCCGGCGCCGGCATTGTCGGGCTTGGCCATGGCGTTCTGCATGAACCACATGGTGGAGGCCTGAAGGTCGTTCAAGCCCTTCTTGAGGCCCTTCGTGAAAGGCGCAAGCTTCTCGTCGCTGCGGTTCTCCTCGCAGAAATCGCCGATTTCCTTGAACAGCGCCATGACGGCGCGGCCGCCGTTCATGCCGAGCTTGCGGCCGACGAGGTCGAGCGCCTGGATGCCGTTGGCGCCCTCGTAGATCATGGCGATGCGCGCATCGCGCACATACTGGCTCATGCCGTGCTCTTCGATATAGCCGTGGCCGCCGAAGACCTGCTGGGCCATGACGGCGTGGTCGAAGCCCTTGTCGGTGAGCACGCCCTTGAGGATGGGCGTCATCAGGCCGAGAATGTCGTCGGCCGCCTGGCGCTCGGCCTCATCGGCGGAACGATGGGCGATATCCGATTTCAGGGCCGTCCACAGCGTGAAGGCGCGGCCGCCCTCCGTCCAGGCCTTGATGGTCATCAGGGTGCGGCGGATATCGGGATGCACGATCAGCGGATCGGCCTTGCCGTCCGGGTTCTTGGCGCCGGAGAGCGAACGGCCCTGGAGACGTTCGCGGGCATACTGGGCGGCGTTCTGGTAGGCGATTTCGGCGATCGACAGGCCCTGAAGGCCGACGCCGAGCCGGGCCTCGTTCATCATGACGAACATGGCGTTGAGGCCCTTGTTCTCCGTGCCGATGAGGAAACCGGTCGCCTCGTCGTAATTCATGACGCAGGTGGCGTTGCCGTGGATGCCCATCTTGTGTTCGATCGCACCGCAGGTGACGCCGTTGCGCTCACCCGGCGTGCCATCGTCCTTGAGGATGAATTTCGGCACGATGAAGAGCGAGATGCCCTTGGTGCCCTCCGGCGCGCCCTCGATGCGGGCGAGGACGAGATGCACGATATTCTCCGACATGTCGTGCTCGCCGGCGGAGATGAAGATCTTCTGGCCTGAGATCCTGTAGGAGCCGTCGGGCTGTGGCACGGCCTTGGTGCGCAGCAGGCCCAGATCGGTGCCGCAATGGGGCTCCGTCAGGTTCATGGTGCCGGTCCAGGTGCCCTCCACCATCTTCGGCAGGTAGGCGGCCTTCTGCTCATCGGAACCGTGCACGAGGATCGCGGCGATCGCGCCCTGCGTGAGACCAGGATACATGGTGAGCGCCATATTGGCGGACGACATATATTCGCCGACGGCGGTATGCAGCACGTAGGGCAGGCCCTGGCCGCCGAATTCCTCCGGCACGGCGAGGCCGATCCAGCCGCCCTGGCGATAGAGATCGTAGGCTTGCCTGAAGCCCTTCGGCGTCGTCACCGTGGCGTCGTCCGCGCGCTTGCAGCCTTCCTGATCCCCGGAAAGGTTGACGGGAAACAGCACTTCCTCGGCAAGCTTTGCGGCCTCGCCGGCAATGGCCTCCACCATGTCGCCCGTCGCGTCGGCGAAACCGGGCAGGTTGTTGTAGCGCTCCAGCGACAGGACGTCGTTCAGGATGAAAAGCGTGTCATTCACGGGGGCCTTGTAGATCGGCATCGTCTGCGTTCCTCACCTATCCCGCGGACCTCGGTCCGCTCCTTGGGAAGGATAGTATGAAATTTTGACGTTTGCGTAAACGTCAAAACGCACGGTGCGACGAAATTATCATTCCGGGCAGGGACGGGGAGGGTAACGATCGCTGTCGTGTCCAGCCGCGGCGAAGCTGCGCGGTGCAGGTTGCGGTGCCACAACGGGGCGCACCGCCTTGCGAAAGCCAGTCTATGAGCAAATCGTTAAAAAAATTCCGCGCGGGTTAACCCCTTGTTTACCACGTTTCATGAATTGTGGCGCCTGAGGGCGTGGGATCGGGAATCATTTCGGCTTTCCTCTGCGGTGCCTGGATCGGAGATCCGGGTGAGGCAGGGACGGTACGGTTTCCCGCAAAACGCAGGAAGGGCGCAGCCGGGCGGGCCGCGCCGTCAAGGGTATCTCCCGGCAGGCCGGTGGCCGCCAAAGCGAGGCAAGATGAACGGATCGCGAAACCCGCAACGTCATGGCGAACGGTCTTCGCTCGACGCGCTCAATCGCACCATCGAGGGGCTGGAAGCCCGCATCGAGGGGCTGATGGGCGGCCGCGATCCGCGCGGGCGTGCCGAAGAGCGCTATGCCCCCGAGCGCTATACGCCGCGCGCCGAACAGTCCCGCTACGAGCCGCAGCGCAACCTTCCGTTGCGCGACGATCCGGTTTCGGAAATCCTGCAGCGCCAGCGCGCCATCGACGACACGCGCGAGCGTGCCGTCCAGCGTGTCGAGCGCCGCCCGCTCTCGAACGATCACCATGCCGCCGCCCAGCAGGCGCAGGCCGCCTATGGCAGCCATTCGGTCGCCGCGCCGGCGCGCGGCGACAATTCCGTCGAGGATATCGCCAAGGCGCTCGTTTCGTTGCGTCAGGACCTCAAGAAGGATATCGCCGACGGGCTGGAACGCGAGATGCACACGCTGCGCTCCGAAATCCGCGGCATCCGCCAGATGGCCGAAGGCCGCGGCAACACGGACGACCTGCGCGCCGAACTGCAGCGCCTCGCCACCGGCATCAACCAGCTCGGCCGCCAGTCCGGCCACACGGATGGCCTGCGCGTCGAGTTCGACGAGCTGCGCTCCGTGCTCGACGGGCTGGCGCGCGAAGATTCCGTGCGCCGCATGGAAGACCGCTGGAACGGCGTCGAGCAGAAGCTGTCGGTCTTCGACCAGGCGCGCGACGACGAGCTCGTGGCGCTGGCCTATCGCCTCGACGAGCTGAAGAACCAGATCAGCGCGATGAGCGCCACACCCGCCATCCGCGCGCTGGAAGACAAGATCGAGATGATCGCCGACGCGATCGACGGCCTCGGCCGTCGCGTCGAGCCGGATGGCGGCCGCTTCGTCACGGCCGTCTCCTCGCAGTTCGAGGGGCTCGACGCACGCCTCGACGAGATCACCCGCGCCATTGCGGCGGCCGGGCGCATGCAGCAGGGCGCGTCCGCCGACACCGGCATGATGCAGCGCCTCGAAGGCCGGATCGCCGACCTTGCCGGGCAGCTCGACATGATCGCCCGCCGCCCGGCGCCCGCGCAGGAACAGGGGCTGGGCCTGCGTCTGGAGGCGCTGGCCAGCCGGATCGAGGAATTGTCGAACGAGCGCACGGCGCTGCGCCTCGAAGAGCGCATCGAAGAGCTGTCGCGCATGATGGAGCAGAGCCAGCAGGTCACGCCGCTCGTCGGCGGCGACGAGCTTGCCTATTACCTCTCCGACATTTCCCGCAAGATCGACGCGCTCGACCAGGGCAGCGTCAACGGCGAGCTGGCCGAGCGTCTCGATACGCTCGCCCGCCGCATCGACCGGCTCGATACGCCTGTCGGCAGCCCGTTCCAGGAGGATCGTTTCTCCGAGATCGAGGGACGCCTTACCGCCATCGCCGACCGGCTGGACGCGACCCGTACGGCGCCCGCGGGCGACCATGAAGCGCTGCGCGGGCTGGAAGCGCAGATCGCCCACCTTTCCACGCTGATCGGCACGCCCTCCGCACCGGCGGCCTTCGGCGGCGTGCCGTCGGATGTCGAAAGCCGTCTCGCCACCATCGAAGATTACATGGCGACCAATGACGAATATATCGTCGAAGCGGCCCGCCAGGCCGCCGAGGCCGTCATGGAGGCCTATCGCCACGCCGGCCCGGCCGTCGCCGGCAACACCGACATGGACGCGATCGCCGGCCTTGCTTCCGACCTGCGTGCGCTCGAGGAACTGACGCGGTCGAGCGAGGACCGCACGGCGCGCACCTTCGACGCGCTTCACGAGACGCTGGTGCAGATCGCCGGCCGGCTTGAGGATTTCGACGCGCCGCGCGAAAGCTTCGGCCGACGTGAGCCCGCCGCCATGCCGCGCGCCGAAATGCCGGCCATGGAGACCGCCCACGCCGACAGCCTCGGCGTTCACGACTATCCGTTCGACGACGACGGTTTCGGCACGCAGCAGCGCCGCAACGCCCCTGTCGACGACCATGAGGAAAGCCGCTTCCCGGAGATCGCGGTCGAGCACATCCCCGCCCCGGAACGCGAGGCGCAGCATGACGCGCTGGCCTCTGCCGCAGAAGCCGATCTCTCCGAAGACGGCGCCAAGGACGAGCAGCCCAGGGACGAGCAGCCCAGGGACGAGCAGCCCAAGGGCCTGCTGGCCGGCCTGAAGCGGCGGCTGTCGCCCGGCCGCAAGGAGCCGGCCGTACGGCCGGTCGAGCGGCAGCACATCGAGCCGACGCCGTCGCTCGACGCGGCCGACGAACTGGCGCCGGAAGTGGCCAACGAACTTCTCGAGCCCGGCTCGGGCACGCCCGACGTCCGCCGTATCCTCGAGCGCGTGCGCGCCGGCCAGGCTTCCGGTGGCCGTTCGAGCGCCGCAACCGAGACGGACAAGGCCGATTACATCGCCGCCGCCCGCCGCGCCGCCCGCCTTGCCGCCGAGGAAAGCGATGCGATGTCGCGCGTCGCTCCGGCGAAGAAGGGCGAAAAGCCCGCCAAGGACGCGCAGCCGGCATCGGGATCGGCCTTTGCCCGTCACCGCCGGCCGATCCTTCTGGCCGTCGGCGCGGCACTGCTTGCCATCATGTCCTATCCGCTCGTCAACACGCTGGTGCGCGGCGACAGCGCGCCCGTCGTCATCGAGCAGACGGCGGTGAGCGGTGAGAACACCACGCCCGCCGCCACCGAAACGGGCGAAGCGGCAACGGCGAATGCCGGCACCGCGCCGGTGGCCGGCGAAAAGGCCGTGACCGATCCGGGCCCGGCAGAGCGCAATATTGCCGGCACGGGCACCGCCGACGGCACGACACCAATGTCCGCCGCCACGCGGGGTGCGGACATGCTGACCACGCCCTCGGTGACCGAAGACGCCGACACGGCCGGCTTCGAACCGGTGACGACGCCGGAAGCGGCGCCGCTGGCCGGCCAGGACAATGTGAACGCAACGCAGGAGACCGCGCCGGTCGATCAGACGCAGACGGCGGCGATCGTCGTTCCCGAGGCGATCACGCCCGCATCGCTCGCCACGGCGGCCAAGGGCGGCGATCCGCTCGCTTTGTTCGAGATCGGTGCGCGCTATACGGACGGTCGCGGCGTTGCCGTCGATCTCAAGGAAGCCGCCCGCTGGTACGAGCTTGCCGCCGCACGCGGTTTCGCGCCGGCCGAATACCGGCTCGCCAATCTCTACGAGAAGGGCCAGGGCGTCGAACGCGACCTGGAGCATGCCCGCAAGCTCTACGAGGTCGCGGCCAACAAGGGCAATGCGAGCGCCATGCATAATCTCGCCGTCCTGCTCGCCACCGGCATCGGCAATGCGGCGCCCGATTTCGACGGCGCGGCGAAGTGGTTCCAGAAGGCCTCCGAACTCGGTGTGCGCGACAGCCAGTTCAACCTCGCCATCCTCTATGCACGCGGCAACGGCGTGAAGCAGGACCTGGAAGAATCCTACAAGTGGTTCGCCATCGCCGCCCGTGACGGCGACCGCGACGCCGCCGGCAAGCGCGACGAGGTGGCCAACGCCATGCGCCCCGAGCAGCTGACCAGCGCCAAGGCGAAGGTCGAGCTGTGGAAGCCGCAGCCGCTCGATGAAAAGGCCAACTCCGCCGAACTGCCGGACGAATGGGCCGGTGCGGCGGTCAAGACCGCCAGCGTCGACATGAAGAAGGCCATCCGCAACATCCAGGCCATCCTCAACAACAACGGCTTCAATGCCGGCACGCCGGATGGAGAGATGGGCAACAAGACGGTGGCGGCCATCAAGGCATTCCAGAAATCCGTCGGCCAGAAACAGACGGGCGAGATCGACGATGCGCTCGTCACCGAGCTTCTGAAGCGCAACAAACAGCCGGGCTGACCGGCTTTCGACCGAGGGCCCCGAAGAGGGGCCCTCTTCGGTTGACACTTTCCCGGCCCGCAGGCCCAACCCGCAGTCATGACAAAAGCCAGCAGCGTGTCGTTCACGCCATGTAAAGAAGGCTGTGGCATTTTGAATGCACGGCATGATTCCATCCATAAATCGGCCCTGATTTACGGAATTATGCGGTGCAAATCTGAAGCCGCTTCAGGATGATATCCGTTCCTCAAACGTTATCATCGTGACGGCGGCCATGGTGGGCCGAAAGGCAGCCGCCGTGTGACGAATTCTTGCGTGATGCAAGGCGTGACCAGCCGTGACGGGGGCATCCCCTTCAACGGCGGGGCGCTTTCCTGCATGCGCAGCCTGCCGAAGAGGCGCCGCGGCGGCAGGCATAGGGTGAAAAGCGACTGCCAAGGTAAGCCCGCAAGGGCAAAACTGCCGATCGGGGTTCCGTTGTGACTGTCTACCTGCCCATTGCAGAGCTCTCGGTGAACATCTTCATCATTCTGGGCATGGGTGCGGCCGTCGGTTTCCTGTCCGGCATGTTCGGCGTCGGCGGCGGCTTCCTGATCACGCCGCTGCTCATCTTCTACAATATCCCCCCCGTCGTCGCGGTTGCCACCGGCGCAAACCAGGTCGTCGCCTCGTCCATGTCCGGCGCGCTCTCGCATTTCCGGCGCGGAACGCTGGATGTGAAGCTCGGCACGGTGCTGCTGTTCGGCGGTCTGGCGGGCGCCACCGTCGGTATCTGGATCTTCGCGTTGCTGCGCAGCGTCGGCCAGCTCGACCTCGTCATCTCGCTGCTCTATGTCGTGCTGCTCGGCACGGTCGGCACGTTGATGCTGCTGGAAAGCATCCGCGCCATGCGCCGCTCGGCGAGCAACCAGCCCGTTTCGCTGCGCCGGCCCGGCCAGCACAACTGGGTGCATCGCCTGCCGCTGAAGATGCGCTTCAAGAAATCGAAGATCTATCTCAGCGTCATCCCCGTCATCGGGCTGGGCTTCGGCATCGGCATCCTCACCTCCGTCATGGGTGTCGGCGGCGGCTTCATCATGGTGCCGGCGATGATCTACCTGCTGCGCATCCCCACCAATGTCGTCGTCGGAACCTCGCTGTTCCAGATCATCTTCGTCACCGCCTATACGACCGTGGTGCAGGCCACGACCAACTATTCCGTCGATATCGTGCTCGCCTTCATCCTGATGGTGGCGGGCGTGATCGGTGCGCAATACGGCGTGCGGGTCGGCCAGAAGCTGCGCGGCGAACAGCTGCGCGCGCTGCTCGCCCTGCTGGTGCTGGCCGTCGGCGCCCGTCTCGCCGTCGACCTGGTGGTCACGCCCGACGATGTCTACTCGGTCATCAGCGAGGGGGTCTATCGATGAGAACCCTTGCTTTGCTCCTCGTGCTCTTCGTCGGCCTCGTGTCTCCCGCCGCCGCGCAGGAAGACAGGCCGGCCGAAGCGCCCGAGAAGCTGGAAATCGGCATCTCCACCGACGAGATCGCCATTTCCTCGGATTTCCGCGGCGCGGACCTGACGATCTTCGGCGCGATCGAAGGGTACGATCCGGCTTTGCTCGCCCAGCGCAAATACGACATCGTCGTGGCGCTGGAGGGGCCGAAGGACAACAACACGGTGCGCATCAAGGAGCGCGTCTTCGGCATCTGGGTCAACCGCCGCTCGATGACCTTCGAACTGGTGCCGGAATCCTATTCGCTGTCGAGCACGCGCGATGTCGAGACCATCGCCGATCCCGCCGTGCTGAACGGCGTGGGCGTCGGTATCCAGCATATCCGCCTCACGCCCGTCGGCTTCGTCGGCGACGGCAGCAACCTCACGGAGTTCCGGGACGCGTTCCGTCGTCTGAAGGAAAGCGGCGGCTTCTACCAGCGCGATCCGGGCGGCGTGCAGTTCATCAGCGCCAGCCTGTTCAAGGCCACGGTGAAGCTGCCGGCGAACGTGCCCAACGGCACCCATATCGTGCGCGCGCATCTTTTCCGCGACGGCGTCTTCATCTCGGAAAAGGCGCTGCCCCTGCGGGTCATGAAGACCGGTATCGAGCAGATGATCTCGACGGCGGCCTATGACCATTCGCTGGCCTATGGCGCGTTCTCGGTGTTCCTCGCGGCGCTGACAGGCTGGCTGGCGAGCGTCGTCTTCCGCAAGGACTGATTGCTCAGGCGCGGTAGACGAGCACAGGCACCTTCGAATGGCTGAGCACCTTGGTGGTGACGCTGCCCATCAGGAAGGCGCTGACGCCGCGCCGCCCATGCGAGGCCATGACGATGAGGTCGCAGCCTTTGCGCTCAGCCGTGTCGATGATCGCCCGCCAGGCATCGCCGGCCGTTTCCTGAACCGTCTCGACCGTCACGTCGGCCGCTGCCGCCCGCTCGCGCACGGCGCCGAGGATGCGGACGCCGTCCTCTTTGACATGGGTTTCGTAATCCATCCGCAGGCTCGCCGTCGCGGCGGGTGTCACGGGCAGAAAATGCAGCGGTTCGGCCACCGTCAGCGCCGTGACCTGGGCGCCGAGCGCCTTGGCAAGCTGCAACGCCTGGTCGACGGCCGCCGTCGACAGGTCCGATCCATCGGTGGGAACGAGAATATGCGTGTACATGGCGCGATCTCCCTCTTTGCGCAGACTACGGCCAAAGCCGGGTCCTGCCTTGATGGAAATCAACCCTGTCGGTTTCGTCAAGTCGCGGCCATGGGCGCATCGCGTCGAATGCGCGATAAACATTTCTTGAAATGATGTGTTGAAACAAATCACGCTTTCGCACCCTTGCAACGTCAGGGTGGCGCGCGTCCAAGCGGGCCATCATGCTCGATCAACAAGGGAACCACCATGCGCACGACCAGCTTCTTCCTCGCCGGAACCATGCTTGCCGCCACGCTTCTTGCGGCGCCGGCCTTTGCCCAGACCGCACGCACCGCCGAAACCGGCCAGGCAAATGCGCCCGACCAGAAGCCGGCTTTCGAAGGCCAGACGCGTGCCACGCTGCCCGACAGCACGCCCGAGATCGCCGTGGATGTGGTGGCGCAGGGCCTGCCGCATCTCTGGGCCATGGAGTTCCTGCCGGACGGGCGCATGCTCGTGACGGCCAAGGCTGGCACCATGCACGTCGTTTCGCAGGAGAATGGCGAGGCGAGCCCGGCGATCGAAGGCGTGCCGGAGGTGATGTCCGACGGGCAGGGCGGCCTGCTCGATGTGGCGCTGGCCCCGGATTTCGAAAGCTCCAACCGCATCTACTTCTCCTATTCGGAGCCGCGCGAGGGCGGTAACGGCACGTCGGTCGCTTCCGCGACGCTGGCCGAGCAGGACGGGAAATTCTCGTTGCAGGACGTGAAGGTCATCTTCCAGCAGATGCCGACCTATGACGGCGACAAGCATTTCGGCTCGCGTCTGGTCTTCGGGCCGCAGGGCGAGCTCTATGTCACCGTCGGCGAACGGTCCGACGCCGAGACCCGTGTCGGGGCGCAGGATCTCGGCAGCGGCTTCGGCAAGGTCTTCCGTCTCGATGCGGAGGGCAAGGCGCATGCCGACAATCCGTTCGCCACGCAGGACGGCGCGTTGCCGGAGATCTGGAGCTACGGCCACCGCAACCTGCAATCGGCGACCCTCGACGGGCAGGGTCGTCTCTGGACGGTCGAGCACGGGCCGAAGGGCGGCGACGAGCTGAACCGCCCGGAGGCCGGCAAGAACTACGGCTGGCCGAAGGTGACCTACGGCGTCGAATACAGCGGCGGCAAGGTGGGCGAGGGCATCACCGCGCTCGAAGGCACCGAGCAGCCGGTCTATTATTGGGATCCGGTTATCGGCCCTTCCGGCATGGCCTATTACGATGGCGACGCGATCCCGGAATGGAAGGGTGCCTTCCTCATCGGCGGCCTCGTCAGCCAGGGCCTCGTGGTGCTGCACATGGACGGCGACAAGGTGGCGCATGAAGAGCGCGTTCCGCTCGACGCCCGCATCCGCGACGTGAAGGTCGCGTCCGACGGTTCGGTGTTTGCCGTGACGGAGCCGCGCGGCGGCGGCGAATCGACGATCCTGCGGCTGGTGAAGCGCTAGGGCGCCGGCGCTCAGCCGCGCAGATTGGCAAACCGCACGGAGTAGATGCGGTCGCGGCCGAGCATGTGGGCGACGAGGCTTGGCCGGTCGAAAAGACCGGTCATCGCCCGGTGGCGCAGGTCGAGCCCGCCCGTCATGATCCCGAAGGCCGGCATCAGCAGGCGCCGGCCGTCGGTGGCGAAGCAGGGCCGCCGCACCGCCCTTTCGCGGCGGATGACGGTGGCGGCGGGATGAAGATGCCCGGCGATCTCGCCGTCGGGCGCTATGAGCGACGGTTCGTGGCGAAAGGCGAGCCCGGCATAATGCAGCTCGTCGGCCGACTGGCCCGGCAGGTTCACGGTGCCGTCGGGGTCGTGGTTGCCGTTGATCCATATCCATTCGCGGCCGCGCGCCAGTTCCACGATCTTCGCGCGGAAGATCTCCGGCAGGTGGGCGGAACCGATGCGGTCGTGGAAATTGTCGCCGAGGCTGATGACGATGGCCGGGTCGTGCCGTCGGATGACGGCTTCCAGCACCTTCAGCGTGGCGAGCGTGTCATAGGGCGGCAGCATCATGCCGCGGCGGGCGAAGGCGGCACCCTTTTCGAGGTGCAGGTCGGAGACGACGAGCAGGCGGGTTTCCGGCAGGTAGAGCGCACCCAGCGGATCGCAGACGGCCTCGACGCCGGCAATGACGGTGCGCGCGCAAACCGCGCCGAAATCCTGTATCTCCGTCGATGCCAATGCCAGTCGCTGCACGCCTTCGTCTTTCTTAACTGTCCGGCTCGCCCATCGCTTCGGCGATCAGGTCGTCCGCGGCTTCTGCCAGCAGCGAATCCTGCGCCTCGCCCGCCACCGTTTCCCTGCCGATCTCCAGCATGATCGGCACGGCGAGCGGCGAGATGCGGGTCAGTTGCCGGTGGGTGATGTGCCCTTTGATTCGGGCCAGCATATCGCCCAATCGCTGAATATCCAAAAGCCCCGCCGCCGCATCGTTGCGTGTCGCCTCGAGCAGGATGTGGTCCGGCTCGTGGCTGCGCAGCACGTCGTAGATCAGGTCGGCGGAAACGGTGACCTGCCGCCCGGTCTTTTCCTTGCCCGGATGGCGCTGCTCGATCAAGCCGGCAATCACGGCACAATTGCGGAAGGTGCGCTTGAGCATGTAGCTTTCGTCGAGCCAGGCCTCCAGATCGTCGCCCAGCATGTCCTCGTCGAAGAGTGCCGACAGCGACGGGCGCTCGACGGCAAAGGCATGGCCGAGATCGTCCAGCGCCCAGATGGCGAGCGAATAGTCGGTGGCGACGAAGCCGAGCGGCCGGCGGCCGGCGCGCTCCAGCCGGCGCGTCAGCAGCATGCCGAGCGTCTGGTGGGCAAGCCGCCCTTCGAAGGGATAGGCCACCATGTAGTGCCGGCTGCCGCGCGGGAACGTCTCGATCAGCAGCTCGTCGCGCCTGGGCAGGGACGAGACGTCGCGCTGCAAGGCGAGCCAGTCGCGCACCTGGTCGGGCAGCGCACCCCAGCGCGCGGGATCGTCCAGCATGCCGCGCACCTGATCGGCGAGATAGGTGGAGAGCGGGAACTTGCCGCCGGCATAGGCCGGCACCTTCGGGTCGAGCGCGAAAGCCTGGCTGACGAGGCATTCGTTCTCGCGGATGCCCTCGAAACGCAGCACCTTGCCGGAGAACAGGAAGGTATCGCCGGGCGAGAGCATTTCGAGGAAATATTCCTCCACCTTGCCGAGCGACGCGCCGCCGCGCCCGACCGCACCCTTCGCGCCGCGCTTGACCATGCGCACATTGAGCATGGGCATTTCCACGATGGTGCCGAGATTGAGCCGGTATTGCTGCGCGACGCCGGGGTTGGAGACGCGCCAGAGGCCGTCCGGCGTCCTGCGGATGCGGGCATAGCGCTCATAGGTCTTCAGCGCATAGCCGCCGGTCGCGACGAATTGCACGATGCGGCCGAATTTTTCGCGCGGCAGGCCGGTATAGGGCGAGGCGGAGGTGACTTCGGCAAAGAGGTCGTCCTCGTCGAAGGGTGCTGCGCAGGCCATGCCGAGCACATGCTGGGCGAGCACGTCGAGCGCGCCGTCGCCGACCGGCGGCGTGTCCTGCGCGCCGATATAGTTGGCGTCGAGCGCCGCCTGGCACTCCATGACCTCGAAGCGGTTGGCGGGCACCAGGATGGCGCGGCTCGGCTCGTCCATGCGGTGGTTGGCGCGGCCGATGCGCTGGGCGAGCCGCGAGGCGCCCTTCGGCGCACCGACGTGAATGACGAGATCGACATCGCCCCAGTCGATGCCGAGATCGAGCGTCGAGGTGGCGACGACGGCGCGCAGCCGGTTTTCCGCCATGGCCTGCTCGACCTTGCGGCGCTGGCCGACATCGAGCGAGCCGTGGTGCAGCGCGATCGGCAAGGTATCCTCGTTGATGTTCCAGAGTTCCTGGAAGAGGATTTCCGCCTGGCTGCGCGTGTTGACGAAGAGCAGCGCCGTCTTGTGCTGCTTGATCGCCTCATAGACCTCCGGCATGGCGTATTTCGCCTGATGGCCGGACCAGGGCACGCGCTCCTCGCTTTTCAGGATGGTGATGATGGGCCTTGCGCCGCCGGGCGCGGTGACGAGACCGGCATGGTTCTCCTCGCCGGCCGATTGCGCGACCAGCCAGCGGCGCAGGTCCATCGGCTCGGCCACCGTGGCGGAGAGGCCGATGGTCCTGAGACCGGGCGCAAGGCGGCGCAGGCGCGCGAGGCCGAGCGACAGCAGATGGCCGCGCTTGGAGGTGACGAGCGAGTGAAGCTCGTCGAAGATGACGTATTTCAGGTCCTTGAAGAAACGCGCCGCCTCGCCGTTGGCGATGAGCAGCGCCACCTGTTCGGGCGTGGTCAGAAGGATATCGGGCGGGTTCAGCCGCTGGCGCTGGCGCTTGGCCTGCGGGGTGTCGCCGGTGCGCGTCTCGATGGTGATGGGCAGACCCATCTCCGAGACGGGCTTCATCAGGTTGCGCTCGATGTCGACGGCCAGCGCCTTCAGGGGTGAGATGTAAAGCGTATGGATGCCGGTGAAGGCGGAGCCCGGCGGGATCTTGCCGCGTCGCGCCAGGTCGGTCAGCGCCGGCAGGAAGCCGGCCAGCGTCTTGCCCGCACCGGTGGGCGCGATGAGCAGCAGGCTCTCGCCCGCCGTGGCGCGCGCGAGAAGCTCCATCTGATGGGCGCGCGGCTGCCAGCCCTTGCCTGCGAACCATGCAGAGAAGGTCGCGGGCAGCAGGGCACGGGCGGCTTCGGCGGAATCGGTCATGTCGAAGACAAGCTAGTCCATCCTCCCCGAAAGAAAAGAACCGCAGGCCGGCGATTGACTCCGAAAAGAATCATGGATAATTATTGTCCATGATTATCGGAGGTGCCGGTGAAGCTCAGTGAAGGTGTCGAACAGGCGATCCACAGCGTGGCGATGCTCGCGCAGCTGTCCGCCGACGGCGTGCTGTCGGCCGCTTCGCTCGCGGCGTATCACGGCGTGAAGACGAGCTATCTGTTGAAGCATCTCCAGGCCCTGTCCGGGGCCGGCCTGCTCTCCACCTTGCCCGGCCCCCGGGGCGGTTACCGTCTGGCGCGCAAGGCCGAGCAGATCACGCTTCTGGATATCGTGCTGGCCGTCGAGGGGCCGGAACCTGCCTTCCGCTGTCTGGAAATCCGCCAGCGCGGTCCCAATCCGCTGCCGGGCAAGCCGACGCGGCCGTGCGAGATCAATGCCGCCATGCTGCGCGCGGAAAAGGCCTATCGCGCCGAACTGCGGCGCGTGACGGTGGCCGATATCCTCGCCGACGTGGCGGCAGGCGACGACGGCTCGATTGCGGCGCGCGGCTGCGCCTTTCTGGCCATTCATGAACGCAAACAGGGCGCATGACGCCCACAACAGGAGAACGACCATGCAGGAGCGACTGAACGGCTACAAGGTGGCGCCCGATGCCTACAAGGCGATCATGGGGCTGGAGACCTACATCACGCGGGATTCCGGCCTCGCCCCGGCCCTGATCCATCTGATCAAGCTGCGCGCGTCGCAGATCAACGGCTGCGCCTATTGCGTCGACATGCATGTGAAGGAAGCGCGCCACCACGGCCTGTCCGAACAGTGGATCAACCTCCTGTCGGTGTGGCGCGAATCGCCGGTCTACACCCCGCTCGAACGCGCCGTTCTGGAATGGACCGAGGCCGTGACGCGCGTCGCCGACACCGGAGCGCCTGACGCGGCCTACGAACCGCTGAAGGCCTTTTTCACGGAGGCCGAAATCGCCAAGCTGACGATCGCGATCGGCACGATCAACATCTGGAACCGTGTCGCCGTCAGCTTCCGCAACCAGCACCCGCTGGACGCATCGACGAAGGCGGCATGACGCGTCACATCGCAATGTAGCGGTCGGCGCGGTGGTTGACGGTCAGGAAGAGATTGAGAACCACCGCGCCGACGACCGAGCAGAGCACGATGAACGGGGCCGCGACCGCAAAGGCGGCGACCAGCACGAAGATATCGAAGGCAAGCTGCACGAGGCCGGCGCGTATGCCGAAGCGATCCTGAAGATAGACGGCGAGAATGCCCACGCCGCCCAGGCTGGCGCGGTGGCGATAGAGCCCGAGCAGGCCGAAGCCGAGCAGGATGCCGGCGAGCACCGCCGTCCACATGGGATGGATGCTCTCGATGCGCACGAAATGCGGCTGCATTTCGGTAATCACTGAAGTCAGCGATACCGCGATAATCGTCTTGACGGTGAAGGCGCGGCCAAGGCGTTTGAGGCCGAGCAGATAGAAGGGGATGTTCACGACCGTGTAGAAGAGGCCGAAGCTGTAGCCCGTCAGGTAATGCAGGATGAAGGCGACGCCGGCGGTGCCGCTCGCAACGAGCCCGGCGCTGCTCATGAGGGCGAGGCCCAATGCGGCGATCATGCTGCTGGCAAGCAGGCCCTGCGCATCCTCCAGCGGCGTGTGGCGCGTGGGGGTGGGATTCCAGAAGCCGAAACGCCGCTTGTCGCCGTCCATGGCCGATCTCCGCTCGTGTCTTGTTGTTGTATCGCGCCGCGCGTCGGACGCAAGCCTATGCCTGGCGTTGCGCGAGGAAGAGAAGGCCGTGCACGGGTTCGCCGGCATCGCGGCGGATCACGCTGCGTTCCAGCGTCAGCAGGTTAAAGCCGTTTTCGGCAAGCCTGCGGCGGATGAAGCCTTCCGGATGGGCATAGCGCAACGAGGGCCGCAGCAACGGCGTCTCGCCCGGCCCGCCATCCTCGACCGAAAATGCGAAGAGCCCGCCCGGTCGCGCAAGGCGGGCAACGCTCGGAAAGACTTCCGCGAGGTCGCCGAGATACATCAGCACGTCGGCGGCGCTGACGAGATCGGCGCGCCCCTCCGGTCCATCGGCAAAGAGGCCGCTTGCGGGGGCCGGCAGCGACAGGTCGGCCTGGGCGAGGTGATCGTAGACCGCCTTTTCGCTGGCCTTGGCCAACATGCCGGCAGACAGGTCGAAGCCTTCGAGGCGCACGGCATTGCCGCGGATCTCCACGCCGAACAGGCCCGTGCCGCAGCCGATATCCGAGACGAGGCCGAACCGCGCATCGTCTCCCGTGTGCTTGCGCACGAGGGCCGCGAGCGTTTGCGGAACGGTGTATTCCAGCCGCTCGACAAGGGCGGTGTCGAAACGGTCGGCATAGTCGTCGAAGAGCCGTTCGACATAGGGCGTCGGCGGGGCGGCGGGCGCATCCGTGACGCCGAGCACGGCCAGCTTGAGGCCAGCGCCGAAAATATCCGCCGGGTCGAGCGCGACGACCGTGCGCAGCGCCGTGGCGGCCGCCTCCTTCTGGCCCGATTTCTCGGCATATTCGGCCAGCCGGAACCAGCCGGCGGCCCAGCCGGGCACCTGTTCGAGCGCCTGTTCCATCAGCTCCGCAGCCTCCGCATACTCCCCCGATTCCGCGAACATGCGGGCGTAATCGGCGCGGCGGTCGGCGATGAGATCGCCGGAGGAGAAATGCGGGCTCGTCATTGGGGGCTCGGAAACGGGAAGCGGATGCCGCTACATGGCAGGGCCATGACAAAAGGCAAGTGAATTCTCACACGGAGGCTTCGCTTGCCGCCGGATCGGCAAGGGCTTATCTGGAGTGCAGACGAATTTATGGAGAATCAGCGGATGTCCAATGGCGTGAACGGGTTCCTCGGCGACTCGCCGCTGCGCGTGATCATCAAGCTCCTGATCCTGTCGGTGGCCGTGGGCTTCCTGATGTCGATCTTCGGGCTCTACCCCGACGATATCCTCTTCGCCGCCCGCGATTTCGTGCTGGATCTCTGGAACACCGGCTTCAAGACGCTCGGCCGGCTCGGCGACTATCTCCTGCTCGGTGCCGTCATCGTCGTGCCGATCTTCATCCTCATCCGCCTGTTCAGCTACAAGCGCTGACCATGCTGACACGCCGCACCTTCCTTGCCGCCTCCGCGGCCGCCATCGCCGCGCTCGCCGCCGGCTGTTCCACCACCAGCGTTCTTGCGCCTTCCGCCGGGACGGGCAGCGACCAGACGGCCGCCTCGCTCGCCCTCGTCAACAAGCTGAGGGCAGAGCGCGGCCTGCCGCCGCTTGCCATCGACAGACAGGCGCAGCGTGCGGCGATGGACCAGGCGAGCCGCATGGCGTCTGCCGGCAAGATGGAGCACAATATCGGCCTCGGCGCGAATTTCCTCAACCGCATGAAGGGCATGGAAGTGCCGCTTCCGGCGGCCGAGAATATCGCGGTCGGGCAAAGCACGGCGGCGGCGGCCTTCGATGCCTGGTATCGCTCGCCCCGGCACCTGACGAACATGCTGGGTGCCGGCTATCGCGGCCTCGGCGTGGCGGTCGTCTCCAATCCCGCCTCCGGCAACCGGCCGTACTGGGCGATGGTCCTGTCGAGCTGAACACGTAGAGCCACCGGGGGGCAGGGCATGAATGCATCGGCGGTAGGTGAAAACGAAGGCGCCGGCCCCTTCGAGGTGACGCACCGGCTGGTGCTTTCCATCGCCATACCCATGACGCTCGGCTTTCTCACCACGCCGCTGATCGGGCTCACCGATACGGCCGTGGCCGGGCGGCTCGGCTCGGCCAATGCGCTGGCCGGCATGGCCGTGGGCGCCGTCCTGTTCGACCTGCTGCTCGGCAGTTTCAATTTCCTGCGCGCCTCCACCACCGGCCTCGTCGCGCAGGCCTTCGGCCGCGGCGACCGGCGCGAGGAGCAGGCGGTCTACTGGCGTTCGCTCATCATCGCGCTCTGTTGCGGGCTGGCGATCGCGCTGCTCTCGCCGTTCCTGCTTTCCGCCGGCCTGTTCCTGATGGCGCCGTCGCAGGATGTCGCGGCCGTGACCTCGACCTATTTCCTCATCCGCGCGCTCGCCGCCCCCATGGCGCTCGGCAATTACGCGCTGCTCGGCTTCGTGCTGGG
This sequence comes from Shinella sumterensis, assembly GCF_004514425.2. Classification (GTDB taxonomy): domain Bacteria; phylum Pseudomonadota; class Alphaproteobacteria; order Rhizobiales; family Rhizobiaceae; genus Shinella; species Shinella sumterensis. The sequence continues at coordinate 25,189 of NZ_MYFN02000018.1, forward strand.
GCGCGGGCAGGGCATGACGGGGCTGATGCTGCAGGCCATCATCAACGGGGTGAACATCGTCCTGTCGATCGTTCTCGGCCTCTGGTGGGGCTGGGGCATTGCCGGCATCGCCTGGGGCGCCGTCGTCGGCGAGACGACCGGCATGCTGGCGGGCCTGGCGCTCGTCGTGTCGCGCTTCGACCGGGCGCAGCGGCCCGCGCGGGCGGAAGTCTTCGAGCGCGAACGGCTGAAGGCGCTGTTTTCCCTCAATCGCGACATCATGATCCGCACTTTCGTGCTGATCGGCGCCTTCGCCATCATGACGCGCATCGGCTCGTCCATGGGTCCGCTGGTGCTGGCCGCCAATGCCGTGCTGATGAACATCTTCCTCGTCGCGGGCTACTATCTCGACGGCCTTGCCAATGCCGCCGAACAGCTCGTCGGCAGGGCCTTCGGCGCCAATTTCCGGCCGGCCTTCGACCGCGCCGTGAAGCTCACGCTCTTCTGGTCCTTCGGTCTCGGCATCGTGACGACGCTGCTGTTCCTCGTCTTCGGCACCGATGTCATCGGCCTGCTGACGACGACGGAAAGCGTGCGCGCGGAAGCGGCCAAATACCTGCCCTGGGCCGCGCTGACGGCCGTCACCGGCGCGCTCGCCTTCCAGATGGACGGGGTCTTTATCGGCGCGACATGGTCCGGCGCGATGCGCAACATGATGTTGGCGGCCTTTGCCGGCTATCTCCTGGCGCTGGCGCTGTTCGTGCCGCTCCTGGGCAATCACGGCCTGTGGCTGGCGCTCAACCTGTTTCTCGCCTTCCGGGGCCTGTTCCTGGCGCTGCGCCTGCCGGCGCTGGCGGGGCGGCAATTTGCCGGGCAAAGCCGCGTCTAGAGGCGATTTCAGGGTTGAACCCTGCCTCGCCCCGACTACTCTGCGTTTCGTTTGCTCCCCGGAACACACGAAACCAAGACAGAGTGTATGATGAAAATGAAAAGCCTTTTGACCGCGATCGTCGTTTTTCTCGCGATGACGTCCGCTTCCAGCGCCCAAACACGGCCAACCATTCTGGATCTCGCCGCACAGGGATATGAAATCAAATCGACGAGCGGAAACTATGTCTTCCTGCAGAACGAGGAAAAGATCTACGTCTGCTCGTTTCTGCAGATGAGTGAATACAACGTCGCCTCCGGCGAGGTGGACGCCATCAAGTTCGACTGCGCTGCGGTGATCAAATGAAGATCGCCGTCTTCGTCCTCGCGCTGATCCAGATGGCCATCGGTCTGTTGTTCATTGTGGAGGCCGAAGCGGTTCCAAGATTGACTCTCGGAACCATATCCTTCGGCCTCGGGTCCGTTTGCTTCGCGATAGCGGTGGTTATCGGTAAACTGGACGAAATCCGTTCCAATCAACGCTGAGCGTTCACCGCCGTTTCAAAACGACCTGTTCAGCTGCGCGACCCTGTATAGATCCTGAGTGATGGTGTTGGCATCCTCTTCGCGGATCTCCGCTCGGGCGCGCAGCCAGTGGGAATATTCCCGCCCTTCGGGGCTGCCTTCCTGTTTCCAGATTTCATGAGCCCTTCTGCGAATCCTGTCGTCCTGGTCTTCCATGGTGTGTCCCTCCTTGGCCATTCGGCCATTATGGCGGGCTCGGTGCAGGCTACCGTCGATGTGAACCGCTTTTKCCGAACACTCCACCCGCCTCACCAAGAATCCATCAGGAGGGGCTTTGGTTCCGTAGCGGTCGTCAGATGTTGCGGTCGGCCCAGTGCGCCATACGGCTGCCGCGCAGCGCCGAGATCGACGACACCTGCTCGCGATCGCACAGGCGCGAGAGGCCGCTGACGATTGTGCCCGGCAGGGTGGGACCGGCATAGACCATGCAGGAATAGAGCTGCACGAGGTTCGCGCCCGCGCGGATTTTCTCCGCCGCGGTCTGCGCATCCGAAACGCCACCCACGCCGATGATCGGCAGGTCGTCGCCGACGCGCCGGCGCATCTTGGCGAGCACGACGGTCGATTTCTCGAAGAGCGGCTTGCCGGAAAGCCCGCCGGCCTCGCCGGCCTGGCTTGTGTCGCGCAGCCCTTCGCGCGAGAGGGTCGTGTTCGAAACGATCAGCCCGTCGAGCGGATGGGCGAGCGCCACCTCGGCGATATCGTCCAAGCCTTCTTCGGTGAGATCGGGCGCGATCTTGAGGAAGACCGGCACCTGCCGGCCGCTGCGGGTCGCTTCCTCGGCCCGCGCCATCAGCACGGACGACAGCAGTGCGTGCAGGCTTTCCTTTGCCTGCAGGTCGCGCAGGCCCGGCGTGTTGGGCGAGGAAATGTTGGCGGTGAAATAGCGGGCGACATCGTAGAAGGTGCGGATGCCGGCCACATAATCCGCGATGCGATCCGCGCTGTCCTTGTTGGCGCCGATATTGACGCCGATCAGCGCATCGCGCCGGCAGCGTTTCAGCCGTTCAAGCGCGGCGGCATGGCCGGCATTGTTGAAGCCGAGCCGGTTGATCACGGCATCGTCGGCGACGAGGCGGAAGATGCGCGGCTTGGGATTGCCCTCCTGCGCGCGCGGCGTCAGCGTGCCGACCTCGGCAAAGCCGAAGCCCAGGCGGATGAGGGCTTCGGGCACCTCCGCGTTCTTGTCATAGCCGGCGGCCATGCCGAGCGGATTGGGAAAATTGAGCCCGGCGACGGTCTGCGCGAGGCGCGGATCGGCCTTGGCCGGGCAGGCGGGCACGATGCCGGTCTTCAGCGCCGCGATCGAAAGGCCGTGCGCGGTTTCCGGGTCGAACAGGAAGAGGCCCTTGCGGCCGAGCGAGGAAAGCAATGACATCAGAGCGGCATCTCCGGAAACTGGTGGGCGCCGTCGGGCCCGAGCGGCAGGGGCTTCTCCCAGAGGACGGCGGAGAGAGGAAGCGCGGCATAAAGATGCGGAAAGAGATCGCCGCCGCGCGAGGGTTCGTAGACGAGCGTATCGCCCAGCGCATCGCCGTCGACCGCGACGAGGAGAAGGTCGCCCTGGCCCGCGAAATGGCGTGCGGCGGTTTCTCTCGCCTGCGATGCGGTGGAGAAATGGATGTAGCCGTCCGAGAGGTCGATGGCCGCGCCTTTAAATATTCCGGCCGCCTTCGCTTTTTGCCACAGACTTGACGGAACGATCTTGTAGATTGTCTTGGTCATCTCGTCCGTTTCTCCCGGCTGGCGCGTTCCATGCTAGCGCTTGCCGCAAAGAACGGCGAATGTCCACCGGCCACAGCCCGGCAAACCGGCTCCTGGAGGATTTTGCATGCGAATTTCTGCTCTTCCCTTGACCCTCGTTGCCGCGCTCGCCGCCGGCGCCGCCCATGCCGAAGGCGAAGGCCGCTACCGCATGGAGAAGACGGATACCGGCTTCGTGCGGCTCGATACCGCCTCGGGCGACCTTTCGCTCTGCCAGGAAAAGGACGGGCAGATCGTCTGCCGCATGGCCGCCGACGAGCGCGCGGCCTTCGAAAAGGAACTCGATCTCCTGACCAAGCGCGTCGAAGCGCTGGAAAAAGCGGTTGCAACCGGCCAGTCAACCGCAAAACCTGCTCTACCATCGGATGAAGAGATTGACCGGACCATGAGCATCATGGAAAAGATGATGCAAAGGTTCATGGGGATCGTGAAAAACCTGGAGGACGGCAAGGAGGAGCCAGCCCCCGGGAAGGACGCGGTCCCGCAGAAGACCTGACGGAGCGTTTTGCCGGCCAAGCCGCGCCTGTTCCGTCGCAGGGTCCATCAACTCTTGGGAGGGAGCGCATGGCATCGGCACTCACGATCATCATTGCGGATGACCATCCGCTGTTCCGCGGCGCGCTGAAACAGGCGCTGACCGGAATGGCGGGCAATCCCGATATCGTCGAGGCGGGGGATTTCGAGGCCGCGCGCAAGGCCGCCGAAGCCTGTCCGGATGCCGACCTGCTACTGCTCGATCTCGCCATGCCCGGCGTCAGCGGCCTGTCGGGCCTGATCGCGCTTCGGGCCGAGTTCCAGAGCCTGCCCGTCGTCATCGTTTCCGCCAGCGACGATCCCGCCACCATCCGCAGGGCGCTCGATCTCGGCGCGTCCGGCTTCATTTCCAAATCCGCCTCCATCGACGATATCCGCGAAGGCATCGGCTCGGTGCTGTCAGGCGATGTCTATACGCCGGGCGGCTATGTGCGCGCGCCCGAACAGGACGGCGAGGTGGCAGACCTCATCGCCCGCCTGCGCACGCTGACGCCGCAGCAGTCGCGCGTGCTCGCCATGCTGGCCGAAGGCCTGCTCAACAAGCAGATCGCCTATGAGCTCGGCGTATCCGAGGCGACCATCAAGGCCCATGTCTCGGCCATTCTGCTGAAGCTCAATGTCGACAGCCGCACCCAGGCGGTCATCCAGCTCGGCAAGATCGGCGCCGCGCAGGCGGCGGCCTGACGTCACTCCGCGGCCGCGCGCTCCACCGTTGAAAGCTGCGTGAGCCAGGCCCGCATCGAGGCAGGGCGGACAGGCTTGTTCTGCACGAGGATATTGTCGCGTTCCGCCTCGGCGCGCACATCCGGCGTACGGTCGGCGGTGACGAGCAGGGCCGGCACCTCGCGGCCGAGCGCCTTGCGCAGCGTCGCGATCGCGGCGATCCCGGTCCCGTCGTCGAGGTGATAGTCGGCGATGACGGCATCGAATCCGGCCGCGCCCTCCGCCATGACCGCGTCGACCGCCGCGACGGAATCCGCCAGCGTCACGGTACAGCCCCAGCCGGACAGCAGCAGACGCATGCCATCAAGGATCCTGGGTTCGTTGTCGATGCACAGCACCCGCAGGCCCTTCAGCGGCTCTTCGCTCACCGGCGCGCGTGCCGACGTTTCGGCCACGGGCCGGCTTGCCGTGGCGTCGATGGGGACACGGACCTTGAAGCTGGTGCCGCGCCCGGGTGTGGACTGCAACTCGACGGGATGCGAGAGCACGCGCGAGATGCGATCCACGATGGAGAGCCCGAGCCCGAGGCCCGGCGCCGTGCGGGCGCCCTCGTCGAGGCGGGCGAATTCCTTGAAGACCGTGCGGAACTTCGATGCGGGAATGCCGATGCCGGAATCCAGCACCTGGATCACGGCATGCCCGCCCTTGCGCCGCACGCCGACGAGCACCTTGCCGGACTGGGTGTACTTGATGGCGTTGGACACGAGGTTCTGCACGACGCGACGCAGCAGGTTCGGATCGGTGCGGATGGCGAGCGAACTCGGCAGCACCTTGAAGCTCAGGTCCTTGGCCCGCGCGATGGGCGCGAAATCGGTCTCGATGCGTTTCAGCAGGTCCTTGAGAAGAACCGTTTGCACCCGCGGCTTCATCGCTCCGGTATCGAGGCGCGAAATGTCGAGCACGGCGCCGAGGATCGCCTCCACCGATTCCAGCGAGGAATCGATGTTGTGGATCATCTCCCGGTTTTCCGTATCGCCCAGCCGCTCGACCAGCGAGGAGGAGTAAAGCCGGGCGGCATTCAGCGGCTGGAGGATGTCGTGGCCTGCGGCGGCGAAGAAGCGTGTCTTGCCGATATTGGCTTCCTCGGCGGCGGCGCGGGCCTCGGCCAGCGCCGTGTTGACGCGGGTGAGTTCCGCCGTGCGCTCGGCGACGCGATGTTCCAGCGTCTCGTTGACCTGCTTGAGCGCGCGATCGGCCGCCACCCGGTCGGTGATGTCGGTATAGGTGGAAACGAAGCCCTTTTCCGGCATGGCATTGGTGCGAACCTCCACGATGCGCTCGCCGCCGGCCAGCACCAGCGGGAAAGCCTCGTCGAAGGTCATGATGCGCGAAATCGCGGTTTCCCTGTCGTTCTCCGCGATATCGCCGCGCTCGACGAGGATCTCGACGATATCGGCGAGCGGGAAGCCGACCTGGCCGACATATTCCGGCAGGTCGAGCAACTGGCGGAAGCGCCGGTTCCAGACGGTGAGATTGCCGTCGCTGTCGAAGACGGCGATGCCCTGGTCCATCTGGCCAAGCGCGGTCTGGAGCATGTCCTGATTGTACTGCAGCGCCTCGCTGGCCTGGTCGAGCAGCCAGTCGGTATCCGTCGGCGTGTCATCGATGCGCTGGAGCACGAGCGAGAGCACGAGGCGCGCCGAGGACGAACCGATGGCGCTGCCGAGAAGCTGTTCGGAAAAATGCACGATGGCGGCGTCCGCCGGCGCATTGTCCTCCAGCCACCGGCCGACCTGCCGCTCATAGGTGTGGAAGGAGCGCTGCATGCGCTCCTCGCCGAGATATTTGGCGATGGTGGTCTTGAGGTCCCGGACCGTGACCTTGGTGCGGCGGCCGCGGAAGGCGCGCTCCAGGCGGGGCTTGGAGCGGATGAAGGTGCCGGCCTGAAGACGCTCCAGCGATGTCGGATTGCGCGTCAGCGAGCCGATCACATAGGCGCCGACATTGACCATCATGGCGACCAGCGTGGCATTGACCAGCGGATCCGCGGCCTCGCCGGTGAAGAGCGTGGTGCCGGGGAAGAGGAAGCCGAGGATGGTCTCGGCGACATAGGCGTTGTCGGCAACCCCGATACTGGGCAGGAACAGCAGGTAGGCCCACACCACGAGGCCGCAGATCATGCCTGCCATCGCGCCGCGTGCATTGGCATTGCGCCAGAACAGGCCGCCGAGCAGCGCGGGCGCGACCTGCGCCACCGCGGCAAAGGCCAGCAGGCCCATCGAGGCGAGCCCGGCATTGGCGGTCGTCGCGCGGTAATAGGCGTAGCCGAGCAGGATCACGAAGAAGATGGCGAGACGGCGGATGCGCAGCAGCATGCGCGACAGGTCGTCCTGCTGCTCGACGCCGCCGATGAGGTTGCGCCTCAGCACGACCGGGATGACGATGTCGTTCGACACCATGATGGACAGCGCCACCGAGGCGACGATGACCATGGCGGTGGCGGCCGAAAAGCCGCCGATGAAGGCGATCAGGGTCAGGAGCGGCTGATCGAGCGCGAAGGGCAGGGTGAGAACGTAGAGATCGGCATCGCCCTGGCCGTTGAAGGTCAGCACGCCGCCGATCGCGACGGGCAGGACGAAGAGGTTGATGGCGATAAGGTAGAGCGGAAAGAGGATGCCGGCCGTCCGCAATTCCCCCATCGTGCGGTTTTCCACGACCGTGACGTGGAACTGGCGCGGCAGCATCACGATGGCGAAGGCCGACAGCACGATCAGCAGGATCCAGCGCGCAAGGGGCGTCTCGTAGGTCAGCGCCTGCATCACGGGCACGCTTTCGGACGCCCGCTGCCAGAGATCGCCGGGACCGTCGAACATGAAGAAGATGACGTAGAAGCCGACCGAGGCCATGGCGATGAGCTTGACCACCGATTCCATGGAGATGGCGAGGATGAGCCCGTCCTGATGCTCGGTCGCATCCGTGTGGCGCGTGCCGAAGACGATGGCAAAACAGGCAAGGAACAGCGAAACGACCAGCGGCAGGTCGATGAGGCCGCCGGAAGCGGCGATGCCGAAGCCGGTCGTGTCGACCATTGCGGCGACCGAGCTCGACACGGCCTTCAATTGCAGCGCGATATAGGGAATGTAGCCGATCAGCGAGATGAGCGCGACGACGGCGGCGACACCCGGATTCTTGCCGTAGCGGGCGGCCACGAAATCGGCGATCGAGGTGAGGCGCTCGGACTTGGCGAGTGTCACGATGCGGCGCAGCAACGGCATGCCGAGCGTGAACATCAGGATCGGGCCGATATAGATGCCGAGAAATTCAAGGCCATGCGTGGTGGCGAGGCCCACGCCGCCGAAATAGGTCCAGGAGGTGCAGTAGATCGCAAGGCTCAGCGCATAGACGAGCGGCCGGCCCTTCGACGCGCGTTCGGAGCGCCGGGCCTTGCTGTCGCCGTAACTTGCGACCGCGAAAAGCAGCAGCAGATAGGCGAGCGCGAGCGCGATGATCAGCGAGCCCGGCATGCTTCCTCCCGCAGTCCTTCGGCCTTTTGCCGGAGAATAGGCGAAAGCGGCAAGGAAGCAAATGATGCGTTGGGCGTAGATGCAAGGCCGCGCGAAGGCAGGCTGCGACGGCTGCCCGCGAAATGGCGGTGTGTAACCGTCAGGCGATTGACAATTCGCAGTTCCATCGAAAGTAAAACTCGATTAGTTTCCTTGTCATTCGCAGCAAAAGGAGGCCCTCATGCTCAATGAGTTCAAGGAGTTTATCGCCCGCGGCAACGTGATGGACCTCGCCGTGGGTGTCATCATCGGCGCTGCCTTCAACAAGATCGTCGAATCCGTGGTCAACGACCTCGTCATGCCGATCGTCGGCGCGCTGACGGGCGGCGGTTTCGATTTCTCGAACTATTTCATCGCGCTGTCGGGCAATGTCACGGCGACGTCGCTGGCTGCCGCGCGTGAGCAGGGCGCCGTCTTCGCCTACGGCAACTTCATCACCGTGCTGATCAACTTCCTCATCCTCGCCTGGATCATCTTCCTGATGATCAAGGGCGTGAACCGCATGCGCGCATCGCTGGAAAAGGAAAAGGCCGCCGGCACGCCCGAGGCCGCGCCGCCGCCGGAAGACGTGCAACTGCTCACCGAGATCCGCGATCTCCTGAAGAGCCAGAGCCGCCCGGCCGTTTGAGGCCACTTGGCACGAGCATGAGAAAAGGCCCGGGAGACCGGGCCTTTTCGTTTGTCAGGCCGTCGCGCCGGCCGTCCTGGTCTGGTGGATTTCCACAAGGCTCGGGCCCTTGCGGGCCGCTGCCCGCTCCAGTGCCTCCGGCAGGTCGCGGACATCCGCAAGCCGTTCCGAGGGCACGCCGTAGGCCGTGCCGATGGCGATGAAGTCGGGCGCGGACGGCTTGACGCCCTCCGGCGTGATGCCGGCCTCGATCATGTAGTTTTCGATCTCCTGATAGCCGTCATTGTTCCAGACGAGGAAGATGACGCGGGCATCGGCATCGACCGCGGAGCCGATCTCCGAAAGCGAGAATTGCAGCCCGCCGTCGCCGACAAGGCAGACGATCGGCGCGGCCGGGTCGGCGAGCGCGGCGCCCACTGCGGCGGGCGGCGCAAAGCCCAGCGCACCGTAGCCGGTCGCGGCGTTGAACCAGCTGCGGGCCCGCGGCGCATCGCAATAGTAGTTGCCGGCATAGACGGCCTGGGTCGAGTCGCCGACGATGATCGCCCTGGGCAGCGTGCGCCAGATCGCGTCGATGACGCCGACTTCGGCCTGCATCTTCGCCGTCAGTTCGCCCCACGACCCCTTGCGGGCGGCTTCCGCGCGCTGGTTGCCGTTGCCGATCGGCTTGTGGCCTTCGAGGAAACCGAGCATGCCCGCAGCGGCCGTCTTGGCGCTGGAGAAGACGGAGAGGCCCATCTGCGGCGTGCGGGCGAGCTGGGCGGCGTCGATGTCGACGCGGATCAGCGACTTGAGCCGCGGAAAGCCGCCGTCGACATTGATGTCGTAATCGGTCGGGCCGAACTCGGTGCCGAAGGCGATGACCAGATCGGCATCCGAAAGCAGGCGGCGCACGGCCTTGAGGCTGGGGCTGGCCGGCACGCGCAGCGGGTGGCCGGCAAGCATGCCGCGCGCGTTGACGGTGGTCACCACAGGCGCGCCGATGCGCTCTGCAAGGTCGCGGATCTCGTCTTCCGCCGTCACCGCGCCGCCGCCGGCCAGGATGACAGGGCGCGAGGCATTGGTGCAGAGGATCGCGGCGCGCTGCAGCGTTTCGGCGTCCGCGCGCGGGCGTGTCGCGACCGCCGGCTTGAAACTGCCGGTCTCGATGGGCTTTGCCATCACGTCCGTCGGGATTTCGATATGCACGGGGCCGGGACGGCCCGACAGGAGAACGGCGAAGGCGCGCTCCACGACGAGCGGCAGGTCGGCGGGATTGAGCAGGGTGTGCGAATAGAGGGCGAGCGTCTTCATCATGCCCTGCTGGTCCGGCAGTTCATGCAGCAGCCCGCGCCCGTGGCCGAGGGAATCCCGCTTGTTGACGCCCGATATCACCAGCATGGGAACGGAATCCTGCCGTGCCTGCGCCATCGCCGTGATCGTGTTGGTGAGGCCCGGGCCGGTAATGACGAGCGCGACGCCCGGCTTGCCGGAGACGCGCGCATAGCCGTCCGCCATGAAGCCCGCGCCCTGTTCGTGGCGCGGCGTGATGTGGCGGATCTTCGAGGCGGCGAGGCCGCGATAGAGCTCCACCGTATGCACGCCGGGAATGCCGAACACGACATCCACGCCATTGGCTTCGAGCAGGTCGACCAGAACTTCGCCGACGGTCTTGGTGGTCATGCGTAGCGCTCCTTCGGGCTTGTGGCGCGGGCGGCAAGCGCTGCGATGCGCGTGCAGGCCTCGTCTATATGGGTATCGGGGACGGTGAGGCTGAGGCGGATGAAACCCTTCGCCTCTTCGCCGAACGAAGAGCCCGGCATGACGGCGACGTCCTCCTCGCGCAGCAGCGCCCAGGCGAAGTCCTCGCCGCTCAGGCCGGTGCCGGAGACATCGACGACGATGAACATCCCGGCTTCCGGCGGCAGGGGCACGAGGCCCGGGGCGCGTGACAGGGCCTTGGTAAAGCGGGCGGCGCGCGCCTTGTAGGTCTCGCGCATCGTGGCGGCGGTGCCGATGGGGTTGTCCAGCGCATGGGCGGTCATGTCGGCGATGAAGGGCTGCCCGCCGAACAGCATGGTTTCCGAAACCGACAGCAGGCGCGTGCAGAATTCTGCCGGGCCGATGGCCCAGCCGCTGCGGAAGCCGGGTGCCGCATGGGATTTCGAGATGGAGGAGACGACGATGGTGCGCTCGGCCAGGTCCGGATTGTCGAAGGGCGAGGCGAAGGCGGCGCCGAAGATCAGCTGTTCATAGACCTCGTCGCAGACGATCCACAGGTCGTGCCTGCGGCAGACCGCGCCGATCTCGGCAATCTCGTCCGTTGTCAGCACCGCGCCGGTCGGGTTGTGCGGCGTGTTGAGTAGCACCGCGCGGCATTGCGGCGTGATGGCGGCCTCCAGATCGGCGGCCTTCATGTGGAAGCCGTTTTCCGGGCGCAGCGGCACGGTGATCTGTGCTGCGCCGGTCGCGCGGATGACGCCTTCATAGGTCGCATAGAGCGGATCGCCGACAAGGACGGCGTCGCCGGCCTCGACGAGGCCCAGCATGACGGCGAAAAGCGCGGTCTGCGTGCCGGGAAAGCAGAGCACGTTCTCCTCCGTGACATCGCCCCGGCGCTTGGCGTACTTGCGCACCAGCGCGCTGACGACGGACGGCTCGCCGCGCCCGTTGGAATAGCGGTAGCGGCCGGCATGCATGGCGCGCACCGCCTCTGCCAGAAGCGTCGCATCCGGCGGCACGTCCGGCTCGCCGATGGTCAGCTCGATGATCGGCCGGCCCTCGGCCTTCATGCGCCGTGCCTCCGCATGGATCGCCCATTTCTCGGAGCCGAGATTCGCGAGCCGGTCTGTGATGGATGCGTAGCGCATGGCTGTCCTCCGCATGGAATGATGAGTCTAGGATCGCGGCCCGGCATCGGCCGGTCTCAGCGGCAGCCCGAGCAGCGTTTCGATGGATGTCAGCGCGATCTCGACGAGCTCGCTTTCACCGAAGAGTTCGCCGGCAAGGCAGCACTCCAGCCAGAGGCCGTCGAGAAGGCCGTTGATGGCGATGGCCAGCCGGCGGCAGCGCTCCGGCGAGGCATCGACGTTGCGCTCCGCCAGAAAGTCCGCAAGCAGGGTTTCGAGCGCATCGCGGAAGCTCAGATAGCCCTCGCGATGGATTGCCGCCAGTTCCGGATCGACGCTGACCCGGCTGATGAACGAGGCCCAGAGCGAAAGGCTGCGGCTGTTGGCGACCGGTTCCGTCAGGTTGATGACGATGAAGTCGCGCAGCCGGGTTTCGGCGTCGCCGGTGACGCGCTCGGCCTTTTCGGTCAGCCGCGCGATGACGACGCGATAGGCTTCCTGAAGGATGTGCTCCTTCGACTGGAAATAGTGCCGGATCAGGCCGGCGGTGACGCCGGCCTTGATGGCGATCTGCCGGACCGTCGCGCCTTGCAGGCCGTATTCCGCGATGCAGTCGAGCGTCGCCTCGATCAGGTCGTGGCGGCGCTCGGCCTCGGGGGCGCGATGAAAGGTCCGGCGGGCCATGTCATCCTCTCGTTCTGGCTCTCGTTCTGGCTCTCGGCCCGGGCGGTGTCCACAACACGTCCGCCCGAATGCGCTGGCTGATCTGCTTCAGGCCGCCCGGCGCAGCACCGGCCGCGTCAGGCAGGTCGGCCCGCCTTCGCAGGCGATGCAGAGCGCGTCCGCCTCGAAGGTCTGGACGGTGCAGCCGGCGGCTTCCATCGCCGCCCTGGTGGCCGGGAAGCCGTCGACCATGATGACCTCGTAGGGCTTCGTCGGCAAGACATTGAGCGACAGGCCGTTGCTGGCATGGAACTCGTCGGCCGGGGCTTCGATGAGCTCTATGCCGCGCTTCTTCAGAAGCTGGTAGAAGGCGGCGGGCAGGAGCGGCGCGAAGACCAGCGCGAGATTGTCGGCTAGCGGGCTCATCACGCTCATCAGGTGGAGGCACGCTTCTTCGCCCTGCCAGAGCGGGAGGTCGTAGGCGAGCACGCTCACGCCATGCGGTGCGAGGATGCGCGTGATCTGGTCGATGCCCTCCTGGTTGGTGCGCACGCCGCGGCCGATGACGAGCGTCTTCGCATCGAGCCAGATGCAATCGCCGCCCTCGACGGTGCCATCGCCCGTGATGCGGCCGAGGATGGGAATCTGCCGTTCGGCATAGGCCTTTTCGTGCAGCGCAGTTTCGGCGACACGCAACGGCTTGCCCATGCGCAGCAGAATGGCGCCGTGATCCGACATCAGCGACGGGTCGTGCGTGAACATCGCGTCGGCGAGGCCGTCGCCATCGTCCTCCAGCCAGATGATTTCGGTGCCGGATTGTTCCACCATCTCCGCGAAGGCCGAATATTGTGCGACCGCGCGCTCGCCATCGAAGGTCGGCCCGTAATGCCATTTGGCAGGATCGGCGGCGCGCAGGCTCGCGCCGGGGCGGCGCATGAGAACGCGCTGAAGAGGGGCGGACATTTCCTGCGAACCGAAGGCGGTCATTCAATACTCCTGGCGGAAACGGGATCGATGGACGGGCGCCGGAATAAAAGTCGGCGTAACGATTATTATACGCTTGAACAATTTCTTAACAAGTGCCACGATGACTTTAACAAAGGAAACGACGGGCCGAAGATGCCCGCGGGAACGTTGAAAAAACAGGGGAATTGGCATGAGTCATGCATCGACTTTCCGTGCGCGCGAGGCGAACGCGCGATGATGGAGCGTGCCGAGGCAATCGCGGTCAGGGACCTGCACAAACGCTTCGGACCGCTGGAGGTTCTCAAGGGCGTATCGCTCACCGCGCATGAGGGCGACGTCATCGCCATCATCGGCGGCTCGGGCTCGGGCAAGTCGACCCTGCTGCGCTGCATCAACATGCTGGAACTGCCGAGCGCCGGTTCGGTCACCATCCATGGCGAGACCATCGCCATGAAGAAGGACGGCCATGGCGGGCAGCTGCCGTCCGACCGCAAGCAGGTGCAGCGCATCCGCTCCCGCCTCGGCATGGTGTTCCAGAGCTTCAATCTGTGGCAGCACATGACGATCCTCGAAAACGTCATCGAGGCGCCGGTGCATGTGCTCGGCGTGCGCAAGGACGAGGCGGTCGACCGCGCCGAGACGCTGCTGCGCCGCGTCGGCCTCCATGAGAAGCGCGATGCCTATCCCGCCTTCCTGTCGGGTGGCCAGCAGCAGCGTGCGGCGATTGCCCGCGCGCTCGCCATCCAGCCCCATGTCATGCTGTTCGACGAACCCACCTCCGCGCTCGACCCGGAACTGGTGGGCGAAGTGCTTTCCGTCATCGGCGATCTCGCCAAGGAAAAGCGCACGATGATCCTCGTCACGCATGAAATGAAGTTTGCCCGCAACGTCGCGAGCCATGTCGTTTTCCTGGCCAACGGCGTCATCGAGGAACAGGGTCCGCCGGACGAACTGTTCGGATCGCCGAAATCGGAGCGGCTGAAGAAGTTCATCAGCTCCATCCACTGAAAATCACAAGACCAACAGAGGGAAGATCATGAAGAATGCCTTGAAGACAATCGCCCTTGCCGCCGCCATCGGTATCGCCGCCGTTTCGGGCGCTGCGGCCCAGCAGGTCCGTGTCGGCTTCGCCGCCGAGCCTTACCCGCCCTTCACCTCGCCGGATGCCTCCGGCAACTGGGAAGGCTGGGAAGTCGATTTCATGAAGGCGATCTGTGCCGAAGCCAAGCTCGACTGCGTGATCACGCCCGTCGCCTGGGACGGCATCATCCCGGCGCTGACCTCCAACAAGATCGACATGATCATCGGCTCGATGTCGATCACCGCCGAACGCCTCCAGACGATCGATTTCTCCGACAAGTATTACAACACCCCGACGGCCGTCATCGGCCCGAAGAGCGAAAGCTTCGAAGCGACGCCGGAGGGACTGAAGGGCAAAACCATCGGCGTGCAGGTCGCCACCATCCACCAGGTCTATGCCAACAAGTATTTCGGCGAGAACGGCGCGACCGTGAAGGAATACCAGACGCAGGACGAGGCCAACAACGACCTCGCGGCCGGCCGCATCGATGCGGTGCAGGCCGATTCCATCGCGCTGTCCGCCTTCCTCAAATCCGAACAGGGCGCTGCCTGCTGCGACCTGAAGGGCAACGTCAAGGACGACCCTGAAATCCTCGGGCTGGGCGTCGGCGTCGGCCTGCGCAAGGGCGAGACGGAGCTGAAGGAAAAGATCAACGCCGCGATCAAGGCCATCCGCGCCAACGGCACCTATGACGAGATCACCAAGAAGTATTTCGATTTCGACGTTTACGGGGGCTGATCGTTTCCGATGACCACCGCGGCGGTGCCCGGCACCGCCGCGATTCCTACCCGAACGGATACGTGACCCCATGGCCGATGCCGGATCGCTGATCAACTGGAGCCTGCTTGCGCTTGACCCGCCCGGCTGGGGCGGCGTGCTTCTGGGAGGTCTGTGGCAGTCCGTGCAGATCGCCATCGGCGGCTATGCGCTCGGGCTGGTGCTCGGCACGGGCGGCGCGATGGGCAAGCTCTACGGCGGCCCCGTCACCAGGGACCTGCTGGAGGTCTACACCACGCTGGTGCGCGCGGTGCCGGAGCTCGTGCTGATCCTCATTCTCTATTATGCCGGCACGGATGTGCTGAACCGGCTGTCGAGCGCCGCCGGCTGGGGGCCCGTCGATATCAGCGGCCTTGCTGCCGGCATCTTCGTCATCGGCGTCGTGCAGGGCGCCTATTCGACGGAGGTGCTGCGCGGGGCCATCAAGGCGGTGCCGGCCGGGCAGATCGAGGCCGCGCGCGCCTACGGCATGTCGCCCTTGCAGATCATGCGGCGCATCACCCTGCCGGCCATGCTGCCGCACGCCATTCCCGGCCTCTCCAATCTGTGGCTGATCGCCACCAAGGATACGGCACTTCTGGCCGTCGTGGGCTTCAGCGAGCTGACGCTGGTGACCCGCCAGGCGGCGGGCAGCACCAAGGCCTATCTGCTCTTCTTCTGCGCGGCAGGGGCGCTTTATCTGATGATCACGCTGGTTTCGAACGTGCTGATCGGCTTCATCGAGCGCCATTACCGGCGCGGCATGCCGGAGACCGTGCGATGAGCGATCCGACCGTCGCCGCCATGGCGCTGACCGAACTGCCGACCAGGCAGAGCTTCTTCAAGCCGCACCGCATCGTGCTGATGGCGATCGCCGCCGTGCTCGTCTTCTGCATCGTCTGGTTCATGCGCTGGGACTGGGTGCCGAAATATTCCGGCCGTCTCGTCCATGGCGTCGGCGTCACGCTCATGCTGCTGTTCGTGACGTCGATCCTCGGCTTCCTGCTCGCGGTGCCGATCGGCCTCGTGCAGGTCACCGGGCCGTGGCCGCTGAAGATGCTGGCGAAGGGGTTCTGTACCATCGTCCGTGGCACGCCGCTGCTGCTGCAACTGTGGCTGCTCTATTACGGCCTCGGCTCGCTCTTCCCGCAGTTTCCGGAAATCCGCAATTCCTTCCTCTGGCCCTATCTGCGCGAGGCATGGCCCTATGGGGTGGCAGCCCTCACCATCTCCTTCGCCGCCTATGAGGGCGAGGTGATGCGCGGCGCCTTTGCCGGCGTGCCGCCCGGCGAGCTGGAAGCCGCGCGCGCCTATGGCATGAGCCCCTTTACCGTCTTCCGCCGCATCTGGCTGCCGCGCGCCATCCATCGCGCCCTGCCGACGCTGAACGGCGAGACGGTGCTGCAATTGAAGGCGACGCCGCTCGTTGCGACGATCACCGTGATCGACGTCTATGCCGTCGTCTCCAAGGTGCGGCAGGAGACCTACATCACCTACGAGCCTCTGCTGCTCCTGGCGCTCATCTATCTCTGCCTGACCGCGCTTCTCGTGGTGGGCTTCCGCTATTTCGAAAGCAGGATCCCGACACGGGGCGCCTGATACCGGTGACGACATGACGATCCATACGACGCTCATCAACAACATGCCCGAAATGGTGGCCATTCGCCGCGACCTGCACGAGCATCCCGAACTCGGCCTGGAGGAGGTGCGTACCTCCGATGTGATCGCGCGCCATCTCGAAAGCTACGGTTACACGGTGTCGCGCGGCATCGCCAGGACGGGCCTCGTGGCAACGCTCACCAACGGCACGAGCCGCAAGTCGATCGGCATTCGCGCCGATATCGACGCCCTGCCGATCCTGGAGGAAACCGGCCTTCCCTATGCCAGCAAGACGCCGGGTAAGATGCATGCCTGCGGGCACGACGGCCACACGGCCATGTTGCTCGGCGCGGCGAAGGCCATTGCCGAGCGGCGCAATTTCGACGGCACCGTGCATCTCATCTTCCAGCCGGCAGAGGAGAATTTCGGCGGCGCGAAGATCATGGTGGAAGAGGGGCTGTTCGACCGCTTCCCCTGCGATGCTGTCTTTGCCCTTCACAACGAACCGGGCCTTCCCTTCGGCCAGTTCGCGCTGCGCGAAGGCCCGATCATGGCGGCGGTGGACGAGGCGCGCATCACCGTCAACGGGCGCGGCGGCCACGGCGCGGAACCGCAGGAAACGCTCGATCCCATCGTCTGCGGCGCCTCCATCGTCATGGCGCTCCAGACCATCGTGTCGCGCAACATCCACCCGATCGATCCGACGGTGGTCACGGTCGGTTCGTTCCATTCGGGTTCGGCAAGCAACATCATTCCCAGCCGCGCCGAGATCGTGGTCGGCATCCGCTCCTTCGATGCCGATGTGCGCGACGAGCTTGAGCGCCGCATCCGTCTCGTCGCCGGTGGGCAGGCGGAAAGCTACGGCATGACGGCGACGGTGAATTACCAGCGCTTCTACGATGCGACCATCAACCACAAGGCGGAGACGGATCTGGTGCGGAACCTTGCCATCCGCTTTGCCGGCGCCGACAAGGTCGTCGATCTCGAGCGCCCCTTCATGGGCAGCGAGGATTTCGCCTATATGCTGAAGGAACGCCCGGGCACCTATTTCTTCCTCGGCGGCAAGAGCGGCGAGAACGACCATTCGCTCCACCATCCCGCCTATAACTTCAACGACGACCTGCTGCCCGTCGGCGCCGCCTTCTGGACGGAACTGGCGGAGCATTATCTTCGCCCGGCGTGATCAGGTAATCCCCGGCCGATCGGCCTGCAACGTTCGTAGCACCTTACGGAAACATTTGGCACTTCGTGCGTTTGAAGGAAGGGTTCGTGGCGGTGCGAAATGCCGCACGCGTGTGATTGTCGCGGTGCGGCAATGCGGGCAGGCGGGCGGAATTGACCTTTGCCAGGCAGGGGAACATCCTTGAAGAGACGCAGCGCCCGAAGCGTTGCGACGTCTTCAGAAAGGCCGGCCCGATGTTTGAATCCCTGGACGCAACGCTGCTTGCACGGTTTCAGTTTGCCTTCACGGTGTCCTTCCACATCATCTTCCCGGCGTTCTCCATCGGGCTTGCAAGCTACCTGGCCGTGCTGGAAGGGTTGTGGCTCTGGACGAAGGACGAGGTCTATTTCGCGCTCTTCAATTTCTGGAAGACGATCTTTGCGCTCGCCTTCGGCATGGGCGTCGTGTCCGGCATCGTCATGTCCTATCAGTTCGGCACGAACTGGAGCGTCTTCTCCGACAAGGCCGGCCCCGTCATCGGGCCGCTGATGGGCTATGAGGTGCTGACGGCCTTCTTCCTGGAGGCAGGCTTCCTCGGCATCATGCTGTTCGGGCTCAATCGCGTCGGTCCGAAGCTGCATTTCTTCGCCACGCTCATGGTCGCCGTCGGCACGCTGATCTCGGCGACATGGATTCTCGCGGCCAATTCCTGGATGCAGACGCCTGCGGGCTTTTCCGTCAACGACGCCGGCCAGTTCGTGCCTGTCGACTGGTGGGCGGTGATCTTCAATCCTTCCTTCCCCTACCGGCTGGTGCACATGGTGCTGGCCGCCTACCTGACGACGGCCCTCGTGGTCGGCGGCGTCGGCGCCTTTCACCTGCTGCGTGGCGACGCCCCCAAGCGCGCCCGCAAGATGTTCTCCATGGCCATGTGGATGGCGGCGATCGTCGCGCCGATCCAGATCTTTGCCGGCGACATGCACGGCCTCAACACGCTCGAGCACCAGCCTGCCAAGGTCATGGCGATGGAAGGGCATTACCAGAGCCATCCCGACGGCGCGCCGCTCATCCTGTTCGGCATTCCGAATTCCGCCGAGCAGCGGGTGGATTACGCCGTCGAAATCCCCAAACTGTCGAGCCTCATTCTCAAGCATGACCTGAACGCGCCGCTTGCCGGCCTCGATACGGTGCCGCGCGAGCTTCATCCGCCGGTCGGCATCGTTTTCTGGGCCTTCCGGATCATGGTGGGGATCGGTTTCGCCATGCTCGGCCTCGGCCTCTGGTCGCTGTGGTGTCGCTGGCGCGGCACGCTTGGCGAGAACCGCTGGCTGCACCGCGCCGCCGTTTTGATGGGACCGGCCGGCTTCGTCGCCGTGCTCGCCGGCTGGGTGACGACCGAGGTCGGCCGGCAACCCTATACCGTCTATGGCCATCTGCTGACCTCGCAGTCGGTGGCGCCCATCGCGGCACCCGCCGTCGCGACATCGCTGATCGCCTTCATCGTGGTCTATTTCCTGATCTTCGGTGCCGGCACCTTCTATATCCTGCGCCTGATGGGCCGCCTGCCGCGCGATCCGATGCCAGACCTCGGGGAGGGGCCGATACGCTCCGCCGGCATCACGCCGGCCCCTGCCATTGCCACCAAACCCGGGAGCCAGCACCATGGCGCTTGACCTTCCCTTCCTCTGGGCGGCGATCATCGCCTTCGCGGTGCTTGCCTATGTCATTCTCGACGGTTTCGACCTCGGGGTCGGCATCCTGTTTCCCTTCTTCAAGGAAAAGCATGACCGCGACGTCATGATGAATTCGGTCGCGCCCGTGTGGGATGGCAACGAGACGTGGCTCGTGCTCGGCGGGGGCGGGCTGATGGCGGTCTTTCCGCTGGCCTATGCCACCATCCTGCCGGCGCTCTACATGCCGCTCATCCTCATGCTGCTCGGTCTGATCTTCCGGGGCGTCGCATTCGAATACCGCTGGCGCACGCGGCGTGGCGAATTCCTGTGGGACTTCGCCTTTGCCGGCGGCTCGATGGTCGCCTCGTTCACGCAAGGCGTGGCGCTCGGGGCGCTGGTGCAGGGCATCGACGTCGAGAACCGCGCCTATGCCGGCGGCTGGTGGGACTGGCTCACGCCGTTCTCCATCGCGACGGGCCTCGCGCTGCTTGTCGGTTATGCGCTGCTCGGCGCCACCTGGCTGGTGATGAAGACGAGCGGCGATCTCGCCGCCCGCGCCCGTCATTATGCCATGCGGGCGGGCATCGGCACGCTCGCCGCCATGGGCATCTTCAGCCTCTGGACGCCGTTTACCGAGCCGCTCTATTTCGAGCGGTGGTTCGGCTGGCCGACCGTCATCTTCAGCGTGCTCGTGCCCGCACTCGTGCTGGGATGCTTCGCGCTGCTCGTCTACGGCTTGAAGACCCTGCACGATGCCTGGCCGTTCGTGGCGGCGCTCGGTCTCTTCGTGCTCGGCTTCGCCGGCATCGGCATCAGCTTCTATCCCTATATCGTGCCGGCCTCGCTGACGATCTGGGAGGCGGCGGCACCGCATGAGAGCCTTGCCTTCCTCATCGTCGGCGCGCTGGTGCTCGTACCGATGATCCTCGGCTACACCGTTTATGCCTACTGGGTGTTCCGCGGAAAGGTCGATCCGGAGGAGGGGTATCATTGATGGCGGAACGCTCGCTCGGCCGCAAACTGCTGTGGTTCGTGGCGCTGTGGATGGCCGGCGTCCTGACGGTCACCGCCGTCGGTTTCGTCATCAAGCTGGCGATCGGAACCTGACTTCACGTAACGTCAATCGCTCCAGCCTGACGCCAGCTTGCCGCTTTAGGTTCCGCGTCGGCCAGCATGCAGGCCCGCCAGCAGAAGACAGGACCGCACCCTCCTTCCGCTCACGCCCCGGGCCTGCATGTGGCCTTGTGTCCCGTCACCGACAGATGCCTTTCCCCCCAAACGTTCCTCTGCTATCCGGGTGCTCATGAAGGAGACCGGAATGGCGAAGACTGCGGCAGACTGCACGACGATGGCGGAAATCCGGGAAAACATCGATCGGGTCGACAAAGCCCTGATGGCGCTTTTCGAGGAACGCTGGAGCTTCATCCGCCGCGCCGCTGAGATCAAGGCGGGCCTTGGCATTCCCGCCGATGTCCCGGCGCGCGTGAAGGAAGTGCGCGACAATGCCAACCGCAACGCGCAGGCCCATGGCCTCGACGGCGATTTCTACGAGGAGATCTGGGCACAACTCATCGAGCACGCCATCGCCTATGAGAAGGCGCAACTCGGCGAGGGCTGAAGTGCCGCGGGTCAGCGCTGGTTGCGCTTGCCCAGATGGTCTTCCCATTCGAGCGCGGTCCGCACGATGAAGGGCAGGTCGTCATATTGCGGCGTCCAGCCGAGTTCCTTCATCGCGACCGAAGGATTGGCGACGATCAGAACCGCGTCGCCCGGGCGGCGGCCGGCGATGCGGACGGGAAAATCCTTGCCGGAGACGGCTTTCACCTGCTCCAGCACTTCCAGCACGGAGAAGCCGCGCCCATAGCCGCAATTGGCGACGATCGAGCCGCCGCCGGCGCGCATGCGCTGCAGGGCCTTCAGATGCGCATTGGCAAGATCGGAGACGTGGATGTAGTCACGGATGCAGGTGCCGTCGGGGGTCGGGTAGTCCGTACCGTAGACATCCATGCCGTCGCGCTTGCCGAGTGCGGCTTCGCTCGCCACCTTGATGAGATGCGTCGCGCCCGCCGTCGACTGGCCGGTGCGGCCACGCGGATCGGCACCGGCCACGTTGAAGTAGCGCAGCGCCGTATAGGTGAAGTCATGGGCGGCGGCGGTGTCGCGCAGCATGATCTCCGTCATCAGCTTGGAGGAGCCGTAGGGCGATTCCGGGCGCAGGGCCGCACTTTCAAGCACGGGTTCGGTGCCGTCGGGCGTGCCGTAGACGGCGGCCGTGGACGAGAAGACGAAATAGGGCACCTTCGCCGCGACGGCGGCGGCGATCAAGGCGCGTGACTTGACGGTGTTGTTTTCGTAGTAGGAGAGCGGATCGGCGACCGATTCCGGCACGATGATCGAGCCGGCGAAGTGGATGATGGCGTCGATGCTGTTTTCGGCGAAGATCGTGGCGAGCAGCGCGGCATCGGCGATGTCGCCCTCGTAGAACCGCGCCTCGGGCGCCACCGCCCAGCGGAAGCCCGTGGACAGGCGGTCCAGCACCACGACGTCTTCGCCTGCATCCACCAGCGCCCAGACCATATGGCTGCCGATATAGCCCGCGCCGCCTGTGACAAGAACCGCCATGGAAAATCTCCGAATCGCCTGAATTTCAGGCATATCACTCTGCCAGCCCGGAAGACGCAACCGCTTATTGTACGGTGCCGGCACACCAATATGAGGGATGCAGCATGTCCGATCGCTTCATCGTGCTGTCCGGCTGCTCCGGCGGCGGAAAATCGACCCTGCTCGACGAATTGCGCCGGCGCGGCCATGCCACGGTCGAGGAACCCGGCCGCCGGATCGTGCAGGCGGAACTGGCGGCGGGCGGCAGCGCCCTGCCGTGGCGCGACATGGCCGCCTTTGCCCGCCGTGCCATCGATCTCGCGCTGGCGGACCGGGCCCGCATGCAGGACCATCCCGGCCTCGTCTTCTTCGACCGCGGGCTCATCGATGCGGCCTGCGCGCTGGAGGCACACGGCGGCGAGCGGGTTCTGGACAGCGTAGCCGCTGCCCACCGCTATCACCGCAAGGTGTTCCTCACGCCGCCATGGCCGGAAATCTATGCCGGGGATGCGGAGCGCCGGCACGGCTTCGATGCCGCGCTGGAGGAATATGCGCAGCTGGAACAGGCCTATCCGCGCCTCGGATACGAAACGGTCGTGCTGCCGAAGGTTCCGGTGGAGGCGCGGGCGGATTTCGTGCTTGCCCGGCTGTGAGGGCCGTCAGCTTGCCGCGATGTACCGTGCCAGCCGGTCGGCTGCTTCCAGGATGTCTTTGGGGTCGCGCAGGAAGCAGGCGCGCATGAACAATTCGCCGCCCGGCCCGAAGGCGGTGCCCGGGGCGAGGCCGACATTGGTGCGGTCGACGATATCGAGGGCGGCACGCCGCGAATCCGTGACGCCGTCGATCTTCAGGAAGGCATAGAGCGCCCCGTCGGGCTTCAGCGTTTCCACCCGGTTGGTCGCGATCAGCGCGTCGCAGAAGGTGTCGCGGTTCTTCGCCGCCTTGTCGATATTGGCCTGCACGAAGGCATCGCCCTCGTCGAGCGCGGTAATGGCGCCCTGTTGCAGGAATTGCGGCACGCCCGAGGTGGAATACTGGACGAGGTTCTCGATGACCTGGCCCATTTCCGGTGGCGCGACGATCCAGCCGACGCGCCAGCCGGTCATCGACCAGTTCTTCGAGAAGGAGTTGACGAAGATGACGCGGTCGCCCTCTTCCATGACGTCGAGGAAGGAGGGCGCGCGGCCGCCGGCATAGTGGTAGAGCGCGTAGATCTCGTCGGCCATGATCCACAGGCCATGGCGGCGGGCCATCGCAAGCAGGTCCGAAAGGTCCTCGCGCGTTGCGGTCCAGCCGGTCGGATTGGATGGCGTGTTGATGAAGAGCACGCGGGTTTTCGGCGTGATGGCGGCCTCCACGCGGGCCAGATCGATCTGCCAGCGGCCGTTTGCGAAATCGAGCGGCACCGCGATGGGATTGGCGCCGGAAAGCTCGGCCGCCGCCGCGAAATTCGGCCAGGCCGGCGTGAGGTAGACCATGTCGTCGCCGGGAGAGACCAGCGCTTCGATGGCGAGCTTGATGGCCTGCATGCCGGAGCCGACGACATAGAAGTGCTCGGCCGGCAGCGAGATGCCGAAGCGCCGGGCATAATAGCGCGACAGGGCTGCCCGGAGTTCGGGAATGCCGCGCTGCCAGGTGTAGAAGGTCTCGCCGCGCATCAGGGCATCGGAGGCCGCGCGGGCAATGAAATCCGGCGTCGGCAGGTCCCCTTCGCCCACCCAGAGCGGGATCAGCCCCTCGCGGCCGCGCGCATAATTCACGACTTCGACGATGCCGCTCTCCGGCGCACGCAGCGAACGGGGGCTGAGGCTTTCGGCGATGGTCATGCAAATCTCTCCGGAAAATCGCGACAAGACGTGCCCTTCGGGGCAAGGTCACCAAGCTCTAACCGGTTTTGCAGCACCATTCACGCGCGTTTCTTTGACACATGCATCGAATTCGGTGATGGGACGGCCGCGCGGGGCAGGGCCCTTCCGCCGTGTCGTAGACATGAAAAAAGCGAGGGTGGCCCCTCGCTTCCTCATCCCGGCCGGGCCGGGGAAGTGCTTCGCGCAGTGCCAGTACATCCGTGGTCACGGCGTTGCGAAACACGACTTTCGTGTCTGACGGCAGGTCTATCGGCTCGCTGTAACAGCGGTATGACAGGGTCCGGTCCGTCGGTGATGTGAAGTCTGTGCCTATATGGTTAACAAAAGGTTAAAATTCCAGGCCGTGAAAAAATTCGTCTTTCGGGGCGATGGAAGTGTGCATGCCAAACGTCTTCCTCGTGGTCTCAGTGCGAGCTGTGGGTGATTGCCCCCGATGTCGTCGTCTTTCGATTGACAAGCCGGGGCACGCTCCACGACAGTGGCGGCAGCGAGACGGGCAGCGGTAGGAGGACTTGATGTCTATGCGCGCAATCTTCGGTTTCTCGGCACTTCTTTTCTCCGCCGTAGCGTCACCATCCATCCCGGCCCATGCCGCGGAAACACGCACCATCGTGACGACGGAAAACAGCGATTATTTCGGCTTCGACCTGCGCACCGTGCAGGATGTGACGCTGGACCAGTGCAAGACGGCTTGCGTCGACGACCTGTCCTGCCGCGCCTTCACCTACAATCCCAAGGTGAAGTGGTGCTTCATGAAGAGCGATTTCAATCAGCTCAACCACTTCCAGGGCGCCATTGCCGGCAAGATCGTCAAGGCCGACGATGCCGCCGATATCGGCGCGCCGCCGGCCCTTTCCTTCATCAGCGAATATATGGCGGCCGACGCCCGCGCGTTCCGCGACAATCTCGCGCTCGCAAGCGGGCAGGAAGGGCAGGGTGCCGAAAGCCTGGCCTCGCTCGGCCGCATCGAGACGGCGTCGAGCCGTTTCGACGAGGCGCTGGCCGCCTACAAGGGCGCGCTGTCGCTCGCCCCGGATGATTTCTTCCTGTGGATCGAAACCGCCGAATCCATGGGCCGCGCCAACAACAACAGCTACCTCGCGGGGCAGGGCGCGCTTGCGGCGATCAACGCCTACCAGCTCTCGCGCACGACGGAGACGCGCGCCCGCGCGCTGGCCGTGCTCGCCGACACGCTCGACAAATCCGGCAGCTACCGCGCCGGCATCAACGCCTACAAGGCGAGCCTCGACCTGAAGGACGACGTGGCGATCCGTTCGGCCTATCTCGGCCTGCGCGCGCGCCAGGGCTTCCGCGTGGTCAACCACACGATCGATTCCGACAGCGCGACGCCGCGCGCCTGCGTCGAGTTCTCCGAACCGCTGGTCAAGTCCGGCGCGGACTATGCCTCCTTCGTCACGCTCGACGGCGCGGCACCCAAGGCCGTCGAAGCCAAGGACCGGCAGATCTGCATCGAGGGCCTCACGCACGGCCAGCGCTACAAGATCGCGTTCCGCCCGGGCCTGCCGTCCGCCGTGGACGAGCCGCTGGCCGCGGCCGTCGATCTCGACATCTACGTGCAGGACCGCGCCGCCATGGTGCGCTTCACCGGCGACGGTTTCGTGCTGCCCGGCAGCGTGCGCCGCGGCATTCCGATCGTTTCGGTCAACACCGACAGCGCCGACCTGAAGCTCTACCGCGTCGGTGACCGCGCCATTGCCGGCCTGCTTGCCGAAAGCCGCTTCCTCACCCAGCTCGACGGCTATTCCGCCAGCAACATCGAGAGCCAGAGCGGCGAACTCGTCTGGCAGGGCAAGATCGATATCTCGCCGGAGCTCAACAAGGACGTCGTCACCAGCTTCCCGGTCGACGAGGCGCTGCCTGAGCGCAAGCCGGGCGTCTATGTGCTGACCGCCGCCGCCTCCAACGGCCGCAGCAACGAATGGGATGCGAAGGCCACCCAGTGGTTCGTCATTTCCGATGTCGGCCTGACGACCTATGCCGGCACCGACGGCCTCAACGTCTTCGCCCGCTCGCTCGACAGTGCAGGCCCGCTGGAAGGCGTCGAACTGCAACTGATCGCCAAGAACAACGAGATCCTCGGCACGGCAACGACGGACAGCGACGGTCGCGCCACCTTCACCGCCGGCCTGATGCGCGGCACGGCGGCCAACACGCCCGCTGTCATCTTCGCCAGGAAGGGTGAGGACGACTTCGTCTTCCTCGACATGACGCGCGCCGGCTTCGACCTGTCGGACCGTGGCGTGACCGGCCGCCCCGCTCCGGGCGCCATTGACGTGCTGGCCTGGACCGAGCGCGGCATCTACCGTGCCGGCGAGACGGTGCACGCCTCCGCGCTTGCCCGCGACATCGAGGCGAACGCCGTCGAGAAACTGCCGCTGACCTTCGTCTTCAACCGTCCGGACGGGGTGGAAGACCGCCGCATGGTCTCCGACGGCGCGGCTCTCGGTGGCCATGCCATCGATCTGGCGCTCCAGGCCAACAGCATGCGCGGCACCTGGACCATGCAGGTCTTCACCGACCCCAAGGGCACGGCGATTGCCGAAAAGCAGTTCCTCGTCGACGACTTCGTGCCCGATCGTATCGAATTCGACATGACGAGCGAGGCCAAGGAAATCGAGGCCGGCATTGCCGCGCCCGTCTCCGTCGAAGGCCGTTACCTCTATGGCGCGCCCGGCGCAGGCCTGGAAATCGAGGGCGATGTCGCGCTGAAGCCGACCCGCGAGGACCCGGCCTATCCCGGCTATGTCTTCGGCCTTGCGGATGAAGAGGCGATCGAGGAAAGCCGCATTCCGCTCGAAGGGCTCGGCGTGCTCGACGAGGCGGGACAGACGACGTTCGACGTGCTCGTCAACGACCTGCCCTCGACCACCCAGCGCCTCGAAGCGCTCGTGACGCTGCGCATGAACGAAGCCGGCGGCCGCGCCGTCGAGCGCAGCCTCACCCTGCCGGTCAAGGCGTCCGGCCCGATGATCGGCGTGAAGCCGGAATTCCAGGGCGAGCTTTCGGAAAACAGCGTCGCGAACTTCACCGTCGTGGCGGTGACGCCGGAGGGCACCCGCGAAGCGATGCAGGGCCTGCCCTGGAAGCTGCTGTCCGTCGAACGGGATTACCAGTGGTACCGCGATGGCAGCTCGTGGCGCTACGAGCCCGTTCTCTCGACGAAGCAGATCGCCAACGGCACGCTCGATGTCGCCGCCGACGGCGGCAGGATTTCCGTGCCGGTCACCTGGGGCCGCTATCGCCTGGAAGTAGAAAGCCCCGAGCCGGATGGCCCGGCGACGAGCGTGGAGTTCGATGCCGGCTGGTATGTCGCCGCCACGTCGACGGAAACGCCCGACGCGCTGGAAATTTCGCTCGACAAGGAAAATTATGCGGTCGGGGACACGGCCAAGCTGAAAGTCTCGCCGCGCCATGCCGGCCAGCTTCTCATCACCGTGGGGGCCGAAAGCCTGATTTCCACGCAGACCGCGGAAATCGGCGCCGAGGGCGGCGAGGTGGACATCCCCGTCACCGAGGCGTGGGGGCCGGGCTCCTACATCACCGCAACGCTCTTCCGTCCAGGCTCCGACCAGGAAAGCCGCATGCCCATGCGCGCCATCGGCGTCACCTGGCTGAAGGTCGATCCGGCCGATCGCAAGCTCGACGTCTCGCTCGACGTGCCGGAAAAGACGCTGCCGCGCCAGCCGCTCGACATTTCGCTGAAGGTCGCCGGTGCCGGTGCGGATGAAGAGGCCTATGTCACGGTCGCCGCCGTCGATGTCGGCATCCTCAACCTCACGCGCTACGAAGCGCCCGATCCGGCTGGCTGGTATTTCGGCCAGCGCCGCCTCGGCATGGAAATCCGCGACCTCTATGGCCGCCTGATCGACGGTTCGCTCGGCGCCACCGGGCGCCTGCGCACCGGCGGCGACGGCGGCGAGGGCGCCCTTCAGGGCAACCCGCCGACGGAAAAGCTCGTGGCCTTCTTCGCAGGTCCCGTAAAGCTCGATGCGGACGGCAACGTCAAGGTCAGCTTCGACATTCCGCAGTTCAACGGCACGGCCCGCATCATGGCCGTCGCCTGGACGAAGACCGGTGTCGGCAGCGCGTCCAAGGACGTCGTCATCCGCGATCCGATCGTGGTGACGGCGAGCCTGCCGAAGTTCCTCGCACCCGGGGACCGTTCGGACCTGAGGCTCGACATCGTCAACACCGATGCGCCGGCCGGCGACTACAAGGTCGCGATCACGCACAACGCCTCCGTCATGGTCGAGCAGACCGGTGCGGGCCAGACGTTGACGCTGGAACCCGGCGCCAAGACCGCGCTCACCCTGCCGCTCATTGGCGGCGAGATCGGCGATGGCCTCGTCACCGTGACGCTCACCGACGGCAACGGCCTGTCGCTCGAGCAGGCGCTGAACGTGCCCGTGCGTCCGGCGGCCATGCCGATTACCACGCGCCGGCCCATCGAGATCGCCGCCAATGGCAGCCTGACCATCGACGACCAGCTGCTAGCCGACAGCCAGCTCGGCGGCGCCTCGGTCAGCCTCAGCGTGTCGCGGGCCGCCGCCTTCGACATTCCGGCCCTGCTGATGTCGCTCGATCGCTACCCCTATGGCTGCACGGAGCAGACGACGAGCCGCGCGCTGCCGCTGCTCTATCTGAGCGAACTGTCCAAGCAGTCCGGCCTGCCGGAGGATACCGAAACGCAGAAGCGCGTGCAGGAGGCGATCTACCGCGTGCTCGCCAACCAGTCCTCCTCGGGCAGCTTCGGCCTGTGGTCGCCGGGCTATGGCGACCTGTGGCTCGATGCCTTCGTCACCGACTTCCTGACGCGGGCCCGCGAACAGAAGTTCGACGTGCCGGAACAGGCCATGCTGCAGGCGCTCTCCAACCTGCAGAACGCGCTGTCCTATGACGTCAATGTCTCCAACCAGGGCAGCGAGATCGCCTATGCGCTCTATGTGCTCGCCCGCAACCGCAAGGCCGCGATCAGCGACCTGCGCTACTACGCCGATACGAAGCTGTCCGAGTTCACCTCGCCGCTCGCCCGTGCGCAGCTTGCCGGTGCGCTCGGCCTCTACGGCGATGCGCAGCGGTCCATGGCGCTCTTCTCCAATGCGCTCGGCCTGTCCCGCGACAGCATCATGAATGCAAGCCTCTCGCGCAGCGACTACGGTTCGTCGCTGCGTGACGGCGCGGCAATCCTGGCGCTGGCCGCCGAAGCCCGTCCCGTGCCGACGATCATTCCCGAACTGGTCAAGCAGGTCGGCACGCAGTGGGAAAACAAGCGCTGGACCAGCACGCAGGAGCAGACCTGGATGCTGCTTGCCGCGCGCTCCGTGAAGGACGCCGACAAGAACCTGAAGCTCGAAATCAACGGCGCCGAACACGCCGGCGGCTATGCCGCGCAGATGACGAGCAAGTCGCTGCTGGAAAATCCGCTGACCGTCGCCAACCGCACCGGCGAGCCGGTCTCGGCCATGCTGACGACGGTGGCGGCCCCGGCCGATCCGCTGCCGGCAGGCGGCGACGGCTTCGCCATCGAGCGAACCTACTACACGCTCGACGGCGAGGAGGCCAACATCACGGAGGCCCGGCAGAACGAACGCTACGTCGTCGTGCTCAAGGTGACCGAGCACAACGACTGGGCATCGCGCATCATCATCACGGACCTGCTGCCGGCGGGTTTCGAGATCGACAATCCGAGCCTGGTCGACAGTGCGAAGCTCGCCAATTTCGACTGGCTCGGCGAGACCGAGACGGCGCATACGGAGTTCCGCTACGACCGCTTCGTCGCGGCCTTCAACCGCAGCGAGGGCAACAACCGCGACGTGACGGTCGCCTATGTCGTGCGCGCCGTGACACCCGGCACCTATGACCTGCCGGCTGCACAGGTGGAGGACATGTACCGTCCGCAATACTCCGCCCGCACCGCGACCGGCCGCATGCAGGTCGTCAAGGCCGAGTAGGAGAGGGCGGGCCGATGGCGCTCTGGCGCAAGCTCCTGATCGGCTCCCTCGGCGGGGCGGCGGCAATCGCCGCGCTTGCCGCGGGGCTGGATTATGCGGACCGTGCCTATCCGCCACCGGTCGATGTCGCCGGCATCGTGTCGAAGGAGGTGCTCGACCGGGACGGCCGCCTGCTGCGCGCCTTCGCCACGCCCGAGGGGCATTGGCGGCTGAAGACCACGGCCGCCGATGTCGATCCGCAGTTCCTGCGCATGCTCGTCGCCTATGAGGACCGCCGGTTCGCCGCGCATTCCGGCGTCGATCCGCTGGCCCTGCTGCGCGCGGCCGGGCAGTTCCTCACCAATGGCCGCATCGTCTCGGGCGCCTCCACGCTTTCCATGCAGGTCGCGCGCCTGATCGAGCCGCGCGAAAACCGCTCGCTGCTCGCCAAGTTGCGCCAGATGGCGCGCGCCATCCAGCTCGAGCGGCGGCTGTCCAAGGCCGAGATCCTGGATCTCTACCTGACGCTCGCGCCCTATGGCGGCAACCTGGAGGGCGTGCGCGCGGCAAGCCTCGCCTGGTTCGGCAAGGAGCCGAAGCGCCTGTCCGTCGCCGAAGCCGCGCTGCTCGTCGCCCTGCCGCAATTGCCGGAAAAGCGCCGCCCGGACCGGCATCGCGCCGCGGCCGAAGCGGCACGCGCCCGCGTGCTGGACCGCATGGCGGTGTCCGAGCTGATCGGCGAGGGGGAGGCGGAGCGCGCAGGCGGCGAGGCCGTGCCGGACCGACGCCGCCAGCTTCCCGCCTTCGCCGCGCACCTGTCGGAGCTTGCCTTGCGCAAGGAGCCGAAGGCGACGGAGCACCGCACGACGCTCGATCGCACCGTGCAGGACGGCCTGGAGACCGTCGCGCGCGAGGCGGCCGAACGCCTTGGGCCGAAGGTCTCCATCGCCATGGTCATGGCCGATGCCCGCACCGGCGAAATCCTCGGCGAGGTGGGCTCGGCGGATTATTTCGATGGCAGCCGCGCCGGCTGGATCGACATGACGCGCATCCGCCGCTCGCCGGGCTCGGCCCTCAAGCCCTTCATCTACGGCCTTGCCTTCGAAGAGGGGCTCGTCGCGCAGGAAACCATCGTCGAGGACCGCCCCTCCGATTTTTCCGGCTATCGCCCGCGCAATTTCGACATGACCTACCAGGGCGACGTCAGCGTGCGCAAGGCGCTGCAGATGTCGCTCAATGTGCCGGCCGTCCGCCTGCTCGAGGCGGTCGGTCCGACGCGCATGATGGTGCGTTTCCGGCGCGCCGAGGTGCGGCCGGTCCTGCCGCCGGGCGAGACGCCGGGGCTTGCCATCGGCCTGGGCGGCCTCGGCATCACGCTGCGCGATCTCACGCAGCTCTACGCGGCGCTGGCCAACCGCGGCATGCCCGTGCAGCTCGGCGACGGCATCACCGGCGAGGCCGCGGTGATCAACGGCGATCCGCTGCTCGATCCCGTGGCCGTCTGGCAGGTTTCGGATGTGCTTTCGGCCGTCACGCCGCCCGCCGGCAGCCGCCGTCTCGGCATCGCCTACAAGACCGGCACGAGCTATGGCTACCGCGATGCCTGGTCCGTCGGCTATGACGGCCGCCATGTGCTCGGCGTCTGGGTCGGCCGGGCCGACAACGGCGCGGTGCCCGGCCTGACCGGCTACGGCGCTGCGGCGCCCATCCTCTTCGAGGCCTTTTCCCGCTCGGGCCTTGCCATCACGCCCCTGCCGCGCGCGCCCTCCGGCGCGGTGCGCATCGCCCAGTCCGAGCTTCCCGCGAGCCTGCGCCGTTTCTCGACGACGGCAAACGGCCTCGTCGCGACCGTGGCGCGCGAGCCGGCCCCGCAGATCGTCTATCCGCCGGAAGGCGCGCATGTCGAACTCGGCGCCACGACGGGCGCCGACATCGCCCCGCTCGTGCTGAAACTCCAGGGCGGCCGCGCGCCCTTCCGCTGGCTCGCCAACGGCAAGGTCCTCCCCGACGCCGCCCGCCGCCGCACGACGCAATGGATGCCCGAAGGCGCCGGCTTCTCGACCCTGACAGTCATAGACGCGGCCGGCCGCGCGGCGAGCGTGCGGGTGTTCATCGAGTGACGATGTGGCGCATCACTTAGAGCATTTCCGGTGAACTCCGGTTCACCGGAAATGCTCTAGATTCCTGTTTTACCGCATTATCCGACGCCGAAGCGACTTCGCTTCGGCTGGAAATGCTCTAGTTTCGCCGACGCGCGTTCAGATATCGCCCACGGGCGAACGCCGTCGCGAATTGCACTGTCGGCAAACGTTCGAGCAACCAGCATTTCTGGAAGAAAAATGGTGCTGCTAGAGAGATTTGAACTCTCGGCCTCTCCCTTACCAAGGGAGTGCTCTACCCCTGAGCTATAGCAGCATCCGGCGAAACGGGATCTGTTTCGCGTGAGCGAGGGCCTATTGCCATAGGTGGTTCGGCAGTGCAAGCGGCGAAATGGCGATTGTCGCAACAAATCTGTCGGGGCACACGCTTTTTTCGTTCGCTGGAATTCGTTATGAGAGACGGCATGAGCGGCAAGGACGAGACGAAAGACAGGAAGACCAGGACGGAAGCGGAGATTCGCGCCGAGCGGCTGGCAAGGACGCTGCGCGACAACCTCCAGCGCCGCAAGCAGCAGGCGCGCGCCCGGCGCGCGGGGGCGGCCGACGAGACGATGGGTCTGCCGGCTGCGCCCTCTGCCGCAAAAAAAGACGAATCGGACGGTTAGTCGAGCCTGTCTTCAGCAGAAGGCGACGGGGGTGGTTTTTCAAACCGGGGCACGCCTGAGGCGGGCGACCGGCGCGGGCTTCATTTTTCTTTTGCGATGCTCTAAAGAGGCCGCCATCTCCGAACGCCGATATTCTTCGAGAAAGGCGGGCCCGGCCCGTAATCGCACATGGATCGTATCAGGATTGTAGGCGGCAACGAACTCAAGGGTATCATCCCGATTTCGGGTGCCAAGAATGCAGCACTGCCGCTGATGATCGCGTCGCTCCTCACCGACGACACGCTGACCCTGGAAAACGTGCCGCATCTGGCCGATGTCGAACAGCTCATCCGCATTCTCGGCAACCACGGCGCCGATATCACCGTCAACGGCCGCCGCGAGCGTCAGGGCGAGGGCTACTCCCGCACCGTCACCTTCACCTCGCGCAATATCGTCGACACGACGGCGCCCTATGAGCTGGTCTCGAAGATGCGCGCCTCCTTCTGGGTCATCGGCCCGCTCCTGGCGCGTGAAGGCAAGGCCCGCGTCTCGCTGCCCGGTGGCTGCGCTATCGGAACGCGTCCGGTTGACCTCTTCATCGAGGCCCTTGCGGCGCTCGGCGCCAAGCTGGAGATCGATGGCGGTTATATCGAGGCAACCGCCCCGGCTGGCGGGCTCATCGGCGCGCGCTACACCTTCCCGAAGGTTTCCGTCGGCGCGACGCATGTCCTCATGATGGCGGCGACGCTTGCCCGCGGCACCACGGTCATCGGCAACGCCGCGCGCGAGCCGGAAGTGCAGGACCTCGCCAAGTGCCTCAACGCCATGGGCGCGAAGATCACGGGTGCGGGCACCTCGACCATCACCATCGAAGGCGTCAACCAGCTCTCCGGCGCGCGCCATCGTGTCCTGCCCGACCGCATCGAGACCGGCACCTACGCCATGGCCGTCGCCATGACGGGCGGCGACGTGGTGCTGGAAGGCACGGACGCATCCCTGCTCGAAACGGCGCTTGAGGCGATCCGCCGGTCCGGCGCGGAGATCACCGCCACGGAAAGCGGCATCCGCGTGGTGCGCAACGGCGGCGGCATCAAGCCGGTCGACGTCGTGACCGATCCCTTCCCGGGTTTCCCCACGGACCTGCAGGCGCAGTTCATGGGCCTGATGACCAAGTCGAACGGCATGTCGCACATCACCGAGACGATCTTCGAAAACCGCTTCATGCATGTGCAGGAACTGGCCCGCCTGGGCGCGAAGATCTCGCTTTCCGGCCAGACCGCCAAGATCGAAGGCGTCGAGCGCCTGCGCGGTGCGCCGGTCATGGCGACAGACCTGCGTGCCTCCGTGTCGCTGGTCATCGCGGGGCTGGCCGCCGAAGGCGAGACCATGGTCTCGCGCGTCTACCACCTCGACCGCGGCTTCGAACGCCTGGAAGAGAAGCTCACCCGGTGCGGCGCCATCGTCGAACGCGTCAGCGACTGACGGATCGGCAGCGATAAGATTGAACACGCCGACGAGGGGCGGGGCGTTTTTGTAAACGCTCCGCCCCTTGCCGTTGCAGTCGGCCGCGCGCCGTCCTATTTCGTGATCGACTATTCGAGATGCCGCACAGCCCGGCGCAAAGGACCCGACCATGGACAGCCTGAAACTGCTTGCCCTCGACACGGAAGATCTCGCCGTCGTCTCGGCCCACCTGCAGGACGCGGTCTTCAAGA
Organism: Shinella sumterensis; assembly: GCF_004514425.2. GTDB lineage: Bacteria > Pseudomonadota > Alphaproteobacteria > Rhizobiales > Rhizobiaceae > Shinella > Shinella sumterensis. The sequence continues at coordinate 59,378 of NZ_MYFN02000018.1, forward strand.
CCGACGGCCTCGCCTACGATGCCCGCCACCACGTCTTCTCCGTCGTCGTCAACCGTTTCGTGTGGGAAAAGGCGGCGCGGGCGCGCGGCAAGAGCTTCGAGCGCCGCCGGGCGGCGATTGCCTTCAAGCGCGTCAATGCCGTACGTTCGATCGGCATCGACCGGAAGGACAAGGACGCGGTCCTCTCGCTGCTTGCCATCAACTTCACGCCGAACGGCGAGGGGCCGGATGGAACGCTGGAACTCGTGCTTTCCGGCAGCGCCTCCATCGCGCTCGATGTGGAATGCGTCGAAGTTCAGCTTGCAGATACGGGCGGAGCATGGGAAACCAGCTTGAAACCCCGCCATCCAGCGGTTTGAGAGCATGAGCCGGCCTTTATGCCGGAGACGACAGGGACGGACGACTTGGCGATCAGACTTGACTACCAGAGCAGTGATTTCGAAAGCCGGTTCGCTGCCTTCCTGACCACCAAGCGCGAGGTCTCCGAGGACGTCAACGCCATCGTGCGCGCGATCATCGACGACGTGCGCGCGCGCGGCGACAAGGCGCTCGCCGACTATTCCAAAAAATTTGACGGCCTCGATTTCGCGACGACCTCCATGCGCGTCTCGCTCGAGGAAATCGACGCCGCCTTCGATGCGGTCGATCCGAAGATCATCGCCGCGCTGGAGCTTGCCGCGCAGCGCATCGAGAAGCACCACGCCCGCCAGAAGCCGAAGGACGACCTCTACGAGGACGATATCGGCGTGGGCCTCGGCTCGCGCTGGACGGCGATCGACGCCGTCGGCCTCTATGTTCCCGGCGGCACGGCGAGCTATCCGAGCTCCGTGCTGATGAATGCGGTGCCGGCCAAGGTGGCCGGCGTGCCGCGCGTCGTCATGGTCGTCCCGGCCAGGGAAGGCGCGATCAACCCGGCGGTTCTCGCCGCCGCGCGCATTGCGGGCGTCGACGAGATCTACCGCATCGGCGGCGCGCAGGCCGTGGCGGCCCTTGCCTATGGCACCGAGACCATCGCGCCCGTGGCGAAGATCACCGGTCCCGGCAATGCCTTCGTCGCCGCCGCCAAGCGCCAGGTCTTCGGCACTGTCGGCATCGACATGATCGCGGGCCCCTCGGAAGTGCTCGTCATCGCCGACGGCGACAATGATCCGGATTGGCTGGCCGCCGACCTGCTCGCCCAGGCCGAGCACGATGCCGGCGCCCAGTCCATCCTCGTTACCGACAGCGCCGCCCTGGCGGATGCCGTCGAGGCGGCCGTCGAGCGGCAGCTGAAGACGCTGGAGCGCGCCGAGACCGCTGCCGCGAGCTGGCGTGATTTCGGCGCGGTCATCCTCGTTCCGGACCTGAAGAAGAGCATCCCGCTCGCCAACCGCATCGCCGCCGAGCACCTGGAGATCGCGACGGCCGATCCGGACGCGCTGATGGCGGAAATCCGCAATGCCGGCGCCATCTTCGTCGGCCGCCATACGCCGGAAGTCATCGGCGATTACGTCGGCGGTTCCAACCACGTCCTGCCGACGGCCCGCTCCGCCCGCTTTTCTTCTGGCCTCTCGGTGCTCGACTACATGAAGCGCACCTCGATCCTGCGGCTCGGCGCCGAGCAGCTTCGTGCGCTCGGCCCTGCCGCCATCACGCTTGCCGAAGCCGAAGGGCTCGGCGCCCATGCCCGCTCCGTTGCCATCCGGCTCAACCTGGAAGGCTAGGCCATGGCCGCGACGGGCAACTTCCGCCTCTGCGATGTGGTTCTGGACGAGACGATCGGCCGCGCCACGCCTGACGTGGAGCACGAACGCGCCGTTGCCATCTTCGACCTCATCGAGGAAAATTCCTTCGAGCCTGTCGGCCATGCCGGCGGGCCCTATCGCCTCCATCTCTCGCTGGTCGATTCCAAGCTCGTCTTCGCCATCCGCACGGAAGGCGGCGAGCCGGTCGCAACGCATATCCTCTCGCTCACGCCCTTCCGCCGCATCGTGAAGGACTATTTCATGATCTGCGAGAGCTACTACCAGGCGATCCGTTCCGCCACGCCCAGCCAGATCGAGGCGATCGACATGGGCCGGCGCGGCATCCACAACGAGGGCTCCCAGACGTTGATGGACCGGCTGTCGGGCAAGATCAAATTCGACTTCGACACGGCCCGCCGCCTGTTCACGCTCGTCTGCGTTCTCTACTGGCGCGGGTGAGCGGATGGAAGGCGTTTCCCCGGCACCCGATATCGATGCGCCGCGAACGCCCCGTTCGATCCTCTTCATGTGCCGCATGAATGCCGTGCGCTCCCCGATGGCCGAGGTGCTGGCGCGCGACATGCTGCCCGGCATCTACGTCGCCTCGGCCGGCGTGCGCCCCGGCGAGCGCGATCCTTTCGTCGATGCGGTGCTGGGCGAGGTCGACCTGTCGCTCGGCCGCCATGCGCCGCGGTCGCTGGAAGACCTGGAGGACGACTATTTCGACCTCATCGTCACGCTCGCGCCGGAAGCCCACCACGCCGCGCTCGAGCTCACCCGCTCCATGGCCGTTGACGTCATGTACTGGCCGACGCCCGATCCGACAGTCGCAACCGGCACGCGCGACCAGATTCTCGCCGCCTATCGCGAGGTTCGGGAGTTCCTGAAGGCGCTGATTGCGAAGCGGTTGAAGGGGCCCGGCTGAGCGGCCGGAGGCATGGATAAGACCAAATGCAGAAAGCCGCTGCTTCGGTGTTCACAAAGCATCGGGGATTGTGTAGTTTCCGGCAACTTTTCCGAGGCGGACCATAAAGCCTGCCCCGAATCTACCTTCCCGAATCTATCTTCAAGGAATATCGCTCAAACATGGCAAAAGAAGAAGTCCTCGAATTCCCCGGCGTCGTGACGGAACTGCTTCCGAACGCGACCTTCCGCGTCAAGCTCGAAAACGAGCACGAGATCATCGCGCACACCGCGGGCCGCATGCGCAAGAACCGCATCCGCGTTCTGGCCGGCGACAAGGTGCTGGTCGAGATGACGCCCTACGACCTCACCAAGGGTCGCATCACCTACCGTTTCAAGTAAGTCCTCTTGCAAGCCGAGGGGGCCGCGCCCCCGCCCGGCCGATGGCCGACGCGCGAATAGCGGCGCACCCCGGAGCCTCCCGGAGCCCTCATGGCGCAGACCGAAAAGCTCATCCTCGCCTCCGGCTCGCCGCGCCGCGTCGAACTTCTCGCGCAGGCGGGCATCGAAGCCGCGCGCCTGATGCCGATGGATATCGACGAGACGCCGAAGCGTTCCGAGCATCCGCGTTCGCTCGCCCGCCGGCTGTCGACCGGCAAGGCGCAGGCAGCCCTTGCCGCCATCAAGGGCGACCCGGCCCATGCGGGCAGCTACATCCTGGCGGCCGATACGGTCGTCTCTGTCGGCCGGCGCATCCTGCCGAAGACGGAGATGGTCGATGAGGCGTCGAGCGCGCTGCACCTGCTCTCCGGCCGCAGCCACCGCGTCTTCACCGGCGTGTGCCTCATCACGCCCGATCGCACCGTGCGCCAGAAAGTCGTCGACACCAAGGTGCGTTTCAAGCGCCTGTCGACCACCGATATCGAGAACTATCTCGCCTCGGGCCAGTGGCGTGGCAAGGCGGGCGGCTATGCCATCCAGGGCATTGCCGGCAGCTTCGTCGTCAAGCTGGTCGGCTCCTACACGAATGTCGTCGGCCTGCCGCTCTATGAGACGCTGACGCTGCTGTCGGGCGAGGGCTTCGACGTGCATGCCGGCTGGGCGGATGCCTGACATGGCGGGCGAGAACGAGAAAGCCGCGTCCAATGTCGCGCCGCTGCGCAAGGCCGTGCCCTGTCCGATCTGCCGCCGTCCCTCCGCCCGCGAGCACTACCCGTTCTGTTCCGAACGCTGCCGCGATGTGGATCTCAACCGCTGGCTCTCCGGCTCCTATGCCATCCCCGTCGCGGATGACGAAGCCAAGGCCGACGACGAGGATATGTGACGGCCTGAACAAAGGGAAAAGCGCAATCTTTTCCACAGCTTGAAATGCGTCTCAAATTTCCCGCAAAAAACCGGCCTTGGGGCTGGACACATTTTTGCAAGATGCTATAACCCCGCTCGCTCCCGGGGCGAAACCAAGCGCCCCAAGGATTTCCAACGGAAATCCACCCGGATGCCCGGATAGCTCAGTTGGTAGAGCAGCGGATTGAAAATCCGCGTGTCGGTGGTTCAAATCCGCCTCCGGGCACCACTAAATTCTTTAAAGAAATCAATGTGTTTGCGAGCAAAGCATCTGAGGCAGTAGGTGTTTTCATGTTGCCTGGTGTTGCAACTGATTTTCCTTGAATTTCAATGGTTCCCGGCCACACTTGGCAAATCCGTGCGACATGAAACGCAACATGGCGCCGCGATTTCTGACCTGCACGTCGCGCCGAGCCGCGACGGTTGGAATACATCCAACTGGATAACTTAACGCCTTCTCTGGACCTCAGCGCTAAGGGTAGCGATCTTTAGGCTCCGCATAACATGGAGCCGCTTGATGAAGACGATATTTCTGCTCATGGCGCAATATGACGGTGCCGCGATCATCCCGGTCGCGTCGGTCGTGAAAGATTTCTTCCCTCACATGAGCGTCGAGCAGTTCGCAAAGAAGGCGACGCGAGGCGAGATCAAAATCCCGCTCATCTACATCGAGCAAAGCCAGAAGGCTGCAAGGGGGGTGCATGTACAAGACTTGGCCGATTATATCGAAGCTAGGCGGAAGGTGGCGAAAGACGTGCTTGAGGCGTTTTCACGATGACCGTTTCGATTGAGGGCGCTGGCCTAACGGATAATGGAAAGGGGCGACTGCGGCCGTGATATCATCGCGGTTGTGCGCGAGACCATGTGAAAACTCGCCGCAAGGCAGTTGACACGACGCAGTGGTCTTGAGACGAACAGTGCTGCGAGGGCATGTGATGGATGGATTGATTGGAATTGGCCTTTACACGCCGGCAGAAGCTGGAAGGCTTCTGCATGTGGCGCCGGCTAAGATATCGCGATGGCTACGTGGTCACACGCTAAAAGGGCGCGAATACCCTGCGCTTTGGACGCCCGCCGTGAAGCTGGATGACGCCGAAAGGACTATTCTCGGTTTTCGTGATCTCATGGAAATCCGTGTAGCTGATGCTTTCATTCGGGCCGGTGTTTCCTCGATCCAAGTCCGCGCAGCGATTGATTATGCACGCGAGGTCCTCGGTGAAGATTACCCTCTTTCAGCCGAAAGATTTAGAACCGATGGGCGCAGCATTCTCCTGAGGGTTTTTGAGAAGGACGCTGACGGGGTTGAGCGCGAACGTCTCCTCAATCTCTTCCGCCGGCAATACGAATTCAAGGAAGTCATCGACCCGCTTCTTAAGACCGTTGATTTTGATGACCGCGGCTCGCCTCGCCTATGGTATCCGGCCGGGCGGCGCGTCAACATCGTTGTCGACCCATTGCGCTCATTTGGACAGCCAATCGACGGTGCAACGAGCGTGCCCACGGCAGTATTGGCGATGTCGGCGAAGGAGCTTGGCGTCGACGAGACGGCAATCGCATACGATGTGCCAGAGGCATCCGTGCGGCGCGCAATCGACTTTGAGCACTCACTGAATTGATGGTGGCGGTGAGTGAAGGTTCTTTTCGATAACTGTACCGCCCCTCTCTTCGCCTCAACCTTAAATGGCTTCATCAGCCACTATGGTCACACGGCTGTTCATATCCGGGACGTCCCGGACCTTCCTAACGGCCGGAATTCAACCGACGTTGAGTGGATAGAGTATCTTCGGGCGTCTCCTGAGGTCTGGACCTTCATTTCCGGAGACGGTCGGATATTAAAAAATCCGGCCGAACGCGCCGCGCTTCGATCAGCCGGGCTACATGGATTTGTACTTGCGCCTGGCTATCAGAAAACACCACTCAATCAAGTAGCGGCGGTTCTGCTTTGGCACTGGCCTGAAATGATCCGCCTGACTGAAATCCTCGCGGCGCCCTCGATGCACGAGGTACCAATGAAGCGGATAACGAAGCTCCGCTCGCTTCCTCTTTAAAGGCTGCGGCGACTTAGGCGCGAAAGCAAAGCGCGGACCGTACCAACGCTTGCTCGACGCATTCATTCAGCAAGTAAAAATCCGCCGCCGGTTACTCGGCGAAAGATTGTAACATAGCCACATCAAGGATATTCGGCGCCAAGGTCAAGGCTGGCGAGTATCAAGGATAATTCGTCCAACTTCAGCCTGACAACAGCCCAAGTGCGCAAGTCTTCGGTTCTCGGGTCGCGAGCTAACTCGATTGCTTTGTCGATGAGGCGCGAAACAATCCGTAGAGTACGAGCATCGCGCGGGGGAGCAGTGATTTCAACTTTTTCTAGGTCGATAGACGGGAGGTAATGTTCAAATTCTTTAACGAAATCTGCAATCGCATTCTCGCGGTCGGAGGAACCCGCTCCAATATGCGGGTAAGAGACATTACCGCTCTTGCGGCTGCGCACCTGAAATTGAATTCTCCCAGCATACATTAGCATCGACCGAATTTCTTCGATCGTTCCGTCAAACTGATCTACCAATGCCATCTTACGGCGATCTGTGTTCTCTTCCCTCAGAATGTCAGTCTGCGCACTGAGAAGATTGGCTTGGCGCTTCGCCTCATTAGCCTGCTCTTTCATCACCTCGCGCTGTAGTTCGAATTCCTCTCTCGTCAGCGCGAGTTCTTTGCGTTGCTCACGAAGCTCAGTGGATTGCAGAATGACAGCAACTGCTAACCAGATAAACGCAAGGGTCGAGAACGCGCCGGCGGTGAAATCGCCCCATTCGTTCGGAGCCATGCAGGCAAGGCCGTTGTCGCACTTGATCCGCAGGAGCACAAAGCAGCCAGCCAACCAAAGAACGGTCCCGACCGAGGCGATCCAGAGGGTTAGCTTAGAGCCGACGGGCAAACCGACCTCCCTGTCTGGGCGGGAGTTACGAAGCTGATCCTTCACTCGCTACCTCAATCAACTATGTACTTGGCCGCGGAGGATCGCCATGGATGCCTCCGGTGACAAAAGCTTGGTGTTTTTCAGTTCCGCTTTCCGCGCATCGTAGATCGCAACATCAGCGGCATCCTCTGCCGCTTCCGCCTGGCGTTGCCGCCGGCGCTTCTCCATCTCTTCCAACTGCTTTCTCGTCACCATGTCGGCACCTCGTCGAGCAGGAAGAGCCCCGGCCACAGACCCCGGGGCTCTTCCCTCAATCCGCAATCACAAGGAGGATCAGACCTCGCGGGCGGATAGTTTCAGAACTTGTACTGTCCGTCGAGCGCAATCAGGCGGATCGGGGGCCAGAAATCCAACTCAAAATGGAAAAATGAAATCGAAAAAAGTGGGAAAAGGTCGGGGGCAACCTGCTCCGCATAGGCCGGCCAGTGGCACATGATCAATTCCGGCCATCTCCCCGTCGTGAAGCAGGTCGGCGAGCGCTATGTCGTCAGTCGCCGGAAGCTTCTGGCCTTTTTCCTCGAGGACGCGACATGAGCAGAGTTGACCACGAGCGCCGCCGCCAGGCCGATCGGCAGCGCCGGCAAGGAACGGAGGGCGCCGACGAGCTCGGCGCCCTTTTCGCCAAGGCGAGGGCATTCAAGAAGCGTCCGGCGAAGGCCGACCTCCGAGCCGAGGCTGAGGCGGCGATCGCGAAGGTGACCCGCGAAATGAAATGCGACGGTTGCGGCCATGAGGGTACCGTCACCGTTCCGGCGTCTCGTCGACGGGCTCGCCTCCGGTGCTCGCAGTGCGGAGGCTATGCGACGTGAAAACGACAATAGAAACCCCGGGACCGAGCCTCGCGACGTGGAAATTTCAACTTCTTGAAACGGTCGATAACGACCCACTACTTGGCAAGGGCGGTGCCTGCCTTTCCGTGATGCGGGCAGCGATCAACTTCATGAACACGCGGCACTCGCGTCCGTACCTGCCCATCAGCGTCCTGATGAAGCGTACCGGGCTGGCAAGTGCGGCCTGTGTGGACGCGAGGAAGCGTCTTGTTACGGCCGGCTACCTCGTCCCGAGCGGATCGAACGCCCGAGGGCTGGACACATTCGAAATCCGCAATTCCCGCCGCGTGGACGTCCTTACCAGGCAGTGAAGGACATTGAAGAGCAAATTCGGCATGAGGGGCGCGGGGGCAGGTTCGACGATGCGCTTGCCACTGCTCAGAAGGCTTTCGAGAAGGCCGACGTCAATTGGAACCGGCGCCGCAAGGCGGAAGCGGCAGCATCGGTTCGACGTCTGCCTACAAGTTGCAGCGGTTCAAGTCGCAGCTTGGCGATATCGCCCTCACGATCGGCGGTTCATTGCTGCCGGCGCTCAACAAGCTGCTCGTTCCTCTCGGCGAGATCGCGCTCAAGTTCTCCGCATGGTCGGAGGCCAATCCTGAGATTGTTCGGAACGTCATCTTGGCGACGAGCGCAATCGTGGGCTTTCGTATCGCGCTGGCGAGCCTGCGCTTTATCGGTCTTATGGGTCGAGGTGGCGCCCTGTCGATGCTGGCCTTAGCGTTCAACACGGTCGGACGAGCCGCCATCGGCGCCACCAAAGCCGTGAAGAATGCTGTCGGTCTGCAAGCCGCCCTCGCAGCGATGAGCGGTACGAAATTGACGGGCCTTCAATCCGTCACGACGGCGCTCAAGGCGATGGCACTCGCTGTTCCTTGTATATGATCGAGGTGAAGTCGTTCTTCAGATAGGCTTTGAAAGCCTTGTCCGCCTGGGTTTCCAGTTCCAGCCGGTCGACGAGGAAAAGGACGCGCTTGGCGTTACGTGTTTTCAGAAAAAGCTTGATCACCGCTGCAGACGTAAGTGTCTTGCCGGTGCCGGTTGCCATCTCGAACAGAAACCGCGTCGCGCCCCTCTTGGCGCTTTTCTGTATCGCCTGGATCGCGCGTTCCTGATAGGGGCGAAGGAAGCGGAGTTTTTGCTTTTCGACGAAAGCATCCCGCTCCGCCTCGTTTTTCCATGCTGCCTCGTTTGCATAACCAGGCATTTGGGTGACAACGATAAAGTCGCGCTCAACCTTTTCGGCAAAGAGCCGCTCTGCATTTGGCTCGAAAGCGTAGTGATCCTTGATTTCGTTAGGGCCGGGGAAAGCAGAGACAACCGTCGGATTGCCCTGCTCGAGGTCCCACAGGTAATGGATGTTCCCGTTGCTGAGAACCACGAAGCGGGCATTCTGAGCGCGGGCGTATTTGCGGGCCTGCTCCTTGCCGATGCGAGGATCTTTGTCTTCGGATTTCGCTTCAAGGACAATGAGCGGCTTGCCGTCCTTGTCCAGCAGCAGGAAGTCGATGAATCCCTTCGCGCTCTTTTCAAAGTCCTCGCCAAGGCTCTCGATTTGCTCAGGCTTCAGTTTTACGTTCGGTTCTAGAACGACATTTGCGGGACCGTTCTTGTCATCGAAGAAGCGCCAGCCGGCCGCCTCCAGCAGCCGATTGATTTTGATCCTGGCTGTTGCTTCCTTGCGTAATGACAATGCTCACCCCCCGGCAAAAATCAGCAGTGAATCGGTACTCCTTAGGTTGCATAGCTTAAAGAGCGTTCGATCGGGAGGAAATGGGCAAAGCGCGGTATTCTGGCGGAGGTCGATTTTTCTGATGAAACGAGGAAAGGGGCCTCCTCTATGTAGAGTTAGCCCCTTTGTATTACTTCTCGATAGATCCGACGATAACATTTCGTGCGTCGTCTGCCGCCGCCGATCCTTTCAACCACTGCCACGGCGATCGCGGCTTATGCACCTTCGCAAGCTCGGGATGTTTCTTCGGATCTCGGATGGCATCGCGTAGACGTTCGCGTGCTTCTTTCGGGTCGATCTTCAATTCGGCGCACAGCGCCTTGAGGCTGATGATTTCGGGTGCCTTGTTGGTCATGATCGTCTCCTTCGGTTCAAGACGACCCATCTAATAAGATGACACAACGCCCGATGTCAGGAACAACCCTCACGCTTTGTGAAACAGTTCTGAAATATCAACGCCAAGTGCTTTGGCGATCCTGCTGAGGACATCAATGGATGGATTACGCTTGCCGCCTTCGACCCCGCTGAGATAGGTCTGATGGACGTCGGCAGCGTGTGCCACATCTTCTTGCGACAGCCCCTTTTCGCGCCGCAAACGCTGAATATTTCGTGAAACTCGCACACGTACGTCCATGTGCGCATGGCGCTTGGAACCGCCACACTTCGCCATAGACTATAAGTCATAAAATTCTTATCGTCGGCCATGCTTTCAGAACTTTATCTCTCCGAATGGTTTGAATGGGCTCGACGTTATGAGCTCCCGCAGGCTCCTGGCATCTATATTATTGCAAGAGGCGATATCCGAGAGATCGTATATATCGGGCGGACATGGGGAGGCGGGGGACTGCGTGACCGAATTCGGTCTTTTCATCGCTCTGCCTCAACGGGTAAAAAGGGGCACGCGGGGGGCGTGACCTTCCACCAAAAAGTTGGCCCTGCAGTAGATGCGCTTTTCGTGCGCGTGCATTCACCTCTTGCCATAAATCCCGTGGACAAAATCATGCGCCCTTACCTCGATTATGCGGAGCGAAGGTTTATTTGGGAGTATGTCACGCAGCATGGCGACCTTCCCCCGTGCGACAGCGAATAGCAGCGCATGCCGATTCCAATTTGGCCTTTAGATTGTAAGTGAAAGGGGCAGGTACGTTCCGAGCTTGATGCGGCGTGAGACAGCATCAACCCGAGTTGCTAAATACCAGACCTTTGCACCAGCGCTCGATACGCGGATATGCAGTCCAGTGACCAATTCATCACGGACCTCGTACCGCTTGCCTTCGGCCGGAGGGAGATTGTCGAGCAATTTGGGTGTGAGTTTCTTTCGCATAACGCAGTAATAAGATTGCAACGCCTGCGTGTCAGGGTACGATTCGGAGCGGTGTTAAAACCTGTGAGAGTTTCCGCATCGTTTTTAAATGACAGAGAATTATGCGGGATGCGTTTTGAGAAATTCAAAAATTCAAACCGTGAGCCACGGCGAGTAATATGCATCTGGGCAGAGTAAGAATATTTGGATTAGGTGGACTGGATGGCTGAACAGAGCATTATTTCTGAAGACATGACATTGAAGCGTGTGCTTCAAGATTTTTATCGCGTGCCCGATTATCAGCGAGAATATGTATGGGGAGAGACAAACCCCAAGGGTGAGGGCGGCGAAGAGGTCGATCAATTTTTGTCAGACATATATGCTGAATATGAAAGCGCTACGAGAGAATTTGCCCCAGAATACTTCATTGGCACCATTGTAGTCTGTAAAGATAAGAATGATGTATTCGAGTTAGTTGACGGACAACAGAGAACTACGACTACCTATATCACTCTATGTGCTTTGCGCGATGTCTTGGTAGAGCACGAACAGGATGTACCCGAAGAACTCAAAAGCCAGATCGCATCAAGCACGATTGATTGGCAGGGTGAAAATGTCTCGAGATTTCGTCTTGAGCTTCAATACGAGGATTCCGGCGGCATTCTCGTAGAATACGGTCAAGGGCTGGGCAAAGATGCTAATAAAGAGCGGACACGTTCAATTCGCAATATTGGCAATGCCTACCAGACGGTCCGCGAATTCATCTCGACGACACTTGCAAACGACCCTGCAAACGTCCGAAAGTTTCACGGTTATCTGACCAACAAGGTGAAGATTATTCGTATACAGACGCCGACAATCGCGAGAGCTTTGAAGATATTCGAGACGATCAATGACAGAGGCGTCGGACTCGATGCCATGGATTTGTTGAAAAATCTTTTGTTCATGAATGCGAAAGAGGGCGAATACGCAAAACTAAAGGATATCTGGAAACAGCTCACCGACGAGATCTACAGAGCGGGAGAGAAGCCCCTTCGCTTCCTCCGGTACTATTTGTTGGCAAGCTTCGATGTCGATAGCAAGCTGCGGGAAGAAGTCATTTATGACTGGTTCTTGAAGAACGAAAAATTGACGGGGCATAAGACTGAGCCCGTGAAGTTTGCGCAAAGCCTTTTAGATGCCGCAAAAGCTTACGGCCATTTCGTATCAAACCGCAATGCCTCTGGTGGACAGGAGCATGGTATCCGCAACACGCAACTGTTGGGCGGTAAGTCGATTAAGCAGCACTTCATTATTCTGCTGGCCGGTCGACATTTATCGCCTAGCAATTTCTCAAAGCTCTGTGCTGAAATCGAAAAGACAATGTTCGTCTGGCTTATTACTGGCACAGCCGGCAAAGATTATGAGCGTCAAATTGTTGAAATGGCGCATGCATTGCGGAAGACTTCGGATGAAAATTTTGAGACATTCGTAGACATCCGCTTTAAAAATGAACGGTCCAGACTTGCGCCAGAATTCCATACGCGCATGACCACACTGAAGTATTGGGATGCTCGTCAGTTCCGAATTCGCTATCTATTAGCAAAGATCACTCAGTACGTCGACTTACTTGCATATGGTCCAAGTCAAGGTCGAGATGACCTTTTAGAATACACAGCAGGGGGCAATGACATCGAGCATATTCTACCCTCTTCAGCTGATATGGAGGCCATCACGGAGTTTGGCGAGGGCGCTAACAATCAACTACTTATTCAAAGATTGGGAAATCTTCTTCTCATCGAGAAGTCTATAAACCGTGCGATTCAAAACAAATCCTACTCTTCGAAAACCACAATATATCCTAAGTCAAAATACCTGCTGACTCGTTGCCAAGCGAGCAGTCATAGTGGCGAGGTAGGGGTAGCGGATAAAATAACGACCGCCGCACAATCTCTCGAGGTGTTTCCTGAATGGAACGCTGCCGCCATTCAAAAAAGGCAGGAATTCTTGGCGAAACTGGCGGCATCGGTATGGGATGTTCATCCAGATCAGAGCGTTCCACAATAGCAGTTATCCACTGTATGATACCTAGTGGGGGAAATCCTCTGGGTATCATATGGGAGCCGTGATCTGTGTTCTTGTATAATCGATATTGAAGAAAGATGAAACGGTGTTGCAGCTTTATTTGTTGTTTCATCAATATCTTGCTGAGACAGAACGGTACTTGGAGTGCTCCCCATTTCACCGGACAGATCGGCTAGTTTGATTTAGCCCTGATGAACTGCCGAGGGGAAGCCATCTTGAGTGCGGAATGGGGATGGATTTCGTTGTAGTCTTCGATCCATCCGTCGATGAGCCGGAGCGCCGTTTCGGCGTCTGGCAGAGCTGATATGCGCACGTAATCCCGTTTCAGGGTTTTGACGAATGCCTCTGACATTCCGTTCGACTGGGGACTGGCGACCGGCGTGAAGCA
>NZ_MYFN02000019.1 GCF_004514425.2 Shinella sumterensis
GCCCGACGAAGAGTGCCGCCGGATAGCCGACGAGCAGCGTGGAAACGAGCACGATGAGCCAGATGCGCACCGTGGTCCACAACGCGCCGAGATAGGTATCCGACGTGAAGAAGGTGACCCAGCTCTTCAGCGTCAGCGTCGGCTCGATCTTGAACGTGGTCTGGGTCCAGAAGGAAACGTAGACCATCATCAGGATGGGCGCGACCAGGAAGAGCAACATCCACAGCGCACCAGGCGCCAGCAGCCAGAGATCGCGGCGCGAGGCGCGCGGGGTGACCAAGGTTTCGCTCGAAGTCTCGGTGATTGCGGCCATCAGTTCAACTCCTTCGTCTTGGGAGGACGGGTGGCGATGGGAAGGGTGGCGGTGCGCGACCAGGGAGAGTGCTCCTCTGGCCTCCCCGCCAGTTTCCCCCACAAGGGAGAGAGAACCCGCAGCTGGCTCCCCGGCTCAATCGAGGCATGGAAAACGCCGTACGTTACGCCCTTCCCCCTTGTGAGGAAGGGTCTGGGGCGGGGTCTTTCATGACGCACATCAACCGTAAACAAGCGCATCCTCCTTCTTCCAGATCAGGCTGTAGCGGCTCTGCGGCTGATGCGCTTCGGGTGCGGCATGGCTCAGATGCTGCTCCACCTCGAACACCTTGCCGTCGTCGAGCTGGAAGAAGGAATTGACCGCCGCACCGGTATATTCCGAGGCGACGAACGTGCCTTCGATGCGGACCTCGTCGGTGCCGGCCACCGCCTCGCGCGAGCGGATGGCGATGCGGTCGTAGCGGATGGCATAGGCAGATTGCGCCGAGGGCTGGGAGAACTTGCCGACCGGCAGCGGACCGGCGGCGCTGGAAAACACGCCGTCGCTCAGCCTGCCGCCGAACAGATTGTAGCAATTGAGGAAGCGGGCCACGGCCGGCGAATTTGGGCGATTGTAGATCGTGTCGGCATCGCCCTGCTGGGCAATCTTCTTAGCGACGAGTACCAGCACGGTGTCGCCCATGGCCAGCGCCTCGGTTTCCGAGCCTGTCACATGCAGGAAGGTGACGCCGCAGCGCTCGCGGATGGCGCGCAGTTCGGAGCGCATCCGCGAACGCAGATTGGCGTCGAGCGCGCCGAGCGGCTCGTCGAGCAACACCATCTTCGGCTCAGTGACCAGCGTGCGGGCAAGCGCCACGCGCTGCTTCTGGCCGCCGGAAATCTGCGTCGTCGCCCGGTCTTCGAGCCCGGTTAGGCCGACCAGCGCGATCATGTCGCGGACCCTGGCATCCACCACCTTGCGATCGGTGACCGGCTCGTGCTTGCGATTGAGCAAGCCGAAGGCGATGTTCTCCTCGACCGACAGATGCGGAAACAGCGCGAAATTCTGGAAGACGAAGCCGATGCCGCGCCCATGCGGCGACACAGCGTTGATCACCTTGCCGCCGAAACGGATCGTGCCGGCCTCAGGCGTCTCGAAGCCGGCGATCACCCGCAGAAGCGTCGTCTTGCCCGAACCCGACGGGCCAAGCAGAGAGACATAGCAGTCCTCGGGCAAGGAGAGATCGATCCCGTCAAGGGCAGGCTCGCCATTATAGGTCTTGGTGACTTTGGATAGCGTCAGCATGGGCGAACATCCTTTTCGGCACGGCGGCGCAATTCGGCGACCATGGTCTCGACGCCGCGGCGCAGCGGAATTTTCGGCAGGAACCCCAGATCGCGGCGGGCGGCGGTAGTGTCGAACTGGTGGTGATAATCGTCGTTGGGCGCCGCGCCCGGCGCCAAGGCGATATCGGCGGCCGGCAGGATCTCCCTCACCAGCGCGGCAACATCGCCGAGCGTGACGAGGCTCTCGCCGGTGATGTTGTAGAGGCGGCTTTCGAGCGCCGGCGCGTCCAGCGCCGCCAGCACGGCGCGGGCGGCATCGTCGGCATGAATATATTGTCTTGGAAAATCGGCACCCCAATCCTGGCGCGTCGGTCTGGCCTCGAACGCGTCGTCGATCATCCGCCTGAGAATACAAGCGGTGCTGCGATCGGGACCATAGATCCAGGACAGCCTGAGGGCCGCGGCATCGACGCCATGTTCGCGAGCATAGGCCAGCACCAGCTGCTCGGCGGCGAGCTTGGTGGCGCCATAGACCGTCGAGGGCGACAGCGGCGATATTTCGCCAACCGGCCCTGCCGTGGTCGATCCATAGACGCTCATCGACGAACAATAGACGAAGCGGCCGTAAGCGCCGATCCGCGCCAGTTCCAGCAGGTTGGCTGTGCCGGTAACGTTGACGGCGATCATGTCATAAGGATTTTCGCGGCCGACCATCGGGCCGGAATAGCCGCCGCAATGGACGATGGCGTTTGTACCGGCGCCGCCCGCGATCGCATGCAGGCGATGAATGTCGCGCAGGTCGCAATCGATCACCGGCACACCGGCGACTGCACCGGCAAACTTGTCGATCGCGGTCATGGCCTGGCCCCGGTCGCGCAATTGCCGGACGACGGCGCCACCGACCAGCCCGCTAGCGCCGGTGACGAGTACGTGAGGTCGCGGGGTCGATGGCAGGCTCATGCCGGTGCTCCATCACGGTTCGACCCGGCAATGCCGAGCGTTTCGGCGATTATGCGGCCGATCGGGATCGACGAGGTCGCCGCCGGCGACGGGGCGTTGAGGACATGCAGGCTGCGCGATGTCCGCTTGAATAGAAAATCATGCACCAGCGCACCGTCGCGCGACACGGCCTGCGCCCGGATACCCGGCGGATAGGGTTTGAGGTCGCTGAGTTGCAGCGACGGACAATATTTGCGGCATTCCTGCAGGTAGTGGCCGCGAAACAGCGAGCTTCTCGCCTCCCGGATGCCCGACGACAGATTGGCGCGCAGCATCTTCCAGAAACCGGGAAAGGAGGCGTAGGCGGCCATGTCGTGCAGGCTTGGCCAGTTGCCGGCATAGGATTCGCGCGCCAGTGACAAGACCGCATTCGGCCCGACCGTCAGCCGGCCGTCGATCATCGGTGTCAGGTGTATGCCAAGAAAGGGCAGTGCCGGATCCGGCACCGGATAAATCATGTGATTGACCAGCGTCGCGCTGTCCGGCCGTACCACGTCGAAATATTCGCCGCGGAACGGCACGATCCGATGCTCAAGCGCCACTCCGGCTATGGCCGCGATCCGGTCGGCCTGTAGGCCCGCGCAGGCAATCAGCCAACGGCAGGTTACCCTACCCTTATCGGTTTCGATCGCGACATCACGACTGCTCTCAACGATGGTGCGCACGGCGGAACCAAACTCGATCCTGACGCCAGCGTTAGCCAGCTTACCGACCATCACCTCGCAGACGCGGCGGTAGCTGACGATGGCGCTTTCGCCGATCCGGAGCGCCGCCAGGCCTTCGATATTCGGCTCCAGTTCGCGCAATTCGCCAGCGCCGATTTCCTGCGCGGCGATGCCGTTTTCGGCAGCATTGCGGCGCAGCGCCTGCATCCGCTTGACCTCGACCGGATTGGTCGCCACGATCAGCTTGCCGATCTCCCGATAGGGCACAGCGTTTTCGATACAAAAGGCCTTCATCGCCATGGCACCCTCGCGGCAGAGCCTGGCCTTCAGGCTGCCCGGCTTGTAGTAAAGGCCGCTATGGATGACGCCGCTGTTGTGGCCGGTCTGATGCATCGCCGGGCCGGCCTCCTTGTCGAGCACGACAATCTTGGCATCGGGCTTCAGGCGGGAGATTTCCAGCGCCGTCGCCAGTCCGACAATGCCCGCTCCGATGACACAATAATCGTACATTGCGCCCCTCTCGTCCGCTCAGAGCCGATAGGCTTCGGGGCGGCGGTCGGCGAAGAGGTTTAGCTCGAACCTTCCCTCCTCGACGACGATCTTCTTGCTGCGGGCGATCTCGAGGTCGACATCGGCGGTGATGAGGCCGGTCTCGCCCGTGAGATGCGCCATCACGACACCCTTCGGATCGACGATCTGCGAATGGCCGAGATAATCCGTTCCGGCGGCGCTGTCATTGCGGTTGGCGGCGACGAAGTAGACCATATTTTCTGCCGCGCGCACCCTGGTGAAGTGATCGGCCAGGATCGACGACTGCACCGGCCAGTTGGTGGGCAGGGCGATGATTTCGGCCCCGTTCAGCGCCAAGGTCCGCATCGCCTCGGGAAAGCGGATCTCGTAGCAGATCGAGATGCCGATGACACCGATCTCGGTAGCGAAGGCGGAAGCCGACACCTCCTCAGGGCGATCGGCATAGCGGTCACCGCCGAGATAGGGCAGATGCGCCTTGCGATGCACGCCGGCAATGCCCTGCGGGCCGATCAACGCGGCCGAATTGAAGATCTTGCCGTCCCTTGCCTCGAAGAAGCCGACAATCGCGTGGATCTGCCGGGCCGCACATATGGCAAGGATTGCCCGCACTTCGGGACCATCGAGCCGAATGGCAACCCGTTCAAGTGCGGCACGGCTGTCAAAGCCGTAGCCCGTCAACGAGCATTCCGGCAGAACCGCAAGCTGGCAGTCTTGATCGGCAGCCTTGGCGATCCAATCGGCCGCCGCTGCCACATTCGCCGCCGTCTGGCCTTCGCTTACCGCACATTGGATCGCTGCAATACGCACTTTTCTCTCGTCCTCGTTCTTAGTAGCATGTAACATGTCACACTCCACCACGCAGTCAACGTCTGTTTTCTCAAATTTTACGCGTGGAGGGCATCAAGCACCGGCACCTTGATTTTGAGAGGCAAGTTTGTCTTCTACAGACGGGGCCATCCGCCCCTGGGAAGGAACATCATGGAACTTGGTAATATCGGTCGCAAAAGCCTCGCGACCCACGTCTATGAGGTCGTCCGAAACGCCATCGTCGTCGGCGAGTTGACGCCCGGCAGCCTGCATTCGGTCAACGACATTTCCGAACGGCTGAACGTGTCGCGCACGCCGGTACGCGAAGCGCTGTTGAAGCTCGAGGAACAGGGCATGGTGAGCTTCGAACGCAATCGCGGCGCCCGCATCCTCGAAACCACGGTTCATGATCTGGAAGAACTGTTTTCGCTTCGTTTCATCCTGGAGATCCCGGCAGCGCATCGCGCCGCCCGGCGGCCTGAAGCCGCCGCCATTAAGAAGCTGCAGACGCACCTGAACGAATTGACCGAAGCCTATCGGCTCGAACGCAGCAATGCGCGCGCCCATCTCGAGCCGGACGCGCGTTTCCACAAGCAGATCGCGGCGATGGCCGGCAGCCGCAGGCTCGGCGCCATCCTCGACAATCTGTTCGACCAGCAAATGATTGCCGACGGCACTTCGGGCGGCTTCACCCGCGGCATGGAAGAGATCATCGACGACCATGTGCGCATTTTCGACGCCATCGCCCAGAAGGATCCGGATGGCGCAGCCAACGCCATGCGCGATCACCTGCTGATCAGCAGCCGGGCGCTGGTATCGAAGGAAGCCGGCGATGCCGAGGTCGGCAAGCAGTTCGAGCCGCTATTCATCGATATCCTGACCATGACCACGTCGGGCATACTCAAGTAGATTGGTGATCGTATCGAAGCTGGACGGCCAGGCCCGCCACTTCGGAAATGGCATGCCGACGCTGCGCGCCTTAGCGCCGGCATCGACCGGGATGATCGCGCCCAAGACTCGTCAACAGCAACAGGCCCCGCCGGATACTCACGTGGCGTCCAGCAAGCCCACATAGTTGCGTGCAGCCGGGCCGGCATCGCTGCGCCAGAATATGTACATCTCCATCGGCGGCAGCGCTTCCGCCAGTGGCCTGAAGACCACGCCTGGAAAGTTCATGACGCTCATCGAAGCCGGGACAAAGGAGATTCCGAGGCCCGAAGCGACGTAGGCCATGAGCCCGGTTACATGGCTTGTCCGGTGAATATGGCCCGGCGCCATATCGGGTATCGAACTCATAACCCCGACCGTGGTGGAGCGCCCGTCAGCCTCCGCGTAGACCGCAAAACTCTCCGCAAGGACTTGCGCGACACTGATGGCGCCCTGGCCGGAGAGAGGATGATCATCGGCCAGCGCCAGCATCCAATGCCACTGGCCGATCCGCTTGGAATTGGCCCCCGTGATGCGAACATCGGTCGCGACCGCATAGCCGATATCCACCTCGCCTGAGATCAGTGCGTCCTGCACGCTGTTGCTCGGCATTTCCTTCAGGCTGAGGCTCACCCCCGGCCACTCCGCCCTGAAGCGGCGGATCGACGTGGAGATCATGCCGGTGATCGCCGCATTGGCGCCGTAGCCGATACGGATCGACCCGGCAGCGCCGCGCCCGATATCGACCGCCGTATCGACAGCAGCCTCCACCTGCGCGATGGCGGAATGGCTCTTCCTCAAGAACTCCCTGCCCGCTTCGGTCAGTTCGACAAGCCGCTTCGAGCGCGCAAGCAGTTCAACGCCTAGAATGGCTTCCAGCGCCTTGATCTGCGCCGTCGGCGCCGGCTGGACGATGTTGAACGGGCGGCCGCGCGACCGAAATGCAGTTCCTCAGCCACCGCAACGAAATAGCGGAGATGCCTCAATTCGATTGTCCTGCGGGCACTTCGAGATGTCTGCTGCACTGAACCCAACCTCGGGTAATCACCAATAGTGATCAATGTGAATTTCAGACCTATTGGAAGTGATATCGACTATCGTGCTTAACGTCGCGTCTAAAAGGAAAGAACATGCTCCAGAAGACGTCGCCTCAACCTATCGCCGCCAATGCACCTACCGTCGCTCCCGCGCCTGAGGCGGCAGCACCGCCTCGCCCGCCGCGCGAATATGCCAAGTTCCTCGTGCCGCTGGTCGTGATCGGCGCCGTCTGCGTTCTCGTCGGCATCAGTACGCAGAGCTTCGACCAATGGACGGCGGGCGCGGATGTGCAGACGACCGACAATGCCTATATTCGCGCGGATCTCAGCCACCTGAGCGCGCGCCGCTGGCAATGTCGTGTCGATCAAGGTCAACGACTTCGATCGTGTGAAGAAGGGCGACATTATCCTCCAGATCGATCCTTCCGATTATGAAGCCAAGCGCGATCAGGCCAAGGCGTCGCTCGATTCAGCCCTTGCCCAGCTTGATAACCTGACGAACCAGGAAAATCTGGAAAAGGCCGCCATCCAGCAGGCAGAGGCACAGGCCACGGTCACCAGAGCCAATGCCGATCTGGCAAAGACCGAGGCCGCCCGCCAGAGATTGCTGATTGATCGTGGCGCGGGTATCCAGCAGAACAAGGACGAGGCCGAAGCCAAGGTGCAGACGACGGTCGCAAGCCTCGGAGCAGCGCAGGCAGCGGTTCTCTGGGCAAAGGCACAGCTGCAAATATACTGACGGCCAGCGCGCTCAGCTTTCCGCCAATGTCCAGTCTGCCAAAGCAGGCCTAAAGTGTGCAGAGCTCGCGCTCTCTCATACGACGATCATCGCGCCGTTCGATGGCGTCGTCAGCGAGAGGCAAGTGCATGTCGGCGACTATGTGACCACGGGCACGAACGCGATCTCGATCGTTCCGCTTCCAAATGTCTATCTGACGGCAAATTTCAAGGAGACGCAGCTGTCGCGAATGCGTGAGGGCCAAGCCGTTACCATCACGGTCGATTCACTGCCGGGCGAGACCTTCCACGGCAAGGTATCGCGCCTTTCTCCTGCATCCGGATCGCAGTTTGCGCTTCTTCCGGCTGATAATGCGACCGGCAACTTCACGAAGGTCGTCCAGCGCGTTCCCGTTCGCATCGACTTCAATCCGCCAGAGGTTTTCGCCCACCTGCGCGCAGGCATGTCGGCGGTCGTCTCCGTATCGGTTGCGCCGGCGGGACGCTAAACCATGGCCGAGATCCTGCGACTGTCATTGCACTTCATCGGGCGGCAAACGCATCACCCTATTTTGGCAGTGGCCGCTGTTCTGGTCGGTCCTTATATGGTGTCCTTCCACAGCCGCCTGTTCGGGCTGGGCCTGGACCTCAGGGCGGCTTTCGGCCTGAGCTTCGATGAGGGCGCCTGGCTCAACACCTTTGCCAACGCGCCGCAGCTTCTCATCGCCCCGGCCGTTGGCTGGCTCGTTGCGACATTCGGCGTACGCCGGATCCTCGTTCCGGCAGCCCTCCTCTACGCCCTGACCTCCGCCCTCATTCCGACGACCTCCGGCTTTACTGCCCTTGTCCTGCTGCATGTCGTCCATGGCTTGCTGCTCGGCATCTTCGTGCCCGCCACCTTGATGATCATCCTGCGCAACCTGCCGATGAAATGGTGGATCACCGGGATTGTGTTTCGGCCCTTTAATTGCGGGACTCAGTCAAGTCTGTTTTGTCCGTGCCGGGGTCATGGTCCTTTTCGAGGTCATGGCCTCATGATGATGTTCGGGTCGGATGCCTCAACGTGTGGAGCGCTGTGCGGTCGCAACCGCCAGCAGCCGAAACAACGAGGTCACCACAACCACCGTCCCGGCGGGACATCACAGGCCCAATTCAGCCCTGCGGTTTTGGTCTAGGTAGGTAAGGGATCAGGCTGGTTCGTTGCTCCACTGGAATGAGGTCCCATCGACCCAGATGCAGTGCAGGATAACGGCCAATTTTCGGGCGACTGCCACCTGCGCTTTTTTCATGCCATTGCGTTTCGCCAACCGCAGCCCCCAGGCCTTCAACGCGCACCACCGCTTTGTCCGATGGAGCAGCACGCTGGCAGCCTCAAAGAGAAAAGTTCGCAGCAGGCGATCTCCCCATCGCGAGACCTGACCGACAGTGTCCGTTTCACCCGATTGCTTGCGGCGTGGCGTCAGATCCAAATAGGCTCCCACGGAGGTTGCGCTTCGAAAGCGAGACGGGTCGTCGATGGTATGGCGGAAGGTCAGTGCCGTCACCACGCCGATGCCCAGCACGGTCATAAGCCGCTTGGTCGTGTCGTCTGCTCGAGCCATCAGTCGGACCTGGCGGTCTAAACCCGCAAGTTCTCGACAAACATGCCCATGCACGGAAAGCAGTGGTAGCAAGACCGGCCAGAGCGCGTGGCCGTCCCAGGTCAATTCGGTGACGCATCGCTAGAATTGTCCTGCGATGGCGCGAGAGAACAGCAACCCGCATTCTTTCAACATCGATCGGATCTGATTCTCGAGATCACGTCGCACCGTCACAAGCCGGGACCGCGCAACCAGCAGTGAACGAACCTGTTGGCTGGCCTCGCTCTTCACCGCAACCTCGCGATACCATCCGACGCGAACGAGCTCGGCCAAGCCACGCGCGTCGTTCTCATCGCTTTTGTTCATTCGGACCGATAACACAGCGTGGGCGTGTCGCGCGTCGATGCAGACCACCGGCACGCCGGTCCGCTTCAATTCATGCCAGAGCCAGCTCGACATAGCACCGGTCTCGAAGCCAACTCGTTCCGCATCGGGAGCCTTCTTCGCCAGCAGGGCAGCCAAGGCTCCAGGATCCGACTTTGCCCGGCCCTCGAAGATCAGCCGGCCGTTCTCGTCAACGACACAAACGGAAGTCTCCTTCTGTGAGACGTCCAATCCGACATACTGTTTCATCGTGATGTCCTCCCGTTGATACTGGGACCAGTATGCCACCACAGTGGCGACCGGGGCATGCCGGAAGCAATTACGTCATCGTGTGGAATATTGGCTCTGACGCACATTCGATGATACTCTCGGCATTCGATATGAAAGAAGTAATTGATATTGCCGGCTTTTCCATACGCGCTGGCAGTTTATAGCAGCGTTGTAGCTCGGCGGCTCCGAGCAAGGCTTAAAGTCGTTTTGGTTCAAGAAGTTATCCCGCTACAATGCCGGGCATGATCATCGAATGTGCGTCAGAGCCAACATTCCGCGCCGATTGACAGACCCGCAAGTACCAGCGCCGCCGCGACCGCTTCCCGGGTCAATCTCACCAAGGCGGCAGGGCTATAGCGCAGCCGGCCCTTCGGGTGCGATCGGCTCATGCAGGCGACCATACCGGGGCTGCGTCCCTTTGACCTGTCAGCTCAGGATAAACTTGGCATTCGTCTTCGGGTCATGAATGATGTCAGGATCGATATCGAAGACGCGCCGGACATGCTCTCTCGTCATGATGATGTTCGGCGGCCCCTGCTGCACAAGTTTTCCCGCCTTGAACATGACGATATGATCGGCGTGCCGGGCCGCCTGATTGACGTCATGGAGCACGGCGACGACGGTTTTCCGACGGGATTTCACCAGCGCGGTTATGAGGCTCATGACTTCGGCCTGATGCGCAAGATCCAGGAACGTGGTGGGTTCGTCGAGGAGGAGGATCTCCGTCTGTTGCGCGAGTGACATCGCAATCCATGCACGCTGTCTCTGGCCGCCGGAGAGGTTTTCAAGCGGCTGTTCCCGCAGATCCGCCATGCCTGTCAGTTCGAGTGCTTCGTTGACCGCTTCCTCGTCCGCTCTGGACCAGCGCGAAAACAGACTTCGATGCGGGTATCGCCCCTGGCGTACAAGATCGGATACCGTAAGCCCCTCCGGCGCAACAGGACCTTGCGGCAGGATGGCGATGCGTCTTGCGCTTTCGCGCGCCGTGAACCTGGCGAGCGGCTTGCCATCGAGCAGGACAGTGCCTGCCTTCGGTTTGAGCAGGCCGGCACAGGCTCTCAACACCGTCGATTTGCCCGAGCCGTTGCGGCCGAGCAGGACGGTGAACGCCTGCGGCGGGATTTTGAGGTCCAGCTCTTCGACGATCATCCTGCTTCCGTAGCCGAGTGACAGCTTGTCGAGGCGCAGGCCAGATCCTGCTTCGTTGTCATTGAGCGGCATGGCGGCGTCCCCAGAGAAGATAGCCAAGGAAGGGGGCGCCGATCAGCGCCGTGACGATACCGGCCGGCAACTGCGCTGGGGCAATGACGGTCCGTCCAATAAGGTCGGCCGCCATGACGAGCAGCCCGCCCACCAACGCAGATGCCGGTATCATGCGCGCATGGCCGGCCCCCACCATCTTGCGGGCGACATGCGGCGCGATCAGGCCGATGAAGCCGATCAGACCGCAAGCGGCGACTGTCGCACCCGATATGGCCGTGCACAGCAGGATCAGAAAGGCGCGACCAAGATTGACACGCTGACCGAGGCTTGCCGCGATATCGTCGCCGAAACGCATGAGATCGAGCTGGCGGAAGGCGAGACCGGCCAGCGCCACGGGCACGACAAGCCATCCGGCCAGAAGACGCAATGTTTCCCAGCTTGCGGCGTAGACACTGCCGGAAAGCCAGATCATCAATCGCTGCACATCCGCTACGTCGGAAAAAGCGATGAGGAAACTGCTTCCGGCGCCAGCAAGCGAGCCGAGCGCGATGCCGATCAGCACGATGCGCAGCGACGAGGTGCCATTTCGCCAGGAGAGAGCAAAGACCGCGGCAGCCATCAATGTCGCCCCGGCGAAGCCGGCCACTGGCAACAGCGTTGCCCCCGCGCCCTTCAAGCCGACGATGACCAATCCGCCCGCCAAAGCCGCGCCCGCGTTGATGCCGAGAATACCGGGCTCGGCGAGAGGGTTGCGCATCACCGCCTGGGCGATCGCTCCTGCAATGCCCAGCGCCATACCAGCGGTGAGCGCCATCAGCGCACGCGGCAGACGCAGATCGAGCACGATCATGCGGATCTGCTCTGTCGCACTGCCATCGACAAGGCTTTCAAGATCGGCGCGCGAAACCGTCTGGTCGCCGAGAGCCAGACTGGCGAGCAAAAGGGCTGGAACGCTCAGGAGCGCGGCAGCCAGGACCACGTGCCGGGACGTCATGAACTGCGCAGCCGGTAACGGGCGAGCCACAGAAAGAACGGCGCGCCGATCAGCGCCATCGTGACGCCGACGGGAAAGTCCTGATTGGCGAACAGGCCGCGTCCGATCATATCGGCGATAACCAGCAGCAATGCGCCTCCGATGGCGCTGTAAGGCACGATCCAGCGATAATCGGCCCCGACCGTAAGGCGCGCGATGTGCGGCATGACAAGGCCGACAAAGCCGACGGGTCCCGCAAGCGCCACGGCACTCCCGGCGAGCAGCACCACGATGACCACTGATATCGTGCGCCACAACAGCGTGCTCTGTCCCAGCGCGCCAGAGATGTCGGAGCCAAGGCTGAGTGTCGTGAACTGCCGCCGCAGCAAAAGCGCGGCCGCAAGACCCGTCACGATGTAGGGAGCGACAGCCACAACCTGCCCCATGGTTCGCCCCGACAGCGACCCGACGGTCCAGAGCCTTACGGCATCGAGCGTCGCCTGATCGAAGATCAGGATGGCCGCGGTCAGCGAGGTGAGGAAGGTGCCGATCACCGCTCCTGCCAGAACGAGTTTCAGCGATGTCGGTCCGCCCGGCCCGAGTGATCCGAGCGCATGGACTGCGAAACCGGCGATGGCCGCACCACCGAAGGCGTACCAGATGAGGCCATTGCCGTCGCTCATCGAGCCGGTCATCTGAAGCGCCATGGCGGCGACCACGGCGAAGGCGCCGCCAGCGTTGATGCCGAGCAGGCCGGGCGAGGCCAGGGGATTGCCGGTCGCGGCCTGCATCACCGCCCCGGCAACGGCGAGTGCAGCGCCCGCCATGGCACCGGCCAGCACACGCGGAAGCCTGAGCATGGTGACGACGAGGTGATCACGGGACCCGTCGAAGGCAAAGATTGCCTCGCAAATCGTCATCAGCGAAAGCCGCGACGTGCCCGCGCCGATCGCCAGCGCCGCAACCAGAATGCAGACGCAAAGCAGGATCGCGAGCCCGAGCGCCCGCAGGGGGTCTGCGTGCCTCTCTGTCACGGCGCATTCACGATGTAGCGTTCGACGTCGTCGAGAACGCGATGGGCGGAGGCAACCCCGTGAAAACCCATCCAGGTGGCGCGATCGACGCGGTAGGCCCGGCCGGCCTGTACGGCCGGCAGCATCTGCCAGAATGGATTTTTGGTGGTCGCGGCCTCAAGGGCATCGTCGGGCGCCTGATCGTATCCGCTCACGACGACATAGAGCAGTGTCTTTCCATCGAGAAGACCGATCTCCTCCCAGCCTGGACGCTTGAAGGCGGTATTATCGGTGACCGTTTCGTAAGCCGTGCGCTGAACGCCCGCTTCGCGCAGCACGGCATAGGGTGCATAGGCGGCCGGGCCGGAGACATAGACATGGAACCCTGACGGCGTGATGCGCAGGATGGAGACCGGAAAATGGGGGACACGCGCGCGTATGGCCGCGACCCGGACTTCATAACCCGCGAGCAACTCTGCCGCGGTGTCCCTGCGGCCGGTCATATCCGCCAGGACCTGCAGATGATCCTTCCAGTTCCGGACATCGATCAGCACGGTCGGCGCGACCTTTTCGAACATGCCGCGGACCTGGGCGTGCAACGTGGCGTCACCGATGATCAGATCGGGCTTCAAGGCAACGATACGCTCGAGGCTCGGTTGCCTTGCGTCACCGATATCCGTGACAGATGCCTTTTCCGCTGCCCTACGCAGGTCTGGATCCTGCGCCGTCATCAGCGGCGCGCCGACAATCGGCAAACCGAGCTCGAGCCCCATGCCGAGATTGTAGAACGGATCGAGCACGACAATGCGGGATGGCGCCATGGGCACGCAAACCGGCGTTCCGAGGACGTGTTCCGATATCGCCCGTCCCTGACATTGCGCAGCCGCTGGCGTCAGCGAAAGCAACATCGCCAGAGCGGAAATGATAAGGCACAACGCCGTTCTCATGCCGTGAAATCCCATACGTCGCGGCTGGAGCGATAGCCAAGGCATCGCTCCAGCCCGCATGCTCAGAACTTGACCTTGAGGTTCATGCCGACGCGACGGCGTTCACCCAGCGTGGCAGCGATATTGTTGTCGTTGTAGACGAAGTACTTCTCGTCCAGCAGGTTCTGCACGAAAGCGTTGATCTCCCAGCGCTCCGTCTTGTAGCCGGCCTGCATGTTCACGATCCAGCGGTTGTCCAGATAGTCGTGCGGCAGGCTGCCGAGCCGTGCCAGATAGCGAGACGTGTATTTTGCGTCTGTGCCGACGAAGACGCCGTTGTCGAACGTATAGCGCGCGCCCAGCCCCACGGTCCATTCCGGTGCTTCGGGGAACGGCAGCCCGGTAAGGTCACCGTAGGTCAGATCGTTGAAGTCCTTGAACTCGGTATGGACATAGCCGAGCGAGACGAAGGTCTCGAGATTGTCGTTCACCTCGAACGAGGGCTCGATCTCGAAACCCCAGGCTTCCGACGAGGCGGCATTGAGGATGCGGCGGGTCGTCGCGTCGGCCGGGTCGAGCTGCATCTGGACCTGCTGGTCGCTGTATTGGGTGAAGAAGACGTTCGAGTTCAGTTTCAGCCGCTCGTCCAGGAAGCTCCCCTTGTAGAAGATCTCGTAGGTCGAAGCCGTTTCCGGCTCATAGGTATAGGCTGTCGCGCTGGCAGAATTGTAGCTCGCGCCTCCGGTGCGGAAGCCCTGCGAATAGGTGACGCCGACCGTCTGGGTGTCGGTGAGGTCCTTCGAAAGGCCGATCTTGGGCACGAAATTGACCTCATCGAACGACGCGCCATAGTCGGTGAGTACGGTCGTCGTGCCGCCCAATGGCTGGGTGCGGACGAGATGCTGGGTAATGTCCTGGTCGGTGTAGTCGAGACGGCCGCCGACGGTGACCTTCCATGTCGGAACGAACTCGTAGGTCGCCTCGCCGAAGATAGCGGCGTTGAACGATTTCTGGGTGTTGTGCTGGACTTGGTTACGACCGATCGTCGGCGTCAGCGGGATTGTGCGATCGTAGAAGTTCTTCTCGTCTTCATAGGCGAAGTAGACCCCACCGACCCAGTTCCACTTTTCACCCGAGTAGTTCAGGCGCACTTCCTGCGATGCGATCCATTCCTTGTAATAGCCGTGATAGGTGTTGACCTCCCCTGCCGTGCCGTAGTTCGGCGAAAAGCGATCGGTGTCGGAATAACTGAAAGCCGATAGCGACGTCAGCTTCAACTCGTCGGTGATATCGTGAGTTACGTCCAAGCCCACATTGTGTACGCGGGTTGGCCTGTATTCGATATAGGCGGGAATCTGGTAATCGCCGCGCTCTTCATCGAAGCTGAAGCCCAGGGAACCGGCCGGACCGCCGATGTCGCGGACATAGGGATCATCGTGCGAGAAGGAATAGCTCAACAGAGCGCGCGTTTCAGGCATCTCCGCCGGCTGGAAGAGGACCTTGCCGCGGATCTGATAATAGGTGTCATGCGTGAAATCGCTGTAGCGGTCGTAATTTTCGAATGTCGGGTAATTGATATCATTCTTGCTGCGCTCGAACTCCCCGGCGATACGCAGGGCGAGCACGTCCTCCACCAGCGGCGTGTTGACCATGAACGCCGTGCCATGGAGATTGCCCGTGCCGACCGTTCCGGAAAGTTCTCCCTCGCGCTCGAATACGGGATCCTTGGTTTTGACGTAGATGGCGCCCGCCATGGAGGCGCGACCGGACAGCGTCGACTGCGGACCCCGATAGACTTCGAGTTGTTCGACGTCGAACAGCCCGCGGGCGCCGCGCCGGGCACCACGCACCGTTTGCTGGACACCATCGACATAGAGTGTCGCAAGCGGCGCGCCGCCCGGAACAAGCCCCTCCGAGTTGACGCCGCGGATGACGAAACCCGCATCGGTCCAGTCACCGTCCATGACATTGGCCATGCGCTGGAAGCCGTCGCGGATACTGCGGACCTGGCTGTCGGCAATCTCGTCGGCGGTCAGGATTCCGACACTCGCCGACGTGTCATTGAGGGTGGTCGCATTGCGCGAACCATAAATCATGATTGGGGCCAGAACGGTATCGCCCGACAGGGCTGCGGTATCACCCGTGACGGCCGCGGACGTGCTCGCGATGGTCACTGTATTGCCGTTGGTGAAGCGGTACTGGAGATCCGTACCCGACAAAAGGACGGAAACGGCCTCGGACGCGGTCATGGAACCACGGACCGGGCGTCCATTCAGCGACGCCGCAGACGTTTCGTCAAATATGACGGCGAGGCCTGAGATCCGCCCGATATCGTTCATGGCGTGGCGAATGGGTTTTGCCGGAATATCGAAACTGTAGACCTGCTGTGTCGCGGTCTGCGCCATCGCGCTCCCAACGGCGAGTGGACCAACATCTACTGCGCCAAGCACTGTCGTCGCGAGCAGCATAGCCGCGTTGCGCCCCAATCTTCCGGTCTTCATCAAATGCCCCTATTCCCTCAGATCATTCGGGAATGGCGACAGATCCCCTTCTATCGGTCTGCCGTCATCCTGTTGAGGTAACGGAGCTCGCCGGGGACCACCCTCATCAGAAAAGCGAAAAATTCAAACTTTTTGCACCATAGACAAAAGAGCCGTTCAGGGCCTGACGATGACGAGGCGGCCCGCAACATCATTCATCGTGAATCCGACCAGTGACTGAACGGACGCAAGTGCCGCATCCGGGTCATCGACCGAGAAACTTCCGCTTACCCTTCTTTCCGCGAGCGTATCGGAAAGAAGCACAATTCGGCCCGGACGGTAGCGCTCGATCTGCCTGAGGACGTCCACGAGGCGGGCATTGTTGAACACGAAACGCCCATCATGCCAGGCTGTGCGCTCTCCAAGATCGACCTTCTGCGACCTGCCGATCCCGGAGGCGCTGTAGGCGACACTTTCTCCAGGCGCGAGGACCACACGCTGTGATGTCGCAGTGCCGGTGACCTGCAGACTGCCACTTTCGAGCGTCACCGACACGCCGTCATCCTGCACCGCCACATCGAAGGTCGTGCCGAGAACCCTCGCCTCTCCGTCCCCGGCCTTCACGATGAAGGGGATATCGGATCGCTTGACCGTGAAGAATGCGGTTCCGCGCAGGAGTTGGACACGTCTTTCCGACGTCCCCATATCGACATCGATGGCCGTGTCCGCATCCAGGAGGATCGTCGAGCCATCCTTCAGCTCGATCGTGCGTCGCTCGCCGCGGGCCGTGACATAGTCGGCCTGAAGATCCTGAAACACGTTCGGTCTCTCAAGCCACATCCACGCCCCCGCCAGACAGGACATCAGACAGAGGCCGATGATCGCTCCGGCCTTGCCTGATGTGTTCTTCTCACGCATGCGCCGGACATTATCCAGATGACGTGAGAGTGTGTGTTCCTCCTCACGTGCCACGTCTGCGCCCGGCCCGGCAGCCGAGGACCACAGGATCTGAAGGTCGTCATAGGCGCGTCCGTGTGCCGGATCGGCGTTCATCCACGCCGCGAAGTGGTCACGATCGGCCCGCGAAGGCTTGCCGTTCATCCGGGTGAACCAGGCGACGGCTTCCGCTTCGACACCCGACAGGTTTCCGGCCGCCTTTTCATTATCTGCCATGGCCGTTATTACCCTAGATAGCGGAGGCAAGCGCCTGGTCGATCTTCCCGTTCAAGATGATAACGGAGCGAAAGGCGACCGACCCTCATGCTGGAAGCGTTATTTGAAGCTTTCCCGGCAGGCAAGCAGGGCTTTCGCCATCTCGCGCTCCACCATGATGTAGCTGAGGCCCATCGTGGCGGCAATTTCCTGGTAGGTGCAGCCATGAACGCGGTTCAGCAGGAAGACGTGGCGGGTACGCTCCGGCAGGCGCCTGATGATGTCGTCGAGATGACGGATGCCGTCCCTGGCTTCGACGATCTGGAGCGGCGTTGCGACTGGCGCGGCATATTGGTCAGCGGTGATCTTGTCCGCCAGGGCCTTGTGACGCTTCTCGACGCGCAGCTGATCGATCGCCGAGTTGCTTGCGCAGCGGCTCAGATAGGAGGGCGTCAGCACGACATGTTCCTTGGCCTTCTCCCAGATCCGCGCGAAGACCTCCTGCACCACATCGGACGCCTGTGACGGGCCGACCTTACGCGTGACCATACGCTCAAGCCGGCGGCGCTCGGTCTGGTAAAGCCTCTCGATTTCGTCGGATCTGCTTGTCACTATGTCGGCCATGCAACGCCCATGCTACCAATTCACGCGTCAAGCATGCACATAACAGCGAAAAGTGGAATATAAAAATCATCTTTAAAGTCGGATGCAGTCAGCTTTCCGACGCGCTGTTGCCCTGAAACATCATCTTCATGTCGGCTGTCCGGCCGTCAGCAAGGCGACGTGTCTGCGCATGGTATCGAGCAGCTCGGCGTCGCGGATTTCCGGCTTTTTCAGAACGCAGGTCGAACACAACGCGCCCTCCGCAACGGTGTAGTACCGACAGCAGCCACCCCTTGCCCGAAACGTCCAGGAACCGATCGGCTTGCGGTTATCATCGTGCAACGTCAGATCGAAGAAATGTAATTGCTTGTTATAAAGCGGCGAACCCGTGTGTTTGACCACGCGCATGGCGTCTTGCCGCGCCTGACCGAGGCAGTTGAGGTGTCGGCCGACCTCCAGCCATCGTCCGGCGACAGCGTCGGCAACCAGCCGCCACAGAGCAGGGCGGCCTAGGCCGGACCTTTTCACCAGGACCTCGATCAACGCTGAAAAATGATTTTCGATGGCGACCCGGAAGGCATCGCAAAGCTCTCCTCGGCCAGGAAGAAGCGTCGCATCCGGATGATGACCAAGAGACAGTCGGTCCGTCGAAAAACGTTGGGAAAGGTAGCGGATATCGGCGCGACGAACGTCATGAACCTCGCCGTCGTGATCATGGCGGTCGTCGAACATCCGCAACGCAATGCGTTCAGGCGTCAGATCGGGCACGATACCCGATGCGGCGACGAGCGGGATCGTCGCCAACATGAAGACATAGCAGTAATCGATCATCATCAAGGCGGCACATGTCTTGTCGTCCATATGGCTGTGATGCGTGCGTTCATAATTCATGAAGGCGTCGATGGCAGCGGCATCGTCGAAAAACGCACGCGCCGTCGTCCAACTCTCCTCCATGCCCCCGCATTCCACACGGAATTCGGACCAGAAAGGGGACTGGGCGCCCAAAGCCTCTTCCAGTGGATGATGGTCCTGATCGGAAAAACTCAAATACCCCTGCCCCAGCCATCGAACGCGCCCAACATGTCAAAGCATGTGAGACAGGTCCATTCCCAACATGACGTGTTTCATATGCATAACGTCTGCCGGCGAGTGTTACCCTCACGTGGGATAAATCTGCGAACGACAGCAGCAGCGGGCTTGTGTTTGGCACTCGGCAGGATGCAACACCGTCCCCCGGTGCCGAAGTGCATCATCGGGCGTTTTGTCATTATAGAGAAATGGCCCAATCATCGCGCAAAACAGCGAAAATCACGTCGAGGGACCTCAGCACCGACTCTCAGCACGGCGGCTGGGCATGATGTTTCCGCGCCGGAGGTGTCGGGCGACGGCCCGCTCCCTCTCTCGCCAGCGTCTGGTGCTCGGGAAAGGGCGCGCCTATTCTCGCCTGCATCATTGTTGCTGCTGGCGCGATCCTGCTCGGGTCTTAGGATTTCTGCGACACTTGACCCCTTGACATAGAGTGCACTCTAACCCTTACCTTCCCGTGCGTCGTGACGAAAGAAGGGCGTTCATGAAGATTGGCGAACTGGCGAAGCGTTCGGGACTGTCGGCCCATACCATCCGCTACTATGAGCGGATCGGGCTGCTTCCCCATGCCGACAGGGACCAATCGGGCCAACGTGACTACGACGCATCAATCCTGATCTGGATAGAATTTCTCGACCGCCTCAAAACGACCGGGATGCCTATTCGAGAAATGCTGCACTATGCAGCCTTGCGGGAGCGCGGCGTCGGCACGGAAGCGGAACGCAGCGCATTGCTCGAACAGCACCGCGAGCGCGTCCGCGCCCATGTGGCCGAACTGCAAGCCTGCCTTGTCGTCCTCGACACCAAGATTGCCGGATATGCCGGCAAGGAACAGAGGATGAAGGACTATGACGCACCAATCCCCAAGCGCCGGCGAAAGCCGGCTGGAACGCGGCAAGCGGGTACTCGCTGAAATCGACGGCGCGGCCGGCCACAATGTCGTTGCCGCTCTGGCCGACATTGCCCCCGAATTCGCGAACTACCTCTTCGAGTTTCCGTTTGGCGACATCTACAGCCGTCCCGGCCTCGATCTGCGCGCCCGCGAGATCGCCACCATCGCGGCGCTGACCGCGATGGGAACCGCGACCCCGCAATTGAAGGTCCATATAGAGGCGGGGCTGAATGTCGGGCTGACCAAGGACGAAATCACCGAAACCATCATACAGATGGCTGTTTATGCCGGCTTCCCGGCGGCGCTCAACGGACTGTTCGCCGCCAAGGAAGTGTTCGCCGCCCGGTTCCCCGTCCAGCAGGAGCAAGCGGTATGATGAACCCTCTTCGTTTTCTGAGCGCCGCCGGCGCTCTCATCCTCGCCGTGGCGCCTGCTTTCCCCATCATGGCGCCGACGGCCGCATATGCGAACACGGCCGTGCCGGAAAAGCTATGGGACGGCTTTAGTTCGCCGGTCGGCATGGCGTTCGATGCTGCCGGCAATCTGTTTGTGGCTGAATGGAGTGCCGGCCGGGTTTGCGCATCGACCCGGCCGGCAACCGCACGACGTTCGCGGATGGGCTTTCCGGCCCCTCCGGGCTGACCATTGGCCCTGATGGCATGATCTATGTTGCATCCTATTCCCGCGATGAAATCTATCGCTTTACACCAGCCGGCGAGCGCAGCGTGCACATGACCGGCATCGCGACACCGGCCGGCTTGAGCTTCGACAGGTCCTGCCGGCCTGTATGAATGGAAGAAGAAGTTTGCGGCGTCGAACGCCAAGGGCAACGACGAGGCCGAGGAGATCAGGCGGCTGAAGAAGGAACTGGCTCGCGTCACCGAGGAGCGAGCATCCTGAAAAAAGCGGCCGCGTATTTCGCCAGGGATGCAAAGTGAAGTACGCGTTCATTGCTCTGCATCGCTTGCAGTTTTCGGTGCGGACGATGTGCCGCCTTCTGCGGGTTCACCCGAGTGGATTTACACCTGGCTGAAGAACCCGCTGAGCAGGCGAGCCAACGAGGACAAGCGACAGACCGATCTGCTCCTGAAGGCATGGGAAGAGAGCGGCAAGGTCTACGGTTATCGCAAGCTGCACGACGACCTTCTCGATCAGGGAGAGATGTGCTGCCCAAACCGGGTCGCGCGCCTGACGCGTCTCGCCGGGATCAAGGCGCAGATCGGCTACAAACGCCGTCCCGGCATCTATGGCGGCAGGCCTGCCGTCGCTATCGACAACACACTCGACCGGCAATTTGACGTCGCGGCTCCGGACAAGGCCTGGGTCACGGACATCACCTACATCCGAACCTGCGAGGGCTTCGCTTACCTTGCGGTCGTCATCGACCTTTATTCGCGCCGTGTCATCGGCTGGGCACTGCAGAGCCGACAGACCACGGACGTCGTATTGCAGGCTCTGCTCATGGCGGTGTGGAGGCGAAAGCCGAAGGACAAGGTGCTGGTTCATTCGGATCAGGGGGCGCAGTTCACCAGCATGGACTGGGCATCGTTCGTCAGGCACCACAATCTGGTTCACTCGATGAGCCGACGCGGCAACTGCCGTGACAATGCGGTGGCCGAGAGCTTCTTCAATCTTCTGAAGCGGGAGAGGATACGTCGCAGGGGCTACCGTTCACGCGATGAAGCGCGCCAGGATGTGTTCGACGACATTGAGATGTTCTACAACCCGAAACGCAAGCACGTCAGAAACGGAATGCTGTCGCCCGTCGAGTTCGAGAGGCAGCAGAAAATCTAACCCGAGGGGGTCTACGAAAATCGGGGCTATTCAATTGGCTATGACGGCAACACGCCGTTCGGACTTGCCTTGTCGACCATCTTCGGCAAATGTTCGGCAAGAAGTTGAGGGAGTTGGTCGACGTCGACACCGAACGACTGGGCGAGATTCCGCAAAGTATCGGACGAAAGTGCGGTTTTGATTTGACCTTCGGAAATCGGCAGGTTGGAGCCCGTCCCGATCCAGGACGTGACCTGTTCGCCCAGTCCTGCCTGGTTCAATTGCGCAACAATACCATTCAGGCCACCGGCGTTTTGCAAGACCTGCCCCGCCACCGCCATGAGGTCGACCGGCTTTCCGTTTAGGGCGTCACTGACAATGTTCTGCAGTCCATCAAGCAGTCCCATGGATATCTCCGATTCAGACCCGATCTGATATTGCGAATAAGAGGATACTAAATTGTGCTCAAACGAAGGCAACGTGTCGGAGCTTTGAAAAAGGGGCTCACGCAATCACTAGGCCGACGGGTTCTTAGATGTGCCGCGCGCCGTCAGCTTGCGGTAATAGCGGCTGGAGGCGCTCATTGCTTCCAACAGTTCATTCTGTGGGCGTCGGCGAAACAGAACTGGCACTGAGGTTATGTCTACGCAGACGCGGGGACCGTTGGATTTTCGAGGATTTGGATCGACTTTCTTCTAGTTTTCTCTCGCGAAGTCCGTGAGCTGCAAGTGAAAGAAGCGCGCCGTTAGCTCTCTATTGTAGAATTTCAAGCAGCGCATCCGAAATTTCTTTCGCTTTTCCTGTTTTAGAGTGCGTTGACAAGTAACCCGGTCAGTTAGATATTCGCGCGGCAGGGGCAACCTCCAAACAGGAGATTCAACAAGATGATCCGGACAGTAATTTTCTCATCCTTCGCGCTGCTTGCTACGGTGGCGCTCACTTCCCCCGCATCCGCGCTCACCATGAAGGAGTGCAGCACCAAATATCAGGCGGCAAAGGCCGATGGCTCTGCCAAGGGCATGAAATGGAATGACTTTCGTGCCAAGAATTGCGGGACCGACGCTGCTGCGGAAGACGCAGCAGACGAAAAAGACATAGCGGCCACGCCCGATAAAGAGCCGGCGAAGTCCACGAAGAAAGCCCCCAAAAGCGTTGTTTTCCCGAAGGCCGTTGACAAGAAGTATTCCAGCGAGACCCCCGGGAAGCAGCGGCTCCATACCTGCGTCGACAGCTATCGGGCAAACAAGGATAATGGCACCCTTGGCGATCTGAAATGGATCCAGAAGGGTGGTGGTTACTGGAGTCTGTGCAACACAGCCCTGAAGAGCTAATCCTCCGCGGCTAGCGAAGTCTCGAAGGTCGCTTGAACTTATCGGGCGGCCTTCTTGATTCAACAGCCCATGCGTTTGTTTCAGCGTACGCATGAATGGATTGTACTGTCTCTTGTCCTTAGCTATGGAGAGGACAAGAAGCTTGAATAGCTCCTGGATTTGTAGACGTCTTCTTTCCTACTTTTGAGGTAGGATTTTCAATATCGACGCCCCCGAGCTGGAAGGTCAGTGCCGATATGAAATTGACCTCGCCTTTCGGTCAAAGCGTCGGCTGGCCGACATTCTCGACGGCCAGCGGGTGCAAATTTATCGACAGGGCACGGACCGTTACGGTCGCACATTGGCTGCCCTTTCGGTCAACGGGCGCGATGTCGGCGACCAGCTCGTGAGCGAAGGTCTTGCGCGGACGTGGAGCGGCCGTCGCGAACCTCGGTGCTGAATCGACAACGATGTGCCTGTGCAATTGGCCGCGCGCCATAAGGGCCGCCTTCGTTTTCGCTACGCCTCGAACGCGGAGTGATAACTGACGTCGCCGGCAGCCGGCGGGCCATTAAGGATCAGGCGCTGAAAGTAGGGCGAAGGATCGCCGCCATAGGTCAGAGCCGGATCGCTCACAAAACCGAACCGCTGATAATACCGGGGATCGCCCAGGACCACGCAGCCCGCGGCCTGCAACGATCGAAGCCGTTCGAGCCCGGCTCGAATGAGCAACTGACCAATCCCCTGGCCCTGGTGCTCCAGACTGATGGAGACCGGCCCAAGGCCATACCAATCCTCTTGGACGTCGGCGATACTTATGGGCGAGAACGCCGCATGACCGATGATCTCATCCTGATCGACGGCAACGAGAGATAGGGTCAGCGCTCCGGCCGCCCTCAGGCCCTCGATGATGCGAGCCTCGGTCCCGCTGCTGTGGGGCGCGGTCTTGAATGCCGCGGTGGTGACAGCGCTGATTGCGGCGATGTCGGCTGGTTGCTCGGATCTGATTTCCAATGTCATGAACCTTTATAGAAGCCCAAGTATACAACATGCGCCGCACCGCGGATCAGGCGACACGGGCAGGCTGCGATCGCGTGTCTCAAGCGAGACAGTTAGAGGGTTCCTACAAGCATGGGCGGAAGCTAAGCCACTCGAACCTCAATTGCAATGCAGTCCTCTTCTGCGCCGGAACATCGGGATGACCTACTTTTGGAATTGAATAGCGAAATGCGGACCCAGGGATTTGTTCAATTCAAACAAACCACGCAGATCGAGGCTGTCACTCCCGCCCCTCATGCATAATATATAGGCTTGCCGTTGGCCGTTTCGTTGTCAGCTATCCAATTTACGCGCTCCGGTTCCGGCTACGCTCTGTCCGATTGCCGTCCGAGCGACATCCCGTCCTTCATCCAGTCCGCATACCCCGAAGAAAGGTGCCTATCGTGACATCCGAAACCACAAGCTTGAAAGACAAGTTGCGTCGAATTCCATCCTTGAAGGCGCCACTTCCGGACATGGACCTGGAGGCATTCCCCAGAGCTCCACAAGAGGCCTTTGCAATCTGGCTGGATGAGGCACTGGCGGCCGGCATACGCGAACCACATGCGATGACGCTTTCGACCCGCGACGAAAATGGCTGGCCGGATGCCCGCGTGCTGATCCTGAAAAATGTCGATGGGCGCGGCTGGCATTTTGCGATCAAGGCAGAAAGCCCAAAGGCACAGCAGATAGCAGCGGAGCCGCATGTTGCGTTGACGTTCTATTGGCCGGTGCTCGGCCGGCAAATCCGACTGCGCGGACTGGCAAGTCTTCTTCCAGCCGACGAATGCGCTGCCGACTACCTTGAGCGCCCGCAAGGCTCTCGGGCCAGTGCCCTTGCCTCGCGACAGAGCGCGGTGCTTTCGGACGCAACGGAACTGGAGAGAAATCTGGCGGAAGCGGAGGCGTTCCTCTCGGCCAATCCAGATCACGTCGCCCCGGGCTGGCAGGTCTATGCCGTCGCACCTACCGTTGTCGAGTTCTGGCAAGGGGCGAGCGACCGCAACCATAAGCGCCTGCGCTTCACGCTATCCGCCGATCACAAAGAATGGGATCGGGTTCGGCTCTGGCCTTGATCGTGGGTTATGTGGCTTGATGGCTTGGCTAATGCAACATTCTTTGCGTCGGTTAACTTTGTTTCTTGCCGTCGCCATTCTCCCTGCCACTTTGGCTCAAAAACCGGAAACGCCGTTTTCAAGGCCTTCCGATCCTTGACAACCGAAGCAGTTCTCACCAGACGCCTGGAACCAGTCTCCATCGCACCCAACGGGAATACGCGTCATATCCGGGCAGTTCGACTTGCAGCAGCCGATCTTCCCATGACGTGCTCAAGACAAGCACTGCCCCTGCTCGTGCAGCCGGGATGAGCGCCCAGAACGAACCCAGCGCAAGCGCCATGCCGAAGAATGTCAATCGGCGCGGAATGTTGACCCCTTGGGGATGCGGACTAAAACTTGGACCACCAGGAGGTAGTTCATGTCATTCCCATGCTGACAGAATTCGCGCGGTCGAGCTGTATATCAAGCTCGGCAAGCGGGTTAAGGCGACGATCCGCCAGTTGGGTTACCACCACGCCGCTCGGGGCCATAGCCCGCATCGAACATGCGCTTGACGGTTTCGAGGGCGAGCGGGAGCGCTATCGTCAGCGTCTCGCCGTTGGCCGCCGCAGGCTGGCTTCATATCAGGCCCGCGATGGCGAGGCCGAATTCGCCTTCGCCGGCGAGTTGGCGGAAAAGCGCAAGCTGCTTGCCGTAGTCGAAGAGGCGCTTGCCGCCGATATCGAGCGTCCCGACGATGCGCTCCAGATAGCGTCCTGATCCGGCCCTCGCGCCAGCCATCACCAGAAAAAACTTTGGCTGGGTAGGTGCTCGGGTTATTCCGCCTTCATTGTTACCGGAAGCAAAGGGGTGGAAGGGAGACAGTCCGGTCCTGGCTAAGGCGCGCTTGAGAGCTGACATCAGTTGGCGAGCGACGCCCGGACCGGGAGACGGCTGATGCTGTGTCCTGTGGCTGTTTCGGCTGCGCGACGCAGCATGGCCGGGTCTGACACTCCCTGATGGTCGAGCCGCGGCGTATAGGGCGCCTCCAGCCTTTCTGCCTCGTCGTCGGTGAGACTGATCGAGAGGGAGGCCACGGCGTCGTCGATATGGTCTGGTTTCAGCGCACCCACGATCGGCGCTGCCACCACGGGATTGCGACGCAACCAGGCCAGCGCGATCATCGACCGGCCGACGCCTCGCTCTTCGGCAATGGCCCCCACCTCATCGACAATCCGCTTGTCGCTGTCGGCCGTGGCTGCTCCCAGCTTGTAGGCCGTTTCGCTTTCCGCTCTTGCCGTGACCGCGCCCCACGGCCGGGCCAGCCGGCCACGGTAGAGAGGGCTATAGAGAATGGTCTGCACCCCTTCGTCGATGCAGAGCGCATGCATCTCGCGCTCTTCCTCGCGGTCAAGCAGATTGTAGGTATCCTGCATCGACACGAAGCGGGCCCAGCCGTTGGATTGCTGCAGGTGTAGCGCCTTGCCGAATTCCCAGGCCTTCATGGACGATGCACCGAGATAGCGGACCTTGCCGGCCTTGACGACATCGTTCAGGGCCTCGAGCGTTTCTTCCCAGGGCGTGGTCCTGTCGCGACGATGGATCTGGTAGAG
Organism: Shinella sumterensis; assembly: GCF_004514425.2. Taxonomy (GTDB): domain Bacteria; phylum Pseudomonadota; class Alphaproteobacteria; order Rhizobiales; family Rhizobiaceae; genus Shinella; species Shinella sumterensis. Next base: position 26,595 of record NZ_MYFN02000019.1, read on the forward strand.
GTCGATATAGTCGGTGCCAAGGCGCCTGAGGCTCATATCGACTTCGGTCATGATCGCCTTGCGCGACAGCCCTATACTGTTAGGTCCGTCGCGCATCGGGGCGCTGAGTTTGGTGGCGATCACAACGTTTTCGCGGTGCGCAAAGTCCTTGAGGGCCCGCCCGAGGATTTCCTCGCTGGACCCGTTTGAATAGAGATTGGCCGTGTCGAAGAAATTGATGCCCGCCTCCAGTGCGTGGCGAATGAGGCGCCGGCTTGCTTCCTCGTCAAGCGACCAGGAAGGGTAGCCTCGCGACGGGTCCCCGAACCCCATGCAGCCAATAGCGACAGGCGAAATATCGAGGCCGGTGCGGCCGAGCTTGGCATATTGCATGTCTGTCTCCGCATCCGCTATATTCGGACAAGTGTCCGCTTGCTGTTACGTAACGGACAATTGTCCGTTTAGTCAAGGGGCGATATGGCTGCAGGAGAAGATGGATTGCGGGCGGACGCGCGCGCCAACCGTGATCGCATACTTGAGGTGGCGCGGGAGGCTCTGACCGCGGATCCCGAGACGCCGCTCAGCGCCATCGGCAAGGCAGCCGGCGTTGGACAAGGCACGCTCTATCGCCACTTCCCGACGCGGGAAGCTCTGGCCCTGGCCATCTATCGTAGGGAGATCAGCGCCCTGGCGGCTCTCCCATCCACGCTTCTGCAGGAGCGTCCTCCCCTTGAGGCGTTTCGTCTGTGGTGCGCCCAGCTGGCCGTTTCCAGTGCGATGAAGCGCGGAGTGGCAAAACTTCTGCAAGGAGCTACGTCCGAGGATGATGAACGTGAGACCTATCGGCAGATCGTGTTGGCGGTGCGCTCACTCCTAGCTGCAAGTGAGGCTGCGGGTGCAATCGATCGCGGTGCAAATGCCGACGATGTCCTGATGCTTCTCGGCGTGCTTTGGCAAATCCCATCCCACCCCGGCAGGGATGCTCAGGCAGCGAGGATAATAGCTCTCATCTTCAGGGGGTTGGGCGCCAAGGACGAGCTGGATGGCCTTGCTGGACCATGAAGCTCGTTCCGTGTTGGAGCGCTTGTCGGGAGTGACCGGTTCGTCGGGTCTGCATGTACCGCGAGTGCAGAGTTGCGGTGCAAGCCCGTAATGCCTGATTTCACGCCTTCGATTTCAGGCGACTGACGTCAGAAATGGGGTGGGGAAGCGGACGGTCAGCTATTGCAAGGCAAGGCTACCAGATCGGACGAGCGTGAGCACGTTCGGCATGAACAGTGATCCGAAGGCAAGATGCGATGAAGGCCAGCGGCGATCTTGCGGCACACCTGAACTCGGTGGAAGCAAGCGGGCTCCATCGGGGGGCCGCATACTCCCGATCAATCAGGCTACCGCGGCGCGCTTGAGTTTTCGAACAACGGCGTCGATGAACGTGCCCATCGTTACTTCACCCATATCCACGGCCTTGGCACCATCGCCATGGATAATCTTTACGTCGGTGATGCCGAGGACGTTGAGAATGGCCTTGAGGTATCGCGGGGCAAAATTGAGGTGGTCGATGGGCGAGGCCTCGCCATAGATGCCGCCGGACGCCAGCACCACGGTGGCTTTCTTGCCGATCAGCAGTCCCTTGCCGTCGAAGCCAAGCGTTACGCCCTTGCGCACGACGTGATCGATCCAGGCTTTGAGGCTGGCCGGGATATTGTAATTGTAGACCGGCGTGGCGATGACAAGCTCGTCGGCTGCCAGCAATTCGGCAACCAGCGCGTCCGAAAGACGCAGTTGCTCGGCCATGTCCGCGGTATGGGCATGCGGTGGCGTGAAATAGGCCGACAACCACGGCATGGTCACGTGCGGCAGCGCATCCACGGCCAGGTCGCGCCGCACGACCGCGCCATGCGGGTTCACCTCAAGCCAATTGGCGACAAGGCGTTTGGTCAGTTGACGGGAAATCGAAGCCTCGCCGCGCGCGCTGGTTTCGACAACGAGAAGGTTGGGCATGGCGTCCTCAAGGTTTTAGGCTGAACAGCCGTGACTGATACGGACGATATAGGGCTTTTCATCCAGCGGCAGGAGCGATAATAAATTGATCATCTCTATCGGTGAATATGATGGATCATGATCGGCAGTCTCAGCCTCGACCAGTTGCGCATCCTGGTGACCATTGCTGATGCCGGCAGCTTTTCGGCGGCCGGGCGGCAATTGCGCCGTGCGCAATCGGCAATCAGCCAGTCGGTGGCGACGTTGGAAGCCGCCCAGGGCGTCCAGCTCTTCGACCGCAGCACCCATCGCCCCCGCCTGACTGAAACGGGCCGGGTTCTGGTCGATCAGGCCCGGCTGGTGCTTTCGAGCGCGGCTCGCTTCGAGGCCGTCGCGACCGGCGCGCGAGGCGGGGTCGAGCCCGAGCTTGCTCTGGCCATAGATCCGCTGGTGCCCACCGCCCCGCTCATTGAAAGCCTGCGCGCGTTGCACCAGGCCTATCCGCATCTTCCCGTCAGCTTCTCGACCGAGGGCCTGGGCGGGGCGCTGCGTCGTTTGCGCAGCGGCGACGTCGCACTGGCCTTCTGCCTGCTGCTGCCGGTGGTGCCCGAGGACGTCGTGGCTTCGCCGCTCCTGCGCGTGGCGCTGACGCCCGTGGTCAGCGCCGAACACCCATTGGCAGCGCTTGGCCGTCCGGCAACCCGCGACGACCTGGAGCGCCATATCCAGCTCGTCCTGTCCGATCCGGTCGATCGGGAAGCGAACAATTACGGCCTGACCAGCGCCACGCGGTGGCGCTTTGTCGACCTCGGCCGCAGGTTGGATTTCCTGCTGGCCGGCTTCGGCTGGTGCCGGATGCCGGAGCATCTGATTGCCGATCATCTCGCAGCCAGCGATCTGGTTCGGCTCGAGCTGGCCGAAGATGCCCGTGACCCGGCAGACGCCCTGACCATCTACGCCGCCCGCATGGCGGGCCATGAACCTGGCCCGGCCGGCCGGTGGCTCCTTAACGACCTGCAGGTCCGGCTGTCGCTCTGATCCGATCAAACACTTGTCGTCGGTATCACCTAATCCCTGAGAGATACCGGAAGAGCCGCGATGAACGCGGTCAAAATCGGCTCTTCGGTGTTAGTCGCACTATCGCCAACGTCCGAAATGAGATCGATGAACGAACCGGCGCCTTTGGCGTGGTTAACCTGCGAATGACCATTAGGGGATCGGCACCAGACTGGCGATTCCCGGTGCCAAGATATCCGTGTTTTGATTGCCTACTGCCGCATGAACGGACAGATCGACGGCCGAGCCGAGATAATCGGCCAAAAATTGGCCGAACGCTTCCGCCAGCCGCTCGCTTTCATCGTTCTGCAGGGTGGCAGGCAAATGCCCTTCCCAAAGCGTTGCAAGATTGGTTATTCGGCGGCCATCGGCATGGCATGGTGCTCGTCGAAAAGCTCACCCTGGCTGGCGGACTTCTCGTCTTCCTTTTTCGCCTTCGGCTCGCGGCCGAAGAACAGCGCGTAAGCTGCCGGCAGGACAAGGATGGTCAGCACGGTCGCAACCAGAATGCCACCCATCATCGCATAGGCCATCGGCCCCCAGAACAGACCGCGCGAGATCGGGATCAGCGCCAGCACGGCGGTCAGCGCTGTCAGCGTGATCGGCCGGAAACGGCGGACCGCCGCACCGACGATCGCTTCCATCCGCGGATGGCCGGCCGCGATATCCTGGTCGATCTGGTCGACGAGGATGATCGAGTTGCGCATGATGATGCCAAGCAGAGCAATGACGCCGAGAATGGCGACGAAGCCAAACGGCGCACCGGTGATCAGCAGCGCCATGGCGGCGCCGATGATGCCGAGCGGGCCGGTGGCGAGCACCAGCATCGCCTTACCAAAATGCTGCAGCTGGATCATCAGCAACACGAGGATGACGAGCAGCATGATCGGCGCCTTCGCAGCGATCGACTGCTGGCTTTCCGCCGCATCTTCGGCGCCGCCCTGGATCTCGACCTTGTACCCTGTCGGCAGCTTGGCGCGCAGATCGGCCATGCTGTTATAGAGGCTCATGGTCACCTGGGTCGGCTCCACGCCATCCGGCAGCGTTGCCTTGACGGTAATGGTCGGCAGGCGGTCGCGGCGCCATTCGATACCCTGTTCGAGCAGCGGCACGACCTTGGCGATCTGCGATGCCGGCACGAAGCCACCATTGTCGGTCGGGATATAGACCGAGTTGACGGCCGAGAGGAGGCTGCGGGTCGCATCCGGCTCGCGCACTACGATCGAGACGGTTTCCTCGCCATCACGGAAATCGCTGATCGGGGCGCCGTTGGTCGCAGTCTGCAGCATCTGCCGCACGCGCTGCGAGGAGGCGCCGAGGGCACGCGCACGATCCTGGTCGATCACCAGTTTCATCGCCGGCACCTGCTCCATCCAGTCGTCATGAACGGCGCCGAAATTCGGCTGCTGTTCAAAACGCTGCTTCACTTGATCGGCAATGCTGCGCACTTTCGCACGGTCCGGGCCAATAACGCGCATCTGCACGGCCCAGCCGACGGGAGGTCCGAGGAAGAGGCGGTCGACCTTGCCACGCACGGTCGGGAAATCCTCGGCCAAAATCTTGCGCAGCTTGACGATCATCCGTTCGCGCTCTTCGAGCCCGTTCGACATGACGAGAAGCTGGGCATAGTTCGGGTTGCGCAGCTGCTGGTCAAGCGGCAGGAAGAAGCGCGGCGCGCCTTCACCGATGAACGTGGCGACGAACTTCTTGTCCGGATCGTCCATGATCTTGGCTTCGAGCGCCTTGGCCTGGCGTTCGACTTCCTTGATCGCGGTGCCTTCTGGCAGCCACATGTCGACAAGGATTTCCGGCCGCGACGATTGTGGGAAGAAGCTCTGCGGAATGAACTGGAAGGACCAGAGGCTACCGACAAAGGCCCCGAGCGTCAGGAGCAGCACGATCGCCTTGTGGCGCACGGCCCAGCCCACGGTGTGGCCGACGCCGCGATAAAAACGGGTGTCATAGGCATCATGATGCGTGCCGGCATGCGCCCGCTGCTTCAGGATCATATAGCCGAGCCAAGGGGTGAAATAGACGGCGACGAACCATGAGGTCACCAGCGCAATGCCGACCACGAAGAACAGCGAGCGGACATATTCACCCGCCGTGGAGGCGGCAAAACCAACCGGGATAAAGCCGGCCGTGGTGATCAGCGTGCCGGTCAGCATCGGAAAGGCGGTCGAGGAATAGGCGAAGCTCGCCGCATCCAGGCGGTTCAACCCCTCTTCCAGCTTGCGCTCCATCATCTCGACGACGATCATCGCATCGTCGACTAGAAGGCCGAGCGCAATGATCAGTGCGCCGAGCGAGATGCGCTGCAGCTCGATGCCCATATAAAACATGATGGCCAACGTCGCAGCGAGAACGAGCGGAATGGCAACCGCGATGACGATGCCCGAACGCCAGCCGATCGAAATCAGCGAGACGATCAGCACGATGACCAGAGCTTCCATCAGCGCCTGGGTGAATTCGCCGACCGCTTCGGTGACGACTTCGGGCTGGTTGGAGATCTGCGTCACCTCGACCCCGACCGGCAGCGTGTCTTCAAAGCGTTTGTAGGTTTCCTCGACACCCTTGCCGACATCGGTGACCTTGAAGCCCTTGGCCATCACCACGCCGAGTTCGACGGTATCATGGCCATTGACGCGGAATTTTCTCTGATAGGGCTCTTCGAGCCCGTCCTTGACGGTGGCGATATCGCCGAGACGGATCACCTGATCACCGGCCTTGAGCCTGAGTTCGCGGATTTCAGCCGGCGTCGTGACATCGCCTTCAACGGAGATGCGTACGGAGCGATCGGCGGTTTCGACACTGCCGGCCGGATCGACATCGTTCTGGCCCTGCAGGGCGTTCTGGATATCGACCACGGTCAGGCCGCGTTCGGCCAGTGCCTTGGAGGAGACGTCGATAAAAATCTTCTGCGGCTGGTCGCCGAGGATGACGGCCTTTTCGACGCCGGGCGTGGCGATCAGCATGTCGCGTGCCTGGATCGCGAACTTCTTCAGCTCCGGATAGGAATAACCGTCGCCGCTGATCGCGTGCAGAGTGATGTAGGTATCGCCGAATTCGTCGTTGAAATAGGGGCCGAGCAGGCCGGACGGCAGATCCTGCTTGATATCGCCGACCTTCTTGCGCACCTGATAAAAGGCGTCCGCCACATCGGCGCCGTTGGTGTCACCCTTGATCTGGATCGTGGTGATCGCCACGCCAGCGCGGATATAGGATTTGACCCAGTCGAGATGCGGGGTTTCCTGCAGCTTGCGCTCGATCTTGTTGACGACCTGGTTCTGCATGTCATCGATCGAGGCGCCCGGCCAGACCGACTGCACGACCATGACACGGAAGGTGAAATCCGGATCTTCCTTCTGGCCCATGTTCATGACGCCAAGGGCGCCCATGACGATGATCAGGCCGAACAGGAAACGGGCGATGCTGGGATGTGAGATCGCCCAGCGGGAAAGGTTGAATTTATGCTTCTCTTCCGTCGAAGAAGGCGCGTTGTGCGAAGTCATGAGCGTGGTTCTTCGATCCTAAGAGTCAGGGTGCGACCGAGGCCGTGGTGAGGCTGTTGACGCTGCCGAAGCGTGAGGTCACTGTTTCCGGCAGCCTCACCTTCATGTCTTCGCGCATGAACTGCGTGCCGGCCGAAACGACCAGAACGCCGGTCGAAAGACCCTTGGAGATGCGGGCGCCGTCATCGGAAAAATCGACGACTTCGACCGGCCGCGAGCTGACCGTGCCCTTCTGGCGGTCGACGACCCAGACGACCTTCTTGCCGTCCTTTTCGCCGAGCGCGGCAAGCGGCACGGAAAACGCGGGAACCGCATTGTCGGCCTTTGCCTCGATCGTCGCGGTCATGCCGAGCAGCACACGCTGATCCTCGGGCAGGCTGACGCGGACGGAGAAGGTGCGCGACTGGGCATCGGCACTCTGGGCGACTTCACGGACTTTTCCTGTCAGCACAGTCGTGTTGGCAGCCCAGAAGCTGGCGGAGACCTGTTTGCCCGGCTGGAAATGCGAAACATCCATTTCCGGCACGGCGATCTGCACTTCCTTTTCGCCATCGACGGCGACCGTAACGACCGGCGTGCCGGCCGACACGACCTGGCCGACATCGGCGCTGACCGTGGTGACGATGCCATTCTGATCGGATTTCAGATCGGAATAGGCAACCTGGTTGCGGGCCTGCTCGAGTGCGGACTCGGCCGACTGGAGGGAGGACACGGCCTGATCGCGTGACAGCGACGCCTGCTCGAGGGTCGATTGCGACGTGACATTTTGGGCAGCGAGCGTCTGGGCGCGGCGATACGCGAGATCGGTGATTTCGACCTGTTTCCGGGCTGACGAGAGATCGGCTTCGGCGCGGGTGAGGGCAAGCTTGTAATCGACCGGGTCGAGGCGCGCGAGCACGGCGCCGGGGCTGACACGGTCGCCGACATTAACCAGCCGCTCGGTGATCTTGCCGGAAACACGGAAGCCGAGGTTCATCTCGGTGCGAGCCTTGACCGCACCGGAATAGACGAGCTTGCGGCCTTCATCCGGCGCGCCGATCTCGGCGACCTTGACGGGGCGCACCACGTCCGGTGCCTCCGCCTTTTTCTCTTCCGAGCAGGCGGCAAGAAACGAAAGGGCTCCTACAACTACGGCGATTTTCAGAACTGTCGTGGCAGTAACAAAACGAAACGAGGACATGGCCCCACTCCATGGAATGATGACGGGTGGCGCGGGAGACGCCGGTGCTTGGGTAGAAATTATTTCAGGCCCCGAAGGGCGAAATCGATCAGGTCTTCCGGCTTGCCGATACGGGTTTCGGCAAGGCATTTGGCAACAAGCTGCGGATGACAGAGGAGGATTGTTGCCGACATGAAATTCTCGGCGGCAAGTGCTGCATTCTGTTCGCGGAACTCTTCGGCGGCGATGCCCTCGGCGATCACACGTTCGATAACGATGCGGATCCGTTCAATATGTTCCTCGATGACGGGCCAGTTCTCTTCCATGGCGACGACGACCATTTCATGGACCTTCTTGTCGGCCAGCATGGTCTCGGCGGTGATCTTGAACTGGGCAAGGATGAAATCCCTCAGCCGCACGCAGGCGCTGTCTTTGCGCGCGGCAATTTCCACGGCAACCTGCTGGCTGGCGGCGAGCATCCGGCGGCAGAGTGCTTGGTGGATATCGGCCTTGGAGGAGAAAAAACGGTAGATATTTGCCGGCGACATGCCGAGATCGCGGGCAATGTCGGCGACATTCGTTTTCGTATAACCGTAATGCTTGAACAGCCGCTCGGCCGCATCAAGGATGCGGGTGATATTTTCTCGGCGGACTTCGTCGAAGCTGGTGGTCGTATCCATGGCAGTGACGGCTTTCGAGTGACGTGTGACGAATTTCATTTTTCGTTAGTCGTAAAACGAAAGCCAGCATCTGTCAACCATTTGCAGGCTTGATGGGCGATCGGTGGCTGGGAAATCGTAACCGGCGCAGCATTCGCCTCAGCGGCTGACACCCGGCGGTGGCGGTGGCGAGAGCTCTGTCATTGGTGTGTGTGTTACGCTTCGAAGAGCTTCTTCAATCTTCTAAAGCGAGAACGTATACGTCGCAGGGTCTATCGTTCACGCGATGAAGCACGTCAGGACGTGTTCGACTACATCGAAATGTTCTACAACCCGAAACGCAAGCACGTCAGAAACGGGATACTGTCGCCCGTCTCGTTTGAGAAGCAGCAGAGAATCTAACCCGAGGGTGTCTACGAAACTCGGGGCTATTCATTCGCCAACCAGCGACATCCCGGAGCTGACCTGCGTTCCAGAAGCAGTGATCAAGGCTTTGATCTCTTTTGCACAAGCCACGGTTCAGGACGCACCCGTGTTCAGGCTTCGCGAGAAGAAGCCTGACTAATGATCAATCAGTCAGCTGTCATCCTTGAGGGGTGGGCTACAAGATCGTTCACGGAACCGGGGTGCGTCGCCCAATGCGGGTCCTAGCGCTGGACCTCCCAGGTCACTGCCCCTCTCCGGCAAGTGTGAGGCGCAATGTCATTCACCATTCCCGCGAATTGTTTTTTCGCCAATCCATGCCCGGGTCTCGGACAAGAGTTCGCCCGACAGCGCGGGGTCATCGATCGACCGCGAGAGGATGAGGGCGCCGACCATCGCGGACCAGCTACCAATTGCCGCCCGGCGCCGCTTGGCAGGGTCGGCACCTGGCATGACATCGGTGAGCGTGTTGATCTGCAAGGCGAGGACCTGTGCCATGGACGCGCGTGCTTCCGGGGCCTGCTGCCGCATGAACCCCGCAAGGGCAGCCATTGGGCAGCCCAGGTCCGGATGCTCACGATGCAGTTCGGAGAGGTAGGTGTCGATCCAGACGCCAAGATCGTCGATCACTGATTGGCTGCCGACGGCGTGAGCGATGGCTTGGGCGACCAGATCGTCCTTTGACTGGAAATGTCCATAAAAGCCACCATGGGTCATGCCGGCCGCTTTCATCACTTCGGCGACACTGACCGCATCGAAACCCTTTTCCCGAAACAGCCGCGCTGCCGCGGTTAAAATGCGGTCTCGGTTTTGCGCCTTCTGTTCCTGACTCACTTTCATCTCGCCTGGTCTCCGCTCGCTATTGACATTTTGATGATGGCTATCATATTTATGATCAATGATGACAATCATCATTAATATAGTTTCAATGCCACGAAAGGGCAATGCCATGACCGACAAGCCAACCGTCCTTATTACCGGCGCCTCCACTGGCATCGGCGCCGCCTACGCCGAGCGCTTCGCGCGCCGTGGTCATGATCTGGTGCTGGTCGCCCGTAACACGGCGCGGATGGAGACGCTGGCCGATCGCCTGCGGCGCGACACCGGCGTGACGATCGACATCGTGGCGGCCGATCTCGTCAATCCGGCAGAGCGCGCAGCGGTTGAGGCGCGACTGCGCGATGACGCGCGGATCGGCATTCTCATCAACAATGCCGGTGCGAGCCTGGCGGGCAACTTCCTCGAACAAGCCGCTGACGATATCGACAGGCTGGTGGCGCTCAACACGACGGCTCTCGTGCGTCTTGCCCGCGCCATCGCCCCCCGCCTTGCGCAAGCAGGTGAAGGCGCGATCGTGAATATTGGCTCCGTGGTCGGCCTCGCGCCGGAATTCGGCATGCCGGTCTATGGCGCGACCAAAGCCTTCGTGCTGCATCTCTCCCAGGCGTTGAACCTCCAGCTCGCTTCCCAGGGCGTCTATGTCCAGGCTGTTCTTCCGGCAGCGACCCGCACCGAGATCTGGGGCCATGCGGGCGTCGATGTCGACACTCTTTCAGGCGTGATGGAGGTGGACGATCTGGTGGACGCGGCGTTGGTCGGTTTCGACCGCCGCGAGTCCGTCACCATGCCGCCACTTCATGATGGGGAACAATGGACCGCTTTCGAGACCGCACGTCAGGCCATGATCCCCGGTTTCGCGCAGTCCCGGCCCGCCGAGCGCTATCTGGCGAGCGCGTGAGAAGCCACAGAATTACGCAAACGCATTCAACGCATTCGAACGGAAACTGAGAAAATGACTGATACCGATCTGTTTAGCCCTTACGACCTTGGCGGGCTCGTGCTTGCGAACCGCATCGTCATGGCGCCCTTGACCCGCAACCGCGCAGGTGCGGGCCTCGTGCCGAGCCGATTTGCGGCGGAGTATTATGCACAGCGTGCGAGCGCCGGCCTCATCATCACCGAGGCGACACAGGTTTCAGAACAGGCCCAGGGCTATCAGGACACGCCCGGTCTCTATACGCCAGAGCAGATCGCCGGCTGGCGCAAGGTGACCGACGCGGTCCATGCCAAGGGTGGTCGCATCTTCGTGCAACTCTGGCACGTCGGCCGTGTCAGTCATGTCGATCTTCATGACGGAGAGGCCCCGGTCGCGCCGTCGGCGATCCGTGCCGAGACCAAGACGTTCGTGAACAATGGTTTCGCCGATGTATCCGAGCCGCGCGCGCTCGAAGCGGAAGAGATCCCCGGCATCGTCGAGGATTTCCGCAAGGCTGCGGCCAATGCGATCGCGGCCGGTTTCGACGGGGTCGAGGTCCATGGCGCGAATGGCTATCTGCTCGACCAGTTCCTGCGCGAGACCGCGAATGTCCGCACGGACGCTTATGGTGGTTCGATCGAGAACCGAGCCCGGCTGTTGATTGAGGTCACGGCCGCCGTGGCGAGCGAGATCGGTGCGCAGCGTACGGGCGTTCGCCTCTCGCCGGTGTCGCCCGCAGGTGGCTCCGTGCTGTCGGGCAATGAGCAAGCCCAATACGGCTACGTCGTGGAATCGCTGGACCGCCTCGGCATCGCCTATATCCACGTCGTCGAGGGCGCGACCGGCGGACCGCGCGATGCGGCACCTTTCGATTTCGACGCACTGCGTCAGCGCTTCCGCAACACCTATATCGCCAACAACGGCTATGATCTTGATCTTGCCAAGTCGCGCCTCAGCGAGGGCAAGGCCGACCTGTTCGCCTTCGGCCACCACTTCATCGCCAATCCCGATCTGGTCGATCGGTTCAAAAGCGGTGTGCCGCTCGCCCAGCTCAATCCGGCCACGCTCTACGGCGGCGGCGCGCAGGGCTACACCGATTATCCCGCCGCGATCGTTTCAGCCGACGCCTGAACTGGAGGAGAGCATCATGAAGGCCTTCATCCTCGACCGCTACGGCAAGAAACAACAGTTGCGACTGGGCGACATGCCCGAACCCGTGGCAGGTCCCGACGACGTGCTGGTCGAGGTCGCCGCGGCAGGGCTCAACCCAATCGATTCCAAGATCCGGGACGGCGCGTTCAAGCCGGTGCTGCCCTACAAGACGCCGCTCGTGCTTGGGCACGATCTGGCGGGCACCGTGATCAGCGTCGGCGCAAATGTGCGGCGCTTCAAAATCGGCGACGCCGTCTATGCCCGCCCCCGTGACGGACGGATCGGCACCTTTGCCGAACGGATCGTCGTCAACGAGAGCGATCTGGCGCTCAAGCCGGACAATATCTCGATGGCCGAGGCCGCATCGATCCCGCTGATCGGGCTGACTGTCTGGCAGGCACTGGTCGAACGCGCGCAGATCAAACCAGGACAGAAGGTCCTGATCCACGCCGGATCGGGCGGTGTCGGCACATTCGCCATCCAGCTCGCCAAACATCTCGGCGCGACGGTCGCGACGACGACGAGTGCCGCCAACATTCCGATGGTGAAGGAGCTGGGGGCCGATGTCGTCATCGACTATCGCAGCCAGAACTTCGAGGAAGAGCTGTCGGGCTACGACCTTGTCCTCCACACGCTCGATGCCACGACGCTGGAAAAATCGCTGAAGGTGCTGAAGCCCGGCGGCAAGCTCATCTCGATCTCCGGCGCTCCCGATCCCGCTTTCGCGCGCGCCCAGGGCTTGAACGTGGTGCTTCGGCTCGTGCTGCGCCTGCTCAGCGCCGGCATCCGGCGCAAGGCAAAGCGCGCGGGCGTCGACTATTCCTTTCTCTTCATGCACGCCGACGGCGAGCAGCTAGGCCGGATCACGAAGCTGATCGAAGATGGCGTCATCCGTCCGGTGGTCGATCGCACATTCCCGTTCGAGAAGTTGAACGATGCGTTCGCCTATGTCGATACCGGTCGCGCCAAAGGGAAGGTCGTCGTCACACTGAAGTGACGCCATACCCAAGAACAAGGATTCCATCATGACCACCCACACGCGCAACGCAGACTGGAAGACGGCGCCCACCCACCACGTTGAGGCTGCCGGTACGCGCTTCGCCTATCGTCGTCTCGGGCCTGACGGCGGCGTGCCGGTGGTCCTCCTCAACCATTGGGGCGCGAACCTCGACAATTTCGATCCTCCGATCGTCGAGGGCCTGGCTGTCGATCGAGCGGTCTATGCCATCGATTATCGCGGCATCGGCGCGTCCGGCGGCACAGCCCCTCTGAGCATCGCCGAAATGGCGAGCGACACCATCGCAACGATCCACGCGCTCGGACTGACATCGATCGATCTGATCGGCTTCTCGCTCGGTGGCTTCGTCGCCCAGCAGATCTTGTTCGACGCACCCGATCTTGTCCGCCGCGTCATCCTCGCCGGCACGGGTCCGGCGGGTGGAACCGGAATCGAACGGGTCGGCTTGGTGTCGTGGCCGCTCATCATCAAAGGCCTGCTGACCTTCCGCGACCCCAAATTCTATCTCTTCTTCACGTCAAGCGCGGCGGGCAAGCGGGCGGCCAAGACCTTCCTCGCCCGATTGAAAGCGCGCGCGGAGGATCGCGACAAGGCGGTCTCGCTGAAAGTTTTTCTGCGACAGTTGAAGGCTATCAAGGCCTGGGGCCAGCAGGCGCCGCAGCCGCTGGAGACCATCGCCAAGCCCGTCCTTGTAGCGAACGGCGATCATGACATCATGGTGCCGAGTGAAAACTCAGCCGAGCTGGCCCATCGCATCCAAGGCGCCGAGCTCGTCTTCTACCCCGACGCAGGCCATGGCGGCATCTTCCAGTATCACGACGCCTTTTTGACGAAAGCCAAGGCTTTCCTGACCGTCTGATTGCCACCCCCGCACCGACAAGGATTTGCGATGGACTACATGACATTCGGCTGTACGGGCCTTCAACTTTCGAGACTGGCGCTGGGGAGCGGCAATTTTGGCACTGGTTATCCGCAGCGCAGACTGGAGGGCGACGCCCAACCCCACGTCGAGGCTACCGGTGCGCGGTTCTCCGACTTTCCGGCCTAGCGCCTTTCGTCGGGCGGCCGGACGCCAACCCGGCCGATTGCTCTCCACAGACCGATATTCTGCCGATCACTGTGTACTATAGTGTGCCGCCGTAAGCACGCATACCGTCGGTCGGTTACAGGGCGTACGGCACAACCGTGAACATGTGCATGACGGGCGGTGCGGCCAGAAAGGGCGCGGTGAGCAGGCGATTGGCCGCCATGTGCGGCGATGCGCGGTGCGCCTGAAGCGCGGCATCATCCTCGTAGATTTCAACGAGCGTGTAGCTGTCGGCTAGGGTGGTCGACTTGAACAGTTCGTACAGGCGGTTGCCCGGTTCGTTTGCACGCACCGCAGCCGCCTGAACGGCGAAGGCGCATTCGAATGCTGCACCGCTGTCAGGCGTGACTGCGAGTTCGACCATCAATCCAATCATCGTATCGCCTCCGAAGCCCTGATAAACCAAGGCCCGACCCTGAAAGGCCGGGCTGTGGTATTTCACTCATGCGACACGAACTCCTGGGCGGTGATCGCGTTGGCGTAGAAAGGTGTGATCTCGGCCACGAAGTCGTCCTGCTGCTTGCGGGTATATCCGGCTGAGGCGTCGTAGATGACGTTGGTGTGGTAGCCGAGGTCATGGGCATTGCGCATCGAAGACTCGACGCACTGGCGTAGCGAGAAGCCGGCGAGGTAGATATCGAAGATGCCGTTGTTGCGCAGGTAGCCGTCGAGCGTGGTTCCGACGAAGACGCTGCTACCGCCGGCGCGCGCGCGGACGACATGCTCGCCTTCCGCCGGTTCGAAGCCAGGGAAGAAATCAGCCTGCTCGCCCAGGAAAGACCCGTAGTCGCGCATCATCTTGCGCAGGCCATATTTTGCTTCGCCCAGCACCTTGAAGGTCGGCTCGAACTTCAGCGCCGCGTGGATCACGTGCATGCCGCGACGGCGGGCCTCTTCGAGGATGATCTTCGAATTGGCAATGGCGGTGTCGACCTGCTCCCGGTCCTGAAACGCCGGATAGATGCCGCCGGTCGGGGAGAGCCAGTCGTTGACATATTCGATCAGGATCAGCGCACTCTTGGATGGGTCGGTCATGCTGTAAATCCTTGGATGATGGTCAGGGTCAGGCGACGATCATCGCGCCTTGCCGGCGCAGATGGTCGCGAAACAGGTCGGGATAGCTGTCGATCACGGCGTTCTTGACGCTGGATCGCTCGGCAAGTGCCCCGCGCCACGCCGTCACACGTGGCAGGCCAGCAAAGATCGGGTCCGCCACTTCCGGATCGATGATCCCGAAATAGCGAAACAGCGGTGCGTAGACCGCATCGACGAGACCAAATTCCGCCCCGGCGAAATACGGACCGTCGCCCAGTTCGGCCTCGATCTTGCTTAGCCGATCACGGAAGGCAGCGCGCTTGGCGTCGGCGGTCGCCATGTCCTTGGCGTGGAGGAACTGCCAGCCCTCGGCAAAGGTCTGGGTGGCGAATTCGATCCAGGCGCGATGCCGGGCACGCAGCAATGCATCGTCGGGATACATCGCAGCGCCGCCTTGTGTCTCGTTCAGATATTCGCAGATAACAACGCTTTCGAAGAGGATTGCCTCCTCACCGTGCGGCTGGCGCACCTTCAGCACCGGCACCTTGCCGGTCGGCGACAAGGCCAGGAACCAGTCGGGCTTGGCCGATAGATCGACGTTGACCCGGTTGAACGGAACGCCTTTTTCCAGAAGTACGATCGCGGCACGCTGGACGAACGGGCACAGCGGATGGCTGATGAGAGTAAGATCGGTGTCGGTCATGACGGTTTCCCCGATGGAGCCGGATGCAGCATCAGAGCGACTGACCACCCGAGACATCGAAGGTCGTACCGTTGGCCCAACCCATGTCGTCGGACAGGATCGCTGCGACCGCGCCGCCGATGTCGTCGGGCTGACCGACGCGGCCCAGTGCGATCTTGCTCGCGACGAAGGCATGAGCTTGTTCATCATCGCGGACCCTACCACCGCCGAAATCGGTGGCGATGGCGCCGGGCGCGATGGCGTTAACGCGGATCTGCCGCGCGCCGAGTTCCAGCGCCATGAACCGGGTCAGCGTCTCGAGCCCCGCTTTGGCTGCCGCATAAAGACCGAAGGTGGCCATCGACGTGCGCGTGAAGCCCGTAGAGACATTAAGGATGCGTCCGCCATCAGCGATGATCGGTAGCAATGCCTGCGTCAGGAACACCGGTCCGCGCAGGTGCATGTTAATCATCATGTCGAACTGTTCCTCGCTGGCGTCAGCGACCTGCACGTGGACGACCGCACCGGCGTTGTTGACCAGATAATCGAACCGGTCGCTGTCGAAGCGGCTTCGGAGCGTCTCAGCGAAGGATGCGGCGAAGGCCGGAAAGCTTGCTACCTTGGTGACGTCGAGCTCGAGCATCGCCGCGGTTCCGCCCAGCGCCTCGATCTCGCTTACCAGCGCATCGGCTTCCGCCGCGCCCTGGCGATAGGTGCCCACGATGCCGACGCCGCGACGGGCGAGGTGCAGCGCCATGCTGCGACCGAGGCCGCGGCTAGCGCCGGTAATGAGTGCGATCTTCTGAGACATGGCTACGTTCCTGTTATTTTGATTTTCCTGACGGCACACCGTTGGGGGCCGCCTTCGCTGCCAGTCAAATAGGCGCTCGGCGTGTCCGACACCCCGCCTAATACTCTCAATTGATTGCCTGATTGTCTCAAGCTCTTTGCAGAGGGAAGAAATGGTGTCATAGTGTTGCCATGACAGACAACCTACAGCCTCTTCGCGATATTGCGCTCCGCCACGGGCGGATCGGAATGGCCCTCACGCCGATACCCCGCCTGGAAATCGGCGTAGGACAGGCAACCTCAGGAACCTCGCCGTGTCTCTACCGCTCGATGATCTGCTTCATTCTGCAGGGATCGAAAGAGGTGGTCATCCACGATGACCTGCTGCGCTACGATGCGTCTCAATACTTGGTCAGCGCACTCGATTTGCCCTTGAGCGGCCAGATCCATGATGCTGATAACGGCAGTCCTTACGTGTCGGTTTCGCTGGTCCTTGATCCGGCGCTTCTTGCCGAGGTCGCATCGACGATGCCTGCGGTGCGCGACGCGGAAATTCCAGGCAGCGGCATCGCGCTCAATCCGATGACGCCGCCGCTGCGCGACACGCTGCTGCGGCTGCTGGCGTTGCTCGACTCGCCTGCGGACATTCCGGCGCTCGCGCCGATGGCCGAACGCGAATTGCTTTATCGTCTCCTCCAGGGCCCGCAAGGGCGTCTGTTGCGCCACATCGCCCGCCCGGAAGGTGCGATCGGCGGCATCCGTCGCGCAGTCGAATGGATCCGCGACCATGGCAACAGGCGGCTGCGAATCGAGGCGCTGTGCGAAGCCGCCGGCATGAGCCGCGCCAGCCTGCACCGCCATTTCGTCGCGCTGACGGGATTGAGCCCGGTCCAGTATCAGAAGCAGCTACGCCTTCAGGAGGCACGCCAGTTGTTGCTCGCCGGAGACCATAGTGCCTCCGACGTTGCCTATGCGGTCGGCTATGAAAGCGCCTCTCAGTTCAGCCGCGAATATTTGCGGCAATTCGGGGCGCCGCCTGTCCGCGACGTTCGCAAGCTCAGGCAGTCGATCGACAATCAAATGGTCAATTAGAGAGCGTAGCGTTCGAAGTACGCTAAACAACGGCAAGGGCGAACAGCGGGAGAACATCCTATGCGGCCTTTGTCCCTCTCGGCAGGATGAGGGATTTTCGAGCCTTTGCTTGCGCGGCCCGATCCCACAGGAAGTCGCCCGAGAACGCGATGTGCTCCCAGCCTACCGGAGATGTGTGCGCTATAAGATCGTCGGTCACGACATTTCCGGCTGAGCGCAGATGCGCAATAGCATCGGCCATGTAAGTGGAATTCCAATAGACAATCGCGGCGATAACGAGATTGAGGCCGGACGCTCGATACTGCTGGGCCTCGTGGCTACGGTCAACGATCCGCCCCTGTCGGAATGTGCAGATAGCCTGTGTGAGGGCGTGGCGCTGCTCGCTTTTGTTGCTTCATCATTGATGAAACAACGTGACATCGCCCTAAAATGACTTGGGCCGGACCAGCAGCCATAGAAGGTAGACGCCGCCCAGGAGGCCTGTGGTCAGACCGATGGGCATGTGGATATTGAGCGGAAAATGCTGACTGGTCAGGTCCGCTCCCAGGAGCAACACCATACCCATTAATGCGCCGGACATAACGGGCACATCCGGCGATCCGCTAAGCCGGCGGGCGAGTTGCGGCGCCGCGAGCCCTATGAAAGCGATCGGACCGGCGGCAGCGGTGGCGACAGATGTCAATCCGACGGCGGCCATGATCATAAGCAGTCGCGTGCGCTCGGCATCCATGCCGAGTTGCCGCGCAGTATCATCGCCCATCTCAAGCAGATTGAGGCCGCGTGCATGGGCGATCACCACCGGTAGGACGAGGATAAAGCCGATCGCTGCAGGCACCACGTGCGACCAGGTCCGTGTGTTGAGTGAGCCGGCAAGCCAGAGCTGAGCGGAGGCCGCCTGATCGAGGTCGCCGCTCACCAGCAGGATCGTGTTGATGCCGGAGAGAGTGGCGCCGACGCCGATGCCGATCAGCACGAGCCGGTAATCGCCGGTGGAACGCCCCTTGCGGGCTAGAAGGAATACCGCAACGGCGGTCAGAGCGCCTGACAACACAGCCGCGGCAGAGGTCTCGATCGGGCCGGCATCGAGCAGCATGATCTGAACGATCGCACCCGTGGCTGCACCCGTCGTGAAGCCGATGATATCGGGCGAGCCAAGCGCGTTGCGCGAGATGGACTGGAAAATCGACCCCGACATGCCGAGGGCTCCGCCGACGATAATGGCCGTCAAGACACGCGGAAGCCGGATGCGCAGCATGATGCGCTCGGCTTTCGCATCATCGCCCTGTCCGACGAGCGTCGCGAAAACATCTTTCAGGCCGAGCGACAGGGAGCCGCTGGACAGCAGCAGGACGGCAAGGACTACAAGCGCCAGGATCAGCAGGCCGCAAAACACGGCGACACGCGGCCGCCACCGCACCGACAGTTGCCCCAGACGGCACACGGATGCAGGCGCCGTTTTCATAACGGCCTCAACCGGTACCTGCGGACGATGAGGATGAAGAAGGGTCCACCGACCAGTGCGGTGACGATACCCGCGGCGATCTCCTCCGGTGCGGCAATTATGCGACCGAGGCAATCTGCACCGAGCAAGAGGATAGACGCTAGCAGCGCGGAATAGGGAAGGATCCAGCGATAATCCGGCCCCGTGACAGTGCGTGCGAGATGCGGCGCCACCAGGCCCACGAAGCCTATCGGCCCGGCCGCGGCCGTCGCGCCGCCGGTCAGCAGCATGACGGCCAGGCATGCAAGGAAGAGTGTGCGGCCCGTATGCAGACCGAGCGCCCTGCCGAGTTCGTCTCCCAGCGCAATCGCATTGAGGTTCGCGGCAATGGAAAAGGCCACAACGAGCCCAAGGATCGTCACGACGGCCAGGACGCCGGCGACATCGAAGCCGCGTCCGGCCACCGATCCTGCCGCCCAGGTACGAAAGTCATCAAGCACAGAGGTCGGTGCGTTGATCAGGACGATACCCGTGACCGCGCCGAGCATGACCGACAGCCCTGCCCCGGCCAGCACCAGCCGCACCGGGTTTGTTCCGGTTTCATGCGCACGCCCCAGAAAGAAGACAGCCCCGCCCGCAAGACCTGCGCCGGCAATACCGAACCATACGCGACCGGCCATTGTCGCGACCCCGAAAAAGGATGCACCGAGCACGACGGAGACGGCTGCGCCCGCGTTGACGCCGAGCAGCCCCGGTTCAGCCAACGGATTGCGTGTAATGGCCTGCATCACGGCACCGGATACGCCGAGCGCGAGCCCCGCAAGCAGCGCAACCGCAGTCCTGGGAACGCGCAGGGACCAGACGATCAGATGCCGATCGTCGCTCGGGTCGTAAGCATTGATCGCATCGAGAACCACATCAAGAGGAATGGGCCGCGACCCGAAGGCAAGGCTGAGAAGGCATAGAACGATGAGCGCGACCAGGCCTGAAAGCACACCCCAAATCCTCCGCTCGCGTCTGCCCGTATCGCGTGCTACCCTCACGAAAGCCCAGGTCATTTGCCCTTCAGCGCCCGGGCGGCAGCATCTATCATTTGGCGGCCCGAATAATAGTCGATGCGGAAGGATGTCGCGCCCAACGGGTAGACATGCTTGGCTTTCACGGCGGGCAGATTGGCCAGCACAGGGTCGGCCAGGAATGCCTCCACATCCTCATTCGTCGCCCGCAGCAGGAAGACGCTATCGCCCGTGATCGCCGCAGGCAGGTTCTCCTGCGAAATGAACTCGAAATCGGAAGCCCGCGTCACCTGCCTACGCAGGCTTTCGGGCAAGCCGGTCACGGTCATGCCAAGCGCAGCGAGGAGCCGGGCCTGCGGGCTCTTCGGCTTGCTGATGGAATAGCTGCCGCCAATATTATAGCCGACGATGCTGACCGGCCCCTCGACGGGCGGCAAGGATGAAGCGACATCGGCCGCATAGCTATCGAAACGGGCGATCGCATCCGCCGCTTCGGATTCAAGGCCGGTGGCCCTGCCGAGCTGGACGGCAATATCCTGCCAGCTCTGGTTGGAGTAGTTGATGACGATGGCCGGTATGCCCTGCGCCACCAGTTCGGCATGGTGCTGGACGACGCTGTCGGCCCCGGTTGCCGAGATGATCAGCAGATCCGGCTCGGCCGCGATAACAGCCTCGATATCGAATTCGAGCTTGCTGTAAAGCACCTCCACCCAGCGCTCGTCAGCGACCTTGGCCCATTGCGAGAAGAAACCCTTCTCATCCGTGAGGATGCTCGGGGTCGTGGCAGCGCTGGCAATAACGGGCGCGCCAATGGCAAGCAGGATGCCAGTAAGGCTCGGCGCCGTCGAGACGATCCGCCGGGGCTGCGCGGGGAGCGTCAACTCACCGGCGTCATGGCGTATGGTGCGCGGCCATCCCTCCTGCGCATGGGCGGTCAGCGGCGGCAGGAGGGTACTGATGGCAAGTCCGAAAGCGGATGTCAGAAGAGTACGGCGCTGGATCATGGTCTGATCGTCAAGCGAGAACGTCGAGATCGTTCATCTGCCGCAAGCCTCCGCCTGCCGCGCGCACCGTCTCATACTGCTTGAGACGCGTCCGGTCGATTTCCGAGCTGCTGACACCCTTGCGCCAGTATCCGAAGACGCGAACACGCTCTTTAGGCAGGCCGCATTCCTCGGTGAAATAGGCACGGATGGCCCGGACATCCTGACGCTCTCCTGCCGCCCAAATCATGCGCCCCTCGGGATTGGGCAACGCGCGCGCGGCCGCGACCAACCGCCCGGTCGTACCGGCTGGCTCATGGGGCTCCCGAAGCAGCAGGTGACGCACCACACCATCCACTTTTGGCAATTCCTCGAAGGCGGCCGGGTCCGCGGTTTCCACGTAGAGCTCGCCGCGGCTTCCGCCCCGCCATGCGCTGAGGATGGCGTGGATTGCCGGGATGGCTGTTTCGTCGGCAAAAAGCGCGACACCGCCTGCAACATCGTGATCGGGGAGATAATGGGCGCGCGGTCCGACAAGATGGATGATGCTGCCGATGGCCGCGCCATTCAGCCAGCGCATGGCGGGGCTGTCGTCAGCATGGATGACGAAATCGATTTCGACAAGGCTCAGCGCCGCATCAAAGGAACGGATGGTGTAGACGCGGGAAACCGGCCGCTGGCCCTCCGGACTTTCGACTTCAAGGCGCACAGCGAGATTGGGCCGACGCCATAGAGCCGGATCGCTCGGAGAAATGCGTCCCGTAACCCTCATGACCGAGGGAACCGGACGCTCGAGTGCAACGATTTCCATCGCCAGCCGTTCCATGCCGGCCATATGGTCGTCCTGTGCGAGCAGATTGTTTCGGTCCTCGACGCTCTCACGGTGCTGCATGTCACCATACTCCTAACGTTCATGTCGGTCGAATTGGTGTAGGAAGTGGACCCAAGACGATAAACATGACAAATTGAGTCTATATTGTTTTGCCCATATTGCAGAATGCATTCCGCAATGCAATACGAATTCACATTATCAGGTGACAGAAGAATGCCATGACCCATCGCCTCCATGCCCGTGCCGTGACGCTACGTTATGACGAGCGAACGATATCGCGCGGTCTGACAATCGCCTTACCCGATGGCGCCTTCACTGTGATCGTTGGACCCAACGCGTGCGGTAAATCCACCCTTTTGAGAGCAATGGCCCGCCTCCTGAAGCCATCGACCGGCGACGTGATATTGGACGGAAGAGACATCGCCGATTTTCCAACACGCGAGATCGCACGCCGGCTTGGTCTGCTGCCGCAGAGCGCAATTGCACCTTCAGGCATCACAGTCGCCGACCTGGTGGCGCGGGGGCGCTACCCGCATCAATCGTTCTTCCGGCAATGGTCGAAGGCGGACGAGGCGGCGGTGGCCGCGGCCATTCAAGCCACCCGCATCACCGAGCTTTCTGACCGATCGGTCGACGAACTCTCCGGCGGTCAGCGACAACGCGTCTGGATCGCCATGGTCCTGGCGCAGGAGACACCGATCCTGCTTCTCGACGAGCCGACGACTTTTCTCGATATCGCCCATCAGATCGAGTTGCTGGATTTGCTCACAGATCTCAATGCCGCTGGGCGGACAGTCGTCGCCGTACTGCATGACCTCAACCACGCCTGCCGATACGCCACCCATCTTGTCGCCATGCGCGATGGCATGATTTTCGCCGAGGGCCGTCCTTCCGAGGTGGTGACGGAGAATCTGGTCGAGGCCGTTTTCGGACTTCAATGCACCGTGATCGATGATCCCGTGTCGCATACGCCGCTCATCGTCCCGCTTGGACGCCATCGTGCGACACATCGGCGGAACTCGGCACAATGAAGGGCAGGCAGCTTCATATCGGGCTTTGCCTTACGGAAACGTGGCTGCAGGGGCGTGAGCCCAATGATGCCGAGCGCTCCGAGCAGCAGCGAGACCCGACCGGCTTCTACATCCGGCTGGCGCAAGCGGCAGAACGAGCTAAGCTCGACTTCGTCTTCAAGCCAGATGTCCTGGCCATGCGACGGGGCAAATCTGGCACCGCACCGTCGTTTGTCGGTTTGGATCTGACGGTCCTGCTGGCCGCCATCGCCACGGCCACGCATCGCATAGGGCTTGTCACAACCGCCTCGACGACCTTCAATCCGCCCTATGTCGTCGCCCGGCAGATTCAGACGTTGCACTGGGTCAGCAACGGGCGTGCGGCCTGGAACATCGTCACCTCGATCGAGGGAGCGGAGAACTTCGGCGATGCGCCGATGCCGCCGGCGCCGGAGCGCTATCGCAAGGCCGCGGAATTCACCGATCTCGTGCGCAGCTTGTGGCAGAGCTATCCACATGCGGCACTGGACAATAAGGCGCAACCGGCGGCGCTCAACCACCGCGGTGAATTCTTCAGCGTCAAGGGACCGCTCAACGTACCGGGTCATGCCAGCGGCCCACCGCCTTTGTTCCAAGCCGGTGCGTCGGAGATCGGGCGGGACTTCGCAGCCTCAGTGGCGGACGCGACCTTCGCCTCCACCCCCGACATGGGCGCCGCGCTCGACCTGCGGAACGATCTACGCATCCGCGCCCAGAAACATGGACGGACTGATGCGCCAAGGGTCCTTCCCGGCCTCTACTTTTTCCTGGCAAAGACGCGGGAGGAAGCCGTGGCGATGCACCGGCGCGCCCATGCGCATTTGACGAAAGAGCAGCGCCTCGACGCCGTGAAGACCATTCTCGGCCTGGATCTTTCTCACTTGAAGCCGAATGCCCGGGTGACTGCCGATCTGCTACAGTTCGACGACCGAACGGTGCGTAGCCGCACCCACGCCGATCTGCTGCGCCGACACATCCAAAACAACGAGCCTCTGCTTGAGGACCTTCTGGCGCGGCCGGAAGTCGTCGGCTCCGCCCATTGGGTGTCCGTGGGCACGGTAGAGGATGTCGCGGCCGACATCGTGAAATGGTTCGAAGCCGGCGCGATCGACGGGTTCATCGCGCTGCCGGGCGGTTCACTCGAATCGCTGCGCCTGTTCCTGGAAGAACTCGTGCCGCTGCTCGTGCGGCAAGGTCTCTTTCGCCAAGACTACGACGGAGAGACGTTGCGGGCACATCTGCGTCTTGGGTCACAGGCATAAACCGATGCGGGGTCAGGCCCCGCCCGAATCTCGCGTCGCCTGTTTTCCCGCGTCGATCAATGCTGCGGCGTGTCCCTCGCTCTCTGCCGTCTCGACGAAGGATACGGTGGTGACCACACAACAGATTTCGCCGTAGACATCGAAAACAGGCGCGGCTTTGCCAGTGAGCGCGGAGAAAAGCCGCTCGTTCAGTTCGGCGCCACCGGCGCGGCGAATGTCCTCCAGCATGCCAGGTGCGGGCGGGCGACCGCGAAAGGCATCCGGCTGCAACCGGCGCACCGCCTCGATCCGCTCCGCCGGCAGATAGGCCTGGAACACAAGCCCGCACGCCGTGTTATCCAGCGGCAGGACATCGCCCAGTGTCACAGTGCTGATGGCAAAGCGGGCACTGCGATACCATTGCACGATTGTCGGGCCGCGATCCGTCCAGATCGCAACGCCGCAGCTGGCGGCAAAGCGCGACGCCATCACCTTCATGTGCCGCGCTGCGACGGCGACCGGATCAATCCGTTTGAGCGCACTGATGCCGATACTAAGCGCGGCGGGACCGAGATCGTAACAGCCCGTCACCTGATCCTGTGCGACGAGCCCCTCGCGTACCAGACTTTGCATATAGCGATGGGCGGTCGACCGCCCGGTCCCTGCACGACGGGCCAATTCGACCAGTGGGAGTTCGCCATCCGATATCGCGAGGATGTTCAGGAAACGCGACGCGATGGAGACGGACTGAATGACACCGGCACGCTTTTCCCCTGCGACATCCGACAGTTCGTCTGAATTCTCTTCGAACTCGGTCAACTACATCCTCCCATCGATTTCTCCGGCGCTGATGCGACGCCAATAGCACACTGTTGCAGATATGACACGGGCTGCATCTCACGACAATCTGCTCATTATGTGGAAAGCATTCCCTATTGCGGAATGCTTTCGGCCTCGCTACGCCAACATGAGTTTAATACTCATGTTTAGGGGTTGATATGAGCACTCATCTTTCTCGCAAGCTCGCAGCCGGCGTCAGCGTCGCGGCATTGTCGTTGCTCCCGGCAATGGCGCCCGCGCAGGACAAAGCGACGAACGGCGCGACGGTTCTGGAGGCCATCACTGTGACGGGCGAGAAGGTCTCTCGGGACATGAAGAGCACAGCCTCTTCGGTATCGATCAAGACGAGCCGAGAGATCGACCGGGAGAAGACGGGCAACGCGACCGTCTCGGAAGTGATCGCCGATGTGCCGAACGTCGTTTATTCCGATACCGTCAGCGCGCCGGTCATCCGCGGGCAGGACAGCCAGGGTCCGCTGACCGGACAGGGCTCTTTCTGGGGCGGCACGGTGCCGCGCGCCACCATCAATCTCGACGGCCACTACCTGAACTACAACGAGTTCTACTTCGGTGCGACATCGGTGTGGGATCTCGACAGCATCGAGGTGTTCCGCGGTCCGCAGACCACGTCGCAGGGCGCCAACGCCATTGCCGGCGCCATCATCGTCAACACGAAGGATCCGACATTCACGCCCGAGGCGGCCTATCAGGCCGAAATCGGCAACTACAACAGCAAGCGAGCGTCCATCGCCCTATCCGGCCCCATCGTCGAAGACCAACTGGCCGCTCGTTTGGCCATCGATTATTCCGGACGCGACACCTTCATCGATTATGTCAATGCCGGTTTCAGGCACGAAGGGACGGATCAGGATTTCAGCGCCCTGAACGCACGTCTAAAGCTGCTGTGGGAGCCAACCGACATTCCTGGCCTGACGGCAAAGCTAACCTATTCGCATACCAGCAGCAACAGGCCGTCGCAGGAGGCGGCGTCACGCCCGTTCGATGCGCTCGAGCATGTCACCAACACGATGCCAAGCTGGAAGCAGCACACCAATACTGGGATCCTCGACATCGGGTATGACTTCGAGAGTGGCATCAAGCTATTCAACCAGACGCAATACTCGTCTTCAAACGTTCAGCGAGCCACAGGCATCGTCAACGGCGGAAACGCCGATATCGATCAAGCCAACGTGTCGAACGAGACACGCGTCATGTTCGGAGACGAGACCGATACGGTGAGTGGTGTTGCCGGCCTCTATTACGCGCGCACGCACACCGACGAGGCGCTCTACCTCTCTGGACTGTCGTCGTTCGATGACACCAAGCGCAATCTCGGTCTCTTCGGTGAGATGAGCTACCGATTTGCCGAACGATGGACGCTCACGACGGGACTGCGTTATCAGAACGATCGCATCGAACGCGCCGGCTCCTCGGTCTTCGCGCCGACGCCGGTCGATTTCGACACGACTTTCTCGGCGCTCCTGCCAAAAGCATCGCTTGCCTATGCGGTCACCGACGACTGGACCGTCGGCGCGCTCGTCAGCCGCGGCTACAATCCCGGCGGCGTCTCCCTCAATCTGAATGCCGGGCGCTGGCAGCCCTTCGAGGAAGAGTCCATCTGGAACTATGAGCTCTTTACCCGCGCAACCCTTCTCGATGATCGTCTGACGGTGAACGGCAACCTGTTCTACATGGACTTCAAGAACGCACAGTACACCATCCCCGTCGTCATCTCGCCGGGTGTTACGCAATCCTACACGATCAACGCCGAGGAGGCGCACGCTTACGGCCTGGAGATCGGTGCGGACTATCAACTGCTCGATAACCTGACCCTCAAGGGAAGCGCCGGCATCCTGCGCACGAAAATCGACCGGATCGCCAGTAACGTCGCCTATGAGGGCAACGAGTTCGCAAAGTCGCCGGGCTATATGGTCACCTTGGGCGTGAGCTGGGACGTGACAGAAAAGTTCAACCTGTCGGGCCAGGTGCGCCATCTCGATGGCTATTATTCCGACACGGCCAATACCGCAGCCTACGCCATTGAGCCCTACACGATCGCCGATATCAGAGCGAGCTACAAACTGCATGACAACATGGAGGCCTACGGCTACGTGAAGAACGTCTTCGACGAGCGCGCACCGACCTATATGCAGCAGAACCGCGGCATCGGTGGCATCGAAGCCAGCATGACTGCCCCACGCATGTTCGGCATCGGCGTCAAGGGCACGTTCTGATCAATAGCCGGAACAATTTCCGACGTAACACCGTGTAACGGTCGACGGATGTCGACCCGGCTCAGAATGCGCTTGTGATGTTGAGCGAATGGCGACGGCGAACTAGGTTCGCCGTCGCTCCTCCAGCTTGCCACTAGTATTTGTCCCTTCCTGCGAGTCGTAAGAAGCCCAACGCAGCTGTCGCTGAGGTTATTCGGGCGTGATGGACCATCCTGATACGGACTAAGGGGATGGGCCTGCGTGCAGAAGATCAAGGCCTTCTTCGCCCTTCTATTGATGCGTCGGAAGGACGTTTCCTATATCAGCTTTCCTGCCGCCAGATTTCGCATCAACTGCGAAGCGCCAAACGTCAAGGGTGAGCATTCCGTCGATAGTTTGACCATGTTTACGAGCGCGGCGCGCGTCTGTGCGACGAGATCGAGAGGGTCGCGACTGATCTCCTTCATCGAACTCTTGCCGTGCAGCACGAAGCCGTCCTTGCCCTCGACGCGCAGGTCCAACTCGGCATTGCACGTCGTCGATCGTATAGTTCTCATCGAACAGACGGACAAAGGGACCGATGGCGCGGGACGCGTTGTTGTCCTTGGCCTTGCCGAGCAACAGGGCCCGAGCGCCCTTGACCCGGCCTTCGCTGTCGACCGCCAGCACGATCTCCGGTTCGGGGTTGTTCCATTTCGAAACCGGGTGCAGCCCCACGGCGGCCCCTGTGCCCACGGAAGACATGATCTGCGCCTTGGTGAACACTTCGGCATCCGGTCCGATCCCGACCTCCAGATATTGCGGACACAGACCTTCCTCGATAAGCAGGGATTTCACCCGCTGGGCATTTTGCGAACCGGCCTTGAGGTCGCGAAGGCTGGCGCGTGGGCCGTAATGCATTCTTCCCTTAACCGGCACGAGCGTTGTCCCATGCACGATAGCAGAAGTGCGTTCCGATCGTTCGCAGGGAGATTCTATCAACCACTGGCCACATTAAGAACTTGAAGGGATTCGAACTTGAAACCATCCCTTTAACTTGCTTGCGATGTCCGGGATTTGAGACAACAGCCAGTATCTCGCAGGCGAGTTCATCAAAGCATTATCTCAGTAGCTGACCCGTCCGGCGAGCGGGCACTCCACTTATGTTATGGCTTCAAGGGCGTTCTGCAAGTGCCTCAAGCTCACCCGAGCGACCTCGCCGGGGTCGGCACCGCGGCGACCGAAACCGGTTTCGACTGTAACATTGCCGGTGTAGTTTGCCGTCACGAGTGCCTCCATGCGAGGCAGCCAGTCCGTCGTGCCCTCGCCGATAGCCTTTCGCTGCGTGTCGGCCATGTGGATGTTGACGAGGTCAGCGCCCATCTCGGCAACGTAGTCCGCGAAGCTTCCGCCTTCGAAATCCATGTGGAACGTGTCGAACATCAGCTTCACGTTCGATGTGCCGACTGCCTCCATCATCCGGCGCGCATCGGCCGGCGTGTCAATGAGGTTTGTATCGGACGTGGTCGGCTCGATGGCAATGATAATGCCCCTGTCCTGCGCGTGGACGGCGATCTGGCGCAGGCATTCGGTGCTGTAGTCCCAGCCGGCTTCCAACGACATGCCCTGCGCTCGCCAGCCGCCGATGTAGAGAACCATGCCGGCGCCGAGATCGGAAGCGAGATCGATGATGTCGATGTAATGCGATACCGTCGCCTGACGCTCCGCCCGCGACGACGAGCAGGGATTGCAGCCGAAGCCGCCGCCGATGGCAGGAAGGAGCGCTGAGATTTCCAGCCCCTCACCACCGGCGAGCGCGCGGATTTCCTGCCGGCGGTCCTTTGCCAGGTGCTGCGGCCAGGCATGGGGGGCGCAGCAACCGATTTCGACGGCATCATAGCCGGCCTCGGCGATGGAGCGGATCGTCTCGTCCAGCGTGTAGGTGGGCAGGAAGGTCGGGAAGCTGCTGTAGGGAAAGGTGTTGAAGGCGAATTTCATGGCATCGATGTCCTTCGGCTTTCTTGCCGCGCCGCACGCGACGGAGGATTCGAGAGATCAGGCCGCGATCGGCGCCGCCATGGCCCCGGTCATGATCGCCACCGCATCGGACATGGAATAGTCCTTCGGCGAGATGACCGCCGCGCGTCGGCCGAGACGATGGATATGGATGCGATCAGCGACCTCGAAGACATGCGGCATATTGTGGCTGATGAGGACGATCGGCACGCCTCGGGCCCGCACCTTGAGGATGAGATCGAGCACCTTGCGCGATTCCTTCACGCCGAGTGCCGCCGTCGGCTCGTCCATGATAATGACCTTGCTGCCGAAGGCGGCGGCGCGCGCGACGGCGACACCCTGCCGCTGGCCGCCCGACAGCGTCTCCACCGGCTGCTGGATATTCTGGATCGTCAGGAGGCCGAGTTCAGCGAGCTTCGCGCGGGCGATGTCGTTCATCGCCTGCCGGTCGAGCTGATGGAACAGCTTGCCGAAGAGGTTCGGACTGTAGATTTCCCGGCCGAGAAACATATTGTCGCTGATCGACAGGGCGGGTGAAAGCGCCAGCGTCTGGTAGACGGTCTCGATGCCGGCCTTGCGCGCCTCGATGGGCGATGAGAACGAGATCGGCACGCCATCCAGGCGGATTTCGCCGCTATCGGGGCGGATGGCGCCCGACAGCGCCTTGATTAGGCTCGATTTGCCCGCGCCGTTGTCGCCGATAACGGCGAGGATTTCGCCCGGCATCAGGTCGAATTCGCCATTGTCGATCGCAACCACGCGGCCATAGCGTTTCATCAGGCCGCGGGCACTGAGAACGGGGGTGACTTCGGTGTTCATGCGGAAACCTTTCTAATCCACTGGTCGACGGCGACGGCGAGGATGATCAGCCAGCCGATGGCGAAGAGCTGCCAGAGAACGTCGACGCCGGCGATGCGCAGGCCCGACTGGAAGACGCCGACGATGAGCGCGCCGACCAGCGGCCCGAGAATGGAGCCGCGCCCGCCAAACAGCGAGATGCCCCCGATCACGACGGCGGTGATCGACTGGAGATTACCTTCGAAGAAGCTGGTGGGCGACACCGCGCCGACGCGACCGATGGCCGACCAGCCGGCGAGCGCGCAGATGAAACCGGCCACCGCATAGACCGAGATGAGCACGCGGTCGGTGCGGATGCCGGCGAGTTCCGCCGCCTCCTTGTCGTCGCCGACGGCATAGATGTGCCGGCCCCAGGCGGTGCGGGTCAGCGCATACCAGAGCACGAGGAAGACGGCGACGAACAGGAGCGAGCCGTAGCTGATCTTCGTTCCAAAGACCGACAGACTCTCGCCGAAGATCTTCAGGATGGGCGCGGTCTGGTCGATTTCGCTGCCCCGGATCGACTGCGCGCCCGAGAGATAGAGATTAAGCGCATAGAAGACGTTCCAAGTGCCGAGCGTGGCGATGAACGGCGGCAACTTCACGCGGGTGACGAGGAAACCGTTCATCAGGCCGATGCCGGTGCCGACGAGAAACGAGGTAAGGAGCGACGGAATGGGCGGCCAGCCGAGCTTGACCGCCAGATTGCCTGCCACGACCGAACTCAGCACCATTATGGCGGCCACCGAGAGATCGATACCGGCCGTGAGGATGACCAGGCTCTGGGCGACGGCGAGAATGCCGATGATCGAGACCTGCTGGACGATCAGCGACATGTTGTAGGGCGTGAAGAATTTGCTGCCGGCGAAGAGACCGAAACCGATCAGCGATACCGCCAGCACGATGAGCGGCACGAAAGTGGGGTAGCTGTGCAGGAAACGCTGAAGCTTCTGCACCGGGCCGATCGCGTCGGTATCAAATTGCGCAAAGCCGCGCGCGGGCTCTGCCGCTGCATCGACGCTTTCCGTCTTGTCGGCCAGCGCGTTGAGATTGTTCGTCATGGATTATATCCCTATGTGAGCCGGGAATGGGGCGGGCGGGTGACCGCCCACCCCGCAGCTTGCCCCGGGAGTGGCAGGCGAAATGTCGTCAGTGACGTGCGGGCGCTAGCGCCGCATTAGCCCCAGCACTTCTTCAGGCCCTCATCGGCGGTGATCGACGGAAGGCCGTCGACGGGCTGGTCGGTGATCAGCTCGACGCCGGTGTTGAAGAAGTCAAGGCCGGGCGTCGGCTCCGGCTTCTTGCCGCTGTCGGCAAAGGCCTTGATAGCCTCAATGCCCATGGAGGCCATCAGCAGCGGGAACTGCATGGAGGTGGCACCGATCACGCCTTCCTTGATGTTCTGGACACCCGGGCAACCGCCGTCGACGGAGACCATCGTCACGTCCTTCTCGCGACCCGCGGCCTTGATCGCTTCATAGGCGCCGGCAGCCGTCGGCTCGTTGATCGTGTAGACGAGGTTGATCTCGGGATCGATCTGCAGCAGGCTTTCCATGCCCGTGCGACCGCCCTCTTCGTTGGCGTTGGTCACGGCATTGCCGATGATGCGCGGGTCATCCTCATCGCCGATATCGGTGGGGTTCTTGATGTCGATGCCGAAGCCGGACAGGAAGCCCTGGTTGCGCATGTAGTCGACGGTGATTTCCTGGGCGTTGAGGTTCAGAAGCGCGATCTTGGCATCCTTGGCGGCGTCACCAAGCTTGCCGGCTGCCCATTTGCCAACGAATTCGCCCGCCTTGAAATTGTCCGTCGCGAAGGTTGCGTCAGCCGCGCTTGCCGGATCGAGCGGCGTGTCGAGCGCGATGGTGAGCAGGCCGGCCTCGCGCGCCTTCGTAATGATCGGCACGAGCGCGCTGGAATCGTTCGGCGTCAGAAGAATGCCCTTCGCGCCGCTGGCGATGCAGGATTCGATGGCGGCGATCTGCGTGTCGGCATCGCCGTCCTGCTTGCCGGCAAAGGTCAGAAGCTCGATACCGAGTTCGGCGGCCTTGGCGCTGGCGCCTTCCTTCATCTTGACGAAGAAGGGGTTGATCTCGGTCTTCGTGACCAGGCAGGCGGTGATCTTTTCCTGGGCCTGGACCGGCGCGACGAAGGCGGCGGACGCCAGAAGAACGCCAAAGGCGGCGCGAGCAAAAGTGGAATGCATTTTATCCTCCCATGAAGCAGGGACTCCCCTGCGAATGTTGCGCGGACAGGCGCTCTCCCTAGCGCCCCGCCGGCAAGGACTGCCCCTTCGACCGGCGACGGGAATGCAAACATCGATGGCCAATCTTGTCAATATTTAATGCGGTATGATTTATTAAACACCTGCTTTGAATGCAAAGACATGCGGCCGGGCGACCACTGCTGAAATCTAGATAATGTATTAACATATTGATTTAACATCAATATTTTCGTTATACGCCATGAAACATATGCTGAAATTTTGCAAGGAGCAGCGCAAGCGATACGCAATATAAAGACTTCCGCATGATTTATTATTGACGATGCGGTTGTTGCCCCTCATATTTCGCTCACATCGGAGGAGCGACGCACATCCAGTTGGTGTGCAAGGCAAAGCGATATAAATTCGCGTCGGCGCAATGCGCATGAGAGGTGCAGTGAAGATGTTGAGCACGGACAAGGCGGCCGGCGATGCCGGTGAGCGGCTGGATACCAGCCGGGGCACGAACCAGACCGGCGTGAAGCTCTATAACGAGCGGCTCGTGCTTTCGCTCGTGCGCACGCACGGTCCGCTGTCGAAGGGCGAGATTTCGCGCATGACCGGGCTTTCCGCGCAGGCCAGCTCCGTCATCATGAAACAGCTCGAGATGGACGGCCTTCTGGTGCGCGGCGAGCCGCAGCGCGGCAAGGTGGGCCAGCCCTCCATTCCGATGGCTCTCAATCCGGAAGGTGCCTTCTCCGTCGGCTTCAAGATCGGCCGGCGCTCCGCCGATCTCGTGCTGATGGATATGGTCGGCACGCCGCGCCAGATGATCCGCACGACCTTCGCCTATCCGACGCCGGCGCTGCTGAAGCAGTTCTTCCAGACGAGCCTCGAGACGATCACTGACAACATGACGCGCATCCAGTTCAGCAGGGTGCGTGGCGTAGGCATCGCCGCGCCGTCGGAAATGTGGAGCTGGGAAGAGGAGGTCGGCGCGCCGCATGACGTGGTCGATGCCTGGCGCAGCTTCGATCTCAAGGCCGAGGTCGCGCAGCTCTGCGATTGGCCGGTCCATTTCTACAACGACGCCACGGCGGCCTGCGCAGCCGAGCTCGCCTTCGGCGAAGGCGGCAAGTATCCGGATTTCCTCTACGTCTTCTTCGCCACCCTGGTCGGCGGCGGCGTGGTGCTCGACGGCAGCCTCTATCCCGGCCGCCGCGGTTATGCCGGCGCGATCGGGTCGGCGCCGGTTTCCACGACCGAGGCCGGCAAGCCGCCGAAACGGTTGATCCAGTGCGCCTCCATCTACCTTCTCGAGCGGATGATCCGCGACAGCGGCGGCGATCCGAGCCTCATCTGGCACAACAACCAGGACTGGAGCGCGCTCGGCGATGTCGTGGACCGCTGGGTGGAGCAGGCAACCGACAGCCTCGCGCTGGCGATCGGCAGCGCCATCTCCGTTATCGACTTCCACAATGTGGTGATCGACGGCGGCTTTCCGCCGGACGTGCGGGCGAATGTGGTGGCGCGCACGCGCCAGAAGCTCGCCGCCATGGACGTGCAGGGCGTGGCGCCGGTGGAGATCGTGGAAGGGAAAATCGGCAGTGATGCCCGCGTGCTGGGAGCGGCAAGCCTGCCGCTGCTGGCCGAATATGCGCGGCACCGGGACCTGCTTTTCAATTGACCGCACGGCGCGGGAGCGCCTTGCGGGCAGGAACATCGACAGACAACGAACGGGGCTCCCGTTTTACGGGTGCCGGGAGGATTTGCGTGCTTATCGGGATCGACTGGGGTGGAACAAAGATCGAAGGCGTGGCGATGGAGCCGGACGGGCGCGAGCTCCTGCGCCTGCGCCAGGACACGCCGCGTCATGATTATTTCGGCTGCATCCGCATGATCAAGGAGATGATCGAGGGGCTGGAAACACAGACGGGCCGCAGTGGCTCGGTCGGCATCGGCATTCCCGGCTCGCTCGAGCCCGTCAGCCGTCTCGGCAAGGGGGCTAGTTCCACTTGGCTGCTCGGCCAGCCGGTGGAGAAAGATCTCAACGACATCATCAAGCGCGAGCTGCGCATCGAAAACGATGCTGACTGCTTTGCTGCCTCGGAAGCAGTCGATGGCGCGGGGGCGGGCCACAACGTCGTCTTTGCCGTCATCCTCGGCTCGGGCGCGGGGGCGGGCATCGCGATCGGTGGAAAGGCGCATCACGGTCCCAACAACAGCGGCGGCGAATGGGGCCACAATCCCCTGCCTTTTCCCGATGTCACCGAGATTTCCGGCCGCCCGTGCTATTGCGGCCGCCATGGCTGCATGGAGACCTGGGTGTCCGGCCGCGCCTTCGAGGCGGAATACACCCGCCACACCGGCGAGAAATTGAAGGCTCGCGCTATCATCGAAAAGAAGCGGGCCGGCGACCGGCTTTGCGGCCTGCTCTGGGACCGTTATGTCGATCGCGTGGCGCGCGGCCTAGCGACGGTCGTCAACACGCTCGATCCGGACGTGCTGATCATGGGCGGCGGCATGTCGAATGTCGACGAGCTCTATGACGACCTGCCGCCGGCGCTTGCCAGACGAACGTTCTCGACGGTGTTCCACACGCCCATCAAGCGGGCGGTACACGGTGATTCCAGCGGCGTGCGCGGCGCGGCCTGGCTCTGGCGCGATTGAAAGGAAAATTCCGATGGCCAATTCCACGCTCGCCGAGCGCTACGCCTTCGCACTGACGCTGATCCGCGATGCCGGCGACCTCGCCCATGGCTATTTCCGCCAGCGCGACAGTCTGACGATCAAGAGCAAGGGTGCCCAGGACATGGCCAGCGAGGCCGACCTGAACACCGAGCTTCTCATCAAGGAACGGCTGGCGACCGGTTTTCCCGAGGATGCCTTCTTCGGCGAGGAAACCGGCATCTCCACCTATGCGCCAGGTCAGGGTATCTGGGTCGTCGATCCGATCGACGGTACGCAGCCGTTCATTTCAGGCCTGTCCAGCTGGTGCGTGTCGATCGCCTTCGTGCAGGACAACGAACTGAAGTTCGGCATGGTCTATGCGCCGGCGCGCGACGAGCTGTTTGCCGGCGGCGTCGATTTCGCGGCCACGCTGAACGGCAGGCCCGTCGAGCGCCATCCCGGCCGCTCGGTACGCGAAGGCAT
This sequence comes from Shinella sumterensis, assembly GCF_004514425.2. Taxonomy (GTDB): domain Bacteria; phylum Pseudomonadota; class Alphaproteobacteria; order Rhizobiales; family Rhizobiaceae; genus Shinella; species Shinella sumterensis. Next base: position 61,777 of record NZ_MYFN02000019.1, read on the forward strand.
CTGCGGCGTGGGCTATTCGCCGCGCGTCAAACCGGATGAATTCCTGCCGATGTTCGGCCGTCTGCTCCATGCCGGCGGCATGTTCTACCGCGAGGGCTCCGGCGCGCTAACCCTGTGCTACGTCGCAAGTGGCCGGCTTCTCGGCTATATCGAGCCGCATATCAATTCCTACGATTGCCTGGGCGCCATTGCAGTCATTCGCGCCGCCGGCCTGAAAACCAACGACTTTCTTGCCGATGACGGGCTGAACAAGGGCAATCGTGTCATCGCCGGCAACGACGCCGTCTACGCCGCGCTTCTCGAAATCTATGGCGGTTGACCGATGAGGGAGACCGCATTCCGTGCCGGGCGCACCTACGATGCCTTCCTGTTCGACATGGACGGCACGCTTCTCGATTCGACCGCGGTGGTGGAACGCGTTTGGGGGCGTTGGTGCACGCGTCACGGCTTCGACCCCGCCGTGTTCATACCGACGATCCACGGTGTGCGGGCGATCGATGTCATCACGCCGCTTGCACTGCCGGGTGTCGATCCGCTCCGGGAAGCGCTTGCGATACAGGACGAGGAACTGGAGGATGTCGCTGGCATAAGGCCGGTGCCCGGCGCGATAGAGTTCCTGAACGCCCTGCCGCGCGCGCGCTGGGCGATCGTCACCTCCGCACCGATCGAGCTTGCGCGCAAGCGCATGGCTGCGGCCGGCATTCCGTTTCCGGATGTCATGATCAGCGGCGAAGATGTGGCGGACGGCAAGCCGAACCCGGCCTGCTACCTGCTCGGTGCGAAACGGCTCGGGTTCGACCCGGCGCAATGCCTCGTCTTCGAGGACGCCACCGCCGGCATGCTGGCTGCCGAAGGTGCGGGTGCCGACGTGATGGTCATCACCGCCACGCATCACACCAGGATGATGACATCCCATATGTCAGTGCCCGACTATCGTACGCTCCGGGTTTCCAGACTCCCGACTGGGCAATTACTTCTGTCGAGTACCCTGGAAGACGTAGCAAGCCATTCGCTTTAAGCTCTTGAGCGGAAGCGAACCAACGACCGGCGTGAATAGCTCCGAGTTTCGTAGATCCCCTCGGGTTAGATTTTCTGCTGCCTCTCGAACTCGACGGGCGACAGCATTCCGTTTCTGACGTGCTTGCGTTTCGGGTTGTAGAACATCTCGATGTAGTCGAACACATCCTGGCGCGCTTCATCGCGTGAACGGTAGACCCTGCGACGTATCCTCTCCCGCTTCAGAAGATTGAAGAAGCTCTCGGCGACCGCATTGTCATGGCAGTTGCCGCGTCGGCTCGGTGTTTATAGGTGCCTGAACGCGTCGGGGTCCGCAGCAGCCGCTTGCGCCGACGCAGCCCCTTTTCTCGTGGCTGTTTGAGAAGAGGTGGCACTGTGCCGAAGTTCTTTTTCCACATCAGGACTGCGTTCAACTTCCAACCTGACGAGGATGGGTGGGAGTTCGGATCGAGCGCGCTCGCGCGTTTGGGGGCAATCGCGGCCATACGGGAAGCTCTGTCCCCGGCCATGTCGCGCGGCCACACGATTGATGGCCGATGGTTCGAAATAGCCGATGAGGCTGGAGCGACCGTCGAGGTTGTCTCGTTCAACGAAGCAATCCGCTCAGCATAAATGAAGCGCTGGGCGCGGCGTCAAGCGCCCCTTAGAAGGGATGCCCCTCGGCGCCGAACTGCGCGCACCTCGCGACGTAGGATTTTCCGCGCAATCTGCCCGCCTAACCGTCCACCCATACGATCGTTCCCCATTGAAGACGTTGGTACCGAGCCGACCTTACTGGCATCGATCACAGATGGCCTTATTTGTTTCCTTGCTAATGCCTCAATAAGCGCGCATGGTTGATATTCCAGTAGCCATCATCACGGGCGCTACTGTTTGAGGGCTTGCTACCCTAGCCCCAACGACAGGAGGACAACATGTCTTCCGATACGAGACCTACTGTTTCATCCGCCGATATGAAAATGATCCGCTCACTGCTTTTTCGTGCAGGGTACAGCGCGGGGTCCCCCATAGAGGGAGAGTTTCGTGCTGATACGGCGACCGCTATGCTTATCGAGAAAGTGCGTGACGGCGAAACTTCCCCAGCGGTTCTTGAGCGTTTTCTTGGCAACAGCTATGGCCGCCCCGAGCCGGAGACAGAGTTGTTTAAATCGGGTCTCCCGCAGTTCGCCATTCAAGGCCTGCCTACTCGCGCCGCCTATCGGATTAGGCAAGCAGAGACCAAGTGATCCAAGCGGTGAGAGCCGGGCTGGTTTCGGTAAACCCCCACGGCTTCAAATGACCTTATTTGTTTCTTGTAAACGCTTCGATAGGCGCACAGGATAATTTCTTCGGCAGCCGACGTTTTGGGCGCTGCCATGTGAGGGTTTACTACCCTGAACCCAACCGAAAGGAGGACAACATGTCTTCCGTCATCAATCCTCGTCAAAACGGACATCTCGTCGCGACCGCGACGTCGCATCTCGTCGTAACGGCGAGCATACTCATGATCCTCTACGTCCTTGCGGCGGGATGGCTTTGGTAGACCTCCGGCTGACGAACCGAAGGACAGCAGCCAGATCCCGAAGCGCGATCTATCGAGCACTCCCGACCGCCGCCAATGACGGTCCGGTCCATACCAATGAAACCGCGGATGAGTGCGCCATGAGAACGACAGAGACCGAAATCACCTTCACCCGGCCTTTCCGGATTGAATCTCTCGTCGAGTTGCAGGACGCCGGCACCTACAAGCTTATCGTCGATGAAGAACTCATCGCTGGCTTGAGCTTCCCCGCATATAAGCGGGTTGCCACACACATTGAGATACCATCGCTTTCGGCGCCGACAGTGATGAGGCAACGCCTTCAGGTCTCCTATGATGAAATTTACCGGGCTCTTGCGCTGGATGCCAGGCAGGCTTCGCCTCCTAGTCTCGATCCGTTTGCCTGATTCACCGTCATCCCACTGAAAGGATCGAACCATGTCTTCCATAATCCACAACGTAGACTTTAGCCGAGCGAGCAATCGCATTCTCAATCAGATGCTCCAAAGGGCCGGCTACGTCACAGAACGAATGAAGCCCCTCATCGGCCCACTGGCAGAGCAATCCCGGGCGGTGCTCCAACGTTTCATGGAAGGAATTCTTGACCGACACGAAAACCACACCCCGTCGGGTCCGATTGCAGGAGCGGTATACGGCCGGCCCTAATACGCCGATCGTCGTGCGGCCTGCCGCACCGGCTGAGGGAGTACCTGACGATGTGCGAAAGCGTCACGGTGGCGATCGTCGCTGTCCAGCTTCTAGCCGCTGCAAGATCTCACAGATCACCTTGATATCCCCTGATTGCGCCGAGACGAGCGATTGCAAATCCTTGATCGCCGCTGATGTGGTCGCCGTGGTCTGCTCGGCCGCGGCAATGCGATAGGTTAGGTTATCGATTTTACGGACCTCCCCCTCAATTGAGCGGAAGCGCTCTTCGTTCCTGCCCTCTGTGATCTTCACCTCAGCCAGGCGCTCCTTGTGATACTGCTCATGGCCCATCCGCCAACGCTGAAGCTCTTCGATGTCACGCGTCGTGTTGGTCCATGCATAGATGCCCGTCGCCAGCAAAGTCGCGAGGCTGACGAGCTGCAGGAGCGTGTTCAGGTTCCATTCGAGCTTTGGCGCTCTGGTTATGCCCATCGTCTTATCCTCCATCACTGCCCCGCTTCACCGTGGCGCCGGCACTCGCCTGCGCTCCACACGCCGCCGGCGCAAAGGCCAACAACGGTGCGATCGATCTTTCGCTGATCCGCCGGGGTCGCGCCGCGCGCGCCGACGAGGTCAGTCCCCACGACGCGGCGCAGGCCCGTCGCATCGGCCAGCGCCGAAGTTCCACAGCCCGCCGCCATCAAGGCACCGGTCATAAGCGCCGCGAGCATCGTCAGCCGCGTTGCGTGCGTCAACCATGCCCTGAACCGCCGAAAGGTCGGCCTTCTCGCCGTTGACCCGATTGACCTCGGTCAGGGCTGATGCGCCTTCGGACCTTGCCCATGCCATGCGGCCGGCACGTTCTACTCGGTAGTCAGAGTTTGCGCGAAGGCGGCGTTGCTGCGCGGCTAGCATGGCTTGGCTCCTATCGCCGATCGTGAGAAGCCGGACCTAAGCCCGGCTCTCGTTTCGGGTGCCGTCTTCGCGCGTCTTTCGTTGACCGATATGACGCGATATAGCATCGTCACATGACCCGATATTACAAAGCATGGCTGTTCATGATCTGGACCGTCACTCTTATTCTCACGTCACCGGATTGGACCGCTGGCGTAGCCAGGCTGTTTGGAATGAGCAGTTCAGCTGTTGGCACCGCGGTCTTTGCCGCACACGCCCTCTTCTTTGTGTTCGTGCTTGCTAGCCCGAAATGCGGTTTGTCGCTGTTCAAGAGCGACAGCGGACTATTCCTTTACGTCTACCATCCTTGGCCCAACAAGCGATGCTCACGCTGCGGGCAGGACCATTCGTCTTTGAATAGATAAACAACGCTACCAGATGAAGGGCGAGGCGAAGTGCCGGCATCACATCAAACACTCCGGCTCTGCGGCATTGTGACGGATGGCCGATCCGAATGACTGTCGGCTAAACCGTATGGGTCGACTGGTCTGAAGACTTCAAATGACCTTATTTGATTTCTTGTGAACGCTTCGATATGGGCGCAGGATGATTCCTTCGGCAGCCAATGTTCCGGGCGCTGCCATGTGAGGGTTTTCTACCCTGGCCCCAAACGAGAGGAGGACGATATGTCTTCCCGAGTTCTGTCAAATCGAAACGTTTTCCCAATCACGATCTCTCATGTCGTGCTCTCGGCAAGCATTCTCACAGTCATGTTCGTTCTCACGGAGGGGTGGCTATGGTAGTCCTCCGGCCCACCGGCGTGAGGAAGACTTCGATCCCCCCGAGGACAGTCCTTCAGCAGATCCTCCGGGATGCGAACTATGAAAGCGAAATCCTGGTTGGGGGTATCGGCCCCCAGCACGAGGAAGCGCGAAACGTGATCCGGCTCATCAAGGCCGCGACAATCGGCGCCGACAAATACCCGCTTTCCCTAAACTCGATAGAACGGAACCGGCGCGCCGGGGTCGATAATTGGGAGAATGAGGGCGGCTCAGTGGAAGAATAAGCGCGGTGTCCACCCGCCTGCCAGCCGCAGTCATCCTTGCCGTTCAGTCGGCGTCATAGGGAGCTGTTGCCTTGGTCAGAGTTGGTACGCGGGGCTTACCCCGCTTCAGATACGCCGCTTAATCGTTCCGTAACCGGGTAGGATATTCGCAATGGTAGAGAGAACAACAGAATCCGAAATCGCGTTCATGCATCCGTTTACACTGAATGCTCTCGTGGGGCCACAGCCCGCGGGAACCTATCGTCTTGTTGTCGACGAAGAGCTGATTGAAGGGTTGAGCTTCACCGCCTACAAGCGCGTCGCCACCCACCTTGAGATCCCGGCGATATCGATAGCGACGGGGAAGCGCCAGTTCCTGCAAGTCACACAGAGCGACATCGACCATGCTCTCGAACTTGATTCGAGAACGTAATTGCTGACGGACAGAATCCGTTTGTCGGAGCAAGCACGCCGACCTGTGAAGCAGGATTTCGGCGAGTTCAATTCACCGGGTAGCAGAATAGGTGTACGACGCCTGATCATCAGCTCCCACTTGGCACGCTGAGACAGAGAGTCATACCGCGCTCCCGCCGCAAGGAGTGCAAACTATGCCAAGATATTTCTTTCACGTATTGGATGGGCGCGCAGCGATGGACGTTGACGGCCTTTTCCTCGCCAATGAAACCGAAGCTCGAGCCGAAGCGCTTCGCGGCGCCGGTGAAATGCTGACGGATGAGAATATGAACCTGTGGCTGGGTAACGAATGGCTGATGGCCGTCACAGATGAGGCAGGGTACGTTTTGTTGAAACTGAAATTCTCAGCGGAATCTCTGAACCAGCCCCAGGCTACGTTCTCTTAATACGGGCTGGCGCTACAGATCTCCACCTTCAGAGTAATCGACGTAGATAAAGCCGACAGGCTTTGCGCCTCATCTTGAGCGCGTCGAGGTCGTGATCGAACCGGAAGAGCTTCCAGAATATGCAGGTAAGACCAAAATCCTGATTGGAGAAGACGTCTCCGAGCGGCTGGATGTCGTTGCAGCGAAGTTCCGTGTCATCGTCACCCACCGGCCGAAGTATGCCTTTAGGAACGACGATAGTGTCGTCCAGGCGGCGGCTCCGGCACACATCATCGAAGGTGGCATTCCGACGGAAGCACTTCTGGCCCAGGTCGCTGTTTCCAAATATGCCGACAGGCTGCCACTTTATCGCCAGGAAGCCATCTACGCACGCGACAAGGTCGAACTCGGCCGCAAGCTGATGGCTCAATGGATGGGCAAGCTGGGGTTCGAGCTCAATATCCTCGCCGACTATATCCTCGATGAGATCAAGAAGGCCGAACGGATCTTTGCCGACGAAACGACCGCCCACACTTGCTCCTGGTTCCGGATCAGCGAAGACGGCATGGCTATGGGCGTATGCCAGGGATGACCGGACTTTTGGGGGCAGCGGTCCACCGATGGTAGCCTATCGCTTCGAGGACAGTCGAGCCACCGAGTGTGTCGCACGACACCTGAGCGGCTATCGTGGAATCCTGCAGGTCGATGGATATGCTGCCTATAACAAGCTCGTCCGGAAAGATGGAGGCAATGACAGCGCCATCCTGGCCGGCTGTTGGTCCCACAGCCGGAGAAAATTCTACGAGTTGCATGTCGCAAAGAGCTCGAAAGTCGCTACAGACACCGTCGAGCGTATGGCGAGGTTATGGGAGATCGAGGAGCGTGTGCGCGGCCAAAGCTCTGAAGCTCGTGTCGCTGCACGCCAGGAGATCTCCGCAGCGATCGTCCGTGACCTCTTCACTCTCTGGCAGGCGACCCTGCCGCGGGTCTCTGGAAAATCCAAACTCGCCGAAGCTCTGCGGTATGCCATCTCGCGTCGAAACATCTTCGAGCGCTTCCTGACCGACGGCCGCATCGAACTCGACTCCAACATAACCCAATTGGCGGACCGTCGCCTTAACCCGCTTGCCGAGCTTGATATAAAGTTCGACCGCGCGAACTCTGTCTGCATGGGAATACATGAACTACCTCCTGGTGGTCCAAGTTTTCGTCCGCATCCCCCCGGGTCAGTTCTTCGCGGAAATCAACACCCTATACCTATCAGTTCACAATGTTCACGAACGCCCCATCGCATGCGTGGAGTGCTCCCCATTTCACCGGACAGATCGGCTAGTTTGATTTAGCCCTGATGAACTGCCGAGGGGAAGCCATCTTGAGTGCGGAATGGGGATGGATTTCGTTGTAGTCTTCGATCCATCCGTCGATGAGCCGGAGCGCCGTTTCGGCGTCTGGCAGAGCTGATATGCGCACGTAATCCCGTTTCAGGGTTTTGACGAATGCCTCTGACATTCCGTTCGACTGGGGACTGGCGACCGGCGTGAAGC
>NZ_MYFN02000020.1 GCF_004514425.2 Shinella sumterensis
CCATTTCAGCGCCGAAGCGACCATGTCGTCGATCAGGCGGTGTTCGTACCAGATCTTGGCTTCCTTGAACTTCTCGGCGAATTCGGCGTCGAAGACCTGCTGGAAGATATCCTTGAAGCGGCCGTCATAGACCTTGAGGATGGTGTTCTTGGTCGAGAGATAGACCGGGACCTTGCGCTGCAGGCCGTAATTGAACGACGCGCGGGCGAATTCGGTGATCGAATCGTCGAGGTTGTACATGCCCATGGCCACGCCGGCCGACGGCGCGTCGAACACGTCGTATTCGATTTCCTTGCCGTCTTCGCCGACGAACTTCATCGTCAGCTTGCCCTTGCCGGGGAACTTGAAGTCGGTGGCGCGGTACTGGTCGCCGAAGGCATGGCGGCCGACGATGATCGGCTTGGTCCAGCCGGGAACGAGACGCGGGACGTTCTTGGCGATGATCGGCTCGCGGAAGATGACGCCGCCGAGGATGTTGCGGATCGTGCCGTTCGGCGACTTCCACATCTTCTTCAGCTTGAATTCCTCGACGCGGGCCTCGTCAGCCGTGATTGTCGCGCATTTCACCCCAACGCCGTGGCGGCGGATCGCATGGGCTGCGTCGATGGTGACCTGGTCATTCGTCGCGTCGCGATTCTCGATGCTGAGATCGTAATATTCGAGATCCACGTCCAGATAGGGATGGATCAGCTTGTCCTTGATGAACTGCCAGATGATACGCGTCATCTCGTCCCCGTCGAGCTCCACGACGGGATTGGCAACCTTGATTTTCGTCATACGTCTACTCCCCAGACGGCATTATGCCGACTTTCCTTTGAACCGATATCAGCGGACGTCCCGCATATGTCCCTCTACGCTGCGCAAGTGGCGGCGCATGGCGTCAGCCGCAGCACTTCCGTCCCGGTTGGCGATCGCGTCGACGATGCGGGCGTGCTCCTCGAACGAGTGGTGGTCCGGCGGCGGGCGGACGGGCGTGTCGCGCAGCCGCCCCCACGTGACGGCACGACGCACCGCGTTCAGCGTGTCGAGCAAGCCGAGCAGCAGCGAATTCTGCGAGGCTTCGCCGATCAGCCGGTGCAGGCGATTGTCCCATTGCTCGTAGAGCCGCCACGTCGGCGCCTGCTGCGCCTTGAGCATGGCGCTCCGCAGTTCCGCAATCTGGCTCGGCGTCGCGTTGAGCGCCGCACACCGCGCAACCTCCGGCTCGAAGGCAATGCGCGCTCCCATGACCTCCAGCGGATTTGTCCGGTGCACCATGGCATTAATGTCGGCCACCGTGTCGATCGGCCGCTCACCGGTGAACGTCCCCTTCCCCACATGCCGCCACACCACACCCTCCGCCTGCAAGGTAGCCAGCGCCTTGCGCAGCGCACTGCGGCCGACGTCCAGTGACTCGGCAAGATCGCGCTCCGGCGGCAATCGCCCCCCGTCAGGGAGTTGCGCCGTCGCGAGGAAGTCCCGGAGGCGGGAAAGCACGGCCGCATCGGTGTTTTCAATCATTGCTCTACCCGAACCAATTCTGCATTGGTTCGCTTATATGGGATCAATTGGGCAGTGTCAACGCTTTGAAAGGCGTTTAGCAGAGTGTATATCTTTTCGAAGAATAACAGTTATTTAATCGGGATAGCATTGGAGTTCTTGCCTCAATTGCGGCGGTGCAGCACGTTTAGTTGGTTGACACAATATCGGATTAATGGAGAATTGGTTAAATATTGGGTGGAGGAAAACCCAGTTTGGGAGGAAAACAATGAACATGTTTGCCAGACGAATGAGGGCGTCGGCCGTTGCGGCCGCGCTCTGCCTTTCTGCCATGGTGCCCGGTGTGGCGTTTGCCGATCCCATGCGGATCGCTTTTGGCGATATCGCGACGGTGGAATCGCTTCATCTCCTGGCCGCGATCGAGCGCGCCAAGGAAAAAGGCGTCGAGATCGACGTAACTTATCTCAAGAGCGAAGACATCGCCGCCCAGGCGGTCGTCAGCGGCCAGGCCGATATCGGCATCGGTGGCCCCTACGCCCTGCTTCAGAAGGTGAAGGCGCCGATCCGCATCTTCCTGCAGCTCTCGAAGCTCCAGTTCTACCCCGTCGTCAACACGGAGTTCTACAAGGAGTGGGGGGACCTCGACGGACAGGAAGTAGCCGTGCATTCGCGTGGCTCCGGCACTGAGGCGATCATGCGCCTGATGGCCGACAAGAACGGCATCGCCTATTCCAACATCTCCTACGTTCCCGGCGCGGAAGTGCGCACCGGTGCGCTTCTGCAGGGCAATGTCAAGGCGACGATCGTCGACAGTTCCGGCAAGCGCGTGCTGGAGAAGGAGGCGCCCGGCAAGTTCGCGTTCCTGCCACTCGGCGAGGTAAGCGCGACGGACGAGGCCCTCTTTGCCAATACGGACTATCTTTCGAAGAACGAGAAGGACGTGGAAATTCTCGTCGAAGCGATCCTCACCACCTGGCGCGAGGTCGCGGCGGACCCGAAGGCGGCGATCGCGCTCCGCGACAAGTACAAGCTCCTGCCGGATGCGACGCCGGACATGATCGCCGACATCGAACCCTACTTCACCGAGGCTGCCGCGGCGCTGCCGCTCAACGGTGGCGGTGAGGATGCGGCAAAGGACGACTTCGAGTTCTATACCGTCTCGGGCGCGCTGGAAGGCAAGGCAACGGATCTCAAGGTCGAGGACTTCTGGGACCTCGACGCGCTCAACGCTGTTCTCGCAAAAATCGGAACCAAGTGATGCACATGGCCGCTACACCGCAAAAGGTCGGCGCGACGGGAGGGGCCACGGATGGCTCCTCCACCCTCGCCGACATGATCGCCGACTTCGCCACACGCCGGAAATCCTTATGGGTGCTGGTGTCGCTCGCGACCCTCTTCACAGCCTGGGAAATCGCCGGTCGCGTACCGATCAGCTTCGCCTTCCCCACCTTCCTCGAAACCGTCTCCGCCCTTCTCGAGATGGCGTTCGACGGCACGCTGCTGCCCGCCTATGCCATCACGTTCCAGCCGCTCGTCATCGGCGTTGCCGTCTCCGCCGTGCTGGGCATCGGCCTTGGCATCGTGATGGGGCTTTCGGACAAGGCGGAATGGCTTCTGGCGCCGGTCTTCATCGTGCTCCAGGCAGCCCCCATGGCGGCATTGGTGCCGCTTGTCACCTTCATCTACGGCATCGGCCTGGTTGCCAAGACGCTCGCCGTCATCATGCTGGCCCTGCCGGTCATCGTGCTCAATTCCTACAAGGCGGTCCGGCACGTGAATCCGTCGCTCGTTGATATGTGCCGCTCCTTCCAGGGCAGCCGGCTGCAGCAGATCTTCAAGATCATCATTCCGGATGCGACGCCCGTTCTCTTTGCGGGGCTTCGTCTCGGCATCGCCGCCGGTTTCATCGGCGTCATGCTGGCCGAACTGCTGATCACGCCGACCGGCATCGGCGATCTCATCACCTATCACCGTTCGATTGCCAACTACGCGCACATGTACGCGGCTGTCGCCTCCATCATCGCCGTTTCGACGCTGACGCTCGCCGGCCTGCAATATGTCGAGGTGCGCTTCCTGCGGCCCGAAAAGAGGAGAAAGTGACATGGCCACATCCATAAGTGCCCGCGTGGCCAATCCTGCCGCAACCACTACATCCGATGCCATCGTCGAGGTGCGTGACATCGGCAAGCGCTACGGCGACATCGAGGCGCTGCGCGGCATCAACCTCGAATTCGAGCGTGGCAAGCTGACGACGCTGCTCGGCCCCTCCGGCTGCGGCAAGACAACGCTGCTGAAGATCATCGCGGGCCTTGTGCCTGCCACGTCCGGCGATATCCGGGTCAATGGCAAGGTGGTGACCGGCCCTGGACCTGAACGCGCGTTCGTCTTCCAGGATTTTGCCCTGATGCCCTGGGCCACCGTGCTGCGCAATGTGGCTTTCGGCCTCGAACTGAAGGGTATCGGCCTGGCGGAACGCAACCGAACGGCCCGACACTACATCGCCGAGGTCGGATTGTCCGGCTTCGAGGAGAAATACCCACACGAGCTTTCCGGCGGCATGCGCCAGCGCGTCGGCATCGCCCGCGCCTTCGCGGTCAATGCGGATGTGCTGCTTCTCGACGAACCCTTTTCGGCGGTGGACGAGCAGAACCGACGCAAGTTCCAGGAAGACCTGCTGATGCTGGTGGAGAAGGAGCGCAAGACCTTTCTCTTCGTCACCCACTCCATCGAGGAGGCCGTCTATGTCTCCGATCGCATCGTGCTGCTCTCCCCGCGCCCCGGCCGGGTCTCTCAGATCATCGAACCTTCGATCGACCGCTCCGCCGCTCCGGATGTCATCCGCCGCGACAAGGGCTATCTCGACGTGGTGGAGGAGATCTGGCAGGGCCTGCGGCAATATGCGGAGTGAGGCGCCATGAAACTCTTCGGCATTAAAATCCCCATGATGACGGCCCTCCTTGTCTGGGCGCTCGTCTGGGAAATCGTCGGCAGGATGGACGTTATCTTTCTCGTTCCGCCGATGAGCGCGATCATCTCTGCCGGCTTCGACCTTGTCGCTACGAATTCCTGGCAGAGCGCGACCCTCGTTACGCTGCGTTCGTTCCTTACGGGCATGGCCATGGCAATCGGGATCGGCGTGCCGCTCGGCATCGCCATGGGCCGGTTCAAGATCGTCGACAACATCTTCGGCCTCTGGGTGAACATGTTCGTCAGCGCACCGCTATCAGCCCTTGTTCCGGTGCTGATGATCCTGTTCGGTCTCGGCGAAACAACTGTCGTGGTCACCGTCTTCCTCTTCGCCGTCTGGATCATCGTGCTCGACGCCCGCGCCGGCGTCATGCAGGTCCCGACATCGCTGATCGAGATGGGCCGAAGCTACGGCGCGTCGCGGCTGACGATCTTCACAAAGATCATCCTCTTCTCCGCCTTGCCGGAGATTCTGGCAGGCATCCGCATTGGCCTGATCCGCGGTGTCAAAGGGGTCGTGATCGGGCAGATCCTCGTCTCGATCATCGGATATGGCGAACTCTTCGAGCTCTATTCCCGCTCCTTCGACATGGAACGGTTCTGGGCTCTGACAATCCTCCTCTTCGCGGCAGCCATGCTACTGTCCGCGGCCGTGGAACATTTTGAAAAACGCATCGAATATTACGCAGGAGCGCGATAATGAACGACATGACCTCCATCAACCAGACAACCTATGTCATCGAACCGGCCGCCATCCCCACCCTTGCCGTGGCCGGTACCAAGGCGCTCTTTCCGGTGCACCGCATCTATTGCGTCGGGCGCAACTTCGCCGATCATGCCATCGAAATGGGCCATGACCCAAACAAGGAGCCGCCCTTCTTCTTCCAGAAGAATCCCGACACGATCGTTCCGGCGGGTACTGATTTCCCCTATCCGGGCGAGTCCAACGACGTCCATCACGAAGTCGAGCTCGTCGTGGCGCTCAAGGACGGCGGCGACAATATTCCACTCGATAAGGCGCTCGACTGCGTCTACGGTTATGCCGTCGGCCTCGACATGACGCGACGCGACCTGCAGGCAGAGGCAAAGAAGGCCGGCAGGCCGTGGGAAACCGGAAAGGCTTTCGAGGCGTCCGCCCCGTGCGGCCCGCTGCATCCGGTCTCGGAAGTCGGCCATCCGACCGAAGGCGCGATCTGGGCAAAAGTCAACGGCACAGTCCGCCAAACAGGTGATCTCAACCAGATGATCTGGAAGGTGCCGGAAATGATCTCTTACCTCTCGCGCCTCTTCACGCTGAAGCCGGGTGACCTGATCTTCGCGGGTACGCCCGCCGGCGTCGGCGCGATCGTCAGGGGCGACGAGATGGTCGCCCATGTGGACGGCGTCGACGAGGTGACCTTCAAGGTTGTCTGACCCCAATGGTGGCGCGCTTCGGCGCGCCGCCTCCCCGACCGCATCCTTTACCAATATAAGACGATGCCAGCCTCGCTGCGGTACAAGGCTCTGTTGCAATCTCTACCCTACTTGATGGTCGAAAGCTTGGCAGAAAATCGGAAGCCTAGGGAGTGAACCGCGTGGACGGGAAGCTCCATGTCCAGCGCCCTCGCCTTTTGCCGTAACCGGCGGAGCACAGCATCAACGCGACGGCTTTCACTGTCGATGTCACGGTAGCCGAGCGCCAATGTCAGCTCGTCGCGCGAGACCGTTTCCTCTAAATGGGGAACTTCGCAGTCCATCCATCGTTTGGCTCAGCGCGACGCTCTTGTTGCGACCCAACAGTACCGATGGAGAAATTGATGACCTTAGCAGGCAAGAAGATCGCGATTCTGATCGCACCCCGAGGCACCGAAGAGCCGGAGTTCAAGCAGCCGAAGGACGCCGTCGAAGCGGCCGGGGCCGAGGTGATTGTCCTTGGGCTGGAAGCGGGCGAAGCAAAGACAAACAACAATGACCTTGATCCCGGCGGAAGCTACCAAGTCGACAAGGCCGTGAAGGACGTTTCCGCGGACGATTTCGATGGTCTCGTCATCCCCGGCGGCTCCGTTGGCGCCGATAAGTTGCGTGCCGATGCGACGACAGTGTCTTTCGTTCGTTCCTTTTTCGAACAGGCAAAGCCGGTCGGTGTGATCTGCCATGGCCCCTGGCTTCTCGTCGAAGCGGACGTTCTGAAAGGACGCACAGTCACCTCCTATCCGACCGTGAAAACGGACATCATCAATGCCGGCGGCAACTGGGTCGATAAAGAAGTGGTCGTTGACAAAGGATTGGTCACGAGCCGCAATCCAAAGGACCTGCCGGCTTTCTGCGCCAAGATCGTCGAAGAATTCGAGGAAGGGAAACATCCGCAGCAAGCCCGCAGCGCCTGATCGCGCTCAGGCTGAAGGCCGCACCCCTCCGTCGCCTTCCGGCGACGGCCTCTCTCGCGGCCGCAAACGGAAGCTGGATCCTTCTCTTGCCAGAGCGGGTTGGGGCGGAAAAGACGAAGTACATTCTCTGTGCTACCGAGATGCCAGCCCCGGCTTCGGACGTCTCATCCGGCTCTAAACCGTATCACGAAGCGGCCGGGTGCTTTACCCGCTTCCAGCGCGACGAGGGCGTCGGTGGCACGGGATAGGTCAATCTCCTCAATCGGATTGAGAAGCGGCTGTTTGGCGTGCATGGCGACGACCTCGCGCATCTCCTGTCGTGTGCCGACACTGGTCCCGGTGATCGTAACGCCGGTTGCGGTCAGCCATTCCTGCACGAGCGGGACGGGATCGGAAACCAGTGCCGCCGCAACGATGCGGCCCCTCGGCCGGATCGACGCGACGATCGCCGACCAGGTCGCGGTTGTCGGCGCGAAATTGATTGCCGCGTGGAAGCCCGGATTTTCCGCCAGGCGTTGTTTGAGCCCCTCCCCTGCGACTTCCGTTTCGGCCGCACCATAACGCCGGGCATGATCCAGCTTCGCCGGATCGCGATCGACGGCCACGACGTGAACGCCCATGCGGGCTGCGATCTGCACCGCGTAGAGGCCAAGTCCGCCACAGCCGAACACGGCCAATCGTTCACCGGCCGTCACACCCGCCCTGCGAATGGCACCGTAGGCGGTGACACCGGCACACATGACCGGCGCCGTCGCCAAGGGATCGACATCAGACGGTAGCCGAACGGCGAAGGCAGCATCGACGGCGACATATTCGGCAAAGCCGCCGGGCACGTTCAATCCATGTGCCCGCTGGTGCTGGCAGAAGGCCTCGTAACCATCGCTACATTCATCGCATCGCAGACAGGTGTCGTGCAGCCAGGGAACCCCGATCGTTTCGCCGACCGCCCAGCCCTGCACACCTTCGCCAATCGCCGCGACGACACCGACACCCTCGTGACCGAGGATAAACGGCTCCGGCGCGTGAGGCGGCCGTACGTCGCCTTTCCAGATATGGACATCCGAATGGCAGATGCCGCATGCCTGCAATCGGACAAGCAGCTGGCCGCGTCCCGCTAAGGGCCGCGGTACAAGTTTGACCTGCAACGGCTTCCCATGTCCCGCCAACACGGCGGCACGCATCGACGTCGTCGCCATTGTCGTCACTGGATATCGAGCTCCGCCTTGACCGCGGCCAAGCCCGGCTTGCCGTCTAACGTCTGCACATCCTTGAGCCAGGCATCGAGCTTCTGCGGGTTGGCCTTCAGCATCTTGATCGCGGCGTCGCGCGCTTCCAGTCCGTCTGTCATGATCATGTTCATGCCGGCGTTCTCGTAATCGATGTCGAAGACGAGGTTGCTGAAAAGCTTCGTCACGTTGGGGCACTGTTCGGGATAGCCCTTTCGGACGATCG
Source organism: Shinella sumterensis (assembly GCF_004514425.2). Taxonomy (GTDB): domain Bacteria; phylum Pseudomonadota; class Alphaproteobacteria; order Rhizobiales; family Rhizobiaceae; genus Shinella; species Shinella sumterensis. Next base: position 8,265 of record NZ_MYFN02000020.1, read on the forward strand.
TGCGCACCGTCGCACCGCCGAAATCGGGTCCGAATTCCGCGTCACCACCTGCCAGGTAGGCCATGTCCATGGTGACATTCATCGGATGCGGCTGCCAGCCGAGGAAGACGATCCACGCGTTCGTTTCGACGGCGCGCTGCACTTGCGTCAGCATTGCCGCTTCGCTGGACTCAACGATCTCCCAAGTGCCATCCAGTCCGTGGGCCTTCTTTTCGACCATGTCGAGCAGCGGTTTGTTGGATCCGGGTTCGATGCCGTAAATCTTGTGATCAAGCCGGTCTGCAAACCGCTGCAAATCATCGAACGACTTTAAGCCTGCGTCGTGGACATATCTGGGCACTGCCAGCGTGTATTTCGCTCCCGTCAGGTTTGTCGCGACGGGGATGACCGAGCCATCGTCGAAATAGGGCTTGTAGTCGATGTCCTGCACCGGCCTCCAGTTGCCTAAGAACACATCGATATCGCCGCTCCGCAGGGAATCAAACGTGATATTGAGAGCGAGAAGCGTCTGGCTGGGCTCATAGCCTAAGGCGCCCAGAATGAGTTCGGCGGTGGTGTTGGTCAAGGCGATGTCCGTCCAGCCAAGGTCTGAGAGACGCACCGCCTTGCATGCCTCGGCCTCATCGGCAAACGCCATATGGGCCTGCATTGGACACGCCACGCCCGCGGCGATGATCATCGCGAAAACTTTCCTGTTCATCAGCGTTCCCCTTTTGGTTTTCCACGAGGATAGGAACGGATATTTTTAAGGCAAGCAAAATTTTGTTAAAGCGTACAAAAAATTGATCTGCTACGGAAAATCCATGCAGCAGAAGCCGAAGAGACCACGTACCCGCATCGAGGACATCAGACGCGTCGAGTTGATCGACGCGGCGCACCGCATCTTCCTCAAGGAAGGATTGCGCGGCTTGACGAGCACGAAAATCTGTTCGGAAGCAGGTCTCTCCCAAGGCATCCTCACCTACTACTTCAAGGACAAGGAAGAGGTCCTCTTTGAGATGGTGCGGATGAACAACCGCATCCTGGCCAACGAAATCGTCCTGAACCTTCGTCGTGCGCATTCAGGCTGGGAGAGGCTGATGGCGCTCATCGATGGAAACTTCCCGGCGCAACGCTTCGACAAGCAGGCGGCGAGCGCCTGGGTTTCGCTTTATGCCGAAGCCTCGCACAATGAACGTTACGCCCGCCTGCTACGCCCCTATTATCGTCGTCTCAGGTCGAATGTGTCCAGCATCCTGAGGCCCTATCTTGAACAGGACAAGATCGATCACTTCAACCTTGGCTTTGCTGCGATGATCGACGGGCTGTGGCTGCGTCGGGGGCATGCGGACATTGATCTGTCCTTGGCGCAGGCGAAGTCTGTTCTGATCGACTATGTCGAGAAGGCGCTGCCCCATGAGGTCATTCGACTGCTCTCTGAGCCGAATTGAAACGGCGCGGATCGCACGACCGGAGGGCGATTACGGGGATGCGCAGTCGACGAACTACCGAAGCAGGCCGTCGAGGTCGAAGTCCTCCCAGCCTCGAAGGGGTGGACCGGGACCGTCGGCGCTCTTGTCCACCGTCTTCGACCGCTTGTTCTTCTTGGACAGCCGCGTCAGCTTCGCCTGATGGGCCGCCTGCAGTCTTTTCTCTGCTTTCGCCTCGGCATCCTCGACCCGCCACTCATCGACCGCGCCACGATTGAGGAGTTCATCCACGACCTTCGGCTCAAAAACGTGGAAGGTAATCTGCCGGGCTCGCCCGGCCAGCCTGACGGTTCTCGTCCCCGCGCTACGAAGACGGCCGTCCGCGAGCCAGCGATGCCGCTCGCTGGTCTTCATGCCAAGGATGTCTTCAATCTCACGCGGGATGACGGGCAGAAGCGGAGCATCATCCAGCGCCTTGGACACGACCAGGACCGCAGCGTTGAAAACAGCCTTTTCTTCGGCTCGCATTGCCAGAATAAGATCGCTTCCGTCGAGCATGACCGCTTTTTTGGAGATGGCCGGCAGCCGCGCCTGAATCTCCTGTAGGATACCTTTCGCGCGAACGGATGACCCCATCGTCACCGCGACCGGCAAAGTCCATGTTCTGATCAACTCGACGGTGTTCTTCTCGTGTTTTGGCATGCCAAATACATGGTGCGCGCGATATCCAGGGTCAATGGACACAAGCCGGCACTCCATATAAGATGGATTCAGGAATGGCTTCCTTAATCTTCGCTGAAAGCACCTTCTGCCAAAGTGCATGCTGCCGCGCGTCGGTTAACCTCACTGCGGGGCGATCGAGGAAAGCGCGCTCACACACTGCTTAAGAGCAGGCTCGTCTCGCTGTTGGCGACACCATCGATCATGCGGACCTCACGCAGAACGCGGTCGAAATCCGAGAGGCTTGCGGCACGGATGTTAGCGATGAGGTCCCAATTGCCATTTGTCGTGTGCAGGGAATACACTTCGGGCAAGCCCCGCATCTTGCGGATGACTTGAGTGGTTGATTTCCCTACCACCTCGATCATCATGACGGCGTGCACAGTCTGCTCGTCATAGTCCTCGCGGACGCGGACGGTGAAGCCGAGCAGCGTTCCCGTTTCCATCAAGCGATCGAGGCGGTTCTGGACCGTGCCGCGCGCGACGCTCAGCGCGTCTGCAAGCTTTGCAAGAGACGCGCGCCCGTCAGCGCGCAAATGCGCGATGAGACGCCGATCGAGATCGTCGGGGATGTATTTTGCGATGTTCACGTGACGATTGCCCTTTTTAACAATTCCCGTGGTAATTTTGCACAAAGCTTTACGTAAATTGACACTATTCTGCAATTTTCGCCAGCAGGTTTGACAGCTATCCTGATGTTCGATCACAAGTGAGAGGGTAGCCCATGTCCGCACCGCAACCATCCGCCAAGGCATTCGTGCCCTTTGTCAGCGTCGACACCATGATGCGACTTGTCCACCATATCGGCATCGAGACGATGCTCGTCGAACTCGCCGGTGCCATTGAAGCGGACTTTCGGCGCTGGGACGTTTTCGACAAAACGCCCCGGATCGCCTCGCATTCCAATGACGGTGTCATCGAGTTGATGCCGACATCGGATGGCGAGATCTATGCGTTCAAGTATGTGAACGGACACCCCAAGAACATGGCGCAGGGCCTCCAGACGGTCACGGCCTTTGGGCTGCTCGCACAGGTCTCCACCGGTTATCCGCTCCTGCTGACCGAAATGACACTCCTGACGGCGCTTCGCACCGCTGCGACGTCTGCCATGGCGGCACGTCACCTGGCGCCGAAGGGCGTGACGACCATGGCAATGATTGGCAACGGCGCTCAAGCCGAATTCCAGGCACTTGCGATGAAGGCCCTGCTCGGCATCAAGACCGTTCGTCTGTATGACATTGATCCGCAGGCCACCGAGAAAACATGCCGCAATCTGACGGGAAGCGGGTTGGAGCTTATTACCTGCAACACCGCGCAGGCCGCAATTGAAGGCGCGGGCATCATCACCACCTGTACCGCTGACAAGCAGTACGCCACGATCCTGACCGATAACATGGTCGGCGCGGGGGTACATATCAACGCGATCGGCGGTGACTGCCCGGGCAAGACGGAGTTGCATAAAGATATCCTTCTGCGAGCCGACACCTTCGTGGAATATTCGCCGCAGACACGCATCGAAGGCGAGATACAGCAGATGGCCGAGGACTATCCGGTGACCGAGCTATGGCAGGTTGTCTCCGGCGCGACGGCGGGCCGGCGTGATCAGAACCAGATCACACTCTTCGACAGCGTCGGCTTCGCCATCGAGGACTTCTCCGCACTGCGCTACGTCCACCAGAAACTCAGCGGCACCGGCTTATCGCAGGATCTCGACATCATCGCCGATCCGGACGATCCGCGGGACCTCTTCGGCATGCTCCAGCGCGCGAAGTGAGCTCCAGCATGCGCCATTCCATCCAAGCCCCCGCAGCCGTCGTCATGGTTCGCCCCCACCATTTCACCGTCAACACCGAAACGGCGGCAGACAACAGCTTCCAGACTATCTCCGATCACGGTGAGGATCTGGCCTTGAGAGCTTATGCCGAGATCACCGCCGCTGCGGCGACCCTGGAAAGCCATGGGGTCAAGGTCCATCTCTTCGAGGACGAAGGTACGTCAACTCCGGATTCCGTCTTTCCGAACAATTGGTTTTCCACCCATGCGGGCGGTCATGTCGCGATCTATCCGATGAAGGCTGAAAGCCGGCGTCGGGAGCGGCGATCCGATATTATCGAGATGCTGAAAACGGAATACCGGGTTCAGGATGTCATAGATTATTCCGGACTCGAGCCGGACGCCCTGTTCCTCGAGGGCACCGGCGCCATGGTGCTCGATCACATCGACCGCGTCGCCTATGCCGTTCGCTCGGACCGAACCAATCCGATCGCGCTGGAGCGGTTCTCGACCCACTTCAACTTCGAGCCCATGGCCTTCGAGGCCTGCGACAGCAAGGGTATGCCGATCTATCATACCAATGTGCTGATGTGCATCGGCACGGATTTCGCTGTCATCGGAACCGGGATGATCAGCGATAGACGACGCCGCGAAGAGGTTGTGGGGCGCCTCACACGCTTCGGTCGCCGGATCATTGATTTGAGCGAAGAGCAGATCGGTCGCTTCGCGGGCAATGCGCTGGAGTTACAGGGAACCGAAGGCCGCATCCTCGCCCTTTCCTCGACGGCACTCGATGCGCTCGACGCTGGCCAGCGCGCGGCCATCGAGGAAAGTGCTCGTCTTGTCGCGCTCGATATCCCGACTATCGAGCGGGCGGGCGGCTCTGTTCGCTGCACGTTGGCGGGCATCCATCTGACGCCGCGGCACTGATCGCAAGAACAAAAAGGCCCGCCTCTCGCGGGCCTTTCGCTTGTTAGGCGTTTGAACTCAGTCGGCCTGGCGCACAAGGACGCCCAGAGCCGTCGTGATCAGCCGTGCGAAGGTCAACGCACCGATGCCATCGACGTCACGCTCGGGCATGAACTCGACGAAATCCATTGCCGCGATCCGGCCCCGCGCCGCCGCGCCCTTAATGAGATCGACGGCCTGATAATAGCTGAGGCCACCCGGCGCACGGCCGATCACGCCCGGGATAAGGGCCGGGTCGAGCGCATCCGCATCGATGCAGATAATGATGTTGCTGCCGTTGGGAATACGCTCGAGCACCGCTTCGACGCCGTTCTTGTGCACGTCATAGGCCGGGAAAAACTCGGCACCCCATGCCACCGCGTCCTCGTAATCACTGGTCGCGGCCGAGCCGATGCCACGAGCGCCGACCTGAATGATGCGCTCGATATGCGGCATTTCGGACGCGCGGCGCATCGTCGAGGAAAGGCCGAGCCGCTCACCCATATGGACCTCACGCCAGTCGATATGTGCATCGATCTGCAGGATGGTGAATTTCGCGCCGTTCGCCTGCGCACCGATTGCCTCAATCATCGGGATAGGTATGGAATCGTCGCCGCCGAGAAGCACCGGCACCGCCCCGCGTTTCAGGAAGGTCGAAACCGCGTCGGCGATCTTCTGCCGGTTTGCCGCGCTGTCCGCCTCATCGAAGGTGAGATTGCCGCAATCGACCGGCCGTAGCTTGGCGCTTGGGAAGACGGTGCCGCCGTGATCGAAATCGTGCCGATCCACATTGGCGGTCAACGAACCGGTCGCCTGGCGCAGGGCGTCCGGCCCGTTGCGGCAATAGGCGCCGACGGCGGCATAGGGCGTCGCGCAGGGCGCGCCGAGGATGGCGACCGGCGCGGTCATCGTCTCAAAATCGGCGCAGGCTTCCAGCCCCAGGAATGTCTTCGTTTCAGCCGCAGCGCCAAACAGCGCGCCGAGATCTGCCTTATTGTCCATGAACGTCTCCTCTGCCCGGCCGAACCGGGTCTCTCACTTTCGGATGGGTGAAGGGTCAGCCAATGCGGCTTTCGAGATAACCGGCCCACCGCCGCTGCACGAGCTGGAAGGCAGACACAAGTGCGAAGGTCAGCACCAGATAGATTGCGGCGGCCGTCACATAAGGCTCGAACTGAATGTAGTAGTTCAGCGTGATGTTGCGCGCCACACCCGTGACTTCAAGGAGAGTGACCGTACTTGCGAGCGAGGTGGCATGCAGCATCATGATCATCTCGTTGCCGTAGAGCGGCAGCGAACGGGTCAGCATGGCGGGAATGAGGATGCGGCGGGCTTGTACGAGGCCGGACATGCCATAGGCCCTCGCTGCCTCGATCTCGCCCACCGGGATATGGCGCAGACCGCCTGCGAAGATTTCGGTGGAATAGGCTGTCGTATTGAGCACGAATGCCGCGATGACGCAGACCATCGGGCTGGAAAGCCATGGCCAGAGCACACTTTCGCGCACCAGACCGAACTGGGCGAGGCCAAAGTAGATCAGGAACAGCTGGACGAGAAGCGGCGTCCCGCGAAATACAAGGGTATAGGCCATAACGGTGTAGCGAAAGGCCGCGTTCTCGCTGTTTCGCAAGAAGGCGAGTGGAATAGCGAGGAAGAAGGAGATGCCGAGCGACGCGAAGGCAAGGATGAGCGTCAGCTTGGCGCCTTCGAGATAGAGCGGCAGGTTTTCTGCTATCACATCCCAGTTCATGACAAGACCTTTCGGGTGCCGACGTCGAAGCGGCGCGCGACGAGGAAGAGCAGCAACATGGAGACAAGTGTCACGGCGAGATAGAAGCCAGCGGCGATAAGGTAGAAGGTGAACGGCATGGCGGTGGCTTCCGCGGCCCCCTTTGCGCGGAACATGACGTCCTGCAGGCCGATCAGTGAGACCAGTGCCGTGCTTTTCGCCAGAACCAGCCAATTGTTTGTGAAGCCTGGGAGGGCGAGCCGGACGAGCTGCGGCAGAATGATATGGGTGAACATGCGGCGGCGTGTCAGTCCATAGGCGATTGCCGCTTCGATTTGCCCGCGCGGAATGTTTTGCAACGCCGTCTTGAACGTCTCCGTCATGTAGGCGCCAAAGATGACACCGAGCGTCGCGATCCCCGCCGCGGTCGGAGAGAACTCGACGCGGAAATCCCAGCCAAGCATCTCTATCCACTGGTTCAAAAGCGCCGGCAGGCTATAGAAGACCAGCAGCATGATGACGAGATCCGGGATTCCGCGCACGACAAACGTATAGATGCCGGCAACCGCGCGAAGGCCGGAACTTGCCGAGAGTTTTGCAAAGGCGGCCGTGAGGCCGAGAAAGGTCGCCACCAGCAGCGACAGGACGGCAACCAGCAGGGTCGTGGACCCTGCTGACAGAATTGCCGCGGCGTAGTCGGCGACCATGCGCTTATTCGCCGAAATACTTGGCGTTGAGCGCGTCGAGCTTGCCGCTTTCACGGACGGCCGCTAGACCCTTGTTGATCTCTTCAACGAGTGCAACATTCTTCTTGTTGATCGCGATCGCGACCCCCTCACCGAACTCCTTGGCGTCCTTGCCGGTCAGCTGTGGGCCAACGAGCTCGAAATCCTTGCCGGAATCGCTTTTCAGGAAGCTGTGAATGATCTGTGCTTGATAGCTGATGTGCAGATCCGCGCGGCCCGCTGAGAGTTCGAGATAGGGCGCACTGCCGCTGTCATAGCGCTTGATGGTCGCCTGGGGGAAGTGGGCCGTGACATAGGCGTCCATCGGAGTGCCGGTCTGCACCGCGATAATCTTACCCGCGAGGCCCTCCGGTGTGATGTCCAGGCCCGCACCCTTTTTGGCGACGAAGCGGAAGGTCGGATGACTATAGATGTCACTGAAGGCAATGACCTGGCGGCGCTTGTCCGTTACGGTCAACTGTGAGATCAACGCGTCATATTTGCCGTCGATGAGACCGGGGATCATGCCGTCCCAAGCGGCATTGAAAATGTTGCAATCGAGCTTTGCGGCTTCGCAGATCGCCTCCATCAGCTCGACGTCGTAGCCTACGACTTTGCCGCCGGCATCGACGGATTCAAATGGTGGAAACGTCGCGTCGGTGGCGATCTTGATCTGATCGGCATGGGCCGGGTTCAGCATCGTGCCCGTGGCAATCAGGGTTGCGAATAGGGAGATGGCTGGCAGTCGCATGGTAGCTCCTCTGGAGTTGTTGTTGTTGGCCAAGATTGAGAGGGTGAGTGCGAAGGCTAGTGCTTGAGGCGCCCGGCAAGGAATTGCTGCAGTCGCGCGCTCTTCGCATCCTTGAAAATTGCGTCCGGCGTCCCTTCCTCCTCGACACGACCCTCATGGAGAAAGAGCACGCGGCTTGACGCGTGGCGCGCAAAGCCCATTTCGTGGGTCACGACGACCATCGTGCGCCCCTCCTCCGCGAGAACCTGCATGACCTTGAGCACTTCGCTGACAAGTTCGGGATCGAGCGCTGACGTCGGCTCGTCAAACAGCATAACGTCCGGATTCATGCTAAGTGCACGGGCGATCGCGACGCGCTGCTGTTGGCCGCCAGACAGATGCGCCGGATACTTGTCGAAAACGGCTTGGCCGAGACCGACCTTCGCAAGATTTGCCTTCGCACGCTCGGCTGCTTGCGCCTTCGAAAGACCGAGCACGCTCATCGGCGCTTCCATGACGTTGGAGAGTACGCTCATATGAGACCACAGGCAGAAGTTCTGGAAGACCATAGCGAGCTTCGAGCGGACCCGCCGCAATTGGTGGCGATCCGTCGGCCGCAACGTACCATCGCGCTCCCTCACGGTGGCGAGCACCTCCCCATCGATTGCGATGGTACCCGCGCTAGGACGCTCCAGAAAATTGATGCAGCGAAGGAAGGTGCTCTTACCGGAACCGCTCGCGCCGATCACGCTGATGACGTCGCCGGCATTGGCGCTGAGTGAAACACCCTTCAGCACCTCATGGCCGCTATACGACTTGTGAATGTCCGTGGCGGTCAACATCGGCATCTTTCCACTCTAGGCTTTGCGCGTCTGCATAATTATTTGGCTATTTACGCGCTTGACGCAATTTTGCACAATTGATGAATCCTCACGCCAAAGATGACAAGGCATCATCTATCACGTATATATCTCGGCTTGTTCCGCGACACGCCAACAGAAAATGTGAAATTCTTTCATTGGTTTGAGATGTGCCCCGCTATGGAAGCGTCTCAAGCGCGATATCGCGGCCAAAAGCGGTCAAGAGCCAGCGAAGAAAAAGGCGTGCCCCGGCACGATGCATGCTCGCCGTGTTACACACGACGTGCCAACCACCAAAGGCATCGATCGAAAACGGGAAAGGCTTGATAAGAATACCGCGCCTGAAATCACCGCCCGACAAAGTGTCGCTGACAAGCGCCACGCCGGTTCCATGAACGGCGAGATCGATCGCCATGCCGAGATCGCTGCAATAGAGATGGCGCGCCTCCTGGTCGGCGCCCGGAGCCCCCGCCTCGAAGAACCACCGCCGCCATTCCGATCCATCGTCCCAGTGCAGCAGGGTAACGCGGTGAAGATCCGAAGGATGGCTGAGGCTCCCACCGATGCTGTCAAAGAGGACAGGGCTGCAAACCGGCGTGATGTTGACATGCGCAAGAAGCGTCGACCAGCGATCGGCCCATCCCCCCGCGCCGAAGGAGACGCCGACGTCTATATCGCTCAACTCATGCACCCTCTGGTTTTCAACCAGCCGTATGTGGCATTCGATTGCTGGGTGGTCGCGACAAAACTCGTGAATATTCTTGGCAAGCCAAGTGTTGGCGAACATGGGGGGACACGCGATATCGAGCCGCCCCTGAACCTGACCGGCATCCGATAGTCGAAGAGCTGCCCCAATGATATCTTGCATTGCGGCCGAGACCACCTTGGCAAAAATCCGTCCGGCATCGCTGAGCACGACGCTCCGTCCGGACTTTTCGAACAAGCTGCAACCCAGCGCTTCTTCCAGCCTGCGAATCTGGTGGCTGACAGCGCTATCCGTAAGAGCGAGTTCGGCAGCGGCTTTCGTAAAGCTCTGGTGGCGGGCGGCCGCCTCGAACGTTTTCAACGTAGGAAGCGGAAGGTTGCGCAAACTGTTCAACAAGGCTCCTCAGACAAGCGATCTTCCATTTTAGTCAGGCCGTTTGGGCTTGCTGGAGACCACGTGACAACTGCGGCCCGCCGTTTGGCAGTCCGGCATCGTGTGTTACAGTGTCTCAGTTTCCGCTTGCAAGTTGTTTCGGGCAAGCCCAAAAAATCGATGGGGCGTTTCCGGCATGACGAATGTCTGGCCCGTCGAATGTGTCGAGCTCTTCAACCTCTGCGCTGAAGATCGTTACGCTGAAGCGCGCGCGCTTTACAGGATTCTCACGCCGTCCTTCCATCTTGATACGCATGTCAAGCTTGTCCAGTACATCAAGCTTGCCGAGAGCCTCGTCTACGGCGCTCCGGAATGGACCCGTGCTCCCCGGTTGCCGCTTGTCGGCGCCGAGCGTGATTTCGTTGTCTCGACCATAAAGCATGCAATCTCCGCTCTCGCGGCCCGCAAAAAGAAGGCCGCTTGATTTTATCCGCACAAAACCCTCGTCCGCCGTCAAACTGGCGAGGGTTTTGTGTCCACCTAGTCTGCGAAATGGTACCGGATGTCGATGAAGCCACCGGCCTGTTGACCACTCTAGAAAATGCGTCGCGGCGGCAAAAAAGCGACTCCGGCTTGACGTTCAAACGGAGCTCTGGCGACGCCGACTCACCCGGCTGAATGCCAGAGCATCGTGCTACGTTTTCGATGTCCGGCCATGAAAGCTGCCCGCTGTGCGTTGCTGGAGAACAGCCAGCTCGGCCACACCGACCAAGCCGGCGTCGTCGCCAAGTTTTGCCTTTACGACGGGCACTTCCCGAAAGGGCACCATGGCATCACGGCGGATGCGCGCACGGATACCGGGTTCAAGCAAATCAAATGCGACAGACACACCACCGCCCATAACGAGCATCTGCGGGCTGTAGAGATGCAATAAGCTGGCGAAGCCGGAGCCAAGCCAATCGGCCTCCTCAGCAATGAGGGCAAGGCAAGCAGCGTCGCCCGCCCGCGCGCCCTCGACCGCATGGCGCCCCTCGACTATCCCTTTCTCGGCCATCCTGCCTAAAAAGGAGGTCGGGTTTTTGTTCGCTGCCGCGCGGACCCGCTTACCGAACGCCGTACCGGCGGCAACCGCTTCGAAGCAACCGACACGCCCGCAGGAGCAGGTCGGCCCCTCCGCAGCAAGCGTGAAATGCCCCACATGGCCGGCCATTCCCCGCGCACCATGCATCAGGCGACCATCGACAACGACACCGCCACCGATGCCGGTGCTGACCGTGACGTAGACCGTATGGTCCAGCCCGCGCGCGGCCCCGTATTGCCATTCGCCGAAGGCCGCGGCGATGCCGTCATTCTCGACGATCGCAGGTATCCCGAATATCGCCGACAGACGGTCGCGCAGAGGAAACTGTTCCCAGCCGGGGAGGGTTGGAATGTGGTCGATAACCCCGCTCACGGTGTCGAGCGGCCCGGGGGCACACATACCGATCGCGCGGATTGGAGCGCTGCCTGCCGCATGCGACACCTCCGCAACAAGCGCGCGGAACTGCCGCATTACTTCCTCCGGTCCACTCACATCGGTGCGCGCTGCCGTGCGCGCCAAGACTTTTCCCGCGCGCACCAGCGCCGCGCGAACCTGCGTGCCGCCAAGGTCGAGGCCGATGGTGAAATCGTCGTTCATGCAAGACCTCGCTCCACCGGTTGCGCATGGATCCACGCCATGCGTTCTGCGAGGTTCTCCGACCCGAAGGCGAGCGACCCCATGACGACGGTCCTGGCACCTGCCTTGGCGAGATCAGGCACTGTATTCTCGCGGATGCCGCCATCGGCGCAGAGAACGATGGGGCCTGGCGTCGTCCGTTTCGCGATAAGTGCCCTCGCCTCGCGAAGCCTGTCTGCGGCCTGGGCGTCCAGCGCCTGCCCCTTGACGCCGATCCGCGTGCCGAGCAGCGTCAGCAGTCCGATGCGATCTAAAAACGCGCCTGCGGCCGCGACGGGTGTCTGCACTTGCAGCACGATGCCGGCGACGAGTCCGAGGCTGTCGATGAGATCGAGACAAACCTCCAGATTTTGGTTTTCGACGTGGATGCTGATTGCGTCCGCGCCAGCATCGGCGAATTGACGGATCTGCGCCTCGAGGATCACATCAGATGCCATCAAGTGAACATGCAAAGGCTTTGCCGTGCTTCGGCGACAGACGGCGACGAGATCCGGAAAGAACAGCAATGCCGGCGCAAAGTGGCCGTCTGCGACGTCGATATGATAGAAGTCGGCGAAAGGCTCGGTCCGGGCGATCTCCGCACCGAGCCCGGCGAGGCCGGCCGACCAGAGCGACATCTCGGCCATCAGCCGGTCCTTAGGCAGGCTTTCGAGCCAATCGGGCGCAGGCCGCATCTCAGAGCTCCCTAAGAAAGGACGATAAGACAGCGCGGAAATCGGCGCGATACGCATCGGCGTCATCGGCCTTCGGCGTGATCTCCACCAGCCGCGCGGCAGGGATCATCCCGGCAACCGCCCGGGCATGACCGATCGGGTGAACGAGATCGCGCCCGTGGCCGATCACGAGCGTCGGCACCGTTATGGCAGAGACCTCTGCCTCGGTTACGTCAGGGCCATCCGTCGAGATTGCCCGGAGCAGCGCTGCTGTAACGTCGACCGGTTCGCGATTGAAGAAGCCGCGGATCGAGGCGAGATTGTCCGGCGCGTCTCGTTCGAATTCCTTCACCAAGGGCAAGGCCTCGAATCGCCGGCGCGCCTCTTGTATCGGATAGTGGTCCAGAAGTTCGCCGACGATGCGGTTTGGCACCATGTTTGCGGGCTTGGCGTCACATATCCAGGCGGGTCGGGCAATAACCAGTGCCCGAACCCGTTCGGGTTGGCGCACGGCAAGCCGCAGCGCAATCGCCGCTCCCATGGAGATCCCGCCCACGACGGCCGGTCCCGAGCCCTGTCTCGCAAGATAATCGGCAATGTCGGCGGCGAAGGTGGCGATCGACAAGGCCGCCTTGGGACCCACCTCCGAAACGCCGTGGCCGCGGCACTCTACGGTAATGCGCCTGAAGCCGACATCAGCCGGAAAGACCTGACCCGGCTGAGCCTGGTCCCCGCAAAGGCCGTGCTGGAAAACGAAGGGCATGCCTTCGCCTTCCTCGTAGACCGCGAGGCTCGCCCCTTCGACGGGATGGCGCGAATGCTTCATGTGTCGGGCCCTTCCGACGCGACGAGCGGACCAAGGAAGGCGGCGACGCCCGGCGCATCCACCGCGGAAAGTCCATGGGTGATCACGTCGCCATCGAACCCCGCTTTCCGCAGCGAGGCGACGTAGCGTGGATAGTCGATGACGCCCATGCCCGCGGTAGCGAAGGAGCCGTTGGCGTTTCGATCCTTGGCATGCGCGATAGCGATCCGATCTTTCAGCAGGTCGATGGCCTCATCGATGATGCGGCCGCGTGCCTCGGCATCCTCGCTCTCGAAGAGATTGGCCGGGTCCAGCACGACGCGGATACGCTCGCTCGCCATCACGTCGATCAGCCGCCGCGCCTTCGCGGCGGAGTTGATGACATTGGCGAGCTCCGGCTCAACGCCGATGAAGATGTCGTGCCGTTCCGCAATGGCGAGCAGACGGCCGAACTCGGCGATCATGTCCCGCCAGGCCTCGGCCCCCTGATTGTCTGGATGGTCGCGCCATTGGTCGGCCGCATCCCGGCTTCCCGTGCACACCGTGAGAAGGGTCGCACCCGCCGGACGTGCCGCTGCGGCGATCGCGGCGAAACTGCGACGGCCGGCCTCTCGCACGGCGCTATCCGGATGAATCATGTTGTAGGTGGCGGAGAACGCAGCGATGGCGACGCCGGTTCGTTCCGAGGCTTCACGGATCGCCGTGACGGCAGCGATCGGGATTGTCTGCGGCAAGGCACCGAGGCCGGAGCAGGCGAAATTGTACTGCACCGACGCGTAGCCAGCGTTGCGCGCGGCCGCGAGCACGACGTCCGGCGTCGTGCCTGCAAAGGTCTTGGCGAAGATACCGACACGCATTAGACGCTCCCATGCGCGTCGGCGAGCTTCACCGGCGTTTTTTCGCGAACGGACTGCATCACCGCGGCCATGCCGCGCACCGATGCGATACCATCCTCTATCCCGGCGCCGGTCAGCGGTCCGCCCTGGAGAACGGTATCCGCAAAGCCCTCCAGCTGGCGCCGGTAAAAATGGCCGTCCGCTCCCAGCACGCGGCTGGTCGCGCCTGTCTTCTCGCTGAAGATGTCCACCTCGCTGCTCTTGAACAGCCATGGATTATAGGTCTTGCCGAGAATGCTGCCGTATTCACCGTAGATCTGGAAGCCTTCGTGCCAATCCATCCGCACAGCGACCGTCAGATCGAGATGGCCCATGACGCCGTTTTCGAACTCGACGTCGATGAACCAGGAATATGCACCGAACCGCTGGCGCAGCCGCGCATCGACGGCGCGGATGGGACCGGCAAAATAGCGGGCGGTATCCAGCAGGTGGCTGCCATGGGCGAGCATGAAATACTGCTCGAGATCGGCCTTTGGATTTCGCGATGGCTTCTTCGCATCGGCGCTACGGATCATGTAGGGCTGGACCGCGTCGGTCACCGCGTAGCGGTGGGTGGAATCGCAATACCAAGCCTTCAACGCGAGCATCTCGCCCATGTCCGTATCGATGAAGTGCTTGGCGCTCTGAAGGCCGGCGTCATAGCGCTTCATATGGCCGACCTGGAAGACCTTCCCGCTTTTCTCGACGACGGGCCGCAGGCCCTCCACCTCCTCGACGGTCATGCCGAGCGGCTTTTCGCAAAGCACATGCTTGCCGGCTTCCAGCGCGCGGGCCGCGGCCGCGACGTGGAAGGCATCCGCCGTCGCGATGATGACCGCATCGACATCCGGATCGGCCAGCATGACATCGTAATCGGAGAATGCCTTCTTTGGCGCATGGGTCGCAGCCATGCGGGCGCGCAGATCGTCGGCAACGTCGCAAATGGCGTAAAGCTCTGCATTGCGCGCTTTCACGGCACTTTCGAAATGACCGGCCTGTGAGATCGGCCCGCAACCGAGAATGCCAACCTTCAGCAGCGGCTTTCCCTCATTCATCCCATTGTCCTTTCCGTGGTGGACGTGCTTTCAAGACCGCCCCGTGTTCTTCAGCTCTTCGATACAGGCATGCTGCGGAAGCGCGTGGCGGTCTCCGGCTGCGCCACCTTGCAGATGGCGGGCGGAAGACCGCGGGCGATCAGCTCGATATCGGCGGTGATCGACGCGCCCATGGCGTTGAGCGTCGCTTCCATGGCGCCGGCCTGATGGGGCGAAAGAATGATGTTCGGCGTCCGGCGCACCGGGTCATCGGGAGCGACTGGTTCGACGGGGAAGACGTCGGTCCCAACACGGATGCGGCCGGATGCGGCCGCATCCAGCATGTCGGAAAAGTTGACCACCGCTGCACGGCTCAAAAGCAGCAGGCATGCTCCCTTTTTCATCGAATCGAATGCACGCTTGTCAAGGAAACCGGTGTTCTCGGAGGTCACGCCCGCGAGCACAAAGATGAAATCGCTATGGGTGAGGATAGAATCCAATGTCACTGGCCGGCATCCGGCCTGCTCGATCAGAAGGGCCGGCACCCATGGATCGTACACCTCGATCGCAGAGGTGAACGGCTTCAACAGGGGCAGCAGGGCGCGGGCAAGATCGCCGAAGCCGATCAGCCCGACCCGGGCACGCATCAACGGCTGTGCTGTGCGGTTGGCCGCAAATCCGTATTCTTCTTTGCCCTCGCGCATCAACCGGTCAGCCTCGGTAATGCCGCGGCCGAGGTCGATTGCCATGGCCAGCCCGATTTCTGCGACCGGTTCGGCAAAGACATGGCTTGCCGACAACACGCGAATGCCGTGCTCGAAGCAATGACGGTAGTCGATATTAGGCAGGAAGTTTCCCTCGCTGTTAACGAAGGCCTTGAGATTTCGACAACGCGCCAACCGCTCGGCCGGCATGTCGAAAATGCCCATCGCGATATCGGCCGGCACGACGTGTCGTTCGAAATCCTCATCCGTCAGGACGTCACCTTCGTGGATGACGAGGTCGCCAAGCGCACGCAGACGCGCCAGATGGACCTCTGTGAAGACATCTTCCACGAGGCGCGGATGCGCCATGATGAAGGTACGGAACGGTGTAGTCATGAACATTTCCCTTCAGATATCTGTCCAGCGGCCATCTTCGGCACCCGAGCGAAGCGCGGCATCGACGAAACGCAAGCCGCGCACGCCATCGTGAATGCCCGGCAGCAGCAAGGCATCCGCCGCCGGGGCGCGGCCGCTGCGGTGTGCGTCGATCTGGTCGGCCATGTCGAGATAGAGCCGCGCGAGCGCCTCGATGAAGCCCTGGGGATGACCAGGCGGCATCGTCCCCTTGAAAGCCGTACCGTGCGAGGCACGGTCGATCACCATGCGCCGGCCGCCAAGTGGCGCGAAGGTCAGCCGGTTCGCCGCCTCGACCGTCCAGCCGAGTGAACCCTTGTCGCCATGCACATCGATCCTGAGCCCGTTTGTCTCGCCGATCGCCACCTGACTTGCCCAGAGCATTCCCTTGGCGCCGCCGGCAAAACGCAGCTTAGCCGTGACGTTGTCATCGACGCGGCGGCCGGGAACGAAGGTATCGACTTCCGCTGAGAGAGCGATGGCAGGAAGGCCCGTGACAAATTCCGCAAGGTGGAAGGCGTGGGTGCCGATATCGCCAAGGCTACCGGCACCGCTTCTTGCCGGATCGGTACGCCATTCGGCTTGCTTGTTGCCGGTCGTCTCGGCGGCGGTCGCCAGCCATTCCTGCGGAAAGATGACACGAACCAGGCGCACCCTCCCGATTTCGCCCGCCGCCACCATCGAGCGCGCTTCGCGCACCATGTCGAAGCCGGCATTGGTATAGGCGACACCGAATAGAGATGAACTGCCCGCCGCCGCCGTCTGGAGTGCGAGCGCGTCATCCAACGTGGCGGTCAACGGCTTGTCGCAGAGGATGTTGATACCGGCGCCGAGGAAGGCGTGGCAGGCGGGCGCGTGCAGGTGGTTCGGCGTCACCACGGCGACGAGGTCGATACCGTCGTCGCCTGCCTCACGCTTCGCCATCGTCTCGAAGTCGCCATAGCAGCGTTCCGGTGCCAGACCGAGAGCATGTCCGCTTTCGCGCGCGCGAACCGGATCGCTCGAGAAGGCGCCCGCGACCAGCGAAAAGCGTCCCGTCATCGCTGCGGCGGCACGATGGGCGGCGCCGAAGAACGCACCAATCCCGCCGCCGACCATACCCAGTTTCAGCGTTCCCATGTCCTGTCCTGTCTGGAGTGAGACGGGCCGACAGTTTCGCCGGTCCGTCCCTCTGGAGGCGATTTTATTTGGCGGCGACCTTGCCGCAGGTCGTCAGTGCGTCGGCCGGCGTGCAGGTCTCCGTGCCCGTCTGGATGAACGGTTCAAGCTTCTCGCCTTTGGTGAGCTTGTCGAGAGCCATGATCGTCTCGTAGCCCATGTCATAGGGGCGCTGGCCAATATTGTAGTGGCTCAGGCCCTCAGCGAGCAGCGGAAGCTGCGGGCCGAAGTTGTCACCGAAGACCACGACGAGGTCCTTTTTGTCGAGGCGTTCCTTCAGCGGTTCCATTGCTTGCTTGTAGGCCTGCGGAGCATACTGCGCCCAACCACCAACGGCGACGAAGGCGGAGAGATCCGGATGGTTGGTCATGACGTCACGAACCTGCTGGGCCGCAAGCGCGATGTCGTCGTTGTTGTAAACCGGGCAGCCGGCCGGCTCCGTCCAGCCGTTCTGGCCCGTGAGCGTGGCGACCGGCTGGTCCTTCGAAGCACCGGCGAGGGTGTCGCGAATACCCTGGACGCGGGCCTTCAGGTTTTCAGAGGCCGGCGCACCGGACTGAATGCAGACCGTACCGCCTTCCTTTTTGTTCTCCAGGACCTTCTTGGCGAGTTCCACACCGAAGGAGTAGTTGTCCGTGCCGATATAGGTGGCGCGCAGCCCTGCATCTTCGGGCAGCACGTCGGTGTCGAAGGTGACGACCGGGATACCCTTGTCGTTCGCCATCTTGAGAATGCGCGCCATGGCCTTTGGGTTGCCGGCGGAAATGCCGAGCCCGTCGACGCCGCGCGTGATCATGTCCTGTGCAAGCTGCACCTGCTTGGCTTCGTCATACTCGGTCGGGCCAATATAGGTGCAGGTGACATCACCGAGCTTTTTGGCAGCATCCTTGCAGCCGGCATCGATCGGTGGGCTGAAGGCGTTGTTGAGCACCTTGAAGACCAGCGCGAATTCCCGGTCTGCAGCATTGGCCGTCGCGCCAAAGGCGCAAAGCGCAATTGCCGCGGATGACAGGGTAAATTTCAGGCTTCTTGACAGCGACATGGTATCTCCTCCTTGGTTCGCTGTTAAAGACATTCATTTCACGGCGCGGCGGCACTCCTCCCCCGCTCCCTGACTTTGGTGGACGCGGCGTCAGCGACGCAGTGACCGAATGCGTTCGAGAAGGACGGCAGCGAGGATGAAACCGCCGACGAACGTGCCCTGCCAGAACGGATTGACGCCGGCGATGAGAAGCGCATTGCGGATCACCTCGATCAGGATCGAGCCGATCGCTGCGCCAAGCGCTGTGCCGAAACCGCCCGTCAGGGACGCACCGCCGATGACCGTCGAGGCGATAGTCTGCAATTCGTAGCCCGTGCCGATGGCGTTCGTGACCGCACCCAGCCAGCCGACGAGGAAGATCGCGCTGATGGCGGCCATCAGGCCACTGAAGGCATAGGCCGAGATCTTGATGGCATCGACGGAGATGCCAGCGAGACGCGCAGCGCTCTCGTTGCCACCGATCGCGAAGATGTATCGGCCCCAGCGCGTCATGGTCAGCAGGCAATGCAGCACGATGATGAAGGCCACCAGCGCATAAACGACATTGGGAACGCCAAGCGTATAGCCGCCACCGAGCGCGAGGATCGATTCCGTCGCCGTGCCGAATTCGTAGAACACCTGGTTGTCACTGACCACGAGCGCAAGGCTGCGCCCGATCGACAAGGTCGCCAACGTCACGATAAAGGGTGGCAACTTGGCGAGCGTGATGACAGCGCCGTTGAGACCACCGAAAACGAGGCCGACGGCAAGCGTGCCGGCAATGCCGAGTGGTAGCGGTGCGCCGGCATTCAGCAGTACGCCCAAGGTGACGCCGCTCAACCCGAGAATCGAGCCGACGGAAATGTCGATCCCGCCACTGATCAGCACCGGCGTCATGCCGAGCGCCATCAGGCCGATAAAGCAGGCATTCTGCAGCACGTTCATGAGATTGCCTGATGTGGCGAACTTGCCGGAGATCATTGAGACGGCAAGGCCAAGGACGACGATTGCGATCGCGATCCACATTTCCTGTGTGAGCATCAGCCGGCGCAGAAGCGATCGGTCATGGCGCTTCAGGAGGTCGACATTCATGTCGGAGACGTCTTGCTGGGACATGGTTCCTCCCGTCTCAGGCGGTCTTGATGGCGCCGGTGATGAGGCCGGTGACCTCTTCCGGGCTGGATTGATTTATCGGCTTGTCAGCGACCTTGCTGCCGCGCCTCATAACCACGACACGATCGCAGACATCGAAAACATCTGGCATGCGGTGGCTGATAAGGATGACCGAGAGGCCCTGCTCCTTCATTCGCCGGATCAGCGCCAGAACCTCGGCCACCTGCCGGACGCTGATGGCTGCCGTCGGTTCGTCCATCAGTACCAGCTTGGAGTTGGAAAGCCGCGTGCGGGCGATCGCCACCGCCTGCCTCTGGCCGCCGGACATGCGGTCAACCAGATCGGCCGGCCGTGTCTCGGATTTCAGCTCCCTGAAGATTTCGGCCGAGCGCGTGTTCATCAGCTTCTTGTCGAGCACCCGGAATGGCCCGACCTGCCGCATCGGCTCTCGGCCGAGGAAGACATTGGCTGCAGCCGTGAGGTTGTTGCAAAGCGCCAGGTCTTGATAAACCACTTCGATACCGTGTCGGCGGGCATCGGCTGGGCCCGAGAAACGGACATCCTGATCCTCGAAGACATAGCGGCCAGAGGTCGGCTGGAAATTGCCGGCAATGGTCTTCACGAGTGTCGACTTGCCCGCACCGTTGTCACCCATCAAGCCGAGCACTTCGCCACGGTTGATGTCGATGGACACGCCGTCGAGTGCGCGGATGGCGCCAAATTCCATGACTATGTTTTCGAGACTGGCAAGCTTGCTCATCCAACCTCCTCCCTGAGCTTGGATAGATATCTTTCTTAAAGTAAGAAATAGAACGTATCTCTCTTTGTCAATGAAGAATGTTTTTTGCCAAAACCACGAAAATTACGTCAGTAGGCCTGACATGGTTCCTTTAAGCCATCATCATCTCAGCATTTTTTCTGAATTCCATAGTTTGAGCGGCAAATCTCTCACGAAACGGAATGACATTTTTTTACAAAAGATATAAATCCGGCTATGCCGGATACGAAACGCGGATCGCAAATGAAAGGTGGCGGATCTCGACATGGCGGATCAGACCCTTGCCAAGGAAGTCAACGAGCGGCAGATCCTTCGTTTCCTGCGGCTCTTCGGGTCGGCTAGCAGGGCCGATATCGCCCGCCATCTAAAAGTGACACCGGCCTCTGTGACGCGCCTCGTCAACGGGCTAACGATGCGCGGGCTGGTACGCGAGGTTCAACCTGGAGCAAAAAGGGGGAGAACTGCGCGTGACGCCGGCCGGCCCGGTGTGGCACTCGCTTTGAATCCGAATGCTGTCTTCTTTCTCGGTGTCGAGATCGGCATCGGCATTCTGCGCTATGCACTCATTGATCTGACTGCAAACAGCGTTGCCACGTCGGATGTACATGTCAGTCGCACGATTACCCCCGAGGAAGTCGTCGATGCGATCGCTGCACATATTGCGATGCTGGAGCACGACGTCCGTTACGCCGGCCGCGTGCACAGCGTCGGCGTTACTGTACCGGGTGTGGTCAATCTTGAAGGTTTCGTCATCAACCTGCCGATCCTGGGCTGGAAAGGGGTCGATCTCCTGACACCATTGCAGGCCGCCGTAGACCGGCCCTGCTTCGTGGAAAACGATGCAGGCGCAGCAGCGTTCGGCTCGGTCTATACCATGCCGGAACTCCAGACCGGCTGTTCCGTCTTTCTTGTTATGGGCCGGGGCTGTGGCGGGGCTGCGGTCATGAATGGCCGGCTCTTGCGCGGCGCGAGCGGTGCCACAGGGGAACTCGGCCACATGCGGATCGCCCGCGATGGTGCAGTTTGCAGCTGTGGGCATCGTGGCTGCTTTGAAAGCCGTGTCGGGCTGGATGCACTTGCCCGATCCTACTGGGGAACAGACGATCTCGAAGAGGCGCAATTCGAGATTCTATCTTCCGAGGTCGCAGAGCGTTTCAGTTCCGGCGATCCGGCCGCCATTGCCTCAGTGGCAGATCTTACGGACTGGCTCAAATTGGGTGTCGTCAGCCTCGCCAACATCTTCAATCCGTCCACGATCTTCCTCGGCGGCGCGCTGGGTCCCGTCCTTTCCCTCATTATCGAGGACATCCGCCAGGATGTGGCCCGTGGCATCGTGCCAGGACTGCCAGCACCCGAGATCCGCCTTTTCAGCCTTGAACCATACGAATGCGCCATAGGCGTCGCCGCAATCGCCCATCAACGCTGCTTTGATAGCTCTGGCTACGGCCCGTATGCTCCCGGCCAATCCCCACGGAGACGATGGTTGTAGACGACACGATTATCATATTCTACGGACCTTTGTCCGTCCGAGGGAGAGGGCGCGACGACCGTCTTCGTGACCTGTCCTCACTGGGCTGAAGCGTACAATAATGACAGCGAGGAGACTGGAGTACGCACGGGATTTTCACCATAAAAGGGAGTGGCTTCCGCCGGAGTTTTGATTGCCAGTGTGCGCTGATATTGCCCTGAAAAGGCCATGGCGATTGTGGATTTTTACGTCGATGATTTATAGTGTCCGCCTCCTCATCAACATGGAAAGAATCATGCGCCTTCTTGCCAATATCCTTGCCGTCTCGCTCCTGGCTGCCCTCCCCGCGGCTGCCGAAGTTCTGGTCAGCAACCAGCCCAATGTCGATCAGGATGGCACGCTGGTCGTGAACCTGCCCCAAGGCGCACTTGACATCACCATGAACACGGTCGAGGGCACGGGATTGTTCGTCCATGCAGGCGGCAGTCACGAGGTGCTGCTCGAAAGCGCCTATATGCCGCGCCTGCTCAAAATTCATGGCAACAGTGCGCTGCTCGAACTTTATACGGGCGGCAATGCCTGCCCTATCCTCTTTGCCTGGGTGAGTTATGACGAATCCGGGCTGCGCGCCAGCGAGGAATTCGGCACTTGCGCCGAACAGGCTTCCTTCGAGGAAAGTGCCAAAGGCCCGGTCGTGACGATGGACGACATCGAAGCAGGCTCAGGCACGAAGAGTTACCTGTACGACGAGAAAGCTGGAAAAGTGTCGGAAATCCAGCGCTGAAATCGCTGCACTGGACTTCATTTCGGTTCGCAGACTTCGGCTACGAAGTGTCATTCGCCCCTAAACCGGATCAGATATTTGGGCCTGCTCCGATCTGGCTTGCTCATGTCGGCGAACATGCTGCCCGCCTCTTCCACACCGCCTATGCGCGCGACCAGTTTTCTCGTATCGAGCTTTCCGGTCGCAAGCAGGTCCAGCGTCAAGCCGTAGTAGTCGATGCCGTGCAGGATTCCATGAACGCTGATGTCCTTGAGAACCAGTGCTCCCTGACTGACCTCCGGAGAGGCGGATCCCGGGATACCGACAAGCGCGATGCGTCCTCCCAGGTCGCAAAGATCTATGGCGAGCTGCATGGAAGATCGCACGCCCGACGCCTCGATCACGACATCATAGGCGTCGCGGGCGGCCTCCTCCGGCCGAAGGACCCGCGTGGCACCCAGTTCCAGCGCGTAGTCCATTTCCGATTGCGCAACACCGATCACGTCGACCGAGCGCGCCGTCAATTTCGCGATCATGAGGCTGAGCATACCGAGCGTGCCTGTGCCGATCACCGCAACGCGATCGGCCTTTCCGACACGGGTCCGCTCGCAGGCGTGATAGGCCGTGACAGCCGGCTCCACGAGCGTTGCCGCCTCAAGGGAGACATTGTCGGGCACGATCGAGACCGCAGTTTCAGGAACCACCACATATTCGGCTGCGGCGCCAGGAATGAAGCGTAGTCCAACCTCCCTGAGACTGCGACATAGATTGCGGCGACCGCGCTGGCAATTGTCGCAGCTGTTGCACGGCACCATGCAGTGACCCACGACGCGGCTACCGACACCGACTCTTTCCGCACCAGCACCCCTGGAAACGACCGTCCCCGTATATTCGTGGCCGAAGATGAAAGGATGCTTCAGAAAGCCGTTGTCGATATAGAAGCTCTTGCCATGATGAAGGTGGACATCCGTTCCGCAGATGCCGAGAAACGCTGTTCGAATGACGATTTCATGGGGACCCGCCTTAGGTATCGGCAGTTGCCGGATTTGCAACTCGTCGGCTCCGGTCATCAACAGGGCGGTCATCGATTGGGGTTGATCCATCTTTTCCTCCGATAGCGGTCACGGTCCTGCAACCATGAGCCAAACGCATTCCTTTAGAGTCCGCGCTATCGGTGCGCCAGTCAATGTTTGTCCTGCCGCAAGTAGACGCGCCCGAGGAAACCTGGCTCGCCCGATGTCTTTCCGCGAAGCGAGCTCAGGACCAGCACGCCCAGCGTCAGAATATACGGCGCGGTCATCGTCAGGTAGACCGGAAAGTCCGCACCGATCGCCTGGAGGCGGGGCACCAGGGCATCGGCGGCCCCGAAGAGAAGCGCTCCCAGAAGGGCGCGCGCGGGATTCCAGCGGGCGAAAATGACGAGAGCGATGGCGACCCAGCCGCGGGCTGCGACCATGCCTTCCACCCACACATGGCTGGTTGCGACGGAAAGATAGGCGCCGGCCAGACCGCACAGCACACCGGAAGCCAGGACGGCGGCAAGCTGTGTGAGCTGTATGTCGATGCCGGCCACATCGGCGGCGGCAGGGTTTTCGCCGACCGCCGTCAGCCGGAGGCCGCTGCGGGTTTTCTGCAGCCACCACCACAGAGCGAACACGACCAGCGGCAAGGCGATCGTCACCGGATCCTGAACGGCCACGATCCGGCCAAACACCGTGCCGCGATCGATGCCGAAGAGATCGCCCAGGGTCTCAATTCCCGGAAAAGTCTTTTGCACGTAGGGTCGCCCCAGAACACCGGTCATCCCGAGACCGATCGCCACGATGGCAAGGCCTGAAAGCGTGTGGTCAGCGCGCTTGACGACGGTGGCGAGGCCGAAAAGCAAGGCGAGCGCCGCTGCTGCTACGGCACCGCCGCCGAGCGCCGCCCACGGATTGCCGCCCGACAGCACGATGATCGCCCCGGTCATCGCCCCGACGGCCATCAAGCCTTCGGCGCCGAGGTTCAGGACACCGGCACGCTCGCAGATGATGAGGCCCAGGCTCGCAAGCAGGAGCGGCGTCGCGTAGCTTGGAATGATGGCAAGCCAGCCGATCAGGAAATCCATGACGACCCTTTCTTCAGCTCGGCCGGCTGAGCGCGTAGGTACTGAAGAACTGTGCCATCAGGATCGAGATGAGCACGGTTCCCTGCACGAGCACGATCATGCCTTCGGAGATGGAGTAGAATACCTTCAGAACGTTGCCGGCGGTGAAGACCGCGCCGAGTGCCAGCGCCACGACGAGCACCCAGACCGGCTTGGCGCGGGCGAGATAGGCGACGACGATGGCGCTGAACAGGTAGCCGTTGCCGACCACCTGGCTCAGCCGGTGTTCCGTGCCGGCGATGATGGTCACGCCGGCAAGGCCTGAAAGCGCGCCGGAAAGCAGCACCAATCCGGTGATCGTTGCTCCAACCGGCAATCCCGCCGCCCTCGCGGTCTTGATATTGTGGCCGACGGCATCGGCGTAGAAGCCGACCCTCGTATAGTCGAGCAGATACCAGAGCGCCGCCGTGACTGCGCCGACAAGCAGGAAACCGTAATGCAGTTGGCCCCAACCCGTGGCGGCAAAGCGGGACGCCTCGGGAAAAGCCGCCGTTACGGGGAAATTCGTCGCCGGATCGCGCCAGACGCCGAACAGCAGGTGCTGCACGAGAAGAAAGGCGATGCTTCCCAGCAGCAGCGTCGAGATGACTTCGTTGACACCCCACTTCAGCTTGAGCCAGAGGGGCAGCGCGATCCAGGCGGCACCAACGACGGCACCTAGGACCAGCATCAGCGGCAGCCGCAGCGGCTCCGGGCCGATCCCGCCCAGCGCCACCCAGGTGGCGGCGACCGCGCCGAGCCAGAGTTGGCCCTCGATGCCGATGTTCCAGAACCGCACCCGCATGGCGACCGCCGAGGCCAGGCCGACGAGGACGAGCGGCAAGGCCGCGGTTAGCGTTTGGGAAAGACCATCCGACGTCAGAAAGGTGGCGACAAGAAACTCGTCGACAAGCGCACCGGCCGGCACGCCGGCCTGCACGAGAAGGAATGCGGAAACGGCAAGGCCGACGAACAGCCCGCCCGCGTAGCACGCACCGGAGAGCAGCAGGCCCGGCGCTTGCCGGCGAACGAGAAACGCAGCATCAAACATGGCCGGCGAGCAGCGCTCCAATCCATTCGGGGGTAACATCGCCGATCGCACGACAGCCGGCGATGGATCCCCTGTTCATGACGGCGACACGATGGGACAGCGACAGGACCTCGTTGAGATCCTCGCTGATGAGAAGACAGGCCGCGCCGCCTTCGACGGCCTGCTTGATGGCATTGCGGACGAAGAGCGTGGCCTTCATGTCGAGGCCCCGCGAAGGGGAGTGTGCGACCAGCACCTTCATCCCGGCGTCGAGTTCGCGCGCCAGCAGAACCTTCTGCGCGTTGCCGCCCGACAGCAGCGCTGCAGCGCGCTCCGGCGAGGCGCCCCTGATATCAAAGCTCTGGATCGCTGCGGTGGCAGCATGCCGCATACCCTTGCGGTTCAGAAAAAAAGTCCCGCCGAAATTACCCTTCGCAACCTGCGTCAGGGCGAGATTTTCGGCAATGGACAGCTCGCGAACGAGGCCGGTCTCGAAACGGTCGGACGGGATGATGCGCAGACCGGCCTTTCGCCGATCATAGGGCGACGCACGCGAAAGATCACGACCACCGAGACGGATGGAGCCTTGATCCTGTCTCGACAGTCCGGTCAGGCAGGCCACCAGTTCTTCCTGCCCATTGCCGCCGACGCCTGCGATGCCGAGCACTTCGCCGGCGTGCAGTTCGAAATTGAGCGCGTTCAAGCCCTGTCCGAACCGGTCGGGTTTCTGCGTCAGGCCCGATACACTGAGATTGACGGCACCCGGACTTGACAGAGGGCGTTCGCTCACGGCCAGCGCCTCGCCGACCATCAGCCGCGCGACCTCGCCCTCGTCGATATCGGCAACCGGCGCCCCGGCCATCACCGTCTTGCCGTGCCGCATGATGGTGATGCGGTCGCAGAAGCCGGCGACCTCGCGGAACTTGTGCGTGATCAGCACCACGGCGTGGCCCTGCCGTGCCAGACGCCGGACGAAGGAGAGCAGCATCTTTGCCTCCTCCTCGCTCAGCACCGCGGTCGGTTCATCGAGAATGAGGATGCGGGCGCCCAGCAGCAGGACGCGTACAATCTCGACGCGTTGACGCTCGGCTGTCGAGAGGTCCGCAACGACCCTGGCAGGGTCCACGGGCAGGCCGACTTCAGCGGCCTTTGCGGCGATGGCCGCCGCGGCCTGTGCCGGCGTGCGAATCCTGCTGTCGCGGCCAAGGCTCAGGAGAATGTTTTCGGAAACGGTGAAACTCTGCACGAGCCGGAAATGCTGGTGCACCATGCCGAGGCCTGCCGCCGTGGCCTCCATCGGGCTGCGCGGGCTCCTGGCTTTCCCATCAATCGTCTGTTCTCCGCCGTCGGCCGCATAGACGCCGGCGGCGACATTCATCAATGTCGATTTGCCCGCACCGTTCTCGCCGACGATCGCATGCACTTCCCCCCATTCGAGGCTGAAGGACGCATCGACCAGCGCCGGCTTGCCGTCGAAGGCCTTGTCTATGCCCCTGAGGTCAAGCGCCGGCGGTGTGCCGGGGAACAGGGTTCCCCGGCCACCCGATTGATGCAGCGTGTCGATCATTGCTTCGCCGGCATCGTGCCGGTGATGCCCTCGACGAAGTAATCCATCGACCACAAGGCACCGTCGTCCAGCTTGCTCCCGGCTTCGACAAGCACGGAGCCATCCTGCTTGTTGATCGGGCCTTGGAACGGATCGAGCGTGCCGGCAATGATCTGCTGCTTGGCAGCCTCGATCTTCGCCTTGGTTTCGTCCGAGACGCCGGGGCCGAACGGCGCGAGATCGATCACGCCCTTGTCCATGCCCTCGAAGGCGCCGTATTCCTCGGGCTTCCAGCTGCCGTCGATGATTTCCTTGATCGTCGGCACGAGATATTTCTCCCAGCGGAAGACGACCGAGGTCTGGATGGTCTTCGGCGCGGCGTGCGACATGTCGAGTTGGAAGCCGAACGAAGGCGTGCCCGCCTTTTCCGCGACGTCGAGCGGAGAGGTCGCGGAGAGGTTGGTCGCCAGCACGTCGGCCTTCTGGTCGAGAATCGCCTGGGCCACCTGGCCTTCCTTCACCGGATCCCACCAGGAGTTCGTGAACACGGCGATGGTCTCGATGTCGGGATCGACCGAGCGGGCGCCGAGAGCGAAACTGTTGATGTCCCAATTGACCACGCCGACCGGGAAGCCGGCGAGGATGCCGATCTTCTTGGTCTTGGTGGCCTGGGCGGCGGCGATGCCGGCGAGATACCAGCCCTGATAGGTGCGGGCGTAGAAGCTTTCCATGTTCGGGCCGTTTTCGGTGCCCGACGCGCTCAGGAACGCGACGTTCGGATAGGCCTTCGCGGCTTCGGCCATCGGAGCGCTGTAGCCGTAGGTCGTGCCGACGATGATGTTGAAACCGCGCTTCACATAGAGGTCGATCGCCGCGCGAAGCTTGGTCGCTTCTTCCGGGATGTTCTCGGTGACGGCGACTTCGATCTGGAGCTGTTCTTCGACAGCCTTGCGGCCGGCTTCGAGTGCCTCGTTCCAACCGCCGTCCAATGCTGCACTGCCATATATGAAGGCGACCTTCGGCGGACCTTCGAGCGTAAAGCCCCAGGCCGTGGACGAGGCCAGAAGCGACATCGCGGCAGCGAGACAGGCCGCCCGGGCCTTCGGAAATTTGGTGTCTGTCATGTCGGTTCCCCTTGTTTTTGCCGACGTCGGTTCGTTTTTGGACATACGTTTCCCGGCGGGCGGAGGCCCGTTCGAGCAACGTCGTCGCTGACGTTTATTCCGGATTTTCAAAAGCAGTCTTGGCTCTTGTGCAGTGCATAAAATCCCATTACGGTCGTTCATGCAATAAAAATAATCATGCCCAATTTTTTGGCATTTTGTTCAGAATTATGGACGATCAGACGTGAACACCGAGGCATTGGCTTCCTTCGTCAAGATTGCGGAACTGCGCTCGCTGTCGGCCGCAGCGAAGCTTTACGGCCTGCCGAAGTCGACGCTCAGCCTGCGGATCAAGCAGCTTGAAGCGGATTTGAACGTTGCGCTTTTCGAACGTTCGGGACGTAACCTGCTTTTGACGGAAGAGGGCCAGACCCTGCTCGTGCACGCCCGTCAGATCCTGCAAAGCTGCGACACGGCGAGAGCCGCCGTCACCGAACCGTCGGACGATGTCGCCGGGACTTTGCGGATCGGCGCAACGGGTGAGTTCGGCACGGCCTTCTATGCGCAGATGCTGATCGTGTTCCGCAGGCTCTATCCGAATGTCGATATCGAGCTGACATTCTTCTCGCCCCATGTCCTCTATGCCGCCGAAAGCCTCGACATGCTGGATGCGGTGATATCCTGGGACGATGGGGAGGCAGACGGCGAAACGCTCTCCACCGCGACTTTCGCTCTTTTCGCCAGCCAGAGCTATATCGATCGCATGGGCATGCCGGCATCGCCCGCCGATCTGGCCGAGCACCTGGGTATCCTTTACCGCACGCCTCGCGGCCTTCAGCACTGGCGGCTGCAGAAGGGCAGCGCGCAGGAAAGCATCCTGCCGCGCTCCAGCCTGATCGCCAACGATTTCTGGACGATCAAGTATTTCGCCGTGGCGGGAGAAGGCATCGGCTACCTTCCGCACTTCTTTACCGACATTGAGTGCGAGCGTGGCCATCTTGTCCCGCTCCTGCCCGATTGGACGTCGGCGGAACGGCGCGTGAGCATACGCGTCACCCGGCCTCACGCCCGCTCACGCAAGATGGCGGCATTCATGGATGTCTGCCGCCGCTACTTCTCGCCCGGCTTCATCTTTGTCGGGCCGCGCTACTACGTGGAAGCGATCCACGATCCAAGCCAACAGAAAGAGGGAACAGAACCATGAAAGCAGTGGAGACCGGAAACGGCGTTCGCGTCATGAAGAATGGCGGGCTGGACCCGCAGCGCGTCAGCTTCGACAAGATCCCGATCATCGACCTCGAGCCGATGTTCAGCGGCGACGCGACCGCCAAGGAAAAGCTGGCGGAAGAGTTGCGCAAGGCCTGCACGGAAGTCGGCTTCCTGTACATCAAGAACCACCACGTTCCGCAGGAGGTCATCCAGAAGACGTTTGATGTGGCCGAGGATTATTTCGCCCTGCCCGATGACGTGAAGATGCAAAACCACGTCTCGAAGTCCAGGAACAATCGCGGCTATGCGGCAATGCTGGAGGAGAATACCGACCCCACCGCGCGCGGCGACCTGCACCAGTCCTTCGATATCGCGCTCGACGTCCCGGCGGACGACCCCGACGTGCTGGCCGGAAAAGTCCTCTACGGCCCGAACCAGTGGCCTGCGGATCAGCCGGAATTCCGCGCCGCGCTCGAAGCTTATCACGTCGAGATGCTGAAGCTCAGCGGCCACCTGCTGCACGCCTTCGCGCTGTCGCTCGGGCTCGAGGAAACCTATTTCGACGCCATGGTGGACAAGCCGCTTGCGACCCTGCGCGTCCTGCACTATCCGCCGCAGTTCGGCGAGATCGACGATCGCCAGATCGGCATCGGTGCGCATTCGGACTATGAGTGCTTCACCATTCTCGCCCAGAAGGAAGGCATTTCGGCTCTCCAGGTCCTGAACGCTTCGGGCGAATGGATTGCTGCCGATCCGATCCCGGGCTGCTTTGTCGTCAATATCGGCGACCAGATGGCGCGCTGGACCAACGATCTGTTCGCCTCGACGGTGCACCGGGCGATCAACCGCTCCGGCAAGGAACGCTATTCCATCCCATTCTTCTTCGGCCCCAATTACGACACGGTGCTGGAGGCGTTGCCGAGCTGCGTCGATGAGGATCACCCGGCAAAATACGAGCCGGTGACATCAGGCGATTATGTCAATGGCCGGTTCGCCGCGACGTTCGCCCATTATGCCGAGGCGCAGAAGCAGGACGCCACCGTTTGATCTTATCGGGCGCGACCACCTTTCCAAAATGGACAGGGGTCGCGCCAGCTTGCTCTGGCCACGACAGCCCGCGCATGACCGCGCACGCCCGTAAATGGAATGAGGATATGCCTATTTAGAAGCCACCTTGTTTTCTTGACTTCAAAATGTGCAGTCGCTATCGATTTATCAATTGGTAAAAAACCGGGGAACTCATCGATGATCGACAAACTGCTTATCTCCCGCCGTGGCGTGCTTGCCTCCGGCCTCGCTCTAAGTGCCTCCGCGTTCATACCCTCCGCACGAGCTGCCGCGGCGGTCAAGGTCGCCGGCATCCATGGCTCACCGGTGGAAAACGCTTGGAATTCGGTGCTGCACAAGGCGCTCCAGGACGCCGCGGCGGAAGGTGCGATCGAATACGTCTTTTCTGAAGGCGTCTCCGGCACCGACTATCCGCGCGCGATGCGCGAATATGCCGAACAGGGCGCGAAGCTCATCATCGGCGAAACCTTCCCCGTGGAGAAGCAGGCGCGCGAAGTGGCCGCCGACTATCCGGAGACGGCCTTCGTCATGGGATCGAGCGGCAAGGAAGCCGGCGATAATTTCGGCGTGTTCGGCACCTGGAACTTCGACGGCGCCTATCTCGCCGGCATGCTGGCCGGAAAGATGACGAAGTCGAACGTCGTGGGCTCCGTCGGCGCCATGCCGATCCCGGAAGTGAACATGCTGATCAATGCCTTCGGTGCGGGCGTCAAGGCCGTCAATCCGGATGCCAAGCACCTCGTCACCTTCATCGGCACCTTCTTCGACCCGCCGAAGGCGCGCGAGGCCGGCTTGGCCCAGATCGACGCCGGAGCCGACATTCTGTTCGGCGAGCGCATCGGCACCGCCGACGCCGCCAAGGAGCGCGGCATCAAGTCAGTCGGGTCGCTGATCGACTACACGCCGCGCTATCCCGACACCGTCTTCGCAAATGCATTGTGGAACTTCCGCCCGATCCTGAACGCGGCGCTCGCCGACGTGGCCGCCGGCAAGCCGACCGGCCGCGACTACACCGCCTACGGCCTGATGAAGGAAGGCGGCAGCGACATCGTCTTCGTCAAGGGTGTGGCGCCTGCCGAAGCGGAAGCTGCGATGGAGGCCAAGCGCGCCGAGATCAAGGCGGGCACCTTCGAAGTCCCGCGCATCATGGACGAACCGAAGTAAACGGTTCGATGCAGGCGGATGCAACAGCGCTGGCGCAGGCTATTGCCGGCGGCCGGACCACCAGCCGGGAGGCCATGCAGGCCTCCCTTTCAGCGTCTTCGGCCTGGGAAAGCCTGGGCGCCGTCGCCTATCAGGACGCAGATAAGGGTCTGACGGCCGCCGACGCCATTGATGTTTTGCCGGGGGATGTCCGCCACACACTGCCCTTCTCCGGCGTACCGACGCTTGGCAAAGACCTCGGCGGGCCGTTCACCGGTTTTCCAACAACCGCGGGATCGCGCCTGATGGCGCGGCGCGGCGGATTGGTGGATTCCGACCTTGCCAAGCGTTTCCGTGCCGCTGGCCTCTGTCTTTTCGGCCTCACCACAAGTCCCGAATTCGGCCTGTCGCTCGCCAGCGAACCGGCAATCGGCCCGATCGCGCGCAATCCGCTGGCGCCTGACCTTTCGGCCGGCGGCTCCTCAGGCGGCGCTGCGGCCGCCGTTGCGGCCGGCATCGTCGCAATCGCCCACGCCACCGACGCCGGCGGCTCCATCCGCGTTCCGGCCGCCTGTTGCGGGCTCGTCGGTCTCAAGCCCAGCCGTGGACTGATGCCGGCGGGGCCGCATTTCGGCAATCACCTGGGCGGTATCGCCGCCGAACTGGTCGTGACGCGCTCCGTGCGCGATACCGCAGCGGCACTGGCAGCGCTTTCCGGCAACGCGCGCGGCCCGTTTCCGCCGGTTGAAATGCAGAAGCAGCGGGATGGGCGGCTACGGATCGGCGTTCTGACAGACACCGGCGCCGACCATCCGACGGACGCCACGCGACAAGCGGTCATCGAGGAGGCCGCCCGCGCACTGGAGGCTACCGGCCACCAGCTCGTCCCCATCTCCTTCGAGGCCGTGCACGGTATGGCATCGGCAAGCCGCCGCGCCTTCGTCGACATCGTCTGCCTCAATCTCGCCGACACGATCGCTCGCTTTGATCTGGATGCCGGCAAGACCGAACCATTGACGCAGGCCGTCATCGAGCGCGGCTTGTCCCTGCCGGCGCGAGGCCTGTGGCAAAGCCTCAACGCGATGGTCCTGGTCAGCCGCGACCTGCGGCGGCTTTTCGACGACATCGACTGCCTCATCAGCCCGATCCTGTCTTCGGCACCGCTCCCCGTGGGCTCCTTTCCAAGCGATCACCGGGACACAGACCTTCATTTCGAACGAATGGCGGCCTTTGCACCGCTCGCGACGATCGCCAATGCCTCCGGCTTCCCGGCGCTTACCCTTCCCTTCGGCGCCGATGCCGCGGACCTGCCATTGCCGGTCCAGTTGATGGCGCCGATGGGCGCCGACGCCCTGCTCTTGCAGCTTGCCGGCCTTCTGGAGCAGGATGGCCGCTGGCAACACCGGTTTCCAATCGCAGGATGGCCCGCATGAGCACACCGGTTCTCCAGATCGAGAACGTCAGCAAGCGTTTCGGCCAGACCCTTGCCAACGACAATATCTCCCTGTCGCTGGACAAGGGCGAAATCGTCGCCCTGCTGGGTGAGAACGGTGCGGGCAAGACGACGCTGATGAGCATCCTCTTCGGCCACTACGTTCCCGACAGCGGCCGCGTCATGGTGGACGGACAGGAACTGCCGGCAGGTCGGCCGCGCGCAGCCATCCGCGCGGGCATCGGCATGGTGCACCAGCATTTTGCGCTGGCACCCAACCTGACCGTGCTGGAAAACGTCACGACGGGCACCGAAAGCCTGTGGTCGCCGCGCTCCCGCCGCCGTGAGGCGCGGGCGAAGCTGCTGGCGATCTCGGAACGGTTCGGGCTGAAGGTCGATCCGGACGCGCGGCTTGGCGACCTGTCGGTTGGCGAGCAGCAGCGCGTCGAAATCCTGAAGGCGCTTTACAACGAGGCCCGCATCCTCGTTCTCGACGAGCCGACGGCGGTCCTGACGCAGATCGAAGCCGAGCGCCTGTTTGCTACATTGAAGGACATGGCGGCGCAGGGCCTGTCGCTGATCTTCATCTCCCACAAGCTGGACGAGGTGATGTCGACCGCGGACCGGATCGTCGTCCTGCGCGGCGGACGCCACGTTGCAGAGCGCCGCGCATCCGAGACCAGCAAGCCGGAACTGGCCGAACTGATGGTCGGCCGTGCGGTGTCACGACCGGTGCGCGAGCCATCGGACCCCGGCGACGTGGTACTGGAGGCCGCCGCGGTCACTGTCAGGATCGGCGGGGTCGATCGCCTGAAGGCCGTCGACTTTCGGCTTCGTGCTGGCGAAGTGCTTGGCATCATCGGCGTGTCTGGCAACGGCCAGGCGGCACTGGCACAGCTGCTGTCGGGCACCGCCGCCATGGCGAGCGGCGACCTGCTTCTGTTCGGCCAGCCTGTCGACGCGTTGAGCGTCAAGGACGCGGTCACCGCGGGAATCGGCCGGATCCCGGAAGACCGCAACAAGGACGGCGCCATCGGCGAGATGGCCATTTGGGAAAATGCCATTCTGGAACGTCTGTCGAGCTTCTCGCGCCACGGGCTGGTGGATCGCCAGGCTGGCATGGCTTTCGCGCAGACGATCATTGACACGTTCGACGTGCGCGGCGGATCACCGGCAAGCCGCATCCGGCTTTTGTCCGGCGGCAACATGCAGAAACTGATCCTGGGGCGAAATCTGATCGACAGGCCGCGCATCCTTATCGCCGCCCAGCCCGCCCGCGGGCTGGACGAAGGCGCGGTGGCCGCCGTCCACGAACGCATCCTCGACGCGCGGCGGCAGGGCACGGCGGTGCTGCTGATTTCGGAAGACCTCGACGAGGTGATGGCACTCGCCGACCGTATCCAGGCGATCGTCGGCGGCAGGCTCTCCCCGCCGATACCGGCGCAGGAGGCTTCTACGCGCAGACTGGGCCTGATGATGGCCGGCGAATGGGAAGGCGAGACGGCACATGCGGTTTGAAAGACGCGAACACAGGCCGGTCGCGCTGGTCATCGCGACACCGCTGATTGCGGTCGTTGCCGCGCTGGCGATTGCAGGCATCCTCATCGCGATTGCCGGTGCACCGGTTTTCGAAGCCTACTGGAACATTCTGAAGGGTGCCTACGGCTCGCGTCTCTCGGCGACGGAAACGCTGACCCGCGCCACGCCCCTGATCCTCACCGGCCTTGCGGCCGCCGTCGCCTTTCGCGCGCGGTTATGGAACATCGGCGGCGAAGGACAACTCTATCTCGGCGCGATCACCGTCGCTTGGGCGAGCTCGCATCTCATCGGCAGCTGGCCGTCCGCCTTGCAGATCCCGGCGCTGCTGATCATGGGCGCGGTCGCGGGCATGATCCTGCTTCTGGTGCCGCTGTGGCTCAGGCTGCGCTTTTCGGTCGATGAGGTGGTCACGACGCTGCTTCTCAACTTCGTCGCCGTCCTCTTCGTGTCCATGCTCATCGACACCGTCCTGAAGGACCCGACGGCGTTCGGCTGGCCGCAATCACAATCGGTAGCCGACGCCGCGATGCTGCCGAAGCTCCTCGCCCGCTCCCGCCTCAATCTCGGCCTCGTCATCGCCGTGGTGCTGGCCCTCGTGCTGGCCTTCGTCCAGTCGCGCACGGTGTTCGGCATACAGTCGCGCGCCGCCGGCCTTAACCCGCAGGGCGCGGTGTTCGCCGGCGTTCCGCTCGGCCGCACGCTTGTGGTCGTCGCCTGCGTGTCCGGAGGACTGGCTGGACTTGCGGGCGCCGTCGAGGTCATGGGCGTCAAGGGCTATGTGACGACCGACCTGTCGCCGGGTTACGGCTATTCCGGTATTGTCGTGGCGATGCTGGCCAACCTCAACCCGCTCGGGGTCGTCGTTGCCGGCCTCTTCACCGCCACCATGTTCGTTGGTGCGGATGGCATGAGCCGCGCCATGGGCATTCCGAGCTATATCGCCGATGTCATCGTCGCCCTCTCGCTCCTGACGATGCTGATCGCCGTCTTCTTCACCCAGTACAGGATCCGCCGATGAGCGCCGTCTTCGACATCATCGCCTCCGCCGGCTTGTGGGCGGCCGTCCTGCGCATCGCAACACCGCTGATCCTGGGCACGCTCGGCGCGCTCTTATGCGAGCGGGCCGGTGTCCTCAATCTCGGCATAGAGGGCATCATGACCTTCGGCGCGATGATCGGCTGGCTGGCGGTCTACAACGGCGCGGATTTGTGGACGGGTTTCCTCGTCGCTGCGCTCGCCGGAGGACTTTTCGGCCTGCTGCATGCGGGATTGACCGTCACGCTTGGCCTGTCGCAGCATGTCTCCGGTCTCGGTGTCACACTCTTTGCCTCGAGCTTCAGCTATTATGTCTTCCGCCTTCTCGTGCCGGTCGCCGGCACGCCCCCGACGATCACACCCTTCCAGCCCATTCATATTCCCGGCTTGAGCGACCTCCCCTTCCTTGGCCAGGCCGTCTTCAGCCAGACACCGCCGACCTATGCCGCGATCCTGATTGCTTTGGCGCTCGCCTATCTCGTGTTCCGCACGCCGCTGGGCCTTGCGATCCGCATGACCGGTGAAAATCCGCATGCTGCCGAGGCGCAGGGTATCAATCCCATGGTGGTTCGCTACGGGGCGGTGATTGCCGGCAGCGCGCTGATGGGCATGGCCGGCGCCTTCCTGACGCTGTCGGCCTTCAACAGCTTCTTTCCGACCATGGTCCAGGGGCGCGGGTGGATCTGCATCGCGCTCGTCGTCTTCGCCTCCTGGCGGCCACAGCGTGCCCTGCTCGGCGCCCTGCTCTTCGCCTTCTTCGATGGCTTCCAACTGCGGCTCCAGACAGTTCTGGGCGGTGTGGTTCCCTACCAGCTCTTCCTGATGATCCCATACGTCCTGTCGATCGCGGCGCTGGCTGTCATGGCCAGACGCGCCCGCGTGCCGCAGGCCCTCATGCAACCCTATCGGCGCGGCGAGCGCTGAACGGAGGATAACACCATGTTCGATCTCATCATCCGCAATGCCAACCTGCCCGACGGCCGCCAAGGGTTCGACATCGGCCTCAAGGACGGCATCATCGCGACCATCGAAAAGCGGATCGATGCCGTCGCGGACGAGGAGATCGATGCGACAGGACGGCTGGCAAGCCCGCCCTTCTGCGATCCGCATTTCCACATGGACGCGACGCTGTCGCTCGGCATGCCGCGCATGAACGTTTCCGGCACGCTGCTCGAGGGCATCGCGCTGTGGGGCGAATTGCGGCCGCTTCTGACCAAGGAAGCGCTGGTCGAGCGCGCGCTGCGCTACTGCGATCTCGCCGTCAGCCAGGGCCTGCTCTTCATCCGCAGCCATGTCGACACGTCCGACCCGCGCCTCGTCACCGCCGAGGCGCTGATCGAGGTCCGTGAACGGGTGGCGCCCTACATCACGCTGCAGCTCGTCGCCTTTCCGCAGGACGGCTACTACCGTGCGCCCGAAGGCGAGGCATCGCTGAAGCGCGCACTCGACATGGGGCTCGACATCGTCGGCGGCATTCCGCATTTCGAGCGCACGATGGACGATGGACGACGCTCGCTCGAGGCGCTGTGCCGGATCGCGGCGGAGCGCGGTTTGCCGGTGGATATCCACTGCGACGAGACCGACGATCCGATGTCCCGCCACATCGAGACGCTGGCGGCGGAAACGGTGCGCCATGGCCTGCAGGGACGCGTGGCAGGCTCCCACCTCACCTCCATGCACTCCATGGACAATTATTACGTCTCCAAGCTCATCCCGCTGATGGCGGAAGCCGAGATCAACGTCATCCCTAACCCGCTAATCAACATCATGCTGCAGGGCCGGCACGACACCTATCCAAAACGACGCGGCATGACGCGGGTGCGCGAACTGATGGCCGCCGGGCTCAACGTGTCCTTCGGCCAGGACTGCACCATGGATCCCTGGTATTCGATGGGCTCTGCCGACATGCTCGAGGTCGGCCACATGGCAATCCATGTGGCGCAGATGGGCGGGATCGAGGACAAGAAGAAGATCTTCGATGCATTGACTGTCAATTCGGCAAGGACCATGGGTCTTGAAGGCTACGGTATCGAGGTGGGCTGCAAGGCGGACCTGATCGTGCTCCAGGCCGCCGACGTCATCGAGGCGCTGCGGCTGAAGCCGATCCGCCTGGCCGTGGTCAAGGGCGGCAAGGTGATCTCACGCAGCGCGCCGCGGATCGGCGAACTCTTCCTCGACGGCCGGCCGGCGAGCATCGATCCCGGCCGCGACTACGTGCCCAAGGAGCCATCGTGACAGAAGGTCCGCGGGATCATAGGCTGACGCTGGGTAGCTTCGTCAAACCATAATCGTCTTATGACAGGCGAGACATCTGGATGAGCGGCCGACACCCAGTCGACTAGTCTCAGGACTTGTTAGAGCCAGAAAATGACGCTGCAGCGATGCAGATGGCCGAGAAGAAGGTGTGGGCGCATCGGTCGTGGCGAGTTGCGATGCGGCGCCAGTCCTTGAGTTTTGCGAACAGGTTCTCGACCTTGTGGCGCTGACGGTAAAGGGCGGTGTCGCAGGCGTATGGGACTTTGCGGCTTCGGCTCGAGGGGATGCACGGCTCGATGTCTCGTGCTTCCAGTTCCTGGCGCAACCAGGCGCTGTCGTAGCCGCGGTCGGCGATCAGATGAGAGGCTGGCGGCAAGGCGTCGAGGACGAGACGGGCGCCTTTGTGGTCGCTCATCTGGCCTTCCGATAGGAGCAGGATGATCGGCCGTCCGTCACCGTCGCAAACGGTGTGGAGCTTCGAGTTCAGCCCGCCTTTTGTTCGCCCGATACGGCGGGGAACATCCCCTTTTTGAGCAGGCTCGCCGCGGTGCGGTGAGCCTTGAGATGCGTCGCGTCGATCATGATACGCTCGGGTTTCGGCCCTTTGCCGGCGAGAACGGCGAAGATCCGGTCGAAGACGCCGAGCCGGCTCCAGCGAATGAAGCGGTTGTAGAGCGTCTTATGCGGACCGTAGCCAGTCGGCGCGTCCTTCCACCGGAGACCGTTGCGAATAACG
>NZ_MYFN02000003.1 GCF_004514425.2 Shinella sumterensis
GACCAAGAACACCATCCTCAAGGTCTATGACGGCCGCTTCAAGGATATCTTCCAGCAGGTCTTCGACGCCGAATTCGCCGAGAAGTTCAAGGAAGCCAAGATCTGGTACGAACACCGCCTGATCGACGACATGGTCGCTTCGGCGCTGAAATGGTCCGGCGGTTACGTCTGGGCGTGCAAGAACTACGACGGCGACGTGCAGTCCGACATCGTGGCGCAGGGCTTCGGCTCGCTCGGCCTGATGACCTCCGTCCTGATGACGCCCGATGGCAAGACGGTGGAAGCCGAAGCCGCGCACGGCACGGTGACCCGTCACTACCGCCAGCACCAGAAGGGCGAGGAAACCTCGACCAACTCGATCGCCTCGATCTTCGCCTGGACGCGTGGCCTTGCCCACCGCGCCAAGCTGGATGGCAATGCGGAACTGGCGAAGTTCTCCGAAACGCTGGAGAAGGTTTGCGTCGAGACCGTCGAATCCGGCTTCATGACCAAGGATCTCGCGCTCCTCATCGGCCCCGACCAGCCCTGGCTCTCCACCACCGGCTTCCTCGACAAGATCGACGAAAACCTCCGCAAGGCCATGGCGGCCTGATCGGCGTCCATAAGCATGAAAAGCCCGGCCATCGCGCCGGGCTTTTTTATTTGGGGGCGGGCTTGCCGCCGCGGGTCTCAGGACGCCGTATCGCCATCCGGCTGGAGCGGCAGGCCGATCTCCGTCAGCAGCGCCTCGGGCGCCACATCCCGCGGGCTGTTGAGATAGTGCTCGAACATCACCTCGTCGCGGATCGACCGGCCCGACGCGGGCAGCCATGCCTCGAAGAGCCAGCGATAGGCAGCACCCATATTCGCATAAGGCCCCTGATGACGCAGCACGGCATAGTCTCCGCCGGACAGCGTGCGTTGCTCCAGCGGCGGCGCGACGGCAGGCGCGGCATCGACCGTGACGCAGGCAAAGGAGCGCAGCTTGTCCTCGGCGACAAGATCGGGATCGTCGAGATACAAGCCGATCATGCGCATGCCGGGTCGAAAGAGGCCGCGCGAATAAAGCGTGCCGTAGAGCGCCTCGAAGGCCTTGCCGATGCCCATATAGGACCCGGTATGCGGAATGCAGAGCAGGTTCTGCGGCGGGAGCGTGCGGATCGTGACGTCGAACATGCCGGTGGTTTCCTCTTGGTTTTCCGTTGCGTAGGCACGGTGGGGGCCCTCCCGCCTGTAGCGGGCCGGCGGCATGCCATAGGCAGCCGAAAAGGCCCGCGTGAAGGATTGAAGGTTGGGATAACCCCATCGCGCGGCGATATCGCGAACGGGACGATCGCTGCGCACCAGATCACCCGCCGCCC
Organism: Shinella sumterensis; assembly: GCF_004514425.2. GTDB lineage: Bacteria > Pseudomonadota > Alphaproteobacteria > Rhizobiales > Rhizobiaceae > Shinella > Shinella sumterensis. The sequence goes on from NZ_MYFN02000003.1 coordinate 1,341, forward strand.
GGTGCAGGCGAAGCCGCCGGACGGTCATGGCCAGCGTCTCCTTGTGAACCGCGCGATAGACGCGATGCCAGTGATGCGCGGACAGGCAGGCAATTTCGGACAGGCGGTTGAGATCCAGCTCTTTGTCCAGGTGATCGTGGATATAGTCTGAAACGCGCGTCAGACGCTTCTCGTAGGCCGCCCATATGTCATTGCTGCTCATGTCTCGCCTCCCGTTCGCATGCCTCGAACCATGGCACGGTCCAACTTCGCAAATCTTGCTCATCTGCATGGCCGCGCGGTTTTCCCTTGCGAGCGGTTTGATCCAGAGCGATGTGCATGGCAAAGTGTACCATCAGCCGCTATCCTGCGGAATTCATGGGGAGTTTCACACGGGAGACGACATGGCGCATTTCAAGATTGTCTATCAGGGTTATCCGCTCGACCTTGCCGTTGAGGAACCGCGCATCACCTTGCGGGCGAGCAGTGGATCCTGGCCCGGCCAGACGCTGGAAGACCATGTCGTCCTGGACTTGACCGTGACATCCCCAAAATTCTTCTTCGATCCCAACAATGACCCCGAGGATGACGTTTCCCAATGGTTGAACCCGGCGCTTGATACACAATGGCTCAAAATACCGGTGAAGCGCTTCGAGAACCGCGATTATCGCAGCCTGCAGGACATCCGGGCAGACTTCCAGGGCGAAGGAACGCGAAACGCCCTGACGGGTGAGGATTGGTGGGAAGCCCCCGGCCTCATCACCACCTACAGCGACGAGTTTTTCACGCGTGCGGACATCGCCATCCGTCACGACGGCAACGGCACGTTTTCGGTTCAGCTCTCAGGCACAACCCAGTTCGACACGGCCTTTGACATCGCCTTCAGTGCTCCTCTCAGCGTCAGGTTGGTGGGCTATCGCAACACGGCGACGAAGGATGAACTTTTGGGCTGGTTCGACCGCTTTCTCAAGAAAGACGACTTCACCTTCACGTCTCTGCAACGCGGTGAAGACCTCTATCTCGACGGTACGGTCAAGTGACCGCCGTCCCAATCGTGCCGAGGCTCCGGGAAATTTCCAAAGAGGACGGGCGCGGGCTAACCGGCTGCGGCCGCTCCCGCATCGGGCGCGATGGTGGCCCGCAGGCGGCTCGCGAGGTCCGAGAGGCCTGACGACGGCTGGGCCCGCTTCACCCGGTCGCGGCCCTCGTCCTTGGCGGCATAGAGCGCGCGGTCGGCAGCGGAATAGAGACGATCGAAATCGGCGCCGAATGTCTCGACATCCGCAAGCCCGATGCTCACGGAAAGACTGATCGCGCGGCCCTCCCCGTCATCCAGCGAAAGGGCGGCTATCTCGCGCCGCAGGGACTGGGCGAAAGCCTCCGCCCGATCCATGCCATGATGCGGGGCAAACAGCGCAAACTCCTCACCGCCGAAGCGGCAGAACAGCATGCCACGTTCCATTCGCGCGGAAACGGTCTCGACGAAACGCTTGAGCACGGCATCGCCCGCGGCATGGCCATAGGTATCGTTGATGCTCTTGAAACGATCGAGATCGAAGACGAGCAGGCTGCCGCCGGACCGCCCGGCAAGCCGCGCCTGCACATCATCGAGGAAGGAGCCGCGATTGGCGATGCCGGTGAGCGCATCGGTGCGCGACGCCTGACGGTACAGTGCCTCCCCCCGCTCCTTGATCAGCACCAGCATGGCGACGGCCGCCAGGATCGTATGGGCGAACAGTTCCAGCGAGAAAATCGCGAACCATGCCGAATAGGCCGTGCCGTGGCCGAAGGCCGAAGGCGCCAGCAAGGTCATGGGCACGCGCAGGAAATAGATGACGCCATGCGACACGAAGAAGAGTGCGGCGAGAAACCGCGTCGGTAGCGGGTCCGTGCGTTGGCCGCGCCAGATATCCACGCCCGTCGCCACCGAATAGGCGGTGATCATCAGCGAAATGATGATGACGCGGTTGTTCACGTCCTGCGCCACCGCATCCACGCCCAGATAGGCAACGAGCCAGAGAACCGCTCCGGACAGCACGACGACGCCGTGGACCGGGCGGTTGTCGAACACCCTGAATCCGGCCCACGTCATGGCATAGCCGAAGACGGCGAGCATATTGGCAAGCCCGACCGTCACGAGCGGATAACCGAATGCACGAAAGGTGAAAAGCAGCGTGCAGAGCGAGCCCACCCACATGGACAGGCACCAGTAGCCCGCAGCCGCATGGCGCCGATCGGTCAGCCAGACCTGAAGCAGAAAGATCCCGACGACGGTGGTCGACAGGAACGTGCACATCATCAAGGTCGAAATACTGACGAGATCTTCGATCAAAACAAAAACTCCGCGCGGCACCACGCTACACGGAAACGTTGAAGACTTCGCAAACGAACGGCGGGCCAAGGCCCGCCGTAGCGTATCAGATCGGGTCGATTCCGGCCGCCGGCCGCGCGGTCAGCCGCCGATGGCAGCGGCCACGGCGTCGATCGCCTCGGCCGCCCTGGCGCCATCGGGCCCGCCGGCCTGCGCCATGTCGGGACGCCCGCCGCCGCCCTTGCCGCCGAGCGCTTCGGAGGCGACGCGCACGAGATCGACGGCGCTGAGGCGGCCCGTCAGATCCTCGGTGACGGCGACGACGGCGCTCGCCTTGCCATCCGGCGAGACGCCGATAAAGGCGACGACGCCGGAGCCCAGGCTCTTCTTGCCCTCGTCGGCCAGGCCCTTCAGGTCCTTCGGCTCGACGCCCGTCACGACCTTGCCGAGATACTTGATGCCGGCGACATCGCGCACGCCATCGTCACCGCCGGCCGAGCCGCCGGACAGGGCGAGCTTCTTCTTGGCCTCGGTCAGTTCGCGTTCGAGCTTGCGGCGTTCGTCGGCGAGCGCCTCGACGCGGGCCAGAACCTCGCCGGGCTGCACCTTCAGTGCACTGGCAAGCGACTTCACGCGCTCGTCCTGCTCGGCGAGATAGGCGCGAGCGGCCTCGCCCGTCAGCGCCTCCAGGCGGCGCACGCCCGAGCCGACGGCACTTTCCGAGAGGATGCGAACAAGGCCGATCTCACCGGTGGCGGAGACATGCGTGCCGCCGCAAAGCTCGACCGAATAGGGCCGGTTCGCCTTGGCGCCGTGCAGGCCGGTGCCCATGGAGACGACACGGACCTCATCCCCGTACTTTTCGCCGAACAGCGCCATGGCGCCTTCCGCAATGGCATCATCCACCGACATCAGGCGGGTGGTGACCGGCGCGTTCTGCACGATGATCTCGTTGGCCATGTCCTCGATGACGCGCAGTTCCTCGGCCGTCATCGGCTTGGGATGCGAAACGTCGAAACGCAGGCGCTCGGGCGCCACGAGCGAACCCTTCTGGGCGACATGGGTGCCCAGGACCTCGCGCAGCGCCTCGTGCAGCAGGTGCGTGGCGGAGTGGTTGGCGCGCAGGCGCGACCGGCGCGCATGATCGACCGTGAGCACGACCGCATCGTCGAGCTTCAGCGTGCCGTTCTCGACGACGGCGCTATGCACGAACAGCCCCTCGCCCTTCTTCTGCGTATCGGTGACGGCAAGGCGGGCATTGTCCGAGGTGATGACACCGGTATCGCCCATCTGGCCGCCGGATTCGCCGTAGAACGGGGTCTGGTTCACGACGATCTGCACGCTGTCGCCGGCCTTGGCGCTGCCGACGGCCTTGCCGTCGACGACGATGGCCTGAACCACGCCTTCGGCCGTTTCGGTGTCGTAGCCGAGGAATTCGGTGGCGCCGTGCTTTTCCTTCAATTCGAACCAGACGGCCTCGGTCGCCTTGTCGCCCGAGCCCGACCAGTTGGCGCGGGCCTCGGCCTTCTGGCGCTGCATCGCATCGTTGAAGCCGGAGAGATCGACATTGATCTCGCGGGCGCGCAGCGCATCCTGCGTCAGGTCGAGCGGGAAGCCGTAAGTGTCGTAGAGCTTGAAGGCGGTTTCGCCGTCCAGCATGTCACCCTTCTTGAGCGTGACGGTGGCGTCCGACAGCAGCGAGAGGCCGCGCTCCAGCGTCTTGCGGAAACGGGTTTCCTCGAGCTTCAGCGTCTCGGAAATCAGCGCCTCTGCGCGCACGAGTTCCGGATAGGCGCGGCCCATCTCGCCGACGAGTGCCGGCAGCAGCGACCACATCAGCGGCTCCTTGGCGCCGAGCAGCTGCATGTGACGCATGGCGCGGCGCATGATGCGGCGCAGGACGTAGCCGCGGCCTTCGTTCGAGGGCAGCACGCCGTCGGCGATCAGGAACGCGGACGAGCGCAGGTGATCGGCGATGACGCGGCAGCTCGCGGCGGCCTCGCCCTCGGCCTTGGTGCCCACCGTTTCCTCGACGGCGGCAATCAGCGTGCGGAACAGGTCGGTCTCGAAAACGCTCTGCACGCCCTGGAGGATGCAGGCCATGCGTTCCAGGCCCATGCCGGTATCGATGGACGGACGCGGCAGCGGACTGCGCTCGCCGGGCGCGGTCTGGTCGAACTGCATGAAGACGAGGTTCCAGAACTCCAGGAACCGGTCGCCGTCCTCTTCCGGCGAGCCCGGAGGGCCGCCCCAGACATGCTCGCCCTGGTCGATGAAGATTTCCGAACAGGGGCCGCAGGGGCCGGTATCGCCCATCTGCCAGAAATTGTCGGAGGTCGGGATGCGGATGATGCGGTCGTCGGAGAAACCGGCGATCTTCTTCCACAGCAGCGCGGCCTCGTCGTCATCGGCATAGACGGTGACGAGAAGACGATCCTTCGGCAGGTCGAAGCCCTTGGTGACGAGCGTCCAGGCATGCTCGATCGCCTGCTCCTTGAAGTAATCGCCGAAGGAGAAGTTGCCGAGCATCTCGAAGAAGGTCAGATGACGCGCGGTATAGCCGACATTGTCGAGATCGTTGTGCTTGCCGCCGGCGCGCACGACCTTCTGGGCCGTCGTCGCCTTGGTGTAGGGCCGCGTCTCCAGCCCCGTGAAGACGTTCTTGAACTGCACCATGCCGGCATTGGTGAACATGAGCGTCGGATCGTTACGCGGCACAAGGGGGCTGGAGGCCACGACCTCGTGCCCGTTCTTGCGGAAATAGTCGAGAAAAGTCGACCGGATGTCATTCACGCCGCTCATATCGCGTCCTTCATCTTAGCACTGTCTGCACCGGAACCGGCGCGTCATCCACCCAATTGCCCCACAGCGACGCGACACCGCCTCGCCGGCCGGAGTGCCCGCCCGGAAGGCCTTGTGGACCGTCCATCCGCGAATTCCGTCGAAACCGCGCTTCGCCCGACGCCTTCCGAAGGAAGGCCTGAAACCGCGGGCATGCGCGAGAACTGAAGGCTTTTATCGTCCGGCCCGGCACCTGTCCAGACACGAAGAAACCGGCCCTTCGCGAAGAAAGGCCGGTTTTCCGTCGTTTTCCGAAAGCGTTGCGGGAAGACTACATGTTCGCCGCGTCTTCGGCATCGTTCGGATCGGGACCGCCGTTTTCCAGGAAGCGATCGGCGATGAGACCGGCATTCTGACGCAGCGACGTCTCGATCTCGCGCGCGAGGTCCGGGTTGTCACGCAGGAACGTCTTGGCGTTCTCGCGGCCCTGGCCGAGACGCTGGCTGTTGTAGGAGAACCAGGCACCCGACTTTTCGACGATGCCGGCCTTGACGCCGAGATCGATGAGCTCGCCGGTCTTGGAAACGCCCTCGCCATACATGATGTCGAATTCGACCTGCTTGAAGGGCGGCGCCATCTTGTTCTTGACGACCTTGACGCGGGTCTGGTTGCCGATCACCTCGTCACGCTCCTTCACCGCACCGATGCGGCGGATATCGAGACGCACGGAGGCGTAGAACTTCAGGGCGTTGCCACCCGTCGTCACTTCCGGCGAACCGTAGACGACGCCGATCTTCATGCGGATCTGATTGATGAAGATGACCATCGTGTTGGATTTGGAGATGGAGGCCGTCAGCTTGCGCAGCGCCTGGCTCATCAGGCGGGCCTGAAGCCCCGGCAGGCTTTCGCCCATCTCGCCTTCGATTTCGGCGCGCGGCGTGAGTGCCGCGACCGAATCGACCACCAGCACGTCGATGGCGCCGGAACGGACCAGCGTATCGGTGATTTCCAGCGCCTGCTCACCGGTATCCGGCTGCGAAATGAGGAGGTTCTCCAGGTCCACGCCGAGCTTGCGGGCATAGACCGGATCCAGTGCGTGCTCGGCGTCCACGAAGGCGCAGATGCCGCCCTTCTTCTGCGCCTCGGCGATGGTCTGCAGTGCCAGCGTCGTCTTGCCCGAGCTTTCCGGCCCGTAGATTTCGATGATGCGCCCCTTGGGCAGGCCGCCGATGCCGAGCGCGACATCCAGGCTGAGCGAGCCGGTCGAAACCGTCTCGATCTCCACCACGCTGTCCTTGCCGCCGAGCTTCATGATGGAGCCCTTGCCGAACGAGCGCTCGATCTGGGAGAGAGCCGCTTCGAGTGCCTTGCTTTTATCCACTGTTTTATCCTCTACGAGCCGCAAACTGTTCTGTGCCATTTTGTCCACCTTTAGGTTATTGAAGCAAGACAGGCAACGAACCCGCCGATGAAAGCTATGTACACATTTTGTTCTCTTTTTGCAAGGACCGTTCATCCATTTGAGTGAATTGGCAAATCAGGCGTGTGTTCTACTTTCGTTTCAAGTGGATGATCGTGGATTGAAAACAACGGTTTGACCGCCCTGCAACCTGCCTGGGACGGACGAATCGGCATGCGGATGCGAAGGACTGTGATGACGGACAGAACGATACTGGTGATGGGCGGCGCCCATGTGGACAGGCGCGGGCGCATTGCCGGCGAGACGGTGCCCGGCGCCAGCAATCCGGGCGGGTGGTTCGTGGAAGCGGGCGGCGGCGCCTTCAATGCGGCGCGCAATCTCGCCCGGCTCGGCCGCCGCGTGCGGCTGGTCTCGCCGCGTGGCGGCGACACGGACGGCGAGATCGTCGCGGCCGCCGCACAGGCGGCGGGCGTCGAGGACACGCCCTTCACCTTTCTCGACCGCGCGACCCCGAGCTACACGGCGATCATCGAGCGCGACGGCAACCTCGTCATCGCGCTGGCCGACATGGAGCTTTACCGGCTGTTTTCGCCGCGCCGGCTGCAACAGCGCGCCATGCGCGAGGCGATTGCCGAAGCGGGCGCCCTGCTGACCGATGCCAACCTGCCGGCGGAAACGTTGGAGGCGATGGCAGCGATGGCGCGGGAAGCCGGCATTCCGCTTGCCGCCATCGCCATTTCGCCGGCCAAGGTCGTGCGCCTTGGAAAAACCCTGCCCGCCCTCGCCTTCCTGTTCATGAACGAGGCGGAGGCGCGCACGCTCTGCGGCGCCAGCCCGGAAAACCCGGCCGACTGGCCCGACGCGCTGCGCGCCGTTGGCCTTCGCGCCGGCGTGGTCACGCGCGGCGGCAGAGGCGTCATCGCCTTTGACGAGAAGCGTGCCGCTTCGGTGGTGCCGCCGGCCATACCGGCGCTCGGCGATGTCACCGGCGCGGGCGATTCGCTCGCCTCCGGCTTTCTCGACGCGTGGCTTCGCGGGGTGCCGATCGACGAGGCGTTGCGCCATGGCGTTGCCGCCGCCGTCATCACCGTGCGCTCGCCGCTCGCCGTTGCGGAGGAAATGTCGCAGACGGCCCTTGCCGACGCACTTTCTCTTGTGCCGCCTGCCGAAATCCTGTCATGAGACTTTTTTGCCCAAAATCCTTCAAGGACATCGCATGACCAGACCCGTCTCCTCCCTCCTGCCGATGCAGTATTCGGACGAAGTCGCCGCCGCCAAGGCCCGCGGCGCGCCGATCGTCGCCCTCGAATCGACAATCATCACGCACGGCATGCCCTATCCGGGCAATCTCGATATGGCGCGCAGCGTGGAGACGATCATCCGCGACAACGGCGCCGTGCCGGCCACCATCGCCGTCATCGAGGGCGTGCTGCATATCGGCCTGGAAGCCACCCAGCTCGAGGCGCTCGCGCAGACCAAGGGCGCGATGAAGGTATCGCGCGCCGATATGGCGTTTGCCATTGCCGAGCGCCGTACGGGCGCGACCACGGTCGCCGCCACGATGATCGGTGCTGCGCGCGCCGGCATCAGGGTCTTCGCCACCGGCGGCATCGGCGGGGTTCACCGCGGCGCGGAAGAGACCTTCGACATCTCGGCCGACCTCGAGGAACTCGCGCGCACTGGCGTGATCGTCGTCTGCGCCGGCCCCAAGGCGATCCTCGACATCCCCAAGACGCTGGAGGTGCTGGAAACGCGCGGCGTGCCGGTCGTGACCTATGACAGCGCCATCTTCCCGGCCTTCTGGTCGCGCGATTCGGGCCTGAAGAGCCCGCTGACGCTCAACAGCCCGGCGGCGATCGCCAACTTCCAGACGGTGCGCGACCAGCTCGGCGTCGACGGCGGCATGCTGATCGCCAATCCGGTGCCGCAGGCCGACGAGATCCCGCGCGAGGAGATGGAAATCTACATCACCCGCGCGCTCGACAATGCCGAGCGTGACGAGATCGCCGGCAAGGCCGTCACGCCCTACCTGCTCGACAGCCTGTTCCACCTGACCGACGGCCGCAGCCTCAAGACGAACATCGCGCTCGTGGAGAACAATGCCCGCCTGGCGGCAGAGATCGCCGTCGCGATGGTGGCCTGATAACGACGTAGCGGCCGGTTTGATCCGGCCGCTTTTCGCTACGCGACGTGGGAACACTAGCGATGCTTGGCGAACAAGTCTCGTTGGGCTTGGTTGATCGCGCCTTCGTTCCAATCCACTTCACGCTTTGACGGCGGGATGTGGTCGCGCCGACGGTCATTGTCGTAAAACAGAGTGCCATGGATGCCAAGCGCATCGCGCTTCAGGATTGGGCGGCTCCAGATTGGCGCCAACACAGCACCGGCCATTTCCTCTCCAAGTCGGTCGAGCAAATCCTCGGCCAGTTCGATATCTCGTCCGTTCGGGAAGATTGCTTCAAACTCCGCCTCCGTCGCCTGGAAAAGGCTGTAGGTAGCGTTGTCAGCATCATCGATGATCTGGATGTTCTTCATGTCGCCGTTTTGGCATTGATAGAGCCCCGCTGCAACCGAAGTCAGTGCTATTCGGCCGGACGCTATACAAGCAGTGAAATTGCATCGAGCGAACGTCCGGACATCAAAAAATCAACCGTGCCATCGCAACCAGAGAAGATCAACTCGCGAATAGCTTCTCCGGCATGATCCATCTCGCCACGACCAGATACTGGCTCAATTTTATCCAAGCCTAGGCTCAGGACTCATTGATTAAAGCCAGAAGATGACGGTTGCTGCGATGCAGATGGCTGAGAAGAAAGTATGCGCGCACCGGTCGTATCGGGTTGCGATGCGCCGCCAGTCCTTGAGCTTGGCAAAGAGGTTCTCGACCTTGTGGCGTTTGCGGTAGAGCGCCTTGTCATAGGAATATGGCACCTTCCTGCTGCGGCTTGAAGGAATGCAGGGTTCGATGCCCTTTGCCTCCAAGGCTTGCCGGAAGGTCTTGCTGTCATATCCACGGTCAGCAATCAGCGTCCTGGCTGGTGGCAAGGCATTCAGCATGAGACGAGCGCCTCTATGGTCGCTCATCTGGCCCTCACTGAGCAGCATGATGATCGGGCGTCCCTCGCCGTCGCATACGGTGTGCAGCTTGGAGTTCAGTCCGCCTTTGGTTCGCCCGATACGACGGGGAACATCCCCTTTTTGAGCAGGCTCGCCGCCGTTCGGTGTGCTTTCAGATGTGTGGCGTCGATCATGATACGCTCCGGCCTTGGGCCTTCACCGGCCAGCGCCGAGAAGATGTCGTCGAATACGCCAAGGCGGCTCCAGCAGATGAACCGGTTATAGAGCGTTTTGTGTGGCCCGTAGTCTTTTGGCGCGTCCTTCCATTGCAGGCCATGCTTGATGACGTAGACAATGCCACTGACGACGCGACGATCATCGACGCGGGGAACGCCATGAGCCAGGGGAAAATGCGGTGCGATCCGAGCCATCTGGCTCTCGCTCAACAGAAACAAATCACTCATCACGGTCTCCTTCCAGAAACCGTGAATCACAGCTCAAACCAAATTAATAGGTCCTGAGCCTAGTCTCTTGCTGTATTTGCAAGCAATATAATCACCGTCGGATAAGCACGTGAAGCGAAGACGCCCTACCCTTCGTCCAGCATTTCCCGCACGGCTTCAGCCAGCTGCTTCAGCGAGAACGGTTTTGGCAGGAAGCCGAACTTGGCGTCGGCGGGCAGGTTACGGGCGAAGGCGTCCTCGGCGTAACCCGAGACGAAGATGAACTTGAGATCCGGATAGGACTTGCGCAGTTCGCGCAGCAGAGACGGCCCGTCCATTTCGGGCATCACGACGTCGGACACGACGATATCCACGGCGCCGTTCAATTCGTCCATGATGTCGAGCGCTTCCACGCCCGATCCGGCCTCATGCACCGTATAGCCGCGGGTTTCCAGCATGCGCTTTCCGCCGCGGCGGACGGCTTCCTCATCCTCGACGAGAAGCACGACGGCCGAACCGCCGGTGAGGTCGCGCGGCTCCTTCTCGGCAATCTGTGCGACGGATGCGACCGGCTGGGCGCCGGTTTGCGCGGCATCGGCCGCGGTATCGACGGGAACGGCCTCTTCCACATGGCGCGGCAGCAGGATGCGGAAGGTCGTGCCCTTGCCGACTTCCGAATCCAGATAGATGTAGCCGCCGGTCTGCTTGACGATGCCGTAGACCATCGAGAGGCCGAGGCCCGTGCCCTTGCCGACATCCTTGGTCGTGAAGAAGGGCTCGAAGATCTTGTCGATGATCTCGGGCGGTATGCCGGTTCCCTGGTCGGAAACCTCCACTTCGACATAGTCGCCGGGCGGCAGGTCGCGCAGGTTGCGCGCTGCGGCCTCCTCGGCCTCCACATTCCGGGTACGGAACGTGATGGTGCCGCCGTCCGGCATGGCATCGCGAGCGTTGACGGCGAGGTTGATCAGCACCTGCTCGAACTGGCCGAGATCCGTCTTCACCGTCCACAGGTCGCGGCCGTAATCGACATTGATCTTCACATTGGTGCCGGTCATCCGGTCGACCAGCATGCGCAGGTCGCCGATCACGTCGGTGAGGTTGAGCACCGTCGGGCGCATCGTCTGCTTGCGCGAGAAGGCGAGCAGCTGGCGCACCAGCACCGCGGCGCGGTTGGCGTTGCGCTTGATCTCCATGAGATCGGCAAAGCTTGCATCGGCGGGACGCGCCGACAGCAGGAGATGGTCGGACGAGAGCAGGATGGCCGTCAGCACGTTGTTGAAATCGTGCGCGATGCCGCCGGCGAGCGTTCCGACCGCGTTCATCTTCTGGGTCTGCGCCATCTGAGTCTCGAGCGCCTTCTGCTCGGTGATCTCCACGGCGTAGACGATGGCCGCCTCCTCCGGCGCCTCGTCGCTCTGGTCGATGACGGCGTTCACGTAGAAACGGAAGTGGCGCCCGTCGTCGGCGGGATGCAGCGAATCGATCGGCGGGATATCGCCCTGCCGGTCCTTGGCCGCATCGAACGCGGCCTGCAGGCGCAGCCGGTCCGTCTCGTGCACGATGGTCTCAAGCTTGGCGCCGCGATCGATGTCGTCACGCGACACGACGCCGGAAAACAGCTTCAGGAACGGCGCGTTGGTGCGCAGGATGCGTCCGTTGCCGTCGACGGAGGCGATCGCCATCGGCGTGTTGTTGAAGAAACGCGTGAAACGCATGGAGGCGATCGAAGCGGACTGGTCGGCCTCGCCGCCCTCCTCGCGCGCCAGGACGATGGTGCGGCTGTCGCCGGGCGCACCGTCGCGCATGGAGGACACGCGGTGCACGATGCGCACCGGCAGGCTCTGGCCATTCGTCTTGCGCAGGTCGAGATCGAGCGTCTCGGTGCGCTTCAGGCCAGGCTCGGCCTGCACGGACTGGATGAGCGCAAGCCCCTCGCCCGCCACCACATCGGCGATCGACAGCGATCCCGGATGGAACTTCGTGAGGTCGATGCCCAGCCACTCCGCGAGCGTCGCGTTGAGATAGACGATCTCGCCCTTGCGGCCGGCGGAGAAGAAGCCCGCGGGCGCGTGGTCGAGATAATCGATCGCGTTCTGCAACTCCTTGAAGAACCGCTCCTGATCGTCGCGCTCCGAGGTGATATCCGAGATCTGCCAGATATAGAGCGGCCGCCCGGCCTTCTTGCCGTTGGGCAGCACGCGGGCCTTCAGCCGGTACCAGTGCGCGCCGGAACCGGCCGAGGCGGACGCGTCGAGGGATTTCTGGACGCGGAATTCCTCGGCGCCCTCCTTGCCCTCGTGCAGGCCGTTGGTGAGGCGGTAGACGGCTTCCGTGGCGTCGCGGTTGCGCGACAGCAGCGTCTCGAGCGACTGCACTTCCGCGTCGCCCCGCGCGCCGGTCAGCGCGCCATAGGCGGCATTGGCATAGACGATGCGTCCCTTGCGATCGGTGATGACGGTGCCGTCGGGATGGCTGTCGAGAAAGGCATGCGCGAGATCGTCGGCACCGGCAGGTTCCGGCATGAACTCGATGAAACCGATCAGCGCCGACACGACGAAGAAGATCCCCGCCATGGCAAGCACGCCCAGCACGCCGAGCACGAGTTCGTTGTCGAGCTGGTTCTTGAAAACGATGAAGGCACCGGCCGAGGCCGCCAGCACGACGGCCAGCAGCACGACGCGAAGCGCCATCGCCGGCCGCAAGCCGCGGTCCACGATCGGCAGATTGTCGTCGCCCGGCCGTTTCATCGTCGTCATCAATCCCTCATATGCAACGCGCCTGCCCTTCACGTGGCGCGGCAACGATGCGAGAATCATGTTTAGCTGCCCGAGGGAAGCGCAAAAAGCCGCCGAGGGGAAGCAAGGCCGCGAATTCACAGGGAATATTACCGCCAAAACCCTCGTATTTTCCGCGCGCCGCCATAGTTACGACGCAAGCGCGACGGCAATGGATGCTGGACAACCGTCGCCAAGCGCTTGTAGGACCTCGCAAAAGGCCGTCAGATGCCGTGGTGAGCGGCTGGGGCCGACCGGACAAAAGGAGTGCACGCGCCATGTTGCCTGAGATCCTCGCAGACAACGGTCAGAAGTTCGTCATCGCCGTGGTCGTCGTCCTGCTCGGCCTTCTCTGCCTCGCGCTGGTGCTGTGGATCATCCGGGGCCGTCCGTCTTCGCCCTTCATTCGCGGCGGCCGCAACCGCACGCCCCGCCTTGCGGTGCTGGATGCCGCCGCGATCGATACGCGCCGCCGCCTCGTTCTCGTCCGGCGCGACGACGTGGAACACCTCGTCATGATCGGCGGCCCCACGGACATCGTCATCGAATCGCGGATCGTGACGACGCCGAGCGAAAGCGTGCAGCCTGCCGAAAAGCCCGTCGAGACGGTCGAGCGGGCCGAGCCCACACGACGCGAACCCGCCGTCGCCGCCGTGGAGACACCCGTGGTCACCCGGCCGGCGGCAAGCGTCACGGCTGCAACCCCGACCACCACCACCGAGCGACGGCCGGCCACGGCACAGGATGGCGTCTCCGCCATGGGCAAGGTGCTCTATGCCGGCGATGAGGATGCGCGCCCGGTCCCCGCACGTAGCGTGTCCCAGCCGGTTTCCGCCGTGCAGCAGACGCAGCCGGGCCAGCAGCAGCGCACGCCCGAAAAGCGCGTGGAAGACCTGCTGGAGCAGAACCGCCAGCGCGTGCTGACGCCGCAGCCCGTGGCAACCGCAACGGCTTCGTCCGTGGGCGCCGTGAACCCGGCTGTCGTTCCCGCCCAGAGCCATCAGGTCGCGCAGCAGCGCCCGGTAACCGCCGTTACGGCGACGCCGGTCAGACCGGAAGGCAGCGCCGCGGACAATCCGGCCCTCGTCAGCGAATTCGAAAAGCTGCTCGAAGCGGAGATGGCGAACAATCCCGCGCCGACCGCCGGTGCCGGCCAGGTGCGCACCGCCGCCCAGCCGACGTCGAACCCGACACAGACCGCCGCCATGGCCGGACAGGCGCAGCAGCCGGCCGGCAAGAGCCGTGAGGAGACGGAAGCCGAGATGGCGCGCCTGCTCGGCGAGATCGCCGCCAACCGCAAGGGCTGATGCGGCCAAGAAAAAACCCCTGGAAGCGGAAGCTCCAGGGGTTTGAGTTATTTCGGCTTCCTGAGGAACGAGCGTGGAGGGTTGGCCCCCGGTGCCCGTTTCGCCCGTCAGGCAGACGCCTATTCGTCGCGATACACCTTTTCGCGGCGCTCGTGACGCTCCTGCGCCTCGATGGACAGCGTTGCGATCGGACGGGCGTCGAGACGCTTGAGGCCGATCGGCTCACCCGTTTCCTCGCAGTACCCGTATGTCCCCTCGTCCAGGCGCTGCAACGCGGCATCGATCTTGGAGATCAGCTTGCGCTGGCGGTCACGAGCCCGAAGCTCGATGGCGCGGTCGGTTTCCGAGGATGCCCGGTCTGCGAGATCCGGATGATTGGCGCTTTCTTCGGCCAGATGTTCGAGAGTTTCGCGCGCTTCGCGCAGAATGTCGTTTTTCCAGGCGTTAAGCTTCGCTCGAAAGTAAGCCCGCTGGCTGGCACTCATGAATTCATCGTCCTCATTGAGGACGAAATTGCTAAGATCGATCTTCTCACTCAACGCGATTCTCCTGAAGAACATCTCAAGGCGCGCTGTATATCCCTACAATTACGCCGTTTCAAGCCTTCTGAGACTTACCCACGGTTTTCACGCGTGCCTATGTTTTGGACCTTGCCAGAGTAATATTTCATCAAAATTACAATAGGATGGCAAAACAGCCGCTCCCATATCGCGCCGAAGACGGCATTGCCGCGGCCGTTGGAAGGAAGACCGCCTGCTCCGCCTTCGGCGCGTGCCGAGAATATAGGCACGACTTTCCGTCCCCCAAGGGCACCCTATCAAGATTTTATTTGACGGGCCGCGCTGCCATTCCCCGCAATCGTGAATGCATCCGCCCGCGAAACCGGTTGATCTTTGCCGCGGGGAAAGACATGAAGTCGGAAAGCGGTTCTGATGGTCGGCCGCGGGCGGATGGAGCATCGATTTGACATCTCTCGGCACGCCGGCTTTCCGGCTCTACATCCTTCGCCACGCCCGCGCCGCCTGGGCGCAGCCGGGCCAGTCCGATTTCGAGCGCGCTCTTGACGACGAAGGCTTCGCCGAGGCAGAGGTCATCGCCGAAGAAGCCGCCGACCAGGGCTACCGGCCGGCCCTCATCCTCTCCTCCACGGCCCTGCGCTGCCGTCAGACGGCGGCGCCGTTCCGCCGCACGGTTGGCGAGGAGCTGCCGATCGATTATGTGGATTCGCTCTATTCCGGCGGAATCGAGACCTATGCCGAACTGGCCTTCGCCGCCCGCGCGGAAACGTCGGTGATGATCGTCGGTCACAATCCGATGGTCGAGGCGTTCTTCCATAGCCTCGTCGGCCGTGAGATCGCCGAGACCGCGGCGCCCTTGGGCTATCCCACCGCCGGTCTCGCCATCCTGGATTTCGACAACCGCCCGACATACAGCGACCAGGGCGGCGCCTGCCTGGCGGGCTTCATGGCGCCGCGCCCTCTGCGCTGAAAGACGCGCGGGCGTCCCGGCGCCTCTTTTTCGGCGTCGTCGGGTTTCCTATATCGCCTTCGATGATGGAAGAGAAATCGTGCCCCCCAGCCTGACGACCCTGACCGATGAAGCCCTGCTCGCGCTCGACGCGCTGACGGGCCGCGCCACCAATCTCGTCAACCCGTCGATCCGGCTCGGCGTGACGGGCCTGTCGCGCGCCGGCAAGACGGTTTTCATCTCCTCGCTCGTACACAATCTTCTGAACGGCGGACGCCTGCCGCTGTTCGAGGCCGGGCGCTCCGGCCGGGTCTCGAAGATCCGCCTGGAACCGCAGCCGGATGATGCCGTGCCGCGCTTCCAGTACGAGGACCATATCCGTGCGCTGGTGGCCGACCGCGTCTGGCCGGATTCGACCCGCGCCATATCGCAGCTCCGCCTCACGCTGGAATATGAAAGCGCCTCCGGCTGGGGCCGGCTGTTTTCGCCCGGCAAACTCTCCATCGACATCGTCGATTATCCCGGCGAATGGCTGCTCGATCTTCCCCTGCTGGCGCAGGATTACCGGACCTTCAGCGAAAAGACCGTTGCACTCGCAAGCTCCGGTGTCCGCGCCGAGCTTGCCCGCGACTGGCTGGCTCTGTCCACGACGGTCGATCCGGCGGCCGATGCGTCGGAGGCGACGGCGCGGGCGCTCGCGGAGGCCTTCACCGCCTATCTGCGTGCCTGCAAATCCGACGAGCGCTCGCTGTCCACCCTGCCGCCGGGCCGCTTCCTGATGCCGGGCGATCTGGAAGGCTCGCCGGCGCTCACCTTCGCGCCGCTGCCCGACCTTGCCAAGGGCAACCCGGCGCGCGGTTCCTTGCAGGCGATGATGGAGCGGCGCTACGAAGCCTACAAGTCCCATGTGGTGCGCCCGTTCTTTCGTGAGCACTTCGCCCGCCTCGACCGGCAGATCGTGCTGATCGATGCGCTCCAGGCGATCAATCGCGGCGCGGAGGCCGTGCACGATCTGGAGCGCGCGCTCGGCGACGTGCTGGATTGTTTCCGTGCTGGCTCGAATAGCTTCCTGTCCTCCTTCGTCACGCGGCGTATCGACCGCATCGTGATCGCCGCCACCAAGGCCGATCACCTGCATCATGAAAGCCATCCGCGACTGGAGGCCGTCACCCGCCGCCTCGTCGAGCGCGCCATCGAGCGCATCGGCATGAGCGGCGCGGGCATCGAGGTGATGGCGCTCGCCTCCGTGCGCGCCACCCGCGAGGCCACCGTCAAGCATGGCGGCGAGGACCTGCCCGTGATCGTCGGCGTGCCCATGGCGGGTGAGAAAATCAACGGCGAAATTTTCGATGGCGAACGCAAAACCGCGATATTTCCCGGTGACTTGCCGAAGAATCCGGATTCACTTTTCGAAGCGCTTGAATCGGCTCCTGAAGGCGAACACCTGCTCAACTTCGTGCGCTTTCGCCCGCCCCATATCGAGGAAACCGGCGGCGGGCTGAAACTGTCGGTGCCGCACATACGGCTCGACCGCGCGCTGCAATATCTGATCGGAGACCGGCTCGCATGACCGACCGTCCGCGCAAGCCCGCCGCCTTCTCCCTGCCGGCCGATGCAACCACCCGGCCGGAGAGCGAACGCACCCGTGCGCCCGCAGCCTTCGACGCACCCGTGCGGCTGACCACGGACGCGGAGGACCCCTTCATCGCAACGACGGCGGACCTGCCCGACCTTACCCCGCCCGTCGCCGCACCGCGTCCTCGCCGCATCACGCTCGGCCGCATCGTCTTCGGCGCGCTCGGCGTGCTGATATCGCTCGCCGTGGGCCTCTGGGTCGATGCCCTGATCCGCGACCTGTTCAGCCGCAACGACTGGCTGGGCTACCTCGCCCTCGCCGCCGCCGTGGTGGCGGTCCTCGCCCTTCTCGGCGTCGTGCTGCGCGAGCTGATCGGCCTTCGCCGCCTCGCCGCCGTGCAGGATCTCAAGCACGATATCGAGGAGGCGGCCGCCTCGCCCACGCCGGCCGGCGGCCGGGTCATGGTCGCCCGTCTCGTCCAGTTGCTCGCCGCCCGCCCGCAGACGGCGCGCGGCCGTGCACGGCTTGCCGAAACCGACGGCGAGATCATCGATGCCGCTCATCTGATCGAGCTTGCCGAGCGCGAATTGATGAGCCCGCTCGACCGCGAGGCCCGTGCGCTGATCCTCGGCGCATCCAAGCGCGTCTCCATCGTCACCGCCGTCAGCCCGCGCGCGCTGGTGGACCTCGGCTATGTCATCTATGAAAGCAGCCGGTTGGTGCGCAGCATGGCCGAACTCTACGGCGGACGCCCGGGCAAGATCGGCATGCTGCGGCTGATGCGTGACGTGATCGCCCATCTCGCCGTGACTGGATCGATCGCGATGGGCGACAGCCTCGTGCAGCAGGTCCTGGGCCATGGGCTGGCCTCGAAACTCTCCGCAAGGCTCGGCGAAGGCGTCATCAACGGCCTGATGACCGCCCGCATCGGCATCGCCGCCATGGACCTCTGCCGGCCCATGCCCTTTCGCGCGCTCAAGCGCCCCGGCATCGGCGATTTCATTGGCGACCTGACGCCCGGCACCACGGGCAGCCGCCGCGACGAGGCGTGACCTTGCTGCAACACCCCGGTTTCCCGGGCCGTCATGCGCCATCAAAAGACGCGAGCACGCCCGCCGGAAACCGTCCGTTAACCATTTTCGCGCAAACCTGAACGCACAAAGCAGGCCAACGGCCATCGCCCATCAAGGATCGTTCATGTACTCGCGCACCTCTTTGATCGCCCGCGCCTCCGCAGCGGCCATTCTCGCAGCCAGCGCCATTGCGCTTCCCGCATCCGCCTCGCAGCGCGACAGGGCCTTCTTCGAACAGGTCGCCGGCAACTGGCAGGGCGCGGGTGAAATCGTCGCCGGAAAATACAAGGGCACCAAGTTCAACTGCGACCTGACGGGCAACCCCGTCGCCGCCAAGGGCGCCGGCATCCAGCTCGATGGCTTCTGCCGCGTCGGCGTGTTCAAGCAGCCGATGTCCGCGCTGATCAGCAAGGCAGGCAGCACCTACAAGGGCAAGTTCCTCGACGGCGCCGCCGGCAAGGGCATGGACATCGTGTCCGGCCAGGTCAATGGCAACAAGGTCGTGGTGGGCATCAACCGCCAGAAGCTGAACGGCGCCATGATCGCACGCCTCGACGGCGACAAGAAGATGAACATCACCATCTCGGTGAAGGTCGAAGACAAGATGATCCCGGTCATCGGCCTGTCGCTCGACCGCAATCTCGACGACATCGCCGTCGGTTCGATCAAGTAGTCCGCCACCAGTCCGGGCCGGCGCTTGCCGGCTCTATGCCCGAGACATCCGCCGCTTCCAGCCATGCGGTGACGGGCCGACCTTCGACCATTAGCAACGGCGCGACATCGGCAAGCGGCATGAGCACGAAGCCGCGCCCCGTCATGCGCGGATGCGGCAGCTCCAGCCGCCCGCCGGCCTGCTCCACACCCTCATAGGTCAGAACGTCGATATCGATGGTGCGCGGTCCCCAGCGCTCGATGCGCTCGCGCTTCATGTCGCGCTCGATACCCAGGCAGATGTCGAGCAGAGGCTCGGGCGCCAGCTTGGTTTCGATGAGCGCGCAGGCGTTGAAGAACCAGTCCTGGTCCGTCTTTCCCCAGGGCGGCGTGCGATAGAGCCGCGACACCGCCAGCACCCGGCAATCCGCACGCAAATCGAGCGCGCGCAGCGCCGCGGCCATCGCATGGGCGGGATCGCCGATATTGCCGCCGAGGCCGAGCGTGGCCCGGCGAAACGTCTCAGACGACATGATCGACCGTGACCTGGACATAGTCCAGAACGCCCGGCACCGGCGCATTGGGCTTGCGCACGGTGATGCGGGCGCGCGAAATCTGCGGGAAACGCGCACAGAGAACCGTCGCGATCTCCTGCGCCAGCGCCTCGATCAGATAACGGCGCTGGCCGGTCACGATCTTTTCGATTTCCTGGAAGGCCACGCCGTAATCCACCGTCGAATCGATGGCGTCGTCCGACAGCGGGCGAAGCGGCAGCACGTCGAGTTCCGCATCGACGAAGAAGCGCTGCCCGAGAAACTCTTCCGCATCGTGCAGGCCGTGGCGGGCGAAGAAGGCGCAATTCTTGAGCGTGATCGTGTAGCTGGTGGTCATGGTGTATCCTGTCTCGCCGGCGTTTCGCCCTGCGCCTCGCGCGCAGCGACCCTGCGCCGCGCTGAAAGCATAGCATCGGCAACGGCCAATGCGTCCCTGTTGATTGCGACATCGTGTACCCTGAAGACCGCCGCACCGGCCATGCGCAGCAAGGCGGTCGTGGCGGCCGTGCCAGCATCGCGGTCTTCCGCCGCCTCGCGTCCCGTCACCGCGCCGAGGAAACGCTTGCGCGACGTGCCGGCAAGGATGGGCAGCTCGAAACCGTAGAGTTCGCCGAACCGCGCCATCAGTTCCAGGTTCTCGTCCGCGTCCTTGGCAAAGCCGAAGCCGGGGTCGAGCACCATGGCCTCACGCGGCACACCGGCTGCGCGGGCGATCTCCAGCGACCGTCCGAGGAAGAGATACTGGTCCTCCACCACATCCGGCCGCTTCTCGCGATCACGTCCCGTATGCATGATGCAGAGCCCCGCCCCGCTCTGCGCCGCGACCTCCGCGATATCGGGCTCGCGCTGCAACCCATGCACGTCATTGACGATATGGGCGCCCGCGGCGACCGCAAGCCGCGCCGTTTCGGCGCGGTAGGTGTCCACGGAGATGATGGCATCCGTGGTGCCGGCAAGCGCCTCGATGACCGGCAGGATCCGGTCCTGCTCCTCGGCCGCCGAGACGGATGCTGCACCCGGCCTCGTCGATTCGCCGCCGATGTCGATGATCTCCGCACCCTCTTCGAGACACAGGATCGCCCGCGCCACGGCAGCGTCCGCGCTGTCGAAGCGCCCGCCGTCGGAAAAGGAGTCCGGCGTGACGTTGACGATCGCCATCAGGATGCCGCGCGGGCCGAGCTCCAGAAGCCGGCCATGGGCGAGCGACCAGCGGAAGGGATCGAACGGCGAGAACATGGCGTTTTCCTCCGGCGGTTAACCAGCGATCCCGAATGGGTGTTGCGCTTGCCGAGCCTATGCCCCAAGCTTAGACGAAGTTCAACCGGCGCATTGCCGGCACACCGTCGGGCTTGCCCGCCGGCGCGAAAGGAATACGGATTCGAATGAAGACCATCGCCCGCTTGATGGCCCTTGCCGCCCTCGCCTCGCTCCCTTTCCAGCCAGCCGGTGCACAGACGATCACCACCAAGACCTTCTCCTATTTCCCGGTCGGCGGACGCACCGCCGCCGAACTCGATGCGGAACTGTCGAAGCGCGGGCCGATGATGAAGCGCAGCGGCTCGCGGCATCCGGGCGCGACGAAGATCAAGTGGGGCGGCTCGGTAACCTACGTGCGCCGCAACAACCGCTGTGCGGTCGGCGAGGCCAAGGTCGTGCTCTCCACGCAGATCATCCTGCCGCGCTGGAAGAACCGCAATCGCGCGACCCCGTCGCTGGCGCTGATCTGGGATACGCTATCCAGCGACATCAAGCGCCACGAGGAGCGGCATGCGGAGATCGCCCGCACCCATGCCCGCGACCTGGAGCGCAAGTTGCGGCGTCTGCCGTCGGAACCCGATTGCGAGCGCATGCAGGCGCGCGTGGACCGCGCCACCGCCGACGCCGTCGCGCGTCACGATGCCGATCAGGCCCGTTTCGACCGCATCGAATCGAAGAACTTCAACGACCGCATGATGCGCCTGCTGACGCACCGCCTGAAAAACGGGAAGTGAGTAAAGGCCGCCCGGCCGCTCAGTATTGCCAGCACAATTGCGATGAAAACCCGCGATGCGATGCAAGCTTTGTCGTTTTATGCGTAAAATGACGGATGAATTCTTGCGATAGCGCAAATGCGCAAATCACCCTATGTTCATTTCAACGGTGACCGGGAGGATATGTTTCTCCCCGTGCAGCATGAAGCAGTTTGTAACAGGTTCTCCTGGCGCATCCACATCATAGCAGCAGGTTGTTTCCTCCCTTTCCTCGCTGCGATGCGCCCTCCTCGCCTCGCTTGTCCCATAGACCGGCGAGGCTTTTTTTGCCTCGTCCCTGCGCCTCGATCCCTGCACGGTAACGCCGGTGATTTTTCGCGCCCACGGCAATGGGGCCGGTCGCGCCAAGGCGCGCCGGCTGGCCGCAATCCGTTTTCAGGAATTTGATGTCAGGCCTGGCGCTCGGGAACGTGGACCACGAGACCGTCGAGGGCATCCGACATCTTGATCTGACAGGAAAGCCGTGACGTCGGCCGGACGTCATAGGCGAAATCGAGCATGTCTTCTTCCATCGCTTCCGGCGGGCCGACAAGCGCCGTCCAGGTCTCGTCGACATAGACGTGACAGGTCGCGCAGGCGCAAGCGCCGCCGCATTCGGCCTCGATGCCGGGCACGGAATTGCGCACGGCATTTTCCATGACCGTGGAGCCGTTGGCGACATCCAGTTCGTGACGGGTGCCGTCGAAGGCGACGATGGTGAGTTTGCTCATGATGGGTTCCGAATTCTGTGAGCGGCCCCGGGGCCTCTGACCGGCGCAGCGGGCAGCCGCCCGCCTGCCGGCGTTGCGGCCGAGGTTTCCAACAAAACCCCTCCACAGTCAACATCGCGCCTTGCCGCCCGGCCATCCGGGCGCGAGGGGCTGCCGTTATGTCACAGTTCCGGTCAGCGGCAGAGTTTCAGGATGAAGTTCTCGGCCTCGACGACGGCGGCCGTGACGGCGGCGAGCGCAATCGCATCCGCCGGGTTTTCCTCCAGCGCGGCGGCGGCGCGCGCCACGGCCGTGGCACCGGCCGACTGTGCCGAACCCTTGAGGCGATGCGCGACCGAGGCGCGCGCCTCGCCGTCGAACATGGCCAGTTCCTTCATGCTCTGGCGGGCGTGCCGCGCGAACATCTGCAGCACTTCCAGCTCCAGCGCCTTGTCGCCCATGGTCTGGCGGCCAAGGTGTACCAAATCGATCGGCCGTCCAGTCGAGGCACAGATGCCGCTGGCGTTGTCGGGGGTATCGAAGGCGATGTTGAGCGCTGCCATTTGCCAATATCCTTGTTCGCGCCGCGCGCGCTTGTTTCGTTATGGAGCATGCCACGTTTACGGGCCTGCCCGTCCGTTCGCCCGCCTGACGCGTGGAAACGGATGCCATTGTGGGTGGCGGACGCCCCTATCGGATTAAAAGGCGGCGCAAAATGGGCATGAATCGCAAACTATGGTTAATGCCTGAAAAAAGGCTTTTTTCTCAAGCTTTCCATTGCGATACAGAATCGGCTGAAATTAACTTTCTGTTAAGTTTCAGCCTAAGGGAGATGGCAATCAATTGTGTGATACAGGCTAATGTGTCACTACGATACGGCCGGATAGTCCCGGTGGATAAGCCGTTGGCGGATATACACGCTTCCGTCATTTCGGTCTATCGAACGAATTGGGAATGAACGGCGGTCCGGACGCTGCGCAACCATGAGGGTTCGCGGCAAGACCGGCCGCCAACCGGACGATCTCGAATACGCCCGAGCAGCGGCGGCGCGTATAGGGCTCGACCCGGACATGGTAACGAGGCGTACCCGCATGGCGACGAACAAGACCATTGAGTCGATCGACGACAAGGCATTCCAGGCTCTTGAAGAGGCCTTGAAAATCGATTTCGACGATCTGACCGCGGAGACGCCTTCGAAGACGGATTCGTCGGAGGCCCGTGTGTCTGAACCAGCAAGTCGAATTCAGGGAAAGACGCAAGGTCAGCAGGCGTCCGCCGAGACCCCGCGCAACCTGAACCCCGAGCCCGGCCCGAAGACGCCGGTCTTCGCGCCCGCCAATGACGGTTCGCGCAAGACGCCCGCCGCGATCCTGAAGTCGCTCGACATGCGCTCCTCGCGCGGCCCCATCCGCATGGCCGCGCTCGCCTCCGTGCTTTGGGTCATCGGCGGCGTCGGCGTTGCCAATCTTCTCTATGCACCGCAGATCTGGCAGATCCGCTCCATCGCCGATCTGGTCGCCCTGCCCGGCGCCATCGGCATGCTGGTCGCGATCATCATGCCGATCATGCTGTTCTTCGCCTTCGCCATCATGATCGCGCGCGCCCACGAACTGCGCAGCGCGGCGCGCTCCATGGCGGAAGTCGCCCTGCGCCTCTCCGAGCCGGAAACCGTCGCTGCCGACCGCATCATGTCCGTCGGCCAGGCCGTGCGCCGCGAAGTGTCGGCGATGAACGAAGGCATCGAGCGCACCATCGCACGCGCCACGGAACTCGAAACGCTCGTTCACTCCGAGGTCAACGCCCTCGAGCGCAGCTATTCCGACAATGAAATGCGCGTGCGCACGCTCGTGCAGGAGCTCGGCACGGAACGCGAGGCGATCGTCAGCCACGCCGAACGCATCCGCTCGTCCATTTCCGGCGCGCATGAGCAGCTGAAGGACGAGCTGGCCAGCGCCGGTGAGAGCATCACGGCGCGGCTTGCCACTTCGGGCGAGGCCTTCGCCTCCATGCTCGACACGCGCGCTGCCATGCTGATGGAGAAGTCCGACAGCGCGACGCAGACCATCGGCGCCATGCTCGCCGCGCGCACGGACAACCTCCTGTCCACGCTGAGCTCCTCCGGCCTTGCGCTTGCCAACGAATTCGATACGCGCCTGGAACAGCTGACGCAGAACCTCGACAGCCGCGGCCGCGATCTTCTCCAGCAGTTCGAAACGCGCGCGACCTCGCTCGACGCCAACACGGAGAAGCTCAATGCCGCGCTCAACGAGCGCGCAAAGCAGCTCAATGAAACGCTGATCGCCCGCACCCGCGAGATCAGCGAAAGCCTTTCGATCGGCCAGCACGCGGTGACGAGCGGCCTCGATCACGTTCTCCAGTCGATGAACGCGGCGCTGGACGAAAAGGGCGCGCAGTTCCGCCAGAGCCTCAAGAACGCCGCCGACGACACCGTCATGGACCTCGACCTTCGTTCGGGCTTCTTCGACGAGCGCATGCAGGCGACCGTCGGCCAGATCGCCGGCGCCTTCGACCAGCGCGTCGAGGAATTCGCTCAGGCCTTCGACCAGCGCGCCGGCTCGCTCGATTCCAAGCTGATGGAGAGCCTTGCGCGCATCAACGAGACCGTCGCCAGCGGCCGCGAGGCGATCGACGGCATCCTCACCTCCAGCATCGACCGCCTGGGCAACACGCTGACGGACCAGTCCTTCGCGCTGGCGACCACCATCGCCACCAGCCAGGAAGTGTTCGAAAGCGCCGTTTCCGGCCACGCGGAAGCCATCAGCAACGCTGTCGGCGGTGCACATGAGCGCGTGGGCGCGGTTCTGTCCGAAAAGTCGTCCGCCCTGCTCGGCGGCCTCGCCGAGGTGCAGAGCCGTATCGAAAGCGGCTTCGGCGCGCGCGCCGATGCGCTGGCCGAAAGCATCTCGGGCAGCGAACGCCGCCTGACGGAAGCGCTCGACAACCGCGGCACGGCCATCGCGACCGACATCCAGGCCGCACAGGTTCGCATGGAAGAAGCGCTCGGCGCCCGCGCCGACGAGATCACCTCCACCATCGCGGCAAGCCACAACCGCCTCGACAGCGCGCTTACCGAGCGCACGGCAGCCCTTTCGGCCATGCTGCACGAGACCGGCAGCCAGCTGGAGAATTCCGTGGGTTCGGCGGCCAATCGCGTCGAGACCGCGCTCACCGGCGCCGCCCGCCAGATCGACGAGGTCATCACCGGCCGCACCGCCAACCTCGCCTCCGTCCTGTCCAACAGCGCCGGCTCCATGCAGGCGGCCATCGACAATGCAGCCGACCGCGTCGAGCATGTGCTGTCGGAAGGCAGCCAGCAGCTCGGCGGCGTGCTGCATGGCCAGGCGACCGAGTTCGCCGATGCCTTCTCCGGCCGCGCCGCCGAGATCGCGCAAGCCCTTTCGGGCCGCGCCTCGGAGCTTGCCAGCTCGCTCGTCTCGACGCATGAACAGATCCGCGCGACGCTCGACGACCGCATCCATGCGATCAATGTCGCCATCAGCGAAGGCCGCGACCAGCTCACGGAGACGCTGAACGACCAGACTACCGCGATCGGCACAACCATCGCCACGAGCGCGGGCATGCTGGAAATCTCGCTGGAGCAGCAGCAGGAAGCACTGCGCCGCACCATCGACACCAGCGCCGACCTCCTGAACGAACGCGTGCGCGAAAGCACCGATGCCGTCGCCGAACGCCTCGGCGAGACCACGTCCAAGATCGCGCAGGCCGCCGATGCCTTCGGCGCGCGCATGGAGCAGACCGTCGACAGCGTCGCCAACCGCTTCGACACCACCGGCAGCCGCCTGGAAGAAAACCTCGGCAAGCTGGAAGCCCGCATCGAACACAGCGTCGACAACGTCTCCGGCATCGTCGATACGGCAGCCTCCCGCATCTCCGACACGCTCGGCGCGCGCCTGGCCGACCTGGAGCGCGTGGGCAGCGACGTCTCGCTGCGCGTCTCCGACGCCCTCTCCCGCCCCATCGCCGAAGTCGACCGCATCGGCGATGAAACCACGGCGCGGATCGCCGCCACCCTCGCCGGTCATGTCGGCGATATCGAGCGTGTTGCGGGCGATGCCGCCCAGCGCATCGACAGCACGCTGACCGAGCGCGCGGGCCAGATTGCGCAGGTTACCGACCAGGCCGCCGGGCGCATCGACAGCACGCTGAGCGAGCGCGCCAACCAGATCGCCCAGATTGCCGGCGAAGCCTCCGAACGCATCGCGGCCACGATCGATGACAAGACCGGCCGCATCGAGGAACGCCTCGGCACGATGGACCGGGCGCTCACGATCGGCCTCGACAATGTGAACCGCACGATCGACGGCAAGGCTGCGGGCCTCGCCCAGACGCTGCGCGAAGCCGTTTCGCAGGCGGCGCAGGACATGGATGCCGAAGCCGTGCGCTCGGCCCAGTCGCTGGCCAAGACCGGCGAGGAATTCGTCAGCATCAGCAGTTCGCTGCGCGGCGCGGTTTCCCGTGCGGCCACGGAAATGGGCACGGAAGCCCAGCGAGTGGCCGAGAACATCGCCCGCACCGGCGCCGAATTTGCCGAAAACCTCTCCACCCGCAACGAGGCCTTCGCCCGCTCCATCGAGGAGACCGAAAGCCGTCTGGCCGGTCAGGCCCAGGCCCTGCAGCAGGGTCTCGGCGAGGTTCAGAAGGCGCTGGACACGCGCGGTGCCTCCATCCGTTCCACGCTCGATGAGCGCACCCGCGAGCTCAACTCCATGCTGGCGAGCCGCACGGAAGAGCTGTCGCGCCTCATCAATGAGGAAGCCCGCCCGGTCATCGACGATTACGCGGCCGTCGGCCGCGAGGCTGCCGAGCGCATCTCCGGCGTCGCCCGCGAAAGCGCCGATCGCCTGCGCAACGAGAACGCCGCGCTCATCAACGCGATCTCCGCCCGCACCGCCGACACGCTGGCCGCCATCACGGCCCGCACGGACGAAGCGGCCGGCGCGATGCGCGCCATCGAAGACGGCCTTCAGGCCAATGTCGAGGGCCTGATCGCCCGCCTTTCGGAAAGCAACGGCGCCATCGCCGGCATGGTCGATGCGGCCAGCCAGACGCTGGGCGCCATCGATGGCCGCCTCAGCAGCACGGCCGAGCATTTCAGCTCGTCGGCCGAACGCGCCTCCGAAATGGTCGCCACCACGTCACGCCTGCTGGAAGGCAAGGTCGACCGCCTGTCGGATATCGCGGCCGGGACCCTCTCCCAGATCGGCGGCATCGTCGGTCGTTTCGAGGACCACTCGAAGATCCTGTCGCAGGCGTCCGACCTTCTGGCCGCGGCCCAGTCCAACCTCGTTTCGACGCTCGAGGAACGTCAGGATGCGCTGCGCGCGCTCTCCGTCGGCCTCGTCCAGCGGTCGGAGGAAATCGAGGGCACCATGCGCTCGCTCGAGGGCATGGTGGAAGGTGCGTTCAGCCGCGCCGAGGAACGCTCCAGCCAGATCGCCGGCAACCTGCGCGGCGGCATCCAGGGCTCGTTCGCCGAAGTCGGCCGCATCCTGAGCGAGACCGAAAAACGCGCCGAGACCGCCGCCGCCACGCTGCGCGATTCGCTGGTCAAGGCCGGCGAGGAAGCGGGCCAGTCCGTCGAGGGCGCCTTCGTGCGCGCCGAGGAGCGCACCAAGGAAGTCGCAAACCGCCTGCGCGGCAGCGTCAGCGCCTCGCTTTCGGATGTCGATCGCCTGCTGAACGAATCCGGCAAGAAGTCCGAGGCCGCCACGGCCGTCATGCGCGACGCGATGCGCGAGGCGGTCGAGGAAGCCATCGGCAAATTCTCCGGCGCCACCGAGGAAATCCGCCGCGCCGCCGGCGAAATCCGCCGCGAACTCGACCAGACCCGTGGCGAACTCAAGCGCGGCGCGTTCGACCTGCCGGAAGAAGCGAAGGAAAACGCTGCCCAGATGCGGCGCGCCGTCAGCGAGCAGATCAAGGCGCTGCAGGACCTGTCCGATATCATCGGCAAATCCTCGGCCGCTCTCGAAGTCTCGCGCCCGGCCGTCCAGGCGACACCTGCGCAGCAGCCCGTCCAGCAGCAGGCCCGCGTCGAGCCACGCCGCGAGGAACAGCCGCAGCTTCGCGGCAGCCTCGGGCTGGAGCGCGCAGCCGCCGCCACCGTGCCGCAGCGCGCGCAGCCCCTGCCCGCCGAGACCGATGCCAGAACGGCAGGCGGCGAAGGCGGCTGGATGCGCGATCTCCTGCGCGGCGCCGTCTCGCGTGAGGAAGCCCAGTTCGCCCAGCCGCGCGGCGAAGGCCAGGCGGCCCGCCCTGCCGACAGCCGCAACCCGCGCCATGTCGTGGAATCGCTGAACTCGTTGTCCGTCGACATCGCCCGCGCCATCGATCACGATGCGTCGGTCGACCTGTGGCGCCGCTACCAGCGTGGCGAGCGCGACGTCTTTACCCGTCGCCTCTACACGCTGAAGGGCCAGCAGACCTTCGACGAGATCAAGCGCAAGTACGAGCGCGAGCCGGAGTTCCGCACCGCCGTCGACCGCTATATCTCGGATTTCGAGAAGCTGCTCGCCGACGTCGCCCGCAACGACCGCGACAAGACGATGACGCAGACCTACCTCACCTCGGACACCGGCAAGGTCTACACCATGCTGGCCCACGCGGCAGGCCGCTTCAACTGAGTGAAGCGGATCGTGCAGGACTTGGCGGCCGTCCCCCGGGGCGGCCGTTTTGCGTTATGGCCGATAACGCATTTGTGAGCCGGCCGTGTCGTTTCCGCGCGCCTTTCTCTTATATTCGCAGCCGCCAGCCTCTATATCCCCAGCGAAAGGCCTGATGCCGCAAGGGAGAGAGACGAATATGATTGCAATACAGGGGTTTGGACGCCTTCTCGCGACGCTGGCCGTGGCGCTGGTCGTGATGATGACGGTGGTGGACGTGGCCGAGGCCCGTCGCGCCGGGGGCGGTTTCGGCAGCCGTGGCACCCGCACCTTCTCCACGCCCTCGACGACGCGCACCGCGCCGAACGAAGCCCAGCCCATCGACCGCACGATGACGCGCCAACCATCCACCACCCAGCAGGCGGCAGGCCGTAACAACACGGCGACGAACCCGCGTCCGGGCCTGTTCGGCGGCTTTGGCGGCTCCATGCTCGGCGGCCTGATGCTCGGCGGCCTTGTCGGCATGATGCTCGGCCACGGGCTCGGCGGCGGCATCGGCTTCCTCGGCCTGATCCTCCAGGTGCTGCTCATCGCCGGTGCCTTCCTGTTCATCCGGCGGATGTTCGCGCAGAAGAATGCACCGGCCTATGCCGGCGCAGGCGCGGCGCGCAGCGCCTATCAGGGCGGCAACGGCTCGGATTTCGAGATCCCGCGCATCGGCGGCGGCGGCGAGCGACAGGCCGCAGTCCAGCCGCAGTCCGGCGACGAGATCGGCATAGGACAGCAGGATCTCGAACAGTTCGAAGGCATGCTGAAGGAATTGCAGGCCGCCTATGCGGCGGAAGACTTCCGCACGCTCCGCCAGATCACGACGCCGGAGGCGATGTCCTATCTCGCCGAGGAGATCGGCGACAACGCCACGCAGGGCCTGCGCAACGAGGTGCGCGACATCCATCTCGTACAGGGCGACGTGGCGGAAGCCTGGCGCGAAGGCACCGACGACTACGCCACGGTCGCCATGCGCTACGAAAGCATCGATGTGATGCGCGACCGCGCCTCGGGCAAGCTGGTCTCCGGCGATCCGGACAATCTCACGGAAACCGTCGAGGTCTGGACGTTCCTGCGCCGCAACGGTGGCGACTGGAAGGTCTCGGCCATCCAGGGCGTCGAAGCGGCCTGACACGAAAAGACAAGGCCGCGCGCGACCTCAAGGGGCTGCGCGCGGCCGAAAACGTTTAGATAAGAGATCGATCGATCAGATCGTTTTCAGCGTCCAGCCGACGATGTCGGCGGTGACGGCGGCGAAGGCCGCATCGAGCGCCTTCACGAAAGCCGTGTTACCCGTTCCGCGAACCGGCGCCGTGGCCCGGAACACCTTCTGCGCCCGTACGGAACCGTTGCGATCATTGAGCAGCTTGGCGGAAATCTCGACGATCGCGGTGCCGGCACCGGAGGTCTGAACCTCGAAGGCGCGAATCTCCGTCACGATCTGGTAGTCGATGGCCAGCCCCTGGCCGGGCGTACCGACACCGCCCAGACGGCCGGTATTCTCGAAAGCCTGCACGAGCTTGGCCTGCACCATCTTGGTCAGGCTGTCGCTCCACTGCGACTGCGAGAGATACTGGATCTCCGATGGCGACGGGCGGATGACGATCTGTTCGCTGTCGATCGCCTTCAGCGCGGTCGGCTGCGGCACGAGGATTTGCCGGCTCTTCGCAGACGGCCCCTCGATCGGTGCCGCAGATGTGAGGCTGAACGTATCGTTCTTGGCCGCTCCACCGCCGCAGGCGGTCAGTGACGCAGCCAGAACGGCCGAGAGTGCGATCCGCGTCGCAGGTCCTCTCCGCCACATCTCCATACCCGATACCGTCATATTGTCCTCGAAACCCTTGATATCGATATGTAGCAGCGGCTTTGCAGGCTGTCACGGTAGTGTGGGCCAAGTCCTTGCACGCAAGCGAGACCTGAGCAGCCGTTGTGTAAATACGGCCACACTTCAAGGGGGTCAGCGGCGGGTACGACCGTCATACTGCTTGACGGTCTCGCCGCCGAACAGCAGGCGCTGGGGATTGCGCTCGAAACCGGAGATCGCGCTGTCGAGATTCTGGATGGTGCGGCGCGTATCGAGCACCAGCGCCTCGACATCGCGAAGGCCCGAGCCCGAGAAACGCTGAAGCCCGTCGGCAATCGGCCCTATGCGGCCGTTCAGCGTATCCGCCGCCTGCTTGATCGACTGCAACGTCGCCTTGGCCTCGGCAAACAGCGATTCGGAATCGCCCTCGCCCAGGAAGCCGTCGAGCTTGGCGAGCACGCCGTCGACACGCGTGGACGCCGCGTTCAGCTTGCTGCTCATCTGCTGCACGTCGGTGATGATCTGGTCGATGTCTTCCTGGCGGTTGCCGATCTTGTCGGCGACGCCGGTGACGGACGCGATCGCCTTGCGCGCATCCTGGGTCGCGACCGAGATGTTGTCGATGGCGCCGCTGACCTTCTGCGCGTCGACGGCGGCGATCAGGCTGTCGACCTTATTGAGCGTTACGGTCGCATTCTTGCCGAAGGTATCGAAGGTCTCGGCCGTCTTGCGGAAACCCTCGACCGTCTCCTTCACGTTGCCGGAGGCGTCGGCGATATCCTTGCTGACCTTGTCGACATTGCCGACGAAGTCCTCGACCTTCTTCGGATCGACGGCCTTGATCAGCGAATCGACCGAGGCGAGCGTGGAATCCAGCCGGCCGGAGAGGTTCCTGAACGTCTCGGAAAGCCCGCCGACGCTCTTCAGGAACTCGTCGATATTCTCGCCGTTGGCGGCAAGCGAATCGGAGAAGCGCTCGGCATTCTGGATCGTCTTGGTGAGCGGACCGCGGGCATCGGCGACAAAACCCTGGACATCGGTAATGGCGGCATCGGCCCGCTTGAGGATCTTGTCGGCCGTCGAGAGGATGTTGGTCACGCTCGACTGTTCGGCCTGGAGAACGGCGGCCGTCTCGTTGTCGAAGGCGTCGCGCAGGATGTTCGGATCGCCGGCGGAACCACCGGAAAGCTCGATATAGGCCGCACCCGTCAGGCCCTGCACTTCCAGCACGGCGGAGGTGGATTTCTTCACGGGCGCGCTGGTTGCGACCTCCGTCATGGCGACGGAGAAGCGCGGATCGTCCTTGTCGATGGCAAGGCTGCGCACGGAACCGACGGGAATGCCGTTGAAGCGCACGGGCGAGCCGATGGACAGACCGTTGGCCGAACCGGGAATGCGGATCGCCAGCTGCGCCATGTCACCGCCCCGGCCGTATTGTGACATCCAGTAGACGAACACGAAGGCGGCTGCCATGACCAGCACGGTGAAGAAACCGACGAGGGCGTAATTGGCTTTCGTTTCCATTCTTCAGTCCTGCTCGCAGTTCCATCCGCCGGGACGGGATGCTCCCGGATGCCCTTCATGTCTATCGCACGATCGATCGTGCACGCTTGCCCTGGAAATAGGACTGCACCCAAGGATCGTCAAAGGCCAGCATGTCCTCGATGGTGCCTTCGACGAGAACCTTCTTCTGCCCGAGCACGGCGATGCGGTCGCATACCGAAAACAGGCTGTCGAGGTCGTGAGTCACCATATACACGGTGAGGCCCAGAGTGTCGCGCAGTTTGGCGATCAGCGCATCGAATTCGGCCGCGCCGATGGGATCGAGGCCTGATGTCGGCTCGTCCAGGAAGACAAGCGCCGGATCGAGCGCCAGCGCACGGGCCAGCGCCGCGCGCTTGATCATGCCGCCCGAAAGCTCCGAGGGGAATTTTTCCGCGGCATCGGGTGCGAGGCCGACGAGCTCGATCTTCAGCCGCGCCAGTTCGTCCATCATCGCCTGCGGAAGGTCGAGATATTCGCGCATCGGCACCTGGATGTTTTCCCGCACCGTCAGCGACGAGAACAGCGCCCCCTGCTGGAAGAGGACACCGAGCTTCATGTCCAGCGCCATGCGCTCGGAATCCGTCGCCTTGTCGAAATCCGTACCGAAGATCTGGATATTGCCGCCGCGGCGCGGCAGGAGCCGCAGCACGGTGCGCATCAGAACGGATTTGCCGGTACCGGACGCACCAACGAATCCGAGGATCTCGCCGCGGTAGATGTCGAGATTGAGCTTGTCGAGCACGATCTTCGTGCCGAAACCGACGGTCAGGTCCTTGACCGAGAGAATGACGTCCTTCTGATCTGCCGTAACCGGGTCCATCTGCATTCCTAGAAGTCGATTGCGGAGTAGAACACGGCGAAGAGGGCGTCTACGAGGATGACGACGAAAATCGACTTCACCACCGAGGCGGTGACATGGCGGCCGAGCGATTCGGCGCTGCCGCCGACCTTCAGGCCTTCCACCGATGCGACGATGCCGATGATCAGCGCCATGAAGGGCGCCTTGATCATGCCGGAGACGATGGTCGAGAGATCGATCGCCTCGCGCAGGCGCGACAGGAACGTGTCGAAGGTGATGCCCGAATAGGCCCGGGCCACGAAGGCGGCACCGGCGAGCGCCGCAAAGTTGGCGATGATCGTCAGAAGCGGCAGCGCGACCGTGAGCGCCACCAGACGCGGAAAGACAAGGACGCCGATGGGGCTGAGCCCCATCACCTTCAGCGCATCGATCTCCTCTCGCATCTTCATCGAGCCGATTTCGGCGGTGATGGCGCTGCCGGAGCGGCCGGCGATCATGATGGCCGTGAGCAGGACGCCGATTTCGCGCAGCTGCAGGATACCGACGAGATCGACGACGAAGACTTCCGCCCCGAAGTATCGCAGCTGGAAGGCGCCCTGCTGGGCGATGATCGCGCCGATGAGGAACGACATCAGCAGAATGATCGGAACGGCGCGCACGCCCATATGGTCGATCTGGTGCACGATGGCGGCGGGCGAAACGCCGCTTTTGCGGCCGAGCTTGAGCTGCGCCCCGCGCACCGCCGAGCCCAGAATGAACATGGCGGCGACCGAGTCGTTCCAGATGTCGACCACGACGCGGCCGATGGGCGCAAAGATGCGCTCGAAACGCGAGCCGGACGCGCTGCGCGTATCGCCGGCTTCGGCCAGCTTTTCGGGCAGTGCCGCAATGAGGTCCGCATAGCTTGCGCCCGGCCGGTCGGTGATGGTGACCTCGCCACCGCCCGACTGGTGCGCGGTGATGGTGCGCCGCAACAGCCAGGCGCCGGCGGTATCCATTTCCTCGACGCCGCCGAGGTCGATCTCCAGCGGCCCCGTCGTGCCGCCCTTCATGCCGTCGAGCTGTTTGGAGGCGGCGACCGCCGTCGTGTTGATCCAGCGGCCGGAGAGACGCCAGATCTCGCCGTCTCCACCCGTCAGGCTCTCGGTCTTTATCCCTGCGGGGGTATCGGTGTTCGTGGCCAAGTGTCTTGCATCTTCCCGTGCGTGGGACAACATGCCCTGTCTTATCGACTCGCGCATCGTCTGTCACCGAACGAAGGGGCAAAAGCCCATCGCCTTGCGCTTTTTTCAATACCGGGAGAGCCGATCCGATGAACAGAACACTTCTCGCCGCCGCCGAGAGCTTCCCGATTGCCGGCGCCTTCACCATTTCGCGCGGTGCGAAGACGACGGCCGGGGTGGTGACCTGCACAATCGGCGCCTCGGGTGCCCTCGGCCGCGGCGAATGTGTGCCCTATGCGCGCTACGGCGAATCGGTGCCGGGCGTGCTTGCCGCCATCGAGGACATGCGCGGCGCCATCGAGGACGGCGTCGGCCGCGAGGAGCTTGCCCGCCTCATGCCGGCGGGTGCGGCACGCAATGCGCTGGACTGCGCCCTCTGGGACCTGGAGGCCAAGCTGTCCGGCGTGCCGACATGGCAGGTGCTGGATACGACGGCGCCGCAGAAGCTGGTCACGGCCTATACGCTTTCGCTCGGCGAACCGGAGACCATGCAGCGACAGGCCGCCGAACATGCCTGGCGTCCCCTGATCAAGGTGAAGGTCGGAACGGCAGACGATGAAGCCCGTATCCGCGCCGTGCGCGCAGGCGCACCCGACAGCGCCATCATCCTCGATGCCAACGAGGGCTGGACGCCGGACAATCTCGCGCATCACTTCGCCGTCTGCGAGGAGGCCCGCATCGCGCTCGTCGAACAGCCGCTGCCGGCGGATAACGATTCGGCGCTGCGCGGCATGGCGCGCTCGGTCATCGTCTGCGCCGACGAGAGCGTGCACCGCACGAGCGACGTCGCCGGCCTTGCCGACCGCTACGACGCCATCAACATCAAGCTCGACAAGGCCGGCGGGCTGACGGAAGCGCTGGCGCTTCGCCAGGCGGCACGGTCCCACGGCCTGAAGATCATGGTGGGCTGCATGGTCGGCACGTCGCTCGGCATGGCGCCGGCCGTGCTTCTGGCGCAGGGCGCCGACTTCGTCGATCTCGACGGCCCGCTGCTTCTGGCGCGCGACCGGGAGCCGGCCCTGCGCTACGAAGGCTCCGACGTCTATCCGCCGGAGCCGGCGCTCTGGGGCTGAGCCGATGGCGCGAGCAACCGGCCTGCCAGGACGCAGATGAGACCGGCTGCGGCGACCAGCGACATCAGGTAGAAGCCCTGAACGCCATACCAGCTGAAGGCATAGCCCGAGACGAAGGTCGCCAGCGCCGTGAAGATGCCGGTGTAGAAGAAGTACAGCCCCTGCGCCGCCGCCTCCTGCTCTTCCGCCACCCGCTGCACGAGCCGGCTTTGCGCGCTCATGTGGATGAGC
This sequence comes from Shinella sumterensis, assembly GCF_004514425.2. GTDB lineage: Bacteria > Pseudomonadota > Alphaproteobacteria > Rhizobiales > Rhizobiaceae > Shinella > Shinella sumterensis. The sequence continues at coordinate 36,823 of NZ_MYFN02000003.1, forward strand.
GCATAGGTGAAGGCGTGTAGGCATTGCAGCGCGAAATAGCCGGCAAACGACATCTCCATCGGAAAGACGATCCAGCGCACGACGGCCACCGACGCGCCGACGATCATCATCGACCAGAGATTGAAACGCCGCCTGAGCTGGACGGCGAGCAGGAAGAACACCACTTCCGCCAGCACGCCCGCGCTCCAGAGGATGCCAACATCCACGCCGCTGAAGCCCATCTTCTGCCAGTAGATCGCCGAGAAGGCGAACAGCATGGCGTGGCTGGCATTGACGAGGGAAACGCCGATCAGCATCAGCTGCACATCGCTCTGGCGCAGCGTGCTCTTCGTCGGCATCGTCGCTATGGCGGCGATCGGTGACGGCCGGCGCGGCTTGCCGATCTTCGGCGCGATGAGCGCGCCCACGACAGTCAGGACGAAAGCCGCCGCCATCGCCGGCAGCACCATGGCGCCGCCATAGAGCCCGGCAAGCCAGCCGCCGCCCATCGTGGCGACGATGAAGGCCAGCGAGCCCCACAGGCGCATGCGGCCATAATCGAAGTTCCAGCGCCGCACGCCCGACAGCATGATCGCCTCGGTGATCGGCACATAGGGCGAATAAACCGCGCCCTGCAGTGTGTAGAGCAGCAGGATCGGCCAGAACGAGCCGGTCGCAAACAGCGCCAGGGCCGTCAAAAGCGAAAGCAGCCCCGACCACAGGAGGACGATCGAGCGCTCGCCGATCCGGTCGGCGATGACGCCTGCGACCGGCGCGGTGAAGACCCGCACGAACAGCGGCACGGCAAGCACGATGCCGATCTGGAAATCGGTAAGCGACAGCGTTTCCAGCCAGACCGGGAAAAACGGGAGCGCAATGCCGTTGACCATCATCGGCGCGCAGAAGACAAGCGCGATCCGCACGGCGAAGAACGGCGGCGCGCCGGTGGTAACTCTGAACCCGGAAGGGGGCGTCATTGGCGGGAAACCTGCATTGAAACGCTTGCCGCTCTATCACGCCGCAGCGCGCAGGCCAATCCGGGATTTTTCAGGCGTCGGCGCCTGCCATGAAGCCGCCTCAGGCGGCCTCCGCGCCAACCCGCTCGCGCGTCTCGATGGCCGGCATCTGGTGCGACACGGCGAGCACCGCGGCGGGCCGCGAGGCCATCGTCTGCCAGGTGATCAGCTCCATCTCGCCGTCATGGTGTTCGGCAATCGCCGTGCAGCTCTCCACCCAGTCGCCGCTGTTGATGTAGCGGATGCCGTCGATCTCGGTAATGACGGCGTGGTGGATATGGCCGCAGATGACGCCGTCGGCATTGTTGCGGCGCGCCTCTTCGACCACGACCTTCTGGAACTCGCCGATGAAGTTGACGGCCGACTTGACCTGCTGCTTCGCCCAGGACGAGAACGACCAGTACGGCAAGCCCAGCCGGCGGCGGATGGCAGCGAAGACCACGTTGATGGCGATGGCCGCGTCATAGGCCCAGTCGCCGAGATAGGCGACCATGCGGGCATGGCGCACGACCACGTCGAACTCGTCGCCGTGCAGCACCAGATAGCGCCTGCCGTCCGCGCCTTCGTGGATCATGCGCTCGGCGACCTCGACACCGCCGAAATGCGTGCCGGGGAAATCGCGCAGGAACTCGTCGTGGTTGCCGGGGATATAGACGATGCGCGTGCCCTTGCGCGCCTTGCGCAGGATCTTCTGCGTGACGTCGTTGAAGGCCTGCGGCCAGTACCAGTTGCGCTTCAGCCGCCAGCCATCGACGATGTCGCCGACCAGCACGATGGTCTCGGCCTCGTGATGCCGCAGGAAGTCGAGCAGGAAATCGGCCTTGGCGGCCTTCGATCCCAGATGCACATCCGAGATGAAGAGTGTGCGGAAGTGGCGGACGTCGGGATCGGCGGGGGTCACGGTCATGCGTTCGTCTCCGGGTGGCCGGCCACCGCGATCATCGTCATGACGGGCGGCTCTCGGTCTCCTGAAAACCAGAGTCCTATTTCAGATTGATGACACAGCTATGCATTTTCGAAAGGCAAATAGGCATTGCACCGGCTGTTGAATGCGGCTTTATGGTACACCCGTTAAACTTCACGTCGCGGCGGTTTTGTGCCACGAAGGCCGCAACGAAAACAGAATATGGCAGGAGTATCATGAGCACCGGTGACAAACCGCGGACGCAGAACGGCCCCGCAAGCGGAGACATCGACCAGCAGGCGCTTTTCTTCCACCGTTATCCCCGTCCCGGAAAGCTCGAGATCACCGCCACCAAGCCGCTCGGCAACCAGCGCGACCTCGCGCTCGCCTATTCGCCGGGCGTCGCCGCGCCCTGTCTTGCCATCCGCGACGATCCGAGCACGGCCGCCGATTATACGGCGCGCTCCAATCTCGTCGCCGTGGTGTCCAATGGCACGGCCGTCCTCGGCCTCGGCAATATCGGCCCGCTCGCCTCCAAGCCCGTCATGGAAGGCAAGGCCGTCCTGTTCAAGAAATTCGCCGGCGTCGATGTCTTCGACATCGAGATCGACGCGCCGACCGTCGGCCAGATGGTCGATGTCATCTCCGCGCTCGAGCCGACCTTCGGCGGCATCAACCTCGAGGATATCAAGGCCCCCGAATGCTTCGAGGTCGAGCGCCAGTTGCGCGAGAAGATGGACATCCCCGTCTTCCACGACGACCAGCACGGCACGGCCATCATCGTGGCGGCCGCCGTCCTGAACGGTCTTGAGCTTGCCGGAAAATCGCTCGCCGACGCCAAGATCGTAGCCTCCGGGGCGGGTGCGGCCGCGCTCGCCTGCCTCAACCAGCTCGTCGTGCTCGGCGCCAAGGTCGAAAATATCTGGGTCCACGATATCGAAGGCCTCGTCTACAAGGGCCGCGAAGCGCTGATGGACCAGTGGAAGGCCGTCTACGCGCAGGAGACCGACAAGCGCGCGCTGGCCGAAACCATCGACGGCGCCGACGTCTTCCTCGGTCTTTCGGCCGCCGGCGTCCTGAAGCCGGAACTGCTCGTGCGCATGGCCGAAAAGCCGCTGATCATGGCGCTCGCCAATCCCACGCCGGAAATCATGCCGGAAGAGGCGCGCGCCGCCCGCCCGGACGCGATGATCTGCACCGGCCGTTCTGACTTCCCGAACCAGGTCAATAACGTCATCTGCTTCCCCTACATCTTCCGCGGCGCTCTCGATTGCGGCGCGCGCACGATCAATGAAGAGATGAAGATGGCCGCCGTGCGCGCCATCGCAGCGCTCGCCCGCGAAGAGGTGTCCGACGTCGCCGCCCGTGCCTATTCCGGCGAAACGCCGGTCTTCGGCCCGAACTACCTCATCCCCTCGCCCTTCGACCAGCGGCTCATCCTGCGCATCGCGCCGGCCGTTGCGCGCGCGGCCGCCGAAACCGGCGTGGCCATGCGCCCGATTGCCGATTTCGACGCCTATCTCGACCAGCTGAACCGCTTCGTCTGGCGTTCGGGCTTCATCATGAAGCCGATCTTCGCGGCGGCGAAGAATGCCGAGAAGAAGCGCGTGATCTTCGCCGAAGGCGAGGACGAGCGCGTGCTGCGCGCCGCCCAGGTGCTGCTGGAAGAGGAAATCGCCAAGCCCATCCTCATCGGCCGCCCGCAGATCATCGAGACGCGCCTCAAGCGCTACGGCCTGCGCATTCGCCCCGACAGCGATTTCGAGGTCATCAATCCGGAAGACGATCCGCGCTACCGCGACTATGTGGACGACTATTTCCGCATCGTCGGCCGCAAGGGCGTCATCCCGGAAGCCGCGCGCACCATCGTGCGCACCAACCAGACGGTTATCGGTGCGCTGGCCGTCAAGCGCGGCGAGGCCGATGCGCTGATTTGCGGCGTCGAAGGGCGCTATGCCAAGCACCTGCGCGATGTCAGCCAGATCATCGGCAAGAAGCCGGGCGTGCTGGACTTCTCCGGCCTCAGCCTGCTGATCTCCCAGCGCGGCGCGACCTTCTTCACCGATACGTACGTCACCTTCAATCCGACGCCCGAGGAAGTCGCGGAGATGACGGTGATGGCGGCCAAGGAAATCCGCCGGTTCGGCATCACTCCGCGTGCCGCCCTCGTCTCGCACTCGAACTTCGGCTCGCGCGATTCCGACAGCGCCTACAAGATGCGCCGCGCGATGGATATCGTGCGTGAAATCGACCCGACGCTGGAAGCCGATGGCGAAATGCACGGCGATGCCGCGATTTCCGAAACGCTGCGCCAGCGCGTCATGCCGAACTCGACACTGTCGGGCGAAGCCAACCTGCTGGTCTTCCCGAACCTCGACGCCGCCAACATCACGATGGGCGTGGTCAAGACCATGACCGACAGCCTGCATGTCGGCCCGATCCTGCTCGGCGCCGCCCTGCCCGCCCATATCCTGTCGCCGTCGGCCACGTCGCGCGGCGTCGTCAACATGGCGGCACTTGCCGTGGTGGAAGCCTCCTATCCGGATTGATGCCGCAAGCGGCCTATCGAGACGGACGGCCGCCGGCAAACCGGCGGCCGTTTTCGTCAGGACGGTCCCGAAAGGCTGATCCTGCGCGTGATGCCGATCGCTTCGAGAAACGCCGCGTCGTGGCTGACGACGACGAGCGCGCCGTCATAGGCCCGCAGGCCCGCCTCCACCGCCTCGATGGAATCGATATCCAGATGGTTCGTCGGCTCGTCCAGCACGAGCAGCGCCGGCGGCTGCCCGGCACCCAGCACGCAGGCGAGACCGGCCCGCAGCAACTGCCCGCCGCTGAGGCTGCCCGCCACCTGCAAGGCCGCATCCGCCCGGAACATGAAGCGCGCCAGGGCCGCCCGGCAGGCATTCTCGTCCGCACCGGGATTGATCCGCCGGAAATTGTCGCGGATCGACAGGGCCGGGTCGAGCAGGCTCACCCGCTGGTCGAGCAGGGCGAGATCGGTGAAAAGGCGCACGCTGCCCTTCGCCGGTTGCAGGTCGCCCGTCAGCAGCGACAGGAGCGTGGTCTTTCCCGAACCGTTCGGGCCGGTGATGGCGATGCGCTCCGGCCCGGTGACGACGAGGGAGAAATCGCGGATAACCGGTTGCTCCGGCCGGTAACCGGCCGTGACATCCTCCATGCGCAGGACCACCCGGCTTGCCGGCAGGTGCGTCGGCGGCACGCTGACCGTCAGGGGCTGGAGCACTTCGATACGCGCGCGGGCCTTGGCGACGGCGTCGCCCGCCTCCGCCTGCCGGCCTTCGGCAAGCCGCGCATTCGCACCGCCCGTCAGCTCGCTGCGCTCCTTCATGGCACCGAGAACGATGCGGGGGATATCGCCCCGCGCCCGCTTGCGGCGGCCGGCACTGTCCCTGCGAGCCTGCCGTTCGGCGATGGCTTGCATGGTGCGCGCCACCTCACCCGCATGCTTTTCCGCATCGGCGAGATCGCGATGGGCCGCGGCCAGCTCGAGCGCCTTGCGCTGCCGATAGGCGCTCCAGTTTCCACCATAGCTGCTGGCGCCGAGCGATGTCAGTTCGACGATGACGTCCATCGTCTCCAGCAATTCGCGGTCATGGCTGACGACAACCGCGCCGGCCCGCCAGCCGGCAAGCAGGTCGAGCACCGCCTGCCGGCCCTCACGGTCGAGATTGTTCGTCGGCTCGTCGAGCAGCAGGAAGTCCGGCTCCTGGAACACCAGGGCCGCAAGCGCCGCCCGGGTACGTTGCCCGCCCGACAAGGCCGAAAGCGGGGTGTCCGGGCCCGCCTGAAGCCCGAGACGCGCGAGCGCGGCTGAAAACCGCGCCTCCACGGTCCAGTCGGCATCGGCAAGCGCGTCGGCGTCCGCCTCGCCGCGCTCCGCACGGGCGATGAGGTCGAGCATATCGGCAATGCCGAAAAGATCGGCGACGGTCTCGCCAGCGGTGACCTGCACGGTCTGGCGCAGCACGCCAAGCGTGCCGTCGACGGTGATGGTCCCCGATTGCGGGACGAGGTCGCCCGTGACGAGCCTGAGCAGCGTCGTCTTGCCGACGCCATTGCGGCCGACAAGGCCGGTGCGCGCGGCGCCGAAGGTCAGGTCGAGATCGGAAAGAAGCGTGTGCCCGTCAGGCGTGGACCACGAGATTTTGGAAAGCGCGATGGAATGCGGCATGGATGCGGATATCCCCGATGACAAAACGAAGTCGATTTGCGGTCGGGTTGAAATCCATGAAGCACCATCCGGTCGGCATTGACGATGGCCGCAATCTAGGAGCTGACCAAGGCGAATGCAAGGCAGGCGGGTATCGAGGCCGTTAATCACGAATGCCTGTCGGCGTTGCACTTGTCCCGGTGCGCCCTATGATAAGCTGACGAAGACCGGTTTTCGCCGGCCGTTTCGACATGCTCGAAGATCGATAGGGATCGATACCGTGAAGGGACGCAGTCGCTTCCTGTTTGCCGTCGCAACCGGCCTGTCGCTTCTTTTCTCCGGCGGCACGGCGTTGGCCGACGTGTGCCAGCGCCTGAAAGCGGAACTCGCAGGCCTCTCCAAGGTCGTGGTGGATACCGCGAACGCCCGCAAATACGCTTCCGCCATCGCCCGCCAGAACATCCAGCTGCGGCAGGCCAGGAGCGACCAGCGCCGCCTGCGCTGCTCCAGCGGCAGCATCATCGTGATCGGCGGCGCGAATGCCGATGCCTGCGCCACGCTCGCCACCGTGATCGTCAAGATGGAGCAGAACCTCCAGATCCTCGACAGCAAGCGGCGTGACCTTTCGGGTGGCGGCACGTCGAAAGCCAGGCGCAACCAGTTGCTCTCCAGGCTCAAGGCCGAGGGCTGCAACAACGCGAAGGTGACGCCGGTTGCCGCGACCGAGCGCCTGCGCTCGCTCGACGACACACGCACCCTGCCGCTGGGAACGACGCCAGAAGGCAGCGACCGGCTGCAATTGCGCTCGCTGGGCGGCAATGCCGGGCACGGGAACCTGCGCACCGTCTGCGTGCGCACCTGCGACGGTGGCTTCTTCCCGATCTCCTCCAACGCTTCGCCGATGGATTTCCGCCGCGACCAGCAGGTCTGCGCCATGATGTGCCCGCAGACCGAGACGGAACTGTTCTACCAGGCGATGGGCCGCGGGCAGGAAACCGAGCAGATGACCTCCACGGTCACCGGCCGCGCCTATGTCGAATTGCAGAACGCCTTCGCCTACCGCACGCGCGATCTCTCCAAGCCCGGCGCCTGCGGCTGCAACCTTTCGGCCTACTATCAGGAAATGATCAAGCGCGAAAAGGCGGCCCGCGGGGAGACGACGACGGAAACGGCACCCGATGGCGGGGCCGGCTCCGTAAGCACGATCCACACGCTGCCCCGCAAGGAAGAGGCGAAGGTTCCGGTCAAGGCTGCCGAACGCGATTACGACCCGTCCAAGCAAAAGGTGCGCACGGTCGGCCCGGCCTTCCTGCCGGAAAACGAATCCGCGATAGACCTCGGCCGCCCGGCCGATGCCGACGTCAACTGACGTCCGGCCAGCGCTCCTCGAAGACCAGTTCCTCCAGCGGCAGGCGCTGCCGCCAGCCCTTCACGGCCAGCTCCGGTTCACCATAGAGCTGATCGACGAAACCGACGCACAGCCAGGCGACGATCTCGATATGGTCAGGAATGCCGAGGATCGCGCGGATATCGCTATCGTGAAAGATGCTGACCCAGCCGACGCCCACCCCTTCCGCCCGCGCCGCAAGCCAGAGGTTCTGCACGGCACAGACGGTGGAATAGACATCCATGCGCGGATTGTGCGTTCGCCCCAGCACGACGGACCCTGCCCGTGTCGGATCGCAGGTCACGCAGATGGAAAGCGGCGCCTTCAGGATGCCTTCGAGCTTCAGCGCGCGATAGCGTGCCTGCCGTTCGCCGGAAAACATCGCCTGCGCCTCGGCATTGGCTTTCAGGAAGGCCGCATGCACTGCCTGCCGGGTGGGCAGGTTGCGCACGAGAAGGAAGTTCCACGGCTGCATGAAACCGACCGACGGCGCATTGTGCGCCGCCTGCAACAGCCTGCGGACCAGATCGTCCGGCAAGGGATCGGGCAGGAACTGGTCGCGCACGTCGCGGCGTGTTTCGATGGCGCGGTAGACGGCCTGCCTCTCCTCACATGGAAAGGCGCCCGCCCGGACCAGAGGGTCCCACGGTTCGGTTCGCATCGTCATCTCCCCAACAATGCGCAAAACCTGCCGCCGTCCGCGCGGTTCGGTCTATCTCGCCAGGCCGGTCTTCTGACTTCGGTTCACACGGCCTCGCCCTGCCTTCCCGGTTGAACAACCAGTGGCAAAACCCTGAATCGATTCAAGGTTTTATGGACAAGCCGTCCCCGTCACAGCGTTGGGCACGTACCGGACCTGGGTCTCCCCGCACCGGTTTCCCGATTCTCCCGCAAGCGGGCACCTGACGGCCGGATTGTGCACGGCACGGCTTAACGATCAAGCCTGCGGCGGCAAAACGGCGTTATCGCCTCAACCGTTATCGACCACTTTCTTGAGAGGCTGTGGCTTCAGACGCGCCTTGCGGTTCTTGTCAGCGAGTTCGACACCGGAAAAAGCCAAAAGCTTGTAAAACTGGTTGTGACCATACGGCTTCAGAGCGAAGTTTGGTTGACACGCTTTCAAAGTCTTCATGAGGTCCGGCAGCGCAACCCATGGGCCATCCAGCGGCGGCGCCTCAACGAAAATGCGTTGCAGGAGTTCACTCTTTAACGCCCGGCGAACATCTGGCGCCTGTTTTGCAACAGGCTTTTCGCTGGCGTTCACCGGCGCTGGACATGAGTCGGGTTTTACAACATCGATGGTCCTGAAGACGTCAAAAGCCGTCTGAAAGCGGCTCGAGGCTTTCGAGCACGCCATGCCAACGGCGATCTTGCCAGCGCGACGAATTCGCATTGCCAGCTGGGTGAAGTCACTATCGGCGGTGGCGAGGCAGAACACATCCACTTGACCCGAATGAAGTTCGTCCATGGCATCGATCACCATGGCGATATCGGCACCGTTCTTGCCATTCGCACCGGCCACAGTCTGCCGGGTGGTGAGGGCATGAAGTGCGGCGGCATCCAACCAAGGCTTGAGCGATGGCTTCGAAAAGTCTCCATAGATGCGGCGATCGAGCAGCAGGCCGTGCCTTGTCGCTTCTTCAACGAGTTTGCCGGCGGCACCTGAAGGCACGTTCTCTGCATCGACGAAAAGGACAGCCCTGCGTTGCGTCATACCCACTCCTTGAGATGGAATGCATATTAGCATCGCCCTCATTGCCTGCAATCAGAGGGGCCGCATTATGATTACACAGGTTAACGCACAACTACCAGACGCAGAAGACCAGAAACGCGCCCCTTACCCCCGGTCGCGAAAGCGGTTGGTGATGGGGTAGCGGCGGTCGCGGCCGAAGTTCTTGCGGGTGATCTTCACGCCGGGCGCCGACTGGCGGCGCTTGTATTCGGCGATATAGAGCAGGTGTTCGATCCGGTGGACGGTCGCCGCGTCGTGGCCGCGCGCCACGATCTCCTCCGTGCTCATCTCCAGCTCGACGAGGCATTCGAGGATGTCGTCGAGCACCGGATAGGGTGGCAGGGAATCCTGGTCGGTCTGGTTCGGCCGCAACTCTGCGGACGGCGCCTTGTCGATGATGTTGTGCGGGATCACCTCGCCGGTCGGGCCCAGCGCGCCCGGCGGCACATGCTGGTTGCGCCAGCGCGACAATGCGTAGACCTGCATCTTGTAGAGGTCCTTGATCGGGTTGAACCCGCCGTTCATGTCGCCGTAAAGCGTGGCATAGCCGACCGACATTTCCGACTTGTTGCCCGTCGTGACCACCATCGAGCCGAACTTGTTGGAAATCGCCATCAGGATCGTGCCGCGCGTGCGGCTTTGCAGGTTTTCCTCGGTGATGCCTTCTTCCGTACCCTCGAAGGTCTCCGACAGTGCCGAAAGGAAGCCGGTCACGGGCGCCTCGATCGGCACAATGTCGTAACGGCAGCCCAGCGCCTTCGCGCAATCGGCGGCGTCCTTGAGCGAATCCTCCGACGTGTAGCGGTATGGCAGCATCACGCAGCGCACGCGCTCCTCGCCCAGCGCATCGACGGCGATGGCTGCGCAGATCGCGGAATCGATGCCGCCGGACAGGCCGAGCACGACATTCTTGAAGCCGTTCTTGTTGACGTAGTCGCGGAAGCCGAGCAGGCAGGCGCGGTAATCCGCTTCCTCGCGCTCGGGAATGTGCGACATCGGGCCGCCGTCGCAGGCCCAGCCGTCGCCGTGCCGCTTCCACGTCGTGAGCGCGATGGTCTCCTCGAACTGGCTCATCTGGAAGGCCAGTGTCTTGTCGGCGTTGAAGGCGAAGCTCGCGCCGTCGAAGACAAGCTCATCCTGCCCGCCAAGCTGGTTGGCATAGAGGAGCGGCAGTCCGGTCTCGATGACCTGCTTCAGCACGACCTGGTGGCGGATATCGACCTTGCCGCGATAATAGGGCGAGCCGTTCGGCGACAGCAGGATTTCCGCGCCGCTTTCCGCCAGCGTCTCGCACACGCCGAGTTCGCCCCAGATGTCCTCGCAGATCGGAATGCCGAGGCGCACGCCGCGGAAGTTCACCGGTCCCGGCATCGCGCCCTGATCGAAGACGCGCTTCTCGTCGAATTCACCATAGTTCGGCAGGTCCACCTTGTCGCGCACGGCGATGACCTTGCCTGCATCCAGAACGGCGATGGCATTGTAGCGGCCGGTCTCGTCCTGCCGCGGAAAACCGATGATGACGCCCGGGCCGCCATCCGCCGTGTCGGCAGCGAGATCCTCGACAGCGCGGTGGCAGGCCTTCAGAAAGGCCGGCTTCAGCACGAGATCCTCCGGCGGATAGCCGGAGATGAAGAGTTCCGTCAGCAAAAGCAGGTCGGCGCCCTGCGTTGCGGCGTCCGCACGCGCGGCGCGCGCCTTGGCCAGATTTCCGGCCACATCGCCAACCGTCGGGTTCAATTGCGCGACAGCAATGCGCAGCGTCGTCTTTTCAGTCTCGGAAGTCATCTCTGCGGACCCGTCTCCTCTTGTGTCCGATCGTGCAGCCCGCACGCTCGGACGGTCGCAAGCTCTTTAGAACATACCGCGCGCTTTTGGAATGAACAGCCGCACCGATTGAAAACAACGGGATGCAAACCCGGTTCGCCCGCATGCGGCGCTCCACCATTGCTGCGCGGCAACAGACTGAACCAAAGCGTGTGGGCAACGTTGAAGGAAGCGTTCATCTCCTGTTCAAGATGACATCCATATGACAGAGAGACGAAAGTTTTGTGAAATCGGAGAAGGCCTTGGCCCTGTTAACGACCGCAGCGGTGGCAGTCGAAGCCACGGAGAAACGCCCCGGCAGGATAGGCTTTCTCACGCGCCATGCCAAGACGCTGGCGGTTTTTCGGTCGCTCGCCGTCTCCGGTATCCTGGCGCTCGCAACCGTCGTCGCCATCGAGCTTATCACGCGCGGTTCCGTCCAGCAGACCTATGCCTACCTCACCAATCTCCAGCAGCCCGGCTGGACGACGACGGGCGTGTTCTTCCTGCTCTATCTCGCACTGGATGCGTTGATCGGGCGGCAGCACAAGGCCGTGCTGCTGGTCTCGCCGCTCGTTATCCTGATGGGGGTGATTTCGCAGCAGAAACAGGTCTTCCTTACAGATCCTCTCTACCCGACCGACCTGTTGTTCGGGCGCCAGATCCTCGAACTGATGCCCGTGCTGGTGCGGGACCGTCCGTGGACCGCGGCTGCCCTTGCGCTTGCCGTCGCGGTAGGCATGGCCGGCCTCATCGCCCTGTGGATCTTCGCCTGGCGCCGCTTCCGTCCGCTGACCCGCAAGGAACGCCTGGCGCGGCTGGCGCTTGCGGTGCCGCTGCTGGCCGGCTTCGCCTCCATCATGGACTACAACGAGTTCTCCTGGATGCGTGACCGCCTGAAAGTCTTCCCCATCATGTGGGATCAGGCGGAGAACTATCGCCACAACGGCTTCATGATGGCTTTTGCCATCAACCTGCCCATGGCCAATGTGCAGGCCCCCGCGGGCTACATGGTCGATGCCATCGACAAGATTCCATCCAAACCTCTGCCTGCCGGCACCTCCCATCGCACGAAGCCCGACGTCATCGTCGTCATGAGCGAGTCGCTCTGGGATCCGACACGGCTGGAAACCGTGAAGCTTTCCGCCGACCCGATGCCGGTCATCCGCGAAAACGAGGGCGGCAACGTCTTCTCGCCGGAATTCGGCGGCCTCACCGCCAATGTCGAATTCGAGGCGCTGACGGGCTTCTCCAACGCCTTCCTGCCGACCGGCAGCATTCCCTACCAGCAGTATATCCGCAAGCCGATCCCGTCGCTCGCCACCTTCTTCCGCGCCGAGGGTTATACGGCGCGCGCCATCCATCCGTTCTCGGGCTGGTTCTGGAACCGCTCCAGCGTGTACAAGGCCTTCGGTTTCGAGACCTTCAAGGATGCCGACAAGATGCCGCCTTTGGCCAAGCGTGGCAACTTCACGTCCGACGAGGCGCTGACGAAGGAAATCATCCGTCAGGCCGATATGCAGGAAGATCCGTTCTTCTTTTTTACCGTCACGCTCCAGGGCCATGGCCCCTATGATGACGGCCGTTACGCGAAGACCGATATCGGTGTCGAGGGCAAGCTCGATCCGCGCAGCGAGCGCATGCTGGCAAGCTATGCCCAGGGTGTGAAGGAAGCCGACGACAGCCTCAAGATGTTGATGGACTGGGCAAAGGAACGCGACCGCGAAACGATCATCGTCGTCTTCGGCGATCATCTTCCACCGCTCAACACCGTCTACCAGAATTCCGGCTACATGAAGGGCATCACCGCCTCGCGCAAAGGCACGCCCGAACAGATGAAGAAGGAACACGAGACCCCGCTCGTCGTCTGGTCCAACAAGACCGGCGCCGAGAAGGATATCGGCACGATCAGCCCGGCGTTCCTCTCCTACTACATCCTCAAGGAAGCAGGCTTCGAGCACCCCTACTACACGGGCTTCCTCGGCGCCGTGCACGACAAGCTGCGCGTCATCGACCGCTACATGCTGATCGATGCGAAGGGCAAGGCGACGACGGACTGGTCGCGCAAGAAGACGATCGACCCGCTGGTGCGCGATTTCCGCTTCCTGCAGCACGACATCATGTTCGGCAAGCAATACGGTCTGGAACGCTTCTTCGATTCCCATGCGGAACTGATGAGCGCGGGCTACTGATTTTCGCCGGAAAAGCGCTAGGTTAGGCTTCGATTCGCTTTCCCGGAGCCGCCCCATGAAAACCCTAGACGATGCCGCGCAGGTCCTCTTCGGCAAGCCCGCCGAGGAGCTGGACGAGACCGAACGCCAGGTCCTTATGAATTCGCGCGCCGGGCGCATCCTCGCCGAGGATACCAATGCGGCCTACGAGTCCAAACAATCGCTCGGCGAGCGCGTGGCCGATACCATCGCGCGTGTCGGCGGGTCTTGGACCTTCATCATCGGCTTCCTCGTCTTCCTCCTCGTCTGGACGGTCCTCAACACCATCATCCTCACCCGCGAGGCCTTCGACCCCTACCCCTTCATTTTCCTCAATCTCGTCCTGTCCATGCTGGCCGCCTTGCAGGCGCCGATCATCATGATGTCGCAGAACCGCCAGGCGATGCGCGACCGTTTCGCGGCGTCGAAGGACTACGAGGTCAACCTGAAGGCGGAAATCGAACTGATGGCGCTTCATCACAAGATCGACACGCACTTCCTCAACGAGATCGCGGCGTTGAAGATGGAAGTGCTGCGCCTGCACGACGCGCTGCGGCAGCGGGACTGACAACCAGCCTCAACCTGTGGTGCGCACCACATCCAAAAAGCAATCTATAGGAGAAATTAAGACTTTCGATGCACGATAAACGTGCATCCCTCCCGGATGCGGAAATGCCTGACCGCCGACCATCCCACGGAGGAGATGTCATGCACGCCCTCGCCCGTCTGTCGAAAGACCGCGCCGGCACCTCGGCGCTGGAATTCGCGATCATCGCGCCGCTGTTCTTCCTGGCGCTCTTCACGATGATCGCCTACGGCATCTATCTCAGCGTGACCCACTCGGTGCAGCAGATCGCGGCGGATGCCGCACGCACCGCGGTGGCCGGCCTCAATCCGGCGGAGCGCGTCATGCTGGTCAACCGCTATCTCGACGCCTCGCGTTTCGACTACTCCTTCATCAACAGGGCAAAGATGCAGGTCGTCGTCGCAGACGATCCGGGCAACCCCGACCAGTTCACGGTGACCATCGCCTACGATTCAAGCGACCTGCCGATCTGGAAGCTCTTCACCTTCGCCCTGCCGCAGGAAGAGATCCGCCGCTACGCGACGGTGCGCGTGGGGGGCATGTGAAATGGACCGTCATCCCTTCTTAAAAGACCGCGCGGGCAATATCGGCACGCTCGCGGCCCTCAGCCTGCCGCTGATGGTGTTCTCGCTCGCGCTCGGCGTGGACTTCGGTTACCTCACGGTGCAACAGCGCGCGCTTCAGGCCGATGCCGATCTCGCCGCCATCGCCGCCGCCTCGAATGTTATGGAAGCCGAGAAGGCCACGGCCGCCTTCTTCTCGCTCAACCGCGTGCCCGCCAAAGTCACGGGCAGGAACGGCCTGTCCTTCCCGGCCGACCCATCGCTCGACCTCAGCAAGACGACAGTTGCCGAGGCCACGGTCGAGCGCGGCCGCTACGTCGCCGACCCGGACCTACTGCCGCAGGATCGCTTCACGCCGTCAGCGACGGATGCGGATGCGGCACGGGTGCAGCTAACGCGCCCGGCAGACCTCTTCGTCGCCTCGATGTTCATGCCGCGTTCGCCCGTGCTTTCGGCGACGGGTGCGGCTTCGCGCACCAAGACAGCCGCCTTCTCGATCGGAACCCGGCTCGCAAGCCTCAACGACGGCATCCTCAACGCGCTGCTCGGCAAGCTTCTCGGCACCAACCTGTCCTTGAAGGTCATGGATTACCGCGCGCTCGTCGATACCGACATCGCCGTCCAGCCGTTCCTCAAGGCCGTCGCGACAAAGCTCAATCTGACGGCCGGGACCTATGAAGACGTGCTGAACGCCGGCATCACCATGCCGGAACTATTGGCATCCATGCGCACGGTGCAAGGCCTGTCGAGCACCGTCAATTCGGCTCTGCGCGCCCTTGAGCAGGCAACGAGCAAGAGCAAGGTCAAGCTGCCGCTTTCCCGCATTCTCAACCTCGACCCGAAGAAGGGCATCGCGGTAGCAACGGGCGGCGACTGGGATATGTCGGTCAATGCCATGCAGATCGTGTCCGCCGGTGCGGCCCTTGCCAACGGCACGAACCAGGTGGCGCTCGACCTCGGTGCGGGCGTGCCGGGCCTCGCCGGCGTCAAGGTGGCTCTCGCCATCGGCGAGCCGCCGGTGGAAACGCCGGCCCACCGCCTCGGCGCCCCCGGCAGCGCGGTGCGCAGCGCCCAGACGCGCCTTGCCGTCGAGGTCGGTGTCGACGGACTTGCGGCCCTCGCCGGCATCCGCATAAAGCTGCCGCTCTATGTGGAAGTGGCAGCCTCAGAAGCGAAACTTGCCGATATCCGCTGCCTCGGCGGCACCACGGCCAATGCCAACGTCACCATCGACGCCGTGCCGGGGCTTGCCGAAATCGCGATCGGCGCCGTCGATCCGTCCGTGCTTTCCAACTTCTCCACCGAGCCGCGCGTCAAGAAGGCCCGGATCGTCGATTCCGGCCTGGTCAACATCGATGCCATCGCCCATGTCGAAGCCCGGAACCTGACGAAAAGCAGGATCACCTTTTCGCCGACGGAGATCGCCGCCCGCGCCACGAAAACCGCCTCGACGCGCGATGCCCTCACCTCGATCACGAAGTCCCTGCTGGAAAATCTCGATCTCGACATCCAGGTCTTGTTCCTCACGATCGGCACGCCGAAGGTGCTGACCGCAGCACTGGCCGCAACGCTCGGCGCGGTGACGCCAGCCATCGACGACCTGCTCTACAATCTGCTGCTGGTCGTCGGCGTTCGCATCGGCGAGGCCGATATCCGCGTAACGGGCGTGCGCTGTCAGCGTCCTGCCCTGGTGCAGTAAGAACGGCTCACCGCGCGGCGTCGTAGCGCGGCGCGTCGCCCTCGATTTCGTAGTAATCGCCCTTGTCGGCACAGAAGATATGCTTGCCGATGGCCAGCCCCGTCGGCAGGTCGAAAGAACCGACCATGATGGATATGTTGTCCGATCCATCGCCCTTCCAGAACAGCGCCGAACCGCAGATGCGGCAGAAGCCGCGGCTCGCCGCCTCGCTCGCCCGGTACCAGGTCACGCTCTCGCCACCCTCGACCTCCAGCCGGTCGTCGCTCACATTGGTCGCGGCGTAGAAATGCCCGGTCTGGCGGCGGCACTGGCTGCAATGGCATGCGGTCACCGCGCGCAACGGACCGGAGGTGCGAAACCGCACAGCGCCGCAAAGACAATGTCCCGTGTGGACTTCGCTCATGTCCTTCTTCCCCTGGCTTCCCCTGGCAAGCGCAGCGCGCAAATGAAAACCGGGCCAGCTTGTCCAACTGGCCCGGTCCTGTCAATTTCACATTCCTGAATGCTTCCATCAGCCCCGCTCATCGAGTGGAACCGAAGCAAGAACGAAAGGCGATCAGCCGTTCACGACCATGCGCTTTTCGTCACGTCCGCCCTTCATGCGCTCGGCAAGAAGGAAGGCGAGCTCGAGCGCCTGGTCGGCGTTGAGGCGCGGATCGCAATGCGTGTGGTAGCGATCGGCGAGATCGTCACCCGACAGCGCACGCGCGCCGCCGGTGCATTCCGTCACGTCATTGCCGGTCATCTCGATGTGGATGCCGCCCGGATGCGTGCCTTCCGAACGATGGATCTGGAAGAAGCTCTCGACTTCCGACAGGATGCGCTCGAACGGACGCGTCTTGTAGTTGTTGAGCGTGATCGTGTTGCCGTGCATCGGATCGCAGGACCAGACGACCTTCTTGCCCTCGCGCTCGACGGCGCGGATGAGCTTCGGCAGGTTGTCGGCGACCTTGTCATGGCCGAAGCGGCAGATCAGCGTCAGGCGGCCGGCCTCATTCGACGGGTTGAGCAGGTCGATCAGCTCCAGCAGGCCATCGCCGGTCAGCGACGGTCCGCACTTGAGGCCGAGCGGGTTCTTGATGCCGCGGCAATATTCGATATGCGCGTGATCGGCCTGGCGCGTGCGGTCGCCGATCCAGATCATGTGGCCGGAGGTCGCGTACCAGTCGCCCGAGGTGGAATCGACACGCGTCAACGCCTGCTCGTAACCGAGCAGCAGCGCCTCGTGGCTGGTGAAGAAATCCGTCTCGCGCAGGTTCGGATGGTTCTCCGAGGTGATGCCGATGGCCTTCATGAAGTCCATCGTCTCGGAAATCCGGTCGGCGAGCTTGCGGTAACGCTCGGCCTGCGGGCTGTCCTTCACGAAGCCGAGCATCCACTGGTGCACGTTGTCGAGATTGGCGTAGCCGCCCATCGCGAAGGCGCGCAGCAGGTTCAGCGTCGCAGCCGACTGGCGGTAGGCCATGATCTGGCGTTCCGGGTTCGGAATGCGGGCTTCCTCGGTGAATTCGATGCCGTTGATGATGTCGCCACGGTAGGACGGCAGCGACACGTCACCCTGCTTTTCGATGCCGGACGAGCGCGGCTTGGCGAACTGGCCGGCGATACGGCCGACCTTCACCACCGGCTGCTGGGCGCCGAAGGTCAGGACCACGGCCATCTGGAGGAAGGCGCGGAAGAAGTCGCGGATCGTATCGGCACCGTGTTCGGCGAAGCTCTCGGCGCAATCGCCGCCCTGCAGCAGGAAGCCCTTGCCTTCTGCGACATTGGCGAGCGATGCCTTGAGGCGACGTGCCTCACCGGCGAAGACGAGCGGCGGAAACTTCGCGAGGCGCTCTTCGGTCGCCGCCAATGCGGCGAGATCGGGATATTCCGGAACCTGCTGGATGGGCTTCTGCCGCCAGCTGTTCGGGGTCCAATTCTGTGCCATGATACTCACCTGTCCTGAAGCGCCCGAAAAACGGCGGGCGCCTCTCCGTTTGAAGATGCGGGCTTATAAACCGTTAGATGGTTCTTGCATAGCCGCAGTTCCAGCGCCTGCAATGCAATTGCGACGGCTGCGCCATCCCGGTAACAGGCGGTAAAGCACAGAATATCGAAGCGGCGTTGCCTGTCAGCGACCTCGAGACACTTCGGGCGCGAATATCCATCTGGAAACAGGACTTTGTCTCGATTTCAACCGTTGCCGCCTGCGGGCCGCGGCGATGCGGCTGAACAGAGTGTTCACCCATTGCAGGCCCCGCCAGTCCATCCGCTCGAGCGGATCGGCCAGGCTCTTGTGTCTCGTTTCATGCGACATGGCCTCCTGCCGGTCGAAGGCGATCATCCATTCCGGGCTCATGACAAACTCCTGTCTTGATGTCCGTCATGAGGTAGCGGCTGGCGCCCGCGCTTCGTAGATGCACGAATGAAACGCCCGTTTCACCGGCGAGCGATGCCGAGCGGCGCAATTTGCGCTAAGAAGGATGGTGTGAAGAGGGAACGGAAATGTCGGAAGTCGACTGGAGCGATCTGCAGCTTTTCTTTCATGTCGCAGCCGAAGGCGGCCTTGCGGGCGCAGCAGCGATAACCGGCATCAGCGCGCCGACGATCGGGCGGCGCATGCTGGCGCTGGAGCGCTCCATGGGCCGCACGCTGTTCGTCCGCAGCCAGCAGGGCTACCGGCTGGCGCCGGATGGCGCCGTGCTGTTCGAGCATGTGCAGACCATCCGCCGCACGACGGCCGACATCACACGCTGGCACGGCGATGCCTTCACGCTGCCCATCGTGTCGGTCGCCGGCAATATCTGGCTGGCCGGTTTCGTCGCAGACAACCTCGCCGAACTCAGGAGCAGGGATGACGGCTTCCGGCTGTGCTGCAAGCTGCTGTCGGCCATCGGGGACCTCACCCATCGCCACAGCATGATCGCGCTTCTCCACGATGCGCCCAGGACCGGCAATGTCGCCGTGCGCAAGTCCGTCGACGTCGCCTATGCGGTCTATCGCGCGGCCGGTGCCGATCCGGGCGACGCGCTGCCCTGGATATCGATCGGCACGGAGGTTGCCATATCAGAGCCGGAGAAATGGGTGTTCCGCCACCACGAGAACCAGATCCACACCTGGACGAACGCGCCCGACATCCTGGCCCGGCTGATTGCCGGCGGCGCCGGGCGCGGCGTGCTGCCGACCTTCGTGGGAGATGCCCTGCCGGCGCTCGCGCGCGACGGCGATCCGATCGAGCCACTCACCCATCCCCTCTGGCTGGCCGTCAACGACGACGACCGCCATCGCCCGGAAATGCGCCTGGCGCTCGACCGGCTCGCAGCTCTGTTCAAGCGCCATGAGGATCGCTTCGCGGGCCGCCTGCCGACGGCGAAACCTGCGGCCCTCAGATCCGCTGGCCGTTCCTGACGCGGTAGCTCGGCTGGTACATCGTCACCAGTTCCTCGGACGCCGTCGGGTGCACCGCCATCGTGCGGTCGAAATCGTCCTTGGTCACGCCGGCCTTCAGCGAAATGCCGAGCAGCTGCGCCATCTCGCCGGCTTCGTGACCGAGGATATGCGCGCCGATCACCTTGCGGTCGGCGGCATTGACGACGAGCTTCATGATGGTCTTTTCCTGCCGGCCCGAAAGCGTGGCCTTCATCGGCCGGAATTCGGCGCGGTAGATTTCAAGGTCGTCGAACCTCTTCGCCGCCTCTTCTTCGCTGAGGCCCACCGTGCCGATTTCCGGCTGGGAGAACACGGCGGTGGCGATCAGGTCATGGTCGGGCGAGACCGGGTTGCCGCGGAACTCCGTCTCGATGAAGCACATGGCCTCATGGATGGCGACGGGGGTGAGCTGCACGCGGTCGGTCACGTCGCCCAGCGCGAAGATGCCGGGAACGTTTGTCCGTGAATAGTCGTCAACGATGATCGCGCCGCGCTCATCCGTCTTCACGCCCACCGTTTCCAGCCCGAGGCTGCCGGTGTTGGGCGCGCGGCCCAGCGCCAGCATCACCTGATCGACATGCAGCGTCTCGCCCGCCTTGGTCGTGACCGTGCGGCGCCCGTCCGCCGCCTCCGCGACGTCGATGATGAGGTCCTCGCACAGCACGCGGATGCCCTTGGCGATCATCGCCGACTGTAGGCCCTGGCGCATGTCCTGGTCGAAGCGCGAGAGGATCTGCTTGCCGCGATAGATCAGCGTCGTCTCGACGCCGAGCCCGTGGAAGATGTTGGCGAATTCGACCGCGATATAGCCACCGCCGGTGATGACGATGGATTTCGGCACTTCCGGCAGGTCGAAGGCCTCGTTGGAGGTGATGCACAGCGCGTGCCCCGGCAGGTCGGGATGCGGCGTCGGATGCCCGCCGACGGCAATCAGGATACGCTCGGCCGTCACCTCTTCGCCCGTGGCCGTCAGGCGCACCGTGTTCGGTCCGACCAGAACGGCGCGCGTGGCGAGGATCGTCGCCGCCGCATTGTCCAGTCCCTTGCGGTAGAGCCCTTCGAGACGGGTGATTTCCTTCTCCTTGGCCGCGACAAGCGCCTTCCAGTCGAAGGTGCTCTCGCCCACCGTCCAGCCGAAGCCGGCGGCATCCTCGAAATGCTCGGGAAACTGCGACGCATAGACATAGAGCTTCTTCGGCACGCAGCCACGAATGACGCAGGTGCCGCCGAAGCGGAATTCCTCGGCGATCGCCACCTTCTTGCCCATGCTCGCGGCCAGGCGCGCGCTGCGCACACCGCCGGAGCCGCCACCGATGACAAAGAGGTCGTAATCGAAAGCCGTCATGGGGATCTCCTGCGGACGTGGCCGGACGATGGCGTTGAGAACGGCCGGCGAATCCACGGCCTTGCGTGCCTCCCATATAGGTGCAGCCGGCACAAAAGTGAAAGCCCGTCGTCTCCATCGAAGACGTTGTCCGCAACCGCGCGATTCTCGCCCGACGGCAGGCCGTCCAACGCTATTTTCATTTACCGAATGTGAGGCAACACTTAAAAGAGATATCGCTCAATCGTGGGCTGAACGGATGACAAAAATGTCAAAATCGAAACTGATCGCAATCTCTTCCGCGGCACTGTTCCTGGTTGCCGGCGCTGCCTCTGCCGAAGATCTCGTCTTCAACCTGAAGAACGGCACGAATTCCGTGCTCACCCGCTTCCACACCTCACCGGTCGGCGTCGACAAATGGGAAGAGGATGTGTTCGGACAGGACGTGCTCAATCCCGGTGAAACGATCGAAATCACCATCGCAGACGGCCGCGACGTCTGCGAATACGATATGCGCTTCGAATTCTCTGAAGATTCCGACCTCGACACGACCACCGACACGCAGAACCTCTGCGAACTCGGCGAGTACACGATCCACGAATAGGCCGATCCGGACCGCCATGCCTGGCGACGGAATGAAAAAGGCGGCCCAGGGCCGCCTTTTTTGTCTTACTGCTGCGGCTGTTGCGCGCCGCCCTCGGCGGGAGCGGCAGCACCGATCGTGGCGTCCAGCTTCTTGCCGCTTTCCGTCTGCAGGTCGCGGCTGACGCCGGCGGCCCAGATTTCGGCGGCCTTCATGACTTCGCGCGTCGCGATCGGGCCATCCGACAGGAGCTTCTTGCCGACAGGCGAGGAATAGAAATCAGCGATGGCCTTCAGTTCGTCCTGCGTGAACGTCTTGGCGTAAATCGTGGCCGCTTCCTTTTCGAGATCGGCGCGGCGCGGAGCAAGGGCAATCGCCTGCTCGTCGACGACGGTGTTGATCTCGGCCTCGAAGTTGGGCGACGCCTGCACGAAGGTCGCCTTCACGCGAGCGGCAAGGCTCGGAAGGATGTTGTCGAAACCGCTCGTCGCGCCGATAGCGTCGATGGCGGCGCGGGCGGCCTTGATCTGGTCGTCCGTGACGTCCTGCGCCTTGGCGGCGCCGGCAAGGCTGGCCGAAACGATAAGGGTCACTGCGAGGGTGCGGCCGAAACCAGCAAATTTGGACATGTGGTCTTTGCTCCTGTCTATTCTTTCGCCGTCAGCGTGCGTGCTCCCGCGGGTCCCGCGATGACGGCCAGCGACGCTATATTGATGAAGAGGCCGTGTTCGACGACTCCGGGTATGTCGTTGAGGTTTCTTGCGAGCGCATCTGCATCAGGAATGCGGCCAAAAGATGCGTCGAGAATGTAGTGACCGCCGTCCGTGGTGAAGGTGCCGTCGCCGGACGCGCGAAGATCGATTGCGCCGGAAAGGCCCAGGCGCGTCGCGAGTTTTTCGATGGCGATACGCGTGGCGACGAGGCCGAACGGATTGACCTCGATCGGCAGCTTGAAGGCGCCGAGCGTCTCGACGACCTTGCTTTCGTCGGCAATGACGATCATGCGCCGGGAGGCGCAGGCGACGATCTTCTCGCGCAGCAGCGCGCCGCCGCCGCCCTTGATCAGGCGCAGCCGGCCGTCGACTTCATCGGCGCCGTCGATGGTCAGATCCAGTTCCGGCAGTTCGTCGAGCGACTTCAACGGCACGCCGAGCTCCAGGCAGAGCCGCGCGGTGCGCTCGGATGTGGGAACGCCCTCGACGCGCAGGCCGCCCGCGACCTTCTCGGCCAGCAGCCGCACGAACTCCTCGGCGGTCGACCCCGTGCCGATGCCCAGGCGCATGCCGTCTTCCACATGCGCCAGTGCGGCTTCCGCCGCCTTGATCTTCATTTCACGGGCGTCCATGCCCCCCAACTCCCTGAACGTTGCACGCCGGCGCGCGCGCGGCACCGGAATTCCGGTGAGACACTTACACGCCCCGCCCGGCAAACGAAAGTCAAAAACGCCGCAAGTCCCGGACCGAAAAGGCGATTGCAAAAGCGCCTCCCCTCGCTTACCGGAAAGACCTCGTCCGCTCTGTCCCGCAAGGCTTGCCATGACCTCTTCTCTCGTTGTCTTCGATCTCGACGGTACGCTCATCCACACCGCGCACGACCTCGTGGCGAGCCTCAACCACACGATCGGCCTGAGGGGGCTCGATCCCGTCACCTATGACGACCTGACCCATCTCGTCGGCCATGGCGGCGTGGTGATGATCAAACGCGCCTTCGCGCTTCGCGGACGAGCCGTTTCCGATGACGAGTTGCAGGAGATGCTTGGCGTCTTCGTCGATCATTACGGCAATGCCATGCCGGGCGTCTCCGCGCCCTATCCCGGTCTGGTCGAGGCAATGGATCGCCTGGCGGATGCCGGCCACCGGCTCGCCGTCTGCACGAACAAGATGGAAGGCCTTGCGCGCCGCCTGCTCGACGGCCTCGGCCTCACGGACCGCTTCGCGGCCATCACCGGCGGCGACACGTTTGCCGTGCGCAAGCCGGAAGCCGAGCACCTGCTGGGCACGGTGCGCCAGGCCGGCGGCGATCCGGCGCGCACCGTCATGATCGGCGACAGCCTCAACGACATCCTCGTCGCCCGCAATGCCGGCGTGCCATCCATCGGCGTGCCCTTCGGCTATTCCGATGTGCCGGTGGCCACGCTTGAGCCGACCCATGTCATCGCCCATTTCGACGAGCTGACGCCCGCGCTCGTGGAACAGCTTCTGGCGCGCTGAGCCCGCAGAAGCCATCCAGTTCAACGAAAAAGGCGCCCTTGCGGGCGCCTTTCTGTTTCGATCGAGGCGTGACGCTCAGGCGCCGGCCTGACGCGCCTTCTGCGTCGCCGCGAAGGCCTTGCGCATGTAGTCGTCGCGCCCGTAGACGTCGTCGAAATACTCGACCACGCCGTCCTTGTTCGGCCAGGCGGTGAAGTAGGCGATGTAGATCGGGATGTCCGCCTTGACGTTGAGCGCCTTGTTGCGGCCGGCGGCGATCTCCTTGCCAACCTCTTCCTCGCTCACGCCCAGCACGGCGGCCGCCATCTTGCGGGGCTCGGCAAGGCGCACGCAGCCATGGCTCAACGCACGCATGTCCTTCTTGAAGAAGCTCTTCGACGGTGTGTCGTGCATGTAGATGGCGTGGCTGTTCGGGAACAGGATTTTCAGTTCGCCGAGCGCATTGTCACCGCTCGGCGGCTGGCGAACGGAAATGCCCGACGTCGAGCCGTACCAGTTGACCGATGACGAAGGAACCGCCCGCCCGCCGACGGCCACTTCATAGCCCATGCGGTCGAGATAGTTCGGGTCGTTGCGCAGCTTCGGCAGCATCTCGTTGATGATGATCGACTGCGGCACGCCCCAATAGGGATTGACCTCGACGGTCTGCACCTTGTCTTCGAAGAAGTAGGTCTGGTTCGACTTGGAGCCGACGACCGTGCGCATCGAGAACTTTTCCGAACCGCCTTCGTAGTAATAGACCTGGAAAGCCGGCTGGTTGATGAAGACATGCCGCGCGCCGAGATCGACCGGCAGCCAGCGCGCCTGCTCCAGCGCAACCTCCACCTTGGCGATCTTGTCGGCAACCGAATCACCGCCGGTCAGCAGACGGATGGACGCCTTGCCGACGATGCCGTCGGGCTTGAGGCCATGCTCCTTCTGGAAGGCCTCGACGAGCGACACCAGTTCCGGCGTGTATTCGGGCGTGCCGGCATAGGTGGCGATCGTCACGGAATGGTCGGTCTTCAGCGCGTCGGACCCGTGCTTGACGATGCCCTTCACGATATTGGCGAGTTCCGGATTGCTCTGGCCAGGCTTCAGCAAAGTACCGTCGGCGATGACGACGCGGTCTTCACCGCCCGTCTCGGCCTTGAGACGGGCAAGCTCGTCCTTCAGCGCCTGGAAGTCGGCGCTCTGCGGCGAGCGGCTTTCGAGATATCCCTTGACGTTGCTGCTCATCGAGACGTTCTTCAGCGCCGCGACGAGATTGACGTCCTTGCGCTTGAAGTCGTGATAGCCGGAGATGCGATTGGGATCGATGCGGCCGCGCACGGCGTCCTGCACGTAGCTGGCGACGGCCGAGGACAGCGCGATCTCGAAGGTGGCGAGCTCGGCATAGCGCGCGTTCATGTCGGCGCTGTCGAAAGTCTCGGCCGGGATCTTCACGGCATAATCCCACGGATCGAGCCCGACGGATGCGGCATCCGCCAGCACCGCGATCGCGGCCTTCGCCTTGTCGTTGATGCCGGTGCCGTCGATCCAGACGAATTTGTGGTAATCGCCATAGAAGGTCTCGACAGCCTTCGCGGCATCCGGATTGGTGCGCACGTCGACATTCGCGAAGGCCGCACGGATGCCCGCATCGCCTGCCGGCGCGATATCGGCCGAAATCGAGCTCGTGACGACCGGATCGGCCAGCTTGTCGACGCCGACACGCTTCAGGGCGTCGGCCTTGTAGGTGTAGTAGCGCGGGCCGGTGACGCGCGGCAGCGGCTTGGCTTCCTGCTTCACCTCGGCGGCGGCGCCCGGCAGCGCGGAGGTCGTCTTGACGCCGGGCAATCCGGCGGCCTCGGCCTGCTTCTTTTCCTTGCGCTTCTGCAGCCACTCCATGAATGTCATTGCATTGGCGGGCGCTGCGTGGAGCGTGACGGTGGCACAGGAAAGGGCCAGCGCGGCTGCCAGCACGGCGGTTTTCGTAAGCTTCATGTGTTTTCCATTCCCCGTCTTAAACCGCGCTTCGCGGCCTCTGGTGGCGCCCGAACCAGCAGGCCGGTAAGTTATAGGAAAGGATGGTGAATGAAAAGGAAACGCCCTTACCCCATATGCCCTTACCGCCCTCACAAAACCGTTATGCCGATCGTTTGCGCAGGGAACGGTTGGGACGGCATAAAAATTTGAACCGGCTCGCATTTTTGCGTTCGCAGCCCTGCACGGGACACGGCGGCGCACGGCGGGCAAAAAAAATCGCTGGCGGGTTGTGATGCAAAAGGCACAGCCGAAACGCGCCTCAAGCGGCGCTTCACCGTCGCAACGCGGCCTAATCGATTTTAGCCGAAAGTCTTCCACCGCGGGAGCCGGCCGCCCCTTGCAACTGGGTCGCAGATGGGCCAGAGATTTGCGCGATTTTTTCGCGCCAGCGCGCCCGCCGTTCCCGGCCCGCGCTCGCCCGGCCTGCCGCGCCCCATGCGGCGGCAACGCCGGCGGCAGACCTCATCGCATGGGCTCGGAGAAGCGGGAAGCACTATGACATCGACGCGCACGGAAACGGATACATTCGGCCCCATCGAAGTGGACAACAGCCGCTATTGGGGCGCGCAGGCCCAGCGCTCGCTCGGCAACTTCAAGATCGGCTGGGAAAAGCAGCCGCTCTCCGTCGTTCGTGCGCTCGGCATCGTCAAGCAGGCGGCCGCCCGCGCCAACATGGAGCTGGATCGTCTCGATCCGGCCATCGGCAAGGCAATCGTCGAAGCCGCGCAGGAAGTCATCGACGGCAAGCTCAACGATCACTTCCCGCTCGTCGTCTGGCAGACCGGCTCGGGCACCCAGTCCAACATGAACGCCAATGAGGTCATCTCCAACCGGGCCATCGAAATGCTCGGCGGCGTCATGGGCTCCAAGAAGCCGGTGCACCCCAACGACCACGTCAACATGAGCCAGTCGTCCAACGACACCTATCCGACGGCCATGCACATCGCCTGCGCCGAGCGCATCGTGCACGACCTGCTGCCGGCGCTGAAGCACCTGCATGCGGCGCTGGAAGCCAAGGTCAAGGCGTTCGACCACATCATCAAGATCGGCCGCACGCACACGCAGGACGCCACCCCGCTGACGCTCGGCCAGGAATTCTCCGGCTACGCCGCGCAGGTCGCCTCCTCCATCAAGCGCATCGAACTGACGCTGCCGGGCCTGTGCGAACTCGCCCAGGGCGGCACCGCCGTCGGCACCGGCCTCAACGCGCCGATCGGTTTCGCCGAGAAGGTCGCCGATCATATCGCCGAGATCACCGGCATCGCCTTCAAGACCGCGCCGAACAAGTTCGAGGCGCTCGCCGCCCATGATTCCATGGTCTTCTCGCATGGCGCGATCAATGCGGCCGCCGCCGCGCTCTTCAAGATCGCCAACGACATCCGCTTCCTCGGCTCCGGCCCGCGCTCGGGCCTCGGCGAACTCGCCCTGCCGGAAAACGAGCCCGGCTCGTCGATCATGCCGGGCAAGGTCAACCCCACGCAGTGCGAAGCCCTCACCCAGGTCTGTGCCCAGGTTTTCGGCAACCATGCCTCGCTGACCTTCGCCGGCAGCCAGGGCCATTTCGAGCTGAACGTCTTCAATCCGCTGATGGCCTACAACTTCCTGCAGTCCGTGCAGCTGCTGTCGGATGCGGCGATCTCGTTTACCGACAATTGCGTCGTCGGCATCGAGGCGCGCGAGGACAACATCAAGGCCGCACTCGACCGCTCGCTGATGCTCGTGACCGCGCTCGCCCCGAAGATCGGCTATGATAATGCCGCCAAGATCGCCAAGACGGCCCACAAGAACGGCACCACGCTGCGTGAGGAAGCCGTCGGCGGCGGTTACGTCACCAACGAGGAATTCGACGCGGTCGTTCGCCCCGAAAAGATGATCATGCCCGGCTGACGCCAAACGGCACGCTCCGACAAAAGGCCGCAGATTCAACGATCTGCGGCCTTTTTTTATCTGCCTCCCCGAGCGGAAAACGAAAAACGTTAATCATTCCCAAAGCATTTTCCCTTTATTTTACGGGCCTGTATCAAACCGCTCGGGGGCAGGTGCCATGAACACGGCAGTCGCGCAGAAGGTCCAGGTGCCGGACATCGCGGCGCAGGTCACCTATGCCATGCGCATTATGGGCATCTCGCCCATTCCACGAAATTACGAGCTGTTCTACGAGGCCTATATCGGCTCGAATCCGAAGCTGACCCGCGAACTTGCGGCCCTCGGCAGCAAGGCCACGCAGGAAGAGCTGGACGAGATCGGCGCGCAGTATTTCGGCCATCACCACGGCGTCACCGCCATGGACGGCGTGCATACGCGCATTGTCGGCGAACTCGAAGGGCTGCTCCGCCTGCTCAGGCAGGAGCAGACATCGCTGGAAAGCTACAACCGGCTCCTCGACGAGACGGTCGTGCGCATCACCGGCAAGAACGCCACCAGCATGGACCTCATCAGAAGCGTCATCGGCGTGCTGACCGAGGCGACCGGCGACACCATCAGCCAGGGCAAGGTGATGGTGGAGAATGTCGCGCAGAAATCGCTCGAAATGGAGAGCGTGCGCAAGGAACTCGACGAGTACAAGCGCATCGCCTCCACCGACTCGCTGACCCAGCTCGCCAATCGCCGCGCCTTCGACGACAAGCTGTCCGCCATCTACAACTCCACGATGGCGCACAATGTCACCGGGCTCATCCTCGCCGATATCGATCATTTCAAGAAGATCAACGATACCTACGGCCATCCCGTCGGCGACAAGATCCTCGCCTCCGTCGGCAGCGTGATCCGCGCGAATGTCCGCAAGGACATCCTGGTCGCGCGCACGGGCGGCGAGGAATTCGCCATGATTATCGAGGGCAACAACGAGGAAGAGGTGATCGCGATCGCCGAGCGCGTCCGCGTCGCGCTGGAGCACACGCCCTTCAAGAACTCCAAGACCGGCGTCAATTACGGTCCCATCACCATATCGCTCGGCCTGTGCATGGCCTCATCGGCGGAAGGCCCCGGCGAACTCTATTCGAAGGCCGACATCGCGCTCTATTGCGCCAAGAACGGCGGCCGCAACCGCACGCTCCCCTTCGAGGACGGCATGAAGAAGGATTTCGCCAAGAACTGGCTGATCTACAGGCGATAGCGCCGCCCCCGGTTCGAAACGGCGCCCTTGCGGCGCCGTTTTTACGTTTCGGCAAGGAATTTTTCGGCGCGCCGCATATCCGGCGGAACCGGGACGGAAATCGTGCGTTTGTGTGGCAAGCAAGGAGACAAGCGCCATGCAAACCGGATTTTTCGAAATGACGATGATCGCCGCCCTGATGCTGAGCAGCCTGGTCTGGATACAGCCCTTCTGATCGGCCGCGAATGCGGCTCTGTTCCGCGAGAAACAGCGCGGGCGGTGCCGCGATCCTAGAACAGTCCCATCGAAAAGCCGGCGAGGCCGGATGCTCTTAAAGGGACAGGATCATGAAAACGCTCGCTATCGCCCTCATCGCAGGGCTTGTTTCCACCTCCGGCGCCTTCGCCGCCGGTCAATCCACAGATCCGATCGAGGTATCCTCGCTCTCGTCCGCAACACATAAGGCCGGCTGGCTTCAGGTGCTGTCGAGCGGCAAGCCGATCGCCTCGGACAAGAAGATCGCCGCGGTCTCGCGTGCTCCCATCGCCCGCGAACTCGTCGCTTTCAACGAGAAGGTCGCGCCCGGCACCATCATCGTCGTCAACTCGGAACGTCGCCTCTATCACGTCCTCGGCTCCGGCCTTGCGATGAAATATGCCGTCAGCGTCGGTCGTGCGGGTTTCATCTGGACCGGGACGGAAAAGGTGACGCGCAAGGCCGAATGGCCGACCTGGACACCGCCGCAAGAGATGCGCGACCGTGAAGCCAGGAAGGGCAAGGTCCTGCCCGTCTCGATGAAGGGCGGCCTCGACAATCCGCTCGGCTCGCGCGCCATCTATCTCGGCTCGACCATCTACCGCATCCACGGCACCAACCAGCCGTCATCGCTCGGCAAGGCGCAATCCTCGGGCTGCATCCGCATGGCAAACGAGGATGTCGAGCACCTCTACGCGCAGGTCTCCGCCGGCGCCACCGTCATCGTGCGCGATTGAGCCAAACTCAGCGACAGGCTGAAGCGCCCGCCGCTTTTGCGATGGCGATCAGTTCGGGCCGGTACTCGAAATGCATCGTGTCGTAGTGATACCAGCGGCCACCCCAGATAAAGCCGTGCTGTTCGAAAATCTCCACGATCTCCAGCGGATACTTGTTGGCATATGTCGGCACCCTGCCCGGCTTTCCGCCGGACCAGATCCAGTAATCCGCAAATTTCGTGTTGAGATCGATTGCGGCGCCGAAACTGTGCACCGACATGTTCTTCGCGCCGGAGACCTTGCGCCAGTTGAACACGCCCGCCGAAGGCGACAGATACCGCTTCAGCTCGGGTTTTGCCGCAAGCGCATCGCGCACCTTCTCCAGCGCCGCCGCCGCGCCCTGCCGCTTCGTCACGCGCAACGTCTCGCCGAACCACGCGACCGGCACGAGATCAGCCCCGACCGCCTCGGCCGATGCACCGAAGAGCCGCATCATCAGCGCATCGCTGCGGATGCGGCCGGGATCGAAATCGACCTCCGGCTTCCGCTCGCAGGGCCCGGGCGGATAGATCTGCTGCAGGCTGTCCTCGACATCGCCGGAGGCAAGCATCGTCGGATGATCCTTGACCTTGCCGTCGTCTATCTCGAGCGGCGGGCCGCCGTCCTTGAAGATGAGCGTGTTGCCCTCCACGCCGGAGAGGCTTTCCGGGTAGGCTTCCACCAGAAGCTTGAGACGGGCCGCGATATCCGGTTCAGCCGCCCCCGCCGCCGGGCAGGCGGCAAGGAAAACGGCAGCCACGCCCGCAAGAAGGCGCTTAGTCGACATTGATGTTGATGTAGTCGCCGTGGGCGCCGCGCCAGATCTGGACATTGATGCGCACATCGCCTTCCAGCAGCAGACGCGCGGCACCGCTGTCGATGCGGCCGTGGCTGAGCATGCGCTCGGCCAGTTCCCGGTTGCGTGCCGAGGCGAAGAAGCCGTCCGTCTCATCGCCCGGCTGGCGGATGCCGAAGCGGTGCACGTTCGCCCGGTCCTGGCGGATCACCTGCCAGGGCAGCGTCAGGCGCTCATTGCTGGAATTGTAGAGATCGTCCTGGCCGATATAGGCATTGTAGCTCTCGATCAGTTCATCCGCCCGGGCAACCCCCATCGAGGCCACAAACATGCCGGCAAGTGCTGCCGCAAAAAGTCCTGTCCGCATTTCCAACTCCGGATTTCGGCTAAAGCCATTCACGATCAGGGATAAGACGGTTCTGCATGGCGCCATATTCTCCGGCGCCTACCACATCGTCTTCGCGGCCCTGCCCGGCCATTCGCGATCATAGGCTTCGCCGTCGAACCCCTTCTTGGCGGAAGCAAGCATCTGCCCGACGGTCGGCAGTTGCGCCGTGTCGCGGAATTTGTCGGGGTTCCAGAGGTCGGCCCGCAAAACCGCGCGGGCGCACTGGGAGTAGACCTCCTCGACCGCAATCACCACGACCGAACGCGGATGGCGCCCGTCCATCACGAACCGTTGCGTGATCGCCTCGTCGATGCGCACCACCGCGCGGCCGTTCACGCGCATCGTGGTGTTGGAGCCGGGAATAAGAAACAGCAATGCGACACGCGGATCGCGCACGATGTTGGAGAGCGAATCGATCCGGTTGTTGCCGCGCCAGTCCGGCAGCATCAGCGTGCGGTCGTCCTCGATATGGATGACGGCGTCGGCATCGCCGCGCGGCGAGCAATCGAGCCCTTCCGGCCCGACCGTTGCCAGCGCCATGAACGGCGAGGCCTCGATCATGGTGCGATGTTCCGGCAGGACATGGTCCGTGACCTTGACGAGCGATGACTCGCCCGGCGCTCCATAAAGGGCGTTCAACTGTTCGACTGACGTCACGACGGTCATGTGCTTCTCCATGCTCTGTCCAAACCGGGCGGATCGCACCTTTCCATGACAGTGGCGTGACGAAAAGCCCCTCAGGCGGCTATCCGCTGCCGATCCTCCGCAAAGAAGCCGACAATGCGCTCGATGACGGGCGCGGCCGAAACGATGCGCCGGTGGCCGAAGCCGTTCGCCCATTCCAGCGTGACGTTGGGTCCGGCGGCGGCGTAGCGGCGCGCATGGTGGGCGGGAACCTCCTTGTCGTCTTCGGCATGCAGCACGAGCATGGGCGTGTCCAGCCCGCCCGCCGCGCTTGCCGCATCGAAGGCCGACAGCGGCGCGCCGGCAATGCTTTCGACATGGCTTTCCAGCGCGGTCTGCGCCCGCGGCCCGAGCTTCAGGTAGCGCCCGAGATCCTTGAAAAGCCAGGTCATCTCGCTCGGCGAACCGATGGTCACGAGCCGGCGCGGCCGGTGCGCCGGAACGGCGGGCACGAGGCCGCTCGCCGCGCAGGCAAGGGCCGCACCGCCGAAGGAATGGCCGCAGAAATAGTCGAAGCCGCCGAAGCGCTGCCAGGCCGCATCGATCGCCCGCACCGCCATCGGCAGGGTGAGCGTGCGCCCGCGCGCGGCACCGTGCCCCGGCAGGTCGAGCGCCACGACCTCATGGCCGGCCGCGACCAGTTCCTCCGTCAGCGCGGAAAGATAGGCCGCCCGCGAACCCCATCCATGCACGACCAGAACTCGCCCGGCGAAGGCCACGCATGGCCGGGCGGCGAAACGGTGGGCGACCGCCACACGTCCGTCGAATGCGAGCGTCACGCGCTGTGCCTGCCGCATCCAGCCTTCGGAGCGCGCGAAAAGCTCCTTTTCCTTGGCGGTGCGCGGCCGGCGTCCCGGCGTCGTGGCAAAAATCCGGAAAGCCGCGCGGCCGGCCGCATCGGGTGAGACGGCGGCCACGCCCGACAGTGCGAGCCGGATGACCTTCAAGCCAAAGGATGCCATAGTGGGAAACCATAAAAATGTTCAATGCTGAACAATAAAGTACAACGATGAACGAAAATCAAGCCTTTCCCTGGGATCATCCGCGCTTTCGCAGCTGGATCGGCGTGGCGCGGGCCTGCCAGCTCATGCAGCAGGCGATGACGCGCGCGATCGCGGACCTCGATATCAAGACGCCGCATCTCGACATCCTGATCAACCTCTATCGCTTCGACGGCATCTCGCAGCAGGAGCTTGCCCGCAAGCTCTTGGTCGGCCGTTCGAACATGAGCATGCTTCTGCCGCAGCTTGAAAAGCGCGGCCTCATCGAGCGCCGGCCCGATGCGAAGGACAAGCGCGTCCTGCGTCTTTCGCTGACAGGGAGCGGCCGAGACCTGACGATGCAGGCCATGGCGATCCAGACCGGCCTCATCGAGCGCACCCTGTCCCGCACGCCGGAGGATCGCTGCCTGCAGGTCGCCGACGCCATGGAGGACATCATCCGCATCCTCCAGACGATGGAGCCCGCGGACGATGCCGATGACGGTTAGGCCTGCGTGAGCGCGTCCGCCGGGGTGGATTTCAGCGAGAAGAATTCCCAAAGCGCCACGCCGAAGAGCACGATCCCTGCCGCCATGAACAATTGGTAGGGCTCCACGAACGGCACGATGACGGAAAGCGCTAGGAGCGCGGCGACGCCGACGATGTGCGAGAGCGGCGAGCGCCGGCGGATCGTCGCCTTGAACCAGATATTGCCGAGCAGGAAGACCACGGGTCCGCCGATGATGGCGCTTGCCGTCTTCGCATCGAGGTGGCCCAGCGGATGGGCGAGCGCGAATTCCTCGGCCACCGCCGACAGGATGATCCCCGCGACGATCGGAATATGCGCATAGGTGAAGGCCATGCGGGCGATGCGGCCGGGCGTCGGCGAATGCTCGATCAGATGCGCCGCCTCGCCATGGCCGAACCGGAAGTAGATCCACCACATGGTCGCCGTCGAGACGAAGGCGATGAGCAGCAGGAAGATGGTGAAGCCGTCGAGCAGTTCCATGCCCGCGACCGTGCGCCCCGTGACGAGGATGGTCTCGCCAAGGCAGATGATGACGAAGAGCGCGCAGCGTTCCGCCATGTGCTCGCCGGAGACCTGCCAGTCGCTGACGGACGAGCGGCCAAGTCCCGGCACGGCGAAACCGAGCGCCGGCGACGCATATTCGATGGCAAGCGCAACGAGCCAGAGCGCCAGCCGCGCCTCATGCTCGACGAGGGCGCCGGCAATCCAGAACACCGCCGAGAAGATCGTCCAGACGGTGATGCGTGTGAAGTTCCGGCTGTTCTCCGGCCAATCGCGGCGCATGGCGTGGGCGGTGAAGGCGGAGCGCCCGACCTGCATGGCGACATAGGTCAGCGCGAAGAGCAGCCCGCCGGACCCGAAGGCCGTGGGAATCGCAATGGAAAGCAGAAGCCCCAGGAACATCAGCACGAACAGCAGCAGGCGCACCGGCGACTTGTCCGGATCCAGCCAGTTCGTCGCCCAGGTCGTGTAGATCCACACCCACCAGATCGCCAGCATCAGCAGCGCCGCCTCGACGAGACCGAGCGGTGAATAGTGCGCGGCCAGCGAATGGGAGAGCTGGATAATCGTCAGGACGAAGACGAGATCGAAGAAGAGCTCGGCGAAGGCGACCTTGCCCTCGCTCGCCGTGCCGCGGACACGCAGGCAGGCGGAATGGATGAAACGCTGGTCCTCGCTTGCCGTCATGGCGCGTCCTTCTGATAGAGCTGTTCGAGGCGGCGGTCGGGCACGATCCACAGGAGCGCGACCGCCGCATAGAGCACGTGGGAAATCACGGGTGAGACAAAGGCCAGCACGATGGCGGCAAAATAGAACACGGGCGAAAACCGCCCCTTGAAATCACGCCCCAGCGCGCTGCGTATGCGCGACTTGTCGGGATGGACGGCCACGATCCGTATCTGCAGGATCTCGTAGGCGACGGCCGTCAGAAGCAGGATGACGCCGTAAAGGGCCGTCGGGATCGGCGCCGACGGATTGTTGCCCATCCAGGCCGTGACGAAGGGAATGAGCGACATCCAGAACAACAGGTGCATGTTCGCCCACAGAACACCGCCGCTGGCGTTTCCGCAGACGGTGAGCAGGTGGTGATGATTGTTCCAGTAGATCGCCACATAGACGAAGCTCAGGAGGTAGCCGAGGAATATCGGCACCATCGGCACGAGAGCCGCCAATGTCGGCTCTTTCGGCACGGCCAGCTGAAGAACCATGATGGTGATGATGATGGCGATGACGCCATCGCTGAATGCCTCGAGCCTACCCTTGTTCATGAGCGCCTCATGTCGATTTTAATTAGACATGACGCATATTTTGGTGAGTCGCTAGAGACGTTTTCGAAACGTCAATTTTCCTGTTCTTCCTCGTGGCGATGCCGCTCCTCTTCCGCGGCTGCGCGTGCACGGCCGGTACGCGCCGCGATGATGTCGGCGGGCTGCGCATTGCCGCGAATGAGTTGGCGGCCGGCATAGATGCCGCCGACCGTCTCCATCGCGAAGCGTTCGCGGTCCACGTCGCGAAAGTCTTCCACCACATCCTCGGCGACGTCGTCGTCTTCACCGAGCGCCTTCAGCGTTTCGCGGCTGAAGGCCACCGCCGATTCGAAGGTCTCCCGGATCTGGAAGTCGACGCCGGCATGCACGAGGTCCAGCGCATGGCCGCGGTCGAAGGCGCGCGCCAGGAGCGGCACGAGCGGAAACTCCCCCTTCACCACCTCGGCGATCTTGAGCGCGGCCTCCTTGTCGTCCACGCAGATCAGGATCGCCTTGGCGGTTCCGGCGCCGGCCGCGTGCAGGATATCGATGCGCGCCCCGTCGCCGTAATAGACCTTGAAGCCGAACTCGGAGGCATCGCGCACGAATTCGGCATCCTTGTCGATCAGCGACAGCGTGTAGCCGCGTGCCAGCAGCGGCTGGCTGACGATCTGGCCGAACCGGCCGAAGCCGATGATGAGGACCGTGCCCTCGACATTCTCCGGCAGCGTCAATCCTTCGGTCGACGGCGCCTTTTTCGGCACCAGCCGGTCGTGGGCGATCACCATCAGCGGCGTCAGGATCATCGAGATGAT
The DNA here is from genome assembly GCF_004514425.2 of Shinella sumterensis. Classification (GTDB taxonomy): domain Bacteria; phylum Pseudomonadota; class Alphaproteobacteria; order Rhizobiales; family Rhizobiaceae; genus Shinella; species Shinella sumterensis. The sequence continues at coordinate 72,455 of NZ_MYFN02000003.1, forward strand.
GATCGTCGCCGTCAGGATCGCGTTGGACCGCACGTCGAAAATGCCGGCCGACACGGCCGCCGCATAGAGGACGAAGGCGAATTCGCCGCCCTGCGCCATCAGCACCGCGCGCTCGAGGCTTTCGGCGTGACAGGTGCCGAGCAACCGGGCCACAACGTAGATCAGCAGCATCTTGGCGACCATGTAGCCGACGACGCTGGCCGCGACGAGCTGCCAGTTGGCCGCGATGACAGAGAGATCGATCGCCATGCCGACGCCCAGGAAGAACAGGCCGAGCAGGATGCCGCGGAACGGCTCGATATCGGCCTCCAACTGATGGCGGAAGGCGGATTCGGAGAGCAGCACGCCGGCGAGGAACGCCCCCATGGCCATGGAGAGGCCCGATACCTGCATGGCGAGCGCCGAGCCGAGCACGACGAGCAGCGCCGCAGCGGTCATCACCTCGCGCGCGCCTGACGATGCCAGCACCCGGAACAGCGGATTGAGCAGATAACGCCCCGCCAGCACCAGCGCGACGACGGCGCCGATGGCGATGCCGACGGAAATCCAGCGGTCGGACGCATCGGCCGCCGAAGCCCCCGTGCCCAGGAGGGCGACGATGGCGAGCAGCGGCACGATGGCGAGATCCTCGAAGAGCAGGATGGCGATGATGCGCTGCCCCTTGAGCGTGGACATCGTTCCCCGTTCCTGCAACATCTGCATGACGATGGCAGTCGAGGTCATCACGAAGCCGGTGCCGGCCACGAAGGAGGGAATGAGCGGAAAGCCGAAGGACAGGCCGATACAGGTCAGCGCGGCGATCGCGCCGATCACCTGAATCGCCCCGAGCCCGAAGATATCCTTGCGCATGCCCCACAATCGCGACGGCTGCATCTCCAGGCCGATGATGAAGAGGAACATCACCACGCCGAGTTCGGCGACATGGATGATCGCCTGCGGATCGGCAAAGAAGCCGAAGCCGAACGGTCCGACCACGAGGCCGGCTGCGAGATAGCCGAGCACCGAGCCGAGGCCGATCTTCTTGAAGATGGGAACCGCCGCGACGCCCGCCGCAAGGAGGACGACGACCTGCGTCAGATCGTTTGCATTCGCTTCTGCGGCCAAGGGCATCTCCCGTCCGGGCTGGCTGGACACCGCCCCCGACGGGCTGTCCGGTTATCGCGGCTTTTCCGATATATCGCGGCTCATGCCCTTCTCCGCAAGCTCGCGCTCGTAGTCGGCGAAGAGATCGGCCCCCTTTTCCCCGAGTTCCCGCAGATAGGACCAGGTGTAGATGCCGGTATCGTGACGGTCGTCGAAACCGATGCGCACGGCATAATTGCCCGTCGGCGTCATCGACAGGATGGCGACATTGCGCTTGCCCGGGACCGTCACCTTCTGGCCCGGTCCATGGCCCTGCACCTCGGCCGAGGGCGAAAGCACGCGCAGCAGCTCGGCGGAAAGGTCGAAGCTTGCGCCGTCGTTGAAGGTGACGACAAGGCGCTGGCGGTCCTTGGAGACACGCAGTTCGGTCGGCCAGAGATCGCCCATGTCCATTCCTTTCTTCACGCTTTCGCGAAGGACTATGCCGCAAGCCGGGGATGCGCAAGGCGCAAAATGCTGTCATAATCGCCGCACCGGCTTGACGATGCGGCCGTCGCGCACGACATGACGGTCATGGAGAACGTGTCTTGAATTCGCATATTGGCCCCTGGAACGGCGCCGACCCCGTCGCGCAATCCGCCGCCCCGATGATCGATCCCTTCGGCCGGGCCGTCACCTATCTGCGCGTCTCGGTCACCGACCGCTGCGATTTCCGCTGCACCTATTGCATGGCGGAGAACATGACCTTCCTGCCCAAGAAGGACCTCCTCACGCTGGAAGAGCTGAACCGGCTCTGTTGCGCCTTCATCGCAAAGGGTGTGCGCAAACTGCGGCTGACCGGCGGCGAGCCGCTGGTGCGCAAGAACATCATGCATCTGGTGCGCGAACTCGGCCGCCACGTCCACGCCGGCACCCTCGACGAACTCACGCTGACCACGAACGGCTCGCAACTCGCCAAACATGCGGCGGAGCTTGCCGATTGCGGCGTGCGCCGCATCAATGTCTCGCTCGACACGCTCGATGCGGAGAAATTCAAGACCATCACCCGCTGGGGCGATCTCTCCAAGGTCACGGAGGGCATCGATGCCGCCCAGGCCGCCGGCCTCAAGATCAAGATCAACGCAGTGGCGCTGAACGGCTTCAACGACCGCGAAATCCCCGACCTGATGCGCTGGGCCCATGGTCGCGGCATGGACCTCACCCTCATCGAGACCATGCCGATGGGCGAGATCGAGGAAGACCGCACCGACCGTTACCTGCCCCTGTCGGAGATGCGTGCCCGCCTCGCCGAGGAATTCACGCTTACCGAGAATGCCTACCGCACCGGCGGCCCGGCGCGATACGTGACGGTCGAGGAGACCGGTGGACGTCTCGGCTTCATCACGCCGATGACGCACAATTTCTGCGAAAGCTGCAATCGCGTGCGCCTCACCTGCACCGGCACGCTCTATATGTGCCTCGGCCAGAACGACGCCGCCGACCTGCGCCTGCCGCTGCGCGCCTCCGACGACGACGCCCTGCTCTCGCAGGCCATCGACGAGGCCATCGGGCGCAAGCCCAAAGGCCACGATTTCATCATCGACCGTCGTAACCGCCCCGCCGTCGCCCGCCACATGAGCGTCACCGGCGGCTGAGGCCGTCAGCCGTCGAGGCCCGTCACCGCCACCACGAAATCCGCGATCGTCTTCGTGTCGTCGAGGTCGAAGACCCGCAGCGCCGTATCCGCCACGGCATGGTCGGCCGCGATGGCCACGATATGCGGATCGGTGGGCGCAAGCGGTTCGCGGTTGGCCGATTCCAGCCGCCGCGCCTCGATCTTCGGGATCGGCTCGCGCTTGTAGCCTTCGATCAGCACCAGATCGCACGGCGCCAGCCGGCCGAGGATTTCCTCGAACGAGGGCTCGGGCGTGCCGCGCAACTCGTGCATGATGGCGTAGCGCGTGCCCGAAACGATCGTCACCTCATGCGCGCCCGCCTGCCGGTGCCGGTAGCTGTCGGCGCCCACCTTGTCGATATCGAAGTCGTGATGGGCGTGCTTGATGGTCGAGACCCGGTAGCCGCGCCCGACCAGTTCCGTCACGAGGCGCACCGCAAGCCCCGTCTTGCCGGAGTTCTTCCAGCCGGCAATGCCGAAGATCTTCGGTCGTGTCATCGTTTCAGCACCTCAAGCCAACGTTCCGCCGCGTCGAGATCGTCCGGCGTGTTGATGTTGAAGAAGGGGTCGAGCGGCCCCGCAGGAGTCTCGACCGGTTGGAAGGTCATTTCCCGCGCGTCGTGGCGATCGAGGAAGCTGCGCACCCGCAGGACGGCACCGCTTGCGAGCCATGCGGAGAGGTCGTCGACAACAGCGACGGGCCAGAGCGCGAAGACCGGATGCAGGCCATGCGCCGACCGGGCAACGACGATCCGGTCCGGCGCATCGGCCGCGTCATGCAGGCGCGCGACGAGATCGGCGGGAAAGAACGGGCTGTCCGTCGGCACCGTCGCGACATGGCGGGCGTCCGGATGATGGCGGCGCGCGTAGTCGAGCGCCGCAGCCACACCACCGAGCGGACCGGAGCGCGCGGCATCGAGATCGGGAAAGACCGCCAGCCCCTCGCCTTCCGCGCTCACGACCGGCCCGTTCGCGTTGATGGCGATGGTGGAAACCTGCGGCCGCAGTTGCCGGATCGCGTGATCGAGCAGCGAAATCCCGCCAAGCCGGATGCCGGCCTTGTCCCGCCCCATGCGCGACGACAGGCCGCCGGCAAGCACGATACCGGGTATCATATCCGCCATAGCCCCCGCTCCTCCTTTGCTCCCGTCATGGCGATTCAGGCTTCGATTGCTGCGCGAGCGGCACCTGCTTGCGGATATTCTCGCGCGAGAAGGCATAGAGCCCCGACGCCACGATGATCGCCACGCCGACGGCCATCCAGAAATCCGGGACCTCGCCGAAGGCCAGGAAGCCGATGGTCATCGCCCAGATCAGCGACGTGTAGCGGAACGGCGCGATGAACGAGATTTCCCCGATGCGCATGGCGTTGACGATGGTCTGGTAGCCGACGAGAAGCAGCACGCTTGCCCCCGCCAGGCGTGCGAGCGTCTCCAGCGTCATCGGCTGCCAGCCGCCGAGCGGCACGACCAGCGCGCCGCCGACCAGGGTGATGGCGATCGCGGTCGCCGCACTGATGAAGATCGACGGCACGTCGCTGCTTATCCGGCGGGTGGAAAGATCGCGCGCGGCCGCCCCGATGACCGACGCGACGACATAGATCGCGGCCAGCGAAAATCCTTCCGGCCCCGGCCGGATGACGATCAGCACGCCGACGAAGCCGGCAAGGATCGCCGCCCAGCGCCGCCATCCCACGGTTTCTCCAAGGAAAAGGGCCGCCCCGAGCGTCACCGCAAGCGGCAGCGACTGGAGGATGGCCGACGTGTTGGCAAGCGGCATGGCCCCGAGCGCCGAGACATAGGCGAGCGAAGCGACGATCTCCGCCACCAGACGCAGCAGCACCGCTGGCTGCACGAGCACGCGCCAGGAACAGATCGCTCCCATCCAGGCCGCGATGCCCACAACGAGCACGCTCGTCATCAGCCCGCGTATGAACAGGATCTGCCCCGCATTCATGCTGTGGGTGACGGATTTGACGAGCGCGTCGTTACAGGTGAAGCCGGCCATGGCGACGACCATGAAGAGCGCCCCCCTGGTATTTGCGGTAAGGCTCATGAAGAATGATTCCATGCATATCCGCGTCAGTCATAAGCCGGATACTCGCCGCTTGCATCCCCGATTCCGCTCAATGAAGCATTGCTTTGACCAAAGAACGGGCTTTTGCTGCCGTCTTGGGCACGGAACCGGTACAATTGTCTGGAAAAGCCTGAATTTCAGCCGCTTGCGGGAAGTATTTCATTAAACTTCCGCGCCTATCGTTACCGCACCCCAATGAACGATCGCATGATGCGACGGGTGAAGGCATGCCGGCGGATGAACGACCGGTAATGCCACGGAACGACGGAAGGCAGGCCGCGCCCACGCAAGGGCATGAGTGGCCCTTTCCGTTTTTTGTGATCACCCCCGGGAATGTTGATCGTCATAAACATGCCGGGGAAGCCATGTCCTTCATCGATCGCCTGCTGCAACAGCGCCGCATCGTCACCAAGGTGCTGCTGTTCGTTATCCCTCTCATCGCGCTGATCGCGGGTATCGGCCTCGTGGGATATTTCACTGCGAGCACGCTGAACGGCCACATGACGGTCACGCGCGAGACGATCAACAGCCTGTCGCACTTCCAGAACCTGCGCACCGCCCTGCAGGACTTTTCCGACAGGCCGAGCCAGGCGACGCGCGATGCGCTCGCCGCGCGCATCGACGAGCAGGAGGCCGGCATCCAGGATCTCCAAGCCCTCCTTCCCGACGAAGCGGAGAAGGCCAAGATCGCCTCGGTCGTCGCGCTCGCCACCACCATGCGCGGCCAGACCGAAAACCTCTGGGCCATCGACCAGGAACGCAACGCCGTGACGGCCGACCTCGAGGGCGCGCTGGCAGCGATGACCAAGGACGGCGAGTTCGCCGAAAAGCAGATCGACGTCATCCGCGGCGAATCGGGCGAAAAGGAAGCCTTCGCCAAGGCCCTGCTGTTCGACGCCGCGGCCTATCAGGGCCTTGCCGAACGCATCGGCAAGTTCCGCAAGCCCGTCGCGCTGGCGATGAAGGCCGAGGACAAGGTAAAGGCCGCCGAGACCTACCTGCCGCAGCTCGTCAAGCAGCTGGGCGAGTCCAAGGCGATCGCCTCGGAGAAGGCGCTTGGCCAGATCAAGCCGTTCGAGGCCGAAATCGAGGCCGTGAAGGCGATCCTCGCCGGCAGCGACGATGCCGAAGGCAAGAAGCTGAAATTCGTGCCCGTCCTCGGCAAGCTCGCCAAGTACGAGGCGGACTTCACCAAGGCCGCCGGCGCCAATTCCGACACCGCCGCCAAGCGCTTCGTCGGCATGGATGCCGAAATCGCGACGCTGAAGACGCTGATCTCCCTGATGAACGATACGTTCAAGGCGATCGGCGAGACCCGCCTGCATATCAGCGAACTCCACCGCAAGCTCGATCAGACGAGCCGCGACGCGGTGCTGGCCGACGTGAAGAACGTGTCCGCCAGCGCGGCCGAACTCGCCAAGCTCGGCGCCAAGAACGCCGCCCTGCGCGATCTCTCCCAGAAGCTCGCACCGTCGCTGGAGCGCGTCGAGAAAGGCACGCAGAACCTGATTGCCGTCGGCGAGACCTGGCAGGCCGCCCGCGCCAGCGCCTATGTCTCCGTCGCCGACGCCAGCCAGACGCTCGAGCAGTTCGTCTCCAGCGCGCAGGAAGCCGGCAAGCAGGACAGCCAGCGTTCGGCCAATGTCTCGATCATCGCCATGGTCGCCGGCACGCTCCTGGCCATCATCGGCGGCCTGATGCTCGTGGAAACGCTGCGCGGCCCGCTCAAGCGCGTGACGGAAGCCATGTCGCGCCTCGCCTCCGGCGACCTCGACATCTCCATCGACGGCCGCAACCGCGGCGACGAGATCGGCGACATGGTGCGCTCGGTCGCCGTCTTCCGCGACGCCGCGCTCGAAAACATCCGCCTTGAGCAGGAAGCCGAAGCCCAGCGCCAGCTGACGGCCGAGGAACAGGCCCGCCGCGCCAGCGAGCGTGCCCGCATCGAGGCGGAGCAGACCGAGGCGCTGACGGCGCTTTCCAACGTGCTCGGCCAGCTCGCCGCCGGCAACCTTGAGGAAAGCATGACGGAGGCGCTTGCTGCCGAATATGTCGCCATGGCGCGCACCTACAACAATGCCGTGGAGGCGCTGCGCGTCACGCTGTCGGACGTTCGCGCCACGACGGTGGAGATCAACAGCGGCACCGGCAACCTCGCCACCTCCGCCGACGACCTCGCCCGCCGCACGGAGCAGCAGGCCGCCGCCCTTGAGGAAAGCTCGCGGGCGCTGCGTCAGCTCACCGATATCGTCCGCTCGACGGCCGAAAGCGCGCAGCAGACCGCCGTCTCCGTCGATGAGACCCAGAACTACGCCCGCCGCTCCGGCGACGTCGTGGCCAAGGCCGTCGACGCCATGGACCAGATCAACAAGTCCTCGGAGAAGATCAGCACCATCATCAGCGTCATCGACGAGATCGCCTTCCAGACGAACCTTCTGGCGCTCAATGCCGGCGTCGAGGCGGCCCGCGCCGGCGAGGCCGGCCGCGGTTTCGCGGTCGTGGCGCAGGAGGTGCGTGAACTCGCCCAGCGTTGCGCAGGTGCCGCCCGGGAGATCAAGGGCCTTATCTCCGACAGCTCCGCACAGGTGCGCAACGGCGTGTCCCTCGTCACCGAGACGGGCGAGGCCCTGACCGTCATCAACCAGCACATCTCGTCCATCCACTCGCTGGTGAGCAAGATCGAGCATGCCGCCGCCGCCCAGTACGAGGGCATCAACGAGGTGAACCAGGCCGTGCATCAGGTCGAGCTGATCACGCAGCAGAACGCGACCATGGTCGAGGAGAACACCGCCGAAATCCACGGCCTGCGCCGCCGCGTGCAGATCCTCAACGAGAAGATCGATCACTTCAAGACGCGTGATCTCGACCTGATCCGCGAGGACGGCCTCGGCCGGCATCACGCCGCCTGACGCAACGCGGCCCCGCATGGCCTGAACAACTCGAAGGACCAAAGAAAAACCCGCCGGCTTCCACCGGCGGGTTTTTCGTTTTGCAAAGCGGCGTGAGGCCGGATCAGTTGGCGCTGGCGACCGGGCGGACCAGCGTGGTCACGCGGCGGATGGTCACGCGGCGGTTCTGCTGTTCGGCAGACTGCGTGCGCACCTTCAGGAAGCGCTCGCCGTAACCCTGCGTCTGGAGGTTTTCCGGCGGAATGCCGTAGACCTCGGTGAGCAGGCTGGCGACGGAGTCGGCGCGGCGGTCCGACAGGACGAGGTTCGACTTGTCCGAGCCGACGGCGTCCGTATGGCCTTCGATGAGGAAGGTCTCGCCCGGATCCTTGTCGAGGATCTTCGACATCGCCTCTGCGACCTTGCGCAGCGTGCGTGCCTGCGACATCGGCACTTCCGCGCTGCCGGTGGCAAAGGTCACGGTATCCAGGTCGATACGGCGGACCTTGTCACGCAGGCGGGCAGACTGCTTTACCTCGTTGATCGTGTAGACGCGCTCCACCCGCTCCACCGGCGGCTCGGAGAGGAACTCGTAGTAGTCGCGGTCCGGGTCGCTCGATGTGTCGACGATATAGTCGCGCAGCGGAATGCGCAGGCGCATCGGCGGCAGCTCGTAGCCGACGTCCACGAGGTCGGGGCGCGGTGCATCATCTTCCAGTTCCGGCGCATAGACGAGGATATACTCGCGGCCGTCGCGGCCGATGCGCGAGCGCTGGATGACGTCGCCATAGCGGTTGTAGATCGTGATGATCTGCACGCCGCCGGGACGAACGATCGTTTCGCGCGTGCGGCCCCGGGCGAGCTCGTCGTAATAGACTTCCTCGGAATCCCGGCGCAGGCGCGGACGGTCGTCGCCACGCACGATCAGCTGGTTGCCGACCGACAGAACGGTGCGGTTGTCGATCGTCTCGACCACGTTCACCTGCGTCACGTTGTTGTTCACCGTGTTGTTGTTCACGGTGTTGTTGTTGATGACCGTGTTGTTGATCACGGTGTTGTTGACGATGTTGGTCGTCTCCGGCACCGCGAAGACCGGCGCGGCGTCGACACGCTGGCCCTCTTCCTTGATGGCGGCCTCGATCTTCTGCGGAACGGCCTCGCGGACCTCCTGCGGAATTTCGGCCTGCGCCGAATCGTCGGAAACCGGCAGCGGAACCTCTTCCTGGGCCCGCAGCTCCTCGCGCTGCTTGCGGCGCTCCTCGCGGCTCATGCGGCCACCGGTATTGTCGGCGTCCTTGTCGCTGTCGAGCACGGCAGCACCGTTTTCGACCGGCAGCACGACCGTTTCGTCCGTCTTGCCCGGGTCTTCCGCGATGGCCTGCTTCTCTTCCGTGGAAAGCGTATCGACGACTTCCGGAACGGGCTCTGCGGCGGGCGTCTCACCGGTTTCAGCCGTTGCCGGCTGCTCGGTGCCGCCTTCAGCGGGCTGCTCCGCCGTGCTGCCGTCGGCAGGCTGCTGCTGCTCGTCGGTCACGATAGCCGGCTGCTGCTCGACGGGCTGTTCTTCCGCCGGCTGCTGCTGCTCGGTCTGCTGCTGCTGTTCCTCGGCGGCCTTCCGCTGTTCTTCAGCCTGACGCTGGGCTTCCTCATCGGCGGCCTTCTGCTGCTCGGCGGCCGCACGCTGGGCTTCCTCGTCGGCGGCCTTCTGCTGTTCCTCGGCCTGACGCTGCGCCTCCTCGTCGGCAGCCTTCTGCTGCTCGGCGGCCGCGCGCTGGGCTTCCTCGTCGGCGGCCTTCTGCTGCTCCTCGGCCGCGCGCTGAGCTTCTTCCTCGGCGGCACGCTGCTGTTCCTCGGCCTGGCGCTGAGCTTCTTCCTCAGCGGCCTTCTGCTGTTCCTCGGCCTGGCGCTGAGCTTCTTCCTCAGCGGCCTTCTGCTGTTCCTCAGCCTGGCGCTGGGCTTCCTGCTCGGCAGCCTTCTGCTGCTCCTCCGCCGCACGCTGGGCTTCTTCCTCGGCGGCGCGCTGCTGCTCCTCGGCCTGGCGCTGCGCCTCTTCCTCGGCGGCGCGCTGTTCTTCGGCCTGGCGCTGCTGCAGCAGCTCTTCTTCGGACGGCTGGGCCTGCTCGCCGCTGTCCTGGGCGACTTCGAACGGCTTCATGAGGGCATCGGCGAGTGCCGGCGTCGCGATCAGCGACGCGGAAAGCACCGGGAACGCCACGGTTGCGAAAAGTTTTGAGCGGAAAGTCATCGTTTTGTCCTCACGGTGTCCCGTCTTGTTAGTGTCGGGAGCCTGCCGCCGGCATTCTTTGTTGCCGATCGGCGAGTCGCCCGTCTTCCTCTAAAGGCCTAGTCATGCCTGCCTGAACCGTGGCTGAACGGCCAGCGGTGAGCGACGAGATAGGTCGCGCCGCCGCCAAGACCAGAGGTGCGCGGAAATTGTCGTTGAAAGGGGGCGGAATGACGGCGCAAAAGGAGTTGATTTTTACGCGCAAACAGGCCGATTATCCATCCAAGCGGGCACCCCGCCTGCTTTACATCAAGGCCCGGACAACAAGAAAAACCCGAGAGCCTTCAACAGAGAGGATCAACATGCGTATTTCCAAACGTTTCACGCTCGCAGCCTCGGCTGCGGTCATCGCCCTCTTCGCCTCCTCCGCGATGGCTGAGGGCGAGAAGATCGTGATCGGCACGGAAGGCGCCTACCCGCCCTTCAACAACCTCGAGTCGGACGGCACGCTGACCGGCTTCGACATCGACATCGCCAAGGCGCTCTGCGAGGAAATGAAGGCCGAGTGCACCTTCGTCACGCAGGACTGGGACGGCATCATTCCCGCCCTGATCGCCAAGAAGTTCGACGCCATCGTCGCGTCCATGTCGATCACCGCCGAGCGCAAGCAGCAGGTGGACTTCTCCAAGAAGTACTACAACACGCCGCCGGCCATCGTCGTGCCGAAGGATTCCGACATCAAGGAAGCGACGGCCGAAGCGCTGGCCGGCAAGACGCTCGGCGCCCAGGGTTCCACGACCCATTCCAACTATGCCGAAGCGCATATGAAGGACAGCGAGGTCAAGCTCTACCCGACGGCCGACGAATACAAGCTCGACATCGCCAACGGCCGTATCGACGCCGTCATCGACGACGTGGTGGTGCTGTCGGAATGGCTGAAGACGGCTGACGGCGCCTGCTGCAAGCTGCTCGGCACCCTGCCGCTGGACCCGGTCATCAACGGCGAAGGCGCCGGCATTGCGGTGCGCAAGGGCGATCCGCTCGCCGACAAGTTCACCGCGGCGATCGCGGCCATCCGCAAGAGCGGCAAATACCAGGAAATCAACGCCAAGTACTTCCCGTTCGACGTCTACGGCGACTGAGACCCGGACGTATCGGGTTGATGCCGGTTTTTTCTGACCCCATCACCGGATTGCAGAAGCGGGAGGGCTTGCCCTCCCGCTTCTTTTGCTTGAGAACTTGACGACAAAATGAAAGGCGCGCACAGCGTCTGACAACAAGCGCGAAACGCGCATCGGGGGTTTGGCATGAGCGGGTTCTTTACCGCCATCGTCGAGGCGGTAACCGCAGCACTGGGGATCGTGGATCCGCTCTGCGGGCCGGTCGGCATCTTCACGCTGTTTGCAGGCGACACGCTTCTGGCCTGCGGCGATACCGGTTGGGGCGACGAGATCGCGCTCGGCTTCCTGGTCACGGGCAGCCTGGCGCTCGCGACGCTGCCGGTCGGCCTGCTGTTCGGCTTCTTCATCGCGCTGGCCAAGCAGTCCGAGGAACGGTCGCTGCGCCTGTCGGCCAATATCTACACGACGCTGTTCCGGGGCCTGCCCGAACTGCTGACGCTCTTCATCGTCTATTACGGCCTGCAGATCCTGGTGCAGAATGCCGCGACCGCCATCGGCTACCAGGGCACCGTCGAGATCAACGCCTTCTTCGCCGGCATGATCGCGCTCGGCGTCGTCTTCTCGGCCTATTGTTCCGAAGTGCTGCTGTCGGCCTTCAAGGCCATTCCCCGCGGCCAGTACGAGGCCGGCCATGCGCTCGGCCTGCACCGCGGCCGCACGATGCAGCGCATCATCCTGCCGCAGCTCGTTCGCATCGCCCTGCCGGGCCTCGGCAACCTCTGGATGGCGCTGCTCAAGGATACCGCCTTGGTCTCGGTCATCGGCCTGCCGGATATCCTGCGCCAGACGGGCGTGGCTGCCCGCGTCACCAAGCAGGCCTTCGAATTCTACGCCATCGCCTGTCTGCTGTTCCTCATCCTCGCCTTCCTCTCCTCGCTGATCTTCTCCAGCATCGAGCGCTGGGCCAAGCGTTCGGAGGCGGCACGATGAGCCACGTTTCCACCAGCCTCATTCCGCCGCAGGAGCCACCGCCGGCCCCGCCCCGCCCCTTTACCGCCGGCCGGTTCTTCGGAAACGTCTTCATGGGCGTCTGGCTCGCGCTGACCATCGGCATCTTCCTGATGCTGGTCGAGGGCTGGGATCCGGAAAAGTTCACCCGCTACGGGCCGAACTACCTCTCCGGCCTCGGCGTGACCCTCACGCTCGTCGGCCTCTCGGTCGTGCTGGGCGCCGTCCTGTCGCTGCCGCTTGCCTTTGCCCGCATGTCGAAGAACCCGGTCTTCTCGTGGTTTTCCTACGGCTACGTCTACTTCTTCCGCGGCACGCCGCTGCTGACCCAGCTCTTCCTCATCTATTACGGTCTCGGCAGCTTCTCCGCAGAACTGAAAGCCTGGGGCCTGTGGTGGTTCTTCCGCGATGCGTGGAACTGCGCCCTCCTGACCTTCACGCTCAACACCGCCGCCTACCAGGCCGAAATCCTGCGCGGCGCGATCGAGAGCGTGCCGCGCGGCCAGCACGAGGGTGCCGCGGCCCTCGGCCTGCCGAAGAAGATCGCCTTCTTCAAGGTCATCCTGCCGCAGGCACTGATCGTGGCCCTTCGCCCCTATGGCAACGAGATCATCCTGATGATCAAGGGCTCGGCCATCGTCGCCATCATCACCGTCTTCGACCTGATGGGCGAAACCCGCCGCGCCTTCTCGCGCACCTTCGATTACCAGGCCTATCTGTGGGCAGCGCTGCTCTACCTCATCATCGTGGAGCTGCTGCGCAATGTCTGGGCCTGGCTGGAAGCGCGCCTCACCCGTCACCTGAAACGGTGAGACGGTTGGCAGCACTCGCCTATCGATGCTGCCAACAATTTGAATCCAAAGGATTATTTGTTTTCACGGGCAAAAATCAACACTTGCTTAACCATGGCGGCGCTTCAATCATAAGGACCATCATTCCTGTGAAATGAGAGGTCCCGATGACGAACGACATGGCAATGCAGCTCAAGGGCTACGGCATGACGACGGCCCAGATTCTCTATCGCATGCCCGACCATCCGACATTCCTGCAGACCTATATCTGGCAGCATTACGATCTCGCGCCGGACTTTCCGGAAATGAAGCGCTTCCTGAAGTTCTGGCAGGAGAAACTCGACGGCCCGCTGCACTCGATCCGCTACGTGCACCGCCACCTGATTTCGGCCAGCGAGTGGCGCGCGCTGAAGGGCGAGTTCATCATCAACTGACGTCCTGCGGCCTGCTTGCCAAGCCCGGCGGGCGGGCCTAAGAGACGCGGCATGAAGAAGATCGACGAAGACGCGCTCGCGGAAGCCTATAACCGCGCCCTCTCGCTGGAGAAGTCCGGCGATTTCGATGCCGCCGCCAAGGCCTATGCCGACGTGCTGGCGCTCGATCCGGAGGACCATGGCGGTGCGGCCGTGCGCCTTGCCTCCATGGGCCGCGGCGAGACCCCTGAGAAGGCGCCCGACGCCTATGTGACCACGCTGTTCGACCAGCACGCCGAAGTCTTCGACAACGTGCTCGTCGACCAGCTCGGCTACTGCGTGCCGCTTCTGGTGCGCCAGCGCTTCCAGGCGCTGGAACTCGGCCCGTTCGACCGCGTGCTCGATCTCGGCTGCGGCACGGGCCTTACCGGCGGCGCGCTGCGCGACATGGCCGAGGACATCACCGGCGTCGATCTCTCCGAAAACATGGTCGAGATTGCGCATGAGAAGGATCTCTACGAGACCCTCTATGTCGCCGAGGCGGTCGATTTCCTCGATGACAACGACGACGAGCCCTTCGACCTCATCGCCGCAACCGATGTGCTGCCCTATCTCGGTGCGCTCGAGGCGCTGTTCTTCGGCGCGGCCGAAAATCTCGTGCCCGGCGGCCTGTTTGCCTTCTCATCAGAAACGCTGCCGGACGACAGCTTTGCCGGCCGTCCCTTCATGGTCGGCCCGCACCAGCGTTTCGCGCACGCCGAATCCTATGTCCGTCAGCGGCTCGATGAGACCGGCTTCGACGTCGTGGAGATGTCCGACATCACCGTGCGCATGGAAGAAGGCGAACCGATTGCCGGCCATCTGGTCATTGCCCGGTATCGCGGCTGACGCGAAAGACTTTCGCCCCGGCCCGTGATCCGCTAAACGTCCTGCCAGCGATTGCAGGAGAAGACGGCATGGCAAAGGTTGCGTTCATCGGTCTCGGCGTCATGGGCTATCCCATGGCCGGCCACCTCAAGGTCAAGGGCGGTCACGAGGTCGCGGTCTATAACCGCACCTTCGCCAAGGCGGAAAAATGGGCGGCCGAATTCGGCGGCGCGGCCTTCCGCACCCCGGCCGAGGCCGCGAAGGATGCCGATTTCGTCTTCACCTGCGTCGGCAATGACGACGACCTGCGCGCCGTCACGACCGGCAAGGACGGCGTGTTCGACGGCATGAAGCCCGGCGCCATCCTCATCGACAATACCACCGCGTCCGCCGAAGTCGCCCGCGAACTCGACGCGGCCGCCAGGGAGCGCGGCTTCGCCTTCATCGACGCGCCGGTGTCCGGCGGACAGGCCGGTGCCGAGAACGGCGTGCTCACCGTCATGTGCGGCGGCGACGAGGCGACCTTCGCGACGGCAAAGCCTGTTATCGACGCCTATGCCCGCATGGTCGGCCTGATGGGCCCGGCGGGTGCCGGTCAGCTGACCAAGATGGTCAACCAGATCTGCATCGCCGGCCTCGTGCAGGGCCTCGCCGAAGGCGTGCATTTCGGCAAGAAGGCGGGGCTCGACATGGAAGCCGTCATCGACGTCATCTCCAAGGGGGCTGCCGGCTCCTGGCAGATGGAGAACCGCCACAAGACGATGATCGCAGGCAAGTACGATTTCGGCTTCGCCATCGACTGGATGCGCAAGGACCTTGATATCGTGCTGTCGGAAGCCCGCCGCAACGGCGCCAAACTGCCTGTCACCGCGCTGGTCGACCAGTTCTACGGCGACGTGCAGGAAATGGGCGGCAACCGCTGGGACACGTCCTCGCTGCTTGCCCGGCTGGAGCGCAAGTAGATGATCCTTCGCGCCGCCGCCGTCGCCCTCCTCCTCGTGTCATCCACCGCAAGGGCTGACGCGGACGACGATGCGGCGAGGCAGGCGCTTCTCGCCGGGCTGCACGCGAAGATCGCGAGCTGCTGGGCGGTCCCGCCGGACCTTCCCGACACCGTCAAGCCGGTTCGCGTGAAGTTTTCGCTGACACGGTCGGGCGAACTGGACGGATCACCATCGATAGACGGTCCCGTCGCCGGCGATCCCGCGACGAAGGCTTTCGCCGCAAGTGCCGTTCGTGCAGTCGTCCGCTGCGCCCCGTATGCGGAGTTGGCGGGGCGCGCATCCTATGACGCGTGGAAGACGATCGTCGTCACGTTCAATGCGCCGGAGCTCTGAAGGCGCTCAGTCCTCGCCGCTCTTCTGGTTGTCCACGACCATGTAGTCGAGCGGAAGCTCGGTCGTGTACTTGATCTGCTCCATCGCGAAGGCCGACGACACGTCGCGGATCTCGATACGGGCGATCATGCGCTTGTAGAAGGCGTCATAGGCGGCGATATCGGGCACGACCACGCGCAGGAGGTAGTCCACCTCCCCGCTCATGCGGTAGAATTCGACGACTTCAGGGAACTCGACGATCACCTCGGAGAAGCGCTTCAGCCATTCGGTCGAATGGGAATTGGTGCGGATCGAGACGAAGACCGTGACCTTGGTGTTGATCTTGACCGGATCGAGCAGCGCGACACGCTTGCGGATCACGCCGTCTTCTTCCATCTTCTGGATGCGGCGCCAGCAGGGTGTTGTCGACAAGCCCACCTTCTTTGCGAGATCGGCAACTGCAAGCGTGGAATCCTCCTGCAAGAGGCGAAGGATTTTGCGATCCAGACGGTCCATTGATTTCCCCTACGAAAATTAATTCCCCTGTATACCGATTTTGCGGCGAATAGGAAGAATTATATTTCAGCCGTTAGACGTTTCACCCGGCTTCGCAGTTCCGGCAGAATCTCGGCCTCAAACCACGGATTGCGCTTCAGCCAGCCGGTGTTGCGCCAGGACGGGTGCGGCAGCGGCAGCACGGCCGGCGCTTCATTGCGGCCGAGATGGCGGCGCCAGTCGCGAACCGTATCGGTCATGCTCGCCGCCTTCGCGGCACCCAGATGCCATGCCTGCGCATATTGCCCGATCGCCAGCACCAGCTCGACCTGCGGCATCGTCGCCATGATGCGTGCGCGCCAGAACGGCGCGCATTCACGGCGCGGCGGCAGGTCGCTGCCATGAGCGTCGTAGCCGGGAAAACACAGGCCCATGGGAACGATGGCGAAACGGTTTGGATCGTAGAACGCGGCGCGATCGACGCCGAGCCACGTACGAAGCCTGTCGCCCGATGCATCGTTGAACGGAAGTCCGCTTTCGTGCACTCGCAACCCCGGCGCCTGCCCGGCAATCAGGATACGCGCCGTGGAGGAAATGACGGCCACGGGGCGCGGTTCGTGCGGCAGCACGTCACCCGCCTTCGCCGGCGCCTCGCGACAGAGCCGGCAGGCGGCGATCGCAACGCGCAGGGCAGTCAGATCGTCGTGGTTTGCGGCCTTGTCCATTGCCCGTTCCGTCAATCCAGCCCCAGCAAACCCAGAATGCGCCCCACAAGGCCGGGTTCCGCCGTGTGAACGCCGTCCGGCTGGCGCCCGTTCATCCGCCGCCAGTCCTGCGGCCGATCGAACGTGCTGCCCCACAGTCCCTTGCGCTCGGCCTTGGCCAGCTGCTCTTCGTGCTCGTAGTCGCCATAGGCGACAGCAAGCCCCTCGCGCACCATGCGCTCGCCAAGGTCGATGCCGTTGGCCTCGCAGCGCGACAGCAGCCGGTCGTACTTGTCCTTGCCCTGGACGCGGCATGTCACGGGGCCCGCGCGCATCAGCTCGGCCAGCCGCGAGCGCGCCGCCACGCCGCAGCGCCATTCCTCGTCGTCCCTCTTGCAGATCTGCGACATTTCCGGTGCGTCCATGCCGATGAGCCGGACGCGGCGTCCGTCCAGCGTGATGGAATCGCCGTCCTTCGCCCGCGCCGCGCCGCCGATCGTCTCGACGCTGCCGTCGCTAAGACGCACGATGATCAGCACGATCAGCACCATCATGGCGACCGCCACGCCGACATCGCGCATGCGCCTGGAAAAACTCATGGAACTCATTTCCCGATTTCGAATCTGCCCAAGCGTCATAAGACGAATGGCACCGCATTTCACGTCACGAAAAATGCCGGAATGGTTCGCAAATGGTTTATGCGCGGCAGCATCTTCTTAAGGATTGCCACCTAGACTGCAACGCTGTCCGTAACAGTTGCAGTCATCATGAGTACCGGCGTCAGCACCTCGACCGACAAGATCATTGTCGACAAGTCGCGCAGCCATCGAAACAAGGCTGTTTCGCGGACCGTTCGCGCGACTCGTGATCGCCTGCAGATCGCCACGGGCGTCTCGCCGGGTTTCGAACGCGAGATGATGCAGCTGCATGTCGGCTCGGTGGCGCAGAGCGCGCTCGCCATTCCCGTCGTCGTCATGCTGATTGCCGCCGGCGGCGTCTATCTCACGCAGGAAATCGGCCTCGTTGCCTGGGCGGTGCTGGCGCTCACCATGCATGCCATCGGCATGATCGTCGCGCATCGCGCGCGCGCGCGCGAGATCACGGCCGAGAACGTGCGGCGCTGGCAACGCGGCTTCCTCGTCGCGCAGGTCTTCATGGGGCTCGCCTGGGTCGCCTTCTCGCTGCAGACCTGCGGCAGCTGCACCGGCGTGACCTTCGACTTCTACAAGGGCTCCGCGCTGCTCGTCGCGCTCGCCGTGACGGCGATGAGCACGCTGATGCTGCGCCACGCCATTCTCTGCGCCTTCCTGCCCACCGTGGCCGTGCTCATCGTCCTGGCCGTGCTCGCGCCGGCACCCGGCACCGTCGGCATGGCGGCGATCATCACGGCGGCCATGCTCTTCCTCGTCTTCATGACGCACCGCCTGCGTTACACGAGCGCCCAGCTCCTCTCCTCGCAATCGGAAAAGGACGACCTGATCGCCGAGCTGGAAGTCGCAAAGTCGATGTCCGACGAGGCCCGCCGCCGGGCGGAAGAGGCCAATCTCGCCAAATCGCGTTTCCTCGCCTCCATGTCGCATGAGCTGCGCACGCCGCTCAACGCCATCCTCGGCTTCTCCGAGGTCATGTCGACGGAAGTGCTCGGGCCGCTGAACAACCCGATCTACAAGGAATATACCTCCGACATCCACCGTTCGGGCCAGCATCTCCTCAATCTCATCAACGAAATCCTCGACCTGTCGCGCATCGAGGCCGGCAAATACGATCTGGCGGAAGATTCCGTGCATCTCGTCGATATCGCCGAGGATTGCATCGGCATGGTGCAGCTGCGCGCCCGCGCCAAGAACATCACCATTTCCGAGCAGGTGGAAAGCGGCATGCCGGCGGTCTGGGCGGATGAGAAGGCGCTGCGTCAGGTCATCCTCAATCTGCTCTCCAACGCCGTGAAATTCACGCCCCAGGGCGGCGAGGTCGTCGTCAAGGCCGGCTGGACGGCCGGCGGCGGGCAGTATGTCTCCATCAAGGACAACGGCCCCGGCATTCCCGAAGAGGAAATCCCCGTCGTGCTCTCGGCCTTCGGACAGGGATCGATCGCCATCAAGAGCGCCGAACAGGGCACCGGGCTCGGCCTGCCGATCGTCCAGGCGATCCTCGCCAAGCACAACGGCGAATTCATCCTGAAATCCAAGCTGCGCGAAGGCACCGAAGCCATCGCCATCCTGCCGGCCAAGCGCGTGCTGGAAAGCCTGCCCGCCGTCAGCGAGACCCATGCGGTCGCCCCGCGCCGCAAGAGCTTCGCGTGATCCTCAGATAAGTTTCGATATCACCACATAGCCCGCACAGGCGGCATTGGCGATGATGAGGCAGAAGACGGCGAAGGAACCGAGGTCCTTCGAGTGCTTGCCCATTTCGGAGATTTCCGGCGACACGCGATCGACGATCTCCTCGATTGCGGTGTTCAGCGCCTCGAAAGCGATCATCAGCAGGAAGAGGATGGTCATCGCCACGAATTCGAACAGCGTCGCGCCGACGAAGACGAACAGCACCATGGCGACGACGAAGGCGATCAGCTCGTGGCGGAAGGCGGATTCGCCGAGCAGGCGGCGCGCGCCGTCGGCCGAATAGGTCGCGGCCGCCAGGAGGTGGCTGAAGCCCGTCTTTTTGGTGATTGGTCCCTGACCCATGTGTCATCCCCTGCTGCCGGACCCGTCGAGCGACGCCCCACGGGTCCAATCCACGTCATTTTGGCTTTTGCCGACCATGCCGCTACGAACGGTTGCTGACACCCGCCTGAACGAAGGTCGCCATGCCGGAATGGCACGCCGCCGCCGCCTTGACGATGCCGGCCGCGAGCGCCGCGCCGGTGCCTTCGCCAAGCCGCATGCCGAGCGCCAGAAGCGGCGTCTTGCCGAGCTTCTCGATGGACTTCATGTGCCCCGGCTCGGCCGAGACGTGGCCGATCAGGCAATGGTCGAGCGCGGCCGGGTTCGCAGCGCGCAGGATGGCGCCGGCCGCTGTCGCGACATAGCCGTCGAGGATGACCGGGATCTTCTGCATACGCGCGGCAAGGATGGCGCCCGCCATCGCCGCGATCTCGCGGCCGCCGAGGCGGCGCAGCACCTCCAGCGGATCGTTGAGATGCGCGCGGTGCAGGTCGACCGCCTTCTTGACGGCCGCGACCTTGCGCTGCAGCACCTCGCCCTCGGACCCGGTGCCCGGCCCGACCCACTCCTCTGCCGTGCCACCATAGAGCGCCATGTTGATCGCCGCCGCGATCGTGGTGTTGCCGATGCCCATCTCGCCGATGCACAGGAGATCGGTGCCGCCGGCAACGGCTTCCATGCCGAAGGCCATGGTCGCGGCGCAATCGCGCTCGGAAAGGGCGGCCTCCTCGGTGATGTCGGCGGTCGGATAGTCGAGCGCCAGGTCGAAGACCTTGAGGCCGAGGTCGTGCGTCACGCAGATCTGGTTGATCGCCGCGCCGCCGGCTGCGAAATTCTCCACCATCTGCGCCGTGACCGACGACGGATAGGGCGTGATGCCCTGCTTCGTCACGCCGTGATTGCCGGCGAAGATGGCGACGAGCGGCCGCGTGACGGCAGGCGGACGTCCCGTCCAGGCGGCAAGCCAGAAGGCGATCTCCTCCAGCCGGCCCAGCGCACCCGGCGGCTTGGTCAGCTGCGAATCCCGCGTGCGTGCGGCCACCAGCGCGGCCGAATCGGGACCGGGCAGATTGCGCAGCAATTCACGGAAATCATCGAACGGCAGGCCGCTGGCACTCATCTTGGGGAATTCCTTGCTTTGGGCTTTCAAAGGCGGGGTTTTGGTGTCTCCTAATAGAGGCCGGGCGCGAATCCGACAACCGCATTTGCGGCTGTTGCCATCGCGCTTTCGCCGGGAGGGGCTTTTCCACATGAACATCCGCGACTTCATCGACGACACCGCACGCTCCGTCGCCTTCCTGTCGCGCGTGCCGGTGCCGCAGCGTCATTTCACGGATCATGACGGCCGCCTGTCGCGCGCCGTGCAGGCCTTTCCGCTGGCCGGCGTGCTGATCGTGCTGCCGGCCGCCGCACTCGCGGCCGTCCTTTCGGCCCTGCACGCCCCGCCGCTCCTGCTCGCCTTCGCCGTGCTCGGCCTTCAGGTGCTGGTGACGGGCGCGCTGCATGAGGACGGCCTGTCCGACAGCGCCGACGGCATCGGCGGCGGGCGTGACCGCGACAGTGCGCTCGCCATCATGAAGGACAGCCGCGTCGGCTCCTACGGCGTCGTCGCCCTCGTCCTCTCCTTCGGCCTGCGCGCGGCCGCCATCGCCGCGCTCGCGACCGTCCTCACGCCCTCCGGCCTCGGCATGGCGTTGCTCGCCGTCGCGGCCGCCAGCCGCACCGCCATGGTCTGGCACTGGTCGCTCCTGCCGCCCGCCCGCCGCGATGGCGTCGCCGCTTCGGTCGGCGAGCCGGACCAGGGCGCCACCACGGTCGCGCTCGTCTCCGGCGTCCTGCTTGCGGCACTGCTCCTGCTGCCGCACGGCACCGTCCTGTCCTGGCTTCTGTCGCTTGCCGCCGCAGCGCTCTGCGTCCTCGTCTTCAACCGCATCGCCCTGCGCAAGATCGGCGGCCACACCGGCGATACGATCGGCGCCACCCAACAGCTCGCGGAAATGTCAGTGCTTTTCGCCCTTGCCTTGGCGCTTTGAGCTGCCGATATAGGAGCGGACATATCTGGAGTTTCGATGGAATCGCCCTGCATACTCGTCTGTTCGATCGACATGGTGACCGGCTACTGCTTCGGTTGCGGTCGCACGCGCGAGGAAATCGGCGCCTGGACGCTCTATACGTCCGACGAGCGCCGCGCGATCATGGCCGCCCTTCCGGCGCGGCTTGAGACCGTCGAGCGCAAGCCGCGGCGCGAGACCCGCCGCGCCCGCATGGCAAGGGAGCGTGGCGACGCATGAGATTTTATGTCCTTCTGGCCATTCTCGCTGGCGGCCTTGCGCTTCTGATCCTCAACCATGACAGCGGCCGCACGCTCGGCATCGCCAATGACGATTTCGGTCGCCTCGTGACGCTCTCGGCGATCGGCACGATGATGGCGGCCGGCATTCTGGCCGGGCGTCGCCAATGGGGAGAGAGCCTGCGCCAGGCCGCCATCTGGCTCGTGCTCATTCTGGCGCTCGCGACGGCCTATCTCTACCGCTTCGACCTGCAGGACGTCGGCAACCGTCTGACGGCGGGCCTCATTCCCGGCCGCGCGGTCGTCACGACCAATGCCAGCGGCGAACAGATCCTCGTCATCCAGAAGGGCCTGTCGGGCCATTTCGAAACCGATGTCACCATCGATGGCACGCCGCTGCGCATGATGGTCGATACCGGCGCAAGCTCGGTCGTGCTGTCCTATGCGGATGCCATGCGCCTCGGCATCAACCCGGACAACCTCGTCTTCTCCATCGACGTGTCGACCGCCAACGGCCGCGCGCTCGCCGCCCCCGTCACGCTGCGCCAGGTCGCCATCGGCCCCATCCAGCGCGGCACGATCCGCGGCATGGTCGCCCAGGAAGGCCGTCTGGAACAGAGCCTGCTCGGCATGAGCTTCCTCGAAACGCTGGGTTCCATCGAGATCACCCGCGACGAGCTGCGGCTGAAGGACTGATCTTCAGCCAAGCGACAACGGGGCAGACATCGCCCGCCCCGTTTCCATTTTTGTCAGATCGGCTGCCCGACATCGATGCGGTTGCCGTCCGGATCCTCGAAAACAAAGGCACGCAG
Source organism: Shinella sumterensis (assembly GCF_004514425.2). Classification (GTDB taxonomy): domain Bacteria; phylum Pseudomonadota; class Alphaproteobacteria; order Rhizobiales; family Rhizobiaceae; genus Shinella; species Shinella sumterensis. Next base: position 94,860 of record NZ_MYFN02000003.1, read on the forward strand.
GCCGTAGTCCTTGTCCTGGAGGCGCTTGATGATGCGCAGGCCGTGTTCCTGGCAAAGCGCATGCAGTGCGTCCACATCATCCACCATCAGATGCGCCACATTGAAGGCGGGCGCCTTGTGGTTAGGCTGTAGGGTGAGATGTACCTCGCCCGCATCCCGCTTCATGATCATGAAGCCGACGGGATCCCCGTTCTCGAAGACTTTTCTGAAACCGAGGACATTGGTATAGAACGCCTCTGCCCTGGCCATGTCCCTGACCGGCAGCATGGCCGCTATTCGTCCGAACCGGACACCGTGATCGGCGATGTCATTCATCGCAGAACCTCCGCTTGCAACGGTGCGCGTCCCGCCGGACGGTGCCGGCCGAAAGTTTGCCCGTTGTTGTTTGGCTGAGCAGGACGGTGCCTACGGCGCGGACCTTAGCCCGCCCACAGGCGAAAGGAAACAGCTCATTTGCACGTGTGTTTGACCCGCATCAGCATGGGCGCGGCGAGGAGGATCGTTGCTGCCGAAAGCACGGCACCGGTCAGGAAGGTCGCCCCGGAGCCGTGATTGTCCCAGATCCAGCCGGCGGCGACATTGCCGAAGAGCACGACGATGCCGGTCATGAGGTTGAAGACGCCGAAGGCGGTTCCCTTGAGGTGTTTCGGCGCGGTATCGGCGATCAACGTGGCGAGCAGTCCCTGCGACAGCCCCATATGCAGGCCCCACAGCACGATGCCGGCGATGAACAGCGGCACCGTCGCGGCATAGGCAAGCGTTCCATAAGCGAAGACGAGCACGAACAGGCTGGCGACCAGCAGACCCGAGCGTCCGACACGGTCCGACAGGCGGCCGACCGGATAGGCCGTCAGGCCGTAGACCGCGTGCATGATCACCATGGTGAGGGGAATCCAGGCCGGTGCGAAGCCCGCCTCCTGCGACTTGAGAAGCAGGAAGGCCTCGCTGAAACGGGCCAGCGTCAGCAGTGCGGCCGCGCCGATGACCATCCATACCGCCCCGTTCAGCCGCACGATATCGGCAAGGCGCGGCAGCCCGCCGCCCTTTGCCTCGAATGGAGCCTTCGGCTCGCGCACGCCGACGATCAGCAACAGGACGGCCAGAAACGCCGGGATGACGGCGATCCAGTAGATCGTGAGAACGTCGCCGGCAAACAGGATCATAAGTCCGATGGCCACCAGCGGCCCGACGAACCCGCCCACCGTATCCAGTGATTTCCGCAACCCGAAGCTCGCCCCGCGCAGTTCCGGCGGCGTGACATCGGCGATCAGGGCATCGCGCGGCGTGCCGCGAATGCCCTTGCCGACACGGTCGACGGCCTTGGCCGCGACGATCCAGCCCGTGGAGGTGGCGAGCGGAAACAGCAGCTTGGAAACCGCGCCGAGCCCGTAACCGAGAACGGCGAGCGGCTTTCGCTGCGCCATGCGGTCGGCGAGAATGCCGGAGAACAGCTTGGTGACGGTGGCGATCGCGACCGACAGGCCCTCGACGAAGCCGACGAAGACCGCCGAGGCGCCCAGTCCGCTGACGAGGTAGAAGGGCAGCAGCGTCTGCACCATCTCCGAGGAAACATCCATCAGCAGGCTGACGATACCCAAGATCCAGACTGTTCTGGGGATGGCGTTTACCGGTCTGGACGTCATGGGGCGCTCGCGCTGCGGAAAATGCTGGCGAAAGCGATAGGGATGCGCCGCGATCCGGTCAACCGGTCGCGGCGCATTCTGCATGGCTCAGTTCTTCAGCTTGTAGCCCGTCTTGAAGATCCAGGCCGTGATCGAAAGGCACACGATCAGGAATCCCAGCACCGTCACGAGGCTGACGAGCGGGCTGACATCGGCGATCTCGTAGAAGCTCCAGCGGAAGCCGGAGACGAGGTAGAGCACCGGATTGAAGTGGCTGACCGTCTGCCAGAAGGGCGGCAGCATGTCGATCGAATAGAAGCTGCCGCCGAGGAAGACGAGCGGCGGCACGATCAGCATGGGGAAAAGGTTCAGCTGCTCGAAATCCTTCGCCCAGATGCCGATCATGAAGCCGAACAGGCTGAACGTGACCGCCGTCAGCACGAAGAACAGCACCATCATGAACGGATGCCGTATCGAGATATCGACGAAGAACGAGGCGGTGACGAGAATGATCGTACCGACGATCAGCCCCTTCGTCGCCGCGGCGCCGACATAACCGATGACGATCTCGATCATCGAGATCGGCGAGGACAGGATCTCGTAGATCGTGCCGGTGAACTTCGGGAAGTAGATGCCGAAGGAGCCGTTGCCGATGCACTGGTTGAGCAGCGTCAGCATGATGAGGCCGGGCGCGATGAAGGCGCCGTAGGACACGCCCTGCACTTCCTGCATGCGCGAGCCGATCGCCGCGCCGAACACGATGAAGTAGAGCGACGTGGTGATGACGGGCGAGACGATGCTCTGGAGCAGCGTGCGGCGCGTGCGCGCCATCTCGAACGCATAGATGGACTTGATCGCCTCGAAGTTCATTTGCCCTCTCCCACCAGCTCCACGAAGATGTCTTCCAGCGAACTCTGCTCGGTGGAGATGTCCTTGACCCTCAGCCCGCAATGCGAGAGGGCCGACAGCAGCGAGGAAATGCCGGTCCGCTCGCCGGCGGAATCGAATTCATAGACGAGGCGCGTGCCCTCGCCCGCAAGCGTCAGCCCGAACGGCGACAGCGCGTCGGGAATGGCGGTGACCGGTTCGGCGAGCTCCACCGTCATCTGCTTGCGGCCGAGCTTGGCCATCAGCGCCTTCTTCTCCTCCACGAGCAGGATCTGGCCGTGATTGATCACGCCGATGCGGTCGGCGATCTCCTCGGCCTCCTCGATATAGTGCGTCGTCAGGATGATGGTGACGCCGGAGGCGCGCAGCCGTTCGACGAGGTGCCACATGTCCTTGCGCAGGGACACGTCGACGCCGGCGGTGGGCTCGTCGAGGAACAGCACCTTCGGCTCGTAGGACAGCGCCTTGGCGATCAGCACGCGCCGCCGCATGCCGCCCGAGAGGTGGCGCAGCATCGTGTCCTTCTTGTCGTAGAGCGAGAGGTCCTTCAGGATGCGCTCGATCAACGCCGGGTCGGGTTTGCACCCGTGCAGGCCGCGCGAGAAGGCGACCGTGTTCCAGACCGTCTCGAAGGAATCGAGCGTCAGTTCCTGCGGCACCAGGCCGATGATGGAGCGCGTCTGGCGGAAATCGCGCAGGATGTCGTGGCCCCCGACCGTGACGGTGCCGCCGCTCGGCGTGACGATGCCGCAGATGATCGAGATCATCGTCGTCTTGCCCGCGCCGTTCGGCCCGAGCAGCGCGAGGATCTCGCCTTCCTCGATGTCGAGATCGACGCCTTTCAGCGCCTGGAACCCCGAAGCATAGCTCTTGGTGAGATTGCGAATGGAAACGATGGGCGCCATGGGATGGTCCGGAGAAGGGAAAATTCATGCGGAAGGACACCCTATATGGCGTATCCCTTGCCGGTTTTCACCCGGCCTGGCGAAAAAAATCTCTCAGCCGTAGATGCTGTAGAGGAAGCGCAGCGCCACGAGGATGAGGAAGATGCCGAAGCCGATCTCCAACTGCCGCTTGCTCATGGCATGCGCCAGCCGCACGCCCCATGGCGTGACGACGAGCGCGATGGGCACGATCAGCGCGACGGCGATCCAGTTGATGAAGCCGGTCGATCCGGGCGGCAGGCCGGGCTCGCCCCAGCCGGCCCAGATATAGCCGAAGATGCCGGGGATGGAGATGAGCACGCCGACGCCCGAGGAGGTCGCGACCGCCTGATGGATCGGCCGGCCGAAGGAGGTCATGTAGGTGTTGTTGAGCACGCCGCCGCCAATGCCCATCAGGCCCGACAGCGTGCCGATGACGACGCCGGCGATCTGCCGGGAGATGCCGCCGGGCAGCGTGTCGCCGATCCGCCAGGTCTCGCGGTTGAACAGCATGCGCAGCGCAACGAGCAGCGCGATGCCGACGAAGACCAGCCGCAGGCCGGCGCTGGAGATGAAGGCGGCGATGACGGATGCGAGGATCGCGCCGAGCGGCAGCGCCACGATCCAGCTCTTCAGCAGGTCCATGTCGACGGCGCTGCGCTTGCGATGCGCCGTAAACGACCTCAGTGACGTCGGCACGATGATGGCGATCGAGGTCCCGACGGACAGGTGCATGCGCACCGCTTCCGGCACATCGAGATAGCCGAACACCTGATAGAAGACCGGCACCAGGATCGCCCCGCCGCCAATGCCGAAAATGCCGGCGAGCAGGCCGGACACGACGCCCGCCGCGGCAAGCGCCAGCGCGAACAGGGCAAGATCGGCGATGGGGGGCATGCAATTCTCCCGGCGGGATAAAAGGGACGACTCGCGAAACAATCGCGACGGAGATGCGCCAACTGTCATCAAACCGTGACCGATTTCAACCATGGTCTGCACGAGGCCACGGGAACGGTCCGCACCCCGCACCCCCACCGCTCCCACTGTCAGACAGAGGCCTCGCTCCCGACCCTGAGGGAGCTTTCGGCGGTCCGGCCGCCCGCTTCCCCTGTGGAAGCCCGCATGCGCCCTCGCCGCTCCCGGCGCTGGCGATTAAAATGTGACATTCCTTTCAGACCGGCGCCCCGCCGGTCTTTTTTGTGCGTTTCAGGCTTTAGCCCCGCTTCAAAAGCGCTTCTACCCGTACCCGCAGGCAATCCGTCACCGCGCGCACGGCCTGCGGGCGGTCCCACCAGGCGTCCTCGCCGCGGCCCAGATAGGCGTCGCGCGCCTCCAGCAGGGTCTTCGACTCGGGCTCGGGCATTCTTGCCGCCGCCCATGTCGCGGCCTCATCCTTCGACACGAAGTCTCCCCTGGCAGCCGTCCGCCACATGCGTGCCAGCGTCAGCATGCCGTTGCGCTCATCACCCTCAAGACCGGCGACGAGTGACGGCAGCAGGTCGGCCATCGCGCACCGTATCTGATCGGACGGAATGGCAGGGAGAACATCTTCCGGCTGAGAGCCAGCGAGTGCGATCGCCGCCTGCCGTGCCTGCGCCAGCACCAGCGTGATCTCGGGGTCGCAAACCGGCATCGGCAGCTCGCCGTCGTCGAAGGCGTCGCGCAGCCATTCGCCGTAAAGAAATTCGGCCCGGGCCGGATAGGCCGGCACAACGAGATCGGCCCGCTGCAGCACCATCACCTCCAAGCAGCGCGGCCCGCCAACCGGCGCCGGGTAACGGGCGGAAATGCGCAGCAGAGCCGACAGCAGCGCGCCGCGCTGCTGCGTGTCCATGGCGCCGTCCACCACAGTCATCAGGTCGATGTCACTCTGCGGCTGCAAGCCGCCGCTTACCGCCGAGCCGTGCAGATACACCGCCAGCAGTCCGTCGCCGAAGACGCCGCGCAGCGCTTCGATCGCCGTTTCCGCCTGCTGTGCGCCTACAGGCTGCAATGCCTGTAGCCCGATTTGCGCACCCTCAGGTCGAAGTGGAAATGGTCCTTGTGATAGCGGTCGCTGCCGGGTCCGAGCACGGTGGAGAAATACTTGCAGCTGTCGCCGCGCACCGACTTCAGCAGTCCCTTCTCGCGGAAGGCGAAGAAGCCCTTCGGCTCGATGGCGATGGACTTGCCGCTCTTCAGCACGATCCTGCCGACATCGATGGCATTGCCGCGCGCGTGTTCCGACATGGCGGCGCCGCGACGCGAATTCATCGTGCGGCAGGAATAGGACGACATCTGGTGGATCGCCGAGACGCCCGAGAGGTAGCGCATGCGCGCCGACGGCACGAGCTCGGCCTTCACCCACCGCGCGAAGGCTTCGGTGATCTGGCAGTTGACCTGCGCGGCCGGCTTGATCTGGATGCCGCCGGAAAGGCCCGACAGTTCGACCGGCCATTCGATGCCGCAGGAGCGCCCGCGCGAGATGCGCGGCACGTCGCGGAATTTGACGCCGAGCTTCTGGAGGCGCTGCCGGCAGGCCCTTTCGGAGGCCGGCATGCCGCCCATCGTCTCGGGGACCTGCATGGGATTGTTGAGCCGCGGCAGGAAGGCGACCTGTTCGCCCTGTATGGACTGTTGCTGGGACTGGCGCTGGCGCGTCGTCGCCTTGTCGGGCACGCGCAGATAGCCGTCGCTTTCGGCCTCCATGCCGGCGTCCGACATCGGGATCACCTCGGGCTCGCCCATCTGCTGCGGGGTATCCGTGCCGATGCCGCCGACGACGACCTGGCTGGCATTGCCCTCCGCGATCTCGTTGGCCTGCGCCTCGGCGAGCCCCTCGACGCGGCCCACACCCAGCCCCTCGTCCATGCTCACCCCGCCCTCGGGCACGGTCAGCATGCCCGACGAAGCCTGCACCGGCTCGCCGATGCCCATGGCCTCGTCGCTGTCGATCTTCGGCAGATGCCGCGTCTGGCGCGCGGGCGCGGCCATGGCCGTGTCAGGCGTTTCCATGCCGTAGGAAGATGAACCACCGCCGCTGTCGCCGATCTCCGCGGCAGGCGTGATGGCGCCGACGCTGTCGACATCGTCGGGCGGCGTCAGTCCGCCAGAACAGGCGGCGAGAAACGCCGGGATCAGAAGCAGCCCCACCGGCCTGCGGAAACGAGATACGAACGCAATACCCATTGTCACTTCCGCCCGGCGTCCGGCGTCGCAGGATGCGGTCCCGGTTACGCACATTCTTGTCCGGCGATGGTGCAGGCGGCGTTTGTCCACATTCGGACACCGTCCCCGCAAAACCGGCTTGCAAGCCGACGAGCCTGCATTTCCAAGGGATTTTCGCGCAACATGGTAAAGGAAAGCTTGTCGACGCAAGGTTGCGTTGCGCGCGATGTCCGGCAGGCCCGCCCCCTCTTTCGGACACGCGCGCAATGGGTTAGACCGGAAGGCAGACGCAGAGGAGCCCGTATGACCGACACGCAGACCCCGAACGGCCAGCTCACCCTTCGCACGCTCGCCATGCCTGGCGATGCCAACGCGGCCGGCGACATCTTCGGCGGCTGGGTCATGGCGCAGATGGACCTTGCCTGCGGCATCCGCGCCGCCGAGCGCGCCCGCGGCCGCGTCGTCACCGCGGCGGTCAGGGAGATGGCCTTCGAACTGCCGGTCAAGATCGGCGACACGCTCAGCATCTACACGGATATCGCCCGCGTCGGACGCACCTCCATCACCCTGTCGGTCGAAGCCTGGGCGCAGCGTTATCTCACCACGCGGCTGGAAAAGGTGACGGCCGCGACCTTCGTCATGGTCGCGCTCGACAGCCAGGGCCAGCCGACGCCGGTTCCCGGCGACTAAACAAGCCTTGGGAGGGGCAGGATGGACCATAACATGCCGCCGGATCCCACCGTGTTCACGCATGTCCGCGTGGTCATCGGCATGGTCGTCAGTCTCAGCCTCGCGCGCGTCCTGAGCGGCATCGCCATCTTCATTCAGCATCCCGGCAAGACGAAGGTCTATCCGGTCCACCTCGCATGGGCGGGCTTCCTGATCCTCTACCTGCTGCATTTCTGGTGGTGGGAGTTCCGTCTTCAGGTGCTGACGCCCATCGATTTCGGCGTCTACCTCTTCGTCGTCAGCTATTGCTGCCTGTTCTTCATGCTGGCGGTGCTGCTGTTTCCGACGACGCTCGACGACTACAAAGACTACGAGGATTATTTCTTCTCGCGGCGCAAATGGTTCTTCGGCGTGTTCACGATGGTCTTCGCGGTCGATCTGCTCGACACGGCGCTGAAGGGGATCGATTACTTCGAGTCCTTCGGATACGAATATCCCATCCGCAACGTCACTTTCATCACGCTGTGCCTGATCGCGGCCTGGACGGCGAACCGCCGCTTCCATGCCGTCTTCGTCACCGCCGCCATCGCCTATCAGCTGAGCTGGATCTTCCGCGCCTTCGACCTGATCGACTGAGACACCACTTGCTGATTTTGACGGTCTGGCGTTAAGACAATCTTATGGGGCGAGCCGCACCATCCCGGCGCGACGAAGTGCCTGTTGGCCGGGACCGAGAATGACGCATGCGAGCCGGCCGACGCCGATCGACGAACCCACGAGACACCAGATTCTGTCCGCACAGGCCGTGTCCGTGCTGGACGGCATCGTCCTGACCCTGCCGGCCAGTTGCTTCATCGCCGTCACGATCGTCGCCGTCCTGTGGCTCGATGCGCCGAATACGAGCGTGCTCTACTGGCTGGCCGCGATCTTCGCCGTCAACCTCGCCCGCTACATCACGGTACGGGTCGTCAGGCGCCAGAACATCGCGATCGAGAGGCCGAAGCGAGCGCTCAGGATCCTGTCGCTCGGCGCGCTCGCCGGCGGCCTGACATGGGCCCTGACGCCATTTCTCGGCACGGTGATCGGCGAAGGCGGGCTCAACCCCTACGTGGTGTTCATCATCTGCGGCATCTGCGCCGGCGCCATGATGCAGAGTGCGGCCTACAGCCAGACGACGATGATGTTCGCCGTCCCGCCCATCCTCGCGACCTTTGTAACCCTGTTGGCGATCGGCACGCCCTCTTCGCTGGTCATCGCCGCCGATACGGCGCTGTTCGGCCTCGTGATGTTCCGCACGAGCCAGGTCAACGAAAGGGAGTTCGTCCGCAGCCAGATGGACCGCCTGAATGCCATTGCGCTCGCCGCATCGCTGTCGGATGCCAACGCGGAAATCAACCAGTCCAATCAGCAGCTTTCCGCTCTCGTGAACACGGACCCGCTGACGGGCCTCGCCAACCGCACCCTCTTCAACAACCGGCTGCGCGACGCCTTCGCCGCCAGCCGTTCGGCCGATACGCTGGCCCTGCTGACAATCGACCTCGATCGCTTCAAGGCGATCAACGATACGATGGGCCATGGCGTAGGCGATGCGGTCCTCACCGAAATCGCCGGCCGTCTCACCGGCCTGACCGGCGAGAAAGACATGGTGGCGCGGCTCGGCGGCGATGAGTTCGCCGTGATCATAGAAGGCACCGGCGCGGAGGCGCGCGCCCGCCTGATCGGCAAGGAAATCATCCGGATTGCCGGCGAGCCCATCATCGTGGGCGAGCGTTCGGTCACCGTCGGCGCCAGCGCGGGCCTGGCGCTCTATCCCGCCCACGGCGAGAGCGCCGAGGCGCTCTTCGCCAGCGCCGACATCGCGCTTTATGCCGCCAAGGCCGGCGGCCGCCGCAAGCTCAGCCTCTTCAACCCCCTGCTGAAAGCGCGCATCGAACGCCAGCGCCTCATCGAGGCGACGCTGGCCGAAGCCCTTGAGAAGCAGATGTTGCAGGTGTTCTTCCAGCCGCAGGTGGAACTGGACGGCGGCCGCGTGACGGGCTTCGAGGCGCTGTTGCGCTGGCCCCATGACACCCTTGGTGCGGTGAGCCCGCCGGATATCGTGCGCGCCGCGCAGGCCCTGCACATGTCGACGGCCCTCACCGCCTATGTCGCGACGCGCGCCGCGCGCCTGCTCCAGGCATTGCCTGGCTACGGCCTGCCGGATGCCGCCGTCGCCATCAACGTCTCGCCCCGTGAGTTTTCCGGCGACACGCTCTCGCGTCTCCTCATCGACATCACGCAGCAGCACGACGTCCCGCCGTCGCGCATGGAGATCGAGATCACCGAGGAAGCGACGCTCGACACGGAGGCCGCCGGCGCCGAGCTTGCCCGGCTGGAAGCCGCCGGTTTCCGCCTCGCCGTCGACGATTTCGGCATGGGGCATTCTTCCCTCGCCTACATCGTCAGCCTGCATATCGACCGGCTGAAGATCGACCGCAGCTTCGTGCGCGGCATCGAGACGAGCCGGCAGAACCAGACCCTCATCTCCGCCCTCATCGGCATCGGCAAAGCCCTGTCCATCGACATCGTCGTCGAGGGTGTGGAAAACGAAGCCGAGGCGCGCATGCTGCAAAGCCTCGGTTGCCGCCAGGCCCAGGGCTATCACTACGCCCGCCCGATGGAAGCGGCCGACATTCCCGGCTGGCTCGCACAGCACGCCGAACGGTTCGCCCGCCAGCCGGCGACGGACGCAAGCTGACGGCAATGTCGGCGCCTGCTTACCGGCCGCTCCCCACGAGAGGCGCGCACGGCGCCATGGCTCAGCCCCAGGCTTCCGCGAGATAGCGGCGCTCGTCGTCCCTGCGCCACGTTTCGATGCGTGCGGCATAATCCCTGGCTGCGCCATGCAGCGCCAGATCGTCCAGCCTGTCTGCCCGGAACAGCAGGAACGGCGGCTGCCATGGCAGGCCGCAGCGGTGCGCGGTCGCCTCCAGCGGGCGCAGCAGCTCGGCCATGGTGAACCGGTTGGCGCCGGCAGGCGCATAGGCCTCCGGCACATTGCCGGCCGTCGCCGCGACCAGAAGCGGCTTGCCCTCCAGCAACCGCCCCTCGGTCTCGTACGCCATGTAGACCATGCGCGTCAGCACGGCGTCCTGCCAGGCCTTGAGCAGCGGCGGCGTCGAATACCACTGGATGGGGAACTGCAGCACGATCCGGTCGGCGGCAAGCAGCCGGGCAACCTCCCGGTCGGCATCGATCCGCCCATCCGCGTAGACGGCATGCATGTCCACGACCTCGACATCGGGCAGGCGCGCCGCCGCGGTCGCGAGCGCGGCATTGGCGCGGGAACGGCTAAGATCGGGGTGAAAGAGAAGGATCAAGGTCTTGCTCATGGCATCGTCTCCTGTGTTGACAGGCAGACAATGCCGGGACGAATGAAATCACTCCAATGGATGATTTGTATATGCTATTATCGATCTGATGAATTTAAGATCCATTGACCTCAACCTCCTCGTGATCCTCGATGCCCTGCTTGACGAGGCCCACGTGTCGCGCGCCGCCGCCCGGCTGAACCTGTCGCAGCCGGCGACATCGAGCGCGCTCGACCGCTGCCGCCACCTTTTCGGCGATCCCCTGCTGGAACGCGGCAAGGGCGGCATGCGGCTGACCGCGCGGGCGCAGGCGCTGCGCGATCCCTTGAAGAATCTGCTCGCCGGCATCGCCGCCGTGGTCGACGCGCCCGAGGAGCCCCTGGCCGCGATCCGCCAGACCGTGCGCATCATCACGGCCGACCATCCCGGCATCCTCATCGCCGGCCCGCTGCAACGCGCGCTGGCCCGCTCCGCGCCCGGCATCGACCTCGTCATCCAGCCGTGGCAGAGCGCATCGGCGGCGCTCGAATCCCTCGCGCGCGGCACGGGCGACATCGCGATCTCCGTCTTTCCCGCCATCGACGAGACGGCCTTCCATCGCGAGACGCTGCTGCACGAGCACTATGTGGTGGCCATGCGGCGCGACCATCCGGCCGCCGCCGATTTCACGCTGGAGCGCTGGCTCGCCTACCCGCATGTCCTCGTCTCCGGGCGCGGCGATACGCGCAGCGGCCTCGACGACCAGCTCGCCGTGCTGGGCCGGTCGCGCCGCATCGGCATCGTCGTGCCGAGCTTCCTGATGGTCCCGCCGTTGCTGGAGGACAGCGACCTCCTGGCCATGATGCCGGCCCATACGGTGCCCGCCGGCGCCGCCGGCAACTTGCACATCGCCGCGCCGCCGCTGCCGGTGGAGGGCTTTCCGCTCCACCTCGCCTGGCATCGCCGCCGCGACACGGACCGCGCCGTGCGCCACGTCGCGGATATCGTGCGTGCCGTCTTCGCCGGCCATCCGGCCTGACCCGCCGCCGGCGGGAACGGCGCAAATTCGTTTTCCTTTTGTACTCGCCGCCCCTTTCTTTTCGCGATGACTCTCTCCATATTCCCCGCATGGCCAGAACCCCGAAAAAATCCCCGCCCTCGAACCCCGGTTTCGAGGAAGCCCCGCAGTCGCCTTTCGAGGGCGAACCCCTGTCCGGCAGCGTCTCCGACTGGGTGAAGCAGCTCGAGGCGGAAGCCGAGGCGGGCAGCGTCGAAAGCCGCCGCGAGGTGGCGTCGAAGGCCGGCAAGCACCGCAAGTCGGTGGAGAACGCCGCCCGCCGCCACACGGAAAACGTCACCGCCAGCAAGACCTCCCGCGGCGTCTCGATCGGCGGCTCGTCCGACCCCAGGACGCGCGCCGCCGCCGGCCTCAACCCGGTGTCGGGCATGGATGTCTCGCTGGAGGATGCCGCGTCGCTCAATGCCGGCACGGCGGTCACGGCCACGGTGGAGGCGCTGTCGGCGCTCATCGAGAGCGGCAACCCGCTGTTCAAGGACGGCAAGCTGTGGACGCCGCACCGCCCGGCCCGGCCGGCGAAGTCGGAGGGCGGCATCCCGATCCGCATGATCAGCGAATACCAGCCGGCCGGCGACCAGCCGACCGCCATCCGCGACCTCGTGGAGGGCCTGTCCGCGGGCGAGCGCAGCCAGGTGCTGCTCGGCGTCACCGGCTCGGGCAAGACCTTCACCATGGCCAAGGTGATCGAGGAGACGCAGCGCCCCGCCGTCATCCTCGCGCCGAACAAGACACTCGCCGCCCAGCTCTACAGCGAGTTCAAGAACTTCTTCCCGGAAAACGCCGTCGAGTACTTCGTCTCCTACTACGATTATTACCAGCCGGAAGCCTATGTGCCGCGCTCCGACACCTTCATCGAGAAGGAATCGTCGATCAACGAGCAGATCGACCGCATGCGCCACTCCGCCACCCGCTCGCTTCTGGAGCGCGACGACTGCATCATCGTCGCCTCGGTCTCCTGCATCTACGGTATCGGCTCCGTCGAGACCTACACCGCCATGACCTTCCAGATGGAAGTCGGCGAGAGGCTCGACCAGCGCCAGCTGCTCGCCGACCTCGTCGCCCAGCAATACAAGCGCCGCGAGATGGATTTCCAGCGCGGCAGTTTCCGGGTTCGCGGCGACACGATCGAGATCTTCCCCGCCCACCTTGAAGATGCCGCCTGGCGCATCTCGATGTTCGGCGACGAGATCGACGCGATCACCGAGTTCGACCCGCTGACCGGCCAGAAGACCGGCGACCTGAAATCGGTGAAAATCTACGCCAACAGCCACTACGTCACCCCGCGCCCCACGCTGAACGGCGCCATCAAGGCGATCAAGGAGGAGCTGAAGCTGCGCCTCGCCGAGCTGGAAAAGGCAGGCCGCCTCTTGGAAGCGCAGCGCCTGGAGCAGCGCACGCGCTACGATATCGAGATGCTGGAAGCCACCGGCTCCTGCGCCGGCATCGAGAACTATTCGCGCTATCTCACGGGCCGCAAGCCCGGCGAGCCGCCGCCGACCCTGTTCGAATACATTCCCGACAACGCGCTGATCTTCATCGACGAGAGCCATGTCACGATCCCGCAGATCGGCGGCATGTATCGCGGCGACTTCCGCCGCAAGGCGACGCTGGCCGAATACGGCTTCCGCCTGCCCTCCTGCATGGACAACCGCCCGCTGCGCTTCGAGGAATGGGATGCCATGCGGCCGGACACGATCGCCGTCTCGGCCACGCCCGGCGCCTGGGAGATGGAGCAGTCCGGCGGCGTCTTCGCCGAGCAGGTCATCCGCCCGACCGGCCTGATCGACCCGCCCGTCGAGGTGCGCCCGGCGAAAAGCCAGGTGGACGACGTGCTGGGCGAAATCCGCGAGACCACGCAGGCCGGCTATCGCACGCTCGTCACCGTGCTCACCAAGCGCATGGCCGAAGACCTCACCGAATACCTGCACGAACAGGGCATTCGCGTGCGCTATATGCACTCGGACATCGACACGCTGGAGCGCATCGAGATCATCCGCGACCTGCGTCTCGGCGCCTTCGACGTGCTCGTCGGCATCAACCTGCTGCGCGAAGGCCTCGACATTCCCGAATGCGGCTTCGTCGCCATCCTCGATGCCGACAAGGAAGGCTTTTTGCGCTCGGAGACGTCCCTCGTGCAGACCATCGGTCGCGCGGCGCGAAACGTCGATGGCAAAGTCATCCTCTATGCCGACCAGATCACCGGCTCCATGCAGCGCGCCATGGACGAGACGACCCGCCGCCGCGAAAAGCAGGTCGCCTATAACGAGGCGCACGGCATCACCCCGGAATCGGTGAAGGCCAGGATTTCCGACATCCTCGACTCGGTCTACGAGCGCGACCACGTCCGCGCCGACATTTCCGGCGTCGCCGGCAAGGGCTTCGCGGACGGCGGCAACCTCGTGGGCAACAACCTCCAGGCCCATCTCAACGCGCTGGAAAAAGCCATGCGCGACGCCGCCGCCGATCTCGACTTCGAAAAAGCCGCCCGCCTGCGCGACGAGATCAAGCGCCTCAAAGCCGCCGAACTCGCCGTCATGGACGACCCGATGGCGCGGCAGGAGGCGAGAAGCGCCGAAGGCGCGACCGGGAATGCAAAAGGCTCGGCGAAAAGTCAGGAAGGCGGCAAGAGCGGAAAGGCTGGCGCGTCCGGCACCCCGTCGAAATCCGCCTCGGCAAAGGCCGGCGGCGACGCAGGCGCGACCTCCGGCACCACCTCTCCGACGTCATCCTCGGGCTTGACCCGAGGATCCACAGCGGCGGACGCGGACACCGCGAAATCCCTCTTCCAGAAACCCTCGCTCGACGACATGGGCCCGGGCACCGACATCGAACGCCCCCTCTTCCGCAAGCCGAAGCTGGACGAGATGGGCCGCGACGTCGCCACGCCATCAGGCAAGTCGCTGTTCCGCAAGAACAGCCTCGACGAAATGACCGTCGGCCGGACCGAAAAACCCGTCACCGGCGACCTGCCCCAACGCCCGCCGGAAACCCTCTCCACCAAGAAACGCCATTCCCCCCTGCTGGAAGGCCAGCCCGAACGCGCCACCGGCGCCGACGACGCGAAGCCGGTCCGCCGGGGGAAGATCGGCGTCGGAAGCTATGAGGACCCGGCGGAGGCGAAGCGCAAGGGGCGGACAAAGGGGAAGACGGGGCGGCCGGGGCGTTGACACAGCAGTCAACTCAACTTGACAAGAACACAATCTCAGTTAGAAAATCGTAGAAGCTTGACCCTCTAATTGGTACCGGTGAATCCACGGTAGCTCGCTATAATGTCAGTACACATTCCCGCGCGCCGGCCGAATAAGCCGTGCGATCGGCGATGAAAGGTAAAGATCGAGGGTCAAGCATTTTGCTTCCAGAAAATCCCTTCAGCGATCCGATTTTTCGACTAAAAATCGCGCATTCCGTGCAAGATGTCGCATCGGCGTTGGGTTTAGATTCAGCGAAACTCTTCTATGTAATAAGACATTGCGATGATGGGCGTTATTACAAAAAATTCAAAATACCAAAAAAATCAGGTGGATTTCGAGATATATCTCGTCCTATCCGTGGCTTGGCAATGGCGCAAGATCGGCTGGCGACAATTCTAACAGCACATTACAAACCAAAATCTTTTGTAAAGGGCTACGTGAAAGGTGAATCATTTTTATCCAATGCGCAGTACCACGAGAGACAAAAATGGGTGATGAATATAGATATCGAGGATTTTTTTCCGTCTATCGGATTTGCCCGAGTTAGAGGGCTTTTCCTATCCTCATATTTTGGCTTCAACAGCAACGTTTCAACAATACTAGCTAGAATAACGACTTTTAATAATCAGCTCCCCCAAGGAGCATCGACATCACCCATTTTAGCGAACATCTTAGCTAACAACCTAGACAAGGGTATTCTTTCAACGGCGATAAGAGGAAGATTGCGATACTCCCGATATGCCGACGATATTACAATCTCATCGTCCCAGCGACATGTTCCCTCGTTAATCGTGAAAAATTGGGAGCCGGACAAAGGCAAAAGGGAAATTCGCGTTGGAAACGATATCGTTGATGCTTTCAAAAAGGCACACTTCAAGATCAATGAAAAGAAGACGAGAATCCAGTTCACATATGAACGACAGGAGGTAACTGGCCTCGTTGTAAATAAAAAAGCGAACGTTTGGCGAAAAGACGTTTCAAAAATAAGAATGAAATTGCATTCTGCGAAGAAATATGGCGCCGAAAATGCTGCAAAACTCTGGCTTGGGAAAGATAAATCAGGAAAAGATTTTTGGATCCACATTGAAGGATGGCTCGCCTACATCAGACAAGTTCGCGGCGTTGATGATCCAGTTCTTGCTAAACTTTGCAAACAAGCGATCCTGTCCGGATTAAAGGCTTCTAAATGGATACAAAGGTGCTCCGATATGGTGCGTGAATTCGATGTTTTCCTTTCCCACGCCAGTGAAGACAAAGAAAAAGTAAGAATCCTTAAGAACGCGCTAGAGATCAGAGGAATAAAGGTCTTCTTTGACGAGGATAGCATAGAATGGGGAGATTCCATCGTCGAGAAAATAAATCACGGCCTTCTAAAATCATCTTTTTTCATTCCAATTCTTTCCGATAAATTTTCAAAAAAAGGATGGACAAACAAAGAGCTAAACTCAGCAATACATATTAACATAAACCGAAAGGGAAGAATTCTACCGATCGCAATTAACGGATTTTCCATTGCAGAAAACTACCCTCTCCTCAACGAAACACTTTATAAAGTTTGGCCAAATAACGAAATTGAACAAAATATATTCATAGAAGAAGTTTCCGATCAACTTTTGCTTAAGATTCAAAAGACGCACTCGGAATCGGCGGGGCTGGGCTAACGTCAATTTATAAAGAGCGACTGAGTTGCTGTCAGCGAGGGCGCTCTTGTTTGGCGTTATACGGATCCAGATTTAATGATGTTAGGCCGCCATCAATTTTCCCCGCCCTCCGCACCCATGCGATAATCCCCTCATCCCGTCGCGGATACACCGCAAGGCGTTGCGGCGAGGCGGGGTCGGCGCTTGGGGTGTGGGACGGACGTAAGCCTGCATCTTGAGGGTCCGCGGAAAATGGTCTCCCTCCGGCGACACGGGGGAAGCGGCGGAGCGTCGGACCGGCTCCCCCGTTTCAGCCCCGGACGGCGCGTCGGGCGTGCCTGTGCGGCACACAAGGGGAGCGGGGCCGGAGGGTGCGTCGGCATCGTCCGCCGGAGTGATGTCTTGCCGGGAAAGGCGGCGACGCCTTTCCGCCCGGACGGTGCTCGAAGGTGAGCCCTGTCAGGCGCGAAAAACCCCGGCGGGGCCCGCCCCGGAAACCGACGGCAAACGCCGCCGGACCCGTTCCTTGCAGAGAGACCGGAGTCGCGGGCAAAAACCGCCGAACGGGGCGCTGAAAGGTGCCATTCATACTATCTGATGCGGCAGCTTTCAGCGCCCCGTCCGATACCGATGCCCCAAAACCCGGCGTGATCTCACGCGCGGCGATGCGGGCGGCTGCCTGCCTTGCGAAACCCGCCGCCCCGTCCTCTGCCGCCGCCGGCAACGGACTTGGTCCGCCAGCCCGTCGCGGCCCGGCGCCGCGCAGCCCGCGCCCTTCCCAACCGACAGGAGCCCTCATGTTCGACCGCAGCAAGCTTCCCCCGTTATCGCCCTTCCTGCTCGCCCGCATCGCCGAGATGCTGGCGCTGCCCTGGCGCGCCTGCCGCCTGCGCAGCTGCCGTCGCCGCGGGCGGTGCTGCCGGGTCTCGCGCGAAACGCAGCAACCCTTCTGCCTGCGCAACCTCGATGCCGGGCAGCGCGCGCAGTTCGACGCGGTGGCGGAGGAGGTGCGCGACATCGTCGATTACAGCTGGTTCTTCAGCCGGCTCACCTTTGCCTCGCCCTATCGCGACACGCGCGCGCTTCAGGATGCCGGCATGGCGGTGGCGCGCACGGTCCGGTCGGGCGCGTCGTTGCGGGAGTTCCGGGCCTTCGCCGCCATGCGCGCGGCGCAGCCGCCGGCCGAACATGACGGCGAGGAACCGCCGCTGCCGAAGGGCTGGTAGGGAATTGCGGATGACGGCGGCGGCGCGGCCTATTCGGCCGCCTCGCCCTTCACGTCGAGCGCGGCGGTGTCGAGGGCGGCGGCCAGTTCGTAGGAATAGCCCTCCAGCATCGTATAGGCCTGCTCGATCGCCTGGATCTGTCCCTCGGCATTGCGGATGGCCTCGGTGATCGACTGCGAGCGGGCGCGCAGCATGGAGCCGAGGAAATCCGTGCCGCCCTTGCGGCCGAGGCGGTCGATGTGCTGGCGCACCCGGTTGCGGTGGCGTTCGAGCTCCAGGATGTGGAAGCGGCTCTTGACGATGTCGTCGGAGAGTTTCCGGCGCATCGCCGCCAGCGGATCGAAGCTGCCCGGCTCGCGCTCGTCGAGGATGACGTCGTTGACCAGCGGTTCCAGCAGCATCAGGCCCTTGAGGTCGCGCGGGTCGGCGAGCTGCGGGTCGAAGCCGGTGTCGTCGAAGACCTTGCGGCGCACCGGGTCGCGCAGCAGGTCGTAGCAGGCCTGCAGGCGGGCGAACTGGTCGGCATCGCCGCCCGAATCGGGATGCATGCCCTTGGCGGCCTTGCGGTAGGCGGCCTTGACCGCGTTGTCGTCTGCATCGCGCTCCAGTCCGAGCATGGCGTAGGGATCGATCACGCGGGCACCTGTTCGTCTCTCATTGCGTCGTCGGTTCTTTTACGCCGTTTTCCGACCCCGAGGGGACGAAATTGTGGTCATGCCGGGGCCGATGCACAGAAAGCGCTACTCCGCCGCATCCTGCGCAGCACCCCGTGCCGACAGCACCGCCGCGAAGGCATCGGCGATCACCTGCGGCCCCGCCCCCGGCTTGGTGGCGTCGGTGGAGAGGATCTGCCGATAACGGCGCACGCCCGCAAAGCCCTGGAACAGGCCGACCATATGCCGCGTGACATGCGCCACCCGCCCGCCGCGCGCGATCACCTCGCCGGCATAGGCGACCATCGCATCGCGCACCGCCTCCCAGTCCTCGCCCGACAGGTCCTGCGGACCGGAGAAGACACCGGAAAGCTGGCCCTCCGACAGGGGATGCGGGAAAAACCGGTCCACGCCCGTGAGAACACCGCTATCCTGGTAGGCAGCCCGTCCGAGCATGACCCCATCCAGCCCGTCCATCGCCTCGACGGCCTGACTCAAAGTGTGAAGCCCGCCGTTGAGACCGATGAAAAGGTTCGGGTTTTCGGCCTTCAGCCGGTACACGAGGCCGTAGTCGAGCGGCGGGATGTCCCGGTTCTCCTTCGGCGACAGGCCCTGCAGCCAGGCCTTTCGCGCATGGACCCAGACCGCATCCGTGCCGGCCGCCGTCACGCGGGAGACGAGGTCGCGCAGCGCCACCTCCGGGTCCTGGTCGTCGACGCCGATGCGGCATTTGACGGTGACCGGGATCGACACCGCCGCCCGCATCGCCGCCACGCACTCGGCCACCAGATCCGGCTCGCGCATCAGGCAGGCGCCGAAGGTGCCGGATTGCACCCGGTCCGACGGACAGCCGACATTGAGGTTGATTTCGGCATAGCCGAAACCCTCGCCGATCCGCGCGGCCTCCGCAAGCTTTTCCGGGCTGTTGCCGCCCAGCTGCAAGGCCACGGGATGTTCGATCGCGTCGAAGCCGAGCAGCCGCTCGCGATTGCCGCGCAGGATGGCGTCGGCGACGATCATTTCGGTAAACAGCAGCGCGTTGCGGGTGAGTTGGCGCGCGAACACGCGAAAATGCCGGTCGCTCCAGTCGATCATCGGCGCGGTGGCGAAAATCTTCGTCCCCGTCTCCACGGCCCGGCTGTAGAATGTCGCTCTGTTCGTCATGGCCGGGCTCATACTCCATATGATCAGCAAAAACCACCCTCGCCCTTTCCCCCGGTCGCCGGGCCGGTGCTAGACTGTCACCGGAATCAGACCGCCGGAGGAAACCATGCCGCTTTATGCCCTCGACGACCGCGCGCCCACACTCCCCGCCGACGACCGCTACTGGGTGGCGCCGGATGCCAATGTCATCGGCAAGGTCATCCTCGGCGAGGATGTCGGCATCTGGTTCGGCGCCACGCTGCGCGGCGACAACGAGCCGATCATCGTCGGCGCAAGGTCGAATATCCAGGAAGGCGTCGTGGTGCATACCGATCCCGGCAAGCCCGTCATCATCGGCGAGGGCTGCACCATCGGCCACGGCGCCATCATCCATGGCTGCACCATCGGCCACAATTCGCTGGTCGGCATGGGCGCCACGGTGCTGAACGGCGCGGTCATCGGCAACAATTGCCTCGTCGGCGCCAATGCGCTGGTGACGGAAGGCAAGGTCTTTCCGGACAATTCGCTGATCGTCGGCGCCCCCGCCAAGGCCGTGCGCACGCTCGATGCCGAGGCGATCGAAGGCCTGAAACGCTCGGCGGAGGGCTATGTGCGCAACTGGCAGCGCTTCAGGAAGGGCTTGAAACCCGTCGGCTAGGGGATCTACGCGCAACCGGCGCAGGTGCCGCGGATCTCGATCGTCGTCTTGCCGGTCTTGAAGTTGCGGCCCTTGGCAAAGGCTTTCAGCCGGTCCTCGATCACGTGGTCGTGGAACTCCGTCACCTGGCCGCAGGTCTCGCAGATCGTGAAGGCGGTGATGCCGTGGTTGTGACAGCCCTCATGCGGATGGGCGCAGGCCACGAAGGCATTGATGCTCTCCAGCCGGTGCACGAGGCCGAACTCCAGGAGCTTGTCCAGCGCACGATAGACTTGGAGCGGCGCGCGAAACCCGTTGTCGCGCAGCTTGTCGAGGATGGTGTAGGCGCTGAGCGGGCTGTCGGAATGCGACAGCACGTCGAAGACGAGGCCCTGGTTCTTCGTCAATTGTTGCGTGGTCATGCCCGACCTCCCTGATTTGCCGCCGAATGTTCCACGACGCTCGTCCTCGGTTTCGTGATGAGGCTTAGAATGAACAGGCCAAGCGCTGCAACCACGATCGAGGGACCGGAGGGCGTGTCGAACTTCAGCGATCCGAACAATCCGCCAACCACAGCCAGCGCGCCGATCAGCGAGGCAAGCACCGCCATGATCTCCGGGCTGGTGGAAAAGCGCCGCGCCGTCGCCGCGGGGATGATGAGAAGCGAGGTGATCAGCAGGATGCCGACGATCTTCATGGCGATGGCGATGACGAGCGCCATCAAGAGCATGAAGGCCAGGCGCGTCTTCTCCGGCTGCATGCCTTCGGCCTCGGCCAGTTCCGGATTGACCGTCGACGCGATCAGCGGACGCCACATCCACACGATGGCGAAAACGACGAGAATGCCGCCACCCCATACGAGGTCCACATCGGCGCGCGACACGGCGAGGATATCGCCGAACAGGAAGCCGACGAGATCGATGCGCACCCACGTCATGAAGGACACCATGACGAGGCCGATCGCCAGCGTCGCATGGGAGAGGATGCCGAGCAGCGCATCCGTCGAGAGCGTGCCGCGCTTCTGGAGCAGCAGCAGAAGAAGCGAGACGGTCGCCGCGACGACGAAGACGCTGAGGAGCAGGTTGAAGTTCATCAGCAGCGACAGCGCCACGCCGAGCAGCGCCGAATGGGCCATCGTATCGCCGAAATACGCCATGCGCCGCCAGACGACGAAACAGCCGAGCGGGCCCGCGGTGAGCGCCAGGCCGATGCCGGCGACGAGCGCGCGCATGAAGAAATCGTCAAGCATCGCGCTTCTCCTGCTGTCCGGCGCCGTCAGGCACCACGCCGTGGTCGTGGCCGCAGCCGCAATCGGGCCCGTGCGTGTGCACGATGCGCATCGGCCCGGCGCGGCCGGTGGGCACGATCGGCGTATGATGGCCGTCGTTCGGGCGGCAATCGTTTGTGATCGAGCCGTCGGCATGCAGCACGCGGCCGTCGGGCAGATGCGTGTGGTCGTGATCGTGATTGTAGAAGGCCAGCGTCTGCCCGGCGCGCGCGCCGAAAAGACGCTGGTATTCCGCGCTCTGGCTCACCACCTCGGGCGTGCCGCGGCAACAGACATGGCCGTTGAGGCAGATGACGGTGTCGGTCTCGGCCATCACCACATGCAGGTCGTGCGAGATCAGCAGGATGCCGCAGCCGGTCGTGTTGCGGATCGTCTTGATGAGATCGTAAAGCGCGATCTCGCCGGAGAAATCCACGCCCTGCACCGGCTCGTCGAGCACCAGAAGATCGGGCTTGCGGGCAATGGCGCGGGCCAGCAGCGCGCGCTGGAACTCGCCGCCGGAGAGATGCTGCACCTCAGCGCGGGCGAGATGACGGATGCCGGTAGCGTCCAGCGCCGCCTCGATCTCCGCGCCCTTCAGCGGCGAGGTCAGCGTCATCAGCCGTTCCACGGTCAGCGGCATGGTCCAGTCGACGGAGAGTTTTTGCGGGACATAGCCGACCTTGAGGCCCGCCTTGCGCTCCACCCTGCCCTCGTCGGCCTTCAGCACGCCGATGGCCGCCTTGGCGGTGGTGGATTTGCCCGAGCCGTTCGGGCCGATCAGCGTGACGATCTCGTCGGGCGCAATCGAGAATTCCACGCCGCGCACGAGCCAGCGACCTTGGCGGCGCACACCGACGCCGGCAAGCGACACGAGCGGCGAAGCGGTCCTGGTTGGGGTCTGCAGCATCATTTTTTCCAAAAGCCTGTTGCCTCAGCATATGGCACACGTTATAGCATAACGCAATTGATGTAATAACATTACATTTACATTCAAGCGGAGTATCCCATGCAAAAGGCCGTTCGCGCCCTCCTCCTTTCCACCGCCCTTCTCGTTGCCGGCGTCGGTGCCGCGCGCGCCGAGGCGCCCGATGTCGTCGTGTCGATCAAGCCGATCCATTCGCTGGTCGCCGCCATCATGCAGGGCGTCGGCGAGCCGGGCCTCATCGTGGAGGGTGCCGCCTCGCCGCACACCTATTCGTTGAAGCCGTCCAATGCGGCCGCTCTCCAGAACGCCGATGTGGTCTTCTGGGTCGGCCATGGCCTAGAAGCCTTCCTTGAAAAGCCGCTGGAATCGCTCGGCGGCAAGGCGACCGTGGTGGAACTGGACGACGCGCCGGGCCTCGAAAAACTGCCCTTCCGCGAAGGCGGCCCGTTCGAGGCCCATACGCATGAAGGCGAAGGCCATGACCATGCGCATGAGGGCCACGCGCATGAGGGCGAGGAAGGCCATGACCATGAGAAGGAAGGTCACGACCACGGCAAGGAAGCGCATGCCCATGGTGAAGAGGCACACGACCATGGCAAGGAGGCGGACGGCCACGACCATGCCCATGGCGAGGAAGTCGGCCATGAAGGCCACGAGCACGGCGAATTCGACATGCATCTGTGGCTGAGCCCGCAGAATGCGCGCGCCATTGCCGCCGAAGCCGCCAAGGTCCTCGCCGAGAAGGACCCGGCCAATGCCGAGACCTACAGGAAGAACCTCGCCGGTCTCGAAGAAAGGCTCGATGCGCTCGACAAGGAGGTTGCCGAGACGGTCGCGCCCGTGAAGGATAAGCCCTTCATCGTCTTCCACGATGCCTACCAGTATTTCGAACATCACTACGGCATGCACGCCGCCGGCTCCATCACCGTGAGCCCGGAAACCCTGCCCGGTGCGGAACGCCTGACGCAGATCCGCGACAAGGTGAAGACGCTGGGCGCAACCTGCGTCTTCGCCGAGCCGCAGTTCGAGCCGAAGCTGGTCAATGTGGTGATCGAGGGCACGCCTGCGAAATCCGGGGTTCTCGACCCCGAGGCCGCCACGCTTGAGCCCGGCCCGGATCTCTATTTCACCCTGATGAAGAGCATCGCCACGTCGCTGCGCGATTGCCTCGGACAGGCCAGCTGAGGAGCGCTTGCGGCCGGCTCCGGCCTGAGCGCAACGCCCGCTCCATTCTCCACGCCGTCAACAGCATGGCGTGGAGACCTGGGTGGGTCCTATGGGGCCGGGCAGCCGCACTTCGAGAATGCGTGGCGGGATCATCCCGCCATTTTTTGGCCCCGCGAATGTAATACTATAACGTAAGGGTAGATCGCATGGACAACCGCCTCCCCGTTACCGTCCTCTCCGGTTTCCTCGGCGCCGGAAAGACGACGCTCATGAACCACGTGCTCAACAACCGCAGCGGTTTGCGCGTCGCCGTCATCGTCAACGACATGAGCGAGGTGAACATCGACGCCGCACTCATCCGCGATGGCGGGGCGGACCTGTCACGCACCGGCGAGCAGCTGGTGGAAATGACGAATGGCTGCATCTGTTGCACGCTGCGCGACGACCTCCTCAAGGAGGTGCGCCGTCTCGCCGAAATGAAGCGCTTCGACTATCTGCTGATCGAATCCAGCGGCATTTCGGAGCCGCTGCCGGTCGCCACCACCTTCGACTTCCGCGACGAGGACGGCTGGAGCCTGTCGGATGTCGCCCGCCTCGACACGATGGTCACGGTGGTCGATGCCGCCAACCTTCTCAAGGATTACGGCTCGCAGGATTTCCTGGCAGAGCGCGGCGAAACGGCCGGCGAGGACGACAACCGCACGCTGGTGGAACTGCTGGTCGAGCAGATCGAGTTCGCGGACGTGGTCGTGCTCAACAAGACGGGTGCGGCGAGCCCCGCGGACCTGCTCGCCGCCCGCCAGATCATCGGCGGCCTGAACGGCGCGGCCCGCGTCATCGAGACCGATTTCGGCAGGGTCGCGCTGGCGGATATCCTCGGCACCGGCCTGTTCGATTTCCAGAAGGCGAGCGAACATCCGCTGTGGTTCAAGGAGCTGCACGGCTTCAAGGACCACGTTCCCGAAACCGGGGAATACGGCATCCGCTCCTTCGTCTACCGGGCGAAACGCCCGTTTCACCCCGCCCGCTTCAAGGCCTTCCTTGATGAGAGCTGGCCAGGCGTCATCCGCGCCAAGGGCTTCTTCTGGATCGCCACGCGGCCGCATCATGTCGGCGAGATGAGTCAGGCGGGCGCTCTGGTGCGCAGCGGCCGGCTCGGCCTGTGGTGGGCCTCGGTTCCTCAACAGCATTGGCCGCAGGACGAGGCGGCGCGGGAGGCCATCGCCCGCTCTTCCGATCCCGTCTGGGGCGACCGGCGGCAGGAACTCGTCTTCATCGGCGCGGACCCGATGGACGAGCACGACATCCGCCGCCGGCTCGACGCCTGCCTCGTCGCCGAAGAGACGTTCGAACCGGCGCGCTGGGCAAACCTGCCCGACCCCTTCCCGCTCTGGATGCGCCAGGCGGGGTGAGGGATGTAAGGTGCTAGCGAAGCAGCGCGCGCGCCTCCTCGATGCCGAAGGCTTGCGGCTGGGTGCAGGTCGTGACGATATCGACCGCCCGGCCCTCCTCGGCGGAGCGCAGGATCGCCGTCAGCACGTCGATCGTGTGCAGCGAGCGGTCGAGCGAGCAGCGATAGTCGCGGCCCGTCGTCACGGCGTCCATCATGTCGGCAAGGCCGATGCCGCGGTAATTGGCCTGTTTGCCCCAGTCGAACTGGTAGTTCTGGGCCGTCAGAGGATGATCCCAGACCGCGACCGCCTTCGGCTCCTTGTCGTTGCCGGCGACCTCGACGGTGCCGCCGAAGAAATTCGGATCCGGCACGAAGACCGCGCCGTCGGTGCCGTAGAGCTCCATGTTCTGGTGGCGATGCGCCCACACGTCCCAGCTCGCCATCAGCGCGACCTGCGCGCCGCTGACGAATTCGAGCACGGCATGGATGTTCGTCAGCACCGCGACCGGCACGGCCTCGCCGAGCCGCGGGCCATTGGCGATGATGCGCTCCTCGCGCGCCCGGTTGCCGAGCGCCACGACGCGCTTCACCGGGCCGACCAGGTTGACGAGGTTGTTGACGTAATAGGGCCCCATGTCGAGGATCGGCCCGCCGCCCGGCGCGAAGAAGAAGTCCGGGTTCGGATGCCAGCTCTCCATGCCCGGACCCAGCACATGCGCCGTGCCGGACATGATCTTGCCCACCCTGCCGCTGTCGATGAGGTGGCGCACGAACTGGTGCGATCCGCCGAGATAGGTGTCCGGCGCCGAGCCGACCTTCAGGCCGCTGGCATCGGCGATGCGGCGCAGATCCTCGCCCTGTTCGAGCGACAGCACGAAGGGCTTTTCCGAATAGACATGCTTGCCCGCCTCCAGCGCCTGCTTCGACACCGGGTAATGCGCTTCGGGGATGGTGAGGTTCACCACGACATCGACGTCGGGATTGGCCAGCAGCGCGCCGATCTCCTGCGCCGGCACGCCGAATTCCTCCGATCGCGCCGTCGAGGCCGCAGGGTTGATATCGGCGCAGGCGACGAGCTTCAGGTTCCTGAAGGTCGGGATCAGCCTGAAATAGGCGCCCGAGATATTGCCGCAGCCGATGATGCCGACTCCGTATTCCTTGCTCATGATGGCGGTCCTCAGAATGTCTTGACGGTCGCGATCGAGCGGGTGGCAAGCCGGGTGATGTCGCTCGGATTGTCATGCTCGACGATGAAATGTCTGGCCGGCGTGCCCGCGAGCGCCTTGGCGAGATCGCCCCACGGCACCGTGCCATGGCCGACATCCGCCCAGCCGTCCTCGTCGGCGTTCTCGCCCGCCGGCGCGATGTCCTTGACGTGGACGGTGGTGATGCGGCTGCCGTATTTCTGGATCCAGGCGAAGGGGTCGGCCCCGCCGCGGATGATCCACGCGATATCCGCCTCCCAGGTCAGATCCGGGCCGCCGGCGAAAAGATGATCCAGCGGCACGGTGCCGTCGGGCAGCGCGAAGAACTCGAAGTCGTGATTGTGCCAGCCGAACACGAGGCCCGCTTCGCGGATCGGCGCCCCGGCCTTCTGCAACCGCGCGCCCAGCGCATGCCAGCCCGCTGCATCGGTCGGGCGATGCTCCGGCAGCAGATAGGGGCAATAGACCGCCGTGATGCCGAGCGTGCGGCAGATGTCGAGCACACGCTGCGGCTGCGTCTCCAGCGTTTCGAGGCTGAAATGGGCGGTTGGCATGGTGAGGCCGTTGTTATCGAGGTCGGCCTTCACCTGCTGGATCGCCGCGTCGTCGAGCGTATCGTAAAGGGCGCTGTAGCCCTCGACCTCGCTGTAGCCGGCATCCGAGAGGATGCGGAACACTTCGGCGAAGGGCTGGAAATTGCGGGCGCTGTAAAGCTGGAAGCTGACGGTCTGCATGGCGGTTTCCTTGGTTCAGTCTTGGTGGGTCTGGCACGCGTGAAGGTCGAGCCAGTGGAATGTCGGTTCCGCGCCGCGCTCGGACGGCGTGAAGACGAGTGTCTTTTGGGCGCCTGCCGTGAGGTCAAACGCGTTGTCCGACCAGCGGCCGGGCACGTCGGCCTCCAGCATGACGTGAAGCGCCAGGCCGTGTGCCGTGGCGGTGACAGTAAAACGGCCGTCGTCGCGCGGCGCGACGTCGAGCGTCAGGCCGGAGGCCTGGAGATCGAGCGCCTTGTAGGTGCCGGAGACATGGTGCCCCTCGCCCGCCATGCCGTTCGAGGCCTTGAAGGACCAGAACAGCAGCGCATCCTCGGGGAGATCCGCGGAAACGACGGAAAACAGCATTTCCGCCCTGTCCGGCCCGCAAGCGCCCTCGATGCTGCGATAGGGCCGGCGCTCGCCGGATAGCGAGACGAGCCATGTGTCGAGCGTGACGGTGACAGGTTCCGCCGTATCGTTGACCACCGAGAAACCGATCGTTTCGCCGTCCTTCGACGGAATGGCGGCGACGGCGACGGGCTGGAAGAAGCGGCGCACCATGTAGTGCATGGCCTTCCAGCTGCCGCCGTAATCGAGGCTCGACCAGGAGGCGACGGGCCAGGTGTCGTTGAGCTGCCAGTAGAGCGTGCCCATGCAATGGGGCTTCAGCGAGCGCCAGTATTCCACGGCGGTGCGGATCGCGAGGCCCTGCTGGATTTGGCTGAGATAGACGAAGCTCGGAAAGTCCTTCGGGAAACGGAAGTAGCGGAACATCGTGCCGGCGATGCGCTCGTTGCCGCCGGCATTCTTCTGGTGGCTCTCCATCACGGGCGACGCGATGTTCATGTCCTCGGGGTCTGCGAAGCTCTGCATGACCGGCATGGACGTGTAGGACTGGAAGCCGAATTCCGAGCAGAAGCGGGGGCTGACGGTCCGGTAATTGTCGAAGGACTTGTTCTCGTGCCAGACCGACCAGTAGTGCATGTCGCCGGAACCGTCGGCATGCCAGGCATCGGCGAAATCGAGATAGCCCGACGTCGGGCTCGACGGCCACCAGATCGCGCCGGGCGCCGCCTTCTTCATCGCCACTTCGATGGTACGGTTGAGGCGATCGTAGGAGACGAGGTAGCGGTCGCGATCCCGGCGGCTTTCCTCGAACCAGGTGAGCGCGCCAACCAGCTCGTTGTCGCCACACCACAGCACGATGGAGGGATGCGAGGCGAGCCGCCTGACCTGGTAGTCCACCTCCGCCGTCACATTGTCGAGGAAATCGACGGTCGAGGGATAGAGGTTGCAGGCGAACATGAAGTCCTGCCAGACCATCAGGCCGAGCTCGTCGCAGAGATCGTAGAACCAGTCCGGCTCGTAGAAGCCGCCGCCCCAGACACGCAGCATGTTCATGTTGGCGTCGACGGCCGATTGCAGCAGGTCGCGCACGGCGACCGGGTTGATGCGCGAGGGCAAGGCATCTGCGGGAATCCAATTTGCCCCACGGCAGAAGATTTCCCGGTCGTTGACCTTCAGCGCAAAACGGCTGCCCGCCTCGTCCTTGTCCGTGATCAGCTCCACCCGGCGCAGGCCGACGCGGCGCACGACGGTCTCCGTCGGCGTCTCGACGCGCACCGCATAGATCGCCTGCTCGCCGTGGCCGGCCGGCCACCAGAGCGCAGGCTTTTCGATGCTGAACATGTGGGTGAGCTGGGTCTCGCCGGCGGCGACACCGATATCGAGCCGCACGCGCTCCTCGCCGAGCGCGAAATGCACCGGCAGGATGCCCGGCTCCTCGGCGTGGAAGGTCGCGGTGACATAGAGATCGACCGCGCCATCGGCATGATGGAACTGCCGGGTCGTGACATGCTCGATGCGCGCCACCTCAAGCCGGCGCAGCACGATTTCGCCATAGATGCCGAGCGGCGCGATGGCGATGTTCCAGTCCCAGCCGAAATGGCACTGCGGCTTGCGCAGCATGTTGCCGTTCGCGATCGGCGAATTGCTCGTCGACCACGGGATGAAGAACGGCTGTTCGGCTTGCCGCCGCGCGCCGGCTGCGATGCTGGAATGGATCAGCACCTTCAGCGTGTTTTCCCCCGCCTTCAGCGCCTCGGTCACGGCCGGCCGGTAGCGGCGGAAGCAATTGTCGGCATCGAGCATCAGAACGCCGTTGAGATAGACCGACGCCACCGTGTCGATGCTGCCGATATCGAGATACCAGTCACCTTCCAGCGTTTCCGGCGGGAGGTCGAACGTGCGCTCGATCGCCCAGTCCTTCCCGGCCACCCACCGCACGTCGCGCTCGTTGCGGCCGGCATAGGGATCGGGAATGAGGCCGGCGGCGATCAGCGCGCTGTGCACGTCGCCGGGCACGCGCATGGAGGCGGTGTGCATGGCGTCGGTGCTGGTGACGGTCCAGGTGCCGGAAAGGTCGATGGCGGTGATGTCGGATGCTTGGGTCATGGTTGTGTCTCTGACTTGCGATGTGCGGCGCCTCGTAGCGAGTTGCGGCGTCGCTTCTCCCCCTTCTCTCCTACGGGGAGAAGGTGCCGGCAGGCGGATGAGGGGGAGGCCACCAACTGAAAGAGCCGGAATATCGGCGTGTCCCCCCTCATCCGACCCTTCGGGCCACCTTCTCCCCGTGGGGGAGAAGGAAGGACGGCAAGTGCAATCTCCACCATCCTAAATCCGCTCCTCCGTGCCCGCATCGAACAGCGAGGCCAGCCCCATGTCGAAGGAGAGCGACACGGCCGTGCCGGGCGCAAAACGCCTGTTGCCGGCAACGCGGACGGCGAGCGTGTGGCCGGCATGTTCGAGCCACAGCAGGTTGTCGGCGCCCATCGGCTCCTCGATATCGACGCTCGCCTGGTGCGCCTTAGCACCGGCGCCATCCTCGTCGACCTTCACATGCTCCGGGCGCACGCCCAGCACGACCTTGCGGCCGGCCGGAAGCGCTTCGCCGGCGGCATAGCCATCGAGCGGGAAATCCACGCCGTTCGTGCTGAACACCGGCTTTCCACCCTTCTCCACGATCTCGCCGCGCAGGAAATTCATCGACGGCGAGCCGATGAAGCCGGCGACGAACATGTTCTTCGGCGCATTGTAGATCGTGTTGGGATCGGCGAGCTGCTGGATGACGCCGCTCTTCATGATGGCGATGCGGTCGGCGAGCGTCAGCGCCTCGATCTGGTCGTGCGTGACATAGATCATCGTGTTCTTCAGCGACTGGTGCAGCCGCTTGATCTCCACGCGCAGCTCCGACCGCAGCTTGGCATCGAGGTTTGAGAGCGGCTCGTCGAACAGGAAGACATCGACATCGCGCACCAGCGCCCGGCCGATCGCCACGCGCTGGCGCTGTCCGCCCGACAGTTCCGAGGGCTTGCGCTTCAAAAGCGGGCCGATCTGCAGGATTTCGGAGGCGCGGGCGACCCGCTTGTCGATCTCCGCGCGTGGCATGCGGGCGACCTGCAGGCCGAAGGAAAGGTTCTTCTCCACCGTCATCTGCGGATAGAGCGCATAGGACTGGAACACCATGCCGATGCCGCGGTCCTTGGGCTCCTCCCAGGTGACGTTCCTGTCCTTGATGAAGATCTGCCCGCCGGTCGGCTCGAGCAGGCCGGCAATGCAGTTGAGCAGGGTCGACTTGCCGCAGCCGGATGAGCCGAGCAGCACGAGAAACTCGCCCTCGCCGATATCCAGATTGAGGTTTTCCAGCACGTTGACCGCGCCGAAGCTCAACGAAAGGTCCTTGATGGAGACGGATTTCTGCATGGCTTAACCCTTGACTGCGCCGGCGGCGATGCCGCGGACGAACAGGCGTCCCGACACGAAATAGACGATGAGCGGAACAGCCCCGGTGAGCAGTGTCGCGGCCATGTTGACGTTGTATTCCTTCACCCCCTGGACGGAGTTGACGATGTTGTTGAGCTGCACGGTCATCGGGTAATATTCCGGCCGCGTGAACACGACGCCGAACAGGAAGTCGTTCCAGATGCCGGTGATCTGCAGGATCATTGCCACGACGAAAATTGGCAGCGACATGGGCAGCATGATGCGGAAATAGATCTGCCAGAACCCTGCCCCGTCGATGCGCGCCGCCTTGAACAGCTCCTCCGGCAGGGAGGAGAAATAGTTTCGGAAGAGCAGCGTCAGGATCGGCATGCCGAAGATGGTGTGCACGATGACAAGGCCGGTCAGCGTGCCGTAGATGCCCATTTCCCGGAGCACGATGACGATCGGATAGATCATGACCTGATAGGGTATGAAGGCGCCGATGATGAGGATGGTGAAGAACAGGTCCGCCCCCTTGAACTTCCAGTTGGCCAGCGCATAGCCGTTGACGGAGGCGACGAGGATCGAGATCAGCGTCGAGGGCACGGTGATGCGCACCGAATTCCAGAAGCCGCGCGACAGGCCGTCGCAGTTGAGGCCGGTGCAGGCGGTGGCCCAGGCCTTGGCCCAGGGCTCGAAGGTCACCTCCACCGGCGGCGAGAAGATGTTGCCGAGCCGGATTTCCGGCATGCCCTTCAGCGAGGTCACGACCATCACGTAGAGCGGCAGCAGATAGTAGAGCGCCGCCACGAGAAGCGTGCCGTATAGCATGATGTTGCGGCGGGACAGCGTGCGGCGGGGCTTCCTGCCCCAGGGCTCGCTTGGCGGTCCGGCGGTCGCGGCGAGCGCCGCGCCGGGCTTGAGGGAGACGGTCTCAGCCACGCTTGCGTCCTCCGAATTCGAGATAGGCCCAGGGGATGATGATGATCGCGACGGTGACGAGCATCATGGTGGAGGCGGCGAAGCCTTGGCCGAGGTTCTGGGCCTGGAACATGTAGTCGTAGACGTATTTCGCCGGGACCTCCGAGGCGATGCCGGGGCCGCCGCTCGTCTGCGCCACGACAAGGTCGTAGACCTTGACGATGCCGCTCGCGATGATGACCAGCGTCGTGATGAAGACGGGACGCATCATGGGAATGACGATGAAGAGATAGGTCTTCCACATCGGTATGCCGTCGACGCGCGCGGCCTTCCAGATGTCCTCGTCGATGCCGCGAAGCCCGGCGAGCAGCAGGCACATGACGAGCCCCGTGCCCTGCCACAGCCCCGCGATCAACACGCCGTAGATGACGATGTCGGCATTGTAGAGCGGATCGAAGGTGAAGCTTGTCCAGCCCAGCGCGCGCACCACCGACTGCACCCCGAATTCCGGGTTGAGGATCCATTGCCAGACGAGGCCCGTCACGATGAAGGACAGCGCGAAGGGATAGAGGAAGATGGTGCGGAAGGTGTTTTCGAAGCGGATCTTCTGGTCCATCAGCGCCGCCAGCAGGAAGCCGACCACGAGGCTGAAGACCAGCGTGAAGAAGCCGTAGATGGCCAGGTTCTGGATCGAGACGATCCAGCGCGGCGCATCCCACAGGCGCTCGTACTGGTCGAGCCCGACGAACTTGGCCCGCGGCAGGAGCCGGGAATTGGTGAACGAATAGACGACCGTCCAGATCGTGCCGCCGAGAAAGATGACGACGGCGGTGAGCATCATCGGAATGGACGCAATCTTGGAACTGAGATTGCGCAGCAGTCTACTGGGGCGACCGGTGTGTGCCTGGCCCGTCATGGGTCACTCCTCCTTGGTCTCGATCACACGGCAGGCGCAAGCGCTCGCCTTCGGTGTACGGCAGAGCTCCGCCCCTCCTCCGTCATCCTCGGCCTGTGCCGAGGATCTGCCGACGCATCGAAAATCGAGACGCTGGCAGATGCCCGGGACAGGCCAGAGCATGACGGACGGGAGGTTTCCGGGCTTTGCCGACGGCCGGCGGCAAGCGCCGACCGTCCGCTGATCACTCCGCCGAGGCGATGATGCCGGCAAAACGCTTCTGGGCGTCTTCCGGCGTCATCGAGGGATTGGCGAAGAACTCGGAGAAGAGGTCCTCCTTCTGCTTCTGGCTGTCGGCCGAAAGCATCTGGTCCGGCGCCTCGATCACGTTGCCCTTGGCAAGGATTTCGAGGCCCTTCTTCATGCAGTCGTTGGCGGCGGCGAGATCGACGTCGCCGCGCACCGGCAGCGAGCCCTTCTTCAGGTTGAAGGCGACCTGCGTGGCGGGCGCGATGAGCGTCGACGCCAGCACTTCCTGCGCCTTGGACTTTTCCTCGTCTTTGAGCAGCGGGAAGTAGAAGGCGTCGCCGCTGGTCGAGATGATGTCGTTCACGCCCAGCCCCGGAAGGCAGGTATAGTCCTTGCCGGCGACCTGCCCGGCGAGCGCGAATTCGCCCTGCGCCCAGTCGCCCATGATCTGACCGCCGGCCTTGCCGGTGATGACCATGTTGGTGGCCTGGTTCCAGTCCTGCACATTCGTGCCCTTGGACATGCGGCGCGCATCGTCGGCGGCCTTGAACACCTTGGCGATGTCAGGCCCGCCCGCAACCTCGGCGTCGCGGTCCTTGAAGACCTTGTAGAACGTATCCTTGCCGGCAATGGCGACCATCAGCACGTCGAAGGCGCCGGCCGCCTGCCAGGGCTGGCCGCCCACAGCGAGCGGCACGATGCCGGCCTTTTCCAGCGCCGGAGCGGCCGCGACGAACTCGTCCCAGTTCTTGGGCACGGCCACACCCGCCTTCTCGAAGGCGCCGTTGGACAGCCACAGCCACTGCCAGGAGTGGATGTTGACGGGCGCGCAATAGATCTTGCCGTCGATCGTGCAGCTGTCGAGCAGGCTCGCCGGCTTGATGAT
Organism: Shinella sumterensis; assembly: GCF_004514425.2. Taxonomy (GTDB): domain Bacteria; phylum Pseudomonadota; class Alphaproteobacteria; order Rhizobiales; family Rhizobiaceae; genus Shinella; species Shinella sumterensis. The sequence continues at coordinate 128,434 of NZ_MYFN02000003.1, forward strand.
GTCCTTCCAGTTTTCCCGCGTCGCGACATCCGTGAGGTCGCGCATCAGGCCGGACTCCACCAGTTCCTCGGCCTGGCGGCCGTGGTTGAACTGCGTGGCGCCCATCGGATCGCCACCGGTGATGCGGCTGATCATGATCGGCCGCGCCGTGCCGCCGGCGCCGGCGATCGCGCCGTCCACCCACTTGTTGCCCGTCGCGTCGAATGCCTTCGCCAGTTCGGCGACCGCCGCGGCCTCCCCGCCGGACGTCCACCAATGGGTCACCTCCAGATCGGCCGCATGGGCTGCGGCGAACGGCAGGGCCACGGTCACCGCCAAGGCAGCGGCCATCGAACGAATTTTCATGAGTCTCCTCCCTCACTGAAACGTTGCAGTAAAAAAGTAGACGAACAGGAGCGAACGCGCAACCTGCAAGCGCGACAAAGGGACGTTTTCCTCAAAGCTCCCGATTTGAGAGACGCGCAAAGGATGCTTTCATTCGGCAAAATCCAGCAGAACAATAATCTCAAGTAATTATTTTTATTATTTATTTAAGTTTATTCAGCTGCACTCCGTCACGTGCGATCATCACCGACTTGTGCAATGCGTAAAGGGTCGCCGAGGCATCGGAAAAAGCCGTTTTCGGAATTTTAGGCTCGACAAAATCACTATATCGTTACAGTTTTCCCATGCATCTGCGCGCCCATGTGGCGGTGCCGGGCAGAACATGTATAACCGCTCGCTAATGCGGAGAGGTTGGGGCCGGAATGAAGAACAGGCTGAGCGAGGGCGCACGAGCCGCGCCCGCGGGCACGAATGAGCGGCCGACACTGAAGACGATCGCCTTCATGACGGGCCTCGGCATCACGACCGTCTCGCGCGCACTCAAGGATGCCCCCGACATCGGCACCGAGACGAAGGAGCGCGTGCGCCTCGTCGCCGCCCAGATCGGCTACCAGCCCAACCGCGCGGGCGTGCGCCTGCGCACCGGCAAGACGAATGTCATCAGTCTCATCCTCAGCCTCGAGGAAGAGATCATGGGCCTGACGAGCCCCATGGTGATCGGCATCTCGGAGGTGCTCGCAACGACGCAGTATCACCTCGTCGTCACGCCCTACCGCGCCCAGGGCAATGCGCTCGATCCGGTGCGATACGTGCTGGAAACCGGCGCGGCCGACGGCGTGATCATCTCGCGCACCGAGCCGAAGGATCCGCGCGTGGCGCTGATGATGGAGCGCAATTTTCCCTTCGCCACCCATGGCCGCACGGAGATGGGGCTCACACATCCCTATCACGACTTCGACAACGAGCGCTTCGCCTACGAGGCTGTGCGCAAGCTTGTCGAACAGGGCCGCAAGCGGCTCGTCCTGCTCCAGCCGCCGCCGTACCTGACCTTCTACCTGCACATGCGGGCGGGCTTCGAGCGCGGCATCCGCGACTTCGGCGCGACGGCCGTGCCCTTCAACGAAGTGAACCTCGACAGCAGCCTCGTCGACATACGCCGGGCGGCGGAAAACCTCCTGCGCGCGCCGAATGCCCCCGACGGCATCGTCTCGGGCAGCGGTTCGGGCGCCGTGGCGCTCGTCGCGGCGCTGGAGGCGGACGGGCTGAAACTCGGCGAGCATATCGACCTCGTCTCCAAGGAATCGCAGATGCTGCTGCAATGGCTGCGTCCGGAGGTCATGACCATGCGCGAGGATATTCGCCTCGCCGGACGCGAACTCGCCAAGGCCGTCATCGCCCGCATCGAAGGACGCGCACCGGAAGAGTTGCAGACGCTGAGCTATCCGATCCCGACGGGCGAAACCTGACACGTTCCCGGTGTGATGATAGGGCTGTTGCGGGCTGTCCGTTTTTGCGGCATCGAACAGGTCACGAGAGAAGCGGACTGCGGCGGAGCGACATCGCAATGGACCATGAAAAGCAGAGATTGAACTACGTGTTGTTCCTCGTCGCCGGGGCAGGTCTTGTGAATGTCGCAAGAGCGATGACCCTGTCGTTCCTCGCCATCAAGCTACAGCAGAGTTTTGGCCTCGGGCCTGCCATGATCGGCGTTCTGCTCGGTATCGGCCCCCTGGTGGGCGCGGTCGCCGCGCCGCTTGCGGGCTCGCTGTCCGACAAGGTGGGACGCAAGACCGTCCTGACGCTCACGCTGCTTTCCATGGCGCTTGCCATGGTCGGCATGGGCATTGCCGAAACGGTGCTTGCCTTCTGCCTCGCCCAGATCGTCGCGGCCGTCGCCATCGCGATCAACGAACCGGTCTCACGCGCGCTGATGAGCGATGTATGCCCTGAGCCGATGCGCCTCAAATATTTCTCCTGGCGCTACACCGCTATCAATTTCGGCTTTGCCGTCGGCCCGTTGATCGGGATTGCGGCGGGCGCAGCATCCACGACGCTTTTCATCGTTTCGGGCATCGTCTACGCGCTCTTCGCATTGGCCCTGCATCTCCTGAAGGTTCCGCTCCACCGTCCTGCCGCGGTAACGATCGGCGCGCCCAAAATATCGGTGCTTCAGAGCATCAGGACAGCGATCCGCGATCCCCGTCTGGCCTTCTTCGTCGGCGGCGGCACCCTGCTGGTCGCCGTCCACGGCCAATGGTCGGCGACGCTTGCGCCCTATCTTGCCGGCAACATTGCCGGCGGCGTGGAAATCTTCGCCTATATCGTCTCCATCAACGGCGTGGTCGTGCTGCTCGGAAATCCGTTCGCCCGCCGCTTCATCGAGCGCGCCGGCGCGCTGAACGCACTCGTGATCGGCTGCCTGCTGTTTCTTGCCGGCGAACTCGGTTTCCTGGCATCCGGCGGCCTCTGGGGACTTGCGATCTCGATGGCGGTTTTCACCATCGGCGAAATCCTTGTCGTCCCGTCGGAATACATGCTGGTCGACGGCATCGCGAACGACGATAACCGCGGCAGCTATTTCGGCGCCCATTCCTTCTCGACCGTCGGCAATTTCATCGGGCCGACGCTCGGCGGCCTCATGCTGGGGGCGTTCGGCGGCCCGGGCATGTTCCTGCTTTTTGCCGCCTTTGCGGCCGCCAGCGCCATCCTCTTTGCGATCGGCACCAGAATGCCGCCACCCAGGGCATCGGCGGCACTCACGCCGGCGACCGCATCGGGAGATATGGCCGGCCCTCACCTGCGCGGCCTCTACGCCTGAGGCTTTCACAAATGCCCATAAGCAAAAGGCCCGGTCTCTCGACCGGGCCCTTTGTGTTCTCAGCCGTTCAGGCCGGAGCCCCACGGACCGTGGTGGCTGTCGGCGCCGTCGAGGCGGTCGAAGCCGTGGGCGCCGAAGAAGTCGCGCTGGGCCTGGATAACGTTGGCCGTGCCGCGGCCGCGGCGGTAGCTGTCGAAATAGCCGAGCGCGGAGGCGAGTGCGGGAACCGGCAGGCCGTGCAGCGCAGCGGCCGAAACGACGCGGCGCAGCGCGCCGTCGGTTTCCTTGACCATGGCGGCGAAGGCCGGCGTGACGATGAGGTTTGCCGCATCCGGGGCCTTGGTGAAGGCGCTGGTGATCTCGTCGAGGAACTGCGAGCGGATGATGCAGCCGGCGCGCCAGATCTTGGCGATCGTCGGCATCGGCAGGTTCCAGTTATATTCCTTCGAGGCGGCGGCCATGACGGCGAAGCCCTGCGCATAGGCGCCGATCTTGCCGGCCAGAAGCGCGCTTTCGAGATCCTTGATGAAGGCGGCCTTGTCGGCGACCGAGAGTGCCGGCACATCCGGCAGGCCGAGGATCTTTTCGGCGGCTTCACGCTCTGCCTTGAACGACGAGATGGAGCGGGCGGCAACGGCGGCTTCGATGCCGGTCGCCGGCACACCCATGTTCTGGGCTTCGATGGCGGACCACTTGCCCGTGCCCTTCTGGCCGGCCTTGTCGAGGATCATGTCGACCATCGGGCCACCAGCGATCGGGTCCTTGGCGGCGAGAACCTTTTCGGTGATCTCGATGAGGTAGGATTCCAGGCGGCCCTTGTTCCACTGGCCGAAGACCTCGCCGATCTCGGCGGCGCTCATCTTCAGGCCGTCGCGCAGGATGCCGTAGATTTCGGCGATCATCTGCATGTCGGCATATTCGATGCCGTTGTGGATGGTCTTGACGAAGTGGCCGGCGCCGTTCTCGCCGAGCCAGGCAACACACGGATCGTCGTTGTACTTGGCGGCAATCGAGGTCAGAACCTTCTCGACGCGCTTCCAACTATCTTCCGTGCCGCCGACCATGATGGACGGGCCATGGCGCGCACCCTCCTCGCCGCCGGAAACGCCCATGCCGATGAAGGTGAGGCCGGAATCCTTGAGCGCATCGAAGCGGCGCATCGTGTCGCGGAAATTCGCGTTGCCGGCATCGATCATGATGTCGTTCTTTTCGAGGTAGGGACGCAGCAGATCCATCTGCTGGTCGACCGCCGCACCGGCCTGGATCATGATGATGATCGGACGCGGCGGGCGGATGGCGGCGACGAATTCCTCGATGGTCTCGCAAGGTACGATCTGGCCCTTGAGATCGCCGGCCTCCTCGTAGAACTCCTTCGTGCGCGCAACGGTGCGGTTGAACACCGCGATCTTGTTGCCCTTCTCGGCGATGTTAAGCGCAAGGTTGGACCCCATCACGCCGAGACCGATAAGACCGATTTCCGCCTGTGCCACGATAGTACCTCCGTAGGTATGGCGCGGCGGGGATGAATTTCGGAACCGTGCCGAAAACGCCGCGCGAAAAGAGAGAGTGGAGCATCGCTCCAGCGCGCGTGTTTTGGCATTCAAATCGATTTACGACAAGGGATTGTTTGAATTCCCCGCCATTTTAGAACCCCTCGAAACTACCTGTCCGGCCGGTCGTCGCCATCGTCGAGGACACGCCAGGCGGCACCCTCCACATCGTCGTACTGCCCGCTCTTGAGCGACCAGAGAAAGGCCGCAAGCCCGAGCGCGCCGAGGAAGAGCGCGATGGGGATGAGGAAGATGAGCGTGTTCATGCCGCCTTCACCAGGGTGTTGACCGGACGCGCCGCATCCGCTGCGCGTGTCGCAAAGGCCGGCAGGCGTCCGCGCAGGCGCAGCGAATTGACGACGACCGTAATCGACGATGTGGACATTGCTATGGCCGCAATCAGCGGCGTCGCGTGCCCGAGAATGGCGATGGGAATGGCGACGACATTGTAGCCGATGGCGAGCGCGAAGTTCTGGCGGATCAGGCGTCCGGCCTTTCGCGCGGTCTCGATGGCGAAGGGCACGGCCTCGAGGCTTTCATGCAGGAAGACCAGGTCCGCCGCCTGGCGGCCGACATCGGCAGCACTGGCCGGCGCCATGGAGACATGCGCCGCCGCCAGTGCCGGCGCATCGTTGATGCCGTCGCCCACCATGAGGACACGATGACCGCTTGCGGCACGTTCGGCGACCGCCTCGGTCTTCTCACGCGGCGAAAGACCGGCCTGCCAGCGCTGGATGCCGAGCAGGCCGGCAATGCGCGAGACCGCCGCAGGCCGGTCGCCCGACAGGATCGCCATAGCGATGCCGTCCTCGCGCAGCGCGCCGACCGCCTCGCCGGCCCCGGCGCGCAGGGCGTCCTCGAAGCGGAAGGTCTCCAGCACGACGCCGTCCCGCGACAGCACGACCTCTGAAAGCCCGTGCATCTCCTCGCCGCCAACGGCCCTGCCGGCCGCAAAGGCGCGGCTGCCGAGGCGAAGCAGGCCCTGCGGCGTTTCGGTCTCAAGCCCGCCGCCCGCGATTTCCCGGACCTCGGTGAGGACGGGCATGGGACCGGGCACCGCACCGGCAAGCGCCACGGAAAGCGGATGGCGCGAATGGGCCGCCAGCGCCGCCGCAAGCGCAAGATGGGCGCGATTGACGCTATCCCGGTCGACAAGGCGCGGCTTGCCGAGCGTCAGCGTGCCGGTCTTGTCGAAGACGGCGGTGTCGATCTCGGCCAGGCGCTCCATGGCCGAACCATCCTTCACCATGACGCCGCCGGCAAACAGGCGGCCGGCCGCCACCACCTGCACCACCGGCACCGCAAGCGCGAGCGCGCAGGGGCAGGTGATGATCAGCACCGCTATGGAGACCATGAGGGCATGTTTCCAGTCGCCGTCATAAAGACCCCAGCTGAGGAACGAGCCCAGCGCCATGACATGCACGACGGGCGCATAGATCTGCGACGCACGATCGGCGATGCGGCGATACCGCGCCCTGCCGCCTTCTGCCGCTTCCATCAGGCCGATGACCTCCGACAGGAAGGAATCGCGGGCGGTCGCGACGGCTTCGACCAGAAGCGAGCCGGTGAGGTTCATCGCGCCCGCCTCGAGGCGGGTGCCGGGCCCGGCGGCAAGCGGATCGCTCTCGCCGTTGACGATGGAACGGTCGACATCGCTTGCCCCCGTCAGCACGCGGCAATCGACGGGAATACGCTCGCCCGCGGCGATGGCGAGATGATCGCCGACAGCGATCTCCTCGACCGGCCGATAGTCGCGCGACCCGTCGGGCAGCATCACCATCGCGCCGCGCGGCGAGAGGCGGGCAAGGCCGGTGATGGCCGAGCGGGCGCGATCGCGCATGACATGGTCGAGCGTGCGGCCGATGAGCAGGAAGAACAGCAGGCTGACGGTGGCGTCGAACCAGGCATGCTCGGCGCTGTGCAGCGTCTCCCACAACGAGAAGACATAGGAAAGCGTGATCGCGATGGCGATCGGCACATCCATGTTGGTGCGGCCGTGGCGCAGCGCGTTCCAGGCCGAGCGGTAGAAGAAGCGGCCGGCATAGATCAGCGTCGGGCCGGCGATGAAGGCGGAAATCCAGTGGAACAGGTCGCGCGTCGCGGCCTCGGCGCCCGACCAGACGGAAACCGAAAGCAGCATGATGTTGGTGGCCGCGAAGCCGGAAACGGCGACGGCGCGGATCAGCTGGTTGCGCAGGAGGTCGTCGCCTTCCGCGGCAAGCGAGAAGAGATGCGTCTCGTAGCCCGTGGCGGCGATCGCCGCCGCCATGGCCTGCGGATCGGTCGGCGCGCCGCCCACCTCCTCCTTCCACACCACCGAGACCCGGCGGGTGGAAAGGTTGACGCGCGCCCGCTCGACCTCCGGCAGGGCTTCGAGTGCAGTCTCGATGGTGGTGATGCACGCGCCGCAATGCACGCCGGGAACGCTCAGGTCGCTCTGGCGCAGTCCCGGCCCAACCGGGCGGCTGGCGAGCAGCAGTTCCTCCGACGACGGCAAGGCATGGCGGGCGCGCTCGGCCTCCATCGCGCCTTCCGTTCCGGGTGCGCAGCAGCTCATTGGCGGCCTCCTGCGACGACGGTGCGCAGCGTCTGGTGGAACACCTTCGCACCCTGATGCCGCGTGGCGATATCGATCACCCACTGGCCGGCGGGCACATCGCGCTCGGCAACGAACCGCCCCGCACCCGAGGGCACGAGCGACAGGGTGAAATCCTCCCGCTCGTCCACCGGACGCTTGAAGGTGGCCGAGACCTCGTCGGCGACGACGGGCTGGCCACCGGCATCGACCACATGGTAGACGACGCGGCCGTCCTTGATGACGATATCGCCCTCGATGCCGCTCGCGGCAAGCCGCTTGGCCTCCTCCACCTTGCCGTTGAACTGCTGACTGGCGACATAGGTGTTCGGCACGACCAGCCCGCTCCAGGTCCGCACCGCGTTCCACGCCATGAAGACGTTGACCGCGATGATGGTGCCGAAGAACAGCACCATGACGAGGAGCATATGCCAGCCCGTGAAGACGAAACCGCGTTGTTTGCTTTCGGCGACCATTATCGTGCTCCCGGCATGTTGAATTTGGCGGAATAGGCCCTGCTCTCGTGACCCTGGCGATCTTCCGCCACGATCCGGAAGCCGTCGGCCGCTTCCGCCAGCTTGTCCTTGGGCAGGGTGACGAAGACCCTGAGCGCCGTCACCTTGTCCGGATCGGCCGGCACGTCGACGCTGCGGCCATCCGTGTTGTCATGGCCGGCGATCTTCATGACGGCCCCCGGCATGCCCTCGATCGACACGGTGATGACGCGCGGTTCGGGGATCATGTTGAGCAGCTTCACGGCGTAGCCGTTGCGGATCGAGCCATCCGATTCCACGACGAACTGGGGATTGCGGTCATGGATGACGTTGAGGTCCAGCCGCTCGCGCGCCAGAAGTGCGTAGACCAGCGCAAGCCCCGCCAGCGACCAGACGCCGAAATAGAGCAGCGTGCGCGGACGGAAGATGACCCGCCAGTCGAAATGCCTGACACGATCGTTGAACGTGCCGTCGGCATTGCGGACGCGTGCCGGCGCGATCGGCTGCGTGCCGCCTGCGGTAGCGAGCGCCATGTTCGCCGCATAATCCGACAGGGTGGCATAGGCGATCAGGCCGCGCTCCTTGCCGACCTTGTCCATGACATTGTCGCAGGCATCGATGCAGAGCGCGCAGGTGATACACTCCATCTGCTGGCCGTCGCGGATATCGATGCCCATGGGACAGACCACGACACAGGCGTTGCAATCCACGCAATCGCCGACGCTCTCCCCGGCTGCGATGGCCTTCTTGGCATGGCGGGTGCGCGGCTCGCCGCGCCAGTCGTTATAGGTCACGACCAGCGAGCTTTCATCGAGCATCGCCGCCTGGATGCGCGGCCACGGGCACATATAGGTGCAGACCTGCTCACGCATCAGCCCGCCCAGAACGTATGTCGTCGCCGTCAGGACCGCGACGGTGATATAGGCGACCGGCGGCGCCTGCAGCGTGCCGAAATTGACGAGCAAGGACGGTGCGTCGGCGAAATAGAAGATCCAGGCACCGCCCGTAGCGACGGCAATAACGAGCCAGATGGCATGCTTGCTGACGCGCTTCCAGACCTTGGAGAGCGTCCACGGCCCGGCATCGAGCTTCATGCGCGCATTGCGATCGCCTTCGATGGCGCGCTCCACGACAAGGAAGAGATCGACCCAGACCGTCTGCGGACAGGCATAGCCGCACCAGGCGCGCCCGACCGCCGAGGTCACGAGGAACAGGCCGAAGCCCGCCATGACGAGCAGGCCGGCCACGAAGAAGAATTCCTGCGGCCAGATCTCAATGAAGAAGAAGTAGAAGCGACGGCCGGCGAGATCGATGAGCACCGCCTGATCTGGCGCATAGGGACCGCGATCCCAGCGAATCCACGGCGTCAGGTAATAGATGCCGAGCGTCACGAGCATGATCAGCCACTTGAACTGGCGAAAACGACCCTGGGCGCGCTTGGGAAAAATCTTCCTGCGCTTCTCGTAGAGCGGCTTGCGCACCTTGGCCGAGTTGACGGGCTCGGCCTCGTGGCGCTCGATGGTCGTGTCTGCGGTGTAGACGGTCGTCATGATATGCGGATGTCCCGGAATCTTCTGCCTGTGCCGGGGACAATGACGCCAACGGGGCGCCGCATCGTTGATCTACGTCAAGTTTGGTGGGCGTTACGGCCGCCATGGGCGTGGCGCGTTGCCGCACGAATGCGTCGCACATACCCTATGCCGCTGTCGAAAAGACTGACATGTTCACTTTTCGTTCGACAAATAAGCCTGTTCCAACGTATCCTGCGTCGATGAGGAGAGCGCCCATGACCACCCTGACCGCCCGCATCATCCACCGCAGCATCGATCGCGATTGGCGCGCCGTTTACGCCTTCGCAGCAAAGCCGGAGAACATGCCGCTCTGGGCTTCGGGCCTCGCCTCGGGGCTGACGCGTGACGGTGACGACTGGATCGCCGACGGCGGGCCGATCGGCAATGTGCGTGTCCGGTTCGCGCCGGCCAACGATTTCGGCGTCATCGATCATACCGTCATCCTGCCGGACGGCCGGGTCGTCGAAAACGCCCTGCGCATCGTTCCGAACGGTGATGGCGCGGAGGTGATGTTCACGCTGCTGCGGCAACCGGATATGGATGACGCGGCCTTCGAGTCGGATGCGGCGCATGTGGCCCGCGATCTCGACGCGTTGGCCAAACTGATGGAAGACAGGGAGTTGCCGCGATGAGCAGCAGAGGCGCCGATCGCAAGATCGACTATATCGAGTTCAACGTCGCGGATATCGCCCGCAGCAAGGCCTTCTATGGCAGCGCCTTCGGCTGGACCTTCACGGATTACGGGCCGCAATATTGCGAGTTTCAGGACGGCCGCCTGACCGGCGGCTTTACCACTACGGCCCCGGTTCGCGCTGAGGGTGGCCCGCTGATCATCCTTTTTGCCGACGCGCTTGAAGAGACATTGGCCCGCATCGAGGCGGCAGGCGGAACGGTGGTGCAGCCGATCTTCGACTTTCCCGGTGGACGCCGCTTCCACTTCACCGATCCAGACGGATACGAGCTGGCGGTCTGGTCCGACCGTTGACCGGCTCGACTGGCGTCAATCTGACGGCGTGAAGCATTTTTACCCTTGGAATTCAGGGATTTTCAACGATCGCCTCCTAGTGACGAGTCCAGCGGTTAAATCAGCGTGGGCTCGTCGATGTACGCAATTCTGGGCAGGACCTTACTGGTCGCGGTGCTGTCGACGGTCGCATCGCTCGTGATCAGCTTCGCCTTCGTACCGATGATGGGCGGCCGCGTGGCTGGCGCAGGCCTGATCATGACCATCGTCTGCCCGATCGCCATCTCCATCCCCGCCTCGCTCGTGCACTTCTATCAGGCCGACCGTCTGCGCCGCGCCAATACGGCGCTCGCCGAGGCGCGCGATGCGCTGGAAAAGGCCTATGCCCGCCTGCAATACCAGGCCCGGCGCGATGCCCTGACCGGCCTGCTCAACCGGGCAGCCTTCATGGACGAGATTGCCGCATCCAGCAACGACGGCGCGAATGGCGGCCTGCTCTTTCTCGATGTCGATCATTTCAAGTCGGTCAACGACCGGTTCGGCCATGCGGCGGGCGACGAGGCCCTGCATCTCATCGGCGCCGCCCTCCAGGGCCTGTCTCAGGAGAACGACATCGTCGGCCGCCTCGGCGGCGAGGAGTTCGCGATTTTCCTGCACGGCGCGTCGGCCGAGCGCATGCTCGATCATTCGCAGGCGGTGCGCGAGGCGGTCGCCGCCATCGATCTTCGCCACCCATCCGGCATCCGCATACCCCTCGGCGTCAGCATCGGCGCCTTCCATTGCGCGCCCCGGTTCGATCCGGCCGAGGCGCTCGCCGCCGCCGACCGCAATCTCTACCGGGCGAAATCGGCAGGCCGCAACACGGTCGTCGCATGAAAAAGGCCGCGTTCGACGCGGCCTCTTCCTGTGTCATGTCTGGTCTCGGCGATTATTCGCCGCCGCCCAGCGAGTGGACGAAGATCGCAAGCTGCTTGACCGAAGCATCGCCCAGGCGCGGCAGCCAGCTCGGCATCACGCCATGCTTGGGCGCGCGGACCTGCGTGGCGATGGCCGCCTCGCCCTCGCCCTTCAGCCAGATGGCGTCCGCGAGGTTCGGCGCGCCGAACTCGCGGTTGCCCTTGGCGTCATCGCCGTGGCAGGCGGCGCAGTTGTCGGCGAAGATCTGCCTGCCCGGCTCGACGAAGCTGGCATCCGACGGCGTCCCCGTCAGGCTGACGACATAGGCCGCCACCTGCTTGATCTGCACGGGCTCCAGGATTTCGCCATAGGCCGGCATTTCCGAAATACGGGTCTCGTCGTCGCCGGGGTTGCGGATACCGTGCGCGATGGTCTGGTAGATGTCATCCACCGAGCCGCCCCAGATCCAGTCGTCGTCGTTGAGGTTCGGGAAGCCGGCGCCGCCGGCAGCGCCGGAACCATGGCACTGCGCACAGTTGACCTTGAAGGCCGATGCGCCGCCCGCGATTGCGAACTGCGAAAGCTGCGGATCGGCCATGATCTCCTGAAGCGAGGAATTGGCGATGCGGTCGACGAAGGCGGACTGCGCCTGCTTGGCCTCCGCCAGCTCGGTCGCGATATTGGCGCGGCTCGACCAGCCGAGAACGCCCCTTGTGGCGTCGCTGACCAGCGGCCATGCCGGAAAGGCGATGGTGTAGCCGATCGCCCAGAGGATCGTCGCATAGAACGTCCAGACCCACCAGCGCGGCATCGGGTTGTTCAGTTCGCGGATGCCATCCCATTCGTGGCCGGTGGTTTCGACGCCCGAGATTTCGTCAATATGTTTCTCGGCCATGATCAGTCCTCCTTGAGAGGGATTTCAGCGGCCCGTTCGGCGGCCTTGCGGGCGCCGGGGCGGAGTGTGAAGCCGACGACGGCGAGGAAGAACAGCGTCATGGCGAGCAGGCCCCAGCTGTCGGCGAAGTGGCGCATGGCGGTATAGGTTTCCATGATCCACCTCCTCAGCGGTAACCGCTGGCATCGTCATAGGTGGAGAAGTCCACCAGCGTGCCGAGCATTTGCAGATAGGCGACAAGCGCATCCATTTCGGTGAGCTTCGCGGGATCGCCGTCGAAGTCGCCGAGCTTGGCCTTCGGATAGCGGGCCTCCAGGCCGGACGTGTCCGCGTTCGGATCCGCCTGCGCCTTGATATCGGCTGCCGCGTTCTCGATCATCTCGTCCGTATAGGGCACGCCGACCTTGCGGTTTGCTTCGAGATGCAGGGTGATGTTCTTCACCTCCAGCGGCGTCTCCTTGAGGAAGGCGTAGCTCGGCATCACCGATTCCGGCACGACCGAGCGCGGCTCGATCAGGTGCTGGACATGCCACTCGTTCGAATAGCGGTCGCCGACGCGGGCGAGATCCGGCCCCGTGCGCTTCGAGCCCCACTGGAACGGATGGTCGTACATCGACTCCGCAGCCAGCGAGTAGTGCCCGTAGCGTTCCACCTCGTCGCGGAACGGGCGGATCATCTGGCTGTGACAGACGTAGCAGCCTTCACGGACATAGATGTCGCGGCCCGCCAGTTCGAGCGGCGAATAAGGCCGCATGCCCTCCACCTTCTCGATGGTGTTTTCGAGGTAGAACAGCGGGGCGATCTCGACGATGCCGCCGATGGTGACGACCAGGAGCGAGCCGACGAGGAGAAGCGTCGCGTTGCGTTCGAGGATCGCGTGTTTGTCAAGAATGGACATGGTGTCCCCTCCTATTCGGCCGGCTGGAGCGCAGGTGCGGCACCCGGGATCGGGGCTTCGTCACGCTGGTAGCCGAGGATTGTCATGGTCACGTTGTAGGCCATGATGAGCGCCCCCAAGAGGAACAGCCCGCCGCCGACGGCGCGCAGCACGTAATAGGGGAACATCGCGGCGACGGTTTCGGCGAACGAATAGACCAGGAAGCCCTGCTCGTCGTATTCGCGCCACATCAGGCCCTGCTGGATGCCGGCGACCCACATGACCGCCGCGTAGACGACGATGCCGAGCGTGGCGAGCCAGAAGTGCCAGTTGACCATGCGGATCGAGTAGAGCCGTTCGCGCTTCCACAGCTTCGGAACGAGGAAGTAGACCGCGCCGAAGGTGATGAGGCCGTTCCAGCCGAGCGCGCCCGAATGCACGTGGCCGATGGTCCAGTCCGTGTAGTGGCTGAGCGAGTTGACCGACTTGATCGACATCATCGGGCCTTCGAAGGTCGCCATGCCGTAGAAGGCGACGGCCATGACCATCATGCGCACGATCGGATCGGTGCGGATCTTGTCCCAGGCGCCCGAGAGCGTCATCAGGCCGTTGATCATGCCGCCCCACGAGGGCATCCACAGCATGATCGAGAAGACCATGCCCAGCGTCTGCGCCCAGTCGGGCAGCGCCGTGTAGTGCAGGTGGTGCGGGCCGGCCCAGATATACATGAAGATCAGGGCCCAGAAGTGGATGATCGACAGGCGGTAGGAATAGACCGGACGGTTCACCTGCTTGGGAATGAAGTAGTACATCATGCCCAGGAAACCGGCCGTCAGGAAGAAGCCCACGGCGTTATGGCCATACCACCATTGCGTCAGCGCATCCTGCACGCCCGAGAAGGCCGAGTAGCTCTTGACACCCAGGAACGACACCGGGATCGCCAGGTTGTTGACGATATGCAGCATCGCCACCGTCACGATGAACGACAGGAAGAACCAGTTCGCCACGTAGATATGGGGTTCCTTGCGGGTCATGATCGTGCCGAGGAAGGCGACGAGGTAGGCGACCCAGACGACGGTGAGCCACAGGTCGACATACCATTCCGGCTCGGCATATTCCCTGCCCTGCGTGATGCCGAGCAGATAGCCGGTGGCGGCCATGACGATGAAGAGCTGGTAGCCCCAGAACACGAACCAGCCGAGATTGCCGCCGAAGAGGCGCGCGCGCGAGGTGCGCTGCACCACATAGAACGACGTCGCGATCAGCGCATTGCCGCCAAAGGCGAAGATCACCGCCGAGGTGTGCAGCGGGCGCGTGCGGCCGAAGTTCAGCCAGGGCTCGATGTTGAGATCGGGAAAGGCCAGTTGCAGCGCGACCACGACGCCGACCAGGAAGCCGACGACGCCCCAGAAGACGGTTGCGATGACGCCGTATTTCACGACCTCGTCGAAGTAACTGCCATCGTCGGACGAGGCCGCGACCTTGGCCGGGGCGAAGGAAATGCGCCGGATCATGAAGACCGTGCCCGTCAGGAGCACGAAGAAGAGGACCCACATATGGGCCCCGAAAAGCTTGTCCTGGGCAAACGCCGCGCCGAGCAGCGCGAGGAATGCGCCCACGGCAAGGACGATTGTTTCCGTTGTATATTTCATCGTTGGCATCCCCCAACTCTCGAATGTCCCGCATAAGCCGTTCCCACGCGGAATCGGCCTTTGCGCTCGAATGAGCCTTCGCAGATGCGCACGCCAGCATCCTTGACATGGATCAAGGCGCAGATCGGAAGCCGGGGTCATCAAGGGGACAGGTTGACGCAGCCCGCCATGCGACGCGCAGCATCCAGAAAACGAGGACATATGAGATGACGGACCACACTGGTATTGCCCGGCTGCTTTCGGACCGCCCGATGGATGCCGTTTCGCTCGACTGGTTGAAGAAGGCCCATGATGCGCAGCTCGCGCTGTGCGAAGCGCTGGAAGACATCGCCGACAGCCTGCCGGCCAACATCAACCGGCAAAAATGCATGTACGCCGCCAAATTATTGATTCCGCTGGTCAACGGCGTGCATCGTTACGAGGAGGAAACGCTGTTTCCCCTGCTGGAGAAACAGCGCGCACATGACGGCGAACTGACGGAAGCCATCGCGCGACTGAAGTTCGAGCATGTCGAAGACGAGTGTTTCGCCGAGGAGCTGACCGACACGCTGACGCGGCTCGGCAGCGGTGACGCCGGGGTCAACGCGGAAGCGGCGGGCTACATGCTCCGCGGCTTCTTCGAATCGATCCGGCGCCATATCGCCTTCGAGCAGCAGTTCATGCTGCGCGGGCCGCTCGTTTCATGAGGGGGCTCACGCCGCCATCGGGTCGCGCGACAACTCCTGGCAATCCTGGAGAACGAGGATGGCGCCGATCACGTCGCCGGCCGCCGACAGGCAGGGCGTCATGCGGCAACGGGTGACGGCGCTGCCGCGCCCGCTGGATATGTAATCGTATTCCACCAGCTCGCCGGCAAAACATCGGTCGAGATGCCGCTTCACGCGTGCCTCGAAGCGCTGAAGGCCGATGAATTCCACGATATGCCGACCGACGAGATCGATGGGCTTCTGGCTGAAGCGGCTGGCATTGAGCGCGTTCGAATAGATGTAGCGGTAATCCGTAGTAACGACAGCAACGCGATCGGGCAGGCTGTCGAGGATCGCTTCGTTCAGAAGGCCGTCCTCCGTGACACGCGACACGCCGCTCGGGCGTATGGCATCGATCGCCGGAACGGAGAAGGGACCTGCCGCCTCCTGCGTGCCAAAATACCTGTCGAGCAAAATCTTGAGGCTTTGCGCCTGCCGAAGCACGCAGGCCCTGTCGTCGGCATCCTCCCGCAGAAGATCCAGCGCGAACTGGAACTGGCAGCGAAGGTCGCCGACATTCTGCGCCTCCTGCTGGAGCACGGCGGCGAGCGCCGGCTCTATTTCCCTGTCCAGCATGGAGATGAGCTTCTCATCCCCCGTTCTTACAGCATACTGTAGTTGCGAATACTTAAACCAGAATAACTCTATAAGAGCTTTCAATGCATGCTCCCCAAAATTGCTGACAACTACAGCAATCAGCCATCCATATTATTCATATTATTGAGAACAGGATTCCTCTCCCCCCTGACACCTCCCTGAAACCGCCGTCCAAAGCGCTTACATTAGCAAAATGGTAACAGCGTCGGAAAAGATGTCAAACGACAAATTGAAAGAAAAAGGCTGAAGTACGTACGTAAAAGCAAAGTTCCAATAAAAAATGATAAGCCTTCAAGTAATAAGGCTGTGCTTGATATTCCAGCGATCATGATACCAGAGCCATTGGCCCGGATATTCGCGCACCCACTGCTCCACCTTGTCGTTCAGCATCTGCGCCGTGGCATCGACGTCGACGGCGCCGTTCGGCTTGCGCGGAATGCTCATCGCCGGCTCGATCTCCAGGCGGTAACGATTACCGGGAAGCCGGATGGAGCGGGCCGGATAGACCTCGCAGTCGAACTGGCGGACCAGCTTGGCGAGCAAAGGGTTGGTCTGCACCGGGCGACCGAAGAACCGCGTCGGCAGGCCCCGGGTGAACTTCTGGTCCACGAGCACGCCCACCGGCTGGCCGGCTTCCAGCTTGCGCGCCAGCGTGAAGGACGAACCGGCGTGGGACGGCACCAGACCGCCCATGCGCGCGCGGCGGAATTCAAACACCTTGTCGGCGACGTAGGGGTTGTTCGGCGGCCTGAACAGCACCGTCACGTCAAGCCCGAAGGCCGCGCCCGCGACCGGCAGCAGCTCGAAATTGCCGGTATGGGCGGTGAAGACGATGAACGGGCGCGGATTGTCCCGAAGGTCGACGAAGATCGGAATGCCGGACACTTCGACACGGCCGGGCGTCGAGCGCGCCGGATCGAAATCGAACAGCTTGTCGAGGAAGACATATTCGGCGGCGAGGCGCCCCATATTGCCCCAGGCGTCGAGCGCGATCGCCTGGATATCCTCATCCGTTTTTTCCGGAAAGGCATTGCGCAGATTGGTCAGGGTCAGCCTGTGGCGCTTCGTCCTGGGACCGATCCAGCGCGCGACCCGGTCGGCGAAGTTGATCGCACCATCCGCCGGCAGCAGCTTCAGGAGGTTGAGCAGGCCGAAGGCGAATTGCGCCTCCAGCCATTGCTTCGTGTTCCTGAGCGCCAGAACAAGGCGGGTGATGATCATCTTCACGGCAATCAGTCCAGCTTGAGGACGATCTTGCCGAAGATCTGGCGCGATTCCATGCGCTCCAGCGCCGTCGCGATGCCGTCGAAGGTGACTTCCGTGTCGATGACCGGATGCACGATGCCGCGGGCCATCTTCTGCATGGCGTCCGCCATGTTTTCCATGCGGCAGCCGAAGGAGCCGAGCAGCTTCAATTGCTGCTGGAAGAGCATCATCAGGTTCATGTCGGTCGAAACACCCGACGTGGAGCCGCAGGTGACGAGGCGGCCGCCGCGCTTCATGGAGAGCATCGAGCCGGCCCAGGTATCCTTGCCGACATGTTCGAAGACGACGTCGACGCCCTTTTTCTTCGTCAGCTTGCGCACCACGCCCTCGAAGCGATCCTCGCGGTAATTGATCACGTGATCGGCGCCAAGCGCCTTGGCCTTCTCGATCTTGTCGTTCGAGCCGACGGTGGTGATGACGGTGCAACCGGTCTTCTTGGCGAGCTGGATCGCGGCCGTGCCGATGCCCGAGCCGCCGGCGTGAACGAGGATCGTCTCGCCGGGCTGAAGCTTGGCATTGTCGAACAGCATGTGCTCGACCGTGCCGAAGGTGACGGGCGCAAGCGCTGCCGCAACCGCATCGATGCCGGGCGGTGCCGGCACGAGCAGGCGGGCGGGAAGGTTGACCTTTTCCTGCGCGAAGCCGTCGAGATGGAAGCCATGCACGCCGCCGACATGTTCGCAGAGATTGTCGCGCTTCTCGCGGCAGGGCTTGCAGAGGCCGCAGGTGCGCGCGCCGTAGATGGAGACGAGCTGGCCGGGCAGCACGTTGGAGACGCCCGGACCGAGCGTTTCGACGACGCCGGCGGCTTCCGCGCCGATGACAAGCGGCATCTTGCGCTTGGCGAAGGCCATGCCGCGCCAGCCCCAGACATCGATATGGTTGAGGGCGACGGCCTTGACGCGCAAGGTCACCTCGCCCGGGCCGGGCGCTTCCGGTTCCGGGATGTCGGTGATTTCGAGCTTGCGGTCGTCGAGAAGCTGCAGGGCACGCATAGTCAATTTCCTATCAGGCCGGCTCGGCCGTCATCACGAGGCTGGCGTTCTGGCCGCCGAAGCCGAAGGAGTTGGAGAGAACCGCCGTGACCTGCGCATCGCGCTTCACGTTCGGCACGACGTCCAGCTGGATGGTCGGGTCGGGATTCGTGTAGTTGATGGTGGGCGGAAGCGTCCCGGTCAGCATGGTCTGGATCGAGAAGACGGCCTCGACCGCACCGGCCGCCGTCAGCGTGTGGCCGATCATCGACTTGTTGGACGAAACCGCAATGCCCGCCAGCCGGTCGCCGAAGACGGTCGACATGGAAAGATACTCCATCTTGTCGTTTTCGGGCGTCGACGTGCCATGGGCGTTGATATAGCCGATGCCGCTTTCATCGATGCCGGCATCTTCCAGCGCCGCGCGGATGGTCGCGATGGCGGGGCCGCCGTCGGGCGACGAGCGCGTGCGGTGGAAATGATCGGCCTTCTCGCCGCAACCCTTGAGGATGCCGAGCACCTTGGCGCCGCGGGCAATGGCCGATTCCAGCGATTCCAGCACGAGCGTCGCCGCGCCTTCTGCGATGACGAAACCGTCGCGGTCCTTGCTGAACGGCTTGGAAGCCTTGGTCGGCGGGTCGTTCTGCGTCGACAGCGCGGACAGAAGCGCAAAGCGGATGAGCGCCTCGGCGGTCACCGAGCCATCGGTGCCGACGGTCAGCGCGCGCTCCGTGCGGCCCTGGCGGATCGCCTCGACGCCGAGCTGGATCGCGGTCGCACCCGACGCGCAGGCGGTCGAGAGCGTCACCGGCAGGCCGCGCGTGCCGTAGCGGTCGGACAGGCGTTCGGAGATCGAACCGAAGGACCATGCCTCGTGCAGCGCCGGGCTCGGCTGTTCGCGCAGCACGGACAGGAAGCGGTCATAGGCGTCGCCCGGGCGCTGCGAGGCCGGCGCCCGGTCGGCGAGCGCGAAGCGGTCGCGCCAGTCGGGCTCGATGGGCGGTGCTGCCAGAAAGAGCGGACCACCGAAATCGCCGGAAATGCCGGCCTGCGCCAGCGCCTCGTCGGTCGTCTCCCGGGCATAGGCATAGGAGCGCTCGACCGGGTTTTCGACCGGCACTTCGATGAAATCGACCGTGCCGGAAATGCGGGTGTTGAGCCCGTCCACCGGGAAACGCGTGATGGCGTGGATACCGGAGACGCCGCCGGTCAGCGCGGCCCAGTTGTCCTTGAGGCCCTGCCCGAGCGAGGTGACGACACCCATGCCGGTCACGGCGACGATGGGGCGACCGAGATGATCCCTGTAAGCGGCTTTGGTCATGGCCCTACCCTCACTTCTCTGCGGAAAGGATTGCGACGCCCTCGCCGCGCGAATGACCGACCGTGGTGACGACGGCGGTTGCGGCGGGTGCGCTCATGGCGGTCTCGGCGGCCGTGTCGAAGGGCGCGACCGTGATGCCCGCACCGAGCGTCAGCGCGGCGAGCGCCAAGCCCAGCGGGAACTGCGCCTCGAGCGACTGCCCGATGACGCCGCTATAGCCGCGCACGGCGCTGCCTTCGAAACGGGTGCCGAGCCAGGCCTTCTCACGGGCCGTAACGTCATGCGCACCGGAGGCGCCGGAGAAGACGATAGTCTCCGCACCGGCCTTTGCCCCGTCGGCCAGTTGCTCAAGGCGCGCTTCCAGGCGGCCCGCGTCGCGCGAGCCGCGGTCGCCGCCGATGGCGTCGATGGTCGCATAGATGCGCGCCCCGCGCGCCTGGGCATGCGCGCGCGATTCCAGAATGAGGAAGGCTGCGGCCGAGCCGGTGATGATGCCGCCGCCGGCCGTCTCGTCACGCGACCACAGGGGCGTCCAGCCGCCCGTGGCATGCGCGCCGAGCGCCTCGTAAAGCAGGATGACGTCCTGCCGCTCGGCCACCAGCGCACTGCCGACCAGCGTGTGCGTCGACTGGCCGGACCGGATGCGGTGGAAGGCCGTCTCGACGGCGCTGATGCCGGCCGCTTCCTCGCCCATGAAGGTGCGCGAGGAGCCCGTAACCTTGTGCACGATGGAAATGTTGCCGGCGAGCAGGTTGGAAAGCTGCGCCAGGAAAAGCGTCGGCCGCAGCTCGGTCGTCAGCTTCTCGTTGAGCAGGTGTTCGCGGTCGTTGCGCTTCAGGCCCTCGTCGACGATGAGCGAATCGACCGTGATGTCGCGCTCCCCGCCGCCGGCCGCCACGATCATGTCCATGGTGCCGCAGGCGTCCGCATCGTCCTTGAAACCGGCATCGTCAAGCGCGAGGCCGGCGGCGAAGACGCCGAGGCGCTGCCAGTTTTCCATCTGGCGCTGGTCGCCACGCTTGGGAATCTGCTGGTTCCAGTCGATTTCCGGCATGGGATGCACGGGATAGGGCGAAAAACGCTCCGTCTCGATCTTCAGCCCGGGCGCTGCGGCCGCGCCGAGGATCTGCACATGCGCCTCGGCGCCGACACCGTGACAGGTGACGATACCCACGCCGGTGATGACAACATCGTTGTTCGCCTTGGCCATACTCACTTCCCTTCAGCAGACGCGGCTAGCGCCTCCAACAAACCCACCTCTTCGGCGCGCTTGCGCACGATATCGGCAAGCGGCACCTCGGCAAACGGCATGGTGCGCAGCTTCAGCTGCGTGTCGCATACCTTCTTGCCGGCCGACGAAATCTTCGCCTTCGTCACGGCGTAGCCGGATCCCTCATGCTCCAGCACGACCTCGATGTCGAGCACCGCATCGGGCTCGACGAAGGTGCGCATCTTCGCGCCGTCCACGCTCATCAGAAAGGGCATGGCGGCGAAATCCGATGCGCCCAGCACGAGAAAGCCGGATGCCTGCGCCATGGTCTCGATGAGGAGCACGCCCGGAACGAGCGGCATGCCGGGGAAATGACCTTCAAAGACCGGGCTCTTGGACGGAACGACGGAGCGGGCCTTCAGGGTGCGGCGCGCGGCATCGACGGCTTCCACCCGGTCGATCATCTGGAAATATTCTAGCAGCATCGGATTAGCCTTTGCCGAAAATCGAAAGGCCTGCCGAAGACGGCAGGCCGATAGCCCTCTGCGCCGGGTTCGTCCGGAACATCGCCGCCCGAAAGGCGGCCGGGCGCCGCGTATCAGGCCTTGGCGGCCCGCAGTTCGTCGATCTTCGCGCAGAGGTTCTTCAGGACGAAGTATTCTTCCGTCGCAACCTTGCCTTCATTGACTTCCTGCGTCCACTGTTCCAGCGGGATCTTGATGCCGAATTCCTTGTCGATCGCAAAGACGATGTCGAGGAAATCGAGGCTGTCGATGCCGAGATCGTCGATCGTGTGGCTTTCCGGCGTGATCGTCTCGCGATCGATCTCGCTGGTTTCAGCAATGATGTCGGCAACCTTGTCGAATGTAGCAGTCACGCCCATACCTCATGAATCTATAGTCGCGCGATCCTATATGGAAAACCGACGCGATTGCCAATGGGGTTGATGAGGGACCTGCATTCCCCGCAAGGCTGTGTTGCCGCGGCAACAGCCCTCACACGGCAATGGAGTGCCGGCCCCGGCCGCTGGCAAGATGCGCATCGAAGGTGGCGGCCACCGTGCGGGCAAAAGGCCGGCCGGCCGGCGTCAGCACGAAGCGCTCGCTCTCAAGCGTCGCCAGCCCGTCCCGATCCGTCGCGACGAACCGCCCCGCCTCCCCGCGAATGACGGCGGAAAATGCCGGATGCCGCTTCGCGAGATCGGCCAGCGAAAAGCCGAAATCGCACATGACGCGTTCGATGACCCAGGCGCGGGCGCGATCCTCCTCGGTCAGAGCGTAGCCGCGCACCACCGCAAGGCCGCCCTCCTCAACGCGACGCAGATATTCGCCCGTCGCCGGCATGTTCTGGATATAGCCCTGCGGCAATTGCCCAATGGACGATGCGCCGAGCCCGATCAGGGCATCCGCCCGGTCGTCCGTATAACCCTGGAAATTGCGGCGCAACGTGCCCTCCCGCGCGGACACGGCGAGCCGGTCGGCCGGCAGCGCGAAATGGTCGATACCGATCGCCTCGTAACCGGCCGAAACCAGCATCTCCGCCGCCATCGACATCTGCTCGAAGCGCGCCACGATGCCGGGCAGCGCAGCCTCGGCGATCATCGACTGGTGCTTCTTCATCCAAGGCACATGCGCATAGCCGAACAGCGCGATGCGATCAGGCGCAAGCGAGATGACGGCGCGCACGGTCTCGGCCATCGTCTCCAGCGTCTGGTAAGGCAGCCCGTACAGGACGTCGCAGTTGACGGAGCGCACGCCCCGCGCCCGTGCGGCCTCCACAACGCCCCGCGTCTGCTCGAAGGTCTGGATGCGGTTGATCGCCTTCTGGACCTTGGGGTCGAAATCCTGGATGCCAAGGCTGGCGCGCGTCATGCCGATGGCCGCGAGCGCATCGTGCCTGGCATCGTCGAGATCGTTGGGGTCCATCTCCACCGAGATCTCGGACTCCGGGGAAAAAGCGAAATGATGCGCAAGACAGTCCTTCAGCGCCACGAGGTCATCGGGCCGCAGCATGGTGGGTGAGCCGCCGCCGAAATGCAGCGCCGTCACCGACGCCGCGCGCGAGACCCGCGCGCCGACGGACGCGATCTCCGCATGCAACCCCTTCAGATAGGCCTCCACCGGCTCGTAGCGCAGCGTGTGCTTGGTGTGGCAGGCACAGAACCAGCAGAGCCGGTCGCAATAGGGAATGTGGGCGTAGAGCGACAGCCAATTGGCAGAACCCAGCGCCGCGAGCCACCCGGCATAGGCATCCGGCCCCACGCTCTCGTCGAAATGCGGCGCGGTCGGATAACTCGTGTAGCGGGGAACCGGCGCGGAAAGGCGTTCTACGAGTGCGTCCTGCATGATCATCTCCTTGCTGATCAGCCAAATAAACCCGAAACGCCGCGCGCCATTTGATTTTGATCAAGTGAAAAGCCGATTGGATGGGCTAGGATTTGACAATAGTCAGAAAGCGCTATTTTGCCGCTGCGCGACACTCTTTATGTTGGCGGCACCTTGCGATAGCACGGCAGCGTTGTGCCATCGGGCCAAAGGAAACCGACATGGAAGTTCGTCGCCAAGATATCCACAATTCCGATATCCCGGTGGTCTGCCGCGCCTGCGAGGCACGCCACGGCGGCGTCTGCGGCGTGCTGACGCCCGAGCAGCTCGGCGAACTCAACAAGCACTCCTCCCGCCATCGCCTGGACACGGGCGCCGAAGTGATCGGCCAGGGCGAGACGGTGGTGAACTATTCCAACATCATCCGCGGCGTGGTGAAGCTGACCAAGGTCATGGCCGATGGCCGCCAGCAGATCGTCGGCCTGCAATTCGCACCCGATTTCCTCGGCCGTCCCTTCCTGGAAGAAAGCGCCATCACCGCGGAGGCCGCGACCGAAAGCGAGGTCTGCAACTTCCCGCGCCAGGTGCTCGACCGCCTCGTCAGGCGGACACCGGAGCTGGAGCACAAGCTGCACCGCCAGGCGCTCAAGGAGCTGGACGAGGCCCGCGACTGGATGCTGACGCTCGGCCGCAAGACGGCGCAGGAGAAGGTCGCAAGCTTCCTCCACCTGATCGCCACCCATGTCGACCCGGAAAACATCGAGACCACCGTCTTCGACCTGCCGCTCTCGCGCGCCGACATCGCCGATTTCCTCGGCCTGACCATCGAGACGGTCAGCCGCCAGTTTACCAAGCTGCGCAAGGAAAACGTCATCCGCATCGAAAACAACCGCCATGTCAGCGTGCCCGACATGGACCGCCTCATGCGCTATGCCGGCAATGACTGAGGATACTAGCGCATTATCCGACGCCGAAGCGACTTCGCTTCGGCTGGAAATGCTCTAGCGCGTGATGACGATGCGGGTGTTCGGCAGGCCGTGGCGGTTGGCCAGTTGGTAGAACGTCGCCGCATCGCTCGGCGAAAGCCGCACGCAGCCATGCGACGCCGGGCGACCGAGCCGCCGCGTCTCATAGGTCGCATGCACGGCATAACCGCCCTTGAAGAAGATCGCATAGGGCATCGGCGCGTTGTTGTACTTGCGCGAACGGTGGTTGCGCGACGCCCACTTGGCCGACCAGCTGCCCGTCGGCGTGTTGAAGCCCTTGCGCCCCGTGGAAACACGCCAGCGATGCTTCACGACGCCGTTCTGAGTAACGGTCATGGTCTGCGAAGAAAGATTGACCTGCGCTACCAGATTGGCGGCAAGCACCGTCTCCGCCTGGAACAGCACAAGAAGAAATACGACGGCAGTCGCAAGAAAACTACGCATGATTTCCCTCTCTATCGATTTCTGAAATGCTGAACGCCATGTCTCCCGATGGCACAGAATATAGCCGTTTCATCCTTCCGCAATATTGACGGGGATGGCGAAAACAAAACGAAGTTAAGGTATAAAAATTTAGCGAATACCAGATGCGGGCGCAGGAGATTTACTATCACGCGTTCACAAAACGACGGCGCAGAGTGCCAGAACAAGTATCGTGAAGGACAGTGCAGCGCAGGCTGCCGAGAAGATGCGCAGCGCGAGATCCATATCGGCGGGGGTGGCCGTGGTGCGGCCGCTGGCGTTCATCATGGGTTCGTCGACGCGCTGGCCGCCATAGATGCGGGGGCCGGCGAGACCAATGCCGAGCGCGCCGGCCATGGCCGCTTCCGGCCAGCCGGAATTGGGCGAACGGTGCAGGCCGGCGTCCCGCAGCGCGGTGCCGACGGCGAGCCGCGCAGAGGCCGTGCCCTTTGCGAGCCAGGCGCCGGCGGCGATGAAGAGGACCGACAGCCGCGCCGCCGGCCAGTTGGCGAGATCGTCCAGCCGGGCGGAGGCCCAGCCGAAGTCCAGATATTTCGCGTTCCTGTGGCCGATCATCGAATCGGCGGTGTTCAGCATCTTGTAGGCGAACAGGCCCGGCAGGCCGAACAGCACATACCAGAAGGCCGGTGCGACGACGCCGTCGGAGAAATTCTCCGCAAGGCTTTCGATGCCGGCGCGGCAGACGGCGGGCTCATCGAGCGTTGCCGGATCGCGACCGACGATCATCGACACCGCGCGCCGCCCGCCTTCAAGTCCGCCCTGTTTCAAGCCCTCCGACACGGCGCGGACGTGATCCAGCAGGCTTTTCTGGGCGAGGAAGACCGCGACCACGACGACCTCCGCGAGCACACCGAGCGGCCCGATTGCGGCAAGAAGACGGTGCATCACGAAGCCGAGCAGCACGCTCGCGGCCAGCAGGACGGCGATGCAGGCCGCACCGTTGAAGCGCCGCGTTTCGGCGGACAGGCGCTTGCCGTTGAACAGCCGGTCCATCAGGCCGATGACCTGGCCGAACAGCACGACCGGATGCGGCACGCGCCGCCAGATCGCATCGGGATCGCCGATCAGCCGATCCAGCACGAGCGCGAAAAAGAGGATGAAGAGCGTCTGCGTCATCGGTCAGCCCGCAAAATCACGAAGCGCCGCCGCCAGCCGGGTGTCGGACGTCCCATCCGGCGTGAGACCGAAGCGCAGCCAGCGCGGATGATAGTCGAAGGGACGCACGAGGATATGGTGGCGGCAGAGATGCAGGTGCAGGTCCACGGCCGAGGCGTGTTCGACCAGCGAAAACAGGCCGGTGCCGCCGGCCGACACCAACCCGGCCCCGGCAAGGACACGATCGAGCGCCGCCTTGCGCTGCTGGATGGCATGCCGGATGGGCGTCGTATCGGACGCCATCAGCGTTGCCGCAATGGTCAGCGCCGGGCCTGACACGGCCCAGGGTCCGAGGCCATCGGCCAACGTTTCCAGAACGGCGGACGGGCCGGCGACGAAGCCCAGCCGAAGGCCGGCAAGCCCGAAGAATTTTCCGAAGGAGCGGAAGACGACAAGGCCGGGTCTGTCATCGCCGGCAAGCGGCGTGATGCAGTCGTCCGGGCGCATATCGCCGAAAGCCTCGTCGACCAGAAGAATGCCGCCAGATGCCTCGACCCGGCGATGGAGGTCCAGAAGGGTTTCGCGCGGGAAGAAGCGGCCATCCGGGTTGTTCGGGTTGACGACGACCACGAGGCCGTGTGCTTCCCTCACCGCATCGAGGCCGTCCACCCGGTCGACGGCGATGCCGGCATTGCCCAGCACGCGGGCATATTCGCCATAGGTCGGCGACAGGACGGCGGCGCGCCGGCCCGCCGGCACGAGACGCGGCAGAAGCTGGATGACGGATTGCGTGCCGGGCACGGGCAGCGGCAGGACGTGCGGCGTGCGATAATAGCGGGCGGCGGCGGCGCGGGCGGCGTCCTGCCGATGCCGATCCGGCAGGCGATGCCAGGCGGCGGCGTCGATCTCGGGAACGGCGACGGGATTGGGGTTGATGCCGGTGGAAAGATCGAGCCAGTCCTCCGGCTTGCCGCCGAAGCGCGCGGCCGCCGCGGCAATGCCGCCACCGTGGACAATGGGCGGCGCGGTCATGGCGCCACCGGGGCGAGGTCGATGAGATGCATGTAGGAGCCGCTGATCGTGTCGCGACGAAGGCCGGCCTGGCCAAGATCCTCGCCGACGGCATCGGTGACGGCAAAGAGCCGATCCGCATCGCCCTCGTGCAGCACGGTCGAATAGTGGAACTCATGCGCCGTCATCGGGCCGGCAAAACCGGAACCTGCCAGCGACGTGACACGGCGATAGCCGAGATGGCGGCGACGTTCGGCAAAGCTGGTGACGAGCGGCAGCAGCCCGAGCATGGCGTGCCTGGTGCCATCCGCAGCGACGATCCCCTCTCCCAGAACCATATAGCCTCCGCATTCGCCATAGACACGCGCTCCCCGGCGCGCTGCCGCCTGCATGCCTAGGCGGAATTGGGCGGCATTGGCAAGGGCACCGGCGTGGAGTTCTGGATAGCCGCCGGGAAGATAGACGGCATCGGCGCCTGCGTCGGGCGCCTCATCGGCCAGCGGAGAAAAGAAGGACAGGGCTGCGCCCGCCGCGCGCCATCCCGCCAGCAGATGCTCGTAGGAGAAGGCGAAAGCGCGGTCGCGGGCCACGGCGATATGCGCGCCAAGCGGCGGCAGGCGCGAGACGGCGGGCGCGGCGGGCGGCGCGCGTCGTGTCTCCGCCACGGCGGTGAGGCGCTGGAGATCGCAGCTGCGGCGAACGACCGCGGCCGCATGGGCGATGAAGCCCTCCAGCGCCGCGTGCTCGCCGGCCTGGACGAGGCCGAGATGGCGTTCCGGCAAGGCGAGTGCGGCATCGCGCCCGAGCCCGCCGAAGATCTCGACCCCGCCCGCCTCCAGCGCGTCGCGCAGCATCGCCTCGTGCCTGTCGCTGCCGACCTTGTTGAGGATAACGCCGACGACATGGATATCACGGCGATACCCGCGATAGCCGTGCACCAGTGCGGCCACGGATTGCGACATGCGGCTGCAATCCACGACAAGCACCACCGGCAGATCGAGCATGGCGGCAAGGTCGGCAGGCGTGCCGGTGCCGTCCATGGCGCCGTCGAACAGGCCCATCATCGCCTCGACGAGCAGGAAGCTGCCCTCGCCCGCCTGGAGCGCGGCATTGGCGCGGATGAGGTCCGGCCGCATCGCCCAGGGATCATAGTTGAAGCAGGGCCTTCCGCTGGCGGCAGCGTGAAACGCCGGATCGATATAATCCGGCCCCGCCTTGCCGGAGACGAGGTCGAGCCCGGCATCGGCGAAGGCGCGCGCCAGGCCCAGCGTCACCGTCGTCTTGCCGGAGCCGGAGGCAGGTGCCGCGATGAGCAATCCGCTCATGCCGGGTCCTTGAGCGCGCTCGCCCCGAACGGGTCCGGCGCGAGCCTGCGGCCGGTCGTCAAGGCGCCGAGCCAGTCGAGCGAGGCACGCAGGCGAACGACTTCGCCGACCACGACGATGGCGGGCGGCTCGATGCCGGCCGCCGCCATATCCGCCTCGGCGCGGGCAAGCGACGTCTCCAGCACCATCTGTTCGGCGGTCGCGGCATTGCAGACGAAGGCGACCGGTTCCTCCGGCGCGCGGCCGGCCGCCATGAGATTGGCGGTGATCTGGCCGATATGCTTCATCGCCATATACATGACGATGACGGGCGAGCCCTTGGCGATGCCCTCCCAGTTGATGCGATCGGGAACGACGCCGGAGGAATCATGGCCCGTCAGGAAGGTGACGGCGTGGTTGACCTCGCGGTGCGTGACCGGGATGCCGGCATAGGCAAGCCCGCCGATACCGGCGGTGATGCCCGGCACGATGCGGAACGGGATGCCGTGCTCGATGAGCGTAAGCGCTTCCTCCCCGCCGCGGCCGAAGACGAAGGGATCGCCCCCCTTCAGCCGCAGCACGCGGTTGCCCGCCCGCGCCAGTTCGACCAGCCTGAGCGAGATGTCGCGCTGCTTGTGCGAGGGTTTGCCGCCACGCTTGCCGGCAAATTCCAGCGTTGCGCCCGGCCGCGCAAGCGACAGGCATTCGGCATTGACGAGCGCGTCATGCACGATGACATCGGCCTGCTGCAGCGCGTTGGCGGCATGCAGCGTGAGAAGTCCGGGATCACCCGGCCCCGCACCGACCAGCCAGACGCTGCCTTTCTCGATGACCGGAAGAGCGGAGAACAGGGCGTTCATCACACGCGCTCCCTTGAATCGATATGCGAAGAAGCCGAATCGGTTTGCGAGGAAAGCGCCGCAAACGATTGAGATGATTCGGCGATGGCGACGGTCGCACGGGCGGATTTCGTCTTGCCGCGCACAAGCCGCGCCTTCTCACCCGCCTGCGCCAGGGCGGCGGCCTCCGCCACGCCGTGGCAGCCGGTATGGGCAAAGACGATATCGGACGGATTGGCGAGGCGCGGCGTCTCGGCTTCGAGGCGCGCGGCGGTGAACGTCACGAGCGGGACGCCGTAATGGCGGGCAACGGCCTGCATGGCCGGTTCCCCGGCCCGCACATCCAGCGTGGCGACGAAAGCGATATCGTCCGGGCGATCGACGACGGACAGGGCAAGCGCGACCAGTTCTTCCGGCGCC
Organism: Shinella sumterensis; assembly: GCF_004514425.2. GTDB lineage: Bacteria > Pseudomonadota > Alphaproteobacteria > Rhizobiales > Rhizobiaceae > Shinella > Shinella sumterensis. The sequence continues at coordinate 157,627 of NZ_MYFN02000003.1, forward strand.
GTGCCGCGTTCGCAGCCGAGGCCGAGGACAAGCCTTGGTCGTCCGGTGTCTGGGGATGGGGCCGCAGCGCGCATGGCAGTCTCTCGCAAAATTCCACGCGAAAGGGCCCGGCTTCGCCGTCTTCCGACAGTTCCGGCTATGGCCCCGCCTGGGTCGGCCGCACCGGACACCGCTCGGCCCGCCTGGCGGGCACCGTCGCTGCCTCCTTAGTACCGGAGGGGGCAAGGCCGGTCAAACCGGATTGCGGCATGCAAGGCGCGGGTTGCGGCAAAGCGCGGCGGCATAGGCGTCGGCATGCTTTGCTTTTCGGCCCCCAGTCTGACACAAGGTCACGCGACGCCCCCTTTTGCTCCCGAGTCCCGCCGTGGCCGATATCGCCCTCCACCTTCTCTTGTTGCTGTTCCTTGCCGCTTTCTTCGCCGGCTTCATCGATTCCATCGCCGGCGGCGGGGGCATGATCACCATTCCGGCAATGCTGCTGGCCGGCATTCCGCCGCTGGAGACGCTGGGGACGAACAAGCTGCAATCGCTGTTCGGCTCGGGATCAGCCACGATAGCCTATGCGCGCGCCGGCCATGTGCGGCTCAGCGAGCAATTGCCCATGGCGGCGGCGGCGACCATCGGTTCGGTATTCGGTGCGCTGCTGGCCACGGTCGTGCCCGGCGATGTCCTGAAAATCTTCATGCCGTTCCTGCTGGTGGCGATCGCGATCTACTTCGGCCTCAAGCCGAATATCGGCGATCTCGACAAGCACCGCCGCATGAGCGTCTTCCTGTTCACCGTCACCATCGTGCCGCTGGTCGGCTTCTATGACGGCGTGTTCGGCCCGGGCACCGGTTCGTTCTTCATGCTGGCTTTCGTGACGCTGGCCGGCTTCGGCGTGCTGAAGGCGACGGCGCACACAAAGCTTCTGAACTTCGGCTCCAATCTGGGCGGCTTCGTCGTCTTCATTCTCTACGGCGTCGTGCTGTGGAAGGTGGGGCTGACCATGGGTGTCGGCCAGTTCCTCGGCGCACAGGTGGGTTCACGCGTGGCGATGAGAAACGGCGCCCGGATCATCAAGCCGCTCCTCGTCGTCACCTCGATCGCGCTCGCCATCCGCCTGATGGCCGACCCGGCCCATCCGATCCGGGTGTGGCTGGGGTGGTAGCCTCGCCGTCGCCTGCGCGCACAAGACCGGCAGGCAGGCGAATTAAGCGTTGATCGGCCCTCAGTATTCCACGCCCTGCTGCGCCTTGATGCCAGAGCGGAACGGGTGTTTGAGCAGTTCCATCTCGGTCGCGAGATCGGCGATCTCGATCAGCTCTTCCTTGGCGTTGCGGCCCGTCAGCACGACATGGGTCATGTAGGGCTTTTCCGTCCTGAGGAAGTCGATGACCTCGTTGACGTCGATATAGTCGTAGCGCAGCGCGATGTTGATCTCATCGAGCAGCACCATGGAGTTGCGCTCGTCGCGGATCAGCTCCTTGGCCTTCTCCCAGGCCGTCTGCGCCATGGCGACATCGCGCGCACGGTCCTGCGTTTCCCACGTAAAGCCCTCGCCGAGCGTGTAGAACTGGCAGAGATCGGAGAAATGCGCCTCGATCAGGTCGCGCTCTCCGGTCTGCCAGGCGCCCTTGATGAACTGCACGACGGCGCAGGGCTTCTTGTGCGCGATATGGCGGAAGATCATGCCGAAGCCGGCGGTCGACTTGCCCTTGCCCTTGCCGGTATGGACGATGACGAGACCCTTTTCATCGGTCTTCGTCGCCATGATCTTCTCGCGCGCCTGTTTCTTCTTCGCCATCTTTTCAGAGTGGCGGGCGAGCTCGGCCTCGGTCATGCCGGCGGTGTCGTCGTGGTTTTCGGTCATGTCAGTCTTCCCGTTTCGGCAAGTCGTCCTCGCAACGAAGCCAGGAGACACGCTCGTTCCAATACCAGTGCTGGGTGATCTCGACGCCCGTGGCGTCCTCCAGCGCGGCAACATAAAGGTCGATCTCACCCGGCCGGCCTTCGGTTTCGAAGCTCATGGGTGAACCGCATCCATTGCAGAAGCCACGACGGACGCCGGGCGAGGATGCATAATGGCGAAGCGTGTCGCCACGGAATGCCACATCGGCGGTCGTGACGCAGAAAAATGTCGTCACCGGCGAAGAGGTGGCGCGTCGGCAACTCTCGCAGTGACAATGTCCCGTGCGAAGAATATCGCCGGTCACCTCGAACGCCAGAGATCGGCAAAGGCAATGGCCGGTAAGGTTCATCACGATGCCCTCCTCTTCCCAAGCATGTCGAGATCATAACGCGCCGAATTGGAGCGCGGCGTCCACAGGCCCCGATCGATCGCCTCGGCAAAGCGTGCCGCCATTTCGACGAGTGCGGCCGGGTTTTTCTCCATCAGGAAATCGCGCACGCGTTCATCCAGCACATAAGCCCGGTAGGCGGCCTCGAAATGATGGTCCTTGACCGCACCGGTGGTCGCGGCGAAGGCGAACATGAAATCGACCGTCGCGGCGATCTCGAAGGCGCCCTTGTAACCGTGGCGCATCACGCCGTCGATCCATTTCGGATTGACCACACGGGCGCGCACGACGCGGCCGATCTCGTCTTCCAGCGTGCGCACGACGGGCTTTTCCGGGCGCGACAGGTCGTTGTGATAGATGGTCGGTTGTCGGCCGGAAAGATGCTGCGCCGCCGCCGCCATGCCGCCCTCGAACTGGTAGTACTCGTCGCTGTCGAGAAGATCGTGCTCGCGGCTGTCCTGGTTCTGGATGACGGCCTCAAGGCTCTTCATGCGCGCCTCCAGCCGTTCGCGCATCGGCACGCTGTCGCCCTCGCCGTCATAGGCGTGCGCCCCCCATTCGAGCCAGGCCTCGGCGAGGTCGCCGCGGTCGGTCCACAGCCCCTCGTCCATCATGGTTTGCAAGCCTGCGCCGTATCCACCGGATTTCGCACCGAAGATGCGGAAGCCCGCCTGTCTGGCGGCCTCCGCTTCGGAGGCGCCCCGGGCCGCAAGCGCCGCGGCTTCCGCCCGCATACGGGCGGCAATGGGGTTGTCCGCATCATCCTCGTCGAGGGCACCCACCGCCCGCACGGCGCGATCGAAAAGCGCGATCTGTTCGGGGAAGGCATCGCGGAAGAAGCCGGAGATGCGCAAGGTCACGTCGACGCGCGGATGACGCAGCGTCGCCGGTGGAATGATCTCGAAGCCGGTGACGCGGCGCGATGCCATATCCCAGGTCGGCTTCACGCCGATCAACGCCATGGCCTGTGCGATATCGTCGCCGCCGGTACGCATGTTGGAGGTTCCCCAGGCGGTGATGCCGAAGGAGGTCGGCCATTCGCCGTGATCCTGCGCATAGCGGGTGACGAGGAGTTCGGCGGACTTGCGGCCAAGCTCCCAGGCCGCCGGCGTCGGCACCGCGCGGCTGTCGACGGAATAGAAGTTGCGCCCGGTCGGCAGCACATCCGGCCGCCCGCGCGTCGGCGCGCCGGAGGGGCCGGGCTCGATGAAGCGCCCGTCGAGGCCGCGCATGAGCGCCGTGATTTCCGCCGGGCCGCAGGCCGCGACGGCTGGCCGGATGGATGTCTCGATGACGTCGAGCACGGCGCGCGTGGCGAGCCAGCCGGCCGGGCAGCCCAATGTGCCATCCACCAGCCTTGCCGCAAGCAGTTCGATGCGCTCCACCGTATCGCCCTTGCTGCGCCAGGGCGCATCGGATTGCCCGGCAAGGATTTGCGGCCGCGGGCCGGTCCATGGATCGGACGGGATGCAGTCGAGCGGGTCGAAATCCGTCTCGCCCAGGGCGTCGGCTGCGATGGCACGCTGCAAGCTCGCCTCGCCGCCCTCGCCCAGGCCGCGCGGCACCCGGGCCAGCGCAACGGTCAGGTCGGTCAGCAGGCGTCCTTCGGGCGAAACGCCGAAGACATGCAGGCCATCGCGGATCTGCATTTCCTTGAGGTCGCAGAGATAGGCGTCGAGCTTTTGCAGCGCGGCCTCCTCGCCATCCGACTTTGCGATGCCGGCGTCGCTGTCCAGGCCGATATCGCGCACCAGATCGAGGATCTGCTTCGTCAGCAGCCTGATGCGCCGCGGATCGCCACCGGAGGCCTCGTAATATTCGTCGACGAGGGCTTCGAGGTCCTTCAGCGGGCCGTAAGTTTCGGCGCGGGTCAAAGGCGGCGTCAGGTGATCGATGATGACGGCGGCGGAGCGGCGCTTGGCCTGCGTGCCTTCCCCGGGATCGTTGACGATGAAGGGATAGAGATGCGGCACCGGGCCGAGCACGGCCTCGGGGTAACAGGCCTCCGACAGCGCCAGCGCCTTGCCCGGCAGCCATTCGAGATTGCCGTGCTTGCCCATATGCACGATGGCATGCGCGCCGTAATGCAGGCGCAGGAAGGCGTAGAAGGCGAGATAACCATGCGGCGGCACGAGATCCGGCGAATGGTAGGTGTCCTTCGGATCGATATTGTAGCCGCGCGCCGGCTGGATGCCGACCAGCGTCTCGCCGAAACGGGCGAGCGGCAGGGCAAAGACCTCGCCGGTCACGAAGGGATCGTCTTCCGGCGCGCCCCAGCGGCCGGTCATCTCCTGTTGAATCGATGTCGGAAGCGAAGCGAAGAAGACCTTGTAATGAGTGAGCGAAAGGGTTTCGCGGATTTCACGGCCGTCGTTCGCCGCATTGGTGGGGCCCGCCATGAGATGGGCGATCAGCGCATCGCCATCCTCCGGCAGGTCCGCCACCGCGTAACCTTCCGCCGCCATGGCGCGCAGCACTTCCATCGTGCCGGCGGGCGTATCGAGGCCGACGCCGTTGCCGAGGCGGCCATCACGGTTGGGATAGTTCGCCATGACGAGGGCGACCCGGCGTTCGCCCGGCGCGGTGCGCCGAAGCCGCGCCCACCCGGCGGCAAGCTTCGCAACGAAGCGGATGCGGTCCTCGACCGGATCGAGGCTGACGATGTTGGTCTCGACGCGCTCGTCGTAACGCGCGGCCGCCTTGAAGGAGACGGCGCGGGACAGAACGCGACCATCGACTTCCGGCAGCGAGACGTTCATGCCGAGATCGCGCGCCGTGAGCCCCTGCCCCGAGGCGTGCCACGCCTCGCGCGACGAGCCGGAGAAGACGACCTGCAACACCGGCGCGCCGGTCTCGTCGAGCACCGTCGGCTTGCGGCCGGCGCCGGGCGCTGAAACGGCAAAGCTCGTGGCATTCAGCACGGCCTCCGGCCGGATTTCCGCAAAGGCGGCGCGGACGGTTTCGATGGAAACCGGCTCCTTGAGGCTGGAGACGAAGAGCGGCAGGGCGCGGATGCCCTCCGCCGCCAGCGCTTCGATCATCATTTCGACCGGGCGAGTTTCGCCGCTCTGGACATAGGCGCGGTAGAAGGCGATGGCGACGGTCGGACGGCCTGCTCCGCCGATACCCCCCTCCGGCCTGCCGGGGAATTCGCCTTCGGGTTCGCCAATAAGCCGAGGGCTCTCCCCCTTCCCCTTCTCCCCGGCGGGGAGAAGGTCGCGGCAGCGGGATGAGGGGGCGGCACCGACCGTCGCCGGGGTACAAGCCCCCTCATCCGGCCCTTCGGGCCACCTTCTCCCCGTGGGGGAGAAGGAGACGGGAGCCCCCGCAGACTCTTTTTGCCACGCTTCCACATCCACCACGCCGCGCCCCGGCCACCAGATGCCGGCCTTTTCGAGCGGCGTCGCCGGTGCCGGTTTCTCGCCGCCAAACACCACCGCATCGGCATAGGCGAGGAAACGGTCGGCATTTTCCGCCCCACCCTCGTTGAGATAGGCCCAGAGGTTCCGTCGGTCGGCATCCTCGATGCGGTTGAAGGGGATCAGGCCCTCATCGGGACGATCGTCGCCGGGCAGCGCGACGAGCTTGACATCGTTGGCGACAGCCGTCGCCAGCAGGGCTTCCAGCACGTAGCGGAAATAGCTCGCGCCGCCGAGCGCGCGGATGACGATGAGCCGGGCGTGCCGGGCCGTGCGCTCGATATAGGTATCGACCGACATCGGATGCGACAGCGTCGCGAGGCTCGCCAGACGAAGGCGCGTGTCACCGCCCCGCGCACGGTGGGCGGCGGCGATGGAGGCCAGTTCCGTATCGGCAGCGGAGAGGAAGAGGATATCGCCCGGCGTCTGGCCAAGGTCGATCGCCTCCTTGCCATCGGCGATGGTGCCCTTCTGGGCTAGCAGGAGATGCATGCAGCGCCTCCCGTGTGCGGCTGTGCCGTCGTACTGGATCCTCGGGTCAAGCCCGAGGATGGCAAAGGGGAGGACAGATGGCAGAATCCATTTCTCGGCACCGCGCACCCCCCTCTGTCACTTCGTGACATCTCCCCCACTCGGGGGGAGATTGAGCGGCGGCGTCCAGGCAAGACAGCGGGGCAAGCCGTCGCCTCATCCGATCTCCCCCCTTGTGGGGGAGATGGCCGGCAGGCCAGAGGGGGGTGCCGCCGCATGCTCATCCCGATATCACACCGCCGCAGCGATGGCAGCGCGTACGGCGGCCTCATCCATGTCGTGCAGGCCGATGACGACGAGGCGGGTGCCGCGGGTTTCGCCCGGCGCCCAGGCGCGCTCGAAATAGCTGTCGATGCGGCTGCCCACCGCCTGGATGAGCAGGCGCAGCGGCTTGCCGGGCACATCGGCAAATCCCTTGACGCGCAGCACATCGTGCTCGGCGATCACGCCCTTGAGGCGCTCGATGAAGGCGGCAGGCTCGGCAAGCGCCGGCAGTTCGACGACGAAGCTGTCGAATTCGTCGTGGTCGTGTTCCTCGCCGTTCTCGTGTTCCAGTTCATGGTGCGACTTGCGGTTGGCGATGTCGTCTTCCGTGCCGACGCCGAGGCCGAGCAGCACGGCAGCGGCCACGTCCCCGTTCTTCGCCTCGATCATCGAAGGCTTGCGGGCGGTGCGCGAGGCGACTTCGTCGCGCACGGTCTGGATACCGGCGGCGTCGAGCAGATCGGTCTTGTTGAGCACGATGAGGTCGGCGGCGGTCAGCTGGTCCTCGAAGAGCTCTTCCAGCGGGCTTTCGTGGTCGAGATTGTCGTCCTCGACGCGCAGCGCGTCGACCCTGTCATGGTCGTCGGCGAAACGGCCGGCCGCGACGGCGGCGCTGTCGACCACGGTGATGACACCGTCGACCGTCACCTGCGTCTTGATTTCCGGCCAGTTGAAGGCGGCGACGAGCGGCTGCGGCAGGGCAAGGCCGGAGGTCTCGATGACGATATGGTCCGGGCGGTTCTCCCGCTCCAGCAGCTTCGACATGGTGGGGATGAAGTCGTCGGCCACGGTGCAGCAGATGCAGCCGTTGGTGAGTTCGATGATATCGTCCTCGGTGCAGGCTTCCGCGCCGCAGCCCTTCAGCACGTCGCCGTCGACGCCGAGATCGCCGAACTCGTTGATGATGAGCGCGATGCGCTTGCCGCCGGCATTCTGCAGGAGGTTGCGGATCATCGTCGTCTTGCCGGCCCCGAGGAAGCCGGTGATGACGGTGGCGGGGATCTTCTGTTGCAGCATGGCTCAACCCTTCATTTTCAGCGGCAGTCCTGCCGCAACGAAATACACTTCCGGTACGAGCGCCGCCACCTGCTGGTGGAGCCGCCCGGCATGGTCGCGAAAGTCGCGCGCCATGCGGTTTTCAGGCACGATGCCCAGGCCGACCTCGTTCGAAACGAAGACAAGACGGCCCGGCGCCTGTGCGATGGCCGACAGGAGGCCGGCGAATTCCTGCGCGATGTCGCGTTCCTCCAGCATCAGATTGGTGAGCCAGAGGGTCAGGCAATCCACGAGGACCGCACGGTCCGCACGCGCGACATCGGTTATCCGGGCCGCGAGCGCAAGCGGTTCCTCATGCGTTTGCCAGCCGTCGCCGCGGTCTTCCCGGTGCCTGGCGATGCGTTCACGCATCTCGTCATCCCAGGCGCGGCCGGTGGCGATATAATGACGCGAAAGGCCGGTCTCGGCGACCAGCCTTTCGGCAAAAGCGGATTTTCCGGAACGCGCACCGCCCAGAACCAGGACGGCTCCGGGCGATGTCAGCGTCATATCAGGCAGCCTTGGCGATCTTTTCGTTGGCAAAGCCCAGCGAAAGGCCGAGCACGATCCAGAAGAACAGCGTCGTGGCAAGGGCCGCGACGGCGAACTCCGCACCGAGAACGGCCGGAACCGCGCTGGAAATGTCCGACGGCTGCGGCGCGCCATAGACCTGCGGCGCGGCAATCAGCACCACCCCGGCGATCTTGGCCACGATGCCCGGCTTGAGGAACAGCAGGTAGAGCCCCGCCGCCGACAGCACGACCGCTGCAACCCACCAGATCTGACGCTGCGTCAGGTCCGCGGCCGGGAAGCCCGGCAGTTCCGGCGGCAGGCCGATGGCCGGCAGCATATGCACGGCAAGCCAGCCCGCAGCACCCCACAGCGCCCCGTTGGCAACCGTGATCGGATGGCCGGAGACAAGGCTGAAACCGGCAAGCAGCAGCGCGAAGCCTGCTCCCGTCACAAGGTTGGCCAGCAGCGTGCCGGAGAACCGGCTCATGCCGAACATGATGCCACCGTCTTCATGGCCTTCGGCGTCGTGGGCGTAGGCGACAGAGACAGGCGACAGGTAGGCTGCGACGTCGAGGACGACGGCGCCCAAGGACGAATGCTCATGCGTTGCGGCGGCGCCATCGGTGGACGGCGTGCTGCCTTCGGTGGCGGGGGCCGCCTCATCGCCGCCTTCGAATTCTTCGGCGTGAAGAATGAGCGGCACGACGCGGGCCTCCTGGGCGGCCGTCATCAGGACGCCAGAGAAGAGCCCGGCCACCAGGGCGGCCAGGAGATAACGAACGATCATGTCGGAAACTCCTTAGTGGCAGGGAAAGCCGTAGGAGTGACGCGTATCGTGCGCGGTGTCGTGAAGCACGGCCGAATTGGCAAGGCCGGCGCCGAAGACGAGGAACCCGCCGAGCAGCAGCGCGAGAACGCCGGCGACAAGGCGATCGCTCGCGGAAAGCGTGATAGAAGACGTATTGGAAACAGCCATGACAACCTCCGTGCAGGCACCGGGGAAGCCCCTCCCCAGGTCGGGCGATATGCCCTCATTGGCTGGCAGGTCTCCTGGCTCGCAGCGTCCGGCGCATCAGCGCCTTCGGGCCACCCTCACCTTCCCAGGTCTTTTCACATCACGCAGGCGGACGATTCGTAGAAAAAGAGGCGTCCCACCCCGGCTATCGTGATGCCACCCAGTGGCTTTTCCGGTCGGTGCTCCTTTCGCGCGTCAAGGACACGATTGCCCTCTTATCCGCGAAATTCCTCCCTCCGGATGGGCGTCCCTCGCTGCTCTACAGTCGCGGGGTCGGCCGTGATTGCAGCGCCCTGATTGGGTCCGCCGCGTCACATTCCCATTTACTCACCGGTCCGTTTCCGGACCAGAGAACCATCCAATAGTCGGATGATTATGCCGCCGGCCGCCACAAGTCAATCGACAGCCAGCGGCATGGCCTGTGCCGAAAACGCCGGCCGGCCGTCGCAAACTCAATAGCCGGGGATGATCACCACGCCGCCGCGCCGGCGGTAGTAGCCGTCATCGCCGTAATAGGGGCCATCGTAATAGCCGTCGACCGGGCCTTCGAGCACATCGTATTCGCGTTGGTAGCGGCGCTCGCGGCTGGCCTGGCGTGCCTCGGCGAATTGCGCGGCCTGGCGCAGGGCGGCGAACTGCCGGCGTGAAAGATAGCCGTCGGCGCGGTAGCCGGACGCGCCCTGCCATGCGGCGATCGCCGCGCGGGTGCGCGGGCCGAAGACGCCATCGGCGCCATAGGTGCTGTAGCCCAGCGCGCTCAGCCAGCGCTGCGCCTGGACGCGCGTCGAGCGCTCCATATAGGCTTCACGCGGATCGACGACGGGGCGCTCCTCGACCAGGCGCTCGGTTTCCACCTTCTGTGTCGGGGTGGTCGAAAGGGCGGCCATCCGTTCGCGCGCATCCGATGCATAGCGGCCGCGCGGATAGGCATCGAGATAGGCCTGGAAAGCCTGCCGCGAGCCGGCGACCACCGCCTTCTGGAAGGTGTCTTCCTCGCGCTTGGCCGCAGCGAGCCTGTCGGTGTCCGCGCCGTCGCGCGTTGCCGTTGCCGGGCCGCTGGTGGTGGCGCGCTTCTGGGCGGCCTCGGCCTCCTCGGCACGCTTCCTGGCCTCGGCGGCAAGGCGAGAGGCTTCGGCGGCCTTGGCCTCGGCTTCCGCCGCAGCCTTGGCGGCCTCCGCCTTCAGGCGCTCCAACTCGCGCGTCTTTTCCTCGGCCAGCTTGCGGGCGGCTGCCGCCTCTTGCTCCAGCCGGGTCTTTTCGGCAGCCGCGGCTTTTTCCGCTTCCAGCCGCTTGGCCTCTTCCGCACGGGCGGCCGCGGCTTCGGCAGCGCGGGCATTCGCCTCGGCCTCGGCGCGGGCCTTCTGGGCCGCGGCGGCCTCGTCGGCCTTGCGGCGCTCAGCCTCGGCCTGTACGCGCGCCGCCTCGTCCGCCTTGGCCTTTTCGGCTGCAGCGGCGGCTTCCTTCTTCACGCGCTCGGCTTCTGCAGCCTTCTCTGCCGCCAGCCTGCGTTCATCGGCCGCCTTCCTGTCCGCCTCCGCCTTGAGGCGGGCAGCTTCCTCTGCCCGCGCCTTTTCGGCGGCTGCGGCTTCGGCCTTCGCCTTTTCCTCGGCGGCGGCCTTTTCCGACGCAAGCTTGCTGGCCGCGGCAGCGGCCTCCTCGGCCTTCGCCGCTTCGGCTTTCGCCTTTTCGGCCTCGGCGGCCTTGCGGGCGTCCTCCGCCTTGGCCTTCTCCGCATCGGCAACGCGCTTGGCCTCTTCAGCCGCCTTCGCCTCCTCGGCCTTGGCCTTGGCGGCGGCATCGTCGGACGCCGTCGTCGCCGGCTTCGCATTGCCCGCGGCCTTCAATTCGGCAATGCGCAGACGCGCCATCGAGGCGAACGTGCCGTTGGGATACTGTTTCAGGTAGTTTTCAAACTGCGTGACATCACTGCCGGAAGACGCTTTCTGCCAGAAGGCGAATTCTTCCTCCCAGCGCTTGCCGGCATTGGTGGTTTCCTTGGCCGTCTGGGCGAAGGCAGCCACCGGAAAACCGGCGAGCGACAGCCCGATAAGGCCCACCAGAACAGATCGAGCAAGAGGTCCAGAACCCATCAAATCACCCTTTCGGATCGCACAACGGCGTCGGCACCCGCAGAGCGGGCATGATAGTGTCCCTCCTTACACCGAAATCAGGCGCAACTTTGGTGCGGCCGCGACCGGCAGTGGAGAAACCCGATGGCTGAACGTTTCAGGCCGGCAGTTTAATCAGCGGGCGCCCATAAGGCTGTCGAGCCAGCGCGGATCCAGCACGGCCGCAAGCTCGGCCGCCACGCCGTCGAGTGCCGCATCGACGCCGGCCCGGTAATCGAAACCGCCGCCCTCGATGCCGAAATCCGCAAGCAGCCGCGCCCGGTAGGCATCGCTCGAAAGCAGGCCGTGCAGATAGGTTCCCATCACGCGGCCATCTGGCGAGACCGCGCCGTCCGGCCGGCCGTCTATGCTGACGGAGGGACGCAACGCATCCGGCCCCGTGGTGCGGCCGAGGTGGATCTCGTAGCCTTCGAGCGGCACATCATATTGCAGGGAGCGGGCGTCGCTGTTGCGCACGGTCTTCTCCGGCGCCATTTCCGTCTCGACCGCAAGAAGCCCGAGCCCTTCGACCTCCCGCTCGCCGCCTTCGATGCCGAGTGGATCGGTCACGCGGCGGCCGAGCATCTGATACCCGCCGCAAATGCCGATGACGCGGCCGCCGCGGCGCATATGAAGGGAAAGATCCCGGTCCCAGCCTGCGGCGCGGAAATCGCGGAGGTCCGAAATGGTGGATTTCGAGCCCGGAAGGACGACAAGGCCGGCATCGGCCGGCAGCGCCTCCCCCGGCCGGACGAAAACGAGATCGACCTGCGGTTCAGCCTTCAGGGGGTCGAGATCGTCGAAATTGGCGATGCGCGGCAGCACGGGCACGGCGACCTTGAGCGCCCCGCCGCCGCCCTTCGCCAGACGCTCCAGCACGACGGAATCCTCTGCCGGCAGGCGCGCGGCATCCTTCAGCCAGGGCACGACACCGAAACATGGCCAGTCGGTGAAGCGGCCGATTTCGGCGATGCCGCTGTCGAACAGCGTGACATCGCCCCGGAACTTGTTGATCAGATAGCCGGTGACCATGCGCCGGTCCTCGTCCGGCAGAATGGCGTGGGTTCCCACCAGCGAGGCGATGACGCCGCCGCGATCGATATCGCCCACCAGGACGACCGGCACGCCGGCCCGGGTGGCGAACCCCATATTGGCGATGTCGCCGGCCCGCAAGTTGATTTCCGCCGGCGAACCCGCGCCCTCGACGACCACGAGGTCGGCGCCGGCCGATACGGTCTCGAAGCTCTCCATCACCGCGCCCATGAGTTTGGGCTTCAGCGCCTGGTAGTCCCGGCCCTTGGCCTGCCCGAAGACCTTGCCCTGAACGACGATCTGGCTGCCGACATCCGACTGCGGCTTGAGCAGCACCGGGTTCATATGCACGCTGGAGGGCACGCGCGCGGCAAGCGACTGGAGCCACTGCGCGCGGCCGATCTCGCCGCCGTCGGCCGAAACGGCGGCATTGTTGGACATGTTTTGCGGCTTGAACGGGCGCACCGTCAGACCGCGGTTGGCTGCCATGCGGCAGAGGCCCGCCACCAGTACCGTTTTTCCGACATCCGAGCCGGTGCCCTGTAGCATGATCGTTCTTGTCATGGCGCTTTTCCTATCACCGCGTCTCGCCACCGGAAAGCCCTGATTTACCGCAATTTTGCCGCAATCCGGCCCGGCGCTCCGATGTATTTCCGCAACAGCGTGCCATGCAAGATCGGCATAGCTGGGATGCTATTCTTTTTGCGACATTTTGCGCCGTGAACGACGCTGATTTTTCTCTGCGGCGCACCTATATGAGGGACATCAGACAGCCGAGGCGCGTGGCTTCGGATTTTTAGGACAAAGACCATGCTGTTCATCTTCAGCAAGCCGAACTTCGTACAGATCGCCTGGAACGGCGTCGCTCCCCAGAACCAGTCGCGCGTGCGCAATGAGGTCATGGACGCGCCGCTCGGCCCGCTCGGCGTCATCCGCACGCGCAACATCGGCTGATCCTTCGAGCGCGACGTCAGGTCCCGCTCGCATCCAGCGTCGCCTCTCTCCGGGAGGCGACGTTTTTTATTGCCTGCCGGATCGCTAAAACGCAAAAGCCGTGCACCCCTGGCGGAAGTGCACGGCTTGCCAAAATACGCATGGCGGCTTCCGACAAAAACACATCGGAGCCCAGTCACCCCGGTACGCAATACCTTTTCCGGAGCGTTCGGCAGTGTCCCCCGCCGTGAGAAGATCAATAGCGCCACATCGTTACCGGACGGTTATCGAGACCTTAAGCAAAGGTGAATCGCGATTTTTTTATAAAACCGCGAAAAAAGTGACCGCCGGGGCGAAACGGCGTAATCCGGACACGATCTGTCTGCTTCCGGACAGGAAGCGGCGTTCCCGGCGCGGATCGGTCACGAGTATTTGCCCGCACTGGGGCAAACGCCCAATTTTTCGACGGCAAGAACACCTGTTTTTCAGCATTCCGCTCATGGCTCGCGCCCGACGCAGCGCTTGCCTGCCTCTCAGGCGGTTGATTTCTCAATAAGAACCCGTAGGCTTGCCCCGTGACGTACGCAGACGGATCGCCGGTGACAGGGTTACGCCGGGGAACAGAAAAAAGCTCGACGTCCTTGCAGCAGGGGGATTGGCTCGCCTCACCTGGCATCGCATTCCCTCGTCTGCCGAACAATGAGACCGGGCAGTCGGGACAACGCAGTAACCTGCTCTGCCTTCCGGGATGAACGCTGCATCTCAAGACTGGGAGGTCTTAAATCCGATGAAGAAGCTTTTTGCCTCCACTATCCTCGCCGCCGGCCTTTATGGCTTTGCCGGGTCCGCCCAGGCGGCGGAATGCGGCGATGTTTCGATCGCCGAAATGAACTGGGCGTCGGCCGGCGTCGCCGCACAGGTCGACAAGATCATTCTCGAAAACGGCTATGGCTGTAACGTCACCCTGGTGACGGGCGACACCATGCCCACCTTCACCTCCATGAACGAGAAGGGCGAACCTGATGTCGCGCCGGAAATGTGGGTCAACGCCGTGCGCACGCCGCTCGACCAGGCCATCGCCGAGGGACGCCTGATCCAGCTTGCGCCACTCTTGTCGGAAGGCGGCGTGGAAGGCTGGTGGATACCGAAATTCCTCGCCGACGCGCATCCTGATATCAAGACCGTGCAGGATGCGCTCAAGCATCCGGACCTGTTCCCGGCGCCGGAGGATCCGTCGAAGGGCGCGGTGCACAATTGCCCCGCCGGCTGGAACTGCCAGGTATCGACATCCAACCTCTACCGGGCGCTGAACGCGGATGCCGACGGCTTCGAACTGGTCGACACCGGCTCGGCGGCCGGCCTCGACGGCTCGATTGCCAACGCCTTCGAAAAGAAGACCGGCTGGCTCGGCTACTACTGGGCGCCGACCGCCATTCTCGGTCGGTACGAGATGACGCGCCTGTCCTTCGGCGTCGATCACAACAAGGCCGACTGGGATGCCTGCACGGCCGTTCCCGATTGCCCCGACCCCAAGGTGAACTCCTACCCGACCTCCGACGTCTTCACCGTCGTGACGAAAGCCTTCTCCGAAAAGGCGGGCGTCGCCATGGATTACATGAAGACCCGCCAGTGGGATAACGGCACGGTCGGCAAGGTTCTCGCCTGGATGACGGAAAACCAGGGCACGAACGAGGATGCGGCGAAGTACTTCCTCGAAACCTATCCCGATATGTGGACCAAGTGGGTAAGCCCCGAGGTTGCCGAGAAGGTCAAGGCCGCTCTCTGACAGACATCAGGCACCGGCGGCCCCAAGGCTGCCGGTGCCAATGGCTTCGGTGCGGATAGCCATTTGACTGATCTTCACCCAGAAAGTCGCAAACAGTACACTATCGGGCCGCCGCCCGTGCCAATACGGACAAACCGGAACAATAAGAAGAATATCGCTGTACAAGCCGCCCCATTCGCCATGCCGGATACATCCGTCGCATTGCGGGGCACCATCGACCGGTAGGAAGAGGGGAAAAGGATGGCAGGACTATGCGACTCGTTGCCGGTCTTTCTTTGCAAGTTTCCGGCATTCAGCGACGCGAGCATTCGCGCCGTGAGAAAGACTGTCGATGACGGGTTCAAGGGGCTCGTCAGAAGTTACGTCAATGCAATCGATGCGATGGTTCAGCCGTTGCAATGGTTTTTGAACTATCTCGAGCGCCTGTTCGTCACGTCGCCATGGCCGATCATCCTGCTGATCCTGCTGGCCATCGTGTATTTCGCCAGCCGCAACACCAAGATCGTTATCGGAACGGCCGCTTCGATGCTCGTCATCGGCATGCTGGGTCTGTGGAACGACACGATGGTGACGCTCGCCATGGTCACGGTTTGCACGCTCATCGCCATCGTGATCGGCATTCCCATCGGCATTGCGATGGCACGCTCGGACCGGGTTCAGGGTTTCATCAACCCGATCCTCGACGTGATGCAGACGATGCCGAGCTTCGTCTACCTGATCCCCGTCGTCATGATCTTCGGCATCGGCAAGGTGCCGGGTTTGATCGCCGTCGTCATCTATGCCGTCCCGCCGATGATCCGCCTGACCAATCTCGGTATCCGGCTCGTCGACAAGGAAGTGCTGGAAGCGGCCGACGCCTTCGGTTCATCCGCCTGGCAGAAGCTGAAGAACGTGCAGATGCCGCTTGCCCTACCCACCATCATGGCCGGCATCAACCAGACCATCATGATGTCGCTTGCCATGGTCGTCGTCGCCTCCATGGTCGGCGTCGGTGGTCTCGGCAAGAACGTCCTTCAGGCCATCAACAACCAGTTCTTCACGGTGGGGTTCCTCAACGGGTTCGCGCTCGTGGCCATCGCCATCATTTTCGACCGTACAAGCCAGGCCTATGGCAGGCGACTACAGAAGCATTCGGAGGTAATTCATGGTTAGTCATGCAATCGAGGTCCGCAACCTCTACAAGATTTTCGGACCCCGTGGCGGCGATTACGTCGACGCGGTGAAGAACGGCCTGGGCAAGGCCGAGCTGAACCAGCAGTACGGCCATGTGCTCGGTCTTCGCGACATCAATATCTCCATGCCCGCCGGCGGCATCATGGTGGTGATGGGTCTCTCCGGCTCGGGCAAGTCGACGCTGATCCGCCACATCAACCGCCTGATCGATCCAACGGCCGGTGAAGTGCTCTATGACGGTGTCGACGTCTGTCGGATGAGCGAAAACGACCTGCGCGAATTCCGCCGCCACAAGACTGCGATGGTGTTCCAGAAATTCGCGCTCCTGCCGCACCGCACGGTGCTGGAAAACACGGTCTACGGCCTGGAGATCCAGGGCATCGGGCAAGCCGAACGCGAAAAGCGCGCCAAGCAGTGGATCGAGCGCGTCGGCCTTGCCGGCTTCGAGAACCACTACCCGAACCAGCTTTCGGGCGGCATGCAGCAGCGCGTTGGCCTCGCGCGTGCGCTGACCAACGATGCCGACATCCTGCTGATGGACGAAGCCTACTCCGCTCTCGACCCGCTGATCCGCGTCGACATGCAGACAGTGCTTCTGGACCTGCAGAAAGAACTGAAAAAGACCGTCGTCTTCATCACCCACGACCTCGACGAGGCGCTGCGCCTCGGCGACAAGATCGCCATCCTGCGTGACGGCATGGTCGTGCAGCAGGGCACCGGCCAGGAGATCGTGCTCAACCCGGCGGACGAATACATCACGGCCTTCGTGAAGGAAGTGAACCGTGGCCGCGTCGTCAATGTCGAGACGATCATGGCGCCGCTCGCGGGCAATCCCCAGGGCATGCCGATCGCCAAGGGCACCGTGCTGGAAACCGCCGCCCGTGCCATGACGGGCGCCAACCAGACGCAGGCCCATGTCGTGGACGAGGCCGGCCGGCCGATCGGCGCGATCGACATCGGCGCGATCATCTCCTCCATGGTGACGCCGACGAGCCACGAGGCGAAGGCGGCGGCCTGAGCCTGATTACAAGCACCTCAAGAGGGCGCCCCGGGGCGCCCTCTTCCCGTTTTGCGGCGCACTGTCCCAATTAGATGTTTCTCGCGGCCACTCGGCCGGGACCGAAGGGGCATCGACGGCCTCCATGGGGGGCTCTGCCAATCCGCCGTTGCAACCACATAAAGAAATCCTTATATGATGGAGCAAACAGAGGACATGCCATGACCGCCACCAATCCGCTCGCCAGCCTCCTGGCCGAAAAACCCTTCCTGCTTGCCGATGGCGCAACCGGCACGTCGCTGTTCGCCATGGGGCTGGAAGCGGGCGAAGCGCCGGAACTGTGGAACGAGGCCAAGCCCGAGAACATCACGAAGCTGCACCAGGACTTCGTGGATGCGGGCGCCGACATCATCCTCACCAACACCTTCGGGGGCACGCGGCACCGCCTGAAACTGCACCATGCGCAGGATCGTGTGCACGCGCTCAACAAGAAGGCCGCCGAGATCGCCCGCGCGGTCGCCGACAAGGCGCCGCGCACCGTCATCGTCGCCGGTTCCGTCGGGCCGACGGGCGAACTGCTCGTGCCGCTCGGCGCCATGACCTATGACGATGCCGTCGCCGCCTTCGTCGAGCAGATCGAGGGCCTGAAGGCCGGTGGCGCGGATGTCGCCTGGATCGAGACCATGTCGTCGCCGGATGAAATCCGCGCGGCCGCGGAAGCCGCCACCAAGGTCGGCATGCCCTTCGTCTATACCGGCTCCTTCGATACGGCCGGCAAGACGATGATGGGCCTGCATCCGAAGGATATCCACGGCGTGGCCGGCGACATTGGCGCGGGCCCGCTCGCGGTCGGCGCCAATTGCGGCGTCGGCGCCTCCGACATCCTGTCCTCGCTGCTCGACATGACCGGCGCTGCCCCCTCTGCCACGGTCGTCGTGAAGGGCAATTGCGGCATCCCGGAATTCCGCGGCTCGGAAATCTACTATTCCGGCACGCCGCCGCTGATGGCCGAATATGCCCGCCTTGCGCGTGATGCCGGCGCACGCATCATCGGCGGCTGCTGCGGCACGTCCTGCGAGCACCTTGCCGCCATGCGCGTGGCGCTTGACGCGCATGAACCGCGCGAACGCCCGACACTCGAAACGATCGTCGAAAAGATCGGCCCGCTGCGCAACAAGACCGCGAATGAAACCCCCGCGGCGCCCGCCCGCGAACGCGGCGGCCGCCGGCGCGGTTGACCGGTTGTCGGATCGACAATTGCAAGCCGCCCCGGTTAGCGCCGCGGGCGGCTTTTTTGCGCGTGTCCTCAGCATTCCCTGCTAAAGTTGATCCACCGCGCCCACCCCGCACCGGCAGCAGAAAATCATCAATTTCTAATGATGGAAGTTCCGTCATCGTAAGTGATAGATTGATCACACACCCACACCTCCATCTCGCTGGCCGGACCTGCCAAGAATTTCTCCCAGTTGGGTCTATAATTTAGCGTGATACGAATTTTTACGGGCGCCGTTGCGGTAATCCATTCGCTCGATACCGACGCTCCTATGCCGCGAACTGCCCTGCCCGGCAGCGCAACGTGGAAAGTGCCGCTGAATTGGGTCACAGCCACGGGCCGCGTTTTCATATCTAAGATAACGAACGCGTTTGGATTCATTGTCACCCAGAAATCAGCGTATACTTGGCCGATAGAATCCCTCCCAAGTACCTTATCGACAACCAGCAACGCCGGCACGTGGTGCCGGACGCCGCATCGCTTGAAGTCATCAGCGGGCGCAGAAGAGTGCGATCCCAGCAGAACCATCAAAAAAATAGCAGGTGAAAGGAACTCTATTTTTGTGACCAATCCCTGTCTCCATTCGGGCTTTGCCAAGCCTAACCCGCCATGATGCGTGCGCTCAAGCCGCAGACAGGAATTCCCGCCACGCCGCAAAGCCCGCGTCGATGTTCCTGCGCCCGATGCCGACGCGGAAGCGATCCGCCGGCACCGGCAGCAGATCGGAGACATAGAGACTGGACGGCAGGAGAAGCACCCCCTTTTCCTCCACCAGCCGGCGGCAATGCGCCTCCACGCCATCGGCTCCGAGATAGCGGGCGAAAGCGACGCAGCCGCCGTCGGGCGGAGAAAATTCATAGAGATGCGAGTAGTCCGCGAAGAATTGGCCCAGTTTTTCGGTGTTGTCAGCGCACAGGGCGCGGTTGCGGGCCAGGATCGTCTCGCGCGCCTTGAGCGCGATACCGGCCAGCACCTCCGAAGGGCGCGCGTTGCAGATGGAGAGATAGTGCTTCATCTTCTCCATGCGTTCGAGCAGCGCATGGTCACGGCAGGCGATCCAGCCGATGCGCAGGCCCGGCAGGCCATAGGCCTTGGACATGACATTGAGCGAAATGCCCTTGTCGAACAGGTCCGCGGCCTGCGGCAGGCGCTTGGCATCATCGACCTCCAGTCCGCGATAGACCTCGTCGGAGAAGAGATGGATGCCGCGCTCCGCGCAAAGCTCAGCCAGTTCCCGGAAGGTCGCCTGATCGGCAATGGCCCCGGTCGGGTTGTTGGGAAAGTTGACGGCGATTAGCCGGGTTTCCGGGCGAAGCGCGGCCCTCACATCGTCGAGGTCGAGCTGCCAGCGGTTCTCCGCCCGCAGCGCAACGCCCGTCACGCTGCCGGCGATGGTGACAGGCAGCGTCTCCATGGACTGGTAGTTCGGCACGGT
Organism: Shinella sumterensis; assembly: GCF_004514425.2. Classification (GTDB taxonomy): domain Bacteria; phylum Pseudomonadota; class Alphaproteobacteria; order Rhizobiales; family Rhizobiaceae; genus Shinella; species Shinella sumterensis. The sequence continues at coordinate 177,420 of NZ_MYFN02000003.1, forward strand.
GACGATGGCGTGATCATCAGTCCCGAGCAGCGCCAGCATGGCGCAGTAAAGCCCCTCCTCCGCGCCGGCAAAGGTCAGGATGTCAGCGCCCCCAAGCGTCTCGTAGGTCGAGGCGATGATCTCGCGCAGCTCCGGCGCACCCCAGGTCTGCGTATAGCCGAGCGAGACATGCTCCCACGCCTCCAGGTCCTCGGGGCCGGCAAGCGCCAGGAGTTCGGACATGCTCATCGTCTCGGCATCGCTCGCCGTCATGTGGTGGCGAGCCTTGAACTCCCAGCGGGAAAAATGGGTTTCGAGACGGAAATCCGGCAATGGGGTCACGCGGTCAATCCTTGACGTTCTGGCGCCGGGCATCGGCGAGGTAGTTGTAGATCGAGGCGCGCGAGGCGCCGATGAGACTGGCGAGATGATCGACCGCATTGCGGGTCTGGAACAGGCCGCGTTCCTCAAGCGCTGCCACCAGCGCCACGCGCTCGGCCTTCTTCAGGGCCGTCAATGCAAGGCCCTGGTTGCGCAGCCAGTCGTGCAAAGCCGTATTGATCTCCTCGCGCCAATCGCCGGAAAATAGTGACGGTGGACGCGGCGCCACCGTTCCGGTGAAGGCCAACAGCAGCTTCGCCGCGGCATCGAAATGCGAGACATCCATGTTGATGCACAGCAGGCCGAGCGTCTGGCCGAACTCGTCCTTCAGCACAGACGTCACCGATTTCAGGCGCCGGCCGTCGTCACCGGTCTTTTCATAGGGGCCATAGACGCCCGCCTCGCCGGCCTCCTCCAGCTCGCCGTCGACGAGCGATTCCATGCCGGGCTTGCGGCCGGAAAAGGCATTCCAGATGCCGGCGATCCGGCCCGTTTCGAGATCGTGCAGCACGACCTCGGCATGGGGATAGAACAGGGTGGAGATGGCCGCGGCGGTCGTGGCGTGGCGCACCAGCAGCGCGTTGGAATTCGAAGCATCAAACATGGGGGCAAACAATCCGATTATAGACGTTTTGTCAATATTGGATTTTAAGTCCACCTCATTCCCGTCGCTTGCGGCGAGCCTTTGCGCGCCTTATCCAAGATGGTGACGATTCTATGGGGGATGATATGAGTGCAGATCCGGCCGCCTTTCCGGACAGGGATACCGTCGCCGACAAGCTTCTGGCGCTCGGCGACGGCGAGAAGGCCTATCTGAGCCTGCTGATGCAAAACCCGCAGCAGGACGAAAACCTGCTCGAAGGCCTGAGCGTATCTCTCGACCGGGCGTCCACCGCCCGCTTCCTGAATTCCCTGAAGCTGGAAAAGCTTGGCGAATGGCTGGGCGAGACGGCGCCCGCCCGCCTGCAGATCCGCCTCATGGAATGCGCGCGCTCCAGCCAGCACGCCGCACACGCCGCCTTCCGCGCCGGGCTGACCCGGTCCGGCGGGCTTGAAAGGGCCTATCCGAAAGCCTGATCGGTCGCCGCCGCCAGCGGCACGAAGGACTTGCGGACGAGATCCGCCATGCCATCGATGGCCGGCCCGCCACGGCGTGGGTTGCGCTTGAGCACGACGCGCGAGGAATCGACCTGCGGAAAGCCCTCGGCAAGGGTCAATTCGCGCGCGCCTGCGGGAATGTTGCTGCGGGCAAGCGGTGCGATGGCAAGGCCGCTCGACACCGCCGAACGCAGGCCGCTGCTCGTGTCGCTGGTATAGGCGACCCGATAGGGTATGGCATATCGTTCCAGCGAGCGCTCCGCAAACTCCCGGCACCAGACCGAGCGCCGGTAGAGCGCGACCGGCACCGGGCGCTCCAGGTGCAGGTCATGCCCGACCGAGACCGCCCAGACCGTCGGATCGATCGCCAGAAGCTCGCCGGAAATGCCGCCGTCCCATTCGAAGATGACGGCGAGATCGAGTTCATCGGCCTCCAGCGCCTCCATCTGCTGCGCGGTATAGCCGCAAAACACGGTCACCTCGGCGCCGGGATGCACCTGAGCGAAGGCCGCCAGCGCATTGGGCAGGATGGTCTGGTTGTATTCTTCGGGAATACCGACCCGCACCGGCCCGTCGAGCGGCAGCGTGCGCATCGCCGCGGTCGTCTCGTCGACAAGGCCGACGATGCGCTTGGCATAGGGCAGCAACCGCTGTCCTTCCATCGTCAGCCCCACGCCGCGCGGGCCGCGGGCAAACAGTTTCGCCCCGACGGACTCCTCCAGCTTGCGCACCTGCATGCTGACCGCCGACTGCGTGCGCCCGAGCCGTTCGCCCGCATGGGTGACATTGCCCGCCTGCGCGACGGCGACGAAAATCCGGAGCAGATCGCTTTCGAGGGGTGGGTACATTCAGCCATCGCCTTTTCTGATGCCTGCCATCATCGCTATTCGTTTGTGAAATGTCTACGGCTTTGCTTGGCTGTGCGGAGGAAAGAAGGGCGCATGGCATGAATATTCTGGCTACACTGCGGGAATTTTGGAACAACCAGCGGCAGCGAATGGCCGAGCGCGAAGCGTTGCAACACCTTGTCCGGCGCCGGGACCGGCGCCTGTTGCGGGACGCCGGGCTCGAACTCGTGGACGCCACGCCGCCGACCTGCACGCCTCTGCCAACCGAAAAAGAGAGGCGCTGGAGAGCGCCCCTCATGCGGCTGTTGCCTGTCTTGCCGCGCAGATCCAACGCAAAGAATGTCCAGCCGGCGACTGCGCAGGAACCGTGCAGCGCAGAGGCGCCGTCCGCCGCCTGAAACGTGCCCGGCTATCGGAAGGACGACGACCGGGGCAGCGGCGGTTACTTGCCGCCCGCCAGGCCCTCGGCGAGCCGGACGAGCTTCACGAACTCGGCGCGATAGCCGAAGGGATCGTTGCCCTTGGCCGCCTGCGCAAGGCCGAGGATCGAGCCGTAGGCGTAGTCCTGCAGGGCGGAAACACCCTTCAGCTTCTGGCCGAAAGCCGCAACGGCGACGGAAAAGCGGACATCCGCCGAGGCCGCATCGAGATCAGGCACCACATTGCCGTCGGTGACCGGCATCGTGACGAGCTCGCTGGTGTCGCTGTCGGGCTTCTTCCAGCGCATCTTCAGGAACGCGATCTCGCCGCCGTCTGCCGCTGGCGTCGCTACCGCCTGCTCATTGCCGTAGCGCAGGGGATCATTCAGCACGGCGGGGCTTCCCTTCGGCGTCACCTCGTAGATCGCCGTCACCCGATGGCCGGAGCCGATATCGCCGGCATCCACCTTGTCGTTGTTGAAATCCTCGCGGTTGAGAATGCGGGTCTCATAGCCGATGAGGCGATATTCGGCGATGCGCGCCGGGTTGAACTCGATCTGGAACTTCACGTCCTTGGCGATCGGGAAGAGCGAGGACCCCGCCTCCTCCACCAGCGTCTTCTGGGCCTCTGCGAGCGTATCGATATAGGCGGCCGTGCCGTTGCCGTTCTGCGCCAGCGCCTGCATCATGCCGTCATTATAGTTGCCCCGGCCAAAGCCAAGCACCGAGAGGAAGATGCCGCTCTTGCGACGCTCCTCGATGATGCGCTTCAGGTCCTCGTCGCTTGCCGGCCCGACGTTGAAGTCACCGTCCGTCGCCAGCATGACGCGGTTGACGCCGTCCTTCTTGAAGGCCTTCTGCGCCAGCTTGTACGCCATCTCGATGCCTTCGGCGCCGGCCGTCGAGCCGCCGGGCTGGAGCGTATCGATCGCGTCGAGGATCTTCTGTCGCTCCTTCGCCGCCGTCGGTTTCAGCACCACGCCCGCATTGCCGGCATAGGTGACGATGGACACGGTATCGGTATCCTTCAGCTTGCCGACCAGCAGGCGGAAGGCGCTCTTGAGCAGCGGCAGCTTGTCGGCTTCATCCATCGAGCCGGAGACGTCGATGAGAAAGACGAGGTTGGCCGAAGGCTGTTCGGCCGCCACGGTCTCGAAGCCCTTGATGCCGATATGCAGCAGTTCGGTGCCCTTGTTCCAGGGCGTCGGCATGACCGTGACGGTGGCGTTGAACGGCTTTTCCACCGTTTCCGGCCCCTTCCAGTCATAGGGGAAATAGTTGATCAGCTCCTCGACACGCACCGAATCCGGCTCCGGCAGGCTGCCGCCGAGAAGCGCGCTGCGCATATAGGAGTAGGACGCCGTGTCGACATCGGCCGAGAACGTCGAGACCGGATCGGTGGCGACGCTCTTCACCGGGTTCGGATCGGCGGAGGCGAAGCGTTCGCGGTCCTCCTGCGGCATGGGCATGATGCCGGAATCCTGTGTCACCGCGGGCTGCGCCACGCGCCGCGTCAGCGTCCGGTCGACCGAAAGCGATTGCGGCACCACCGCCGTCTCGCCATCCAGGCTTTCGGCAAGCGGCGCGGGTTCGGCGGCGCGGTTGTCGGCCGCGGACTGGCTGGTTCCCTGGGTTGCCGTCGCCTGCGCGGCCCGCTCCCTGTTCAACAGGGCGGCAGCGTCGTCCGCCTGTTCGACGGCCGGCGTTTCCTGTTTCTTGTTTTCGGCCTGTACCTGCGCGGTCTCAGCGCCCGGTTTCTGCGCATCGGTCCGCGTTTTCGCATCGCCAGTCTGCTCGACCTGCAAGGCGATGGTACCGTTGCGCACCAGTTCATACGTCACGAGGCCGGCGACCGGGACGACGAGAAGCGTGGCAAGGGCCGATCCGGCCAGAAGTCTGCGGTTCATGATAGGGCTCCATATCCTGTTGAAGATGGAGCTTCGACGCCCGCCCTCGGCGGAACCTTTGGTGGCGGTCGCATTTTTTTCCGCGTCGTCGAAAGCCTGCATGGCGGCGGCAAGGGCTGCGGCGCGCGACGATGCTCCGGCGGCCGGCGGCTGGCGGCGGGCGAGCTTTTCGAGATCGAGATCGGTCATCGGTCTATCCTTCCGTCACGCGGCATCGCGCAAAAGCACCTTCAGGCGCTTGCGGGCCTCGTGCACATGCCAGGAAATGGTCGTTTCGGCGCAGCCGAGCACGTCGGCTGCCGCCGCATGGCTAAGCCCCTCGCCGTAGATGAGCAGGACGGCATCGCGCTGCCTGTCGGGCAACTGGCGAACGGCCTGCCACAGCTCCTCGCCGTCATCCTCGGCGCGCCCGGCTTCCAGCACCGCCTGCTCGCGCAGATAGGCCGCATCGCGCCATGCGGCGCGCCGGCGCTTGCGCATCTGGTCGCGGGCGGAATTGAGCGTGACCGAATAGAGCCAGGTGCTGAAGCGGCTGGCACCCTTGAAGCCCCTGATCGCGCTGGCGAGGCGTATGCACACCTCCTGCGCCACATCCTCCGCATCCTGCCGGTCGCCGCACCATCGCCAGGCGACGGCATGGATGAAATCATAGCGGCTCTCGATCAGCGCGGCGAATGCCTGCCGGTCCCCCTGAGCCGCCTTTTCGACGAGTTCTGTTTCCACGGGCCCATCCCGATTGCGTGCACTGACCTTTCAGACGTGCATGGCGTGGCAATCCTTTGGATCGAATCCGAAAAAAGCTTACCAGGGCAGCTTTTTCACGACGGCGATGATCGTTCCCATCGCGGCCCGACGGTCGTGCCGGCGGATTTCCGGCGCATAGAGGCTGGAAATACTGCCGTCGAGGAACAGCGCGTTGCGGCAGTGCAGCCGGTCGCGGAACAGCGTCGCGAAATCGTGAAAGCGGACATGGTCTTTCGATATGGCGAAGGCCACGCGCCCGTCGGGCAGGATGCCGACGCCGTTGCGGATCTGCAGGCTCGTCGCATCCGGCAGGAAGCGCGGGTGGATCTTGCCGTCGACCACCAGCATCGGACCCGACTGCGTGGCCTCGCGCGGCGAAAGCCCGGCTTTGGCGAAGGCCTCCGTCTCCATCACGCCGGCCTTGCCGTCTGCCAGCCAGAACACGCCGTTCGGCTTCATGAAGAAGTTGCCGAACGCATCGTCACGGTTGAGCGCGCCGGTCTCCCGGCCATTCTCGACGAGAAGCCCGACCGGGCCGTAATCGGGATGATACATGCCGCCGTTCATGGCAAAGCTCATGTGCTCGCCGTTGCGCAGGAGGTATGTGTTCAGCTGGTCGTAGCTCGCACCTGAACTATCCAGCGTGCGGGCACCGTAGAGCCGGATCGTGTCTTCGGCGGGATCGAAGGTGCAGACCGTATAACGGACGCCGAGATGTTCGACCTCGGCGCATTTTGGCGGTTCGGCCATGGCGACGCTCCGCAGGGCCAGGGTGGCGAGGAAAAAGCACAGGATGGGGAGAAAGCGCATGAACGATGGCTCGGCTTGCAATGCGGCGAATTTAGCAGCGCGCCGTGCAGATGGTCAAAGCGACAGCGCGGCCATGTGGAAACGCAACTGGTCGTCCCCGTAGCGATACGCCGCCCCGACGGGACAGGCGGCACGGGCAAGACAGCCGCCGCGCAGGCAGCCGCCCTGCCCTTGCGGCGTGCGCAGATGGCTGCGGCAGGCCGGCACATCGAATGCGTCCGCGCGCACGGCGGCGGCGGGACAGGTCGTGAGACAGGGACGGTCGCGACAGGCGTCACAGGGATGTTCCACGGGCCGCGCCACCGGCTCGGTCACCGCCGGCACGGCAAAACCGAGCGCACCGCGATAACCGTGCCAGAGGCCATAAACGGGATGGATGAGAATGCCGAGCGGCGAGGCTTTCAGACCCTCCGCGCGCATCGCCCACTGCTGGAACGGCTGCCAGGGCGGATCGGAGGGAAACCACGCCGTTGCACCGGCCATCGCCGCGATGGGACCGATGACATCTTTCGACCAGGTATCGAGCGGGTCGGGCCCGCCGGCATCCGCCCGGCTGCGCCGCCAGCGGGAGAACGCCGGCCAGAGCGAGCTGCCGATATTGCCGATGAGCACGACGCTGGCGGCGGGGCGACTGTTACTCAGCGTCGGCGCGGCCTCGCCGTCCGCAAAATTCACCACACCGCGCAAAAAAAGACCGTGCGGCTGAAGAGCCGCACGGATCGTTTCGAGGTGGTGACCGGAGGCGTTCACCGGGTCACGTCTCCCTTGAGCTCATAATGCGGACGCCAGACTTCCTTCTGGATCATGTCGGCCACCCGCGTCGCTCCGCCTTGCTCCCTGGCGCGGTCGGGACCCTTTCAGGTGAAGGCGTCCGGCATCGAGTCCTTGCGCTCCTTGATGAAGGCGAGAAGCGCGTCGTCGATGGCCGGGTCGAGATGCGGCGCCTCGTAGCTGTCGAGCCAGCTGCGGCACAACGCGTTGGCGCGCTCCTCGATGCGCTTCTGCCCTTCGATCTCCCACTGCTCGAACGAGTTGTTGTCGGCGAGCGGCGAGCGATAGAAGGCGGTCTGGAAGTTGGCCTGGGTATGGGCGCAGCCGAGATAATGGCTGCCCGGACCCACTTCGCGGATGGCGTCGAGCGCCTGCGCATTCTCCGAGAGGTCGATGCCTTCGGCGAATTTCTGCATCATGCCGAGCTGGTCCTGGTCGATCATGAACTTCTCGTAGGACGAAACGAGGCCGCCTTCGAGCCAGCCCGCCGCGTGCAGCACGAAATTCGTGCCGGCCAGCAGCGTCATGTTGAGCGTGTTGGCGGATTCGTGTGCCGCCTGCGCATCCGGAACCTTCGAACCGCAGAGCGAGCCGCCGGTACGGAACGGCAGACCGAGGCGGCGGGCGAGCTGTGCTGCGCCGTAGGAGACCAGCGACGGCTCCGGCGAACCGAAGGTCGGCGCGCCCGACTGCATGGAGATCGACGCGGCGAAGGTGCCGAACAGCACCGGCGCGCCCTTGCGGATGAGCTGGGTGAAGGAGGCGCCGGCGAGAACCTCTGCGAGGATCTGCGTCAGCGTGCCGGCAACGGTCACCGGGCTCATCGCGCCCGACAGGATGAACGGCGAGACGACGCAGGCCTGGTTATGCCGGGCATAGACCTTCAGCGCGCCCACCATGGTCTCGTCGAAGACCATCGGCGAATTGGCGTTGATGAGGTTCATCATGACCGTGTTGTTCTCGACGAATTCGTCGCCGAACACGATCCTGGCCATGGCGATCGAATCTTCCGCGCGTTCCGGCGCGGTGACCGAGCCCATGAACGGCTTGTCGGAATATTTCAGGTGGCTGTAGACCATGTCCAGGTGACGCTTGTTCACCGGAATGTCCACCGGCTCGCAGACCGTGCCGCCCGACGAATGCATGGACGGCGCCATATAGGCGAGCTTCACGAAATTGCGGAAGTCCTCGATCGTCGCATAGCGCCTGACGCCTTCGAGGTCGCGCACGAAGGGCGGGCCGTAGACCGGCACGAAAACGGTGGCCTTGCCGCCGATCTGGACGCTGCGCTCGGGGTTGCGGGCATGCCAGGTGAACTGCGACGGTGCAGTCTTCAAGAGTTCGCGGCACAGTCCCTTGGGAAAATGCACGCGCTCGCCGCGCACGTCAGCGCCGGCGTCCCGCCACAGCTGGAGCGCTTCCGGATCCTCGCGGAACTCGATGCCGATTTCCTCCAGGATGAGGTCCGCATTGGCTTCGATGAGCTGCAGGCCTTCCTCGTCGAGAACCTCGTATTCCCTGATCTTGCGGGTGATATAGGGCAGCGACGGGCCCGGACCGCCACCGGTGCGCGATGCGCGCCGTGCGGCCGCGCCGCGCCCCTCCCGCGAGCGACGCCCGCCACCTTCCTGGGTGCCCTCGCCTGCCACCTGCTCAATGCCCTCGCTCATGATCCGTCTTCCCTTTCTTCCCGCGCCCGAAAGCGCCTCTTTTGCTATGCTAGCAAGCCGCCGGATCGGGGCGGGTCTCAAAGCGCCAAGCAATGGCGCACGCTGGATACCGGCTTTGGCGCGATCATAATGCGGACGCCGCCGGGATCGTAGCGGCATTCTCTTGTTTGCGCTGTCAATTCACCGTTTTGCAGCGTAAGATCGCGGCATGTTTTCGCCGGGTCGCTTTTCACTGTATGCGACGTCGTTTTCGAAATCGGATTGCGACACGAGGACGGATATTTCTAGGGTGAGGAGCCTGCCGACCGCAGCGCCAATGGAGACGAGGAAACACAATGTCTGACGACGAAATCATTCTCGCCGATCTCTCCGACGAAGAGCTTGTGCAGCAGATGCACGACGACCTCTACGACGGCCTGAAGGAGGAAATCGAAGAGGGCACCAACATCCTGCTGGAGCGCGGCTGGGCGCCCTACGACGTGCTCACCCAGGCCCTCGTCGAAGGCATGCGCATCGTCGGCGTCGATTTCCGCGACGGCATTCTCTTCGTGCCGGAAGTTCTCCTGTCGGCAAACGCCATGAAGGCCGGCATGGCGATCCTGCGTCCCCTGCTTGCCGCCACCGGCGCGCCGAAGCAGGGCAAGATGGTGATCGGCACCGTCAAGGGCGACATCCACGACATCGGCAAGAACCTCGTCGGCATGATGATGGAAGGTGCGGGCTTCGACGTGATCGACCTCGGCATCAACAACCCGGTCGAAAACTATCTGGAAGCCATCGAGCGCGAACAGCCCGATATCCTCGGCATGTCTGCGCTTCTGACGACCACCATGCCCTATATGAAGGTCGTCATCGACACGATGAAGGAAAAGGGCCTGCGCGACGATTACGTCGTCCTGGTCGGCGGCGCGCCGCTCAACGAGGAATTCGGCAAGGCCGTCGGTGCGGACGCCTATTGCCGCGATGCGGCCGTTGCCGTGGAAACCGCCAAGGAATTCATGAAGCGCAAGCACAACATGCTTGCCGGCTGACGTGAAATATCAGGCGGCGCCTTGAAAGCGCGCCGCCTGACCACGAGATTTATCGAGCGGCACGCTCGACGCTGCGGCCGGCATCCTGCGTCGCATCAACGGCATTGGCCGTATCCCTGCCCACGCCGCGAATGGTGTTGCCGCAGGCGCTGAGCGCCAGAAGCGCGGCGAGAACGATGCTGATCTTGCTCAGATTTGTCGCAGTCATGGTGGGAGTCCCTCTAAATGGATGTGGTTGACGCAGAACTTCGGCTTGGAAGTCCGGCGTCTAAACGCACGAGACGCGAAAAAGTTCGCGTGATCGCGTGCGGTGCGATCGCGCGCGAGATCATCGCGATCCGCGATGCAAACGGCCTCGATCACATCGACCTCGTCTGCCTGCCCGCCATCTGGCACGCCCATCCCGAAAAGATTGCGCCCGGCGTCGAAAAAGCGGTTCAAGAGGCGCGCGCCGAAGGCTTCTCCCGTGTCTTCGTGGGCTATGCCGATTGCGGCACCGGCGGGCTGCTCGACCGGGTCTGCGAAAAGCTCGGCGTCGAGCGGATCGCCGGACCGCACTGTTACTCCTTCTTCGCCGGCAACGAGGCCTTCGCCGCGAAGGATGACGACGTGACCGCGTTCTTCCTCACCGACTTCCTGGCCCGCCAGTTCCGCGCCTTCGTCATCGAGCCGCTCGGCCTCGACCGGCATCCGCAGCTTAAGGATATGTATTTCGGCAACTACACCAAACTCGTCTATCTCTCACAGGTCGAGGACGAGGCCCTGCAGCAGAAGGCGAAAGAGGCGGCCGGCTATCTCGGGCTCACCTACGAATACCGCTTCACCGGCTACGGCGACCTGACCGGCGCCGTGCTCGGCGCCCGCTAACCAATTCTTAGCCCTGCCCGCAAATCCCGCGCCCTCGGTTACGCCTTTCTAAGAGCGGGATCCGATCATGCCCGCCAGAAATCGGCGAGGTATCGACATGACGCAGCAGGCAATACGGACGGAAGCGGTGGCAGTGCTGATTCAGCCCGGACCCAACCCGGAAATCGTCGTCAATGCCGTCAAGGCGGCCTTCCCTAATCTTGTGGTGATCGAGGAAGAGCCCGAGTCGAAAGCGCTGTTCATCCGCCGCCGCGCAAAAAAACTCGGCTGGATCCAGGCGCTGGGGCAGCTCGCGACCATGGTCGTCTCCAAATACGGCAAGCGCTTCACCAGGAAACGCACCGCCGAAATCCTTAAAACCTTCGGCGCCGACCCGTCGCCCGATCCGGCAATTCGCCGCGTGGCCGTTCCCTCCGCCAACAGCCCGGCGTTCCTGGCCGCGATCGCCGAGATCCGGCCGGCCGCCCTGCTTTTGGTCAGCACGCGCATGCTGAAGGCCGAGACGCTCGCCGCCATACCCTGCCCGGTCTTGAACCTGCATGCGGGCATCAACCCGCAATATCGCGGCCTGCAAGGCGGATACTGGTCGCGCGTGCGGTCGGATGAGGCGAATTTCGGCACGACGATCCATCTCGTGGATGCCGGCGTCGACACCGGCGGCGTGCTCCACCAGATGCGCATCAAACCTTCCAAACGCGACACGATGCACACCTATCCGCTCCTCCAGACGGCCGCCGCCACCGGCCTTGTCGTGCAGGCGCTCGACGAAGCGGTGACGGGTAACCTCAAGCCCTTGAAAATAGCGGCACCATCGCGACAATGGTATCATCCGCCGATCTGGACCTGGCTCTGGAACGGCGTGACCCGCGGCATCTGGTAGGTCCTCCCGGCGAGGTCGAATCCGACGTCGTTTTTGAGCATGAGGCAGTCGTGGCGAGTAGAGCCCGCGACGACGCCAGCACGCATTGTCAGCATAGCAACGGGAGGAAGACGCCGAGCGCTTTCCGCCCGCAGTTGCGGCAGAGGGGGTAGAGCATTTCCGGCTGAAGACGCGCGGCAATGCTCCGGGAGAAATTCGACATGGCAGACCGCATCATCGTCTACTGGCGCGATATCCCCGCCCAGGTCATCATCAAGAGAGGCCGGGCCAGCGCCAAGCGGGAACTCTCGCTGCGCTTCACCGAGGCCATCGACATGTGCGCCATGCGCACCGGCGCGGCGGAAACCGACGATTACCTCGCCGAATGGCGCAAGGCCGCCCCCGAGCCCGTTTCCGACGACCTGGAGGCGGAAGCCGACAAGGCCGTCGCCGAGATCGAGGCCGCCTATGACCGCGAGCGGCTGGTCGCCCTCGTCAAGGCCGGAGGGCGCGACAATGGCTGATCCGAAACTCGGAGAACCGAAGCTCGAAGGCGCGCAGAAGCCCGGCAACGCCGCGCCCGCCAAGAAGGCCGCCACGGGCGCCTTCACGCCATCAGGCGTCTCGCCGAACCGCCGGTCGCGCCACAAATACACGATCCGCCTCTGGGCGGTGCGCCATTCCCGTTTTTTCGAGTGGTTCTACCACCGTTTCGCGGAAGCCTTCCTGCTTCTCCACCCCGTCTGGAAGCTCTTCGGCTACCAGCGCGTCGAGCGACCCATCACCTTCGTCGAAAAGCATGTGAAGGGTTTTCTTTTCGACTGTCGCATGTGCGGCCAGTGCGCGCTGTCGTCCACGGGCATGTCCTGCCCGATGAACTGTCCCAAGCAGTTGCGCAACGGCCCCTGCGGCGGGGTGCGTGCCAATGGCAACTGCGAGGTGGAACCGGACATGCCCTGCGTTTGGGTCCAGGCCTGGAAGGGCTCGCAGAACATGGTGAAGGGAGACGCCATCATGAACGTGCAGAAGCCGGTGAACCAGTCGCTGCGCGAGACCTCGTCCTGGCTGCGCGTGACCGCGGAAGCCGCCGCTGCCCGTGAAGCGGCCGCCGCCGCCGGAAAGGACGCCTGAGCATGGCGCATATCGACGAAAACCCGCTAGGGGCCCACCTGCCGCTCGATCCCCTGCCCGGCCATTCCTCGCTGGGCCGGCTGGAACGGGTGCTCAGGCGCGGTGAATTCGCCGTGACGACGGAACTGAACCCGCCCGACAGCGCCAACCCGGAAGACGTCTACGAACGCGCGGCGATCTTCGACGGCTGGGTCGACGGCATCAATGCGGTCGATGCGTCGGGCGCTAACTGCCACATGTCGTCGTTCGGCATCTGCGCGCTTTTGACCCGCATGGGTTATGCGCCGATCATGCAGATCGCCTGCCGCGACAAGAACCGCATCGCCATACAGGGCGACGTTCTCGGTGCCGCCGCCATGGGCGTGTGCAACATCATGTGCCTGACCGGCGACGGCGTGCAGGCCGGCGACCAGCCCGGCGCAAAGCCCGTCTTCGATCTCGACTGCATGTCGCTGCTCGAAACCGTGCGCGTCATGCGCGACAATTCCAAGTTCCTGTCCGGCCGCAAGCTGACAACGCCGCCGAAGGTGTTCCTCGGCGCCGCGATCAATCCTTTCGCCCCGCCCTACGACTTCCGCCCCTACCGCCTCGCCAAGAAGATCGAGGCCGGCGCGCAGTTCGTGCAGAGCCAGTATTGCTTCGACGTGCCGATGTTCCGCGAATACATGAAGAAGGTGCGCGACCTCGGCCTGCACGAGAAGTGCTACATCCTCGTGGGCGTGGGCCCCATGGCGTCGGCCAAGACCGCCAAGTGGATCCGCTCCAACGTGCCGGGCATCCACATTCCCGATTCCGTCATCAAGCGCCTGGAAGGCGCGGAGGACCAGAAGAAGGAGGGCAAGCAGCTCTGCATCGACATCATCAACGAGGTGAAGGAGATCGAGGGCGTTTCCGGCATTCACGTCATGGCGTACCGGCAGGAAGAATATGTCGCGGAAATGGTGCATGATTCCGGCGTCCTGAAGGGGCGCAAGCCCTGGAAGCGCGAGCCGAACCCTGTCGACCAGCTCGTTGCCGAACGCATCGAGATGGCCCGGGACGGCCATGAGCAGGACCAGCAGAAACTCGCCGGGCAGGCCGCCCAGCAGCCGCTTTGAACGGACGGTAAGCCATGCAGGAGATTGCCCCCTCATCCACCTGCCGGCACCTTTTCCCCGCGAGGGAGAAGGTGGCCCGCAAGGGCCGGATGAGGGGTTCCCGCTTCGTCCGCCGACCAGCATTGTAACACCCGATATCGCGCGCTAGATCACAATCGGCGCCCCGCCTCAGAGGACCTTATATGACACGCACCATCGTCGCCTCGGCCACCCGCGAAATCGTCATCGGTTTCGACCAGCCCTTCTGCGTCATCGGCGAGCGCATCAACCCGACCGGCCGCAAGAAGCTGGCCGCGGAAATGCAGGCCGGCAATTTCGAGACCGTCATCAAGGATGCGCTGGAACAGGTCGCCGCCGGTGCCACGATGCTGGACATCAATGCCGGCGTGACCTCCGTCAATCCTAACGAGACCGAGCCGGGCCTGCTCGTCCAGACGCTGGAGATCGTGCAGGGCCTCGTCGATATCCCGCTTGCCATCGACAGTTCGGTGACGGCAGCCATCGAAGCCGGCCTCAAGGTCGCAAAGGGCCGCCCGCTGGTGAACTCGGTCACGGGTGAGGAGGAAAAGCTCGAGGCGATCCTGCCGCTCGTCAAGAAATACGATGTGCCCGTGGTTGCCATCTCCAACGACGAGACCGGCATCTCCATGGACCCGGACGTGCGCTTCGCCGTCGCCAAGAAGATCGTCGAGCGTGCCATGGACCACGGCATCAAGCCGCACGACATCGTCGTCGACCCGCTCGTCATGCCGATCGGCGCGCTGGGCGATGCCGGCCGCCAGGTCTTCCAGCTGCTTTACCGCCTGCGCAACGAACTGAAGGTCAACACGACCTGCGGCCTCTCCAACATCTCCTTCGGCCTGCCGCACCGTCACGGCATCAATGCCGGCTTCATTCCCATGGTCATCGGCGCAGGCATGACATCCGCCATCATGAACCCCTGCCGCCCACAGGAAATGGAGGCTGTGCGCGCGGCCAACGTGCTGAACGGCACGGACCCCAACTGCACCAACTGGATCATGACCTACCGCGATCACAAGCCCGCCGAGGGCGGTGCCTCGGCCGGCGCTGGCGCCGCAGCTCCTGCGCCTGCCGGCGGCCGCCGCGGTGGTCGTGCAGCCCGCGCCGGTGCGGGCGCGGCGCGCGAATAATGGCCGGCGGGCGCCAGTTCCGCCACGACGCCTTCAGCCTGTGGCTGGAGGCGCCTCTGGTGATCGCCATGCGCTGCCAGGAGATGGGCATGGCGGCGCTGACCGGCTCGACGCAGAACACCGCCGAGATGACCCGGATGGTCACGGAAAAGATGGCTGCCGCGGCGGAAAGCGCCGTGGCGGCCAATTTTGCTCTGGCGAAAGCCATGATGACGGCGGCCTCGCCGGAAAGCACGGTCCGTGCGGTTTCGCAGGCCGCGCTGAAACCCTACGGCAAGCGCGTGCGCAGCAATATGCGCCGCCTTTCCCGCAAGAAGACATGAGGCGGCCCAGCCGGCCGTAGAAAGACCGATCCGATGCGCATTGAAGGGGAAAGCGAGATCAACATGACCGAAGCCTCGGCAAAAGAACCGCTGGTCCTCTTCATGCCCTCGGGCAAGCGCGGCCGCTTCCCGGTCGGCACCCCGGTTCTCGAAGCCGCCCGAAAACTCGGCGTCTACGTCGAGAGCGTGTGCGGCGGGCGCGCGACCTGCGGGCGCTGTCAGATCGAGGTGCAGGAAGGCAATTTCGCCAAGCACAAGATCGTCTCCTCGCTCGACCACATCTCGGAAAAGGGCCCGAAGGAGGAGCGTTACGAAAAGGTCCGCGGCCTGCCCGAAGGACGCCGCCTCTCCTGCTCCGCCCTCATCCTCGGCGACCTCGTCGTGGACGTGCCGCAGGACACCGTCATCAATGCGCAGGTGGTGCGCAAGGCCGCGACCGACCGCGTGATCGAGCGCAACGCCGCCGTCCAGCTCTGCTATGTCGAGGTGGACGAGCCCGACATGCACAAGCCGCTGGGCGATCTCGACCGCCTGAAGGTGATGCTGGAAAAGGACTGGGGCTGGAAAGACCTGCTGATCGCGCCCCATCTCATCCCGCAGGTGCAGTCGATCCTGCGCAAGGGCAGCTGGGGCGTCACCGCCGCCATCCACCGCGATATGGACAGTTCACGCCCGTTTATCGTCGGCCTCTGGCCCGGCCTGAAGAACGAGGCCTATGGCGTGGCCTGCGATATCGGCTCCACGACGATTGCCATGCACCTCGTCTCGCTGCTGTCCGGCCGCATCGTCGCCTCTTCGGGTACGTCGAACCCGCAGATCCGCTTCGGCGAAGACCTGATGAGCCGCGTCTCCTATGTCATGATGAACCCGGACGGCCGGGAAGCCATGACCAAAGCCGTGCGCGAAGCCGTCAATGGCCTGATCGGCAAGGTCTGCGCGGAAGGCGACGTCGACCGGCACGATATTCTCGACATGGTCTTCGTCGCCAACCCGATCATGCACCACCTGTTCCTCGGCATCGACCCGACGGAACTTGGCCAGGCGCCGTTCGCGCTCGCAGTCTCCGGCGCGCTGCAATACTGGGCGCACGAACTGGACATCGACGTGAACCGCGGCGCGCGGCTCTACACGCTGCCCTGCATCGCCGGCCATGTCGGCGCGGATGCGGCGGGGGCGACGCTCGCCGAAGGCCCCTACCGTCAGGATCGCATGATGCTGCTGGTCGATGTCGGCACCAACGCGGAAATCGTGCTCGGCAATCGCCAGCGCGTCGTTGCCGCCTCCTCGCCGACCGGGCCGGCCTTCGAGGGCGCGGAAATCTCCTCCGGCCAGCGCGCAGCACCCGGCGCCATCGAGCGCGTGCGCATCGATCCCGTCACGCTGGAGCCGAAGTTCCGCGTCATCGGCGTGGACAAGTGGTCCGACGAGGAAGGCTTTGCCGAGGGAGCCGAAAAGGTCGGCATAACAGGCATCTGCGGTTCGGCGATCATCGAAGTCGTGGCGGAAATGTATCTCACCGGCCTCATATCCGAGGATGGCGTCGTCGATGGCACCATGGCGGAGAGAAGCCCGCGCATCCTGCAGAACGGCCGCACCTTCTCCTATCTGCTGCATGACGGCGAGCCGCGCATCACGGTGACGCAGAACGACATCCGCGCCATCCAGCTCGCCAAATCGGCGCTCTATGCCGGCATCAAGCTGCTGATGGAAAAGCAGGGCGTCGACCATGTCGATACGATCCGCTTTGCCGGCGCCTTCGGCTCCTTCATCGATCCGAAATACGCGATGGTGCTGGGCCTCATCCCGGATTGCGACCTCAACGAGGTGAAGGCCGTCGGCAATGCGGCAGGCACAGGCGCACTGATGGCGCTGCTCAACCGCGACCACCGCCGCGAGATCGAGCGCGAGGTCAGCCGCATCGAGAAGATCGAGACGGCGCTCGAGCCGCATTTCCAGCAGCTCTTCGTCAACGCCATGGCGATGCCGAACAAGGTCGACCCCTTCCCCGAACTCGCCAAGGTCGTGACGCTGCCCGAACGCAAGGTGCCGTCCGACGAGGGCGGCGGCGAAGGCGGCGGCCGCCGTCGGCGGCGCAACCGCGAATGAAGCGGCCGGTCTTTTCTTCGTCCGAAAGCGGCTCTACGATAGCCTGCCGAAAAGAATGAGAACACCATGACCAGTTCCGCCATCGCCGCCACCGCCCTTTGCGTCGTGCTCGCCTCGCCCGCTTTCGCCGAGACCTATACGGCCGTCAGCAACACAGCCGTCTCCATCACCGGCGATATAGAGCTGGACGAGACCGGCATCACCTTCGAAAACGGCGAACAGCTCACCTTCGAGGAGCAGGTGGCCGACCGGTTCACGGTCGACGGCCAATCGGTGGAGGCCCATGTCTTCAGCCTCGCGGAGGCGCGCGATCCCGTCCTGCTCAACGGCAATACGCTGTGCGGCGCGCCCGTCACCTATGTCGCCTCCTGGGAGACGAGCGAAGGCAGCGGCACCGTTCTCGCGGTCTTCTCGACCCCGCAGCCGCCCGCGAGCGATGCGGACATGTGCGCGTCCTATACCTACGAATAGGCGAAAGCCGGGCTGATCGCCCGGCCCTCCCAAATCAGCAGGCGACTTGCAGCATGTCCATCGGCCGCCGCTCCATGCGGGCGAAGGCGGAGCGGATATAGTCTGCGACCGCCTGCGCGGGCGCTTCCGCTTCCTCGTTGACGACGAGACCGATGAGATAGTGGCCGAGGTCCGGCAGGCCGTCCTTCTCGCCCAGTGCCACCATGTCGTCACCGACCAGGAAGCGCGCGAGCGGTGCGACGGCGAGGTCGGCGCGAATGGCCGCGCGCTGGCCCATGTGGTGGGCGCAGAAATAGGCGACCCGGAAATCGCGCCCCGACTGGCTCAACTCCTCCAGGGCACGCGCGCGCCAGATGCAGCCTTCTTCCCAGACGGAGACGGGAAGCGGATTTTTCAGATAGGCGTTGCCGCAGTTCTTTCCCGCCCAGACCAGCTGTTCCTTCAGCAGGATTTCGCCGGGAACCGGAAGCGTGCCATCGGTCGCGTTGAAGATCGCCAGATCGAGACGCCGCTCGGCGACCGCGCGGCGCAGGGTGCTGCTGGTCTCGATCGATACGTTGACGGCAATCGACGGGTAGGTTTCGGCAAAGCGCCGCAGCACTTCCGGCAGGATCAGCTCGCCCACATCATCAGGCGCGCCAAGGCGCACGACGCCGTTCATTTCGGGCATCATGAAGCGTGAGACCGCTTCATTGCTGAGCGCGATCAGCCGGCGCGCGTAGGACAGGAGCACCTCGCCCTGGTGAGTGAGCACGACCGAACGGGCATCGCGGCGAAACAGCGAGCAGCCCAGCATCTCCTCGAGTTTCTTGATCTGCATGGAGACGGCCGACGGCGTGCGATGCACGGTCTCGGCTGCTGTCGTGAAGTTGCCGGTCTCGGCAATCGCCACGAACGTTCGCAGGATATCCAGCTCGAGCAGCGGCAGCGTCTGACGCATCAACAGGTTCATGGCCAATCTCCATGGATCAGAAAAAATGAAGTGAAAGCTCATTTCATTTCGTTTGATTGAAAACCGAGTGAGGCGGATAGTCAACGGGCAAACAAACGAACATGAGGAAAAAACGCCATGAAAAGCGAAAAATCTCCCATATTCGGCGGCGATATTGCCGTTCGCGCCCGCGGAAATGGCTTCTACTATACCATACGGCGGTTCGTGAGCGAGAAAATCCAGGCCCGCCGCCGGCGTCTCTCCGTCGATCACGCGGCCTGGGAACTGGCCCAGCTGCCGGACTACCTCAAGCGGGATATCCAGTGGCCGCCAGCGTCAGACCATGAAGAACACTGATCAATCGGATCAAATATATTCGTTTGATTGATGCATTGGGTTGCGGCACAGTCTGACCATGGTCGCGACCTTTCGGAACTCCCAAGCACGAAAGGAACCTAACATGACACTCGTACTGGAACATCGGCAGGAACGGCGCGCAACGGGCGCCCGGTTCGGCCACAGCCTTGCTCATCTCGTCCGCGAACTCTTCGGGCGGATCGTCTCCGCATGGGAACGCAGCCGTCAGGAGCGTGAGATGGAAAGCATGCCCTATGACCTGCGCAAGGACATCGGCTTCCGCGCGGCAATCAACACAGCGCCCAAGTCGACACGATGACGGCAGACTGTAACGGCTGTACGCCGCATATCGACCAAGCCTAGGCCGCCGGCTCTGACAGACAACGTCAAGCCGGCGGTTTTGCATCAGGCCCGCAGGATCGGCACCTGGGGCGCCGCGGTTTCCGGCAGCACGCCGGTCAGGCGCGGATCGTCGAAGACCTCGACCTGCCGCTTCACCGGCACGAAACCCGAGCGAATGTAGAAATTCAGCGCCTGCGGCGAATCGAGCGTGCAGGTGTGCACCCAGAAGCGCCCGATCGGTGCGTGCCCCTCCCGCGACCAGGCGCGCGCAATCGCCCGGTTCATCAACCAGCGTCCCGTACCGTTCCCGACCATCGCGGGCGTGAGACCGAAGAAGGCGAGTTCGCAGGCCCCCTCCTCGCGGAAATCCAGTTCCAGCAGGCCCTCCGCGCGGCCATCCTTCATCACCGCATAGACCTCGACGTCGGGATCGGTCAGAATCGCCGCGAGGTCCGATTCCGCCATTCTGAGGCGCGAATCCCAAAGCCAATCGGTGCCGACGCGCGCGTAAAGATCGCGATACCATGCGGTATCAGGCGTCTCGACATGCGCAAGCGTTATGCCGGGTTGTTCAGGGTCAGGCCCTAGTTGCGGCGGCTTGCACATTTCGAGATGCGTCACCACCGCTGCGAGTTTGCCCGCCGGCACATCCGAATATCCATCTGGCAGCATTTGTCGCCTCTCTTTCGATGGCTGCTTTCTCGCTGCGCCGGACAGTCTTGTCAAACAGCGGGCCTTGAAGAAGCACCGCCGTCGCAATCCGGCCATGGCGCAAGCGACGTCGCAAATACGCAACCCATGCACTTTTGTCATAATTTCGCCGGAAGACGCTGACATCTCAGCGATACGGCATACGTCCCGGTCGCAACCATCCTTTTTCCTGTCGCAAAAATACTAGCGCGACGGCCGGCTTGCCTGCGACGATTGCGACATTCCGCCTCACCAGCATGGACACGCCGATGAACAAGCAAGACGTCAAGAAGCGCTCTCTCGTTTTCTTTCTCGTGCCCAACTTCTCCATGCTGCCCTTCTCGGCGGCAATCGAGACGTTGCGCATCGCCAACCGCATGCTCGGATACGAGGCCTATACCTGGCGTCTCGCCTCCACGGACGGGCAGCAGGTGCTGTCCTCCAGCGGCATCGGCATCGAGGTGAACTCCTCGCTTGCCGACGAGCGCAAGCATCTCGGCGGGGAAAACCGCCCCTCCATGGTGCTGGTCTGCTCCGGTATCTATGTCGAGGACTTCTCCAACAAGTCGGTCAATGCCTGGCTGCGCGAGGTCTACAATCGCGGCATCGCCGTGGGCTCGCTCTGTACAGGTGCGCACGTGCTGGCACAGGCCGGTCTCCTCTCTGGCAAGCGCTGCGCCATCCACTGGGAAAACCTGCCGGGCTTTGCCGAGGCATTCCCGCAGGCCGATGTCTATGCCGATCTCTATGAAATCGACGGCAACATCTACACCTGCGCCGGCGGCACGGCCTCGCTCGACATGATGCTCAACCTGATCGACCAGGATTTCGGCGAAAACCTCGTCAACCGCGTCTGCGAACAGGCCCTCACGGACCGCGTGCGCGGCCCGCACGACCGCCAGCGCCTGCCGCTGCGCGCCCGACTGGGCGTGCAGAACGCCAAGGTGCTGTCGATCATCGAACTGATGGAAAAGAACCTCTCCGAGCCGCTCTCGCTCTTGGAGATCGCCGATGGCGCGGACCTGTCGCGCCGCCAGATCGAGCGCCTTTTCCGCCAGGAAATGGGCCGCTCGCCGGCCCGCTACTACCTGGAAATCCGGCTCGACCGTGCCCGCCACCTGCTGGTGCAGTCCTCCATGCCCGTGGTGGAAGTCGCCGTCGCCTGCGGCTTCGTCTCGGCCTCGCACTTCTCCAAGTGCTACCGCGAGCTTTACAACCGCTCGCCCCAGCAGGAGCGCGCCGAACGCAAGCTGACGCTCTCGGCCATCGCACGCTGATCGGACGATCCTGAAATAAAGGAGGTCCCCGTCCCTGCGGCGGGGATCAGCTTGCCAGCGCCTTCATCAGCGACAGTTCGGAGAACACCCGGTTACGGCCGGCATGCTTGGCCATGTAGAGGAACTGGTCGGCGGCATTCAGGTAGTTGTCGAAGGTTTCCCGGTCGGAAATGACCGCGAGGCCGACGGACACGGTAATCGTCAACGGCTCGCCATCGGCATCGATCGGCTGGGCCGCAATTTCCTCACGCAGGCGCTCGCAGTAATCCAGGGCCTCGTCGAGGCCCAGCCCATTGAAGATAAGGCCGAATTCCTCGCCGCCGAGACGAGCCAGCAGATGCCGGTCGCTCACGCGATGCTTCAGCCGCCGCGCGATGGCCTTCAGCACGACGTCGCCGACCTCGTGGCCGTAGGTATCGTTCAGCCGCTTGAAGTGGTCGATGTCGAGAATGGCGATCGACATCAGCTCCCCGCGCCGAAGCGCCTGCTCGACGAGCCGCGGCCCGGCCTCGAAGAAATAGCGGCGGTTATAGATGTCCGTCAGGTAGTCGCGCGCGGCGATGCGGTGCAGCGACTGCACCCGCTTCTGGATCGCCGCGACATGGAAGATGCGGCTGTTGAATTCCTCGATGAGGAAGGGCTTCTGGATATATTCGTCGCCCCCGGCCCGAAGGAAACGGGCGGCAACCATGCGGTCTTCGGACTGGGCAAGCCCCACCACGCGCACCGCATCGTCGCCATGGCGCTTGCGGATCTCGCTGAGCAGATCGAAGCCGCTCATGTCGGAGAGCGCGATATCGCAGACGACCATGTCGATCCCGCCATGAGAATCGAGCGCCTCCAGTGCGGCGGCCCCCGTATCGACGGCAATGATCTGGAAACGCTGCTTGGCGATGAGGCTGACCTGTTTCTCAAGGCTTTCCGGATCGGAATCGACCACGAGCACTTGCGTCTTGCCGCTGGTCAGGATGCGGTCCACCGCAAGCACGAGCTGCTGGATCGCCGCCGGATTGTCCTTCACGACATAATCCAGCACGTTCTTGGCCAGGATCTGGTCGCGGGTTGCATCGCTGAACGAGCCGGTGAAGACGAGCGGGGCGATGCCCTTCGAGATCACGTAGTCGAGCGCTTCGCAATTCGGCGCGTCGGGCAGGTTGAGATCGAGAACGGCAAGGGCGAATTCCGGCGCGTCGCCCTGGAAGATGGTCCGTACCGCCGCCATGCTGGAGCAGTGGGTGACATCCAGGCCAAGCTCCTTTTCGAGCCGGTACTTGAGCGCCGTGGAGAACATGCGCGAATCCTCCACGAGCAGCACCTTCTGGCCGGTATGACGCAGAAATGCCGGTCCTCGCTGCGGATTCGAATCCACGTCCACGCTTCCCCTACCCCGATGACACATTCGTCTGCGGGCATTACAACCCACACGCTTTACCAAGTCGTTAATCCGGCCGGAAATATCTCACGTTACGTGAGGTAAAACGCCGGCAAAAGACAGGCTCAGCCGGCCATCTTGAACTGCGCGCTCCTGATCTGCGCCAGCGTGTCGAGGTTCTGGTTGACGCGGCAGTAGAACTCCTCGTCGATGAAGGGCCGCATGATGAAATCGTTGCCGCCGGCCTTGAGAAACCGCGCGGAAAGCAGCCTGTCCGTCGATGACGAGATGCCGATGATCCGCAGCTGGTGCGAGCCGATGGAGCTGCGGATTCGCCGCGTCAGCTCGAAGCCGTCGATGTCGGGCATGTTGTAATCGGTGATCATCAGCCCGATATCGGGGTTCGCCTTGAGGAGCGCGAGCGCGGCCGCGCCGTTCTCCGCCACACTGACGCGGAAGTTGTACCTTTTGAGCCGCGTCGACAGCAGCGCACGGGCCGTGGCGCTGTCATCGACGATCAGCACGTGGTGACTGTGATTGGTCAGGAAGCGGCAGACGGACTCCGCCAGCATGTCGACGGCGAAGATATTATCCTTCAGGATGTAGTCGACGATCTCCTTGGACAGGAGCTGGTCGCGTGTCGTCTGTTGGAAGGTGCCGGTGAAGACGATGGTGGGTATGGAGAGGTCGACGAGGTAATTCAGCGCCTCGCCATTCTCCGCGCCCGGCAGGTTGATATTGGAGATCGCCAGCGTGATCTTCTCGCTGGACTTGTCATAGGCAAGCTCCAGCTCCTCGAAGCTGCGGCAGATCTCCACGTCGATATCGAACAGCTCCTTGAGCCGTTTCGAGATCATGGATGTGAAGACGTTGGAATCCTCGGCAACGATGATGCGATGATGCGAAAGAGACGCGCCGGAATACTGCATCCCGGAAATGCCGATGAACCCCATGATCTGCCTTCTTACGTAGATTTTCCCCACGTTAAGGCGTAGATGCATCCCTTTGAGAAAGCGTTAAGTTCCCGTCATGGGAAACCACGGTCGTGGCCTATTTGACCAGCGCCTCGCCGCCTTTGATCTCGACCTCTTCTCCGCCGCCGAGTGCGATGCGGTCGCCATTCGGCATGGTGAGGAAACAGCCGGACGGGCAGATGGTTTCCGTCGTGCCCGGCTCCAGCGCGATCTCCGCGCGGCTGCCGTCCTCGACGACCACCAGCACCTGCGTCTCGGCATCCTTGTTCGTCACGGAGGCGGCATTAGCTTGCGCGGTCATTGCGGCCGACACAAGCAACATCATGATCATTCGCTTCATCTTTGCCCGGCGCAACGCGCCGCCCCTCTTCACACGCCCTGAAGAACACTATCGCTCCCCGGCGGGATTTGCATGTGTTTTATGAGGGGACGGCTGAATGCAGCGTGAATGCGGCATTCATGTGCCGCAAATCAGGCATCGGATGGATCCTGCGCGGGCTTGCGGTTGCGCGCGGCGGCCGGTTTCGCCAGCTTGTCCGTCGCCTGTTCGAGAAGCGTCGAAAGAAGGAGAGCCCCCTCCGGCGAGATCTTGACCGGCACCTCCGGGGCGGCGGGGCCGGACATGGCGATGCCATCAGCGCGGAACCGCTCGAGGATGGCGGCACGCAGTTCGGATTTCACGGCCGTACCGTTGAGAATATCGGCAAGGAAGGCGCGGATCTCGAAATCGAGCGTCGCGGCGGAAAAGGCCTGGAAGACGACGACCGGCTCGGGGTTGCGCAACAGCCCCTGCTGGCCGCGCACGACATCGGCAATGACCTCCTGCACCTGGCGGGGATCGTTGCCGGCGTGAACGCTGAGGGCGATATCGATCCGGCCGAGCTTGTTGCGATGCGTCCAGTTGCCGACCTGTCCGTTGATCAGCACCGAATTGGGAACGATCACGGTCTGGCGCTGGAACGTCTCGATCTCCGTGGCGCGCACCGAGATGCGCCGCACGAAGCCCTCCGTCGTTCCCGCCACCACCCAGTCGCCGACCTTGAAGGGGCGTTCGGCCAGCAGGATGAGGCCGGAGACGAAGTTCGACACGATGTTCTGGAGGCCGAAACCGATACCGAGCGAGAGGGCACCGGCGACGAGCGCGAGGCTCGACAGGTTGATGCCCGCCGCCGATATGCCGATGAGCCCGGCAAGCGCCACGCCGGCATAGCCGACCGCGGTGCGCACGGAATTGCGCACACCCGCATCCACCTGGCTTCGCGCCAGCACGTTGCCGTCCACCCACTTCTGGAACCAGCGCGTGACGATGAAGCCGAGCGCGAAGAGCACGATCCCCGCAAGGATACCGACCAGCGAGATCGTGATGCTGCCGATGCGGATTTCCGTGAAGATGCGGTACGCCCAGGACTCGATGTCAGCGATCTGGAAGCCCCACTGCAGAAAGATCATCGGCAGGAAGAGCACGATGATCAGCAGGTAGATGCTCAAGCCGGATACCAGCCCGATCTGGTCGAGCACGATCGGGCTCAGCCCGAAGCGCTCCTCCAGCCGCTTGCCGACCGCCGTCGCACCAAAGGCATTGTTTGCGGATACGGCGCGGCCGGACAGGAAGCCGATATACATGGTCACGAGGATTGCGCCCGTCACGACGATTTGCGCCGCCACGAAGCGCGCCAGGCCGACATAGCCGAGCAGCGATGCCAGGATGAGGCCGAGGCCGGTCAGGACAAGCAGCACGAAGACGGAGCGCGGCCACTGATGACCTTGCGACTCCGGCGCTTCCCCGCGCCGCAGGACGGGTTGGACAAACGCCGTCACGAGAAGCAGCAAGCCGATGATGATGGAGGCGAAGAAGCTCTTGACCACGGTCAGGATGACCGGGGAGCCCAGCGTTTCGCTGATCGTGCCCAGGAAGTAGTCCGCTCCGTTGACAATGACCATGCTGAAGATCAGCAGCCAAAGCAGACGTGCACCATGATCGGATACCCGCACCAGCCGCCAGTTCCCGTCGCCCGGCGACAGCACGGCATTGGCAAGCTGGCCCACGAAAAAGATGCCGACCATGACGGCGAGCGCCACGGCAAGCATTGGAGCGGTGTCAGGCCGCAGGACCTTGAACGCATCCATGAAGAAATAGCTTGTGCCGGCGAAGGCGCCCGCGGCCGCCGTCGGCAGGACCGTGGACCAGAAGGCGACGGAAAGCCGCGTGATGTAGTGCGGCTTTTCCTGCTGGGCGACGCGCGTGATGTAGGGCGAAAACAGCCGGTAACTGCCCGTGAGAAGCACAAGGGCCGCCATCAGCGAGAGCGAAACGGCGGCAAGCAGCTGCAACCGCTTGAACTTCCAGACGAACTGGAGCCAGGCCGTCACCGTCCGCTGCAAGGTGCGCGCCTCCGCATCGATGGCGGTGGCGGCATCGCTGAAGAGGTCGGGCGTTATTTCCGTGCGCTTCAGCAGCGCCTCGCTGAACAGCTGCCGGCGGATTTCGGTAATCCGGTTGGAAAGCTTCGTTGCCTCGATGGAGAGATTTTCGGCCTCGCCGGTCAATGCATTGATCTGGTTGCGTTCGGCCGAGAGCTTCTTGCGCTCCTCCACCACGACGGCCGATTCGGCGGGCTCGCCGTCCGCCGGTGGATCGCCGAGCTCCGTCTGCCGTGCCTTGATGGCGTCGAGCCGCGGGCGCAGCGCCACGGAAATCGCCAGAATGGACCGGTTGAGCGTCTCCGCCTCGACCTTGAGGTCGACAAGGCGGTTATCGTCGGTCTCGTAGGCATCGACCTGCTTGCGGATGTCGTCGAGCTGCTTGCCGGCGGTGGTGAGGCCGGCATTCGCCTGGTCCAGCTGCGTGCCCACATCCGTCGCGACCGTCGGCGCCGTCTGGGCACCGGCGGGGGAAGCGGCCAACAGGAAAACCGCAAGAAGAATGGACAGGAGACGGGAGATCGGCAACGGGCCATCCTCACTGAACGGAAACAGGCGACTTCGCAGACGCGCGAACGAACACCCTTCTAGCCATGAATGCGGCCATTTTAAATGGGGCCGCCCGGCGCCTAGAAGCCCGCGTCCGGCTGGGCGAGATAGATTTCCTCCTGCGGCGTCGAGACGCGGCCGAGATAGGCATTGCGATGGGGAAAGCGGCCGAACTCGGCGATCACGTCGCGATGGCGGATGGCATAATCGAGATACATGGCATCGCCATGCGCCTCGAACAACTGCACCGAGCGGTCCTGATCGGCCAGCGATTCAGAATGTTCGAAGGGCATGTAGAAGAAGTGGCGGCGCCCGTAATCGACCTCTTGGTCCGCCCCGGCATCCAGAGCCAGCCGCGCTTCCCTGAGCGCCAGCCAGTCGGTCGCGAAGGCCATGGGCGATGCGCGATACATGTTGCGCGGAAACTGGTCGAGCACGATGATGGCCGCCAGCCGCGCCTCGGGGCTCGCACGCCATTGCGGCCCGACACCGCGCGATAGCGCCAGATGCGTGGCGGCGAATTGCCCGTGGACCCATGCATCGAGTTCCGGCGTGGAATTCCACCAGTTCTCGGCCGTCAGCGTATCGCACCAATAGGCAACCACCTCTTCCGGTCGCTTGATATCCGTCATGCCTGGTCCTCCATTCGGTTCGGGAGGCAATATGGCGAACGAGGCCCGCGAGGCAAGGGCGTTTGCCGGCATTCGGCACAAAGGCGCTAGGCGATCTGCTGGCGTCGTTGCCGCAGGCCTACAAATGCTCGGAAGCCCCGTGTCATGGGCTGTTCGACCACAAGATAGGTCAGACAGCCCACCGCCACCACCGCAGCCATGGCGAAGGGGCGATAGATCAATTGCTGGGCGACCGGCGACAGCGGGAGGCGCGACAGCACGAGACCGCAGGCCGACAGCACGATCGTGTGGGTCATGTAGATCGAATAGGACGCGTTCCCGAGAAAATGCATGATCCGGCTGTGCCGCAGCGCGCCCGCGCGCTCGAGATACATGCTGCCGCAGACGATCATGGCGGCGGGGATACCCCAGGTGATCACGCGGTCGATATCCTGCACAGATGGCTCGAACACGGCGGACAGCACCAGCCAGGCAACACCGCCCGCAACCAGCAGGGCCGACGGCAGAACGCCGATCTGCCCGGCGGTCCTGTAGCCGGCCGCGATCACGAGGCCGAACAGGAACTCGAGCAGATAAGGCTCCGTGTAGAACGAGAGCGAACCGGTCGGATGCAGGACAGCTCCTATGAGCACAAGTGCGCCGAAGGCAAGAGCGACCGCAACGATCCGCAGGCGCACCGCAAGCAGAAGCACCACGCTGAACAGGAGGTAGAAGAACATCTCGGCATTGATCGTCCAGCCGGGCACGAAAACCGGATAGAGATGCCCTCTCAGATCGGGATGCTCCCAGGGAAGGAACAGCAGCGACGCTGCGACATGCGCACCATCGAAATGCCCGTTGCTGACGGCCCAGGGGAACGCGACCATGATCAGCGTGATGAACAGTGTGATGAGCATATACATCGGCACGATGCGCAACGCCCGCTTCAGCAGGAAATCACCCGGCGTCAGGTTCTTGTCCACCGTCGAAAGCCACATGACCACGCCGGAGATGACGAAGAAAATGTCGACACCAGATCCGAGTGCCTGCGGGGACCATCCGTGATAACCGAGCCGCGCCAGCGGCGCCTGGTAGTGGACCATCACGACCAAAAGCGCGGCGACAGCTCGCAGATACTGAAGAGATCGAAGCTCGTTCGGCATGAAACACAATCCTGACTGTTCATCGGCGCGATGCCGGAACGTCAGATTGTTCGCCTTCACCTTTCATGCAAGCGGAAAGGCACAACCAGAGGGAAATGCCCGGTCGCATGGTAAATTCCGCTGCCGCAGCGAAAATCGGCCCGTGATTCCGTCTTGTTCAGACACACAATTGTCGCAGCGTTAGGAACAGCTTTACCAACCAACTCGGGGACCGTCCTCCCTGCCGCGCGGAGCGAACACGCACAAACGACAAAGGCGCCATAAGGCGCCTCGGACATGATCATTTTCTGAGAAAGCGCGTTGGTAGAAATGCGCTAAGTAATTGATTTGGTGGGTGATCACGGGCTCGAACCGTGGACCCGCTGATTAAGAGTCAGCTGCTCTACCAACTGAGCTAATCACCCACTTGACCGCTCCAGCGGTCTGACGGGGCGTATAAAGACGTTCTCGGACCTTGTCCATACCGCATCGGAAAAAATCTGCGTCCGTGGGCAAATTTCTTCCGCAGCGCAAAAATACCGTCACAAATCCAGCGTTCCCGAGGCGATACGAACGGCCTCGCCGCCGATACGTGCGCCGGCGATCGTTCCGCCGGCCACATCGAGGTGCAGATGAATATGCGAGGGGCGGCCCATCTCGACGCCCTGCTCGATCAGGTAGGGATGATGACCGTCCATCAGCCCGTCGAAGAAGTGGATCGCACCCGACATCGCCGCCACGGCCGCGCCCGTGGCCGGATCCTCCGCAATGCCCATGTCGGGCGCGAACATGCGCGTGTGGAATTTCGCATTGTGGTTCACGCCGCCGCGGCAATAGAGATAGGCGGCAGCAAGCCGCCCTTCCGCGAAGGGGACGCAGCGCTCCCAGAGCGCGGGATCGAACTCCACGGCACCGGCCGCGGCAAGATCGTGCACGGGGATCATGACGAAGGCCACCCCCGCGCTCCAGAGCGACGGCACATGGTTCTCGAAACCGATCTGCCCGGGCTTGAGGCTGAACGCATCGGCAAGCGCCTGCCGGTCGAACGTGGCGTCGAGCTGCGCGGATTTGCGCGGCAGGTCGAATTCGGCGAAGGCCGCTTTCCCGCCGCCGAGCCGCACCGCACAGCGCACCGGCCCGACATTCTCCTCCAGCACGCAGACCTGATCGCGCTGCCCGGCGGCCTCCCCGGCCGATTCCGCGATGGCGATGGCTGCGCCCACCGTCGGATGGCCCGCGAACGGCAGTTCGCGGCCCGGCGTGAAAATGCGCAGCCGCGCCGTATGCGCCGGGTTCTCCGCCGCCTTGACGAACACCGTTTCGGAAAGGTTGAACTCGCCGGCTATGCGCTGCATCGTGCCGTCGTCCAGATCGTCGGCGTCGAAGACGACCGCCAGCGGATTGCCGGCAAGGCGTGTATCGGTGAAGACGTCGTAAAGGGCGTAGCGACGGGACAAGGCATTCTCCCTGTTCATTTTTTGCCTGAACACATGCACCCAAACCTGCCCGAGCTTCCAACCGCGGGCAAGCGGAAATGATGCCGGTGCCTGTCAGACATCCAGCGTCATGACGACGGGGCAATGATCGGACGCCTTCGGACGGTCCCAGCCCACGCGCGGATAACGCTCCACCTCCTGCCCCGGCGGAAACAGCGTGCGGAACGGCTGGCCGGCGCGAATGATCTCCGGCACGCGATGGGCGTTGCGCTCGGCAAGCGATGGCGAAAGCCAGATGTAATCGAGCTGGCAGAGATGGCGCTCCTCCGGCCCCCGGCTGTGATAGAGCGTCCAGCGGTCATCGACGGGACGGCGCAGCATGGGGTTCACCGCAAACCCATCCGCGGTGAACGTGTCGAGCGCGCTCAGCGGTTCCTTTTGCGGGATGAAGCGGTAGCCGCTGCGCCGGTCGCCTTCGATGGCGAGCTTTTCCTGATAATCGTTCATGTCGCCGCAGATGGCGAAGGCCTTGTCGGCGGTTTTCCCGACGCCGAAGCGATTCTCGATGATGCGGCGCACGGCCCGCGCCTCGGCGATCCTGACCGGCATGGTCGATTGCCGGCCATCCATGCCGTCGCGCCCCGGCCCCATCGACTTGAAATGCACGACGTAAAGCGTCAGCGGACGCCCGCCGATGCGCAGGTCCAGTTCCAGGCAATCGCGCTTGAAGACCCTGTCATCGGGATTGAAGCCTGCGGCGGGATCAGCCGTGTGCAGATCGAAATCGCGATAGGTCACGCCGGCATGGCTGCGGATGTCGACGCATTCGATCCGCTGCCCGTCACGCGTCTCCTCGCGCATGAGCACACAGACGTCGATGCCGCGGCTGTCATTGCCCTCTATGAGGTATTTCTGCCGGTAGCCGTTGCCCACCATGCGGAACAGGTAGCCGTATTCGAAAGCCTGCAGCGCCGCCATGTTGTCCATTTCCTGCAGGCACAGGATATCGGCATCCGCATCCGCGATCGCCAGGGCAGAATGCTGGCGCGCATCGTCGGTGAGCGCGATGGTGCGCGCCTCCTCCAGCCGCTGGTATTCGGCCTCGTTACGGATATCGAACAGCCGCAGGACGCGATCCTGCCGGACCTGGTTGCGGAAACCGGTATAATCGAAGCGTGTGAGGAGATTTTCGATATTGAAGGTGGCGAGGCGGAGCGACATGGGGTCCTTTCGGCAATGCCGGCGAAGTGTAACCGCCTGCCCGGCAATGGAAAGCGTCTTTTCGGTCCGTGCACAACCGGTCGGCCCGGAGCCGTGACCGGGCGGCAAAAGGCTAGAGCGTCGTCAGAAGCAGGCTCGTTTCGGATTTCGAAACCCCGTCCATGGCCCGGATGCCGCGCAGCACGCGCTCGAAGGTGACGAGGTTTTCCGCTCGAAGATCCGCGACGAGGTCCCACGCACCGTTGGTGGTATGCAGGGCATGCACCTCCGGGATGCCGCGCAATGCCTTGATGACGGCTAGTGTCTTCTGCCCGGTGATCTCGATCATCGTGACCGCGCGCACGGCGTGCGGATCATCCGCCTCCGAAACCCGCACCGTGAAGCCGGAAATGATGCCCGCACGCGTCAGCCGCTCGATGCGGTTCTGCACCGTACCGCGCGAAACATTGAGCGCCGTCGCCAGCGCCGACAATGACGCACGGCCATCCTTGCGCAACAGCGCGAGAAGCTTTTGATCGATCGTATCCATGGGAAACCTGACGAAATGACAATCTCTCATGACAGAATGCCAGAAATTCGCACAATTCATACAGGGATTTGGCGTTTTGCCTGCCTTCATCCTCGGCTAGCGTTCTCATCATGACAACGCTGACGACAGGCGCTCCGATGATGACAGAAACCGCGGTTCAAACGGCTGCCCGGCGCGCCAGGGCTCTTTCGCTGCAGATGACGCGCTGGCCGAGTGTGACCGGCTCGCCCGACGAGGCAGCGTTTTCAGAGCACCTGCGCGCGCATCTGGCCGAGACACCCTATTTCACGCGCCATCCCAACCGGCTTTTCACCATCGACAGCCATGGCGAACCGATGACCCGCACCCTCGTGGCGCTGGCGTGCGGCACCGGCCGGCGAACCATCGTGCTGGCTGGGCATTTCGATACGGTCTCCATCGCGAACTACGGCGCGCTGGCAGCGCTTGCCTGCGATCCGGAACCCCTCACCCAAGCGCTCATGGCCGAATTGCGTGGCCGCCCACGCAACCGCGCCGAAGAAAAAGCACTCATAGATTTCGAAAGCGG
This sequence comes from Shinella sumterensis, assembly GCF_004514425.2. Classification (GTDB taxonomy): domain Bacteria; phylum Pseudomonadota; class Alphaproteobacteria; order Rhizobiales; family Rhizobiaceae; genus Shinella; species Shinella sumterensis. The sequence continues at coordinate 209,482 of NZ_MYFN02000003.1, forward strand.
CGACTTTATCGCCGGGCGCGGGCTTCTCGATATGAAGAGCGGCCTTGCCGCCGGCATCGCCGCGCTCGAGCGCTTCGTGGCGATGGAGGCGCCGCAGGGCAATATCCTCTTCGTCGCCACGCCGGACGAGGAAAACCGCTCGCGCGGCATGCGCAGCCTGCGCGACGCCCTGCCCGACATCGCCCGCCGCTTCGACCTCGACATCGTCGCCGGCATCAACCTGGATGCCTCCAGTTGCGAGCACGGTGGCGAAGAGGGCCGCGCGGTCTATCTCGGTTCCATCGGCAAGTTCGCGCCCTTCGCCTTCGTCATCGGCCGCCCGACTCATGCGGGCTATCCCTTCGACGGCACGAGCGCCTCCCGCATCGGCGCGGACATCGTGCGTGCCATGGATACCGTGCCGGAGCTCAGCGACGAGGCCTTCGGCGAGCGCGCGCCGCCGCCGGTCTGCCTTGAAGCGCGCGACGTCAGGGACGGCTACGAGGTGACGACACCGGATCGTGTCTGGCTCTCCTTCAACTGGCTGACCCACCGGCGCCGCGCCGCCGACATCCTCAACGATTTCCGCGTGGTCGTGAGCGGAGCGCTCCAGTCCGCACTTGACACGCAGGATGCGCATCACGCCCGTTTCCAGGGCGGTCCGGTCGCGAAGACGCAAGGCGTGGTGCTGACCTATGCGGAGCTTGTGGCGCGGCTGAAGGGCGATGCGCTCGAACGCCTGGAAGCACTCGACCGTTCACTCTCCGGCGGCAACGATCCCTTGAAGGTGAGCCGCGAGATCGTGGCGGCGACGGCAGCCGAAGCGGGCATCGAGGGCCCCGCTGTCATCATCGGCTTCGGCAGCCTGCATTATCCGCTGGTGCATCTGGAACAGGCGGGAGGCGCCGGCCGCACCATGCGGAGCCGCTTGCAGGCCGTGATGGCGGATACCGCGAAGCGACACGGCACGTCGATCAAGTTCAAGCAGATCTTCGCCGGCATTTCCGACATGAGTTTCTTCGGCCATCGTCCGGACGCCGGCGAAACCGGCATCCTCGCCGCCAACACCCCGTCGGCGGCCTTCACCGACGCAGCCCCCGCCGGATTGCTATCCTTCCCGACCGTGAATATCGGCCCATGGGGGCGGGATTATCACCAGAAATGGGAGCGCGTGCATGCGCCCTATACGTTCGGCGTGCTGCCGGACCTGGTGTTCGAGTCGGCTCTGGCATTGCTGGATTCAGCTCCAGAAACCCACCCATGAAAGCTCGGCTGAGGCTGGCATCCTTCCCTTCTCCCCCGCGGGGAGAAGGAGATAAGAGAGACCCGCATCCCCTCGGCAAATCCGGCACGCTTGCAGGCAGAGCAGCGCGGCGAAGGTCGTGATCACGCCGCCAGGCGTTCCGCGTTCAGCAGGCGGCCGAGGCGGGAGATGCCTTCCTCGATCGTCGCGGCATCGGCGCAGGAGAAGCTGAGACGCAGCGTGTTGGCGCCGCTGCCATCGGCGTGGAACGCCTGACCGGGCACGAAGGCGACCTTTTCGGTCTCGATGGAGCGTGCGAGCAGCGTCGCGCCGTCCATGCCAGCCGGCAGCGTGACCCAGATGAACATGCCGCCTTCCGGCTTGGTCCAGCTCACGCCTTCCGGCATGTATTTCTGGAGTGCGGCCAGCATGGCGTTACGGCGCGCGCTGTAGGCGGTGCGGATCTTCGCGACCTGCGCGTCGAAGCCGCGCTCGGCGACATGGGCGATGGCCATCTGGTTGATCGTCGAGGAATGCAGGTCGGCCGCCTGCTTCATCAGCACCAGCTTGCGGATGACGGGGGCGGCCGCGACGATGTAGCCGACACGCAGGCCCGGCGCGAGCGTCTTGGAAAAGCTGCCGCAATAGATGGTGCGCGTGGCATCGATATCGCCCTTCTCGGCGATTTCCAGCGCCAGGATCGGCGGCACGGCCTCGCCGTCATAGCGCAGCGACTGGTAGGCGGCGTCCTCGATGACGGGGATATCCAGCTCCTCCGCGAGCGACAGCAGCCTTTCACGGCCGGCGCGATCGACGGTCTCGCCCGTGGGATTGGCAAAGTCGGCGGAGAGATAAGCGAACTTGACGCGGCCACCGGCTTCCGCCGCCGTCGCGCGGTAGGCGTCCGGTGTGCGATTGCCTGAAAGGTTCAGCCGGTCATAGGTCGGCTCATAGGCGTTGAAGGCCTGGAGCGCGCCGAGATAGGTCGGCCAGGTGACCAATGCCGTATCCTTCGGCGACAGGAAAAGCTTGCCGAGGTAATCCAGCCCCTGCTGCGAGCCGGAGACGATGAAGACATTCTCGGCCGTGCAGGGAATGCCGATCTTGCCCATTTCGCCGGCGAGCCAGTCACGCAGCGGCTTGTAGCCTTCGCTGACGGAATATTGCAGGCCGGCCGCCGCGTTCTCGCCCGCCAGCACATCCGCATAGGCGGCCGCGAAGGCCTCCTTGGGAAACAAGGCCGGATCCGGAATGCCGCCCGCGAAGGAGATGATGTCGGGACGCTCCAGAAGCTTCAGAAGTTCGCGGATTTCGGACGCCTTCATGCGCGACGCGCGGGTCGCGAAGGCCTGTTCCCATTTGAACATGGTGTTTCCTCGGGCTTGTTGTTTGAACGCACCTCATCATGGCGCCGCATTTATGTCAATAATACTGACCTAATTTTTAGCGCCAAAAGACGTTCAAGGCCCGAAACCATGCCTGGTATCGCCGCCGGCAAGCACCGCCGAATACCGCGGCCCGCGCCTTTAGCGTTCAGGTCGTCCGGTCACCGTAGAGACTGAGCAGAACAAGCATCGCTATACTGCCCAGGATAAAAAGATCGAACCAGGCGAAGTATTGGATAATCGTGGTCATCGCACCATCCTCCTGACAGTCGAACGAAACACAGAGGTATTTTGTTCCTGAAGGAGGGTTTTCGCAAGAATATTACTTGCTGCGATGCAATATATAATTTGCATGCATCGCATTAATTTGATGGCGCTGAAATAAAAGACCGGGCGGAAGACCGCCCGGTCGCTCGCCCGGCGCAGGGTGCCGGACGATTACTTGGCTGGAGCCAAGTGTTTAGTTGACGGCCTTGTCGACCAGCTTGTTCTTGCCGATCCAGGGCATCATGCCGCGCAGCTTGGCGCCGACTTCCTCGATCTGGTGGGCGTCGTTGTTGCGACGGATGCCCTTGAAGCGGGCGCCGCCGGCCTTCCATTCCTGCATCCAGTCCGAGGTGAACTTGCCGGTCTGGATGTCCTTGAGGACGCGCTTCATCTCGGCCTTGGTCTCTTCCGTGATGATGCGCGGGCCCGTGACGTATTCGCCCCACTCGGCCGTGTTCGAGATCGAGTAGTTCATGTTGGCGATGCCGCCTTCATAGATCAGGTCGACGATGAGCTTCACTTCATGCAGGCACTCGAAATAGGCCATTTCCGGCGCATAGCCGCCTTCGACCAGCGTTTCGAAGCCGGCGCGGATGAGCTCGACGAGACCGCCGCACAGAACGACCTGTTCGCCGAAGAGGTCGGTTTCGCACTCTTCCTTGAAGTTGGTCTCGATGATGCCCGAACGGCCGCCGCCGACGCCGCAGGCGTAGGAGAGAGCGAGGTCGAGCGCGTTGCCGGAGGCGTTCTGGTGAACGGCAACGAGGCAGGGAACGCCGCCGCCCTTCTGGTATTCGCCGCGAACCGTGTGGCCCGGGCCCTTCGGCGCGATCATGACGACGTCGAGCGAAGCCTTCGGCTCGATGAGGCCGAAATGCACGTTGAGGCCGTGGGCGAAGGCGATGGCAGCGCCGTCGCGGATGTTGCCGGCGATGTCGGCCTTGTAGATGTCGGCCTGGAGCTCGTCCGGCGTCGCCATCATGAGGAGGTCGGCCCACTTGGCCGCTTCGGCAACGGTCATGACCTTGAAGCCGTCGGCTTCGGCCTTCTTGACGGTCGGCGATCCGGCCTTGAGCGCGATCACGACGTTCTTGGCGCCGGAATCCTTCAGGTTGAGGGCGTGAGCACGGCCCTGCGAGCCGTAGCCGACGATGGCGACGTTCTTCGCCTTGATGAGGTTGAGATCGGCATCACGATCGTAATAGACGCGCATCGATGGTTCCTTCCCTTGCTTGTCTGTTTGAACTGGACCGGCGGTTTCCTGCCGGCTTTACCGTTTCGCGCCATGAAGCGTCAGGAAGGCATCGACCGCCTTCTCCGCGCGTGGCGAGAATTCTTTCCTGAGGGCTGCGGCATCCTCGCCCAGCAACATGCGCAGATGCATGTCGGAGACGATGAGGCCGTAGAGCGTGCCGTATGCCTCGTCCGCCCGGTCGAAAGCAAGCAGCTTCGCCTTGCGTCCGGCTTCCAGCAGCGCTGCGGCGCGCTTGCCGATCTGGCGTCGGCCGCGCTCCTGCAACAGCCGGCCGAGCCCGGCGCCCTCGCGGCTCGCCTGGCCGATGGCAAGCCGGTTCAGCGCCAGCGACACATCGCCCGACAGGACATCGATGAGATCGACGGCGAAGGCGACGAGATGCGCGCGCAGCGTCTCGGCCGTCAGCGCGCCCGCGCTCGCCTCCACCGTGCGCACCTTGCCGGCCTGGTAGGCGATCATCGCCGCGATCAGCCCGTCGCGATCGCCGAACCACTTGTAGAGGCTTTCCTTGGAACAGTTCGCCGCGCGGGCGACACCGGCGGTCGTCAGCGCCCGCTCGCCACCCTCGACAAGCAGGCCGAGCGCACGCTCCAGCACCGCGCCCTGACGTTCCGTCAGTCCCGCGGCGGCTGCACCTGCCCTGCCCTGTTCTGTCGCCTGCACGTCTGTTACCCGCCACATTATGCGTACCGTACGGTACGGTTCGCATCTTCTAGCGATCCGCGCGGCGCCGGTCAATCGCCTTTTGTGCGATAAGGAGATGAGTCACGGATGGATATGGAGAGAGTCGCGTCCCTTCACGCGCTGCGGCACACAAAATACGCCGCAACGCACAACGGCGCGAAAAATATTTTTCCCGCTATCCTGCTGTTTAGAAACAGAACTCCCGGTTATTCACTCGCGGCATCGGCGATGCACAATATTTTTCGCTTCCCAATCGATTTCCGCTTGTTAAGATTTGTGAGGCCTGCGGTGCAGCAGACCGATGCCCATACGTATCGGCCCGCCACGCCTCAGGTGCCCAGTCAGGAGTAAGAAGCAAAACGCCCTTATGCCAAGGAGACAGAGAATGATGAATTTCCTGCCAGACCTGCACGAAGGACATGCTCCCATAACCCTGCAACAACTGTTCGGCGATGCCCTGGAAGCCTTCGATTCCTGGGAAGATGGACGCGCCGAACCCACCGTGATCTACGAGGACCAGCTCCTCCCGATCGGCCTCGTTTTCGAAAACATGCGTGAGTGCACCGATATCCTCCCGCGTACGCTGGTCGATATCGTGACAACGGCCTTCGCCCACGACCCGGCGGCGTCCGACACGGAAATCGTCACGTTCGGCGACGCTGCCCGCCTTGCCGCCGTCAGCGTCGCGCAACGCCGGCTCTATGGCGAAACCGCCATCGCAGCCTTCCTGAACCAGCACCGCACCGACAAGCGGCGCCCCGCCTGATTGTGGCCAGGCCCCGTCAATGGCGGGGCCTGCGTCCTTCGCAAGCGCATTTCCGGCGCCAAACGAATGACGACATGCGCGACGGCGCGTCTTGACCGCTTGCGGCGAAGCACTTATTTCTCCCGCATCGAGATTTGAACGTTGTCTTCTGCTTTTGCCGGCTCTGCCTGCAGCTTCACGAACTTCCCCTTCAAATTCGACCACCCAAGGCCGCCCTCCGGCGGCCGAAGATTGATTTGACGGCTAGGAAAGGTTTCGTCATGGCAACTGGCACTGTAAAGTGGTTCAACACGACCAAGGGCTACGGCTTCATTCAGCAGGACAGTGGTGAACCGGACGTTTTCGTCCACATCTCCGCTGTACAGCGCGCGGGCCTCGTCGCTCTGGACGAAGGTCAGAAGGTCAGCTTCGAGCTGGTCCGCGACCGCAAGTCCGGCAAGATGTCGGCCGATCAGCTCGCCGCAGCCTGATCAGCAATTGAATTGACAGATGGAAAAGGCCGGTCTCGACCGGCCTTTTTCTTTGGCCTACTGCGCGTGGTCGACCGGCAGCCTGACCCCGGATTTCAGCACCTCCATGGAAATGGAGGCAGAGACGTCGAAGAGTTCGACCCGCCGCACGATGCGCTTGTAGACGACGTCATAGTGCTCGACGCGCGGCAGAACGACCTTCAGGATGTAGTCGTAATTGCCCGTCAGCCGGTGCGCCTCGACCACTTCGGGGATATCGGCGATCGCCCGCGAGAACAGCTCGATCCAGTCATCGGCGTGATGCGCCGTCTTGATCAGGGCGAAGACCGTCGTCGGCACCCCCATCTTCTCGCGGTCCAGCAGCGCGACCCGCCCGGCGATATGGCCGCTTTCCTCAAGCCGCTGGATGCGCCGGGCACAGGCCGAGAGCGAAAGGTTCACCTTCTCGGCCAGCACCGCCACGGATGCACCCGCATCCTCCTGAAGCAACGCCAGCAATTTCCGGTCACGATCATCAAGCACGCGCAGATTCCTCGATACTTACGGCCTATGCGCGAATTATTAGCGCATTAAATGCATCAGACAACACGAGACACGCGAGAATTCGGGAAAATCGCCGCAACTTTGCAAACAATCGCCACGGCATCGGCATCATTATAGACGCAACAGGAAAATCATGGGGAAGTGACGATGAAAACGATCGGCCTTATCGGCGGCATGAGCTTCGAAAGCACCGCAGTCTATTACCGCATGATCAACGAGGCCGTCCGCGCGCGGCGCGGCGGTCTGCACTCCGCGGATGTCATCGTGCACTCCGTCGATTTCCAGTCCATCGTCGATTTGCAGAAGGCCGGACGCTGGGACGCCGCCGGCGCGCGCCTCGGTGCAGTGGCCGCGGGGCTGGAGAAGGCAGGCGCCGACTGCGTGCTGATCTGCACGAACACGATGCATCTCGTGGCCGATGCGGTCCAGAGCGCGGTGAAGGCCCCGCTTCTCAACATCATCGACGAGACGGCGCGCAGCATTCTCGCCGCCGGCAAGCGCCGCCCGCTGCTGCTCGCGACCCGCTACACGATGGAGCACGGCTTCTACGCCGACCGCATGAAGATGGCGGGCCTCGACGTCATGGTCCCCGACGCGGCGGGCCGCACGCTGGTCCACGACGTGATCTTCGACGAATTGTGCCAGGGCAAGGTGCTGGAAAGCTCCCATGCGCGCATGATCGCGCTGATCGAGGCAGCCCGTCTTGAGGGCGCAGACTGCGTCATCCTCGGCTGCACGGAAATCTGCATGCTGCTCGATCCCGATGCCCTGCCGCTGCCCGGTTTCGATTCGACGGCCATCCACGCGAAGGCCGCCGTCGATTTCGCGCTTGGCTGTGCCGCCGCCAGCCGGGCGGCCTGACGCCTACGCCTCCCGCAGCGCCGCCTCCAGCCAGCGGCATTCCTGCAAGCCGGCACGGGCGAACGGGTCGGCAAGCGTGCCCGAGACGATGGACGCCAGCAGCTGCGGCGTCGGCGGGATTTTTGCGACGGTCGCGACCAGCCGGTCACGCAACCACGCGATCGCCCGCGAATCCGACTGGTAGAACGGCGTGAAGACATAGGACAGCAGCTGAAAGAGCCGCACGTGATTGCGCCGCGCGGCGGCGTAGGCGGCAAGCGCCTCCTCGACGCTGGCGGCCGATGACAGGGCATGGGCGAGCGCTGCGGCGTCGAGCAGCGCCATGTTCGCGCCCTGCCCGAGCTGCGGGCTGGTCGAATGCGCGCTGTCGCCGATGAAGACGATGCCGTCGGCATGCGGCGGAAGCGCCGTGCGATGGGCATAGCGCGCCAGCGTCAGCTGGTCCCAGTCGGCGATCTGGTCGAGGAACGGCGCCGTTTCCGGCCAGTAATCGGCGATGCCAGCCTTCCAGCGCGCAAGCCCGGCCTTTCTTACGGCATCGGCCTCGGCGATCTTGAGGCTCCAGAAGAAGGCGACCTTGCGGCCTTCCGCCGGATGTGCCCGGCCGACCGGCAGCACGCCGATCATCACCTTCGCCGCATCGTAGCGCTGTGTCAGCGCGCGCGGATCATGATCGATGCCATCGCAGTCGAGCGTCGCCCAGAAGGCGCCCCACGGCAGTTCGCGGATCGCAGGCGCGACGACGGATGCGGCCACGAGCTGCGAACGCGCGCCCGTCGCATCGATCACCAGGTCGTAATCCCCGACAATCTCGCCATCGACATCATGCAGAACCGTGCGCGCCTGCCGCGTCTCGGCCTTGGCGAGCGAAATGCCCGTGCGCACCGCAATCCGCTCCGCCACGACAGCGTCGTGCAGGGTCGTAAACAGCGCGGCGCGATGCACCGCAAGCCCGTAGCGCCCGCCGGAAAGCGCATCGTAACGAACGTCGAGCACGGTGCGGCCGCTGCGCGCATCCGCGCCATGCAGTCGCTCGATCCGGTTGCCGAGGCCGTGGATCGTCGAGGACAGGCCGAGTGCATCGAGCACGGTCAGCCCGGTCGGTTGCATCAACAGGCCCGAACCCACGGGCGACGGCTGCTCGAAACGTTCGATGATCTCGACCCGGTGGCCGGCGCGCGCCAGAAAAAGTGCAGCGGCAAGCCCCGCAGGCCCCGCTCCGGCAATCCCGATATCCAGTCGCTTCATACTTTCCCCGCCGGGCCCTCAGTCCTGTTCAGCGTCGTAGACCGCCCGCGCGGCACGGATCGCGTCGTGATTTTCCGTCGACCAGTGCACCAGGGACCGCAGAAGTGCAAGAAAGGACTGCCCGAGCGGCGTCAGCGCATATTCCACGCTCGGCGGCTGCGTGGGATAGACGGTGCGCGTGATATAGCCGTCGCGCTGGAGATCGCGCAGCGTCTGGGTCAGCATGCGCTGCGAGATGTCGGGAATGAAGCGGCGAAGCTGCGAGAAGCGGCGCGGACCATCGGCAAGGCCGAGGATCATCAGCGACGTCCATTTGCCGCCCACGCTGTCCAGCACGTCCCGCACGGGACAGTCGTTCATCGACATGGCGACGCCGTCGATGAGAATGACGCGCTCGCCCTCGGCGCGGTCGATCATCTTGTTCATGGCCGGTTCCCTCCAGGTAACCACGGCAGAAAAAACTGCCTCCTTTACTTATTCTATCACATGACCAAATTGGAGATAGTCTCAATTTGAGACCTTATTCCATCGGGTCCGAAGGCGCTTTGCCTCCCCCAAGACATCGAGAGAAAGGCAAGTCCATGTCAGACACGATCCTCATCACCGGCGCTTCGGGCCATCTCGGCCGGCTGGTGCTCGACGCGCTCCTGGCCTCCGGCAAGGTAGCCCCCGCAAACATTATCGCGACCAGCCGCGATACGGCCAAGCTGGGTGACTACGCCGCGCGGGGCGTGACCGTCCGCGCCGCCGATTTCGACAATCCGGCCTCGCTCGACGCGGCTTTCGCGGGCGCCGGCAAGGTGCTCATCATCTCCACCGACGCGCTCGACAAGCCGGGCCGCCGCCTCGCCCAGCATGAGGCCGCCGTCGCCGCCGCGAAGAAGGCCGGCGCGAAGCACATCCTCTACACGTCCATGCCGCAGCCGAACGATTCGCTCGTCACCTTTGCGCCCGATCATCTCGGCACCGAAAAGGCCATCAAGGCGACGGGCATCCCCTATACGATCCTGCGCGACGGCTGGTATGCGGAAAATCTTTTCATGTCGCTGCCGCATGCGCTGCAGACCGGTTCCTGGTACACGTCGACCGGCCAGGGCAAGATCGCCCATATCACGCGCGCCGACACCGCCGCGGCCCTCGCCGGCGCAATCCTGAAGGCCGGAACGGAAAGCACGACCTACACGCTGACCGGCCCGAAGAGCCGCACGGCGGAAGAAATCGCCGCGATCGTCTCGGCCGCCACGGGCAAGCCGCTCAATGTCGTTCATGTCACGGATGCGCAGCTTGCCGAAGGCCTGAAGGGCGCCGGGCTTCCCGAAGCCTTCATCCCAACCATCGTCTCCTTCGACGCCAATACGCGCGAAGGCAAGATCGCGATGGTGACGAAGGACGCAGAAACCCTGTCTGGCCGCCCCCTCACCACGCTCGAGGATTTCGTTGCCGCCAACAAGGCAGCCCTCCTCGGCTGATCCATGAGGATGCGGCGTGCCAACAGGCGCGCCGCATCGCCTCAGACGTCCTGCCCGCAGGCGCGGCAGAAGCGGCGCACGGTCTCGGCCATGCCGTATTGCAGTGCATCGGCCGTCAGGCCGTGGCCGATCGAAACCTCGGCGAGACCGGGTATGCGGGCAACCAGCGGCGGCAGGTTGGCGACCGTCAGGTCGTGGCCGGCATTGACGCCGAGGCCCAGATCGAAAGCGATATCGGCGGTCTCGCCGAGCGTTTCCAGAATGCGCTCGCCCTCTGCCGGATTGTCGTAGCAGCCGCCGTAAGGACCGGTATAGAGCTCGATCCGGTCCGCGCCGATCTCCCGTGCAATGGTCAGCGCCTCGCGATCGGGATCACCATCGGCGAAGACCGAGACGCGCAGGCCGAGCTTCTTGAGCCGGTCGACGATATTGCCCAGGAGATTGTGGCTCTTGCGGAAGTCCCAGCCATGATCGGATGTAGCCTGCGAGGGATCATCCGGCACCAGCGTCACCTGTTCAGGACGATGCTCTTCCACGAGCCGCATGAAGTTTTCTTCCGGGAAACCCTCGATGTTGAACTCTGCGCCCGCGCCTGCCTCGTCCACCAAAGCACGGATCGGCGCGAGATCGCTGAAACGCACATGCCGCTGGTCGGGCCGGGGATGGACCGTCAGGCCGCTCGCCCCCGCATCGAGCGCGATCCGCCCGAGATCGGTGACGCTCGGCCAGGGCAGGTCCCGGCGGTTGCGCAGCATGGCGATTGCGTTCAGATTGACCGACAGTTTTGCAGGCATGGCGACATGGACTCCCTTTCGAAAGAAAGGTCTAGCCGGTTGTTTCCACAAGAGCAATCACCCGCAACCGGCCGGCAGCCGGCCGCCGTCAGTCATCTGTATACAGTCTGCTTCGCCCCCTTGCCGCCCCTCGGGAATCACCGCTAAAGTACCCTTAAATTTTAGGGCATGCTGAAGCGGCCGGCGAAACAGGCCCGGCGAAACGGGAAGGACGGCGAAACACCGATGGTCTCCTTTATGGCGACACGATGAGCAGGATCGAAAGGCCGGCGTGCGAGTGCGTTCGGCTGGCGCTTTCGGCCATCATCGCCAGCGAGACGTTCGCCCGCTCGGAGCGCCTGCGCTCGTTCCTCGCCTACATCGTCGAGATGGATCTTTCCGGCAAGGCAAGTCACCTGAAGGGCTACAGCATCGGCGTCGACGTCTTCGGACGCCCGCCCGGCTTCGACGCGGGAAGCGACCCCCTGGTGCGCGTGCAGGCGGGAAAGCTGCGCAAGCTCATCGAGGAATACTACAACAAGGAAGGCGCGGCCGATCCCGTGCGCATTCGGGTGCCGCTCGGCAGCTATGTGCCGGAATACAGCGTCGTCAACGTGGACGCCCCGCCAAAAGCGAACCGCGACATCGAGACGCGCCGGCCCCGCGCTGCGCCCGCCAAGCCCTCGCGCTCCTGGCTTCCCGCGCCCGTCTCATCCCACCTGGCGCTCTTCTCTCTGCTTCCGCTCGTCTTTCTCGCCCCGTCCGTCTATCCGGGCGCGACCAATGCGGCGATCGGCGACGCCCAGTTCGCGCTCTCCGTCCAGAACCGCTTTCCCAGCCAGGCGCTGGCCTTGCCGCGCCTTCGCATTCTCCGCTGCTGGCCGGCCGGCAGCGAATGCCATGTCCTCGCCGATGCCGTCGAAAAGGCTGCGGGCTATCACAGGACCGTGCGTATTGCGGGATCGCACGAGGGCGATCCGGCGCCCCTGTCCTATGCCGTCCGCGTCGAGACCCAGCCGGATGGAAAGGGCGTCTATGTCCGCCTTTTCCACGAAAGCTCCGGTGTCACGGTCGATACGCGGCATTTTTCCCGCGAGCAGCTGGGCAGCGCCGAGGCCGTGGCCTTCGAGGCGGTGAATTTCACGGCGCGCGCCCTCTCCGTGAACGGCCCGCTCTATCGCCACGCCGCGCGCACCGGCATTGCCAGCGGCCTCATGGAATGCCTGATCCACCGGACCGCCTCGCTTTCGGCGGGTATATCCCAGAGCGCAAAATCGACCGTCTGCAGAACGACGCCATCGAACGTGGTTGCCGCGATCACGCCGCAAAACGACGTGCCCTCCGCACAGTGAAGGCCTTGCGGCCTCCGCGCGCAGCCGGTGACGAAACATACATCCCTAGATGTAGTGATAGGCATTCGCATGCGCTGCGGGTATTGTTGTATACAAGCGCGTCGACAGGATTACGTCCGGCTTCTCTGCCCGGTCGCCGATCGCGAGCGCCTTCGCAATCAGGTTCCGGCCATGGCAATGCACACGCGGGCCAAAGGGCGGAGCGCCACAGGACACCAGCGCCACGTCGGCGGGCGGCTTGACCGAAAGCAGGCCCGCACCGGCAATCCGGGGGTAATCGATGACCACTCTTCTTTCATGTGGAAGGCTAGCATGATGGCCAGCGCGTCGAAGAAAACCGAAACGCAGGGCGGCGAGCGCAAATCCATCCGTTTCCTGCCGGTCATGCCGCTGCCGGACAACCTGCCGGAAGGCCGCCTTGCCATCGCCGACATGGCGAATGCCTTTGGCGTGACCCACCGCACGCTGCACTTCTACGAGGAAAAAGGCCTGCTGACCGCCGCCCGCGTCGGCCCCATGCGGGTCTATGGTCAGGGCGAGATCCACCAGATGGCGGTGGTCAATACCTGCCGCGAAACCGGCATGCCCGTCGCCGTCATCCAGGAGCTCCTGGAGCGGCTTTCCGCCGCGCAGACGCAGGAAGAGGCGGACTTCGTCTTCCGGTCCGCGATGCTTGCCCGCAAGCGCGAACTGGCCGCCCAGCAATCGACGATCCGCCGGCAGATGCAGCAGATCAACGAACTGCTCGACTTCACGCCGTCTGCGGAAATCGAAGTGAACGACAATGCGCCGCCGGCGCATCTCACACCCGCGGAACTGCGTTGCCTGGAGCTGATGGCGGAAGGCTATCCGACCAGCCGGATCGCACGTGCCCTGGACATGGAGCCCGGCGAAATCCAGGTCATGGAGAAGACCATCATCGGCAAGTTCGACGGCAACAACCGCTTCCAGGCGATTGCAAAGGCCGTGATGCTCGGCATCGTCGGCCACTAGGGCGGATGAAAGGCGGTCCTATCGAACGATCGTCAGCGTTTCCGCGGCGCGCGTGATGGCGGTGTAGAGCCACCGCTCGCGCGTATCGCGAAACGCGAAGCTCTCATCGAACAAGACGACATTGTTCCACTGCGAACCCTGCGCCTTGTGGACGGTCAGGGCATAGCCGAAATCGAATTCGTCGTAACGCTTGCGCGTCGACCACGGAATTTCCTCGTCAAGGTTCTCGAAGGCCGCCTTCAGAAGCTTGATCTTGGCGGCACCGCGATCCATGTCGTCGTCCTCGGGCCGGATCATCAGGTTGATGCCCGGCTTCACGGTCTCCTTTGATGAACTCATCACCTGCCACAGCGAGCCGTTCAGCAGCCCCTTGGCGGGGTCGTTGCGCAGGCACACCAGCTTGTCGCCGGACTGCGGATAATCCGTGGTGAAGCCCTTGAGTTCGCGGAGCCGCTGGTTGTAACGACGGCGCGTACGGTTGGTGCCGACGAGAACCTGGTCGGCGTCAAGCACGAGCGTCTGATCGACCTCATTGCGGCCGATGACGCGGGCGGCGCCGTAATCGCCATAATCGATATCGCTGCCTTCGCGCACCTGCATGGCAAGCTGGATGATCGGATTGTCGCGCGCCTGACGGTGGATGTCCGTCAACAGGTAATCCGGCTCCTGGTTGGTGAAGTAGCCGCCGCCGCTCACCGGCGGCAACTGGCCGGGATCGCCGAGCACGAGAATCGGCGTGCCGAAGCTCATCAGGTCGCGGCCGAGCGCCTCGTCCACCATGGAGCACTCGTCCACGACCACCAGCGCCGCCTTGGCGACGGGGCTCTGGCGGTTGATCGAAAACATCGGCGAAATGGAGGTCTTGCCAGTCTCCTCGTCGGACACTTCTTCTTCGCCGCGCGGACGATAGATCAGCGAATGGATCGTCTTCGCATTGGAAGCGCCCTTGGAGCGCAGCACCTGCGCGGCCTTGCCGGTGAAGGCGGCGAACAGCACCTCGCCATCGACATTCTCGGCAAAATGGCGTGCGAGCGTCGTCTTGCCGGTGCCGGCATAACCGAAGAGCCGGAACAAGGGCTGGCGCCCATCCTTCAGCCATCGCGAGACGGCCTTCAGCGCTTCATCCTGTTGGGGTGCGAATTCCATGCCGGGACTTGGCAGGATTCGCGGCGGTGAAGCAAGGGGCCCGCCGATCAGTTCACAAGCAGCTGTAAAATGCCCGTCCCTATATTTCGCCCTGTCTTCCCTCGACATCACGCGGTATGGAAGGCCGATCTTCCCGGAGCCGTCACGTGCCTTCCCGAAACCAGAACGACGTCGCCCGCACAGAGACCGGCATCGGCCGTTTGCCGCCATGGCTGCAATGGGGGGTCGTCGCCGGCCTTTCCGTGCTGACGACGGTGCCACTCGAAATCGCCGGCCTGCCGGCCGCCCTGCTCATCGGCCCGATGCTGGCAGGCATTGCGGTCGCGCTTGCCGGCAGCACGATCCGCCTGCCCCGCTTCTTCTTCTTTGTCGTCCAGGTCGTGCTGGCACTGATGATCGCGACCATGGTCTCCAAGGATTTCGTCGGCACCTTCCGCGACAACTGGCTGCTGATACTGCTCGTGGTGACGTCGGTCATCGGCATGAGCACGCTGTCCGGCTGGCTGATCACCCGGACCGGCATCCTGCCCGGCACGACGGCGATCTGGGGCTCCTCGGCCGGCGCGGCCTCCACCATGATGATCATGGCTGAGGCCTATGGCGCAGACGCCCGCCTCGTCGCCTTCATGCAATATCTGCGCGTCGTCTTCGTCGCGAGCTTTGCGACGCTCGTTGCCCATTTCGGCGGCCATGACGGCGCATCCGTACCGCCGCATGCCTGGTTCAAGCCCGTTCCGATGCTGCCGCTCGCGGCCATGATGGCGATCGGCGTCGTCGCGGGCCTGATTGGGCAGAAACTGCGCGTTCCCGCCGGCGCCTTTCTCGTGCCCTTCGCGCTGGCGTCCGTGCTGAATTCCTCGGGCACCGTCACCATCGCGCTGCCGGACTGGCTGCTGGTCATCGCCTTCACCCTGCTCGGCTGGAACATCGGCCTCGGCTTCAGCCGCACGATCCTGGTGCACGCCCGCCGCGCTCTGGTGCCCACGATACTGTCGATCCTCGCGCTGATCGGCTTTTCCGGCCTGCTGGCGGGATCGCTGATCCTGCTGCTCGGCGTCGATCCGCTGACGGCCTATCTGGCGACCAGTCCCGGCGGCCTCGATTCCATCGCCGTCATCGCGGCCTCCAGCAATGTGGACATCGCTTTCGTGATGACGCTCCAGACGGCGCGCCTCATCCTTGTCACCATCATCGGCCCCTGGCTCGCGCGCTTCGTGGCGGATCGCGCCTAGCCGGCGTTGTCGAGAAGAATGGGCATGCCGTGCGGCGTCGCCTCGGCAGCGCGCGCCCAGCGGTCGGAAAGGGCGGATTGCTCCGCCTCGCTCGCCACGCCACGCTCCGACAGGAGCGACGAGAGGGCCGTAACCCAGCAGTCGAAATAGTCGGCGCCGTCAACCGCACGACCAGGCCGGTGCACTTCGCGCGACAGCACCTCGGCCCATTGCGCCCAGGTGAAAACACCCTGTTCATGCAGGCGAACCGTCATGGCGAAGGCCTGCGCCTGCCAGGGCTCGGCAAAGACCGGCTCGCCTTCGGCCGAAACCGGAAGGCCGGGCGAATCGGCAAGCGTCTCACAACGGCTCAAGATAGCTCTCCCAGGCATCGATGGAGACCGTGAGGCCGTCCGCCGCATCCTCGCCCCAGATCTCGCCGCCGTCGAAGACGACGGTATAGACCCATTCAGGATTCTCTCCCCTGCCATGCGCGTTATCGTCGGGAAAGACGAAGGAACCCTGCACCGCCTCGACCACGCCGACCTTGCCACGGGCATAGCGCGGCAGGCGGGTATGCGTCGTCGGATTGAAATTGCGGGTGCGCACGCGTGCGCCGGCCGCAAAGCGGGGCGGCGTCGCCACCGGCCGGTCGCAGGGGCCGCCCTTGGCAAGAACGGCCGGCACCATGTCCGCCGTCAGAACGCGCTTCGGCACAGCACCCTTCTCCAGCATGCGCCCCGTCGACAATTCCTCCGCACTGACAAAGCCGTGACGCGCAAGCAGCGTCTCCAGGGCGCGAATCCAGATTTCGTAGTAGCTCGCCGAAAGATAGGTCGCGGGCGGGATGTTCTCACGCGCGTGACGGCTCTCGTCGATGGTCCAGGCGCCGAAGGCACCGCAGGAGAGTGTCACGCCGAGCGCCCGCTTTTCCCAGTCGCCGTGGAAATAGGGTTCGTTCGGCTCCGGCGCGACCGGGCCGAAGCCATGCTGGCCGCCGAGATCGTGCGGTCCGTTCATGCCTCGGCCTCCGGTTCCAGCGCCAGCCCCGTGCCGATCATGGCATCCCGCGTCACGAGATCGGCGAGCGCTTCCTGGTCCAGTCCGTCCGTTCCGGCCGGCCGCTCGGGCACGACGAGATAACGCAGTTCCGCCGTCGAATCCCACACGCGGATCTTCCTGCCCTCGGGCAAGGTCACGCCGAACTCCGCCAGCACGCCGCGTGGGTCGATCACCGCACGCGACCGGTAGGCGGGCGCCTTGTACCAGACGGGCGGCAGGCCGAGCACCGACCACGGATAACAGGAGCAAAGCGTGCAGACGACGAGATTGTGCGTCTCCGCGTCGTTGAAGACCGCCCGCATATGTTCGCCCTGCCGGCCGGTGTAACCGAGGCTGGCGATGGCCGCGGTCGCATCGTGCTTCAGCCAGTCGGCGAAATCCGGCTCGGCCCAGGCTTTCGCCACGACGCGCGCGCCATTGCGCGGGCCGATCTTCGTTTCATAGGTCTCGACGATCGCATCGATGGCCTTGGGATCGATCAGTCCCTTCTGAGTCAGAATGGTCTCGAGCGCGCGAACGCGGGCTTCCATCGGCGAGAAATGATTGTCGTGATGGTGATGATGGTCGTCGTGGTCGTGATCGTGCGACACGGCAGTTCCTCCGCTTCGAGGCCCACTTCTAGCGCATTTATCGCAGCATCGGCCAGAGGCTCGCCACGAGCAACAACGCCATCGAGATGTTGAACCATTTAAGGCGCACCGGATGGGACAGCCATTGCCGCAGCGCCGAGCCGAAGCCGGCCCAGGTGGAAACGCTCGGGAAATTCACGAGAGCGAAGGCGACGCCGACGATCAGGACGCTCGTCGTATAGTTCGCCGCATTGGTATAGGTCGCCATGGCGGAAACGGCCATCACCCAGGCCTTGGGGTTTACCCACTGAAAGGCGGCCGCTTCCAGCAGGCTCATCGGCCGCGCGCCGGCCTTGCCTTCCCCCAGGGTGCGCGAGGTCGCGATCTTGAAGGCGATCCACAGCAGGTAGGCGCCGCCC
Organism: Shinella sumterensis; assembly: GCF_004514425.2. Lineage (GTDB taxonomy): Bacteria > Pseudomonadota > Alphaproteobacteria > Rhizobiales > Rhizobiaceae > Shinella > Shinella sumterensis. The sequence goes on from NZ_MYFN02000003.1 coordinate 227,177, forward strand.
GCAAACTTCAGCGCCGTATAGACGAGCGGCACCGTCTCCAGGAGCGCGCCCAACCCGAAGCCAACCGCCAGCAGAAGCGAAAGAAAGCCCAGGCCGATGCCGCACATATGCGGGATCGTGCGCACGAAACCGAAGTTCACACCTGACGCAAAGAGCATCATGTTGTTGGGGCCCGGCGTGATGGACGTGGTAAAGGCGAAGACGAGAAGGGCAAGAAAGATTTCGATCTGCATGGCAGAACTCTGGGTATCCGGATTGTTTTTTGCGATTGATAGTCCATCTCCTTGCAACGACCAGCCAATTCTTGTCATGCAGACAATTGCATGCCACGGCAGATGGAGCGCACGATGAAAGCGGAACTACCGGCAGTGACCCTTCCCGGCGGGCGACAGGTGCCCGCCCTTGGCCTCGGCACATGGCATATGGGCGAAAGCCGCGCATCGGCAGCGCAGGAGGCCGCGAGCCTTCGCGCAGGGCTCGATCTCGGCATGACGGTCATCGACACCGCGGAAATGTATGCCGATGGCGGCGCCGAAACCGTGGTCGGCGACGCCATCCGGGGCCGGCGCGACGAGGTGTTTCTCGTCAGCAAGGTCCTGCCGCACAATGCCAGCCGCGCCGGAACGATCGCCGCCTGCGAAGCGAGCCTGGAGCGGCTCGGCACCGACCACATCGACCTTTACCTGCTGCACTGGCGCGGCCGGTATCCGCTGGCCGACACCGTCGAAGCCTTCGAGCGCCTGAAGGCGGACGGCAAGATCGGCGCCTGGGGCGTATCGAATTTCGACGAGGAGGACATGAAGGAACTGCTCGGCGTGGCCGAACCCGCCCGCCCCATGGCAAATCAGGTGCTCTACAACCTCGCACGCCGCGGCATCGAATACGACCTGCTGCGCTGGAGCCAGGTCCAGGGCATTCCGATCATGGCCTATTCGCCGCTGGATGAGGGCCGCCTGATCGGCCATCCCGTGCTTGACGAGATCGGCCGCATCCACAATGCCGGCGGCGCGCAGATCGCACTCGCCTTCCTGCTGACCAAGGCTGGTGTGATCGCCATTCCGAAATCCGGCTCGCCGGAGCGCGTGCGCGAGAATTTCAAGGCGTCGGAGATCCGGCTCACCTCCGAAGACCTGCGCCTGCTCGACGAAGCCTTCCCTCCGCCGACCCGCAAACGGCCGCTGGAAATGATCTGAAATGAAAAAGGCTTTCCATTTGACCGGAAAGCCTTTCTCGTTTCTTGAAATCCCGGACCTCGCCTGAGCGAAGGGCGGCGGCGATTACATGCCCTGCGAACCGCGGTTCATCGCGGCAATGCCCGTGCGGCACACTTCGATGAGGCCGAGCGGCTTCATGACGGCCACGAACTGGTCGACCTTGGACGACTTGCCGGTGATTTCCAGGATGAAGTGATCGACGGTGGCGTCGACGACCTTGGCGTGGAAGGCATCGGCAAGGCGCAGCGTTTCCGCCCGCATTTCGCCGGAGCCGCCGACCTTCACCAGCGCGACTTCACGCTCGATGGGCCGTTCCTGGCCCATGGCCTTGGCGCGCACGGTCAGGTCGACCACGCGGTGGACGGGCACGATGCGCTCGAGCTGTGACTTGATCTGCTCCAGCACGCCGGGCGTGCCGCGCGTCACGATGGTGATGCGCGACAGATGCGCCTCGTGCTCGGTCTCGGAAACCGTCAGGCTCTCGATGTTGTAGCCGCGGCCCGAAAACAGGCCGATGACGCGCGCAAGCACGCCCGGCTCGTTGTCAACCAGCACGGAGAGCGTGTGGCTCTCCGCGACCTGCGTCTCGGCGGCGATGAAGTAGGCGGAACCGGTGGGCTGTAGGTGTGCGTTCATGGTATCTACCTCTTCATCAAACGAGCTGGCGGCCCTTGGCGTCGATCGCGTTGGCAACCGCCTCGTCCGTGGCTTCGTCGGGCAACAGCATTTCATTATGCGCCTTGCCCGACGGGATCATCGGGAAGCAGTTCGCGAGGTTCGCCACGCGGCAATCGAAGATGACCGGACGCTTCACGTCGATCATTTCCTGGATAGCGGCATCCAGATCGCCGGGCTTGTCGCAGGCAATGCCCACGCCGCCATAGGCTTCCGCCAGCTTGACGAAATCGGGCATCGCCTCCGTATAGGAGTTCGACAGGCGGTTGCCGTGCAGCAGTTGCTGCCACTGGCGCACCATGCCCATATATTGGTTGTTCAGGATGAAGATCTTGACGGGCAGGTTGTACTGGACCGCACAGCTCATTTCCTGAATGCACATCTGGATGGAGGCGTCGCCCGCGATATCGATGACGAGGCTGTCGCGATGCGCGACCTGCACGCCGATCGCCGCCGGGAAGCCATAGCCCATCGTGCCGAGGCCGCCCGAGGTCATCCAGCGGTTGGGCTGCTCGAAGCCGTAGAACTGCGCCGCCCACATCTGGTGCTGGCCAACTTCCGTCGTGATGTAGGTGTCGCGATCCTTGGTCAGCTCGTAGAGACGCTGAATGGCATATTGCGGCATGATCACGTCGTCGCTCGCCTTGTAGGCAAACGAGTTGCGGGCACGCCACTTGGCAATCGACGTCCACCAATCCGCCTGGATGGCCTTGTCATACGTCTTCGAACCGGCGCGCCATTGGCGAACCATGTCCTCCAGAACGGCGCCGACATCGCCCAGGATCGGTACGTCGACACGAACGTTCTTGTTGATCGAGGACGGGTCGATGTCGATATGGATCTTCTTCGAGTTCGGCGAGAACGCGTTGAGACGGCCGGTGATGCGGTCGTCGAAACGCGCGCCGATGCAGACCATGACATCGCAATCATGCATCGCCATGTTCGCCTCGTAGGAGCCGTGCATGCCGAGCATGCCCAGCCAGTTCTTGCCCGATGCCGGATAGGCGCCCAGGCCCATCAGCGTCGACGTGATCGGGAAGCCGGTGATCTCGACCAGTTCGCGCAGCAGGCGCGAGGCTTCCGGACCGGAATTCACGACACCACCGCCGGAATAGATGACGGGGCGACGGGCACCCTTCATCAGGCTGATCGCGGCTTCGATGGCGCGCGCGTCGCCGGAGGTCTTCGGCTGATAGCTTTTCTGGATGGGCGCTGCCGATGGCGGCGTGTAGGTGCCGGTCGCAAACTGCACGTCCTTCGGGATATCGACGACGACGGGGCCCGGACGACCGGACTGCGCGATGCGGAAGGCCTCATGGATGATGCGGGCGAGATCGTTGACGTCCTTGACCAGCCAGTTGTGCTTGGTGCAGGGACGCGTGATGCCGACCGTGTCGCATTCCTGGAAGGCGTCGGATCCGATGAGCGTGGTCGGAACCTGGCCGGTGAGGCAGACGAGCGGGATCGAATCCATCAGCGCGTCCTGCAACGGCGTGACGGCATTGGTCGCGCCGGGACCGGAGGTGACGAGCATGACGCCGACCTTGCCGGTGGAGCGGGCATAACCTTCGGCCATGTGGCCGGCGCCCTGCTCGTGACGCACGAGAATGTGCTCGATGTCGTCCTGCTGGAAGATCTCGTCATAGATCGGCAGGACGGCACCGCCCGGATAGCCGAAGATATGTTCGACGCCGTTGTCTTTCAGGGCCTGCAAGACAATTTCGGCGCCCGTCATCTGGTTTTCTGTTCCGCTCATCGGATGTTTCCGTCCGTTTCTTTCGTATTGTCAGGGTGCTTATAGAATTTTCGGGCATAAAAAAAGGCCCCCTGGAGGAGCCTGCTTACCGCGCATGGGTGCTTTCGCCGGATGGTTACACCATCCTGCCCATGCGCCTTCCCACCACAAGAATGATCGTCGTGAAGTTTTTCATGGTGCGGAGTGTTAACGGCAAATCGAATGCGCGTCAACGCCTTTTGCTCCATCCCGATGGCACGATCAGGGGCAGCCGCGCCGCCGGAGCCGCTGAAACCTGCCACAACCGGAAACGGGTTATTAAGCCGGATTCCCTAAAGTGAAGGATCGGAGGCAAGGAGCGCCGGATTTGCTGAACAACGATTTTCAGACGTCGATCACCGCAGGCGAACAGGAACGCCGCGATGAGATGGCCGCCGGAAACCGAATGCTGGGCCGTGTCGTCGCCTGCAGCGGGTCGCGTGCCACCATCTGCGCCACGGCGGAAGGCGGGGAAACCGCCCTCACCGAGCTCTGGGCCGTCGGCCGCCTCGTCTCGATTTCCGTCGGCCGCAACCGCATCGTCGCCCTCGTCTATTCGATGGCCACCGACCAGCAGAACTGGACCGAAAACCGCGACACGACGTTCCATGTCGAAGTGGAGTTGATGGGCGAGGTGCGCGTGGGCGCCGATGGCCGCGAGGAGTTTTCGGCCGGCATCAGCGACTATCCCTATCTCGGCGCCATCGCGCACAGGATCCGCGCCGCGGATCTGGCAAAGGTCTACGATACCGGCAAGGACGATGTCTGCATCATCGGCAAGCTGACACAGGACGACCAGATCGACGCGACCATCCACGTGCCCTCGATGCTGGAGAAACACTTCGCCATCGTGGGAACGACGGGCGTCGGCAAGTCCACCGCCGTTACCCTCCTGCTTCACAAGGCGATCCAGGCCGATCCGCAGCTGCGCGTGCTCATTCTCGACCCGCACAACGAATTCGCCTCCGCCTTCGGCGACCTTGCCATGGTCATCGATACGGACACGCTCGACCTGCCGTTCTGGCTTTTCCGGCTGGAGGAGTTCGCCGAAGTGATCTTCCGCGGCCGCCCGCCCGTGCCGGAGGAAATGGACATCCTGCGCGACCTGATTCCGGAGGCCAAGCGCGCCTTCCGCGGTTCGCCCGAAAGCGGCCTGATGCGCCGCACCAGCGAAAAAAGCTCGATCACCGCCGATACGCCGGTGCCTTTCCGTGTGGCCGACCTTCTGGCGCTGGTCGACGAACGGATCGGCCGCCTCGAGGGACGGGCGGAAAAGCCGCACCTGCGCTCGCTCAAGAGCAAGATCATGTCGGCGATCAACGATCCGCGCTACCACTTCATGTTCTCCTCGAACACGATCACCGACACCATCCTCGACACCATCGCCCGCATCTTCCGCATTCCAGGCGACGGCCAGCCGGTGACGACCTTCCAGCTCGCCGGCATCCCCTCGGAAGTGGTGAACTCGGTGGCATCGGTTCTTTGCCGCATGGCCTTCGAAATCGGCCTGTGGAGCCACGGCGGCGTGCACATGCTCGTGGTCTGCGAGGAAGCGCACCGTTACGTGCCGGCCGATCCCAATCTCGGCTTCACGCCGACGCGCCAGGCCATTGCCCGCATCGCCAAGGAAGGCCGCAAATACGGCGTCTCGCTCGGCATCATCACGCAGCGCCCGGGCGAACTCGATCCGACCATCCTGTCGCAATGCTCGACGATCTTCGCCATGCGGCTTGCCAACGACCGCGACCAGGACATCATCCGCTCGGCGATCCCCAATTCGTCGTCCTCCACGACGAGCTTCATCTCCTCGATCGGCAATGGCGAGGCGATCGCCTTCGGCGAGGCGGTGGCGGTGCCGATGCGCATGCGCTTCGCCCGCGTCGATACGAACCGGTTGCCCAAGGCCAACGGCACGGGCAACATACATACGGAAGAAACGCCACAAAGCGTCGATCTTCGCTCCATCGTGGCGCGTATGCGGTCGGTCGCAGGTCCTGACATTTCCGGCTTCCAGTCTTCCTATCTTGCGGCGCGCGATACGAGCGCTGTCGCAACAAGCGGATACGAGGACGCGCCCTACGAGGACGAGGAGGACTATATCGATACGCTGCAAGCCGCGGCACAGAAGGCGCCGCAACCGACAGCCCACGAACCCTATCGACCCGACATGCTGCCCGGCGCCGCAAGCGCATACCAGCCCCCGGCAAACGAGCGCTTCGATTCCATTCGCCGCGAGCTTGCGGCAGAGCCGCGCCGCCCGGAAGCCGATCCCTACCGCCAGCCGCCGCGCCCCGCCTTCGGCGAGCAGCAGGAACCGCGCCGCGAAGGCTCCATCCGCGAGCAGCTTTTGAAAAAGCCGCTGAGCAGCCTGATCAGGCGCTAGGGTCGATGCGCTGCCAGCTCTCATCGAGCTGGTTGCGGAACCACGTCATCTGGCGCTTGGCATATTGCCGTGTCGCGGCCGCACCGCGCTCGATGACATCGGCCTCGCTCATCTCGCCCGCCAGCATGGCCGCGATCTGCGGCACGCCGATCGCCTTCATGACCGGCATGGCGGGTGAAAGATCGAGCGCCATCAACGCCTTCACCTCCTCCACCGCACCGGTCTTCAGCATCTCGCCGAAGCGCCGGTTGATGCGGGCGGCAAGGACGGCCCGGTCCGGCAGGACGACGATCTTTCGCGCGCGCGCCGGATCAATCACCGCCGGCCCCGACCCCGCCTGGAATGTGGAGATGGAGCGCCCCGTCGCGTCCAGCACCTCCAGCGCACGGAGGATACGCTGGCCGTCACCGGGCATCAGGCGCGCGGCCGTTTCGGGATCACGCTCGCCGAGTACCCGGTGCAGCGCTTCGGGTCCTTCCGCGGCAAGCCGCGCGCGCAGCCGCTCCCGCACATCGTCAGGGATGTCAGGCATATCCGAGAGACCGCCGGTCAGCGCGCGAAAATAAAGCCCGGTACCGCCGACGAAGACCGGCAGCGTCTGCCGTTCGCGCAGTTCGGCGACAAGAGCGGTCGCCTCGCGCAGCCATTCGCCCGTCGAATAGGCGGCCGCGGCCGGCACGTGACCGTAAAGCCGATGCTCGACGCCCTCCAGATCCTGCGGCTGCGGCCGTGCCGTGAGGATGCCCAGCGTGTCGTAGACCTGCATGCTGTCGGCGTTGACCACGACCCCGCCATGCTCGGCAGCAAGGCGCACCGCAAGCGCGGACTTGCCGCTCGCCGTCGGGCCCGTTATCAGGATCGCGTCCTGCATTCGATCAAGGTTTCTCATCATGGCTTTCGTTGCCACGCTTGTCGCCAATCCGTCAAATCCTGTTCTGACGCCATCGCTTGCCGAGAAGGCCGCGGATGCCGTCAAGGCTTCCGGTCTCTACTGGCTGGCAGACGGCATCGCCTGCGATATCGCCCTGCGCGACGACAGCGACATCGAGGCTGCGAGCGCGACGCTGCGAACGGTCATCGGCGATGCGCCGGTGGACCTCGCCGTGCAGGCGGCGGAAACGCGGCGCAAGAAGCTGCTGATCGCCGACATGGATTCCACCATGATCGGCCAGGAATGCATCGACGAGCTGGCCGCCGAGGTCGGGTTAAAGGAGAAGGTCGCCGCCATCACCGCCCGCGCCATGAATGGCGAGATCGCCTTCGAACCCGCGCTTCGCGAGCGTGTCGCCCTGCTCGAGGGCCTGCCGGTCTCCGTCATCGACGAGGTGATCGAAAAGCGCATCACGCTGACGCCGGGCGGACGCGAGCTGATCGCCACCATGAAGGCGAAGGGCTACTACACCGCCCTCGTCTCCGGCGGTTTCACCGTCTTCACCAGCCGCATCGCCGCCACGCTCGGCTTCCACGAGAACCGCGCCAACATTCTTCTCGACGCGGATGGCAGGCTGACCGGCGAGGTCGCCGAACCCATCCTCGGAAAACAGGCCAAGGTCGACGCCCTCAATGAGATCGCCGCCCGCCTCGGCATTTCTCCCGAAGAGGCGATGGCCGTCGGCGATGGCGCAAACGATCTCGGCATGCTGCACCTCTCGGGCGCGGGCGTCGCGCTGCACGCCAAGCCCGCGGTGGCGGCCGAAGCGAAGATCCGCATCGACCACGGCGACCTCACCGCACTGCTCTACCTGCAGGGCTACCGCAAGAGCGACTTTGTCACGGCGTAGAAAAGCCGCTGAAGCAATGCTCCAGCGACCTGAATCAATCTCTGCATTGACGTCGCCAAGTCCCTGACGGGACTCGCCTTTCAGTCGATGCGCACTGTGATGTAGCGCAGCGCGCCGGTGCGGTCGGCGATCATCAGCAGCGCGTTGCGGCGGTCTTCCGACTTGAGCTTGGCGACGCGGGCCTTGACTTCCTCGGCCGTCGCCACGGCCTCCTGGCCGATCTCGACGATCACGTCGCCCGGCACGATGCCACGCTCGGCGGCCGCCGTGTCGGGGGTCACCTCGGTGATGACAACGCCCTTGACGCTTTCCACGATGTTGAAGGTCTTGCGGGCGGCTTCGTCGAGATCGCCGATGCCCATGCCCAGCACCAGCTCGGCCTTCTGCGGCTCGGCCAGCTCTTCGCCGCCGGTCGTCGTATCCTCTTCGGTCGTGCCTTCGTCCGGCGTTGCCGCATCGTCTTCGGCATCCACCTGCTTTTCGCCGTCTTCGAGACGGCCGAGCGTGACCTTCACGGTCATTTCCTTGCCGTTGCGCAGGAGCACCACGTCGACGGCCTTGCCGACGGGGCTTTCGGCGACGACGCGCGGCAGATCGCGCATTTCATGCACATCCTTCCCGTCGAAACGGATGACGACGTCGCCGGTCTGGATCACGCCGTTGTCGACGGGCCCGCCCTTGATGATGCCGGCAACGAGCGCGCCCTTCGCCTCGCTCATGCCCAGGCTTTCGGCGATGTCATCGGTAACGGGCTGGATGCGCACGCCGAGCCAGCCGCGGCGGGTCTCACCGAACTCGCGAAGCTGCGAGAAGATGTTCTGCGCCAGCTCCGTCGGGACCGAGAAGCCGATACCGATCGAGCCGCCCGACGGCGAGATGATGGCCGTGTTGATGCCGATGACCTCGCCCTTCATGTTGAACAGCGGGCCGCCCGAATTGCCGCGGTTGATGGCCGCGTCCGTCTGGATGAAGTTGTCGTAGGGGCCGGCATTGATGTTGCGGCCCCGCGCGGAAATGATGCCGACCGTCACGGAGCCGCCGAGCCCGAAGGGGTTGCCGATGGCCATGACCCAGTCGCCGATGCGCATGACGCGGGAATCGCCGAACGGAACGGCCTTCAAGGGAGCCTTCGGCTCGACCTTCAGCAGCGCGAGGTCGGTCTTGGGGTCGGTTCCGACGAGCTTGGCCTTCAGCTTGGAGCCGTTGGCGAAATTCACCTCGATATCGTCGGCGCCTTCGATGACGTGATTGTTCGTGGCGATATAGCCGGCCGGGTCGATGACGAAACCGGACCCCAGCGAATTGACCGTCTGCCCCTGGTTGGAGCCCTCGCCGCCATCGCCCTTGAAAAACTCGTCGAAGAAGTCCTGGAAGGGCGAGCCTTCCGGCACCTGCGGCATCGGCGCCTTGTCCTCGTTCTTCACGTTCTGCGAGGTCGAAATGTTGACCACCGCGTCCAGCAGGCCTTCGGCAAGGTCGGCCACCGATTCCGGTCCGGCCTGGCGCGCCTGGGCCATTGCTGGTGCTGCGAGCGGGCCGGCGGCCAGCGAAAAGCTCATCGCAAGCGTGAGCGCCGCATTGGCAACGCTGGACTTCATCTTCAAGGCCATGTTCGGCATCCTCTCGGGTCTGGTCGGCTCTGGCGAGTGTTCGCCGCGGATACGGCAAAAATCAGTCTGCCACGATGATTTGTCTGAACTTTTGCCTGTCTTCACCGCCGCTCGCAAGGGCGGCCTTCAGGCGCTGCGGAGGAACCACACCATCAAAACGCCAAGCGCCACGGCAAACAGCCCCGAAAGCCTGAGCTGGTTTTCCGGGATTTGCGGCAGCAGTTCCGCCATGCGCTTCAAAACCGAAGGGGCCAGTGCGTACACCAGCCCCTCGATGATCAGGAAGAACGCGATCCCCGTCAGGAAATCGGACATGGCGTTCTCAGTTTGCGGTCGACGGCGTCGTGGCCGTGCCGTTCGTCGTGCCCGCACCGGTGCCCGTGGCCGCCGGCCGTGTGCCAGCCGCGTCCTCGAAATAGCGGAAGAATTCCGACTGCGGCGACAGCACGAGCGTCGTATCCGACGAGCTCATCGAATCCCGGTAGGCGCTCATCGACCGGTAGAAGTCGAAGAAGGCCGGATCCTGGGAGAAGGCCTCGCCGAAGACGCGGTTGCGTTCGCCGTCGCCTTCACCGCGCAGGATTTCCGAGTCGCGCTGGGCGGCCGCGATGAACTCGACGACCTGACGATCGGCGATGGCGCGGCGACGCTGGCCGGCTTCGTTACCGCGGGCGCGGATCAGTTCGGCTTCCGCCAGACGCTCGGCCTTCATGCGCTCGTAGGTCTGCTGAGAGACTTCCTGCGTAAGGTCCGTGCGGCGGATGCGGACATCCTCGATGGTGAGGCCGAGGTTGGAGGCGTCGGCGGTCAGTTCGCCACGAACTTCACGCATCATCGACGCGCGCTCTTCGGAAAGAGCCGATTCGAAGCCGCGCAGACCGTAGACGCGGCGCAGAGCCGAATCGAGACGGGTGCTGAGGCGGGCCTCGGCCGATTCCCGGTCACCCGAGACGGCTTCGCGGAAGCGACGGGCATCCGTGATCTTGTAGACCACGAAGGCATCGACCTCGTAGAACTTGCCGCCCGAGACCTGGACACGGATATCGTCGAGATCGAAGCGCAGGGCCTGATCCTGGATATACTGGACGCTGTCGGCATCCATGAAGCCGAAGGGAAGCTTGAAGTACAGGCCCGGCTCGGTCTTCACGTCCTGGATCTGGCCGAAGCGGATGACGATCGCCTGCTGGCGCTCGTTGACGACGAACACCGACGAATAGGCGATGAAGAGAAGAACGCCGAGGGCGATCAAAACGGCTGGCAAACGGTTACCCATTACTGCGAACCTCCTGCCTGCTGACCGGTCGTGCGACCGAGTTCGTTAAGGGGAAGGAAGGGAACGACGCCCTGTCCGCCCTGCTTTTCATCGATGATGACCTTCTTGGAGTTCTTCATCACGCCTTCCATGGTTTCAAGGAAGAGGCGCTTGCGCGTCACGTCGGGCGCGATCTTGTACTGGTCGTAGATGGAGATGAAGCGTGCCGCCTCACCTTCGGCTTCCTTGACGACGCGATCCTTGTAGGCGGCTGCCTCTTCGCGGATCTGCGCGGCCTGACCGCGTGCGGCACCGAGCTTCTGGTTGGCGTACTGGTTGGCTTCTTCCAGGAAACGGTCTTCGTCCTGTTCGGCGCGCTGCACTTCGTCGAAGGCATCGGCCACTTCGCGCGGCGGAGCCGCATCCTCGATGGCGACCGTGTTGATCGAGATGCCGGCGCCATAGGCATCCATGGTCGCCTGGATCGTCGTCTTCACGCCTTCGGCGATGGCCTGACGGTTATCGCGGAAGATGTCCTGCGCCGGACGGCGGCCGACGACTTCGCGCATGGCGCTTTCGGCGACCTGCTGCAGCGTTTCGGCCGGATTTTCAAGATTGAAGAGGTAGGACTGCGGATCCGTGACCGTGTAGAGCACCGAGAACTGCACATTGACGATGTTCTGGTCGCCGGTGAGCATCAGGCCCGAAGCGTCGGAGTTCGACGCGGCCGAACGGCGGCCGATATTGCGCTGCTGTTCGGTGATCTTGACCAGCTCGACCGTCTCGAAGGGCCAGAGATGGAAGTGCAGGCCCGGCATGGAAATTTCCTGCTTGGGCTTGCCGAAACGCAGTTCGACGCCGCGCTCGTCCGGCTGGACGGTATAGATGGAGTTCATCAGCCAGAAGACGCCGACGAGAAGCAGTGCGATGACGACGACACCGCCGTTGAAACCGCCGGGCATGACGGTCTTCAGCTTGTCCTGGCCGCGCCGGATGATGTCCTCGATATCGGGCGGACCACCGTTACCACTGCCGCCACCGCCGCGAGGACGGTTCGGTCCCTGCCCCCATGGCCCCTGATTGTTTCCACCACCGCCGCCGCCACCCCAAGGGCCGCCGCCGCCATTCTGATTGCTCCAGGGCATCAATACCTCTTTCTATAAATCCCCATAGGCGCATGTCGCGGATTGTTTCGCCGCGCAACGCGATGTGAACCCGTTATAGGTATCCCACCGGCACCTTTCAACAAATCCCGCCCGGCTTGGGTGTCCTTGCGGCAAAATAGTTCGTGATCGATGGGTTTTACCGCTTAAACGGCCGATTTCCGGCGCCAGGTGACGAAGCGCATGGCGTGACTGTCCTTCTCACCGCGGGGAATCTCCTCCTCCACGACCTTTTCGAAGGAAGCCGGGTCGATATCGGGGAAGCGCGTGTCGCCTTCCACATCCGCTTCGACATGGGTGACATGCAGGATATCCGCACGGCCGAAGACCTGCGCATAGATCTGCCCGCCGCCGATGACGCAGATCTCGTCCACGCCGAGCGTTTCCGCTTCCCGCCGCGCAGCGGCCAGCGCGTCGTCGAGCGAGGCGACCACCTGCGCGCCCGGCGCGGAAAAGGCCGGATCGCGGGTAATGACGATATTGGGGCGCCCCGGCAGCGGCCGGCCGATGGAATCCCACGTCCGGCGGCCCATGACGACAGGCTTTCCGAGGGTCAGCTGCTTGAAGCGCTTGAGGTCGGACGGCAGCCGCCACGGCAAGTCGCCGTCGCGGCCAATGACACCGTTGCTGGCGACGGCGACCACGAGCACGATCCGGGGTTCATTCATGCAAGACAGACTTTCAAAGAAATCAGACGGCGATGGGCGCCTTGATGGTTGAATCAGCTTCGTAGCCGACCAGCTCGAAGTCCTCGAATTTGAAGGAGAAAAGGTCCTTCACTTCGGGATTGATCTTCATGAAGGGCAAGGGCTTCGGGCGGCGCGTCATCTGGGTGCGCACCTGCTCGAAATGGTTCGAATAGATATGCGCGTCACCCAGCGTGTGCACGAAATCGCCCGGCCGCAGCCCCGTCACCTGCGCGACCATCATGGTCAGCAGCGCGTAGGACGCGATGTTGAAGGGCACGCCGAGGAAGATATCCGCCGAACGCTGGTAGAGCTGGCAGGACAGCCTGCCGTCCGCCACGTAGAACTGGAACAGGCAGTGGCAGGGCGGAAGCGCCATCTCGTCGACCAGCGCCGGATTCCAGGCGGAGACGATGTGGCGGCGCGAATTGGGATTACGCCGGATGCTTTCGACGACGGCGGCGATCTGGTCGAGATGACGGCCGTCATAGGTCGGCCATGAGCGCCACTGATAGCCGTAGACCGGCCCGAGCTCGCCCTTTTCGTCCGCCCACTCGTCCCAGATCGTGACGCCGTTCTCGTGCAGGTAGGCGATATTGGTCTCGCCCTTCAGGAACCACAGGAGTTCATGAATGATCGACCGCAGATGCAGCTTCTTGGTGGTCAGCACCGGGAAGCCTTCCTCGAGATCGAACCGCATCTGGTAGCCGAAAACGCCGCGCGTGCCGGTACCGGTCCGGTCACCCCGGTCGCTGCCGTTTTCCATGACATGCGCGAGAAGGTCGAGATATTGCTGCATGGTCGCCGCCGTTTCCTGATTCAGCGCGCTATATTAAAGCCAGACGCCGCAACGGCCAAACGGCAAATAGGATTTTCCCGGCTTTTGGCTTAAGGCGCCTTATCCTATTCGCGGTTGCAGAAGGCCGGTTCGGAAGCCTTTTGCAATTTCTGAACGAATTTCAGCGATCATGGCCGCTCATCTCACTGGGCGGATCATCCGTGAAACCGAAGGAAAACTACTCAAACCGGTTCCGGCTGATCTACGGCCTTGCATCGCTGGCCGTGGGTGTCACGGCCTGCGGATGGGGCATCACCTTTGCCCTCATGGGCACTTGGCCTCTGGTGGCGTTGGATGTCGCCGTGGTTTGCGTCGCGCTCCTGAGCCTGGCGCTGGCCCGCAGCAACCGGTTTTCGGCCGCGCTTCTGTTTTCCCAGGCGGCCTTTCTGGTGATCATCACCATGTTCTGCCTGGTCTTCGACGTGCCGCGCGCCGCCGCGCCGAGGGTATCCCATCTCTTCCTGCTCGTGCTGGCGCTTTTGGGCTACATCAATTACCGGCGCGAACAATCCCGGCCGCAGCTTGCGATCGTGGCGCTCTGCGTGATCGCCTTTATCGTTTTCGCCAGCAGCACCGCGGCCCCCTCCTTCGCCCGGCCGATACCGGAAGCAATCCAGATCTACGGCTCCTGGGTGAACACCATCGTCGCCGTCGGACTGCTGTGCGTCGGCGTCTATGTCATGCAACTGGAGCTCGCCCGCGACCTCGACAAGGCGCGCGCCATCAAGATGGCACTGCGAAACCGGGAATTCGAGCTGTTCTACCAGCCCCAGGTCGACGAGTCCGGCCGGCTGACGGGGGCCGAAGCCCTGCTGCGCTGGCGACGCGGCGACGGAACCCACGTTCCGCCCGCCGAATTCATCCCCGCCGCAGAACAAGCGGGCCTGATGCCGGCCATCGGCGACTGGGTCCTGGCACAGGCCTGCGAGACGCTCGCGGCATGGCGTCACGACCCGGCGACGAGCGGGCTGAAACTCGCGATCAATGTCAGCGCCGACCACTTCACGAAGCCGGATTTCGTCGACACGGTCCTGGATTGCCTGCGCACGCTGGAGCTCGACCCGGCCCTTCTCAAGCTCGAACTTACCGAAAGCATGATGGCCGGCGATATCGACGCGATCAGCGAAAGGATGCGCGCCCTGCGGGCTGCCGGTCTCTTCATATCGCTCGACGATTTCGGCACGGGCTATTCCTCCCTCAGCCACCTGCGCCGGCTGCCCGTGCAGGAAATCAAGATCGACCGCTCCTTCGTGCAGGATATCGTGGAGAGCCGGCGAAACCGCGTGCTGCTCAAAAGCATATTCGACATGGCGCATGTGCTGGAATTTGCCGTGGTCGCCGAAGGGGTCGAAACGCTGGAGCAACTGGGTCTGCTCCGGTCCTTCGGCTGCACCGCCTTCCAGGGCTATTACTTCGGGCGCCCCGTGCCACGCAGCGAATTCCAGTCACAATGGGCGGAGCTGCCGGTTCCACCGGCTGCGCGGCTCGCCTGAACGCCCGCCCGGTGTCAAATCCCCGCCGGCCCCCCTTTCCTTGGCCGGACAGAATGCCTATATGTGGATTGCTGCTTCGGCAGCTATGGCAATAAACGAGCGGTGTAATAAACCCATTGGACCCGGGGGCGGTACCCGGCGCCTCCACCAAAAACCGGTCAAAGCATGACCGACCGGCTTTTGATGGGGGCGAAATAGGATCGACAAGGGCGTAAAGATCGACTTTTTGCTCGGCATTGTACCACCGTTATCGGGCTAAACTTGTAGTTGCAAACGACAACTATGCGGAAGCTCGTCTCGCTGCCTAATGGCGGTGTGACACTTCACTCAAAGTCCTGACGGGTCGCACCGGCAGGCGGGGTCCGAAGGCACCTGGCAACAGAAGCCTTCACCTTCTCCAATCTCTTGAAATGGTCTATAGCTGTCCCAGATGACTCGCGTCGGAAGGCACGAGATGAAGTGCAATGCCTGAAGACAAAGGCATCAGAAAGAAAGACAGGAACGGATGGCGCAAGACCACATTCGCTACGACATTCTCGCCCAGGACGCTCTGCGCGGCGTCATTCGCAAGGTTTTGTCCGAAGTCGCGGTCACCGGCCACCTGCCGGGCGAGCACCATTTTTTCATCACCTTCCTGACCAATGCGCCCGGCGTGCGCATCTCGCAGCATCTCAAGGCGAAATATGCCGAGCAGATGACCATCGTCGTGCAGCACCAGTTCTGGGACCTGAAGGTCACCGAGAGCCTGTTCGAGATCGGCCTGTCCTTCTCCGACACGCCTGAAAAGCTCGTCATTCCCTTCAACGCCATCCGCGGCTTCTATGACCCCTCGGTCAGCTTCGAGCTGGAGTTCGACGTTCCCGCCGCAGAGGAAGAAGGCGAGGACGATCACTCCGCCGAAATCACCGCCTACCCGGTCGCGGAAAAGACCGAGGAGCCCGTCGAGGAACCCACGCCCCCCACCGGCGGTGGCGGCGACAAGGGCGGCTCCGTGGTCTCGCTCGATTCCTTCCGCAAGAAGAACTGAGCACGGCATGAGCGGCGACGTCGTCAACCTTCGCCAGTTCCGCAAGCAGAAGGCCCGCTCCGAAAAGGAGCGGCAGGCCGAGCAGAACCGGTTGACCTTCGGCCGTACCAAGGCCGAGAAGACGCTGACGGATGCCCTCAACGACAAGGCGAGGCGCACGCTCGACCAGGGCCGCATCGAGCGGCCCGACGAGACGAAAGAGTGATCTTTCAACGGCTTGCCGCCGGAACCGGAATCGATCTGCCAATCTCCCCCAGCCAGACACCACGATCGGTATGATCCGCAAATATTCCACCACGCTGCACGGCCACCGCACGAGCTTCTCGCTCGAGCCGCTTTTCCACGACGAGCTTAAGGCTATCGCCGACGAACGGGAAATGCCCGTCGCCGCGCTGATCCGCGAGATCGACGACGCGCGTGCGGTTGATGACAACCTCTCCTCGGCGCTACGCCTTCATGTGCTGGAATGGCTGAAGACGAAAGTGCGGGACGCCGCGATCAGTTGACACCCGGCAGGCTTTCGAAGTTCAGGTTTCTCCCGCCATCGACCGGCGGCAACTCGCCGCCGCGCTCCACCGCCTCCCCACCCGTGGCCGGCAATCGACGGCGGCGCGCCTCTTCCTCCGCCTTGCGCGCCTCCTGCGCGGCGCGCTGCTCGGCAAGCCTGCGCGCTTCTTCCTGCGCGGCCAGGATACGGCGAGCGTTCTCTTCCTCGTTGCGCCGCACGCGTTCGGCTTCCTCGGCCGCCGCCCGGGTGGACCGTTCCTGCTCCGCACGCTCCTGGGCTTCGACGCGGCGGCGCTGCTCTTCCTCCATCTGCAGGCGCTCGGCCTCGGCACGGGCCGCGCGTTCATCGGCACGTGCGCGATAAAGGGCCGCTTCGCGCCGCAACCTCTGTTTCTCCAGCACATTGGCCTGGAGCGTCTCGACGCGCCGGCGCTCCGTCTCGAAACGCCGCAGGGAGAGATAGTTGGCCAGAGGCTGGACATCCAACGTGACGCCGGGAGCCTCGATGAGACCGCGATAATCGAGCGACACTTCGGGCGCAGCACCCGCCAGCGCATCCTCACCCGCCTTGAAGGTCACGGCGAGCCGGCCGGTCATCGCATCGCCGGCAAGATCGAGATCGGCATCGGCGGAGAGCGCCGCACCGCTGTTTTCGGCTGCGACGCTCTGCGCGCGCAACCTGCCGCTGGCAAGCGCGAGCGGAACACGCACGGCACCAAGGGATGCCTCGCCCTTCAGGATGGCGTCGGCGGCAAAGCCCGCCACCCGCTCCGGCGTGATGTCGCCCTCGATCGCGTCGGCCGCCGCCAGCAGGGCGGGAAAGGCCGACGTGTCCAGGCCGTGCAGCACGAGGTCGGAAATCTTCGCCTCGCCCGAGCCGCTGGCGCCCTCCACCATGCCGCGCACGCTCTTGCCCGAGGCATCGACGGCCAGCGTCACATCCGCCTTGCCGCTCGCGACCGCGCCACCCGGTCGGGCCCAGACCGCCTTGGAGACATCCACCCCGGCAAGGTCCATGCGCGCCTCGAACAGGCCGTTCTCCTCGGCATTCGAGACCTTCACGCGGCCGGAAAGCCTGCCGCCCAGCCACGCGCCGGCCATATCCGTCAGCTCGAATTCGCTGCCCTTCCAGGCGAGGTTCGCCTTGAAACCGTCCACCGCGCCATAGAGGCCCGGCCAGAAGGCGCCGGCCTCCAGCGCCACCGAAACGTCGGCATTATCCAAGAGGGGCTGCGTCAGCGGCGCGCCGTTCAGCCCGCCATCCGCCACAT
Source organism: Shinella sumterensis (assembly GCF_004514425.2). Classification (GTDB taxonomy): domain Bacteria; phylum Pseudomonadota; class Alphaproteobacteria; order Rhizobiales; family Rhizobiaceae; genus Shinella; species Shinella sumterensis. The sequence continues at coordinate 244,851 of NZ_MYFN02000003.1, forward strand.
CCGTCACCGGCCCGCCGACCGCCTCGGCGAGGAACGCGAAATCCACCGTGTCGATGCGCAGCGAGCCCGTGCCCTTCAGCGCGGTCGCCGCACGGTCGAAGGTCAGCGCGCCGGAGAAGCCATTGCGATCCGCCTTGCCGGCGATGTCGGTGATCGCGACGCTCTCGGCGCCGGTGTCCAGCTTGGCCTGCAAGGTGAGCGGCAGCCCGGTGCCCGCCTGCGGCACCGCGATGCCGTTCATCATCAGATAGGGCTCGATGTCGTCGCTGGCGACGGAAAGCGTGAGCGCGCCGTTCAGGAAATCATCCGCCGAAAGCGCTGCCGTGCCCGCGGCGGAAACCGTCGTGCCGCCGGCCTTGAACGCTGCGGAAACCGTAGCCGGCCCATCGGCGGGCTGTTTGGCCTCGATCGTGATGGTGCCGTCCGGATCGGCATCGAACGGGAGGGGCACGAGACCCGCCTGGCCAGCCAGAACCACGGTGCGCGGATTGAACAGGCTGCCGTTCAGCTCGAAATCGCGCGCCGCCAGCAGGTCCGCGAGGCTTGCCGCCGAAAGTCTGATATCCACCCGCCCGTCATTGACCGGTCCCGACAGGGTCACGGTCGCAGGGTTCTCGTCCCCGCCGGAGGCGGCGATGCGCATGGCGAGATCGGCGTTGTCGTAATAGCCCGCATTCTCGGCAAAGCGTGACAGCAGCGGATGCGCCGGCAGATGACGCGCCAGCAGGGCCGCGAGCGGCTCCATCGTCTCCACTTTCACGGTCACGTCCAGCCCGGCATCCGGTGCGTCCAGCGATCCGCCCAGCGTGCCTTTCGCCGAAATCGCCGCGCCCGCCAGCGAGGCCACGTTGAAACGGTCGAGCGTCAGCGCGCCATTCCTGGAAGAGAGGACCGCGTTCACACCGGATGCGGTCTCGCCGAACGCAACCAGCCTGTCGGCCTTGAGGTCGAGTGCGATCGCGTTGCTCGCAATGCTGGAAAGCGAGGCATCGCCGGCCACGAGGCCGACAAGCGCCTGAAGCGATTCCAGCCGCACCTCGTTGCCCTGCAATTGCAGCGAAAGCGCCGGCACGGCATCCGCGCGCGATTCACGCTCCATCCGTCCCAGCAGGCTTGCACCGCCGATGGCGATCTCCAGGTTCTCGAAGCGCTGCAACTCGTCGGCAAGGTTCACCCGGGCGGAAAACCCGGCCGTCTTCAGCTTGCGGATCTCAGGGTCGACGGAGCCCGTAAGCCATGTCGCAAGCCCCGACGGCTGGTTGGAGGCGACCAGGAGGTCGCCGATGAAGCCGCGGTTGTCCTTGAGCCTCAGCCGCCCCTTCGCCTCCAGCGTCGTTCGGCCGGGCAAAAGCACAGTCGCCTGGTCGACGAGCCATCCGTCGCCATCGGGCTTCACGTCGAGCCGGATTTCGCGCACCGTCGTATCGCCGATCACCACGGCGGGCAGCAGGAGGCTCGCCCGCCCCGGCACCTGCGGAATGGGAATGTCGGCGGCGATCGAAAGCAGCGCCTGAAGCCGCTGGCGGGCGGAGACCTGCGGATTGCGCCCGGTCTTGCCCGACTCGCCGCTGTTGCCGATGCGGTTCACGTCGATCTGCTGGCCATTGGCGGTGAGCAAAAATTCCGGCGCGCGGCCGGTATCGAGCGTCGCTTCGCCGGTCACCACATAGGGATCGGCCTGCGCGCCGGCCTCGAGGCGGTATTCCGGCACGCGGATGCGCTCGTTGGAAAGCTCGAACTTGCCGCCGACGCGGATCGGATCGACAGGCTTCTCGCCCTTGGCGCGCGGCTTTTCCGACAGGGTAAAGCCGCCCGCATATTGCGGCCGGAAATCGACGAGTTTCAAGGCGCCGTCCAGATCGGCGGTGAAGGACAGCCGGTCGGGTACGATGCGGGTGCGCAGGGAGAGCGCGCCGTCCTCCACCTGCCCGCTCGAAAGCTGGAAGGCGCCGGCTTCGCCATCGAGCGCCCCGCGCCCGTCGATGCGCCACGGCCCGCCGAGCGATTTCGCGGAAATCTGCGCATCGAGACCCGTCACATGGCGGGTGCGGCCGGTCTGCTCGTCGACGAATTCGATTTCGCCGCCGGTGATCGAGACATTTTCCAGAATGACGGTGCGGGCCGGGATATCGGATTTCCGGCCGCGCGCCCAATCCAGCGTGCCGTCCTTGAAAAGCTTGATGCGCGCCTTCGGCTCCTCGATGCGCATGTCGAAAATCAACGCCTCGCCGGACAGGAACGGCGCGAGTTCGGCATCCATCGAGAAGCGCGCGACCTCGACCAGCGGCTGGCCGTCCTCCGGCGAGCCGACCCGCACGTCGTTGAGCGTTACGGAGGGAAACGGGATCAGCCGCGCATCGACGCTGCCGTGCACGGTGACGGGCCGCCCCATGATGCGGCTCGCCTCCCGCTCGAAATCCTGCCGAAAGCTTGTCCAGTCCACGAACAGGGGAGCGAGAAGCGCCACGAAGAGCGCCACGACCACCAAGCCGCCAACGATAAGCCCGATCCTAGAAAGCACGCCGCATGCCTCGAATGTCCTTCAGTCGTTCAGAGGATAACGTCTAAATCGACGGAAGTGACGAAAAAATCTTGCCGGGGTTCATTATGTCGTCGGGGTCGAGCGCCTGCTTGATCTGCTGCATCAGATGCACGGTGCCGCCAAGCTCGTCCGGCAGGAAACGTTGTTTTCCCTGCCCGATCCCATGTTCGCCCGTGCAGGTGCCGTCCATGGCGAGCGCGCGCGCGGCAAGCCGTCCGACAAAAGCCTCGACCTGTTCGATCTGCACGGGATCCTTGTCATCGAAGACGACGCAGACGTGGAAATTGCCGTCGCCGGCATGGCCGACGATCGGCGCGAGCAGGCCGTTCTCCGCAATGTCGAGCTCCGTTTCGGCCACGCAATCGGCCAGGCGCGAGATCGGCACGCAGACATCGGTCGCAATCGCCTCATAGCCGGGACGCAACGCCTTCGACGCCCAATAGACATTGTGCCGCGCCTTCCAGAGCTTCGCCCGCTCGTCGGCATCGGCGCTCCACTGGAATTCGCCACCGCCGCATTCGGCGACGATCGCACCGAATTCCTCCGACTGAAGTCGCACGCTTTCCTCGTTGCCGTGGAACTCCACGAAAAGCGTCGGCTGCTCCGGCAGGGTCAGGCCGGAATAGGCGTTGCAGGCCTTGATCTGCAACGTGTTGAGCAGTTCGATGCGCGCGACGGGGATACCGAGCTGGATCGTCATGATCACCGCATTGCAGGCATCCTTCAGCGTCGGGAAGCCGCAGATGCCGCCGGCGATGACGGCGGGAATGCCCTGCAGGCGCAGCGTGACGGAGGTCAGCACGCCGAGGGTTCCTTCCGCGCCGACGAAAAGCCGGGTCAGGTCGTAACCGGCCGAAGACTTGCGCGCGCGCCGCGCGGTGCGGATCTCCTCGCCCGTCGCCGTCACCACGGTGACCGCCAGGACGTTATCCTTCATCGTGCCGTAGCGCACCGCATTGGTGCCGGAGGCCCGCGTCGAGGCCATGCCGCCGATCGAGGCGTTGGCACCCGGATCGATCGGGAAGAACAGCCCGGTATCGCGCAGGTAGAGGTTCAGCTCCTCACGCGTGATACCCGGCTCGACCGTGCAGTCGAGGTCTTCGGCATTGACCGAAAGCACGCGCTTCATGTTGCTGAAATCGATGGAGATACCGCCCTCGGGCGCGTTCACCTGCCCTTCCAGCGAGGAGCCGGTGCCGAAGGGGATGACCGGCACCTTCAGCGCCGCGCAGATCGCCACGACCGCCTTCACATCCTCGGCATTCTCCACGAAGACGACGCCGTCGGGGAGCTGGGCCGGGATGTAGGTGGTGGTATGCGCATGCTGGGTGCGGATCGCCTCGCCGGTCTGGAAGCGCTGCCCGAACCGCGACGCCAGTTGCGGCAGCGCCGCGGCGATGCCCGTGTCGTTGCGTGTGCCGCGCCTGATATCCGCCAATGCCATGCTGGGTCCTCACATCCGTGAGGCGTTACTGTGCAAATTGGCGCTGCCCTGTCCAGCGCCAATCGCGGCTCATCGGCAGCATTTCGGCGTGCCTATTCCGCCGCCTGCGGCAATGGCGGCTCCTCGCGGCGCTCGATCGTCGCGGCATGCTGCAACTCGGCGGCAAGGCGCCGCTCCTCGTCGGCATGCGGGCTCGTGAACCGCGCGATGACGAGGTAGGCGACCGGCGTCAGATAAAGCGTCACGACGGTTGCAAGGCCAAGACCGCCCACCAGGACCCAGCCGAGCGAGATACGCGCCTCCGCGCCCGCGCCGCTTGCCAGAATGAGCGGCACGGCGCCGACGACGGTGGCGATCATCGTCATCAGGACCGGGCGCAGGCGGATATTCGAGGCATTTTCGATGGCGCTGCGGATATCCTGACCGCGGTCGCGCAGCTGGTTGGCGAACTCCACGATGAGAATGCCGTTCTTCGCCATGATGCCGACAAGCAGCACCAGCCCGATCTGACTGTAGATGTTGAGCGACGTCCCCGTCGCGACCATCGCGAAGACGGCGCAGGCCAGCCCGAGCGGCACCGTGACCATGATGATGATGGCGCTCACGAAACTTTCGAACTGCGCGGCCAGCACCAGGAAGATGATGACGAGCGCGAAGCCGAAGGTGATGATGAGGCCGTTGGAATTTTCCTGAAGCGTCGCCGCTTCCGCCAGCGGCAGCACGCGCGAGCCCTCCGGAAGCAAGGGTTCGGCCATCTCGCGCACCAGCTGGAGCGCCTCGCCGAGCGCCAGGCCGTCCTTCAGGCCTGCCGAAAGCGACACGGCGCGCAGCTGCTGCTCGCGTGACAGCTGCGGCGCGACGGCCTTTTCCTCCAGCGTGGCGATGGACGACATCGGCACGATCTTTCCATCTCCGGTCTTCAGGAAGATGTTTTCCAGGTCCGTCGGATCGTTGATCGGCGTGGTGGTCGAGGAAAGCTTGACCGGATAGGACTGGCCCTCGACATAGACATCCACGACGCTGGTGCCTTCCAGCATGGCCTGCAGGGCCGCGGAAAGACCGGTGATATCGATGCCGAGATCGGCCGCACGCTCGCGGTCGACGGTTACGGAGAGCTGCGCCTGGTTGGCCTCGTAGTTGAGGCGCACATTCTGGAACCGCCCGCTGTCTTCGATCTTGCGCACGAGCTCGGCCGCGGCATTGCCGAGCTTGGTATAATCGTTACCGACGAGCGCGACCTGAAGGCCGTTGCCGGCCCCGCGGATGCCGAGGCTGTTCGGCTGCGTGACGAAGCTTCGCACGGACGGTACCTCGGCGACCGCCGTGTTGATGTCCTGCACGATCTGCTGCTGGCTGCGGTCGCGTTCGCTCCAGGGTGCCAGCGTCAAAACCATGAAGCCGCTGTTGGTGGAGCCGCCCTGCCCGGAAATCGAGAAGATGTTGACGATCTCGCCCTTGTCGTAGAGCGGGCGCAGCTTGCCTTCGATCCGCCGCATCTGGTCCTGCGCATATTCGAGCGAAACGCCCTGCGGCGCATTCACGCGCAGCATCACCATGGACCGGTCCTCTGTCGGCGTGAGTTCCGATTTGATGGTGAAGAACGAGGTTGCGCCTGCGGCCGTGAAAAGCAGCGCGACGACGAAGACGATGACGGGTGCGCCGAGGCAGGCGCTGAGCGTCGAGCGGTAGAAGCGCGAAGCCGCGCCGCCGATGCGCGCGAGCAGGCCCGTATGCCCGTGCGTCATGTCCTTCGTCAGCATGCGGGACGCGAGCATGGGGCAGAGCGTGAGCGCCACGAAGGAGGAGAGCAGGATCGCGAAGGCGAGCACGAAGCCGAATTCGCGGAACAGCCGGCCCGCCTGTCCGGGCAGGAAGGACAGGGGCACGAAGACGGCGGCGAGCGTTGCCGTCGTCGCGATGACGGCGAAGAACACTTCGAGCGTGCCGAGAACGGCAGCTGCGCGCGGCTTCAGGCCTTCGGCGCGGCGGCGCACGATGTTCTCCAGCACCACGATGGCGTCGTCTACCACCAGTCCTGTTGCCAGCACGATGGCGAGCAGCGTCAGGATGTTGACGGAGAACCCGGCCATGTAGATCGCCGCGATGGTGCCGATCAGCGCGATCGGCATGCTGATCGTCGGGATCAGCGTCGCGCGCCAGTCGAGCAGGAAGAGATAGATCACGAGCGTCACGATGAGGACGGCGACCACCAGCGCGATCTCCACCTCATGAATAGCACCGTCGATGAACACCGCGTCGTCGCTCGTGACCTTGAGTTCGGTTCCCGGCGGAAGCACGTCGCCGAGCTGCCCGATCATGGTCTTCACACCCGCGGAAATGTCGAGCGTGTTGGATTGCGCCTGCCGGATGATGCCGAGGCCGATGCCCGCCCGGCCGTTCGAGCGCAACGCAGTGGAGCCATCGTCTGGGCCGAGTGTTACCAGCGCGACATCGCCGAGGCGCACGTGGTTCTTCAGGATGAGGTTTTCGAAATCGGCGGGGGTGGCAAGGTCGGCCGTCGCCCGAACGGTGATGTCCTGGCTCTGGCTCTTCAGCGAACCGGCGGGCACGTCGAAGGCCGCCGTCGCCAGCGCGTTGCGCAGGTCGGCCACGGTCAGCCCGCGTGCGGCAAGCCGCGACTGGTCGACGTCGACCCGGAAGATCTTCTCCTGATCGCCGTAGACCACCACGTCGGCGACACCTTCGACGGAGGCGAGACGGTCGGTGATCTCGTTATCGGCGAGCAGCGTCAGGTTTTCGAGCGACTGCGTATCGGAGGTGAGCGCAAGCCGCATGATCGGCTGGCTGTCGGCATCCGCCTTGACGACGCGCGGTTCCTCGGCGCCATCCGGAAGGTTGTTCGCCACGCGGCCGAGCGCGTCGCGCACGTCGTTCGCCGCCTGGTTGACGTCGGTCGTGTCGGAGAACTGAAGCGTGACGCGGCTGCGGCCGAAGGACGACGTGGAGGAAATGTCCTTGATGCCCTGGACGCGCGAGACCGCGCCCTCGACGATATCGGTCAGCTCACGATCGACCGTTTCGGGCGACGCCCCGTCGAAGTCGGTGGTGACGCTGATGACGGGCTGGTCGACCGACGGAAGCTCGCGGATCTCGACGCCATTGAAGGCGGCGAGCCCCGCGACCACGATCAGCGTATTGAGAACGAGCGCGAAGATCGGGCGGCGGATGAAGAGCGCGGTAAACCCCGCCTTGCCGCCGCCATTCGCCTCCACCGCATCGCCCGACATCACGAACCCTCCGTGCCGGCGGGGGCCTGTCGCTCGGCGGCAGTGCGCACCGCGCCGCCCGGCCTGAGCGTCTGCACGCCTTCGACGACGACGGCATCGCCATCCGCGAGGTCGGCCTTCACGAGCACCTTGTCGGGATTGCGCTGGACGATATGCACGGGCACGCGCTCCACCTTGTCGCCGCTGACGCGCCAGATGAACGACCCGTCCGCGCTCCACTGCACGGAAAGCGGATCGACGCTCGGATAGCGGTCGCCGGCAAAAAGCATCGTCACCTGGAAGGACATGCCCGCGCGCAGCAGATCCTGCGGGTTTTCGATCTGGGCGCGCACGCGCAGCGTGCGGCTTTCCTGGTCGATACGGTTGTCGATCGCCTGAATGGTGCCGGTGAAGGTTTCACCCGGGCGCGCCACGGCGGTGGCCGTAACTTCACCGCCCACGCGGATGTTCGTCGCGAAGCGCTCCGGCACCCAGTAATCGACGAGGATCTTCGAACGGTCGTCGACGCGTGCGATGGCGGACGTGGTCGTGACGTAATCGCCGGGATTGACGGAGATGATGCCGACCGTGCCGGCGAAGGGCGCGGTGATGTCGCGCCGGCTGAGCATGAGTTCGGCGTTGCGCAAGGCCAGCTCCGCGGCCTTCAGCGCCGTTTCGGCGTCCTGGAGATCGGCGGCGCTGGTCGAGGAGCGCAGATTGGTCAGACGGGTTACTTTCTGCTCGGCGCTTTCACGGGCCACACGGGCCTGATCGGCCGCGATCTTCTGCTCGTCATTGTCGAGGCGGGCGATCACCTGCCCCTGCTCCACCCGGCTGCCGGACTGGACGAGAACCTCCGTCAGGTTGCCGGAGGCATAGGGCGTTACCGTCACCGAGCGGATCGCCTCACCGTCACCGATGGCGTTCAGCCGGTCGTTGACGAGCGCCATGGCGACGGGCTTGGTCACCACCAGGGCCGGGCCGCCGCCGAAGCCGCCGCTCCTCCCGCCGCCTTCGCCGCCCGCCTGCCCATTGCCCTCACCGGCCGGCGCAATCGCCGCGACCACCGTCTCCGGCAGGCCGGCGGCCTCCAGAACACCGTTCGCACCCGGCACGAAACGGCCCCACAGCAGCACGCCGGCCGAAATGACGCCGACGCCAAGAAGGAGCTGTTTCCAAACCCGCATGCACTCTCTCTCCGATGACAAGCAAACCGCGACATGTTGCGTCGCGACATAGGGCGAGTATCCCGATTTGGAAATGAACCGGCAATGAAAGAATCCGATCATTACGGAATTGTAAGATTGCCCGGCCGGTTCGTTACAGGACGGTAAGCCGCCGGGGAGAAAAGTTTCCCGTTCGCCGCCTCTTTGAGCATGCCGTAATCTGGATCATGGCACGGCTTGTGATAGCGTCCCTACCGGCCAATTTGTCGTCCGTGGCCGGTACGCATCCTTGGGGACGCACAAACGAGAGGGGAAACTCATGTGTGACGCCTGCGTCATCGAATCCGTCAAGAACCGCATGCTTTCGCGCCGGGGCTTCTTCCGCGCCGCCGCAGCCGGCGCGGCGACCGCCGCCGTAGCCGGCACGGGTGCGCTCAGCCCGGCCCTTGCACAGGCACCGACGAAAGCGACCGATCTTACGCACGAACTCTACGAGGAATTCCCGACCTTTTTCGGCGACCAGCAGTTCTGGCGCGAGCAGAAGTTCAATTACAAGGAACACAAGTTCAATCTGTTCGAACTGCGGGTGAACGAACACACCGGCACCCATATCGATGCCCCCCTGCACTTTTCCGAGGACGGCAAGTCGGTCGCAGAGATTCCGGTTTCCGATCTCGTCGTGCCGCTCGCCGTCATCGATATCCGTAAGAAGGCCGCCGAGAATGCCGATGCGCAGCTGACGCCCGACGATATCAAGGCCTGGATCGCGGCGAATGGCGACCTGCCGGAGAAGGCCTGCGTCGCGCTTCTGTCCGGCTGGGACAAGCATCTCGGCACGGACAAGTTCCGCAACGCCGACAGCGAGGGAAAGATGCACTTCCCCGGCTTCCACGTCGAAGCGGTGCAGTATCTTGCGGAAAATTCGACCGCCGTCGGCATCGCCGTCGACACGCTGTCGCTCGACTACGGCATCTCACCGGATTTTGCCACGCACTATGCCTGGCTCGCCTCCGGTCATTGGGGGCTTGAAGCGGCCGCCAATCTGGATCAGCTTCCCGCCAAGGGCGCCACCCTGATCGTCGGCGCGCCCAAGGTACGCGGCGGCACCGGCGGTCCATCCCGCGTCTTCGCCCTCGCCTGATGTCACGCGGCCGGCGGCACCACCGCCGGCTTCCTCCGGAGAATTGTCATGAGCACCATTACGCCCGCCGAAAACCTCGAAGCCGATCACCGCGTGAAGGCGGTGTTCGATGATATCCGCGCCACGCGCAAATCGGATTTCATCAACAACATGTGGCTTTATCTCGCCTTCGATCCGGCCCTTCTGGAACGGACCTGGGCCGAAGTGAAGACCGTGATGGCGACACCCTCGACACTCGACCCCGTCATCAAGGAAATGCTTTACATCGCCGTTTCGGTGACGAACGGTTGCAGCTACTGCGTCCACTCACACACGGCAGCGGCAAAGGCGAAGGGGATGACGGACGCGCAATATGCCGAGCTGCTCTCCATCATTTCCCTGGCCGGCAAGACAAACCAGCTCGCACTTGGCCTGCAGGTCCCCGTGGACAGCGCTTTCGATGCGGATGCCGCGAAGCCCTGACGGGCCGCGCTTTCCACAATATTCGGAGCGATCTCTTTGCCCGTGGAATAAAAGCAGAACGCAAAACTGGCCTTTCGGTCCCGAATCACTACATTGAGCCGCATGATGAGCGGTTACGACGATATTCCATTCTTCGATGAAGACCCGCAGCTCGGCCCCAATCCGGCCGCACCCGCCCCGAAAGCGGGCGGCGGGTCGGGGCTCGGCATCGCCGCGCGCGCCATGGCGGCGCGCGACGCCAACCGCGCGCCCGATTATCTCTCCGGCCTCAACCCGGAACAGCGTGAAGCCGTCGAGACCCTCGACGGGCCCGTTCTGGTGCTCGCCGGCGCCGGTACCGGCAAGACGCGGGTGCTGACCACTCGCATCGCCCATATCCTCGCCACCGGCCGCGCCTATCCGAGCCAGCTTCTCGCGGTGACCTTCACCAACAAGGCCGCGCGCGAGATGAAGGAACGCATCGGCCTGCTCGTCGGCGGCGCCGTGGAAGGCATGCCGTGGCTCGGCACCTTCCACTCCATCGGCGTGAAGCTGCTGCGCCGCCATGCGGAGCTTGTCGGCCTGCGTTCGGACTTCTCCATTCTCGACACAGACGATGTCGTGAGGCTGATCAAGCAGTTGCTCCAGGCGGAGAACATCGACGACAAGCGCTGGCCGGCCAAGCAGTTCGCCGGCATGATCGATGGCTGGAAGAACAAGGGCCTCGATCCCGCGCAGATCCCGGAAGGCGATGCCCGCGCCTTCGCCAACGGCAAGGGCCGCGAACTCTACACCGCCTACCAGAACCGCCTGAAGACGCTGAACGCCTGCGACTTCGGCGACCTGCTGCTGCACCCGATCCGCATGTTCCGCGCCAATCCGGACGTGCTGGCGGAGTACCACCAGAAATTCCGCTACATCCTCGTCGACGAGTATCAGGACACCAACACGGCGCAATATATGTGGCTGCGCCTGCTCGCCCAGCGCCCGAAGGGCACGCCGCAGAACGTCTGCTGCGTGGGCGACGACGACCAGTCGATCTATGGCTGGCGTGGTGCGGAGGTGGACAACATCCTGCGCTTCGAGAAGGATTTTCCCGGCGCCAAGGTCATCAAGCTGGAGCGCAACTACCGCTCGACCGCCCATATCCTGGGTGCGGCCGGCCACCTCATCGCCCATAACGAGGACCGGCTGGGCAAGACCCTCTTCACCGACAGGCACGACCCCGACGACGACAAGGTGGTGGTCCACGCGGCCTGGGATTCGGAGGAAGAGGCCCGCGCCGTCGGCGAGGAAATCGAGCAGCTCCAGCGCAAGCAGCACAAGCTCAACGACATGGCCATCCTCGTGCGCGCGTCCTTCCAGATGCGCGAATTCGAAGACCGTTTCGTCACGCTCGGCCTCAATTACCGCGTCATCGGCGGCCCGCGCTTCTACGAGCGGCTCGAAATCCGCGATGCGCTGGCCTATTTCCGCGTTGTCAGCCAACCGGCCGACGATCTGGCTTTTGAGCGTATCATTAACACGCCTAAACGTAGCATCGGCGACACGACCAAACGCAAACTGCACGACTATGCACGCGCGCACGACATCCCCATGCTCGCCGCCGCCGCCGACATCATCCAGACCGACGAACTAAAGCCGCCCGCCCGCAAGTCGCTGTTCGACGTCGTCACCGATTTCCGCCGCTGGCAATCGCTGCTGGAGACGATGCCGCACACCGAGCTTGCCGAGCAGATCCTCGACGAGAGCGGCTACACGGCGATGTGGCAGGCCGACAAGTCGGCGGAAGGCCCCGGACGCCTCGACAACCTCAAGGAACTCATCCGCTCGATGGAAGCGTTCGAGTCCATGCGCGGCTTCCTGGATCACGTCTCGCTGGTCATGGATGCCGAGCAGAATGCCGACCTCGACGCCGTCTCGATCATGACCCTGCACTCGGCCAAGGGCCTGGAGTTCGAGACCGTCTTCCTGCCCGGCTGGGAGGAAGGCCTCTTCCCCCACCAGCGCTCGCTCGACGAGGGCGGCCGCTCGGGGCTGGAGGAGGAACGCCGCCTCGCCTATGTCGGCATCACGCGCGCCAAGCGCCGCTGCCACATCTGGTTCGTTTCCAACCGGCGCATCCACGGCCTGTGGCAATCGACGCTGCCGTCCCGCTTTCTGGACGAGCTGCCGGAAACGCATGTGGAAGTAGCGGAGGTCGAGCAGTCCTATGGCGGCTATGGTCGCGGGAGCGGTTATGGCCAATCCCGCTTCGACAAGCAGGAGCCGTTCCAGAACGCCTATTCGACGCCCGGCTGGCGGCGCGCGCAGGCAAACCGCACCGACGCGACGCGCGACAACTGGGGCTCGCGCTCGGGCCATGCGGTGGAACGCGTCGGCTATGGTGAAAGCGGTCCGCGCGGCCGCACGATCGAAGGAGAGCTCATCGCCAAGTCAGCGACAAGCGAACCCTCGAAATTCGCCATCGGCGACCGCGTGTTCCACCTCAAATTCGGCAACGGCAATGTCGCGTCGATCGAAGGCAACAAGCTGACCATCGATTTCGACCGCGCCGGCCAGAAACGCGTGCTGGACGGTTTCGTCCAGAAGGCCTGACGGAGCGGAGCCGACACCGGCCCCGCCTGCCTTGCTAGGGATCAGGATGCCTTGCGCATCGTCCCGAGGCGCGCCGCACGCTCCTCCGGCGTCCAGATATCGCCGCCATCGCGACGACGGGCGCGGCGGTTGAGCTGGAAGCGGTTGACGAGGTCGCTCAGCTTGACCGCGCCTTCGGCCAGCGTCTGGCTTGTGGCGGTCGTGTGTTCCACCATGGCGGCGTTTTCCTGCGTGATGCGGTCGACATCGGAGACGGCGGCGCTGATCTCCTCGAGACCGGATGCCTGCTCCGCGGCCGAGGTCGCGATGGCATCGACATTCTCGTTGATCTTCTGCACGAAGCTGCCGATTTCCTGCAGCGCCCGGCCGGTTTCGCCGACGAGGCGCACGCCATCCTGCACTTCCGCCCCTGAATTGGTGATCAGCGTCTTGATCTCGCGCGCGGCCTTGGCGGAGCGCTGTGCAAGCTCGCGAACCTCCTGCGCGACGACGGCAAAGCCCCTGCCCGCGTCTCCCGCACGCGCCGCTTCCACACCTGCATTGAGTGCCAGCAGATTGGTCTGGAAGGCGATCTCGTCGATGACGCCGATAATCTGGCCGATCTCGCTGGAGGCGGCCTCGATGCGCTGCATCGCGCTGACGGTATCGTTCACCACCTGCGCCGAACTGCTGGCGGATACGCGCGCATCCTGCACGAGCTTGCGCGTCTCGCGCGTGCGCTCGGTGGAGGAACGCACGGCGATGGTCGCCTGCGTCAGGGCGGCGGCCGTCTCTTCCAGCGCAACGGCCTGTTTGCGCGTGCGCTCGGAAAGCTCCTCGGCAGCCTTGCGCATGTCCTGGCCGCTGCGGTTCTGCACATAGGTCTGGTCGAGGACGAGCGAAAGCGTCTCCTGGAAGGCCGCGATCGAATTGTTGAAGTCGCGCCGCAACGGTTCGAATTCACTGACGAAAGCGTCGTCGATGGTAACGCGGATGTTGCATTCGGCCAGCCGCCCGAGCCCCGCGCCGATCTCCGAGATTGCCCGCACGCGTTCCGTCACGTCGGTCGCGAACTTCACGACCTTGAAGACCTTTCCGTCGGCATCCAGGATCGGATTGTAGGAGGCCTGGATGTGCACGCTGCTGCCATCCTTGGCAATGCGGGTGAACTGGTCCGAAGCGAACTGGCCCTCGGCAAGCCGCTCCCAGAACCGCGCATAATCGGGACTGTCGACATAATCGCGCGTGCAGAACATGGAGTGATGGCGGCCAACGATTTCCGAGAGGCTGTAGCCGAGCGTCGAGAGGAAATTGGCGTTCGCCGTAAGGATGTCGCCCCTGGGCGTGAATTCGATGACGGCCTGCGCGCGGCCGAGCGCGGCAAGCTTGCCCTCGTCCTCAAGCGCCTTGCGCTTCAGGACCGTGATATCGGTCGCGAACTTCACCACCTTGTAGGGTTTGCCGCCGCGAAACACCGGATTGTAGGACGCCTCGATCCAGATTTCATGGCCGCCCTTGGCGATACGCCTGTACTGGCCCCGGTCGAAATTGCCTTTCGCCAGATTGGCCCAGAAGGCGGCGTAAGCTGCCGACGCCGCCTCGTCGGGCGCGACGAAAATGCGATGGTTCTTGCCGACGATCTCCGGCAGCGTATAGCCGACGGCCTCAAGGAAATTCTCGTTGGCGTGGAGGATGCGGCCTGTCAGGTCGAACTCGATGATCGCCTGCGAGCGGTTCACCGCCGCCAGAACGGCGCGTGCATTCATTCCGAAATCAAAAGCAGCCACGTAGCACCCCAAACGAAACGCGAAACGCCGCGGTCCAATCCGCGGCTGACCAGAAATCGCCTAAAATTCTTAGCGTTTGCTAAACCACGGCGGCCGGAGAACTGACATTTGATAAAAAAACCGCCGTGTTGGACGACGGGACGTAGCGCAAATACCAAGACCGGCGCCATGGCGCCGGTCTTGGTAGAAGGAAACGGGATGGTTCAGGCGCCCGCCTTGCGATAGAGCGCCGCCAGCTGGTTGCGTGAGGACGGCAGCTCCGGCACCACGACCAGCATGGTGACGTGGCCACGCTTGAAGGCGTTCAGGAAGGGCTCGTAGTTCTGGAAGGCCACGCAGCCATGCGATCCCTTCTGCCCGCGCAGCAGGTTGGTGTGGGTGAGCAGGCCCGTGCGGTTCTTCGGATCGCGGCCATCGACCGACAGCATGCGGATCGCCTCGACGCCGTGGAAGCGGCTTTCGCGCATCCGCAGGCGATAGATGCCGGCCGGCGTCGGGCCGTTCATCTTGACATGCTCGTAGCGCGGGTTGTCACGCATCTTGCCGATGCCAGAATGGGCGCGCAGCTTCGTGCCGTCGGGCATGTGGACCGTGGCGTTGGAGACATCGTAGATCGCGACCCGCGTACCCTTGCCCGGCCAGCCGGAACCGCTGCCCTTGCCCTTGAAGAGATCGCCGAACAGCGAGCGCTCCGGCTTGGCGAAGGCGACATCCTCGTCCTTGTCCTTCGCCTCGTCGCGCTTGGTGCGGGCGACCGGCTTTTCCTCGACGGCCGGCTTGCGCTCGATCGTCACCGTCTCCAGCGCCGGCCGTGCCTCGGGCAGCGGGATCGACGCCAGGAAATCCTCGTCTTCGTCCTCGGCTTCCGGCTTCGCCATGACGAGGCCGAACGGCTGGATGTTCTTGCGCGAAGAATCGTCCGGCAGGAGCGCCGTCACCAGCGCCGGCTGGCCCGTGATCGCCTTCTCCTGCTCGACCGAGCGTTCGGCGCGGGCAAAGGCCGCCTCGATCATCATGGCCTTCTGCTTCTCGCGCTTGACGGCGGAGGCGAGCTGGACGGAAATCTTGCGCTGATGCGCAGCCTGAATGGCCTCGGCCGTCAGCTGCTTCTGGCGGATATCGCTTTCCGACGGCGGCGAGAGGCGCGAGAATTTGGCGATCTTCAGATTGCGCTCGGCCTGCATCTTTTCGGCCGAAACAGGTTGGCCGGGAAGCGAGAGGGCAAGGTGCTTCTTGCTCTGCGAAAGCGACGACGCCGCTTCCTGCATGGCCCCGAGCGTCGAGACGACGGCCCAGGCGGATCCGGCAATGACGCCGCAGGCAAGCAATGCGCTGACAAGAATACCTCCGGGGCGACCCCGACGGGATTTCGACGCGGAACGCGCGGAACTGTACACAGACGCCATGATACTCGTTACCCGATACTCGTTACTCGGCGCGGCCGCGGACGACATCCTGCGGAAGCCATTACGCTTGCGGCGGGTGGGGCGATGCGCCTCCGGTTCCTGCCGAACGGGTAAAGAATGACGAAATATGGTAAGCAATTCCTTTACGGCGCCCCATGTTTTTGCAGGAATAGGCCCTGTGGGCGCTCATCGCCCGGCAAGGCTCCCTGTCATGGAAATGCGGCGCTCGCGTGTCCGCGCTGCCCGGCTCCCTAGAACTGGGGATGCAGGCCGAGCCAATCCGTCGCCTTCTCATAGCGCGCGGCCATGGAAAGCACGTCCCGATCCGCCCTGGCGCGGCCGATGATCTGGATGCCGGCGGGCAAGCCGTTCGCGCCGAAACCGGCCGGCATGGCCGCGACCGGAAGACCCGCCAGCGTCGGGCCGATGACCACCTCCATCCAGCGGTGATAGGTGTCCATCGAACGCCCGTCGATGCTCTTCGGCCAGTCCAGTGCGGCATCGAACGGGAAGACCTGCGCCGATGGCAGGACCAGGAAATCGTAGCGTTCGAAAAGGCCGGCGACGTAGCGATACCATTCGCTGCGCCCGAGCGAGGCCGCGTAAACGTCCCCCGCCGACAGTCGCTGGCCGTTCTCCACCTCCCAGATCATCTCCGGCTTCATGCGCGCGCGGCGCGCGGGGTCGGCATAATCCGCCGCCTGCCCGTTCGAGACGAGGAAATGGCGCAACGTGCGCCAGGTCTGCCAGAGCGCCGCCATGTCGAAGCCCGGCGCGACATCCTCGACCGCGCAGCCGAGCCGCCGGAACACGTCGAGCGAACTGCGGCACAGTTCCAGCACGCCGGGCTCGAACGGCAGGGAACCGCCGAAATCGCCGAGCCAGCCGACGCGGGCGCCAGAGAAGTCCCGCTGCATATCCGGGGAAAGGTCCTCATCGGCAAGCGACAGCGGATCGCGCGCATCGTATCCGGCCTGCGTGGCCAGAAGCGCAGCCACATCGGCGACGGTGCGCCCCATGGGCCCGTTCACCGCAAGCTGGCCGAGAAAGAGTTCCGTGCCCAGCGACGGCACGCGGCCGAAGGACGGGCGAAAGCCGACCACATTGTTGAAGGCGGCCGGATTGCGCAGCGAACCCATCATGTCGCTGCCGTCGGCGACCGGCAGAAGATGCGCAGCAAGTGCCGCACCGGCGCCGCCGGACGATCCGCCCGCACTCTTCGTCGTGTCGTAGGGATTGCGGGTCACGCCGAAAACCGGATTGTAGCTGTGCGAGCCCAGGCCCATTTCCGGCGCGTTCGTCTTGCCGATGATGATGGCGCCGGCGGCGCGGATGCGCTCGACCTGGATATCGTCGTAGTCGGGCACGAAATCCGCGTAGTTGGCAGAGCCGAATGAGCAGACAATGCCCTTGGCCTCCGCGAGGTCCTTCACGGCGAAGGGAATGCCGTGCAGCCAGCCGCGATAATCGCCGGCAGCAAGGGCCCGGTCGGCCGCCTCGGCCTCCGCCAGCAGCGTTTCGGCCGACCGCAGGCTCACGATGGCGTTGATGCGGGGATTGATGGCCTTAATCCGCGACAGGTAGGCCGTCATGACGCTTCGGCAATCGAGCCGCCGTTCGGCGATGGCGGTGGAAAGAGCGAGGGCGGAAAGGTCTGTGATGTCCTGCAAGGTCTGCTCCGGCGATCTGGTCGAGCAAGAGCTAGCAGGTGGAAAATCGGAGCGCCAGCCCGGGCATGAACGCTGCGGCGGACGGGCGAGAAGGACGCGGCGGATTTACATCGAAAACCGCGTGTCGGTGACAGGGCGCAGCCCGCGTCCAGGACGACGAACTGCTGGCCGCCATCATGGCGGTTGCATCAACTACGCCCGCGGCTTGCGAAAGGTCAATCCGCCGTCATGCCGGCGATACCGAAGGGTTACCGAGCGGTTAAGGCCTGTCCCATTGACCGGCGGGCGCTTGATCCGGCCGCGGTCCCTGCGGCGTCAGGTGTCGCGGGAAGACCGCCGCAACGAATGCGGTGGCCGCTTCCAGCGCCTTTTCGCGCGTCGTGCCGTCGCCCATCAAGAGGCGCAGCCACAGCCCTTCCAGCATGGCGCAGAGCGACAGCGCGACCGGCTCCGGCTGGTAATCGTAACCACCCTCCGCCTTAAGTTCGGTGCAAAGAGCGATGACCGTCTCGCGATATTTGACGTCCCGTGCGCCGCAGAGGGCCTGGTAGGTCGGGCGCGACTTGGCCTCTCCCCAGAAGGCACCCCACGCGGCGATCTTGCGTTTCGTGCAAATCTTTCTGCTGAAATCCGCATGAACGAGCGCCCAAAGCCGGCCGGCGACGCTGGGTCCCGCCTTCTCCAGAGCCGCCTGCCAGTTGTCGCTGTACTCCTCCGACAGGAACTGCAGCGTGGCGACGAGCAGGTTTTCCTTGCTCTCGAAATGGAAGTTGACGATGCCCCGGGAAAGTCCGGCCCCAACGGCGACATCCGCCAGCGTCGTGTCGGAATAACCACGCTTGGCCAGCGAATCGATGGTCGCCTCGATGAGCTGCTGGCGCCGCGTCTCCCTGGAGGCCTTGCGACCGCGCTTCTCGCCGTCGATCGAGCCCTGTTCGCCCCCGCCTGCCCGCATCTTCGCCGTCACCTTGCCTCCCGGATCATCAAGCATACTGGTCATGGGCGCCCACAGGGCCGCCATGCCGTGATGCAGCAGAGCGGGACAATGCTCGCCGCTGTCAAGAACCTTTTGACGACGCGGACAGGCGGGTTCGGATCAAAAAGGAGCGGCGTCGATGCCGCTCAGCCTGACGGCGCGGGCTGGGCATAGCTGGCGAAAAGCCGGCGCAGCGCCTCCTTGCCCTCCCCGGCAAGATCGAAGCGGCGGCCGAACAGCAGCCATTCCGAACAGAGGCCCTTGATCACCCAGCGCAGCATCGATGCCGCCGAGCGGGGCGTCCAGCTGCCGCCGAGCTTGCCCTGGCCATCAGCCTTCGCAAATGCTGCCTCCAGCACCTGCATATGCTCGTCGTCGATATCGTTCTGGCGCTCGGCTATCGCGGCGAATTCGCCGCTGTGGTCGCAGCGCAGGAGAATCGAGAGAATGCGCTGGCGGTGTTCGTCAGAAGCCAGCAGCTCGAGCCACTCCCGGCCCACGCGCTCCAGCACGCCGAAGACATCGGCATTCTGAGCTTCCAGCTCGCGTGCGATCAGCTCTTCCTGCGGCATGGGCAGGGAATTGTAGAGTTCCAGCACCAGATCCGCCCGGTTGGCGAAGTGCCAGTAGATGGCGCCGCGGGTCACCCCCGCGGCGCGCGCCACGTCCTCCATGGAGGCGTGCGCAACACCCTTTTCGTAGAAGACCTTCTCGGCCGCGAGCAAAATCTGCTCGCGGGTTTCCTTGGCCCTGGCCTTGGTCCGGCGCATGCGGCTTACTCGGCCGGGTTGGTCGCCGCCGGAGCCGGCTCCTCCTTCTTTCTTCCGTATCCGAACAGCTTCATCACGAAGACGAAGAAGATCGGCACGAAGAAGATGGCAAGCACCGTCGCGGTGATCATGCCGCCCATCACGCCGGTACCGATGGCGCGCTGGCTGCCCGAGCTCGCACCGGTGGCGATCGCGAGCGGCAGAACGCCGAGCGTGAAAGCGAGCGAGGTCATCAGGATCGGCCGGAAGCGCAGGTGGCAGGCCTCGATGGTCGCATCGATCAGCGACCTGCCGTCCTCCATAAGCTCCTTGGCGAACTCGATGATCAGGATCGCGTTCTTCGCCGAAAGGCCGATGATGGCGATCAGGCCGACCTTGAAGTACACGTCGTTCGACATGTCGCGCAGCGTGACCGCGATGACCGCGCCGATGACGCCGAGCGGCACGACGAGGATGACCGCGAACGGGATCGACCAGCTTTCATAGAGCGCCGCAAGGCACAGGAAGACCAGGAGGATCGAGAGGCCGACAAGGATCGGCGCCTGCGAGCCGGACTGGATTTCCTGCAACGACTGTCCGGTCCACTCATAGCCGAAGCCCGGCGGAAGCTGGGCGGCAAGCCGCTGCATTTCCGCGATGGCATCGCCCGAGGAGAAGCCCGGCTTGGTGTCGCCGCTGAAACGGATCGACGGATAGCCGTTGTAACCCACCGTCTGCGTGGGAGCTCTTACCCACTCGGCGGTCGCGAAGGCCGAGATCGGCACCATGCCGCCGCTCGCGTTGCGGACATTGAGGTTCAGGAGGTCGGCGACCTGCATGCGCTCGTTCTGGTCTGCCTGCACCGTCACGCGCTGCATGCGGCCGGCATTCGGGAAGTCGTTCACATAGGTGGAGCCGAGGTTGGTCGAGATCGTCGAGTTGATATCGGCGAAGGTCACACCGAAGGTGTTGGCCTTCTCGCGATCGATCATGACATTGACCTGCGCGGCGTCGGGCATGCCTTCGACGCGAACGCCGGCCACGACATTGCTCTGCGCGGCGAGGCCGAGCAGCTGCTGGCTCGCGGCCGAGAGGGCTTCCTGACCAAGGCCGCCACGGTCCTGGAGGCGGAAGGAGAAACCGCCCGTCGTGCCGAGACCCTGGATCGGCGGCGGCGACAGCGCGAAGCTGATCGCATCCTTGATCTGGCTCATCGCCATGCTGGCACGCCCGGCGATCGCCTGCGCGGCATCTTCAGGCCCGCGTTCGCTCCAGTCCTTCAGCGTCACGAAGGCAAGGCCGGCATTCTGGCCCGCACCGAAGAACGAGAAGCCGTTGATGCCGACGATCTTGTCGACCGCAGCCTCCTGCCCGAAGATCTTCTCGGTCTGGCTGAGCACTTCATCCGTGCGGTGGCCGGTCGCTTCCGAGGGAAGCTGCATCATGACGATGACGAAGCCCTGGTCCTCATCCGGCAGGAACGAGGACGGCAGTTTCATGAACATGTAGCCGAGGCCCGCGAGGATCGCGAGGTAGATGATCATGAACCGGCCGGCGCGACGAACCAGCCAGCTGACGCTGCCGCTATAGCCCTTCGACGTGCGGTCGAAGCCGCGGTTGAACCAGCCGAAGAAGCCGCCCTTGGCGTGATGATGGCCCTTCGGCACCTGCTTCAGGAAGCTGCCGGCAAGCGCAGGCGTCAGCGAGAGCGCCAGGAAGGCCGAGAACAGGATCGACACGACCATGGTCAGCGAGAACTGCTGGTAGATGACGCCCACCGCACCGGGGAAGAAGCCCATCGGAATGAATACCGAAGCGAGCACCAGCGTGATGCCGATGACGGCGCCGGTGATCTGCTTCATCGCCTTGCGGGTCGCCTCCTTCGGCGGCAGCCCCTCTTCCGACATGATGCGCTCGACGTTTTCGACGACGATGATGGCATCGTCGACGAGGATGCCGATCGCCAGCACCATGGCGAACATGGTCAGCACGTTGATCGAGAAGCCCATGGCGAGCATGACGGCGCAGGTGCCGAGCAGCGCAACGGGAACGACGAGTGTGGGAATGATCGTGTAGCGGATGTTCTGCAGGAACAGGAACATCACGAGGAATACGAGACCCACGGCCTCCAGCAGCGTGTGCAGCACCTTCTCGATCGACACCTTCACGAAGGGCGAGGTGTCATAGGGGATCGAATATTCGAGGCCAGGCGGGAAGAACTTCGACAGTTCGTCCATGCGCGCCTTGATCGCTGCCGATGTCGCCATGGCGTTGCCGCTCGGCGAAAGCTGCACGCCGATGGCGGCGGAAGGCTGGCCGTTGAGGCGCGTGGAGAACGAGTAGGTCTCGCCCCCCACTTCCACGCGCGCAACGTCGCGCAGACGCACGGCCGAACCGTCCGCATTGGCGCGCAGCACGATGGCGCCGAACTCTTCCGGCGTCGTCAGCTGACCGCGGATGTTGAC
Organism: Shinella sumterensis; assembly: GCF_004514425.2. Taxonomy (GTDB): domain Bacteria; phylum Pseudomonadota; class Alphaproteobacteria; order Rhizobiales; family Rhizobiaceae; genus Shinella; species Shinella sumterensis. Next base: position 266,442 of record NZ_MYFN02000003.1, read on the forward strand.
GGGAGCCGCGATCTGCTGCGTGATCGGATTGGGCTGCGCGCCGATCGAACCCGCTGCGATCTGCGCGTTCTGCGCCTGGACAGCCGCCGTGATGTCGGCTGCCGTCAGGTTGAGGCCGAGCATCTTGGCGGGATCCAGCCAGATACGCATGGAACGCTGCGTGGAAAACAGCTGTGCACGGCCGACGCCGGGCACGCGCTGCACTTCCGAGAGGATGTTGCGGTTGAGATAGTCTCCGAGACCGATCGCGTCCATCGAGCCGTCGGTGGAGGTCAGCGACACGATAAGCAGGAAGCCCGAACCGGCTTCCTCGACCTGCACGCCCTGGCGGCGGACCGAATCGGGAAGACGCGGCTCGACGCGGCTGACGCGGTTCTGCACGTCAACCGAGGCCTGCGACGGATCGGTGCCCGGCGCGAAGGTGATGTTGATTTCGGCCGAACCCGAAGCGCTCGAGGTCGATTCGAAATAAAGCATGCCGTCCACGCCGTTCAGCTCATCCTCGATGAGCTTGGTGACGCTCTGGTAGGTGTCCTGGGACGACGCGCCGGCGTAGGAGGTGGAAACCGAAATCTGCGGCGGAGCGACATCCGGATACTGCGAGATCGGCAGCAACGGGATGGAGATGGCGCCGGCGATCATGATGAAGATCGCGACCACCCAGGCGAAAATCGGCCTGTCGATGAAAAAACTGGGCATCGTTGCGGTCCTTACTTCGCCTGTTCGGTCGTGTCGGCGCCTGCGCCTTCCGCCTTGCCGGCTTCATCCGTCTGCGCGTCGGCCGGCTTGGCATCGCCGTTTTCGGTCGCGGAGCCTTCGGCATCCATCTTCTCGGCGTCCTTGGCCACGGCGTTCGGATCCCACGGGGACGGAACGACCTCGCCGCCGGGCTGAACCTTCTGGAAGCCCTCCACGATGATGGTTTCGCCGTTCTTCAGGCCATCGGTGATGACCCAGCGCGTTCCGGCGGCACGGCCGACGCGGACCGGACGGACACCCGTCTTGTTGTCGGCACTGACGACATAGACGAGCGCACTGCCGGAACCGTCACGCTGAACGGCCTGCTGCGGCACCAGGACAGCGCCCTTTTCGACGCCCTGCTCGATCTGGACGCGGACATACATGCCCGGCAGAAGATCGCCGTCCGGATTGGGAAATTCGCCACGCAGCGTCACCTGGCCGGTCGTCTCGTCGACGGCCGCTTCGGAGAACAGAAGCTTGCCGGGGTGCGGATACGGCGACCCGTCATCGAGGATAAGCTTGACGGCGGCCGAATTGTTGTCAGCCATCAGGTCGCCATCCTCCAGCGCCTTGCGCAGGCGGATAAGGTCCGTGGCGGACTGGGTGAAGTCGGCATAGACCGGATCGAGCTGCTGGATGGTCGCGAGGTTTTCCGTGCCGTTGGCCGAAACCAGCGCGCCCTCGGTAATCAAGGCGCGACCGATGCGGCCACTGATCGGTGCCTTCACCTCGGTGTATTCGAGGTTCAGCTTGGCGGTGGCGAGGCCAGCCTGGGCGCTCGCGACGTCCGCATCGGCCTGGGCCAGCCGGGCAACGGCGTCATCGTAGTTCTGCGCGGAGGCGACGTTCGACTTCCTCAGTTGCTCCTGCCGTGCCGTGTCGTTCTTCGCCTGGGCCTGGACGGCCTGGGCGCGCCGCAGCGTGGCTTCGGCGCTATCGACCTGCAGCTTGAACTGCGCCGGATCGATCCGGTAGAGCACATCACCTTCCTTGACCTGCGAGCCCTGTTCGAAAACACGCTCGATGATGATGCCGGAAGCACGCGGGCGGACTTCCGCCGTGCGGGTCGCGGCGATGCGGCCGGGCAGCTCGTTGGTGATCGGCACGTCCTCGGCCTTCACGGTAATGACGGAGACCGCCGGCGGCGGAAAGGCGGCGCCGGCCTGCGGCGCCTGCTCTTCCTGACATCCTGCGAGAATCAAAACGGCGCCAAGGGTCGCAATCGAAATCGGTCTCGTGAAACGCATCGGTTCTTCCATAGAAGGCGCCGTCTAGGCGGCTGGGTGCTGAAAACGAACAGATGCGGTGGCCGAGAGGACCACCGCATCGCAACATACAAACACGGCTGTATGTTAATTCCTGCCTTTTGACAATCCGGCACGCATGCCGGACGCACCGCGATCTGCTGTGATCACGGATTTGTGATGAGGGGCCTCAACGTATCGCCTGCCCCACCGCATCGAAACGATGCGTCTGATCTGCCGATGGCGTTGCGAAAACCACATCGCCGACGGCGTGATGATGCTCGCCGAACAGGCGCACCGTCAAGGTGCCGATGGCCTCGGATTCGAGATAGACGATCGTGTCCGCACCGAGATGCTCGACATGCACGACCTTGCCCTGCCACGTCCCGGCATCGCGCGACAAAGCGACATGCTCGGGCCGCACCCCGATCGTCTTCGCATCGCTCACGCCCAGCCGGCCGGCGTCGATGAAGTTCATGCCAGGCGAACCGATGAAGCCGGCAACGAACAGGTTGGCCGGGCGGTTGTAAAGTTCCATCGGCGAGCCGACCTGCTGGATGACGCCGGCGTCGAGCACCACGATCTTGTCGGCGAGCGTCATCGCCTCGACCTGATCGTGCGTCACGTAGATCATCGTCGCCTTCAGCTCGCGATGAAGCCTTGCGATCTCCAGGCGCGTGTTGACGCGCAGCGCCGCATCGAGGTTGGAGAGCGGCTCGTCGAACAGGAACAGTTTCGGTTCCCGCACGATGGCGCGGCCGATGGCCACGCGCTGACGCTGCCCGCCCGACAGTTCGGCGGGACGGCGGGTGAGATACTTTTCAAGCGACAGCATCGCCGATGCCTTGGCCACGCGCCTGTCGATCTCGTCCTTCGGCGTGCCGGCCTGCTTGAGGCCGAGCCCCATATTGTCCTTGACGTTCAGATGCGGATAGAGCGCGTAGGACTGGAACACCATGGCGATGCCGCGCTTGGCCGGCGGCACCGTCGCCACCTCCTGGTCATCGATGGTGATGGAGCCCGATGTCGCATCCTCGAGACCGGCGATGATGCGCAGCAGCGTGGACTTGCCGCAGCCCGACGGGCCGACGAAGATGACGAACTCGCCATCCTTCACATCGAGATCGATGCCCTTGAGCACGTCGACCGGGCCGAAGGACTTGCGGACGGATTTGAGTTGAAGAGAGCCCACGCGATATCCTCTAGAGCTTGACCGGCTGGCCGGTTCTGACACTTTCATCCGCCGCAAGGCAGATTTTCAGCGATTGCACGGCATCGTCCATGTGCCGCGTGAGATCGATGTCCTCGCGGATGGCCTTCAGCACATAGGCCTGTTCGCGGTCGCAGAGCTCCTGATGGCCGGGTTCGCCCGCCATCGTCATGTCTTCGTCCGGCGACAGGAACTTGCCGTCCGGCCCGGTCGCTGCATTGTGCACGCGGATCACGGCGGTCTTGGTGTGCGTGTCGATATCGTCGGACTTGGCGTTCGGGTCCATGACGATGGAGACCGAGCCGTTCGGCGACATGACGTCCTTCACGAAGAACGCCGTCTCCGAGATCATCGGGCCCCAGCCCGCCTCGTACCACCCGAGCGAACCGTCGTCGAACAGCACCTGCAGGTGGCCGTAATTGTACATGTCGGCCGCGATCTCGTTCGACAGGCGCAGCCCCATGCCGCGCACCTCGACGGGCTTGGCATCCGTGATCTGGCACATCACGTCGACATAATGCACGCCGCAATCGACGATCGGCGGCGTCGTGTTCATCAGCGCCTTGTGGGTCGCCCAGGTCGCGCCGCTCGACTGCTGGTTCAGGTTCATGCGGAAGACATAGGGGCCGCCGAGCTTGCGCGCCTCGTCGATCAGCCGCACCCAGGACGGATGGTGGCGGAGAATATAGCCGACGACGAGCTTTCGACCATTGGCCTTGGCGCAGGCCACGACGCGTTCGGCATCGGCGACCGTGGTCGCCAGCGGCTTTTCCACGAAGACATGGGCGCCTGCTTCCATCGCCGCCACCGCGTAGTCGGCATGGCTGTCGGAATAGGTGCTGATCGAGCAGAGCTCCGGCTTGAATTCGTGGAGGGCATCGAGGAACGACGGATGGATCTCGTAGCCTTCCAGCCCCGCCGGCACCGGCACCTTCGAGCGGTTGACCAGCCCGACGAGTTCGAAACCGGGGTTTTCGTGATAGGCGAGCGCATGGCTCCGGCCCATGTTGCCGAGGCCGGCGGAAAGGACACGGATGGGGGTCATGGCAGAACTCACTTTACAGCTCCCGACGTGATGCCGCGGATCAATTGCCGCGAGAAGACAAGGTAGAGGACGAGGACCGGAAGGATGGCGAGCGACAGCGCCGCCAGAACCGCGTTCCAGTTGGTGACGAACTGTCCGATGAAGAGCTGCGAGCCCAGCGTGACCGTCTTGGTCGCCTCGCTCGGCGCGAGAATCAGCGGGAACCACAGGTCGTTCCAGATCGGGATCATCGTGAACACGGCGACCGTCGCCATGGCCGGCCGCACCAGCGGCAGCACGAGGCGGAAGAAGATCGCGTATTCCGAGAGACCGTCGATGCGCCCGGCGTTCTTGAGATCGTCGGAGACGGTGCGCATGAACTCGGACAGGATGAAGACGGCGAGCGGTATGCCCTGCGCGGTATAGACGAGGATCAGCGCCGTCAGCGTGTTGACGAGCCCGGTCGCGACCATGCCCTGGAGGATGGCCACCGTGCCCAGCCGGATCGGGATCATGATGCCGAGCGCGAGATAGAGCCCCATCAGCGTATTGCCGCGAAAGCGGTATTCGGAAAGCGCGAAGGCGGCCATGGCACCGAACAGCAGAACCAGCGCGATGGCGGCCACCGTCACGATGAAGCTGTTCTGGAAGTAGGACGCGAAATCCCCCTGCCCCAGAACCGTCGTGTACCCCACGAGATCGAAGGTCTCGGTCGTGGGAAGCTGCATCGGATTGCGGAAGATGGCGTTGCGGCTCTTCATCGAGTTGATGAGCGTCAGGAACACCGGGAAGACCGCGATGAGCGTATAGCCGATGAGCGCGAGGTGAACGAGGGTCGTGCGGCTGAGCGAAGCGCGTGCCTTGGACATGTCAGGCCCTCCCGATCAGAACTGGTAGCGGCGCATGCGCCGCTGGATGACGAAGAGGTAAAGCGAGACGCCGGCGAGGATGATCAGGAACATGACCGTCGCGATCGTCGCGCCCATCGAGCGGTCGCCGAGCTGGAGCTGGAAACCGAAGAAGGTGCGGTAGAGCAGCGTGCCGAGGATGTCGGTCGACTTGTCGGGGCCGGCGAGCGCCCCCTGCACGGTGTAGACCAGGTCGAAGGCGTTGAAATTGCCGACGAAGGTCAGGATGGAGATGATGCCGATGGCCGGCAGGATCAGCGGCAGCTTGATCTTCCAGAACTGGCTCCAGCCCGTCACGCCGTCGCATTCCGCAGCCTCGATCACCTCTTCGGGAATGTTGAGGAGTGCGGCATAGATCAGCATCATCGGGATGCCGACATACTGCCAGACGGAGATGAGCGAGACGGCGATCAGCGCCGTATCCGGCTTGCCGAGCCAGGGCGAGAAGAACGACTTCAGGCCGACGAGGTCCATCAGATAGGGCGACACGCCCCAGATCGGCGACAGGATCAGCTTCCAGATGAAACCGACGATCACGAAGGAAAGCAGCGTCGGCAGGAAGATGGCCGTGCGGTAGAAGGCGGCGAAACGCAGCTTGGGGATCGACAGCATGGCGGCGAGCGCGACACCGATCGGGTTCTGCACCAGCATGTGGATGATGAAGAAGATGACGTTGTTCTTCAGCGCGTTCCAGAAATCCGCCGCCCAGCGCGCATCGCCGAACAGGACCTTGAAGTTGGCGAGCCCGACAAAGGCCGGCTCCCCGTCCACCGTGTTGAACAGCGAAAGGCGCAGCGTCTCGATCAGGGGCAGGATCATCACCGCGGAATAGACCAGGAAGGCCGGCAGCAGGAAGACGGCGATATGCCAGCGCCTCGGACGCCGGATCGGCGCCATCGTGTCGCGGGAAGAAGTTGCGTCGCTCATGAAAGCCTGCCCCATCCGGTTGTTCTTCGTTGAATGCCCGCAGGAACGGACGCCATGCACGGACGGCTATGCCGCACAGGGCCAAGGTCAGCATACACATTTGGCTTGAGGCTGCCGCCCCGATTTTGCGCGGAGGCATTACGTCCGCCTGCGGCTGGGCGGGCGCGATGTCCCGGCTCCTGCCTGCGGACTTCCTCCCCTCGCAAACGAGGAGAGGAAGACCAGCTTCAAGACTTGGCCCCTCTCCCCGCCTGCGGGAAGAGGCTCAGGGCGGGAGCGACCCCTGCCCTTCGGCAAGCCGTCTTACTTCGCGGGCTTGTACCAGCTGTCGAGGCCCTTCTGGAGCTTTTCCGCAGCGACTTCCGGCGTGTCCGTGCCGTTGATCACGTTGGCGGATTCCGTCCAGGTCTCGTTTTCAAGGTTCGGCGTGCCGCGCGACAGGATCTGGTAGGTCGAGCGGATCGTCGGCTTGCACTTCTCGCGCCAGGAAACGAATTCCTGCGCCAGCGGGTCGTTCATCTTCACCGCCGTCGAATTCAGGCTGAAGAAGCCCGGCAGCGAGTTGGCGTAGATGTCGGCGAATTCAGGCGAGGCGACGAAGGTCAGGAATTTCTTCGCGGCTTCCGCATTCGGGCTCTTGGCGTTGAGGCCGATGCCGATGTCGTTATGGTCGGAGATGTAGCAGGTATCGCCTTCGTTCTTCACCGGCGGCGGGAACGCGCCCATCTTGAACTGGGCCTGCGTGTTGAAGAGGCCGATTTCCCACGAGCCGGCCGGATAGATCGCCGCGCGGCCGAGCGTGAAGAGGTTCTGGCTGTCGGGATAGGTCTGCGCCTCGAAGCCGTCGCCGAGATAATCCTTCCACTTGGCGAGAACGCGGAACGGCTCGACCCACGGTTCGTCGGTCAGCTTCTCAGTGCCGGCGATCAGCGCCTTGCGGCCTTCCTCGCCCTTCCAGTAGGTCGGGCCGATGTTCTGGTAGCCCATGGTTGCGGCTTCCCAGAGGTCCTTCGTGCCCATGGCCATCGGCGTATAGTTGCCGTTTTCCTTGATCTTGTCGAGGACCGCGAAGAACTCGGCTTCCGTCTTCGGCACTTCTACGCCGACTTCCGCGAAGGCGTCTGCATTGTAGATGAAGCCATGGATGACCGATGCCATCGGCACGCAGAAGGTCGTCGCGCCGTCGTCCGTCGTCCAGGCGGACTTGGCGACGTCAGAGAAGTTCTCCATGCCCGGCAGATCGTTCAGGCCGACGAGGTGCTTCTTGTTGAAGAGTTCGAGCGAGGCGTCGAACGGACGGCAGGTGATGAGATCGCCTGCCGAGCCGGCATCGAGCTTGGCGTTGAGCGCCGCATTGTACTCCGTCGGGGCCGACGGCGAGAACACGACCTTGATGCCCGGGTTCTTCGCTTCGAAGGCAGGGATGATCTTCTCCTGCCAGATCGACAGGTCGTCGTTACGCCAGCTTTCCACCGTCAGCGTCACGTCCTGCGCCTGCGCAAGCCCGGCCGTGCCGAGCATGCTGGAGGCCAGAAGCAGGCCCTTGATTGCGTTGCGTGTCATGTCATTCTCCCCTTTTATGCGCCGTAGCGCGCTTTGAGATTCTGTTGTTCAACGGCCTCAAGGGCCCGGCGGAGGCTTTGCCCCGAATGGTCGAGCGCCAGCTGCGCGGCAGCCTTGTCCTCCACGCCCCTGGCCAGCAGCACTGCGGCCTTGACCGACCCGTCGGACAAGGTGAGCAGGCGCTCGGCCTCGTCGAGACCGACACCCGAAATGTCGGAAACGATGCGGCAGGCGCGGCCGCGCAACTTGATATTGTCGGCCTTGAGATTGACCATATGGCCATCGTGAACGTGGCCGAGATGAATACCGAGAAGCGTCGAGAAGAGGTTGAAAGCGATCTTCTGCGCGGTGCCCGCACCCATGCGCGTCGAACCGGAAATCACCTCCGGCGGCGTCGGCAGCAGGATCGACACATCCGCCTCGTCGAACAGCACGGCACCCGGATTGTTGGCGATCGCAATGACTTTGGCGCCCTTCTCCTTCGCATAGGCGATCAGGGAAAGCGCGTAGGGCGTGCTGCCGCTTGCGGAAACGGCGATCACGCAGTCACCGGCCCGAAGCCCCGCTTCCTTCGCATCGGAGACGGCAAGCGCCCGGTCGTCCTCGAAGCCGCCGGCCAGATCCACCAGGCTCGCGGCACCGCCGGCAAGCAGGATGACGATGTGTTCGCGCGCAATACCGTAGGTGCCGGGAAGCTCCAGCGCGTCGGCCATGGCCATCAGGCCGGAACTGCCCGCACCCGCATAGACAAGACGCCCGCCGGCAAGCAGGGCATCGGCGGCAAGGCGTGACGCGGCGGCGATATCGGCAAGCGCGGGGTCCACGGCTGCGACGGCCGCCTTCTGCGCATCGGCGAGCACGCCAAGAACATCCAGCGGCTGGCGCGCGTCCAGCCCCTCCGCCTGTTCATGCCTGCCTTCCGTTCTGCGCTCGGCCATGCTTGTTCTCCCTTGGCCAAATTAATGCCAAAAAAATACCACTTGTCCATAGAGAATTAACTTTTGAGACCAATTTTTTGGCTGCACTCATTTTTATCCATCAAAAACAGTAAATTAGGAGAAAGTCACACTTCGATACCACCATACCCCTTGGTTATTGGTATTTTTTTGGTATCGTCATCTCCGGAGGTGGCCATGACCCATTACATTCTCGGCATCGATGGCGGAGGCACCAGCTGCCGCGCAGCCGTCGCCACACCTGATGGCATGGTTCTGGGGCGCGGCAAGAGCGGCGCGGCCAACATCCTCACCGATCCCAACAATGCGATCATCTCGATCACCGAGGCGGCAAAGGCCGCCTACCGCGATGCAGGGCTCGACGAGGCCGGCATCAACAGCGCCTCCGCCTTTCTCGGCCTTGCCGGCACGAATGTCGGCGACCTTACCCGCTACGTGCACGACCGCTTGCCCTTCCGGCATACCGACATCGACTCGGACGGCCTGGTCGCCCTGCAAGGCGCGATCGGCGACGAGGACGGCGCGGTGGCGATCCTCGGCACCGGCTCCATCTTTATGGGCCGCAAGGACGGCACGGTGCGTTACATCGGCGGCTGGGGCTTTACGGTCGGCGATCTCGGCGGCGGCGCGCGGCTCGGCCATGCCCTCCTGCAGGAAGCGCTGCTCGCCCATGACGGCGTGCATCCGCGCTCGACCGTGACCGACGCCGTTCTGGACGAATTCAAGGGCGATCCGCGCAGCATCGTCGAGTTCGCCCGCCTGTCAAAGCCCGGCGATTTCGGCCGTTTCGCGCCGCTGATTTTCGACCATGCCCGCCGCGGCGACCGCCAGGCGCTGGCGATCGTCGAGGCGGCCGCCGCGTCCGTCAACGAGGCCCTCGACGCCATCATGAAGCTCGCCGGCGCACCGCGCCTGTGCCTGCTCGGCGGGCTTGCGCCGCTTTATCCCGAATGGCTCTCGCACGGGCACCGCGCGATCCTGATGGAGGCCGAGGCCGATGCCCTGACGGGCGCGGTGGCGCTCGCCGCCAAGGGCTACCGGGAGCGTACGGGAGCGGCTGCATGACGACGCCGCTGTCCGCCATCCTGCCGCCCAACAGCCTGCAATCGGGCGTGCCCGGCCCGCTCTATGTGAAGCTGCGTCAGACGCTGGAAGAGGCGATCACCTCCGGCCGGCTGAACTACGGCGACGCCCTGCCCGCCGAGCGCGATCTGGCCGACCATGCCAATGTCAGCCGCGTGACCGTGCGCAAGGCGGTGGATGATCTCGTCAAGGACGGGCTTCTGGTGCGCCGCCACGGCTCCGGCACCTTCGTCGCCAAGCCGGTCTCGAAGGTGCAGCAGTCCCTCTCGCGCCTCACCTCCTTCACCGAGGACATGGCGCGGCGCGGCCTCACCACCCGCGCCGAATGGCTGGACCGAGGCCTCTTCCACCCCTCGCCCGACGAGATGATGATGCTCGGCCTGCCGGCTGACGCCCTCGTCGCGCGACTGGGCCGCCTGCGCATCGCCGACAGCATGCCGCTCGCCATCGAACGCGCCTGCATTTCCGCGGAGTTCCTGCCGGAACCGTTGCAGGTGCAGGATTCGCTTTACGCGGCGCTGGAAAAGCGCGGCTGCCGGCCGGTGCGCGCCGTCCAGCGCATCTCCGCCTACAACATGAAGGATCCCGATGCGTCCATCCTCGGCGTGCCGCCCGGGTCTGCGGGGCTCTCCATCGAGCGTGTTTCCTATCTTCGCACCGGCCGGGTGGTCGAGTTCACCCGCTCCATCTATCGCGGCGACGCCTATGACTTCGTCGCCGAGCTCACGCTGTCCGACACGTGAGCCCTACCTGAAAGAGACGTCCATGCAGACCAATATGCGCAAAGAAATCAACGAAATCCCCGAGGCCGCGGCCCGCGTGCTGACACAATCGGCCGGCGCGATCAAAGCGGCCGGCCTGGCTTTGCGCGAACGCGACCCGCAGTTTTTCGTGACCGTCGCCCGCGGCTCGTCCGACCACGCCGCCCTCTTCCTGAAATATGCCATCGAGCTGACGGCCGGCCGCCCCGTCGCCTCGCTCGGCCCCTCGCTCGCCTCGATCTACGGTGCACGCCTGAAACTGGCCGGCGGCGCGGCCATCGCCATTTCCCAGTCTGGCAAGAGCCCCGATATCGTCGCCATGGCCGATGGCGCCACGAAGGGCGGTGCGGTCTCCATCGCGCTCACCAACACCCTGCCCTCGCCGCTCGCTGAAGCCTGTACGCACTCGCTCGATCTGTCGGCCGGTCCCGAACTCTCCGTCGCCGCGACGAAGTCCTATGTGAACTCCATCGTCGCGGGCCTCGCCGTGCTCGCCGAATGGACGGGCGACACCGCGCTCGGCCGGGCCGTTCAGGACCTGCCGGAGCATTTCGCCAGGGCCGTGGCGCTGGACTGGTCCGGCCTGGCCGGCGACCTCAAGGACGCCCAGTCGCTCTACGTTCTCGGCCGCGGCCCCGGCCTGGCGATAGCCAGCGAGGCCGCGCTGAAGTTCAAGGAAACGTCGGGCATGCATGCCGAAGCCTATTCCTCGGCAGAGGTGGTGCATGGGCCGGTGGCACTTGTCGGCCCCTCGTTTCCCGTCATCGCGCTCGCCGCGCGCGACGCTGCGGAAGCCTCCGTCACCGGCATGGCCGATGGCCTCGCCGAGCGGGGCGCCTATGCCTGCGTGACCTCGGACACCGCGAAGGCGGCGCGAATGCTGCCCTTTGTCGCCACCGGCCATCCGATCACCGATGCGCTGGCGCTGATCGTGCCCTTCTACGGCTTCGTGGAGGCCTGGTCGCGCGGCAAGGGCCTCGACCCCGACAAGCCGGTCAACCTCAAGAAAGTGACGGAAACCCGATGACAGCGCTCACCGCCATTACCGGCGCCCGCATTTTCGATGGCGATCTCTGGCATGAGCACAGCGCGCTTTTGATCTCGGACGGCAGGATCGCCGCCATCGCGTCGTACCGCGATGTGCCGGCCGAAGCCCGCATCGTACCGATGGACGGGCTTTCGCTCGTTCCCGGCTTCGTCGATCTGCAGGTCAATGGCGGCGGCGGCGTGCTGCTCAACGAGCGTCCCGATGTCGAGGGCATCCGCACCATCTGCGCGGCGCACGCCCGTTTCGGCACCACGGCCCTCCTGCCGACGCTGATCACCGACAGCGTCGCCGTCACGACGGCCGCGATCGACGCCGGCCTTGCGGCGCGGGCCGCAGCAGTGCCCGGCTTTCTCGGCCTTCACCTGGAGGGCCCGCATCTCTCCATCGCGCGCAAGGGCGCACATGACCCGGCCTTCATCCGGCCCATGGAACAGGAAGACCTTGCGCGCACCATCGCGGCCCGCACGGGTCTCGATGCCCTGCTGATGACGCTCGCGCCCGAGAACGCCACCAACGAGCAGATCGCCGCCCTGCACGCAGCCGGCGTCACCGTCAGCCTCGGCCATTCCGATTGCGGCTACGCCACCGCGGCCGCCGCCGTCACGGCCGGCGCGCAGATGACGACGCACCTTTTCAACGCCATGAGCCAGCTCGGCAACCGCGAGCCGGGCATGGTGGGTGCGGCTCTCGATCTCGGCCATATCAATGCCGGTCTCATCGCGGATGGATACCATGTGCATCCCGTATCGATCGGCGCGGCACTGCGCGCCAAGCGCGGCCCCGGCCGCATCTTCCTGGTCACCGACGCCATGTCGCCGCTCGGCACGGATATGACGAGCTTCTTCCTCAACGGCCGCGAGATCTTCCGCGAAGGCGGACGCCTGACGCTCGCCGACGGCACGCTGGCCGGGGCCGATATCGACATGGCATCCTGCATCCGCTTCATGCACGATACGGTCGGCATCGATCTGGAGGAAGCGCTGCGCATGGCCTCGCTCTATCCCGCCGAAGCCATCGGCATGACGGGACGCAAGGGGCGGCTGACCCATGGTCACGACGCCGATTTCGCCGTCATCGATGATGGCGTAAACGTGGTCTCGACCTGGATCGGCGGCACGCCGGTCTTTGCCGCCTGACCTTCGGCCGGTCCTTGCGGGCCTCGGCGGAATCGGCTCTACCGGCGCGACAAGCATAGGAGCGGCGCATGCAACTGATCTTCGACGGCCATAATGACGTTCTGCTGCGGCTGTGGGAGAACGCGAAAGCGGGCGCCGATCCGGTTGCCGAATTCGTGCAGGGAACGAAACTCGGCCATATCGATGGCCCGCGTGCGCGCAAGGGCGGCCTTGCCGGTGGTCTCTGCGCCATCTTCATCCCGCCCAACGAGGATTACCCGCCGCGCGAGCTCGATGCGAACGGCCACTACAATATCCGCATGGTCGGCCCGCTGAACCAGCCGGAGGCGCTGAACACGGCGCTGTCGATGGCGGCCATCGCCTTCCGGCTGGAGGGCGCCGACGCACTTGCCATCTGCCGCTCCACCGCCGACATCCGCGCTGCCATGGCCGCCGGCCGCTTCGCCGCCGTGCTCCACATCGAAGGCTGCGAGCCGATCGCCGAGGACCTGTCGACGCTGGAAACGCTCTACGCCGCCGGCCTGCGCTCGCTCGGTCCCGTCTGGAGCCGGCACAACCGCTTCGGCCATGGCGTGCCCTTCGCCTTCCCCTCCTCGCCGGATACCGCCCCCGGACTGACGCATGCAGGCATCGAGCTGGTGAAGGCGTGCGACCGCATGGGCATCATGATCGACCTTGCCCACATCACGGAAAAAGGCTTCTGGGACGTCGAGCGCGTCAGCACGCAGCCGCTGGTGGCGACCCATTCCAACGCCCATGCCCTCACGCCGATCTCGCGCAATCTGACGGACCGCCAGCTCGACGCGATCCGCGAACGCAAGGGCATCGCCGGGCTCAACTACGCCACCACCATGCTGCGGCCCGATGGTCTCGAAAACCCCGACACCCCGCTGTCCGACATGGTGCGGCATATCGACTACATGGTCGAGCGCATGGGCATCGACTGCGTGGCGCTCGGTTCGGATTTCGACGGCGCGACCATTCCTTCCGCCATCGGCGACGCTGCCGGAAACCAGGCGCTCGTCCAGGCCCTGCGATCGGCAGGCTACGGTGAAGACGACCTGGCGAAACTGTGCCGCGAAAACTGGCTGCGGCTTCTCAAAACCGTCTGGCATGAAGCCTGAGCAATTGCGGAGAACCGTCATGTCCAAGCCTCTCATCGAACTGTGCGTCGAAGGCATAGACGGCTTCCTTGCCGCCCAGGCCGCCGGCGCGGACCGCGTGGAACTCTGCGCCAGTCTGCTGGAAGGCGGCCTGACGCCGAGCCTTGCCACCATCCGCGCCGCCGTGAAGGCCGGGCATATCCCGGTCCACGTCATCATCCGCCCGCGCGGCGGCGATTTCCTCTATTCCGAGGCCGAGTTCGCCAGCATGCTGGAGGACGTGACGGCGCTTCGCACCGAAGGCGTATCGGGCGTCGTCATCGGTTGCCTGACGCCGGATGGGCGGATCGACGAGGCACGCACCAAGGCATTGGTCGAGGCTGCACGCCCCATGTCCGTCACCTGTCACCGCGCCTTCGACATGACGGCCGATGCCGGTGAAGCGCTGGAAGCGCTCGTGCGCTGCGGCGTCGACCGCGTTCTGACGTCGGGACAGCGCGATACCGCCGTAGAAGGCATTGCCATCCTGAAGCAAGCGGCAGAACAGGCGGCAGGCCGGATCGTCATCATGGGCTGCGGCGGGCTGGACGCCGCAAACATTCGCGCCGTGCGGGACGCGACGGGCCTCACCGAGCTGCATTTCGCCGCCCTCACAACGGTTCCAAGCGGCATGGTCTTCCGAAATCCGCATGTCGGCATGGGCGGCACCGAGAAGGATCGTGAGTATCAGCTGACGATCACCGACGAGAGCGCCGTGCGCGAAACCATCGCCGCTGCAAAATCCTGACCGCGCCACTTGCGCGCGGCGGGCAGCTATCCTTACGTGTCAGCGAAACAATGGAGACCGCCATGCCCCTGTCATCCGCCCTGCCGCGCCTGCACACCGTCCTCGCCGCCAGCCTCCTGACGCTCGCCGCCCTGCCCGCGGCGGCAGAAACCGTCGGCAAGGTCGGCGTCGACTGGATCGGCAACGATATCTACATCGATGCGGTGAGCGATCCGAAGATTTCCGGCGTCACCTGCCATGTCACCTATTTCGACCGCAGCGTCATCGACCGGCTGAAGAATGGGAACTGGTTCGAGGATCCGTCCAACAACGCGATCGCCTGCCGCCAGACGGGCCCGGTCACGATCGGCGACATCGACCTGTCGCGCGGCGGCGAGGAAGTGTTCAAATCCGGCCTGTCGCTGATCTGGAAATCGCTGATCGTCACACGCGTCTATGACAAGAAGAACGACACGCTGATCTATCTCGCCCATTCCCGCGAACTGACGGATGGATCGGCGAAGATGTCGATATCGACCGTGCCGCTCTACGGTGAGAACGTCACCTGGACGAACGGCAAGCCGTAAAAAAACCCCGGCACCTTGCAGTGACCGGGGCTTTTTCTTAACGGTGGAAGCCGCTTACTTGACGTAAACGATCTTGCCGCCATTGGCTGCGGTCGTTACGTCGATCACGTTCTCAAGCTGAACGTTCTTCGAGACGAGGACGTCCGTCAGGGCCGTATCGGTGCGCAGTTCGTCCTGCGTCTTGGCGACAGCAGCGGCGTCCTGGGCCTTGGCGTTCAGGCGATCGTATTCACCCTTGGACGAGCTGTCGTTTTCCAGCGAGGACAGCGTCACGACGGACACGTTGTCGGCGGAGATCGAGCCGGTCGTCATGGTCTCGGTCGTCGTGGCGGACTGGGCATGCGCGATGCCGGCAACCGGCGAAACGGCGAGAAGCGAAGCAAGGGCGATGGTTACGGTCTTGTTCATTTTCATTCTCCACTGTTGGATTGAAATGCAGGGGGAGAATGGGAACATGCCGCGATTGTTCCTGCCGGGTTTCGCGAAAATCCCGACATGAACGATAATTCATGTTTCGGGCGGCGCGCAGTACACGCGACACCGGGCGCAAAATCAGCGTGTTGCCCGTCGCCTCAGGCGGCCTGGGCGAGTTCGTCCGCGATGACAGTATCGAGGTTGAGGAAGCAGACCATCGACTTTTCCAGGGCAACGATGCCGCGGCAGAAGGCACGCTGTGCCTCGGGAATGATTTCCGGCGCCGGCTGGAGCTCCTCGCTCTTGATGGTCATCATGTCGGATACCTGCTCGACGAGCAGGCCGACCAGCTTGCCGGCGATATCGGTGACGATGATCGCCGAGCGCTCGGAGGGCTCCGTCATCTTCATGCCGAGGCGGCAGGCCATGTCGATCACGGGAATGACGGCGCCGCGCAGGTTGATGAGGCCCAGAACGTAGGGCGGCGTATGCGGCATCGGGGTCACCGGAGCCCAGCCGCGGATTTCGCGGATGGCCATGATGTCGATGCAGAATTCCTGCTCGCCCAGATGGAACGAGACGATTTCGAGATAGGCGCCGGACTGCTTGATGGCATTGGACATGGATGGACCTCTTTCCAGAGACAAGGAAACGGTTTGAATTGCGCAGCTCGCCGTCTCCGGCGCACGGCGGACCTCATGTCCGGCGGATTTGCCGCCCTTTGCGCGTTGCTCGAAAGTGGCAAAGAGAGATTAAACAAAGACTAAAGGAACGTCGCCTGAAACGGTATTTCCGGCTGTGGAGACCGGCGTGCGCACGGTGCGTGGTTGGAAAATGCCCTCTTTTGGCCTATACTGCGCCCATGAAGGATACCGCGCGCAGATATACGCTCCTTCCCGCCGTGCTGATCGCGCTGGGGCTCAGCATCATGGCGGCAACGGCGGCGTTCGCGGGCTGGCTCGAGCACGGGCCGGCGATTCTGCTCAGCCTTGCCGAATCCGGCATGGCCTGGTGCTTCTGATCACGATTGCGCGAGCCGCACCCGGTGTCTCCCCTTGCGTCAAATGGCGCGTTTGCGCGACCCCGCGCTAGGGATTAAGAAGCGCGGGAACACGCGCCGACACCGCCTCTCGAAGGATTGCCATGAAAACCCTGCGTCTCGTACTCTGGATCGCCGTCGCGCTCGTCGCCGGCCTGCTCGGCTGGCTGACGCTGGAGATGACGCGGGCCAAGGACCAGATCGCCGGCGAACCCTTTGGCGTTCCCTTCCAGCTTGTCGCGCAGGACGGCACGCCGATCACCGAAAAGGCCTTTACCGGCAAGCCGACGGCGCTGTTCTTCGGCTTCACCCATTGCCCGGAAGTCTGCCCGACGACGCTGTTCGAACTGAACGGCTGGCTCGGCAAGGTCGATCCGGATGGCTCGAAGCTCCAGGCCTATTTCGTGACGATCGATCCCGAACGCGATACGCCCGAGCTGATCGGCCAGTATGTCGGCAACGTCTCGAAGCGCATCACGGGCATTTCCGGCGAACCGTCGAAGGTGCTGGACATGGCCAAGGGCTTCCGCGTCTACTACCGCAAGGTGCCGCTCGACGAGGCCAAGCCCGACAGCGACTACACCATGGATCACACGGCCTCGGTCTTCCTGCTCGACGCAAAAGGCCGGTTCGTCGGCACCATCGCCTATGGCGAGAATGCCGAGACCGCCGAGCAGAAGCTGGCCAACCTCATCACGCGATGACCATTCGGCCTTTGCCCTGGACTTTCGGACATGCTAGGCGGTCCGCAAACAACAGGGACCACGAGCCGTGAGCGAAATCCGCCTCTACATTTCCACCACCGAAAAGCAGGCGGAGCACGCGCTCGCGCTGATGAGCGATGCCTTCGAGGAAGAGGGCTTCGCCATCGCGACGATGGAGATCGACGAGAAGAACGACATCTGGGAAGCGTCCGTCTACGTCTTCCGGCCCGACGAGGCCGAGGTGTACGACCGGTTCGCCGCCCTGCTCGCCGCCGACTTCCCCGGAATTCGGATCCAACGCGAGGAGCTGCCCGATATCGACTGGATCGCCAAGTCGCTGGAAGGTCTGAAGCCGGTTCGCGCCGGACGCTTCGTCGTGCATGGCTCGCATGACCGCGGCACGGCGCGTATCGGCGAAATCGCCATCGAGATCGATGCCGGCCAGGCTTTCGGCACCGGACATCACGGAACGACGGCCGGCTGCCTGGAGGTGATCCACAAGGTCATGCGTGCACGTACGGTCAGGCGCGTGCTGGACCTCGGCACCGGCAGCGGCGTGCTCGCCATCGCCGCCCGCAAGCTCGCTCCCGTCACGGTGCTGGCCACCGATATCGACCCGATCGCCACCCGTGTTGCGCGCGAAAACGTTCGCCTCAACGGCATCGCCTCGGGCATCGCGCTGGAAACGGCACCCGGCTTCCATTCCACCGCCTTCGGCCGCCACGGTCCCTTCGACCTCATCATCGCCAATATCCTCGCCCGGCCGCTGATGCGCATGGCCCCGCAGCTTGCCGCCCAGCTCGCACCGGGCGGCGACGTCATCCTGTCGGGCATCCTCGCCTCGCAGCGCTGGAAGGTGCTGGCGGCCTATAACAGCCTCGGCCTGCGCCATGTGCGCACGATATGGCGCGAAGGCTGGGTCACCATCCATCTCGACAACCGGCGCTGAACGGTATTGCGGGCGGGGATTTCCCCGCCCTTTAAGTTTTTGATGAGCAGGCAAAAGAAAAGGCGGTGCCAGAGGCACCGCCTATTGGACCGGCGAACCGGCCAGACCGCGAGCTTGAGGAGGAGGAGCGCTCAAGCGGTCCTACGTGTTCCGAACGCCTTCCCGGAGGAGGGAGGAGGAGTGACCAGAAAGACGCCTGATCGAAACACCTAGCTTTGTGCCTTTCGGCATTTATTCCGCGATACGAAGCGTGGGAGGAGGAGTTCACTTCGTTTCGCTTGAAGCGCGTTTTGTGTTCGCTTCGTTGGCGCCGCTTATAGACGATTCCGAAAAACTGGACAGCGCTAATGGGGCATGGGTGCCATGCACGCAGCGCATAGTTACGCGCTCTCCCGTGCGAAACCACCGCCCCGCCTTTGACGCCACCCGGCGATGGGATAGATTGCCGGTCACGATTCAACGCCTCATCGGAAGCCCCATGTTCCAGAGTTTCGACGTCACCTCCACGCCCCAGTTCGGCCGCGCGCGCGTGGACGCGCTGCGCGCCACCTTCGATGCGCTCGGCATCGACGGCTTCCTCGTGCCGCGCGCCGATGAATATCAGGGTGAGTACGTTCCGGCCTCCGCCGAGCGGCTTTCCTGGCTGACGGGGTTCACCGGCTCCGCCGGCATCGCGCTTGTCCTGCGCGACAAGGCGATCGTCTTCGTGGACGGGCGCTATGTCACGCAACTTGCCGAACAGGTCGACGGCGCCGTCTTCACCGGCGGCGATCTTGTCGGGGAACCGCCGCATCTATGGCTGCGCAACCACGGGCCGAAGGGCTTCCGTCTCGGGATCGATCCGTGGCTTCACACCGGCGCCGAGGTGCGCCGCCTGGAGAAGGTCCTTGCAGAGCTTGGCGGCCAGCTCGTGTTCCTGCCCTACAATCCTCTCGACCGGGCCTGGACCGGCCGCCCCGCCGAGCCGCTCGGCCGCGTGGTCATCCAGGACATCGACCATGCTGGAGAACTCGCGAAGGACAAGCTGGTGACGATGGCCGCGGCCACGGCGAAGGCCGGAGCGGACGTGCTTGCCGTCACCGACCCCTCCTCCATCGCCTGGATCTTCAACATCCGCGGCAGCGATGTGCCGCATACGCCGCACCCGCTCGCCCGCGCGATCATTCCCGCCGAAGGCCGCCCGCAGCTCTTCCTCGACAAACGCAAGACGGGCATCGAGCCGGAGGCCTACCTGACGCAGCTGGCGGATCTCCTGCCGCCCTCGCAGTTCGACGGCGAGATCGCGAAGCTCGCGGCGGCTGGCAAGCGCATCCTGATCGATCCCGACCAGGCGCCTTTCGCGCTGGCGGAGATCGTGCGCAGCAAGGGGGGAACGCTGGTCGAAGCCGCGGATCCCGCCCGCCTGCCCCGCGCCTGCAAGAACGCCGTCGAGCTTCAGGGCTCCGCCCGCGCGCACCTTCAGGACGGCGCGGCCATGGTGGAGTTCCTTGCCTGGCTCGACAGCACCGCCCCCGGCTCGCAGACGGAAATCAGCGTGACGAAACGGCTGGAAGAGGCGCGCCGCACGGTGGGCGAGCGCCACCAGAACCCGCTGAAGGATGTGTCCTTCGACACCATTGCCGGCGCGGGCGCCCATGCCGCGATCATGCACTATCGGGTGACCACCGACAGCGACACGGCAATCGAGGCCGGAACGATGTTCCTGATCGATTCGGGCGCGCAATATGTCAACGGCACGACGGATATCACCCGCACCGTCGCCATCGGCGACGTGCCGGAGGAGCAGAAACGCTTCTTCACCCTGGTATTGAAGGGCATGATCGCCATCAGCCTCGCCCGCTTTCCCAAGGGCACGCGCGGCTGCGATCTCGATCCGCTCGCCCGTATCGCCTTGTGGAAGGCAGGCGCGGATTTCGCCCACGGCACCGGCCACGGCGTCGGCTCCTACCTCTCGGTGCACGAAGGTCCGCAGCGCATTTCGCGGCTTGCGACGCAGGAGCTGCTGCCCGGCATGATCCTGTCGAACGAGCCGGGCTACTATCGTCCCGGCGCCTTCGGCATCCGCATCGAGAACCTCGTGCATGTCCTGCCCGCCGCGCCCGTCGCGGGCGGCGATATCGACATGCTCGGGTTCGAGACGCTGACCTTCTGCCCGATCGACAACAGGCTCGTTCTCGCGCAACTCCTGACGGACGAGGAACTGGACTGGCTCAACGCCTATCATGACCAGACGCGGGAAAAGATCGCGCCGCTCCTCACGGACGACGCGACGAAAGCCTGGCTCGAAAAGGCGACGGCCCCGATCAGACGATGAGGTGACGGATCACCATGACCACGATCCAGCACACGGCGAGCATCGGCAGCAGCGACAGGCGAAGGCCGACGAGGAAAGCGATCGCCATGGTCAGGCTGACGTCCCACCCGCCGGTAATGGCGGCCGGCGCGACCAGCGTGGTCAGGACCGCGGCCGGCACGGCGTTGAGCGCCGCTTCCGCGCGCGGCGGAATGCGTTTCATGCGCGTGATGAAGACATAGCCGCCGACGCGCGTGAGATAGGTCGCGATGGCGCCCGCGGCGATGATAAGCAGCGTCTGGGTGTGAAACGGGCTTTCCATGTCACGCCTCCCCTTCGACGACGTCGCCGGACGGCGCTTCGGCGTTATCGAGCGGCAGGAGCGCGGCCACGATGATGCCCGCCAGAGCGCCGAGGCTGACATGCCAGGGCGAACCGACGAAGTGCAGGGCGAGGATGGAGCCCGCCCCGGAGGCCAGCACCACGGGCAGCCAGTTCGCCCGGCTGCGGAAACCCAGCACCAGCCCCATGAAATAGACCGGCAGCAGAACATCGATGCCGATGGCCTTGGGATCGCCGATCAGGTTGCCGAGGAAAGCTCCCAGAATGGTCAGGAACAGCCACGGGACGTAGACGCTGAGGCCCAGCACCATCAGCCAGAGATAGCTGACGCGGATGCCCCTGTCCGCCCGCCGCTCGGTTTCGGCGAATTGCGGATCGGTCAGCAGGAAGAGCGATGTCGCCTTTTCCCAGAAGGTCAGGTGGCGGATATGGGGGGCGATGGCGGCGGAATAGAGCACGTGCCGGAAATTCACGGCGAAGATCGACAGCACGACGAGCCAGGGCGCGACATGATGGTTGAACAGCTCCACGCCAACCAGCTGGCTGGCGCCGGCATAGAGCGTCGCGCTCATCAAGGTCGCCTCGGCTATGCTCAGGCCATTGTCGACGGCGACCGCGCCGAACAGCACGGCGAACGGGGCGGCCGCGATGGCAACCGCGCTGCCGCGACGGAGGGCGTCGCGGAATTCTTCTTTCGTTTCGGGAGTCATGAGTCCGCTCTCTTGGGAATCTGCAAGCCATAGAGCAGCGAAGCCCCGCTCACAAACCAATATGGCTGATGATCCGTTCAACGGGATTGATCGTTCAACGGCGATGCACGAACGCCGTTGAACGATAGTCGAGCCGAAAAAGACCGGCGGTCAGCCCTTCTTGAGCTGGAACGTATGCTCCGGACCGGGGAAGCTTCGGGCCTTCACCTCTTGCGCATAGGTCGCGAAGGCCTCGCTCATCAGCGGCGCAAGATTGGCGAAATGCTTGACGAAGCGCGGCTTGAAATCGGTGAAGATGCCGAGCACGTCATCGACCACCAGGACCTGGCCGTCGCAGGCCGGCGATGCGCCGATGCCGATGGTCGGCACCTTGACCGCGCCGGTGATCTCGCGCGCCAGCGGCTCGACCGTGCCCTCGATGACGATGGCGAACGCGCCGGCATCATCGATGGCGGCCGCATCCTTGCGGATCTTCTCGACTTCCTTGTCGTTGCGGCCAAGCGAACGGTAACCGCCGGTCGTGTTGATAAGTTGCGGCATCAGGCCGACATGGCCGAGCACCGGAATGCCGCGCTGGGTGAGGAAATGCACCGTCTCGGCCATCTCCGCACCGCCTTCGAGCTTGATCGCGGAACAGCCGGTTTCCTTGAGAACACGGGCGGCCGTGGCAAAGGCCTGTTCCTTCGACTGCTGGTAGGAGCCGAACGGCAGGTCGACCACGACACAGGCGTTCGACGAACCGCGCATGACGGCCTGGCCATGGGCGATCATCATCTCCAGGGTCACGCCGACGGTGGAATCGAGCCCGTACAGCACCATGCCGAGGCTGTCGCCCACCAGCATGAAGTCGACGTGCTGGTCCATGAGCTTGGCGACCGGCGTCGTATAGGCGGTCAGGCTGACGATGGGGCGCTCACCCTTCAGGGCCTTGATGTCGGCGGGGGCCAAACGGCGCTTGGCGGTGTGTACGCTCATGTCACGCTACCTTCTTTGCATGTTCAGGCATTGCATTTTTCGGGCCGAGGACCCGGTTATCGAGAAGCTTCGTGCTGCCGAAGCGAACGAAAAGCAGCAGCAGAACGGGCTTTTCGCCGATGGTCGCGACGTCGGCCAGTGTCTGGGGGTCGCGAACCGCGACGACTTCCGGCTCCGCCAGCGCCTCGCCTTGGATGAAGGCGCGCACCGCCGCCTCGAGCTTTCGCGCATCCGTCTCTCCGGCGGCAACCAGCCGCTCGGCCTCGTCCAGCGCCCGCGGCACGATGGCCGCGGCGGCACGCTCCTGCGGCGAAAGATAGACATTGCGCGAGGAACAGGCGAGCCCGTCGGCCTCACGCACCGTCGGCACGCCGATCACCTCGACCGGCTGGGCGAGATCGGCCACCATGCGGCGGATGATCGTGAGCTGCTGGAAATCCTTCTCGCCGAAATAGGCACGGTCCGGCCCTGCAATGTTGAAAAGCTTGGTGACGACGGTGGCAACGCCCGCGAAATGCCCGGGACGAACGGAGCCTTCCAGCTCGGCGCCGAGCTTCGGCACGTCGACCACCGTCTCCATCGGCTGCGGATACATGTCCTTGACGCCGGGCGCAAAGAGATAATGTACACCCTCCGCCTCGAGCATGGCCTGGTCGCGCGCGAGATCGCGCGGATAGCGCGACAGATCCTCGTTGGCGCCGAACTGCAGGGGATTGACGAAGATGGTGGCGACGACGATGTCGTTGTCGGCGCGCGCGCGCCGGACCAGTTCCATGTGGCCGACATGAAGATAGCCCATCGTCGGGACGAGGCCGATGGTCCGGCCGTCCAGCCGGTGCGGCGCAAGAGCCGCCCGCAATTCCGCGATGGTGGTAAAGGTCTGCATCGCCGGTTCCTCCTTGCTCTCACCCTCTCCCGCGGGCGATCCCAGGTGCATTCTCTCTGGAGCGCTTCCGGGGCGGCATTTTCTATCTTGTGCAGCGCAAAAAGACAATCGGCAAACGGATTTGGCACGCTTTGCCCGCCTGACGGGCAGCTTTGCGTTTTGCGCACTGTACATTTCGCCCTTTGACCAGTAGAGAGCGCGTCAACATGCTCGTCACCCGCGGGCTTGAGAGTGCGGTGCAAGATCGCCGCTAAACCCGAATTCCGGAAGACCCCACATGACGAGTTTCGACAGCCTCGCTCCGGCGATGGCAAAGGCGTTGGAAAAACGCGGCTATACCACTTTGACGCCGGTGCAGATCGCCGTCTCCGATCCCAAGATCGGCGATGCCGATGCGCTGGTGTCCGCCCAGACCGGCTCCGGCAAGACCGTTGCCTTCGGCCTTGCGATCGCGCCCACGCTGCTTGAAGGCGAAGAGCGCTTCGCCCGCGCGGCAAGCCCGCTGGCGCTTGTCATCGCGCCGACGCGCGAGCTTGCCATGCAGGTCAAGCGCGAGCTGGAATGGCTCTACGAACTGACCGGCGCGGTCATCGCCTCCTGCGTCGGCGGCATGGACGTGCGCAACGAGCGGCGCGCGCTGGAGCGCGGCGCCCATATCATCGTCGGCACGCCCGGCCGCCTGCGCGACCACATCACGCGCGGCAACCTCGATCTCTCCGCCATCCGCGCCGTCGTGCTGGACGAAGCCGACGAGATGCTCGACCTCGGCTTCCGCGAAGACCTCGAATTCATTCTCGAAGCTGCACCGGAAGAACGCCGCACGCTGATGTTCTCCGCGACGGTCTCGAAGGAGATCGCAGCGCTCGCGAAAAACTACCAGCGCGATGCCATGCGCATCTCGACGGCCGCCGAACGCGAGCAGCATGTCGATATCGAATACCGTGCCCTGCTCTGCGTGCCCGCCGATCGCGAGAACGCCATCATCAACACGCTGCGCTTCTACGATGCCCAGAACGCCATC
This sequence comes from Shinella sumterensis, assembly GCF_004514425.2. Classification (GTDB taxonomy): domain Bacteria; phylum Pseudomonadota; class Alphaproteobacteria; order Rhizobiales; family Rhizobiaceae; genus Shinella; species Shinella sumterensis. The sequence continues at coordinate 290,832 of NZ_MYFN02000003.1, forward strand.
GTGTTCTGCTCGACGCGCGCGGCCGTGAACCACCTGACGGCCCGCTTCAACAATCGCGGCTTCTCGGTCGTCGCGCTCTCGGGCGAACTCAGCCAGAACGAGCGCACGCACGCGCTGCAGGCGATGCGCGACGGACGCGCCCGCGTCTGCATCGCGACCGACGTCGCCGCCCGCGGCATCGACCTGCCGAACCTCGAACTGGTCGTGCATGCCGATCTGCCGACCAACCCGGAAACGCTGCTGCACCGGTCCGGCCGTACCGGACGCGCAGGGCGCAAGGGCGTGAGCGCGCTCATCGTGCCGCTCAGCGCCCGCCGCAAGGCCGAGCGCCTGTTGCAGGCTGCCAACCTCAAGGCCGACTGGGCCACCCCGCCCTCGGCCGAGGAGATCCTGCGCCGCGACGACGAGCGCCTGCTTGCCGACACGACGCTGACCGATACGATCGGTGACGACGAGATCGAGACCATCGATGCGCTCGTCGGCAAGTTCGATGCCCGCCAGCTCGCCGCCGCCGTCGCGCGCTACTTCAAGGCCGGCCGCTCTGCGCCGGAGGATCTGGTCGAAGTCTCGCTCGAGCAGCGCAAGCCGCGCGAGCGCAGCAACGATGCGATCCCGGCCGAGACCAAACGCCCGCGCGACAGTTTCGCCCGCAGCACCTGGATCTCCGTCTCCGTCGGCCGCAAGCAGCGCGCCGAGCCGCGCTGGCTCATCCCGATGCTGTGCCGCAACGGCACCCTCACCAAAAACGAGATCGGCGCCATCAAGATGCAGCCGGAGGAGACGTACATCGAGCTTTCCGCCGATGCCTCCGACGCCTTCCTCGGCGCGCTCGGCCCCGACAAGATGCTGGAACGCGGTGTCCGCGTGACCGTTCTTGACGGCATGCCCGACCTCACGCCGCAATACTACGAGCGCACGCCGGGCGAGAAGACGCAACGCTACGACAAGCCGTTCCGCGGCGAGCGTCGCGCCGACTGGAAGCCGCGCGGCGAATTCGAGAAAAAGCCTGGCTTCGGCAAGAAGAAGGACTTCGACAAGAAGCCCGATTCCGGCAAGGCCGAGGGTGCGAGCGCGAAGCCCCACTGGAAGGACCGCGACGACAACGCCGCCAAGAAACCAGGCAAGCCTTTCGGCGGACCGAAGCCCTTCAAGGGCAAGCGCGACGAGAAATTCGCCAAGCCCGAAGGCGGCCCCAAGAAGCCGAAGTTCAAGAAGACGGATCGCAGCTAGAACCTTCGTGGTGCGGAACATTCGGGTCCGCACCACGTTACCGTCGCACTTCTGTGGGGGGAAGCGCGATGGCAGACCGGACGGCATCCGCCGAAGACGATCAAAGCGAATTCAGCCGGTTCATAACGGGCCTCGGCCGTGGGGTCGCAGGCGCGCTGTTCTTCGCACTGCCCATGCTGATGACCATGGAAATGTGGTATCTCGGCTTCTACATGGCACGCGAGCGACTGCTGCTGCTCTTCATCCTCAACATTCCGCTTCTCGTCGTTCTGGCGCACCGCATCGGCTTTGAGAAAACCGTGAGCTGGCGCGATGCCGCGCGCGACGCGGTCGTCGCCTACGGTATCGGCATCCTGACCAGCATCATCGTGCTCGCCGCGCTCGGCCTTCTGCGCGGGGACATGTCGGCAAGCGAACTCATCGGCAAGATTGCCCTGCAATCGGTCCCCGCCAGCATCGGCGCCATGCTCGGACGCAGCCAGCTCGGCGACGAGGACGACGACACGGAGGAAAAGGCAACGCCCTATCACAGCGAGCTCTTCCTGATGGGCGTGGGCGCGCTCTTCCTGTCGCTCAACATCGCGCCGACCGACGAGATGATGGTGCTGGCCTACAAGATGACCATCTGGCACGCTCTCATCGTCTCGCTCCTCTCCATCGCGCTGATGCACGGCCTGGTCTATGCCGTATCCTTCATCGGCGGGCACGAGCTTTCGCCCGAAACGCCATGGTGGCACGCCTTCGTGCGCTTCACCCTGCCCGGCTATGTCGTCGCATTGGCGGTCAGCGTGCTGGCGCTCTGGATATTCGAGCGCCTCGGCGACAGTTCGGCAATCGAGATCATGGTATCCGTGATCGTGCTCGGCTTTCCATCCGCGCTCGGCGCTGCCGGCGCACGGTTGATTCTGTGAGAATGCCATGACGAAACAGGAAAACCGCCGTCAGCGCGAACGACAGGATCCACACTGGATCGAGTGGCTGACCGGCGTCGTCTCCGCGCTCCTCGTGGCCGCCATGCTCGGCTGGCTGGGCTGGGAGGCGATCATGCGCCCGACGACGCCCCCCGATCTTTCCATCCACGTCGTGTCGACGGAACGGGCCGCCAGCGGCTACCGCGTGGCCTTCGACATCGCCAATACCGGCACGACGACAGCCGCGGCCGTCACCGTGATCGGTCGGCTCATCCAGGACGGGCGCGTGATCGAGGAGAATCCCGTCGTTTTCGACTATGTCGCGGCGCAGTCGAAGACCGAGGGGGCCATCTTCTTCCGCAACAATCCGGCCGCGGGCGAAATTTCGATTCAACCGGCGGGTTATACCAGCCCTTAAAAAACGACGGCAAGCCTTGGAATAGATTCGCGAAAAGCGGAACCAATCCCTTTGGCGCGTATTGAACCAGACAATTGCCGGGGTCCGAGATCAGCGAGACCTGGCCAATCGCCAAGGTCTGACTCATGCAGCTTTCGCTTGCCATCCTCTTGACGACGCAGGTCTTCCTTCCGGCCTTTTTCCTGATCTGGCTCTGGTGGCCACGCCCACCCGACCAGCTGGCGTGGTTCATGCGCGTGTTCTACGGCGCATGCTACCTTGTCTTCATCACGGTTCTGGGGCGCTGGGATTTTCTCAGCGTTACGCTCACCGTCATCCTGCCGGCCGTCTTCGCCCTTGCGGCCTTCCTGTCGTTCATGCGCGTTCGCAACCGTCCGTGGAACACCGCCGCCTCCCCCGTGCGCGTACACGGTTTCACCGCCGCCATGAGCGTCTTCTTCCTGGCGCTCGCGATGCGCGGCCTGTCCGGCTACGGCTACCACGAAACCGCCGTCGACCTCGCGTTTCCCTTCGATCGCGGCGAATACTATATCGGCCAGGGCGGCAGCACGACGTCGATCAACAACCATCATAACGACAAGAGCCAGCGCTTCGCGCTCGACATCGTCGCGCTGAACAGGCTCGGCGCGCGTGCCGATGGCCTCATGCCGCGCGCGCTTGCCGATTACGTGATTTTCGGCAGGACGGTGAAAAGCCCGTGCAGTGGCATCGCCATTTCCACGCATGACGGCGTCGCGGACAATGCGATCGGGGAAACGAACGCTAAGGAGCCGGCCGGCAACCATGTCATCCTCGCCTGCGGCTCGGTGCGCGTCCTGCTGGCCCATCTGGAACCCCGGTCGATCGCCGTCAGCGCGGGAGAACAGGTAGCCGTCGGCCAGACGGTCGGTCAGGTCGGCAATTCCGGCAATTCGTCGGAGCCGCATCTGCACATGCACGCCTATCTCGGCGGCACCGTCGACTATAACGAGGGCGAAGGCGTGCCGATGACGTTCGGCGACCGTTTCCTGGTCCGCGGTTCGATCGTCACCGTGCCCTGACGGTCACGACTTGATGCGTTCGAACCAACCGTCCTCGTCGATCACCTCGATGTCGAATTCGCGCGCCTTGTCGAGCTTGGAGCCCGCTCCCGGCCCGGCCACGACGAGATCGGTCTTCTTGGAAACGGAACCGGCGACCTTCGCGCCCAGACGCTCCGCCATGGCCTTGGCTTCGTCCCGCGTCATCTTTTCCAGCGAACCGGTGAAGACGACGGTCTTGCCCGCAACCGGACTGGAGGAGACGACCACGGCTTCCGCCGCCTCGGGCGTGACTTCCTTCAGCAGCCGGTCGAGCACATCGAGATTGCGCGGCTCCTTGTAGAACTCGACGATGGCGCGCGCGACGACCTCGCCGATGCCCTCGATATTGTTGAGGTCGTTCCATGCATCGCCGGACAGGCTTTCGGCCTCCTTCATCGCCGTCGCAAAGGCATCGTAGGTGCCGTAGGCGCGCGCCAGCAGCTTGGCGTTGGTTTCCCCCACATGGCGGATGCCGAGCGCATAGATGAAGCGGTTGACCGCGATGGACCGGCGGGCGTCGATCGCATCGAAAAGCTTGCGCACGCTGACCTTGCCGAAGCCGTCGATATTCTCCAGCTTGGCGAGAGGCGACGCCTCCTGCCGTTGCCGGAGGGTGAAGATATCGGGTGCCGTGCGGATGCGCAGGGCCTCATCCTCCGCCTCGAAGAAGAAGTCGATCTGCTTGGCGCCCAGCCCTTCGATATCGAAGGCATTGCGCGACACGAAATGCTTGAGGTGCTCCACGGCCTGCGCCCGGCAGACGAAACCACCCGTGCAACGCGTCACCGAATCGAGCCGCCCGGTCTTCTCGTGACGTTCGCGCACGGCATGGCTGCCACAGACCGGGCACGTCTTGGGAAAGACATAGGACGCCGCATCCGATGGACGCTTTTCCATCACCACGTCGAGCACCTGCGGGATCACGTCGCCGGCACGCTGCACGATGACGGTATCGCCGATGCGGATATCGTGCCCCTCGGGGCGGATGCGTTCGCCGCTGTTGCCGATGCCCTCGATATAATCCGCATTGTGCAGGGTCGCGTTGGTGACGACCACGCCGCCGACCGTGACCGGCGTCAGGCGCGCGACGGGTGTGAGCGCGCCGGTTCGGCCCACCTGGATGTCGATCTTCTCGACGATCGTGAAGGCCTGCTCGGCCGGGAACTTGTGTGCCGTCGCCCAGCGCGGCGAGCGGGACCGGAAGCCCAGCCGCTCCTGCAGCGCCAGTTCGTCGACCTTGTAGACGACGCCGTCGATATCGTAATCGAGATCCGGCCGGGCAAGGCCGATTTCCCGATAGTGGGCGATGATATCCTCCACCCGGGTCAGGCGCTGCGTCATCGGGTTGACCGGGAAGCCCCACGATTTCAGCACGCCGATCATGCCGAACTGTGTATCGGCCGGAATCGACGACATCTCGCCCCAGGCATAGGCGAAGAAGCGCAGCTTTCGGCTTGCCGTCACGCTCGCGTCGAGCTGGCGCAGCGACCCCGCCGCGGTGTTGCGCGGATTGACATAGGTCTGCCTGCCCTCGGCCGCCATCTTCTCGTTGAGCGCCAGGAAGTCGCTCTTGGCCATGTAGACCTCGCCGCGCACCTCCACGACATCGGGCGCGCCGGCAGGCAGGCGGTTCGGTATCTCGCCGATGGTCAACACGTTGGCCGTCACGTTCTCGCCCGTCGTTCCGTCGCCACGCGTCGCCGCCGATACCAGGCGACCGTTCTCGTAGCGGATGGACATCGACAGGCCGTCGATCTTCGGTTCGGCGGTGAAGGCGATCGTCTCGTCGGGCAGACGCCCCAGGAAACGATAGACGCTGTTGACGAAATCCCGCACGTCCTCGTCGGAGAACGCGTTGTCAAGCGACAGCATCGGACGCGAATGGGTGATCGGGGCGAAGGTAGGAAGCGGCGCCGCGCCGACGCGGCGCGACGGGCTGTCATCGCGCACCAAGGCCGGGAAGCGCGCCTCGATCGCCTCGTTGCGGCGCTTCAGCGCGTCATAGTCCGCGTCCGAGATCGCCGGCGCATCCTGCCCGTGATAGAGCTCGTCGTTGCGCGCGATCTCCGCCGCAAGATTGGCCAATTCGGCCGCGGCCTCTTCTTCGGTCAGTGTCTCGACAGGGATTTTCGCGTTGGCCATGACATGCTCCGGATTCTGCCACCGGTTTTAGAGCAAAGTTGGCGAAAGAAAAGGTGGGAGTGCGGGTGGGATCGCCCCTCAGCCGCCACCGGAAAGCAGACGGGCCGCGGCGGCCCGCGCCTCTTCGGTCACGGATGCGCCAGCCAGCATGCGGGCGATCTCTTCGGTCCGCGCGCCGTCGTCCATGCGGGCGACGCGGGTGGCGACCGTTTCGCTGCCTTCGACCGGCCCCTTGGAGATGAGAAGGTGCGTTGCCGCGCGCGCTGCCACCTGCGGGGCATGCGTGACGGACAGGACCTGAACCGTCGAGGACAACCGCTTCAGCCGCTGGCCGATGGCATCGGCCACCGCTCCGCCCACACCGGTGTCGATTTCGTCGAAGACGAGGGTCGGGGCAGAGCCGCGGTCGGCCAGCGCCACCTTGAGCGCCAAAAGGAAACGCGAGAGTTCGCCGCCCGACGCCACCTTCATGATCGGGCCTGGCCGCGTGCCCGGATTGGTCTGCACGTGGAATTCGACCGTATCGATCCCCTCCTCCGCGCCGCCTTCGGGGTCGGTGGTGATTTCGACGGTGAAACGTGCCCGCTCGAGCTTCAGGGCCGGCAGTTCCGCCATCACGGCCGCGGCAAGCGCCTCAGCGGCGCGATGGCGCTTTTCCGAAAGCGAGCGCGCGGTGATCTCGAACGCCGCCCGCGCCTCCGTGAGCCGCGATTCGAGCTGTACCAGCTTCTCCTCGCCGGCATCGAGATCGGCGAGATCCGCGATCATCTTCGCCGCCAGCGCCGGCAGTCCCGTAACGGGCACCGAATATTTGCGGGCGGCCGCGCGCAGCGCAAAAAGGCGCTCCTCCGTCCGCTCCAGTTCCTTCGGATCGTATTCCGTCTTGCGCAACGCGGCCTCGACGGCCATCTGCGCATCGGACAGGTGGTTCAGCGCCTGGTCGAGCAGTTCGACGGTTTCCTCCAGCAGACCGGGCGCCTCATGGCTCTTGCGCTCCAGCCGCCGCACCATGGAGGCAATCAACGGCACGGGCGATGCATTGCCGTTGAGGAAGTCGCTCGCCTCGCTGATATCGCCGGCAATACGCTCGGCCTTCATCATGCGGGACCGCACCTCGGCCAGCGCGTCCTCCTCGCCATCCTGCGGCGACAGCGCCTCGAGCTCCTCGACGGAGGACCGCAGGTAATCGGCCTCGCGGGCGGCGGCCTCCACCTTGTCGCGATGGCGTCGCAGGGTGCGCTCGGCATCCTTCCATTGATGATAAAGCCTGCCGACATCGGCGGCCGCATCGTTGAGACCGCCGAAGGCATCGAGCAGCAGGCGATGTGCATCCGTATCGACCAGCGCGCGATCGTCATGCTGGCCGTGGATCTCGACAAGGCGCTGCCCCGCCTGCCGCATGAGCTGCACGGAGACGGGCTGGTCGTTGACGAAGGCCTTGGTGCGCCCGTCGGCCGACTGCTGGCGGCGGAAGATGAGGTCGCCGTCGTCGTCGATGCCGTTTTCACGCAGCAGCGCGCGCGCGGCATGATCAAGCGGCACGTCGAAAACCGCCGTCACCTGGCCGCGCTCGGTTCCGTGGCGCACCAGCGAACCGTCGCCGCGCCCGCCGAGCGCCAGCGAAAGACTGTCGAGAAGAATGGATTTACCGGCACCCGTTTCGCCGGTCAGCACGGACAGGCCCGGCTCGAACGCAAGATCGAGCCGTTCGATCAGGACGATATCGCGGATCGATAGCTGCGCCAGCATACCGTGTCAGATCTCTTTGTTATCGCGATTCCGGACGCAGAACTGTCGCACACTTTCCGCTCAACCGGGCCGGCGTCAAGCCCCGATCAGCTTCTTGCCCGCGCGCGAGATCCACGAGCCGGAATTTTCGCGCGGCTCCAGGCCCTTGGTCTGCAAGAGCTTGTAGCTGTCGGAATACCACTGGCTGTCCGGATAGTTGTGGCCGAGAACGGCGGCCGCCGTCTGCGCCTCGCTGTCGACGCCCATCGCGTAATAGGTCTCGACGAGACGAGCGAGCGCTTCCTCGATCTGGTTGGTCATCGGGTACTTCTCGACGACGACGCGGAAGCGGCTGGCCGCCGCGATATATTCCTTGCGCTCGAGATAGTAGCGGCCGATCTGCATTTCCTTGCCGGCGAGCTGGTCGCGGGCGAAACGGATCTTCGCCTGGGCGTCCTCGACATATTCCGACTTCGGATAGTTGTCGACGACGGCCTGCATGGCCTCGATCGTCTGCTGCGAGGCGCGCTGGTCCTGCGTCACGCTCGGGATCTGCTTCCAGTAGGCGAGACCGACGATATACTGCGCATAGGCGGCGTCCTCGGACCCCGGATAGAGGCTCAGATACCGCTTGCCCGCCTTGATGGCTTCTTCATTGCGGCCCTGACGGTAATTCGTGAAGGCCAGCATGACGAGCGACTTGCGGGCCTCGTCGGAGAACGGGTTCTGGCGGTCGACGGCCTCGAACTTGCGGGCAGCCTCGCCCACCTTGCCGGCGTTCATGTTCGCCAGGCCTTGGTTGTAGAGCGTCTGGGACGATTCGGTTTCGCCCGTCAGTTTGGTGATGTCGATGTCCGGGTCCGACTGGCAGGCGGAAAGAACGACAGACGCCGCCGTAGCGAAAAGCGTAAGATAGACAATACGTGCCGTCTTCTTCACACCAACAGATCCTGCAACAACCATGAGACAATCCCAGTTCAACGGCACCAAATGCGGGCGGGCCGCACATGCGCCCCGCGTTGTATCTCCAAAAGCGTGAAGATCGCAACGCCATGCCGGCGCATTAACGCATTTTTATGGCAGTCGTGACGGGAGAAAAGCTTAATTGCGCCCCGGCCTCACAAAGCCCAGGGCGCAAATTCCGGCGCATTGACCGCAACCAGCTCACGCTGGCCGGGACGCGAACGCGACCCGGCATCTTCGACCACCTCATAGGCCGTCGGATCGCTGAGCAGCGCCTTGAGTGCGTAGGCGTTCATCTTGTGGCCGCCGCGATAGGAACGGTAGCGGCCGATGAAGGGTGCGCCGGCCAGCGCCAGGTCGCCAACGGCGTCCAGCGTCTTGTGACGCACGAACTCGTCCTTGGCGTAGCGCAGGCCTTCGACATTGATCACGGTGTTGTCGTCGGAGATGACGACGGAGTTTTCCAGCGACGAGCCGAGCGCATGGCCGGAGGCCCACAGACGCTCGACATCGCGCATGAAGCCGAAGGTCCGGGCACGGGAAAGCTCGTTGCGGAAGGTCGAGGGCGTCATGTCGCCCTTCCAGGCCTGACGGCCGATCAGCGGGCAATCGAAATCGATCTCGACTTCGAATCGCATGCCGTCATAGGGCGAGAACTCGGCCCAGGACGCACCGGCATCGACGCGAACCGGCTTGATGACACGGATATAGCGGCGCTTGACCGAAAGCGGCACGATGCCGACCTGATCGATGGCATCGATGAAGGGAGCCGAGCTGCCGTCCATGATCGGCATTTCCGAGCCGTGCACTTCGACGAGCAGGTTGTCGAGACCGAGCGCGTAAAGCGCGGCCATGACATGCTCGACCGTGGCGATGGAGGTCGCGGCGGAAAAGCCGAGAACGGTGCAAAGATCCGTGTTGCCGACCTGCGAGGAGACGGCGCGGTATTCGCTGACGGTGCCGTCATCGTGCAGGCGCTGGAAGAGGATGCCGCTGTCGGCCTCCGACGGGTTCAGGGTGATCGACACGGCCGCGCCGGAATGCACGCCCGTTCCGGAAATCGTCACCGGGGCCGCAATCGTCGTCTGGAAACCGAGCATCGTCATGTGCATTCGCCTCGTCTTAGTCTCGGCGCATTCATCGCCGACATTTCAATTCGCGGGCCGAACAGTACCGCGGCTGAACGCCTTGCGTTCGCCGACAAGCCTGCCGGAACGTTTGAAGGTTTCGTAGCGCGCGGCCATGCCGTGGCGTGATTCCTGCTGCCCCTTTGCCCAGCCTGAATTTAGTCGGCCGGTCGCCATCATACAAATCACTGTTTCTTTCGGTTTGTTACGCAAAATCCGCATCGCAAGTCCTTGAAAGAACTAAGGAAACAAAAATGCCCGGATCGATGATCCGGGCATCTGTGACAAAGCCGTTGCGCCTCAGTTCGACTGGCGGCGCAGGAAGGCCGGGATTTCCAGCTGATCGTCCTCGTGCAGGGCACGCGGCTGCGGGTTGGCGCGGCCGTGGTCATCGAGCTGGCCGCGACGCGGCGCATACAGGCTTGCCTCCGCCGACAGCGGGCGGCGCTGCTGCTGCTGGGCGACGGGAGCAGGCTCCTGGGCCGGGTGGGCTTCCTCATGACGGCCGAGCGACGAGGTCAGCCGCTTGAGCAGGCCCATCGGGCCGCGCTCTTCGTGATGGGCGGCCGGCTGCTGGGCAGCGCGGTGATCCATCTCGGCCTGCACGACCGGCGGGAAGTCCTCGATCTTCGGCATGCGCATGGACTGCGGCTCCTGACGAATGATCGGGGCGGCATGCTCGACGCGCTGCTGCATCACCGGAGCCTGCTGCATGACGGGCGCCTGCTGCTGCACCGGTGCAACGCGCTGGACGGCCGGGGCTTCCGCCGGAGCCGCGAAGATGCGGTTTTGCAGGCGAGGCTCTTCCTGATGCACGGCAGCCTGCTGGACCGGGGCCGGACGCGTCATCGGGATGGACAGCTCGCGATCGAGGCTTTCTTCCGAGGCGCGGATGGCTTCGGCGATCGGGTCGACGGCGGGCTGCTGGGTGACCGGCTGCTGCTGCAGCACGGGCTGCGGCTGGCTGACCGGCTGGGGTGCTGCGGCGACGGGCTGCGGCTGGATGGCGGCGGACGGGCGAACTACCGGCTTGCTGAGGTTGCGAAAGTCAGCATTCCGTGCAGCCACCTCCGAGGCCGCGCGATCGATACCGGTTGCAACAACGGAAACGCGGATCAGGCCTTCGAGCTCTTCGTCGAAGGTAGCGCCGAGTATGATGTTTGCGTCCGGATCGACTTCCTCGCGGATACGGGTTGCCGCTTCGTCGACTTCGAAGAGGGTCAGGTCACGGCCGCCGGTGATGGAGATCAGCAGGCCCTGGGCGCCCTTCATCGAGGTTTCGTCGAGCAGCGGGTTGGCGATCGCGGCTTCGGCGGCGGCCATTGCGCGGCCCTCGCCGGAGGCTTCGCCCGTGCCCATCATGGCGCGGCCCATCTCGCGCATCACCGAGCGGACGTCGGCGAAGTCGAGGTTGATGAGGCCTTCCTTGACCATCAGGTCGGTGATGCAGGCAACGCCGGAATAGAGAACCTGGTCGGCCATCGCGAAGGCGTCGGCAAAGGTCGTCTTGTCGTTGGCGATGCGGAACAGGTTCTGGTTCGGGATGACGATCAGCGTGTCGACCGACTTTTGCAATTCCTGGATGCCTTCTTCGGCCAGACGCATGCGGCGGCCGCCTTCGAAGTGGAACGGCTTGGTGACGACGCCGACGGTCAGGATGCCCTTGTTGCGGGCGGCCTGTGCGACGACGGGCGCCGCACCCGTGCCCGTGCCGCCGCCCATGCCGGCGGTGACGAAGCACATGTGGGTGCCGTTCAGGTGATCGATGATCTCGTCGATGCACTCTTCGGCGGCTGCGCGGCCGACTTCCGGCTGCGAGCCGGCGCCGAGGCCTTCCGTGACGGCGACACCCATCTGGATGATCCGCGAAGCCTTGGTCATGGTCAGCGCCTGGGCGTCGGTGTTGGCAACGACGAAGTCGACGCCTTCCAGGCCCGCGGTGATCATGTTGTTGACGGCGTTGCCGCCACCGCCACCGACGCCGAAGACGGTGATGCGGGGCTTCAGCTCGGTGATGTCAGGCTTCTGGAGCTTGATAGTCATTGCAGTGTTCCTTTCGTTTCCGGCCGCTTCGCCCAGCCGGTCTATTCCCAAAACTCAGTTGTCGGTCTTTCCCGGCACTCGCTACGCCGCCGGCAAACCCGTCAGAAACTTTCCTTCAGCCACTGTCCCATGCGGGCGATGCGGCCATTACCCCCCGTCAGCTGCGAGAGCATGCCGCCCTGCACAGCGTGTTCTTCCAGTTCCGCGACCTGCGGGTAGATCATCAGACCCACCGCCGTCGAAAAGGCCGGTCCCTTGGCTGCCGTCGGCAGGCCGGAGACACCGAGCGGACGGCCGATGCGCACGTTGCGGGCCAGGATGCGGCGCGCCGCTTCGGGCAGGCCCGTCAGCTGGCTTGCGCCGCCCGTCAGCACGATCCGCTTGCCGACGATCGGCGAGAAGCCCGAGCGCTGGATGCGGTCGCGGATGAGTTCGAGCGTCTCCTCGATCCGGGCGCGCACGATCCGCGAAATCAACGACTTCGGCACATGGGTCGGCTGGTCGCGGTCGTCCTCGCCGATCGGCGGAACGGTGATGATGTCACGCTCGTCGCCGGCATTCGGCAGGGCCGAGCCATGCACGACCTTCAGGCGCTCCGCATCCTCGATACGGGTCGAAAGGCCCCGTGCGAGATCGGTGGTGACGTGGTGGCCGCCGAGCGAGACCGCGTCGGAATGGACGAGCTTGCCTTCGGCAAAGACCGAGATCGTCGTCGTGCCGCCGCCCATGTCGATGCAGGCGCAGCCGAGTTCGACTTCGTCGTCGACAAGCGCCGAAAGGCCGCTCGCATAGGGCGTCGCCACCATGCCCTCGACGGAAAGGTGGGCGCGGTTGACGCAGAGTTCGAGGTTCTTCAGCGCCGAACGCTCGGCCGTCAGAACATGCATGTCGACGCCCAGAACGTCGCCGAACATGGAGAGCGGATCGCGGATGCCGCGCTCGCCGTCCAGCGAGAAGCCGGTCGGCAGCGAATGGAGGATGGCGCGGTCCTGGCGCAGCGACTGGTGGCCGGCAACGGCAAGCACCTTGCGCAGGTCGTTGGCGTCGACTTCCTGGCCGCCGAGGTCGATGGTCGCGGTGTAGACGTCGCTCTGCAGGCGGCCGGCGGACACGTTGACGATCAGGCTCTCGATGGTGAGGCCGGCCATCCGCTCGGCCGCGTCGACGGCAAGGCGGACCACGCTTTCAGCCGCATCCAGATCGCCGATCACGCCGTTCTTCACGCCGCGCGACTTCTGGTGGCCGATGCCGATGATTTCGACATTGTGGGTGCGGCGCGGCAGGATCTCGCTCTCGGCGCGCGGCGTCAGCCGGCCGATCATGCAGACCACCTTGGTGGAGCCGATATCGAGGACCGAAACGACGTGAGCCCGCTTCGAGGAAAGCGGCTTCAAGCGCGGCAGGCCGAAATGGGACGAACCGAAAATGCTCATGTGCGCTTCGCTGCCTTCTTCAGGTCCTTTGTCCTCTGCTCGACCATCTTGTTACGACGTTCGAGCGCCCCTTCCGTCAGACGCACCGTCGTGCGGTCCTCAAGCCTCAGATCGACAGCCGCGATATCGCGTTCCAGGATGCTTTCCTCCGCTTCCAGCGTGGCGAGCGTATCCATGGCGCGGGGCACGTTGTGCTCCGGCAGCTTCACGACGATGCCGTTGTCGAGACGCAGGTCCCAGCGGCGGCCGGCGACGCGGATGTAGGCCTTCACGCGCGACTTGATCTCCGGCCAGTTGTCGAACTCGTCGGAAAAGCCGGCGGCGGCCGTCTCGGCATCGCGGCCGACGAACAGCGGCAGCGTGGAAAACTTGTTGTCGCGAAGCGGCGCGATCACGCTGCCGTTCTTCTCGATCAGCGACAGATCGCTGCCATGCTGCCAGATGCCGAAAGCCTCGCGCTCCTTCAGCGTGATCTCGATCGTGCCCGGATACACCTTGCGGACCGCGACGTCCTCGACCCAGGGCAGTTCGCTGAGCTTCTTGCGCGCATCCTTGACGTCGAGCGCGACGAGCGAGGTCGTGCCGTCCAGCCCGAGGCGCTCCAGGATATCGATTTCCGAGGTCTCGCGATTGCCGGAAACCTTCACGTCCTCGATGGCAAAGCCGATCGCCGTCGTCGAGGCCTGGGCGAAATCCTGCGAGTGACCGCCGAGCGACATGCCGTAGAAGCCGGTCGCGCCGAGAAACAGTGCGGTGGCGATGCTGCCGGTGTGGCGGGGAATATGGATGCGGCCAGCCGCAAGGCTGACGAGGAAACGCACGATACGGCGCAGCGGGCGTGGCAGCACACGACCGCCTTCCGTTTCCGGAAGACCGACGGGGCGCACCCTGCTCTTCTTGGCGCTCAACGCAAACACGACGCGTCCTCCACCATCCAACTCAAGAATTCACCAAAAGAGTGGCCGGCATGGACGGCCATTTCAGGCACCAGGGAGGTGGGGGTCATGCCGGGCTGGGTGTTGATCTCCAGCCAGATAAGCTCGCCATTCTCTGAAAAACGGTCGTCGTAGCGGAAGTCGGAACGGCTGACGCCACGGCACCCGATCGCTTGATGCGCCTTGAGTGCGAGTGTTTGTACTTTTTGGTAAATATTCGGTGAAATCTGCGCCGGAATGATGTGTTTCGAGCCACCTTTCACGTATTTCGAATCATAGTCGTAGAAGGCGTGGCCCTGCGGCACCACTTCCGTGACCCCGAGCGCGACATCGCCCATGACACCGCAGGTCAGCTCACGACCGTAGACATAGCGCTCGACCATGACTGCATCGCCATAGCGCCATTCTTCCGAGGTGATGATCTGCGGCGGATGCGACTGGTCTTCCTTGACCATGACGACGCCGAAGGACGAGCCCTCGCGCACGGGCTTCACCACATAGGGCGGCGTCAGCGGATGCGCGGAGGTGAAATCGAAACGGTTCATCAGCCGCTGCTCGGCGACCGGAATGCCGGCGGCCTTGGCGACGATCTTGGCTTGCGCCTTGTCCATGGCGAGCGCGGAGGCAAGCACGCCGGAATGGGTATAGGGGATCTGCAGGAACTCGAGCAGACCCTGGATGGTGCCGTCCTCTCCGAACGGCCCGTGCAGCGCGTTGAAGGCGACATCCGGCTTCAGCTCGGCAAGAACGGTTGCGACGTCGTGACCGACATCGACGCGCGTGACCTTGTAGCCCTCGGCCTCAAGCGCGTCGGCGCAGGCGTTGCCCGACGAAAGGCTCACCGGCCGTTCCGACGAAAAACCACCCATCAGCATCGCGACATGCTTTACGCTCATAGAACCCCCAACTGAATTCCGCATTCTGCTCCGCGCTGCTTGCGTGGACCTGATTTCGTCAGGGTCCGCTTCGGCGAGTCGCGTGAGGACCACTAGAGCGCCATTAAGGTTAATGAAGCGTTTACTTTCGTTAACCGGACGCACCGTGGATCAAATTTTCCTGTCCCGAATCAAGCCACGCTACGATTCTCTCTCAAGAATCAGAGCCTTGCTCACCATGCAAGAAAAACCGCACGACAGAGTGCCCGCGGCTTCGGGTGTGAGCATGACGTCATCGGGCCCAACGCCTTGGTAAATGCGGGCATCGCGGCGAAGGAAAGAAAAGTATGATTCTTTGATGCCGGACGCATTTTTATTGTTTCATCGGCCGGCCACGTGGCGTAGGAACGCCCCGCTGCCTCCCACGACGGCAAGAAAAAACATTAAAAAGGCACCCCCAATGAGTGAAACACTCCACACAGGGTCGCCGACCGCAACGCAGTCCAACCGCGCCGGCCTCAATTCTCCAGCGCGTGTTCTATTTGCAAGCCTGGTCGGAACGACCATCGAATTCTTCGATTTCTACGTTTACGCCACCGCCGCAGTTCTGGTCTTCCCGACGCTGTTCTTCCCGAACAGCGATCCGACGACGGCCCTTCTGGCGTCCTTTGCGACCTTCTCGATCGCCTTCTTCGCCCGCCCCTTCGGCGCCATCGTCTTCGGACACTACGGCGACCGCATCGGCCGCAAGACCACGCTCGTCGCCGCCCTTCTGACGATGGGCGTATCGACCGTTATCATCGGCCTCCTGCCGACCTACGAGACGATCGGCGTGCTGGCCCCGCTGTTGCTGGCATTGTGCCGGTTCGGCCAGGGCTTCGGGCTTGGCGGCGAATGGGGCGGCGCGGTGCTGCTCGCGACCGAAAACGCCCCTCCGGGCAAGCGCAGCTGGTACGGCATGTTCCCGCAGCTCGGCGCGCCCATCGGGCTCTTCCTGTCGTCGGGCGTGTTCTGGCTGCTGCTGCATTTCATGTCGCAGGAAGCGTTGCTCGCCTGGGGCTGGCGCATCCCGTTCGTCGCGTCGATCCTGCTGATCGTCGTCGGCCTTTGGGTTCGCCTGTCGATCACGGAAACGCCTGCCTTCCAGAAGGCGATCGACAAGCAGGAACGCGTCGAAGTTCCCGTCATGGAACTCTTCCGCAACCACAAGCGCAGCCTCGTGCTCGGCACCTTCGTGGCGCTGGCCACCTTCGTGCTGTTCTATATCGGCTCGGCTTACCTGCTGTCCTACAACGTCAAGGTCCTGAACATCCCGTTCCTCGAGGCGCTTGAGGTGCAGATCCTGGGCTCCGTGCTCTTCGGCCTGTTCATTCCGGTCGCCGGCAAGCTGGCGGAACGGTTCGGCCGCCGCGAGGTGCTCATCCTCACGACCATCCTGATCGGCGTCTTCTCGTTCTTCCTGCCGGGCCTGATGACCAGCGGCGAACAGGGCATCTTCATCTTCGTGATCTTCGCGATGGCGCTGATGGGCATGACCTACGGCCTGATCGGCACGGCGCTTGCCGCACCCTTCCCCACCAAGGTGCGCTATACGGGCTCGTCGATCACGTTCAATTTCGCAGGCATCTTCGGCGCATCGCTCGCGCCCTACATCGCCACCTGGCTCCAGGCCAATTACGGCATGACCCATGTCGGCTACTATCTCGGCATTTCCGCCGCGATCACGCTGGCCTGCATCCTGCTCTCGGGCAAGGAAGAAGTCTGACCCGACCCTCTCGCAGGGCCTGAATCGAAAACCCGCCGCGTCGAACGCGGCGGGTTTCTTATGTCTGCGGATCAATCGGTCTCGCCGACGACCTTCCAGATCACCGCACCGATGACCGCGCCGAGGATCGGCGCCACCCAGAACAGCCAGAGCTGCGACAGCGCCGCCGTCTCGGCAAAGAGCGCGACACCCGTGGAACGCGCCGGGTTGACCGAGGTGTTGGTGACCGGAATGGAAACGAGGTGGATCAGCGTCAGGCCGAGACCGATGGCAATCGGCGCAAAGCCTACCGGGGCACGGCCGTGGGTCGAGCCGAGGATGATGAGGAGGAAGAACGCCGTCAGCACCACCTCGATGACCAGCGCCGCCGTCAGCGAATAGCCGCCGGGCGACAGCTCGCCGTAACCGTTCGATGCAAAACCACCCGCCGTGAAGCCGGCCTTGCCTGACGCCACGAGGTAGAGCACCGCCGCAGCCGCCACCGCACCCACGACCTGCGCCACGATGTAGGGCACGAGGCTCGATACCGGGAACTTGCCGGCGACCGTGAGCCCCACGGAGACGGCCGGATTGAAATGCCCGCCGGAAATGCCCCCGACGGTATAGGCCATGGTCAGCACCGTCAGGCCGAAGGCGAAGGCCACGCCGAGCAGGCCGATGCCCACCTCCGGGAAAGCGGCAGCCAGCACCGCGCTGCCGCAACCGCCGAAGACGAGCCAGAACGTGCCGAGAAACTCGGCTGAAAGCTTCTTGAACATGAGGACCCCCTGTCCCATTTCCGAAAATCCGGAATCACTCCGCGCGATCACCACGCAGGGCTAAAGATCTCGGAAATTGCGCATGAACGCAAGCTGAACGGGTAAAATGCGACACACGCGATCACTATATGCGCGCAATCCGTTCAGGAAGAGGGTTTCAGGCCGTGGCGCGGCCGAGGAATTCCTTCACCTCGTAACCGGGCATGAAGTTGCCGAGGCGCTTGATTTCCCATTGCAGCATGACGCCGGAATGCTCCAACACGCGGCTGCGCACGGTCTCGCCGAGATATTCCAGCTCGTAGCCCGTCGCCTGCCCGGTATTGATCATGAAGTTGCAGTGCATCGGCGACATCTGCGCGCCACCGATCATCAGGCCACGGCATCCCGCCTCGTCGATCAGCTTCCAGGCCGAATGGCCTTCGGGGTTCTTGAAGGTGGAGCCGCCGGTCTTCTCGCGAATCGGCTGGACGGTCTCGCGGTGCTGGCGCACGGCGTCCATCTTCGCGCGGATCTCGTCCTTTTCGCCCGCCTGCCCCTGGAAGACGGCATGGGTGAAGATGAGATCACCAGATGCGGACGACTTGCGGTAGCTGTAGCCCATGTCGGCGTTGGACAGCACGTGCTGGTTGCCCTTGCGGTCGACGGCGTGAACCTCGACGACGAGATCCTTGGTCTCCCCGCCATTGGCGCCCGCATTCATGCGCAGCGCGCCGCCGATGGAGCCTGGAATGCCATAGTAGAATTCGAAACCCGCGATGTTGTGGTCGAGCGCCATGGCCGCGATGTTCTTGTCCGGGCAGATGGCACCGGCCTTGATGCGGTTTTCGCCGGCCAGCTCGACATCGCCGAAGCCCTTGGCCGAAAGGCGGATCACGACGCCGGGAATGCCGCCGTCACGCACCAGGAGGTTGGAGCCGACGCCCGTCACCGTCAGCGGCACCTCTTCCGGAAGCAGCCTGAGGAAGGTGACGAGATCCTCGACATCGTGCGGATGGAACATCAGCTCGGCAAGGCCGCCGGCGCGGAACCAGGTGACACGCTCCATCGGTGCATCCGGTGTCAGGCGTCCGCGCACCTCCTTGATGCCTTCACCCAACGACGCCAGAAGTTTCGCACCATCAACCCGCTTCATGCCACCTCACCCGAAATGCCTGCCAATTCCCGCGGCAACGCCTGCGCCCAATGCGTGATGCTGCCAGCCCCCAAGAGAACCACGAAATCGCCGGGCTTTGCAATGCCGGCCACGATACCGGCCAGCGCATCCGGCGAAGCCAGCACGCGCGCATCGCGATGCCCGCCCGACTTGATGCGGGAAACCAGTTCTTCCGCCGTCACGCCCTCGATAGGGTCTTCCCCCGCCGCATAGATCGGCGCGATCATCACGCTGTCGGCGTCGTTGAAGCAGCCTGCGAACTCTTCGAAGAGGCTCGCAACACGGCTGTAGCGGTGCGGCTGGTGCACGGCGATGATTCGGCCCGCGCAGGCCTCGCGCGCGGCGCGCAGCACGGCCTTGATCTCGACGGGGTGGTGGCCGTAGTCGTCATAAACGTTTACGCCGTTCCAGCTGCCCGTGAAGGTGAAGCGGCGCTTCACCCCGCCGAAGCCGGCAAGCCCCTTGGCGATCAGCTCCGGCGAGATGCCGAGACGCTGCGCGACCGCAATCGCCGCCGTCGCATTCGAAACATTGTGCCGGCCCGGCATCGGCAGACGCAGGTCCTTCAGCGAAATGACCTGGCCGGTGCGGCGGCGGCGGATCTCCACGTCGAAGACCGAGGTCGCACCGTCCATGCGGATATTGCCGAAACGCACATCCGCCTGCGGGTTTTCGCCATAGGTAATGACCTTGCGGTCCTCGATGCGGCTGACCATGGCCTGCACTTCGGGATGATCCAGGCACATCACGCCGAAGCCATAGAACGGCACGTTTTCGACGAACTGGCGGAACGCGGCGCGAACCGCGTCGAAATTGCCGTAGTGGTCGAGATGTTCGGGGTCGATATTGGTGACGATGGCGATATCGGCCGGAAGCTTCAGGAAGGTGCCGTCCGATTCGTCGGCCTCCACCACCATCCACTCGCCCTCGCCCAAGCGGGCATTGGTGCCATAGGCGTTGATGATGCCGCCATTGATGACGGTCGGGTCGAGGCCGCCGGCCTCCAGCAGCGTCGCGACCATCGAGGTCGTCGTCGTCTTGCCGTGCGTGCCGCCGATGGCGATGGCATTGCGGAAGCGCATCAGCTCGGCCAGCATTTCGGCCCGGCGCACGACGGGCAGCAGCTTTTCGCGCGCCGCGATCAATTCCGGATTGCTTTTCTTGATGGCGGTGGAGACGACGACCACTTCCGCCTCACCGAGATTTTCCGCCTTGTGGCCGACGAAGACCTCGATGCCCTTCTCACGCAGGCGCTGCACGTTTGCGCTGTCTGCCTGGTCTGAGCCCTGCACCTTGTGGCCGAGATTGTGCAGCACCTCGGCGATGCCGCTCATGCCGATGCCGCCAATGCCGATGAAATGAACGAGCCCTATGCTCTGCGGCATCTTCATGGCCGTTCTCCCTTGAATTGTGCAATCGTCTTGCCGCCCGCAATAGCCTCTACCATGGAAGCGAGCAAGCGCGTGGCGTCCGGTTTTCCTGCATTTCTGGCGCTCGCGGCCATGGTGGCCATCTTCGCCGGATCATGCATGGCGCCCGAGACGATCCGCGCCAGGCGCTCCGTCGAAAGCTCCGCCTGCGGGATCACCTTGGCCCCGCCGGCACCCGCCAGGGCCGCGGCGTTGGCGGCCTGGTCGTGATCGAGCGCATAGGGATAGGGCACGAGGATGGACGGACGGCCGACCACCGAAAGCTCCGAGACCGTGGAGGCGCCGGACCGGCTGATGACGAGATGGGCGGCACCGATGCGCGCCGCCATGTCGTTGAAGAAGGGCGAGACATCGGCGGGAATGCCGAGATCGGCATAGCTGCGCACCACCTCGTCCTTGTCCTCAGTGCGCGCCTGCTGCGTGATCTTCAGCCGCGCGCGGTCCTGCGGCTCCAGCGCCGCGATGGCCGAGGGAATGGCCTTGGAGAAGAACTGCGCGCCCTGGCTTCCGCCGAACACGACGAGCCGGAATTCGCCGTCCGTCGAGGGCGTATAGGGAACCGCGGCAGCCTCCAGCACGGCCGGGCGTACCGGATTGCCCGTCGTCACGGTCTTTGCCGCATAGGGGCCGCCCGTCTCCGGCAGGAAGCCGCCTGCAATGGCGCGCACGCGGTTGGCGAGCGCCTTGTTGGCGCGGCCCATCACGGCATTCTGCTCGTGGATCATCGAGGGGATGCCCATCCCGGTCGCTGCCAGAAGCGGCGGCACGGTGGGGTAACCGCCGAAGCCGACGACGACCTTCGGCTTCAGTCGCGCCAGAAGCCGGCGCGCGGCGCGCATGCCCTTCCACAGCGTGAACAGCGACTTGGCGACGCTGACCGGGTTCTTCGAGCCGATCGTCGCCGATGGCACGATGTGGATTTCGTCGGCGGGGAATTTGCCGGCAAAGCGCTCGGCGCGGCTGTCGGTCACGAGATGAACCGACCAGCCGCCGGCCTTCAGTTCATGGGCCAGCGCTTCTGCGGGAAAAAGATGGCCGCCGGTACCACCGGCGGCGAGAAGAACGATGCCTTTGCTCATGCCTGTTCCTTATTCGGCCGCCGCCACGATACCCCCGCGGAAGAGGCTGCGCTCGGACGCGCGCTTTTCCGGGCGGTGGCGGGTCAGCGCCAGGATGAAGCCGGCCGTCACGCAGATCGCCACCATGGACGAACCGCCATAGGAGATCAGCGGCAGGGTCATGCCCTTGGCCGGCATGAGTTCGAGATTGACGCCGATGTTGATCATCGACTGGATGCCCATCTGCAGCACGAGGCCGGCGACGGCGAAGCGCGTGAAATCGTTGCGCTCCTTGAAGGCATGATTGAGGCCGCGCATCACCACGAAGGCGAAGATCAGCACGATGACCATGCAGAAGATGATGCCGAACTCCTCGGCCGCGACCGAGAAGATGAAGTCGGTATGGCTGTCGGGGATGATGCGCTTGACGGTGCCCTCGCCCGGCCCCTGGCCGAACCAGTTGCCGCGGATGATGGCCTCGCGCGCCGTATCCATCTGAAACGTATCGCCCTCGCCCGTCCAGAACTTGTCGATACGCGCGGCCACGTGCGGCAGGAGCGTATAGGCCGTGAGAAGGCCGCCGACGGCAGCACCGCCGAGAATGATGATCCACAGCCACGGCATGCCGGCCATGAAAAACATGCCGCCCCAGACCGCCGCCGTCAGCACCGTCTGGCCGAGGTCCGGCTGGGCGATAAGCAGCGCCGCCACGATGCCGAAGAGGATGATGGCGAAGAGATTGCCGGGAATTTCCGGCTGGCGTGCGTGCTCGGAAAAAAGCCAGGCGCAGATGACGACGAAGGCCGGCTTCATGAATTCCGACGGCTGCACGGACAGGCTGCCGATGGCGAGCCAGCGCCGCGATCCCTTGACCTCGACGCCGAAGAACAGCGCCAGCACCATGGCGGCGAGCGAGGCGACGAGAAGGATCATCGCCGCGCGCCGCACCTGGCGCGGCGAGAGGAAGGAAATGCCGAACATCACGACGATCGACGGCAGCAGGAAGAAGGCGTGTCGCTTGACGAAGTGGAAACTGTCGAGGCCGATGCGTTCGGCAACCGCGGGGCTCGCCGCGAAGGACAGCATGAACCCGAGCCCCATCAGAAGGATGAAGGCCGCGAGGAAGAACCGGTCTATCGTCCAGAACCAGTCCGCCAATGCACCACGTTCGGCGCGACTTACCATGATCAAATCCCCTCGTTGAAGGATTTCGGGTCCGCAGCCCTCTCCTCCCTCATCCCCGGGTTCGACCCCGGAGATGACGGAAGAGAGGTGGTGCCCGACATCGTCGTTAAACCTCGACCAGCATGGATACGCCCGGCAGCGCCGCGACGTGCTTCACGAAGGCATCGCCTCTGACTTCAAAGTTCTTGTACTGGTCGAAGCTTGCGCAAGCCGGGGACAGCAGAACGGCAACGGGGCCGCCTGCATCCTGCCCGGCATCGGCAGCCGCGTCCGCGACGGCACGCTCCAGCGTGCCGGCAATCTCGAAGGGAACCCGGTCGCCGAGCGTCGCCGCAAAGGCTGGCGCCGCCTCGCCGATCAGGTAGGCCTTGGCGATGCGCGGAAAGAAGCCGCCGAGGGTGGTGATGCCCCCCTCCTTCGGCACGCCGCCGGCAATCCAGTAGATGCGCTCGAAGCTCGACAGCGCGGGGGCGGCGGCATCCGCATTGGTCGCCTTGGAATCGTTGACGAAGAGCACGTCACCCTTGCGGCCGACCGGCTGCATGCGATGCTTCAGCCCCGGAAAGGTCGTGAGCCCCGCACGGATCTCGTCTTCGCTCACGCCGACGGCAAGGCACGCCGCGATCGCCGCTGCCGCGTTCTGCGCGTTGTGGCTGCCGCGCAGGGTCTGTATGGCGGAGAGGTCGGTGATCTCCCGCGTCGCCCCGCCCTGCGCCGCAATCAGCCGCGCACCATCGGCATAGATGCCGTCGGCCAGCACATTGCGCCGGGAAATGCGCACGACCTTCGTGCCGGTCCGCTCGATACGGTCGGCAATCATGGCGCAATGACTGTCGTCGACACCGACAACGGCCGTCCGGCTGCCGGCGACCAGCCGTTCCTTGACCTCGGCATAGTGCTGCATGGAGCCGTGCCGGTCGAGATGATCGGGCGTCAGGTTGAGCAGGATGCCGGCGGAAGGATCGAGCGTCGGCGCAAGGTCGATCTGGTAGGACGAGCACTCGACCACGAAGAAGCGCCCGGCCTTCGGCGGATCGAGCGTCAGCACGGCCGTTCCGATATTGCCGCCGAGCTGCGTGTCGCGGCCGCTTGATTTCAGGATATGCGCGATCAGCGCCGTGGTGGTGGATTTGCCGTTCGTGCCCGTGATCGCGATGAACGGGCAATCGGGCGCATGGGCGCGGCGCTCGCGCGCGAAAAGCTCGACGTCGCCGACGATCTCCGCTCCTGCCGCGCGCGCCAGATCGGCGCTCCAATGCGGCTTGGGGTGGGTCAGCGGCACGCCGGGCGACAGCACCAGCGCGTCGACGCGTGTCCAGTCGAGCGTGCGCAAGTCGCCGGTCCCGATGCCAGCTGTCGCAGCGTTCTCGACGCTGGCCGGATTGTCGTCCCAGGCCACGACGTCGGCCCCGCCGGCGGCGAGCGCCATGGCCGTCGCAAGGCCCGAGCCGCCGAGCCCGAAGAGCGCGACCGTCTTTCCCTTGAAGGTGGTGACCGGGATCATCGGCTCTTACCGCAACTTCAGTGTCGAGAGGCCGACAAGGGCCAGCACGACCGCGATGATCCAGAAGCGCACCACGACCTGGCTTTCGGTCCAGCCCTTCTTTTCGAAATGGTGGTGGATCGGCGCCATGAGGAACACGCGCTTGCCGGTCAGCTTGAACGAAGCGACCTGGATGATGACCGACAGCGTTTCCATGACGAACAGGCCGCCGATGATGGCCATGACGATCTCATGCTTGGTGGCGACGGCGACGGTGCCGATCAGGCCGCCCAGCGCCAGCGAGCCGGTGTCGCCCATGAAGATGGCGGCCGGCGGCGCGTTGAACCACAGGAAGCCGAGACCCGCGCCGATGACCGCACCGAGCACGACGGCGAGTTCCCCCGTGCCGGGCACGAAATGGATTTGCAGATAGTTCGCAAACACCGCGTTGCCGGCCAGATAGGCGATGACGCCGAAGGACGCCGCCGAGATCATCACCGGAACGGTCGCAAGACCATCGAGGCCGTCCGTCAGGTTGACCGCGTTGCCGGCCGCGACGATGACGAAGCCGCCGAACAGCACGAAGAAGATGCCGAGATTGACCAGCATGTCCTTGAAGAACGGGAAGGTGATGGACGAGCCGAAGGTGGAGCCGGCGGTTCCCGCCGACAGCGTGGCGCGCATCATGAAATAGGTGGCGATGCCGGCGATCAGGAATTCCAGGCCGAGGCGCGCCTTGCCGGAAAAGCCCTTGTCCGTCTGCTTGGTGACCTTCAGATAGTCGTCATAGAAGCCGATGGCGCCGAAGCCGAGCGTGACGAGCAGCGTCGCGACGACATAGACGTTGGAAAGGTCGGCCCAGAGCAGCGCGCTGCCGACGATCCCGGCAAGGATCATCAGGCCGCCCATGGTGGGCGTGCCGGCCTTCTTGAAATGCGTCTGCGGCCCGTCCGCGCGGATCGGCTGGCCCTTGCCCTGGCGGATGCGCAGGGAGGAAATGATCATCGGCCCGAACAGGAAGACGATGGTGGCGGAGGTGAACAGCGCGGCGCCGGTCCGGAACGTGATGTACCGGAACAGGTTGAACACCGGTACGGTGTTCGCCAGCTCGACGAGCCAAAGGAGCATTGTCACCCTTTCCCCAACAGGTTCCCCGATCGATCCGCGGCGTGACCGACCGCGCAGGAGAAGCAGATTCCATAAAAGAAGGTCCGGCAGGCGAAAGCCCGGCCGAACCTCACATCAACTTTGGCGTTCCCTCTCGGAGAATGCCGGATATTTGTCAAGCAGCGCCGCAACGATGCGGCTGAAGCCGGTCCCCTTCGACGACTTCACGACGAGAACGTCGCCCGGCTGCACGCTGTCCACCGCATGCAGCGCAAGCGCATCCGCAGTCTCACGGTATTCGATCTCGATGCCCTCGGGCAGCGCATCGCGCAGCGCCGCCATATCAGGGCCGCCCAGCCAGACCGTCCCTATTCCCGATTCGAGCAGCGGCGCGGCCAGCCCGGCATGAACGGCCTGCGAATGTTCGCCCATTTCCAGCATGTCGCCGAGCACGGCAATGCGCCGGCCGCCGCCATAGGGTTCGGTATCGCGCAGCAAGGCGATGGCAGCCCCCATGGACGCCGGATTGGCATTGTAGCTTTCGTCGATCAGCGTGAACCACCCGCCGTCCTTGGCGAGCTGGTAGCGCCGGCCGCGGCCCTTTTCGGGCTGCATCGTCGCAAGCCCGGCCATCGCCTTCTCGATATCGCCGCCGGCAAGATGCACGGCGCCGAGCACGGCAACGGCGTTCTCGGCAATGTGCCGGCCGGGCGCGCCCATCGGCACTTCCAGCGTCTGGCCGCCGACGGCAGCCCGCAACAGGCCGCCCTCCGGGCCGCTGATGAAATCGAGCAGCCGGAACTCGGCATCGGCGGCCGCGCCGAAGCTGTGAATATGCGCGACGCCAACGGCGCGCGCCGCCTTTTCCAGAAAGCCGAACTGCGCGTTGTCGCGGTTGAGAATCGCGTGCCCGCCGGGCACCACCCCTTCGAATATTTCCGCCTTTGCCGCTGCGATCTCCTCAAGGTTGCGGAAATTGCCGAGATGGGCCGGCGCGATGGTGGTGATGACGGCGATATGCGGGCGCACCATCGAGACGAGCGGGCGGATTTCGTTGGCATGGTTCATGCCGACTTCGAAAATGCCGTAATCGGTGTTCTCGGGCATGCGGGCAAGCGTCAGCGGCACGCCCCAGTGATTGTTGAAGGAGGCGACGGAAGCATGCACGCTGCCGGAGGGGGAAAGCGCCTGGCGCAGCATTTCCTTCGTCGTCGTCTTGCCGACGGAACCGGTGACGGCGATGATCCGTGCGGCCGTGCGGTCACGTGCGGCACAGCCGAGATCGACCAGCGCCTGAAGCACATCCTGCACCACGATCATGGGGGTGACGAGACGCCCGAGCGCAGGCAGCTTGCCTTCGCTGACCACGAGCAGGGACGCGCCGTTGGCGACGGCGAAGCTTGCATAATCATGCCCGTCGACGCGGTCGCCCTTGATGGCGAAGAAGGCCTCGCCCTGGGCAATGGCCCGGCTGTCGATGGAAATGCCGGTGACACCTTGCGGCAGGTTGCCCACAGGCCTGCCATGCATGGCCGCGATCAGATCGGGAGTGGTCCAGAGCCAGTTCACCGGGAGAGGCCCTCCAGCGCCTTGCGCAGTTCCGCATGGTCGGAGAAGGGAAGCGTGACGGCGCCCACGGTCTGCCCTTCCTCATGTCCCTTGCCGGCCACGATCAGCGTGTCGCCCGGCTGCAGCATGCCGACGGCGCTGCGGATCGCCTCCGCGCGGTCGGCGATCTCCGTCGCGCCCTTCGCCGCCGCCATGATCTCGGAGCGGATAACGGCCGGAACCTCGGAACGCGGATTGTCGTCGGTGACAATCACCACATCGGCAAGCCGCGTCGCGATCTCGCCCATGATCGGGCGCTTGCCCTTGTCGCGGTCGCCGCCGCAGCCGAACACCACGACGACGCGGCCGGTGGTGAACGGACGCACGGAGGTCAGCACATTCTCCAGCGCATCCGGTTTGTGGGCATAGTCGACATAGGCGAGCGCGCCGTTCTTCGCATGGCCAACCAGTTCGAGTCGGCCGGCAGCGCCGACCAGCTTCTCAAGCGCGGCCATCGCGGTGGCGGCCGGCACACCCGTCGACATGGCGAGACCGGCCGCGACCAGCGCATTCGCCACCTGGAAATCACCCGCCAGCGGGATGTGAACCTCGTGGATCTCGTCGCCGGCATGGATTTCGGCGGTCTGCTTGTGGCGGAAATGCTCGACGCGCTTGAGCGTCAGGAAATCTCCCTTGCGGCCGACGGTGCGCACGTCGAGGCCGGCCTTGCGCGCCGCGTCGATCGCCACGCCCGACCACTCGTCATCGGCATAGATCACCGCAGGCTGGCCCGTCTTCAAAAGCGCATCGAACAGCCGCATCTTGGAGGCCATGTAGTGCTCGACCGTCGGATGGTAGTCCATGTGGTCGCGGCCGAGATTGGTGAAGCCGCCGGCGGCAAGCGTCACGCCATCGAGGCGCGACTGGTCGAGGCCGTGGCTGGAGGCTTCCATCGCCGCATGGGTCACGCCGGCATCGGCAAGTTCGGCGAGCAGCTTGTGCAGCGAGACCGGATCGGGCGTCGTCAGCGAACCGTAATCGTTGCGGCCGGGCGCCACGACACCGGTCGTGCCGATCATCGCGGCGGCATGGCCGGCATGCGCCCAGATCTGACGCGTGAAGGAGGCGACCGAGGTCTTGCCCGCCGTGCCGGTCACCGCAACCATGGTTTCCGGCTGTCGGCCGTAGAAGCGCGCGGCGGCCAGCGCCAGGAAACGGCGCGGAACGGCGACCGGAAAGACGGGGACCGGGACATCGGCGGTTGTGCCCTCGGCGACGACCACGGCGGCGGCGCCGCGCGCGACGGCATCGGCAATGAAGCGGCTGCCATCGGCCTTGCTGCCGGAAAGCGCAACGAAGAGATCGCCGGGCTTCACCGTTCGACTGTCGCTGGTAATGCCGCTTACATCAGTCGCGGCGGCGGTGCCCAGGGTGTCGATGTCGGTTCCGGCGAGGTCACTGATCTTCATTGTCCGCTCTGCAATCTTCGTTGGCGCCGGTCCGTCTCGAATCGGCGCCTCGTCTTCCCGATTCAATAAGACACAAGCAAGGCAGACCCGTCCTCACCAAATTTCGGCTTTACACCGAGAAGAGCGGCGGAACGGCGAATGATCTCGCCCACCATCGGCGCGGCGTTGAGGCCGGCGGTGCGGCCACCGCCCTCGCCCGTCTGCGGCGCGTCGATGAAGGTCAGCACGACATATTTCGGATCGTCGATCGGGAAGCCGGACAGGAAGGCGTTGAAGTTCTGCGTGTTGGAATAACGCCCGTTCACCACCTTGTTGGCCGTGCCCGTCTTGCCGCCGACATTGAAGCCCGGCACGAGCGACCGGCGGCCCGAGCCGTCATTGGCATTGAGCTTGAAGAGGTAGCGCATGCTGTCCACGGTCTTCTGCGAAATGACCGCCTTGGCGATCTCATCCGCTTCCTCGCGGGTGCGCGGCAGGAAGGTCGGATTGATGAGCCTGCCGCCGTTGATGAGCGCGGCACCGGCCACCGCCGTCTGCAGCGGCGTTGTTGAAACGCCGTGGCCGAAGGAGATGGTGATCGAGTTGATCTTCTTCCATTCGCGCGGCTGGCTCGGCGTCTTGACCTCGGGCAGTTCCGTTTCCATGCGCGTCAGAAGCCCGAGCCGGGTCAGGAATTCCTTGTGCGCCTCGATGCCGACGACATCGGCCATCTTGGCCGTACCGATATTCGAGGAATACTGGAAGATTTCCGGAACCGAGAGCACCCGGTGCTTGCCGTGGAAGTCCTTGATGGTGAAGCCGCCGATACGGATTGGCGCACGCGCGTCAAAACTGTCGGTGATCTTCACCTTGCCGGAATCGAGCGCCATCGCCGTGGTGAAGGACTTGAAGGTGGAGCCCATCTCGAACGTGCCGTTCGACATGCGGTTCATCCAGCCTTCCTTGGCGCCTTCGGCCGGATTGTTGGGGTCGTAATCGGGATAGGAGGCCATGGCGAGGACTTCGCCGGTGTTCACGTCGAGAACGACGGCCCCGGCGGCGAGCGCCTTGTACTTCTCCATGCCATCCTTGACCACGTCGCGCACGATGGCCTGCACGCGCAGGTCGATGGACAGGCGCACCGGCTCCAGCTTGGCGTCGCTCGTCATGCCGATGGCGGCAAGATCGGCCAGCCCCTGGCTGTCGATGTAGCGCTCCATGCCGGCAATGCCGCGGTTGTCGATATTGACGTGGCCGACGATATGCGAGGCCGTGGCACCGCCCGGATAGAAGCGGCGCTTCTCCGGCCGGAAGCCGACGCCGGGAATGCCGAGCGCGAGAATACGGCTCTGCTGCTTGGGCGTGAGCTGGCGCTTCAGCCACTGGAAGCGGGATTTCGAGGTGAGCTTGCGGTAGATGCCGCGCCGGTCGAGATCGGGCAGGACCGTCGCGAGCATTTCGACGGCCTCGTCGGCATCGACGATCTTGTGCGGCTCGGCATAGAGCGAGACGGTGCGGATGTCGGTCGCGAGGATTTCGCCGTTGCGGTCGACGATGTCGGGGCGCGACGCCATCAGGTGGTCGGCAGGCCCGATGCTGGAGGTCGTTTCAGACGAGGCCATGCCGTATTGCACGAGACGGCCGCCGATGGCCGCATAGGCCACGCCAAAGCAGCAGATGATGACCGCGACGCGGCTGCGGGCCTGCGATCCCGTACGCTTGCGCGTGCCCTCGAAGGCCGACCCACCCGTGCGGTTGTTGTTGCCGCCGGCATTGAAGTGCGCCTTGCTCTTGACGTCCATGATGCGGGAGAGAAACGACATCAGCGTGCCACCGATCCGGTTTGGATTGTGTCCGTAGCGGAACCATTCTTGTTGGACTTCGCCACCTTGTCGTCCTTCTCCGGCTCGAGCGCCGGCAGCTCGGCGGTCGGCATGGGCAGTTCGTTCGGCTGGGCAAGCTGGGTCGATTCCGTCGGCACGAGCTTGAGATCGGCCTCGAAGGCCTTCACGAGCCGCGTCAGCCGGTTCGGCTGGGTCAGCAGCGCCCAGTCGGCCTTCAGAAGGTCGATCGTGTCTTCCTCGAGCTTGATCTCGGCATCGAGCTTACGCACCTCCTCGCGCTTGTTCTCGGCCTGATGCTTGATCGAGTAGGTGACGGTGGCTGCGGCGGTCATCACCGCGATCATCACGACATCGAGGGTACGGAACATGGCTCAGCTTCCCATCTTTTCGAGGGCGGCAAGGTTTGGCAGGTTGAAGATGGACAGGTCATCTGTCCCGGCAGGGGCGCTGGTGCGCTCGCCCGCTCTCAGTTTCGCGGACCGGGCGCGCGGATTGACCACGCTTTCCTCGTCGCTGGCGGCGACCATAGGGCGCCCGACTGGCGTGAAGGTTGCGGCGCGGTCGTGGACCTCGGGCAGATGCCGCGAGCCCGCCGCCTTGCCGGCGCGATCCTGGAAGAACTTCTTGACGATCCGGTCTTCCAGCGAATGGAAGCTGACGATGACCAGCCGCCCGCCCGGCTTCAGCGCGCGCTCGGCCGCCAGCAACGCCTGGGCGAGCTCGCCCAGTTCGTCATTGACGAAGACGCGCAGCGCCTGGAAAACGCGCGTGGCGGGATGGATCTTGTCCTTGGCCTTGCGCGGCGTGGTCAGTTCGATGAGGTTGGCGAGCTGGCGCGTCGTCGTGAAGGGCTCCTTGGCCCGTTCCCGCTCGATGGCGCGGGCGATGCGCCCCGCCTGCTTCTCCTCGCCGAGAAAACCAAAGATGCGGATGAGGTCCGAGACCTTCGCGCGGTTGACGACATCGGCCGCCGAGACGCCCGAGGCGGACATGCGCATGTCGAGCGGGCCGTTCTTCTGGAAGGAGAAACCGCGCTCGGCTTCGTCGATCTGCATGGAGGAAACGCCGATATCCAGCACGATGCCGTCGAGGCCGCCCGCGGGCGCATGCTCGGCAAGTTCGGAAAAGCGCGAATGGATGAGCGTGAGGCGCCCGCCGGATGCCTTGACCAGCTCCTGCCCGCCTGCAATCGCATTCGGATCACGGTCGAGGCCGATGACGTTGGCGCCCTCGGCGAGAATGGCCGACGTATAGCCGCCCGCTCCGAACGTGCCGTCGAGGATCGTCTGGCCGGGCTTCGGCGCCAGCGCCTGGATCACTTCGGAAAGAAGAACCGGGATGTGACGGACCGGTCCGCCATCGGCCTCGAAAGAGCCTCCGCCAAGATCCGCCGCCATCCCGTCTCTCCGTCTTACCCCGAGCCCAGACCTCGCATTCTGAACTCTTCCCGGGCCGCCGCCTGCGTGGCTTGAAATGCCTGCGGTGCCCAGAGCTGAAAATGATCCGCCCGACCGACAAAGGTCACGTCCGTGGTGATCCCCGTATAGTCGCGGATGAAATCCGTGACCGGCAGGCGCCCCTCCGAATCGAGCTTCATGAAGACCCCGCCCCCGTGAATGAGGAGCGACATCTGATTGGCCAACGGCGAAAACGCATCCTCGCTGACGATCTGGCGCTCGAAACGATCGAGCAGATCCAGCCCGCCGACGCTGATCGCCGGAAACAGGAAATCCTGGAAGCAATACAGATCCCGGATGTCTCGCTGCGACAGAACGGAACGAAAGGCCGAAGGCACGGAAACCCGCCCCTTGGCATCGATCTTGTTTGTCGCATTCGACAGGAACCGGTTCATGACGCGATACAGCCGCTTCCAAAGCCGGGACGCTGTGCATGCCCCCCGGCACTACCGACACAAAACAACGCCCATGCACCAACCCTGATGCAACGCTTGCGCGCCGCACCGTCCCCGGCCGGTTTGCCACTAGACTTTGCGATGATCGGACGCTCATGCGTCCTCGTGCAGTGTGATTTTGGGATACCATGGGACCATATGGGCGTCAATGGGAAGAGAACCTCACTTCCCCTCTTTGGACCGTCGGATGCATGCCGGTGCGTGCCTTGGCACCAGCCGGGAAACCTCGCTCTTGCGGACAATTTTTCGCACGTAAAAACAGTTTGTTAACCTTAGAGAGGAAGGGTTAACATGACGTTAAAAAGCGTGACTCGGAACAAAACAGGAAACGGCCCGGAGGCATTTGAAAGAGCGCGGATTTTCGTAGGTTCGCTCCAGCTCACGCCGGACGGCCCGCCCCACAACATCACGAATTATTACAATCCGAACATTTCGTCCGACGTGGGAGATACGGCGGCGCAACGGAAGACAAACCAACTGCGAATCACAACCGTGAATGGATTTGCGGGACGATCCCATTCGGGACGCCCGCCCATCATCACCTCAGGGGAAAATTTGCCAGTTGGCCTGTAAGCCGGGTTCTGTAAGGCTCCGGATTTCGCCGGAACGTGGCAGCCATTCATCTGGGACCGGACTTGCGCCCGGCCTCTTGCAACCCACCCGGATGACCGGCCCGGAAACAGGCTGGAGCACTTGCGCGCTCCGCGTCATCCCTATTCGGTTTTGCTCCCGGTGGGGTTTACCGTGCCGTCCATGTCGCCATGCACGCGGTGGGCTCTTACCCCACCCTTTCACCCTTACCTTCCAAGGAAGGCGGTTTGCTTTCTGTGGCACTTTCCCTGGGGTCGCCCCCGCCGGACGTTATCCGGCACCGTGTTTCCGTGGAGCCCGGACTTTCCTCACCCTGCGGCCTTTCGGCCCCTGCAAGGCGCGGCTGCCCGGCCAACTGGCAGGCGCTGACTAGCCCATGCCGGCATGAAACACCAGAGGCACCGTGCGATTCCGATGCAGGCACGCACCGGTTTTCTTGTTAGCGGAAATGGACGGCGAAGTCGGTCTGGTAGTCCGGCTCGTCCAGGCGCCCGCGCAACAGCATGTCGGCGCCGATGCGGCCGATTTCGTCGGAACTCTTCGCCGCCGCCCCGTTGCCGCCGGTCAGAAGCGCGATGCGCTCGCCCCCGACGAAACCGGCATAGGGGTAGCCGTGCGCCGTAAAGGTGGTGACGCAGGGTGCGGAAACCATGCGCACCGGCTCCAGATCCGGGATGAACCGCATCAACAGCGCCTTGAGGTGCTGGCTGGCCTCACGATTCCCCTCGCCGCGGAACCAGTCCACGATGGCGTCCTGCTCCTCCACCTCGATATCGGTCGGGTCGCCGCCGATCTTCAGATAGCTGTTGCCATCGGGATAGGTGATGGGCGGCAGGAAATAGAAGTGTTCGGACGGGTCGCCGCTCTCGTCGATCCATGACGGCATGTTGCGATAGGTCTGCGCCTGCTCTGGCGTCAGTTGCGCCAGGACGACGGTCCGGGCCCGCACGACGAGGTCGGGTCGATCAGGCAGAAGCCCCGGAGCACGCGAGAAGCCGCCGGCGGCGGCAAGCACCCGGTCGCCGGTCACCGCGCCGCCGGATTTCAGGCTGACCGACGCACGGTCGCCGACGTCGGTTACGGCGACGGCATCATCCTCGATGCAAACCCCGCCGGCCTTTTCGAAGCATGCGACCTGGGCGGCGACAAGCTTGCGCGGATCGATATGCCCCGCGCCCGTCGGTTCGAAAACGCCGACCGATGTTTCCGGCAGCGCGAACCACGGAAAGCGGACACGCAACGCGTCGCGGTCCAGCGAGGGAGCCTCCAGCGCATAGCGCCGGGCGACATCCTCCACGGACCGGACGAAGCTGCCGCCGGATGCGCCTGTCATCAGGCAGCCGACTTCGCTGTAGAAGCCGATGCCGCTCTCCGCCTCGATATCCCGGTACCGGGCGATCGACCGTCGGGCGAGCAAAGCCCAGTCCGGATCGCTGTCGATGGTGCGGGTGATGCGGCCGCTGTCGTAGTGGCTGGCGAAGACGCCGTCATGCTTTTGCCAGTCGGCCGGCTCGCCGCGCCCGACGAGCGCGACCGTGGCCCCCGTCCTGGCGAGGTGCCGCGCCGCGGCTGCCCCCATCATGCCTTTTCCCACCACCACGAAATCGAAATGCCGAACCATGTGCTGCCCTACTCTTTGCCAGAGGCATAGCATGACGGCGCGCCGATTCCAGCAAGGAGAGAAAGGACTTTTCCACCCATCAGTCGATGTAGCTCTGCACCTTGCCGCAATAGCGCTTGGAGACGGGGTTCATGCGCTTGGCGCCGTGGCCGGCATTGTATTTCAGGATCGTGCCGCAGACCGTGCCGCCGCCCAGTTCATGAGCCATGGCAAGGTACTTCATGCCGAACTTGATGTTCGTTTCCGGGTCGTAGAGCCCCTTGGCGCCGCCGCGATAGCCCATCATGCGCGCCGTGGCCGGCTTGATCTGCATGAGGCCGATCTCGCCGGCGCTGCCGCGCGCCCGCGGGTTGAAGTTGCTCTCGACGCGAACAACGGCATGGGCAAGATCGACAGGCACGCCATAGGTCTTCGCGTAGGTCTGGATCAGCCCGGAATAGCCCGCCGTCTTGACGCCGGCGACCAGCGGGTTCTCCGCCTTGGGATAGCCTGCGGTGCTGCGATAGGTCTTCAGCGTACCGACGACGACGTCGCCCTTGCCCGCGCCGGCCCTTTGCTTGTTGCGCTTGCCGGAAACCTTCCGCGTCTTCTTGGCGGTGTCGGCTCGCTTGGCGGTGTCGGCCCGCTCGTTCTTCGCCTTCTTGACCGTGTCGGCCTTGTCTTTCGCGGAGGTCTGGAAAGCGGGTTCGTTGCCGCCCGTCGGAAAGCCGCCCGGCCCCGCATGCGCCATCCCGGCGGAAAAAACGGACGCAAAAAGGCAGGCCGCGCTGAAGGCAGCAGAAAGTCTTCTCATCGAGTTATCGTCTCCAAAAGGCGCAAAGGCAGAGCCTTGGACGCGCGGCGATCAGGCCGCGCATCCCGCGCAAACGTCTTGATCCTTGTTGATAGCGATCAGGCCCTGACCGCATGTTGCGCTGCAACGAACGCAAGCGGAAAGAACATCCCCAATCGGGTCAGGATGTGGCGAAACGGTAAACTTCCGTTACATTCTGTAATATTAGGAGAGAGGGATATGGCTTCAGGCGCCCAGACGCGGAAGCGCGGAGAGCAGCCTGTGGAGCGTATCGATGGTCGAGAAATCGGCAATTCCGTCGACCCGCGCGGGCCGGAAATGCCGCTGGAAAGCCGCCACCGCGCCCTCGGTCTTTTCCGAGTAAATCCCATCGATTTCAACGGCATAGCCATAGAGCGACAGCATGGTCTGCAAGGCCTCGACGGGCTGGCCCGCATCCCCCTTCTGGAAGAAGCGGCCGCCGGCGATCGGAGATGGCTCGACCCAGTGCCCGACCCCGCCCGCGTGAAGCCGCTGCCAGGGGAAGTTTTCACCCGGATCCACCTTGCGGATGGGGGCCACATCGCTGTGCGCGAGCACCCGTTCGGGGGCGATATCCCACCTTCGGCCACAATCGAGACACAGTTCCACGACCGCGTCGATCTGCTTTTCGGGAAAATCCGGCAGGCCGCCGGGATGGCCGGCATTGACGATCTCGATGCCGATGGAGGCCGAATTGATATCGACCTCGCCCTTCCAGAAGCTCTTGCCGGCATGCCAGGCGCGATCGGCCTCGCGCACGAGCTGTTCGATGCGCCCGTCCTCATGCACGAAGTAGTGGCAGGATACCTGGCTTTCGGGCGCACGCAGCCACTTCAGCGCGCCTTCCGCCGTTTCCATGCCCGTATAATGCAGGAGGATGATGTCAGGGGTGCGCCCGCCCGCCCGCTCGCCGAAGTTCGGCGACGGCGCGGGGGCCGCGCCGGCATAGTCACATGTGAATGCGCTCATGCAGCGCAGCGTTCCTTCTCGATCGCCTCATAGGCAGCGTTGAGCGCGGCCATGCGGTCGTTCGCAATCTGATGGAACTCGGCCGGCACGCCACGCGCCACCAGCCTATCAGGATGGTTCTCCGAAGCAAGCACGCGGTAGCGCTTGCGAATATCGGCGAAATCGTCGCTCGGCTTGACGCCCAGCACCTTGTAGGGGTCGCGGCCGCTGACATGGACATGACGCGCCGTGATCTGCTCGAAGCGATCCTCGGCCATGCCGAAGATATCGGCGACGCGCTGCAGGAAGGCCATCTCGTTCTCATGGATGAGACCATCGGCCTTCGCGATATGGAAGAGACCGTCGATGATGTCCTCGAGGATGGGGCAATTGTTCTCGCAGGAGACGCAAAGCGCCTTCATCTTCTCGGCATAGGCTTCGTAGCCCGCGACATCCTGGCGCGCGAGGTTGTAGAGGCGCGCAACATTGGCCGCCTGATTGTCAGGATATTTGAAGATATCCTTGAACGCATCGACCTCGGCGGTCGTGACGACGCCATCGGCCTTCGCCATCTTGGCCGAAAGCGCGATCATCGCGACGGAGAAGGCAACCTGCCGGCGCGTTTCCGGGTCGCCCTCGAAGAGGGTACGCACGGCCTCGACCACGCCCGTCAGCACATTGCTGGCGGCATCCGAGACCATGCCGACGAGGCGATCCCACACGGCACTGATGAAGCAACTTGGCGAATTCTGGAACATAAGGTGATCTTGATCAGACAATTGCAGGGAAAGCAAGGCAGGAACGGCAGGATAAATAAATTTTGATGACCCTCATTAAGTGGGTCATCCGAATTTTATGGACGCCGAGCCGACGCCTGTGGACGATGAAGACAATCCGTCATGGAGTGCGGATAAGTTCGCCGCGCCGTTTCCCTTGAAGGGGATTCTGCGCTACGAGCAACGCCAACCCACCAGACGTGCAGAAGCCGAGGAGGAATCATGGCCAAGCAGAAAGTCGCAATGCTGACCGCGGGCGGGCTCGCGCCCTGCCTGTCGTCCGCCGTCGGCGGCCTCATCGAACGCTACAGCGACGTGGCGCCGGATATCGAGCTCATCGCCTACCGCTCCGGTTACCAGGGCCTGCTGCTCGCCGATCGCATCGAGATCACGCCGCAGATGCGCGAGAAGGCCCCTCTCCTGCACCGCTACGGCGGCTCGCCGATCGGCAACAGCCGCGTGAAGCTGACCAACACCGCCGACTGCGTGAAGCGCGGCCTCGTCAGGGAAGGCGAAAATCCGCTGCGCGTTGCCGCCGAACGGCTCGCCAAGGACGGCGTCACCATTCTCCACACGATCGGCGGTGACGACACCAACACGACGGCGGCGGACCTCGCCGCCTATCTCGGCGCCAACGGTTACAATCTCACCGTGGTCGGCCTGCCGAAGACCGTCGACAACGATGTCGTTCCGATCCGCCAGTCGCTCGGCGCCTGGACGGCGGCCGAAGTCGGCGCCGGCTTCTTCGACAATGTCAGCAACGAGCAGAGCGCGGCGCCGAAGACGCTCGTGGTGCACGAAGTGATGGGTCGCCACAGCGGCTGGCTCACCGCCGCGACCGCACGCGCCTATATCCAGAAGACCAGCGCCAACGAATATGTCGACGGCTTCATGATGAATACGCAGATGAAGAACATCGACGGCCTCTACCTGCCGGAAATGGACTTCAACCTGGCCGCTGAGGCCGAGCGCCTGAAATCGATCATGGAGCGCACCGGCTTCGTCACGCTCTTCGTGTCGGAAGGCGCCTGCCTCGACGCCATCGTCGCCGAACGGGAAGCCGCCGGCGAGACCGTCAAGCGTGACGCCTTCGGCCATGTGAAGATCGACACGATCAATGTCGGCAACTGGTTCTCCAAGCAGTTCGCAGCGCTCCTGGGCGCCGAGCGCTCCATGGTGCAGAAGTCGGGCTATTATGCCCGCTCGGCACCGGCCAACCGCGACGATCTTCGCCTGATCCAGAGCATGACCGACCTTGCCGTCGAGAGCGCGCTGAACAAGGTCTCGGGCGTCACCGGCCATGACGAGGGCCAGGGCGGGCGGCTGCGCACCATCGAGTTCCCGCGCATCAAGGGCGGCAAGCACTTCGACACCTCTGCCAAGTGGTTCGGCGAGGTGATGGACGTGATCGGCCAGAAGTGGAAGCCCGCCGCCTAAAACCCGCTTGACGTCCCGAACGGGCGATGGCTTGCTCCCCGGATCGAGATCGATCCGGGGAGTTTTTCATGTCTTTCGAACATTGGCTGGCCTTCGCGGCCGCATCCGCCGTCATGCTGGCCATTCCCGGCCCGACGATCCTGCTGGTCATTTCCTACGCGCTGGGACATGGACGCCGCACTGCGGGCGCCACTGTCGCAGGCGTGGCCCTTGGCGACTTTACCGCCATGACCGCCTCCATGCTCGGTCTCGGCGCGCTGCTTGCCACCTCCGCGGCGATCTTCACCGTGCTCAAATGGATCGGTGCCGCCTATCTTGTCTGGCTCGGCATCAAGTTGTGGCGCGCACCGGTCGCAGCGGGCGCGGATGCCGCAGCACCCGCAGACGAAAAGCCGTTGCGCGTCTTCGCGCACACCTATGTCGTTACCGCGCTCAACCCCAAGAGCATCGTGTTCTTCGTCGCCTTTCTCCCGCAGTTCCTCGATCTTTCCCGGCCCGTCCTGCCGCAGATGGTGATCTTCGAAATCACCTTCCTCGTGCTGGCGACACTCAACGCCTTCACCTATGCGCTGGTGGCTGCGGCCGCCCGCAAAACCATCCGGAAACCCTCCGTCCAGAAGGTCGTCAACCGCACGGGCGGGACGCTGCTCATCGGCGCCGGACTGCTGACGGCAGGCCTCAAGCGGACGTCCGCCTAGGGCTGTTCCGGTCGGGCGGGTTGCCGCATCGCGCCTGATCGGTTAAGAGCGTCTGACGGCCACGGCCGATTGATTTGCAAAAGCAGGGGCGTTCCGGCGCCCCGCATCCCGGCAAACCGAGTACGACGATCATGGCTGATACCCCCGTTTTCCGTTCGGCGCGCATCCCTGCGCTCGCCTGTGCAGGCCTCCTCGTGACGCTCGCCGGCTGCGCCAGCGTCGCCGAAGATGCGACCTCGGCGAAGACCGTGACGCCGACAGCCACGACGACGGAACTTGCCGCCACCGACGGCGCGACGACGGAAGTGGCCTACGCCGTCCTGCCCGTCGCCAAGCCCGGCACGGAAAACACCGCCATGGCGCTGCCGACCCCGATCGCCGTGGCAGGCGTAACGGAAAATGCCCCCGTCTCCGCCCTGACGGAGACGAAAGCGGTAACCGGTGCCGCCGCCGCGACGGCCGCGCTTGCCGGCCAGACGAATGGCGGCGTGATCGCCGTCGCCGACATGCCGCAGGCGACGGATACGGTCATCGGCGTCTCCGTCATGGAACCCGGTTTCGACACGGGTGAGCCGGAAGGCCTGGAACAGCTTGTCGCGACGCACAAGATCGTGCCGCTGGCCAAGCCGACGATCAGCAACGCGGTGCTGACCACGCAGACCGGCCTCGTCGTGCCGCGCGCCGAACAGCCCTTCAGGAAGTCCGGCACGCCGATCGACGACATCATCACCAAATATGCCACCCTCTACGGCATCCCGGAATCGCTCCTGCATCGTGTCGTCAGGCGCGAAAGCACCTACAATCCCAGAGCCTATAACCGCGGCCACTACGGCCTGATGCAGATCAAGTATGCGACGGCCAGGAGCATGGGCTACGAAGGCCCGGCCGAGGGCCTGTTCGACGCCGAAACCAACATCAAATATGCCGGCAAGTACCTTCGCGGCGCCTGGCTGGTCGCCGACGACAAGAATGACGGCGCCGTGCGCCTCTATGCGGCCGGCTACTACTATCACGCCAAGCGCAAGGGCCTGCTTGACGAGACCGGCCTGCGCTAAGCAGCGGCCCTAGAGCATTTCCAGCCGAAGCACGTTCGCTTCGGCGTCGGACAATGCGAAAAAACAAAAAGCTAGAGCGCCGGCTTCAGCCAGAACGTCATGGGCTTTTCGGTCTCCTCGGCCTCGCCGATATCCTGCCAAGACAGCATGGTGCGCAGATCCGCGCGCTTCTCATAGCCACGCTTGCCCCAGAATGCATCGAGCGGCACATAGCCGGCCGGGCGCAGCGGATGATCGGCCGGGCGCTCGACGGCGCAGAAGGCACACCAGTCGAACCGCCCCAGACGCCGCGCATAGGCTTCGCGCTCCTCGAAGAAACGCACGCCGAGCCCCCTGCCCCGATAGCGGTCCAGCAGCACGGATTCACCGAAATAGAACACCGTCTGCGGATCGATGCCCGCATCGATGAACGGCGCCTTGAATTCACCGGACGCATCCGTCATCGGCACGCCCGTCGAAGCGCCCACGATACGGTCCCCGTCGAGCGCCAGCACGAACAGGCTTTCCGGCGATTTCGCATAGGTCGCAAGGTAGGACGCCTCGTAGTCCTCGCTGCCCTCGTAGAGATAGGGAAAGGCGCGGAACACGGCGATGCGCAGGCGGGCAAGGTCGGCGATGTGGGGCGTCACGGCATCGCCATGGACAATCTTGATCTGCATGATACGCGAATGTTCCCAGAGGCTTGAACAGTGCTATAAGTCGGGCGGCTTCGGCCAGGAGATAAAGATATGAGGGATGACATGCCAGCAAAAGAGACAATCCGCGCCTATTACGACGCTTTCAACAGGCAGGACATGGAGGCCTTCTTCGACCTCCTGCATGATGAGGTTGTCCACGATATCAACCAGGGCGGACGTCAGGTCGGCAAGGACGCCTTCCGCGATTTCATGGCGCACATGAACCGCAGCTATCGTGAAACGCTGACCGACATCGTCATCATGTCGAACGAGGACGGCACGCGCGGTGCGGCCGAATTCGTCGTCAACGGCCAGTATCTTGCAACGGACGAGGGCCTGCCGGAAGCCACCGGCCAGACCTATGTGCTGCCCGCCGGCGCCTTCTTCGAGATCCGCGACGGCAAGGTCGCGCGCATCACCAACACCTACAACCTCAACGACTGGATCGCTCAGGTCGGCGGCTGATCCGCCTTAGCGCCCGACGCATCCAGCACATCGAGGATGCGCCTGACCAGCGGCTGGGGCCGATAGCCGAGTTTCGACGGCGTCAGACCCAGCCGGATCACCGCAAGGCCGCGGGCCGGCACGATGGCGGCCGACTGGCCGTCATGCCCAAGCATCCAGAACGAGCCCGGCGGGAGGCCGTATTCCGCGTCGGTCTTTTCGCCCGGCCCCTTCGTCCAGGTCTGCATATGGCTGTAGGCGCCCCGTGAGGCCTCCGTCGGCGTGGCCATGGCGGTCACGAATCCGGCGGGCAGCAGGCGGCTGTCCTTCCAGACCCCGTCGTTCAGCAGCAGAAGCGAGAAGCGCGCCCAGTCGCGCGCCGTGGCGTACATGTAGGACGAGCCGACGAAGATGCCCGTCTCGTCCGGCTCCAGAACCGCGCTCGCCATGCCGAGCGGCGCAAACAGCGCCCGCGACGGAAAGGACAGCGCCTGCGCCCGTCCGCCGGCCGCACTCATCCACAGACGCGACAGCAGCATCGACGTGCCGCTGGAATAGTTGAAGACCTCGCCCGGATTGGCCTGCATCGGCAGCGAGATGACGTAACGCGTCATGTCGGGCTCGAGGAAGAGCATGCGCGTGACATCGGTGACGGAGCCGTAGCTCTCATTGAAGGCAAGCCCGCTTTCCATCGCGAGCAGCTGGGCGATCGTGATGGCGGAGCGCGCATCGCCCTGCCATTCCGGAAACAGGCCTGATATCCGCGGAGACAGCGCGCCCGCCTGCATCAGACGGCCGAGGAGCGCGGCATTGACCGACTTCGCCATGGACCAGCCGAGCAGCGGCGTTTGTGCCGAAAAGCCCGGGCCATAGGTCTCGGCCACGATCCGGCCGTCATGCACGACGATGACCGCCCGCATGCCGGGCCCTGTCAGTTCCGGATCGGCAAGCAGGGCGGCAATGCGCCCGTCCTGCGCCACGCCCTCGCCTTCCGGCCAAGCAATGGCCGGATCGCCCACGGGAATGGAGGCAAGAGCCACATCGGAGACGGCCTGGCGCGCCGCCTGAAAGTCGCCGTCCGGCACGCCCGTGCAGCCGAAGCCCGCATGCCATGCGGCATAGCCGGGTGCGAAAAGGCCGAGAAGCCGGGTCGTCACGGTCTTTTCCTGGAGATCGACGTCCTGCCGCATGAGCTTGAGCAGCGGATGGCCCGGCGCCTGCACGTCCTCGTTCAACACAGCGACCGGGTCGCGGCCGGCGATGAACGCGTTGGAGCAGACGATCTTGGCGGCATAGCCAGAGCCGACGCTGAGCAGTGCCGGCGGCGAAACGATGAGCCAACTCGCCGCGACCGCCATGAACAATGCGAGCGCGGAGATCGTCCAGGCCAGACGCCTGTAGAATCGTCTCATGCAGCCTCTCCTTTCATTGCGGACACAATCAGGATTTGACCGTCATGGAAAGACCTTTCGAAGACGTGACAGTCAGGCCGAAAGCCGGCTTTTCGGCCTCGCAAGGATTGCAGGTACCTCCGATGCGGGCACCGGCGCCGAGATCAGATAGCCTTGCGCCTCGGAAGCACCACGCTGGCGGATGAAGTCGAGCTGCTCCTCCGACTCGATACCCTTCACCGTCGTCGTCACCTGAAAGGCCTGTCCGAGCTTGAGAATGATGTCGACGAGGTCGGCCTCGCGCTTGTTCTCCATCATCGCGCGGGCGAAGGAGCGGTCGACGGTCAACTGGTCGATCGGGAATGTGCGCAGGTTGTTGATCGATGAGAAGCCGAGGCCGAAATCATCGAGCGCGACGCGAACGCCGTGGGCACGCAGCGCGCGAAGCCCCTCGCGGACGGCCATGTCATCGGTCGAAAACACCGATTCCGTCACCTCCACGGTGAGGCGGCCGGGTGCAAGTCCGGTCTCGGCCAGGCAATGCATGACATGATCCACAAACGCCCTGTCGCGGAACTGGGCGCTCGCCACATTGACCACGACACCCGTGGGGGCCGGCCATCCGCTGGCCTGACGGCAGGCTTCGCGCATCACCCAGTTTCCCAGGGGCAGGATGAGGCCTGTCTTCTCCGCGGCGGGGATGAAGGCGTCGGGGACGGTGATCCCCTTCT
This sequence comes from Shinella sumterensis, assembly GCF_004514425.2. Taxonomy (GTDB): domain Bacteria; phylum Pseudomonadota; class Alphaproteobacteria; order Rhizobiales; family Rhizobiaceae; genus Shinella; species Shinella sumterensis. The sequence goes on from NZ_MYFN02000003.1 coordinate 333,572, forward strand.
GCGGGTGCCGCCAGCGCAGCAGCGCCTCGAAGGCGCGGACCGAACCGCTTTCGACGCCGACGATCGGCTGGTATTCGAGGAAGAATTCCTCCGCATCGATTGCCCGGGCGAGATCGCGTTCGATGGCGGCACCCGCCGCGATGTCGGCGGCAAGTGCCGCATCGAAGAAGCGGTAGCTGTTTCCCGGTATGGCCTTGGCCTGGTAGAGCGCGGCGTCCGCTCGTTTCAGCAATTCCGCTGCCGTGCTGCTCCCATCGGCGATCAACGCGACCCCGATACTGCAGCCGCTCGTCACGCGCTTCCCCTTCAGGTCCATCGGCATATCGAAAAGGCGGCAGATGGTGCGGCAGACGTCCTCGATCTTGCCCTGCGAAGGACTACCCGGGATCGTCACGACGAATTCGTCGCCGCCCAGCCGATACACCCGCGCAGCCGGGGAGAGCACGTGCGTCAGCCGGCCGGCAATTGTCGCCAGGAGAAGATCGCCCGCATCGTGACCGAGACTGTCGTTGACGAATTTGAAGCGGTCGAGATCGAGAAGCAGCAGCGCAGCGTGCGCGCCCTTTCCGCTCGCCTCAACGAGGGCCAGGATATCGCGTTCGAGACAGGATCGGTTCGAAAGCCCCGTGAGGCGATCGTGATGGGCCTCATGCGCCAACAGCCGCTCCGTCTGGCGCCGCTGGTTGAGCTCGCGCATCAGCTGCGCCTTGGATCGGCCGATCTGGTAGAATCCCACCCCGAAAAAGACGGGCATCAGCGCCAGCGCCGTCGCGGTCGGCGCCGAAAGGTTGAAGAGGCTTTCCTGCGTCTCGGTTCGGGTGACGTGATCCGCCACCAGGCAGATTGTTGGCAGGAAGGCACCTAAGATCGATCCGGCCAGCGCATAGCGCCGCTCGATCCCTGGCGACAAGGTTTTGAACATCATGCACCCTAAACCGTTGTTATCATGACAACAGACGCGCCCAGCCACATCGAGGCGCATGACGGTTCTAGCCGACAAAGGATGACAGAGTGTTAAGAGTGTATTGGCGTCCGCACCACAAGAATTCACGGGGAGAATTTTTCTCGGAACCAAGCCGGCCGTGAGGCGTTTGGGGGGTGTTGTCATTCGCGTGCGGGGCTTCGCGCGACCATAGAGTGGGAAGGACCCTTACATGAAATCCATGATCCTCGGTGCCGCAGGCATCATCGTTACCGCTGGCGCCCTGCCGGCCTTTGCCGCTGATATGGCGGTCGCCGAACCGCCTGTGGAAACGCCGATCACGGAAGTCGCCGGCGTCTACGATTGGGGCGGCTTTTACGTCGGTGTGAACACCGGCTACGGCTGGACCGGAGCCGATTACTCCTCGGCCGCGACAGGCGCGTCCCTGTTCGACCATGACCTCAACGGTTGGGCCGTCGGCGCCTATGCCGGCTATAACTTCTTCAACAACGGCTTCGTCTACGGTGTCGAAGCCGACGTGAAGCATGATTTCAACGACGACCGCTTCGACGTTGGCGGCGATACGTTCAAGACAGAGACCCTCTGGGGCGGTTCGGTCCGGGCGCGTCTCGGTTACGCCATCGACCGTACGTTGATCTACGGCACGGGCGGTTACGCCTTCACCAACGCCGCCCTGGAAAACGAGACGACCGGCGTTCGGGAAAAGGACACGCTCCATGGCTGGACGATCGGTGCCGGTGTCGAACAGGCCTTCACCGATTCCGTGGTCGGCCGTGTTGAATATCGCTACAGCGACTACGGCAAGTCCGACGTCTTCGACGCGGCGGGCGTGCGCGGCGACTTCAAGACGCACTCCGTCATGGTGGGTGTCAGCATGAAGTTCTGAGGTTGAAGCCGGGGCGACCCGTCGCCCCGGCTTAACGTTCCGCTAACCGTAATTTTACCAGGATATGCGATAGGTCGTTGACCCGTCTCGCGCGCTGCTCTTTACGCTCCGCCCCTTTCGAGGCAGGATCGGTAAACGCGCAACCACGGGACACTCATGCGTCGGTTCATTCTGGCCCTCCTGCCGCTCGCCCTTCTCGCCACAGCCTGCTCCACCACCGACTACGATCTCGGGGTCACCGCGTCCGTTCCACCGCGCTTCGAGGACAAGGATCCGCAGGATTTTGGCGCGCGCAACCCGCATCGCCATGAAGTCCACGGCATCGACGTTTCCAAGTGGAACGGCGATATCGACTGGCGCGCCGCCAAGGCCGGCGGTGTCTCCTTCGCCTTCCTGAAGGCCACCGAAGGCACCGATCGTCTCGACAGCCGCTTCGCCGAGTACTGGCGCGGCGCAAAGGCCGCGGGCGTCGCCCACGCGCCCTACCATTTCTACTATTTCTGCTCGACGGCGGATGCGCAGGCGGATTGGTTCATCGCCAATGTGCCGAAGGAGGCCGTGCACCTTCCGCCGGTGCTGGACGCCGAGTGGAACGCCGCCTCACCGACCTGCAAGCTGCGGCCGCCGGCAGACGAGGTGCGCACGGTGCTGAAACGCTTCATGGATCGTCTCGAAGCCCACTACGGCAAGCGGCCGATCATCTATACGACCGTGGATTTCCACCGCGACAATCTCGTCGGCCATTTCGAAGGCTATCACTTCTGGCTGCGCTCCGTCGCCAACCACCCGGAAAACATCTACCCCGCGCGCAAATGGGCCTTCTGGCAATATACCTCGACCGGCGTCGTGCCCGGCATTTCCGGCAACACCGATATCAACGTCTTCGCCGGTTCCGCGAAGAACTGGAACAAGTGGGTCGCCTCCGTTTCCCGCTGAGCGCGCAACACGCACAATGGAAATCGCGGCAAGCCTGCGGGCTTGCCTTTTTCTTCTTGCTTCCGTCACATTCATCTGAGACAGCCGGCCCTATGTTACAGCCCTATGTTTGAGAAGGGCAGCGCACTCAAGGAGCACCAGATGCGGCAGAACCTGAAGACGACACTCGCGGCGAGCCTGACGGCCTTCCTGCTGGCCGGAGGCGCGCAGGCCCAGACGGCAGCGGCCTGCGGCGGCGATCTCGGCGCCTTCCTGGAGGGCGTGAAGGCCGAAGCGCTCACGCGCGGTGTCTCCGCCGACGTGGCCGACCGCGCGCTTGCCGGCGCCGCCATCGACCAGAAGGTCCTGTCGCGCGACCGCGCGCAGGGCGTCTTCCGCCAGACCTTCCTGGAGTTCTCCAAGCGCACGGTCAGCCAGTCGCGCCTCGATATCGGCCGCAAGAAGCTGAACGACCTTGCGGCCGTGTTCGGCCGCGCCGAGCAGGAATTCGGCGTGCCCGGCCCCGTCATCGCCGCCTTCTGGGCCATGGAAACGGACTTCGGCGCGGTGCAGGGCGATTTCAACACCCGCAACGCACTGGTCACGCTCTCGCATGACTGCCGCCGCCCCGAACTCTTCCGCCCGCAGCTCATCGCCGCCATCGAGATGGTCGGCCACGGCGACCTCGACCCGAACGGCACGACGGGTGCCTGGGCCGGCGAGATCGGCCAGGTGCAGATGCTGCCGAAGGATATCATCGAGTTCGGGGTGGACGGCGACGGCGACAACCACGTCAATGTCAAGCAGAGCGCGCCCGACGCCATCCTGACGGCGGCAAAGTTCATCCAGCATCTCGGCTTCGTGAAGGGGCAGCCCTGGATTCAGGAAGTATCCGTTCCCGATGTCCTGCCCTTCGAGAAGACCGGCCTTCAGCCGGGCATGAAGGCGTCGGACTGGTTCGCCCTCGGCGTGAAGCCGCGCGACGGCGATACCGCCTTCGGCAATCTCGAAGCCTCGCTCGTGCTGCCGCAGGGCCGCAAGGGACCCGCCTTCATCACCTATCCCAACTTCAACATCTACCTCGCCTGGAACCAGTCCTTCATCTACACGACGTCGGCGGCCTATTTCGCCACGCGCCTGGCCGGTGCCCCGCCCTATGAGCGAGGCACGCCCGAGGAAGGCCTGTCCGAAGACGCCATGAAGGAGCTTCAGACGAAGCTCCAGGCCCATGGCCACGATGTCGGCAAGATCGACGGCATTCTCGGCTCCGGCACGCGCGCGGCGATCCAGAAGGAACAGCTGCGCCTCGGCATGCCCGCCGATGGCTGGGCGACGCCCGCGCTGCTGGCCGCACTCTGACGAAATCGGGTGGCGCAGCGCCATCCCTTGCGCTAGGACTTGCAAGACCTGAGCGGCGCTGCCGGCCCATCCCGGCAGCGCCGCTTCGTTCTCGTCCCGGCACCTGGAACAATCGATGGCACAGCAGGCATCAACGGCTTCGACACGCATGTCTGCGGCCACCTGGGGGCTCCTGAGCCTGCTCGGCCTCATCTGGGGCGGCTCGTTCTTCTTCGCGCGCGTCGCGGTGCCCTACGTGCCGCCGGCCACGCTGGTCCTGCTGCGCGTGGCCATCGCCGCCGTCGCCCTGCACATCTACATCGCCGGCCGCTTTTCGATCTACGCCACGCTGCGCGCCCGCTGGCGCTCGTTCCTGCTGCTCGGCCTCATCAACAACGCCGTGCCGCACATGTTGATCTTTCTCGGCCAGACGCAGATCGGCGCCGGCCTCGCCTCCATCCTCAACGCGACGACGCCGATCTTCACCGTGCTGATTGCCAACCGGATGACCGCGGACGAAAAGCTGTCGCCGGCAAAGATCGCCGGGTGCCTGATCGGCCTTGCCGGCACCGCCGTCCTCATCGGCCCGCGTGCGCTCGCACCGTTCACCGGCGACAGCGGCCCGCCGCTCTGGGCCGTCGTCCTGCCCGTGCTCGCCGCCGTGTCCTACGGTTTCGCCGCGACCTACGGCAAGCGTTTCCGCGGCACCGCCCCGCCGGTCATCGCGGCCGGGCAGCTGACGGCCTCCACATTGCTCATGCTGCCGGTCTCGCTCGCCCTCGACGCCCCCTGGCAGCTTCCCCTGCCCCCAACCGGCGCCATCCTCGCCGTTCTGGCGCTGGCGCTCCTTTCCACGGCCTATGGCTACATCCTGTTCTTCCGAATCATGGCGGCGGCCGGCGCGACCAACACCTCTCTCGTCACCCTGCTCGTGCCGCCCAGCGCCATCCTGCTCGGCGCCGTCTTCCTGGGCGAACGGCTGACGCCGCTCGGAATGCTGGGAATGGCGCTGGTCCTGCTCGGCCTCGTGGTTCTCGACGGCCGCCTGCTCGCCCGGTTTCCAAAACGTTAATACCCCCGGGGAACAAAGGGCTTTCAGCACCGTTTTTGCGAAATACGCAGCCCTTCGACGCCACGGTTGCGCCACACTGGTAAATGAACATTGCCGGCATTCGTCATTTGGTAGGGATTGTGAATTTTTTGTGGCGAGTGCTTTTGCGCATAAATTACAATATGTTAGGCCTGTGAATAACCGACTGCCGCAGGACCGATGTTGCATCGCAGCAACAAAACACCTTTTCAATCCGGTTTTTTCGGTCGTAATATCGAACCGTTAACGCAAGGAGGTCGCCATGGGACTCACACATTCCTTGAATGTTCTGATGATCAGTGCAGCATTCCTCTTCGTCGCAACGATGATCTTCATCTGAGGCGATCAAGCGCAACCAGAGCGGCAGGCGACAACAAGAAATCCCTGCCGGAACCTTTTGAAAAAATGCATGGCCCGGAGACGGTGCCATGCATTTTTCGTTTCGGGGAATGAGGCGGCGCTTGCTCAGGCCGCGGCGCCGGCAGCCGGACGGCGGTCGACCTTCGCAAGGCCCACGCCGTCGCAGACCGCGGAGACGAGATTGGCGCGGTTCATCGTGTAGAAATGGAACTCGTCGATGCCCCGCGAAATGAGATCCTCAAGCTGGCGCACGGCAAGTTCGACGGCGACGGCCGTGCGCTCCTGCGGCTTGTCGTCGACAGGCGACAGGCGCTCGGCAAGCCAGGCCGGCACCGTGGCGCCGCACATGCCTGCGAATTTCTGGACCTGCGCCAGATTGTGCACCGGCAGCAGGCCCGGCACGACTGGAATGGTGATGCCCGCCCGGCGCACGCGCTCCAGGTAGTGCTCGAACTGGTCGTTGTCGAAGAAGAACTGCGTCAGCGCGCGCGTGGCGCCCGCATCGACCTTGCGCTTGAGCATGTCGATATCGGCCGCGACATCGGCACTTTGCGGATGCTTTTCCGGATAGGCGGAGACGGAGACTTCGAAATCGGCAAGGCCGCGCAGGCCGGCGACCAGTTCCGCCGCATTGGCATAGCCGCCCGGATGCGGCTGGTAGGCCGTGCCCACGCCGCCCGGCGGATCGCCGCGCAGCGCCACGAAATGCTTGACGCCGATGGCCTGGAACTCCGCAACGACGGCGTTGACCTCTTCCTTCGTCGCGCCGACGCAGGTGAGATGCGAGGCCGCGGGCAGCCCCATCCCGAGCAGATGGCGCACCGTCGCCAGCGTCGGCACCTTGGTGGAGCCGCCGGCACCATAGGTCACCGACAGGAAGGCCGGTTCATAGGCCGAAAGCTGCGTGGCCGTTTCCCAGAGCTGCTTTTCCGCGTCCGCCGTCTTGGGCGGGAAGAACTCGAAAGACAGGCGGATGTCGCTGCGGGACGGCCCGCGGGAGGCATTGTCGGTCGCCTTGGTCATGTCAACTCCTTCTGCGGATGGCGATCTTGCCGGCCGCCGGTTCACGCCGGTCGCGGGCAAGCCATATGGTCACGGTCAGCGCATCGGCGGCCGAATGCGCGGGCTTCAGATCGACGATCTCCTCGACGGCGAGCCCTGCCTTCTCAAGCCAGTCGGCAAGGATCTGGTGCGAGAAACCGAGGCGAATATGGGCATGGTCGTTCCGAAGGTGCTCCAGCCCGTGCGGCGCGAGATCAATGATGGCGAGGCGGCCACCGGGTGCGAGCATGCGCGCCGCTTCCGCGATCGCCGCCTCCGGCTCCTCGAGGAAGTGCAGCACCTGATGGATCGTCACCACATCGAACTCGTCGCGCTCGAGCGGCAGGTTGAAGATATCGCCGTGGCGGATGGACGCCTTGGTGATGCCCGCGCGGTCGAGATTGGCCCGCGCCACCGCCAGCATGTCACGGCTGGCATCCACACCGACGCCGCGCTGGTAGAGCCCTTCGAACAGCTGGAGAATGCGGCCCGTGCCGGTGCCGAGGTCGAGGAAGGCATCGACCGGCTCGGTGCCGATCATCGCGGCAAGCTTCGCCTCCACCTCCGCGTCGCTGACATGGAGGCGACGCATCGCGTCCCAGTCGGCCGCGTTGCGGCTGAAATAGGCCTGCGCCTTGTCGGCCCGCACCTTCTTCAGCACCCGCAGCCGCTCGTCGTCGCGCGCCAGAACCGCGTCCGCCCCATCGGCCGTCTCAAGCAGCTGGCGCGCCAGCGCCACGGCCGCGCCGCCCTGGCTGAGCCGGAAGAAGGCCCATGCCCCCTCCTGATAGCGATCGACAAGCCCGGCTTCGGCGAGAAGCTTCAGGTGACGCGAGATGCGCGGCTGGGACTGGCCGAGAATGTCGGTGAGATCCGTCACGGTCAGGTCGCCATGGGAAAGCAGCGCAAGCAGACGAAGGCGCGTCGGCTCGCCGGCGGCCTTCAGGATCTCCACGATGTCATCAAGTCCGAGTTTCTGCGCGTCGCCCATGGCTTTTCCAATCAAGACATAAAGATATGTTTATGTGATTAACCCGCTGCTTGCAAGAGCCAATCGACAGGAACCTGTCCCGCGCAACCCCGCCCCGCCGTTGATCATCGCAGGACTGGCGGCAAGCCGCCGGGATACCGATCTTCCCATTATCGGCGGCAAAGAAAAACCCCGGCGAACCGGGGTTTTTCAAACGTGGCGGCAGCAGGCTCAGCGCGTCAGGCGCTTGTAGGCCTGGCTGCCCGGATTGAGCGCATCGGGACCGAGGCGGCGGACCTTGTCCTGCTCGTAGTCCTCGAAGTTGCCTTCGAACCACTCGACATGGCCATCCCCTTCGAAGGCGAGGATATGCGTTGCGAGACGGTCGAGGAACATGCGGTCGTGGCTGATGATGATCGCGCAGCCGGCGAAGCTTTCGAGCGCGCTTTCCAGCGCACCCAGCGTTTCCGTATCGAGGTCGTTGGTCGGTTCGTCGAGCAGCAGCACGTTGCCGCCGGCCTTCAGCATCTTGGCGAGGTGTACGCGGTTGCGCTGGCCGCCCGAGAGATTGCCGACCTTCTGCTGCTGGTCACCGCCCTTGAAGTTGAAGGCGCCGCAATAGGCGCGGCTGTTCATGTCGAACTTGCCGAGCTTGATGACTTCCGCCCCGCCGGAGATTTCCTCCCAGACGGTCTTGTTCGGGTCGAGCGTGTCGCGGCTCTGGTCGACATAGCCGAGATGGACGGTGTCGCCGATGCGGATGGACCCCGCATCCGGCTGCTCCTGGCCGGTGATCATCTTGAAAAGCGTCGACTTGCCCGCGCCGTTCGGCCCGATGATGCCGACGATGCCGCCCGGCGGCAGCTTGATCGACAGGTCGTTGATCAGCGTGCGGCCTTCGAAGCCCTTCTTGATGCCTTCCAGCTCGACGACGACGTTGCCGAGGCGCTCGGAGACCGGAATGATGATCTGCGCGTCGCCGGGCCGGATGTTCTCAGCGGCATCGACCAGCTGCTCATAGGCCTTGATACGGGCCTTGGACTTGGCCTGGCGGGCCTTCGGGCTGGAGGCGATCCACTCCTGTTCGCGCGACAGCGCCTTCTGGCGGCCGGCTTCTTCACGCGACTCCTGCTGCATGCGCTTGGCCTTGGCCTGCAGGTAGGCGGAATAGTTGCCCTCGTAGGGAATGCCGCGGCCGCGGTCGAGCTCCAGGATCCAGCCCGTGACGTTGTCGAGGAAGTAGCGGTCGTGGGTGATCATCATCACGGCGCCGGGATAGTCGCGCAGGTGCTTTTCCAGCCACGCGATGGTTTCGGCGTCGAGGTGGTTGGTCGGTTCGTCGAGCAGGAGCAGGTCCGGCTGCGACAGAAGCAGGCGGCAGAGCGCGATGCGGCGGCGTTCACCACCCGACAGCACCGTGACATCGGCATCCTTCGGCGGGCAGCGCAGGGCCTCCATCGCCATCTCGACCTGCTGCTCCAGGTCCCAGAGGTTCTGGCTGTCGATGATGTCCTGCAGCTTGGCGCCCTCGTCCGCCGTCTCGTCGGAATAGTTCATCATCAGTTCGTTGTAGCGGTCGAGCACGGCCTGCTTGTCGGCCACGCCTTCCATCACGTTTTCGAAGGCGGTCTTGGCCGGGTCGAGCTGCGGCTCCTGCTCGAGGTAACCGACGGTCGCGCCCTCGGCGAGCCAGGCTTCGCCGGTATATTCCTTGTCCTTGCCGGCGATGATGCGCAGAACGGTCGACTTACCCGCACCGTTGGGACCGAGGATACCGATCTTGGCATCCGGGTAGAAGGACAGGTTGACGTTCTCGAGGATCTTCTTGGCGCCGTAGGCCTTGTTGAGCCCCGACATGTGATAGATGAATTGACGTGCCATGCAAACGCGCTCCGGGTCGGACAAATTTGCCCGCTATGTAGGCGAATTATCCGCCCGCGGCAATCTCTTGAAGCCAGCGCATACAGGCCCATGCGATCGGCCGGCGTCTATTGCAGGGCCGCCCTGTCGGCCGTCGCCGCGCCCGTCCAACCCTCCGTGCACCGCGACGTCGTGGGCTTGGCGTCTGCGATCAGCGCTGGAAGCGCCCCCTCGCCGGCCGCGATGCCGATGGTCAGGCCGGTGACCACGGTGCGGTTGCCGGTCTTGCGGCAGGTCAGGCGCACACGTTCGCCGGCGCCTGAGCCGAAGGCGGCATCGAAGGCCTTGCGCACCTCCGCCAGCGTGACCGTGCCGCCGGCCTTGCCGGCAAAGACCGCCAGCACCGGTGATGCGTTGAGCTGGTCGAGCAGGTCCAGCGACCGGGCATAATAGGCTTCCGCCGATACCGCGACGCAGCTGCCGCTCTTCAGCCAAAGCCTGCGGTCGAAACCGGATCGCACGGCCGGCATGGCGGCCGTGAGGCGGTCTCTGGTCGCCGACGCGAGCGTGACCTCGGGCAGATCGGTCCATGTCCCCTTTTTTGCCTTCTGCGCCAGCCCGGCCTCGACGCCGCAATAGCTCTTGCGCGGCTGGAAACGGCCGACCAGCGAGAAGCGTTGCGCCGCTCCAGTGGAAGCCGAAAACCCGATGCAGCCCTTGCTCTTCGGCCGCGCCGCGCAATAGCCGGCCTGCCAGCCGACGGACAGGACCTCTCGCGTGCCGCCCTTTGCGGGCGCGGATTGCGCCCATGCGGCGGCCGGCGCGAAAACCAGAAGGCAGGCGATGAACAGGGATAATGCGGCCTGAACAGGCAAGGCGACGATCGTCTTCATGACGGGCTCCCCTTATGAGAACAAAACAAGATCATATGCAACCAAAAATCATGAAAATGCAACCCCAGAGAATGAAAATCGCGATAAACGCGAGCATCGGCGAAAATACACGTCGCATCCCATTGTCTTTCCTGCGCAAATCACGTTGACCTCTAGACAAACGGGAGGAATGGCCGTGTTTTCCGAAGTCCAGACGCTCAACAGCCCGAGCGGTGCGACGCTTGCGCTTCGCCATGCGCCGGCGCGCGGCAAGCCGCGCGGCATCCTGCTCCTGAGCCACGGCCTTGCCGAACACAGCGCCCGCTATGACGCCTTCGCGACGCGCATGGCGGACGAGGCATTCCATGTCTATGCACACGATCATCGCGGCCACGGCCATACGACGGCGCGCGATGCGCCGCGCGGCCAGTTCGCGCCGAAGAACGGCGTCGACCGCGTGCTGGAGGATATGCGCGCGGTCCGCGACCTGGCCATCGGCCGGCATCCGGGCCTGCCCGTCGTGCTGTTCGGCCACTCCATGGGCGGCCTGCTGGCGCTCGCCTATGCCGAGGCGCGTCCCGGCGATATCGATGCGCTGGCCGTGTGGAATTCCAACCTGGAGCCGGGGCTGGCCGGGCGGGTCGCCCAGGTCGTGCTGGCCGCGGAGCGCATGCTGAAGGGGTCCGATGTGCCGAGCGGCGTCCTGCCCCGCCTCACCTTCGGCGCCTGGGGCAAGCGCATCGCCGGCGCGCGCACGCCCTTCGACTGGCTGTCGCACGATGCCGCCGCGGTGGATGCCTATATCGCCGATCCGCTCTGCGGCTTCGATGTGAATGTCTCGATGTGGCTCGACATTTTCGCCGTCACCTTCGCCGATGCGTCCGCCGAAGGGCTCGGCCGCCTGCCGAAATCCCTGCCGATCCACCTGGTCGGCGGCGGTGAGGATCCGGCGACGGAGAACGGCAAGGCGACGCGCGCCTTCGCAGCGCGACTTGAAAAATCGCGGCTTGAGGACGTGACGACAACAGTCTATCCCGGCATGCGCCACGAGACGCTGAACGAGATTGCGCTCCTGCGCGACCCGGCCGTGGACGCCTTTGCCGGCTGGTGCCGGCGCGTGGCGGAGACCAAGCGCCGGAGCCCCGAAGCCGCATGAGCACGTCTGCTGTAATGCCGTTGCGCAACGAGGTCAGCCTCGGCCTCTTCCTCATGGTTCTCTCGGTGCTGGTGTCCCCTGTCATCGATATCTTCGCCAAGCTCGCCGTCACCGCCGTGCCGGCCACCGAGATCACCTTCGTGCGCCTGCTCTTCCAGATGGTGGTGCTGGCACCGATCTGCCTGATGCGCGGCACCCTGCTGGATGTGACCTGGCGCAAGATGGGCCTGCATGCGGCCCGCGGCCTGCTCATGGCGATCACCATGATCAGCTTCGTCACGGCGCTCGCCGTCATGGAGGTGGCGGATGCCATTGCCATCTTCTTCGTCGAGCCGATCATCCTGACGATCCTCGGGTCGATCGTGCTGAAGGAAACCATCGGCTGGCGGCGCTACACGGCCTGCGCCGTCGGCTTCTTCGGCTCGCTGCTCGTCATCCGGCCCAGCCTGCAGGAGGTGGGCCTCATCGCGCTGATGCCTGTCGTCGCGGCGTTCTCGCTGGCCCTTTTCTTTCTGCTGACACGGCTCGTTGCCCAGAAGGAGGATCCCTGGTCCATGCAGTTCTATGCCGGCTTCTGGGGTGCGCTGTTCGCCGGCCTGCTGCTTGCCGTCGGCAACAGCCTCGGCATCGGCATTCTGACCCCGGTCATGCCGGACCTCAAGAACACGCTTTACATTGCCGGCGCCGCCATCGCCGCCACCATTGCCGGCGTGCTCGGGGTCTATGCCTACCGCTCCGCGCCGGCCTCGACGCTCGCGCCGCTGCAATATCTGGAGATCGTCTCGGCGACAGTGCTCGGCTGGTGGGTGTTCGATCATCTGCCTGATGCCATCAAGTGGCTCGGCATCGCCATCATCATCGGCTCGGGCCTCTATGTCATCTGGCGCGAGCGGCAGGTCGGCAAGACCGCCACCATCCCGACGGTCAACACGCCGATCTGACGAAAGTAAAATGCGGCGCGCGCGGCAGGCATCAAGTCAGTCTGAGCCGTCATCACCTGCCATCTCCCCGCCGCTATGCGGCCCGCGGGCTTTTTGTTATCCAGGGGAAAACAGGCGAAAAGCCCGATGGGTGCATGCATGCGGCCATCGCGGAGGAGTGCACCATGGACAAGTCGAACCTGCCGCTTGCCGGCATCAGGGTCATCGAACTGGCGCGGGTCCTTGCCGGCCCCTGGGCCGGGCAGATGCTGGCGGATCTGGGCGCCGATGTCATCAAGATCGAGAACCCGGATGGCGGCGACGACACCCGCGCCTGGGGCCCGCCCTTCGTGATGGGCAGGGACGGCGAAAACCTCTCGGCCGCCTATTACCACGCCACCAACCGCGGCAAGCGTTCCATCGCCGTCGACCTGAAGACCGAGCAAGGCCGCGACACCGTCCACCGTCTCATCGCCACGGCGGATGTGGTGATCGAAAACTTCAAGGTGGGCGGCCTCGTTAAATACGGGCTCGACCATGCGAGCCTCGCCAAACGGCACCCGAAGCTCATCTACTGCTCGATCACCGGCTTCGGGCAGGACGGCCCCTATGCCGCACGCGCCGGCTACGATTACATCGTGCAGGGCATGTCGGGCTTCATGTCCGTCACCGGCGCGCCGGACGGCGAGCCGATGAAGGCGGGCGTCGCCATCGCCGATATCTTCACCGGCATCTATGCCGTCACCGCCATCCAGGCCGCCCTCATCCATGTGATGAAGACGGGCAAGGGCCAGCACATCGACATGGCGCTGCTCGACGTGCAGTCCGCCGTGATGGCGAACCAGAACATGAATTTCCTGGCCTCCGGCACGGCGCCGACGCGGCTCGGCAACGCCCATCCCAATATCTCGCCCTACGAGGTCGTGCCGGCATCGGACGGCCATGTCATTCTGGCCGTGGGCAATGACGGGCAGTTCCGCAAGCTCTGCGGCATCCTGAAGCTCGAAGGCATGGCGGACGACGCGCGCTTCGCCACCAACCGCGCGCGTGTCGCAAACCGCGACGAGGTCCGCCGCCGCGTCACCGCCGCGACGGCGACCATCGCCAAGGCCGAGCTCCTGGCCGCCTGCGAGCGGGACGGCGTGCCCGCCGGGCCGATCAATTCGATTGCCGAGACCTTCGACGATCCGCAGGTCAAGGCGCGCGGCCTGCGTGTCGACCTGCCGGATGCGGACGGCAACGTCATTCCCGGCGTGCGCACGCCCATCGTCTTTTCCGGCACGCCGCTCGTCTACGACAGGCCGAGCCCGCGGCTCGGCGAGCACACCGAGGCCGTGCTGGCCGAACTTGGCATCCTCGAAACGGGAAAGAAAAACGCATGAAGACCGGTGGCCAGCTGATCGTCGATGCCCTCGTTGCCAATGGCGTGAAACGCGTTGCCTGTGTTCCGGGCGAAAGCTATCTCGCCGTGCTCGATGCGCTGCATGATACCGATATCGATGTGCTCGTCTGCCGCCAGGAGGGCGGCGCGGCGATGATGGCCGATTGCTGGGGCCGGCTTACCGGCGAGCCCGGCATCTGCATGGTCACGCGCGGACCGGGCGCCACCAATGCCTCTGCCGGCCTGCACATCGCCCGGCAGGATTCCATCCCGATGATCCTGTTCATCGGCCAGGTGCAGCGCGACGCGCGCGAACGAGAGGCCTTTCAGGAGGTGGAATACCGCCGCGCCTTTACCGAGGTGGCGAAATGGGTGGCCGAGATCGATGATGCCCGCCGCATCCCGGAATTCGTGACCCGCGCCTTCGCCGTCGCGACCTCCGGCCGCCCCGGCCCCGTCGTGCTCGCCCTGCCGGAGGACATGCTGAGGGACGCGGTCGAGGCCGTGGAAGCGAAGCCCTATATGCCGGTCGAAGCCCATCCCGGCCCAAGCCAGATGGCCGAACTCGCCGCCCTGCTCGAAAAAGCCGAACGCCCGCTCGTCATTCTCGGTGGCACGCGCTGGTCGCAGGAGAGCGTCGCGGATGTCGCCGCCTTCGCCGAGCGCTGGTCGCTGCCGGTCTCCTGCTCGTTCCGCCGGCAGATGCTGTTCGATCACCTGCACCCCAACTATGCCGGCGATTCCGGCATCGGCATCAACCCGGCGCTGGGCAAGGAGATCCGCGAAGCCGACCTCGTCCTGCTTCTCGGCGGCCGTTACTCCGAAATGCCCTCATCCACCTACAGCCTGCTGCAAAGCCCCTATCCGCAGCAGACGCTGGTGCATGTCTATCCCGATCCGTCCGAACTCGGCCGTGTCTATCGGCCGGACCTCGCCATCTGCGCCGCGCCCGACGATTTCGTCGCCGCGCTGGACGGTCTCGCTCCGAAAGCCGTCCCGGGCTGGGCGGCCCGCACCGCAGCGATGCATGAGGCCTATCTGAAGTGGTCGACGCCGCCGATGACGGGCCCGGGCGACGTTCAGATGGGCCCGATCATGGCGTGGATCGAGGAAAACACGCCGGAGGACACCATCTTCACCAATGGCGCGGGCAACTACGCGACCTGGGTGCATCGGTTCCACCGCTTCCGCCGCTTCGCCACGCAGGCCGCGCCGACCTCCGGCTCGATGGGCTACGGCCTGCCGGCCGCCGTCGCCGCCAAGCAGCTCTTTCCCGGGCGCGAGGTCGTCTGCTTTGCCGGTGATGGCTGCTTCATGATGCACGGCCAGGAATTCGCGACCGCCGTGCGCTATGGCCTGCCGATCATCACCGTCGTCGTCAACAACGGCATCTACGGCACGATCCGCATGCATCAGGAGCGGGAATATCCCGGCCGCGTCAGCGCCACCGACCTCACCAACCCGGACTTCGCGGCACTCGCCATCGCCTATGGCGGCCATGGCGAGACGGTGGAGAAAACGGAAGACTTCGCGCCGGCCTTCCTGCGCGCCCGCGCCAGCGGCAAGCCGGCGATCATCGAGGTGAAGCTCGACCCGGAAGCGATCACGCCGCTGCGCACGCTCTCGGATATCCGGGGCGGGAAGTAGACTGGAGCGGGCGTAAAAGACCCCTCGTACCGCGCCCTCAGCCGCGAATGTGCTGGGTCTGTTCGTAGGTCTTCGTCGAGCGCATGCCCGAGCGGCAATAGCCGAGCATGGGGCGCGGCAGCTCGTCGAGCGCATCGACCATGCCCTGCACCGCTTCCACCGTCACGCCCATCGGGCCGACCGGCACATGGGCCGTCTCGATGCCGAGTTCGCTCGCGCGCGCGGCAATCGCCGAGAATTCCGGCTGGCCGGGTTCCTCGTGATCGGGGCGGTGGCAGACGATGGACTTGAAACCCATGGCGGCGATCGCGTCGAGGTCCTCGACCGTGATCTGGCCGGAAACAGAATATTCGTCGTTGATCTCGCGGATATCCATGGACGTGTCCTTTCCCAAAAAGATGCGATCACCGTTTAAGCCCGTGCCGCGGGAGCGTCAATCGCGCGTGCTATCGCACCTCGAAGGAGAGCGCATAGCCGACGCTTTCGCCCGGCGCGAAATCCGGCGCCTCACCGCTGGCGATCAGTTCCTCGCGTGCGGCCAGGCGATGGGATACCGGCTCGATGCCGAGCACGGCGCAGCCGGCCGACTGGTTGCGCCACACCTGCAGCCAAGGAAGCGTATCGGTCCGGAAGCGGATATGCACGCTGCGTCCGCTGAGCGCGGCGATCGGCCCGACCGATATCTCGGCCCAGCCGTGCACGGCCGTCTCCGCCGCCGGCACGCAGAATATCCGCATGTCGCCGTCCTCGAAGCGCCAGGGAACGCTGCCGCCGGGCAGCATCGCGCCGGTCAGCCGCGTATCCCCATCGAACAGGCCCGTGCCGAAATTGATGTGGTACATGGCAAACGGCGGCCAGGACGTTTCACCGGTATTGGTCACGAGATCGTCGAGCGTGATGTGGCCGGTAAGCCTGTCGGCCCGCCAGCGGCGCGAAAGCGCCGCCGTCCCGCCATGCGCCAGCGCGACATCGACATGCCCCTCGCAGACCACTTCGCCCTCATCCGCCTCGATCTGGATATCGCGAGCGGGGTGGGAAGAGAGCGACCCGTGCAACGGATAGCGGCGGCCGTCCGTCGCCCCCTCGACCGGCACGGGGTGGCGGATATGATCGGGCCCGCAGGTGAACAAAAAGCCCGGTAGCGCCTTATCAATACGAGAATCGCCGTCGGACGGTATGGCCGTACCGGGGGTAATGTCCACGCCATGGAAAACGGCGGCGCCGACATCGAGTGCAGACTGCGGCGTCAGCTCGAGATGAAAGGCCTTGCCTTCCGTCGAGGCGGTCAGGGCGAAAGTCATGATTGGCTCCGGCCGGTATTGAGGAGAACGGGATGCTATTGCCAACAGTCACACAACGCCACCGGCAGCACGGACCGGCCCGCAGATTTCTGGCGGCTCGCTGCCCTGGTAACAACTATTTGCATGCTGCGTTGACGTTACGTTCACCATCAATTTAGATTTTCCATATTAAGGTCTGAATTCAAGTGTTCCGTCCGCGCGATATATGCAGTCTGGCAGGTTGAGACCGTGAAATCGATACTGAAATCAAGCATTTCGCTTATTGCTGCGATCTCCGTGCTCGGAATCGCCACCCTGCCCGCCGCCGCGCAGCAGCACCAGCTTTCGCGCGATACGGTTCTCGTTTCGCCCGATGGCGACATTCTCGACTACGTTCCCAACGATGGCAGCGTGCGCTGGACGCGCGACAATCGCGGCCGCTCGGTGCTGGTCGATTCGTGGGGCGAGGTCATCGCCACCGCCATGCCGGCCGACAGCTACTTCGCCCGCGGCGACGACTATCGCCCCCGTCGCGACCGCTATCGCCCGGTGCGCGGCTATGACGAAACGAACCCGGAATATTTTCCGCCGGCACCCGGCTCGGACTATGGCGACGACGTGACGACGGGCTCCGTACCGGAAATGCGTGAGGCGCTGCCGGGCGATATCGAGCGCCAGCAATTGCCCGACGCCGATTTCGGCGGCTCGCAGGCCATGCCCGAATTCAACGACAACGACGACATGGCCGCCCTGCCGGCCGATCCGAACCAGGAGTTCGTGCCCGGCCCGAAATTCGCGCCCGCCACCGCGCTTGGCAAGATGTCGTCCAACGAGGTCACGGCGCTCCAGGTCTTCCTCGACCGCGAGGGCTTCTCGCCCGGCGTCATCGACGGCAAGAAGGGCTCGAACGTCACCAAGGCCATCGAAGCCTGGCAGAACGCGACGGGCGACACGCTCGACCCCAACAATACAGAGGACATTCTGGAACGCCTGCGCCTGTCCGGCGGCATGGCCTTCACCACCTACGAGATCACCGCCGCCGATGCGGCCGGTCCCTACGTGGCGTCGATCCCGGAAGACTACGCCCACAAGGCGGCCCTCCCGCACCTGTCCTTCACCTCGACCACGGAAATGCTGGCCGAGAAGTTCCATATGGACGAGGCCTACCTGAAGGAGATCAATCCGGGTGTGGATTTCACCATTCCCGGCACGATCGTCAAGGTCGTGGACATCGGCAAGCCGAAGACCGGCAAGGTGGCCAAGATCCTCGCCGACAAGGGCCGCAAGCAGGTGCTGGCCTATGATGCCAATGGCACGCTGATCGCCGCCTATCCGGCGAGCATCGGTTCGGCCGATACGCCCTCGCCGTCCGGCACGGTTACGGTCGAGCGCATCGCGCTCAATCCGGGCTACACCTACAATCCGAAGATCAACTTCAAGCAGGGCAGCAACGACAAGGTGCTTACCCTCCAGCCCGGTCCGAACGGCCCGGTGGGAACGGTATGGATCGCGCTGTCCAAGCCGACCTACGGCATTCACGGCACGCCGGAACCGTCAAAGATCGGCAAGACCCAGAGCCACGGCTGTATCCGCCTGACCAACTGGGACGCCACCGAGCTCGCCAAGATGACGAGCGCCGGCGTCACGGTCGAATTCGTCGACTGACGGATCAGAAAGAGACGAGGACGAGCCGGCCACTTGGCCGGCTTTTTCGTTCAAAGCACGATGGGGAAACCAAAAACCCGCCATCACCTGACCTGAAATCGCCCGATTTCACCCCGAGAGAGCGCTTAGATCGTCCGAAACGGACGAAAGCCCTTCTTCGGTGATCCATGTATGCAAAACTCCGTCCGGCCCTGATCAGCCTCGCGCTTGCCGCCACGCTCCCCCTCCCGGCCGCCGCCGCCGATCTCATGACCTTCTGGGATGCTCCGCGAAAGGGCGGCAACAGCTTCAATACGGCCGCCCCGGACGCGGCTTATTTCAAGGCGCTGGCCGCCACCGGTGCGACCTGGGTGCGCCTCACCTTCAGCAAGTGGAAAGGCGAAGGCCGCGACTTCCTGCTCGGCGACGCCGACCGTTACACCGGCCTTCCGCACGCCGACCTCGCCGAGCTCCTCACCACCCTCGATGCCGCGCATGCTGCCGGGTTGAAGGTCGTGGTGACGCCGCTCAGCCTTCCCGGTGCGCGCTGGAAGCAGCAGAACGACGGGAAATTCGATGACCGGCTCTGGTCGGATCCCGCCTTTGCCGACCAGGCCGTCGCCTTCTGGCGCGACCTTGCGCAAGCCTTGAAGGATCACCCCGCCATCGCCGCCTACAATCTCCTCAACGAACCGGCGCCGGAAAAGACGACCGGTCTCGTTGAAAACGGCACGATGGAAGACATTCTTGCCTGGCAGGCCAAGCACGCGAACACGCCGCGCGACCTGCCGAAACTCTACGCCCGGCTGATCGAGGCGATCCGCGCCGTCGACCCCGTCACCCCGGTCATGGTGGACAGCGGCTATTACGCCGGTCCACGGTCCCTCGCAGCATGGCCCACGCCACTGGGCGACGACAAGGTGCTCTATGCCTTCCACATGTACGAGCCCTATGACGCGACCAGCGCGCCCAACATGACGCGCGACACCCCGTTTTCCTATCCCGGTGTCGAGGCGACCTATGCCGGCGGCAAACAGAAATGGGATCGCGATGCCATCGCCCGCCACATCGGCGCGGCCTTCGACTGGGCGCAATCCCAAGGGCTGCCGGCGACCCGCATCGTCGCCGCGGAGTTCGGCTGCATGCGCCTGTGGGCGGATTGCGGCACCTATCTCACCGACGTGATGGATGCCGTCGAGGCACGCGGCGGCCACTGGGCCTTCTATTCCTTCCGCGAAGACGAATGGGACGGCATGGATTACGAACTGCCGCCCAAGGTGAAGCCCGGCCAGTTCTACTGGCTGTCCGGCCAGGGCAAGGCAGAGACGCTGCCGCGGAACGGCAAGCTGATGGACCTTCTGAAGACGCGCATGCAGAAATGAAAAAGGCCGGGTCTTTGCCCGGCCTTTCATTGAAGGGTGTGGTTCACGCCGCCCTTGTATAGCCCGAGCCCTGCGCCGGCCGTGCGGTGCCATCGGTGCGGAAGGTGGAGAGCTGTGCGGCGATGGAGGCCGCCTCCTGCGTCAGCGCCTGGCTGGCGGCATTGGCCTGCTCGACCATGGCGGCATTCTGCTGGGTGATCTGGTCCATCGCATTGACCGCCTGGTTGACGGCCTGGAGCCCGGTTGCCTGCTCGGCGGTGCTGGCGCGGATGGTGTTGAACACCGAACTCACCTCCACGACCTGCGAGACGATCTGGCGCAGCGACTGGGCCACTTCGTTGACCGAGCGCACACCGCCTTCGACCTGTCCATGCGACTTGGCGATGAGATCCTGGATGTCCTTTGCCGCCTCGGCGCAGCGCTGTGCGAGTGCGCGCACTTCCGAAGCCACCACCGCGAAGCCGCGACCCGCCTCGCCCGCGCGCGCGGCCTCGATACCGGCATTGAGCGCCAGCAGATTGGTCTGGAAGGCGATCTCGTCGATCACCTCGATGATGTTGGCGATGGCGGCGGACGACGCCTGGATTTCGCCCATGGCGGAGATCGCCTCTTCCACCACCTCGCCGCTGCGCTGCGCGTTGTCGCGCGCGGCCATGACCAGCGCATTGGCCTCGTTGGCGCTCTGCGCGGTCTGGCGGACGGTGGTCGTGACCTGCTCGACGGCAGCCGCCGTCTCCTCCAGATTGGCGGCCTGCCGCTCGGTGCGCTTGGCAAGATCGTCGGACGCAGACGCGATTTCGCGCGCGCTCAGATGGATCGATCCCGCGCCGACGCCGATATTGCCGATGGCCTGCGACAGGGCCGAAATGGCGTGATTGAAGTCCTCGCGCAGCGCGCCATAGGCTTCCGGCAGCGGACCGGTGATGCGCGCGGTCAGGTCGCCGTCCGAAATGCGCTTCAGTGCCGCGCCGAAGGCATCGCTGACGAGCTGGCGCTCTTCGGCGAGAACCTGCGCCTGCACCGCCTGCTGCTTGGCGACGTCGGACGTATCCATATAGACCGAGATGGACAGGTCCATGTCGAGGAAGATCGCCTTGATGAGGCTGCTGATCCGGGCGGCAAATTCGTCAGGCGCGATGTCCGCCCGCGCGAAAAGCCCCTTCTTCGGCCAGAGCGAACGAACCGACTCCGTCAGCAGATGCTCGATGATCAGCGCGTAGCCGCCGATATACCAGCGCGGCTCGAGCCCGATGCGCGCATGGACATGCCCGATCGTCGTGACCTTGGTGGCGTAATCGGCGGTGAAATCGCCGGCGGCGATATTGGCCCAGTGCCCGAGCTGCGCATTCTTCGCGCGGTTCATGTGGGCGTCGTTCGAAAAGAGGTGGTTCACCTCCGGGCTGTTGCGCACGACGGAATAGAACTTGTCCAGTGCCGGGCCGAGCTCCTTCTCGATGAAGGGCTTCAGGCTGCGCAGCCGTTCCAGCGCGGCAGCGTCCAGGCCGAGGTAATCGAGACGGCGGGCAATATCGTGATTGGGTCCGGCAGCGGGCGATAAGGACTTCATTCTGAAAACAACCCCGGAGAAAATGGAGAATGTGAAAGCGGCACGGTTCCATCGGGACGGCAGGCCTCACGGCATGCGCGCGTCCGCGACCCATCATGGGTCTTTCAGAAGGCACAAGGCCTTCCGTGGATGGCTTTCTGATGCGCCACTCTTAGATATGCATGGTAAATTGTTGATTACCGCGCGACCCGATTATCCGTATGATCCGGCTGCACAAATCGTCGCAGCCGGTCCTGCAATTCCATCAAGATTTCCGGTCACGCCGCCAGCCGGGACAGAGCGCCTGCCCTGCGACGGCGCGCCGGAACGAGCCGAAGCACCTCCAGCGCGAGAAGCCTTGCATTCTCGCGCGCCTTGTCAAGATTGCTCACCTTTGCCGGGTCCATCGTGGCGAGCGTGCCGCCGCAATCGAAGATGTCGCGGAACGCCGTGCGCTCGGCAATCGGCGTATCCAGCACATGCACGCCCTTGGCCGACAACAGCGCCTTGATGGCGGTCATGGCGCGGGTGGTCACCAGTGCGTTCATGCGCGTCAGGACCACGGAATGGGCGATGCGGATGCCCGCCTTCTCGGCAAGCTGGCCCAGCAGGTCGAGGATATGCGCGGCGCCACGCGCATCCATCGCACAGCCCTGCACGGGGATCATTACATGGTCGGACAGGCCGATGGCGGTGGCCACGAGCGCATCGCGCGCACCGGCGAGGTCGATGATGAAATAGTCCGTCGTCTCCCGGTTCTCGCGGATGTGGCCCTGAAGGGATGCCATCGACACCTCGGAGATCACGTCGATGTTGCGCTGGCGGCCGGTCACATCGTGCCAATGGCTGATCCAGCGCTGCGGATCGGCATCGAGGATGGTGACGCGGTATCCCTGGTTTGCAAGCTCGGTCGCGAGGATCAGCGCTGCGGTGGTCTTGCCCGCGCCGCCCTTGGCATTGGCGAATGTGATGACTGGCATGGCGTTCCTCTTACGATGCGGGCGAGCGGCGTCATCGCTCTCTTCAGGGCGCCGGAAGGAAATGGCGTCGGTTGATCGAATCTTTCAAAACAGGGTTAACGAAATGCAAATATCCGCCCCGCCAGGAATTGGCAGACGGCCGAAAACCCGGCCGGAAAAACGAAGAAGCCCGGAAAACCAAGGCTTTCCGGGCTTCTATCAAATCTCACGGGTGAGAAGTCAGATGCACTCGATAAAGAGCCGCTTGGCAGCCTCGAGCGTGAGTTCCACCGGGTTGCCGCCCGCGGTGGGATCGACGATCGCCATCTCCGCCATTTCGTCGATACGGTCCGTGCCGACGCCGAGCGCCGAGAGCTTGTCGGGAACGCCGAGCTCCTCGCGCAGCCGGAGCACGTAGTCGAAGAAACCGTCGAAGCCGCCGGCAATGCCGAGATAGGCGGCGGCGCTGGCGATCTTCGCCTCGATGGCCGGGCGGTTGAAGGTCAGGACCGGCGGCATCACGACGGCATTCGTCATGCCATGATGCGTGTTGTAGATCGCGCCGACCGGATGCGACAGCGAGTGGATCGCGCCGAGCCCCTTCTGGAAGGCGACCGCACCCATGGCGGCGGCCGACATCATATGGGCGCGCGCCTCGATATCGGTTCCGTCCTTGTAGGCGCGCGGCAGGTATTCCTTGACGAGACGCATGCCCTCCAGCGCGATGCCCTGGCTCATCGGGTGGTAGAACGGCGAGCTGTAGGCTTCCAGGCAATGGGCGAAGGCATCCATGCCGGTGCCGGCGGTGATGACCTTCGGCATGCCGACAGTCAGTTCCGGGTCGCAGATCGTCACGGACGGCAGGAACTTCGGGTGGAAGATCACCTTCTTGGTATGCGTCTCGGAATTGGTGATGACAGAGGCGCGGCCGACTTCCGAGCCGGTGCCGGCCGTCGTCGGCACGGCGACGATCGGCGCGATGCCGTCGGAATTGGCGCGCGTCCACCAGTCGCCGATATCCTCGAAGTCCCAGACGGGCCGCGTCTGGCCGGCCATGAAGGCGACGGCCTTGCCGAGGTCGAGGCCGGAGCCGCCGCCGAAGGCGACGACCCCGTCATGGCCGCCGTCCTTGAACGCCTTGACGCCGGCTTCGAGGTTCTTGTCGTTCGGGTTCGGATCGACCTCCGCGAACATCGCCCGGCCGAGGCCTGCGGCATCGAGAATGTCGAGCGCGCCCTGGGTGATCGCCATGGTCGAAAGACCGCGGTCGGTGATCAGCAGCGGTTTCTTCATGCCGACGGCCTTGCAATGGTCGGCCAGTTCCTTGATGCGCCCTGCCCCGAACTTGATGGCTGTCGGGTAGCTCCAGTTTGCGGTGATGGTCATGCTGTTCAAGCTTTCCTGAAATGGTAGGATTTCGGGCGGGTCAGGTTGTGGAAGCCGATGACGGAGAGCGAGCCGCCGCGGCCCGTTTCCTTCACGCCCGTCCAGCACAGCGCCGGATCGAGATAATCGGCGCGGTTCTGGAACACCGTGCCGGTCTCCAGGTCGCGGGCGATGGCGGCGGCGCGCTCGCTGTCCTTCGTCCACAGCGAGACGGTGAGGCCGTATTTGCAGTCGTTCATCAGGGCGAGCGCTTCGGCGTCGCTCTTCACCTTCATGATGCCGACGGCCGGGCCGAACGTCTCTTCCGTCATGAATTCCATGGAGTGATCGACATCGACGAGGATCTGCGGGGCGACATAGGCGCCGCCGTCATCGGCCGGAAACAGCTTGGGATCGACCAGCGCCTTGGCGCCCCTGGAGACGGCGTCGGCGATCTGCGAACGCACGGTCGCGGCAAAGCGCTTGTGCGCCATCGGGCCGAGCGTCGTTTCCGGGTCCAAGGGGTTGCCGAGCTTGTAGTTGGAAACCCAGGCCACCGACTTCTCGACGAATTCGTCGTAGAGTGCCTCGTTCACATAGATGCGCTCGATGCCGCAGCAGCACTGCCCCGAATTGTAGGTCGCACCGTCCATCAGCGTATCGACGGCGGCGTCGAGATCAGCGTCCTCCATCACATAGCCCGGATCCTTGCCGCCGAGTTCGAGACCGACAGGCGTGAAGGTGCCGGCGGCGGCGCGCTCGATGGCGCGACCACCTTCGACGGAGCCCGTGAAGTTCACGAAGTCGAAGGCGTTGCCGGATATCAGCGCCGAGGTCGTGTCATGGTCGAGGAACACGTTCTGGAAGACATCTTCCGGCACACCGGCCTCGTTGAAGGCGCGCACGAGGCGCTCGCCGACCAGCAGCGTCTGGGCGGCATGCTTGATGATGACGACATTGCCGGCCATCAGCGCCGGCGCGATCGTGTTGATCGCCGTCATGTAGGGATAGTTCCACGGCGCGATGACGAAGACGATGCCGTGCGGCTCGCGCTCGATGCGGCGCTCGAAGCGCTCGGAATTCTCGATGACGATCGGCGCCAGCGACGAGCCGGCGATCTCGGCCACATAGTTGGAGCGCTCGTTGAAACCCTTGAACTCGCCGCCGTAACGGACCGGGCGGCCCATCTGCCAGGCGATCTCAGGCACGATCTCGTCGGCCATCTCGTTGACGCGGGCAACGCCCTTCAGCACGAGCTGAATACGTTCGTCGAGCGGGCGCTTCGCCCAGGCCTTCTGCGCCTTCTTCGCGCGGGCCACGGCCGCCTGTGCGCTTGCCAGCGGCATCGCCTCACGCTCGGCGTAAACCGAGCCGTCCACGGGGGATATGCATTTGATCACAGTCATGATCGATTTCCTGTTTCAGATATGAACTTTCCGCCGGACAATAGCCGATCCAGCCACGCGGCAAATATCCCTGAAGGGCTATGCGCCGGGGCCGGTTCGGCCTTGACTGGCTTGAGCCTTACGCCCTCTCGAAGCCGCGCGCCACCTCCCAGTCGGTGATGCGGCGATCGTACTCCTCCTGCTCCCATTCGGCCGCGCGGACATAGTGGTCGATGACCTCGTCGCCGAAAGCCTCGCG
Source organism: Shinella sumterensis (assembly GCF_004514425.2). Lineage (GTDB taxonomy): Bacteria > Pseudomonadota > Alphaproteobacteria > Rhizobiales > Rhizobiaceae > Shinella > Shinella sumterensis. Next base: position 358,771 of record NZ_MYFN02000003.1, read on the forward strand.
CAGCATGTTCGAGCCCTTCAGCACCGCGGTGGCCGCGCGCAGGGTCTTGGGGATCTCGCGAATGTCCTTGCCGCCATAGGCGTCGCCCTCGAAAGGCGCCTCCAGTTCCAGCTTCTGCTCGATGCCGGCAATGCCGGCGGCGAGCAGCGCTGCCATCGCCAGATAGGGATTGAGGTCGGAACCGCCGACGCGGCACTCGATGCGGATGGCCTTCGTGCCCTCGCCGCACAGGCGATAGCCCGCCGTGCGGTTGTCCTTGCTCCAGATCGCCTTGGTCGGCGCGAAGGTGCCGGCGACGAAGCGCTTGTAGGAATTGATATAGGGCGCGAGGAAATAGGTGATCTCGCTGGCATGGGCGAGCAGCCCGGCGACATAGTTCCGCATGAGGTCAGACATGCCGTATTTGGCTTGCCCGTCGAAGAACTTCGCCTCCTTGCCGTCGAGGCTCCACAGCGACTGGTGGATATGTGAGGAGGAGCCGGCGGCGTTGTAGTTCCACTTGGCCAGGAACGTCACGGCCTTGCCGCGCTGCCAGGCGATTTCCTTGGTGGCGTTCTTGATGATCGAATGCCGGTCGGCCATCGTAAGCGCCTCGGCATAGCGCACGTTGATCTCCTCCTGACCGGCCGAGGCCTCGCCCTTGGAGTTCTCCACCGGAATGCCCGCACCCTGCAGGCCGTTGCGCAGCGCGCGCATCACATCCTCTTCCTTGGTGGTCTGGAAGATGTGGTAGTCCTCGTTGTAGCCGCTGACCGGCAGCAGATCGCGATAGCCGCTCTCGCGGGCATGGTCATAGGTCTGGTCGAACAGGAAGAATTCGAGCTCGCTTGCCATGAAGGCCTTGAGGCCCATCGCCTCCAGCCGCTTCACCTGCTTCTTGAGGATGGCGCGCGGCGAATGCGGCACTTCTTCATGGGTGTGGTGGTCGAGCACGTCGCACAGCACCATTGCCGTGCCCTCCAGCCAGGGCAGCTTGCGCAGCGTCGCAAGGTCCGGCTTCATCGTATAGTCGCCGTAACCCGCTTCCCAGCTGGTGGATTTGTAGCCCGAGACGGTTTCCATCTCCATGTCGGTCGCCAGCAGGTAGTTGCAGCTGTGCGTCTCCTCGTAAGCGCTGTCGACGAAGTACTGCGCGTGGAACCGCTTGCCCATCAGGCGCCCCTGCATGTCGACAAGGCAGGCGAGCACGGTGTCGATACGGCCCTCGGCCACATCCTTCTTGAGATCATCGAACGTGTAGGTCGTCGTCATGGGGCGGTCCTGCGGGGTTATGTCATGGTGATGAACCGGGCCTTGGCAGGCCCGGTTCGACAGCGTTGATATCATCAGCCGTTGACGTAGGGCGGGCCGGCCTTGTTGATGATGGCGTTGTATTCCTCGAAGATCTTGACGACCTTGGCGGCCGTCTCGCCCTGTTCGGCGATTTCCTTCCAGAACACCTTCGCCGCGTCTTCGACGGCCTTCCACTCCGCGGCCGGGATGCTGGTGAGCTTGAGCTTGGTGCCCTCGGCACGCAGCTTCGCCTCGCCACCCCAGTACCACTGGTCGCGGTAGTTGTTGCCAGCCTCGATGGCCGTCATGACCAGCTTCTTCAGGTGGTCGGGCAGTTCCGCCCACTTCTTCTCGTTGACGAAGAACGAGCCGATCCACGCACCAGAGATGTTGTTCGTCAGGAAGTGGTCGGTCACGTCGGCCCAGCCGACCGTGTAGTCCTCGGTGATGCCCGACCAGGCCATGCCGTCGAGTTCGCCCGTCTGCACGGCGACCTGCGCATCCTCATAGGGAATGGTGACAGGCACGACGCCGAACTGCGTCAGGAAGCGGCCCGCGGTCGGGAAGGTGTAGAGACGCAGCCCCTCGAGATCCTTGAGCGAGGTGATCGCCTTCTTGGTGTTGAAGTGGCACGGGTCCTGGCCCGACGACGACAGCCAGACGACGCCGCCGACCTTTTCGTAGGACGACTTCCAGATATCGGCGAGGCCGTACTGCTTGAACAGCACGGGCACGTCGAGGATCTGCTTGGTGGCGAGCGGGAAGTAGCCGCCGAAGGTGGCGACATCCGCCGGCGATGCCATCGAATCGTCGTCGGAATGCACCGCGTCGATCGTACCGGCCTGGAGCGCGCGGAAAAGCTCGCCCGTCGGCACGATCTGGTCGGCGAAGTACAGTTCGATCTCCAGCTCGCCCTGCGCCGTCGCATTGATGGCGTCGATGATCGGCTTGGTGACGTGTTCGCCGAGTGCGGCGCCCGCATAGGTCTGGAAACGCCACTTGATGGCCGTCTGGGCCTTCACGACCGCAGGTGCCGCGAGCGTTGCGGCGCCGGCCGCACCGATGGTGGCCGCGCCGGCACGCGTCAGAAATTGCCGTCTGTTTGTCATAGCTCTATCCCTCTGGTTCTACATCTTGGTTTTGCCGGAAACGGCCGTTCATTCCGGTCGGAAAATCATCGTTCTTCTATCGGCCTCGTCCAAAGTCCATCGAATGCCCGGCGGCTCCTACCGCCGGAAATCCGGTTATTTGCTGTAATAGTTGTTCGGCAGCCACGTCGCGATCTCGGGGAAGACACCGATGATGATCAGGCTAGCGACCATGATGCCGACAAAAGGCCAGATCGATTTGTAGATGTCCCGCATGCCGATCTCGGGCGGCGCCATCGCCCGCATCATGAACAGGTTGTAGCCGAAGGGCGGGGTGATGTAGGCGATCTGGCAGGTGATCGTGTAGAGCACGCCATACCAGACGAGATCGAAGCCCAGCTTCTGCACCAGCGGGATGTAGAGCGGCGCGACGATGACGAGCATCGCCGTATCGTCCAGAAACATCCCCATGATCAGGAACGAAAGCTGCATCAGCACCAGCACCTGCCAGGGCTCCAAGCCGAGATCGCCGAGGAAGAAGCGCTCGATCGACTTCACCGCGCCCAGACCGTCGAACACGGCGCCGAAGCAGAGCGAAGCGATCAGGATCCACATGAACATGCAGGTGATGCCGAGCGTCTTCTGCAGCACGTCGTTCCACAGCCGGGCGCTGAGACGCCCGCGCCACCAGGCGACGAGCGCCGAGCAGATCGCGCCGACCGCCGAGCTTTCGACAAGGCTCGCGATCCCGCTGAGGAACAGCCACATCATGAGCACGAATATGCCGAGCGGTACGATGCCCGCCGAGAGCAGCCGCACCTTCTCGCGGAACGGCACATTGCGCTCCGAGAGCGGCAACGCCGGACCGAGCGCCGGGTTCACGCGGCAGCGCACATAGACGTAGATCGCCATCAGCGCCGCCATCATCAGACCGGGCAGAAGGCCGGCAAGCCAGAGCTGGCCGACCGGAACACGGGCGATCATGCCGTAGAGCACCAGCACCACGCTTGGCGGCAGCAGGATGCCCAACGTCGAGCCGCCCTGCACCACGCCCGTCATCATGACCTTGTCATAACCGCGACGCAGCAGTTCCGGCAGCGCGATGGTCGCGCCGATCGCCATGCCGGCGACGGAAAGGCCGTTCATGGCGGAGATGATGACCATGAGCCCGACGGTTCCGAGCGCCAGACCGCCATTGATCGGCCCCATCCAGACATGAATGGCCTTGTACATGTCCTCGGCGATGCCCGATTCCGAGAGCATGTAGCCCATGAACACGAACATCGGCACCGTGAGCATCGGATACCATTTGACGAGCTTCATGGCGGACGAGAAGCCCATCTCGGAGCCGCCCTCACCCCACAGCAGGAAGGCGGCCACGACGCCGACGAAGCCGATCACGGCGAAGACGCGCTGCCCGGTGAGCAGCAGCACCATCATGCCGGCGAACATCGTGATTGCGATGAATTCATAGCTCATGCGATGGGCCTTCCCCGCAATTCGGCGATATCCTTGAAGAGCGAGGAGAGCGACTGCGCGAGCATCATGAACACCCCGAAGGTCATGACGATCTTGATCGGCGCCATGTAGGGCGCCCAGGCGGTGAAGCTCTTTTCGTTGAACTGAATGGCGTAGGTTGTGCTGGAGATGCCGCCATAGAGCATGAAGCCGAGGAAGACGATCAGCGCAACCGAGGTCACGATGTCGAAGATCGCCCGCTTGCGGGCCGACCAGGTGCCGTAGAACAGGTCCATGCGGACGTGGTCGCCGGTCTGCATGGCAAAGGCACCGCCCAGCATGTAATAGGCGGCCATGGTGAACTGCGCGGATTCGAGCGTCCAGTTCGCCGGCAGGCGGAAGGCCTTGGACAGCGACGAGTACAGGAGGATCGCAAACATCGCGAAGATCAGATACATCGCGAAAATGCCGACACGCCGGTTGAACGTGTCGACGAAGCGCACATAGCTCTTGATGACATCAGGCATGGTTTCCGCCTCCGTCGGCAGCAACGGCATTTTCAGCCGGCCCATTCCTCAAATGCGAAAACGCAAGCATTCGCCTCGCCTCTCCAGTTCGTGTTCAGTTCCGTTTCCACGGGCCGTTCGTTCCCCGGTCTTTTTTTATTCTATTGCCGACAGGGCCGCGCCGAGCAGTCCCGCAAGATAGCCGGCCACGACCTTCTGGCCGGCTTCATTCTGAATGAGGTCGTTGCGGACCTCGATCATCACGTTGGGCAGGCCCTTGGACAGGCCGTGCTCGCGAAGCGTATGCGTCACGCCGTCCTCGGGGCCGTAAGGCTCGTTGCGGCGGATGGTATAGGGGCCGTCCGTGCCAGCGGCCGCCAGCATGGCATCGGCAAGGCGCGTATCGGCGTCGTGCAGGATGCCGATCTCGACATCGCGCGGCTTGCCGAAATAGACCGGCGTGAAACTGTGCATCGTCACGATGACGGGCGGCCTGCCCTCTGCGATCCGCGTCTCCACGAGGCCGCGCAGCCGGTCGCGGAAGGGAATGTAGAGCGCCCGCGTGCGGGCATCGCGCGCCGCCTGGTCGAGTCCGGCATTGCCCGGCACATCGAAGACCTCGCTCTTTGCCGGCATGGCCGCCGGCGATTCCGGCGGGCGATTGCAATCGTAGGCGAGACGAGAGAAGCGCTGGAACAGCAGCGTGGCGTCGAGTTGCTCCGCCATCAGCCGCGAAACGGCGAGGGCGCCCGGATCCCAGGCGATATGGCTGGCAAGCGCCTCGGCGGAAAGGCCGAGCGTGCCGAGCGAGGCCGGCAATTGGCGCGATGCATGCTCGCACACCAGGATCACCGGGCCCTGCGCAACAGCATTCTCCAGGGCGACAGGGTCGCCCTCCTCTCCAGTCAGAATTCCCATAGCCTGATCCCCTCGACCGGCTTTTTTCGTTGCTGAAAAGAATTCTTCACTAGACAGCCGCTGTCAACCGCCGCGTGAAGAAATCTCTTCAAAAAAACATTTGACTCGCATTGTGACAGGGCGTTTTATCGTCGAAACCCCGGCGGAGACCGGGGCTGCAGGGGAAAAATTTGACACTCAATCAAGCATCCATGACGGTGTCGGATGTGATCTCTGCCCACTTCGATGCGCTGACGCGCGCCGAACGGCAGCTCGCCACATCATTGCTCGACAACTACCCGGTCTCCGGGCTGGGCAGCATCACCACGGTGGCGGACAATGCCGGCGTCTCGACGCCCACCGTCGCACGCATGGTGCAGAAGCTGGGCTTTCGCGGCTTCCCGGATTTTCAGGCGCGCCTGCACCACGAGCTGGAGGCGACGCTCTCCAACCCCATCACCAAGCATGACCGCTGGGCCGCCAATGCGCCCGGCACGCATATCCTCAACCGCTTCGCCGATGCGATCATGAACAACATGCGCCAGACGCTCTCGCAGGTGGAGACCGCCGACTTCGACAGCGCGAGCGCCCTTCTGGCCGACCGCCAGCGCAGCATCTACATCATCGGCGGGCGCATCACGAAGGCGCTGGCCGACTATCTCTTCACACATCTTCAGGTCATCCGCCCGAACGTCACGCAGATCGCCGCCAACCCCGCGTCCTGGCCGCACTACGTTCTGAACATGAAGGCCGGCGACGTGCTGGTGATCTTCGATATCCGCCGTTACGAGCAGGAGATGGAGACGCTGGGCCGCGTGGCACGCGAGCGCGGCGTCGAGATCGTGCTCTTCACCGATCAATGGGCGTCACCCGTGGCCAAGGCCGCCGCGAAGGTATTCCGCGTGCATATCGAGGCACCCTCGGCCTGGGATTCCTCCGTCGTCACGCTCTTCATCGTCGAGTCGCTGATCGAGGCCGTCCAGAGTTCGGGCTGGGAGGAAACCAGCGACCGAATGAAGACGCTGGAGGGCCTGTTCGAGGCCAGCCGGCTTTTTCGCAAGCCCCGGCCGGAGCTGCCGGACAAACCACGATAAACAAAAGAAAAAAGCGATACGGAACTGTCACATAAGGTTCACGCGCCACCAGTATCAGCTTCGCCGAAGTTGACTGACACACAAAAGGAGAACACCCGTGATGTCATCTACGAAACGTCTGCTCTCGCTCTCCACAGCGCTTGCGATCGCCCTTCCCTCGCTCGCCCTTGCCGAGCCGAGCGCCGAGCTCATCGAAGCCGCCAAGAAGGAAGGCATGCTGACCACCATCGCCCTGCCGCACGACTGGTGCGGTTACGGTGACGTCATCGCCTCCTTCAAGGCGAAGTATCCGGAAATCCAGGTCAACGAACTGAACCCGGATGCCGGTTCGGCCGACGAAGTCGAAGCCATCAAGGCCAACAAGGACAACAAGGGCCCGCAGTCGCCCGACGTGATCGACGTCGGTCTCGCCTTCGGCCCGCAGGCCAAGGCCGAAGGCCTGCTGCAGCCCTACAAGGTCTCGACCTGGGACGAAATCCCCGACACGATCAAGGACGCCGAAGGCTACTGGTACGGTGACTATTACGGCGTGATGTCGTTCCTGGTGAACAAGGATCTCGTTCCCAACACGCCGAAGGACTGGGCCGACCTCCTGAAGCCGGAATATGCCGGTCAGGTCGCTCTCGCCGGCGACCCGCGCGCCTCCAACCAGGCCATCCTGGGCGTTCTCGCCGCCGGTCTCGCCAAGGACGCGAAGTCCGGCAAGGAAGCCGGTGAGGCAGGTCTCGCCTACTTTGCGGAGCTGAACAAGGCGGGCAACTTCGTCCCCGTCATCGGCAAGTCCGGCACGCTGGCGCAGGGCTCGACCCCGATCGTCATCGCATGGGACTACAACGCGCTGGGCTGGGCCAAGACGCTGAACGGCAACCCGCCGACCGAGGTCGTGGTTCCGGAAAAGGGTGTTCTCGCCGGCGTCTACGTCCAGGCGATTTCGGCTTATGCCCCGCACCCGAACGCGGCCAAGCTGTGGATGGAACACCTCTATTCCGACGAAGGTCAGCTCGGCTGGCTGAAGGGCTATTGCCATCCGGCGCGCTTCAACGCCATGGTCAAGGCCGGCAAGGTTCCGCAGGACCTGATCGACGCCCTGCCGCCGGCAGCATCCTATGAAAAGGCCTACTTCCCGACGCTCGAGGAAGTGGACGCCAACAAGGCTGCCGTCACCGGCGCGTGGGACAGCGTCGTCGGCGCGAACGTGCAATAAGCAACACGCTCCGTCGCCCCGGCTGTTCGGCCGGGGCGACGACTGCGGTCCGCCCGTGCGGCACCCCCTTCGAGGTCATCGTGATGTCATCAGACAGTTCAGCCCCCCGACAGCCGACGCGCGAACCGTTCCGCCTCCCGCTGCACTGGCTGGGCGCGTTGCCGTTCGCGATCTTCGTCCTGCTGTTCCTGATCATGCCGACGATGCGCATCGTCATCGGCGCCTTCCAGACGCCGGAAGGCAGCTTCACGCTGGACAATATCCGCGGCCTGTTCACCACCTCGATCATGTCGGCCTACTGGATCTCGATCAAGATCAGCATCGCCTCGGCCCTGCTCGGTTGCCTGATCGGCTTTTCGGTCGCGGCCGCCGCCGTGCTCGGCGGTTTGCCGAAATGGATCCGCAGCCCGCTTCTCACCTTTTCCGGCGTGGCCTCCAACTTCGCGGGCGTGCCGCTCGCCTTCGCGTTTCTCGCGACACTCGGCCCCGTCGGTCTCATCACGGTGTTCCTGCAGACCCAGTTCGGCATCAACCTGCGCGCGCTCGGCTTCAATCTCCTGTCCTTCTGGGGCCTGACGATCACCTATCTGTTCTTCCAGATCCCGCTGATGATCCTCATCATCACGCCGGCGCTCGACGGCTTGAAGCGCGAGTGGCGTGAGGCGGCGCAGATCCTCGGCGCCACCAACACGCAATACTGGCGCATGGTCGCCTTCCCGATCCTGCTGCCGTCGTTCCTGGGAACGCTGGCACTGCTGTTCGCCAATGCCTTCGGGGCCGTGGCCACGGCCATCGCGCTCACCGGTTCCTCGCTGTCCATCGTGCCGATCCTGCTTTTCGCGCAGATCCGCGGCGACGTGCTCGGCAACCCGCATCTCGGCTATGCCCTCGCCTTCGGCATGATCGTCGTGACCGGCGTCGCCAACACCATCTACATATGGCTGCGTGCGCGCAGCGAAAGGTGGCTGAAATGAAGAAGTTCTGGGCCTGGGGCGCCCTTATCTTCGGTCTGCTCTATTTCATCCTGCCGCTGATCGGCATGACCAACTTCTCCCTGAAGATGCGCCGCGGCGTCTATTCGCTCGATGCCTATGCCGTCGTGCTGGGCGATCCGCGCTTCCAGGAGACCTTCACCTATTCCATCCTGATGGCGCTCGCGACCATCGTCTTCGGCGTCGTGCTGGTGGTGCCGACGGCCTATTGGGTCCGCCTCAAGCTGCCCGGCCTTCGGCCCTATATCGAGTTCGTCACGCTGCTGCCGCTGGTCATTCCGGCCATCGTCATCGTCTTCGGCTATATCAGGCTCTACAACACATCGAGCTGGCTGCCGCTGACGGGATCGATCACAGGCACCAACATCCTCCTGATGTTCGGCTATGCCACGCTGGCGCTGCCCTACATGTATCGCTCCGTCGATACGGGCCTGCGCGCCATCGACATCGCCACGCTGACGGAGGCCGCCCAGAGCCTCGGTGCCGGCTGGACGACGATCCTCGCCAAGATCATCCTGCCGAATGTGCTGGTCGCGGTTCTCTCCGGCGCCTTCCTGACCTTCGCCATCGTCATCGGCGAGTTCACCATGGCCGCCCTTTTGAATCGCCCGGCCTTCGGCCCGTACATGCAGCTGCTCGGCGCCAACCGCGCCTATGAGCCCGCGGCACTCGCGGTCATGTCCTTCGTCCTCACCTGGGGCTGCCTCGGCCTGATCCAGCTTGTCTCCCGTTTCCAGAAGGGCGCGCAAAGCCCCGCCTAAGGACCCTTTATGAGCTTCCTGACCCTCACCAGCCTCCAGAAGTCCTTCGGCCCCGTTCAGGTCGTCAAGGATTTCAACATGTCCATCGAGAAGGGCGAGTTCATCTCGTTCCTCGGTCCGTCCGGCTGCGGCAAGACCACGGTGCTGCGCATGATCGCCGGCTTCGAGACGCCCTCCGGCGGCACCATCACCATCAACGGCAAGAGCCAGGCAAACCTGCGCCCCAACCAGCGCAACATCGGCATGGTCTTCCAGGCCTATGCGCTCTTCCCGAACATGAACGTCGCCGAAAACGTCGCCTTCGGCCTCAAGGTCGCCGGTCGTCCCAAGGCGGAGATCGACCAGCGCGTCAAGGAAATGCTCGGCCTCATCAAGCTCGACCACCTCGCCGACCGCTACCCCTACCAGATGTCGGGCGGCCAGCAGCAGCGCGTGGCGCTCGCCCGCGCGCTCGCACCGAAGCCGCAGGTCCTTCTGCTCGACGAGCCGCTGTCGGCCCTCGACGCCAAGATCCGCGTATCGCTGCGCGAAGAGATCCGCATGATCCAGCAGCAGCTGGGCATCACCACCGTCTTCGTCACGCACGACCAGGAAGAGGCGCTGTCAATCTCCGACCGCATCGTTGTCATGAACGCCGGCCGCGCCGACCAGATCGGCGCGCCCGCAGACATCTACAACCGCCCCGCCACGCGCTTCGTCGCCAACTTCGTCGGCACGCTGAACCTCATCGAGGCGAAGGTCGTCGATCCCGCCTCCAACCGCGTGTCGATCGGCGACCAGGGCGTCACCCTGCGAGAACCGCTCGGCGACGTGAAGGCGGGTGACACGATCTCGCTGGCGCTGCGCCCCGAGGCCGGATCGATCGCGCCGGATGCCAAGGGCGATACCGCGCTGTCCGGCGAGGTGGTCTCCACCAACTTCCTCGGCTCGGTCATCCGCACCCGCATGAAGGTCGGCGAAAGCATCATCTCCTTCGACATGTTCAACAGCCCGGGCCTCGTGCCCCCGGTGGTGGGCGAGACGGTCACGCTGCGCTTCGTGGCAAGCGACCTGCTCATTATCCGCGACTAGCCGTTCATTCCAGCCTTCCGGCGAAGGTTGGAAAATTCTGTCGTGAAAGTCGCTCTTTGCGTCGCCCGCGGATTTGATCCGCGGGCGTTTGCCCGTTATGGTCCTGATGTTCTCAGGGCGGGGTGAAACTCCCCACCGGCGGTATCCGGAGCGATCCGGGAGCCCGCGAGCGCCTTCCGGTGGAAGGGTCAGCAGATCCGGTGCGATGCCGGAGCCGACGGTCACAGTCCGGATGAAAGAGGGCAAGCAGGACCACCGCCGCGCTGGCGGACAACCTGCATGTTCGCCCAAGGGGACCGTTGAAAAATGGCTCAACCCTTGAAAGGCCTAGACATGAATGCGAATGCCACCCCCTCCTCCCGTATCGCCGTCATCCGCGCCCGCTGGCATGCCGGCATCGTCGATCAGGCGGTCGATTCTTTCGTCGCCGAATGGAAAGCGCTTGGCGGCCGCGCCGAGGATGTCGACGTGATCGACGTGCCGGGCGCGCTTGAAATTCCGCTCCATGCCCAGCTGCTCGCCCGCACCGGCAAATATGCCGCCATTCTCGGCGTCGCGCTCGTCGTCGACGGCGGCATCTACCGCCACGATTTCGTCGCCGGCACCGTGGTGGATGCCATCGTGCGCGTCGGCCTCGATACCAATGTGCCGGTTCTCTCCGCCGTGCTGACGCCGCACAACTTCCAGGAATCGGAAGCGCATATCGCCTTCTTCCGCGATCATTTCGTCATCAAGGGCAAGGAAGCCGCCAACGCCGCGCGCCAGATCATCGACGCCCGCGCGCAGGCCGCTCTCGCCGCCGTCGCTTGAATCGACGCATCAACGACCGGAATCGTCCTGCCAGCGCATGGCGATAACGCGTTGAAATGACAAGAGCAGACCCGGCGTCGGCCGGGTTTGCGATGGTCCCCGAACGCCGCGCGCTGCCGTGCCGGACGATCCCGCCGGCATGCTCGCTGCACCGCACAAGTCCCAATGTGGGGTGCGCGATTTACGGATAAATCACCTCTCCCGGCTTACCATGCGCACGACCGCCTGTTGCGCGGGCTCGTTTCCGGCGGCCACCGGCATGCCCGTCCTTCCGGCCCGTGGCAGCGAGGCCGACTTAACGGCAGGGGAACAGCGCGATGTCGAAGCGGTTCAGCAAACATGACGCGATGGAGGCCGGCGCGCTGACGGACACCTTCATGCGCCTCAAGCGCGGCTCGATCACCCGGCGCCATTTCCTTGAAATCACCGGCCTTGGCCTTGCCGCCGCCGTTCTTGCCCGCCAGCCGGGGTTCTCATCGGCCGCCCATGCGAGCGACGATCTTGGATCGAGCATGTCGATCGCGACATGGCCGAACTATCACGACCCGGCGACGTTCGAGGCCTTCACCGCTGCCACGGGCGTCGCGGTAGAGGTGAACATCTTCGGTTCGAACGAGGAGATGCTGGAGGCGCTTCGAGCCGACAGCGCCCGATGGGACCTGTTCGTGCCGACCAACTACACGATCTCCACCTATGCCCGCCTCGGCCTGATCGAACCGCTCGACCTGCCCCGCCTGCCGAATTTCGATGCAGGCACCCAGAATGCCCGCTTCACCAGCCAGGGCACCGCCGAGGGCAAGGTCTATGCGCTGCCGAAGAACTGGGGCACGACCGGCATCGCCTACAACACGGACAAGGTGAAGGTCACGAGCTGGAAGGAGTTCTTCGCGGCCGCCATGGACGAGGCGGACGGCCGCGCGATCGTGCACGACTACCAGCTCACCGCCATCGGCAACGCCCTCGTCTCGCTCGGCTTCTCCTTCAACTCGGTGAAGCCCGGGGAACTTGCCAAGGCGGAGGAACTGCTGCTTGAGGTCAAGCCGCATCTCTATACCGTCACCAGCGACTATCAGCCCCCCATGCGCGGCACCGATGCCTGGATGATCATGTGCTGGACCAGTGACGGCGCGCAGCTCAATCGCGACGTGCCCGAAATCGCCTTCACCCTCGGTTCGGACGGTGGCGAGATCTGGTCGGATTTCTACGCCATTCCGAAAAATGCACCCAACAAGCCGGCCGGCTACGCGCTGTTGAACTTCCTGATGGACCCGCAGAATGCGGTGCGCGAGCACATCGCCAACGGCACCCCGGCCACCGACAGCCGCGTCGTCGCCCTGCTGCCGGCCGAAATCACCGGCAACAGGATCGTCTATCCGGACGAGGCCGCCCTCACGCCGCTCGAATTCGGCGCCGCCGTCACGCTCACCGATCCGGCCCGCGCCGAGATCATGGCGCGGTTCAAGGCCGCCTGAGCGGCAACCGGCCTCAGACCGAGCCCAGCGGCCCCTGATGCACGACGATGCGCGCGTGATAGGGCACGCGCTTGTAGAGATCGATCACGTCCTGGTTGACCAGCCGCACGCAACCCGACGAGGTCGCCTTGCCGATCGATTTCCATTCCGGCGAGCCGTGCAGGCGGTAGAGCGTGTCCTTCCCGTCCTGGAAGATATAGAGCGCCCGCGCGCCGAGCGGGTTCTTGATACCGGGATCCATGCCGCCGTTCTCGACGGAATACCGGGCAAGGCTCGGCGTGCGCGCGATCATGTCGGCCGGCACCTTCCAGCGCGGCCAGGGCTGGCGCCAATGGATGATGCCCTCGCCCTCCCAGGCAAAGCCGTCGCGGCCGATGCCGACGCCGTAACGCATCGCCGTGCCGCCGGGCTCGACCAGGTAGAGGAAGCGGCCGGGCGTATCCACGACCACGGTGCCCGGTGCTTCGCCGGTCGGATCCTTCACGCGCTGGCGATAGTATTTCGGGTCGATCTCCTTGTAGGGGATCGCGGGAATGAGATGCCCGCCATCCTCGACGGCCGCATAGCGCGCGGCAAGCTCCTCGTCCGTCGCCGGGACGATCGGGTAGCTGACCTTCTGCGGAACGGGCACGTTCTTCACGCCGCCTTGCGTGGTTGCGCACCCCGCCAGCGTCGCTGCAGCCCCCATGAGGAAGGCCCTGCGCGAGAAGACACCGATCTCAGACATTTCTGGAAACAACTCCTGCAAATCCCGTATGGATGCAGGATCGCTAGCCAACGGCGATGCCGGCGGCAAGCGATTGGAAGATCACATCTTCGGGATGCACAGCGTTACCGTCGCCGCCGTTGCCGTGACGACACGGCAGCGGCCGCAAAACGCTCAGGTCGACTGGCCGGCAAGCCAGTTGTGCCAGTCGTTCTCGCTGCCGACGAAGACGTTGAGATCGATCTTGCCGCTCACCCCGTGCGACAGGCCCGAGCCGGAGTACTGCCAGAACAGCCAGCGGCGGTTCGGGTAACGAACCGACGGATGGGCGGCGACCGAGCGCAGCCAGAACGGATATTCCTTCAGCTCGCCCGACAGGTTGTCGGCGTAGAAGTCCGGCGCGGTATAGATGATCGGCCGCTTGCCGTAATGCCGCTCCAGCCGCTCGGCGAAGACGCGGATCTTCTCGACATACTGCGCGCGCGTCAGGCGGCGCTTGCACTTCGATTCACCGTTGTATTCGGCATCGATGACGGGCGGCAGCGCGTCCGGGTCCTTCGGCACGTTGCGGATGAACCAGTCCGCCTGCTCGCTGGCCACGCGGCACCAGTAGAAGAAGTGATAGGCGCCGCGGCGGATGCCCGCCTCCTTGGCGGCGCGCCAGTTGTGACGGAACATCGGGTCGGTGTGGTCACCGCCGTCGGTGGCCTTGATGAAGGCGAAGTTGGCGCCCTGCGTGCGCAGCTTCACCCAGTCGATATCGCCCTGCCAGCGCGAAACGTCGACACCATGGACCTGGTAGTGCTTGGGCGCGCGCTTGCCGAAATTGATCGGCTTGGCGTCCCGGAACTGCTGGCTGTAGATGCGCGAGCGCTTGCCCAACGTCCCGATGGACGGCATCTCGGCCGTTACCGCGCCCTCTTCGGGACGCGCGGTGGGACGCACCGCTTTCTCGGCAACGGCTTCGAAGGCATGGGTTTCCGGCACTGGCCCGGCCCATGCGAGCATTTCGCTGGCACCTTCGGCCTTCACCTTGCCCTGGCCGACCGCCACTTCCGGCACAGGCCCGGTCGCCTTGACCGAACTCGTCGTCTCGCGCGACGGCTTGATGGACAGGACCGTTTCGGGACCTGCGCTCGACGCGCAGCCCGCCAGGGTAACACAGCCAAGGAGGGCCGCCGTAAGGATCGAAAGACGCATAGGCACTCGCACGCAAAACTAACCGGAGCCCGCCCTCTCGCTGCAGGGACGGAATTACTAACGGAAGATTACCGCGAAATGTTAAATGCAACGTTTACAGCTGACTGAGACATTTCAGTCACTTAAGGCGGAATGCCTCGCCTTTTCTGACAATTGTTATTAATCCCTCGAAACAGCCTGAAGGCCGCGAAGCAGACATGCCAAATCATCCCGGCGCGATATGGCCGATGCCCTTCCGCTTGATCTCGTCGAACGACTCGTCATAGCCCGCATCTGCGTAGCGGATCACGCCGAGCGACGTGTCGTTGGTCAGGGCGTGTTCGAGGCGTTCGGCCCCGCCGTCCGTTCCGTCCGCCACCAGCGTCACGCCGCAGCTCGTCATATAGCCGGCATAGCCTCCACCGCCGGAATGCACGACGACGAGATCGGCCATGGACGAGCAGAGCAGCATGGCATCGAGCAACGGCCAGTCGGCGATGGCGTCGGAGCCGTCCTTCATGCGTTCCGTCATGATGTTGGGATGCGCCATGGCGCCGGCATCGAGATGGTCGCGCGAAAAGGCGATCGGCCCCTTCAGCTCGCCCGCGGCGACCAGCGTGTTGACCGCCAAGGCCAGAGCGGTGCGCTCGCCGTGCCCCAGCCAGGCGATGCGCGCCGGCAGACCTTCGAAGGGGATATTCTCGCGCGCAAGGCGGATCCAGTTGGTGACGATCGAATTGTCCGGGAACATCTCCAGCACGAGATCGTCGATACGCGCGATATCGCTCTCCTCGCCCGAGAGCGCCATCCAGCGGAACGGACCGATGGCGCGCGCAAACAGCGGACGCAGATAGGCTTCCGTGAAGATCGGGATGTCGAAGGCATCGGCCACACCGCCTTCCCGCGCCTGCGTGCGGATGAGGTTGCCGTTGTCGAAGACCTCCGAGCCCCTTTTCTGGAATTCCAGCATGGCCGAGACATGCTCGACGATCGAGGCCCGGCTTGCCACCATCAGCTGCCCCTGCCCGTCGTCGCGCAGGCCCTTCACCTGGTCGAGGCTCATGCCCTTCGGCACATAACCGTAGACGAGGTCATGCGCCGAGGTCTGGTCGGTAACGATGTCGGGCACGATGCCGCGCCGCGCGATTTCGGGGTAGACCTCCGCCGCATTGCCGACGAGGCCGATGGAGGTGGCGCGCTTTTCCTTCACCGCCGCATCGATCATGGCGAGCGCCGTATCGAGATCCGGCGCGATATGTTCGAGATAGCCGACCGCCTTGCGTGCCGCCGCCCGTGCCGGGTCGATGTCGACGCAGAGGATGGCGGCCCCGGCCATGCGGCCGGCAAGCGGCTGCGCACCGCCCATGCCGCCAAGCCCGGCCGTCAGGATGAAACGGCCGGCAAGACTGCCGCCGAAGCGCTTTTCGGCAATGCGCATGAAGATTTCATAGGTGCCCTGGATGACGCCCTGGCTGCCGATATACTGCCAGGCGCCGGCCGTCAGCCCACCCCAGCAGATCAGCCCCTTGCGCTGGAGCTCGTAGAACACTTCCGCCTTCGCCCACTGCCCGACGATGTTGCAGTTCGCCATGATGACGAGCGGCGCCTTGGCATGGGTCTTGAGCAGTCCGACCGGCTTGCCGGACTGGATGACCAGCGTCTGGTCCTCCTCCATCTCGCTCAGCGCCTTGACGATGGCTCTGTGCGCCGCCCAGTTGCGCGCCGCCTTGCCGAGCGCGGCATAGACGATGAGATTGTCCGGGTCCTCGCCGACCGACAGCACGTTTTCGAGCAGCCGCAGCAACCCCTCCTGCCGCCAGCCCTTGGCGCGCAGCACGGGGCCCGACGGGATGGGGTAGTTCGGGTGGCGTGGATTCGGCTTCGGCATGGGTGTCTCCTCATATGTTCGTGCGGAGGCTTACCCCCTCTTCTCTCAAACCACCGTCTCCAGCGCATACCGCGCCAGCTCGATCCCCATCGCCTTCTCCACCGAGGGATAGACCGTGGGATCCAGCACGCTCGATGCGAGCGGGATGATCGACTTCGGCACATGCAGCACGAAGACCGTCATGCCGACCTCGAGCTGCCCGACGCTCAGCGGCTCTCCTTCGGGCGACAGCGTGGTGATGACATCGGGGAAGGTCGCAAGCCGTGTCCCGTCGGCGGATTCCACCGCCATGTATTCGTTCATCACATGCAGCACGGAAGCCGTGTCGCCCTTGCCGAGCGTCACCGTGCCGATGTCGAAGGCCTCCTTCGTGTAGACCACGGATTTGTCGGTGATCGTGCCCTCGGTCAGGATCGCGCCGCCCGTCGTCTTCACGATGGCGTCGATGATCGCCGCCCCGCCCCGGCCTTCCGCCGCCAGGATCGCCTCGCCCAGTTTCAGCGCGAGCGAGATGCCGCCGAGCGCCGCGTTCCTGCGGACATAGGACGCCCGCAGCGGGTTGCGGCACGAGGCGATGAAGCCGCCCGACATGTCGGAGGCCGTGCGCAGGATCGGCGAGACCTTCGCGGTGGCGCCGCGCACGACGAGTTCGATATAGCGGTTCTCGTCACGATTGCCGCCAACGGCGGTCTGGATCATCTGCTCGGGCGAGCCGGCCATGCCGATCGAGCCCATGTCGCCGGTCGGATGCGCGCGCATGTCGCCCACGGCATCCAGCACCTTCGTGCCGAGGATGGCAGACGGCAGCCAGCCGTTCAGCGTCGATGACTTGCCGTTCTGCCCCACCATCAGCGCAGCGACCTTCTCGCCGAGCGCGTCCTGAAGCAGCTCCACCGCCTTGACGTAATCGACGCCGCGCATTTCCCACGGCGTGGTCGAGGCCGGCGCGCCGATGGCCGCGGCCGTCGCCACCCAGTCATCGTCGGAGAGTTCGTCGATGGACACCAGTTCCGGCTTGCCGATGGAAACCGCAGCATGGCCCAGCATGCGCCCATGGTCGGCCCAGCCGCCACCGCCGGCGGCATAGACCGAGCCGCCCCGGACAGCCGCCTCGACGTCTTTTTCCTTTAAAATCCGGCCCATTAGGCGTTCTCCTGAATCAGTTTCTCATCCAGCTGAATCACTGCGTTAAAAAGCACCGCCGCGCCGAGCGCGATGTCGTCGATCTCGGCGAATTCCTCCGGCGCGTGGCTGCGCCCGCCGAGGCACGGCACGAAGATCATCGCGGCCCGCGTCACCTTCGCCATGAAGGCCGTGTCGTGTCCCGCGCCGGAGGCCATGCGGCGATGCCCGGCACCGACCGCCTCGCAGGCGGCGTCCAGCACATCGAGCAGCAGCGGGTCGCCGGGTGTCGGCATGTTGTCGGAGAGACGCCGCGGCGCAGCGATGACCGTGCCCGTCTCCCGCGCGATCTGTTCGGCGAGCTGGTCCACGGAGGCGGCGAACACATCCATGGTCGTACGCTCTTCGGCGCGCGCGTCGATCAGCAGGCGCGCCCGCGACGGCACGACATTGGCGGCATTCGGCTCGATGGAAAATTCGCCTACGGTCGCGGTGAAATGGCTTGGCCCTTCGGAGAACGATCTGGCCAGCGCCTCGATGCCCGTCACGAGCCGGGCGGCCGCCGCCAGCGCATCCGCCCGCGCGCCCATCGGCGTCGTGCCGGCATGGTCGGCGCGGCCTTCGACGATGACCTCGATGCGCGTGATCCCGGCAATCGCCGTCACCACGCCGATGTCGAGCTTTTCCCTCTCCAGCACCGGGCCCTGCTCGATATGCAGCTCAAGGAAGGCCGCGATGTCCCGGCGCGCTTCCGCGGTAATGCGCGTGGGATCGCCACCGACATCGCGGATGCCCTGCGCCAGTGTCAGCCCGCCGGTCTCGCGCTCCAGCCAGTCCTCCGGCAGCACGCCGGCCATGCCGCGGCTGCCGATACAGGAAACGCCGAAAACGGAGACTTCCTCGGCAAGGAAATCCACCACCTCCAGGTCGTGGTCGAGTTCGATGCCCTGATCGGCCAGCGCGCGCGCCACTTCCAGCGCCACCGCGACGCCGGCGATGCCGTCATAGCGTCCGCCATCCGGCACCGTGTCGGAATGCGAGCCGAGCATGATGGTGCCGCGACCGGGCGCGCGGCCCGGCCGGCGGCCGACGAGATTGCCCGCCGCGTCGATCCGCGTTTCGAGCCCCGCGGCGCGGAACGCGCCTTCGAGAAAATCCCGCCCTGCCGGGAACAGAGCGGTAAAGGCACGCCGCGTATAGGGCCGTCCCGGATCGGTGAGCCGGGCAAGCCCGTCGATCACATCAGCGATGCGCGCGGGATCGACCGGCAGATTGGTTGAACGGGCCATCGTCAGCTTCCCGTGGAAACGAGCGTCGGCAGCGGCCGAACGAAAGCGCCGGTGCCGGGTTCGGCGAGCACCTTCGTGCCGTCGAAGGCGAGTTTCCCGCGCAGATAGGTGCCCGAGACCCGCCACGGCAGGCGGATGCCGTTATAGGGCGACCACCCCACGACATTGTTGCCGCTCGCGGCCGCATCATAGGTATAGGGCTCCGGCGTCAGCACCGTGATGTCGGCGTCCTTGCCGGCTTCCAGCGCCCCCTTTGCATGGTCGAGGCGGAAGTGCCGGGCCGGGTTCAGCGCCATCAGTTCGGCGGCGCGCGTCAGCGGTATGCCGCGCTCCAGCGCGCCCTTGACGAAGAGCGGCACCATGACCTCCAGCCCCGGCACGCCGGAGGCATTGGCCAGCATGTCCGGGTTGGTCTTGCGGTCCTCCGACCAGCTGACATGATCCGTCGACACCAGCGTGACATTGCCTTCCGCGACATGCCTCCAGAGCTTTTCCACCTCGGCGCGCGGGCGGATCGGCGGGTTGATCTTCGCCTTGCCGCCGAGCCGGGCCACGTCGTTCTCTTCATCGAGCGTCAGATAGTGGATGCAGCACTCGATGGTCGCGCGAAAACCCTGCGCACGATAGGCGCTAGCGATCTCGTAACCGCGGCCGAGCGAGCAATGCACGACATGCGCCGGGCACCCGGTCTGCGCGCCCGTCTCGTAGATCTGGTTGGAGGCGAGCAGTTCCGTCAGCGGCGGACGCGACAGGCCATGCGCACGGTAATCCGTGATGCCCGCCGCCTTGACCTTCGCGATGGCCGCCCGCACCGCCTCGTCGTCCTCGTTGTGTACGCCGGCCGTCAGTCCCGTCGGAGCGATGGCGCGGAAGCAGTCTTCGAGCAGCGCGGCGGGAATGCGCGGAAAACGCTTCGGATCCGTGCCGAAGGTCGAGAACTTGAAGGCCGCGACACCCGCCTCGACCATCTCTTCAATGCGGGCCGGCCCCTCCTCGGGATCGACGGTGCCATAGAGCGCGAAATCGACGCGCGCCTGCGGCGATGCATGATCGACCTTGATCTTCACCGCTTCGGCCGAGCAGACGAGGTTGCCCTCGTCATAGGGCATGTCGACGATGGTGGTGACGCCGCCGGCCGCCGCCGAACGCGTCGACCAGATGAAATCCTCCTGGTCTTTCTGCGAGAGCGAATGGACCTGCGCATCGATGGCGCCGGGCAGGATCAGCGCGCCCGAGAGGTCGTGCCGCTCTTTCGCCGCCGGCATGGCGCCCTGTCCCACATGCACCACCTTGCCGTCGCGGACCGCGACATGGCCGCCGTCGACGATGCGGTCCGCCAGGACGACGGTGCCTTTCACAACGAGATCGAAATCGGCCATGTCGTGTCTCCGTCAGGCTTTGAGGGCGAAGAAGGTGTCGAAATCCGCCATGGGTGCCATGTCCAGGAAGGCGGAAAGCGCATCCGGGCAGGCGAGATCGCGGTCGAGCGCCTCGATCTCGGCGGAAAGCGGCCGGTCCTTGCGGTAGAACGGGCTGATGGCGCGTGTGCGCTGATAGGCGATGGCGGCCACGCCCTCGACATTGTCGCCCGCAAGATCCACCGCCTGTGCCGACAGCATGGCTTCGAGCGCGGCAAGCTGGCGAAGGTCGCGCACCTGGCTTTCCATGCGCTCGACGATCAGCGGCAGGAAGGTCGCCTCCTCCTCCAGCCCGCCCGCCACGACGATGGATTGCGCGGAGATCGGCACCGCCAGCGACTGGATGCGCATGTAGAGCTCGACGGCGAGCTTCAGCAGCGGCCCGAAGCCCGTCGCCGCCTCGCCGGGCGCCACGAGATTGACCGGCAGGTTGCGGCGCACGCCGTTGGCGAGCAGCACGCAGCGGTTCAGCACGTTGCGGGCAAGATGCGCAAAACCCGTCTGCGCCGCTTCCACATAGAGCGTGGTGGAGAGCGGCAGCGAGCCGCCCGATGCCATGATCACGCCGTCGATGACGACGGGGTTGTCATCCGACTGGGCGGTCGCCTCGACGATGCGCTCGGCGGCGTTCATCAGCGTATCGAGGCAGGCGCCGAAGACCTGCGCGGTCATGCGCAGGCTGAGCGGATCGTGGATCGCCGATGGCTTCGGCCAGTGGCCGGAGGCGGCCTGCGCCTCGAACCAGCGGCCGGCCATCGCCTCGCCATGGGCCGAAAGGCGCGCGGCGACCCGCCACGGATCGGCGGATGCGCCGAGCGCCAGCGACGAGAGAACGCCTGTCACCATGAGGTTGCGGATCGCCTTGGCCGCCTCGCGCACCACGTCGGCGGCGGCGGCATGCGAGATGGCGTTGACACTCAGCGCCGCCAGCGCATCGCGCGGCTGCATGTGATGGGGCTTCAATCCGGCCCGTTTCAGCGCCTCGGAGGCCGGCAGGCGCTCGCCGCGATACCAGGCCTCGCCCTCGCCCGTCAGCACGGCGGCGATCTGGCCCATCAGGCCGATATCGGCGCAGCCCATGGACCCGTGCCGGCGCACCACCGGCACGACATCCTTTTCGAGCAGCGCCAGGAACGCGTCGATCAGCTCCGGGCTGCACCCGGAATAGCCGCCGAGCGCCGTGTTCACCCGGATCGCCATCGCCTTGCGCACGATCGGCAGCGTGAAGGGCTCGCCCGTGCCGAAATGATGCGCCCTGACGAGGCTGTTGTTGAACTCGACGAGGTCGTCCGCCGTCCACAGCTTGTCCTTCATCGAGCCGACGCCGGTATTGGCGCCGTAGATCGGCAGGCCGGTGGCGAGCCGGTCGGTCACGACATGCCGCGCGGTCGCGACCCGGCCCATGCCCATCTCGCAAGCCACCGATGGCCGGGCCGCCCGGCCGATCGCCTCCAACGTGGCGAAATCGAGCGGCTGGCCGGTGAGATAGAGCGTATCGGCGGAAGCGAGCATGTCCCCAAGCCTGTATCGAAAGCAGCGTCGGAAAAGCCGCACGGCCTTTCCTGGAATGGCAGAAAACTACGCGAGGGATGTTAAGCGCAACAGGGCGCAAACAGATATCCCAAAATCCGCACGGTCTATGATATAAACCGAACATCATCCTGCAAAGGAAGCGCCCCGTGGATCTGGCCACCCTCAGCCTCGTGCATGACATACTGGAACAGCGTGGCATCCGCAGGGCAGCCGCCCGCGCCGGCCGTCCGGCCTCCAGCGCGAGCGCCGCGCTGCGCCGCGTCGAGGCAGCGCTCTCGGTGCCGCTGGTGCGTCGCGACGGGCAGGCGCTGGTGCCGACGCTGGAGGCGGAGAACCGCCTGCCGCATTTTGCCGAGATCGCCCGCGCCGCCGCAGAACTTTTGTCCCTCGGGCAGGGAACTCCGGGCCGGCACGCCATTCCGCTGGCGTCGCTCACCCGCTTCGCCGCCGCGGCCAAGGCCGGCAGCATCAATGCCGCCGCCAGAAGCCACGGCCTCGGCCAGCCGCAGCTCACCCGCCAGCTCGCGCATCTGGAAAAGGCCGTCGGCTGCACGCTGCTCGACCGTTCGGCCAAGGGCATCGGCTGCACGCCCGAGGGCCTTGAAGCGCTTGCGCTTGCCGAGCGCATCACGGCCGCCTGGGAAACGCTGGCCGCCGCATCGACGGAACGCTTCCGGCGCAGCGCCGCCACCTGGCGGCTCGGCGCCATCATCCCCTTCGGCCATGAAAGCGAAATCGCCGGCATGCTGGCGCGGCTGGCGGTCGAGTGGCGCGCCGCCCGCCCGCGCCAGCCGCTCTTCCTGTCCTCGACGACGGCCGACGAACTCATTTCCGGCCTCAAGAACCGCCGTTTCGACCTGGTCCTGCTCGATACCGACCGCTATCCGGCGGAGTTCGACGGCTGCCTGATCGACCAGTCGCCGCTCGCCCTCGCCGCCCCTCGCGATCTGAGGGAACACGACGGCCAGGATCTCGCGGCCCTTCTGCGGCGCCATCCGATTGCCGTGCCGAGCCCGCGCAGCGGCCTGCGCCAGATGACGGATCATTTTCTGGAGGCCACGCTCACGCCGGCCGAGCGGGCGCGCCTGACGCTGGTGGAGGTGGATTCCATTCCCGTCATCATCAACCTCGTCTTGAAACACGGCCACCTGTCGATCCTGCCGGAAAACTCGCTGGCCAATATCCGTCCGCCGCCGGTGCTGCTGCCGCTTGGCCCGGCCTACCGCCAATCGCTCAGTCTCGTCTGGCCGCGCGACACGCTGTCCCGCCAGGCGGCGGAAACGGTGATCCCCATCCTGTCGCGGCGCGCCCCTTAAACCTTCACGCCCGCCCGCAACCGCCGCCGCGTCTCCGTCGGGCTTTCGTGATAGTGCGCGCGGTAGCTGCGCGAGAAGGCGGAGGACGAGTTGAACCCGGTGAGCGCCGCGATATCGGCGAACTCCGCCTTGGTCTCGATGACCTTGCGCCGGGCCGCGTTGAGCCGCAGCGCCAGATAGTGCTGGTGCGGCGCCACGCCCATCGATTCCTGAAACAGGTCCTGCAGGTGCCGCGCGCTGATGCCGACGCGCCTGGCCAGCCGCGCCAGCGTCAGCGGCGCATCCACCGTCTCCTCCATCAGCCGCACGGCCTGGCTGACGCGCTGGTCGGCGACCCGCATGTTGCCGAGCGCCGGCACCTGCAAGAGGCCGCCCGTGCGCTCATGCTCGTAGATGAAGAGCCGCGAGACCTCCAGCGCCAGCGAATAGCCCTGCCGTCGGCGGATGATCTCCAGCATCAGGTCGAGCGTCGGCAGCGAGCCGCCGGAGGTGATGCGCTTGCCGTCGATGACATAGCGCTCCCGCATCACGGCGATCTGCGGATAGCGCGAGGCGAATTCCTCCATGTCCTCCCAGTGAACGGTTACGGAAGAGCCGTCGAGCAGGCTCGCCTCCGCCAGAAGCCAGCTGCCCGATTCGATGCCCGCCATCATCGTCCTGTAGCGCGCGGTCTGTGAAAGCTGGCGTCGCAACAGGGGCGTCGCACTCATCTGCCATTGATAGCTCGACAGCACGAAGAGCGGCGCCGTCTCCCTTTCCGGCCGGAACACGCCGTCGACGGGAACGGGAATGCGGCTGCGCGTCTCGATGGGCTGGCCATCCGGCGAGAACATCCGCCAGCGGTAAAGCGCCTGGCCGGAAATGCGGTTGGCCGCGCGCAGGGGTTCGATGACCGAGGCGACGAGGATGAGGTTCGTCTCGGGCAGGATGAGAAGATCGATGTCGAGCGTATCGGAGGAGAGGTCGAGCATGGCGCAAGCATGCAAATGCGCCTCCTAAATTGTCAAGGATGGATCTGAAAAGTGAAAGCATTGCGCCTTCTCTTGGCTCGTAATGGCCTTAACGAGAATACTGGGAGAACAAGAATGCCTCTTGCGATGAACCGCGACGTCTTCATTACCTGCGCCGTCACCGGCTCCGGCGATACCGCCGGCAAGTCGCCGCACGTGCCGCGCTCACCCAAGCAGATCGCCGAATCCGCGATCGATGCCGCCAAGGCGGGCGCCGCCGTCGTGCACTGCCATGTGCGTGACCCTGAAACCGGCGCGCCCAGCCGCCGCAACGATCTCTACCGCGAAGTGACCGAGCGCATCCGCGATGCCGAGGTCGACGTGGTGCTGAACCTCACCGCCGGCATGGGCGGCGACATGATCTTCGGCGGCACCGAGCAGCCCCTGCCGCTCAACCCCGCCGGCACCGACATGGTGGGGGCCACCGAGCGCGTGTCCCACGTCGCCGAATGCCTGCCGGAAATCTGCACGCTCGATTGCGGCACCATGAACTTCTCGCTCGGCGACTACGTGATGACCAACACGCCGTCGATGCTGCGCGCCATGGGCAAGATGATGACCGATCTCGGTGTGCGGCCGGAAATCGAAGCCTTCGACACCGGCCATCTCTGGTTCGCCAAGCAGCTCGTCGAGGAAGGCGTCATCGAGGATCCGGTCCTCATCCAGCTCTGCATGGGCATTCCGTGGGGCGCGCCTGACGATCTCAACACCTTCATGGCGATGGTCAACAACGTGCCGTCCAACTGGACCTTCTCGGCCTTCTCCATCGGCCGCAACGCCATGGCCTATCCGGCCGCGGCCGTGCTTGCCGGCGGCAATGTCCGCGTCGGCCTGGAAGACAACCTCTACGTCGCCAAGGGCCAGCTCGCCACCAATGCACAGCTCGTCGAAAAGGCCGTCACCATCGTCGAAAGCATGGGTGCGCGCATTATCGGCCCGGCCGAAGTGCGCGAGAAGCTGAAACTGACGAAGCGCGCGCCGCGCGGTTGACGGGAACGGCAGCGCCAGCCCCCTCATCCGCCCTTCGGGCACCATCTCCCCGAGGGGAGAAGGGAGGGAGGATACGGCGTTGCCACATCCCCTTCTCCCCGCCGGGGAGA
The DNA here is from genome assembly GCF_004514425.2 of Shinella sumterensis. Taxonomy (GTDB): domain Bacteria; phylum Pseudomonadota; class Alphaproteobacteria; order Rhizobiales; family Rhizobiaceae; genus Shinella; species Shinella sumterensis. The sequence goes on from NZ_MYFN02000003.1 coordinate 383,957, forward strand.
AGGTGCCGGCAGGCGGATGAGGGGGTAGCCACCCCGCAGACAAACACGAGGGAACGACAGCATGAGCACCATCCACAAGGCCGCCTGCATCGGCGGCGGCGTCATCGGCGGGGCCTGGGTCGCGCGTTTCGCGCTGGCCGGCATCGACGTGAAGATTTTCGATCCGCACCCGGAAGCCGAACGCATCATCGGCGAAGTCATGGCCAATGCCGAGCGCGCCTATGGCATGCTCACCATGGCGCCGCTGCCGCCGAAGGGAAAGGTCACCTTCGCCAGGAGCATTGAAGAAGCCGTCGAAGGCGCTGACTGGATTCAGGAAAGCGTGCCCGAGCGCCTGGAGCTGAAGCGCGGCGTGCTGAACCAGATCGATGCGACCGCCGACCCCAAGGCGCTGATCGGCTCCTCCACGTCGGGCCTCATGCCGACCGACCTGCAGCGCGACATGAAGCATCCCGAGCGCCTGTTCGTGGCGCATCCCTACAACCCCGTCTATCTCCTGCCGCTCGCCGAACTCGTCGGCGGCCAGAAGACATCGCGCGCGGTGCTGGAAGACGCCAAGGCCAAGCTCGCGCCGATCGGCATGAAGGGCGTCATCATCAACAAGGAGATCGAGGCCTTCGTCGGCGACCGTCTGCTGGAAGCCGTCTGGCGCGAGGGCCTCTGGCTCATCAAGGACGACATCTGCGACACCGAGACGCTCGACGACGTGATCCGCTACTCGTTCGGCATGCGCTGGGCGCAGATGGGCATGTTCGAGACCTATCGCATCGCCGGCGGCGAAGCCGGCATGCGCCACTTCCTCGCCCAGTTCGGTCCCTGCCTGTCCTGGCCGTGGACGAAGCTCACCGATGTCGTCGACCTCAACGACGAACTGGTCGAGAAGATCGCCAACCAGTCGGACGCCCAGTCCGGCGCGCGCGGCATCCGTGAGCTGGAACGCATCCGCGACCAGAACCTCGTCGGCATCATGCATGCGCTGAAGGCCGGCGACGACGGCAAGGGCTGGGGTTCGGGCAAGCTGCTCGCCGAATTCGAGGCGCATCTGTGGGCCAAGGCCGGCAAGGCCAAGGTCGAGGTCTCCGCAGCCGAACCGCTGCGCCTGCTCGACACCAAGGTCAACGCCGCCTGGGTCGATTACAACGGCCACATGACCGAGCATCGCTATCTCCAGCTGTTCGGCGACACCTCGGATGCGTTGCTTCGTCTCATCGGCGTGGACTTCGATTATGTCGAGGCCGGCCACAGCTACTACACGGTGGAAACCCACATCCGCCATCTCGGCGAAGGCAAGCTCGGCCAGGCGCTCTATACGACGCTCCAGCTTCTCGCGTCCGACGCCAAGCGCCTGCACTTCTTCACCCGCATCCATGACGCGGCGACCGGCGACGTCATCGCCACCGCCGAGCAGATGATGGTCCATGTCGACTCGAAGGCCGGCAAGAGCGTCGAGGCGCCGGCCGAGGTGCTGGCGAAGATCAAGCCGATCGCCGACGCCCACGCGACGCTCCCGGTGCCGGAAGGTGCCGGCCGGAGTGTCGGGCAGAAAAAATGAACGATGCCGGCCGCCCCCTCATCAGCCCTTCGGGCACCTTCTCCCCGTCGGGGAGAAGGAGGGGAAATACAGTCCCGCGACATCTCCTTCTCCCCAACGGGGAGAAGGTGCCGGCAGACGGATGAGGGGGCTGCGACCGGGCAGACAAAAACATTCTCTGAGGGGAGAACACAGCCATGAACTTCGCACTCACCGACGAACAGCAGATGATCGTGGACACGGTCCGCCTGTTTGTGGAAACGGAAATCTATCCGTATGAAAACGAGGTCGAGCGTACCGGCCATGTCCCGCCGGAGCTCGGCCGGGAGATCGCACGCAAGTGCAAGGAAATCGGCTTCTTCGGCTGCAACTTCCCCGAAGAGGTCGGCGGCGCGGGTCTCGATCATACGTCCTTCACGCTGGTCGAGCGCGAGCTTGGCCGCGGCTCCATGGCGCTCACCGTCTTCTTCGGCCGCCCCTCCGGCATCCTGATGGCCTGCGAAGGCGAGCAGCGCGAGAAATACCTGCTGCCGGCCGTCAGCGGCGAGAAGTTCGACGCACTCGCCATGACCGAGCCCGATGCTGGCTCGGATGTGCGCGGCATGAAGTGCTTCGCCCGCAAGGACGGCGACGACTGGGTCGTCAACGGCACCAAGCACTTCATCAGCCATGCCAACATCGCCGATTTCGTCATCGTCTTCATCGCGACGGGCGAAGAGGACACGCCGCGCGGCAAGAAGAAGCTGATCACGTGCTTCCTCGTCGACCGCGGCACGCCGGGCTTCGAGATCCGCGACGGTTACAATTCGGTCTCGCACCGCGGCTACAAGAACTGCATCCTGAATTTCGACGAATGCCGCCTGCCCTCCTCCCAGATCCTCGGCGAGGTACACAAGGGCTTCGACATCGCCAACGACTGGCTCTACGCGACGCGCCTGACGGTCGCCGCGACCTCCGTCGGCCGCGCCCGCCGCGCCTTCGACTACGCGCTCAACTATGCCGCCGAGCGCAAGCAGTTCGGCAAGCCGATCGGCGCGAACCAGGGCGTGTCCTTCAAGCTCGCCGACATGATCACCGAAATCGACGCCGCCGACCTGCTGACGCTCAGCGCCGCCTGGCGGCTCGACCAGGGCCTGCCGTCGAACCGCGAGATCGCCTCGGCCAAGGTCTATGCCACCGAAATGCTCGCCCGCGTCACCGACGAGGCGATCCAGATCTTCGGCGGCATGGGCCTGATGGACGACCTGCCGCTCGCCCGCTTCTGGCGCGATGCGCGCGTGGAACGCATCTGGGACGGCACCTCGGAAATCCAGCGCCACATCATCAGCCGCGACCTGCTGCGGCCACTGGGAGCGTAGCCACAGATGACCCGTTCCCTCGACCGTCTGATCCGGCCCAAATCCATCGCCGTCTTCGGCGGCAAGGAGGCGCGGCGGGTCATCTTCCAGTGCGACAAGATGGGCTTTTCCGGCGAGATCTGGCCGGTGCACCCGCGCGAGGACGAGATCCTCGGCCGTAAATGCTACCGCTCGGTCGCCGAGTTGCCCGGCGCGCCGGATGCGTCCTTCGTCGGCGTCAACCGCGAGCTGACCATCGGCATCATCCGTGACCTCGCCGCGCGCGGTGCCGGCGGCGCGGTCTGCTACGCCTCCGGTTTCCGCGAGGCCGTCAGCGAACTCGCCGATGGCGACGACCTGCAGAAGGCGCTGGTGGACGCAGCCGGCGACATGCCGATCCTCGGGCCGAACTGCTACGGCTTCATCAACATGCTCGACGGCGCCCTGCTCTGGCCGGATCAGCACGGCATGCTGCGCATCGAAAAGGGCGTGGCCGTCCTCACCCAGTCCTCCAACATCGCCTGCAACATTTCGATGCAGCAGCGCGGCCTGCCGCTCGCCTATATCCTGACGGCCGGCAACCAGGCGCAGACCGGCCTCGCCGATCTCGCCTGCGCCGTGCTGGAAGACCCGCGCGTCACCGCCGTCGGCCTGCATATCGAAGGCTTCGACAGCCTCGAGTCCCTGGAGCGCCTCGCCGTCCGCTCCCGCGAGTTGAAGAAGCCCGTCGTGACGCTGAAGGTCGGCAAGTCGGAGCAGGCGCAGCTTGCGACCGTCTCGCACACCGCATCGCTGGCCGGCAACGACGCCGTTTCCTCCGCCCTGCTCGCCCGCCTCGGCATCGGCCGGGTCGAGACGCTGCCGGAGCTTCTGGAAACGCTGAAGCTGCTGCACGTCGCCGGCCCCCTTCCCAACCACGACATCTCCTCCATGTCCTGCTCGGGCGGCGAGGCCTCGCTGATGGCGGATGCCGGAGTAAAGCGCAAGGTGAACTACCGCGCGCTCAGGGATTTCCAGCGCCAGCCGCTGCGCGAGACGCTCGGCCAGATGGTGACGATCTCCAACCCGCTCGACTACCACACCTTCGTCTGGGGCAACCGCGAGAAGCAGACAGCCGCCTTCACCACCATGATGCAGGGCGGCTACGCCCTGAACCTCGTCGTGCTCGATTTCCCTCGCCTCGATCGCTGCGATGCCGAGGACTGGACGACCACCTGCCACGCCGTCATCGATGCATCGAAGGCGACGGGGGCCAATGCCGGCATCGTCGCCTCCATGGGCGAGAACATGCCGGAGGCGACCGCCGAAATGCTGATGCGGAACGGCGTCGTTCCCTTCTACGGCATCGAGGAGGCGCTTGCCGCCGCCGATGCCGCCGCCGGTATCGGCGAGGCCTGGTCCAGGCCGCAATCGGCCCCGCTGCTCAAGAGCGCCGCCGGGGAAGGCGAAGCCATCACGCTCACCGAACACGAGGCCAAACAGGCGCTCGCCGCCCATGGCCTGACCGTACCGAAGGGCCTGACCGCCCAAACGCCGCAAGCCGCCGCCGACGCGGCCGAAAGGCTCGGCTTTCCCGTCGTGCTCAAGGGGCTCGGCGTGGCGCACAAGACGGAGGCCGGCGCGGTGAAGCTCAACCTGCAAAGCGGCGAGGCCGTCATGCAGGCTGCGGAAGCCATGGCCGGCGTCGCCTCCGGTTTCCTGGTGGAAAAGATGGTCGGCAAGCCGGTCGCCGAACTCATCATCGGCGCCATGCGCGATCCCGTCGCGGGGCCGGTCCTCACCATCGGGGCCGGCGGCATCCTCGTCGAACTCATCGAGGATTCGGCCATCCTGACCCTGCCGACCGACGAGAAGGCGATCCGGGAATCCATCGATCGCCTCAAGATTGCAAGACTGTTGAACGGCTATCGCGGCGGACCGAAGGGGGATTTCGACGCCCTCGTGGCCGCCGTCGCATCAGCGGCATCCTATGTCGTTTCAAACGCTTCAATAATCGAAGAACTGGACGTTAATCCCATAATGGTGCTGCCTGCCGGCGACGGTGTCGTCGCAGCCGACGCACTGATCCGTCTGAGGGAGAACCCATGACCGGACCGATACTGCAACGCCGCGAAGGCGGCATCCTGGAAGTGACCATCGATCGCCCCAAAGCGAACGCCATCGACCTTGCGACCAGCCGCATCATGGGCGAAATCTTCGCGAATTTCCGCGATGACGACAGCCTGCGCGTCGCCATCATCACCGGTGCGGGAGAGAAATTCTTCTGTCCGGGATGGGATTTGAAGGCCGCCGCCGCCGGCGATGCCGTCGATGGCGATTACGGCATCGGCGGATTCGGCGGCATGCAGGAGCTGCGCGACCTCAACAAGCCGATCATCTGCGCGGTGAACGGCATCTGCTGTGGCGGCGGGCTGGAAATCGCACTTTCCACAGATTTGATCCTCGCCGCCGAGCATGCCACCTTCGCGCTGCCGGAAATCCGCTCCGGAACGGTAGCCGATGCCGCCTCCATCAAGCTGCCCAAGCGCATCCCCTACCACATCGCCATGGACATGCTCCTGACCGGTCGCTGGCTCGATGTGCAGGAAGCGCACCGGTGGGGGTTCGTCAACGAGGTGCTGCCCGCCGACACGCTGATGGACCGGGCCTGGGAGCTCGCCCGCCTGCTCGAAAGCGGCCCGCCGCTCGTCTACGCCGCCATCAAGGAAGTGGTGCGCGCCGCCGAGGGTGAAACCTTCCAGACGACGATGAACAGGATCACCCGTCGGCAGTTCAAGACGGTCGATATTCTCTATTCCAGCGAGGACCAGCTCGAGGGCGCGCGCGCCTTTGCCGAGAAACGCGACCCCGTCTGGAAGGGACGATGAGAAAACCGGTGGCCGGCCCTGATCGGGGCGGCCACGTTCATAAGCATAAACACTTGAAAAGAATTAAGAAATTTTTCATGCCCACCATGCATCAGGCATCGAAATTCGCAGAAGGAGGATCCGCTTCGCGGTAACGACGACAGGTTTTCGCAAAACCGGTGAATGCGCCGGCACCGGGATAAAAACCGGCCTGCACGGTTGATTTAAAAGCCAAAAACAGAAATTCTGCCAATCACAACGACAAATGCTCGCCCGCACGAGCACAGCAAAGGGAACAGGGGAATGACTGATTACACCAAATACCTCACGAGCCAGGTCACGCTCGGCAAGATGAACCGCCGCGAGTTCCTCGGCCGCACCGCAGCCTTCGGCATCACGCTTGCCGCCGCCGGCACGATGTTCGACACCGCAGCCCGCGCGCAGGAGCCCAAGCGCGGCGGCAACCTGAAGCTCGGCCTGGAAGGCGCTGCCGCCACCGACTCGAAGGATCCCGCCAAGGCGCTGTCGCAGTTCATGTTCGTCGTCGGTCGCAACTGGGGCGACATGCTCGTCGAATCCGAGCCGCTGACCGGCCAGCCCGTTCCGGCCCTTGCCGAATCCTGGGAGCCGTCCGCCGACGCCGCCACCTGGACCTTCACCATCCGCAAGGGCGTGAAGTTCCACGACGGCAAGGAACTGACCGTCGACGACGTCATCAAGACCCTGCAGCGCCACACCGATGAGAAATCGGAGTCGGGCGCGCTCGGCGTCATGAAGTCGATCAAGGAAATCAAGGCCGACGGCGACAAGCTCGTGCTCGTGCTGTCGGAAGGCAATGCCGACCTGCCGCTGCTTCTGACCGATTACCACCTGATCATCCAGCCGAATGGCGGCCTGGACGATCCGAACGCCATGATCGGCACCGGCCCCTACAAGGTCGTGAACTTCGAGGCGGGCGTGCGCGCCACCTTCGAGCGCAACAAGGATGACTGGCGCCAGGACCGCGGCTATGTCGACACGGTCGAAATGATCGCGATGAACGACGCTACCGCCCGTATCGCCGCGCTGTCCTCCGGCCAGGTCCACTACATCAACCGCGTCAGCCCGAAGACCGTGGACCTCCTGAAGCGCGCGCCGACGGTGGATATCCTCTCCACCTCCGGCCGCGGCCACTACGTGTTCATCATGCATTGCAACACGGCGCCGTTCGACAACAACGACCTGCGCATGGCCCTGAAATACGCGATGGATCGCGAGACCATGCTGGAGAAGGTGCTCGGCGGCTACGGCAAGGTCGGCAACGACTTCCCGATCAACGAGACCTACGCCCTCTTCCCCGAAGGCATCGAACAGCGCGCCTACGATCCGGACAAGGCCGCCTTCCACTACAAGAAGTCGGGTCACAGCGGCTCCGTCCTGCTGCGCACCTCCGACGTCGCCTTCCCCGGCGCCGTCGATGCGGCCGTCCTCTACCAGGAGAGCGCCAAGAAGGCCGGCATCGATATCGAGGTGAAGCGCGAGCCGGGCGACGGCTACTGGTCGAACGTCTGGAACGTCCAGCCCTTCTCGACCTCCTACTGGGGCGGCCGCCCGACCCAGGACCAGATGTACTCCACCGCCTATCTCTCGACGGCCGACTGGAACGACACGCGCTTCCAGCGCGAAGACTTCGACAAGTTGCTGCTTGAGGCGCGTTCGGAACTCGACGAGGCCAAGCGCAAGGAGATGTACCGCACCATGGCCATGATGGTGCGTGACGAAGGCGGCCTGATCCTGCCGATGTTCAACGACTTCGTGAACGCGTCCAGCAAGAGCGTGAAGGGCTACGTGCACGACATCGGCAACGACATGTCGAACGGCTATGTCGCCACCCGCGTGTGGCTCGAAGCCTGATGAGCGGCGGCGGACCGGCGCACGGTCCGGAACTGACGGCAACGGCGGCTGCGGGCGATAGCCCGCAGTCTGCCGGCGCTGCCGGGTCGGTTGCGTCCTCTGGAACCCCTTTTGTCGAAGCCAGGCCTTCCATCTGGGCGAAATTCGCCAAGAGCAGCCCGCTCGCGGCCCTGATCACGCAACGCCTCGCGCTCAGCGTGGCCTTGCTCTTCGCCGTGTCCCTGATGATCTTCGGGGGCGTGGAAGCCTTGCCGGGCGATTTCGCCACGACCTATCTCGGCCAGTCCGCCACGCCGCAGGCGGTGGAGAACATCCGCAAGGAACTCGGCCTCGACCAGTCCGCCACCACGCGCTACTTCCAGTGGCTCGGCGGCGCGCTGCAGGGCGATTTCGGCACATCCTGGGCCTCGCGTAACTCCGTGAGCGAGCAGATCGGCAAGCGCCTCGGCAACTCCCTCTTCCTCGCCTTCTTCGCGGCCATCATATCGGTGCCGCTTGCCGTGGGGCTCGGCATGCTGGCGGTGCAATACCGAAACCGCCTGCCCGACAAGATCATCAACGTCGTGTCGCTGGCGGCGATCTCGCTGCCGGAGTTTTTCGTCGGCTACCTGCTGATCCTGTTCTTCGCCGTGCAGATGGGGGTCGCGACCTTCCCTGCGACGGTCTATGAATCCATGACCTTCGGCCAGCGGCTGTCGGCCATTGCCCTGCCCACGGCGACGCTCGTGCTCGTGGTCCTCGCCCACATGATGCGCATGACACGCGCGGCGATCCTCAACGTGATGTCCTCGGCCTATGTCGAGACGGCGGAGCTCAAGGGCCTGTCCAGCCTGCGCATCATCGCAAAGCATGCCGCGCCCAACGCAGTCGCCCCCGTCATCAACGTCATCGCGCTCAACCTCGCCTATCTCGTGGTGGGCGTCGTCGTGGTGGAGGTGGTGTTCGTCTATCCCGGCATGGGCCAGTACATGGTCGACGCCGTGACGGTGCGCGACATGCCCGTGGTCCAGGCCTGCGGCCTGATCTTCGCCGCCTTCTACATCTTCCTCAACATGTTCGCCGATATCCTTGCGATCATCGCGAACCCCAGATTGAGGCATCCGCGATGAGACTGAGCTCCATTCCCGTCAGCGCGTGGATCGGCATCCTGGGCATTGCGCTTGCCCTGTTCTGCGCCATCTTCGCCCCCCTCATCGCGCCCTACAGCGAAAGCCAGATCGTCGGTTCCGTCTGGGAGCCGATGGGCGGCCAGTACCTGCTCGGCACCGACAACCTCGGACGCGATCTCTTCTCGCGCCTGATCTTCGGCGCCCGCACCACCATCTTCGTGGCGCTGGCGGCGACCGTGCTTTCCTTCTCGCTCGGCATGCTGCTGTCGTTCATCGCGGCGGTGACGGGCGGGTTCATCGACCAGATATTCTCGCGCTTCAACGACCTGATGATGGCGATCCCCACGCTGATCTTCGCCCTCGTCGTTCTGGCCGTCCTGCCACAGCAGCTCTGGATCCTCATCCTCGTCATGGCGATCCTGGATTCCACCCGCGTCTACCGCATCGGCCGGGCCGTGGCGCTCGACGTCGCCGTCATGGAATTCGTCGAGGCCGCGCGGCTGCGCGGTGAAGGCACGGGCTGGATCATCTTCAAGGAAATCCTGCCCAACACGCTGTCGCCGCTGCTTGCGGAGTTCGGCCTGCGCTTCGCCTTCTCGATCCTGTTCCTGTCCACGCTCTCCTTCCTCGGCCTCGGCATCCAGCCGCCGGCCGCCGACTGGGGCGGCATGGTCAAGGACAACAAGGACGGCATCATCTTCGGCATTTCCGCCGCCCTCATTCCGGGCGGGGCGATTGCGGCATTGGCCATCTGCGTCAACCTCGTCGTCGACTGGCTGATGAAACGAACCTCCAGCCTCAAGGGAGGGCGCGGCGATGCCTGATCTTCTGTCCGTCCGAAACCTCAAGATCGAGGCCACCAGCTACCCGCCCGGCGAAGCGCCGCGGACCGTCACCCTTGTCGAAGGCGTCAACTTCGACGTCCAGAAAGGCAAGGTCCTCGGCCTCATCGGCGAATCCGGCGCCGGCAAGTCGACGATCGGGCTCACCGCGCTCGCCTATGGCCGCGGCGGGGTGCGCATCACCGGCGGCGAGGTCAAGCTGAACGGCGAAGACCTCCTCAGACTCTCGCCGTCGGGCATCCGCAAGGTGCGCGGCGCCAAGGTCTGCTACGTCGCGCAGTCGGCGGCCGCGGCCTTCAACCCTGCCCACCGGCTCGGCGAGCAGGTCATCGAGGCCTCGCTGAAACACGGCATCATGAGTCGTGCGGAAGCGGAAAAGCGGGCGCTCTACCTGTTCAAGGTGCTCGGCCTGCCGAACCCGGAAACCTTCGGCCAGCGCTATCCGCACCAGGTCTCCGGGGGCCAGCTGCAGCGCGCCATGACCGCCATGGCGCTCTGCCCCAATCCCGAGCTCATCGTCTTCGACGAGCCGACCACCGCGCTGGACGTCACGACGCAGATCGATGTGCTGGCCGCCATCAAGCACGCCATCGAGGAGACCAACACCGCCGCCCTCTACATCACCCACGACCTTGCCGTCGTCGCCCAGATCACGGACGACATCCTCGTGCTCCGGCATGGCAAGATGGTGGAATACGGCTCGGTGAAGGACATCATCGAGGCGCCGAAGGAGGAGTATACCCGCGCACTCGTCAATGTGCGCGGCACCGCCCGCGATGAGGCGCCCGACCAGACGAACACGCTGCTGAAGGTGGAAAACATCACCGCCGGCTATTCCAACGGCTTCAAGGTGCTGCAGAACGTCTCGCTGCACCTGCCGAAGGGCCAGACGCTGGCGGTGGTGGGTGAATCCGGTTCGGGCAAGTCCACGCTCGCCCGCGTCATCACCGGCCTTCTGCCGCCGCAGGACGGCACGATCAGCTTCGACGGCACCGTGCTGCCCAAGGCGCTGAAGGGCCGGACGAACGACCAGCTGCGCCGCATCCAGATGATCTACCAGATGGCCGATACCGCGATGAACCCGCGCCAGACGGTGCGCGACATCATCGGCCGCCCCCTCACCTTCTATTACGGTCTGCGCGGCGCGAAGAAGACCGAGCGGGTGAAGGAACTGCTGGAACAGATCGAGATGGGCGGCCGCTTCGCCGACCGCTACCCGGCCGAACTGTCCGGCGGCCAGAAGCAGCGCGTCGCCATCGCCCGCGCACTTGCCGCACAGCCCGAGCTCATCCTCTGCGACGAGCCGACCTCGGCCCTCGACCCGCTGGTGGCCGAGGGCATCCTGAAGCTGCTTTTGAAGCTTCAGGACGAGACGCATGTGTCCTACATGTTCATCACCCACGACATCGCGATCGTTCGCGCGATCGCCGACAGCGTGGCCGTCATGCACCGGGGCAAGCTCGTGCGCTTCGGCCCGAAATCGAAGGTGCTGGCACCGCCCTTCGACGACTACACCGACCTTCTCCTCAAATCCGTCCCCGAAATGGAGATCGGCTGGCTGGAAAAGGTGCTGTCGACACGGCGCATGGAAAGCGCCGGCAACTGATCAAACGGGCGGCCTTCGGGCCGCCCGTTTCCGTTTCAGGACCGCCGAGGCCTGATGCCCTCAATTCTGCGAGCAGGAGACGTCGCCGAGGCGGCTGGTCTGTCCGCCTTCGGCCATCACGGTCTCCTCGCCGCTTGCGGTGCAGTTGCCCTTTTCGCCGGCGCCGGAGCGGAATTTCACCATGGGCTGCCCCTCGATCATGATGCTGGGCACGATTTCGTAAAGCTCCGGCGGGCAGTTCACCACGTCCGACAGCCGCAGCGCCGGTGCGCCGCCGATGAACACGCTCTTGGAGCCGGACATGGCGCAGGACGGGATGGGCGCCGCGTCCTTGGCGAAGGATGGCTGGGCGAGCGCCGAAAGCCCGAGAACCACGCCGAGACCGGCAAACCGCAATAGAATCATCCTGCTTCTCCCTTTTCACGCGGCCGGCGGGACAGCGCCCGCAGGGCGGCAAGCGCCTGTTCGGCCTGCCGCTCGGGCACGAATATATGGTCGTGATGGTAGCCCGCAACCACATTCGCGCTGATACCCTCGGCCGTGAGCGCCGTGGCGAAGGCGGCGGTGAGGCCGACGGCCGCAAGCGAGGAATGCACGGTCAGCGTGATCATGCGCATGGGCGGGCTGACAGCGAGATCGGCCGCCGCCTCCGCCGGCAGGATCAGCGTCACGCCCTCCTGCTCGCGGAACATGCCGAGCGGCGCACGTCCGAGATAATCAGCGAGTTCACCCGCCGGCACGCTGGCATAGACGAAACGGCCCTCGACAAGAACCGGCTCCATCGTTTCGATCAGCGCGGCAAGATCGCTGACGCCGCTCACGGCCGGGCCATCCGCCGCACGGCATCGCACAGCGCCGCAAAGCCGGCCTTTGCGCCCTCGCTCATGAAGCGGGCGCGCAGCCAGGCATGGATCATCTGCTTTTCCTCGCGGAATTCCACGGGCACGCCGGCCAGCGCAAGACGCGCCGCATAGGCACGCGCATCGTCGCGCAGCGGATCGAAATAAGCGCCGGTGATGAACGTGGCCGGCAGGCCGGAAAGGTCCTGCGCCTGCAAGGGGAAAGCGTGCGGCGCATCGTCCGGCGCCTTGTAGATACCGCGGTAATAGGCGACATCGGCCGTCGTCAGCCCCGGCGCCTCGGCCATCTCGACATAGGAGCCGGAGACGAGATCGCCGCCGAGGCCCGGATAGACCAGCGCCTGCCCGACGATGCCCTTCAGCCCCTCGTCGCGCGCCTTCATGACGATGCCGGCCGCCAGATTGCCGCCCGCGCTGTCGCCGATGACGACGATGCCGCCCGGCCTCAAAAGCAGATCGACAAGCACCGCCCAGCAATCCTCGAAGGCGGCGGGCCAGACATGCTCGGGCGAAAGACGGTAGTCGATGGCGAGAAGTTCCGCCCCGGCCGCCTCCGCTATCTCCGCGCAGATCGCATCATGGCTGTCGAGCGAGCCCACGACGAAGCCGCCGCCATGGATGTAGAACAGCCGCGTGTCGGTGGTGACCGCCGCCGGCCGGTAGCGGCGCACGGGAATGCGGCCGGCCACCATGCCATCCTGCTTGACCATGCCCGCGGGCGCCGGCGCATCGAAGGCGGCGCAGAGCGCATCGTACCAGGCGCGCTGCTGGACGATATCCGCGTCCACGGCATCGGGCGGATAGAAATCCTCGCAGCGCTTGTGAAAGGCGAGGATGCCTTCCTCGCTCGGCATGGGGCGTTCGCTCATCCCGGCCCCGCTCAGCTTTTCTGCAGGGCAAGGTTAAGCCCGAGCCCGACGAGGATGGTTCCGCCGGCGCGCTGCAGCCCCTTCTGCACCCGTGCCGAGCCCTTCAGCCGCGTGGCGAGCGCGCCCGCCAGCAGCACGCAGACCACATCGGCGGAGGTGAACATCAGGTTGACCACGGCGCCGAGGATGAAAAGCTGCATCCACACGGGCAAAGCGGCCGCGGGATCGACGAACTGCGGCAGGAACGCCAGGAAGAACAGCGCGGTCTTGGGGTTCAGCACCTCGACGGAGACGCTTTCGGCAAAGGCGCGCCAGCCGCGCCTGCGCATGTCCTCGTCCGAAACCTCCGGTTGCGCCTCCGACCGCGCGCGGAACATGCGGATGCCGAGCCAGACGAGATAGAGCGCGCCGAGAAGCTTGACCGCCAGATAAAGCGACGGCACCGCATGGAAGAGCGCCGAAAGGCCGGCCGCGGCGGCGATGACATGCGCATAGCCGCCAAGGTGGATGCCGAGGGTGGCCATCAGCCCCGACCAGCGGCCGCGCGCGATGGTCTGCGCCGTCGCATAGAGCATGGCCGGGCCCGGCACATAGGCGAAGACCGCCGTGGTCAGGAAAAACGCTAGCAATGTCTCGAAGGGCGGCATGGTCTCTCCTGTCGCAGTCTCTTTTCAAAGCTTATCGCAGGAAAGGGTGCAGGGGAATGCATCGGGCGCAACGGCGATGTGTACAATGACGAGGCGCCTTGCGCCGCCGATGCCGGCCGTATTAACTCGCGGCCATGGCTTTCACCTTCCGGCAATTGCAGTACTTCGTCGCCGTCGCGGAACAGGGCTCGGTAACGCGCGCGGCGCAGAACCTGTCGATCTCGCAATCCTCGATCACCGAGGCGATCAAGGAGCTCGAATCGGATCTCGGCGTGGAGCTTTTCGACCGTCATCCGCGCGGGCTGACCACGACGCATAACGGCCACCAGTTCCTGCGCCACGCCACGAAGATCCTCGCCGACGTTTCGGATGCGCGCCGCTCCTTCTCCGACAACCGCACGCCCGAGCGGGGCAAGCTCAATCTCGGCGTGACCTCGCTCGTCGCCGGCTACGTGCTCTCCGATCTGCTCTCGCGCTACCGCCGCGCCTTTCCCGGCATCGAGGTGAGCGCCATCGAGGACAACGGCTCCTATCTCGAACATCTCCTGGTGGGCGGCGAGCTGGACGTGGCGGTGATGGTCATCTCCAACCTGCGCGACCGCATGGCCTTGCAGGCCGAGATCATCGAGACATCGCCCTATCGGCTGTGGCTGCCGATCGGCCATCCGCTCGTTTCGGCCGACATCATCTCCGTCAGCGATATTTCCAGGGAACCGCTGATCATGCTGACGGTGGATGAAATCGAGGAGAATACCGGCAAGCTTCTCTCCGCACTCGGCGCGCGCCCGCATGTCGCCTTCCGCACACGCTCGGTGGAGGCGGTGCGCAGCCTCGTGGCGACGGGCGCCGGCATCGCGCTGCTGCCCGACCTCGTCTATCGCCCCTGGTCGCTGGAAGGCGACCGCATCGAAAGCCGCGACGTCTCCGGCGCCCTGCCCGTCGTGCAGATCGGCATGGTCTGGCGCAAGGGCTCCGGCATGCCGCAGGCCGCGCGCGACTTCGTCGGGCTGGCCGAGGCGCTCAGAAGCGGGCGCGGACGATAGCGGCCTTCACGGCATGCGGTCACGGACCCGCATGCGGGCGCACCGGGTGTCGAAAGATATCGGACGGGGCGCCGGAAGCTGCCTCGACTGAGAATGAATAGGTGACACCTTCCGGCGCCCCGTTCGGCGGTTTTTGCCCGCGACTCCGGTCTCTCTGCAAGGATCGAAAAGGCGGTGTCCTTCGCCGGTTTCCGGAATGGCCAGTGCCGTTTGACAACCGGAGCACACGCCTTGGCGCTCCGTGGAAGGTGTCTCCACCTCCCGGCCTTTCTCCATGCCGGCGGACGATGCCGACGCATCCGCCAATGCCGATCCCCTTGTGTGCCGCACAGGCACGCCCGGCGCGCCGTTCGGGGCATGAAACGACAGGATCGGTCCGACATCCCGCCGCTTCCCCCGTGTCGCCGGAGGGAGACCATTTTCCGCAGGCCCGGTGCATGAGGTTTCGCGTCATCCCCCCACGCCCCGCGCCGA
>NZ_MYFN02000021.1 GCF_004514425.2 Shinella sumterensis
TCACGCCGGTCGCCAGTCCCCAGTCGAACGGAATGTCAGAGGCATTCGTCAAAACCCTGAAACGGGATTACGTGCGCATATCAGCTCTGCCAGACGCCGAAACGGCGCTCCGGCTCATCGACGGATGGATCGAAGACTACAACGAAATCCATCCCCATTCCGCACTCAAGATGGCTTCCCCTCGGCAGTTCATCAGGGCTAAATCAAACTAGCCGATCTGTCCGGTGAAATGGGGAGCACTCCAGTCGGCGCTTACCCGTGATACTCACATGCGTAGTGCGCAAAGAAATTGGAATTTAAATATGCCGTCGATTGTAATCCTACTTTGCCTTTCCGTGACGATCACAGCTGCTCAAGTCGTCATGAAGTTCGCGGCGCAAGCTTCCAATGAACTCGGAGGCTTCATGCATTTTCGGGTATTGTCGTTGGTGGCTGTTAGCTTTGTTATGTCGTGTCTTGGGCAACTTGTCTGGCTATACGTGCTCAAGGTCTCCACGCTGGGAAGCAGCTATCTGTTCCTATCCTTGGTTTTCGTCTTGGTACCCTTGTGCAGTATATTTTTTTTCGGAGAGCGTATGACCGTGCTGCAATCCGTCGGGATATCTTTCATCCTCATTGGTATTGCCATTCAGGGATATGCTGGCCAGCGTTGAAGTGAGGCTCGGCGAGGAACGACCGAACATGACCGCAGCAGCCGCCGTTACGAATGAAAATAAACCCGCGCTCACTCTTTTTGGGCTTTTGGCAGCCTGCTTCGGATTGTTTTATGTCCTGAACGTCATCGGGAAAATCGGCGCTCCGTTGTCGCCCCAAAGCCTTGTGCTATTGGTCGCAGTCGCCTTACCCGCCATTCGACTGCGAGCCAGAGACCTCCCGTCGCAATTCGTAGTGATCGCCTATGCGATCAACGGATGCTGTGTCTTTTATCTGATCGGGATGCATCGCACCTATGATCTCGGTTTACCCTCGCTCTTCAACAGTGTCTGGGCGCCTGTTTTCGTCGGGATGCTCGCATTCAGGTGGCCTGCACTTATAGCCTTCCCGGCATTGGCAGCGCGTTGGGCTAAACTTCATACACAGTTCGAAACCGGCCTCGGCGCACCAAACAGCGCTGATTTCGTCATTATTCCGGATCTCGCCCTCTTCCTATCGATCGCCGTAAGCATCTATGCCGTCTACCGAATTTTAGAAGATCGTTTGCCCGTCACGCGTGTTCGAAAGGAGACATTCTTCAATGCCTGCATCATGATGGCATCGGGAATCCATCTCTCCAACTACTTTCATTCTGGTTGGGAAAAGCTGTTCCTGCCAGATAGCACACCACTTACCTGGGTCTTGCAGAATCCGACCTACTTCCTCGCAATTCATTCGACGGATGCAGGCGCCTTGACGATCCTCGATCTCTTTCCCGATCGGGATACACTGGTACCTTTTCTCACCTGGCTTAACGTTCCCTTGAATGCGTGGGTTCTCGTTATCCAGCTATACGCTCTATTCAGTCTGCTTTCGCTTCGTGGTAGCGCATGGCTTACGTTCCTTTATGACGTGATGCATTTCGGAATATTTGTCCTAACCGGAATTTTCTTCTGGAAGTGGATTGTTCTCAATGTAGCGTTCATCCTGGCATTCCGGAAAATGCAAAAGGGTGAGCGGCCAAGTGTGGCTATTCGAAGCCTGGGATGTGTTATCGTCCTTGTGGCTCCACTTTTATCGTTCCATATCGTCAAGTTGGCCTGGTTCGATACTGGAGGCGTAAACGACGCATATTTCGAGGTTGCCAATCAGAAGGGCGAGATTCTGCGGGTTCCGTCGAACTTTTTCCTCAATAAGTCCATTAATGTCGCGCAACAACGAATTGCGCGGCCGACAAATGGCTTCTTGCCGACCGGCACCTGGGGTACCACCAGCCGGGCTTCTATCATGTTTGCCTTGCGGGACCATTGCTCTGCTGAAGCTCGGGATTGGGCGCTTTCAGACGAACAGAAAACACAGCTCGGCAAAATGGTTCGTGCGCATCAAGCGCTCGTGGTCCGCCTCGCCGATGAAAGCGGACGGGTCGCCTATGATCTCTATCCGCATCATATCTGGTCCGCTCCTTGGCTATTTGATGATTTCGCGAAGCTTGATGTTCGTCAGATACGTTCCTATTTCTTCGTTGTCGAAAGCCGTTGTGTATCTATCGGGACGGACGGCCAAGTCATCCGCGAGCCAGTTAGGCGAGAAAGATATGAATTCAAACTTTGACTTGGGGGCACATCCTGAATGGGAAGGCAAATCGGTCGTGATCTATGACGGTGAATGCCCATTTTGTTCAAACTATGTGAAATTTCAACGACTTCGCGAGACTTTGGGCAATGTGTTACTGCTTGATGCACGAGCGGTCCCGGGTCTCGTTCGCGAGTTTGAGGCTGCAGGAAAGCCGCTTGATGACGGCATGGCGCTGATCATGGGCGGGCGGATTTATTACGGCGCTGATTGCGTGAATCGTCTGGCTCTGTTGAGTTCGCGCCGAGGCTGGTTCAACAAGCTGAACGCGCTGATCTTCCGTTCGCCGACGGTAGCGAACGTTCTTTATCCGTTCATGAAGTTTGGCCGCGCGATAGTACTTCGCGTGCTCGGTCGCAAGAAACTTACGGCCGCAGAAGGCGTGTCGGCTGATAGCAACCACACGGCATAGCGGTTACTTGGTGCCTATTACCGTCCAACTGTAGCCGTGGCGGTGATAAAGGCGCACATCAACAAAACCAGCCTTCTCGAGCAGGGCTCTCGCTTCGACTTCAGTGTAATACTTCGCCCAACGGGGATTCAACTGGTCAACGATGACGAGTCGAATTGCCTTTCCACCGATCGGTTTTAGAACGTTGCGCATGTAATGACGCATTGGGAGTGGAAGAAACCGGCAAAGTGCTATGTATGCCGCCAAGGGTGGATACATGATAGCTGCCAGCGCTGAATTCATCCATACGGGCAACTTGCGCGTCACCCAACGCAATGGTTCGACGACAGCCAAATAAGCGAAATTGCCTTCGCGTCCGTAGAGCCAGACGATTGCTTTGCCGCCGGGTTTGAGCGCGCCATGCATTTTCTCAACGGTGGACGCAGGGTCTGGAATATGGTGCAGCACGCCAATAGAAAAAATGTAGTCTATATCTTTTATCTCGAACGTATGACCTGCCTCGGCCAGAATTGTTACCCGCTCTTGGAATGAGGCTAGATTCCGTTCCAAAACCGTTTTGGCCTTTGAGGGTTCAATTGCGGTGACATGACCTGCGCCCGCACTGAGCAGCATCGCACTAATCCGGCCAGTGCCCGCTCCTACTTCGGCGCAACGCTTTCCCTGCAAGTCGTTCGCGTCCAATAGAGGCCCGAGAATATCAAGCAGCATGCCTTGGCTGGCGTAATACCCCTCATTTTCGGTGTAAGTCGTCCACTGGTTTCCAAAATCGGCGATCGTTTGCTGTGTCGCCTGCTGAAAATCTTTCGTCATCGGCTAGCGCTCCAAATGCCGACGCCACTGTGCGAAGGTCATGAGTGTCCAGAGAAGGTAAGCGCGGTTCGTTTTCCCGCTCAGATGCTCCGATACCAGCCTGCGAACGGCATTCGGGTTCAAGTACGGCGATACGTAGTCTTCGCGGACGAGCAGGTCGGTGATAACCGACCTGTAGTCCGTGCGGAGGCGATGGGCCAGAGGTACGTTGAAACCAGTTTTTTGCCGCTCTGTAATCGCGGCGGGCAAGGCATAGGAGACGGCCAGATCGCGCAGCACCGGTTTCGTCCGCTTGCCATTTGGCAATCGGAGGCTGCCTGCAATGTGGCTCGTGTATTTTATGAACTCGATATCCAGGAAGGGTACGCGTACTTCAAGGCCATGTGCCATGCTCATCCTGTCGACTTTCATCAACATGTCACCAGGAAGGTAGTAGCTCAGGTCAGCATCCTGGCCCCAACTGGCAGGATCAGCGCTCGAACTCCTGCCCCGTCCGGTATCGATTGCCGCATAGTACGCGCGCGCTCCGTCGTCGATCACATCACGCATCTCTGACGACGCGATATCCCGGAGATCCCAAGGCATCCCATACCGTCGCCATTCCGCGTGAGCATGGGGACCCAAGGGAAGCCCTTGCAGAAAGCGGCCCGCCAATTCCATTGCGGGGTAACGCATGCTGGCAGTATTGTTCTTCGCCAGTAGCTGTCGCGCCATCCATTGCGAAGGCGCCTGTGGAGTAAAAGCAGCGAGGCGGGATGCCAGGCGGGTCGCTCCATAGGTTGCGTAACCTCCGAAAAGTTCATCTGCTCCGTCGCCGGACAAAACCACGGTAGCGTGGGGCTTCGTTGCTGCAGAGAGCTTTTTGACGGCCAAGGCGGAACTGTCTGCCAGTTCCCCGTCCATATGCCAAACGACGGAGGAGAATGTTTCAGCCGGTTCCTCGTCGTCGTGAAAAGACGCGACGACCGCTTCCGACTTGAGATGAGTGGCGACCAGACTTGCGTCGCTGCTTTCATCGAAGTCCCCGACGTCACTAGCAAAAATCAGCGAACGGGGACGAGGAGTCGAGCAGGCAGCATTCACCAGGCTGGAATCAATGCCGCCGGATTGCCAGACTGCCAGCGGCACGTCGGAGACGCGCTGGCGCATCACCGCGGCTTCGAATTGTGCTTTTAACTCATCCGGATCAAACGCGTGGATACTGTCGCTGAACCAGCGTGGGGCGAGGTTTCCAATATTCGATATCTGGCCTGCAGGAGATATGCGTAAAACTTGGCCGGGGGCCAGGCTCGTCACGTCCTGCATCAGTGACCGATTGGGGCCGACATATCCCTGGGTGAGAAACGTGGAAAGAGATACGGTGTCGATTGCCCTGCCGAAGGCCGGAATCCCCAAGAACGCTTTGACCTCGGAGGCAAAGGCGATCGCTGAGCCTGATTGAGATTTCCAGATATAGAGGGGCTTGATACCGATCGGATCACGAGCGAGAATTGTCTCGCCGGTCTCGCGATCGTAAAGAGCAAAAGCAAAAATGCCGTTGAAGCGATCGATGTATGACGGACCGAATTGCTCCACTGCCGCTAGGAGCACTTCCGAGTCGCAACGAGACCGCATCTGAAAGTCGGATGCTTTCTGAAGATCGTGGATCAGCGCCGTCTCGTTGTACAGTTCGCCGTTGTAGACGAGCATCGAACGACCGGAATGGCTCGCCAGCGGTTGTCTGCCATTTTCCGAAAGGTCGCGAATAGAAAGGCGACGATGAGCAAGACCCACCGTATGCCCGTGTCCTTCCGTGCTCCAGATGCTCGCCTGATCTGGTCCACGGTGCGCAATGAGCTCTGACATTGCCGCAAGTTCGGACGCAATCGGTCCTCCATCAAATCGGATGATGCCTGCGATACCGCACATGAGATCAGAGCTTTTCCGCGACAAACAGGTTATTCAACCCGTAGCCGAAGCGCTTGTGCAGGGTAAGCTTGAGGCCCGCGCGCTCGAACAGGCCGACAACATCATTGGTATCCATGCCCATGAGCTCATCGGGATGCATCTCGCGTTCCTTGTCCTCACTGTACCACCACAAGGCGTGGCCGATCTTGCCGACGAACGAGCCTATCATGGTGGCTACAACACGCCCACCGGGTCTCAGCAAGCGCGCGGCCTCTTGAATGGCCTCGACACGTTCGGGGATGTGATTGAGGCAGGCAATATAAGAGACGGTGTCGAAGCTGGCGTCATCAAAGCTGAAGTGCGCAGCGTTCTCGATCAGCATGACGTCATCGGACCAAGCGGTGACATCCGCACCAACGCTTTCGGTTGCAGCACTGCTACGATTCTTTTCCCGGTAAAGGCGGAGCAGCATGTTGTCACCGCAACCGACGTCGAGAACACGACCGCGAAGCTCCGGAAGCACCATTCGCAGGCGTTCTGCGCGAAGCGAGGTGAAGCCGAATCGTTCGGATTGGTAGTCCGGCAGGACGACCATTCTGAGCGGTGCTCCGATCAGATCCCACAGCATCTGCGGGGGTGATTTCCGGTGTCGCAACGCCCATTCCGGCGGCGGATTTGAGTGAAAGGCATGAGCTATCTTGGCGTTCCCCGTCATGGCTCAGTTTCCCTTCTTCCAGTTGGCCAAGTAGTTCAGGCCGAACGCGGCGCAATGCTGAAGCCGCAACAGGCCGATTTGGTCTGCAATGATCGCGACGGTCATGATCAATAGAGAAGAGATCAGCAGGAGCGCGCCAAGCACCGGCAGTCCCTGCCCGTTATAAAGGATAACCAGCGCACTGTAGGCAAGACCGGCGGCAAAAAGGGCTCCGGCGAGACTGCCGAACAATCTCAGCGGTTGCAGGAGACTTGCAATCCGCAGAACGGTGACCAAAGTTCGGAAACCGTCAAACAGCTTGACCTTGCTTTGCCCGACCCTTGTTCGCAGCTCGATCTGTTCGAAGGCGAAAGGTATCCGTGATTTGATGAGAAGGAAGGTACTGGTGGTGCTCGCACTGTATCCCGTAGGCAAAAGCAAAAAGAAGCGGAAATACGCTTCTCGCCGGAACACGCGCAGACCACAATTGAAATCCTTGACATAGCCAAGCCCAAGGAGGAGCGCGAACAGGCGGATGAGCATCTTTCCAATTCCTCGGGTACTGGAAACCGAGCCTCCCCGTTGTCCGAGCACGGCTCCCAGGCGCTCGTCTTCCAGACGATCCACCATCCGCGCCAAATCCTCGGCCCGGTGTTCGTTGTCCCCGTCGAACCAGGCGATGAGTTCCCGCGTTGCTGCCAAGGTTCCCTGGCGAAGGGCACCGCCGTAACCTTGGTTGTAGGAGAGTTGCAAAAGCTCCGTATCCGGATAAGCCATCACAACCTCAGGCGTGCTATCTTTGCTGCAATCATCGACGACAAGGATTTGACAGCCGGGCACATGCTGGTGCAAGTCTTCAATCACGGAAGCGATGGCATCCTGCTCATTATGTGCCGGAATCAAAACCGATAGATTGGCATAGTCTCGTTTCAAGCTTCGATCCCTTGTGCTTGCAAAAGAGGATGATCTCGCCGCTTCGCTTGCCGGCACCGAAACGACCGGCGGGCCGACGAGCTGCAGGTCTGCGAATTCGGAGAACCTTTAGTGGCTTTGATGGTCTGCTGCAATACGACCAGTATCGTCACAGTTCTCGTCAAGGCCTTTATCGCCGCCGTCACCCAAGACCGATCAGCCAGACTGTCGGACGCGCGTTTCTTGTCCATTTGCAACGATTTTTTCTCATGAACGGCGAGCGGTGAATCGCGAGGGGCAAATTTATCACGTCTCGGCGTTTGGAGTGGCCCGCGCAGATAAAGTAAAGGTCGTGTCCGCACTCCTATGGAGATAAAACGGCAGTCGCATTCCCTCGGTGTTGCATCAGAATTTCGGCGATCGCCTTAGAGAATTCCGCTCTGCCTTTCTCGGTTAGATGCGACCGAGTGGCAAAGTAACTATCGGGATACTCGCTTGGTGTGTTCAATACATGCGAAGCATCGATTTTAAGGAGACGAGCTATCGCTTTCTTTGCCCTTATAAAGCCGCCATCCGATTGTCCGAGAGGAACTGGAGGAATGAGCAGATACACTTTGGATCGATCTATGCCGTCGAGTGCACGGAGTAGCGGCTGCTGTAGCTCCTGAAACGAGTCTGGCATATTTTGATCTATCACTGCCTTGGTGAGAGCTTTCTGGCTGGGATCGACCAGCGACCCACTTGCCGCAATCTCTCGCACAAGTGCTCTAGCGGTCGGATATCGTGCCGTGAAGGCCCCTTTCAGCCTGCCGAAATCTATCGACTCAGGGGCGATGGAGTAGCCGCACAGCCGATCGCTGGAGCACGCCTGAACCAAGTCCTTCCACCGCTTCGGAATTGCCGCTCTGGAAAGTTGCAGGGGGTGGATTACGAGTATGATTTTATCAGGGAGCTTACCACGTTCTCTGAGCAAGCTGATCGCTGCTGCATCCCCCACGGCGCCTACCGATCCAAACATGCAGTATGACGCGATTCGATCTCCGGTTATCTCCGAAATCGTCGGCGGATGGATGCCCGTAAGGCACGAACTGTCGCCGAAAAAGGCCACATCGGTTTGCTCTCCCTGCGCTGCCCGTTTCAGTTGCTCTCTTACGATGTACGTTTCCGATGTCCACTCTCTTGGGATGGAACTTGCCATCCATGTAGTCGCGCCACCTGCAAACAGGAGGAAGCTTCCCAGAACGATGGCCGGCTTGAATATTCCTTGTGGCCGCCATTCGCGCACCGGATTCTCTATGAAATGCCAAGTCGCTGCGGCTAGCACCATCGTGATTGCCAGCAGTAAGAGCGCAGCCAGAATGCCCAGGCTACTTTCAGCGAAATAGAACTTCGTAATGACGTACAATGGCCAGTGCCAGAGATACGCTGAATAGGAAATAAGTCCGACAAACCTGAGAGGAAACCACTTAAGCCCTCGGCTAACGAAACTCGTGGCTTCATGGGCAGGCCAAATGATAAGCGCTGCGCCTAGACAGGGGATGATCGCCCAAAAGCCAGGATACGGATATGCAGAGGTGAAAGTCAGCACCGAAATGGCGATCAGGATGATGCCGGCGGCTCTCATTAAGGCCGACATCTTGCGCGTCGCTATGGTGGGGGCAAGCACCAGGGCTGCTCCAAGTGAAAACTCCCACGCCCTTCCGAAGATCAGATAGAATGCCCCTCGTGGGTCAGATTGCATCTGCAATTGGCCGTATATGAAGCTGATCAGGCCAATGAAGGCAATGAGTGAGAGCAGTACGGCCGGACGCCTGCGGGATACGAGCGAAATTGCGACGAGCAGTGCTGGCCAGAGGATGTAGAACTGTTCCTCAACTGCCAAGCTCCAGAAGTGCAAAAATGGCTGCGCTTCCGTGTCAGCGGCGAAGTAGTCGGAACCGGCGTTGTAATAGAGGTTAGCAAGAAACGTTGCTGCGAAGAATGCGCTTTCCCGGAATTCCACGAAGTCCTGTGGCGGGTATACGCAATATCCGGTGATCAGCGTTGCTCCTACAACGACAAACATCGCGGGCAAAATCCGTTTTGCCCGCCGGGTATAGAAATCGATAAAGGAAAATCTGCCGGCACTGATAGATTCCAGAATTATGCGGGAAATCAGGAACCCGGAGATGACAAAGAAAACATCAACACCGATGAAACCTCCCGTTAGGAAGGGCACCTCGAAGTGATATAGAATAACGGACAGGACGGCGACGGCCCGCAGACCGTCGATCTCATCGAAATAAGTGCTGCTGCTTCCTAAACCCCGCCGCAAAAGCATCTTCCCCACCGCGCCTCGTTGCAGCCGCATCCGATATAGAAAAATGGATATCAAATCTACAGGGCAGGTACGAGGTCGTCATCAGTTTTAGCGGACAAAAGAGAAAAACGGCATGTGCTACAGACTTTACATGTTGATAATCTTCAGCCAGCCACATCGATTTCGTTGGAGGCGTGGCCTGAGCAACAAGTTTTTACCTGCAATACACGTAACCAGATAGGTTTGGGGAATAAGGGGGAGGTGTTTGATTTCAATTAAGCCACCGGTGTTGGTATATGTTCGAAATTGCCCGGGAAGTCGAGAAAACCTTGGGCGGAGGGTTGAACTAGGACGATGAATCACAGACCTGCTTATCTGGCGTGGTTAGAGCAGTCCCTTTCTCGCCGGAGGCTCGTATGGTCATCAACGTAACAGTCGCAGGCATCGGTTATGTCGGTCTCTCAAATGCCGTGCTGCTTGCCCAGCATAATGATGTGATCGCATACGATATCGACGCTCAGCGTGTTGCGATGCTGAACGAGCGCATTTCGCCGATCGCCGATACGGAGATCGAGAATTACCTGCGAACAAGGCCGCTGCATCTGCGGGCAACGACGGACAAGGTAGAAGCCTTTGCCACGGCCAACTTCGTTGTCATCGCGACTCCCACTAACTACGACCCCGACCATAATTACTTCGATACAACGACCGTCGAGGCCGTTGTCGAAGATGTCCGGCAGGTCAACCGGGATGCCACTATCGTCATAAAGTCCACTATCCCGGTGGGTTATACCGCGTGGCTGCGCGCGGCCCGTGGCGACGAAAAAATCCTGTTTTCACCGGAATTCCTGCGCGAAGGCAAGGCGCTTTATGACAACCTCCATCCTTCGCGCATCGTCATGGGAGCGGACACTCCGGAGGCTCGCCAATTCGCCGGTCTGTTACAGCAAGGCGCGGTGAAGGCGGACGTTCCAGTGCTCTTCACCGGTGCCGGCGAGGCGGAGGCGATCAAGCTCTTCGCCAACACCTATCTTGCCATGCGCGTCGCCTATTTCAACGAACTCGACTCCTATGCCATGACCCATGGCATCGACACGCGCCAGATCATCGAGGGCGTCGGCCTCGATCCGCGTATCGGCCAGCACTACAACAACCCCTCCTTCGGCTATGGGGGGTATTGCCTTCCGAAGGACACGAAACAGTTGTTATCGAACTTCAGCGACGTGCCGCAGAACCTCATCCGCGCCATCGTCGACGCGAACACAACACGAAAGGAGTTCCTGGCCGCAGATATCGTGGCGCGTGATCCGGGTGTTGTTGGTGTCTATCGCCTGGCGATGAAGAAGGGATCGGACAATTTCCGCGAGTCCTCTATCCAGGGCATTATGAAGCGTATCAAAGCAAAGGGAATCCCGGTCATTATCTACGAGCCGGATTTCGAAGGGGACACGTTTTTCCGCTCGGAGATCGTGCGCAACCTTGACGACTTCAAGCGCCGCGCCGACGTCATCATCGCCAACCGCCGTTCCGAGGACCTCGACGACGTCTGGGATAAAGTCTACACGCGTGACGTTTTTTTAAGGGATTGATGACGCGTTAAGCGAGTAGTTCTGCGTTGAGTGCGGTCTTGTGAAGTGCGGCAACCATTGAAAGTTAAGCGCGCCGAATTTGGCTGAGGTCGCTTGCTGTCATATCCGGTTCATAAACAGCAAAGAGCGCCCGATCTCACGTGGGGCAAGTCTTCCTCAACCACGAACTTTCGAGCCATGACACAACTCCATCGCCTCGGCGATGGAAAATGGCGGTCGCCATCCCAGCAAATGGCAGGTAGGTGCCGCATCGACTTGAAGATTCTCCGTCAGGCGCGCGACAGCCTCTTGGTGCCTCGTAAGCATCCCGATACCACGCAGGAAGGCAGGAGGAACCGGAATGCTCCTTGGCCGGTGCCCCGCTGCCAAGGTCAATTGTGAAAGCAGTTTATGCGTCGAAAGGTCATGCCCGTCGCTTGCCAAGAACACTTGGTTCGCTGCGTTGGGATGGTCGAGCATTGTGATCAGGAGATCGCAAAGGTTTCCGACATGAATGAAGGAGCGCTTATTCCTGACGGCCGAGAAGATCGAGGGTATGCCGAGGGCTGCCCATTTCATCAGACTGCGGAAATTGCCACCAACCCCCGCGCCGTAAACGAGCGGAGGACGGACGATCACAATTTCCAGGCCGGTTTGCCGGCCCAAAGCTGTAAGCGCTGCTTCTGCTTCGGCTTTTGATATACCATAAGGGTCTTGTGGATCCAGTGGGTCGACGGCGGTGAACGGTTTTCCGGGTTCGGTCCGCTCACCGTTTGCCTTGATCGAACTGACGAAGACGAATCGACGTACTCCCGCCTTGGCGGCTTGACGGGCAAGATTTGTTGTCGCGGTAACATTGGCTTCGCGAAACACAGCAAGCGGGTCTGCGGTCGTCTCGCGCATGACATGAACGCGCGCCGCGAGATGCACCACGGTATCGACGCCTATCAGATAGTCGCGCCAATCCATTTCGGGCCCGTAGGAGGGCACCGTTACCAGGCCCGGCAGCGTTTGTCGGCTGATACCCCGGGCGGGCAAGCCGCGACGCGCCATCTCGGCCATTAAGTGGGATCCGACAAATCCCGAGGCCCCTGTGATCAGTGTTGTTCCCATGGGAAATCTGTCTCAGCCGTGCGCGATCGCCTGTTCCGGCGGATCCTCGGCGGTAATCAGGGCAAATAGAAGTTTCTTGGCCTGCATTTCGTCTCCGGCAAGTATCGCCTGTTCGATATCCCGAAGCCAGGCTGCTATGTCATAGCGAGCGATCCCAGTCGAATCCGCCCGCATGATTTTCGGATGGCGTGTCGGCCGAGCGTTGTTGCGGTCGTAAAACAGTTCCTCGAAGAGTTTTTCTCCCGGTCGTTTACCGATCACCTCGATGGCAATGCCGTTGTCGGGGTTCTTGCTGTCGCGGACATGGAAGCCGGCCAGCCGGATCATGTTCTCGGCAAGGTCCCCGATACGCACGGGTTCGCCCATGTCCAGCAGGAAGACATCCCCTCCGACAGACAGAGCGCCTGCCTGGACGATCAGTTCTGCGGCTTCCGGGATCGCCATGAAGTAACGGGTCATGTCCGGATCGGTGACCGTTACGGGGCCGCCCTTGGCGATCTGCTGTTTGAAGAGTGGCACGACCGAGCCGTTCGAGCCGATTACATTGCCAAAACGAACGGCACAGAAGACTTGCTTCTCCGATTTTGAATGCGCCTCGATCGCCATCTGCCGAACGATGAGTTCAGCCCAGCGTTTCGTTGCCCCCATCACATTCGTAGGCCGAACCGCCTTGTCGGATGAGATCAGCACGAAGCTTTCGATTTTCTGCTCCAACGCAATAGTCGCCACGGTCAAAGTGCCGAAAACGTTGTTCCGGATTCCTTCAAGCACATTCGCCTCAACGAGCGGGACGTGTTTGTGTGCCGCGGCGTGATAGAGAACCTGGACGCCATGGGTCCGGATGGCTCGTTCCACCGTCTTGGGGTCTGTCACTGAGCCAAGAACCGGGACGATCGGATAGTCTCCTGCCGCCAGTTCCTGCTCGATCCGGTAAAGCGAGTATTCGCTCGCTTCGAACAGAACGAGCTTCTTCGGTTTCCGGCGGACGATAAGACGACACAGCTCCGAGCCGATGGAGCCACCGGCGCCGGTGACCATGACGGTCTTGCCGGTAAGCGCTTGGTCGAGCAGTTCGTTGTCGGCCGGCACAAAAGATCTTCCGAGCAGTTCATCAATCTCGATTTCGCGAATTTGGCTGACGATGTAGCGCCCGTCCACGAGGTCCGAAATATCCGGCAGGCTACGAATCTTGATGCCGAGGCCCGTCACGCGGCTAAGCACGGCCTGTCGTCTAGTCACTGGGATGGACGACATGCTGAGCACTATTTCCTTGATTCCATATCGATCGATGAGTGACGACAGGTCATTGGAAGAAAAGACGCGGTAACCGCCGAGGTCGCGGCCATGATTGGCAGGATCGTCGTCGATCAGCCCCATGACGTAGCGATTGCCATGGCCTTTAAGGGCACGTGCCAGTTGGGCGGCAGCTGGCCCTGCACCGTAGATGAAAATCGGTTCTTCGCCGCGACGCAAGCCTGTACCTGAAACGAGGATACACTTGGCAGCAAAGCGCATACCGCCGATCAGGAGTGTTCCCAGGATGAAATAAAGGAAAGGTACGGATCGGGGGACGATGCCCTGGCCTGCCATTTCCATTAGAAAGATGATAATGACCCAGCTCATCGTGGCGATGAGCATCGCCTTGATTATGGTCCAGATTGCCGCCTCCGGCAGGTAGCGAATCACGGACCGGTATAAGCCCAGCCGAATGAACACGGGAATCGCGACCACAGGAGCTAGCGCTGCAAGAAGCAAGCGCTGGCTTGTTATCGCCGGCGTCCAAATGGACAGGCGGATGGCATAGCTTGCCCAGAGCGCGAACATCAGAGCCATGATGTCGAAAATGATCATCAAAACCCGCTTCCAGAAGCGGGGCGTTCGGATGATTCTTTCCCTAAGGCGCCTGACCAGAGGTCGGTCGATCCATTCCGAGGTCAACATGATCCTGCCACTAAACTCGCTAATGTTGAATGCCGGTTGCGCCGACCACTTTTATGACGGTCATGGCCAGAATGCGCAAATCGAAAAGAAAGCTTTGTCGCCTAAGGTACTCGGTATCCAATGCGACCTTGTCTTCAATCGCCAGCTCGTCCCGACCATTTACCTGTGCCCAGCCTGTGAGCCCAGGCAAAAGCAAATGTACATCCCTTGATGTGCGTGCGGCTATTAGATCTTCCTGATTGAAAAGAGCAGGGCGGGGCCCCACGAAGCTCATCTCCCCCTTAAGGATGCACCAGAGTTGCGGAAGTTCATCCAGACTTGTCTTGCGCAGGAAGCTGCCGAGAGGGGTCAGGTGTCTTGCAGGATCCCCAAGCAGATGGGTGGCGACGACGGGCGTATCGATCTGCATCGTACGAAATTTGGGCATCCAAAACAGATGATTGCCACGGCCGACGCGCTGCGACCAGTAGAGAATCGGCCCTTTTGATGTGGTGCGGACTGCAACTGCAAGGACAGCCATAGGTAGAGCGAGAGCGGCAAGCGCAGCGAAGGCCAGGGCGATATCGCATGCACGCTTCATAACCATCGTTAATCGCCTCGAACTGGGTTTACGGATAGACAATCCGCGCGTGAATAGGACAAATTGCTTCCAATCACCAGCGTCATGAAGCGCAGACTAAGAGCCATCGGAACAGGAGCAAGGCGATGTGATATAATGCTGCCGCTTCAGCAGGTGACCGGGGGCATCACAGCCACGTCCTTCGCTGCGCCACGATGCATGATAATCGCGTTGGCTAGAGCAGCCGAAGACGCGGTCCATAGCAGTGTAGGTCGCTACGAAACGCTGTGTTATCAAGATTGGATGAGCGTTCTATCATAAGCCACTTGCAGACATGCGGCGGAGAGTGTTACGCGCAAACCGCGAGACGGCGAGGCTCGTTTGCGATCGTATCAGTGACGATCTGTGTATCAGGAAAATGGTTTGGGGATGAGCATTCGTATCTACGCGATCAATCTTGACCGTTCGGTCGATCGCTGGAGGAGTCTATCTCTAAGTGCAGACGCTTTTGGCTTTGATCTAGTTCGAATTTCGGGAGTTGATGGTGCAGAAACGCCGCCCGAAGAGCGCATCGACTGTGATTCAAAAAAATTCAAACGTAACAATGGCCGTGGCATGCTGCCTGGCGAATACGGCTGTTATCGAAGCCATTTGGGAGCACTTGCCACATTCTACGCGACGGGTGAACTCACAGCTGTCATTGTGGAAGATGATATTAAGCTGTCTGTGGATCTTGTTGTGCGTGCCGACGCAGCTATCAAAGCCATTCCGGATGCAGACGTCGTGAAGCTATGCAACCACCGCGTTGTCGGTTTCAAGCATGTCACGACTTCGGAAGCGGGCGATGAGATCGGCCGTGCGGTGCATGGTCCGCAAGGATCCGCTGCGTGTTATGTCGTTACGCGGAAAGGCGCCAAGCGTTTGCTCGAAGGCCTGAACATCATGGAATATCCGTGGGATGTCGCCTTGGAGCGTGGCTGGGCTTATGATGCGCAAATCTACACGACGCGTTATGACGTGGCCGCCCCAGGGCGTGATAGCACGACGATTGCCACAAGTTCTGTATACCGTTCCACCAAGTTTCCCTGGTGGAAGCGGTTCAGGACATACGCTATCCGAATCCGGGAGACTATTTGCAGGATCGGATATGCGCGAAATGGCTGAGCAACCTTCGGTATCGCGCACTCGTGTGAACGCCGTGCTGTTTTCTGTTTTATGGGCGCTCATGGCATCCGCTATGCTGGTGGAGAGCGATACCTATCGCTATATCTCCATCGCGTTGGTCGTATTCGCCGTTGTCTGGCAGAAGGATGACGTTCGACGTGTTTCCCGGGACTGGTTGACGACTGCCTGCTACGTTTGGGCTCTTTACGCGGCTGGCCGCTTTCTCTTTGGCGTGTTTGTCGCCGGAGAGAAGGGTACATCGGAATGGCTCTACATCTTCCCAGCCGTGTTTCCGATTGTTGGTGTGGCCCTCTACGCCACCAGAGCCTATGTGTTCGCGGCCGCCACGTTGATTGTTTTCGTTGGTTTTGTGGCGCTCCTGACCACGCTGAGTCCTACCACGATCCTGGCAGGTGCGAGGGCGGCGCCGCTATTTCACAACAATCCCATTCATGCGGGGATTGGCAGTTGCATGCTTTTCTTGACCTCAGTCTTCTGGTCGCTCTACGCGGCGGAGACCGGGCGTTTGAGAGGCCGTTTCAAGTTGCC
The DNA here is from genome assembly GCF_004514425.2 of Shinella sumterensis. Classification (GTDB taxonomy): domain Bacteria; phylum Pseudomonadota; class Alphaproteobacteria; order Rhizobiales; family Rhizobiaceae; genus Shinella; species Shinella sumterensis. Next base: position 16,174 of record NZ_MYFN02000021.1, read on the forward strand.
AATGTTGGGGTTGGGTGTACTCACGGCCATTCTCAGTCTTTTCGGCGCTCTTGGCGCGCAATCGAAAGGCGCTTGGTTGGCGCTCGTCTTCGTCATGGTTCTGATGGCTACTCTCACGTTGCTCCATCATGCGGGCAGATGGCGGTTGCATCTCTTGAGCGGCCTCTTCTTGACTGCGGTGGCGATGGTTTTGATTTCAACCTCCTATGTCGAGAAGGTTGCAGGCCCCACGATCGAAGCCGCGGCGAAACTGACGGATGACACCGTTACGACGGAGGGGCCGATTGCATCCATGCAAAGGGCGATCGCTGACCCGTCGACACCGTCACCCATGCGCGAACGTCTGAAATTGTGGTCGAATGCCATTGAGTTGATCCAGGCCGCTCCGCTCTTTGGTTGGGGCAATGAATGGCTGCGTGAGTGGCGCAAAACGACCTATGCGGACGTCGACTTCACGTTGATCCACAATGGTTATCTCGAAATCATGGTTCGCCACGGCATTCTCGGAATAGCCCTCCTGCTTGTTTTCGTGGTGATCTCCGTCGGCCGCATCCATGCTGCGCACCGCAGTGGTGTCATCTCCTCCAGCCTTACAGCCTATTTGTACAGTCTCGGCTTCTTCTTCTTCTGCACGATAACGACGAACTCCAACAACCGTCTTGCTCTGGGTGAATCCTTCTTCATTCTGGGAGCTGCGGCCGTGTTTGCGATCAGTCTCGCGCAGGAAGATTGGATGCGACGTGAGGACCGCGAGCGTTTGTCCGTCAAGATTTAACCCGCGTCTCGGCAAGCCCACCGGATTACGGCTCCCTGCGCGAGCCGGAGAAGCGGCCCACCTAATCGACCTACTCGATTAATTCCCCTCTCTCCGGCATCTTGCCGGCTGTCCGGCACCCCGGAATACTTGGCGTCAAATTGTCATTGAGGGTCATGTGCGGGATGAGTGCTCTTGAAGCTGTAATCGATGGTGTTGGCGATCGCATCGATGATCTCGTGGCGGGGCATCGGGCGGGGCATGGGCTGGCGCGGGCGTTTTATCAGGATGCCGAGATTTACCGGCGCGACATGGAGCGGGTGTTCCGCCGGCACTGGCATTGTATCGCGCATGAGAGCGTGATCCCCAACGCCAACGATTTCGAGGTCTTCCGCATCGATACGGAGCAGGTGATCGTCACGCGTGCCGCGGATGGCAGCATCCATGCGGTGCTGAACGTCTGTCGCCATCGCGGGGCTGAGGTCTGCACGAAACAGAAGGGCAATGCGCGCGTTTTCGTCTGTCCCTACCACGCCTGGACCTACGGCAACGACGGCAGCCTCAAGGCCGCGCGGCTGATGCCGAAGGATTTCAGGCGTGAGGATCATGGCCTGAAGACGCTCAACGTCCGCGTGGTCGAAGGGCTGGTCTTCATTTCCTTCGCCGAACAGCCGCTCGATTTTTCCGAAGTCGAGAACCTGCTGCATGCCACCTGCGGGCAATATGGCTGGGCGAGCGCGAAGGTGGCGCATCGCGAGACCTATCCGGTGGCGGCGAACTGGAAGCTCGCCGTCGAAAACTATGTCGAATGTTATCATTGCGGCCCGGCGCATCCGGAATATTCGCAGACCCATGCGCTCGAACAGCCGCTGCATATGATCGAGGCGCTGAACGAGGCGATGGAGGCGCGCACCTGCGCGCTCGGCATCGAGGTCGGATCGGGCAATCACTGGCAGACGTCGCGCGAGGGCCGCGAGGCGATCCACGCCTTCCGTTATGCGCTCTATGACGGCGTTCAGAGCGGCAGCGAGGACGGCAAGGCGGTCGCGCCGCTGATGGGCCGCTTCACCGATTTCGATGGCGGTGTCACCTCCATCCATCTCGGCGGCACCACGTTCCTCGTCTGCTATCCCGATCACGGCATGATCTACCGCTTCATTCCGAAAACGGCTGAAAGCTGCGAGATGGAGCTGATCTGGCTGGTCGACGGCAAGGCGGAGGAGGGCAGGGATTACGACCTCGCCAAGCTCACCTGGCTGTGGAAGGTCACGACGGAAGAGGACAAGGCGATCATCGAGCACACCGCACGCGGCGTGCAGTCGCACTACTTCGTGCCCGGGCCGATCGCGCCGATGGAGCAGAACGAGCTGCGCTACATCGAGTGGTACCTGGACGAGATCAGCCGCCCGTAATTGTTCTCATGGCTCGGAATATCCGGGCCATCGCTCCCTTCGCGGGATGGCCGGCATCGTAACGGCGATCGTCGCGCTGCCGGCGCGCGGCGCCGGTTATGCAGGTCGCGCGTGACGATTTCCGATCGCGGACACCATTTCAGGCGCGCCGCCGCTCGAGGAAATATTGGATAACCGATCATAGCTGTTGACGCATTTTTTACCTCGTCTACTATATCTTGTGTTCGAGGTTCCTTCGATTCGAAAGTGTCGAGGGCTAAGATGGGAACCCGGGGCGGCCATGATGGCCGCATTGTCCGGGGCTGCCCCCGCAACTGTAAGCGGTGAGCGTTCATCCGATGATGTCACTGAGGCGCCAATGCCTTGGGAAGACGGATGACCGTGTCGACCCGTGAGCCAGGAGACCTGCCTCGCGCATGAACGTCCACGGGCGGGGTGTCCGGATGGCGAGCGACGGGTCGCGAATGATCTCGCCCCCGCGTCTCCCTGTGCACCCTGCTGAAACTGTCTCTCGGGGTGAAGCCATGTCGATCTTGTTTACAGTCTCTCCGCGCGTTTAGGCGGACGCCCCTGACCGGTCGTCCCGCGGGCGGTCGCTTATGTCTCTGCAATATTTCGAACGGTCATCGGCGGATGGCCGATCGCTTCCCCATGCCTGATCGAAAACGAGGAAAACCATGTCCATAACAGTCTATTCCAAGCCCGCCTGCGTCCAGTGCACCGCGACCACCCGCGCGCTCGATCGCCAGGGCGTCGATTACAGCGTCGTCGACGTCTCCGAGGATGCCGATGCCTTCGCGCTCGTGCAGGGTCTCGGCTATCGTCAGGTTCCCGTCGTCATCGCGGGCGAGCGGCATTGGGCCGGTTTCCGCCCGGACATGATCAGCGCGCTCGCCTGAGCGGGCCGATGGGCGGGCTCGTCTATTTTTCAAGCCGGTCGGAGAACACCCGCCGCTTCGTCGAGAAACTCGGCGTCGCGGCCGTGCGCCTGCCGGTCGATGCGACGGACGAGCCGCCGAGGGCGCAGGCGCCCTTCGTGCTGGTCTCGCCGACCTATGGCGGCGGCGGGGAAAAGGGAGCGGTGCCGAAGCCGGTGATCCGCTTTCTGAACGATCCGCACAATCGAAGCCTGATCCGCGGTGTCATCGCGGCCGGGAACACCAATTTCGGCACCGGATACGCGCGTGCAGGCAACATCGTCTCCGCGAAATGCGCCGTGCCGTACCTCTATCGTTTCGAACTGCTCGGAACGGATGAGGATGTCGACAACGTCAGACAAGGGCTGGAACGATTTTGGACACGATGACGATAGACAAGCCGGCAAAGGTGCCGGAAATCACGGCGCAGGACTATCACGCGCTCAACGCCATGCTGAACCTCTACGACGAGGAGGGCAAGATCCAGCTCGACAAGGACCGGCAGGCGGCCAAGCAATATTTCCTCCAGCACGTCAACCAGAACACGGTGTTCTTCCATAACCTGCGGGAGAAGCTCGATTATCTGGTGACAGAGGGCTATTACGAGCAGGAGGTGCTGGACCAGTATTCCTTCAATTACGTGCGCGACCTCTTCGACCACGCCTATGACAAGAAGTTCCGCTTCCCGACCTTCCTCGGTGCGTTCAAATATTACACATCCTACACGCTGAAGACCTTCGACGGGAAACGCTACCTGGAACGCTACGAGGACCGCGTCTGCATGGTGGCACTGGCGCTGGCGCGGGGCAACGAGGCGCTTGCCCGCGACCTCGTCGACGAGATCATTTCCGGCCGTTTCCAGCCGGCAACGCCGACCTTCCTCAATGCCGGCAAGAAACAGCGCGGCGAACTCGTCTCGTGCTTCCTGCTGCGCATCGAGGACAACATGGAAAGCATCGGCCGCGCGATCAATTCGGCGCTCCAGCTTTCCAAGCGCGGCGGCGGGGTGGCGCTGTCGCTCACCAACCTCCGCGAGATGGGCGCACCGATCAAGCAGATCGAGAACCAGTCCTCCGGCGTCATCCCGGTGATGAAGCTGCTGGAGGATAGTTTCTCCTACGCCAACCAGCTCGGTGCGCGGCAGGGGGCCGGCGCCGTCTATCTCAACGCCCACCACCCCGATATCATGCGCTTCCTCGATACCAAGCGCGAGAATGCGGATGAGAAGATCCGCATCAAGACGCTGTCGCTCGGCGTCGTCATCCCCGACATCACCTTCGAACTGGCGAAGAACAACGAGGATATGTATCTCTTCTCGCCGCATGACGTGGAACGCGTCTACGGCGTCGCCTTCTCTGAGATCTCGGTCACCGAAAAATACCGCGAGATGGTCGAGGACAGCCGCATCAAGAAGAAGAAGATCAAGGCGCGAGATTTCTTCCAGATCATCGCCGAGATCCAGTTCGAGAGCGGCTATCCCTACATCATGTTCGAGGACACGGTGAACCGGGCGAACCCGATCGCGGGCCGCATCTCGATGAGCAATCTCTGCTCGGAAATCCTGCAGGTGAGCGAGCCGAGCGCGTTCAACGCCGATCTCTCCTATGCGAAGATGGGCAAGGATATCTCCTGCAATCTCGGCTCGCTCAACATCGCGGCCGCGATGGATTCACCGGATTTCGGACGGACCATCGAGACCTCGATCCGGGCGCTCACGGCCGTCTCCGAGATGAGCCACATCTCGTCCGTTCCCTCCGTGGAAAAGGGCAACGACGACAGCCACGCCATCGGGCTCGGCCAGATGAACCTGCACGGCTATCTCGCCCGCGAGCGCATCTTCTACGGCTCGGAGGAAGGCGTCGATTTCACCAATATCTACTTCTACACGGTGACCTACCACGCCCTCCGCGCCTCCAACCGGCTGGCCGTCGAGAAGGGCATGAGCTTCAAGGGTTTCGAGAACTCGAAATATGCCTCGGGCGAATATTTCGACAAATATACCGGGCAGGAATGGCTGCCGGCGACGGAGAAGGTGCGCGGCATCTTCGAAGAGGCCGGCATCCATATCCCCACGCAGCAGGACTGGCTGGAGCTGAAGGCGGCCGTCATGGACGGCGGGCTCTACAACCAGAACCTCCAGGCCGTGCCGCCGACCGGCTCGATCTCCTACATCAACCACTCGACCTCCTCGATCCACCCGATCGTCTCGAAGATCGAGATCCGCAAGGAAGGCAAGATCGGCCGCGTCTACTACCCCGCCGCCTTCATGACCAACGACAACCTGGACTATTACCAGGACGCCTACGAGATCGGCCCGGAAAAGATCATCGACACCTATGCGGCGGCCACCCAGCATGTCGACCAGGGCCTGTCGCTGACGCTGTTCTTCCGCGACACGGCAACGACGCGCGATATCAACCGGGCGCAGATCTACGCCTGGAAGAAGGGCATCAAGACCATCTACTACATCCGCCTTCGCCAGATGGCGCTGTCCGGCACGGAAGTGCAGGGCTGTGTCTCGTGCGCGCTGTGATTTCGGGGAAGACCATGAATATCCAAGTGAAGACCAAGGCCCCGAAGGCCGCCGCCGCCGTGCGCGCCATCAACTGGAACCGCATCGAGGACGACAAGGACCTGGAGGTCTGGAACCGCCTGACCGGCAATTTCTGGCTGCCGGAGAAAGTGCCGCTGTCCAACGACATTCCCTCCTGGGCGACGCTGAAGCCGGAGGAGCAGAAGCTCACCATCCGCGTCTTCACGGGGCTCACCCTGCTCGACACGATCCAGAACGGCGTCGGCTCCGTCAGGCTGATGGAGGATGCGGCCACGCCGCATGAAGAGGCGGTTCTTTCCAACATCTCCTTCATGGAGGCCGTGCACGCGCGCTCCTATTCCTCGATCTTCTCGACGCTCTGCCTGACGCCCGATGTGGATGATGCCTATCGCTGGTCGGAGGAAAACGAGTTCCTGCAACGGAAATCGGCGCTCATCATGGAGCAGTACGCCTCCGCCGATCCCTTGAAGAAGAAGGTCGCTTCCGTCTTCCTCGAAAGCTTCCTGTTCTATTCCGGCTTCTATCTGCCGATGTACTGGTCGAGCCGTGCCAAGCTCACCAACACCGCCGACATGATCCGCCTCATCATCCGTGACGAGGCCGTGCACGGCTATTACATCGGCTACAAGTTCCAGCGCGCCACCGAGCGCCTGAGCGCTGAGAAGCAGCAGGAAATCAAGGACTTTGCCTTCGATCTGCTGCTGGAGCTCTACGACAACGAGGCCCGCTATACCGAGGAGCTCTATGACGGCGTCGGCCTCAGCGAGGACGTCAAGAAGTTCCTGCACTACAATGCCAACAAGGCGCTGATGAACCTCGGCTACGAGGCGCTGTTCCCGCCCGAGGCCTGCAAGGTCAATCCGGCGATCCTCTCGGCGCTGTCGCCGAACGCCGACGAGAACCACGACTTCTTCTCCGGCTCCGGCTCGTCCTATGTCATCGGCAAGGCGGTCGCGACCGAGGATGACGACTGGGATTTCTGAGCCCCGGGATGTCCTTCGGCGGCGTGTCGCTCGGGGCGCCGTCGATGTCGTATTCCCGAGGGTCCTTTGGCCTGCCAGATGATTTGCTGGGTGCGTACAGGGTGCCGTCCCGGCCATGCCGGGATGGATAATTGGGAAGCCGGTCGAATACCGGCGCTGCCCCCGCAACGGTAGCGGAACGAAAGCTCCGGCAGAGACCACTGGCTATCAGGCCGGGAAGGTGCCGGCAGCGTCCGAAAGGACAGTTCCGAAGCCCGGAAACCAGCCCTGGAACGATGACTCGGCCGATTGCGGTGGGCGATCGAGAGGTGAACGGCGTCCTCTCGATAGGCCCGTTTCCTTCTCCTCTCCATCCTTCGTCGAGCGACGTTCCGCGCTCCGCCGCTTGGCGTGCGCGGTCGTTCCGAGAGGATCCGGCGCGCGCCAGGCGGGCCGGACGAGGCAAAACCCAGGAGGAGACAGAACATGAGCAGGAACAGAGGCGTCGTCTATATGCGACCCGGCAAGGTCGAGGTCCGCGACATCGACGATCCGAAGCTGGAGGCCCCCGATGGCCGCCGTATCGAACACGGCGTGATCCTCAAGGTGATCTCGACGAATATCTGCGGCTCCGACCAGCACATGGTGCGCGGCCGCACGACGGCCATGCCCGGCCTCGTCCTCGGCCACGAGATCACCGGCGAGGTCATCGAGAAGGGCATCGACGTCGAGATGCTCCAAATCGGCGACATCGTCTCGGTGCCGTTCAACGTGGCCTGCGGGCGCTGCCGTTGCTGCAAGTCGCAGGACACCGGCGTGTGCCTCACCGTCAATCCCTCGCGTGCCGGCGGCGCATACGGTTATGTCGACATGGGCGGCTGGATCGGCGGCCAGGCCCGCTACGTCACCATTCCCTATGCCGATTTCAACCTGTTGAAGTTCCCGGACCGCGACAAGGCCATGTCGAAGATCCGCGACCTCACCATGCTCTCCGATATCCTGCCGACGGGCTTCCACGGGGCGGTCAAGGCGGGTGTCGGCGTCGGCTCGACGGTCTATGTGGCCGGTGCCGGCCCGGTCGGGCTTGCGGCGGCCGCATCCGCCCGCATTCTCGGCGCGGCGGTCGTGATGATCGGTGACTTCAACAAGGACCGTCTGGCCCATGCCGCCCGGGTGGGCTTCGAGCCGATCGACCTCTCCAAGAGCGATCGCCTCGGTGACATGATCGCCGAGGTCGTCGGCACGAACGAGGTGGACAGCGCCATCGACGCCGTCGGCTTCGAGGCGCGCGGCCATGCGGGCGGCGAACAGCCGGCCATCGTGCTGAACCAGATGATGGAGATCACCCGCGCCGCCGGCTCGATCGGCATTCCCGGGCTCTATGTCACGGAAGATCCGGGCGCCGTCGACAGCGCGGCCAAGCAGGGCAGCCTGTCGCTGCGCTTCGGCCTCGGCTGGGCGAAGGCGCAGTCCTTCCACACCGGCCAGACGCCTGTTCTCAAGTACAACCGGCAACTCATGCAGGCCATCCTGCACGATCGCCTGCCCATCGCCGATATCGTCAACGCGAAGATCATCGCGCTCGACGATGCAGTCCAGGGCTACGAGAGCTTCGACCAGGGCGCGGCGACCAAGTTCGTGCTCGACCCGCACGGCGACCTGCTGAAGGCCGCCTGACCAACCGGCCGCGCCGGCTGTAAAAGGCCGGCGCGGTCCACGCCGCCGATGCAACGCCGCGGCGTTCAATCGAGACGGAGGAAACCATGGCGGATATCAGGGATGTCCTGATCGATCATCTCATCGACCGGCGGGCCGGGTGGAGCATGGGGTCTTACGGCGCCGTCGCGGAATTTCACCAGGACCCGGGCGAATATCTGCAGGCCGATGCGCCGACGCTCTTCGTGCGCGCCACGCCGCGTGGCGCCATCCGGCTCGATGCCGATACGGTCGGGCAGATCGTGCCCGTCGCCTATGAGGCGCTGAGCTGCCGCCCGCAGCGCTGGAGCCATGGCGTGGCGCTCTGCCTGCCGCAGCGCGACGCGGCGATGAACGGCCGTAAGGCGCTGACCGAACTCGGCCCCGACACGGAGGCCGTGCGCGTGACGGACCGGGCCGCCATCCTCTTCGATCTCGGCCTTGCCCTGCCGCAATGCGATTTCTGCATCCGCACCGACGATCCGGCCCTTCTCGCCACCCTGCGCGCCGAGATCGGCCGCAGCCTGTTCGATCCGCACAATCCGGCGACGGCGGCCATCCAGAAGGCACACCCGCATCGTGTCGCGCTGACCCGCCTCGGCCGCATCGAGGTCTTCCAGAAGATCGGCGGCCCGGATACCGGCGGTGTCTCGCCGCCGGGACCGCACACCCATCTCCTGCCGCACCTCATCCGCTCGCGGCGCACCCATTCGGCCAACACGCCGATCCCGAAATACCATGCGCCGCTCGGCTATCTGCATCCCGCCAACCCCGTCATGGACAGCCTCGGGCGCGATCTCGATTTCGACATCGACGACCATGCGCGCTTCCAGGACCTCTTTTCGCAGTTCGCGCGCCCGGACCTGCCCATCCTGCGCAAGGCAGTGCTGGATGGGCTGGCGCGGCGCGTGGAACCGGAATCCTTCCTGTCCCACACGGATCGGTTCAGCCGTGCGACGGTGCGCATCACGCTGCGCCAGCAGGACAGGATGGCGCGGCGCTTCGGTGGCGGCTCCTATCTGGCGCTGGTCTCGCAATGGCGCGCCGTCCTCGACAAAGGCGCGGAGGGTATCGCGGCGGACGAGGACGCGCCGGGCCACGAGGCGACGGGCGCCATCGTGCCGTTCCTGCCGCTCGCCGCAACGGGCTGAGGCGTCACGCGCCGCCGTCTTGACCAGCCGGGGGCGGCGCCGTGCCGAAACCGCGCAGCGCCCAGCGGCGCCCGTCGCTCGACAGGTCGAGAAAGCCGAGCGGCTCGACATCGATGCGCCAGACCGCCGTCAGCGGCGCGCCCACCACATGCGCGAAAACCAGCTTGAGCAGCATGGCGTGCGTCACGGCAAGGATACGCCCGCCCGTGCCGTGCAACCCGTCGAGCCAGCCCGTGGCACGACCGGCTGCGACCTCGAAGCTTTCCCCGCCATGCGGGGCCGCGGCCGGATCGGCCATCCAGTGCCGCAGCGCCTCTGGAAAGCGTCCCGCGATCTCGTCCACCGTCTGTCCGCTCCACGCACCATAGTCGAGATCGCGCAGTGTGGGGCAGGGGGTTGGTGCGGCGGAGAAGGCCGCCGCCGTTTCGGCCGCACAGGCCTCCGGCGCGCAGAACACCCGGTCGGAGGGCCGCAAACGCTCGGCAAGCGCCGCCGCGCGCGCCGGCTCCTTCGGCAGGAGGCTGCCCTCGGCGGAGAACCGCGCCTGCCGGTTGGCAGCGGTGGCGCCGCGGCACAGCAGGGTGACGCGGGTCGCCCGGCGCGGGCGCGCTGCGGGCGCGTCTTCTGGCATAGTCACGATCTGTCATGCTCCTGACGGGGGCGCTCGGATTTTCGATTGATAGTCGCATCGGCGCCGGTGGCCAAGCGGCTTCGAAAATCGCATTTGCCGTGTCCGGCGACGGAAGGTGCTTCGCGCGCGGGGGCGGAAGGTGCTATCAACGGTTCTCATTCGAAGACGGGAGACAGGCATGAGCGAGAACAAGGTAGCGGTGATCACCGCCGGCGGCAGCGGCATGGGCGCGGCCTCGGCGCGGCGGCTGGCGGCAGATGGCTTCAAGGTGGCCATCCTGTCGTCGTCCGGCAAGGGCGAGGCGCTGGCCGCCGAGCTGGGCGGCATCGGCGTCACCGGGTCCAACCAGTCCAACGACGATCTCAAGCGGCTCGTCGACCTCGCCGTCTCGACCTTCGGCCGCATCGACGTGCTGGTCAACAGCGCCGGCCACGGCCCGCGCGCCGAGATCACCGCCATCACGGACGAGGATTGGCACAAGGGCATGGACGTCTATCTGCTGAACGTCGTCAGGCCCGTGCGGCTGGTCGCGCCGATCATGAAGGCGCAGAAGTCCGGGTCGATCGTCAACATCTCCACCGCCTGGGCCTTCGAGCCCTCGTCGATGTTCCCGACCTCGGCCGTGTTCCGCGCCGGGCTTGCCGCTTATACCAAGATCTTCGCCGACACCTATGCGGCCGACAACATCCGCATCAACAATGTCCTGCCGGGCTGGATCGACAGCCTGCCGGGCACCGAGGAGCGGCGCGACAGCGTGCCGATGAAGCGCTACGGCACCAGCGAGGAGATCGCCGCGACCGTCGCCTTCCTCGCCTCGGAGGGTGCGGGCTACATCACGGGCCAGAACATCCGCGTCGATGGCGGCCTGATGCGCTCCGTCTGAGGGAACGCCTGGGGGCGTCAGGCGAGCGTGCCGAGCGGGATGAGCTCGCGCGCGCCGGGCGCCCAGGCCTTGCCCTGCCAGTCGCCGTACCAGCGCTCGACCCGCAGGCCGGCGTCGGCAATCAGCGCCTCCAGCTCTTCCCTGGTGGGAAAGGCGATGCGCGAGGCGGCCGACAGGCGCTGGCCGGTCTGCTCTATCTCGTAATGCGTCTCATAGGTCACGATGCCGGTGCCGGCGTCGAAGGCCGCATCGTTCCAGGCCTGCACGGCGCCGAACCGGGGATGCTCGAGGCGGCGTCGCGATTCCTCCGGCCCCCATTCCTCCCATTCGCGGCAGGCCGGCTCGCGGCTGTCGAAGATGAAGCGGCCGCCGGGCGCCAGATGCGCGGCGATGGTGGCGAGCGCGGCACGCCGGTCCTCGCGCGTGAGGAACACCTGGAAGGCGTGCCCCGTCAGCATGACGAGCGCAAAGCGCCGGCCAAGCCGCAGCGTGCGCGCATCTCCCTCGATGAAGTCGACACGCGCCGCACCCGGCTTGGCGCGTGCGATCTCCAGCATGGCGGGCGCCGGATCGACGCCGACGACCATCCTGTCGCCGGACAGCGCGACGGCAAGTTCCCCCGTGCCGCAGCCAAGGTCGAGCACGCTGTCGGCATCGGCGGCGAGCGTCCGGCAGAAGGTGAAGTCCTCGGACCGGTCCCAGCCGTTTTCGAGATCGTAGAAATCGGCAAGGGCGGGGTCGTGGTAGAGGCGGTCTTCCATGTGTTCCTCCATGAAAAAAGGCCATGCGTCGCCGCATGGCCCTTGTCAGATCTGCGGGGTCAGCCGCCCGTCACGCCTTCGCGGCGTCGAGCACGGTCTCGCAATGGCTCGGGCCGCCCTTCGGGTCGACGCGGTCGCCGATCGCGCGGATATTGGTGATGCGGTAGGCATCGTTCACGGTCAGCTCGACGGAGCAGGAACGGCCCTTCGAGAAACCGCCGCGCCACTTGTAGAGCGTCGTGCCGCCCGCGCTCGTGTCGGAAATCGGCGGGCCGTAGGCGGCAAAGAAGCTGCCGGCGGTCTTGCCGTTCCAGCGCGCCTGCAGCGGGTTCGTGGGAACGCTCACGGTGGTGCATGCGGTAAGGGCAAGCGCCAGGCCTGCCAGGATTGCGATGCGGGAGTTCATATGTGCCATTTCCTTGGACTTCGTTCAGCCGTTCCCGGTGACTCGGGACGGGCCCCTGATTTCGCCATAGCGCAGTGCTCGCAAAAGGGGAATCATCTCCACGCCAAGTTTGTGGTCATCCCCGGACATGGGGCGGGAAACGTGCGGATTTGCAACAGTGGGCTGCAACCGCCAATCTGGCGCCAAGCGGCGTCATGGCCCGAACCGACGTCTCAGAAATCGATGAAGTCCGGGGCAATCACTTTCAGCATGGGGCCAGTCCATTTACGATGAGGGAATTGAGTGCGGTGCGACCGTTACCGCCGGGCAAAAAGATGGCTCACGACCACCAGCCCGATGACCGCCAGCAGCGCCAGGCTCGACGGGAAGAGACCGATCACGAAGGCGAGCAGGGCAAACCCGATACCGGCAGCCGAAACGCAAAGCAGCGCGGTCGCTATCGTCTGACGCGTCATCCAAGCTCCCGATTCGGGCGTTTGCGGAACGATAACAACACGCACGAACACCGGCAACCGCCGCAGCCATCGTCGAAATTCTGAAAGGGTTCGGGAAACATTCAACCGCGCGATCTTCCGGCGGTTTCAGCTGGTCGGAGTGGAGTGATTCGAACACTCGACCCCCACGTCCCGAACAACGAGAATGAGCCCCGAAGGCCTGAAAATCCGGCATTTCTTGCGATCGTTCGTGGCGCGAAAACGCGCCTGAAAACGTCCATTCGTTGCCAATCATTGCCGTAGATACGAACCGGCGACCCCTACGTTAAAAATGCAACAACCGCCCCACCAGCGGAAGGAGGACCCATGACCGAAATTCAGACCGCCGCCCTGATCATCCACACCATCGACGGCCCTGGGGGGGGCACGACGCCGCGCAGTATGCTCGATACCGCGGCTAGAATCCTCACCGAGTCCGTTGATCTTGACTTGGACGTCAACGACATGACGGCTGATCAGCAGCGCAATACCGCCGATGCGCTCAAAGCGATCGCTGGAATGTTAAGCGCCTATGCCCGCGACTTCGGCGAGGCAGCGAAGCACAGCGCGTATTGAGCAGTACCGACATAACCACCCTGCCGGCCTCGAGCCGGCGGGCGCGCGCTTGTGCGCAAAATCTCTCCAGGAGGATCGAGATGAACTATAGTTCGCTAGACGAAGTGCCAGAATCGCGGATCCAAGCCGCGCTGGATTTCATGGGCGCAGTCGTACGACTGACTCCCACCAGAACCGCCACATGTATCGCGCAATTAATCGCCGACGAATGCCTGTTGAAGGGGGAGTCTGCGCTCACGCATAAGGAGTTCGAGCGCAGAACCGGCACCTGCCGCCGCACCGTTCAGTTTGCAATACGGAGGCTTCTGGATCGGCGCGTGATCCAGCGTGTTCGCCGGACGGACGAGGGAAATTCAATCTACGTATGCCTATGGGAGCGCGGCGCTGAGTTGCGCGCTCTAAGGGAGGAGCGCTCGCATGGCAGCCGCTGATCGCCACGACGGCCCCGTGGCGCAGCTAAATCTCCTGCGCTCTATTATCCTGACGGACTGGTCGACGAGCCTCGACCACAAGGTCTCTGCAATCATCATCGACAGATATTACCCGAAGTACGGCGGTGCTCGCGCTAGTCTCCGCTTTCTAGAAGAGGGCACTGGGTCCACCCGTCCCAACATCATCGCGTCTGTTCGGCGGTTAGTGGCTCATGGTGCGTTCAGTGTTAAAGTCGAAGGCAGGGGCACCCGTCCCACCGAATACTCACTCAATTTCGGCTTTGCTTCTAGCGGTATCGCGGACGATACCTCTGCTAGCGGTACTGCTGGCAATACCTCATGCGGTATCGCGGACGATACCTCTAGTCCTGATAGTGGTATCGCGGACGATACCGAAACCTACCTACCTGTACCGGCATACAATGCCGGTTTACAGGAAGGTAGGAATTTCGAAGCCGCGCCGTTGGCGCCGCCCGCGGATGGCCTGTCGGCCACCGCAGCGGAAACGGCTTCGGGAGACGGGTTCGCAGAGTTCTGGGCTGCATGGCCGCGGAAGCATGGCCTGAAGAAGGCCCGTGCCGAGTGGGCACACATCCAGAGCGACGTGGACATCGTTATAGACGCCGCAAAGGACCGGGCCGCTCACTACTTAAAACACGGCACGGACAAAAAATGGATACCCGAACCAGCGAACTGGCTTAAGGGCGAGCGGTGGAATGAAGACCTGCCGCTGATCCACATTGACGCGAAGGGGGCTGCCATAGCCAAGGCTAAAGCGAATGCCACGCCCAAGCCGGCAGCCACCAGCGAGCCGCCCGAACCGGCGAACGATGACGCTCCCCTCTGGATGCGCGGCTCCCCTGAGTCGTGGCCCATTGGCCGACATGAAGGTGTTTTCATCGACGGCGAGGTGGACCAATCGGGCGGTGACACTTCAGTCTTCCTCACCTTCAAGACGACAGAGGGCGAGACCATGCATCACTACTTCTATACCGAGGCGTGCATCAAATCCTACCAGGAAGAAGGGCGGGCCATCATCAGAAACATCATGAATGCCCTAAACATGAGCAATTGCGAAGACACCGATGAACTTCTCTACAAACCTCTAGCCGTGGTGGCGGATGGCAAGGCGTTGACGTACCGCCGTATCAGCGAGGCCGCATAATGGATTACGAAGATATGCGGACCGCAATGTTCGACGCACTGGAAGGGCATGCCAAGCAACAGGAGGAGCGCGCTCCGACCGTTGCTGCGGGTATGATTCGAATTGATCCGTTCGATGCCGAAAACATCGACGGCGAACCGTGTCGCGCTATCGGAGTAGTGACAAATCCAGGCTCCGACTACATCGAGTTTGTTGTCCTGAAGACGGTCGACGGTGGGGAAATGTTCCCGACGACCGAGGGGAGCCTGTGGCGCCGCAAGGCGGCGTGACTGTCACCCCGCGCAACACAGCCGACCGGGGTGAGGGCACGTCTCACCGCGATTCTTTCTCTCTATCACGACGTTCAATAGCCTCAATTTTTTCAGGAGGTAGGGTTGCGTAGACCTCATCAACAAGCTTGGGCTCGGAGATCATCTTCTCAACAATGAGATTGAAAAGCTTGAAAAGGTTCTCCGCCGTGTCTGGGTCGTCTTTGAGGTCTATTGTTCCAGGATGAACGGCCTCGTTGCCAACCACCCTAAGAACGTCGAGTGCACGCTGAATTCGCGGATCGAGACCTTTGCTAACCAAGGCCGCAATATCGTCGTTGATATTGCGGCCGGGCTCACCCAGGTGGGCACAGAGCTTCTGGATTGCGAGCCGCAAAAGTGCTGCAGCGCCTCGTGGCGATTTTTGTGCGATCAATCTGGCCTCATCATAATCGCGAGCAATATCTGGCGGTGTATCCTTGTTCGAGGCCGGGGTACTTATAGGTTCAGGATAGGACATGACTCCGCCCACCCATACCGCGACTTCCTGGCAGTTGAAGCATTTAGATAGCCAGAGATTTTCTACGCGCATGTCAGCGTGGTAAGACGATGCATGAATCAACGGACGCCGGCTCAGCATTCTCTCTAATCTAGAAACTGTTTTCACATCCGGCTGCTTACTCGATTTTTGGTAATCCTCTATGTCACTTGGTTCCACCAGTGTTGGTACGCGACCGTTGCTTAAAAGATCAGCTTGTACGATGTACCAATGCTGGTGCGCTAGCACGCCACAGTGAGGGCAGTTGAACGCGGTCTCAGTGATAGAGGGTGTAACGGTTCTCAAGGTTTGGATGCTCCAGTGCTTCCAGCAAATACAATCTCACAAGGCTTTTCGGCACAATCATACATAGTTTTATTGTCAAAGCTCTTTTTTCCGTCCAAGCCGCAGCGACGCCTCATCCTGACATCGGAAGATTTCGGGCCGCATAAGGCGACAGCTTAGACTTCCACCCCACAATAACCCCCTGCAGGGGTGGAATTCCACTCCCTGACTTGAATCATCTGTGCTCGTGAGTTTACATCGCATTTCACGCAATGCAGGGTTGGACATGGCCGAAAAGAAGTATCAGGTTTTCGTCTCGTCGACGTTCCGGGATCTCGTTGAGGAGCGGCAAGATACAATCAGGAACATTCTCGACCTAAACCATATCCCCGCGGGAATGGAGCTGTTTCCGGCAGCTGACGTCGAGCAACTTACGTACATCAAGAAAGTTATCGATGAATGTGACTATTACTTGCTTATCGTGGGTGGAAGATATGGCTCACTCGATGCCGAGGGCATCAGCTTTACGGAAAGAGAATACGACTACGCAGTCGAAACGGGCAAGTTTGTCATCGCGTTTGTGCATGGCGAACCTGGTGCGATTTCGGTCCAGAATAGTGATGTGAAGCCCAAGCTCGCCGCTTCCTTGAACGCCTTCAGGGATAAGGTGATGGGCGGACGGCTAGTTCGTCAGTGGACCAACCGACAGGATTTGCAGCTCGCCGTACTCAAATCCCTCATGCATTCGTTCACCGCATATCCGCAAACTGGCTGGATCCGTGGTAATGCCGCAGCCAATCAAGAAACTCTGGAGCAGGCGAATGCCGCTCTCCAAGAGAACGTCGGTCTCCGAGCTGAGCTGGCAAGAATGAAAGCAGAACCGGCAGAAAGGTTTCCTGACATAGCGGACTTAGATGATGAGGTGGTGATCAGATATTCTTACAAATATAGGATCTCTTCAGGAATTCGGTATCCTGATACTGATGCCAAGTTTACTTGGAGAGAATTGTTTTTGGGTCTCGCCAGTAATCTCTCGACGCCGCGCACTGAAGCAATCATACTTAACGCTTTGACGATGGCGGCAGAACAAAAAGGGGAGCGTACCCCGTATCGAATGAATTCAACAGATAGGTCGACTATCAAGGTCCAATTCATTGCGCTGGGCTTAATCTCCACGCGAGTCTCAAAGACCACAGACGGCAAGATGGCAGAATTTCTCACGCTGACGGAACGAGGTCAGCAGGTTTACATATCCAACAAAGTAGTCCGAAAAGATAAAGCCTAGCTCCGGTCTTTGAGCTGCGGGATGGCGGCTGGACCTCCTCGCCTGCCCCCGCATCACCCACCTACCTTATGCTTGACTTCGCCAGCCTCCGACCATGTCTAAAGCTTGTCGCGCTCACTCCCTCGGCGCGCAGCAATGTCAGGGGTAACTTCTGCGATTGCTGGATCCGTTTGAGCGACATCCGCTTCCGAATGAAGCCAGACCTCGGTGCCATCCCCCCGCGGTGAGCCGGTCGTCTGTGAAAGTTCGTAGGTGTGTCGTCGAATGCGTTCCTCTTGATACGTCATGGGATCATCTCCGCCAACCAGAAACAC
The DNA here is from genome assembly GCF_004514425.2 of Shinella sumterensis. Classification (GTDB taxonomy): domain Bacteria; phylum Pseudomonadota; class Alphaproteobacteria; order Rhizobiales; family Rhizobiaceae; genus Shinella; species Shinella sumterensis. Next base: position 33,615 of record NZ_MYFN02000021.1, read on the forward strand.
CGCAGTCCCGCTCCGGTTTCCTTACGGGAAACGGGCGCGGCCCTTATCACAGGTAACGCCGAAACACAATAGCCATCTTGACAAATTTGTAAATATGTACTACCGTCAACAATAGCAACCGGCCAGCCCAGGCTGAGCCTTCGCGGAAGACCAGAACGGCGCCGCTCATCTGACATCGGGGAATACATGATATTCGACCGCAAGGACGCGATGCCGAAAGGCCATCGTCTGTACACTTCTGCCGCAACCATCAGCGAATGGGGGAGACACGGTCCCCGCTCATCCATAAACGAAAGTTACGACTCCCGTGGTTGGCTCGTTCCGCCCACGCCCGCTCGAATCGAGTGGAAGGACTACGCCCCGCAGCGTATTCGTCCGTTCCGCTCGCCGCCCCGCACGGGTTCGAAGGAATGGATTGGTTCTCGCGTCACGGCACGCCTACCTGGCGTGACCGTCCGACTTCTCAATGATGGGCCTTCTTGTGCCTGGCTGGCTGAACGCAATGCGGCTGGGACAGCCGACAAGCACGGCCAGCACGCGACCCGCATTGAGCGTTGGATGGTTGAAAACAAGTCGCCGCTCATCGTCCCTCTTCGGCTGGTGAAGGAACTCATGCGCCCGCCAGTGACGGTCGTGAATGACAATCGGCCTGCCGGTGGCGAAAAAGCAGACGTCGGCATGGGCGCGGAACGTGTTCATAATCAGGGCGCCTTCATGCCGTCGATACCAGAATTCCTAAACGCTCTCGGCGCGGCATATCGCCCACACGTAGTGATCAAGAAGTGCCGCTTCGGACATTTTCAGAACGTTGTACTCCGGCACGATGGCAGCGGCTTCACGTTCATCGAAGGTAATGTGCTACTCGGCTCGACAAACTGGCGTGGCAAGCTGACCGGCCTCATTTTTCGCGATGGGGAACTCATCGCTTACGGTGACCACAAGGGAAAGAAGCGCCGCCCCGCCTATACCGCAGACCCTCTTGGGCTCGTCTACGACGAGAAGTCGGAAACCGCAAAACACGTTGCAGCACAGCCGGCAGAGGACAAGTCTTACACGCGGTTGCAGTCGGCCAGCACCTATGTCTCGGCGCAGTCCCCCAACGCTCCCCGGTCTCTCGCGCCGTCACCAAGGACAGTACGCGCCGCAGCGAATGACAACGTCCTCGCAACGGCCATTGCCAACACGAAGTGCATGCCGCCCGTCAAGCGACTGCCAGATGGCGTGGCCGCGGACTACGGCCGATTGGCCGGAATTTCCGACGCGAAGGGCGTTGGCGGTTCGTCTATCGCCATGCATGAGGCGCTGACAGAAATGGAACGCACCGAGAACATGGCTGCCGCCGGCATCGACGACCTGGACATGGAGGTGATTGACGCCATTCTCGACGACGCCAGTTTCCGGTCCATCGGCATGCGTTTCGAGCATCCGGAGTCATCCGCATCGCATGAGGGTAGGAAGATGGTGGAGCGGACGCTGAAAAAAATTTCAGAAAAAATCGCCGCATAATACCAACTTGGCCGATTTCTGGACCCCTTAGATATAGGGCGTTCCCCGACGTCTCCCTTGGCCCCGCCCTTTGCGCGGGGCTTTTTCTATTCCAGCATCGCGCCGTCTCCTTGCGGACGCGGTCTCCCGGCTGGCGCGCTTCGGCTGCGACACCGGGCCAGTTTCCGAAAACCGCGGTTCGTCAGACAGGCCGCGCACCTGGCCGCTCCTTTGCAGGAGCGGTCCTTTTTTGCCGTCTATTCCCCACCACCGAAAAAATCAGGAGAAGCACATGCGTCTCACCGCCTGCGTGCAGATGCTCGCACGTCATCTTTACCTGCGACCTGGGCGAACCCAGGCCGTCGCAAGCCGACTGCAAGATGCTGGCATTATCTCCAAAACGGAGGGCTCACGCCGATATCCCGACAACGCGAGCCAAGACGAAATCGTCGCACTATTCATCGCTTCGATCACGGATTCCGGTCTCGGCGGCGCTGCGGAAACGGCGCATGCCTTCGCCGCTCTCACCGACCATGAGGGTACGTCGTTCCGGAAAGCCGTTGCTGACATGCTGTTCAGTGAGGATATCCCGTGCGGGGACGTCGCCATTTATTTCAATCCACCGGCCGCAACCATCGCCTTTGACGGAGATGTTGTGGTCTTCGGCCGCGCCGAACCTGCAGCCGGAGCGGTATCCGCGCGTCTTATCGGAGCGCCCACCGTTCAGGCCCTCAGGGCCGATCTCCAGAAGGAATCCTGATGTCAAAACTCCTGTCAAAACTCATCGGTAAGCAGTCCTCCATGGATCTGGCCGCCGCCATCGAGAAGGCTCAAGCCGAGCTCGCCCAGGCAGAGGCCGCCGTCGCCACAACCGAGGCGGAGTACGATGCCGGGCTGCTGACCGCCGACAAGAAGTCGTTGCGCGTTCTGGTAGACGCCAAGGCCGACGCGCAGATTGATGCGGACACCGCTCGATCCCGCATCCGCCGCTTGGAGCAAGATCACGAAGCCGCCCTCGAGGCTGAAGCCGCTGATCAGCGCCAGCGCCGTTACGACGAGGCCAAAGCCGCAAGCGAAGCTGCCGAGAAGCGCATGCGGAAGGAATACCCGCGCGCCGCCATGGCCATCCGGGAGTTGCTCGCCGAGCTCGCTGCGGCGTCGATCGCCGTTCGTGCTGCTAATGCGGATCGTCCGGAAGGGGCGCCGGCATTGTTTGATCCCGAGCATGCGCGGTCGCAACCTGTCCTGTATCGCGAAGAGCTCAGTGAGGAGATTCTGGATCTCTGGACAACAATCGACGGCACAGCGCCCATTCAAGACGATCTCCAGCACCATGTCCATCAGCACCAGAAGCACCGCCGCGGAATGCTCACCGACCGCTCTGACAGCGTAGAGCGGCCGCTGACGTACGGTCTGGTTCAGACCGTACACGGCCCTCTTGAGGTCGTTCGCAAGCGCTTCCGCCGGACCAAATACATGCCGGATCAGGGCGGCTACCGCATCGCCCCGCTTGCCACGGAGATCGTGCTCCCCGCCCTGGATGCCGCAGCGGACCCCTATTGGAAGCCCGCATATGATCAGCATGACGCCGCACAGCAGGCCGCGGAACAACTGAAGCCCGCACCGACACGTCCCGAGCGTGTAGCCGAATTCTCGTACGAGTTGGTGAAACAATGAATGACGTCTTGATCAAGGAGGCCGCCCGCCGCCGGGCTGAGAAAGCCGATGCAGAAGCGGCCGCGACAAAGGCATCATGGGCGCGTGTGGCTTCTGGCACTCGCAGCTCAGGCAATCCAACCGGGCCGTGGGCAAAGGTCGTCGCGTCGGTCAACGCGCGCAACGGTCATCGCACTGAAGCCACTGCGCCCGGCTGGGCGAAGGTGTTGGCCGCGGCCAACAAAGGCCGGCGCCAGGGGTAGCCCCCTGGTCAGGGACCGTGTGTTGCAAATATAGCACAGCGGGCGCGAACGCCCGAGCTCCGACAGATTGCGCAGTTTGAAAAGGTGTCCGCGGGCAATCCGATTGCCCGGAAATCGGCACTTTCGAGTGTCCGCGGTGCCGTCAGTGCGGACAGCTTTGCGGACACCACCACCCACCAACATCATCACGCAGCCCGGCCGTCGCGCCGGGCTTCTCAATTCTAAGGACTCCACAAGATGGTGACTGAGAACACGACCCCGAACCGCGGCTATCAAGAGCCCGCGGTCGGGAATACGCTCAAGGTAGACATTGACCGCCTTGTCTCCGCCCTGCGGGCCATCGACGTGGACGTAGCAAACGCTCTGGCGGCTATTGTGTCGAAGGCGGGGCTTAATAGTCCCGCCTTCACGGGAACGCCGACGGCCCCGACAGCAGCGCCTGGAACGGACAGCGGACAGTTGGCCACGACGGCCTTCGTGAAAGCGGCGTTCAACGCGCTGGTGGATAGCGCCCCTGGCGCGTTGGACACGCTCAACGAGCTCGCCGCGGCCATTGGTGACGATCCGAACTTTGCGGCCACCATGGCTGCGCTCATCGGGACGAAGGCTGATGCGGCCGCTACGACGGCCGCTTTGGCGTTGAAGGCGGATGCGAGCGCGCTTGCCGCAAAGCTGGATAAATCTGGCGGCGTGATGACCGGCTCGATCCAGGATGCCGTTCTGGCACCATCTGCCGCCCCGACAAAAAGGCTCGGCTTTAATCTGACTGGCATCACTGCCGGGCAGAAGCGCGATATCATCATGCCTGATCGGAACGTTGATCTTGGTTCGATTGGCGCGGTTGCCATCCTCGCTGATCAGAAGGCCGCTGGAACCAGCCCGGGCACGATTGCATCGGGGTCTTGGGTGACGCGCGAGTTGAACACGGAAGTGAGCGACCCACTCGGCATCGTGCCCGCGCCGTCCGGCAACACATTCACTCCGGCCTATGATTGTATCTGTGAATGGACCGTCCCATCACACCGCACCGATGCTTTCCAGAGCCGACTGTTCAACGTCACCGACAACGTTGTAGCGGGGGTGGGGATGAGCAGCTACGCGTCAAACAGCGGCCTTACCTCCAATACCAGTTACGGCATCGCACCCGTTGTCGCGGGCAAAACGTACCGAGTTGAACACCGCTGCGCTACGAGCGGAGCCGGAGGCTTTGCCGACGGCTATGGTACGGAGCAGTACGCCACCGTGAAGCTTACGAGGGTTTGACGCATGAAGTGGGGCATTATCGAAAATGGCGTTGTTACGACGATCTCCTATGCACCAGATCGCGACGAGGCCGGCGAGCTTCTTCCCATCTGGCAACAAGTTCCGGACGATGTTTTCGCAGGTTTCGTCCAGCTGGAAGGTGGCGAGTTTATCCCGCCTAGCGACGGAGGGCAGCCCGATTCAGTGACGATCGTCTATCCGGTCGATCTGTGGTCGCGCATGACTGATGACGAGGCACATGCCGTCGAGGCTGCGATGGCCACACAGCCAGTGCGTATCCAGAACATTTTCCGGGCTGCCTCATCATATCGAGGCGATCACGAGCTGTGGCCGCTTCTCGAAACCATGGCGGTCGGCCTTTTCGGCGCCGGGCGTGCCGCGGAAATCCTTGCCGCTTCTTAACTAGCCACCCACCACCAAAACCCAACCACATCCTAAAGGAGGCCGCATTGGCTGACCTATCGCAACCGCCTGGCTGGAACGGCAGCTGGGCGGCCGACCGAACATGGGGCGACGACGCTCCCGCTCAGATCCCCCAAAAACTAGGAAACACAATGACGACGATTACACTTACCCGACCGGTTGCCAACGGCCCGGAGATGATCACCACGCTTACGCTGCGCCCACCGCGGCTCGGCGACTCTCCGTTGCTCATGCGAGGCGCAGACGCGTTCCTCGCCGGCAATGTCAGCCTGCTAGCCGACAATCTTCTAGACGTTCTCGCCGCCGTTTCCGGCCATCCGCGCTCTGTCATCGACCAGATCGAACCGGCGGACCTGGACGCTGTTCTGGATGGCCTGACGAAATTCATCGGGGCGTATTCAAAGCGATAATCGGAGGCGCGCAGCATGGCCGTCTTGAAATCAAGCCTTATCCTCTCGCTCGTCGACAATGTGTCGAAAAGAGCGCGCGGGATCAGCACCACCTTAAACGGCCTGCAGGCGAAAAGCTCGTCGCTCGTTGGTCTGACAGCCCGGCTTGCGGCATTCGGCGGCGCGTATGTTGGTGTGCGAGAGGGCGTGAGCGGCACTCTCGGTGCCGCGATGGAATTCGAGTCTGCGTTTGCTGATGTCCGCAAGGTCGTCGAAGCATCGGACGAGCAGTTCCAGAACATGAGCCGCACCATCAAGGCTATGTCCCGCGAACTGCCGATGACGTCGGTGGAGATCGCACAACTGTTTGCTGCAGCCGGCGAATCCGGTGTTGCGACCACGGATCTCAAGGCTTTCGCCGAGATGGCTTCCCGTGTCGGTATCGCCTTCGATATGTCGGCAGAAAATGCTGGTGAAAGCCTTGCAAAGCTCAAGACGCAGTTCGGTCTGACCGTTGCGGAAACTGGCGATCTTGCCGACGCAATCAACCACCTGTCGAACAACATGGCGAGCAAGGCCAGCGCAATCACGGATTATCTTCTGCGCGTCGGATCGCTCGCCGAGATGGGCGGGTTCGCCAAGGAGGAAATCGCGGGCATCGGTAGCGCCATGATCGCGGCCGGCGCCCAGGCTGAGACAGCGGGCACGGCAATGCAGAATGTCGTCAAGGCGCTAACCCGTGGCTCGTCTGCGAAGAAGAGCCAGCGCGACGCGGCCAAGGCGCTCGGCCTGGATCTGCCGTTGCTCGCCAAGCAGATGCAGAAGGACGCGCCCAAGGCTCTCAAATCGGTGCTGACGGCCATCTCGAAACAGTCGAAGGATCGCCACCTTTCGCTCCTGTCCGATTTCTTCGGCGATGAGGCAAAAGCTTTTGCCCCGCTTGTCGGAAACATCGGTCTGCTCGACCAGGCGCTCGATAGCGTGGCCGACAAAACGAAATATTCAGGATCTGCGTTCCGCGAGTATGTAGCTCGGGCGAACACGACGTCCAATGCCCTGCAGATCCTGCGGAACAAAATCGCATATGTTTTCGAAGACATGGGCGAAGACTGGCTCCCGACCATCAAGGAAGGTGCCGGCGCGATTGGCGAGGTGCTCGACACCCTGGGGCAACGCGCGAGCATCTTTGATAAAGCCGGCGCGTCGCTTCGCGGTTTTGCGCAGGGGCTGGGTTACAACGGTGGCGTCGGCGAAGTCATCAGGGACCTCGGGGATCTTCTATTCGGCAAGGCCGATGGCAACGGCGCCGCCGACACGCTCGGCCGGCTGTTCGCCAAGTTCGAGGGCTACGGAAAAGCCATCCGGGAGTTCAAGGATTCGCTTAAGGACAATCCGATCGCCCAGTTCTTCGGCGAGCTCGCTGGCAAGGGGCTGAAGCTTGCGCTTGCGGCGGGTGCTATCTCCATGGTCGCTGGTGCCATCACGACGCTAGCAACGGCGCTCGCGCGGATCACGGGCATTACGACGGCAATCGGCATCATGCGCGCCGTCGGCAAGATTGGTGGCATCCTCAAAGATGTGCCGATTCCGCAGGTGCCGGGCGGCGACAGCAATCCTACCAGCAACAACAAGCCGTCGAGCGGATGGCCGGTTGCGCTTAAGGGCGTCCTCGCGGCCTTCCAAATGTTCGATGCCTATGCCGGAATGCCATCGACGAAGGAAGGTATCGAGGAGCTCTACAAGAAGAACCGCGAGGGCGCTGGCGGCCTTAATCGTTGGCTAGATAGCGTGATCACCACTCCATCCGAGTGGTTCCGCCGGAATGACAATTCCAGCCATCCCTACCGCGATGGCGACGACGGCGGGCGCGCATCTTCTTTGGATGCTTATCTCGCTGGCCCGAATGGCGGGAAGCCAGTCACGATCGATGCCTCGAGCATCGCGGCCATGAACCAGCCTTCCGGCGTTCAGCAGGTTGCGGTGACGAACCGCGAGCGGCCAAACATCACGGTCCACGCGCCGGTCACGATCAGCAACATCGCTTCGCCTCAGGACGCCGTCGAAGCGGCAGCCTCGCGACTCGGCCAAGCGGCGAAGGCGTCGCTGGAATCCACCTTCAGCGGCGGCGGTGGCTTTTAAGTTGAGAAGGGCCTTTCGTTGGCCGCGCCGCACTAGGCCGGCGTGGTGCCGGCGTGTGCCTGCGCTCTCATTTCGTCCGCAAGCTTGCGCAACCGGGCGATGATTTCGGTGAGCGTAAGTTTGTCTAGTTCCATATACGATGCCCCCATTGCGCGCTCGGAACGCGGATGGGGGCGAAAGGTTCCGGGTGATGGTTGCCAGATCTACCAACTTCGCAACCATGCCACTCGCTACTCAACTATTCATGAGCGTTTCACATGAAAGCGCCAGCTGACGGCCATACTGATCTGAAGCGTTCCTGACGCTGTCCTCCGTCACTAAAAAAAGGAAAACCAGCGCGTGTATAGCTGCAATTAGCAATATTGCTCCGTGTCTCGAGACGTCTTCCCATCCGCCTGAATGAAACTGGATTATGCTTATGATCACAACAAGGGCATTCAAGAGAAGACCGGCCGGTTTAAGTCCCAGTAGATTTCGCCTCGCGCCGTAAGTGATGTTTTCATTGAAAAGCACGTTAAATCTCTCGTGGTCCCGAGTGTTTTCACGCAGCCAATTGCCACACTCGATATAGAAGCCATCTGCATCTTTTGGCGCACTGGCTTCTGATAAGGCTGTGGGTGCGGCCGTCCCAAGTTTGGTAGCCAGAAAGGTGTGGTAACGCAGCTTCGAGCGCGTATCCAATGTTTCGTCACGATGGCGTAGCACCGTCGGGAAGGGTCGTCCGCCAGAGCCGGCAAACATCCTGCGCTCAACCCTCAACCCCGAACGCCTGGAAAAGTCCGCTAGATAGAAAAAGAGTACTGCCACGGTAATCGTTATGATTACCTCTGGGAGGCCGAAATCAGACAACTTCCCGCCCACCTGAACGAGGGCGAATGCCAAGGCAGGCGCAGCAGCCAGGATCGCCGGAAACAGTCTAGCCTTTACGGTGTATGCGTCCAGCCAGTCCAACATCTATTCCTCATAGGCGCTGCTGAAGGGCATTGGAGTGAGCGGCTTCATGTTTTCTCTGGGTATGTCGTAATAGTGCCTAATCCAACCCGTGCCGCTCCTGTGAACGTTGTATCCGCGACGAATAAAGGCGTTGGAAACGCGCTTTCTAGGGTATTCTGGTTTGTTCACTCCGACTGAGCAAAAGGCTGTTCCTCGCACGGTCTTACTGCCCTCTGGAAGAGGCGGACCCAACCAAATATTGAGGACCGAAGGTGTCACGTTTCTTCTGCTGCCGTGATGAGGAATTTGCACAAACGTGGGAGCAGAAAGGCGTCCAAGGTAAGCTGCGACCTGGGCCGCTTCCTTAAGAGCAGACGGTCCGGCGTCGGCAGTGAGCAACGCGGTTCTTCCATCAAAATCCGCGAGCTGAACAATGCACGATTCGTTTGAAGCTGAGGTTGGAGAGGGATTTTCCTGCAAGGCTTCGCTCGTCCAAGTTTCAAGGAAGCGAACAACAGTCTTGGCGGCTTCAACTAACCGATCCATGAAGCCTTTTTCTGCAGCGTCGTATGATGTGGGCGTTCGATTGAAATCTGGTATCAGTTCAAGATAGCGGTCGCGCGTCGGGGCGAGCACGGTGAACGCCCCAATCTGAGTGCCAGCGAACGCCTCATAGATAGGCACCCCTTTGGCTATTGCAATCTCTTCTAGCTGAGCGACGAGAGGATAAGCGGCACGAATTGTCTTGAAGAGCCCTTCTGCCGTATAGTTTCCATGGAACGATCCGACGATCTCAGCCGCGTAAAGCCACGGTCGGTTCATCCAAAGAGCTCCCACTTCAAAGTAACGAACCACGTCGAGCAAACCTGAAACATGGTCATTGTCAGCGTGTGTTAATACGACGTGGTCGATACGCTTCGGAGCTCCGTAGTACTTGTTAATGTGATCAATGATGGTTTGGCCGGTTGGAGCATACCCTCCGTCCACTACGTGAATGACAAAACCTGAGAGTGGATTTCCGTACCGAACGCAAATTGCGTCACCGTTACTGTCGCCGACCGATAAGAATTCGATCTCGTAACTCATTTCCAATACTCCCAGCTGTTATGCTGGAATACAACAGATCGCCTTATGGTTGTCGATAGTAACAGTCGAATACCGCGCGCATAAAGTGTTGGTATCCACATAAATCCCGCCATCGTTTAAAGATGGGATTGAGCTTCTTAATCCTACGGCCGCCACCCTCGCGTAAACCCGCGGCCCATTGCCAGGACCGCAATCCGCAGGCGTTCCTCGATCGCATCCCGCTCCGCCAGGACCGTGCGAATGGCCTCGAGCGCATCCCACTCATGAAGGGCCAACACCTGGAAGGCCTCGTCCTTATCGTTCCGGAGTTCGGGTTTCACTGCAGGCGGAGCTCCAGCTGGCGCTTCGATTTCAGGACGTAGATTGGCTTCGCCGATGCGGCAGCCTTCCGCTGGAGTTCGGCGCGATTAGCCAGCTGGCGCTCGCGCAGCGCGCGGCTAGCAGCAATGGTTTCGAGAGCTTTCTGGATGGGATCTGCCTGCATGACAACCTCCGTTTCGTTCTCGTTATGTTCTCATCATTGGAGGAGATGTCAAGCGCATGAGACGAGATTGTATGTGTGGAGAAATCAACTCAAAGACGTTCAGAAATGCTATTGTTCCGCCAGACCCGGTCCATGAGGATAGCGAACATGAAGTTAGAACTGGACCTGTTGCGCGAAATACTCCTGTACGTCGAGGAGCACGGAACGCGCCCCTACAACGATCTTGAGAACATTAGGATCGATGGATGGAGCGATGACGAAATCACCTATCATGTCGTTATCGCCGATGAGGACGGCTTGCTAAAGGCGACCGTCGAAGGACTTCCGGATGACGAAGATCCTTCGATTCTGCATCTGGTGTATTCCGTGCATAGGCTGACTTCGCGAGGGCACGAACTAATTGGTACGATCCGCGAACCCAAGACATGGAACGTCGTAAAGACGGGTCTTGGAAAGGTCGGCTCTGTAACAGTTAATGCCGTGTTCGGCGTGGCGGAGGCCTATTTAAAGCAGAAAATCGTCGAATATAGCGGGATGGATCTGTCCTAGCCCCCCCCCCCACGAGCGCTCCAGGCCCATTCAATAAAAAGTTGGAAAATCCACTTTCGGTTTTGCCTTACAGGCAAACGTGTCGCACTATGGCCGCGTGGGAAAGATGAGAGCGTTGCTGCGCTCTCATCTCCCGCGGGCATAGCGCCAGTAGTCGGGGGAGCGGGAGATGCTGCGGTGTCAACGCACCCGCCTCCTCCGAACTACACAAACACTATGGCGCATGCCGAGGCTTGATGCCGACCCGCTAAGGCGTAATCCACAGATCGATGGTTTTTGTTCTTGAGGTACGTGCAGGGGCGAGGGGCGTCAAGCTGGAGATCGAGTGATGTTCGAACCACGTAATCAGGTCGTTGCCGATCTCATGCGGAATCGGATCGAAAACGGCCCGTGCGCAGGCCACCAGGCGAACCGCCTCTATGCTAGAGAAATCAGTGAAGTCGAAGAGCGCGGCTTCAGAGTCTTGGACTACTATCTTGCTCGGCTGGCGGAGGATGGTTTCGATGCGGCCCCCGACTGCCGACCGCTGTATGTGCGCGTCACTCGCGGAAAGGCGACCCACAGCTTGAAGGTCCGAGAGCGGCTGAGCAACGAAGTAGACGAGAACGGCAAACGTAGCCTTGCCCGCACTGGGAATTTATGTGTCGAGATTGACCGTATTGTTTCGGTAAAGGAACCCGATAACGACTTGATACAGTCGTATCCACGGGTGTTGCAGGCCGTCAAACGGGAACCAGTTGACCAGGATCTCCTGCGAGATATGTACCTGGAACGTGCTGCCAAGCGTAAATTTGAATCGCTTCTGGCGCCTGGGCCGCGATCCTATGAAGAGCGTGTCCGCGACACCATTAAGCAGTTCCAGAAAATGGCTCTGAATTACGATGAGACGCGCCGTGTGAGGGAGCTCCTGCAGCTGCTCAAGTCTACCGCGACCGAACCGGATGCAGCGACGATTGAAATATTGAACGAGTACATGCGGATTATAGACCCCCTAGCTCATGGCGGCGATGTGGCTTTGCGGACTCTGACCTACGTGCTGCACGGCCCGCCCGAAGACGAGCCAAGCAGGTTAGACAGGCCTTAGAAATGACATTGACCGGCGGGTGCTCAGTGAACTGCCCCCACTTTCGACCGGACAGTCGGCATAAGCAGAAAGGCTCAAGCACAGGCTTGAGGACAGGCTTATGTCTAACGCATATCGACACGTTGAATTGCTGACCGGTGATGTCCGCCGCAGGCGGTGGACAACCGAGCAAAAGCTGACGATCATTGAGCAGAGTTTCGAACCAGGCGAGACGGTATCTTCGACCGCTCGCCGCCATGGCGTCGCGCCCAATCTGCTTTATCGGTGGCGCAGG
>NZ_MYFN02000022.1 GCF_004514425.2 Shinella sumterensis
TGCTTCACGCCGGTCGCCAGTCCCCAGTCGAACGGAATGTCAGAGGCATTCGTCAAAACCCTGAAACGGGATTACGTGCGCATATCAGCTCTGCCAGACGCCGAAACGGCGCTCCGGCTCATCGACGGATGGATCGAAGACTACAACGAAATCCATCCCCATTCCGCACTCAAGATGGCTTCCCCTCGGCAGTTCATCAGGGCTAAATCAAACTAGCCGATCTGTCCGGTGAAATGGGGAGCACTCCACCCCCATGACCTCTAAACCTAGAGCACAGAACCAAATCCGCGTCCAGCGTTGTGACGACCTGGCCGGCTCCCTTCCGATCACGCTGAAAGGGCGTGAGAAGTGGGCGTTGGAAAACTTGATGCGCGCCGGCATGGCCGGTTGCACGCCCATGAACCCTCCCGGGCCCCGTTGGAGCCACTACGTCTTCAAGCTGCGCGGATATGGCTTTGCCATCGAGACGGTGCGCGAAAGCCATGGCGGGGACTTTCCCGGCTCCCATGCCCGCTATGTGCTTCATTCGGATGTATGTGTCGTGGATGGCGCCGCATGACAGAGGATCGGTTTTTTCCCTATCCACGACGTGCGCCCAGGCGAAAAGTCCACCTGCATTCCGACAGCTTGTATGTCGTGAAGGGCTGCAATGAGTGGCGGCGGCGCTGGAGGAAAAACGGCTGGAAGCGCGGGGAGGGCGAGCTGAAAAACGCTGACCTGTGGCGGACGCTTGATGAAGCGCTGACGGACTACCCGATCACTCTGCAATGGGTGAAAGGGCATTCCGGCGTAAGGGGGAACGAGCGGGCCGATGAGCTTTCTATGCTGGCTATCCCGGCGCTCGATCCGGCGGAAACTGATGATTACCTCATTGCCCAATATCGGGCCCTGATGTCGCACTAGTCCGGTGCGGCGTCTCTCTCCCAGGCAAGGAACGAGGTTTGATATGTTGTGGTATGTGGCACGTCTGAGGGCCGGGAAGCGGTCGCAAGCTCTCAAGGATTTTGAAGAAGCTGGAGTTAATGCCTACTTCCCGACTATGCGGAAGGAAGTGCGACACTTCCGGACAAAAGCCTGGGTCTCTCGGGAGTTCCCGCTGTTCACCGGATACGCTTTCGCAGAGCTGCACCCCGCTGACGTGGGCCGAATCCATGACATGCGGAACGTGATTGGTCTTCTACGCGACGGCGAGGGAACGCCGCTGCCTGTATCCCGTGAGATAGTTGATAACCTCAAGGAAGCAGAGGCCCGTGGTGATTTCGATGTGCTGCGGCCTCCGGCTCGCCGCCTCAAGGCGGGACAAACCGTGGAGGTGAAGAACGGTGCCTTGGCGGGCTATCACCTTTGCGTCACGAGCGTTGCGGGAAGGCGTGCGGTGCGGGCCGCTGTCGAGATCCTGGGAACCATTCGGGAAATTGAGATAGGGGTTGAAAACGTTCGCCTAGTCGCGTAAATTACGCACAATTGATTTGTGCCTGATGCTGTTGGGGGCCACAGAGTCACCCACGGGGCACCGGCCGGAAGTTATCCGGCCGATTGGCGTGCTATTGCCGAAAATACCCGCCCTTGCATTCCTGACTAACGGAGCGAGCGCTTGCGATGCAACCTGGCGGGCCCGCGTGTTTGCCATTTAACGCCTATCAGAGGGCAGATGCAGTATTCTGCGCCACCGAAAGTCCCGCGTGCTTGTCATTGGTGTTCTGCCTTCTATACCCTTTCGACCCAACTAGGGGATGGAAGAGATGGGTAGTGACGGCGAACTGACGCAGTATCTGGCGTGCGATGTCCAACTGCAATTCACCGGCCCGACGGCCGCAGTGAACAACAGGTGGGCCGCTGACGTATTGCGAGCATTGGCGGATCGATTTGAAATCGACGAGTTGGACGAAGGCCACCATGAGGTAACCGATAGGGTTGGAAAACCGGTCGGCTTTATCTACGTCGACTACTCTGAAGGTGAAGAACTGTAGCGCCAAGCGGAAACTTGAAAGTTGCTTTTGCATCACGATTAGCGATCCGGTAGCAACCGGAGGACCTCGGGTTTTACCAATCTGCCTTCTCGATCATGCTTGAATTCCGAGAAACTTGAAATGATCTTGTTGCCAGATCGACCTCGTCGGTTCGATCCTCGCAATGGATTAAAAGCCCAATAGCCGAACACCTTACTTAGGGTTGATTTATCTGCATTCTAGGATTGTTTTTTTTCGATTGTATGGTGTCATGCTTATCATTTCGATGGCAAAGGAGGCCAAAATGGGGGAAGAACGGTTCTATTGCGTTCAAAACGTTGATAAATTTGAAGATATAGCGATGTCCTTCGGATTTTCGAAAGACAAAGTTGTTTCTTCAAAAGAGTTCCCAGAAAACGCTAAACGTGCTTTTTCCGCATACGCGCTCGGACAGAGTGAAATTATAGACGCGCAATTCTCAGACCACATGCCCGAAGAGGAAACAGTAGAGAAGTTTGCTCTACCCTTTGTTTTTTGTGACGGTACAGCGCTTTTCCAAGTCACAGCAAAGCCTGGCTCTGTGGTTAAGCCTCATAGGCATACAAAGGGTTTCATCCGAACTATAACGCTGGGAAGTATCACTTTTACGGATCTACCATCCGGCAACCTCACGCTGGGGGCGGGGGATTGGCTGTATATACCGCCCGGCCAAATGTACGGTTACAAGGTGGGAGATGAGCAGTACCTAGGCTATTGTTGTTACTGCACGAAGTAGCGCCGAGCCATATGATAGGCGCTGGCGCACATAGACATTACGAACGAGAGCCGGGCTTCGGTCCGGCTTCTCATTCTCCATTTGACAGGCTCGCGTGCCAGGCCTCAATCCGATTGCAAAGCCCCCATCTGAACGGGTCTAGAAACAGATATTCGACCGCGCCGTCGGGAAAAAACCTAACAAACGCATCGGTATCGTCGGCGTCCCATGTGCCAAGATATTCGCCCTCGTCGGTAACAACTAACCCATCATCAAGCAGATTGACCCGATGTTGCAGTGACGGCGTATTCATCTCTAGCCCTCGTTTTCAGATGCCTCACTGTATCTTCGGTATAGGGTAGAGGTTTCAAAGTGCCGCAATCCGCTCATTAAGTTCGGAAATTATCCGCTCCAGAGTAGCCTTCGTTCTGTGACACTGGTCTCTCATCTGAGCCGTCATGTCGACGAAGGGACCGTCTCCTGTGCGGCCATGCATTGTGAATCTGCCGTTCTCATAAAGTGCAAGGGACTCAAGGACATTGTCGAGTTCCTCCTGATATCCAGCGCGGCGCACCAACAACTGATCCTTGTTCAAGTCTGCCTCCATAAATGTTTCGGTTGAGAGACTAACAGAAGTGTTGGAGGCCTCAAGGGCGAGGTTCCCACGAACAGAAGCGTCGAAACCTATGGCGGAAAATAAGCAAGGGAGGCCTTCACGGTACTCCGACGCGATAGCGGCGAAGATTTGCGAGCGATTGGCGGAAGGCGAGAGTCTTCGGTCGATCTGTCTCGATGAGGATATGCCGGCAAAGCGCACAGTG
The DNA here is from genome assembly GCF_004514425.2 of Shinella sumterensis. Lineage (GTDB taxonomy): Bacteria > Pseudomonadota > Alphaproteobacteria > Rhizobiales > Rhizobiaceae > Shinella > Shinella sumterensis. The sequence goes on from NZ_MYFN02000022.1 coordinate 3,525, forward strand.
TTCGATTGGCTTGCCTCTGAAGAGCATGAGGGTTTCCGCACCAAGTACGCGTACGCGCGCGATGCCCAGACCGACGCTCTTGTCGACGAGATGATCGACATCGCCGATGATGGTTCGAACGACTGGATGGAGAAGAAGAACGCCGACGGCGAGAACATTGGCTGGCAGGAGAATGGTGAAGCTCTCCGGCGTTCTGACCTCCGCATCAAAACACGGCAGTGGATCGCGGAGAAGCTGAAGCCGAAGAAGTACGGCGCCAAAGTGGCCTTGACCGATCCTGACGGCGGCCCGCTGAAGGTTGAGGTTGTCCGCTTCTCGGAAACGTAATGGCGACGATCCGCATTCCGGCGCATGGCTGGCGACCACGCGACTATCAAATGGCTGCGTGGAACGCCTGGGAGCAGGGATGCCGCCGCCAGTTTCTATTTTGGCATCGTCGCGCGGGTAAGGACGAGATAGACCTTCAGAAGCACGCGGTCAGCGCTATGACGCGGCCCGGCACCTACTGGCACATGTTGCCGGAAGCAGCTCATTCGCGAGTGTTCATCCGGAGAAAGAACGGCCAACCCGTAAGGCTGATGCGGCGGGCGTGCTCCAGCCGCGCTTGAAGTTCGGCGAGGTTCGCCGCTGGCTGAGCTCCTACAAGCGAGAAGCCCAATTCATAGCTGCCAAGTGGAAAACGCGCGGGTGCTTCATCCGGAAGCTCCTCCACCAACTCGGACCAGCGTCTGCGGGAAGAATCAACGAAGAGATGAAGCGCGTCACGAGCATTGGGCGGTAATTGCGCAAGCTCCACACGACCAGAAACAATCGAACGAATTGCTTCAAGCATATCTTCGCGACCAGCAAGGACGCACCGCCGAAGTAGAGCCCGCCATTCCTCAGGTGTTTAAGGTGAGTGTTGATGGCTGATGCCTGTCCGTAGAGCAGGACACCCCGCGAAGGTCATTCGCGGCATGGCCGGAATGCGTATTTACGGTAGAAGCCTCCCGAACCCGCCGGTTGACGGGTCGATATGGTGTGCCCTGTTGGGCATCCGCGCGCCGGAGGTTGGCAAACGGAGGGGCGGCCGCCGCGGCGGCGCACGTATGAGATGAGCCAGCATTCTGCTCTCCTGTGATTGGGAAAAAGGTCAAGTGAGATCGATCAGGCGTGTGTTGCCTGGGGGATAGTGGACGCCACCGGCTTCCTGTGGCCAGACCTCACGGCAGGAAATGATGGGCGCGGCGTATAGCGGAGCGCAGCGTCATTTGCGGGTCGTGTCGGAGCATTTGCGAAAAGGCCGCTGCCACAGTGGATTTGGTGAGGTCTGTCACTCCCTAATCTTATGAGGGAGTGACAGACCTCCGGTCGTGAAGCGGACGGACGTTTTACGTCCGACGTTGTTTGCCGATGATGGCTGCGCCCGAAGCCGGAACGCGGCTCCGGTCCCAGCGTCCCGCCGTTTTCCGGCAGGACGTTGGCGGTGCCTTTGCCGTGGCATTCCGTCAGGCCGGTCTCGTCCGTCGCACCGGTAGGTCGGGCGTGACACCGTCCGTCACCTCCGCAAGGCATCCAGCCGTATCCCGTAGGAGCCTCGGCCGGACCCTCCGTTGCGGACGCGCGCGTACGGCGTCCTTGGGACCCCGACCGGTCGCGAAGGGTGTGACCGGACCAACCAACGGGAGACCCCGACATGAGCAACGACACCACCAACACCACGCCGACGCACAGCGTCTACGTGGTCGAAGGCAAAGGCGATAACGCCTTCTGGACCAAGATCGGTGCTGCATGGCAGCACGCGGACGGCAACGGCCTCAACCTGACCTTGACCCTGCTGCCCCTGGATGGCCGCGTGGTTATCCGCACCGTCAAGGCGGCCGATGCCACCAGCCGCAAAGGACGCGGGCAATGATGCCCGCGCCTTACCGCGTCCGCGACGGCCACCTCCATTTCCCGGAGGTGGCTTTGCCGGAAGACACCGTCCTCCACGGCGACTGCGTCCAGGTCATGGCCGGACTGCCATCCGAATCCGTTGATTTCGTGCTGACCGATCCGCCCTATATCTGCGGCTATCGCGACCGGCTGGGCCGCATGATCGCCAACGATACCTGCGCCGACTGGCTGGAGCCTGCATTCCGCGAGGTGTACCGCCTTATGAAGCCGGACACCTTATGCATCAGCTTCTACGGCTGGACCGCCACGGAGGCCTTTGTCTCCGCATGGGCGGCGGCAGGCTTTCGTAGGGTAGGGCATCTCGTGTTCTGCAAGCCCTATGCATCACGCAGCGGGCTGTTCCGTGCTTCGCACGAATGCGCCTATGTGCTGGCGAAGGGAAAGCCGCCTTTGCCCGCGCGCCCGGTATCGGACGTCTCGGGCTGGGTTTACACCGGCAACAGGCTGCATCCGACCCAGAAGCCGGTCGAGGTGCTGGAACCCCTGGTGCGTACGTATTGTCCCGAGGGCGGATTGGTGCTTGACCCGTTTTGCGGTTCAGGGTCCACTCTGGTCGCCGCCCGGTCCTGCGGGCGGCGCTTTCTTGGTATCGAACTCGACGAGGGCCACGTTACCACTGCACGGGCGCGTGTCCGCCAACCGTCGTGACGACCTACTCTCTGCCTTTCGCGTCAAGGGCGTTAAGGTCGTCTTTCAGACGCACCGGCAGGTCCATCCGCTCATGCAGGATGCTCATAACGCCGAGGTCGCCGTTATCCAGTTCCCGAAAGAACACGTAGTGGTGCTCATAGCGGCTGAAATACGCCTCGCGTTTGACGTCGGCCGGAACCGCCAGCTTTTGCGGGAGACGACGCCAGATAGCGCGGACTTCGCAAAGGCGCTGCAAATGGACGTGAAGGCCACGAATGTAGGCGTCCGCCTGCGCCTCACCCCAGGTGTCCAGGGTGTCGCGCCAGATTTTGTCCTGCGCGGCATCCGCGCGAGGATAGAAGCGATAACCGGCCATCGTCAGCTGCGCTTGTTACGGCGGATGACGTCCTCGGCGGAAACAGCGAAGAACTCGCTGTCATCCGCACGCATGGCGGGAGCCAGTTCCTTCTGCAAGGTATCCCATGCTTCATCGCGGGTTTGAAGGTCGCGGCGGATGAGCGCGCGGATGTACTCGCTCGCGTTCTCATAGAGACCGTCATCCCCGATTTGCCGCTGGATGTGATCTTGCAGCGCGCCGCTGACCTTCACATGAATGCTGCCGGACGGCATGGGCATACCCTTTCGTTCTCTTCTTAGTATGGGAAGCGTGACACATATTGTCAATATTCATCACGTGGCAGTGGGAGGGCGGTCAGGCTTGAATACGGCAAATGGTGCTTTCGCTGACTCCTAAGTCCCGCGCAATGCGGGCGCAGCTTTCGCCCTTTGCCCGCCGCTCCACCACAATCTTGCGTGCGCGGGCGTTGTCCACCGCCTGCGGCGGACATCACCGGTCAGCAATTCAACGTGTCGATATGCGTTAGACATAAGCCTGTCCTCAAGCCTGTGCTTGAGCCTTTCTGCTTATGCCGACTGTCCGGTCGAAAGTGGGGGCAGTTCACCAAGGCCGTGGGGTAGGGGGGCGCGGTCGCTAGAGCGCAAAGAACAGGCGACAGTAGAATGACCAAGAAACGGGCGTCGAAAGCTATCGGTCCTGGTCGGGCCAGTCTTGGACGGTATCCGGCTCGGGGACCACGCTCTTCATTGCGGCATCAAGATCGTCCCATAGCGTCTTGATTGGAAGAACGTAGCCGCCTGCCTCTTTGACAATCCGGGCCACATCTTCGGGTGAGTTGCGGACGAACAGCCTTTTCCCAGCAATGAGGACGGCGGACTTTGTCTTGGCGTCAATTTCGCCCTGAGGAATCCAAATCGGCCCCTGTGTCGCAGGGCCAGAGAACCAAACGGGATTCCCGTTAGGGAGTGTGAGAACGCCAAGCGGCGGTTTGACGGCTGCATTGACCTTGTCTGCAATGGTCTTGGGATCGTCCACAACGTCAAGAGTGACCTTCGCGTCAATACGGGCATTGCTTCCCGGCTGCATGATCCCAGTTATGGCGTGCTGGATGCGCAGAACATCGGCCTCGTCAACCGAGAAAGGTTTAGAAGCTACTGGCGTAACGTTGAACATGTCTGCCCCCTTATACTGCGTGTTGTCACGGTTACACAGATGCTACATGAAGCGCCCCCTTGCGGGGGCGCTATCGAGGTAAATCTTTGAAAATATTGGTGGGCCGGGAGGGATTCGAACCCACGACCAATTGATTAAGAGCCCGAATATTCCGAATTCTCCGAAATATTACCCATCTTATTCATTTGAATTCACATCATTTTTTGAAATAGTATTTGGTCATTGCTCCGCAATCCATGTAACATTTGATATAAAATTGGTACATGGAAGTTACATCGAATGCCTAAACTATTTTTAACTGACGATATTGTTTTCACGGCAAGCTGTCCCGCTGGAAAAGACCAGGAAATCTACTGGGATCACCCCACCGGCGCAGATGGACGAGTCCGCAATAATTCCGTTTCGGGGTTAGGACTGAGGGTAACTGCCTTGGGCCGTAAAGCGTTCATCCATGCCTACCAGTTCAATGGCGAGCGTTGCCGCAAGGTAATCGGCACCCCCGTCAGCTACAATGTAGCGTCGGCACGATTGGAGGTTATCAAGCGCAAGCAGGAACTTGATGAAGGCAGAAACCCAGACGCCGACCGGATATGCCTTCCATCGCATCGCGAAGAATATGTTTTCGCTGAAGAACCTGTTGATAGCCGTTGGTGACAGATGCCCATCCTCCATCAGCGGTCGCGTATTCCCATCTACCGTTGATGTCGCCGCGTACAGGAAAGGCGCTCGACTTTATCTCCACGACGGCAACGCAGGCAGCGGTGACAACAACGAAATCAAACTGGCGGCCCGAGAGTTCGAAGTTGCTGAAAACAAGCAATGGCAGTTTGCGGTCATTCGCAAACACGCTCAAAGCTCTAAGAAATTTTTCTTCTGAACGGTGTACGATTGGTTCGCCAACGAACACCTCAAGATAATCATCAATTCTAGCGATCATGAGCCGAAGCTAGCAGAAATTGGTTGCTTTGCAGATGGGGCAGCTTGAAAGCAGTGCACCAGTAGTGAGTGTCTCCCTAATCACGCAGATGTGAGCGGTTGGCAGGCCATTTTGGGGGCCGATATAGACCGCTCTCACACGCACAGTATTACGCACAGTCATAATTTTGTTCGAAATTACCATGTTAAAACAAGTATTTATTGATTGACCGCTCTGACTTTTAATCAGTAGGTCCAGGGTTCGAATCCCTGCGCGCTCACCACCTGAATTTCTTGAATTAACCGCTTTTCTCAACGTTCGGATGTTGGTCTTCGGCTTACTTGTCGGTGATGTTGCGTGCTTTACGCATGCTGCTTTGTGCACGTCCAGCCGCATGTGTTTTTTACCCAAGGTTTGACAAGCGTAAGCCGAGTGTTAAACGGGATTGGGTAATCCGGCGGGGGCCGGATGTTTTCCGGTGTTCTGTTTTTATCGCTTTATTCGGATTCGAAGCGGTTCGTTTCTGGAGAATGGCGGCAATCGAATTCTGCGGCGGGGATCATTATTCATGAAATATGGGCTTCTTGCATCGCTCATCACCCTCGGGCTCGCAGTGCCGGCTTCGGCGGCGCTTTCGGGGTTCTATGATGCGAGCGAGCAGGTCCAGGCGGTCGTCGGCAGCGACAAGGTGTCTTTCGCCATGGGCGGACGGGCGTTCGATACGCTGGAGCAGGTTCGCACGCGCGACAATGGGCAGATCGAATGGCGCGTGCAGAATTCCGAATGCTACGTCATCGTCACGCTGACGCCCGTTCCGCCGGCCGAACCGGGAAAGACGACCTATGAGGTCGCCAATGTGTCGGCCTGCGAGGGCAGCGATCTGGAAGGCGCAGAATCGGGCTTTTGAGGGCTTCGCCCTGAGCCTGTCGTGCTGTTGCCGCGTTGGACGACGGACGTCCGGTGACGTTGCTGTCACCGGACTTTTTTGTTTTGATCAGCCCGAAATGGCGGCGAAGACCAGGTAGAACAGTGCGGAGATGGCCGCGGCCGAGGGCAGGGTGATGATCCATGCCCAGACGATGTTGCCGGCGAGGCCCCAGCGCACGGCCGTGACGCGACGGGCCGCGCCGACGCCGATGATGGCGCCCGTGATGGTGTGGGTGGTCGAGACGGGAATGCCGAGCCATGTCGCCGCAAAGAGGGTAATCGCGCCGCCGGTTTCCGCGCAGAAGCCCTGCATCGGGTTGAGACGGGTGATCTTCGAGCCCATCGTGTGCACGATGCGCCAGCCGCCCATCAGCGTGCCGAGTGCCATGGCCGCCTGGCAGGTGATGACCACCCAGAACGGCACGTAGAATTCTCCGCCGAGATAGCCCTGCGAGTAGAGAAGCACCGCGATGATGCCCATCGTCTTCTGCGCGTCGTTGCCGCCATGGCCGAGCGAGTAGAGCGAGGCCGAGATGAACTGCATGACGCGGAAGGTGCGGTCGACGGCGAACGGCGTTTGCCGCACGAAGATCCAGGACACGGTGAGGACCAGGATCAGGGCGAGGAAGAATCCGATGGCCGGCGACAGGAAGATGGCGCTCGCCGTCTTGATCAGGCCGCTCCAGACGACGGCGTCGAAGCCGGTCTTGGCGAGGCCCGCGCCGACCAGTCCGCCGATCAGCGCGTGCGAGGAGCTCGAGGGAATGCCGAAGATCCAGGTCACGACATTCCAGATGATCGCGCCCATGAGGGCGGAGAAGATCACGAGCGGGCTGACGATGGAGGGATCGATGATGCCCTTGCCGAGCGTTTCGGCGACATGCAGGCCGAAGAACAGGAAGGCGATGAAATTGAAGAACGCCGCCCACATGACGGCATATTGCGGGCGAAGAACGCGCGTGGAGACGATGGTGGCGATGGAGTTCGCCGCGTCGTGCAGGCCGTTCAGGAAGTCGAAGAGCAGCGCGATGCCCACGAGGGCGATGAGCAGCGGCAGGGCGAGGGTGGCGTCCATCAGACGTTCTCGATCACGATGCCGCTGATCTCGTCTGCCACGTCCTCGAAGCGGTCGACCACCTTCTCCAGTTCGCTGTAGATCTCGCTGCCGATGATGTAAGCCATCGGATCGGTCTTGCCGTAGGTCTTGAAGAGCTCCTTCACGCCCTGATCATGCAGTTCGTCGGAACGGCCCTCGACGCGGGTGACTTCCTGGGCGATGGCGCTGAGGCGGTCGGCGTGAACGCCGACCTTGTCGAGCAGCGGAATGGCTTCGGCGACGAGATGGGCGGCCTTGACGACCGCCGCACCCATTTCCTGCATGCCGGGCTGGAAGCTCGTCTGCTCGTAGAGGCGGATGGTCTTGACCATCTTGTGCATCATGTCGATCGCGTCATCCATCGACTGGATGAGGTCCTTGATGTCGCCGCGGTCGAAGGGCGTGATGAAACTGCGGCGCACCGCAAGCAGGACCTCGGCCGTGATCGCGTCCGCCTCGTCTTCCAGCGCGACGATGCGGTCGCAGTGCTTTTCCATGTCCGGGCCGCCGGCCAGGACGGCCTGGAGCGCCTCGGCGGCGCCGACGACGGTGCGGGAATGCCGCTCGAAGAGATCGAAGAACCGGTCTTCACGCGGCATGAGTTTGCGAAACAGCGAGAGCATGGGTGCCCCTTACGTGGCTGGGGTTGTCATGTCGCTGTCATAATTCAGCGCCCATGCGCTGGAAAGCCCGGATTGGGGCTTGTCCCAATTCTCTCAAAGCCTGTGGAAAACTTCGATAGCCGGCTTACTGCACGATTTTGAAGGGCTGTTCGCTGATGGCGACGGCGCCGCTTGCCGTGTCGCGAAAGCGGTAGCGCAGCACGTAGTCGCCGGCCGGCGGGCCGCTGAGCTTGAGCGTCAGCTTGGCGAAGACCTCCTGGTTGCGCACCGTTCCCTTGAAATCGAAGGAGCCGAAGGCCTTCTGTTCGGCGAGTTTGGCGCCCTTCGTATCGAGCAGTTCGAAGTCGACGGTGAAGTGGGACTCCAGATTGCCGCCATCGCCCGCGCGCCAGGTGAGCCCCACCGGCTCGACGTAGGAGATCAAGGTTTCGCCGGACTTGAAGTCGGAGGTCGGGCGCGTCGAATACATGCCGTATCCCTCGGGCGGGGCCGCGACGAACACGGCCTTGCCGATGGTGAACGGAAGCGTGGCGGCGAAGGCGCCGAAGGCGTCGCGGATGGTGTTGTGGGCGCCCACGGGATCACCGGCCGCGGCTTGTTCCTCAGCTTTCCGGGCGGCATCGGCAAGCGGCCCGGCGAGCGCCGGTGATGCCAGGGACGCGGCAAGAAACAGGGGCAACAGTGACTTCGACACGAACATTCCGTCTTCCTCCAGCCGATTTCGGCAAGATGCGGAGAAGCGTGACAACAGTCAAGAACGCCTCGACGACTGTACCCGGTCAGCTTTTCCAGAACAGCGGCGTCAGGAGGACGAGCACGGTGAGGATTTCCAGACGGCCGAGCAGCATGAGAAACGACAGGAGATAGAGTGCAGCGTCGTGGAAAATGGCGAATGAACCCGACGGGCCGATGGCCTCCGTGACACCCGGGCCGACGTTGGAGAGGGAGGTGGCGGCTGCCGAGATGGCCGTCAGCACGTCATAGCCCATGAGGCCGAGCAGAATGGCGCCGATCGCGGATAGGCTCACATAGGTCAGGAAGAACAGGAAGACGGTGCGCTGGAAATCGGCATCGACCGTCATCGTCCCGTAGCGCACGGCGTGGATGCCGTCGGGATAGATCAGGCGGTAGAGACCGGTGCGCATGAAGTTGAACAGGATGATCAGCCGATAGGCCTTGAGACCACCGGCCGTGGAGCCCGAACAGCCGCCCATGAAGGTCGCGACGAAGGCGAGCGCCACGATGAAATGGCCCCACTGCGTATAGTCGTCGCTGACGAAGCCTGTCGTGGACAGGATCGAGGACACGGTGAAGAAGGAGTGCGCCAGCGCCTCGTGGAACGAGACACCGTTCTGCAACCGCTGGAAGATGCTGGCGGCGATGGCGAACAGCACGAGGTAGCCGAGGAAGACGCGGATCTGCGGATCGCGCCAGGCATCGATCCGGCCGCGCACGACGAAGAGGATGAGCACCGAGAAGGGCAGGCTGGAGAGCGTCATGAAGAAGGTGGCGGCCCACAGGAGCGGCAGGCTCTTGAAGTAGCCGAAGGAGGCGTCATGCGTCGAAAGCCCGCCGGTCGCGACCGTGGACATGGCGTGGTTCAAGGCATCGAAGCGGGTCATGCCAAGCGCGGCATAGGTGACGGCGCAGATCAGGGTGATCGCCACGTAGATGGCGAGGAAGGCGCGGGTATAGCTGGCGATGCGAGCGAACGGCTTGTCGGCGGTGTCAGACGATTCCAGCTTGAAGAAGGACATGCCGCCGACGCGCAGGTAGGGCATGATGAAGAGGCCGAGCGCCAGGATCCCGACGCCGCCGAGCCAGTGCAGCAGCGACCGCCACATCAGGATGCCCGGGGGCGCGTGATCGAGGCCGACGATGACGGTGGACCCCGTCGTGCTGATCGCCGAGACCGATTCGAAGAAGGCCTGCGCGTAGCTGAGCTTCATCGAGGACAGCCACAGCGGGATCGAGCCGATGATGCTGGCCGAAAGCCACAGCATGTTGACGACGAGAAAGCCCATGCGCTTGTTGAACGGCGGCGGGCCGGCACGGGTGGCCGCGGCTGTGGCAAGCGAAAGGCCGCCCGTGAAGAACGCGGACAGGAAGAAGACTTCCGAATCGGGATGGCCGTAATAGACGTCGATGAAGGCCGGGACGAGCATCGCCACGGACATGTACATGCCCGCAATGGCGGCGATATTGATGGCGGAACGGAAGATCGTGGCGTTCAAGGTTGGTCTCGATGAGGCCATCTCGGCCAGGGCGGGTGGAAACCGTCGCGTCGATATGCCATAGCCTCTGCGACGTCCAAACTCAAGGACGCCCAAGGCGGCGGGATCGGCGGCGGGATCGGTTGCGCCGCACCGCGCATGGGCGCGCCACGGGATCGTAAAAGGGCCGGAAGAATGATCGTCCTCGTCTGTCTCTGTCCTTGCCGAAGGCACGACATGCAGCCTACCGAACCGCATCCCAACCGAAGACGGACCACAGAATGACATCCGACGTCGACGCAGCCCTGGACGCCTTGCGCGGGCTCTTTCCCGAAACGCCGCTCCAGCTCAACGAACATCTCTCCGCCCGCTATGGTGCCGAGATCTATCTCAAGCGCGAGGATCTCTCGCCGGTTCGCTCCTACAAGATCAGGGGGGCGTTCAATTTCCTGCGCAAGGTGCTGGCCGATCCGCAGGGCGCGCGCAGTTTCGTCTGCGCGTCCGCCGGCAATCACGCGCAGGGCTTCGCCTTCGTCTGCCGCCATTTCGGCGTGCCGGGCGTGGTCTTCATGCCGGTGACGACGCCGCAGCAGAAGATCGACAAGACCCGCATGTTCGGCGGCGAGTTCGTCACGATCAGGCTCGTCGGCGACTTTTTCGACCAGTGCTACAAGGCCGCCCGAGACCACGCCGAGGCCACCGGCGCGCTGATGGTGCCGCCCTTCGACCACCACGACATCATCGAGGGCCAGGCGACGGTGGCGGCCGAGATCGCCGCGCAGCTCGGCGAGGGCAGGCTGCCCGATCTCGTGGTGCTGCCGGTCGGCGGCGGCGGGTTGGCCTCCGGCGTCACCGGCTATTTCAGAGACGTGATCGATCCCTCGGGCTTCCTGTTCTGCGAGCCTGAGGGCGCACCGAGCCTCAAGCGCAGCCTGGAGAGCGGCGCGGTCGTGACGCTCGACAAGGTGGACAACTTCGTCGACGGGGCGGCGGTCGCGCAGATCGGTACACTCAATTTCGACGCCCTGAAGCGCTTTTCGTCCGACCAGGTGATGCTGCTGTCGGAGAATGCGATCTGCGTGACGATGGTCGACATGCTCAATGTGGAGGGCGTCGTGCTCGAGCCTGCCGGGGCGCTGTCGCTGACGGCGCTGGAGGCGCTCGGACGTGAGGCGCTCGAAGGCAAGACGGTGGTCGCGGTCGTCTCCGGCGGCAATTTCGATTTCGAGCGCCTGCCCGACGTCAAGGAGCGCGCGATGCGCCATGCGGGCCTGAAGAAGTACTTCATCCTGCGGCTGGCCCAGCGCCCCGGCGCGCTACGGGATTTCCTCAACATGCTCGGCCCCGACGACGATATCGCCCGCTTCGAGTACCTGAAGAAGTCGGCCCGCAACTTCGGTTCCATCCTGATCGGCATCGAGACGAAGGCACCGGAGAATTTTACCGCGCTGAGGGCTGCCTTCGATGCGGCGGGGCTCGGCTATCAGGACATCACCGAAAACGAGATCCTCGCCAACCTCATCATCTAAAGCATTTCCAGCCGAAGCGGGATCGCTTCGGCGTCGGACAATGCGGCAAAACAAAAGATGGAGCATTTCCGGGCAGTCTGTTTTTCAACGGAAATGCTCTGGGAGAACCGTCGGCATGGCGCTCTGCTCTTGGAGGGCGCCGTGGCCTGTGGTAGCACTCGGACATGGCTTCATTCTTCTCAAAACTCTTCGGTCGCGGCGGCGGCTCGGCATCTCCGGCAAAGGTTGCCGAGGAAACCGAGGCCTATAACGACCTTCTTCTTGTCGCAGCCCCGATCCAGGAGGGCAGCCAGTACCGTCTGGCCGGGCGAATCGAAAAGCACGACGGCGACAGGGTGCTGGTCCGCAGCTTCATTCGTGCGGACATCTTCACCTCGCGCGACGACACGGTGGCCACGGCGTTCCGCAAGGCCAGGCAGATCGCCGACCAGCATGGCGCATCGCTTTTTGCCGATGGCGTGGAAAGCCGGCAGGTCTGACGTCCGACCGACCGCAACAAGCCTTCCGAAAAATGGCGACCGTTGCGCAAGCGTGCTGGAGAACCGGCGTGTTTGCCTGTATCGGCTGAAACATCATTGAATACGGCCGCCCGGGAGGCGGTCGATGACGCGACGGGCCGGCCATGGGAACTGAAAATCTGATCCTGCTTCTCATCGAGGCCGGATTCTATTTCGTGTTCATGGTGGCGATCCTGCATATGCGCCACCAGCTTGGCATCGGGGTCTTCGTCGCGGCCCTCGGTGTGATGCACTTCCTCGAAACCTACCTTGCCGCCGTCTTCTATATCGAGCTGCCGTTCGGCGTGATCTCGCCGGGCTCATCCGTGCTGTTCTCCGGCAAGCTGATGATGATCCTGCTTCTTTACGTGAAGGAGGATGCGGCCGTCGTGCGCGCGCCGATCTACGGCCTTCTGGCCGGCAATTTCCTGACGGTGGGCCTAAGTTTCTTCCTGCGTCATCACCAGACCATCGGTGCCGTGCCGGGGCGCGTGGCGGATCTTGCCTTCATCGACGAGATGGGCTGGCTGATGCTTTGGGGCACCATGCTGCTCTATGTCGATTCGCTCGCCATCATCCTGCTCTACGAGCGCCTTGGTCGCGTCTTCAGGAAGAGCACGACCATGCGCTTCTTCGTCGCCGGCGTCGTGGTCCTGACCTTCGACCAGATCGGTTTCTACGCGGCGCTGAACTTCCTGAACGGGGCACCGATCGCCGTTTTCTGGGGCGGCTGGATCGCCAAGATGATGGCGGCCTGCGCTTATGCCGTGCTCATCTCGGTCTATCTCTATTATTCGCGCATATCGGCCATTCCGGTCTCGCCGCGGCCGATCTCCGATATCTTCGCCGACCTCACGTTCCGCGAACGCTACGAGGACCTGCTGGATCGCTCGGGCCGCGATGCCCTGACCGGCGTCTACGATCGCAGCCGGCTGGAATTCGAGGCGCCGCGCATGCTGTCGTCCATGATGGCCGCGGGCAAGCCCATGGCGCTGATGATCGTCGACGCCGATCATTTCAAGGACATCAACGACCATTTCGGCCACCTTGCCGGCGACAGCGTTCTGAAAGACCTCGCCGGCCGCCTGCAAACCGCGGTGCGCAGCGGCGATCGTCTCTTCCGCTTCGGCGGGGAGGAGTTCGTGGTGATCTGCGAGGATCTTGGGCCGGAGGCCGGGAGAGCGCATGCCGAGGCTCTTCGCGCGTTGGTGGAGGCGGACATCCGCCGACCGGACGGTGTCGCCGTCACGGTCAGTATCGGCGTGGCCAACAGCTACACCGACGGCACGACACTGAATGCGCTGCTATCGGCCGCCGATACCCGGCTTTATGCCGCCAAGAGCGCCGGCCGCAACCGGGTCGTTGCAGGCTAGATCCCGACATTCGGGCGGTCGATGACCTCGCGCAGGGCAAAGCTCGAATTGATCTTCACGACATGGGGCAGGGCGGAGAGCCAGTCGCGATGGATGCGCTCGTAGTCCTCGAGGTCCTTCGCCGCGACGCGCAGGATATAGTCGTACTCCCCCGACATCAGGTAGCAGACCAAGACGTTCGGACAGAGTTTCACGGCCGCCTCGAATTCGGTGAGCGTCTTGGCAAACTGGCCGGACAGCGAGATGTGCACGATGGCGATCATCTTGTAATCGAGCGCCTTGGCCGAGACGCGGGCATGATAACCGGTCACGACGCCGGATTTCTCAAGGATGTCGAGACGGCGCGAGCAGGCGGAGGGGGATAGTCCGATACGCTCGGCAAGCTCCGCATTGGATATGCGGCCATGCTGCTGAATGACTTTCAGGATCGCAGTATCGATGGCGTCGAGCTGAGACATTCGAATTTCCTTCGGAATCCATCCACTTTTTCGAATATTATTCGATATCCGTCTCTGGCGCAAAGCCGCTTTGCAAGGACATTGCGCGCATCCTCTGCTTCCATGGACGTCCGCCGATACGGCGGGAGGAGCAATGGAAACAGACTGGGAAGGAACGCGCATGCGTGTCGGTTGTCCGAAGGAAATCAAGAATCATGAATATCGTGTCGGCCTGACGCCCGGCGCGGTGCGCGAATACGTCGCCCATGGCCATGATGTGATCATCGAGACAGGGGCGGGCTCCGGCATCGGCGCCGATGACGATGCCTATCGCGCCGCTGGCGCACGCATCGTCGCTTCCGCATCCGACATCTTCCAGAAGTCCGACATGGTGGTGAAGGTCAAGGAACCGCAGCCGAGCGAATGGACGCAACTGCGCGACGGCCAGATCCTCTACACCTATCTTCATCTCGCGCCGGATCCGGAACAGACCCGCGGCCTGCTGGAATCGGGCGTGACGGCCATCGCCTACGAAACGGTGACGGACGACCGCGGGGGCCTGCCCCTGCTGGCCCCGATGTCCGAGGTTGCCGGACGCCTCTCCATCCAGGCAGGCGCCACCGCGCTCCAGAGGGCGAATGGCGGTCGTGGCGTGCTGCTCGGCGGCGTGCCCGGCGTGCTGCCGGCGAAGGTCGCCATCATCGGCGGTGGCGTGGTGGGCCTGCATGCCGCCAGGATGGCGGCGGGCCTTGGCGCCGATGTCACGATCCTCGACCGCTCCATCCCCCGCCTGCGACAGCTCGATGATCTCTTCGGCGGCCGCGTGCACACGCGCTACTCGACGATCGATGCGCTGGAGGAAGAGGTTTTCGCGGCCGACCTCGTCATCGGCGCCGTGCTCATCCCCGGTGCCGCCGCGCCGAAGCTCGTGACACGCGAAATGCTGTCGGGCATGAAGAAGGGCGCCGTCATCGTCGATGTCGCCATCGACCAAGGCGGCTGCTTCGAGACCTCCCATGCCACCACCCATTCCGATCCGACCTTCGAGGTCGACGGCGTGGTGCATTATTGCGTCGCGAACATGCCGGGCGCCGTGCCGGTCACCTCCGCGCATGCGCTCAACAACGCGACGCTGCATTACGGCCTGCAATTGGCCGACAAGGGCCTGAAGGCGATTGCCGAGGACAGGCACCTGCGTGCCGGCCTCAACGTGCACAGGGGCCGGGTGACGAACGGACCCGTCGCCGATGCGCTCGGCTATGAATCCGTCGCACCGGAGGCGGTGCTCAACGTCGCGTAAGACGCAGCTATCCCCGGAAACAGAAAAGGCCCGGAGCGATCCGGGCCTTTGGCGTTCTTCCGTGCGATCAGCGGACGAATTCGTCGATACGGCGCAGCGTGACGCGGCGGTTGCGCCATTCCTCGAGCTGCGTCTGCACCAGCAGATATTCCTCGCCGTAACCGACCGTTTCAAGGGCGCGGGCGGGGATGAGGAATTCGCGAACGAGGACCCGCTTCAGCGATTCGGCACGGCGTTCCGACAGGATCTGGTTGGATTCGAAGGAGCCGACCGCATCGGTATGGCCTTCGATGAGGAAAACCGCATGACGCCGGCGGCGCAGCAGCTGCTCCATGGCGCGCGCGATCTGGCGCACCTTGCGATATTCCGAATGCGGGATTTCGGCGGAGCCGAAGGCAAAGTTGATCGACTGGATATTGATGGAGGGCGCGGCGCCACGCAGGTCCGGCCGGCGCTTGAACTCGCGGATCGTCACGCGGTCCTGTTCGCGCATGCGCCGCGTCGGAGCGGCATCGAGCCGGCGCAGGATGACGTCTGCCGACGGCGTTTCCTGGGCAAAGGCAAGGCTCGAAAGGGCCGGGGCGGCGAAGGCGGCGGAAAGCGCGGTCAGAAAGGCGCGGCGTTGCATGCTTGTCTCCTGTAGTGTTGATCATCTGTTGGCGTGAAAATGCCATCGTCGATCTGAAGCAGAGCTGAACCCGGCTTTTATCTCCCGTTCAGATTGCTTAACGGCCGGCGGACAAGCGCGCGGTTTCCGCCGTAGGTTGCGCCCTCACGTGGGCGGAAGACAGTCGCGTTTGGCAAGCTCAAGCAATTCGGCATCTGAGAGCGGGACGAGCTGTGCATCCTCGGTGCCCACAGGCGAGAAGCCGAACATCTGGTAGAGCTGGAGCGCGCGCGGATGGTCGAGATTGTTCGTGGTGACGCTGACGCGTTTCGGTCCGAGCGTCCAGGCGGCATAGAGCGTCTGCAGCAGGAACCACTTGCCGATGCCGAGGCCGAGCGCATGTTCGAACAGGCCGAAATGGGTGAGCTCGACGACATCGGCGTCGATCTGGAGGAGTTCGAAGAAGCCCGCCGGCGCGCCGTTCACGTAGAGCACGGTCACGCTGTTGCGCTTGTCATGTAGCGTTGCCGTCAGCGTCGCGTCGTCCATGCGCAGCCGGTCGACCCAGTGCCAGCGGCTGCCGACCTGCCGGTAGAGGAAACGGTAGAATGCGAGCGGAATGTCCGGCGCATTCAGGATGGCCGTGTGCACATTGACGGGCACCGGCAGGCTCTGCTTCGGCGGCGCGGTCATTTCAAGAGCCGTGATATGAACCGCGATGGGCGCGGGCGTGACCTTCCGTGCCATGATCAGTCTTTCCCCGTCACGACAGGCGTGTCCTCGCGTCCGCCCCATTGCGACCAGGATCCGTCATACAGCGTGTTGTCCTCGTGCCCCAGCGAATGCAGCGCGAGCGTGATGATCGCGGCCGTCACGCCCGACCCGCAACTCGTGACGACAGGCTTGGACAGATCTATCCCCGCGTCCTCGAAAAGCGTGCGGAGTTGATCGAGATCCTTGAAATGACCATCGACCGAGAACGTGCCCGACGGCATGTTCTTCGCCCCCGGCATATGGCCCGAGCGCATGCCGGCACGCGGTTCGGCTTCCTCGCCGGTGAACCGGCCCGCTCCACGCGCATCGGCGACCTGGCGCGCACGCGTCGTCACGATCCCGCGCATTTCCTCGAAGGAGGTGACGGCATAGGGATTGAAATTGGTGTGGAAGACGGCAGGGGCGGGTTCCGGAAGGTCCGTCTGGAGCGGCCGTCCCTCCTTCTTCCATCCGTCCAGCCCGCCATCCATGACGAAGACGTTTTTGGCACCCATCACCCGGAACAGCCACCAGACGCGCGGCGCTGTGAAGATGCCCGGCCCGTCATAGACGACGATCGTATCCGTATCGGCAATGCCGAGCTTGCCGACTTCGGAGGCAAAAAACTCCGGCGAGGGTATGGTATGCGGCAGGCCGCTGGAATGATCGGCGATCACGTCCTGGTCGAAGAATACGGCGCCCGGAATGTGGCCGCTCGCATATTCGGCAGCCCCGTTGCGGTTCTGCGCGGGCAGATACCAGGCGGCGTCCACGATGCGGAACTCCGGTGCGCCCAGCTGCTTTTCAACCCAATCCGCCGAAACGACGAACCTGCTCTTTTCCTTGGACATCAAATCCTCCTCTCAGGCATCCGAACCCGGCGCACCGAAACGGATGCGGAACCGGCGGTTCTCCTTGCCCTTCTTGTCTATCTTCGCGATGTAGATGGCGCCGACCTCTTGCGTCTCGGACACGTGCGTTCCGCCGCAAGGCTGGCTGTCGACCGACGAATTCTCACCGATGCAGACCAGACTGACCCGGCCGAGGCCGCTCGGCGGGCGCACGTTCTTGGATTTCACAATGCCGGGATTGGCCGCCAGTTCCGCATCCGTGATCCATTGTACGAAGATCGGGTGGTTTTCGCCGACGAGCCCCATCAGCTTCTCCGTCACCTCGTCCTTGTCGATGGTCTGCGCCATGTCGAAATCGACGCGGCTTTCGTCCTCGCCGACGGCTGCGCCGGTGATGGGGTAGGGGCAGACGACGGAAAGCAGATGGCAGGCCGTATGCATGCGCATCAGCTTGTAGCGGCGCGCCCAATCGATGTGCGCGACAAGCGTTTCGCCCACGATGGGCAGGGTCTCGTCGGCCAGCGGGCGGTGGATGATGATATCCTTGGTGGCACCGGTGACGGCCGGGCCGAGCGCGATTCGGCTGCCGTCGGAGCGCTCCAGAAAGCCGGTGTCGCCGGGCTGTCCGCCGGACGTGGCATAAAAACAGGTCTGGTCCAGCTCGATGCCGCCATCGGCATGCACCGCCGTCACCACCGCCTCGTTTGTCGAAAGATAGAAATCGTCGCGAAACAGGGCAGTGGTGGCTATGGACATGAGACCTATTCGACCGGCTGGTAAGGGACCTTGATCCCCGATTTCGCCTTCAGCCATCCCGGGACGGGCAGGCCCTTCGAATCAAGGAAGTCCGGGTTGAAGAGTTTCGACTGATAGCGGTTAGCATAGTCGCACAGGATCGTCACGATGGTGTGGCCGGGGCCGAGATCCTTCGCCAGGCGGATGGCGCCGGCAATATTGATGCCCGACGAGCCGCCGACGGCGATGCCTTCGTTCTCGATCAGGTCGAAGATGAGCGGAACGGCTTCCGCATCCGGGATCTGGTAGGAATAGTCCGGTGTGAAACCTTCGAGGTTCGCGGTGATGCGGCCCTGGCCGATGCCCTCGGTGATCGAGCTGCCTTCCGACTTCAGTTCGCCATGGGCATAATAGTTATAGAGGGCGGCGCCATTGGGATCGGCGAGGGCGATCTTTATGTTCGGGTTCTTCGCGCGCAGGCCTTCCGCCACGCCGGCCAGCGTGCCGCCGGAGCCGACGGCACAGACGAAGCCGTCCACCTTGCCATCCGTGTCGCGCCAGATTTCCGGCGCCGTCGTCTCGACATGGGCCGCGCGATTGGCGACGTTGTCGAACTGGTTGGCCCAGATCGCGCCGTTCGGTTCCGTCTTCGCCAGCTGTTCGGCGAGACGGCCGGAGAGCTTCACGTAATTGTTCGGGTTCTTGTAGGCGACAGCCGGCACCTCGACGAGTTCGGCGCCGAGCCCGCGAATGGCGTCCTTCTTTTCCTGGCTCTGCGTTTCCGGGATGACGATGACGGCCCGATAGCCGAGCGCGCGGGCGACCAGCGCCAGCCCGATTCCGGTGTTGCCGGCCGTTCCCTCGACGATGACGCCGCCCGGACGCAGCTGTCCGGCCGCTTCGGCCTTGCGGATGATCGAGAGCGCCGCGCGGTCCTTCACGGACTGGCCGGGATTGAGAAATTCCGCCTTGCCGAGGATCTCGCAGCCCGTCGCTTCGGACGGCCCCTTGAGGCGGATCAGCGGCGTGTTGCCGATGGCATCCAGAACAGACGGAAGAATGGACATGGCAGACGAGCCTCGCATGTGGTTTGCCTTGATGGGAAGCGTCTTTTCGGCCGGCAGCCGTCGGTTTGCAAGAAATCCTGTTCCTGCCAAGCGCTCATCGTGAGGGATTTTTTCCACCGTCATGGTCAGGCGAGGGGGCGTGTATAGACCACCTGCCGCACATCGATGTTTTTCGCCCGAAATCCCGCTTCGCAATAATAGAAGTAGAACTCCCACAGCTTGCGGAACCGCTCGTCGAAACCGAGCGGAACGATGCGCTCCCACGCCGCCCAGAAGCGGTGCCGCCATTCGGCGAGCGTGCGGGCGTAATCGTGGCCGAAACCCATGTCGGAGGCGGTGAACAGGCCGGATTGGCGGCCGAGCGTGGCAAGGTGCTCCCGTGTCGGCAGCATGCCGCCGGGGAAGACATATTTCTGAATGAAATCGGGGTTGGCGCGGTAATCCGCATAGGCCTCCTGCAGGATGGTGATGATCTGCAGGCCGGCGCGCCCGCCGGGCTTCAGGCATTCATGCAGCTTGGAGAAATAGGCCGGCCAGTACTTCTCACCCACCGCTTCGAACATCTCAATGGAAACGATGCGGTCATAGGTGCCTTTCTCGTCGCGGTAATCCTGGAACTTCAGCTCGACCCGGTCGGAAAGGCCCGCCCTGGCGATGCGCTCGCGGGCAAAGGCCAGCTGCTCGCGGCTGATGGTCAGGCCCGTGACCGTGCAGCCGATCTCACCCGCCGCGAATTCGGCGAAGCCGCCCCAGCCGCAGCCGATCTCCAGAACATGGTCCTTCGGGCCGATACCGGTCGCCTCCGCCAGCGCACGGTATTTTGCGACCTGCGCGGATGTCAGGTCGTTTGCGCCGCTCGTGTAAAGCGCCGACGAATAGGTCATTGTCGGATCGAGCCACTGGGAATAGAACTGGTTGCCGAGGTCGTAATGCGCCGAGATGTTGCGGCGCGCGCCGCGGCGCGTATTGGCATTCAGCCAGTGGCGGAACTTCTCGACGAGAAGAAAGAGGCCGCGCGGGCCGTTGGCATAGTTGCGCCCCACCTGCGGATTGACGAGGACGAGTTCAAGGAATGCGCCGGCATCGGGGCTTTCCCAGTCGCCGTCCATATAGCTTTCCGCGACGCCGATCGTGCCGCCGCTCACGGCGCGGTGAATGAGGTTCCAGTTGTTGAGCGTCACGGCGGCGGCCGGGCCGGGCCTTTCGCCTTCGATCACGAAGACTTGTCCGACGGGCAACGTCATGGCGAGCGTGCCCGCCTCGATGTCCAGAAGTCCTTTCAGCACCATGCGCGCGCGCAGAGGCAAAGCTTTCGTGCGCTCGGCAAATGTCTCACGCGTCAGCCGCTCCTGGCCCGGAAACGCCGTTTCTGTAAGGTTTTTGGTCATCATCGATTGCCCCTCTGCCAACCCGATGTCGGGGAAGGCTAACGTCAATGTGGCGAAACACCAATACGAAAATCGTCCTGGAGTGGATCAACGACGTGCGGGAAAAGCACCCCGCTTTAACGACCCGTTAGCAAACATGGTTAATTTTGCGTCTATCGGGCGGCCCGTTGAAACCAATCTCGATGTCGCCCGTTGCATGTCCAGTTCGATCGTGAAGGAGGAGCGCTCATGTTTTTCGGATTTTTTCAGTCCAGCCCCGACAGGGACGACGACATCGCGACCGGCACCTATGCCGACGGCATGATGGAGGTGCTGCGCAGCGACCCCTCCGCCGTTTTGCGCGAGCGCAGCCGGGCATCCCGCAGCCGCCACGAGCGCGAGTACGGCGCCGTGCGCACGGCCGGCCAGACCGGCGCGGGCATGGTCGCCTAAAATGTAAAGCCGACGGGAACAAAGTGCGGCCTCAGCCGGTTTTTCGGTGTCAGCTTTACGAGGAGGCCCGCCATGACCCATCACATCGACAATCGCCAGTTGGGTAAAACACAGAGCCGGGCCGTCATCGACGTCGCGGCTCATTGCCAGAAGAATGGTGTCGACAAGGCGCAGGAACGCAAGCTGCTGACGCTGCTCGGCCGCTTCGCCAGCCGCCACGAACTCCAGATGAACATCAAGCGTCATCCAGAAAATCTGCGATGATCGGAAATAGAAGCGGACAAGCGCCGAGGGACTCTGCGTGCCCCACGGTGTCGTCTCGCAATACTTATCAATCAGAAACGAAAAAGGGGCCTCGCTTTACAGCGCGGCCCCTTTCAGAATCTGGCTCCCCGGGCCGGATTCGAACCGGCGACCTGTCGATTAACAGTCGAATGCTCTACCGCTGAGCTACCAGGGATCATCCGCTCGCTGCGGAGTGAGCGCGTAATACAAATGCCTGATCGATTTGCCAAGCGCTTTTTGACAAAAAAATGCAATGGGCTTGATTGATTGTGGAGAAGTCGCCAACTGGGTTGAGAAAGAGCCCTGGTATTCCGGGCGTTACAAGAAATGAGCCGTGAATGTCCGCGCGAAAATCCAACATGCATTTCGGTATCGATCCCAGGACCCGGGAGATCGTCATCGGTTCGCTCAGGATCAAATTGCCGGAATCGCGATGGATGCGAACGCTGATCGGGGTCCTTCTGGTCATCGGCGGACTTCTCGGCTTCCTGCCGGTGCTCGGCTTCTGGATGTTGCCGCTCGGCCTGCTTGTTCTTTCCCACGATTCCCATTTCGTGCGCCGGCAGCGCCGCCGCTTTGCCGTCTGGTGGGCGACGCGCAAGATGCGGCGCGACGGCCGCCGGTAGGCTTCATTGCCTCTCCCATCCGAACCTGCTCTAAACGCGAAGTTGATCGTGATGGGGGAAATGATGGAATTGCTTTTGAAGGGCGTCCTGATCGGGACGGGCGCCACGCTGCTGATGGATATCTGGGCGGTGCTGTTATGGAATGTCTTCCGCCAGCCGCGCCCCAACTGGGCGCCCGTCGGGCGATGGTTCTGGTATCTGAAAAACGGCACGGTCTTTCACGACGATATCGCTCGCGCCGCGCCCTATGACCATGAACGCGCGCTGGGATGGATCGCTCATTATGCCGTCGGCATTCTTTACGGTGTGATGCTGGTGCTGATGGTCGGGCCGGGCTGGCTTGCCGCGCCCACCTTCCTGCCGGCCTGGATCTGGGGGATCGTCACGGTGGCCGCCGGCTGGTTTCTGCTGCAGCCGGGCCTCGGCATCGGGGTCGCGGCCTCAAGGCTGCCCAACGCCAACACCGTGCGCATCTTCAATCTGCTGGCCCATACGGTGTTTGGCTTGGGGCTCTACGGGACGGCGCTGCTCCTGCGCTGACATGTGAAAACGCCACCGCGGCCGAAGGCGACGGTGGCGTTTGTCTTGTTCTGCTTACCGGGCTGCGGCAACGCCGAGAATCAGGCCGGATGCGACGCTCAGCAGGAGATAGGTGTTGTCGACCTTCACCCACTGCTGGCCGCGGCCGGGCTTGCGCAGGCCGTGGCGGTGATAATCACGCACGGGCGGACGGCGCTTCCAATCCGAATAGCGCTGGCCCTTGCTCCAATGGGGCCGCTTCTTGTTGTAATCGTTCTTCTTCCAGGAGGAAGAATATCCGGGCTTGCGATCATGGCCATGCTGCTGGGCCTGTGCCATGGGTGCCACGGCAAAGGACAGGGCGACGGCGGCGAGCAGCGTGCGGGTGAAGAGCTTCATGTGGTGGTTCCTCGTTGTCGATGAGGACACCCTATTGCGGACGGGATGAACGAAAACTGAATGAGAACATTACATTCCTGTAAGGAAAACAATATATTAGATTGGTCTTTTTAATGCGCTGCATCGACTATGTCGGCGCGGGTAGGGTGGTGACGCCCTGTTGCGCCGGATGGAAGGGCGGCCGTAACGAAAAAAGGATGGCAATCGCAGCGAAGCCCCTTGCGCCCTTTCTCAATTCGTTCTAAACGCCCGGCACCACTCGCTTTATAGCAAACGGACGGCCTCGTGGCGGAGTGGTTACGCAGAGGACTGCAAATCCAAACAGGATTGAATGATTTCAACGGCGCTTCCGAAAAAGCGGGGCGTTTCTAGTCTTTTTTCGCCGTTTTTGGCTCATTGATTTTGCTGATATTTTCCGCGCTTTCGGAAATCCCCATGCGCTTTTTCGTGGCCTCCAGGACCCGCAATTCGGTCTCTTTCGCATAGCCACGATAGGCCGTCCCGGTGCGGTGCTTCGACAGCGCTCGCCCTTGGCCTTCGGTCAGGCCCCTCTCTTCCAACTCAGTCATCCCCCCATGCCTCGCCTTATCGAGGGTGAACCCAGCGACGGGCTTACCTTTTTCGGCCAGCCGGTCAGCGATGTCCTTCACGTCCTGCGACAGGCGGGTGCCGTCTCCGAACAGTTTCCCACTCTTCTGGCACACGATCGAAAGCCCATATCTCGGAACCTTCGCCAGAATGGCCTCCGCTTCGGCATACAGCGCGATAACGTCGCCATCCTCCCCGACATACTCCAAGGGGTGCTCCGCACGCTCTGCCGTCTTCCTGTGGCCGATTATGATCTTGTCGGGGGCACTCTCGCCGCGATAACCGCCCCATGAGGCGTATCCGGCTCCGATCGAGGAGGGGCGCATCAGCCACTCGAAAGCCAGTACGGCAGCTGCGGCAAGCTCCGGCCGGCCGAGAGCAATAGCGCCTTCAGCGAAAGCATACGTGGTCTCTCGATCGGCGTAGCCCTTCACCGCCTTCGTGCGGCGCTTGACCGTGACGCCCTCCCATGGGTTCGGCGTATCCTGGCGGAACAGATCGGGATGGTGGGGACGCATGCGCTTCCACATCGCCTTGCAGTAGGTGACAACCTTCTCCGCCGTGCGCGCCGCCGACTTGTCCACAAAGGCCTTATAGATCTTCTCTGCCGTGCTCACCCCAACGTTGGATATCTTCATATCCCCGACGCGGAAGTCACCGCCGGTCATCTCGCGCTTGATGGTTTCGTCACAGACGCGAGAGAACACTCGCACGTAGTCGGGCCGGCTGAACTCCCCGACGCGCTCGAGAAAGCTATCGTGCTTGAGGTATGCGTTCACCAACCACTCAATCGTGCCGTATCTGGATAGGTCGACCGGCTGGTCCATCGGTGAGCGCTCAGCGCGCCATCCGTCCAGCCGCTCGTTCCACACCGCGGCGGCCGCATTGAGTTCTGCTTGGGGGAGGTCGTGGCCGAGCGTAACAGACGCGAACGGCGCCCCGACCTTCTTGAAGGCCGTCGGGCAGGACCAGAAGAACGTGAGGGTTCCATCCTTCTTGCGCTTGTAGGTGACATAGCGCGGCATTGTCATGGGCACCATCAGAACACCTCCAGGTCTCCGCCTGCGAGTTCTGGGGCGATGATCCTGTCCAGATCCACTTTTCGCCACGCCCTGAATTTCCCCTTGCCGGTGCCAGTGTCGATGAACGGTCGCGGCCATACCGTGCCGACGCGAGACATGAATGCCTCGACGGTCTTCTCTCCGGCATAAGCTGCAGCGAGTTCATCGCGCAGGACAGCAGGCCAGCAACCGGCAGGGATGACAGCGTGCTTGCTCATCTTTCCCCGATATCCCCATTGTTCTGCACATCGGAGCGCTTGTTCTTCATAAGCGCGTTCCGGCTCGTGACCATCGTGTAGCCGTCGGCGAACCGGACGGCGCACGAATTCATCGTGCCTCGCGCCGTGACCTCGCAGGGCTGGCCTTTCCGGTCCTGGCGATTCCAGCGATAGATGTACGGAAGGGCCGGGCTCATTCTCCCCGCTCCTTATCCAGTGCGTTGCGGCGGGAAGTCCGCTCTTCCCAGACGCCGTAGCCCTTGCCGAAGATGGCGCCGGCCGCGAAGACGAGAACAATCGTCTGGCTGGACGGCTGACCTATGAAGGATAGGGCTAGGCAGAAGCCGCCGACAGAAGCGCCCATGGACATCAGCGTTCCCGGCTTCATTCTCCGTCTCCTCTCTGGCGGATAGGGGAGGTTCCAGATGCTTTGAGGGTGGTAAGCACATCGCGGCCGGCGGCAGTCAGCGTCGTGACGCTGTGATCGGTATCGCTGTCGTGGGTGCTGTGAAGCCAGCCCTTGGTATGGCAGCGATTGAAGGTATCTGAGTGTTCGCAGTGAACTTCGTCAGCACAGAACCAATTTAGCCAGCTCCACTTGCTTTCGCTGCTGTCGGTCTGGCCGCCCATCGCGGCGATAATCTGGAGGAGCGTGATCTCCTTTTGCTCCAGATCGTCCAATTCGCCTTCACCTATGTCCGGTTCGTTGTCGGCCTTGCAGCGTCGATATCCAGCCTTGAATCCCTCCTCATACATGGTCATTTCGGGACCGGTGCGAGCGCCGAAAGCCAAAAAGCCGATCGTTGTTCTGACGTGGTGCAGAAAGCAATCTTTGAGGTCGTCACCGTCTTGCCCTTCTGAGCAATAGGCTTCCGTCATCGCCGCACCCATCGCTTTATAGCGCTTGTTCCATGCCTCGATTGCCTCTTCGTCGGTGGCATACCCTCCGACTTTAGCGTCACAACCGGCTGCGAAGCATCGAACGATGCCTGGCCCTGGCTTGCCGAGATAGGTGCTTGCTTCATCCGCTCCGCAAACAGCGCAGGGCATGATTATTTTAGTCATTCGGCGCACCCCTTCGCTGTACTGGCGGAAGCGCTGCGCGTGGCGGCGAGGGCTCGTATTTCCTGAGCAAGCCGCTTCAGGGCCACAGCCCACGAAGCATAACGGACCTCAGCGGCCCGTTCCTCGGCCAGTGTTGCGCATCGCTCGTACACCTCCGCGCTGTCCTCTCCTTCTCTATGGGGACTGGCGTAGAGCTTCGTTCCTACGGGAAGAGAGCGCATATCATCGTAAAACAGGATATCTCGACCGCAGATAATCTGTGCGGACGGCGTCGTTGCCTCGACTATCTCTGCTACCGGCTCTACCCGCACATCGACAAGGGCGCTTCTGATGCGCTGTTCGTAGTCGGCTTGGGCGGCGGCTTTGGCTTCCGAAACCGTCTTGAAGTCTCGGCGGCCTCCAATGCCAGAAAGCGTTACGCCGCCATCCCACGCTTCAACGGCATAGACGTTCCCGAACATACGGGCGACGTGATAAGGCGGCTCGGCATGCCAATCCAGCGGCTTGATAGCCACCTCTACCGCCCGCTCTTGATCGGATAGGGCGGCGGTGAGGGCGGCTGAGGCATACTCGGCAGCCTCGTCGTGTGTCATGCCGTAGCCGACCGGGACCTTGGCTAGGATCGCATCTGCCGCTCGCTTTACTGCTTCACTCTGCATTTTCAGATCCTCCGAGGAGTGCGCGGGCGAGCCTCCGAATGTGGCCGACGCGGATACGGAAAGATGGGGAGTGTCGGCTGTCCTCGATGCGGCCGATCTCGTATTCATCGAGAAGGCTATCGCCAAGGTCGCGTTCGTAGCCTTTGAGGCTGGCCATTGCGGGATTCACAAACCCTGCCGCCTCCCGCAGCTCCGCATTCTCCCGCTGCAACGCCTCTGCCTGGCGGGCTGCTTCTTTGCGGAGAGCGTTGTAACGGCTGGCGTCGTCAACGAGAGACTGCATGAACCCGCGAGCATCCTTGCCGACAGCTTTTCGGAGCCTGTACAGCTCGTCCAGGACTTCACGCATGGCGACGGGATTGCAGGCGGCGACATACCGAGCGTTGGCGCGCTTCTGATCTTCGGTCCAAAGAAGGTGCTGGCCTTGGGTGCTTGCTACGCGCTGGCCAGTCTTGTCATCGCAATAAACGGCCGTGCCTTCCGCCCCCCACACACCGGGCGCATGCGTCACGCCTTCCATTGCCTTCTCTATTGCCTCTATGGCTGATACGGGGGAGGTCATAGCGGCACTCCGACTTTGCGGAATACGTTCTCGATCCGACCCCGCACCTTGCCGAAGGTCTGGCAGAGTTCGCCGTCACGCGATCTGGCGCTTCCTTGGATGCGATTGAAGGCGAAGGCCAAGGCAGTGTACGCTTCGCGCAACGTGGCCAATGCCTCGTCATGGGCGTTGACGGCCTTCACGATCAGTTCGGCGTCAGCCGCGCGCGTATCGTAATTCGCCTGATAGTCCTCCTCGTCTTGGAGCGTGGTCGCCACAATCTGTCGGTCAGGCCCGAGGATGAGGGTTTCATCCGGCGAGTTGGTGTTCCACGGCGTCGGCGTATGCTTCACGTTCTCACCCATTGGAGGAGCCTTTCTGCTGAAGAGCGCGGAGATCTGTAAGGAGGTGATGCGGGATAGTGTTTTCCGCCGACTTGCACGCCTCAAGGTTTTCGACGCTTGCGCCGCAGAGGGGGCAGGGATCAGGCGTCTCATTCTCGCACGGGCAGCGCTGTTCTGCCCACGTCAGGACCGCGTTAATAGCGTTGCGAAGTGTTGCGTGTTCCTGGCGTCCATCGCGCAAGCCGCGCTCGTAACCAAGGTTTTCGGCGGCCTCGACCTGTTCGCGGAGACGCGTCGTCACATGATGATATGCCCGCCAGCCTTCGCTGCTCTCGTTGTGCATAGCGGCTGTCGCACGCTCTGCGTCATCCTCTGCGCGACGAAGCGCTTCGAGCATGCTCATCTCCGCACCGGCCTTAATCTGGCATGCGGGGGCGCTGCATTCGGTCGCGCCGAAGTGAAGCCTAGCGGCGCGCTCGGTCGTGAAAACGTCACCGCAATGAAAACAGCGCCATTCCTTGGTGTTGTCTGCGATGAGTGAGGACAGGTCGCTCATGCTTCACGGTCCTCCAGCATCATTTCGCGCGTGGCGTCGGCCGCGTCCTCGACTGCGGCAACATGCTGATCCGCGGCTTCCGAGAGCATCCACTGCTGGAAATCATCGTTGTCACAGAAGAGATTAATCATCCAGACCGGCAGGGCTGCCGGCGTTTGGGATGGCTTTCCCTCGCGCATGAGGAAGAACTTAACGTCTTCAACCTCAGCCAGCGGTCCTTCCGGCGGGTCGATCATTGTCGCTTTTGATCCGGGATGGACGGTGAAGTCCACCACCATCTGCAACTCGACCTCAGTGCCGCTTTCGCTGGCGCTGATGCAGAGATACTGTTCTGCGCTGTACCTGTTCATTCGGAGCCAACCTTTCGCGCAGACAGCATGGCATCGGCCACCCTGTAGCAATACGCTGCGTCATCATCGGGGTTGAAATGCATGGGCTTTGCGGACATGAAACCGGCAAGTACCTGACCGGCGAACCAGTCGCGGAGGCTCATGCCTGGGTTCCACGGCTCGCGGTCGTTCGATCCACCGTGCTGCGGTTCGAAACGTCTGCCACTGAACGCCGGCCCGCCGTCTTCTATCTTCTTGGTCATGCGGAATCCTCCGCATCGGCATAAACGACCGTGACCATCTGCGCGGGCACGCGGGCCTTGATATTTCCCGCAAGATCATAGACGGCATAGAAAGGGACAGTAGCGCACTGGCCGTTCTCGCCGTAGGCAACGATCTTGGAGGTGCTGCCGTCAAAACGCGCGTCAGTGGAATATCCGCCAGCGTCCTCGCCGTCATACCAGATCGACTTGATTGTGCGCGGGTCCATGTGGATCAAGGGTATGTCAGTCATGTGCAATCCTTCGAAGGCAGCCGGCCGGCCATTGCCAAGCCCTGGTTGATACGATGGGTGCAGTGGGTGACGGCCTCGGGCTCGTCGTAATCCGACCAGATGCCGAAGAGGGTATTCGCCAGCTCGTGCGGATTGATGCCCTTTGAGGTCCAGTATTCCCGCTCGTTCATGGCGTGCTGCGCGCGATGCTCGTCGGGATGCAGGGGCAGGGCGAACCGATCGGGCGCCTTCGTCTGCTTTCCCCGACCGAAATGGCCGTGAAAGATGTTGGCATAGGAGACGTGGGCTGCCTCGACGCCAAACCGGCCGGTTACGACGCACGGGAGCTTGTGCAGGAACGACAGGTAGTCGCTCCGCTTCTTCGGCCGGCGCTTCGGCGGTTCGGGTTCGGTGCGGAAGGCCGCGGTGTTGATACGCATCGCCATCTTAACCCTCCCGATGGTCGGAGCGCGGATCGATCCACCGTATCTCTGGAAGCGGTGTGCTGCGCCACATGTCGATGAGGGCGTGCGCTCGCTCCGTCGTGGTCAAGAATCCCTCTGGATTGCGGTGAAGCAGCCCCATTTCCATAAACCCGGTTATCACCTCGTTGTATGCCGGAGCATCGCGGCGCGGGAACTCGGCGGCGCTCGTGTGGTGATGAAGCAGGACAGTAATTTGATACGGCGACCACATACTCACCCCTCCATGCCCATGAAGGCCGTGATAGGCGGGATGTCGGCAACCATGGCAGTCTGAGCCGGCGTGCGCTCCTGCTTCCAGCCGATCCCGTCGCGGTAGTCGTTCAGGCGCTTCAATGCGTCGGCAACGGCGAGTTCTCGGCGGAGGAGGGCCGTCATCTGGTGCTGGCGGTCGATCAAGGTCTTGGTCATGCCTCACCGCCGATCTCTTCCGGCGCACACTCCAGCCACCCGGCCACCTCACGGATGGCGCCTGCGCGGTTGGTGTTCTTCCCGGTGATGATGGAATCGGCCGCAAGGAAGATGCTGGCCAGCTTCGGGTGAAGCTCGGGTCGGATAGTGCTCTTCCAGTCGTCCTTGGCCGAGGCGAGAACGCCGCGCTTGGCGGGCCCGTCCAGATCATCCTGAACGGTGATCGCGAACAGCTTGGCGGCGCATTCGATGAACAGCGCCCGGTCGGCTTCGGTCATGTCGGTTGATAGGGAGGACGGAGACGAAGCGGAGGGGGATGACGCCTCGCCTCCGTCCTGCGACGAGGCCGGGGGCGCCTCGCCGTTAACCGACGACGCCTCATTGGCGGGTCCGCGTTCGTCGGTGTTCGGGTTGTCAGATTGAGCCGTGGACGCGCTTTGCGTCTGCTGGCGCACAAAGTCACGATTGAAGCCCTCTTGCTCTCCAGCGGGCTCGCCTGCCGTTTTGCGGGCATGTGCGATGCGCTCGCCAATGTCGCCCGCTCCGGCATCCATCTGGTCGGCAAGCATCTGGTCATGGGCAGAAGCGATAGATTTGAGCGTGTCCTTGAAGGCTTCCAGAACGGCCTTCTTGTCCTTGTCGAGCGCCTTCCACCATGCGGTGAGAGGCCCCATGCCCTGAGCGGCTACGGAAAGACCCTCCCGCTTCGCCTCTTCCAGCGCCATATCGACGGAACGCCCTTCATTGCTCCACTGAGCGACAGAAGCGCCAATCTGGGTGGTGATACGGCTTCCCTGCGGGAAAGCAGCCAGCAGGTCTCCGGGGCACTTCTGGAGGGTAGGGACGTGAGTGCCTTCCTCAAGCATCATGGAGACCGTCATCTCGTAGATGAACGACTTCTCCTGAACGACGACAAAGCCTTCGTTAATGATTTCAGTCTTGCCGTCACGACCCTTGGCCTGAACAACCTTTTCCTTGACGCGGCAGCAGAAGATGAGATGGGCGCGGGTCTGCAGCAGCTCGTTCATGAGCTTCTTGTGGCCGGCCTTCGGCTTCTGCCAGCAATGAAGGCCGGCACGCTTGGTCTTGTCCTCGATAGCTTCGGCCTGCTCAAGAACGCCGCCGGAGCCTTCCCATTCATGAGAAATGCTATCGACCACGATGGCGGTATATCCAGCCTTCTCGAATGCCTTGATGGCCTCGATGTACCGGCCGGAGGTGAATGGCGGATCCAGATCGATCACGTCAAAACCACCGGCCACGTCGGCGTAGAACCTGGAGCGCTTGTTTTCGGTGTCGATGAAGCCGATCTTGCCTTCGGGGCCTACAAGGCCACGGGCATACAGAAGGGCGCTGTACGTCTTCCCTGAGCCGGAAGGACCGGCAATGGACGTGAGGGTATAGGTTTTCTCGCGAACGGCGCGTTCGATCTTCATGGTTATGCAGCCTTCGGAATGGAGGGTTCGTTCTCGATCATCTTTTCGAACTGATCGGTCGGGCTGATCGTGACGCCGCTGTACCAATAGGTAGGCCAGAAGCCTGAGTTCCAGCATTCGGCAAAGGCGTTGAGCGCCGCCCGGTTCTGTCGTGCGCCAAGCTCGATGTACTGGGCGTCAATCGGCTTGATGTTGTAGGCGTAGGGCCGCTTCGGCTCGATGAAGAGCAGAACGTGGTCGCGGATATCGACCCCGCGAACTTCCCTGATTGCTGTGCCGGCAAGAGCCAACTGCATGTGATAGTTGAACTTGCGTACGGACAAGGCGCATCCGCGGTCGCTGGCATCACTCGTCGTCTTTAGATCAGCAATCACGTTGTCTGTCGGGATGGAGTCCGGGCGGGTCTTCACCCACACCCCGGTCTTCTGGTCCTTGTAGATGACGGAACGCTCAACATCCCCGCGAAGCAAGTCGATGAACGTCTGATCCCGCGCCACACGGTCGGCCATGCCCTCGATCTGTTCCAGAGCGGAAGGGAGAAGCACGGTCTTGCCGGCGGCAATCTGGGCATCACGCCATTCACGAGCCGCCTTGGTCTTGTAGTCGGGAAACTCTTCGGGGCGGATCACGAATTCATCGCGGAACCCGTCTTCCCCTAAAAGCAAAGTATGTACGGCCTTCCCAAGGTTGAAATGATCCTTGGGCTCTTCCGGGGCGCGATCCGGGTTCAGATAGCTGTTGTCCCAGAACTTGAGGGGGCAGCCATCCGGCGGAGCAATTTCGCGCAAGCCACTGGATGAGATGGAAGGACCATCGCAGCAGTCCGAGTGGTAAACGGACATTGGAACATTTCGGTAAACGCCATTCCGCGTGATCTTCCCGCCCTGATAGGCAATGTCGCGCTTCATCCCATCGACCATCTTGCCGACGATGGAGCCGATCGACTGGAAGGCGTCGGTGTCGATATCTGGATTCCGGTTCATATCGTTGCTCCCAGTTCCTTGGCCACGCGCTTAACCTCGCGGGCCTGTTCGACCGTGCGGATATCCGCCGTGTGGTATTCGTTGACGCCGATCAGGTGCGCGATCATCCCGTAGAGTTCGCGCCGACCGACGCGGCCGGATTTCCAGATCGGGTCGATGACGCAGTGAATTTCAGATCGCATCGCCTTTATTCCCGGGGTCGGGATCACGCCGAGCGGGCGCGTCCGGTTCTTGGTCTTGTGATGGCAACCGACAAAGTTGCCGCAGCCGTCACACTTCCAGAACGGGAGTTCGTGAAGGTCCCGGCGATGCGAGTAGGTCTCACGCCCACTGGTCAGCCGAGCCTCGACGTCGCGCTGGCAGCCACAGCAGAAGATGGTTTTGGTCTTGGACATCCTGGCTGCTCCTAAATCCCGGTCGTGCCGAACTTGGTCGCGGCGTAAAGGCTGATTGCGAAGACGATTGCCGCGGCAAGGATGAGTGCCGTCGGCCCATGCCGAGCGATGTCGTTGTTCGCGTCACGGATGATTTCGAAGGCGCCGGGCTGGAAATGGCACGGCTTGCCAGAGGGCTCGCAGTCGCATTCGCGAAGGGTGCGGAGGTCGCAGCGGTCAAGCGTGTCCATGGATAGGAACCTCGTTCTTGAGCTTGTCGGCGACCTTCTTCGTGCAGAACATGACCCGACCTTTGACGGCCACCGTCTCGTCATCGACCGTGATGGCCTCGCCGCTGCGCTCGTCTTTGATGACAGTTCCCGCATCCACTTCCATGACGCGCATGCCGCCGAATGCCTCGGTGAAATATTCGGAAGGGCTCTTCATCACAGCACCGCCATCTGCTCATCGCGGCGAATGTCGAACGCGCGATCCGGGTTGCCATCATCCTCGCCAGCCATCGCCTCGGCGAACGCGAGCTGCGCCCGACCGTCGTTCTCGAAATGGTCAGCGATCAGCAGGAAGATGTTCTTGTTCGTCGTGGTGAAGAACCGTTCCGAGCCGTAGCCGTTGCGGGTGAACCGCTTCCCGCCGATGACGATCTGCGAGACGTAGAACTCGCCGTCGCCGTCCTCGACAAAGGTCGCCGTGCCAGCCGCGAAGATGCCGGGGCAGAGCTCGAATTCATCGAAGTCGTATTCCATGCTGAATGCGGGCATTGCCATTGTCCTCAAACTGCGACGGGACGCTCTCCCGTCTGGACGGAATTGGGTGGGGTTAGGCGGCGTCGGCTCGAACGCGCCAAACGTGACCGTCGCCATCCGAGAAATATTCCGAGACAGTCCCGGCCCTCATTACGCGCTTGTCGCTCTGCCGATAGAACGTGTAGGTGATGTTCCCGGCGGTATCGAAGCGCGCGACCTTCCCCTGAGACCAGAGGTGGTCACTGATCTGATGGATTCGGGCCTGCTTCATCTTCATCCCCTCTGGGTTCATCTCTATCGAGATCCGCCCCATGGGAGAGGCGGATGCCGCTAAAGATCGGTCAGGCGTCGGACATGATGGGGTCGTAACCGGTGTCGCGGCTCGGATATCCCTCGCGAGCAAAGCGCTCGTTGACCTTCCGATTGCCTTCGCGGCAGTGCCAGTCGATGGCCGGGTGATTGAACGGCACGTACTTGAGTTTCAGGACTGCGCGCTGGTGATCGAGATGGTCCATTTCCCTTGCTCCTCATGTTCCCGGTGTGCCGGGGGCGGCGGGGTTGTTCGAGGCACGGGCCCCGCCGCGTTGTCCGTGCTGCGCTTCACATGACCGCCTCCCTGATGGAGTGACCGTCACTCAGTTCTCACCGCGACCAGATCTGGCGGAGCCGTCTTCGTGGTCGCTGTCTACGAGGGCTAATATGCGTAATGCATCTTTCGCAGTCAAGTGGAAAGAATGCAAAACGCATCTTTTTTTGTTGACGCAGGTTTGTGTGTGAGCGTATCTCTGTCGCCATCGAACGGGCGACCGGGTGCAATTCCCGAGCTGGTGAAGCCCGAGGCGCGGGAGCGAAAGTCCTACTGCGCTGCCAGAAAATGGGGACGGATCAGCCGAAAGGCATCCTGCTGAGCGACCGACCGAACGACGGTTCAAGCCAGTGCATCGCTCTCCCTGCCTTTTGGGGTCTTTGTGACTTCATGGGGTAGGGGGAGCTTTGCTTCCTCCCTCCCTCCACTCGGGTTCAAATCCTCAAGGAAAAGATAGAGATGATAGGTTATCTACAGTCTCAGCTTCATCGAATGAACTCAGAGCAGAAGTCGTTGGTGGCGCGATGCGCGATGATCCCAGAGGACAAGTGGATCAAAATCGAGCGCGAACGGCTGACGACCCTCTACATGTGGCTCCACATGAAGCCGGGCTCGGTCGAAAAGCGTCGATTTTGATTTTTGCGGGTTCGAAAAAATATCGCTGACCTGGCCAGCGGTTACGAGGTTCACGCCAAAAACGAATCACTTTCGACTCGACTCTCAGCCTGACTCCTGCTTTCTCTACGTGAACGGAATGAGAACATTGCGGAGGTGAGGATGCGCGGGGTTGTTGAGTATTCGGACGCGAACAGGATGCTTTGCGAGCTTTCGAGCGTCCAGGTATCTTGCGAAGAGTGCGGACGCTCATCATCCCTCGGGTTCAAGGAGCTCCAGTCAGCCACATTCTCAGGGGTCTACAACTTCGAGCGCCTTTGTGAACGGCTCCGCTGCAAGGACTGTCCACCACGGCCACGCCCGTGGCGACGGCTGGATATCAAGCCCCTGTGGCGAGGGATGGCCGCTCAGAGTGTGGCGTGATGCACGACCTTGTGGACCGAGAAGACATCGTCGTTATCGAAAACGAGCTCCTTCGGCTCCCCTTCCTCGGGGTTGTGCTGCCACAGCCTCAGAACCTTTGACGATCGAGATCTGAATTCCTTGATGTAGCTCGCCATCTCGTCTCCATCGAACGACGGTTTGAGCTGCACCACAACATCGTCGCCGGCACGCACCGGCAGCTGCGGGTTAAGCCAGACGGTCTCGCCCGCCTTGTACCGCGGCTCCATAGAGGTGCCGTACACGCGAACGGCATAGGCATCCGGAACATTCTCA
Organism: Shinella sumterensis; assembly: GCF_004514425.2. Classification (GTDB taxonomy): domain Bacteria; phylum Pseudomonadota; class Alphaproteobacteria; order Rhizobiales; family Rhizobiaceae; genus Shinella; species Shinella sumterensis. The sequence goes on from NZ_MYFN02000022.1 coordinate 38,416, forward strand.
AGGCCTGGCGGGCAGAAGACATCAGCGACAAGCGCACCGTTCATGATGAACTTGCCATTCGGCCCGGCCTCGGTCTGGCCGAAAAGCGGAATACGTCGAGTACTCGGGAATTGCTGGTAGACCGGTGGGAAGCTGGCGTTCGGAACTGCAGAGGTAATCGGGGCGTCGACATCCTCGTCGTTGTCGTTCGCAGACGATCCAGCAGGGCCAGCGCCGCGACCGCGCATCAACCAGTCGAGTGATACCTTGTACCGCCGGGCGTAAAGCTCTGCCTCCCGGACGATGCCGCGAGTGCCGTTCTCGTGTTGTGCATAGGTAGGGTAGGCAACGCCGAGCGATTCCGCAGCGGCCTTTGCCGATCTGAAGCCCGCCGCCTGCCGAGCAAGCTTAAGCCGAGCGCCGATTTCTTGATCATCAGTCATGCGCATTTTGTAGCGTAAAGAAAAATGCGATAGGCATTGACAAGAAAGAATGCGTAATGCATCTATTATGCATGACCCAAGACATCTCGACATCGCAGTTTATCGCCGACGCCATGGAGCACCTTGGCCTCAACCAGCCACGCTTCGCTGACTTGGTCGGTGTCGACCAGGGAACAGTGTCGAAGTGGGTGAACGGGAAAGCCAACCCTTCGGGGCCGGTTCGAAAGCTTATCGCGCGCCTCGTCGACGAGCATAAGCCAGCGGCGGAGAACGCAGCATGAGTGCCGCGTCCGTCCTGGCAGACGCGCTTGCGATTATCGCGGCTCCGAGCCGGTGGGCTAAGGACGCCGTTGCGCTCGACCATCGGGGCGCTGAGGTGAAGCCAAGCAGCGACCGAGCAAAGCGTTTCGATATGGTCGGCGCTATCCAGCGCGTTCCGGCCGACGCCAATGACTATGGCGCGGCCATCCGCATCCTGCGGGCGCAGTGCGGCAAGCAATCCATCTTCGAGTTTAACGACGGCCACGGTCACAAGGCTGTCCTGACATGCATGCGCCGCGCGATTGCGGCGGCGGAGGCGGCATGACCTGGAACCTCAACCTTTCCGAAGCGCCGAAAGACCGCGACCTCTGGCTTGCAAGCCGGTGCGGCAAGGTCATCAAGGCTGCATGGGACAAGAAGCGCGGCCAGTGGGCCGGGTTTGCGACGAACGGCGCGCAGCCGCTGGCATGGCAGCCGTATGTCGTGCCGATGCACCCGCACCACATGATGCCGGCAGATCTCCTGCCGGTCTCGGCAGAGGCGATCCCGATCATCGATGACGTGGGGAGTGTGTGACATGCGATGCAATTTCCAGGTTGGGCAGAAGGTGGTTTGCATTTCGGCCGCTCACAATGCCGAAGCACATGAGGCGTGGAGCCGTTCCAGAGGGTTCGATGTCCGATACCCGGTGGTGGGGACGACCTACACAATCCGAGAAGTGTTTCTCCACGAAAGCGGCGTGATAGCGCTGCGCTTCCGTGAGTTGGTAAATCCGGCTCTTCCATACGCCAACAAGGTCAGTGAGTTGGCAATGGATGCCCGACACTTCCGCCCCGTGGCCGAGCGCGGCACTGACGCCGGCATGTCGATCCTACGCGAACTCCTGAACAAGACCGATCAGCCGGTGAGGGAAGACGCATGACTGTCACGCTCCTCATCTGCTTCGTCGTTCTCATCATCGCAATGTTCCTCTGGCTGGTGGATCGCGCGATGTCGAAGGTCGGCAACTCCGACCACTCGGGCGCCCTTGAGGGCGACGATCGCAATCCGACCCTTGACGTGAGGCGCGCATGAACGCCTTCGTCACTCCTCTCGATCTGTTTCGCAAGGGTTACGACACCCTGCAGATCGCCAAGTATTTTTCGATTTCCGAAGCAGAAGCGCTTTCTCAAGTTTCGCAGGCTCGAAGCGCCTCACTTCGTCTTCCGTCTCCTTACGAACTCCACCCGAAAGCCAAGCCCACCGGCTGGCCAAAAGGGAAGGTCGGTTACGCGGGGCGGCAACAACTCCTTTCCTGATCGCTTCGCCGCTGATGGGTTCAACCTATCAGGAGCGGCGACCATGACACGGCAAGAAACTCACCAAACGGTGGCAACGCATACAGGGGCTAAGCGCATGTCTGCAGTACCAGACGCTTACACGCCAGAACTGGCGGCACTTTACGCGAAGAAGATGGTCCAGCGCCGGACCAAGGGTTGGGGCGACGACACGAATGCGGTCGATGAAGTCGCCAACTGGTGCGGCATGTCCGGCCGGGCCCTCAAACGGCTCATCAATGGCGAGCGGAAGATCGTCGGCTTGGATACCTATGGCCGCATTCACCGCGCCTACGTCAATTACTGCCTTCGGATGATCAGGCAGTTGAAACACGAGGTTGAGATCACCGAGGAGGTCCACGGACATGCTGCTGTGGCGGATATTATTGGCGAAGTGGAGGCACTGGAGGCTCGAGCGGAAGCTGCGCTCTCAGTCGCGAAAACGGAAAGGATCAGAGCATGACGACAGGACATAACAGCGAACTCAGCGAGAAGGACCGCCAAAAGCTCTTCTCCTACTACCACCAGAAGGACCGCGACATCGCGGCCAAGATCAAGGCCCTCGGCGAGGAGAAGAAGGCGAACCGGCAGAACGCGAAGGCCTCCGGCTTCGCGTCGGCCAAGCTCGACCACTACCTCAAGGCCTTCCTCGCCGAGGACCAGCAGAAGCCGGTCGACAAGCTGAAATCCGATCGCGAGAACCTGGAATGGCTCGGGCTCATTCCGACGACGAGCGGCGGAGACTTGCTCAAGCAGGCTGACCGCGTCGACGGCGAGCAGCTTATCCGGGCCAAGGGCTACCACGCCGGCCTGACGAATCTTGACCGCGCGTCCGGCTACGACGGTGGCTCGGCAGACGACAAGCTCTGGCTGGAAGCCTACGACGAGGGCAAGCGGGAGTACCAGACCGATATCCCGGACATCCTCGCGCGCATCGAGGCGAAGCGCACGAACGAAGAACCGGCCCCTGCGACTGACAACCCGTTCGGCGAAGAGACAGCCGAAGCAGCCGAATAGTTCCTCCCAGCCCGCCGCCGACCTCCCAAGACCGGCGGGCCACCTGAGGCGCGAATGCCTCGCTCTCTTTTCCACGAGGACCGATATGAGCGCCCGAATTCTTGGTCTCGATGTCTCAACCTGCACCGGTTATGGCTTCTGGATTTCTGACCGCGATGTTTCGTCAATCGATGCGGGCGTGATCGAGCTGCCGGCGGCGAAAACCTACTTTGATCCGCGAACAAAAGAGGAAAAGCACGACTATAGTTGGGACGATTGGCGGGTGGCGCAGGTCGGCCCGAAGATACTCAAGCTGTTGCAGCGGACCAAGCCGGAATTCGTCCTGATAGAGGAGAGGCTTCGCTTCTCCAAGACCGGCGATAACTCTTTTGCTATGACACAGGCCATTCACGGCGCGATTTTGTCCCATTGCTGCACGATGGGGATCGCATTCGGGACGATTTACTCTCAGAGCTGGCGTTCCGCGGCATATCCCGATGGCTTCAAGCAACCTCTCCTCCCGGCTCTCGACCGAAATGGGAAGCAAAAGGTTAACAAGGAAACGGGCAAGCTGGAGTTCAAGAAAAAGGACTGGGGGGACATCGCCGTAGAGAAGTGCGAAGAACTCGGCGTCCAACTCCCGCCGCAGAAATCTATCGCGCACAATGCGGCAGAAGCAGCACTTATAGCCATGGTTTGGCGGTGCAAGAACCGGATTTCCATTCCCGCATCTCGTGACCAAGCTAAATATAAGGCACTGTTGGAGCGCAGTCCACGTGCCGCCCGTCCTGAGCCGATGGGAGCCGCCGCATGAGCAAGCGCAACAACGGCCATTCCCCCAACTTCATCCACGCCAGCAAGGTTACGCTGCCCGATTGCGAGGCGACGGCCGACACCATCGTACAGATGCTCGTCGAAGGCTACCCGGACGGCTTCACGGCCCGTGAGCGCTGCGCAAAGCCGGTAGAGCGGCGGGAGGATGCGGCGTGAGTTCCTTCCACATCAAGAAGATAGAACTCATCGGCAACTGCCAGCTCATCCTTGGCGATGCCATGAAGATCATGCCCAAACTGCAGAAGGCTGATCTGATCGTCAGTGACGTTCCCTATGCCCTCACGACTGGCGGACCCTCCAAGGGCGTAGGCACCATGTCTGGCATCTTCTCTGCGGAGCGGTACACGAACGACGGCCAGATCGTGGCCGCAACTGTCCCGTTCCCCGAGATGATGACAGCCCTGTATGCGGCCTTGGCCGACGATGCGGACTGCTATGTCATGGCCAACGACAAGAACGTCCACCCGCTCACGCAAGCGGCTCTGGATGCCGGATTTCAGCTTCACAACCTTCTCGTCTGGGACAAGGTGAGCCCGACCGCAAACCGTTGGTACATGAAGAACCTGGAGTTCACGCTGTACCTCTGGAAAGGCAAGGCGCGGACGATCAATGATCCGTCATCCAAGCAGCTCTTGCGTGGCGGCATCGACAAGGTGACTGGCCACCCGACCGAAAAGCCGGTCTATCTCATGGCAGAGTACATCCGAAACTCCAGCCAGCCCGGCGATTTCGTTCTCGATCCCTTCATGGGTAGCGGATCGACGGCCATTGCCGCGCTCAATCTCGGTAGGAAGTTCATCGGCATTGAGATCCACGAACCATTCTTTGACATGGCCGTGGCGCGAGTAGCTGCAGCCTATGACAAGCCAGACATGTTTTCGGAGGCGATATGAACGTCCACCCCATAGACATGTCCATGCATGGCACGGCACGGCGGGAACTGCCGGCGAACGTGGAGGCAGAGCAAGCCCTTCTCGGTGCTCTGCTGGTCAACAACACAGCGCTGGATGCCATCCGCCTACCGCTTGAGGCCGAGCACTTCTCGGAAGCAGTTCATGGCAAGATATTCGGCGTCATCGTCGAGAGCGCCAGGCAGGGCAGGGCGGCCACCACCATCACGATCAAGAACCGTCTCGATGAAACGGTGATCGGCGGCATGACCACCGCGCAGTATGTGTCGAAGCTCGCTGTTGACGCCGTGAACCTCGTGAACGTCCCGGACTTCGCCTACTCCATCATGGATTGTGCGGCGCGCCGGGCGGTGATCTCCATCGGTCACAAGATGGAGGACGCAGCATTCTCGACCGACATGGAGATCATGGACGAGATCGAGGCGCTGCGGGGAAGGCTGGACGATATCATTCGCGCGCTGAACGGTCGGACCGAGGCCCGGACCCTTGCAGAAGGCGCAAAACGCGCGCTGGAATCAACGGCGACGGCCTACAAGGGCAGCGGCGTGGCCGGCGTCGATTACGGCATCCGGTTCCTGATGGATATGGTCGGCCCCTTCATGCCCGGCCAGTTGATCGTGATCGGTGGCGGCACCAAGCAGGGCAAGTCGAGCCTCATCGAGCAGATCATCCACGGCGCGGCATCGAACGGCCATCCGGTGTGGATCTATTCGGGCGAGATGGGCATCGAGGAGCTTGCCCATCGGTCGCTGTCCCGGGTGACGGACATCCAGGCATGGCGCCAGATCCGCGGCAAGGTTACCGAGCGGGAATACGAGCAGCTGGAAGCGGCCCGCCGCAACGCCGAGACATGGCAGGATCGGTGCTTCATCCGCGATGACAGCATGACGCTCTCCCAGATCGAGCGCGACCTGAAGGACTTCGCCAAGCGCCACCCCGGCGGCATGGCCATAATCGACCATATAGGCCTCGTGGAGCGCGATCGGGAAACCGGCAAGCTATCGGAGACGGAATTCGGACCGTTCGTCACGCGCCGCCTGAAGATGGTTGCGAACCGGTTGCGCCTGCCGATCGTCGCGGCCGCGCAGCTCAAGAAGAACACCTTCGCCATCGAAGACCGGAAGATGACCCGGGCGACATACATGCAGGCCATCGGCCGTCGGCCCAAGTATGCCGATATCTACGGCTCCTGCGAGAAGGACGCCAACCACGTCATCATCCCCTACCGCGCCGAGCCGATCCTGCAGGAGCTGGAGCCGTCCGAAGGCTCTGAGCTGCATCCGATCTGGGAAGAGGTCATGAGCACGGTGCGCGGCAAGGCTGAGATCATCGTCGCGCTGTCCCGTCACACCCGCTGGCCGCAACGCAAAGAGGTCGGCTGGGAAGGGGCGAAGACGATGTTTACCGACCTTCAAGCACGAGATCAGGAGAGGTTTCTATGATCGAAGTCTTGGACCTTTTCAGCGCCGCCGCTGGCGGTTGGTCGCTCGGGATGCATCGCGCCGGCTTCAAGACCATGGCCGCCTGTGAGTTCGTCGAATGGCGCCGGGAGATCTACTCGCAGAACAACCCAGGCGTCAGGATCTATGACGATGTATGCACCCTCACGGCAGATCGAATTCTTCGAGATTTCGGACGACTTCCGTCAGTCGTCGTCGGAAGCCCCCCATGCCAAGACATCAGTTCAGCCAACACCAAAGGAAAAGGGGTCGAAGGCGCGCGCAGCGGCCTCTATTTCGAAGCCATCCGCATCATCGGAGAGTGCCGTCCTCGTTGGTTCGCTCTTGAGAACAGCTCTAATCTCCGAACTCGGGGCGCTGACGCCGTCCTCGCTGCGCTGGAGGAACTCGGCTACACCTGCTGGACGTTCGTG
>NZ_MYFN02000023.1 GCF_004514425.2 Shinella sumterensis
AGACGCCGAGCCGGCTCCAGCGAATGAAGCGGTTGTAGAGCGTCTTATGCGGACCGTAGCCAGTCGGCGCGTCCTTCCACCGGAGACCGTTGCGAATAACGTAGACGATGCCGCTCACCACCCGGCGGTCATCGACCCTCGGCACTCCGTGGGACAGCGGAAAGAACGGCGATATCCGCGCCATCTGGCGCTCGCTTAGCAGAAACAAATCACCCATCAAGGCCTCCTATTGGAAGCCGTGAAGCACATCTCAAACGAAATTAATAGGTCCTGAGCCTAGCTGAACTCGAGGCTCATTCGAACGAGATCGTCCCACAGGCTTTCGGCAAAGCCACGCAGCACGAGGAGTTCGAACGCGTCCTGTTCCGTGCGGGTGATATGTGCTGCTATATGGCCGATAAGTGCCGTGGACGACTGCCCGACCGGAAACGTAGCATCCGCCAGGTCGATAGCCGTACCCTTGGCGAGGACGTGGGTGGCATGCGGGCCGCGCACGAGGATGCCAACGCGCCCATGGCTCTGGTCGACGACGTCCGCGACCGGCTTCAGCTTTTGCTGGATTGCGTCGAGATCCTCATACCGTAGGGCGACCCGGCCTACGGCAAACCATTGCCCAACCGATACGGAGCGAAGCAAGAGGCCGGAAAGGGCGGCGTCGCCGATGATTTCCGGTAAGGCGGTATTGGGACGCGCCAGAAGATGCAGGACAGTGCCCTCGGCTAGGGCTTCCAGGCTGACACCGGTGCGCACAACGGGCTTGCGATCGGCCAGGGCGGCGTGCTGCGTGACACGGTAGGCTGACATCCAGTTCTCCTTCAATCAGGCGTGGAGTTTTTCATTGGCTGCGTCGAAAAACACCGGAGCGCAGATCCGTCCGGGCGTGAACTCGCCGCGCAGACCGTTCCAGACCATGATTTCCTCGCCATGCCGTTCCCGCCCGCGGCGCACCAGCGCAAGACCGATGGTGGAGCCGACATGCGGCGAGTAGCAGCTCGAGGTGATGTAGCCCTGGTCGTTCTCCAGTGTGGCCTCGGCATTCTTTGCGAGGATGTGGGAACCGGTGCGGAAACCCGTTGCGGGGTCGAGCGGCATGATGCCGACGAGCTGCGGCCGGTCCGGCGCATTTAGGCCTTCCCGCTCCAACATTCGTTTGCCGATAAAATCGGTCTTTGTGGTCGAAACCATGCGGCCAAAGCCGAGATCACCCGGTACGACCGTGCCGTTGATTTCGTTGTGGGTGACGTGCCCCTTCTCGATACGCAACACCGACAGCGCCTCGACGCCGTAGGGCTGGATACCATGTTCGGCGCCGGCTTGCATGATGGCACCGGCTACGCTGTCGCCATAGCCGGCCGGTACCGCCAGCTCATAGGCAAGCTCGCCAGAGAAGGAGATGCGGAAGAGCCGTCCGCGAACCTGACTGCCGAAGAGCGAAACCTCGGCAGCGGCCAGGAACGGGAAAGCCTCGTCGGAAATATCCGTATCGACAATCGCCTGAAGGATCTGACGCGACTTCGGGCCGGCAACCGCCATCTGCGCCCACTGATCGGTGACGGACGCGAGCCGCACGTCCAGTTCCGGCCAGAGCGCTTGCGCGCAGAATTCCAGATGGTTCATCACGCCCGCCGCATAGGCCGTCGTCGTCGTCATGAAGTAGCGGTTTTCGTCCAGGCGACTGGTGGTGCCATCGTCGTAGATCATGCCGTCTTCGCGCAGCATGAGGCCATAGCGCGCCTTGCCGACCGGAAGCTTCAGGAAGGCGTTGCAATAGACGCGATTCAGGAACTCCGCAGCATCGGTGCCGGTGATCTCGATCTTGCCGAGCATGGACACATCGCAAAGGCCGGCATTCTTGCGGATGTTCACAACCTCGCGATCGACGCTTTCTCGCCATGCCGTTTCACCAGCGCGCGGGAACCAGGACGAGCGATACCAGAGGCCCGTTTCGACGAAGACGGCACCGTTCCGCTTTGCCCATTCGTGCAGCGGCGACTTGCGTACCGGCTGGAAGTGCTTGCCGTGCGAAGTACCCGTGAGAGCGCCGAAGGAAACAGGGCTATAGAACGGCCGGAAGGTCGTCGTTCCCACATCCCCCGGCGATACACCGCGCGCTTCCGCTAACAGAGCAATGGCGTTGACGTTCGAGAGCTTGCCCTGATCCGTAGCCATGCCGTTCGTCGTGTAACGCTTGGCGAGCTCTACATGGCCATACCCTTCGCGGACGGCGAGACCGAGATCCTTGCGATGAACATCGTTCTGGAAGTCGACGAAGGCCTTGCCGCGCACGCCCGGAATTGACCAGAGCGGCTTAGCTGTCGAGGCCAAGTCGTCGGTTACGGCGGGAGCGATCGTGCGGGCGGCGCTGTAACCCAAAACCTCGGCACATTCGACACCCTTGGCAAAGCCATCGTGCAGGCAGGCGGCGGTCCCATCGACATTGGCCGCAGCACCCGCAAGCATGAGCCCCTTGAGATCGGAAGGCGCCAGGAAGACGTTCGATTTGGCATCCCATTGCGGCCTGCCGCCACGATGGCAGGCAAGGCTGATGACCGGATTGAAGCCACCCGACATCGCCAGGGCATCGACGGCAAGCCTTTGCGTCCGCCCCTCACGCGTGATCGTGATCGCCGATAGGCTCTTTCCGCCGTGCGCGTCCGAGACCACAGCGCCCTTCATGATTTTCGCCGCGCCGGCATACGGAAAATCCGCCCCTTCGGCCCTGCTGTCGATGATGATGACGTCGCTTGTGCCGGCAGCTTCCAGATCGCGCGCGAGCGCGTAACCGCTGTCGTTGGTCGTGAAGATCGCGACCCTCTTGCCCGGTGCGACGGCGTAGCGGTTAAGATACGTGCGCATGGCACCTGCCATCATTACGCCGGGGATGTCGTTTCCGCCGAAGACGAGTGGGCGCTCCTCCGCGCCGGTCGCCAATAGGGCCTTTTGGGCGACGATGCGCCAGAGGCGCTCGACGGGAAGCCGCTCCAGAGGCGCCTGCACATGTTTCTGCACGCGTTCGACGGCACCGAAGACGTTGCCGTCGTACCAGCCGAAAACCGTGGTGCGCGGCATCACTGTGACGTTTGACAGCGAGGCGAGCTCCGCCAGCGCCGTCGCCACGAACTCCGTCGCACTTTCGTCACCGATACGGACCGTTTCCGATAGCAGGCCGCCGCCGCAACGCGAATGCTCGTCGACGAGAATGACCCGCGCACCGGCGCGGCCGGCGGCAAGGGCAGCGGCAAGACCGGCCGCTCCCGCACCGACGACGAGAAGGTCGCAGTGAATCCAAGCCTTTTCATAGCCGTCCGGGTCCGCCTCGCAGCTTGCCCGCCCAAGACCGGCAGCGCGACGGATGAAGGGCTCGTACAGCTTCTCCCAGAGGCCTGACGGCCACATGAAGGTCTTGTAGTAGAACCCCGCGCTGAGAAAGGGCGACAACAAGCTGTTGAAGGCGCCGATGTCGAAATCAAGCGACGGCCAGCGGTTCTGGCTGCTCGCTTCGAGGCCGTCATAGAGTTCCTGCATGGTGGCCCGGGTGTTCGGCTCCGTGCGTCCACCCCGGCCGATCGTCATCAGCGCATTCGGCTCCGCGCTGCCCGCAGTGAGGATGCCGCGCGGACGATGATACTTGAAGCTGCGGCCGACAAGGAGACGACCGTTTGCAAGCAGCGCCGAGGCGAGGCTGTCACCCGAAAATCCACTCAGCGCCTTGCCGTCGAAGGAGAAGGAAAGCGGTCTGGAACGGTCGATGAGACCGCCGGCAGAAAGACGAAAGGGCGTCATGGGGTCACCTCGCCGCGGTGGCCGGCGGCGTCACTGGTCGTGTATATTTCATGGGTTGCGGTATCGCGCTTGATCACCAGCCAGCGGCGGCAACCGGATGTGTGATGCCAGTATTCGCGATAGGCGCCGCGAGGGTTATCGCGCAGATAGACGAAATCGACCCAGGCCTCCGGTGAGGCGTCAGGATCCGGGCGTGGCAACGCGGCGCCCTTGACGGTGAACTCTTCCTTCGGGCGTGGTCCGCAATGCGGGCAGGTGACGAGGCTGGCCATCGTGGCATCCTTAATGAAGGTTAGGCTGGGCGCCCTGGCCCTTTTCGTCGATGAGATAGCCGCGCTCGAAACGGTCGAGACGCATCTGCCGCGTCGTGGGGTGCGGCGCGTCCTTGGCGATGAGATGGGCAAAGCAGAAGCCGGAGGCCGGCGTGGCCTTGAAGCCGCCGTAACACCAGCCGGCATTCAGGTAGAGATTGTCGGTCGGCGTCTTGTCGATGATCGGTGTGCCGTCCATCGACATGTCCATGATGCCACCCCAGGAGCGCAGGACGCGAATGCGCGACAGTGCCGGGATCATCGCCTTGCCGGCCTCCGCGACATGCTCGACCGTCGCAAGATTTCCGCGCTGCGCATAGGAATTGTATCCGTCGATGTCACCACCGAAAACGAGCCCGCCCTTGTCGGACTGCGACACGTAGAAATGGCCGGCACCGAACGTCACCACGCAATCGATGAAGGGTTTCAGACCCTCCGAAACGAAGGCCTGCAGGACGTGGCTTTCGATCGGTAGCTTCATGCCCGCCATCTCGGCAACGCGCGAGGAATTGCCAGCCGCCGCAAGGCCGAGCTTGCCGCAGCCGATGAAGCCGCGGGTGGTCTCGACGCCGGTGACGCGGCCGTTTTCGCGACGGATACCCGTCACCTCGCAATTCTGGATGATATCGACGCCACGGCTATCGGCGCCACGCGCATACCCCCAGGCAACTCCATCGTGTCGCACCGTGCCGCCGCGGCGCTGCATAAGGCCGCCTTGGATCGGGAAACGGGCATTGTCGAAATCGAGGAAAGGCAGCATGGACTTGATCGCCGCACGATCGAGCAGCTCCGCATCCACGCCATGCAGGCGCATCGCATTGCCACGCCTCGTATAGGCGTCGCGCTGGGCGTCGGAATGATAGAGATTGACGACGCCCCGCTGGGACACCATGGCGTTGAAATTGAAGTCTTGCTCCAGGCCTTCCCAGAGCTTCATGGAAAATTCGTAGAAGGGATTGTTGCCTTCGAGCAGGTAGTTGGATCGGATGATCGTCGTGTTACGGCCGACATTGCCGGAACCGATATAGCCTTTTTCAAGCACGGCGACATTGGTGATGCCGAACTCCTTGGCCAGGTAGTAAGCCGTCGCGAGCCCATGGCCACCGCCTCCTACAATAATCACGTCGTAGTGGATCTTGGGTTGCGGATCCCTCCAGGCGGAGCGCCAGGACCGGTTGCCCGTCAGCCCATTGAGGAGAATGGATAAAGCAGAATAACGCATGGTCAGGCCTCGACGATCACAGGCCGGAGGGTAAACGCACTTTCGACATCGTACTTTCAAAAAAGGGACAGAATGATATAGAAACAGGCCATGACCACGGCCGACACCAAAAGAACCCAAAGGATCGGATTTCTGCTCGTGCAGAACTTCGCCCTGATGTCCTATGCCTCCGCCGTGGAACCGCTGCGGGCGGCAAACCTCATCGCTGGGCTCGATCTCTACGAGGCCCTTCCGCTTTCGCTTCACGGTCGTCCGGTCGCAAGTTCCTCGGGCGTGACCGTCGAATGCGCAGAGCTGGCCGCGCTGGGAGAGACATGCCACACGGTGTTCGTTTGCGCGGGGGGCGGCCCCAAGGACTGGAGTACCGTCGAGGACGCCCACCCTATTCTACGGCGTCTCGGACGGAAAGGTGTTCGCATCGGCGGCATCTCGAGCGGTGCCTATGTTCTGGCGGCAGCGGGCCTGCTCGACAACCGAGACTTTACCATACACTGGGAACACGCCAGCCTGCTGAGGGAATCGTTTCCCGCTCTTGCACCGCGCCACGCGCGATATGTGATCGACGGCGACCGAGTCACCTGCGCGGGCGGGATTGCGCCGCTCGATCTTATGCATGCCATGATCAGCGAACGCATGGGCACACACTTTTCGCGACGGGTCAGTGACTGGTATCTGCATACGGCCGTGGCTGAACCGGGCGCACCACAGCGCGGGTCCCTGCCCGAGCGGTTCGGAACGCACCACCCCGCGCTCTTGACCGTTCTTGAGAAAATGGAAGCCACGATCGAAGTTCCTCTCGATCGTGCAGCCATGGCGAAACTTGCGGGCATCAGTGTCCGCCATCTCGATCGTCTGTTTGCCGTGCACATGGCCGGCGGCTTCCTCGAAACCTATCGCAATATCCGCCTCGCCCATGCCCGTCGCCTGCTGGAGCAGAGCCCGCTTTCGGTCGCGGAGATTGCCTTCGCCACGGGTTTTTCCGGTGCCGCGCATCTGTCGACCAGTTTCAAGGCACGTTTCGGCGAAACGCCCACAGCGCTACGGACAAGATTTTCCTACGAATAAGCGCTGTATTCCTGTAGGGAACATTTGACTGAAGAAAGCGGTGGGACATGACAAGCGGAAAGCAGATCTCCAAAAAGGCGCAGAATGCACTTTCGCAGAACCCGCACGCGGTACGCGAACCGCGCGAGAAGAACCTGGAAATGGCGATTGGTCACGAGGTCCGAGCCTATCGCAAGAAACTCGGCATCACCGGCGGCGATCTGGCTGCCGCCACCGGCATGTCGGTCGGTGCGCTCTCGAAGATTGAAAACGGCAACATCTCACCGTCGCTGACGACCCTGCAGTCTCTGTCCAAGGCTCTCGGCGTGCCCCTGACCGCGTTCTTCCGGGGCTTTGAAGAGCCGCGCAATGCCACCTTCGTCAAGTCCGGCGAAGGCGTTAACATCGAGCGCCGCGGCACGCGCGCCGGCCACCAGTACAGCCTGCTTGGCCATATCGACAACAATTCGAGTGGCGTGACGGTAGAACCCTATCTCATCACGCTCACGACCGAGTCGGACATCTTCCCGACCTTCCAGCATGAGGGCATGGAATTTCTCTATATGCTGGAGGGAGCGGTCGCTTATCGCCACGGTGACCAGGTTTTCAGGATGGAGGCAGGCGATAGCCTATTCTTTGACGCGGACGCACCGCATGGGCCTCAGGAACTGCTGAAGCTTCCGGCACGCTATCTCTCGATCATCAGCTACCCGACCCAGTCGCGACCGGCACGATAAAGTTTCCCAGCACGAAATATTTATTCCTGCCAGTTGATATGGGGCGATGTGCGTGGTAGCCATTTGTCAGCGAGACAAATGGAGGCGCACATGTGCGGCATTGTTGGACTATTCCTGAAGGACAAGAGCCTTGAACCGCAGCTTGGAACACTGCTTTCGGATATGCTGATCACAATGACCGATCGCGGCCCGGATTCGGCCGGTATCGCGATCTACGGCGCGCCGGCGCAAGGCAAAGCCAAGGTCACGCTGCAGTCAGCGCATCCCGAAACGGACTTCCTTGCTCTTGACAAAGAGCTCGCATCCGCCGGCATCGATGCCAAGGTGACGGTCAAGAGCACGCATGCCGTCATCGAAGTGGCAGCCGATGCCATCGCCGCAACGCGCGCGACCGTTGCATCGATCCGTCCGGATATCCGGATTATGGGCGCAGGCGACTCTATCGAGATTTACAAGGAAACCGGCTTGCCCAAGGACGTCGTAGCCCGTTTCGACGTGCGCTCGATGGGCGGCACCCATGGTATTGGCCATACGCGCATGGCGACGGAAAGTGCTGTGACGACGCTTGGCGCGCACCCTTTCTCGACCGGCGCCGACCAGTGCCTCGTCCACAACGGATCCCTGTCGAACCACAACAACCTGCGCCGTGAACTGATCCGCGAAGGCATGACGTTCGAAACGCAGAACGACACCGAAGTGGCCGCCGCCTACCTGACGGCGGAGATGGCAAAGGGCAAGGATCTCGGCCAGGCGCTGGAAGGCGCGCTGGATGATCTGGACGGCTTCTTCACCTTCGTCGTCGGCACGAAATCCGGTTTCGGCGTCGTACGCGATCCGATCGCCTGCAAGCCCGCCGTGATGGCCGAGACGGACCAGTATGTTGCCTTCGGTTCGGAGTACCGCGCGCTGGTCAACCTGCCGGGCATCGAAGACGCCCGCGTGTGGGAGCCGGAACCATCGACCGTGTACTTCTGGGACCACGAAAAAGCTGCGTGATCGGCTAACCGAGAAAGCCCTAAAATGCCTGTATTTGACCTTTCCACAACGCCCCTGCGCGAACTGAACAGTGCCCTCCACACCCTTTCCAAAGGGGCAAATGACACCGCCTTCGAGATCGTCAATCCGCGCGGCAGCCACGCGGTGGCAGTTGGCATCGACAGTCCCGTCAGCGTCGAAGTGCGCGGCTCGGTCGGCTATTACTGCGCCGGCATGAACGACGGCGGCACCGTGACCGTCAAGGGCTCGGCCGGCCCCGGCGTGGCGGAAAACATGATGTCCGGCACCGTCGTCATCGAGGGTGACGCGAGCCAGTATGCCGGCGCCACCGGTCGTGGCGGCCTGCTTGTCATCAAGGGTAATGCCGCCTCACGCTGCGGCATCTCGATGAAGGGCATCGATATCGTCGTTCACGGCAACATCGGTCATATGTCGGCCTTCATGGGGCAATCGGGCCATCTCGTCGTGCTCGGCGATGCCGGCGATGCCTTGGGAGATTCACTTTACGAGGCAAAGCTCTTCGTACGCGGCACCGTCAAAAGCCTAGGCGCTGATTGCATCGAGAAGGAGCTGCGGCCGGAACATTTGGAGAAGCTCGCAGAGCTGCTTGAGAAGGCCGGCGTCACCGGCGTCAAGCCGGAAGAGTTCAAGCGCTACGGCTCCGCCCGCAAGCTCTACAATTTCAACATCGACAATGCCGACGCGTATTGAGGCAAGGGACAACCATGAGCTATCACAACCCCCTCACCCCTCCCCGCAAGTCCGCGACGTTTGACGACTATACGCTGGCGGAAATCCGCCGCGCCGCGGCAACCGGCATCTACGACATTCGCGGCGCTGGTACGAAGCGCAAGGTGCCGCATTTCGACGACCTGCTGTTTCTCGGTGCCTCGATCTCGCGCTATCCGCTGGAAGGCTATCGCGAGAAGTGCGACACGTCGGTCGTGCTCGGTTCGCGCTTCGCCAGGAAGCCGATCACGCTGAAGACGCCGATCACCATTGCCGGCATGTCCTTCGGTGCGCTCTCGGGCAATGCCAAGGAGGCGCTTGGCCGTGGCGCAACCATCGCCGGCACGTCGACGACGACGGGCGACGGCGGCATGACGGATGAGGAACGCGGCCATTCGCAGACGCTCGTCTACCAGTACCTGCCCTCGCGCTACGGCATGAACCCGAAGGACCTTCGCCGCGCCGATGCGATCGAAGTTGTCGTCGGCCAAGGCGCAAAGCCTGGCGGCGGCGGCATGCTCCTCGGCCAGAAGATCTCCGACCGTGTCGCCAACATGCGCAACCTTCCCAAGGGTATCGACCAGCGCTCGGCGTGCCGCCACCCCGACTGGACCGGTCCTGATGATCTGGAGATCAAGATCCTCGAACTGCGCGAGATCACGGACTGGGAGAAGCCGATCTATGTGAAGGTCGGGGGCGCCAGGCCCTATTACGATACCGCGCTCGCCGTGAAAGCCGGGGCTGACGTCGTCGTGCTCGATGGCATGCAGGGCGGCACGGCGGCAACCCAGGACGTGTTCATCGAGAATGTCGGCATGCCGACGCTTGCCTGCATCCGTCCAGCCGTCCAGGCGCTGCAGGATCTCGGCATGCATCGCAAGGTGCAGCTGATCATCTCGGGTGGCATCCGCTCGGGCGCCGATGTGGCCAAGGCGCTAGCGCTCGGCGCCGATGCCGTGGCCATCGGCACGGCCGCGCTCGTGGCCATCGGCGACAACGATCCGCACTGGGAAGAGGAATACCAGAAGCTGGGTACAACCGCTGGCGCCTATGACGACTGGCATGAAGGCAAGGACCCTGCCGGTATCACGACGCAGGATCCTGAATTGATGAAGCGGCTCGATCCGGTCCTCGCCGGCCGTCGCCTTGCCAACTACCTGAAGGTGATGACGCTGGAAGCGCAGACGATCGCGCGCGCTTGCGGCAAGAACCACCTGCATAACCTTGAACCTGAAGATCTCGTTGCCCTCACGATTGAGGCGTCCGCCATGGCTCAGGTGCCGCTGGCCGGTACCAGCTGGATTCCGGGCAAGGGAGGGTTCTGATCAGTTTCTACCCGTCGCCGCCTGATCCTCCCAAGGCAGGCGGCGACACCTCATGAAAGTGTCTGGATAATCCAAAAGGGGAACACGGTGACACTCGACCTTGCAAGCTACGCCAAGGAGAACGGCGTCAAATTTTTTATGATTAGTTACACGGACCTCTTCGGCAGCCAGCGGGCCAAGCTCGTGCCGGCCGAAGCCATCGCCGACATGCAACAAGAGGGCGCGGGCTTCGCCGGTTTTGCGACCTGGCTCGATCTGACGCCCGCCCATCCCGATCTCTTTGCCGTACCGGATCCGTCGTCGGTCATCCAGCTACCCTGGAAGAAGGACGTTGCATGGGTTGCCGCCGACTGCGTCATGGACGGCGAGCCGGTCGAGCAGGCGCCACGTGTCGTGCTCAAGAGGCTCGTTGCGGAAGCCGCCGAGGAAGGCCTTCGCGTCAAGACTGGTGTGGAACCCGAGTTCTTTCTGATTTCACCCGACGGATCGATGATTTCCGACGAATTCGATACCGCCGAAAAACCCTGCTATGATCAGCAAGCGGTGATGCGGCGCTACGACGTCATCGCCGAGATCTGCGGTTATATGCTGGAGCTCGGCTGGAAGCCCTATCAGAACGACCACGAGGATGCGAACGGCCAGTTCGAGATGAACTGGGAATATGACGACGTTCTCCAGACCGCCGACAAACATTCCTTCTTCAAGTTCATGGTGAAGTCGGTCGCCGAAAAGCACGGCCTTCGCGCGACGTTCATGCCCAAGCCGTTTCAGGGCAAGACCGGCAACGGGTGCCACGCTCATATTTCCGTCTGGGATCTCGATGGCAAAGTGAATGCCTTTGCCGACAAGGCCATGCCGTTCGGGCTGTCGGCCAAAGGAAAGACCTTCCTCGGCGGTATCATGAAACATGCCTCGGCGCTGGCCGCGATCACCAATCCGACCGTCAACTCCTACAAACGCATCAACGCGCCACGCACGATTTCCGGCGCGACCTGGGCGCCGAACACGGTGACCTGGACCGGCAACAACCGCACGCATATGGTGCGCGTGCCCGGCCCCGGCCGTTTCGAGCTGCGCCTGCCGGATGGGGCCGTAAACCCCTATCTTCTCCAGGCGATCATCATTGCTGCCGGCCTATCCGGCCTCCGTTCCAACGCCGATCCGGGGCCGCACCACGACATAGACATGTATCGTGACGGCCACACGGTGACGAATGCACCGAAGCTGCCGCTCAACCTGCTCGACGCTCTGCGCGAATACGAAAAGGACGAAGCGTTGCAGGCCGCACTCGGCACCGTGTTTTCCGCCGCCTATCTCAAGCTGAAGACGAGCGAGTGGAACACCTATTGTGCCCAATTCACGAGTTGGGAACACGCAACAACGCTCGATATCTAGTTCCCGTAACACCCTTGTGGTCGCTTTCCCCGCGCCGGCTGGCGCGGGGATTTTTCACTCATCGTGAGGAGATCCGATTTGACGACCTTCGTCCTGACTGTCACCTGCCCGTCCACGCGCGGCATCGTCGCTGCAATTTCCGGTTTCCTCGCGGATATGGCGTGCAATATCGTCGACAGCTCACAGTTCGACGATCTCAACTCGGGCCGTTTCTTCATGCGGATCTCCTTCCTTTCGGAGGAGGGAAAAACGGAAGAGGATTTGCGGGAGGCACTGAAGTCGATTGCCGACCGGTTCTCGATGGAAACGGAGCTTTACAATCAGGAAACGCGCATGAAGGTGCTCCTGATGGTTTCCCGTTTCGGCCATTGCCTCAACGATCTCCTCTATCGTTCACGGATCGGTGCCCTGCCCATCGATCTCGTCGGCGTGATCTCCAACCATCTCGATTACCAGAAAGTCGTGGTCAATCAGGACATTCCCTTCCACCATATTCCCGTGACGAAGGAGAACAAGCCGCAGGCGGAAGCAAGAATCATGGACATCGTGGACTCGACCGGCACGGAACTCGTCGTGCTGGCGCGCTACATGCAGGTCCTGTCCGATCAGATGTGCCAGCGGATGTCGGGCCGCATCATCAACATCCACCACTCGTTCCTGCCGTCCTTCAAAGGCGCGAATCCCTACAAGCAGGCCTATCAGCGCGGCGTGAAGCTCGTCGGCGCGACCGCACACTATGTGACGGCCGATCTCGACGAAGGCCCGATCATCGAGCAGGACACGGTGCGGGTGACACATGCCCAGTCCGCGGAAGACTACGTATCGCTCGGGCGCGACGTGGAGGCCCAGGTTCTCGCCCGCGCAGTTCATGCACATATCCACCATCGCGTTCTGATCAACGGCAGCCGGACGGTCGTGTTCCCTCCCAGCCCGGGGAGCTATGCGTCAGAGCGCATGGGCTGAGCGCCTCGCTCCCTTTCGGCGTCACGGTCACTTCCTTGACCTCCAGATCCGCCGGCCGGTTTGTCTTCGTCAGACCTGCAGCGCTGAATTGATCAGCGGCTTGAGGGTCGCCGGCTCCAGCACCTGGGTGATGAACCGGTCGACGATCGGCTCGTAGGCTTGCCACAGCGAGCGCAGCTTCGTGGCGGGCTCGGGTTCGAAATCGACGCGCAGATCGACCAGCGGCCAGGCGTGTTTGTCGACGACAAGAAGCGCGGCGGCCATGGCCGGCTGCGTCTCGCCCCCGGCGGCGACACCGGCATCGAGCGACGCGAGCAGCCGTTCCACGAACGCCATGCCGGCCGCGGTCTCGTAGCCCCGCACCATCGTGTGCGTGACCTGGTCGTTGGCCATAAAATTGCCGACCGAGACACAACCGTCGCCCTGATGCGCGGTGGCGATGGAAGAGATATCGGGACCGTTGAAGAATGCGGTCCGACCGTCCCTGTCGACTGCGGCGAACTGTCGAAGATTGGGGTGTTCGCTGCCAGCGACGAGGATGTCGACCGTCTCGCTTGCCGAAAACCCCTTGCCGAGCAAATCGAGCCCGAGCGGACCGCAGCGGATATCGGTACGATGCTGGGTGGCGATCACCCCGGTTCCCGCCCGCGCCCACGGGCAGCGATTGCCGACGGCGATACTGGAGCTCGCCACCGCGATGCCGAACATACCGGTTTTCCGGTCGAGTGCGGAAAGTGAAAACGTCATAACCCCACCTTGCTTTATTCGTGGATGCTTCTGGAGCACATGCTTGCTCAGATCTCGCGGCTGTCCTTGAATCGGTACCAGGGCAGGATCAGACGCGCGAAACGGGAGACGACCGGATAAAAAGGCACGCCCGGCGGCATGGATGGCATCACGGCGAGTTGCTCGTCCGGCACGCCCTCGACGGCATCGGCCAGAACCGGTCCCATGGCGCAGGCAAGCGCCAGACCGCGCCCGTTGCAGCCTATCCAGGCATAAATCCCGTCACCACGCCGATGCAGACGCGGCAGGCGGTCGATCGTCATCGCAATGCGGCCGTCCCAGAAGGATGTCATCGGATTTTCCGGTAGGGATGGGAACATCCCCTTCAAACGCTTGCCCACCATGGCCGGCAGTCGCTTTGCGGCACCAGTCTGGATGGTCAGTGCGCCCCCGGAAACCAGCCGCCCTTCACGGTCCTTGCGGAAGTAACGCAGATCCATACGCGTGTCAGACGCGGCTTCGTCGTTCGGCAGTATCTCATCCGCCAGCGCGCCGAGCGGATCCGTCGCCGCCTGATAGGATGTCACCGGCACGACAGACCGTGTCAGCTCCTGCCAGAGATCGCCGCTATAGGCGGCCGTCGCCAGAACGATCTTTGGTGCATGCACGCGGCCCCCGGTGGTCTCGACGATCCAGTCGACTCCGTCGCGCACGAACCGTATCGCGGGGCTGTTTTCGTAGACGACGGCGCCTTCGGAAACAGCAGCGCGAGCAAGGCCACAGGTAAAGGCGTAGGGGTTTATATGACCACCGCCGCGGTTCTCCCAGCCGCCGCAGTATGCGTCAGTGCCGAGCCTTGCGCGCATCTCCTCGTCCGATAGGACACCCGTCGGCGCACCGGCCGCCGCCCATTGTGCTGCAAGGCCGCCGACGCGTTTCAGCCGCCCCGGTGTATGCGCCGGCTGCAGCCAGCCGTTGCGGCGAGCGTCGCAATCGATTTCGTAGCGCTCGACGAGGTCATAAAGCTGATCGGCGGCACCTTTCACCAGCTGTATGAAGCGCTCACCCTTCTGCCCCCGCCAGATCTTTCGGATGGCGTCCGGGCCATGCCGGGTCAGCGCGGAAATGACCTGGCCATTTGCTCTTCCCGACGCGCCATAACCGATCCGCACCGCCTCCAGAACGATGACCTTTTTTCCCCGTCGAGCAAGCTCAAGGGCCGTCGACAGCCCGGAAATGCCGCCACCGATCACGACGACATCCGCGCGTGTCTCGCTCCTCAACGCAGGCGCCTCGAATTTTTCGCGCGAAAGCGCCATCCAGAGAGAGGATGGTTTGTCCGAAGGCCAAGACGTCATGTGGCGACAACCTCGATCTCCACGCCGCAGACGCTGCGCAGGTCATGATGTTGCGCATGACTGCCGGAAAAGCTGAGCTTTCCCGCGCCGGCTGCCACGGCAATCCCGTGCCCACTTTCATCCATCGGGAACGCGGAGAGCGAAGATGCCTGCGGCAGCATAACGGACGTCAGAGACCTGGTACCGTTTGCATGCGTCATGGTTTCGGAACGCCAGAGAAGATCGGCCGTGTGATGCTGGCAGACAAGGCATTGCAGGCCGGGCGTCGCGATGGGGTCGATACGAGCGATCGAGAAGCGCAACACGCCATATTCGGTCATGCGGGAAAAATGCCGGACGGGCTCTACGGCGATGCCGAGCGCTGCAAGCTTGCTGGCCGACGCATCGACATCGATGCTGCGCAGGGCGACGCCACGGATGCCTGCTCCTTCCGCCAGCAGTCTTCGCCATGTCGCATTAGCAGGCGTCTCGGCGACAATACCCATGATCTCGATATAACTTGAGCCCTGAAGCATGATGCACCGATTGGCCGTGCCCATTGCCGCGCTATGGCGTGTTTGCGGCGTCACATGGAAACCCGCAGCCTCGAACGAGGCCCCGGCCGCCTCAAGATCCGGCACGAGAATGACGAGATGGTCGATCGGCAGGCGCATGCTCACCCCGCTACCGTCATCTTGTCGATGCCATACACGCGGTCGACGATCAGGAGCGCGGTGACGGCGAGAAGAAGCTGCAACGTGCTCAAGGCCGCTATCGTCGGGTCGAACTGGTTTTCCATATAGCTCAGCATCACCACCGGCAGCGTGTTGGTGCTGGCGCTGCCGAAGAAATAGCTGATCGGCAGGTTGTCAAACGAGGTGAGGAAGGAGAACAGCGACCCCGCCATGATACCCGGTCTGATCAGTGGCAGAGTGACGTGCCAGAACGTGAGAAGCGGATTTGCCCCGAGGATCGCCGCCGCCTCTTCATAGGAACGCGGCATCCCGGCATAAACGCCCGCAACCGTACGCACGATATAGGGAAGACAAACGACGGTGTGGGTGATCAAAAGAGCTGCGAACGAAATACCGACGCCGATCAAGGAAAGGAAGAAGAGCGAGGCAAAACCGATGACGATCATCGGCATCGACAGCGGTGACAGGAGAAAGGTCATCACGCCACTGGCCCAGGTGCTACGCGACCGCGCGAGAAAGATCGCGGCCGGTACGCCGATCAGGCAGGACAGGATCGTCGCCCCGATGGCGATCTCGATGCTGACGATCAATGCATCGATGAAGGGCTGGTATTCGAAGATATGGGCGAACCATTTCAGCGACCAGCCTGGAATCGGGAAAGAGACATAGCCTGCGGACGTGAAGGACACGAGGACGACGATCAGGATCGGCGCCAGCATGAAGACGAAGAAGAGGACGACAAAGGCGGCAAGTCCGAGGTTGATCCAGTCACGATTCATCGTTCAGGTTCCCTTGCGGCGCACGAGGCGCAGTTGCAGGAACAGGCAGGAGACGGCGATGACCAGCAGGATCATGCTCATGGCGCTTGCCATGCCGAAATCGCGCGTTGTGTTGAACTGCTGGTAGATCATCAGCGGCAATGTCTGCATGCCGCCACCAAGCAGGACTAGTGTCACGAAGCTGCCATTCGCAATCATGAAGACGAGGATCGCACCGGTGCCGATCCCATCGAGCGACAGCGGCAGCGTGACTTCGAAAAAGGTGCGCAGCCGGTTGGCGCCGAGGATTTTTGCAGACTCTTCCAAGCGCGTATCAATGCCCTGAAGCACCGTCGCGATCGACAGCACCATGAAGGGTACAAGGACGTGCACAAGCGCGGCGATCGCGATCTCGGGCGAATTGGTGAGCCTCAGCGGCGCTGAGAGAATACCGAGCTGATCAACCAGAAGATTGTTCACCAGCCCGCGCCGGGCAAAGAGCACCTGCCAACCGAAGGTCCGCATGATGATCGAGGTCAGAAGCGGTGCGATCAGCAGAAAGATGATCAGCCCCGAAAAGCGGCCCGCCTTGCGGACGAGGAAGTAAGCGACCGGATACCCGATCATGATCGAGATGATCGTCACGCCGGCGGAGAGGAGCACCGTCTGGGCAATAATCCAGAGGTAGAAACCATCGGTCAGCAGCGAGACATAACGCGACAGGGTAAAGCCGCCATCATTCGAGATCACGCTGCGCATGCCGTTGTCGATCAGCGGCATAACAAAGAACACGACGAGAAAGAGAACCGCAGGCAACGCCAGAAATGGCGGCGCGAGCAGTCGCATCCGTCGGCCGGGCGATGTCTTTTGCAGGCTGGTATCGCTCATCGCAAGCATCCGTTGGCGGGAGATTTGGGCCGCCCGTTCAGAGGGCAACCCATTGTAGGTTAGCGGCCGATTTCACGGTTCCAGCGATCGACCCATTCGTTGCGCACCAGAGCGATCTGCTCATAGGGCGGGAAGGCGGTGTTCTGCCACGGCGTGATGCGCGGCTTCAGCTTGTCACTGTAGACAACGTCGGTATTGGTAACGCCGTAGTTCATGATATCAGCGAATTTGGTCTGGTTCTGCGCGTCGAGAACTTCGTTGATGTAGTCCCAGGCGAGTGGATTGGCGTTCTTCGGCTTTTGCACTGCGACGCCGTTCAGCGAACCACCCTCCTCCGGATTGATGAAGTCGATCCAGGTTGCCCCGCTGTCATAGTGATTCCAGGTGCGGCCGTCGAAATAGATGCCGACGTCAGCTTCGCCGGACGAGAGGTGGTTGAAGAAGTCATTCGGACCGCCCCAGAACACCAGATTGTCCTTCATCTTGGCCATGGCCTCGAAGAACGGATCGACATTGTCGACACCGCCACCGAGCGCCCTGGCCATGGCCCAGATCAGCATGATCGGGGTGACCGCATAAGAGATGGACGGGACGGAGGCAACGAACTCGCCCTTGGAAACGCGATCGACGAATTCCGCAAACGACTTCGGCGGGTTCGTGACGCGTTCCTTGTGGAAGGTGATGCCACCGACGCCGTAGTCGAACAGCGTGCCCTTGCCCATGACGCTGTCAGTCAGTTCGGTGGGTATCTTGGAGAGGTTCGGGATCTTGTCGACGGCAAAGTCCTCCACCAGACCGGCCTTGGCAGCCGTCAGCGCCAGGTCCGGCGTCATGATCAGCACGTCGACTGGCGGCTTTGCCTGATTTGCCTCGACCTGCGCCAGCCACTGCGGGGGGCCGCCGAGGGAGACGTTTGCCTTCGCCTTCGTCTTGGCTTCGAAGGGGGCTACGAAACAGGTGCGGACTGCCTCTTCCCAGACGCCGCCAAAGGCCGTCACGGTGATTTCGGCCGACTGCGCATTCGCCAGTCGCGGCAAGCCCCCGGCGAGGAGGCCGGCGCCGATCATGGCGCTACCACCGAGGAAATGTCTTCTCTTGATTATGGTCATCACGGTTCTCCAAAGCTGAAACGAGGTGGTTGGGCTTTTGGGTCATGCGTATCAAAGGCTACCGGCGGCGGCCTCAAGACGCTGACGCGCAGCGTTAACGGCGGTCTGCGTGGCCGCGACGCGCGGAAATCCTTCCGGCAGTTCCGCAAGCACGGCATCGAAGATTTCACGGCGGCGGCGCTGGCGCACTGAACCGGGAAGAGCCACCAGCGAGCGGTTGAGACCGTCCATCACGCTGGCCGGAAAGGCCTGATCCCAGCGCTCACGCTCGACACCCTGACCATTCACGGCGGTGCTGGCCACCATACCCTTGCGCAGGCTTTCGGTCTTGACAGCATCCACGACGCCATCGACGATCGCGACACCATAATCGCTGGCGGCGGCCTCGATGGTCACGAACCCATTAGCGACATCCTGCAGCACCGCCTGCGGATCACGGGCGGCGGGATGACCCCAGCCGCCGGCGCCGGGCGTCAGGAAGGTGACCGTGTCGCCTGAATTGACAGTCAGGACGTCGATCTTGCCGAGATGCTTTTCCCGCTCCGTACCTCGGTTGAGAATGAGCTGTCCCGGCATGCCGGGCCTTCCGCCATTCGAACCCCAGGGGCGGAACAGCAGCCGCTCGAGGCCGCGG
Source organism: Shinella sumterensis (assembly GCF_004514425.2). GTDB lineage: Bacteria > Pseudomonadota > Alphaproteobacteria > Rhizobiales > Rhizobiaceae > Shinella > Shinella sumterensis. The sequence continues at coordinate 18,653 of NZ_MYFN02000023.1, forward strand.
CCGAGAACGTTGCTATCGTCGGTCAGTACCCGGAACGTCAGTTCCATGCCACACCCGCCGCGCCACTGGCCGGCACCGCCTGAATTGGGACGCAGCGCATAGGTGGTGATCTCGATGCCAAGCTCGGCTTCCACCGTCTCGACCGGATTGTTGGCGAGGTTGGAGATGCCGCTGTCGCGACCATCGATGCCGTCGCGGCCCTTGCGGGCGCCGGTGCCGCCGATCATCGGCTCGATAACCTGCACGCGACGACCACCATGGCCATCCGGCTCCGCCATCACGACCGGAATGACCGTACCGGAAGATGCCGCCGGCATGACATCCGGAAGAGCCTTGCCGAAGGCGCCGTTCAGAACGTCGTTGACGCGGATCGCCGCTGCATGGCGGACACCGACGGCCGCCGGTTCCTGCGGATTGACGAGGCTGCCCTCGGGGGCGGTTATCTTCACGGGTGCCAGCATGCCGACATTGAGCGGCGTCGTCGGATCAAGCGTATTGACCAGCGCCAGAACGCGCAGCGTCAGCCAGGCATGCGGGCGACCACGCGAAGGAATGTTCATCGCGGTGGACACCTGCGGGTCGGTGCCGGTGAAATCGAGATGCACCTCGCCATCGGCAAAAGTCGCGCTAACCGCGACACGAACCGGCAGGCGGGTTGCGGCATCGTCGTCGAGGTAGTCGTCAAAGCTGTAAGTGCCAGCCGGAACGCGCTTCAACACCGTGCGTGCCTTTTCGGCGGAATAGGCGACCAGATCGACGGCCGCAGCCGAAACCGTTTCGGCGCCATGCTGCGAAATCGTCTGCTCCAGCCGGCGTCGGCCCGCTGCAAGGGCTGCGAGCATCGCGCGGATATCGCCCATATTGGCATCGGGCGTACGGCTGTTGGCATTGAGGAAAAGCGCGACGTCGGGGTTCATCTCCCCCTTCTTCATCAGCTTGACCGGCGGAATGCGCAGGCCTTCCTGGAAGATTTCCGTATTGACCGGCGAGATGCTGGACGGCACGCGGCCGCCGACATCCGAGCAATGCACAAAGCACCAGCCATAGGCGACGATCTTGCCGTTATGGAAATATGGCTCGATCATGTGCAGGTCAGGCAGATGGGTCGCCAGACCTTCCGAACGATAGGGATCGTTGGTGAGGATGACATCGCCCGGCTCGAGCGTGCCGACCGCCGCAATGGCCGGCCCGCATTCTAGACCAACGAAGCCGGAAACACCGATCGAGCGGGGATAGGCAAAGAAGCGGCCATCCAGACCAGCAAGCGCGCAGGCGAAATCGGCCGTTTCCTTGACATAGAGCGTGCGGCCGGTGCGCTGCAGCGTCAGGCACATTTCCTCGCTGACGGCGGCGAGCTTGTTGCCGAGAATGGCGAGCGTGACGGGATCAAGCTTCATTGCACAGTTCTTTCGAGGTGAAGGTTACCAAGGGCGTCGGCGCGGGCCGACCAGCCGGGCAGAAGCACCGTCGTCGTATCGTCCTGTTCGATGATCGCAGGACCGGCGATCTGGTCACCGGCACCAAGCGCGCTACGGTCATAAACGCCGGCCGACACCCATTTGCCGAAACGGAAGATTGGCCGCTCGCCTTTGCATGCAGGCTTACCGCTGCCGGCCGCGATTTCCGGCTGGCTGATATTTTCCGTAACGCCGACGACGGCGAGGCGCACGGTGCCGAGCTCGACGTCCGTATCCGTATCGCGAAAGCCGTATATGCGTTCGTGTTCCAGATGGAAAGCTTCGGCAATCGATGCAGCGTCGCGGCAATTCTCATCGAGCTTTACACGCAGTTCATAGGCCTGGCCGGCGTAACGCATGTCGGCGCCGCGCTCGAAACGGCGGGTCTGGCTCGTCTCGCCTTCGCGGTCGAGCCACGCGCTGCCTTCGTCTTCCAGTTCCTTCATGACATCCAGCATCAGCGCCGCAGTCTTGTCGTCGACGGAACGGCGGATGCTGCGCACGAAATCGCGACGCAGATCGGCAGCGGCAGCGCCGAGAGCGCAGAACGTGCCGGCAGCCGGCGGGATGACAACGCGACCGATACCAGCTTCCGCGGCAAGAAGATTGGCATGCGTCGGCCCAGCGCCGCCGAACGGAACCAGCGCGAAAGCCGCTGGATCGAGACCGCGAGAGGCCAGCGTCTTATAGAGCTCTGTCGCCATGCCTGCGGTGGTAACGGCAAGCGCACCTTCGGCGGCCAGTGCTGCACCATCGTCGCCGGTCAGGCCGATCCGCGCACCCACTTCGGCCAGTGCCTTGCGTGCCGCGTCAACGTCGAGCTTCATGCGGCCACCGAGGAAGCCGGCCGGGTCGATGTAACCGAGCGTCAGATAGCAATCGGTAACTGCCGGCTCCTTGCCGCCACGACCGTATGAAACGGGGCCCGGCATGGCACCGGCGCTTTGCGGGCCAACCTTCAGCAGGCCGTGCGCATCGACCCAGACGATCGAGCCGCCACCGGCGCCGATGGCCGAAACATCGACGACCGGCAAGACCAATGGCAGGCCACCAATATCGGTCCGGGTCGCGAGCTCCGCGGAGCCTGCCTGAGCCACCGCGATATCTGAAGACGTGCCGCCCATATCGAAGGTGATGATAGACTTCACGTCCGCGGCCTCCGCCAGACGCGCCGCCGCCATGACGCCGGAGGCCGGGCCGGAGAGAATGGTTTCGACCGGCCGTTCATGGGCCGAAACAAGGCTGAGCGAACCGCCGTTCGACGCCGTGACCAGGATCGGCGCCACGACGCCATCCCGCTCCAGCCCTTTTTTAAGGCCGGCGAAATAACGCTGCATCAGCGGCTGGATATAGGCATTGAGGCAGGCGACCAGCGTACGCTCGTATTCCCGGATTTCCGGCCAGATCGCTGCAGCGGACGTGATGGAGAGACCGCCTGCCTTTTCGGAAAGCTTTTGGGCCATGTCGATTTCGACCGAAGGCGTCGTGTAGCCGTTGATCAGAACGAGAGCGGCTGCATCCACGCCAAGCGCCTTCAGTTCGGCAGCAACGCGATCAAGCTCGGCATCATCGGCGGCCTTGCTGACCGCGCCAGACGCAGAAAGACGGGCATCAATCTCCAAGATCCGCAGGCGAGGAACGAGCGGCTCTTCCTTACTGGCATGAAAATCGAAGGAAGACGGCATGCGGCTACGGGCGATTTCGAGAATATCGCGATAACCCTTGCTGACCACGAGTGCGATGGTGGCCCCCCGGCGCTGAATGATCGCGTTGAGCCCGATCGTCGTGCCGTGCATCAAAGTGCCGACATCACTGGACGTCATGCCCGCCTTCTTCAGCAGCGACTGCAGGCCTTCGATCAGCGCACGGGACGGCTCGTCCGGCGTCGACGGCTCCTTGTAATAGGTCAGGCTGCCATCATTCGGGTTGGACAGGACAAAATCGGTAAACGTCCCGCCGACGTCGATCCCGATGCGCGCACCGCTTTTCTGCATGATCGTCACTTCCAATTTACTCCGCGCTCACGATGACGCCGTCCTGCGCCGCCCAGTCGAGCGTCACGACCTGGCCGAGATGATAGGTGGTGGAGCCGAGCGGTCCATCGGCCTGCCGGTAAACGAAGAGTTCCCGACCGAGCGCCGGCACTTCGACCTGGTAGGCAGCATAATTTCCGCGAAACACCGCGCCGACGACACGCGCGGCAAGGCCGGCCGATGCCTCGCCGAGCGTCAGCACCATGCGCTCCGGGCGAACCGAGAGAAGCAGAGACTGACCGGCCTTCTGCGCTTCGGGCAGATGCAGCCTTACCGGCCCCTGCGGACCGGGCGTAACGAGGCTTCCGCCGTCATCGCTGACATGGCCTTCATATATGTTCGAGGCTCCGAGAAACTCCGCCACGAAGCGGCTTTTCGGCCGATCGTAGATATCGGCCGGAGCGCCGATCTGCAGGATTCGCCCACCGTTCATGACGGCGACCTTGTCGGCCATCGACATGGCCTCTTCCTGGTCATGTGTCACGAGAAGAGCTGTGATGCCGAGGCGCCGCTGCATGCCCCGGATTTCGAACTGCATGCTCTCACGCAACGACTTGTCGAGCGCACCCAGCGGCTCGTCAAGCAGCAGGACCTTGGGATTGACGACAAGCGAACGCGCCAGCGCGACACGCTGCTGCTGGCCGCCCGAGAGCTTAGACGGGTAGACATCACCCCTGCCTTGCAGCTGTACGAGGTCCAGCATTTCATTGATCTTCGCATCACGGGCGGATTTCGCCATCCCGGCCATGCGCAAGCCGAAGCCGATGTTTTCGGCAACCGTCCGGTGCGGGAAAAGGCTGTAGTTCTGAAAGACCATGCCGAGACGACGCTTGTGCGGCGGCAGTGCCGAGATTTCCTCGCCGTCGATCTCAATCGTTCCGGCATCCGGGGTCTCGAACCCTGCCACCATGCGCAGCGTCGTCGTCTTGCCGCAGCCGGACGGGCCGAGCAATGCGACGAGTTCGCCGTCATCGACATGCAAGTCCAAATTCTTGACAGCCGCGACCTTGCCATAGGATTTATGGATTCCAGTCAGCACCAGTCCCTTGTTGAGCCGGGCTCCGACTACTGTCATGAAAAGTTCCTACGTCTTTATCCGTAAACAAGGCCGTTGACGACATGTTCAAATTCAATTTGTAGCGCTACAATATTCTGCAAGCATTTCCTGTCAAGGATTGCTTTTCTCTCTTCGGCGACATTTGAAGCACTGCGTATTCAGTAATCAGCGCGCCGTAAAATCGACTAGGGTTTGCAGCATGACGAAGCTTCGTCCAGATGGAACAGTCACCATGCAATCGGTCGCGGTGGCGGCCGGTGTATCGCCGATGACGGTTTCAAACAGCTTCCGCTATCCGCAGCGGGTTCACGAGGAAACACGCGAGCGCGTGCTGCAGATTGCTGCCGAACTGGGCTACGTCCCGAACCACGCCGCCGGCAACCTAGCGTCAGGCCAGAGCCGCGTCATAGGCGCCGTCATCCCCTCGATCAAGAATTCGAGCTTCTATAATTATGTCCGCGGCATGCAGGAGCACGTCGCCGACAACGGGTACCAGCTCATCTTGAAGCTGGCGGACAGTTTGGAACAGGAGGCTGCGGCAATCCGCACTCTCATCGGACTCCGCGTTGCAGGTATCGCGCTGGTCGGCGATGAACACGAGGACAGCGCGCGAACCCTGCTGAAAAAGACAGGTGTGCCGGTTGTCGAAGCCTGGGTGCACCGGAACCCGTTTGACATGGCTGTTGGATACTCCACGATCGATGCAACCCGCGCCATCGTCGAACTTCTTATCGTACAAGGCTATACCAGGATCGGTTTCGTCGGATACGAAGGCGATGTCTCGCACCGCTTCACCGAACGGCTGCCTGCCTTCATACAATGCGTCGAGCAGGCTGGCCTCAGCAGCCACCGGATCTTTCTGATCGATCAGGCTCACGGTTTCGGAGCGGGTCCGAAAGCCCTGGAAGGCCTTTGCAGCATCGACCCTGAACTCGACGCGATCATCTGCCCGACGGATATCGTGGCCGCCGGCGTCCTTTTCGAATGCGGAAGGCGAGGCTGGAAAGTCCCGGAACGGCTGGCCGTGGCGGGATGGGGCGACTATGAAATAGCCTCGGAGATCACCCCGGGCATCACCAGTGTCCATCCTCACGCCTACGAGATGGGACAAAATGCGATGTCGCTGATCATCGAGCGAGCGAACGGCAACACGCGGCAGCAAGTGACGGTCGACACCGGCTTCCACATCGTCGAGCGAGCGAGCACTTAGAAATGCTTTTCGCATCGAGCGGATTGTAACCGGCGCCCACCTGCACGCTGGACAAATTGCTAAAAACAAACGGCGTCCGGCCGCTTCGGCCCGCCATCCTCCTCGAACGGCATGCAGAAGAATGCGGCGCCGCAAATCCGCATCAGAATTCGATTGACGCACAGCCCATCTTGTATACAAGTATGCTAGACGTCAAAGGGGGTTGGATGTGAACGCAGAGATCAGCATTTCCGAATATGCCACCCGCGAGGATCTGGCCGCCGTCTATCGGCTGATCGCCTATTTCGGCATGGACGACATCATCCACACGCATGTATCGGCGCGTCTGCCAGCTGAGCCGGACAAGTTGTTGATCAACCGCTACGGGGATCTCTTTCGCGAAGTGACACCGGAATCGCTGGCCGTGATCGATCACGATGGAAATCTGGTTCGCGGTCCCCAGGTGCCGATCAACACGGCCGGCATCGTCATACACACGGCTGTCCACGCCGCCCGACCTGATGCCGCCTGCGTCGTGCACACGCATACGCCGGCCGGTGTCGCGGTGAGTTGCCTCGAAGAGGGCCTGCTGCCGCTCAACCAGACAGCGCTGCTCTTCCACGGCCAGCTTGCCTACCATTCATTCGAGGGCATCGCCCTCGACAAGGAGGAACAGGTCCGCCTCGTTGCCGATCTTGGTGACAAGCGCGCCATGATCCTGCGCAATCACGGTTTGCTGACCGTCGGTCGCACCATCGGCGAGGCCTTCTCGCTGATGTACAATCTCGAACAGGCCTGCCGCATTCAGCTGGCCGCCCAGGCGAGCGGGCAGAAGCTCGTGCTTCCACCCAAGGAGGTGCAGGACAAGACCGCCGCACAGTACGACGCCGACCCGGATGGTGCCGCAGAACTGGAATGGCTGGCCCTTCGCCGGCTGGTGCCGATCGCCGCCTGAGCGGATGCCCGCCATGCGTATTCTCCTGACCGATCCCCTTGCCTGCAACGACGTCTTCGACGCCGCGTTGCGGACACGCCACCCCGGCGCGATAACCTATCGCTGGCCGCAAATGCCCGACGACGGGGACTATGACGTGCTTCTTGCCTGGCGGCTGCCGGAGGAATTCGGCCCACTGCCGAAGAGCCTGTCGCTCGTCTTCTGTTTCGGAGCCGGCGCCGACCATCTTTTGGCCGACTCCCGGATTCCCGGCAACGTGCCGATCGCCCGCCTGGTGGATGAAGAACAAGCAGGGCAGATTCTGGACTACGTCGCGCATGTCACCTTTGCGAAACTGATGGACGACATGACGCGTCATGAGGATCAGCAGGTCGGGCATTGGCGTGGCGCTGATGCGCCGCGGCAGCGGCGGGAGGAACTCAAGGTGACCGTGCTGGGCCTCGGACCAATCGGTCGCCGGGTGGCGACCGGTCTTGCGTTACTTGGCTTCGACGTTCGCGGCTGGACGAGAGCCGATGCGTCCTGTCCCGGCATCGAGGTTGTCTCAGGCTTCGATCGACTGGCACAAGCGGCCGACGGTGCCGACCTCCTCGTCAACCTGTTGCCGCTGACAGCCGAAACCACCGGCATCTTGTCCGCGCCGCTTTTCTCAATGCTGGCCCGTGGCGCCTATGTCGTCAATCTCGGGCGCGGCGGCCACCTGGATCAGGGCGATCTTCTGCAGGCGCTTGCCAGCGGGCAGGTCGGCTGCGCATGGCTGGACGTTTTCGAACAGGAGCCGCCGCCTTCGGATCATGTCTTCTGGCGGCATCCAAGGATCCGCATAACGCCGCACATTGCCGGTATCCCCACGCCTGAAGGTGGCGCGCAATCACTCGCTCTCTGCCTCGTCGCCCTGGCCAGCGGGACGCCGCCACCCCAGCTCGTCCGGCCGTAACGATCCCACCGGCCCGGCCGCCATGCTCAAGAATAACATTGACTCCTCTCACCTGAATGCCAGTATACAGCCCATGCTCAAACTCAGTTCCCTTGCCAGTAGCGACACCACCCAACGCCGAAACACGATTTCGGCGAAGACGCTTGTCGAGTTGCGCGAGGCGATCGTGACCACCCGCATCAAGCCCGGTGAGGGACTGTCCGAGACCGACGTCGCGCAGGCACTCGGCATTAGCCGCACACCCGTGCGGGAAGCCTTCGCCCGCTTGTTCGAAGAGGGCCTGATCGAGATTTCCCCGCAGAAGGGAACGCGCGTTTCGCTCATCGATATGGCTCGGGTGAACGAGGCCACGTTCATTCGTTCGACACTGGAAAGCGCGGTGATCGCGCGATCCCGGACGATTCCGCCGATCACCGTTCTCGACGAACTCGACATGCTGATCCGGCGACAGGAGCGCGCGCGCGAAGACAACGACATGGTGGCTCTGCACCGCGCCGACATGGAGTTTCACTCCACGCTCATGTCCGCCTTCGGCATGGCGAGGGCATGGACCGCCTGCCAGCACATCGTCGCCGATATGATCCGCGTGCAGTTTCTCGTCGGCCTGCGCCCCGATCATGTCGAGGCGATCCTCAAAGAGCATCGCGGCATCGTCGCTTCCATCCGCAGCGGCGATTACTCAACGGCTGCGGACCTGATGACCGCGCATGTCGGCAGCATCGATCTCGATCAGAACGATCTGCGCGAAGAGAACGGGCACTACTTCCAATCACCGGAGATACGCCCGTGACGGCATCGGCCGCGACTTTAAGGCGATTTTCGCCAACATCGGACCTCCCAACGGTCAACCATTTTGCCGTTTACGCAACCGGTTTAGTAAACCGGTTTTGTAGGGTTCTCAGCTTGGGATATTTCCTGATGACGACGAGAAAAATAACAATTCGAGATGTCGCGACTGCTGCCGGTGTGTCGGTCAGCACCGTCTCGCGTCATCTGAATGGCCGGATCTCCCTGCCAGAACCGACAGCAAAGCGCATCGAGCAGACGGTGAAGAATCTAAGCTATCGCCCCAACGCACTTGCCCGCCGGCTCACCCACGGCAAGAGCGAGACGCTTGGTTTCATCACGTCCGACATCGCCTATCCGCTGTTTGCGGCGATTGCCAGCGCCTCCGAGGCGGAAGCGGCGGCCAATGGTTACAGTCTGCTGATGTTCAACAGCCGCAACATCGTCGACAACGAGATTGCCTTCCTTGCGCGCATCGATGATCGCCAGGTCGATGGTGTGTTGCTGATGACCAACCATTCGGACGAAGGGCCGCTGGTCCGCAAGATCAACCAGAGCGGCAACGTGGTGCTGATCGACGAGGACGTGCCCGGCGCGCGGGCACCCCGCCTGTTTGCCGAGAACGTGCGTGGCGCCAGGCTCGCGATCGAGCATCTGATCGCGGCTGGTCATCGCCGCATCGCCGTCATCGCCGGCCCCGAGGGGCTGCTCAGCACCATCGAGCGGCTGGCCGGATACCACGAAACCATGGAGGCGGCCGGCATCGAGGTCGATCCCGCCCTGGTTTTCAAGGTCTCCTACGACGAGAGCGCAGGCTCCGAGGCTTTCGAAGCGCTCATGGGCATGGCCGATCCGCCGACCGCCGTCTTCGCCTTTGCCGACATGCTCGCCATCGGCGCGATCAAGCTCGCCCGCCAGCGCGGTATCCGCATTCCTGACGATGTGTCGCTCGTCAGCTTCGATGACATTTTGCACGCCGAACTGCTCGATCCGCCGCTGACCACCGTCAGGCAATCACCGGAGGACTTCGGTCGGCGCGGCATCAACATGCTCCTCGGCCTGATCCGGGGAGAAAAATCCGAAACGGCCATCCAGCGCATCGCAGTCGAGCTGGTGGTTCGCAAATCGGTGTGTCCGCCATCAAAGCGAGGAGGCTAAGGCGACATTGGAAATTGGCGCCCGGGAGCAATTCCGGCCGCCGGGAGGAGAAGCAGTGACCGATCGAACAATCAAAAGGGGAATACTCTAATGTCGGTAAATCGCTTCAGCCAAGACTCAGCCATGATCGCCCTGGACAAGTTCACGTCCGGCAAGATCGACCGCCGTGCATTCATGACCGCTTTGGCGGGCCTTGGCCTCGCCGCAACATTCAAGCCCGGCCGTGCGGCCGCGGAAACCTCCGAAATCGTCGTCTGCAATTGGGGCGGCGCAGCGCTCGAAGCCTTCCAGAAGGCCTATGGCGACCCCTTCAAGGAAAAGAGCGGCATCGAGGTCGTCATAGATGGCGCAGGTCCCTCCACCGGTGCGATCCGCGCAATGGTCGAATCCAAGAACGTCACCTGGGACGCCACCGACGGCGGCATGGTGGACGCGGCGACGCTCGGTGCCGGCGGCTTCGTCGAACCGATCGACTATTCGATCGTCGACAAGTCGCTGGTCGGCGACGGCATGGCCGCCGAATTCGGCATCTGCAACTACACCTTCGCCAATGTGCTCGCCTATGATGCCAAGAAGACCGGCAGCCAGACACCGGCGGGCTGGGCGGATTTCTTCGACACCGCCAAGTTTCCCGGCAAGCGCACGATGTGCAAATGGATCCAGGGCCAGCTGGAATCAGTCCTGCTCGCCGATGGCGTCAAGCCCGAGGAAATGTATCCGCTCGATGTCGACCGCGCCTTCAAGAAACTGGAGCCGCTCCTGCCTGAAATCATCTTCTGGGAATCCGGCGCGCAAAGCCAGCAGCTCTTCCGCGACGGCGAAGTGGTGATGGGCAACATCTGGCACACCCGGGCCAATCTTCTGCGCAAGGAAAACCCGGACCTCACCTGGACCTGGAACGAGAACCTGTTGTTCTCCTCCGCCTGGTCAGTGCCGAAGGGCAATCCGGCCGGCAAGAAGGTCTATGACTTCATCAATTCCTCGCTTCGGCCGGAAGGCCAGATCGTGCTTCTGCGCCTGATGGGCAACGGTCCGTCGAACCCGAAGGCGCTCGATATGATGACCGAGGAAGACAAGGCCGTCTATCCACTCGCGCCGGAAAACGCCAAGACCGGCCTGCGCGTGATGGCCGAATACTACGCAGAGAACGAAGCCGAGCTGCAGAACCGCTTCCTCGACTTCATTTCCCGCTAACCTCCAACGCAGCCGCCGGCCTTTCCTGGCCGGTGGCTGCCGGTAGACGGTGATCGTCGTGACCAATTTCCGGCGTTGGGCCATTGCCCTGACGGTACCTGCGGGTGCCTTGGCAATCTGTTTCTACGTCCTCCCGATCCTGCAGGTCCTTGCGCTGAGCGTCACGGAACCGAGCTTCGGCCTGGGCAACTACATAGCGCTCTTCCAGAATGCCGCCATCGGCCGCGTGGTGAGAACGACGCTCGTCGTCTCGGCGATGACGACGGTGCTGACGATCGTCTTCAGCTACATCGTCGCCTTCGCGCTCGTGCAGATGCGCCCCGGCGTCCGTCGCTTCGCCATGTTCCTGGTGATGCTGCCCTTCTGGATCTCGGTGCTGGTCAGGGCCTTTTCCTGGATCACGATCCTCAGGCGCAACGGTGTGCTCAACTCCGCCCTCGGCGAGGCGGGCCTGATCAGCGAGCCGCTGGAACTCATCTACAACCAGCTCGGCGTGATCATCGGCATGGTGCATTACATGATGCCGTTTGCCATCCTGCTGCTCTACGCAAACCTGACCGACATCGACGGCCGCATCATCCAGGCCGCCCGTTCGCTCGGTGCGCGCCCCTTCACCATCTTCTGGCGTGTCTGGCTGCCACTCTCCATGCCGGGCCTGGCCATCACCACGCTCTTCATCGTCATCTTCTCTTTTGGCTTCCTGGTGACGCCCGCCATCCTCGGCGCCGGACGTGTGCTGATGATCGCCGAATACATATCGGTGCAGATCTCCGGCACCCTTCGCTGGGGCGTGGCGACCGCCCTTTCCACATCGATGCTTCTGGTCGTGGCTGGCCTCGTCGCCCTTGCGATGCGCCATCCCGCCTTCCGCAGCGCCTTCGGGGGGTCGCAGAAATGATGCCCGGATGGATCCTCCTGCAACGCCTGCTGCCCCGCATCGCCGCCTGGCTGCTGCTTGCCTTCCTGTTCCTGCCGATCCTCGTGGTAATCCCCGTCTCGCTGACCGACAGGGAATACCTGTCGCTGCCGGACCAGTCGCTTTCGCTGCAGCATTTCGCCTCGCTCCTCAACTGGCGCGCCGGCTGGCTGCCCAGCATGATCACCAGTATCGGCATCGCCATCGCCTCCAGTCTGCTCGCCACGGCGCTTGCGGCCGCCTTCGCCATCGGAGCCTGGGTCCATGCCGGGCGCTGGCCGACGGCGATGCGGCTGATCCTGCTCTCCCCGCTGATCGTGCCGCCGATCATCTATGCCGTGGGCATGGTCAGGCTGTGGTCGCGTTTCAACCTGCTCGATACTTGGATCGGCGTGACCCTGGTGCACATGATCCTGTCGATGCCGCTCGCCGTGCTCGCCATCGGCGCCTCGCTCGCCAATCTCGATCCCCGCCTGGTCCAGGCCGCCCGTTCGCTCGGCGCTCGCCCGCCAATTGTGTTCGCCAAGGTGATCCTGCCGAACATCTTGCCGGGCGTCGCAGCCGGCGCTGTTTTCGCCTTCATCACCTCCTGGGACGAGATCACCGTCACCCTCTTCATCACCAGCCGACGGATCGTGACGCTGCCGCGCAAGATCTGGACCAGTATCGCCGATTCCGTCGATCCCGCACTCGCCGCGATCGCCGCCGTCATGCTGCTCGTCACCATCGTCGGCCTTCTCATCCGCATGCTGGTCTGGGACGGCCGCACACCCAACCGGTCCTGAACCGCCAAATCCATCTCCACCCAGAAAGGACAATGACGACATGACTGCCCACACACCTTCCATGAGCGAACACGAATACAAGGAAGCAAAGTTCTTCCAGACCTTCGGTTCTGTGCCGACGCCCGGCTTCGCCGATCCGGCCGAACAGACCAGTGTATGGGGCCGCCCCTGGGGTTGCTCCAATGATGTCGGCAAGCTGCGCGCCGTTCTCATGCATCGTCCGGGGGACGAAGTGAACATCGTCGAGAACAAGCCGATGCTCGAGACGGGCGGCTTCGGCGATCCGGAAAAGGGCTGGTACTGGATGGGCAAGACCCTGCCCGACCTGCCCGCCATGCAGGCCGCCCATGATCGCTTCACCGCACTCCTGCGCTCCGAAGGCGTCGATGTGATCCTCGTCGACAAAGCGGCCCCCGGCGCCATGAAGCAGATCTATTGCCGCGACAGCGTCATCAGCGTGAAAGGCGGCGCCATCGTCACCCGCCTCGCCCGCAAGGTGCGTCGCGGCGAAGAACTGCCGGTCACCCAGGCACTCGCGAAGGTCGGTTGCCCTATCCTCGGGACCGTCCACGGCGAAGGCGTGTTCGAAGGCGGCGGCTTTGCCCTGATCGACGACAAGACGGCCGTCTGCGCGCTGTCGGTCGCCTGCAACGAGGAAGGTGTCCGCCAGGTCGAGCGCATCCTGAACGGCCTCGGCATCGAGTTGATCAAGCTGCCGATGCCGGGCTACCGCATCCATATCGACGGCTCGTTCAACATGATCGACCACGAGACCGCGATCATCAACATCAACGAACTGCCGTACTTCTTCATCGAATACCTGAACAAGCGCGGCATGAAGCTGATCGAGCTTCCGCCCGAGGACAACGCCTTCTCGCTCAACTGCCTGGCAATCGCGCCCGGCCGGGTCATCATGCACGAGACACGGACCCCACGCCTGGCCGAGCGCCTCGACAAGGCCGGTATCGAGGTGCTCACGATCGACTACGAATGCGTCGAACTTGGTGGCGGCGGCATTCATTGCTCGACCGGCCCGCTCGCAAGGGATCCGGGCTGACATGGCGTTTCTCGACATCAGAATGCTGCGCAAGACCTATGGCAGCGCCGTCGCTCTCGACGGCGTCGACCTGACGGTCCAGGCGGGCGAGTTCGTGACCCTTCTCGGTCCCTCCGGGTCGGGCAAGACAACCCTTTTGATGTCGATCGCCGGCTTCACCAGGCCGGACGAAGGCGGTATCGTGGTCGATGGGCACGACGTCACGTTCATGGATCCCGAGGACCGCGATTTCGGCCTGGTGTTTCAGGGCTATGCGCTCTTTCCCCACCTGAGCGTCGCTGAAAACATCGCCTTTCCCCTGAAGGTCCGGAAATGGGACAAGGCGCGCATCGCGGCGAAGGTGGAGGAAATGCTCCGCCTCGTCGACCTCACCGACTACGCGTCACGCAAGCCGAAGCAGCTTTCCGGCGGCCAGCAACAGCGGGTGGCCATCGCAAGGGCGCTTGCCTACGGACCGCGCATCCTGCTGCTCGACGAACCACTATCGGCACTCGACCGCAATCTCAGGGAAAGCATGCAGCGCGAGCTGAAACGCCTGCATCAGGAAACCGGCGTCACCTTCATCTTCGTCACCCACGACCAGGAGGAAGCCTACGCCATGTCGGACCGCATCGCGGTCTTTCATGCCGGGCGGATCGTCCAGATCGGCGCGCCGCGCGAGATCTACGCCAATCCCCAATCGCTGTTCGTCGCGGGCTTCCTCGGCGGCAACAACATCTTCAAGGCCCGCCACGCGGCGGCAGATGGGACGCTTACTTTTTTCGGAAACGCGTGTTCACGTCCGCCACGTTTCAATCCTGCCGTCCATGGCAAGGAGGGCGAGGTCATCGGATGGGTCAGGCCCGAGGACATCGCCGTCGGAGACCCGGACGCCGCCGCGACCATCCGTTTCGACGCCACCGTCGTCGACATTTCCTTCGTCGGTTCGGCCGAAAAGCTGACCGTCACCACCACCGACGGCCAGGAACTGACCCTGCAGGTTCCCATGCACTTCGCAGTCGACATCCGTCCCGGCGCCGTCCTCCGTTGCGCCGTCAAACCGGAAGCCATCGGCTTTCTGCCACCAGACATATGAAGCGGCGGCGGGGGGCCGGAAGGCCCGGTCGCATCTCCGAATGCAAGCAAAGATGGAAGAGTAAATCATGACGATTACCTTGAAACCCGTGACCATTCCCGATTTCGGCATCCCGCTCGAGCGTCCCGCGATCCCTGTCGCCACCTATGTCGCGCGCTGCAAAACCGCGCTGGAGCGATCGGGTGCCGATTGGGTGGTGGTCTATGCCGACCGCGAGCATTTCGCCAACATGTGTTTTCTCACCGGCTTCGAGCCGCGTTTCGAGGAAGCCTTGCTGTTGCTCGGGCCAAACGACCGCAAGATCGTCGTGACAGGCAATGAAAACCAGGGCTATACGGCGATATCGCCGCTTCCCGGTCTGGAGACCATGCTGTGCCAGTCGCTGAGCCTGATGGGCCAGGACCGCAGCGAAAAGCCGAACCTGGCCGCGGTTCTCGCCGAAGCCGGGATCAGGCCCGGCGACAGCATCGGTCTTGCCGGCTGGAAATATTTCGAGACTGCCGAATGGGACCTCGTCAAGCCGAGCTTCTTCGTTCCAGCCTATATTGTCGATTGCATCGCCCATGTGATCGGCACCGCCGGCTCCCTCACGGATGCCACAGCGGTTCTGATGCACCCGGAAAACGGCCTGCGCGCCGTGGTCGACGTGGACCAAATCGCAGAGGCCGAATGGGCCGCGACGCGCGCTTCGGCAGCCGTGTGGCGGATCGTGTCCGGCTTCACCCTCGGTGACAGCGAACTGACCGCCGCCGCCCGCATGGGCTATGCCGGCGAAGCGATGAACTGCCATCCGATGTTCGCCACCAATGATGCCTCCGGCCCGGTCATCGGGCTGCGCAGCCCGACGGCCCGGGTCCCCGGCCGCGGTGACGGGGTCACGACCGCCGTCAGCTTCTGGGGCGGACTAACCGCGCGCGCCGGCCTGCTGACCGACCATGACGATCGCTTCCTTGCCGTCACCAAGGCCTATTTCGCCGGTCTGATGGCTTGGTACGAAACCGCGGATATCGGCATCGAGGGCGGTGCCATTCATGAGGCGGTCGTGTCGACGCTCGCCCGTGGCAACCTGAAATCCGCGCTCAATCCCGGCCATCTCACCGGCCACGACGAGTGGCTGCATTCGCCGATCCGCCCGGGCTCAACCGAAAAGATCGCCTCCGGCATGCCCTTCCAGGTCGACATCATTCCAGTCCCGATGCCGAACGGCTGGAGCCTGAACTGCGAGGACGCCGTGACCTTCGCCGATGCCGGCCTGCGCGCGGAACTTACAACCGCGTATCCGCAGATCGCGGCCCGCTTTGAAGCCCGCAAGACCTATGTCAAATCGCAACTCGGCATCGACGTGCGCGATAACATCCTGCTGCTGTCCAACATTCCGCTCAGTCTGCCGCCATTCTGGCTGAGCCCCTCAACGCTGCTGGCAAACGACTGACCGCCCCGACCAACTTCCGGCAGCCCCATCGGCTGCCATCGTGGCTCGTCTTCTTACCGTCGGGATCGGGATGACGCGCCGCCTCCACCGAACCCGCCGGCAGACGATGACGACGTGATGTCGGCCTTTCCTGCCATGCCGGCCTACTGGAGACCTGTCACTCCGGCGAAAGCGCCACGGCCGCTTCCGTCGTCAGCGTGCGGAACGTAAAGCTCTCCTGCACGTAGAGGTCGACGGTGGTAGCGGAATGACCGAGATAGCCGATGGAAAAATCCTGCCCGACGGTCAGTTCGAAATCACCGCCGCGCAGGGAGAGGACAAGCCCACCCTCGATGGCCGGCGCCCAGATGATGCCCCCATCGACGACCCGCTCAATATGGTGGAAGACCGGATAGCCGTCGTCGCTGCCACCGCTCGCCGCCATATAGGCGTCCGCGCCGAGAACCAGCGCATAGGGGCCCTCCACGCCCGCAAGCCGAAGCTGGCCGGCCGCCCGTGCCACGGCGTCCGAATAGCGCTTTACGCCCGGCGGCAGCGGCACGGCCAGATTGCTCGCAGCCGCGCGAATCCCCTCTATGCCGGCAGCGGCATAGCCGTCGAACACGGCGCGATCCTCTGCAAAAGCGACCTTGCGCACGGCCTCCTTGACGGGGCTCCAGTCGCTGTCCAGCGCGCCACGCTCCACATCGTCGATGGCACTGCGTGAAAGCTGGAAGGGTACCCGAAGCTCGACCAGGGCCTTCACCTCGCGTCGCAAGGACTGGATGCCTTCGCCCGGCGGTGTGATGGGCTCGACATGTCCCGTGCCGACCGCAGACAGGCCAAGTCCAGACGGCCCGACCATATCGACGACGCGCCGGGCGGCGAGATGACGCTTCAGCGTGCGGATCGCCTCCTCCTCGATTTCATCCCAGGCCGCCTCGGAAATGGGCGCGAGTTCACGGTGCAGGTTATTCATGGGAGACCCCTTTCCTGAGAGAGCCGATGCCGAGCGATCCGTCGCGGCGCGGTGGCGTTGGTTCCGTCGCCGGGGGCGCCGCCGCGGCAGGCGCGGGCCCGGCATCGGGCACCACCGCATCAAGGAACGACGCGGCGGGAACGAAGAACAGCGTGCCCGTCACGGCCCGGCTGAAATCGAGCAGCCGGTCGTAATTGCCCGGCGGCAGGCCGATGAACATGTTGTCCAGCATGCGCTCGATACGGTGCGGCGAGCGGGCATAACCGATGAAGTAGGTTCCGAATTCGCCCTTGCCGACATCGCCGAAAGGCATGTTGTCGCGCAGGATCTCCAGCGGCTCGCCGTTCTCTTCGATGGAGGTGAGGACATTATGGGCGTAGCTCGGCTTGGCCGCCTCGTCGAGTTCGATGTCGGAGAGCTTTTCGCGGCCGATGATCCTCTCCTGCTCGGCGACCGGCACCCGGTTCCAGGCCGGAAGATCATGCAGGTATTTCTGCACGATGACATAGCTGCCGCCGGCGAAGTCCGGATCTTCCGCGCCGATGATCGTCGCTGCGACAGCCGCGCCGTCGACCGGGTTTTCCGTGCCGTCGACGAAGCCGATCAGGTCGCGGTCGTCGAAATAGCTGAAGCCGTGCACCTCATCCTCGGTGGCGACGAAGCCGCCCAGCCGGCTCATGATGTGGGTGGCGAGTTCGAAGCAGAGATCCATGCGCGTGGCGCGGATATGGAAGAGCAGGTCGCCGGGCGTGGCGACGGCATGGTGCTTGCCGCGGATTTCGCGGAAAGGATGCAGGTCCCTGGGTCGCGGCGTACCGAACAGCCGGTCCCAGGCATCCGAGCCGATGCCGAGCACGCAGGAAAGCCCGCCTTCGAGATCGCGAAAGCCGACGGCGCGCAGGAGACCCGAGAGATCGGCGCAGAGCTTGCGCACCGCGCTTTCGGCCTCGCGGCCGGGTTGGAGTGTCACGACCAGGAAAATGGCCGCCTTTGTCAGGCGCGCGGCGACCGGCTGCGGGAGGACGGAGGGAAGGACTGCATCCATGCGGGATCCATTCGCCAAGGGCTGGAAGACGGCAAGCCGGCGGAATGCCGGCTCAATCCATGTCGCGGAAGGCGTGACCGTTCGCCTCGATGGCTTTCACCACGTCGGACGGTAGCGCGTCTTTTTCCACGGTGCCATCGAAAATCCAGTCCTTCGCATCGGCGATGTCGGGCAGGCCCGCACCGGCACTGAACTGCCCCCACTTTCGACCGGACAGTCGGCATAAGCAGAAAGGCTCAAGCACAGGCTTGAGGACAGGCTTATGTCTAACGCATATCGACACGTTGAATTGCTGACCGGTGATGTCCGCCGCAGGCGGTGGACAACCGAGCAAAAGCTGACGATCATTGAGCAGAGTTTCGAACCAGGCGAGACGGTATCTTCGACCGCTCGCCGCCATGGCGTCGCGCCCAATCTGCTTTATCGGTGGCGCAGG
>NZ_MYFN02000024.1 GCF_004514425.2 Shinella sumterensis
CCTGCGCCACCGATAAAGCAGATTGGGCGCGACGCCATGGCGGCGAGCGGTCGAAGATACCGTCTCGCCTGGTTCGAAACTCTGCTCAATGATCGTCAGCTTTTGCTCGGTTGTCCACCGCCTGCGGCGGACATCACCGGTCAGCAATTCAACGTGTCGATATGCGTTAGACATAAGCCTGTCCTCAAGCCTGTGCTTGAGCCTTTCTGCTTATGCCGACTGTCCGGTCGAAAGTGGGGGCAGTTCACTTCCAATCAAAGAGGATAGAGATGGCAACTGGTATCGTAAAATTTTTCGCTCAGGACAAAGGCTTCGGCTTCATCACCTCGGATAGTGGTGGACCGGATGTGTTCGTCCACATCTCGGCTGTAGACTTCGGCGCTTCCCTGACCGATGGCCAGAAGGTTAGCTACGACGTGGGACAAGACCGGAAGACAGGAAAGTCTAAGGCTGAGAACGTTAGCGTCCTCTGAAATCAAATCCCCGGTCTCGTTGAAAATGCGAGATCGGGGCTAATCTGATCGTCTTCGCCTTGATAGGATTTGAACCGGCGACCAGTGCTTTCAGGAGTCAGAAGGCGCTACAATTGGATTCATCAGTGAGGCATACCTGTTGCAGGCCATATGAAAAAACGAGCTCATAGTGCTGCGGCAGCGTGGGGTAAGCTATCATAGGCACCCCAGATCGCTTGGTCGAAGTTGATGATCGCGCCGGTCATCAAACCGGATTCTTCTGAGGCGAGGAATGCGATGGCACGGGCGACCTCTTCGGGTTCGATCAGGCGGCCGTTCGGTTGAGCTATGACGGCCTTTTCGAGCCAATCGGCGGGCTGGCCGTCCAGTTCACGTTGCGTTCTGTCTTCTCCCTCGGATGCCATCCAGCCGATGTTGAGACTGTTGACGCGGATCCGATTTCGGAGGGCAGCGTAGGCGGTGTTGCGGGTCAGGGTGTCGAGAGCGCCCTTCGAGGCGCTGTAGGCTGCGAGAAAGGGCTGTCCACCCATCGAGGACATGGTCGATATATTGACGATCGTTCCGGCGACCCCGTCGCGCTTGAAGAGCTCAATTGCGCTTTGCATGAGGAAGAACGGTGCGCGGGTGTTGACCGCAAAAAGCTGGTCGAAGAGTTCCGGGCTGGTGTTGAGGATCGTTCCGCGATTTGTCATGCCGGCCGCATTGACCAGGCTGTCGAGCCGGCCGAACCTCTTGTCCGCCGCGGCGATGACCGCCTTGCAGTCATCCACATTCGACAGATCGGCTTTGACGAAGACGGCTTCCGCGCCCAGGGCTTCAAGTTGAGCCGCCTGCGCCGCGCCCTTTTCTTGCGACCGACCACAAATGACCAGCCCCTTCGCGCCGCGTTCCGCAAGAAGCTTTGCGGATGCGGCGCCAAGGCCCTGGGTGCCGCCGGTCACGACGACGATCTTGTTCTCAAACTGTGCCATTTTTGGTTTCCTCTCGCGTGCCTGCGCGTTGTTCCTGCGGTCCGGGTCGTCCAGTGCGCTCTAAGCGAACTGCAACGGCAACCAACCGCCATTGTGCTTCTCATGGCTGTCGACCACGGCATCGACGAAGGCCACACCTTTGAGCCCGTCATAGGAGGAAGGAATCCCCTCCCCAAAAGGCCCGGCCGAGGCTCCGCTCTCCTTCGCCCGGATAACGGCGGCGAAGCCGGAATAGAGGTTCGTGAACGCTTCGATATAGCCTTCGGGATGGCCCGGCGGTGTGCGGGTTCGAACACGCGCACCATCGGTGAGATCCTCGCGGCCGCGCTTGATCGTTTCCGGAGCGCCGAAGAGCCCCGTGAAGACGAGTTCATTCGGCTGTTCCTGATGCCAGGCGAGGCTGCCCTTCTCACCGAAGACCCGCAGTCGCAGGCCGTTCGATTGGCCGATCGCGACCTGGGAAGACCACAACAGGCCGCGCGCGCCGCCTTCGTAGCGGATCATCACATGGGCGTTGTCATCCAGTGCGCGGCCGTCGACGAATGTCGCGAGGTCGGCGGCGACCGCCTCGGCCTTCAACCCGGTCACGAAGCCCGCGAGATGATAGGCATGCGTGCCGATGTCGCCGATCGAGCCGCCGCGGCCGTTCTTCTTCGGGTCGGTACGCCAGGCCGCCTGCTGGTTGCCTTGCAGCTCGATCCCGGTCGCCATCCATTCCAGCGGATACTCGACCTGTACCACACGTATCTTGCCGAGATCTCCGCGTGCCACCATCGCCCGCGCCTCATGGACCATCGGATAGCCGCAGTAGGTGTAGGTCACACCAAGGAAACGCCCCGTTGCCTGCGCGAGATCATGGAGCGCGATCGCATCCTCGACGGTCGTGGTCATGGGCTTTTCGCAAATGACGTCGAACCCCGCTTCGAGAAACGCCTTGGCGATGGGAAAATGGGTGTGGTTGGGCGTGCAGATCGCCACGACATCGATCCGGTCGTCGCGTGCGCGCTCTCCCGCCACCATGGCGAGATAGTCGCCATAGGAACGATCGCGATCGATGAAATTGTTCGCGGCGAAGCCGTGGCCCCGTTCGGCATCGACATCGAACGCACCGGCCACGAGGTCGAAATGGTTATCGAGACGGGCGGCGAAGCGGTGGATGCCGCCGATGTAGGCGCCCTCGCCCCCACCGACCATGCCGAGGCGAAGACGGCGGTTGGACAGGTTTGTGTTCGACACGGCCAAGGTCCTTAGATCCCGAGGATTTCATTGTTGACGGAACGGTCTGCTCCGGACTTCACGAAGTCGTCGAAGGCGCGATCCGAAACCTTGATGATGTGATCGCGAATGAAGCGCGCGCCCTCGGCCGCGCCATCTTCCGAATTCTTCAGGCAGCATTCCCATTCGAGCACGGCCCATCCGTCGAAACCGTAGCCCGTCAGTTTCGAGAAGATCGCCCCGAAATCGACCTGGCCGTCTCCGGGCGAGCGGAAGCGGCCGGCGCGGCTGACCCAGGGCTGGTACCCGCCATAGGCGCCCGTCTTGCCCGTCGGCCGGAACTCTGCGTCCTTCACGTGGAAGGTCTTGATGCGCTGGTGATAGTGATCGATGTAGGCGAGGTAGTCGATCGACTGCAGCACCAGATGGCTCGGGTCGTACATGATGTTGCAGCGCGGATGGTTGTCGACGCGCTCCAGGAACATCTCGAAGGTCAGGCCGTCGTGCAGGTCCTCGGTCGGATGGATTTCGTAGCAGACGTCGACGCCTTCGCCATCGAACGCATCGAGGATCGGCCGCCAGCGCCGCGCCAGTTCGTCGAAGCCGTCGGAGATCAGCCCGTCCGGCCATTGCGGATAGGGGTAGAAATAAGGCCACAGGAGCGTTCCGCTGAAGGTCGTGTGGCGATCGACACCGAAACGGCGCGAGGCTTTCGCCGCACAGAGCAGTTGGTTGACGGCCCATTCCTGCCGGGCCTTGGGATCACGGTGAACCTTGGCGGGCGCGAAGGAATCGGCCGGCAGGTTGAAGGACGGGTGAAGGGCGACGAGCTGACCCTGCAGGTGGCTGGCGAGGTCCGTGACGACGAGGCCGTGCTCGCCAAGCGTTCCCTTGATCTCGTCGACATAGTCCTGGCTGACCGCCGCCCGTTCGAGATCGATCACGCGGCGGTCCCAGGTGGGGATCTGCACGCCCTTGAACCCCTTGTCGGCGGCCCAGCCGGCCAGTCCCTTCAGCGAGTTGAAGGGCGCCTCATCGCCAGCGAACTGCGCGAGAAACACGCCGGGACCCTTGATGGTTCTCATGCTTGTCATCCTTCAGATGAAGAGGGTGCCGAGGTCGCGCCACGATCAGACGCCGACGCGCTGGTTCTTGCGGCCTTCCTGCTGGTCCTTCGCGGCGGCATTGACTTTCGCTCGCGCACTGACCTGCGGCACACCGACATCCCACCAGGCATCGCCCGGCGTCCAGGTGAAGGCGTCGGAGACGATAGTGATGACCGTAGTTCGGTCCGTGGTCTGCGCCCATTCCACCGCATCGCCGAGATCGGCAAGGCTCTCGACATGGCGCGTCAGCGCGCCCATCGCCTCGGCATGCTTGGCGAAATCGACGGCGAAGGGCTCGCTGACGCGGCAATCCTTGATCAGGTTGTTGAAGCCCGGCGTGCCCTTGGCATTCTGCAGGCGGTTGATGACGGCATAGCCGCCGTTGTCGCAGACGATGAGGATCATTTTGTGGCCGGACAGCACGGTCGAATAGATGTCCGAGTTCATCATCATGTAGGTGCCGTCGCCGATCATCACGATCGGCGTGCGGGTCGGATCGGCCATCGCCGCGCCCCAGCCGGCGGCGATTTCGTAGCCCATGCAGGAGAAGCCGAATTCGCAATCGAAGGTGTTCGGTGCCTTGACGCGCCAGTTCTTCATCACCTCACCCGGCAGGCCACCGGCGGCGGTGATCAGGAGGTCGCGGTCCTTCGCCTTGGAATTGACGATGCCGATGACCTGCGCATAGGTCGGAACGGGCGCGTTTGTCGGCTTCTGGTAGCCGTCGAGGGCATCGTTCCACTTGGCGAATTCGAGCCGGCCCTTCTCAGTCCAGCCGGCGTCGGCCTTGTAGTCGCCGATGGCGGCCTCAAGTTCGCCAACCGTCTCCAGTGCATCGCCGACCACGGCGACGGCACGATGCTTGTTGGCATCCCAGCGGGCAGCGTTGATCGAGACGAACCGGGCGTCGGGCGCGAAGGCCGTCCATGAGCCCGTCGTGAAATCCATGAGCCGCGTGCCGACGGCGAGCACCACATCCGCTTCCGCTGCCAGCGCATTGGCCGAGGTGGAGCCGACGATGCCGATCGGGCCGACATGGGCCGGATGGTCATGGGTGACGGTGCCCTTGCCGGCAATGGTCTCGCAAAGCGGGATGCCGTGCTTTTCCGCAAAATCGGCGAGCGCCGTTTCCGCGCCGGAATAACGCACGCCGCCGCCGGAGATGATCAGCGGGCGCTTGGCTGCCTTCAGCACGCGGATCGCTTCCGCGAGGCTGTCGCGATCGGGCCGCGGGCGCGGTGCCTTGTGAACGGTCGGCTCGAAAAAGCTTTCCGGATAGTCCCAGGCGATTTCCTGCACGTCCTGTGGCAGGGCAAGGAACGCTGGGCCGCAATCGGCGGGATCCAGCATGGTTGCGACGGCCTGCGGCAGCGAGCCGATGATCTGTTCGGGATGGGTGATGCGGTCCCAATAGCGCGTCACCGCCTTGAAGGCGTCGTTGACGGTGATCGTCGGATTGCCGAAATGTTCGACCTGCTGCATCACCGGGTCGGGGCGGCGGTTGACGAAGCTGTCACCGGCGAGAAGCAGAATGGGCAGGCGGTTGGTATGCGCCACGCCGGCTGCCGTCACCATGTTCAGCGCGCCGGGGCCAATGGAGCTGCATGCGACCATGATCTGGCGGCGGCGCGTCGCCTTGGCAAAGCCGATCGCGGCGAGCGCCATCGACTGCTCGTTCTGGCCGCGCCAGGTCGGCAGCGTGTCCTTCACCGCCTCCAGCGCCTCGGAAAGGCAGGTAACGTTGCCATGGCCAAAAATTGCGAAAACGCCCGGGAAAAGCGGCTCGCGTCGGCCGTCGATTTCGGTAAACTGGTTGCAGAGATAGCGGACCAGGGCCTGGGCCATGGTGAGACGAACGGTACCCATTTAAAAACCTCCCTGAGCCGGCATCGCCGCGCCAGCCCTCTTCGCAGAACTTATTATTTCATAAATTCAGATATTGCAATACTTATTGCAAATCACATCGACAGTGTGCAATCCGTCCATTGCCCGCCCGACTGGCTAGAGGCGAGCGCCGCCTCGATGAACTTCACGCCAAGCGCGCCGTCCATCACCGTCGGATATTCCAGCAGCCCCGCGGGCAGGGTCCTGCCGAGGCGACGGGCCTCGACGGCAATCGCGAATTCCTCGTAGAGATTGCCCCAGGCGTCGCTGAGTGCCTCTGGATGGCCGCGCGGCATGTGGACAAAACGCGCCGCATGCACGCCGATGCCGGCGCCTTCGCCGCGCGTCAGCACGCGGGAAGGCTCGTTGAAGCGGCGGAAATGCAGAACCTCAGGTTCCTCCTGGTTCCATTCCAGGCTCGCCTTGTCGCCAAAGGCGCGGATGCGAAGCCCACAATGGGCGCCGGGCGCGACCTGGGAGATCATGATGGTGCCGGGAATGTCACCTTCGTAGCGCACATGCATGAAGGCCGTGTCCTCCAGCGCCTTCGGCGGACCCAGCGTGTGGAACTCCGCCCGAACCGCCGCGACGGGACGGCCGCAGACGAAGGCGCCGAGATGGTGGCAATGGGTGCCGATATCACCGGTGGTGAAGGTGGGACCGACGATCGAAGGATCGACGCGCCATTGCGCGCCGGCACCGGCATCCTTGGGCGGGGTCAGCGCCCATTCCTGGAAATATTCGACATGCACCTGCTTGAGGGTGCCAAGCGCGCCTTCGCGGACCATCTGGCGTGCCTGCCGAACCATTGCGGAGGCGGCATAGGCATAGGTCACGCCGAAGACGAGACCCGTCTCCTTCTGGAGGCGGACCAGATCGAGCGCATCGGCAAGCGTCGTCGTCAGCGGCTTGTCGCTGATGACGTCGATGCCCTTTTCCATGAAGGCGACGGCGATGGCGTGATGAGAGTTGTTGGGCGTGGTGATCGCCACGGCATCGATGCCATCCGGCCGCGCCGCCTCGCGCTCGGCCATCACGCGGTAATCCGTGTAGATGCGGTCGTCCGCCAGCAGCCAGGCCCGTCCGGATTCCCTTGCGACCTGCGGCCGGGACGACAGCGCGCCAGCAACGACGTCCCAACGGTTGGAAAGCCGGGCGCCCCGTGCATGCACCTTGCCGATGAAGCTGCCCTGCCCTCCGCCGACGATGCCAAGCCGCAAACGGCGCTCGGCAATGGGAAATTCTTGCCCGCCGGAAACCTCTGCCATGATCTCCTCCCTCAAAATCCGCCATGCCCTGAAAACAGGCTTGCAGAATTAATATTGACGGAATATCAAATGTGCAACTTTTTTTGCATTACCATCAGGAGGAAGTTGATGATCAGGATCGCATTGCTCGGCTGCGGGCGTATCGGGAAGATGCATGCTGCCACGATTGTGCGTTCAAGCAAAGCCGAACTCGCAGCCGTGTACGATCCCGTTTCCGCGGCAGCGGAAGAGGTTGGCCATCAGTTCGGTTGCCTTGTTGCGGGTAGCGCCGAAGAGGCCATCGCACAGGCCGATGCCGTGCTGATCGCCACGTCCACGCCGACGCATGCGGACCTCATCGAGGCATCCGCAAAGGCCGGCAAGGCCATCTTCTGCGAAAAGCCCATCGACCTGTCGCTGGCCCGGGTCAAGGCCTGCCGCGAAGCCCTCAAGGGCTTCGACAAGCCGATCCAGATCGGCTTCAACCGCCGCTACGATCCGGGCCACCGGGCCGCGCGCGACGCGGCTCGCTCCGGCGGGATCGGCGATATCCGCCAGGTGATCATCACGTCGCGCGATCCCGGCCTCGCCTCGCGCGAATATCTCAAGGCATCCGGCGGCATCTTCAAGGATATGACGATCCACGATTTCGACCTCGCCCGCTTCATGCTGGGCGAGGAGCCCGTCGAGGTCTTCGCCACCGGCAGCGCGCTGATCGACCCGACGCTCGCCGAACTGAACGATGTCGACTCCACCATGGTCGTTCTGCGCACGGAAAGCGGCAAGCTTTGCCACATCAACAATTCCCGCGCCGCAATCTACGGTCACGACCAGCGGGTCGAAATCCTGGGATCGAACGGCATGCTCATATCCGGAAACCGCCGGGCGCATGGCCTCGAGCGGTTCGGCCCGACCGCGACGGGCGCCGGCGAGCCCTTCCTCAACTTCTTCATCGAGCGCTACGCGGAAGCCTACACGCTGGGTCTGGAATCGTTCATCGACTGCGTCGAATCGAACAAGACCCCGGATGCGACCTTCGAGGACGGCGAAAAATCGCTGGCGCTGGCGGAAGCCGCAAACCTTTCGCTCGCCGAGCGGCGCTTTGTGAACATTCGCGAAATCGTCGCCTGACATCGGTGCCCGCCATCCCGAGCGGACATGGCGGGCATTCTTCTCAGGGCTTGCGGCGCTGGTTTCCTGTCACGGTCGGGATTTGCGGCGAGCCCTTCTTGTCTTCTTGCAACAACGCCGCAACGGCAACCGCGATGGCCTGTGTCAGGCACATCGGCGCGGCAAGGGAGCGCGAGAACGAATATTCATCCTCGGGGATCGTAAACAGCACGCTGGCGTTCTTCGCAAGCGGCGACAGCTGGCTGTCCGTAATGGCAACCATCGGCGTGCCATTGTGCGCCGCGACGTCGGCAATCGTCACAACCTCCTTGGCATAGTGGCGGAAGGCGATGGCGACCAGAACATCCTTCTTGCCCATGACCTGCGCCATTTCCGGCGCCAGCCCGCCGGCAGGGTCAAGCAGGATGACCCGCAGTTGAAGCATCGAGAGCACGTAGCGGAGAAACTTCGCAATCGGCTCCGAGCGCAACTGGCCGGCGATGAAGATCGTATTCGCGTTCTTCAGGGCCTTGGCGGCTTGCGAGAGGCTTTCCTCGGGTGTCGAACTCAACAGCTCCTGCAGCGTTGCGATATCGCGAACGACCAGATCGTGCAGGAAGCCCAGGTTTCCGTTGCGCTTGTTCTTTTCCAAGTCGACGTCCAGCGCGCTGATGCGCTCGCGATAGCCGGGTGCCGCCGTCGAAAGCCGGCTTTGAAAGACCGCCTGGAGCTGCTTGAAGCCGGAAAACCCGAAATTCTGGGCGAACCGCACCAGGATCGACGGATGCGCGCCGCACTGCTCGGCAATCGCATTGATCGACTGCATCGCGACGACGTTCGGGTTCTGCGTGATGAAGCGGGCGACCTGCTGGAAGCGGTCACTGAGGTTTGGGTAGGCCTCGGTGACGAGGTTGACGAAGGTCTCGTAGTTGGCTGTGCGCGGTGGCGGCTGATCGGACTGTTTTACCCGTGGCATGCAGCGCAACTCCTGAAGCATGATGTGCAAGAGGCCGCGCCATTCAGGATTGTGGTCCACGCGGTCCCGTTGCTTACTCAGTGCAGTATTGCAAAACCCGGCAATCCGCAACGCTTGTCGCGATCCACCTGTCCGGCGGCAGCGGGTGCGCCCTGACGGGCGCACCCTTTTTCATCAATAGGGAGCGTCGGGGAAGTAGTATTCCGCAGCGTTGTCCTTGGTGATCAGCGGGCTGCCGAGCACGTAGCGACCGTTGATCGGCGCCTGCGTCGCGAACTTCATGGTGACGAGTTCGATAGCCGGAATGATCAGCGTCGGCGGGTAGAAGATGTCGGCATCGACCATGTCATGACCGTCCATCACCAGCTTGATCACCTTGTTCATGCCGGAGCCGCCCAGCACCGTCACGTTCTTGCGGTCCGCCTGCTTGATCGCCTCGATGGCGCCAAGCGCGGCATCGTCATCACCCGCCCAGACGCCGTTGATCTCGGGGAAACGCTGCAGGTAGTCCTGCATCACCTCGAAGCCCTTGTCCGGGTTCCAGTTGGCATACTGCATGTCGAGCACTTCGATCTTGGTGTCCTTCAGCGCCGCGTTGAAGGCGTCGATGCGGATATTGTCGATCGCCGTCGGAATGCCGCGCATCACGACGATCTTGCCGCCGTCCGGAAACTTCTTCTTGAAGTATTCGGCAGCAGCCGTGCCGTATTGCGGATTGTCGCCGCCGACATAGAGGTCTTCGATGCCCTCCTCAGCGAGACCGCGGTCGACGGTCGCGATGAAGACGCCCTTCGCCTTGGCGGCCTTGACCGGCTCCGTCAGCGGGTCGGATTCGAAGGGCAGCACGACGAGCGCGTTGATGTTGCGTGCCATCAGGTCCTCGATGTCGTTGACCTGCTGCGTCGCGCTCGACGACGTCGCCAGCACGAAGTCGATGTTCGGAAAGGCTTCCTTCATCCGGTCGATGGTGCGCTTGGTGTGATAGTTGAGCCCCCCTGTCCAGCCATGGGTGGCGGCCGGAATCGAGACGCCGATGACGGCGTCGGCGGCAAGAGCCGGCGTTGCCAGCGCCGCGATGGCGACTGCGCCTGCGGCAAGCATGGATTTCAGCTTGTGGAACATTCACTTGTCTCCCTGTTGAAGTGAAAAGACGGTTCAGCCCTGCGAGCGGTCGCGTTGCAGCAGTACGGCGATGATGATGATCGCCCCCTGGAATGCGCCGTTGAGATAGGGGCTGATGAAGCCGGTGAGGTTGAGGATGTTGCTGATGAAGCCGAGGATCAGCACGCCGACGATGGTGCCCCAGATGCGGCCGAAGCCGCCGCTGAGCGCCGTGCCGCCGATGATGACGGCGGCAATCGCCTCCAGCTCCCACATCAGGCCGGTCGAAGGGGTCGCTGCACCAAGGCGCGGCACGTAGATCACGGTGGCGACGGCGACGCAGAGCCCCTGGATGACATAGGTGAGGATGCGCACGCGGTTGACCGGGATCGCCGAATAGAAGGCGACATGGCGGTTCGAGCCGATGGCCGCCACATGCCGGCCGAAGCGCATGCGTCGCAACACCAGTTCGCCGACGATGGCGATGACGGCGAGCACGAGGATCGGCACGGCGATGCCGAGAATCTGGCCGTAATAGATCGGGCGTGCGGCATCGCGCAGCGAGAAATCGAGCGAGATGGAGCCGCCATCCGCAAGCCAGGTGATGACCGAGCGGAAAATGCCCATGGCGCCGAGCGTCACGATGAAGGCTTCCACGCGCCCCTTGACGATCATGACGCCATTCAGCAGCCCTGCCGCCGCGCCGACGATCAGCGAAAAGACGATGCCCGCAGCGACGAGCTGCCAGCCCGGCCCAAGCGTCTCGGCCGCCGTATTCATGAACATGATCGTGACGCCTGCCACCAGCGCGGAGAGCGAGCCGACGGAAAGGTCGAGCCCGCCCGCCGTGATGACGAAGGTGGCGCCGACCGCGATGATGCCGATGATGGCGCTGCGCGTGAAAACGTTCGAGAGGTTTTCCGCGCCGAGGAAGCTGTCGCTCATCAAGGAACCGATGAGCATCAGCAGGATGAGGGCGATGAGCGGGCCGGCAGCCTCGAAAATGCCCGCAAGGGTGCGGCCCGGCGACGCTGTGGCGTTGCCGGCGGACGTGGCGGTAATGTCGGTCAATGGCTTGCCTCCTCCTGCGGGGCCCTGTCTTCCAGGCCCATGGCAAATCGAATGATGTCGGTCTCGTTGATCGCGTCGCCGGAAAGCTCGCCGGCGATGCGGCCGCGCCGCATGACCAGCACCCGGTCGGACAGGCCGACGATCTCCTGCATCTCGGACGAGATGACGACGATCGCCTTGCCCTCGGCGGCGAGCGTGGCGATGATCTCGTAGATCTGCTGCTTGGCGCCGATATCGACGCCGCGTGTGGGCTCGTCGAAGACGATCAGGTCGGGCTCGACGGCGAGCGTCTTGGCGATCAGCACCTTCTGCTGGTTGCCGCCGCTGAGCGCTCCGGCCGTCACGTCCAGCCGTCCGGTGCGAATGTCATAGCGCCCGACGGCCGCTTCGAGGTCCCGTCGCTCCGCCCGCCGGTCGATCCAGTTCGCGCCATTGATCGCACCCTTGGTGAGCGCCACGTTCTGGTCGAGCGACTTGCCGAGCAGCAGGCCCTTACCCTTGCGGTCCTCCGTCAGGTAAGCGAGCTTCAGGCCCCAGGCCTCGCGCGCTGTCGGCAGCTTTCGCGCCGCGCCGCGCAAGTGGAAGGATCGGCATTTCGCCGGCCGCAGCCCGAAGAGTGCTTCGAAAAGTTCGGTACGACCTGATCCGACGAGGCCGGAAATGCCGAGCACTTCGCCCACGCGGATATCGAGCGTTGCCTCTTCGACGGCGCCCGGCGATGTGAGACCAGCAACGCCGAGCAATACCGTGCGTCCTTGCGCACCGCGCCGCGGCGGATAGATTTCCGCGAGCGGCCGACCGACCATCGCCTCGGCCATCTCATCCTCGGAAACATCCTGAGTGTTCTCGACGCGCACGATCTGTCCATCGCGCAGCACCGCGACGCGATCGGCGATATTCTTCACTTCATCGAGGCGGTGCGAGGTGAAGATCACCGAACCGCCCGCATCCCGGAAGGCGCGGATACGGGTGAACAGGTTGCCCGCCTCCGTGGCCGAGAGCACAGCGGTCGGCTCGTCCATCAGGATAAGTTTTGGCTGACGCGCGAAGGCCTTGGCAAGTTCGATCATCTGCCAGTCGGACACCGGCAGATCGCGGAGCCGTGCCCGGACGGGAGCGGCCGAGCCGAGTTGAGCCAGCAGGTCGCGTGCCCGCATCTCCATCGCCTTGCGATCGGTGAAGAGGCCGCGCGTGATCTCCCGTCCGAGAAAGACGTTTTCCGCCACTGTCAGATGCGGCGCGAGGCAAAACTCCTGGTGCACCATGACGATGCCTGCACGTTCAGCAGCATGGAGCGTTGCAGGCACAGGCGCGCCGTCCAGCAGCATCGCACCCGACGACGGCGGTGCAAGCCCGGCGGCAATGCGCATGAGAGTGGACTTGCCCGCACCGTTTTCGCCAACGAGCGCCAGCACCTCGCCTGGTTTTACGACAAGATCAATGCCCTTCAGCACCGGTACGATGCCATAGGACTTGGCGATGTCCCGGAATGTCAGGAGCGTCATGACCAGCCGCCGACAGGAGAAAGGCGCTGTGCCGCAATCTCGGAGCGATTGACGACGAGCGTCGGATCGAGCGTTCCCTTGAAGAAATCGATAATGTTCTCCGCCGCCGAGATGGCCATGCGCCGCGCGCAGGCTTCGGTGAGCCCGGCATTGTGCGGGGAAAGCACCACCCGGTCGCAGGCGAGCATGGGGTCGTCATTCGCCGGCGGCTCGGAATCAAGGACGTCGAGACCAGCCGCGGCAAGCCTCCCTTCATCGAGCGCGGCCAGCAGCGCCTTTTCGTCGATCAGGCCGCCGCGCGCCGTGTTCACGAGAATGGCCGAGCGTTTCATCACAGCCAGTTCCGCCGCACCGATCAAGGGCTCGGCGCCCGATTTCGGCACATGCAGCGACACGACGTCGGCGCGGGAGAGGCCATCGAGCAGATCATCCACGGGCGTTGCGCCGGCGGCCGCGATCTGATCCGCGCCCTGGAACTTGTCGTAGGCAAGCACCGTCATGCCGAGCGCCGCCGCGATCTGTGCCAGCCGCCTGCCAATGCGGCCGAAGCCGACCACCAGCAACGTGCCACCGTCCAACTCATCGGCATCCAGACTGTTGCGGTAGTTCCAGTCGCCTTGCCGCATCTTTCGGTCGAAGAGAACGATGCGGCGTGCGGCCGCCAGCATCAGCATGGCGGCGTGCTCGGCCACGGCACGGGAATTCACATCCCCCACGACGGCGAGCGGTATGCCGCGACCGCTCAAGGCCGCGACATCAACCGAATCGTAACCGACGCCGTGGCGCGAAACGATCTTAAGGTTCCGCGCATCGGCAACGAATGCCGCCGAAAGCGGCTGGGTGCGGATAAGCAGCGCATCGGCGGCGGCGAGGAACGGCTTGTAGCTTGCCGCGGAAACCTCCTCGACATAGTCGACCGTCACGCCGGGCGCGGAACTGAGAACGGCAAGACCGTCAGCGTGGATCTTGCCTGCGACCAGAATCCTGGGCATTCAATATCCTCCCGTGTCGATCGTGTTGACGGGCGCGACGTCCTGCACGAGATCGCGGAACTTCCGCACACTCGCCTCGGCAGCACCTGCGAGGAGGCGGACGTCGTTGGTGACGGTCACGAAATCGAACCCCCAGCCCACCGCTTCCGCCGCATAGTCGGGCGTGCCGTTATGCAGCGCCGCACGTTTTCCCGCCTTGTGAGCCGCATGGAGAATCGTCTTGATCGCCTCGATCATCTCGGGCTCGCGACGGTCGAAGCCGGGTGCGTAGCGCTTGCCCTGGAGCCCCAGCGTCAGGTCGGCTGGACCGATATAGACGCCGTCGAGGCCGGGGGTCGCGAGGATATCCTCCAGGTTCTCATAGGCCTGCGCCGTCTCGATCATGGCGAGGCAGATCATCTCGTCATCGGCTTGCGCTGCATATCCGGCGCCGGCGGAAAACAGGGCACGGCTGGGGCCGAAGCTGCGCACGCCATTGGGGGGATAGCGCACATAGGAGACAAGCCGCTCTGCTTCTGCACGGGTATTGATCATCGGGCAAATGACACCGTAGGCACCGGCATCGAGCGCCTTCATGATGTCGGCGGGATCGAGCCACGGCACGCGCACCAGCGGTGTCACACCGCTTGCCCGCATGGCCTGAAGCATCGGCACCGCGCCATCGTAGCCGACAATGCCGTGCTGCATGTCGATGGTGAGCGAGTCGTAACCCTGCGCGGCCATGATTTCGGCGCTGAAGGAATTGGCGATGGAGAGCCAGCCGTTGAGGACGGGCTTGCCTTCGGCCCAGCGCTGCTTGACACCGTTCTTGATCATGACTGCCTCCTCAGACCAGCATCTGCGCGAGCTTGACGTTGGAATAGTCGAGGATGCCCTCGGTACCGCCTTCGCGGCCCATGCCGCTCGCCTTGATGCCGCCGAACGGCGCCTCGGCGGCTGCCAGTGCAAAACTGTTGACCCCGACCATGCCCGCCTCCAGCCGCGCCGCCGCTTCGCGTGCGCGGCCGGCATCGCGGGTGAAGACATAGGCGGAAAGTCCCATTTCGGAGGCATTCGCCCGCTCGAAGACCTCATCCGTGCTGGAAAAGGGCGTGATGGCGGCGATCGGGCCGAAATTCTCCTCGGCGATCGCCTTGGCATCGTCCGGCAGGCCGGTGATGACGGTGGGCTCGAAGAAGAAACCGGCATTCGTATCCGCCGGGCGTCTGCCGCCTGCGAGGATCCTGCCGCCGCGGTCGCTCGCATCGGCGACGATTTCCTCGATGGCGGCGATGCGGCGCTCGTTGATCAGCGGCCCCATCTGCGTCGCCTCATCGAGACCGTAACCGAGCTTCAGCGCGCGGGCGCGGGCAGCAAAGCCGTCAGAAAAGCGATCGTGCAACGACTCATGCACATAGAAGCGGTCGGGCGTTACGCAGACCTGGCCGGCATTGGCGTATTTCGTCGGCACAGCGAGATCGAGCGCTTTGTCGAGATCGGCGTCGGCGAAAACGATCATCGGCGCATTGCCGCCGAGTTCCATGCTGACGCGCTTTACCGTTTCGGCACTGTCGCGGATCATCTGCTGACCGACACGTGTCGACCCCGTCAGAGAAACCTTTCGCACGACGGACGATGCCATGATGGGCTTGTAGGTGTTGCCGGTCGGGCCGATCAGAAGGTTGGCGACGCCTGCGGGAAGGCCGGCTTCACGCAGGCAGTCGAAGAGGACCATGGCAACGCCCGGCACTTCGACGGACGGACGCACGATGACGGCACAGCCGGCGGCAAGCGCCGGCGCGACCTTGCGGGCGATCAACGCCGCCGGGAAATTCCACGCTGTGAAGGCTGCGACGACACCGACGGGCTCATGCGTCACCTCCAGGCGACCGCCCGGCACACGGCTTTCGACGATGCGGCCGTAGATGCGGCGGGCTTCCTCCGCGTACCAGCGGAACTGGTCGACGGCGAGTGCCCATTCGCGCCCCGCCTGCGCCAGCGGCTTTCCCGTTTCGAGCGTGATCTGGCGCGCTGCCTCGGCCGTGCGCGCCGCCATCACGTCGGCGGCCTTGTGCAAGTGATCCGCACGGGTCCAGGCCGGGGTCTTCTTCCAGGCCTGGAAGGCCCTGTCCGCCACACCGATCGCCCGGTTTGTGTCGTCAACGCTGGCCACGGGAACGACGCCCAATACATCGCCGTTGCCCGGATCCGTGATTTCGGTCGATGCGCCGGTCGCGGGACCTGACCAGGCGCCATCGATGAACAAGCCGTAGGACGCGTACATGTTTCCTCCTCGCGCTGCCGAAGGAAGCCAATCAGCAACATTTGTTTTCATTATTACAAAGACGCAATTTTAATTGCACGTCAAGCGTAATCGGCATGATGAACAGCTTGTTTTGGGTAAATGGAGCGCTGGACACGGCGCCGGCGAGCGCGGCACGAATTGCCGGGCAGACTCCACATGCAATTATCATTGCGCCACCGCCACCCGCGGTCAATCACCCTTCACATCAAGCCAGGCGCCGGCGCGCGACGATTGCTGGATCGTCTCCACCAGCATCTGGATGCACAGGCCCGCGCGGAAATTGAACGGCTCCGGCCTGAGGCCCGCAATCGCCTCCAGATAGCCCGCAGCCTCAATGGCCTTCAGGTCGTTGAAGCCGAGCTGGTGGCCGGGAGCGACGCAGAAGCGGCCGTAGGGCGCGTGGTCGGGACCGGCCTCGATACGCCGAAAACCCTGCCGCCCCTTGGCATCAGCCGCCGAATAGAAATGAAGCTCGTTGAATCGCTCCTGCGAGAAGGCGAGCGCACCTTTCGTGCCGTAGACCTCGAAATCGTGCTGCATCTTGCGGCCGGTCGCGATCCAGTTGCCCTCAATGGAACCGGTGGCGCCGTTGGCAAAGCGCAGGAAGGCGCGGCCGACGTCGTCTGTCTCGACCGGTCGCACGCCGCCTTTTCCGTCAGGCCGGCTGACGATAACCGTCACGCAATCGCCCATGACCTTCGTGATCGGGCCAAGCAGGAACTCGGCGGTGGCGAGCGCATGGCTGCCGATATCAGCCAAGGCACCACCCCCGGCGGGGTCATGCCGGAAGGTGAAAGGGCCGTTTGCATCGGCCATGTAGTCCTCCGCATGGAGGCCGCGGTAACCACGGATGTCACCAAGCTCGCCGCCCGCGATCATCTCCCTTGCAAGGCTGAGCATGGGATTGCAAAGGTAGTTGAAGCCGACCTGTGTCCTGATGCCGGCCTTTTCCGCCGCCTCGGCCATCTCCCGCGCATCGGCGGCAAGCGGGGCGAGCGGCTTCTCGCAGTAAACATGTTTGCCGGCGGCAATCGCGGCAAGCGCCATCTCCTTGTGCAGCGCGTTCGGCGCGGTGATGTCGATGACGTTGATATCGGGATCCGCCACCAGGCTGCGCCAGTCGTCCGTGGCACGCTGGAAGCCGAAGGCGGCCCGCGCCGCCTCGGCTTGCGCCATGGTCACGTCGGCGATCGTAGCAAGTTCAACGTCATAGGGAAGGTCGAAAACCCGCTCGGCGGCCGCAAAGCCGAACACATGCGTCTTGCCCATGAAACCCGACCCGATGAGGCCAAGACGGAGCTTCTTCTTCATTCTCTCTGTTCCCCGGATGATGTGCCCGCGGCCTCCTCCGGCCGGGTGAATGCAATTATCTTTGCAAGAATATTGAAATGTCAATATATGTTTTGTATGAGACCTCCATGCGGGGAGGAGGCGACAGCAAGGGCCGTTTTCGGCGGGTCGGACTTCGCGCAGACAAGACACCGACCCTTTGACGCGGAGACAGACCATGAAAGCCAGACTCGGCATTGCCCCCATCGCGTGGTGGAACGACGACCTGCCGGAAATCAGCAGCGATATTTCGCTGGAAGGCTGCCTTGCAGAGGCCGCCGAAGCCGGCTTTACAGGCATGGAGACCGGCCGCCGCTTCCCGATGGACGCGAAGGTCCTGCGTCCCATC
Organism: Shinella sumterensis; assembly: GCF_004514425.2. Taxonomy (GTDB): domain Bacteria; phylum Pseudomonadota; class Alphaproteobacteria; order Rhizobiales; family Rhizobiaceae; genus Shinella; species Shinella sumterensis. The sequence goes on from NZ_MYFN02000024.1 coordinate 17,614, forward strand.
CTCGACAGATACGGCATCCAGGTCTGCGGCGGCTGGTTCTCCGGCCTGCTGCTCGACGGCGACATCGAGGCGGAGAAGGACCGGATCGCCGAACAGATGGCGCTGTTCAAGGCGGTGGGTGCGCCCTGCATCGTCTACGGCGAGACGGCCGGCACCATCCAGGGCGACCGCAGCGCGCCGCTTGCCACCAAGCGCAAGCTTTCCGAGGACGAGATCAAGGCCTATGGCCGCAAGATGACGGCCTTCGGCGAATGGTGTGCCGACCAGGGTATGCCGATCTCCTATCACCATCACATGGCAGCACCGATCGAGACCGAGGAAGAACTCGACTTGCTGATGAAACATTCCGGCGAGGGCCTGCCGCTGCTCTTCGACGCCGGCCACATGGCCTTTGCGGGCGGCGACGTTCTGCGCGTCATCGGCAAGCATCACGGCCGCATCACCCACGTCCACACCAAGGATGTCCGACTGCCGGTGATCGACGCGCTCGACCGCACGAAGGAAAGCTTCCTCGACGCCGTCATCAAGGGCGCCTTCACGGTGCCCGGCGACGGCAGCCTCGATTTCGAGGCCATCGTTAAGCGCCTCGCTTCCCATGGTTATGAAGGCTGGTTCGTCGTCGAGGCCGAGCAGGATCCCACCCACAACCCGCCGCTCGACATGGCGAAGATCGGCCATAAGGAACTCCTGCGCGTCATGGCGGCCGCCGGCTACGAGGTGGTACGCTGACAGAAGACGGGACGTGCCGGCGCGAAGCCGGCACGTCCGTTTGTTTCAAATGGTGCCGCCCAACGAGGCCTCCAGCAACGCCAGTTCCTGGCCGCCGGCCATCATGTCCTGCAAGGCTGCCGCATCCACCGTCCCGCGCTCGGCGGTCCCAAGTGTCTGGCCACGATTCAGCACGGTGAAGCGATCCCCGACGGCGAGCGCGTGGCGAACGTTGTGGGTGATGAAGACGACGCCGATGCCCTGCTTGCGCACGCGGTCGATGGTGCTCAGCACGTTCGCCGTCTGGCGCACGCCGAGCGCGGAGGTCGGTTCGTCGAGGATCAGGACCTTGGCGCCGAAATAGACCGCACGGGCGATCGCGACCGTCTGGCGCTCGCCGCCAGAGAGCGTGCCCACCGCTTGGTCCGGCCCGCGCAGGCTGATGCCCATCTTGCGCATCTCCTTGACGGTGATGTCGTCGGCCTTGGCCGTGTCGAAGGTCCGGAAGGGCCAGACGCCGCGCTCCGGCTCCCGCCCCATCCAGAAATTGCGGCTGACGCTCATCAGCGGGATCATCGCGAGGTCCTGGTAGACCGTGGCGATGCCTGCCGCCATGGCGTCGCGCGGGCTCTGGAACAGGGTCGGCGTGCCCTCCACCAGCACCTCGCCGCCACTCGGCTTGTAGACGCCGGACATGATCTTGATGAAGGTGGATTTGCCGGCACCGTTGTCGCCGAGCAGGCAGTGGCATTCGCCGGCTTTGACGTCGAAGGAGACACCGGCCAACGCGATGACATGGCCGAAATGCTTCGTGATGTTTCTCATCTCCACGATGGCGGACATCAGCGTTCTCCCGTGATGATGCGGCGGATATAGGTGTTCATGATCACGGCCGTCAGCAGGATGACGCCGAGGAACACCCGGAAGAGCGAGCTTTCCGCATTGGCGAAGAACAGGCCTTGCTGCACCACGCCGAAGATGATCGCGCCAAGGGCCGCCCCGATGACCGAGCCGTAGCCACCGGTAAGCAACGCCCCGCCGATGACCACGCAGATGATCGCCTCAAACTCCTTGAGCAGGCCGCGATCGGCCGCAGCCGAGCCGAATTCCATCACCTGGCAGGTTGCGAAGACGCAGGCGCAGAAGGCGGAGAACATGAACATCAGGATCTTCACCCGGTTGACCGGCACCCCGACATAACGCGCGGCGAGCGCATCACCGCCGGCGGCAAAGATCCAGTTGCCGAACTTGGTGCGCGTCAGCAGCCAATGGCCGAAGATCACCAGCACGATGGCCCAGACGACGAGCATCGGGATGCCGTCGATAACCGGCTGGCCGGCACGATTGCCGCGCGTGAAGGTGGCAATCCAACCCGCCTCCCCCATCCAGGTGAAAAGCCGGCCAAGAACTTTTCCGCCGAAGATCGGTGCGAGCCAGTCGGCCGCCGCCTTCTCGGCGACACCGCCGATGATCGTCTGCCGAGTGAAATAGATCGAACTCCAGATCGTCAGTCCGCGCAGGATGTAGAGGAAGGCCAGCGTGACGATGAACGACGGCAGGCCGGTGCGGATGACCAGCCAGCCGTTCACGCCGCCGAGCAGGATGCAGAAGGCAAAGGTCGCGATGATGGCGAGCCAGAGCGGCACGCCGAGATGGACTGACAGGATGGCCATCATGACGCCAGAAAAGCCGATCATCGAGCCGGTGGAAAGGTCGAACTCGCCCGCGATCATCAGCAGGCAGGCACCGACCGCGATGACCATGAACTGAGCCGAAACCACCGTCCAGTTCATGACGCCCTCGGCGGCGAACATGCCGCTGTCGCCGGCGATCACCGCAAACAGCAGGAAGACCAGGATGGTGCCGCAGATACCGCCAAGCTCGGGCCGGATCAGCGCGCGCCTTAGCGGCGAGACGGGTTTGATGCGCTCGTCCTTCAGCGCGTCCGGAATGACGTCCGTCATGAATGCATACTCCTCCCTCGAAAACATATTTTGGCGCGCACGGGCGAGAACCCGTTGCGCGCCAAAATCCGTCAGATCAGCGGTATTGGCCCGCCAGCGACTCGACGAGCGCGATGTTGTCCTTCGTCACAAAACCCGGACCGGTGAAGATCGAGTTCGACGGCGTCACACCGTAACGGACGTAGTTCGTCAGCACCTGAATCGGGATCGAGCCTTGCAGGAAAGGCTGCTGGTCAATCGCGAAGTTGATCGTACCGTCCTTGATGGCCGCCGAAATCTCGGCGGATAGGTCGAACGTGCCGAAATAGATGTCGCCGTCCAGGCCCATTTCCTTGACCGCCCGGATCGACGGTTCAGCGGAATTCGGGCCAAGCGTCAGGATGGCACCGGTATCGGGATTGGCGGTGAGATAGGCCTTCACCTTGTTCTGCACTTCCGAGGGGTCAATGCCGGAATCGACCATCTGGTTGCCGAGTTCGACGCCGATGCCTTCCGCAAAGCCGCGGCACCGCTCCACGGAAGCGGGGTTGGTGATGTAGTGGTTGACGCAGAGGAAACTCTTGATGCCCGCTTCCTTCGCGCGCTTGCCCGCGCCGAGGCCCGCTTCGTATTCCGGCTGGCCGACATGCAGCAGAGCGCCGAGCTTCTGGCTCTCCTCCACCGTGCCGGAATTGACGGTGACGACCGGAATGCCCTTGGCGACGGCGTCCTTGATCGGCCCTTCGAGCACGTTGAAATCGGCGATGGTGACGATGATGCCATCGACGCCGGCCGCCGAGCTCTGCTGCACGAGGCGCGCCATGTCGGCGAGGTCGCCGCTCGGCGGATTGCGATACTCGGTCTCGACGCCCATCTGCTCGTTCGTGACCTTGATCGCGTTCTTGATGACGTTGAACCAGCTGTCGCTATCCGGGCCATGGCTGATCCAGACGAATTTCTCGCCATCCGCATGCGCGGCACCGGCAAGCGCCGACGTGGCGAGCAGTGCGCCGAGGGCCAAGGATTGCAAAATTTTCTTCATGCGTACGTTCCTCCCGAAGGTGGCTTCCTGTTCCTCCCCGCCCGAAGCCGTTGCGGGTAACTTTGTGTTCAGGCAGCGCGCTTGGCGCCCTGTGCGGAAAGAGCCGCATCGAGCTGCGCCTCGTCCCAGCCTTCCGCGACAGCCCGGGCGAGCAGGTCCTGCTGGCTTTCCGGGGCGAGACCGCCAAGCGGCGGGTCGGTATCGAGGTTGGTCGGGAACGGATAACCGTCCGCGGTCGCGGCAATCACCGCCCGCCGACCCTGCGGCGAAAGTCCCGCCAGATGCGGATAGACGGCGCGGGCCATGGCCGTGCGGTCAAGATTTTCCATGTGCCGCGCAAAGGCCGACGCCGTCTGGATGAGGTTCACCATGCGCACGACGTCCGCCGTCCTGTTTTCGCCGGCGGCATGGAACAACGCCGGACTGAAGAAGATGGCGTCGCCCTTTTCCAGGGGAAGCTGGACGCAATGCTCCTCGAAATAGTCCCGGAATTCCGGCCGCGTTGCTGCGATATAGCCCGGCAGGTAACGCTGCGAATGCGGCAAGAGCTTCGTCGTGCCGCTTTCCACCGGCATGTCGCAATGGGCGACCCCGCCCTGCAGGATGAGCGTCGGGCCGGTCGCGTGGATATGGGCCGGATATTCCGCCATCTGCTCGGGCTTCATGAAGCCGAGGTGATAGTCGCGGTGCGGCGCCTGCGCCTTGCCGCCGGGGCGGACCTGATTGACCTGCGTGGCAATCTGATACCCCGGGCCGAGCCAGGCGCGGCAGGCAATATCGATCACCGGATTGGCCATGTAGCGGGCGTAGACGGCGGGGTCGCGCAGGCACAGCTTCTGCAGGCTGTTCCAGATACGGTCATTGGCGCCGGCCTTGGCAAAATGGTCGCCTGCGGCCGTGCCGGCGGCGCGCTCGTCGGCAATGATCTGGCGAAAGACCTCGCTTGCCGCATCGATGGCGCCCGGATCGGTGAAAGCACGCTTGACCACGAAGACACCCGGCCCCTCGCCGATGACCGAGGCCCATTCCGGGCCGATGGCATCGCTGACGGACGCGCCGTCATAGATCGGAATGTTCTTCTCGATGGCAATGGCCGTCGGGCACATCGCTTTCGTTGTTTCGGTTTCCACCTCGCGCCGGAACTGCGCGAGGTCGATCACCGTGGAAATGTCACTCATGAAATCGTCCTCCCGATCTAGGTTCAATCCCGCACAAGACAGCACTCGACGCTCTCGCAACGCCGCCGTTTGCGCGTTGCAAGTCACTGCCGGGATTGAATAATTGCATTTCTCCTCAAGGAGCAACATTAATTGCAGATAACGGAATGTCAACACACTTCGCGCCCACGGCGCACGAACAGGAAACAACGCTCAGGAAGACCCAAAAAAATCGGCGCCGGTGAGCGGCGCCGATACGATCAGACAGGGAGAGAGAAGAATGCTGCTATTTCCGGATCGCCCAGTTTCGCAGCGACTTGTCGCCATAGGCCGCCCCGACGACGATGAGGCCCAGAATGAGGATGAACCACTGCGGCTGAACACCGGTGACGACCAGATAGGACTGGATGGAGGACAGCACGAACGCGCCCATCAAAGCACCGATCAGCGAAATCCTTCCGCCGGCCAAAAGGCAACCACCCAGAACGCAGGAGGCAATGGCCTGCAACTCCATGAGCCGCCCCATGGACCCGTCCGCAAAACCGAGCTTTCCAGCCTCGAGCGCGCCAGCAAAGGCGGCCAGGATGCCGCAAATGACGAATGCGGACAGCTTGATGCGATCGACACGCACACCGCGCGAATGCGCACTGTCCGCCGAGCCACCGACGGCCAGCAGCCGGTTGCCGAATGGCATGGCCTTCAGCACGACGAGGAGAACCGCGAAGGCCGCGATCAACCAGAACAGGGCCGTGTTGAATCCGAAAACATCGCCGCCACCGAGCAGGAAGTAGGTCCAGCCGTTGCGCGCGGCATAGGGAATGGAGAAGGAAAAGCCGTCCGTCAGCGCGATCGCGATGCCGCGGAAGATCATCAGCGTGCCAAGCGTGATGATCAGCGACGGTGTCCTGGTCCTCGTTACAAGCCAGCCATTCACGTAGCCGATCGCCGCACCAACGACGATGGCGGCCAGAGCGGCAAACACGGGATCAACACGGGCGGCAAGCCACAGATGGGCGAGCGCGCCCATGCCGAAGGTCGAGCCGACCGAAATGTCGATCTCGCCAGTCCCGATCACGATGGCGACACCCAGGCTCATGAGCCCGAGCGTCGCAGTCACCTGCATGATCGTTCCGATATTGTAGAGGTTGGCCCACCGCCCGTCCGAGGTCGATGCGAAAATGACGATCAGGATGGCGCCGATCAGAAAGATGCCGATTTCCGTGTGACGGCGGATGAGAGGCTTTGCTGCGGAGAGCGCCATCAGACCGCCTCCTGCTTCTCGACGACACGGCCACCCTGCCGGATGACATCTTCGAGCGCTTCCGCCGACATGCTGTCGGTCGACGCATCGGCAACCTTCTCGCCGTTCTCCATGATGACGACGCGATCAGCGAGCTTGTGTACCTGGAAGATGTCGTGCGTGATGTAGATGACGAGCAGACCTTGCTCCTTCAGCTGCACCGCCAGCTCGTTGACATGCTCGCGTTCGCGCACTGACAGGTGGTTGGTCGGCTCGTCCATGATGACGACACGGTTCTTGAACTCGACGGCCCGACCGATCTTGACCGATTGACGCTCGCCGCCCGACAGCCGTTCCACCTCGTCATCGGCCGAGACATTCTCCCGAAGGCCGAACTGCCGGATGACGCGGCTGGATTTCTCGCGCATCTTCGCGAAGTCCAGAAATGGTATGCCGAGGATGCGCTTGACCGGCTCCCGGCCGAGATAGAAGTTGCGCGCAATCGAAAGGTTGTCGCACAGGCCGACGGACTGCTGGATGGTCTCGATGCCCTGGTCGATTGCGAGTTTCGGGTGGAATTTTTCGACCTTCCTGCCATCGAAGAACACCTCCCCTTTCGTTGGGGCGTGAATGCCGCACAGGACGCGGATCAGCGTGGTCTTGCCGGCACCATTGTCGCCGACCAAGCCGATCAGTTCGCCGGCATTGAAATCGACCGAGACGTTTTTCAGGGCGTGGAAGGCGCCGAAATAGAGGTCGAGGTTTTTCACCTGGATCAGGGGTTGTTGGGTCATTTGAGCGTCCTCCCGCGTCAAACGCTGTGCCCGAGAAAGCGGGCAAGCTTCTGATTGAAAATAACCGCCACGATGAGAACGGCGCCGACGAATGTGATGTACCAGGACGATGGTGCGCCGAGCGCGATCAGCTCGTAGCGGAAGCTGACGACGATCAAGGCGCCGAGGATGACCCCGAGGATGGAGCCGCGTCCGCCGGTCAGCAGGCACCCGCCGATCACGGCCGCCGAGATGGCCTCGAGCTCCATGTTTTCACCAAGCGTCACATGGGTCTGCGGCTGGTTGCACAGGGTCAGGATGCCGGCAAAGCCCGCAAGCAGAGAGCAGAGGACAAAGGCCGCCGTCTTGACACGATCGGTGCGGACGCCGCGTGATTCAGCACTTTCCCGACTGCCGCCGGTCGCCAAAAGCCGGTTCCCGAAACGGGTTCCCCACAGCATGATCGAAAGCAGGAGGGAAATGATGCCGACCCAGTAGATCGCCGCTGCAATGCCGAAGAGCTCTCCGCCCAGGAGACGGGTCAGCGCGTGGGTGCGAGCATCGGGAGAGAAATTGTGGACGGAGCCGCCCGTCCAGACATAGATAATGCCACGCGCCGCGAAGAGGCCACCAAGGGTGACGATCATCGAGGGAAGCTCGCCTTTGACCACGGCGGTTCCCTGGACGAAACCTGCAATTGCCGCGATGAACAGGGCGACAATCAGAGAGCCGGGCACGCCCAGGGACGGCTCCAGCGTGATGAACGCCACGCCGGTCAGCCCGTAGATCGAGCCGACGGACAGATCGATCTCCTTCGTCATGATCACAAGGGCTTGCCCCAGGGCGACGAGCGCGAGAATGGCTGTGAACTGCGTGACGTTGGACAGCGTCTGCACCGTCCACCAGCCGGAGAAATCGATCACTGTGAAAACGGCCAGCATGGCGATGACGCCGACGGTCGCGCCGAAGCCCTGGCTGCGGACAAGGTACTTCATGATTCTTGGTCTCGCTCGTTGATATGCGCCGCGGGATGCGCAAAGGAGGGCAGCCGGCCTATCAAGAGGCCAGCCGCCCTCGCCCCGGGAGGGTAGCGGTTACCAGGTATTCTGTTCGTCGTAGGCCTTGTCGCCGAACACGCCGCGAACCTGTGTCGCCCACTGATCCGCATTATCCTTGTTGATCACGATCGGACCGGTCAGGATGCTTTGCTGGGGCGCGTATCCGAACTTCTTGTACCAGTAGAGCCACTCCATCGGCGCATAGCCCTGGAGCCAGAAACCCTGGCTGTTCGTCGCAAGGATATGCCCCGCGCGCACGCCTTCGATCGACACCGGGCCTTCGTCCACGGTGAGAACCGTGACGCCCTTGTCATCGACGTCAGGATCGAGCTTCATGTCATTCGCCACGCCCCACGCCCAGGGCGACGACCAACCGGCGACCGTGAAGATGTAGTTGGTATCCGGATTGGCCTGCAGGAACGATTGCAGCGTGTTGCGCGCCGTTGCCGGTTCCGCACCGATGAAGAGCTCATCGAACTTGGCGCCCGCCTTCTCCATCACCTCCTTCATGCCGGCGCAGCGCGCCTTGAGGCCCTGATGTGCCGAGTCATGGCTTGCGCAGACGACATGTGTGGGCTTCGGGATTTCGCCGGCCTCGACCTTCGTCAGCGCGTATTCACCGAGCTTCTTGCCCGTCAGGAATTCATCGCCGCCGACATAGGTAAGATAGGGAATGCGCTCGCCATCCGGGCGACCGTCCGGAATGTTGAAGGCGACGACCGGGATGCCTGCTTCGATCGCCTTGCGCAGCGGACCTTCAAAGGCATCGGAACTGACGATCGGGACGGCAATGCCATCCGGCTGCGTTGCGATCGCCTGTTCGAGCAGGCGGACGTGCTCCTGAACCGAGTAATTGTTCGTGGAAATGTATTCGGTCTTCACGTCCGGATACTTCGCCTCGAACTCCTTCAGGGACGTCGTCAGCCAGTTCATGTTGGGATCGTTGGAGCCGATATGCGACACCATGACGAAGCGATACTGCTTTTCGGCCTCCTGGGCATGGGCGATCCCAAGCGCAGCAGACGCGAAAAGAGCAGAGTACAGGATGCTTTTTCCAATTTTCATAAGGTTCCTCCTCCTTGATTGGAAACAAATAGAGTTTTCGATGCGAGCGGATTGCTCAGTCGTTTTCAGACGGCACCACAGACAACCTCCACGCTGCCTGTCGAACTCCTAGATGCAACATTTATTGCATTAATTTCATATGGTCAACTTTTATTCCAAAACAGGAACGAGATCGGCACTGCGGTCAGCGTTTGTGACTATCTCTGGCGACCCGATAAGGAGATCGCCTGGAGGTATTTTCATTGATGAAGACGATGGTTCACAAGGTTTTCATGAGGCGAATTCTGATTTTCTCTCCATCAAATGGCAACAGTGATCGATCGCCAATTAAGATACTGAAATTATTATGACTACCGTGAAACGACAGATACTAATGATGTAAATCACATCGAACTATCGCAGCTTTTGGCGAGCGAGTACCGCATCAAAGGCGAAATGAGCGGATACGGCTATCGCCTGCAATGGGCAGACGACCACCTCGGCGACACCATAGACATGCGCACCCCGATGGTCCTACAGGCCGCAATTGTATCGCGTGTGAACGAGGACCTGCGAATAGCCCGGCTCGCTCGTCACGCCATTCAGATTGCTCTTTATCCATCGCGCCGCCGAGGCGAGTTCGGCGGCGAAATCATGCGAGATGACATAATCCATCACCCCGGCCTCCAGCAGCGCACGGGAATGGACGGACAGTTCATGGCCGACAAACACCGTTTCGTCCGCCTTGCCGGTATTTTCCAGCGCCTTGGCGATACCGCGATTGGCACCAGCCACATTGTAGATCGCCGCGGGATGTCCATTCGCCTCGAAGTACCGCATCAGCTGCTCGCATGTGTTCTCGGGCCTTTCATCCGAGATCATGCGTTCCTCGATCTTCAGGTACGGAAAATCAGACCGCAGAACCCGCCGGAAGCCCATCTCGCGCTCCTGCTGGCAACGAAACGGCACGCTCATGACAACCAGAATGCTGCTGTTTTCCTTCGGCAGGGCGTTGCCGATCAACAGTGCCGCAACGCTTCCGGCGGCATACTGGTCGTTCCCGACATAGGTGCTTCGCCGCGAGCTCGGCAGGTCCGTCGTGAGGCAGACCACCGGCCGGCCGATCGTCCGGAGCTTTCGAATGGCGCGGTTCGTTGCCGGATGCTCCCGGCCAATGACGACGACGCCGTCCGCCTCCCCGCCTTCCTGCTCGATCCGCCGCGCGAAGGCGAGTGGTTCGGCATCGCTTGTCGTCACATACACGCCCTGGATATCGACGCCGGCCTGTGTGCGGTTTACCTCCGAGACGGCCGCCGCCATGGCCGCATTGAATGTCTCACCGGATTCACAGAACAGGCGAATGAGGACGGGGACGTCGCTATCGGCGCTCTCATGGCGAAGTTTTTCCAGTGCCGCGAGAACCCGCGCCCGGGTCTTCTCCCGCACGCCGCTGCGGTTGTTGAGCACCCGGTCGACCGTCGCGGAGCCCACAGCCGCGATCTTGGCGATCGCATGAACCGAAGGTCCTTTCCATGTTGCAGGCTTCACGGGTTTTGGCATTTTCCCCTCACGGTCTGATGCGATTCAAATCACGGAATCGGATGAATGCATGCCCGACTCTTAGCGCATGACGGCCTTGCCATGTGTTTGTGCAATGCGAAATATTTGATGCGAAAAGCATCGAAATCTGCCCCTCACTTTCGTTGAATGATGGCATTTCAATCCGGATAATCCAACCGGTCAGCTGAAGGAAGCCCTCACGCTCGACGCCTGCATGGGTTCTCACCGGCGCATGTGTCGCTCCAGGTCGCGCCCGGCAGCAAGGCTCCAACTTCACCTCAACGGGAACGCGCCCATGGCGACCCCGACGCTGCGCCCATGCGCGCTTCGAAAACAAGGAACATGGAATGTCCGTCAGAATTGCAATTATCGGTGCAGGCATCATGGGTGCCGACCATGCGCGGATCGTCTCGGAGGATTTGCCCGGCGCCGTGCTGCAGGTCGTCTGCGATGCGTCCGAGGCGCGCGCCCGTGCGATCGCGGAGGATTACGGCGCAGCCGACATCTCCACCGACCCGCTCCAGACGATCCGGCGCGACGACATCGACGCCATGATCATCGCAAGCCCGGATGAAACCCATGCGCCCTTGTCGCTTGCCGCCATCGCGGTGGGGAAGCCGGTGCTCTGCGAAAAGCCCCTGTCGCAGAATTCCCGGGAATGCCTTGCGGTCATCGACGCCGAAGTCGCGCGCGGCCGCCGGTTTGTCCAGCTCGGGTTCATGCGCCGTTTCGACCCATCCTATCGCGACATGAAGGCCGCGCTCGCGGACGGCTCGCTCGGCCGGGCGATCATGATGCACAACACACACAGGAATGTCGAAGCGCCGGCGAACTTTACCGGCCAGATGGCGATCACCAATTCCGCCCCGCACGAATTCGATGTCGCACGCTTCATGCTCGACGCCGACTATACCGCGATATCCGTGTTTCAGCCAACCGGCGTCGATGCATCGAAAACCGGCGCGCCGGTCTTCATGGTTCTCGAAACCGACCAGGGTCAGATCGTCAACATCGAGGTCAACAACAGCGCCGCCTATGGCTACGACGTGCGCGGCGAACTGGTGGGCGAAAAGGGATCGATCCTGCTCAACGCCCCGGTCCACACGCGCCGCAATGGCCATCTGATGGCGTTCGAACACTATCCATCCGATTGGCGGCCGCGTTTTGCGGAAGCCTACCGCCTGCAAAACAAGGCCTTTTTGAATTTCGTTCGAACCGGCACCTTCCCCGCAATCGCCTCCGATAGCTGGGACGGCTATTGCGCGACGCTCGTCGCCGAAGCGGGCGTCGAGGCGCTGCAAACCGGTAGACGCATTAGCCTCGACACGATGGTCAGGCCCTCTCTCTACAACGCACGATAAGGAAACCTGCAATGAAACTCGGTTTCGTTTCCGACAGCCTCGGCGGCCTGTCTTTCGACGCTCTTCTCGACAGTGCCGCGCGGCTTGGCGTCTCGGGCGTTGAGGTGAACACCGGCGGCTGGTCCACGGCCCCACATTTCGATCTTGAGGCGATGAAGAGTAGTGCCGATGCGCGCCGGCACTTCACCAGCGCCTTCGCGGATCGTGGCCTGGAGATCATCGCGCTCAACGCCAACGGCAATCCGTTGCATCCGACCCAGCCCGAGCAAGGCGCGTGCCTGAAGGACACGATCCGCCTTGCCGGAGATATGGGCATCAAGACCGTGTGCACCATGTCCGGCCTGCCGGCGGGGCGCGCGGGAGATCTCATGCCCAACTGGGTGGTCTCGTCCTGGCCGCCGGAAACGCAGGAAATCCTGCGCTACCAGTGGGAAGACAAGCTCCTGCCGTTCTGGACGGAGATCGCCGCTCTCGCAAAGGAATATGGCGTGGAGCGCATCGCGCTCGAGTTGCACGGCAATCAATATGTCTACAACGTCCCCTCGCTCCTGAAGCTGCGTTCTGCCATCGGCCCAGTTGTAGGCGCCAATCTTGACCCCTCGCATCTCTTCTGGATGGGTGCCGATCCGCTGGTCGCGGCCGAAGCGCTGGGAGAGGCCATCTTTCATGTGCACGCCAAGGACACGATGCTGAATGCGCCGGTCCAGGCGACGACCTCGCTTCTGGAGAACGGCTCGCTGATGAACATTCCCACCCGAAGCTGGTCCTATGTCACACTCGGTTTCGGCCATGGCGAGACCTGGTGGCGCCAGTTCTGCTACCGCCTTACAATGGCCGGCTATGATGGCTGGCTCTCGATCGAGCACGAAGACGTGCTGCTTAACAGTCTTGAGGGGCTGGAAAAATCGATCGCGCTCCTGAAGACCGTTATGCCGGTCGCCGAGAGCGATTTCAAACTACAGGCGATTTGAAAGCTATGGCGCCGAAAAGCACCATCAGGCGTGTACATCAATCGAACCAGCAAAATCCGCCTGAGAACTTCGTGGAAATCAAGCGGCGCATTGTCTCTGGACACGGCACTTTTTCAGAAGATGCCGAGCGGCTTGTAAAAGTCGCCCTCGAGGACCCCGCTGCAATCGCCTTTGGGACCGTGGCCTCAGTCGCGCGCAAGTGCTCGGTTTCAATGACAACGGTGACGCGAACCGCGCGCATTCTCGGATTCTCCGGCTTCCGAGACTTGAGAGCAGTCTTCAGGACCTATCTCCAGCGCCTCGCAGGTTGAGGCGCAGACGACTTTGATCACCAACTGAGTCTTGGGAGCCATGCTGAAACGCCAACATAGGCGAGAATGCTAGCAAATTCACATTTCCGAAGCTCTTGAACCAACGACCCGTAGTTTGGCAGCCCAAAATCCGGCGGGCGATCGCTACCAAACGTCCGGGAGCCCCTCTGCGATACTACGTGGCCGTTGCTAGAAAGACGTGAACCTGTCACCTGCCTCCTGTCACCGGATCGCGAGCTGCGCGATTACCCCTCCCGGTAGATTGAGCACGGGCGACGACCACGCTTTGCGCCATTTTGATCCCAGCGACAGCTGATGAACGCGAAAGGGGCCTTGCAGATTGAGCGTCCGCCAACGCTTGGATTTACGGGAGTAACCGCCCGCGGACTGCTCTTCGCCACCCTCCCCATACCAGGACGTGGATTCGACATGGATTAGGTGATCGGTGAATGAACCCCGCCAAAGAGTCTTGTCGTCCGGATCTACATACCACAATTCCTTGAAGGCAAGAGCCTGCGCCCATTTCTCCCAAGGCCGAATTGTGTACTGGCGGATCGTCAGTCCGTTTGGGGTAGACTGTGCGTCGTCTTTCATTTTTTTACTCAAGATGCCCATCCACAAAACGGGTATGCCGGCTGCGCAATATGCCGTGGTGCGCTTCTCGATCGCATCGAACAATATCGGGGTATGTTGGGCTTCTATCGCCCAACGCGCCAGGCCATCTTGCGAGGTGACCAAGATGTCAGCACGGCGGTCGCCACCCGTTGATAGAACCTCCACCTCATAGTCTGCACCGTAGCCAAGGGCGCGGAAGCTGTCGCGCAACACTGTTTTAGCTTCCATGTGAGCCTGTGTTTCGCCTGAAGCCATGTGCAATCCGTCGGCGGCTTGTGCGCGAAATGGGCAGTTTTAATTTGCCCTTTTTTCAAAGTCACGACACGGCCGCATTTCGGGCATTCGAAGAGAGGCCCTTTGAAAGATGAGGCTGCGTCAACCCTATATCCATTGCAATTCGCAGTTAGCACGACCGCTCTCCATTAGCGAACCGAGATCACGATAGCCAAGCGCGGCCGAGGCGACGCCTCGCGGCGTCGGATGCGGCGGAACCGCTGGCTGCGGCAATCGATCGCTTCCCGGCGCTCGATCGTCGCTAGGCTGACGCTACCGCCGTCGCCGACCGTTCTCGCGAAGAACCAAAATCCCGTTGAAAATACTGGCAGATTTCTGACAAAGTGATGTACTTTCGGTTGCATGAACCCTTGCGGCTGTTAAGATTAGAATCTTACGCGACCTAACGTTTTACTTTGAGCTCAAGGCTGAAGTGCAGGCAACCATGATGTCGTTACAGAATGCGGTGAAAGACCTGCCGTCAACAAGAATTCTTCTGGCAAACGAGTTTGAGAACGGCCCGAAAATGGATCCTCTCAAAGTCATCCAGATTTATGAAGCCAGCGACTGGGAGACGTTTATTGACGAGTGGGTGCATTCTCTTAAATCCACGTATATCAGCGTTATGCGTCCGACCGGCGCTGGCGACAAAGGCATCGATATCGCCGGCTTCTGCGACGCCGACCAGCTGCTCGGCACGTGGGACAATCACCAGTGCAAACATTACAACGCACCATTAAGTTTTGGTGTGATCGCGCCTGAGATTGGAAAGATGCTCTGGTACTCGTTCTCAGGGGTATACAAAGCCCCGAGAGCATGCCGTTTCATTGCGCCAAAGGGAGCTTCGACATCGCTCTCCCTGTTGCTCACCAACGCGGACGAATTGAAGGCCAAGGTGCTTGCGGAATGGAGTAAAGCCATCTCCGGTAAAATCACCTCAACAGGGCCGGTCACTCTGGACGGAAAATTTCTCGCATACGTGAATGAGTTTGACTTCCGGATCTTCTCGGCTGAACAGCCTCGAACGATAATCGAGGCCCACTCCAAAACTCCCTACCATCGGGGCCGTTTCGGCGGTGGATTGCCATCCCGCCCGCGGCCGGATGCTGTTCCAGCCGAGATCGAGGAAGCAGAAGCGACTTACACCAGCAAATTGCTTGATGCCTATGCTGAGCACAAAAGCGAGACTGTCGCTGAGGTCTCTCATCTCGACAGGTGGGCTAACCTGAAAACCCACTTCCAGCGCGCCCGTGAGGCATTTTACCACGCCGAGTCGCTGCGGATATTCGTGCGGGAAAAAGTAGAGCCAGGTACCTTCGAGGGGTTCCAGACCGAGATATTGGACGGCATCATGGATACCTACGACGGGGAGCACGCCGACGGATATCGGAGGGTAACTGCTGTCACAGACAAAGCGCAGTCCCTAATTCTCGATGCCCATCCGCTGAACAGAAGCGCTTTTCCAACTGATCGCCGGGGAATTTGTCATCAACTTGCGAATGACGGGAAGTTGACATGGCGGCGTTCGTGAATTCCGCGTCGACATTCAACGGCCCACTCGAGACCGGAGTGAGGGCAGTTCTTGTGCTGCACGCGCACTTCCCTCAAGCGCTAGATCTGAACAGGCTGACCGCTATGGACTATCTTGTCGTGAGAACCAGCGTACTCGACGGGCCAGGGGATTTGCATCCTCCGACACCGATCCCGTCGCCTGTCACGCAGGTGCGCCGAAAATCCGTTCAATCCGCTATGGCCCTGATGATGTCCCGGGGGCTCATCGAGCAGGTTATCGACGAAAGCGGGATTTCGTTTAAGGCAGGGGACAACGCGGAGTTCTTTGTCACCGCGCTTCAGACACCGTACCTGCAGCAATTGTACGAGCGCGCCCAGTGGCTGGCGGGCTACTTTCAAAATTATAGCGATGAGGCTTTTGACGACCTAATGCGCAATCTCCTCACGAATTGGGTATCTGAATTCCAAGACGAAGCGTCCGGACCAGCATAATGGCATATTCAGGCTTTCAGATCCGTCATCTTTCGTTTCACGGCTCAGAAAAAAAGCCGGCTACTGCTTCATTCCAGTCCGGCCTCAACGTCGTCTACGGGGCTTCCGATACTGGAAAGTCGTATATTGTAGAGGCGATCGATTTTATGCTCGGCGGGAAGGGCCCCCTCCCCGATATTCCGCAGGCGAAGGGCTATGATCGCGTCTTGCTCGCGATTGCCTTCGATGACGGATCGGAGACGACATTGCTCCGAAGCATAACCGGAGGACAGTTCCAGGCATTCGAGGGTTTGCACACATCGATTCCGGATGTTGAGGGGAGCCGGCTCGATGAAATACACAATGAACGTGATGAATCGAATCTCTCGTCGTTCCTGCTCTCCAAGATCGGCCTTGCAGGGAAGCGGATCAGAAAGAATGCGAAGGATGAAACGCAGGCGCTGAGCTTCCGCAATCTGGCGCGGCTGGCGATCGTGAACGAGGAGGAGATAATCCAGAAGCGTTCACCGTTGTCTGATGGAAACTACACAGCAAATACGGCTAAGCCAAGCGATAGGCACGAGCTTTATGCCATCACGCCAGCGTTCGACCGTGGCATCGCGAAACCAATCAATGAGCAGGTCAACGTGATGAACTGCCCCCACTTTCGACCGGACAGTCGGCATAAGCAGAAAGGCTCAAGCACAGGCTTGAGGACAGGCTTATGTCTAACGCATATCGACACGTTGAATTGCTGACCGGTGATGTCCGCCGCAGGCGGTGGACAACCGAGCAAAAGCTGACGATCATTGAGCAGAGTTTCGAACCAGGCGAGACGGTATCTTCGACCGCTCGCCGCCATGGCGTCGCGCCCAATCTGCTTTATCGGTGGCGCAGGCT
>NZ_MYFN02000025.1 GCF_004514425.2 Shinella sumterensis
TCGCCCACCAACTCAAGCGGCGGTCGATCGGCAACTTCGCAGACAAATGGCATCTCGATGAGATGGTCGTATCGATCAAGGGCAAGAAATACTGGCTGTGGCGCGCCGTCGATGCCAACGGCTACGTTCTCGATGCTCTGCTGCAAAGCCGCAGAAACAAGGGAGCCGCTCTTCGGCTGATGCGCAAATTGTTGAAGAGCCAAGGTGTTGCGCCGCGCGTGATGGTGACAGACAAGCTGCGTTCTTATTCCGCCGCAAAGCGAGAGATCATGCTGGGGATCGAACACCGTTCGCACAAAGGGCTCAACACCCTCGCAGAAAATTCTCACCTTCCCGTTCGACGACGAGAGCGACGCATGATGCGGTTCAAGTCGGCAGGTCAATGCCAACGTTTCGTCTCAACCCACGGCCAAATTGCCAATCTTTTCCAACTTCATCGAAAACACCTGAATGCCGCTGATCATCGCCTGGTCTGCCCCCTGAAAAGTGGTCCTCCCTGAAGTAGGCTATTGAGCCGTTGGAGAGGACGTTGGAATGCCCCAGAAGAAGCACAAACCCGAAGAGATCGTGGCGAAGCTGCGCCAAGTCGATGTTCTGTTGTCGCAAGGTCGTTCTGTCGGAGAAGCGGTCCGTTTGATCGGCGTGACGCAGTTTACGTATTACCGCTGGCGCAAGGAGTTCGGCGGCCTGAAGGGTGACCAGGTGAAGCGGCTGAAGGAGCTCGAGAAAGAGAACGACCGGCTGCGCAAGGCTGTGTCGGACCTGACGCTCGAGAAGCTGATCCTGAAAGAGGCCGCCTCGGGAAACTTCTGAGCCCCGCCCGTCGTCGGCGGTGCGTCGACCATGTCGTGGCGAAGTTCTCCGTCTCGGAGCGGTTTGCCTGCAAGGTTCTCGGCCAGCATCGTTCGACCCAGCGCAAGAAGCCGCAAGGCCGGCCCGATGAAGAGGCGTTGACCGCCGACATCATCCGGCTCGCTTCCCGCTATGGCCGTTATGGCTATCGCAGGATCACGGCGATGCTGCGGTCTGAAGGCTGGACGGTGAACGCCAAGCGCGTCGAACGCATCTGGCGGCGGGAGGGGCTGAAGGTTCCCCAGAAGCAACCGAAGAAGGGGCGGCTCTGGTTGAATGACGGATCGTGCATCCGGCTTCGACCCGAGCATCCAAACCATGTCTGGTCCTATGACTTCGTCGAAGGCCGGACCCACAATGGCAGGAAGTTCCGCATGCTCAACATCATCGACGAGTTTACCCGGGAATGCCTGGCGATCCGCATCGGCCGCAAGCTCAACTCCACCGATGTCATCGACGCTCTGTCAGACCTGTTCATCCTGCGGGGTGTGCCTGGCCATGTTCGTTCCGACAACGGCCCGGAGTTCATCGCCAAGGCTGTACGGGAGTGGATTGCCGCCGTCGGAGCAAAGACCGCCTTCATCGAGCCGGGAAGCCCTTGGGAGAACGGCTATTGCGAGAGCTTCAACTCGAAGCTGCGTGACGAGTTGCTGAACGGAGAGATCTTCTACAGCCTCGCCGAGGCCAAGGTCATTATCGAAGCATGGCGGCGCTACTACAATACCGAGCGGCCGCACTCATCGCTCGGATATAAACCGCCGGCACCGGAGGCCATCATCTGGCCTGCGCCAGCACGCGGGTCAGCCTCATCATCTGCCCAGGCGATGGCCCAGAAACCCATCATGCATTAAGACTGAAACCGGACCACCCTATGGGGTCAGGCCAGTAGTTCATCGCGACGAAGGTTTGCGAGAGCTGGCGCGAAAGATAAGCGCCGAAAATCGAACCGGCGAATCTCAAAATTAGGTGCGATGCGCTGCTGGAACGGGCGCTTTCTTACAGCCATTGCTCTTGACTGGATTCGAACCTATCACCGTACCCAGGAGGTACAAAGCTAGCTGAGAACCGGCCCGCTAATATCTTGGCGGTGACCCGACAATCTGTCGCCAGTCTTGGCATCAAACACATGAGCTTGTTGCTCATCCAACAGCAGAGCCAAGTGATCGCCAGCCTTGAAGCGCTCCTTGCCACGATAGGAAAGTGTGATGCTTCCTCCTTCAAAATGCGCCTGAATCAGTGTCTCCGCACCCATCGGTTCGACGATCGCGACCGTGGTCCTTAATGTGGGTGTCTGGTCATCCTTGGCGATTTCGATGTGCTCCGGCCGAATACCATAGATCACCATGCGCTTGGTCGATGCTTCAATGCCCGGCGGCAGTGGCAGCCTTTCCCCACCGGAGGCACGGAATCCCTGTCCCGGCTCGAGCGTACCTTCGATGAAGTTCATCGCCGGCGAGCCGATGAAGCCTGCCACAAACAGATTGGCCGGGTTGTCGTAAAGCTCGAGCGGGCTGCCGACCTGTTCGACCCTGCCGCCGTTCATGACCACGATCCGGTCGGCCATCGTCATCGCTTCGACCTGGTCATGCGTCACATAGATGCTCGTGGTCTTGAGCCTCTGGTGCAAGGCTTTGATCTCAGCCCGCATCTGCACGCGCAGTTTGGCGTCAAGATTGCTGAGCGGCTCGTCGAACAGGAAGACCTTGGGGTCTCGAACGATGGCGCGGCCCATGGCCACGCGCTGCCGTTGACCGCCCGACAACTGCTTGGGATAGCGGTCCAGCAGCTGAGTGAGGTCGAGCATGTCGGCCGCAGCGCGGATTTTGCTGTCCGCTTCGCTCTTTGGCGCCTTTGCAAGCCGGAGCGAGAAGCCCATGTTTTCGGCCACGCTCATATACGGATAGAGGGCGTAGGTCTGGAAGACCATAGCGATGTCGCGGTCCTTGGGAGACACGCCGATCACGCTGCGGCCGTCGATCCGGATATCACCGCCGGTCGACTGTTCGAGCCCGGCCAGCATCCGCAGAAGCGTCGACTTTCCGCAACCCGATGGCCCGACAAGGATCACGAACTCGCCGTCGGCGACGTCGAGCGTAATGCCCTTTAGAACCTCATGTGCGCCGAAGGCCTTCCGCGCCTTGTCAAAACTCACCGTCGCCATGTCTTGTCTCCCCTGCGCTGTATTTCGGTCATCCTGGTGTCGCGCCTCACATGAGGAAGACGGCTTTTTCCGTCTTGCGCTCGTCGAACAGGCGGAAGGCCGTCTCGGCTTCGTCCAGGGAGAATGTATGGGTGGCCAGCTTTTCGAGATCGATCTTGCCCGTCTCGACGATATGGAGGATGTCGTCATACTCCGACACGCCGAAATACCATGAGCCCATGAGGCTGACCTGCTTGCGGATCAGCTGATCGCTCGTCTTGATCGTCGTTTCCCGGCTCTCGCCGACGAAAGCGACCTTGGCGAAGGGAGCGGCGACATCGAGCGCCATGTTCTGGGCAGCCCCGTTGCCGGAGCAATCGAGCGCCGCGGTCACACCCCTGCCGCCGAAATCCATGATCTCCTCACGAGCCGTCGGCGAGGTCGGGTCCAGCACCAGATCGGCGCCGAGGCTCGCTGCGAACTCGCGACGCTCTGCAATCGGATCGAGCGCGATGACCTTGCCGCCAAGCGCCTTGGCGGCAAGCACGCCGGCCGATCCCATCGGACCCAGCCCCCAGATACCCACGGTGCTGAGACCGTTGACGCCGAGTTTGCGCGCCGCGCTGCACAGCGTTCCGAAAGCATCCGTCGAAATCGCACCCGCCAGATAGGACATGCAGTCGGGAAGACGCAGCAGGTTGCGTTCCGGTACCGCGATATATTCCGCATTGCCGCCATCCGCCGTGAAGCCGAGGCAGGTCCATTCGGCGCAGAGATGGAAATGGCCGGCGCGGCAATAGGCGCAGACGCCGCAGCCGACGGCGAGATGGATCGCCACCCGGTCGTCCTTCTTGAATTGCCGTACCGCCGAACCGACCTCGACAATGATACCCGCCGGCTCGTGGCCTGTGATGCAGCGCCCGGCCGCATCGCCGCCGACGACGGCATTGCCATAATAGAGACTCAGGTCGCTACGGCAGATGCAGGACGCCTTGACCTGGACGAGCACCTCGTCCTGGCGCGGCTTCGGCACTTCGACGGCACGGATTTCGACGCGCTTGTTGCCAGGAAGGAAGACAGCTTTCATGGAATGACTCCGGAATTCTCGAATGATTATTTGACGGCGCCGGCTGTAAGTCCGCGGGTGAAGGACCGCTGAAGGACCAGGAAAAGGGCGACGATCGGTGCGAAGGCGATGATCCCTGCGGCAGCGATCCCGCCATAGTCGACGCCGTAGCGGCCCTGGAGCGTGGCGGCGCCGACGGTCAGCGGCTTGAGAGCTTCGTCCTGAATCACCACGAGTGGCAGAAGATATTCCTGCCAGGAGAACAGGAAGGCGATCAGTGCCAGCGACAGAAGGCCGGGGCGGACGACTGGGAGCACGACCTTTACATAGGTCTCGAACAAGGTCGCACCATCGATGACCGCCGCCTCGAGCAGTTCGTCCGGCACATCCTCCATCACCGTACGCATCATGAAGATGGAGAACGGCAGCAACAGCGCCGCTTGCGGCAGAATGACCCCGATCCGGGTGTTGAGCAGCCCCAAAGCCTGCAGATCACCGTAAAGCGCGACGATCACCGAGGGTGCAGGCACAACCAGGCCCGCAAGAAAGAGCGCAAAGACCGCCTCCTTGCCCCTGAACTTGAGCTTGGCGAAGGCAAATCCCGCCAGCGGCGCCGTCAGCACGACCAGAAGGGTTGAGCCGACACTGATCATCAAGCTGTTGACGATGAATCGCGAGAAGCCGCTCTCGAACCAGACGCGCCTGAAATTCGAGAAATCGATCGGCCAGGGCAGCGAAAGCGGCCCGGAGAACAGGTCTGACTCGCTGCGAACGGATGCGAGCAGCACCAGATAGATCGGCATCAGCGCATAGAGTGCGAAGACCAGCAGGACGATATGCTGAAGAATACGCGAGGTACGGGTCATGGCTGCCTCAGGATGCGATAGCTCAGGCCGCCGACAAGAAGCACGATCACCAGCAGCACCACGGAGAGCGCTGCGGCATAGCCGAAGTCGCCGACCAGGAAGAAGGTCTTGTAGATATGCGTGGTCAGGACTTCGGTGTCGTAGCCGGGTCCTCCTTGCGTGGTAACCCAGACCAGGTCGAAGAAGCGCATGGCTTCGATCGCGGAGTAGAGGCCGAGGAACAGGGTCGTGCTCTTGAGCAGCGGGACGGTGATGAAGCGGAAACGCTGCCCCCAACTCGCGCCGTCGAGCGATGCCGCTTCATAGAGCGACGGATCGATCGACTGGATCGCCGAGAGATAAATCAGGATGCAGAAGCCGTAGAAGGTCCAGGCGCCGGCGGCGTTGAGCGATATCAGCGCCGAGCCGGGCTCGGCGAGCCAGGCGCCGCCCCATGAGCCGAGCCCCGCCATATCGAGAAGATAGTTCAGAAGTCCGAATACCGGATTGTAGATCCATCCCCAAATGATGCCGGCAACGACCAGCGGGATCGTCCGCGGCAGAAAATAGACGGCGCTCATGACCTTGACGAGGCGCGGCGAGCGTTCGGCCAGGATGGAGGCGAGGATGAGGCCGATCAGCAGCGGAAAGCACAGGGTGAGCACCGCCCAGATGGCGTTGTGGCCGAGCGCCGTCCAGAAAACGTTGTCGGACACGAGCCGGCTGTAATTCGACAGGCCGCCGAACGCCTTGATCGACCCGTTATCCCAGGAGAACATGCTGTAGGCAGCCACCTGGAGGATCGGGACTGCAACGAAAGCGCCATAGAGCAACAGTGCAGGAAGCACAAAGAGCCAGGCTTGTCGGCTGCTGTACATCATCATATCCAATGCTTGAGGATGACGGCTCGCGCCGCCATCCGGTTTTCCTGCGGCGTCGTCAGGGGACCCAACGCTCCCCCTTGTCGATGGCGGCCTTCCACGATGCCTGCATGGCGGCAAGGAAGTCGTCCGGGGTCGTCTCGCCGCCGATCAGCTTCTGAAGCTCGGGATAGAGCACCTGTGTCACGCTCTCCGGGACCGTGGTGTGCAGGTCATAGAAGTTCGCGTCCGGAGTCTTGAGACCCTCGGTGTAGAAGTCCTTCACGACGGGCAGGGTTTCCCAGCTCTTCAGTTCGTCGGGCGTCGTGCCGATGGGGACGAGATACCCCTTTTCGACCCAAACCTTCCGGCTATCCTTGGACGTCAGGCAGTCGATGTAGCTCGCCGCAGCGTCCTTGACGTTCTGTGGCGCGGCAGCGGAGATCTGCCACTGCGAACCCTCACCCCACATCGTACCGGCCGGAACGTCGCCGGCAATCGGCGGCAGCATGAACACGCCGAGATCGAACTTGGCGCCCCGCGCCATGTCCTGCAGCACCCAGGTGCCGGTGATGGTCATCGCCGCACGGCCGCCCAGGAACAGGGCATTCGCCTCGTCGTAACCGATGCCGTTGAAACCGCGCGGGAAATATCCGTCATTGGCCCATCGCTGGAATGTCTCCGCCGCGAGCTTGAACTTCGGATTCCTCCAGGGCTCGTCGCCGAAGAACACTTTCTCTTCACCAGCACGTCCGGCGGTCAGGCCGAGGATCAGGCTCAGCGTGTTGGTGGCCGGCCAGCGGTCACGGTTACCGAATGCGATCGGAACGCGCCCGGCTGCCTTGATCTTTTCGACGACATCCTTGAACTCGGCGTAGGTCGTCGGCACGGCGAGACCCAATTCCGTAAACATCGCCTTGTTGTAGTATACACCCATCAGGTCCTGCTCCATCGGAACGGCGTAGAGCTTGCCCTGGTAGGAATTGCGACCGCGGTAGAAGGCGTTGACGTTCTCCCAGCCGTACTTCTTGTAGTAGTCGTCGAGCGGTGCCACCTTACCCGTTCGGGCATATCCTGCCAGCACCGAGGCGGCAGGCCATGTATAGCCGAGGTCCGGCGTCTTGTCGGCGGATACGGCGAGCCGATAGCTCTCGCGAATGCCGATCGACGGGACCACCGTGCGAAGGATCTTGACGTCCTTAAGCGATGCTTCGCAGGTCTTGATCAGTTCATCCATCGCCGGGCCGGCGGCAGTGATGCCGGCATTGGAAAACTGGTCCCATTGCGTGACGACATTCTCCTGCGCCAGCGCGGTCGATGCGGTGGCCAGCATGATCACCGACGTCGCCGCCTTAGCGAGCCCGCGCCGTTTCAATTCAAGCTTCATTGGGTTTCCTCCTCCCTACACAATCAATCCAGCGTCTTTTCGAGATCCTTCAGGTAACCGATCGCGCTGCGGGCAACCCGATCGGGATCGAAATTGCGGCCGCTGAAACCCGCTTCCATGGTCAGGTAGCCCTTGAAGCCGATATCCTTGAGCGCCTTCATGACCCCGTACCAGTCAACCGTGCCCTCGCCGGGGGGCAATCGGTCGGTATCGGCAAAGTGCACATGATCGAGATGCGCGGCCATTTCGTGCACGTAGTCGGAACTGACCTCGTTTCGGTAAAGCGCATGAAAGGTGTCGAACATCACCTTGACATTGTCCGAACCCACCTGCTCCCGAAGCAGCAGCGCCTGTCCGGGCGTGTCGATCAGGTTAGAGTCCGATGAGGTCGGCTCGATGCTGATGCCGATGCCCTTGTCGCGGGCATGGGCGGCGATTTCCCTGAGTGCGGCCAAGCTCCAGTCCCAGGCCTGCTGGTATCCCGTGCCGAAGGACCGCCAGCCGGCGATATAGAGGACGCGCTCGGCGCCGAGATCATGGGCGAGGTCGACCACTTCCTTGTAATGGGCAATCGTGGCCGTGCGTTCCGCCTCGAGCAGCGAGGCAGGATTGTTGCCCGGTCCGCCGCCGGGGGCCGGCAGCAGCGAGACGGGTTTGAGGTTGACATCCCCCATCAGCGCCTTCAGGTCCCGGCGATGCTCTTGGGAAAGGTGGGACGGCCAGGCATGCGGCGCCGCGCAACCGATCTCGATACCATCATAGCCGATAGCCGCGATGCGCCGGATCGTTTCCTCCAGCGAATAGGATGGAACCCAAGCAGGAAAACTCGAATAGGCCCATGTATTGAAAGCGTATTTGAACGCCATGACGGTCTCTCCTCCGGACGCGACTGTCCACCGGCGCGGCACCATGCGGCGGCCGCTCCCTGTCTGCCGGCTTCTGTTGATAGTGCTTGCGCGGGTGATCCTTCCGGCCTCGGCCGTCCGGTCCCTACCCTTCCCAGTGTCCGCAGCCTCCACTGCGTTCCGCAATATGCGGTTCGAATGAGCACACGCTAGGACGGGCCGCCGTCGGAGGCCAGTCTCAAATATATCCATAATGGATAAAACTGCAGCATTGCCGCATCCGCCGGCGGATGGGCTAGTAATGGCCTTCCTGACGCATCACGGCATCCGCGCGGTTCTGCGCATCGGTCAAGGCCCGCATGACCGCCTTGCGACCGCTCAAGAGGTCGTGAATTTCCTCGCCCGCAATCGCGATGATCTCGGGGACGCCCACGATAGGGGGACGCGGCCACATCCCGAGATAGCCTTTCGTGTTGAAATCATCGATGGCGCCGATGAAGGGCGAGATCGAGCGGATTTCCGGATCGCGGCTGACGCTGATGCGCGAACTCGCGAGGCTCCCGTTCATGAGGTAGAGCTTGACTGCGTTCGACGAGGTGAGCATGCGCAGCGCCTCCCACACCGAGCTGATCCGCGACGGCGCGATATTGGCGGGTATCCCCAGGGCATAGCCGCCGACCGGCACGATCGGCCGGCCGTTGCGACCCGTGGGATGCGGTAGATACCCGGTCTTGCGATAGGCCGGTGATTGCGGGACGGCCTCATGCAGGTGGGCCAGCAGCGAATGCGAATAAGCCAGCGCCGCGTTGCCATTGGCATAGATGCTCGCACGTTCGAACCAGGTGATGTCGAGGATGTTCGGCGGCGACACCTCGATCAGCGCCCGCATGTAGTCCACCGTATCCCTTGCTTCCTCCGATAGGAACGTCGGGCGCAGCCCCTCGCCCCGCGCGCCCGCGACATCGAAGCCTTGTTCAGTGCGGGGAAGATCGATGATCGGGCGGCCGAACGCGCCCATCATCATGATAAAGCTATGGCCTAGCGCCGTGCCGCGGCCACCATTCCAGGCAATCCCGAAAATGCCCCTTGCCGGAGAATGGAGCCGCCGTGCGGTTTCGATCACATCTTCCGCCGTGCGCGGCGGCTCCAGGCCGCGCTCCTGCATCAGGTCGGTGCGGTAGGCCAGCACCTCGCCTGTCATCAACATGGGAATGCCGAGCTGCCGGCCGCCGTGGCGCGAGCTTGCCAGCGCATCCGGGTAGATATCCTCGACGTCCACCGGCTTCTCGGCCATCAGCCCATCGAGCGGCAACAGACGCCCGTGATACCCCATCTCGCCGAACCAGGGCAGATCGCACGCAATGAGATCATAGCGTGATTGCGACCGCCTGCTGTTGGCCACGATCTCGGCATGCAGCGGGTCGATGGCGCGGGCATGGGCTTCGATCGGCACGCCGAGAATGAGTTCGAGCTGGCGCTTGAGCGCGCTCATCGCCATGAAGGTGGTATCCGCATGCACCAGCATGCGCAGCGCCCGCCCGAGCGAGAGCTTGC
Organism: Shinella sumterensis; assembly: GCF_004514425.2. Lineage (GTDB taxonomy): Bacteria > Pseudomonadota > Alphaproteobacteria > Rhizobiales > Rhizobiaceae > Shinella > Shinella sumterensis. The sequence continues at coordinate 9,550 of NZ_MYFN02000025.1, forward strand.
TGGCCAGAACCACCGGCGGGGGAATGATGCCGGCGGCAACATCCGGCGCCGCGCGTCGTCGCGAAGGCATCCTTTCCCCATCGGCTTCGGTCGTCACGTCGCGCAACAGCCTCTCCCCGCGATGGGAGAAGGCATGCCATCGCGAGATCAGGTCGCCGGAAGGATGCAGCGAATAGGAAAGTCCTGTTGATGTCCGCGGCCGCGCGACAATCAGCTTCGTCTCGAGCATGGCATCGATCGCCCGCATCGCGGTGCCATAGGAGAGCCCGGACGACGCGGCGAGAGACGATTTCGTCACCAGCACGCCCGACAGGTGGTTGCGCACCAGCTCGATGACGATACGCATGTCGCGCTGCGATATCTGCGCCCCGAATATGCGCTCGCCCTCGTCATAGAGCGCGACGACGAAATCGAGAAAACGGTTCAGATCCTGCTTCTGGAGGGTGCCCCGGACGAAATTTCCCTCATGCTCATAGGGGCCTTCCGGAGACGGAGGCGCATGTGCGGAACGCGGTTTCTTCATGGCTGCATTGTAGGTGCCTATGCAGCACTTCGCGAGCGATTTCCTTCCCTCGAATGCTGGATGCCGACCTGGCAAAGGCACGGCGGCCGCAAGATAGCCGTCGAAATCGCCCTATGCAGCTCTGCCAATTATGCCGCTGAGCATGTGAAAATGGCGAAACTCGATCGCTCTTGCGAGCAGCCCGCTTCAGCTCGAGTCGGTGCAACTTGCTCACCGAAAAGTTCCGCGAGTCCACCCCAGCATTCCGGACGGGCGGTGACGGTTCCGACGATGGTCACGGTCATGCTCAGCTCCTCTTCTGGCTGAGGGCGACGGCGAGGATGATGATGCCGCCGCGGGCAATGAGCTGCTGGCTGAATTCGAGGCCCATGAGGATAAGGCCATTGTTGATGAGGCCGATCATCAGTGCGCCGACGATGGTCCCGATAACGGTCCCCTTGCCGCCGAAAAGGCTCGTGCCGCCGAGCACCGCCGCGGCGATCACTGAGAGTTCGTCGCCCTCGCCAAGCTGAAAGCGGCCGGATTGCAGACGCCCGGCATAAAGCATGCCGGCAAGGGCGGCAGCCAGCGACGAAAGGACAAGCACCTTGAACTTGACGCTCTTCGTATCGATGCCGGAGTACCGTGCCGCCGTCTCGCCGCCACCAGTCGCCAGCACCCGCCGGCCGAAGCCCGAGCGGCGCAAGACGATATGGCCGATGCCGCCGAGAACCGCCATCCAGAGAAGCAGCACCGGCACCGGGCCGAGATTGCCGCCGCCGAAGAGCCAGGAATAGCCCGGCGACAGAATAGGCACGGCGGCCGTCGCCGATATCCACATGGCGACGCCCTTGGCGATGCCCATCATGGCAAGCGTGGTGAGGAAGGAGGGAATGCCGACGCGGGTGGTGAGCCAGCCGTTGAACATGCCGACCGCAAGCCCCGTGGCGATGCCGGCACCGACACCGGCGATCGGCCCGCCCACCGCAATCGCCATCGCGACGGTGACGGTCGAAAGGCCCGCGACCGCACCGACCGAAAGATCGATCTCGCCAGCCGAAAGCACGAAGGTCATTGCGATCGCCATGACCGCAATCATCGCCGTCTGCCGCACGATGTTCAGCAGGTTGTTGGGGTTGAGGAACCCCTTGTCGGCCAGCGTCATGGCAAAGACGATGAAAATAACGACGAAGCCGATGTAGATGATGTTCTGGCGCCAGTTGGCGAAGAAGGCATTAGCCATGGGATACCTCCTGAAGCGCAAGGGCCTTCTGGATTTCGATCTGGAGCCGCTGTTCGGCGGCCTGGAGACGGTGAGCAAGGTCGTCGGCGGGCACGGAGGGATCTTCCAGCGCCTCGCGCGGCAGATCCTGATGCACACGCCCCTCGGTCATGACGAGGATGCGGTCGCAGGCGGTCAGAAGCTCGGAGAGTTCGGACGAGATCATGATGATGCCCTTGCCGGCGGCCGCGAGTTCACGCACCAGGCGGATAATCTCCGACTTCGAACCGATATCGATGCCCGCGGTAGGCTCGTCGAGAATGAGGATGTCGGGATTGGTGGCGAGCCATTTGCCGATGACCACCTTCTGCTGGTTGCCGCCCGAAAGCGTCGAGACGGCATGATCGCGGCTCGCCGTCTTTACGCGCAGGCGCTCGATTTGCGCATCGGTCAGGTCGTTCGCCGCCTTCGTATCGACGAGACCGGCCGCGGAAAGCCGGTCGATGACGGCGAGGATCATGTTGGAGGCAACCGAATGGGCGGGGATGATGCCCTGGGTCGCGCGTGCTTCCGGAACCAGTGCGACACCTGCGGCGATCGCGTCCCCCGGCTTGCGGATCACGACCGCGCGGCCCTTGATGCGGATTTCGCCCTTGAGGACCGGGTCGATGCCGGCGATCACCCGCGCGAGCGACGAGCGGCCGGAACCGAGAAGGCCAGCGAGCCCCAGCACCTCACCGCGATGCAGCGTCAGGGAAATGTTCTCCGGCTTATGGCGACCGCTGACATTCTTCAGTTCCAGAAGCACATCGCCCCGCACGGCCGCGCTGCGCTCGATGTCCGACAGCCCTTTCGAGCGCCGGCCGACGATATGCTCGATCATCGTATCGATCGGCAATTCGCTGAGCGGAGCGGTGATGACGTGACGGCCGTCGCGCAGGATCGTTGCCCGGTCGGCAATGCGGGCGATTTCGTCCATGCGGTGGCTGACATAGATGATCGCTACCCCCTTCGCCTTCAGCTTGTGCAGAAAGACGAAGAGCCGCTCGACATCGGAAACGGCGAGCGCCGTCGACGGCTCGTCCAGCACCAACACCTTAGCATCCTGCGAGATCGCCTTGGCGATTTCCGTCAACTGTTTCTGCCCGGCGCCGAGATCGCCGACGAGAGCTTTCGGATCGACGAATACATCGAGCAGCGCAAAAAGGTCCGCCGCGCGCCGCTCGGCCTCCCGGTCGTCGATAAGCCCCGTGCCGACGCGGTATTCACGCGTCAGGAAGATGTTCTGGGCAACCGTCAGCGTCGGGACAAGGCTCATTTCCTGGTAATTCATGGCGATGCCGGCGGCGCGCGACGCCTCCGGCGTATGCGTCGTCAGGGGCACGCCACCGACCTCGATTGTGCCCTTGTCAGGGCGATGCACCCCGTTCAGCACCTTGAGGATCGTCGACTTGCCCGCGCCGTTGCCGCCCAGCAGCGCATGGACCTCGCCGGGCATGACCTCGAAGGACACGTCATCCAGCGCATGCACCCCTCCAAAGGTCTTGGATATGCCGGTCATGCGGACGGCAGCGGCGCTCACACTCATCCCACCTTCTCCCACAGGCCGGTTTCGCCGGAACGAATGAGGGCGTCGGCGACGAGTTCCGTCTTGAGGCCGTCCTCGAAGTTCGGGCTGGGTTGCCGGTTCTTCGCAATGGCGGAGAAGAAATCGTAGCACTCGACGATCTTTGTCTCCGAATAGCCGATGCCGAGACCGGGAATGGGCCAGAGACCGTTGCCGTAGGGATGGGCCGGGCCGGTATAGACAGTGCGGAAACCGCGGGAATCCGCCGGGTCGTCGGCAAACATCACCTGAAGCTCGTCGCGGCGCTCGTAGTTGAAGTGGATCGAGCCCTTGGTGCCGTGAATTTCCAGCGTGATGAAGTTGTTGCGGCCATAGGCGTTACGGGTCGCTTCGAGACTGCCGATCGCACCACCCTCGAATTTCAGCATCGAGACGACTTCGTCGTCGACATCGACCTCGCCACGCTCCGCATCCTTGGCTTTTTCCGCCGCACCGAGCTTGTCGACGCCGCTTTGCTGAAGAGGACGTGTCTTGTTGTAGGTAGTGGTCAGCGCGTTCACTTCGGCGATCGGGCCGACGAGATAGTGGGCAAGATCGACCACATGGGTGGCGATGTCGCCGACCGAGCCGGAGCCGGCGATCTTCTTCTGGAAACGCCAGGAAAGGGGGGAATCCGGGTCAGCGGACCAGTCCTGCAGGTAGGTGCCGCGGAAATTGAGAATACGGCCGATGCGGCCTTCCTCGATATATGTCTTCGCAAGCGCCACGGCGGGGGTCCGGCGATAGTTGAAGGCGACCATATGGATGACGCCGGCAGCCTTGACCGCGTCATGCATCGCCCTCGCCTCTTCGACGGTGCGGGCGAGCGGCTTTTCGCAGATGATGTGCTTGCCGGCCTTAGCCGCCGCGATGGCGATCTCGGCATGCACGTTGTTCGGCGTGCAGATATCGACGACATCGACATCCGGCCGATTGACGACCGCGCGCCAGTCCGAGGACGCCTCCTCGAAACCGTAGCGACGACGCGCTTCCTCCGCCATGCCGTCGGTCACGTCGACGACGACCTTGCGGTGCGGAATGGCCGGTGCGGGCCAGAAGAACATCGGCATCGCGGCATAGGCCATTGCATGCGCCTTGCCCATGAAGCCGCCGCCAATCATGGCGACGTTCATCACTTTGGTCATCGGTTTTCTCCTGAAAGGGGTCGGCTGCTGCGAGCCGCGTTCCATCTGCGGGCCAAGGCCGGCTCATGTCATGCGGCGCGGGGCACGCTGCTTGCCCCGCGCCTCATCACTCACTGCCCGAGGCTTGACTTGATGTTGCCCGTCGCCTCGGCAGAATAGACGGCCTTCCAGCCGTCGAGCAGCGTCTCGCGCGTCACCGGCAGAGCGGGCAGCGCGACGAAGGCGGGCGCCTGCTTGCCGAGCAGCGCATAGCCGGCAAGCTTGGCTTCGACCACACCGGCGTCGTAAGGCCGCTGGGCACCGAGCCCCTTGACGAAACCGCCCTGGGCCATCGAGATCGCCACGTTCTCGCCGAGATCGACCGTGGTAATGACAAGATCGTCACGGCCGGCAACCCGCGCCGCCGAGATCACGCCTTCGGCCGGCACGTCCCAGACCGCCCATATACCCTTGACGTTCGGGTTCGAGGTCAGGATGGCGGATGCCGCCTTTTCCGCGTCACCCGAGAAGTCCGGGCCGCCGATACCCTGCTCGGCCACGATCTTGATATTCGGATAGTCCGACGCGATCGTCGCCTTGAAGCCATCGTAGCGCTGCTTGGTGACGAAGAAATCGGCAGCATGGAAGACCAGTCCGATATCGCCTTCGCCATTCAGCGCCTTGGCCATGAGATGTGCCGCAGCGACGCCGTTGCCATAGTTGTCAGCCGAAACCACGGATACATAATCCTTCCCGGCCACAAAACCGGTCGGCACGTTATCCATGAAAACAAGCTTGGTGCCGGCCTCCGCAGCCGCCTTGTAAGCTGCGGCGGTAGCCGTCGGATCAGTCGGGATCGAAACGATGATGCCCGGCTTCTGCGCCATGATCGTCTCGAGGTCAGATACCTGCTTTTCAGGCTTGAAGCCGGCGTCGGTCACCGCAAGAACCTTGATGCCCATGGCGGCGAACTGCGTCTGCAAGCCGTTGATCTGAGCCCGCGACCAGTCGTTACCGCCGTAGTGCATGACGATGGCGGCCGTCGCGTTCATGGTCTTGATCTTGGCCAGCTCCTCATCGGTGAGCGTGACGTCCGAGGCCAGCGATGGAGATTCGCCTGAGGGCCCTTTTGAAAGAACGGTCTTCTGAAGCTCCGCAAGCGCGGTATCCGGATCGGCGACGGCCGGTGCGGCAAAGGCAAATGCGAGCGCCAGCACGGCGGCTGTGCCCAAAAGGCTCCGTCTTGAAATCATAACTTTCTCCTCCCGAAAGTGGGGCTTGGCCCCGGTGCGGCCGTCAGGCCGATTTGAGATAGGCCATGCTGGCCTTCGCCCCCTCCAGCGGATCGGGCCAGCTATCGAGTTCGGCACAGATCCACCCGGCGAAGCCGACCTCCCGGAGCGCGGTGACGATGCCGTCCGTCGGCACGTCGCCGCGGTCGATGGGCGTGAAGGCGAAGGGCTCCTTCTGCAAGCCCTTGAGATGTACGTAGGAAATGCGGCCCGCATGCTCGCGGATCAGCGCCGCGGGGTCGCCGTCTGCGGCAGCGAGATGGGCGGTATCCGGGCAGAAGCCGATGCCGGTGAGCGCGAAGATCTTGCGCACCTCGGCCGGCCCTTCGACGATCGTCGAAAGATGCGGATGATAATGGGCGGCAAGGCCGCGCGCCTCGGCGATTTCCTTCACGCGGTCAAGAGCGGCGGCGAGCTTGTGATAGTCCACCTCGCGGATGCCGTCGAAGCGCTTCGCCCCGCCGCCGACGACGAGATGCGGCGCGCCGAGCTCGGCAGCGCGATCCGCCGCGCGGACAACGCGCGCCAGCTCCTCCGGCAGGATATCGTCGAAGATGAAGTTGCCGCCGGCATAGGTGGCGACCAGCGTCAGGCCGTTGTCGTCAAGCAGCCCCCGCATCTCGGCGGCGCTGAAATCCAGCAGATTGCCGTCGAACAGTTCGACACCTTCGTAACCGGCCGCCGTGATATCTGCAAAGGCGCGACGCATGTCGCCGAAGGTCCGATAGGCAAGGTTGGTGATCGACGTAACGCCAACGGCATCCCCGCCGAGGCTGCCCCAGCAATTCGCATGATAGGCGAGCTTGAACTCCGACATCGGCGCCTCCTCCCAGTGACCGTCTCGACTTCAGTGGCCTCGTCTTACGGCGGCAAAAAATCGATGTCAATATTTTATACGCACATCATGGCAAACTTTTGCAGATTTAATGCAAAAGTTTGCCGTTGCCAGCCGAAAGCTGCGTGGCTATCACATCGGACAGGATCGGATTCGCGGTGAAAGGATGCGGCCAATGGCAAGGATGGCATCTGTAGAGGCGGACATTCGCCCGCGACGTAAAGGGCGCCCCAGCGTCGCGGAAACCGCCGCGCCAAGCCTCGTCGACATCCTCAATCTTGTCAGGACCAACCGCGCGACGACCCGCCAGGAAATCGAGCGGCAAAGCGAGCTCGGCCGCGCCGTGGTGGCAGACCGGCTCGGCACGCTCGCCGAACTCGGCCTTGTGGACGAAAGCGAACTCGGCACCGCCACGGGCGGCCGTGCGCCGCGCCTCGTGCGCTTTGCCGCCGACCGCGGCCGTATCCTCGTCGCCACGCTGGATCAGACCGCGCTTGGCGTCGGAATTGCCGACCTCGCCGGCTCCCTCCTCATGGAACATCACGAGGCGAGCGAACTCACCCAGCCGGTACCCGCTCTCGCCGAGCGGCTCGTGACGCTCTTCCGCTGGATCCTGGAACGGCAGGCAAACCCGCCGCTTTATGGCATCTCGATATCCGTTCCCGGCGCCGTGCCGGATGGTGGGGAAGTGTTTTTCCAGCGCACTACGCCCGCCGTATTGCCGGGCTGGGACAGTTTTCCCCTGGTCGAGACGCTCGCTGCCGCCTTCGACGCGCCGGTCTGGCTGCGCTCCAGCGTCGAGACGATGACGATGGGCGAGCTTCATGCCGGCGCCGGCGAAGGCAATCGCACCATGCTCTTCGTGAAGGTCGGCAAACGCATCGGCGCCGGCCTCGCCAGCAACGGCGAACTCTTCCGCGGCGCGCAGGGCGCGGTCGGCCTCATCGGCTCCGTACCCGTGACGGCGGGCGAGCGGAGCGGCACGCTGGAGGCCATGGCCGGCTCGGACCATATTGCGCAGGAGGGAAGGCTTGCCGCCGAACGCGGCCTCAGCGCCGTCCTTGCCGATCATTTGCGGCGCGGCGGTCCCGTCACCGCGCTCGAGGTCGCACAGGCCGCCCAGATGGGCGATGCCGCCGCGATCGACATTCTCTCCCAGAGCGGACGATTAATCGGCCAGGTTGTCGCAACGCTCGCCAACATGCTCAATCCCGAACTGATCGTGCTTTCGGGCTCGATCGCGCAGACGAACGACATCCTGCTCGCCTCCACGCGCGAGGCGATCTATGGCGCCTGCCATCCGCTGGTGAGCCGCGACCTGCAGATCGTGCGCTCCCAGATGGGCAGTTCGTCGGGCCTCGTGGGCGCCGCCATCGTCGCCGCCGAAGGCCTTTTCGCGCCTTCGCTGCTGCGCGACTGGATCATGGCGGGCAGGCCGCAGGCCCATCCGCTATTCCAGCAACTGAAGGCCCAGATCGTGGACCGCAGGACATTTGAGGGAAACGCTGTCCGCCCCCCGGACATGTGAGGAGGATGCAATGGCCATTACCGGTCTCGGACCGCATGGAGAGCGGGCGTCGGCGCCCGAGCGGGTCCTGCTTTTGCCCGAGGACATGGCGCGGGCGCGGGCCAGCGGCTTCCGGGTGGCGGTCGTGCTGCATACGATGGCCAGCGACTGGGCGAAGCAGCAGCTTTCCGGCATCGTCGGAACACTCGGCAATTGCGGCATCGCCGTCATCGAGGTCGTCGATTGCGCCTTCACGCCGGACGTGCAGATCGAAGCGCTGGACCGGCTGATCGGCGAGGCTCCGGACGCCATCATCTCGCTGCCCGTCGCCAATTCGAAGGTCGCCGCCGCCCATGCCCGCGTCGCGGCCGCCGGCATCAAGCTCGTCCTGCTCGACAATGTCCCGACAGGCCTGCTCCCGGGCAAGGATTACTTCTCGCTCGTCTCGGCGGACAATTTCGGCCTGGGCAAGATCGCCGCCGAGGGGCTTTCGCCCCATGTGCCGCGCGGGGCCGAGGTCGGCGTGCTTGGTTACGACGCTGACTTCTTTGCAACGAACGAACGCGAAATAGCCTTCGTGAAATGGATGCAGGTTAATCGCCCGGACGTGAATCTCCGCATCCGGCGGTTTTCGACCCTGGCGGATGCTGGCCTGACCACCCACGCCCTTCTTGCCGAGCGTCCCGACCTCGCAGGCCTCTTCGTCGTCTGGGATACGCCCGCCATCGCCGCGATCGAGGTGCTTCGCGCATTGGATCGTCTCATTCCGATGGTCACGGCAGATCTCGGCCGCGATGCGGCAATCGCGCTTGCGGCGCACGAACCGCTCGTTGCCATCGCCGCCCAGCAGCCCTTCCGCCAGGGTGAAACAGCCGCCTCCATCGTCGTGAGCACCCTTCTCGGTCGGCTGCCGCCTGCCTGGATCGCCCTCCCCGGCCTTGCCGTAACCTCCGCCAATGTCGTCGAATGTTTCCAAACGGTCTGGCGCATGCCTGCACCTCGGGAGGTTCTTCAAAAACTCAGCCTCGTCCGGACTACAACCTAACGATATATTCGCCTTGAAAGGAATCGAACCTGAGACACCCTTTTTTGGCTGCGAAACCGCTATATCCCGGCAAGCACGCCGACCGACCAAAACAGTTAGCGATCCTTCGGATGCTTCAATCCCAACAAAATTTTTTTCGATATCAACGCTGATGTGATGAATTGCTGTTACTTAGCGGTTAGGTTGCTTTAAAAACTGCTTCGCGTTCTACTTCTTACCGGACGTCAACATATGGCACTCGCGCCAAACGCATCCAATATAACTATTCGGCAGACCCTTGATATCCTGGATGGCCCGTTCCGAAATGTGGCAACCGGGGTTGCAGAAGATCGCTACGCATTCTGGCTTGGTTCGGGTATCTCGTTTGGTAAAGTCGATGGCTTGAAGAAGATCATCCCCCGGGTCATTGAGTTTCTGCGGCAAAGAATTGACCGTACGAACGCCAATTGTGCTTTTGCGACGGCGTTGAATCGGGCTCTGGCGCTTGCCGGCCTCTCCGACGACGAATGGGGCAGGGTGAACACCGAGCTTGAGTTTGCAGCTTGGCCGGATCAAGCCGCCATTGTCGGGCGGCTGACTAATAATTATTCGCGTTTGCTCGAGATCACCGTCGCGGGCCAGCCTGAAGATTATCTGTTGTGGGAAGGCGTAGGCGTAGCTGCCACGTTTGCTAATCCCACTACAGAACCGGACGTCGAACACCTCTGTATGGCAATGCTCGTGCTGGAGGGCGCCGCTTCCGACATCGCCACCGCCAATTGGGACGGGCTTGTTGAGAAGGCGATCAATGAACTCACCGGCGGCATACCGAAACTGGTAGTATGTGTGCGATCCGAGGACCTCCGCCAGCCGAAGCTTGCTGCCCAAGTGATCAAGTTCCACGGCTGTGCGATCCTCGCGGTTTCTGACGAACCACACTACCGACCGTTTCTGGTCGCGCGCTTTTCACAGATAAATCGCTGGGCGGCGGCTCCAGAAAACAGGGCGGTCATCGGCCGACTGATGGATATAGCGGTTTCCAAGCCAACCCTCATGATGGGCTTGTCAGCGCAGGACTCCAACATTCAAGCGTTCTTCGCCACTGCCGAGGCTACGATGCGATGGCCTTGGCCTGGCGATAGACCGAGTTTTGTATTTTCGGGCGATCAGGTCGGCGCCGATCAGGAAGCATTACTGCGAAACGTTTATCCTCAGGCTTACACCGCGGCGACCCGCGACCAGATCAATCAGCAATCATTGGTCAAATCCTACGCCAATCCGCTCCTCATAGCGCTTTTGTTGTCGGTGATTTGCGACAAGCTGAGCGGCATGGTCGATATGGCTGAGGGCCTATTGGACCAAGATGGTAAGAATGCCGTAAAGCTGGGCATTGTCACTCTGCGGAACCATGTCGCTGGTTTAGACAGCGGCGATCGGATTGAGTTCGTCAAATCTTTCATCGATCAGACCTCGCGCATCATGACAATGTTTCGGGATGGATCGGCAGGAACTGCACCTAGGCGGTACAATCCGATAACCAGCACGCCGCTGCACCAGATTGCTGGGGACCAAAACATCCCATCTAGCGGGTTGACCGAAGTCGCCGTCGTCGCAGGCCTGCTCGGCTTGGGCATTGAGAACGGCCTATGGTCGCTAGAAGGAATTGATTCGTCGAATCCAGCCGACGGTATCGTGCGCATCTCAACGACAGCTGCCAGTACAAAAATGGTCCTGGCCGCCAATGGGCGCGCTGCAATCCGTCTACAACAGAATGGACACATCGCCGACGACGAAGACGCGGTGCTAGTCTACAGCGCTGAGAGGCCACCAAACATGACCCGGTCGCCGCGAAGCTCGCCAGGCCGCACAGGCCACTTGGGTCTGCGCGAGGTAAGCATCTACGACTTGCTTCAGGTTACGAGTTCCGCTGATGACCTCATCCAGCATTTTCGTGAGGAGGCCGCCATATGACCACCTTCACGCCCGTCGAAGGCGTCGTGAATCTTCTAACCGCTTCTGGCTTCAGACGACTTTCCTCGCCACTCTCGATTGCCGGACTTTCCTTCGAAGTTCCCGCAGCACTGGTTGGTGAGCATCCCTCCCCCGACCTGATACTCGTTGCCGATACCGCATTCGAGGCTGATGTCCGAATTTTGCGCAAGGTGGAAGGAGTGGCTCGTGCGCTTGACGTCGCGCGCTCCAAGCGTCCTTTGACGACCATCCTTGTCGGTCCTAAGCCGAAGAGTTCTGTCCTGGATGCAATGACCAAGGTCTGCCGTGTCTTGGCAACCGGCGTGGTCGGGACTGACGAAGAAAATCCTCTGCTTCAGAATTGGTTGGCCGTGCTGCTGCCGTTGGCGCTGCCAGAGCCGAGCGATGATATTGCAGAACCATTAGAGGCGATTATTAAGCGCTCAGACGACCTCAATAAAAGCATCGTCGACTTAATCGGGTTGGGAGCGCAGGGAGCAGACGCGGTGCAGGCGGGTCTACACGAACTGCTGAAAGCATCGTTGACAGTTTCCGACGAAGATGCCGCAGAGTCGAATAAAGGAACGAACCTCGCAGGAGGGATTTTCGAATGAGCGCTGCCCGGTTGAAATCCGTTACTCTCACCGATTTCCGCAGCATTAGGGGAAGCATTTCGGTTCCACTCGATGCGCCGATAGTCTTAGTCCACGGGCACAATGGGGCTGGGAAAACAAGTTTACTGTCAGGCATTGAATTGGCATTGACTGGCTCCGTCGCGTCCCTTCAACGAGTTGATCCGGACTATGCTAGCCATTTGGTACACAAGGACGCCAAGACCGCCAAAGTGGGGATCCAGACGAACGGACTAGCCGTAAATGAATCGGACTTCACAGTGGACGCGAACGGGTTTTCGGGTGCCGCGCTCCTCCATACCGACTTGTCGCGCTTCTATAGCGAGCGCTGCTTTCTGGCGCAGTCCTCATTGGGCCGATTGCTGGAGCTTTACCAGGACTCCCCAAAACGGACAGATTCTGCGTTGACGAAATTCGTCAAAGATCTTCTCCGGCTCGATCACCTCGACTCTATTATTGATGGCCTGCACGACGCAGGAGATGTCCGTCGCCTTCGGTCCGGCGTCCCAGACTATGCTGAGACAAGGGACGCCGTGCCTCAGCTCGAAAAGGAAATAGCCCGTCTACGCAGCGAACTCGCCGCTATCGATGCTCGGATGGAGGAACTCTTCAAACTGAACAGCGAGCGCTCGTCGCGACTGGCAATCATTGATCCAGTACAGATCGGCGCCCAGCCGGTCACACCCGAATTTGAGGAGCAAGAGCTCGTCAGATTAACCAACATCAAACGAGAGATCGAGGTCGCGACAAGACAATGGCAGCAGATCTCCTACACGGATGCTTCCAAAGAGAGGGTCGCGGCTGAACCCCGAAGAGAGGCTGCTCACACAGCACTGCTTAACTGGCAAGAGAGTGAGGGGTCCGAGCTAACGAGGCAACTCGAGCGCCTTGCCTCTGTCTTTCCGGATTTGCCAACCCCGAGTTCCAGTGGACCGCGATATGCTCACGCTGCGGCTGTCGAAGCTGTAAAGGAAGAACTCGCGCGCTGCACGGCAGTTCTTACCAGTGACGCACAAGCGGAGATAAGTGAATCTGACCTCGACGGTAAGATCACGCGAGCGAGAGCCCGAATCCAAGCGCTCGAGCAACAAATCTCGGGCTTTGCAGCCGAGGCCGGTGTGTTAGCCCAGGCGCTGAGTGGCATACTACCGCATATTCACTCTGACGATTGTCCGGTCTGCGGTCGGGATTACAGCGAGAAGTCCGAAACTCCTCTGCACACACACGTCTCGGCCAGAATAGCGGAACTTACTGCTGCAGCGGGTCAATTGCAGGCGCTGAGCCAAGACCGTGCAAACTCACTGGCCGCCGCTGCGAGCGCAGAAAGGCAGCTCGCTGAGGTTCAGGGCCAACGCCTCGAACCGCAAAGCCGTGATACTCTCAGGACGAGACAGGCTCTGCTGCAAGAGGCCAATCTCGCCCTTCAGCAACTCACTGACAGCGTAGAGGAAGGTGAGCGTCTGCTTGCCGCATCGTCCGCAGCATCGCGCGAGCTTTCCAATCTGGCCGCTGCCGACCAGAGCGGCACTGTCTTTCGGGAATCTCTGAGCCGTTTTGCGTCAGAACTTTCCCTCGATCCGATCGGCGCGACCGACGCTGTAGAACCGGCGTTGGCGCGCTTCGCAGCTGAAGCGTCCCGCCTCATTTCGGCATACACCTCGAACCAGACGCTTCGGAGGGAAATGACCGGCAACACTCTGGAAGCGGATCGGCTTCAAGCGTCTCGTGAACCCATATTGTCCGAAATCACCGCAACTCAAAACCGCATTGATGTACTTAATGCAGCCAAAGGGCGGGCCGACGCTGTAATCCAAGACGCTCGCGAACTCGCAAAGCGCGCTGGAGAGGCGCGTACAGCGATTGTTAGAAAGGTTTTTAACGGCTCGCTCAACCGGGTCTGGCGCGATCTGTTCGTCCGGTTGGCACCCGAGGAGCCATTTGTTCCTGCCTTTGCGGTACCGGAGACGAATGGAGGGCCAGTCGAGGCTATCCTCGAGACGTGGTACCGGTCGGGTGGCAAGGGGGGAAATCCGCGCGCAATGCTGAGTGCCGGTAACCTGAACACCGCGGCTCTCACACTGTTCCTTGCCCTACATCTCTCCGTAGCGCCGGATCTGCCATGGCTCGTTATCGATGACCCGGTTCAAAGCATGGACGAGGTGCACATTGCGCAGTTTGCAGCGTTGTTGCGCACCTTGGCCAAATCAAAGACTCAACGTCAGATCATCGTGGCAGTGCACGAGAAGCCTCTATTCGACTATCTCGCACTTGAATTAAGTCCAGCCTTTCAGAATGACAGGTTGATTACGATCGAGCTTAGCCGGAGTGCTGATGGCCAAACTCTGATGAATTACCAGCCACATGTTTGGCAACCAGATCAGGCTGTTGCTGCATGATCGTAATCAAAACATGTAGGCGCCGCGGCCAGCACTCATCGTCAGCCCTGTAGAGCCAATACTCTTCTGAGACCGTCTTCAACCGCGACCCTGCTAGCACGCATAAAGTTGATCGCATCGCCGACTTCCAACCGATTTAGGAGATCAGGTTTGTCAATTCTGGGACACGGGGTAGACTTAGTCGATGTGGCAGAAGTCGAGCAATTGCTGCTTCTGTCCGATGATTTCCTTGATCGAAGCTTCACCGAGCGCGAACGGGACATATTGACCGAGATCGCCGCCAGTCCGGAGCGCATCGCAGCCAGGTTTGCTGCAAAGGAGGCCGTCCTCAAGGCCTTGCAGACAGGCTTTAGCAATGGATTGTCGTTTCTGGACATCGAGGTTTTCAATCATCCGTCGGGAGCTCCCTACGTGATCCTTCACGGGCCTACTCGCCAGTTATCCGACAGCCTCGGCGTAAGCCGCTGGCTCATCAGTCTGAGCCACGATGGGGGGAAGGCGATCGCCAGCGTAGTTGCCGCCTAAAGCATAACTCCGGAGGCCTCTGTCACCGTCAACCTCGGCTGCCACTTCATAGGCAATCACGCCCTGGTCAAGATCGATGCGAACGACGCCTCCCCGGTTTGCAACCATCTGCCTCCAGATTTCAAACCCCTTGAGGATTACCGCTTCCCACTCGGCGAGCGAGCACCGTCCAACTTCCAGGTGACTGACCATGCTCCTGATTGTCCTGAGGAGGCCATAGTCGATCTGATCTATGCCCAACAGAAAGTTGTGGTCCCGTGCGTAATCGAAAGCGAGTGCCACAATCGCCTCCTCCAAGATTCGCGCGCGTCCGCCATCCTCGACCTCATCGAGCAAGGGCTGGCTTTTGCGTTTGCGCTTCAGGAAGGCCCGCAGGTTGGGCGACCAGCCGAGCATAGCCGCATAGGACAAATGAAAGACGTCGTGGAAGCGATATCCATCCGAATCGTAGGCGTTATCGCCAAGCGGCGAGCCTATACGATCTCCATTGATCGATAACTGCACCATGGGCCTGCCATCGGTGTGCACCTCCGTGAAGAGAACCTCCATTTGCCGCGGCAATCGCTCAGTCTCCACGCAGGTGCCGTCAAGAGCTTGCTTCCGCTCGTTGGCAGCCGCCCAGCGTTCTTGGACCTTCGCGAGATTGGCATTAGCGACGTCATCGAGGCTGAGATCGAATTTGCTGGCAACATTGGCGAGGTACCAAAGGAGATCGCCCAGTTCCTCGCAGACCCGGTCCTTGAACAGCTTATGCGCTTCGCCATCACGCAGGTGCTTCTTGTACTCGGTGAGAAGCTGACCAGCCTCGCCAGCCAAGCCGAGCATCGGTACGACCAGAGCTTCAGGGTCGTTTTTGCCGGCCGCAACCGAGACATCAGTGCGATGCGCTTCGAGTTGATATGTTCTAAAGTCCATACTCCGCTCCTGCTTTGACGCCATTTACGCCGGCGGCTGACCGGCCCGCGTTGGGCTGGTCACCTGAAACCTCGTTGGGGAAAGCGCCAGACAGAATCCGTTCGTTGAGACCCCATTTCGGCGGATACCAGAACTCGATCGGCTCGATGGTCGGGCTGAATTTCTGCTTGATGCGCATGCGCCCGGTTCTTCCCGCAATCTCCGGATGAGCGACACGCGAGAACTTATCGATTTCGCAGAATAGGTTCTGGCAATCGATAAGCTGCAGACGCCGGCCCCAAAGCGACGGGAAGTCGATTCCGAAGCGCTCGAATTCGTGCTCCTGCGTGTCGGCGACGAACCTGATAAGCTCCGGCTCATTCAACCCGCCAAAATCTTGAAAACACTTGCGCAAGCCGTCACGGGCGCCTGGACCGGGGATGACGAAATCCATTTCCGAGAAATTCGTGATCATGCTGTAGTTCACGTCGGTCGCGAACTGATAGGCGAGAAAGTCGCCGATCGTCGGATAACCCCGGAAAAGCTCGAAAGCGGTCTGCATCGAGCCTGCGCCTTCCATCCTGTCCGGCAGCTGGTCTTTCATCATTTTCTCCAGCAGCCGCAAATGGTTCTGGTGCTTCGATGGATAGCCAAAGGCAGAACTTCCCGGCGGCATGATATAAGCGGCCGAATAGATCGTTTCGCCGCGCTGCATCGCGCGCCCAAGAACATTGCAATAGCGTTCGAAACTGTAATCCGAGTAAGTAATCGGCCCCAATTCGGCTTCCAACATCCTCCAGGTCTCGATCTTGTTGAATAGCTTGAACAGAATGATGCGGAAAAACACTTCCGTGTTGGATCCCGGCAGATCATCCCTGTAGATGACATTCCGGATCAGATACTGGCTGACCCGGTCCGAGGCGCGATAGGCATTTGTGAATTTGTAGGTCGACAGGACCGAGTTGCGCGTCCATGGCTGGGGAGCGCGCTTCGCCCTCTTGAAAAAAATATGCTGGCGTTCAGCTGCAAATCGCCAGTAGCTCTCATAGGCGGCGGTCACCTTCAGAGGGCTGAGATGCTGAACGATGACCATTGGCGCCGAATGGCGGTCGCCGCCCGATCCGGCGCCCATCCATAACAGGCTAGCACTGGCGTCATCAATATCCAGTGGCAGTTGCACCGCCGCCTCGTTCGACTTGGAACGAGGCGGTGTTGCGCGGCGTCTTTTCGCATTTTTTGCTTCAGTCTTCACTTCGTCAATTCACTGTCTCGGCAACATGCAAGCTTTGCCCGGCAGTGCCCAAATCTTCTGGTTTGTTGATAGCGGCCTCGGCAGCTGCGATAACGGGGATCAACCCGACGTCCGTCTTAGAGATTCGCTCGAGCTTTGCCACCCCCACCGTCACATTGAGCCGGACAAATGGCATTTTCATCTCGTGTGCCATGAACTCGCCGAGCTGTTTGAGCCCGAGATAGTTGCCGTAGGCTTTGTCGAAGATTTGCTGGGTCGCATAGAAGGCATTGAGCACCAGACCGCTTTTCGTTGGAACGAAGGTGACGTGTTGCAGGCACGGGAAGCCGAGCTGGGCGCTCGGCGTGTGATCGCGCTCGGGGTCGAATGTCGTGACCTGCATCATGGAGTCGCGAATGCCGTCGCGACCCTCGTACTGCGAAAGCATGTATTCTAGCTGATTGCCGTCATAAGGGCCGCGTCCATACATCATCATCCGTTCGAAATATAGGCCGCGGCCGTTCACTTTGCGGTTCATCGCTTGGTAGGCCGGAAAGGCCATCTTGTAGTAGCTAAACAGTTTGGCGCGATCGCCCTGCGCCATCTGCCAAAGGCGCTCGGGGAAAATCGTATAAGCAACATCTTCGACGACGCACCGCCCCTTGCTCTTCAGCAAGGCGTCGAGCGACTTCCTAAGGTTCTCGTCTTCCCTCTTGAATTCCGAGATCGACAATACCAGCGGACTGACATCCTTGCCCCGTCCCTTGGCGATGCGGAGCAGGATTTTCGCATAGGCGCGTGACACACTGGTCTCGTCGACGACGAACGGCTCCGTCGCGACGCTACTCGACTTACTCATCGGTATCCTCCTCGAGGTGGCGGAAGTCGGCTAGGCCGACATATTGTTTACGGGCGATCCGCACGAAGACTGCCCAGCCGGTAACGGGCTGAATGACCCTGACGATGCCAGGCTGCTGCGCCTCAAAAAGACGGCCTTCGGGAAGGTCTTTGATGTATGTGATCGCCTCGTTATCAGGTTCGCAGTCAGCAGGCAGAAGGATACTCATTCCGACTTCAACGTCGATGACAGAGGTGCTCCAAGCGCTGTCAACGATGATGAGCGGCTCGGCGGACAACGTTCCGAGGAGAGCAGCACGAATCGCTGAGGGCTTCTGCTTCTTCAGCGCGGTCGCCCGCGGTCGCGAGAGCATGTTCAAAGACTGCGAAAGATGGGTGATCAGTGTCGTGTATCCAACCCCGAATTCGCACGCGATCTGGAACAGCTGCAGAGGCGTGGCCGAATCTGGCTTCCAGCCGCGCTTTGCGAAGGCTTGTCGCATCCCAAGCGTCGGCATCAGTACGAAACCGGCGAAATTGTCCGCCAGGAATTCCTTAGGATCTTCCCAAGGGTTTTCCTTGGCATCCTCGCGCAGTTCGTCAATCGACGAGCCATGTCCAAAGACATGGTGACCCAGCTCATGGGCGCAATTGAAGGCCCGCCGTGGGAGCGGACGCCGGGCCGAGAGATGGATTCGCGAAGGTGCGCCTCGCTGATACATGCCCTCCATGTTGATATTGTTGAAACGCACCTGGACCTTGTGAGCCTTGCAGAGCGCGTAGATGCAAATCGGGTTGACGAGGTCCAGTCCAGCTTTGGTGCGAGCGGCAATGGACGCCGTCATGGCCTGGGTTGCCAAAGCATTGCGATCCGGCATCGTCTTTTCGCTCCTGAGCATCATGGACTTACGGTTCCTTCGGGTCGGACGTGTCGTCTCGCATCGCTGCGAGCAGCTTCAGCAGACGTTCGAGGTCTTCGGGCTTCAATTTGCTCAGCTCGCGCGCGGCGAGTTGCAACCTCGGGTCTGCGGCATCCACCGTTTCAGGTACCTCGCCCATCAACCAGGCGACACTGACGTCATAAAGTTCCGCCAGCTGCGAAAGCTCATCAGCCGATACTCGCCGGTTCCCTGCCTCCATCTCCGAAACAGAGGGGCGATGCAGCCCGAGCAGCTTTGCAACCTGGCCCTGCGAGAGACCCGCCAGCTTGCGTGCTTCCTTAAGGCGCTCAGCCAGTTGCGTGCGTCGTTCGGTCGGATTGTCCGTCATGCCGCTGCCACCGCCGCCTGGGCGTTGAGCTGTTCGACGAGCGTGCAGACCAGCGCGACTGTCTGCGCGATCGTAAGGGCCTGCTTGGTGGCATCGTCGACGAAGATGTTGACCTCCGGCGGGATCGCCTTGCCAAGCGCGGCACCCAGCATGCCGGCGGCCACAGGCCAGACCTTGCTGTTGAATTTCGGCAACTCTTCCGCCGGCTTAATCGTCGGATCGAGGGTCGGGCACGTTTCGCCACTAATTGCCTGGATCGTGGTGAGCACGTCCATCAGGTGCTTTTGAACATCGGTCGAGTCCATCACATCCTCCGTTGTCTTACGGATGGTAAGATAATCTTACCGCCCTGAATGTCAAGGGGCGGTTTTTTTGGAAACGGAACAAGACCTCCTCAGAATCATGTGCAGATCAAGAAAAGGCAATAATCATCGGCCCACCGCCAGGGGTTGGACGGCGCCGGATGAAGCAATCCGCAGCCGCCTTCCAACAACTGTCAGGTCGTTTTCAAGCGAAGCGGAGAGAAGCGCTTGAGCACTGTGTCTGGGTGTTTTGCTAGTTTATTTCGATGCGTGACAGCGCAGCAGATCGACTGAGTACAAATGCTCGATGGCTTTGGCGACGAAACTGATGCTGGAAGCCGGAACGCATGCCTTTCAAACAAGCGTTCCAGGTTCTTGGTCGCTCGTGGAACGACGTCGATCCGAGTTTGCCGAGAGCCTCAAAATTATTGATACCGGGCACAAGCTCGGGATGGAAAGACCATTGATAAAGAGGCACCGCTTAAAGGGCGAGCCGGTCAAGGACCTCCGCGAGAATCACGCCAGGTTGGCGAAGCCCTCTATCGTCACACGTTTCAACATGCAGCCAGTCGCCATAGGCATTGCCAGCGCACAACTCCCGATACTGGGTTGATACCCGTTCCATCAGCGCCCTGTCGGCTTCAAATTTGTCGTAGGTCGATTGGACATAATCCCGCTTGCCCTTGTTGGCGATTAGCTCTCTTGAGACCGAAACAGGAATGTCGAGCCAGATGTTCACGCTCGGCACGATGGTACCGAGCTTCTCGAACTCCAGGTCGAGAACGAATTCTCTAACTGCGACACTTTCAGCGACGCTGCTAGCGCGCGCGGCCTGATAGGCGACATTAGAAGCTGCATAGCGATCCGCGATCACGATTCGTCCTTGCGAGAGCCATTGCCGCAGCTGAGGCTGTCCTTCTTGCCGGTCCAGAGCAAACAGCAAAGAGAGCGCATAGGGGCTCTCGTTTCCGAGCCTGTACTCGCCAGCAAGATACCGCCCGATCAACCTGCCCGTCTCCGTCCTCTGATATCCAGGCGAGGAGACCATTTCGACGACATGGCGTTCCGATAGGGCGGCTCTGAGAGCCTCAGCCAGGGTGTTCTTGCCTGATCCGTCGATGCCTTCGATAGTGATCAACATCTTTTCCGCCCCTCGAACCAGCTCGGTCATTATGGTCACTATCGTCTTCGTGCTCCAGCGCCTATATGATTCTATACATCGAAACATCCGTTGGCATCACAGCGTCCAGGTTCACCTATGCATTATATTTCAGGGTCGACGGCAGATGAGGTATGGGCCGCTGCTGCCAAAGAATTGAATGACAATTCAGATCTGATGCTAGAAGAGGGGCGCAATGGGCCTGTCAGGGAACTCGTTCATGCGGGTTTGTCCATTAGCGACCCGCGGCAGCGATGGGTCCTATCCCGTCACCCCGCAATTAATCCTGCCTTCGCTATCGTGGAAGCTTTCTGGATCCTGAGCGGTAGAAACGATGCCAGCCTTGTCAATCGGTGGAATCCATCCCTTCCAAAGTTCGCGGGCCAAACAGCAACGTATGATGGTGCCTATGGGTACCGGCTCCGCAAGCATTTTGGTGTCGATCAAGTCGAACAAGCGATCGACGCCCTGAATAGCAATTCCTCTACACGCCAGGTCGCGCTGCAGATTTGGAGCGCAAGAGACGATCTTCCCTTCGAAGATGGCCGTCCCCGATCGCTCGACGTCCCTTGCAATGCTGGCTCATTCCTGCGCGTGAAGCATGACGCGCTTCATTGGCTTCAGGTCCTGAGAAGCAACGATCTCAATCGCGGCACGCCGTATAACTTTGTCCAGTTCACCTTGCTGCAGGAATTCATCGCAGGGTGCCTAGGGATCGGTCTGGGTGGTTACACACATATCTGCAACAGCTTGCATGTATATGAAGCAGATCGCGAGACATTCTCGATCGCAGCTGGCCCCACCCCACGGTCCTGCACTTCGATAAGCTTGCCACGAAAGGAAGCGTTCGAAGCACTCCAGGATGTCGAGGCGCTGCTCGATCGTCTGAGCGATCCAGAACTTGACGATCGCAAAATTCGTGTGCTGATCGACGACCGGCTCCTGCCCGATGGGCATCAAGATCTACTTCTCATCGCCGCCGCTGACATTGCCCGTCGCAATGGCTGGGTCGACGCCCAATTTGCGGCCGAGAGCGGCTGTAACGATCCGATGCTCCGCGCCGTCTGGAAGAGGTGGTGCGACCGCTTTAGCCCGGCGATGCGTCCCGAAAAGGTTGTCTTCTAAATGGCTAAAGCTCTTATTCTCCATGTTACTGATCCACATTTTTTTGAAGTTGAGGCAAGCCCGCTCATTCACGATCACAAGGTCACGGTCACGGGTCTGAAGCAGGATTCGCGGCAGGAGATATTTGGCTTGACCCTGGAGCTTCTGTCGAAGCGCCTTCAGGAGCGAAAGGAAACACTGGACGCCGTGATCTTCACGGGCGATGCCCAAGACCGCAATTCCGCGGGCGGCCATCAGGAACTGCGCGAACAGCTCCTCAAACATCTGGCGATCTGCGGCGTTCGAAGAGACAACATTGTTGCCACGCCGGGTAATCACGACGTTAACCGTGAACTTCCTGTTGACGACAAGGAACGTTTCAAGGAGTTCATGAAGACTTGGCGCGACAATGGAGCAATCACTCCTTGGATTGACGGCGAGGAAAATGGAGATGCTAGAAAGCACCGGTTTGAAGATCCGGACAAACTATTCGAAATCTATCCGCTGAATTCTAGTCACTGGGCACAGACGACCTTGACCCCGTCTAAAGCGGTCTCGGACTTGCTTCCCGCCCTGCAGAAGCGATTCGATAAGAAGATTGATCCGGCGGAATTCGAACAGGCATACAATGAATTGATTTTGCCGCAATTGCAGAAACTTGCATCCGCAGACATTGCGCGCGTGTCCCCTGAACAGCTTGATTTCGTCCGCAACCTGATCGGCCAGCAGAAGCCCAAGGTCCGGCCGCTTCGGATCGTCGCCCTACATCATCATCTGATCGCGCCGAGTGTCGGCGAAGAGTTTCGGCCGTTCGCAGACATCACCAATCTCAGTCTTCTAAGAGCGTTTCTACGCCAAAACGAGATCGACATCGTAGTGCACGGACACAAGCATGTCGAAAATCTCACCTACGACTACATCTATCCGAATGACGGTCCGCTCAATCTTGAACCGCACCGAATGATGGTGATCTCCGGCGGCGCCCTTGACATCAGACGCGGAGACTCGCCGCTCCGCCTCATCAGACTGTCTGGCATGCCAGGAGCGCCGGAAGTCGAAGTTGAAACCATTCCTTTAGCGGTGCGCGGCCTGAATTTGGAGGATGGACCTCGCCTGAAAGGGCGAGTCTGGCGGACCAATCACACCGTCGGCGGTGGCCCGGTCATCATCACCGGAAACGACATCGATGAGGTCTATTCCCGCGCGGTTCGCGCTGCTCACGAAGAGGCGCAGGGAGGCATGCTTATCGTCCACCTTGACCTCGAAGGGCCAAAGACCGATGAGAAGGCAAAACAGCTGCCCTTTCCTCACAATTACCCCGATCCGGACGGCGAAAAGCCGGGCGCTTTTGGGCAAGATTGGGTCCAAAGCCTTGTGTCGTGGTGGCAACTTTCACGATCCGTCCTGGAAGAACGGATCCCGTATATCCATGGAACACGTTTGGAGCGCTTCGCCGGCAAGTTCAATCAGATGAACCGGCTGATCGCGTTGCTGAAACAAAACAAATCCACATCCCGCGGCATAGCGACACTGATCGATCCGGCGCGCGACTTCACCGCAGATGGGTCGAAGGAGGACTTCGCCTCCTTCTGCTTTATTCAGTTCAAATGGCGATCTGACGGATCGGGCAGCCGTAATCTTCTTGACTGCATCGGCTACTACCGAGCCCAGGAATTTAAGCACTGGTGGCCGATCAATGTTGCCGAACTGCGGGAACTGCAGATGCAGGTTGCCAACGCCGTTGACGGAGTGCCGGGCAGGATTACGACGATCGCTGCTGACGCCCGTGCGGTTTTTACACGCACGCCCGGACAGGTCGCTGTTCCAACCATTGACCGCTGGCTCGACCAGGCCCCGGAAAAGCTTGCAAGCCTGTCGATGATGTTGTCGGGGATACCGCTCCCCATGGAACAAGGACTCGCCCGGACATGGTCGGAGTTTCTCACCGACCAGCAAGCGGCCGCCGATCCAAGCAACTACAATCCGGAAGGGGTGCCAGTCGCCGTCGATGGACTGCGGATGCTTGAAAGGCTTATATCGCAGTTTTCGTCCGAAGATGAACACACCACAGAATTGCGCATGACGCTTCGCAATCTGGCTGACCAGAACGAACGGTACGAGAAATCGTCCCGCGACCGCGCTGATTACGACAAGTGGGCCCCCGCGGCCGCTCACTACGTCAAGAAACTGCAGGCGCTGACGAACCGAACGGTGGCTCCCCCGCGTGCGCCTAAGAGCCGGACTGCCGACCGCGCCGAAAGCCACGCCAACGACGCTAGTGCATCGAAAGGCGGGCCCCTAAAGCCGTCGGGTCGGCCGGAGACGAAAACACGCTGAGTGCCAAATTCCCGAACAGAAACAGAGATGGATTCGGAACGACGATCAGCCCAAGCCTCACCGACAATTGTGAGGTCAATCCGGGTTTACAAGGTCCCCCACGCCCGAAACCTCCCCCTCCCCGTCATCTCGCGCAAACCGAGCTCCAAAACAATCCGCCGCGCTGCCTGCGGCGTCACCTCGAGCGTCTTGGCGACCATTCCGGCCGACACGAGGGGTTTCGCCATCACCAACTCGATGAGCTCCGGCAGTGTATCCATCCGGCGAAGGCCGCGGGGCTTATGATTTCGGCTCGTCTGCCATGATGCGTTTGATGACTTCCGGGTCACATTGCTCGTCGACGAGGAATTGCCGGACGCCGCACTCCCAGGTGCGGACGTCGGCGAGGAACTCCTTCAAGCTCTCGACACCGCGTTCCGTGAAGGTGGTGACGCCTTCCTCGGTCCCGTCATAGGCATGGATCATCTCGCCGTAGTCGATGTTGTCGGAGTTTCTGGCGAC
>NZ_MYFN02000026.1 GCF_004514425.2 Shinella sumterensis
CGATCTGGACGACGGCGGCGCGGAGCACTTCGAGAAGGTGATCTGGGCCATTCGCGCGGCGTCGCCGCTGACGACGATCGAAATCCTCACGCCCGATTTCCTGAAGAAGCCGGGCGCGCTGGAGCGTGTCGTCGCCGCCAAGCCGGATGTGTTCAACCACAATATGGAGACCGTGCCGGGCAATTACCTGACGGTGCGTCCGGGCGCGCGCTACTTCCACTCCGTGCGGCTTCTGCAGCGCGTGAAGGAGCTGGACCCGACCATGTTCACCAAGTCGGGCATCATGGTGGGGCTCGGCGAGGAGCGCAACGAAGTGCTCCAGCTGATGGACGACCTGCGCACCGCCGATGTCGACTTCCTGACCATCGGGCAGTATCTCCAGCCGACCCGTAAGCATCATGCCGTCATGAGCTTCGTGACGCCCGACGAGTTCAAGTCCTATGAGACGGTGGCCTATTCCAAGGGCTTCCTGATGGTGTCGTCGAGCCCGCTCACCCGCTCCTCGCACCACGCCGGCGACGATTTCGCGCGGCTCAGGGCGGCGCGGGAGAAGAAGCTGCTGGCCGCCGCGGAATAGACTTTTGCGCCCCCATGCTTTAAGCCCCGCCGTCCTGCCGGACGGCGGGGTTTTTGGTTTCAGGAGGCTGGACATGACGATTGCGCTGGAAGAGGCGGCCGGACGGCTGAAGACCGCGGAGCGCGTGCTGGTCATCGGCTGCTCGGGCAGCGGCAAGAGCACGCTGGCGCGGCAGCTCGCGGATCATCTTTCGCTGCCCCACATTTCCATGGACCGGGACATCTTCTGGATGCCGGGCTGGCAGCAGCGGCCGCGGGCCGAGGCACTGGACAGGCTCAAGGCGCTCGTGGCGCAGGAGCGCTGGATCATGGACGGCACCAGCCCCGGCACGCTGCCGCTGCGCCTGCCGCGCACGCACCTTGTTCTGTGGCTGCGTCCGCCGCGGCTCGTTTCGCTCCACGGCGTGATCTCGCGCTGGCTGCGCTATCGGGGCCGGTCGCGACCCGAGATGGCCGACGGTTGCCCCGAGCGGATCGATGCGGATTTCCTGCGCTACGTCTGGAATTTCGAGAAGACCGAAAGCCCTGAAATCGACGAGAACCTTGCGGCGTATGGCCGCGACGTGCCGGTTTGCGTGTTGAAATCGCGGCGCGACAATGACCGCCTACTTGCAAGAGTTCGCGCGGGTCATTAGCTCTCGGCCATGCCTCAGTTCGAAACCCGCCGTCCGGTTCCCCACACGCCCGAAGAGATGTATGCGCTCGTCGCCGATGTCGAGCGCTATCCGGAGTTCCTGCCGCTCTGCGAGGCGCTGTCGATCCGCTCGCGCAAGGAGCGCGACGGCAAGGAACTGCTCGTGGCCGACATGACGGTGGGCTACAAGGCGATCCGCGAGACATTCACCACGCAGGTTCTGCTGAATGCGGCCGAACGGGCGATCGATGTCAAATATATCGACGGCCCGTTTCGCTATCTCGACAACCGCTGGCGCTTCGATGCGCTGCCGGGGGGCGGCTGCTCCGTGCATTTCTACATCGACTACGAGTTCAAGAGCCGCATTCTCGGCGCGCTGATGGGCTCGATGTTCGACCGGGCGTTCCGCATGTTCACCGAGGCCTTCGAAAAGCGCGCCGCGACGATCTATGGCACCGCGTCTTCAATCGGCTGAGATTTCCGCGAGCATTTCGAGCGCGGTACGCACCGTGGCGAGCCTGACGGCGCTGCGGCCGATATCGCCGTAGCGCATCTCGCGGTGCAGAGGCTTGCGGCCGGTGCGCGCGGCGGCGAGATGCACGAGGCCGACGGGCTTCTCATCCGAGCCGCCGCCCGGGCCGGCAATGCCCGTCACGGCGACCGAGATATTGGCGCCGGAATTGCCGATGGCGCCTTCGGCCATTTCCAGCGCCGTCTCGCGCGACACCGCGCCATGGGCCTTCAGCGTGGCGTTGGCGACGCCGATCATCTCGCGCTTGGCCTCGTTGGAATAGGTGACGAAGCCGCGGTCGAACACCGTGGAGGAGCCCGCGATCTCGGTGATGGCGCCGGCGATCAGGCCGGCGGTGCAGGACTCGGCCGTGGCGATCAGCAGGTTCTTCTTTTCAAAATCCGCGACGATGGCGCGGGCGGCGTCTTCGATGTCCTGAGGCCAGATGCTCATGCTTCGCTTCCCCTGTAGACGACCGTCGCGGTGGCGATAGCGGCGATGCCCTCGCGGCGGCCGATGAAGCCGATCTTCTCGTTGGTCGTGGCCTTCACCGAGCAGCGGTCGATGGAAATGCCGAGAAATTCCGAGAGGTTGCGGCGCATCGCATCGCGGTGCGGGCCGACCTTGGGCGCTTCGGCGATGAGCGAGACATCGGCATTCATGATGGTGCCACCGGCCTTGCGCACGATTTCGGCGGCGTGTTCGAGGAAGATGCGCGAGGCTGCCCCCTTCCATTGCGGATCCGATGGCGGGAAGTGATCGCCGATATCGCCGGCGCCGCAGGTGGCGAGCAGGGCATCGGTCAGCGCGTGCAGCGCGACGTCGGCATCGGAATGGCCGGACAGTTTTTGGTCGTGCGGGATGAACAGGCCGCACAGCGTCACGCCGTTACCCTCGACGAGCTGGTGCACGTCATAGCCGTTTCCGGTGCGCACGTCCGGTAGAGCGTGGGAAAGGCGCTGGTCGGCCATGGCGATATCCTTCTGCAATGTAAGCTTGACGTTGCCGGCGCTGCCTTCGACGAGGTGCACCCGGACCCCGGCCCACTCGGCAATCGAGGCATCGTCGGTGAAATCGGTGCGGCCGGAGGCCGCCGCGCGGCGGTGGGCCTCCAGGATCGTTTCGAAATGGAAGGATTGCGGCGTCTGGGCGGCAAACAGGCCGGAGCGGGAGACCGTCTCGGCGACATTGCCGTTGGCATCGGCCCGCTTCAGCGTGTCGGCGACGGCGACGGCGGGAAGCACCGCACGGGCACCGTGGTTGAAGGCGGTGAGGGTGCGTTCCAGGATGGCGGGCTCGACGAAGGGGCGGACGGCATCCTGGATGAGGACATGGCTGACGGCGTGGCTTGTCAGCACATCGAGCCCGGCAAGCACGGACTGCTGGCGGGTGGCGCCACCATGAACCACAGTCAATCGGCTGCCGGCCGGCGTTGCCGCCGCACACGCCATCTCGAAGAGGGCTGCGTCATCGGGGTGTATCACGACGACGATATGCCGGGCGGGCTGCCAATTGACAAACAGATCGAGCGTATGGGAGATCACAGGCTTTCCGCCGATACGACGGTACTGCTTGGGGCCTTCGGCATGGCTGCCGGCCCGCTCGCCGCGACCGGCGGCAACGATCACCACACCGCAGGAGTGCGCATTTTCCGCCTGCATTTCGGCTCCTTGCCTCCGGTATCAAAGCGTTTTGGGGTGGTTTAGCCGGAAGGATGCCGCAATTCCAGCGCTGACAGGAAAAATGCCACCGGCCTTGATTGCGGCTTGGCAAGAACGACAATAATGGCTAAAAATGATGCAAAGACATGACTTGCTTGAAAGATGAGCATTTGGCACTTCCAACCCTGTCAGCGCCGCTTGCGGTCGGTGGCCAGACCCTGAGGAACCGGGTTGTCCTTGCGCCGATGTCCGGCGTGACGGATCTGCCGTTCCGCGATCTTGCCTGGCGTTTCGGCGCGGGGCTGGTCGTGACGGAGATGGTGGCGAGCCGCGAACTGGCGCTGAATGCGCGCGAAAGCTGGTCGCGCATCCGCAATTGCGGCATCCGCCCCCATATGGTGCAGCTTGCCGGGCGCGAGGCGCACTGGATGGCGGAAGCGGCGAGGATCGCCGAAGGCGAGGGCGCCGATATCATCGACATCAATATGGGTTGCCCCGCCAAGAAGGTGATCGGCGGCTATTCCGGTTCGGCGCTGATGCGCGATCCCGATCATGCGCTGGGCCTCATCGAGGCGACCGTCCAGGCCGTGAAGGTGCCGGTGACGGTGAAGATGCGGCTGGGCTGGGACCACGATTCTCTGAATGCGCCGCATATCGCGTCCCGCGCCGAGGCTGCGGGCGTGGCGATGATTACCGTGCATGGCCGCACGCGCATGCAGTTCTATGAAGGAAGGGCGGACTGGGATGCGATCCGCGCCGTGCGCGACGTGCTGTCGATCCCGCTCATTGCCAACGGCGATGTCGATACGGCTGAAGATGCGCGGGAAATCCTGCGGCGCTCCGGCGCGGACGCCGTCATGGTCGGCCGTTCCGCGCAGGGCCGCCCGTGGCACCCCGCGGTGCTGGCCGGGGCATGCCCGCATCCCGGCGTGGACGAATGCGCATCGGTCGCCGTCGAGCATTATCGCATGATGCTGGATTTCTACGGCGTCGAGGCGGGCCTGCGCCATGCGCGCAAGCATGTCGGATGGTATCTGGAGCGCTTTGCGCCCGGCCTTGCCGGGGCCGACAAGGCGGCGATCATGACCGCGCGCGACAGCGCCTTCGTGGCCGACAGGCTGGCGGCGGCGATCCTGAACGGTCCGGTAAAACTCGGAGAGGCCGCATGACGGAGAAGGCCGCAAACGCGAATGCGCCGGACCTGGCGCTCGCCGTGCTGAACGCCATCCAGAATCCGGTGATCATGGTCGATGGCGCGGGGCTGATGTCCTTCGCCAACTGGGAGGCGGAATCCTTCTTCGGGGCGAGCGCGGGTTATCTCGCCCGTCACAATATCGCAAGCGTCATTCCCTTCGGCAGCCCGCTCCTGACGCTGATCGACCAGGTGCGCGAGCGCCGTGCGCCGGTCAGCGAATACCGTGTGGACCTGAGTTCGCCGCGGCTGGGCGCCGACAAGCTCGTCGACCTCTATGTCGCGCCCGTCACCACCGATCCCGGTTCCGTCGTCGTGGTGATCCAGGAGCGCTCGATGGCCGACAAGATCGACCGCCAGCTGACGCACCGCGCCGCCGCACGCTCCGTGACCGGCCTCGCCTCCATGCTGGCGCACGAGATCAAGAACCCCCTGTCGGGCATCCGCGGCGCCGCACAGCTTCTGGAGACCTCCGTCATCGACGAGGATCGCGCGCTGACGCGGCTGATCTGCGACGAGACGGACCGCATCGTCTCGCTGGTCGACCGCATGGAGGTGTTTTCGGACGAGCGGCCCGTCGACCGCGTGCCGATCAACATCCATTCCGTGCTCGACCATGTGAAGGCTGTGGCCAAGGCGGGTTTTGCGCGCCACATCAAGATCACGGAGCTCTACGACCCGTCGCTGCCGCCGGTCTATGCCAATCGCGACCAGCTCGTGCAGGTGTTCCTGAACCTCATCAAGAACGCCGCGGAGGCCGTGGGCGACCGGGACGAAGGCGAAATCCAGCTGACGACCGCCTACCGGCCGGGCATCAGGCTGTCGGTGGCCGGAACGCGCGAAAAGATCTCGCTGCCGCTGGAATTCTGCGTGCACGACAACGGGCCGGGCGTGCCGGCGGACCTGCTGCCGCACCTGTTCGACCCCTTCATCACCACCAAGACCAACGGCTCCGGCCTCGGCCTTGCGCTGGTCGCCAAGATCATCGGGGGGCACGGCGGCATCGTGGAATGCGACAGCCAGGCCAACCGCACCACCTTTCGCGTGCTGATGCCCGCCTCGCGCGGCATCAGCGAAGACGACGACTTTCCCAAGACCAAAGGACATGATTGATGACAGGCGCCACAGTCCTCGTCGCCGATGACGATGCCGCGATCCGCACCGTGCTCAACCAGGCGCTCAGCCGGGCCGGCTACGACGTGCGCATCACCTCCAATGCGGCAACGCTGTGGCGCTGGGTCGCCGCCGGCGAGGGCGATATCGTCGTGACCGACGTCGTGATGCCGGACGAGAACGCCTTCGACCTTCTGCCGCGCATCAAGAAGGCGAGACCGGACCTGCCGGTGCTCGTGATGAGCGCGCAAAACACCTTCATGACGGCGATCAAGGCCTCGGAGAAGGGGGCCTACGACTACCTCCCGAAGCCCTTCGATCTGACCGAACTCATCGCCATCATCGGCCGCGCGCTGGCGGAGCCGAAGCGCAAGCCCGCGCGGCTGGACGACGACACGCAGGACGGCATGCCGCTCGTGGGGCGTTCGGCGGCCATGCAGGAAATCTACCGCGTGCTCGCCCGTCTCATGCAGACGGACCTGACGCTGATGATCACCGGTGAATCGGGCACCGGCAAGGAGCTGGTCGCCCGCGCGCTGCACGATTACGGCAAGCGCCGAAACGGGCCCTTCGTCGCGATCAACATGGCGGCGATCCCGCGCGACCTCATCGAATCGGAGCTCTTCGGCCACGAAAAGGGGGCCTTCACCGGCGCGCAGAACCGCTCGACGGGCCGCTTCGAGCAGGCCGAGGGCGGCACGCTGTTCCTCGACGAGATCGGCGACATGCCGATGGATGCGCAGACGCGCCTGCTGCGCGTGCTGCAGCAGGGCGAGTACACCACCGTCGGCGGCCGCACGCCGATCCGCACCGATGTGCGCATCGTGGCGGCGACCAACAAGGACCTCAAGCAGTCCATCAACCAGGGCCTGTTCCGCGAGGATCTCTATTACCGCCTCAACGTCGTGCCGCTGCGCCTGCCGCCGCTGCGCGACCGGGCGGAAGACATTCCCGATCTCGTGCGGCATTTCGTGCAGCAGGCCGAGAAGGAAGGGCTCGACGCCAAGCGCTTCGACCAGGAAGCGCTGGAGCTGATGAAGGCGCATCCCTGGCCGGGCAACGTGCGCGAGCTGGAAAACGTCGTGCGCCGGCTGACCGCGCTTTACCCGCAGGACGTCATCACGCGCGAGATCATCGAGACGGAACTGAGGGCCGACATTCCCGACAGCCCGATGGAAAAGGCGGTGGTGCGTTCCGGCCCGCTATCGATCTCGCAGGCCGTCGAGGAGAACATGCGTCAGTACTTCGCGAGCTTCGGCGACGGCCTGCCGCCGTCGGGCCTTTATGACCGCGTGCTGGCCGAAGTGGAGTATCCGCTGATTCTCGCCGCGCTGACCGCGACCCGCGGCAACCAGATCAAGGCCGCCGATCTGCTCGGCCTCAATCGCAACACGCTGCGCAAGAAAATCCGAGAACTCGGCGTTTCCGTCTATAGAAGCTCCCGCTCGGCTTGACTTGCCTGACGAAGGCGTTGCATTTTGGCCACAATCTGTTGCTTGAGGGTAACAGAGGGAGGCGGTCGGCTCGGTCCGCGCGCCCGTCCGTCACGACAGGGGCGCGGGCGCGCCTGACACACGGTCGGTACATCCCGGAAAACACGAGATAAAGCCTTCGCGCCTGGCAGGCGCGTGGCCGGGGAAGCGATGCGGCAGATGACGGAAGACGTTGACGTGCTTTCGCAGGAGGAGACCGGAACGGTCATCGCGGATCGCCGCGCCTCGTTTGCGCTGCCCGGGCTGTTGCTCGCCGGCGGCGCGCTCGTCGCCGCCACGATCTCGCTGTTCATCCTGCTCGGCCTGACGCCGATCCGCCCGGAACCGAACGTCGTCATCGCCTCGGCGGCGATCAATGCCATCTTCATCGTCGGTCTGATGTTCCTGATCGGGCGGGAAATCGCGCGGCTGCTGCGCGCGCGCCGGCGTGGCCGTGCAGCGGCGCGCCTGCATGTGCGCATCGTGGCGCTGTTTTCCATCGTCGCCATAACGCCGGCCGTGCTGGT
This sequence comes from Shinella sumterensis, assembly GCF_004514425.2. GTDB lineage: Bacteria > Pseudomonadota > Alphaproteobacteria > Rhizobiales > Rhizobiaceae > Shinella > Shinella sumterensis. The sequence goes on from NZ_MYFN02000026.1 coordinate 7,687, forward strand.
CGCGATCTTCGCCTCGATCACGCTCGATGTCGGCCTCGACCGCTGGTTTTCCATCCGCACGCAATCGATCGTCAGTTCCTCGCTCAACGTGGCGCAGGCCTACATGCTGGAAAATGCCAGCTACCTGCAGGGCCAGACGGTCTCGATGGCGAACGACCTCGACCGCAACCGCCAGCTCTACAGCCTCGACCGCTCCGGCTTCATCGAACTCATGACGCGGCAGGCGCGCGGGCGCGGCATGCTCGGCGCCTTTCTGCTCAGGGCCGACGGTTCCCCGATCCTCCAGGCCAATATCCAGGTGGAGGGGGAGCTTCCGCCGGTCCCGCCCGATGCGCTGCGCGCCTCTGCCGCCGGCCAGCCGACGCTGATCCCGCCGGGCATGACCAACCTGGTCGGCGCGATCATCAAGCTGGAAAACATCTCCGACGCGTTCCTCTATACGATCCGCACCGTCGACCCCGAAGTGATGCGCTCCATGCGGCTGATGGAGGAGAACACCGCGGAATACCGCGCGCTGGAATCCGGCCGCACCCCGCTTCAGGTCGCCTTCGGGCTGCTCTATCTCGGCTTCGCGCTGATCGTGCTGCTCGCCGCGATCTGGACGGCCATCGCGATCGCCGACCGCATCGTGCGGCCGATCCGCCAGCTGATCGGCGCGGCCGACAGCGTCGCCTCGGGCAATCTCGACGTGTCCGTTCCGGTCCGCACGGCCGATGGCGACGTCGGCAATCTCTCGCGTACCTTCAACAAGATGATCTCGGAAATCCGCATCCAGCAGGCGCAGATCCTCGATGCGAAGGACGAGGTCGACGATCGCCGCCGCTTCATCGAGGCGGTCCTGTCCGGCGTGACGGCGGCCGTCATCGGCGTGGAGGGCGACGGGCGTGTGACCATCGTCAACACCTCGGCCGAAATCCTGCTCGGCCGGGATGCCGCCGACCTGATCGGCAAGCCGCTCTCGGAGGTGGCGCCGGAGATCGCGGCGGTGCTGGCCGAGGGCGCCACGCGCTATCGCAACGACCACCGCCGCCAGATCAACATCATGCATGGCGGCAAGGAGCGGACGCTGAACGTGCAGGTGACGCGCGAGGAAACCAAGGACGCGCAGGATTCGCACGTCGTCACGATCGACGACATCACCGATCTCGTCATCGCCCAGCGCTCGACCGCCTGGGCGGACGTGGCGCGCCGCATCGCGCACGAAATCAAGAATCCGCTGACGCCGATCCAGCTTTCGGCCGAGCGCATCCGCCGCCGTTACGGCAAGCAGATCGACCAGGAAGACCGCGCGGTGTTCGACCAGTGTACGGATACGATCGTGCGGCAGGTGGAGGATATCGGACGCATGGTGGACGAGTTCTCGTCCTTCGCGCGCATGCCCAAGCCGACGAAGGAGCGCTCGGACCTGCGCACCATCCTCAAGGACGCCGTATTCCTGCGCGAAATGGGCAATAACCATGTCTCCTTCGAAAAGGATTTCGGCGAGGTGCCGCTGACGGGGCTCTTCGACCAGCGCATGCTCGGGCAGGCCTTCGGCAATCTCATCAAGAACGCCGTCGAGGCCATCGAGGCCGTGGCGCCGGATGCCGGGAGGGCGCAGCCGAAGGTGTTCGTGCGGGCCGTCGCGGACGATCCGGGCCGGCGTTTCGTTGTCGACGTCATCGACAACGGCAAGGGCCTGCCGACCGAGAACCGGCATCGCATTCTCGAACCCTATATGACGATGCGCGAGAAGGGCACGGGCCTCGGCCTCGCCATCGTGAAGAAGATCATCGAAGACCATGGCGGGCAGCTGGAATTGCATGATGCCCCCGCGGATTTCGATCACGGCCACGGGGCGATGATCCGCGTGATCCTGCCCTATGAGGAAACGGTGGCCGTCGATGCGGACAAGAATAAGAGCAAGGAAGTAAGCCATGGCGTCTGATATTCTCGTAGTGGACGACGAAGAGGACATCCGCGAAATCGTTTCCGGCATCCTGTCGGACGAGGGGCATGAGACCCGCACCGCCTTCGACAGCGACAGCGCGCTCGCCGCCATCAGCGACCGCGTGCCGCGCCTCGTCTTCCTCGACATCTGGATGCAGGGCAGCAAGCTCGACGGGCTTGCGCTGCTCGACGAGATCAAGAGCCGCCACCCCGACCTGCCTGTCGTGATGATTTCGGGCCACGGCAATATCGAGACCGCCGTCTCGGCCATCAGGCGCGGCGCCTACGATTTCATCGAAAAGCCCTTCAAGGCCGACCGGCTGATCCTGATCGCGGAACGGGCGCTGGAGAACTCCAAGCTGCGCCGCGAGGTGACGGAGCTGAAGAAGCGGTCGGGCGATCCCGTCGAACTGATCGGCACGTCCGTCGCGGTCTCGCAGCTGCGCCAGAACATCGAAAAGGTCTCGCCGACCAACAGCCGCATCATGATCCTTGGCCCGTCCGGGTCCGGCAAGGAACTGGTGGCGCGCATGATCCACCGCAAGTCGAGCCGCGCGAACGGGCCGTTCGTCGTCCTGAACGCGGCGGCGATCACGCCGGAGCGCATGGAGATCGCGCTCTTCGGGACCGAGGGAACGCCCGGCCAGCCGCGCCGGACCGGCGTGCTGGAAGAGGCGCATGGCGGCATCCTCTATCTCGACGAGATCGGCGAAATGCCGCGCGAGACGCAGAACAAGATCCTGCGCGTGCTGGTCGACCAGCAGTTCGAGCGCGTCGGTGGCTCCAAGCGGGTCAAGGTCGATGTGCGCATCATCTCGTCCACCGCCTACAATCTCGAAAGCCTGATCGCCGAAGGCGGTTTCCGTGAGGACCTCTATCACCGGCTGGCCGTCGTGCCGCTGCGCGTGCCGCCGCTTGCGGAACGGCGCGAGGACATTCCCTTCCTCGTCGACATGTTCATGCGCCAGGTCAGCGAGCAGGCCGGCATCCGCGCCCGCAAGATCGGCGACGATGCGCTGGCGGTGCTCCAGGCGCACGACTGGCCGGGCAACATCCGCCAGCTGCGCAACAATATCGAGCGTCTGATGATCCTCGCCCGAAGCGACGGCCCGGATACGCCGATCTCGGCCGACATGCTGCCGACGGAAGTGGGCGACATGCTGCCGAAGATTTCCACGCAGGGCGACCAGCACATCATGACGCTGCCGCTGCGCGAGGCGCGCGAAATGTTCGAGCGCGACTACCTGATCGCCCAGATCAACCGCTTCGGCGGCAATATCTCCCGCACGGCCGAATTCGTCGGCATGGAGCGCTCGGCGCTCCATCGCAAACTGAAATCGCTTGGCGTATAAGGCCTTAAGGCGATTCTGGGGTTCAGGGCATGAAGGTCATCATCTGCGGCGCCGGACGCGTCGGCTACGGTATCGCGGAACGCCTCTCGCAGGAGGGCAACGATGTCTCCGTCATCGACAACAAGGCCTCGCTGATATCTGCCATCACCGATACGCTGGATGTCAGCGGCGTCGTGGGCCATGGCGCGCATCCGGAGGTGCTGGCCAAGGCCGGCGCCGACCAGGCCGACATGATCATCGCCGTGACGCTCTACGACGAGATCAACATGGTCGCCTGCCAGGTGGCGCACTCGCTGTTCAACGTGCCGACCAAGATCGCCCGCATCCGCTCGCAGAGCTATCTCGCGCCTGAATATTCCGACCTCTTCTCACGCGAGAACATGCCCATCGACGTCACCATCTCGCCGGAGGTGGAGGTGGGCAAGATGGTGCTGCGGCGCATCTCGTTTCCCGGCGCCACCGATGTGGTGCGCTTCGCCGACGATCGCATCGTCATGGTCGCCATCGAGTGCATGGAGGATTGCCCGGTCGTCGAGACGCCGCTGAAGCAGCTGAGCGAGCTTTTCCCCGATCTGAATGCCACGGTGACGGGCATCGTTTCCAACGGGAAGCTGTTCGTGCCGAGTTCGTCCGACCAGCTGCATTCCGGTGATCTCGCCTATGTCGTGTGCGACAAGGGGCATGTGCGGCGCACGCTCGCGCTGTTTGGCCATGAGGAGCAGGAGGCGGCGCGCATCGTCATCGCCGGCGGGGGCAATATCGGCTACTTCGTCGCCCGCGCCATCGAGGACTACCAGCCGAAGACCCGACTGAAGATCATCGAGAGCGACCGCGAGCGGGCCGTCGCCGTTGCCGACAAGCTGCGCAACACGGTCGTCCTGCACGGCTCGGCGCTCGACCAGAAGATGTTGCTCCAGGCCGATATCCAGGACGCGGACCTGATCGTCGCGCTCACCAACAACGACCAGATCAACATTCTCGGCAGCGTGATGGCCAAGCGCCTCGGCTGCAAGCAGAACCTCGTCCTGATCAACGACCCGAGCTACGAGGATTTCACCAAGACGCTCGGCATCGACTCGCATATCAATCCGCGCGCGGTGACGATTTCGGGCATCCTCCAGCATGTCCGCAAGGGCCGTATCCGCTCGGTCTATGCCGTGCAGAAGGGCGCGGCGGAGGTGATCGAGGCGGAGGCGCTGGAAACCTCGCTGCTCGTGGGAAAGCCGCTGCGCGAAATCGAGCTGCCGGCAGGCATCCGCATCGGCGCGGTCTACCGCGAGGGCACGGTCATCCGGCCGGATGGCAACACGAAGATCAAGGCGAAGGACCGGGTCGTGCTGTTTGCTGCGGCCGCATCGGTGCGCCATGTCGAGCAGCTCTTCCGCGTCAGTATCCAGTATTTCTAGACCGCCATACCGGGACACGCGGCCCGCGTCCCGTCCGCATCGTAACAGGATCGCCTCATGCTTCGCTTTGCCTATGTGAACGGCCGCTACGTGCGCCATGCCGATGCGACGGTGCATATCGAGGATCGCGGCCTGATGTTCGGCGACGCGGTGTACGAGGTCTGCCAGGTGGCGCAGGGTTTTCTGGTCGACATGACCCGGCATCTGGACCGGCTCGACCGGTCGCTTTCCGAAATCCGCATCCGCCCGCCGATGCCGCGGGCGGCCCTCGTGCGCATCATGCGCGAAGTGCTCAGGCGCAACCGCGTGGTGAACGGCCTGGTCTATGTGCAGGTGTCGCGCGGCGTGGCGCGCCGCGATCACGTCTTCCCGACGCCCGACGTGCGCGCCTCGCTCATCGTGACGGCCAAATCGCTCAACCCGGCGACCATCGCGGCGAAACATGCGGCGGGCGTCAGCGCCTTCACCGCGCCCGACAACCGCTGGGGCAGGGTGGATATCAAGACCGTCGGCCTGCTGCCCAATGTGCTGGCGCGCCAGCGGGCGAAAGAGGCGGGCGGGTATGAGGCGATCTTCGTCGATGCCGAGGGCAATGTGACGGAAGGGGCCGCCACGAATCTCTGGATCGTCGACAAGGCGGGCACGCTCGTGACACGGCCGGCCGATCCCGGCATCCTGCGCGGCATCACCCGCACCACGCTGCTGGATGTGGCCGCCACGCTCGGCCTGCCGGTCGCGGAACGGCGTTTTTCCGTTGCCGAAATGCTGGAGGCGCGCGAGGTTTTCATCACCGGCGCCACGACGATCTGCCTTCCGATCGTCTCCATCGACGGCCGGACGATCGCCAACGGCCATCCCGGAATCATCGCGCAGAAAATTCGCGACGCCTTTTTCGACGTTGCGGAGAAGACCGCGATTTGATACCAAACTCGGCGGTCTGGAAATTCATTCCCGACCACGGGGACATTTTATTTTCAGTCAACCGGTCTCAAGGGCCGGCAATCAGAAAGAAGCGGCGCGATGGCGGAACGTTCTCAGAACCTGCAGGATCTTTTTCTCAATACCGTTCGCAAGCAAAAGATTTCTCTGACGATCTTTCTCATCAACGGGGTCAAGCTGACCGGGGTTGTCACCTCCTTCGACAATTTCTGCGTCCTGCTCCGTCGCGACGGTCATTCGCAGCTCGTGTACAAGCACGCCATCTCGACCATCATGCCCGGCCAGCCGTTGCAGATGTTCGAGACCGAGGAAAACGGCTCCTGACAGGACCAACGAAGATTAGCAAATCCGATACTTCCAAGGATTCCCTCGTTCCGGATGTTGAAAAGCACCGGGACGACATGCGCGCCGTGGTCATCGCACCCGTTCTGAAGGCGCGCGGGAAAGCCGATCCGACCGTCATCACGCGGTCCGACGAGGCGCGGCTGGAAGAGGCCGTCGGTCTCGCGCGCGCCATCGACCTGACGATCGTGCATTCGGCGCTCGTGCCGGTCGCCCAGCCGAAGCCGGGCACGCTGCTCGGCACCGGAAAGATCGAGGAGATCAAGGCGGCGCTCGACGAGCACAATGCCGGTCTCGTCATCGTCGACCATCCGCTGACGCCGGTCCAGCAGCGCAATCTCGAGAAGGAATGGAACGCCAAGGTCATCGACCGCACGGGCCTGATCCTCGAAATCTTCGGCCGCCGCGCCTCCACCAAGGAAGGCACGTTGCAGGTCGAGCTGGCGCATCTCAACTACCAGCGCGGCCGCCTCGTGCGCAGCTGGACCCACCTTGAGCGCCAGCGCGGCGGCGCGGGCTTCATGGGCGGCCCCGGCGAAACGCAGATCGAAGCCGACCGCCGCCTGCTGCAGGACAAGATCGTCAAGCTGGAGCGCGAGCTGGAGCAGGTGCGCCGCACCCGCCAGCTGCACCGCTCCAAACGCAAGAAGGTGCCGCATCCCATCGTGGCGCTTGTCGGCTACACCAATGCCGGCAAGTCGACGCTGTTCAACCGCATCACCGGCGCGGGCGTTCTGGCCGAGGACATGCTGTTTGCGACGCTCGACCCGACGCTGCGCCGCATGAAGCTGCCGCAGGGCCGCACCGTCATCCTCTCCGACACGGTGGGCTTCATCTCCGACCTGCCGACGCATCTCGTGGCGGCCTTCCGGGCGACGCTGGAAGAGGTGCTGGAGGCCGATCTCATCCTGCATGTGCGCGATATGTCCGACCCGGACAACGGCGCGCAATCCTCCGATGTCCTGCGCATCCTCGCCGATCTCGGCATCGACGAGAAGGACGGCGCCGAGCGCATCCTGGAGGTCTGGAACAAGATCGACCGGCTGGAGCCGGAGGCGCGCGAGGCGCTGGTGAACAAGGCCGCGACGCAGCCGAACGTCATTGCCGTCTCCGCCATTTCGGGCGAGGGCGTCGACGCCCTGCTTGACGAGATCAACAAGCGGCTTTCCGGCGTGCTGGTCGACCGTGACGTCATCGTGCCCATCACACAGTTGCAGCTTCTGCCGTGGATCTACGATCATTCGATCGTCGATGCACGCGAGGACCTGGAAGACGGCAATGTGCGGCTGGAACTGCGTCTGACGGAGACCGAAGCCGCCGAGCTCGACCGACGCCTCGGCATCGGTGGCAAGCCGGTGCGCGAGGATTGGGAGCGCTGAGGCTATTGCCTCCGGCACCTTGCATTCGCGCTTATTGGAAAGTTTGAGACCTCTCCTTTTCTTGAACGCTTAAAGCCTTCCTAAAACTTCTCCATCGTCATCCTCGGGCTTGACCCGAGGATCCACCCACACCCGCTGAGCTTGCCGCTTGGATCCTCGGGTCAAGCCCGAGGATGACGCCGGTGGGTGGGGTGAACGCAGGTAACGGCGTTGGTGAGATGACCGCCGGTGGCGGATTTGGTAGGGTGGCGCACCATGGCTGCGAATCCACGCATCGGCGTCTACTTTCGAGCCGCCACCAGCGCTATTTTGCCAGCTGCCGCTCGATCTGCTTCGCCGCCTGCCACAAGTCTTCCATTCGCTCCAGCGTCGCATCCTCCAGGCTTTCGCCATTGGCGGCGAGACTGTCTTCGATATGCGAGAAGCGGTTGCGGAACTTGGTGTTGGTGCCGCGCAGCGCCATTTCCGGATCGGCGCCGACATGGCGGCCGATATTGACCAGCGCGAAGATCAGGTCGCCGAGTTCGTCGGCGACGGCTGTCTGGTCACCGGCGGCAAGGGCTGCGCGCAGTTCGCCGATCTCTTCCTCGATCTTGTCGAGGATGGGCGCCGGTTCGGACCAGTCGAAGCCGACCTTGGCCGCGCGTTCCTGGAGCTTCAGCGCCTCGACGAGGGCCGGGAAGGAGCGCTGCACGGAGCCGAGATGGCCGCGCAGCGGGTCCTCTGGCAGGCCGCGGAGGGCGCGGCGCTCCTTGCGTTCACGCTTCTCCGCCTGCTTGATCGCGTCCCATTGCAGCTTCACAGCCTCCGGCGTCTGTGCATCCGAGCGTTCGAAGACATGCGGGTGGCGGCGGATCATCTTGCGGGTGACGGCTTCCACCACGCTGCCGAAATCGAAGGCGCCGCGCTCCTCGGCGATCCGCGCATGGAAGACGACCTGGAGCAGCAGGTCGCCCAGCTCCTCGCAGAGATCGTCCATGTCGTTGCGTTCGATCGCGTCGGCGACCTCGTAGGCCTCCTCGATCGTGTAGGGCTTGATGGTCTCGAAGGTCTGGACGATATCCCAGGGGCAGCCGGTTTCCGGCTGGCGCAGGGCCTGCATGATCTCGATCAGGCGGTCTATGTCGCGGCTCGGCTGCATGGCGGGTCTCAATTCAGCGGGATGGCGTTTCCGGCCTTGCCGGACTGGTAGCTCTCCGAAAGCGCATCATAGGCGGCCCGGATCTCGGCATCCTGCGCTTTCAGCGCTGCCTTTTCTTCGTCGCCTGCGGTCGCGATAAGGTCTGCGATGGCGGCGGAGTGCCAGAAGGCGTTCGTCTTCGCATAGCCGCCCGGCTCCAGCCGGAAGACTTCCTTGAGGATGCGCAGATCGTGCGGGATGGCAAAGCTGTCTCGCGAATCCTCGTGGCTGAAGAAATAGTAGAAATTGTCGAAGCCGGCCCAGGTGATCGCCGACAGGCACATCGAGCAGGGCTCATGCGTCGACAGGAAGACGTAGTCTTTGGTATCGGGCTTTTCCACGCGCTCGTAGAGGCGTTTCAGCGTATGCACTTCGCCGTGCCAGAGCGGATTTTCGGTCTCGTTGTTGGTTTCGGCGATGACGAGCGACAGGTCGGACTTGCGCAGGATCGCGGCGCCGAAAACCTTGTTGCCGGCGGCGACACCCACCTGTGTCAGGGGCAGGATGTCGGACTGGATGACGTCGAGAAGGCGCTTGGCAAGGGTTGCCTGGTCCATGTGGGATTTCCCTTTGGCTTGATGGCCATCCTTAGCGGGCGCGGCGGCCGGCAGGCAAGGGCGGCCGGTGACTTATGCTCAAAATGCGGGGGTGCAGAGCAAAACAATACGCCCCGCCTTGGGCATTGGAATTTATGTTTCTTTTGTTTCTGGCAATTTTTCGCGATAGTGCGCACACTCCAACCGGATCGGATCATGACTGAGGCGCAGAGCAAGCTTTCGACATTCCCGGCGTTCTTCCGCGTCAGCGGCAGGACGGTCGTTGTCGTGGGCGAAGGCGATGAGGCCTTCGCCAAGGCGCGCCTGCTGTTCAATACCGATGCCCGCATCGTCGTTGTCGCCGAAACCCCGGACGCCGATTTCGAGCGATTCATCACGGACAAGGGGCTCGTCCTCATCCGCGCACCCTTTTCCGACGCGCTCATCGACGGCGCGGCGCTGGTGTTCGCGGCGACCGGCGACGCCGCCGCGGACCGGGCCATTGCCGCGGCCGCCCGGGCGCTTCGCATCCCCGTCAATGCCGTCGACCAGCCGGAATATTGCGATTTCTTCACGCCGGCGCTCGTCAATCGCGCGCCCGTCGCCGTCGCCATCGGCACGGAAGGGGCGGGGCCCGTGCTGGCCCAGATGATCCGCGCCCAGGTCGACCAGCTCCTTTCGCCGTCGCTCGGCCGTCTTGCAAGTCTTGCCAACAGCTACCGTGAGGCCGTCGATCGCATCCTGCCGCGCGGTGTCACGCGCCGGGTGTTCTGGCGGCGGTTCTTCCAGGGCGCGGTCGCCGATGCCGTCAACAATGGCGATGTCGAGCTGGCGCGCCGTACGGCCAACACGCTCCTGAATTCGCAGGGCAAAGCAGCCGGCCATGTCTGGCTCGTCGGCGCCGGCCCGGGTGCGGAAGACCTGCTGACGTTGCGCGCCCAGCGCGTGATGATGGAAGCCGACGTCATCGTCTTCGATGCGCTGGTGCCGCAGGCAATCGTCGACATGGGCCGCCGCGATGCCGAGCGCCTTTCCGTGGGAAAACGCAAGGGCTGTCACTCCAAGTCGCAGGAAGAGATCAACGACCTGCTGGTCGAACTCGGCAAGGCGGGCAAGCGCGTCGTGCGGTTGAAATCCGGCGATCCGCTCGTCTATGGCCGCGCCGGCGAGGAAATGGCCGCTTTGCGCCGGGCCGGCGTGACCTATGAGATCGTGCCGGGCATCACCTCGGCCTTTGCCGCGGCCGCCGATTTCGAGCTGCCGCTGACGCTGCGCGGCGTCGCCTCCTCGCTGGTCTTCACGACGGGCCACGACCTGACGGGATCGGTTCTGCCGGATTGGGCGCGTCTGGCCATTTCCGGCGCGACCGTGGCCGTCTATATGGGCCGCACGGTCGCCGCTTCCGTTGCCGCGCGCCTGATGGAAGCCGGCCTGCCGGCCGAGACGACCGTCGCCGTGGTGGAAAATGCCAGCAGGCGCGAGAAGCGGCTGCTGCATGGTACACTCAAGGATCTGCCCGGCCTGGAGCATCGCGACGAGCTTTCCGGCCCGGTCATGGTGATCATCGGCGACGCCGTCGCCGGCGCCAATTTCGAACATTCCGAACCGCTCGTGCGCGAGCCGGTTCGCACGACAGCAGCATTGGGAGCATGACATGGCCGACAAGGTTCTGACAGCCAACCGCCTTTCCGACGGCATCTCCGTCTGGCTGGATGCCGCCGGCAACTGGAACGAACATCTCCAGGACGCCTTCGTGGCGCGCCACAAGGAGGCCGTCGACGCGCTGGAGGCCACCGGCAAGCAGGCCTTCGCCGACAACAAGGTGGTTGACGTCAACGTCGTGGACGTCGAAGAAGTCGACGGCGTCCTGCGGCCGCTGCGCATGCGCGAGCGCATCCGTGCCGAAGGACCATCCATTGCCTATGCCGCCGGTTATTCCGGCCTGACTGCGACGGCCGCACCGGCCGCCTGAGGACGTTTCAATGTACCGTTACGACGAATTCGACCACGCCTTTGTCTCCGACCGTGTGGAGCAGTTCCGCGATCAGGTCGCGCGCCGCCTGTCCGGTGAACTGGCCGAGGATGCCTTCAAGCCGCTGCGCCTGATGAACGGCGTCTACCTGCAGCTGCATGCCTATATGCTGCGCGTCGCCATTCCCTATGGCACGCTGAACGCCCGCCAGATGCGCAAGCTCGCCTATATCGCGCGCAAGTACGACCGTGGCTATGGCCATTTCACCACGCGCCAGAACATCCAGTACAACTGGCCGAAGCTCTCGGAACTGCCGGATGCGCTGGCCGATCTCGCCACCGTCGAGATGCATGCGCTCCAGACGTCGGGCAACTGCATTCGCAATGTCACGGCCGACCATTTCGCCGGCGCTGCCGCCGATGAGGTCGCCGATCCGCGGCCCTACGCGGAAATCCTGCGCCAGTGGTCGTCCGTGCACCCGGAATTCTCCTTCCTGCCGCGCAAGTTCAAGATCGCCGTGACGGGAGCAGAACGCGACCGCGCCGCCATCCAGGTGCATGACATCGGCCTGCACCTGAAGAAGAACGAGAAGGGCGAGATCGGCTTTGCCGTCTATGTCGGCGGCGGGCAGGGCCGCACGCCGATGATCGCCAAGAAGATCCGCGACTTCCTGCCGGAGCAGGACCTCTTGTCCTACACGACCGCCATCATGCGCGTGTACAACCTGCACGGCCGCCGCGACAACAAGTACAAGGCACGCATCAAGATTCTCGTGCACGAGACCGGCGTGGAGGAGCTTTCGCGTCAGGTGGAGGCCGAGTTCGCCGAGCTGCGCGACACCGAGCTGAAGCTGCCCGAGCGCGACGTTGCCGCGATTTCGGCCTATTTCGCGCCGCCGGAACTCGGCCCCCGTGCAGAAGGCTGGGCGAACCTTGCGCAGTGGAAGAAGGCGGACCCGGAATTCGCACGCTGGGTGCAGAACAACGTGCAGCCGCACAAGCATCCCGACTACGGCATGGTGACGATCTCGCTGAAGCCGATCGGCGGCATTCCGGGCGACGCGACCGACACGCAGATGGAGGCCGTCGCCGATATCGCCGAGGAATATGCCTTCGACGAGATCCGCGTCAGCCACGAGCAGAACCTCATCCTGCCGCATGTCGCGCTGGCGGATCTGGAGCCGGTTTATCGCGGGCTGGTCGCTGCGGGTCTTGCGACCGCCAATGCCGGCCTGATCACCGATATCATCGCCTGTCCGGGGCTGGACTACTGCGCGCTGGCCAATGCGCGCTCGATCCCGGTCGCGCAGGAACTGTCGACCCGTTTCGGTTCGCCCGAGCGGCAGGCGGAAATCGGCGAGCTGAAGATCAAGATCTCCGGCTGCATCAACGCCTGCGGCCACCACCATGTCGGCCATATCGGCCTTCTGGGCGTGGAGAAGAAGGGCGAAGAACTCTACCAGATCACGCTCGGCGGGTCGGGCGACGAGAACACCTCGATCGGCGAAATCATCGGACGCGGCTTCGAGCCGGAGAAGGTGACGGATGCCGTGGAGGTGATCGTGAACACCTATCTCGGCTTGCGCCTCGATCCCTCGGAAATCTTCCTCGATGCCTATCGTCGCGTCGGACCGCAGCCCTTCAAGGATGCGCTCTACGGTGACAAGACGGCTGCGGCGGCCTGAGGAGAGCGATCATGACGAAAATCTGGAACGAAGCCGGTTTTGTGGCCGATGATCCCTGGGTGATCGAAACCGAGGACGCCAAGGCGGGCTCGAACGAGAAGGCGATCGTCGGGCTCGACGATTTCCTGGCGAAAGTTTCCGAGGGCGGCGAAACCGGCCTTGGCGTGCTGATCAATCCGGCGGACGACGTGCGCAGGCTGGACGGCCATCTGGACCGCATCGCGCTGGTCGCGGTGGCGTTTCCGGCCTTCAACGATGGCCGGGCCTTCAGCCATGCCTCGCTGCTGCGCTCGCGACTCGCTTATACCGGCGAGATCCGGGCCGTCGGCGATGTGCTGATCGACCAGATCCCGTTGATGCTGCGCTGTGGCATCGACAGCTTTGCGGTCAGCAATGCGACGGCGCTGAAGCGCCTGTCCGAAAACCGCCTTCCGGGCATCGAAAACCATTACCAGCCGACGGCGCGTCCTTCACAGGAAGTGGGCTCGTACAGCTGGCGCCGCAGGGCCTGATTTCGCATCGCCGCGACCGGCAAAGGCCGCAATCGCGTGGTAGGCTTGAGCGAGATCAAGGACGTCAGGCACGACGAAGGCAATATCGAATGGCCGGCAAACTATTGCGCGGCCATTCGGCGCATTGGAACGGAATACCTTCCTTTGCTGCTCAACATGTAATATCTGCCTATCGTCAAGATTTTCCGACGCAGACAGGACCGATCCAGACATGAACGCACCGGCCAAGACAGAAGACTTTGTGGCAACCATTCCCGCCGGCGTTTTCGCCGAGACGGTGACGAGCGTGCAGCACTACACGGATCACCTGTTCCGCTTCCGCATGACGCGCCCTGAAAGCTTCCGCTTCCGTTCCGGCGAATTCGCCATGATCGGCCTGATGGTCGGCGACAAGCCGATCTACCGCGCCTATTCGATCGCAAGCCCGGCCTGGGACGAGGAGCTGGAATTCTTCTCGATCAAGGTGCCGGACGGCCCGCTGACCTCGCATCTCCAGCAGATCAAGCCGGGCGATACCGTGCTGATGCGCAAGAAGCCGACCGGCACGCTGGTTCTCGATGCGCTTACCCCCGGCAAGCGGCTCTACATGTTCTCCACCGGCACGGGCATCGCACCTTTTGCGAGCCTGATCCGCGACCCGGAGACCTATGAGAAGTTCGACGAGGTCATCCTGACCCATACATGCCGCGAAGTGGCCGAGCTGAAATACGGTTTCGACCTCGTGGAGGAAATCCGCAACCACGAATTCCTGGCCGAGGTCGTCGGCGACAAGCTGCGCCATTACGCGACCGTGACCCGTGAGGACTTCCCATTCCAGGGCCGCATCACCGATCTCATCGCCAACGGCAAGATGTTTGCCGATCTCGGCGTGCCGCGTTTCGATCCTGCCATCGACCGCGGCATGATCTGCGGTTCCTCGGCCATGCTCAAGGAAACCAAGGCCCTGCTGGAGCAGGCCGGCCTCACGGAAGGCGCCAACAGCAAGCCCGCCGAGTTCGTCATCGAGCGCGCCTTCGTCGACTGAGCGGCGATACATTCCTTTCACAAAGCGGCGGCCCTACCGGCCGCCGTTTTCGTTTCAGCGGGACAGTTCTTCCAGCAAATCGGTCATCGCGGCCGATGCGGCGGCAGGGTCGCCGTTACGGATCGCGCGGATGACCTTCACATGCAGGTCCACGGAGCGATCCATGCGGCGGCTGTCGGCGCGGGTGAACCACAGGCGCCGCGCATGGGTCTGCAGCGAGGCGAGGGCGGCGATGAGAAAGCGGTTGGGGCAGGCCTCCTCCATGATCTCGTCGAAAGTCTTGTCGGCGGCGAGGAAGCCTTCGATATCCGAGTTGATCGAGCAGGCGGTCATGGCCTGTGCGCAGGCGACCAGCCTTTCGCGCTGCGCGTCGCTGGCATGGCGGGCGACAAGTGCTGCGGCCAAGGGTTCCAGCTGGCGGCGCGTGGTCATGACGTCGGCATGATCGTCCGGGCGGATCGCGGCGATCTGCAGGCCGGCGCGCGGCCGCACCACGATGAGCCCCTGCCATTCCAGCTTCTGGATCGCTTCGCGGACCGGCGTGCGGCCGTGCCCCGAAAGCTCGATCAGCTGCTTTTCGGTGACAAGCGCGCCGGGTTTCAGCTTCAGGGTCACGATCAGACCCTCGAGGGCGAGATAGGCGAGGTGGGCCTGCGAGGCCGCGGATGCCGTCATGCGGAGACTCCGTTGATATATCACTTGGTGGCATGTCGCAAAGCGGATAGCAAGCAGGCTGATATATCAGCGACGTGTCGGCGGGGCGGACCACCGGCTCGCGGAGGCGGTTCAGGAGCGATTTTATCCTTCTCGCCGAATCGCCTGGCGGGTGGACGGTCATGGCTATGTGGCCTGGTCCACTGTCATATCGATGCCTCGTGCCGGTTTTCGCCCCGCTTGCCACAAGGCGGCGAATAAAGCCGCCGGGCCGCCCGTCGATAGGAGGATTGCGGTTGACGAATGTCATGCGGCCTTGCAAGCATGCCGGCATTCAGGACCAGTTCCATTTTGGGGGATAGATTGACCGCGGGTTCCATCGTCGCGACTCTGCTGATCGTTGCCGCCGGCGTTCTCGCCGTTCCGGCGGTCAGCCACACCAATGGCGCAACGACCCTGTCCCTGATGGCCTCCTCGATGGCCTTCGTCGCCATGGCGATCGCGCAATTCATGGCGACACGCCCGCCGCTGGTGGAGCGGCTGTTCGGCGGGCTCGACCGCATCTATCATTTCCACCGCAAGATCGGCATTGCGGTGCTCTGTCTTATCCTCGTGCACTATTTCGTGACACCGGACTTCCAAGGGCTTTCGCTGACCGGCGATCTCAACAGGCTCGCAAAAACCGCCGGCGAATGGGCCTTCTACGGCTTCGTCTTCCTGCTCGTGCTCAGCCTCGTGAAGGTCATTCCGAAGACACGCTTCCAGATACCCTATCAGTTCTGGCGCTTTACCCACCGGTTCATCGGCCTGCTGTTCGTTCTGGTCGCCTTCCATCAGATGTTCATCAAGCGCCCCTATGACGGCACGGCGCTGCTGGCGGTCTATCTCAACCTCTTCGCGCTGCTCGGCATCGTCAGCTATGCCTATACCCAGCTTCTGCCCTGGATCCGCACGCGAAAATACCAGGTGGTGGATGTCGAGCGCCACGAGGGCGCGACGATCATCACGGCGAGGCCCACCCGCAGCAAGCTCAGGGCCTTGCCGGGCCAGTTCGGCTTTTTCCGCGTCAACAAGGCCGGGCTGCGCGAACCGCATCCCTTCACCATCGCCGGCATCGACGAGGACGGAACGGTGCGCTTCGCCATCAAGCCGCTCGGCGACTATACCAAGGCGTTGCGGGAAACGGTTGCCGTCGGCGATGCGCTGACGCTCGAGGGCGGATACGGCCACTTCAACCACAGACGCGGCGGCAAGAAGCAGATCTGGCTTGCCGGCGGCATCGGCGTGACGCCGTTCCTCGCCATGGCGAGCCGGCTGAAGGGCGACGAGGGTCAGGACATCCATATGGTCTATTGCGTGCGCGACGGTGCGGAGGCGATCGGCCTAGAGACTTTCCGTGCGCAGGCCGACAAGCTCGGCAATTTCAGCTTCGTCCTGCACAATTCCGCGACCGACGGGCGGCTCGATGCGGCAAAGCTCGTATCCGGCACGGCGATGGACCCGGCGGAGGCCGACCTGTGGTTCTGCGGGCCGCCGCCGCTGCGGCTGGCCATCGAAAAGGGATTGAGGGAACTCGGCAAGCCACCGCGCCGTGTCGAGTTCGAACGTTTCGAGTTTCGCTAGTGCATTTCCAGCCGAAGCGGGCTCGCTTCGGCGCGGGTGCATGCGGCAAAAACAAAAGGATTGAGCATTTTCGATGATTTGTGTTCAGCGAAAAGGCTCAGGCACAGTTCCCGCGGAAACTGCCAGGCGGTTTTGCATGCGGAATTGTCGGAGAGATCAGATTTATAGCCGGCCAGCCGGCTTTTTGGAGTGAGGGACAAGCCATGCGCGTGTTCAATATGGCGCTTTTCCAGCCGATGCCGCGCCTCGGTGCGCTTCTCGGCCTCGCGATGGCGGCATTCTGTCCGACGGCATTCTTGCCGACTGGGGCATTCGCCATCGATCCGTTCGCGCCGGATGCCTATGGCACCTACCAGGCGAATGTCGAGAACGGCAAGGTGCTGTTCGGTGCGGCTGGCTGCGGCGCCTGCCACGGCTCCGGCGACAATACCGAGCTGCTGTCCGGCGGCATGGAGATGCAGACGGCCATCGGGAAATTCTTCGCGCCGAACATTTCCGCCCATCCGAACGGCATCGGCGGCTGGTCGAATGCCGACTTCCTGAACGCCGTGATGGCCGGTGTCGACAAGGAGGGGGACAACCTCTACCCGGTCATGCCCTACACCTCCTATGGCGGCATGAAGCCTGAAGATGTGCTCGACATCAAAGCCTATATCGAGACGATGCCGCAATCGGACGCGGCCTCGAAAGAGCACGAGATCGCGTTCCCGTTCAGCCGGCAGACGACGATCACGCTGTGGAAGCGCAGCCATTTCACCGTGCCGGCCTACCAGGCGCGCGAAGAAACCCAGATGGAGCGCGGCCGCTACCTCGTCGAGAATGTCGGCGGATGCGGCGACTGCCACACACCGCGCACCGCCACCTACGGTCTTGACCTGGAGCGCGCCTATGAGGGCGAAAAGGGGCTGACCGGCGCAGTGGCGCCCGATATCACCAAGGCGCGCATGGGTGGCCTTGCCTCGCATGAGGTCTTTACCAAGGGGCTGATCGAGGAGGGCAAGAAGCTCTCCGGTTCGCCGCTGGCCGATCCGGTCATGCGCCACATCGCGAAGGGTCTTTCGGCGCTTCCCGAGGAAGACCGCCAGGCCATGTATGCCTTCCTCGCGGACCGCGAGGTAAAGGTGACGCCGGTGGAAACCAGCGCGACGCCCGTATGCAGCGAGGCCACGGCCGAGACGGCGCTGACGACCGGCGGCGGCAGCGCGGAATTCGCATCCGCCGCCGATGCGTTCATCGGCAAATATTGCCGCAATTGCCATGGCCCGGGTGAAAGCTCGCAGGGTTCCTTCCCGTCGGGTGACCTTGCCTCGATTGCCGCCAATCCGGCTTTCGTGACCCCCGGCGACGCCTCCAAGTCGCTGCTGTACACCAGCGTCACCAGCGGCCGCATGCCGCTCGGCAAGCGCCCGGACGACGCGGAAGTGCAGAGCCTCGCCAACTGGATCAACTCGCTGAACCAGTCCGCGATGCCGACGGCGGTGTCCGCCAGCCAGACCAAGCGCTCGCGGCCGATGCTGAAATATCTCGATTTCGTCGACCTCGCGCTGCGCGACATCTCGCAGGTGGACGAGCACGACCAGCCGTTCATGCGCTACTTCAGCTACCGCGACCAGTATAACGGCATGATGAGCTGCGAGACGCACGAGATCTTCCTCAAGCGTATGAGGGTGCTGGCGGGCGGCTTCAAGAAGCTCCTCAACTCGCTGTCCTACGGACCGGAACTGGTCATCCCGGAGGAAGTCGAAGGTTCCGACGGCCTGCTGGTGCGCATCGATCTTCGCGATCTGCAATGGAGCGAGGACGACTACAACTTCCTGATCAACGAATATTTCTACGGCGTCGATCCGGCCAGCAATTCGCAGCTGCATGCGCTTTCCAAGGCCACGCAGACGCAGTTGCCGATCATGCGTGTCGACTGGTTCATGAGCAACGGCGCGCGGCCGAAGGTCTATAACCGCCTGATGAAGCTGCCGACCAACATCATCGAACTCGAAAAGCGCTTCGGTGTTGATGTCGCGCAGAACATCGAACGACGCCGCATCGTGCGCGCCGGTTTCGCCGACGGTTCGTCCGGCGTTTCCGACCACAACCGCATGCTGGAGCGCCACGACATGCCGTTCGGCGGCTATTACTGGAAGTCCTACGACTTCGCCGGCGATGTGGGGCGCCAGGTGCTGAAGCGCTTCCCGGCGGGGCCGGATGGCGTGCGGCTGAAGGCCGGGCTCGAACCCTTCGAGCACGATGGCGGCGAGATGATCTTCTCGCTCCCCAACGGCATGCAGGGCTATTACCTCTCCACCAACAAGGGGGACCAGCTCGATATCGGCCCGACGGCCATCGTATCCTTCCGCAAGCGGCCGATCGGCAAGGGTGTGGAAATCGTCAATGCCCGGTCGTGCTTCGACTGCCATTTCGATGGCATCCTGTCGAAGCGTGACCAGCTGCGCGAGCATATCCAGACCTCGACGCTGTTTTCCAAGGACCAGCAGGACGAACTGCTTGCCGTCTATGTGCCGCAGGAAAAGCTCAACGAGGTCTACAAGCGCGACACCGAGCGCTTCGTCAGCGCGCTGGATCGTCTCGGCATCACCGAGGCGACGGCCGGCGGCGGCAAGACCAGCCTGAAGGCGCCGGGCGGGGCGGAAATCTTCACCTACTTCGCCGACAAGTACGAGGACGAGCTGAATTTCGAGCAGCTTGCTGCCGAATTCGACATGACGCCGGAGGAGTTCGCCTCCGATATCCGTCGTGTTGCCGATGTCAACGCGCTGCGCATCGGGCTCGACTGGGTGGCAACGCTCGAGGCAGGCTCCACCATCCCGCGCGTCGAGGTGGAAGAGCAGTTCGCCCTGATGCTGGAGCCGTTGCGGCAGCTCAAGCCGCTGAAGCGCGGCGTCAACCATGAGGTTGCGGCCGCCGAAACCGCGCATACGCAGCCGACCACCGACAACACCGAGGACCCGGTCCAGACGGCCTATGCCGTTCCCGCCTACAAGCAGGACGACAAGGCGCAGGCCGACAAGGTGAAGCTTGCCGTGCATGTCGCCTCGACGAGCGCGAAGGTGGGCGACTACCTGAGCTTCGAGCTCTCCACCAACCACGCCTGCGAGCTGCAGGTCGTGTATGTCGAGGATACCGGCACGGTGGAGATCATCCCGGATGTGATGATCGGCAACACCACGCTCAATCCGGGCGAACGCCGGCTCATCCCGCAGGCGGGCACGGGCAATCTCACCTTCGACACGCCATCGGCCGGCGAGACCCTGATCGCCTTCTGCCGGATCGGCGGGCTGGGCGACCAGAAGCTGACGCCCGAGAAGGCCCAGCAGCTGGCGGCGAAGTCGAAGCAGCCGTTGAGCCGCGGGCTTGCAATCAACCTTGCAAAGCAGGCAGAGCAGGACAATGGTACGAGTGGTCTCCAGATGGTGACGTTCGAGATCAAGTGACAACGGGGCAGGGGCGACCGCGCCCCTGCCTGACCCATTCGAGGATATGAGGGCTGGACCGACAATGCTGATGCGATCCCTTGCGGCGACATTCTTCGTGCTCGCCGGTGCTGCGCCGGCGGCTGCCACCTGCGACGCTTTCAAGGGGGTCGTGGAGGCCTTCAATGCAGGCGACGCGCGGAAGGCGCATTCGATCGCCGAGACGGCCGGCACGGCCAATTGCAGCGCCAACGAGCGCACGCTGGTCGGCCGCATCGCCGGCCTGACCGCCTTCAACCGCATTTCCACGGCGGTGGCGGGCGGCGACAGGCTGGATGCGCACCGCACGGAACTGGAGGACCTCCAGAAGGCTTATGGCGGCCCCTGGCAGGTGTTCGACGCGCTGGGCGATCTCGCGCGCGAGCGCAAGGATTACGAGGCGGCCTCGCGCTTCTACCAGATGGCGCTGGAGGACGGATCGAACGAGACGCTGACGCCGGAATGGATGGCGCCCGACGAGCAATACATCCTGCGGCTCGACAAGCTGGCCAGCGAGATGCGCCTTGCCGCGCCGCGACCGGTGCAGCTCGCCATGCGCGGCGGCTGCAAGGTCTCGTTCCGCGGCGTGAAGATCAAGAAGAAGTCGACGCCCGTTCGCTACGTCTTCGGCACGGCGGATTTCACGCCCGACGGCGTGGCGGCGGCCAAGGACCTTTCCGAATGCCTGAAGGCGGTGAAGCCGGCCTCCATCACGCTGATCGGCCACACTGACCCTGTCGGATCCGCCGCCGCGAACTACAAGCTCTCGCTCGCCCGCGCCGAGACGCTGAAGGCCTACCTGCACGATGCCGGCTATGCCGGCACGATCGCCACGGTCGGCAAGGGCGAGGACGAGCCCTTCAAGCCGGACGACGCCAGCGCCTATGACACGGAAACGCTGAACCAGCTGCATCGCCGCGTGGAAGTGGACGTGGAATGAGAATGCCCAGACCCCTATACCGCCTGCTTGCGCTTTCGCTCGCCGTCGCGCTTCCCGGCCCAGCACTTGCCGCCCAGACCTACGGGCTCGTCGTCGGCGTCGACCAGTATCCCAACGACGTGAGCCTTGATGGTGCCGTGCGCGATGCCGAAGATGTCTATCGCGCGATGTCGTCCGCCGGGTTCGAGGTCCACCAACGAACAGGCGCGCAAGGACGATATCCGCAAGGCCTGGACGGATCTGGTGGCGAAGGCCGCGGCCGGCGATACGATCATCTTCACCTATGCCGGCCACGGCGCGCAGATGCCCGAACTCATCGCAGGCGACGAGGCCGACGGTCTGGACGAATTTCTCCAGCTGCCGGGTTTCGACCGCAACCGCGCCGCTGAGACCTTCAACGAGATCATCGTCGACAACGAGATGAACGCCTGGTTCGGCGAGGCGGAGAGCAAGGGCGTGCATGTGCTCTTCGTCTCCGACAGCTGCTTTTCCGGCGGCATGAGCCGATCGGTCAGCGGCAAGACGCGCCTTGCGCCGGCGGTGACGGTGAAGCTCGCCGCGCCCTCGCAGGAGGCGGTCGACGGCGCGAAGGTCAAGGAGATCGATTTCAAGCAGGTGACGGTGCTCGCCGCATCGCTCGAAAGCCAGCCGACGCCGGAAGTCATCATCGACGGCGAGCCGCGCGGCGCCTTGAGCTGGAGCTTTGCACGCGCCGTCGAGGGCAGCGCGGATCGCGACGATGACGGCGTGATCACCCGCATCGAGCTGGAGGACTATATCTTCAGCAATGTGAAGAACCGTTCCGAAGCGTTGCAGGTGCCCAATTTCATGCCGCAGGTGGCGCGCTCGGAAAGCGAAGTCGTGGTGCGGCTGACACGCGGCCTTCCGGCGGGCACCGATGGCGGCGCTGCCACGGGCACAACGTCCAAGCTCGTGAAGCCGGCTAAGGATCTCGGCTGGACGGGCCAGATCGCTCTCGACATCACGGGGACCGCCGAGCGCCCGAACAATGCCGAAGGCACCGGCACGCCGTTCCGCTGGGACGTGGAGAGCGGCGTGTTCTACACGCCGAATGGCGATGTCGCGGGCGAGAACGTCGGCGCGGACCGCATCCAGTCGGTCGTCGACAAGTTCGTGCTCCTCGACTTCCTGAAGGCGATGGCGAGCCAGAACCCGGGCTCGGTATCGCTCAAGCCCGTGCGCGATATCTACGCGGCCGGCGACCGCCTGCGCTTCGATGCGCCGCCCGGCCGCTATCCCAACATGCTCGTCTTCAATCTCGCCAATACGGGCGAAGTGCAGTTCCTCGACATGCAGGCGGCGGGCACCGAAAGCGGGCAGTTCAAGCTCACCGACGTCGAGGTGGTGAAGCCCTATGGCGCGGACCATCTGATCACCATCTGGACGGCGGAACCGGTCGATGCCATCGGCGCCGTCCTCGCCGATCCGAAGGTGACGCCGCAAACGCTGCTGCAAGCGCTCATGACCCGTCTCGACGGCAAGGAAGCCAGCGTCGCCATCCAGCCCCTCTATACGCGGGAAACGCTCTGATGATCCGCTATGCTGCAGCTCTTCTGCTTTCGCTTTCTTTCGCCACATTCGCGGCGGCAGCCGACCGGGCGCTCATCGTCGGCATCGGCACCTATGCCAACCTGCCGGAAAAGATGTTTCTGGAAGGCCCGAAGAACGACGCTCCTCTCATCGAGAAACTGCTGAAGGAAAAGCTCGGCTATGGAGCGGATTCGATCCGCGTCCTGCGCGACGCGCAGGCGACGCGCGCCGCCATCCTCGCCAGCATCGACGAGTGGCTCATCAACGGCACGCAGCCGGGGGACCGGGTCTATTTCTACTTCTCCGGCCACGGCCTGCAGGTGAAGGACGTGAGCGGTGACGAGGAGGATGGCCTGGACGAGGCGCTGTCGACCTACGACATCGTGGCCGGCAATGGCGACTGGTCGAACGTGATCCTCGACGACGAGATCGATGCCATGCTCGCCAAGCTGAAGGACCGCGCCGTCACCATCGTCATCGACGCGTGCCATTCCGGCACCATCTCGCGCTCCCTGTCGACGGAGGTCGGCGATGCCATGGAAAGCGCGCGGTTCCTGCCGCGTCCTCATGCCAAGCCGGCCGACGCGGTGAAGACGCGCGGCCTGCGCGTCGATGTCGCCGTGGTGAAGCCCGAGGTCGCCAAGGAGAGCGGCGTGGAAGCGTGGAGTGCCGCCTCTTCCTACCAGGTGGCCTGGGACGATACGCGCCTGCCGCCGGAAGAGCGTCACGGCGTCTTCACGCTGTCCTACGTCAACGGCCACGAGATTTCGGCCGCCGACAGCAATGGCAACGGTATCGTCTCGAACGCGGAACTGCTCGAATACGTCAAGAAGCAGTCCCAGAGCTATTGCGCGGCGCAAAGCCAGTGCCAGGGCCTCGATCCGCAGCTCGAGGTGAACTATGCGCTGCTCGGCGCCAGCGCCGTAAGCCCGGCGGTGACGGCCACGGACACGCAGCAGCAGGTGCCGGATGAGGGCAAGATCGAAGAGGTGAAGGTCGAAAATACGCAGCAGACCGCCTATGTGGCGGCCGACCCGGTCGATGCCGTCGGCGACATTCTCGGCAAGGCCGAGAGCGGCGACGTCCAGGTTTCGCTGTCCTCGGATCATCTCAAGAACGGCGACAGCTTCCGCATCTCGGTGACGAGCCGCACGGGTGGCCATCTCATCCTTTACGACGTCGACAAGGACGGCAAGGCGACCCAGATCTTCCCGAACGAAGCGGCGCAGAAGATCACGCGGCTGGCGCCGGGCACGCCGATCACCATTCCCGACGATTATTACGGCTTCGATTTCGAGGCGGAAGGGCCGAGCGAGAATGTGCTGGTCGCCATCGTCGTCGCCGACGACGTCGATCTCACCGCGGTCGCGCCGAACGATTACGGCCTGACCAAGGAACTGGATGCCCGCACCACCATCGCCGACATCGCCGGCACGCTCAAGCAGACCTGGACGCGCGATGTGGAGAATCGCAGCGTCGACTGGTCGCTTGGCCTCCTGAAATACACCGTCCATTGAGCCGCCCGGCCGCCGCGGCTTCCCGCGAAGTCGGGGCGGTCGACACGACGTTGCAAAAGCTGTTTTCCCGTGCATTTTCCGGGTTGACCATGCACACCCTCCTGCCTATGTTCCGCCCACTTCCGCGGGGCGCTTCGCACCGCCTGGGAGCGCGTAGCTCAGCCGGTAGAGCAACTGACTTTTAATCAGTAGGTCCAGGGTTCGAATCCCTGCGCGCTCACCACAAAATCAAGCACTTAAGCTGGAAAAGACTGTATCTTGGAGTGGATCATTGCCTCCGGGGTAGCAAACAGGGTAACGGGCGCTGGTTTCTTCAGCGCCCGTTTTGCGTTTATAGATGTCCTCAAATTAGAGCACGACCCTTATCGTGCGCATCATCCTCCGGATGGTTTCTTGTCATCGACGTAGCCAAAGAACACGCGAAGACTGTCAAGGTCGGCAACTCCGCTTTCCGAAGGGTCTTCCTCCCTGTCGTCGGCTGCGTCATATTCCTGGTCAAAGCCGTCCTCCAGGTCGCAATCCCCATCTTCCATGTCGAGCATACTGATGAGCCGCTCGATTTCGGCCTCGATGATCTGGCGACGTGCCGCAGGTTGAATGTGGCGAGGGACGTGCATGGCTCATGCCTCCCCTATGACCCGGATGGTTTCTTGGATGAAGCGAGCAATGGCGGATAGGGTGCTGTTCACGTTCATTTTCGCCATACCGGAAACGATTTCGTCGCCTGCGAACACTTCCGCCTTTATTCTGAGTCCAATAGCCGTAAGCGCAGGTTCGTTCCAGACTGCATCTGCTTCATGGCGATGGTTAACCCGCGCGGTGGATAAAGAGCTCTTCCCAATCTCACCTGGATAATGAAGCGAAGCACGCTCGATCCGGTTCTCTTGAAATTCGCCTACTTGGATCGGGCCCGTAGCGATGGGTTTGCGCCCATGATTGATTCGGCTCCGTCAAGCAAAAGTAGGCTACTCCCCAGATTTTTAGAAAATACCCTGTGAATAACTCTGGGTTCCGAGAAACGGTATTCCAGCCAGTCTTTAAAACGTTGTATAACTGGATCGTTCTTATTGATTTTCGAAAGGAAACGAGAACAGATGACCTACCTGACTTCTACGCAGGTAATAGAGCGCTACAAGATTAGCCAAATGTCTCTGTGGCGCTGGACAAAAAGCACCGCGCTGAACTTTCCGAAACCGATGGTTATCAATCGCCGCAAGCTTTGGAATGCGGAAGAGCTAGCCAAGTGGGAAAGGGAGCAAGCAAAGGGGGCGGCATGAATAGCCCCAAAAGCAAAACGGCCCCGGTGTCAGTCGCCAAACCATCCACCGAAGCCGTCATTTCAAGAAGCCAGGCACTGCCCGGCCACTCCGTAGCCATGGAAAAAGGTACCCCCTGAACTGCCCCCACTTTCGACCGGACAGTCGGCATAAGCAGAAAGGCTCAAGCACAGGCTTGAGGACAGGCTTATGTCTAACGCATATCGACACGTTGAATTGCTGACCGGTGATGTCCGCCGCAGGCGGTGGACAACCGAGCAAAAGCTGACGATCATTGAGCAGAGTTTCGAACCAGGCGAGACGGTATCTTCGACCGCTCGCCGCCATGGCGTCGCGCCCAATCTGCTTTATCGGTGGCGCAG
>NZ_MYFN02000027.1 GCF_004514425.2 Shinella sumterensis
GCCTGCGCCACCGATAAAGCAGATTGGGCGCGACGCCATGGCGGCGAGCGGTCGAAGATACCGTCTCGCCTGGTTCGAAACTCTGCTCAATGATCGTCAGCTTTTGCTCGGTTGTCCACCGCCTGCGGCGGACATCACCGGTCAGCAATTCAACGTGTCGATATGCGTTAGACATAAGCCTGTCCTCAAGCCTGTGCTTGAGCCTTTCTGCTTATGCCGACTGTCCGGTCGAAAGTGGGGGCAGTTCACACAGAAAGCACGCGGCATGTCCAGTAGACGCTCCCTATTCGCATGGTAGGTTGCATTGATAGACTGGAAAGGCATGGTTTCCCTATGCGCTCGCCGAGTCTCAACGGTCAAAAGGCTGCCAACTGTTATGGCACTTCGTCCTCTAACCACATCAACACCACGGCCTGCCGGCGCCTCTGCCAGCATGCGCGCATGACTCAAAGAGCCGCAATCCACCAAAAAGACATTTAACGCCTGGTCAAGGCTGCTGAGAACACCAATAAATTCGTCCGTATCGATATGCAAACGCTCGTCGCCACCGTGCTCCCGGCGAGCGAACGGCGCGGATCAACCCATGGCTATGCGCCGGATGGCAAAGAAGACTGCGGTGATGAGACGCAGAAGCTTCCCTGATGACTTCGCCTTGTAGCTTGACTCTAGCGTGCGATTTGCCACTGTGATCACCTATAACCCACTCATGTGCGCCCTTTGCGCGGCGATGTCGTCGGCAGTCCCACCCAAGATGTGAAAGTCGACATCAGGCATGCTTCGCGCGAGCTTATCGATCACCTCGATACCTTTGCCGGAATAAAGATGCCCGGCATACCCCGCCCGGGGCCTGTTACTTTCAAAAAGCAGTGGCTTCACGTCGTCGACACGGTCAGCCGCATCGGCGGCCACTATGAAGCAGGAATCAGGAAGGGAAAACTGCTTAGAAAGTTCAGTTTTGAGCGCATGCGAGATCACGACGATAGCCACGCAGTTCCGATGCCGGGCGACCGCCTCGAAGATGGTAGCGTAGCGTTTCGACTCCTCAGAAAAAGTGTCATGACGTTCAAGAATAACTCGCAGCCCAAGGTCAGCAGCAAGCAGCGCAGCTTCCGGAACCCGTGTGTACACAAGGTCCGGCCGCATTAAGCGAAGAATGCTTCGTAGGAAGAACCGGTGCGATCTAACAGCAACTCGGGGGAGTCGAATAGACGGTATCGTGACGTGACGAAAGCTTCTTTTGACACCGTAGTGTCGGAAGACATCGCGCACTCGAACTTTTGCCCGATCCACCTGATACGTTGGCGAAAGTAGAGTAACTTGGTGCTCATTCTCGGCCATGGCTGCGCACATTTTCATAACATGCACGCTATTAGCGGCCAGAGACGGCATTGGCCCAGAACATACGTATGCGATTTTCATGCGGCGCCCCAGCCGAGTGATCTACTCGGTGTCGGATAGATCAAAAACGGTGTATACGCCAGCGGAAAAAGCAACCTTGACTGGCTCGGACGGGCTCGATGCATTCCTAATAACTACATAGTCTGCTCCTGTCTCCTTCCCGAACTGTATCCATTGCGAAGTAGTCTGCGGCCCAGCGGGACGAGCGGCTAGTTCCTTGTATCGGCTGAGCAAATCTATCTTCTCAGCGAACAGCTTGTGATTCGAGTACGCTAGCCAGCCCATATCTTTCCAGCCGAAGGAAAGAGGGCGTTCTGCAAATGCTCGAATCCTTGGCCCCTGGTCCGGAGAGAAGAACATTGTATCTGGGCTTGTGGATCGGGCAAACTCCATAACATGCTCCAGGGGATCGCTTGTGTTTGAACGACACACGACTTGGAAGCGCACTAGGCATTTCAAGCCTTGCACTACACTGCGGCTCTGAGGCCAGATCGGTGGCCAGTATGCCGCCGCTAACCACATCACCAATAGCGCAATCGGAACGCTCGCCCGGAGTGCTGCTCCTCGCACCACGGCGGCGCAAGCCCAGAATGACACGAACAGAAGCACAGGCACTAGGTATCGAAGAGACCGAATAAGATCCAACTGCGAGGGAGCTCGGTCGCTGAGCCTAGCTAAAATATCTTCAGCGACAGGAATGCCCCCTCCAAAAAGCACGAGCCCTAGCCCAAACACCACGACAAAGAGTGCCTTCCTATCTCGCCGCGCGGCGGCCAAACACGCACCGGCGACGAAGATTGCGAGTAGTGCAACTCGAGGACCAGACAGTGCACGCGAAAATAGCGTCCAGATCCCTTGCAGTGGCTCGGAGTACCCTTGATCATATCGCATGAGCAAAGCTTCCCGCACGATGGACGGATCGGCGCCGGTAGCAGCCTGTGATATGCTTGAATAGTACATCCACATGTTGGGCAGCGCGATCGTCAAGAAGACCGCGCCACTTATTACACACAGCCAGACCGTTCGTAAAAAACCAGCCGAACAAAGCGAGGCCAGCCCCATAGCAAACATGAGCGAGAGTGCAACCGGTGGCGCTGAGGCGGGATGTATCCACATCCCCAGCCCAGCTAACCCAAATGTTACCAGCCAAAGGCGACTGTCAGTGTGAGCGCGAATGCCGAGCAGAAGCAAGAAGGGAAGTAATGTCGAGAACTGGACGCGGGGCTGTGGCTCATTGTAGAGGCCCCAATAATCCCCTACGATCATGGGCACCGCGACTGCGACGGTTAGCGCAAATAAGACCGACCACCAGTGGCTCGGCGACACCTCCTGAAAAAGCCGGTACCAACCGAACAGAAATAGGAACGTCACGATCGCGCCGAACACATGATACTCGAATCCGACGCCTCCTCCCCGCAGGTAGTCCGCAAGTTGGAAAAGGTAAACTGAGGCGTTTGTGTAGAAAGTGTAATTCTGCGGCGACGAGAAGACAAAGTCGTTTGCATACACCTCCGGCCTCAAGTCGGCGACCGCCCGCGTGAGTATCATAGTCATGTCACCGCCGAACGATGCAGCGATAGATCGCCCAAAAGAGGCGGAAAAATCCAAATACGCGATGAATGCGAACGCTAGGATCGAACATAGGGCCGGTCGCCCAGCGAACCAGCGGTGAGCACGGGCCGCGACCACCAGCACCGGCGCGAAACGAACTTTCAATTCAGACACAACCGCCTCCCGTCAGAGCGCTATCTCGTATCGCGCGGTCTTCACATCGGTCCGCGATACATAGCCCGACTGCGTTACCGACACACATCGACTCGTCACAACAAAGAAGTACTTTCTCACCTGTCTTAGGTCGATATTATCAAAGTCCGGAAACAGCCATGGCGCAGACCAAATGTGGTGTGGATAAATGTTGTACTTCGGATGACCATCGGCGCTAGCAAGACCGAGCATTCGGTAATGATGCATCTGGACAACCTTCGAGATCCTGTTGAGGTCTTCGGTTGGCAGATCCCACTCACTCGCTGTGGCGGGGCATGCTTCGTCGAGCTTCCTCCTAACGTCATCATGGCCCACGGTTCCCCAAGTTTTTGTCGGCAGAAAACCGTTAACGGGACGGGCAATGCGCTGTTGCGCCACGTTGATCGACTTCTCCAAAAAGAAGTTTGAAGGCACCCTCAGGATGGAGCCGGAAGCCGTTTCGACTTCAAAGTGAGCATCGTTGATCGCGCCGGTATCAAACCAAGCAAGCTTGACGATATTGAATGACAGTAACGGCGCTACCAGAACCAGAGCGCATCCGAAAAGTCTGATTGAAAATGTGGGGCCGTCCTTTAACCGCATCCGGCTAAATGCATAAACAAAAGCAAAGTTTAGTATCATCCATTTCCAAAAGAATATTGCTGTCAGGAGGAATATTCCAAAGTGCATAATATCGTAAAGCGATGTTAGCCACGCAGATTGGCGAAGAGATAACAAGCAGAACAACGAATAGAGTTGAATGACCAAGACAAAAGCGTTAAGAGGTGTATTTGACCAAACGAGTGCAGGAACCAGCCAATCTTGATCCTGCATCATATTCAGTACGGTAAATCCTCCGACATCCGATGCATGGATTGCTAGCATGAAAGTTGGATTTTCCGTTACCCAAGTTAAAAGCGAGCCACCAGGCAGGAAGAGCTTGAGCCATCCCGAGTGGAAATAGTTCGACAGGTGAACACCTGCCATCACGATGACCGCGCTGTTGAAAAACTGGCTTTTTTCAAGGACCGCAGCATCCGAAATTCGGTACCTTTTGCTCAACCAGTAGACGGATAGCAACAGGGACACGTACAATGCGAGATCAGGCATTATTATGAAGTCAGCACTCCACGGGGCTCCCAGCCCTGTAACCGCGTTTGTATGCAGCTTCGACCAAAACGCTGCCGTGGCGGGAATACATCCTAGGGTAGGCCGTGCAAATCCTAGCACGCCAAGCAAGACGGGCAACCAAACCGAGTTCAAAATTCCCGAAAGGCCGATGTCGTAAGTGGCATGCATACCGATCAAGTACGCCACGCAGCAGAAGTTAACAGACGCGCAAACCACTATGAAAGGACTAGGCAGCGACCTGATACCGACGGAGATGCCAG
Source organism: Shinella sumterensis (assembly GCF_004514425.2). GTDB lineage: Bacteria > Pseudomonadota > Alphaproteobacteria > Rhizobiales > Rhizobiaceae > Shinella > Shinella sumterensis. The sequence continues at coordinate 4,533 of NZ_MYFN02000027.1, forward strand.
GAGCGATACACGCCAACAAGACAAGTAGAGAGAGCCACGAAGGTCCGAAATGGATGCCACCGAAAGTGTTAACGGCGTAAAAAATCGCCAGTGAGCCTGCCAACACCTTCAAACGCGAGCGGCTGACTCTATCCACCCGCTGAGAGATGTAATCCGAGATCGTTGTCGCCCATGCAATGAGTGGCGCCTGAGTAAGCATAGTTCCGCCCTACTATGAATTTCCCCTCACGCTGCAATATCGTGAATCGTCCAGCGGGTCTTCATCTACTTGGACCTTTTTTAGAGTCTGCTGACCTAAAATCGTCGATGCAGCAATCTGTCCTACCTGTCCGCTTCTAGATAAGGCTCGCCGATCGCCAGAAGTCGTCCATGTAGGCCGATGGGAAGCCCTGCATGGTGGCGAAATAGTCGACGAACCAGTTTGCCCGCATGAACGATGTCGCCCCGGCCAGAAGCATTCGAGCCTGCCACTCGATATCCTCGTCGAGGATCGCCGACACCAGGATATCGAAGGCCGCCGGCAGCGTACCGACGGTGATCGCCGCCAGCGCCTCTTCCTTTGTGATCATCTCGCGGTTTGCCAGTTCCTGAAAAAACTGACGTCGGGAAATCTCCGCCGGCACGTAGTCCTCGGCGACGACGTTACCCCATGTTTTCGGTGCCATGTCTCAGCTCCACTGCATGACGACGCCGGAAACGGCGATCAGTTTGTTGTTCTGGGTTCTGACGCGCCACTGCATCGCGGTCCCCGACGGCTGCGCGGAGATGTCGATATTTTGCGCCTCGAACACGTCAATTCCCGAGAAGGACGAGGCCAGGGCGAGATTTGCCGTCGTCCAGCTGATGCCGCCGTCGCGCGAGATGTCCGCCAGCAGATCGACATTGATTGTCGGTGCGCCCGATGCGATCTGCAATGACAGTCTACCCTTGGTCGGCGCGACCTGCGCCGTGTAGGACACCGATTTCAGGCTCATGTTCGTCGGCAGGTATGATGCGCGCATCGGACGGGCCCCGAACTGTCTTCCGTCCAACCTGACGTCGCGGGCCCAACGGGAGCATCCCCTGCCAGATATGCGCGAGCTGCCGACCGCGTGAGGATCGTTTGGCCCTGTATCTGGACCGCACCCACATGAAACGTGCCGGATGCAGGGACCTCAAATGGCGCCGGCAGGACGAAGTCGAACCAGCCACCGCCCGGATGAGCAAATGTGTGGGATTGAAGGACGGTGTAGTTCGTCGCGGAATTCCGCTGCACGATCTTGACGGTCACGTCGTTTGCGACGTTCGTCTGCACGCCAATGGACACCATTTTCTCGCCGTTTCGCAGGGCGAATACGCGCGATATCAAGGTGAAGAGCGACGCGCCCGTCGCCGAGCTTCCGTTGCCGTCTGTCTGCGCAGCCGGCGCCACGGGCATGTACCAGTCATTCGCGGCATCATAGGCAGCATTGACCGACGCGGCGGTATCCACGCCCGTCTCGTCATCGAACGCATCGGCAACTCCGCCGATCATGCCCAGCCGGCTTCCCTTCAGGTCGGCGATCTCAAGCGCCAAAAGGGCTTCGCTGCGGGTGCTGCCACCGGACGTGAAGCGAGGATCATCGCCGGCCGCGGCCGTGCCGGCAGTTGACCCGACGTTCATAGCGGCCGCGGCGCCGAGGGTCGGCTTGCCGGAGAGATCGGCATAGGCACCGCTGAATGGTATCGGGCCTTCCCGAAGCAGCTTTCCGGACGTTCCGTCGAAGACCGCAGGCCGTCCATTGATCGCGCCGGCCGGGCCAACGACATCGCCAGTTCCCGTCCCTTCGAGGCCCTTGGCGGCTACAAGCTCCCAGAAGGCATTCGATGTCGCCGGCAGGACCGGCGGCGCGTTGCCGAGCGTGTCCTGAAGCGCGATCCATGTCGAGCCGTTATCGCGAACGCCGTCGCGCTCAAGATAGGACGTGCCGGCATTATACGCCCCACGCCAGCGAAGCCCGGTCAGGCCGGCCGGGATCGTAAAGGCCAGATTGTAAGGGCCGCTGCCCGTCACGATCAGGCCTGCCGGCGTTCCCGGCGCGCCCGTGACAACAGGAGAGAACGTCAGCGACGGAGATGGATCCGCGGGCCCGACGCCATACGCGAAGGGCCCGGCCCAATCGCCTTCAAGGTTCGAAGCCTTCACCCACACCCCCCTTTCCGAACTGGTTTCAGTGCAAATGAAGGGGGGACGCGGATGCAGGAAAATCGGCCCCCTTTTAAACTTTGAGGGGGTGCCTCGATGTTTCACGGCCGATGTTTCACGCCTCGACCACCTTTGCCCTTCGCCCTCGCTTGGCCTTTGGCTTCTCGGCCGGCTGCGCTTCCCCTTCCCTCTGACTGCTCGCCTCGGCACCATCTACCTTGATGCCCTTTGCCCGCGCGATGGACGCGCCGCGGCTGATGGCATTGGCAAGCTCATGGTCGACGACGATCTCTTTCGTCTCCAGCCCCGCCAGCTTCGCCTCAATCGCATTGGCGTACACGAGCGCCTTCCTTTGCACATTCGCTTCTCGAACAATCGGCCAGCGCGTTGTCGCGTGCCGCCGTCGGCCATCTTGATTTCCTTGATTGTTGTTCAAACATTGCTTGCAATACTCCCGGGGAATTCCCACGTGGCAATTATAGAATTGGGGAGGAGATAAGATTGGACGCACTTTTCCACACGTGGGAACTCGGACAAACCGGCTGGGGCTCGCTTCATCGTATGCTGCTTGTGGCGGATAGCGTCACAATCTGGAGCCCAAGTTACAATCAGCTTGCTGATGCCGGTTCAAACTATGGCCTTGGGTACACCCCGGAAGAAATGCTCGAGCTCATTAGACTCGGTATAATTCAAGTTGGCACCCGGGAGGATTGGCTTAGTGGCACTACTCATCGTGAAAGCCTCGCGGCCAGAGGCTTTCGCTTCACAGAATGGAATGAATCCTTTGATGCCGAGATTAAAAAACTTGAAGGTGGGACCGTCACCATTCTCGATAAGCCCGACGTTGCGTCTTGGGTAAGGGAGCAGTTCGAACAGGAAACAAGCAGCTTCCAGGAGGCGGTTCGCCTTTATCAAGCAGACGCGTATGACAAGGGATGGCTCAACGTTGTCCGCATCAAGAATGGCAATGTGGACGAGTCCACAGTCGTCTGGCAGGCGTTAGACACTGCACGGCACCACTATCTCGCCATGAAGGATCTGGAGCTAAATGTGGGCGTTGAACCTTGGAGTGCCCCTTCCTTTTTCGACTTGGTCGGGCGTCACAAAAGTGAGCCTCTGGTTGGGGCAACTCCGTTCGTCGCCCCAACTGGATTCTCGTTCGAAAACCTATTGTTCGAGATGAACAAAACGCGATACTCGCGAGGCGAACGCCGCGACTTCAACAGGCACGTAGATTCTCTCCTAGCTTTCAAGGAGAACAACTTTCACAAACTGCTTCAGTCAGGCACAGACCACCTTCCGTCCGAGTCTCGCCTTGTGCGCGACCTGAAAAGGAAGATTAACGTTGCTATAGCTCGGCACTGTCGCGAGCCAAGCTGGGATCGCTACTCCAAGCAGATCAATCCCATCCTAGTTTCTGGACTTACCACTCTTGGTGCTGCGGCGGCGGCTTATGAAAGCAGCAAGGAGTTCACCCGCCGCGGGCTGCTTGATCAATTCGTCAAAGGAATTGTTGGCATTGCGATGGTGACAACCGCCGTAGACCAAGCAGACAAGACGGTCTCCAGCGCCTACGACGCAAATGCAGGATTATCCCCATCCATCAAATTAAATGACTATCAACAAGCCCTGTACTTAATGGTCAACGGAGAGCACCGGACGCGCTTGCAGACCGATCTGGCTGAAATCTTTTTAGCAGAGATAAAAAACGCCGCAACGTTGCTTCGGGCCCAATAATGGTGTCAATCCTTGAATTGAGAAGCCGGACCTAAGCCCGGCTCTCGTTTCGGGTATGCGGGGTTAGATTCCCGCTCGGGCGCCGATGTCAGGGTCGATGCGGCTGTAGGCTGCGACGGCGACAGGTGTGCTGGCAACGTTCAGGCTGGACGGCTCGACCGAACTTCGGCCGGCGGCGCGGATGATATCAGTGGCCGGGGCTTCGCTGGGAAGCGCGACGGCGACCTCGTGAACATGGAGAAAGGCCGGCTTCTCGATCGAGGCCTTCATGGCTTCGTAGGCGCCGGGATCGGTGGGCGTGGCCGCGACGGCCGGCGCTGCGATGGTGAAGGCCATGGCCGCAAGGGCGAGGCCGGCACAGACAAGACTACGAATGCTGTTCATGCTGGTTCCTTTCTGCTGGAGTGGAGGGGTAGCCGCGCGGTCTGTTTGGCGCGCTCCTCCTCAATGCGGACAAACCTCCGATATCGGTAATGCTGATAGTCGTTGAACATTTCCATTATGACGGCGCGAAGGTCAGCTTCCTGAAACTCAGTCGGCGGACCGTCCGGGCACAGTGTCACCACCTCGCTCACCCCGACGATTTTCTCTATCGACTTGAAGCCCTTGCGCGGTTCATGTCGGATGAAGACATACCCGACGAAGAGCGGATAGCGGCGCTCGCGAATGCGACGGCTGTTCGAATCAGGCGCGTCGAGGAGCACGTGCGATGACGCTTCTCACTCAGTCCGCATCAAACCAATATCGTGCGCTTATCGTTCGGTCGTGATCGTTTTCAGGTTGGTGACGACTTCCGCCTGCTCCTTGTCGCTCAGGACTTCCACATTTTCTTTCCAGAAGGTTGCGGCTTCGGCGGGCTCGTCGTCCCATTGGCGGGTCGAAACCAGGTTGTCGTCGAGCTTGGCCAGGCGCTTGCCGCCCAGTCTTTGATATTCTTTCGCTATATCCGCTGCATGGGTCATGACGGCCTCCTTTGTTGAGGAAGGAAACGGCAATGCCCCGCCGAGGTTCCGGACGCACGGCGATCGACAGCGAAGACCTGTTTATCGGCAGCCACCCATCTCCAGGACTCCGGAGTCCGACGCCGCGAATGCCGCTCTTTCGGCGCGCTCTTGCTTTTCGTTCCAAAATAGAACATATAGAGAACAAACAGAGATGCGATATGCAGAACGATACCCTTGATCGCGCGGTTGCCATCATCGAGGCTTGCCGGTCGCTTCGGGAGCGACAGGTCCAGAACCGCATGGAACTCCAGCGCAAGGCCGCGGCGGCCGCAAAACCGCTCTATGTGCTCAAGCACAAGACGCAACTCGAACTGCCGCTGCAGTGAACATCCGCGTGCGCGGATACGCCGCCAGACCTTGGATGCAGACACCTAACGCATTGCCGCAGGAGACTGACTGTCCTATAGGGCGTTTCACGGGGCGATGCGATCGGGCATCGCGACCAGCGCTTGCCTGGAGGAACGGACATGGCGGACAAGGAACCGGTTTCGCAGGTCACGGTCGAGAAGGACCGCAGGGGCCAATATTTCTTCGCCCTGACCTTTCGCGGCGTGACCTACCCTGTGACAGGGCCTTTTACCAACCCGCTCCAGGCTGCCGCCGCGGGACAGGCTGCACTCAAGAGCCTGGAAGCCCGTACGCCAGGTAAGAAAGCCTGACGGCCTGAGTTCCCCCGCGGCCGGTCCGCGGCTCGTCCGGTCTGTCATATTTTTCAGATGCACATTGCATAAAGGCGTGCAACAAGGATCGCCCGGGCGTGTTGCGTGCCGGCGATTTCGGGAAGGGGCAGTCGTCTTCACTGGATGACGGCAACGTCCCCCCGATAACATGAGTGAAGTCGGGCGAAGGCGGTACAGCCCAAGAGGAGACGGACGGACACATGGCGCGCCAGTTCAACACCTTCTCCTTCGTTGCGTCGCAGGCGGCTGAAGCGCAGGAAGCGCGTGCGGAACTGATTGCCGCCTATGGCAATACCGATCCGGAAGAGGCCGATGTGATCGTCGCACTCGGCGGCGACGGCTTCATGCTCCAGACGCTGCATACAACGATGAACACGGGCAAATGCGTCTACGGCATGAACCGGGGCTCCGTCGGCTTCCTGATGAACCGCTATGATGCGAAGGATCTTCCGGCCCGTGTCGAGCGGGCAGTCGAAAACGCGTTCCGTCCGCTTGAGATGGTCACGAGCGACGCCAGCGGCCTCGAGCGGCGGGCGCTCGCCATCAACGAAGTCTATCTGTTTCGCCAGTCCTACCAGGCGGCAAAGCTGCGCGTCAGCGTGGACGGCCGCGTGCGGCTGGAGGAGCTGATTTGCGACGGCCTGCTCCTGGCGACGCCTGCCGGCTCGACGGCCTACAATCTCTCCGCCCACGGGCCGATCCTGCCGCTGGAAGCGCCGCTGCTGGCGCTGACGCCGGTCAGCGCCTTCCGGCCGCGCCGCTGGCGCGGTGCACTGCTTCCCAACAAGGTGACGGTCGAGATCGAGGTGCTGGAGGCCGAAAAGCGCCCGGTGAACGCGGTCGCCGACAATACCGAGGTCAAATCGGTAACGTCGGTGCGAATCGCCGAATCGGTCGGCCTGGCGGCGCGAATCCTTTCTGATCCGGATCATTCCTGGTCCGACCGGATTCTCGCCGAACAGTTCGATTACTGATCGCACGACACTACCGGGAAGGAGTTCGCCATGAATGCGCCGACCAAACGGTTCACGCCAGCCGCCGCCATTGCTTTCTTCGCCCTTGCCTGCGCACCGGCCCAGGCCGCCGGCGACGCACCGCCCGTTGCGGAAACGGTCACCTTCGTCGTCAGCACGGGCTTCTGGGAGGAGCCTGCGGAGGAGACGGGATCGGAGGCGCGGCGCGGCTACTACAAGCTGATCGCCGTGCGCCAGCCGGATGGAACGGCCGAAGTGCATCTCCAGCAGATCGAGGCCACCGCGGAGGGGCCGAAGATCGCCTCCTCCACCGCGCTGGAGGAATTTTCCGCGATAAAGCCCTATGTGACGGATATCCGCCCGGAAAACTCGTCCGGCATCACGACACAGCCGGGTTTCTTCGCGACGGTCTACCTGAAGACGGATCCCAAGGCGAGCGAACCCGAGAGCTGGACGGTGCTGATCGACGATCTCGGCGAGATCAAGGTGGAGCGCGCCACAAACTGAAACGGGCGCCGAAGCGCCCGTCTGCAATCGCTCACCTGCCTGTCAGGTATCAGTTGAGGTCATCGACCACGGCATCGCTGCCGCCGTTCACGCGGTGCGCCAGCGCGGCTTCCATGAACTCGTTGAGTTCGCCGTCGAGCACATCCGATGGTGCCGTGCTTTCGACGCCGGTCCTGAGGTCCTTGACCAGCTGGTAGGGCTGGAGGACGTAAGAGCGAATCTGGTGACCCCAGCCGATATCCGTCTTGGAAGCGGCCTCGGCATTGGCGGCGTCTTCGCGCTTCTTCAGCTCGGCTTCGTACAGGCGTGCACGCAGCATGTCCCACGCCTTGGCGCGGTTCTTGTGCTGCGAACGCTCCTGCTGGCAGGCCACCACGATGCCGGTCGGAATGTGCGTGATGCGCACGGCCGAATCGGTCGTGTTGACGTGCTGCCCGCCGGCGCCGGACGAACGGTAGGTGTCGATCCGGCAGTCGCTTTCGTTGACCTCGATGTTGATCGAGTCGTCCACGACCGGATAGACCCAGATCGAGGAGAACGAGGTGTGGCGGCGCGCATTGCTGTCATAGGGCGAGATGCGCACGAGGCGATGCACGCCCGATTCCGTCTTCAGCCAGCCATAGGCATTGTGGCCCTTGACGAGCAGCGTGGCGGACTTGATGCCGGCCTCTTCGCCGTCGTGGATTTCCAGAAGCTCCACCTTGTAGCCCGACCGCTCCGCCCAGCGCGTATACATGCGCAGAAGCATGTTCGCCCAATCCTGGCTTTCCGTGCCGCCGGCGCCCGAATGCACTTCGAGATAGGTGTCGTTGCTGTCGGCCTCGCCGGAAAGCATGGCCTCGACCTGCTTGCGCGCGGCCTCGACCTTGACGGCCTTCAACGCCTCCTCGGCTTCGCTGACGATGGATGCATCGCCCTCTTCCTCGCCGAGTTCGATCAGCTCGATATTGTCACGAAGCTGCTGTTCGATGGCCCTCACGGCATTGATGCTCTCGTCCAGCTGCTGGCGTTCGCGCATCAGCTTCTGGGCTTCCTGGGCATCGTTCCAGAGGTTGGGATCCTCTGCCTTGTTGTTCAACCAGTCCAGTCGTCTTACCGCCTGATCCCAGTCAAAGATGCCTCCTCAGCAGGCTTATGGCCTGCTTGATTTCGTCGACGATATTCTCGATTTCCGCGCGCATGTCCGTTTCTTCAATGCTCGTGTTTCGGTGGCCCCGAAATAGAGAGGGCGGGCGCGGATGTAAACCCCCGCGCCCGCCCTCAAAGGAATGCGATATGGATCAGAACAGGCCGCCGCTGCCGCCCGTTACGGCCTGGTTCGCCTGCGGCGAGCTCTTCAGGATTTCCTCCGGCGTCGCATACTCGTCGCCGCCGATGACCGAGAAGACATCGGCCGGGCCCGTGCCGGGCTTGAAGGCTTCCATGATGGTATCCGGCTCGCCTTCATAGGCCTGCATGCCCGTCTTGCGGTTGACGGCGATGAACTGCATGCCCTCGGGAACGATGAACTTGGTGGGACGCGTGCCCTCCAGTGCCGCCTGCATGAACTCGTTGAAGATCGGCGAGGACAGCGAGCCGCCAGTCGCGCCACGGCCCATCGGCGCCGGGCTGTCGAAGCCGATATAAAGGCCGGCCACGAGATCCGGCGTATAGCCGACGAACCAGGCATCCTTCTCGTCGTTGGTGGTGCCGGTCTTGCCGGCGACCGGACGGTCGAGCTTGATCTTGCCGGCGGCGGTGCCGCGCGTGATGACGCCTTCCATCATCGAGGTGATCTGGTAGGCGGTCATCGGGTCGAGAACCTGCTCGCGATTGTCGACGAGCTCCGGCTCGGCCTGGTTTTCCCAGTCATTGGCATTGCAGTTCTCGCAGGTGCGCTCTTCATGCCGGAAGATCGTCTTGCCGTAACGGTCCTGAATACGGTCGATCAGCGATGGCTTGATCTGCTTGCCGCCGTTCGCCAGCACCGCATAGGCCGAGACCATGCGCATGACGGTCGTCTCGCCGGAGCCGAGCGACATGGCCAGAACCGGCAGCATCTTGTCGTAGATGCCGAAGCGCTCGGCATATTCGGCGACGAGGTTCATACCCATGTCGTTGGCAAGGCGAACGGTCATGAGGTTGCGCGAGCGCTCGATGCCGAGACGCAGCGTCGACGGACCGGCCGAGCCGCCACCGTAGTTCTGCGGGCGCCACACCTGGCCGCCGGCGACGATCTCGAATGGCGCGTCCATGATCACCGACGCCGGCGTATAGCCGTTGTCGAGAGCGGCCGCGTAAACGAACGGCTTGAAGGACGAACCCGGCTGGCGCATTGCCTGCGTGGCGCGGTTGAATTCCGACTGGCCATAGGAGAAGCCGCCGACCATGGCCAGCACGCGGCCCGTATGCGGATCCATGGCAACGAGGCCGCCCTGTACCTTCGGCGGCTGACGCAGGCGGTAGCCGCCGTCTTCGGTCGGCTCAACATAGACGACATCGCCGACTTCCAACACGCCCGCCGGCGACTTCGCCGTCTTGCGGTCTCCCTTGGCGGAACGATAGGCCCAGGTCATGCTCTTGGCTGCGATGCGGCCGGTCACACGCTGCTCGACGACCTTGCCGGATGCATCCTTGCCCGGCTGCAAGCCGATATCGGCGCCACTGTCGTCTGCCGACAGCACGACGGCGAGCTTCCATTCCGGCACATCGGAGAAGGCGTCGATCTTGGCAAGCTCGACACCCCAGTCGCCACCGATCTGAATGCTCTTGATCGGGCCGTGGAAACCGCGACGCTCGTCATAGCTGATCAGGCCGTGCTGCAACGCCTTGCGCGCGGCGACCTGGATGCGCGGATCCAGTGACGTGCGGACCGAAAGGCCGCCTTCATACAGCGCGTTGTCGCCATAACGCTCGATGATCTGGCGACGCACTTCTTCGGAGAAGTAATCGGAAGCAAAGAGATAGGTGCCGCGATGGCGCGGCGTCACGCCGAGCGGCTGCGTCTTGGCGTCTGCGCCGTCGCTCTGGGTGATATAGCCATTCTCCACCATGCGGTCGATGACCCAGTTGCGGCGCTCGAGCGCTGCCTCGGTCCGGCGGAACGGATGGTAGTTGGACGGGCCCTTGGGCAGCGCGGCCAGATAGGCCGTCTCGGCGATCGTGAGTTCCGTGACGGACTTGTCGAAATAGGTGAGCGCCGCGCCGGCGATGCCGTAGGAATTCAGACCGAAGAAGATCTCGTTGAGATAGAGTTCGAGAATGCGGTCCTTGGAGTAGGCCTGCTCGATGCGGAAGGACAGGATCGCTTCCTTGACCTTGCGGTCCATCGTCTGGTCCGACGAGAGCAGGAAGTTCTTGGCGACCTGCTGGGTGATCGTCGATGCACCGACGGGACGGCGGCCCGAGCCCATATTCTGGAGGTTGACGACGATGGCGCGGAAGAGGCCGGTCACGTCGACGCCGGGGTGCTGGTAGAAATTCTTGTCTTCAGCCGACAGAAAGGCGGCCTTCACCCGGTCGGGAATGGCCTGGATGGGCAGGTAGAGGCGCCGTTCGCGGGCATATTCGGCCATCAGCGCGCCGTTGCCGGCATGGACACGCGTCGTCACCGGCGGCGCATAGCTGTTCAAGACCTCATAATCGGGAAGATCCTTGGTGACACTTCCGAGATAAAGGGCGACCGCGCCTGCCACGACGAGGAAGAAAACGGCGCCAATCCCGAAGAAATATCCAATCAGTCTGATCATGAGCCAGTTACCGATGCCTTATGTCTTTATAATTTCGTCGCGCGGACCTGCCGGCCGGTCTTCACCGACGCGACGACATGCGTCACGCCGGCACTCTGAAGACGAGTCACGCCTCAATTTTCTCGAACCCGTCTAGCGATCGGAATGTGAGGAAAATAGGGCTTTACAGTATGCTTGCCCGCTTCGCCACCGCACATTGGCGACCGTTGTCACTTTTCCGGCACAGCAGCCAAACTAGCATATCGCGCATCGCCTTGCCGCTACTATCGCACGAAAGGCTTAACCGCCGTTGGAGGCAACGGTTGTGCGGTAATCCTTCACGGCCTCGGCGATGAGGCCGGCGACCTTCTTTTGCCATTCCGGATCGGTCAGAAGCTTCTCGTCTTCCTTGTTCGACATGAAGCCGAGTTCGAGCAGGATCGACGGCACGTCCGGCGCCGTCAGCACGCGAAAGCCGGCATGCCGGTGCGGATTGTTGATCAGCAGGACCTGGTCCTTGAACTTGCCGACCACGCTCTGCGCCAGATTGATGGAGAAGGCCTGGGTTTCGCGGCGCGTCAGGTCGAGCAAGATGTCGGCGACCTCGGCCGGTTCATCGACAAAGGCGATGCCGGCGATCTGGTCCGACAGGTTTTCACGCTCGGCCAGGCTTGCGGCAAGGCTGTCGGAGGCCTTGTCGGAGATCGTATAGACCGTCGCGCCGCGGATATCCTTCTGCCGCAGCGTATCGGCATGGATGGAGATGAGAAGGTTCGCGCCTTCGCTGCGGGCAAGCTGCACGCGCTGCGAGAGCGAGAGGAATTCATCCTTGTCGCGCGTCAGGATGGCGCGCGTATCCGGCAGCGCGTTCAGCGCTTCGGCCAGCTGCTTGGCAAAGGCGAGCGTGACGTGCTTTTCCTCCATCTTGGTGACGCCGCCACGCGCGCCGTTGTCGATGCCGCCGTGGCCTGCGTCGACCGCAATGACGAAGGGACCGTCGGCCTTGCTGCCGGGCAGCTGGACCGGCAGGTCGCTGCCGGCCTGCGCGGACACTTCCTTCCAGCTCTGCTTTTCCATCTGCGCCTGGAAGACCGTCTCGGTGACGATGGCCGCGTCGATGACGAGGCGGTGGCTGGACGCCCCCTCCTCCTGCTGCACCTCGGCCAGCGCCACGCCGACCGGACGGGTCGCCGTCAGCACGATGCGGGAGCGGCCGGCGGCCATGGCGCCGTAGCGGATGTCCGTGAAGATGCCGCGCGCCTCCAGCTCCTCCGCCTTGATGCCGAAATCCGTCTGCGGCAGGTCGATGAGGATACGGTAGGGATTGGCGACGTAATGCACCTCGAAATCCGGCTTGCGGTCGAAATCGATGATCAGGCGGGTGCGCGCGTCATCACCGGCGATGCGGGCGGCGAAGGCGAGCAGCGGCGACGCGTCCGCCGACGCCGCGAATGCCCCTGCGGGCACGCAAAACAGCAGCGCGGCGAGAAACAGGCCCGGGACAAGCCGGGAAAATCTGTGGTTCAGGGAGCGTAGCATCACCACTGGCAGTCCGTTCAAACGCGTGAAAACCGCGCGATGCGGTGCAGGACGAGGCCTATAGATGCTATCATATGGTTAATCAAATCTTGCGATCCCGCGCACACGCTGCAAGCGCGCACACAGACCGTCAATTGGATCAAGATTATGACGCAAGGGCTTTTCCCTTGCCATTGTGACATATCCGCCATAAAAGCAAAATCAGGGAGAAAGAACAGACGGGATAGAATCGCTTAGAGCAGGCAGCCAATCCATCGGAACTTGGCGCCGAACCGGGCCTTCATCCGCCGTCGCAAACCTTTTTCCCGGCCGATTAGATCGCGTAAACCGGCGGTGGCCGGAACAGTCAAGGTGGTTATCCACCGCTCGCCCTTACCCAAGGGCATTTCATCGGACCGAACAGGTCTATGGCACTGGCATTCTCGTTGGACGTTGATGTTGTCACGGCGGATTCATTCAGAGGGTAACAGGCAACGGGACGCTCGCGTGCCGGCCTCCCTTCGTCCGCTTACCCCTCACCGGGGCCCGACGAGACCTTACTTATCCGGCGCATCCCTCTCCTCCCCCGGCTCGTTCCCCTCAGGGAAAAGCTCGCCGCCAGGATTGCGGCTGCGCCGAGGAGCACAATTTAAATGGCAGAGAAAATGCTTATCGACGCGTCTCACTCCGAGGAGACGCGGGTTGTCGTCGTACGCGGGAACCGCATAGAAGAGTTCGACTTCGAATCCGAACACAAGAAACAGATCCGCGGCAATATCTACCTTGCCAAGGTGACGCGCGTGGAGCCCTCGCTCCAGGCTGCTTTCGTCGACTACGGCGGCAACCGCCACGGCTTCCTGGCCTTCGCCGAAATCCATCCCGATTACTACCAGATTCCGCTGGCCGACCGTCAGGCGCTGCTCAAGGCCGAGGCCGAGGATCATCGCCGCGATGACGATATCGAGCCGGTCGAGACCGCCCCGCACGCATCCGGCAGCGGCGATAACGAATCGATCGCCGATACGATCGAGACCGTGGAAGCCGAAGCCGTAGAAGCCGTCGAGGAAATCCAGGCCGAGCCTGCCGCCGAGCCGGAGGTCGTCGAAGCCTCCGCCGATCTCGCGGCGGAACCCGAAGCGCCCGCCGAAAAGCCGAAGAAGGCACGTCGCCCCCGCAAGGCCAAGGCGAAGGCCGAGGAGGCTCCGGCCTCCGAGGAAGCCGCTTCGTCCGAAGGCAGCGACGACGAGACGCCCGGTGGCGCCATGGCCATGGCGGTCGATACCGACGAAGTGTCCGAGCCCGCCGAGCGCAAGCGTGGCCGCCGCCATCGTGACGACGACGATGATGACGACGACCACAATGGCGAAGAGAAGGAAGTCATCGAATCCGTCGGCGCCGAAGACGCCATGGAAGAGGTTCCGGATCGCGTGAGCCGCAAGCCGCGCAAGCAGTACCGCATCCAGGAAGTCATCAAGCGCCGCCAGATCCTGCTCGTGCAGGTCGCCAAGGAAGAGCGCGGCAACAAGGGCGCTGCTCTCACCACCTACCTGTCGCTGGCAGGCCGTTACTCGGTCCTGATGCCGAACACGGCGCGCGGCGGCGGCATTTCCCGCAAGATCACCAACCTCCAGGACCGCAAGCGCCTGAAGGAAATCGCCCGCGACCTCGAGGTCCCGCAGGGCATGGGCGTCATCCTGCGCACGGCCGGTGCCAACCGCACCCGCGTCGAGGTCAAGCGCGACTTCGAATACCTGATGCGCCTGTGGGAAAACGTCCGCACGCTGACGCTCGCCTCCACGGCCCCCTGCCTCGTCTATGAGGAAGGCTCGCTGATCAAGCGTTCGATCCGCGACCTCTACAACAAGGACATCAGCGAGATCGTCGTTGCCGGCGAGGAAGGCTACCGCGAAGCCAAAGCCTTCATGAAGATGCTGATGCCGAGCCATGCGAAGGTCGTCCAGCCCTATCGCGACGTGCATCCGATCTTCTCGCGCTCGGGCATCGAAGCCCAGCTCGACCGCATGCTGCAGCCGCAGGTGACGCTGAAGTCCGGCGGCTACATCATCATCAACCAGACCGAGGCGCTCGTCTCGATCGACGTCAACTCCGGCCGCTCGACGCGCGAGCACTCCATCGAGGAGACCGCGCTCCAGACGAACCTGGAAGCGGCGGAAGAAGTGGCGCGCCAGCTGCGCCTGCGCGACCTTGCCGGCCTCGTCGTCATCGACTTCATCGACATGGAGGAGAAGCGCAACAACCGGGCCGTCGAGAAGCGCCTGAAGGACCATCTCAAGAACGACCGCGCGCGCATCCAGGTCGGCCGCATCTCGCATTTCGGCCTGCTCGAAATGTCGCGCCAGCGCATCCGCGCCTCGGTTCTCGAATCGACCATGCAGACCTGCCCGCACTGCAACGGCACGGGCCATATCCGCTCGCAATCGTCCGTGGCGCTGCATGTCCTGCGCGGCATCGAGGAATATCTCCTCAAGAACACCACGCACAACATCACGGTGCGCACGACGCCCGATATCGCGCTCTACCTGCTCAATCACAAGCGCGGCACGATCATCGACTATGAAGGCCGCTTCGGCGTGGCGATCCTCATCGATGCGGACGCCCATGTCGGCGCGCAGCATTTCGCGATCGACCGGGGCGAGCCCGTCGAGAACCCGGTCAAGATCGAGCAGATCCTGCATTTCGAGCCGGAACCCGAAGACGACGACGTCGTGATCGAAGACGAGATCGACGAGGAAGAGGAAGAAGCAGCACGCCCGGCCGCAACCGCCGCGGCGAGCCAGTCCTCCGCATCCGATGAAAACGGCCGCAAGCGCAAGCGTCGCCGCCGTCGTCGCGGCCGTGGCCGTGAGAACGGCGACGGTGCCGATACCGCCTCCTTCGGCGGCGAACAGGCCGGCGACGAAGACGCACTGGATGACGACGACGCGGAAGGCGACGCCGAGGGCCTTGAGGGCGCGGAAGCCACCAAAGCCGACCAGTCTTCCGAAGACGGTTCGGATCGCCGCAAGCGCCGCCGCCGCGGCAAGCGCGGTGGCCGTCGCAACCGTCCGGAAGACGGCAGCGTCGAGGCTTCGGCCGACGGTTCCGACGAGGATGGCGATGACAGCGAAGGCGAGGCCGGAGAGGTTGTAGCCGTCGAGGTCGACGTGACCGAAGTCGCTGCCCCCGTCGAGGAAACTCCGGCCGAGGTTGCAGCGGAGGACGCGTCGGCCAAGCCCAAGCGGGCACGCCGCAGCCGCGCCAAGGCCAAGGAAGAGGCCGTGACCGACGAGGTTGCCCGCAGTGAGATCGAAGCGCAGCCGGCGGCTGTCCCTGAAGAGGCGGAAGTGCCTGCGGAGACGGAAGTCGAAGAGGCCTCCGAGGACCTCGATGCGCCCGCCAAGCCGACCCGCGCCAACCGCGATATCAACAAGATCGCGTCGGAGCCCGTCGTGAAGTCGTCCACCGCCAAGGAGACGCCTTCGGACAACGAGGCCGACAAGCCCAAGAAGGGCGGCTGGTGGCAGCGCCGCGGGTTCTTCTGAGAACTCTTGGACAATCTTGACTTCAGAAGGCCCGGTTTCGACCGGGCCTTTTTCGTTCTCGGGGCCGCACCTGTATCGGGTGGTTGCCCGCCCCGTCGTCTGCGACACGGATGTCCTTGGACAGAGCAAGGAGACATTCCATGACACGCCTTTCCGGCAAGGTCGCCATCATCACCGGAGCCAGTTCGGGCATCGGCCGCGCCGCCGCACTGCTTTTCGCCCGTGAGGGCGCGAGCCTCGTTCTTTCCGCTCGTGGCCGTGAACGGCTCGAGGCCGTCGCGCAGGACATCCGCGCACAGGGCGGCAGAGCGATCGCGCTATCCGGCGATGTCGGCGAGGAGGCGCACCACGAGGCGCTCGTCGCCGCAGCGCAGGCAGAATTCGGCGGCCTCGATATCGTCTTCAACAATGCCGGCGCCACCGGACCCGTCGGTGCGCTTCCCGCGCTTTCGCTCGCGGACTGGCAGGCTGTCGTCAACGTCAATCTCACGAGCGGTTTTCTTGCGGCGATGCATCAGCTGCCGGCGATGGAAGCGCGCGGGGGCGGCTCCATTGTCTTCACTTCAACGTTTGTCGGCTACACCGCAGGCTTTCCGGGGCTGGCGGCCTATGCCGCCTCGAAATCCGGCCTCGTCGGCCTCACCCAGGTTCTCGCTTCGGAGTATGGCCAGAAAGGCATTCGCGTGAACGCGCTCCTGCCCGGCGCGACCGACACGCCGATGGGCCGCCACGTCGCCAATACGCCGGAGGCATTGGAATTCGTGGCGAGGCTCAATGTCTTCAAACGCATCGCCGCGCCGGAGGAAATTGCCGAAGCCGCACTCTTCCTGTGCTCGGATGCGGCCAGCTTCATGACCGGTACGGCGATGCTGGTCGATGGCGGCGTATCGATCAACCGGGTCTGAGTAAGCGATTCAGGTGCCTGAGAAAGTGAGTCCGCCTGTCGCGGCAAGTCCCTGAGACGGAATCGCTTTAAGCCATCAGGCCAGCCAGCGCGCGAGGCGGTCGACCGCCTCGTTCATCTCCTCGAAGGCGCCGGCATAGGAAAAGCGCATGGTGTGGTTGCCGTCGCGCGGGTCGAAGTCGATACCGGGCGTGGCGGCCACATCGGTTTCGGCCAGCATGCGGCGCGCGAAGGCCATGCTGTCATTGGTGAAACGGCTGACATCCACATAGGCATAGAACGCGCCGTCCATGGGAGACGCGATGGAAAAGCCGATTTCGGGCAGGCGCTTCACCAGAAAATCCCGGTTCACGCGGTAGGCGTCGCGATAGACGTTCAGCTCCGCCTCGGCCCCCAGCGCCGCTTCCGCCGCGATCTGCGACAGTTCCGGCGCCGAGATGTAGAGGCTTTGCGCGATGCGCTCGACGGGGCGTACCAGCTTTTCCGGCAGCACCATCCAGCCGATGCGCCAGCCGGTCATGCAATAATATTTCGAGAACGAGTTGATGATGACGGCATCCTCGCCGAATTGCAGCGCCGTCGCCTCCTCGCCGACGAAGGTCAGCCCGTGATAGATTTCGTCCGAGATGAAGGCGATGCCGTTGTCGCGGCAGTACGCGGACAAGGCAGCGAGATTGGCGCGACCCGTTACGGTGCCGGTCGGGTTCGCCGGGCTTGCGAGAAGCACGCCATCGATACGTCCGTGCGCGGAAGCCGCGGCCTCCAACGCCTCCGGTGTCAGGGTAAAGCCGTTTTCCGCATTCACCTCGATTTCCACCGTCTCGATGCCGAGCGCGGCGAGGATGTTGCGATAGGCGGGATAGCCCGGGCGTGCGATCGCCACCCGATCGCCGGCGTCGAACAGCGCGAGGAAGGCGAGGTTGAAGCCGGCGGAGGAGCCCGTGGTGATCGCGATGCGGGCGGGATCGACCGTCACACCATGGCGATGCCGGTAGAAATCCGAAATGGCGCTCCGCAGGGACACGAGGCCAAGCGCGTCCGTGTAGCCGATGCGGCCCACGTCGAGAGCACGGCGCGCGGCTTCGCGGGCGGCCTGCGGCGCGGGATGGACGGGCTGGCCGACCGCCATGGAAATGACGGGCCGGCCGGCGGCGCGCCGCCTGGTCGCTTCGGCAAGAACGTCCATGGCGTGGAAGGGTTCGACGGCGCCGCGCGCGGAGAGCTTCATGAGGTTGCCTTTCGCTTCCTGACTGCGGCTTTCCTGCCGCAAGACGCCGACATTCACAATCCCGCGAGGGCCGAAAATCCGCCGCTTTTTCCCTGTCGTTTGCGTCACCGCGCCCATAAGGTCGTTGAAAGTGGCCGCGCGCGCATTGACGCGCCGGTACGGCCAATGGCACTTCTGCTGCGCATCACGACGAGGACAGGACAGACATGACTTTCAAGACGAAGCTCGCGGCCACCGTAGCCCTTACACTGGCGGTCGCAGCCCCCCTTCCGGCGCTTGCCCTCGACGACGCGCAGAAGAAGGAAATCGGCGAGTTCATCAAGGAATATCTTGTCGAAAACCCCGAAGTCCTCCTCGAAGCACAGGAAGCCCTGCAGAAGAAGCAGGAAGAGCAGCAGCAGGCCAAGGCCCAGTCCGCCATCACTGACAACACGAAGGCGATCTACAACTCGCCCTACGATATCGCGCTCGGCAATCCCAAGGGCGACGTTACGATCGTCGAGTTCTTCGACTACAATTGCGGCTACTGCAAGCGCGCCCTGTCCGACATGGAAGACATCCTCAAGGAAGACAAGAACGTCCGCTTCGTCCTGAAGGAACTGCCGATCCTCGGCCCCGATTCGCTGGCCGCGCACAAAGTCAGCGCCGCCGTGCGCGATCTTGCGCCGGAAAAGTACGGCGAATTCCACCGCACGCTGCTGGGCGGCGAAGGCCGCGCGACGGAGGAAAGCGCCATTGCGCTCGCCGCCAGCCTGGGCATTTCCGAAGCCGACGTGCGCAAGACGATGACCGAGAAGCCGCATGACGACGCGGTGCGTCAGGCCTATTCGCTCGCCAACGATCTCGGCATTACCGGGACCCCCTCCTATGTCGTCGGCGAGGAAATGGTCTTCGGCGCCGTCGGGGCGGACGACCTGCGCGAAAAGATCGCCAATGTCCGCGCCTGCGGAAAGGCGAGTTGCTGACCGCCGCCATCTTCTCGCCATGCTGGCGGTGTTGGAGCCTAACCGCTTGTGGACACGTCCCTTCGACCGGGAAAGCCCGCGCCTTGGGGCTTTCCCTGCGCAAACCGCCGGTCTATAGGTAATCCTCCATCCAGCATGCGGAATTTCGAATGGCTTCAATAGTTTTCGTGCTCAACGGCCCCAACCTGAACGCACTCGGCAAACGCGAGCCCGGCATCTATGGAGGCCAGACGCTCGCCGATATCGAGGCGCTGTGCCGGGCCGAAGGCGAAAAGCTGGGCCTTGCCATCGATTTCCGCCAGTCCAACCACGAAGGCGACCTGGTCGACTGGATTCACGAGGCCGGCGATGTCGCCGCCGGCGTCGCGATCAATGCCGGCGCCTACACGCATACCTCGATCGCGCTTCACGACGCCATCCGCGCCGTGAAGACACCGGTGGTCGAACTGCACCTCTCCAACGTGCATGCCCGCGAGGACTTCCGCCACAAATCGATGATCGCACCCGCCGTGAAGGGTGTGATCTGCGGTTTCGGTGCGCAGAGCTACGTCCTGGCGCTCCATGCGCTTTCATCCATCACGAAATAAGAAGAACCAGAGGCTCATTCCCATGGCTGACAAGAAAAACGGCATCGATCAGGCCCTGATCCGCGATCTCGCCAATATCCTCAACGAGACGGATCTGACCGAGATCGAAGTGGAGCAGGATGAACTGCGCATCCGCGTCTCGCGCGCCGGCACGCCGCAATATGTCCAGGCGCCGATGGCCGCTCCGGCGCCCGTTGCCGCTCCCGCCGTCAGCGCAGCAGCCGCCGCGCCCGCCGCAGACGCGCGCAGCAACAAGAATGCCGTCACCGCGCCGATGGTCGGCACGGCCTACCTGTCGCCCGCCCCGGGCGCCCGCCCCTTCATCGAAGTCGGTGCGACGGTCAAGGAAGGCCAGACCATCCTCATCATCGAAGCGATGAAGACGATGAACCAGATTCCCGCGCCGCGTTCGGGCAAGGTCACCGAAATCCTCGTTCAGGATGCAAGCCCGGTCGAATATGGCGAACCGCTGATCGTTATCGAATAAGGCGGGTCCCATGATCTCCAAAGTCCTCATTGCCAACCGCGGCGAAATCGCCCTCCGGGTCCTTCGGGCCTGCAAGGAGCTCGGCATCGCCACGGTCGCCGTGCATTCCACGGCCGACGCCGACGCCATGCATGTGCGCCTCGCCGACGAGAGCGTGTGCATCGGCCCGCCGCCGTCGCGCGAAAGCTACCTCAACATCCACCAGATCGTCGCGGCCTGCGAGATTACCGGCGCGGACGCCGTGCATCCGGGTTACGGCTTCCTGTCGGAAAACGCCAAGTTCGCCGAAATCCTCGATGCGCACGGCATCACCTTCATCGGCCCGACGGCGGAACATATCCGCATCATGGGCGACAAGATCACCGCCAAGCAGACCGCACAGGAACTCGGCATCCCCGTCGTTCCGGGTTCCGACGGCGAGGTAAAGCCGGAGAACGCGCTGGAAGTCGCCCGCAAGATCGGCTTCCCGGTTCTCATCAAGGCGACCGCCGGCGGCGGCGGCCGCGGCATGAAGGTCGCCAAGACCGAGGCCGATCTGGAAGAGGCCGTTTCGACGGCGCGTTCGGAGGCGCTTGCCGCCTTCGGCAACGACGCCGTCTATATGGAAAAGTATCTCGGCAAGCCGCGCCACATCGAAATCCAGGTCGTCGGCGACGGCATGGGCAATGCGGTGCATCTCGGCGAACGCGACTGCTCGCTGCAGCGCCGGCACCAGAAGGTTTGGGAAGAGGCGAATTCGCCAGCCCTCAATGTCGAACAGCGCATGAAGATCGGCCAGATCTGCGCCGACGCCATGAAGAAGCTGAAGTACCGCGGCGCCGGCACGGTCGAATTCCTCTACGAGAACGGCGAGTTCTATTTCATCGAAATGAACACGCGTCTCCAGGTGGAGCATCCGATCACCGAAGCGATCACCGGCATCGACCTCGTGCATGAGCAGATCCGCGTCGCGTCCGGCGCCGGCCTCTCCGTCACGCAGGAGGAGATCGTCTTCTCGGGTCATGCCATCGAATGCCGCATCAATGCCGAGGATCCGCGCACCTTTGTGCCCTCGCCCGGCACGATCACGCATTTCCACGCGCCGGGCGGTCTGGGCGTTCGCGTCGATTCCGGCGCCTATGCCGGCTACAAGATCCCGCCCTATTACGACAGCCTCATCGGCAAGCTGATCGTGCATGGACGCACACGCGTCGAATGCATGATGCGCCTGCGCCGCGTGCTCGACGAGTTCGTCGTCGACGGCATCAAGACGACGCTGCCGCTGTTCCAGGACCTGGTCGCCAACCAGGACATCGCAAACGGCGACTACGACATCCACTGGCTGGAGAATTACCTGGCCAGCACGACCGACGCCTGAGAGGCGTCGGACCATGGCAAGGCGTCGCGGCGGCAACCCGGAAATAACACCGGACCTTCTGCTGCGCGCCTATTCCATCGGGCTCTTCCCGATGGCCGATTCGGCCGACGACCCGGAGCTTTTCTGGGTCGAGCCGGACATGCGGGGTGTCATCCCGCTCGACAGCTTCCACGTCTCGCGCAGCCTCGCCAAGGCAATCCGCCAGAAACCCTTCGAGATCAGCTTCGACAAGGCCTTCGATGCCGTGGTCGCGGCCTGCGCGCAAGCCGCGCCGGACCGGCCGTCCACCTGGATCAATGGGAAGATCAAGTCGCTCTACGGCACGCTGCACCGCATGGGCCACGCCCATTCGGTCGAGGCATGGGAGGGCGACCAGCTCGTCGGCGGCCTCTACGGCGTATCGCTCGGCGCCGCCTTCTTCGGCGAAAGCATGTTCTCGCGCCGGACAAACGCCTCCAAGATCTGCCTCGTGCATCTGGTCGAGCGCCTGAGGGCAAACGGCTTCCGCCTGCTCGACACGCAGTTCACCACGGATCATCTGAAGACGTTCGGAGCGATCGACGTGCCGAAGATCGACTACGAGGACATGCTGGCGAATGCACTCGCTTCGCCGCACCTGCCGTTTTGAAACGATGAATTGCGCTGTGAGGGCATGGATCCTCGGGCAAACCCCGGGGATCGACAGCCGTAAACGCAGCTCTTACTGCGCCTTCGCCTCGGAATCGTCCGGCGGCGGGACGTCGGACTTCGCCTTGCATTCGGTGAGCCAGACATCATAGACGGGGTGCTCGACGGCGTTGAGGCCGGGGCTGTCGGCGAACATCCAGCCAGTGAAGATGCGGCGGATCTTGCGGTCGAGGGTGATTTCGTCGACTTCGACGAAAGAGGTGATCTTCTGCGCTTCGGTATCGTCGCGGCTGTAGCAGACCTTCGGGGTCACCTGGAGGGCGCCGAACTGGACGGTCTCGCCGATATAGACATCGAAGCTGGTGATGCGGCCGGTGATCTTGTCGATGCCCGAGAAGACGGCGACCGGGTTCTCGATACGGGCGGCCTTGGCCGAGGCAGGCACAAGGGCAAGCCCCACGGCCACTGTTGCCAGCATGGCCGAAAGGAAGCGCCGTCCGGCGCCTGTCCGCGAAAACCCTGATGTCATGAAAGCCGTCTCCTGCGATCTGCGCCGGCATCCGCCGGCCGCTTCGGGCTACCGGCGAAATGTGGCCAAATCGGTATCAGTTGCCCGGTGTCCAGGCGTCATAGTCGCCCGTGACGCGCGGACGCTCACCGGTCGCGGCGAGCGAGCCCGGCGGACGATAGGCTTCGGACGTGCCGGTCGGGTTGGCGCGATGCGGCTTCTGCCATTCGCGCGCCTTGTAGTCCTCGTCAGCGGGCGAGACATCGGTACGGTGATGCATCCAGCCGTGCCAGCCTGCCGGAATGGCGGAGGCGTCGGCATAGCCGTTATAGATGACCCAGCGACGGGTGCGACCTTCGGAATCCTTGCCGCCCTGATAGTAGACGTTGCCGAACTCGTCCTGCCCGACCTTCGTGCCGAAGCGCCAGGTGTGAAAGCGGGTGCCGATCGTCTGACCGTTCCACCAAGTGAAGATCTGCGTGAGAAGGCTCATGGCTGGCGTCCTTGGCAGGGCCATGCCGAACACGGCCCGAGACTGATATTTCCTCCGCTTATGGCGCGGCAGGGTGCGAATGTCCAGCGATTCCCGCGTCTTCGCCCACGGCTTTTCGCGTCTCCAAAGTCCGTGCTTTCGCCGCCCGCCGATGCTCGAAACACCGGAGAAAAAGGCGTTGGAACGCCGGCGGCAATATTCAAGGGCGATCACGCGATTGCGATAAATTATTGAAATACTGTTCTTTTTTTCCGAACACTGTGGTCACAGTTCTTGCACTAGTAACCATTTAATGAGGGCCCTAAATTCTACTCATCGAAGCGGCCAACACGGCGCTTCGGCAGACACACAGCAAATAAGGTGAATACCATGAAAAAGACCGCTCTCTTCGCCGCCGCCCTCGCTGTTCTCGCAGCCGGCTCGGCTTCTGCGGCATCCGTCAGCGGCATCGTTCATGACTACGATGCCCGCACCGGCGTCATCCGCCTCCAGGACGGCAASGCGATCGCCCTGCCCGTAAGCGTTCCTGTTCCGGCGAACCTGAAGTCCGGCTCTGCCGTCAACATCCTGCTCAACGCAGACAACAACCAGCCGCGCGCCGTTCTGGCCCGCTGAATTTCTCACGTCCAAACACAAAGGTGATTAAAATGAACACTGTAGCTCTCTCCACCGCCGCCCTCGCCCTCCTCGTTGCCGGCTCGGCTTCCGCAGCATCGCTGAGCGGCATCGTTCAGGATTACGATGCCCGCAAAGCGTTCCTGTTCCGGCGAACCTGAAGTCCGGCTCTGCCGTCAACATCCTGCTCAACGCAGACAACAACCAGCCGCGCGCCGTTCTGGCCCGCTGAATTTCTCACGTCCAAACACAAAGGTGATTAAAATGAACACTGTAGCTCTCTCCACCGCCGCCCTCGCCCTCCTCGTTGCCGGCTCGGCTTCCGCAGCATCGCTGAGCGGCATCGTTCAGGATTACGATGCCCGCA
>NZ_MYFN02000028.1 GCF_004514425.2 Shinella sumterensis
CTGCGCCACCGATAAAGCAGATTGGGCGCGACGCCATGGCGGCGAGCGGTCGAAGATACCGTCTCGCCTGGTTCGAAACTCTGCTCAATGATCGTCAGCTTTTGCTCGGTTGTCCACCGCCTGCGGCGGACATCACCGGTCAGCAATTCAACGTGTCGATATGCGTTAGACATAAGCCTGTCCTCAAGCCTGTGCTTGAGCCTTTCTGCTTATGCCGACTGTCCGGTCGAAAGTGGGGGCAGTTCAGGGTTGAAGGGCACAGCATCCGCCTGCGGCTTCACCTGATCCCGTTCTTCGGCAAGATGGGTCTTTCCGAGATCACGGCGGGGACGGTTCAGGACTACCGGGTGCATCGCATCGGCACTTCCACGACTGGCAAGCCTCCGGCGCGCAGCACGCTTTACGACGAGGTCGGGACACTCCGGCAGGTCCTGAAAACCGCTATTCGGCACAAGTGGCTCAATCACCTGCCGGACCTGTCGCCACCCTACAAGACGCAAGGGAAGATCATGCACCGGCCGTGGTTCAGCCCTGCCGAATACAAGCAGCTTTATGAGGCCACGCGTCAGAATGCCAAGGGGCCGAAGAACCCATACTTCCGGTGGGAGGCCGAGCAGTTGCACGACTTCGTACTGTTCATGGGGAACACCGGCCTTCGACCGGATGAGGCCAAGCAGCTCCAGCACCGGGACGTGACGATTGTCGAGGACCCAGAGTCGCGTCAGCGCATTCTTGAGATTGAAGTGCGCGGCAAGCGCGGCATCGGCTGGTGCAAATCCATGCCTGGCGCGGTCAAACCGTATGAGCGCCTGCGCGACCGGCTCAAGCCGATGCGCGAAAAAGGTGAGGGCAAGGACGTTGAGGCCGTGGCGAAGCTGCCGGAGCCTGCCGATCTGTTGTTCCCCGGCAATTATCTCAAGATGTTCAACAACCTTCTTGAAGCTCAACATCTCAAGCTGGACCGCGACGGCAAGCCCCGAACAGCATACAGCCTACGTCACACCTATATCTGCCTGCGGCTCATGGAAGGTGCAGACGTCTACGCCATTGCCAAAAATTGCCGCACCAGCGTGGAGATGATCGAGAAATTCTACGCGGCGCATATCAAGACCACCTTGGACGCTTCCGTGATCAACGCCCGCAAGCCCAAGCAGCGGACCAATCGGGCACGGAAGATGCCGAGGGCGGCGGCACCGCCGCCCTTCCACGGAAACGAGGCTCCACAGCCTCGTAAAGACACCCGAACGGGTGTCCAAACGAACCGCTTGCCGGTTCGAAGCGCCCGCTTGGCGGGGCGCTCATAGAAGGTTTAGCCTTCTCGCAATCCGGCCACGCCTCTTCGGTGTGGTCGGGATTATTCACCACAATGAAAGTCCTCCCAAGTGAGTAGAACCTTGACGAACCACATTGGTTCACCAATAATCAAAGTGAACCAAGGAAAGTTAAATTCCATGACCGCAGCATTTACCGTGCGTGTGAAGGACGAAACCGCCAGCAAGCTGGATCAGCTTGCCGAAAAGCTGGATCGCTCCCGCTCTTATATGGCAGCCGAAGCCATCGAGGCTTTCGTTGAGCAGCAGGAATGGCAGCTTGCCGAGATTGAAGCCGGGTTAGCCGAGGCTGACCGTGGCGAGTTCGCCAGCGATGACGATGTGGCGAAGGTTGTCGGAAAATACGTCAAGTCCGCCCGTCAATCATGAGTGGTAAGCGTATTCGCTGGACGCTTCGGGCTTTGCGGCGGCTTGATGAAATCGGCGCTCATATCGAGCAGGACAATCCCGACGCGGCGGCTCGTGTGGTAGCGCGGATCGTGACGGCAGTGGACATGCTCGCGGAGCTACCTGCAAGCGGGCGGCCGGGTCGCATCAAAGGTACGCGTGAAGTGGTGCTGGCGGATATTCCCTACATCATACCGTATCGCGTTAGCCGTGATATCGAGATCATCACCGTCATGCACGCCCATCAGCGCTGGCCGCAGACGTTTTGACAAAATCGCCGTACCTCAGTCCGCGATTTTTGACAAAAATCAACAGCAGGGATGAGTGCAGGATACGCGGCGTTGATGCCATAGGCCCTGTTTGACAGCCGACTCCTTCTCGTAGAGCCGATTGTCGGCGGCTCTCTTCTTGACGCACTCTTACCCCGTTTGCCATGGGTACGGTTTTGTCGTTCCCCGTTACCGTCTGCGCTACACGGCCGGAACGGTCGGGGTATGCGCCCGGTTTTCGCCGCCGGCAATCGGCTGCCCGCTCCTTCGCTGCGCTCCCGTGTTGCCGTTGCCTGCGGTCGCCTTCGGCTCGCAAACACGTTCGCAAAAATCCCCCGACCGGCCGCGACAGGCGCAGCCGGATAACCAACGGGAGAACCGAACATGAAACCGACCCAAAAGAGCAAACCCGACTACGCCGTGTACGTCGTGGAAGGCGAGGGCGACAAAGCCCACTGGACAAAAATAGGCGCAGGCTGGTCCCACAGCGATGGCGACGGGTTCAACCTCACGCTTTCCGCCGTGCCACTTAATGGACGCCTGACCATTCGCAAGCCGAAAACCGAACGGGACGACGCGTAATGCGTCCCGCTCGCAACACCATCCTCTATGGCGACTGCATCTCCCTGATGCAGCGCCTTCCGGGCGGGGCGGTGGATTTCATCCTGACCGACCCACCGTATCTTGTCCGCTACCGTGACCGTCAGGGGCGGACGATTGCCAACGACGTGAACGGCGATTGGCTGAAACCTGCCTTTGCGGAAATGTACCGCGTCCTCAAACCTGGCGGACTTGCCGTGAGCTTCTACGGCTGGAACAAGGTCGATGCCTTCATGGATGCGTGGCGTTGCGCGGGCTTTCGCGTTGTCGGGCATCTGGTGTTCCAGAAGGGGTATGCGTCATCACAGCGCTTTTTGCGCCATACCCACGAGCAGGCCTATTTGCTGGCGAAGGGCTCAGCTGTTGAGCCACATCAGCCGTTGAGCGATGTGCTGCCGTGGGACAGCACCGGCAATCGGTTGCATCCGACGCAGAAACCGTTGCGGCCTCTGGAGGACATCATCTGCTCACTCACCCGGCCGGGGGATCTCGTGCTTGACCCCTTCTGCGGGTCAGGGAGCACTCTTGTTGCCGCGCGGCGCTGTGGGCGTGATTTTCTTGGCATCGAGCTTGAGCGGCGTCACTATATGACCGCTAGCTTGCGCGCGCACGCAGCCTTCCCATAAGGAGGGCTGCATTTTTTCGGCACGGCACGAAGGGGGTGCAGGGGTCTCCCCTGCAAACCGCGCGTAGCGCGGTCGCTTTGGTATTATGATAGACAGGTCACGCCGAGATAGCGCGGCAGCACGACCGGCAATGCGAAGAGCAGCATGCCGCCGATCGCAAGGCCCGGGCCACTGCTACTCCTCCCCAACGATACCACCCACATGATGACGCCGATGCAGGTAATAAGGACGCCGACGCCGTAGGCGACGGCGATCACCGAAGGCAGCAGCGTGCAGAATGTCATGGGCCGATAACCGAGCCAGCTGGCCGCGTGGTCGATGCCCAGCCCGATCAGCAGGACGATGCCCGTGAGGGCGGCAAGGGTGCCGATAACGCGTGTGACAAGAGGTGACTGCGACATAGGGAATCCTCGGCGGCAGGCGGAAATCCGGTGAGGCGGTAAATCCACAGACCGGTGTGCAAGGGGTGAAAGCTAGGGGGAATAGCGCACTTAACCACGGCTGAGCCCTCCACATTGGCCGAGGTTATGTGAAGGCGGAGGACAGGAACGCGCTGGAGCTATCCCGACGCGGCGAAGCCGCCGAAGGCTTGGATGACGGGGAGGGGGAGGAAGAGGCTGCCGTGGCTGCACCGGACGCCGGATACTCTGCTGCACTGGTGGAAGAGCTGACCGCCATCCGTACGGCGGCCATGCGGGTGGAGCTTGCCAACCGTCCGGCCGTCGCCCTTGCCGCGTTGCTGTATCCGCTGGTGTCCCGCATCTTCCACGATGCCTACCTGTCCTTCGACACAGCCTATGCGGTGGAGGTCAGCGGCCAGCGCCGTGACCTTGCCTGCTCCATCAAGGAAGCCGGAGAGGCCCGTGCCTTGGCGGCGTGGGACGCGATGAAGGAGGCGTGGGGAGAGCAACTTCCCGGTCAGTCTGCCGACCTGTGGGTATGGCTGCTTGAGCAGCCGATGGACCGGCTGTTGGATTTGCTGGCCTTCGTCACCGCTGACAATCTCAACGGAGTGAAGACCAAGTACGACCAGAGCGGAAGCCGCCTTGCGAATATCGAGCAGATTGCCGTGGCGGTAGACCTCGACATGCACCAGCATTGGGCACCACAAGCGGCCTTCCTGTCCCGCTTGTCCAAGGGGCAGATTGCCGAGGTGTTGCAGGAGGCCGGTTGTGCGCCGCACGCGGTGAGGGCCGTTGAAAAGGCCCCGAAAGCCGAGGCGGTGGCCGAAGCGGAAAAGCTGTTGCAGGGCACCGGCTGGCTTCCTATCCTGTTGCAGAGTGCAGCCACCGCGTGAACCGGCGACAGAGACCGATGTTGAAAGCCCGAACGTCATGTTCGGGCTTTTTTGTGGCGGATGCCTGACACGACCGGGTTCGACCCGGCCCGCGTCAGGGCGAGGGGGAGCCCCAAAGCCCCTCCTCTCGCGCTCTCCTCCCGCCCGGTGGTCGATGGCGTTTTGCAGGATTGGGAAGTCATCTTGGAGTTAGAGCAATCTACGTGTTCGCGATACCAATTGAGGCGAAGGGGCGTGCAAAAACTCCTATAAGTGGTAAAAATAGGGGGCCTCGATTAAATACGGTGAAGAATGATTTCGCAGCAGGACGTGATTAAAGCTATCGATGCCGCTGATGTGGATTTTTCATGGTGTTGGGAATGCTTTTGGAAATTAAGGCGCGGTGAGATAGAGCCGCAATATTTCGCGGATTTCCAAGTCCGGCTTACGAATGCTTTTGTGAAGCTTGATCGTGCGTACAGGGCTGTTAAGGCGGAGCAGGGTCGTCTTATTGAGAAAAAAAGCCATTACAAGGCCATCTGGTTTAAAGCCAGAATGGGCACGCTTCAGTCCTATCTAACGGCCATCAAGGAGGCGCTGGGGATAGGGAGGAGTCTTGGGGATGGTTTCGCCTGGATATTTTATCGGGATGAAAGCGCTTTGCTTGACGAACATGCCCGCGAACAACGGCAGTTTCTGTTACCGCCAAACGTGGGTGGTCTTGGAGAGCGGGCCTTCCTTGAGAAGATGCAGGGCATTGGGGGCATGCTTGTGCTGTATCATGCCATTACCTCTTTTTTGCGGCTTGGCGACGTCAGCTTTTTTGATGGTGGTGCAGGTCGTATTACGACAATTGGCGAGCTTAAGACCCGCCACGTTGAGGGCAACACCTATACCATAACCTTGGGCTGTGTTGCTGGGACAAAGAATAGTCCTCTTATTCAACAAGTGGAGCAGGCCTTAAACCAAGAGAAACGTGATTCCGCGTCCACGTTGGAAGGCGTTGTCGAGCAGAAGTTAAAGCGGCAGATGGATCAGATTGCCGAAGCCATCAAAAAGCAGGAGAAAAGCGCCGAAGATGTGAAGCTGAACACGCATGGGGACTTCCATTTTAAAATTTTGGAGGATGTTGTTCAGCGCAGCCATAGGAAATCTTTCGAATTTAGGAGAGCGGGAGCTGGGCTTGTTCTTGGGACATGGAGGCCCCGCTCGTTTGAAAGTCTTGGTCAACGGATTTTCAGAAAGAATGGCAACTTGGAGATGGCGCTGCTACCTGCGCAGCAGGCGGCCCAGGAAGTGCTGGATTCGAACCTTTCGGACAATTGCTTGTTTGTAAGTAGCATCGGTGACCATAAAGACGGTTTTCCCACGACGATGATCGGTGACGTTCCCTTGATGTGGTGGCCCCTTGGGGAAAATGTTTTACGGGATGTGCTCTTTGGCCATGTGTTCGTGGTCACGCTCTTCAATCCAGCGCAGCTATGGGCCATGCTTCGGCAGCGGGGATTTGTCATTACCACAAATGCGCGATCACAGGTGACAAGCATCTATCGGCAGCTTGGTGAGAAACGGTTTGAAATAGGTAACTTCCATCATTTCGAGCACTTGGTTCAGCACACGCTTATGGACGAAAACGCCGTAATAAATATGATTGAGGCGACGGCCGAGCGCGCAAATCTTGTCGCGGGAGACACTCCCATTAGGATAAATCTTCGGCCACGGGTAGTGGTTTGACAGTTGGCGGCGCACTTAACGCGGCTAAACTCGTGCTCGGGAGCGATTTTATCGGGAAAAGGCCGTAA
The DNA here is from genome assembly GCF_004514425.2 of Shinella sumterensis. GTDB lineage: Bacteria > Pseudomonadota > Alphaproteobacteria > Rhizobiales > Rhizobiaceae > Shinella > Shinella sumterensis. The sequence goes on from NZ_MYFN02000028.1 coordinate 6,292, forward strand.
AACGCGGGTTCGCATTTAACCGTCCGTGAGCGGGGGTATTTTTCGTGTCAACCATTTCCGATGAAGGATACGGTATGACCGAACTTCTTGGCCTTCTCAATATTGTATCTTGGCCCGGCGTTGTTGCCGCCGGGATATATACTCTGTCCAATTGCTACAGGGCGTGGCTTGCATCCCGACGGGTCTCCATGCGGGTAGGTGATATTCATATAGATGCGGCGGCCACGGAAGACGCCTTGCGGATCTTGCAGGCGTGCGAGCGGTTCGCGGAAGAAAGGGCTCACGCGCGTGATAGGCCTATTCCTCGTTATCGCGATAAAGAGGCTGATACCGTTCGGTTGGGGTCTTCCAGGACATGAAGAACTCCAGGGGGTTCTGGTTTCCGAGAAAATTTCGCGCGAGGGACAGACGTTCGAGAACCTGCCGCCGCTCGTCACGGGAGAGGTTTGCGGCGTGGTCCTCAACGCCGCGCAGGAACTGTTCGATATTCATGATCTCTGCCCATTGCTGGATGACCTGTCCCAGATGGTCGCGGCTTTCCTTGAAGGACTGCTGGATACGGCGCTGGTCTTCTTCCCGGCGGCGCCGTTCCTCGGCGGCCTCCCGTTCGCGGCGGGCGATTTCGGCCTTGCGGTCGGCTTCTTCCAGTTGGGCGACGAGAGCGACGGCGGCAGCCTCCAGGGCTTTGACGATGGTTCGGAGGGATTTGTCGAGTGGCACGGATTTTGTTTCCTGCCAGTCCGTGGTCCAGGTGACGCGCGAATAGGGTGAATAGGCCACCAGCCGCAGGCGTCCGGACGGATTTCCCTGGTGGTCGTCCACGTATGGTCCGCAAACCGACGGGAGGCCTTGGGCGGAACGTAGTCGGCATCCGGAATGTAGCGGCCATTGCCGATATAGCGCATCAGCGTCTGTTCGGACATTTCCACTATCGCGAGGCCGATGGCGACGGTTCCGATGTAGACGAGCGTCGGCCGGTCCGGTGACCAGAGGCTGGTGTGATAGTAGTTGCGCTGCTCGCGGCGTTCCTCCCGCTCATCGACGCGGCTGCGGTAGAATCCCTGACCGGAAGGTGCCATGACGACGCGATGGCCTGCTGACTGGAGGGCGATGTAAAGGCCGTTTGCGAACGTGAGGGCCTTGTCGAGGCACGCCTTCGATGTGGTGACGTCGAGCAGGAGCCGTTTGTAGGGTTTGAGATAGGCACCCTCCTCGACCGGGCGGCCGGTTTCGAAGTGCTGCCGGGCGCCATTGGACGAGGGGGTGGATGTTGTTCGCCGGAGCCGGGGTTGCGGGTGCGCGCCGGCGCCGGATCTGGACGCGGGGCTGGGGCGGGGGATGCAGCTTGCCGTCTTTTGACCAGTGTAACTGGTCTCCCGGTTGAGCTTCGGGCAGTGGGTCGCGGGCAGGGGCCTTGCCGACGGCGAGTTTCGCCCAGTAGCCTCGTTCGGGACGGGGCACGTTCAGTACTGTGCAGACGCGCGCCATGTAGCTGTCGGACACGTCGAAGCCTTTGGCGACTTCTGTCATGGGTTTGGACCAGACCAGTTCGTAAAGTTCTTCCCGGGTCATGGGGATATCCTCGTTTTTCATTTTTGAGGCTATGTTAGCGGCATTGCTGCCAACCCGGACTTGCGAAAATTCTTCTGTGCGAATTTGCCTCATTGGGTGAACAAAAAACGAACAGCCCCTTTGTTCGCTGAGTCAGTTTGTGCCAAGGTGGCAAAAATTGACACAGCGGAGATTCGGGAATGATGCATCAGGACGGTAAGACAGAGTTCGCGCGGCTCAGGGAGCAGGCCGGGCTTACCATTGAGGAAGCTGCCCGGATAACCAAGGTGTCGCTCCGTTCTGCCTACCGTCACGAAAACGGCGAATGCTCACCATCTCCGCTTGCCCTCGATATGCTCCGTCTGCTGGCCGAGAGTCACCGATTGCCCGAGAAACCGGTCCGGTTCCGCTTTATTGACCTGTTCGCCGGGATTGGTGGCCTCAGGGTAGGATTTGAGAGCATCGGTGGTAAATGTGTCTTCACCAGCGAGTGGGACAAGTATGCGGCCGAGACCTACCGGAAAAATTTCCCGGAGGATGAGGAGCATGTGTTCGCCGGCGACATCCGGGAATACACGAAGGATGACGCGGCTCTGGCGAGGATTCCGGCGCATGACGTGCTGCTGGCAGGGTTTCCGTGCCAGCCGTTCTCGATCGCGGGGGTCTCGAAGAAGAATGCGCTGGGACGGCCCCACGGCTTTCTGGACGCGACCCAGGGGACGCTGTTCTTCGATGTGGCGCAGATCATCCGCTACCACCAGCCGAAGGCTTTCCTGCTGGAGAACGTGAAAAACCTCCAGCGCCATGACAAGGGGCGCACGTTTGCCACTATCATGAACGTGCTGGAGAAAGAGCTGGGCTACAAGGTAGTGACCCGCATCGTTAGCGCCCGGCCCTGGGTTCCCCAAGGGAGAGATCGCATCTTTATCGCCGGGTTCCGGGATCACAGTGCAGCCTTCACGTTCGATGATGTGGCGATTCCGGAAGGTCCGGAGCCAACCTTGGGCAGCATCCTGCAATCCGGCGTCGATGCGAAATACACGCTGACCCCCAAACTCTGGGAATATCTCCAGAACTACAAGAAGAAGCACGAGGCCAAGGGCAACGGATTCGGGTTTGGGCTGTTTGGTCCGGGAGATGTGGCACGTACGCTGTCGGCCCGCTACTACAAGGATGGCTCGGAAATTCTGATCGATCAGGGGAAGGGGAAGCGTCCGCGCCGACTGACGCCGAAAGAGTGTGCCCGGCTGATGGGGTTCGAGCGCGGCAACCGCGTCTGGGAAATACCGGTGTCCGATACCCAGGCCTACAAGCAGTTCGGTAATGCGGTGGTGATGCCGGTGGTGGAGGCGATCGCCGAGGCGATGAGCCCCTGGCTGCCGGAAGCCCGGTCGGGTCAGGTTGTTTCTCTCCCCGAGACGGAAGAGGAGCTGAAAGCCGTCGTTAATGGCTGATATCGTTCCGTCCCATGTCCGCAGCCGGATGATGTCCGGCATACGTGGCAAGAACACGCGACCCGAGCTGCTTGTTCGCAAGGCCCTGCATGCGGCCGGGTTCCGGTACCGCCTGCATGAACGGGCATTGCCGGGCAAGCCCGATATGGTCTTTCCGAAGTATTCTGCCGTTATCTTTGTCCATGGCTGTTTCTGGCATGGCCATGACTGCCATCTGTTCCGGATGCCTTCGACGCGGACAGAATTCTGGCGGGCAAAGATCGCCGGGAATGTTGCTCGTGACTCTCTGGCCGTTACCCGTCTTCGTGAGACTGGATGGCGTGTTGGTACGGTGTGGGAGTGTGCGCTCAAGGGCAGGGAGAAGTTGCAGATTAATGATATCGCCACAACTCTTGCTGTATGGCTGCGAGGTGAAATACCCGAACTGGAAATCCGAGGCCTCGCAGCATGATCAATACCCTTGAAGCCCTTGTCGGGCTGATGCGCCAGGACGGTGCCGAGCGCATTTATGCCAAGAAACTCGCGCCGAATGACAACTCCAAGAACCAGATTTACCTGGGTGGCGACTTCTCTGCGCTGAACGTTATTCCGCACGGTGCTGTGGAGACCGACGAGTCGGAAACGGCCGGGAGTGTGCGCGATCGCGCCAAGGCCAATGTCCGGTTCTGGTGGATTGATGAAAATGGCCGCTATGAAGCCCCGAACGCCCAGCTCATTCTTTACCCCAAGTACCCCGAAGTGCGGATGTCCGGCTTTCTCAAGGGATGCCGGAATGCGCCGAGCGAGGTGATGCGCGTCCGGGACGAGGGGAGGGTGCTGTTTCTCGGGATCACCCGTGATGGACGAGTGCTGGGCTATGCCGTGCCGGCGGGCAGTCCGCTGGCGAACGCCATTTATGCCTCCACGAACCTGGAGCCTGCAGGCGTGTTCCTGGAAATTCCGGCGGTGCCGGAAGCTGGCAGCACCAAACAGCGGCTGCTGGAGACGCTTGCCGCCATCTATGCGAAACATTGGATCCCCTCGCAGAAGCTTGGCGCCGATGGCGTTGCCCGCCCCTATGTCGCCCGGAACGGCGGCGGCTATACGCTGGAGGCCGAGCTGGGAATTTCGCCGAATGGTTATTCCGAGCCCGACTATCTGGGATGGGAAATCAAGCAGTATGGTGTGACGGACTTTGACAAGTACCGGCCGACAAGCCCGGTTACTCTGTTGACGCCCGAGCCGACCGGCGGCTTTTATCGTGAGCAGGGGGTGGAAGCGTTCCTTCGGCGGTTCGGCTATGCCGACAAGAGCGGGAAGGTGGGGCGCTTAAACTTTGGTGGCGTTTATTCCAGTGTCCGGACTTATCACGCCGATACCGGGCTCCAGTTGCGTCTGACCGGCTACGACTTTGAATCCGGCAAGATCACCGACCTGGCCGGAGGTATAGCCCTGCTGGACCAGCACGGTGAGATTGCCGCTCTGTGGAAGTACACTGGTATCATCGAGCACTGGAACCGCAAACACGCGCAGGCAGCCTACGTTCCCTCGCTCTTCCAGACGCCACCGCCCGCTTATCGGTACGGACCGCGCGTTCAGTTATGCGAACAGACGGACCTGATCCTGTTCTTCAAGGCTGTAGCAGCGGGTACGGTCTACTACGATCCGGCCATCAAGCTGGAGAGCGATGGCGCCGGAAACTTCCGTATCAAGCGGCGGAGCCAGTTCCGTATCCGGCATGACCAGCTCGGGCAGATGTATCATGCGACCGAGCTGGTTGAGCTAGCAATCTAGGTAGTATCCCGGAAGGCGAAATCAGTGCCGATCACTCCGGCAGGTCGAGAGCAGTAACATTGTCAGCGCCGAAAAGCTTTGTATGGAGTGCTCCCCATTTCACCGGACAGATCGGCTAGTTTGATTTAGCCCTGATGAACTGCCGAGGGGAAGCCATCTTGAGTGCGGAATGGGGAGCACTCCAGTCTGATCCATAAGAGTTTCCAGAATCAAGGTTAAGTTGTAATATGATAGCCGTCAAACTTAACGTTATTGGGGGCTGTATGGACTGGCTTTGGACATGGAGCGGAAAATGCTTTGGTTATCGCGACGGTGACCATTTGTGGACCTATGATGGGCGGCATGTAGGTCGGTTCAGCGGTGATACCATCTACGATCGCCATGGGCGTTATCTCGGTGAGGTCATGAACGACAACCGGCTCATACGGCGAAAAGGCGGTTCCAGCGTTCGCAGTTCCTCGTTTACTCCTTGGGCAAAACGGGCTGCCTACGCGAAATATGCGAACTACGCCGGATATGCGATGTACGCTGGATATGAGGATTTTCCCGGCCCGGAGCTATTCTCGTGAAGCGTGACATGGACCTTATTCGCGAGTTGGCGCTGTGGCTTGAGAGGAAAGACGATCATGCCGTTCGTAAGCCCCAAGACATCCAAATTGATGGATATAGCTTCGGTCAAATTGGCCATCATCTGAACCGCATGTACGAGGCTGGTCTGATCTCCGCCGAAGTTTTGAAAAGCAAGACCACGCCAGATAGAATTATAGAAGTCTGGCCGTTCGATCTAAGCTGGGCTGGTCATGAGTTTGTCGATAGTGTTCGCGACCCTGAAATTTGGGCGAAGGCGAAAGCGGGGGTCCAAGAAGCTGGAGGATTTAGTCTGGATTTGCTGAAAGCATTGGCCAAAAGCTTTTTGAAAAAGAAGCTGGAGCAGCATACGGGCGTTGAAATTAATCTTTAGCTACCTGTTTTGGCGAGGGGAGGAGTATCCTTCAGCTGCTTCGAGCGCTTCGTGTTGTTCTTCTAGTGCCTGAAGCTCTTTAAAATCATCATGGTGATGCTGGCGGAATCGGTCCTCAAACCACGTACTGAAGTCCTGCATCAAGGTGATGTGTGGTTCAAAAATACTGCGAAGGGTCAAAAATTCGTCGCAGGTTTTCAGAAATCGTGCAGCGGGTGCGCTCCAGCCATCCCACTCCAGAAATCGAGTAGTTTTATATTGAATTCCGGCCGTAATGTCGCATGGCGTTCCCTCATCTGTTGCAGGGGCTCCGGTTGCCACCATCTTCAGAGTCATTTGAGAGTCAGGAAGTTCCCGATGAGTCATGTAGTTGCGTAGGTCCCGTACAAATCTCGCTAATTCGGAAGAATGGAAGCGTTTTTGAATTTCGCCGCTGTAATCATTATAAAAGGCGGTTCCTCTATAGTGTTCATTCATAAAATTACGCGAATGATCGATGAATGTTGAAATCGAGCACAGGTAGTTGTGGACGATCCTACTTGACTCCCGATGTATCTGCTTAGAGGCCTCTTCGTTCTGTATGTAAAAGGCCTGCATCATAAAATCGGCGTTTTCGGTCATGTCGATCAGTTGTGATAGTTCTTTTGCATTTGTGAAGAGGATATTCTCTGTAAATGTCCGAGAGTGAAGGCGATTTAGGGCTGCAACCCCGGCAGATTTCAGTATGACGTCTAAATAAAAACGCCCCGCGTTATGCTCAGCCATTGAATTGAATCTCCACTCTGACGAGAAACATCCTACATGATCCTACGCATGGTAGGGAGACGTTGTGTTTAGCACCGAATTTAGCACAAAATTTTTCTTTTTCTGAATTATGCAATAATTACAGTTTGATACGGGTGTAGCCGTCAGGCTCATAACCTGAAGGCCGCAGGTTCAAATCCTGCCCCCGCAACCACTGAGACTTGAATGTTTGCCCATTCAAGTCGCTTCATAGAAAGCTCCTCCGCGTAAGCGTCGAGGAGCTTTTTTTGTTTGGCCTCCGTGTCGACCTCGCCGGCACTCAGCTTCTCCAGATAATCGTGCTGCTTCAGTGCCTCGAACTGTTTCTCGAGGATCGTTGCGGCTTCCATCGCCGCGAGGATCGAGGCGATCCGGCCGTGGACCCTCAAGGGATGCCGGCTGATGGCCGGGGGTCTTGCCGATCACCACCTTCTGGATGAACTGGCGCACGAGGTTGATGAACGGCTGCTTCGTTTCTGTGTTCCTGTTCGGCAACCTTCAATTCCCCGGAAATGCGCTGGCGCTCGTCCGGTTCCTTCTTCATCGAGGCTGCAAGGTTCTGGCGGGCCTGTCCGGCGACATCGTCGAATACACCCATGCCGAAGAAGGCGGCAGGCAGGCAGGACAGCACCCGATCCTCCAGGTTCTTGCGCAGAATGGTCTTCTTGTTGGAGCAGCAGGCGCCGTCGAGTCCGTCGATCGGCAGCTTGTTCTTGTGGTTGGAGCAGCCGTAGCGTTCCTTGGCCATGATGGCGTAGGAGCCACCGCATTCTGCGCACTCCAGCATTCCGCTCAGCAGGTAGCTCGGCCGGTGCGTCCTGTTCAGCCGATTGGTGGTTGTGCGGGAAAAATTCTCGAGTGTCGTCAGTTGCCGTTCTTTACGCACGCCCAAAGTTCGTCGCTGACGATGCGCATGGACGGCACTTCGGTCACGACCCAGTCGCTTTTGTCGTTGAGGCGAGCGGTTCGGCGTTCGGTTTCCGGGTTCTTGCGGTAGTTCTGCTTGTTCCAGACGATCCGGCCGACATAGAGCTCGTTGTGAAGAATGCCGGTCTGGCGATCGGCCTCGACGGGCCGATCGCCTTCGCCTTGCTCCCGTTGGTGCTGGTCGCGATCCAGACGCAGGTGATAGCCCGCGAGGAGCGCTATCTCGAAGCGAAGTTCGGCGACGACTACCGCCGCTACAAGGCCGAGGTGCGCCGTTGGCTCTGACTATTCTGCCGCTGCTGCCTGCGGGCCGGCTGACCCCGCAGTCCACCTAGCGCCGGCGGAGACGCACATGTCCAAAACCAGAGATACCGAAGCCAGCACCAGCATATTTTGACCGACCGTTCTTGGAGAAGCCTGGCACACATGGAGTTCGATATGTCACCTCCGACCTGTCAATGGCACTTCCGCGCGCTGCAGGGGGTGATCTCGATGGTCAACCGAAGCCCATCTTGCACGGTTTCCCGGACCCCATCCGTCGACGGCGACGCCCTCCCTTACCGAGTTCATTCTCCGCGTAGGCGTTGCCTATCCTTAGGACCACATGTGCATCGCGCCTGCACGACACCTGCCTGCGATGCGATGAATGCCGCGACGGCTATGAGGCCATCTACCAGCATCAACGAGCCTATGGCTTGAGCGTGCCGGGAGGGTTCGCGGAATATGCCGTCGCCGATGTCGCATTCGCCGTGCGACTGCCGTCGGATGTAGACCCTTCGACGATGGTGCCGGTCATGTGCGCCAGCGTCACCGCCTATTGCGCCATTCGACGGGCGGACCTGACCGCCGGCGAAAGGTTGGCCGTCGATGGCTGCGGCGGCCTTGGCCTTTATGCGTTGCAGATCGCGACCCGCATGGGCGTTCACATGCTGGCCGTGGACCGCAATCCGGCAAAGCTGGACCATGCCCGCCGCTATGGCGCGGCAGAGGTCGCCGTCGCCGGCGAAAGGCTTGAGCAAAACCTTGCGGCCAATCCCGGCTACCATCCTGGGATCAATTCCGCGCCGATTCCCGCCACCTGGTCGGCGATCGTCGCATCGATCCGGCCGCGCGGGCGCATCGCCGCCTCGGCGCTGATGTCTGAACCGGTTCCACTCATTCAGGAATGGCTGACGGCGACTGGCGTCGCAATCACCGGAACCGGCGTCGGTACGCGCCAGGAAATGCGCGAGATCGTCGCCATGCATGCCAGGCAGCCGCTACTCAATCCGATCGAGCAGATTTACCTGTCCCGTGCCACGGATGCGCTTGTCGCACTTGAGGAGGGGAAAGCGGGCGGGCGCTTCGTGATACGGTATTGATGAGACGATGCTTCGGACCACATCAACGACATTGCGAATCAGCGCGCAAGCGAGAGCCGCGTCTTTTTCAGATTGCCTGTAGCTTGAAATCATTCGCGGCAACCGGCATGACGCCCCGCAAGATGCATGCCACGATTTAGGCTCTCCAATGCTATAGATCACGGGTCTTTCAACGGTGATCGTGGCCTGCCGCACGACAAAAAGGTACGTTGCCTCGCCACTGCAGGCCTATCGACCACTTCCCGTCCTGGTTTGTTTGCAAGCAGTTATTCCCTTTCTAGTGACATAGCGTCCGCCTTAATGGCTTCCATGACTTTCTCAAGTTCTCCGGCCATATCGGCATGGTATCGCAGCAGATAATCAACGACAGCGTCATTTCTTAGCAGGCGGGAAAGGTAGCCTTTGGCAACGACCAGCACGAGCATCGTGTCGCCAAGCGTATCCTGAACTGTTCGATAGTCCTGATAGAGCCTTTCCATCTCCCGCTCCATGCGGGCAATGTCTTCCGCAGAGGCCTCTATCGGTTTAGGTTTCTTCGGCTCCAGAAGAAGCTCGGGGCGTGTCGCCGAAAGGATCATGGTCGCATAGGTTATCGTAAAGCGATTTGCCGCGATCATCATTTCGGCGGCTTCGATCTGCCTCATTGGCTTCATCTTGCGCAGGATGGGGAATACACCGCGCGCCGCCAGCCTATCCTTAAGCAATTCCACCACCTCGGGCGCGATACCGTCCAGCATGCGCTGCCGTTCGCGGATACGTTCCACATTGACGCTGAGCGCTTTAGCTATGCGTTCAGCAGGAACCTTTTTAGCAATTGCCTGCATGATCATGCGGTGTTCCTGCACAGCACTCAGCCGATTGACCTGTCGATTGAACGTGAAGCCTTCGTCGTCTTTCGAAAGAAGACAGACGGCATGCGTCGCACCGAGAACCTTGAGGCATTCCAGCCGCACATGCCCGTCGAGAAGAATGTACTTTCTGCCTCCGTCTTTCCCACCCTTTTCGGGGAACACCGCCAGCGGCTCTATGATGCCGACTTCCTGTATCGACGCGAGGATCGTCTTGAACTTTGAGGAGTACCGCAGACTGGGTGACAGTGTGCGTGTCGGCAGAATGTCGTTTGCAGGCACCGTGATGGTATGCTGTTCGAAGGTGGAGCGGCTCATTGGCTTTTTCCTCCGGAAAGGCGGTCGGCGAGCGGCTTGGGCATATCGACGATCCCCTCCGCTCGCAGCAGCGTCCGAAAATGCTCCTCCGAATGCAGCTTGCGCATAGCAGAGACGACAAAGAGCAGCCGCTGTTCCGCCACATCCGCTTTCTGGATGGCGAGACGCTGGCGCCGAACTTCCTCCTGGAAGGTCTGCGCCAGCCTTGCTGCCGTCATGGGCTTCTCGTTGCGCTGAATTACCTTCTGGTATTTTTGACCGAACGCCTTGCGTTTATCGATCAGCCGCCGGACTTTCAGAAGCTGGTCCCCCTTTAGAGTTCCAGTTTCGTAGGCTTCCATCATAGCGATCTGAACGTCGGCCTCGCTGGATCGAGCGATTTCGACGGCTAGGGAAAGCGGCAGCCATCCTTTTTCAACGGCGGTTATGAGGCGCTCTTCTCCCGCGCGCAGCAACTGGAGGATTCCCTGGATGTAGCTCGGATCCAGCCCAGTTTTCTGGCCGATCTGCACATTGGTGTACCCTCGATCTGAAAGCACCTGGACGGCGTTCAGGAGATCCTGGCTGGAGTGCTGTCGGCGGGCCAGGTTTTCGACGAGGCTCATCAGATAGCGGTCCGTTTCAGGAGCGGCTATGATCATCGCTGGAATATGGGTTTCGCCGAGAGCCTTGAAGGCCTCTATCCGGCCTTGGCCGCATATGAGCTCGTATCGCTGCCCCTGTTCATCCATGCCGGCTTCCGCAACCGTGATCGGGCGTTTCAGTCCTACAGTGGCTATACTTTCGACGACACCGGCAAAGGTTTTCTTGCTTCTCGCCCGGGGATTGAGAATGCGTATTCTATCAATGGGAATGGATATAATCTGCTGCGCGTGGCCAGCATGATGCTCTGTCGGACGTGTTGCCATCAGATGATATCCTTTATCCTGGTGCGCTTGACGAGGTGGTACAGGGCGTCGAGGGTGTCGAACCGGTAAACGTCAAGTTCGCTGGCGTTGTTTTCGAAGAGGCGTAGCTTCTCGCCGGAACAGTCCAGCGCAGGCAGGATGTAGAAATCCTTGATGCAGGCTTCCTCCGGTTCCATTCTTGCGGCGATGGTAATGTCCGCACAGAGGCCGGTGTCGAAGCGAATGAACCACCGCTTTCGGCCGGCTGTGCTAATATGGCAGCGGCTTAAGACCAGGGACGCGCGGATTTCCTCGTTCACGATGAACATGGAGCTGGCGCCATCATTTCTGACCCTCGCGCCTGTCTCATGCACTCGCGAGACTATGCTCGTTATGATGCCGGGATATTGTTGGCGGAGACGGCGATTGATATCGACATAGCGATAGTCGCGATCCGGCTGATATCCGATGAGTTTGTACGTCCGAAGCAGGCTGCCGAAACGGCTTTGATAGGCGCTGGCTGAGGGACAACTATCCGCCTCATCGATGATCAGCCCGGAGAGATAGCCATGGCGCTGCAGCACGCGTTGCAGCGCGTTCAGCATCTCCTCGTTGTCGGGCCGGTGCGACCTGGTAGCGATAATTTTCTGCGCCGCATTGAAAAGCTTCGGATCAATGATTGATTCGAACACGCCATCGGCCCTGACCCAAAGCGCAGGATCGTTTTGCACGCGCTTGGTCTTGAGCTTGAAAGATCGCCGGTTCCAGACATTGTTGCCAATGTATTTCTCGTTGGTGAGAACCTGGCGGACGGTACTGCGTGTCCAAGGGCGTTCGAGGTCGGTGTGAACCCCTTCCCAGTTCAGGCGGTTTGCGATCTGCTGTTCGGTCAAGCCGCGTTCGATAAAGTCCGCATAGATGCGCCTGACAACGGTGATCTCTTCAGGTGGTCCTGGTACGAGAACCACTCGGTCTGTCTGAATACTCTTATGTTCGAGGCGACGAAGCTGGAACTTCGCATTGCCGGAGTCATCCACGAGAAGCCGGCGCAAACCAAATCCTGCCGGTCCCCCTTGCCGGAAACCTTTTTTGATAAGGGTCGTTTGCCCCATATGCACTTTCGTTGAAAGTACCCGGCTATAGTCGCTTGCAGAACTGTTCGATACGAGAAGCTGGATTTTCGAGCCGATGTCGCCACCGTTCTGAAACCGCTCTCCGCAGAACTCCACGCGGACGCCGGCTTTCTTGCAATGGTGCATATAATAGATGCCTTCATCGAGGTCTTGGAATCGACCCCAGCGGCTCACGTCGTAGACGAGGATCAGTTCGTAATCGGCGTTGCCGCTTTCCACATCGGAAATCATCTTCCGGATGCCCGGCCTACCTTCAAATGTAAGGCCGCTAATGCCCTCGTCGGAATATGTGCGTACGATCTCGATATTGTTTTTTGCAGCATAATCCTGAATCGCGCCCGCCTGATTCTCAGTGGAATAGCGCTGATGTTCGGTCGACATCCGAAGATACTGGGCTGCGCGTATCGGAGCGCTCGCCGAAACGGCGGATGTATTATCGATCAGTCCAATCATGCACGCCCCTGAAGCAACACGATCAGGTCATTGCGGATGTTTGTAACTACCGGCCACCTAATCTTCCGACGTCTTCAGCTTATGGGAGTCGTTTGGAAGGATGTTGCAGAAAAACGGAAATAATATCCGGGATAGAAAGGGCCGTCGGGCACGCTTCAACTATCCTGAAGTCATCAGTGTTGCGCTGAAGCAGGAAAGTATGGGAAGGCCAGACTTTGCGATCGCTGTGGGGAATTGGACGGGCGCGTCGGACAGAACGGTGCTGAACTGGCTGAATGGCCTGACTGGCCCAAATGGAGCCTACCTCATCCAGCTTTTGCGTCGGTCCGACGAGGTTTTGAAGACCGTGCTGGCGCTTGCGCAAAGACAGGAAATACTATCGGCTTATTATGATCACGAGAAACTGCAGGCCGCGGACAGGGCGAAAGATGATGTTTCTGCTCGACCGGAGTCAGCTACGCATTCTGTGCAGGATGTCCCTAATCGTGACCCCAATGACCCTCATAGTGTCCCTGATCCATATTCCGAGCAGGGAATGCGGCAGCGATGGTTTCTTCGCCAGCTTGAGGCGCAGAAGAATGCCCGTGCCGTGCATATCGCTGAGTTTTTTGGTGTATCTCTAAAGACTGGCAAGCGAGATATCGCCGCCCTGATGGCGCGTGGGGCTATTGCCTATCGAGGGAATAGGCGACGAGGCTGCTATACAATTGTAATGTGAATGGCACGAATTAAGTAGGCTGCTGAGAGCTTCCGTCAGGTGCTGCGTGTCGTCGGCTACTAAGGTCCAGCGCCAACCGCCGTGGTGCCGGCGGTCCTACCACGCTCGATCCGCACCGGCCAGCCGCCTGATCCGGTTCTTTGCCTTCTTCTCGGCCAGCTTGCCGCCGACACCAGATGGGCGGGGCAGGGGATTGGCATCGGCCTCGTTAAACACGGCTGCAGCGTTGCATTCAGGCCGCCGCCCTCGTTGGCGGTCGGGCGCTGATGGTCAATGTCACAGATGAGGAAGCCGCCGAATTCTGGAGGCGGCGCGGCTTCCTGCCCTCGAAAGACGACTCGCTCGTCCTCATTCGTTCATTGCCGACATCTCCGCATCGATGGCCGAAGAATGAGTCTTACACAGTCGGCAATGTTCACCACGCCGTCTGATCCAGCCGCTTGTCGAGTTCACGGACGGAAATGCCGAGCAGTTCGGCAGCCCGCGATTCACCGATGATCCCCCCCCGCTAGGGCGCGATAGCAGAGGCGCTCGAAACGCCTTGGCTCTTCCACATCTGGTGCCATGCTTTCAGGCTCCTCATAAGGTGCATCGCGCCATCCTCGTACTGCAAAGATCTTGAAGAGCCGTGCGCAAGCGGGCGGACTGATGATGCCGAGATCTTTGCAGCGGTAGGTGAGGGCCTGAACGCTCACTCCGAAACGTTTTTTTAACGCCACCAGCTCTCCAATACTGATCGACGATCGATGCGCGCCAACCTCCGCACGCAAGACGTCAGGGGCATCAGAAAGGCACCCGCGAAGCGATGCGCGGCTTTCTCCACATCGACCCCGTCGCAGGGCGAGATGACAATATGTCCTAGTCTCAGGACTCGTTAGAGCCAGAAAATGACGGCTGCAGCGATGCAGATGGCCGAGAAGAAGGTGTGGGCGCATCGGTCGTAGCGAGTTGCGATGCGGCGCCAGTCCTTGAGTTTTGCGAACAGGTTCTCGACCTTGTGGCGCTGACGGCAAAGGGCGGTGTCGTAGGCGTATGGGACTTTGCGGCTTCGGCTCGAGGGGATGCACGGCTCGATGTCTCGTGCTTCCAGTTCCTGGCGCAACCAG
>NZ_MYFN02000029.1 GCF_004514425.2 Shinella sumterensis
CTTGACGATGCCACGCTCGACGCGGCCGGTCACGACCGTACCACGGCCCGAGATCGAGAACACGTCTTCGATCGGCATCAGGAAGGGCTGGTCGATCGGACGCTCGGGCGTCGGGATGTAGTCGTCGACTGCGGCCATCAGGGCGCGGATCGCGTCTTCGCCGATTTCCTTGTTCGAATCTTCCAGAGCCGCCAGAGCCGAACCCTTGACGATCGGAATGTCGTCGCCCGGGAATTCGTAGGACGACAGAAGTTCGCGCACTTCCAGCTCGACGAGCTCGAGAAGTTCGGCGTCGTCAACCTGGTCGACCTTGTTGAGGAACACCACGATCGCGGGAACGCCGACCTGGCGGGCCAGCAGGATGTGCTCGCGCGTCTGCGGCATCGGGCCGTCGGCTGCCGAAACAACCAGGATCGCGCCGTCCATCTGGGCAGCACCGGTGATCATGTTCTTGACGTAGTCGGCGTGGCCGGGGCAGTCGACATGCGCGTAGTGACGGTTCGCCGTCTCGTATTCGACGTGTGCCGTCGAGATGGTGATGCCGCGCGCCTTTTCTTCCGGAGCAGCGTCGATCTGGTCGTACGCCTTGAACTCGCCGAAGTACTTCGTGATCGCTGCCGTCGTCGACGTCTTGCCGTGGTCAACGTGCCCGATCGTGCCGATGTTTACGTGAGGCTTGTTGCGCTCAAACTTGCTCTTTGCCATTTCCGGCTCTCCGTTCGTGATCCCTGGACGGGAAATTCATACAAATTGGGTGGGGCGTACCCCGGTCACTTCTGACCGGAGTACTTTGCCTGGATTTCCTGTGCGACGTTCGAGGGAACCGGCGCATAGTGGTCGAAGACCATCGAGTACTGGGCGCGGCCCTGCGACATGGAGCGCAGGTTGTCCACGTACTTGAACATGTTGGCCAGCGGTACGTTGGCGGAGATCACGACGGCAACGCCGCGGCTCTCCTGGCCCTGGATCTGGCCACGACGGGAGTTCAGGTCGCCGATAACGTCGCCGACATAGTCTTCCGGCGTTACGACTTCGACCTTCATCATCGGCTCGAGCAGCTGGGCGCCAGCTTCGCGGGATGCTTCACGGAAGCAGGCACGCGATGCGATTTCGAAGGCGAGGACCGAGGAGTCGACGTCGTGGAAGGCGCCGTCGATGAGCGTCGCCTTGACGCCGAGCATCGGGAAGCCTGCGAGCGGACCCGAAGACAGAACGCTTTCGATACCCTTCTGAACGCCCGGGATATATTCCTTCGGAACAGCACCGCCGACGATCTTGGATTCGAAGAGGAAATCTTCGCCTTCCGGGTTCGGTTCGAAGACGAGCTTCACGCGGGCGAACTGGCCGGTACCACCGGTCTGCTTCTTGTGCGTGTAGTCCTTCTCGGTCTTGCGCGTGATCGTCTCACGGTAAGCAACCTGCGGAGCACCGACGTTGGCTTCGACCTTGAACTCGCGACGCATGCGGTCGACGATGATGTCGAGGTGAAGTTCACCCATGCCGGCGATGATCGTCTGGCCGGATTCTTCGTCGGTCTTGACGCGGAAGGACGGGTCTTCTGCGGCCAGGCGGTTGAGCGCGAGGCCCATCTTTTCCTGGTCGTTCTTCGTCTTCGGCTCGATGGCGATCTGGATAACCGGCTCCGGGAACTCCATGCGCTCGAGGATAACCGGCTTCAGGGGATCGCAAAGCGTATCGCCCGTCGTCGTGTCCTTGAGGCCGGCGAGAGCAACGATGTCGCCTGCATAGGCTTCTTCGATGTCTTCACGGGAGTTGGAGTGCATCTGAAGCATACGGCCGACGCGCTCGCGCTTGTCCTTGACCGTGTTCATGACCGACGTGCCCTTTTCGAGCTTGCCGGAATAGATGCGGGCAAAGGTCAGCGAACCGACGAAGGGGTCGTTCATGATCTTGAACGCGAGCATGGAAAGCGGCTCGCTGTCATCGGCATGACGCTCGATTTCGGCTTCGGTCTTGACGTCGATGCCCTTGATGGCCGGGATGTCGACCGGCGACGGCAGGTAATCGACAACGGCGTCGAGAAGCGGCTGAACGCCCTTGTTCTTGAAAGCCGTACCGCAGAACATCGGGTGGAACTTCACGTCGATGGTGCCGCGGCGAACGAGTTCGCGGATCTTGTCGTTGTCCGGGTAGGTGCCTTCGAGGTAGGCTTCCATCGCGGCTTCGTCGATTTCGACGACGGTCTCGATGAGCTTCTCGCGATACTCCTCGGCCTTTTCCTTCATGTCTTCAGGAATTTCGACGACGTCCCACTGGGCGCCGAGCGATTCATCGCGCCAGACGAGAGCGTTCATCTCGATCAGATCGATAACGCCCTTGAATTCGCTTTCAGCGCCGATCGGCAGCTGCATGACGACGGCGGTCGCACCGAGACGCGACTTGATCATGGAAACCGAGCGGTAGAAGTCCGCGCCGGTCTTGTCCATCTTGTTGCAGAAGATCATGCGCGGAACGTTGTACTTCTCAGCCTGACGCCAGACGGTTTCCGTCTGCGGCTCAACGCCGGCATTGGCATCGAGAAGGGCAATCGCACCGTCGAGAACGCGCAGCGAGCGTTCGACTTCGATGGTGAAGTCAACGTGGCCGGGGGTGTCAATGATGTTGAAGCGGCGGGTCTTGCCGTCACGGCCCTTCCAGAAGGTCGTGGTGGCAGCGGACGTGATGGTGATGCCGCGTTCCTGCTCCTGCTCCATCCAGTCCATGGTGGCGGCGCCGTCATGGACTTCGCCGATCTTGTGGGACTTGCCGGTGTAGTAGAGGATGCGTTCGGTCGTCGTCGTCTTGCCGGCGTCGATATGCGCCATGATACCGAAATTTCGGTAGTCTTCGATTTTATATTCGCGAGCCATTGGAGCTCCTTTCGAGACGTCTAGTTTCGGTTACCAGCGGTAGTGCGAGAAGGCACGGTTGGCGTCAGCCATCTTGTGCGTGTCTTCGCGCTTCTTGACCGCGCTGCCGCGGTTGTTCGAAGCGTCCATGAGTTCGCCGGAAAGGCGCTCGACCATGGTCGTTTCGTTACGCTTGCGGGCAGCAGCGATCAGCCAGCGGATGGCCAGAGCCTGACGACGCTCCGGACGAACATCGACCGGAACCTGGTAGGTCGCACCACCGACGCGGCGCGAACGCACTTCGACGTGCGGCGCAACGTTGTCGAGAGCCGAATGGAACACGCCCAGCGGGTCGGCCTTGGCCTTGCCCTGAACGACGTCGAAGGCGCCGTAAACGATCGTTTCGGCGACGGACTTCTTGCCGTCCAGCATGATGGCATTCATGAACTTGGTGACAACGAGATCGCCGAACTTCGGGTCCGGATTGATCTCGCGCTTTTCTGCTCTATGGCGACGGGACATACTTTTCGTCTTTCTTCAAAAGGTTCCGACCAGCGAAATGGCGCCGGTTACTGTATTATTTCGGACGCTTCGCGCCGTACTTGGAGCGGCGCTGCTTGCGGTTCTTGACGCCCTGGGTGTCGAGAACGCCGCGGATGATGTGGTAGCGCACACCCGGAAGGTCCTTTACGCGGCCGCCACGGATCATGACGACAGAGTGTTCCTGCAGGTTGTGGCCTTCGCCCGGGATGTAGCCGATGACTTCGAAGCCATTGGTCAGGCGGATCTTGGCGACCTTACGCAGAGCCGAGTTCGGCTTCTTCGGGGTCGTGGTATAAACGCGGGTGCAAACACCACGCTTCTGGGGGTTTTCCTGCAGGGCAGGAACCTTGTTGCGCTTTACCTGCGCCTGGCGCGGCTTGCGGATCAGCTGGTTTACGGTAGGCATAGACCCATCCCTTGTTCGTCTCATTTACCCTTGCGGGCGGATACATGGCCACACGCGTGTTCATGCGCAATAAAAGGCCGATCCACTTGAGTGGATGACCCCAATAGGCAGAGGACGCGTTATAACCGCGTCATGCGTGCAGCATTCATGTTCTCAACGTGCGTCGAGCCCTGTTTGAGGCGAACTCCAGAACGAGTCGTTCCGAACCAGCCAGCCTCACATAGGCTCTGATGGCGTGCGGAATACTGACTTAAGGGCAAAAGGTCAAGGGGCGCGGCGAAAGAATCCCGGGCCGCGGCGGCAGATATGCCTGAAATGCAGGGCTTTCGGCCTTGCCCCCTGCCCTGTACGGGCAGCGGGCCAGCCATCAATCCATCACGAATGAATATTAAGAAAGCATGAAAGCGGAATCAACCGGGAAGAGTCAGAGCCCGCCGCCTGCATCCACTGATTCTCTTGACCGGCTGGCCGATGCTTGCATTTTGCCATTGGGCCCGGCCACCCTACCCTTTATAGAATGTCCAGCACTCAATCCCGAAAGGAGCCCGCCATGGCGTCCAGCGCCGACAACGACAACAATACGCTCGACGAACCGATGGTCTTCATCATCATCGGCAAGGCCTATGAGCGGGAGGGCGACGATGGCCTCGACATCCACGTCATGCTGCGCGCGCCCGATGACGACAGCGCCGTGCGGGAGGCCCTGAACGCGCTCTCCGAGGAAGGCTTCATCGAGGCGGACCTCGACCAGATCGGCACCCTGACCGGCGAACCGGAAGAAGAGCCGCATGCCTCCGCCTACAAGGGCGCGCTGGAAGGCGAAGTGGCGATCATCCGCTTCGCCTGAACGCCTACCGCACTTCGCTATTCATAAGCCGCCCGGCCACCCGGGCGGCTTTTCTGCTTCTTCGAACCACTTGTGCCCGGCAGAAACAAAAACGCCGGGCGCGAGGCCCGGCGTCTTCATAGTCATAGGATCCAGCCTTACTCGGCTGCGGCACCCTCGCCACCGGCGAGCTCCGTGAGCATCGGGGTGGCGACGCCGGCGCCCGTCGACTTGCGGCGCTCGTCGAGGATCATCTCGTCGCGAGCCGTCGCGATACGGCGGATCTGGGTCATGGTGCCACCCGTACCGGCCGGGATGAGGCGGCCGACGATGACGTTTTCCTTGAGGCCCTGCAGGCCGTCGGTCTTGCCGGCGATCGCAGCTTCCGTGAGAACCTTGGTGGTCTCCTGGAACGAAGCGGCCGAGATGAACGACGGGGTCTGCAGCGACGCCTTGGTGATGCCGAGAAGGACAGGTTCGCCGTATGCCGGCTTCTTGCCTTCCTCGATCAGCGCGTCGTTGACGTCTTCGAGCTCGATACGGTCGACATTGTCGCCGACGATGTAGGTCGAGTCGCCGGCATCCGTGATCTCGACCTTCTGCAGCATCTGGCGAACGATCACCTCGATGTGCTTGTCGTTGATCACAACGCCCTGCAGTCGGTAGACTTCCTGGATTTCGTTCACGAGGTAGGAAGCAAGTGCTTCCACGCCCTTGATCGCCAGGATGTCGTGCGGCGCCGGGTTGCCGTCGAGGATGTAGTCACCCTTTTCGATGAAGTCGCCGTCCTGAAGGTGGAAGGGCTTGCCCTTCGGGATCAGGTACTCGACCGGTTCGACACCGTCTTCCGCCGGCTCGATCATCACGCGACGCTTGTTCTTGTAGTCGCGGCCGAGGCGAACCGTACCATCGATCTCCGCGATGATGGCGTGGTCCTTCGGACGACGGGCTTCGAACAGTTCGGCAACGCGCGGCAGACCACCGGTGATGTCCTTGGTCTTGGCGCTTTCCAGCGGCGAACGGGCAAGAACGTCACCCTGGGAGACCTTCTGGCCGGGCTCGACCGAGAGGATCGCGTCGACCGAGAGCATGAAGCGGGCTTCGCCACCGCGGGACAGCTTGGCAACCGCGCCATTCTTGTCCTTGATGACGATGGCCGGCTTCAGGTCCGAACCGCGCGGCGTCGAACGCCAGTCGATGACCGAACGCTTGGTGATGCCGGTGGACTCGTCCGTCGTTTCCAGAACCGAGATGCCGTCGACCACGTCTTCGAAGTGAACGGTACCCTCGACTTCCGTCATCATCGGACGGGTGTAGGGGTCCCACTCGGCGAGACGCTGGCCGCGCTTCACCTTGTCGCCATCGTCGACGAAGATCTTCGAACCGTAGGCGACGCGCTGTGAGGAACGCTCCACGCCACGCTCGTCCAGGATGGTGATCGCCATGTTGCGGCCCATCGCGACGAGTGCGCCTTCGGAGTTGCGCAGCATGTTGCGGTTCTTCATCTGCACCGTGCCTTCATACGATGCTTCCAGGAACGACTGGTCGACCACGGTCGCCGTGCCGCCCAGGTGGAAGGTACGCATGGTCAGCTGGGTGCCCGGCTCGCCGATCGACTGTGCCGCGATGACGCCAACGGCTTCGCCCATGTTGACGGGCGTGCCGCGTGCGAGGTCTCGACCGTAGCAGACGCCGCAGACGCCGGTCTGGATTTCGCAGGTCAGCGCCGAACGGATGCGGATCGACTGGATACCAGCCTTCTCGATCTCGACGACATCGGCCTCAAGGATCATCCTGCCGGCATCGACGATGCGCTCACCCGTGACCGGATGATCGATGTCGTCGAGTGCGGTACGGCCCAGAACGCGGGTGCCGATCGAAGCCACGACCTGGCCTGCATCGACGATCGCGGTCATGGTGAGGCCCTTGTCGGTGCCGCAATCCACGTGCGTGACGATGCAATCCTGCGCGACGTCGACGAGACGACGGGTCAGGTAACCGGAGTTCGCGGTCTTCAAGGCGGTGTCTGCAAGACCCTTGCGGGCGCCGTGCGTCGAGTTGAAGTACTCGTTCACGGTCAGGCCTTCCTTGAAGTTCGAGATGATCGGCGTTTCGATGATCTCGCCCGACGGCTTGGCCATGAGGCCACGCATGCCGCCCAGCTGGCGCATCTGGTTCGGAGAACCGCGGGCGCCCGAGTGGGACATCATGTAGATGGCGTTCATCGGCTTCTGGCGACCGGTTTCCGGGTCGAACTCGACGGCCTTGATGCGGGCCATCATGTCTTCGGCAACCTTTTCGGTCGCCTTGCCCCAGGCGTCGACGACCTTGTTGTACTTCTCGCCCTGGGTGATCAGGCCGTCGTTGTACTGCTGCTCGTATTCCTTGACGAGGGTTTCGGTGTCACCGACGATCTTCGCCTTGGTTTCCGGGATGATCATGTCGTCCTTGCCGAACGAAATGCCGGCGCGGCAGGCATGGGCAAAGCCGAGCTGCATGATGCGGTCGCAGAAGATGACCGTGTCCTTCTGGCCGCAGTGACGGTAGACCGTGTCGATCATCTTGGAGATGTTCTTCTTGGTCATTTCCTGGTTGCAGATGTCGAACGGAATGTTGCCGTTCTTCGGCAGCAGTTCGCCGATGATCATGCGGCCGGGCGTCGTTTCATAGATCTTGGTGTACGGCTTGCCGTCGGCATCGACCGACTTGAAGCGTCCCTTGATCTTGGCGTGCAGCGTGACGACCTTGTTCTCCAGCGCGTGGTGCAGTTCGCCCATGTCGGAGAAGGCCATGCCTTCGCCCGGCTCGTTCTGGTTCATGATCGCCAGATAGTAGAGGCCGAGAACCATGTCCTGCGAGGGAACGATGATCGGTGCGCCGTTCGCCGGATGCAGGATGTTGTTGGTCGACATCATGAGCACGCGCGCTTCCAGCTGGGCTTCCAGCGAGAGCGGAACGTGAACAGCCATCTGGTCACCGTCGAAGTCGGCGTTGAAGGCCGTGCAGACGAGCGGGTGCAGCTGGATCGCCTTGCCTTCGACCAGGATCGGTTCGAAGGCCTGGATGCCCAGGCGGTGCAGCGTCGGTGCGCGGTTCAGGAGAACCGGATGCTCGCGGATGACCTCGTCGAGGATATCCCAGACCTCAGGCTTTTCCTTCTCGACCAGCTTCTTGGCCTGCTTGACGGTCGAGGAGAAACCCTTCGCGTCGAGGCGGGCATAGATGAACGGCTTGAACAGTTCGAGCGCCATCTTCTTCGGCAGGCCGCACTGGTGCAGCTTGAGTTCCGGACCGGTCACGATGACCGAACGGCCGGAATAGTCGACGCGCTTGCCGAGCAGGTTCTGACGGAAGCGGCCCTGCTTGCCCTTGAGCATGTCGGACAGCGACTTCAGCGGACGCTTGTTGGCGCCGGTGATGACGCGGCCACGGCGGCCGTTGTCGAATAGGGCGTCAACCGATTCCTGAAGCATGCGCTTCTCGTTACGGATGATGATGCCCGGTGCGCGCAGCTCGATGAGACGCTTCAGACGGTTGTTACGGTTGATGACGCGGCGATAGAGATCGTTGAGGTCCGACGTCGCGAAACGGCCGCCATCCAGCGGGACGAGCGGGCGCAGGTCCGGCGGGATCACCGGAACGACCTTCATGATCATCCATTCCGGACGGTTGCCGCTTTCCATGAAGTTCTCGACGATCTTCAGGCGCTTCATCAGCTTCTTCTGCTTCAGCTCCGACGTGGTGTCCGCCAGATCCGAGCGCAGGTCGCCTGCGATCTTCTCGAGGTTCATCGAGGCGAGCATCTCGTAGATGGCCTCGGCGCCGATCATCGCCGTGAACTGGTCTTCACCATATTCATCAACGGCGATCATGTATTCTTCTTCGGAAAGAAGCTGGTTTTCCTTGAGCGCGGTCAGGCCCGGCTCGGTCACGATGTAGTTCTCGAAATAGAGAACGCGCTCGACATCCTTCAGCGTCATGTCGAGCAGCGTCGCGATGCGCGACGGCAGCGACTTCAGGAACCAGATGTGGGCAACGGGCGCAGCGAGCTCGATATGGCCCATGCGCTCACGGCGAACGCGCGACAGCGTGACTTCCACGCCGCACTTTTCGCAGATGATGCCCTTGTACTTCATGCGCTTGTACTTGCCGCACAGGCACTCGTAGTCCTTGATCGGGCCAAAGATGCGCGCGCAGAACAGACCGTCGCGTTCCGGCTTGAACGTGCGGTAGTTGATGGTTTCCGGCTTCTTGATCTCACCGTAAGACCAGGACAGGATCTTTTCCGGCGACGCGATCGAAATCCGGATGGAATCGAACGTCTGCGCAGGCACCTGCGGGTTGAAAAGGTTCATGACCTCTTGGTTCATGCCTATCTCCTTAGTGGGCCTTGGGCCCTCTGCTTAGCAAGCAATTGCGGCGATACCCGGGTGCCGCAACGCTGCCTTAAACGGATGAGCCGCCCCCTGCCGAACGGGCGGGAGGCGGAAACGGTGCGCGCCTTTTTGGGCGCGCACCCGATCAGATCACTCTGCCGCGTCGGGAAGCTGGCCGGCTTCCGCGTTCGGATCGATCTTGGAGTTCTCGAGTTCGACCGACAGGCCGAGCGAGCGCATTTCCTTGACGAGAACGTTGAAGCTCTCGGGAATGCCCGCCTCGAACGTGTCGTCGCCACGAACGATCGCCTCGTACACCTTGGTGCGGCCCGCGACGTCGTCCGACTTCACGGTCAGCATTTCCTGCAGCGTGTAGGCGGCGCCGTAAGCTTCGAGAGCCCAGACCTCCATTTCCCCGAAGCGCTGGCCGCCGAACTGCGCCTTGCCGCCCAGCGGCTGCTGGGTAACGAGCGAGTACGGACCGATCGAACGGGCGTGGATCTTGTCGTCCACGAGGTGGTTCAGCTTGATCATGTACATGTAGCCGACGGTGACCTTGCGGTCGAAGGCTTCACCCGTACGGCCGTCGTAGAGAACCGACTGGCCGGAGGAGTTGAGGCCTGCACGCTCCAGCATGCTGGCGACGTCGGGTTCATGCGCACCGTCGAAGACCGGCGTTGCGATCGAGACACCCTTGCGGGACTGCTCGGCAAGCTTGACCAGGGCGTCGTCGTCGAAATGGGCGACTTCGTCCTTGGCTTCGCTCTCGTAGACTTCCGTCAGCTCGCGCTTCAGGTCCGAGATGTCCATCGTCTTGCGATACTCGTCGAGCAGGTCGCCGATCTTCTTGCCCATGCCGGCGCAAGCCCAGGCAAGGTGGGTTTCGAGGATCTGGCCGACGTTCATGCGCGAAGGCACGCCCAGCGGGTTCAAGCAGATGTCGACATGCGTACCGTCTTCCAGGAACGGCATGTCCTCGATCGGCAGGATGCGCGAAACCACACCCTTGTTGCCGTGACGGCCGGCCATCTTGTCGCCGGGCTGGATCTTGCGCTTCACAGCGACGAAGACCTTGACCATCTTCATGACGCCCGGAGGCATTTCGTCGCCGCGCTGGACCTTCTCGACCTTGTCCATGAAGCGCTGTTCAAGGCGCGACTTGGATTCGTCGTACTGGCCACGAAGCGCTTCGATCTCGCCCTGGACCTTCTCGTCCTCGACGGCGAACATCCACCACTGCGAGCGGGGATATTCGGAGATGACGGCGTTCGACAGCTCGGTGCCCTTCTTGAAGGACTTCGGGCCGGCAACGGCGACGTGGCCACGCAGCATGTCGATCAGACGGCCGTAGACGTTACGGTCGAGGATCGCCTGCTCGTCGTCACGGTCCTTGGCCAGACGCTCGATCTCTTCACGCTCGATCGCCATCGCGCGCTCGTCCTTCTCCACGCCGTGGCGGTTGAAGACGCGAACTTCGACGACCGTACCGAAGGTGCCGGGCGGCATGCGCATGGAGGTGTCGCGAACGTCGGAGGCCTTCTCACCGAAGATGGCGCGCAGGAGCTTTTCTTCCGGCGTCATCGGGCTTTCGCCCTTCGGGGTGATCTTGCCGACCAGGATGTCGCCCGGCTGAACCTCTGCACCGATATAGACGATACCGGCTTCGTCGAGGTTCTTCAGCGCTTCTTCCGAAACATTCGGAATGTCGCGCGTGATTTCTTCCGGGCCGAGCTTCGTGTCGCGGGCCATGACTTCGAATTCCTCGATGTGGATCGAGGTGAACACGTCGTCGGAGACGATGCGTTCGGACATCAGGATCGAGTCTTCGTAGTTGTAGCCGTTCCACGGCATGAACGCGACGAGCGCGTTGCGGCCGAGTGCCAGGTCACCGAGGTCGGTCGACGGACCGTCCGCGATGATGTCGCCCTTGTTGAGAACGTCGCCGACGGTGACCAGCGGGCGCTGGTTGACGCAGGTGTTCTGGTTGGAGCGCTGGAACTTCTGCAGACGATAGATATCGACGCCCGACTTCGACGGATCGAGGTCTTCGGTGGCGCGGATAACGATACGGGTCGCGTCGACCTGGTCGACGACACCGCCGCGGCGGGCCGCGATGGCAGCACCCGAGTCACGGGCCACGATCGGCTCCATGCCGGTGCCGACGAACGGTGCTTCCGCCCGCAGGAGCGGAACGGCCTGACGCTGCATGTTCGAACCCATGAGCGCGCGGTTGGCGTCGTCGTTCTCGAGGAACGGGATGAGCGCCGCCGCGACCGAAACGAGCTGCTTCGGCGAAACGTCCATCAGGTTGATCTGGTCGCGCGGGGCGAGCATGACTTCGCCGGCGTGACGGCAGACGACGAACTCTTCAGCGAAGGAGTTGTCGGCTTCCAGCACGGAGTTGGCCTGGGCAACGTGGTACTTGGCCTCTTCCATGGCGGAGAGGTAGACCACGTCCGTCGTCACCTTGCCGTCCACGATCTTGCGGTACGGGCTTTCGATGAAGCCGTACTTGTTGACGCGGGCGAAGGTGGCGAGCGAGTTGATCAGACCGATGTTCGGGCCTTCCGGCGTCTCGATCGGGCAGATACGGCCATAGTGGGTCGGGTGAACGTCGCGGACTTCGAAGCCGGCGCGTTCGCGGGTCAGACCACCCGGGCCAAGAGCCGAAAGACGGCGCTTGTGGGTGATTTCCGACAGCGGGTTCACCTGGTCCATGAACTGCGACAGCTGCGAGGAACCGAAGAACTCGCGAACGGCGGCAGCCGCCGGCTTCGCGTTGATCAGGTCCTGCGGCATGACCGTGTCGATCTCGATCGAGGACATGCGTTCCTTGATCGCGCGTTCCATGCGGAGCAGGCCGAGACGGTACTGGTTCTCCATGAGTTCGCCGACCGAACGCACACGACGGTTGCCGAGGTTGTCGATGTCGTCGATCTCGCCCTTGCCGTCGCGCAGTTCGACAAGCATCTTGACCACGGCCAGGATGTCTTCCTTGCGCAGCGTGCGGACCGTGTCGGCGACATCGAGGTCAAGGCGCATGTTCATCTTCACGCGGCCGACGGCGGAGAGATCGTAACGCTCCGCGTCGAAGAACAGCGTGTTGAACATGGCTTCGGCCGAATCCATGGTCGGCGGCTCGCCCGGACGCATGACGCGGTAGATGTCGAACAGAGCGTCCTGACGGTTCTCGTTCTTGTCGGCTGCGAGCGTCGAGCGGATGTAGGCGCCGACATTGATATGGTCGATGTCGAGAACCGGAATCTCGTCGAAACCGGCCGACAGGATGACCGGCAGGGTCTTCTCGTCGATTTCGTCGCCGGCTTCGAGATAGATTTCACCCGTCTCGTAGTTGACGATGTCTTCGGCGAGGTAGTTGCCGTAGAGATCCTCATCGGTCGCCTTGAGAGCCTTGAGGCCCTTTTCGGAGAGCTGGCGGAGCAGGCGCGGCGTGAGCTTCTTGCCGACTTCGACAACCACTTCGCCCGTATCGGCATCGATCATGTCCGCGACGGCCTTCTGGCCCTTCAGCACGTCGGGATTGAACGGAATGCGCCAGCCTTCGCCGTCGCGCTGGTAGAGCGACTTCGTGTAGAAGGTCGACAGGATGTCTTCGCCGTCCATGCCCAGCGCCATGAGGAGCGAGGTGACGGGGATCTTGCGGCGGCGGTCGATGCGCGCATGCACGATGTCCTTGGCGTCGAACTCGATGTCGAGCCAGGAACCGCGATACGGGATGACGCGGGCTGCGAAGAGCAGCTTGCCGGAAGAATGGCTCTTGCCCTTGTCGTGATCGAAGAACACGCCCGGCGAACGGTGCATCTGGGAGACGATGACGCGCTCGGTGCCGTTGACGATGAACGTGCCGTTGTCGGTCATGAGCGGCATGTCGCCCATGTAGACGTTCTGTTCCTTGATGTCCTTGATGGACTTCGCGCCGGTATCCTCGTCGATATCGAACACGATGAGGCGCAGCGTCACCTTGAGCGGCGCTGCATAGGTCAGATCACGCTGGCGGCATTCCTCGACGTCGAACTTCGGCTGTTCGAACTCGTAGGAGACGAATTCGAGCATGGAAGCGCCGGAGAAATCGGTGATCGGGAAGACCGACTTGAAAACCGACTGAAGGCCCTCGTCCGGACGACCGCCGGCGGGCTCTTCAACCATCAGAAACTGGTCGTAGGATGCCTTCTGAACCTCGATGAGGTTCGGCATTTCTGCGACTTCGGGGATTTTTCCAAAAAACTTGCGTACGCGCCTACGACCGTTAAACGAAAGGGTCTGAGCCATCGTCGCTCCTTCAAATTAAGCATCCGGGCCTGCAACGGACGGGGTTCGCTGGCCAGTCGATCCCGTCTATCATGGGTTGGTTCAAACTCGTCTCGCCTGCCGCGCACCGGGCCGGATTGCCCTGACTTGCGGGGAAAGACCATCCTCTTGAAGAACCCATTACCCAAAAGCCGTTTTTGCGGCTTTTGGGTAATCAGTCCGGAGGAATCATCAATGGGAGAGGGTCGAAACCCTCTCCCATCGCATTCCGGTATTACTTGACGTCGACCTTGGCGCCGGCGTCCTCAAGCTTCTTCTTGAGGTCAGCGGCTTCAGCCTTGGAGACGGCTTCCTTGACCGGCTTCGGAGCGCCTTCGACCAGGTCCTTGGCTTCCTTGAGGCCGAGGCCGGTGATGCCGCGGACTTCCTTGATGACGTTGATCTTGTTGGCGCCAGCGTCAACGAGGATAACGTCGAACTCGGTCTTTTCTTCTTCAGCAGCAGCCGGAGCAGCGCCACCGCCAGCAGCGGCAACAGCGACCGGAGCAGCTGCAGAAACGCCCCACTTCTCTTCGAGCAGCTTGGAAAGCTCAGCAGCTTCCAGAACAGTCAGAGCAGACAGGTCTTCAACGATCTTTGCGAGATCAGCCATTGTAGTAGTTCCTTATATTCGGTTCGAACTGGTTAGTTTGATTTACAGCGAAAAACCGCCTCAAGCGGCTTCGTCCTTCTTGGCGTAGGCTGCGAACACACGGGCAAGCTGGCTTGCCGGTGCTGCAACGACCGTGGCGACGCGCGTTGCCGGGGCTGCAAGCAGGCCCAGGAGCTTTGCGCGAAGCTCGTCGAGCGAAGGCAGGGTCGCGAGCGACTTGACTGCTTCAGCGTCGAGTGTGGTCGAGCCCATGGCGCCGCCGAGCACAACGAGCTTGTCGTTGGTCTTGGCGAAATCCATGGCAACCTTGGGAGCAATCATCGGATCATTTGCGTAAGCAATGAGCGTCTGACCCTGGAAGAGATCAGACATCCCTTCCGACTCCGTACCCTGAAGGGCAATTTTGGCCAGGCGGTTCTTCGCGACCTTGACGGTGCCGCCGGCAGCACGCATCTTCGTACGAAGATCGTTCATCTGCGCGACGGTGATACCGGCGTAGCGGGCCACGACAACCGAACCGGAAGCCTTGAAGACTTCGTTCAGCTCCGTGACGAATTCGCGTTTTTCCGCTCTTTCCACTGTGCCTATCTCCAGTTGACAGGACCGTGAGTTCTCACGGGACCTGCCGGGTTTACCTTTGCCGCCAGAGGTCCACTTTGAAATGGACCCCGAGCGACGCTCGAGGATCCTGTCCCCCCGCGCTCGGCCCTTTCGGGCCGCGGCACAAGGTAAGGTAGGTTCGAACCGAATTCCGGCGTCATCCGACGCTGAGATGAAATCCAGGTCTCACCCCGTCTCATGCAGGCAAAGTGATTAAGGTCCAACCACCTGCAATCTCGGACAGGAGTTCCGGGGTTTGGCCCCGGAAATCCCCGGCCAGACAAGGCCGGGAATTCTGTTGGGTCCGGCCTGAGCCGGACCCTTGTCTATCAGGCGACGGTCGCCGGGTCGATCTTGACGCCCGGGCCCATGGTCGACGAGATGGCAACGCGCTTGACGTAGTTGCCCTTCGCGCCGGCCGGCTTCGCCTTGACGACGGCGTCGGCGAACGCCTTGATGTTTTCTTCCAGAGCCTTGGCGTCGAAGGAAGCCTTGCCGATGCCGGCGTGGATGATACCAGCCTTCTCGACGCGGAACTCGACAGCACCGCCCTTGGATGCCTTGACAGCGCCTGCAACGTCCATGGTGACGGTGCCGACCTTCGGGTTCGGCATCATGCCGCGGGGCCCAAGAACCTTACCGAGACGGCCGACGAGCGGCATCATGTCCGGGGTCGCGATGCAGCGATCGAAATCGATCTTGCCGCCCTGGACGATTTCCAGCAGGTCTTCGGCGCCGACGATGTCAGCACCGGCAGCCTTGGCTTCGTCAGCCTTGGCGCCACGGGCGAAGACGGCGACGCGAACGTCACGGCCCGTGCCGTTCGGCAGGTTGACCACGCCGCGGACCATCTGGTCTGCGTGACGCGGGTCGACGCCGAGGTTCATGGCGATTTCGACGGTTTCGTCGAACTTGGCGACGGCACGCTCCTTGACGAGAGCGATGGCATCCGAAAGGGCGACCAGCTTGGTGGGGTCGATGCCTTCACGGATCTTCTGGATACGCTTTGCAATCTTGGCCATGGTCTTAACCTACCACTTCCAGGCCCATGGCGCGGGCAGAGCCCTCGACCATTGCCATCGCGCCTTCGATGTCGGCGGCGTTGAGATCCTTCATCTTGGCTTCGGCGATCGACTTGATCTGAGCCTTGGTGAGCTTGCCGACCGTGGCGCCCTTGCCCGGGGTCTTCGAGCCGGACGTGATCTTGGCTTCCTTCTTGAGGAAGTAGGTCACCGGCGGCTGCTTCATCACGAACGTGAAGGACTTGTCCTGGTAATAGGTGATGACGACCGGGATCGGCATACCTTTTTCCATTTCCTGCGTCGCTGCGTTGAACGACTTGCAGAATTCCATGATGTTAATGCCACGCTGACCAAGCGCCGGGCCGATCGGCGGGGACGGGTTTGCCGATCCTGCCTTGACCTGAAGCTTGAGCTGGCCTGCAACTTTCTTAGCCATTTTCTCTGCCTTTCAGAATGCGGCCGGTTGCCCGGCCCTTGATGCCGATCCGGGGACCGGCGGCTGCGGTTGCGTGGTGCGGTTTTCAGCGCCCGGCTACAGGCCGCCTTCCCTTCCACGCGATTGGCGGAAACTTCCGCCGCCGATCCTGCGGGCAGGACCGGATTTCAGATGGACGGCCCCGCGGTCGCAAAACCGGGAGCCACCGAAATCAGATTTTCTCGACCTGGGCGTATTCCAGCTCGACCGGGGTGGCGCGACCGAAGATCGACACCTCCACCTTGAGGCGCGAACGCTCCTCGTCGACATCCTGCACCGTGCCGTTGAACGACGCGAAGGGACCGTCGGAAACGCGGACCTGCTCGCCGATCTCGAACGAGACCGAGGGCTTCGGACGATCGACACCGTCCTGCACCTGCGACAGGATGCGCTCCGCCTCGCTGTCGGGGATCGGGACCGGCTTGTTGTCGGAACCGAGGAAGCCCGTGACCTTCGGCGTGTTCTTGATGAGGTGGTACGCCTCGTCCGTCAGGTTCGCCCGCACCAGCACGTAGCCGGGGAAGAACTTGCGTTCGGAATCGACCTTGCGGCCGCGACGCACCTCGACAACCTTTTCGGTCGGAACGAGAATCTTTTCAAAGAGATGGTCAAGACCCTTCTGCCGGGCCTTGTTCTCGATGTCCTCGGCGACCTTCTTCTCAAAGTTCGAATAGGCGTGGACGATGTACCAACGCGAAGCCATGTTCATCTCCAACCAATCAGACGCCAGCGTTCAGGACGAGCGCGATCAGCCAGGCCAGCAACTGGTCCGCAGCGAAGAAGAACACCGCGGCAAGGAAGACCATCACGAACACCATTGCGGTCGAGATCATCGTCTCGCGCCGCGAGGGCCAAGTCACTTTTGCCGTTTCGGAGCGTACCTGCTGCAGAAACGCAATCGGATTCGTTTTCGATGCCATTGAATATCCACGCCATTACGGCGCGTAAAGCTGAATTATCAGCCCCACGCACCGCGTGTCTGTTTTGCCCTACATAAAGCCCGATTCCCTTTTTCACAAGAGGTAACCGGACTTTTCACGAATTTAGGCGGCTCTCGCCGCCGGTGCCATGTTCCGCCGTCGCTGCTGGTGGTCCGCGCCATCAGGCGAAAATGGCAGGGGCAGAGGGGCTCGAACCCCCGACCTGCGGTTTTGGAGACCGCCGCTCTACCAACTGAGCTATACCCCTTTACGCCTGCCGCATCCGGGTGAAACACCGCTCGCCGGCAAGGCATGGCGTCTTTACGGCGCGCAGCCGGACTTGGCAAGGGCGAAGACGTGTTTTTTTCACAGCTTAGCAAGCCGACACCCCTTCCCCCGATGGATCACCAGTCCATGCGGAACCGCGCGCGGATGGCGCCGACCATTTCGGCATCCTGCCTTTGCACGGTCGCGGCGACGTTGAGACCGCGCATGACGTTCTGCTCGACGCGGAACTCCGTCTTCACATGCGGCTGACCGGAGACGGCCGTGCCCGAAGCGATCAGGGACGTACCCGTCGTGACGGACTGAAGCTGCGCTTTCTGCGTCACGCGTACGGATCCCGTATGGCCGTGCCGCATATCCGAATCGGCCCAGACGGACGGATTGATGAGAATGTCGACGGAGGGCGTGGCCATCCAGCGGTGCGAAACGCCCGCGCTTGCCGTCGCACGCCCCGTCGCAGGGTTATACCCGGCTGCCACGTTGCCCTCCGCACCCGATGCGCCCCTGCCCTGCATTTCCGCCCAGAGCCGCGCATTGTCGCGGGTGCGTCGGACGCTACCCGTCGAGGAGGTCGTGACGGAGAAATCCACACCGGCGCGCGCATCGCTGCCCGGCGGCGTCCTGGCGCCCATGCGCAGGCGATAGGCATTGCCGGAAATCTTGCTCGGCGACCAGATCAGGAGGGAGCCCTCCGCCCGGGCAGCCCCAGCCGGAAGAATCACAAATGCCATCGAAAGGGCGAGCGCTGCGCGCGCCGCACGAAAGAAAGGCGTCATGGGAAACGGGTCCGTCTCGTGTGAGCGTTGTTGCGCGCGGCAGGGCCTCATGCCCGCCACGCGCACGGGCGCCTTTTGCAAAACAGAGGACCACGGTCCAAAGGCGCCGGGCCTTGGCGCATGCCAGGGCCGGTCGCACGAAGCGACGCCATGACCCTACACATCGACGTCCGATGCCTCCATCCCCAGAACTGGCGAGTTATCGGCAAGGTCTAAAATATCGGACGAGAATAGCCTGAACGAAAAAGACCCCGCTGGCGACCAGCGGGGTCTTCTAGATCTGTCGTGATCCGGAAGGATTACTCGACGATGGAGGCGACGATGCCTGCGCCGACGGTACGGCCGCCTTCGCGGATGGCGAAGCGCAGCTTTTCTTCCATCGCGATCGGAACGATCAGCTCGACGTCAACGGTCACGTTGTCGCCCGGCATGACCATTTCCGTGCCTTCCGGCAGCGAGACGATGCCCGTCACGTCCGTCGTGCGGAAGTAGAACTGCGGACGGTAGTTCGTGAAGAACGGCGTATGACGGCCGCCTTCTTCCTTCGT
>NZ_MYFN02000030.1 GCF_004514425.2 Shinella sumterensis
GTCTGGACGACCTCGTCGAGAACATAACCGTCTTGATCGACAGCGCGCCACAGCCAGTGCTTTCGGCCGCCGATGGAAATCACAACCTCGTCCAGATGCCAGATGTGCCTTCGCGACGGCTTCTTTCTGCGTAACTGCTTTGGTAAGCCGGGCCGAATTTGCGGCCCCATCGCCGGATCGTTTCATAAGATACAACAATGCCGCGCTCCAACAGCATTTCCTCGACCAGCCGCAGGCTCAAAGGGAACCAAAAATACAGCCAGACAGCGTGGGCGATGATCTGCGGCGGAAAGCGGTGATTCTTGTAGCTGATAATGGGCTTGCTCATCTCAACCCCATTATCCACGAACCGTTAAGCCGCAAACAACGTGACATCGCCGTTTGAAAGTATGAGCTCTTCGCTGTCTTGCTGTCGATGGTAGCCGCCAACGTTCACACCGCTTAGGGTTTTGCTACCAACGGTACTTCGGCCTTTTCCAACTGCTCGACAAAGTCTCGTACGTTGTTGAAACCCTTGCTGTCTTTCGCGAACGAAAACTTGATGCGCTGTCGTGAGCGATGCACGCGGCAGATCCTACTACTGCTTCTTTCCGGTTAATTTTACAATGCCCCGCAGGGAGACCCTTGGCTTTGCGCCGCCGCTGTGCCTGACGCGGGAGGAGGTGGACAAGATCGTGCGCGCGACCGTGGGAGCGATCGAACGCGTCCTGTAAGGAGAAGAGCTCACGACGCTATCAAAACAGCCAGCTTCGGGTGAGGCATACATCTTTCATAGGGACGCGGGGACGGGATTTCCTCCTCATCGTTGGAAGACGGATCAGCTGCTGCGATGCCATAATGTTAAACCATAATGAACAAAAATTCGGGGGTGAGGATCATCCTAACGATCGGGAACAATGAATAGCCCCGAGTTTCGTAGACCCCCTCGGGTTAGATTTTCTGCTGCCTCTCGAACTCTACGGGCGACAGCATTCCGTTTCTGACGTGCTTGCGTTTCGGGTTGTAGAACATCTCGATGTAGTCGAACACATCCTGGCGAGCTTCATCGCGTGAACGGTAGCCCCTGCGACGTATCCTCTCCCGCTTCAGAAGATTGAAGAAGCTCTCGGCCACCGCATTGTCATGGCAGTTGCCGCGTCGGCTCATCGAGTGAACCAGCACCTTGTCCTTCGGCTTTCGCCTCCACACCGCCATGAGCAGAGCCTGCAATACGACGTCCGTGGTCTGTCGGCTCTGCATCGCCCAGCCGATGACCCGGCGAGAATAGAGGTCGATGACGACCGCAAGGTAAGCGAAGCCCTCGCAGGTTCGGATGTAGGTGATGTCCGTGACCCAGGCCTTGTCCGGAGCCGCGACGTCAAATTGCCGGTCGAGTGTGTTGTCGATAGCGACGGCAGGCCTGCCGCCATAGATGCCGGGACGGCGTTTGTCGCCGATCTGCGCCTTGATCCCGGCGAGACGCGTCAGGCACGCGACCCGGTTTGGGCAGCACATCTCTCCCTGATCGAGAAGGTCGTCGTGCAGCTTGCGATAACCGTAGACCTTGCCGCTCTCTTCCCATGCCTTCAGGAGCAGATCGGTCTGTCGCTTATCCTCGTTGGCTCGCCTGCTCAGCGGGTTCTTCAGCCAGGTGTAAATCCACTCGGGTGAACCCGCAGAAGGCGGCACATCGTCCGCACCGAAAACTGCAAGCGATGCAGAGCAATGAACGCGTACTTCACTTTGCATCCCTGGCGAAATACGCGGCCGCTTTTTTTTAAGATGTCTCGCTCCTCGGTGACGCGAGCCAGTTCCTTCTTCAGCCGCCTGATCTCCTCGGCCTCATCGTTGCCCTTGGCGTTCGACGCGGCAAACTTCTTCTTCCATTCATACAGGGAATGCTGGCTCCCGCCGAGACGCTGAGAAACCTCCGCAACCGGATAGCCTCGCTCCGTGATCTGACGCACGGCGTCGCGCTTAAAATCTTCGCTGAAATTCGATTTGCTCATGATGCTCTTCCTGCCTCAAAAGCAGGAAAGAAGGTGTCTACAAATCTAGGAGCTATTCAAACAATCCCAACTACGTGATGTATACGTCAGAAGACTAACAGCCCAACGTGTCCGCAATATCTGCCGGTTGACCGCGGGATCCTCACTTCGCAGCGAGTGAAGGTGCTGTCTGGCGAGTCAAAGCTGACGTGTGCTAAGTCCATGCATGTCATGCGTTTCCAAGAGCGGTCAGACGATGGATACCAACAC
This sequence comes from Shinella sumterensis, assembly GCF_004514425.2. Lineage (GTDB taxonomy): Bacteria > Pseudomonadota > Alphaproteobacteria > Rhizobiales > Rhizobiaceae > Shinella > Shinella sumterensis. The sequence goes on from NZ_MYFN02000030.1 coordinate 2,238, forward strand.
TGGCTTCGGTGCGGCAGCAGCGAATAGTCAGAACCAGCGGCGAACCCTGGCCTTGTAGCGGCGGTAGTCGTCCCCGAACTTTGCTTCCAGATAGCGCTCCTCGCGGGCGATCACCTGCGTTTGGATCGCGATCAGCACCAACGGGAGCAAGGCGAGGGCGATCGGCCCGTCCAAGCCGATCGCAAGGCTGGCATAGATAAGCGCCATAGCGAGATACATGGGATTGCGGGTCCACCGATAGGGGCCGGTCGTTACGATAAGGGTGGTTGGCCGCGACGGTGGCGTGTTGGTGCCAAGTCGGCGAAACAGCCCGGCCGCCGCAACCATCAATACCACGCCAGCAATGAACAGTACCGCGCCGATCGCGGCCAGAAGCCGCCAGTCGATGCCGAACGAGCGCAGGGTGACGTACCGTTCCGCCGACAGTCCCAACAGCAGCGCTCCCAGATAGACGAAGGGAGGAGGAAAATGCACACCCGCGCTGTCCGGTTCGACACCCATGCTCATCCTCCTATCTAAGCTCTTAAAACCAGCATCGACTGCTGGGTCGAGATCCCCGTCATCGCGATTTTAGTATTTCCCAGGTCAGGCAACGCAGAAGCCGGGAACAGCAACCTTCTGAAACAGATGCGGTCTGGGTCGACCAACGACGGATATGCTGGAAGTTTTGCGAGGAACGCGGGATCAGTAAAGGCGGCGCGGACCGCATCGGTGGATTCCCACACCACATAGCTCAGGTAAGTCGGGCTATCGCCGATCGCTCGATGCAGTTGCATGGAAATGAAGCCCGGTTGCTTCGTTATGACCTCAGCTGCCGCCTTGAAAGCCTCCAGAAAGCCCGCATCGTCGGCGGGATCAACGACGGTGAAGAAGTTGATGAGCACAAGAGGCGCGGCCGCGATGCCGAGTTGGCGGTCGAAAGGAAATTTCTCATCGAGAGGTATGAATGGTTTTGCGACGGCCATGGTAGCGGTCCTGTCTATCGTGAAATTGAAGCAGGGGATCGAAGCTTCCTGCTCTTAAACCAGCAGCGATTGCTGAGCGGAGATGCCCGCGGTCGCGCCCTGCCATATTGCGTTGGTGACCGAGGGCATCCCGGGGGTGGCCAGATCGCCGGCGGCGTAGATGCCGGGCATGCTCGTCTCGCGTCGCTCGTCGGCCTTGAGAACGCTGCCGAGGGGTGTATCGACTGTGTCAAGTCCCAATGCGTCATGCAGGGTTGCAGACGGCTTGATCGGCGGATGCGCGAACAGGATGTCGACCGCGACATCGGGACCACCCTCGCGTTTGATGGTGGCGCCATGGTCGCCATGACGTCCAATCTCACTGAGCCTGCCCTCAACGATCGGTATATTGCGATGCGCGAGCTCGGTCCGGACATCGGGGGCAATGTCGTGACCATCTGCGAAGACAGTCAACTTGTCAGTCCAATGCTGAAACAGTTTGACCTGAACGTGCGACTGTGGGCGGAACCAGACGAGGCCCCAATGCTGGTCAGCAACTTCGAAGCCGTCGCAGTATGGGCATGGGATGACGGATGTGCCCCAGTTCTCGGCAAAACCCGGGACAGCAGGCATCTGGTCAACAACGCCGTAGCTCAGGATCACGCGGCGCGCACTCAGGGTTTCACCATCACCAGTGCGGACGGAGAAATTGTCGATGGTGCCGGAGATATTGTCGGCGCGGGCATTGACCATCTTGATTGCAGGATACCGCGCAAGTTGCTGCCGCGCTTCGGTCAGGATTGCGGACGGTGGCTTGTCATCGTGACCGAGCACACCGTGCGAGCGGCCAGCGAAGCGGTTGCGCTGCAGGCCGGTATCGAGAACGATGACTTTGCGGCGGGCACGACCGAGCTGCAGGGCAGCGGCGAGTCCAGCAAAGCTGCCGCCGATGATGATGACGTCGTTCATTATTGTGGGCTCCGTGTTGCGGGTAATGAGGGTTGGGTTGGACTTTGCAGTTACTGGAGCGAGAGGAATACCAATGGCGGAAAACGCGGCCAGTTTCAGCAGTGCTCGTCGTTGCATGGCGGCCTCGTGGCTGGGGTCAGCGGTTTCGACTTGCATATTTCAGATACTGGGTGGTATCGTAAGGCTAAATAACGATACTGTCAAGGATCGCAAATAGCCATGAGTGAAAATGTCCAAAACCGGCGCGGCCGGCCTGCCAACGAGGCGCTTGGTCAAACGATCGTTGATGCAGCGTGCGACCTGTTTGAGGAACTGGGATTTCATGCAGCGACATTGGACAAGGTTGCCCAGCGAGCGAAGATATCCAAGCTCAGCATCTACAAGCACTTCGAAAACAAGGAGGCGCTGTTTGGCGCGGCCTTTGCGGCCCGCTGCCAGCAGTTAGTGCCGCCGAAACTTTTTGAAGGCGTCGATGGTTCAGCCGAAAATCAGCTCATGGCGGCGGGATCGTCGCTGCTTCGCTCGCTTCTGCGCCCGGAGGTCCGCAATGCTGAAGCCATGGTCATGGCCGACACGCCAAACCAGAAGTCGTTGAGCAAGATGCATTACGAAGCAGGTCCTGCCCATATCATTGCGCAGATCGAGGGCCTGTTGCGTCAGCTGCATGCAAAGTCACTTCTGTTCGTGCCCGATCCTCTTCAATCCGCCCGCTTGTTTGCCGCACTTTTCAAGGGTTCCGATCTCTTGCTCGTCGCACGCTTTGACGTGGCGAAAGCAAATGATGAGAAAGAGATCGAATCCTATTGCCGATCGGCCGTCGCCATATTTATCAACGCGCACAAGGGACGGTAAAGCTGCCAAGCATTGCGATCCGGCGCTGATGAACGAGGCGCCAGACCTGCGCTAACATACGCTTAATGTGCTTTCTGACAGATTTTGACATGGACGGGAACGAGGACAGGCTCGGCTCTATGCCCGTCCCAAAGCGCGAGTGAGAGGCTTCATTTCCAGGTCTGTCGGTAGACCGCGAAGGCTGTCAGCATGCCGTAAAGCGCTGCAGCCACTGCAACGATCCAATATAGTTGCGTGAGGTTGGCACCCCACAACGCTACAGCGGACCAGCCCAGAAATGCGGCGACGACCATCCTGGCCGTGCCAGCAAGCACCGGCAGGAACACGCGCTTTGCCGCCTGGTTTGCGAAGTAAAGCGCAAGCCCCAGTCCCACGGCGCCATAGAATGGCGCCACGATGTGCAGGTAGAGCGCACCTTGCGCGGCAACATCGGGATCATCTGTGAACAGCCCCATCCATAACTGCGGCCAGATCGCGACCACGAGACCGACGGTTGTCGAGAAAGCAAACGCCATGCCTGCCCCCGTCCACGCTATTTTCCGCGCGCGCTCGATCTGGTTTGCGCCGATATTGATGCCGACCAGGGTGACGATGGCCGTGCCCAACCCGAACAGGATGGGGATCTGAAGATAATCAAGACGGGACGCAATGCCGTAGCCTGCCAGCGCTTCCGTGCCAAAGTGGCCAACGGTCGCCGTAACGAAGGTCACCGTTATATTCACCTGAATGGTACCAATAGCGGACAGCAGACCGACGCCAAGGATTTCCCCGAACAGGCGCCGTTCAAGCGGGACAGGCCTGAACTTGAGGGCACTGCCGACGCTGCGAAGGTGGACAAACAGCCACGTCGCTGTGATGAGATAGTAGACTGCGACCGCGAGCCCGGCGCCAGCGACGCCCAAAGCCGGAAACGGTCCCCACCCGAATATCAATGTGGGAGAGAGCGGAAGCAGGACGAAGGTTCCAGAAATCGTTACCATGGCAGGAAAGCGGGCATTGCCGGCGCCTCGAAGCGCTGATGACATCATCGCCGTCAGCCAGATCGGCACAGAGGCGGAAAACACCACCATCGAGTAGGTCATCGCCGCCGATAAAGTCCCGCCGGTCCCGCCCATCGCCTGGTAAAGCGTCGACCCGATCATGAAGGCGACTGCGGAGAAGACGACACCGAGACCGCAGGCGAGGACGATCGAATGCCAAAGGAGGGCATTGGCATCGTCGTGACGGCCAGCACCCGATGCGCGGGCGATTGCCGCCGCGGTTCCGCCACCGATCCCACCGTTCGCCATCATCTGCATCAGCATCAGAATGGGAAAGACCAGCGTGACGCCAGCCAGCGCTTCTGTCCCTAAAAAGCTGACGAAGTATGTTTCGGCCACGCCAACCATGGTCTGCACCACGAGTACGAGCACGGTCGGCGCCGCAAGACGCAGAATGGCAGGCGCAACCGGCCCGCTGAGTGCATGAGGTATATTCCTGCGTGACGGGGAAGACGGCGTTTGCGCCGACGATGTGCTGTTCATGGAAAATCCCTTCAACGCGCCGCGCGCATATTGACTTAGATTGCTATCAGCATCTAAGTCAATGATGGATTACGTTCAAAATCTATCAGACGAAAAAACTCGCGCACTGCGCTCAGCATCGCGGTCGCTATCGGACAGAAAAGATGAACTCCACCCAAAACGACGATCTCTGTTCCGCCGTCCTTCGACCCAACCGACGCCTGTCGCGCAAGATCAATGCGGCACTCAAGATCCACGAACTCACTGTAGAGCAGGCGGTGGTGCTTGAAACGATCGCCGCGCTGGATTGCCCGCGGGTGACAGACCTGCGCATTGCGCTCGGTCTTGATCCCTCGACGGTTTCGGCGAACCCGAAACCCTTGCTGAAACGCCAGTTCGTCGTCATCACGGAAGATGTCGTTGACCGGCGCGTGAAGCTGACGCCGGAAGGGGAGATGCGGCTTCAATCGCCCCGAAAGATCCTGAACACAATGGATGACGCGATCAAACAGAAGCTGGCAGCGCATGGTGTTCTCGAAGAGGTTGTGGCCGCGCTGCGCTTGCTGTCCCAACCCTGAGAATAGAGGGAAGTTTTATCGTTACGAGGCCTGCTCATAGCAATCAGGAACAAAGATCGAGGCCGTCGCTCAAGCCATCAGTCGGGTCACCGCGCTCCTTCAGGATTGCCACTCTGTTTTCGAGGCTCGCTACGCGCCTCTCCAGGCTGATGAGATGGTCTCCTTGCAGACCATCGATACCGCCGAGCGCTTCTTCCCAAATGCGCCATTTTGCCCAAAAACGCTTCCACATCTTCATGCTCCGTCTCGGTCGAAATTCCTGAATCCCAGCGCGACGACAATGCGCTATGCGACGCGCCCCATGGCGATCTCTTCAGACTGCAAGCCTGTCGCCACGATCGACACACGCATCGTGTCACCAAGACCAGGGTCGAAGGCGGCGCCAAAGATGATTTCCGCCTCCGTGTCGACTGTTTCGCGAACGCGGCTGGCGGCCTCGTCGACTTCGTGCAAGGTCTGGTCCCGGCCAGCCGAAACCGAAACAAGAACACCCCTTGCGCCGCTGAGGACGGCGTCGCCGAACAGCGGGTTTTCCACCGCCGCCTTCGCGGCCTTGGCCGCTCGGTCGGGCCCGCTCGCCTCGCCGGTGCTCATGACGGCTCTGCCCATGCCCTGCATGACGGCGCGGACGTCGGCGAAATCGAGATTGACGATGCCTTCCTTCAAGATCAGATCGACGACCGAGCTGACGCCGGCATGCAGCACCGCATCCGCCATGGCGAAGGCCTCTGCGAGGGTCGTATGCGGATTGGAAAGGCTAAACAGGCTCTGGTTCGGCACAACGATCACGGTATCCGCGCTCTAAACAAGAGCCTCAATCCCGGCTCGCGCCTGGCGCAAGCGGTGAGACCCTTCGAACATGAAGGGCTCGGTGACGACAGCGACGGTCAAAATGCCTGCCGCGCGGGCCGCGCGTGCGATAACCGGCATGGCGCCTGTCCCGGTCCCGCCACCCAGAAACAGCATGTCGGCACGGGTCAGGTAGGCCATCAGATCGCCGATCGACTCCTCGGCGGCTGCACGTCCGATATCGGGCAGGGAACCCGCGCCAAGTCCCTCAGTGAGCTGCGGGCCAAGCTGGACGATCTGCGGCGCCGATGATTTGGCAAGCGCTTGCGCGTCGGTATTGGCTGCCAGGAAGTCCACTCCGGCCACCTCTTTCGCGATCATGTTGTCGACCGCGTTTCCACCACCGCCGTCGACCCCGATCACGGTGATTTTGGGCAGTTGGTCGACCGTGCGGTATTGAGCGTTCATCATAGCTGTTATCCTCTTGCTGGCTGGAGCATCGAAAGGGACATCGGCCAATCGAAGGGCCTACGACCAGCGTTTGAACACGGCGCTGGCGTTGACACCGCCAAAACCGAATCCGTTCGAAATGGCGTAGTTCATCAGATGCGGGCGCGCCTGCTTTGCAACGATGTCGATCCCGTCGCTTGCGGGGTCGGGAGCATTGAGGTTGAGCGTCGGCGGTGCGATCTGGTCCCTGAGTGCCATGATGGTAAAGATCGCTTCCAGGCCACCGGCCGCTCCGAGAAGGTGACCGGTTGCCGACTTCGTGCCACTCACGGCAAGGCCCGATCCCGAGCCAAATACCGATTTGATCGCTTCGATCTCGCCACGATCCCCGACTGGAGTCGACGTGGCATGGGCGTTGAGATGCTGGATCTCTTCCGGCGCGATACCGGCCTGCTTAATGGCGATCCGCATGGCGCGAGCGGCTCCGGAGCCGTCCTCCGGACCGGACGTGATATGATGGGCATCGGCCGTCGTGCCGTAGCCGACCAGTTCGGCAAGCGGCTCTGCACCGCGCGCCAGGGCATGGCTGAGGGTTTCGATGACCAGCACGCCAGCACCTTCGCCCATGACGAAGCCGTCGCGCAACATATCGAACGGACGCGAGGCCAGCTCCGGCGTATCGTTGAAGCCTGCGGACAGAGACCGTGCAGCCGCAAAGCCTCCGAGGCTGACCGTATTGATGCAGGCTTCGGTCCCGCCGCAGACTGCTATGTCGGCCTCGCCAGCGCGGATAAGGCGGGCGGCGTCGCCGATAGCCTGGACACCCGCGGCGCATGCCGTCACCGGCGCACCCAACGGACCCCGGAAGCCATGGCGGATGGAGACGTGGCCCGCCGCCAGATTGACGAGAAACGAGGGGATCGTGAATGGCGACAGACGCCGCGGTCCTTTCTGATCGACGGTCCTGACCGCGTCGGTAATCGCCGGAAAGCCCCCGATCCCAGAAGCAATAATAGTTGCCGTTCTCATGCGACCCTCTTCGGACGCGGGCTTCCATTTGGCCTGTGCCAAGGCTTCGTCGGCTGCGGCGAGCGCTAGAAGGATGAAGCGGTCCACCTTGCGCTGATCCTTCGGCGCGAGGATGAGGTCGGGGTTGAAACCTGCTTCCGGATCGTCTTCGATCGACGGCACGACGCCCCCGACCTTGGCGGGGAGATCGCCGACGATTTCCTCCGGCAGGCGGCGAATGCCCGATTGACCGGCTAACAGCCGCGCCCAGGAACTGGAGACGCTGGCACCGAGCGGGCTCACCGCTCCCATGCCTGTGACGACGATACGACGCATGACGATTTCACCTGTTCACTTTGGAGAAGAGACGCTTGGCGCCAGACCTATTCGGTCGAAGCCAGGCGCTTCACCTCGTTCGATGCAGCTTCGAGAACACGATCGGACATCGCTTCGTCCGTCATGACCCGCGAAAGCGTGACCGCACCGACCATCAATGACAGCACGACCATGGCCTTTTCGGCTGCCTCGGGTGCACCATCGTTCGGGATGAGTTCCTCCAGCACCTGAAGATGGGCCTTGATCCCGTCCTGGAAGGGCGTCCGGACCTCCGGACTTTGACGAGCCGCATCAGAGCCGAGTGCGACGAGAGGGCATCCATCGCCGGTCTCGCCCCGATGTCCTGCCGACAAATAGAGATCGACGACTGCCTGGAGTGGATCGTTGCTGGAGGCGGCAACGGACGACCAGCGGCGCGTTGCGCTCTCCATCGCCCGGCGCGATGCGAGTGCGGCAAGATCGTCCTTGGACTCGAACTGCTTGTAGAAGCCGCCCTGTGTCAGGCCGGCTCCCTTCATCAGATCCTTGAGACCGATCCCGTCAAATCCGTGCTCGCGAAAGAGGCGGCTTGCCGCGTTGATCACGGCTTCCCGGTTGGCTTCGGCCTGGACGCGACTGACTCTCATCGTGCTCTCCTTTTAGATTTCATTTGACATCTATAAATCTTTTAGAGTTAGATTGCAATCTATTCCGAATACCTCGACCGTCAAGAAGGGTCAGCACATGAAAACCAAGTTTCTCCTCACCACAGCGGTGATCATCGCGGGTGCCGCGACGGCGGCAGTCATGTTCTGGCCGACGGAAAAAGTCTCGGCAGCCGCTGATCCGAGGACCGCGATCCCGCTTGTCAGCGTCGTAAAAGTCAGGGCGCCCGATAGCGCTTCGCGCAGCTTTACCGGGACGATCGCCGCACGTGTTCAAAGCGATCTCGGCTTCAGGGTTCCGGGCAAGATTGTTGAGCGGCTCGTCAATCTCGGCGAGGACGTCAAGGCTGGACAGCCGCTGATGAAGATCGACGGAACCGATCTGCGTCTTGCGCTGACGGCAAAGCGCAACGCGGTCGCCGCCGCACAGGCGACTTACGTGCAGGCTGTGAGCGACGAGAAGCGTTTTGCAGCGCTGGTCAAGACCAATGCCGCATCGACGCAACAGTACGAGAGAGCGAAAGCGGTGCTGGACACTGCTACAGCACAGCTTGCCGCAGCCAAGGCTGACGCGACGGTCGCCGAGAACGAGGCGACGTACACTGTTCTTCTGGCCGACGCTGACGGCACGATTGTCGAAACCCTGGGCGAGCCGGGGCAGGTGGTTGCAGCCGGCCAGACCGTCGTCAAGCTAGCCAAATCCGGTGCGCGCGAGGCCTTGGTCTGGATGCCGGAAAACCTCAGACCTGAGCCGGGTGCTACCGCTCAGGCGAGCATTTACGGTCGCGATGCTGAAGACAATGCGGTTCTGCGCCAGATCTCCGCTTCCGCCGATGCGCAGACACGCACCTATGAGACGCGCTGGGTGTTGCAAGGAACGGCCGCCGATGCGCCGCTCGGTGCGACCGTCACGATCAAGATCGCCAACAAAGATGCTCTGGCCCATGCCGAGATACCACTCGGGTCCATTCTCGACGATGGCAATCGCACGGGGGCCTGGGTCGTCGATGAGACGGCTTCCAGCGTCAATTTCCGTCCCTTGAAAGTCGAACGGTTGAGCGAGGACACCGCAATCGTCTCGGGCTTGAAAGCGGGAGAAACGGTTGTCGCCCTCGGCGCCCATCTCCTGACCGATGGCGAGAAAATTCGCACCAGCGTCGAAAAAGCAGAGGCGGCAAACTGATGAGCTTCAATCTTTCCGCGCTTGCCGTTCGTGAGCGATCCGTCACCCTTTTTTTTATCGTTCTCCTGGCGGCTGCAGGCGTCTATGCGTTTTTAAGCCTCGGGCGCGCGGAAGATCCGTCCTTTACCATCAAGACGATGACGGTGACGTCCGTCTGGCCGGGTGCAACCGCCCGAGAAATTCAGGACCTTGTCGCCGAGCCGCTGGAAAAGCGTATTCAGGAACTGACCTGGTATGATCGTGTCGAGACAACGACACGCCCCGGTTATGCCTATCTGACGGTGACGCTGAAGGATAACACGCCCGCCAGCGCGGTAGAGGAAGAGTTCTATCAGGCGCGCAAGAAACTCGGCGACGAGGCGCGAAACCTGCCCCCGGGTGTGTTTGGGCCTTTCGTCAACGATGAATATTCCGACGTCAGTTTTGGCCTTTATGCCCTGAAGGCCAAGGGCATGCCAATGCGTGATCTGGTGCGTCAGGCCGAAACCATCCGGCAGGATCTGCTACACGTGCCCGGCGTCAAGAAGATCAATATTCTGGGCGAACGTCCCGAGCAGATCTTTGTCGAATTCTCCTTCGCCAAGCTCGCGACCCTCGGTGTCTCGGCCCAGAGCATCGCGTCGGCTCTCCAGAACCAGAATACGGTCACGCCGGCCGGCTCGATCGATACGCGGGGGCCACAGGTGTTTATCCGGTTCGATGGTGCCTACAACAATATCCAGGCCATCGCCGACACACCGATCGTCGCCGGCGGTCGCACCCTGAAACTATCCGATTTCGCCAACATTCGTCGCGGCTACGAAGACCCTGCGACTTACGTCATCCGCCACAACGGCGAGCCCGCCATCATGCTCGGTGCTGTCATGCAGGCGGGATGGAATGGTCTGGAACTCGGCAAGGCACTTGAGGAGCGCTCGGCGACCATCGCCCAGTCGCTTCCGCTCGGGATGACCCTTGAGAAAGTCAGCGACCAGGCCGTCAACATCGACGAGGCGGTCGGCGAATTCATGCTCAAGTTCGCCATGGCGCTCGGCGTCGTGCTGTTCGTCAGTCTTATCGCCTTGGGCTGGCGCGTCGGCATCGTTGTTGCGCTTGCCGTGCCGCTGACGCTCGCTGTCGTGTTCCTCATCATGCTCGAAACCGGACGGTTTTTCGACCGCATCACGCTCGGCGCCCTGATCCTCGCGCTCGGGCTCCTCGTCGACGACGCTATCATCGCGATTGAGGTGATGGTGGTGAAGATGGAGGAGGGCATGGACCGCATCAAGGCCGCCGCCTATGCCTGGAGCCATACGGCAGCACCCATGCTCTCGGGTACGCTTGTCACCATCATCGGCCTCATGCCGGTTGGTTTCGCCCAATCGAGCGCCGGCGAATATGCCGGCAACATCTTCTGGGTCGTCGGCTTTGCCCTCATCGTGTCCTGGATCATCGCGGTGGTGTTCACGCCCTATCTCGGCGTCAAGATGCTTCCTGCCATCAAGCCGGTCACCGGTGGCCACGAGGCAATCTACGGCACGCCGAACTACCAGCGCCTGCGGTCAGTGATCAAGTTTGCGGTCCGCCACAAGTTCCTGACCTGCGCCGCCGTTGTCGTCATCATGGGCCTTTCGATCGTCGGAATGGGCAGCGTCAAGCAGCAGTTCTTCCCGACATCCGACCGCCCTGAAGTCCTGGTCGAAGTCCGCTTGCCCGAAGGCACCAGCATTGAAACAACGACGGCGACCGTCGAGAAGTTGGAAAAGTGGCTGAAGCAGCAGCCGGAATCCAAGATCGTCACCAGTTATGTTGGCCAAGGGGCGCCGCGCTTCTTCTTCGCCATGTCGCCAGAACTGCCCGACCCCGCCTTTGCCAAAATCGTCGCGCTCACCCCTGATGCACAGGGACGTGAAGCCCTGAAGCATCGCCTGAGGGCCGCCATCGCAGAAGGTCTTGCACCTGAAGCCGCCGTGCGGGTTAACCAGCTCGTGTTCGGTCCCTACACACCGTTTCCGGTCGAGTTCCGTATCATGGGACCCGATCCGAAAAAGCTCTACGAGATCTCCGAACAGGCGCGGGCCGTCATGAACACCGTGCCGGACGTTCGCCAGGCCAACCGCGACTGGGGTAACCGCACGCCTGTCGTCCGGTTTATCCCGGATCAGGAGCGGCTCAACCTCATCGGGCTTTCTCCGGCTGAAGCGGCACAGCAGATCCAGCTCCTCTTGTCGGGCGTTCCGATCACCCAGGTTCGCGAAAACATCCGCAACGTTCCAGTGGTAGCCCGCAGCGGCGGAGAAATCCGCCTCGATCCCTCGCGGCTAGGAGATTTCTCCCTGATCAGCAGAGACGGACGCGCCGTTCCGCTCGACCAGATCGGACACTCCGAGGTGACGTTCGAAGAGCCGATCATGAAGCGCCGAGACCGCACGTCCGTCATCACCATCCGCTCTGACATCAACGAGGCAACGCAACCGCCTGAGGTTTCACAAGCCGTGATGACGGCCCTCCAGCCGCTGATCGCCTCGCTTCCCGTCGGCTACCGCATCGAGATGGGCGGCAATATCGAAGAATCGCTTAAGGCGAACGACGCCCTCGTCAAGGTCTTCCCATTGATGATCGCAGCAATGCTGATTGTCATCATTCTACAAGTTCGCAGCCTCTCGACCATGACCATGGTCATGCTGACCGCTCCGCTCGGCCTTGCCGGTGCAGTGCCAGCGCTTCTTCTCTTTAATCAGCCCTTTGGTTTCAACGCTATTCTGGGATTGATCGGGCTCGCCGGTATTCTCATGCGAAACACGCTTATTTTGACCGAGCAGATCAAGGACAACAAGGCGGCAGGTCTCGATGATTATCACGCGGTGATCGAAGCGACGGTGCAACGAACCCGCCCGGTCATCCTGACGGCCCTTGCCGCTGTCCTTGCCTTCATCCCGCTGACCCATTCGGTCTTCTGGGGGTCGATGGCCTACACGCTGATCGGCGGAACGGCTGTCGGCACGCTGATGATCCTGCTCTTCCTGCCGGCACTCTATGCCGCCTGGTTCCGGATCAAGCCGACCGAGGACAGCGCTATGCACCACGACCATGAGCACTCCCAGGATGACAATAACCTGGAACCCGACATGCGTCTTGCGGCAGAGTAGCCGACAGGCTCAGACATCGACCGTAAGGTTTTGCAACAGAGCGAGGTCCCAACCTACCCCGGCTATGCCGGGGTAGAGGTTCTTACGGCCAGACGAAACAGCAGGAGCAAGATGTCACCGATCGTATCCGTTTTCAAAAATCCGCCTGACGGCGGCCGAGGTTTCCATCGCGATATTCGTGTGCGATGGGCGATTGAGGAAGTCGGTCAGCCTTATCAATTGCGATTGCTGACGTTCTCCGAAATGCGCCGTCCAGAGTACCGGAAGTCTCATTCTTTCGGACAAATGCCGCTGTATGAGGATGGAGATCTGGTGCTGTTCGAGTCAGGTGCGATCGTCCATCATATCGCGCAGCAATATCCAGGCCTGCTGCCGGCTGATCGCAATAGCCGGTCACGCGCGGTCATGTGGATGTTTGCAGCACTGAACACAGTAGAGCCCGCGGTTTCTTTCGGTAGCCTCTCGCTTTTGCAGCAGCGAATGCACGAACTATCAGTGGTGCTCGGGGACAAAGAATGGCTCGACGGAGCGTTTAGTGCAGGGGACCTCCTGATGGTATCAGTCTTGCGCGCGCTACGTGGTGACGTCCCCGATGATAAGCCGAATCTTCACAACTACGTGGAACATGCGGAGGCGCGCCCCGCCTTTCAGAGAGCACTAAAAGACTCTGCAAACCTTGTCCGCTCGGCATGACAGCCTGAACCTGCATTCAGAGCAAGCCCGTTCGACATTTGAAGGAGCCGTCCATGTCATCTGAAATTAAACGGATTTTCGTCATCGGCGCCACCGGAGCGCAAGGCATGTCTGTTGTGCGTGGGCTGGTCGCGGATGGAAAATACAAGGTCCTGGCCCTAACCCGAGATTTGGCGTCAGAACGGGCGCAACAACTTCAGGCGATGGGCAACGTAACCCTGCTCGAGGGTTCATTCGCAAATGAAGCGATCCTTCGATCAGCCTTTCGCGCATTGAACTGCCCCCACTTTCGACCGGACAGTCGGCATAAGCAGAAAGGCTCAAGCACAGGCTTGAGGACAGGCTTATGTCTAACGCATATCGACACGTTGAATTGCTGACCGGTGATGTCCGCCGCAGGCGGTGGACAACCGAGCAAAAGCTGACGATCATTGAGCAGAGTTTCGAACCAGGCGAGACGGTATCTTCGACCGCTCGCCGCCATGGCGTCGCGCCCAATCTGCTTTATCGGTGGCGCAGGCT
>NZ_MYFN02000004.1 GCF_004514425.2 Shinella sumterensis
GCTTCACGCCGGTCGCCAGTCCCCAGTCGAACGGAATGTCAGAGGCATTCGTCAAAACCCTGAAACGGGATTACGTGCGCATATCAGCTCTGCCAGACGCCGAAACGGCGCTCCGGCTCATCGACGGATGGATCGAAGACTACAACGAAATCCATCCCCATTCCGCACTCAAGATGGCTTCCCCTCGGCAGTTCATCAGGGCTAAATCAAACTAGCCGATCTGTCCGGTGAAATGGGGAGCACTCCACTCAGGGGTGTCCTTAATTTTAAGGAGACCCCATGTTGATGCACGGATCGGTGCCGTTCGGAATCAGGGGGTTAGCACTGAACGCAATTTTGCGCCGAGTAAACTCACAGGCTTGCCGTGCCTATGGGATTGCGTGAGGCTGGGTATCAGTGAGGATTGACGGCTGCAGCCAGGCCGACGGCCTCCGTAGGGTCCTCAGCCACAGATTCGTCCGCCTCTTCGTCGATTTCCCGCTCGGCCTGAAGCCAGTGGCCAAGACTGCGGCTATCGAGCGACCCTTCTTTCTGCCAGAGCTCAAAGGCCCTGGCTTTGATCCGGCGTTCTCTCTCGTCGATCATGGCGATTACCTGAGGCCGAAGAAGGACAGGATGGCAACTACGATGACGACAAGCCCGACGATGTAAATGATCTGGTTCATTGTGGGTCTCCTGTTAGGGAGACGCAACGCTGGCGCTCTGAGGATGTTCCTGGGAAAACCGCCTGCCGCCACAATGGAGGGCGCATGACGTGGCTGAAAGTCATGCCGGTCGGGCAGAATTTACCTCATCCGATGTTGAGAGATGTCTCGGATCTTGCGATTAGTTTGCAGGTTGACGGTTTCAAGGATGCGGTCAGACCTAAATGTGCGCCTCTCGTCGCGAAGGTAGCACCAGCAGTCGTAGTAAATCACTGCCGCTCTCTGGCGCCATGTATGAACATAGATGTCACGAGTCGTCACAACGCCGTCCTCGTCGGCATAGGTGATGCGATATTCCGGACGCGCAATATCGTCGAAGCGATACGCATTCGGATCATACTCTCGTGCCGATATGCTTGTTTGGACAACAAGACCACGAGAGTGAGCGGATTCATCTCGGTTTTCTGCCCGCTCTCGCCTCCGAAGAAATAGCGTGTAAAGAATGTACGCAGCGAGTAATCCGAATGCCCACCACATGATCGCCCCATAGCCCCTCTTCAATCTAGAGTCGAGTTGCGGGTTAGCGCAACAACAAACTTGGGTTCATCGCGTCGGGAACGCGATCGAGCTAGACCAGATGGACAAATTTCGACCACGCAGCCCTAATGGCTTGGCCTTCTACCTAGGAGCTACCCCTGCCGATCCCGCAGACGGACGCCTGGCCCGTTTCCATTCTGGTCGATGAAAATAATGCCGGCTCCCTCCAGGGCGGCGCGAATTGCGTTCACGTTGTTGGCGATTGGCTTACGCTTTCCCGATTCAAAGTCCCGCAGGGTGGAGGGTGAAACGCCGGCCTCGTTTGCCAGATGGGGTTGGGTCCACTCAAGAAGTGCACGGGCGGCCCTGCATTGCGCCGGATACATACTCGTCCTCAATAAAAAACAACAAGGTCATTATTTTATGTTGACTTTGTCGTGACGTTGGTGTTTTCTAATGACATACACGCTTAGCAACGTCAACGAGGAGACGCCCATGCACATCCAGCCAACCATCCCCGACAGAAGATTGGAACCGCGCCGGTTGCTTCCGAGAAGACAGCCGCCTTTCCATTATGACCAGGCGGCTGCCAGCGAAATTCCCAGGATGGCGGCCCTGGCTTTGCAGATGAATCAGACCATGCGTACATTTCAGCCGATGCCTGACGCCGCAATGGACGGCCTGAACGATGGCCACACCGCAGTTGTGGAAGCCCTTGCGGCGGAACCGGTCTCGACGTCGGCGGACATCGCGGACAAGCTGCGTGTGCTGGCTGACCTCATTGAGACCGACGCTGGCGGCGTGCTCGCGTTGGAACCGTTGATGCTCCAGGCCACGCTGCATGATCTGGGCGCGTTCCGCATCCGCGAGGCGATCGCCGAAGGGTACGGCTCCGTTGAGACCATCTACGGCGAGCTTCTACAACTGCGGGCCGGCGAGTTCGGCAAGATCGACCGCACCACATAAGTTTTTCAGGTCCGCTTCGGCGGATGGCCTGTCGCGTGAACACGGCGGGCCGGGTGTCGCCGGGCGCGTAGTAACGTCCGCGGCACCCACAGTTTGCCAGCCGTGCGCCGCATGTCCGGCTGGCTCTTACCCCCAGCGCGCCCTCGGGCTGCGCGGGGGTCTTTATCTCACCAGTTTACCACAGCCTTGAGCGCGACTACCACCGCCCCAACACGTGCGGCGCGCTCGGCGAACATTGCAACTGCCACCCGCTCGAAGAGCTTTGCCGCGCTACCGCTCTCCATCTGGGGCAGCGGCACCACGATGAAAGGAGATCGAATGAGACATCTAGCAAATGATACACCGCGCATCAGCCTCAGTCCGCAAATTAGGATCTGAGATGATCCCGTCACCAGCTAACGACAACGTTCAGCCTGACGTTCCGGTCAGGCTGGCAGATATCCTTCCCATCGCTTTCCCCTACGGAGGCATGTCGGTAAGCGGTCTTCGCAAGGAGGCCGCTCGCGGCCGTCTCGTGCTTATGCGGATCGCAGGGAAAGACTTCACGACGATGCGATCGATAGAGGAGATGAAGGAGCAATGTCGCGTGCCCGCAAACCAGCCAGGCTTTGGCTCCGCCCGGCCGACAAGGACCGAGAAGCCGTCTGGCTTATCCTCGACGGGGGGAAGCAGTTCCGCACAGGCTGCGGTCAGCATGATCGTACAGGAGCTGAGAAAGCGCTAGCGGAGCATATCGGAAGGCAGTTCCTTGCTGAGGCTCCCAAGCGAAACCGGGCAGCGTCCGAAGTGGCGATCGCCGAGGTGCTGGCGCACTATCTCTCCTTGAAGAAAGACACGGCGACCCGGCCTAAGGAACTCGCGGCGCGTGCCGAGAACCTTATGGCGTTCTGGGGTGACAAAACCCTCGACGACATTACGAGCGGCACCTGTACCGAGTACGTGCGCCGCCGCGGGAATCAAAATGGTTCCCGGCGTGAACTGGAGGATCTACGCGCCGCGTGCCGCCAGGCCATCGCCGACAATGTCACGCGCCAATCTGTAACCGTTACCCTGCCGCCAAAGGCCAAAGGGAGGGTTAAGCACCTAGACCGCTCGACCCTAGCCGAGCTTATTTGGGCCGCCTATCGCAAAAGGGGAAGATACCGCGGCAACCCAAACAAGCGGAAGCCTACAGTCCACATCGCGCGGTTTGCTCTGGCTGCGGTGTACACCGGCAGTCGCTCATCGCGGATATGGCAGGCATCGTTCGTGAAGGAGCAGGGCCGCCCGTATATCGATCTGGATGCCGGTGTGTTCTATCGCGCTTGGGAAGGAGAGATTGTAGCCGGCAACAAGCGAGCTCCGCCGATCCGCCTTCCTGCTCGTCTGCTCGCTCATATGAGGCGGTGGCATGCGAAGGGTGCCAAATATGTCGTCGAGTACAATGGCAAGCCCGCGGACCCCAAGCGAGCCTTCCGAAACCTCGTCGATGAGGTGCTGGGTGAGGGCGCCGAAGGCGTCGTCCGGCACACCCTGCGGCACACCGCGGCCACGTGGCTCATGCAGGCAGCTACCGACAAGTGGGAGGCGTCTGGCTATCTGGGGATGACTCTGGAGACGCTAGAGAAGACCTACGGCCATCACCACCCGGATCATCAGGCTGGTGTAGGCGAAGCATTCACAACCGGGAGGGCAGGGCGAATGAAGTAGCAATCATTGCCGTATTCGTTGCCGTGATTTTTTCTGAAGGGGTTCGGGAAAGTTTGAAACCGCTGAGAATTGAGGGTTTCAGCTGGTCGGAGTGGAGTGATTCGAACACTCGACCCCCACGTCCCGAACGTGGTGCGCTACCAGACTGCGCTACACTCCGTGACCAGCGGCGCCTCTATAGAACAGGCTCAGCCGTTCGACAAGCGGAAAAGTTCAAAAAAATCCGCGATCTTGGGGAAAGCCCGGGGAGGCCGCGGGATTTTTCTCGCACGTGCTCAAATCGCAGCCCGGGGACGGCGTGGGCTTGTGTCGCGAGATGGAAATGCGGGCCGTGCGGCCGGCCGTTACACCCGCCGGTACCCACCCTTGGTGGAACAAAATCGCGGTGCGCGCATTCCTCGTCCAACGCAATAAAGGAAAGGAAACAACCATGGCTCGCGCTTTTATTCTCTGGTTGATGGGCGTTCCGCTCTTCGCAGTCCTGCTGATCTGGTACTTCTTCTTCTGAGGATTTTCAGATCGGCCGCCGCACAGGCGCCGGAGCCCGGACCATGACAGGCACCCTCGCACCAGGCTTGCTGGCGAAGGGTGCCTTTCTTTTGCGTAGCCAAAACGAAAAGCGGCGCCCGAGGGGCGCCGCTTCTGCGTCTATCGATGGACGGCGACCTATTCGTCCAGATCGCCCAGGATTTCCGCGGCGCGTCCGGCGGTGGTGTGGCGAATGTCCACATCCTGGCGGCGGCTTGCGAAGAGTTCGCTCGCCATGATCTTTTCCGCGAGATCGGCGGGCAGCGAGAGCAGCACGCGCTGGTCGTCCTTGTGGATGCCGCCCAGTTCGGAGCGCCGCCCCGTGATCATGCCGCCGGCCACCGTGTTGTTGGTGTCGGGGTCGATCAGGATGAAGGCGCCGGTCGTGCGGTTCTGCTCGTAGGTATCGAAGATCGCCTGCTCGTCGAAGGCGAGATGCACCTTGCCGATGGCGTTCATGCCGAGCCGCTCGGCGGTGCTCCATTTCGACGTCTTCAGGTCGAGCTGGCTCACGGGCTCGATGAGCACGCGCTGGCGGCGCGAGCCGCTTTTCAGCCAGTAGCGCTTGCCCGGCTCGATGCCCTCGGGCTGCAGCGCCACGATCTGCGCGTCGAAGCCGCGGCCGGTCATCGGCTGGCTGTCGATGGCCACGATCATGTCGCCGCGCGACACGTCGACCTGCCGGTCGAGCACGAGCGTGATGGCATCGCCCGCGACGGCCGCATTGCGCACGAGGTCGAAGGTCACGATCTTGGTGACGTTCGCCACCATGCCGGACGGCAGGACGACGACCGAATCGCCCGGCTTCACCGAGCCGCCGGCGACCGTGCCCTGGTAGCCGCGGAAGCTTTCGCCCGGGCGCGAGACGCGCTGCACCGGCAGGCGGAAGCCCACGGTCTGGTTGGAGCGCGTGGTGGCCTTTTCCAGCGTCTCGACGAGCGTCGGGCCGTCATACCAGGGCATGCTGGCGCGGCCGTCATAAACGACGTTTTCGCCTTTCAGCGCCGACATCGGAATGGCGGTGATCTGCGTCACGCCGAGCGTCAGCGCGAACTCCTTGAAATCATGCACGATCTCCAGGAAGCGGGCGCGCTCGTAATTCGTCAGGTCGATCTTGTTGACGGCGAGCACGAACTGCCGGATGCCCATCAGCGAAGCGATGGTGGCATGGCGGCGCGTCTGCTCGAGAATGCCCGCGCGGGCATCGACCAAGAGCACGGCAAGGTCCGCCGTGGAGGCGCCGGTGGCCATGTTGCGGGTATACTGCTCGTGGCCGGGCGTATCGGCGACGATGAACGAGCGGCGGTCCGTCGAGAAGTAGCGATAGGCCACGTCGATGGTGATGCCCTGCTCGCGTTCGGCCTGGAGGCCGTCCAGCAGCAGCGCGAAATCGGGCAGGCCGAGATCGTTCTGCTTGCCGCTGTCGCGGTGCAGCGTCGCGGCCTGGTCTTCCTTGACGGCCTTGGTATCCCAGAGCAGGCGGCCGATCAGCGTCGACTTGCCGTCGTCGACCGAGCCGCAGGTGATGAGGCGAAGCGGGCGGGAATCGCGGATCGCGCGGGCCTGTTCAGCGGCCGGCGCTTCGATCGGAAGCACTTCGGCGGTTGCAGTGGCGGAAACGGTCATCTCAGAAATACCCTTCGCGTTTCTTCTTTTCCATGGAGCCGGACTGGTCGCGGTCGATCGCGCGGCCCTGGCGTTCGGAGACGGTGGCCGTCTCCAGCTCGGCGATGATGTCGTCGAGCGTGGTGGCGTTGGAGCGGATGGCGCCGGTCAGCGGGAAGCAGCCGAGCGTGCGGAAGCGGATGACGCCCTCCTGTCGCACTTCGCCGGGCAGCAGCTCCAGGCGCGGGTCCTCGGCCATGATCATCATGCCGTCGCGCTCCACGAAGGGGCGCTTCTTCGCGAAATAGAGCGGCACGATCGGGATATCCTCGGCCTGGATGTAGCGCCAGATATCGACTTCGGTCCAGTTGGAGAGCGGGAAGGCGCGCACGCTCTCGCCCTGGCGGATCATGCCGTTATAGATGTTCCACAGTTCCGGGCGCTGGTTGCGCGGGTCCCAGCGATGGTCGGGCGTGCGGAACGAGTAGATGCGCTCCTTGGCGCGCGAGGCTTCCTCGTCGCGGCGCGCGCCGCCGAACGCCGCGTCGTATTTGCCGGCATCGAGCGCCTGGCGCAGCGACTCGGTCTTCATGATGTCGGTATAGAGCGCCGAGCCGTGCGTGAAGGGCGTGACGTTTTCGGCCGCACCGCGCGGATTGATGTGCTCGATCAGGTCGAGATCGTATTCCTTCACGATGTTGTCGCGGAAGGCGATCATCTCGGCGAACTTCCAGCCCGTGTTGACGTGCAGCAGCGGGAAGGGCACGCGGCCGGGATAGAACGCCTTGCGCGCCAGATGCAGCAGGACGGAACTGTCCTTGCCGATGGAATAGAGCATGACGGGGCGCTCGAATTCGGCAGCGACCTCGCGGAAGATGTGGATCGCCTCGTTTTCCAGCGCCTTGAGGTGCGGATCGAGCGGCGGCTTGGGCGTTGCGTTCTGCTTCGCTTCCGCCTCGTTACGGATGTCGGACATGGAAATTCTAAACTCCGGATGGGGCGCCTTGGGAGGGCGGGTGTCTGTCAGGCGGCGCTCGGGGCCGGGATGGTGGAAGCGGCGGCCTCATGGACGTGCAGGCCGCATTCGCGCTTCTCGTCGTTTTCCCACCACCAGCGGCCGGCGCGCTCGGGCTCGCCGGGCTTGATGGCGCGCGTACAGGGCTCGCAGCCGATCGAGGGATAGCCGCGATTGTGCATCGGGTTCACCGGCACGGCATTGTCGGCGACATAGGCCTTGATGCGGTCGATGTCCCAATCCGCCAGCGGATTGATCTTGATCAGGTTGCGATCGGCATCGAATTCGGCGAAGGGCGTGTCCGCGCGATTGCCGGACTGGCCGCGGCGCAGGCCGGTGATCCAGAAGGATGCCCCTTCAAGTGCACGCGCAAGCGGCTTCAGCTTGCGCACGCCGCAACAGGCGTGGCGGGCTTCCACGCTCTCGTAGAAGCCGTTGAGGCCGTACTTCGCCGCATAGGCGTCGATATCGTCCTGCGCGGGAACGTAGCGGGCGATGGTGATGCCGTACTGGCCTTCGGTCTCGTCGATGAGATCGACGGTTTCCTTGAAGAGGCGTCCGGTCTCCAGCGTCACGACATCGATGTCCAGCCGCTCGGTGCCGATGGCCGCCGTGATGACCTGGTCCTCGATGCCGAGGCTGGTGGTGAACACGGCGCGGCCGCCAAGCTCGGCCACGAATGCGAGGCGCCCGGCAAGGTCGAGGCCTGCGAGTTTGTCATTGAGGGCCTGCGCGGTCCCGTTTCCGGTGAGAGCAGTCATTGCGTTCCATGCCTTTGCGAGAATTTGCCGGATTATCGCAGGAGCAGGGACACCGAGACAGCAAAACGGGTTTCTCAAATGTCGGCGCAGGAGCAAATATCTCTCCATTCGCCAGGAAGAGAAGAAATACTGCCGCCGGGAAAGCTTTGATATTATTCTATAAAATTAGTGGATTATCAGGCGTATTCTTGCGGATGGGAGCGGCGGCTGTAGGATTACCTCTCACCCCGACCTTCCACCGGCACGCCGGCAGAGGAGATTTGCCCCACTCGACGTTGAAGAATTGAGAAAACCACGCGGCATATCTCCTTCTCCCCGCCTGCGGGGAGAAGGTGGCCGTCAGGCCTGACGAAAGGCAAGCCCTCTCGTTACCGATCGCTCACCGCCGCGCGCGGATTGACCCAGGGCTCCTGGTTGGAGCGGGCAAGCGGCTGGCGGCCGAGGATGTGGTCGGCGGCCTTCTCGCCGGTCATGATCGACGGGGCGTTGAGGTTGCCGTAGGTGACATGCGGGAAGATCGACGAGTCGGCCACGCGCAGGCCATCCACGCCGATGACGCGGGTCTGCGGGTCGACCACCGCCATCGGATCGTCGGCCGCGCCCATGCGGCAGGTGCCGCAGGGGTGGTAGGCGCTTTCCAGATGTTCGCGCAGGAAGGCGTCGATCTGCTCGTCCGTCTCGACGGCCGCGCCCGGCTGGATCTCCGGGCCGCGGAACTCGTCGAAGGCCTTCTGGCCGAAGATCTCGCGCGTCAGGCGCACGCAGTGGCGGAACTTGATCCAGTCTTCCTCGTGGCTCATGTAGTTGAACCGGATGACGGGATCGGCCATCGGGTCGGCGGACCTGAGCGTCACGTTGCCGCGCGATTTCGACAGGTTGTAGCCGACATGCACCTGGAAGCCGTGGCTCTTGGCCGCCGCCTTGCCGTCGTAGGAGATCGCGACGGGCAGGAAGTGATACTGGATGTCCGGCTGCTTCAGCCCCGGCGCGGAACGCAGGAAGGCGCAGGCCTCGAACTGGTTGGAGGCGCCGAGCCCGCCCTTGGACAGCAGCCATTGCGCGCCCGCCACGCCCTGCCAGAACCACGGCAGCCAGGAATAGAGCGAGACCGGCTTGGTGGAGATCTGCTGGAAGTAGAACTCCATATGGTCCTGAAGGTTGGCGCCGACGCCCGGCCGGTCGATCTTCACTTCGATGCCCATGTCCTTCAGGTGCTGCGCCGGGCCGATGCCGGACAGCATGAGCAGCTTGGGCGAGTTGAAGGAGGAGGCCGAGACGATGACCTCCTTGTTGGCCCGCACCACCTCGACGACGCCGTTGCGCTCGATCTCGACGCCCACGGCCCGGCCGTTCTCGATGACGATCTTGCGCGCGAAGCACCGCACCAGCGACACGTTCGGCCGCTTCATGGCAGGCCGCAGATAGGCATTGGCCGCAGACCAGCGCCGGCCGTTGTGGATGGTCTGCTCCATCAGGCCGAAGCCTTCCTGCTTGGAGCCGTTGTAGTCCTCGGTCATCTCGAAGCCGGCCTGCTGGCCCGCCTGGATGAAGGCGTGGAACAGCGGGTTCGTCATGGGGCCGCGCTGCACGTGCAGCGGCCCGTCGGTGCCGCGCCAGCCGGCCTCGCCGCCATGCGAGGTCTCCATGCGCTTGTAGTAGGGCAGCACGTCCGCATAGGCCCAGCCCTGTGCGCCGAGCTCCTCCCAGCGGTTGAAGTCCTCCGCATGGCCGCGCACATAGACGAGGCCGTTGATGGAGGACGAGCCGCCCATCACCTTGCCGCGCGGCGCGGTGATGCGCCGGTTGTTGAGGTTCGGCTCGGGCTCGGAGAGATAACCCCAGTTGTAGCGCTTCATGCTCATCGGCCACGCCAGCGCCGCCGGCATCTGGATGAACGGCCCGATATCCGAGCCGCCGTATTCCAGCACCATGACCGTATGCTTGCCGTCTTCCGAAAGCCGGTAGGCAATGGCCGAACCGGCCGAGCCGGACCCGATGATGATATAGTCTGCGTTCTGCATGGCGTCAGTGCCTCGTCCGGCCGTGATCATAGTTTATAGCGATGCCGGCATTGCTGCCGTCATCGCTAATTGCTATAATTCGTTGATGAAGGAAATTCGCTTCAGAAGAGCCGCGGATCAGGCGCTGCAACGTATGCAGCCGAAAAGAAGAGCCGCAATTCTCGATAAGCTTCGCGCTTATGCGCGAGGCGAAGTCGTTGATATCAAGAAAATGAAAGGCAAGCCGTTCTTTCGTATCCGTGTCGGCGGCGATCGCGTCATCATCGATGACGAAGGCACCGTCGTTATGGTGATCGATGCGGGACCGCGCGGCAGCATCTACAAGGAGTAAAACCGGATGGGCGATATCCAGAGATTGACCATTGATGGCAAATCCTACGTGCTCCTCAGTGAGGACGATTATGAGGACCTCGTCGACGGACTGCGTGCGGAAGCCGCGATGGCCGGCGTTCGGGCCGGCGAGGAAACGTGGCCGATGGAACTTGTCGAAGCCAAGTCCAACGGCGAAAATCCCGTCCGCCTCTACAGGACGTATCGCAAGATGACGATAACCGAGCTCGCCGATGCAGCGGGCATCTCCCAGCCCTATCTTTCCGAGATCGAGGCTGGCAGGAAGACCGGCTCTGTCGATGTCCTGAGACGCATCTGCAAGGTACTTCGCATCGACCTCGAAGACCTTTTCGTCAACATGAAGGACGATTGAGGCACCCATCTCAATACGGCGCCTCGACCTTGCCCATGGAGACGTAGACCGTCTTCAGCTCCGAATAGTGTTCCAGCGCGGCGAGCGAGTTCTCGCGGCCGAAGCCGGATTGCTTGGAGCCGCCGAAGGGGATTTCCACGGGGGCGAGGTTGTAGGTGTTGATCCACAGCGTGCCGGCCTCCAGCTGGTCGACCACGCGGTGGGCGCGGGTGATGTCGGACGTGAAGACGCCGCCGGACAGGCCGAATTCCGTGGCGTTGCCGCGTTCGATGACCT
The DNA here is from genome assembly GCF_004514425.2 of Shinella sumterensis. Classification (GTDB taxonomy): domain Bacteria; phylum Pseudomonadota; class Alphaproteobacteria; order Rhizobiales; family Rhizobiaceae; genus Shinella; species Shinella sumterensis. Next base: position 10,746 of record NZ_MYFN02000004.1, read on the forward strand.
CGTCTTCATGATCGAAGTCCAGCACGCACATGACCGGCCCGAAGATTTCCTCGCGCGCGATGGTCATGTCGTCGGTGACGTCGGCGAAGACGGTCGGCTGGATATAGGTGCCTTCGGCCGAAACATCGTTCGGAATGCCGCCGCCGGTCAGAAGCGTCGCGCCCTCGGCCTTGCCCTTTTCGATATAGTCGAGAACCTTGTCGCGCTGCGCCTTCGAGACCATCGGGCCGAGCTGGGTCGCTTCGTCTAGGGGATCGCCGATGACGATCTTTTCCGTGCGCTCCTTCAGGCGGGAGAGGAACCTGTCCTTGATGCCCTTCTGCACGAAGACGCGGGTTCCGTTCGAGCAGACCTGGCCCGTCGAGTAGAAGTTGCCGAGCATCGCGCCCCCGATGGCGCTTTCGAGATCGGCATCGTCGAAGACGATGAGTGGCGACTTGCCGCCGAGCTCCATCGTCACGTGTTTAAGGTCGGAAGCCGCGGCGCCCGCCACTTTCTTGCCCGTCGGCACGGAGCCGGTCAGCGAGACCTTGGCGACGTCCTTGTGGTTGACGAGCAGCGGCCCGGTCGAACGGTCGCCCTGGATGACGTTGTAGAGCCCCTTCGGCAGGCCGGCCTCGATCAGGATCTCGGCGATCTTCAGCGCGCCGAGCGGCGTGTTTTCCGAGGGCTTGAAGACCATGGCATTGCCGCAGACCAGCGCCGGCGCGCCCTTCCAGCAGGCGATCTGCTGGGGATAGTTCCAGGCGCCGATGCCCACGCACACGCCGAGCGGCACGCGCTTGGTGAAGGCGAAATCCTGGCCGAGCGGGATGTAATCGCCGTTGAGGCCCGCCGCCGCGATGCCGCCGAAGAATTCGAAGGCGTCCGCACCGGAGGTCGGATCGGCGATGATGGTTTCCTGGATCGGCTTGCCGGTGTCGAGCGTCTCCAGTTCGGAAAGCTCGCGGTTGCGTTCCCGCATGATTTCGGCGGCGCGCTTGAGGACGCGGCCGCGCGCCGTCGGGCTCATCGCCGCCCATTCCTTCTGCGCCCGCTTGGCGGATGCAATGGCCTTCTCCACGATGGCCGGCGTTGCCGCATGCAACTTCGCGATCACCTCGCCGGTGGCGGGGTAGATGCTCTCGAAGGGCGTGCCGGCGGCATCCTCGATATACTCGCCATCGATGAAGTGCGATGCTTTCGGTTGGGCTCTCATGTCATTCTCCCCGCGGGTAGCGTTTGGATTCCTCGAGATTGTCGAGGTTCATGTGGTTGCGCATGTAGCGCTCGGATGCCTTTTGCAGCGGCTGGTGATCCCAGGGATAATAGCTGCCGTTGCGCAGCGCCTCGTAGACCACCCAGCGCCGCGCCTGGCTTTCGCGCACGGCTGCATCGAAGGCGGCCATGTCCCAGCGCGCCTCGCGCATCTGGCGGAAGGCATCGAGCGTCGCCTTGACGACGCTGTCCTCTGATATCGCGAGGTTGTTGAGTTCGTGCGGATCGGCGTCCAGGTCGTAGAGCTGTTCGGGATCGAGTTCGCAGTGAATGTATTTCCACTTGCCCTCACGGATGCCGACGATAGGCGCATAGGAAGCTTCGGCGGCATATTCCATCAGCACGGGCGTCGTGCGCTCCGCGCCGTTGATGACGGGCAGCAGGCTCTCGCCGTCCGTCCAGGGCATCACCGCGTCCATGGAAATGCCGGCGAGGTCGCAGAGCGTCGGCGTCACGTCGAGATTGGAGGAGGGGGCAAGATGCAGGCCGGGCGTCACGCCGGGACCCGATATCATCAGCGGCACGCGGGCGGACCCCTCGAAGAAATTCATCTTGAACCACAGGCCGCGCTCGCCCAGCATGTCGCCATGGTCCGAGCAGAACAGGATCAGGGTGCGGTCCAGCATGCGCGTGCGCGTCAGCGTGTCGACGAGTTCGCCGACCTTCTCGTCGAGATAGGAGATGTTGGCGAAATAGGCCTGGCGCGAGCGGCGCACATGCTCGCCGGTGATGGCGAACTTGGCATAGTCGCAGGAGTGCAGGATGCGGGCGGAATGCGGGTCCTGTTCGTCCAGCATGCCGACGTCGGGCAGCAGGTGCTCGCAGTCCTCGTAGAGGTCCCAGAATTTCTTGCGCGCCACATAGGGGTCGTGCGGATGGGTGAAGGAGACGGTAAGGCACCAGGGACGCCGCGCCTCGTCGTCGTTTTCGCGCGAGAGCTGGTAGAGCTTCTGGTTGGCGAGGAAGGCGACCTCGTCGTCATATTCCATCTGGTTGGTGATCTCGGCGACACCCGCGCCCGTCACCGAACCCATATTGTGATACCACCAGTCGATCCGCTCGCCCGGCTTGCGATAGTCCGGCGTCCAGCCGAAATCGGCGGGATAGATATCCGTCGTCAGCCGCTCCTCGAAACCGTGCAACTGGTCCGGCCCGACGAAATGCATCTTGCCCGACAGCGCCGTGTAATAGCCGGCGCGGCGCAGGTGATGCGCGAAGGTCGGGATGGAGGAGATGTATTCGGCCGCATTGTCATAGACCTGCGTACGGCTCGGCAGCTGGCCGGCCATGAAGGAGGCGCGGGCAGGGGCGCAGAGCGGCGAGGAGGTATAGTTGTTGCGAAACCGCGCGGAATGCGCGGCAAGCGCCTTCATGTGCGGCGCATGCAGCCAGTCCGCCGGACCATCCGGAAACAGCGTCCCGTTGAGCTGGTCGACCATGATGATCAGGATATTCGGCTTGGCGGTCACGGACAGGTCCTTGCGTAATGAAACGTTGGTCTCGAATGTCTATCGCGGCTGTATGACGGGTGCGCGTTTGCCCGCGTCGGCGGCCGCAACGCCTGCGACGGCGGCGAGCTGCGCGTCCACATAACTCTCGGTCAGCACAATGGAGGATTCGATGCTGACGGGTGCGGAGCGAAGACCCTGCCGGAGATAGAGCCCGTCGATCATCGCCGCCGCGCCGTCGGCGATGGCGGCGGCTTCCTGTGGTGTGCACAGCCGCTTCAGGCTCGACAGCAGGTTGGAATTCAGCCGCCGCGCATAGACGACGAGGAGGCGCCGCACCTCTTCCGAGCGTTGCGCCTCGGTATAGAAGGCAAGCCACGCCGCCACCGTCTCCGGTGCGAACTGGTGCGCCTGGAAATTGACGCGGATGACAGCCGAAATCCTGTCGCGCGGCGTTGCGGCTTGCCGAAGCCCTGCCACGGCGTCCTCGCGAAGTGTGCGCAACAGGCTGCGGATCGTCTCGATGACCAGCTGTTCCTTGGAGCCGAAATAGTGATGCGCAAGCGCCGGCGACACGCCGGCATGACGGGCGATCTCCGACATGCTTACGGTGAGCGAGCCATGGTCGCCGACGGCCCGCAACGTGGCGTCCACCAGCGCCTTGCGGCGTAACGGCTCCATTCCGATCTTGGGCATCGCGGTCTCCTGACGTTCATCAAGAATATTTTTAATTGATCGATCAATCAATAAAAAAGTCAGAGCCGTTCACACCGCAGTCAGATGTCGTGACGCGACCGTTTTTCGTGCTAGGGTCGGGCGTTCTCATCCATTCTTCGAGGTGCATCATGGTCCTCTCCCCTGGAATGAACCCCCTCTCCGAAGTGCGCGCGAAATGGGGCTGGTTCGTCGCCCTCGGCGTCGTCCTGCTCGTCTTCGGCGGCATCGCCGCGGCCAATCTCTTCATCGCCACCGTCGCCTCCGTCTATTATGTCGGCATGCTGATGATCGTCGGCGGCGCGGTGCATCTGGCCCATGCGTTCCAGGTGAAGGCATGGCGCGAGACGATCGCGTGGGCGCTCAGCGCGCTGCTCTATCTCGCTGCCGGCGTGCTCGCCTTCGTCAATCCCATCCTGACATCGGCGGTGCTGACGCTGCTGATGGCGGCGGCGCTGCTGGTGGCTGGCCTCTTCCGCATCTTCGCGGCGTTTCGCGTGCGGCCGGAAAGCGGCTGGGGCTGGCTCCTGGCCGGCGGTATCGTCACGGCGCTCGCCGGCATCGTGTTCTTCCTCGGCTGGCCGGTCAACAGCCTCTGGCTGCTCGGCCTGTTCCTCGCCTTCGATCTCGCCATGCAGGGCTGGGCGCTCATCGCCTTCGGCCTCGCGCTGCGCAAATAGGCGCCCGACGACCGCCCGCCGCCCGAACGGTGCTGCGGGCGGCGTTTGACACGCCGGAATGCAAAGCCTAGAAATTCCGGCGTGGGATGGGGATGGCGTTCCCCGACAACCGCCGACGATCGGCTGATAGCGCCTGCCGAACCGGCCGATGACGGCCGTCATGGGCAGGCGCATGTCTTGCGGCCGCCCGAGGGCGGTTTTTTGTTGTCCGGATGTCGAAACAGCGGACCATGAGGCAGCACGCATGAACTATCTGATCGTCTTTCTCGGCGCGGGGCTTGGCGGAGCGGGCCGGCATGGGGTGAATGTGCTGGCCGCGCGGCTGGTCGGCACGGCCTTTCCGGCCGGCACGCTCGTCATCAACGTGCTCGGCTGCCTGCTGATGGGCCTGATCGCCGGTGCCTTCGCCTTGCGTGTGAACCTGCCGCAGGAGGCGCGGCTGTTCCTGACCACGGGCATTCTCGGCGGCTTCACCACCTTCTCCGCCTTTTCGCTCGATGCGGCCCTGCTCTGGCAGCGCGGGGAGGCGGGTCTTGCGGCACTTTATGTCGGCGCATCGGTCATTTTTTCGCTGCTCGCCGTCGCCGCCGGGCTCGCGCTGGCGCGCATCATGCTCGCAGGAGGTGCATTGTGAAAGCGATCCTGACGTCGTGGCAGGTCTGGGCGCTCGGTTCGGCGGTCTTTGCGGCACTGACGGCGATCTTCGCCAAGATCGGCATATCGGAGGTCAATTCGGACTTCGCCACCTTCGTGCGCACCGTCGTCATCCTGCTGGCCATCGCGATGATGCTGACGCTTGCCGGCAACTGGCAGGCGCCCGGCACGGTGCCGCTGAAGAGCTGGATCTTCCTCGTTCTCTCGGGCTTGGCGACCGGTGCATCCTGGCTTTGCTATTTCCGCGCGCTGCAGATCGGCAAGGCCGCGCAGGTCGCGCCCGTCGACAAGCTCTCCGTCGTGCTCGTCGCCGTCTTCGCCGTTCTCTTCCTCGGCGAGCAGCTTTCGACCGCCCACTGGATCGCGGTGGTGATGATTGGCGGCGGCGCGTTGCTGCTGGCTTTTCCCATATGACGATTTTCTTTTTCAACCCTTTGTAGTCATTGAAGTTTCATCGAACTGTCACACTACGGAAACGGTTTTTTCAGGGATCGGGCGAGAGACTTCGGCGCAGTGTCAAAGCCCCGGAGCCCACCATGTCCGCCGCCGAACTGCTAGCCCTTCGTCGCTTTGGCGATGGTGAGATCGTCACCCTCGCCAAGCTGGTGATCGAAACGGCATTCCAGCCGATCGTCGAGGCCGCGACCGGCTCGGTCTTCGGCTACGAATCCCTGATGCGCGGCTTCGATCGCCTTGGCTTCCAGTCGCCGCTCGATCTCATCGACCGGGCGCACGAGGCCGGCCAGCTCATGGCGCTGGAGCACATGGTCAACAGCCGGGCGATCGCCGCCTTCGCCGCACTGCCGGATTTCCGCGCCCGCACGCTGTTCGTCAATCTCGATTCCCGCCTCGTGTCGGAAGGATCCGTCCTTGTCGATCGCCTGGCCGGCCATCTGCAACGCGCCGGCATTCCGGCGTCGTCGATCTGCTTTGAAATCTCTGAACGCTTCGACAACGATACCCTGCCGGACTTCGCCGATCTCGTGCGCAAGCTGCGCCTAGCCGGCTTCAAGCTCGCCATCGACGATTTCGGCGTGGGCCATAACGGCCTGAAGCTGCTGTGCGATCACCCGGTGGATTACCTCAAGATCGACCGGCATTTCATTTCCGGCATGGAGGCCGATGCGCGCAAGCGCCATCTCGTGCGCCACACCGTCAATGCCGCCCATGTGCTGGGCACCCGCGTTATCGCGGAAGGCGTGGAGACGGAGGCGGAGTTCATCGCCTGCCGCGACGCCGGCTGCGATCTCGTGCAGGGCTGGTTCATCTCGCGGCCGGTGACCGACTTTTCGGCGCTGAGCCCGGTCTATCCGCAGGTCGACCGCGCAGGCGGCATCCGCCGCAACTCCCGCACGCTCGACAGCATCCTGATCCGCCGCGAGATCGAGCATGTCGCGGTTCTGCGCGAGAATGAAAGCCTGGAAGCCGTCTTCGAGTTTTTCCGGCGCGATCCCAAGCGCACCTTCTTCCCCGTGCTGAACGCCAATGACGAGCCGCGCGGCATCGTGCACGAATATCATGTGAAGGAGCTGAGCTATCATCCCTTCGGCCGCGATCTCCTGAAGAACAAGCTCTACCAGAAGGGCCTCTCGCACTTCGTCACGACGGCGCCGATTGCCGATCTCGACACGCCGGCCGAACAGCTGCTCGACGTGTTCACCGGCATGGGCGGCAACGAATGCGTCATCCTGACAGAGCGCATGCGCTATGCCGGCATCCTCTCGGCATCGTCGCTCATCAAGATCATCAACGAGAAGCGCCTGAAGACGGCGGAAGACCAGAACCCGCTGACCGGGCTGCCGGGCAATCGGTCGATCCGCGATTACCTTCAGGACAAGGCGCTCGACGGCGATCAGCTGCGCTGTCTGTGTTATTTCGACTTCGACAATTTCAAACCGTTCAACGATCACTACGGCTTCCACAAGGGCGATATGGCGCTCTCGCTCTTCGCCTCGCTGCTGCGCCGGGAATTCGTCGGCGACGATGCCTTCATCGGCCATGTCGGCGGCGACGATTTCTTCGCCGGCGTTTCCGGCCGGCCCGTCGTCGACGTGCGCATCATCCTGGAACGCCTGCTTGCCGATTTCAGCCGCGAGGTGCGCCTGTGCTATTCGCCGGAGGATCAGCTCGCCGGCGAAATCCGCGGCCATGACCGCGCGGGCCAGGCCGCGCGTTTTCCGCTCATGCGCTGCTCGGCCGTCGTGCTCGTCGTGCCTGAAGGCGAGATCATCAGCGATGCCGGGCAGATCAGCAGCCGGATCGCCACGCTGAAAGCCGATGCCAAGGCCAGCGCCGTAGGGCTCGTGCTGGCGTCGACATCCGCCCACGGCGAGCCTTTGGCCGGCACTGAGATTTCGTTGCCTTCCTGAAGCTCTGCGAAAACATGCGCAAACCGGGGCAAGCGATTCAAAGGATTCACGCTTTCGGCTAGAATCGCTGCAACAAGGAAGACAGCGCAAACGACCGGGAGGTTTCCATGCCCCATCCAAATTCCATGCTCCATGTCGGCCTGAACGGCTTCGGCGGGCCGGAGGCCATGACCGTGACGGAAGGCCCGGTGCCGCAGCCGAAGGACGGCGAAATCCTCGTGCGCGTCGCGGCGGCCGGCATCAACCGGCCGGACGTGCTCCAGCGCAAGGGCGAGTACCCGCCGCCGCCGGATGCAAGCCCCATCCTCGGCCTGGAGATCGCCGGCGAGGTCGTGGCGGTCGGCAAGGACGTGAAGGGTTACGCGCCGGGTGACATGGTCTGTGCGCTCGCCAATGGCGGCGGCTACGCGCAATATTGCACGGTGCCCGCCGGCCAGGCCCTGCCGTTCCCGAAAGGCTACGATGCGGTGAAGGCCGCGGCGCTGCCGGAGACCTTCTTCACCGTCTGGGCGAACCTCTTCATGATGGCCGGGCTGAAGGAAGGCGAGAGCGTGCTCATCCACGGCGGCTCCAGCGGCATCGGCACGACGGCGATCCAGCTCGCATCCGCGCTTGGCGCGCGCGTCTTCGCGACGGCCGGATCTGCCGAAAAATGCGAGGCCTGCCTTGGCCTCGGCGCAAGCCGCGCCATCAACTATCGCGAAGAGGATTTCGTCGCGGTCATCGCGCAGGAGACGGGCAACGCCGGCGTCGACGTCGTTCTCGACATGATCGGTGCCGCCTATTTCGAGCGGAACCTGAAGTCGCTCGCCCGCGACGGGCGCCTGTCGATGATCGCCTTCCTCGGCGGCGCCGTGGCCGAAAAGGTCAACCTCGTCCCCATCATGACGCGCCGCCTGCATGTCACCGGCTCGGCCATGCGGCCGCGCACGGCGGCGGAAAAGCAGGAGATCCGCGACGCGCTCCTGGCCACGGCCTGGCCGCTTCTGGAAGCCGGGCGCGTCGCCCCGGTCATCCATGCCGTCATGCCGTTCGACAAGGTCGCGGACGCACACCGGATGATGGAAGAGGGCGATCACATCGGCAAGATCGTGCTGACCTTCTGACGGTTACGATTGCGCCCGCTCGATGCGGTCGCGGCCGAGATGTTTGGCGCGATAGAGCGCCCGGTCAGCCCGTTCGAACAGGTCGTCGGCTGCGTTGCCGCAATATTCGGCGACCCCCGCCGACATCGTATAGGTGCAGTCGAGGCCGGGCTGCGGCTCCTCGCGCGGCAGGTGGCGGCGCAGCCGCTCCATCGCGGCCGTCGCCTCGCCAAGGCTCGTGTCGGGCATCAGCACGAGGAATTCCTCGCCGCCCACGCGGGCGAGCATATCGCCGCCGCGCAGGTGCTGCCGGCCGGTGGCCGCGAAATGGCGCAGCACGTCGTCGCCGCGCGCATGGCCGTAACGGTCGTTGATCGATTTGAAATGATCGAGATCGATGAGCGCGAGCGACAGTGCCGTGCAGTTGTGGAAGGCGTGCTGCATGGCGGCATCCAGCCGCTCCATCGCCGCGCGGCGGTTGAAGAGGCCCGTCAGCGGGTCCGTATCCGCCGCGTGCCGCGCCGCCTCGTGCGCGCGCTGCAGCACCTGCTCGTGCGATTTCAGCAGCGTGATATCCGTGAAGACATGCCACAGCCAGCCGCCCGGAAGCAGCGTCTCGTCCGCCTGAAGCCAGCGCTCGTCGCTGGTCTCGATCTCGAAGACACGTTGCGGGCTGCTGCGCCGCTTCAGCCGGGCCATGGCCAGAAAGTCCTCGATCGGGGCCTCCATTTTCGGGCCGACCCGCTCCAGATGACAGTGGCGCATGATGTCGGCGAAGGTGCGCGCCCCGGGCTGCACGTCGAACAGCAGCTTGAAGGCGGTCGAACCGTAGGACAGTTCGTCATTCGGCGAAAACAGCGCGAAGGCGACGCCGGAGGCCTCCAGCCCGGAGAGGATCAGACCCGTCGTCGTGCTGTCACGCAGCAGGGACGGCGGAAGAATCGTCTCCAGCGGCATCTCGCCATGCTCGATCCATCCTTGCCGGCTGTTTTCGCTCATCTTTTCCTCCAGCGACAGAATCGCCGCCCGCCGGTGACGATAGCGGCGCTTTGCACAGGAAGCGAGCAATGTCGTGATTGCGCCGCGCGTTTGTCGTTAATACGCCATTAACTTGAACCTCTCCTGGCCCATTCCGACACGAAAACCGCTCAGATGCCGATACGGCCGATGGCGGGGATCTTGATGGCCGGGCGCATCAGGTCGACGCCCGCGACGAGGCCCATGATGTGGAGCTCCAGGCCGCTGCGCAGGCCGGCGGAAACCCCGAGCAGGCCGTAGAGCGTGGCGTGAACGTCCCTGCCGTCGGCGTCGAGCGCGAACAACCTGCCCTCGGGCAGGTAGTCGCGCCCCACCGCGTCCGGCGGCAGCACCACGCCGAGTTCCGGCACGGAGCGCAGCACATGCGCGACGAACGTGTTGGAGTTCGGCCCCGGCCAGATGCGATAGGCGCCCGGCGTCGCATAGGGATAGTCGGCGATCGCCTTCTCGATCTTCGGGATCAGCCGCGCGGCCTCGTCGCCGCTGACGGACACCACGACGCGCGGCGTGTTGGAATACCAGTAGGCATCGGGCGCATAGCCGTTCTTGCGCACCGGCGTGCCCCAGCCGACCTTGTCATAGCGGTTGTAGCCGGCCGCGTTCGCCTCCTTGGTGACGATCCAGGCGTGGCTGGCGACAGCACCCTTCATGCCGCCCGTGGCAGCGGAGAAGATATGGATCGTCGCCTGCGGCGTGTCCTTCGCGGCGGGCAGGATGCCGGCGGATTTCCAGTTGGCCTCGCGCCAGCTGTGCGGCCGGTCCTTGATGTACCAGTAGCCTGCCGAGGCGAGCGCCGGCATGAGATAGATGACCAGGAACAGGACCAGGACATTCCTCAGAAGTTTCATGCGGGGCATCTCCGAAAATCGCGTGTGCGCAACCGTGTTTTCGGATAATACCGCACCGGAAACCGGAAATTTGAGGGCATCATCATGGCAAACCCCGTCCTTGTCGAAGTCACGCGCGGCAACCTTGTCGAAAGCCGCCATCGCGGCATGGTCGTCGTGGTCGACGGCGATGGCAAGGTGGTGTTTTCGCAGGGCGATGTCGAGGCCGGTGTCTTCCCGCGCTCGGCCTGCAAGGCCATGCAGGCGCTGCCGCTCATCGAGAGCGGTGCGGCCGATGCCCATGCCTTCGGCAACCAGGAACTGGCGCTCGCCTGCTCCTCGCATAACGGCGAGGCGGCCCATGCGCGCCTTGCCGGCACGATGCTGGCGGCGGCCGGCGTGGATGAAAGCGTGCTGGAATGCGGCGCGCACTGGTCCTTCGAGCAGCCCGTGCTGATCAACCAGGCGCGCCTGCTCGACCGGCCGAGCGCCCTGCACAACAACTGCTCGGGCAAACATGCCGGCTTCGTCTGCGCCGCCTGCCACACCGGCAAGGACCTCGAAGGCTATGTGCGCTACGAGCATCCGGTGCAGGCCGAAATCCGCGGCGTCATGGAAAGCCTGACGGGGGCCGCACTCGCGGTCGACAATTGCGGCGTCGACGGCTGCTCCATCCCCACCTATGCCGTGCCGCTGAAGAGCCTCGCGCACGGCTTCGCGAAGATGGCGACGGGCACGGGCCTTGCGCCCGAACGCGCCAAGGCCTCGCGCCGGCTGATCGAGGCGTGCATGGCCGAACCCTTCTTCGTCGCCGGCACGGGCCGCGCCTGCACGCGCCTCATGGAAACCGCGCCCGGCCGCATCTTCGCCAAGACGGGCGCCGAGGGCGTGTTCTGCGCCGCCATTCCCGAACAGGGCATCGCGATCGCGCTCAAATGCGAGGACGGCACGACGCGCGCCGCCGAAAGCATGGTCGCCGCCACGCTCGCCCGCTTCTTCACCGAAGAGCCCGATATCCACGCCGCGCTGATGGCGCAGGCCAATCGCTCCATGTCGAACTGGAACCGCATCCATGTCGGCGATATCCGCGTGACGGACGCGCTGGTCGCCTGATCAGGCCTCGATGACCTCGACGCCCATATCGCGATAGGGCGCCAGCACGTCAGAAGACAGTCCGGCCGGCACGATGAGGCCGCTGGCCGCAGCGAGCGGCATGATCTTCCATGGCGAGGCGAGGCCGAGTTTTTCCCGGGTCAGCAGCACGAAGGTCGCGGCCGCGTTTTCCGCGACGCTGCGCTTCGTCGCGGCTTCCTCCATGTCGCCGGTGGTGAGGCCGTGGCTCGGATGGGCGGCGGTCACGCCCATGAAATAGAGATCCGCCTTCAGGCCGCGAATGGTCTCGAGCGCCTGTGCCCCCATTGCCACCATCGAATGTTTGTAGAGCCGGCCGCCGACGAGCACGACATCCGCGCTCGGGTGGCGTTCGAGCTCGCAGGCAATGGTCGGGCTGTGCGTGACCACCGTGAAGGCGAAACTGCGGGGCAGGGCGCGGGCGAGTGCCGCGGTCGTCGTGCCGCCATCGAGAAAGATCACCTGTCCCGGTTCGATCATCGCGGCTGCGCGGGCGCCGAGCGCGGCCTTCTCGTCCGTCGAAAGCGATTGGCGCGCGGCAAAATCCGGCAGCGGCGGCGAGAGCGGCAGCGCCCCGCCATGCACCCGCTTCAGCAGGCCTTCCGCCGCCATGTCCCGCAGGTCCCGCCTGATCGTGTCCTCCGAGAGGTCCAGCTCCGTGGCAAGCGTCTTGGCGATGATCTCGCCGTCGCGGTTCAGCCTCTCGACGATCATGGCTCTTCGCTGGCTTGTCAGCATGTTCACGCTCCATCTTGACTCTGCATGAAATTACACGAATATGCATGAAGTATCCAGAAAATTCCGGATATTTCATGCATTATTGTGAGGAATACGACATGCTGATCCTGATCGCCGGCCCCTATCGCTCGGGCACGGGAGACGACCCGCAAAAGATGGCGGAGAACCTGAAGCGGCTGGAGGCGCCGTCCTATGCACTGTTCAAGGCGGGGCATGTGCCGATGATCGGCGAATGGGTGGCGCTGCCCGTCTGGCATGCGGCAGGCGGCGAAACGATCGGTGATGCGTTGCACGAAGAGATCTTCTATCCCGTGGCCCATCGCCTGCTTGAACTGTGCGAAGGTGTTCTGCGATTGCCAGGCGCCTCGAAGGGGGCGGATAACGATGTGCGCATCGCGCAGGCGCGCGGCATCCCGGTCTGGTACCGGCTGGAGGACGTACCGGGCTGCGCTGCCGCATAAATTAATGCAGCCGCATGTCGGGAATGGGCCCGCCGTCACGTCCTTGTGGCATGACGGGGTGATCGCGCCCCGCCGCGCAACCAACAAGGAGGACATCCATGCGCATGATCTTCGTCAACCTGCCCGTCAAGGACCTGGCCGCCACGCGCCGCTTCTTCGGCGCGCTCGGCTTTTCCTTCAACGAACAGTACAGCGACGACACGGCCATCTGCATGGTCGTGGACGAGAACATCTACGTCATGCACCTGACGGAGGAGAAGTTCGCCCAGTTCGTGACCGGCAAGGTCGGCGATCCCGAACAGCAGACGCAGGTCCTGACCTGTCTTTCGGCCTCCAGCCGGCAGGAGGTCGATGACCTCAAGGCCAAGGCGCTTGCCGCCGGCGGCCGCGAATGGAAGCCGAACATGGAGTTCGGGCCGATGTACGGCTGCTCGTTCCAGGATATCAGCGGCAATGTCTGGGAGATCATGTACATGGACCAGACCGGCGGCTGAGCCCACATCGTTGAAAGCAGAAGGCCTGCGCCGGAAACGACGCAGGCCTTTGCATATCCGCGTATCAGGCCGGGCGCCTGCCGCAGTCCTCCGCCACGTCGCGCGGGCGAAACAGGCCGAAGGGCAGGTCGCCCAGGGCGCGGCCGTCCATCGCGCTGATATCGGGATGGGACAGCGGGTCGCGCGCCCAGACAGGCATGTCCGACCCGTCGGCATCGGACCTGAACATATTCGCCAGCCTGGAGAAAATCTTGAACATTGCCTTCTCCTCGCGATGCGTTACCATTGATGATGACTGATAATCGCGCCGCAACGCCAAAGCTGCAATCGAGTAGTTCGGGACGAGATTATAGAAAACCTATATGAAGAACCTCAACCAGGTGCATCTGAACGGCCTGCGGGCCCTTGAAGCGGTGGGGCGGCTCGGCTCGCTTCAGGCGGCAGCCGATGAGCTTGGCGTCACCGTCGGCGCCGTCAGCCAGCAGGTCATCAGGGCAGAGGAACAACTGGGCCGCCCGATCTTCGACCGTACCGCGCGCGGGCTGCGCGAGACGGCGTTCGGCGGGCCGTTTCTGGCCACGTTGTCGGCGGGCTTTCGCCAGTTGTCCGAAGCGGTCGCCACCACGCGGCGCAGCGACGATGCGATCCTGACCATTTCCGTCGCGCCAATCTTCGCCTCCCGCTGGCTCATCCACCGGATCGACCGCTTCGCAGCCCTTCATCCGGATATCAGCCTGCGCATCGAGGCGACGACCATGCTGGTGGATCTCGCCCGTTCCGATGTCGACCTGTGCATTCGCGTCGGGCCGGGCGGCTGGCCGGATGTGAAGACGGAGTATTTCCTGCCGCAGGTGCTGTTTCCGGTCTGCGCGCCGGCGCTGGCGGAAAAGATCAGGACGCCGAAGGACCTTTCAAAGCAACCGGCCGTCGTCGATGGCAACGAGGCCTTCACCTGGGAGCGCTGGCTGGAGGCCGCGGGCCTCGACGTGCCGCCGCCCCGGGCGCGGCATGTCTTTTCCGATGCGTCGCTCTGCCTCGATGCCGCCATGGCGGGGCAGGGGGTGCTGCTCGCCTTTCCCGTCCTCGCCTCATGGGCGCTGCGCGAGGGGCGGCTGGTCGCGCCGTTCCCCATCCGGGTGGAAACCGGCATGGGCTACTATTTCGTGACCGCACCAGGCGTGCCGGAGCCGCGCAAGGTCACCGTCTTCAAGCAATGGCTGCGTGCCGCCATGGCGGAGGATGCGGACGGCTTTTCCGGCGCCGTCATTCCAGCTCGCCGCTCCGCGTCTCCATCATCGCCTTGAAGGCCGGCCGCGCCTGGCAGCGCGCGAGCCATGCCTTCACATTCGGCGCGGCGTCGAACAGCGCCGGCTGGCCTATCGCATAGCGGAAGACCTCCGCAAGGTTGAGGTCCGCCACGGTGAAGCGGTCGCCGACGACGTGGCCCGTCGCGGCAAGATGCTGGTCGAGCCGCCTGAAGCCGCGCGCCAGCGCTTCCGAAGCCTTGGCGATCACGCTGCGGCCTTCCTCGCTGTCCTGAATGCCGGCATCGAAGGCCAGCACGATCTTCACCGCATGCGGCTCCACTTCCGTCGCCGCCCACATCGTCCATTGCAGCATCTCGGCCTCTTCGGTCACGGTCCGGCCGGAGAGCGGGCCGCCATGCTTGCGAGCGAGATAGAGATTGATGGCGAGCGATTCCGTCATGACGAAACCGCCGTCGTCGATGCAGGGAATGAGACCGGTCGGATTGACGGAAAGGAAGTCCGGCGACTTGGTGTTGAGCGGCGCATCCGCCGCATAAGGCTCTGCGACACGCCGCGCCTGCATGACGGGGACGGAGACGAAGGGCAGGCCGAGTTCGCCGGCGAGCCAGTAGTTGCGCGAGGCGCGCGAGCGGTAGACGCCGTAGATGGTCAGCATGGGCCCTCCTGAACGTTGGTTTGCGCGAGAACGAGGCGTTCCCTTCGCCGCCGTCTGGAACGATGATGCGGCGATATCGATCCTGCCGCACCATAGGCGAGGGGCGGGTGCCGGAGTAGCGTGCGGGCCTGATCGATCCATGAATTGTGGTGATGGCTGCCCGCTTTGTCGCATTGACCTTGCCCTGGCGCGGGGTTAAGGCCGAAGGATCCGCCGTCGCGGATGGAGACGAACGATGACGGGACGCATGACACGCTTTGCTGTCTGCCTGCGCATTCTCTGCGCAGTCGCCCTGCTGTTCGTCGGCTTCGCCCATCAGCCGGCGGCGGCCGGAAAGCCCAGCGTCCTCGAACTTGCCGACTATGTCCTGCCCGATGGCAGCATGGCCGATCTGTGCATCGGCAACATCGTGGACGGCAAGGCGAAGCATGCCGGCCCCGTCAAATGCGAGGCCTGCCGCATCGGCGGCGCCATGCTGATGCCCGAGCCGTCCGATCTTGCCGGCGTGGCGCTGGCCTATCGGGTCGTCGTCGCTCGTCCCCTCGTGGCCGAGGCGCTGCATTCCAGGCGTGATCGCCCCGGCGCGCCGCCCCGCGCACCACCTTTCCTGTCCGCCTGATGCTCCGCCCGCGTGCCGGCCTTCGCCGTCGCGCGTCGCAACCGGCCTGACAGGGCCATTCTACCCGCACGGTATCGACTGCCGGCCATGGCCGCCGTTGCGGGACCTCCATTCCGATCCTGAACTGACAAAGGACACGCTCATGAAACGCATCCTCGCAACCGTCGCCGCCCTCGCCCTTTCGGCAGGCGTCGCCTTCGCCCATGATTACAAGCTCGGCAACCTGGAAATCCATCACCCGGCATCCAAGGCCACGCTGCCCGGCCAGCCTGTCGGCGGCGGCTTCCTGACCGTCACCAACAATGGCAGCGAGGCCGACCGCCTCGTTTCCATCACCGCGCCCGAGGTGTCGGATGACGTGCAGATGCACGAAATGGCCGTCGAGAACGACGTGATGAAGATGCGCCAGCTGACGGAAGGCATCGAGATCCCCGCCGGCGCCACCGTCGCGCTCAAGTCCGGCGGCCTGCATGTGATGTTCATGAGCATCAAGCGCCCCTTCAAGGAGGGCGAGAGCTTCAAGGCGACGCTGAATTTCGAGAAGGCCGGCGCGGTCGACGTCGACTTCAAGGTGGAGGCCGCCAAGCCCGGTTCGGGTGCGGGCGAGGGGCACAACCACGGCGGCTGAGCCGCGCGATGAAGGCGGACGAGGGGGCGGCCCGGACGCTACCCCCTCGTCCCATGCGTCTCTTTGTTCGGGCAGAAAAAGAGACGCAACCGAAACGGGCTCAGCCCGTCCTGTTCCGTTCGATCGTCAGGTGCGGATAGCTTTCTGACGCCGTCGCAAGGTCGTCCGTCGTGCGCTCGTTCCAGCGGAAGCCGGCGATGGCGGCGGTTCGGGTTTCCTCGAAGATGTTGCCGGAGATCAGCGCCGAGCCCGCGCCCTCCACCACGCTCACGGCGCAGCCGATCGGGCTGTTGCGCACGAGGTTTCCGTTGACGACGAGGCCGCGCATATAGGGCCCCCAGCCGAGCACCAGCCCCCATTTCGGTGCGTTTTCCACGGTGTTTCCGGACAGGACCGTATCGGCCTCCACCGCGATGCCGAAGCCGAAGCCCGCGCCGTCGTGGATATAGGGTCCGTCGAGCTTCAGGTTGCGCACGACGTTTCCGGTGACGGTGGCAAGCCGCCCGCCCTCGTTGAAATTCACGATGAGGATGCCGTTGGCTGCGCCGTCGATCAGGTTGCCGTTGACGATGGCGCCGGTGAAGCCGAATTCCGAATAGATCGCCGTCTCGCCGCTGTCGAGGCAGGTATTGCCCGATATCTGCACGTTCGAGCCCGCATTGGCGCGGATTGCCGAGAAGGCGCAGCCGGAGACATGGTTGTTGGTGATCATCACGTCGTCGGCGCGGAAGATATTGATGCCGTTGCCATATTGCCCGGTGCCGCCGCGCGTGGCGGAAATGCGGGCGATGCGGTTGCCCGAGACTATGCTGCCGTCGCGGCCGGCCTGCCAGCGGTGGATGAGGATGCCGCCATTGCCGCAGTCGAAGACGTGGTTGCCGGTCACCGAAAGCGTCTGGCTTTCGACCGCATGGATCGCGTGGTCGGCCGCGCCGGAAATGCGGCTGCGTTCGATGCGCCCGCCCGAGCGCTCCATGTAGATCGCGCTCTTGGCCGAGCCCTGGATTTCGCAGTTCTCGATGGTGACATCAGCGACGGCGGAGACGTTGAGCAGACCTTGCACCGTGTCGTCCAGCCAGCGGTTCGCCCCGTCGATGACGAGATTGGCAAGCTCGATGCGGGTGGCGCCATCGGCGGCGAAGAGGTGGCCGTCGCCGCCATAGACGATGCGGGTCGCGCCGGGCACGCCGGTCAGCCGCGTGTTGTCGGGCAGCGTCAGGTTGGAGATCACATAGTCGCCGGGCGGCAGGAACACCGGCATGTTCTTCGCCGCCGCCTCCTTCAGCAGCTTGGCGAAGGCCTTGCTCTTGCGGTCGCCTGCGCCGGGGCGAATGCCGTGTGCGGCCGCGTCGATGCTGCCCCTCAGGTCGACATCCAGGACCGGGACGCGCTGCGTCTGCGCGCGGGCGCCCGTCGCGGCGCCGGCCGCTCCCAGCGCAAGACCCGACAGAAATGACCTTCTGGTAACCATCACAGCTCCTTTGCCGACGTGCTGCAGGAAGCGTGCCAGATGGATTTGTGTCGAAACGGCACAGGCGGCTTTTCCGCCAGCGTGGGTTGTCATGCTTCCCGAAATGCGCCGGATGCGCGGTATTTCGCCGGTTTCGTTCAGGATTGGATAACGAGTCGAGGTGTACGATTTCCCGGTTGTGTGAGAGGAGGCGGCGACAATGCGCATCCTCGCGTTCGGGAATGCAAGGGTTCATGTCGACGCAACTGTCTCACCTTGGCAACGATGAAGCCGACGCGACGGCCCGGCTGATGTCGGCCAGCGAACGCCTGATGGCCGAGGCGGCCCGGTTGTTTCCGCTGGCTGCGGCGCAGAGCGAGCGCACCATCTGGCTCGAAGCCATGATCGACGAGGTGCCGGACTACCTCTATTTCAAGGACCTGTCCTGTCGCTTCGTCGTCGCCAACCGCGCGATCACCGCCGACAACGGGCGCGAGAGCCTGGTCGGCCTCTCCGATTTCGAACTCCACCCCGAGGCCGCGGCCCGTCATTTCTTCAACACCGAGCAGGAGATCATCCGCACCGGCCGGCCCATGCTGGACATGGAGGATCAGATCCGCGATGCCGCCGGCAACCTGAAATGGATGCTCTCCTCCAAGCTGCCGGTGCGCAACGGCAACGGCGAGGTGATCGGCATCGTCGGCACGGCGCGCGACATTACCGAGCGCAAGCTGGCGGAAAGCCTGCATCGCGGACAGGCGGATCTTCTCAAGATGATCGCGCTCGGCGAACCGCTGACCGATGTCTTCTCGGCCCTTATCCTCCTGATCGAGGCGCATGTGCCCGACGTGACCGGATCGATCCTGCGGCTGTCGCCGGATGGCCGGCATATCGTCAACGGGGCCGCGCCCAACCTCGATGCCGGCTATTGCAGGCTGATCGAAGGGCTGGAGATCGGCCCGACCGTGGGCTCGTGCGGAACCGCCATGTGGCGTGGCGAACCGGTCATCGTCGCCGATATCGAGACCGATCCCCTCTGGGCCGATTTCAGGCACCTCGCGCTGGGCATCGCTTCCCGCGCCTGCTGGTCCTGGCCCATCCGCTCCTATCAGGGCAGGGTGCTCGGCACCTTCGCGCTCTATAGCCGCGAAACCGGGGAGCCGTCGGCCGAATGCACGAAACTCGTCGGCATGGCGACCCACATCGCCGGCATCGCCATCGAGCGCAAGGAAGCCGAAGACAGCATCCAGTACATGGCGCATCACGACACGCTGACCGGCCTTCCGAACCGCAGCATGCTGGACGAGCGCGTGGCCTCCGCCATCGAGGCGGCCGACGATCGTGGCGGCTCCATGACGCTCGCCTTCATCGACCTCGACAACTTCAAGCTGGTCAATGACAGCCTCGGCCATCATGCGGGCGATGAACTCTTGAAGATCGTGGCGGCGCGCATGCAGGGCTGTATCCGCGCAAGCGACAGCATCGTGCGCCTGGGCGGCGACGAGTTCGTCATCCTCATCAGCGGGGCGATGCGCCGTGGCGAGGCGGTCGAGGACCGGCTGCGCTCCGTGCGCGAGGCCGTGGCCGAGCCCGTCGAGATCGACGGCCGGTCGTTCCAGGTGACATGCAGCATGGGGGTCGCCGTCTACCCCGAACACGGCCGCAATGTCAGCGAGCTTCTGGCGCGCGCCGACATGGCCATGTACCGCGCCAAGGAGATCGGCCGCGACGCCGTTCAGGTCTTCACCTTCGAGCTCGCCGACCGCGCCCACGAGAAGCTGGAGCGGCAGGAGGAGCTGCGCCGCGCGCTCGCCCAGACCGAATTCTTCCTCCAGTACCAGCCGCAGATGGACGTCGTGACCGGCCGCATCTTCGCCGTCGAGGCGCTGATCCGCTGGCGCCATCCCGAACGTGGCATCGTCTCGCCGGGCGAGTTCATTCCGCTTGCCGAGGAAACCGGCCTCATCGGCCCGATCGGTGACTGGACGCTGCGCACCGCCTGCCGGCAGAACAAGGCCTGGCAGCTGTCCGGCCTGCCGCCCATCGTCGTCAGCGTCAACGTCTCCGCTCGCCAGTTCCAGGAACGTGACTGGGTCGAGCGCGTCGCGGCAGCCCTTGAGGAAAGCGGTCTGGAGGCACGCTACCTGGAGCTGGAGCTGACCGAGAGCCTCATCATGGAGGATGTGCAGCAGGCGGTGGAGACCATGCACCGGCTGGAGCAGCTCGGCGTTCACCTGGCCATCGACGATTTCGGCACGGGTTATTCCAGCCTCAGCTCGCTCAAGCGCTTTCCCGTGGGCCGTCTCAAGATCGACCGTTCCTTCGTGCAGGACCTGCCCGGCGACAGCGACGATGCCGCCATCGCCACGGCCGTCATCTCGCTCGGGCACTTGCTGCAGCTGCGTGTCATCGCCGAGGGCGTGGAAACGCGCGAGCAGCTGGACTTCCTGCGCGAGGCCGGCTGCGACGAGATCCAGGGTTATCACATCAGCCGCCCCATCGATGCGATGGCCCTCCAGGCCCTTCTCTGCCTGTCCGAGTGCTGATGCGGGCCGGCATCGCGGCGGCCGCCCCTTGACATTGCCGTGGCCGCGCCAACGTTACCTGGCATGAAGCCCGATCAGCTCCTCCGCCCGGCCCCCGCCGGCCTCTATTGCCCCGCCGGCGATTTCTATATCGATCCCGTCCGGCCGGTGGCGCGCGCGCTGGTCACCCATGGCCATTCGGACCATGCCCGTGCCGGCCACGGCGCCGTGCTCGCCACGCAGGAAACGCTCGACATCATGGAAATCCGCTACGGCGCGGACTTCTGCGGCACCCGCCAGTCCGCCGCCTTCGGCGAGCGCATCGGGGTCAACGGCGTCACCGTCTCCTTCCATCCGGCCGGCCATGTGCTCGGCTCGGCCCAGATCGCCGTGGAGAAGGACGGCCTGCGCATCGTCGCGTCGGGTGATTACAAGCGCGGGGTCGATCCCACCTGCGCGGCCTATGAGCCGGTGCCCTGCGATATCTTCATCACCGAGGCGACCTTCGGGCTGCCGGTCTTCCACCATCCCGATCCGAAGACGGAGATGGGAAAGCTCATCACCTCGCTCCGGCAATTTCCTGAGCGCAGCCATCTCGTCGGCGCCTATTCGCTCGGCAAGTCGCAGCGCGTCATCCGCCTCTTGCGCGACTGCGGCTACGATGCGCCGGTCTATATCCACGGCTCGCTCGCCAGGCTCTGCGATTACTATGTCAGCCGCGGCGTCGAGCTCGGCGACCTGCGCCCGGCGACCGTCGAGAAAGGCGACAAGACCGATTTCCGCGGCGCCGTCATCGTCGGTCCGCCCTCGGCCTTCGCCGACCGATGGGCGCGCCGCTTCAACGAACCGCTCATCGCCTTCGCCTCCGGCTGGATGATGGTGCGTCAGCGCGCCAAACAGGGCGGCGTCGAGTTGCCGCTCGTCATCTCCGACCATTGCGACTGGCCGGAACTGACCGAGACGATCCGCGAACTCGCGCCGCAGGAAGTATGGGTCACCCACGGCCGCGAGGAGGCGCTGGTGCGCTGGTGCGAACTCGCCGGCCTGCCGGCACGGCCGCTGCATCTGGTGGGCTATGAGGACGAGGGGGATTGATGGTGGGAGGCCTGTCCCGAAGGCGCGGTGCGACCTTTCCCTTCTCCCCCGTGGGGAGAAGGTGGCCCGAAGGGTCGGATCAGGGGGCCTGCGCGACCCTCACCGTCAGCGCAACCCCCTCATCCCGCTGCCGCGACCGTCTCCCCGCGGGGGAGAAGGGGCAAGAAGCGCAGACTCGGGCGATAGAGGACGGTTTCGAAAAAAAGGTCTCGCGGGGCGGGTTCATCGCGGAGTTGCGCCCATGAAAGCCTTCTCCACCCTTCTCGACCGCCTCGTCCTCACCCCCTCGCGCAACGGCAAGCTGAAGCTGCTGGCGGACTACTTCCGCGATACGCCGGACCCTGACCGCGGCTATGGCCTTGCCGCCATCGCCGGCACGCTCGACCTGAAGAGCGTCAAGCCGGCGCTGCTGCGCGAACTGGTGCTCGAACGCATGGACGCGGTGCTGTTTCGCTATTCCTACGACTATGTCGGCGACCTTGCCGAGACCATCGCGCTGGTCTGGGACCAGGAGCGCAAGGAGCGCGTGCCCGATGAGGCCGAGCCGAGCCTGAGCGCCGTCGTCACCCGCATGAACGCGCTCGGCCGCACGGAGGTGCGCGGCGCGGTGCGCGATCTGCTCGACCGGCTCGATCCCTCCGGCCGCTTCGCCTTCCTGAAGCTCGCCACCGGCGCCCTGCGCATCGGCGTCTCGGCACGTCTCGCCAAGCAGGCGCTCGCCGAATTCTCCGGCATGGACGTGACCGAGATCGAGACGCTGTGGCACGGGCTGGAGCCGCCCTACGAGCCGCTGTTCGCCTGGCTGGAGGGCAGGGCGGAGCGCCCGGTTCTGGCCACGCCGGCGATCTTCCATTCCGTCATGCTGGCCAATCCGGTGGGGGACGGCGATCTCGCCAATCTCGACCCCGCCGATTTCGCCGCCGAATGGAAATGGGACGGGATTCGCGTGCAGATGTCGTCGTCCGGCGCGACGCGCCGGCTCTATTCCCGCTCCGGCGACGATATCTCCGCCGCCTTCCCTGACGTGCTCGACGCCATGAATTTCGAGGGCGTGGTGGACGGCGAGCTGCTGGTCGGCGGCACGGCGCGCATGAACAGCCCCACGCGCACCTTCTCCGATCTCCAGCAGCGGCTGAACCGCAAGACGGTCAACACGAAGATGCTGGAGGACTACCCCGCCTTCGTGCGCGCCTATGACGTTCTGTTCGAGGGCGAGGTGGATGTGCGCCCGGCCGCCTTCACCGAACGCCGGAAGCGGCTCGCGGGCCTCATCGACAAGACCCCGCACGACCGCTTCGACCTCTCGCCGCTCGTGCCCTTCTCGACATGGGAGGAGCTGGAGGCCATCCGCCGCGATCCGCCCGATCCGGTCATCGAGGGCGTGATGATCAAGCGCCTCGACAGCCCCTACCAGGCCGGCCGCATGAAAGGCCCGTGGTTCAAGTGGAAGCGCGATCCGTTCAACATCGACGCCGTCATGATGTATGCGCAGCGCGGCCACGGCAAACGCTCGAGCTACTATTCGGATTTCACCTTCGGCGTCTGGACGGAAGGTCCTGACGGCGATGTGCTGGTGCCGGTCGGAAAAGCCTATTTCGGCTTCACCGATGCCGAACTCGAAGTGCTCGACCGCTTCGTGCGCAACAACACGACCGAGCGCTTCGGCCCCGTGCGCGCCGTGCGGGCCGAACCCGCCCACGGCTTCGTGCTGGAAGTCGCCTTCGAAGGCATCAACCGCTCCAACCGCCACAAATCCGGCGTCGCCATGCGCTTCCCCCGCATCGCCCGCCTCAGGCAGGACAAGCTGCCCGCCGATGCCGACCGGCTGGAAACGCTGATGGCGATGATCGATGCGCGGGAAGATACCCGCTAGTTGAGGCCGTAGGCTGTCATGGCGTAAATGAAATATGTGAGAGGCACCAGTATACCGCCGAGGAAGACGCCAACAGAAACGTTGTATCTGCGCCCAATAAATATTGCCAATGTCGCGGGCGCCGTAATGACGAGCAGTAAGTACAGGACAACAAGATTAACCGGCAGTGTCTTGCTAAAGCCGTTGACTATTGTCCAGGCATAGAGCCAGAACGCTACCCCCATGAGAAGCCAAATCACGCCGGCAAGCAACAACCCGTATTTGCGATAGACTCTTAGCGCTTCCGGAAGCGTCGCTGCCAGTCCCAAAGCAGATATGACCCATATTGATATCTCCATACTACAGCCCCAGCGCTGACAGATCAGGCCCCAATGGCACGATGCGGTTGGGGTTGAGCGACTTGATCGAGTAGTAGCCCTGCTTGATGTGGTCGATATTGACGGTGTCGCGCACGCCCGGCAGGTCGAGCACGCGCTTCGTATAGGCTGAGAGCGCCGCATAGTCGGCCAGGCGCTGGCGGTTGCACTTGAACAGGCCGAAATAGGCCGCGTCGAAGCGGATGAGTGTCACGAAGAGGCGGATATCGGCCTCCGTGAAGGCCTCGCCGGTCAGGAAGGTGCGGCCGTCGGACAGGCGGGTTTCCAGCTCGTCCAGCATGGCGAACACGCCCTGATAGGCTTCCTCATAGGCGAGCTGGGTGGTGGCGAAGCCGGCGCGGTAGACGCCGTTGTTGAGCGCGGGATAGATGCGCTCGTTGAGGGCATCGATTTCGGCGCGCAGCGGCTCGGGATAGAGGTCGACGCTTTCATCGGCAAGCCGGCCGAAGCCGCTGTTGAGCATGCGCACGATATCGGCGGACTCGTTGTTGACGATGGTCTTCCTGTCCTTGTCCCACAGCACGGGCACGGTCGCGCGGCCGGTGAAGGTGGGCGCGGCGCGGGTATAGAGCTCGTGCATGTAGGTGGCGCCGTTGAGGTCGTCGCGGTTGGAGCCCGGATAGTCGCCGAATTGCCAGCCCTGGTCGGACAGCGCCGGCTGCACGACGGAGACGGAGATCACGTCGTCGAGCTTCTTCAGCTTGCGCGCGATCAGCGTGCGCGAGGCCCAGGGGCAGATATAGGCGACGTAAAGCTGGTAACGGCCCTTTTCGGCGGGAAATCCGCCTTCGCCCGTCGGCCCGGCGCTGCCATCGGGCGTCACCCAGTTGCGGAAGCTCGAAACCTGCCGCACGAAACCGCCCTTGGCGTCCGTCGCCTGAACCGGCTGCCAGTCTTCCGTCCACTTGCCATTGACGAGCATCGCGTCACCTCATGTTCTTGCCTCTGCTCCAGCCGTAGCCCGCGCGCGTGCAAACGGCAATTCGCGTGTAGATTGACACAGCGTTCACAGGGCGGGGGCGGCGTGATGTGGAGATTGTCGCCCCGACCTCTGCTTCCCCTTCTCCCCCACGGGGAGAAGGTGGCCCGAAGGGTCGGATGAGGGGGCTTGTGCTTTGTTTGCCGTCTGCGCCGCCCCCCTCATCCGCCTGCCGGCACCTTCTCCCCGTGGGGGAGAAGGGGAAAGTGGCGAGGTATCGGGCATGCCGTCCGTCTGCGCCGATATTGTCACCGGCCGAGGGTGCTGTGTTCACTCCATCAGCCGGTCGATCAGCGCCGAGGCCGCATCCGCGATCACGGTTCCGGGTGGGAAGATGGCGTCGGCGCCGGCCTCTTTCAACGCGGCAAAATCCTGCGGCGGGATGACGCCGCCCACCGCGATCAGCATGTCGCGCGCGCCGCGTTTGACGAGGGCGGCCTTGAGTTCCGGCACCAGCGTCAGGTGCCCGGCGGCGAGCGAGGAGGCGCCCACGATATGTGCGCCCTCGCGGATGGCAAGCTCCGCCACTTCCTCCGGTGTCTGGAACATGGCGCCGACGATGACATTGAAGCCGAGATCGGCAAAGGCCGTGGCGATCACCTTCTGGCCGCGGTCGTGCCCGTCCTGTCCCATCTTGGCGACAAGGATGGCGGGCTTTTCGCGCTTTGCCTTTTCGAAGGCCGCGACCTTGCCGATTGCCGTGTTGAAGGCCCGGTCGCCCGCGCCCATCTCCTTGCGGTAGACGCCCGAAATCGTGCGGATTTCCGCGACATGGCGGCCGAAGGCCTTTTCCAGCGCAAGCGCGATCTCGCCCACCGTCGCCCGCGCGCGGGCCGCCTTCACGGCGAACTCCAGAAGATTGCCGTCGCCGCTTTTCGCAACGTCGGTCAACGCATCGAGCGCGCTTTCGGCGGCCGCGGTGTCGCGCGTGCCCTTGAGCTGCTGGAGCTTGGCGAGCTGGCGCGCCCGTACCTCCGAATTGTCGACCTTGAGCACATCGACCTCGATATCGCGCTCCGGCCGCGAGAAGTTGACGCCGACGACGGTCTGCTGGCCTGAATCGATGCGCGCCTGCGTGCGCGCTGCCGCCTCTTCGATCCTGAGCTTCGGAATGCCCTTCTCGATGGCCTTCGCCATGCCGCCGAGCGCCTCGACCTCCTCGATATGGGAGAGCGCGCGGGCGGCAAGGTCATGCGTGAGACGCTCGACATAGGCCGAGCCGCCCCAGGGGTCGATGATGCGGGTCGTGCCGCTCTCCGTCTGCAGCAGGATCTGCGTGTTGCGGGCGATGCGGGCGGAATGGTCGGTGGGCAGCGCCAGCGCCTCGTCGAAGGAGTTGGTGTGCAGCGATTGCGTATGCCCCTGCGTGGCCGCCATCGCCTCGACCATGGTGCGCATGACGTTGTTCATCGGGTCCTGCGCGGTCAGCGACCAGCCGGACGTCTGGCAATGGGTGCGCAATGCAAGTGACCGGGCGTCCCTGGGCGCAAAATTCTTCTTCATCAGCGCGGCCCAGATCAGGCGCGCGGCGCGCATCTTGGCGACCTCCATGAAGAAGTTCATGCCGATCGCCCAGAAGAAGGAAAGCCGTGGCGCGAAGGTGTCGATGTCGAGCCCGGCGGCGACGCCCGCGCGGGCATATTCGATGCCGTCGGCGATGGTATAGGCGAGCTCCAGGTCCGCCGTCGCGCCCGCTTCCTGCATGTGGTAGCCGGAAATCGAGATCGAGTTGAACTTCGGCATCCTCCGGCTGGTATAGCTGAAGATGTCGGAGATGATCCGCATCGAGGGCTGCGGCGGGTAGATATAGGTGTTGCGGACCATGAACTCCTTGAGGATGTCGTTCTGGATGGTCCCGGACAGCTTGTCCTCGGCAACGCCCTGTTCCTCGGCCGCGACGATGAACAGCGCCATGATCGGCAGCACCGCGCCGTTCATGGTCATCGACACGCTCATCTGGTCGAGCGGGATACCGTCGAAGAGCTGGCGCATGTCGAGAATGGAATCGATCGCCACGCCCGCCATGCCGACATCGCCGGCCACGCGCGGGTGGTCGCTGTCATAGCCGCGATGGGTCGCAAGGTCGAAGGCGACGGAAAGCCCCTTCTGGCCGGCCGCGAGGTTGCGGCGGTAGAAGGCGTTGGATTCCTCCGCCGTGGAAAAACCGGCATATTGCCGGATCGTCCAGGGCTGCTGGACATACATGGTGGGGTAGGGGCCGCGCAGACAGGGGGCGGCACCCGGCCAGGTGTCGAGATAGGAAAGGCCGGCGAGATCCGCCTCGCCGTACGCGCCGGCCACCGAAATGCCCTCCGGTGTCTGCCATGCGGCCTCGCCGGCGGGGGCGGTGGAGGGGGCGGGTTTCGACCAGGCGATGGATGAGAAGTCCGGGATCCGGCTCATGCGGCGGCTCCTGCTTTAAGGGGGCAGCTTATCCGCATCAAGCCGCCTCCACGCAGTCCGCCAGCAACACGGGCCGAAGCCCCGGCGTGGCGACGTCCGACAGAGGCCCGAGCACCATCACCGGACGTTCCGCCTTCAGCGCAAACAGCGTGGTCCCGACAATGGGCCGCACGCGTCGCGCCGCACGCGCTGCCTCCACCATCGCCTTGATCCTGCCCGAGGCGATCGCAGCCGAAAGTCCGCCGGTCTTCTCGATATCCGCAAACACCTCCCACGCTCTTTCCGCCAGCGCATCCGTCAGCGCCTCGATGCCGCCCGCGCCCGCGGCGGGGTCGGCGACATGGGCGAGGTGGCTTTCGGTGATGAGCACGACCTGCGTGTTGCGCGCGATGCGGCGGGCGAAGGGATCGGGCACGCCGAGCGCCAGCGTGTGCGGCAGCACGGTGATCTCGTCGGCGCCGCCGGTGCCGGCGGAAAACACCGCGATGGTGTTGCGCAGGATGTTGGTCTCGGGATCGAGCCGCGTCAGCATGCGCCAGCTCGTCTCGGCATGGATATGCGCCGGCTTCGGTTCCGAAATGCCGCAGGCCGCCTGCATGCGCGCATGGAGGAGCCGCGCGGCGCGGAATTTCGCTGTCGTGAGGAACTGGTCCTGGTCGGCCGCAAGACAGAGCGCGGTGGTGGCAAACGTCGTCTCCGGCGCGAGGCCGGCGGCATCGAGCCGGCGCAGGTTTTCCGCCAGCGCGGCCGCGACGATGGCGAGCTCCAGCGCTTCCCCCGCGCCCGCATTATGCGCAAGGCGGCCATCGGCGTTCAGCACCGTTCCGGAAAAATTAAAGCCGATCAAGTCCTTGGCGCGGGCGGCGGATTCTCCTGCTTCACTGGAGGTGCCGGAAAGGGCCGCACTGTAGGGATCGAGCCCGAAATGTACGGGCGCGCTGCGGGCATCCGCCTTGTCCAGCGCGCGGGCGAGCGTCGCGGACAACGCCTTGTCTCGGAAATCGGCTTCGAGGCGCAGCGAAAACGGCGTGGCGGCGCGGGCGGCCGCCGTTTGGGCGAAGGCGGTTTCGCCGCTCGCGGCCATCCCCGCGCCATGGGCGGCGGCGCTGCCCTTGAAGACGAGGGCGATGCCCGTTGCGCCATTCTCCAGGTCGTCGGCCATCTGCGCACGGGCGCGGGATGTGTCGGCGTCGTCGCGGCGCTGGTTGACGGTCCAGGCGCCGCCGGCATGCGGCGTGGCGGCATGGCTGTGGGCGAGCGGCAGCGCGCCCTCGCGGCGCGGATAGATCGGCTGGATGGCGATGCCGTCGTCAGTTTGCGACAGCAGCGCCGCGTCGAAATCCGCGCCCTTCAGTGCCTTTTCCGCCAGTGCCCTCCAGCCCGCCGCGTCGACGGGCGCAAAGCCCGCCGTCCTCAAGATGCTTGCATCCATGCCGTCGCCATCTCCCGTGTTGCGGCATTTCTATTCATCCGGGATACAGCGTAAAGGGCCACTTTGGTAGAGTGACGCATCGGTGACACCCGGCAGCAATTGTGGCGCGCAAGCCTGACACCAGCCGCATTTGCCACATTTATGGCAGGGTTGTGGACCTAATTCGCCCTGCATTCGTTAGTGATTCAGCCTCGCTTCTCCCGCCTCCGTCAAACGGATACCGACCCTTCCATGACCGATACCGCGCTTTCCCGCCGCCGCTTTCTCCAGTTTTCCGGCCTCGCCATGGCCAGCGGCCTTGCCGGCTGCACCTCGTCGATGAACACCGACGAGTTCCGCGAGCAGACCCGGCCTTATTTCCGCAATCCCGCACTCGAGGGCCGGCCGGAATATATCGACAACCGCGGGCCGATCAGCATCTACGGCCAGACGCCGCCTTCCGGCCTGCTGCCCGATTCCTCGCGCTATGCCGCAATCTACGGTCCGGTCTATGACGGCGGCTTCCAGGTGCCGGCCGTGCCCTACCAGCAGATTGATCCGCGCTTCTATCGCCAGGAAGTGGAAAGCCCCTTCGCCGAGCGGCCGGGCACGATCATCGTCGATACCGGCAACCGCTTCCTCTACCTGATCCTCGCCAACGGCCGCGCCATGCGCTACGGCGTGGGCATCGGCCGGCAGGGCTTCGCCTGGTCGGGCCGCGGCGTCATCCAGTGGAAGCAGGCCTGGCCGAAGTGGACGCCGCCGGACGAAATGGTCAAGCGCCAGCCGGAACTGGTAAAATATTCCGGCGCCAATGGCGGCATGGCCGGCGGCCTCAACAACCCGCTCGGCGCGCGTGCGCTCTACATCTTCCAGAACGGCCAGGACACGCTCTACCGCCTGCACGGTTCGCCGGAATGGAAGTCGATCGGCAAGGCCGTGTCGTCCGGTTGCGTGCGCATGCTCAACCAGGATGTGATGGACCTCTACGACCGCGTGAAGGGCAAGGCGCCGATCCTTGTGATCTGATGGCGCGGTGGTCCACGCGGCAGCGCTTTTGCCAACACGTTCGACGTGACCGCTCTTTCCTTCTCCCCCACGGGGAGAAGGTGGCCCGAAGGGTCGGATGAGGGGGCGCGCTAGAGAATATCCCGAGCCTTGTTCGCCTTCGGCGTCCCCCTCATCCGCCTGCCGGCACCTTCTCCCCGCAGGGGAGAAGGGAAGGATGCGCTTACAGGGGTCTTTCGGGAGATGCCCGGCAGGGCAGAGGGGGTATCCCCCTAAACCGCCGGCGAAATCAGATGCGCGCCGTCGCCCTGCGGCAGGTCGCCGGATGTCACGGCCTTGCCGCCCTCCATGCGCACCTTGCCGTCCGCCACGAGCCGCAGCGCGAGCGGATAGCTCTTGTGCTCGACCGTCAGAACGCGGGCGGCCAGCGTATCGGCGGTATCGGCCGGCAGCACCGGCACGGCGGCCTGAACGATCACCGGACCCTCGTCCATGCCCTCGGTCACGAAATGCACCGTGCAGCCGGCAAGGCGCATGCCCGCGTCGATGGCGCGCTGGTGCGTGTGGAGCCCCGGAAAGAGCGGCAGCAGTGAGGGATGGATATTGACGATGCGGCCTTCATAGCGGTTGATGAAGGCACCGGAGAGCAGCCGCATATAGCCGGCAAGGCAGATGAGATCGGGCGAAAGCGCTTCCAGCGCCGCAAGGATCGCCGCCTCGTGGGCCTCCTTGTCGGCAAAGTCCTTCCGCAGGAAGGTGCGCGTCGCGATGCCGAGCGCTTCGGCCTTGGCAAGCCCGCCGGCATCCGCCTTGTCGGAGAAGACGGCGACGATCTCGGCCGGGAAATCCTCCGCTTCCGCCGCCTTCGCCAGCGCCAGCATGTTGGAGCCGCCGCCTGAAATGAAGGCGACGACGCGCTTGCGGGCAGGGGTCGTCATAGGGCGAGCGTGCCCTTGTAGATCGTGCCGGCGGCACCCTCTTCACGGCCGACCATGCGGCCGAGGCGGAAGACGGTCTCGCCTTCGGCGGAAAGCACGGCTGAAACGGCATCGGCCTTGTCGGCCGGCACGACGGCGATCATGCCGACGCCGCAGTTGAAGGTGCGCAGCATTTCATGGGCTTCCACGCCGCCGGTGCGGGCAAGCCAGGAGAACACGGCCGGCGCCTTGACGGCGTCGAGGTCGATTTCGGCGGCAAGGTGCTTGGGCAGCACGCGCGGAATGTTTTCGGGAAAGCCGCCGCCGGTGATGTGCGCCAGCGCCTTGATGGAGCCGGTCTCGCGGATCGCCTTGAGAAGCGGCTTCACATAGATCTTCGTCGGCGTCAGCAGGGCTTCGCCGAGCGTCTTGCCGGCTTCGAACGGGGCGGCCGCATCCCAGGCGAGGCCGGAAAGCGAAACGATCTTGCGCACCAGCGAATAGCCGTTGGAATGCACGCCGGAGGAGGCGAGGCCGAGGATCACGTCGCCCTCGGCAATGTCGCCTGATGGCAGCAGCTGGCCGCGCTCGGCAGCACCCACGGCAAAGCCCGCGAGGTCGTAGTCGCCATGGGAATACATGCCCGGCATTTCGGCGGTCTCGCCGCCGATCAGCGCGCAGCCGGCCTGGCGGCAGCCCTCGGCGATGCCCTGCACGATTGCCGCACCCTGGTCCGGGTCGAGCTTGCCGGTGGCGAAGTAGTCGAGGAAGAACAGCGGCTCGGCGCCCTGCACCACGAGGTCGTTGACGCACATGGCGACGAGGTCGATGCCCACGGTGTCGTGGCGGTCGGCATCGATGGCGATCTTCAGCTTGGTGCCCACACCGTCATTGGCCGCCACCAGGACCGGATCCGTGAAGCCGGCGGCCTTGAGGTCGAACAGGCCGCCGAAGCCACCGATCTCGCCATCCGCACCCGGGCGGCGCGTCGAGCGCACGGCCGGCTTGATCTTCTCGACCATCAGGTTGCCGGCATCGATATCGACGCCTGCATCGCTATAGGTCAGACCGTTCTTCTCCGACTGGCTCATGCTCTCGTCTCCGGGTTCAGGCTGTTCGCGCCCGATTGGCATGATGGCGCGGCAAGTGCAAGTCGAATGCCGGGAAATCAGGGATTTTTTCACCGATCTGCGCGCCGCACCGAGCATGGCGGCGATACCCCTCTGGCCTGCCGTTTTCCCCTTCGCCCCGGCAGGAAGAAGGGGATGTCGCAAAGCTTTCCTCGAATATGCGGCGCTCTTGTCCCCGTGAGGTAGGCGCCCGGCGGGTCAGAGGGGGATCCACAGGCACTGCCCATTGATAGTGATTCCCAGAAAAACACCGCGCACGGTGCCGGTAAAGCAAACGTCTGGCATTCGGTAGCAAAGACCACCAAAAGCGCCTTTCGCCTCTCACGGCTTGGCTGGCCTAAGCCCCCTGGTCCCGCGCCCCTTTTCAACGGATGCAGGTGTTCACGATTCCTGACCCTGCATCTGTTCCGCCTCGTCAAGAATCCATTCGCGAAAGGCGACGACACGGGGATCGGAAGCCATTTCCTGCGGATAAACGAGGAAATAGGCGAGTTCGGACGGGATCGGGATGCTAAGATCGAAAAGCCGGACAAGCCGCCCCTCGGCCAGATCGGTTGCGACCGTGGTCAGGTCCACAAGTGCTACAGCATCCCCACCGATCGCGGCTTGAAGCATTTCTGATGACGTGGCGAGCGCAACCGTACGATTGTCGTCAAAGGCGTCGATACCGGCAGCCGCCATCCACGTCGACCAGTTCGGCCACGCCACACCCTGTCGCTCCCATTCGATATGGACCAAGGTGTGATCAAGCAGATCAATCGGCGTTCGAATGGGCCCCTCGGACGAGAGCAACCGGGGACTGCATACGGGCACGACAACGTCACCAAACAATCGATCAGCGCAAAGGCCGGGATAGTTTCCCGTGCCAAAGCGAATGCCGATATCGATGTCGTCCTGCTCGAAGTCGCGCACCTCGGGGGAGATATCGAAGCGCAGGTCGATTTCCGGCCAGGCGCCACGGAAGCGTTTCAGCCGCTGCATCAGCCATTTGACGGCAAAGTCCGGATCGACGGTGATTTTCAGGTGGCGGGAGCCGCGCTCGCTCCTGCGGGCCTGCGCGACGGCACGCTTCATGAGTTCGAGCGCGTCACCGGATGCACGGCAAAGGATCAATCCCGCCTCCGTCATGCGGATGGAGCGATTGGTGCGCGTGAAAAGCGACAGGCCGAGCTGGTCCTCGATTTCCTTGATCTGGTAGCTGACCGCCGCCGGGGTCAGGCCAAGTTCGTCGGCCGCTCGACTGAAGTTCAGATGTCGCCCCGCAGCATCAAGCGCCCTCAGTGCCCGCATTCCAGGAATCACACTCATTTTTTCTTCAAGGAAAGTTTGAAATTAAGAATAAGAATACTCGTTTCCCTGCCCGCATTCAATATGCGAGAATTTAAGTTATGCAAGAAATATCAGGTAAATGTGAGAATTTTAAAAGGAATATACCGATGATCTCGGTCAAAATTGCAATCAGTTTTTTTAATTCAAAAATGCGCGACCTGGTGCGTCGATTCAACAAGGAAAAGCAGCGGCGGCAGACACTGCGTTATCTCAAGCGAGACCTGAGTCGTCTTACTGAGCAACGTCTACGGGACATAGGCATCAACCCGGAGAACATTCCTCATCCGACGAAATGTGAAGTCGAGTTTTGAAATCAGGCCCCAACGGCTTCTGCGGCCCCGATAACTGGGCATTCTCCGTTTAACCGGAGCCATGGTAGCCGCAATTTCAGGCATGGTGGCATTTACGACCTAATGCCGCAAACGTCCGGCCCCCAAACCGATCTCCCCCTTGTCGGGAGATGCTCACAAGCGCCGCCCATCAATGGGGAAATCGAGGAAAACGTGGCACCGGTTCCACTTATAGCCGCCGAGCCTTGACGTTTCTCCGGCCCGCATCCTATCTGCTGATATAACGGCAAACACGGGAAGAGGCGCGATGTCAGCCCATATCAGCGGCGCGGGACTGAAGCGGCAGGTGGTCTTCTGGATCATCGCGCTCATCGTCTTCGTGATCTTCCTCCTGATTTTCAGCGATATCCTGCTGCCCTTCATCGCGGGCATGGCGCTGGCCTATTTCCTCGATCCGGTGGCGGACCGGCTGGAGCGGCTCGGCCTCAGCCGCATGATGGCGACGGTCCTGATCCTCGTCGCCTTCGTCGTGCTCTTCGCGCTGTCGCTGATGATCATCATCCCGCTTCTGGCGACCCAGGCCGCCGATTTCCTGGAAAAGCTGCCGGCCTATGTCACGCAGCTCCAGCAGCTGGTCGCGAGCTTCAATCCCGATCTGCTGCCGAGCTGGATCAGCAGCCAGATGGACACGATCAAGCAGAGCTTCTCCTCCATCCTCGCGGAAGGCGCGGGTTTCCTCGGCACGGTCTTCAAGCAGCTGTGGAATTCCGGCATGGCGCTGGTCAACATCGTCTCGCTGCTGGTCATCACGCCCGTCGTCGCCTTCTATATGCTGCTCGACTGGGACCGCATGATCGAGAAGGTGGACAGCTGCGTGCCGCGCGACCATGTCGCCGATGTCCGCCAGATCGCGTCGGAAATGGACGCGGCGATCGCCGGCTTCGTGCGCGGGCAGGGCTCCATCTGCATCATCCTCGGCCTTTACTACGGTGTCGGCCTGTCCTTCGCCGGCCTGAACTTCGGCCTGCTGATCGGCCTTTTCGCCGGGATCATCAGCTTCATTCCCTATGTCGGCTCGCTGGTCGGGCTGGTTCTGGCCATCGGCGTGGCCGTCGTGCAGTTCTGGCCCGACTACTGGATGATCGCGCTCATCGCCGGCATCTTCTTCTCCGGCCAGTTCATCGAGGGCAATATCCTGCAGCCGAAGCTCGTGGGCTCGCGGGTCGGGCTGCACCCGGTCTGGCTGATGTTCGCGCTGGTCGCCTTCGGCGCGCTGTTCGGCTTCGTCGGGCTGATGATCGCCGTGCCGGCGGCGGCCGCCGTGGGCGTGCTTGTCCGCTTCGGCCTCAACCGCTACCTTGACAGCGACCTCTACTACGGCAGCAAGAAGCCCATTCTCCTGGAGGAGAGCCTGCCGCAGGAAAGCCTGCCGCGCGGTGAGTGAGACAGAGTACCCGGGTAGACGCATGACCTCGCGCAAGACTGCCGAACAGTTGCCGCTGGCCTTCGGGCACGATCCCGCCACGGGACGGGACGACCTGCTGGTCGCCGGCCCCGTCGACGCGGCCGTCGCCATGATCGATGCCTGGCCGCACTGGCCCGCGCCCGTCGTCGTCATCGCCGGTCCCGTCGGCTCGGGAAAATCCCATCTTGCCGCGATCTGGCGCGAGCGCAGCGGCGCACGCCTCATCGAAGCGATGCCGGGAACCGGCGCCGAAGAGGCTGCCGAACAGGGGCCCGTGCTCATCGAGGATGCCGACCGCGCCGGCTTCGACGACCGCACCCTGTTCCACATCATCAACAATGTGCGCCAGCACGGTCACACCCTGCTCATGACATCGCGGCTCTGGCCGATGTCCTGGGTCGTCGAGCTGCCGGACCTGCGCTCGCGCCTCAAGGCGGCGACCGTGGTGGAGATCGGCGAGCCCGACGACGAGCTTTTGTCGCAGGTCATCGTCAAGCTCTTCGCCGACCGCCAGCTCTTCGTCGACGACAGGCTGGTCGCCTATATCGTGGCGCGCATGGAGCGCTCGCTGGAGGCGGCGCAGACGCTGGTGGACCGGCTGGACCGGCTTGCCCTTGCCCGCGGCAGCCGCATCACCCGCCAGCTGGCGCAGGAGGTGCTGGGCGAGATGGTCGGCCCCGGTGATCTCGACGAATAGCATGGCCGGGTGCTGACACCCCCTCCGATCTGTCGGCCGCCTCTCCTTCTCCCCCACGGGGAGAAGGTGGCCCGAAGGGCCGGATGAGGGGGACTGCTCGACGTAACGCCCCCTCATCCCGCTGCCGCGACCTTCTCCCCGACGGGGAGAAGGGAGTATGACGGACCCGCACGATTCCATAGGCGAAGCGCCCGGTTGTCAGGGAGACGCCCTAACGAAGAAACGCCGCTTTCGGTGTCCACCGGCAACCTTTTCCATCGTCGCCGATTGACTGTCACAGTTCTGTCGTCAAACTGCGCTAAGCGCTTCGCGTTAAAGCAGAAATCGTTTCCGTCATGGATGGCGGCAGACAGGACGGACTTCTCATGGACACGGCGAACCCGGACCTTTCCCCCGAAAATCCCGTCGCGGATGCGCAGCCGGACGGCGCGAGCGTCGATGTCGAAGCGCTGATGGCGAGCCCGGAGCGCTTCATCAACCGGGAATTCTCCTGGCTCCAGTTCAACCGCCGCGTCCTTGAAGAAACCCTCAATACAGCCCATCCGCTGCTCGAGCGCGTGCGCTTCCTGTCGATCTCCGCGGCCAATCTCGACGAGTTCTTCATGGTGCGCGTCGCCGGCCTCGAAGGCCAGGTGCGGCAGGGTATCGCCATCCGCAGCCCCGACGGCAAGACCTCGGCCGAACAGCTCGACGACATCCTGAAGGAGATCGACAATCTCCAGATGGAGCAGCAGGCCTCGCTTGCCGTGCTCCAGCAGTATCTTGCCAAGGAAGACATCCTGATCGTGCGCCCGGTGGCGCTGACGAGCGACGACAAGGTCTGGCTCCAGCAGGAGTTCAACCAGTCGATCTTCCCGGTCCTGACCCCGCTG
Organism: Shinella sumterensis; assembly: GCF_004514425.2. Taxonomy (GTDB): domain Bacteria; phylum Pseudomonadota; class Alphaproteobacteria; order Rhizobiales; family Rhizobiaceae; genus Shinella; species Shinella sumterensis. Next base: position 46,633 of record NZ_MYFN02000004.1, read on the forward strand.
TCGATTGATCCGGCGCACCCGTTCCCGTTCATCCCCAACCTCGGCTTCTCCATCGGCCTCCAGCTGGAAAGCACGATGGGCAAGGAGCCGATGACGGCGCTGCTGCGCCTGCCGGTCGCGCTCGACCGCTTCATCCGCCTGCCGGATGCCGAGGGCGCCATCCGCTACATCACGCTGGAGGATGTGGTCGGGCTGTTCATCGGCCGGCTCTTCCCCGGTTACATCGTGCGCGGCTCGGGCACCTTCCGCATCATCAGAGACAGCGATATCGAGGTGGAGGAAGAGGCGGAAGATCTCGTGCGCTTCTTCGAGACCGCGCTCAAGCGCCGCCGCCGCGGATCGGTGATCCGCATCGAGACCGATTCCGAAATGCCGGAATCGCTGCGCCGCTTCGTGGTCGGCGAACTCAACGTGCCGGACAACCGCGTCGCCGTCCTGCCGGGCCTGCTTGCCCTCAACACGCTGTCGGAGATCACCAAGGCGCCGCGCAACGACCTGAGGTTCGAGCCCTACAATGCGCGATTTCCCGAACGCGTCCGAGAGCACGCCGGAGACTGCTTCGCCGCCATCCGCGAAAAGGACATGGTCGTCCACCACCCCTACGAAAGCTTCGACGTGGTGGTCCAGTTCCTTCTCCAGGCTGCGCGCGATCCTGACGTTCTGGCGATAAAGCAGACGCTCTACCGCACCTCCAACGACAGCCCCATCGTGCGCGCGCTGATCGATGCCGCCGAGGCCGGCAAGTCGGTGACGGCGCTGGTCGAGCTCAAGGCCCGCTTCGACGAGGAGGCGAACATCCGCTGGGCGCGCGACCTGGAACGCGCCGGCGTGCAGGTCGTCTTCGGCTTCATCGAATTGAAGACCCACGCCAAGATGTCGATGGTGGTGCGGCGCGAGGAGGGCAGGCTGCGCACCTATTGCCACCTCGGCACGGGCAACTACCACCCGGTCACGGCCAAGATCTACACGGACCTGTCCTTCTTCAGCTGCAACCCGACCATCGCCAACGACATGGCGAACATCTTCAACTTCATCACCGGCTATGGCGAACCCGAGGCCGGCATGAAGCTCGCCTTCTCGCCCTACACGCTGCGCCCGCGCATCCTGCGTCACATCGACGAGGAGATCGCGCATGCGAAGAACGGCGCGCCGGCGGCGATCTGGATGAAGATGAATTCTCTTGTAGACCCCGAGATCATCGATGCGCTTTACCGCGCCAGCCAGGCGGGCGTGGAAGTGGATCTGGTGGTGCGCGGCATCTGCTGCCTGCGCCCGCAGGTGCCGGGCCTCTCGGACAATATCCACGTCAAGTCCATCGTCGGCCGCTTCCTGGAGCATTCCCGCATCTTCTGCTTCGGCAACGGCCACGGGCTTCCCTCCGACAAGGCGCTGGTCTATATAGGCTCCGCGGATATGATGCCGCGCAACCTGGACCGGCGGGTCGAGACACTCGTGCCTCTGATCAACCGGACGGTGCATGAGCAGGTACTCTCGCAGATCATGCTGGGCAATCTCATCGACAACCAGCAGAGCTACGAGATTCTTCCCGACGGAACGTCCCGGCGCATGGAAGTGCAGCCCGGTGCCGAGCCGTTCAATGCTCAGCACTACTTCATGACCAACCCCAGCCTGTCCGGCCGGGGCGAGGCCCTGAAGTCCTCGGCACCGAAGGCGATCGCGGGCTGGCAAGGCCGCCGCAAGAAGTAAAACTGGATATGCATGGTCGAATCTGAAGCGCAGGGGCGGTTGCCTGGAATTGCCCCGGTCTCGGTCGTGGATATCGGTTCCAACTCGATTCGTCTTGTCATCTACGAGGGCATGAGCCGGTCGCCGGCCACGCTCTTCAACGAGAAGGTCATGTGCGGCCTCGGCAAGGGGCTGGCGCGGACCGGCCGCATGGACCAGGCGAGCGTCGACCGCGCGCTGGCGGCCCTTCATCGTTTCAAGGCCCTTTCCGTCCAGGCCCGCGCCACCACCATGTTCGCGCTGGCGACGGCGGCGGCGCGCGAGGCCGAGAACGGCCCCGATTTCATCCACCAGGCGGAAATGATCCTCGGCCGGAAGGTGCGCGTGCTGACCGGCGAGGAGGAGGCCTATTTCTCCGCGCTCGGCGTCATCAGCGGCTTCCATGATCCTGACGGCATCGTCGGCGACCTCGGCGGCGGCTCGCTGGAGCTGATCGATGTCGCGGGCGGCGCGATCGGCAAGGGCATCACGCTGCCGCTGGGCGGCATCCGGCTTTCGGAGGCCTCGGGTGGCTCGCCCGCGCAGGCGCGCATCGTCGCGCGCAAGTTCCTGCGCACCGCCAACCTCCTGAAGAACGGAGCCGGCCGCACCTTCTATGCCGTGGGCGGCACCTGGCGCGCCATCGGTGCCCTGCACATGGAAGTGCAGAACTATCCGCTCCACATGATCCAGGGCTACGAGCTGAGCTTTTCCGACGCCATGGATTTCCTGACCGACATCGTCACGGCCAAGGACCAGAAGGATCCGGCCTATGCGGCGATCTCCAAGAGCCGCCGCAACCTGCTGCCCTTCGGCGCCGTCGCGCTTCAGGAGACAATCGCGATCATGAAGCCGTCGCGGGTCCTCTTCTCCGCGCAGGGCGTGCGCGAGGGCTATCTCTATTCGCTGCTGCCGGAACGCGAGAAGGCGCGCGATCCGCTGCTGGCCGCCGCCGGCGAACTCGCGATCCTGCGCGCCCGCTCGCCCGAACATGCCCGCGAGCTTGCCGAATGGACCGGCCGCGCGATGCCGCTGTTCGGCGTGACGGAGACTGAGGAGGAGCGGCGCTATCGCGAGGCGGCCTGCCTGCTGGCCGATATCAGCTGGCGCGCCCATCCCGATTATCGCGGGCTTCAGGCACTGAACCTCATCGCGCACGGCACGTTCATCGGCATCACCCATCCCGGCCGCGCCTTCATCGCGCTGACGAACTACTACCGCTTCGAGGGCCTGAACGACGATACGGTCAGCAGTTCGCTCGCCTCCATCGCCACGCCGCGCCTGCGCGAACTCGCCAAGCTGGTGGGCGGCCTCTTGCGCGTCGTCTATCCGTTCTCGGCCTCCATGCCCGGCGTCGTGCCGCATCTCGCCTTCCGCAAGTCGAGCACGCCCGATGTCGATCTCGAGCTGATCGTGCCGCCGGAACATGCGGAACTCGCCGGCGAACGGCTTGATGCGCGCCTCCAGCAGCTTGCGCGGCTCACCGGCAAGAAGCTTGCCTACAGGTTCCTGTGAGGCCGACCATGCGTATGACGAGCTTTCTCATCGGCCTTTTCCTTGCCACCGGCGCCATGGCGCAGGACTGGCAGGCGGTGGAGCGTGTCGAACCCTATTCGGTGCAGGGTGCGACGGGTCTCGACATCTACCGCTCCATCGGCGAGCGCGGCCCGAAACTCGGCGTGGCCCGTGTCATCGCCCATACCGGCTTCAAGCTGACCTGGACGCGCGAATACGAGCGGCAGGGCAATGCCTGCGTCATCACGGTCAACAAGCCGAAGCTCATCATCACCTACACGCTGCCGCAGCTGAAGACCAAGCTTTCCGAGCCGATGAAGAGCCGCTGGGACACCTTCATCGCCGGCGTAACCGCGCATGAGAAAATCCATGGCGACTTCATCAAGGACATGGTGAAGGAGATCGAGGCGATGAGCGTGGGCATGCGCGTCGAGGACGATCCGGCCTGCAAGAAGATCCGCCCCGCGCTCCAGGCCCGCCTCGGCGAGCTCTCGCAGGCCCAGCGCGCCCGCAGCCGCGATTTCGACAAGGTCGAAATGAGCGAGGGCGGCAATGTCCACCAGCTGATCCTGCAGTTTGTCGATCCGCGGTAACTAACTGAACCGACCTCTCCCTCGTCATCCTCGGGCTCGACCCGAGGATGACGAAGGAGAGGTGTTCAAAGCCAGACGGCGGCGATGGGAAGGCCGCCGCCTGGCATAACCGGTTCGCGCAGCCTCACTCTGCCTTCAAGAACGCGCCCGCTTCCAGCAGCACGAATTCGTTGTCGTCGGCCTTGTCGAGCGCGCGACCGGCCGAGAAGGGCAGGTTGTTGTCGTTGCCGACGATGATGTGCGTGTCGTCCACGCGGTCGACATTCTCGATGGTCACGAACGGCATGTCATAGAAGCCGTCGCCGCCGCCCTGGCGCTTCCTGTTATCGGGATCGGCGATCTTCAGGAGGTCGATATAGCCGATCTTGCGCACGGCCTTGCCGGCATTGTCGTCCGTCATGGATATCTTGTAGATGCGCTTGACCTTGGAAGGCGTGGCGAAGCAGTCCGGCTTCGGGTCCTTCGCATCGGCGCAGGCCCTGTCGGCCGTGCCCGCGCCGTTGTCGCGCTCGATCACCAGTGCCGTCGTCGCGTCCAGCATGTTGAAATCGCCGATGGCCTCGCCGCCTTCGGCCAGCGGATAGAGCCAGCTGCGGCCCGTCCAGGCCTTGGATGCGACGTCGAGCTCGATGATGCGCAGCGCCGGGCGGCCGTCGGCCTGCTCGACGGTGGCATTGTCGCGCCAGATCGGGCCTTCGAGCAGGCCGTAGAGCTTCGAGCCGTCCTTCGACAGGGCCAGACCCTCGTAGCCGCCGGAGCGCTTGAGGTTGAAGGCCGGCATCGCCTTGGACGGATCGGCCTGCACGGCAAGCGCCGGATTGTCGGGGGAGGCCACCGGCTTGCCGTCGACCGCGGTGGCGATGACGTCGGTCAGCCGGCCCTCAAGGTCGAATTTCAGGATATAGGGGCCGAATTCCTCGCCGATCCAGAAACCGTCCGCGACGGGCTGGATGGATTCGACATCGAAATCGGCGCCGGTGAGGTAGCGCTTGGCCGCACCTTCCATCACGATGGGGAAGGGCGCCTTCCTGTCCGGGTCGGACAGGAAGAGCGTCGTGATCGGCTCCATCGTGCCCTTGTCCCAGTCGAAACGCACATGATGCAGCATCAGCATGGCGTCGGAAGAATTCAGCTTGGTGCCGAAGCCGTTGTCCGAAAGCGTCCAGAACGTGCCGTCTTCCATGGCCTTGATGCCGGAGAAGCCCTGCATCGGCTGGCCGGCGAAGGGCAGGGCGAGGCCGGTCTCGCGCACGCCATCCTTGCCCATGACCGTGGCGAGCGCTTCCGTGCGCTTGCGGTCGGCGGTGGTGAACTTGCCCGAGGTCTTCAGGTAATCGGCCGCGTCATCGGGGGCCGCGAGGATCGTGTTGGCCGGAAGGATCGCATGCGCCTTCAGCGTGGCGGTAAATTCGGTCTCCGCGGCAAATGCGGTCGTGGTCATCAGCAACGAAAGGGCAGCGGTCGTGAAAAGGTGCCTGGTCATCATCATCCCCATGGGTTTGCAAAGCGACGCCAGTTGATAGGCATCGCGCATGACCGCTGCTTGACAGTTGCTTGTCGCTTTCGTGACGGAGTGTGGATCAGGCGCGCCCTGCGGCAAGTGCCGCGAAGCGGCCGGGCGTCATGCCGTGCGCCTTCTTGAAGTGGCGGCTGAGATGGGCCTGGTCGGCGAAGCCGCTGGCGAAGGCGGCCTCCGCGAGGCTCTCGCCCGCGGTGATCAGGGCGCGGGCGCATTCCAGGCGGCGCATGACGAGATAACGATGCGGGCTGGTGCCGAGCACCCGCCGGAACTGCCGGGCAAGTGCAAAGCGGTCGAGGCCGGTCACCTCTTCGAGGTCTTGAGCGCTGACCTGCCGGACGATGTTTTCCCGCAGGAAGGCGCAGGCCCGCAGCACCTCTTGCTGTGCGAGCCGTTCCGCCCGGGCCTTCGGCGCGCCAGCATGGTCGAGCAAGGCGGTGGCGATCTCCGCCATGAGCTCGTCGAACTTCAGCTGTTCGAACGCTTCTCCCATGCTGCCGAAGGCCTCAAAGAGCAGCCGCGCCAGCCCGACATCGTCGACGACGGGGCTTGCCACGAAGGGCAGGGCGCGGCCGCGCGCGGCCGTCGCCGGCAGGAACCGTTCCGGCGGGATGTACATCATGCGGTAGGTCAGCCCGTCATCCGTGCCGGCCGCGCCGTCGTGCAACTCGTCGGGATGCAGCACGATGACATTGCCGGGCGGGCTGAACCGCGACGCGCCGCGATAGCGGAAGGTCTGGATGCCGGCCATGGTGACGCCCAGCGCATAGGTATCGTGCCGGTGCAGGTCGAAGCCCTTGCCGCGGAATCGCGCCTCGATCCGCTCGATGCCGGCAAGCTCGGGGGCCACGACGATGCGGTCCTTGTCCCTGTCCGTGCACGAACGTTCAAGCGGGCCCTCGACCGCGCCTGCTATCGCATTGTCAGCGGAATGGTCCGCAGCCTTTTCCCGGGAGTATATTCGAATGTTCGATACCAAGTTCGCCGTCGTGCTGCGCGAGGATCTGGAGGTGTGGCAGAAGCTCAATGTCACCGCGTTCCTGTCGAGCGGCATCATCGGCCAGAAGCCGGACCTGATCGGCGAAGCTTATCGCGATGCGGCCGGCCATGTCTATAACGCGCTCAGCGTGCAGCCGATCATCGTCCTGTCGGCCGACGGTGCGACGCTGTCGAAGATCCATGCCCGCGCGCTCGAACGGGCGGTGCCCACGTCCGTCTATATCGAGGAGATGTTCTCGACCGGCCATGACGAAGCCAATCGCGCGGTCTTCGCGACGTTCGGCCCTGACGATGCCAAGATCGTCGGCATCGCGATGCACGCCGACAGGAAGACCGTGGACCGCATCACCAAGGGCGCCCGGCTGCATGCGTGAGGCTTAAAGCTCGACGGCCTCGATCTTCTTGTCGACGAAGCGCAGCGCGACCTTGCCGCCGATAAGGTTGAGGGCAGTCTCGCCGAAGAGTTCGCGGCGCCAGCCGGAAAGGGCGGCGACTTCGGCAGCCTCGCCCTCGATGGCGATCTTTTCGAGATCGTCGGAATTGGCGATGATCTTGGCCGCGACGCCTTCCTTTTCGGAGACGATCTTGAGCAGCACCTTCAGCATCTCGCTGGCCGAGGCCGCACCTTCGGGCACATGGTTCTGGCGCGGCAGGCGGGGCAGGTCGGTCTTGGGGATGGCGAGCGCCTCGCCGATGGCCTCCAGCAGTGCGGCGCCCGACTGTGAGCGCTCCCACCCCTTGGGGATGGTGCGCAGGCGTGCCAGCGCCTCGGCATCGGCCGGCTGCTGCTGGGCGATCTCGTAGATCGTGTCGTCCTTGAGGATGCGCGAGCGCGGCACGTTGCGGCTGCGCGCCTCGCGTTCGCGCCAGGCGGCCACCTTCTGCAGCACGGCCAGCTCCACCGGCTTCTTGACGCGCATCTTGAGGCGGCGCCAGGCATCGTCGGGATGCAGGTCATAGGTCTCGCGCGATTCCAGCACGGCCATTTCTTCCGTCAGCCACAGCGAGCGGCCGGCGATTTCCAGCTTTTCCTTGAGCGCCAGATAGACGTCGCGCAGGTGGGTGACGTCGGCCAGCGCATATTCGAGCTGCTTTTCGGTGAGCGGCCGGCGGCTCCAGTCGGTGAAGCGCGAGGACTTGTCGATATGCACGCCCTTGATCTTCTGCACGAGCTGGTCGTAGGACACGCTGTCGCCGAAGCCGCAGACCATGGCCGCGACCTGCGTGTCGAAGATCGGATGCGGCAGCAGGTTGCCGCGGTTGAAGATGATCTCGATGTCCTGCCGTGCAGCGTGGAACACCTTCAGCACATCGGGATTGGCCATCAGTTCGAAGAAGGGCGCAAGGTCCAGGCCCTTGGCCAGCGGATCGACGATGACCTCGGTCTCCGGACCGGCAAGCTGGATCAGGCAAAGCTCCGGCCAGAACGTCGTCTCCCGCAGGAACTCCGTGTCGATCGTCAGATACTCGGAACGGGCGAGCGTCTCACAGGCGTCGCGAAGGGCTGCGGTTGTCTCGATGATCTGCATAAGGACTTGGCCGGCTTTCTCGATTTTTTGGATCGGGCAGCTTTAGACGTTCCACGGTTTTGCCACAATCGAAAACTTGAGCACGGGTGCCCGTGCCCCAACCACCATCGTCATGCGGGCGTGGATGCTCGGGTCAAGCCCGAGCATGACGGAGGAGAGGTTATGCCACCCGCACATAGCTCGTCATGCCGGTCTTCTGGTGCTCGATGATGTGGCAGTGGAACACCCAGTCGCCGGGATTGTCGGCAACCAGCGCGAGCTGCACCTTCTCGTCCGGCAGGATGAGATAGGTGTCGGAGAAATGCGGGCGAAGCGCCTGCTTGTTGGAGTTGATCGGCTTGAAGGCGAGGCCGTGCAGGTGGAGCGGGTGCACCTGCGGCGTCGGGTTCTCGACATTGAAGATATAGGTCCTGCCCGCCTTCATCTCGGGCCCACGGCACCTTGTTGATGGCCCAGAAATTGTAGCCGAGCGAGCCGCAGATGCCGTCCTTCGGGCGCTCTTCCGCCGAGGCCGACAGGATGAACGGAATTTCCGTCGCCGCCGAAAGGTCGGGTTCGGACAGGGGGTTGGCGGCCAGCGCCGGCAGATCCTGGAGATTGCGCTTCAGCGATGCGCCGGTGGCGCGGAAGGTGACGAGCGTCGTGGGCTTGGTGCCGCGCAGGTCCATCAGCGCAGCGATGGCGCCCTCGGTCTCGGGCATACGCAGCGCGAGGTCCAGTCGCTGGCCGGGGCCGATCATCAGGTGATCGAGCGCAAAACGGTCTGCCGCGGGATTGCCGTCGGCGGCGATGACGAGGGCGTCCGCGCCATCCACATTGAGAGTGAGGATGCGGGTGACGTCGGTGGCGGCGATGCGCAGCCGCACGAGCCCGCCGGCCGGCGCATCGTATTGCGGCGTCTGGCGCCAGTTGGCGGTGCGCACCGTGCCGAAGGTGCCGGCGCGGGCGGCATCGCGCGGCTTGAACTGCGCGATGAACTGCCCGTCGCCGCCCAGCCGCCAGTCGCGCAGGTTGAGCACGATCTCGGCGTCGAAGACGGGATCGGCGGGGTCCTCCACCACGATCACGCCGGCAAGGCCGCGGCCCATCTGCTCCAGCGTGTTGCAATGGGGATGATACCAGAAGGTGCCGGCATCGGGCGGCGTGAAGGCATAGTCGAAACCGTCGCCGCCATAGACATAGGGCTGCGTGAGGAAGGGCACGCCGTCCATCCTGTTGTCGATGCGCAGCCCGTGCCAGTGCACGGTCGTCGGCTCGTCCAGCCCGTTTTCGAGGCGCAGCGCGAAGGGTACGCCCCGGCGCATGCGCAGCACCGGCGGCACCTCGGCGCCGCCATAGGTCATGGCCGCCCTGGTCGGCCCCTTGTCCGTGATCAGCGCATCGGTGCGGCGGGTCAGAAGCGTGGTTGCCGCCTTGGCGCTCGCCGGCTTGCCGAGCTGGCCGGCAAGGCCCATGCCGCCCGCATAGGCGCCGGCGACGAGTGCGCCCTTCATCAGCGTGCGGCGTGTCAGCATGGCGGTTCCCTCGGTAACGTTCAGCGCAACCCCTCATCCGCCTGCCGGCACCTTCTCCCCGAGGGGAGAAGCGATGTGCCGCAGCGTTTCCGTTTCCCTCTCCCCTCGGGGAGAGGTCCGCCGAGCGAAGCGGAGGCGGGGTGAGGGGGCGACGCGAAATGCCTTATCCTTCTAAACCTGAGCGCATATCTCAGCAATAACCTGCGCGCGATCAGATTGCCGCAGGCTCAGGGCTTGGTGTCGCGCTCCTTTTCCGGGGCGGCCAGCTTGTTGAAGAAGAAGGAGGTGCGCAGCAGGTTGCGGAAGCGGCTGCGGCGCGCGCCCGTCGGCACGCCCGGCCGCGCGCTGATGCGCAGCGCCGTATAGCCCATGAAGGCAAAGAGGATGATGGCGGTGTAGAGGAACAGCGCCTGCGGCCCGAAGAACTGCAGCAGCACGGACGCAAAGAGCGGCCCGATGATCGCGCCGCAGGACCAGAAGAACAGCATGCCGGCCGAAACCAGCGCATGCTCGCCTTCGCCGGCATGATCGTTGGCGTGGGCCGAGCAGAGCGAATAGAGCGGCATGGCGAAGGCGCCGAAGACGAAGATGCCGACGAGGTTCTTCCATTCGTTGCCGCCGGCGAAGAAGGCGAGATAGAGCGCGGCAAGCGTCGAGCCCAGCGTGGCGACGAGGATGATCAGGCGCCGGTCGAGCCGGTCGGAATAGATGCCGAGCGGATATTGCAGCACCACGCCGCCGACGATGCCCGCGCTCATGAAGCTCGCGATGGCCGTCACCGAAAGCCCGATGTCGTGGGCATAGATCGGCCCGAGATTGCGGAAGGCCGCATTGGTCAGGCCCACGACGATGCAGCCGACGGTGGCGAGCGGCGAGATGTTCCACAGCTTCTTCACGTCGAAGCGGATCGCCTCCGGCACGGTGGGGCTGGAGCGGTCGGCAAGCGAGATCGGCACGAGCGACAGCGACAGCGCCATGGCGATGAAGGCGAAGATCTCGAACCCGCCGATGCCGAAGCCGGGGATGACATATTGCGCTGCCGTCACCGAGCCGAGGTCGACCAGGCGGTAGACGGAGAGCGTGCGCGCCCGGTTGGAATTGGTGACGGCGGCGTTCAGCCAGCTTTCGACGGTGGCGAAGAGGCTGGCAAAGCAGATGCCGGCGACGAGCCGCATGGCGAACCAGAAGACGGGATCGATGACCAGCACCATGGCGATGGCCGAGGCGGACGCGATGGCCGCCATGGCGGAGAAGGTGCGGATATGGCCGATGGCCCGCAGCACGCGCGTCACGTAGATGCAGCCGATGGCAAAGCCGATGCTGTAGCCCGCGCCGACGATGCCGATCACCGAGGTCGAGAAGCCTTCATTGGCCGCGCGCAACGCGATGAACGTGCCCTGCAACCCATTGCCGCCGATCAGGATGCCGGCGGTGATAAGAAGCGGAATCAGGGGGCGAATCGTGGACATGCGCCCACTATGGCGAAGCTTTCACGGAAAGGCAGGCGGGAAAGCGAAACGGGGTGCAAATCGTTTGGGTTGTGGGTGGTGGCCACAACCGAGAACGCCCCGAACCGCCTCAGCCCAGCAGTTCGTCCATCATGCGCAAGTGGTCGGGCACCAGCGGCTTTTCGAAATAGCTCTTGACGAAATCGTACTGCATGGCCCGCTCGCGGTCCTTGCCGAGACGCGAACTGGTCAACATGGCGACGATGGGGGCATGGACCTCGAATTCCTCCGCGTAACGGTCCAGGAACTCGAAGCCGTTCATCACGGGCATGTTGATGTCGAGGATGATGGCATCGGGCGTGTCGCCGCGCAGCACGTCGAGCGCTTCCGCGCCGTCGAAGGCCTTCAGCACATGGATGGCCGGGTCGTATTTGCGGATCGTGTACTCGCAGATGAACTGATCGTTCTCGTCGTCATCGACGACCAGGATCGACTGGATTTTCATGTTTTTCCTCGACGGGAAGCTCGATGATGAACCGGCTGCCCTTGTCCCTTGCCTCGTAAAGCGCGCTGCCGCCGAGCGATTCCGCGCTTTTCCTCAATATATAAAGGCCAAGCCCGCTGCCGAAGGACCGGTTGGGGTGCAGCCGTTTGAACATCCTGAACAATAAATGGCGGCTGGCGGGCGGAACGCCCAGACCGTTGTCCTCCACCGACAGTCGTATCCCGCCGGCGGAGCGGAGGACGCGGATATCGATCCTCGGCTGCGCCTCCTGCGGATCGTGATACTTGATCGCGTTGGAGAGCATGTTGCCGACGATGACGTCGAATTTCGATGGATTGCTAATAATTGTCAATTCTGCGGGGATGTGATTTTCGATGTGGATGCGCCTGAATTCCTCCAGGTGAGAGAGCGAATCCACGGCATCGGAGACGGCGGCACGCAGCGCGATCGGGCGTTTTTCCTCCTCCATCAGGCGGTTGCGCGTGATGGTGATGATGTTCTGGATGAGGTGGTCGAGCCGGCCGAAATTCTTCTCCATGCGCTGGAGCGTCTGGCCGAGCCCCTTGAGGTCGCCGTCGGCCAGCATCATGCGCGAAATGTTGAGCAGGCCCATCGACGAGGCGATCGGCGAGCGCAGGTCGTGCGAGGTGCGATAGGCGAATTCCTCGAGCTCGGCATTGGCTTCGATCAGCGCGTGCTCGCTCTCCTTCCGGTCCGAAATGTCGCGCACGATGCCGCTATAGACCGTCGAGCCGTGGCGATCGATGCGGGCGACCGCCAGGTCGAGCGGGAAGACCTCGCCGTTCTTGCGCCGGCCCTCCGCCTCGCGGCCGATGCCGATGACCTTGGCCTCGCCGCTGCGCTGGTAGTTGGCGATATAGCGGTCGTGCTCGCGGTGGTAGGGATCGGGCATCAGCATCTTGACGTTCTGGCCGATCATCTCGTCGGGATCGTAGCCGAAGATGCGCGTGCAGGCCGCGTTGACCTTGAGGATGGTGCCGCGGTCGTCGATCAGGATGATGCCGTCCACGGCATTGTCGATGATGGCGGCAAGCTGAGCGCGGCTTTCGGCGAGGTCGTCCGCCATGCCGCGTGCCCGGCTCGACGAAAAATAGAGATGCGCGACCAGCCCGCCATAGAGGAGGCCGGAGATCACGATGAGCGAGGTGAGCGTGGAGCGCGCATTGCCGGTATCCGCCGTAAACGTGATGCCGAAGGCGACCTCGTAGCGGGCCAGCTCGTAATAGGCCATCGCCAGCAGCACGAGATAGGTGGAAAGGCCCAGGATGCTGGCGAGGGTGGAGCGATGGAAGCCGGTCTCCTCGGTCTCGACGAAAACGATGGAAATGCCGAGCGCGATGAAGCAGCTGGCGCTCGGGATGGACATGCGCGTGAAGCGGATCCAGTCATGCGCGATATCGAGCGCGATCGCATAGCCGATGAGGGCCGCGGCGGCGATGATGATGGCCGAGAGCCCGAGCACGACCTGCACGGCGTCGGTCTTGCGCCTGATGACGCGCAGCAGCAGCGCCAGGCTGACGAGAATGAAGCAGAGGGCGGTGTTCGGCGCGATGCGGCCCGGCCGGCTGGTGCCGATGTCTACGAAGGGCGTGTTCAGGAGCGTGTCGATGCCGATATCGATCGCAAGGACGTGCTGCGACAGGGCCAGCACGCCATAGGTCAGGACCACCGCCAACATCAGCGCGGGCAGCGTCCGCAAACCGCGCGAGGTGAAGAGGACGGCGGCACCGGTCATGGCGGCCGCGAGAGCCGCATTGAACTTCATGCCGAGAAGGGCGGGCAGGCGGGCGGCAAGAGCGGCCGGCTCCGCGAGCCAGAACGTCATCATGCCCATGCCGACGACGAGGCACCAGGTGCCCGCCGCAATGTTTGCCCGTTGCCAGGACCACTGCCAGTTCAATCGTTCCCCCAGACGCGGTTCTGATCCGCCGCGTGGCGCACTCTAGCGGGAAGGGCCGGCCGGCTAAAGGTCTGCGGATGAAGGAACTGGGGAAAGGCCGGTCAGGCGGCCGTATCGTGTCGCGCGGCGGCTTCCAGCCGTGCGGTGAGCTGTTGCAGCTCCCCCGTCAGCGACCGCACGCTCTCCACGGTGCAGCCCGTCGCCTGGCGGATCGCCTTGAGGATGCCGATGGCCGAACCCTGCATCGCCTTGCCCTTGTCCGTGAGGGTGATCAGCACCTGCCGCTCGTCGGCCTTGTCGCGGGCGCGGCGGATATGGCCCGCCGCCTCCAGCCGCTTGAGGAGCGGCGAGAGCGTGCCGGAATCGAGCCCGAGCGTCTCGCCCAGCGCCTTGACCGTGCGGCCGTCCTCCTCCCACAGCGCCATAAGCACGATATATTGCGGATAGGTGAGGCCGTAGGGATCGAGCAGCGGCTTGTAGGTGCGGTTCATGGCATGCGCCGCGGAATAGACGGCAAAGCAGAGCTGCTGGTCGAGGGCCAGCGCGCCCGGCGGAATGTCGTTGGTCTCGGCTTCGTCACGTTTGTCTGTCATGGTGCCATTGTCGCATGGAACGACCGAAATTGCAATTTTGCAAAATCATATTGCGCACAATCTAATTTTGCGCTATCAACAATCATCAACACAGGAAAGGAGACACCCATGCCCATTCTCTACAGGACCAAGGCTTCTGCAACCGGCGGCCGCGCCGGCCATGGCGCAACCGAAGACGGCACCGTCGATGTCACGCTGACCGTTCCCAAGGAACTCGGCGGCGATGGCGCCACCGGCGCAAACCCCGAAAAGCTTTTCGCTGTCGGCTATTCCGCCTGCTTCCTCGGCGCGCTCAAGTTCGTCGCCGGCAAGGAGAAGGTGAAGATCCCGGATGATGCCAAGGTCACCGCGACCGTGGGCATCGGCCCGCGCGAAGATGGCGGCGGCTTCGGCATCGAGGCATCGCTGGAAGTGTCCGCCCCCGGTGTCGACAAGGCCGTGCTGGAAGATCTCGTCAAGAAGGCGCATGTCGTCTGCCCTTACAGCCACGCCACCCGCGGCAACCTGGACGTCAAGACGACCGTCGTCTGATCGGGCGCCCGAATTCGAAAGGCCGTCCCTTGTCCGGGGCGGCCTTTTGCTTGTTCCCCCGGAAACAGCGCATGCGGCCGCGCCGTGAGACCTTCTGATCACCGGACGAGAACAGCTCGTCACCCCAGAGATCAGGAGAGACCCATGCGCACGTTCATCGTTTCCGCCACCATCGCCCTCGTCGCCGCCGTTTCCTTCGCCGCACCCTCGCAGGCCGGAAACTACAGCTACGGCTACAAGCCCCAGTGCTTCATCAAGAAGGTGAAGTCCTACGATTACTACGGCAATGTCGTGATCAAGAAGATCAAGGTCTGCAAGTAACCCTTGTCGTTCATGGCCTCCCCGAAGGCCCGGATGTCCCCTGCATCCGGGCTCTTTGCCGTCGATACGGTCCTGAGCCGATTGGGTCCGCGCAATCCACCTCTCCCTTGTCATTGGAAAAATATAGGCTATATTCTTTCTCATGAAAGGAGATCGCATCATGCAGCGCAAACCCGTTCTTCAGGCCAATGCCGAAGGCGTCGTGCTCACCAAGGCGGCGGTCAATGCGGCCGAGCGGCTCGGGCTGACGGCGCGCATCCTCTCGGCGGTCATCGGCGTTTCCGAGGCGACGGTCTCGCGACTCAAGCGGCAGGATGTGCTTCTCGAACGCGGCACCAAGCCCTTCGAACTCGCCGTGCTGCTCGTGCGCCTGTTCCGCTCGCTCGATGCCATCACCGGCGGCGACGAGGGGGTGGCCCGCGCCTGGATGAGCGCGGAGAACACGGCTCTCCAGGCCCGTCCCGTCGATCGTATCGTTTCCATTTCCGGCCTTGTCGATGTCCTTGCCTATCTGGACGCCCGTCGCGCTCTCGTCTGAGGCGCGGCCCTTCGCAGGCGAGGTCTGGCGGCTCATCGAGGCGCAGCACCGCGTCTCCACGCTGAAGCTCGTCGATACCCTGGACGAGCAGGCGCTGCTGGAGGACCTGCTCGAAGACAGCAAGCCCGTGCTGCCGCCCGAATGCGCCGGCCTCGATTACCTGCTTGCCACACCCTTCCGCTATGGCGCGGCCTATCCGCACGGCTCGCGGTTCCGCCGCGCCGGCCGCACGCTCGGCGTCTACTATGCCGGGCTGACGGTGGAGACGGCATTGGCCGAAATGGCCTTCTACCGGCTGCTGTTCTTTTCCGAATCCCCCGCGACGCCGCTGCCGGCCAATGCCGCCGACTACACCGCCTTTTCCGCCGCCATCGCCACCGGACAGGCGATCGATCTCACCCGCCCGCCGCTCGACCGCGATGCGGCCTCATGGACGCACCCGACCGATTACGCCGCCTGTCAGGCGCTGGCCGATGCCGCGCGGCAAGCCGGCATCGACGCCATTCTCTATCGCTCGGTGCGCGATCCCGGCGCCGGCGGCAACATGGCGTTGCTTACGGCAAAAGGCTTTGCCGCGCCGAAGCCGGTGGAGCGCCAGACCTGGCGCATCCGGCTTTCGCCGCTTGGCGTGCAGGCGCTCTGCGACCACCCGCCAAGACGCATCGGCTTTTCCCGCGAGGATTTTGCCGGCGATCCGCGCATTGCCTTACGCAAATAGCGCGGCTTCCTCGAAGAAGTCTTCCGGACCGTCCACCTCGACCAGCCGCCGCTTCTCGATGAGCCAGAAGCGGTTCGCCACCGTCCGCACGAAGGCGCGGTCGTGCGATACGAAGAGGCAGCTCGCCTGTTGGGCGGTCAGCTCCCGTTCCAGCGCTTCCTGTCCCTCGATATCGAGGTGGTTGGTCGGCTCGTCGAGCACATAGAAGTTCGGGTTGGTGAGGCGCAGCACCAGCATGCCGAGCCGGGCCTTCTGCCCGCCCGACAGCAACCCCACCGGCCGGCCCTGCATCTCCATGGAAAAGCCCGCGCCGGCCAGCAGGCTGCGCGCCCGCTGGTCGCCCACATCGAAGCGATGGATGATCGTGCCATGCGGCGTCTCGTCGTCCGACAGGTCCGAAAGCGCCTGGTCGCCATAGCCGAGCACCAGCGAGGGCGTCGGCTTGATGCCCTCCTGCGCCTCACCCTCGATGGCCGCCTTCAGCCGCCGCACCAGCCGTGTCTTGCCGGTGCCGTTGAGGCCCAGCAGCACGATCCTGTCGCCCTGGCAGATGAATTTCTTGCCGGTGCGGAAGAGAAGCGTGCCGTCGGGTGTTTCGACCGGAAAGTCCTCCAGCGTTACCAGCACCTTGGCATGGGTGCCGCGATTGGCGAGCCGGATGGCGCCGGCGGCGTTCTCCTGATGGGCGGGACGCGCCGCATCCTCGATCCGCTCCGCACGGGCCTTGAGCTGCTTGGTCTTCACCACCAGCAGGTCGCTGCCGGAGTTGACGCCGATATTGTGCAGCTTCGCCGCCTGCTGGCGCAGCTGCGCCGCCGTCTTCATGTCCTTCTCGAAGCGTCGCTCCTCGGCGGCATCCGCCTCGTCCAGCGCGGCGCGGGCGCGGGAATAGGGCAGGGCGAAGAGCTGCGAGCGCTCGGGCCTGAGGAACAGCGTGCGGTTCGTCACCGCATCGAGAAAGGCGCGGTCGTGGCTCGAAAGGATGACCGGCATGTCGCGCGGCAGGGTGGCGAGCCAGCTTTCCAGCCGGGCGATCTTTTCCAGGTCGAGATGGTTGGTGGGCTCGTCGAGCAGAAGCACGTCCGGCTCGCTCACGCGCACGCGGGCGATCAGCGCGATGCGCTGCCAGCCGCCGCTCAGCGCCGCAAGCGGACGCTCGCGCAGCTCCTGCGGCACCTCCAGTTCCTCCAGCGTGACATCCGCCCGCCAGCTTTCGCTGTCCCGCTGCTCGGCCGGCAGCGCATCGAGCACCGCCTCACGGAAGGTCAGGGCCTCAAGCCCGGGCGCGATATGCTGCTCCATATGGCCGACGGTCAGGCCACGGGCGCGGGTGATCTCGCCCGTCGTCGGCTCGAAGGCGCCGGTGATGCATTTCAGCAGCGTGGATTTGCCGCGCCCGTTTGCGGCGATGAGCCCGATGCGGTCGCCGCTGGCGACGGCAAGGTTGAGATTCGAAAAAAGCGGGACGGAAAACGTGACGCCGAGCGCACGGATATTGATGAGCGACATGAAAGTTCTCTGGTCTTCAAGGCCCCGCGGCGCGGCATCGGCCGTCGGTCACGCGGAGGCGCAAGGACATTCGATGCGGTGGACCGCATCGCCGGAAGGGCAGACCAGAAAAGAAAGTGTGTTCGTTCCGATCAGCCCTGCAAACGCATTTGCAGGGCAAAACCAGGGCCATGTGTGCGATGTGGCAGGAAGCCGACCTTCACGGCACAGCCCTCTCTTACGTGTTGCGAACGGCAGATGGGTAACATCGGCGGGACCGATTGGCAACGGGGCGGGTGGGCTCCCCCCTCTGCCCTGCCGGACATCTCCCCCACAAGGGGGGAGATTGGCTGGAAGGGCAAGGGGGGTGAGCGCCGGGCTCCGATGCAGCCCTACCGCCGCAAGCTCCCCAGGATGCCGCGCACCAGCGCGCGGCCGAGGGAGGACGCCACGGTGCGTGCCACGGATTTCATCGCCGCTTCCGCTACCGTCTCGCGCTGATAACCCGCACGGGGCTTGGCCTGCTTGGGGGCGGACGTGGCAGCGGGCTCCTCGTCGCCGAAGCCGGGCAGGGTCCAGCGGCTGCCGCCGGAGGACTGCTGGCTCGTCTGGTCGGCGTCGGCCTGCTGCTGCGCGGCGGCGGCATCGACCGCCTTCTTGGCGCGCGCCGTCAGGATTTCATAGGCCGACTCGCGGTCGAAATCCTCGTCATAGAGGCCGGCGACGGGGCTCACCTTCATGATCGCCTGGCGCTCCGCCTCCGTGACGGGGCCAAGCCGCGAGGCCGGCGGGCGGATCAAAGTGCGTTCCACCATCGAGGGCGCGCCCTTGCCCTCCAGCGTCGAGACCAGCGCCTCGCCGGTGCCGAGATTGGTGATGACCTCGGCGCAGTTGAAGTCCGGGTTGGGGCGGAATGTGTCGGCGGCGGTCTTCACCGCCTTCTGCTCGCGCGGCGTATAGGCGCGCAGCGCATGCTGCACGCGGTTGCCGAGCTGGGCGAGCACCGTCTCGGGCACGTCGAGCGGGTTCTGCGTGACGAAATAGACGCCCACGCCCTTGGAGCGGATGAGGCGCACGACCTGCTCCACCCGCTCGATCAGCACCTTCGGCGCATCGTTGAACAGGAGATGGGCCTCGTCGAAGAAGAACACCAGCTTCGGCTTGTCGGGATCGCCCACTTCCGGCAGCACCTCGAAGAGCTCGGAGAGCATCCACAAGAGGAAGGTGCCGTAGAGGCGCGGGTTCATCATCAGCTTGTCGGCGGCCAGCACCGAGATCGCGCCGCGCCCGTCATTGGTGGTGCGCATGATGTCGGAAATCTTCAGTGCCGGCTCGCCGAAGAACTGCACGGCGCCCTGCTGTTCGAGGATCAGCAGTTCGCGCTGGATCGAGCCGACCGAGGCCTTGGAGATGAAGCCGAACTGGTTGGAAAGCGTCGAGGCGTTCTCGCCCATATAGTTGAGCAGCGCCTGGAAATCCTTGAGGTCGAGCAGCGGCAGGCCGCCCTGGTCGGCGATCTTGAAGGCGATGTTGATCACGCCTTCCTGCGCATCCGTCGCGTTCATCAGGCGCGAGAGCAAAAGCGGGCCCATTTCGGAGATGGTGGTGCGGACGCGGTGGCCCTTCTCGCCGTAGAGATCCCAGAAGATCACGGGGAATTCCTGGAACTCGTAGGGCGTGAGCCCGATCTGGTCGGCGCGCTTCTGGAGAAAATCCTTCGGCTCGCCCATGGCGCCGATGCCCGAGAGGTCGCCCTTCACGTCGGCGCAGAACACCGGCACGCCGGCATTGGAAAACCCTTCCGCGAGGATCTGCAGCGTCACCGTCTTGCCCGTGCCGGTCGCGCCCGTCACGAGGCCGTGGCGGTTGCCGAACTTCAGGTCGAGATATTCGGGCTTGTTGTTGGTGTCGTCGGGCTTGCGGCTGGTGCCGATATAGAGTTTTCCGTCCTGAAGAATGGAATCCGTCACGTTGAAACTCCCTGACTGCCGGTTCCTGCCACGATTCCCGTGACGGGGCGGATCGCCGCGCCGAACGGTTTTCATTGAATCGTCTCAAGGAGGTTATAAGGATAGTCAGGCACGGGAACAACACGCTTTCACGGCCGCCGCCCGGCGGTCGAATCCGCGGCCCACCGGCTTGAGTTTGCCGGAGAACTCATTTACCTTGACGTTAACGTCAATTCCTTTGGAGGATCGTCCATGAATGAACTCGTCACTCGCGTCGCCAATGCCGTCGGCATCGAGCCCGCCCTTGCCGAAAAGGCCATCGGCATGATGCTGGGTTTCCTTCAGCGCGAGGCGGCCGATGGCCCCGTTGCGCGCATGATCGAAGCCATTCCCGGCGCCTCCGACCTCGTCGCCCAGTATAACGGCGAAGGCGAGGGCAAGGGCCTGCTCGGCGGCCTGATGAGCGCCCTCGGCGGCGGTGGCGTCATGGGTCTCGGCCAGCAGCTGATGAGCCAGGGCCTCGGCATGGGCGAAATCACCGGCCTCGCCAAGGAAACGCTCGCCGTCGCCCGCGAACACGCCGGCGCCGAGACGGTCGACGAAGTCGTCGATTCGGTCCCGGGCCTCAGCCAGTTCGTCTGATTTTTTCGATCGCCATCCCGCTTCACGGCGGGATGGCATCCTCACGCCGCAGCCTGCGCCTTCAGCCATGTGCGCAGCGGGCCGCGGGCATTGGCCTAGCAGCTACCGCTTCCGCGCCTTCATCATGAAAGCCGTGAAGATCACCAGCCCGATGCCCACCGAGAGCGGCCCGGCCTTGGGGCCGCCGGCTTCCATGATGGCGCCCGTCAGGCCCGATCCCGCCCCGCTGCCGGCCGCATAGGCGAGCGCGAAGGCAGCACTTCCGGCGACCAGCATGGCGCCGCTGTGGCGTTCGCCGAGCATGGTGAGTGCGCAGGTATAGAGCGAGAAGGTGGCCGTGCCCATCAGCGCGAAAACGGAGAGGATGGCGATCTCCGAGGTCATGGAAGGCAGGAGCAGGTAGCTCGCGGCCGCCACGGTGACGGCGGTGAGCGCGACGCGTTCGCGCGGGAAGCGGTCGAGCAGCACGCCGATGAAGGGCTGGGCGATGGCCGTGGGCAGGGCGAGCACGGTGACGCTGACGGCCGCGAAGGCCTCGCTATAGCCCATCTTCACGAAATAGACCGGCATGGCGGAGATCGCCGCGATATCGGCAAAGCCAAAGACGAAGACCATGCCGGCCAGGAGCGGCGCGGCACGGAAGAAGCGGAAGACATCGCCGGTGGAGGACGGTTCCGGCACCGTCTTCGTCGAGAACATCAGCATGGCCGTCGCGAAGGCGACGATGGCGAGATAGATCGCCGTCATGGCGAAGCCTATGCCGCTTGCGCTGCCCAGAAGCGGAATGGCGAGCGGCCCGGCGGCAAAGCCCGCGCACATGCCGGCACCATAGATGCCGGAGACGCGGCCGCGCAGGCGGTCCGGGCAGGCGGCGTTCAGCCACGCCTCGCCCAGCATGAAGATGAGGCTGGCGAAGAAACCCAGCAGGAAACGCGCGAGAAGCCAGACGGCGAAGGAGCCGGAGGCCGCGAAGGTGGCCAGGCACAGCGAGCAGCCGATGAGGCTTGCGATGATCAGCCGGTCGGCGCGCCAGCGGGCCGTCAGCGTGCCGAGCATCAGGGTGGAGGCGGCAAGGCCGCCGGCGAAGGCCAGCGCATTGACGCCGATCAGCCCCGGCGAAAAGCCGCGCGCCTCCAGCGTCAGCGAGATCAGCGGATAGGTCAGCCCCTGCGCGACGGAAAACGCGGTGACGCCGAGCACGACGGCGACGATGGCCGGCCAGTCCGGCGAAAAGACGGTTGACGACGAGGATTGCATGAGGGGCTCCCAACCGCACGCGCGGCGGCGGCTCCATCCATATCCGGCCGCCGCGCCTTTGGGAAGCCGGGGCTATTTTTCGCGGTGGAGGCTGGGATTGCCGGGTCTGAGGCAAGGCGGTTCAGCTTCCCTTCTCCCCTTGGGGGAGAAGGTGGCCCGAAGGGTCGGATGAGGGGGAGAGTGAAAGCTGAGCGGCTCCTTGCCTGCGGCATCCCCCTCATCCGCCTGCCGGCACCTTCTCCCCGCGGGGGAGAAGGGGAAACTGAACTGCCTTGCTCCTTATTCGGCGCTTGGCAGAAGCGTATCAGGCAGCCACATCCCACGCCGGGGCGAGGCCGTCCGGGCTGACGATGCGGCCGTTGGCGCGGGCGAGAGCGTGGATGCGCATCATCTCGTCCGCCGTCAGCGAAAAGTCGAAGATCCCCAGGTTTTCGGCAAGCCGCGCCTCGGTCACCGTCTTGGTGAGGGCCACCACGTCCGGCTGCTGGATCAGCCAGCGCAGCGCGACCTGTGCGGCGGACTTGCCATGGGCCGCGCCGATCTCCTTCAGCACAGGCTCGGCCGGCACCTTGCCATCAGCCATGGCGAAGTAGGCCGTGAGCGCCATGCCGTAGGTCTCTGCGGCTTCGCGCACCTTCGTCTGGTCGAGGAACGGGTGGTATTCGACCTGGTTGGTGGCGAGCGGCGCGGGGCTCAGGCGCACGGCCTCGGCCATCAGGGCGGTGTTGAAGTTGCTGATGCCGATATGCCGGGTCAGGCCGCGTTCGCGCACGGCATTGAGTTCGGCGATCTGCACGTCGAGCGGCACGGCATTGTTCGGCCAGTGCAGCAGGAGAAGATCGACATGGTCGGTCCTCAGCTTGCGCAGGCTTTCCTCCACGGAGGCGGCAAACGCCGCCTTGGCGTAGTTCGCGACCCAGACCTTGGTGGTGAGGAAGATGTTTTCGCGGGCCATGCCCGAGCGCTGGATGGCCTCGCCGACCGCCGCCTCGTTCTCGTAGATCTGGGCGGTGTCGACATGGGTGAAGCCGGCCTGCAGCGCCTTCGGCAGGATCGAGAGGACGTCGTTTTCCGGCATGCGGAAGGTGCCGAAGCCGAGCTGGGGAATGTGGGCGCCATTGGCGTTGACGGTTTTCATAAGGTCTCCTTTTTGAGGTTGGTGGACCGCCGGACCGAGAAGGATCGTCCGGCAGAGGAAGGGTTTCAGGCAAGCTCGGGGGCGGCGCCCAGCTGGCTGCGTTCGCGGCGATCGAGCGCGCCGCTCAGGACCGTCAGGCCGAGCGCGCCGGCCACGAGGATCGCGCCGACCCAGGGCGTTGCGCCAAGCCCGAGCGGCGAGGCGACGACGAGCCCGCCGATCCAGGCGCCGGCCGCGATGCCGAGATTGAAGGCGGCGATGTTGAGCGCGGAGGCGACATCGACGGCGGCGGGGCGGTGACGCCGGGCCATGTCGACCACGTAAAGCTGGAGGCCGGGCACGGTGGCGAAGGACAGGAAGCCGATGGCGGCGAGCGTGACCAGCGCCAGGACCGGGGAGGGTGCGGTCAGGGTCAGCACGGCGAGCGCCGCCGCCTGGAGCGCGAACATCACGGCAAGCGCCTTCACCGGATCGCGGTCCGCGATCTTGCCACCGACGAGATTGCCGATGGCGATGGCGACGCCGTAGAGCACCAGCACGAGGCTGACCATGTTGGCGGAAAAGCCGGTGATGTCCTGCAGCAGCGGCGACAGGAAGGTGAAGGTGACGAAGGTGCCGCCATAGCCGAGCGCCGTCATGGCGAAGACGACGAGAAGGCGACCCGAGCCGAGCACGCGCACCTGCTGCATGAGGCCGGCCGGCGTCTCGCGCTTGAGATCGGAGGGCAGCAGCAGCGCGATGGCGGCGAGCGCGACGACGCCAAGGCCGGCCACGGCCCAGAAGGTGGCGCGCCAGCCGAAGGTCTGGCCGATGAAGGTGCCGAGCGGCACGCCGGTGACGATGGCGACGGTCAGCCCCATGAACATCATGGCGATGGCCGAAGCGCGGCGGTCCGGCGCGACGAGATCGGCGGCAATGGTGGCGCCGACGGAGAAGAACACGCCGTGCGCGAAGGCCGAGAGCACGCGGCCGACAAGCAGCATCTCGTAGGTCGGCGACAGCGCGGCGAGCGCATTGCCGGCGATGAACAGCGCCATGAGGCCGACCAGCAGCGGCTTGCGGCCGAGCCTGCCGGTGAGCGCGGTCAGAACCGGCGCGCCGAAGGTGACGCCGAGCGCATAGACGGAGACGATGAGGCCGGCGAGCGGCAGGGTGATGTCGAGGTCGGAGGCGACGGTCGGCAACAGGCCGACGATCACGAACTCCGTGGTGCCGATCGCGTAGGCCGCGACGGTCAGGGCAAAGAGGGCAAGGGGCATGGAACACCTTCACGGGGTTACGGGCGCGCAGGGCTTGAGAATGGCCCCGGTCGCCGCGCGGAACGGATGGTGCGAATATGCGGCCTCGCCACTTGAATGATAATCGGCAGCAATGGATAAATAGCTGTGAAACAAATTCACAGGATGGGACCCATGGATAATCGCACCGGCGAAATGGAGGTCTTCGTCTCGGCGGCCGAGACGGGCAGCTTCTCGGCGACGGCGCGGCGCCTGAAGCTCACGCCCTCAGCGGTCAGCAAGCTGGTGACGCGCATCGAGGACCGGCTCGGCACGCGCCTTCTCGTGCGCACCACGCGCTCGCTGCTGCTGACGCCGGAAGGCGAGACCTATCTGGCGCGCGCCCGGCGCGTGCTGGCGGAAATCGACGAGATGGAGCGGCTGGTCGCGCAGGGCGCGCAGGCCAAGCCGCGCGGCCTGCTGCGCGTCAATGCGACGATCGGGTTCGGCGAGTGCTACATCATCCCGCTCGTCGGCGAATTCCTCTCGCTCTATCCGGATGTGCGGCTGGAACTGTCGCTCAGCGACGGGCTGATCGATCTCGTGGAGGAGCGCACGGATATCGCGTTCCGCACCGCACCCATGGCCGATTCATCGCTCAAGGCGCGCAAGCTCCTGGTCAGCCATCGCATCACGGTCGCCACGCCGGGTTATCTCGCCGTGCACGGCACACCGCAGGTGCCGGCCGATCTCGCGAACCACAACTGCATCACCTTCACCTTCGGGCGTGCGCCGGGCGAATGGCCGTTCCGCGATCCCGGCACGAGCG
Source organism: Shinella sumterensis (assembly GCF_004514425.2). Classification (GTDB taxonomy): domain Bacteria; phylum Pseudomonadota; class Alphaproteobacteria; order Rhizobiales; family Rhizobiaceae; genus Shinella; species Shinella sumterensis. The sequence goes on from NZ_MYFN02000004.1 coordinate 71,122, forward strand.
CCGTCTATCCCGTGCCGGCGCCGGGCAATGTCATGGCGGCAAGCGGCTCCGTCGCGCGGCTGCTCTGCCTGGAGGGCGTGGGCATTGCCCGCATCGGCAAGTTCCATGTCGACGGCGACATCGCCGCCGGCCGCCTTGTCGAAGTGCTGGCCGACTACAATCCCGTGCAGGAGGAGCAGGTGCACGCTGTCTATGTCGGCCACGAGCACCTCGCCGCCCGCATCCGCGCCTTCATCGATTTCCTGGCCGAGAAGATCTGAAGCCGCTTACGCCTTGACCGCGATGACGAACAGCCGCGGAAAGCGTAGCAGACGCCGTCCGTCCGCAAGCGGCGGATAGGCGGCGGCGATACGCCCTTCGTAATCGGCAAGGAAGGCTTCGTGGTGTTCGGCGGGGATATGCTCGAGATAGCGCCTGAGGCCGGTGCCCTTGACCCATTCCACGATGGCGCCGGCATCGGCCATCGGGTGATTGTAGGCGGTATGCCACACATCGACGCGCGTGGCCTTGGGCGCAAGCGCATCGAAATAAGCGGCGGGCGGGGGAAGGCGCTTGCGACGCGGCGCGCCGTCGGCAAATACGCTCTGCCAGGGACCGGCCAGCGCGCTTTCCTCCATCAGCCTGTGCGAGGGCTCGTCGAAATTGTCCGGCATCTGCACGGCAAGCACGCCGCCGGGGCGCAATCCGTCCATCAGCGTTGCCATGAGCGCCAGATGATCCGGCAGCCACTGGAACACGGCATTGGCATAGAGCAGGGCGGCGGGTGCCGGCGGACGCCATGTCGCAAGGTCGCATTCGACGAAATCCACGCCCGGCAGGCGCGCCCGGGCCGCCTTCAGCATGTCGGCCGCATTATCGACGCCCTTCACGCCCCGCCCGGGGAAGCGCTGCACCAGAAGTTCGGTGGAATTGCCCGGGCCGCAGCCGAGATCGTAGACCGTACCCGCCGGCAGATCGACCGGCACCTGGGCCAGAAGGTCGCGCGCGGGCCGCGTGCGTTCGTCTTCGAATTTCAGGTACTGTGCGGCGGACCAGGCCATGTCAGAGGCTTTCGAGCGAGGGAAGGATGAGCGCGGGGCCGAGGTCGAAATATTCGTCCGGCATGTCGGCGCGGTTGATCCAGACGGTGCGGAAGCCGAATTTCGTCGCACCCGCAATGTCCCAGCGGTTGGAGGACTGGAAGGACACGGCATCGGGGTAGAGCCGGTAACTGGTCGTGACGAGATCGTAGACCGCGGGCGCGGTCTTGTAGGTCTTCAGCGCATCGACGGAAAAGATGTCGTCGATGACGGTGTCGAGCGCGGCGTTCTTCACCGCGGACGCGAGCATGGCGGGCGAACCGTTGGAGAGAATGGCGATGTGCGCGCCCCGGCTCTTCAGCGCCTTCAGCACCGCCGGCACTTCCGGATAGCAGTCGAGCGTCCAGTAGGCATCGAGCAGCTTCGACCGCAGCGCCGGATCGACGCCGCTGACGCGCTGGAACGTGTAGTCCAGCGCCTGCTCCGTCAGCTGCCAGAAATCGGCGTAAGCGCCCATCAGCGCGCGCGTCCAGGAATATTCCAGCTGCTTGGCGCGCCACATCTCGGAAAACAGCCGGTAGTCCGGCCCCACGTCTCCCGCATGCCGCCGCACCGCCGCATGCACGTCGAACAGCGTGCCATAGGCATCGAACACATAGGCGGCATGGGACATGGCAGGCGATTCCCCCGGTTTTCCTCGCTCGCGATTGGCGGTGATTGGCGAGGGAATGTCAATTGCACCGCGGGAGACGCGCTTCCTTGCATTCAGGGGGAGGCGGAAGCGATCGTCTTCAGCACGTCGATGAAGGCGCTGGTGCGCACACCCGACGGGTTCTGCTTGAGATCGATGGTCTGCGCCACGACGAGCCGCTTCGACGGCACGACGGCGATGATCTGCCCGCCGTAACCGGACGCGTAGAAGGCATGCGGTCCCCAGGTATCCCCGGGGAGCGTCCACCACATATAGCCATAGCCCTGCCGCATCCGTTTCGCCTGCGAATAGGCCGTCGTCGATTCCCGGACCCATGCCCGCGGAACGATCTGCTTGCCGCCCCACATGCCGTCGTCAAGGAAAAGCTGGCCGAAACGCGCGGCGTCCCGCGCGCTGAGCCGAAACGGATAGGCCGGGTGCTCGGACACTTTCTCCAGCACATAACGGCCGTCCCGAAGCGAGAAATCCTCCATGCCGATCGGTCGGGCAATCCGGTTCTGGAAGCTCGCGAAGATGTCTTCCCCGGTTCGCTGCCGGTAGATCGTGCCAAGCGTGTTGAAATCCCAGTTGTTGTAGAACCAGAAAGACCCCGGCGGATGGCTGCCGCGCTCCGGCCGCCGGCGCTTGATCGCCGCCGTCTCATGGGCGGCTTTATGATAGATGCCCGATCGCGCCATCAGCAGATCGCGCACCGTCGCCGTTTTCTCCTCTTCTGTGAGGCGGGGCGCGGTGTCGTCGATGCCGAGTTCGGCAAGCGTGCTCGACAGGTCGATGCGGCCATCGGCGACGGCAATGCCATAGAGCGCGCTGAGCAGGCTTTTGCGCACGGACGCCATGTTGACCTTGCGCGACGTGTCGCCCCACCGGGCAACGACCCGTCCGTCGTGAACGATCATCAACGCGGTGGGCTTCAGTTTCTCCGCCTGCAGGCGCGCGGCCGCAAGCCGTTCCACGGACCAGCCGGCAGCGGCCGGATCGACGTCCTCCCACGCCTGGGCGCGGGCTTGCCCCGAGATGAGAACGCTCACGAAAAGCAGGCATGCGACATAGCGAGCGAACATGGCCCCTCCCGTTTTCAACAGGCTGACCATCCAATCATGGCGGCTTTCCGGCTACTGACGCGACTGCCGGCACGCGCGGGATTTTTTCCGTGAGCAGGCGGTTCTTCAGGCCCGCCGCAGGGCGGCCATGTCGCCGCTGCTCAGTGCCGGCAGGTTGGCTTCGATCCTGTCGAGCGGCCAGTCCCACCAGGCGAGGCCAAGCAGCTCGTCGATGACGTCGTTCGAATAGCGCATCCGGATGACGGATGCCGGATTTCCGCCGACAACGGCGTAAGGCGGAACATCCCGGGTAACGACCGAGGCGGCAGCGACGATCGCGCCCGAACCGATATGGACGCCGGGCATGATGGCCGCATTCTGGCCGATCCAGACATCGTGGTCCACGATCGTATCTTTGACAGGCAGGTCCTTGTAGCCGAAGGTCTCCGGCTTGAAGATGCGAAACGGATAGGTGGTGAAGCCGGCCATCGGATGGTTGGCGGAACTCGTGATGAAATAGCTTCCGCGCGCGATCTGAACGAACTTGCCGATCACCAGCCTCTCGCGACATGCGTGCCCGAGATAGGGCGCCAGGATCAAGGCCGTGTCTTCGCGCCTGCCGGAATGCGTGTAATAGCTGAAGTCGCCGATCTCCATGCGCGGATGATCGATGACGTTCTTCAGGTAAACCGTGTCCCGATAGACGGTCCCGTCGGGCAGGGTGATGGGATGGATTGCGTCCGCATTAAGGAGCAACATCAAGGCCCTTTTCGAGGGGATCGACAATATTCCTGCTATACCGCCAAATCCAGGCTGCCGCCCTGAGGATTTCCATAAGAGGTTTGGAGCAAGTCCAAAAATTCCGAATTGGCTCAATCCAGCCGCAGCAGCGTTCGGCCTAAAGACGACGCTAGCCTTATTGCTCGCCTTGAAAGGCTACTTCCAAAACCGGTCGAGAAGGAAAATCAGAGCAAATGCGGAATATGAGAGGCCGATACTGCAAAAAAGCGCTATCCGCAGCCGCTTGAAGCGACTTTCAACAAGGAAGGCGTTGAAGCGAGAGAATTGCAAAGCGTTGCGCTCCCCCCGGGACAGACTCTTTTCTTTCGAGCCTGTTAAAAGCGAACTGGTGCGGGAGAGGAGGAGCATGATGACGATAATCATGCTCACGACGCCAAGAAAAAAGAGTGGCATCAAAAGGTATAATATAATTTGCGAAGCGACCGTTTGCTCTTCCAAATGCATGTGAATGCCACCTGAATGGGTAAATATCTTATCTCTACCGCTTCTGGATTAATATGAAATGAGCGAGCGCTTGTCTCCTGTCGGCGCACGTTGCCCGCCCCGACCGCGTTCAACAGCATCCGTCATCGTACAGCCGTGAGGCTTGGCCCTTCGCCGGGTCTCCTCTCGAAGTAGCCCCTCCGGGCACGCGATGGCGGGTGCGGCAGGCAAATATTATTCCCTCAGAACCGCGTGATCACGCTGATGCCGAGATCGGTGGCCTTGTCCATGGCCATCAGCGCCGGCACGGCCTCGTCGAGGCTGATATGGCGGCCGATCAGGTTTTGCGGGGCAAGCTTGCCGCTTTCGATCATGGCGAGCATGGCGTCGTAGCGCCAGGCCTGCATGCCGTGGCTGCCGTAGATTTCCAGCTCGTGGCCGATGACCTGCGCCATCGGGATCTGCGGCGCGGCATGGTCTGCCAGCATCAGCCCGACCTGCACATGGCGGCCGCGCCGGCGCAGGTTCTTGATGGAGTTGAAGCAGGTGACGGGCGAGCCGAGCGCATCGACGGAGGCATGTGCGCCGCCCCCCGTGATATCGCGCACGGCCTCCGCGACATCGACCACCTCCCTGGCGTTGATGGTGGCGACGGCACCCATCTTGCGGGCGAATTCGAGCTTCTCGTCGGAAATGTCGATGGCGACGGGGTTTGCGCCGAGGGCCGCCGCGATCATGATCGCCGACAGGCCGACGCCGCCGCAGCCATGCACCGCCACCCATTCGCCGCCCTTCACCCGTGCCTGGTCCACCACGGCGCGGAAGGAGGTGGCGAAGCGGCAGCCGAGGCTGGCGGCCGTCGCATAGTCGATCGCCTCGGGCAGGTGCACGAGGTTCTGGTCGGCGTAGTCGATCGCAACATATTCGGCAAACGAGCCCCAATGGGTGAAGCCCGGCTGGAACTGCTCCTCGCAGACCTGCTGGTTGCCCGAGCGGCATTCGCCGCAATGGCCGCAGCCGGAGACGAACGGCACCGTCACGCGCTGGCCTTCGCGGAAGCGGCGCACACCCTTGCCGACCGCCACGACCTTTCCGGCAAGTTCATGGCCCGGCACATGCGGCAGCCTGATATCAGGGTCGTGGCCCATCCAGCCATGCCAGTCGCTGCGGCACAGGCCCGTCGCCTCCACCTTGATCACCACGCCGCCCTCCGTTGGCGTCGGGTCCGGCAGGGTGCGGACGTCGGGCGTGGCTTCGAAGGCTTCGAAATACATGGCGCGCATGGCTGTCTCCTTTTGCCCTCTATCGCATGCGCTCCGCGGCCTCTCAATCGCGCCACCCATGATAAGACCTGATGCACCTATTCAACATCTTGAATGGACAAGCGGCCTGCACTGTCAGAAGTCAGTCGGGCTTGACCGGCCCGGCCGGTCCGGCCTTGATGGGCGAAAAGGAGTTTTCAAAATGCCAGTCGATACCTCACCGCGCTCGACGACCTGGACCTTCGTGGACGGCGAATGGATTTCGGGCAACCCGCCGCTCATCGGCCCCACCTCGCATGCCATGTGGCTCGGCTCGACCGTGTTCGACGGCGCACGCTGGTTCGACGGCATCGCGCCGGATCTCGACCTGCATTGCCAGCGCGTCAACCGCTCGGCGCAGGCGCTGGGCCTCAAGGCGACCGTGTCGGCCGAGGAGATCGAGGCGCTGTCGTGGGAAGGCGTGAAGCGGTTCGACGGCAGGACGGCCATCTACATCAAGCCGATGTACTGGGCCGAGCACGGTTCGTTCAGCGTCGTGGCGCCCGACGCGGAATCGACCCGCTTCGCGCTCTGCCTGTTCGAGGCGCCGATGGGCGATCCGAAGGCGGCCTCGTCGCTCACGGTCTCGCCCTTCCGCCGCCCGACGCTGGAATGCATGCCGACGGATGCCAAGGCCGGCTGCCTTTACCCGAACAATGCCCGCATGCTGGTGGAGGCCCGCAAGCGCGGCTTCGACAATGCGCTGGTGCGCGACATGCTGGGCAATGTCGCCGAGACCGCATCGTCCAACATCTTCATGGTGCGCGACGGCGTCGTCTTCACGCCGGCCTCCAACCGCACCTTCCTCGCCGGCATCACGCGCTCGCGCGTCATCGGCCTGCTGCGGGAAGCGGGTTTCGACGTGATCGAGAGCGCGCTGACGCTCGCCGATTTCCAGGCCGCCGACGAGATCTTCACCTCCGGCAACTATTCCAAGGTCGTGCCCGTCACGCGCCTCGATGACCGCGACCTCCAGCCCGGCTCCATCACCGCCAAGGCCCGCGACCTCTATTTCGACTGGGCGCATTCCAACGGCGATGCCTGAACGACGAGAGCCGGTCGAAAGACCGGCTCTGCTGCATGCGGATGTCTGTCGGGCGTCACTCCTGCCCGGCCGGGTCCTGCGTGGTGTTGTCGCCGGTTTCGGCCTTCTTCTCGGCCGCTGCGGCGCGCTCGCTTTCGCGCACCACATGCAGGAAGTCCGCGGTGATCGGCGGCGACATCTCGACCGTCTTCTTCTGCTTGTCGTAGATGCAGACATAGGTGATCTGGCTCTTGGCCTCCGGCGACAGGCCCTCGATTGCCGCGATGCCGTAGGATTCCGTGCCGGTCGGCTCCACGAAGACCGTCGGCGTTCCGAGCGCTTCCGGCAGGCTCGCCAGGCAGCTTTTCTCCACATCCGCGCGGAATTCCTCCCAGGCCTCGGGCGAGGAGGCGTGCGCCAGCGGGGCGGTGAGGGAAAGGGCGATCAGGGCAAGGGGAAGGGCGCGCATGGCAGGCTCCGTGTTGCGGTGAGGGGCGAAATGTCCCGAATCGGAATTCGTTCCGCTTCATCATTGATCTGACAGGCAAAAACGAAAGGATTTTGTCGAAGGTCGGGAAAATTTGGGAACCGGGCGGGTTGCCTCTTCCGGTTGCCGCTCCTATGTTCCGCTCACGGATTTCCTTGAAAAATTCCGTCGCCAAGAGGAGACATCACCATGGCTTTCGAACTTCCGCCGCTTCCCTACGATTACGATGCGCTTGCGCCCTTCATGTCGCGCGAAACGCTCGAATATCACCACGACAAGCACCACAAGGCCTATGTCGACAACGGCAACAAGCTGGCGGAAGAAGCCGGCCTCGCCGACCTCTCGCTGGAAGAGATCGTCAAGAAGTCCTACGGCACCAACCAGGGCCTCTTCAACAATGCCGGCCAGCACTACAACCACGTCCATTTCTGGAAGTGGCTGAAGAAGGACGGCGGCGGCAAGAGCCTGCCGGGCGCCCTGCAGAAGGCCATCGACAGCGATCTCGGCGGCTATGACAAGTTCAAGGCCGACTTCATCGCCGCCGGCACCACGCAGTTCGGCTCGGGCTGGGCCTGGCTCTCCGTCAAGGACGGCAAGCTCGCCATCTCCAAGACCCCGAACGGCGAAAACCCGCTGGTCCACGGCGCAGAGCCGATCCTCGGCGTCGACGTATGGGAACACTCCTACTACATCGACTACCGCAACGCCCGCCCGAAGTACCTCGAAGCCTTCGTCGACAGCCTGATCAACTGGGACTACGTCCTGGAGCGCTACGAAGCCGCCACGAAGTAATTTTCGCGCACAGTGGAATTTCGGAAACCCCGGTCGGAAACGACCGGGGTTTTTGTTGTCCTGTGTTCGTCCTGCGCGTCATTCATACGGCGCGGGACTGGCCGTCCGGCGAATGGCCGGACTAAGTGGACGTCTTCTGGCCCTCCGCCCACCCGGCGATCCACAATTGCCTGAGCCCATCCCCTTCGCTGCGGAAATACGCCCCGGTCCTCTCGCAGGCCTCCACCCGGTCGGCGCGGAAGTTGCGGATGGCCTGGCGCAGTTCGCACCAGGCGACAATGTTGGCCGTCTCCGAATAGTAGATGAGGGCGATGGGGCGGATGGTGCGCTCTGTGGCGCGGGCATATTCATCGCGGTAATCGATCAGCAATTTCTCTTCGTCACGGATGGCCCGGCGCACGGTGGCGAGGTCGATGCCCTCGGGCTGGCGCGGCACGCTGCCCCAGGCATGCAGCGCGCGGGCCGAGAGCGTGTGGCGCAGCGGCGGTGGCACGGCGCCGGCAATCTTGTCGGCGACGCGGCCGGCGGCGACTTTCAGCTCCGTGTCGCCGGTGCGCTCCAGCAGCGCCAGCGCCAGCACGATCGCCTCCGTCTCCTCGATGGAAAACATCAGCGGCGGCAGGTCGAAGCCGGGGCGCAGGATGTAGCCGATGCCGCGCTCGCCCTCGACGGGCACGCGCATCGCCTGAAGGGCTGCGATGTCGCGATAGATCGAGCGCACCGTCACCTCCAGCCGGGCGGCGATCTCGGCGGCGGTAACGGGCAAGCGGGCGAGCCGCAATATCTGGATGATCTCGAACAGCCGCGAGGCCTTGCGCATCGGTTTCTCCATCACAACTGACACATCCCTGTCAGTTGGCTTCCGTTATAGCACGGACCAAGCGCTTGAAACAAAAGGCAGCATAGGGCCGCCGCGCGGAAAACGGCAACGGACAACTGACATGACCTACAGCGAAAACCTCTGGCTCTTCTTCCTGCTCGTGTCGGGCATCATCATCGTGCCGGGCACGGACATGGTCTTCGTCATGGCGAGCTCCCTCTCAGGCGGGCGCAAGGCCGGGCTGTCGGCCACCTTCGGCATCATGGCGGGCGGGCTGGTGCACACGCTCTATGCCGCACTCGGCGTCGGCGTGCTGCTGCATTTCGCGCCGCAGCTCTTCAATATCCTGCTGGTCGCCGGCGCGCTCTATGTCGCCTGGATCGGCTGGCAGCTGTTTCGAAGCGCCATCGTCATCGATTCCGTCGATGGCATCGACCGGCGCGGTCTCGTCACCCGCTTCCGCCAGGGCGCGCTGACGAGCCTGATGAACCCGAAAGCCTATCTCTTCATGCTCGCCGTCTTCCCGCAGTTCCTGCGCCCGGAATTCGGCCCCGTCTGGCGGCAGGCGACCGTCATGCTGCTGGTCATCTGGGTAACGCAGCTTGCGGTCTATGGCGGGCTGGCGCTGGCGGCGGCCCGCAGCCGCGATGCGCTGACCGGCAACCCGGCGGTCACGCGCTTCATCGGCCGGGCGGCGGGCGTGCTCCTGGTCGTCATTGCCGTCGTTACCCTGTGGCGGGGATGGGGCAGCGTCTGATCCAAAAGGATTTCGGCCGTCAAAAAGATTTTACTTTCATGCGGTTCGCAAAATGCCATCATGCCGGCGCTAGCGTAAACCGGCGGCGTGGAATCAACCCGCCGCCAAGGATCGGGAGAACGCGATGAAGTTGAGGATTTTGGCGACAGCGGCCGCGCTCGCAATCATCGGCGCGAGCGCCGTGGTGGCGGCGGACGAGCCGCAGGTCGTGCGCGCGCAGATGATGAAGAAGGTCGGCGGCGCCATGGGCGCGCTGTCGGGCATCGCCAAGGGCGAGAAGCCCTATGACGCCGATGTCGTGAAGACATCGCTCACCACGATGAGCGAAGTCGCCAAGGCGTTCCCGGAGCAGTTCCCGGCGGGCTCCGAAACGGGCCACGACACGGAAGCGAGCCCGAAGATCTGGGAGCAGACGGACGACTTCAAGGCGAAGGCCGCCAAGTTCGGATCGGATGTCGATGCGGTGCTGGCGAACCTGCCCGCGGACCAGGCGGGCGTCGGTGCGGCGCTGGGCACGATCGGCCCCAATTGCGGTGGCTGTCATGAGGTCTACCGCGTCAAGAAGTAGGCGGTAGACCCGACAATCCCCTGGAAGACACGACACTGTCCCGGCGCCGGCCGCCGGGGCGGTGTGTCATGGTGTGGGGTCGCGGGGCGACATGTCCGCAACCGGCGAGAGGAAACGGCGCATGGGTTTCAAGAAAATCATCGGCGGCATCGTCGTGCTGGGCGCGATCGGCGCGGGCGCTTTCCTGTTCATCACCGCCCCGCAGCGCCTGCCGGCCGAAACCTGGGCCGCTGCCGGCGCGCCGGACCTTGCCAATGGCGAGCGCATCTTCCATGCCGGCGGCTGCGTGAGCTGTCATGCGGCGCCGGGCGCGGCCGACGACCAGAAGCTGGTTCTCGCCGGCGGCATGGCGCTGAAGAGCCCCTTCGGCACCTTCCACGCCCCCAATATCTCGCCCGACGAGACGGCCGGCATCGGCGCCTGGACGCTCGCCGAATTCGGCGACGCCATGAAGCGCGGCACGGGTCGCAACGGCGAGCATCTCTACCCGTCCTTTCCCTATGCCTCCTATTCGCGCATGACCGTGAAGGACATCAACGATCTCTATGGATACCTGAAGACGCTGCCCAAGAGCGGCAATGTCGCTCCCGGCCATGAGCTGCCGTTCCCGTTCAATATCCGGCTCGCGCTCGGCGGCTGGAAGTTCCTCTATCTCAACGAGGCGCCGCGCGTGGACCTCGCCAATGCCGACGAAACGGTGAAACACGGGCAATATCTCGTGGAAGGCCCCGGTCATTGCGGCGAATGCCACACGCCGCGCGATGTGCTGGGCGGCCTGAAGACCGACCAGTGGCTCGCCGGCGGACCGAATCCGGAAGGCGAGGGGCGCATCCCCGACATCACCCCGGCCGAGGGCGGCTTCGGCAGCTGGAGCGCCGGCGATATCGCCAACTACCTCGAAACCGGCTTCACGCCCGATTTCGACAGCGTCGGCGGCTCGATGGTCTCGGTGCAGAAGAACATGGCGCAGCTGCCCAAGGAAGACCGCGACGCCATCGCGGCCTATCTCAAGGCGATCCCGGCGCGATAGGGGATGTCGTCGAACCGGGCCGCCGCCGGCAAAAGCGGCGGCCGGCCGGCACCTAATACATGCTCTGCCGGTAGTCCTCCTCCAGGCCCTCATCCATCTTCCGCATCTCGTCCTTGTCGTCGGGCGCGCCTGTCGTGTCGTCCAGGATCATCTTGATGAGCGAGGGCATCGCGGCGCGGTCCTGGAAATGCTCCGCGCTCCACAAGCGGGAACGGCGGAAAGCCTTGGCGCAGTGCAGGAAGACCTCGCTGACGCTGACGACGATGGCAAGCTTCGGCGCCCGGCCCGCCACGGCCATGCTTTCAAGGAGGGCGGGATCGCGCGTGAGGGTCGCCTGTCCGTTGACGCGCAATGTGTCCTCGAAACCGGGAATGATGAACAGCAATCCGACGGTCGGATTGGCGATTATGTTGCTCAGCGTATCCAGCCGGTTGTTGCCGGGCCGATCCGGGATCGCCAGGGTGCGCTCATCCAGGATTGTCACGAAGCCCGGCGGGTCGCCGCGCGGGCTGACATCGGCTTTCCCATCCGCGCCTTGCGAGCCGATGCACAGGAACGGCGAGCGCCGGATGAAGTCCTGTGCATGTTTCCCCAATGAATTCCGGCACTTCTGCATGGCAAGACCGTGCGTCGGCGCAAACAGGCTCCGCAATGAGTGTTCGTCCGCGATGATGAAATCCGGATTGAGCTGCACCTCCGTCATGATCTGCCTCCCAGGCTGTTTTCGGTATGATTTTCCCTCAGAACACACACCGCATAGTCAACGCCCGTCTCCTCGGCGTTAAAATGATGTACGTACATCAAAACGATTACATCAATATCCTGAAGAGATCAATGCGGTTTGTCTTATCTGGAAGGCCGGGTTGAGGCAGGATGGTTGCCGGTATGATCGTCGAGCAGACCGACACGGCGGAGCGCGAGCGTCGCGTCGCAGATGTCGGCCACCGGCTTGCCGGCCGCTACGACGCGCCCGGCCGGAGCCGACAGGTCGGGTGCGTCGTTGTTCTCCGGATCGTGCCGCCGGACAGGACCAGCATGCCGAGGCGGGCGGGGCCGGCATCCTCCGCCTTGCCCGACAAGTGGACGGAAACGCCGCCAGGCGAGGTGACGTCGCGGCCGCCGGGCGTCAGCACGGTGGCCCGTCGTCTGGTCATCCTCGGCTCGGGCCGGACATCAGCCGAGCGCCTGCACATAGCGCATGCCGGTGACCGGGCCGGCGCGGAAGTTCATCTGCTCGTAGAAGCGGTGGGCGCCGAAATTGCCAGTCGCTGCGCTGACGGAGAGGTAGCCGCAGCCGGCGACGCGGGCATGGTCGCGGGCGCGTGACACGAGGTGGCGGCCGATGCCCTGTCCGCGGTGGTCCCGGCGCACGAAGATCTGGTGCAGTTCCATGCCGCGCATGCCGTCGCCGGCGCGGTACATCGGCACGAGCAGGGCGTAGCCGATCAGGCGTCCGCCGGCTTCGGCGACAAGCGCGGTGATCCAGGGGTGCACGCCGAAGAGGTCGCGGTCGAGATCGGCGGCGGAAATCTTCGCGGTGTCGCCATGGCATTCGGCATGCAGCGCGATCATGTCGAGGATCTGCTGCAGATCGCCCTGCCGGGCGGCGCGGATGTTCAGCATCGCCGGGCGTTCGGCGGCATGCGGTTCGAGCTTGATGACGGTGTTTTGCATTTCGGGCTCCTCGGGTTTCGTGCCATCAGGAGCGTTAAAACAACAAAGCCGCCTGATGGCGGCTTGTTGACATGATCAGACAGCCGCTCCTTATCGGAACAGCCAAAAATACGTCGCGGCGATGTGCGTGCTCTTGATCATGGACGCGATATTCTCGAATTCGCGCCGTTTGTCAATTGCCTTTCTCACCGCGACGTAGGATCGAAGCGGAGGCTGGTCAGGCCTCCGCTTCCTGCGGGCCGGCGGCGGCTTGCCCTTCCGTTTCGCCGGCCTGTGCCGTTTCGTCGACGCCGAGGCGTTCCTTGATGGCCTGGCGGATCTGCTCGTTGATTGCCGATCGCTCTTCCGGCGGCAGCTGGGCGAGGCTGTCCTCGGTGAGGCCCATCTCCTCGAGCAGTTCCTTGCGCAGGCGCTCGATCGCCGTCATCTTCGAAAGATCGAGGAATTCCGCCAGCACTTTCTGGCTTTCCTCGTGCATCTTGTCCAGCTTGGACGCGTTCAGCCAAAGGGCGTTGGCAAGGCCGGATGGCATGGAGGAGGCGGACGTTTCGACGGTCGGGATGTTGCGTGCGCCATTGCCGTCGCCGCCGCTGAGGCCGGCCGGAATGCCGGCGTCGCCGGAGGGCGCGCGCTGCTGGCGGGCGAGTGCATAGGCGGAAAGCGAATTGCCGTCGATCTTCATGAAAAGGGCTCCCTGAAAAATGTTCCGGGAGCATGGTTAGGCGGCGCAGCTTTTGCGAGGCTTTCGGTCAGGCGCTCGCGTCGCGATGGCCGCCGGTCAAGTGGACGACATGGTCGTCGGGCGCGATGACGCTCTTGCGATGGGTGACGGCGAGGATCGTCACCTCGCCGGCGAGGCTGCGCACATGGCGCATGATTTCCGCCTCCGTCGTCTCGTCCAGCGCCGAGCTCGCCTCGTCGAGGAAGAGGAACTGCGGATCGGCATAGAGCGCGCGGGCAATCGCGATGCGCTGGCGCTCCCCGCCCGAAAGCTTCATGCCGCGCTCGCCCACCACCGTCTCGAAGCCGTCGGGCAGGCCTTCGACGAAGGGCAGGATCGCCGCCTTCTCCACCGCGCGCCGCAGCTTCGCCTGGTCCAGCGGCCGCCCGAGCACGATGTTGGTGGCAAGCGTGTCGTTGAGCAGCGTCGGCTCCTGCGGCACGATGCCGATCGCTGCATACCAGTCGCGCTGCGACACGCTGGCGAGATCGCGCCCGTCGACGCTGATCCGTCCCGATGTCGGGGAGAGCGACTTCAGCGCCAGCCGCAGCAGCGTCGATTTGCCGGAGCCGGTCTCCCCGACGAGATAGGTGATCCGGCCGCGTTCGGCCGCAAAGCTCACGTCCGCCACGCCGCGGCCGTTGTCATGGGAAAACGAGACGGCTTCGAAGGCGAGGCGGCCATCCCCGGCGAAAAATCCGCCCGGCGTTGCGACATCCGTCTCTTCCGGTGCTGCCCAGATGCGGGCGAGCGGCAGGAGGGAGGCGCGCGCCCGCACGAGATCGTCGATCGCGTGGCCGATCATCTCGAAGGGCTGGTTGAGCTGGAGCAGCAGCGTGTTGAACAGCACGAGATCGCCGACCGTGAGCTCCCCCGCCTGGTAGCGCGGCAGAAGCAGCACGAAGGTGATGAGGAACTGCGCGGCAAGCCCCGCGCCCATCAGCGAGGAATAGCCGATGCGCCGGCGGCAGAAGGTCGCCCAGTTGTCGCGCTCCTCGCGCGCCTTGCCGGAAAAGCGCGCCTGCATCCAGTCCTGGCTGCCGAAATGGCGCAGCGTCTCCATCGCCGTCATGGCGTTGCCGATGAACTTGGCATTCTCCTGGCCGGCTGCGATGGCCGCGTCGAGATAGCTGCGCGTGCGGTGGTTGGCGATGGCGGTCAGGGTGATGAACACGACGCCATAGGCGATGACGACGAGCACGACCTCCATGTTGATCGCCGCGCCGAGCATGGCGAGCGAAAGCACGATCTGGGTCGTGCCGGGAACGAAGACGATGAGGGCGAGCTGCACCAGCGTCATCATCGCGCTTTCGCCACGCCGGCCTGCACTTTCGATCTCGGCCGGATTGTGCTCGGCGAAGAAGAGCGCGCGTTTGCGAAGCAGCCGTTCGAACAGGCTGGTGCTGGCGATGAAGCTCAGGTTCTGCGCGCTCATGAAGGAGAGGTACTGCACCATGTTCTGGAGTGCGGCGCTCGCACCGATGAGCAGCGCGTAGAGGGCGAAGCCGACGGCCAGCATGGCGGCCATGCGGTCGGCCGTCATGGTGTCGATGAGGCGTGAGAACAAATAGGGCGCGGCGACGGCGGATACCGCCGACAGGAAGACGATGACGCAGACGAGCGCGAGAAGCCCGCGCGAGGCGCGCCAGTAGTTCGCAAGGATGATCCTCACCGGCGCGGCGATCAGCCGCCAGTCGTCGTTCATGGCGAATCTCCCGAGGATTGGGGCCGCATAATGAAAAGGCCGGCGCGGGGAAGCAACCCTGCGCCGGCCTTCCATGGATTGCGGCGGGCGGTTGCGGAGGCCGCCCCGTCGTCCCGCCTTACGGCAGCGTATAGGCGATGACGTAGTCGCCCGGCTTGGTGCCGACGGAGCCGTGGCCACCCGCGACGATCAGCACATATTGCTTCTCGCCGACCGTGTAGGTCATCGGCGTCGCCTGCCCGCCGGCGGGAAGGCGGCCTTCCCACAGCTGGCGGCCCGTCGTCACGTCATAGGCGCGGATATAGTCGTCCACCGCCGCGCCCAGGAAGGCGACGCCGCCCTTGGTGATGATCGGCCCGCCGATGCCGGGCACGCCGACCTTGAAGGGCAGCGGCAGCGGCGTCATGTCGTAGACCGTGCCGTTCTTGTGCTTGTAGGCGATCTTGCCGGTGGCAAGGTCCGCACCCGCGACATAGCCCCATGGCGGCGCCTGGCAGGGAATGCCGAGCGGGCCGAGGAAGGGGCCCATGAACACGCCGTAGGGCGCGCCCTCGTTACGGTTGAGGCCCTGTTCGGAACCCTTTTCGTCCTGCCCCTTCGGCGGGATCTGGTCACGCGGCACGAGGCGCGAGGTGAAGGCGAGGTAGGTCGGCATGCCGAACATCACCTGCCGTTCCGGGTCCACCGCGACCGAACCCCAGTTGAACGTGCCGAAATTGCCGGGATAGACGAGCGTGCCCTGCAGGGACGGCGGCGTGTAGCGGCCTTCATATTTGAGCGACAGGAAGTCGATGCGGCACTTCAGCTGGTCGAACATGCTGATGCCCCACATGTTCTTCTCCGTCAGCGGCGGCGGTGAGAAGGTGAGGTCGGAGATCGGCTGCGTCGGGGCGGTGAAGTCCTCCGGGATCGCGCCGGTTGGCGCCGGAATTTCCTTGATGCCGATGATCGGGTCGCCGTTGCGGCGGTCCAGCACGTAGATGTCGCCCTGCTTGGTGGGGCCGACAAGCGCCGGAATGGTCGCGCCGTCCTTGGTGATGTCGATCAGCGCGGGCTGTGCCGGCACGTCCATGTCCCAGAGGTCGTGATGCACGGTCTGGCGCACCCAGCGCACGGCACCCGTCTTGATGTCGAGTGCGACGATGGAGGACGAGTATTTCTCGACATGCTCGCTGCGGCCCATGCCGAGCTGGTCGGGCACGCGGTTGCCGAGCGGGATATAGACGAGGCCGAGCGCATCGTCATAGCTGAAGACGGACCAGGAGTTCGGCGAGTTGACCGTATAGACCTGACCCTCCGGCAGCGGCGTGGTGACATCCGGATTGCCCGAATCCCAGTTCCAGATCAGCGCGCCGGTCTTCACGTCGAAGGCGCGGATGACGCCCGATTGCGAATGGATGGAGTAGTTGTCGTTGACCGCACCGCCGATGATGATCTTCTCGTCGGTGATGACGGGCGGCGATGTGGAGTAGTAGTAGCCGGCCGGATTGTACGGCATGCCCTGTTCCAGGCGCAGCACGCCGTTGTCGGCAAAGCTGGTGCAGACGTCACCGGTCTCAGCGTCGAGCGCGATCAGCCGGGCGTCCGAGGTCGGCAGGTAGACGCGCGTGGCGCAGGTCGTGCCCGCCGTCGCGGCCGGATCGGCATAATAGGTCACGCCGCGGCAGGTCTGGTGCTGGCGGTCCGGGTTCATGCCGGAGTTGGAATCGTATTTCCACTTTTCCTTGCCGGTCGCCGCGTCGACCGCGATGGCCCAGTTGTGCGGCGTGCACATGTAGAGCGTGTCGCCGATCTTGAGCGGCGTCACCTGGTAGGTCGTCTCGCCGACATCGTCGGGCAGCTTCACGTCGCCCGTCTGGTACTGCCAGGCCACCTTCAGCGTGTTGACGTTTTCCGTGTTGATCTGGTCGAGCGGCGAGTAGCGCTGGCCGAACGGCGTGCGCCCATATTGATGCCATTCGCCGGCCGGCACGTTGCCGCCGAGCGCCGGCGTGGCGTTGACCACGTTCGTCGGCAGTTCGCCCGCAAGATCGTGCGGGTCCTGCGTCATGGAGTAGCCGGCCACCGCGATGGCCACGATGGACGCCACGGCCAGCGGCAGGGCGGATGCCGGGTAGCGAATGCCGGTTGGGCTTGCGATGCCGAGCGGCCGGCGGATGGCCGGCAGCATCAGCCACAGGCCGAGAAGCACGATGATGCCGCCACGCGGACCGAGCTGCCACCAGTCGAAGCCGACCTCCCACACCGCCCAGCCGAGCGAGCCGAGAATGACGAGGGCATAGAGCCACAGCGCAGCGCTCGAACGGCGCAGGAGGAGATAGGCGGTGACGAGGAAGGCGAGGCCGGTGATGAGGTAATAGGGGCTGCCGCCAAGCGACAGCAGCCACCCGCCTCCGCCCGTCAGCACCACTCCGATGATGGCAAAGAGGACGGCAGTCAACGTGAGCAACATGGGAAACTCCATTTGTGATGGCGGCCGGAAGAGGGCCGACATGACGTCCGGCTCCGCAGAGCGGACGCTTCAGGAATTAGGGCGAAAAGGTGGCTCTTCAATGCCCCGGGTCATACGTTATTGCACGGCTGGGCTACCATGACTGCATGTCGGCTGCGGCGCAAGGGCGTCTTAGGTGCCGCAGAACGTCGCCGCGATCTCCTCGCCCGGTTCGGGCGGCAGGGCATAGGCGGCAAAGCGCGGCTGGTCCTCGTAGGGCCGGGCGAGCACGTCGTTCAGCGCCGCAAAGAGTGAGAAATCGCCGTCGTCTATGGCCGCGTTGAGTGCTTCCTCGACCTTGTGGTTGCGCGGGATGAAGGCCGGGTTGACGCGCCGCATCGCCCCGGCGCGCGCCGCAGGCGCGGTCGCCTCCTGCGAAAGCCGCGCCCGCCAGGCGGAAAGCCATGGGGTAAGCGCCGCCGGGTCCTCCAGAAGCGCGCCGAGGGCGGGATCGGCGGCATCGTCCTGTGCGCAGTCGACAAGCCGGCGAAACGCCAGCGTATAGTCCGCCTTCTGCTCGTAGAGCGTGACGAGAAGCTCGCGGATCAGCTCCTGGTCCTCTTCGCGCGCGTCGTCGCCAAGGCCGATCTTGGCGCGGATGGTGCGCGTCCAGTGCGCCTGGAACCGTTCCATGAACCGGCTGACGGCCGCGTTGGCGGCTTCCACGGCCTTGTCCTGGTCGTCATCCAGGATCGCCAGCATGGCCTCGGCGAGCCGCGCGATGTTCCACTGGCCGATGCCGGGCTGGTTGCCGAAGGCATAGCGGCCGTTGCGGTCGATGGAGGAATAGACGGTGCGCGGGTCGTAACGGTCCATGAAGGCGCAGGGCCCGAAGTCGATCGTCTCGCCCGAGATCGTCATGTTGTCGGTGTTCATCACGCCGTGGATGAAGCCGACGCCAAGCCATTTCGCAATCAGCGACGCCTGCCGGTCGGCGACCGCGTCGAGCAGCGCGAGATAGGGCTTTTCCGCGCCCTTGAGCTCGGGATAGTGCCTGTCGATGACATGGTCGGCGAGCACGCCCACATTCTCCGTGTCGCCGCGCGCGGCGAAGAACTGGAAGGTGCCGACGCGGATATGGCTGCCGGCCACGCGCGTGAAGACGGCGCCGGGCAGGGCGCGGTCGCGATAGACCGGCTGGCCGGTCGCGACGGCGGCGAGCGCCCGCGTCGTCGGGACGCCGAGCGCGTGCATGGCCTCGCTGATGATGTATTCGCGCAGCACCGGGCCGAGCGCCGCCCGCCCGTCGCCGCGCCGCGAATAGGGCGTGGGCCCGGCACCCTTCAGCTGGATGTCGCGCCGCTTGCCGTTGCGGTCGATCACCTCGCCGAGCAGGATGGCGCGCCCGTCGCCGAGCTGCGGCACGAACTGGCCGAACTGGTGCCCGGCATAGGCCATGGCAAGCGGCAGCGAGCCGGGCAGGGCAACGTTGCCGGAGAAGTATCCCGCGCCATGCCGCTCCAGCCTGTCGGCATCGAGCCCGAGTTCCTCGGCGAGCTGCCGGTTGAAGGCAATCAGCATCGGCGCTTCCACCGGCGTGGGGTCGACCGGCGTGAAGAACGCATCCGGCAGGCGCGCATAGCTGTTGTCGAAGGGGATGGCGCCGGTCGCGCCCGCCTGTGCCGTCGTTGCCGTGCTCATGATCCATCCATCCTTTGCCGCTTTCCTTTCAGATAGGGCGTCCGGGCGGCAAACGAAAGGCTTGGGGGCCATATGCCTGACGCGCGGCGGCCCCGGATGGCCTCGGGCCGCCTTTCCTTTCCCGGCCCACGCCCTATCCTCGTCGGAAAGGAGTGTTGCATGAAGAACCTGACCTGCCTGTTGCCCGGCCTGCCGGCCCTTTTCCTGCTGGCCGCCTGTAGCGCGCCATCGGCGCAGACGCCGGCCGGCGAGCGGCCCATGGACGAGGTGCCGCGTCAGACGCGGCTTGCAAACGGCGACCGGCAATATGCGTTCCGCAACGGCTGCGTGATCGTTCTGGAGGCGCGCCGGGCGGTGGTGAAGAGCGAGGGCGATGTCTGCGCGCTCCATCATCGCGACATCGCGCTGCTCTACGCCTCCGGCGACTGATCGCGTCCGGCCTCTTCCGCCAGCCGGCGGTCGATGAAGTCATACATCAGCGTCAGCGCTTCCGTGCGCGGCACGCCGCCGGATTGCAGGCCGTGCCGCAGCCACAGGCCGTCGATCAGGCCGCTGATGAGGAGTGCGGTCCGGCGCGCCGCCTCGGCCGGCATGAGCAGCCGGAGCGCCGACATCAGGTTCGAATGCATGCGGGCATGGATGACCGCCTGGATGCGGGCGAGCTGCGGCTCGCGCGGCACCTCCGCGCAGAGCGCAAGCCAGGCATGGGCGATCTCGGGCTGGTAGAAACGCGGGTCGAAATTGCCGTCCACCACGGCCGCGATGCGCTCGCGCGGCGTCTTTGCCCGGCGCAGCCGCTCGGCCACGGCATCGCGCAGATTGGCATTCGCCTCGCGCATCGCCTGCTCGAAGAGCTCCTGCTTGTTGCGGAAATAGTGCAGCACGATGCCCTTGGAGGCGCCGGCATGGGCGGCGACCTTTTCCAGCGTCGCGCCGGCCATGCCCTCGCGCTGCAGCACCTCGAACGCGGCCTGCCGCAGTTCCCTGCGCCTGATGTCGACCAGTTTCGTGAGCTTTCCCGCCATGTGATTCCCGCTTTTCGTGCGGGAAGATTGACATTTTTTCCGCGAAGTTCAAGAATTGTCCCATTGGTCAATCTTTGATCCAATCGGACAAAGTTCAAAAAAGGGGAACGCCGATGAAACGCGCCATTGCCTGCGCCGCCGCATGCCTCATGACGATCGGGGCCGCCCGGGCGGCCGAACAGGAGAGCTGCCGCAAGGTGCGCCTCGCCGAACCCGGCTGGAACGACCTCGCCTTCACGACCGGTGTCGCGCAGTCCTTGCTGCATGCGCTGGGCTACGAGACGCAGAGCGACCTGCTCGGCATCGACGTCATCTACCTGAGCCTCAAGAACAAGGATCTCGACGTCTTCCTCGGCTACTGGGACCCCGCGATGCGGACCTATTTCGCGCCTTACGAGAAGGACGGCTCCGTCGAGACCGTCACGCAGAACCTGACGGGCGCGAAATACACCTTCGCCGTGCCCGCCTATGTCTGGGATGCCGGCGTGAAGGATTTCGCAGACCTCAAGACCCATGCCGACAAGTTCGAGAAGAAGATGTACGGCATCGAACCGGGCTCCAACCAGCTGATGCTGGACGCCATCGCCGATCCGTCGCTGGGCATCGAAGACTGGGAAGTCGTGGAATCGAGCGAGCAGGGCATGCTGGCCGAGCTTGCCCGCCACATCGACATGAAGGCCTTCTTCGTTTTCCAGGGGTGGGCGCCGCATCCGATGAACACCGCCTACGACATCCGCTACCTCACCGGCGGCGACACGTTCTACGGCCCGGATTTCGGAGCGGCGACCGTCTCCACGCAGGTCCGCAAGGGCTATCTCGCGGAATGCCCCAATGTCGCGCAGCTTCTGAAGAACCTCACCTTCGACATCGACTTCGAAAACCGCGGCATGGGCTACCTGATGAACGACGGCATGGCGCCCGAGGATGCCGGCCGCAAGGCGATCGGCGAGGAGCCGAAACGGCTCGACGCCTGGCTTGCCGGCGTGACGACCGTCGACGGCGAGCCCGGTCTTGCCGCCGTCCGCAAGGCGCTCGGCCTGTGACGAAAGTGGTCGATCAAGCCGGCTGGAACGACCGCAAGCGCGTCACGACGACTGATGGCCGGCGCCTCGCCTATATCGACAGCGGCGAGGGGGAAATGCCCCTGTTCCTGCTGCACGGTTACACCGACAGCAGCCGCAGCTGGTCGCTGATCGAGCCGTATCTCGCCGGGCACCGGCTGGTGATGCCGGACCTGCCGGGGCATGGCCTTTCGACGGCCATGCCGCTGCCGACGCTCGAAGCGTTCGCCGATGATATCGTCCGGCTGGCGGATGTGCTGGGCATCGAGCGCTTCGCGGTCATCGGCCATTCGATGGGGGCCATGACGGCCCTTGTGCTGGCAGCCCGGCACGCCGCACGCGTCACCGCGCTCGCCAGTCTTTGCGGCAGCCTTCAACCGGGTCTGCTCGCGGAAACCACGCTCGGTGCGGAAATCCGTGCGCTTGTCGATCCCATCGATTCGCAAAGCCCGTTCCTGCGCGAGTGGCACCGATGCGCGCAGCCGGTCGATGCGGATTTCATGGCATGGATCGCACGGGAGGCGGCGACCATGCCTGCCGCCGTCTGGCAGGCGCTCTACGCGATGATCGAAGCCACCGATTTGCGGCAAGCGGCAGAGCGGATCGATGCGCCGGTCCTGCTTCTGGCGGGGGATGAGGACGCACTGTTCGACGAACCACACCGGGCCGCGTTGCGGACGGCTTTTCCGCAGGCCGCGACGGAAATCCTCGCCGGCCACAGCCACAATCCCCATTGGGAATCGCCCGCCCTTGTGGCGGCCGCGCTTGCCGGTTTCCTGGCCGCGCAGCCGCTCTGAGGCCTACATCTTACCCGCCACCTTGATGGCGAAGGCATATTCGAAGGCGATCTCCTCCAGCCGCTGGAAGCGGCCCGACGCGCCGCCATGGCCCGCACCCATATTGGTCTTGAGCAGGATCGGTTCCTTGCCGGTCGTCTTCTCGCGCAGCTTCGCCACCCACTTGGTCGGTTCCCAATAGGTGACGCGCGGGTCGGTCAGGCCGGACAGTGCGAGGATCGCGGGATAGGCCTTGGCCTCGACATTGTCATAGGGCGAATAGCTCGCCATCAGCTGGTAGAAATCCTTGCTCTCGATCGGATTGCCCCATTCGGGCCATTCCGGCGGGGTGAGCGGCAGCGTGTCGTCCAGCATGGTGTTGAGCACGTCGACGAAGGGCACGGCGGCGATGATGCCGCCGAACTTCTCCGGTGCCATGTTGGCGATCGCACCCATCAGCATGCCGCCGGCCGATCCGCCCTCGGCGATGATATTCGCGTAGGACGTGAACTTCTCCTGATTCAGATAGTCCGCCGCCGCGATGAAGTCCTTGAAGGTGTTGGTCTTCTTGTCCATCTTGCCGTCTTCGTACCAGGCAAAGCCCTTGTCCTTGCCGCCGCGGATATGGGCGATGGCATAGACGAAGCCGCGATCGACCAGCGACAGGCAATTGGTGTTGAAGGACGCCGGGATGGTGATGCCGTAGGCGCCGTAGCCGTATAGCAGGCAGGGCGCGGAGCCGTCCAGGGCCACATCCTTGCGGTAAAGCAGGGTGACGGGCACGCTCTCGCCGTCCCAGGCGGGCGCGAAGACGCGGCGGGTGACGTAATCGTCCGGGTTATGGCCGGACGGCACTTCCTGCGTCTTGAGCAGCGTGCGCTCGCGCGTCGCCATGTCGTAGTCGAAGAGCTGCGAAGGCGTCGTCATCGAGGAATAGGAGAAACGGATGACGTCGGTATCGTATTCCGCCGCCCCCGACAGGCCGAGCGAATAGGCTTCCTCGGCGAAGGCGATGGCGTGTTCCTCGCCGCTCGCGCGGTCGCGCACCACGATGCGCGGCAGGCCCTCGTGACGCTCCAGCCACACGAGATGACGGGCGAACGCCATGTGGCTGAGGATCAGCGTGCCGGGCCGGTGCGGCACGACCTCGGTCCAGTTCTCGCGGCCCGGCGCCGTCACCGGCGTCTGCATGATCTTGAAGTCCTTGGCGCCGTCGGCATTGGTCAGGATGTAGAAGACGTCGCCGCCCTCGGTCATCGAATATTCCAGCCCCGTCTGGCGCGGGGCGACGACAACGGGCGTCGCCGTGAGGTCCTTGGTGGAGAGCAGGCGGTATTCGCTCGTCTCGTGGTCGTGGATATCGATGTAGATGAAGTCGTCGATCAGCGAGCCGCCGACCGACATGAAGAAGCCCGCATCCTTCTCCTCATAGACCAGCCGGTCGTTCTCCTGCCGTTCGCCGAGGATGTGGTGAAAAATCTTCGACGGGCGGTGGTTCTCGTCGAGCGCGGTATAGAAGAAGCTCCGCGCATCCGGCGCCCAGACACCGCCGCCGCCGGTGTTGGAAAGCGTGTCGGCACGGTCCTCGCCGGTCGCGAGGTCGCGCACCTTCAGCGTGAAATATTCCGATCCCTTGTCGTCGTAGCCCCAGATGCCGATGGAATGGTCGGTGGAATGATCGATGCCGGCGAGGCGGAAATAGTCCTTGCCTTCGGCTTGCCTGTCGCCGTCGAGCAGGATGACGCGTTCGCCGCCGTCGCGCGGCTCGCGGAAGTAGCGCGGCTGCTCGCCGCCGGTGATATAGGCCGTGCCATAGGCATAGGGACCGTCCTTCACGGGCACGGAGCTGTCGTCCTCCTTGATGCGGCCGCGCATCTCGGCAAACAGCGTCTTCTGCAAGGCCTCCGTATCGGCCATCGCCGCCGTCATATAGGCGTTCTCGGCCTCCAGATGCGCGCGGATTTCCGGTTGGAGGATCGAGGGATCCTTGAACATCGCCTGCCAGTTGTCGTCGCGGAACCAGGCATAGTCGTCGGTGCGGGTGATGCCGTGGCGCGTATCCTCCTGCGGCTTCTTGGCAGCGATCGGGGCGGCGGGCAGGTTCTTGAAGACGGACACGATTTCACTCCGGTGGATCGACAGGCGGGACCAGAGAGATAGAGAGCCGCGCCCCCGGCATCAAGCAAGCTTTTGACGCCGGGGTGTTTTTGCGTCACCCCGGCAGGATGCGCTTGGCGGCCTTGCGTTTGGCGGGGCGCAGTTCGTCGGCGATGGTCTTGGCGATGATGGAGAGCGGCAGGGCGAGCATGGCGCCGGCGGCGCCCCACATCCATGTCCAGAAGATGATCGCGGTGAAGACGATGAAGGCGTTGACCTCCAGCCGCTTGCCCATCACCGCCGGCATGACGAGGTTTTCGATGGCAAGGTGCACGAGGAAGAACAGGAAGGCCGGCATCAGCCCCATGACGATCGTGTCGTGGGTCAGAAGGCCCGCCGAGGCGAGCGCGATCGTCATCAGCGTCACGCCGAGGAAGGGCACGAAGCTGGAGATGAACGCAAACAGGCCCCACAGCACCGGCATGCCGAGCCCGCCGAACCAGGCGATCAGGCCGGTGATCACACCGAGCGAGCCGTAGACCAGCGCCGCCGTCGCGAAATAGTAGCCGAGCGCGGAATCGATGGCGTTCATGATGCGGATCGTCGTCAGCCGCTGGCTGCGGCGCGGAAACGTCATGATGAGCATCTGGCGCAGCTTGAGCCGTGCGGAGAGAAACAGCACGAGCGCGGCAAAGAAGATCATGCCCTGCAACAGGGCGGGGGTGAGGCTGGACGACAGGATGCTCAGCACGCTGCCGGTGTTTTCCAGCACCTTCTCCATCGACATCTGCCCGGTCTCGAAGGCGGCCGGATTGACGTTGAGCCAGCCGAAACGGGAAAAGAGCGGCGTGATGCGGTCATAGGCATCGCGCACCAGATCCGGGGCATTGGCCGCAAGCTGTGTGATCGGCTCGGCCAGCGCGCCGGCGATGAGGAAGAGGCCGACACCGAAGGCGCTCGCCAGGAGAAGGGCGGCGGGCAGCGGGGGAATGCCCATCTTGTTCAGCTTCTCGGCGGCGACGCCGAAGATCAGCCCGATGACGACGGCCAGCGACAGCGGGATGAGGATGGGCGCCATCAGATAGACGATGCCCATGGCCATGATGGCAAAGATGCCGATGATCGCCCAGGACGAGGCGGTCAGCAGCCCGTCGCGTCTTATCGAGACGTCCTCGACGTCGTCTTCGTTTTCGAGGCTGCTCGCCAGCAGGCGGCGTTCGGCTGGCTTTGCGGACATGTCGTGCATGGAAGGTTCCCCCTGTCTGCGCCACAAACGCCGCCGGTCGGTGGAAGTTCCATAAGCAAATGCCGTTGTAACCTCTGGTGGGTTGCCGGCCGTCGTCAAATCGACATATTGCCGCGCAAACCCCAACGAGCCGTCGAAAACGACGAGGCGAAGAGGAGTGAGAATGGTAAACCGGCAGACCCGCGGCCTTCGACTTGCCCTGTGCGTGCTTGCGCTGCTGCCCGTCGGCCTGTCGCCCGCCATGGCGATGGACGCCCGGGTGCGCGGAGAGTTGCAGAAGCTCGACCCGGAAGAACGGCTCGAGCAGCGGTGCGACATGGAAGCGATGGACAAGATCAGCGGCGCCAGGGAAGGCTACCGTCCTGACAAGGTCATCGCCTACGCGTTCGGCGATCCCAAGGTCGACGGCACGACGCTGAAGACGAAGGGCGCGGTGTTCCGCAGCAAGGGCGAATGGTACCGCCTGTCCTACAAGTGCGAGACGAGCGCCGACCGCCTGGAGATCAACGCCTTCAAATACACGATCGGCGAGCCCGTGCCGCACGATCAGTGGGCCGCGCATTACCTTTACGACTGATCGGACCTTTACGACGGAAGGGATGGGCGCGAGAAGCGGCGCTCAACGCCTGCCTCTCGCGCCTGTGGCCTAAGCCGAAAGCTTCAGTCCGATGCCCCAGGGATCGACGAGCGAGACGGTATCGCCGGAGCGGGTGGTCGGGATGGCCAGTTCGTCCAGCTTCGCCACGGCCGCGTCGAGCTTGACCTTGTCGTTGAAGCGCAGCGTATAGTCCGAAAGACCGGTCATGCCGTCCTGCCGCTTCGGCCGGCCGCGCGAGTTCCACACATTGGCCGCCACATGGTGGTGGTACTTGCCCGTCGAAAAGAAGCTCGCACCCGGATAGGTCGCCATGATGTCGAGGCCGAGCACATCGCGGAAGAACGCGTCGGCTTCCGGGATATCCGAGACCTGCAGGTGGATATGGCCGATGACCGTGCCGTTTTCCTGGCCCGTCCAGCCGTCCTTCGGGGCCTCGTCGTAGAGCGCCTGGAGGTCGAGCCGGTTCGTCGCCATCTTCACGCCGCCGTCGGGAACATAGGTCCATTCCGAGCGGTCACGGTCGCGATAGATTTCGATGCCGTTGCCCTCGGGGTCGTCGAGATAGATCGCCTCGCTGACGAGATGGTCGGATGCGCCGGTCAGCGGCACGTTGTTGTGGGCCGCATGCGCCAGCCACCGGCCGAGCTCCTTGCGGTTCGGCACGAGGAAGGCGGTGTGGAACAGGCCGGGTGCCGTGCGCGGCGCGCGGGCGGCGTTGCTGCCGGTGGTCAGCGTCAGCAGCGGGCGCCCGCCCACGCCGAGCGTTTCGCCCGAGGCGGACGTGTCCAGCACCGAAAGACCCATGGCCTTCTGGTAGAAGGAAGAGACCATCGGCAGGTCGATGACGTTGAGATGCGAATGGTCGACGAAGGCCGGCATATCGACGGCATGGTCGGTCGTGGCTGTCATGGATGCGGTCTCCGCGTGAAGGGGCAGGGCGGCTGCGCCAGCGATGCCTGCGGCGGCTGCGCCGAGGAAGGTTCGTCTGTCGAGAGCCGTCATGATGATGTCCCTGTTTCGGTTTCCCTCGGAAACCGTTCTGTCGGGAGGAATATGGCTGGCCGGCATCGTTCACGAAAGATGGTGTTTCGGCGATTTACTGTCAATGCAGCGTTGACGGTCTGATTCCGATCAATGCCGGAAGTAGCCCGGCCTCTACTGACGGAACCGGCCAGCGTTTCAGCCGGCAATGATTGTTGATCCGGCCTCGGCGCTCTCTCCCTTGCCTCCGCGCTGCAAAGATACCACCATAGGAAGGAGTATCATTGCAGGCAGGGCATCGTGGAAATAAAAGGCGTCAAGTGGAACTATGACCGGTACGAGGTGATCGCCGACGGTGTCGTGCACGGCATCGGCGTCGTCTTCGCGCTGATCGGGGTGACGGCGCTGATCTTCTATGCGACCGTCTGGGCCAGCAGCGGCCAGCTTGCCGCCGCCTGGGTCTATGGCGTGGGGCTGGTGCTCTCGCTCGGTATTTCCTTCGCCTACAATATCTGGCCGGTCTCGACGGTGAAGTGGCATCTGCGCCGCTTCGACCATTCCGCGATCTTCATCCTCATCGCCGCGACCTACACGCCGTTCCTGCAACGCGGCATCGACGATCCGTTCCTGGCGGCCATGCTCGTCGGCATCTGGGTGATGGCGGCGGCGGGCGTGGCGCTGAAGTTCCTCTTCCCCGGCCGCTACGACAAGCTGGCGATCCTCATCTACCTCGCCATGGGCTGGAGCGGTGTCTTCGCGGCCGGGCCACTGACCACGCACCTTTCCGCCGCCACGCTGGCGCTGATCGTCGTCGGCGGTGTGCTCTATTCGGTCGGCGTCATCTTCCATGTCTGGGAAAAGCTGCGCTTCCAGAATGCCATCTGGCACGGCTTCGTCGTGGCCGCCGCCGCCGTGCATTATTCGGCCGTCCTGACGAGCGTCGTCGCCGGCGTCTGACGCCGCCGCCTATTGCGCGGCGGGTGCCGCGCCCTGCGCGTTCGTGCAGCCCTGCGCCGGCCGCAGCGACTTCACCAGCCGGCCGACCAGCGGGGAAATCTCCGCCTTCATCGTATCAGGATATTCCAGCACGAAGGAGGCGGCGGCACCCTCGCACAGCGCGATCGCCCGGTGATAGAGGATCGACGTGCCGCGCGTGCCCGAAAGGCTGGCCCAGCCGGCCGTCTGCCGGTCGTAACTCAGATCCCAGCCCTCCCGCGCATAGGTCGCGCGCCGTTCCGCAACGTCCTCCTTGAAATCGCCCTCGGCCAGCGTGTGGCCCCAGACGGCAAGCCTCGCCTCGCCATTGGCATAGCTCTGCCCGTCGCCGTTGTCGGCCTCGCGCACCAGCGCGAAGCCCGGCGGTATCTCCACCGCAAAGCCGAAACGGGCATTGGCATAGGGCGTCCACTCCGCGGCAATCGCGGCGAGAGGCAGGCAAAAAACACCGATCAGGACGAGAAGAAGGCGCACGTTTTGAGGTCTCCGGTCATCAACAGGGAGGGAACGGACAGGCTAGGCCATTTCTTCGTGGATCAAAACACGCACTGGACAGCTTTCCCGCCCTTCCTGTAATTCATTCATAGAAGCCGGGGGAACCATGGACATCACGATACGCGACGCCACGGAAGGCGATCTTCCGGGCATCATGGACATTTACAACGATGCGGTTGTCAACACGACGGCGATCTGGAACGAGGCCGTCGTCGATCTCGACAACCGCAAGGCCTGGTTTGCCGCCCGCCGGGAACGGGGTTTCCCGGTCCTGGTGGCGCTGCGCGGAAAACAGGTGATCGGCTACGCCTCCTACGGCGACTGGCGCGCCTTCGACGGCTACCGCCACACGGTCGAGCACTCCGTCTATGTGCGCAGCGACACGCGCGGCGCGGGAACCGGCGGCAAGCTGATGAAGGCGCTGATCGACCGCGCGAGCTTCAACGGCGTCCACGTGATGATCGCCGGCATCGAGGCGGAAAACACCGCCTCGATCAAGCTGCATGAAAAGTTCGGCTTCCGCACCGTCGGCCGCTTCAGCGAGGTGGGCATCAAGTTCGGCCGCTGGCTGGACCTGACCTGCATGGAGCTGAAGGTGCCGAAGCGGTAAGCCCTCAGTCCGGATCGAAGCTGAGCGCCACGCCGTTCATGCAGTAGCGCAGGCCCGTCGGGGGAGGGCCATCCGGGAACACATGGCCGAGATGGGCGTCGCAATCCGAACAGCGGATTTCCGTGCGCGTCATGCCATAGGAGTAATCGGCGTGATCGGTGACGGCGCCGGGCTCGATCGGCTGGTAGAAGCTCGGCCAGCCCGTGCCGGAATTGTATTTCGCCTCCGACCGGTAAAGCGGCCTGTTGCAGCAGATGCAGCGGTAGGTCCCCTTCTTCGACAGGTCGAAATCGGGGCTAGAGAAGGCGCGTTCCGTGCCGTGCTCGCGGGTGATGCGGAACTGCTCGGGCGTCAGGATCTGCCGCCATTCGTCCTTGGTCTTGTTGACCTTCAATGTCGTCGTCTCGCTCATGGGAACCTCCAGTTGCTCCATAGATAGGACGCCAATTGTGGCAAGACAATCAGCCCCCCGGAACAAGCCCGACGTTCCGCCGCCTGTGCCGCCCGTTGTCATATTCTCGTGAGCAAACGCCGGGTCGTGCCGATCGAGGGTGGTCATTTCCGCACAGGCATCCTAGAAACGGCACCGGAATGATCGAACGAAGACGGTCGAAGCCGCACGTGAGGGAGATTGAATGACAGGCACCATGGGCTTCACCTTGCTGGCCTTTTGCCTGCCGTTTATCGGCGCGTTCGTTGCACCCTTCCTGACGCGCCTGCTCGGGCACAATGCCGCCTGGCCGTTGGCGCTCATTCCCTTCGCCGTCTTCCTGCATTTCCTGGGCTTCAACGCCGATATCGCGGACGGCCGCATCGTCACGGGCGGCTATATGTGGGTGCCGTCCTACAATGTCAGCTTCTCCTGGCTGATCGACGGCCTGTCGCTGACCTTCCTGCTGCTGATTTCCGGCATCGGCACGCTGATCATGCTTTACGCCGGCGGTTACCTGAAGGGGCACCCGCAGCAGGGGCGGTTCTTCTCCTTCATCCTGATGTTCATGGGCGCGATGCTCGGCCTTGTCGCCTCCGACAGTTTCCTGATGCTGTTCGTCTTCTGGGAGCTGACGTCGATCACCTCCTTCCTGCTGATCGGTTTCGACCATGCGCGCGAAGCCTCGCGCCGTGCGGCGCTGCAGGCGCTGATCGTGACGGGCGGGGGCGGCCTGTTCCTGCTGGCGGGCCTCTTGCTTCTGTGGGACGTGACCGATGTCACGCAGTTCTCGCTGCTCATGTCCTTCGGCCCGGAGCTGCGGGCAAGCCCGTTCTATCTGGCGATCCTGTTTCTCATGCTGGGTGGCGCCTTCACCAAGTCGGCGCAGTTTCCGTTCCATTTCTGGCTGCCCAACGCCATGGAGGCGCCCACGCCCGTCTCGGCCTACCTGCATTCGGCGACCATGGTGAAGGCCGGCGTCTACCTCCTGATGCGGCTCAATCCGGTGATGGGCGGAACGCCCGCCTGGGAGACCATCCTGCCGGCCATCGGCGGCCTCACGCTGCTGGTGGGAGCCGTGCTCGCCATCCGCCAGACGGACCTGAAGCTGATGCTCGCCTATACGACGGTGGCCTCGCTCGGCCTGCTGGTGATGCTGACCGGCTTCGGATCGGAACATGCGATTGCGGCGGCGGCGCTCTATCTCGTCGCCCATTCGCTGTTCAAGGGCGCGCTCTTCATGGTGGCCGGCCTTATCGATCACGAGACCGGTACGCGCGACGTCACGAAGCTCGGCGGCCTGCGCCGGGCCATGCCCATAACCTTCCTCGCCGCCCTGCTCGCCGCGCTCTCCATGGGCGGGTTGCCGCCCTTCTTCGGCTTCCTCGCCAAGGAGGAGATCTACGCTGCACTCGCCGGCGGCAATGCGCGCGCCATCGCCTTCACGACAACCGCCGTCCTCGGCAATGCGCTGATGTTTGCCGTCGCCTTCGCGGTTGCGCTGAAACCGTTCCTCGGCACTGCCGTCGCAACGCCGAAACGGGCGCATGAAGGCCCGGCGCTGCTCTGGATCGGACCGCTGCTGCTGGCGGTAAAGGGGCTCGCCATCGGCGTCTTCTCGGGCCTCGCCCATGTGCTGCTGACCGCGCCGCTCGCCTCGGCGATAGCGGGCACGCCGCAGACCATCACGATTTCGGCCGTACCGCATATGGGCATCGCGCTCTATCTCTCGCTGCTGACCGTCGCCATCGGCGTCTTCGTCTTCCTGAAGCTGGATGCGGCCCGCGCGGCGGCCGACCGGCTGATCGAGGACATCGGCTGGGGCCCGGACAGGGGCTTCGACCAGGCGATGCGCGGCCTCGTGCGCATGGCGACACGGGTCACGCGCCTGACGCAGCCCGGCCTCATGGAAATCTACGTGACGGCAACCTTCGTCGTGGTCGCGCTGGCGCTCCTGGTGCCGCCGGCGGTGTACGGCGAATGGCCGCGTGCGCCGGTCTGGCCCGCCGACATGCCGTTCCACGAACTGGCGGTCATGGCGCTGGCCGCGCTCGGCATCGTCGCCGTGCTGATGGCCAGCAATCGCCTGACGGCCATCGTGGCGCTCGGCATCCAGGGCTTCTGCGTCGCGATGCTCTTCCTGCTGTTCGGCGCCCCGGACCTCGCCTTCACGCAGTTCATGATCGAGACGCTCTCCGTCGTCATCCTGGCGCTCGCCATGACACGGCTGAAGCTGACGCCGCGCGACCATCGCCCGCTGCGCGAAAAGATCCCCGACGCCGTGATCGCCACCGCCTGCGGTGTCGGCTTCGCGCTCTATCTGCTGCGGGTCACGCAGGGGCGCTTCGACAGCGCACTCACCGATTTCTTCAACCTCTATTCCAAGACGATCGCTCACGGCGCCAATGTGGTGAACGTCATCATCGTCGATTTCCGTGGCACGGATACGCTCGGCGAAATCGCCGTCGTCATGGTCACGGGGCTGGCGATCCTCTCGCTGATCCGCATCCGCAAGGGGAGACGGGCATGAACACCCTGATCTTCCGCACCGTCGCGCCCTTCCTCACCGCCCTCATGGTGTTGTTTTCGCTGTTCGTGCTCTTGCGCGGCCATAACGAGCCGGGTGGCGGCTTCATCGGGGGGCTGATCGCCGTTTCGGCGCTCGCCATCTTCGGCATCGCCAACGGCATTGCGGCCGTGCGCCGGGCGCTCTGGTTCCATCCAATGGCGATATCGGCCTTCGGGCTGTTCATCGCCTGCCTTGCCGGGCTGATGTCGATCTTTTTCGCCGTGCCCTTCATGACCGGGCTGTGGATCACGCCTGTCATCCTCGGCGTGGAAATACCGCTGTCGTCGGTGATGCTGTTCGATACCGGCGTCTATCTCGTCGTGGTGGGATCGATCACTTCCATCGCGCTGGCGCTCGAGGCGGGGGACGACGCATGATGGAGTTTCCCTTCGCGCTGCTCGTCGGCCTGTTCTTCGCCGCCGCCGTCTATCTCATGCTGTCGAAGTTCCTTGTGCGCGTGCTGCTCGGCGTCGTGCTGCTCGGCAACGGCGTCAATCTGCTGATCTTCACCAACGGACGCATCCTGCGCGAGGTGCCGCCGATCATCCCCCACGGCCACGACGTGCCGGTGGCGCTGACGGCCAATCCGCTGCCGCAGGCGCTGATCCTGACGGCGATCGTCATTTCCTTCTCCTTCTTCGCCTTCCTCCTCGTGCTCGTCTACCGCGCCTATCAGGATCTCGGCACCGATAACGGCAACGAGATGCGTGCCTCCGAGCCGGAGAACGATCCCCTTCCGCCCACCGGCTACTGACAGGAACCGACCCGCCAATGGCCGAAAGCCCCGCCGATCTCTCCGCAGCCCTCCTGATGACGCCGGTCCCGACCGCCGACTGGCTGGTCGTGCTGCCGCCCGCCTGGTGCATCCTTGCCGGCGCGGTTCTCCTGATGCTGCGCAAGTCGCTGCACCTGCAGGCCTGGCTCGCGGTGCCGGCGCTTGCCATCCTCGTCGTGCTCGACGGGTTGCTGCTGCGCCATGTCCTCGCCAACGGCCCGGTGACCATGGTGATGGGCCGCTGGCTGCCGCCGTTCGGCATCGCCTTCACCGCCGACCTGGCGGGCGTGCTCTTCGCGCTTGCCGGCGCTGTGGTGGCGCTGGCGGGCGCGGTCTATGCGCTTGCCGATATCGATGGCAGCGCGCGACGCTACGGCTTCTACCCGTTCCTGCTGCTGCTGATGGCCGGCGTCTCCGGCGCCTTCCTGACCGGCGACGTCTTCAACCTCTATGTCTGGTTCGAGGTGCTGCTGATCGCGTCCTTCGGCCTGATCACGCTGGGCTCCGAGCCGCGCCAGATCGACGGCGCGATCAAATACGCCTTCCTCAACCTGATCGCCACGACGCTGTTCCTCGTCACGACCGGCTATCTCTACGGCATCTTCGGCACGCTCAACATGGCCGACATCGCGGTGAAGGCGGCGGCCGGGCGCGACAGCCTGCCGCTGATGACGCTCGCCACGCTCTATCTGCTGGCCTTCGGCATGAAGGCCGCTGCCTTCCCGGTGAACTTCTGGCTGCCGGCCTCCTACCATACGCCGCGCATCGTCGTGGCCGCGCTCTTTGCCGGCCTGCTCACCAAGGTCGGCATCTATGCGCTGCTGCGCACGCTCATCATGCTGTTTCCCGTCGAGCGCGAGGAACTGAGCTTCGTCATCGCGCTTGCCGGCACCGCCACGATGATCGTCGGCGCGCTCGGTGCGCTGGGCAACAGCGATATCCGCCGGGTGCTCGGCTATGTCGTCATATCCGGCATCGGCGTCATGCTCGCCGGCCTCTCGCTCGGCAGCCCGGGCGGCGTGGGCGGCGCGATCTTCTATGCGCTGCATTCCATGGTGGTGATGACGGCGCTCTACATGGCCGCGGGACTGGTGGGCCGGCTGGCCGGCAGCTTCGACCTCAACCGCCTCGGCGGGCTCTACGGCCGCTCGGCGCTGTTTTCCGCGCTGTCGCTCGTGCTGTTCTTCGCCGCATCGGGCCTGCCGCCCTTTTCCGGCTTCTGGCCCAAGGTCATGGTCGCCAAGGCGGCGCTGGATATCGGCGCCTGGTGGCTGGTGGCGGCCGTTTTCCTCACCGGCTTCCTCGTCACCATCGCGCTTGGCCGCGTCTTCGCGCTCGCCTATTGGCGGCCCGCGCCGGAACCGCTGCCGGCCACGGCCATCCCCGCAAGCCTGCTGCTGCCGCTGGCCGTCCTGATGGCGCTGACGGTGGCCTTCGGCCTGTTTCCCGAGGCCCTGCTGTCGACCATCCAGGCAGCCGCGCAGGGGTTGTCCGATCCGAGCGCCTATATCGGCTCGGTCTTTCCGGGAGGGACCTGACATGCGGCCTGCCGTCACCGTCGCGCTCTTCGCGCTTGTCTGGCTTGCCGTCTCCGGCAGCTTCACCATCCCCAATCTGCTGCTGGGGCTCGCCGCCGGGGCGCTGTCGCTCTGGCTCATCCGGGGCCATATCCGGCCCGACGGCCGGCGCTTCCGGCCGCTGAAGGTGCTGTCGCTCGCCGTGCTGTTCATCAAGGAGCTGGCGCTGTCGGCCTGGAAGGTCGCGGTGCTGGTGGCGAGCCCGAAAATGGCGCTGAAGCCGGGCATCTTCGCCTTCCCGCTGACGGTCGACCGGGATTTCGAGATCACGCTGCTCGCCAACCTCATTACGCTGACGCCGGGCACGCTCTCCGTCGATGTCTCCGAGGACCGCAAGGTGCTCTATGTGCACGCGCTCGACTGCTCCGACCCGGCCGGCGCGCGGCGCGATATCGCCAACGGCTTCGAGAGGAAGATCATGGAGGCCTTCCGCTGATGGGCGCTGCAACGATCCTTTCCGCCGCCTCGACGCTCGCGCTCGCGCTGATGTGCGTGGCCTTCTTCCTGACCGCATGGCGCGTCATCCGCGGCCCGACCCTGCCGGACCGCATCGTCGCGCTCGACATGCTGGTGGCCATCGCCATCGGCTTCATCGCCGTCATCGCCATCCGCACGGGCTTCAACCTCTATATCGACATCGCCATCGCGCTCGGGCTGGTCGGCTTTCTCGCCACCGTCGCCTTCGCACGCTTCGTGCTGAGCCATGGCATGGCGGACGAAGGGGAAGAGCCGGCAGCCTCGCCGGCAAGGCCGGCGCGCGGCAAGGGCCGGCGCAAGGGGAGGGTGCGCTGATGCTCGATATCGTGCTTGCGCTCATTGTCGCCGTCATGCTCGTTTCCGGCGGCATCTTCGTCTTCCTGGCGGCGCTCGGCATCGTGCGCCTGCCCGATGTCTATACCCGCATGCACGCGGCCTCGAAGGCCGGCACGGTTGGCTCCGGCCTCATGCTGTTTGCGGCGGGCATCCACGCGCTCGATATCGCGATCTTCATGCGGGCCTTCGCCGGCTTCGTGTTCTTCGTGCTGACGGCGCCGGTGGCGGCCCATCTGCTCGCCCGGGCCGCGCACAAGGCCGGATATCGCCTCGCCAGGGTATCGGCGGTGGACGAGATGCGCGACGCGGAACGGCGGGACGCCAAGAAACGCTGACATTGCTTCCAATAGTATATTCTAAAACTTGGAATAGTTCTCACATTCTTGTGCACGCGGAGACTTGCGAAAATCTATCGCTTTGCGATTGCAAGATAATGCTGGACATTGAATTGTGGAATGATATTTCAGATG
The DNA here is from genome assembly GCF_004514425.2 of Shinella sumterensis. Lineage (GTDB taxonomy): Bacteria > Pseudomonadota > Alphaproteobacteria > Rhizobiales > Rhizobiaceae > Shinella > Shinella sumterensis. The sequence continues at coordinate 106,647 of NZ_MYFN02000004.1, forward strand.
AAGTAAAGCTGATGCGCTGATTTAATTCATGCCCATTTTTCCTGCTTAGGTTGTGCGTCTTCGTAATCTAGCTCGCCCGCTATAGGTTTCGTCGAGATCGCCGTGCAGAAGCGGATTGTGCGCTGGAGGGAATTATATTGGCGTAAAATTTCGGTGTTTTGGCTGACGCGCCCGCAAATCGGCGTCGTTTCGCGGCCCACTCACCGGGAACAAGGCTTTGTTCACAAATTGAAGTGTAGGCGGATGGAAAGAGACTATCGGCTTGCGCGCGTGCGACAGGAGAAAGACATGACTGATAATACCCTTGCTTCCGGCTCCACTCTGCTCGTTGAACTGACCGCCGACATCGTGGCCGCCTATGTCGGCAACCACGTCGTGCCGGTTTCCGAACTGTCGGGCCTCATCGCCGATGTGCATTCCGCGCTGAACAACACGACGCAGCCTGCCGCTGCCGTCGAGGCACCGGTTGTCGCCGAAAAGCCGAAGCCGCCGGTCCCGGTGAAGAAGTCCGTGCAGAACGACTACATCATCTGCCTGGAAGACGGCCAGAAGTTCAAGTCGCTCAAGCGCCACCTGATGACCCACCACGGCATGACGCCGGAGGAATACCGCGAGAAGTGGGACCTGCCGGCCGATTATCCGATGGTCGCACCCGCCTATGCGGAAGCCCGTTCGCGCCTCGCCAAGGAAATGGGCCTTGGCCAGCGCCGCAAGGGCAAGTAAGCGCCGCATCGTCGTCGCAGGGATCGAAAGGCCGGCGTCTTAGGGGACGCCGGCCTTTTTCATGCCGCAAAGGGAAGGGTTAATAAGGAATAAAAGCCTATATATGGGGATGAATTTCAAAAAAATGTTAAGGTTTTCAAGGAAAGGTTGCGTTAAAGCGCTTCATTCATCCCCGTTTGCGCTCTAGGGTGTATGAATAAATTCCTATCAACGGAGTGGCTCTTCATGCATCAGTTTCTTGTCCAGCACGCCCGCCCGCCCTGCCGGCCCGTTTGCGCCGAGGCCGCGCCGGAAACCAAGAGCGCCGGACGGCTGGGCCGCCCGGCGCCGGGCCGCGCCATGGATGGTCCGGACGGGCCCATCGTGCCGCCCGACATCGCCTGCCGAATCGTCCGCCACCTCGTGCTGGAAATGACGGCGCTGGCGAGTGACCGCCCGCTGTGGCGCCGCGACGGGCGCCGTTCCACCAGCCATGTGCGCCAGGTCGCCATGTATATATGCCATGTCGTGCTGAGCCTGCCGCTTGCGGAGATCGGCGCGGCCTTCGGGCGCGACCGCACCACGGTCGGCCACGCCTGCCACAGGGTGGAGGATCGCCGCGACGACGCCTCCTTCGACGCTTTCGTCGCGTCGATCGAACGCGCCGTGCTGGCCGTCTTCGGTCCGTCGGGGATCGGCAGCCATGCGTGAGGCGGCAATCGGGAAGGACGATGCGGCGCTCGCAAGGCTCCTGCGGTTCGTGCTCGCCGCAAGGGTGGCGATGCTCGGCGATGACGGCAGCCTGACGGACAGGGACGGGCGTACGATGCCCGCGACACCTGCGGTTCTCGCCCGGGCGCTGCGCGACGGCCTGCTCCGGCAGGAGGCGAGCCGGCTTGAGGCGACGCCCGAGGCGCGGGCCTATCTGAAGCGGCGGCTCGCCACCGCCGAAACGCCTTTCGCAGGCCAGCACCGCGACCTCGCGGGCGTCACGGTGGTGCAGGACGGTGCGCGCGCGATGGCGGTGATGAACCGGCTGGAATCGCCGTTGTCAGGTATTGCACGGCTGAAGGAGAAATCCGGCGAGGCCTATCTGCCGGAAAGCGCGATTGCCGCTGGCGAGCGCCTGCATGCGGATTTCACCCGCGGCGGCCTGCAGCCGCGCATGACCATGTCCTGGGAGCCGCGCATCGCCAGCCGCCAGAAGGGCGGGGCGGGTGCGGCCCGTGAGATCAGCGACACGGCGCTGGCGGCACGCCTGCGCGTCGCCCGTGCCGTGGAGGCCATCGGCCCGGAACTGTCGGGCGTGGCGCTGGATGTCTGCTGCTTCATGAAGGGACTGGAAACGGTGGAGCGCGAACGGCAATGGCCGGCCCGCTCCGCCAAGCTGATGCTGCGCGCCGCCCTCATGGCGCTCGCCCGCCACTACGCCCCGCCGCCGCCCGCCGGAGGGCCGCGTGCGCATCGATGGGGAGCGGAGGGCTATCGGCCGGAGCTGGGGCGGTGAGTGCGGGATGAGGGGGCTTGCGGCGGCGAGCGCTTACGCCGCGGCCTTCATCGCCGCTTCCTCGCGGATGCGCTTGACCATGGAGCGCAGGCCGTTGGCGCGCTGGGAGGAGAGGTGTTCGACGAGGCCGATCTCGTTGAAGGTGTCGATGGCGTCGAGTGCGGCGATCTCGGAGGCCCGCTTGCCGGAATAGATGGCGAGCACGATGGCGACGAGGCCGCGCACGATATGCGCATCCGAATCGCCCTCAAAGGTCATGACCGGGTCGGCGCCGCCGGCGCTGTGGCTGACGAGCCAGACCTGGCTGGCGCAGCCCTGCACCTTGTTGGCCGCCGTGCGCTTGTCCTCCGCCAGATCCGGCAGCGCCTTGCCGAGCTCGATGACATAGCGGTAGCGGTCCTCCCACTCGTCGAGAAAGGCGAAGTCGTCGATGATCTGCGTAAGCTCTGCCATGGTCCGTCCATTCCGCTGTTCGCCTTCATATAGGCGAGGGCACGGGCGATTTGAACCGAAAACCGCCTGCTCGCGACGCATGAAAAAAGAAACGCCGCAGGGAACGGGTCCGTGCGGCGGTTGCAATGCAACGAGTCAGGCAGGCAGTAAAAGGTGAAAGAGGCTCAGCTCTTGCGATCGGGACGACGGGTCGGGATGGCGACGGTGCCGGTGATGACCTCGTCCTCGGCATTGATGGTGGCGACGGCCGGAAGCGGCTGGTTCAGCGCTTCCTTCTTCGAATGGGCGGTCTGGCTGGCCTCGTCTTCGGCGAACTGGGTGTCGAGGAACTGGTAGGCGATGCGCGCACCCTCGCGGGCCCGGTGGCCGAGTGCGACGAAGGTTTCGCTGCCCTTCTCGCAGACATCGGGTTTTTCCAGGCACAGCGCCGTCAGGTAGTGAACGGCTTCCGTGGCGGCGGTGAAGGTATCGCCGATCTGCACGGTCGGGCCGTTTTCCAGCTTCGACGCCGATTCAGGGCTCAGGAACGGGAGCAGGACCAGAACCAGTGAGAACCAGAACGTTCCCTTGATCAGAAACCACATCGCTTGCCATCCTCGTTAGGGCCTGGGCTCTTTGCGGCCTTCGGCTTGATTGGTCCTTGGCGAACCGTTGATGCGAGAATAGGGCCCGGAAGGAAATTCCCCTTTGCAAGAATCATTCGGGTTTTGCCCAGTTTTGATTAAAATTCGAACGAATCCGACCTTCCCGGGCATTTGAGGCAGATTTTAGCATTCCCCGTTAAGGATGATGGCGTCGTCCACAGCCGCGAGCCCCCGGAACGCCCGAGAACGCCATGGGGCCGCTTTGCCCCAGAAGTTAATATGAACAGAAAAATGCCGCAAAATGAGGCGCTTACGCCCCGTTAACCACGCCGGACGAATGGCCGTTGGATTGCCCCGAAATGGGATTTTTCGGCCTTTTTCGCCCCCTTCCGGGCCCCTGCGTTTATTGTTTCCTTAAGTCGCCGGTGCGATTTTGGGCTCACATAAAAAGTACATGAACGGCAGGGTTTTGCGTTGCGCCACATGAACAACATCGCTGACAGAATGGCCGCCCGTCTGGGCGCCGTTGCCGGCGTTGCTGGTGCCGATACTGCTGATACGCGCCCCTCTGCCGCGTTGCGCGCGACCACGCTTGCCCTTCTGGCCGCCGTGCCCGGCCTGCCGCTGGTGCTGTCCGCCGTCATGCCCGCCTCCGCGGCGCTCCCGGCCGGCGTGGCGCTCGCCGGCGCCGGCGCGCTTTTGGCGACGGCTGCAAACGCCGTGCGCAAGCCCGCGCCCGCACCCGTGCGCAGCTTCTCCGAAGAACTGGCCGTCACGGCGCCGGAAGCCGTCTCGCCCTACGATCTCTTCGCCGGCCTGGTGACTTTGCACGATGCGCGCGGTTTCGTGACCGCCGTGCACGGCCGCGACAAGGCCGATGTGCTTTCCTGGATGCGCGACCCGATCGGCCGCGGCTACCTCGACCAGATCCATGTGTCCGACCGGATCGGCTTCCTCGCCGCGATCGACCGCCTGCGCCAGGGCGCCACGCGCGAGACCGTCGATATCCGCATCGACCGGCCGAGCCTCGGCGCCGATGCCGAGCAGTTCATGCATATGCGCGTGGAAATGACGGCGCTTGCCGGCCCTGACGGCGCGCTGATGGCCGTCGTCGCCCAGTCGCACGACATTTCCGCCGAAGCCCGGCTGAAGGGCGAGAACGTGCGCCGCGCCGCCGACGCCGAATCGGCCAACGACGCCAAGACCCGCTTCCTTGCGGCCGTCAGCCATGAGCTGCGCACGCCGCTCAACGCCATTCTCGGCTTCTCCGACGTGCTGTCGGGCGAGTATTTCGGCAAGCTGGAAAACGATCGCCAGCGGGAATATGTCGCGCTCATCCACCAGTCGGGTTCGCACCTGCTGTCGGTGGTCAACACCATGCTGGATGTCTCCAAGATCGAGGCGGGCCGCTACGAGCTTCTGACGGAGCCGTTCGTCGTCGCCGACAGCGTGAAGGCCTGCGAGCAGATGCTCGGCCTCCAGGCGCGCGACAAGGGGATCCAGCTGACGAGCCGCGTGCCGCGCGCCGTCGGCGAGGCCGTGGCCGACCAGCGGGCGATCCAGCAGATCCTGATCAATCTCGTCGGCAACGCCATCAAGTTCACCGACCGCGGCGGCATCGTCACCATCGATGCGGCGCGCGAGGGCAAGGACCTGCTGCTCATCGTCAGCGACACCGGCATCGGCATTCCCGCCGACAAGCTGGCGCTGATCGGCCAGCCCTTCATGCAGGTCCAGAACGAATATACGCGCAAATACGAAGGCACCGGGCTCGGCCTGTCGCTGGTCAAGGGGCTCGTCGCCCTGCATGGCGGCAGCCTGACGATCCAGAGCCAGCCGGGCGAGGGCACCGTCATCACCGTCCGCATCGCGGCGGACGGTTCGGGCGTCGTGAACGACGCGAGCGGCCGGGCGGCATCGTCCACCGTCGATTTCCCGCCCCGCCTTGCGAGCGACAAAGAGACCGTTTACGAGCCGTCGAACGATGGCAAGGACACGCAAGATGAACGCGCACGTCAGAAGACAGCCTGAGCGGGGGCCGAAGGGCCAGGCCCGCAAGGGCCGGTCCGGCGGACGCAACCAGCCGCAACGCCGGCCGAATGTCGCGATCACCGCGCTTTCGGCGCTGGGCGGCCTCGTCGCGCGCTATCCCGGCACCGTGGGCGGCACCGCCGCCTTCGTCGTCGTCTTCTCCTTCGTGGCGGCCAATGCGCTGTGGTATCAGCCGGGCGGCCATCCGTCGCCGTTCCTGAAAACCCGGTCCGCCGACAATTCGCTGGGCTTCACCGCCACGCAGCCGGAGCCGAAGGACGTCACGACCTTCGTCATCGAGCGCGAGGGGGAGGAAGGCGACCAGCCCGAAGTGACCGACGTCACACCCGCCGAGCGCCCCTTCGACGAGGTCGCGGCACTGGTGGAGAAGAGCGCCGCCGAGGTGCCTGTCGCCAAGGAAGAAGCCGATCCGGTCGCCGCCGCCATCCTGCGCGCCGAGGCCGATCCGGGCGTGACTTCGGCGGTGGCCAAGCCCGTTCCGAGCGAGCTCGTGATGCAGATCCAGAAGGGCCTGAGCAACATCGCCTATGCCGACATCGCCGTGGACGGGCTGATCGGCGAGAAGACGCGCACCGCCATCCGCCATTTCGAGAAGCATTACCGGCTGCCGGTCACGGGCGAGCCCAACGAGCAGGTTCTTGCCAAGCTCAAGGATATCGGCGCGCTGTAAGGACGGCTTAGACGAAAGTCTTAAGCCTACAACGTGCCGCTACGTCAGGTTGTCTTAAAGGAAGCGTTAACCCTGTCCCCGGATGATTGCGCGATCATCGGGAGGATCGACGAGCCATGTCCAACGCCGCCTTGCGCGAGGAGACGCAGGTCTTCGAAGAGGAAACGCCGGCAGACGCCGCCGCGCTGCGCCGGGTCATCGGCTCGCTGGCGGGGGAGGCGTCGGACCTCGGCATGCATCTCGTCGATATCGCGGGCTCCATTCAGGACACCGCCGCGCAAACGCGCGAGCATGCCGTCCTCTTCACCCGCCTCAACCAGTCGGCGACCGCGATTGCCGGCACCAACGGCGATATCGCCCGCGCGCTCGGCGAGACGGACGCGCTCGCCGGCAGCGCGCGCAAGGTGCTGGGCGAGCAGGCGGTGCAGCTCGACGGCTCGATTGCCGCCATCGACCACATGGTCACCGCCTCCCACGAGATCGGCACGGAAATCTCGGCCTTCGCCGGTGCGCTGGCCGATGTCGGCCGGCTGGCGGACGCCATCGGCACCATCGCGCGCCAGACGAACCTGCTCGCGCTCAACGCCGCGATCGAGGCGGCGCGCGCCGGCGATGCCGGCAAGGGTTTCGCCGTGGTGGCGGCCGAGGTGCGCACGCTTTCGCTCCAGACGTCCGAGACCACCGCATCGATCCAGAAGACCTTGCAGGCCTTGCGTGCGCGCATCGACAAGCTGGAGGCGGCGGGCGAGGAGGCGCGTATTTCCGCCGAAGATGTGAAGACCACGGCCGCCGAGGTGCAGGGATCGTTCTCGGATGTCGAGCAGGTCATGTCGAAGATCCTCGACAGCGCCTCCTCGCTGGCCGCGACCGCCGGCGCAGTGGACCGGGAATGCAGCGAGTTCGCGCGCGCCATCGGCGCGGCCTCCACGGATATCATCCGCACCAACGAGGTCCTGCAGGGCGCGTCCGACAAGGTGGGCGAGGTGGTGACGATTTCCGAACGCATCATCCAGGCGACGGCGCGGGCGGGCATCGATACGCCCGACAGCCCCTATATCCGCCTCGTGCAGCAGCTGGCCGAAGACGTATCCGGCCGCTTCACCGCGGCGGTGCGGCAGGGCGAGATCGGCCTTGCGGCGCTGTTCGACCGCCACTACCGGCCGATCCCCGGCACCGACCCGGTGCAGATGATGACCGCCTTCACGGATTTCACCGACCGGGTGCTGCCGGCGATCCAGGAGCCGGTGGTGGCCGGTGACGCGCGCGTCGCCTTCTGCGCGGCGGTGGACGAGAACGGCTACCTGCCGACCCACAACCGCGCCTTCTCCGCGCCGCAGCGGCCGGACGATCCGGCCTGGAACACCGCCAACTGTCGCAACCGGCGCATCTTCAACGACCGCGTCGGCCTGTCCGCCGGCCGCAACACCGAGCCCTTCCTGGTTCAGACCTATCGCCGCGACATGGGCGGCGGGCAATATGTGCTGATGAAGGATATCTCCGCCCCCATCACCGTCGACGGCCGCCACTGGGGCGGCCTGCGGCTGGCGATCCGGGTGTAGGAGGGGGGCGGCTAAGGGCGGTGAAGGTTGTGCCGGGGCGGCTTGCTCCGATACACCACGCCGTGTATGCCGCCGTGATGCGCGTTCGTACCGACATCTTCGTTTCCGCCCTGATGCGCCGGGTCTTCGCGCGCGGCGATTTCGCGGCCGTGGAGGTGAAGGGCGCGGAGGCGGCGGGCGCGGTCTTCGTGCGGCAGATGTTCCGCGACGGCACCGAGAGCCTGCATGCCCCGGCCCCGCAAAGCGTCTTCGACAGCGAGGAAAGCAACACGCGCCTGTTCGAGACGCGGCTGGAGCGTGTACCGGCTGAAACGGTTGCCGAGGCGATCGGCCGGGAGCGGCGCTTCGACAGCGATCTGTGGGTCGTGTCCGTCGAGACCGACGATCTCGCGGGCCTGATCGATGTCGCGGAAGACAAGCCGAAGGACGACGGCTTTTTCCGGCGCTAGGCTGGACCTGTTCCAAAGGAAACAGCGGCGAACCGGCCGCCATGGGAAAACGGGGTCACGCCGGCAGGGGCCGGCGCTTCACCCTGGAGGTCCCCATGTTCATCGTGCTGCCCGCGCTTGCGCTGCTGATTTCGGGAATGTTCGTCGTGACGATGGTTGCCGCGCTGTCGGCGGGGCGGGATGACGCAGCGGCAATTCACGCACCGGCAAAGCGCCGGTTCTTCTGAGAAGCTGTCAAACGGCGGCGCGTTGCCGTCTCGTCTGAGAGGATTTGCCGTGGTTATCCAGCCCCTTCGCCTGCATGTCATCGGCCATGCTACCGGCCCTGTCATCGGCATTGGCCGCCGCCGGAAGGCTGTCGCCATTCGTGTAGCTGTCCGCCCGCTGCCAGCTTTCGATGCGTCGCACCGCCTCGGCGGCATCTAGCGCGGCAAGCAGGGTTTCGGCCCCGCCGTCGGCCAGGTGCGGGTAGATCGTCGACAGGACGTACAGGCTGTCGGCCTCCGGCACGCGAAGCGCCAGCAACGTTTCGGCAAGCTGCCGGCCCGAAACGTCGAGCAGGATGCGCTCGGACAGCCACTGGCTGGACGACAGCGCGTCGGCGAGCGTCACGGCGATCATGCCGATATCGCCGGTGCGGGCGAAGCGCACGAACAGCGACTGGTGCATCTCGGTTGCGGGAAACAGGCGGATCGGCGTTTCGACGGCGGGTGTCGCGGCGCGCACGAGGGCGCGCAGCTCGTCGCGCATCTTCTCTTCGCGGTCGAGCCGTGCGGCTTCGCGCAATGCGGCGTCGCGGTCCTCGCCCGTGCGGCGGCTGGCATGGTCCTGGTGGGTGCCGACCAGCGCCTCGATGATGGCCGGCGAAAGATCATCGCGCCGCCCGACGGCGCGCGCATGTTCGGGGCCGGCAATGCGCAGGATCTGCTTGAGCGTCGCATCGGTGAGCGTCTTTGCGCCCATGAGGAAGATCGCGGCGATGGCGATCGGCTGGCGGGCGATGAAGAGGGCGGTTTCCTCGGGGATCTGCGGGCAGCGCGACAACGCCGCGACCGCCTGTCGCCGGGCTTCCTCGGACGAGGCCATGTAAAGCGGCTCGAAAAGCTCACCGAACTGGCGCAGGTCCGACTTGGAGGGAAAGCGCAGGCTCTCGAAGCTGGAGACCGTGGCCATCAGCACGATGTCCTTCGGCCGCCCCGCCTGCGGTCTCTCCAGTTCGCGAAACCTGTCCGCCACGAAACACCTGTCATCCCCGGACCGGCCGCCCCTGGCCGGTCATCCGTCATTCCGAAAACCGAAGGAAAGGCGTCTGTCTGTTGCCGCGATGTGCATTTGGCGCAATCGTTTGAAAAACAATAGACTTTCCGAAAATCACTTTCCTGCGAACGACATACGCCGCTCCCGCCTACTGTAGGTCCTTCATGATTAACGGACGGTAAAGGCACCGCCCTTGCCTGTGCACAATCGGGGCGGAAGGCATCGCAACCGCGCCTGGCGCAGACAGCCGGAGCGCGTCTTGAAAACACAATTGCAATCGTCCGCAATAAGCGGAAAATGCCATCACACCGGCTGGAGGGCTCCATCGTGTTTCGCGCTATACTGGTCAGCATTTTCTTGCTCGTGGCAGGAACCGCCACCGCGCAAACCAAGGTGGCGTTGCTGATTGCCAATGCGAACTACACCGCCGTCACCGCCCTGAAGAATCCGCCCAACGACATCGCCATTCTGCGCGGGACGCTGGAAGCGGCGGGCTTCGACGTCAGCCTTCTGGAAAACGCCACACGTGCGGAGATGTCGGCAGCGCTCGGGGCCTTCGAGGAAAAGGTGGAGAACGCCGATATCGGCATGGTCTACTATTCCGGCCATGGCATCGAGGTGAACGGCGAGAACTTCCTCATCCCCGTCGATGCCGCGTTGCGGTCGGACCGGGACATCAAATACGAGGCGATCGTCTTGAGCGACGTCATCGCAACGCTCTCGAAAGCGCGCGCCTTCAAGCTGGTTCTTCTCGATGCGTGCCGGGACAATCCCTTTCTGCGCACCATGAAACACGGCTTGACCAAGGGCGTCCCGACACGCGGCCTGGCGCGCGTGGATTCATCCGAAAGCAATCTGCTCATCGGTTATGCCACGGCGCCCGGCGATGTCGCGACGGACGGCGACGGCGCCACCAGTCCCTACGCACAGGCCCTTGCGCGCCATATCGCCACGCCCGGACTGGAAATCGAGGCGGCGCTGCGCGCGGTCGCCAAGGAGGTTTTCGAGGCAACCGGCGGCAAGCAGCGGCCCTTCAAGACGGGTTCGCTGTTCGACACGGTCATGCTCGGGCCAGACGGCACGGCCCCTGTCGTGCCGCAGACTGAGGACGCGTGCCGGGACGCGGCCACCCACTGGGCGGGCATCAGCGCGACGACGGACCGCGCCCTGTTCGAAGAGCATCTCCGGAATTTTCCCAACTGTGCCTTCGCTTCGCTCGCCCGCATGCGGCTGGCTTCGTTGAGCGTCGATCAGGGCGCGGGGCAGGCGACCATCGCCATCCCCGCCGCGCCGGTCCATGAGAGCGAGGATAATGTCCCGCAAACGGAATGCGATCTCCTCGCATCCGCGCCCGACGACAAGATGAAGATCGCCGCCCTGGCGGGCGTGGCCTTCACGGCGATCCCGACGGACCGGGCGGTGGAGGCGTGCCGCGTCGCCGTGGATCAGTATCCGCGAACGGCGAGGCTCTGGTATCAGCTCGGCAGAAGCCTGCACAAAGCGGGCGACTACGCCAAGGCGTCGGAAGCCTACATCGTTGCCGGCAACTATGGCAGCGCCGCCGCGATGAACGGCCTCGGGCGGCTTCTGTCGCTTCTGGCGCGCGAGGGCAGGACGGACGAGTTCGCGCCGGTTCTCGCCTGGTATCAGGACCATGTCGCGAAGGATCAGGCGGCGACGGCGGTGGAACTGGCAGGCGCTTTCGAGGAAAAGGCGCAGCTGAGGCGGGCCTTCGATATGTATACCGTTGCCGCCAGGTTCGATGAGCCGAACGCGCTGTACAAGTTGAGCTGGCTTGCCGACCGCGGTGCGCTCGGGCCGCGTGATCCGACCCTGGCTGCCACCTACATGGTGCGGGCCTTGAAGAGCGGATTGCTGACCTCTTTCCAGTCCGATGTCTGGTATGGATCGCCCCGCATTGCCGAGGAAAGCGCGTGGTCCTACGAGTTTCGCGTCGCCTTGCAGAAGGAAATGACGTCTGCCGGTGTGTACAGCGGCAAGATCGACGGCCGGCTTGGCCCGTCCACGGTCAAGGCCGTGGAGCGGCTGCGCAAGAAGCTGTGACGGCGTCGCCGTCGCGGAAACGCTAAAATTTACAAGGCCCTGCAGAGCGCCTATAAGGGGCCCGGCCTATTCGACAGCCCTTGCCCAAGGCAGGAACCCATGCGCAAGCCGCTCTCCGATGCGTTCATCATACTTCTGCGTCTCGAGGGGCTGGCGGTCGCGGCGGTCATGATCGCCGCCTATTTCAAGCTTCATGACGGGTGGGGACTGCTGGCACTTCTCATTCTGGCGCCGGACCTTTCCATGGCGGGCTATGCCTTCGGTCCCAAGGTGGGGGCCGTGAGCTACAATATCGTGCACAGCTACATCTTCGCCGCAGGCATCGCGGCGCTCGGCTTCATCTGGCCGGTTCTGTTTCCCGTCGCCTGCATATGGAGCGCTCATATCGGGCTGGACCGCGCGCTCGGCTATGGCTTGAAGTCTGTCACGGCTTTCAACGAAACCCATCTCGGCCCCATTGGCCGCCGCCGCTGATGCGCCTGTCACCGCGGTAACAGCGGTCACGCTGAGATCACGCGAGTATTAATAGCCTGTTAACCAGACTGTCGTTAGTTTTGAGAACGTGGTTCGGCTCGTCTCCCGCACGGGGTGTGGTAGGCTCCGGCCATGGTGGTGGTCCCCGTACCGCCGTCAATGGGAAAGGTGCGATGTTCCGGTTTCCGGTCGGTCGCCAGACACATTCCCGTGATGGGAAAACTTCTGGTCCCGTATCGCCGTTTTCTACCCGTATGCGACAGGCTCGACAGCAGGCTCACGTCGCATCCGGAGGACGGACCGGATGCACCGGCTCGCAAAAACGGGCAGGGTGAGATTTGTAGAGTACTTCATCCGTCTCGATTCTTCTTTTGGAGGCGAGAATGGCAGACGTGGTACGATTGACGGATTGGATGGGACGCACGCCGAGGCGCGATGACGTCCGTCCGGCGGAACCGGCACAGGTTCTTCTCTTCACGGGTGTGCGCTACGAGCGCCTTGCCCCCGTTTTGCCCGCACCGCGCGGCAAGACGGCAAAACACGGCGGCCCCGACACGGCCCGCCGCACCTAGAGCGCGTCACGCGCCCCGGGCGGATACGTGCGCCAGGCGCGCGCGTTCCTAGCGGTCGGCCGTGAACGGCTCGCAGCTTGCGCCCGCCAGAAAGGCGGCGGCCTCTTCCTGACGGCTGCGGCTCGGCACGAATGTCCGCAGCACCGCATAGCCTTCCTCTCCCCGCATTTCGACAAGGATCGACTGTTCCAGCTCTTGCGGCACCGCCTTGCGGATCGCGATCAGCTGGACGGGTGTCGCGACCAGCGTATCGAGCGCGCCGCCGACGGACGTGCGGTCGTTCATGCTGAACACCTCGTTGGAGGCGCTGTCATAGACGGCGAGCGACCAGAACGGCACGTCGCCTTCCGCGAAGAGACGGACGGGACCGTTCTCCACCGAAAAGGCGCAGACGGCCGTCAGCATCGCCGGGTCGTCGTTGATCGGCAGCAGCGTCTGTCCGCTGCTGGCCAACGGGAAGAAGCGGTTGGGTTCGTCGAAGGCCTGGACGCGCGTATAGGCGTCGCGTCCGGTGAAGTTCGGCAGCGACAGGATGATGACGATATGCAGCAGGGCGGCGCCGACCAGCCCGACCACGATGGCGTAGAAAAAGCTACGCATCCGCGCAGTCCAGCCGGTTGATGGCGGGCATGGAAAGGTCGATCACCCCGGAACTGCCGGCGGTGGGCGTGTCGAGCAGCGTCATGACGAGAAGGAAGGGCGCGCGCCCTTCCGGAATGGCCAGCCAGTTGCCCGCAGACGCCGAGGACGAGATGCGGATGGAAAAGGCGCTGTCGGCACCGCGCAGTACCGACCAGGCGTTGACGCCGGTCGGCAGGCCATTGCCGGTGCCTTCGAGCGGGTTGCCCGCGCTGTCGGCGGCATGCAGCGTCCACAGCCGCGCCGGCGGCGTCAGGCCCGCGATCTCGTAGCGGCAGTTTTCCACCAGCGTGCGTTTTTCGCTGTCGCGGGCGGCGGTGAAGGTCAGGCCCTCGGCGCTGCCCAGCAGGAGCTTGCCGTCACGCGCGCGGTGCGCCTTGGCGTAGGGATCGGCGTCGATCGTCTGGGCATTGGGAAAGGCCGTCCACGGTCCGAGCGCGATGGCGCCGAAGCCGACCGTCGCGCGCAGCGCGTAGATCGAGCTCAGGATGCCGAACCCGAAGGCGACGGCGAGCGCTGTGGCGATGACGAGGGGTGTGCGGAACAAGACGATCGACCGTTGGAATCAGCTGCGGGTTACTCTGTCCGGTTCGCTCTAGGCAGGTCAAGCGCATCGTCCAGCGCGGCCACGCGGCCATCCGGCTTCAGGGGCTTGGCCTCGTCGAACTGGCGGGCGACGTCTTTCAGGAGTTTCGTGACATCCGTGGACAGCGAGCGCGGGCGCACGAGGGCGGGCAGGGCACTCTCATCGGGATTGGTCTGCGCGACCTCCGTGGCCTTCTTGCCATCCGGCAGCGGGTTTTCGATGCCGGGGATGGGACGAAGCTCGATACCCTGGTGGGCGTAATCCATCAGCCGCTTGAAGGTCATGGCGGGCAGGGAGCCGCCGGTCATGTTGTTGGTCGACGTATAGTCGTCGTTTCCGAACCACACCGCGGTCGTGTAGTTGCCGGTGAAGCCGACATACCAGGCATCGCGATAGGCCTGCGTCGTGCCCGTCTTGCCGCCCGACACGATGCCGCGGTCGAGCGCGCCGCGCCGCGCCGTGCCGCTGACGGGAATGGTAACGAAGATGCGGTTCATCGAGGACGTCGCCTGGTCGGAGAGGATCTGCCGGGCGGGCGGCTCGTCACGGGCGAAGTCGTAGAGGATGTCGCCGTCGTAATTGATGATCTGACTGATGCCGTGGCGGCGCGCCAGCTTGCCGCCGGCCGGGAAGACGGCATAGGCCGTCGCCTGGTCGAGCACGGTAACCTCTGTCGTGCCGAGCGGCATGGTCTTGTCGGTGCGCAGCGGCGTTTCCACGCCCATTTCCTTGGCAAGCTCGGCGATGCGCTTGGTGCCGAGCTTGTCCTTGGCAAGGCGGACGGGCACGGTGTTGATCGATTTCGCCATCGCCGTCATCAGCGTGACGCGGCCGGCATAGCTGCGGCCGTAATTCTGCGGCGACCAGCCACCCCAGCTGATCGGCCCGTCGACGATGGTCGTCTCGGGCGTCATGCCGGCTTCCATGGCGGCTGCATAGGTATAGGCCTTGAAGGACGAACCCGGCTGGCGCAGCGCGCGTGTCGCGCGGTTGAACTGGCTTTCGCCGTAATCGCGCCCGCCGACCATGGCGCGCACGGCCCCGCCGTTCTCCACCATGACCAGCGCGCCCTGCTTGACGCGGTAGCTGTCGCCATACTGGCGAAGGCCGCTTTCCACCGCCTCTTCGGCGGCGGCCTGCAGGCCCATGTCGATGGTGGTGCGCACGACCAGCGAATGCTGGGCGAAGGGCTTTGCGATGCGCTGCACTTCGTCGAAGGCCCAGTCGAGGAAGAAGTCGGGAGCGGTCTTGTCCTTGCGGTCGATGACGCTGGCGGGGTTGCGCCGTGCGGCGATCACCTGTCCCTCGGTCATCATGCCGCTCTGGACGAGATTGGTCAGAACCTCGTTGGCGCGGCCGCGTGCGGCCGGCAGGTTGACGTGCGGGGCATAGCGGGCGGGCGCCTTGAACAGGCCGGCGAGCATGGCGGATTCGGCAAGGTTCACATCCGTGATGTTCTTGCCGAAATAGAACTGCGCCGCCGCCGCCGCGCCGAACGTGCCGCCGCCCATATAGGCGCGGTCGAGATAAAGCCGCAGGATCTCCTTCTTGGAGAGGTTGGCCTCCAGCCACAGCGACAGGAAGGCTTCCTTGATCTTGCGCTCCAGCGTGCGCTCGTTGGTGAGGAAGAGGTTCTTGGCCAGCTGCTGGGTGAGGGTGGAGCCGCCCTGCACGACGCCGCCGGCGCGGGCGTTCTCGTTCATGGCGCGGGCGAGGCCGAGGAAATCGATGCCATAATGGCTGAAGAAGCGCCGGTCTTCCGTCGCCAGGACCGCCTTGATGAGGTGGTCGGGCAGCTCGTCGATCGGCACCGAATCCTCGTGGATGATGCCGCGATGGCCGATTTCGTTGCCGTAGCGATCAAGGAAGGTGACGGCGAAATCGCTCTGGGCGCGCCAGTTGCCCTTGGTCTCCTCGAAAGCGGGAAGGGCGAGCGCGAGCAGCAGCACGAAGCCCGCCGTGCCGAGGTTCATACCTTCGCCGGCCAGCTCGAACACCGCCTTCTTCCAGCCGCGCACGTGAAAGCGGCGGGAGAAGATCGTGATCTCCTCCCAGATTTCGCCCAGGCGGAACCCGGCGTTCCAGACCGTGGAATCGATCCACGAATCCAGCCGCAGCAGGAAATGCCGCTTGCGGCGGCGGGGGCGTTCTGGGGTCGGGCTGTCGTCTTCCACGTCTCTTCCCTGGTCGGAGGCGGCCGCAGCCTGCCCGCATCCGGTTAACGTCCTGTGACCACCGGCTTATTCTCGCACGATACCAGTCTTTTCCAAGGCAAAGAACGGATTTTCCGCAGGAAGGTTAGCGTGCACGCCTCTTGACCTTTGCGGCCGACGGGTTCAGGGGTCGCGCATGACCAAGCCGATGACCGAAACCCCGCAGGATCTGCCGTTCTGGAAGACCAAGACGCTCGCCGAGATGAACGACGCGGAATGGGAAAGCCTGTGCGACGGCTGCGGGCTCTGTTGCCTCAACAAGCTGGAGGACTGGGAGACCGGCGAGATCGTCTGGACCTCGATCCGCTGCACGCTGCTCGACGGCGAGAGCTGTCGCTGCTCGGACTACGAGAACCGGCAGGCGACCGTGCCGGACTGTATCCGCCTGACGGTGGAAAGCGTATCGGAAATCTCCTGGCTGCCGCCGACCTGCGGCTATCGCCTCGTGCGAGATGGCCTCGACCTCTACTGGTGGCATCCGCTGGTCTCCGGCGACCCCGACACCGTGCACCAGGCCGGCATTTCGGCACGCGGCCGCACGATCAGCGAGGACGGCATCGATATCGATGACTACGAGGATTACCTCGTGACCTGGCCGCTGGAAGTGGGCGAGAAGACGTAGCGCTGCCAGGCGCTTACGCGAAAAATCGAAATAATAGGAAAATAGTCCTTGACGGCGTGACGGTCGTTTGATAGGGTTATGGCATGGTCGGAAAGGTGCGGGCGGATGGATCGCCGGGCTTTCCGGAGGCTTGATGGCTTCGGCGGCATCCGCCCGCGGCCGGCTTGAGAGAATTTTGTTAGGCGCTCGTTCCTATGGACCGGGCGCCTTTTCGTTTTCGGGTGTGCGATGGACCAGTTTTCGACGATCGATCTCGACCTGTTCGGCATTTCGCCTGACATGGCGGTCTATGACGGGCTCGGCGCGCGCCGGGCCGTTCTCGGCGGTGGAGCGGCGCCGCTGCTCGACACCAAGGCCGCCGCGCCGGGCGACCCCTTTCTCGACATGCAGGCGATGCTTCTCGAAATGACGAAGGAGCTGCGCGAGCGCTTCCAGCGGTTCCAGAGCCAGAAGGTTCTGGCCGAAGAGGATGCGGCCGCGGCCGTGGACGACGCGGCGCGCAAGGTCGCCCAGACCGACGCCAAGGCGGCCATCGAGGCCGTGTCGCTCATCGTGCGCACGCTGGAGAAGATCGACAGCCTGCAACGCACGCTGATCAACGAGCGGGCCGAGGCGGACGCGGCCGGCGGTGACGACGAGAACGAGGCGGCGCTGATCGAGGAGTTCGAGCGGCTTGTCAACGTGCGCGTGAAGGAGCGGATGAATGCCGCCAAAAGCGAATGGATGCGCGAAATCCGGGCTGGCGGCGATGCTGCCGCGGGAATGGAAGGCGGGCCGTAAGGAACGGCGGGCCTGCCGTGCGATCGGAAAGAAGTCGGATGGGACGGTGAGGGCGGCGGCCGCGGGCTTGAGCATGATCGAGGAACATCGTGGGCTGGCGGCCTTGCGGAATGCGGCCGATACGCTCGAAGGGGGGCTGGCGCGACGCGGCGCGGACGGAGAGGATGGCCCCTCATCCCCCTGCCGGAACCTTCCTCGCGCAGGCGGGGAGAAGGCGCGTGAGGGTCGAACGACGGGCGCGTCACAAGCGCTTTCGGATGCCACGAAGCGGATCGTTCTCGACAATCGACGGCGGCTCGGTGGCTGGCATTTGACCGCGCGGCTGGCGCAGACGCCGCCTGAGGGCGACTGGCGGGTGTGGCTGCTGATGGGCGGCCGCGGCTCCGGCAAGACGCGGGCCGGGGCGGAGTGGGTGCAGGATATCGCGCTCAAGCAGCCCGGCATCCGTATCGCGCTGGTGGCGGAAACGCTGGGCGATGCGCGCGAAGTGATGATCGACGGCGTCTCCGGCATCTGCCGGATCGCCGGGCGCGGCAGGCCGGAATTCGAGGCCTCGCGCCGGCGGCTCGTCTGGCCGAACGGCTCGATCGGGCAGATCTTCTCGTCCGAAGACCCGGAAAGCCTTCGCGGGCCGCAGTTTCATTTCGCCTGGTGCGACGAGCTCGGCAAGTGGAAACACGCGCAGGAGACCTGGGACATGCTGCAATTCGGCCTGCGCCTCGGCGCGGATCCGCGCGCGCTGGTGACGACGACGCCGCGGCCGGTGCCGCTGTTGCGGGCGCTTGCGGCCGATCGGGCGACGGCCGTGCAGCGCATCCGCACCGACGACAATATCGACAACCTGTCTCCCGGCTTCCTGCGCGCCATGGCCGACCGTTACGGCGGCACGCGGCTCGGCCGGCAGGAGCTGGACGGCGAGCTGATCGCCGACCGCGAGGACGCGCTGTGGAGCCGCGCGCGGCTGGAGGCGATCCGCCTTCGCAACCCCGGGCCGCTGTCGCGCATCGTCGTGGCTGTCGATCCGCCGGCGACGGCGTCTACGGCCTCGGTCTGCGGCATCGTCGCGGCGGGGCTCGACCAGACCGGGCGCGCCGTCGTGCTGGCCGACTGCTCGGTGACGGGCGCAAGCCCGGCGGGCTGGGCCGGTGCCGTGGTGCGCGCCTTCCGGCGCTTCGACGCCGACCGCGTCGTGGCGGAGGTGAACCAGGGCGGCGACATGGTGACGGCGATGCTGCGCAGTGTCGACGCCGACCTGCCGGTTTCGACGGTCCGGGCGACGCGCGGCAAATTCCTGCGCGCCGAGCCGGTGGCCGCCCTCTACGAACAGGGCCGTGTGGCCCATGCGACGGCCTTTGCCGAGCTGGAGGACCAGATGTGCGATTTCGGCCCGGACGGGCTGTCTTCCGGCCGCTCGCCGGACCGGCTCGATGCGCTCGTCTGGGCGCTGACGGCGCTGGTACTCGACCGGCAGGGCGAACCGCGCGTGCGGGGGATATGACGATGGTAATCGATCGCAAGGGCTTTTTCGACGGCGTGCGCGGGCCGCTCTATGGCGGGCGGCTGGCGCGCGCGCAGGTGGCCGGCATGACGGCGCTCATCGACCGTTTCGAAGCGGGCGGCGAGACGTACGGCGAAACGGGCGACCGGCGTTTCCTCGCCTATATGCTGGCGACGGCGCATCACGAGACGGGCGGGCGCATGCAGCCGGTGCGCGAGACCTTCGCGGCGAGCGACGACACCGCGATCGCCCGTCTCGACCGGGCCTTTGCCGAGGGCCACCTGCCGCAGGTCTCCGCGCCCTACTGGCGGCGCGACGCCGACGGGAGGACCTGGCTCGGGCGCGGGCTGGTCCAGATCACGCACCGGCGCAACTACGAGCGGCTGTCATCGCTGATCGGCGTCGATCTCGTGCAGCGCCCCGAGCGGGCGATGGAGATGGCGGTGTCGGTGGAAATCCTCGTCGTCGGCATGCTGCGCGGAGCCTTCACCGGCCGGCGGCTGGCCGACTGTTTTTCACCCGGCCGCGCCGACTGGATCGGCGCGCGGCGCATCATCAACGGACTGGACCGCGCCGAGCGCGTGGCGGGGTACGGGCGGGCGTTTTTCGCCGCGCTGGGCGGGTAGGCGGCGGCGGTACTGCCCCCCTCATCCGGCTGCCGCCACCTTCTCCCCGACGGGGAGAAGGGGATTGGGGGACCGTTTCCCGGAGAAACCGCCTTCAATGGCGAGGAAACCGTCTCAACCTGCTCCTTCGCCCCGCTTGCGGGGGGAAGGTCCCGGCAGGGGATGAGGGGCGCTTCCCTGCACGAACCGCATCTTGCAACGAACCGAGGGCATCATGAAACTGCCATCCATTTTCTCCCGACGGCGCGCGGCGCCGGCGGAAACCAAGGCGTCGGGCTTCTTCACGCTGACGGCCGAGGGGCGGGCGCACTGGTCGAGCCGGTCCTATGCCTCGCTGTCGCGCGAGGGCTTCATGAAGAACCCGATCGCGCATCGGGCGGTGCGGATGATCGCGGAGGCCGCCGCCTCGGTGCCCTGGCTTGCCTATGAGGGCGAGAGCGAGCGGCCGGGCGACGGGCGTCTTGCGCTGCTGTCCCGGCCGAACGGGCGCATGGCGGGCACGGATTTTTTCGAGACGCTCTACGGGCATCTGCTGCTTGCCGGCAATGCCTTCGTCGAGGGCGTGCGGGTGGGCGACGAGTTGCGCGAACTGCACCTCCTGCGGCCCGACCGGGTGCGCATCGTCGAGGGGCGCGACGGCTGGCCGGAAGCCTATGAATACCGCACCGGCAACCATGTGCGCCGGCACCGCGCGGGCGACGGGGCGGCGGGCGAGGGGCAGGCGATCCTGCATCTGCGGCTGTTTCACCCGCTCGACGACCAGCTCGGCTTCGCACCGCTCGAGGCCGCCTCCATGGCGCTCGATCTCTCCAATGCCGCGGCGATCTGGAACAAGGCGCTGCTCGACAATTCGGCGCGTCCCTCCGGTGCGCTCGTCTACCAGCCCAAGGAGGGCGGCAATCTTTCGCCCGACCAGTATGCGCGGCTGAAGAGCGAACTGGAGGACGGCTATTCGGGCGCGGCGCGTGCCGGGCGGCCGATGCTGCTGGAAGGCGGGCTCGACTGGAAGGCGATGGGGCTTTCGCCGCGCGAGATGGATTTCGTGGAGGCCAAGAACGGTGCGGCGCGCGACATCGCGCTCGCCTTCGGCGTGCCGCCCATGCTGATCGGCGTGCCCGGCGATGCGACCTACGCCAACTACCAGGAGGCCAACCGCGCCTTCTGGCGGCTGACGGTGCTGCCGCTGGTGAGCCGCACCGCCGCCGCCTTCGCCAACTGGTTCTCCGAGGAAGGCGAGGCCGCGCTACGGCTGGTGCCGGACCTCGATCAGGTGAGCGGCCTGGCGGCCGAACGCTCCGAACTGTGGGCGCGCGTGGGAGCGGCCGGTTTCCTGACGGACGAGGAGAAACGGCGGGCGGTGGGGTATTGAGGGGCGATGGGGCTGCCCTGTGATCGCTTGCGAGAGAGGTGCGGACGCGAAGAAGCGGTGGGCGGTGAGGTTTGAGGGTGCGGTGCACCCCCCTCTGCCCGGCAGGGCAGAGGGGGTGATCCTCCGAAAGCGCTCTAAAAATCAGTACGTTGCCCGCGGGACCTGAATCGTTTTGCCGCCATCCGGATTCAACATCTGAACGCGTTGAATCGGATTTCGAGGAAAGCGCACCAAGGGATTCAAAAGACTCAGCGTTCGCCGCGCCCGCTGCAGAGAAGCCGGCGTGTTCTCGGCCATTTGGCCGATGCTTCTGGATTTCAGAATAATCTGAAAGGCTTAACAATGGCTGACTTCGGAAACGACGGCGGGCTGTGGACGGCCCGCCTGGTCGGGGCGTCGGCGGGTGCCGCCGTCTCGTTGATCTACCTGCTGCCCAAAAGCCGTCGCGAGGCGGCGTGCCGGTTCTTCACCGGCCTTGCCTGCGGGCTCGTCTTCGGCGGTCCGGCCGGGCTGTGGATTGCCGTCCGCCTCGGCATCGCGAGCTATCTCGGGCCGGTGGAGGTGCTGTTGACCGGATCGGCTGCGGCAAGCCTCTCGGCCTGGTGGGGCCTCGGCGTCCTGGCGCGGGCGGCGGAGCGGATGAGGCAGTGAGGGAGCGAATAGCGAATGGCGAATAGCGAATAGGGGCCGGCAGGCGATGACCGGTCCGCCCCCCAATTCGCTACTCCCAATTCGCTATTCGCCCTTTCCCAATCCAAACATCGGAGCAACCCATGACAACCGACGACCTGCCGGTCTGGCGGACGAAGAAGTATGCCGATCTGACACTGGCCGGGGTTTCCGGCGACGGGGCGTTTTCGGGCTATGCGAGCCTGTTCGGCGAGGTGGACCTGGGCAAGGACGCGATTGCGCCCGGCGCCTTCGTGCAATCGCTCGCCAAGCGCGGCGCTTCGGGCGTGCGCATGCTCTTCCAGCACGATCCGGCCGAGCCCATCGGGCGCTGGCGCACCATCCGCGAGGACGAGCGCGGGCTTTACGTCGAGGGCGTGCTGTCGCCCGGCGTGGCGCGGGCCCGCGAGGTGCTGAACCTCATGAAGTCGGGCGCGCTCGACGGCCTTTCCATCGGTTTCCAGACGGTGCGCTCCCGGACCGACCGCTCGAGCGGCGTGCGGCGCATCCTGGAGGCCGATCTCTGGGAAATCTCGATCGTCACCTTTCCCATGCTGCCTTCGGCGCGGGTGTCGAACGTGAAGAATGCGCGGTGGTTCCGCGACAAGGAAACGGAGCTCGTGCGCACCATGCGCCGGGCGGCCCGGATGATGCAACGCTAACAGGAGCACAGCACGACATGACGCAGACACCGAAGACCGCGCCGGAAATCAAGGCCGTGCCGGAAACCATGACCGCCGCCTTCGACGACTTCATGGAGGCCTTCGAATCCTTCAAGGAGACCAACGACCGAAGGCTCGGCGAGATCGAGCAGAAACTGACCGCCGACGTGGTGACCCGCGAGAAGGTAGACCGCATCAACCGCGCCATGGACGACCACAAGCGCGTGCTCGACCAGCTGGCGCTGAAGAAGGCGCGGCCGGCGCTTGGCGGCATCGGCGCCGTCAGCCTGGAAGCGGCCGAGCACAAGGCGGCGTTCTCCGCCTATATGCGCCGCGGTGACGAAAGCGCCCTGCGCGCGCTGGACGAAAAGGCCATGTCGGTCGGCTCGGCGGCGGACGGTGGCTATCTCGTGCCGCCGGAAACCGACACCGAAATCGGCCGCCGGCTTTCCGCGGCATCGCCGATCCGGGCGCTCGCCACGGTGCGCCAGGTTTCGGGCGCGGTGCTGAAGAAGCCGTTTGCCACATCGGGCATGGCCTCCGGCTGGGTGTCCGAAACGGCCTCGCGGCCGCAGACCGGCACGGCGCAGCTTGCCGAACTCTCCTTCCCGACCATGGAACTCTACGCCATGCCGGCGGCGACGGCGGCCCTGCTCGACGATGCGGCGGTGGACGTGGAAAGCTGGATCGCGTCGGAGGTGGACATCGTCTTCGGCGAGCAGGAGGGCACCGCCTTCGTTTCCGGCGACGGCACCAACAAGCCGAAGGGTTTCCTCAGCTACACCAATGTGGCGGATGCCGCCTGGAGCTGGGGCAATATCGGCTATATCGCCACGGGGGCGGCCGGCGCCTTCAAGGCGAGCGGCCCGTCCGACACGCTGATCG
Source organism: Shinella sumterensis (assembly GCF_004514425.2). Classification (GTDB taxonomy): domain Bacteria; phylum Pseudomonadota; class Alphaproteobacteria; order Rhizobiales; family Rhizobiaceae; genus Shinella; species Shinella sumterensis. Next base: position 129,539 of record NZ_MYFN02000004.1, read on the forward strand.
ACACGATCTATGCGCTGAAGGCGGGGCACCGGCAGAATGCCAGCTTCGTGATGAACCGCAAGACGCAAGCGGCGATCCGCAAGTTCAAGGATGCCGACGGCAACTATCTGTGGCGCCCGCCGGCAACGCCGGGCCAGGCCGCCTCGCTGATGGGCTTCGCCATCGCCGAGGCCGAGGACATGCCCGACGTGGCGGCCGACAGCTTCGCCATCGCCTTCGGCGATTTCCGTGCCGGCTATCTCGTCGTCGACCGCACGGGCGTGCGCGTGCTGCGCGATCCCTATTCGGCCAAGCCCTATGTGCTGTTCTACACGACCAAGCGCGTGGGCGGCGGCGTGCAGAACTTCGAGGCGATCAAGCTGGTGAAGTTCGCGGCGAGCTGAGGCTGCGGCCGCCAGCTTTTCCGCTCCCTCTCCCCGCTTGCGGGGAGAGGGTTGGGTGAGGGGCGATCCGGCTTGGGACCTGCCGTGGATTGCCCCTCATCCGGCTGCCGCCACCTTCTCCTCGCAAGCGGGGCGAAGGGGTTATGGGGCGCCGCTTTCCTTCCTGCAATTTCCCTCGCACCGGCGGTCGTCCCCTGCCGCCGGCGCCGGCGGGCGCGGTTCTTCCTCCCGGCCGCGCCCGCATCCCTTTCATCGCAAGAGGACGACCATGACCATAACCGAACTTCTGCCGCCTGCTGTCGAGCCGATCACGCTCGCCGAGGCGAAGGCGCATCTGCGCCTGGAGACCGGCGACGAGGATGCGCTGCTTGCAGCACTCATCCGCACCGCCCGCGACCATCTGGAAAGCGAGACGGGGCTCTGCCTCATCACGCGGACGCTGAGGCTTTATCTTGACGACTGGCCGGACGGACAGGTGATTCAGATTGCCAGAGGGCCGGTGCAAACCGTTGAAACCGTGACGGTTTACGATGAGCTGGGCGACCCGGTGGAGGTGGCGCTTGCAGGCGCCGTGCTCGACGGCACCGCCCGGCCGGCGCGGCTCCTCCTGCCGGACCGTCCGGAAACCAGGCGCGCGCTGAACGGCATCGAGATCGATTTCACCGCCGGCTTCGGTGAGAGCGGCGCTGATGTGCCCGATACGCTGAAGCGGGCGCTGCTGCTGCATGTGGCCACGATGTTCGAGCTGCGCGGCGTCGTCTCGCTGGACGACCAGCCGGGCGCGGTGCCGCAGGGCTACGACCGGCTCGTCGCACCCCATCGCCTGCGGAGGCTGTGATGACGAAACCCATCGACCCCGGCGCGCTGAGCGTGCGGCTGGTGCTGGAGCACCCGGTCGAGACGCCGGACGGGCAGGGCGGCGTGGAAACCGGGTTCGCGGCGCTCGCGACGCTCTGGGCGCGCATCGAGCCGGTATCGGCCGGCGCCGGCGAGGCGGCCGGCGCGCTGCAACGGCGGGTGACGCACCGGATCTGGCTGCGCGCGCGCGGCGATCTCGACGGCGGCATGCGGCTGCGCAAGGGCGCGCGCATCTTCGCGCTCGTCGCCTTCCGCGACCCGGACGAAACGGCGCGCTACACGCTCTGCGACTGCGAGGAGATGAGCCCATGAGCGCGGCATCGGCCCTGCAGAAGGCGATCTTCGGACGGCTTTCCGCCGATGCGGCGCTGACGGCGCTCGTCGGCCCCGGCGGCATTACAGATCGCCGGCTTTCGCAGCCGGCGGCGCCGCTTCTGGTGATCGCCGGCATCGACAGCGTCGATCATTCGACGGCGAGCGAGCCGGGCGAGCAGCACACGGTGCTGCTGGAGGCCTGGAGCGAGGCGGCGGGCCACAAGACGGTGCAGGCCATCGCGGCGGCGGTTCGCGCGGCCCTGCACGATGCGGCGCTCACACTGGACGGCCATCACCTCGTCTTCCTGCTGCACCTCGACACGCAGCTGCGGCGGGACGGCAAGTCGCGCTTCCACCGTGCCGAAATGCGCTTTCGGGCCGTGACGGAGCCCGTTCTCTAACAACGTTTCACGGAAAGGATCGGGCCATGGTGGCACAGAAGGGGCGGGATCTGCTGCTCAAAGTCGATAACGGGACGGGCTTTGCGACGGTTGCCGGGCTGCGCTCCAAGCGGCTGTCGTTCAACACGCAGCTCGTCGATGTGACGGACGCCGAATCGGCGGGACGCTGGCGGGAACTGCTGGGCGGGGCGGGTGTGCAGCGCGCGGCCATCTCCGGCAGCGGCATCTTCAAGGACCAGGCATCGGACGCGCTGGTGCGCTCGCTGTTCTTTGCCGGCACGATCATGCCGTGGCAGGTGGTGATCCCGGATTTCGGCAAGGTCTCCGGCGCCTTCCAGATCGCGGCGCTGGAATATTCCGGCGCGCATGACGGTGAGGTGGTCTTCGAGATCGCGCTGGAATCCGCGGGACAACTGACCTTCGAGGCGGTGTGATGGGCGCGCGGGCGAACCGCCATCGCGGCGAGATCGAAGCCGATCTCGACGGCGAGCGGCGGGTGCTGTGCCTGACGCTCGGCGCGCTGGCCGAACTGGAAACCGCCTTTGCCGTCGACAGCCTGACGGGGCTTGCCGAGCGCTTTTCATCGGGCCGGCTGAAGGCGGACGATCTGATCCGCATCATCGGCGCGGGGCTGCGCGGCGGCGGCAACCTGTTCAGCGACGAGGAGGTGGCGGCCATGGCGGTGGCGGAGGGGCTTGCGGGCTTCGCGCGCATTGCTGCCGAACTGCTGCAGGCGACCTTCGGCGGGGCGGCGCAAAACGAAAACCCTTGAGGGCCGCATCCGGCGCGTCCGGCGCAGCACCTGCCTTCCCCTGGGAGGCGGTGCTGCATGCCGGGCTGTGCCGCATGCGGCTTTCCGCACGCGACTTCTGGGCGATGACGCCGCGCGAGCTTGGCTTCGCGCTCGGCCTGCTGCGGCCCTCGGCGGTGGTGCCGGGGCGCGGGGCCTTGACCGCCCTCATGCAGGCCTTTCCCGACGAGATGGAGTGAGACATGGCGACTTCGGACGACAATGGACGATCCGCCTCGCTTGCCGACATGCGGCAGCAGGCCGAGGCGCTGACCGACGTCTTCGACGACCTGGAGGCGCGCTCGCGCTCCTTCGGCTTCGCGCTGACCTCGGCGCTGAAGGGCGCGGTGGTGGACGGACGCGGGCTGGACAGCGTGCTGCGCGGGCTGGCGCTGCGCATGAGCGACATCGCGCTTTCGGTGGGCCTGAAGCCGCTGGAAGGGTTGTTGTCGTCGGGCATTTCCAACCTGCTCGGCGGCGCGACGCCCTTTGCCAAGGGCGGCGTCGTGGCGGCGCCGACCTATTTCGGCAGCGGCGGCGGGCTTGGGCTGATGGGCGAGGCGGGGGCGGAAGCGATCCTGCCGCTGAAGCGCGGCCCGGACGGTTCGCTCGGCGTTGCCGCCGGCGGGGGCGGGGCGTCGCAGATCGTCTTCAACGTGACGACGCAGGATGCGGCAAGCTTCCGCAAATCCGAGGGACAGATCGCCGCCATGCTGACGCGTGCGGTGGGACGCGGGCAACGGAGTTTGTGAGCGTTCGGGAGCGGGAACCCTTCTTCCCGCAGGCTGGGAGAAGGGGCTGGGGGCGCGGGTTTGCCAGATCGCCGACGCGCATCGTTGGGGATGGCGTTGCTGTAACCGCCTCCCCTTTTGGGACAAGGCGGCAGTGCAGCCATATTCTTTGGAGATATCCGGATGGCAGGATTTCATGATGTGCGGTTTCCGTTGCGCGTCGCGCTCGGCACGAGCGGCGGGCCGGTGCGGCGCACGGATATCGTCAGCCTTTCCAACGGGCGCGAGAACCGCAACCGCCGCTGGCAGGATGCACGCCGGCGCTACGACGCCGGCTCGGGCGTGCGCTCCGTGGACGATCTCTACGCGGTGCTGAACTTCTTCGAGGCGCGGGCCGGGCAGTTCAACGGGTTCCGCTTCCGCGATCCCGTCGACCACAAGTCCTGCGCGCCCGGCGCGACCGTGAGCGCGAGCGACCAGTTGCTCGGCACCGCCGACGGGACGACCGCGATGTTCCGGCTGGTGAAGCGCTATGCGGATGCGGGCGGCGAGACGGTACGGCCGATCGAAAAACCCGTGGCGGGCACGGTGGTGGTCTCGGTGGCGGGTGCCGTGGTGCCGGCGGGCGACTATGTCGTCAACCACGCGGCCGGTCTCGTGACCTTCAAGCCGGACAGGATTCCGGCTGCGGGCGCGGTGCGGGCGGGCTTCGAATTCGACGTGCCGGTGCGCTTCGATACCGACCGGATCGACATCGACCTCGCGCAGTTCGATGCGGGTCGCATCCCGTCCATCCCGCTGGTGGAGATCAGGCCATGAGGACGGTCCCGGCAGGGCTGCAGGCCCATCTCGACGGCGAGGCGACGACACTGTGCAACGCCTGGCGCGTCGTGCGCCGCGACGGCGTCGTTCTCGGCTTTACGGATCATGACCGCGACCTTGACTTCGACGGCCTCACCTATCTCGCGGCAAGCGGCTTCGAGGCGAGCGAGACGGAGGACGGCAACGGCCTTTCCGCCGAGGGCGGCGATGTCTCCGGCGGCTTTTCGGCGGATGCGATCACGGCGGAGGACCTGTCGGCCGGGCGCTATGACGGCGCGAAGGTCGAGGTCTTCCTGGTCAACTGGCAGGCGACCGGGCAGCGGCTCCTTCTGCGCACCGCCGAGCTTGGCGAAGTGCGCCGCGAGGGCGGGCTTTTCCGCGCCGAGCTTCGGCGCCTGACCCACACGCTCGATCAGGTGAAGGGCCGCATCTATGGCCGCCAGTGCGACGCCGTGCTGGGCGATGCGCGCTGCGGCGTCAATCTCGCCGCCTATCGCGCGACCGCGACGGTCAGCGCGGTCACGGATGACATGCACATCGAGGTGACCGGCCTTTCGGGTTTCGCGGAGCGTTTCTTCCGCTACGGCGTGCTTTCCTTCACCGGCGGGGCCGCGGCCGGGCTTTCGGCCGATATCGAGGATCACCGCAAGGCGGCCGGTGCCGATTCTCTCACGCTCTGGCTGCCCATGGCGGCGGGTGTGGCCGCCGGCGATACGCTGCAGGTGACGGCTGGCTGCGACAAGCGCTTTTCCACCTGCAAGGCGAAATTCAACAACCGGCTGAACTTCCAGGGTTTTCCCCATATGCCGGGCAGCGATTTCAGCTACGGCTATGCCGACGGCCAGACGGTGCATGACGGGAGGCCGCTCTATGGCTGACGATTTCGGCGACCGGGTCGTGGCCGTGGCGCGCGGTTTCATCGGCACGCCCTACCGGCATCAGGGATCGCGGAAGGGCGTCGGCTGCGATTGCCTCGGGCTGGTGCGCGGCGTCTGGCGCGAACTCTACGGCGCCGAGCCGGAGGTGCCGGCGCCCTATGCGCCCGACTGGGCGGAGCGGGCCGGCGAGGAGCGGTTGCTGCTCGCCGCCGCGCGGCACTGCGGGCCGGCGCTGCCGGCCTCGACGCTCAGGCCGGGCGATCTCCTTATCTTCCGCTGGCAGGAGGGAGTGGCGGCCAAGCATGCCGGCATCGCCGCGCCGGATGCGCGCTTCATTCATGCCTATGAGCAGGCGGCGGTGATCGAATCGCCGCTCATTCCCTCCTGGCGCCGGCGCATCGCCGGCGTCTTCCGTTTCCCGGAGCTTTCCTGATCCATGGCGACCATTCTCTTTCAGGCTGCGGGTGCGGCCCTCGGCGGCGTGTTCGGTCCCGTCGGCGCCATCGTCGGCCGTGCCGTCGGTGCGCTCGCGGGCTCCATCGTGGACCGCTCCCTCATCAACGGTTCGAAGACGATCACCGGCCCGCGGCTGGGCGATGCGCGCCTGCCGGGCGCCGACGAGGGCACGGCGATCGGCCGCGTCTACGGCACGATGCGGGTGGGCGGCACGCTGATCTGGGCGACGCGCTTCGAGGAGGAGGTGTCGGTCGAGCGGCAGGGCGGCAAGGGCCGCGGACCGCGCGTCGAGACCTATCGCTACTATGCGAACCTCGCGGTCGGCATCTGTGAAGGGCCGATCGCGGCGGTGCGCCGCGTGTGGGCCGACGGCCGCGAACTCGACCTGCGCTCCGTCGAGATGCGCATCCACAAGGGCACCCGCACGCAGCAGCCCGATCCTCTGATCGAGGCCAAGCAGGGCGCCGGCAACACGCCGGCCTATCGCGGGCTCGCCTATGCGGTGTTCGAACGGCTGCCGCTCGACAGCTACGGCAACCGCCTGCCGGTGCTGCAATTCGAGGTGCTGCGGCCGGTCGGCGCGCTGGAAACCGATATTCGCGCGGTCACGATCATTCCCGGCTCGAGCGAACACGGCTACGATCCCGGCCTGGTGACGGAGAACTTCGGCAACGGCTCGGCGCGCCATGTCAACCGCAACACGCTGACCGCTTCCACCGACTGGCAGGCCTCCATCGACGAACTCCAGGCGCTGTGTCCCAACCTCAAGCGCGTCGGGCTGGTGGTGGGGTGGTTCGGCACGGACCTGCGGGCAGGCCAGTGCCGGATCGTGCCGGGCGTCGAGGTTTCCACGCGCGGGCAGGAAACGCGGCCCTGGCGTGTTTCGGGCATTTTGCGCGGCAACGCCCATGTGGTGAGCCGCAACGGCGGCTCGCCTGCCTATGGCGGCACACCGTCCGATGCCGGCGTGATCGCGGCGATCCGCAATCTGAAGGCGCGCGGGCTGGAGGTCTATCTCTACCCCTTCCTTCTGATGGATGTTCCCACCGACAATACCTTGCCGGATCCCTATGGCGCGGCCCGGCAGGCGCCCTATCCCTGGCGCGGCCGCATCACCTGTTATCCACCGGGCGCCGACAAGACGAACGCCGCGCGCAGCCAGGTGCAGGCGTTCCTCGGCAACGCGCAGGCCGGTCACTTCTCGGTCTCAGGCGAGACGGTCACGGGACCGGCCGGCGACAGCGGTTTTCGCCGGCTGATCCTGCATTACGCGCATCTGGCCGAAGTGGCGGGCGGCGTGCACGGCTTCCTCATCGGGTCGGAGATGCGCGGCCTCACCTGGCTGCGCGACGCGGCCGGGCGCTTTCCCTTCGTCGACGGCCTCTGCGACCTGGCGGCCGACGTGCGCGCGGTGCTGCGCGCCGGCACGAAGATCACCTATGCGGCCGACTGGAGCGAGTATTTCGGTTTCCAGCCGGGCGATGGCAGCGGCGAGGTGCGCTATCACCTCGATCCGCTCTGGGCCTCGCCTGCCATCGACGCCGTCGGCATCGACAACTATATGCCGCTTTCCGACTGGCAGGACAGCGACACCGTCGCCGGCAATCCGGACGGCTTCCGCCATGCGGAGGATGCGGCAGCCATGCGCGCCCATATCACGAGCGGCGAGGGTTTCGACTGGTACTATGCCAGCGCCGCCGACCGCCGCACTCGCAACCGCACACCGATCACCGACGGCATGGCAGGCAAACCCTGGGTGTACCGCTACAAGGACATCGAAAGCTGGTGGGCGAACCGCCATTACGAGCGCGGCCCCGGCGGCACCGAGCTTGCCAGTCCGACGGCGTGGCTGCCGCGCTCCAAGCCCATCTGGTTCACGGAGCTCGGCTGCCCGGCCGTGGACAAGGGCGCGAACCAGCCCAATGTCTTCGTCGATCCGAAAAGCGCGGAAAACGCGCTGCCCTATCATTCGGGCGGTGCGCGCGCCGATTCGATCCAGCGCCGCTTCCTCGATGCGCATCACGGCTGGTGGCAGGGGCCCGGCCCGGAACCCGGCATGGTCGATCCCGGGCGCATCTTCCTGTGGACCTGGGATGCGCGGCCCTATCCGGCCTTCCCGCAAAAAACCGGGCTCTGGTCCGACGGCAGCAACTGGCAGCGCGGCCACTGGCTGAGCGGGCGGCTCGGCGCCGGCACCGTCGCCGACGTCATCGCCGCCATCCTGCGCGACCACGGCTTCGAGGATTTCGACGTGTCGGGCGTTTCCGGCGACCTGCCGGGCTTCGTGCAGGGCGAGCAGGCTTCGGCGCGGTCGATGATCGAGCCGATCATGGCGGCGTTCCAGATCGACGCGCTGGAGGCGAACGGGCGGCTGACCTTCCGCTCGCGGCTGAAATCCGCGCTGCCGGCCGATGACCTCGACGTGCTGGCCGAGCGGCCGGACGAGGCGCTGTTCGAGGAAAGCCGCGCGCATATCAGCGAATTTGCCGGCGAAGCGATCCTCGATCACTTCGACGATGCCGGCGCCTATGCGCATGCCACGACGCGCTCGCGCCGCATGGCGGGCGGCACGGACCGGGTGTTGCGGCTCGGCCTGCCGGCCGTGCTGCATGCGGGAGCGGCCGCCTCGGCGGTGGAAACGGCCTTGCGCGACCACCGGGCGGCGCAACGGCGGGTGACATTCCGTCTGCCGCCGACGGCGCTCGACATCACGCCCGGCGATGTCGTGCGGCTGGCGGACGGACCGGCAGGCCGTTTCCTGATCACCGACATCACCGACGGGTTGGTGCGTGAGGTGGAGGCGCGGGCGATCGCCGCCGGCGACGCCGGCGCACCGACGCTGGGCGAGGGCGGCGCGGACCCGGTGAACGGTCCGGGCCCGTCGGATGCCTTCGCGCCCGAGATCGTCCTGCTCGACCTGCCGGTTCTCGGCTCCGGCGGCGCGCAGGATTTCGCGCGTGTCGCGGCCTATGCCAAGCCGTGGCGCGCCATGGTCGTCTCCAGTTCCGAGGGGCTGGAAGGGTTCAGGCCGCGGGTGCGGCTGGACAGGCCCGCACGAATCGGCCGGCTCGTCGAGCCGCTCGCGCCAGGGCCGGTGGGACTGTTCGACCTCGCCAATGTCATCGTCCTCGATCTGCCGGGCGGCGAGCTTGCCTCGGCCGATACCGTCAGCGTGCTCAACGGCGCGAATCGCATCGCCGTGCGGGGTGAAAACGGGGCATGGGAGGTGATCGGCTTCCAGGAGGCGAGCGAAATCGCCGCCGCCCGCTGGCGGCTCTCGGGCCTTTTGCGCGCCCTGCACGGCACGGAGGACGTTATGCTCTCGGGCCACGCCATGGACACGCAGGCGGTGGTGCTGGACGAGACGGTGCGGCCGCTCGGGCTCGATGTCGAGGAGGTAGGACGGCTCTCCAACTGGATCGTCGATGCCGTGGGCAGCCCGGAAGGCCAGGCCGGCCCCTATGCCTTTGCCGGCGGCGAACGCGCGCTGACGCCGCTCGCTCCGGTGCATCTGCGCGGCGAACGTGGGCCGGACGGCGCGGCGCGCTTTTCCTGGACACGGCGCGGGCGGATCGATTCGGACACCTGGCTTGCGACGGACATCCCGCTCGACGAGCCGAACGAGGCCTATCGCCTCGATATCCTCTCCGGTTCCACGGTGGTGCGGCGCTTCGAGGTGACGGCGCCGGCCTGCCTTTATCCATCTGCCAGCGAACTTGCCGATTTCGGCGCCGCGCAGGCGTCGATCACCATTCGTGTGCACCAGCTTGGCCGGGCAATCCCGCTCGGCCTTGCCGCGCAGGCAACCCTGAACCTCTAGGAGAAGACCATGAACGATGTGAAAGCCTGGTATCAGTCCCGCACCGTCTGGGGCGCGCTGATCGCGATCCTCGCCTCCTTCGCCCACGCGCTGGGGATCGAGGTGACGGCGGGCGACGAGGGCGAACTCGCCGACCTGATCGTCGCGGCCGTCGGCGTCGTGGGTGGGCTCGTGGCGCTGATCGGCCGTCTTTCGGCACGCCGGCGCGTCGGCTGACGCTTTGCGGAAAGTCTGCCCGGCATTCATTTGCCATTCAGCGAGGATCGTTTATTGCTTGCGTCACACTGATGAGCACCTGAAAGTATGTCGATGGCCTCGCCAATTCTCATAACCGCACTTGCGGCCAGCCTGATGCACCCGGTCCCGTTCGATGCGGGCATCCAGCGGGATGTCGTCTCGGTTTCGGGCGACTGCAGCAATGCGGCTGCGCAGGTGGTGGCCCAGACGGGCGGCGAACTGCTCTCGGCGGAGCCGAGCGGCGACAGCTGCGTGGTGACCGTGCTGGTGCCGGGCAAGGACAATGCCCGGCCGCGCAAGGTGACGGTACGCGTACCGATGTAAGACCGTCGGGCCAGCCGGCCCGGCGAGGGGATTGCTGATAGAAAGAGGGCGCATGCGAATCCTGGTGGTCGAGGACGACGTCAACCTGAGCCGACAGCTCAGCGAGGCCTTGAAGGAGGCCGGCTACGTGGTGGACCAGGCTTTCGATGGCGAGGAAGGGCATTATCTCGGCGACACCGAGCCCTATGATGCGATCATTCTCGATATCGGCCTGCCGGAAATGGACGGCATCACCGTATTGGAAAAATGGCGCGCCGACGGCAAGGGCATGCCCGTGCTGCTTTTGACGGCCCGCGACCGCTGGAGCGACAAGGTGGCCGGCATCGATGCCGGCGCCGACGACTATGTCGCCAAGCCTTTCCATGTCGAGGAGGTTCTGGCCCGCATCCGCGCCCTGATCCGCCGTGCGGCGGGCCATGCCAGCCCCGATATCGTCTGCGGCCCGGTGCGTCTCGATACCAAGGGTTCGAAGGCGACGGTCAACGGCGAGACGCTCAAGCTGACCTCGCACGAATACCGGCTTCTCTCCTACCTCATGCATCACATGGGCGAGGTCGTCTCGCGCACCGAACTGGTCGAGCATATGTACGACCAGGATTTCGACCGTGATTCCAACACGATCGAGGTCTTTGTCGGCCGGCTGCGCAAGAAGATCGGCGTCGACCTGATCGAGACCGTGCGCGGCCTCGGTTACCGGATGCAAGCCCCCGCCAATGGCAAATAACGCCAGACGCTCCCGCTCGCTCACCTTTCGCGTCCTTTTTCTCGCCTCCCTCTGGGCCGCGGTGGCGCTCGTCGTCATTGCCGTCGTCATCTCGACACTCTACCGGCAGAGCGCGGAGAAGAGTTTCCGCGACCTTCTGCGCGCGCAGCTCTACAACGTCATCAACTCGATCTCGACCAGCGAGAACACGCGTCTGGCCGGCACGCCGCAGCTCGGCGACCTGCGGTTCTTCCAGCCGCAATCCGGCTGGTACTGGATCGTCGAGCCGATCGGCGGCGCGCTGGAGGGCGAGGCGCTGACCTCCTCCTCGCTCGGCACGGGCAGCATTCCCATCCCCGACACCGACAGCATTCCCTTCGACACCCGCTACGAGCGCTTCTACACGACCATCGATTCCTTCGGGAACGAGGTCGAGGTGGGCGAGACGGAAGTGGTGCTCGACGACGAGGGCCGTACGGCGCGTTTTCGCGTGGTCGGCAACCGCGACGTGCTGGAAAGCGATATCAGCGATTTCTCGGGCAGCCTTTATCTGGCGCTGGCGGGTTTCGGCGTCGGCAGCCTGCTGCTCAACGCGGCGGCGATCCTGATCGGTCTTCGGCCGCTCGACCGCGCCCGAAAGGCCCTGGAAAAGATCCGTGCCGGGGAGAGCGAGCAGCTCGACGGCGATTTCCCGCGCGAGATCCTTCCGCTCGCCAGTGAGGTGAACGCGCTGATCGACAGCAACCATCGCATCGTGGAGCGGGCGCGCATGCAGGTGGGCAATCTCGCCCACTCGCTGAAGACGCCGATTGCCGTTCTTCTCAACGAATCGCGGCTGATCGCCGCGCCGCAGGGCGAACTGGTCAAGACGCAGGCCGAGGCGATGCAGGGCCAGGTGCAATCCTATCTCAACCGCGCCCGCATCGCCGCCCAGCGCGAATCGGTGCTGGCCCGGACGGAAGCGCTGCCGGTGCTGGAGCGTCTGGTGCGCGTGATGCGACGGCTGAATGCCGACAAGCAGTTTCCCCTTCATGTCGATCCGCCCGGCATCATGCTGGCGATGGAGCAGCAGGACATCGAGGAAACCGTCGGCAACCTCCTCGAAAACGCCGCGCGCTATGCCAGAACCACCGTCAGCCTGCGCGTCGTCATGGCGCCGGCCGATCTGCGCGGGAGCGACGATGCGCGCAAGAGCTGGGTCATCGTCGAAGTCGAGGATGACGGGCCGGGCCTGGAGCCCGACGAGATCCGCGAGGCGATGAAGCGCGGTAAACGGCTGGACGAAAGCAAGCCGGGCACCGGCCTCGGCCTTTCCATCGTCAGCGAGATCGCGTCGGAATACCAGGGTGTTTTCGGACTGTCCCGCGGCGAGGGCGGCGGGCTTCTCGCGCGTCTCGTTCTGCCTGCCGTTACAAAGGATGTTGCCTGACACGGCGGACAATGCAACAAGGGATGGTCCGCGATATGAGGATCGCGGAATTGAAGAATGACGGCGGCGTGCCGCCCTTGTGTGAGAGACGGTTCCAGCGGATGAAGACGGGTTTGCGCGGCGCCTTTTTCCCCCTCCTTCTGGCGACAGTGACGGTTTCGGGATGTACGACCACATCGGGTGGAAAGACTGCCCTCGGCGGCTCGTCATCCGGCGGCCTTTCCGGTCCTGGCACCTATATCACGGCCCTTCAGGGCGGCCTTGTCAGCCGCAACACGGCGACACAGCTGTCGAAAGCCGATATGCAGCGTGCGCTCGAGGCCGAATATCGTGCGCTTGAAGCCGCCCCCGGCGGCCAGCCCGTCGTCTGGCAGGGCAAGGGCGTCAGCGGTTCGGTGGTCGCGGCCGCGCCTTACCAGGTCGGCTCGCAGAACTGCCGGCAGTACAGCCACACGCTGACGGTCGAGGGCCGCGAAACCGCCACGCGCGGTGCGGCCTGCCGCAATCCCGAGGGTGCCTGGACGCCCTTGTCCTGAGCCTGACGGCCCGTTGCGGCGAAACGCCTCAAATTCGCGTCATTGTTCCCTGGGGAATTGGAAACGCCTGCATGTTCCAGTAATGGAACGGGCATGCTTTTCTGGATTCTCGTCGCCATCCTGACGGCAGCGGTCGCCGCCGTCCTTCTCCTGCCCCTGCTGCGCCGGCCTGCGGCCGCCGCGGGCGACGCCAGCCATGATGTCGAGGTCTACCGCGACCAGCTCGAGGAGCTGAAGCGCGACGAGGCCACCGGGCTGATCGCGGTGAACGAGGCGGAACTCGCCCGCGCCGAAGTCGCGCGCCGGCTGATTGCGGCGAGCAAGGCCGAGGCGAAGGAACAGGCAGCCCCCGCGACGCGCCGCAACCGGCTGGCGCAGGCCTTCGTCATCGTGATCCTGCCCCTCACCGGTCTCTGTCTTTACATCGCCAACGGCCGGCCGGACCTGCCGGCGCAGCCGCTGGCGGAGCGTCTCGCCAATCCCGGAAACGACGTCAATATCCTGATCGCGCGGGCGGAAAGCCATCTGGCGCGCAATCCCGACGACGGCGCGGGCTGGGATCTGCTGGCGCCGATCTATTACCGCAACGGACGCATGGAAGACGCGGCCAACGCCTTCTCGCAGGCGATCCGGCTGCTCGGCCCCAACCAGGAGCGGCTCGACGGCTATGCGGAAACGCTGATCGCCCAGGCGAACGGCATCGTGACGGCGGATGCCCGCGCGCGGCTCGAACAGTCGCTGGCGCTGCAGGCCGACAATCCGCGTGCGAAATATTACCTGGCGCTGGCGCTGGAGCAGGACGGCCGCCGCGCCGAGGCCCGCGCCGCCTTCGAGGCCATGGCGAAGGACGCCCCGGCGGACGCGCCCTGGCTGCCGCTGGTCAACCGGCATATCGCGGCGCTCGCCGGGGGCACGGAAACCGCGCCGGGCGGCGCGCTCGGCAATCCCACGGCGGGCGACGTGGCGGCGGCGGAGGAAATGTCGGCCGGCGACCGCCAGCAGATGATCGCGGGCATGGTCGACAGCCTTGCCGCCAAGCTTGCCGACGACCCTGACAATCTCGAAGGATGGATGCGCATCATCCGTTCCTATGTTGTGCTGGATCAAAGGCCGAAGGCGGAGGCCGCGCTACAGACGGCGCTCAAGACGTTCCCGGCGGACAGCGAAAACGGCAGGCAGCTCGTGGCGCTCGCCCGGGACCTGTCGATCTCGACCGGGGGAGGCGGACAATGACACGCAAGCAAAAGCGTCTGGCGGTTATCGGCGGTGGCGTCGCCTTTCTCGTGGCGGCCGTGCTGCTCGTGATGTTCGCCTTCAGCCAGTCCATCGCCTATTTCTATGTGCCCGGCGATCTGGCCAAGGCGAGCGTCCCGCCCGGCACGCGCATTCGCCTCGGCGGCCTCGTCGAAGACGGCACGGTCAAGCGGGGCGAAGGATCGACCGTTACCTTCACGGTGACGGATACGCTGGCGACGGTGCCGGTGACCTATACCGGTATCCTGCCCGACCTGTTTCGCGAAGGGCAGGGCGTGGTGGCCGAAGGCGCCTTCGGCACCGATGGGCTGTTCGTCGCCGATACGGTGCTTGCCAAGCATGACGAGACCTATATGCCGAAGGACGTGGCCGACAGGCTCAAGGCGCAGGGCGTGGAACTCTCCGGCAAGGAAACGATCAAATGATCATCGAGCTCGGCCATTATGCTCTCATCCTGGCGCTGGCGACCGTCATCATCCAGGCGGTGCTGCCGCTCATCGGGACGATCCGCAACGACCGTGCGCTGATGGCCGTGGCGCCGGCCGCGGCCTTTGCCGGTTTCCTGCTCGTGCTGTTTTCCTTTTCGGTGCTGACCTTCGCCTATGTCGTTTCGGATTTCTCCGTCGCGAATGTCTGGGAGAACTCGCATTCGCTGAAGCCGATGATCTACAAGATCTCCGGCGTGTGGGGAAACCATGAGGGCTCGATGCTGCTCTGGCTCCTCATCCTGGTCTTTTTCAGCGCGCTGGTCGCAAGCTTCGGCGCCAACCTGCCCGAGCGGCTGCGGGCCAATGTGCTGGCCGTGCAGGGCCTGATCTCGACGGCCTTTGCGCTCTTCATCCTCCTGACGTCGAACCCCTTCATCCGCCTGTCGCCGGCGCCCGCCGAGGGGCAGGACCTAAACCCGGTCCTGCAGGATATCGGCCTCGCCATCCACCCGCCGCTGCTCTATCTCGGCTATGTCGGCTTTTCCGTCTGTTTTTCGTTTGCCATCGCCGCGCTGATCGATGGCCGCATCGATGCGGCCTGGGCGCGCTGGGTGCGGCCCTGGGCACTCACCGCCTGGTCGTTCCTGACCGCCGGCATCGCCATGGGTTCCTACTGGGCCTATTACGAATTGGGTTGGGGCGGCTGGTGGTTCTGGGATCCGGTGGAGAATGCCTCGTTCATCCCCTGGCTCGCCGGCACCGCGTTGCTGCATTCGGCGCTCGTCATGGAAAAGCGCGAGGCGTTGAAGATCTGGACCGTGCTGCTCGCCATCCTCACCTTCTCCATGTCGCTGCTCGGCACCTTCCTGGTGCGCTCGGGCGTGCTGACCTCGGTGCACGCTTTCGCGACAGACCCGACGCGCGGCGTCTTCATCCTGGCGATCCTCGTCTTCTTCATCGGCGGCGCACTGTCGCTCTTTGCCTTCCGCGCGGCGACCCTGAAGGCCGGCGGCCTGTTCGCGCCGATCTCGCGCGAGGGCTCGCTCGTCCTCAACAACCTGATCCTCACCACGGCCGCCGCGACGGTGCTGACGGGCACGCTCTATCCCCTCGTGCTGGAGGCGCTGACGGGCGAGAAGATTTCCGTCGGACCGCCGTTCTTCAACCTGACCTTCGGCCTGCTGATGCTGCCGCTCCTGCTGGCGGTGCCGTTCGGTCCGCTGCTGGCCTGGAAGCGTGGCGATATGCTTGCGGCAGGGCAGCGGCTGTTTGCGGCTGCCGCGATCGGCCTCGTGGTGGCCGCGGCGGTGATGTACGCCCATAGCGGCGGGCCGGTGCTGGCCTATTTCGGCGTCGCCATCGGCTTTTACATGATCGCCGGCGCGGTGACGGACCTGTGGCTGCGCGCCGGTATCGGCAAGGTGGCCGGCAATGTCGCGTTCCGGCGCTTCGTCGGCCTGCCGGGCTCGGCGTTCGGCACGGCGCTCGCGCATATCGGCGTCGGTGTCACGGTCATCGGCATCGTCGCCGTCACCGCCTTCGAGACCGAGCATGTCGTGGAAATGAAGCCGGGCATGCAGGTCGAGGCCGGCGGCTTCACGCTGACCTTCGACGGCATGCGCCGCGGGCAGGGGCCGAACTATTCCGAGGAATCCGGGCACTTCACCGTGGCCCGCGGCGGCACGGTCGTCACCGACATCTGGTCGTCGAAGCGGTTCTACACGGCGCGGCGCATGCCGACGACGGAGGCGGGCATCCGTACGTTCTGGTTCAGCCAGCTCTATGTTTCGCTCGGCGATGCCATGGCGGACGGCGGCATCGTCGTGCGGGTGTGGTGGAAGCCGATGATCCTGTGCATCTGGATCGGCACGCTCATCATGATGGCGGGCGGCGCGGTCTCGCTGTTCGACCGGCGCCTGCGCGTCGGCGCGCCGCAAAAGGCGCGCAAGGTAAAGCCGGCCCTGGAGGCGGCCGAATGATGCGCCGCCTGCTCGTCGCCGCCGCGTTCCTGCTTGCCGCGTTTCCGGCCTTTGCGGTCAATCCCGACGAGGTGCTTTCCGATCCGGCGCTGGAAGCGCGCGCCCGGGCGCTGTCCGCCCAGCTTCGCTGCATGGTCTGCCAGAACCAGTCGATCGATGATTCGAATGCCGAACTCGCCCGCGACCTGCGCCTTCTGGTGCGCGAGCGGCTGACGAATGGCGACAGCGACGAGGCCGTCATTAATTATGTCGTCTCGCGCTACGGCGAATTCGTGCTGCTCAATCCGCGCCTGCGTGGCGAGACGCTCCTCCTATGGGGCGCGCCGATCGTGCTGTTTCTCGCGGGTGCGGCGGCCATGGTCCTCTTCGTGCGCAAACGCGGCGGCAAGCCCACGGGAACGCCGCTATCCGATGCCGAAAAGGCCGAACTGGATCGCGCCTTGCGCCGCGACTGAGCGGATTTCCCAACATTACGAAAAATTCATGCGGCGGATAGTGTGCCGTAATGTGCGACCGCCTATCTCTTCTTCATCGGCTGCCTGGCGCAGCCCCTGAAAGAAGAGAGAAGGTGCACAGAATGGCCAAGATTTCCGCGTTCCGTCCGAGCCTCAAGGCCGCGTTGCAGACGACCACCGTCGCAGGGCTTGCAGCCGTCATGCTCGCGACCGGCATCCCCGCGCGCGTTACCGAAAGCTATGCAGAAGCCGTTTCCGTCCAGGCGCCGCAGGTTGCGAGCTTCGCCGACGTCGTTCAGGCCGTTTCCCCGGCCGTGGTTTCCGTCCGTGTCGAATCTGATGCCAAGCCGTCCAATGACGAGAGCAATTTCTCGTTCAACTTCGGCGGTCGCGGCTTCGACGAACTTCCCGACGACCACCCGCTGAAGCGCTTCTTCCGTGAGTTCGGCGGCCAGGATCAGTTCCGCGGCGACCGTGGACCCGACCGTCGCTTCGGTGACCGCCGTGGCCCGGGCCGCAAGCCGCATCTTCGCCCGACCGCACAGGGCTCCGGTTTCTTCATCTCCGAAGACGGCTATATCGTCACCAACAACCACGTCGTCAGCGATGGCTCGGCCTTCACGGTCGTGATGAACGACGGCACCGAGCTGAAGGCCACGCTCGTCGGCAAGGACAGCCGCACCGACCTCGCCGTGCTGAAGGTCGATGAGAAGGACAAGCGCAAGTTCACCTATGTCAGCTTCGCCGACGACAGCCAGATCCGCGTCGGCGACTGGGTGGTGGCGGTCGGCAACCCGTTCGGCCTCGGCGGCACCGTGACGGCGGGCATCATCTCCGCCCGCGGCCGTGACATCGGCTCCGGCCCCTATGACGACTACCTCCAGGTGGACGCCGCCGTGAACCGGGGCAATTCGGGTGGCCCGACCTTCAACCTCAACGGCCAGGTCGTCGGCATCAACACCGCCATCTTCTCGCCGTCGGGCGGCAATGTCGGCATCGCGTTTGCGATTCCCGCGTCGGTCGCCAAGGGCGTCGTCGCCAACCTAATGAAGGACGGCAAGGTCGACCGTGGCTGGCTCGGCGTGCAGATCCAGCCGGTTAGCCGCGACATCGCCGATTCGCTCGGCCTGGCGGATGCCGCCGGTGCCCTCGTGGTCGAGCCGCAGGCCGACTCGCCCGGTGCCAAGGCCGGAATCAAGAAGGGTGACGTGATCACCGCGCTCGAAGGCGAACCGGTCAAGGATCCGCGTGACCTCGCCCGCCGCGTCGCCGATATCGCACCCGGCAAGACGGTCGATGTCGCCGTCTGGCGCGATGGCAAGTCGCAGACCATCAAGGTCGAGATCGGTACGCTCGCCGGCGAAGCCATCGCGGCGGCCACGACCACGGATGACGCTGCTCCCGCAGAGGAATCCAGTGAACAGGCGCTCGCCGATCTCGGCATCTCCGTCACGCCCGGCAATGACGGCCTGACCGTCTCCTCGGTCGATCCGGACTCCGACGCCAGCGATCGCGGCTTGAAGGAAGGCGACCGCATCACCTCCGTCAACAACCAGACGGTCAAGTCCGCGGACGAGGTGATGAAGGTGATCGAGGCCGCCCGCAAGGATGGCCGCTCCAAGGCGCTGTTCCAGGTCGAGACCAAGGACGGCAGCCGCTTCCTGGCGCTCCCCATCGACCAGGGCTGACCGGCTCCGTAAATCATCGCATTGACGGCGCCGCGGGATCGCACGATTTCGCGGCGCTGCCGTATCCGGCGCGTGCTGCTGGTAAAGCCCGCCGAACATGCTGTAAGGTTCCGCCATGAAGTTATTGATTGTGGAAGACGATCTGGAAGCAGCCGCCTATCTCGCGAAGGCCTTTCGCGAGGCCGGCATCGTTCTCGATCATGCCAGCGATGGCGAGAGCGGCCTCTTCCTGGCCACGGAAAACAGCTACGACGTGCTGGTCATCGACCGCATGCTGCCGCGGCGTGACGGCCTTTCGCTGATCTCCGAGCTGCGCCAGCGCAACATCCACACGCCCGTGCTCATCCTGTCCGCGCTCGGGCAGGTCGATGACCGCGTGACCGGCCTGCGCGCCGGCGGCGACGACTACCTGCCGAAGCCCTATGCCTTCAGCGAGCTTCTCGCCCGCGTGGAGGTCCTCGGCCGCCGCAAGGGCACGCCGGAACAGGATATGGTCTACCGGGTGGGCGATCTCGAACTCGACCGTCTGTCCCACACCGTCAAGCGCGCCGGCAAGGAAATCCTGCTCCAGCCGCGCGAGTTCCGTCTGCTCGAATATCTCATGAAGAATGCCGGGCAGGTGGTCACGCGCACCATGCTGCTCGAGAACGTCTGGGATTATCATTTCGATCCGCAGACCAACGTTATCGATGTGCATGTCTCGCGGCTGCGTTCGAAGATCGAGAAGGATTTCGACCAGCCGCTGCTGCGCACCGTGCGCGGCGCGGGCTATATGATGAAGGAAGAGGCGGCGGTCTGATCCCATGCAACGACTGCTTGGCCGGCTGACTGCCCTCTACCGCACGACCGCCGTGCGCCTTTCGGCGGTTTATCTCCTGCTGTTTGCCGCCTGCGCGGCCGTTCTTGTCTTCTACGTTTCCTCCATGTCCGAAGGCCTGCTGCAACAGCAGATGCGCGAGGCCGTGGGGCAGGAGGCCGAGCAGATCGAGCGCATCTTCGACAACAACGGCATGAACGGCCTCCTGCGCACGCTCGAGCGGCGCGCACGCCAGCCGGGCGCCAATCTCTACATCATCGCAAGCCCCACCGGCGAGGTGCTGGCCGGCAACGTCGCCTCCATCCAGCCGGGCGTGCTGGACACGGAAGGCTGGACGGAAACGCCCTTCCGCTACCAGCGCTATCAGGAGGAGACGCGCGGCACCAACCGTCCCATGGCCTATGCGCAGGTCAACGTTCTGTCGAACGGGCTTCGCATCCTTGTCGGCCGCGACCTCGGCGAGCCCGAGAACTTTCGCAAGCTGGTGCGGCAGGCGCTGATGGTGGCGCTGGGCGTGATGGGCGTCGGCGCGCTCGCCATCTGGTACCTCATCGGGCGCAACGCGCTGAAGCGCATGGACCGCATGTCGGATGCCAGCCAGCGCATCATGGCCGGCGATCTGTCCCAACGCCTCCCCACCAGCGGATCCGGCGACGAATTCGACCGTCTTTCCGAATCGCTCAACACCATGCTCGGCCGCATCGAGAAACTCGGCGAGGGGCTGAAGCAGGTTTCCGACAACATCGCCCACGACCTCAAGACGCCGCTGACGCGGCTGCGCAACAAGGCGGAAGCGGCGCTTGCCGGTGGGGACCGGGCTGATCACCGCGCGGCACTGGAGGAGATGATCGGCGAATCCGACCAGCTCATCCGCACCTTCAACGCTCTCCTGATGATCTCCCGCGTCGAGGCCGGTCAAGCGCCGGCGGAAATGAGCGCGGTGGATATCAGCGGCATCGCACATGACAGCGCCGAACTCTATGAGCCCGTCGCCGAGGATTGCGGCCTGAAATTCACGACAGACATCGCAGACGGTATCGAGGTCAAGGGCAATCGCGAGCTTGTCGGTCAGGCGCTCGGCAATCTCATCGACAACGCGATCAAATATGCCGAGGGCAGCGGCGGGGAGCCGGATATCCGAATCTCGCTGGCAAGGCGGGACAACGAGGTCGTGCTTGCCGTGGCAGACAGCGGCCCGGGCGTACCGGAAGACAAGTATGGCGACGTCGTCGAACGCTTCGTGCGCCTCGATGCCAGCCGCTCGAAGCCCGGAACGGGGCTCGGCCTGTCGCTCGTCGGGGCGGTCATGGAAATGCACCACGGCCGCCTGGAGCTGGACGCCACCCATCCCGAACGGGAAAACAACCGTGGCCTGACGGTCAGAATGGTTTTCCCCGTCCTGCCGGACTGATACATCTCCTCCTCAAAAGGCGAGGAGACATCATGACTGTAACGACGGCAACGCGGCTATCCGATCTTGCGGCCTCTCCCATCCGGCCCCTGAGCCAGACGGATGCCAAGTCGGTCCTGTCCGATCTCAAGGACTGGGGCCGCGATCACCCGACGATTGCCGGCCTTGCCGCCACCGAAGGTCCCCTCAAGGACTTCATCGTCGCGGCATTCTCCCTCTCCCCCTATCTGCGTGACACCGCCCGCATCGATCCCGCCCTCTTGGCACGCGCGCTGGAGGAGCCGGTTCTGCCCGCCATCGAGGCGGCCATTGCCCGCGCCCGTAAAGCCTGGCAGCCGGGCGAGGGGGAGATGACGGAGGCGGTGCTGATGACGCGGCTTCGCGTCGCCAAGCGCGAGGTCGCCTTCCTCACCGCGCTTGCCGATCTCGCCCGCATCTTCGATGCCCGCCGGACGACGGCGCTTCTGACGGAGCTCGCCGAAGCCACCACGTCGGCGGCGATCGATCATCTGCTGCTGTCGGCCCATGAAAGCGGCAAGGTGAAGCTGCCGGACCCCGCCCATCCCGGCGAGAAATCCGGCCTCATCGTGCTCGGCATGGGCAAGCTCGGTGCGGCGGAACTCAACTACTCCTCCGATATCGACCTCGTCGTCTTCTTCGATCCGATGGCCGACATCGCGACGGATCCGACGGAGGCGGTGGAGACGTTTTCCCGCCTCGTGCGCCGCCTCATCCGCATCATGCAGGAGCGCACGGCCGACGGTTACGTTTTCCGCACCGACCTGCGCCTGCGGCCCGATCCCGGCGCCACGCCGCTTGCGATCTCCTTCGATTCCGCCATGCTCTACTACGAGAGCCGCGGCCAGAACTGGGAGCGCGCCGCCTTCATCAAGGCCAAGCCCGTCGCCGGGGACATCGAGACCGGCCGCAACTTCCTCAAGGGGCTCGTTCCCTTCGTTTTCCGCAAGTATCTGGACTATGCGGCGATTGCCGACATCCACTCGATCAAGCGGCAGATCCATGTCCACAAGGGGCATGGCGAGATCGCCGTGAAGGGGCACAACGTCAAGCTCGGCCGCGGCGGCATCCGCGAGATCGAGTTCTTCGTGCAGACCCAGCAGCTGATCGCCGGCGGCCGCGTGCCCGCGTTGCGCCTGCGCGCGACCGAACCGATGCTCGCCGAACTCGCCAAGGCCAACTGGATCGACGAGGCAACCGCCGACGAGCTGACGGAGGCCTACTGGTTCCTGCGCGACGTCGAGCACCGCCTGCAGATGGTGCGCGACGAGCAGACCCACACCCTGCCCGAGACCGAAGCCGAGCTGAAACGCATCGCCTTCATGCTCGGCTTCGAGGACACGGCGCACTTCTCCGACAAGCTGGTGTCCGTGCTGAAGACCGTCGAGCGCCGCTATGCCGCCCTGTTCGAGCAGGAGGCGAAGCTGTCGTCGGAGGCTGGCAATCTCGTCTTCACCGGCCAGAAGGACGATCCCGATACGCTGGAGACGCTGAAGAAGCTCGGTTTCGAGCGCCCCGCCGACATTTCCCGCACCATCCGGACCTGGCATTACGGCCGCTATCGCGCCACGCAGTCCGTCGAGGCGCGCGAGCGGCTGACGGAACTGACACCGGAACTGCTGCGCGTCTTCGGCCAGAGCAAGCGGGCCGACGAAGCGCTGCTGCGCTTCGACAGCTTCATTTCCGGCCTGCCGGCCGGCATCCAGCTGTTCTCGTTGCTCGGCAACAATCCCGCGCTGCTCTCCCTCATCGTCAATATCATGTCGTCCGCGCCGCGCCTTGCCGAAGTGATCGCGGCAAAGCCGCATGTCTTCGACGGCATGCTGGATCCCGGCCTTCTGGCGGAATTGCCGACGCGCGCCTATCTCGCCGATCGCATCGAGGGCTTCGTCTCGGGTGCGCGCCACTATGAGGAAACTCTCGACCGCCTGCGCATCATCGCCGCTGAGCAGCGCTTTCTGATCGGCATCCGCCTGCTGACGGGCGCGATTACCGGGAAACAGGCGGCGCGCGCCTTCACCCATGTCGCAGACCTTATCGTCGCGGCGGCGCTGAAAGCGGTGCTCGACGAGGTCGAGGCGGCGCACGGCAAGTTCCCGGGCGGGCGCGTGGCGCTCGTCGGCATGGGCAAGCTCGGCAGCTTCGAGCTGACGGCCGGCTCCGACATCGACCTCATCCTTCTCTATGATCACGACAGCGACGCCTTCGAGTCGGATGGCGTAAAGCCGCTCGACAACATCAAGTACTTCACCCGCATCACCCAGCGCCTGATCGCGGCCCTTTCCGCGCCCACGGCGGAGGGCGTGCTCTACGAGGTGGACATGCGCCTGCGGCCCTCCGGCAACAAGGGCCCGGTCGCCACCCGCATCACATCCTTCGCAAAGTACCAGGCCGAGGAGGCTTGGACCTGGGAGCACATGGCGTTGACCCGCGCGCGCCTCCTCTGCGGCGATGACAGTCTGGTGGCCGAGGCGGGAGAAATCTTCCGTGGCGTGCTGGGCCGCAAGCGCGATGTCGCCAAGACGGCGAAGGACGTGGCGGAGATGCGCACGCTCATCGATCAGGAAAAGCCGCCGAAGGACATCTGGGACCTCAAGCTCATCCCCGGTGGCCTGATCGATATCGAGTTCATCGCCCAGTTCCTCGCGCTGGTCGCCCCGGCGCGTGGCGCCGCCCAACCGGATAAGGCGCTTCCGACCTGGGAGGCGCTTGCCGAACTCGGCCACGCCATGATGGATCCGAACGACCTGGAGACCGTGCAGGGCGCGCTGTCGCTCTATACGGAAATCTCGCAGATCGTGCGCTTGTGCGTGGATGGCGGCTTCGATCCGAAGGAGGCGCCTGCCGGGCTCATCGATCTCGTCTGCCGGGCGGGCGAGTGCCCGGACCTGCGCACGCTGGAGGCGGAAATCCGCCGTGTCTCCAAGGCGGTGCGCAAGATCTTCCAGGCGACGGTCAAGGGCTGACCGTCGCGCCCGTCAGGCCGCCGCCAGATGCAGCGCGGCGAGCCGTTCGCGGTCGGGAATGCGCACGGAGATGATCGTGCCCTTGCCCTCGTCGGAGCGGATGCGCATGGCGCCGCCGTGCAGGCGGGCGAGCGAGCGCGAGATGGCGAGGCCGAGCCCCGAACCGCCCTTGCTCTTGGCGTACTGGCTCTGCACCTGTTCGAAGGGCTGGCCGATCTTCTGGAGGGCGGATTTCGGAATGCCGATGCCCGTGTCGGCGATGGTCAGCGTGACGGCGCCGTTCACCCGCCGCGCCCGCACTTCCACCTTGCCGCCCTCGTTGGTGAACTTCATGGCGTTCGACAGGAGGTTCAGCAGGATCTGCTTCATCGCGCGGCGGTCGGCCACCGTGACGAGGTTGCCGGGGCAGGCCTGCTCGACCGTGATGTTCTTCTTCTCCGCTTGCAGCATGGTGAGACGCAGCGTCTCCTCGATCAGCGGCGCCAGGTCCACCGCCTCGCAGCTGATGCGCATGTGCCCCGCCTCGATCTTCGACATGTCGAGAATGTCGCTGATGACGTTGAGCAGGTGCTTGCCGCTTTCGTGGATGTCGCGGGAATACTCGCGGTACTTGTCCGAGCCGATCGGGCCGAACATCTGGTTCTGCAGGATTTCCGAGAAGCCGAGGATGGCGTTGAGCGGCGTGCGCAGCTCATGCGACATGTTGGCAAGGAATTCCGACTTGGCGCGGTTCGCCGCCTCGGCGCGTTCCTTCTCGGCCTGATAGTTGGCGTTGGCGAGCGAAAGCTCGGTCTTCTGCCGCTCCAGCTTGGCGCGCGAGGCCGAGAGGTCGCCGATGGTCGCCATCAGGCGGCGCTCGGATTCGCGCAGGCGCACCTGGTGGCGCTTCATCATGGTGATGTCGGTGCCGACGGAGACGCGTCCGCCGTCGCGCGTGCGGCGCTCGTTGATCTGCAGCCAGCGTTCGTCCGCCAGCTGCACTTCGGTGGTCTGCGAGACGCCGGTGCCATCGGAATCGGCGATACGCCGCTCGATGACGGGGCGGGCGGCCGCGGCATTCACCACGGCGCGCTCCGTGCCGGGCACCAGCACCTCGTCCGGAAGGCCATAGGCCTGCTGGTAATGCGCATTGCACATGACGAGCCGGTCGTTCTTGTCCCACAAAACGAAGGCTTCCGACGTGCATTCGATGGCGTCGGCAAGCCGCTCGTCGGCCTCCTGGTAGCGCTGGGCGAGGCGGTGCTGTTCCGTCACGTCCATGGCGATGCCGATCATGTGCATGCGGCCGGAGGACATGCGGATGAGCTGGGCGCGCGCCCGCATCCAGACATAGTGTCCGTCGGCATGGCGCATGCGGAAGACCTGGTCCACCTGCTTGGCCTCGCCGCAGGCAACCGCGCGCGCCACCTGGTAGATGCCGTCGTCGTCGGGATGCATCAGCCGCGCGGCGTCCCCGAAGGACAGCACGCTGTCGCGGGCGGGCATGCCCAGCATCTCGTACATCGAGCTCGACCAGAACAGCCGGCGATTCTCCAGGTCGAAGTCCCACAGGCCGCAGCGGCCGCGTGCCAGCGCCGTTTCCACCCGCAGGTTGGATTCCGCGAAGATGGCATCGGCGTCGCGCGCGCGCTTCGCCTGGATGTAATAGGCGTAGAGAATGACGAGCAGGATCGCCGAAATCCCGGTGAAGAGCGTCACGTTCAGGGCAATCTCGTCGCGCCAGAAGAGCGCGGTCTGGCCCAGCGGATTGGCCACCACGATGAAGCCGCCCTTGCGCGGCATTTCCACGAGCGAAGCGTAATAGTCTTCGCCGGCGATACGCGTGCGGAAGACGGTGGCGGGATCGCCGAAATACTGGATGGCGGCAAGCTCGGGCGAGAAGCGCGCGAGCGACTGGCCGACATAGCGCGAGGCCGCCAGCGAGCTGCCGAAGACGCGGCCATTTTCCGCAACGAACAGCACGATGCCGCCCGGCTGCATGCGATCCTGCGGCAGGTTGACGGACAGCGTCGCCTCCACCGCCATGCGGTCGGCCTCGGCAAGGCTTTGCGCCATCTTGCCGGAGAAGGCGGCGCCGACGGCCAGCGCCGTCAGCGAGGTCGTGTCGCGCACGCTCGTTTCCATCCGGTCATGTTCGACCAGAATGCCGACGACCCGCGATATCGCCACGACAAGCAGGAATGCAATGATCAGGATCGGTATCGACCGCTTCAGCACGGGCTCCGCCCGTGACAGACGCCGTGCGGTCGGCCCCGCGAAAATCTTCGCTGGCCCCGTCGCCTCGCATTTCCAGGCCGCCATTCCCGGAAATTTGAGACGAGTCCACCCGCCGGCTGCGCGTCCTCGTTGCGCGTCCGCCATAGTCTTCAAACCTTTGTAACCCTCTCGTGATTCGGCGCGCCGCTCGCCCGAATCTGCCCTAATGAATCAATTGTGATTCGGCTTGTCCATAGAAAAGGTAAAACTTTTTTAACCATTTTTGACGGGTGCGATTTCGCAGTCCGGACCGGCACTTAAGCGCCGCTTTGGCCGCTGTCGGGCCGCCATCGCATGCTGTCCTGCGTGCGCCATTCCTGCAAGAGCTGGGCGCGCCGGCGGGGATGGCGGCTCTCCAGAAGCGTGATCTCGCGCATGCGGTCGGTGCGGAAATGCCGGAAGTCGTTGCGCGCCTCGCACCAGGCGACCAGCATGCGCGTCTCCTCGAAATAGCCGAGCGCGACCGGCCAGACGACCCTGTCCGTGAAGGTGGCGGCGGCGTCCGCATAGGCGAGCCGCAGCTTGCGCTCGCGACGGATGGCGCTGCGCAGCAGCACGAGATCAACCACTTCCGCATCCACCACCCGTCGCGGCCCCACCAAAAGCGCCGTGTTTTCCAGCTCGTCGCGCAGCTCCGCCGGCAGCACGGCGGAAATCTTGGCAAGCGCGTCCGATGCCGCCTTGGTCATCGGCATGTCGGCGAACTTCTGCACCCAGCGGAAGCCGAGCATCAGCGCCTCCAGCTCGCTTTGCGAGAACATCAGCGGCGGCAGCATGAAGCCGGGGCGCAGCACATAGCCGACGCCCGGCTCGCCCTCGATGTCGGCGCCCTGTGCCTGCAGCGTGGCGATGTCGCGATAGAGCGTGCGAATGCTGACGCCAAGCTCGTCCGCGAGCGTCGCGCCGCTCACCGGATGCCGGTGGCGCCTGAGAAGCTGGAGAAGGGCAAGCAGTCTTTCGGAACGGGCCATGGCACGATACTGCCATTTTCTGGCAGCGGTGTCGCCTAGTATCCTTTCGTCAACACAGCGAAAGGACGCGTTCCATGACCTCTCCCAACCTCCTGATCCTCTATGTCGAGAATGCCCTTGAAAGCGCTCGGTTCTACAAGATGATCTTCGGCACGGCGCCGCTCATCCAGTCGCCGGGCTTCGTATCGTTCCGGTTCGATAACGGTCTCGGTCTCGGGCTGTGGGCGACCAGCTCGTCTGAATTCGTTTCGGGCGGCACGGGTCACCGCGGCGAGATCGCCATCGTCGTCGATGAGGATGCGCAGATCGACAGGCTGCATGAGGAATGGAGCGCTGCGGGCGTTGCCATCGAGCAGCCGCCGTTCACGGCCGCCTTCGGCCGCACCTTCGTCGCGCTCGACCCTGATGGCCACCGCATCCGCGTTTGCCCGCCGGACAAGTAAGCGAAGAGGGCTCAGCCCTTCAGCATGCGCTCCACGATGTCGGAGACGTCGGAGGAGAGCTTCTCGCCCGCAGCGATGGTGCGCAACGCGTTGCGGGCGTGATCGGACCGGACCGCCTCCAGCGCGCGCCAGGAGCGCATGGAGGTCAGGATGCGTGCGGCGAGCTGCGGGTTCTTCGGGTCGATCTCCAGGATCTGCTCGGCCAGGAAACGGTAGCCCGCGCCATCCGCCCGGTTGAAGCCGGTCGGGTTGGAGAAGGCGAAGGTGCCGACGAGCGCGCGAACGCGGTTCGGGTTCGACTTGGTGAAATGCGGGCTCGTCATCAGCGCCTGGACGCGGGCAAGCGCCCCGTCGCCCGGAATGGTCGACTGGATGGCGAACCACTTGTCGATGACGAGCGCATTGTCCGCAAAGCGGGCGCGGAAGGATTCAAGCGCCTCCGCCGTTTCCGTCGCAGCCGGGAAGCGATGCGCCAGCACCGTCAGCGCGGCGCTGAGGTCCGTCATGTTGTCGGCGCTCGCGAAGGCCTCGGCCGCACGCGCCGGCGTGCCGTCGCTGACGGCGAGATAGGAGAGGGCGGCATTGCGCAGCGCACGCTGCCCCGCATTTGCGGCATCCGGCGTGAATGCGCCTTTCGTGCGGTGACGTTCGAACAGCGTCGCGAAGACCTCGGCGCCGCGATTGGCGATGAAGGCCAGCACGGCTTCGCGGCCGGTGCGGATGGCATCGGGATCGTTGTTGCTGCCCAGTTCCCGGGCGATATCGGATTCCGACGGCAGCGCCAGCGCCTGCGCACGGAAGGCGGGCTCCAGGCTTTCGTCGCCGGCTATGGCGATCAGCGTATCGGCAAGCATTGCGCTCGTCTCGACCGTCTCGCCGGCGCGCGCCTTGCTCGCCGCCTCGACGAGGCTCGGCAGGGCTAGATCATTCAGCGCCTGCCAGCGCGAGAAGAGATCGCTGTCATGGCGCGCGATATGGGCGAGATCGGCCGGCGCCTGCTCGAAATGCAGGTTGACGGGCGCAGAGAAACTGCGGTTCAGCACCAGGACCGGACGCGACGGAATGCCGGAGAAGGTCACCGTCTGGCGACGCTCCTTCAGGTGCAGCACATCGCCGGTGATATCGGCCCCGCTGACGGCGGCGACCTTCGCCTCCGAACCATCCTCCAGCAGCAGGCCGAAGCGCAGCGGGATATGCATCGGTTCCTTGATGCTCTGGCCGGGCGTCGGCGGGATCATCTGCTCCAGCGACAGCGTGAATTCGCCCTTCGCCTGGTCGTAGGCGCAGGAAACGCTGACGAGCGGCGTGCCGGCCTGATGATACCAGAGCGAGAACTGCGCGAGGTCGACGCCGTTGGCGTCCTCGAAGCACTTCACGAAGTCTTCGATCGTCGCGGCATCGCCGTCGTGGCGCTCGAAGTACAGGTCCATGCCCTTCTTGAACCCGTCCTTGCCGACGATGGTCGCGATCATGCGCGTCACCTCGGAGCCCTTCTCATAGACGGTCGTCGTGTAGAAGTTGTTGATTTCGCGATACTTCGTTGGCCGCACCGGATGGGCGAGGGGGCCGGCATCCTCCGGGAACTGCTCCGATTTCAGGTGGCGCACCTCCGCGATGCGCTTGACCGGGCGCGAGCGCTGGTCGGCGGAGAATTCGTGGTCGCGATAGACCGTCAGGCCTTCCTTCAGGCACAGCTGGAACCAGTCGCGGCAGGTGACGCGGTTGCCGGTCCAGTTGTGGAAATATTCGTGGGCGATGATCGCCTCGATATTCGCATAGTCCTGGTCCGTCGCCGTTTCCGGATCGGCCAGCACGTATTTGTCGTTGAAGACGTTGAGCCCCTTGTTCTCCATGGCGCCCATGTTGAAGTCGGAGACGGCGACGATCATGAAGATGTCGAGGTCGTATTCGCGGCCGAACACCTCTTCGTCCCACTTCATGGAGCGTTTCAGCGCGTCCATCGCATAGGCCGCACGCGCTTCCTTGCCGTGTTCGACATAGATCTTCAGCGTCACCTCGCGGCCGGACATCGTCGTGAACGCGTCCTCCACGACGCCGAGGTCACCGGCGACGAGCGCGAAGAGATAGGACGGCTTGGGGTGCGGATCGAACCAGGCCGCGAAGTGCTTGCCTTCGCCATAGCCGGCGCCACCGAGGAAGTTGCCGTTGGAAAGCAGCAGCGGGCAGCTCGCCTTGTCGGCGATGATGTTGACCGTATAGACCGCCAGGACATCCGGCCGGTCCGGGAAGTAGGTAATGCGGCGAAAACCCTCGGCCTCGCACTGCGTGCAATAGACGCCATTCGAGCGATAGAGGCCCATCAACTGGGTGTTGGCCTCCGGGTTGATCATCGTGGTGATGGTGATTTCGAAGGGCTCGCTTGCCGGCAGGTCGCGGATGGTCAGGCTATCAGGCGTGGCGTCATAGCGCGCCGCGTCCATCTCCATCTGGTCGAAGAGCAGGCCGGTCATGACGAGCTCGTCGCCGTCGAGAACCAACGGGGCGGCCGTATCGGCGCCTTCGCGGCGGTGGAAAATCAGGCGCGCCTCGACCTTGGTTTCCGTGGGGTCCAGTTCGAAAGTCAGGTCGACGCGCTCGAGAACGAAGTCAGTCTGGCGATAATCCGCCAGATGGATGATCTGGCCGTTCTCAGTCCGCATGGATATGTCCTGTTCCTATCGCTCCGGCCTGTCCCGCTCGTGCATGACGCGACATCCCGCCGGGCGCATTGCCCCCAAATTCCTCCGATTGATATGCTTATCCGCTTAACATCTCATTTCCACGGAACCGCCGTTCACAACTTTGTGCTAACGTGAGACAGTTTCCAGGCGTCCGCCGGATGGGAAGGCCCTTGGCTGCGCGCAAGCCTTGAGCATTTTTCCGCGACATATCATGAGATTTGATGCCACCGGCCGGCGTGTCCGGCTAGAGTGGCCGCGTCCGGATCGATTCCCGATGCGCCAACCGTCTGACGCCGCGACCTGCCGGTCGCGCAGAGCTTTTCATGGATATGCCGCACCACGACCCCATGCGGGGTATTTTCCTCAAGATCGCCTCGGTGGTGATCTTTCTGTGCATGTCCACGCTGATCAAGGCGGCGGGCAAGGATATGGCGGCCGGGCAGATCACCTTCCTGCGCTCGGCCTTCGCCATGGTGCCGATCATCGTTTTCCTGGCGTTCAAGGGACAACTCGTCGATGCCTTCCGCACCCGCGATGTCATGGGCCACCTGAAGCGCGGTTTCGTCGGCATCCTTGCCATGGGCTTCGGCTTCTACGGCCTCGTGCACCTGCCGCTGCCGGAGGCCATCGCCATCGGCTATGCCATGCCACTCATCGCCGTCGTCATCGCGGCGGTTTTCCTCAAGGAAAAGGTCGGCATCTATCGCTGGTCGGCGGTGCTCGTCGGACTGACCGGCGTCTTCATCATCACGTGGCCGCGGCTGACCCTGTTCCGCGAGGGCGGCGTCGGCTCGGCGGAGGCGATGGGCGCGCTCGCGGTGCTGCTGTCCGCGACACTGGGTGCTGTTGCGATGGTGCTGGTCCGCAAGCTCGTGAAGACGGAGCGCACGCATACGATCGTGCTCTATTTCTCGCTTTCGGCCTCCGTCTTTTCGCTCGCCACGCTTCCTTTCGGCTGGAATGCACTCGGCTGGGAGGCGCTCGGCCTTCTGGCCATGGCGGGCTTCTGCGGCGGGGTCGCGCAGCTCCTGCTGACGGCAAGCTACCGCTATGCCGACGTCTCCACCATCGCGCCCTTCGAATACACGTCGATCGTTCTCGGGCTGGCGGTCGGTTACTTCCTGTTTGGTGATATCCCGACGTCGGCGATGCTGATCGGCACGGCCATCGTGGTGAGTGCCGGCATCTTCATCATCCTGCGCGAACACCGGCTCGGTCTGCAGCGCCGCGCGGCGCGCAAGCACGTCACCCCTCAGGGCTGACGCCACTCCGGCGTCGTCGTGTCTTCCATCGGCTCCTCCGTCGGCGCGTCGGGCTGCAAGGCGGCCGCGGCCGCATCGGCGCCGAGCGGCTGCACCGCCATCGCCTGGAAATCCGTCTTGGCGACGAGGCCGTCGTTTTCCTCGCGGCGGCTGATGCGCCAGGCGGCGTAGGCGCCGTAAAGGGTGAAGTAGAAGGCCAGCACGATAAAGAGCGAGCCGGGGCCGAAACGGTCCATGATCGGCCCCACCATCAGCGGACCGGAAATCGTCCCGAAACCGTAGACGATCATCATGCCCGATGAGACCTCGACATATTCGTCCGGCTGGGCGAGGTCATTGGCATGCGCGACGTTCAGCGCATAGATCGGGAAGATGACCGCACCCACGCAGGCCGCAACCAGATAGAGCACGACCGTCGGTCCGCCGGAAACCGCGGCCATGACGAGGCACGAAAGCGCGCCGAACGCCCCGCAGGCGACCATGACGCGCCGCCGGTCCATGCGGTCGGACGCACGCCCGATGGGAATCTGCGACAGGGCGCTGCCGATCAGCACGGAGGCGAGCAGCGTCGCACCTTCGGCCGTCGTCAGTCCGGTGCGCTGGGTGAACACGCCGCCGAGATTGAGCCATGCCCCGGATAGCGCGCCGGCGAGGAAGGCGCCGATGACGGCGACGGGCGAGCGCCGATAGAGCGTCGGAACGTTGAAGCGCGCCTGCGTCGGCGGGGCCGGCAACGGGGAGGAGGTCAGCGCCGTCGGCAGCAAGGCGACGGAGAAGATGATGCCGCAGAGAATGAACAGCGATGTGTTGGTGGGGTCGCCAAGCGGCACGAGATATTGCCCGCCGATCGTGCCGACCATCGTGGTGATGAGGTAGACGGAGAAGATCGAGCCGCGGTTGTCGTTCGTCACGCGCTCGTTGAGCCAGCTTTCGATGATGAGATAGCTGCCCGCGATGGCAAAGCCCGATACGGCGCGAAACAGCATCCACGCCCGCCAGTCCACCACCAGCGCGCAGAGTAGGATGCCGATGGCGAGAAGCGTGATGAGCGCCACGAACACGCGGACATGGCCGACCAGCAGCACGAATTTCGGCGTGACGATGCAGGAAAGCGTGAAACCGACCGTATAGCCCGTGGCAATCATCGCGATGGTCTGCGTCGACCAGCCCTCGGCGACCGCGCGCACCGGCACGACATAGCTTTGCAGGCCGAAGGCCACCATCATCAGGAGGGTGGACAGCATCAGGCTCAGGATGGAGACAAGGCTTGCCAGCATGGGGGCTCCGCAGAAGGGCATCCGGTTTCAGAATGTCGCTCTATTGCGCCGGCCATGCTCTGTCCATGGCGACAATCGCTGGCGTAACCAGGAAGATTTTCCGAAGCGTGGAAATTTCGCGGAAGAGTTGTGTTATGAAGAAGATGCCGGGTGCATGCCCGGCATACCGAAAGGAGGTGAGACGTTTGAAAATCCGGGTTTCGGTTATTGTCAGACTGTTCGGTTGGCGCCTGACTCTGACAGTAAGCCGATAACAGAACGGAGATCGGGCTTCGGCCCGGTCTCCACCGGAGGAAAGGCGTCTCACCTCCTCACGGCGAAGATCATACCACGGCTTTGGCCATGGACAAAGCCGGTCAGTTCGGCAGGAAGGCCTTCAGCGGATCATGCCGCTGGGCGGCGTCGCGCGGCAGCGATGCCAGCACGGAATATTCGCGCGCGGCATTCACGGCCGCGCGGATATCGGCGATGTCGGAAACCAGTCGGCGGAATTTCAGCATGGCTTGCTCCTGTGTGCATCTGCCGGGCGCGCGGTTGCGCACCCGATCCGCATCAGCGCGTGACGAACTCGGCGAAGAGCTGGGCAGGACGGTTGATGCGGGAAAAGCCGATGGCCGTAAGCTGCTCGTTGGCCGGCGCGCAGATGCCGCCGAAACCACGGCCGGCACGAAGACCGGAATGGCGGAGCGTCTCAAAGCTCGAATGGATGGGCCGAAAACGGGCGGTCATGGGTTCAGTTCCTTAAATCCTGTCCCTCCCATGTCCACATATTGCGCCGCAACATGGATTTTGCAATGCGACATTCTGCCCGGCAGATATGTGTAATTCGCATGGCTGATGAAACATTCTGTTCATGCTTGAGGCAGAATTGCGGCTGCGCGAGTGGCTGCCATCTAGTGGCGTTCGCCAAGTTGTTGAAAATAAAGAGCGCGGGTGAAATGCCTAGGCTTTCAGCCCTGCACGAAAAGCGAGCAAATCCTGCCAGGCGAGCCGCTTGCTGATCGGTGCCGTGACCAGATCCTGTGGATGCAGCGTCGCAAAAGCCGGAATCGTGCGGCCGGAAACGTCGATTTCGCGCCATTCGCCGCGCAACTGATGGATCGTATCATTCGACCGGAACAGGAAACGGGCGGCGAAATTGCCGAGAACCAGCAGGTGATTCGGCTCGGCAAGCGCAATCTGCCGCTCGATGAAGGGCCGGCAGATATCGGCCTCGCGCTGCGAGGGCGGGCGGTTGCCCGGCGGCCGCCACGGCACGACATTGGTCAACAGGATATCGGCACGCGCGAGCCCAATGCCGGCGAGCATGCGGTCCAGCATCGCGCCCTGCCGGCCGGAAAAGGGTTGGCCGTCGCGGTCGTCGTCGGCATTCGGCATGGCGCCGATCACCATGACGGCGGGCTTGGCATTGCCCTCGGCGAAGACGAGGCAGCGCGCGCTGGTCTTCAGGTTGCAGCCGTTGAAGGCTTCCATCGCCGTGCGCAGTTCCTCCAGCGAACGGGCGCTGCTGGCGACAAACTCCGCCTCGGCGACCGCCTGGCTGTCCGGGATGGCGACGTTCGGCAGGGGGGCGGGTGCGGCGGCGCGGGGCTGTTCCTGCCGTTGCGGCGCCTGACGGGCGGGGCGCTGCGGTTCCGGTGCTGCCTCTTGCCGGGCCGGCATGCCGCGCGCCGCGCGCATCGCCTCGAATTCGGCGATGCGGTCGACAGCCTCCTCCTCCAGCAACCAGTCGACGCCCGCATCCGCATAGAAATGCAGAAGCGCGCGAAGCTGCTCGGGATGGAGGTCGCTGGCGGTGGTCATGGCCGCACCTTAGCGAAGCGGCGGCGCGGAGGAAAGCGCCGCCCTCATGCAACCCACGTCGCGATGTCGTCGCTTTCGCCGATCAGCGCGAGACCGTGGGCGATCGACAGAAGCTCGCCGCCGCTTTCGATCTTGTCGCCATCGAATCGACGCGTGAATATCCCCCGCACCGCGGGCACGAACGATGTGCCGCCGGTGAGAAACACCTTGTCGACAGCCGAAGCCGGCGTCCCGGTCTTCTCCAGCACCTCGTCGAGCGCGCCCTCGATACGGGCAAGGTCGGGCGCGATCCATTGTTCGAAATCGGAACGCTTCACCGTTTTGCGGCCGGCGGCCCCGAGCGGCGGGAAGTGGAAGGCCGCTTCCTCCTCGACCGACAGCGCCATCTTGGTCGCCGAGATAGCCTGATAGAGCGGGTAGCCCTCGTCGTGGTCCACGAGGTCGATGAAGAGTTCCAGCTTTTCCGGCTCCAGCGCGGAGCGCACCAGCGACTTCAGGTCCGCGAATTCGCGCGTCGTCTTGAAGATCGACAGCTGGTTCCAGCGCGAGAAGTTGGCATAGTAGCCGGAGGGCACTTCCAGCACCTTGTCGAAGCTCTTGAAGTGCGAACCCTTGCCGATTTCCGGCGCCACGAGATGCTCGATCATGCGGGAATCGAAATGGTCGCCCGCGACACCGACGCCGGAATGGCCGATCGGCGTTGCCGTCAGCCGCCCCGCCTGCCGCTCGAAGCGGATGAGCGAATAGTCCGTGGTGCCGCCGCCGAAATCCGCGACGAGCACGGTGGCGTCGCTTTTCAGCGTCTGCGCGAAGTAATAGGCGGCCGCGACCGGCTCGTAGACATATTGGATTTCCGGAAAACCGAGCTTCGTCAGCGCGGCATTGTAGCGCTCGATTGCGAGATCCGGATTGGGGCTCGCGCCGGCGAACTGCACCGGCCGGCCGGCGATCACGCGCGATACGTCTGCCGGCCATCCGTCGCCGGCATAGGTTTTCAGGCGGCGCAGGAAGATTTCCATCAGGTCGTCGAAGCTGTGGCGGCGCGCGTGGACCAGCGTCCCCTGGAAGAGCGCGCTCGCCGCAAAGGTCTTGATCGACTGGAGGAAGCGACAGTCTCCGGGATTGTCGATGAACTGGCGGATCGCCGCCTGGCCGGCCTCCACCTTCAGCGCCTGCGCGCCAACGACCGGATCCTTCATGAAGGACAGCGCCGTGCGCATCGTGTCGGTGACGCCGGCGCTGCTTTCGAAGCGCATGGATTGCGTGTCGCTGCCGCCGGTGGCCAGCGCCATGACGGTGTTGGTCGTGCCGAAATCGAGGCCGAGTGCCCGTGCCATTGCCGTGCCCCTGTCATTGCAAAAAAATGGATTGAACCAGGGCAGTTGGCCCCGTGCGAAGAGGCGCGTCGGGCGCGCCCTGATTTTGGAGAGCGCGCCAGATGGCACAGCCGGCGCGCGATGGCAAGGGGAGGCGGCGGCTCAGAGCGAGCTTGCGGCCCCGCCGTCGCAGCGAACGAGGCTTCCGGTGACATAACTCGCCGGCGCGCTGCACAGGAAGGCGGCGGTGGCGGCGAATTCCGCCACGGTGCCGTAGCGCCGGGCGGGGATGGCCGCCTCCGAGGCGGCGCGCACCTCTTCCACGCTCTTGCCGCTGCGCTCGGCGGCGGCGGCATCCAGGCTGGTCAGGCGGTCGGTCATGATGGAGCCGGGCAGCAGCAGGTTGCTGGTGATGCCGTATTGCGCGACCTCGCCCGAAAGCGTCTTTGACCAGCCGGCCAGCGCCGCCCGCAGCGTGTTGGAGAGCGCAAGCCCCGGGATCGGCTCGATCACGCCGGAGGAGGCGACGGTCAGGATACGGCCCCAGCGCTGCGCCTTCATGCCGGGCAGGAGCCGGTTCGTCAGCGTGATGATGCCCAGGACCATGGACTGGAAATAGGTCGTGAGCTTTTCGACGCTCATGTCTTCCGTCGAACCCGGCGTCGGGCCGCCCGAATTGTTGACGAGGATATCGACCCCGCCAAGCTTTTCGGCAACGGCACTCGCCACCGTATCGACGAAGCCGTCGTCCGAAAGATCGGCCTGCACCCAGTCCGCGCGGCCCGGGCCCTCGGCGTTGATGGCCTCGCAGTTCGCCTTCAGGGTTTCCGCGCTGCGGCCGCAGAGCAGAACATGGGCACCCTCGCGGGCGAGCGCGACGGCGATGCCCTTGCCGAGGCCGCGGGAGGAGGCGAGAACGAGGGCGCGTTTGCCGGCGATGCCGAGATCCATGATGTCAGTCCTTGCGTTGGGCGCCCCGTTGGCGCGATGGCGTTGTGCCGCGATGCATTTCGACCGGGAGGCAGGCGTGAACGGCGCTGACGCACGACAGGTCCACAGCCGGGCCATCGCCTCCGATATGGTAAAGCATGCCGCCGAAATCGTTGAAGTCCAGTGCGGGCATTCGGGTAGTCTCGCAGATGGCACGGTTTGTGTGGACGGCTTTGCCGCGCATGCCTAGCCCTGCCATGGAGCGGAATCAAGTACGGGGCGGCGCAGCACCTGTCAGAGCAGTTGACGTTTACGTTAAAGTCAATAAAAATTCGTCCCGTGTCATCATCTCATGCGCAAATGCGCGGACGCTCTGTCGCAGAACGGCTCGACAAGATTTCTGGTATTTGTCATGAGAGGGTTCACCAGAGGGTATTTCCGCGGCTTTCGAGGGTTGCGGCGAGGAGAGAAAATTGAGCGAAGAAATGGAACTCCCCGAACGCGAAAGCATGGAATTCGACGTCGTGATCGTCGGTGCGGGGCCTGCCGGCCTTTCGGCGGCGATCCGGTTGAAGCAGGTCAATCCTGATCTCACCGTCGTCGTGCTCGAAAAGGGCTCGGAGGTCGGCGCGCACATCCTGTCGGGCGCCGTTGTCGATCCCATCGGCATCGACCGCCTGCTGCCGGACTGGCGCGAGGATGCCGACCATCCCTTCAAGACCGAAGTCAAGGACGACCATTTCCTGTTCCTCGGCCCGGCCGGTTCGGTGCGCCTGCCGAACGCGTTCATGCCGCCCTTGATGAACAACCACGGCAACTACATCGTCTCGCTCGGCAATGTCTGTCGCTGGCTGGCGACGAAGGCGGAAGAGCTCGGCGTCGAGATCTATCCGGGCTTTGCCGCCACCGAAGTCCTCTACAACGACGAGGGCGCGGTCATCGGTGTGGCCACCGGCGACATGGGCATCGAGCGCAACGGCGAGCCCGGCCCGAACTATACCCGCGGCATGGCGCTGCTCGGCAAGTACACGCTGATCTCCGAGGGCGTGCGCGGGTCGCTCGCCAAGCAGCTGATCGCGAAGTTCGACCTCCAGAAGGATCGTGAGCCCCAGAAGTTCGGCATCGGCCTCAAGGAGCTCTGGCAGGTCAAGCCGGAGAACCACAGGCCCGGCCTCGTGCAGCACTCCTTCGGCTGGCCGCTCGGCATGAAGACCGGCGGTGGTTCGTTCCTCTACCACCTCGAAGACAACATGGTCGCCGTCGGCTTCGTGGTGCACCTCAACTACAAGAACCCCTATCTCTATCCCTTCGAGGAGTTCCAGCGCTTCAAGACGCATCCGGCGATCCGCGGCACCTTCGAGGGCGGCAAGCGGCTGTCCTACGGCGCGCGCGCCATCACCGAGGGCGGCTACCAGTCGGTGCCGAAACTGTCCTTCCCGGGCGGTGCGCTGATCGGCTGCTCGGCCGGCTTCGTCAATGTTCCCCGCATCAAGGGCAGCCACAATGCGGTGCTCTCGGGCATGCTGGCCGCCGAAAAGCTGGCGGATGCGATTGCCGCCGGCCGGGCCAATGACGAGCCGATCGAGATCGAGCAGGGCTGGCGCGACAGCGCCATCGGCTCGGACCTCAGGAAGGTGCGCAACGTCAAGCCGCTGTGGTCGAAGTTCGGCACGGCCATCGGCGTGGCGCTCGGTGGTCTCGACATGTGGACGAATACGCTCCTCGGCTTCTCCTTCTTCGGTACGCTGAAGCACGGCAAGACCGACGCGCAGTCGCTGGAGCCGGCCGCCAAGCACCAGCGGATCGATTATCCGAAGCCGGACGGCGTGCTGACCTTCGACCGCCTCTCCTCGGTGTTCCTGTCGAACACCAACCACGAGGAAGACCAGCCGGTCCACCTGCAGGTCAAGAACCTGGAGCTGCAGAAGACATCCGAACTCGACGTCTATGCCGGCCCCTCGACGCGCTACTGTCCGGCCGGTGTCTACGAATGGGTGGAGAAGGACGGCAAGGACGTGTTCGTGATCAACGCGCAGAACTGCGTGCACTGCAAGACCTGCGACATCAAGGACCCGAACCAGAACATCAACTGGGTCCCGCCGCAAGGCGGCGAAGGACCGGTCTATCCCAATATGTAATGCGAAATACGCAGCGTATCGAAAAGGCCGCCCTTCGAGGCGGCCTTTTTGTTGCCGTGGATCTTAATCGTTCCTGCAACCGCAGCGCGCCGATTAACCCTCGATTAACCATAACTGCATAGTTTTCGCCCCGACGGATCATATATTCAGGGGGCTTTAACCATGTCGATTTCCCGCCGCGGATTCCTGCTCGGTGCATCCGCGCTGCTCGCAGGCTGCGCCACCAACGGCACCAGCGACCGCGCCAATTACGGCGATCGTCTGGATGAACGCCATCCGTTGAAGGCGATGCCGCTCGACAAGATCAAGCCGGAGCTGCGGCGCCAGGAAGTCGCCTATGCCTCGACGCACGCCCCCGGCACCGTCGTCGTGGATACGCCGGCGCGCCGGCTCTACTACGTGCTCGGCGACGGCAGGGCGATACGCTACGGCATCGGCGTCGGCCGCCAGGGTTATTCGCTGGCCGGCAGCGCCTATATCGGCCGCAAGGCGGAGTGGCCGAGCTGGACGCCGACGCCGAACATGATCCGCCGTGATCCCCAGAAGAACCTGAAATATGCCGGCGGCGTTCCCGGCGGCCTGAACAATCCGCTCGGTGCCCGCGCCATCTATCTTTACCAGAACGGCAACGACACGATGTTCCGAATCCACGGCACCAACCAGCCGTGGTCGATCGGCCAGGCCATGTCGAGCGGTTGCGTGCGCATGCTCAACCACGATGTGATCGACCTCTACGAGCGCGTGAAAACGGGTGGGCGCGTGCACGTTATCCAGGGTCGCCGCGAGGCCTGAGTTTCCGGCGCACACAGCATCGTCGCAAAAGGTCAAAAGGCCGGCGAAAGCCGGCCTTTTCCTTTTTAAGGTTGAAAAAGCTGTTCGTTATCATAGGATTGCGGGCATCCCCGCGGGGCTGGGTGCACTTCCGGTGGTATTAATAAATTGATACCACATGACGCATCGGGTTTAGTGGCAGACGCATTCATACCGGCATTCGACGCAGTAGCTGCAAAAGTCGAGGGTGCGGTAATCGCGGATTTGGCGCTGCATCAACGGCCTGTCCGCACACGATCCGCGGAGGATAACGGGCTCGGCGGCGGTGCAGCGGGTCCGATGGGGCACAACGACACCGCCATAAAAAGGGAACCATCATGAAACATCTTCTCGCTTCCACCTGCCTCGTCGTCGGTCTCATGGCCATGACGGGTGCGGCGCGCGCCGAATGCGGCAACGTGACCATTGCCAGCATGAACTGGCAGAGCGCCGAGGTTCTCGCCGCGCTCGACAAATTCATCCTGAGCGAAGGCTATGGCTGCAACGCCGAGGTCATCGTCGGCGACACGGTCCCGACCATCACCTCCATGACCGAGAAGGGCGATCCCGACCTCGCGCCGGAAGGCTGGGTCGACCTGCTGCCCGACGTCGTCAACCGCGGCATCGAGGAAGGCAAGCTGGTCGGTGCGGCCGTCGCGCTTTCCGACGGTGCCGTTCAGGGCTGGTGGATCCCGAAATACATCGCCGACGCGCATCCCGACATCAAGACCATCGACGACGTGTTCAAGCACCCGGAACTGTTCCCGGATCCGGAAGACAAGAGCAAGGGCGCCGTACACAACGGCCCGCAGGGCTGGGGCGGCACGGTCGTGACCAGCCAGCTCTACAAGGCCTATGGTGGCGAGGCGGCGAACTTCACATTGGTCGACACCGGCTCGGCAGCCGGCCTGGACGGCTCCATTGCCAAGGCCTACGAGCGCAAGGAAGGCTGGGTCGGTTACTACTGGGCGCCCACCGCGCTGCTCGGCAAATACGAAATGGTGAAGCTCGAGCACGGCGTCCCCTATGACGAAGCCGAGTGGAAGCGTTGCAACACGGTTGCCGATTGCCCGGATCCGAAGAAGAACGACTGGCCGAAGGACAAGGTGCAGACGCTCGTCACCAAGAAGTTCTCCGAACGCGCCGGCGAGGACGTCATGGGCTACCTCAACAAGCGTGCCTGGACCAACGACACGGTCAACAAGCTGATGGCCTGGATGACCGATAACCAGGCGAGCGGCGACGACGGCGCCAAGCATTTCCTCGAGGAAAACGAGGCGATGTGGAAGGAATGGGTCTCGCCGGAAGCCGCCGAGAAGATCAAGGCAGCACTCTGATCGCCTGACACGATGCGGCGGCGCGCAGTGCGTGCCGCCGCTCCACGTTTCGTTTCGGTGCATGCCCATGGCGCAAATCGATGCGCACTTTCCTTCGGCATGCATCAGGGTTGGGCTCGCAAACCGGCGCAAGACCGGTAGAGCGGAAGGGGACTGACATGGAATGGTTGACAAAATTTCCGACGATGGACGCAGGATCGCTCCGTGACCTGAAAAAGGCCATCGACGAGGGCTTCCGCGGTTTCACGCGCGCCTATGGTGACAGCATCGAATCCCTTTTCGAGCCGTTGCAGCATTTTCTGATCTGGTCGGAGCGCTTCATGACGCGCACGCCCTGGCCGATCATCCTCATTCTCATCGCCCTCATCGCATGGTTCGCCAGCCGCAACTGGAAGATCGTCGTCGGCGCCGTCGCCACGCTTCTCGTGATCGGCTATCTCGACATGTGGGACGATACGATGAAGACGGTCTCGATGATCTTCGTCTGTACGGTGCTCTCCATCGTCATCGGCATTCCGATCGGCATTCTGATGTCGCGCTCGGACCGGGTGCAGAACGTCATCAATCCGATCCTCGACGTGATGCAGACGATGCCGAGTTTCGTCTACCTCATTCCCGTCGTCATGCTGCTCGGCATCGGCAAGGTGCCCGGCCTGATCGCCGTGGTGATCTATGCCATCCCGCCGATGATCCGCCTCACCAATCTCGGCATCCGCCTGGTGGACAAGGACGTGCTGGAAGCAGCCGATGCGTTCGGGTCGTCCGGCTGGCAGAAGCTGAAGAACGTGCAGATGCCGCTGGCGCTGCCCACCATCATGGCCGGCATCAACCAGACGATCATGATGGCGCTCGCCATGGTGGTCATCGCCTCGATGATCGGCGTGCAGGGCCTCGGCCAGCCGGTGCTGAAGGCCATCTCCAACCAGTACTTCACGCTCGGCATCTTCAACGGGCTGGCCATCGTCGGCATCGCGATCATCTTCGACCGCGTCAGCCAGGCCTTCGGCAAGCGCCTGCAGAAGCATCGCGAGATCGTGCACGGCTGATCGGCGATCGGTTCGCAAGACGAGGGCGCCCCGGCGAAGGCCGCGGGCGCCCTTTTTCGTTCAGCGGGCCGTCTTCCAGGCGACGACCATCAGGGCGCCGATGACGGTGATGTGTTCCATCACGACATAAAACTCGACGGTGCGCATCGGCTCTTCCATGGTCCAGAAGTTGTGGGCGATCGGAATGGTCAGCGCGGTGAAGACGGCGAGCATGCCGGCCCCCAGCCAGGTCCAGCGGTTGGCGATGATCAGGGCCGAACCGACGAGCTGCACTAGGGCGGTGGCGATGTTGAAGAGGGCGGGCGGCTCGAGGCCGAAATGCGCCATTTCCGCCACGCCGCCACTGAAGTCGGCCAGCTTGGCGATGCCGGACAACCAGAACATGGATGTAAGGACGAGGCGGGCAAGCAAGCCGAAGGCCCGGCTGCCGGTAATGCTTTCGACGAGGGCAGTCATTCATGTCTCTCCCATGACATGGCCGCGACGGGCCGGTTCGCCCGCTCCGCGCGCCTTTCGGCAACCGGAGCGGCACGATCCTGTCTAGCAGAGATTCGACGCGGGTTGTGCTGCGGGCAAGACAACCCTCATAAATTTCAGAGGGAGGTCAGAAGCCCTCCAGCACCAGCTTGCCGCGGGTCCGGCCGCTTTCGATCAGGGCATGCGCCTTGCGCAGGTTCTCCGCGTTGATCGTGCCGAGCGTCTCGGCGAGCGTCGTGCGGATCGTGCCCTCATCGACCAGCTGCGACACCGCGTTCAGCAGATTGTGCTGCTCGATCATGTCGGGTGTGTGGAAAAGCGGACGGGTGAACATCAGCTCCCAGTGGGTCGACACCGCCTTGCGCTTGAAGGGCATGACATCGAGCGTGGCCGGGTCGTCGATCAGTCCGAAGCGGCCTTGCGGCGCGATGGCTTCGACGATGGCGGGCAGGTGCTCCGTGGTGTTGGTGGTGGAGAACACGAAGGCCGGGGCGCCGATGCCGAGCGCGGCCACCTCCGCCGCCAGCGGCTTGCTGTGATCGACGACGTGGTGGGCGCCGAGCTCCTTTACCCATGCCGCCGTCTCGGGCCGCGATGCCGTGGCGATGACAGTGAGATCCGTGAGGCTGCGGGCGAGCTGTACGGCAATGGAGCCGACGCCGCCGGCCCCGCCGACGATGAGGATGGCATTCGCGGCACCCGGCACGCCGTCGCGCACCTTCAGCCGGTCGAACAGCATTTCCCAGGCCGTGATGGCGGTCAGCGGCAATGCGGCGGCGGCGGCGAAGTCGAGCGAAGCGGGCTTGCGGCCGACGATGCGCTCATCGACGAGGTGGAATTCGGCATTCGTGCCGGGCCGGTCGATGGAGCCCGCATAGAAGACGGCGTCGCCGGGCTTGAACAGCGTCACGTCAGGCCCGACGGCCTTGACGATGCCGGCGGCGTCGAAGCCCAGCACGCGCCATTCGCCCTCCGGCGGCGGCGCCTTGCCGCGAAGCTTTGTATCGACAGGGTTCACCGAAACGGCCTTGATCTCGACCAGCAGGTCGCGGCCCAGCGGCGCGGGTGTCGGCAGCTCGATATCGACAAGAGCGGTTTTGACGGTGATGGGCTGTGGGGTCTGGTAGGCGATCGCGCGCATCGTGGGTTCCTTTCGCGTTGAATGGAACCTAGATGAAGGGTAACGTCGCTTCACGCAAGAATGCACAAATAGTGTCCATAGTATCGAAAAGGATACCGTCGATGTCGCGTCCACGCGCCAAGCTCACCAGCAGCTTCCCCGGTTGCCCGGTCGAATCGACCCTGTCCTTCCTGGATGGAAAATGGAAAGGCGTGATCCTTTTTCACCTGTTGGACGGCAAGCTGCGCTTCAACGAACTGCGCCGCAAGCTTCCGAGCGTCACGCAGCGCATGCTGACCAAGCAGCTGCGCGAGCTGGAGGAGGCGGGCATCGTGTCGCGCACCGTTTTCCCCGTCGTGCCGCCGCGGGTCGATTACGCGCTGACGACCGTCGGCTGCAGCCTCAAGCCGGTCATCATGGCGCTTGCGGCATGGGGCGCGCGCAATGTCGTCTGCCACAACGGCCGCAACGTCATCCGCCTTGCCGATGAAACGGAAACGGCGTCCCCCGGAAGGGGCGCCGCCTGAAGGTTTGGCGATCGACCGGAGGCTTTCACTCTGCCGGGTAGGCCGGGGATGCGGTCCGCTCCGCCTTTTCAAGCGCAAGCGAGACGAGGAAGACGCCGAAGCCGACCACCGCCGTCGCAGCCCCCACGAAGCCCATCGATTCATAGCCGTAGCCGGCGTTGATCGCCATGCCGCCGAACAGGGCGCCCAGCGCAT
The DNA here is from genome assembly GCF_004514425.2 of Shinella sumterensis. Lineage (GTDB taxonomy): Bacteria > Pseudomonadota > Alphaproteobacteria > Rhizobiales > Rhizobiaceae > Shinella > Shinella sumterensis. The sequence continues at coordinate 173,827 of NZ_MYFN02000004.1, forward strand.
TGGCGATGTTGAAGGCGGAGTGATTGAGGGCGGCGGCCAGCGTCTGCGCGTCGCCGGCCACGTCCATCAGGCGCGTCTGCAAGGCGGGGCCGACCACGAAGCTGCACCCGATGAGGAAGCAGCACAGCCCGAGCAGCACGGGATTGTGTGCCGTCAGCGACAGGGCGACGAGAACGCCGAAATACAGGACCAGCGACCAGCCGATCGTGCGCATCAGCGAGAGATCGGCAAGCTTGGCGCCGAAGAGGTTGCCGACGATCATGCCCGCGCCGAAGATCGCCATATAGACCGGCACCATGCCGACATTGAGCCGGGCCACGTCCGTCACGATCGGCGAGATGTAGGTGAAGACCGCAAACATGCCGCAGAAGCCGGTCGCTGCGATACCGAGCGTCAGCCAGACCTGCTTGCGCTGCAGCGCGCCGAGTTCCGTCAGCGCATTGACGCCTTTCGGAGCCTTGTCGCGCGGCAGGAAGGCGGCGATCAGGCCCACCGTCAGAAGCCCGGTCACGCCGACGGCGACGAACATGAACTGCCAGTTGAGGATCTGCCCGAAGAAGGCGGCAAGCGGCGTGCCGATCAGGGTGGAGACGGTCAGGCCCAGCATGACCTTGCCGACAGCCTGCGTGCGCTTGTTGACCGGCACCATGGAGGCCGCGACCAGCGCGGCCACGCCGAAATAGGCGCCGTGCGGCAGGCCGGAGAGAAACCGGAACAGCATGAAGCTGTGAAAGCTCGGCGCGGCCGCGCTTGCGAGATTGCCGGCGGCGAAGACGCCCATCAGCACCAGCAGCAGGTCGCGGCGGCGAAAGCGCGCGCCGATGACGGCGATGACGGGCGCGCCGACCACGACGCCGAAGGCATAGGCGCTGATGACATGACCCGCCGTCGCGTTGCTGACGCCGAACGTACCCGCGACATCCGGCAGGAGGCCCATGATGGCGAACTCGCCCGTGCCGATGCCGAAGCTGCCGACGGCCAGCGCCAGGATGATGAGGGTGACGGTCAAGGCCGGAAGCGGCGGCTGCCCGGAGGAGAGGGCGGCATTGGGCAATTTATGTTCGGACACGGTGGCTCCGCAGGATGTGGCCATGCGGCACACCCGGCCATGAACCCTCACAAGGGCGGCCACTCCTCCTGGCTGCTTTGCGGTGCGGTTCGGCCGGACTGGCCGCAATGGGAATAGATATCGGCCGGCAGCGTCTTCACGACGCAGGCGGCTGCTTGAGATATAGCAAAACGGGTGCGGATGCCTACTGTGATTTTTGGCCCGCGCCGGTCAAGCGGCTCGCGACGACTTCACGATTTATTGCATTCCCGTGTCCGCCCGCCTGTGAATCGCCGCTTTCTCTCCTATCTAATGCAGCCAAAGAGGGCCTTCAGGCGTTCTCGGCCAGGATGCGGAGTAGACGAATGAGAGTTCAGGCGATTTTCAATCGGGATGGCGGAACGTTTCGGACCACCGACATGGAGGCCTATGCCCGCCATGCGGAAGAAGTTTTCGCCGCGGCGGGGCACCATCTCGACTGTGACATCGTCGAAAGCTCCGATATCGAGATGGTGCTGCGCCGCTGTGCGGAGCGTACCGATCTGGACGCGATGCTGGCCGGTGGCGGCGACGGCACCATTTCGGCGGCGGCCGGGCTTGCCTGGCAGAGCGGCATGCCGCTCGGCATCATCCCGGCCGGCACGATGAACCTCTTTGCCCGCTCTCTGAAGATTCCCCTCGATATCTGGCAGGCGATCGATGCGCTGGCGGACGGCGATATCTCCGCCGCCGACATCGGCACGGCGGACGACCGGCCCTTCGTGCACCAGTTTTCCGCAGGCCTCCACGCCCGCATGGTGCGCCTGCGCAATGCCATGACCTACCGGTCGCGCATGGGAAAGATCGTCGCCAACACGCGCGCCGCCCTGGGCGTGATTCTCGATCCGCCGGAATTCGAGGTGGAATTCGAGGTCGATGGCGTTGCGGAAAGCCGCAAGGTCTCGGCCATCAACGTCTCCAACAACCGGTTCGGCGACAACGGCCTGCTGTATGCGGATGACCTGTCGGGCGGTCATCTCGGCTTCTACACCACCAGCCCGTTGAAGCCCGCCGGCGTGGCGCGGCTCGCCTTCGATATCCTGCGCGGCAAGCTGCGCGAGAATGCCGATGTGCGCGAGATGACCGGCCGCGAAGTCGAGTTGCATTTCCCGCGGGTCGATCGGTCGATCAACTGCGTCATCGACGGTGAGCTGTTGCCGATGGACCGCGACGTCTCGATCCGCCTGCATCCCGGCGAACTCAAGGTCATCGTGCCGAAGGTTCAGGTGGGCAACATGCCCACGACAGCGACGGCGGCGGCCTGAAAACAGGCTCGCACCCTTCGCCCCGCATATGGGGCGAAGGTGGTCGCGGGCGAAGCCGAACTGCTCAGATTCGCGGCAGATAGGTCTGGTAGTCGAAATCCGAGACCGTGCGCAGATAGGTGATGGCCTCCTTGCGCTTCGTATCGCCGTAAAGCTTCTGGTAGGCTTCGCCGAACGCGTCCTTGATGAAGGGTGAGGCCGAGAACTCTTCCACCGCGGTCAGGAAATCGTGCGTCAGGCGCGTGGCGGGCGGCGCGTCCTTGCCGGGCTCCGTCACCGGCCCCGGATCGAGTTCGTTGTCGAGCCCGAGCAGGATGCCGCCCAGGATCGCCGTCAGCAGCAGGTAGGGGTTCACGTCGGCGCCCGCTACGCGGTGTTCGACACGCGCCGCCGGGCCGTCCTTGTCGGGAATGCGGATCGCGGTGCCGCGATGGCCGAAGCCCCAGGTCAGGTCGACAGGCGCAAACGAGCCCGGCTGGAACCGGCGATAGGAGTTTGCGAACGGGGCGAAGACGAGCTGCGCGTCGCGCATCGTCTGCAGCATGCCCGCGCAGATCGACTTCAGCTTCGCCGGATCGCCGCCCTTGGCGTCGAGAATGTTCTTGCCGTCCTTGTCGATGACGCTGCAATGCACATGCAGGCCGGAGCCTGCATGCTCGGCATAGGGCTTCGCCATGCAGGTCGATTTCAGCCCGAATCGGCGTGCGGCCTGTTCGGCGATGCGCTTGAGGTAGATGCAGTCGTCGGCGGCGGCAAGCGCGTCCGGCCGGTGCAGCAGGTTGATCTCGAACTGGCCGGGGCCGAACTCCGCCGTGGTCGCGTCCGCCGGCAGGTCCATCTCCTTCGCCCAGGCGCGTACCGTCTGGATATAGCCGTCCAGCGCATCGGTGGCGCGCATGTCGTAGAGCTGGAAGCCGTTCGGCTCGTCGCGATACATCAGGGCGGCCGGCGGGCGCGGCTTGCCGGTCTCACGCCAGTCGTCCTCGACGACGTAGAACTCGAGCTCGGTCGCAACGACCGGTGTGAGGCCGCGGTCCTCGAAGCGCTTCACCATGCGTGCAAGAATGGCGCGCGGGTCCATGAAGGAGGCCGTGCCGTCGAATTCGTGCATGGTGGCCAGCACCTGGCGCGAGCCCTCGGGCGCCCAGGGCATCGCCGTCAGCGAGCGACGGTCGGGAATGCACACGCCATCGGGGTCGCCGACCGACAGCGACAGGCCGGTGATGTCGTCGTTGTCATCGCCCCAGATGTCGAGCGACTGGGTGGAGGAGGGCAGGCGAACCGAACCATCCCAGATCTTCTTCTCGGCTTCGGGCGGAATCTGCTTGCCGCGCAGGTCGCCGTTCATGCCGACGAGAAGGATTTCGATACGGGCCTGGGAATTGGTGGGCGCGTTGGCCGGCGGCGAACCGGCAGCCTTCTTGTCGTTTGTCATGGTGCCTGCTTTTGGTTGGGCGGGAAGCACCGGCCGGAAATTTTGCTTGCGCAGCATCTCTTGCCAAATGCCTGTTACATGGGCATTTTCGTAACCCATTCTGTCCCGTCGTTCAATAAGGCGGGTTCCACCTGCAAGGATGTATTCAATGTCGCAGACCAGTGCAGCAGCCGTTTCGAACCTCGGTGCCCTCGATGCCGCCCACCATCTTCATCCGTTCTCGGACATGAAGAAACTGAACGCGGCCGGCACCCGCATCATCGAACGCGGCGAGGGCTGCTACATCTTCGACAACCACGGCAAGCGCTATCTCGACGGCTTCGCGGGCCTGTGGTGCGTGAACATCGGTTACGGCCGCAGGGAAATCGCCGATGCCGTCGTGCGGCAGATGAACGAGCTGCCCTATTACAACACCTTCTTCGGCACCACGACGCCGCCGGCCGTTCTGCTTGCGCAGAAGATCGCCTCGCATGCCGGCCCCAACATCAATCGCGTCTTCTTCACCGGCTCGGGTTCGGAGGCCAACGACACCTGGTTCCGCATGGCCCGCGTCTACTGGGGCGCGATGGGCAAGCCGACCAAGAAGGCCATCATCGCCCGCAAGAACGGCTATCACGGCTCCACCGTCGCCGGCGCCTCGCTCGGCGGCATGAAGTGGATGCACGAGCAGGGCGACCTGCCGATCGCCGGCGTGCACCATATCGACCAGCCGTTCTGGTACGGTGAGGGCGGCGATCTCACCTCCGACGAATTCGGCCTGAAGATGGCCCGCCAGCTGGAAGAAAAGATCGACGAGCTCGGCGAGGACAATGTTGCCGCCTTCGTCGCCGAACCGATCCAGGGCGCGGGCGGCGTCATCGTGCCGCCGGCCACCTACTGGCCGGAAATCGCCCGCATCTGCAAGGCGCGCAACATCCTGCTCGTCACGGACGAAGTCATCTGTGGTTTCGGCCGCACCGGCCACTGGTTCGGCCACCAGCATTTCGGCGTCGAGCCGGATCTGGCGCCCATCGCCAAGGGCCTGTCCTCCGGCTACCTGCCGATCGGCGGCGTCATGGTCTCCGACCGCGTCGGCAATGTGCTGGTCGAGGAGGTCGGCGACTTCAACCACGGCTTCACCTATTCCGGCCACCCGGTCTGCGCCGCCGCGGCACTGGAAAACTTGCGCATCATCGAGGATGAGAAGCTGGTCGAGCGCGTGCACGACGATATCGGCCCCTACCTCGCCGCCGGCCTGAAGTCGCTGGAAGACCTGCCGATCGTCGGCGAAGTCCAGCAGGTCGGCCTGATGGCCGCCGTCCAGCTCGCCGAGGACAAGACGACGCGCAAGCGCTTCGAGGACAAGGAAAAGGCCGGGGTCACCGTGCGCAACCATTGCCTGGAAAACGGCCTGGTGCTGCGCGCCACCGGCGACCGCATGCTCTTCTCCCCGCCGCTCGTCATCACCCATGCGGAAGTCGACCAGATGATCGACATCACCCGCAAGGGCCTGGAGCACGCCTGGACGGTGATGAAGGGCTGAGGTCAGGCCTGAAGCGAAAGGATTTCCGCTTCCACGACACGGCTTTGCGGCGCATGGCCGGGGCATTGGCTCCGGTCATCGGCGCTTCCCGGATGCACCATCATCAATGTGTCGGCGGCGCGTGCGCTCAGGAGCCTGGGCAACCATCGCGCGACGGCGTCCGGCCTGTCGAGCGGCAGGAAGCCGGAAAAATCGCTGTTCGTCTCCCAGCCCGCCCTGCGGAACGTCCTTGCCGCGAGATGTGCGAGGATCATGACCAGGACGGTCTTTGGCCCGCCTGCGCGCATGTTGAGCATGCGGCCGGCCCACGTCCGGGGCAGCGGCACACGCATCCACACGCGATCTTCCCGGGGCAGCGTTGCCGCAATCCGGTCGAGACCGGGAAAACAATGGCAGTGCTGATGGCCGTCATAATAGTCAGGCAGAAAGCCGAAGGTGGCGTGGAACGTCTCCGCTTGTCTGTGAAAGGCGCCTTGCGCCTGTTGCGGCAACCGGCCGGTGAGGCAGAGCCGCAGCAGATCGCCGACTGGCCGGTGAAAATGACGGCCTGAAAAGTCGTGCGTGAGGTTGAGATGCAGCCCGATGGCCGCGCCGCGCTCCCGCAGCTGGCGCAGCCGCTCGATATCCAGCGGATCGATGTCGCCGTCGACCATCACGGATGTGCCGTCGATCTTTCCTCGTTCGAGAAGGTCGAGGATCACTCTGTCATGGTCCCGGCCGAGGCCGAAGTCGTCTGCAATCAGCATGCGCACCTGCCCTGGCCGTCATCTCGGCCAGACATACACCACCGGCATCTGAAATGGCAGCTTGCGGGGAAAGCGAATGCCCGAGCGTGCGATCGTGAACGTGACCTCTTCCGATTGCAGTCCGTGAAGCGACGCCCAGGCCTTGGCTTCCCGTATGCAGTCCGACGCGTCGGAGCCCTCCACCTCACCGGGGCAGGCGATGATGCCGGCCTCGTTCCTCCAGTTCGCGCGCTCCGGATAGTAGGATGGCAGCGCATCGGGCGGCGTCGGCAGTGCTTCTATCGGCGTCGGCGAGAAGAATGCGATCATCGCAGCGAGATTGCCGCTTGAGACCCAGGAAAGCGGCATGTCGTGGCGCGTGTTCCAATGGTCGACGGCCGCCACCGCCTGTTCCTGTTCCGGCCGGTAGTAGTTCACGTTGTCGCTGTAGGCGTCCATCGTTGCCGCGATGACGCTGCCAACGAGCATGATCGGCCAGATGAAGCGAAAGGCTGCGATGACCTTCGGCCCGTTTTTCTGCAGAAGCTGCGGGTCGGCATTGGCGATGCCATAGAGCATGAAGGCGAAACCGATCGGGATCGCCCAGGGCGTCGACAGTTCGACAAGGCCGACGACCGCGAAGAAAAGCGTCAGCAGCCATGGCCCGAGCGCCAGCACACCGAGAAGGGCATTATCCCGCGGCAATCGCGCCAGCTGCGCGCAACGGCTGAGGAAAGAGCCCTTGACGAGGAAAAGCCCGGCCAGAATGAACGGAATGGGCCAGTAGAAGAGAGGGGCCGTGATGAATTTCGCGATGTAGTAGAGATGCTTGCCGACCGGGTCGTCTCCCGCCTGTTCGCGGGCATAGGTGATGGCATCCTGATGGGCCATCAGCCAGAGAATGTGCGGCGTGGTCACGGCAAGATAGACGGCAATAGCCACCCACGGGGTCGCTGTACGCCAGATCCGGCGCTGGTTCGAAAGGAACGTAAAGGCAAAAAGCGGCAGGATGAGAACGATGGAATAGTACTTGCTGAGCATGGAAAGCCCGGCCAGCAGGCCAAACAGCGCCGCATGAAGCATGCGCCTTTCGCTTCGTTCCGATGTCGCCTTCACGAACGCCCAGGCCGTCCAGGGCCAGATCGAAAGGCATATCGCGTTCATGTTGAGCTTGTCGGCGAGCGTCAGGTACGGGAACGCCAGCGCTCCCAGAGCCAGCGCGACAAGCACCTGGAGGTCTCCCAGACGCAGCGCACGGCCGAGCGCGAGGATACCCAGCATGGCCACGGCGAGATTGACGGCCGACAGCAGATAGATCGAGGCCACGGTCTTGGGCGCCACCAGAAACCAGATCTTGGCCATCCACGGCAGGAATTGCGGATGCTTGCTCGATCCCGCCAGCCAGTGCTGCGACCAGGCATAGACTTCGGCCATGTCGCCATAGCGATCGAGATTGGGCTTGGCGACGAGGATCATGATCCACCAGACGAAGCAGTGAATCACGACGAAGAGGGCCGGCCTGGAGGAGAAGGTCTTGAACATTCAGGATGAGATTTCTGTCTGTGCGGACGCCGCCGCGTCCGTGGCCGGCGGTGATATCACGCGCTTCTCGGCCAGGATGTAGGGGGGCCGCCGCTTCGCTTCGAGGACGGTCTTGCCGATATATTCGCCGAGCAGCCCGAGGAAGATCATCTGCATGCCGCCGAAGAAGGCCATCAGCGCCAGAACGGAGGCGATGCCGATGCTGTTGGCGGTGAAGAACAGCCGCTCCACGACGATATAGACGCCATAGACCGCGCTGACGCAGGCAATGACGAGCCCGGCCAGCGCCATCAGGCGCAGGGGTGCTGTGGTAAAGCTCGTCATGGCGTCGAACGACATCGCCATGAGCCGCGCACCATTGAAGCTCGTGGTGCCGCGCTCGCGCGGCGGTGGCGTGAGCGGCAGGCCGCGCTGGGCAAAGCCGACCCATCCGTAAAGCCCCTTCATGAAGCGCTGGCTTTCCGGCAGCAGGCGCAGCGCGTTGGCATAGCGCCGGCTGATGAGCCGGAAGTCGCCGGCGTTCTCGGTGATCGAGAAGCGCGCGCCCCGGTTCATGACCCAATAGAAGATGTGCGAGAGCGTGGCCTTGAGGACGCCTTCCGAAGCCCGGCGATGCTCCTTGTAGGTGAAGACGCTATCGACGCCCTCGGTTTTCCAGACGCGCACGAGATCGACGAGAAGTTCGGGCGGATGCTGAAGATCGGCATCCATCATGATGATCGCGTCCGCATCGGTCGCTGAATCGATGCCGGCGGAGAGGGCGGCTTCCTTGCCGAAATTGCGTGAGAATTGCAGGAGCGTTACGCCTTGCCCGGCATAATCGAGCGCACCGAGCGCATCGAAGCTCCCATCGGAACTGCCGTCATCGATGAAGACATAGTGGATCGTGTCGATCCCGAACTCATGGCGAATGCGTTCGCAAACCATGTTCAGGCGGCTGACGAGATAGGAGAGGTTCTCCGCCTCGTTGAAAACAGGAACGACGATGGACAGGCTTTGGCCGGAGGTCATTGGCGTCCTTTCATGAAGACCAGCATCGACGAGGCTGCGAAGTTGGCGACGGAAACGACCACGATGGCCACTGCCACGGCGATGAAGACGGGAAGCGCCGCGGCGATGAGCAGTTCAAGGATCACGACACGTAGCGCCAGGACGATCGCCGCGAGCATCATGAACTTGACGTAGCGCTTCAGCCAGCCCGCCCCGGATGTGCGGAAGGTGATCCTGTCGTGATAGAGGAAGACGACGGAGGCGCTGATCACCATGGAGAGGCTGAGCGCAAGGGAGGGCGGCATGTCCAGAAGACCATGCGCGCCGAGCGTCACCACATAGTCGATAATTGCGCCGACGACCGAGCCGCCACTGAAAACCAGAAAATTCCTGACGGTGGAGAAGGTTTTGTGAAAGTCGGGCATGGGCGGTAAATCGGCTGTGCGAGAGCCCGCCGAAAGGCGTTTGGCGCGCGCTGCGGATGGCAAAGCGCGCCGGGACGAGAATATCCCGACGCACTCAAGTTACCGGCTCAGTAGACCTTAAGGATCGGTCTGTCCACTGTCGTTTTTTACTGAAACGCCGTCTCGAAAAAGCTTCTCAGTTTGCGGGAATGCAGCTTTTCCGTCGGCATGCCGGCGAGTTTTTCCAGCGCGCGGATACCGATGCGCAGATGCTGGTTGACCTGGGTGCGATAGAAGGCCGTGGCCATGCCTGGCAGTTTCAGCTCTCCGTGCAGCGGTTTGTCGGAGACGCACAGAAGCGTGCCGTAAGGCACGCGGAAACGGAAGCCGTTGGCGGCGATGGTCGCCGATTCCATGTCGAGCGCGATGGCGCGGGACTGGGAGAGGCGTTTGACCGGCCCGCGCTGATCGCGCAGTTCCCAGTTCCGGTTGTCGATCGTCGCCACGGTGCCGGTGCGCATGATGCGCTTGAGGTCGTAGCCCTCGAGGCCCGTGACCTCCTCCACGGCGCCTTCCAGCGCGACCTGGATTTCCGCCAGCGCCGGGATCGGCACCCAGACGGGCAGATCGTCGTCCAGCACGTGGTCCTCGCGCACATAGGCATGCGCCAGCACATAGTCGCCCAGCGTCTGGCTGTTGCGCAGGCCCGCGCAATGGCCGAGCATCAGCCAGGCATGCGGGCGCAGCACCGCGATATGGTCGGTGATCGTCTTGGCATTGGAGGGGCCGACGCCGATATTGACCATGGTGATGCCGCCATGGCCCTTCTTCTTGATATGATAGGCCGGCATCTGCGGCAGGCGGCCGGGCGTGATGTCCGGGTCCGGCCTGTCGGAGCCCGCGTAGGTGATAATGTTGCCGGGCTCGACGAAGGCCGTATAGCCGTTGCCGCCTTCGGCCATCTGCTGGCGCGCCCATTCGCAGAATTCGTCGATATAGAACTGGTAGTTCGTGAACAGCACGAAGTTCTGGAAATGCGTGGCGCTGGTCGCCGTGTAATGGCTGAGGCGCGCAAGCGAATAGTCGATGCGCTGCGCGGTGAAGGGCGCGAGCGGCGAGGGCTCGCCGGGGCCGGGCTCATAGGCGCCGTTGGCGATCTCGTCGTCGGTGTTGGAAAGGTCGGGCGCGTCGAAGAGATCGCGCAGCGGCAGCTCGATGCCCTCGGCCACGTTCGCCTCCACATGCGCGCCTTCTCCGAACGCGAAATGCAGCGGGATCGGCGTCGTCGATTCCGAGACGATGACCCGCACGCCGTGATTGCGCATCAGAAGCCCGAGCTGTTCGATCAGATAGTGACGGAAGAGCTTCGGGCGGGTGATGGTGGTCGTGTAGACGCCGGGCGAGGCGACGTAGCCATAGGAGAGGCGCGAATCCACATGGCCGAAGCTGGTGGTCTCGATGCTGACCTGCGGATAGCAGGCGCGAAAGCGCGTCTGCGGCGTGCCGATGTTGGCCAGCGAGGCAAAGGCGTCTGTCAGGAAGCTCGTATTGCGGTCGTAGAGCGCTTCGAGTGCATCCACGGCAGCCACCGGATCGTCGAAGGACTTGGCCTCATAGGGCGCGGGTGTGGCGTAGGAAAGCGGCTTGGGCGAGAAGATTCGTTTGCTCATGAATCACTATAGGTGTTGTCTTTTGACAAGCAAACGACAACTTCGGCGCGCCCGCAAGCCTTATCGCAAGCCCTATCGCGGGGCCGCGAGAATGACGCCGGCGCCCACGAGCGCCAGTGTCGCGCCGGCAAGGTCGAAGCGATCCGGCCGCATGCCTTCGGCAAGCCACAGCCAGAGCAGCGAGGCCGCTATATAGACGCCGCCATAGGCCGCATAGGCCCGGCCCGCAAACGCGCTGTCGACCTGCGTCAGCAGCCAGCCGAACAGGGCGAGGGAAATCATGCCGGGAACGAGCCAGAGAATGGACTTGTCCAGCCGCCACCAGGCCCAGAAGGCAAAGCAGCCGGCGATTTCGGCAAGTGCGGCGGCGGAAAACAGAAGAAGGGATTTCATCCGGGCTCCGGTGAGACTTGGCAGTCTCCCCGTTTACCACGGATCAGCCGGCTGGAAAGCCGCCTGGAAAGAATGGCGTCAGCTCATCGACTGGCGCTGGAGCGTGACGAAGAGAACGAGGCCGGCGCCCTGCTTCTCGATCCCGAGCCCGCCGGCATTGCTCCAGGCGAGACCGCCGACCGGCGCGATCATCATCGCCGAGAGGGCGAAGATGCGCAGAAGCGTCGCGGCGGTGTGGGTGAGGGCGGTCATCGGGTTCGTCTTTCGGTTTGCTATCAGATAGAGGCGCGGCACATCTGCGGTGCGGAGCACGCGACGAGCTTGCCGTTGGAATTGTGGGCGTTGCGGCGGTAGTCCGTCTCGACGGCGGCAGCGAGCATGATCGCGAAAATCGCCATCAGAAGCGTGATGATCGTGAGGCGGCGAGCGAGAATGTCCATTGTCTTGTCCCTGAAGCAGAATGTTGCTGTGGTGCCTTTGTCGCATTCCGGGACTGAACGCTCCCTGAGAGGCCGGTTCATCTCCCGTTCAGAAAAGGTGTGAATGCGCCTTGAAGGAGCCCCGGGCACCCTCTACGTCTGGCCCTCTACGTCCGGAACGACACCAAGGAGAGACCGAAATGACCGCGCCGATCGAAGTCTATTACTGGCCCACGCCGAATGGCTACAAAGTCACGATCATGCTGGAGGAGCTGGGTGTTCCCTATGACGTCAGCTATATCAATATCGGCAAGGGCGAGCAGTTCGCGCCTGATTTCCTGAAGATCGCGCCCAACAACCGCATGCCGGCGATCATCGATCCGGACGGACCCGGCGGCGCGCCGATTTCGATCTTCGAGTCCGGCGCGATCCTGCAATATCTCGGCCGCAAATACGGGCAGTTCTATCCGGCGGACGAGCGCAAACGCGTCGACGTCGACCAGTGGCTGTTCTGGCAGATGGGCGGGCTTGGACCGATGGCGGGACAGGCGCATCATTTCCGCGATTACGCACCTGAGAAGATCGCCTACGGCATCGACCGCTATACCAACGAGGTGAACCGTCTCTACGGCGTGATGAACCGGCGGCTTGCCGATCGCGACTATCTGGCCGGCGATTATTCCATCGCCGATATGGCATGCGTCGGCTGGGTGCGCTCCTACGAAAAGCAGGGGCAGGATCTGAACGACTTTCCGCATCTCAAGCGGTGGTTCGAGACGGTGATGGCGCGGCCGGCCGTCGAGCGCGGCATCGCGGTCGGTCAGGAAGAGCGGGCCCGCCAGGCCAACCTTGCCGAGGACAAGGAAGCCCAGAAGATCCTGTTCGGCCAGCGCGCGCGATAATCGAGACGGCAAAGCCGGCGCTTGGCGCCGGCTTTTCGATTTTTTAGAGCCGTGTCCAGGTCTGTGACTTGCACAGAACCGCCAGCACGCAGCCCTTCATGCGCAGCGAGCTGCCACTGACCGTGCCGGAGCCGCTATAGGTCTTGTCCGTTTCCGGGTCGGTGATCGAGCCGCTGTAGTCGGTGCCGGCGCCCTTCATCTGGCCGATGCGCTTGCCGGCATGTTTTCCCGTCTTCAAGGTAATGCAGAAGCCGCCGCCGCATTTGGCGATCGCCGCGGTCGCGCCGCTTGCCGTCTTCCAGTTGCCTTCGATCGGCTCGGCGGCATTGGCGACGACGGGCATGGCGACAAGGGCTGCAATGAGCAAGGTCCTCAGTTTCATTCTCTTCCTCCTCCAGAATGAGCGCGCAGAATATCTTACGCAAACGTAAAGGTAAATATGCGTGAAACGCGAATCCCGCGCGGTGGAAAAGGGGCGGAGCGACCGTAAAATCGTGGTCCGGAAATTTGCCGCCGTTCGCTGTGGTTAGCGAAGCGTTGAAATCGTCGTTTGAACAATCGGTAAATTTTGAAGCAAATCCGCCGGATTTCAGAGGGTCCGATGTTTAACGAAAATCCAATTTTACCAAGCGTTTGGATTTTGTTCGTCTCAAATTAAGCATGCCTTTTAAGCGCATTTTGAAGGCCCCGCGGCATAGTGGAGCCATAAGACGAGCACGGGATAACCGGCCGGCAAAACTCTCGGGGAAGACCAAGGCCGCGCAGACGGCAGGCGCCACGAGAGGCCCGAAAGGGCAGGTAAAACAGGACAAAAGAACAGAAAACCAGTCAGACAGGGACTATCGAAATGGCACGCTTTGATTTTCAGAACACCGAAACGGCCGCCATGACTGGCGGTGACAACCGCGCCGAAACCTTCTGCGACATGGGCCTGATGTATGCGACGGGTCGCGGTTGCGATATCGATGTCGTCCAGGCGCACAAATGGCTCAACATCGCCGCGATCAAGGGCTGCGACCGCGCCGCCGAACTGCGTGCCGATCTTGCCGCGACAATGACGAAGACCGACCTCGCGCTCGCGCTGCGCGCCGCCCGCGAGTGGATGACGCTGCATTGAGTGAAGGCATTAGGTCTTAGGCAGTAGGCATTAGGCGATTGCGGCGAAGAAGAAACTTGAAAACCAAGCCGCCGTCGTAAAATCCTACTGCCTACTGCCTACTGCCTACTGCCTACTGCCTACTGCCTTCAGAACCAGCGGCAGGGCTTCCTCCAGCAGGGCCATGTCGCTATCCGGTCCCGTGCTGATGCGGATGCATCGGTTGAGGGGCGCGATACCGGGCATGCGGATGAACACGCCATGCTCCATCAGGCCGTCGACGATGGCCTTGGCATGCACGCCGTCGCGACCGCAGTCGATGGTGACGAAATTCGTCGCCGACGGCAGCGGCGCAAGACCGTTCTCCTCTGCAATGGCGGTGATGCGTGCGCGCGACGCCGCGATGCGGCCGATCACATCCTTCAGATACGTCTGGTCCTCGAGGGCGGCGAGCGCTGCCGCGATCGACACCCGTGCCATGCCGAAATGGTGGCGGATCTTGTCGAAGGCCTGCGCATTGCCGAGCGTGCCGATGGCATAGCCGACGCGCGCGCCCGCCAGTCCGTAGGCTTTCGAGAAGGTGCGCATGCGCAGAATGTTCGGCTGGCCGATCAGCGCGGCAATGGACGGAATGGTTCCGGCCGGCGCCGTCTCGCCATAGGCCTCGTCCAGCACAAGCAGCGTCGTTTCCGGCAAAGCCTGCGCGAAGGCGACGACGCTGTCGGCATCCCACCAGCTGCCCATCGGGTTGTCGGGATTGGCGAGGTAGACGAGCGGGGCGTTTTCCCGCCGCACCGCGTCCAGCAGGCCGTCGAGGTGCTCCCGGTCGCCCGCATAGGGCACCGTGACGAGCCGGCCGCCGTAGCCGTTTACATGATAGTTGAACGTTGGATAGCCCCCGAGCGAGGTCACGACCGGCGTGCCCGGCTCCACGATCAGCCGTGCGATGTCGCCGAGCAGGCCGTCGATGCCACTGCCGATGGCGATGTTGTCGCGCGATATGCCGTGATGAAGGGCAAGCGCCTCGCGCAGCTCGAAATTCTCCGGATCGCTGTACATCCACGTCGTCGCCGCCGCCGCGCGCATCGCCTCGATGACGGAGGGGGCCGGGCCGAAGCCGCTTTCATTGGCGCCGATGCGGGCGCGCACCGCAAGGCCGCGGGTGCGTTCTATGGTTTCGGGGCCGACGAAGGGAACGGTGGAGGGCAGTGTCTGGGCAATGGCAGTGAAGCGGGAGAATGCGGACATGAAAACGCCTGGATCGGGAAGGGACATAGTGCCGGAATCGGTTTTGCAGGCACCCTAGCCAATAATCCCCGGTCGCGAAACGGTCAGGTGATGCGCGATCCCACGCCGGCTTTTTCGACGCCCACCATGTAGCGCCGCTCCGGCACTTTCGGCTTTGCCGCGCCGCCACCGGTGAAGTAGTCGGCGCGCACGATGGTGTGCAGCAGTTCCTCGTCGATTTCCTTGATGAACTGCACGCCGATGCGCTTGTCGGTGCGATAGACCTCCGCGCAGCCGATACGCGAAGCGACACCCACGACGGAGAGATAATAGTGCAGCGGCAGGCCGATCGTCGTGGTGACGCTGAAGCTCGCGCCGCCCTGCGAGATGTCGATCAACTGGCAGCTGCGCATTTTCGGCGCGCCCAGATCGAAGCCCACGGTCATCAGCATGCCCTGCCGGTTGACGGAGTAACGCTCCCACTTGCGTTCATAAAGGCCCGCGGCGGAACGCGGATCGGCGCCAATGCTCATTGCGATACTCCCGAGGAGGACGATCATGTCCGACACAGATGGGCAGTGTCGCAGCGGAGTATTTTGTTTCGCTGAAGCAAATTTTTAAAAGTTTAATCGACGCATTTTTCCGTGCGGCCGATCAGGCGTCCTGGAGGTCGGCCGGTCGCCCCAGCACCACCTTGAGGAAATCCGCATCGAGGAACATGTTGAAGCGCACCACCATCTCGTCGCCGCCGCGCTTGAACTCGGTGCAGGGAATGCCGTCACGGATGCCCTGGATTTCCAGATAGAAGTTTTCAGGCAGCGTCAGCGTCCGGTTGATGGAGAGCACCGCACCCGCGCTGGAAATGCTGCGGATCAGGCAGGTATAGCGCAGCGCCGTGCTGAGGTGGTGGCCGATCGGTGTGATGAAGCCGGGCCTGTCCAGCCTGTACTGGACGAAACTGCGCTTGGGCTGCCGTGGATGGGCCTGTTCGTGGAGATGTTCGAGAGGCATGAAGCCCTCCCGCTTCTGTTGCCGGACTGGGATTGTACCGAAACGGGATGGAGAAAGCGTAAAAGCGGCCGCCCGTATTCTAACGAGCGGCCGCAGAATTTGCGAAATGCCAGTTTGCGAAATGTCAGGTCGGCTTACTGGAAGGCCTGGAGGCCGGTCTGCGCGCGGCCGAGGATCAGCGCGTGAATGTCGTGCGTGCCCTCATAGGTGTTGACGGCTTCCAGGTTCATCACGTGGCGGATGACGCCATACTCGTCCGAAACGCCGTTGCCGCCGTGCATGTCGCGGGAAACGCGCGCGATATCGAGCGCCTTGCCGCAATTGTTGCGCTTCATCAGCGAGATGAGCTCGGCAGGCGCGCGGTGTTCGTCGAACAGGCGGCCAAGCCGCAGCGCGCCCTGCAGGCCGAGCGCGATTTCGGTTTCCATGTCGGCGAGCTTCTTCTGGATGAGCTGCGTGGCGGCGAGCGGCTTGCCGAACTGCTTGCGGTCGAGCGTGTACTGGCGCGCGGCGTGCCAGCAGAATTCGGCAGCTCCCATCGCGCCCCAGGCGATGCCGTAGCGGGCGCGGTTGAGGCAGCCGAAGGGACCGGCGAGGCCCGCCACTTCCGGCAGCAGGTTTTCATCGGGAACGAAGACGTCCTGCATCATGATCATGCCGGTGACGGAGGCGCGCAGCGAGAACTTGCCCTCGATCTTCGGCGTCTCGAAGCCCTTCATGCCGCGTTCCAGCACGAAGCCCTTGATCTTGTTGTCATGCGCGTCGGACTTGGCCCAGACGACGGCGACATCGGCGATCGGCGAATTGGTGATCCAGTTCTTCGCGCCCGAGATCAGGTAGCCGCCGTCGACCTTCTTCGCGCGGGTGATCATGGAGGAGGGGTCCGAACCGTGGTCCGGCTCCGTCAGGCCGAAACAGCCGACCCATTCGCCGGAAGCAAGCTTCGGCAGGTACTTCTTGCGGGTCTCTTCGGTGCCGTAGGCGAAGATCGGGTGCATGACGAGAGAGGACTGCACCGACATGGCCGAGCGGTAGCCGGAATCGACGCGTTCCACCTCGCGGGCGACGAGGCCGTAGGACACGTAGTTGGCGCCGACGCCGCCATATTCTTCCGGAATGGTCGGGCCGAGGAGGCCGAGTT
Organism: Shinella sumterensis; assembly: GCF_004514425.2. GTDB lineage: Bacteria > Pseudomonadota > Alphaproteobacteria > Rhizobiales > Rhizobiaceae > Shinella > Shinella sumterensis. The sequence continues at coordinate 190,656 of NZ_MYFN02000004.1, forward strand.
CGCCCATCTCGCTCATGATCTCGCGATGGAAGATTTCGTGGCGGTTGGCTTCGGTCACGCGGCTGGCGAGCTTGTCCTGGCAGTAGGCGCGCGCGGTGTCGCGGATCATGCGCTCCTCGTCCGTCAGCTGGTCCTCGAGCAGGAAGGGATCGGCCCAGTCGAAGGGCGCCATCTTGGCGCGCGCCTGCTCGGGGGTGGCGCTGTGGTGCTCGCTCATGGGGTTCCTCCTGTCGCGGATCTGTCGTGGCAGAAGTGCTACATCAGCTTGGCCGGGTTCGAAAGGCCGGGAACGAAATGCGGGGCTTTGCACTTTGGCTATTTATGAATGCCCTCATGAATCCGCAGAATGAGCCTTCCCCGCTATTTCGCTGCCTGCGCCTTGATCCTGCCGCGCGCGCTGCGCACATTATCTGACGATGAGCAATTCCATGAAAGAGAGGCCGAGCATGCGGGACCGCTTCAAGCGATCGGTCGAGCGACTGTTACCGGCCCAAACGCGGCTGAGCGACCTGTTCTGGCCGTTCCAGCCGACCACGGAGCGCAAGACGCCGGCCGTACGCCGCCGCGCCGGCACGGCCTCGCCGCTTGTCGAGACGAGCGATTTCGGCAGCAATCCCGGTGGCCTGCGCATGTTCATGCATGTTCCCGCGGGGCTGCCGGCCGGGCGTGCGCTCGTGCTGGTGCTGCATGGCTGCCGGCAGGATGCCGAAAGCTACGATCGCGCCGCCGGCTGGGCATCGCTGGCCGACGAGCGTGGATTTGCCGTCGTCTATGCCCAGCAGCGCGAGGCGAACAATCCTCGTCTGTGTTTCACCTGGTTCCGCCCGAGCGAGGTGACGCGCGACCGCGGCGAACTCATGTCGATCCGCCAGATCGTGAGCCATGCGGCCGGCCTTGCGGCAAGTGACCCGCAGCGCGTCTTCATAACGGGCCTTTCGGCCGGCGGCGCCATGACGGCGGCGATGCTGGCGAACTATCCGGACGTCTTTGCCGGCGGTGCGATCATCGCCGGCCTGCCGTTCGGCGCTGCCCGCGACGCCACGCGCGCCTTCGATGCGATGGCGCAGGCCCCGGATCACACGCCCCGCGCCTGGGCCGATCTGGTACGCCTCGTTTCACCCCGAATGCCGCACAAGCCGGCAATCTCCGTCTGGCATGGCACCGCCGACGAGACCGTCGCGCTCTCCAACGGCCGCGCGCTGGTCGACCAATGGCGCGACCTCTACCGCCTGCCCAAGGATGCCTTCGTGGAAAAGCGCCTGAAAGGCCGCCGCACCCGCATCTGGCCGGACAAGGACGGCAAGCCGCTCGTCACCTTCCACGAAATCGACGGCATGGGCCACGGCACGCCGGTCACGGCAGGCGAGGGCGGCGGCCACGCCGTCTCCAGGGAGCCGTTCATGCTGGAAGCAGGGTTCTCCTCGACGCTGGAGATCGCGAAGGAATGGGGCCTGACGCGGAAGTGGAAGCGGTAGAGCTAGAGCTAGAGCTAGAGCTAGAGCTAGAGGCCAGCCTGTTCATGCGCCAATCACGCCCACCACTGCCGCGACGCGCACCAACCCGGATATCGCCCGCAAACCTCTCCGTCGTCATCCTCGGGCTTGACCCGAGGATCCACACATCCGCACCGTCTCGCTTGTGGAATGGATCCTCGGGTCAAGCCCGAGGATGACGACGGAGAGGACGGGGTTTACCGTGAGCCTACGAGCAAGCCGGTCGCTTGCCGAATGATATGCATGCCTACTTCAGCAGCCACTCATGCTCCCTCGCGTTGTGGAACTTCCACACGCGCTTCGGCCCGGCCATCACATTCAGGTAATAGAGGTCGTAGCCGTGGATGGTCGCGCAGGGGTGGTAGCCCCTGGGCACCAGCGTCACGTCGCCATCCTCCACCGCCATGGCCTCGTCCAGCGAGCGGTCGTCGGTATACACGCGCTGGAAGGCGAAGCCCTGGGGCGGGTTGAGGCGGTGGTAGTAGGTCTCTTCCAGCAGGCTTTCGTTAGGCAGGTCGTCCCGGTCGTGCTTGTGCGAGGGGTAGGACGAGGTGTTGCCATTCGGCGTGATGACCTCCACGACGAGCAGAGAATGAGCCGAATTGTCGTCTTCCGGCATGATGTTGTGCACATGCCTGATGTTCGAGCCCTTGCCGCGGTGCAGCTGCGGATGCGTGCCGGGCGGAATGGCTTTCGCCTTGTAATCGCCGCCGCCCGGGGCCGAGCAGACGGCAAGTTCCATATCCGTCTCCGCCGTTACCGACCAGTTGGAGTTGGCGGGGATATAGAGCGCGTGCGGCGCGCCCTCGAAGGGGCTCATGCGCTCGCCGAGCACACCGAAATCCGCACCGCCCGCCGTCGCCTTGCCCTTGCCGGAAACCCACACGAGGCAGACCTCGCGGCTTCCCGTTTCCGCCGCGACGATCTCGCCGGGCTTCATCCGGTGCAGGTCGAAGCCGACATAGGTCCAGCCGGCGCTTTCGGGCGTGACATGGCTGACACGGCCGTGGGCGCCCTGGGGTTTGACGAGCAGGTTCGGCATGGGCTTGGTCCTTTCCTTCAGGCGGGCGGGTGAGGCTTATCCCTTGGGAAAGCCTTCCGTCTCGACAGTATAACCGGCGGCGGTCATGACGCGCATCAGTTCGGCATGGCCGACTTCGGCCATCTTCGCCGGCGGCGCCTTGCGCGGATCCTGTTCGGCTTCCACGACGAACCAGCCTTCATAGCCGTAATCCGCGAAACGCTGCACGATGGCGCCGAAATCGAGCGAGCCGTCGCCGGGAACGGTGAAGGCGCCGAGCGCCACCGCGTCGAGGAACGACTGCTTCGTGCGGTCCAGGCCGTCAACCACCGGGCGGCGGATGTCCTTCACATGCACATGGTTGATGCGGGCATGATGGTTGTCGATGGCGCGCAGCACGTCGCCGCCGGCAAAGGCGAGGTGCCCGGCATCGAGCAGCAGCGGAATGCCTTCGCCCGAGTTTTTCATGAAGGCATCGAGTTCCGGCTCGGTCTCGACGACGGCAGCCATGTGGTGATGGTAGGAGAGCGGCATGCCCTGGTCGGCGCACCATTCGCCGAAGGCGGTGAGGCGGCGAGCGTAGGTCTTCATCTCGTCGTCGGAGAGGCGCGGCTTGGTGGCAAGCGGCCTGGAGCGGTCGCCCTGGATGGAGCGCCCGACTTCGCCATAGACGATGCAGGGCGCGTTGACGGCCTTGAACAGCGCGATCATCGGGGCGATGCGGTCCTTGTTGGCCGCAAGCTCCTCATCGACGAGCGTGCCGGAGAACCAGCCGCCGCACAGCGTCACGTCTGCGGCGCGCAGGATCGGCAGCATCTCCTCCGGGCTGCCCGGAAAGCGGCGGCCCTGTTCCATGCCCGTGAAGCCGGCCGTGCGCGACTGGCGCAGGCACTCTTCGAGGGACACGTCGTCGCTCAGTTCCGGAAGGTCGTCGTTCCACCAGGCGATGGGCGACATGCCGAGTTTGGCTTTCATCATGGTCTCCTTGGCGGGAAGCGAGGCTTCCCATGTCATTGTTTGTCTCTCTCCCTCCCTCTCTACCGTCATCCTCGGGCTTGACCCGAGGATCCACGCATCCGCACCGTCCTGCCTGTGGCATGGATCCTCGGGTCAAGCCCGAGGATGACGAAGGGGAGGGAGGGTGACGATGGAGAGGTAGGATGGCGTATTGGTCCTAACCGATCGTCTGGGCCGCGCGCGCCTTCACATAGGCCTCGCGCGCCTTGTTGACCTCGCTGCGCGGGCTGACCTCCGGCACCGCAACATCCCACCAGTGGCCACCCTCCTCGGTGGTGATCAGCGGGTCGGTATCGATGACGATGACCGACGTGCGGTCGTTGCCCTTGCTCTGCTCGATGGCCGTTTCGAGATCGGCGATGGAGGATACCTTGACCGCGACCGCCCCCATGCTCTCGGCATGCGCGCGGAAGTCGATATCCGGCATGACCTCGATCATCGCGTCTTTCAGGAGGTTGTTGAAGTTCGCGCCGCCGGTCGCCATCTGCAACCGATTGATGCAGCCGTAGCCGCGATTGTCGAGCACGATGATGGTGAGCTTCTGGCCGAGCATGATCGAGGTGGAAAGCTCGGAATTCATCATCATGTAGGAGCCGTCGCCGACCATGACGACGACATCCGCCTCCGGCCGCGCCAGCTTCACGCCGAGCGCGCCGGCAATCTCGTAGCCCATGCAGGAAAAGCCGTATTCCATGTGGTAGCCGCCGGGCTTCTTCGCCTGCCACAGCTTGTGCAACTCGCCCGGCAGGCCGCCGGCCGCGCAGACGAGAACCGAATTTTCGCCGCCGATCGCGCGCTGCACCGCGCCGATGACCTGCGCGTCCGAGGGCAGGTCGGCGTTGGTCGGTGCCGTCGCGCGGTCCGCCGCCGCCATCCATTCGTCCTTGCGGGCCTTGGCCGTCTGCCTGACGGCAGCAGGGGCCGACCAGCCGTCAAGCGCTTGCGACAGCAGCTTCAGCCCTTCGCGCGCATCCGCGACGAGCGGCTGGCTGTCATGCTTGGCCGCATCGAAGGGCGCCGTGTTGAGGCCGATCATCGTCACGCCGCCGTTCTTGAACAGCGCCCACGAACCCGTCGTGAAGTCCTGCAGGCGCGTTCCGACGGCGAGGATGACGTCGGCCTCCTCGGCAAAGGCGTTGGCGGCGGATGTGCCGGTCACGCCGACCGAGCCCATGCACAGCGGATGATCATCCGCAATGGCCGACTTGCCGGCCTGCGTGACCGCCACCGGAACGCCATGCGTTTCCGCGAACGCCTGGAGCTCGGCGGTCGCCTGCGAATAGAGCACGCCGCCGCCGGCGATGATCAGCGGCTTTTGCGCCTTGCGCAGCGTTTCGATGGCCGCTGCCAGTTCGTCCGTGTCGGGGCGGGGGCGGCGGGTCGTCCAGACCTTCTCCTCGAACAGGCTGGCAGGATAGTCGTAGGCCTCGGCCTGCACGTCCTGGCAGAGCGACAGCGTCACCGGGCCGCAATCGACCGGATCGGTCAGCACCTGCATGGCGCGCTTGAGCGCGGAGATGATCTGCTCGGGCCGCGTGATCCGGTCGAAGTAACGCGAGACGCAGCGGAACGCGTCATTCACCGAGACGGTGCCGTCGCCGAAATTCTCGATCTGCTGGAGAACAGGGTCGGGAATGCGGTTGGCGAAGACGTCGCCGGGCAGGAACAGCACGGGCAGGCGGTTGACATGCGCGACGCCTGCGGCGGTGATCATGTTCAGCGCGCCGGGGCCGATGGAGGTGGTGCAGGCCATGAAGCGCTGACGGAAGCTCGCCTTGGCGAAGGCGACGGCGGCATGCGCCATGCCCTGTTCGTTATGGGCGCGCAGCGTCGGCAGTTCGTTTCGCACCTGGTAGAGCGCTTCGCCCATGCCCGCGACGTTGCCGTGGCCGAAAATGCCCCACACGCCCGCGAAGATCGGCACCTTCCTGCCGTCCACGACGGTCATCTGCGCCTTCAGGAAATGCGTGACGGCCTGCGCCATCGTCAGCCGGATCGTCTTTGCCATGGTCTTCCTCCCGTATGCTCTATTGCAGGCCGCGCGTGCGCAGCCAGGCGTCGGTCAGTTCGCGGAAGCGGCTGGCCATGTCCGTGATCGCCGCCTCGTCGTCGATCTTGCCGGCCATCCAGGCGCGGGCGGCGTCGACGAAGATCGTGCGGCCCACGGCAAAACCCTTGACCGAAGGCGCCACCGTCGTCGCCTCGAAGGCCTTCACCAGATCTTCCGTCGGCGCTTCCAGGCCGAGCAGCACGATGCCGCGGCAATACGCGTCGTTGCGCGCGATGACGGCTTCGATGTTCTGCCACGCCGCGCTGGAGGCCTGCGGCTCCAGCTTCCACCAGTCGGGCTTGATGCCGAGATCGTAGAGTTCCTGAAGGGCCGTCGAGACCGTATCATCCTTCAGCGGGCCGTTCTTGCCGGCGATGATCTCGATCAAAAGCTCGCGACCGACGCGGCGGGCCGCTTCGAAGAGCGTGCGCAGTTTCTCCTGCTGCTCCTTCTTGAGGGTATCAGGGTCGTCGGGATGATAGAAGCACAGGCATTTGATGCAATGGTCGAGCGGCCATTCCACCAGCTGGGAGCCGATATCCTGGCTGAATTCGAAGCGCAGCGGCTTTGAACCCGGAAGCTCGACCGGGCGGCCGATCCACGAAAAACCCTTGGTCGCGGCGTCGAAAAAGGCGTCACGGCCGAAACGTTCGTCGATCAGCATGCCGTAGCCGGGACGGCCCTGCGAGACGCGGGCGGCAGCCTCGACGGTCAACCGCTTGAACGCGGAAATCCTGTCATGCGGCACCTTCAACGCGTCGGCCACGTCGACGAGCTGCATGCGGTGGTCGCAGGCGAGCGCCATCAGAAGCGGAATGTCCGCCTGCTTGCGGTTCGTCGCCCAGTGGATGTGGTTGATCGCCTCGTCCTTGCGCAGGGCGCGATGCCTGCTGCCGTTCCTAAGAAAGAAGGTCAGCTCCTCCCAGCTCGGATATTCCGGCGAACACAGAAGGCGCGACACGGCGAAGGCGCCGCAGGCATTGGCCCAGGTGGCGCAGGTCTTGTGATCCTCGCCCGTCAGCCAGCCGCGCAGGAAGCCGGATAGGAAGGCATCGCCCGCGCCCAGCACATTATAGACCTCGATCGGGAAACCGTCGCCGACCACGCCGTCTTCCAGGTCGTCGGAGATCGGGCCGTCATAGACGATGCAGCCCATGGCGCCGCGTTTCAAGACGATGGTCGCCGGCGAAACGGCGCGGATCGCCTTGAGCGACGAGAGCACGTCGTCGGCGCCTGAGGCGATCATGATTTCCTCTTCCGTGCCGACGATCAGGTCGCAGTCCGGCAGGACGGATTTCAGGATCGCCGAGACGCGGTCGGACTTCACATAGCGCTCGAAACCCTCGGCATGGCCGGCAAGCCCCCAGAGATTCGGGCGGTAATCGATGTCGAAGATGACCTTGCCGCCGCTTTCCTTGGCGATGCGGATCGCCTTGCGCTGCGCGGCTTCCGTATTGGGGCGCGAAAAGTGCGTGCCGGAGACCAGCACGGCGCGCGAGGAGCGCACGAAGGCCTCGTCCACGTCGCCTTCGTCGAGCGCCATGTCGGCGCAATCGGTGCGCACGAAGATCATCGGCGAGACGCCCTCGGCTTCGATGGCGAGCAGCACGAGCGCGGTCAGCCGGTCCTTGTCCGTCCTGATGCCTTCGACATTCACGCCCTCGCGCGCGGATTGCTCACGGATGAAGCGGCCCATCTGCTCGTCGCCGACGCGGGTGATCAGCGCCGATTTGAGGCCGAGGCGGGCGGTGCCGATCGCGATATTGGCCGGGCAGCCGCCAACGGACTTGGCGAAGGAGGCGGTGTCCTCCAGCCGCGTGCCGAGTTGCTGGCCGTAGAGATCGACCGACGAACGGCCGATCGTGATCACGTCGAGCGACTTCGCCGGGCTTTCGCGGCGATCAGTGTTGGGCATGTCTTCCTCCCGGTCTCGCGGCGCCTTCGGGAAGGCGATGCGGCATTCTCGGAAAATGAAACATGAATTCTATTATTATGTCAATTCGGAATATTCATTCCATTTTCATTCCGAAGGCATTCCGCTTCGATTTCCGCTTGAGGCTGCGCCGGCGTTCGGCGATTGCCACAGGCAGCGCCATCGCAAGCGCCATGGAGGCGGAAAGCGAGCGAAAGCCGGCATAATCGGCCTCGGAGACTTCGAACCAGTGGGTGGCTGCGGCGGCAAGCGGGGAGAACACCGAGTCGGTGATCGCGATGATCGGCACGCCGCGGCCTGCCAGTTCCTGCGCCTGCGCCAGGCTTTCGGCGGCGTAGGGGGAAAAGCTCGCCGCGATGACGGCGTCCCTGCCGGTGGCGAACAGCGCCATCTCCGCATCGATGCCGTTGGGCGAGGCGATGATCTGGTGGCGGATGCCGAGCTTGCCGAAGGCATAGGCGATATGCGCCGTCAGCGGATAGGACCGGCGCTTGGCGACGAGGTAGATCGTTTCCGCCCGCGCCAACACATCCACCGATTTCGTGAACGTCTCGCCGTCGACCGTGCTGGCAAGCCGCGCCACCGACTGGCTTGCCGCGTTCAGGAAGCCGGAAAGCAGTTCGGCATCGCTGCCGGCCGTCGCACCGGCCTCCAGCGACAGCAGCCGCTCCTCATAGGAGAGCGTGCGGTCGCGCAGCCGGGCGCGGAAGACGTTCTGGAGGTCGGAAAAGCCCTCGTAGCCGAGATGGTGGGCGAGGCGCACCAGCGTCGAGGGCTGCACGTCCGCTGCCGTCGCGATGCTCGCTGCGGTGCCGAAGGCCATGTCGTCGGGGTTGGACAGCGCATAGGCGGCCACCTGCGCCAGCCGCTTGGGCATGGTCTCCTTGCGCTCGATGATGACGCTGCGCAGGCTTTCGAAATCGCGGGGTACGCGCGTCTGGGCCGCTTCGCTGCTGTTCATGCATTCATTCTCCTCAAGTGGCGCTTCGCGTCGAATGGAATGAATATTCCATTATCAAAGAAAAGTAAGTTTTCATTCCAAATCTTTCCGTCTATGAATGACGCGAGCGCGCCCGTCCTGCGAAATATAGCAATTCCGGCGCGCGAGCGTAGCGGAATTCAGCGGACGGAGGAGACGTCATGAAGGCTCTTGGCATTGGATTGATCGGCACGGGTTATATGGGCAAGTGCCACGCACTCGCCTGGAACAATGTCAGCACGGTCTTCGGCGACGTCGAGCGCCCGCGCCTCGTGCATCTCGCCGAAGCCAACGGCGAACTGGCCGTCGCGCGTGCGAAGGAGTTCGGCTTTGCGAAAGCCACCGCGAACTGGCGCGATCTGCTGGCCGATCCGGAGGTCGATGTGATTTCCGTCACCACGCCCAACCAGTTCCATGCCGAAATGGCGATCGCCGCACTCGAAGCGGGAAAACACGTCTGGTGCGAAAAGCCGATGGCGACGGACCTCGGCGATGCCGAGCGCATGCTTGCCGCCCAGCGCGCGTCCGGCAAGGTCGCCGTGATGGGCTACAACTACATCCAGAACCCGGTCATGCGCCACATCCGCTCGCTGATCGACGAGGGCGCGATCGGCACCGTCAATCACGTCCGCATCGAGATGGATGAGGATTTCATGGCCGATCCCCAGGCGCTGTTCTACTGGAAGAGCGAGGCATCCTCGGGCTACGGCGCGCTCGATGATTTTGCCGTGCATCCGCTGTCGCTGCTGTGGAGCCTGTTCGGCCATGTCGAGGCGGTCATCGCCGCGCTTGCAAAACCCTATGCCGACCGCCCCACGAAGGAGGGCGGCCGCCGCGCCGTCGAAAACCACGATATCGCCAGCGTTCTGATGCGCCTTCCCGGCGGCATTTCCGGCGTGCTGATGGCGAACCGCTCCGCCTGGGGCCGCAAGGGCCGCATCGCCCTGCAGATCTACGGTTCGACAGGTTCGATCCTCTACGATCAGGAGCGCATGAACGAGTTCCAGCTCTACAAGACCGACGGTCGCGCCACCGAGCAGGGCTTTTCCACAATCCTGACGGCGCCCCATCACAAGCCCTATGACCGGTTCGTTCCCGCACCCGGCCACGGCCTCGGCTTCAATGATCTCAAGGTCATCGAATGCCGCGAACTGATGACCGCCATTGCCGGAAAGCCCTCCCGCGCCATCGATTTCGTCGATGGCCTGCGCATCGAGAAGACCGTGCACGCCATGGCCCGCTCCCATCGGGAGCAGCGTTGGGTGGAGGTCGATGCCGGGTGATTCCGCCGGCCGGGATAAAATTTCCGGATGCCCGCACATTGAAACAGGCATGCCCATACGTAATAGTGGCGGCAATAATGCCGGAGGTAAGGGCATGTTAAGACGCGTACAAAAACACTGGGCGCCGGTATTCCTCGTGTCCGTCGCCGTCGTGGTGTTCAATGCGGGCGCCGCGGAGGCGAAACGCGTTGCGCTGTTGATCGGCAATCAGAAATACGAAGAGACCGCCCAGCTCAACAATCCTGCGAACGATGTGGAGCTGATGCGCGCCTCGTTCCAGAATGCCGGCTTCGATTCCGTCAAGACGGTGTTCGATCTCGACCGCTCCGCCATGGTCAAGGCGCTGCGTGAGTTCGAGGACGAATCGGCCGATGCGGAAATGGCGGTGGTCTATTATTCCGGCCACGCCATGGAAATGAACGGGGTCAATTACCTGATTCCCGTCGATGCGGCGTTGAAGAGCGACCGGGACGTCGAGGACGAAAGCGTGGCCATCGATCGCGTGCAGCGGTCTTTGGAAGGCGCCAAGAAGCTGAAGCTCTTCATTCTCGATGCCTGCCGCAACAATCCGTTCTCCGCGCAGATGACGCGCTCGATCGGCACGCGTGCCGTATCCCGCGGCCTTGCCCGCGTCGAGCCCGAATCGGCCGATACGCTGATCGCCTTCGCCTCGAAGGCCGGTACGGTGGCGCTGGACGGGGAGGGCAAGAACAGCCCGTTCGCCACGGCCCTTGCCAAATATCTGACGGAGCCGGGCCTGGATGTGCGCATCGCGCTCGGCAAGGTGCGCGACGAGGTGGTGCAGGCCACCAACCGCGAGCAGGAGCCCTTCGTCTACGGTTCGCTCGGCGGCGCGCAGATCTTCCTGAACATCAAGGAAGTGAACATCAACATCACCAACAGCGGCAACACGCAGGAGGTCTCGCCGAACGGCCAGTCCGAGGCGGCGGCCGACTGGCAGAACATCCGCGACCTCGCCGACGAGGACCTGATCAACGCCTTCATCGCCAAGCATGGCAAGGACCCGGTCTACAAGATGCTGGCGGAAAAGAAGCTCGCCAGCCTCAAGGAAGCGACCGAGACGGAAGGGCAGGATGCGGCCGGCATTGCCTGGGAAGCGCTCAAGGGCTCGACCGATGCGGCCGCCCTCCAGCGCTTCATCGAGCGTTATCCCGACAGCCAGCACCGCAGCGACGCCGAACAGCTGATCGCCGCGCTGGAACCGAAAAAGGGGCTGAGCGTCAATGTCGCCGGCAAGGAAACGCCGGCCTCGCGCGATTGCTTCCTGCTGGCCGGCGAGCCGCAGTCGCTGCCCGGCTTCATGGGCGTCAACTTCCTGAAGATCGATGCCAAGCGGGCGCTCACCGCCTGCGCCCAGGCCGTCAACGAGAACCCGTCCGACGGCATGCTCGTGAACCTGCTCGGCCGCGCGCATGACGCCGATCGCAACTATATCGAGGCGCGCCGCAACTACGAGAAGGCGATCGAACTCGGCAACATGTATGGCCTCACCAACCTGGCCTGGTTCTCGATCTACGGGACGGATGGCCCCGTCGACGTGCCGAAGGGCCTGTCGATGTTCGAGAAGGCCGCGATTGCCGGAAATTCCTATGCGCAGGCCTCGCTCGGCTGGCTTTACCGCGAAGGCTACGGCGGCACGCGTCAGGACTATAACGAAGCGGTGAAGTGGTATCAGCAGTCGGCCAACCAGGGTTACGCCAATGCCATGGCGACGATGGGCTGGTTCTACCGTGAGGGCCTCGGCGTCTCGCAGGACTACGTCCAGTCGCTTTCCTGGTATCGCAGGGCCGCCGATGCGGGTGACGCCAATGCCATGTCGTCGCTCGGCTGGGCCTATCAGAACGGCCTCGGCACCGCGCAGAACTATGCCGAAGCCAAGGTCTGGTACGAGAAGGCCGCCAATATGGGCGATGCCTACTCCATGGCGTCGCTTGCCTGGCTCTACGATGTCGGCAACGGTGTGAAGCAGGACTATGTGGAAGCCCGCTACTGGTATGAGAAGGCCGCCAATGCCGGCAGCGCCTATGCCATGGGCAACCTGTCGCGCCTTTACGATCAGGGCCTCGGCACGCCGGCCGATGCGAAGGAGGCCGTTCGCTGGGCGGCGGCTGCCGTCGAAAGCGGCGATGCCAACAAGCTGAAGGAACTGAAGGAAACCCCCGGCAACTTCACCGTCGCCTTCCGCACGGAGCTGCAGAACCTGCTGCGCGAACGCGGCTACTACAGCGGTTCGGCCGATGGCGAATTCGGCCCGGCGACGATCGCTGCCATCGACGGGCTTGCGACCGGCCGCACGAGCAGCGCGTCGGCCTCCACAAGCGGCACGTCGACGATCACCGCCGGCCAGTCCACGACGGTGCTCTCCGGCTCGGATGCGGACCAGTGTTACGAACTGGCCGGCGAGCCGAACCTGCGTCCCGGCTTCCTGGGCAAGCTCTTCACGCAGATCGATTACGGTCGTGCGATCCCGGTCTGCGAGGCGGCGCTCAACGCCAATCCGTCCGACAACGGCATTCGCAACATGCTGGGCCGTGCGCACGATGCGGCGCGCAACTACAGCCAGGCCCGCGAATATTACCAGAAGGCGGCGGACGAGGGGAACCTCTACGCCCTGACCAACCTGGCCTGGTATTCGATCTACGGCACGGATGGCCAGGTCGACATGGCCAAGGGCATCCGCATGTTCGAGCAGGGTGCCAATGCCGGCAATCCCTATGCGCAGGCCTCGCTCGGCTGGCTCTACCGCGAGGGCTACAACGGCACGCGCAAGGACTATGACGAGGCCATCAAGTGGTATCGCAAGTCCGCCGAACAGGGCTACGCCAACGGCCAGGCCACTATGGGCTGGTTCTACCGCGAAGGTCTCGGCACGGCGCGTGACCTGACCCTTTCGCTCGAATGGTACAAGAAGGGCGCGGAAGGCGGCGATATCAACGCCATGTCCTCCGTCGGCTATGCCTATCAGTCCGGCCTCGGCGTGCCCGTCGATTATGCCGAAGCCCGCAAGTGGTATGAGAAGGCGGCAGCGCTCAACGACTACTATTCCATGGCCTCGCTCGGCTGGCTTTACGACGCCGGCAACGGCGTGAAGCAGGATTATGCCCAGGCCATCAGCTGGTATGAAAAGGCGGCCAACGGCGGCAATACCTATGCGATGGGCAACCTGTCGCGCCTCTACGACTACGGTCTCGGCACCCGGGCCGATGCCAAGGAGGCGGCCCGCTGGGCGGCTGCCAGCATCGAGGGCGGCGATCAGGGCAAGCTTTCGGAACTCAAGGGCTCGCCATCCAACTTCACGCCGCAGTTCCGCAAGGCGTTCCAGCAGATCCTGAAGGACCGCGGCTATTACAACGGCCCGATCGACGGCGATTTCGGCGCGTCGACCCAGAACGCCATCGACCGCCTCGCGGCCCGCGCCTGACATAAGGCCGTTCGAAGAAACAGAGCCGCCGGAGACGATCGTTTCCGGCGGTTTTGTTTGCGCAGGCCGCACGGCACTGCCCGGACACGGAATGCCGCTGCGTCAGATCCAGATATCGTTTTCGGCCGTTCGCTCACCGCCGGCGTGGCCCGTGTTCAGCACGCCCCGCGGCTCGATCAGCAGGAGATGGACTTCTTTCTCCGCGAAGGGTTTGTGTTCCACGCCCTTCGGCACGACGAACATCTTGCCCGGCCGGATCGTCACGGCGCCATCGCGAAAATCGATCCGCAATTCGCCGCGGAGGACGATGAAGGTTTCATCCGTCTCCGGATGGTCGTGCCAGATGAAATCGCCCTCGATGCGCGCGAGCTTGAACTGGTCGTCGTTCATCTCCGCGACGACGCGCGGCTGCCACAAATCGTTGATCCGGACAGCTTTTCCGAAAATCGGATGGGTTGGTACGTGCTGGCCATTCTGCCGCTCTCCTTTGTTGAGCGCGAAGAAATAGGCCTGTGCAATCGCCCGTTCTTGAACGTTCGTGCAGGCGCAGGGCCGGGCGGACGGCGTTACGGGAGGAGCGGGTTGGAGTGCCTGGTAGGGCAGGGCCGGCGACGCCTCGGCGGGATGCCCGACCGTTCGGCTTTGAGAATGAGTATGTGGGGAAACTGGCGGAGAAGAAGGGATTCGAACCCTCGATACCGTTTCCGGTATACTCCCTTAGCAGGGGAGCGCCTTCGACCACTCGGCCACCTCTCCGCTCCGGGCCGAAATAACTAAAAAGCCCTTGTCTAGCAAGGGCTTTTTTCATTTTTACTGATTTTGTTGCCGGAATTTCTCAATACGGGAAAATACGGGATAAACCGCGAACAAACGGCGAAAGACTAGAAAAAACTGCACACATACTACCCATGGCCGTTTTCTCTATGTTCATTTTGCGTTCTTATGGGCCTAATTCAACCATTGCGCAAGTCCTCGCTCATCCCCGCTCCTTATCCAGTGCGTTGCGGCCGGCTGGTGTCCAGCGGAAGCCGCGATCATGGCCGTCGCCGCGGTACTCCAGCCATCCATTGCGGACAAAGCGGTCGTAGGCCTTGCGGACGAAAGGTGGGTCAAAGTGCGCCCACTCATTGTCGGAACCGGGTTCTGCGGCCATTTCGGCGATGAATTCCTCTTCGAGGCTATTCAGCTTCATTCGCTCTCTCCTCTCTGGAGGATAGGGGAGGTTCCAGATTCTACAGGGGCGGCGCGAGCCATGAAGCTGCCGAGCTGCTCCATCGTGATCAACGCATGGTCGGGATATTCTTCTGGCGACGTGATATCCGGCGTCTCACAGAGGATCGTCCACGCTTCTTCGATCGTGAGCTTTTCCTCGCTTTCCCAGCCGGTCAGGCGGTCGGCATCCAGCTGACCGCGCACGATCGCATTATGCGCGTCAGCGAAGGCCTGCCGGTCTTCCTTGGTGACCGGACGGCTAAAATGTATTTCAAGCGTCCTGCCATCTGTCCCGGTGGACATGGACAGCATGTCGTCGAGGAACGGTTTCAGATCCTTCATGCCTTCCTCCATTTCAGGTGGTTGCGCCCGTAGACGATCCAGAGCGCCGCGTTCATGGGCAGGAGGCCCCACGCGGCGGTCGTGATGATCCAGACGAGCCAGAGAAGCTGGTTGCCAAGGCCGATCAGCCAGGCGGAGCGGTGCTTGTTGCCGGCGAGAAGCGTCATCCAGATCGTGACGGCCGACATGAACCACGGCAGGTAAAGGCGGATGGCCTCACTCATCGGCGCACCCCTTCGCACTTGTGGCGGAAGCGCTGCGCGTGGCGGCGAGGGCAGATCGCGCCATCCACACGTCGTAGGCGAGGCGCGTCACATGATCGATGTAGTTGTTTCCGTCTTCGAAAAAGCGCTCATCCAAGAAGAGGCCATTTCCGATCGCCCAGCCTTCGAAGGCTAGACGTTCGTCCTCCACCTCCGCGCTGTCCTCTCCTTCTCTATGGGGAGCCGGCTCATCGGGAACGAAGCCCACGTAAGCGTCGTAACACTGCACCGAGCATGTCCACTTTCCGGGCTCGGTCTCGTCGCCGAAATCATCACCACCTTCCGATTTCTCGCGGGTGTCGATGATCCGTCTGCAAACGCAACAGTTTGCGGTCGGTATGCCCGGCTCTACCGGCACATCGACAAGGGCGGAGCGGATGCGCTGCTCGTAGTCCGCTTGGGCGGCGGTCTTGGCGGCTTCTATAGTACCGAACGGGGGAAGCGACATGTCCCAATTCGACCAGAATTTCCCCTCTTCGAAGACGATGGAATAGGATTGATGAGTAACATCGGCGAATGCATAACAATCGCCGTCGCCGCCCCACTCCAGCGGCTTGACCTTCACCTCTACCGCCCGCTCTTGATCGGATAAGGCGGCGGTGAGGGCGGAGCGAATGTTCTGCCGGGTGAGTGGATTTCCATTGCAGCCGTACAACGACGCACGAGCACGCTCGACCATCTCGTCGGTGATACTCATGGCGTTTTTCCTTGGGTGAGAGCGCTAGCGCGGCGGAGGTCGGCCAGCAGATGGCGCGGGATCGTGTTCTCGGCCGATTTGCATGGCTCAAGGTTTTCGACGCTAGCGCCGCATAGCGGGCACGGGTTCGGCTGGTCGTTATGGCAGGGGCAGCGCTGTTCGGCCCAAGTCAGAACGGCATTGACGATCTTTTGCAGCTCGTCCTTCTCCGCATTCTCCCGCTGCAACGCCTCTGCCTGGCGGGCGGCCAAAACGCAGGTGAGCTTGGCTTCGTGATGGCGCTCTCGCATCTCCACAATGCGCTTGCAGACAAAGTCGACATCAAGCCGGAAGCCATCGCCGTGCCGCACGAAAAGCTCAGAGCCGCCGCCAATAGCGTTGGAGATTTTCGCAGTGCATTCTTTGATCCAGTCCGCCTCCGACCGTTGCCAGGCAACAGTGCGGCGTTCGCCTAGCACGCGATCCGCCATCACGCCGCCCTCCGCACGCGCCCATAGCCAAGCAGTTCCAGACGGTCAGCGACGCGGCGCAGGTTCTCCGCCTGAAGGCGGCGTCGTTCACCCTTGCGATCGTTGCTATCCGCAACCATACGCAAGCTTGTCGGGTCGAGGTTGTCGGCGATGGCTCTTTCGACGTCGAGCAGCGGCGTGTTGTTATTGTCGTTCATGGTGGTCTCCTCTGAATGGTGGCGCTACAGCTGGTAGGCTGCGGCGAAGCCGATGACGGCGAAAATCATGGTGCAGACCGCGAGTTCGACGCGAGCGGAGCGCATGTGCGCTGCCATAAGACGGCGCGTGCGTTCGCGAGCAGCGTCGGCGAGCGGCGTGGGGTAGCGCGGTGTGCTCGATGGCGCCAGAACGGGGAGGGTGCTATGCATCGGTGCGGCCCTCCGCACCGCCGACGCGAGAGAAAACCTCGAACTTGCCGCCGACCTCGATCGACAGTCGCGCGGCTTCCTGGATGGCCGCATCATAGGTGTCGTGCTCGAATGGAATCATGCCGGTCTTGATGCGTCCGGTGCGGCGACCGCGCTTGAACACGAAATGCCCTCCGCCGATCTCCTCGTTATCGCGAGGGCCGGGGAAGGATGGCCATTTCTTACCGTGATAGGGGCGGCCGTGCTTCTTGGCCTTGTGGTCCGGCTTGCGCATCGGCTCGTCGGACTGTGCAGTCGCGCCAGTTGCCGGGGCGCCATAGGGAATCAGGTCGTCTTCGCTGGGTCTGTACATCGGTCTCTCCTCAATAGTGGTGGCTGAGCGCTTGGTGGACACTCAGTAGTTTTCAGCCTCTTCGCGCGTGATGAAGAAGTGGATGCCGGCGGCGCACTCCTCCTGCCAGTTCTCGTCGAAGCTGTCGGGAGTTACGCGCTCGCCTACGCGATAGATTGTTTCGCCGTCATGACTGCTGGTTCCAGTCTCGTCGCCGATGACCTCCAGAACGTCGGCAAACTCCGCGCGGCACTTGCGGCCGAATGCGTGACTGCGGCGGGCGTCTTCTGGAATTCGCAACTTGACGATCACGCCGCCCTGGCATTTCTTCCAACCGATAATCGAGCCTTCAGGTAGAATGCGCGTCTGCGCGATCACAAGCGACGCGTATTTTGCATCCTTGAGGTTGGCGCCGCAGAGGTTGGCGCCGCAGAGGTTGGCGCCGCAGAGGTTGGCGCCGCAGAGGTTGGCGCCGCAGAGGTTGGCGCCGCAGAGGTCGGCGCTGCGGAGGTCGGCGCTGCGGAGGTCGGCGCCGTAGAGGTTGGCGCTGCGGAGGTCGGCGCTGCGGAGGTCGGCGCCGTAGAGGTTGGCGCCGTAGAGGTTGGCCTTTTCCTTAACGGCGGCCTTAACCGCCAGTCCGAGCTTCACCGAAGGAAACTCATCTGGCTTGCATTCAATTTCGGCCGTGAACTGCACGGCGCCAGTGAACCTGTTCAGGATATCGAATCTCATATCTATCTCCTCTTGCCGTTAACGGCTGGTATCCGCGCCTGGTGCAGCGCGTGAGGAAAGATATAGACGCTATTTACAAACTGGTCAACAAAAACTTTGTTTGTTATTTGTTATCTGCCGCCGGCTAGTATGCTCCGGCCTGCACTATAAGGTGCACGCTGACGACGTCATCGCGGTCGAAGTCCAGCTTTCCAGGTGGATTGTATTGCTCCAGCGTCAGGCGCGAGCCTTTCCAGCCGTCGAACTTCTTCACAAAGCCGCGCGGCGGGTCGTCTTCATTGCGGGCTCGGACCTGAACGACGACGTGGTCGCCATGCCGCACCGGCTTGGTCGGGTGGACGTAGGCGATCTCGCGCGGATAGTACCGCGGCACCATCGACTCTCCGTCCAGGAAGACGGCATAAGCTCCCGGCACGTTCATAAGAGAGGGGATGCATGGCACCCAGTCGAGAACTTGCCCGTTAAAGATGTATTCGCCGTCGGCTCCGCCGACCGCCTCACCTAAAACTGGCATCATCTTGTGCAGTGCGTTGCCCGAGCCTTGCTGCAGCGGGACGATCGTCGCGTTGGGGCGAGGCTCAGTACCGACGCGCTTGCCCAGGCGCTCCTCGACGAGGGCCTTCATCTCGGCTTCCGGAATGCCCAGCGCCTCGCCGATCTCGCGCCAAAGGTGGGAGCGCTTCACCCTGCCTGATATGAAATTGTTGATGTTTTGCTGGTCGGTGCCTACGGCTCGCGCGAGTTCGGTCTCGTTGCCTGCAAAAACAACGTTAAGCCGCTCGCGCAGGCGATCTTCCAGATTAGCCACCGAATTATCTCCGAATTTTTTCAAGGCAATAGCACCGGGCATAACAAAAAACAAACAAAGAGTTTGACAAAGAATTTGTGAATCGGTATGGTGCTTTCATAAGAAGAACAGAAAGGGCCTCGCGCAGATTGGCAAAGGAGAACCTAATGTCAAATGCACGAGATTATCAAAGAAGACCAGCCCACCAAGAGGCAACTGCCCACCAAGAGGCAAAGATAGGAGACTGACAATGCGACAAAACTCCCAGGACGAACGCAGAAGAAGACATACCGAGAAACAGGGTGGAAGAAGAAGAGATACGGGGCGGGCGCGGGGCCCGCCGTCAGGTCCGCCATGAGGGCGGGCCGTTTCTTGAGCGCCTCGTGGGGCGTTGAGGAAACGGAGATAGGGAAGGGTGGCGCCATAGGGAAGGTGAACACCATTGGCCGCTTGCGCTGCCCTTCCCGAACCAATTGCAGGTGTGTGGCCGAGGCAATCGCGAAAACCAACTGACGGTCGCCATGCACCTGCAACCAAATGCCCGAAAGGGCGCTGACCGGCCAATACTCTGCCGCAACCCGAGGCGACCGCGCCGGTCAGCAGAAATAGTGAACGGGTGGCCATGACCGAAACGAAAACCAATCGTCGATCGCCACCCGTTCACTGACCAGATTGCAGGGTGATGGCCATTGGTGTCGCGAAACCCAGAGATAGGTCGCCACTGCCCTGCAAGACCCACGCCGTTGCTACCCGCAACAGCCTACCGCCAGAGGAGACTACGATGACAGCAGCAAACGCAACAGCAGCCAGACAGCCGAAAGTCGGAAAGAACGAAGACATCTATGGCATGGCCCGCCGCGTCTATGACGAAAGAGGCCGACAGGCTGGCGCAGCTGTAGAAGCCGCCATCGCCCAGCTTCGCCGCCGGCCGGCTCTCCATGAGGCAGCATACAAGATCGCGGCAGAAACCCTCATAGGTTCCGTAGTCCGCTCTGACCGTGCCGCCGTGTATCGCGGCGCAGATATCGGTAGCGTTGCCGTCGCCGAACCCGCCACGAATGTGACAGACCTGCCGAGCGCACGTAGCGCCGCAGCCACCGAAGCCAGCGCTGCGCGTTTGCGCCGGGTCGCTGTGCGCCTGACCGGCCTGTACCTGGCCAAGTACCGCCTCAATGGCGAAGAATTCTTCCTCGGAAATGCCACGCCCGACCAGCTGCGGCAGGTCGCCGAACAACGGCGCACGCAAGGCGCGACGATGGTCCGCGAGGCTCGCTGGCTCGACAAGATCGTTGCCTGCGCCAAGGAAGGCCAGCCGATCCACAAGAGCCTGACGCTGAAGCAACTGGAGCGGATGCAGCGTGAGGCTTTGGCTTCGCCGGTCTGACCGGCGCGGGGCGGCCATTGAGGACTCGAAACCCATTTCCGCCACGCCGCCCCGAACTTTTTGCCTGCTGCCAATGAAGCATCGCTGCCCAAATTACCAGCGCGGCGGGCAATCCCAATAGCAAGTGCGGCCATTGAAATCGCGAAGCCCACCGTTTGCTCGCCGCGCTTGCTTACCATATCCGCCGAGAGGCGGGCTGACCGGCCAGTTGAAGGACGAAACCCAGGCCCGCCTCGCCGCCCAGCCCTCGCAACACCAACACTGTCGCGGCCATACCGCCATCGCAACCCATCGCAAGGATGCCCGACAGTCTACCAACCCAGAGGAGACGAACATGAACGCTCTAGCAAGAATTGACGCCGAAGCGGCGACACCCAGTGAAATTTGCGCAGTTGTGGAAACCACAACACGCAAGAGGAAGGCCAAAGCAGATGCGAAACCCATCTTTCTGTCGCCTTCCTCATCCCATACCGACGACGGCCACCCTTCAGGCGTTACCCATCAAACCCCCGCCGTCGTCGGCTCCCCCTATCCAGGCACCAACCCGGCTCACCACGAGACCATCGACGCCATCGTCGAGGTATATCGCCTGCGGCAAGACATGATCCGTGCGCGCACCAAGCTCATCCTGCAAGCGCAGGCCAGCCTCCGGCGCGTATTCGCTGGCGACAAGGACATGGCCGCCAAGACGTACGCCGAAGCCAGCAAGGACCCCGGCCACGAGTATCGCGGCCAGATCCAGCCGTACCTTGCCTCACTCGACATTCTCGACGACCAGCAGTCCGCCTATGAAAAGGAGCTGGTGCGCGACGTAAAGCGCCTTCCGATCTATGCGTGGGCCAAGGCAATCAAGGGCTTCGGCGATCTGTCTCTAGCCTGCATCATCGGCGAGGCTAGCGGCTACCGCAACGACACTGGCGAATTCTACTCTGTCGGCGACTTCAAGTCTGTGTCCGCACTGTGGAAGCGGATGGGCCTGGCGGTGCTCAACGGCCACCGGCAAGGCAATCCCGGCAAGGGCGCGTCTGCCGACGACTGGATCGCCGAGGGCTACAGCAAGACGAAGCGTTCCGTCATGTGGAACATCGGCAACTCGCTCATTCTGAGCATGGGCAAGTTCCGCCCCGTCTTCGGAGAGGACGTAGACGCCAATGCGGACTACACCGAACTGCAGCGTGTGTTCGCGAACCGCGCGCGGTACGAGGCCGAGCGCCTGCCGCACAAGTGCGGTTCAGCAGTCAAGCAGTCCGCGACCGGCAAGGACAGCTACACGCTCCACGCCGCCAACCGCGCAAAACGATACACCGAAAAGCGGCTGCTGCGCATGCTCTACGCCGAATGGCGGCGGGTGATGGCATAGCTGCTAGGCGGGGCGGCCCAAAGAGGTTCGAAACCCAACGGCCGCGCGCCGCCTCGCTTATTCCTCAATCAGTCCCTTCCTGCGGAGGTCATCAGCAATGAGTTTTTCGATGTATGACGCCACCGACCGCCTGTCCAACTTGGCGGCTTTCTCAAGCGCCTCCTTGAACTCAGGCTCTATACGAATCCCCACACTTGCCGTCTTTGCCATGCCGCATTCTCCACTGGTGCGACATGGAATACGACGCAATGCTAACAAATGCAAACTGGTGATGGCATGACCCAGCCCCCCGGCATCAGAACCATTCTTGCCGCCAAGCAGGGCGGCAGGTGCTGCTACTGCGGCGATCGACTGCTGTCCACGACGGCACGATGGAAGAAGGCCATTCACCCGAAGGCCCAGACTATAGAGCACCTGCAGCGCAAGGCGGACGGCGGCAGCGGCCACCCGGACAATAAGGCCTTGGCCTGCCATGAATGCAACAACGGTCGAGGCTCTATCGACTGGCTAACCTACAAGTCGATCAAGATGGGGGAGTTGGCGGCTTAGCCACCCAAAACAAAAAAACCAGCGCGGCTACCAACCGAACTGGCTTTTGGTGCAGCAACCCCAAACAGCGAGCACCTTTCGGCCGGCACCACCCGTAAGCTCGCAGTTTGGGTTCCTACTTGCCGCGCGGAGGAGACCTTGAGAGCCTTAACGCGCGACGTTCGATACCCCCTACCACAGAGGCAGTTTGTGCATACAGAGTGTTTACAAATTTGTCAAGCGACAAAATCACGTAGCGTCAGTTCAGCCGGCGGCCACCACCCGCTCAGCAAGGACAATGACGTGAATCGCCTCGTGGCCGTCGACGACAACGTCTGGCCGATCGTAACGCGACAGCCGCACCGACTGCCCTTCCACCGATTCAAGGCAGCCTATCCACGCGATGCCTTTCGGGGAGTGTACGATAACGTCACTGCCCGGCTTCGGCCACGCAGCCGGGTCGACCCAGGCGCGCGTGCCGTAAAGCAGCGCCGGCTCCATGACGTTTGTCTCGATGCGAACGAAGTAGCGACCGCGCGGGATGTACGACACCCCGTAGCCGTGCTGGATCGGCTCGAACTTGAACTTGCCTTCCTTGCGGTCGGACACTTTGCCGTGCTGCTGCGCCGTGTCGAACACACCGATTCCCGGTGCGGCTCGCTCCTGCGCTTCCTCGCACAGTTTGTCGATGTTCTCGCGCGCCATGTCCATAAAGTCGGCAAGCGCGTCTCGAACATCGGGGCGTGGCAGCGTGCCACGCTTCCAGGAGCTATAGGTCTGCTGAACCCAGCCGTACTTCTCGGCGACGGCACGTTCCGTCATGCCGAGCGCGCGCTGGCGTTCGGACAGGAGTGAGGCAAATCGGCTTTTTTTAGGAGGCATGCGGCACCAACATCAGCGTGAAATCTTGACAAATTTGTAAATATGTACTACAAGGAAAGACCACCGGCAAGCCTGACCAACCGAAACCTGCAGCAACCACCAGGCTCGCCATACTGCCACGAAGAGGAGTAGCCATGACCACAATCACCAGCTCGATGCTGGCGGATATGCATGCTCGCCGTCAAGACGGGGAGAGCGTCGCAGAGATCGCCGCCAGATACAACGTCAAACCCATGACAGCCTACCAGCGCCTGCGCCGAGCCTTTGGTTCAGTGAAGCCGCGCGAGATCGTTGCAGCGAACGACAACCGACCCGATGTCGTCACCCGCATGACAGCCCACAACGGAGGCTGCTCCACGCTGAGCGGCAAGGTTCCGGTTTCGGTCGTCAGGATTCCGACGCTCGATGGTCACGCACCGAAGGTGGCGGCATGAGCGACGACAGCACGATGCGCAGCGACTGCGAATGCGAATTCTTCAACTTCGGCGACATGGTTCGATCCCGCCAGAACCCGAACCTGACGGGGCAGGTCATCGGCGATCGCAACTGGGGCTCAGAGTATCAGGTGCGGCTGGCCGACGGCGCGACCACAATCTGGTGGCACGGCGTCGAGATGGAGCACGATCCGGAGGCGGAAGTTCCGCCGGCCAAGGAAGACGACACCACGAACGTGGTTCGTGTCGATTTCACCAAATCGCGGGGTCTGCGCCCCGAAACAATTACAGGAGGGGCTGCGTGATGGGTGAGTTCAAGATTGGCGACCGGGTGCGGGCTCTGTACAGCTACTATGGGCAGTTTACGACCGGCAAAGAATACGTCGTCAGCGGCATCAACGATTATAGCATCAGTATTGCTGAGGATGATGCCGGCTCCACGGAAAATGGCTGGAGTCCTTCGAACTTCGAACTCGTCACCCCCGCCTTCACCATCGAAGCCGGCAACCACTACCGCACCCGTTCCGGCAAGCCGACTGGCCGCGTGACCAAGGGCGACACCGGTTTTGAGGCTGTCGTCGACGGGCGCGTTCGCATCTTCGACGAGGCCGGCGGTGCGGTTCACGGCGACGATGACATCGTCGAGGCCTGGGTGCCGAAGGTCGGGGAGCGGGTGGTTGTTGTCGAGACCGAAAACTTTCATCCTGCGGTGTCCTCCGAGACGCAGTGTGTGGTGGATAGCGTGAACGCGGATTACCTCTGGCTTAACGCCTCGACGGACAGTCACGGCGTGCTGCACCAATTTGCCTACCTTTCCGACCTCGAACCGCTGCTCGTTGCCGCTCCGCAACCGGCAGCCCTAAAGATTGAGGCCAGCAAGTTCTACCAGACGCGCGATGGGCGGAAGGTTGCCAATATTCACAAGGATTTCGGCTATTGGTTTGGCCTGATCGAAGGAGAGATCGGCCATAGGGCGTTCGAGCCGAACGGCCGTCACGGAAATGAATATATCCAGAACAATCCCGACTTGGACCTCATCGCCGAATGGGTCGACGAGCCCGTCACGCAGCCCGCCGTCGCCAATGACAACGGGCCGAAGTTCAAGGTGGGTGATCGCATTACCGGGAAAGCCGCGGGCTTTGGCATCGTCAGCGGCGAGATAATCCTTGTCGACGAAGGTGCATACCGCGATCCGTACAAGATCCATGATGACGCAACCGGCCTAGATATCTGGGTCGAGCGCGACGCCGTGGCTTTCGGTGAGCCGTACCATGACGCCGACAACGATAACCTGCCGGTTGCCCAGCAACATGCAGGTCTGATCAAGACCCGAAACGGCTACGGCTTCGAAATCGCGCGCTTCGGCGATTATGTCTGGGTCGATACCGGCAAGAAGGCCCCAGAGACATTCCGGGCCGCTTCCGTCTCTGCAGCCTAACCACCAATCCCTACCACCAACCAACCCGCTGCTTGGCGACAGGCAGCGGGAGCGAGGAGACTTGTTATGCCGAAATACAAGGCCGACCTGCCGGCAGGCTGCGCGATACCGTTCGCGCTGCTTGCCCTGTCCACCATCCCGGCGTGGCTGACACACCTGTACGTCTGCTTCACCGACGAGCGCTGGGGCTTCCTCATCGCCGGAGCGCTGGCCGCACCCATCGCCGTCATTCACGGCTGGGGCATCTGGCTGGGGATCTGGTGATGGCCAAACACCACCGCGACCCGCAGCCCACCGAGACCCCGAAAGACTTCGACGTCTACGGCCTCGTGCCGCCGCAGGATCAGCCCACCGGACGCACCTGGAAACGCGCCATGACGGCTGCAGCATGCGCCGCTGTCTTCGGCCTGACCTACGCGCTCATCCCGATCGCCTTCGCCGTTGGTGGCGCGGCAATCGGTGTGTGGTTCGTCGGAGCCGAATTCTACGACTGGCTGGACCGGCACACCAACCAGGACCGGCAGTAACCGAAGAGGAGACGAAATGGCAATTTCCCTATCATCCCTGAGATCCACCAAGCGCAACGATCCACCCATTATGCTGCTTTATGGCGTCGACGGCATCGGCAAGACCAGCCTAGCAGCTGAATTCCCGTCGCCGCTCTTCCTCGGTACGGAGGGCGAGCGACCGCCGTCTGACGTAGATCTGCCGACCCCCGGCGTCATCACGTCCCTGAATGATGTGTTCGACGTGTTTGGCGAACTGCTCGACAGCGAGCACGACTTCGGCACTGTCATCATCGACAGCCTCGACGGACTCGAGCCGTTGATCTGGCGGGCGACGTGTGCACGCCTTGGTCTTAACTCGATCGAAGATGCAGGATTCGGAAAAGGTTACGTCGAGGCAGACACGGAATGGAACGAATACCTTTCCGCCGTCGCGGCTCTGGCGCAGGCCGGAATTTATGTCGTGCAGCTGGCTCACCCGGAGATCGTGCGGTTCGACAGCCCGACCAGCGATCCGTACAGCCGGTATCAGCCGAAACTCCACAAGCGAGCCAACGCCCTCGTTCGCGAGAAGGCTGATGTCGTGGCCTTCATGAACTACCGCATCTCCATCAAGGAGAAAGAGGTGGCGCGCCAGACGAAGGTTGCGCACGCCGAGGGCGGCAAGGAGCGCCAGATCCACCTCAACGAAGGCGCCGGATTCAACGCGAAGAACCGCTTCTCCATGCCGGATTCCATCTCCTACAAGAAGGGAGACGGCTTCGCAGCGTTGGCAAAATACTGGCCTTCGAACGACAACGCGGCACGGCAGGAGGCGGCGTGATGGGTAGCTTCTATCTGGGTGTCGCCATTCTTCTTGCCGTGGCAGCCGCCATCGTCGGGGCGGTGATCTACAGCGTCGGCGTATGGCCGGCACTAGCGGTATTCGGCCTCACCGGACTGATGACCGGGGCAATCTACCTCGGCATCAACCTCATCTATGGCTACTAACCCATGTTCCACCGCGAAAACTGGTTCGCATGGTTCCCCGTGACGGCACGCACCGCCGCCGGCAAACGCATCGCATGGCTGGAGACGGTCATGCGGGAGCGGTTCGAGACAGCAAATAGCGCCAGTGCTTGGCGCTATTACACCACCTAACCACTACCACAGAAGGAGACGGCCAGCATGGCTAAGCTGAACACCAGATTCAATGCACAGGACCACGATACCGAACAGCGCGACTATGAGGACCTGCCTGCGGGGATCATGCAGTTCGAGATCGAAGCGAGCGAAATCAAGGAGACCGGCCCGGAACACGCGCGCACCGGCAACGGCATGAAGTACACGGTAAATGTCCTGGCTCCAGAAGAGGTGTCCGGTCGAAAGTTCTTCGGCTTCATCAACCTCGAAAACACCAATGCGCAGGCGCAGGAGATCGGACAACGGGAATTTGCGTCCCTCTGCCGCGCGATGGGCGTTGAGGGCGTGGAAGACACGGAGGAGCTGCACTATCGCACCTACACGGTGAAGCTTGGCCTCGGCAAGCCGAGCAAGAAGCTCAAGGCAGACGGCTCCCCTGAATTCCCGGCGCGCATGGAGGTCAAGCGGTACTTCTTCCCGGATCAGGGCAACATTCCCGAGCCTGCGCTCGATGCGGTTCAAACCAAACCAGCAGCAGCCAACGACAATCGCGCACCTGCGGCGAATGACAACCGCCAGCAACAGCAGGCCAGCCGACCGGCTGCTGCGGCTACGGGCAGCCGGCCCTGGGGGAAGAAGTGATGGGCTGGCCTGACGCGGTGGCGATTGCTGCAGTTGCATTCAGCTTCGCCTACGTGCTCGCCGTGCTCTTCACCCGCGCCTAACCACCACCAGCGGCCGGTTGCTACCTGCAACTGGCCGCGCACTACCACCAAGAGGAGACCACAATGCACCTGACAATCAGTCGGGCGGAGCTTTCCCGCGTTATCTCGGCGGTAAGCCGCGTCGTTGAAAGCAGAAACATCATCGAAATCCTGTCCAACCTGCGCCTTGTCGCGACGGACGACACACTGACCGTGACGGCTACAGACCTCGCCATCGTTGCGGAAGCCAAGGCGCCCGCAACCGTCGCGGCCGCTGGGTCTGTGTGCGTAGACGCCAAGTTGTTCGGTGACATTGCCAAGAAGGCCGGCGCTTCCGAAATCATCCTCCTGCTGGATGATGACAAACTTGTCGTGAAGT
The DNA here is from genome assembly GCF_004514425.2 of Shinella sumterensis. GTDB lineage: Bacteria > Pseudomonadota > Alphaproteobacteria > Rhizobiales > Rhizobiaceae > Shinella > Shinella sumterensis. The sequence goes on from NZ_MYFN02000004.1 coordinate 217,852, forward strand.
CCGGACGTAGTCGCTTCTCGCTTCGCACGCTGCCTGCTGCGGACTTCCCGTCCATGGGCGCGGATAGCTTTAACGCCGAGTTCGAGACGGACATTGCTGATCTGCTGTCCTCGGTGGCGTTTGCTGCCGGCACGAACGACATCCGCGAAATGCTCAATGGCGTGCTTTTGCGCTCCAAAGCCGGAAAGCTTGTTGCCGTGGCGACAGACGGGCACCGTCTCGCTCGCTCACAGGGCGATGAAGCGCCTTCCTTCGATGACATCATCATCCCGAACAAAGCGGTCAGCGTCATGCCGAAGGGCACGACGATCGTCAGCGTCAGCCCTGAAAAGATGCGCGTCATTGGCGAGGACATCACGATCACGACCAAACTGATCGGCATGGAGTATCCCGATTACGAGCGGGTCATCCCACAACACAACGATAAAGTCGTGGCCGTGAACCGCGACGAGATGATGCGGGCGGCCGATCGCGTCGTGACGGTGAGCAGCGAGAAGAGCAAGGGTGTTCGTCTGTCTATCGCGTCCGGCGCAATCCAGTTCTCGGCCCGATCTGATGCCGGCGAAGCAGCTGATGAAGTGGCTGCCGATTACAGCGGAGAGCCGATCGATTACGGCCTTAATAGCCTCTACCTGCGCGACATGCTGGCGGCCCTGCCTCCGGGCAAGGTCAAGCTGGCGTTGTCTGAGAGCAACTCACCGGCAGTGGTGACCGGCGAGAACGACAACTGGGACGGAGTTCTCATGCCTCTGAGGGTGAACTGATGGAGCGAGAGATCAAGAACCTTATCCGAGAGGCAATTTCAGCCATCCGGCGCGGTGACATTGATGACGGCGTGCTGATCCTGGAGCGCACTGTCGACCCGAAGTATCGGTCTGTGGAGCATGCTCACGGGGCGTACCTTATGCGCGACGGCGGAGGGGTTGGCTCTGTGGGCGGGTACTTCGCGGAGGCTCTAGGGCATAAGGTGGCGGCATGACCCTCACCGGACGAAAGCGCTACCGCACCAACTGGCGCGGCAAGCTCATCCTGCAGGTCGAATACACGCTGTTCCACATGAAAGACCTCAACGGGTCCGGATACTACGACGAGTGGACAACGACGCATTGGCGGGATGCCAAGGTCGATGACGGCGCGCATGAGGCGTCCGCCTAATGGCCCCTATCCCCCGCCCAACGCCCTCAACCCTGCGCGCCATCCAGCACGCCCTCGAATCCGATGAAGACCAGTGGGAGTCCGTCGGCGTGTCGGCTGGCGATATCGGTATGGAGTGTGACCGAGCTCTTTGGCTCACATTCCGCCGGGCGTCCGTTCCGGAAGCGATCGACTGGCGCAAGCGACGGATCTTCGAACGTGGCGAGATAGAGGAGGAGCGCCTTCTCGATCTGCTGCGGCTCGTCGGAATTGAGGTTTGGGGTCAGCAGGACCGCGTTCGCGCGGCCGGCGGGCATCTGCGCGGCAAGATCGACGGTCGCGCTCTCGGCCTGCCGGAGGCCGCCAAGACCGAACACATCGTCGAATGCAAATCGGCCAAGCAGGAGGTGTTCGCCAAGGTCAAGAAGTTAGGGGTGAAGGAAGGCAAGCCGGAGCACTACGCCACGTTTCAGTTCTACATGTACGGGCTCGGCATCGACCGCGTCCTCTACATGATGTCCAACAAAAACGACGAGGATCTGCATCTCGAGCGGGTAAACTTCGACCACGACTTCGCCATCCACCAGGTGGCGAGGGTGGAGCGCATCATAAACATGCCCGAACCGCCCGGCAGGCTGTGCACGAAGCGCGACGACTTCCGCGGCATGTTCTGCCGTCAGGCGGAGGTTTGCTGGGGCGAGATCAAGCCGCGTGCGCATTGCAGGTCCTGCATCCATGCCACGCCGCTGCTTGACGGCAACGCCGGGTGGGACTGCAGCCGCTGGCAGAAACCTTTGTCGCTCGATGAGCAGGCGGAAGGCTGCGCCGCTCACCTTTTCATCCCGTCCATGCTTGCCGCCTACGAGCAGGTCGATGCGGACGAGGAGGCCGAGACCATAACCTACGTCCACCGGACCACAGGTGAGCGGTGGGTGGACGGCGCGGCTGCGGAGCCAACAACATGAGCCGCAAGCCGCGCCCGATCTGCCCGGTATGCGGCGCGCGAGCCGCGCGCAGCGAAACCCGCTTTGGTCGCCGCCACGACTGCTGCGGCCTGTGGTCTTGGGGCAACAAGCCGCTTGCCGACGCTGAGACACACAAGGCACGCAGCGATGCGCACCGCGTCTTTGACGTACTGTGGAAATCCGGACACCTGTCGCGCGGCGAGGCCTACCAAGCCCTGTCGTGGGCTACCGGCTGGCCGGAAGCGGACTGCCACATGATGCACATGCCGAAAGAACGAGCCGCCCTCGTTCCTGCCGCCGTGCGCAGGATCTGGGCGGTTATCAACGAAGACAGCCCCACCAAGGCTGCCTAACCACAAGAGGAGACCACCATGGCTACCCACGCCAACGACAACCGCCCCGCCGAGTTTGACGCTGCCCTTGAGCGCTATATGCCTATGGTTCGGGCGCTCGCGGTGCGCTACCTGCCGACCGGGCAGCGCGAAGACGTTATCCAGGACGTCATGTTGCGGGCGCTCAGCTGCTGGCGCAATTTCCACGGCGAATACACGCCAAACGGCGGCTTTCCCAGCTGGCTGCGGTGGCAGCTGCGCGCGGTAATCTCGGCGCACAAGACCAAGAAGCGCGTCACGATCGTCTACGGCGACAAGGCCGACAGGGCATTCCGTACCGCATCGCTTGCCGAAACGCAGGAGCGCTCGATTGCCGCTCTGGACGTGCTCAACCGGATGACCGGCCGTGATGGAGCCGTCCTCCTGCGCAGAGGCATGGGGTTCAAGTTGTCCGACATTGGTGCGGAAATCGGCGTGTCCCGTGAGCGCGTGCGGCAGATCGAGGAGGCGGGCATTGCCAAGCTCCGCGCCGAGCTGAGGGCAGCAGCATGATCCATCCGCGCGATATCATAGGTCCCGAGCAGCTGGCGGCGTTGCGAAACGCCGGCTGGATCGTCGTGCGCGAAGACGCCATCCGGCTGGCGCAGGCGTTTGCGCGGGAGGAGGGGCGTGGGAAAGGCAAGACGGCTGAGGTGGCGTGATGGCGTTCAATCCGCGCTACTATCAGATCGAGGCCGTCGATGCGGTCTTCGACTACTGGGCCGAAGAACCCGGACACCCGCTCGTTGATATGGCCACGGGCACCGGGAAGAGCGGCACTATGGCCATGCTAGATAAGCGTCTCGTTGAGGGGTGGCCAGACATCCGCATTCTCAACGCCACGCACGTCGAAGAGCTCGTCGAGGGAAACTTCATGGAGTTTGTGGGCATGTGCCCATTTGCTCCAGCCGGGATAGCTGCCGCCAGCCTTAACCGGCGGGACTATCGGGCACAGGTTGTCTTCGGTCAGCTGCAAACCATATGGGACAAGGCCGACCTGATCGGCCATGTCGACGTGCTGAAGATCGACGAGGTGCATCTCGTGCCGAACGACGGCAACACGATGTACCGAAAGCTTATCGCGGCGCTGTTCGAAATCAATCCGGACATGAAGATTGTTGGCTTTACGGCAACGCCGTACCGCCTTGATTCTGGCCGCCTCGATGAGGGCGAAGACCGACTGTTCGACAAGGTCGTCTACACCTACAGCATCGCGCAGGCGATCGACGATGGCTACCTGACGCGCCTGACCAGCAAGCCGACTGAGCTCCAGTACGATATGACGGGTGTCCATCGGCTGGGGGGAGACTTCAAGAAGTCAGACCTCGCCAAGGCTACGGACAAGGAGGAACTAACCCGCGCCGCCGTCGCGGAAATCATGGCCTATGCCAATGCAGAAAACAGAAAGACGGCCATCATCTTCTGTAACGGCATCGATCACGCTACCCACGTTCGTGACGAGATCCGCAAATACGGCAAAACTTGCGAGGTGCTAAGCGGAAAGACACCGAAAGGTGAGCGGCGCAAGATCATCGCCGACCTGAAGGCCGGCCGTTTGTGGGGGTGCACCAACGACAACGTCCTCAGCACAGGTACGAACATTCCGGGCGTTGACCTGATTCCAGACCTGGCTCCTACGGAAAGCGCCAACCGCTATGTTCAACGCGCCGGACGTGGAACGCGGGTCGTCTGGCCTGCGGGGTTCGACCCCGAAACGTCTGACGCCGAAGGGCGAAAGGCTGCCATAGCGATGGGTCCGAAGCCAAACTGCCGGTATATGAACTTTGCCGGCAATATCGAACGACACGGGCCCGTGGACTGCGTTACGCCGAAAAAGCCAGGCAAGGGGACGGGAGAGGCACCAATCAAGGTTTGTATGCAGTGTGAGGAGATCGTCGCCGCTGGTGCGCGGGTCTGTCCGAACTGTGGCTATCAATTCGAGTTCGAGGAAAAGCCTAAGTTCACCGCCAAGCCGACCGATGTCGCGATCCTGGCCACTGTTGCAGAGCCCGAATCCCGGAAGGTACGTTCGCGCAAGTTCTGGTTCCATGAGAAGGGCGAGACGCCTTCGGTGAAGGTGTCGTACCAGGTCGGAATGAACCACGTGAACGAATGGTTATGCCCCCAGCATAACGGGTTCCCCAAGAGCAGAGCCGATCGTTTCTGGCTCGCCCATGGTGGCTCAAGGCCGTTCCCAAAGACGGTGATGGAGTGGCTGGAGCGACAGGGAGAGCTTCGTGATACCGCCGAGATCCTCGTCAAACCACGCGGGAAGTGGTGGGACGTTGTCGGGCACACCGTTGCTGCTGTTGCGAATGACAACGTACCCGCCCCGAGCAACAACAATGTGCCTACGCGCCGGCTGGCGGTGGCGATGGCAGATGACATTCCGTTTTAGAGGAGAGCGGATTACCAGTCTTGACAAATTTGTAAATTGCGGTTAAGTTCACGATACCAAGAATGCACCACATAGAGGAGACTGAGGATGGGATGTGATATCCACAGCTTTGCCGAGCGCAGAGTAGACGGCGAGTGGGAATTGGTCACTGAAGCCGAACCATTCGGTTGGCGGTCATACGGCGTTTTTGGCTTCCTCGCCAACGTTCGAAACTATTCTGATGTCACGCCAATCTCAGAACGTCGCGGCTGGCCAAAGGACGCGAGCGTCGCTGCAGCAGAAGGGTATGCAAACTGGGCTGGTGATGCCCACTCGCCGTCATGGCTGACGGTCGAGGAGTTGCGGTCATTTGACTACGATCAGACGATGGAGGACCGGCGTGTCGCTCGTCAACTTTCTGAGAACCTGTGGAGCGGCGCATGGCCATCTCGGCGGCGGCACGATGATGACATATCGTGAATTTCTCGGCGATGCGTTCTTCCGCGACCTCGAAATCCTGAACGAGGTTGGTGCAGAGAGGATTTTGTTTTTCTTCGACAACTAACCACACCGCGCCCACCAAGCGCGGCTACCACACATAGAGGAGACTGAGATGACGAGAAGACCGGAAGACGCGCGCCCTATTGCCGATGCGGCAGGCGAAGATGACTGGATCGAGCACGATGGCGCTGGGTGCCCCGTCGACGTCGATAGCTACGTCGACGTCCGACATGCCGACGGCACAGTTTCTCGCATGTCGCCCGCAGGATTCTGGTGCGCCGGCCTTGAGCCGTGGGTCCACTCGATGTGCGAGTGTGAGGAGATAAAGATCATCGCCTACCGCGTTGTAGGTGCCGCATGACCCGCCTCGCCACCGACGACTTCAACCCGCTCGCCGTCGCAGGCCCAGGCCACAACAACCCGCCCGAAGAACTCTCGCCGTTCGAACTCCTCAAGCAGGAAATCGAAGACCTGTTCGAGGAAGCCAAGAATTTTTGCGACGGCGAGCCGATCGATTCTGAGGCCATGGCCGACGTCATCACCGAACTGCACGACCGCATCCACGAATGCGGCAAGCGGGCCGAGACTCTGCGCGTCGACGAAAAGAAGCCGCTCGACGACAAGATTGCGGAAATCCAGACCAAGTTCCACCCGCTGATCGGCAACACCAAGGCGGGCAAGGGCAAGGTCATCCTGGCCAAGGAAGCCTGCCAGACGCTTCTGACGCCGTGGCGCAAGAAGGTGGCCGACGAAAAGGCCGCGAAAGCCGCGCGCGTGGCCAAGGAAGCCGAGGCCGCCAGAGCCGCCGCGCAGGCTGCAATGCAAGCCTCATCGGGCAACCTCGCCGAGCGGGAGGCCGCCGAGGAGTTGCTGGCCGACGCGAAGGCACTGGAGAAGACGGCGCGCCGCAGCGAGAAGGCCGCGACGACAGGGCTGGGGCTGCGCACCGTGTGGACGGCTGTGCTTGAAGACCCCGAGAAGGCGCTCGACTGGGCCTATGGACGGGCCGCTGATGAGTTCATAGCCGTGGCGCAACGGAATGCGGATGAGGCGGTGCGTGCTGGATTGCGGCAGGTGCCGGGGTTTGTTGTCAAAGAGACTAAGGTGGCGGCGTGATGGCAAAAGCAGCACGACGCCACTTCGCGCCTTGTCGCGTCTGCGGGGCGTCACACAATAACCCCATGTCATCGAGCATCTGCGCCCCGTGCGGTACGGCAGAGTCTCAAGCTCGCATCGCGGCGGAGGCTGAGGCGCGATACGACTACGAATCGAGCCCCTTCGGCCAGTTCATGGGCATGAGCGAGGAAGATCGCTGGCGGCTCGTTTTCGATCGCCTCGAATCTTTGGAGGCCGCACAATGACCAGAAACCTGATGATCAACAACGGACGCCCCGGCATGCAGCTTGCCCGTCTCGCCGCCACCAGAAGACCACCATCCCGCGCCGAGACGCCAGCCGCACAGCTGGAAATCGCCGCGCAGTGGCTGCATGAGGCGGCCATGCGGCTGACGGAACTCAAGCACATGGACCTGTCGATGCAGTTGACGCGCGTCGGCCATGATTGCGAGCGGATGGCGGGGAGGGTGTGATGCATCATTACTGCAATGCTGAGAGCGCATGGGACGAAGCGGACGAGCGAGCCGCAGCAGCCCGCCCGATTGTTGCCGAGCAACAAGGGGGCGACTTCTGGCGAGTTGCCGTGCCGGTCTACCACATGGCTATGCCGCTCACCGCAGACGGCAATGGTCCGGCTTCTCCAGAAGAGACCGTCGGATATGACCACGAGGTGTGGGATCAGCTTTGCCGGACGCTGTGCCGATGTTCCTGTGCAGAAGATGCGGTGTTAATCGCAAAGGCTGTCAATCGTCATTCTGGCATAACATGACTGACCTCGCCACCGCCTACAACCTCGCCGCCGCATGGCATGACAAGCAGGCTGCGGCGTGTCTGGCGATCTCCAAGGACGAGCCACGCATAGACGCCGAAGTCCGAGCCAAGGCCGCACAAGCAGCGATCCACCACGGCGCGAGTGCCGCTGGCCTGCGTCTAGCAGCCAGCAACATACGTCGGGCCAACTAGCATTATCAGTCATATCGCACTGCCCGACAGGCCGTGCACTTTTCTGTCAATACAGCCACCTAAACCGCACGCTACCAACGGGCGGGCATACCACATAAGAGGAGATACCATGCAGCCGCTACCAGAAGGGCGCTACGGCGCAATTTTGGCCGACCCGCCGTGGTCGTTCAGAAGTTACTCCAATCAGCAACTAGCCCCCGCTCGAGGTGAGCAGCCCTATGCCGTGATGTCGCTCGCCGATATCGCGGCGCTTCCCGTCGCGGAAGTCGCAGCCAAGGATTGCCTGCTGTTCATGTGGACGGTCAGCCACCTGCAGCGTGAAGCCTTCGACGTGGCGGCTGCCTGGGGGTTCAAGCCCGTCTCCGTAGCCTTCATATGGGACAAGGGCCGTATGGGAATGGGTTACTGGACCCGTCAGGAAGTCGAGATCTGCCACCTGTTCAAGCGCGGAAAGCCCCGCCGCCTTTCGCGTGGTGTCCGCTCCGTCATCCGCGCACCGCGGCGTGAACACAGCCGGAAGCCGGACGAAGTCTATGGCCGCGTCGAGCAGTTGGTCGCCGGGCCTTACCTCGAGCTGTTTGCTCGGCAGGCGTGGGCCGGGTGGTCAGCGTGGGGGAATGAGGTTGGGAGGTTTTCGCCGCTGGTTGCTGCGAATGATAACATCCCCTCCCTGCAGGAGGCAGCATAATGGCCAAACTCACCAAGGCGCAAGCCAAGGCGCATGCGCAGGCGTGCGACCTCTTAACAAAGCCCGTACTCACCGAAGACGAAAAAGAGTTTGTTCTTCGGAACTGGAACGAGGGCGCCAACCACGTCAACGGTGCGGCAGGAGCGTTCTTCACGCCTTACGACATGGCCTTCGACTTCACAATCGACGCCATAGGACAAGGCGGTTACAGCGGCCGCATCATCGACCTGTGCGCTGGCATAGGCATGCTGTCTTATGCATGCTGGCACAGAAGCCACCAGAAGGCGCGCATCACCTGCGTGGAGCGCAATCCTGACTATCTTGCAGTCGGGCAGAAAATCCTGCCCGAGGCGGAGTGGGTTCTGGCCGACGTACTGGACGTGCTCGACATGGAGCTTGGCCGGTTCGACGTGGCGATCAGCAATCCACCGTTCGGTGCCATCAAGCGCGAGCGCAATAGTCCGCGTTATAGCGGAAAGGACTTCGAGTTCCACGTTATCGATATCGCGGCCCACCTTGCTGGCAGCGGGGCGTTCATCGTCCCTCAGATGTCGGCCGGTTTTAACTACAGTGGACGCCCGTGCTACGAGCGACAGAAGGACGGCAAGGCGGTCAAGTTCCAGGAATTTACCGGCATTCACTTTGACGCTGGTTGCGGCATCGATACGGCTTTCTACATCAACGATTGGAAGGGAGTCTCGCCGATGTGCGAGATCGTCTGCGTCGACTTCGCGCAAGAGGGTGACGTGGCAATGCCGGCGCCAGAAGTTATTGCGCCAGCAATAACCGTTGCGCCAGCGAACGACAATCGGGCACGGCAAGCCGACCTCTTCTCCGCGGTGGCAGCATGACCCGGCTCCCAGGCAAAGACATCCTGCCCATAACGCCCACGGCCGACGAGCATGGCAACCCGACCGTCTGCCGAGTCTGCAGCATGCGGTCGTTCGGCGTCGGTGTTGGCTTCACGTCCCGAACCGACAAGGACCCCGGTTATCTCTGCCTTGAATGCAGCGCCCTGATCGAGACCGTCCGCGATATGCGGCGGTTTGACGTGTACGAACTCAAGGCCCTTGACGGCTGCCTGGAAGAGCTCGGGGCGATCATCGACGAGCGCGGGATTTCCGACCTGAACCACTTCGACGAGCTCGACGCCAAGATGCTGTGCAAGCGGATCGTCATGGCGTTCGGGGACACGTTGCGGCGTTTGCTGCGAGAAGAGGCGCCTTTTTGATGGACCTGAAAATAACCAACACCAAGCCGGAGAACTGGGGCGACGCACTGTCCGTCGCTTTGCAGTTTCAGGCTGACTACCCCGAGCGTAGAGGCTTCGCTGCCGGCGTAGCGTTCCTCGACCTGCGCGGCAAGAAGACGCCGTTCTACGCATATCGTACCAAGACATCGATCGTCGTGCGCGGCGATCTGAAAGGGGCGCAATGAAGCACGATAATGATAACGTTCGTCCCGTCGCCGCCCTCTATGTCGAAACCAATGGCGCCTACTACGGCTTGCCCGGCGTCGACCCATGGGACGAGGTTCGCGACGCGCGGCTCTATGACGGCCCGCACCCGGTCGTTGCCCATCCGCCGTGCCAGAGATGGGGCAAGCTGTGGGCTGGACAGCCGCTGTTCATCAAGCAGACTGGCATACGGAAAGTGAAAGGCGACGATGGTGGGTGCTTTGCAGCCGCTCTGGCCGCGGCGCGAAAATGGGGCGGCGTCATAGAGCATCCGTGGGGCAGTCATGCGTGGGCGCACTTCGGCTTGAACAAACCGCCACGAGAGGGCGGGTGGATTTCCGCAGACTTCCATGGTGGCTGGACGTGTTGCGTCGAGCAGGGGCGATATGGGCACTATGCCCGTAAGCCCACGCTGCTGGTCGCGTACAGGGTAGAGCTACCTGATCTCGACTGGGGCATCGGCGAACCACGTCTTGATCCGGAAGTGATCGCCAGAATGGGGCTGAAGCGCGCCAAGCGCCTCGGTGAGGTTGGGGCGAAAGGCGGGGGGCAGAACAGCACACCGCGAATCCATACGCCGGTTCCCTTCCGTGAGATGCTTATCTCGATAGCGAGGACGGCGAAGGTTCCAGAGGCGGCCAACGACAACTACCAATCCGCCCCCATCTCGCGCAAGGTCTCCCATGCGTGAAGCAACGCATTCACCCATGGCGGGATTTCACGGTCGCCAGCCTTCCAACGTCGAACGGTTCGCGCGTCCACACCACTGTGGCGCGCGAATGCCGTCTGCCAATTGGCGCCGAACAATGCTGCGCACCGGGATTCCAGTTCGGCGGAGGTCATTTCAGCAGAGCCAGATACTCGCGGTAGACGTCCTTGCCATCAGGCGTGATGTTCGGACGGCCCAGCGCGAGTTCCGCCAGACGCCTGCGGGCGTTCTTGTTGGGGTTCTGTGCTTCAAGCTGGTCAATGACCCAGCGCACTTCGGGTGCAGTCATGGGGATGCCGCGGCGGGCGTCATCGTTGCTGCGTTCTTTGCGGGGACCGGGGAGGTTGATCATCGGCGTCGTTCCTTAAAGCGCGGCCACGTAGACATCAACAACGCGAACCTCAGCATTGGTTTCGCGGTTCTTCAAGACCTTCCCGACTTTGCGCTTCTCGCCGATGGCGTAGTTGTCGGCCTGACCGCGGGTCTCGGTTTCAAAACGGCGCGAAGTGCCATCGGCGAAGAGCGTGACAACTTCGAACTGCTTCGGAGCGGCGAGGCGGCGGGCAAGAAGGGCGGCGATTTCGGGGCTCATGTTTGTCTCCTCTGCGGTGTTGGTATGAGCACATTAGGACCAATGGCCCTATCCATCAAGCGGTATTTTTCAGAATTCAAGGAAGCAGCATGACCGAAACCACACAACCCACGCCCCATCAACTTGCCAATGCCTACGTCTCCCAGGGATGGCCGGTATTCCCCTGCCGCTCAGAGGCAGAAGATGTTGTCGATCGACATACAGGCGAAGTAACGACCCTAGGCGAGAAAACACCTCTCACGATTCATGGCTTCAAGCAGGCGACGAAGTTCCAGCACATCATCGACAGGTGGTGGAGCGACTGGCCAGACGCGGCCATCGGCCTCCCTACGGGGTCGCCGACTGGTTTCTTCGCGCTAGACATCGACAACAAGCCAGGCGGAGCCAACGGTTTCGCCTGGCTTTCGGACATGGAGGCGGAGCACGGCCCCCTCCCTGTGACGGCGCGCGTCATTAGCCCGAATGGCGGCCTGCACATCTATTTCAAATACGTGGCCGGCACACGCAACCGCGGCGCACTCGGTGCTGGCGTGGATATCCGGTCGGAAGGCGGCTACGTCGTTGCGGCGGGCAGCGTCCTGTCCAATGGACGACACTACAAGTGGGCGGACGACACGCGCGAGATCGCCGACGCCCCGGCCTGGCTGCTCGACCTGCTATTGCCGAAATCCGCGCCGTCCCACACGCACTATGCCGCGAGTTCCACGAATGTTGTCTATGTCGACGCGGCGATCGAGAGAGAGCTATCTGACCTTGCATCAGAGCCGATGGGAAACCGGAACAACGCACTCAATGACGCGGCGTTCTCGCTCGGGCAGTGGGTTGGCGGTGGCCACCTGTCCGAATCGGAAGCGCGTGCTCAACTACAGGACGTAGCGCGTGGATGGGGCAGGGATTGGTCTCGCTGCTGCAAAACCATCGAAAATGGCCTGAAGGCCGGCGCGCTCCAGCCGCGTCATCCGCCGGAGCAGGATTTTCACCAGGACAACACGCGCCTTGTCGACGTGCAGCGCATGGTCGCCAACGGGCTACGCAAGGCACGTGTAAAGACGGGGCTTCCCGAGCGGTACGATGTCGCCGTTGAAGGTGAGAATGATCCCGAACGGGATGAAAGCGCCAAGCCAGACGCCCCGGAGACTGAAGATATCCCGACCGGGATCACCGATACGGCGCACGAGGAGCCGGCGAACGACAATAGTCCGCTGACTGCTACCGCATTCAAGTGGATCGACCCGAAGTCCATTGCCCGTCGAGAGTTCGCCTATGGAAATCACCTGATCCGTAAATACGTGTCCGTAACAGTCAGCCCCGGCGGCTTGGGGAAGACCAGCCTTAGCCTTGCGGAAGCTCTTGCGATGACGTCGGGCAAGACTTTGCTCGGCACCAAGCCTGCGGAGCGCCTGCGTGTGTGGGTGTTTAATGCGGAAGATCCTCGCGACGAGATGGAGCGGCGCATCATGGCTGCCGCCATCCACTACAAGCTAAAGCCGGAAGACATCGAGGGGCACCTGTTTCTCGATAGCGGGCGCGAGCAGGAGCTGGTCGTCGCTGTTGACGACAAGAAGGCAGGCGTGCGCATCCAGCAACCTATCGTGGAGGCTGTGGTCGAACAGATAGAGCGGAACAAGATAGACGTGATGATCGTGGACCCGTTCGTGTCGACGCACAGCGTCAATGAGAACGACAACGGGGCAATCGATAAGGTGGCCAAGCTGTGGGCGCAAATCGCTGACTACACGAACTGCGCGATCGACATCGTCCACCATCTGCGCAAGGTCGCCGACCGGGAGGCTACCGTCGAAGACGCTCGAGGTGCGGTTTCCCTCATCGGCGCGGCTCGATCGGTTCGCGTCCTGAACCGCATGTCACCGGAGCAAGCAAACGAGGCCGGCGTCGACGGCGCTGACAGGTTCGGGTACTTCTCCGTGACCTATGGCAAGTCGAACCTAACCCCACTAAGCAGTAAGCTGGATTGGCGTCACCTCGTAGGCGTTCCACTGGGCAATGGTCGAGGTCTCACGAAGCCTCAGGACTTCGCCCCTGTGGTGACTGAGTGGAAATGGCCGTCCAAGGAGGAGATCGCCGAGGCCGTCCCTCCGGACGTGCGCAAGGAAGTCCTGGTGCGATTCGCCAACCAGAATTACCGCGAGTCGTCTCAGTCTGAAGACTGGGCCGGGTACGTCCTCGCGTCAGCGTTGGGCATGCATGTGGAAACAGCAAAGGCCATGACCGCGGACAAGCGCAAGGTCAAGGCCATTCTCGACGCATGGATATCGAGTGGCATACTTGCCGTCGTTGACGAGCCGGACCCGAAGCATTTTGACCGTAAGATAAAGTTCGTCCGGCCGGCTGAGGCCGCCTGAACAAAAAAGAGGGGCTTCGGCCCCTTTTTCTTTGGTAGGCTTATTGACTTACTAGGATATTTGGCATATATAAATAATCACCAACGCCGCTACCACCACCGAGGAGATTGAGATGACCAAGATTGAAGCGCTCGCCAAGTACGCAGAAGCCTACAAGGCCTACCAGATTTTCCAGAACCGCACTTTCAACATCGACGTGGCAACACAGTTTGCCGTTGAAGGCCTAATCGCTCAGGCTCGCCATGATGAAGATTATCTCATCTTCCTCGCTAACGACGAAGCTAACTACATCCTCGAAGCAATGGCGAAGGAGGCGGCGTAATGGCGGCGCCAGCCGGCGTTATGGCGAGCGAAACATGGGTTGGAAACATGCTTCGCGACCAAGGCCTAGAGCGCATTGAGGACCTAAAAAAGTCGGGGGTGACAAGCGCTCGGCTAGGCGATGTGGCTCTCGACATCGACGGCAAGCAATTGCCTCGCAGCTATGCGCCCTTGATCATCAGCAGGGCTCAAGAACTGATCTACGACGACTACATGATGCGCAAGACTTTCGGCCCGCATTGGCGACGAGGATAGCATGACCAACACTCAGTTCCGCACGATCCGTCAATGGCTGGGCCTCACGCAGGCCCAGCTTGCGCGCGTTCTGCGCTACGAAGCGCCATTGACGATCAGCACCTATGAGCGCGCCAAGAACCCGCGCCCAGTCCCCACGCACGTCGCCCTACTCATGACCGCTTATGACGAGGGCTACCGCCCCGCCGATTGGCCACACAGCAAGGAGAGCAGGTGATGCACCACGCCATCAAATCAATCATCGAGAAGTATTCGCCGTTGCCCGGATATGCCGTTGTCGAGGTGAGAGGAAGGCCGCACCTCGATCGTCGCCACGAGGGACCGCTAACATCAGATCGGCTTAGGTCCCTTCTGTTCTACGATCCGAATAGCGGGATTTTCACATGGCGCGTCGACCGTCTGCGAGTTCGAGCTGGAGACCGCGCAGGCAAGTTAACAAGGGATGGATACATCCACATCGGAGTGGACGGGGGAAGGTATGCAGCCCACCGCCTAGCCTTCCTATATATGACCGGCACCATTCCCGAAGTTTTCATAGATCATAAGAACCGAAACAGGTCCGACAACAGGTGGGACAATCTGCGCGTAGCGACGAACAGCCAGAACCAAATGAACACGGATATGAAATCGAATAACACGTCTGGCTTCAAGGGCGTCAGCTGGCACAAGGCAGAGGGAAAGTGGCGGGCCGACATCAGGATTGGTGGCGCAAAGGTTTGCCTAGGATACTTCGATAAGTCAGAGGAAGCCCATGAAGCATACCTGAAAGCCGTCGAAGAGCACCACGGAGAATTCGCAAGAGCAGCCTGAACCACCACCCACCACCTTGCTTTTGAGGTGGTGTGAAAGAGGCCAAAACTAGCCACCTCAACCACCTCTAACCACCTCGTTTTTGAGGTGGTGTGAAAGTCACACCACGACGCATTGAATCCACCTCCCACCACCACCTCCTACACTTTAGTGTGGAGGGTGGTGTGGTGGAGTGGAGGAGGGTAGCGGATAGCCACCTCAAAACACCACCACCTATAACCACCCCTACCACCACCGAGGAGATCCCCATGGCAGCCAGCAGCACAAGCGCCAGCAACCGCACCCGGCAGACGCAGACGACCCGCGTCAACGGCAAGCGGGTCAAGATCACCACCGCCAACGGTAAGGTGACCATCACCGACGCCCCGCCGAAGGAGTGGGAAGGCCAGGCGGCGCAGATCCGCGCCCTGCGCGCTATGCCGGAGTACGGAAAGCAGTTCCTGCTGGCTGGCGACCAGAACAGCGCCAAGCGCGGCCCCAGGGCGCAGCAGGAAGCGATTGCCGCCGGCATGACGCCCGGTGAGGCCGACGTGCGCGTTTACCTCTCTGGTGGCCGTCTGCGCATGTTTGAGAACAAGGTCGGTAAAGGCAGGCTGTCTCCAGCGCAGGTCGATCGGCATGCGGCGCTGGCCCGGCTTGGGCACCACGTCGAGGTCGTGCGGTTCGCAAGTGTCGGTGAGGCAGCCGACAAGGCTGTCGCGCTGGTGCGCGGTTGGCTTGCCGCTAACTCGCCTTGACAAATTTGTAAATTTGGACTATATTTTTGTTACCACCACACCCTGCCGGCATCGAGGAGACAGCATGAGAAGAGGTTCATTGGCCGAGCAGCTACACGCTGCCATCAACGCCCCGCCGAAGCCGCTCAAAGCCGCGAACGACAACAAGCCACAGAACCCGAGATACCGCGGGACGCTGCCCGCTCTTCGCTGGCTGTACGACAACCACCCTGAACTCGCTCCGGCGCTCGCCGCCGCCCTTCCTCGACCTGCAGCGAACTGGTTCGTCGATGTCGAGCCGACGAGGCAGGAAATCCGCCCGACCATCGGCGAGATCATGGCAGCGTCGCATGACAAGGAAGGCAACGTGCTTCCTGTGGCCCACACGAGCAAGGGCCGCACCGAGATCGGCAGCCTGAAGTTCCTGCACGGCAGGCTTACAGAGTGGGGTGTCACGAAGAAGGGCAAGAAGCTCAAACCGACGGATAGGGCGCGCAGCACCGAGAAGAAGACCAGCAAGGAACGCACGCCTTGGCTCTACCTTGCGACGAAGGCCACAACGCCATCGCCGATGCACGCAGCGCACTGCCATCGTGACTTCTCAGGCCTTCCGGCGCTCGCGCCGATGTATGACCCGCTGCCGGGTGTTGAGGCAGCCAGGAAGGAGCTGCAGGCCCACGGCGTGGATGGCGGCGTCCCGGCAGGGCAGCTGCCGCATGCGGCACGGCTCGGTCCTGATGCCGTAGCAGAGGGCGCGTCGTTCATGGGCGGCGTGTGCAGCCCGACAGGCAATTCGTCAAGCGGTGCTGTCATGTGGGAAGCGCCGGAAGAGCGCGGCAGTGATGCGGCCGGGATCATCGACGAAGTGGCGGCGCGCGGGAACTTGAAGTCGATCGGTTTGCGACTGGGCTTCAAGGAGTCGGAAGCACTTGAGGCGGGCAAGGCCGCACTGGTCGAGCTGGCTGAAATCCTCGTTTCGATCGACCAAGGAAGAAAATTGCGAGCGGCATAAATTTCGTGGCGCGTGGGTGCGTACTAATTGAAGGGATAGCATTGCTTCCCACATCCACGCGCCCGAGGGCGCCCCGTTGACATGCTGCACTTAGTTGCTGCCTCTGAGCGACGGGTAACTATTGGCAAGGCAGGAAATTGTAACTCCTGAGAAGGATGGGGAAGCCCGCCCGTTCCTTGCTATGCGAAGATGCTGCCGACCAGTGATGGTTGCGGCCATAGGCTATCAGCCGCAGTGCAAGCGCGGACGCCACTCGACCGATGCACGTTGACTTGCGCGTGTGTCCATCTTCGCATGACGAAGCGACCAACACGGCAGTCTCGCCCACGGGCGTAGCAACGGTGCGCTTCGTCGTTATCTGGCAGGTCCGGTCGCGGAAGCATAAGCCCGGATACCCAAAGGCCCACCGTATGGGAGCCGCCTGCTGATCAGTCGACACGCTATCCGGCACGGGATCGCAACCCGAGCGCAGTGCAGCCTGTGAGGTCTGCCGTGTCGTCTTCCTTTGCCCATCTACGGCTAGATGCCAGCGGCTTGGACGCGGCATTCCGTTGGGCATCTTATTGCTGTGGCGCGCCTCCTCTCGCGACATGGCGATCGTGCGGCTGGTTGAGCGGCGGATAGATAAACCGCGTCTTGCTCCCAGCCGCTTTTGGTTTCAGCGCTACATGCGCTCTCCCGGCACCGGGCGTTCGTGGTGCGCTTACTCTGCGGGCTAGAGAAACGGTATCTCGCGTGGCTCATAACCACGAGACACCCGGTTCGACTCCGGGGCTCCGCAACCAGCTGCAGGCACCACCATGCTAGTCGTATCGATCACAGGCGACGGCGTACGCCGCTTCACGCAGCTTGCTCGTGAACTCGGCGACAGCAAGGCTCGCACGATCTACAGCCGCGCAATCAACGATACGGGCGCCAAGGCTGCCACTGCCACGGGCAGGGCGCTGGCTGACCAGTCGGGCCTCGCCAAGCGAGTGGGCGCCAAGGCGGTCAAGAAGCGCATACGGTCCACGCCTGCGACGCTGGCCTACGAGATCCCCGTCAAGGGCGGTGAGATCAGGCTCAAGTATTTCAAGGCGCGCGAGACCCGGAAGGGTGTGAGCGCAGCGCCCCGTAATCAGCGTCAGGTCTTTGCCGGCACGTTCATGAAGGCCGGATGGTGGCCCAACCGCGTGGTCAAGGGCAACTGGAACGGTCAGGTGTTCCGGCGTGTTGGGAACAAGTTCCAGGTCGTCAAGTCCGACGTGGTCCTGCCGACCGAAGCGACCACGGGCAACACGGCTGCAACCTTCGATAGGGGCAAGGACGCGCTTGATGTGCGCGTCACGCACTACCTGCGCAGGTTGGCTGGTGGGGCGCTTTCCTAAGAAAAACTGAACACTTGCGATTCTCGACCTCTCGCAAGTCGTTGTGGTGGCGAGGGGCTTCATTGCTCCTCGCCATTTCCATGAGGTCGACATGGAGTCGAGACCATGGAGTACCGTAGGGTTTATCTAGATTTCCTTAAGGATCGTCGCGAGAACCCTCCCGACGACACAGATGTGACCGAGATGCATCACATCGTGCCTCGCTGGATGGGTGGCGGAGATAACCACCACAACCTCATTCGTTTGACGCCAGAGGATCACTACTTTGCGCATTTGCTGCTCGCCCATATTCACGGTGGGCGAGATGCATGGGCGGCGCTCATTATGATGAGTAAGTGCCCGCGATACGAATTGAACCGCGCACGGAAGAGTTACGGGCTGGCGCGCAGGAAGTGGGCTGCGTCCAATAAGGGGTGGGGCGCGACGAACGTCGACTTAACCATCTACGAGTTCCACCACATTGATGGCGACCTGTTCGCTGGCACTCGCTTTGAGTTCTCTGATTACTCCGGCATCAATCGTGATCGCGTTAACTACATCGTGCGGGATGCGTCCCGTGTGACTGGCGGCTGGTCGTTAACGAAGATGACCAGGCGGGAGTTTGAGGCGCGGCAGTCGGCCAAATGCTCGAGGAACGCTAACAGTAAAAAAGTTCCGGTTCGAGACTGGGTTGAGCGCGTCTATGAGAATGTGAATTCTGGCGAGAGGATAACTGCGCGCCAGAGT
Source organism: Shinella sumterensis (assembly GCF_004514425.2). Taxonomy (GTDB): domain Bacteria; phylum Pseudomonadota; class Alphaproteobacteria; order Rhizobiales; family Rhizobiaceae; genus Shinella; species Shinella sumterensis. The sequence goes on from NZ_MYFN02000004.1 coordinate 236,293, forward strand.
TACATGGTTAAATCCGGCAGACTGACCAGCGGAAACTCCAGCAACTTGGCCAAGCTTAGGATGGGCACAGTGCGTGGCGGATGGCGCGTGGTCGAAGTGATCGCTCCGCAGCCATCAAATGACAACGACCCATCCAAGTTCGTACGCGCAGGCTAGGCAGATGTTACATATTTGCAACGCACCCCCATCATAGGGACCGTGTGTTGCAAATATAGCACAGCGGGCGCGAACGCCTCGGCTTCGCCACATCGGGTAGTTTGAAAAGGTGTCCGCGGGCATGGCTCTTGGGATTTCAATTCGGGAGTTTGCCCGCCGCGCCGGCTGCGATGACAAGGTCGTCCGCAGGAAGGTGAAGTCCGAGCATATCAAGCTTTTGGCCGACGGCACAATCGATCCTCGGTATCTGGATCTGGATTGGCGGGGCGGGGAGCATCCTGTGTCCGCAACGGATCGGGGCGCGGACGTAGTCGCGGACACTACAAGCCTTGAAGCCGCCGCCGAAGAACTGGTGTCCGCACCGGGCGGCGCAAAGTGGTCGAAGGCTGAGGCCGAGCGCATTAAAGAAAACTACGCTGCCCTTCTTCGCCAGCTCGAATTCGAGCGCGAAAGCGGCGCAGTCGTGGAAATCGAGGACGTAATCGTGGCGGTGGCCAGCGAATACGCAGTTGTTAGGAACAGGCTTCTGGGTATCGGCTCTAAAGTGGCGCCTTCGGCTGCCGTTTTGAAGTCGGCCGAAGAGATTAAGGCCATCATCGACGAGGAAGTGATTGCCGCATTGAACGAGTTGGCGATTGATGATGGGCAAAGAGACTTCGGAGAACTCCGCAAGTCGCTACAGCACAGGTTCGGCCCGTCTGCTGACGAGGTTGCGCCGAGCCCGTAGCGAAGCGCTAAAGCCGCCACCCAAGCTCACGCTCAGCCAGTGGGCCAACACATACGCATTCCTGTCTCGCGAAACCAGCGCAGACACTGGCAAATTCAAGTCCTTCCGTTACCAGGACGGAATGCTCGACGCTGTGACCGATCCGACTGTTCGTCAGATCACGGTCATGAAGAGCGCGCGAGTGGGCTATACAAAGATGCTGGATCACATGGTCGGATATTACATCCACCAGGACCCAGCGCCTATCCTGATTGTGCAGCCTAAGGAAAGCGACGCTCGAGATTATAGCCAGACGGAAATTGCGCCGATGCTGCGCGATACGCCGGTCCTGGCTGAAATCGCAGGCGATCTGAACTCGAAGGCGGCGAACCAGAAGGTCGACAAGCGCATCTTTCGCAACGGCGCGTCGGTATCCTTCGTTGGGGCGAACAGCCCGGCCGGTTTTCGTCGTATTACGGTCCGCATCGTCGCGTTTGACGAGGTCGACGGCTATCCAGCCAACGGCGCGGGCGATGAGGGCGATCAGATTTCGCTCGGCACCAAGCGAACAGAAACGTTCTGGAATCGCAAGATTATCCTTGGCAGCACGCCAACGGTGCAGGGTATCAGCCGCATCGAGAAGTCGTTTGAGGAAAGCGACCAGCGCCATTACCACGTCCCATGCCCGCATTGCGGGACGAAGCAGCGCCTGAAGTGGGAAAACTTCAAGTGGGATAAGGATGAGGGCGGCAACCACCTGACGGAAACGGCACACTTCCGCTGCGAAGCGAACGGTTGCCGCATTGAGGAGCACGACAAACTCGCCATGATCAACGGCGGGGAGTGGATTGCTGACAAGCCGTCCGTCGGACATGCCGGCTTCCATATTTGGGCAGCCTACAGCCTGTTCCCAAATGCGTCATGGGCAGCGTTGGCCGTCGAGTGGTTGGCGGCTTACAAGGACCCTCTGAGGAAGAAGACGTTCGTCAACCTCGTGCTCGGCTTGCCGCACAAGGAAGTCGTGAATGTTGCCGATCCAGACGTCCTGAGAAGCCGATGCGAGCCGTACAACTGGGAGACGCTACCTGACGGGGCCATTATGGTTACGGTCGGGGCGGACACTCAGGATGATCGCATTGAGGCAACGTTTGTTGCCTGGGGCGCCAACGGAGAAAGCTGGGTCGCTCGCCACGAGGTGATCAACGGTGACACGTCGAAGCTGGCCATATGGGACGAGTTCGACAGACTGATCCGAGAGCCGTGCGAGACCGACGACGGGCGCAAACTCTTCGCGCAAGCCGCCTGCATCGATAGCGCGGGCCACCGATCGGAGATGGTCTACAAGTTCGCTCGAGACCGTAAGCGTCGCCGAATATATGCGTGCATCGGTCGCGGAAATCGCGATCCAAAGGCTCCGCGCATGATTTGGCCAAAGACGGCCAGCCGGACGAAGAATAGCGGCGACAAGCCGTACATCATCGGCGTCGATACGGCGAAAGACGATATCTCGTCTCGTCTTGCAATCGTTCCGAACGAGGACGATCCAACGCCCCGGGCTATTCACTTCCCGGCCGTGGGGCTGAGCTCCGATTACTTCACGCAGCTGACGTCAGAGCACGCGGTCACCAAGACGGTGGGCGGGAGAACGACGCGAAAATGGGAAACCAAGACGGCCGGCGCCCGAAATGAGGCGTGGGACTGCTTGGTACTGGCACTGGCGGCACGAATGTCTCTACCGAACAAACTTGATAAAACGCCGCGCAGACAATCCCGCAAGGCCGAAGAAAAGCCAGCGAACGACAATTCGCCAAGCCAGGAGAACGCGACGGAGGTGCCCGGAGACGGGAAGCCGAAGGAGCGGACACCTCGCCGTAAGCGGGAGCGATGGGGGGCCTATCGATGAGCGACAAGCCAAAGATCCGGGTGAAAGCCCCCGGCGTCAAGGTGGCCGCTCCCGCGGTTAAGCGCGTCCGAGCGCAGTACCTGCGCGACAATAGTTCCGGCATTCTGACAATGCGCCGCGCCGTCACTCGTGATGGCGCGGTTAGCGTTCGAGAGTCGGCCGAGCGTGCTTCAGCGCTAGCCTGGGATTTCATCCACAATAGCGGATGGATCGCTGGTGCGGTCGACCAGATCATCACCGACACGATTGGTGATGAACTTAAGCTGTCGGCAAGGCCGAAGTTGGCAAAACTTGGCTGGACGCCGGCTGAAATCACAGCGTGGTCGAGGCTGGTCGAGGATGAGTGGTATCTGCACGTCTGGCGACCGCAGGAATACAGCCTCAACGGCACGACGACGCTCGCCGAGCATCTTGATGGAGTTATCAGGTATTATCTCGCTAGCGGCGAGGCCATCGGTCTAATTGACTTCATGCCAAGAGCCATGCGCAGGCGGCATGGCATTAAAACGGGCACGAAAGTGTCGCTGGTGGCGCCTCATCGCCTGAAACGCGAGACAAATGAATTCATCGGTCTTGATCAGGGCATCTTTCTTGACCCAGAACGCGGGTCGCCAACCAAGTTCAGGTTGATCGGACGCGAGAACGGGCAGGATTTTGACTTCGACGTGCCCGCGTGGAACGGCCCGCTGCGGCGGGTGATCCACGTTATGGACCGCGGGGAGAATCCCGACAGCGTTCGCGGCATCTCTGTCCTTGCGCCGATCCTGAAAGTTGCTGCGCAGTACGACCAGTTGGCCGACGCGACCCTTACAACAGCCCTGCTGCAGACGGCGTTTGCCGCCACGATCAAGTCGCCGGAGCCTTCCGAGACCGCTTTCGAGGCGATCAGGACGCTTGAGGATGACGACCCGGATCTCGCTGCGGACCTTTTGGATGTCTGGGGCAACCGAATCGACGCGCTGAAGGAAAACGGCATCTCAATGTCGGACCACGGGCGGATCAACCACCTCGGTCCGGGCGAAGAATTCCACATGCATACGGCGGCAACGCCGGGCTCTCAATACATACCGTTCTCGCAGAACCTTCAGCGAGAGATGGCCCGTCGGCTTGGCATCACCTTTGAGGCTTTCGCGATGGATCATTCCAACGCGAACTACTCGTCGGTGCGCATGGCGATGTCGTCGGTATGGCCGATCGTGACGCGTCGTCGTGAGCGTGTGGCTGCTCCGTTCTGCCAGGCGATTTACGAGTCTTGGCTCGACGAGAAGATCGGCATGGATCAGATACCGTTCAAGGGTGGATACGCGGCATTCGCGGCCAACCGTGAGCTTGTCTGCAATGCCGAGTGGCCTGGCCCAGCCCAGCCCGTGGCGGATGACTACAAGGCGACCATGGCTTCGGCCAAGCGGATTGAGCTTGGCTTGTCATCGACGGAAGACGAAGCGGCACTTATGGGTCGCGACGCTGCCGTGACGCGAGAGAAAATAGCCGCAGAGATCACCGACATGAACGAAAAGGGGATTCCGATCCCCTATGGGCGGAGTGTTGGCGGTGGCGGCCCGTTGGGTGCGGCAATGCCGTCAACTGGGCGGATAGCGCAAGGTGCGGAGGACGTGAATGCCGATTGACCATTGCGCAGAGGCGGAGCGTCTCAGGGCGCTCTACACAGCTATCGTTTCCGGCGACGGAGTTCAGCAGGCTCGCTTCGGTGAGGACGAGATCCGCTACTTTCAAGCTGACAAGAACGAGTTGAAGCGCCTCATCGCCTACCATGAAGGGCTTTGCGCCGGGAAGCGCAAGCGTTTTGCGGTGCGCGGCGGGTTCCGACGCTATTAGCCGATAAGGAAAACAAGATGACTGTTCAAGTCAAAGGTCAGGAAGTCACGCTTTCTGGCACGGTCGGCGTCGATTGGTTTGACGACGGCTTCACCCATGCCGAGGTCGTGACCGCTCTGGCTGGACTGGATGGTGACATCACTGTTCGGCTTAATAGCGGTGGCGGCATCGCAGCTGACGGAGCGGCCATCCACGCCGCTTTGGCGACATATGACGGCAGCGTCCACATCATCGTGGAGGGTATCGCTGCCAGCGCGGCCAGCCTCATCGCGATGGCAGGAGACCGGATCACGGTAGCCGACGGCGCTGTGATGATGATCCATGACCCGCTCAACGTCACATACGGCAATTCGGCGGATCATGCGAAGACCATCGAGGAACTCGAGGCCTACGCTACCGCCTATGCCAAGCTTTACGCGCGCCGTAGCGGAAAGTCTGCCGCGGAATGTCGCGACATCATGAAGGCGGAGACCTGGTACGATGGCGACGAAGCTGTCGCTGCCGGCTTTGCTGACGACACAGGCGAGCAGAAAGCCAAGCCGGTTGCCGCCTATGACTACCGCGCCTACGCAAACGCTCCGAAGCGTTTCGCAGCCCAGGCTAAGGCTAAGGGCTGGTCGATGGCGAAGATTAACGACGCAGCGTCGTCCGCTGCTAACCACAAGGATTCTGACATGTCTGAGAAAGAACGTGCGGACGCGCTTGCTGCCGAACTTGCCACAACGAAGGCCGAGAAGGCCGCCGCTGAGGCCAAACTCGCAGAGCTCGACGCAGAAAAGGCCAAGGCTGTTGCCGACGCGCTGAAGGCAGACCGCGAACGCCGCGCCGCCATTATGTCGCTCGATGAGGCCAAGGGTCGTGAGGCGCTCGCTGAGGCACTGTTTGCTGATGGCGCCGACGCAGAGAAGGTAAAGGCACTCCTGGCTGTCGCGCCCGTGGCCACCGCAAGCGCTGATGACGCGGTCGCAGCCTACGAAGCCAATCGCCTCGCGGGCGCAACGCTCAACGGCGGCAAGCAGGGCGGTGACGCGCAGCCAGTGTGGGCCAAGGCCGTCGCACGCGCAAACAAGCTCTCCAAGAAGTAACCGGAAGGACGGTCTGATATGACTATTCTCACTGAAGGCCGCCACAACGGCGAATTCATTCTCTCTGAAGCTGAGGCCGGCCGAGCACGCGACAATGTCGTGATTGCATCCGGCGCAGGCATCCTCAAGCCTGGTACTGTGCTGGGAAAAATCACAGCAAGCGGCAAGTTCTGGCCGTCGACCAATGCATCCGTAACCGAGACGGCTGGCGCGCAGACGGCGATCGCCGTTCTCGTCAACGCCGTGGACGCTACGTCAGCTGACGTCAAGGCCGCAGTCGTCTCTCGCGCCGCACAGGTTAAGGGCGACGCTCTCTCCTACGACGCTTCGGTCAACGACGCCACGAAGATTGGCGCCAAGCATACCCAGCTTGCCGCAGTCGGCATCATCGTCCGCTAACGGACGCTTCTAGCCAAAATCAACAATAGGCCGCTTGGGAGCGGCCTTTTTCTTAGGAGCTTCCTATGACGATTCTCAACGTATTCAAGGATGACGCGTTCGGCGTCACCTCTCTCACCGACGCCATCAACGAAATCGAATACCGCCCCAGCCGAATTGAGGCTCTTGGCCTTTTCGAGGAGAAGTCGGTCTCGACCACCTCCGTGTCGATCGAGCGCATCGGTGACGCCCTTCAGCTCGTCCCCCCGACCCCCCGCGGCGGCAAGGGCGACGTGAAGGATAACCAGAAGCGCAGCATGAAGAACCTCACGGTTCCGCACTTCCTGCGCGAATGGTCGGTTATCGCCGATGAAATCCAGAACGTCCGCAAGTTCGGCTCCGAATCCGAACTCGAGACGGTCATGTCGGTCGTTCTCGACAAAGTCATGGACAACATGTCCGACCTCGAGGTCACCAACGAATACAGCCGCCTCGGCGCCGTTCAGGGCGTTGTCACTTACGCTGACGCGACGAGCCTGAACCTCTTCACTGAGTTCGGTGTGACGCAGGCTGCTGAGGTTGACTTCGACCTCGACAACGCGACGCCGGCATCTGGCGCGCTGCGCAAGGCCTGCGCAGGTATCGTTCGGGCAACTCGCACGGCAATGGGCGGTTCGCCGTTCAGCTACGTCCATGCGTTCGTCGGCGACACCTTCTTCGACCAGCTGATCTCGCACGCTGAAGTTCGCGAGACCTACAAGGGATGGTCTGAGGCCGCAATCCTGCGCGATAGCTACGTTGGCGGCAACCGCGCTGACAACCCGATCTTTACGTTCGGCGGCATTGTATTCGAAAACTACGGCGCAGTGGCTGCCACCGGCGATGGTGCGAGCGTAGGCGTTGAGGCGACCAAGGCGAAGTTCTTCCCGGTGGGCGCCCGCGGCATGTTCAAGTCGTACTTTGCCCCGGCTCCCTACATGGAGACGGTCAACACCCTCGGCAAGAAGTACTACGCCAAGCAGGAAATGCTGCCGATGGACAAGGGCGTCTACGGCGAGACCCAGACGAACGCGCTGCATATTTGCACGCGTCCGGCCGCCCTGCTGCGCGCCAAGAACACCTAACTAGAAGACGGGCAGGAGTTGATTATGCCAGTTTCTGCCCGTTTTCACGAACTGCGCGACAAAGTGCTGGCTGCCGTGGACGATAAGTTCGCGGAGCCGGTACGCTTGTCGTTCTTAAAGAGTGGCGTCGTCGATCCGACGCGGCCGGCGGTCGAGATTGAGGCGGTCCTGCGGGTCGGCGAGGGGAAGACGACCAGTGTAGCGGGCAGCCGGGATTCTGGTTGGCGCTCTCGGATCGTTGCCGATAAGGCGCAGTTGCATATCGATCGAACGACCTACACTGGGCCGCAACCTAAGCAGGGCGACAAGGTGAAGGCCCTGTCACGATGGGGCGAGCCCTGGTTTGAGGTGGCTGACGTCGACGACCGGAGCCATACAAGGCTGGTCCTGAATCTGAATGAGGCTTGACAAATTTGTAAATATTGACTACCTTTGGCACACCAAACCACTACCGCGCCAGAGGAGACACAATGACATTGAGAAAATATCAGGCGAAATCCGTCGAGAAAACGCTCGCTGCTCTTGAGCGGAGCGGCAGCGCGGTTCTGCAAATGCCGACTGGCGCCGGAAAGACGAAAACCGCCATGGAGATCGTCGCCGGACACGAGGGCGTCGTGTGGTTTCTGTGCCATCGCAAAGAAATTATCAGGCAGACCGCCAAGGCATTTCGTGAGGCTGGCATTGATTTCGGGGTTATTTCGCCAGCGAAAGATACAGAAACCGGCAAGAGGTACGAGTTTCAGCCTGAGAAGCGCGTGCAAATCGCGTCTGTCGGCTCAATTTGCCGGCGGATCGGAAAGTTGCCTGCTCCCTCGCTAGTCATCTGGGATGAATGCCATCACACTCCGGCCGCTTCATGGCGCGACATCCGCGACAAGACGCAGGCTGCGAAGCATGTTGGACTGACCGCTACACCGGAGCGGCAAGATGGGGCAGGGCTGAGGGAATTGTTCGACGAGATGATCGTCGGTCCCTCCATTAAAGAACTGGTCGACGAGGGGTGGCTTTCAGGGTTCCGCTATTTCGCGCCTTCCGAGCCGGACCTGTCTGCCGCACGCATGCAGGCGGGCGACTATCGCAAGGACGATATCGAGAAGGTCATGAACACGCCCGTTCTGATCGGTGACGCTGTGTCGGAATACAAGAAGAGCATTCCGGGCAAGCGGGCGCTGGTCTTTGCTGTATCTGTAGACGCGAGCAGGGCGCTGGTGGAGAAGTTTCGCGAGGAGGGCATTGCGGCGGCACATGTCGATGCGAACACGCCCGATGACGAGCGCGACGCCGCTGTGGCCGACTTGGCTTCTGGAGAGATCTGCGTGTTGAGCAACGTGGAGGTCTTTACGGAAGGCTTCGACATCCCGGCTATTGATGCCGTCATCTTGATGCGTCCGACGCGGTCTGTTCGGCTGCTGCTTCAGATGATTGGTCGCGTGCTGCGAATCGCCGAGGGCAAAGACTGTGCAATGATATTCGACCACGCGGGTCTCTACCACGAACACGGCTGGTTCGCTGACAATTGGGCATGGAGCCTAGACGGTGGCGCGGCTAAGGAGCGGCGTAAGGCGCTAGAGCGCGGTCCACGGAAGTGCCCAGAGTGCAAGGAGGTCCGCGCCGAGCGAGAGCCTGTCTGCGCTTGCGGGTTTGAGTTTCCCATGGGCAGGGAGATCGGCGAATTTGATGGCGCCTTACGGGAGATCCGGGGCGAGGTGCCGGAGGGGTGTGAGACACGGAAGGCATTTGCTAGGCGTTGGGGAGTGTCTCATCCGACCTTACAGAAGTGGGTGGGGATGGGGATGCCTTTGCGCGCTGCCGTGGTTCCCATCGACGATGCGAACACATGGGTAGAGGCCAACGTTGATCTTGGTCACCTCAAGGATCGACAGCGCAGAAATGATGCACGAAACAATTCGGTCATTCGATTGGACATTGCCGCAAAACGCCTAAACGTACCTCGGCGTAAAGTTTCGGCATGGATAGCCCGTGGCCTACCCACGGTCGGGGATCTGGTAAAGTGGCCGGACGCGATCAAGTGGGTAGAGGACAACGTAAGCGCCTATGAGAGACATGATACGTTGCCACTTAAGGACAACAACTCTGCCGTCACTATTGCCTCTTTTGCTCGCTTATTTGATGTCGCAGAGACAACAGCCTCGTCATGGGTAAAGCGCGGTCTGCCCCACGATGGATTGCTCGTTCCTGTTGCTGCCGGCAGAGAGTGGGTGTCTCGTAACGTCGATTTTGAGCAACTGATCTTATTCAATAGCGCGAAGCGCTGCACGCTGGGGGTGGACAACGCTAGCAGTTTTGCTCGGCGGATCGGTAGAAATATAAAAATCGTGAAGACGTTGCGTCGCCAGGGTGTCCCGACCCACGGAAAGCTTATCCCCATCCGCGAAGCCCTCGAATGGGTCCGAGACAACCGCCCCGACATCGTCATCCCGCCAGAGGCATGGCCCTCGGCCAACGACAACACGGCCAGCACCAAGGCGGCCTAACCCAAAATCACCGGCGCCAAGACAAGGCCCGCTAGTTCTTCTGGCGGGCTTTTTGTTGCCGCTAGATGAGGAGTTAACAATGAACCGACGCACATTTCTTGGTGCGGCAATGATCGCGACGGCTGTTATTGCGCTGCCTACGGTCGGCGTGGCTCAGACGGTGGCATTTTCGGATGATTGGACTGACCGCCAGTGGGCGGAGACCATCCTTGCCGAATACCTGGCAGAGCCTGAGCAACTTGTTATATGGATTAGCGCTCCGTGTGGGCATGGCAAGTCGACGCTTGCACTGCGGGTAGCCAACAGGCTGCACAACGATGGCCAGTCTGTGCGCCTGCATTATGCGGCAAATATGCAGGCGATTGATATGGAGCGTGATGTTTTCGGCGGAAGTTTGCCTTACATCTCCGCCGGCTTGACTGGTCTCCGCCATCACGCGGCCCGTTACTTCATCATGGATGAACCCGGTAAGGAAACACCAGAAGGATCTCCGATCGCCCTTGCCAAGAAGCGCACATCTGCTTGGGCGGACGGCAAGGTAGTGGTTTTCAGCGCTGACCTGCCGCCGCCGTGGGTAGATCGTCACATACGCCTTCCTAAATTCGATCCGCACGCTTAGCCAGCCACCAGCAAGGAGCCCCCATGTCCCTGACACGAATCGCAGCCCGCCTTGCTGCTGTCTATGCGCTCCGCGGCAAGACTCTGGTGGGCGACAACGTTCTGGACAGCCAGATCGGTGCGCTGGACGTCACGGCGGACGGCGAGTTGCGGACGGACGAAGAGAAGCCGTTCATTTCGGTCTATGCCGATGCGGCGAAGTCCGATGAGAACATGCTCCGCTCCTGGACAGATAACGGCGCGACGGATTTCCTGTTTGAGATGGGCGTGACGTCGGCCCACGTAGTGACCGACCCGGAGACCGGCGAGAGCGCTGTCTACCCCGGCATACCAGGCACAGACGCCGCATTTGAGTTTCTGTTGGACGTGGTTGCGCGCCAGATTGGCGACACGCTGTCCGACCCTGAAAATGAATGGGCGGAGATATTCCGCAAGTTCCACATGGGCAACGGCCTGATCGAGCGGGCCCGCACGAGCAGCGACGGCTCCGGCGTCCGGTTGGCTGCCCAGCAGATCAAGCTGACCGTCATGTTGATGCCCGACCCGGTTCGAGGCAGGGACCTGAAGCCCGAAAGCCCGATGGCGCTGTTCTTTGCCAAGGCCGCGACCGAGAGCGACCCCGTGCTGAATGCCCAGGTGGCGCTGATGCAGGCACAGATCGCGGGCTCGGCGACGGATTGGCAGACGGAACTCCGCCGATACGGAATCACGAAGACAGAGGGCGAAAACCTGCTGATCGTGCCGCCTGACGGCGTCGAGGGCGATATCGCCATTGTTGAGGTCGGCGCGGCTCCGGTTGTGCCAGTCTCGTAGGGGTAGCCGTACAGGAAGCGCACCATGATTCCGGACAACCTTCCCGATCAGATCGCGGATATCTATGGCCGCCTCGCTGATGCCGAGCGCCGTGGACGAAACCGCAAGAGAACCGGCAGGGTTGCTGAGGTCGGGACTGGCGAGAACGCGGGAAAGTATCGCGTAAAGCTAGGCGAGCAGGGCGGAAAGCCGTACCTGACGCCCTGGATACGGCCCAGAACGCTCGGGGCTGGAGGCGTCAAAATCGACGTTATCCTGTCGGTAGACGAGCAGGTAGACGTTCACTCAGAAAGCGGCGACCTGGCGGACGCGACGATCGACCTTTCGACATACAGCGAAGAGAACGCTCGCGAGAACGCCGACGTGCCCTTCCATATCAAGATTGGCGACACGGTGATCGGGGCGAGCGGGGAGGCCGTTACAATCACCGCGGCCAAGATCGTCTTGGATGGAGAAGTTCACCTTGGCGGCGAGGGCGGTCAGCTGCTCCACCGCAAGGGCGACGTCGACAGCGACGGTGACGTTGCCGTGGGTTCGGCCAGCCGCGTCTACGCAGTCTAGGAGGCCACATGAAACTCTACACGACAAAGCGCGACTGTGAGGTCGCAGGTCGCTGGCGCACGGCCGGCGTGCCGTTCTCGCTTAGCGATGAGCAGGCTGCCGAACTGACCCCGCCGCGAGGCAGTGTTGTGGCGTCGTATGTTCCGGCCGATACCAAGGAAGAGCCACATGCGAGACTCGGCAGGAATAAGCGCCGTAACCGGAAGGCCGCTCACTGACTGGGAGCACACCGACCAGTCGATCGGCAAGATCATCCAGACGGCCATCGGTTCGCGCGTCATGCGCCGTACCTTCGGTTCGGATCTGCCTGACCTAGTCGACAGCAAGACTATCCGGAAGAACATCCTGGCCGTCTATTCGGCCGCAGCTGCGGCAATCGACGCATGGGAGCCTCGGTTCCGAATGCGGACGGGCGCCGTGCGGTCTGTGAGCGCTGACGGCAAGATCGGCCTTGTGATCTCCGGCACCTATTTCCCGCGCGGGCATTTGGGCGACTACAGCGTCGCTGAGGATAAGGTCGCGCGCGTCGCACTAACGATTTAGCACTATGGAGGGCGACATGGTCGACCTATCGACGTTGCCTACTCCGCAGGTCATCGAGGAACTGGATTACGAGGCGATTGTCGCCCGCCAGAAGCAGACGTTTCAGGATCTGTGGGAGGCGGTTCGCCTCGCCAATCCTGACGCGGGCCTTCCGGACTACGACGTCGAAATGCTCGAAACCGACCCGGCAATGATCATCATTCAGGAGAACGCCTACCGCGAGATGCTGGAGCGGGCGCGCGTCAACGATGCGTCCCGATCGAACTTGCTTGCGTACGCCACTGGCGCCGACCTGGACAACCTTGCAGCGGACCACGGCGTCACCCGGCTTCCGGGCGAATCCGATAAGGCGCTTCGCGAGCGCATCGTGCTTGCCGACCAAGGCAGGTCAACGGCCGGGCCGGAGGAGTGGTACAAGTTTCATGCGCGGTCGGTGGACGTTGATGTCCGAGACGTGGCGGTCTATCGGCCTGGCACGGGCCCTGAGATCGAAGTCGCCATCCTGACGACGAGCAATGGCGGAACGCCCGGCGCACCGTTGCTGGACTCTGTGTTGGCGGCCCTGAGTGCGCCAGCCGTGCGCTCCGTCAATGACGTGCTTTCCGTGGTGCCGGCGGTCAAGACCATCGTCAATGTGACGGCGAGCATCTGGCTTCTGCCGGAGGCACCCATGTCGGTCTTCGATGGCCTCGAGCAGACGCTCCGTGACGCACTCGACAGTGAGGGCGGTATCGGCTTCGACGTCAACACGTCGTGGATCATCTCGCGCCTCATGGCTGCGGGAGCGGCGAAGGTGACGCTGACTGCCCCGGTAGCGGACGTTGTCATGGACAAGTTCAGCGCGGCGGCGTTCGGGACGGTAAACCTGTCCTACATGGGGAGGCTTCGGTAATGGTTGTTTCTCTTCTGCCATCCAACAGCACCGCTTTTGAGTTGGCTCTGGAAGAGGCAACCGACATCGCGAGCGAGCTCGGTCCTTCGATCGACGCGATCCATGGCCTGAAATACGCCCGGCCGCTCAACATCACGGTCGCGCCGTGGCTGGTGAATGAATACGGCCTCGGCCCGATTTCTGACTTCTTCGACACGGTCGAGGACCTGATCGATGAGGGCAGGGTGTGGCAGCGTCTCCGCGGAACCCCGCAGGCGATCACGACGTCACTGTCATGGATCGACTATGACGGCATCGACATTCAGGATCAGGTTCGCGGCCGCAGGCGCTGGCATCTCTACCAGATCCAGATGGGCGAACTACCAGGCGTCGATGAAATCCAGCGGCTGACCAATGCCGAATACCTTGCCGGCTTGTCCGATCCGGCGCGCTCGTTCTTCTGGCGCGGCTACTTCGGATACGACGTGCGTGGCCATGTCTACGGGCGGTCACGCTGGGGGCGGTCCATATGGGGTGACAGCTCCGGAGTCCGCATTGCAGACGGCAAAGTAAAGTGGTCGCACGGGCGGACGCATGAACTTGATGCCACGGCCGAGGCCGGGGTGGCAGCCGAACTGGGCGTTGATTTCGCTGACGGCGACGATGTCACCTGGCTCGGATCACTTACGTGGGCAGCACCCGGACTGACATGGGGCGGCGTTTCTGACGCGCGCGTCCTGAAGTCTTGGCTGATGCTGCAGAAGAGCGCCCATATCGGGCTCTATGACGCCGACGGCGACCCTATCGGGTACGCCCGCGTCGTGCGCGCAGTTCAGGACATCACCGACTACGGCGACACCGAAGACACGGTCGTTCTCGCTTATGACGCGACGATCGCTTTCGGCGTGGCGTCCGGCGAGGTTGCCTTCGCAGCCGTCGTGTTCGGTGGCGTTGCCCAGGGCGTAGCGCCCTTCAAGACATGGCTCGATCCAGAGCAGATCGACTTTCCCGATGGCGAGGTTCGCGTGGGGGAGTCGCCGATTTCCTTCACGTTCTTGGAAACAGTGCGCGAGCGCATTGTCATCAATCTCACCATCTGAGGTCATTATGACAACTCTAGTATTTGATCCGGTCGAAAGGCCGGATCTTGCGAGGATTCGCGACCGAATTTCCGAACGTCCGAACAACGATCGCGTCTACCTGGGCGAGGGCGACCTGTCGCAGGGCGCGGATCTGAACGAAGCCTTCTCGATCGAGGAGCGGAAGCGCAAAGGCATCGGCGACCTGATCGCCCGAGACGGAGACCGCATCGACGGTGCTGACGTTCTCGTCAACGTCGAAGACGAAACAGTCACCATCACGGCCGGCGAACTCTACATCGACGGTTCACGCCGCAAGGTGCCGGAGGGCACGCTCGTCGACGTCCCGATGACTGGTGACGTGAAAATCGGCGTTCGCTCGACCACGACCATCGTGACGGCAGAGGACGACGATATCTATCTCGGTCTCGTGCCGGAAGCAGAGGAGAGTTACGGAGAGCCCGGCGCGGTGCGCACTGTCGTCAGTTTCGCCTGGGCCATTGAAGGCGACGGCGGAGCAGGGCAGTTCTATCCGTACCTTCTGCTTCGCGACGGCGTGATCGTTTCGCAGGACGCCCCGCCGACCCTGTCCGGGATTCAGCAGCAGATCGCGACATACGACTACGACGCCCATGAGAACTATGTGGTGCGCGGGTGCACGGTCTCGCCGCTTGGCCTGGAGGCCGGCAAGCAGATCTTCGCGATTTCCGAGGGCCGCGCCAACATCATGGGCTTCAAGCGCAACCGTCCGACGGCATCGCGCTTTGCCGAGACGGAAGAGCCCGATACCGGCACGATCGATGCCGAACCGCACAATTTCGATGACGGAGGCAGCGGCACGGCTGTAATCACCGTGCGCCGCCCTCCGGTGTCTTCGGTCACATCGGCCATCGTCACCAAGCAGCGCACTGTAACGCTCACCAAGGGCGTGACCGACGGCGCTGACCTACTGCCCGACGACGGCGTCACCTCGATCATCTCGGTCGTGCAGGGCGGAACGACGTACACGCAGGGCGTTGACTATCAGCGCAGTGGCGACTCCGTAGACTGGCTGGTCGGCGGCATTGAGCCGGCAACATCCTCCTCCTACAATGTGACCTACCGCTACCTCGATGCGGTCACGCCGACTGCAATCACGGCAACGACGATCTCGGTGGCCGGCGGTGTCACGGGTCAGCCGGTATTCCTTGGTTATACGAACAAGCTGCCGCGAACGGACAGGATTTGCCTGGATGCGGACGGCAATGTCGTCTACCTCAAGGGTCTATCGGCTCCGACACAGCCGCAGCCGCCGCAGGTGCCAAAGACCCTCCTGTCGCTGGCGACGATCTACAATGACTGGTTTGGCACTCCGGTGGTGGTCAATGACTCAATCCGGGCGTACCCGTTCTCAGCCATCGATCGCATGTATAACAACGTGTTGGACCTGTTTAATCAGGTATCGCTTCAAAAACAGCAGATCGACATCAATGCGCGCGCGCCGGCAGAGACTACAGGCATTTTCAGCGACCCGTTGCTGAACGATGATTTCCGTGACGCTGGCGTGACGCAGAACGGCGCTGTCTTTAACGGCTCGTTCCAGATACCGATCTCTGCGGCGTTTCAGGAAATCGACGCGGGATCATCATTGTTCCTGTCGTACAGCGAAGAAACGGTTGTCAGTCAGGAGCTCGTCTCCGGCTGCGTGAAGATCAACCCCTACCAGTCGTTTGCACCGCTGCCGGCAATCCTTCGGATTGTGCCGTCGGAAGACTTCTGGACGCAGCGGCAGACTGTTTGGCTTTCCGAGCAGACGCAGATCTTCGGCTCAGGCAACACGGAGCGAGTGACGCGGACGGAAGTCCTGCAGAACGTGCGAACGCAGCCTATCCGGTTTCTGCGCCAGATTGCGGTCAACTTCACGATCAGCCAATTCGGCCCTGGTGAAACGCTCGCCGAACTGACGTTCGACGGCGTGAACGTCAATCCGGGCGGACTCGTGGCCAATGGAAGCGGCGTCATTACGGGGTCGTTCACGATACCGGCCGGCGTGACTTCTGGCACGAAGCTGGTTCGCGCTGTCGGCGGCTCTGGAACGGTCTGCACGGCAAGCTTCACAGGTGAGGGGCGCCTTGAGACGATCGAGCTCCAGCGCAACACGACGGTGCTGCGGTTCCAGACCGGCGGCAACTCAGGTCGCGGCGTAAGCAGTAACAACACCAACAGCGCCTGGCGCGGGATTGACCCGCAGGCGCAGAGCTTCAGCTTCACGCAGGGCCGCCACGTCAGCAGCGTGGACATTAAGTTCTGCGCCATTGGCAACCGGGCCGAGCCTGTAATCCTGGAGTTCGTCACGGTCGACAATGGCTTTCCGACGACGGAGGTCATCGCCCAGACGGAAGTCGATATGCAGTCGGTGCTGACCGGAACGTGGACGAACTTCGCGTTTCCGGTTCCGTTCTACCTGCCCCCCGACCAGATGTTTGCGTTCGTCGTCAAGACCAACGACCCGGACCACAGCATCAGCATTGCCGATCGCGGCGCTTTCGATGCTGTTAACCAGCAGTGGATCGCGGCCCAGCCCTATACGGTTGGCACGCGTTTCAGTTCGAGCAACGCCGTCAGTTGGACGGTCCACCAGGATTCGGACATCACGTTCAAGATCAATTGCGCGAGGTTCAATCCGACGTCGCGCACTGTCGACCTTGGCACATATGCCGTGACGGACGTGTCGGATGTCATTATCCGCAGCAACGTCTTCCTGCCCACCGAAGCGACTTCTGTTGTCTTCGAGCTGGTCTTCGGATCGGAAACGCCTGTTAGGGTCCTGCCCGATCAGGTCTGGGAGCGAACTTCCTTCTTCACTGGCAATCTGACGATCCGGGCCATCTTGACGGGTGGGCCGCTGGTCACTCCGGTTGTTGGGCGAGACATCCTGGCTGTCCTCGGCACGATGCAGGCCAACGGTGTGTATGTCAGCCGGGCGTTCACGTTCGGTGCGGACATGCAGCTTGATGTTATCGCGTCAACGAAGCTGCCTGTTGGTTCGGCCCTGACGGTTGAGGTGGATGCGACTGACGACGACTGGTCGGCTGTTTCCCAGATATCCGCATCGCCGATCGATATGGGCTTCATTGAGCGCTCTTACCGCGAGGCAAGCGTTGCGGCTCCGACTGGCGGGCGACTGCGGCTGACCCTCACGGGTACGCCAGCGGCGCGGCCTTCGGTCGCTGACCTGCGGGCCTTCACTTCATAACGTTTGGGAATCCACAAGATGGTGACTGAGAACACGACCCCGAACCGCGGCTATCCAGAGCCCGCGGTCGGGAACACGCTTGAGGTCGACGTAGGGCGGTTGATTGCCGCCCTGCGGGCCATTGACGTGGACGTTGCGAATGCTCTGGCGGCTATTGTGTCGAAGGCTGGTCTGGCGTCTCCTGCCTTTACGGGAACGCCGACTGCCCCGACAGCAGCGCCTGGCACGGACAGCGGACAGCTTGCCACGACTGCCTTCGTGAAAGCGGCGTTCAACGCGCTGGTGGATAGCGCCCCCGGTGCGTTGGACACGCTCAACGAGCTCGCTGCGGCCATTGGTGACGATCCGAACTTCGCGGCCACCATGGCTGCGCTGATCGGGACGAAAGCCGACGCGGCCGCCACGACTGCCGCTTTGGCGCTGAAGGCAGATGCGAGTGCGCTTGCCGGAAAGCTGGATAAATCTGGCGGCGTGATGACCGGCTCGATCCAGGATGCCGTGCTGGCGCCGTCGGCCGCGCCGACAAAGCGGCTAGGTTTTAATCTGGCTGCAATCACGGCTGGACAGAAGCGCGACATCATCATGCCGGACAGGGATGTAGACCTTGCCGGTCTGGGGTTGCGGGAAATTGCGGCGGCGTCCTTATCCGGGACGGCGCAGGACCTATCATTTCCATCAACCACGAAGCTTATCGACATAAGTATCAGTGGTCTGCGGTCAAGCACAGGATCAAACCCGGTTTTTCAGCTTGTAGATTCAGGTGGTCCAGAAACCACGGGTGCCATTGGTGGTGTTTCTGATATGACTGCCACATCCGCGGCGACCGCATCCTTGACATCAAACATCAATATCACCGGCAGCAATACGTCTTCTTCAGTCTACACTGTTGGGGCAACCTTCCGAAAGCATGCCGGCAATAAGTGGGTCATCACTCTATGGGCTGGCCGCACAGACTCCGGCGCACAGAAGACGACTCTGACTGTCTCCGAGAAAGAATTATCCGACGTTCTCACCGGCGTGCGCCTAACCTTTGCAAACGGAACAGACACATTCCAGGCCGGCGGCACTATTTCTGCGAGGTATTGGACAGCATGATTATTGACCATGAAAAGGGCTATAACCGTCTGACAACGACGCCGATCATCGACAGAGGGGCATCCGGCGCTTGGGACGACTACTTCGTCTATGCAGCCGTGCCGTTTGAGTTTGGCGGCGAGCGCTACATTGCGCATGCCGGCTCTCGGAATGTGGGCGCCAACCCGCGCCTTCAGAACAGCATCGGTCTCGCGAAGCTCATCAACGGCTCATGGGTCAAGCAGGGCAAGGTGATCGACAAGTCTGTCGTTTCTCCTTATCAGGGTCTTGCGCCCTTTTCGGCTCGTATAGCAGACGGTATAGTCAGCCTGTATTGCAGCGTTTTCAGCGACAGGAACCCTCAATATCGTGCGGCAGTCATTCGTTCGACGGACCTCGTCAATTGGTATGGGCTGACGTACCTCTCGGGGATGCCTTCACCGGCTGCTCATGCTCCTTGCGTCATCGATGATCCTCACGACGAGGACAAGCTTCTGATCTTCGTCACACGCATGAACGGCAATGAGATGCGGATGTTCAAGGGCTGGGCGTACAAGTCCGATGACAGCGCATGGTTCGATCTCACAATGCTTGCGAACTGGCAGGCCATCTACCCATCTGTGCGGTGGAACGGCGAGGCCTTCGAAATCGCATACGCTCGACAGGTGCAGGTCGAGCCGCAGAAGTACAACACATTCCTTTCGATCACCGATGGAACGTACCTGACGCTTGGTGTTCCGATATTATCACATGGGGCTTCAGGCGCGTTCGACAGTAACTATGTAACCACTCCTTCGCTGTACGGAAATGAGTTCTTCTACTCCGGCCGAAACGCCGTCAACGACGGGTATAAAGGGATTGGTTGGGCTCAAGAGCAAGGCGCCGGCAGCCTTCTCGGCTGGGACGAGTATTCAGGGACGGTTGGGCGATCGACGGTTGCTAAGACCGGCAATTATGGCGCTCGTATCGTCGGATCCGGGATGCTGGAAAAGAAAGGCTTTCGCGATAAGGTCTATTCCGTCTGGATCTATGACGATCTCGACGCGACGGCGAGTTCGCAGAATACTTTCCGGCTCGTGCCGGATGCAGACGCTATAACGGTCGCGCAACTGACGGTCGGCTTTGTTCGAAGCATCTCTTCGTCAAAGTATGTTTACCGGCTGCGCAATGGGTCGTGGGTCACAACCGCGGTCAACAGAACTGCGGGCTGGCATCAATTGTCGTTCGAGGTTGGCGACAATGTTGTGATTAAGCTTGATGGGGCGACATTGGCGACGGATACGGCATATAACACCAGCGCCGCATTCATGGTTCAGTGCGTCGGCGGCGCTACGGGCACGGCCTATGTAGACGATCTGGAAATCATGGATATCTAACGCGATCTAGAGACGTTGCCACGTGGACAGGAACGCCGGAAATGGCGCTCTTCCGGGCAGTGAGTTGTAAGCAACCTCAGCCACGTTAAGCAACGAGGCAAGGGGCTTCTTCGCTGCCATAGGTATGCGCAGCACTAGGCTGTTCAGAATGGAAATGTAGCTGGGCCCACCAATGGGTCGAACATTCATAAGGTCCATCTTGCCGCTAAAACACGACTTCAATTCCTCGACAGAAAGTGCCCGTTCCGTTTCTTCCTCGAAGTACCGGTCCACCCTGTACCATGCCTTGCGAGCGACATTTAGGAAGAAGTCGGCGTTGGGCTCATAGGCGATCAAATAACCACCGGGCTTAATCATCCCCGCTATTGCTGCGGTGGATGTGGCCAGATCATTGACCATATGATGTAGGCCACCGATGACGATTGCAGCGTCGAAAAGCTCTCCTTCGTGGGAGTAGGCGGAGAGGTCGCATTCCGTGGCGGGAAAGCCCGTGTTTGTCTGATATGCTCGGCACGCTGGGCCTGAGATATCGAAGCCGTGGAATGTTGCGGTAGGCACGAACTCCTTCATCAGGACCGTGTTCCATCCACTTCCAGACGCGATATCGGCAATACGGGCACCGGAGAGATCAAGGCCTTTCAGCGCGGGCTTGAAGATAAATCGGCGCCGATAGTCGAGCGAGGTTGCATCGTAGTAATGGCGCTCATAGTCGTCGTGCATAGCCTCATAATGGGCCTTTTGAACGTTTTCAGCGGCCATCTTGATTCACTCCGACCCGAAGCCGACGGCGATGATGCCGGCGACGATAAATGATGTGCTTATTATGTGAGCCGTTGTCATCTTCTCACCGAAAAAGAGGAAAGCTGACAGCGGAACCAACACGAAAACCAAAGACAGGAATATGTACCCAGTTGATAGTGGTGTCGTCCTAAGAACGAAAAACCACAGAAGTTGCCCTGCAATCGCTATGCCGGTTGCGACTGCGAATAGGGTCAAAACTTTCGTAGAAAAGATCGATCCTGTTGCCGCCCACGCCTCTGCTGCAAACTTCATGGCAATTTGCGCAGCAGTCGCCACCAACGCAATGATCAGAAGCTGGGCAATCATTGAAAGGTATCCAGTTTTCATAGTTGAGGCCGACATTCTCTAATTATCTGCCTCTTAGCTCGAAATTTGTGTGACCGGAAGACGATCATTCGTTTTGAGTATGCCGAGAACGATCGCGGCCATCAATGGTAAGCTCGCGGCAAGCCAATAGCGGTCAACGAAACCTTGAGTGAATGCAGCGGCCATGACAGATCCGATATAGAACAATGCCGCTACTGCTATGACCCACGGCGCTTGGGCTGATTTGAGCGAGACTATCAATGCGACGGCGGTCAGAGCTGCGACTGCCCACGCTGGAATTGAAAAGGTTAGATAAGGGGTTTCGATTCCTTCGAGGACCGGCCGTGCGGACGTTCGATTGTCGACGATTGTCGCGGTGGGCCAGCTGAAGTCACCGAGGAAGCGCCACTTCGCTTGCTCAAGACGCTCGCCATCAATCTCGGCCAGTCTTTCACGTGTGTCGGCCATGGCGACATCGTCCTTATCGACCCTGTATGTTCCAGGCCGCGTGGCCAGATAGGCGAGAGCAGTCGAAGCCGTATCCGCGATTACCGCTCTAGGTGTGGCCGTAATGGTCTCAAGTCCGGCTCTCAAGTAAAGATCGGAAGCGTACTTCGGCCCTCTGGAATTGTAGGCTCCCGACAAGCCTAGACGGATCGGTTCTATGTCGATGCGGCGAGGGGCATGGGAAAGAAGCTCCGCTCCAAGCTTGGCAAGCTCGGCGGACGCTGGACCGAACGAAGCGTTGCCAAATGCTTCAACAGGATGGAAGAACACAAAGTATCCGGTAAGTTGCTGTGGCATTGGCTGACCGGACAGCGCACGAAAAGCCAGGCCCGGCACGTAAGAACCACCAATGAAGGAGAAGACCATAGCGGCCGACGCCAATATCGCGTTGACTTTGGTCTGCCTTGCTACGCCCGCCGCGACCCAGACCAATATGATGGATATGAGAAGGATCAGCGTCTCAGTCCTGAACCCGAGACCGATTCCGCACATGAGGGCAGCGAGGCAGAGCAAACTGCATTGACCGGATGGGTTCGGTGCTCGGAATGCTTTCTGGACTAGGACGAGGCCAAGCAGGACGAGAATAACGATGAACGGCTCGGTTTGCGGTCTTCTCCAGTCGATCCAGACGAAACCAATCGCGATGATTGTCAGGAAGGCGACGGCCCGCAATTTCTCTGATCTTAAACCGTCATAGCAGAGCCATGCCGCAGCACCGCAAAATGCGAGAAACAGAACGCCGAGCGCGATTGAGACGCTGTCGATCGAGGGGCCGAGAGCCCATTCAAAAAAGTAGTAATAGAGCACCGGGAAAATTCGCGTGCCAATATGGCTGCCGGCATAAGATACTTTCCCTTCAGCCCAAAGACTGCCGGACTGGAGGTAATATTGCGCGTCTTTCCCGATGATCGGGACCTCTCCCGCAATAACAACCGCCATCACGATAGACGGCAAAACGAGTGAAGCCTTCGCTAGCGTTCTGCTCAACCGTGCGTGTGACGTATGGATCTGCGCATTGTGTACGTAATCACCTTCCATGCGTGGTCCCTAACGTTTGCCATACCCAACAAGGTGGCGTCGAGTGATCATACAATCATATATCGTGATTGACTGCACCACACCCGCCAAGGTCGGGCTCTAAATTACTGATCGGCTTTTCTACTCTCCCACATTAAGCCGAACATCTCACCACCCGCGATTGAGAAGCGGGCCCCTAACCCCACCACCACAAACCACCCAACCACATCCTAAAGGAGGCCGCATTGGCTGACCTATCGTACTTCCATGGCGTGAACCTTGGGGAAAGCCCCGACACGCCATCGCTTCTGCGCGTCCAGAACTTCGGTGTGACGTTCGTCAACGGCACGGCTCCCGACGCGGATTCTGCGGCTTTCCCGGTCAATACCCCGACGCTCGTCACGTCCCAGGCTGCTGCCTCGCTGCTTGGCTCGGTCGGCACGCTGCTGGCTGACGTCCTGACGGTGATGGGTGAGGGTGGCTCGACTGTCATCGTGAACCGCGTCGAGGACGACGAAGACCCGGCAGTCGTGCAGGCCAACCTGATCGGCGACGCGGCCGCCCGCACCGGCCTCTATGCCGCTCTGCGCGCCAAGTCGCTCCTGGGTGTCCAGCCGCGCGTCATCGTGACGGCCGGCGACACGGGCGCCTACATCGAAGACGGCGTGCTGTCCGTCACCGTGACGAATGGTGGCGCGGACTACACCGCAGCGCCTTCCGTTTCGTTCTCGACTGGTGATGCCACCGCGACCGCGACCATCAACAAGCACAAGGTCAAGTCGCTCACCATCACGAACGCGGGTGCCGACTACGCGACGGCTCCGACGATCACGATCGCTCCGCCTCCGGCTGGCGGCGTGCAGGCGACGGCGACAGCGACGGTTTCCGGCGGTGCCATCACGGCCATCACCATGGGCAACAAGGGCTCCGGCTACGTCGACGCTCCTGCCGTTACCCTTTCCGGCGGTGGTGGTTCTGGCGCGATCCTGACGGCGGTACTCGGCGGCCCGGTGACTGGCGTTACCGTTTCGGAGCCTGGCGAAGGCTACATCTCTGCACCGACGGTCAGCTTCTCCGGTGGCGGCGGCTCGAGCGCGGCGGCTGTTGCCAACCTTGGCGACGTCACCAGCCCGTTCGTCTCGGCCCTCGCGACGATCTGCCCGCAGATCCGCGCGCGTGCCTACATCCACGGCCCGAACTCGACCAACGCAGAGGCCGTCCGCTTCCGCAACACGGTCAACAGCGACCGCGTCCTGATTATCGACCCCAAGGGCATCAAGAACGTCAACGGCACGCCTGTGACGGTTCCGATCGCGCCGGTCTTTGCAGGCGTTCGCGCTCGCGTCGTGGCCTCTCCGGAAGGCGTGTCCGGCTCGGTATCGAACAAGATCATCCGCACGCTCGATGGCGTTGCGCGCACGATCCAGTACCCGGTCGACAGCAACTACCTCAACGAGCGGCAGGTTTCGACCGTTATCAATGAGCGTGGCGGCCTGCGCACCTGGGGCTCGCGCCTCGCGACGGATACCGAAATCTGGCAGTTCGACAGCGTCCGCGCCACGGCCGACATGATCAACGAAGCGCTGGAAGACCTGTACTTCGTCTATGTCGACCGCAAGCTGACAAAGGCCAACCTCAAGATGATGATCGAGGACGGCAACGCCGCGCTTCGCGTCTTCCAGAAGAACGACGACATCCTCGGCGGCCGCGTCTGGCTGTCCGACCTGAACGAGCCGACGGTCAACGCCAACGGCAAGGTGTTCCTGAATGTCGAATTCGAGCCGGTCGGCATCATGGAACAGATCAACATCACGACCCACCGCAACATCCTCTACTACCAGCTGCTGCTGGATGAGGTGCGCGGCGCGATCGAGAACGGCCCCCTGACGCTCGCCGTCTAATCACAAGGAATACACGATGAGCAATCTTCCAAGTTACCTCCTGCGTAACTGCATGCTGTGGGCCGACCGCGTCTCCAAGCTGGGTCAGATCGGGGACATCACGCCCCCGGTCCCGCAGGCGAAGCTCGAGGAGCTTCGCAACGCCGGCATGATCAAGCCGCGTGAGGTCCATATGGGCTACGAGAAGCTGGAATTCAGCTTCAAGATGCCCGGCCTCGACCCGCAGATCCTCAAGCTGTTCGGCCTCAAGGCCGGGACGGAGAACCTGTTCCTCATCACTGGCGCGCTGGTGGATGAGGACGGCGTCGAGCATTCGGCGGTCATGACTATCCGCGGCTTTCTCAAGCAGGCCGATCCGGGCAACTGGAAGCCGGGCGACATGGCGGAGAACGATTATTCGGTCTCGGTCAACTACTACAAGCTGGAAGTCGACGGTGACGAGCTGATCGAAATGGATGACTTCGACGTGAAGATCGGGGGCATCAGCCAGCATAGCGGCATGCGGAACTCGCTGCTTCTCTAGCATTCCACGCCGCAAACTCAGCCCGCGCGAATGCGGGCTTTTTCTTTCCTGATGAGGAGACCAGCATGACGACTGTCAAGCTTTCCAAGCCCGTTGAGCACAACGGCAAGATTTATGACGAGTTCACCTTCCGCGAAGCCGAAGTCGGCGACCTGATGCTAGCCGACGCCGTGAAGGGCGAAATGTCCAAGATCGTCGCTGTTCTGGCATCCATGGCAGACGTGCCGCTTCCAGCGTTCCGCAAGGTCAAGTCTCGCGATCTGAACGCCATCATGGCCGCAACCAAAGACCTCCTGGGGGAGGAGCCGCCGGTCACGACTGGCGCCTGATTGTGAGCGTCATCGCTCGCGAGCTCAAGCAGGACGTAGACCGGCTCGAAAAGTGGCCGCCCAGTAAGGCCATGGCCTACTTCGAAAAAGCAATGGAAGTCCGTCGCCTGTTCGGCGGCGGCATGTAGCGCGAGGGCAGCATGGCCGTCTTGAAATCAAGCCTGATACTCTCGCTCATCGACAATGTGTCGGGCAGGGCGAAGGGCATCAACAGCGCGCTCGGTAGTCTACAGCGCGGGCACGCTTCCTTCCTTGGCATGGCTGGTCGGCTCGCCGCCTTCGGTGGCGCCTATGTGGGCGTCACGCAGGGTATTGGCGGAACCGTCGGTGCGGCGCTGGAATTTGAGTCTGCATTCGCCGACGTCCGCAAGGTGCTGGACGCGAACGACGAGCAGATGGCGAACGTTCGCCGCTCGATCATCGCCATGTCGAAGGAACTGCCGATAGCGGCCAGCGGAATCGCCCAGATTTACGCGGCGGCCGGCCAGTCGAACATCCCGCTGGCGGAGATCACCAAATTCAGCGAGATGGTCGCCAAGGTGTCGACGGCATGGGACGTTCCGGTCGCCGAGACAGGGCAGGCGCTCGCGGAGATCAAGAACCAGCTTAATCTCGGCGTGAACGAGGTCGGGCTGTTCGCCGACAGCCTCAATCACCTGTCGAACAATACGGCGGCCAATGCGCCGCGGCTGCTGGAATACACGAAGCGCGTCGCCGCAACCGGCGAGATGTTCGGCTTCTCGGCGCAGGAAACCCTGGCGTTCGGTGGCGCCATGATCTCGTCTGGTGGTGAGGCGGAAGTCGCAGCGACTTCGTTCCGGAACATGGGCCGCGCTCTCACGATCGGTACGCGCGCCACCAAGACGCACAACACAGCTTTCAAGCGTCTGGGGCTCGATGCGGTGAAGACCGCCAAGTCGATGCAGAAGAACGCGCTGAAGACGACGCTGGACGTCATCGACCGCATCCAGACGCTGCCGGAGTGGGAGCGGATATCGATCGCCTCGGCGCTGTTCGGCGACGAAGCGCGCGCCCTGATGCCCGTGATCAACAATGCCACGGAGTTGCGGCGCCAGCTTGGCCTCGTGGGCGATGAGGCGAACTACGCGGGCAGCGCCTTCAAGGAGTACACGATCCGCGCCAGCACGGTCGGAAACGTGCTGCAAATCCTTAAAAACAAGTTCGCCGACTTCTTCCGCAGCATGGGCGACGACATGCTGCCCGGCATCAAGGAAGCGGCGCTCGGCGTCGGTGACATCCTGGATACGATGGGCGAGCGCGCCACCATCTTCGACAAGATGGGCACGGCGATGCAGGCCTTCCTGCAGGGCTTCGGCGTCGACAGCGGCATTCGCGAAACAATTAACGACCTGGGTGACTTGCTGTTCGGCAAGGCGGATGGCTCTGCTTCGGCCGACCAGCTGGGCAGGATCTTCGCAAAGTTCAAGGAATACGGCGCATCCGTCCGCGAACTGTCTGACGCGATCCGCAACAATCCGATCGCGCAGTTCCTTGGAGAGCTGGGCGCGGACGGTTTCAAGCTCATGCTTGCCGCCGTGGGGATTGGCCTTGTCGCGAGCTCGATCATGAAGCTGGCGCGGGCGATCGCGTTCCTTACTGGCATCACGACGGCCGTCGGAATTCTGAAGACGCTAGGCAAGATTGGCGGCATCATTGGTGGTGGAGCAGCGGGCGCCGCTGGCGCCGGCAGTGCTGCGGCCGGTGGAGCCGCGGCAGGCGGCGGCATAGCGGCGACGCTGGGGTCTGCGTGGAAGTACCTGAAGGGGCTTGGTGCTGGAGCGGTCATCGGTTCGACGCCGCAGCTGCTTTCCGAGACGCCCGGCGACACTTTCGAAAAGCAGGTACAGAATCAGGCCAAGTTCAAGGATTTTCTTGAGCGCATGCTTGGCTTGAAGAAGGACGAGGCCGGGGTCTCAGGGCTGAGCAGGTTCATGTTCGGAGCCGCAGCAGACCCCGGCTTCGACTCTCGCCAGCACTTTGGTGTCGAAACGAAAGCCGCCAGCAACACGCCCGTCATCATCGACTCGAGCAGCATCGCGGCAATGAACCAGCCGTCAGGCGTTCAGCAGGTGGCGGTGACGAACCCGCAGCCGATTGAGATCACGGTAAACGCACCGATCACCATAAGTGGCGTGTCATCTCCGGAGGCAGCAGCTGACGCGGCCGCGTCCCGCCTTGGACAGGCCGTAAAGTCGACCGTAGGCGCAAGCTGGGGTGGGCCTAGGTAAGGGATCTCACGACACAAACCTAGCCATCTCGGTGGCTAGGTAAAACCATAGCCACAACGTGAACAAGAACAACGCTACTCGCACGTATCGCTTGTTTGTGTTTTCCATCTGGCAATCTTACCGCGTTACCAGCCGTCACGCAAGGAGCCCCCATGACCGTTTCAATGATGCTCGGAGGCTTCGCCTTCGAAGCGCGCGACAGGCTTGGCTATGAAGGCGTGCAGCGCAAGGTGCAGACGCCGTGGGCCGAGATCAAGGTCGCGCAGACCATGGATCAGCAGCAATGGACCGGCCCGACCTCTGAAGAGGTGACGATCCGCGGTGTGCTGTTCCCGCAAGAGTACGGCGGCCAGGCGTCGCTCGATGGTATCATTGCCTCAGCGCAGGCCGGAACGCCCATGATGCTTGTCTCCGGCGATGACTACGAAGGCGTGATCCATGGCATGTTCACGGTGCACGGCATCGACGAGGATCGCAGCTACCACAACGCTGCTGGCGCGGCGCGGAAGAACAGCTACTCGATCACACTGAGGCGCTACGGCCAGTCAGTTGCCGGTGGCGGCCTGTTTGCACCGATCCTCAATCTGTTCGGGTGATCCGATGCCATCCACATACATCACGAAAGCCGGACAGACCGTCGACCTCGTCTGCCGGGACTTCTACGGCCGCACGCGCTCGACCACTGAAATCGTCCTCGACGCCAATCCTGGCATAGGGGCGCTCGGGCCGGTTCTGCCGATCGGGACCGCGCTCGTCTTGCCCGACATCGACACGCGGCCGGCGGCGCGCGAACTGGTGAAGATCTGGGAGTAATCAATGAAGCCCAGAATTGAAATCACGATCGACGGCCAGCCTGTTGCCGGCGCGTTCTACGAGCGCCTGATATCCGTCACGGTGACGGACAAGGAGGAGGGTGGCGCAGACACGTTCGATATGGAGTTGAACGACGGACCGCCGCAATTCCTCGCCATCCCGCGCAAAGGGGCGGTCGTAGATATCAGAATGGGGTACGGCACGACCCGGTCTTTAGGGCGGTTCACTGCCGACAAAGTGACACCTAAGTTTCTACCGTATTCCATGTCGATCGGCGGCAAATCTGCTGACCTGCGAAGCGGCAAGTTGAAGGAAAAGCAGGAGCGGCACTGGGACAAGAAGAAGCTCAAGGACATCGTGTCCGAGGTGGCGACGGAGAGCGGTCTTTCCGCCTCTGTTGACTCGGATATTGGCGATTTCGAGTATGAGTGGTTCGGGCAGCAAGACGAATCCAATGTCCAGATGCTCCAGCGCCTTGCCGATCGTCACAATGCATTGTTCGCAGTGAAGGGGGGGAAGCTCGTTTTCTCCAAACGAGGCTCCGGCCTGTCCGCAAGCGGCACCTTTGCTGGTACGGTAATCGTCACGCCTGACATGGTGGTTCAGGGCTCCGGCTCTTTCGAATCGAACGACGAGACAAAGTACAGCAAGGTTGTCGCGTATTATCAGGACAAGGATAAAGCGGAGCGCGTCGAAGTCGCAGTGGACGCCGATGCTGACGGCGACAGCGTCTACCGGATAACCGAACCATTCTCCAGCCTGGCGGAGGCCGACAAGGCTGCGCAGGCAAAAGCCAACGACAGAAAGCGTTTTGAGGGCTCTGCCAGCGTCACCGTGATCGGCGACACGGCCATCACCGCGGGCTCGGCGTTGCTGTTCAGCGGAATCCGCCCCGGCCTAGACGGCGTGCCCTACGTCATCGATACCGCCACCCACAAGTACGACAAGTCTGGCGGCTACACGACCGCGATCAGCGCCAAGCTCTACGACGGCAAGTCCGGCAAGGGCGGCAAGGCTCCCGCAAAAGACGGCGCGACAAGCGGCGGCGGCAAGACCGTCGGCGAAACGGGCACCGTCGCGAAGGACTCCCCCGCCGGCACGCCTGCGACGCCAGACGGCTGGTCACAGTATCAGCGCAACGGGCTGACCGACGCCAACTAAGTCGGCACTATTCAAAGGAAATCGAAATGGTAACTGCAAACGACCTGCGAGCGATCGCGGGAACGACGAAGCGCGTGCAGATGCACGACGACCTTGCGGCGGCGTTCAACAAATATGCTGCTGCCTATGGCGTGAACAACCAGAAGCGCATTTCCGAGTTCCTGGCGAACGTTTGCCATGAGACGGGCGGCTTCACTCGCCTGTCGGAAAACCTGAACTATTCCGTCGAAGGGCTCATGAAGACCTTCGGTCGCCATCGAATCAGTGCGGCCGACGTGAACAGGCTCGGGCGATCCGGGAAGCGGGCGGCCGATCAAAAGGCAATCGCAAACAAGATCTATGGCGGCGAATGGGGCCGTACCAACCTTGGCAACACTCAGCCGAACGATGGCTGGGACTATCGCGGCTCCGGGCCGGGCCAGGTCACTGGCCGCGCCAACTTCGCCAAGGTCGAAAAGGAAAGCGGCATTCCCGTCGTGGCAAACCCTGACCTGCTTCGGCAGGCTGACGCAGGAATGAAGGCGGCGCTCATCCTCTGGCAGAAGTGGGGCCTGAACGAGATGGCCGACAATGGCCAGACGACGGCGATCCGCAAGCGGTGGAACGGCGGCAGCCTCGGTCTGACGGAAGTCAAGGACGCGCGCGGCAGGGCAATGAAGCTCAAGCTTTCCGTGCCGGCCTCCACTGCCACCACCACGCCCATCCCCGCGCCCAAGCCGGAAATGCCGCCCAGCGCCACGCCGACGAAGAAGGCTGGCTGGCTGGAGGTGCTTACGGCCTTCATCATCGCACTCTTTCCGGGACGCTCGAAATGACCGTATGGCTTCGCATTCTTCTCTATGTCATCGCCGGCTGGCTGTACGGTTCGGGCTACATCGGCGACGAGGTTAAGGAACTCCTCACCACCGACCCCGCCGTTGCCGCCTCCATTGAAGCCGGCATCAGCGCCGCGATCGCCTCCGTCCCGATTGCCTGGTGGCAGTGGGCCAAGCGCAAGGGCTGGGCAACGTGATCCAGCTTATCCTGAAATGGCTTGGTGGCGATCTCGCCACCGCCCTGACGCGCGCCTACGAGCTCAAGCTGAACGCCTCGAACGACTCCGAGCGCATCAAGGCTGACGTGTCCATCAAGGCGCTCGAGGCGCAGATGGCGGCACAGGCGAACAACGCGGCCGTCGTGCGCGAGGGCATGCAGCACAAGGCCTTCTGGATTCCTTGGCTCATTGCCGCCGTTCCGACTGCGGCGTGGTTCGGCTGGGGCATGACGGACTCGCTGTTCGACGGTACGCTTCCGGACGTTGCGGCGCTGCCGCCGCAGCTCAAGGAATATGCGGACATCGTGTTCGCGAACATCTTCTATGTGGGCGGTGGCGTTGCCGGTGCCCAGTTGATCGCAAAGGCGATTGGAGGCAAGAAATGACCGGCTCTGAAATCATGGCCGTCGTCGGCTTCTTCGTCATGCTCTCTGGCACGCTCTGGGGCATCTGGTGGCGGATCGAGGGGAAGGTGGAGAAGGCCAAGACAGAGGCGGCCGGTGTTGCAGCCTCAGCCAACGCGCTCGCCCTTCTTACGCGCCAGGAACTGGCCGACCACAAACTCCATACGGCCGAGACATACGTGACCAAGGCCGGCATGCAGGAGCAGACAGCGCAGATCATGCGCGCCATCGAGGGCGTCGGCAATCGGATTGATGGCCTTGGTGAGCGACTAGATCGCCTCTATGAAGCGAGGCCGGGGACAAGGCGGTCGTCCTAATCCCGTATGAAGACACCGGCCTCGTCGGCAGCCAGTAGGAACGCGTGACGCGACTCTTCCGGGTCGACCTTGCCCTCCAAGGCGGCCAGGCATATTTCCTGCGCCGCTTTGAAGGCCGGACCTTCGTCCGTCGGCCAGTGGTAAAGCAGGATGCCAGCCGCCTCGCTCGCGCTGCTGATGGTGCGATAGACACCGAGCGTCAGCGTCTCGAACGTGACGGGTTCTGCCCAGAGGCCGGCTCTCATGGGTCAGGCGCCGGGTCCGGGTCTTCGGCGTAGGCCAGTTCCCTGTTGTCGACGACGCTTTTTAGTGCGGCGAAGACAACGTGCGGTGGCCATCCTGCCGTTATCGCTTCGTCGATCAGGTCGCGAACGTGGTCGTCGAGCGCCTGTTCGCAGTCCATCTGCGCGTCGTCAGGGTCCACGCCCTGTCTGGGTCCTGTAATCGTAGCCATGCGCACCTCCACTTCGAAGGAGAATAGGGCTGGCGGCTATCTAGGCAAGGGTCGCGCGACCGGCACGGTCCTGTCCGCGCTGCGAGCACTGACGATGCTTCGCCCGCGCTCGCCACAAGTAGCGCACCGGAACGTTCGGTTAAGCGCAGGACCGTCGGGCGGAAGCTTCGTCATGTCCAGCTCGACGAACCTGTCGCATCGCTCGCAATGCACGTGATATCGCAGGTTCATTGCCACCATCCCGCCCCAGGTGCTGTTGTTCATCAGCGGGGAGCCTGGGCAACAATCCATGTGTTGCTGCCCTTGTTGCCGCACTTGCGACACCGCAGGGCGGGCCGCAGGTCTGCGATCCTGGAGGTTTCCCCGTGTTCACGCGCCAACTGCCAACGATCTACCCAGCCTTCGCGCTCGCACTGTGAGCAATGGCCACCAAGTTCGTACCATTGCGGCAGGCTCTCGAACGTCGGCTTTTGCGCATTGAACAGCGACTCAAAGTCGAGCGGGGCAAGCTTCCTGTTGGTCATACGGCTTTGTACTTATTTTGTTCTTATCGATCAAGCCCCCTCTGCCTCACGGTGGAGGGGGCTGTTTTTGTTTCTGGTCTTGACAAATTTGTAAAAAAGAACTAAGGTGAACAAATTGGCGCTACCAACGCCATGCGCCGCCAACCAAGCGGTTCCTACCACCAACAGAGGAGGCATACATGACCCTGCTTAGACGCATGGCGTTAATCGCCTTGGGGGCGTTCATAGTCGTTGCGGTCGTATTCGCACCGAGCGCCGCTGCCTACATCTTCCCGAAGATCCCGGCACCAACAACGGTCATGGTCGAGCGCGCCGCTCCCACGACGCCGGTTATGGCTGACGCATCGCTTCTCATCAAACGGCCGTCAGACCTCGGATCGGCCTTCCATATCGGCGGTGGTCGCATCGTTACCGCGGCACACGTCGTCGTCGGGGCGAAGGTCGTATCGATCAAGTCGTGGGACGGTCGAACATCGTCTGCCACCGTCGTGGCGGTCGACGAGAAGACCGACGTTGCTATCCTGCAGACCAACATGAAACTGCTCGCGGCCGACCTCAGCTGCAGCGTGGTGCCCGTAGGCACGCCGCTGACGGCGATCGGCAACCCGATGGGGCAGGAGTTCGTCACCGTATGGGGGAAGGTCGCTGGCGCACCGCGCGACGGCCTAGGACGCCTTCTCTATGTCACCGACATGACGACCGTCATGGGGCAGTCCGGCGGACCGGTCTTCGCTGACGGCCGTATTGTCGGGGTCACATCCGCCGTGATGCTTGCGCCGCTGCAAATCCCAGGCTCGTCCGGCGGCTACGTCCCGACGATCGTCGGTCTCGGCTACGTCGTGCCGTCGACGGTGGTGTGCGAGATGATCGCGAAACTTGATGCCGCTGGCGGGGAGGGCTCTGTATGACCGCCCGCCTCATCATCCTCAACACGTGCTGGCTGGCGCTCGTCGCGTGGGCGGCAATCATGGGCTACGTCACGTTCGTCTTCACCCATGACGTGTCCGGCATTTCGTATGTGATCGCCGTCCTGCTGGCGGTAACGACCGCAGCAGCGTTCTGGGGCAAGACCAGCCTCCTGCCGCACGCCAAGCTCTGGTTCGTCATGCTCGGGCTGATCGGGAATCTGATCGGGTTTATCCTTGCGATTCAAGGCATGGCCTCCGGCTCTCTGGACAGCGCCGACGGCCTCATGACACTGGCCAATGCGCTCCTTGAAGGCATGAGCGTTGCGTTCTGCTCGACGCTGGTGGGTGCGATCGCTGCGCTCTGGACGAGCACGAACGCATGGCTGCTCGGGCTGGCGGCAAGCGAATGAGCGCGTGGATATATGATATGTCGTCCGCGCCAAAGGATCGCCCAATCCTCGGCCTTTGCCGCCACGACGCCGACCCCTACCACGACGAAGTCACCGGCAGGCTGACCGATTACGGGTGCAGCGCGGAAGGCTTGGGCCGCGTTCAGGACGGACCGCACGTTCTCGTCTGGGGTGGTGGAGATAGCGACTACGACGAGTGGGCGCAGAAGACCATTTCTTGGCCAGACTGGTGGTTTCGCTTCGGGAGTGAGTTTGAGGAGGCCGCCAATCCGATCGCATGGATGGCGATTCCTGACGAGGGAGCGTTCCAATGATCCGCACCCTCATCCAAGACGTGCTCCTGGCAATGCTGCTGGGAGTGGTGGCGGTCGTCATGTTCATCCTGCCGTCGGTCAATCCGAAGGCAGAAACCGACCCCATCGACCCACCCGGAAACCTTGTAGCCTCCGCCGCATGGCCTGCTGGCGCCATCGACGTGGATCTCTGGGTGAAGTCGCCAGGCGACGAGGCGGTCGGCTACAGCCGCAAGTCCGGCAAGGTGTGGAGCCTGCTGCGTGATGACCTCGGCACATCCAACGATCTCTCGGGCCTTAATTTCGAGAGTGCTTTTACGCGCGGGCTCCCCGACGGCGAGTACGTCGTCAATGTGCGTTGCTACGGCTGCGCCGGCAAGGTGCCGGTGCCCGTGTCGGTCGAGGTGCGGCTCGCCTCGGGCGAACTTGTCTGGTCCGGCGTCGTGACGCTTGTTTCCGAAAAGCAGGAGAAGACAGCGCTGCGGTTCGTCATGCGAAGCGGCAAGGTCGTGCCGGGATCGGCGAGCCATGTTTTCAGAGAGATAAGAGGAGCGAAGTGATGGATATCTTCGGAATCTCGACAGCGGTAAAAGCCGTCGTGGAAGTATACTTCCGTGGCGCGCGACGAACAGGACGCACAAAAAATCTGTTGGACACGGTCAAAAAGGGCGACACCGTCGTATTCGTCAATAGGGAACAGGCTCGACTGTTCGAGTGTCTTTGTCGGGAGAATGAAATCACGGACGTTAAGACCGTGATCCTGCCTGTCGAGGACCCCGCTGCGATCTTTAACCTTCCAATGACTGAGGGCCGACTGATCTTTGACCATGTCTGGCTGGAAGAGCATTACCACCGCGAGGTCTCGTTGATCGGAAACCGTCTGGATCACATCGCTACGCAAGCGTCTGGCTGTGGTTCTGCTCATCGCGAGACGCGACGATTGGCGGTGCAAATGGCGAGGTGGAACCCATGACCCTCTCCCTCCTCCTATGGCTCGCCTTCGTGGTCGCCACCGCAACCGTGGTCGCCACCAACCCTAGGCTCCGGCAGGCAGTGGCCTTCGCCGTCATCGCGGCTGCCACCATCGCCATCCCGCTTGCGGCCCTCAGCTACCCTTCTCCCTGGCTACCGACGGGCCAACAGACCGTCCTCGGCGTTCGCGTCGACGTCGATAAGGCCATCTATGTGATGCTGGGCGACCCATCGTCTTCGGGCGGCGAGCCACGCCTGTTCGTCCTGCCGTACTCCGAGCAGACCGCGCAACAGTTACAGGCCGCCCAGGATGGAGCGGCCGACGGCGAGGGCGCGGTCGTCATGACGCAAGGCGAGGACGGCTCGCCCGGCTTTGCCGAAGAGGGCGGCGGCTCAAGCCCGCCCAAGAACGCGGAGGTGCCGCTGCTATGAGTTCGACGGTCATCTTCATCTGCCTTGCTGTCTTCATGGCCGCATTCATCTTCGCCGGCTGGTGGTTCTGGTATCCACCGCTGCCCGACGAACCGGAGGGCGAGTGATGCGATACGCGATTGCCATCGTTTTCTATCTGATCGGCGCGTTTCTGACTGGTGGCTACTACGCGAACCATCGGTGCAGTGCCTATCAGGAGTCATTCAATATATGCGGCTTTGACGCCACCCTGACAGGGATGTCTTGGCCCCTCTACTGGGCCGGTCGCGCCAGCCTTGAGGTGACGCGATGACCCTCACCAGCCTCTACCGCGAGATCGAGGCTCTAGGTGGCGCCACGATCATAGACGACTACGACGAGGGCTATACCGACGGCCTTGAGGACGCGCTGAAGGTGCTGCGCAAGCACGGCTTCGGACTGGATATGGCGCCGGGACCTTCATTGAAGTGGTCTCGATTTGAAAGATTTTTGACGGCAAGAACGCCGTTCGACACGGTCGTTTACGGCGTCGGCCCTTGGTACGAATTGTCGGGCGAATGGACCGTCCGCCTCAACGGCAAGGAGATCGGCCGCGCGCCGAACGAAGCTGGCGCGAAGTCACTAGCGCAGGAAGACTTCGTCCGCCGCATCCGTAGCAGTTTCATGGAGACAACATGCCCCAACCAATCCTAACTGACGAACAGATCGCCGAAGCCGTTGCCGCCATGCATGCGCACGGCAGCCAGTCTGCTGCGGCCGCCGCGCTCGGCCTTGCGCGCTCCAGCTTCCAGAACCGCCTCAGACGGGCGGCGGAGCGGGGGTTACTTGGCACCAAGCCGGTGTTGCCGGGATTCCGCATCGTGAAGGTGAGCAACGGCCCGCACGGCGACTATGTGCAGCAGAAGCCGGATGTCGGCCCGGAATTCGAGGTGCCAGCAGGACATACCGTCAAGGGCGTATCGGCGCTTGTTGATGCGGAAGGCCGGACGATTCAGCGGTGGGTGAAGACCCGCAACGAATATGCGCCGCAGGATATAGCCGAAATCCTGAAGGAGGCGTTCAAGGATGTTGAGCCTGCGCGCCCGACGATGGCGCCATCCATGGCGTGCCAGGATCTGCTCACGCTCACGCCGCTGGCTGACTGGCACATAGGCCTATTCGCGTGGCATCGCGAGGCCGACACGAACTGGGACCTCAAACTGGCCGAAGACACGATCGGTCGTGGCGTCGAAGACCTTATCAGCCGCACACCGCGGAGCGCTCATGCTATCGTGCTGGGTGGCGGGGACCTTTTGCATAGCGATACGAACGAGAACAAGACGGCGCGGTCGGGCAACGCCCTGCAGGTCGATGGGCGGTATCAGAAGGTGCTGATGACGGCCTGCCGACTGGTCGTTCGCACGATCGACGCCAATCTCCGCCGGCACGGCCACGTCACGGTGCGCATCCTGCCGGGCAACCACGACGAACACGCCTCGGTCGCGGTCGCCTATTTCCTACTGGCCTGGTATCGCAACGAGCCTCGCGTGACGGTCGACGTCGACCCGTCGCTGTTCTTCTGGTTTCGGTTCGGCAAGGTGCTGCTTGGCGCCACACACGGGCACACCGTCAAGCTGAAGGATATGGCCAGCATCATGGCGCACCGCCGGGCGGAGGACTGGGGCGCTACCCGTCACCGTTTCGTGCACGGATTCCATATCCACCACTCCAGCAAGTTCGCGACAGAAGGCAATGGCGTGATTTCTGAATCGCACCAGACGCCGACGCCCCAGGATGCGTGGCATTTCGGAGCGGGCTTCCTATCGGGGCGGTCGATGCAGTCGATCTCGTACCATCGCGAGTTCGGCGAGGTGTCGCGTGTCCGGGTGGCCATGATGGATGCGGCCAACGACAACGTGCCGGCAGAACAGAGGAGTGTGGCTTGAGCTCCTTGATCATATTGTTGGTGACGCCCTTCGCGGCCATAGGCGTTGGCGTAGTCACGCTTCTAACCTGCCTCATGTTCGGAGAGATAGTCAGGGCGATCCGTCAAGGTCATAGGGTGTCCACGGTAGCGGCGCGTGTGTTCGAGCGCCGCCGCAAACCAACGTGGCGCGAATGGTATTACGCCTTCCGGCGCGAGTTTTTTAACGGATACTCCACGTTGCGGATAGGCTGGATAGAAATCCCGCATGATCCTAACGAGCGGCTGCGATCAAGCCGACGCTAACCACCACCCTGCCGGCCACCAACCGGCAGGACTACCACAAGAGGAGACTTAGATGGATGGCTTTCAAGGCCAAGTAGACGAATGGATGGTCAAGTGCTTCAGCCGAGAAATTGCGGACGACGTTGCCGGTGGACCCGTGGGTACCATTGAGATCAAGGGTCCGCATATCGAAGACATCCGGAGGGCCGCGTGATGTACGCATTCAAGAACGAATCCCCTGTCCCCGTCGAACTCACCACCACCGCCTTCGGCTCGCTCGAGAAGTATCGGCCGGCGAATGATAATGTGCCAGCAACGCATGTGGCGGCTGGCATGAGCGTGGACTCGGCCGGCAACATGCGGCCGATGCTTCCACAGCCTGAATTCGACGGCGGCATCTACGTCGGGCTGCGGCGTCCGGCGTCCACGGACAGCAGACAGTTCTACGGCGACAATCCCCACATGGAGATGACGCCGGAGGAGCGCCTGCCGCAAGGCCTTGCTCTTCTCGCTGACCAGTCAGGCTACGTCTACCTCGGCTCGCCCTACAGTAAGTACGAGGCCGGCCACGATGCTGCGGCCCGCGTTGTCGCGGATGCTGCCGCGCGGCTCATGCGGTTCGGAATGGTCGTCTACAGTCCGATCGCGCACGGCCATGCCATTACGCTGGCGGGCGACCTGCCGCTGACGTGGGACTTCTGGAAGCGCCAGTGCCAGCCTTTGGTGGATGGCGCGGCCGGTATGATCGTTCTGACGATGGCTGGCTGGCAGGAGTCGGTTGGGCTGCAGTACGAGATCGAGGAGTTCGTGCGGGCTGGCAAGCCGATCCTTCATGTATCGCCGCGGTGGCTAGCTGAGAACAAGGTGGGGAGGGTGTGATGCGTTGGTTCAAGAGAAAGACCTATCCATATGAGGTGGTCGTGCATCTGGATGGACGCCATCCGTACCTCGACGGGCATGAGCTAGACACGGAGACGCGGGATGTAACGCTCACCGTTCCGGCTAAGGATTGGAACGACGCTGCGGAACGGGCGCTGGAGGCTAGCTTGCCTCTGCGTGCGTGGAGCTACTCAGTCACCTCTGTTCGGAGGACGCGAACATGACCTATCACCGCGAAACTCTCACCGGCCGTAGCCGTCATCGCGCCGACGAGGCGGGCCGGCTCATTCTTCAGGTTGAGGTCGATCGCCACAGCAATGCGCCAACGCTTCGGCATTGGCGGGACGCCAAGGCGGAAGACTTGACCGTCAAGAACAACATTTCGGAGGCCGCATGACCTTCCCCACCATTGAAGCTTCCGGCACCTTCACTCCAGCACCTGGGTTTTGGGATGTCGTGAAGGATATAGCTGACCGCCAGCAAAGAGCAGCAGACGAAGACGGCGGCATGCATACGGTCGGCGTCGAGATGCTGGTCGGTTATGAGGAAGGCCAGTTTACTGTCGATGATCTGATGATGGAGGTGCGAACATGACCGGACTCGGACTCGGCATTGCTGCCGCAGCAGCAATTTATGCGGCCTACAACACCAAGAGTAGCAATCGCGCTATCGCCTTTGTCGTTCTCGCCTTCTTTGCAATCGTGGGGGCTTCACAATGACCTACCAGTTCTACGTCGGCCAGCAGGTCGTTTGCGTGGATGACCAGGTGCCGCTGGAAGGCGGAGCTTCGGTCAAGGACGTTAATCTGACCGAAGGCGATATCTTCACCATCAGATGGGTCGGCATGGCCAGTCACTACGTCTTCGGCGATTATCTGGGCGTGAAGCTTGAAGGCATCGACAGCAAGTTCGGCGAGGCATGGGGCATTCTCGACGCACCGTATGCCGCTCGCCGGTTCCGGCCGCTCGTCAAGGACAGGCTTGGCGGTCTGCGGGCGCTACTTGTGCCCGGCCAACCGCTGGCGCCCAGCGTGGATGAGCCTAAGCGGCGCGAAAAGGTGAAGGAAGAGGAGACGGTTTGATGGACCTAAACCTGCACGCGGACCAGAGCACAAGAATCCGGCAGGCTGCTGATTACGCTTCGGGCCTCGCCGACAACCTGCGGAAGCTAAACAGCGGCCCGGTATTCGACCACGATCGTGAAAAGCTAGTTGAGGGCGTGAACATCTGGTTCGACCGGCTCGCCGAACTGCTTGGGAAAAAAGGAGAGGCAGCATGACCAAGGAACAGGAACAGGCCATTGCTGCGGCAGTGCGCGCAGCAATCGAGGAGATGGGCGTGGCGGTGTTCAAGAAGACGTCGTTCTTCATGTCGGCAAGGAGGGGCGCATGACTGTTCAACAAAAAGAAGAATCGTTGAGCATGATTGAGCGGGTGGCGAGGGCTATAGTCGAGACCCCGCCGGAGGAAAGGCAGGAATCTACTCCAGACGGCTGGCGCATCATCCGAAACTTTGAGCGCACCGCCCGCGCCGCCATTGAGGCGATGCGGGAGCCGACGGAGGGGATGCAGCACGTAGGGCTTGAGTTCGACTACCACAACGTCGAATCTCTCTGGCAAGCCATGATCAACGCCGCACTGGAGGAAAAACCATGACTCACGAACCGCAACTTGCCGCCCTCGGTGCGGCGATCGGGAAGTATGAGCGGTTAAGCCATGAACCAGTAGAGCGGCTGCGTGAGCCGTCAGCGGGCCGGTTTTCATACCTGAACAGCGCCGAGATGGTGGTTGCCAACGACAACCATCGCCCGCTACTTCTCGGCATTACTGGAAAGCGTAATGTCGGCAAGTCCACCGTCGCCACACTGCTTGAAGAGCGCTATGGGTTCGCCCGCGCGCATGCCTTCGACGGCGGCAAGGAGGCGGCCCTATATTACTTCGCACACGTCACTGGAGACATCATACTTGCCGAGCGCATGGTTTACGGCGAGTTGAAGGACGTGCCGTCTTCTCATCTGCCTGGCAACGTGGCCCCGCGATTCTTCTTAGAGAAGTTCGGTCACTTTATGGGTGTGACGATGGGAGTAGAATGGACACTCGCCATGGAGATTGCCCGCATTCGTCGGGAGTCGCCGCGAGCACCGATCGTCGTGGAGAGCCTTGTGTATGAAGCGCCGTGGTTTAAGGCGCAGGGCGGAGTTGTCTTGCGGCTGGAACGGCCTGACTTCGAAGGACCGGAAGGCATAGAGAGTGACAGCGTGCAGGCGCTTGTTGAGGCAGATCATACGATTATCGCGGCAACGGTGCAGGATCTGGAGCGCGAAACGGAATGGCTTCTGTACGGGCTAGAAGCCATCAGGAGGGCAGCGTGAGGCACTATCTAACCTGCCGGCCCGATGGGACAGTGCACACGGTATGGGGCTGGATGTCCGATGCTGTGTCGTCTTGCATCCGCAACGGCACGGGAGGATGGTTCGTTATGTGCAGGAAGTCTGGGCGCATCGTTTATAGGAGGGCGACGTGAGCAACATGCCGGAAGATGTCGTGACTGCCGCATGCGAGGTGCATGAGCAACTGCAGAAGATAGGCGATATTCCAATGGACACAACGGACGATGCGCCGGCCGTTCACCTCATCGCCGCCGCCATCCTCGCAGAGCGCCAGCGCTGCTCTGACGTGGCACGGCACCTAAACGGATGGGGGCCTGTCGGCGGGCATCGCGTGGCAGAGCACATCGCGCAAACTATCCTCAATCCATAACCACCCAACCCCGCCCGTCAAACGGCCGCAAAGAGGAGAGCAATGCACCACGATAACGACAATATACCGGCTATCGACCGGCTCCTGACGCCAGAGGCCATCGCTGAGAGGATCACCGCTGCGAGTGGTGTTAGTATGTCGGCGCGCACCGTCTGGGAGAAAGCCAGGCGGGTGGGCGTCTCAAGAAAGATAGGAAGAGCGATGCTCATCTCCATCGACGACATACCGGAACTGCTTAAAGAGGAAAAAGCCAAATGGCGAAGTTATTCAAACGAGGGAAGGTCTACTACTTCGGCGTCAGTCGCCCCGACGGATACCACCGAGAAAGCACTGGCCTTGCTTCGAAAAAGGAAGCTCAAGCGCTAGCAGAGGAGAGGGCGGCTCAAATCAGGCTGGCCGATCAGCGGGGCTTTGATGAAGAGAAGACGATAGCGGACGCTGCATACGCCTATCTCGCGGCTGGGAAAGATGGTCGGTTCATCGAGCCAATCATCAAGAAGTGGGGGAAGCGCAAGCTGCGCGGGCTGAAACCGGAGTGGGTTCGCCAACACGCGAAAGACCTATACCCAGCCGCATCGCCAGCGACATTGAACAGGCAAGTCCTGACCCCCGTGCAGGCAATAGTGAATTTCGCCTACCAGGATGAGGACGGCCGGCAAATCAAGATCAAGCGATTCGCCGTCGACCCGAAGAAGAAGGAGGCCGTTGACGCTGAGTGGCACGCCAAGTTCGCCGCGAAGTCAAAATCTCCAGGCATGACGGCCATGGCCCGGTTCATGTGGGAGACGGCCGCCCGCATCAGTGAGGCGTGCCGCGTCACGGCGAACGATGTTGACCTGGAGGCGCGGACGGTAATGCTCACCAAGACGAAGACCAAGCCTCGCCTGACGCGCATCTCTCCAGTCCTCGCAGAAATGCTTCGGCCGCTGATGGCCGTCGACCCCAAAAGGAACCGGCAGAACAAGAAGAAGGTCAACGGCCTATTCGGCTACGCAAGCCGGCACGCCGTGTACAATGGGTGGAAATCTGTGTGTGACGACGCTGGCATCGCGTATGCGCCGCCACACTCCGCTGGCCGCGTCACATTCGCCACGGAGCTTGTTGTCCGACGCGGTATAGACCCAGTTACCGCTGCACGCTTAGGTGGATGGGCCAGTCCAAAAGTGATGATGGATACGTACGCAAAGGCCGATCCGGCTCACGACGTCGTGGATGCTATCTTCGGCGA
Source organism: Shinella sumterensis (assembly GCF_004514425.2). Classification (GTDB taxonomy): domain Bacteria; phylum Pseudomonadota; class Alphaproteobacteria; order Rhizobiales; family Rhizobiaceae; genus Shinella; species Shinella sumterensis. The sequence continues at coordinate 278,532 of NZ_MYFN02000004.1, forward strand.
GAACGTCGAAAAAAGTGCACAAATCCTGCACACGGAAGCTACGGAAATTGAAGAGGCTGATTTTCTCAATGAAATCAGTGACTTGCAGGCAAAATCTGCAAGCAACCGCCCTTAGCAGGGGAGCGCCTTCGACCACTCGGCCACCTCTCCGCTCGCGATTTCACTATGCGGCATGGGTCGGGATTGCAAGGCATTTTTAGATTTTTGCGACAATATCCAGAATTTCTCGCGCCTTAGTCCGTGCGGCCGTCCTCTGCACGCGCAGCGGTCTTTTGCGCATCGTCTCCATGCGGGCCGTGTCGAGCACGGCCACGCTCTCAGGGCTTTTCAAGCCGATGATTCGGGAGGCACAGAATGCCTCCCGCCGTGCAAAGGCGGGCCTACCCCGCTTTGACGCGCGCGGCGTGTTCCAGAACGGGAACACAGACATCGAGATCGCCGGATGCCAGGTGCGCATAACGCATGGTCATCTGCAGCGTCTGGTGCCCGAGCCATGTCTGCACGCGCCGGATATCGATCCCGCCCTGCACGAGCCGTGACGCGCAGGTGTGCCGCAGGATATGCGGCACCACGTCCGGTTCCGCGCCGAGACCGACCTCCTGCTTGGCCTCGTTCCACGCCGCCCGGAACTTTGCCTGGACGATGTTCGTGAAAGGCCCGCGCCGCCTGCGCTCCGAAGCCTGAATGGCGGCCGCTGCCCGCTCGGTGAGGGGAACAGAGCGGCTTTTGCCGCTTTTCGTCAGCCAGAACGTCACGCGGTCCTGATTCATATCCTGCCATCGAAGGCCGATACCCTCGCCAAGCCGCGCGCCGGTGTCGATGAGGAAGATGCAGAAGCGACCATAGAGTTCCGATTTCTCGGATATGGCGGCGAACAGCCGGTTTTCCTCTTCCGGCTCGAGAAAGCGGATGCGTCCGGCCTTCTCCTTCAGGCGCTTGAACTCCGGCAGGCTTTGGATGTCGCCCATCTTCTGGGCCTTCTTCAGAAGCTTGCTGAGCGCCGCCATCTTGCGGTTGATCGTGGCATTGCTGTTGCCGCGCTTGCGAAGCGACGACGTCAGCGTATCCAGCATCTCGTCGGTGAAGTCCGAAAACTCGACGCCGAGCAGGATCTCGTCGAGCTCGCCGACGAAGGACGTGACATTGTATTTATGCGAGCCCGGTTCCCAGAGAACGTCGACATAGCGGTCGAGCAGGGCGCGAAGCGAAGCCTGATTGGAAGCGTTCTGAAACTGATAGCTCAAGCGGTAGGGGCCGCTCATCAAGGGGTGATTTAACATGCTGACCTGACTGCGCCCGATGTGACGCGCATTGGTTGCATTAAATTGCTTATAAATTTCCTGCTAATTAACCCCAAAAACTAGCCGGAACGCGAAAAACCCGACCTACAGCCGGGTTCTCCGTTTTTGGATGAGCTAAGCCAAATTGGCTTAGAAGTTACGCTGCAGACGCAGGAAGCCGGTGACGAAATCGTCCTCGTTGTCCGGATCCGTGTAGTTGACGGTTGCCTTGAGGGCGAGGTTGTCAACGATAGCGTAGTCAACCGTCAGGCCAACGCGCCATGCGTCGTTGCCGTCGATGAGACCGTAGTCACCGAAGTACTGAGCACCGGGGGTGATCGTCAGCTTTTCGGTTGCCTTGAACGAGTAGTCTGCTGCAACGCTCCACTCAGCAGCGTCATAGTAAGCGTTCGGGCCGCTGGCATAGAGACCCATCAGCTCGAACGTGCCCGGGCCAACTTCAGCCGACAGCCAAGCGCGGACTGCGCCTTCTTCGGTCGAGTCGTCGTATGCACCGAGCAGTTCGAAGTTCACGCCGCCGAGGGTGGCAGCAACCATACCGGAGACGCCGAAGCCGTTGTGGTACGTGGCATTCGTAAGAAGGTCGGTGTAATCCGGGATTTCATCGACGCTGAGGCCGGCGCGGAACGTGCCGCCGTCATAGACGTAACGAACCGAGGTGAAGCGGGTGATGTTCGACGCCGTTTCGGTTTCGCCGATCAGGTCGTTATCCCACCAGTTCAGGAAGGTACCGACGCGGAAGCCGCCGAGTTCGATGTAGGCTTCATCAATATAGAAGTCGCTCGAAGCACCGCTACCAAGACCGACAAGTTCTGCGTTCTCGATATCGAGGCCCAAACCGCCGTGACCAGACTCGCCGTGGATGGCGATGAAGCTGGTGAGCGTGCCGAGTTCCGTGTCAGACTTCGCGTCGAAAGCGACGCGAGCGCGCGTCCAGGAGCTCCAGTCGGAATTGCCGAATTCGTCACGACCGAAGTCGGTCTGGAAACGGACGTAACCGCTGATCTTGAGGCAGGTTTCGGTGCCCGGGATGTAGAAGAAGCCGGTGCCGAAGGCGTCGCAAACGCGAACGTATTCCAGGGGCTCGGGCTCAGCAGCGACGATAGCGTCGGCAGCCTGTGCGCCGGATACTGCCATGAGAGCGGCAGCGGAGCCGATGAGAAGGCTCTTGATGTTCATTTCTGACCTCCAGTCAAAAAGAGCCGTGCGTGTGGCTTTCGGACGGATGGTCAACCCCTGGCTTCCCATATGGCATATATAGGGTGTGCGGTTGCGCGCAGATGGACGTCGCCGGGATAGAAGAGCGCCCGCTTTTCCGAGAGCGCCGCCGCCCCGGGCCTTTTGACGAGCAGGGTACCGGAGCGAGCTGACGGCAGGCGGCTCGATGAGCGATCACGATTCGGCGACGAATCGCACGACTCAAACGCCGGGCCGATTCCCGATTTTCCGCGATGCGACGGCGACCTGGCCGGTGAAGTGCCCCATAAAAACCGCGCTCTTGTCATGCGAAGAGGCCCTGTGTGCCGGGTTTCTGCCCGGATTGTGACGGAGCCAACGGGAAGGCGTCATGGGCTAAGTGGCGGCCGCATAAGGTTTTTTGTTAAGGATCCATAAACTTTTAGCGATCTCGCCTGCCATTTTGTGTCCTTTGCGCAACAGGCCGGGGCGAAGGCTGACAGAAACCCCGCCTCGCTTCAGTTTGATGATTGCTTACCGAACCGCGTCTTGTATTTTCACCCTCGGAAGCAGGGGCGGTTGTTCGTCCGCTTCCTGAACTTGGGGATGGGGCAGGGAACGCTGTCCTTCAGCAAAAAACCCAGACCCGTTTGAAACTTTTTGACTGGAGGTCAGAAATGAACATCAAGAGCCTTCTCATCGGCTCCGCTGCCGCTCTCATGGCAGTATCCGGCGCACAGGCTGCCGACGCTATCGTCGCTGCTGAGCCCGAGCCCCTGGAATACGTTCGCGTTTGCGACGCCTTCGGCACCGGCTTCTTCTACATCCCGGGCACCGAAACCTGCCTCAAGATCGGTGGTTACCTCCGTTTCCAGACCGACTTCGGTCGTGATCAGTTCGGCGCTTCGGACTGGCAGTCCTGGACCCGTGCTCGCATCACCTTCGATGCCAAGTCTGACACGGAACTCGGCACGCTCACCAGCTTCATCGCCGTTCATGGCGAAGCTGGCCGCGGTGGCCTCGGCTTCGATATCGATCCCGACACCGGCACCGGCACGCCGTTTGGCGTTGGTAGCGGTACGACGAACGACGTTTACCTCGATGAAGCTTACATCGAACTCGGCGGCTTCCGCGTCGGTACCTTCCTGAACTGGTGGGATAACGACCTGATCGGCGAAACCGAAATCGCGTCGAACGTCACCCGCTTCACCTCGGTTCGTTACGTCTATGACGGTGGCACGTTCCGCGCCGGCCTCAGCGTCGACGAAATCCCGGATTACTACGACTACCTTGCTGGCGTTGGTAACGTCCACAACGGCTTCGGCGTTTCCGGTATGGTTGCTGCCACCCTCGGCGGCGTGAACTTCGAACTGCTCGGCGCATACGACGACACGACCGAAGAAGGCGCAGTCCGCGCTTGGCTGTCGGCTGAAGTCGGCCCGGGCACGCTCGAAATCATGGGTCTGTATGCCAGCGGCTACAACGCCTACTACGCTGCTGCTGAGTGGAGCGTCGCTGCTGACTACTCCTTCAAGGCAACTGAAAAGCTGACGATCACCCCCGGTGCCCAGTACTTCGGTGACTACCTGCTCGTTGACGGCAACGACGCATGGCGCGTTGGCCTGACGGTCGACTACGCTATCGTTGACAACCTCGCCCTCAAGGCGACCGTCAACTACACGGATCCGGACAACACCGACGACTTCGTCTCGGGCTTCCTCCGTCTGCAGCGCAACTTCTAATCTGAAGTTGAGCTAGGAATAGACCCGCAGCCTCTCTGAGGCTGCGGGTTTTCGTTTTTGCGGCCTTAAGCCGTATAGCGTTTCATGATCGCGGCACGTTAGCGCCCGTCGAGAAATCCCTTTACCCGTTCGAACAAATCCGGATGGTGCAAAAGCGGCGCGTGGCCCTGGCCTTTCGCAATCGTGGTTTCGACATTCGGCCCCTGCGCCTTCATCCGCGCCAACGTCTTCTCTGAAAACAGTCTGGAATACTCGCCGCGCACAACGAGCAGAGGCTTTTGGGCGAGCAGGGCATATTGCGGCCAGAGCGTCGGCAGGGGCTGGGTGAAATCCATTGTGAGCAAGGGGGCTACCAGGGCCGGGTCGTGGTCTGAGACCAGCCTGCCATTCTCCTCGACATAGATGGCGTCTGCCATATCCAGCCAGTCCTGCCGGGTGAGGGCCGGGAAGGACGGGCCGTGAACGGCTTCAAGATGGTCGGCCGCCGCTTCGGTATCGTCAAACACGGCCCGGCGTGCGAGGTAATCACGGATATCCCGAAGACCCTCCGCCTCGATCTCCGGGCCGATGTCGTTGAGAACGGCCCCTGCGATCCGATCGGGCTGCAATGCCGCCATGACATGGAGGATCAACCCGCCCCGCGAGGTCCCGACGAAGATGGCCCGGGCGATGCCGAGCGCGTCGCAGACGGCCAGCACATCGGCGCATTCCACGCCGACATTATAATGTGCGGGGTCCGGGTCGCGGCTCGAGCGGCCCCGGCCGCGATAATCGATGGAGATCACGCGTCTTGGAGAGGCCGCATCCTCGCAAAGGCGGAAGGCGAACGGATGAAAGTCACGGCTGTTGCGGCTGAGCCCCGGCAGGCAGACGACGGGAAGCCGGGCGGCAGCGTCTGACACCGGCGCATAATCCCGCACATGGAGTTGCAATCCGTCCGTCGCGGTGATGAAGCGGCTGATAAAGTTTGCCATGCTGCGCCCTCGTGTCCGATGGCGAGAGCTTAGGGCAAAAGAGCGGCTGTTGCGTAGCGCTTTCGCATGGGAATTATGAGCCGCACCACGTCGTTAACGCCCCGCGACGAGGTCGTGTTCGATATCGGCCTTCTGGCCAAGCCGCGTCTTGTAGACCTGGTAGTTCTCCATCACGCGCTGCACATAGCCACGCGTTTCCGAGAAGGGAATGCGCTCGATCCAGTCCACCACCTCGTCGATCGGCTTGCCGCGCGGGTCGCCATAGCGGGCGATCCACTGCGGTACGCGGCGCGGACCGGCATTGTAGGCGATGAAGGTCAGCACGTAGGAGCCGCCGAAATCATTGATCTGTTCGCCGAGATAATGCGCGCCGAGCGTGGCATTGTAGGCGGCGTCCGTCGTCAATCGCTCCTTGGAATAGGCGAGGCCGTAGCGTTTCGCGACGCCCTGGGCGGTCGCCGGCATCAATTGCAGCAGGCCTTGCGCATTGGCGGGCGAGACGGCCGCCGGGTTGAAGGCGCTTTCCTGGCGCGCGATGGCATAGGCCAGCGCCTTGCCCGAGCCGGAAATGTTGGCGCCGTCGGGAATGACGCCCACCGGGAAGGCCAGTGCCGCCACATCGATGCCGCGGCCGAAGGCGATCTTGCCGATCTGGAGCGAAAGCTGGTGGTTGCCGCCTTTTTCCGCCTGCGCGGCCAGCAGCGCCAGTTCGCCGGGGCTCATCAGTTCGGCGGCGAGCGCGCGGTAGAGGCTGTCGCCGCGCCAGCCATGGCCGGCGGCCTGGAGCCGTGCAATGGCCTGAACCGCCTCACGCCCGTGGAAACGGGCGCGCTCCTCCGCCGTCGGCTTCGGATAGGCGACATTCAGGGCCTTTCGGCCGAGCCGTGCCGCGGCAAGCTGGCCGTAGAATGTGCCGGGAAAGGCCGCGGCCTTCGTGAAATAATCCTTGGCGTCGCCCGTGCCGCCCTTTTCCGCCGCACGGCCGAGCCAATACCAGGCGCGGGAAACGGACAGCGGACGATCGGAGGCTTGCAGGATGCGCTGGAAATGCTTGTGCGCGGTCTTCGCATCGCCGAGATCGCGCAGCGCATACCAGCCGGCATGGAACTCCGCCTCGACGATATCGGTCGGGTCATCCGCGCCATGATGGGCGGCAACCCGGTAGGCATCGCGATAATCGCCGAGATCGGCGAGGCCGCGGCTGACGATGCGCTGCTCGTTCCACCACGCGCCCGGATTGACGAGCCGCGCGGGGTCTTCCGGCATGGCGGAGAACAGCTTGCCGGCGGCGCGGTATTCCTCGTTGTTGCGCAGGTTGCGGATGCGCAGGTAGGTATAGGCGGGATTGTTCTGCCAGCGGGCATCCACGGCCTTGATCAGGGCGGCCGTATTCTTGCTCTTGCGGATGACGGCGGCCCAGGCGCGGTAAAGCGACTGCGCCTGGCCGAGATCGCCGAAACGCTGCGCCTGGTCGGCGCGATCCCGGTAGAGCAGCATTTCCATGCGCGCACGGTGGTCCGCGATGGTGAGAAGCGAGCCGAATTCGCCGAGAATCTGCGTTTCGAGATCCTTGTTCATCGCCTCCTTGTGCCAGAAGGTGCGCAGCACGTCCGTCGCACGGGCCGTATCGCCCGTCGCGATAAGGGCGCGTGCAAGCACCATGGCGCCTTCCGCCGTTTCGGGGCGGGTCGTGCCGAAGGCGGCGAGCACATCTGATGTCGGCGGGTTTTCCCGGGCGAGCGCGCGTTCGGAATGGCCACGCAGCGCCTTCAGCCCGGGCCAGCCCTTCAGCTCGCGCTGCGCCTCGGCGATCTCCCAGGATGGCACGCCGCGCTGGCCGGAGACGGCGATGGCCCATGTCAGGATATGGCGGTCGAGGCTGTCTTTCGGAAGGCGATCGCGCGCGACCATCGCGGCCGCCGCATCCCGGTTGGAGAGCGCGTCCAGCCCGGCCTTGAGCGCGGGGTTCACCTGCGGCAGGGCATCGCCGCGCGGAATGGCGTTGGTGATGATGTCCTTCGAGGGCATCTCGGCCGCGAAACCGAGCGGTTTGATCGTGGGCGTCGCGACACTTTCCGCTTCCACAGGGGAGGGGCGAAGGGAAAGACCGGCCACGCCGGCCAGCAGCAGCGCGCAAAGGGCAAGATTGCGTTTTGAGATCATCTCACGTCCCGGATGCCTGGCAGGCGACGATGCTCATATTGCGCCTGATCCTCGACAATCATTAACCCTTTGTTGTCTTAACGAATGCTTAACCGCCCCGGTCACCAAGCCGTGAAGGCCCATGCTTCACACGACGGGCCGAACGACGCGGATATTCGCGTCGTTGCGGCACTTTCGCCTTGATCGCGCACGAAAAACGCCTCTCACGCCGCTTGCCGCATGACTGTCACATGACTATTGTGCGTTCGTTTTTAACCACGGAATACGGCCAAAGCATGTAAGCCCTCGGGCGGCTCTGGTCCTAGGAGTTCTCGATGTTCAAGGGATCCATTCCCGCTCTCGTCACCCCCTTCACCGATGCCGGTGCCGTCGATGAGGCCGCATTCGCCGCCCATGTCGAATGGCAGATCGGTGAGGGCAGCCACGGCCTCGTCCCCGTCGGCACCACGGGCGAATCGCCGACGCTGTCGCATGACGAGCACAAACGGGTGGTTGAACTCTGCATCGAGGTTGCCAAGGGCCGCGTTCCCGTCATCGCCGGCGCCGGCTCCAACAATACCAAGGAAGCGATCGATCTGGCCCGCCATGCCGAGAAGGCAGGCGCGGATGCGATCCTCGTCGTCACGCCTTATTATAACAGGCCGACGCAGAAGGGCCTGTTCGCGCATTTTTCCGCCATTGCGGAAAGCGTGGCGCTGCCGATCGTGATCTACAACATTCCCGGCCGTTCGGTCGTGGACATGACGCCGGATACGATGGGCGCGCTGCACAAGGCGCATCCCTCGATCATCGGCGTCAAGGATGCCACCGGCAAGATCGAGCGTGTCTCCGAGCAGCGCATCGCCTGCGGCAAGGATTTCGTCCAGCTCTCGGGCGAGGACGCAAGCGCGCTCGGCTTCAACGCGCATGGCGGCGTCGGCTGCATCTCGGTCACCGCCAATGTGGCGCCGCGCCTGTGTGCGGAGTTCCAGGAAGCGACGCTTTCGGGCGATTACGCCAAGGCGCTCGGCTATCAGGACAAGCTGATGCCGCTGCACAAGGCGATCTTCATGGAGCCGGGCGTCTGTGGCGCAAAATACGGCCTGCATCGCATCCGCGGCGGCAACCGCGCCGTCCGCTCGCCCCTTCTTCCCAGCCTGGAGCCGGCAACGGAGGCCGCCATCGATGCGGCCCTTCGCCATGCCGGTCTGTTGAACTGACATGGCAACCAAGGCACGTCCGACAACGATCAAGAAGATTGTCGCGGAGAACCGCAAGGCCCGCTACAACTACGAGATCGTGGATACCTACGAGGCCGGCCTCGTGCTGACCGGCACGGAGGTCAAATCCCTGCGCGAGGGCAAGGCGAATATCGCCGAGTCCTACGCGTCGGACGAGGGTGGCGAGATCTGGCTGATCAATTCCTACCTGCCGGAATACCTGCAGGCGAACCGCTTCAACCACGAGACCCGCCGTCGCCGCAAGCTCCTGCTTTCGAAGCGGGAAATCCATCGCCTGCGCTCCGCGATCAACCGCGAGGGCATGACGCTTGTGCCGCTGAAGGTCTATTTCAACGACAGCGGCCGCGCGAAGCTCGAGCTGGCGCTTGCCAAGGGCAAGAAGCTGCACGACAAGCGCGAGAGCGAGAAGGAACGCGACTGGAACCGCCAGAAGGGCCGCCTGCTGCGCGATCGCGGCTGACGACCTTTAGCTTCCCGCGTCAGAACTGGCTGTAGAGCCGCGCGATCATCGACTGGTTGACGGTACGCGGCGACGTCTCGCCATCGTCGGCGGTGCGCGCCGTAAGGAAAGACGACATCAAGGCGTTGAGGTCTGCGCTCTGGATGGCAAGCGGGGCGGGCGTGTGACGCGCGGTGTCGGCGCTCGCACTGCGCTCGACCGTATCGGCCGATGCCGCCGAAACGCCCGGAAGGCCGTTCGCCGCGTAGAGAAAGCCGGTGTCATCCACGGTCTCGGACGGCTGTGCGACGGCGGGTGCCGGAGCGATGGGACGGGTCTCGCCGGCCGGTGCGGCCGGACGCAGCGCCAGCGCCTGGGTTGCCGCCCGGTAGCTGTTGCCAGAAAGCGATACTGCGTCGACCATGACGGGATATTCCAATGCGGGACGTGTTGACCGCATTTTGATAGCAGCAGAACGTTGCGGAATGCTAATGGAGTTCCGCGCTATTCTCCTCGATGTTTAACGAACCGTTGAAAGGCCCGCTTGCAGCATCGGCACGCGTCGCAAACCGGTCACTTTCAGTCTATTTGCATGAACGAGCGATCAGTCGGCGGCCGTGTCGGTCACTTCCGCCGGGCGGGCGGGACGTTCGGAGGGATCGCGGCCGATTTCGGCCTTCAGCGTGCCCAGATCGATGAAGTAATCCGCCTGCCGGCGCAGGTCGTCGGCGATCATCGGCGGCTGGGTCTGCATGGTGGAGACGACGGAGACCTTGCGGCCGCGGCGCTGGAGCGCTTCGACCAGCGTCGTGAAATCGCCATCGCCGGAGAAGATGACGAGGTGGTCGACCGTTTCGGACTGCTCCATCGCGTCGATGGCCAGTTCGATGTCCATGTTGCCCTTGATCTTGCGGCGGCCGAGCGAGTCGGTGAATTCCTTGGCCGGCTTGGTAACGACCTTGTAGCCGTTGTAGTCGAGCCAGTCTATCAGCGGGCGGATGGAGGAATATTCCTGGTCCTCGATCAGTGCCGTGTAGTAATAGGCGCGCAGGAGATAGCCGCGTTTCTGGAATGCTTTCAGTAGTTTCCGATAATCGATGTCGAACCCGAGTGTTCTGGAAGCGGCATAGAGATTGGCGCCGTCGATGAAGAGTGCGATTTTCTCGCGCGGGTCGAACATTTCAAAAATTCCCTTAAATAGAGCCCGGAAGATGCGTAAGCCACGCCGGCCCGGCGTGCATGGCTGCGTTTTCCGGTGGCATTATGCATATTTCATGTATTTGTCATTTAGGGCAGCTTGGTGACATTTCCAACCAAACACGGGTTGCGGGGCATTTTTTCGAGAAGCACGGAGCCCGTGCATTTCACAATAGGCAAATTGGGAAGTATTTACCGGCCGTTATCCTGGCCGTTCATTGTGCCGTGCCCCAATTTTTCCGAGGTCTGGAACCTCAACCGGGAATTACAAGCGGCGGTCAAGGGGGCCGCGAAAGGGGATGCCGGCAAGGAAAAACTTGAATTTGCCGTCCTTTGCCTGTATCGGGCATGCAAACTCCTGAAATTCTCGATCACAAAGGACAGGCAATGGCCCGTGTCACCGTTGAAGATTGCATTGACAAGGTAGACAACCGCTTCGAGCTGGTTCTCCTGGCAAGCCATCGCGCCCGCCTCATCTCGCAGGGTGCGGCCATCACCATCGATCGCGACAACGACAAGAACCCCGTCGTGGCGCTGCGCGAGATCGCCGACGAGACCCTGTCGCCCGACGATCTCAAGGAAGACCTGATCCACTCGCTGCAGAAGCATGTGGAAGTCGACGAGCCCGAGCCCGATCCGGCAAGCCTGCTGGCCGACGATGCCACGACGGCGACCGCCGACGAGGACGACGACCAGCCCGAGACGATCGCCTTCGACCGCATGTCGGAAGAAGAGCTGCTCGCCGGCATCGAAGGCCTGGTTCCGCCGGAAAAAAGCGACGATTACTGATTTCGGTAGCCATTCCGAAACCTTTATTATTGTGAATACCGGTGCGCCCCTTCTAAGCTTGGGGCGCACTTTTTGTTTGCCCCGCCTGAACGAGCCGGGGAGGGAGCCCACCGAGAATGATGCGTCAATATGAACTCGTGGAGCGGGTTCAGAAATACAAGCCCGATGCCAACGAGGCGCTGCTCAACAAGGCCTATGTCTACGCCATGCAGAAGCACGGCCAGCAGAAGCGTGCGAGCGGCGATCCCTACATCTCGCATCCTCTCGAAGTCGCCGCCATCCTCACGGATATGCGGCTCGACGAATCGACCATCGCCGTCGCCCTCCTGCACGATACGATCGAGGACACCAGCGCGACGCGCGCGGAAATCGACGAACTGTTCGGCGAGGATATCGGCGCCCTCGTCGAGGGCCTGACCAAGATCAAGAAGCTCGACCTCGTTTCCAAGAAGGCCAAGCAGGCGGAAAACCTGCGCAAGCTCCTGCTCGCCATCTCAGACGATGTGCGCGTGCTGCTCGTCAAGCTCGCCGACCGCCTGCACAACATGCGCACGCTCGAGCACATGTCGCCGGAAAAGCGCGCCCGCATTTCCGAGGAGACGATGGACATCTATGCGCCGCTCGCCGGTCGCATGGGTATGCAGGATATGCGCGAGGAACTGGAAGACCTGTCCTTCCGGCATATCAATCCGGAAGCCTACGAGACCGTCTCGCGCAAGCTGGAGGAGCTGTCGCAGCGCAACGAGGGGCTGATCCGCAAGATCGAGGAGGAACTGCGCGAACTGCTCGTCGTCAACGGCCTGCCGGATGCCCTCGTCAAGGGCCGCCAGAAGAAGCCCTATTCGGTCTTCCGCAAGATGCAGTCGAAGTCGCTCTCCTTCGAGCAACTGTCCGACGTCTATGCCTTCCGCATCCTCGTCGGTGACATTCCCGCCTGCTACGCGGCGCTCGGCATCGTGCACACGCGCTGGCGCGTCGTGCCGGGCCGCTTCAAGGACTATATCTCGACGCCCAAGCAGAACGACTACCAGTCGATTCACACCACGATCGTCGGGCCGTCGCGCCAGCGCATCGAGCTGCAGATCCGCACCAAGCGCATGCACGAGATCGCCGAATACGGTATCGCGGCGCACTCGCTCTACAAGGACAAGGAGCCGGTCAACGAGGAGGCCGCGCGCTCGCCGCGCTCCAATGCCTATGCCCTGCTGCGCCGGACCATCGAGGCGCTTGCCGAAGGCGACAACCCGGAGGAGTTCCTTGAGCACACCAAGCTGGAACTGTTCCAGGACCAGGTGTTCACGTTCACGCCGAAGGGCCAGCTGATCACGCTGCCGCGCGGCGCGACACCCATCGATTTCGCCTATGCGGTGCACACCAATATCGGCGATACCTGCGTCGGCGCCAAGATCAACGGCCGCATCATGCCGCTCGTCACCCGCCTCAATAACGGCGACGAGGTGGAGATCATCCGCTCCGGCATCCAGGTCCCGCCGCCCGCCTGGGAGGAGATCGTCGTGACCGGTAAGGCGCGCGCGGCCATCCGCCGCGCCACGCGCGCCGCCATTCGCAAGCAATATTCCGGCCTTGGCTACCGCATCCTGGAGCGCACCTTCGATCGCGCCGGCAAGACCTTTTCACGCGACGGCCTGAAGCCCGTGCTGCACCGGCTCGGCCAGAAGGACGTGGAAGACGCCATCGCCTCGGTGGGTCGCGGCGAACTCTCCTCGCTCGACGTGCTGCGCGCCGTCTTCCCGGATTATCAGGACGAGCGCGTCACCGTGAAGCCCAGCACGGACGAGGGCTGGTTCAACATGCGCAGCGCCGCGGGCATGGTCTTCAAGCTGCCCGGCAAGACGAAGGCGGCGCTGGAAGACGGCGAAGGCGAAACGGGCCCCGAGGCCCTGCCGATCCGCGGTCTGTCGGGCAATGCCGAGGTGCATTTCTCCGCCGGCGGCGCCGTTCCCGGCGACCGCATCGTCGGCATCATGGAGAAGGACAAGGGCATCACCATCTATCCGATCCAGTCGCCGGCCCTGCAGAAGTTCGACGACGAGCCGGAGCGCTGGATCGACGTGCGCTGGGATCTCGACGAGGCCAACAACACCCGCTTCATGGCGCGCATCATGATCAACGCGCTGAACGAGCCGGGCACGCTGGCCGAGGTCACGCAGGTCATCGCCACCAGCGACATCAATATCCGTTCGATGTCGATGGCACGCGTGGCGGCCGATTTCACCGAGGTGCATATCGACCTCGAGGTCTGGGACCTGCGGCAGCTCAACCAGCTGATGGGTCAGCTGAAGGAGTTGCAGTGCGTTTCGACCATCAGCCGTGTGTTTGAGTAGGGGCTATAACGCAATTTTCAGCATTTTGCCTTGAATAAGGCATGATTGCCCAAGTTTTGACCAGTCGATATGCGCCGTTCGCATGGCTGCGTTGGTATAGTCGCGCTGGTGCCGAAGGGGTGTTCGCCTTATCTTCTGTCTCGGGAGGTCAACCGAAAGAGGTTTACCATGCTGAAGCAGTTCAGAAACATCGCCCGCGCCCTGCGCGTTCCGTCGACCGAAGAGCGCGAAAGTGCTTATCTCAACGGCGCCATCGACCGGATCGACCTGGAATACCGCCAGCGTCAGATCGACCGCGGCCTTTTCCGCAAGTCCTACTAAGGTCTGCAGCCATGCGGCGCACCCCGTGCGCCGCGGCGGCCCATGCCGTGGCGCCATGAGGGCGCCATTGAAATGCCACCAACGGATCGGCTATGTCTGAGCAATGTTGTTCAGACGCCGAAAAAAGGCCTCGCGGGCCGAACGCTTGCGCGAATTTCTCTGGCCGCGCAAGGGCCTGACGCGGCCGGCGCGCTATCTCGCGAAGCGCATCATCCGCCTGTCGGCGTCCCCGCACGCGGTCGCCGCAGGTGTCGCGGCCGGTGTCTTCTCCGCCTTCACGCCGCTGCTCGGGTTTCACGTCATCCTGGCGCTGGTTCTGTCCTATCTCATGGCCGGCAATCTGCTTGCGGCTGCCCTTGCCACCACCGTCGCCAATCCCCTGACCATTCCGCTGATCGCGCTTGCCACCTTCCGGGCCGGCGAAACGCTGCTCGGCATCCAGGCTGCGGAGGCCATCACCACGCATGACCTGCTGCACAGGCTGGAGCATCTTCAGTTTTCCGAGCTTTGGCAGCCGGTGCTGAAACCCATGCTGGCCGGCGCCGGTGTTCTCGGGCTGCTCGCGGCCGTCATCGCCTATGGCGTGACGCGCCTTGCCGTCCAGTCCTTCAAGGCCCGCCGCCGCGCGCGACTGGCGCTGCGCGCAGGGCTTGCGCCCACAGCCCTCTCATCCGGAGACCTGTCCCCATGATCATCGGCATCGGCAGCGACCTCATCGACATCCGTCGGGTGGAGAAGTCGCTGGAGCGTTTTGGCGCACGCTTCACCGAGCGCTGCTTTACGCAGATCGAGCAGGCCAAGTCCGACGGGCGCAAGAACCGCGCGGCCTCCTATGCCAAGCGCTTCGCCGCCAAGGAGGCCTGTTCCAAGGCGCTCGGCACGGGTCTGGCGCAGGGTGTCTTCTGGAAGGACATGGGCGTCATAAATCTGCCCGGAGGCAAGCCGACCATGCATCTCACCGGCGGCGCGCTCGAAAGGTTGAAGCGGATGCTGCCGGCCGGTCACGAGGCGCGGATCCACCTCACCATCACCGACGACTTTCCGCTGGCGCAGGCTTTCGTGATCATCGAGGCGCTGCCCGCCGGGACGCCGGCCTTGTGAGGTTCCGCGTCTTTTTGACCGATGTGATTTCCAACGGGCAACCTTTCCTCTATAGAGGGCCTCATGTTAGCAAATAAGGACAAGTCGGGCGTGGCAGAGAAGACTGAGAAGGCCGAAGGCGGCCTGTGGGAAAACGTCAAGGTCATCATCCAGGCGCTGCTGCTCGCCGTCGTGATCCGCACCGTGCTTTTCCAGCCCTTCACCATTCCGTCCGGCTCGATGATGCCGACGCTGCTGGTCGGCGACTACCTGTTCGTCAACAAGTTCTCCTACGGCTATTCGAAATATTCGCTGCCCTTCTCGCCGAACCTGTTCTCGGGCCGCATCTTCGCGAGCGAGCCCAAGCGCGGCGACATCGTCGTGTTCCGCTTCCCGCCGAACCCCGACATCGACTATATCAAGCGTCTCGTCGGCCTGCCGGGCGACCGCGTGCAGGTGCGCGACAGCATTCTCTACATCAACGACAAGCCCGTCGAGCGCCAGCAGGACGGCTTCTTCCGCGCCGATGACCAGTACGATACCGGCGAGAACATCCCGATGTTCCGCGAGACGCTCGACACGGGCGTCTCCTACGACACGCTGGACACCCGTCCGGGCACCGTCGGCGACAACACGCGCGAGTTCATCGTGCCCGAAGGCCATTATTTCATGATGGGCGACAACCGCGACAACTCCGCCGACAGCCGTTTCGACGTCGGTTTCGTGCCCGCCGAGAACCTCATCGGCCGCGCCAGCCTGATCTTCTTCTCGCTGGGCCACGACACGTCCTTCAGCGAAATCTGGAAATGGCCGGCGAACCTGCGTTGGGACCGCCTCTTCAAGGTCGTTGAATGAAGGGCGCCATTCCGTTGAACGACGTCAACCGCAAGGCCCTCGAGGAGCTGATCGGCTACGTCTTCACCGACAAGGATCGCCTCGACCGGGCGATCACCCATGCAAGTGCGCGGCCCGGCAAGGGCAGCAACTACGAGCGGCTGGAGTTTCTCGGCGACCGCGTTCTCGGCCTGTGCGTGGCCGAGATGCTGTTTCGCACCTTCCGCGATGCCAAGGAGGGGGAGCTCTCCGTTCGCCTCAACCAGCTCGTCAGCGCGGAAAGCTGTGCGGCTGTTTCGGATGATCTCGGTCTCCACCGCTTCATCCGCACCGGCGCCGACGTCAAGAAGCTCACCGGCAAGGCCATGCTGAACGTCAGGGCCGATGTGGTGGAATCGCTGATCGCAGCCATCTATCTCGATGGCGGGCTGGAGGCCGCGCGCGGCTTCATCCTCGCCAACTGGGAGGGCAGGGCGGCGCGGGCCGAGGGCGCGCGGCGCGACGCCAAGACGGAATTGCAGGAATGGGCGCACGCGCGGTTCGGCCTCACACCGAATTACCGGGTGGACGAGCGCTCCGGACCGGATCATGATCCCCGCTTCACCGTGACGGTCGAGGTCAAGGGCGTGGCGCCGGAAACCGGCATCGATCGCTCGAAACGGGCCGCCGAGCAGGCGGCCGCGACGAAGATACTGGAACGCGAAGGCGTCTGGCCCAAGGCCGGCGCCTGACCGCATTTCCACCTTTTGAAATTGCATGGAAACAGGAACGTGGGGCCTTCCGCCGGAAGGACCCGGATTGACGGATATCATGACGGAAGAAACCAACACCCCCGCCGAGACCGGCGCCGCAGCCGAGGGCGCGACCCGTTCGGGCTTCGTCGCCCTGATCGGCGCCACCAATGCCGGCAAGTCGACGCTGGTGAACCGGCTCGTCGGCGCCAAGGTGTCGATCGTCAGCCACAAGGTGCAGACGACGCGCGCCATCGTGCGCGGCATCGCGATCCACAACAACGCGCAGATCGTCTTCATGGACACGCCCGGCATCTTCAAGCCGCGCCGCCGGCTCGACCGCGCCATGGTGACGACCGCCTGGGGCGGCGCCAAGGATGCCGACTTCATCATGTTCCTGATCGACAGCGAGCGCGGCCTGAAGGGCGACGCCGAGACGATCCTGGAAGGCCTGAAGGAAGTCCACCAGCCGAAGATCCTCGTGCTGAACAAGGTCGATCGCGTCAAGCCGGAAGACCTGCTGAAGCTGACGGCCGCGGTGAACGAGGTCGTGAAGTTCGAGCGCACCTTTATGATCTCCGCGCTCAACGGCTCGGGCTGCGAGGATGTGATGGACTATCTTGCGGCCGCGCTGCCGGAGGGGCCGTGGTACTATCCGGAAGACCAGATTTCCGATCTGCCCATGCGCCAGCTCGCCGCAGAGATCACGCGCGAGAAGCTGTTCCTGCGTCTCCACCAGGAGCTTCCCTATTCCTCCCATGTCGAGACGGAAAAGTGGGAAGAGCGCAAGGACGGCTCGGTGCGTATCGAGCAGGTCATCTATGTCGAGCGCGACAGCCAGAAGAAGATCGCGCTCGGCAAGAACGGCGATGCCATCAAGGCCATCTCCACGGCGTCCCGCAAGGAGCTCTCGGAAATCCTGGAGCAGCCCGTGCACCTCTTCCTCTTCGTGAAGGTGCGCGAGAACTGGGGTGACGATCCGGCCCGCTTTCGCGAAATGGGCCTCGACTTCCCGACATCCTGATCCGTCGGCTCGTCCGTCTCAGCCCTGGGCGCGGCGTTCCGCCGACCGCATCGTCTCGCGCGCGGTGTCCAGGAGGCGCTGCATGGCCCACACACCGAGGTCGTCGAGCGGCAGCGGACGGCTGATGAGGTAGCCCTGGTAGAGGTCGCAGCCCGCCGCGGCGAGCAGCGACATCTTCTCCGGCGTATCGACCCCTTCGGCAATGACCGACATGTCCTGCGCGTGGCAGAGTGCGATCAGAGCGCGCAAGGTGGGGAGCGCTGCCGACCGGGTCAGGCTCTCCACCAGCTCCCGGTCGAGCTTGATGGTCTCGGCCGGATATTCGATGATCTGCTGGACGGACGTATAGCCCGCGCCGAAATCGTCGATCGAGATGCGGAAGCCCTTGGCGCGCAGGATCTCGATGTTGCGGCGCGACTGCTCGCCCAGCTTGACCGCGAAGGTCTCCGTCAGTTCGATCTCGATCAGCCGCGCATCGACACCATGCCTGTCGGCGCAATCGCAGAAATGATCGCTGATCGACTTGGTGTAGAGTTCGGCGGACGAGATGTTGATGCACAGGATCGTCTCCGCGCCGAAGAGCTTCCTGACATGGCCGTAATCGGCCATCGCGCGGTTGATCACCCACCAGTCGATCTTGCTGAAAAGGCCTGTCGTTTCCGCGATGGGAATGAACTCGTCCGGCGTGACGTTGCCAAGCACCGGCGAGGTCCAGCGCAGCAGCGCCTCGCAGCCCGTGACCTTGCCCTGGCCATTGACGATGGGCATGTAGACGAGATGGAACTGCTCGTCGGCATTGAGGATGCGCAGCTCCTCCTCGATGCGGCGGCGGCGGTTGCGCTTTTCGTGCAGGGAGCGGGAATAGCGTGCCGAGCCGTTCTTGCCCTGCGACTTGGCCTGGTACATGGCCGCGTCCGCATTGGCGATGAGTTCGGGCAGCGTGCGCGCGTCCTCGGGATAGACGGCGATGCCGATGCTGGCGGTGACCGGATAGGCCTTGTCCAGCACTTCGAAACCTTCGGCGAACAGTGCCAGGATATCGCCGGACAATTCGGTGATCGTGCCGGCGCCGGGCTGGCAACGCAGCATGATGGCGAATTCGTCGCCCGAGAGGCGGGCGAACAGCCCCGCCGGCAGCTGCCGCTCGTCGACGATGCGCGCGACGATGTCCGAGATGCGGTCGGCGAGCGTCTTGAGCAGCTCGTCGCCGATCTTGTGGCCATGCTTGTCGTTGACGAATTTGAAGTTGTCGACGTCGATGAACAAAAGCGTGCAGCCGATGCCGGCTTCCGCCGCCTCTTCGAGCAATTGCGTCGAGCGGATGTTGAAATATTCGCGGTTGGAGATGCCGGTCAGCGTATCCGTCCAGGAGGCGTTCTGCACGAGGTCGAAGGAGTGCATGGACTGGTCGTGCAGGCGCTTGACGTTGACGGAGAGGCGGCCGATTTCGCCGATCTCGTCCATGTCGGGCAGGGCGCTGCGGTTGCCGGTCATGACTTCGGTCAGCTGGCGGTCGAGGCGGGCGATCGGGTTGGTGATGTAGCGGCGCACGAGCACCAGCACGAGAACGATGGTGCACAGGCTGAGCGCGATGGCGCCGAGCGCCAGCAGCGTCCTGAGCGTCGAAAGCCGCTCTTCGAGGAAGCCCGGCTCCGGCGTCAGGCGTGCGAAGAGCGACGGGCCGAGCGTGGCGGTCGCCGAAAGCCCGCCCTGCGCAAGGAACTGATGCCGGGCGATCTCGACCGTCGCGCCATATTCCTTCTCGAGCGCCCGCTTCAATTCGAGAAACGCCTTCGGCCGCACCGCCGTCTGCACCAGGATCGATTCGGCCTTGGCGCTGGCGACCGGGCGATTGAAGGTCACGGGGTCGATGAATTCGGAATGCACGATGAGCGGTTCGATGCCCGGCGTGTCGAGATAGGTCCACGAGGAGAGCCGCGGGCTGTCGATGGTCCGGCGGATATGCTCGAGCTGCTGCGGCGTGATCTCGGCGAAGGGATCGTCGCTGTCCTCGAAATAGTAGTCCACCGTCAGCGGCGGGCGGATGATGGCGGCCGAAATGAAGCGCTTGCGATCCTCGGAGAGCGAGGTGATGCTCTGCTGCAGCCGCACACCGAGCGCCATGCGGCGGTAATCGGCATTCGGCTCGTTGACGAACAGGCGCACCGCACCGCCTTCGACGAGCGAGTAGATGAAGCTGCGGTTCTGCATCACGTCGTTCTGGAAGACGGCGGTCAGCATGCCGATCTGCTGCCACAGCCGCGCACGCTCCAGCCCGGCGATGGACGAGCTCTGCACATAGTAGATGAGGGAGGCCGCAAGCACATAGCCGGCGAGAACGACGGGAAAGATGAGGGCGAGGGCGCGTTTACCGAGCGTCACTGAATTGAGCCAGACTGCTGAGGATGCGACGGCGGGCCTGTACCGATTGAACGGTCAGTTCCTCCTGAAGCTGGCTCTTAGCCAGGATTTCCGGGGCCGCATAGATTTCGGGATTGGATTGCATGTCTTCCGGCAGCAGCGCCATCGCCGCCTTGTTTGCCGTGGGCATGTTGAGCTTTATGGCATTGCGCGCACTGTTTTGCGCGTTGCCGATGTAATCGACCAGTTTCAGCGCCAGCGCCTTTTCCTTCGAACGCTCGCTGACCGAGATGCAGTCGAGCCAGGACAGCGTGCCTTCCTCCGGCACGGCATAGCGCCACAGATGCGGTTTGCCCACCTTGCCGTTGAGGGTGAACTGGTCGCCGCTATAGCCGAGCGCCATCCAGATGTTCGGGCCCTTGTCCGGGCTCTGCACCGAGGTGATGGCGTAGTCGTAGGTCAGCACATAGGGGGCCTGCTCCTTCATCATGTCGTAGGCGGCCTTGAGCGTCTCGTTGTCGTTGGCGTTCACCGATTTCCCGAGCAGCACGAGCGGCGCGACGAAGGCTTCGGCATGATCGTCGTACATCGCGATATGGCCGCGCAGGCTTTCCGCGGGCTTCATGATGTCGGCCCAGGAGGTCGGCGGCGTCGTGATCTTGTCGGATCGGTAGAGGATGCCCATCGTCCCCCACAGATAGGGAACGCCGTAGCCGCCGCAGCGCTTGGTCCAGCTCTCCTCGTAGTCCTTCAGCGCCGGCACGTTGCCGGTGTCGAGTGCCGTCAGGATGCCGCGCTTGCCGTAGAGCTTCGCGCCGTTCTCGTTGGTCACCACCACGTCGATATTGCTGTTGGGGTCGGCAAGGATCTCGTCGCGCACGTCGCCGCTGTCATACAGCGTCTGGCGAACCTCGGCGCCGGTTTCGGCGGTGAAGTCGGCGAGTATCTGTTCGTCGATATAGGCTTCCCAGATCAGCAGGCTGAGCGTCGTCGCATGTGCAGGCCCTGCAACGGCGAGGGCCGCTATTGAGACTGTTGCGAAAAATGCGCTGCGCATGACGATGGCCCTGTTGCCGTTCCACAGCGCACGATACCGGCGGAAGGCTTTATGAAGCGTTACAACCCCAAGGTCGGAAAGCGTGGTCGCCTCACTTTTCCGTGCTTGCCGAAGCGTCGCGATATATTGTGGACGGCCCGCCCGCCGGCCCCCTTGCGGTTGGCCTTGCGCCCTCGGCAAACTATGGTCGCCGCCCGCCGTCATCCCACAGGAGTTCGTCATGGCCCCGACCCCGCTCAAGATCGCGAACCTGATCGCCACGGAGATCAAGGCGACGGCCGCGCAGGTGACCGCGGCCGTCGAACTGATCGACGAGGGCGCGACGGTTCCCTTCATTGCCCGTTACCGCAAGGAAGTAACCGGCGGGCTCGATGATACCCAGCTGCGCACGCTCGCCGAACGGCTCGCCTACCTGCGCGAACTGGAAGCCCGCCGCGCCTCCATCCTCGATTCCATCGCAGGGCAGGGCAAGCTGACAGACGAGCTGTCCGCCCGCATCGCCGCCGTCACCACCAAGGCCGAGCTTGAGGATATCTATCTTCCCTACAAGCCGAAGCGCCGCACCAAGGCGGAAATCGCCCGCGAACGCGGCCTTGGCCCGCTCGCCGAGCAGATCCTCGCCGACCGCGCGCTGATACCGGCGGAGCTCGCGGCAAAATTCGTCTCCGCCGACGTGCCCGATGTGAAGACGGCGCTGGAAGGCGCGCGCGACATCGTCGCCGAGCAGCTCACGGAAAATGCCGACCTTCTCAAGCGCCTGCGCAACTATATGAAGGACAACGCCTTCCTGCGCTCCCGCGTGGTCGAGGGCAAGCAGGAGGCCGGCGCGAAATTCTCCGACTATTTCGACCACACCGAACGCTGGGCGACCGTGCCCGGCCATCGCGCGCTCGCCATGCTGCGCGGCTGGAACGAGGAGTTCCTGTCGGTCGATATCGTCGTGGACCAGGACAGCACCGAGCCGGTCAAGCCGGTCGAGCGCATCATCGCCTCCTTCTATGCCGTCGGCTCCAGGCCCGGCGACAAGTGGCTGGCCGACGTCATCGGCTGGACGTGGCGCGTCAAGCTGTCCATGTCGCTGTCGCTCGACCTGATGCGCGAGATGCGCGAGCGTTCGGAGGAAGAAGCGATCCGCGTCTTCGCCCGCAATCTCAGGGATCTGCTGCTTGCGGCGCCCGCCGGCACGCGCGCCACGATGGGCCTCGATCCGGGCATCCGCACCGGCGTCAAGGTCGCCGTGGTCGACAACACCGGCAAGGTGGTCGAGACGACGACGGTCTATCCCTTTCCGCCGAAAAACGATGTGCGCGGTACACAGGCCGAACTGGCCGCGCTCATCCGAAAGCACAAGGTGGAGCTGATCTCGATCGGCAACGGCACGGGCAGCCGCGAGACGGAAAAGCTCGTCGCCGACCTGCTCGCCCAGCTTCCGGCGCCCAAGCCCACCAAGGTCATCGTCTCGGAGGCCGGTGCCTCGGTCTATTCCGCGTCGGAAACGGCCGCCGCGGAGTTCCCGAACCTCGACGTGTCGCTGCGCGGCGCCGTCTCCATCGCGCGCCGCCTGCAGGACCCGCTCGCCGAACTCGTCAAGATCGAGCCGAAGTCGATCGGCGTCGGCCAGTACCAGCACGATGTCGACCAGGGCAAGCTGTCCCGCTCGCTCGATGCCGTGGTCGAGGATGCCGTGAACGCCGTCGGTGTCGACCTCAACACGGCGTCTGCGCCGCTTCTCGCGCGTGTTTCGGGCCTCGGCAAGTCTTCCGCCGAAGCCATCGTGGCGCATCGCGATGCCAACGGCCCCTTCGAAAGCCGCAAGGAGCTGATGAAGGTCGCGCGTCTTGGTGCCCGCACCTTCGAGCAGTGCGCCGGCTTCCTGCGCATCCCGAACGGCAAGGAGCCGCTCGATGCCTCGTCGGTCCATCCCGAAGCCTATGGCGTGGCCAAGAAGATCGTCGCCGCCTGCGGCCGCGACCTGCGGGCGCTGATGGGCGACAGCGCGGCTTTGAAGCAGCTCGATCCGAAGCTGTTCGTCGATGAGCGCTTCGGCCTGCCCACCGTCAAGGACATCCTCGCCGAGCTGGAAAAGCCCGGCCGCGATCCGCGTCCGGAATTCAAGACCGCGACCTTCGCCGACGGCATCGACGACATCAAGGACCTCAAGCCCGGCATGCTGCTGGAGGGCACCGTGACGAACGTCGCCGCCTTCGGCGCCTTTGTCGATATCGGCGTGCACCAGGACGGCCTCGTGCACGTCTCCCAACTCGCCGACCGCTTCGTCAAGGATCCGCACGAGGTGGTGAAGGCCGGCGACGTCGTGAAGGTGCGGGTGACGGAAGTGGACGTGCCGCGCAAGCGCATCGGCCTCACCATGCGCAAGGACGGGGCGGCCGCTGCGCCGCGCGACAACGCCCCGCGCAACGACCGCAACACCCAGATGAAGCCGAAGTTCAGCCAGGCCGCGCCCAAGCAGCAGGCCCCGGCGCAGGGGGCCTTCGGCGCCGCACTCGCCGAGGCGATGAAGAAGAAATAAGCCCTAGCTTTCCTAATGGCTGCCGGCAGAAATCGTCATTTGTTTTGGCCTCGCCCCTTGCGCATAGTCGCGGCATGGGCGGGCTCAAACGGGCCGGGCGCGCAGCGTTCGGTGCCCGGCAGACAGGACAAATGGACGATGACGATGACGATTTCACGCCGGCAGGCGATGGCCGGCGCTCTCCTTGCGATTCCCGCTGTTGCGGCAATGACGCGCTCCGCCGAGGCCGCCGGCGACGGCGCGCTCGGCAAGCGGCTCGCCGAACTGGAGGCCCGCCACAAGGGCCGCATCGGCGTTGCCATACATAATCTCGCAACGGGCGCCCGGCTCGGCCATCGCGCCGACGAGCGGTTCCTGATGTGCAGCACCTTCAAGGCGCTGCTGGCGGGGCATATCCTCGCGCGCGTCGACCGCGGGGAGGAAACGCTCGACCGGCGCATCGTCGTCAAGACGTCGGACCTCGTCGACTGGTCGCCGGTGGTGGAAAAGCATGTCGGCGACGCGGGCATCTCGGTTGCCGCGCTGTGCGAGGCGACGATCACGCTCAGCGACAACGCCGCCGCGAACCTGCTGCTTGCCGTGTCGGGCGGCCCGGAAGCCGTCACAGCCTTCCTGCGCGGGTTCGGCGACACGGTGACGCGCCTCGACCGCACGGAGCCGACGTTGAACTATCACGACAGCCCGGCCGACGAGCGCGACACCACGACGCCGGCGGCCATGACAGACACCCTGCACAGGCTCGTTCTCGGCGACGTGCTTTCGCCGCAGGCCAAGGCACAGCTTGCCGCCTGGCTGGTGATGAACAAGACGGGCGATACGCGGCTGCGCGCCGGCTTCCCGGCGAACTGGATGACCGGCGACAAGACCGGAACGAACGGCGACAAGGCCGGCAACGCCAACGATGTCGCCATCGCCTGGTCGCCGGATCGCGGCGCGATCGTGGTGACCGCCTTCGTGGAGATGCCCGGCATCTCCGGCGACGACCGCAACGCCATCATCGCCGAGATCGGCCGCGTCGCGGTCGGGGTCTGATTTTGCGAGGCGCCGTCGAAAGGCGGCGCCTCAGCCCTTCAGTTCGTCTTTCAGCGCCGACAGCACGTTCATGGCATGGCCGGCATACCGGCTGATCCAGCGGTCATGGATGGCCTGGATCGGCAGGGCGTTGAGGTGGTTCCAGCGCTCGCGGCCCTCTCTGCGCGGAATGACCAGGTCCGCCTCTTCCAGCACCTTCAGGTGCTGCATCACCGTGCAGCGGTCCATGTCCGGAAATTTCTCGCACAGCGCGCGCGTCGTCAGCGGTGCGGCCTTGATCGCGTCCAGCATCTGCCGCCGCTTGCCGTTGGCAAGCGCCTTGAAAACGGCGTCCTCTATCGATTCGGTTGACATGTTATATTTTTATAACCTATTTTGACCGGGTACAAGACAGGGAGGGCGGGTACGCCCCAAGGAGGACGGCATGACGCTGGAATTTCGCGTGAACGGGCGGATCGGCAAGCCGGTTGCCGAGGTTTTCGACGCGGTGGTCAATCCGAAAAAGCTGAGCGGCTACTTCACGACGGTCGGCGGCGCGAGCGCGCCGCTGGTCGAGGGTACGACCGTCACCTGGTGGGGCATGGCGCCCGTCATCGTCGACAAGGTGGAGGAAAACGCCCTCATCGTCTTTCGCTGGGATGCGATGGTCGATGAGGGGGAGGCGCCCTACAAGACTCGCGTCGAGATGCGCTTCAAGCCGCTCGACGACGGCGGCACCATGGTGACCATCGCCGAGACCGGCTGGCGCGAGAACGAGCGCGGCCAGAAGTCGTCCTACATGAATTGCGAAGGCTGGTCGCAGATGCTCGCCTGCATGAAGGCCTATGTCGAGTACGGCATCAATCTGCGCGAAGGCTACTATCCCAGCGAAATGAAGGGGGTGGTCACCGCAGAGCAGCAGGATTTCACGTAAGGGGCCATAATGCGCGCTGGATCATGAACCCCGCCAGCATCGTGCATATGGTGCGCGAGCCCGAGCCTGGTGAGGCTCAGATCGCGGCCGGCGGCACCAGGCCGTCGGAGGCGGCCATCGGGCCGGGCTCTTCGACCGGCGTATGGTGTTGCAGCACCACGACGCGGCTGCCCGTGGGAACACGGCCATAGAGGTCGATGATGTCCTGGTTGAACAGCCGGATGCAGCCGCTGGAGACCGCCTTGCCGATCGACCACGGCTCGGATGTGCCGTGGATGCGGAAGAGCGTGTCCTTGCCGTCCTTGTAGAGATAGAGCGCGCGGGGCCCGAGCGGATTGGTGAGGCCCGGCTCCATGCCGCCCGCCCATTTCAGGTTGCGCTCGGGTTCGCGCGCGATCATGTTCTGGGTGGGTGTCCAGCGCGGCCATTCCGCCTTGCGGCCGATGCGCGCCGCGCCCTCGAATTCCAGCCCCGCCTTGCCGACGCCGATGCCGTAGCGCATCGCCATGCCGTCGCCCTGCACGAGATAGAGGAAGCGCTCCTGCGTATCGACCACGATTGTGCCGGGCGGCTCCATCGTCTGGTAGGCCACCTGCTGGCGGAAGTATTTCGGGTTGACCTTGCTGATGTCCATCGCCGGCAGCGGGAAGCGCTCGTCGGGATGCGGCCCGTACATCGCCACATGCATCGGATCCGGCCCCTTCTGCTTAACCTCCATGACCGTCGTGGCGCAGCCGGCGAGCGTCGAGGCGAGAACGAAGAGGGCGATGGAGCGAAGCAAACGCATGAAAACGGCACCTGTCATGTCAGTGAAATCAGGCTTTGCAGCCTTCGGGCGGTCTTTCGGGGGCAAAGCGGGCGAGGGCAGGGCGAGAAGAAAGCGAAACTGTGGCAAGGGCTTGGGTGTGGCCCCAGCGCCACGCGGCGTTCCGCCGCACGCGGACCACCCGCCCGCCTTGCAGGCGCGGGGCCGAAGGCGTAAGGCTTGGCCATGCAGTGGAGTGATGAGGCCATCGTTCTGGGCGTTCGGCGCCATGGCGAAACGTCCGTTATCGTCGAGGTCATGACGCGTGGCCGCGGCCGGCATCTCGGCATGGTGCGCGGCGGCCGCTCGCGGACCATGCAGCCGGTGCTCCAGCCGGGAAATTCCGTCGATGTCACCTGGCGCGCGCGGCTCGATGAGCATCTCGGCGAATTCCGCATCGAGCCGGTGGAACTGCGCGCGGCCCGGCTGATGGAAACGGCGACCGCCGTCTACGGCGTGCAGGCCATGGCCGCACTCCTGCGCTTCCTGCCGGAGCGCGATCCGCATCCCCATCTCTACGAGGCGCTGACCGTCATCCTCGATCACCTGCACGAGCCCTCTGCCGCGGGCGAGCTTCTTATCCGCTTCGAGCTCGCCGTCCTCAACGATCTCGGCTTCGGCCTCGATCTCCTGGAATGCGCCGCCACCGGCTCGCGCGAGGACCTCTGCTACGTCTCGCCGAAATCGGGCCGCGCGGTATCGCGTGCCGCCGGCGGGCCCTGGGCGGACAGGATGCTGGCGCTGCCGGCGTTCCTGGGTGATGAAAGCCGCCACGCCGCCGATGCCGCGGCCCTTTCCGATGGCTTCCGGCTCACGGCCTTTTTCCTCAACCGCTACGTCTGCGAGCCCCGCGGCCTGACCCTCGCCAACGCCCGCGACGGCTTCGTGCAGGCTGCGCTGAAGGCGCTGGGGACGGCGGAAGAGATGCGTGCCGGGGAAGCCGGCGCGTGACCGTTGTGCGTGGCGCTGGTCGCCCCTGCCGAAATCTCGATCCCAATCCTGTGAAGAGATCGCGCGCCTGAAACGTAACCCTGTTTGGCGTTTGAAGAAAAACGGGTAGTCTGCCGCCCGAACCTGGCCGTCCTGGAGTTGTAATGCTGGAAATCCTTACCCTCGTCGCGTTCGGTCTGGCGCTCTATACCCTCAACGCATCCCGCACCAGCGCGCAGAAGATCAGCGAAGAGGTGCTGCGTCTCCGGCGCGAGGTGGAGGCACTGAAGGCGGCAGGTCCCGTGGCGGCGGTCGAGGGGCAGGCCGACGATGTCGCCGCACCTGCGGATGCCGCGGACGAGCCCGACCAGGAAACGTTCGAAGGCCCATGGGCAGGAACGACCGACGAGCTTGAAAAGGGCCGCGCCATCTTCGGCGGCGCGCCGGCCGAAGAAACGCCGGAAACCGTCGCGGCAAGCGAGACGGCGCAGGATGTGGCCACGGCTCCGGCCACCACGCCTGTCGCCACCCCGGCCAAGCCGCGCGAAAGCTTCGAAAGCCGCATCGGCGCGCGCTGGGCCGTCTGGGTCGGCGGCGTCGCGCTGGCGCTCGGCGGCATCTTCATGGTGAAATACTCCATCGAGGCCGGGCTGCTCAGCCCCGCGGTGCGCCTGTCGCTCGCCGCCGTCTTCGGTTTGCTGCTGATTGGCGTCGGCGAATTCGTGCGCCGCCGCACCCAGCCGCTCATCGCCAACGCCTTCCAGAACGCCATGATCCCCGGCGTGCTGACGGCCGCCGGTGCGCTGACGCTCTTTGCCGTCACCTATGTCTCCTACGCGGTCTACGGCTATTTCGGACCGCTGACGGCCTTCGTGCTGCTGGCGATCGTTTCCTTCGGCACGATCGGCCTGTCGCTGCTGCACGGGCAGGCGCTCGCGGGCCTCGGCCTGCTCGCCTCCATGCTGACACCGGCTCTCGTCTCCACGGAAAATCCGAGCGCCTGGGGCCTGTTCGGCTTTCTCGGCATCGCGTGGCTCGCCACCTTCGCCGCCGCGCGCATCCGCCGCTGGCAGGCGGTGCCGGCGCTCGCCAATGCCGGCATGCTGATGTGGACGCTGCTCTATCTGACGCAGGCGAGCTATGTCGATGTCATTCCCGTGCTGCTCACGATGCTGCTGCTGGCGCTCGGACACGGCCTGCTCTGGCCGGGCAGCGTAACGGCGGAAGACGTTCCGCGTCCTGCCGCGACACCGGCGGCGCCGTCGACCGCGCTCGACCGCCTGTTCGCTCCGCCGCTGCTTGCCGTTTCCCTGACCGGCGCGCTCGCCATGGTGTTCCCGGCGCTCGTGCTGGCCAGCAAGGTGCCGACGATTGCGTATGGCGAATACGCCTTCGCAGCCATCGTGCTGGCGCTGGCCGTTCTCGGCACGCTGCGCGGCTGGGCGATCTATCCGGCGCTCCTGTCGGCCATCGCTGCCGTCGGCGGCGTCATGAAGATGACCGCGCTGCCGGGCGGCCTCATCGATCCGTTCACGCTGATCGAACCGCCGACGCTGGATGGCGCGCAGCCTGTTTCCGTTCTCGGTCTGGTGCCGGTCAATCTGCTGCTCGTCCTGGCGGTCGCCTATGCCGCGATCGGCCTTGTCGCGGTGCGCCTGCAGGGCAGGGGCGAGCGCGCCTTCGCCGCGATCTGGAGCATACTGGCGCCGGCCGTGCCCTTTGCGATCCTTGCCGTCAGCTTCCTGACGCTCGGCAATCTCTCCTTCGATCCCAGACACGGTCTTCTCGCCATCGTTCTCGGCCTCGTCTTCTTCGCAGCCGCGGAGATGTTCTCCCGCGAAAGCGAGGCGCAGGACGGCGCCGACGTCACGCAATGGGCCTTCGCCGCCGGCGGCTTCGCCTTCCTCGTCCTTGCGCTGCACGCCCTGACCGATGGCCTGGCGACCACGCTCGGCATCGCCGTCCTCGGCACCATCGCGGTCTTTGCCACGCGCCTGCGCCGCTGGCCGGTCCTGCCCTGGCTGATGGCGGCCGCGGCAATGCTCGTCGCGGGCCGCATCGCCTGGGAGCCGACCATCGTCGGCGCGGCCAATCTGTCGAAGACGCCGGTGTTCAACCAGCTTCTCGCCGGTTACGGCATTCCCGCCGCACTGCTCGCGCTCTCCACCTTCGAACTGCGCCGCTGGCCGGGCGAACGCATCCGCAATCTCCTGCAGGCGCTCGCCAGCCTCTTCGTCCTGCTGACGGCGGCGATCCTGGTGCGCCACGGCATGAACGGCGGCGTGCTCGACAGCGCCGTGCCGACGCTCGGCGAGCAGGCGACCTATACGCTGCTGATCATCGGCGCCTCGGCGGTCATGATGTCGCTCGACCTCAAATCGCCGAGCCCGGTCTTCCGCTATGGCTCGATGGTGGTCGGAGTGCTTTCGGTCCTGTCGGTGCTGAGCGCGCATTTCATCGGCCTCAACCCCTATTTCACCGGGGAACTGCTCGGCAAATGGCCGGTGCTCGACCTGCTGCTGGTCGGCTACCTGCTGCCCGGCCTCGCCTATGGCGGGCTTGCCTTTTATGCGCGCCACCGCCGGCCGCTGCCCTATGTCATCATGCTGGCGCTCACGGCCGTGGCGCTCGCCTTTGCCTGGGTGACGCTCTCGGTTCGCCGCTACTGGCACGGCGAGGGCATCGCCGACTGGAAGGGTTTCCTCCAGCCGGAGACCTATACCTATTCCGTCGTCTGGCTGCTGCTCGGCGTCATGCTTCTGGCGATCGGCTCGAAATTCGATTCCCGCAGCATCCGCCTTGCCTCCGCCGGCCTCGTGCTGATTTCCGTGGTGAAGGTCTTCCTCGTCGACATGTCGAACCTCGAAGGCATCCTGCGGGCGCTCTCCTTCATCGGGCTCGGCGCGGTGCTGATCGGCATCGGCCTGTTCTACCAGAAGATCCTGTCGCGAAAGTCAGGGACGGAGGACGCGGCGGAATTGAACGCCGAAGCGTGACGGGCTAGGGAAGGGGCACCATTCCGGGATCGCTCCATGTCCTTCGCTTGCCTCGCCGCTGCATTCTCGCCGCTCGGAGACCTTGCCGAACGCCTGCTGCCGCAGGCCTTCGCCGCCGATGACGGCTCGCACGACGCCGCCCATCTCATCCGTGTGTGGAAGAACGCCCGCCGCATCCAGGCCGAGGAGGGCGGCGACCTGCGGCTGCTTGCCGCCGCCGTTCTGCTGCACGATTGCGTGGCCGTGGAGAAGAATTCGCCGCTGCGGGCGCAGGCCTCGCGCCTTGCCGCGGAAAAGGCTTCGAGCCTGCTTTCCGACGAAGGCTGGCAGGAGGCGGACATCGCCGCCGTCGCGCATGCCATTCTCACGCACAGCTTCTCCGCCAATATTGCGCCGGAGACGCTGGAGGCGAAGATCGTTCAGGATGCCGACCGGCTCGACGCGATCGGCATGGTGGGCGCGGCGCGCTGCTTCTACATTGCCGGGCGCATGGGCAGCGGCCTTTACGATCCCATGGATCCGCTGGCCGAAAATCGCCCACTCGACGACAAGGCCTTCGCCATCGATCATTTCGAGGTGAAGCTCTTCAGGCTCGCCGATGGTTTTTGCACGCCGACCGGCAGCCGCATGGCGGCGGAAAGGACGCAGCGCCTGCGCGTCATCCGCGACATGATGCTGGATGAAATCTGAGGAAAAACATGCTTTTGTGATGCCGGATTGAATCGATCCGGCAAGGATTTGAATCGATATGTCAGGAAAGATCGCCGTCATGCAGGTCGAGGGCCTCAACATCCATCCGCTGAAGAGCGGCCGCGCCATTCCGCTGGAAACGGCGACCGTCCGCATCGACGGCCTGGCCGGCGACCGGCGCTACATGATCGTCGAGCCGGACGGCCGTTTCATCACCCAGCGCGAATTGCAGGCGCTGGCCCGGGTCGAAGCCACGGCAGTCGGTGAAAGCCTGCATCTCGAAATGGACGGCCGCCAGCTCTTCGCGAGCTTCGAGCCGGAGGATCGCCTCGATGTCGTGATCTGGGATACGCCCGTCAACGCGGCGGTTGCCGATCCCGCGGTCAACGAGGCGCTTTCGGAATGGTTCGCCCGCCCCGTCAAGCTCGTGCACATGGATGCGCTGGCCCGTCGCGCGGAAGGCGAGGCATGGGCGGGTACTGCGGCGCCGGTCGGCTTTGCCGACGGGTTTCCGGTTCTCGTCACGACGACCGCATCGCTCGCCGACCTCAATGCGACGCTGACGGACAAAGGGCAGGAGCCGGTCGGCATGGATCGCTTCCGCACCAATATCCTCGTGTCGAGCGACGAGCCCTGGGCCGAGGACCTCTGGGAAACGATCGAGGTGGGCGGTGTCGTCTTCGACCTCGTCAAGCCTTGTGCCCGCTGCATCATGACGACACAGGACCAGACGACGGGCGAACGCATCGGCGGAAATCCGATCCAGGGGCTCGCCGAAAAGCGCATGTCCGCCGACCGGCGTGTCCCCGGCGTCCTGTTCGGCTGGAACGCCGTCCCGCGCAACGATGGCAACATTCGGCTGGGCGATCCGGTGCGCGTGACGAAGACGCGCACCGAGCGCTGGCCGATGAAGGTGCGCGGTTAGACCCAGCCGCGCCGCTTGAAGTAGAGGTAGGGCATCAGCGCCGAGATGATCATCAGGCCGACGGCATAGGGATAGCCGAAGTGCCATTGCAGTTCCGGCATCAGTTCGAAGTTCATGCCATAGGCCGACGCGACCAGCGTCGGCGGAAGGAAGACCACCGAGGCGACGGTGAAGATCTTGATGATCTGGTTCTGCTCGAGATTGATCAGGCCGAGCGTCGCGTCGAGCAGGAAGTTGATCTTGCCGGACAGGAAGGCCGCATGGTCGCCCAGCGAGGTGGCGTCGCGCTGCACGAGCTTCACCAGCTGGCGAACCTCCTTCGAGGGCCGGCGTGAGGGGCTTTCCAGCGCCGCGTGATAGGCGACGAGCCGCGAGATGCTGACGAGGCTTTCGCGCACGCCGCTCAGGAAATCGCCCTTGCGTCCGAGTTGCTCGATCAGCGCCTCCAGGTCACGCGTCTTCTTGCGCGAGGAGGCCTTCGTGCTGCGGAACACGCCGCGCGAAATGCCGTCGATCTCGTTGCCGAGCCGTTCCAGCACATCCGCCATCCGGTCGATCACCGCTTCGATCACGCCGAGCATGACATCCTCGCCCGTCTCGTAGCTGTGGCCGTTGCCGCGCAGTGCCCGCGTGCAGAAGGTGGAGAAGGGCTTGGCGTCGGCATGGCGCACCGTGATCAGCGTCGGTCCCCTCAGGATGAAGGTGATCGGCGTCTTGGCCGGTTCGTCGCTGTCGAGGTTTGTCAGCGCCGTCATGGTCATGAAGGACGCACCGTCCTCCTGATAGAGCCGGGCCGACAGCTCGATGTCCTCCATTTCCTCCCGCGTCGGGATGGAAACGTGAAGGGCCTCCTGGACGTCCTTGATTTCCGCGGGCGTCGGGCTGAGCAGGTCATACCAGAGGGCGGGCGAGATCGCCTGCTCGATGGCCGGGTTGGAAATTTCGCGCAGGCAAAAGCGGTCGGCCCTGCGGGCGTAAATCTGCAGCATGCTTCACTCCTTTGAGGGCAGGCGAACCGCCCGGAGCGAAGCGTGAAGCCGCTACCGGACAGGTCGTTCGACTGCTCTCGATCGTCTACTGTCGGGGTCCATTGTCTTATCCGGTTTGGTTTGGCGTCCTGTGACGCCTGCGGTGGAGATGCGCCTAAAATCGCCCCGCGTCAAGTCGATCTGGCAGGGCGGGAAAGCCGGCCGGATTCCATCAGCGCCGCTGATCTTCCGGTCAATTAAATTCGCTTTTGTTCATCGATGGCGAAGCCTAGGTTCGGCAACCCGATCTGGAGACCGCCATGTCCGCCCCAACCACCCTTGCGACACCCTCCGCCAGCCGCCCGATGCCCTGGGGCATCGTCGTCGCCGGCTCGCTGATCGCCGTGCTCACCTTCGGCCCGCGTTCGGCCATGGGCTTCTTCCAGCTGCCGATGCTGCAGGATACCGGCTGGGATCGCACGACCTTCGGCCTCGCCATGGCCTTGCAGAACCTCGCCTGGGGCCTCAGCCAGCCGTTCTTCGGCGCCATCGCCGACAAGTTCGGCACTTGGCGGGTGTTGCTGGTCTCCGGCCTCGTCTATGCGCTCGGCCTGTTCCTCATGTCGCTCGGCACCTCGCCGCTCTGGCTGCATATCGGCGGCGGCGTGCTGGTCGGGCTCGGCGTCGGGTCCGGTTCGTTCGGCATCCTGCTGTCGGCCTTCGCGCGCAATGTCACGCCCGAGCAGCGCTCCATGGCCTTCGGCATCTGTACGGCGGCGGGCTCCGCGGGCATGTTTCTCTTCGCGCCCCTGTCGCAGCGTCTCATCAGCGCCTATGGCTGGTCGGACAGTCTCGTCTATCTCGGCATGCTGATGCTGCTCGTGCCGCTGATCGCCATTCCGCTGCGCGGCAACGCCTCGTCCGGCATCACCGCGGCGAGCGAATACAAGCAGACGATCGGCGAGGCCCTGCGCGAGGCCCTCGGCCACCGTTCCTACCTGTTGCTCGTCTCCGGCTTCTTCGTCTGCGGCTACCAGGTCGCCTTCATCACCGCGCATTTCCCGGCCTATCTCGGGGATATCGGCATCGATGCGCGCTATGCGGTGATCGGCCTGGCGCTGATCGGCTTCTTCAACATCATCGGTTCGCTGGCCGCCGGCGTCATCGGCCAGCGCTACTCCAAGCCCTATTTCCTCGCCTATATCTACATCGCCCGCTCGGTCGCCGTTTCGGCCTTCATCCTGCTGCCCAAGTCGCCGGCCTCGGTCATCATCTTCGCCATCGTGATGGGCCTGCTGTGGCTTTCCACGGTGCCGCCGACCAACGGCCTCGTCGCCATCATGTTCGGCACCAAGCATCTCGGCCTGCTGGGCGGCATCGTCTTCCTGTCGCACCAGGTCGGCTCGTTCCTCGGCGTGTGGATGGGCGGCTATCTCTACGACCATTTCGGAACCTACGATCCGGTCTGGTGGCTCGGCGTGGTGCTCGGCATCTTCGCCGCCATCGTGCACTGGCCCATCGAGGAAAAGGCCGTGGCGCGCCCGGCCGCCGCCTGAACGAAACGGGCGCGGCGCCACGAGGATTTCGGGCGCCGCTCCTTGCAAACCGTCACAAAAGTTTTTAAATCAGAACCACCGGCCATGCCGGTTTTGTTTTAGGGCCATTATGCTCATTTTGAGCAAAATGGCGACGCCGCCGGAGGGCGGTGGAAGAGGAGGGTTCCATGACCGTTCTGGCCCAGCATGCGCCGGCAGCAGATGCACCGCGTCCGCTCACCGCAGCGGAGCGCTTCGGCGTCCTTGAAAAACCGGACCTCACCTTCACGCCCGAAATCGCCCGCGAGACCGAGCATCTCTACGAGAAGGTCAAGCAGTTCATCCCGGCCTTCGAATGGCCGGTCTATGCGCCCTATGTCGCCGCCATCAACCGGCTGAAGCGCGAGCGCGGCGCGGTCATCCTGGCGCACAACTACCAGACGCCGGAGATCTTCCACTGCGTCGCCGATATCGTCGGCGATTCGCTGCAGCTCGCCCGCGATGCCACCAAGGTCGATGCCGAGATCATCATCCAGTGCGGCGTGCATTTCATGGCGGAGACCTCCAAGCTCCTGAACCCGGAAAAGACCGTTCTCATCCCCGATTCCAAAGCCGGCTGCTCGCTGTCGGATTCGATCACCGGCGCGGATGTGCGGCTCCTGAAGGAGCGCTATCCGGGCGTGCCCGTCGTCACCTATGTGAACACGTCTGCGGATGTGAAGGCGGAGACGGATATCTGCTGCACCTCGTCCAACGTGCTGGCCGTCATCGAAAGCCTGGAGAGCGACACCGTCCTCTGCATTCCCGACGAATATCTGGCGATGAACGTCGCCAAGCAGACGAACAAGAAGATCCTGACCTGGAAGGGCCATTGCGAGGTGCACGAGCGCTTCACCCCGCAGGAGCTCTTGTCCTACAAGGAAGCCCATCCCGGCATCGAGATCATCGGGCATCCGGAATGCCACCCTGATGTCATCGCCGTCTGCGATTTCGCGGGCTCCACGGCGGGCATGATCAACTATGTCAAGGACAACCGTCCCTCGCGCGTCCTGCTCGTCACCGAATGCTCCATGGCCTCCAATATCCAGGCCGAACTGCCCGGCGTCGATTTCGTCAAGCCGTGCAATCTCTGTCCGCACATGAAGCGCATCACGCTGCCGAAGATCCTCGACAGCCTGGTGACCATGACGGAGGAGGTCGTGGTGGACCCGGCGATCGCCGACCGCGCCCGCCTCGCCGTCGAGCGGATGGTGAATTTGAAGCAGTAGGAAGCGCGACCGGAAGGACGCGAAGGGACAGGACGCGAGCGTTGCGGCTTTCGATCTCCCCCCTTGTGGGGGAGATGCCCGGCAGGGCAGAGGGGGGTGAACCTCCTCCGGTGTCGTCGCCACCCCCTCTGTCACTTCGTGACATCTCCCCCACAAGGGGGGAGATCAGTTCGGTGCTCGCAGGAGGAAACAGGCATGCCCATCGAAAGTTTTCGCCCGCAATCCTGGAACGGTATCGACGATATCGTCATCGTCGGTGGCGGTCTGGCCGGTCTGTTCTGCGCGCTGAAGCTCGCGCCGCGGCCCGTCACGATCCTCGCGGCCGCGCCGATCGGGCAGGGCGCCTCCTCAGCCTGGGCGCAGGGCGGCATCGCTGCGGCCATGAGCCCCGGCGATACCTTCGACAAGCACGTGGCCGACACATTGGAAGCCGGCGCCGGCATCGTCGACGAGAAGATGGCGCGCTTCATGGTCTCCGAAGGCCCCGCCCGCATCCACGATCTGCTCGAATACGGCGTGCCCTTCGATCGCGACCTGGAAGGCAAGCTCCTGCTGTCGCGCGAAGCGGCCCATTCCGAGCGCCGCATCGTGCGCGTCAAGGGCGACATGGCCGGCAAGGCCATCATGGAGGCGCTGATCGCGGCCGTGCGCAACACCCCGTCGATCCGCGTGCTGGAAGGTTACGTGGTCGAGGAACTGGTGCGCGAGGGCCGTTTCATTTCCGGCGTCGTCGCACGGCCGGATGCGGGCCAGTCGAAGCGGCGCGTGCATTTCCCCGCCCGCGCCGTGGTGCTGTGCTCGGGCGGTGTGGGCCATCTCTTCGCCGTCACCACCAATCCGTGGGAGGCCTGTGGGCAGGGTGTGGGCATGGCCGCGCGCGCCGGCGCCATTATCGCGGATCCGGAATTCGTGCAGTTCCACCCGACCGCCATCAATATCGGCCGGGATCCGGCGCCGCTCGCCACCGAGGCCCTGCGTGGCGATGGCGCCCATCTCGTCAATTCCGCCGGCCACCGCTTCATGCTCGATATCCACGAGGATGGCGAGCTCGCCCCGCGCGACATCGTCTCGCGCGGCGTCTTCGCGGAGGTCCAGGCCGGCCGAGGCGCCTTCCTCGATTGCACCAGCGCGGTCGGCGCGCATTTCCCGGACATGTTCCCGACGGTCTACGCATCTTGCATCGCCGCTGGCATCGATCCCGTCACCCGGCCCATTCCCGTCGTGCCGGCCGTGCACTACCATATGGGCGGCGTGCTGACGGATGCCGAGGGCCGCACCTCCATCGACGGCCTCTGGGCAGCCGGTGAGGTCACCTCGACGGGCGTGCACGGCGCCAACCGCCTCGCCTCCAATTCGCTGCTCGAAGCCGTCGTCTTCGCCGCACGCATCGCCGAGAACATCAAGGGCATGTTGCCCGAGCCCAAGCTCAACGACTGGGGCGAGAATGCCGGCGAGAGCGACGACCTCGTCACCATCGAGGACAGCGCCGCGCTCAAGCGACTGCGCCGCCTCATGAGCGACCATGTCGGCGTGATCCGCAGCCGCGAGGGCCTGATGACCGCGATCCGCGAGATCGCCACGCTGGAACGCGAGAACACCCGCATGCGCTTCCACAATATCGTCACGACGGCGAAGCTGATCGCGGCCGGCGCCTATCTGCGCGAGGAAAGCCGCGGCGGCCACTTCCGCTCCGATTTCCCCGAGCAGAAGGCAAGCTGGAAGCACCGCACCTTCCTCACCCTCGCCGAAGCCGACCGCGTCGTCGCCGAACTCTCCGAAACGAAGGCGGCGTGAACGACCACGCATCCACGATCTGAACAGGACAAGCCCATGACCACGCCCCATCTTCCCGTTCTCTCTCCCCTGATGGTCGAGGAGCAGGTGCGCGCGGCGCTTGTCGAGGATCTCGGCCGGGCGGGCGATATCACCAGCCAGGCGACGATCGCGTCCGACATGACGGCGACGGCGGAGATCAATGCGCGGGAGGAGGGCATCGTCGCGGGGCTCGACCTGGCGCGCGCGGCATTCCGGCTGATGGACCCCGACATCCGCTTCGAGGCCTTCGTGAAGGATGGCGACCGGCTGGCACCCGGCACGGTCATCGCGAAAGTATCGGGCCCGGCGCGCGCCGTGCTCTCGGCCGAGCGTGTCGCGCTCAATTTCCTCATGCATCTGTGCGGGGTCGCCACCCACACCGGCCATTTCGCGCAGGAGATCGCGCACACGCCGGCAAAGGTCTGCTGCACGCGCAAGACCATTCCGGGCCTGCGGGCGCTGGAGAAATATGCGGTCCGCATGGGCGGCGGGTCCTCGCATCGCTACGGCCTGGACGATGCCATCCTCATCAAGGACAACCACATCGCCGTCGCCGGCGGTGTCGCGCCCGCCATCCGCGCCGCCCGCGCCTTTGCCGGCCATCTGGTCAAGGTGGAGGTCGAGGTGACGACGCTGGAGGAGCTGGAGGAAGCGCTGGAGGCCCAGCCCGACGTCGTACTGCTCGACAATATGGGGCCGGAACTGCTCTACCGCGCCGTCGAGATCAACCGCGATTGCGCGGGCCTGACGGACGCCACCTACGCCGCCGATCCGCGCCGCGTGAAGCTGGAGGCCTCCGGCAACGTCAACCTCAAGACGATCCGCGCCATCGCCGAGACCGGCGTCGACTATATCTCGACGTCCAAGATCACCATGGCGGCGCCGACGCTCGATATCGGCCTCGACGTCGTCGTCGGCTGAGCACGGCGGAACACCCTCACGCACGATGCGTTCCGGTTTCAGGACCAACCAACCGGAAGGACGTATCATGTTGAAAATTTTCGCACTCGCCACTGCGGCGAGCACCGTGGCGCTCGCTTCGCCCGCGCTTGCCCAGCAGGCCGGCAACACCGCCCAGGCGGATTTCGTCGACAAGTCCGGCAAGGAGACCGGCCGCGCCCATCTCACGGCGGCAAGCGGCGGCGTGCTGTTCGAAGTCGAAGTTTCCGGCCTGGAGCCGCGCAAATGGGTGGCGCTGCACGTTCACGAAACGGGCAACTGCGATGACCATGCCGAAGGCCACAAGGCATCCGGCGGCCACTTCAATCCGGATGAAAAGGAACATGGGTTCCTGTCCGCCAATGGCCCGCACGCCGGCGACCTGCCGAACCAGTATGTCGCGGAAGACGGCGTCATGCGCGCCCAGATCTATTCCACGCTGGTTCGTCTCGACGACAAGGAGCGCGGCATTCGCGGCCGGGCGCTGATCGTCCATGCCGGCTCGGATGACAACCGCACCGATCCCGCTGGCGGCGCCGGCGACCGGCTGGCCTGCGCGGTGATCCGCTAGCGTTCGAGCCGAAGCGGGATCGTTTCGGCATCGACGATATCAAAACACGAAGAGACCATTTCCGGCGAACCGATATTCGCCGGAAATGCTTTGATGTCAGCCGGCTGGTGCCGCATCCGGCTCCGGCCCGGCCACCTTCTGGCCGAAGGCGATCCGCACGCGGCGGTTCATGTCCCGGGTGATCTTGAACCATTGCGGCGTGGACACCCAGTAACGCAGCTTCAGCGTCGCGGCACTGTCGCTCAGGCTGTCGACGAAGACCTGCGGCGCAGGCACGCTCTCGATCATCGGGTCTTCCTGCGCAATCGCCAACAGGCGCGCCATCTCGTCATCGATGTCACGGTCGCCGGGCACGGTCACCTCCAGGTCATGCTTGCGGATGCGCTCGCGGCTGAAATTGGTGACGGGGGTGTTCCAGAGCGTGGAGTTCGGTGCCAGCAGGTAGAGCCCGTCGCTGGTCTTCATTTCGGTGGCGAACAGGCCGACTTCGGTGATCGTGCCGGAAACATCCTTGGTCTGGATGTACTCGCCGACCCGGAACGGCCGCAGCACCAGAAGCATGATGCCGGCCGCGATGTTCTGCAACGTGCCCTGCAGGGCCAGGCCGATGGCCAGGCCGGCGGCGCCGAGGGCCGCGATGATCGAGGCGGTCTGCACGCCGAACTGGCCGAGCACCGTCACGAAAACGAGAATGAGGATGGCGTAGCGCAGCGCGTTGGCGAAGAAATGCGCCAGCGTGGTGTCGATGCCACGCACATGCTTGAGCCCGTTCAGCGCCCAGCCGTGGAGAATGCGCGACAGGAACCAGCCGAGCAGGAGCAGCACGACCGCGCCGAGGATGGAAAAGGAATATTGCACGGCCATGGCACTCGCCTGGGTGAGTGCGGCACGCGTTGCGACGACGGCTTCGTTGACCTGTTGTTCCATGAGCCCTTCCACTTTTGATGTCGAAGGCCAAATGTCAGGGAAAGCAATAGGTTCCCCGGTTCGCTCGCCTAGCGCATACCGACCTTGAGGCCCGGTGCGGGGCGTTCTTCCAGAATGCGGCGGCGGAAGCGGAAGAGGGCGGCCGGCCGGCCGCCCGTTGCCGATGTGGAGCCGCCGGTGGGCTCGACGAGTTCGGCGCCTTCCACGAGCCGGCGGAAATTCTGCTTGTGCAGGTGCCGCCCGGAAATCGCCTCGACGCTCGCCTGGAGTTCGGTGAGGGTGAATTCCGGCGCCATCAGCTCGAAGATGACAGGGCGGTATTTGATCTTGCCGCGCAGGCGCGCCATGGCGGTGGCGAGGATGCGGCGATGGTCGTGGCGCATGGCCACGCCCGGGGCGCTGAGACAGGATGTGCCGCGCCCGTCGGTCACGGCCTCCTCGGCCAGACCCGCCTCGTAGAGCAGTTCGTAACGCTCCAGCACGCGTTCCTCGTCCCAGGGAAAGTCGTCGAGGCCGAAGGCGAGGCGCATGCGGGTGCGCGGCGAGGGCGCGGCGCCGGCGCGCTCCTCCGGCGGCGGCTCGGCCGCCCAGTTTTGCAACGCGGGCAGGATGATCTGGTCGATGACGGCGGGGCGGCCCTGCCGCCAGTCCTCCCAGGGAAGATATCTGTACCAGTCGCGCCAGGCAGCACCCGCTTCAGCCAGCTGCTCCGTCGCCTCCGCATCCGTGCGGGTCAGCGCGAGATAACCGACGGACACCATATGCGTGCCGGCCTCGTCGGGCAGCTTCTGCCGCCCCCGGTCGCCGAAGGTGTAGAGCTGCTCGATGTAACCGAGCTTTAGCGCGGTCTGCGCCTCCACGCTCGCCCTCAGGCTGGTTTCGAAGGTGCGGTGCTGGCGCGGGTCGAAAGGGCCGAAGGGCAGCGCGTCGCGGCCGTCGGGCCCGTCGCCGCTGATGGCAAGAATTGAGGGCCGGCCGCCCGAGATCGCGACCACCGCCGCATTGAGGCCGATCTCGACCGGCGGTCGGGCGCGGGCCTCGCTCATGGCGCGACAGGCTCCGGCAGGGCGGAGAAGGAGAAGGGGCTGTCGCCGACATAGTCCGCACCGCGGCCGATCGCCTTGACGGCGGCGACCAGCCGTCCGCCACGGCCCAGCATCCGGTCGCCGATCTCGATCAGCCGCGCATTGGGCGTGGCCTGAACGGAGGCGCGGCGCAGGCGCTGCGCAAGGTCGTGATCGTCCTGGTCCGGCGCCACCGCCAGCGCGGCGATCAGGGCGGCGGCGGGAGAGCGGGATACGCCCATCTGGCAGTGCACGAGAAGCGGCGCCTGGCGGTCCCATGCGCGCGCGAAGCCGATGATGGCGTCGACATGCTCTTCACCGGGCGCCACGAGCCTGCCTGTGCCGGCAAAGGCGATATCGTTGACGCCGAGGATCATGTGGCGGTCCCCGGCGATGACGGCGGGCCGATGGAAGTTCTGCTGCGGCGCGATCAGGCTCAGCATCTCGCGGCAGCGGTGGCGCACGGCGAGTTCCGCGATCTTGCCGAGCGGTGCAACGATGATCGTGCCCATCGTCACACCGCCGCGGCGGTGAGGCCGCGTTCCCGTTCCAGCGCCTCGAACCGCGCGCTAAACAGCCGCTGCGCTTCCAGCGCGGGAACGGGGGTGATGTCGATCATGTCGAGCGTGATGCCGCGCGGCGCGCCGAAGAACTTCACGGCCTCGGCATGGGAGAAGCCGGCAAGTTCGGTGGCCTCGAAGAAGGCGGCGACCTGGTCGGCCTTCTTGATCTTCGTCTTCAAGGCCGCAGGCGTGACGGGCGGCAGGCCGAAACGCAGGTGCACGGCCGCCTCCAGCCGCTTCTCCACCGTCTTGTAGCCGCCGCCGACCACCGCCTTGAACGGCGAGATCATGTCGCCGATCACATATTCGGGCGCATCGTGCAGCAGCGCCATCAGGCATTCGTCCACGCCGCAGCGGTTCTGGTGACGGAAGATCGTCTCCACGATCAGCGAGTGCTGCGCGACGGAAAAGGCATGGTCGCCGTTGGTCTGGCCGTTCCAGCGCGCGACGCGGGCAAGCCCGTGGGCGATATCGGACAGCTCGACATCGAGCGGCGAGGGGTTGAGCAGGTCGAGGCGCCGGCCCGACAGCATGCGCTGCCAGGCGCGCGGCTCGGTCCTGGAACGCACCGTTCCGCTCATGGTGCGGGAGCCTCCGCGGCATCCTGCGGAAAGGCGAGCCCGGTCCAGTGCGGTAGTTCCACCGTCACGGGCGCGCCGTCGAGCGTGATGGGCGTGCCGGACTGGATGGCCTCGCCCGCGCGGTCGATGCGCACGATGGCGAGCCCGAGCGTGCCGGCGAC
Source organism: Shinella sumterensis (assembly GCF_004514425.2). Classification (GTDB taxonomy): domain Bacteria; phylum Pseudomonadota; class Alphaproteobacteria; order Rhizobiales; family Rhizobiaceae; genus Shinella; species Shinella sumterensis. The sequence goes on from NZ_MYFN02000004.1 coordinate 320,499, forward strand.
GCTGCCGAGCGTGCCGATCGGCTTGCCGCCGGCCATAAGCTCGGCGCCGCTGTCGGGCAGCGCCACTTCGCCCTTGACGATGACCGGCCGGCGGCGCGCCGTGCCGCGATGATGCATGCGCGAGACGACCTCCTGGCCGACATAACAACCCTGCCGGAAGGAGACCCCGTCGGTGAGATCGAGCAGCACGTCATGCGGAAAGGCGTCCGACAGCACATAGTCGCGACCGGCTTCCGGAAGGCCCGCCTCGATGCGCAGGAGATCGTAGAGGGCCGGGTCTTCGCTGCCGGCCGCACCGGGCACGCGCGACAGGGTGATGCCCGCCTTGGCGAAACGGCCGTCATGCGGCGCCCCGGCTTGCGCCTCGTCCCAGGCGACGGTCACGCTGTCGCCGTTCACGGCCGAAAGGTCGACGGCGGCGCGCAGCCGGTACATGGTCAGCCGTTTCAGGAGCGCATCGCGCTGGTCTGCGCCCGTCTCGATCAGAAAGGCGCCCTCGCCATCGCGGCGGATGAGGAAATCGAACAGGATCTTGCCCTGCGGCGTCAGCAGCGCGCCGGGACGTATCTCTCCCTCGGCCAGCTCCGGCAGGTTGGTGGTGATCAGCGATTGCAGGAAGGTCTCGGCGTCCTTGCCGGAAATGTGGAGAAAGGCGCGGCCGGAAAGCGTGACGGAAGGCATGGCAGGATCCAGATATCTCGCGCGCCGGTAAATACCCGGCGCAGGCGGTGCGTCGATGCACCCATCGAAACAGAGGTAGAACGGCCGAACGCCTTTCGCAAGGTCGGGCCTCTTGCCGCAGCGCGCAAAGCCGCTATGACAGCCTTCCGGATCGAAGGCGAGCCCATGAGCGAAGCATCCCCAATCCCGCACGATGCTTGGTGCGCCTGGCACCCGCAGGAACTGGCGCGCAGGGTTTCCGGCGTCGGGCGACCGTGGTGCGTCGTCGGCGGATGGGCGCTCGACCTGTGGCACGGCGCTGAGACGCGGCCGCACGAAGACATCGAGTTTACCGTGCTGCGCGAAGATCTTGCCCTGTTCCGGCAGGTGTTGGCGGATTTTCGCTTTCACGCCGTGGGAGATGGTCAGGTGCGGCCTTTGCGGGCAGACGAAGCGCCGCCTTCCGATATCGCGCAGGTCTGGTGCGAGGACGTCGCGGCAGGCTGCTGGCGGGCGGACATGATGCTGGAAGATGGCACGCCGGAGACCTGGATATACAAGCGCGACCCGTCGATCCGGCGCTTGCGCACAGAGATGGTGCAGGTCACCAACGACGGGATTTTCTATCTCGCGCCTGAGGCCGTGCTGCTCTTCAAGGCGAAATACCGGCGGGAGAAGGACGAGGCCGATTTTGCCCGCGCCGTTCCCATGCTTGGCAAGGACCGCCGCCGCTGGCTGAAAGCCTGCATCGCGAGGGCCCACCCCGATCACGGCTGGCTGGCGGCTTTATAGGTGAGGCCGTCCGCCCCTCAGTCGCCGGTCACGAAGAACTTCCACTGGCCGTCCGGCGCGATGCCGACGCGGTAGAAGTTGTAGCTGCCGAATTCCTGCATGTCGGCGAAGTCCCCGGCGGTGACGATGCGCAGCAGCTCCACCTTTTCCGGCGGCGTGAGGCCGGCCAGCGGCTTGGCGGTGAAATAGGGCCAGACATACATCTCGTCCGGCGTGCCCTGGCCGACATGGACATAGCCCGCCGCCAGCACGTCGAGCAGGATGGCGAGGACCTCGATGCCGTCGGAATCGCCGGACTGGCCCTTGAGGGTCTCGACCGGCCCTTCCTGGCTCTCGACCATGGAGACCTGGGTTTCGGTCACGCCCTTGCCGAGCAGGGGGCGCAGGCGCTCGATATCGCCGGAGGCCGCGGCCTCGACGATCAGCTGGCGCATGCGGCGCACCGGTTCGGGCGCCTTCTCGATGTCGTAGAGGACTTCGACGGGTGCCTGCGGTTCCTCTTCGGCGGGCTTGTCGTCGGTGACGGCAGGCTCGTCCGCGGGCTCCGTCACCGAATCGCGCTTTCGGATCAGCGGGTCGGGCTGCGGCAGTTCGACGGGAGCGGCGTTCTCCTGCTCCTCCTCGACCGGCGCCGCCTTTTCGCCCTCGGCGGGCTTCTGCGGCACCTCGACCTCTTCCTTCTTCAACTCGCTGAGCGCGAAGGCGGGGCGTGCGGGCAGGGTGAGCGCCGTTGTCGCAAACAGCGCCGACAATACGATGAGGCTGCCGCGAAGCAGCGTTTTACCGTCCGTCGGTATGCGCATGATCAAGATTCCAGCCTATTGCAGGATACGCTCGGGGGAAAATTCGCCGGCAAGCATGCGCTCGCGCAGGGCCTCGAGCATTGCTTCCGCGCCGCGTTCGCCCTGGGTACGGATCGTCTCGCGAAGCGCAAGAGCGATCGCCGCATCGGCGATGATTTCGGGCTCGATGCCGTCAGCCATTCCGTCGGCCCAGGCCTCGTTCTGGTATTCCAGAGCGGCCTGCATCTTCTCGTGCACGATCATCTCGTCGATATCGTTGAGAGTAGGTTCCATCAATCGGTCCATGCGCGGCATTCAGTTCTTACTGCTCTGTTAACGACCTTAGCAGCCTTTTCCCAAAACGGCACTGGGTCAGGTAAAAAGGGGTTAATTAATCCCTAATTTCCGAAGCGTGCGGTTATTTCTGTGGCAAGTGTTGCACCTTCGTTACGGTATCTCTGTTCTGCGACAACTGCCGAGTCGGTGCAAGCGGTATAGATGGCGGCGAAGGACCGGTATCCACGGTTGAATGCCGCCGTCAGCTTTTCCTGCCGCTTCGGCTCGCCCGCCGCCTCCATGTCGATGAGGCGCTGCATGTCGGCGCGCCAGTTGTCCTCCGCCTGACCGAGGCACAGATTGCGCAGGTAATGCACCGCGCCCAGGATTTCAGACAGGCGCTCCAGCCGCTCGTCATAGGGGGCAGGCTTTTCCTCCACGGTGGGGGTCGCAGGCGTTGCGGCCGATGCATCGCCCTTCGCCTTCTGGGCGAGCGCCGGCGTGGCCAGCGCAAGGCTGAACAGGAGAAGAAGGCGAATCATGCGCTGATCCCCAGCCGTTCGGCCTCGAGCCGGGCGATACAGTCGCGCACGCTGTCGGGTGCCGGCATGGTGGCGATCTCGGCGGCCGTGTACCAGCCGACGCTCGCCGCGTCGTCGGAGGCGACGGCAACGGCCTGCGGATCGGCCTTCACCTTGAACACCGAAAGAAAGAAGGCGAGGCTGCCGGGCGCACCCTCGGGGCCTGACAGATCGTAGGTGGCGAAGAGTTCGGGGTTTTCGCCCCGGATGCCGGTTTCCTCGGCCAGTTCGCGCAGCGCCGTTTCGGCAGCCGTCTCGCCCGGTTCGCCGCGCCCGCCGGGAAAGGCATACATGGCCTTCGACGGCGGCTTGCTGCGCAGCACGAGCAGATAGCGGCCGTCGCGCTCGAGAATGGCGGAGGAGGCGGGCTTGGATATCCTGGGCGTCGTCATCATGATCCGGTTCGCTGGCGCTTCATTGACCCCTTATAGGCAAAGTGCGATGACGACGCCATGTGTGGACGATTTGCATTGCTGGCCAAGACCGATCTCGCGCGCGAATTCTTCAGCCTTGCCGAGATCGACGACCTGACGGAGCGCTACAATATCGCGCCGACCCAGCCGATCGTCATCGTGGTGGCGAGCGAGCGGCAGGAGAAGGGCAGCAACCTGCCGGAGCGCAAGGCCATGCTGGTGCGCTGGGGCTTCATGCCCGGCTGGGTGAAGGACCCGCGCGAGTTTCCGCTGCTCATCAATGCCCGCGCCGAGACGGCCATCGGCAAGGCCTCCTTCAAGGCCGCCATGCGCCACCGCCGCATCCTCGTGCCGGCGACGGGCTTTTTCGAATGGCGCCGGCCGCCGGAGAAGGGCGCCAAGTCGCAGGCCTATTTCATCCGCCCGAAAAAGGGCGAGATCGTCGCCTTTGCCGGGCTGATGGAGACGTGGTCCTCGGCCGACGGGTCCGAGGTCGATACCGGTGCCATCCTGACCACGGCGGCCAACAACGACATCGCCCGCATTCATGATCGCATGCCCGTTGTCATCCGCCCGGAGGATTTTTCCCGCTGGCTCGACTGCAAGACGCAGGAGCCGCGCGACGTGCTCGATCTGATGAAGCCGATCGAGGACGGTTTCTTCGAGGCTATCCCGGTCTCCGACAGGGTCAACAAGGTCGCCAATATGGGCCCCGAGATCCTCGAACCGGTCGAGGAGGTCATCGCCGCGCCGGCGCCCAAAAACGACAAGGGCGCTGACGCGCCCCCTTCATCCGGTCAGCTGTCGCTGTTCTGAGCGGCGTCCGCTCAGTCGTGCAGCGCCTGAAGCACGGCGGGGATATCGCGCTTGCTGTTGGCGTCCGGGCTCTTGATCTCCGGCTTGCACTGCGTGGCCGCAACGACGGCGCGCAGGCCGAGCGGCTTGTAGCGCGTCTGCAGGCTTTCCTTCGTGGCGCCCTGCGGAGCAGGCTGGGTTTTGGCGGTCGACATTTCATTCTCCTCAGATCTGTTGGCGAGGCAGCCCCGTGTGTTCCCTCCGGTCGCCGCTCTCGATGAGCTATGAATTTAACGCAGCCTTCCGGCCGAATTCTGCCCGAATTTTGATCGCTCTGCGGCAAACCGCTGAAAGCACGGGGTTTTTGATCAACAATTGTGACCGGCGCACACAATCAGCGGGTAGGCCGCGGGCGTGGCCGGGCCAGCATGGCGGCAGCCAGGACGGCGCGAATGGCGAGCGGGTTATGGCGTGCGGTAAGGTCGATCTGCATCCTGTCGGTCTTCATCCGGTGGATCCTTTTCATGCGGTGAAGGCCTCCTCTTGCATGTCCCGGCCCGACGGCCAGTCACCCGGGGAACAGGAGTGGAGGATTTTCGCGTCGTCGCCCTCCCACCCGCTTGACCGGACGCCTGCGGGGCGCAATAAAGCACACCATGAAAACGGTACTCTGCCTTCGCCGGAGCATTATTCGCTAGCGCACGCGCTGGCTCGGCCGTTTTCGTCCCCCGAAATCCCTGGATGACAACGACCCGGCCAGCCGGGTTTCTGCATTTTGGGAGATTCTAATGGCCGAAAAGCCGGTCCTGACGCTGTACAACACGCTCACGCGCACCAAGGCGCCGCTTGCGCCCATCGATCCGCAAAACGTGCGCATGTATGTCTGCGGCCCGACGGTCTATGACTTCGCCCATATCGGCAATGCGCGTCCGGTCATCGTCTTCGACGTGCTGTTCCGCCTGCTTCGCCACATCTACGGCGAAAGCCACGTTACCTATGCCAGAAACATCACGGACCTCGACGACAAGATCAACGCCCGGGCGCTACGCGATTTCGGTAATGAGATCGCCGACGGCTCCCTGTCGCTGAACGAGGCGATCCGCCGGGTGACGGAGAAGACGGCAAACCAGTTCCATTCCGACGTCAAGATACTCGGTTGCCTCGAGCCGACCCACGAGCCGCGCGCCACCGATTTCGTGCAGCCGCGCGACGATGGCAAATCGGACATGATCACCTTGATTCTGCGTCTGATCGAACGCGGCCATGCCTATGAAGCCAATGGGGAAGTTCTGTTCGATACCCATTCGACGGCGCACTATGGCGAGCTCTCCAAGCGCAATCTCGACGAGCAGCAGGCCGGCGCCCGCGTCGCTGTCGATGCACACAAGAAGAACCCCGGCGACTTCGTGCTCTGGAAGCTTTCCTCGCCCGAAGAGCCAGGCTGGGATTCGCCCTGGGGCCGCGGCCGTCCGGGCTGGCACATCGAATGCTCCGCCATGTCGGCCGCCTATCTCGGCGAGGTCTTCGACATCCATGGCGGCGGGCTCGACCTGATCTTCCCCCACCACGAGAACGAGATCGCCCAGTCGCGTTGCGCCCACGGCACGACGGTCATGGCCAATGTCTGGATGCACAACGGCTTCGTGCAGGTCGAAGGCCGCAAGATGTCGAAGTCGGAAGGCAACTTCGTCACCATCTATGAACTGCTGCACGAGGAAAAATTCGGCGGCCGCAAATGGCCCGGCGAGGTGCTGCGGCTCGCCATGCTGATGACCCATTACCGCGAGCCGATCGACTTTTCCGTCAAGCGGCTGGAGGAGGCCGAACGTCTGCTCGCCAAATGGCCGGCCGGCGGCAACCCGGCGGAAGGCCGCGTGGACGAGACCGTGCTCGCACCCCTTCTCGACGACCTCAACACGGTCGGCGCGGTGCAGGCGCTGCACGCCCTTGCCCAATGCGCCAACAGCGACCCGCTGATGCTCCCGGTCTTCGCCGCGAGCGCCGCGCTTCTCGGGGTCCTGCCGAAGAAGGCCGAGGTCTCCCAGGCGCTGGAAGACAGCATCGAAAGCCTCATCCAGCTGCGCCTGGAAATGCTGAAGGCCAAGAACTTTGCCGAGGCCGACAAACTCCGCGATGACCTCGCCGCCAAGGGTATCCAGCTCAAGGACAGCAAGGACCCCCAAACCGGCGAACGCGTGACGACCTGGGAGGTGAAGCGGTGACCGCATCCGCTCAAACCGGCGGCTGCCAGTGTGGGGCGGTGCGCTTTCGTGTCGAGGGGGCGCTGGGCGATGCGTCGGTCTGTCATTGCCGCATGTGCCAGAAGGCGAGCGGCAATTTCTACCTGCCGCTGGTCTCCGTGCGCGATGCGGTGCTCACCTGGACGCGGGGCGCGCCGAAACGCTTCCGCTCGTCCAACCACGGCTATCGCGGCTTCTGCGCCGATTGCGGCACGCCGCTGACCTACGAGGCGCCGGATGGCGTGGCGCTGACGATCGCCGCCTTCGATGATCCCGCCGCGATCGCCCCTCGCATCCAGTGGGGCATCGAGGCGAAGCTGCCCTATGTCGACACGATCCCCGAGCTGCCCGGCGAGGACACGATGGCCGATCAGGACGCCGCGTCCTTCCTCGCCGACCTCGTCTCCTACCAGCATCCCGACCACGATACCGATGAATGGCCGCCGGAGGATCGTCGATGACCGACGTGACGACGAGCCTCGGTTTTCAGCGCAAGGGAGTTGACCTCATCGCCGCGAAGCTGGCGCCGATCACCGCCGTCGTCATCCATTCCTCAAACCGTTGAAGGATATCGTCATGAGCAAGGAAGAGCAGGAAGTGAGAACCGGCGGTTGCCAGTGCGGTGCGGTGCGCTTCCGCATCAAGGGCAAGCTGGGCCGTCCGTCGATCTGCCATTGCCGCATGTGCCAGAAGCAGTTCGGCGGCTTCTTCGGTCCGCTGGTGACGGCTGAGGGCGAGGTGGAATGGCCGCGCAACGAGCCGGCCTATTTCCAGTCCTCCATCAACATCGCCCGCGGCTTCTGCCCGCAATGCGGCACGCCGCTGACCTACAAGCATCCCGGCGGCCTGGAGATCGCCATCGGCGCCTTTGACGACCGCAGCGATCTCGCCCCGCAGATCCAGGTCAACTACGGGTCGCGGCTGCCCTGGGTGGAGCAGATCTTTGCCGCCCCGGTTCACGACGACCCGGACTATTACAGCCAGCAGGAGGGCATCATCTCCTTCCAGCACCCCGACCACGACACCGAAAACTGGCCAGAACACGGACTGAAATTATGAGCGATACCCTGCGCGGCCTCTATCCCGAGATCGAACCCTACGCATCCGGCCATCTCGATGTCGGCGATGGCCATGTCATCTATTGGGAGCGTGCGGGAACGCCGGGCGCCAAGCCGGCCGTATTCCTGCACGGCGGCCCCGGTGGCGGGTTTTCCCCGAGCCATCGCCGGCTGTTCGATCCCGCCCTCTACGACGTGACGCTGTTCGACCAGCGCGGCTGCGGCCGGTCCACGCCGCATGCGGAGCTGAACGCCAACACGACCTGGCACCTTGTCGAGGATATCGAGCGGCTGCGCGAAATGGCCGGCGCGGAGAAGTGGCAGGTCTTCGGCGGCTCCTGGGGCTCGACGCTGGCGCTCGCCTATGCGCAAAAGCATCCCGAGCGCGTGTCCGAACTCGTCCTGCGCGGCATCTACATGCTCACCAAGGGGGAGCTCGACTGGTACTACCAGTTCGGCGTCTCGGAGATGTTCCCCGACAAGTGGGAGCGTTTCATCGCGCCCATCCCGCCGGAAGAACGCCATGAGATGATGCACGCCTACCATCGCCGCCTGACCAGCGACGACAAGGCGACGCGTTTTGCCGCCGCCAGGGCCTGGAGCCTGTGGGAAGGCGAGACGATCACCCTGTTGCCCGAGCCGTCGACGAGCGACAAGTTCGGCGAGGACGAATTCGCCCACGCCTTCGCCCGCATCGAGAACCATTTCTTCGTCAATGCCGGCTGGATGGAGGAGGGGCAACTCCTGCGCGACGCCGGTCGTCTTACCGGCATTCCCGGTGTCATCGTGCATGGCCGCTACGACATGCCGTGCCCGGCCAGATATGCCTGGGCGCTGCACAAGGCCTGGCCGGAAGCGGAATTCTACCTGATCGAGGGCGCCGGCCACGCCTATTCCGAGCCCGGCATCCTCGATCGCCTGATCTACGCGACGGACAAGTTCGCGGGCAAACAGTAAGACAGACCGTTCCCAGGGAGGGAACAGATGAAAAAAGACCGTATCTATCTTTTCGACACCACGCTGCGCGATGGCCAGCAGACGCCCGGCATCGATTTTTCCGTCGAGGACAAGATCGCGATTGCCGGCATGCTGGATGCGTTCGGCCTGGATTATGTCGAGGGCGGCTATCCCGGGGCCAACCCGACGGATACGGCTTTCTTCGCAAGGAAACGCACCACGCGCGCAAAATTCGTCGCCTTCGGCATGACCAAGCGCGCCGGCATTTCCGCCTCGAACGATCCCGGCCTCGCCGCCCTTCTCGATTCGCAAAGCGACGCGATCTGTCTCGTCGCCAAGAGCTGGGATTACCATGTGCGCGTGGCGCTCGGCTGCACCAACGAGGAGAACCTCGAAAGCATCGCCGAATCGGTGAAGGCGGTCGTCGCCTCCGGCCGCGAGGCGATGATCGACTGCGAGCATTTCTTCGATGGCTACAAGGCTAATCCCGGCTATGCGCTGGCCTGCGCCACCACGGCCTTTGCGTCCGGCGCGCGCTGGGTCGTGCTGTGCGACACCAATGGCGGCACGCAGCCGGCCGAGGTGCGCGCCATCGTCGAGGCCGTCATCGCCGCCGGCGTGCCGGGCGCAAACCTCGGCATCCATGCCCATAACGACACCGGACAGGCGGTCGCCAACACGCTCGCCGCCGTCGAAGCGGGCGTGCGCCAGGTTCAGGGCACGCTGAACGGCATCGGCGAACGCTGCGGCAACGCCAATCTCGTGACGCTCGTCCCGACGCTCGCGCTGAAGGAAACCTATGCCGAACGCTTCGACATCGGCATCGACGCCGACATGCTGACGGGCCTCACCAAGCTGTCGCACACGTTCGACGAACTGCTGAACCGCTCGCCCGACCATCAGGCGCCCTATGTCGGCGCCTCCGCCTTCGCCACCAAGGCCGGCATCCACGCCTCCGCGCTGCTGAAGGACCCGCGCACCTATGAGCATGTCACGCCGGAGAGCGTCGGCAACCTGCGCAAGGTCATGGTGTCGGACCAGGGCGGCAAGGCGAACTTCATCAATGCGCTGAAGCTGCGCGGCATCACCGTCGCCAAGGACGATCCGAAGCTCGATCGCCTCATCCAGATCGTCAAGGAACGCGAAGCCACCGGCTATGCCTATGAGGGTGCGGATGCGAGCTTCGCGCTCCTGGCCTACCGCACGCTCGGTTCGGTGCCGGATTTCTTCCATGTCGAGAGCTTTCGCGTGATGGTCGAGCGCCGCTACGACGCCAACGGCCAGCTCAAGACCGTCTCGGAGGCCGTGGTGCGCGTCGTCGTCGATGGCGAGACCATGATGTCCGTCGCCGAGGGCCATGGCCCGGTTAACGCGCTCGACCTCGCGCTGCGCAAGGACCTCGGCAAGTACCAGTCGGAGATCGCCGATCTGGAGCTTGCGGACTACAAGGTGCGCATCCTCAACGGCGGCACCGAGGCCATCACCCGCGTCCTGATCGAATCCACCGATGCCTCCGGCGCGCGCTGGTGGACGGTGGGCGTCTCCGACAACATCATCGACGCCTCCTTCCAGGCGCTGATGGACAGTATCGTCTACAAGCTCCTGAAGAACCGGGGCGAGGCGGGCAAGGTCGCGGCGGAGTAACGCGGGCGGCAGGTTCAATGCCGCTCATGCATCCCTTCACCGGAATGAATTGGTACATTCATCGCGGTTGGAGTATTCCCGTCGAAAAATCCATAAATCGACGGGAAGTGACACCCATGGCCGACGCCAATTCCTCCAGCGGCCCGCAGACCGGCGATTCGCCGCGCGGTTTCGCCTTTGCCCTGACAGCCTATGTCTTGTGGGGCTTCCTGCCGTTCTTCATGAAGGCGGTGGCGCATATCCCGGCGGCCGAGGTGGTCGCGCACCGCATCATCTGGTCTGTGCCGCTCGCCGGCCTCGTCCTCGTCTGGCTGGGCCGCACCGCCGATATCAAGGCGGCTTTGCGCTCGCCGCGCATGCTCGGCATGGCGACGCTGACGGCGGTGCTCATCACCATCAACTGGGGCATCTATGTCTGGGCCATCGGCGCGGGTCGCGCCATCGAGACGGCGCTCGGCTATTACGTCAATCCGCTGTTTTCGATCTTTCTCGGCGCCGTTCTCCTGAAGGAGAAGCTGGACCGGGCGCAGATCGTGGCGATCGCGCTTGCCGCCGTCGCCGTCGCCATTCTCGCCTTCGACGCGGGCGGTCTGCCCTGGGTGTCGCTGAGCCTGTGCGTTTCCTGGGCCTTCTACGCTTTCTGCCGCAAGGCGCTGCCGATCGGGCCGAACCAGGGCTTCTTCCTCGAAGTGCTGATCCTCAGCGTGCCGGCCATCGGCTATGTCATCTGGCTGGAATCCACGGGGCAGGGCCATTTCGGCGACACCGGCATGGCGGATGTGCTGTGGCTCCTGTCCTGCGGCATCGTCACCGCGGTCCCGTTGATGGTCTATGCCAACGGCGCGAAGCTTCTGCGCCTCTCCACCATCGGCATCATGCAGTATATCGCGCCGACCATGATCTTCATCATCGCCGTCTTCGCCTTCGGAGAGCCCTTCGGCACGGTGAAGCTCATCGCCTTCGTCTTCATATGGGCGGCGCTTTTCATCTATTCGGGCTCCATGCTGCGCAGCGCGCGCAACCGCCGCCTGGCCGCCGCCGAAGTGAAGCCGGCCGAATAGCGGCCTCTGTCGCGAACGACAATGGCCGGGACGTGCCCGGCCATGATGCGATTTTCTGCTGGATGACGACGCGTCAGAGCCGCGCGATGATCTCGGCCTCGCCCTCGCGGTCCACCTGGCTCGCCCAATGGTCGAGCAGGGTCGAGACGATCTCTTCGGGATCGTCGATGACGAGCGGCTGCACGAGATGGGCGGTGTGGATGAAGCCTTCGTCCGCCATGTGGCGGATGAGCTTGAGCATCGGATCCCAGAAGCCGCCGATATTGGCGAAGACCATCGGCTTGCGGTGGCGGCCGAGCTGCCCCCAGGTCATGATCTCCACGATTTCCTCCAGCGTGCCGATGCCGCCCGGCAGGGCGACGAAGGCATCGGAGCGCTCGAACATCTTGTGCTTGCGCTCGTGCATGTCGGGCGTGACGATCAGTTCGCTGAGCTGGCCGAGCGAATGGCGCGTGGCCTCCATATCGATGAGGAATTGCGGTATGATACCGGTGACGCGGCCGCCATGGGCGAGCACGCCGCTGGCGACGGCGCCCATGATACCCTTGGTGCCACCGCCATAGACGAGGCGCAGATGGTTTTCCGCCATCGCCTTGCCCAGGCTGCGCCCGGCATTGACATAGGCTGCATCGCGTCCCGGCTGGGAACCACAGTAAACACAGACGGATCGAATCGGCATTGAATGTTCGCTCATGGGTCGGATTCAGCCACCCGCCCGCGGGCCCGTCAAGGATAATGACGGAAAATGCGCGCGTGGGAGGCTCCTGAAGGCTGCAAACCTTGTGCGAGCCATCGGGAATCGATAGCAATTCGGGCAGGGAACTCCCCGGGAAACCGGGACAGAGAGAGATTTGATGATGAAGAACAAGACCGGCCTGGTGGCCCTGATCGTGCTGGCGGCGGCAACGCTGCTCATGGTTTTCTTCGTGCTGCCCAACATGAGCACGGACAAGCCGGCCGAAACCACCGTCTCGACGGCCAGCGAGACGCCGGCCACGGGCGGCGGCGATACCACCACGGCAGCCGGCAAGCAGGCGCGCGGCACGACCGAAGCCGCCGGCGAGACCGCCGCGACCGACGGTACCGCGGGTGCTGAAGCCACCCCGGCACAGGACGCGACCGCAACGCAGGAAACGGCCACGCAGGAAACCGCCAAGACGGATGCGACGCCGGCCACGCCGGGCGAGAGCTTGGTCACGCCGTCCTTCGACGTGCTGCGCGTCGAGCCCGATGGCTCCACGGTCATTGCCGGCCACGGCCAGCCGAACAGCAAGCTGGAGATCAAGAACGGCGATACGGTCGTCGCCACGGCCGATATCGGCCCGTCGGGCGATTTCGCCGCCGTCTTCGACCAGCCGCTCGCTGCCGGCGACTATCAGCTCACCCTCAACACGAAGGACGACAAGGGCACGTCGAAGACCTCCGAGGAGGTCGCGACCGTTTCCGTGCCCAAGGACGGCGCGGGCGATCTGCTTGCCATGGTCTCCCGTCCCGGCGAGGCAAGCCGCCTGATCACAGTTCCCACGACCGAGACCGCCGGCACCGCCGCCGAGGGCGCGACCGCGACGCCGGCCGGCGAAACGGCCGACAAGCCGGCAACCGAGCCGGCAACCGAGACCGCGTCTGCGGATGCCGGTACGGCCGCAGGCGAACAGCCTGCCGCGGGCGAAACCGCCAGCGCGGCCGAGGACGCGGCAACGACATCAGGCGATGCCGCGACGGCGTCTGCTCCCGAGGCCGTCGCCAAGGAAGCGCAGGCCCGCGTTTCGGCCGTCGAGCTGGAAGGCCGGCGCATGTTCATCGCCGGCACCGCCAAGCCCGGCGCGCTGGTCCGCCTCTATGCCGATGACACGCTCGTCGGCGAAACGAAGGCGGACGAGCAGGGCCGTTTCGTGGCCGACGGCACGATCGATCTCTCGGTCGGCCGCCACACGATCCGCGCCGACGTCATGAGCGCCGATGGCGACAAGGTCGAGTTCCGCGCCTCCGTGCCGTTCGATCGGCCGGAAGGCGAGCAGGTCGCTGCCGTCGTGGCGCAGGATAATGCGACGGGCGCCTCCGATGCCGCGCTCGGCCTGATCGGCTGCAGCACCTTCGACAAGCTGCGCGGCGATGCCGACAAGGCGCTCGCGTTGCTCAAGGGCCTCTTCGCCAACGGTGCGGTTCCCTCCGCCGAACAGCTGGCCGCAGCCCGCTCGGCGACGGAAATCGCCTTGAAGTCGCTCGCCGAATTCAAGCCGGGCGAAGAAGAGGGCGACGCCGCCTGCACGATGGCCGCCAAGGCTTCGGCCGCTGCCGCAGATGCGCTTGCCCGCCTGCGTGCGCTGCCGAAGGACACTGCTGCCGTCGGGGCCGCGCTCGGTTCCATCGAGACGGCGGTGGCGGATGCGGTCACACCGGCCATCGAGAAGGCGCAGACCATGGCCGAGAATGTCGCGGCCGCGGCTGACGGCTCCGTCGAGGCACTGGTCGAACAGACCGCGGCGATCCACCAGAAGTTCGTCGCACTCTTCGCCGATGGCCGCAACGCCACGGCGGCCGAAATCCAGACCGGCCGCTCGGCGCTGGAAGCTGCCCTGCAGAAGATCGTCGGCTTCACCGTCCCGGCCGATACGACCGGCGACGTGGCGACGGCCATCGAGAAGCTGAAGGGCTGGGCCTCCACCGCGCTCGACCGCCTGGCCGCCGTTCCGGCCGGCGCGGGCGCGGACGCCTATCGCCAGGCGCTCGTGGCGCTGGAAGGCATGCCCTCGCTCAGCGCCGCCGCCGGCGCCGTGGAAACGACGACCGAAGGCGCAGCACCGGCGACGGCCGGCTCTTCCACCGCGGAAACCGCCGGCAGCGGCACGGCGGCGACCCCGGCAGGCGGCGAGGCCGCGGCCGAGGAGCCGGAAACGGTCGAGCAGGCGCCGCTTCAGGCCAGCAAGACCTCCGTCATCATCCGCCGCGGGGATACGCTGTGGCAGATCTCGCGCCGCATCTACGGCAAGGGCGTGCGCTACACGACGATCTATCTCGCCAACGAGGACCAGATCACCGATCCGGACCGCATTCTCCCCGGACAGGTCTTCGGCGTCCCGGACAAGACGGTGGAGACCGACGCGGCCGCCGAGGAGATGCACCGCAAGCACGTGCGCGGCAATTGATGCCCGACAATTTGCCGCCGGCGGTTGCGAAGCAGCCGGCGAGGACCTATCTCACACGGACGGCGCCCGAAAGGGCGCCGTCTTTTCATTACGGAAATTCCAGCATGTAAGATCGAGCCGCCGACCGCGGTTCGGTGGAGGCCAGCGTGGCGACGACGACGAAAAAGACGGTTTCGGCCGACAGCAGCAATCCGCTCCGGACGCTGGTCAATCTCTGGCCCTATATGTGGCCCTCCGACAGGCCGGACCTGAAGATGCGGGTGGTCTGGGCCTCGGTCTTCCTGCTCGCCTCCAAGGTCGTGCTGCTGCTCGTGCCCTATTTCTTCAAATGGGCGACGGATGCGCTGAACGGCAAGCCGGACGCCGTGGGCCTGCTGCCGGTCTTCATGCTCGGCGCCGTCATGCTGGTGCTCGCCTATAACGGCGCGCGCATCCTGCAGGCCGGCCTCAACCAGCTGCGCGATGCGCTGTTTGCCAGCGTCGGGCAATATGCGGTCCGCCAGCTGGCCTACCGCACCTTCGTTCACCTGCACCGCCTCTCGCTGCGCTTCCATCTGGAGCGGCGCACCGGCGGCCTGTCGCGCGTCATCGAGCGCGGCACCAAGGGCATCGAGACGATCGTGCGCTTCACGATCCTCAACAGCGTGCCGACCTTCATCGAATTCCTCATGACGGCCGCCATCTTCTGGTGGGGCTACGGGCTGCAATATCTGCTCGTCACCGCCGTCACGGTCTGGCTCTACATCTGGTTCACGGTGCGCGCCTCCGACTGGCGCATCTCCATCCGCCGCTCGATGAACGACAGCGACACCGAGGCCAACACCAAGGCCATCGATTCGCTCCTGAACTTCGAGACGGTGAAGTATTTCGGCAACGAGGAGATGGAGGCCCGCCGCTTCGACCAGTCCATGGAACGCTACGAGAAGGCGGCGACCCAGGTCTGGACCTCGCTCGGCTGGCTGAACTTCGGCCAGGCGCTGATCTTCGGCGTCGGCATGGCGGCCATGATGGCGATGTCGGCCATGGCCGTGCAGCGCGGCGAGCAGACCGTGGGCGACTTCGTCTTCATCAACGCCATGCTCATCCAGCTGGCCATTCCGCTCAACTTCATCGGTTTCGTCTACCGCGAAATCCGCCAGGGCCTGACCGATATCGAGCAGATGTTCGATCTCCTGGAGGTGGAGGAAGAGGTGCAGGACAAGCCTGGCGCCGTCGATCTGGTCGTCTCCTCCGGCGCCATCTCCTTCCGCGACGTGCATTTCGCCTACGATCCCGCGCGGCCGATCCTCAAGGGCGTTTCCTTCGACGTGCCCGCCGGCAAGACCGTCGCGGTCGTCGGCCCGTCGGGTGCGGGCAAGTCCACGCTGTCGCGGCTGCTCTACCGCTTCTACGATGTGCAGGAGGGCGCCATCACCATCGACGGGCAGGATGTGCGCGACGTCACGCAGAAGAGCCTGCGCCATGTCATCGGCATGGTGCCGCAGGATACCGTGCTGTTCAACGACACGATCGCCTACAACATCCGCTATGGCCGGCCGGATGCGACCCAGGAAGAGGTGGTCGCTGCCGCCGAGGCCGCGCAGATCGGCCCCTTCATCCATCAGCTGCCCGAGGGCTTCAAGGCGATGGTGGGCGAGCGCGGGCTGAAGCTTTCCGGCGGCGAGAAGCAGCGTGTCGCCATCGCGCGCACCATCCTGAAGAGCCCGCCCATCCTCATCCTCGACGAGGCAACCTCCGCGCTCGACACGCGTACGGAGCAGGAAATCCAGGCGGCGCTCGATGTCGTCTCGCAGAACCGCACGACGCTTGTCATCGCGCACCGCCTGTCCACCGTCATCTCCGCCGACGAGATCATCGTGCTGAAGGACGGCGCGATCGCCGAGCGCGGCACCCATGGCGAACTCATGCAGCGCGACGACGGCCTCTACGCCTCCATGTGGAACCGCCAGCGCGAGGCCGTCCAGGCCGAGGAACGCCTCAAGCAGGTGCGCGAAAGCGACGATCTCGGGATTGTCGTGCGCGGTGCGCCGGCGGCGGAGTGAGAATGCGCGAATAGGAAGTTGCGAATAGCGAATAGGGAAAGAACCTTTCTCGCTATTCGCTATTCGCTATTCGCTATTCGCTATTCGCGACTGCCTGCCGCTTAATCCCACGTCCTAAAACATTGCCCCCATCGCCATTTCACGCTAGGTCGATGGCGTGAAATTGTCAGGAGATGTCGAAGATGAGTTTGGTCGATACAGTCCGCAGCACCCTGGTGCCGATCCATCGGGAGGGCTGGAAGTTCGTGGCCGGCTTCTTCGTCGTCTCGCTTCTCCTGGGGCTGCTCTGGACGCCGCTGATGTGGATCGGCTTCGTGCTGACCGCCTGGTGCGCCTACTTCTTCCGTGATCCCGAGCGCCTGACCCCGCAGGACGACGACCTCGTCATCAGTCCGGCCGACGGCCGCGTCTCTGCCATCGCCCTGATGACGCCGCCGGTGGAGCTCGAGCTGGGCGACCAGCCGATGCTGCGCATCTCGGTGTTCATGAATGTCTTCAACTGCCATGTGAACCGCGCGCCCATGCGCGGCCGCATCACGCGCGTCGCCTATCGCGCCGGGAAATTCCTCAACGCCGATCTCGACAAGGCGAGCCAGGAGAACGAGCGCAACGGCCTCGTCATCGAAAGCGCGCATGGTCAAATCGGCGTGGTGCAGATCGCCGGCCTCGTCGCGCGCCGCATCCTGTGCTGGAGCACGATGAACGATCATCTCGACGCAGGCGAGCGCTTCGGCCTCATTCGCTTCGGCTCGCGCCTCGACGTGTTCCTGCCGGCCGGCGCGCAGCCGCGCGTCAGCGTCGGGCAGACGGCCATTGCCGGTGAAACCGTGCTGGCGGAATTCGGCTCTGCCAAGGGGCCGGTGGTGAGCCGCAGGGGATAGGAGTTTGGAGGCGAATAGCGAATAGCGAATAGGGATCGCATCATTTGTCTTCCTCTATTCGCTACTCCCTATTCGCTATTCGCCGCTGATTATTCACTGTATCGAACGAGCGAAACCGATGGAAACGCCATTTCCGCCCTATGAGCCCAACGGCCCGAACGACGAGGCCCGCGGACCGCGCCTGCGCGAAATCCCGCTGCGCATCGTCATTCCCAATGTCATCACCGTGCTCGCGATCTGCGCGGGCCTCACCGGCATCCGGCTGGCCTTCGAAAACCGCTACGAACTCGCCGTGGGCATGGTGCTGCTCGCCGCCTTCCTCGATGGCATCGATGGGCGCGTGGCGCGGCTGCTGAAGGCCACCTCGAAATTCGGCGGCCAGATGGATTCGCTGGCCGATATCGTCAATTTCGGCGTGGCGCCCGCGCTGGTGCTCTATGTCTTCATCCTCGATCAGGCGCGCTCCTTCGGCTGGATCGCGGCGCTGATCTACGCCATCGCGGCAGGCCTGCGCCTTGCGCGCTTCAACGTCATGGCCGAGCGCGAGACCAAGGCGCAATGGCAGAGCGAATATTTCGTCGGCGTGCCAGCCCCGGCCGGCGCCATGCTCGTGCTCCTGCCTGTTTATATCGGCTTCCTCGGCGTTCCCCCGAGCCCGCTCTTCGCGTTCCTCGCCTCCGGCTACACCGTGGTGATCGGCTTCCTTCTGGTGAGCCGCCTGCCGGTCTGGTCGGGCAAGTCCGAGGGCAGCCGCATCCGCCGCGATCTGGTGCTGCCCGGCATCCTGCTCGTCGTGCTCTACGTCGCGACGCTGATGAGCTTCACCTGGGAAACCATGGTGGTGACCGTCCTTGCCTATCTCGTGACGCTGCCTTTCGGCGCCCGGTCCTGGAAGCGCAAGTATGGCGGCTGGTCGGCGCCCGTCACCCCGGCCGCCAGCGAGTTCCCCGAAACCGACGGCCACTGACGCCCGCAATCATTTTTACGTGAGCTTGCCGCAAGCCCCGTCCAGTCCTCTGGGCGGGGCTTGATTTTTGTCATGTCTTGGATTAACTAGCAAGCAAATAGATAGTAAGCTAATAATATTTAGGCTAGCAAGATGACGACGACCGATCCGCGTGAACGCCTCCTCGACGACCTCTCCCGTGTCCAGCGCAAGATGCGCGCCTTGTTCGATGCGCGGGTGAAGGAGAGGGGCCTGACCCTGCCGCGCGCCCGCGCCCTGATGATCCTCGGGCGTGGCTCCCAGCTCAACCAGCGCGAACTGGCAGACGAACTCGATATCGAGACGCCGACGCTGGTGCGCCTGCTCGACGGGATGGAAAAGCAGGGCTTCATCGAGCGCCAGTCGGTGGAAGGCGACCGCCGTGCCAAGCAGATCGTCATGACGCCGCATGGCGCGCGCATGGCCGGCGAGGTGCTCGATCTCGCCCGCTCGCTGCGGGCGGACGTGCTTGCCGACATTTCCACCGCGGACATGACGGCCACCGTGAAAGTCTTCGCGACCATGTCGGACAACATCGCCAGGAGCTGCCGGGACAGCGTCGAGGCATGAGCACGGTTTCCCCAAGCGATGAGCTGGACGAGCCGGCCGAGCCGGCAACGCCGGCGGCCGCACCGCCGGCGCCGCCACCCATGCCGCCCGGCCGGGCCGCCCTGTACATGGTGGCATCTACGCTGCTGGCCATGACGCAGGGCTTCGGCATGAACTTCGTCGCCGCCAATCTGCCGCAGCTGCAAGGCCCGCTCGGTGCCACGAGCACCGAGGCGGTCTGGCTGGTCGCGGCCTATATGGCGCCGAACGCCTCGCTGTCGATCGCCCTCGTCAAGATCCGCAACCAGTACGGCCTGCGCAACTTCGCCGAACTCGGCATTGCCGTCTTCCTCGTCGTGTCGGTGATGCACATCTTCATCACCGACCTGCATTCGGCCATCGTGCTGCGCTTCTTCGCCGGCATGGCGGCCGCGCCGCTGTCCACCCTTGGCTTCCTCTACATGCTGGAGGCCTTCTCCCCGGCGCGCAAGCTGACCATCGGCATCTCGCTGGCGCTCACCAATATCGCGCTCGCCGCGCCCCTGACCCGCATCGTCTCGCCGTTTCTGATCGACATCGGCGGGGTAAGGGCGCTGCTCTATCTCGAACTCTCGCTCGCCATGCTGGCCTTCGCGGCCATCTATCTCCTGCCGCTGACGCCTTTGCCGCGCGCCAAGGTCATCGAGAAGCTCGATATCGTCAGCTACCTTTTCATCGCCGTCGGTTTCGGCTCGGCGGCCGTCATCTTCGCCGTCGGCCGCACCTATTGGTGGCTGGAGGCGGAGTGGATCGGCGTGCTGGCCGTCGTGATGATCGCGGCGCTGACCATCGCGGCCGTCCTGGAACTCAACCGTGCGACGCCGCTCATCGACCTGCGCTGGCTTTTCAGCCGGGAGGTGATGCATTTCGCCGCCGTGCTCATTCTCTTCCGGCTCATGCTGGCCGAGCAGACGGCGGTGGCCAGCAACTTCTTCCAGATCATGGGCCTGCAGAACGACCAGCTGACCGGCCTCTATTCCTGTGTCGCGCTGGCGACGCTGGCGAGCGGTCTCGTCTGCGCGGCGATCCTCAAGCCCAGCCGCGAGCCCGCCATCCACATGGTGGCGCTCATGCTGATCGGCGTCGGCGCCTGGCTCGACAGCCACGCCACCAACCTGACGCGCCCGCACGACATGTATCTCAGCCAGGCGATGATCGCCGCCGGCGGCGGCCTCTTCCTGCCGCCAGCCATCGCCGCGGGTTTCACCATGGCGCTGCGCAAGGGACCGCAATACATCCTGAGCTTCATCGTGGTCTTCCTCGCCACGCAGAGCCTGGGCGGTCTTGCCGGCTCCGCGATCTTCGGCTCCTTCATCACGCTACGCGAGAAGTTCCATTCCAACATTCTCGCCCAGGCGATGACCCTGACCGATCCGCTGGTCGCCGCGCGCATCGCCCAGCTTTCCGCCGCCTATGGCCGCACGATCACCGATCAGGCCATGCTGAAGGCCGAGGGGGTGGCGCTGCTCAGCCAGCAGGTGACCCGCGAGGCGAACGTGCTTGCGCACAACGATGCCTTCTTCGTCATCGCGCTTCTGGCCGTCGCCGCCGCCATCGCGCTTGCCATTCACCGAATCTATGTCCGTATTAAAGAGGCGGGCGCCGTTTCGGGCGCAGCCGCCGCAAAGGCCTGATCCTATGAAACAGTATATTCGCAACACCGCGACGGCGCTGGCCGTCGTCCTTGGCATCGTCGGCATCGTCGTCGTCGCCTATGCCTGGCGCCTGCCGCCCTTTGCCAGCGAAGTCCAGACGACGGACAATGCCTATGTGCGCGGCTATGTCACCCTGATCAGCCCGCAGCTTCCCGGCTACGTCACTGATGTCGCGGTCAAGGATTATGAGAGCGTCAAGCAGGGGCAGGTGCTTGTCCGCCTGGACGACCGCATCTACCACCAGAAGCTCGCCCAGGCCGAGGCGACGCTTGCCAGCCAGAAGGCGGCGCTCGCCAATTCGCAGCAGCAGGAAAATGCCGCCAAGGCCCGCATCGGCGCGAGCGAAGCCGCGCTCGGCGGCGCCACCTCGGCCAAGCGCCGGGCGGAGGAAAACTGGAACCGCGTGGAGGAGCTGTCCGCCAAGGGCATCTCGACCCAGAGCGATCTGGAGCAGAGCCGCACGACGCTCGACCAGGCCGAGGCCGCCGTCTCGCAGGCGCAGGCCAATCTCGAAGTGTCGAAGCAGGATCTGCAGACCATCATCGTCGGCCGCGATTCGCTGGGTGCGGCCGTCGCCGGCGCCGAGGCCGCGGTGGAGCTCGCGCGCATCGACCTTTCGAACACCGTGATCACGGCCCCGCGTGACGGCGCGGTCGGCGAGGTCGGCGTCAAGCTCGGCCAGTATGTCGCCGCCGGCACGCAGCTCATGGCCGTCGTGCCGCGCGATACCTGGGTCATCGCCAATTTCAAGGAAACCCAGCTCGCCTATATCAAGCCGGGGCAGGCGGTCGAGGTGACGGTCGATGCCTTCCGCCATGCCACGCTGAAGGGCCATGTCGAACGCTTCTCGCCGGCCGCCGGTTCGGAATTCAGCGTCATCAAGCCCGACAACGCCACCGGCAACTTCACCAAGGTCGCCCAGCGCATCCCCGTCCGCATCGCCATCGACGACGGGCAGGACCTGTCGCAATACCTGGCGCCGGGCCTTTCGGTGGAGGTGAGGACGGTGGTGGAGTAGGGCGCGGTGACACCCCTCTGCCCTGCAGGGCAGAGGGGGTCTCCAGGCGATAACGCTGAAGATCACTCCGGCAGGCGGTAATCCACAAGACGCCCCTGGCGCATGTCGAACAGCTTGCCGGTCTCGGCGTAGTCGCGCGAGACGAGCGGCAGGATGGCCTTGGCCACTTCGGAGGGGTGCTGCACCGTCGAGGGGTCTTCGCCGGGAATGGCCTGGGCGCGCATGGCCGTGCGGGTGCCGCCGGGATCGAACGAGGTGATGCGCAGCGCCGTGCGCTGCGTCTCGCCGGCCCAGGTGCGGGCCAGCGCCTCGACGGCGGCCTTGGAGGCGGAGTAGGGCCCCCAGAAGGGCTTGCACTTGTGCGCGGCGCTCGAGGAGAGCAGCACGGCGCGGCCGGCATCGGACTTCAGGAGCAGCGGCGCGACCGAGCGGATCAGCCGCCACGTCGCCGTGACGTTGATGGTCATCACCTTCTCGAACACCTTCGCCTCGACATGGTCGATCGGCGAGATGGTGCCGAGCACGCCGGCATTGGCGATCAGGATGTCGAGCCTGCCCCAGCGCTCGAAGATCGAGCCGCCGAGCTTGTCGATGGCCGCCATGTCGGCGAGGTCGAAGGGCACCAGCGTGGCCGAGCCGCCCGCGGCCTGGATGGCATCGTCCAGCTCCTCCAGTCCCCCGACGGTGCGGGCGCAGGCGATCACATGGGCGCCGGCCTTGGCCAGTTCGAGGGCGGTGAAATAGCCGATCCCGCGCGACGCGCCGGTGACCAGCGCGATGCGGTCTTTCAGGTCGATGCTCATGCTGTCTTCAATTATCCGTTGCTTGCCAGAACCGAGACCTTCCGTCCCATCGTCTCGCCTTCCTTGTCAAGGAGGCGTGTCGGATAGTCGCCGGTGAAGTAGTGATCGGTGAACTGCGGACGGGCCGGGTTGCGGTCCTCGCCGCCGACGGCCCGGTAGAGACCGTTGATGGAGATGAATTCCAGCGAATCCGCACCGATATACTTCGCCATGGCGTCGACGTCGGCATACTGGTTGGCCAGCAGCTTGTCCCGGTCCGGCGTGTCGATGCCGTAGAAATCGGGATAGAAGATCATCGGGCTTGCGACGCGCACATGCACTTCCTTGGCGCCGGCGTCGCGGATCATCTGCACGATCTTGAGCGAGGTGGTGCCGCGCACGATCGAATCGTCCACGAGGATGACGCGCTTGCCTTCGATCATCGCGCGGTTGGCCGAGTGCTTCAGCTTCACGCCGAAGGCGCGGATCTGCTGCGTCGGCTCGATGAAGGTGCGCCCGACATAATGGTTGCGGATGATGCCGTATTCGAACGGGATGCCGCTCTCCTGGGCGTAACCCAGGGCCGCGGGCGTGCCGCCGTCAGGCACGGGCACGACGACGTCGCCCTCGACCGGGTGTTCCTTGGCGAGGTTGATGCCCATGTTCTTGCGCGCCACATAGACGCTGCGGCCGCCGACGACGGAATCGGGGCGGGCGAAATAGACATATTCGAACAGGCAGAGCCGTTCCGGCTGCGCGTTGCCGGACTTCCGCGCCTCGATGGTGATGGAGCCGTCGGGCTGGATTTCGCAGATGACGATCTCGCCGTTCTCGACGTCACGGATGAACTTGGCGCCGATGATGTCGAGCGCGCAGGTTTCCGAGGCGAAGATCGGCTTGCCGTCGAGTTCGCCCATGACCAGCGGGCGGATGCCCGTGGGGTCGCGTGCGGCGATCAGCTTCGTGCGGGTGATGCCGAGCATCGAATAGCCGCCTTCCATCTGGCGGATCGCGTCGATGAAGCGGTCGGTCGTGTTGGTGTAGCGCGAGCGGGCGATGAGGTGGAGAACGACTTCGGTATCCGAGGTCGACTGACAGATGGCGCCACCGGCGATGAGCTGGCGACGTAGCGTCAGGCCGTTGGTGAAGTTGCCGTTATGGGCGACGGCGATGCCGCCGACTTCCAGTTCCGCGAACAGCGGCTGCACGTTGCGCAGGGCCACTTCTCCCGTCGTGGAGTAGCGCGTGTGGCCGATCGCCATGTTGCCGGGCAGCTTCGCCAGCGTCACCGGATTGGTGTAATGGTCGCCGACGAGGCCCATATGCTTTTCGGTGTGGAACTGCGTGCCGTCGAAGGAGACGATACCCGCCGCCTCCTGGCCGCGATGCTGGAGCGCATGCAGGCCGAGCGCGGTCAGCGTCGCGGCATCGGGATGGCCCAGAATGCCGAACACGCCGCACTCCTCGTGAAGCGTATCGCCGTCGAGATCGTCGTCGTGGCGGCCGGGGAAGAGGAAATCGCTCATTGCTGCAAGCCTTTGCTCGGAACCTGGGAGGTTGCACGGGGGTCTTCACCACTCCGGCCATGCCCCATATGGGTATGGCCTAAAGCATTTGCCACCGAGGCCCGGGAGCATCAGTGGCGGTTCTTCATCCTAACAAAAAAACGGGGAGCCTGCCTTCGTCAATTTTCGCGAGTGGCGGCTCCCCTGATTGTCTTATCCGTTCGTCGCGGGCGTCTCTTCGGCAGGCGCCTGGTTGGTCCCGCCGGCCGCGCCGTCCGGCTCCTCCGTGGCGCCGTCGGTCTGCTTGCCGCGCAGGCGGTCGATGATCGTCGCGTCGGCATCTTCCGGCAGCAGCGCGATGAGGCGCGAACCGAGATTGTCGAGCAGCGGCTTGGATTTGGCGGTGGTGACCCAGGACGGCTGCTGCTGCGGCGCCACCAGCCAGTTGAAGAACAGCATGGCGACGACGACGAGCAGGATGCCGCGTGCTGCGCCGAACAGGAAGCCGAGGGTGCGGTCGAGCGCGCCGATGCGGCTGTCGATGATGAAGTCGGCGATGCGCATGGTGATGAAGGAGATCACGATGAGCGCGACGAGGAAGACGGCGGCGGCGGAGCCGACCATGGCGACCGTGTCGCTCGTCGTATAGTCCTTCGCATAGGGCAGAAGGACGGGATAGAGGAAATAGGCGGCAGCCGCGGCACCGACCCAGCTTGCGACGGAGAGAACCTCGCGCGAGAAGCCGCGCACCATCGCCAGCACGGCGGAGAACAGCGCAACGCCGATGACGATACCGTCGAGAATTGTGATGGGCATGTTCGTCCTACTCCAAACCCGAAATGTCGCCAGGCCCGCCCCGTGCGAAGCGCACATTAGCGGAAGGCGTCTTCGCCGTCCCGGTTCGGCACGCTTCAAACCCGTGTTTCCCACAGGGCATTGACCCGCTGCCGAAGGCCGTCAGACGTCCTCGTCTTCCCGCTTGAGGGCACTCTTCGATCCGGCGATGCGCGCCACCAGGTCCGGCAGGCCTTCGATCTCGCTCCAGCGGCTGCCGGTGCCCTTGGGCAGTTCGGCTGAACCCGCGGGCAGCAGGGCCTGCGAAAACCCCAGTTTTTCCGCCTCCTTGAGGCGCTGGGCGGTGTGCGCAACCGGACGAATGGCGCCCGACAGGCTGACTTCGCCGAAATAGACGCAATCGGCGGGAAGGGCAAGACCGGCAAGCGAGGAAACCAGCGCCGAGGCCACCGCAAGGTCCGCCGCCGGCTCGGAGATGCGGTAGCCGCCCGCCACATTGAGGTAAACGTCGTGTTGACCGAGCCGCACGCCGCAATGAGCCTCCAGCACCGCGAGGATCATCGAAAGGCGCGCCGAATCCCAGCCGACGACGGCGCGACGCGGTGTGCCGAGCGATGTGGGCGCCACGAGCGCCTGCACCTCCACCAGCACGGGCCGCGTGCCCTCCATGCCCGCGAAGACCACCGCACCCGGCGCCTTCTCGTTGCGCTCGCCCAGGAAGAGTTCGGACGGGTTGGAAACCTCGCGCAGACCCTTGTCGGACATTTCGAACACGCCGATCTCGTCCGTCGGGCCGAAGCGGTTCTTCACGGTGCGCAGGATGCGGTAATGGTGCCCGCGGTCGCCTTCGAAATAGAGCACCGCGTCGACCATGTGTTCCACGACGCGCGGTCCCGCGATCTGGCCTTCCTTGGTGACATGGCCGACCAGCACCATGGCCGCGCCCGTCTGCTTGGCGAAGCGGATCATGGCCTGCACGCCGGTGCGCACCTGCGTTACCGTGCCGGGCGCGGCCTCCGCCGTATCGCTCCACAGGGTCTGGATCGAATCGATGATGACGAGGTCGGGGCGCTTGCCTTCGCCGATGGTGGCGAGGATGTCCTCGACATTGGTCTCGGCGGCGAGCAGCACGTCGGTCTGGTGTGCCTGGAGGCGCTGCGCACGCAGCCTGACCTGCGCCACGGCCTCTTCGCCCGAGACATAGATGATGCGGTGGCCATGGCGGGAGAGGGCGGCGGCGGCCTGCATCAGCAGCGTCGACTTGCCGATGCCGGGATCGCCGCCGATCAGCACGGCCGAGCCGCGCACGAAGCCGCCGCCCGTGGCACGGTCGAGTTCGGCGATGCCGGTATGGATGCGCGGCGCTTCCTCGATCTCGCCGGAGAGCGCCGTCAGCGCGACGGGCCGGCCCTTCTTCGGAACCTTGCCGGGCCCCGAGCCGATGCCGCCCATCGGGTCTTCCTCGACCACGGTGTTCCACTCGCCGCAGCCCTCGCATTTTCCCACCCAGCGGGAATGCGCGGTGCCGCAGTTCTGGCAGACGAATTGAGTGCGGCCTTTCGCCATCAGGACTTCTTCTCCGGTATCAGTTGCCCATGGCAATAGCACAAAACGGGAACAAGTCCAGTTCGCGGGTGAGCACGGAGTGCGCCGTCGTGGGAGGGCGACCTACTTCTTCACGGCCTCGTAGCGCCGTTCGTAGCGGTTGCCCAGGCTGGTGAGAAGTTCGTAGTCGACGGTGCCGGCGGCGCGCGCCACATCCTCGATCGGCATGGTCCTGCCGAAGAGTTCGATGAAGTCGCCCGGCCGCACGCTGCCGGCGGGCATGTCCGTCACGTCGAAATGCGTGAGGTCCATGGTCACGCGGCCGATGACCGGCACGGGGCGGCCATGCAGCATGCCGCTCGGGCCGGCAAGGCCGGTCCGGCGCAGCGGTATGCCGGCGCTGGAAAGGCTGCGCATATAGCCGTCCGCATAGCCGATGGCGGCGATGGCGACGCGCGTATCGCGGGCGCAGACCACGGCGGCGCCGTAGCCGACGCTTTCGCCGGCCTTCACGTCGCGCACCTGGAGAATGCGCGCCTCGGCCGTGACGACCGGTTTCATCGGGTTCGGCACGCCATTGACCGCGGCCCCGCCATAAAGCGCGATGCCGGGGCGGGTGAGGGTGAAGTGATAGTCCTCGCCGAGAAAGATGCCGGCGGAATTGGCAAGCGTCGCGTCGATATCGCCGAAGGCGGAAACGACGCTGCGGAAGCGCTGGAGCTGCTGTCGGTTGAGCGCGTGGGACGGCTCGTCGGCGCAGGCGAGGTGGCTCAGAAGCATGATCGGCGAGAAGCTCGCGGGACGCGCGATGTCGTCGGCCAGCGCCAGCGCATCCTCCACCCTCAGCCCCAGACGGCTCATGCCGGTATCGACATGCAGCACGCAGGGAATGTCCCCGCCGTCGGCGATCGCCGACATGAACACCACCAGCTGCTCCTCGGACACGATGACGGGCACGAGGTCGAATTCGAAGAACAGCCGCTCGGCGCCCGCCCACATGCCCGAAAGCACATAGATGCGCGCATCGGGCAGGGCAGTGCGGACCGCAGCCCCTTCGGCCGGTGTGGCGACGAAGAAATCGCGCGCGCCGGCCTGGTGGAAGGTTTTGGCGGCCGGCTCCAGCCCGATGCCATAGGCGTCGGCCTTCAGCACGGCGGCGGTGCGTGCCGCGCCCGAGCGGCGGGCCATCGCGCGCCAGTTGTCGGCAAGCGCGGAAAGGTCGATCGTCAGGCGGGCATGATCCTCGCCTGCGACGGGAAGCGTGGGGCGGCCGGAAGCTGGATGTTTGCTCATCGTGTGGAAATACAGCCTGTGGACTGTGGCGGCAATACGGTCGCAGCCCGCATTGCGGCGGTCCGGTGCCGGCCCTATGGTGCGGCGCGAACAGGAGCGACCATGGCGCGCATAAAACCATCGATCCTTGCCGCTGCGACGGTGCTCCTGGCGCTGCCGGCCGTTGCGCAAGACGCCCCGACGGAAGCGGATATCCGCGACGCTCACGCGACGCTGCTCGGCCTTGCCCGAGACGATGGCAAGCCGCAGGAGGACGACAGCGCCGCGCTCTATTACTCCATCGTCGAAAACCCCGACGCGCCGCGCCTTGTCACCCGGCTGCAGGTGGGCGGCGTCCCGTGCCGCGCCCGCTTCATGTCCGCGCTGCAGTTTCCCGGCCAGTGGGCGACCGTGACATTCGGCATGGTGGACCTGCGCCGCGTCACCTCCGTCCTCGCCTATGCCTCGGCCGACGACATGATCGCCGGCGTCAAGCCCGTGCCGGTCGATTCGGACAAGGCGGTGCAGATCGTTCTCACCGGCAAGGACCTGCACTGCGCCACGCGCGTATCGCTTTCGGGTGAAGCCGCTTCTGACATGGTCTGCGCCGACCGGCTGGACCTGACCTTGACGGACGCACGGGAAAAGGAACGCGCCCGCAAGGCACTCGCCATCGTCGCCGGCATCTGCAAGGCGCCGGCTTTCGTGAAGAAATAGCATCGAAGGGCACCGCCACCCCCTCATCCGCCTGCCGGCACCTTCTCCCCGAGGGGAGAAGGAAGGGGAATGCGACGTCCCGATCTTCCCCTTCTCCCCCGCGGGGAGAAGGTGGCCGAAGGCCGGATGAGGGAGGGCTCCGCCTCGTCGGACGCCTCAGTGCTCGTACTGGGTGAAGGACGGGTCGGCGAGGTCGGTGAAGCGGGTGTATTCCGACTGGAAGGCGAGCTTCACGGTGCCGGTCGGTCCGTGACGCTGCTTGGCGATGATGACGTCTGCCGTGCCCTTCACAGCCTCGAACTTCATCTTCCATTCCTCGTATTTCGGATCGAACTCGTCGCGCGGCTCGAGGTTCTTCACGTAGTATTCCTCACGGAACACGAAGAGCACCACGTCGGCGTCCTGCTCGATGGAGCCCGATTCGCGAAGGTCCGAAAGCTGCGGACGCTTGTCCTCGCGGCTTTCCACCTGACGGGAAAGCTGGGAAAGCGCGATGATCGGCACGTTCAGTTCCTTGCCCAGCGCCTTGAGGCCCGTGGTGATCTGGGTGATTTCCTGCACGCGGTTGTCGCTCGACTTGCCCGAGCCGGTCATGAGCTGGATATAGTCCACCACGAGGCAGTCGAGGCCGCGCTGGCGCTTCAGGCGCCGGGCGCGGGCGGAAAGCTGCGCGATGGAAATGCCACCGGTCTGGTCGATATAGAGCGGCACCTTCTGCATCATCTGGCTGCAGGCGACGAGCTTTTCGAAATCGGCCTCGGAAATGTCGCCGCGGCGGATCTTCGAGGAGGACACTTCCGTCTGCTCGGAAATGATACGGGTCGCCAGCTGCTCGGACGACATTTCGAGCGAGTAGAAGCCGACGACGCCGCCGTTACGCGCCTTGAACGAGCCGTCCGCCTGCACTTCGGGCTCGTAGGATGCCGCGATATTGTAGGCGATGTTGGTGGCAAGCGAGGTCTTGCCCATGCCGGGGCGTCCCGCAAGCACGATAAGGTCCGAACGCTGCAGGCCGCCCATGCGGGCATCGAGCGAATGAATGCCGGTCGAGATGCCCGACAGCGACCCGTCGCGTTCGAACGCCTGGCCGGCCATGTCGATGGCCTGCGCGACGGCATCGTTGAACGACTGGAAGCCGCCATCATAGCGGCCGGTCTCGGCCAGTTCGAACAGGCGGCGCTCGGCGTCCTCGATCTGCGTCTGCGGCGGCATGTCGAGCGGCGCGTCATAGGCGATGTTGACCATGTCCTCGCCGATATTGATCAGCGAGCGGCGCAGCGCGAGGTCGTAGATCGCCCGGCCATAGTCCTCCGCATTGATGATCGTCACGGCCTCGGCCGCCAGGCGGGCGAGATATTGCGGGATCGTCAGGTCGCCGACCCGCCCATCCGTCGGCAGGTGCGTCTTGAGCGTGATCGTCGTGGCGATCTTGCCCATGCGGATCGTATCGCCGGCAAGCTCGTAGATCTTGCGGTGCAGCGGCTCGTGGAAATGGATCGGCTTCAGGAAGTCCGAGACGCGGTAATAGGCGTCGTTGTTGACGAGAATGGCGCCCAGCAGCGCCTGTTCGGCCTCGACGTTGTTCGGCGCCTCGCGATGGTGAAGCTCCGCATTGTCGTGACCGGCCTGGCTGAGCTTGCGCACGGCATCATTCATCGTCCCGAATCTCCCCGTCCTCTTTTGCGAAGGTCGATGGTTTGGGTCATGTACCGGCGGGGGTCAAGCGCATCCGACTCACACCGGTGGTTAAGCCCGGTCTTAGACTTTTCCACAGGCAGGCCCGCCACAGCAAGCCCGGATTCCTGCGGGGGCCCTGGCTTTCGGTTGACTCGCGATGCGAATCCCCGCGCGCGTGCCACCGAAGCGGGGCGGCTTCGGCGGCGGACAACGCGCAAAAACGGAGCATGGAGCGTCCCCGGTGAACGCGTGTCCACCGGAGATTTTTTAAAGGGCGGCTTCCTGGGGGAATTGCCGCGGGCCGCGCCGCTCGCCCTTGGGATTGCCCTCATGCGCCTTCAGGCAATCCTCGCCGCGGCCGATATAGTCGCGGGTCAGCGGGATCGCCTCCTGGTCATGCGCGAGCTGGAGCTGGAAGACGACGAGGTTCTGCCAGCGGAAGGCGCTCTCGGACGCTGCGAGATAGAATTCCCAGATCCGGCAGAACTTCTCGTCGTAAAGCGCCTTGGCCTCGTCGCGCCGGGCCATGAAGCGTTCGCGCCAGTGGCGCAGCGTCTCGGCATAATGCAGCCGCAGGATTTCCACGTCCGTCACCGCAAGCCCGCTTTTTTCCACGGCCTGCATCACTTCCGACAGGGCGGGGATATAGCCGCCGGGGAAGATGTATTTCTCGATGAAGGGATTGTTGGCCGTCGGCCGGTCGGTGCGGCCGATCGTGTGCAGGAGCATCACGCCGTCGCGCTTCAGAAGGGAGGCACTCTTCTTGAAGAAGGTCAGGTAGTTCGGCCGTCCGACATGCTCGAACATGCCGACCGAGACGATGCGGTCGAACGGGCCATCCGTATTGCGGTAGTCCTGCAGCAGGAATTTCACCTCGTCGCCCAGCCCCGCCTCGCTCGCCCGCTTCACCGAAAGCGCATGCTGCTCGTCGGAGAGGGTGACGCCGGTGACCTTCGCGCCGAGCTGGCGGGCAAGGTAGAGCGCCATGCCGCCCCAGCCGCTGCCGATGTCGAGCACGCTCTGGCCGGGCCGGTTGATGTTGAGCTTGGCGGCGATGTGCCGTTTCTTGGCAAGCTGCGCCTCGTCCAGCGACTGGTCCGGCCGTTCGAAATAGGCGCAGGAATATTGCCGGTCCTGGTCGAGGAAGAGATCGTAGAGCGCGCCGGTCAGGTCGTAGTGATGCTGGACGTTGCGGCGCGACCGCACGACGCTGTTCTTCTCGCGCGCCCAGCGCAGCAGGTAGCGCAGCCGCTCCAGCGCCCGGTTCCAGCGCGTGTCGTAATACTGGAAGTCGGGATTGCCGGTGAAGACGATCTTGAGCAGGCCGTACATGTCGCCCTCGACGATATCGATATCGCCGGTGCCGTAGTGGTGGCCGAGATAGTAGGCGGGGTCGACCGCAAGGCCCCAGAGCGCCTTGCGGCTGTTGATGCGCATGTGCACCGGATTGCCCGTTCCATCCCCGAAGGTCTGGCGGGATCCGTCCGGGTAGGTGACCGTCAGATTTCCAGTCTCGACGAGGCGGGAAACGAGAGCCTGTACTATGAATTTCATCAGCAAACTCCGTCGCGCTTGAAAACATGGCGGAACGGGTCTGGTCGGAAACCGGCCTGAAGAGCGGCCCAACCGCCAATCCAGTCTAACGGCTATAAGATATTGCTGGGAAAGCGGGGATTTCAACCCGTGTTTTTTGACCTGCCGAAACGAAGACGGGCCGGCAATGCCGACCCGTCCCGTAACCGTCCGTAAGGACTGGATATTATGCTTCGTCTTCGTCGACGCCGTCGGCTTCCGGGTCGAAGAAGTCGGCTGCCGTCAGCGCGTCTTCGTCGACGCCGTAGATGGCGTCGGCCGAGGTCAGGCTTTCGCCCTTGGCCTGGCGCTCGGCTTCATCGGCCGAACGGGCAACGTTGAGCTCGATGGAGATGGCGACTTCGGCATGCAGGTGCAGCACGACCTTGTGCAGGCCGATGGCCTTGATCGGCGTGTTGAGCTCGACCTGGTTGCGGCCGACGTTGAAGCCTTCGGCTTCCAGCACTTCGATGATGTCGCGGGCAGCGACCGAACCGTAGAGCTGGCCGGTTTCGCCGGCGGAGCGGACGATGACGAAGGACTTGCCGTCGAGCTTTTCGGCAACGGCCTGGGCTTCGGACTTGCGCTCCAGGTTACGGGCTTCGAGCGTCGCACGCTCGGCTTCGAAGCGCTTCTTGTTGGCTTCGTTGGCGCGCAGCGCCTTGCCCTGCGGCAGCAGGAAGTTGCGGGCGAAGCCGTCGCGAACCTTTACGGTTTCGCCCATCTGGCCGAGCTTGGCGATGCGTTCGAGGAGAATGACGTCCATTTTAGAGTTCCTTTCTTGAGTTCAGGTATCGGGGTTTTTCTGTTCAGCCGGGCCGGTGGGCGTCAGCGCGATGGTGCGCCTCGTGTCCATCAGCCCGAGAATGAGGATGAAGAAGACCGGTATCGTGAAGAGCAGTACCGAGATGTAGGTGAACCACAGCGCAAGCAGCCGCCACGGCTTGCCGCGCGTGCGGAAATGCAGGCTCGCGAAACCGGCGAGCACGAAGCCGGCGCCGAACGTGCCGCAGATCAGGGCGCCGATGATCGCCGGGACGCCGCCCGCGAAGGTGAGCACGAGGCCGCCGAGGAAGGCGAAGATCGCGTTGCGGTGCATGCGCAGCGTCGCGGGCATGTCCTCGCGCGGGCGCAGCCCCTTGCCGGAGGCGCGCACGATGAAGGACGCGATGTAATAGGCCGCAAACAGCAGGAACACCCAAAGCGCGCCCTGCACGAGCGGCAGCGCGATCGCAAAGACCGACTTCAGCTGCGCGACGGCCGCGGCATCCGGGTTGTAGAGCGGCTCCTGCGCCTTCAGCGCCTCGATGACCATGTCGACGAGCTTGCTCGCCATCTCGCTGTCATAGCCGACGATGGCGCCGACCGCGATCATGCCGAGCGTCACCATCACGGCGAGGTGGGCGAGGATGTTGGACAGCGGATACCAGGCGAGCGCGTTGTCGGGGCCGCCGAGCTCGGAAGCCGGGCGCGCGAGGTTCGCGAGGTTGGAAAGCCAGCCGGCCGGGATCAGCGTGATCAGCACGATCAGCGCGGCGAAATGCGACGAGACGAGCGCGGACGCCGTGACGCCGCCGGCAACGACGGCGATGAAGGCGCTGGCATTGCCCCAGCCCAGCCCGGCGATCAGGATGGGAAGCGCGGACGCTGCGTAAAGCACGATGGCCAGCGACGACTGCGCATTCGCGCTCAGCGAAAGCAGAGCGGCGGTCACACCGGCAACGAGGCCGATCGCAATCGAGGTTGGCGTCAAGGTCTTCACGTTCGCTGTCCTGTCTCATCAGACAGTTAGAGGAGGTTCCTGACCGATGGTTTCAGGACGGTCTCCCCAACATGGGATTGGTGGTCTCAAAAGACCGGCGGCTCCGATCCGCGCCCGACGCGGAAGGGAGATGGGGAAGGCGGCAGACCGTCTTCCCCTTGAGTCATGTGCCTCGGCCCGACGTCGAGTCAGGCCGCAGCGTCAGCGTGCTTACGCTACGACGTAGGGCAGCAGGCCGAGGAAGCGGGCGCGCTTGATCGCCTTGGCGAGTTCGCGCTGCTTCTTCTGGGAAACGGCCGTGATGCGGGACGGAACGATCTTGCCGCGCTCGGAAATGTAGCGCGACAGGAGACGGACGTCCTTGTAGTCGATCTTCGGAGCGTTTGCGCCCGAGAAGGGGCAGGTCTTGCGGCGGCGGTGGAACGGACGGCGTGCCGGAGCGGAAGAAACATCAGCCATATCTATAATCTCCTTCTGCTTCGATTACGCGCGGTCTTCGCGGGCCGGACGGTCGCCACGCGGCGGGCGGTCGCCGAAATCGCGGCGCGGACGGTCGCCGAAGTCGCGGCGCGGGCCGCGGTCGTCGCCTTCGCGGCGCGGACGGTCGTCGCGGTCACGCTTCTGCATCATGGCCGACGGGCCTTCTTCGTGGGCTTCGACGGCGATGGTCATGTAACGAAGGATGTCTTCGTTGATGCGCATCTGGCGCTCGACTTCGTGGATCGCAGCGGCCGGGGCGTCGATGTCCATCAGCGCGTAATGCGCCTTGCGGTTCTTCTTGATGCGGTAGGTCAGGGACTTGAGGCCCCAGTTTTCGACCCGGCCGACCTTGCCGCCGAACGATTCGATAACGCCCTTGTACTGTTCGACGAGAGCGTCGACCTGCTGGGCGGACACATCCTGGCGGGCCAGGAAGACGTGTTCGTAAAGAGCCATGTGGCTTTGCCTTTCTTGCGTTTGCATATCACCCGAAACCGGCGCCAAGCCTCAACGACAGTTCTCAAAGGCCGAGGCCCGAAGCAAGAAAAGCGTTAATCCAGACGGTCGAGAGCGGAGACACGGGAGGCTGGAGCCCTTGGCTCCAAACGGCATGTCGCAAGGATATGCCGGCCCTCCGTTCAGCCACCAGCCGATTGACCGGGTGTTTTGAACAGCGCGCTTATACGGATTTTTCAGCCAAACGCAAGGCCTGCCGGCAAAAGCCTCTGTTTCGTTCTGCAACGCATCGCGGAACCATCCCCGGCCCGGGGCGTTATTCCGGCGATCTAACAACATGGAGTGAACGACATGCAAGACCCGAACCTTGTCAATCGTCCCCTGGAACACAGCTCCCCGGACGGCCGCGTCGAGCGCCCGGTACAGGATCGCGATCCCGTCGTCGTGAACAACGCGCGGGGTGGTGGCTCGGGCGGCTGGGCCGTCGCGGTCATCCTCGCCGTGCTGGTCGCGGTTGGCGCCTTCTACTTCGTCGGTAGCGGCACGCCCGATAATGTCGACCCGAACGCCAACACCTCGTCCATCACGACGCCGGAAACCGCACCGGCCGGTGGCACGGCCACCGACGGCCAGACCGGCGGCGCAACGACGGGCGGCACCCAGCAGCCGCTGAACAGCCAGCCCGCAGAAGGCGGCGGCGCCACGACGACCACGCCGTAATCTTTCCGAAGCCCGGACAAGGACAAACCCCAAGTCCGCGCCCGGGCCGAGGAAGCGAGAAACCCGCCGGAAACGGCGGGTTTCTTATTATATTGATATGATCGGAATGCCGATATCAGATCGGTGCGGGATGCAGCCGGTGGATGCGGGCGATGCCGTCGAGGACGTCCTGGGACAAGGTGACGTCCTTGGCCGCGATATCATTCTTCAGCTGCTCCATGGACGTCGCGCCGATGATGACCGATGCCATGAAGGGGCGTGTCAGGCAGAAGGCGAGCGCCATCTGGGCCGGGTCGAGCCCGTGCTGGCGGGCAAGCTCCACATAGGCGCGCACCGCCGGCTCCTGCAGCGGCTGGTAGCGCCCGCCGAGATCGCCGTTCTTCGTCAGGCGCGAGCCCTCGGGCTTGACGCCGTCGAGATACTTGCCGGTGAGAAGGCCGGCGGCGAGCGGCGAATAGGCGAGCAGACCGATGTCCTCGTGATGCGACAGCTCCGCGAGATCGAGATCATAGGCCCGGTACAGCAGGTTATATTCGTTCTGGATCGAGGCGACGCGCGGCAGGTCCTTTTGCTCGGCAAGCGCCAGCATGCGCATCGTGCCCCAGGCCGTATCGTTGGAAAGTCCGAGCGCGCGGACCTTGCCGTCCTTGACGAGCTCGCCCACGGTTTCGAGGATTTCCGAAAGTTCCTCGGCAACCTGGTTGCGGTCCTGCTTCGAGGGATCGTAGCCCCAGGAATTGCGGAAGTGATAATGCCCGCGGTTGGGCCAGTGCAGCTGGTAGAGATCGACATAGTCGGTCTGGAGGCGTGACAGGCTGGCGTCGATGGCCGCCCGGATGCCGGCGCGATCCATCGGCGCGCCGTCGCGAATATGCGGGCGGCCGGGACCGGCGACCTTGGAGGCGAGCACCACCTTGTCGCGGTTGCCGCGCGCCTTCAGCCAGCTGCCGATGAAGCGCTCGGTGTCGCCATAGGTTTCTGCCGAGAGCGGCGTGGTCGGATAGAGTTCGGCGGTATCGATAAAGTTCACGCCCTGGGAGAGAGCGTAGTCGAGCTGGTCATGGGCTTCCTGCTCGCTGTTCTGGGAGCCCCAGGTCATGGTGCCGAGGCAGATTTCCGACACGTCGATGCCGGTCCTGCCGAGCGGATTGTATTTCATGGGAGGGAAAATCCTTTTGTGGGAACCGCGCGAATGTAGGCGGGCGCCGGCGAAGTGCAAGATATAAGCCGCAATTCCCTGTGCAAGGCGCGCCGAACGGCGCTCCGGGCAGGGGGCCGGGGCGCGCCACGCCTTGACTTGGCGGGCCGGAATGTGAATGGAAAGACAAACAGAAGACGGGAGACCCCCAAATGAGCGTAGCATTCACTTTCCCCGGCCAGGGCAGCCAGGCCGTCGGCATGGGCAAGGAACTCGCAGACACCTTCCCGGAAGCGCGCGCCGTTTTCCAGGAAGTCGATGACGCCCTGGATCAGAAGCTGTCCGCCATCATGTTCGAGGGCCCCGAGGAGACGCTGACGCTGACGGCGAACGCCCAGCCGGCGCTGATGGCCGTCTCGATCGCCGTCATGCGCGTTCTGGAAGCGCGCGGCCTGTCGTTGAAGGACAAGGTCTCCTATGTCGCCGGCCATTCGCTCGGCGAATATTCCGCGCTCTGCGCCGCCGGCACCTTCTCGCTGGCCGATACCGCGCGGCTCCTGCGCATCCGCGGCAATGCCATGCAGTCGGCCGTCCCCGTCGGCGAGGGCGCCATGGCCGCGATCATCGGCCTGGAGCAGGCGGATGTCGAAGCCATCTGCCAGGAAGCGTCGAAGGGCGGTTCGTGCCAGATCGCCAATGACAATGGCGGCGGCCAGCTCGTCATCTCCGGTTCCAGGCCGGCGGTCGAGGTGGCGGCCCGGCTCGCGACGGACAAGGGCGCCAAGCGCGCGCTGATGCTGTCGGTCTCCGCACCGTTCCATTCCGCCCTGATGGCGCCCGCCGCCGATGCCATGCGCGAGGCGCTTGCCGCCGTCGCGGCGAAGGCCCCGGTCGTGCCGCTCATCGCAAACGTACGCGCTGCCCCCGTCAGCGATCCGCAGGAGATCGTCCGCCTTCTGGTGGAGCAGGTCACCGGCCAGGTCCGCTGGCGCGAGACGGTCGAGTGGTTCGGCGCCAACGGCGTCACGACGCTGTACGAGGTGGGGTCCGGCAAGGTGCTGACCGGTCTCGCCCGCCGCATCGACAAATCCGTCACCGGCATCGCGATCAACACGCCCGCCGACATCGACAATGCGCTCGCGGAACTCGTCTGAAGGGCGAATTGGGAATAGCGGATAGCGAATAGAAGCTGCGCTACCGCTTTTCCCCCTATTCGCCATTCCCTATTCGCTATTCGCTCTAGCAAGAGGAACCCAACCCATGTTCGACCTTTCCGGCCGCAAGGCTCTCGTTACCGGCGCGTCCGGCGGCATCGGCGAAGAAATCGCCCGCATCCTGCATGCCCAGGGCGCGATCGTCGGCCTGCACGGCACCCGCGTCGAGAAGCTGGAAGCGCTTGCCAACGATCTCGGCGAGCGCGTCCACATCTTCCCGGCCAATCTGTCCGACCGCGCCGAGGTCAAGGCGCTCGGCGAGAAGGCGGAAGCCGATCTCGGCGGCGTCGACATCCTCGTCAACAATGCCGGCATCACCCGCGACGGCCTTTTCGTGCGCATGAGCGACGAGGACTGGGATGCGGTTCTGGAAGTGAACCTCACCTCCGTTTTCCGCCTGACGCGCGAGCTGACCCATCCCATGATGCGCCGCCGCTATGGCCGCATCATCAACATCACGTCGGTCGTCGGCGTCACCGGCAATCCGGGCCAGGCCAACTATTGCGCCTCCAAGGCCGGCATGATCGGTTTCACCAAGTCGCTGGCGCAGGAGATCGCCACCCGCAACGTCACCGTCAACTGCGTGGCGCCGGGCTTCATCGAAAGCGCCATGACCGACAAGCTGAACGACAAGCAGAAGGACGCCATCATGGGCGCCATTCCCATGAAGCGCATGGGCACTGGCGTGGAAGTTGCGTCGGCCGTGGCCTATCTCGCGTCGTCGGAAGCCGCCTATATGACGGGGCAGACGCTGCATGTGAACGGCGGCATGGCCATGATCTGATTGGGCTGCGGGCACCCGGTCAACCGGCTGAAATTGCATGTTGACCGCTGGAGCACCGGCCATTTTCGGACTTTGCGACAGACTTAAACCGTGTTAATCGGGCCATGACTGTCAGCAGTCGACCGGCAAAAGCCTGAGCGATCAGGCGGTGCGAACGAGTATCGCCGATGCCGTTTGCCGGTTGCAGGGATTGCCGGATGTGTTCTTGAGGCACATCGGGCGTGTTGAGTGTCCGGTGCCGTAAGGCGCCGATCAAAAACAAAGGTCGAGGAATCCGACATGAGCGATATCGCAGAACGCGTAAAGAAAATTGTCATTGATCATCTGGGCGTTGACGCCGAAAAGGTCAGCGAAGGCGCAAGCTTCATCGATGACCTTGGCGCGGACTCCCTCGACACCGTTGAGCTGGTCATGGCGTTCGAAGAAGAATTCGGCGTCGAGATCCCGGACGATGCCGCGGACTCGATCCTGACGGTCGGCGACGCTGTCAAGTTCATCGAGAAGGCCCAGGCCTGATCGAAGCGATTTCCGGCGGGCCGCCTTCGGGTGGCCCGTCCCGGTCTCCGTCCGGGAGGCCGCTCCCCCCTCGTAGCGAGGCAACAGAAATAACATTCTATAGGGTGGATCACGGACGATGAGGCGTGTCGTTATCACGGGTACCGGCATGGTATCTCCGCTTGGATGTGGTACCGAAGTAACCTGGAACCGGCTTCTCGAAGGCCGCAGCGGTGCCGCAAGGGTCACTGCTTTCGAGGTGGAAGACCTTCCCGCAAAAATCGCCTGTTCCATCCCGCGCGGAGACGGCTCCGACGGCACCTATAATGCCGACCAGTGGATGGAGCCCAAGGAGCAGCGCAAGGTCGATCCCTTCATCGTCTATGCGGTGGCTGCCGCCGACATGGCGCTTGCCGATGCCGGCTGGCATCCGCAGAGCGACGACGACCAGATCGCGACCGGCGTACTCATCGGTTCGGGCATCGGCGGCCTGGAAGGCATTGTCGAAGGCGGCTACACGCTGCGCGACAAGGGCCCCCGCCGCATATCGCCCTTCTTCATTCCCGGCCGGCTGATCAACCTGGCCTCCGGCCATGTCTCGATCAAGCACAAGCTGCGCGGCCCCAATCATTCCGTCGTCACGGCCTGCTCGACGGGCGCGCACGCCATCGGCGATGCCAGCCGTCTGATCGCGCTGGGTGATGCCGACGTCATGGTCGCCGGCGGCGCCGAATCGCCGATCTGCCGCATTGCGCTCGCGGGCTTCGCCGCCTGCAAGGCGCTGTCGACCGAGCGCAACGACGATCCCACGGCCGCATCGCGGCCTTATGACCGCGACCGCGACGGCTTCGTCATGGGCGAGGGCGCCGGCATCGTCGTGCTGGAAGAGCTGGAGCACGCCAAGGCGCGCGGCGCCAAGATCTATGCCGAAGTCGTCGGCTACGGCCTGTCCGGCGATGCCTACCACATCACGGCGCCGTCGGAAGACGGCGAGGGCGCCTACCGCTGCATGCAGATGGCGCTGAAGCGCGCCGGCATCCCGGCGAGCGAAATCGACTACATCAACTCGCACGGCACCTCGACCATGGCCGACACGATCGAGCTCGGCGCGGTCGAGCGCCTGGTGGGCGATGCCGCGTCGCGCATCTCGATGTCGTCGACCAAATCCGCCATCGGCCACCTGCTGGGTGCCGCCGGTGCGGTCGAGGCCATCTTCTCGGCACTGGCGATCCGTGACAACATCGCGCCGCCGACGCTCAACCTCGACAATCCCGCCGTCGAGACGGCGATCGACCTGGTGCCGCACAAAGCCCGCAAGCGCGAGATCAACGTGGCAGTCTCCAACTCGTTCGGCTTCGGCGGAACGAATGCCTCGCTGGTCCTGAAGCGTTACGCCTGACCCTTTACCGCCGGCAAGGCATCCTCATCCGCCTGCCGGCAGTCTCTCCCCGCCGGGGAGAGGCAGAGAACCGAGACATCGCATTCTCATGACCTCCGCGCACAAGGCGGGGAGGTGGCCCGCGGGCCGGATGAGGGGAGAACTCGGCTGATCGATAGAGACGCGGGGGATCATCCCTGCTTTTGCCGCATTGCTCTGCTGGAAGACGTCGAGCAATGCCCGAACATGAGGACAGTCCGTGAGCGACACGAACGAACCTGGTGAAACGCCCTTTGGCCGTACGGAAACATCCGGCCAGCCGCGCATCATCCCCAAGTCCGCCAATGAGGCTCTCCGGCCTGAACAGGTGCCGCAACCGCCGAGCCGCCGCCGTTCGCGCAAGGCCCGCAGCCAGGTCGTCATCTTCCTGAATTTCGTCATGACCCTTGTCGTCTTCGCGACGGTCATCGGCGTCGGCGTGTTCTATTATGGCGTCCGCAGCTATGACGAGCCCGGCCCGCTGGTCACCAACACCAATTTCATCGTGCGCAACGGTGCCGGCACCAATGAAATCGCCGCCAATCTGGAGCGCAACAACATCATCACCGATGGCCGCGTGTTCCG
Organism: Shinella sumterensis; assembly: GCF_004514425.2. Taxonomy (GTDB): domain Bacteria; phylum Pseudomonadota; class Alphaproteobacteria; order Rhizobiales; family Rhizobiaceae; genus Shinella; species Shinella sumterensis. The sequence goes on from NZ_MYFN02000004.1 coordinate 360,989, forward strand.
CGTGCTTTCGCGCGTCTATCTCGACGGCGAGACGCTGAAGGCCGGCGAATACGAGATCAAGGCCGGCTCCTCGATGCGTGACATCATGGAGCTGCTGAAGTCCGGCAAGTCGATCCTCTACAGCGTCTCCGTGCCCGAGGGGCTGACCGTCAAGCAGGTGTTCCAGCGCCTCGCCGACGATCCGGTGCTGGAGGGCGATCTGCCGCAGGACCTGCCGGTGGAAGGCACGCTGATGCCCGATACCTACAAGTTCTCGCGCGGCACCAAGCGCGCCGATATTCTCCAGCAGATGCTGACGGCCCAGAAGAACCTGGTGGACCAGATCTGGGCGCGCCGCGACGAGGGCCTGCCGGTCACGACCCGCGAGGATTTCGTGACGCTCGCCTCCATCGTCGAGAAGGAGACCGGCCGGGCCGACGAACGCCCGCGCGTCGCCTCCGTCTTCATCAACCGCCTCGAGAAGGGCATGCGCCTCCAGTCCGACCCGACGATCATCTACGGCATCTTCGGCGGCGACGGTAAGCCTTCGGACCGGCCGATCTATCAGTCGGACCTCGAAAAGCAGACGCCCTACAACACCTACATCATCCGCGGCCTGCCGCCGACGCCGATTGCCAATCCCGGCCGTGCGGCGCTGGAGGCGGTGGCAAACCCGTCGCGCACGCCCGACCTCTACTTCGTCGCCGACGGCACGGGCGGCCACGTCTTTGCCGAAACGCTCGACGAGCACAATCAGAACGTCCGCCGCTGGCGCAAGCTGGAAGCCGAAAAGGCGGCGGCCGCCGCGAAGGAAGCCGAAGGCGCGACCGCGCAGTAATTGAGGGGCGCGGGGGCGGTCACCCCCTCTGCCCTGCCGGGCATCTCCCCCACACGGGGGGAGATCGGCAAGATGCAAAGACGTCGGCCAAATTGGGAACGTTGGAGATGGGGCGAGGCGGTCCCCCATCCAATCTCCCCCTTGTGGGCGAGATGGTCGGCAGGCCAGAGGGGGTATTCCCCTCGCATCCTGCGACACATCCCACCTTTGATGTGGATCGCTGCACCTTCCGCACGTCGGCCCGTTTCCAAGCCCTTAAAACTGCTTCACTTTGGCAAATGGTTCCGCCGTGCCGGCGCGTGCCGGGCGGCCCGTTCCGGCGGGCACCATTGGAGGATGACATGACATTGCAGTCGATGACCGGTTTTGCGCGCGTCGAAGGCACCAGCGGACGCACGCGCTGGGCCTGGGAGCTGCGCTCGGTCAACGGCAAGGGGCTGGACCTGCGCCTACGCCTGCCGCCCGGCCTGGAGGCGCTGGAGGCGGATATCCGTCGTCTGGCGGGCGAAACCTTTTCGCGCGGCAACCTGCAGATCGGGCTGACGACGAGTGTCAGCGAGGCGCAGGTCGAGGCTGTCGTGAACGAGGGCGCGCTTGCCGCCGTGCTCGCCCTGCGCGACCGGCTTGCCGGCACCATCGATCCCGCGCCGCTGAAACTCGACACGCTTCTGTCGGTGCGCGGCATCGTGGATTTCCGCGAAGCCGAGGAAAGCGAAGCCGAAACGCAGGCGCGCGATCGCGATATCCGCGCGGGCCTGGCGGAGGCGATCCGCCGCCTCGCCGACATGCGGCGCAAGGAGGGGACGGCGCTTGCCGACGTGCTGCTCGGCCAGGTCGCGCGCATCGAGGCCCTGACGGCGGCTGTCGAGGCCGATCCGTCGCGCAGCGTCGCGGCCATCGCCGAGCGGCTCGCCACCCAGGTCGCGACGCTCATGCAGGGTGCGACCGCGCTCGATCGCGACCGGCTGCATCAGGAGGTGGCGCTGCTGGCCACCAAGGCGGACCTGCGCGAGGAGATCGACCGGCTGAAGTCCCATGCGCGCGCCGCGCGCGAGCTGATTGCCGAAGGCGGACCGATCGGCCGCAAGCTCGATTTTCTCGCACAGGAATTTAACAGGGAATCGAATACCATCTGTTCCAAGTCGAACGCGGCTGCTGTAACGGCTGCGGGTATAGAATTGAAGGTCGTCATCGACCAGTTCAGGGAACAGGTCCAGAATCTGGAGTAGGCCATGGCCGAGCAGACCAAGCAGATCCACATCGAGCGCCGCGGGCTCATGCTCGTCATCTCCTCGCCGTCGGGCGCGGGCAAGTCGACCATCGCCCGCAATCTCCTCGAAGCCGATTCCGGCCTCAGCCTCTCGGTCAGCGTGACGACGCGCCAGCGCCGGGCAAGCGAGATCGCCGGCCGCCACTACCACTTCATCAACCACAAGGAATTCGAGCGCCTGCGCGACAGCGATGCCCTGCTGGAATGGGCGGAGGTGCACGGCAATTTCTACGGCACGCCGCGCGAGCCGGTCGAGGAGGCCATGTCCGCCGGCCGGGACATGCTGTTCGACATCGACTGGCAGGGCGCCCAGCAGCTTCAGGAGAAGATGCCGGCCGACGTCGTCTCGATCTTCATCCTGCCGCCGTCCATGACCGAGCTGCAATCGCGCCTGCACCGCCGCGCGGAGGATACCGAGGAGGTCATCCAGACCCGCCTCGCCAACTCCCGCGCGGAGATCGAGCACTGGCGCGAATATGACTATGTCATCCTGAACGACGACCTCTCCGTCGCCTTCGATGCCGTCCAGAGCATCGTCAAGGCCGAACGCCTCCGCCGCGACCGCCGCCACGGCCTGTTCGAATTCGTGACGGGACTGGTGACGGAAAAGCCGGTTCTGTAGGGCAGCGGTCTGCAACACCCCCTTCTGCCCTGCCGGGCATCTCCCCCACGAGGGGGGAGATCGGATGGGGCGGCGTTTCGCTCCAAACGCGGGCTTTGCTGATGAGGTGGTGTCCGCGCTTCTTGCCAATCTCCCCCCTTGTGGGGGAGATGCCCGGCAGGCCAGAGGGGGGTATCCGAGGCCGCGCCCCCTAATTCCTCACAGCGCGTTCGCCAGCCGCACGAATTCTTCCACGCTCAACGTCTCCGCGCGCCGCTGCGGATCGATCTCGGCCCGCGCCAGCAAGGCCTCCCCACCGAGCGACTTCACGCTCTGGCGCAGCATCTTGCGGCGCTGGCCGAAGGCGGCCTGGGTGACGCGTTCGAGGGAGGCGACGTCACAGGGCAGGGGATCGGCGATCGGCTCCAGGTGGACCACTGATGATGTCACCTTCGGCGGTGGCGTGAAGGCCTGCGGCGGCACGTCGAAGGCCATATGCGCCCGTGTGCGCCAGCCGCAGAGCACGCCGAGACGCCCATAGTGGTCGTCGTTCTCCTCGGCCACGATGCGCAGCCCCACCTCGCGCTGGAACATCAGCGTCAGGGATTCCCAGAAGGGCGGCCAGGTCTTCGGCAGCAGCCAGTTGACGAGCAGCTGCGTGCCGACATTGTAGGGCAGGTTGGCGATGATGCGGACGGGCTCGCCGGGCGCCAGCGCCTCGAAATCCGTCTTCAGCGCGTCGCCCTCGATGACGGTCAGGCGCCCCGGATAGTGCGCCGATACCTCCGCCAGCGCCGGAAGGCAGCGCGCGTCGCGTTCGATGGCGATCACGCGCTTGGCGCCGAGCGCCAGAATGGCGCGCGTCAGGCCGCCCGGTCCCGGGCCGACCTCGATCACCGTGTGGTTCTCGATGGGCCCGGCCGTGCGGGCGATCTTCTGCGTCAGGTTGAGGTCGAGGAGAAAATTCTGGCCGAGCGCCTTCTTGGCATCCAGGCCGTGCCGCTGGATGACGTCACGCAGCGGCGGCAATCCGTCGAGGGCGGCCATCAGAGCGTTTCCTTCGATGCGCGCTCGTGCGCGGCGAGCGTGTGGGCGAGGCGCAGCGCCGCCAGCAGGCTATCGGGCTTTGCGACACCCTTTCCGGCGAGCGCGAAGGCCGTGCCGTGGTCCGGCGAGGTGCGGATGAAGGGCAGGCCGAGCGTGGCATTGACGGAATCGTCGAAGCCCAGCGCCTTCGCCGGGATGAGCGCCTGATCGTGATACATGCACAATGCCACGTCATAGGTGGAACGTGCCGCGTCATGGAACATCGTATCGGCCGGGAGCGGCCCGACGGCATCGATGCCCGCCGCCTGGAGGCGCTCGACAGCCGGCCGCACCACGGCGTCGTCTTCCAGCCCGAGCGCACCGCCTTCGCCGGCATGCGGGTTCAGCCCGGCAATCGCAAGCCGCGGCCGCGCGATGCCGAAACGCTGTCGCAGGTCCCGCTCGGTGATGACGGCGGTTTCCACGATCAACGCCTCGGTGAGCGCCCCCGGCACATCCTTCAGCGGAATGTGGATCGTCACGGGCACGCTGCGCAGCTTCGGGCCGGCCAGAAGCATCACGGGAAGCAGGCTGTCGACGCCTGTCGCCCTGGCGGCCAGATCGGCAAGGAACTCCGTATGGCCGGGAAAGCCGAAGCCGGCTTCGTAGAGCACGGCCTTGGCGATCGGGTTGGTCACGACGGCCGACGTCCTGCCGGCCATCGTCAGCGCGACGGCCGTCTCGATCGCCCCGGTCACGGCGGCGGCATTGCGGGAATCGGGCGTGCCGGGCACCGCCGCCACGGCGCATTCGACCGACAGGACCGGTAGCGCCGTGTCGAACAGCGCGTTCGCCGTCTCGGGTGTCGCGTTGGAAACGGCGATGTCGAGGCCGAGCGCGGCCGCGCGTGCGGCCAACACCTGTGCATCGCCGATGAAAAGGAAGGGTGGCAGCGAAAGCGATCTACGGTCGGACCAGAGCGCAAGCGCGATATCCGGTCCAATCCCCGCGGGGTCGCCCATGGAGAGCGCCAGCGGCGGAACAGTCGTCGGTGTCATGATACCCCGCAGCGGGTTGGGAACGCGAATGCCCCGCCGGGGCGGGGCATCGTAGATCCGGCGCTTTGCTCAGCGATCGGTGATCGTGGCCTTCTTGCGAAGCTCGGCGAGGAGCTTCTTGCTGTTTTCGTCGTTTTCGTTGCCCTTGGCTTTCGCGAGGTCTTCCGCACGGAAGACCATTTCTGCGGCGACGTCGTCATTGACCTCGCGCTTCATGCAGATCGCGAGATATTCGACGCCGCGTTCGGTCACGCGCGTGCCGGTGGTCTGGCCGGTCGCCTTTTCGATCAGCGGCTTCCAGTCCTCGGGCATCTGCGGCGCAAGCACCCGGCCAAGGTCGCGGATCGACACGTCATGCATCGTGGCGGCAAAGGCCTTGGCCTGGTCGCAGCCCGGGAATTTCGAGCGCGAGGCTTCCGCCTCCGACTTGCGCTTGCCGAGGATGGCGTTGCGGCGCTTTTCCGGAACGACGAAGATCACCTGCTTGAGGAAATATTCCGTCGTGACGGGCTTCTTGCCGCCATTCTCCTGCATGCGCTGGACGAGCGATTTGCCCGTACCGGAGCCGGCGAAACGCGCGTTCACCACGCGCGGCCAGCTCATCTGCAGCGCGATGAACTGCTTGAAATGCTCGGAGCCGACGCCGGCCTGGCTCAGGACCTTGCCGAGCTGCTCCGTCGTCATCTTGTTGGAGGAGGCGAAGCGTGCATAGGCGGCATCGACTTCCGACTGGCTGACGGACGCGCGCACGCGCAGGATCTCGTCGCGCTTGAGCGTATCCTCGATCAGCTGTTCGCGCGCCATGCTGCGAAGGTTGCCCTTGGCGCGTTGCAGCTTGAGGAAGTTCACCCGCTTTTCGACGTCACCGGTGGTGATCGCCGTGTTGTTGACGACTGCGACAACGGAGCTTGCCGCCTGCACCGTGCCGGCCGGCACGACGATTGCAACCGCCGCGGCCAGCGCCGCTCCCATCATCACGGAGCGTACCAGAGAGTGTCTCATCCCGTTCCCTTTCCCGTAGCCGTTCCGCATGGTTTGAGCGCACAATGCCCCTTAGGCGTGCTGCCATCCGGAAGTTCTTTTCCCGGATGTGCATAGTACATGCGGCTAAACAATGACAAGTGCAGCCTTAATCGCTGTCGGTGCCGATCTGGATGTCGCCGATCGTGCGGAACATCAGGCGGGCCATGACCGACCAGTCGTTCGCGGCGGTATTGCTCTTGTCGCGCGTCTGTTCATAGGCGATCGAGAAGAGCGTATCGCGGTCATCATAGGCGAAGCCGACGCCGTTGCGCGCGACGACCTTGTTGCTGATGTCATAGGTGACAGAGCCGAAGACAGACCAGTAGTCGCGGAACTTGAACGACGAGGTATTCTGGATTTCGCTTGCCGTTTCGTCGGCGCCGTAGAGCGGCTGAGCGGCGATGCGCGTATAGGTCGTCGTCGTGCTGAAGCGGTCGTTCGTGTAGCCGAGCGACACGTCGGAGCGGCGCAGCGACAGGTCGTCCTTGTCGAGGCGCGCACCCGTGGTGAAGGTGATGCCGATCGGCAGATCGACCCCCGCCATGCTGACATAGTCGGAGCTGTCCGTTTCCAGGCCGGAATTCGCACCCGCATTGACCAGATCAGGTGTCGCGAAGGAGTTCACGCCGCCGAGATGATAGGACTGGCCGACAATGCTGCGCAGCCGCATGCCGTTGTCGAACGTCCCGGTATAGCGCAGGCCGACATTGGCGCGACTGCCGCCTTCGATCCGGTCGAAGCCCGAGAACTTGTCGCGCTCGAACAGGTTGGAGGCGTCGAAGACGAAGCTTTGCGCATCTTCGTTCGGCAGGCGGCCGGCAAGATCCTCGTCCGGACGCAGATAGATCTGCGCGATCGGCTCGAAAATGTGGCTCGACGAGTCGGTCGTGACGAGAATCGGGTAACGGGCTTCCAGTCCCGCCGTCAGCATCGAGCGGGTCGCGCTGCCGGCCGTCTCGAAATCGCCGCCGTATCCGACCGGCGAACGGACGTCGAGGCGATGGACATCGCCGCGTGCCGCGAGCAGGGGCGTCAGCACCAGCCCGCCGGGCGCGATGAACTGGCGCTTCCATTCCACTTCGCTGGTGAACCGCGTCGAACCGCCTTCCAGACCCCCGAATCGTATACCACCGGGAACAAGCCTGCTGTCGGTCAGGTCGCGATCGATATTGGTGAAGTTGGTCGTGACGGAAAGCTCGCCGCCGAGAACCGGCTCCGGGACGATATACTGGTGATCGAGAACCTGGGCGATAGCCTGCTTGCGCTCGGCTGTATTGTTGATATCGGCGTCCTGGACGTCGAAGTAGAACGCACGCAAGTCGAAGCTGTTGCGGCGGCTCAGGCCCGTCAGATAGGCCTGGTTCACATAGGTGCTGCTCCTGAAACGCTGGATGCTGTATGTGCGCGAGAAATTGTTGTCGCTCTGCAGCATTGCGTTCCAGCCGAACGCCCAGCGCGGATTGATCTGGAATCTGCCCGTCGTGCCGACCATGCCACGCGTCGTCTCGAGCTGGTCGCTCGTCCCGGCGGTGAAGCGGTCCGGATCCGACTGGTTGATGCCGGCGGCATGCAGCGTCACCATGCCGTTGTGGAAGCGCTTGCGGAACTCCGCTTCCATCAGGAAGCCCTGACTGGTCAGGCCCGTCGGTGAGAGCGTCGCATCCATGTCGGGGGCGATCGCGATATAATAAGGCGTCGTGACGCCGAAACCGAGCTTCTGGTCGAAACGGAACTGCGGGAAAAGGAAGCCGGTTTTCCGCTTTACGGTATGATCGGGCACTTCCAGCACGGGAATATAAGCGACCGGCCTGCCGAACATCTCAAAGCGCGCACGCTCGAGACGAATCGTCTTGGTGCGGCCGTTCTGCACGACACGCTCGGCCTTGACCTCCCAAACGCCGCGATAGGTCGGATTGGTCGCGCAGGGCGTACAGGCGGTATAGACGGCGTGGTTGAGGATCATCTCCTCGTCATTGACGCGCTCGCCGCTCGTTGCGGCAAGCTTCGTCAGATCGGTCGTCTCGACGCGCACGGCGTTGACGAAGCCGTTCGCGAAATCGTCCGACAGGTCCATTTCATCGCCATAGAGGCGGTTGCCCGTCGGTTCGATCAGCTCGATATTGCCATAGGCCTTCACCCGGCCGGTCTTCTGGTCATAGACCACCTGGCGGGCGACCAGCTTGTAGCCGGCATAATTGATCTGCACCGCGCCGCGTGCGGTGACGGTCTCGTTGTCCTTGTTGTAGACAACCTCGTTTGCCGCCAGAAGCAGCTTGCTGCCCTCAGGGACATTCGGCGCCATCGCATCGACGCGCGCGTTCTGGGAATATGCGGGGACTGCGGATGCGGACATGAGGGCGCACGCGGCCGCACCTGCAAGCAGGGCGGCTTTCGACCACCGATTCGTTTTGCGGGCGCCTGCCGCCACTAGCCGTCCTCCTGATGCAGAAGAATCGTCGCTCCCAAGGACATCGCGACGACCACTGGGAGCCAAGCCGCAACGAACGGAGGAACAACACCGCTGCTTCCGAATGCCTTCACAAGCACGGTGACGACATAAAGCATGAAGCCCGAAAGGATTCCACCCAGAATCACCGCACGCGATTGATTAAACCGGCTAAATTTCAATGATACACAGGCGGCGATCAGCGTCATCGCAACCAGGAGAAGAGGCAGCGCCAGCATCGTGTGAAGCTGCGTTTCCATCGCATGCGTCGGAAAGCCGAAGGATTTGGCCGCCTCGATTTTCCGTCCCAGATTGAAAAAGGCAATGGTTTCAGGCTTTTCAAGGCTTTCCTGAACGAATTCCTGTTTCAGGTTGGTACGAAGCTGTACCTCGTTGAGACGCACGGGTAATTCGCCGGCGCGCGTTTCGCGCACATTCTTAAGAAGCCAGTAACCATCTTCCAAAGTCGCCTGGTCTGCGTCCTGGCGAAGCGTGATGCGATTGTCGGTATCGAAGTGGATGACGGACACGTTCATCAGGCGCATTCCGCCGTCGAGAACGGCCTTTGCGCCGATGATGGCCTGGTCATTGCCGTAGATCTGGCGCAGCCACGGCACGGCGGTCTCGGAGCGGGCCGCGTTGGTCGCGCCCCACGATGCCTCGAACTCTTGCGCCTTCTTGCTGCCCCAGGCGGCGAGCGGGTTGATCGTCAGGATCGCGGCCACGCCGAACAGGAAGGCGCCGAGCAGGAAGGGGCGGAGAAACTGCCATGCGGAAATGCCCGCGGCGCGGGTCACCACCAGCTCATAGCGCCGGTTGAGCGAGATCAGCGCGGCCATGCCGGCGAAGAGCGCGACGAAAGGCACCGTCTGCATCAGGATCATCGGAATGCGCAGCGCGGTGACCACGAGGCCCATCCCCAGCGTATAGCCGGGCAGGCCGCCGACGCGATTGGACATCTCGCTGAAGTCGATGATGAAGACGAGCGCGAAGATGCCCAGCAGGAACCAGAGGGTGGTGACGATGTACCGGCGGAAGAAATAGAGATCGAGCGTGCGGATCATGGCTGCTTGCCTCCGCCGGGCAGGGCGCGGCTCTTCACGAAGCGCGACCGGAACTTATCCACGACCTCCGTCAGCCGCTCGCCTGCCGAACTGGGAAGATCGAGGCTCTTGTTGCGTGCAAGATACCGGATGGCGATCGCTGCCGTCAGGAGCGGGATGATATACATGACGGGAATGAAATAGGCGGATTTTTCGGCGCTGTTGGAGGCGTAGAAACTCGCCCAGCGCACGAAGAGCGCCGTCAGGAGCGCCGTCACCATCGGATGCAGCCGTGCTTCGCGGTGCGAACGGGCGTCGCCGCTCACCACCAGCGCGATCAGGCCGAAGACCGCCGGAAACAGCCATTCGGTGAAGCGGCGGTGCAGCTCGGCGCTGAAGGCCAGCGGGTTGTTCTTGTAATGCGTATCCGCGGGATCGGGATTGAGCAGGTAGGCGAGGTCGCGATCCTTCGGGCGGATGTTCGCCGTGCCCGCGTTCTGCGTCAGGTCGGCGAGGTCGAAGGCGTAGGAATCGAACTTGATGATCGAGACGCTTCCATCGGGAAGCTTGCGGTGCACTTCACCGTCCTTCATCACCAGCGCCGCGCTGTTCTCGTCCACCGCGCCTTCGCGGGCATAATAGATCATCTCGAAGCGCGGATCGCGCGTGTCGGCAACGAAGAGACCGTGCAGCACGCCGCCGTTGCGGCGCTCCGCCACCTGCACATAGAGACCGTCGGTCACCTTGCGGAACGTGTTTTCCTGCACGACCGAGGAGAGCATGTCCGCATTGGCGGTGGCGATCATCTGGCGCACGGCCATGCGCGAATAGGGCTCGACGAAATTGTCCACGGCGAAGGAGGCGACGCTCGTGGCCATGGCGAGGATCATGACCGGCTTGATGATGGTCATGCGCGAACTGCCGGCGGCGTTCAGCACGGTCAGTTCCGAATCGCTGTTCATCACCGTCAGCGTCTGCGCCACGCCGATGACCAGCGCGAAGGGCAGGATGATCGGGATGACAGAGGGAAGGATGAGCGTCGCGAGCCGCAGGAAGGCGAAGATCGACTGACCGCTGTCGGTGACGAGATTGACGCTGGTCAGCGCCTGCGTGACCCAGACGATGCCGATCAGCGGCAGAAGCGTTGCCGCGAACATGAGCGACGCCCGCCGCAGGATATAGCGCTCGATCAGTTTCATCGTTCAGTCCGCGTGGTCCAAAGGCGGCTCCGGTCAGCGCCCCCTGGCGCCCCTCTGCGGAACTGCAATGGGCATATAAGCTTTCTTGAGGCTGACGCCATACCCAGGAGTCTCCACCCGGATGGAAAATTTATGGCGAACAAGCATGGTTAACGTTCTCTAAACAACCGAACGCATCTTGCCAAGCGCTGCAAAAGCGACAAGGAGTCGATGTGATCGCGGGCCTTGCCCGCCCCGCCGGCGGGTTCCGGCGTCACATGCGGAGTAAGTCATGGCATCCAGGTTCGACATCGGTTTCGCAAAGACGGCACGCGCTTCGGGCGGCGTCGCAATCCTCCTGCAGGCCGCCGGCCAGCCGGCCGCAGGGCTGGCGGATGTCGACCCGGGCAATGTCGTGGCGCGCGCGGCCGACGTGGCGAAATTCACCGGCAAGGCGCTGAAGAGCCTGGACGTTCTCGCCCCCCACGGCGCCCCGGTCGATCGCATCCGCGTGCTCGGCCTCGGCGAGGCGGACCGGCTCGTTGCGCATGACTGGTTGAAGGCCGGCGGCGCCGCGGCCGCCAAGATCGGCCGGGCCGACAAGGTGACCGTCTATCTCGATGCGCCCGGCGTCACGGTCAGCGCGCGCAACGCCGCCGATTTCGCGCTCGGCATGCAGCTCGGCGCCTACAGCTTCGATACCTACAAGACCAAGAAGGGCGACGAAGACGAGGCGAAGCCCGGCAAGCCGGTGAAGGTGACGCTCGTCACCGCCGCCGCCAGCGCCGCAAAGAAGGCCAGCGAGGTCTCCGACGCCGTCGCCGAGGGCGTCATCCTCGCCCGTGACCTCGTCAACGAGCCGGCCAACGTGCTCGGCCCCGTCGAGTTCGCCGCCCGCGCCAAGGCGCTGGAGAAGCTCGGCGTCGCGGTGGATATCCTCACCGAGCGCGAGATGAAGAAACTCGGCATGGCAGCACTTCTCGGTGTCGCGCAGGGCTCCGTGCGTCCGCCGCGCCTTGCGGTCATGCACTGGAAGGGCGGCAAGGAGAAGGACCGTCCGATCGCCTTCATCGGCAAGGGCGTGGTGTTCGATACCGGCGGCATCTCCATCAAGCCGGCTGCCGGCATGGAGGACATGAAGGGCGACATGGGCGGCGCGGCCGCCGTCATCGGCCTCATGCACACGCTTGCCGCGCGCAAGGCGAAGGCCAATGTCATCGGCATCATCGGCCTTGTGGAAAACATGCCCGACGGCAATGCGCAGCGCCCCGGCGATATCGTGACATCCATGTCGGGCCAGACCATCGAGGTCATCAACACGGATGCCGAGGGCCGGCTCGTGCTGTGCGATGCGCTCTGGTACTGCAACGAGACCTTCAAGCCGCAGTTCATGGTGAACCTCGCCACGCTGACCGGCGCCATCATGGTCGCGCTCGGCAGCCACCACGCGGGCCTGTTCTCGAACGACGATACGCTCGCCACGCGCCTCACCGCGGCGGGTCTCGCCACCAACGAACGCCTGTGGCGCATGCCGCTCGGACGCGAATACGACAAGATGATCGACAGCAAGTTCGCCGACATGAAGAACACCGGCGGCCGTTACGCGGGATCGATCACCGCCGCCCAGTTCCTCCAGCGCTTTGTCAAGGACACGCCCTGGGCACATCTCGACATTGCCGGTACGGCGATGGGCTCTCCGACGGACGAGATCAACCAGTCCTGGGCCTCGGGCTTCGGCGTGCGGCTGCTCGATGAGCTCGTGCGCGCGAATTACGAGGGATGAGGTGAGCGAGGTCCTCTTCTATCACCTGACCGAATCGAAGCTCGAGGATGCGCTGCCGCCGCTCCTCGACAAGAGCCTCGAGCGCGGCTGGCGCGTCGTCGTGCAGACCGGCGATGCCGAACGGCGCGACGCCATCGACACCCATCTGTGGACGTTCCGCGAGGACAGTTTCCTGCCGCACGGCACCGACGAGCAGGCTTTCGCCGCCGACCAGCCGGTGCTGGTGACGGCAACGCCCGACAATGCGAACGCCGCGAATGTGCGCTTCATCGTCGCCGGTGCGGTCCCGCCGCCGCTCGATGCCTATGAGCGCGTGATCTTCATGTTCGACGGCTACGACCAGGCGGAGGTCGAGACCGCGCGCGAGCACTGGAAGCGCCTGAAAGGCGAGGGCCACCAGCTCACCTACTGGCAGCAGGACACCGACGGGCGCTGGATGAAGAAGGCCTGATAGGGCGATCGTCTGCGCTCTCGTCTTGCAAGTTCGGAATCATGGGTATATACCCGCGAAATGAGCAAGGATCTCTGCCACTGCATTTTGCTGCGCAAGGCGTCGCGCAGGGTCTCGTCCTACTATGACGAGGCGCTGGCCCCGCTTGGCGTGAACATCGCCCAGTTCAGCCTTCTCCGGAACATCAACCGCATGGCGCCGGTATCGCTGACGGATCTGGCCGCCCGGGTCGAACTCGACCGCTCGACCGTCGGCCGCAATGCCAAGGTGCTGGAGCGCATGGGGCTGGTGGAAATCCGACCCGGCAAGGATCAGCGCGAGGCGACGCTTCTGGTCAGCGCGCCGGGCAAGGCGATCCTGCTTGAAGGGGCGCCGCTCTGGGATCGCGCGCAGGCCGATATCGAAACCCGCCTGGGCGCGGATGGCGCCGGCCGGCTGCGGGATCTCCTCGCGGCGCTCTGACTTTTTTGCTTTTAAAAGGGTATATACCCGCAATTCCACCGCGACGCCGGTGCTGACGAAAGGGACGTGACGATGGTTTCGGCAAATGTCGCCAGATGGATGGCGGCCAGGAATGTGCACTATGGCTGGGTGGTGGCCGCGACCACCTTCCTCACCATGCTGGCGACGGCCGGCGCCATGGGCTCGGCGGGCGTGATGATCCAGCCGCTGCACCAGGAATTCGGCTGGGACATCGCCGACATCTCCTCGGCCATGGCCGTTCGGCTCGTGCTCTTCGGTCTGCTCGGCCCCTTCGCAGCCGCCTTCATGAACCATTTCGGCATCCGTCAGGTGGTGGCGGCGGCCCTGTCGCTCATCATGGGCGGCATCGTCCTGTCCTTCTTCATGACCGCGGTCTGGCAATTGCTGCTGCTGTGGGGCGTCGTCATCGGCGTCGGCACGGGCATGACGGCGCTGGTGCTCGGCGCGACCGTCGCCACCCGCTGGTTCTCCAAGCGCCGCGGCCTCGTCGTCGGCCTGATGACGGCGAGCAACGCGACGGGCCAGCTCGTCTTCCTGCCACTGCTCGCCGCCCTCACGGAAGCCTATGGCTGGCGCACGGCGCTCACGCTCTCCGTCGCCGTCATCGCCACCGCGATGGTGCTCGTCCTTCTCATGATGCGCGATCACCCGGCCGATGTCGGTCTTCCTGCCTATGGCGAAACGGCGGTCGTCGCGCCGCCGAGGCAGGATCACAAGCTTGGCGCCACGCTGCTCGCACCGCTCGTCACGTTGAAGAGCGTCTCCGGCAATCCGGTGTTCTGGGTGCTGTTCGGCACGTTCTTCGTCTGCGGCCTCTCGACCAACGGCCTGATCCAGACGCACTGGATCTCGATCTGCGGCGATTTCGGCATGGCGGCCGTCACGGCGGCAAGCACGCTCGCCGTCATCGGCGTGTTCGATTTCTTCGGCACCGTCTTCGCCGGCTGGCTGTCGGATCGCTACGACAACCGCGTCCTGCTGTTCTGGTTCTACGGCCTGCGCGGCCTGTCGCTGCTTTATCTGTCCATCTCGGGCTTCAGCTTCGTGGAACTGTCGGTCTTCGCCGTGTTCTACGGCCTCGACTGGGTCGCCACGGTGCCGCCGACGGTCAAGCTGGCGGCCGAGAATTTCGGCCGCGAGAAGGCCGGCCTGGTGTTCGGCTGGGTCTTCGCCGGCCACCAGCTCGGCGCGGCCACTGCCGCCTTCGGCGCCGGCTACCTCAAGAGCGACTTTAACACCTACATGCCGGCGCTGCAGATCGCGGGGCTGATGTGCATCCTCGCCGCGCTGTCGGTCATGCTGCTCAAGCGCCCCCAGCCGCGCCCGCTCGCCGCACAGGCCTGAACGACAAAAGGCCCGCCGAAGCGGGCCTTTTCTCAATCGTGAAAAGCGTCGACGAACTTGCGCCGCCCCAGCATGAAGGCGTCCGCCACGTGGCGCAGCGGCGCCAGGTCGACATCCGACCGTCCCGCCTTGATGATTTCCGCAAACCGCTTGTAGAGCATCGGATATTCCTGCTCCGGCTCGTCATGCGTGAGCGTGCCGTCGATGGAAAGCTTTGCGCCGCCTTCCGACAGCACCATCTCGCCGGCCTCGGTCTGGGCCACGATGTCCCAGCTCTGCTTGCCGGTCTGGCGCCAGTCGAACGCGGCCTTGAGGTCGAGGCCCTTCGCGTCGGTGAAGGTGATGGCGGCGGCGATCGGCGCGTCGCGGTTCTCAGGGAATTCCAGCGTGGCCTCGGTGATGAAGACCGGCCGCGGCAGGATGTGGGTGACGATCGATAGCGCGTTGATGCCGGGATCGAACACGCCCAGGCCGCCCGCCTGCCAGATCCAGTCCTGGTTCGGGTGCCAGTGGCGCACGTCTTCCTTCCAGATCACCTGCATGGAGCGGATCGTCGTGGCGGACAGGAAGCGCTTTGCGGCCTCCACGGCCGGCGCATAGCGCGAATGCCAGCTGGCGAAGAGGGAAAGCCCCTTGGAGGCTGCCAGCGCCTCCAGATCGGCCACTTCCGAAAGCGTCGCGCCCGGCGGCTTTTCCAGGAAGACGTGCTTGCCGGCCGAAAGCGCCTTTTCGGCAGCCTCGTAGCGGTATTGCGGCGGCATGCAGAGCGACACGGCGTCGATAGCGGGCACGGCCGCAAGCATCTCGTCGATCGATTTGAAATTGTCGATGCCGTCGACCACGCCATGCCGGCTTGCGGCGGCGATCAGCGTGTAATCGCCATTCTTGGCGACGGCCGGAAGATGCTGGTCGCGCACGATCTTGCCGACGCCGACGATTGCGAGATTGATCGGTGCCATGTCTCCACCCTCATTTGTATGATGATTGCGCCGCTGTTTTAGCAGAACCCTTTGCCGCGGCAAGGCATCATCGTGGCGATAACTGCCTATTCCTTATGCACCACGTCTGCGGCCCGCCGCGCGGCATTCGTCTTTTGTCTAATAAGGGTGGTGCCGGTCCGGTTTCTGACTTGCAAGCGTCGATGAAATTGGCACTCTGGCCAGGCTGGGCACCATAGAAAAAGAACGCCACGCGGGGAGGAATATTCATGAAGACACTGCTGGTTTTCAGCCGGCTGATCGATGCTGTCACGGAAAGTGTCGGCAAGGCGGTCGGCTGGCTCATCCTGGTTGCCGTACTCGTCAGCGCCGGCAATGCCGTCGTCCGCAAGGCATTCAACATATCGTCGAACGCCTGGCTCGAGGCGCAGTGGTATCTGTTCGGTGGCGCCTTCATGCTGGCCGCCGCCTATACGCTGGCGCAGAACGAGCACATCCGCATCGACGTGGTCTACGGCAAGTTCTCCCGCCGGGTGCAGCACTGGATCGACCTGCTCGGCCATTGCCTGTTCCTGATGCCCTTCGTGCTTTTGATGATCTACTACCTCGTGCCCTACGTGCTGATGTCCTATCGCTCGGGCGAGGGCTCCTCCAGCGCCGGCGGCCTCATCGTCTGGCCCGCCAAGGCCATCCTGCTTGCCGGCTTCCTGCTTCTGGCCGCCCAGGGCGTTTCGGAGATCATCAAGAAGATCGCGATCATGCGCGGTGACATGGACGATCCCACCCCCTACGTGCCGACGCACGCGCCGCTCGATACGGCCGTGGCTGGGGAGAAGGGCGCATGATCGAGTTCATCGCTGACAACCTCGCACCGATCATGTTCGTGTCGCTGATCGTGTTCCTCCTGCTCGGCTATCCCGTGGCCTTCTCGCTGGCGGCAAACGGTCTGCTCTTCTTCGTCATCGGCGTGGAACTCGCGCCGCTCTCCGATTCGATCAACCTCTCCTGGCCGCTGCTGAACGCGATGCCGGAACGGCTATGGGGGGTGATGTCGAACGACACATTGCTCGCCATCCCCTTCTTTACCTTCATGGGCATCGTGCTCGAACGGTCCGGCATGGCCGAGGACCTGCTCGACACGATCGGCCAGCTCTTCGGGCCGATTCGCGGCGGCCTGGCCTATGCGGTCATCTTCGTCGGCGCGCTGCTGGCGGCCACCACCGGCGTCGTCGCCGCCTCGGTCATCGCCATGGGCCTCATCTCGCTGCCCATCATGCTGCGCTACGGCTATGACCGGTCGATCGCCTCGGGCGTCATTGCCGCCTCGGGCACGCTCGCCCAGATCATCCCGCCGTCGCTCGTGCTGATCGTTCTGGCCGACCAGCTCGGCCGCTCCGTCGGCGACATGTATGCAGGCGCGCTGATTCCCGGCCTGGTCCTGACCGGGCTCTACATGCTCTACATCCTGATCATGACGTTCCTGAAGCGGGACTCCATGCCGGCGCTCCCGCTGGAGGCGCGGTCGCTCGGGTCGGGCGTCACCTCGCTGATCGTCGCGCTCGCCGTGGCGGCCGGCATCGCCTATGCCGCACATGTCTATCTCTACCCGACGCATGGCGAGAATGCCGATATCCTCGGCGGCACGGTCGGCGTCATCTTCATCTATATCGTGGCGCTGGCCGACAAGGGCCTGAACATCAACATGATGTCGCGGCTCGCCCAGCAGGTTATCATCGTGCTGATCCCGCCGCTGGCGCTGATCTTCCTGGTGCTCGGCACCATCTTCCTCGGCATCGCCACGCCCACGGAAGGCGGCGCCATGGGTGCGGTCGGCGCGCTCGTCATGGCGGCGGCGAAAGGCCGGCTCAACCTGGACGTCATGCGCTCGGCGCTTGCCGCCACCACGCGCCTCTCGTCCTTCGTGCTGTTCATCCTCATCGGCGCGCGCGTCTTCTCGCTCACCTTCTACGGCGTGAACGGGCACCTGTGGGTCGAGCACCTGCTGGTCTCGATGCCGGGCGGCGAGACGGGCTTCCTGATCGCGGTGAACGTTCTGGTCTTCTTCCTGGCGTTCTTCCTCGATTTCTTCGAGCTCGCCTTCATCATCGTGCCGCTGCTCGCACCCGCCGCCGACAGGCTCGGCATCGACCTCATCTGGTTCGGCGTGCTGCTCGGCATCAACATGCAGACGAGCTTCATGCATCCGCCCTTCGGCTTCGCGCTCTTCTACCTCCGCTCGGTCGCCGCCAAGATTCCCTATCTCGACAAGGTCACCGGCAAGCGCATGGAGCCGGTCACCACGGGCCAGATCTACTGGGGCGCGGTCCCCTTCGTCGGCATCCAGATCCTGATGGTGGCGCTGACCATCATGTTCCCCGGCATGGTCATGCACTACAAGGGTGATGGCAGCGGCGTCGATCCCGCCACGATCAAGATCGAGGTCCCCGGCTTCGGCGGCAGCGGCGGCGGTCTCGGCCTGCCGGACAATGGCGGCGGCCTCGGCTTGCCCGGCGGCCTGCAACTGCCCGCCGGAAACCCGCTGGACGGCGGCGGTGCGCAGCAGCCGGCCGAAGGCGGCCAGCAAGGCACCGGACAGAAACCCGCCACCGATCTCTCCAGCCCGCCGTCGTTCAATTGACGGGGGGCGGCAGCCGGATGGGCACCGCAAAGCGCTGCCCATCCGGCGACACTCAAACAAAAAACGAAAACCCCGGAGCGTCGCCGCTCCGGGGTTTTCCATGTTTCGTTCCGACGTGCTGATTAAAGCTTGTTCGCGCGCTGCTGGAGCATCATGAAGGTGTCGTAGTTGTATTCGGCGATCTGCAGGTTGAGGTAATACTCGCCGCGGAAGGCCTTGATGGAATCCCATATTTTCTTGAACATCGGGTTTGCCGCTTCCATCTCCGCATAGACCTCGTTGGCGGCGTCGAAGCAGGCCGACAGGATCTCCTGGCTGAACGGGCTGAGCTTGGCGCCGGCCGCGACGAGGCGCTTGATCGCCGGCGGGTTCAGCCAGTCGTATTTCTGCAGCATGTCGGCGTCGGTCGCCTGGCAGGCGGTGCGCAGCAGCGATTGGTAGTTCTTCGGAAGACCTTCGTAAGCCGTCTTGTTGAACAGCGCATGCACCGTCGGGCCGCCTTCCCAGAAGCCGGGATAGTAGTAGTAGGGCGCGACCTTCACGAAGCCGAGCTTCTCGTCGTCATAGGGCGTGGTCCATTCGGCCGCGTCGATCGTGCCCTTTTCCAGAGCAGGATAGATGTCGCCGCCGGCGATCTGCTGCGGCACGACGCCGAGCTTCTCGACGACCTTGCCCGCGAACCCGCCGATGCGCATCTTCAGGCCCTGGAGGTCGGCGACGGTCTTGATCTCCTTGCGGAACCAGCCGCCCATCTGCACGCCGGTATTGCCGCCCGGAAAGCCGATCAGGCCCTGGGTCGCCAGGAACTCGTTGAACAGGTCGATGCCGCCGCCGTGGTACTGCCAGGCATTCATGCCGCGCGCATTGAGCGCGAAGGGCACGGCCGCACCCAGCGCCCAGACCGGGTCCTTGCCCCAGTAGTAGTAGGACACGGTGTGGGCGGCTTCCACGGTGCCGGCGGATGCGGCGTCGGCGGCCTGGAGGCCCGGCACGATTTCGCCGGCCGCGAAGACCTGGATCTGGAAATTGCCGTCGGTGGCTTCGGAAAGGTATTTCGACAACACCTCCGCGCCGCCATAGATCGTATCGAGCGATTTCGGGAACGACGAGGCGAGCCGCCAGTTGATCTTCGGGTTGCTTTGCGCGAGGGCCGGCGCAGCGAGCACGGCGGAGGCTGCGCCGCCCACACCTGCGACACCGGCTTTCTTGATGAACGAACGGCGATCCATGGTTTCCTCCCAGTGGCGGGCAGGGCTCCTCAACCCCACCCTGTGTGACCGGGGAAAGCTAATCATGCCGGGATGCGGGTTTCAAGCGAAGATAGGGCAGGATAAATCCCCCTCGCTACGACTTTCGTCTTAGAGGATGGCGCGCGCGACACGCTGGTTTTGCGGGCGTTGTGCCGGGCCGGCCGGGCTGGTCAGCCGGCCATCGCCTCTTCGTATTCCGCCGACAGCTCCAGCCATTGCTCCTCGGCCTCGTTGAGCTTGTCGGCGGCCATGGCGCGCAGCTTGGCCTTCTCGGCGGCCTTGGCCGGGCTCTTCTCGTAGAGCGCGGGGTCCGCAAGCTCCGCATCAAGCAGTTGAATCTGCTTGTTCAGTTTCGCCGTCAGGGATTCGATTTCATTGATCTTTTTCTTGAGCGGCGCAAATTGCGCGCGCCGGTCGGCATTGGCCTTGCGCTGGTCGGCCTTGTTGGCGGTATCGCCGCTCGCCGCCGGCTTGTCCTTGTCGTCCCGCTTGCCGGATTGCACGATGAGGCCGCGATAATCCTCCATGTCGCCTTCGAAGGCCTTCACGGTGCCGTTGTTGACCAGCCACAGCCGGTCGACGGTCGCCTCGATCAGGTGCCGGTCGTGCGAGATGAGGATGACGGCGCCCTCGTAATCGTTCAGCGCCTCGATCAGCGCGCGGCGGCTGTCGATGTCGAGGTGGTTGGTCGGCTCGTCGAGAATGAGCAGGTTCGGCGCGTCGAAGGCGGCAAGGCCCATGAGGAGGCGTGCCTTTTCACCACCAGACAGGTCCTTGGCGGGCGTGGACATCTTTTCCGTCGCAAGCCCCATCTGGGCCACGCGGGCGCGCACCTTGGCTTCCGGCGCCTCCGGCATCAGCCGGCGCACATGCTCGACGGGCGACTGGTCGGGAATGAGGTCGTCCAGCTGGTGCTGCGCGAAGAAGCCGATCTTCAGCCCCGGCGCCCGCTTGACCACGCCCGATTCCGCCTCCAGCCGGCCCGAGATGAACTTGGCGAAGGTCGACTTGCCGTTGCCGTTCGAGCCGAGCAGCGCGATGCGGTCGTCATTGTCGATGCGCAGGTTGATCTGCCTGAGGATCGGCTTGCCCGGCGCATAGCCCACCGCGCCGCCCTCGATGGCGATGATCGGCGAGGCCGGCTGCTTTTCCGGCTCGGGAAAGGTGATCGGCTGCACATGGGTCTCGATGACGGCGGCCACCGTGCCCATGCGCTCCAGCGCCTTGATGCGGCTTTGCGCCTGCCGCGCCTTCGTCGCCTTCGCGCGGAAGCGATCGATGAAGCTTTGCAGATGCTTGCGCGCGGCGTCGTTCTTGGCCTTCGCCTTCATCTGCAATTCGTCGTTCTCGGCCTTCTGGCGCTCGAACTGGTCGTAGGAGCCGCGGTAGAAGGTCAGCTTCTGCTGGTCGAGATGCACGATGGCGTTGACGGCCGTGTTGAGCAGGTCGCGGTCGTGGCTGATGATGATCACGCTGTGCGGATAGCGCCGCACATAGTCTTCCAGCCACAGCGTGCCTTCGAGGTCGAGATAGTTCGTCGGCTCGTCGAGCAAAAGCAGGTCCGGCTCGGAAAACAGCACGGCCGCCAGCGCCACGCGCATGCGCCAGCCGCCGGAGAAGCTTTTCGCCGGCCGCTGCTGCGCCTCGTGGTCGAAGCCCAGGCCGGCAAGAATGCTTGCCGCGCGCGCCTCGGCCGAATGCGCGCCGATATCGGTGAGCCGCGTCTGGATTTCGGCGATGCGGTGCGGGTCGCTGGCCGTCTCCGCCTCCTTGAGAAGCGCGGCGCGTTCCTTGTCGGCGGCCAGCACGATCTCGATCAGCGCGTCGTCCGTGCCGGGGGCTTCCTGCGCCACCTGGCCGATGCGTGCATTCTTCGGCAGCGTGATCGTCCCGGCCTCCGGCGAGAGCGCGCCGGTGATGATGCGAAACAGCGTGGACTTGCCGGTGCCGTTGCGCCCGACGAGACCCGCCTTCGTGCCGGAAGGCAGCGAAAGCGACGCGTTGTCGATGAGGAGACGCCCGGCGATGCGGGCGGTGAGGCCGGAAATCGTGATCATGGCGGGTCTATAACCAAATCCCGCGAAAGTGCGAAGCGCTTTTGCGCGCTTTGCGCCGTCTCAGGCGGCCGCGCCGCCGCGATAGGTGCGGCCGGCCCGCTCGGCCACCTCCGCGGAGTAGATGCGCAGCGCCATCCCCGTCTCCGACGCATAGGCCAGCGCCTGGTCGGCCTGTTCGCAGAGCATTACGGGCGTCTTTGCCGAATCGGTCATCGAGAGACCGGCCGTCAGCGTCAGGAAGCCCGCCGGCAGTTCGCGGTCGAGGAAGGGAAACGGCATGTCCGCCACCTTGTCGGCCATCCGCCGCGCGATGCCGGTGGCGATCTCGCGTGTCACGTCGCTGAGCAGCAGGCAGAAGAGGTCCGGCCCGGTGCGCGCGACGAGGTCGTTCTTCTTCACCGACTGGCGGAAGAGGGTGGCCAGCCGCTTCACCGTCTTCTCGTCCGCCCCGGCGGCGTGGCTTTCGGCGAATTCCCGCAGTTGCTCGACGCGGAACACCAGCAATGCGCATGTGCCCGCCGCAGCCTTGTCCTCGAAGATGCCCTTGAGATGGCCGAGAAGCGCGGCCTGGTTGGCGAGCCCCGTCACCGGGTCGTGGGTCAGCGCCTCGCGGCTTGTGACGAGGCCTGAGCGCAGGCTGTCGAGATGGGATTGCAGGTCGCCGATGCGGGCGGACGCCATCCGGTCGGTGCCGAGAATATCCTGCGTGAGGGAAAGAAGCCGCGTCGCATCGCTGGCGAAGTCGGAAATGCCGAGCACCGGGTCACGCTTCATGCGGGCGGCGATTTCCTCCAGTTCCTGCACGGCGACGGCGCGCTGGCGCTGGCTCTCCTCGGCGGTTTTGGCGATTTCGCAGAGCACGCGCACGGCGTCGTCGGCCGCCTTGCCGGCCGCCAGCGCATTGTGGCTGGGCAGGGCATGCCGTAGCGCGATGGCATCGAGCGAAAGCTGGTCGGGCGTCTTGCCCAGCGCCGCGATCTCCCGCGCCACGCCGGCATTGCCGTTCAGTGCTTCGAACAGCAGCTCGTAGTTGCGCGGAAGCGCTGCGATGCCGAGGTTCGCCATCAGCTGCGCGATGCGCGCCGCGATCGGCGGAACGGCCTGTTGTGTGTCCTTTGAAGCGGTGGACGCCTTGCTGTTCATGAAACGCCGTCGGGTTCGGCGCGGGCAGGTTTGCCCACGCGCAGGAATTGTCGGCGTAACTATCGGATTGCGCGGTTAATTTTACGTTCGCTCACGAACGATGGGCCGTCTCCTGACGATTGCCGGGTCCATCGGGTGTATCGCTGTGCGACACCCGCTATGGACGCCGGCCGTTCCGTCAGGCGGTGCGCCGCGCAAGGGGCAGGGCGCGCATCACCTGGCCGATCACCGTCAGGCGCTGCTTCTTTGCGGCCCGCGCGATGCGGTTCTGCTGCAGGTCGCGCAACGCGGCGGCATAGCCCTCCGCCCGCGCATCCTTCAGCGCTACCTCGAAGGTCTTCTCAATGACCGGGTAGCACTCCTCCGGCAGGTAGGCGTTCGGGGCATCGGTGCCATACACACGCGCCATCTTGCAAAGCGTACTGCCGAGCAGGGCTGCCCACTCTTCGTTCGTTCTTGCCATAAGCTTTCCTCTCATCGGGCGAGGCACGCGCCATGAGCGTGGCCCCAACGGAAGCGACTATGCTGCCACCGATCGCCGCATGGCTGTCACCTGGGTGACACGCATGCCGCAGCCCCCGAAATCGGTGTCGAGCGCTTCCATATTCCTCGACTGTATCACTACTATTGCAGGAGTCGACCCGTCTCCGCACCTCAGATGTGCAGAAAAACCTTTCCCTCGCTGCGGACGAAATAGGTGAGGTCGAGCGGCACGCTCGGTCCGCCCAGCGCCGTCAGCATGGCATGGCACTGTCCGCGATGGTGGGTCTGGTGGTTGAAGACATGGGTAAGCGCAAGGCCGAGCGGGTGGGTTATCTCGCCCGGATTGCTGAGCGGACTGTAGGTCACATCGGCGGCGATCTGCGCTTCGCTGAGCGAATCGATGAAGGCGCCAAGCCGCTCGTCCTCCCTCTGCCGTGCCGCATGAAGCCCTTCGAAGTCCTCGTACAGGATGGCGGCGAGGCTGGTCGGCGCGTCGCCTTCGCCCGTGAAGCGTTTCAGCCAGATGCGGTCGGCGGCGAGCAGATGGTTGAGCGTGCCGTGCAGCGAGCGGAAGAACGCGCCGAGGTCGCGGCGGAAATCGGCGTCGTCGAGCTTGGCGACCGCGTCATAGAGCCTGGCATTCGCCCAGCCGTTATAGGCGCAAAACATCCGGTAGTGATCGTGCATCTGGTTCTCCTTGGATCGGCCAGTATAAGGCGCCGTGCATTTCGCGGATGAATGCGACGCATGAAATTATCTGATTTGAAGCCGCGCCCGCCGTGCGTTTCAATGCGCTGAACGGAGGCTTCCCATGACCCGATTGCTCTATGCGCTTGCCGGTACCGACAAGACCCGCCAGTTTTCGCCCCATGTGTGGAAAACGGTGATGTCGCTTGCCCACAAGGGGCTGGATTACCGGACGGTCCCCGTCGGCTTCACAGAGATACCCGCAATCGAGGACGGCGCGACCGCGACGGTGCCGCTGCTGCGCGATGGCGACAGGCTGGTGCGTGACAGTTTCGATATCGCCCTTTATCTCGACGAGGCCTACCCGGATCGCCCCACGCTGTTCGGCGGCGAGGGCGGCAAGGCCATGGCGCGCTTCATCGAGGCATGGTCGCAGTCGACCCTGCACATGGCCGTCACCCGCATCGCCATTCTGGATATTCACGACCTGCTCGGCCCCGTCGACCGCGATTATTTCCGCCGCAGCCGCGAAGGGCGCCTCGGCGCGTCGCTGGAGGATATCGCCGCGGCCGGAAAACAGGAGATCGAGGGCTTCGCGAAGAAGCTCCAGCCGTTGCGCAACATGCTGAACGTGCAGCCGTTCATCGGCGGCGATGGCCCGCTTTTCGCCGATTACATCGTCTTCGGCGCGCTGCAATGGCTGCGCACCACGGCGGGAACGAAGGTGCTGGAGGGGGACGATCCGGTTGCCCTGTGGTTCGAGCGCTGCCTTGATCTGCACGGCGGCGCGGGGCGGCGCGTGACGGCGGCATGAAACTTTCATCCTGAAGGCGCCAAACATCGCCACCCCCTTGTTTTGCCGGGCATTGGCAGCTATTGAACCGCCACTTTCACCGGAAAACCAAGGGAAACCTAAAAATGGCGATTGAACGCACCTTTTCGATGATCAAGCCGGACGCGACGAAGCGCAACCTCACCGGCGCCATCACCAAGATGCTCGAAGACGCAGGCCTGCGCGTCGTGGCGTCCAAGCGCGTCTGGATGAGCAAGCGCGAAGCCGAAGGCTTTTACGCCGTGCACAAGGAGCGTCCCTTCTTCGGCGAGCTCGTCGAAGGCATGACCTCGGGCCCGACGGTCGTCCAGGTCCTGGAAGGCGAGAACGCCATCCTGAAGAACCGCGAAATCATGGGCGCCACCAACCCGGCCAACGCCGACGAAGGCACCATCCGCAAGACCCACGCTCTCTCCATCGGCGAGAACTCGGTCCACGGCTCCGACGCCCCGGAAACCGCCGCCCAGGAAATCAAGTACTGGTTCTCCGACACCGAAATCGTCGGCTGAATCACTTCCTCCGGCCCCGGCCGGAAGATATTGAAATAATTATGAAACCGGGACCAAAAGGTCCCGGTTTTCGTTTGTGGTGGGGATGTCTGGGCTGGCCTTATCTGCCGCGCGCATCATCAACGAAAATGCGCGCGAACCCTGCCAGTCTTCGACAGCGTCGTCAGCAGCGTGGAATAGTGGCCGGCAAAGCTCGCCATATTATCGGTAAGAGACGAGGCCTTGCAGAACGGCGCCCAAGCGGTGCCTTCGAGCGCCTGGCGGTAGAACGCCTTCATCCTGCGGTGCGCCCATGGCATCACGGCCTGCCACGGCTTCTTGCGTCCTGTGAAATGCACGATGGCCGGCTGTTTGATGAAGGGCAGGATACCGGTCTGCGCGTTGTAGCGCGCGTCGAGCCGATGCCAGTTCCCATCATAGGCGATGTTCAGCACATCCTGATCGTGCGACGGAAACCGCTCCGGTTCCCGTTCGAACGTCTCGCGCGCCTTTCGGATCAGGCCGTCCTCGAGGCTTCTTTTCCAGTCGAACAGCAAAACCCCTGCATTGAAATATCGCCCGCCGCTCTTCAGTCCGATCCTTTGCTGCCGGCGCTCGATCTTCTCCGGAAAAGCCATGACGTAGTCGTCGACCGCACCGAGCGCCTTGACGCCGAGGTCCGCCTGGAAAAGCTCATCCAGTGATGCCACGGCGACCGCATCCGCGTCGATGTAGAGAAGTCGGTCGATAGTGTCGGGGACGATGAGATCCATGTAAAGCCGCGCCAGCGTTGCGCGCGACCACCGCCCGAAGGCGGGTCCATCCACCCTCGGCGTCGGGTCGGGCAGCACGTCGATGGTGATCGAATGCCGTTCTGCGAAGGCGGCGATCTCTTTGAGCTGTTTTTCCTCCGCGCCGAGCGCCAGCAGCAGAAGTTTTGCGTTGATGGCCTTCAGGTTGGTGTGGATCGACAGCAAAGCGCAGCAGGCGGCCGGCAGCATATTGGCGTCGGCGCAGGCAATCGCACCATAGTTCAGAGCGGGGGTTGGTGACATGAAGACGGCACTCCGACCGGTAAGGGCATGAAACTTTTGGCCGGCCGCGCGGGCACGCCGCCGGGAGCGTCAATATACGATGCCGCCCCTGTTCGGAAGGGACCGCGTCGGAAACCCGCCGATTGATGTGCGCATTGCGTTGTTCTTGTCGGGATTGCGGCATGACCGCATCCGCATTCTCTTTCGCCTATCCCGCGCACGTTGCCGTCTCGAAATGCGCGGGCGCCTTGCCGTCCTTGAAGACCGCGGGGTTCTTCTCGTAGGCGGGGCCGATGACGAGGGGTTTGGCGGGCAGGATGTCCTGGTCGAGGCTGGAGGTCACCTCGGTTTCCAGCGATTGCAGTTGCTCTCCGCCCGGCCCCAGCACGCGGATCGACACCTTGTAGGGGTGGTTCTTCTTCACGCAGGTCACGTCGGGACTTTCCAGCACCACGCGCGGCAGGCTGGCGAAAAGTTTGCGCTCCAGCGTGAGCGGCGTGCCGCCGGCCGGGTTCTCGAACGACGCCCGCACGACCGATCCTTCGGGCAGGGGCTGCGTCTTTTCCAGCGTCACAAGATAGGTCGCATAGGCCAGCCGGTAGTTGAAGACGAACATCTTGCCCGTCAGCTTCAGCGGGTCGGGGCCGGTCTCGCGCTGGCAGGCGGAGAGAAGCAGGGCGAGGGGCAGCAGCACAAGCACAAGCAGAGGGCGTTTCATGGTCCGGGGTCTCCGCGCCGGCGGCGATAGTGGCGGTTCGCCTTCACCCGGTTGCCGCACACCGCCATGTCGCACCAGGCGCGCGAGCGGTTGCGGCTGCGGTCGATGAACAGCCAGCGGCAGTTGGGGCAGATCTTCAGCCTGTCCGGTTGCGGCTGCGCCAGCAGCATCAGCGCCGAGCGCGCCGTGGCGGTATCCAGCGCCTGCGCGCGCGTGCCGGACCGGCGCAGCGTCGCGGCGATCGCCTCCAGCAGGTCGGCGAGCAGGTCCGGCCTTGCCGTGCCCTCGATTTCGGCGCGGAAATGCGCGTCGATCGCCTCGCGCAGCGCGACAAGCCCGCCGCGTGCGTCGTCGTGCACCGGCGCGAGCGCGCCGAACCGGTCGCGCTCCGCCCCGTAGGTGCTCGCCCCCGCACAGAAGGCGTCCATAGCGGCGGGATCGGCGAACCGGTCGATCCGCCGCGCCGGGTCGTCGCGCAGCACCACGGAATTGGCGACATCGAGCGCCAGCGCGCCACCGGAAAAACGATGCGGGGTCCAGGAGAAGGTCATGCGATATTCTAACTGGTAAAAGCAATTTTGCCAGTTATAATTTTGGCGGATCGGGAAAGCGCCATGGCCTATTTTCTTCAGCAGATCGCCAATGCCGTGCCTGTGGCCGCGCTCTATGCGGTGCTCGCCTTCGGCTATTCCATCGCCTTCGCCGTGACCCGGCGCGCCGACATCGCCTATGGCGCGCTCTTCGCCTTCGCCGCCCAGCTTTTCGTGCTGTTTTCCGGCTACGGCTGGAGCCAGCTCTGGCTCGTCCTGCCGGCCGCGCTCGGCTTCGGCGCGCTCGGCGCGTTGGTCTACAGCCTGGGCGCCGCCGTTCTGGTGGGGCGCCATGTGATGCGCCCGCTCGCCTTTTCCTCCGACAATACGGTCGTGGTCGCCGCGCTCGGCGTGGTGCTTGTCCTCATGGAAACGGCGCGGCTGGCGTCGGATGCGCGCAGCCTGTGGCTGCCGCCGCTCCTCGCCACGCCCGTCGTCTTCTGGAACGATGCGGCATTCCCGGTGGCGCTCACCGTGCTGCAACTGGCCAACACGCTCGCCATGCTGGCCATGATCGCGCTCGGCGCGGTCTTCCTTGCCCGCTCCCGCTGGGGCCGCCGCTGGCGCGCGGTCTCGCAGGACAGGCGGGCGGCGGAACTCTGCGGCATCGATTCGGCGAGCGTCTACCTGTCGGCCTATGCGCTGGCCGCGCTGTTCGCCAGCCTCACGGGCATGCTGGCCGTCTCCTATTACGGCAACA
Organism: Shinella sumterensis; assembly: GCF_004514425.2. Classification (GTDB taxonomy): domain Bacteria; phylum Pseudomonadota; class Alphaproteobacteria; order Rhizobiales; family Rhizobiaceae; genus Shinella; species Shinella sumterensis. Next base: position 389,070 of record NZ_MYFN02000004.1, read on the forward strand.
TGGATTTCGGCGCGGGGCTGGTCTTCGGCGTGAAGGTGCTGTTCATCGCCGCGCTCGGCGGGGCGGGAAACCCCTTGCGGTCGGCCCTGGGCGGCGCCGCGATCGGCCTTACGGAAACCCTGTGGAGCGCCTACGGCCCCTTCCTCTGGCGCGACGTGGTCGTCATCGCCGCGCTGGTGCTGCTCCTGGTCATCTTCCGGCGCGAGCGGCCCGTTATATAGATGCGGGCCGCACGGCCGCCGTTACGACCACTTCTCCAGCGCCGTGTCGTCGCTGTCCTTCGCCGCCACCCAGCCGCCTTCGGACCCGTCGGCGAAGTGCTCCTTCTTCCAGAAGGGCGCGGCGGTCTTGAGATAGTCCATCACGAAGGATGCGCCGTCGAAGGCGGCGTGGCGGTGCGGTGCGGCGGCAATCACCAGCACGATGTTTTCCCCCGGCGCGATCCGCTCGACCCGGTGGATGGCGGCGATGCCCAAAAGCGAGAAGCGCGTGACGGCCGTGCGGCAGATGCGCTCGATCTGCGCCTCCGCCATGCCGGGATAGTGTTCCAGTTCGAGCGCCGAGAGACGGCCGCCTTCGTCGCGGCAAAGCCCGGTGAAGCTCACGATGGCGCCGGCCGCGGCGCGCCCGGCCACGAGCCGCGCCGTTTCGGCCGCCGCATCGAAGTCGTCGCGCTGCACGCGAACGATGACAGGGGCAGGGGCCGCGTCGGCCACTGGTCAGCCCCCCGTCATCGGCGGAAACAGCGCGATCTCGCGCGCGCCGGCGATCGGCTCGTCGTGCTCGACATGCTCCTGGTTGATGGCGATGCGGATGACGCTTTCATGCTCCAGCGCATGGGCATAGCCGTCGCCGAGCGTCTTCAGATAGCCGAGGAGCGCTGCCCCCGTCGTCACGTCGGCGGGCAGGTCGATGTCTTCCTCGCCCTTGCCGATCCGCTCGCGCACCCAGGCGAAATAGACGAGCCGCGTCATCTCACTCGTCCACGATGTGCTTCAGGCCGACGCGGAAATAGTCGTAGCCCGTATACATGGTGATCGCTGCGGCGATCCACAGCAGCGTGATGCCGATCTCGGTGGTGAAGGGCAGCACCTGCTCGCCGGCGGGGCCGGCCAGGAGGAAGGCGATGGCGAACATCTGGATGGCGGTCTTCCACTTGGCGATGCGCGTCACCGGCACGCTGACCTTGAGGTCGGCGAGATATTCGCGCAGGCCCGAAACGAGGATCTCGCGGCACAGGATGATGATCGCCGCCCAGATCGTCCAGCCGGCAATGGTGCCGTCGGCCGCCATCAGCAGCAGCACCGAGGCGACCAGCAGCTTGTCGGCGATCGGGTCGAGCATGCGGCCGATATTGGAGGTCTGGTTCCAGATGCGCGCGAGATAGCCGTCCAGATAGTCCGTGATCGACGCCACGGCGAAGAGGACGAGCGCCGTCCACCGCGCGAAATCCGACGATTCGAGCCGCCCTTCGATGAAGAAGCACAGAACGATCAGCGGCACCGCGACGATGCGGGCGTAGGTGAGCAGGTTGGGTATGCTGTATGCGCGGGAAGCCATGGATTCTCAGTCTCTCGATTTCTGCTAGATGAGGTCTTTGTGAGAGTGCCGTCAACCTTTGTTTCCGGCAATTCTTGGCGAATTTACGGAGCAGGGCACAATGACGCGGCGAGAAAGCCCTGCCGGCGCGCAAAACCATGTCATGTCGGCGGCGAACCGTCGGTGGTGAACGACGCCGAGAAGGTGCCGCCTTCCGTGAAGGTGCCCTCGCAGGCGATGGTCATCGGCCCCTTCATTGTATTGCCGAAGCGGCACGTGCCGCTCGCCGGAAAGGCATCCGGTGCGTCGAGCGTGTCCAGACGCGTCGTGAACACCTTGTCGAGATGCATTACGTCGGTATCGGGCGCCGCGTCCTTGTCGTCCATGCCGGAGAAGCTGACGGCCCGACTGTCCGCCAGCAGGAAATAGACGCTGATGCGCCCGTTCGGATTGATGATTTTCACCAGCTTGGCCGAGCAGGTGGCGGTCAGGTCCCGTTCGCCCAGACGCAGCCGGTCGCAATGGCCCGTCATGCTCAGCATCTGGGCCATGCCCGTCGTCGTCTGCGCGCCGGCGGCGGTGGCCAGCAGGGTCGTGCCGGCGGCCAGGAGCGCTCTTGCGGGAAAGACGGTCATTGGATCTCGCTGTCGGTTGGAAGCATCGATGTCGAGTGGCCGGCCGGGGGGCCAGCCGCCTATCCCGCCGAATCGTCGTGGAAATGGTTGTAGACGATGCGCGCCACGCTTTCCGAAATGCCGGCGACGGCCATCAGGTCGGACATGGCGGCGCGGGAAACGGCTTTCGCCGTGCCGAAATGCTGCAAGAGCGCGCGCTTGCGCGTCGGGCCGATGCCGCCGATCTCGTCGAGCGGGTTCTTGACCATCTCCTTCTTGCGGCGCGCCCGGTGCGAGCCGATGGCGAAGCGGTGCGCCTCGTCGCGCATGCGCTGCACGAAGTAGAGCACCGGGTCGCGCGGCGGCAGGGAGAAATCCGGAACACCGCGCATGAAGAAGCGTTCGCGCCCGGCTTCGCGGTCCGCGCCCTTGGCGACGCCGATGGCGATCACCTGGTCGGTGATGCCGAGTTCCTCCAGGATCGCCCGCACCGCCGTCATCTGGCCCTGGCCGCCGTCGATGAGAATGACGTCGGGCCAGGCGGGAAAGGGCAGGTCGGCGGCCTCCGCGCCCGCGTCGGCGGCGGTGCGGTCCGGCAGGCCCTCTTCCTTGATCAGGCGCGAGAAGCGGCGGGTCATCACTTCCTTCATCATGCCGAAGTCGTCGCCCGGCGTGATCTCCGTCGATTTGATGTTGAACTTGCGGTACTGCCCCTTCACGAAGCCTTCCGGCCCGGCCACCACCATGCCGCCCACGGCATTGGTGCCCATGATGTGCGAGTTGTCGTAGATCTCGATGCGGCGCGGCACGTAAGGCAGCTTGAAGGTCGCGGCAAAGCCTTCGAGCAGCCGGCTCTGCGAGGCGGTCTCCGCCAGCTTGCGGCCATGCGCCTCGCGGGCATTGGCCATCACATGGTCCACGAGGTCCTTCTTCTCGCCGCGCTGCGGCACCGAGATCGTCACCTTGTAGCTCGATCGCTCGGAAAGCGCCTGCGACAGGAGCTCCATTTCCTCCACCGGCTCTGACAGCAGGATCTGCCGCGGACAGGGCTTGTCGTCGTAGAACTGCGCAAGGAAGGCGTTGAGCACTTCCGCGCCCGAAAGCTGCGGGTCGGCCTTGGGGAAATAGGCGCGGTTGCCCCAGTTCTGTCCCGTGCGGAAGAAGAACACCTGGATGCAGGAAATCCCGCCCTCGTGATGGATGGCGAAGATATCGGCTTCCTCCACCCCGGCCGGGTTGATGCCCTGGTGGCTCTGGACGTGGGAAAGTGCCGCCAGCCGGTCGCGGAACACGGCGGCGCGCTCGAAATCGAGATCTTCGGCGGCCGCGTTCATGGCGTCCGCCATATGCGCCTTCACCTTCTGGCTCTTGCCCGAAAGGAAGTCCTTCGCCTCCTGCACCAGTTCGGCATAGTCGGCGTCACGGATTTCGTGCGTGCAGGGGCCCGAACAGCGCTTGATTTGATAAAGCAGGCAGGGCCGCGTGCGGGTTTCGAAGACGCTGTCGGTGCAGGTGCGCAGCAGGAAGGCGCGTTGCAGAGAATTGATCGTGCGGCCCACCGCACCCGCCGAGGCGAAGGGGCCGAAATAGTCGCCCTTGCGCGAGCGCGCGCCGCGATGCTTGAAGATCGCCGGCGCCCGGCTGTCGCCGGTCAGGAGGATATAGGGAAACGACTTGTCGTCGCGCAAAAGCACGTTGAAGCGGGGGCGAAGGCGCTTGATGAGGTTGGCCTCGAGCAGCAGCGCCTCGGTCTCCGTGCGCGTCGTCACGAATTCCATGTTGGCCGTCTGGCGCACCATCTGCGCGAGACGATTCGAATGCACGCGGCCCTGCGCATAGTTGCTCACGCGCTTCTTCAGGCTGCGCGCCTTGCCGACATAGAGCACGTCGCCTGCCGCGTTGAACATGCGGTAGACGCCGGGGCTGTTGGGCAGGCGCCTGACGAAATGCTGGATCAGGTCGGCGCCGGTCAGGCCTTCCGGCACGTCGCCGCCTTCGTTCCAGTCCATGCCGCCGGTCGCGACGGCAGGGGCGTCCGCGGCCGGTGCGGCGCCTTCCAGCAGCTCGTCGTCCTCGTCCGTCTCGTTTTCGTCATAGAGGATGCCGCCATCCTCCACCTTCCGGCCGTTCATTCCGCATTCTCCGCGACGTCGGGGGTTTCCCAGGCGAGATGCTGCCCGCCGTCGAGCGCTATCATTTGCCCGGTAATGGACGGCGTGTCGAACAAAAAGCGAACTGTGCGGCCGAATTCCGTGAGATCGGGCCCGCGGCGCAGGATCAGGCCGTCGATCTGGGCCCGGAACGCCGCGTCGTCCTGGCGCTCGTTGGGCAGGGAAGGGCCGGGGCCGATGGCGTTGACCCGCACACCGGGCGCAAAGCTCTGCGCCATGGTGCGCGTCGCCATCCACAGCGCCGATTTGGAGAGCGTGTAGGAATAGTAGCGCGGCGTCGGGTTCCAGACGCGCTGGTCGATGATGTTGACGATGGAGCCGGCCACGCCCTCCGGCAATTGCCGCACGAAATCGCGCGCCAGGATGGAGGGCGCCTTCACATGCACGGCGAAATGCCGGTCCCACAGGGCGTCGTCGAAATCCGCCACCGTGTCGGGCTTGAAGAGGGAGGCATTGTTGACGAGGAGGTCGAGCGGGCCGACGGCCGCGCGGGCCGCTGCGATCAGGCCGGCCGTCGCCGCACCGTCCGCAAGGTCGCACTGCACCGCGTACGCGGTCTGGCCCCGTGCCCTGATTGTGGCCGCGAGCGCCTCGGCGTCATCGAGCGATGTGTTGGCGTGAATGGCGACCGCGAAGCCGTTGGCGGCGAGATCGTCGACGATGGCTTTGCCGATGCGCTTGGCCCCGCCCGTCACCAGGGCCGTCTTCAGGGGTTTTTTCAAGAAATGTCCGTCCTGCCGATTCATTTGATTAACCGGCCAAAGATATAGACATCCGGGCGCAGGCTTAAACTCCCCCGGACAATTGGTTGCGGAAAAATTAACCGCAAAAGAGACTTCGAAGTAATTTGAAGTATATTTTCATCGTTTTCTTCACAACTGAAATTATGGTTAATGAATTACCTGGTGCGGAAAAGTCACATCCAGATTTCGCCCTGCGTCTGCCACAATGATTTCACATTTTGGCTCTTTCATTTCCTCAATCTTTATTCAATTTCACCTCAACCGGGCGGGACTGAATTGGATGACGGCGCCCGACAGCCTCCCCAAGAGGGCGTCGTTTAGTAAAAGGAGAATAACATGCGTACACTTATCGCCACCCTCGTCGCTTCGACCGTTTCCATGGTCGCCTTCCAGGCCGCTCACGCTGCGGATGCCATCGATGACATCCCGCAGGCTCCGGCTGCTGAATATTCCGAGCCGGTCGTGAAGAACTGGTCCGGCGCCTATGTCGGTGGTAACGCCACCTGGCAGAAGGGCAAGTTCAACAACCAGGGCAGCGAGCGCGGCCACGCTCTCGGCGGCGGCGTCTACGGCGGCTACAACATGCAGAATGGCCAGCTGGTCTACGGTCCGGAAGCCGACCTGAACTACTCGGGCGTCGACCACACCGCCAACGGCTTCACCGCCAAGCAGGGCGTCAACGGCTCGATCCGCGGCCGCGTCGGCGTCGACCTGAACCCGGTTCTCGTCTACGGTACGGCCGGTGTCGCCGCTTCGGGCGTCAAGGTGACCAACAACGCCACCGGCGCCAAGGATGATGCGACCCTGCTCGGCTGGACGGCCGGCGCCGGTGTCGAAACCATGGTGACGGACAACATCACCGCACGCGTCGAATACCGCTACAGCGACTACGGCAAGAAGACCTTCAACGGTGCCGGCCAGCGCAGCGGCTTCGAAGACCACAGCGTTCGCGTCGGTATGGGCGTGAAGTTCTAAGCCTCAGGGCTCTGGAATGAAAAAAGGCCGCGGAGCGATCCGCGGCCTTTTTGTGTTTGGGGCTCCGCGCTCAATCCTTGAACGCGGCGTAATCGGGAAACACCGCCTCGAAGCGGGTGAGGTAGCGCTTCAGCTTCGGCCGGCCGCGCTGCCATTGTCCGGCAAAGCGCAGCTCGATGTAGCGCAGCATGGCGGCGAGCGCGAAATGGCCGGCATTCGGCTTCTTGCCGAGCCGCGGCATGTTGGCCTCGAGATGGTCGAGCGCGCGTTCCACCTTCTGCCACTGCCGGTCGATCCAGGGCTGATACACCTTGTCCTCCGGGCGGGAGCGGCGCTCGTAGACGATGGCAAGCAGGCAGTCGCAGATCCCGTCGGCCGTCGCCTCCAGCACATCGACCTCCGTGCGCTTGACCGCATTGCGCGGATAGAGCGCGCCGCGCGACTGGCGGTCGATGTAGTTCATGATCGCCCGGCTGTCGAAGACGGCAAGGCCGTCGTCCGTCACGAGCGCCGGGATCTTTCCGAGCGGGTTGGCCGCAAGCAGCTCGGCCGGTTCCTTGGCGGTATCGGCGACGACCGCTTCGGCGGCAAGCCCGGCATATTGCGCGGCCATGCGCACCTTGGTCGAATAGGGGGAGGTGGAGGAATAGAAGATCTTCATGGCGGGTCCTGTGTCGTTGAAGAAAGAAAGGTCAGCGAACCGGCGGCTGTTCGATGCTCTTGGCGCGGCACGCGGCGCGGTCGACCTCAGGGCAGGTGCGAAACGCGAGGTCCGCCGTCATGCAGATGCGCACCTCCTCCAGCCGCCCGGCCTCGCAGGTCACCGCGATGCCCTGGGCGGACAGCCCCGGATTGTCGGCGATGAAGGCCGCCTCCACCCCGTCGGGCGAAAGCCGCTGTCCCTTGCCGGCGTCGAGGCTTGCGGGAATGCGCACCCGCTCGAACGCCGCGCGCGTCACCGCGAAATAGTCCTTCTGCGAAAGACCCGAACAGCTGCCGTGCTTGCGCCAGTGATGGCCGATCAGGCCCATGGAGGGAATGATGTCGAGCACGGTGCGGCCGAGGTTTTCGGGCACGCGATCCGATTCGCGCGTCGCGCAGTATTCCGGATAGCCGCGATCGTTCTGCGGCCAGAGCCCGTGCACGATGAAGCCGTTGTTTTCGCCACGCCGGCATTGCTGCGTGCGGCCGCCCTCGTCATTGTCGGCGCACCAGGTCGGCGACCACGACAGCGAAAGCACATAGAAGTCGAAACCCTTGCCGAGCGGCACGCGCGCCGGGGACACAGTTTCGTGGCGGCTTTCCTCGGCCTTCGGCTTTTCGGCAGGCTTGTCCTCGCCGCAACCGGCAAGCAGCGCCAAGCCTGACAGCAGCAACGCCACGGTGCGCAGCGGTATGGAGGAGGGCAGCCGGACCGTCATGCGGCGGCGGCAGGCAAAGAGGGCATGGCGGTCTCCCGGTTCGGCGCGCGATTGTTGTCGCCGCGTGCCAAAGGTCAAGAGGCCTTGTTCTCGCCGGCGAGCCAGAACGACCGCGCCGAGGCGAAGCGGTCCTGCGCCAGCCGCGCCTTGAGGAAGGGGAGCAGCACGTCGAGTTCCGCCTTCAGCGTGAAGGGCGGGTTGACGACGACGAGGCCGGAGCCGGTCAGGCCCGTCGTTTCGCGGTCGCTCTTCACCGAAAGCTCCGCGCACAGCATCTTGGCAATGCCCGTCGCCTTCAGCGCGGCATGGAATTGCGCGATGGGCGCACCCTTCTTCAGCGGATACCACAGGCAGTAGACGCCGCCCGGAAACCGCCGCACGGCCTTTTCCAGCCCGTCCACCAGCCGCTCGTATTCGCCCTCGATCTCGAAGGGCGGATCGACCAGCACGATGCCGCGCTTTTCCTTGGGCGGCAGATGCGCGCCGAGCGAAAGCCAGCCGTCGAGATGGGTGATGCGGCTCTGGAAGTCGCCGTCGAACAGCCGGTGCAGCGTCTCGTAATCGTCGGGATGCAGCTCCATGGCCGAGAGCCGGTCCTGCGGGCGAAACAGCATGCGGGCCAGTTTTGGCGAGCCGGGATAATAGGTTAGCCCGCCTTGCGGATTCAGTTCCTGAACGGCCTTGAGATAGGGCGCCAGGATATCGGCCACATCCGCCGGCAGGTCGCCGGCAAGCAGCCGGCCGATGCCGTCGCGCCATTCGCCCGTCTTCTGCGCCTCGATGCCCGAGAGGTCGTAGAGCCCGATGCCGGCATGGGTGTCGAGCACGCGGAACGCCTTGTCCTTGCCCTGCATGTAGGTGACGAGGCGCGCGAGCACGGCATGCTTGAGCACATCCGCGAAATTGCCGGCATGGTAGACGTGGCGATAGTTCATGGCGTTCCCGCGCGATCACGCGCTCTGATGCGACGATGAATTGTTGCGATGGTAGAATGATTTGCCTTTTGGCCGTTCGCGCCCTGCAATATACAAAAGCCATGAACGTTGCGACACCAAATCTCGGAAAACCGCGGACCGTCCATTCGGCCTGCCCGCACGACTGTCCCTCCACCTGCGCGCTCGATGTCGAGATCGGCGCGGATGGACGCATGGGCCGCATCAAGGGCAGCGCCGACAACAGCTACACGGCCGGCGTCATCTGCGCCAAGGTCGCCCGCTATGCCGAGCGCCTCTATCATCCCGACAGGCTGATGAAGCCGCTCGTCCGCAAGGGCGGGAAGGGCAGCGGCGAATGGGGCGACATCTCCTGGGACGCCGCACTCGACGCGATCGCCGAGAATTTCGTCAAGGCCGAGCAGGCCCATGGCGCGGAGGCCGTCTGGCCCTATTATTACGCCGGCACGATGGGCCTCGTGCAGCGCGATTCCATCGAGCGCCTGCGCCACGCCAAGCGCTATTCCGGCTTCTTCGATTCGATCTGCACCAACACCGCCTGGACCGGCTTCGTGATGGGCGCCGGCGCGCTGCGCGGCCCCGATCCGCGCGAGATGGCCGCGTCCGATTGCGTGGTGATCTGGGGCACGAACGCGGTGGCCACGCAGGTCAACGTGATGACCCACGCGGTCAGGGCCCGCAAGGAGCGCGGCGCGAAGATCGTCGTCATCGATATCTACGACAATCCCACGATGAAGCAGGCCGATCTGGCGCTCAAGCTGCGGCCCGGCACGGATGCGGCGCTCGCCTGCGCCGTCATGCACGTCGCCTTCCGCGATGGTTATGCCGACCGCGCCTATATGGCCAAGTATGCCGATGATCCGGCCGGGCTGGAGGCGCATCTCGCCACCCGCACGCCGCATTGGGCCGCCGCCATCACCGGCCTCGGTGTCGCCGAGATCGAGGCCTTCGCCGCGCTGGTCGGGCAGACGAAGAAGAGCTTCTTCCGTCTCGGCTACGGCTTCACCCGCAGCCGCAACGGCGCGGTCGCCATGCATGCGGCGCTCTCCATCGCCACCGTGCTGGGCTCATGGCAATATGAGGGCGGCGGGGCCTTCCACAGCAATTCCGGCATCTTCCGCCTGCGCAAGTCGGACCTGATGGGCCTGTCCTATGCCGATCCCGATATCCGCGCGCTCGATCAGTCGCAGATCGGCCGCATCCTGACGGGCGACGCCGTTGCCCTGCGCCATGGCGGCCCCGTCACGGCCATGCTGATCCAGAACACCAATCCCGTGAATGTCGCGCCCGAACAGCGCCTCGTGAAGCAGGGTTTCCTGCGCGACGATCTCTTCGTCGCCGTGCACGAGCAGTTCATGACGGATACGGCGAAGCTGGCCGATATCGTACTGCCCGCCACCATGTTCGTCGAGCATGACGATATCTATCGCGGCGGCGGCCAGCAGCACATCCTGCTCGGCCCCAAGCTGGTGGAGCCGCCGGCCACGGTGCGCACCAATCTCTTCGTCATCGAGGAACTGGCCAGGCGCCTGGGCGTCGCGGACAAGCCGGGCTTCGGCCTCACCGAGCAGGAGCACATCACCCGCATGCTGCCCGCCTACGACATGGATTTCGACGGGCTGAAGGAAGAGAAGTGGATCGATTGCCAGCCGGATTTCGAGACGGCGCATTTCGTGAAAGGCTTCGGCTTCCCGGACGGCAAGTTCCGTTTCAGGCCGGACTGGACCGGAACGCCCGCCCCGAACCGGCCGCCCAGGGCGCTGGGCGCCTTCGGGCCGCATGAGGCGCTGCCGAAGTTTCCTGATCATGTCGAGATCATCGAGACGCCGGATGCCGAACATCCGTTCCGCCTCGCCACGTCGCCGGCCCGCACCTTCCTCAATTCCTCCTTCACGGAGATGAAGAGCTCGCGCGAGCGCGAAGGCCGCCCGGAGGTGATGATCCACCCGGAGGATGCGCGCGCCAACGCCATCGCGGAAGGCGATGTCGTGCAGCTCGGCAACGCGCGCGGCGATATCCGCCTGCATGCGAAGGTCACGGATGCCGTCAAGCCCGGCGTGTTGATCGCCGAGGGAATCTGGCCGAATTCCGCCCACCTGGACGGCGAGGGCATCAATGTGCTGACCGGCGCCGATCCCGTCGCGCCCTATGGCGGTGCCGCCTTCCACGACAACCGTGTCTGGCTGCGCAGGACATGACCGCCCACACATCGCAAGGACTTTCCATGACGGCCCCCGCTTCGTCCGCCATCCGCATCGTCGACCAGCAGACGGTGTGGAAGCGCTTCATCCGGCTCAGCACCATCGTCGTCGAGCAGACCCGCGCCGATGGCCGCGTCGAGCGGCTCGACCGCGAGGTGCACGATCACGGTGCAGCTGCCGCCATCCTGCTGGTCGATCCCGACCGCCGCTCGGTCGTGCTGGTGCGTCAGTTCCGCCCCGGCGCCTTCTTCGGCGGCCATCCGGACGGCTTCCTGCTGGAAGTCCCCGCCGGCCTCCTGGATGATGACAGCCCGCAAGACGCCATCGCCCGCGAGGCGATGGAGGAGACCGGCTATGCCATCAGCGGCCTGCGCCACGTCTTCGACATGTATTCCAGCCCCGGCACGCTCACCGAGCGCGTCTCCTGCTTTGCCGCCCGCATCGATGCCAGCAGGCGCGACGGCAAGGGCGGCGGCGTCGATCACGAGGGCGAGGATATCGAGGTCGTCGAAATGCCCGTCGAGGAGGCTGTCGGCCTCATCGCGACCGGCGGAATCGTGGATGCAAAGACCATCATGATGTTGCAGTGGCTCATGCTGAACCGCAGCGATTTCAACATCTAAGCCCTTTTGCGACGAAAAATGTTGCCGCGAAACGTCCCCGCTCTTCGCAGCCGGCCGATAATGCGCGTGTCCCGCCGCGGATACACCGGAGTGCGTTGCCGGCGAGGCGGGACCGGTGCCCTTGTCTGTCGATACCGACGCATGTCGCAGGCAAGGGGCCCGGCAGAAAATGGTTTCCCTCCCGGCTCCTGGCAGCAGGGGCGTGCCTGTGTGGCACACAAGGGAACCGGCGACTGGTCGCAATGGCGTAGCCTTGCCGGCCTTTCGCACCGCCCCGGCGCCTGCCGGTGAGCGGTCGCCCTGGAGAAGGCGCCGGTTCTTGCAGAGAAACCGCAGTTGCCGGGCAAAAGACACCGAACGGGGTGCCGGAAGGTGCCATTAAATACACTTACAGATGAGGCAGCTCCGGCGCCCCGTCCGATCCCGGCTGGCCCGGGCCATTGAGAAGAGAGCCAAACCACGGACGCGACGCGTCGCGTGGGCACTGTCGCAGGAGCCGTCTCCATGACCGCATCGCAAACCGAAAGCCTTCCGGACTCCGAAAGTCATACGCTCGAACACGAAACGCTCTGCCGGCTGGCAGCGCTTGCGGCGTCCTGCCCGCGCCACTGGTGCGGGCTGCGCCGCTGCCGCCGCGCCGGCATCTGCCTCGGGCCCCTTCGGCCGGTCGCGGGCAAGCCGGCGCTTCTCCTGCCGCTCTGCGTGACCGATCTCGACGCGCCGCCGGCCGCCGCCTTCCGCGCCGCCGTGCGGTGCTGGGGAGACAGGGTGGCGCGGCTGGGCATGGCGGCTTTCGATTCGCCGCCGCGTGACCGGTGAGCGGGAAGGGCGGCGCGCCACGTTGTCGGCCGATGTCCGGTACCGCGGCATGGCAGGCCCTCCAGCCCCTGCCGGGCCGTCGCAAGGCCCGCCAAGCCTTGACAAACGGGCCGGGTCATGCGCTTGTCCGCCCGATTTTTCTTGGGTGGCCGCGCCGGGATGTTCCCGCGTGGCCCGTCAGCATTTCAGGATACCACGATGCACCGTTACCGCAGCCACACCTGCGCCGCCCTCCGCAAGTCCGACGTCGGCCAGACTGTCCGTCTCTCCGGCTGGGTCCACCGCGTGCGAGATCATGGCGGCGTGCTCTTCATCGACCTGCGCGACCATTACGGCATCACCCAGGTCGTCGCCGACCCTGATAGCCCGGCCTTCAAGACGGCCGAGACGGTCCGCGGCGAGTGGGTCATCCGCATCGACGGCCTCGTCAAGGCGCGCACGGAAGACACCGTCAACAAGGGCATGCCCACGGGCGAGATCGAGCTCTACGCGCAGGATATCGAGGTTCTCTCGGCCGCCAGGGAGCTGCCGCTGCCGGTCTTCGGCGAGCCGGAATACCCGGAAGACGTCCGCCTGAAGTACCGTTTCATCGACCTGCGCCGCGAGACGCTGCACAGGAACATCGTTCGCCGCACGCAGATCATCTCGGCCATGCGCAAGGGCATGGGCGAGGCGGGCTTTGCCGAATACACCACGCCGATCCTGACGGCCTCCTCGCCGGAGGGCGCGCGCGACTTCCTCGTGCCGTCGCGCATCCATGAGGGCAAGTTCTTCGCCCTGCCGCAGGCCCCGCAGCAGTACAAGCAGCTCCTGATGGTCGCCGGCTTCGACCGCTATTTCCAGATCGCGCCGTGCTTCCGCGACGAAGACCCGCGCGCCGACCGCCTGCCGGGCGAGTTCTACCAGCTCGACGTCGAAATGAGCTTCGTCACCCAGGAAGACGTCTGGGAAACGATGGAGCCGATGATGACGGCCGTCTTCGAGGAGTTCGCCGAAGGCAAGCCCGTCACGAAGCAGTGGCCGCGCATCCCCTATGACGAAGCGATCCGCAAATACGGCTCCGACAAGCCCGACCTGCGCAACCCGATCGTCATGGAAGCCGTCACCGATCACTTCGCCGGTTCGGGCTTCAAGGTCTTCGCCAACATGATCGCGTCCAACCCGAAGGTTCAGGTCTGGGCGATCCCGGCGAAGACCGGCGGCAGCCGCGCCTTCTGCGACCGCATGAACGCCTGGGCGCAGTCGACCGGCCAGCCCGGCCTCGGCTACATCTTCTGGCGCAAGGAAGGCGAGAAGCTGGAAGGTGCGGGCCCGCTTGCCAAGAACATCGGCGAGGAGCGCACGGAAGCCATCCGCACGCAGCTCGGCCTCGATGACGGCGATGCCTGCTTCTTCGTTGCCGGCGATCCGGCCAAGTTCTACAAGTTCGCCGGCGAAGCCCGCACCCGCGCCGGCGAGGAGCTGAACCTCGTCGATCGCGACCGCTTCGAAATGTGCTGGATCGTCGACTTCCCGTTCTACGAATACAACGAGGACGAAAAGAAGATCGACTTCGCCCACAACCCCTTCTCCATGCCGCAGGGTGGCCTGGAAGCCTTCGACAGCAAGGACCCGCTGGAACTGAAGGCCTACCAGTACGACGCCGTCTGCAACGGCTTCGAGATCGCCTCGGGCTCGATCCGTAACCAGTCGCCGGAACTGATGGTCAAGGCCTTCGAGAAGGTCGGCCTCAGCCAGCACGACGTGGAAGAGCGCTTCGGCGGCCTCTACCGCGCGTTCCAGTACGGTGCGCCCCCGCACGGCGGCTGCGCCTTCGGTATCGACCGCGTCGTCATGCTGCTCGTCGGCGCGAAGAACCTGCGCGAAATCTCGCTGTTCCCGATGAACCAGCAGGCGCAGGACCTCCTGATGAACGCCCCGTCGCCGGCCACGCCGACGCAGCTTCGCGAACTGGCATTGCGCGTCGTGCCGTCGCAGAAGAAGGACTGATTTTCCAAGGGCGGGACGCATCGCCGTCCCGCCCGAGGGAACCCTTCGGCCTCATGACCGTTCTTCTGCCATCGACAAAGGAGAACGAACATGACCAGCAAGCTCATTCTCGCCGGCGCGGCCGCCTTTCTCTCGCTGTCCGCAACGGCCTACGCCCAGGATACGGTCATCATCCAGCAGACCGATCCGGTCATGACCGAATCGACGGTCGTGGTCCCCGGCGGCGTGCGCACCTACGTTCTGGAACAGCAGGTGCCGTCCGTGACCTATGAGGGCGATGTCCTCGAAGGCCGCGTCATTCCCGAGACCGTCGAAATCTACCCGGTCGAGGGCTACACCGATTACGGCTACACCGTGGTCAACGAGCGCCGCGTGATCGTCGATCCGCAGACCCGCACCGTGGTCCAGGTCCTCGAATAAGCCTGCACCCATTGGAAACCCGGCCCCTGCGCCGGGTTTCCGCTGTCCGTGACGCAGCGCGACAATGCCGCGAATTCGCCGTCACTCGATCCCAATTCCGCGAACAATCGGTCGAAATGCACCCCTAGCGTGAGCGCGCCTATAATGGCGAACAACGACTGGAGGGACTTCCATGACCGAACCGCATTCCGACGATCCTGCTTCCACACCACCCCGGCCGCTGCCTTATGCGGAGCCGCGCGGCAATCTCGGCGCCTTGCTGCGCTCGCCCGGCGTCAAGTTCATCATGATCGGCGTCATTTCGGTGGCGCTTCTCGTGCCGCTGCTCCTCGTCTGGGGCCTCACCGAAGAACGCGCCGACCGGGCGAGGGAGGTCTCCAACCGCATTTCCCACGGCTGGGGCGGGGATCAGGCGGTCAACGGCCCCTATATCGCCGTGCCGTTCGAAGTCATGCGCAGCCGGCAGGTGGACGGGCGCACCCTGGTCGAAAGGGTCACGGAATGGGCGCTCGTCATGCCCGAGACGCTGGACGTGACGGCCGACCTCAAGGCGGAGGAACGCCGCCTGTCGATCTACACGCTGCCGGTCTATAACGGCGCCCTCACGCTCAAGGGCCGCTTCGGCGCCGGCATCCTGCAGGATCTCGCCCGGTTCGACGGCACGCCGGATTTCAGCCGCGCCATCCTCGTGCTCAACATCAACGACATCACCGGCATCCGCTCGGATGCGGGCGTGAAGATCGACGATGGCCCGGTCCTTCCGTTCGATCCCGGCATGCGGCAGATTTCCGCAATGGGCGTGGCCGGCACGATGGATTACGGCCGGTCGCAGTCGAATGCCGGCGTCCACCGCCCGATCGACCGGGCGCTGATCGAAAAGGGATTTGCCTTCGACATCGCCTTGTCGCTGAACGGCTCGCGCAGCTTCGCCGTGGCGCCCGCCGGGCAGACGACGAGCTTCCAGGCGAAGGCGAACTGGCCGCATCCGGGCTTCGAAGGCCTGTTCCTGCCGGAGAAGAAAACCATCACCGACAAGGACTTCACCGCGACGTGGACGATCCCCTATCTCGCGCGCGGCATCGACAAGGCCGTGTCGGGATCCATGCTGCCCTTGTCGGAGAGCCTGATGAGCATCAACCTCGTGGAGCCCGTGCAGTTCTACCAGGTCGTGTCGCGCACGCTGAAATACTCCATCGGCTTCATCTCGCTCGTCTTCCTCGCCGTCTTCGTCGTGGAGCTGAAAGGCGGGCGCATGGTGCACTGGATCCAGTATGTGCTGACGGGCCTCGCGCTCATCGTGTTCTACGTGCTCTTGCTGGCGCTGGCCGAGCATGCGGGCTTCACGCTCGCCTACGCCATCGCCGCCATCGCCACGACGCTCCTCATCTCCGCCTATCTCGGCAGCGCGACGGCAAGCCGCAGGAACGGCGTGGCCCTCGGCACGGTACTGCTGGCGGCCTACGGCATCATGTATCTGGTGCTGCGCGAGGATGAATATGCCCTGCTGGCCGGGGCGATCATCTCCTTCACCGCCATTGCCGCAACCATGTATGCGACGCGCCGGGTGGACTGGTCGGGACGCGACGTCCCGGCGCAGCCCTGATGCGAAGCCTGGAACGCAAAAGGCCCGGAGCGATGCTCCGGGCCTTCAATGTCAGGCGAAACGCCGAAGGGCGGGCCTTATTCGTTGGCCGTGACGGTGACGCCGAGGACCTGCGGAATGGTCTGCGGTGCACCCATGGCGGCACCCATGATCATCGGGAACGGCACCGGCTCCTTCGGCTCGGCGCTGATCTTGATGCTCTTCGGGTCGTCCAGGTAGGTGTTGACGGCAGCCGAGATCTGGTTCTGCAGGTCGGGCATGTTGAGCTGCGCGATCATGATCGGAACCAGGCCCTTCAGCGACTGTGCCATCTGGTCGCCCGTGACACCCTGTTCGCTGCCGGCGTAGTCGAGCAGCTTCTTGGTGATCGAGGCGTCCTCAAACGAGATGGTGGCGTTGTTGAAGGTCAGTTGCTGGACGAGGCCCATCATGGCCATGCCCATGGCTGCGTTGGCCTCTTCCTTGTTCGGATTGGCCTCTGCGGTCTTGAGCGCTTCCTGCATGTTCTTGATGAAGTCGAGCGTGTAGCCCGAGAAGGCGAGCTGCAGGTTCAGGCGGCCGATATCCTTGAAGTCGAAGGCATATTCGTCCACGGCGAGCTTGCCGCTGGCCAGTTCCCAGTTGCCGGCCATCGAAACTTCGCCTTCGAGCGACTGGATGCCGAGCTTGTTGAGCGTGTCCTTGGCCTTGGGGTCTTCGACACTCGTCAGGTCAGCCTTGAGGTCGGAGAACTTGGCGTCGAACTCCAGGCCTGCATCGTTGTCCATGCGGGTGATGTTTGTCTCCATGCCGGACATGGAGAAGACTTCCTTGCCCTTGGAGGTGACGCTGATCGGGCCGGCGCTGGCGGATTCGTACATCAGCAGCGATTCCAGCGTGCCGGGAACGATCTTGCCGGGCACGACGACGCCGTTGAGGGCGAGGTCCTTCGCCGAGACGGTGGATTCTGCTTCGGTGACGTTGACGTCTTCGAAGCCGATGGTTTCGATCGTGTAGCCGCCGTCGCCGTCTTCTTCGACGCCTTCCATGGTGACGGTGCCGAGCTTGATCGGGGTGTCGGTGCCGGTTGCCTTCAGTTCGGTGCCTTCCAGCGTCACGGTGGAGCCGTCGACGGCAACATTCGAGTAACCGACAGAAACGCCGCTCGTGGCATAGGTGGCGTTCAGCTTGGTCATCAGGTCCGCACCGTCAAGCGCGAAAGCGGGGCTTGCCAGGGTGGCGAGCGCGGCGCCTGCGAGAAGGCTGCGGAAGTGGGAGGTGCGCATCATTGATTGGCTCTCTTTCTGGTTTTCTGAACGGCTGCCTTGCCGTACCGCCTCTAGACGAGCGGCGGGGCGACTATATTCGGCTGTTTGCAACTTTCCATGTATTTCTTGTGTCCCGCGGCGATTTCACCAACAGCCTTTACAAGCGCTATCCACAGGCGGATCGCCCGGATTCCTTGCCGCGAATCGGTATGAAGGTTAGTCAAGACCCATGGGACAAAACGCTTTGCCGCCTGATGGCGGAGACGACCACATCCAGCCTATTGACCTCAAGGCGGCGCTTGAAGAGCGCTACCTGGCCTATGCGCTGTCGACCATCACGCAGCGCGCGCTGCCGGATGTGCGCGACGGCCTGAAGCCGGTTCACCGCCGTATCATCCATGCCATGAGCGAGATGGGCCTCAGGTCCAATTCCTCCTTCAAGAAATGCGCGCGTATCGTCGGCGACGTCATCGGTAAATTCCACCCGCACGGCGACCAGTCGGTCTACGACGCCCTCGTGCGTCTCGCGCAGGACTTCTCGCAGCGCTATCCGATCGTCGACGGGCAGGGCAACTTCGGCAATATCGATGGCGACAATGCGGCCGCCTATCGATACACCGAAGCGCGCATGACCGAGGTCGCGATGCTGCTCCTCGAGGGCATCGATCAGGATGCGGTCGACTTCCGCAAGACCTACAACGAGGAAGACGACGAGCCGGTCGTGCTGCCGGGCGCCTTCCCGAACCTCCTGGCCAACGGTTCGTCCGGCATCGCGGTCGGCATGGCGACGTCCATTCCCTCGCACAACGTGCACGAACTGTGCGACGCAGCACTTCACCTGATCCGCAACCGCGATGCCGATGTCGAGAAGCTGGTCGAATTCGTGCAGGGCCCGGACCTGCCGACGGGCGGCGTCATCATCGACAGCCGTGAAAGCATCATCGAGGCCTACAGGACGGGCCGCGGCGGTTTCCGCGTGCGCTCCAAGTGGGAGACTGAGGATCTGGGCCGTGGCGGCTACCAGATCGTCATCACCGAAATTCCCTATCAGGTGCAGAAGTCGCGCCTGATCGAGAAGATCGCCGAACTGCTGATCGCCCGCAAGCTGCCGCTTCTGGAGGATATCCGCGACGAATCGGCGGAAGACGTGCGCATCGTGCTGGTGCCCAAGAGCCGCACCGTCGATCCGACGATCCTGATGGAATCGCTTTTCAAGCTCTCCGAGCTGGAAAGCCGCATTCCGCTCAACATGAACGTTCTGTCGATGGGGCGCGTGCCGAAGGTCATGGGCCTGAAGGACGTTCTCGTCGAGTGGCTCGATCATCGCCGCGACGTGCTCCAGCGCCGTTCGCGCTTCCGCCTGGCCGCCATCGACCGCCGGCTGGAAATCCTCGGCGGTTACCTGATCGCCTATCTCAACCTCGACGAGGTGATCCGCATCATCCGCGAGGAGGACGAGCCGAAGACGTCTCTCATGGAGACGTTCTCGCTGACGGACGTCCAGGCCGAAGCGATCCTCAACATGCGCCTGCGTTCGCTGCGCAAGCTCGAGGAATTCGAGATCCGCACCGAGTTCGACACGCTGTCGAAGGAGAAGGCGGAGATCGAGGCGCTGCTCGCCTCCGACGAGAAGCAGTGGCAGACCGTCGCCTGGGAGATCGGCGAGGTCCGCAAGAAATTCGCCAAAGCGACCGAACTCGGCCGCCGCCGCACGCAGTTCGCAAGCGCCCCGGACGCCGATATCGAGGCCATCCAGCAGGCGATGATCGAGAAGGAGCCGGTAACGGTCGTCATCTCCGAAAAGGGATGGGTGCGCGCGCTGAAGGGGCACATCGCCGATACGTCCGGCCTCCAGTTCAAGGAAGGCGATGCGCTGAAGGTGGCCTTCCCCGCACAGACCACGGACAAGGTTCTGATCATGACGACGGGCGGCAAGGTCTTCACGCTCGGCGCCGACAAGCTGCCGGGCGGGCGTGGCCACGGCGAGCCGTTGCGCATCATGGTCGACATGGAGAACGATCAGGACGTGCTGACGGCCTTCGTGCACGATCCCGCGCGCAAGGTCATCGTCGCCTCGCAGGCCGGCAACGGCTTCATCGTCTCGGAAACCGAAATGGTCGCCAACACCCGCAAGGGCAAGCAGGTGATGAATGTCGGCATGCCGGATGAGGCCAAGCTCGTCGTGCCGGTGCGCGGCGATCATGTGGCCGTCGTCGGCGAAAACCGCAAGATGCTGGTCTTCCCGCTGTCGCAGCTGCCCGAGATGTCGCGCGGCAAGGGCGTGCGCCTGCAGCGCTACAAGGACGGCGGCGTCTCCGATATCCGTTGCTTTGCGATGGAGGATGGCCTGTCCTGGGACGACAGCGCCGGCCGCAACTTCGTGCGCAACAGGGACGAGCTGGCCGAATGGCTGGGCGACCGCGCCACTGCCGGCCGAACCGTGCCGAAGGGTTTTCCCCGCAGCGGCAGGTTCAGCGGCTGATCATCCGGGATAGGGGACGCTGACGTCGCGCAAAAACCGCGTCGCGCCCTCTTCATCGATCTCGCCCGCCGCGACGGCGAGGACGAACGTGTAGAGGGTCGCGTCGTCGGTCGCGATCTCGTAGCCGTTCTCCATCAGGAAAACGGCAGCGGTGACGATGGCGATGCGCTTGTTGCCGTCGACGAAGGCGTGATTTCTCGCCAGGCCGAAAAGGTAGGCCGCCGCGAGTTCGAAAATGTCATTGCATCCGTAGACTGCCTTGTTGACAGGCCTTGATAACGCCGACTCGAAAGCGTTTTCGTCGCGCAGGCCGCTGGCACCGCCAAATCGCTGGATTTGCACGGCCTGCAAGCGCTCCACAAGCGCCCGCTCCAAAAAGACGACGCTCATTCGGCAAGCTTCTTCAGGGCGACCTTGTAGCGATCCATGAATTTTTCGGCGTGTCCGAGCTGCCGGTCGAAATCGCCATCGGCGGCGGCGAGGATAATCTTGTCCCCATCGCTGGTCATGGTGATCTCGTCCCCCGCCTTGACGCCCATGCGGTCGAGGACGTCCTTGGGGATGATGATGCCTTCCGAATTGCCGATCTTGCGGATGGTGATGTTCATGGTTTTAGCTCCGTTATAACCAAGTTATAACATGCGCCCCGGCCAGTCTCAAGGATCAGTGCGTGAGGGGGAGCTCCACTGCCACGCCGTTTGCCTGTGCGGCGCGGGATTTGGAACGCATCTGCCACAGCGAGTGGCCGAGCAGGGCGAGGGTGAGAATGGCCCCGCCGATCAGCGTCTGCGTCGTGGGGGTTTCGGAGAAGGCGATCCACACCCAGACGGGCGCCAGCACCGTCTCCACGAGATAGAACATGCCGACTTCCGGTGCCGAGAGGTAGCGCGGGCCGGTGGCGAGGCACCAGAAGGCGAGGGGCAGCAGCACGAGGCCGTTGAGCAGGATATAGAACGGTTCGGCGACGATAAGGCCGCCGGGCGGCAGGAAGAACACCGCGAGAACGCCCGGCAGCAGGGTGGCGACCAAAGGAACGAAGCCCATTTCCGCGCCGCTTTTGCGGCTGAGCGTCAAGGATGCCGCAAGCAGGAAGGCGGAACAGGCCGCCATCGCGTCGCCGAAGACGTTTCCGCTGGAAAGCCCGTCATGGACGATCAGCAGAACCCCACCGCCCATGGCGGCCATGGTGAGGAGCGTCGCATTGGACGGACGCTCGCCGAGGAAAATCCAGGAAAGGATCGCCGCGAACATCGAGGTGAAGGCGAGGATGAAAACCACATTGGCGGTGGTGGTGTTGAACACCGCCAACATGAAGGTGAGGCCGTTGATGCCGTAGAACAGCGCGATCAGAAGGCCGACGCGGCCGGGCACCAGAACGGTCCTGCGGCGCAGCACGAAATTCAGCCCGGCCCACAGGACGAGCGCCATCCCGAAAACGGCTACGTTCCGGACGACGACCATCGACCAGAACTCGCCATGGGCGGAACGGATCAGCGGGATATCGAAGGAGAGGGCGAGACCGCCGATGGCGGTTATCAGAAGACCCTTGCGGTGAAGGGCGGGATCGTTCGTATGGGGCAAGGCGGGACCGGGAATCGACTACGAGGCTGCACTATCCCCATCATAGCGCTCCCATCCGCGCGGCATCAGGTGCTCTTGCGGCAAAAACTTTGTCTTATAGTCCATTTTGCGCGATCCCTTGACCCAATAGCCGAGATAGACATGCGGCAGGCCGAGCGCCCTGGCGCGCCTGATGTGGTCGAGGATCATGAAGGTGCCGAGCGAACGATCGGCCCGCTCGGTGTCATAGAAGGAATAGACCATGGAAAGGCCGTCTCCCATGCGGTCGGTGAGCGCGACCGCCAGCAATTCGCCTTGCGGACGCTCCTTGAGGCCCGCACCTTCCTCGCGCAGACGATATTCGATGATGCGCGTGTTGACGTGGGTGTCCTCCACCATCATCGCATAGTCGAGAACCGACATGTCGGACATGCCGCCCTTCTGGTGGCGGGCATCGAGGTAACCGCGGAACAGCGAATACTGCTCGCTGGAGGGTTCGGCGGGGTAATCGCGCGAGACGAGATCGGCATTGGCGGCCAGCACACGCCGCATGGTGCGGCGCGGCTCGAACTCGTTGACGAGGATGCGCACCGAGATGCAGGCCCGGCAGCTTTCGCAGGCCGGGCGGTAGGCGATGTTCTGCGAGCGGCGGAAGCCGCCCTGGGTGAGGAGATCGTTCAGTTCCGGCGCGCGCTCACCCACCAGATGGGTAAACACCTTCCGCTCCATCTCCTGCGGCAGATAGGGGCAAGCCGCCGGCGCGGTGAGATAGAATTGCGGGGAGGATGTTGCGTGCGTGTTCATCGGCCGTAAGGCGTACCCGTCGCTCTGTGACACTTCTATGCCAATACCATGGCCTAGTTCGGGAAAAGGTCAACTGGCGGATTTCGTCCGTGTGTTCTCGTCCCCTCAATAACGATCGCGGCGAACCACCACCGTGCCGAGAAGAAGATCGTGCAGCAGGCGGCCGCGATCGGTGAAGAGGCCGACAAGCACGATGAAGGGCGTCAGCACCACATTGCCGATCCAGAACAGGACGAGATGCACGACGGCCGTCAGGAAGTCGATCGGACGACCATCCGTCCGGGCCAGCATGAGGCCCATGGCGTTCATGCCCGCACTGGCCTGGCTCGGCCCGCCCATCGTGAAGCCGAAATAGAACAGCGCGACGATGGTGAACAGCGCCGGATAGAGGAAGAAGCCGAGGCCGAGCGTCAGGATGCCGAGGAAGAAGACCACCACGGCAGCAGGCACCCAGAGCAGCGCGATGATCGCGTAGTCGATCAGGAAAGCGAAGACGCGCCGCGACAGCACGCCACGATAGGCCTGCCAGTCCGTCGTCGGAACCCGCGTTTCGTTGAAATCAGCGCTCATCTGCCTGTCTCCGTCGTGGATCATGATCCAGATATGGGAATTTTTGCGCGGAAAACAACGGATGGAGTTCCTTATCTCCGTTTTAAGGCTGCGGCCCGAAAATCAAAATGCAAGGAGATACTGATGAAGGAAAACAATCAAGGACCATGGATGCACGCCGGTGAGGATCTGCGCAAGGACGCCCCTTTCTTTGCGTCTGTCGGGTTGTCTTTCGGTTTGCTGCAATATGTCGGCTACAACTACTTCGCCAAGGCGAACTGGGGCGGCGACCTGCTGTTCGAACATATTCCCTTCTATTCGCTCTTCCTCGCGACCATCTTCCTTTGGTTCGCCAAGGGCCTGTGGGAATGGCAGCGCAGCAAGCGCGAGATGAAGCGCGTACAGGCGCTAATCGCGCATGTGGCCGCGAGGACAGTCGGTTTCGCCTCTGCGAGCGCATCCGTGGTATTCGGATTCGCAATGGCGCCCCTATTGTGGGGCGCCTATTGGCATGCCTGCATGCTTCTCTTTTGCGCCGTCTATCTTATGTCGATCGCGGAGATTGCGGCTAATCCTTTGTTCGGGAAAGGATGCTCCCGGACCTATTTTACCGCCATGATCGTCATAATCACGATCCCGCTTATCTTTTGATCTGAATTCACCTTACGCCCGAAAGGCGAGTTCGGCCCGACGCGAAGGATTATCCCCGCTTCGCGAGATGCCGCGCGACATCCATGGCGAAATAGCTGAGGATGCCGTCGCAGCCGGCGCGCTTGAAGGCGAGCAGGGTTTCGAGCATCACGCGCTCGCCGTCGATCCAGCCGTTCAGCGCGGCGGCCTTGATCTGGCTGTATTCGCCCGAGACCTGATAGGCGAAGACGGGAAGCCCGAAGGCTTCCTTCATGCGCCAACAGATGTCGAGATAGGGCAGGCCGGGCTTGACCATGAGCGTGTCGGCGCCTTCCTCGACATCGAGCGCGGCATCGCGGATCGCCTCGGTGCCGTTGGCCGGATCGATGTAATAGGTCTTCTTGTCGCCCTTCAGCAGGCCGCCGGTGCCGATGGCGTCGCGGTACGGGCCGTAGAAGGCGGAGGCGAACTTGGTGGCATAGGCCATGATGCCGACATTCTGGTGCCCGGCCTCGTCCAGCGCGCGGCGGATCACGCCGATGCGGCCGTCCATCATTTCCGACGGCGCGATGATGTCGGAACCGGCATCGGCCTGGATGACCGCCGCCCTGGCGACAAGCTCGACCGTCTCGTCGTTGACGATGACATCGCCGCGCAGCACGCCGTCATGGCCGTGGCTGGTGAAGGGATCGAGCGCGACATCGGTAATGACGCCGATATTGGGCACGGCCTGCTTGATGGCACGGGTCGCCTCGTTGATGAGGTTGTTTGCGGCAAGACAGTGGGAACCGGTTTCGTCGCGCAGCGCCATGTCGATATTGGGGAAGGTGGCGATGGCCGGAATGCCGAGATCGGCCGCTTCCTTCGCCGCCTCGACCAGCTTGTCGATGCTCATCCGGTTGACGCCCGGCATGGCGGCGACGGGGTCGACGACATTGGTGCCGGGCACGACGAAGGCGGGCCAGATGAGATCGTCGACCGTCAGGCGGTTTTCCTGCACCAGCCGTCTCGTCCAGTCGGCCTTCCGGTTGCGCCGCATGCGGCGGTGCCCGGTGATCTCGTCGACGATGTTTCTGCTGCCGGTCATGATGCCGCTTCCTTGCTGGATGTGTTTTCCGCTCCTTACCACGCCGGCCCCGTCAATCAAATCGCGAGCGATCGGGAGGGCTGCGGCATATGGCCGTGCGCGGCGCAAAATGCCGGGGCGCTCTTTATGCGGACAAACCTTGCCCTTACTGTCGGCCGCATGCTCGCTGATTCTGCCAAGGGCCTGAGGCCAAGCCTGACCGAAACGCTGTTCGTGCTGTTCCTGCGGCTCGTGGCGGTGACGTCGCTTTGGTTCGCGCTTCAATATTGGGCCATGCTGACCGGTCTCTCGCTGGGCGGGGCAGGGCGCTTCGACCTGCTGCCGCCGGCATGGAAGGCCGCCGCGACCGCGCTTGCGGTTCTATTTCCCGTCGCCGCCGTCGGCCTGTGGCTTCTCGTGTCCTGGGGGCCGGTGATCTGGCTGATCGCGGCGGCCACCGAGATCGCCATGCACGAGGTCTTTCCGTCCGTCTTCGGCATCAACCGGCTGCTGGTCTTCGCGCATGTCGCGGTGGCCGCAACCTTCCTGATTTTCCACGCCGCGCTCTTCCTCCAGCGCCGCCGCCAGGCCCGCACGGTAAGAACTGATTCACCGTGAGACAGCATCGGCCTCTGGTAAGGCGCTGTTAAGGCTGCGGTTTAAGTAGAATTTTAGATGCATTCGTTAGGTTCTCACTCAAGGCGGGAAAACAAACCACACCGCCAAACAAAACAGTGAGGCAGTAACAATGAACACCAAGATGAAGCCCCAGCAGGCCCCGGTCGTCGATCAGCAGGAAGATGCGATCCGCAACCTCTATCTGGAATCCCTCCACCTCGTCGAGCGTCTGCACCGCCGTCTGCTCGATGTGATCAAGGACGAGTTCGACCGTGCCGGTCGCTCCGATGTCAACGCCGTCCAGGCGCTGCTCCTCTTCAACATCGGCAACTCGGAACTGACCGCCGGCGAGCTGCGCTCGCGCGGTTACTATCTCGGCTCGAACGTTTCCTACAACGTCAAGAAGCTGGTCGATCTCGGCTTCATCAACCACCAGCGCTCGCGCATCGACCGTCGCTCGGTCCGCATCAGCCTGACGGAAAGCGGCCAGGAAATCGCCGAGACCGTCGCAAGGCTCTACGAGCGCCATATCGGCTCGATCCAGAAGGTCGGCGGCATCGGCGAAGGCGAGTTCAACCAGATGAACAAGCTGCTCCAGCGTCTCGACCGCTTCTGGAACGACTCGATCCTGTACCGCCTGTAAGCGCGACAGTCGTCTCGACCTCCTCCTCAAAAGCCGGCCGCGTTCCCTGCGCGTCCGGCTTTTCACGTTTTCGTGCAAGGCCCTACGCCGCCCGCCGAGACACGAATTGGCCATATTGCTATGACACCCGGACGCTGGGCTTAAGGTATGCGCGGGCGGCACGGCCGGTTTGCGTTTGTTAACCCTGTTCGTGATAGCTGCATCGGGTATGAACCGCGGTTCACGTGCCCGCGCGCCCGCCGCTTTGAACGGCGTCTCAGGAGATGGTAGGATAGATGTCTCGCAAAACCGAAACTGATGTGTTCTCGCGCCGCGCATTTCTGCGCTCCGCCGCAACCTTCGGCGCCGCCGCCGTTGCCGGCCCGGCTCTGGCCCAGACGGCGCTTGACGATGTCCTGAATGCACCGCGCCGCGGCAACTGGGACGACCAGTTCGATGCACAGGCCTCGCGTGCATCCGCAGCCGTCCAGTCCAACAATCCGATCCTGGGCTCGGGTTCGGTCCCCAACATCCAGCAGGCGATTTCCGACTACCAGCAGATCGTGTCGAACGGCGGCTGGCCGCAGGTCAATTCGTCCCAGAAGCTGCAGATCGGCGTCGTCGATTCCGGCGTGCAGGCGCTTCGCCAGCGCCTGATCATCTCGGGCGACCTGCCGCGCGCCGCCGGCATCTCCGACTCCTTCGATTCCTACGTCGATGGCGCGGTCAAGCGTTTCCAGGCCCGCCACGGCCTGCCGCAGGACGGCGTTCTCGGCGAATACACGCTGAAGGCCATGAACGTGCCCGCCACGACCCGCCTCAGCCAGCTGAACACCAACCTCGTTCGCCTGCAGACCATGTCGGGCGACCTCGGCCAGCGCTATGTGATGGTGAACATCCCGGCCGCCTATATCGAGGCGGTGGAAGGTGGTCGCGTGGCCTCGCGCCACGTCGCCGTGGTCGGCCGCATGAGCCGTCCGACGCACATCATCAATTCCAAGATCTATGAGGTCATCCTCAACCCCTACTGGACGGCGCCCCGCTCGATCATCGAGAAGGACATCGTGCCGCTGATGCGTCAGGACCCGACCTATCTGGCGCGCAACAACATCCGCCTCATCGACGGCAAGGGCCAGGAAGTGGCGCCGGAAACCGTGGACTGGAATGCCGAGAAGGCGCCGAACCTGATGTTCCGCCAGGACCCGGGCAAGATCAACGCCATGTCCTCGACGAAGATCAACTTCCACAATCCGAACAACGAATACATGCACGACACGCCCCAGCAGGGCCTGTTCAACAAGCTGATGCGCTTCGAATCCTCCGGCTGCGTGCGCGTGCAGAACGTGCGCGACCTGACGACCTGGCTGCTGCGCGACACGCCCGGCTGGTCGCGCGAGAAGATCGAGCAGGTCATCAACTCCCGCGTCAGCTCGCCGATCCGGCTGGCGACCGAGGTGCCGGTCTACTTCGTCTACATCTCGGCATGGTCGGCCCGCGACCGCGTCGTCCAGTTCCGCGACGACATCTACCAGATGGACGGCGCCACGGAACTGGCGCTCCAGACCGGCTACAACCAGGAAGGCGGCCAGTCCGTCGAGAGCAATCTGCTGCCGCAATAAGGCAATCGGCTCAAAACCGTCGAAAGCCCCGCATCCCAAGGGATCGCGGGGCTTTTGCTTTTCAGGTCTTCGCGCTCTGTCGTTTTTGTTGCAGAAGATGCGTTGAAATGGCGCAAACCGTGGAGCGGATATTGCCCTTGCCATGCGAGGACGATAAACACCGTGCCACCACCCTTAAGGAGCCTCGAGGATGAGCCAGACTTCTGCCACCGACGTTTTCTTCACGCGTAACCTTGCCGATACGGATCCGGATATTTTCGGCGCGATCCAGAAGGAACTCGGTCGCCAGCGTCATGAAATCGAGCTGATCGCCTCCGAAAACATCGTGTCGCGCGCCGTGCTCGAAGCCCAGGGCTCGATCATGACGAACAAGTATGCCGAGGGCTACCCGGGCAAGCGCTACTACGGCGGCTGCCAGTTCGTCGACATCGCCGAGGAACTCGCCATCGAGCGCGCCAAGAAGCTGTTCGGCGTCAACTTCGCCAACGTGCAGCCGAATTCCGGCTCGCAGATGAACCAGGCCGTCTTCCTCGCGCTGCTCCAGCCGGGCGACACCTTCATGGGCCTCGACCTGAACTCGGGGGGACACCTGACGCACGGTTCGCCGGTCAACATGTCCGGCAAGTGGTTCAACGTCGTGTCCTACGGCGTTCGCGAAGGCGACAACCTGCTCGACATGGACGATGTCGCCGAGAAGGCCCGCAAGAACAAGCCGAAGCTCATCATCGCCGGCGGCACCGCCTATTCCCGCATCTGGGACTGGAAGCGCTTCCGCGAGATCGCCGATGAAGTCGGCGCCTATCTCATGGTCGACATGGCCCATATCGCCGGCCTCGTCGCCGGTGGCCAGCATCCGTCGCCGTTCCCGCATTGCCATGTCGCCACGACGACCACGCACAAGTCGCTGCGCGGCCCGCGCGGCGGCGTCGTGCTGACGAACGACGAGGACATCGCCAAGAAGATCAACTCGGCCGTCTTCCCGGGTCTCCAGGGCGGCCCGCTGATGCACATCATCGCGGCCAAGGCCGTGGCCTTCGGCGAGGCGCTGCAGCCGGAGTTCAAGGAATACGCCGCACAGATCGTCAAGAACGCCAAGGCGCTTTCCGAGACGCTGAAGGCCGGCGGCCTCGACATCGTCTCCGGCGGCACCGACAACCACCTGATGCTCGTCGACCTGCGCAAGAAGAACGCCACCGGCAAGCGCGCAGAAGCCGCCCTCGGCCGCGCTTACGTCACCTGCAACAAGAACGGCATTCCGTTCGACCCCGAAAAGCCCTTCGTCACCTCGGGCGTGCGTCTCGGCACGCCGGCCGGCACGACCCGCGGCTTCAAGGAAGCCGAGTTCAAGGAAATCGGCAACCTGATCGTCGAGGTTCTCGACGGCCTGAAGGTCGCCAATTCGGACGAAGGCAATGCGAGTGTCGAAGCCGGCGTGCGCGACAAGGTCCTCAAGCTGACCGAACGCTTCCCCATGTATTCCTACATGTAAGCCGGTCGTTCCAGGATACGGTGTTGCGCGGTTTCCGCCGGGAACCGCGCAGAGCAAGGAGAATTCATGCGCTGCCCCTATTGCGGTTCGGAAGATACGCAGGTGAAGGATTCCCGTCCCGCAGAGGACGGGGCCGCCATTCGCCGCCGGCGCATCTGCCCGGATTGCGGCGGTCGGTTCACCACCTTCGAGCGGGTGCAGCTGCGTGATCTCATGGTGGTCAAGAAGACGGGCCGCAAGGCCCCCTTCGACCGCGACAAGCTTTTGAAATCCTTCGAGATCGCGCTTCGCAAGCGGCCCGTCGACCGCGACCGTATCGAGCGCGCGGTTTCAGGGATCGTGCGCCGGCTGGAAAGCTCCGGCGAGACGGAAATCGCCTCGGAGGAAATCGGCCTCCAGGTGCTGGAGGCGCTGAAGGCGCTCGATGACGTGGGCTTCGTGCGTTACGCCTCCGTCTACCGCGACTTCTCCCATGTCGACGACTTCGAGAAGATCCTCGCCGAGGTCGCCGCCAAGATCGCCCGTGATCCGGGCGTCGATGGCTAGATGTCCGGCGGCGCGCGCGACGACATCAGGTTCATGGCGGCAGCACTTCGCCTCAGCCGCCGCAATCTCGGCCTGACGGCCACCAATCCTTCCGTCGCCTGCCTGATCGTCAAGGATGGCGTGGTTCTCGGCTCCGCCGTGACCGCGCCCGGCGGACGGCCGCATGCCGAAACGCAGGCGCTCGCCGAAGCCGGCGCGGCGGCACGCGGCGCAACGGCCTATGTCACGCTCGAACCCTGCTCCCATCACGGCAAGACGCCGCCCTGTGCCGATGCGCTCATCGCCGCCGGCGTCGCCCGCGTCGTCGTATCCGTCACCGATCCCGACATCCGCGTGGCGGGAAGGGGACTTTCCATGCTGCAAGCGGCCGGCATTGCCGTGGAGACGGGCGTGCTGGAGGCTGAAGGCCGCGCCGCGCTCGCCGCTTATCTCACGCGGCAGACGAAGAAGCGGCCCTATATGACTCTGAAACTTGCGGTTTCGAGCGACGGCATGCTCGGCCGGCTCGGGGCGGGGCAGGTGGCGATCACGGGGCCGGTATCGCGCGGGCAGGTGCATGTGCTGCGCGCCGAGACGGACGCGATCCTTGTCGGCATCGGCACCGCCCTTGCCGACGATCCCGAACTGACCTGCCGCTTGCCGGGACTGGAAGCCCGCTCGCCGGTCCGCATCGTGCTCGATCCGCGGCTGGAACTGCCGGTGACGTCGAAGCTGGCGCGCACGGCGCGCGACGTGCCGGTGCTGCTTGTCGCCGAAAACGACGGCGAGGCCGATCCGGCCTTCATCGCCCGACGCGACGCGCTGGAGAGCCTTGGCGTCGAGGTGGTGGAATGCGACCCGCGCAAGCTCGACATGCTGCTTGTGGCGCTGGCCACGCGCGGGATATCCTCGCTGCTCGTGGAGGGCGGTGCGCGCACGGCGCGTTCCTTCCTCGATGCCGGCCTTGTCGATCGCATCCTGTTGTTTGGCGGCGCAGCCCCCCTTGGCAGCGACGGGGTGCCATCCCCATCTGTGCCGGGGCGGGCGCCGGAGGGCTTTTCGCTTCGCCATACGGCCCGCTACGGCGCCGATAGTCTGGAAGAATACGAAAGAGACGATTGATGTTTACCGGCATTGTCACGGATATTGGAACGGTGGAAAAGGTCGAGCCGATGAACGAGGGGGTTCGCCTGCGCGTGCGCACCGCCTACGACCCGGCGACCATCGACATGGGCGCATCCATCGCCCATTCCGGCACCTGCCTCACCGTCACCGCTTTGCCGGAAGAGGGGTCGAATGCCCGCTGGTTCGAGGTGGAGGCCTGGGAAGAGGCCCTGCGCCTCACCACCATCGGCAGTTGGACCACCGGCACCCGCATCAATCTCGAGCGTTCGCTGAAGATCGGCGACGAACTGGGCGGCCACATCGTTTCCGGCCATGTCGATGGCAAGGCCGAAATCCTGTCCGTCGAGGCCGAGGGCGATGCCACCCGTTTCCGCATCCGCGCGCCCGAGGGACTGGAGCGCTTCGTCGCGCCGAAGGGATCGGTCGCGCTCGACGGCACGTCGCTGACCGTCAACGCGGTGGACGGTGCGGTTTTCGACGTGCTGCTCATCCGCCACACGCTGGAGGTCACGACCTGGGGCGAACGCAAGGCGGGGGACTTCGTCAATTTCGAGGTCGATACCATGGCCCGCTATGCCGCGCGCCTCGCGGAGTTTCCGGCCAAGCCGTGACTCGCGCGTGACGCCGGGCGACGCCGGTGTGGACTGATACGGGACACCGGCAAAATTTAACAAGGGGCGTAAGACTCTGGATACTTCTGCGTCTTTAGGGTGGCGCATTGGACCGCTGGAGACCGCCCCTGCATGACGCCAGACTACAACACCCTGCTCCTTGCGATCGGGCTGTCCGGCTTTTGCCTTTCCGCCACCTTGTTTGCGTCCTGGTTGTCGGCCCGCGTGGAGCGTTTCCTGTTGTCCTGGGCGATCGGCATCGGCATCATCGTGGCGGCGGTCGGCGTCTATAGCCTCTATGTCGAGAATGCCGGCATCGGCATCACCTGCCTTGCCTTCGTGCTCCAGTTCGGCGGTTTCGCCTTCATCTACGGCGCGGCCTACCGCTTCCGCACCGGCCGGCGCGGACGCTGGCGCATTGCCGCCGTGTTCCTCGCATCGTCGGCTGTCAGCATTCCATGGATCCCGTTCGGCCTCGACGGTGTAGCGCTCATCGCGCTGAACCTCGTGATCGCGGCAACGCTTGTCGCGACGGCATGGGAGTACTGGCTCGGCCGCGCGGAAGCGCCGCTGCCGCTGACCGGTATTGTCACGCTCTACGTTCTGGTGGCGACCTCCTTCGTGCTTTGCGCCGGCGTGCTTCTGGAGCAGCGCCAGTGGTCGATCGGCCATGCGCCGGACAACTGGGCGGAAAATCTCAATCTGATCGCGGCGATCCTCGGCATAACCGGCATCGGCGCCATGTCGCTGGCGCTGAACCAGTGGCGCATCGCCGGCGCACACCAGCGCACGGCGATGACCGATGCCCTCACCGGCCTTCTCAACCGCCGCGCGCTTTTCGACCGCTACGGCGAGGAGACCGTCTTCGCCCATCGTGCGGCCATCGCCTTCGACCTCGACAACTTCAAGGCCGTGAACGATCAGTACGGCCATGCCGCCGGCGATGCGGTGCTGAAGTGCTTTGCCGAAGTCCTCGTGGAGGCCTGCGGAACCGGCGTCTGCATCGCCCGCCTTGGCGGCGAGGAATTCGTGGTGGTCATGGACCGCGCCGTGCTGGACCGCGTGGCGCGCGTCGCGGAACGCATCCGGGCGGATTTCGCCGCGCGGCTCATCCCCACCGGCAAGGGATCGATCAACTGCACCGTCAGCGCCGGCATCGCCTTCGGCAGCGACACCGGTCTGAGCTTCGACGCGCTGCTGAGCAATGCGGACAAGGCGCTCTACACGTCCAAGCACAACGGCCGCAATCGCGTATCGCTTGCCGCCTGACGACCGGCCTGAACGGGGCTGCGGCGGGCCCGCAAGCCCGTCTGCGGGGCCGAAAACGCCGCAGGCGGCGGAAATTGCTTGCCAAGCCTCGTTCGGCATGGTTTGACCGCCGCCTCTGCCCGCCATGCCGGGCCTGCTCCATTTTCAGGTGATTCATGGCCAACACCGATAATCCTCATCTTCTGATCGTCGAAGCGCGCTTCTATGACGACATGGCCGATGCGATGCTCGACGGCGCGAAACACGCGCTGGAAGCCGCCGGCGCCACCTTCGATGTCGTGACCGTCATGGGCGCGCTGGAAATTCCCGCCGCCGTCGCCATGGCGCTCGACGGCATGGACAATGGCGGCACCTGGTATGACGGTTTCGTCGCGCTCGGCATGGTCATCCGTGGCGAGACCTATCATTTCGATATCGTCGCCAACGAATCCTGCCGCGCGCTGATGGACATCGCCGTCAGCGAGAGCCTGCCGATCGGCAACGGCATCCTGACCGTCGAGAACGACGAGCAGGCCTGGGCGCGCGCCCGTCGTTCGGAAGGCGACAAGGGCGGCTTTGCCGCCCGTGCGGCCCTCACCATGATCGAGCTGAAGAAGAAACTGGGCGGCGAACAGTGACCAGCGAAAACAATTCCCACCCCGTCAAGCCGGCCAACCAGCGCGGTGCCGCGCGTCTTGCCGCCGTGCAGGCGCTCTACCAGATGGATGTCGGCGGCACCGGCGTTCTCGAGATCGTCGCCGAGTACGAGACGCACAGGCTCGGACAGGAAATCGACGGCGACACCTACCTCAAGGCCGATGCGGGCTGGTTCCGCTCCATCGTATCGGGCGTCGTGCGCGACCAGCGCCAGCTCGATCCGATGATCGGCGCGGCCCTGCAGGATGACTGGGCGCTGTCGCGTCTCGATTCCACCGTGCGCGCCATCCTGCGTGCCGGCACGTTCGAGCTCAAGGAGCGCAAGGATGTGCCGGTGGCGGTCATCGTCACCGAATATGTCGAGATCGCCAAGGCGTTCTTCGAGGAAGACGAACCCAAGCTGGTGAATGCCGTCCTCGACCGCATCGCCAAGCAGGTCCGGGTCGAACAACGCAAGTAAAGCGGTAGACAGGCATGAGCGCGAATACGGTCGAAGGTCTTGAACGGGAGCTTTCGGCCGCGCGCCGCAACGTGTTCCTGCTGACGCTGGCGCAGGCGCTTCTCGCGTCCGCCGGACCGATCGTCTTCTCGGTCGGCGGCCTTGCCGGCTACAATCTGCTGGGACAGGACAAGTCGCTCGCGACCGCGCCGCTTACCGGCTTCAACATCGGCGTGGCGCTCGGCGCCGTGTTTGTCGCCATCGCCGCGCGCCTGCTCGGCCGTGCGCATGGCTTCATGGTCGGTTCGCTGGTGGGCGCCGGCGGCGGGCTGGTCGCGGCCATCGCGCTGTTCCGAAGCGATTTCTGGCTGTTCGCCCTGGGCTTCCTGCTGGTGGGCATTTCCAGCGGCTTCGCGCAGAAGATCCGTTTCGCCGCCGCCGATGCCTCGCCGTCCTTCTACAAGCCGCGCGCGATCTCCTGGATCCTGGCGGGCGGCGTGCTCTCGGCGATGCTCGGCCCCCAGGTGGTGATCTTCACCAGGGACCTGTTCGAGCCGGTGATGTTCGCCGGCGCCTTCGTGGCGCTCGTGCCGCTGTGCGGTGCTGCCATCCTGCTGTTCTTTTTCCTGCGCCTGCCCGACCACAAGGCGGCGGGTGCTGCGAGCGGCGAGCCGGCCCGGCCGCTCGGCGAGATCGTGCTCACGCAGCGCTTCCTGACGGGCATGATCTGCGGCATTTCCACCTACGCGCTGATGACCTTCATGATGACCGGCGCACCGCTCGCCATGGTCATCGGCTGCGGCTTCTCGCCGGATCTCGCCACGCTCGGCATCCAGTGGCATGTGCTGGCCATGTTCGCGCCGAGCTTCGTCACCGGCATGCTGATCCAGCGCTTCGGCAGCGAGGCGGTCGTGGCTGCCGGCCTCGTCATCCTGATGGCCTGCGCGGGCATCGCGCATATGGGCATCGAGCTGTGGAACTTCTGGGGGGCGCTCATCCTGCTCGGCGTCGGCTGGAACTTCGGCTTCATCGGCTCGACCGCCATCGTCGCCTCCAGCTACCGGCCCCACGAGGCCGACAAGGTGCAGGGCTTCCACGACATCATCCTGTTCGGCACGGTGGCGCTCGCCTCCTTCTCCTCCGGCAAGGTGTTCACCGCCTATGGCTGGCAGGCCATCAACATGATGTTCTGGCCCGTCACCGGCGTCAGCCTCTTCCTCGTCCTGATCCTCCTCTTGCGCAACCGCCGCAAGGCGGCCTGACGGCCCGCATCGGCCGCGGCGGCAAAATCCGCTCCCTCGACGCGTGTGGCGAGATGCGGCGGCTTGACGCGGCCGATTCGCAAACGCACTCTGGCCTCGCGCCGGCACCCGGCTTGTGAGGAGGCAAACCGGGCGCGGACGCATAGCGCTGCGGGAGAGGACCCGCGGCATCCAAGGAGGAAAGAGCGAAATGACCATATTGCTTGGCGTTATCGCATGCGGGTTGCTCTCGGTGGTCTATGCCATCTGGGCGACACGGTCGGTGCTTGCCGCCGACCAGGGGAATGCCCGCATGCAGGAAATTGCAGGTTATATCCGGGAAGGGGCACAGGCCTATCTCACCCGGCAGTACAAGACCATTGCCCTGGTCGGTGTTGTCGTCTTCGTCGGCACCTGGCTGCTTCTTTCCGCAACGGCTGCCATCGGGTTCCTGATCGGCGCCGTGCTGTCGGGCGTTGCCGGCTTCATCGGCATGCATGTGTCCGTCCGCGCCAATGTGCGCACGGCGCAGGCCGCGTCCGTCAGCCTGTCCTCCGGCCTCGACATCGCCTTCAAGTCGGGTGCGATCACCGGCATGCTGGTGGCCGGCCTCGCCCTTCTCGGCGTGTCGATCTACTACTGGGTCCTCACCGGCGTCCTCGGGCAGGAGCCCGCCTCGCGCGAGGTCATCGATTCGCTCGTCGCGCTCGGCTTCGGCGCCTCGCTGATCTCCATCTTCGCCCGTCTCGGCGGCGGTATCTTCACGAAGGGCGCCGACGTGGGCGGCGACCTCGTCGGCAAGGTGGAAGCCGGCATTCCCGAAGACGACCCGCGCAACCCCGCCACCATCGCCGACAATGTGGGCGACAATGTCGGCGACTGCGCCGGCATGGCGGCCGACCTCTTCGAGACCTATGCGGTGACGGTCGTCGCCACCATGGTTCTTGCGGCGATCTTCTTTGCCGGGACGCCCGTTCTGGCGTCGGCGATGATCTATCCGCTCGCCATTTGCGGCGCGTGCATCATCACCTCGATCGTCGGTTCGTTCTTCGTCAAGCTCGGCACGAACGGCTCGATCATGGGCGCCCTCTACAAGGGCCTGATCGTGACCGGCCTGCTGTCGATCCTCGGCCTTGCCGCCGCGACCACGCTGACCGTCGGCTGGGGCGTGATCGGCACGGTGGCCGGCAAGGAGATCACCGGCACGAACCTGTTCATCTGCGGCCTTCTCGGCCTCATCGTGACGGCGCTGATCGTCGTCATCACCGAATACTATACCGGCACCAACAAGCGCCCGGTCAACTCGATTGCCCAGGCATCGGTGACCGGCCACGGCACGAACGTCATCCAGGGCCTCGCGGTGTCGCTGGAATCGACGGCGCTGCCGGCGATCGTCATCGTCGGCGGCATCATCGCCACCTACCAGCTGGGCGGCCTCTTCGGCACCGGCATCGCCGTCACCGGCATGCTGGGCATTGCCGGCATGATCGTGGCGCTCGACGCCTTCGGCCCGGTCACCGACAATGCCGGCGGCATTGCCGAAATGTCCGGCCTCGACCCGGAGGTGCGCAAGTCGACCGACGCGCTCGACGCCGTCGGCAACACGACGAAGGCCGTGACCAAGGGTTACGCGATCGGTTCGGCCGGCCTCGGCGCGCTGGTGCTGTTTGCGGCCTATTCGAACGACCTTGCCTACTTCGCCGCCAATGGCGACAAGTATCCGTATTTCGCGGATATCGGCACGATCTCCTTCGACCTCTCCAACCCCTATGTGGTCGCAGGCCTGATCTTCGGCGGTCTCATCCCCTATCTCTTCGGCGGCATCGCGATGACGGCGGTGGGGCGTGCGGCGGGCTCGATCGTCGAGGAAGTGCGCCGGCAGTTCCGCGAAAAACCGGGCATCATGGCGGGAACGGAACGGCCCGACTACGGCCGCGCCGTCGACATGCTGACCAAGGCGGCCATCCGCGAGATGATCGTGCCGTCGCTCCTGCCGGTGCTGGCGCCGCTCGTCGTCTATTTCGGCGTGCTGCTGATCTCAGGCTCCAAGGCATCCGCCTTCGCCGCGCTCGGCGCCTCGCTGCTCGGCGTGATCGTCAACGGCCTGTTCGTCGCCATTTCGATGACATCCGGCGGCGGCGCCTGGGACAATGCGAAGAAGAGCTTCGAGGACGGTTTCGTCGACAAGGACGGCAACCGGCACGTGAAGGGTTCGGAAGCGCACAAGGCCTCCGTGACCGGTGATACCGTCGGCGATCCCTACAAGGACACGGCGGGCCCTGCGGTCAACCCGGCGATCAAGATCACCAATATCGTGGCGCTGCTGCTGCTGGCCGTCCTGGCCTGACCCTGAAAACCGCGCAAACAAAAACCGCGGGGAGCGATCCCCGCGGTTTCCTTTTGTCCTTGCGGTGCGCGCTTAGTTGTTGCCGCCCAGCATGCTTCTCATCATTGCACCGGGGTTTGCACCGCCGCGCAGCAGCTGGCCGAGGAAGGTCGTCTCGGCGCCGCCCGTCGGCGTGACGCGCTTGATCATGTCGAAGACCTTGCCGTCCTGCAGCGTGTAGTGGGCGAGGCGCTCGACATTGCCGTCCTTGTCGAAATAGACGGCCAGAACGCTCTGCTCCACGACTTTGGGCTTCATGAAAGCCATCGGGCGCGTGCGCTTCTGGGATATGTAGTAGAAGACCTCGTTGTCGAACGTCGCCGTCGAGGAGGGCGAGCCGAGCGAGAGCAGGACCTGTTCGCGCGACGAGCCGACGGGGGCAAGTGCAAGCGTTTCCTGGTCGATGACGTAGCCCTGGTGCATTACCTCGCCCATGCCCATGCCCTGGCAGCCTGCCAGAACGGATGCGGAGAGGGTGGCGGCAACGGCGGCACTACGCAACAGCTTCATATTCACAGCATCTCTCTTAACACTATCCCCGGGACGATGATGGCCGCGCAGCCATTGCAATTCATGCATGCTTCGGTAAACCAGCTTCGACCGTCATGCAACATGACTTGCGACGGCACCATGGTTTGAATCAGGCAAAACTAGGCTTTATGATGATTTTTGGCCTGTTCGGCAAAAAAAACGGCAACCGGCGCATTGTCGAAAAACAATATGCGACGCTTACAACGGCTGCGCGCCATCCCTATCTCTATGAAGCGCTTGATGTTCCCGACACGGTGATGGGCCGCTTCGAGATGCTCTCGGCGATATTGATCCTGTACTTCCGCCGCACCCGCGCCAGCGCGACATCGGGTCAGGAAATCGCCCAGGAGATCGTCGATGCCTTCTTCGAGGACGTCGATCATTCGATTCGCGAACTCGGCGTCGGCGATGCGGGCGTGCCCAAGCGCATGAAGAAATTCGCCGGCATGTTCTACGGCCGGCTGGAGTCCTACGCGGCGGCGTTCGATGCCGCCGACCGTGATGCGCTGGCAGCTGCGCTGCGGCGCAACATCTACCCGGAAGGCGGCGAGGGCGCCCCTTCCATGGACGGCCTGGCCGCTTATCTCTTCGACGCAGAAACGGCCATGGCCGGCGTTGGCGAGGATGCGATTGCGGTCGGCGCGCTCACGGTCCTGGAACCGCGCGCGCCCGCACAGGCCGTGTGAGGCGAAAGGCAAGACGATGAAGCAAAACGACGAGACGCCGTTCTCCTACCCGGTCAAGGTGGGGCATATCTCCGCCAACCCGGTGGAGGTGAAGATCGCTGCGAATGCCGAGGAACTGGCGGGGCTCGCCAGGCTCTGGTCCGTGCTGGAGGTGAAGGCGCTGACGGCGGCCTTCGAGGTGAAGCGCTGGAAGCGCGACGGCATCCGCCTGAAGGGCCGCGTGACCGCCGACATCGTGCAGGCCTGCGTGGTGACGCTCGATCCGGTGGAAGCGCATATCGACGAGCCTGTCGAGGTCGTGTTCGTGCCGGAGGGCTCCAAGCTCGCGCGCATGCCGGTCGCGGCCGAGGGCGGGGAAATGCTGCTCGATCCGGAAGGCCCGGACGCGCCGGAAATCTTCACCGGCGACACGATCGATGCCGGCGTGGTGGCCGCGGAGCACGTCGCGCTCGCCATCGATCCCTATCCGCGCAAGGCCGATATCGCCTTTGCGGGCCATATCGAGAGCACCGACAAGGACGACCGAAAACCGTCGCCTTTTGCTGTTCTCAAGGACTGGAAAAAAGACTGAACGCCTCAAGGGCGTCCGATAATTCAGTTGTGCCCCCGGCGAAAAGCGGTATTTTGGCCGAATTCCGCTGGGGCGGCTCTTCTGCCGTTGGAAACAAAACTAAGGCAATACACGCGTGGTCAGAATTTCCGTCGATGTCATGGGTGGCGATTTCGGCCCGTCCGTGGCCATCCCTGGTGCAGCCAAGGCTCTCGAGCGCCATCCCGAAATCCGCTTCGTGCTCTTTGGCAACGCCGCCGAATGCGAGCCTCTTCTGGCGCAACACCCGAAACTGAAGGCCGCCAGCACGTTTCATCACTGCGACATCGCGGTGGCCATGGATGAGAAGCCGAGCCAGGCGCTGCGCCGCGGCCGTGGCAAGGCCTCCATGTGGCAGGCCATCGATGCGGTGGCCAAGGGCGATGCGGATGTCGCCGTTTCCGCCGGCAATACCGGCGCGCTGATGGCGATGTCGAAATTCTGCCTGCGCATGATGGCCAATATCGAACGGCCCGCCATCGCCGGCATCTGGCCGACGCTGAAGGGCGAGAGCATCGTGCTCGACATCGGCGCGACGATCGGCGCGGACGCCAACCAGCTCTTCGACTTCGCGCTGATGGGCGGCGCCATGGCGCGCGCGCTCTTCGAGATCGACAAGCCGACGCTCGGCCTGCTCAATGTCGGCGTCGAGGAGATCAAGGGCCAGGAAGAGGTGAAGGCCGCCGGCCAGCTCATCCGCGAGGCCAATTTCGACACGATCGACTACTATGGCTTCGTGGAAGGCGACGATATCGGTCGCGGCACGGTGGATGTGGTGGTGACGGAAGGTTTTGCCGGCAATATCGCGCTGAAGGCGGCGGAAGGCACCGCGCGCCAGATCGCGGAATATCTGCGCGCGGCCATGTCGCGCACCTGGCTCGCCAAGCTCGGCTACATCCTCGCCAAGAGCGCGTTCGACAGCGTGCGGGAGAAGATGGACCCGCGCAAGGTCAATGGCGGCGTGTTCCTCGGCCTGAACGGCATCGTCATCAAGAGCCATGGCGGCACGGATGCCGAGGGTTTCGCGGCCGCGGTGGATGTCGGCTACGACATGGTCCGCAACGGCCTGAAAGACAAGATCGAAAGAGATTTGCAGAAATATCATGCCGGCCGCCCCGTCGAGGGCGCCCAGAGCGTGAGCGATGAGGTATCGAAATGATCCGTTCAGTTGTCCGTGGTTTCGGAACGGCGCTTCCCAAACGGGTGGTCACCAATGCCGAGCTGGAAAAGACGGTCGACACGTCCGACGAGTGGATCGTGCAGCGCACCGGCATCCGCCAGCGCTACATTGCCGGTGAGGGCGAGACGACCGCCTCGCTCGGCGAAGCGGCCGGGCGCGCGGCCCTCGGCAAGGCCGGCCTCACCGCCGCCGATATCGACGTGATCATCGTGGCGACCTCCACGCCCGACAACACCTTCCCGGCGACCGCCGTCAACATCCAGAACCGGCTGGGCATGCACCATGGCTTCGCCTTCGACGTGCAGGCCGTCTGTTCGGGCTTCGTCTATGCCGTAACGACGGCCGACGCCTATATTCGCGGCGGCCTGGCCCGGCGCGTCCTCGTCATCGGCGCGGAAACCTTCTCGCGCATCCTCGACTGGACCGACCGCACGACCTGCGTGCTGTTCGGCGACGGCGCGGGCGCCATCGTGCTCGAGGCGCAGGAAGGGGCGGGCACCACCGCCGACCGCGGCGTGCTGACGGCGCAGCTGCGCTCCGACGGCGCGCACCGCGACAAGCTCTATGTCGACGGCGGCCCCTCGACCACGGGCACGGTCGGCCACCTGCGCATGGAGGGCCGCGAGGTCTTCAAGCACGCCGTCGGCATGATCACCGACGTGATCGTCTCGGCCTTCGACGCGACCGGCTTCACGGCCGACGACGTCGACTGGCTGGTGCCGCACCAGGCCAACAAGCGCATCATCGACGGTTCCGCCAAGAAACTCGGCATTCCCGAGGAAAAGGTCGTGATCACCGTCGACCTGCACGGCAACACGTCGGCGGCCTCCATCCCGCTCGCGCTGGCTGCGGCCGCGCAGGACGGACGCATCAAGCAGGGAGACCTGGTTCTGCTGGAAGCCATGGGCGGCGGTTTCACCTGGGGCGCGGTGCTGCTACGTTGGTAGGATGGCGCCCACCGCAGGTGCGGCTTGACCCGGGCTTGCAAGGACAATAGTCTTCCGCGACTAACCATACGCTTTCAATAGGAAATCGGTGAGGAACGATGAGCGGCAAGACGGTGACACGCGCAGATTTGGCCGAATCGGTTTTCCGGAAAGTCGGCCTTTCGAGGACTGAATCCGCAGAGCTCGTCGAAACCGTGATCGATGAGATCTGCAACGCCATCGTGCGGGGCGAAAGCGTCAAGCTCTCCTCCTTCGCCACCTTCCAGGTGCGCGACAAGAACGAACGCATCGGCCGCAACCCCAAGACCGGCGAGGAAGTGCCGATCTCGCCGCGCCGCGTCATGACCTTCAAGGCCTCGAACGTGCTCAAGCAGCGTGTCCTGAAAGCCCATCTCGCGCGCAAGGCGAAACAGAAGCCGGCTTCGCCCGCCTCCTGAGCGCTTTTCGGGGTAATCGCCCCGCCGCCGGCAATTTGAAACTTGAATATCGCCCGGCAACTCGCTGAAATGAATACGATTCGGCTGCATATCGTGTATGCTGCCGCCGTAACCTTTCATCGAGGCCAGTATGGACAAGAGTCCGGACGCTTTCCGCACCATCAGCGAGGTCGCCGACGATCTCGATCTGCCGCAGCATGTCCTGCGCTTCTGGGAGACGCGGTTCACGCAGATCAAGCCGATGAAGCGCGGCGGCGGACGGCGCTACTACCGCCCCGAGGATGTCGACCTGCTCAAGGGCATCCGCCACCTGCTCTACGATCACGGCTATACGATCAAGGGCGTGCAGAAGCTCCTGAAGCTCAACGGCAACAAGTTCGTCGCGGCCATTGCCAGCGGCGACTTGGCTACGGTCGAGGCGCTGGCCGCGGCCAGCCACGAGGAGCCGTCGCCGCCGAAGGCCGGCAGCGACGAGGACCAGATCGTCGGCCGCGCCAAGGCGCCGTCCAGCCGCCGGTTCTTCTCCTTTGTCGGAGGCGGAGACGAAACGCCGGAAATCTCGCTCGGCAAGACCAGCGTCGGCAAGGAAGACCGCGCCCTGTTGCAGGAGGCGCTCTACGACCTCCTGGAGTGCAAGCGCCTGCTGGACCAGGTACGTTAAGGCACCCGTATGCGCCTGCTGAGCGGTCGTCGCCGTGCGCGACCGCATGGCTCATCGGCCACGCTCGCTAATCCCGTCGCACGGAAGGCTCCCAGCCTCGCGTGAAGCCACGCCCCATCGCAGCACGCATCATGTCGAGCTGGCGTTGCAGATGCGCGCAGTCGGCAAGCAGGGTCTCGATGGTCGCCCGCGCATCGCCGCCGTGCCAGGCGAGGGCGGCATCCACGGGGTCGCCTGCCGCATCAAGAGTCGCCGCGTCGGTTACAGGCTCGCAAAGCGGCTGCATGTGATTCTCCCGGGAATGGATCAGAGCGTCCAAGGGCCTGAAAGCAGACGCCTCGACCATGAATGTTCTTATTATGTTCCGGTTGCTCCGCGAGTCAAGGGCCGGTTGGCGGACGAAGGCAACTTTGGAAAAAGCCCCGCCGAAGGCGGGGCAAGCAGGCGTCACGCTTGGCTCGCGGTGACGCGGGGAGTGCCCGCAAAAATCAAGGCGGGCAGAATGCTTCTACGACTTTCGTCTTATGTCCGGAAAGGTCGAAAGCGCCGAATCCGGTACGGTTGGGGAAAGAAAAGCCGATACTGTGATCGATGAAGCCTGTGCGGCACCCACATATCGCGCGGCATGGAGCCGACGGCGGGCCTTTCACCATGGGGCCGCAAGCGGAGTGTCCCTCTGCGACGTCCGGCGACGGGACATTTATCCACATTTGTTCCGGACGCCGATTTTTGGGCTTGCATCCAAAACATCCAGACTATAGGGGTTTGCTCGGTCCGGAATGTAGCGCAGCCCGGTAGCGCACTTGACTGGGGGAACGAACCCCTTAGCGCTTTTCTCCCTTGTTATTCATATGCTTGGATTCTTCGGAACCTTCGTTGGTGGGGGTCGTGGTGGGGCGAGATGCAGCGTCAAGAGCTGCCCTGATATCGTCGTTCAAGGCGTGAGCGTACTTCGTCGTCGTCTTCACGTCAGAGTGCCCAAGCAGCAATTGCGCGACCCTCAGGTTCGACTTCCGAAGCACGCGTGTCGCCGCCGTGTGGCGGGTGTCGTGGAATCGGAAGTTCTCCACGCCGGCCTTCGGCACGGCTCGGCGCATCGCGCTCTTGAGCCCGGATTCCGTCAAGGGGTAGCGTTTCCCTCGCTCCAGCTTTTCCTTTTTTCGCGTCCTGCGCGCCTCGAAAGTGAAGACCTTGATGGTGTGATGGTCCTTCTCCTCCCATAACAGGCGGAATATCTCCTCCGACATAGGAATGACGCGTTCCTTGCCGCCTTTGCCCATGACCTTGAAGTTTCGGGAGAAGAAATCCACCATGGACCATTCGAGCCCGAGGATTTCCATTCGCCGGCACCCGGTCAGGAAGGCAAAACGCACGGCCTTGTCATAGCCGCGCGAAAGCTCCCCGAGGATAGCGTCCTCTTCGTCCGGTGTTGCCTCGCGAACTCGCTCCTGTCGCTCGTCCAGCATGTGGCGGC
This sequence comes from Shinella sumterensis, assembly GCF_004514425.2. Taxonomy (GTDB): domain Bacteria; phylum Pseudomonadota; class Alphaproteobacteria; order Rhizobiales; family Rhizobiaceae; genus Shinella; species Shinella sumterensis. Next base: position 432,564 of record NZ_MYFN02000004.1, read on the forward strand.
CGAAGTCGATATCAGCCACCTTGATCTTCCACACGTCACGCGCGCGCAAATAGATTTCCCGAAGAGGCTGGGTACAGGTGCGATTTACCGTGGCCGGCTCGATAAGCTTGCCAAGGTGAAGCTTCCCGTTCTTTCCATGTCGGCGCACCCGTTCGCCGCGGCGCTTGGCAACCAGGCTCGCCACGATGGAATCCGTCAGCGATTCCATCTCCGTGTTCCGGCCTATGGCGTTGCGCAGCCACTCGAGGTTTGCGATGGTGGTATCGGCATTCTTGTGATGCTGCCCGACTTCCAGCCAATATCGGGACGAAGCGATTTCGAAAGTCATCGTCGGCGCGAAGAATTTCGCCTCTTCCGCCAGCTTCGCCCGCTCTATTTCCTTCTGGGCGTCCTCGAAGCGCTTTGCTTCTCGCTTCGACGTTGCTCCCGTATTGCCTGAAAATCTACGACCCCGTATCTCGAAGTCGTAGGAATAGGTGTCTCTTCCGTTCTTCTTGTAGACCGACATTTTTCCGCCCGCTCCTCAATGAAGGCCTCCAGGTCAGCCGGCGTGTAGCGCCGTGTCGGACGTTTCTTGCCAAGGCCGATGTTAATCCATCGCAACTGACCGTGGTCGGTCAAGTCCCGAAGTTGCCGCGTCGATATCCCGAGACGGGATGCGGCCGATTCCGGAGTGAGCAGGATTGGTTCGTGCGCCGTCATCCCCGCTCCTTATCCAGTGCGTTGCGGACGACAGAATCGTTGACGGACCATGAAATTTCCGCCCGATCTAATGTGTCTCCATAGTCGGTGATGACAAACTCCACCCACGCGTCATCAGGAGCGAGGTAGTGAGTTCTCAGGATGCGGGAAATTTCGCTTGCCTCGATGGCAATCGTGGTTTTGCGAGTAACGGTGACGTCAGCCATCGCTCTCTCCTCTCTGGCGGATAGGGGAGGTTCCAGATAATACGTTGGTGTAAAAATCTGGCGTTTTCTGCTCTACTGGCTTCATGAGCTACGACCTCGAAAAGATGATCGATAATGCGATTGATGAAGGCATTGCCATTGCCTGCCGTGTTGCGGCGCAGATGGCTGCGTCCGTCGAGATTCAAAGCGTCTCTGGCCCCGCCGCGCTTCTGATGTTTGTCGAAGCTGTGCGGATAGAGCATCGGGCGCGCATGGGTGACGAAAACGAAAGGCCGAACTAAGCATCCGCCGCGTCTCTCGATACGTTGGGGGGCGCCTTAGGGCTTTCGGCAACGATCGCTCGCTTGCCGGCATCCGTGACGGTGAAAATGTCGTCGCCGCCATAAAGCTGGACTTTGGCGCGGCGCGTCATGAAGCCTTTCGCAACTAGCGCCATGCAGGCCGGATGATCGGTGCTGCCAGCTCCGGTGACGAAGCTGTTGTGGTACATGGTGCCTCGGCCGTAACGGTCGAGGCCGAGCGAATGCTGGAGAACGTGGAGCTGTTCAGCGTTCATCCGAGCCTCCGTTCGAAGCGTTTGGGGATATCTTGAAGGCCGCAAGCCTCGGGGCTATTCTGCGCTCCGGGTGAGTTTGCGGAGGGCTTGTATGATGTATCCCACTCCTAAAGGTGCTTTCGAACCGGACGAGCTTGGCGCTCTGAAGGAGATCTTCGATGAGATCACATCCCAACCGTGGTTCGCTGCCTCCGAAGACAATAAAGAAAGCTTTGCGAGGTACCTCTTGGAGACTTTCCCCGCCGCGCAGTTTGATCCGCGAAAACATCGATCCGTAATCGAAGCGTCTGCGCGCATGTTCTATTCCACAGACGGCTAAATTGACGGCTTGATCGTAGAGGCTTTGCCCGCGATCTTGAGAGAGGCCCGGTGAGTGTACGAGGCGCTCCTGGGCCTCGATCTTATTCAACATGGTCACCTCCGGTCGCTGCGCTACGGTCAGGCTAACCATTCTGAGGCCCTCCGTTCGCATCTGTGGTGGCGATCGGCAGAAGGGTGGCACGGTCGATCCGCATCCATCGGCCATCTTCGAAAGAGACATCACCGCCGATCAGGTTTTCGAAGGTGTGCGACCAACCATGCGCCCAACGTGAAAGCACAAGGGTGGCTGGAGCGTCGTCGAACATGACGACGTCCGCGACAATCCTATTCTTGCCCTTGAATGCCGCGTTGATCAGGGTGAAGGAGAGCGGTGTGCCTGCCGGAAGGCAGGCGTGCATCGTCTCCATGACGATATCATTAGCCCTCATTGGCGTTGCCTTTCGCTGTACTGGCGGAAGCGCTGCGCGTGGCGGCGAGGGCTGCCGAGCGCATGGCATGCCAGACATTGATTGCGGCGGCGCGTTCGTCTCCGTCGCACTCCCAATCCACCGCCAAGGCGGCATCGATCATGTCCTCTGTCGGATCGGCGGGGAGCACCTCCGCGCTGTCCTCTCCTTCTCTATGGGGAGGTGGGGAACGTAGAGCGCCCCATGCTGCCGCTGCCCCGCGATCCGCAAACGTCTTCGCAAGCTGGAACTGTTCGTATGTGTCCTTGGTCTCGGTCACGTTCGGGACGCAGGAAATCCGGTCAAGTTCTTGTGCTGCTTCCGTGAGAGCTTTCCGAAACGTCGCCACCGGCTCTACCGGCACATCGACAAGGGCGGAAGCGATGTCACGAACGGTCCCGGCGCGCTCGGCGGTGAACTCGTTGATCCGCTCGTAGTCGTCGCAGAATTCGTAGTTGAAGCCCGAGGACGACGCTTCGAAGCCGGCGTTGTAGGCTTTCTCCAGCGCCTCCACCTCTACCGCCCGCTCTTGATCGGATAGGGCGGCGGTGAGGGCGGCGCGCATGTTTTCACGGCGAATAGCCAAGACTTGCTCAGATCGATCGCCGGGCCACGGACCCGGCCAATGATAGGCGCAAGCGACCTCAATCATCTCGTCAGTTACCTGCATGTTCAGATCCTCCGAGGAGTGCGCGGGCGCGGCGGGCAGTGGTGGCATCGTTGATGGCCTTGATCACAGCTTCGCGGCAATCTGAGCATAGGGAGCGCTTGATCGTGCCATCCGCTACAGCAACCCCGCTGTAGTCGTAGGCGTCCTGTGCAACGGTAAGATCGCACCAGTACGCCGGCCGGCTCTTGGAAGTCTTCGTTTCCTTTGCCCCACAACCGTCGCAGGTGAATTCGTAGGCGACAGGGATTTCACGCATCGACATCGGCGCGCTCCAGCTTCTTGATGAGTGGGTTGATGCCGTCGTTGTCCACGGCGCCGATGACACGGGACAGGAATTCTTTTGCGCTGATCCCGTCAGGTGGCAGGTAGTCGCGGACCGCGTTCAAGACATCCAGAACTGACTTGGCGAACTCCGCATTCTCCCGCTGCAACGCCTCTGCCTGGCGGGCTAGGGAGAGGACTTCACGCATGCGGTCTGGGGAGCAGGCGGCGAGATATTGAGCATTGGCCTTGGCATCCGTATGGGGCTTCGCGAAAGCAGCGACGAGACGGCCCGCGCTCACGAATCCACGTCCAATAGATTGAGCGAATACACCAAAATAGGATTTCCGCTCGTGCGCCACCCATGGCCCCGGCGTCACGCCTTCCATTGCCTTCTCTATTGCCTCTATGGCTGATACGGGGGAGGTCATGGGCGCGCCTCCGCTTTGGTTATGCTTCACGTTCTCACCCATTGGAGGGGCCTTTCTGATCAAGAGCGCGGGGAGGAAATCGCGGATCGAGCGGGTGCGGCATGAACTCGACGGGATCGACCGGGCTTTCGCCCTCGATGTCCCACCAGTAGGCGCGTTTGCCGTCGTCGGACCAAAGGGCCTCGTAGACCCGACCGTCTTCGTCGCGAACCCAGATCGGATGAGACCCGCCGATGCGGAGACCGGCCATATCGTGGATATAGGCTATATCCTTGTCGGCCTCAGAAATGGGGCGCCACTGGCCTGCGATGAGTGAGGACAGGTCGCTCATGCTTCACCTGCCGGCGTCTCGTCATAAACGACGGTGACCATCTGCGCCGGGACGCGGGCCTTGATGTTTCCCGCCAGATCATAGACGGCGTAGAAGGGGACCGCAGCGCACTGCCCATTCTCGCCGTAAGCGACGATCTTGGAGGTGCTGCCGTCGAAACGTGCGTCGGTGGAATACCCACCAGCGTCCTCGCCGTCGTACCAGATCGACTTGATGGGACGCGGGTCCATGTGGATCAAGGGAATGTCGCTCATGCGGAATCCTCGCGGTAAAAGGTGCAGGGCCGGTAGACGACCGGCTTCTTCGGCTTGTCGGATTTTGGAAAAGGGGAGGACTTGAGCTTGCCGGCCGGCCGCGCGCTGCCGTTGTGGCGCATGCGAATCTTCGCGACCTTCGCCTTTTCCGCTACGTCCCGCGCCGTCTTTTCCTTGTGGCACTTGATGTGTGCCGGCCGGAGATTGCTTTCCCGGTTCTCGCCACCGTTGATCAGCGCTTGAACGTGGTCGAGGTCCCAGCGCTGGCCGACCTGGATTGGCTGGCTGCAAAGGTGGCAGCGGTTGTCGCGCTCAATGATCCGGTCGCGTACCTTCTTCGGGGCGCGGTGGTCGTCGGTCTTGCCAATCCATTCGTCTACGGTGCGGGCCATCAGATCAGCCCTTCCGTGATGCCGTCGAGCATCGCCTTCTGCGCAGCTGTGCGCTCTGGCCGATAGCCCATCTCGTTTCGCAGCTGGTTGACCTTGATCTGAGCCTCGATCTTCTTCATGAGCGAGGACACCCGCATGTTGGGGTGCTTCTCGACCAGGGCGGCGAGCATGCGGCGCTGTTCGGGGTTCATGCTGCGCTCCTATCGTTCGCAGCCTCGTGGAAGCCGCCGCGGATGGTCTCGGTCAGGTGGACGCCGTTCGTGTCGCAGAAGGCGAGGGCGTAGGTGATGAGGCTGGCGGCGCGCTTCACCGACATGCGGGCCGTAGATTCGCGGATGTTCACAAACTCACCCTCGAGGCCCGGAACGAACTCGACTTCACCTTCCGTCGCCTTGGTGTGGCCGGAAACGAGCAGAACCTTCCACTCCTCTGCCGACCGGCGCTTGCCGGCCCAAGTCATCGGGGAATTGGCGATATCGGTGCAGATCGCGTGAAACTTCGCGTTCTGATCCAGGCTGCGCGTTGCCGCGCCGACCGTCACGGCGCTGCCGGCGGCGGCTCGAATGACAGCGTCAACCGCATTCCGGCGAACCCTGTCGTTGATGAGGATGAAGCGCTGCTTTTCCATGTCAGCCCGCCATGCGGAGTTTGACGTCGTCGTCGGCCGGCTGCGGGTCATAGACGCGCTGGAGCTGAGCTACCGTGCCGCGAACCTCATTGAGGAAGGCGACGACCTCGCGCTCCAGTTCGGCGATCAGGCCATCGTCGCGCATAACGCGCTTGCAGAAGAACCGCATGGGCTCGGGCAGGCGAGGGTCGTAGGAGACGAAATCACACCATGCCCGGCCGGTGCATGCCATCTGCCACTGCATCTGCGTGACATACTTGGCCGGAACGGCCTGACCGAGGAGCGTTTCGATATGGGTGTGGGTCTCCGGGCACTTGATTTCGACAAGGCCGTCGACGTCGACGAGGCCGTCGGGGGACGCGCCGCTGTCGCCGATTGTCGGATGCAGGACGAATGCGACCTGCTCAACGTCGGTATCGCGGTAGAACTCGTAGGTTTTGCGCGCGGCCGGCTCCTGCTCTGTTCCCCATGCCATGGCAGCATTGGTGAACCTATCGGCCGTCGTGCCGGTCAGACGCTCGGCGATCAGTTCGCCGGCATACTTGGCGCGTGAAGCTGACGGGCCGGTCTTTGTTTTGGCAATAACGTCGGCCACGCGGGACGCGGTGACCTTGCCGAGGCGTAGTGCGTGCCATTCCGGCGTGCCCTGAACAATCTCTTCCATGATCAAGCTCCCTGCTTCTGCTGCTGGCCGAAGCGGTCCAGCGAAACCATGACGTCGCGAAATTTGCTGGCTGGCAGATCGGGCAGCGCCTGGATTTCCCAGCGATTGCAGAAGCGCTGGATATCGGCACCCACCTCATCGATCTTCTCGCGGAGCTGGGTGGCCTGCTCGGGCGATATGGCGCTGTCGTCTTCCGACGGTGCGTTGCCGTCGCGGTCGTCGCCGGTCGAGATATTGAAGAGCATGCAGAGGAGGTAGCGTCGGCCGTAGGTCGCGGTGCTGCCGAAAGCCTGGGTGCCCGTCTTGTTCACGCCGCCTTTGGCGCCGGCGCCGTCAACCGGGATTGCGCCGATGCCGTTGCGGACGTAACCGTCTGCGTGGGAGACCTCCCACCGGATCAGAAGTTCGCCGATGTCATTGTAGCCGTCGGGCTGGAACGAGACGCCAAATCCATGGGCATGGATGATCGGCATGGCCTGCTCTTCGATGGCGGCCAGATCGGCATAGTTCGACTTGGTGTGGGTGTTCCGCCGGTTCTTGACGACGACCGGCAAAGCCTTCTGGCAGGCCGACATGGCAGTGAAGTAGGCCGTCTTGGCTGCATACTCGCGATCTTCGCGCGCCTGCTGCCGCTGGCGGTCCTCGTCGTGATATTTCATCTCCAGCAGCTTTTCGAGCCGGTCTATTGGAACGTTCGGGTCCAGAAGGACGCGTTCGAACATCGCGACCATCGGCGCTTCCTGGGCCGGGGCGAGGTGGTGTGTGTCCTGCTTTGCGAGGGCATTCATGTGACAAACTCCCTAGATTGCGACCGGCCCGACCGTGAGGCCGGCTCCGTAGACGATTGCGAAAACAATGAATGCGAGGAGGATCAGGCAGGCGTTGCCGTGCTTTGCAGCGCCGGTGTTTGCTTCCTCAAGGATGAGGTAGACCGGCGTCATCACTCGGCCGCCTGGAGCTTGTCGGTCTTGATCGGCTCCAGCCGGTAGCCGAATGCCTCGGCCATGCGTTTGAAGCGGTCGAGAGCGCGGAACTCATGGCGAGCCGCTTCGCGCGGGTCCGAAACGTAATAGGAGGCCGTCATCGCCTCGATGACGTCGTGGCCGGCGGTCGTGACGGCTGCGAATTTCACTGCATCTGCCATGGGGGATCACTCCGCAGCTTCGAGGAAGGGGAAAGGTTCGACGGCGGCGCGGGCCGGCATGTCGTCGAAAACGCCCTTCCAGCGGAGCTTTTGCATCTGCCCGGCGGTGAAGCCGACCAACTGACCGCAGAAGGGAATGGGCTGGTGCTTGTTGTCGAATAGCGGGCCCTTGCCGCCGACCGATACAGCGCGCTCGCTCATCTCGTGGATGTTGCGGACGTATTCGAGGTAGCGGGCCGACGCCTTCGGGGCTTCCTTGCCGATCCGGTGGAGGTGGCGGACCTTTTCGATGACTGCGTTCAGGTCGCTCAGGTTCTGGCGGATCGCGTCTGCGGTGCGGTCGGCTTCGTGTGCCATGTGGGTCGCTCCTCATGTTCCCGGTGTGTCGGGGTGATGAGGGGAATATGTCACCGAATTGGTGACGCGTCAATCAGAAAGTCACCGAAATGGTGACAAAAGATTGCCCCCGTCACCAAACCTGCTAGAATCACCACACGAAAAACCCGGCAGGATGGACCGGCCGGGCGTTAAGCGTATTGAGACGAAATGAAGGACGCGACTCCACAACAGGTTGAGAACCTGCTTCTATGCCAACAGGGCGTAGGGGAGAGGGTTGATGGAGTTAGCGTTCCCACACCGGGTCGAATACCGGGATGGCACCGCGTCGATAGACGAGATTATCGAAAATCTAAAAGCGCAGAAGCGGCTTCTTGAGGAGGGGGTTCGCCTTCTTGAGCATGCAATTCCGAATATGGATGTTGACGCCGTTCAAATTCGTGTAGTGCAGGTCGCAGCTGGAAGCCTTATCACAGATTTTCTGGTGCTCGTGTACGGGGCGTATCAGAAGGAAATTGAAGCGGCAGTAATAGGCGGGATCGAAGAAATGTTCGGCACTGACATTCCACCGCAATACGAAGCGCTTGTCACGCTCGCCACCTTGGCCGTTACTTATTTCGTTGCCCGGTACGCTTATGATGCCGTTCGGAGACGAAAGCCGGATCGGCCGGCATCAACGCATATCCAGGGCGACTACAACACTGTCATCAACATCATCGCCGACAAAACGAACATTCCTGCGAGCGCCGTCGAGGGCGCACTTCATGACTCGATACCCGCGGCGCGGCGGCGGTCGTTGATCAAGTCCGTTACGAATTTTCTTCGCCCTCGTGAGGATGGTCGCATTTCTCCAGTGGATGTAAAGGGGGTGGGGTTCATCAACCCGGAAACTATCGCCGAATACCCAACTGACGCTGAGCTGGCTGACATCGATGATAGCAAGAACATCGATATACCCGGCGCAACGCTAGATATCCGCGCTGTCGATCGTGACAAAAACAATACGGGTTGGGCCGCCGTACTGGTGGGCGACAAGCGTTTCAAAAGACGTTTGCCGATGGATTTGTATCCGACGATCAATGCCGAAGATTTGGCGAAGAGAGAGCGTGTTACTGGTGACGTGATTATTGAAGGCGAGCGAAAATCTGACGGTTCCTTCAAAGCGAAACGTATTCACCTGATAGCCGTGAAGGAGCTCGGAGACAATTAGTCCGGTCGCTCAATGCGTCGTTCCCTTACGTCTGGGGGTTTTCGTTATCGTTGTCGCCCTCGATCATCTCCAGCATCCCGGTTCCGATCAGGAATTCCCGCAGGCCGACCCGTGCGGCATAGTCCAGGTCCTCGCCGGTCTCATTCGCGAAGCGGCGTAGAGCGACGGATTCGTCGGCAGTAAGCTCGATCGTGATCTTCATGGCCCTTCCGCCTTCATCCTCTCCCACTCCTCTGGAGACAATGCGGCCTGTAGCGCTGCATCCGCCATGTCGAGGTATTGCGTCCACATAGGTTTCTTGTCGCGCACGATGTTCTCCGGCACGCCGAAGTGGCTGCAAAGGGCGCGGGCGGCGCGTTCGCGGGGAGGTTTGGGTTTCTTCGCCATGAGCGGCCTCAGATACAGTCAGAGAGGACGACAGAGAAGCTGGCACTCCGGGCGCCAAGCGCATAATTGTACTCAGCGGCATCGGTTTCCCCACTGAGTAGTTTCGGTTTCCAATAGTCGCACATTTGAGAAATACTCGCCTTCTTGAGTTCCTCTTCGTTGACGTCCTCCAAGCCCGTCGTTGATGTGATTGTGTAAAAATACCGGAAGGTCTTACCCTGGTACTCAATTCGGTCCATGCGGGTGATATCATCTATCATCTTCGGCAGCCCGGCATTGAGCTTATCGTTCACGATAATTGGTGCCATAACCTGCTCAACAACCGGCTTAGTGAGGACTATCCCCACGATAGCCGCGTAACGCGTCCATTTAAGCCCCGTGGCCTTCCCGATCAGGTGTCCAGCCGCACCGAAGGTTGCACCCAGAACACCGCCGACAAGGGCGTAAGTCACCCACGACGGCAAGTCTGCAAGAAATCCCAGCATTTTGTTCCCCCAAAACGACTGACTGTACGATATCTTGATTCCACCGGCGCACAAGGGAACGCGACTCTCATTGCGTGTAATCGCTGCATCTGGTAGCCGTTAACGAGTATGACTATTTTCCTAATTTTGTTCTTGTTCCGTTCCCTTTTTCGAGTCATGCTAAGGGCATCCCAAAATCCCAAGGAGCATGAACATGGCAGAGTTTTTCGTGGTTCAATCCTTCTCCCCGGCCAAGCGTGGCGCGATGAAGCCGGATATCCCGGTGCAGGCCACAAGCGTCATGCATGCGCGTCGGATGGCCGAGCGCCTGGCGCTTCAAAAGCCCATGGTCTTTGCGACCGTGATGGAAGGAGACCCCGAGAGTGGCGACTTCGGCGAGCCGAAGTTGATCTATTTCCACGGCGACGAGAAGCCTGAGGAAGTCAGCAACATGCAGCCGATCTAGGAGGGTAACGCGTCATGGCGATTATCCACCAGATCAGGCGGAAGTATCGGACGAAGCAGGAGGAGACCGTCGGCGAGATCATGGAAGCCGCCGGGGCGCTATCCTCTATTGACCCCGAGGTTGTTATCAAGCGAAAGGCGGCGGAAGTCTCCTACCTCATGGCGCTTCTTCACGGCGGCGACTGGCGGGTTGAGATTGATCACGAGAATCTGTTTGTTCTGGTGACCCCGGCCTAGCTTTCTTCAATTGGGCGTCGATAAGCGCCAACAAAGACTTGAGCTGCCTCGCTTGTGCCCCATAGGCTATAAGTGCGGATCTAAGGTTCTGAGCAGCGGCTTCTTTCATAATAGCGTCTTTGTCAGGTTGGCGCTGCGACGGTGTCGCGGTCCCTTCTTCGCTCGGCAAAAGCAACAGCTGAGCAGCCGTCGCATCAACGAACGGAGCAATCTTGGCCGCCATCTCCGGCTTTAATGCGCGCTCGCCGTTCGCCCATCGCTCGATGTTCTGCTTGGACGTCCCAACGGACTTAGCCAAATCCGTAAGGCCAAGCTTCTTCGCGTCCATGGCCTTGCGAAGGCCGTTTGGAAATTTCCCTTTTGTCATGCCGGATTCATGTCACCAGACTGGATGCGATGCGAGTATCCAAAACGGTGACAATTTTGCTTGCATCGTCACCAAAATGGTGACATGCTCGTTTTATGACCCTGACATCCTGGCTCACAAAGACAAACACCTCGGACGCTGACTTCGCTGAACGCATTGGCGTCACTCGGCAAGCGCTCTGGCGATACAAGGTCGCCGGGCGCGTTCCCAAGCCCGAAATCATTGCCCGGATATCGAGGGCAACCAACGGGAAAGTCACGGCAAACGACTTCATGAGCGCCCGGCAGCCGGAGACTGCAGCATGAGCGCTTCCATCGAAGAAAGACGACGCCACGCGCTATCCCTCCTGAACAGTCGGGCGACCGCCGAGGATCTGCGAAACCATGCGGAGAAGATCAGAAAGATGGGGGGCGACCGAGGCTTCAGCGAGGTCGTCAACGCGTTCCGCCATGTCCGAAAGTGCGCTCGCTTCGCTGCCTGGAAGCGCAAGTACATCGACAAGCTCGATGATAACCAGTCCGAGCAAACGCGCCAAATCGTCTCCATTGATCGTGACATTTCTCAAATCCAAGGCCCGGCCCTCCTTTTTCTATCGCCTGACGGGAAGTTGTACCGGCTAGCCTCGGGAGTCGAGTCATGAACCGAGGATGGCATGAAGGTGAGTGGGCGGGGCCTGTGTGGGAATCGTCCACCGAAGCCCATAGCATCGCTGGCGATCAGGTCCGCTCCGCTTTCCAGCGCTGGAAGAACCTCGAAGAGGAAAAGGCTCGCATCGGCGACGACCTCAAGGAGTTGTTCGCCGAGCAGAAGGCTTTCGGCCACGACACGAAGGCGATGCGCGCCGCGTTCCGCCTCAAGGTGAAGATGGACGAGGCTCGCCCGGAAGACGCCGAGCATGAGGCTCTGGTCGATACCTATCTCGCAGCGCTGGAAGCCCCGCGCGCGTCCCGCGCATACACACGAGAAAACATTGAGGAAAATCGCCGCTCCGACGGTGGCCTTTCCATCCTCACCAAGCACGAAGACATCAGAACAGCGCCGGTAACGGCGGAAGAAGCTTCGGACGGCACCCCCGCCGATAGGCCCTCGCTGACGACGCGCGAGGCCGAAGAAAGCGTCGTGTCCAATTCTGCCGGGTCGTCTAGCGGTAAGGCCTCGGACTTTGGCTCCGAAGACGCCGGTTCGATCCCGGCCCCGGCATCCAGTTCCGATCAACGAGCAGAAGGAGATGAACGACACGGGATATCCAGAGGCGACTTGGTCGCGGGTGATGAAACCCAAACCTCGAACACAGGGGAGGGCGCCGCCAATACCGCTCTCCCCGCCAAGCCGAAGGTTTCCTTCCGTCCGAACTGCCAACACCCGGAGAACTGCGCCAGCGGCACGCGTGATCATTGCTGGTCCTGCCGTCGGGCGATGCAGAAGAGCGAGTAGATGGCATGAACATCGTCTCTCGCATTGAAGACCACCACGACACTCTCGAAAGCCGAGCCGAGGTAGCGCTGACAGACATGCGCTTGGGCCTCGATGTTCGCCCGCGCGAGATCGACAGGGCCGTGATGCTCGAAGTCGAGCGCTCCAGTTTCCGTTCCCATCAATCCCGTCCGAGGAGGAAGGCAGCATGACGTGCAATTTCCGTGTTGGTCAGAAGGTGGTTTGCATTTCGGCCGCTCACAATGCCGAAGCACATGAGGCATGGAGCCGTTCCAGAGGGTTCGATGTCCGATACCCGGTGGTGGGGGCGACCTACACAATCCGAGAAGTGTTTCTCCACGAAAGCGGCGTGGCAGCGCTCCGCTTCCGTGAGTTGGTTAATCCGGCTCTTCCATACGCCAATAAGGTCAGTGAGTTGGCAATGGATGCCCGACACTTCCGCCCCGTCGTCGAACGCGGCACTGACGCCGGCATGTCGATCCTCCGCAACCTCCTGAACAAGACCGGGAAGCCCGTCGAGGTGGACGCATGAGCTGGCTCATCTACGGCATCATCGGCTTCACGATCCTCTGCGGCGTGACAGCCCTGGCATACGCCTTGGCCGACCGCGACGACGGACTCGGCGAGTTCTCCGGCGCCACCGAAGGCGACCAGATCCATTTCAATCAGCGCGGCTCGTCCCCCTCCGGCGGCTGATTGACAGGCCGGCGCGCTTGCTCCTCCTCCCAGGGCGCGCCGGCCATCACCCTTATCCTCGGGAAATCGCCTTTAAGCCGCAGAACGACCGCGTGCACGGCGCTTCCCAAGGAAACGAACGAGGACGCCGAAGCCGGGGAAACCCCGGCGCCCTCTCTGGCCCCAGCTGATTTTGCGGCGGGGCTGGGGAACTGAACAACGGTCTCGCCAGCGGCGGACCTGAGAGACGAAGCGGGTAACTCACCCGCCGCATGCGGGAAGCGGCTCGCTTCGTCTCCACCGGAATTTGAAGGTCGTTTCACTGTGTCTCCCTTCGCTCTGTAGCAAGACGAAATTGACACAGGAGAAATCGCGAAATGCCGAAAATCGATAGGATTAGTCCGAAAATGTCGACAGTTGAATTCTGCCAGAAGGCCTTGAGGCATCGGATCGCGCCTCCCTCGCACGGGAGCGTGAAGGCGCGGATTACCGCAGCCGCCCGCAAACTCGGCTGGTCGGTCTCCCGAACGAAAGACGTTTGGTACGCGGATCCTCGCGTCTCCATCAGCGCCGACGAACTTCACGCAATCGAGACGAAGACGGGAGTCCACTATGGACGGGAAGAAGCACGCGAACTCGAACGCGAAATCGAAAACGCCACTGCGCTCCTGGTGGCAATGCAAGCGGGTAGCCCTCGCACGCTCGCTCATGCGCTCATCCAAGCAGCTCGCATTCTGGCTGGCGCCGGAGCTTAAGGACGAGATCGAGGAGGGCGAGTGATGCAGCCACACCAGATCGAAGTGCTCGACTTGTTCAGCGCCGCCGCTGGCGGTTGGTCGCTCGGGATGCATCGCGCTGGCTTCAAGACCATGGCCGCCTGTGAGTTCGTCGAATGGCGCCGGGAGATCTACTCGCAGAACAACCCAGGCGTCAGGATCTATGACGATGTTTGCACCCTCACGGCAGATCGAATTCTCCGAGATTTCGGACGACTTCCGTCAGTCGTCGTCGGAAGCCCCCCATGCCAAGACATCAGTTCAGCCAACACCAAAGGAAAAGGGGTCGAAGGCGCGCGCAGCGGCCTCTATTTCGAAGCCATCCGCATCATCGGAGAGTGCCGTCCTCGTTGGTTCGCTCTTGAGAACAGCTCTAATCTCCGAACTCGGGGCGCTGACGCCGTCCTCGCTGCGCTGGAGGAACTCGGCTACACCTGCTGGACGTTCGTG
>NZ_MYFN02000031.1 GCF_004514425.2 Shinella sumterensis
TGTTCCCCGTCGTATCGGGCGAACAAAAGGTGGGCTGAACTCGAAGCTCCACACCGTTTGCGACGGTGACGGACGGCCGATCATCCTGCTCCTATCGGAAGGCCAGATGAGCGACCACAAAGGCGCCCGTCTCGTCCTCGACGCCTTGCCGCCGGCCTCTCATCTGATCGCCGACCGCGGCTACGACAGCGCCTGGTTGCGCCAGGAACTGGAAGCACGAGACATCGAGCCGTGCATCCCCTCGAGCCGAAGCCGCAAAGTCCCATACGCCTACGACACCCCCTTTTACCATCAGCGCCACAAGGTCGAGAACCTGTTCGCAAAACTCAAGGACTGGCGCCGCATCGCAACTCGCTACGACCGATGCGCCCACACCTTTTTCTCGGCCATCTGCATCGCTGCAGCCGTCATTTTCTGGCGCTAACGAGTCCCGAGCCTAGCGGCGCAGTATTTATAAAACACTGTGATTATTCTACGCTGTAGGTCGGCTGCACATGGACAAACTGCCAGGATCAAGCTCCCAGCGGGATGTTCGGGTCAGGCGAAGGCGTGCGCGGAGGCGGTGTCGAAGGTCAGCCAGGCCTGCTCACCTCTCGCAAGGCTCAAGATCGCTTCATGCCCGAACGGTAAGCGCACGGCGAGATCGACACCTGCCGGTGTCGCCGTGCTGACTTCGACATTGTTGCCGAGGAATGTGATATCCCGCACCGTCACGCTTATCCCGGAAGGAACAGAGGCGCGCGACAACGAGAGCCGTTCCGGGCGCAGCATCAACGATGCCTTGCCGTTCGCTGCCGACCCCCCGTGCAACGGCACGCCTTCCACCATGACGCCATCGCCGAGCGAAAGCCTGGCCTTGCCGGCATTGCTTTCAACGACGGTCGCTTCGAGAAAATTGCTATCGCCGATGAACCCGGCCACAAAGCGGGTCGCCGGATTGGAATAGAGTTCCGGCCCTGTCCCGATCTGGTCGATCTCCCCCTGGCTGAACACGGCGATGCGGTCGGAGAGACGCAAGGCCTCCTCCTGGTCGTGCGTTACATAGAGAATGGTCACGCCGGTCTCGTGATGGATGCGACGGATCTCGAACTGGATTTCCTCACGCAGCTTCTTGTCGAGCGCCGAGAGCGGCTCGTCCATCAGGAGCACCGGCGGATTGTAGACGAGCGCGCGAGCGAGCGCCACGCGCTGCTGCTGGCCGCCGGACATCAGCGCCGGCATGCGATCCTCAAAGCCTTCCAGACGTACGAGCTTCAGCGCGGCCTTGACGCGTTCGGCGATCTCCGCCTGCGGGCGGCGGCGGATGCGCAGCGGGAAGGCGACATTTTCGCCCACGGAAAGATGCGGGAAGAGCGTGTAGCGCTGGAACACCATGCCGATATTGCGTTTGTGCGACGGCGTCGACAGCAGGCTTTGGCCTCTCAGCAGAATGTCGCCGCCCGACGGATCCTGGAAGCCGGCGAGGATATAAAGGGTCGTCGACTTGCCGGAGCCGGATGGGCCAAGAAAGGTCATGAACTCGCCTTCAGCGATATCCATGCTGACATTCTTCACGGCGGTCACCGCGCCGTAGGACTTGCGGATGCCGCGGATGCTGAGGAAGGGCTGGGTCATGCTTTGCGTCCCTTGCGGAAGAGCGCCGCGACGATCATCAGAAGGATCGTGAAGGCGATGAGCAGTGTGGAGGCGGCGGCGATGACAGGCGTCAGGTCCTGCCGTAGCGTCGTCCAGATTTTTACGGGCAGGGTCTGCAATGTCGGGCTCGCCATGAAGATCGCCAGCACCACCTCGTCCCAGGAGGCGAGGAAGGAGAAGATGGCAGCCCCGAAGATGCCGTGGCGGATGGCCGGGACCGTGACACGCAACCGCGCTTCCCAGGGATTTGCACCACACAGGATGGCCGCATCCTCGATCGAGCGGTCGAAGCCCGCGAGCGCGTTACCGATCGAGATGATCGAAAAGGGCAGCGCGATCAGAAGATGCGCGATGACGAAGGCGATGGTCGTACCGGCAAGGCCGAGTTTCAGAAACAAGGCATAGAGAGCGACGGCGAGAACGACGACGGGCAGGATCATCGGCGTCAGGAACAGGGCGCGCAGGAAATCCCGGCCGGCGAAGCGGCCGCGGTCGAGACCGAGTGCGGCGAGGAAGCCGATCACCACTGAAAGCACGGTGACGATCGCCGCGATCTTCAGGCTGGTCAGCGCCGAATAGAGCCAACGCGGATCGACGAAGAGATCCTGATACCACTTGAACGTCCAGGACGGCGGCGGAAAGATCAGCCATTGCGAGGAGCCGAACGATAGCGCCGCGATGAAGACGATCGGCAGGATGAGAAAGAGACTGACCAGCACCACGAGAGCGACAAGAAAGGTCTTGAGACCGCCGAGTTTGTCGAAGTCGAGCAACACGATTACTTCCCCCGTGCTGGATTGAAGTAACGAAGCTGGACGGCATAGAGCACGAGCGTGACGACGAGCAGCACCAGGGCCGCAGCGCCTCCCATGCCCCAGTCCACCAGCGACTGGACGAACTGCGCGACGAGTTCGGCGAGCATCATGTTCGACGTCCCGCCCAACAGCGCGGGCGTAACGAAGTAGCCGAGCGACATGACGAAGACCATCAGGGCACCGGCGGCGATGCCGGGCAGCGACAGTGGCAGCAGCACGCGCAGGAAACACTGCATCTTGCCGGCTCCACAGAGGGCAGCAGCGCGCAGAATGGCGGGATCGATAGTGCGGATGACGCCCATCAGCGGCAGGATGACGAAGGGCAGCATGATATAGGTCATGCCGATGGTGACACCGACGAGATTGTTGACCAGCGCCAAGGGCGTATCGATCAGGCCGAGCCCCATCAACGTCTTGTTGATGACGCCGGTGCGCTGGAGCAACACCATCCAGGCATAGGTGCGTGCAAGCAGGTTCGTCCACATCGAAAGAACGATGATCGCCAGTACGATGCGCGACCACCGTTCCGGCATGATGGCGAGCAGCCAGGCGACGGGATAACCGATGACGATCGACACGAGCGTGACGATGCTGGCGACCATGAAGGTGTTCAGGAAGACACGCAAATAGGTCGTCGACCCCAGCAGGGCCTCGTAGTTCTGCAGGCCGACTTCCGGTTCCAGCACACTGCGCATCAGCAGCATCAGCACCGGCACGATGAAGAAGAAGGCAATGAGCAACAAGGCCGGCAGGAGATAGCCGAGCGTGCTCTCGCGCTTTGTTTTGACGGCGCCCGTCGCTACCGTATCAGACATGGTCGATCATCCAGTGTGTCGAGAGGCGGACCGGCAGACGCCGGCCCGCCGTCGTCTTGGGAGGCTGCGTTACTTCGCCTGCCAGGCGTACCAGCGCGTGCCGATCTCGTCGCGATGCTCCGCCCAATAGGTCATGTCGGCGTTGACCTGGGTGTCGGCCTGCATGTCGGGCAGCGACTTGCGCAGTTCGGCATCCATGAGCGTGTTCGAATCGAGGTTCACAGGCGCGTAACCGGTCGCCGTGGCGAACTGGGCCTGGGCGGCGTCGCTCGTCGCCTGCGCGATGAACTTCATCGCCGCGTCCTTGTTCTTCGCGCCCTTCGGCACAACGAGGGAGTCGGCGGCGGTGATGTTGTTCGTCCATGATGTTTCGACGGTGACGCCCGTTTCGGCGAGTGCCGTCAGGCGGCCGTTCCAGAACGAGCCGAACGGCGCTTCGGCGGACGCGAGAAGCTGCTGCGACTGGGCGCCGCTATCCCACCAGACGATGTCAGCCTTGATCGTGTCGAGCTTCTTGAACGCGCGGTCGAGATCGAGCGGATAGAGCTTGTCGGCCGGCACGCCGTCGGCAAGCAGCGCCGCCTCCACGACACCCGGCGCGGACCACTTGTAGAAGGCGCGCTTGCCTGGGAATTTCTGGGTGTCGAACAGGTCCGCCCAGGTCTGCGGGCAGGCTTCGACGGCGTCCTTGTTGCAACCGATCACGAAGGAATAATAGAAGCTGCCGACCGAATAGTCGGTAACGAAGCGGGGATCGAGCTTGCTCTTGTCGATGACGGAGAAATCGAGCTTTTCAAGCAGCCCGGCATTGCCGGCCTGCACGGCATAGTCACCCTCGACGTCGACGACGTCCCAGGTCACGTTGCCGGCTTCGACCATGGCTTTGATCTTGCCGTAGTCCGTCGGGCCGTCCTGCGTGACGGCGACTTTGCTTTCCGCCGTGAAGGGATCCGCCCAATAGGTCTTCTGTGCGTCCTGTGTGGTGCCGCCCCAGCTGGTGAAGACCATGTCCTGCGCGGCCACGCTGTTCGAGAAACAGAAAGAAGCCGAGAGGAGCGCTATAGCAATCTTGTATTTCATGTTCCCTTTTCCTTGTTGTTTGTAACTGTTCAGGCTTGCGTCGTTCCGCCGATCGACGAAAAAGCCGCCGGCGTCATGATCTTGTTGTCCGCGGTGACGATGAGGTCGCGAATCTTCGGCAGGAACGCCTGCCAGTCCGGGTCGGCGGCAAGGCGCGCGCGACGGGCTTGCCGATCGTCGAGGCTTGCAAAGCTCCAGATGTGGACGATCTCGTTGATCGGCCCGATCTCTGAGGCGAAGTAGCCGACGAGATTGCCGAGGTGCCTCTTCTGGATCGCGATGCCGGTTTCGCCGACCACCTTGAGATATTCGGGAATGCCGCCGTTCTTCAGTCTGTAGGTGCGGATCTCGACGAACATGGCCGTCACCGCATCACAAAGGGATCGGGGATCGGATCGTCCGACGTCCGTAGCCACACGGTCTTCGTCTTTGTGTAGTCGAGTGCCGCAGCAAGCCCGCCCTCACGCCCCTGCCCCGACTGGCCGTATCCCCCGAAAGGCGCGATGGGCGACACCGCACGATAGGTGTTGACCCAGACGATGCCGGCGCGGATGCGCTTGATCATGCGGTGGGCACGCGCGAGGTCGCGTGTGAAGACGCCCGAGGCAAGCCCGTAAGGCGTTGCATTGGCAAGCTGCACCGCCTCCTCTTCCGTCGTGAAGGAGAGGACGGACAGCACCGGCCCGAATAGCTCGGTCTCCAACGAGGCGGCGGAAACGCCGTCGCAATCGAGAATGGTGGGCGTGTAATAGAATCCGCCCCCCTCGCCTGACCTGCCTCCTGTAACGAGCTTCGCACCAGCCGCAAGCGAGGTGGCCACGACGGTCTCGATATGATCCCGCTGCCGCCTGGTGCAGAGCGGGCCGACTTCCGTTGCCATATCGAGCGGCGAACCGATGCGGATGGCCTCTGCCTTCGCCTTCAGGATGGCGAGGAACCGGTCCTTCACTGACGCCTCGACGATCAGGCGCGAGCCTGCCACGCAACTCTGCCCCGTCGCGGCGAAAATCCCGGCGACCTGCGCGTTGGCAGCACTTTCCAGATCGCAATCGGCAAACACGATGAAGGGTGACTTGCCGCCGAGCTCCAGCGAAGTGGTCGCAAGGTTTTCCGCTGAATTGCGCACAACGGCTGCCGCCGTTCCCGGACCGCCGGTAAAGGCGATATGGTCGACACCGGGATGACGGGTCAGCGCACTGCCGCAGGTCGCGCCGAAGCCCGTCAGGATATTGACGACACCTGCCGGGAAGCCCGCCTCGTGCACGAGGCGCGCGAACTCGAGAAGCGGTGCGGGACCGTCTTCCGACGCCTTGACGACCAGCGTGCACCCGGCGGCCAGCGCCGGGCCGACCTTGACGGCGGACAGGAAGAGCTGGCTGTTCCACGGCACGACCGCGGCCACGACGCCGATCGGCTCGCGCCGCGTCCAGACATCCATGTCCGCCTTGTCGATGGCAAGCGTGGCGCCCTCGATCTTGTCCGCGAGCCCCGCATAATAGCGATAGTAATCCGCGACATAGGCGATCTGCGCGGACGTCTCGCGTATGATCTTGCCGGTGTCGCGGGTCTCGAGTTCGGCTAGCTTCTGCGCATTGGCCTGCACGAGATCGGCCAGTTTGTAGAGGAGCTTACCGCGGGCCGTCGGCGTCATGGCCGGCCAGGCACCGATCCACAGTGCGCGCTGCGCGGCTTTTACGGCGCGGTCGACATCGTCTTCGCGAGCTTCGGGCATCGCGGCCCAGACGGTACCCGTCGCGGGGTCGATCGAGTCGAACCGCCCCGCACCATCTTCAAAAGCTCCATCGATATATTGCTGAAAGCTCTGCATGGCCGCCTCACCGGAACGCCGGCATGACATCGGCGATGAAGCGCTCGAGCGACGCCTTCTTACGCTCGAAGCTCATGCCCGTGTCGATCCAGAACGAATATTCGTCATAGCCGAGGTCTTCGTAGACCTTCAGCCGCTTGATCACGTCGTCCGCCGTGCCGATTGGCATGTTCTCGCGCATCTTCTGCGGCGAAAGGTTCGGATTGGCGGCGAGTTCTTCCTCGTTCAGACGCTTGATGAGACCTTGCTCGATCGGCCGCTCGTTCTTGAACCAGGCGAAGAAATAATTGTAGTAGGCGCTCACTTCCTTGGCGGCCTGCGCGATATCGGCCTCGTCCGAGCCGACATAGGTATGCAGCAGCAGCATGATCTTCGGCCGGGCAATGCCGGTTGCCTTTTCACAGGCCGCGTCGAACCGCTCCATGAGGCTGGCGATTTCGGCTTCGCCATTGGCGAGCGGCGTGCACTGCACATTGCAGCCGTTGGCGACAGCGAATTCATGGCTGTTCGGATCGCGGGCGGCGACCCAGATCGGCGGATGCGGCTGTTGCACCGGCTTCGGCGCGGAGGTGGTCTTCGGGAATTTCCAGAACTCGCCCTCATGAGCGTAGTCGCCGGTCCAGAGCCCCTTCACGGCGGGGATCAGTTCGCGCATCCTCAAGCCCGCACCCCAGGGGTCGAGGCCAGGCAGCAGGCGCTCGTATTCGAAGCTGTAGGCACCGCGCGCAATGCCGATGTCGAGGCGACCGCCGGTGATGATGTCGGTCATCGCCGCCTCGCCGGCAAGCTTGATCGGGTGCCAGAACGGCGCGATCACCGTACCCGTGCCGAGACGCACATTCTTGGTGCGGCGGGCGAGGTCGGCAATGTTGACGAAGGGGTTCGGCGCGATGGTGAAATCCATGCCATGGTGCTCGCCGGTCCAGATGGCATGCATGCCGCCCTTGTCCGCGATCTCGCAAAGCGCAATGAACTCCTCGTAGAGCGCCTGATGGTTCTGGCTGGCATCCAGCCGTTCCATGTGAACGAACAGGGAGAATTTCATGGCTTACCCCTTTGCGGCCACGGCGTGCACCCGGCCCTTTTCCTGATTTCCGAAATAGACACCGAAATTGCCGAGCGTGCTTTCCGCCCCGTAGCGCTTGACGATGTCGCGCACGGCGCTATCGGCGATCTCAGCCACCGGTGGAGCCTGGATGGGAAAGAACCGGCCATTTCTTATCGCACCCTGACCCAGTTCTGCGCGGTACACGACATGCTGCCTGCCCGTCTGAGTGTCCTCGTAGACGGAGTAGAGAAGCCCGGTCGTGAGCGTCAGCCCTGCCGTCTCCGCGACATGCCGCTCAAGGACTTCCATTCCATCCCCCTCGGCCTTTTCGACGAAGGGGAGCGTCCAGCCTCCCTTACCGTCCTCGACCAGCAGGATTTCGCCGTTCCGTACGGCGACTGCCCCCAGAAACAGGCATTCGGCCGAAGCGAGCAGGCTCTTTTCGGCGAGCGCGGGCGTGAAGTAGCCACCGCGGGCATAACCGAGACCGGTCTTGCCGCTGTTGTCGAACGCTTCGACCCGGCCGAGAAGAATGACATGATCGCCGGCGTCGACGACCGCATGCATCGCGCAATCGAACCACGCGGCAACGCCTGCAAAGACAGGTGATCCAAAAGGGCCCCTCTGCCATTGGACCGCCGCGAAGCGATCCTCGACAGGGCGCGCGAACGCATTGGAGACATCCTTTTGCCCTTCGGACAGAATGTTGACGCCAAAGCCCTTGGCGCCGGTAAGCGCCGCATAATTGCGGGAGGTCTTGGCAAGACACACAAGCAGCAGCGGCGGATCGAGCGAAACGCTCGTGAAACTATTGGCGGTGAAACCAATCGGCGAACCTGTATCATCGACGGCCGTCACGACGGTGACCCCAGTCAGAAACGCACCGAAGGCGTCGCGCAGGGCTCTCGCATCTGATGTCATGCTCTTCTCCCTGTTTACAGGACCGGATGTTTCAACGTGCGGCCAACCACTCGACAAGGGCCCGGTTCACCTCGTCAGGCGCTGTCAGGTTCACCATGTGACGGTGCCCCTCGATCACCACGGCTCGTCCTCGTCGGGCGGCGGCGGCCATGTCCCGCGCCATGTCGGCCGTCGAATTCAGATCCCCATCTCCGGTCAGGAACAAAGCCGGACACTCGACCTCGCCCCAGCAATCCGCATAGATGGAATCTCCGCTGGCGAAGGCGGAATAAGCCGCGGCGTAGCCGGCAGGATCGACGGCCTGCAGCAGGTCTCGCACCAGAGCATAGGCTTTCGTTCGCTCTTCGTCCTCGGCAAACCAGCGCGCGAGTGGCGCCACCCGGTCGAACTCGCCCGAGCGGATTTCCCTTGCCCGCGCCTCCACCGCATTGCGCGCGTCGAGCCCGCGACGGTGCACACTATTCAGCAACGCCACGCGCCGCACCTGCTCGGGGGCTGTCGCAACTATACCGCCTGCAATCAGCGCGCCCATCGAGTGCCCCGCGACATTCACCTGCCCCAGTTCCATTTCCTCCAGGAAACGTCGAAACCATTCGACGTAGCTGGGCAATCCAGGAGCACCCTCCAGCGCGTCCGAACAGCCGTGGGCGGGGAGGTCGACCGCGATCACGCGAAGGTCGTTCGCCAGCCGGTCGATCTGCGGCTGCCAGGCCTCGATGCGCATGCCGACACCGTGGATGAGAACGAGGGTTTCATCACCCTTGCCCCGTTCCAGGTAGGCTGCGCCAGAAGGCGTCTTAGACCGCGGCAGGGTTTGCAACATCGTGGCCCAGCTCCTTGAGGTCCTGGTACCGGTCGCCGATGCGGTGATGCGGACGGCCGCCGATGGAGGCACCAAGCGCGATGACGATCTCGTCCGCGGCAGGCGCATCCGGGATCGCGCATTGAATGGTGAGATAATGCGAACGGCGACCTTCGTCATTCTTGTCCATCAGCGGGATCATGATCGGCGCATTCGCCGGACCGCGTGTGTTGCAGAAGGCAAGATAGGACTTTGCACCGACGGCGCCGCGATAGTGATTGCCGAAGCGAAGCGTGTGAATGAGAGCCGAGGCGTGTTCGATTTCGCCCTCGAGACCGACGACAGCTGACTTGCCATAAGCCTCGACAGCCTCGCCGGAGCCGGCTTCGTCGATGATCATCCCAGTCAGGAGTTCGCCGATGACGGGTGCTACGGCATGGATCTCCGGCTTCAGGTCCTCCACGAAACCGCGGCCAGCCCAAGGGTTTTTCACGACAGCCATCGCGGCAATGAGCTTCAGCGGCTTGGCCGCCTCTCTGCCGCCTTCCACGAAGGTCGTTTCCACATGCAGCAGCGTTTTCCGGACCAGCATCACCGAGGCATCCTTCTGTCATTCATCCGCCTACATCTTGGTATACCATCAGACAACGTGTCAAGCCATTGTCTGAAACCTTTTTTGGCGCTATGACTGTGCTGATGAAAGATAACGCCGAAAACCTTGCCGCCCTCCGCATTGAAACACCGCCCGCGACGCTTCGGGAGATCGCGCTCGATCGCATGCGCCGCGCCATTATCGGCGGCCTGTTCCAGCCAGGCGAACGTCTTGTAGAGCGAACGCTGTGCGAACAACTCGGCGTTTCGCGGTCCGTCATCCGCGAGGTTATCCGCCACCTCGAAGCGGAGGGTCTCGTCGAGATGCTGGCGAAACAAGGGCCGATCGTCGCGACCCTTGACTGGGATGATGCACGTCAGATTTACGAGATTCGCGCCGCGCTGGAATCGACCGCTGTTGCAGATTGCGCGAAAGTCGCCGGACCCGAGATTAAAGCCGCGCTTCGCAAGGCGATGAGCGAATTAGAACGCACATCCAGACAGAACTCACCGGTCGGCGTGCTGGACGCGACGACGGAGTTCTACAAGATCGTCTTCGAAGCCGGCGGTAACAATATCGCCTGGGAAATCGTCAGCCGACTGAACAGCCGCATCTCGCGCCTGCGTGTAATGACCCTCTCGACATCGAACCGCATGGCATCAGGGCCTTCGCAGATCAGGAAAATTTTCACGGCGATCGATGCCAATAATCCAGATGCAGCTGCGGCGGCCTGCCGTGCCCATATCGAGGCGGCGGCGGAAATCGCAAAGACGATCCTTGCCTGATCCTCAAATTTGGAGCGGATGGGTGACCCCGGAGACCGCCGGAAGATCAAGGCATGTCTATAGTTACGTGCGAGGGGCGTCGTAGCGATTATCTTCGCTGCCCTTTTTCGTGCGGTGTCCTTCATCACATCCTATGGAGAGCAAGATGATCAGCGCCGATCTGGGAAACCAGCTCGAAAGCTATATCCGGCAACTCGTCGATACAGGTCGCTATGGTTCGAAAAGCGAAGTCCTGCGGGAAGGTGTGCGACTGGTCCAGGACCGCGAGACCCGGCTTCTAGATCAAGGGCGAGGACCTGATGCATGTGTCGGCGAAAATCGATCGCCACGCTGCGATTGAGCGATTGGCCGTTGGTGCCGCCGCCGCGGGCGGTGATCGCCAGGGCACGGAAAGTCGGCTCGCCGAGCACCCGCGTGACGCAGCGCAGATCCTCGGCATCCCGCGGCGCGATGACGACATCCGGGGTGGTCTGATAGATGCTGTTGTCAGTCGATGCGGCGTGGTGGGACGCCCGGTCGGCATCGATGTCGCCGCGAAAGCCCCTTTCGGCCAGACGTTGCATCAGCCGCGCCAGGTCAAGTTGTGCCGACGGGGCTGAAACGAGGGCGCCGATCATGTTCATGGGGCACAATCCGGCGCTGCCGCGCTCCCGTGAGCGCGGCAGCCAGCGGGCGAGTGAGGGGTCAATTCAACGGCATCACGACGGGGCGCATCGGCGCGCCAGTGGCGCCGCGCAGCTTGATGCAGGCGCCGAAAAAGGCGAACTCATAAAGCTTTTCCGCCGCGATTTCTTCCAGCTGCGCCATTTCCAGGATCGGTACGCCAGCTTCGGCCAGCAGATAGGTATGGACTGGGAAGAAATTAAGGGCATGCGCCGACGGCGTCTGTTCCAGCGTCAGATTGTCGGCGCCGATCATGATCGCGCCATTCTTGGCGAGATATTCCGCGCCCTCGCGGTTCAGGCCCGGCGTGTTCTTGGTGAAAGACATATCCGGCCACAGCAGCATCTGGCCGGTGCGCAGCAGCACGACGTCGCCCGGTTTCAGCACTGTGCCCTGCTTCTTCAGGCAGGCCTCGATATCGGCCTTGCCGATCGCATGGCTCGCCGGCAGCGTGTCGACGCCATGCATGGCGGCAACGTCGAGCAGCACGCCGCGGGCGAGGATCGGCGGATGCTTTTCCGGGCCGCATTTCTGCCAGACGCGGCTGCCGAGATGGTCCTTGGCGGTAAAACCGTTGAAGATCTCGCCATCGTAGCCGAAGTGGTTGAACGTATCGATGTGGGTGCCGCAATGGGTATACATCGAGATCGCATCGCCGGAATAGGCGACCAGCTGGTTGGCCTCCGGCGACGCATTCATGGTGTTGGCCACGATCTCGCCCTGCGGCGTATGCGTCATCCAGATCTGGTAGGGCTGGTCGCCAGCGCCGAACCAGCCCGGCATGCCGATGAAATGATCGACGGAGAGATCGAACACCTTGCTGGCATCGGTGCAACTGATGATCGACGAGCGCGACTGGGCATCGATCATATGCAACATGCCGATCTCGTCATCCTTGCCATAGGGGCTCTTGGTGCATTTGTGGAATTCGGCATTGTAGGCGATGATCTTGTTCTTGGTCGCTTCATCGACGTAACAGGCGTTGCACATGGCTGTTCTCCTTGGTTGCTCTTGAGCTTGTCGTTGCGGGTGCCGCCGGTCAATGCGCGGGAATGACCGTTGCTTCCGCCGGTTTCCAGGACATGATGATGCCGGTGCCGGGCGGGAAGGCATCGGGACGGTATTTGTCGATATGAGCCTCCAGCGCCACGCTGCGGCCGTCCGGCAGGGCTGCGCTGATCTGCGAGACATGGCCGACGATATCGAAGCGAGTGATTTTGGCGTCGATGAGGTTGCCGCCGAAATCGGCGGAAATCCGCTCGCGCTGGGCAGTCTGGGCCGCATATAGTTTGATCGCCTCGGCGGGAATTACCAGATTGACCTTGCTCTTTTCGGCGATCGGCGCATTCGCCCTGCCCGACAGGACACCGGCCGGCGTCGTGATCGTAGCCGTCTTGCCGTCCGTGCCCTTAACCTCGCCCTGGAAAATCGTGTTGCGGCCGATGAAATGGGCCACGAAAGGCGTGTTGGGGCGGGTATAGAGCTGGTGCGGCGGGCTGATCTGTTCGACCCGACCCTGGTTCATCACGACGATCCTGTCCGACAGCGCCAGCGCCTCGGATTGCGCGTGGGTGACGAAGACGAAGGTCACGCCCAGCGTCTTCTGCAAGAGCTTGAGTTCGTTCTGGATCGCCTTGCGCAGATTCGCGTCGAGCGCCCCGAGCGGCTCGTCCAGCAGAAGGATATCGGGTTCGACCACCAGGCCGCGGGCCAGCGCGATGCGCTGACGCTGGCCGCCGGAGAGCTTGTCGGTCTTGCGGTTGGCGATATCCTCGAGCCCGAGCGTGGCGAGGATGCGATCGACCTTGGCGTCGCGTTCGCGCTGTGTGAGGCCCTTGACCTCCAGGCCGTAGCCGATATTGCGGCGCACGGTCATATGCGGGAACAGCGCGTAACTCTGGAAGATCATCGAGGTCGGCCGGCGTTGCGGCGGCACATCGTTCATGCGCACGCCCTTGATCATCATGTCGCCGGAGGAAATGCTCTCGAAACCGGCGATCATCCTGAGAGTGGTGGTCTTGCCGCAGCCCGAGGGACCAAGAAACGCGATGAACTCGCCCTTGGTGACGGTCAGGTTGAAGGCGTCGACGGCCATGGTGCCGTTGTCATAGACCTTGCCGACATTGACCAGTTCGAGGTCCGGGGTCATCGTGGTTTGCTCCAGTATTGGCGTTAGAGTGGGCCCCCTCGCCCTACCTCGCAGCGCTTGGCGGCCTTCTTCTGCCCTGCGGGGAGAAGAAGGCCCGAACATCTGCACGAGGGGGAACCCAAAATGTTATGCGTTCAGGAATTCATCCCACTTCTGGACCAGATGGTCGTATTCATCAGGCCACTGGTGCCAGTAGGCGACGTTCTTGGCGCGCTCTTCCAGCGAACCGCCATCGCGCAGGTCGCCTTCCTTGATGCCGCGTTCTTCGGCGCCGACCCAGGGCTTACCCTCATACCAGAAGGCATATTTCTCTGGTGACATCACATCCTTGATCTTGGTCGAGGGCGAATAGTAGCCTTGTTCGGAAACGGCGATGCCGGGAGGGCCGGACAGCCAGTAATCGGCGTAAGCATAGACCGCTTCCTTGTTGGGGCTGTTGGCGAGCAGCACCGGGCCGATGGCCCAGCCGCGATAACCTTCCTTCGGTACGGCATATTTGCAGCGACGCCCTTGCGCCTTGACTGCCATGACGGCCGGCTGCCAAGCGTCGCAGACCACCATTTCGCCCGAGGCCAGCATGTTGACCAGTTCGCCGAAATCGCCCCACAGCGCGCGGAACTGCCCTTCTTTCTTCTTGGAGATCAGGAACTTGACCGCCTCGTCGATTTCGGCCGGCGTGGGGTTGGCCGGCTTTTTCACATCCGAGAGACCAAGCGTGTTCATGGCCATGATGGCCTGGCCGAAAGCGGTGAGCGGATCGGTGTTGAGGCCGGACTTGCCCTTCCATTTCGAGTCGAACAGCGCCGTCCAGCTGTTGGCTTCCTCGTCGGAGACGATTTCGGGATTGTAACCGATCGAGTCGTAGTTATAGACGGCTGGCACCATGTTCAGCTGAGTCTGGGCTTCATCAGCCCAAATCTGGCCGACGATCTGGGATTCGCGCGGCAGGTTGGGGGCAAGCCTGGTGAAGGTGTCGCGGATGGACGACCAGTTCTTAAGCGCCGAGGTCGGGATCGGTGCGACATTGTTGGTCATCACCACGGCCGGCAGACGCTCGCCATTGGTCTCCCAGCAATCGTAGTCGGTCGAGCCCGACAGAATCTTGGTCTGGGCATCGGGATGGGTCGATGCGGTGCCGGTGGCGGTGCCGACGCCTGAGGCTTTCTTGAAATCCTCGATGATGCGCTCCTGCACCGTTACCGACAGGCCGATGGTGCGCAGCTGCTGGTTGGCGAGGTCAGCGCCCTGTGCCCAGGCAGCACGCGACGACAGGAAGGGCGTGCCGCCGCCCAGGGCGAGCGCCATGGCGCCGGCGGAGGTTTTCAGCAGCGAACGCCGCGTGACATCAGATGTGTCTTTCATCTCAAGTTCTCCAGTTTTCAGGTTCCCCGGAGCATTGTTGCTCCATTATCGCTCGTCGACGGCGGTTCCCCACCGGTTCTGAAGGCCACGAGCCGAGCCTGTTGCATCACCCCTTCGGTGATATCCGGTTGTTTCGGTTATGCCTCCTCCTGGATGGCCATGCGCTTGGCGCGTCTGACGGACATGCCCATCAGCACGGCATAGGTGCCGAGCAGCGCGAAGGAGAACAGCGTGGTCAGCACACCGAAGGCGAAGACGTTCGGATGCACTTCCACGGAGAAGGTGCCGTAGATGGCGAGCGGCAGCGTCAGGTCACGGCCCGAGGCGAACAGGGTGCGCGAGAACTCGTCATAGGACAGCGTGAAGGCAAACAGCATGGCCGACAGCACGCCGGGAAAGATC
>NZ_MYFN02000032.1:0-10000 GCF_004514425.2 Shinella sumterensis
CGGGTGCCAAGAGCGCGCAGGAGGCGATGGATTCGCTGTGCGCCGAGCAGGAGAAGGTGCTCGAACGCCTCGAACGCGCCGGCGTCCAGGGCGACATGGGCCCCAAGCTCGCCGAAGAGCACGATCTCGAATACTGGAACAAGGACGCCGTCGCAAAGGGCAACCTCGCTCCACAGCTCAAGATCGAAAACGAAAAGGAAAAACCCCTCACCGTAAACTACGACGAACTCGTCAAATCCTGGCAGAAGTAAATGACGGGGCTGCGGGCGGTTTTTTCGCCCGCAGCCGCTTTCATCTATCCCTCTTGCCCGTGCACCCCAAGGTGTGCGGGCTTTTTTGCTTGTCGGGGTCGGTGATACGCTATGGCCTGTAACCCGTGCAGACACCCTTCATATTCCTGCGCTTGTCGCACCACACGCACCCGCCGGAGCGCCTTTCCGCCGCACCGTACCCATTGGTACAGTTTGCGCATTGCACAGCGCGGGGTCTTCGGCTAAGAGACCCCGCGGTTTCTCCCGCGCGCCCGCGCGCACATATGGAATAGCGGTACATACCCATGGCACGCATCGTGATGAAATTCGGCGGGACCTCCGTCGCGGACCTCGACCGTATCCACAATGTGGCCCGTCATGTGAAACGTGAAGTCGACGCAGGCCACGAGGTGGCGGTCGTCGTTTCGGCCATGTCCGGCAAGACGAACGAACTGGTGGCCTGGGTGCAGAACATGCCGAAGGTGACGGGTGCAAACTCGCCCTTCTACGATGCGCGCGAATATGACGCCATCGTCGCCTCGGGCGAACTCGTCACCGCCGGCCTTCTTGCCATCGCGCTGCAATCGATGGGCGTCGACGCCCGCTCCTGGCAGGGCTGGCAGATCCCGATCCGTACGGACAACGCGCATGGCGCGGCCCGCATCCTCGATATCGACGGCGCGGAGATGATCCGCCGCATGGGCGCCGGACAGGTCGCTGTGGTGGCCGGTTTCCAGGGGCTCGGCCCCGACAACCGCGTCGCGACGCTTGGCCGTGGTGGCTCGGATACCTCGGCGGTCGCCATCGCCGCGGCCGTCAAGGCGGACCGTTGCGATATCTATACCGACGTGGACGGCGTCTATACGACCGATCCGCGCATCGAGCCCAAGGCACGCCGCCTGAAGAAGATCGCCTTCGAGGAAATGCTCGAAATGGCCTCGCTCGGCGCCAAGGTGCTGCAGGTGCGCTCCGTCGAGCTCGCTATGGTGCACAAGGTGCGCACCTTCGTTCGTTCCTCCTTCGAGGACCCCGATGCGCCGGGCATGGGCGATCTTCTGAACCCGCCCGGTACGCTGATTTGTGATGAGGATGAGATCGTGGAACAGGAAGTCGTAACCGGCATCGCCTATGCCAAGGATGAAGCGCAGATCTCGCTCCGCCGCGTTGCGGACCGGCCGGGCGTTTCTGCCGCGATCTTCGGCCCGCTGGCCGAAGCGCATATCAATGTCGACATGATCGTCCAGAACATTTCCGAGGACGGCTCCAAGACCGACATGACCTTCACCGTCCCCTTCGGCGACGTCGAGAAGGCGCTCAAGGTTCTCGAGGCCGCCAAGGAGCAGGTCGGTTTCGACGTGATCCAGCACGAAACGGGCCTGGTGAAGGTCTCCGTCATCGGCATCGGCATGCGCAGCCATGCGGGCGTCGCCGCTTCGGCCTTCCGCGCACTGGCCGAGAAGGGCATCAACATCAAGGCGATCACGACCTCCGAGATCAAGATCTCCATCCTGATCGACGGTCCCTATGCCGAACTTGCCGTTCGGACTTTGCATTCCGTCTACGGTCTCGATAAGAAGTAAGCACCGGCTGACTCGGCGTCGATCTCAGGATCGCCGGCGTGGGCATGCGCCGGTGGAGTAACGTCATTTTCGGGAGACGCCACGCGATGAGAGACCTCTCCGCGGGTCCGCGCGTTCTTCTCAAGCGGCTTCGCGAAATTATGGCGGAGCCGCTAGAGCCGCAGGAACGCCTTGACCAGATCGTGCGCCAGATCGCGCAGAACATGGTCGCGGAAGTATGTTCCGTCTACGTGCTGCGTTCCGACGGCGTTCTGGAGCTTTATGCCACCGAAGGCCTCAATCCCGGCGCCGTCCACCTTGCCCAGCTGAAGATGGGCCAGGGTCTCGTCGGCACCATCGCCGCATCCGCGCGGCCCTTGAACCTTTCCGACGCGCAATCGCACCCCGCCTTCACCTATCTCCCGGAAACGGGCGAAGAGATCTACCATTCGTTCCTCGGCGTCCCCATCTTGCGCACGGGCAGGGCACTCGGCGTGCTTGTTGTACAGAACAAGGCAAGCCGCACCTATCGCGAGGACGAGGTGGAGGCTCTTGAAACGACGGCGATGGTGATCGCCGAAATGGTGGCGACCGGCGAGCTGAAGAAGCTCACCAAGCCCGGCCTGGAACTCGACCTGTCCCGGCCCGTATCGATCGAGGGCGCGAGCTTCGGCGAGGGCATCGGCCTCGGCTATGTCGTGCTGCACGAGCCGCGCATCGTCGTCACCAACCTGCTCAATGAAGATTCCGAGCATGAACTCGGCCGTCTGGCCGAAGCGCTCGGATCTCTGCGCATTTCCATCGACGACATGCTGTCGCGCCGCGAGGTGTCGATGGAGGGTGAGCACCGCGAGGTGCTGGAAACCTACCGTATGTTCGCGCATGACCGCGGCTGGGTGAGGAAGCTCGAAGAGGCGATCCGCAACGGTCTCACCGCCGAGGCCGCCGTCGAGCGCGTGCAGAGCGAGACCAAAGCGCGCATGATCCGCCTGACGGACCCGTATCTGCGCGAGCGCATGCACGATTTCGACGACCTGGCCAACCGGCTGTTGCGCCAGCTCACCGGCTACGGCGCGAAGCTTTCGGCAAGCAACTTCCCGAACGATGCGATCGTCGTTGCGCGCGCGATGGGTGCGGCCGAACTGCTCGACTATCCGCGCGAGAACGTGCGGGGCCTCGTTCTGGAGGACGGCGCGGTCACCAGCCATGTCGTCATCGTGGCGCGTGCGATGGGTATTCCCGTCGTCGGGCAGGCGGCCGGGGTGGTCGCGCTGGCGGAAAACGGCGACGCGATCATCATCGACGGCGATGACGGGCGCGTGCACCTGCGTCCGCTGCCCGATCTCCAGCGTTCCTACGAGGAGAAGGTGCGTTTCCGCGCCCGCCGGCAGGAACAGTACCGCGCGCTGCGCGCCGTCGAGCCGGTCACGAAGGACGGACGGGAGATCAATCTCCAGATGAATGCCGGCCTGCTGGTCGACCTGCCGCATCTCAACGAGTCCGGCGCGTCCGGCATCGGCCTTTTCCGCACCGAATTGCAGTTCATGATCGCCTCGACGATGCCGAAGGCGGAGGAACAGGAAGCCTTTTACCGCAACGTTCTGAAGCACGCCGCCGGACGCCCGGTGACGTTCCGCACGCTCGATATCGGCGGCGACAAGGTGGTGCCGTATTTCCGCGCGGCGGAGGAAGAGAACCCGGCGCTCGGCTGGCGGGCCATTCGCCTGTCGCTCGACCGGCCCGGCCTGCTGCGCACGCAGCTTCGCGCCATGCTGCGCGCCGCCGCCGGCGCCGATCTGCGGCTGATGCTGCCGATGGTGACGGAGGTCTCCGAGCTGCGCGAGGTTCGCGGCCTCCTGCAAAAGGAAATCCAGCGGCAGTCGAAGATCGGCGAGCAACTGCCGAAGAAGCTGCAATTCGGCGCCATGCTCGAAGTGCCGGCGCTGCTCTGGCAGCTCGACGAACTGATGGCGGAGGTCGATTTCGTCTCGGTCGGCTCGAACGACCTCTTCCAGTTCGCGATGGCGGTCGACCGGGGCAATGCGCGTGTCTCCGATCGTTTCGATACGCTCGGGCGCCCGTTCCTGCGCATCCTGCGCGATATCGTGCGCGCCGGCGAGCGCAACGAGACCTCGGTGACGCTTTGCGGCGAGATGGCGAGCAAGCCGATTTCGGCCATGGCGCTGCTGGGTATCGGCTTCCGCTCGGTCTCGATGTCGCCCGCGGCGATCGGGCCGGTCAAGTCAATGTTGCTGTCGCTCGATGTAGCCAAGCTGGAATCGGTGCTGATTCCAGCGCTCGACGATGTGCGGCCGACGGCCTCCATCCGCCAGATCCTCGCCGATTTCGCGGCCGAGAACGGCATTCCGCTTTAAAGAAATGATGGGAGTCTGAACGGTGGCGAAGCTTCCCGTTGAAAAGATGCGCGAACTCGAACGCCGTTTCGGCGAGATCGAGGCGCGCATGTCGGCGGGTCCGGATTCGGAGACCTATGTCCGTCTCGCCTCCGAGTATTCCGAGCTTCAGCCGGTCGTGACCAAGGTGCGCGAATACGAAAAGGTTGCGGGCGAGATCGCCGATCTCGAGGCGCTGCTGGCGGACAAGACGACCGACCGCGAGATGCGCGATCTCGCGGACATGGAACTGCCGGAACTCAAGCAGCGGCTCGAGGCGCTCGAAAAGGAGATGCAGATCCTGCTTCTCCCGAAAGACGCCGCCGACGAGAAGAGTGCGATCCTCGAGATCCGCGCGGGCACGGGCGGCTCGGAGGCGGCGCTGTTTGCCGGCGATCTCTTCCGCATGTACGAGCGCTATGCTTCGGCCAATGGCTGGAAGGTGGAGGTCATCTCCTCGAGCGAAGGCGAGGCCGGCGGCTTCAAGGAAATCATTGCGACGATCACCGGCCGCGGCGTCTTCGCCAAGCTGAAGTTCGAATCGGGTGTGCACCGTGTCCAGCGCGTGCCGGAAACCGAGGCAAGCGGGCGCATCCACACGTCGGCGGCGACGGTCGCCGTGCTGCCCGAGGCGGAGGAGATCGACGTCGAGGTGCGGCCCGAAGATATCCGCATCGATACGATGCGCTCATCCGGCGCCGGCGGGCAGCACGTCAACACGACGGACTCGGCGGTGCGCATCACGCATCTTCCGACCGGCATCGTGGTGACGAGTTCGGAGAAGTCGCAGCATCAGAACCGCGCCAAGGCCATGCAGATCCTGCGCTCGCGGCTCTACGACATGGAGCGTCAGCGCGCTGACAGCGAACGATCCGCCGACCGCAAGAGCCAGGTCGGTTCCGGTGACCGTTCCGAGCGCATCCGGACCTACAATTTCCCGCAGGGACGCGTGACCGACCACCGCATCAACCTCACCCTCTACAAGCTCGATCGCATGATGATGGGCGAGATCGACGAGGTGGTGGATGCGCTGCTGGCGGATTATCAGGCGGGCCTTCTGGCGCAGCTCGGCGAACAGGGCCGGGCATGAGCACGACGCTTGCCGAGGCGCTTGCCGCGGCGCGGCGCCGCCTGGAAGATGCGGGCATTGCGGATGCGGCGCGCGACGCACGGGCCTTGCTCGACGGCCTTCTGCATCTGTCGTCCACGGCCTTCCTTGTCGATGGGGACCGCTCGTTGACCGGCGAACAGATGACAATGATTGAAGGTGCGATCGAGCGCCGCGCCAAGCGTGAACCGGTGCATCGCATTCTCGGCCGCCGCGCGTTCTCGCGGCTCGACCTCATGCTTTCTCCTGATACACTCGAACCGCGGCCGGACACCGAGATCCTCGTGGACACGCTCGTGCCCCATGCGCGCCGGTTCGTGTCCGATCGGGGCGCCTGCCGCATTCTCGACCTTGGAACCGGCACGGGGGCAATCTGTCTCGCCCTGCTCGACCTGGTGCCGGGCGCAACTGGCGTCGGCGCGGATGTTTCCAGCGGCGCCCTTGAAACGGCCATGCGCAATGCCGATATGAATGGTCTCGCGGGTCGCTTCGACGTGGTCGAAAGCGACTGGTTTGCGGCGGTGACCGGGGTGTTCGACATCATCGTGTCAAATCCGCCCTATATCGTGCATTCCGTGGTCGAGACGCTGGACGAAGAGGTCCGGCTGCATGATCCGATTCTGGCGCTGGATGGCGGTGACGATGGGCTTGATGCCTACCGCGCCATTGCGGCCGGAGCTGCCGATCACCTCGCACAGGACGGCCTGGTGGCTTACGAGATCGGTTACGACCAAAAGGCATCCGTTACCGGGATCATGCGCGAAAAAGGTTTTGCGCGAATCGCAGCGGTAGAGGATCTTGGCGGCAATGATCGTGTCCTCGTCTTTTCGAAGCCAGTGTCTTTGTAGGCCATGCTGCCGCAGCGCAGCAAATTCCGCAGTCGCAAAGAAAAAGCTTGGAATTGTGAAGGAAGCGGGATAGGTTGCGGCCACGCACTGGGCAAGAGGTCATGGCGCAGCGATTTGTGCCGCGTGACCCGATCGTGAGGATTGCTCTCTCGAAGAGTTGCTAGGGTTGAAGGCTTCCCTGTGCGGGTACCTGTTAATTTGACGTCTTACGGCGACAGGACCACCGGCCGGCGTGGTTTGCCCGCGGGTAAGGATGCTTGATCTGGCGTGTCCCGATCAGGCTGCAGATACATGAATCATCGATACATGGATACGTTAGGTGAGTGACATATGAGGCCAGGACAGCAAAACAAGCGCGGCCGCGGGCGTAATAACAACAACAATAATAATAACAATAACAACAACAACCACCGCAAGGGTGGTAATCCGTTGACGCGAACTTATGACAGTTCTGGTCCGGATGTGAAAATCAGGGGCACGGCCCAGCATATTGCAGAAAAATATGCAGCCCTGGCCCGCGACGCCCAGAGCGCCGGTGACCGCGTCATCGCGGAAAACTACCTCCAGCACGCCGAGCACTATAACCGCATCATCGCTGCCGCGCAGGCGCAGATGCAGGAGCGCGCTCCGCGTGAAGACCGCCACGATGGCGGCGACCGCAACGATTACAATGATCGCGATGGTTTCGACCGGGATCACGACGACGAAGGCGGACATGGCGAGGAGCAGCAGGCTCCGGTTGCCGCCGCTGTCGCCGTTGAAGAACCCGTCGTCGATGGCTCTGGCCCGCAGCCGGTCATCGAGGGAACGCCCGCGGAAGTGGCGCTCGAAGAAGAAGGCGCTGCGCCGGCCGCCGGCCGTGCACCGCGTCGCCGCACTGCCGCCCGTCCGCGCCGCCCGCGTCGCGGCGAGGCCCAGGCCGCAGGTGGCGAGGACGGCCAGTCCGGCGGCGACGATGCCCCCGCCCTTGAAACCGCCTCCGAATAGGTGGACCCTGCCTTTACGCATTGCAGAACCCGGCCTTCGCGCCGGGTTCTTGCGTTTCGGCAAGGGCCGGAAAAATCTGCGGTGCCGTAGCCTGGGCTCCTTTAATTCCGAAAAATTCGCCACCATATTCCTCACAGGCGATCGGCCGGCAGCAGAGCCGGCCCTCGCGACGATGAGAGGCTTGCCTTTGAGGGAGCCTTATCCTGAATCATCGACCGGTGCCTGAAGGGCCGGCCGAGTTATGGAGGCCTATATGAATATCGAGAAATACTCCGAACGCGTTCGCGGTTTCCTGCAATCCGCCCAGACCAAGGCGCTTGCCGACGGAAATCCGCAGTTCACCCCCGAACATGTACTGAAAGTGCTGCTCGACGACGAGCAGGGCATGGCGACCTCGCTCATCGAGCGGGCCGGCGGCAATGCGCGCGATGCGCGGATCGCCAACGATGCCGCCCTTGCCAAGCTGCCGAAGGTTTCCGGCGGCAACGGGCAGGTCTACCTGTCGCAGCCGCTGGCCAAAGTCTTCACCACGGCCGAGGATGCCGCCAGCAAGGCGGGCGACAGCTTCGTTACCGTCGAGCGCCTGCTGCTGGCGCTGGCCATCGAAAAATCCGCCGCGACGTCCGACATTCTGGCGAAGGCCGGCGTGACGGCCGCGAAGCTCAACCAGGTCATCAACGACATCCGCAAGGGCCGCACCGCCGATACGGCGAGCGCCGAGCAGGGCTTCGATTCGTTGAAGAAGTTCGCCCGCGACCTGACTGCCGATGCGCGCGAAGGCCGTCTCGATCCCGTCATCGGCCGCGACGACGAGATCCGCCGCACGATCCAGGTCCTGTCGCGCCGCACCAAGAACAACCCGGTTCTCATCGGTGAGCCCGGCGTGGGCAAGACCGCGATCGCCGAAGGCCTTGCGCTGCGCATCGTTAACGGCGATGTGCCGGAAAGCCTCAAGGACAAGAAGCTGATGGCGCTCGACATGGGCGCACTGATCGCCGGTGCGAAATACCGCGGTGAATTCGAGGAGCGCCTGAAGGCCGTTCTTGCCGAAGTGCAGGCGGAAGACGGCGAGATCATCCTGTTCATCGACGAGATGCACACGCTGGTCGGCGCCGGCAAGGCGGATGGCGCCATGGACGCATCCAACCTGCTCAAGCCCGCGCTTGCCCGTGGTGAGCTGCACTGCGTCGGCGCCACCACGCTCGACGAGTACCGCAAGCATGTCGAGAAGGACGCGGCCCTTGCCCGCCGGTTCCAGCCTGTCATGGTGGACGAGCCGACCGTCGAGGACACGATCTCGATCCTGCGCGGCCTGAAGGAGAAGTACGAGCAGCACCACAAGGTCCGGATCTCCGATTCGGCTCTCGTTGCCGCTGCCACGCTTTCCAACCGCTACATCACGGATCGTTTCCTGCCGGACAAGGCCATCGACCTCATGGACGAAGCCGCCTCGCGGCTGCGCATGCAGGTGGATTCCAAGCCGGAAGAACTCGACGAGCTCGACCGCCGCATCATCCAGCTCAAGATCGAGCGCGAGGCCCTGAAGAAGGAAACCGACCGCGCATCGCAGGATCGTCTCGAAAAGCTTGAAGTCGACCTTGCGGCGATCGAGGAGGAAGCCTCCGCGCTGACGGCCCGCTGGCAGGCGGAGAAGTCCAAGCTCGGCCGTGCCGCCGACTTGAAGCGTCAGCTCGACGAGTTGCGCAACGAACTCGCCATTTCGCAGAGAAAGGGTGAATTCCAGCGTGCGGGCGAACTCGCCTACGGCATTATTCCCAAGCTCGAAAAGGAGCTGGAGGAAGCCGAAGGCAGCGATGCCGGCGATGTCGATCCGATGGTGCAGGAGGTCGTGACCGCCGACAACATCGCGCATGTGGTTTCCCGCTGGACGGGCATCCCCGTGGACAAGATGCTGGAAGGCGAACGCGACAAGCTGCTGCGGATGGAAGACGATCTCGCCAAATGGGTCGTCGGCCAGGGCGATGCCGTGCAGGCGGTCTCGCGCGCCGTGCGCCGCGCCCGCGCCGGCTTGCAGGATCCGAACCGGCCGATCGGCTCGTTCATCTTCCTCGGTCCGACCGGCGTCGGCAAGACGGAGCTGACCAAGGCGCTTGCCCGCTTCCTCTTCGACGACGAGACGGCGATCCAGCGCATGGACATGTCGGAATACATGGAGAAGCACTCCGTGGCCCGGCTGATCGGTGCGCCTCCCGGCTATGTCGGTTATGAGGAAGGTGGTGCGCTCACCGAATCCGTCCGCCGCCGGCCCTACCAGGTCGTGCTGTTCGACGAGATCGAGAAGGCGCATCCCGATGTCTTCAACGTGCTGCTGCAGGTTCTCGACGATGGTCGCCTGACCGATGGCCAGGGCCGCACCGTGGACTTCCGCAACACGATGATCATCATGACCTCGAACCTCGGCGCCGAATACCTGACGGCGCTTGGCGAGAACGAGGACAGCGACACGGTTCGCGACCAGGTGATGGATGTCGTGAAGACGGCATTCCGCCCGGAATTCCTGAACCGCGTCGACGAGATCATCCTGTTCCACCGCCTGCGGCGGTCGGAAATGGGTGCGATCGTCGATATCCAGCTGGCCCGCCTGCGCCGGCTTCTGGAAGATCGCAAGATCGTTCTCGAGCTGGACGAGGAGGCCGTGCACTGGCTGGCGGAGAAGGGCTACGATCCGGTCTATGGCGCTCGTCCGCTGAAGCGCGCGATCCAGAAGCACCTTCAGGATCCGCTCGCCGAGAAGATCCTGGCGGGCGACATCCCGGACGGATCGATCGTCAATGTCACGGCCGGCTCCGATCGCCTGCTGTTTGCGCCGCGCGGTGCGGCGGTCAGCAAGGCG
>NZ_MYFN02000032.1:15000-18200 GCF_004514425.2 Shinella sumterensis
TTGGAGTACGGCTAGGTGATGAGCATAGACAATGAGAACGATTAAGTGTCGTAAGGGCAATTGGTGGATGCCTTGGCATGCACAGGCGATGAAGGACGTGATACGCTGCGATAAGCCGTGGGGAGCTGCGAATGAGCTTTGATCCATGGATCTCCGAATGGGGAAACCCACCTTAAATGCTTGGAGAATTTAAGTTGCTCGCAAGGGCGGCTTAGGTTTCCAAGCATTGAAATAAGGTATCTTACCTTCGAATACATAGGGGTAAGAAGCGAACGCAGGGAACTGAAACATCTAAGTACCTGCAGGAAAGGACATCAACCGAGACTCCGCAAGTAGTGGCGAGCGAACGCGGACCAGGCCAGTGGCAATGCTGAATAAAGTGGAACGGAATGGAAAGTCCGGCCTTAGCGGGTGATAGCCCCGTACACGTAGAACAGGCATTGTCCTTGAGTAAGGCGGGACACGTGAAATCCTGTCTGAACATGGGGAGACCACTCTCCAAGCCTAAGTACTCGTGCATGACCGATAGCGAACAAGTACCGTGAGGGAAAGGTGAAAAGCACCCCGACAAGGGGAGTGAAATAGAACCTGAAACCGGTTGCCTACAAGCAGTCGGAGGCCGCAAGGCTGACGGCGTACCTTTTGTATAATGGGTCAACGACTTAGTGTAACTAGCAAGCTTAAGCCGATAGGTGTAGGCGCAGCGAAAGCGAGTCTGAACAGGGCGATTGAGTTAGTTGCATTAGACCCGAAACCGAGTGATCTAGCCATGAGCAGGTTGAAGGTTGGGTAACACCAACTGGAGGACCGAACCCGCATCTGTTGCAATAGATTGGGATGACTTGTGGCTAGGGGTGAAAGGCCAATCAAACTCGGAGATAGCTGGTTCTCCGCGAAATCTATTTAGGTAGAGCGTCGACCGAATACCCTCGGGGGTAGAGCACTGGATGGGCTATGGGGACTCACCGTCTTACTGATCCTAACCAAACTCCGAATACCGAGGAGTACTAGTCGGCAGACACACGGCGGGTGCTAACGTCCGTCGTGAAAAGGGCAACAACCCTGACCTCCAGCTAAGGTCCCCAAGTCATGGCTAAGTGGGAAAGGATGTGAGGATCCCAAAACAACCAGGATGTTGGCTTAGAAGCAGCCATCATTTAAAGAAAGCGTAACAGCTCACTGGTCTAAATAAGGGTCTTTGCGCCGAAAATGTAACGGGGCTAAAGCCATGCACCGAAGCTGAGGATTGTAGCAACCTTCGGGTTGCCGCAGTGGTAGCGGAGCGTTCCGTAAGCCTGTGAAGGGAGACCCGTGAGGGCTCCTGGAGGTATCGGAAGTGCGAATGTTGACATGAGTAACGATAAAGGGAGTGAGAGACTCCCTCGCCGAAAGACCAAGGGTTCCTGCTTAAAGTTAATCTGAGCAGGGTTAGCCGGCCCCTAAGACGAGGCGGACACGCGTAGTCGATGGGAACCACGTTAATATTCGTGGGCCTGGTGGTAGTGACGGATTGCGTAACTTGTACATTCTTATTGGATTGGGTGTGCAGGGAAGCGGTTCCAGGAAATAGCTCCACCGTATAGACCGTACCCGAAACCGACACAGGTGGTCAGGTAGAGTATACCAAGGCGCTTGAGAGAACTCTGCTGAAGGAACTCGGCAAATTGCACGCGTAACTTCGGAAGAAGCGTGACCCCAAGGCACGCAAGTGTTTTGGGGTGGCACAGACCAGGGGGTAGCGACTGTTTATCAAAAACACAGGGCTCTGCGAAGTCGCAAGACGACGTATAGGGTCTGACGCCTGCCCGGTGCTGGAAGGTTAAGAGGAGAGGTGCAAGCTTTGAATCGAAGCCCCAGTAAACGGCGGCCGTAACTATAACGGTCCTAAGGTAGCGAAATTCCTTGTCGGGTAAGTTCCGACCTGCACGAATGGCGTAACGACTTCCCCGCTGTCTCCAGCAGAGACTCAGTGAAATTGAATTCCCCGTGAAGATGCGGGGTTCCTGCGGTTAGACGGAAAGACCCCGTGCACCTTTACTATAGCTTTACACTGGCATTCGTGTCGGCATGTGTAGGATAGGTGGTAGGCTTTGAAGCAGGGACGCCAGTTTCTGTGGAGCCATCCTTGAAATACCACCCTTATCGTCATGGATGTCTAACTGCGGCCCGTTATCCGGGTCCAGGACCGTGTATGGTGGGTAGTTTGACTGGGGCGGTCGCCTCCGAAAGAGTAACGGAGGCGCGCGATGGTTGGCTCAGACCGGTCGGAAATCGGTCGTCGAGTGCAATGGCATAAGCCAGCCTGACTGCGAGACTGACAAGTCGAGCAGAGACGAAAGTCGGTCATAGTGATCCGGTGGTCCCGCGTGGAAGGGCCATCGCTCAACGGATAAAAGGTACGCCGGGGATAACAGGCTGATGACCCCCAAGAGTCCATATCGACGGGGTTGTTTGGCACCTCGATGTCGGCTCATCGCATCCTGGGGCTGGAGCAGGTCCCAAGGGTTTGGCTGTTCGCCAATTAAAGCGGTACGTGAGCTGGGTTCAGAACGTCGTGAGACAGTTCGGTCCCTATCTGCCGTGGGTGTAGGAATATTGACAGGATCTGTCCCTAGTACGAGAGGACCGGGATGGACATATCTCTGGTGGACCTGTTGTCCTGCCAAGGGCATAGCAGGGTAGCTATATATGGAATGGATAACCGCTGAAGGCATCTAAGCGGGAAACCAACCTGAAAACGAGTATTCCCTTGAGAGCCGTGGAAGACGACCACGTTGATAGGCCGGGTGTGGAAGCGCAGCAATGTGTGAAGCTTACCGGTACTAATAGCTCGATTGGCTTGATCGTTCTCATTGTTCATGCTCATCGAATAAATTCGATGAGCCATCTCTTCTGTCCTGACGCGCTAAACGCGCTCCGGGCGGGCCGCGCCATCAGGCGCGACGGCCTCTGGCCTTGCGGAGCTTCGCTCCGTTGCCCAAAAGAAGAAAAAGACGTGTTCACAAAGACAAGGAAGGGTTCCCCTTCGCCAGCTTCTCCTTACATGCACAAGGCATGCTCATACGTTCCCGTATGCACGCTTTGGCACCCCTGTGAGCGTCCAGCGAACAGGAAAGGTTTGCCAAAGCAAGACAAACGGAACAATGTTCATGCCAAAGGCATGAACATTGCCCTTAGCCGACCTGGTGGTTATGGCGGGG
>NZ_MYFN02000033.1 GCF_004514425.2 Shinella sumterensis
GCGCGCGACAATGGCCGGAAGGTCCGGCGTCACCTTGCCTTCGATCTTCACGCC
Source organism: Shinella sumterensis (assembly GCF_004514425.2). Taxonomy (GTDB): domain Bacteria; phylum Pseudomonadota; class Alphaproteobacteria; order Rhizobiales; family Rhizobiaceae; genus Shinella; species Shinella sumterensis. Next base: position 55 of record NZ_MYFN02000033.1, read on the forward strand.
ATAGTCGCCCGGATGCTGGGCATAGTGGAAGATCTCGGCCGAGCGCAGCAGCGCCTTGGTCGGAATGCAGCCCCAGTTGGAGCAGATGCCGGCGAGATGCTCGCGCTCCACGATGGCCGTCTTCAGGCCGAGCTGGGCGGCGCGGATCGCGGCAATATAGCCGCCCGGGCCCGAACCGATAACGATGACGTCGTAGGATTGAGCCATGTCGTTTCCTCGAAGCAATTGAAATGAGCGCGCTCGCCCGCAACGCGCGCGCCACTAATAGCTGCTCCCGCCGCTTGGGAGATGACGGGAGCAAGGCCGATCCGGAAAGTCTCAGACCAGCATCAACATCGGTCGCTCGATGTAGGAGCGGAAAGTACCCAGGAGCTCGGCCGCGAGCGCGCCGTCGACGGCACGATGGTCCGTCGAAAGCGTCACGGTCATGACCGTTGACACAGTCACGTTGTCGCCGGAGACGACCGGACGTCGTTCGCCCGCACCTACCGCGAGAATCGTCGCGTGGGGCGGATTGACGATCGCCGCGAATTCCCGAACCCCGAACATTCCCAGATTGGAGATGGCCGCGGTCCCGCCCTGATATTCGTCCGTCTTCAGCTTGCCGTCCCTCGCACGCGCGCCAAGGTCCTTCATCTCGCTCTTGATTTGCGCATTGCGCACGATCGGGGTGATAAGCCCCCCCGGCACGGACACGGCAACGCCGATATCAGCATTGCGATGCTTGAGCAGGCCTTCGTCCGTCCAGGAGACATTGGCGTCCGGAACGGCACGTAAGGCCAGCGCATAGGCTCTGATCACCATATCATTGACGGAGAGCTTGAAATCAGCCTTTCCATCCACAATGGGCGCCGAGGCGTTCAACTCCGCGCGCAGTTTCAGAAGCGCGTCTATGTTGCAGTCAAGCGTTACATAGAAGTGTGGAACCGTCGACTTTGCCTCGACCAGTCGGCGCGCAATGGTGCGCCGCATGTTGCTATGAGCGACCAACTCATAGCTGCCCTCGGCGAAGAGCTTGCGAACCTGCTCATCGGAGGGTGCGCTTGATCCCGGCTTAGCCGATGCGCAGATCGCGCTGCCAGCAGTAGAGGACCTGTTCTCAGCTGGACGATGGCCCGCCACATCAGCGCGGGTAACACGCCCGTGGGGGCCGGAGCCGATAACAGCCGACAGGTCAATTCCGCCATCACTTGCAAGTCGCCTTGCGAGCGGTGTCGCACGCACCTTTCCCACCTCAGCGGCGCCTGCAGCGACCTGCGACGGTTGCGAAACTATAGTAACTGCGCCAGTGGCAGTATCTGGAATGGCAGCAACAACGGCAGTTTGAGCGGCCGGCGCACCCGCATAAGCCTCGCCCTCTTCATATATCCAGGCAACGGCAGAGCCGACGGGAATATCGACACCTTCACCACCCGTGATATCCCGCAGGATACCGCTTGCCGGCGCATCGATTTCCATCGCCGCCTTGTCGGTCTCGATCTCGAAAAGCACGTCGCCTTTTTTGACCGCGGTTTCGTTGCCGAAGAACCATTTGGAAATTCGGCCGGTCGCCATGTCCATGTCGACCTTGGGAAGGATGACCTCGACCGGCATGATCAGCGCACTCCATTGATGAGGTCGCGCGCGGCCGAGATGATGCCGGGAACCTGCGGGACGGCCGCTTTTTCAAGTTCAGGGTTATACGGGATCGGCGTCTCCGATCCGCCGAGGCGTATGATCGGCGCATCGAGATAGTCAAAGGCTTCGCTTTCTGCAATCATCGCGCTGAGTTCCGCACCGACGCCGAGCGTTTTCACGCCTTCGTAAACGCACATCAGCTTCGAGGTCTTCTTGACGCTTGCGATGATCGTTTCACGGTCCATCGGACGGACGGTGCGAAGGTCGACGACCTCGATATCCAGCCCCTCGGCAGCGAGCGTTTCGGCCGCTTCGAGCGCCTTGTGAACCATGATGGACGTGGCGACGATCGTCAGGTCCCGTCCTGTCCGGCGCACGTCGGCCTTGCCGATCGGTACGGTATAGTAACCTTCGGGTACCGGCCCCTTCATCTTGTACAGCAGTTTGTGCTCGAAGATCATGACCGGATCCGGATCGGCAACGGCAGCAAGGAGCATTCCCTTGACGTCATGCGGCGTCGCCGGCTGAATGACTTTCAGCCCCGGAACATGCCCTAGCCACGCCTCGATGCTCTGGCTGTGTTGGGCGGCGGCACCCGTGCCCGAGCCGGCGGGAAAACGCATGACGACGGGCACGGAGACCGCGCCGCCCAACATATAGCGCATCTTGGCCGCCTGGTTGACTATCTGCTCCATCGCCAGCGCTGCGAAATCCGAGAACTGGAACTCAAAAACCGGCCGCAGACCCGTTACGGCAGCGCCGACGGCGACGCCGGCGCCACCCAGTTCCGAGATCGGCGTGTCCATGACCCGATCCGGCCCGAACCGGTCAATGAGGTCGCCAGTAACCTGAAAGGCACCGCCATAGACGCCGATATCTTCGCCCATGAGGATCACGCGCTCATCGGCCTCCATGGCAATCGCCATGGCTTCCTGGATCGCCTGCGAATAGCTCAATTCCCTGACTGCGGTATCCATCACGCCTGCTCCGTATAAACATAGTCCGCAAGATCGGCGACATCGGGCGCAGGGCTTGCCTTGGCAAATTCGATGCCGGCAGCGATCTCCTCATCGACCGACGTGCGTATCGCAGCCAGTTCTTCCGCCGTTGCGATTCCGAATTCGACGAGCTGCGCTTCATAACGCGCGATGGGATCGCGATTGTTCATCCAGTCGTCGATCTCGTCTTTCGTGCGGTAACGATTGCGGTCGCTCTTGGAGTGCCCGCGATACCGGTACGTCTTGCATTCGATGAGGCTGGGGCCGTCGCCGCGGCGGGCGCGTTCGATCGCATTGTGCGACGCTTCCGCCACATCGGAGAGCACATTGCCATCGACGATGACACCCGGCATCGAATAGGCCACCGCACGATCAGCGATGTTGGCAACCGCAGTCGAACGTTCTGTCGAGGTCGACATGCCGTACTTGTTGTTTTCGCACACGAACACCACCGGCAGCTTCCAGACGGACGCCATGTTCAGGGCCTCGTGGAAAGCGCCTTCATTGTTGGCGCCGTCGCCAAAGAAGCAGACCGCGACCTTGCCGGTCTTCAGCCGCTTTGCCGTCAACGCCGCGCCAACCGCGATCGGCAGGCCGCCACCCACGATGCCGTTCGCACCGAGATTTCCAGTCGTCACGTCTGCGATATGCATGGAGCCGCCGCGACCGGCGCAATAGCCGGTCGTCTTGCCGAAGAACTCGGCAAACATCCGCTTCACGTCTGCGCCCTTCGCGATACAGTGGCCGTGGCCGCGGTGGGTCGAGGTGATCTGGTCCTCGGTTGAGAGGGGCATGCAAATGCCCATGGCGCTCGCCTCTTGACCGATGGAAAGATGCATGGTCCCGTGAATGAGCCCTCGCATATAGCTTTCTTCCGCGCCCTCCTCGAACTTGCGGATGAGGTGCATCTTGTAGACCGCATCCAGCAGTTTCTCGCGCGGGTACTGGCGATAGATGAACGGCAGGTTTGTACCCTCAGAAACGGGTGCAGCCCTCGTTGCGGTACTCTTTGCCATTGTCAGTTCCCCTTGCCGTAGACGAGAGCGTCCTGGCGTGCGCGCAGGGCGGCAATCTTCGAGCCGGCTACGACCGCGGCATTGGCGTAGGTGATCAGCTCGCCCTTCTTGATCGGCGCCGTCACCGTACCGTGCTGGAGCATTCCGCAAGGAATTGCCTTGCTCGAACGAGCCTCACCGGCCGTCATGATCCAGGCGCGATAGGTGTATTCGCCGATCGCATCGAGCGTGTCGCCGGGCTTCAGGTCCTTTTTGGCGACCGCGCAGACTTCAGCTACGGGCGTCGACAACGGGACCATGTCCGCCTTCCCGTACAGGACGACACGAGCGCAGGTGAGCGGAACTTCCAGCGATGTGAGGTGATAGGGGCGGTGGAAGGTGAAGTACGGGCCTTTACCCATCTTCAAGTCTTCCATGCGCTCGCTGATACGAGGATGCGACATGTCCGCCACGACGAAGACACCCGGCGCGACACCCTTACCGATGGAATAGTCCACGACGCCGACCCGCGAAAGCACGCCGCCGTCCTTTTCGGGCACCAGTGTCGAAGACAACTGGTCAAGGGTCGCGGCAGGGCCGTGCATCCCGGGCTTGTCCGGCACGAGGCCAGTCGCATTGGCGATCGCCGCCATTTCGACCATCGTCTTGGAGCCGTCGACGAACTCGACGAGCATGCGGACGTTCATGTGACGACGAGCGGCTTCTTCAGCATATTTGTCCGGCACGGCGTCGATGTTGAGCGGATTGTTCTTGCCCTTGCCGGCGGCGACGATAGGGTGCCCCATCGCCGAGACAAACTCGATCAGTTCCATGCAAGACGACGGCTCGTCGCCTGCACCGAGCGAATAGGTGACGCCGAGACGCTCCGCTTCGCTCTTGAGATATGCACCGATGGTGACGTCGGCTTCGACGTTCATCATGACAAGGTGCTTGCCGTGCTCCATCGCGGAAAGGCCGATTTCGGCCCCCACGCTCGGAACGCCGGTCGCGTCGATCACCACATCGATAAGGCCGCTGTTGAGGATCGTTTCCGCACTGCTGGTGACGGCGACCTTGCCCGCCTCCATTGCAGTATTCAGATCACCGACGGAATTCACTTCCTTGTGGTGGCCCGGTTCCTGGAATGCAATTTCTACTGCCTTCTGGGCGGCAGGCAGGTTCAGATCGCAAATTGCCCCGATCTCGATACCCGACATGTGCGCGACGCGGGTGACGATATCCGTGCCCATTTCACCGGAGCCGATAAGGCCAATTCGAATTGGACGACCAGTTTCTGCACGCGCGACAAGGTCACGCGCCAATCCGGTTGGCGCGACGTTGATAGCCATAGAATCTCCTCCCAAGGCATAAGGTGTCGGTGACTGTAGACCCCAAATAGCGGTACATTTGTCTTTTTGTCAACACGATTGTTCATATTTCTTGTTTTCCAACACGCTTTCGGGATCGTTCCCGTCCCGCTTGTTTTGATCGAGCAATGCACTCAGACAAGCGAGGCGCTGCACGCAGAAGCAGCTCGACGGAAGGAAAAAACCAGGATCATGACGTCGGAATGCGCAGTCCGGAAAGACCAAAGGCGAGCATGAAAAAAGTGCGAAAGCGGAACCCGAACGGCTAAGCGGAAAGTCGCGCCGGATTTTCTTTGAGAAGAGCGCGCGCACTCTCCTCGTCGGTGATCAGCACGGTGGGCTGCACAAGCCGCATTGCGCCAAGCATCGCCTCCGCTTTATCGGCGCCGCCGGATGCGAGAACCCGCAGAGGCGCGCGACGAATACGATCAACATCCACCGACATGACGCGGTCGTTGATAGAATGCTCGATCAGTTCTCCATCCCGGTCAAAAAAATGGAAGAGCAGATCGCCCACGGCACCACGGCTGACGAGGTTTTGGCGCTCATCTTCGCTGAGAAACCCACCGCGATAGAAGGTCGTGGCCGAGTCAATGCCGCCGACGCTGACAACGACGGCGTCCAAAGTGTCAGCCATGTCGAAGATTTCCTGAATGCCGCAACGCTTGATGAGCGCATCCCGTGTTGCGGCGCTGTCGACCACCGCGGGCGCTGGAATAAGATAGCCTTCGCCCTGAAACGCCTGGGCAAAGCGCCATGCAAATTCAGCGGGGTTGAAGCGCCGCACCTGGCTGACGCCGCCCAGGAGAGAAATGACTCTGAAATCGTTCAGCGTCCGGCTGTTGATTGCCGAAAGGGAAGCAAACAGCGTTCGACCCCAGCCGACGCCAACGGTCATACCCGGCTTCATGGCCTCTGAGAGAAAGGCGCCCGTCGCCGCACTGATAGAGGGGATAGGATCCGCAGCAGGATCCGAAATCGGCGCAACAATCGCCTCAACAACACCAAAGGCCACCTCCAGTTGCCGTTCGAGTCCCACGGCCTCAGAGAGCTCGCCTTCGATGGCAATCTTCACCTCGTTACGGCTGCGCGCTTCCGCAAGCATTCGGACGACCGTCACGCGGCCGACGCCGAGCACATCCGCGATGTCGTTTTGCGTCATCTGCTCGACGAAATACATCCAGGCGGCACGCAAACGCAATCTATCGTTCCGGCTACCCGGGACGTGCGCTCCATGGGCGGCGTCATCGCTAGCCGCTGCTGAAGAAACTACGTTTTTCTTTTTTCGAGCCACGCTGTATGAACGATCCCTGCATTCGAGCTAACGCTATCTCTACCAACACTATACACCATTGGAAATGTGCAAAATGGCTAGGCGCCGACTACCGTCAAGGCATCCACAACGCACCTCTTGGCGCGCGGAATGGAGACGGCGCTCATGCTGAGCTCCGTGAGACCCATTTTGAGAAACGTCGGAATAAGGTCGGGCCGTGCTGCTGCTTCGCCGCACATACCAACCATGATGCCAGCCTCTCTACCCGCTTTTGCCGTCATCTCTATCGCGGCAAGGACAGCAGGATTATTGACGTTGTTGAGCGCGGCAACCTGTGGGTTCATGCGGTCGGCCGCCATGACGTATTGCGTAAGATCATTCGTCCCGATTGAAAAGAAGTCGACTTCCTTCGCCAAGACGGGAGCGATCATGACCGCGGCCGGCGTTTCAATCATCACGCCGAGACCAAAGCGCTTGAACGGCAGACCTGCATCGGAAAGCTCTTGCGCGCATTCGTCAATCAGCAACCGTGTGCGCCGCACCTCATCGAGTGTGGAGACCATCGGCAACATCACCTTCATGTTTCCGTGAACGGCAGCACGAAGGAGCGCCTTCAGCTGCGGCTTGAAGATATCGGTACGGTCGAGGCACATCCGAACTCCGCGCCAACCAAGAAACGGATTTTGCTCGACGGGGAAAGCAATACCCGAGACAGGCTTGTCGCCGCCGATGTCCAGTGTCCTGATAATGACGGAATCAGGAGCGAACGCGCGCGCCGCCTCCGCATAGACCTCGTACTGCATGTCCTCCGTCGGCAAGCCACCGTGCTTCATGAACAGGAGTTCTGTCCGGAATAGCCCGATTCCCATTGCGCCCGCCTCGCGGGCAGCCTCGATTTCCTCGAGGGACCCGATATTTGCGGCCACTTCGATCTTGACTCCATCGCCACGAATGGGGGTGAGGTCCTTGAACAACCGAAGGCGCTTTTCCTCTTCTGCCGCTGCGGCAAGTTTGGTTTCGAAGGCTTCGCGTATCGCATCGGATGGGTCAGCGACGATCTGGCCCAGGCCACCGTCCAAGGCAATCTCTCCGGCGCCGGCGAGATCGTCTATCGCGCTGCCGAGTCCGAGAACTGCCGGAATACCATGGGCACGGGCGATGATGGCGATATGCGAGGTAGCGCCGCCATGTGCACACACCACACCCTTGACAAGTCTCAGCGGCGCCCGCGCCAGGTCCCAGGCTCCGATGTCCTCCGCCAGTACGATCGAGGGTCGATCTATCTCATCCAGTCCGATGTCGCGAGCACCGGTCAGCGCGAGGCAGATCTGCCGCGCAATCGCCTTCACATCGTCCGCCCGAGCGTTGAGGTACACGTCTGAAACGCGACCGAAGGCAGCAGCGGCTCCGTCAGTAACGCTCAAGACCGCGTCGAGTGCGGTATATCCCTGGGCGATGGCATCGACAATCTCGCTGGTGATCGCAGTGTCGCCTGCGATCTCGCAAAGCGCGGTGATGATGCTTCGATCGGTTTCGGAGAGGCTTTCACGGCGAAGCTCATCTTCCATCGACGTTTGGACTGTCGCAATGGCTTGACGAAAGGCCTCGATCTCTTGCGGGATCTCGTCATTCTGCAAGCGCCGATGGGTCGGGCTGAAAGCCTTCGGAAAGTAGTGGAAGGCCGGCGCCAGGGCGACGCCCTCACTTGCCGCGATTCCACGCACGCTGCCATGCATCGCGGGGGTTGCCGCCAGCACACGACTTGCATCGTCAACCGCCGAGGGCTGAGCACCGCCCTCCTCCGCGAGGCCCGATTGCGGCTCTTCGAGAAACGCTACCAAAGCATCCAGCGCAGCCTCCGCATCCGGGCCATCCGCTCGAAGGGTAACCGCATCGTTCTCCTTGACGGCCAGAAGCATCAGCTTGACGGAGCTCTTTGCGCTTGCCGATTTGCTGTTCTTTACGATCTCGACATCGCTTTCAAAACTCTTGGCGAGTTTTACGAAGCGTGTGGCAGGACGAGCGTGTAGGCCTTCGTGCACGCGCACGATAGTAGAGCGTTCCATGGATTTGTCTCGCAAACTCGGATGTCGGTCGCGTCATGCGCCGATCGTGATCGTTTGACCCACCGCCAGAGCGGCTTTCAGTTTATCGATATCGACAGCGGCTGCGCATATCTCTCCCGGCCGCTCTGTGGTCCTCGCATCGTTGAAATTGATGACCACATGGCCAAGGTCAATGACCTTCTTCCACGCGGATTCGCCGACGGCAGTGACCGCCGTTTCGAGAAGCCCAATCGTGATCAATGAGCCGACGGAAGGCGCTTCCGGGGTAGGGCCGACGTCCGGCTTGTGGAGGACCGAGACCTCCGAAAGCTCTGGCGGTGCGCCGTCCGCAAAGAGAATCACGACACCGCCATCAGCGAGGTCGGCCACGTCGGGCCCGACAAACGTTATCTGTGTCTTGAGCAGGGTCATAGTCTCCTCCTTGTAGCGGATATTTGGGCGGCTTAACCGCGGCAGACGCAGGCGGGCGGCCGAAGGCGGCCCGCCTGATTTACATCAGAATACAACGAGACTTACGACCCAGGCGAGCAACACGGAGAACGGCCCCATGATCTGGCGGCTGATAAGCACCGCTGGCACGCCAATCTCGATCGTTTTCGGCTTTGCCTCCCCAAGCGCCAGTCCCACAGGCACGAAATCGCAGCCGACTTGCGTGTTGTAGGCAAAGAGCGCCGGTAGTGCCATCGCCGGCGAGATGGTGCCGTTGGCGATTTGCGGTCCGATGATAGCCACGCCGACAACCTGCGCGATGACGGCGCCAGGCCCAAGGATGGGTGACAGGAATGGAAGTCCGCAAATCGCGGAAATCACCAGCAGGCCGACGATATTGTTCGCGAGCGGGCCCATGGGCTGCGCAAGAACATCCCCGATGCCGGTGTAGAGGATGAGACCGATCAGCATGGTCACGAAGGCCATGAACGGCAGTACGTTGCGCACAACCTGGTCGATCGTCCTACGACCCGAGTTGAAGAAGATTCCGACGATACGACCCATTACGCGGCCGATGCCTGCGATGAGGTTGATGAACCCACCTCCCGAGGTATCGACGACCGGGGGCTTGGCGACTGTCTGGGTGGATGCGATCGGCGCCGATGCACTGCCTGTCACTGGTTCAGAGCCATCGGCCATGACGATATCCTGCTCCTTCACGCCGGAGACGTAGATATCCTCCGTGATGAACTGCGCAAGTGGACCCGACTGCCCAACCGGAGTGACATTGACGGTCGGGATCCGTTTGCGAGGATAAACGCCGCAGCGTGCCGTGCCGCCGCAATCGACGACGACAACCGCCATTTCGCCTTCAACGGGGGGCGCGCGGAAACCGTCGACCGCTTCGGCCCCCGTCATGTCGGCGATGCGCTGGGCAAGCGGGTGAATGCCGCCGCCCGTCACCGAAACGACCTTGTTCTTTTGCGACGTCGGCTGGATGACGAGCGGTCCGCCCCAGCCTGTCTTGCCGCGCGAGATTTTTACCGCCTTGTATTCTTTTGCCATGATGAAACTCTCCCCCGCGTCCTAGAGCTCGATGCCCTGGCGTCGCGCCATGATCATCGTGATGCGCTCGGTCAGCATGCCCTTGAGCAGAATGACCACCAGGCCGACGATCGCGTACCAGATCGCCATCTGGATGTGGTACCCTGCCGGCACCGCGCCGCTCTTTTCTAATTCGAGCAATGCGACCAGCACCCCGCCCCAGACGAAGTACTCGCCGGGATTGATGTGCGGGAAGAGACCGAGCGGCGGATGCACATAGGAAACCGCCGCGTCATAAAAGGCCGGCTTGTGCTTCTCCTCCAGGAACGAGCCGAAGGTATAGGCCATCGGGTTTGTCAGGAAGAAGACGGAGATCAGCGGAAGCACGGTGTATCGCGTCAGGGCAATTCGCCCCGCACCGCGTGCCACGCCATGAACACGTTCCTCGCCCACCAGCTCGGTGATCGCGTAGAACGCGGTCATGAGCACGACGAGCGTGGGAATGATACCGGTAACGAAGCCGGCGAAAACCTCGCCGCCCTTCTGGAAGATGCCGATGAAATATTTACCGATGCTCGCCAGCCAGCCGAGCTGCTCTTCCTGGGCCACCGTGTCGAGCTTCTGCTTGAACTGCTCGACGGAGATGTCCGATCCCGCCTGAGCAAGGATCACAAGTTTGTCGCTTGCACCCTTGAGGGCAAGCTTTCCATGAATGGCCGCATCGGTCAGCGCCGATCCGACATCATGAGGGTTCATTTGGCTGCCATAGTCAGCCAACATCGAAACGAGCATTCTCTCCTCCCAAATCGCCGTATAGAACGGCCCTCTCCCAAAAACCTTATGCAGCCGCGACGCTCTGCCTCTCTCGGTCGATCTTTCGCTCTCTCACCGCCTCGACCTGAGCGATCGCCATGGCAACAGCAGTGTCAACGCAGGCCTTGCTGTCGACATTCTGCGCGCGCTTGAGGGCCTCAAGCGTCATGCCCTCGACCTCGTGATTACGCTGAAACTTGGCGAAGACGGACCGGCCCGTCATGGTCAGCAGGCGCTTGACCGAAAGGTCGGGTCCGATCACGACCATCGCGATAGCGCCCTTGCGAAAACGACCACGGGCATGTCCCGCTCCAACGAAGCCGTCATCGAACTGGCGTGTAATTCCTTTGAAAATGTCGGAGTAGTGCTGCATCTGCAACCACACGCCGACTGCCTGAAGTGCCCAGACCAAGCCGAGCCCGAGAAGGCCCCATTGCCATATTGCCACCGTCACCCTCCCAGAGCCGATCCAACATTTGCGTAGGCCTCAAATGAACATTTGTCTTTCTGAATGTCAATATGTATATTGCAGGTGCATTCGGTGAGTGAGGCTGAATGATGTGGCATAACCGCATGTGGGGTGAACTTTGGACAAACGCCTTTTCATTTTCGATTGCGACGGTGTACTCGTGGACAGCGAACCGCTCGCCGCGCAGGCCTATGTTCGCGTCTATGCAAAGCACGGTTTGACAATCACCCCCGATGTCATCGCTCATTGCGTCGGGATGAAGCAGGCCGACATCTTAAAGCGTATAAACGACCTGACGGGTCAGGCTTTCCCCCTTGAGCATGAGGGTGACATTTGGTTGGAAACGAGATCGGTATTTCAGGAAGCACTCACGCCCGTCCCCGGGATAAAAACCTTCCTGGAACGCCTAGATGTACCCTGCTGCGTCGCGTCTTCGTCGTCCATCGAACGTATAGAGTTCAGTCTCACGACCACGGGACTCATCGACTTCTTCAACAATGATATTTTCAGCTCCTCTATGGTGAAGAAAGGCAAGCCGGCTCCGGACCTCTTTCTCTACGCCGCCGATAAAATGGGCGTTGCACCCGCTCACTGCATTGTCATCGAAGATTCCCCATTTGGGGTACAGGGCGCCGTCGCAGCTGGAATGGCGGTCATTGGCTTTACCGGCGGCGGCCATTCAACCTCCGGCCATCGCGATGCACTGCTTGCTGCCGGCGCTAATCGCGTTTACTCAAGTTGGCATGAGATCGCGCTGCGAACATACCCGCCGCTGTAACATACCGCGTCCGCAGAGTTTTCCCGGCAAAAACATCGGCGCTTTTTGTAAGTACTCTGGCCCTTCGGTGCTGCCGACACGAACATGGTACGCCCAGAAGCCGCCGAGCGCGATTACGTTAACGTGTCGCAGGTGCAATCAGTTGACCGGGGCGCGGTTGACGAGCGGCGTGTCGAGGATGCTGAGGCCAAGGCGGAAAAGAGAGCGAAGGCCGCCTATCAGTCAAGGTGACGCGGCTGGCGAAGAAAAAGAAGCCGACGAAAAAAGCGGACGAGGGCACCGAAGACCCGGCCTCCGGGGCCGGGAGAATTTCAATCTCGATGGGCTACTGCGCTAATCAGGTGGAGCATGATGCCGGGGAATGACGAGAAGTCCGGTCTCTACTGACACGGCAATCCCATGAAAGCGCGCGAACGTCGCGCCCCCAGGCGGAAACTCATACTGGGCGCGGTGCCTGAAGACAGTGAAAGACGGATCCAGATCCTCCAGCAACCCTCCTCCTGCCTCTTGCAGATCAGAGACCTCGACATTCGGCCGCCAGGCGGGAGCGCCGACCTCCCTCACTTCGCCGGTTGTCAGTCAGCCGCCAAAACCGAATTTCAGGCGCGAAGCTGCCGCAACCCGCGCCTCGAAAGGGGTCGAACCTGCGACCCGTTAGATTCCTGGCTTGATCGTTGTGAAACGAGCTACGCGGAGCAAACACCTAGTCTCAGGACTCGTTAGAGCCAGAAAATGACGGCTGCAGCGATGCAGATGGCCGAGAAGAAGGTGTGGGCGCATCGGTCGTAGCGAGTTGCGATGCGGCGCCAGTCCTTGAGTTTTGCGAACAGGTTCTCGACCTTGTGGCGCTGACGGCAAAGGGCGGTGTCGTAGGCGTATGGGACTTTGCGGCTTCGGCTCGAGGGGATGCACGGCTCGATGTCTCGTGCTTCCAGTTCCTGGCGCAACCAG
>NZ_MYFN02000034.1 GCF_004514425.2 Shinella sumterensis
CGTACCATTGCGAAAACGAGAACGGATGATGCAGAGATTTCGATCAGTCGGCGGCTTACAACGCTTCGTATCGATCTTTTCGGCAGTTCGAAATCTCTTCGTCGCACCGCATCAAAAACGCTCAGCTCTGGCCACCCACATTCATCGGATCCGCGCTATAGCCCAGTGGAAAGCCGTGACCGGCGCGAGTGCCTGATTTCTCAGACACACACCTTGCTTCATCATTGATGAAACAACGTGACATCGCCCAATGGATTTATGCTGCGTGAGGCTTCTTAACCTGCGCACGCTCCAGAAACGCCAATGTACTCTCAAGATCGACGATACCAGCCTGGCTCCCGAGACCGGACGCATTCAGGGCAGACGAGGCCTGACCAAGCCGGGTCGTTTCTTCAGGGTTGAGGCCATTGATAATGCCGGCTGTGAATCCCGCATTGAAGGCGTCTCCGCAACCGCAAGTGCAGATGACGTCGATGTCGAAGGCCGGCATGTGGAAGCGGGTGCCATCGACATGATGATAATATGCGCCATGCTCGCCCATCGTCATCACGGTGCATTGCACTCCGAGATCATTAAAATAGCGCCCGATGTCCTCCTTCGTCTTCAGGCCGGAGAGGGCCTGCGCCTCCTCGATCGAAGGGATGAAATAGTCGGTATAAGGCAGGAGGCCGGCAACATTCGCCATGTCCTTCCTATCCGCCGCAAAAACGTCGAGGGTCGTGACACTACCGCGCCGTTTAGCTTCTGCCATCAAGCGGAAGCTCCGCTCACCGTCCATCCTGTCCATGAGACCGGTCCCGCCCATATGGACGACCTTTGCATCGAGAACCTTGTCATAGTCGTCTTCGGCAATCACGAAAGCGCCGGTGGCGCCGCGCATGTGTAATGCCGGTCGCTGTCCATCCGGGCGGGTGGTCACGATGGACGATGACGTCCCGACACCCGGGCAGAGCTGCATCATGGATGTATCGATGCCGAACTGCGCCATGCGGCGAATGACCCAGTCCCCCATCAGATCATCGCCAATGCCTCCGACGGCAAGAACCTTCATCCCGTACTTCGCGGCGACAACGGCCGCCGCGCCGGCAGCGCCGGATACGGCCATCGTCAATTCCTCAATGAAATAGGTGCTTCCACCGGGCGGGATCTCGGTGACAGGGCGCCCCAGGCAATCGAAGGTGTAGAAACCGATAGAGGTGTAGTCGTAGGTCATAATGTTTCTCCTCCTGAAAGTGAGCGCTTTGCGCTGCTTTCACTTCAGATTTGCGTGCACAACTCTCCCTTGCGGCAATCCACCCGGGTCGCCACATGGCCTAAATTGAAATTTCGAACCCCTCCCGCCCGGCGCGCTAACCGTCGAGCAGTCTCTCTCCCACCTGCTCGTCCGTCAGGATCACATGCGGAGAGAGTAGTTTCATCGCGGCCCTGAACACGGCCAGTTTGTGCCAACCACCCGATGCAAGCACGATCTTGCGTGATGTCCGCAACGCCCGCGGGTCGACGGCAACAACCCGGCGGTTGACGTCATGGTCTACAATCTGACCGTCGGCGTCGATGAACCGGCAAAGGATGTCGCCAATGGCGCCGGCCCGTTGCAGCGATACCATTTCTTCCTTTTCGAGCAGGCCGTAGCTCACGAAAGTCGATGTCGGCGACAGGTCGCCGACGCTGACAATAGCCACGTCCAAGTTCTCCGAACGCCGAAAAACCTCTCGGATGCCCGGATGCGTAAGCAAAGCTTCACGCGTTCGCGCGTCCGGCGCGAAGACGGGTGCCGCGATGAGATAGCTTTCCGCCGAGAGCCTGTCGCCAAGACGCCAGGCGAACTCGGATGGATTGAACGTGCTGACCCTCGTCAACCCGCCCAGCAAGGAGACGACCGAAACACCGGCATGCTGCTGTTGCGGGATGGAAGGAAGACACGAGCTCAGCGTCTTGCCCCATCCCAGCCCTATCGTCATGTTTTCGCTCAACAGGTCAGTCAGATACTCCCCGAGTACCGTGCCGATGATTTCCGGAACCATGTCCGGTTTCTGAGGCACCGGCACGACAATCGCACGTTCCAGTTTGAACTTCCGCTCCAGTTCGCGCTCCAGCTCCACACAATGGCTGTGTTTCGAAAGAACGCGGATCTGCACGGTCCCGTCCAGCCGGGCGGCGGCCAGCATGCGGAGCACCCGCGTGCGTGTCATTCCAAGCTCTTGGGCGACCTGATCTTGGGTCAACCCTTCCTTGTAGTAGAGCCAGGCCGCCCTGGTCCGCAGATCATCATTGAGATCAGACACTACTTTCACACTCTCTGTTCGAAATTGTTCCAGTCTGCCTATAAATGACGGCGCATTCGATTGCCACAAGTCGGAAAACAACGCTTGGCTCGTTAGTTGCGGCGGCGGAAGAGGTCGACCAGCACCGCGATCAGAACGACGCCCCCGACGATGACACGCTGCCAGAAGCCGGAGACATTCAGAAGCACGGTGCCATTGGCAAGCACGGTCAGGAGCATAGCGCCGAGCATGGTGCCGACAATGGACCCCTGCCCGCCACGCAGACTGGTGCCGCCAAGAATAGCCGCAGTGATCGCACCCATCAGCCAGCCCTCGCCCACCGACGGCTGCCCCGCATCCATGCGGCTTGCAAACAAGATACCCGCGAGAGCCGCAAACATTCCGGCAAGTCCGAAAACCATGAACTCGACAAACTTCGCGCGGATGCCGACGAGTACCGCCGCATCCCGATTACCGCCGACGGCAAAGATGTTGCGGCCGAATTTGGTTTGGGTAAGCAGCCAGATGAGAACGATACCGCAGGCGATGAAGACAAGCACGGGGATCGGGACGGAGAGGATCTCACCCTTGCCGAAGACGCCGAACGTCTCCCCGAGTGGTCGAATGGGATAGCCCTTGGTGATAACCATCGTCAGGCCCGCAAAGATCTCCCAGGTCGCAAGCGTCACGATGAATGGATTGAGACGCAAGCCGGCGACAAAGAACCCGTTCACGAAGCCAAGGCACATGCCGAAGATCATGGTGAGCGGGATGACCATGTAGGGATGGACACCGAACATGGTGAGCAGCAGGGATCCGACGATCGCGGAAAGGCCGGCCGCCGCCCCGACGGAAAGGTCGATGCCACCAACGAGCAGCACCAGTGTCTGCCCCAGGGCCACCAGGCCGACGAATGCCGCCTGACGTGCGACGACGGACATGTTGTAGGTCGACAGGAAATTGTCCGTTGCAAAGGAAAGGACCACCATCAGAGCGATGAGAGCGACGAGAATGCCGCTGGCTTCCCACTGCCAGAACCGCGTTAATGGCCCCGAACGCTTCGTCCGGGCAGGGGTGGAGGTAACGGTGATGTCGTTTGTCATTGGTTGTGACCTTCCGGTGCCTAGCTCATGGCAAGCTGCAGGAGCGATTCCTGCGTTGCGCTTGCTGCGGTCGGGATTCCCTTCACTTTGCCTTCGTGCATCACGACGATGCGGTCGGACACGTCGAGAACCTCTTCGAGTTCCGAAGAGATGAAGACGATCGAAAGCCCTTCCTTGTCGGTAAAGCGCCGCAGCTCGGCCTGAATTTCGAATTTCGCGGCAACGTCGATGCCACGCGTGGGCTCATCCATGATCAGTACGCGGGCATTGCGCATCAGCCAGCGTCCGATGATGACCTTCTGCTGATTGCCACCGCTGAGGCTCGTGATCGGATCGGAGGGCGACGAGAGCTTGATACGAAGCCTTTGGATGAAGCCATCGACTTCGCGCAACATATCGGACGTGCGCATGTGCAACACGCCCCCGAACCGATCGAGCGACGGCATGCTCATGTTCTCTGTGATGCTGAGCAGCGGGAATATGCCCTCCTGCTTGCGCTCTTCCGGCAGGTAAACGAGACCCTTGGCGATACAGTCTAGGGGGCTGCGGTTCGCGAAGGGCTCACCGAACAGCTCGACCGTGCCGGCATCGGCCTGAGTCAGGCCGAAAATGCACTTTGCCACCTCGGTACGACCGGCACCGACAAGCCCGGAAACACCAAGGATTTCTCCACGATGCACTTCGAAGCTTACATTCTCGAATTCGCCAAGACGCGTCAGGCCATCGACCTTGAGGACGACATCACGCTTCTCGATACCGACATGAGGCGCCGGGTTGCCACGGCCGACCACGCGCCCGGCCATCTGCCGCACCATTTCTTCCTTGGTCGTCGCTTTGGGATCAAGTTCACCGACATAGGCGCCATCGCGCAGCACGGTGATCGTGTCGGAGAGTTCGAGGATTTCGTCCAGGCGATGGGAAATATAGAATACCGCGCCACCGCCGGCCCGGAAGCGTCGAATATAATCGAAAAGCTTGTCCGTTTCGCGCGAGGTCAGGGTCGCCGTCGGTTCGTCGAGGATGAGGATGCGTGCGGAGGTCGCAGCGGCCCGGGCGATTTGCACCAGTTGCTGCTGCGCTTTGCTCAGCCTGAAAACCTTGCTCCTCGCGTCGATGGATTCGTCGATCTCGAGCAGATGCTGGATTGCCTGCTCCCATGTCTTTTTCCAATTGATCGCTATTGCGGACGTCTCATGAGCGCCCAGCATGATGTTTTCGGCGACCGTGAGGTCGGGCACCAGGTTGATTTCCTGCGGCGCGATGCTGATGCCGGCCTTCTGCGCGTCGAGCGGACGGCCGAACGAAACCTGTTCGCCGTTGCGATGCAGCGTTCCCGACGTTGGCCTGAGCTTGCCGCAGAAGATACTCATCAGCGTGCTTTTGCCAGCTCCGTTTTCGCCGATTATAGCGTGGACCTCGCCCTCGCCGATGCCGATCGAAACGCCCTTGAGCGCATGGACGACGCCATACGACTTGCAGATGTCCCTGGCCTCAAAGATGTACTTTGCCATAACGGCGTCTCCGGAGCGGAGCGCGCCATACACGCTCCGCCATATTGGGGTTTACTTGCAATCTTCCTTTGTGATGAAGCGTGAGCCGGTGTCGTGGAACATCGGGATCGTGTGGTTCTCGTTTGCGGCGACGAGGTACTTCACGGTCCAGTAGCCCATGTCCCACTGGCGCTGAGCCTTGAGCGCGGTGATCGTGCCATCGCAGACGGCATCGACGGCCTCCGGAAGATCGTCCATGCCGACGATCGCGATCTTGCCGGCGAAGCCTGCATTCTTCACGGCACGGGCTGCGCCGATTGGGTTCGACGCATTCGAACCGAAGATGCCGGCGATGTCCGGGTTCGCCTGAAGCGCATTTTCGGTCAGCGTAACCGCTTCTTCGAGGATATCGTCGTCGGGTTGTTCGAACACGATCTGCATGTCGGGATGGCTTTCAAGCGCCTTCTTGAAGCCCTGAATGCGTTCAACATGGTCAGACGCGGTAAGGCTGCCGGCGAGAATGCCGACCTTGCCCTTGCCGTTCAGGTGCTTGGCAAGAAATTCGCCGAGGTCGTAGCCATCCTGGTAGCTGCTCTTGGGGCCGACGAAGGGAAACTTTTCATCGCAGAAGGAATTGAACGTCATGACGTTGACGCCGGCCGCCTTGGCCTCCGTCAGAAGCTGGACATTCGTTGCCCGATCGAGGCACGCGACGGCGAGACCGTCCGGCTTGCGGCCGATGTTGGTTTCGATGCGCTGGTTCTGGTCAGCGACGTCCGCCTGCGGCGGCTGATCCCAGATAACATTGACCTTGATGCCGGACTTCGCAAATTCTTCGGCAGCAAACTTGCTGCCCTCGGCAACAACGTCATACCAGGGGTGAATGACCTTCGGGATGAAGACGAATGTCAGCTCTTTGTCGATAGGCTTGATGAGGTCCTGCTGGCTCTGCGCGTAGGCGCCGGCCCCTGCGACGATCGACATTACACCTGCGCTGATAAGAAGTTTGTACAGTTTCATTTCTAACCTCCCAGTTGAAACTTTTAACCGCCGCTGCTGCGGCGTGAGTTCCCAGAAATCGAAGAAAATCGGCGCTGCATTCGATCCGGCGCCCTCGACGCCTCCCAATCCCCCACGGCGGGTTAACCCGCCGAAAAGCGCGCAGCAACACTCTCCTCCCAAGCCTGAACAAAAGAACATTTATATTCAGACAAATCTAAATGTTCATCAACGTGAGTGATTGTCAACCATTTTCGCCGGCTGCTGAACCGTCGCCCTCATAATAGGATGTTTTAATTATAAAAAATGTAAATGCAAAGATCGAGAAGGCCTTCGTTCAACCCATAAACGCAGTCAAGTCCAAGAAATTTTCGGCGCATCTGCCGTTTTGTCTTGCATATTTGCATTTTCAATATCACATATGTGCAACATTTTCGGGAGGATCCCATGAAAGCGGGCTTGCTCAAAGCGCCAAACGAACTGCTCTTCCAAACGGTTGCCGATCCGGTGCTTTCCACCGGCGACCTCCTCATTCGCATCAAGGCGGCAACCGTGTGTGGCACCGATATCCGCATCTTCCGCGGGCGGAAAACAGCCGGCGTGCGCTATCCCTCAATCCTCGGGCACGAATTCGCTGGCGAAGTCGTCGAGAATGGCGGCCACAGCAATTTCTCCTGCGGTGATGCCGTTGCGGTATGCCCTGCCATCCCTTGCGGCTATTGCGACTACTGCAAGCGCGGCTATGAGAACATCTGTCAAAACCTGACCGCCATTGGATACGAGATCGACGGTGCGTTTGCCGAATACATCCGAATTCCCGCAAGGGCGGTCGAAGTGCGCAATGTGTTCAAGATTCCCGCGAACCTGAGTTGGGAAAAGGCAGCGCTCGTCGAACCGCTTTCATGCGTTCTCAATGGTCAGGAAAAGATCAGCGTCGAAGTCGGCGATAGCGTCGTCATCCTGGGCTCCGGCCCGATCGGACTGCT
Organism: Shinella sumterensis; assembly: GCF_004514425.2. Classification (GTDB taxonomy): domain Bacteria; phylum Pseudomonadota; class Alphaproteobacteria; order Rhizobiales; family Rhizobiaceae; genus Shinella; species Shinella sumterensis. The sequence continues at coordinate 6,843 of NZ_MYFN02000034.1, forward strand.
TCACGTAAAGCTTGCACGTCACTCCGGCGCCGCGAAAATCATCGTCAGCGAGCCAAGCGCTTCACGACGCGACGCGGCAATCGCGGCGGGCGCAGACATCGTCGTGGATCCCGTCAACGAGGACCTGAATTCAATCGTGCGCCAGCACACGAAGGGGCTGGGAGCGGACAAGCTTATCGTGGCGATCGGCGTGACGAAGCTTGCAAACGACGCACTTTCGCTCGTTCGTCACCGCGGAAAAATCAGTCTGTTCGCCGGCTTTTCGTCTACCGACATGGCCACGATGGATGTCAATCTCATCCACTACAACGAACTCGTCGTCACCGGCTCGTTCGGGCTCAACCGCCTCCAGTTCGAAAAATCCCTCGACATGATCGCCGCCGGCCAGATCGAAGTCGATTCGATGCTGACGCACCGCTTCGAGCTGAAGGACATCGGGGCGGCACTCGAAACCGCCGAAAAGGGTAGCGCCGTAAAGGTCGCTGTCGTCAATCCATGACGATGGATGCGTCCCGCTTGGATACGGTAAGGTCACACTATCCGGTGCTGATCATCGGCGGCGGCATCAATGGATGTGGCCTGTTCCGTGATTTGGCCGCCCAGGGTATCGACTGCCTGCTGATCGACAAGAACGACTTCTGCTCGGGCGCGAGCGCTGCCCCGTCGCGTCTCATCCATGGTGGCATCAAATATCTGGAGACCGGCGAATTCCGGCTCGTTCGCCAATCCGCCATGGAGCGCAACCTACTCCTGAAGAACGCACCGCATTACGTCAAACCCCTCGAGACCGTACTACCGGTCTATTCGTGGTTCGGCGGGATCGTTCCGTCGATCAAACGGTTCTTTCGACTGAAGGCGACGTTGAACGACCGCGGCGCGATCATCACCGAAATCGGGTTGAGGCTCTACGATCTCTTCGGGCGGCATTTCCGCACAATGCCCAATCACCGCATGCTTCTGCGACGCTCGATGGCGTCTGTCATGCCCGAGTTGACAAAGAGAGCTGTTGCCAGCGGAATCTACTATGAAGGACGCATCACGCATGCGGAGCGGCTGGGCCTCGAGCTTCTCCTCGATGGCATTCAGGACAATCCAGAGTCCAGGGCACTCAACTACGTCTCGGTTTCAGGAAACGGCAGCGGTGGCATAACGCTGACGGACGGACTGTCCAGTCGAAGCGTCGCCGTGACCGCAGACATCGTGATCAATGCCGGCGGCGCTTGGATCGATGCCGTCAACGACAAGCTCGGCATCGTCTCGCAGCACATGGGCGGCAACAAGGGTTCGCACCTGATCGTTCGCAACCAGAGACTCCACGAGGCGCTCGGCGGCCGGATGGTCTATTTTGGCTCCGCGGACGGACGCGTCAACCTACTCTATCCCTTCATGGGCAATGTCCTTGTCGGCTCGACCGACATTCCCGTCCAGGATCCCGACCTTGCGGTCTGCGACGACACAGAGCGCCAATACCTTTCCCACGTGACACGTGAGGTTTTCCCAGACATTGAGATACGGCAGGACGAAATCGTGATGACCTATTGCGGTGTTCGCCCGCTGCCACGGACCGAAGGTGTCGATCCCGGCGCCGTCAGCCGCGATCACTCGATCGCCCAAGATGTGATCCCGGGCGCGAACACACCCGTGCTCTCTCTTATCGGCGGAAAGTGGACGACCTACCGCGGCTTCTCCGAAGAGGCAGCGGATCTTGTGCTTCGTCTCCTGGGCCGTGCCCGATTGCGTTCGACGCAGGAGCTGCCCATCGGCGGGGGGCGGGGTTTCCCAATGAACGACGCGGGTATCACTCGATTTGCCGACGACCTCTCAAAGGCGACGGGCTCGCTTCAAACGGCGGCCGATCTCCTTCATCGTTATGGGACGCGGGCAACGTTGATCGGGGCCGAAAACAATCAGACGAGGCTGGTTTCAATTCCAGCTTATGGCCGTTTCGAGCTCGCCTGGATTTGCCGCAATGAATGCGTTTGCCGGTTGACTGACCTTCTGTTCCGGCGCACCGACATCGCCCTGTCCGGCCGCCTTTCAGCCGCCGTCGTGGCCGAAGCAGCAGAGATTGCCGCGGATACGCTGGGCTGGGACGCAGAACGCCGGCAGAATGAAATCGACGCAACTCTGCAAACGTGTCATTCTCGCGGCATGACGATTTCATAATATCGAAAGCTGAATCGGAGGAGCGTGTTCATGTCGTCGTCTGTTGGGAAGGATCTGAAGCAGAGCGTTGGGGATCAGCTGCGCGGCGTGCGTTATCTGGTGCGAATGCTCGGATCGGATGCGCAACGACCGAACCTTGCGCCACCGGCCCTCCCTGAAGCTTTGCCCCAATTCGACCGCCTGCTGGGCAAGACTTTCCGTGCCGTGGACAGCGTCATGAGTGCAGTCGAAACCACTGTGCGCCCCTCCGCGGGCGCGTTTCGGGGTTTCCTCCCGCTGGAAGACTACGCTGCCCATCAATCGGGCGCCTTGCAGGAGGATATCTACAAAGGCCTCAAGGCCATTGCCGCTATCGCGCGGTCCAACCAGCTTATCCTGAAAGGTCGGGTCGCGGATATTCAGGCGGACGTGGTAAGACGCTGCACCATGTCCGCACGCACCGAGGAGCGGTGCGCCGAACTGCTGGTGGCACTGGTGCGGTGCAATCCCTTGGTTGATGTTCGCGAGGATGCCGGGATGCCATTGGTCCTGAAACAGTATGTCGCGCTTGCTCTCCTCTTCGGCCTGGCAAACAAAGGACGTCTCCCGGAGGAAGAAGCCTCGTCGCTGGTTGAGGACGCGTTGCTGCTGGCAAGCACCCGTCTAGAAACCATCGAGGGACACTTGAAGGTGGAGAAACCGAGGGAGCCTCTTGCCGCGACATTTGCCGTTCTTCTCGGTCATCTGGCGTGAACCGAGAGCGGAACAATTGACTTGGAAATCAGATATTTGTACGGATGAGGTCTCTTCCGAAGTTTCCAATAGTGATCGCCGATCTGCTTCGCCGTAGGGACTTCAGAGCAATGTTGCGGATATAGGTGCCAGGATGGAAATCCTCACACAGAGCGAGATGAGTGCACTGCCGGATTTCGGTCATCGGCTGCGCCAGCTCAGGTGGTTCCGCCGGACATTCGCCTCATGTGTAAAGGCACTCGATAAACGCTACCGCTTGGAAACCACCTTCAACGAAGAAGTGCTTGCAAAGGTTTTCGTTGATTGGGTTGAAACCATTGAGCAAAAAAAGCGCTTGGCGAATGTGAACCGAGCCGATTTCATCAAGTTCTCGGGCGGCCTGATGCTCCGGGAGCTGATCAAGGCCGACCCCGCCGCCGTGCGACTTCCCGTGAACGCCGGCGATCTGCCTGAAACGATCGCCTTCTGGCCGGAAGGCTTCCTCTACACCAATTTTTGCATCAGTGCCGTCAGCGTCGTTCACCTGCAGGAACTCGGCGAGCCGCTCCATCTGTCGGACTGTGTCGATGACCTGCGCACTTGGTGGTCGTTCCGAGAAAACACGCACGAGATGCCGGCCTACGCCATCGCGTTTCTTGACCGCTTCCTCGGAGTAGAACCGAACTGGACAATGCCGGATCTACCTGAAGCCCGTGCGGCCATGCTGGAAGCGGCTGCTGGCGAAAAGCTTCTGGCGGACGACGAGTAAGGATTGCCCCCTGCCGGCAACTTGAGCCGGCTAAGGCTGGCGTCGGTTCAATGGCTCTTTCGCGAGGCTCTTGCCGCCTTCAGCCTTGCGAAATCGTCGCCGGCGTGGTGCGAGGAGCGGGTGAGCGGGCTCGACGACACCATCAGGAAGCCCTTGGAATAGGCCACCGTCTCGTAGGACTTGAACTCGTCGGGCGTCACGAAGCTCATGACGGCATGATGCTTACGGGTCGGCTGGAGATACTGGCCGATGGTCAGGAAGTCGACATCGGCCGTGCGCAGGTCGTCCATCAGCTGGAGCACTTCGTTGCGCTCCTCGCCGAGACCCACCATGATGCCCGACTTGGTGAACATGGTCGGATCCAGTTCCTTCACGCGCTGCAGAAGCCGCACGGAGTGGAAGTAGCGCGCGCCCGGACGCACCGTCAGGTAATTGCCCGGCACGGTCTCCATATTGTGGTTGAACACATCCGGCTTGGCGGCGACGACACGCTCCAGCGCGCCCGGCTTCTTCAGGAAATCGGGCGTGAGGATTTCGATCGTCGTCAGCGGCGACGCCGCGCGAATGGCCCAGATCACCTTCTCGAAGTGCTCCGCGCCGCCGTCGTCCAGATCG
>NZ_MYFN02000035.1 GCF_004514425.2 Shinella sumterensis
TGGTGGGCGAATTTCAGGCCAAACTTAGTCGTCCATTCTGAGACGGTCTGAAACGAGACGGCAATGCCGCGCTCGGCAAGCAGGTCTTCGATATCGCGCAGGCTCAGCGGGAACCGGTAATAGAGCCATACCGCATGCGCGATGATCTCGGCTGGAAAGCGGTGGCGTTTGTATCGGGCGGACGCATCGTCAGTCATGCCGATAGACTATTGCCTCGATCCGCACCAGCCGGTTAAGGCGACGCCTCCGTACGAAGGCAAAAACTACCCGATCCTGGCTGCGAGCCCAGTGGAGGTGGTCAAGTCGGTGATGGCTGCTAACAACTACACCCGTGCGGATCTGGTAGCCGTTATCGGCTCTAAAGCGCGGGCTGCCGATCTTCTGAACGGCAAACGCGAAATCAATCTCGAACGATTGGAGACGTCGCTGCCTAGTAGGTAAGACCTACAAGGCTCCTCGGCGTCCGCTGCAACTGCGTTCGATTCGATCCGCAATGGTCGGCTCGAGGTGGCACCTAGTGAAAATTCCGGCTCTTGACCTTCAATCGGTCGATTAAGAGGTCGGGAACTTATCCCGAGCCTGAGACTATGCCGAACCCGTTCCCCAAAGCCCGAGATTTCAAGTAGGTCAGGATCGGAGGCTCGGCATATTAACATCGCCCCCGCACAGCAAACTAGCGGAGGCATCCATGACTACCCCTCAACTGAAGCAGGCTACCCTTAGATGGCCGATCGAAGACTGGTCGCATCGAGCGTGCGTCGCGTCCCTGATCGAGGCGATGAAGACTGAGGGATATGCTGCCAGAAGCATATGCTCGGCGCTAAGGGTGATCAGTGCGTTTCTCATCTGGAAGAACGACGGTGGCGGAAGCAATCCGCAGCGCCTCGACTATCACGATATCGATAGATTCGTCGACGAGAGTGCTGCTGCAGGCACGCTGCGGAACGGCGAGCGTCGTGCCCTCCGACGCTTGCAGAATGACTTGCTGAATGCTGGCGTTCTATCTCAGCCTCCCGTGCCGGATGATCCAATCGGCGACACGTTAGCCTCATATGCTGGAAGCCTGCGCCGCAGGGGCTATGCGATGCAATCGATCGCATCGCATATCTGGTTCGGCCGCCAGTTCCTAGAATCAACCTGGGAGAAGCACACAGGCATTTCTCAAATCACGCACAATGACGTTCGCAAGTACCTTGCCGATCGTTTCGACGGCTATAGTAGTGCGACGGCGAACATAATGTGCTCGCGGTTGCGCGGCCTACTTCGGTTTCTGCAAACGGTTGGACTCATAGAGGAAGATCTCGCCTCTGCCATTCCTGGCGTGAGTGACCTCCGTCTGAGAACGCTGCCGACATTCATGACACCCGATCAGCTGGAGCACGTCTTGGTGACGTGTGATCGATCGACCGTTGCCGGCCGTCGGGATTATGCAATCCTGTTATTGCTCGCTCGTCTTGGACTCCGCGCCGGCGAGGCGGCATTACTCACGCTGGACGACATTGATTGGCGAGCGGGGTTGCTCCGCGTGAAGGGAAAGGGCGGGAGGATCGCATCCATGCCCCTCCCGCAGGATGTCGGAGAGGCGATCTCCGACTACATTCTGCGCGGACGCCCGTCGTCGGGCAGCCGAACCATCTTTCATAGGGTTGAGACGCCAAATACCCCTTTCCGGTCCGCGTCGACGGTATCCCTTATCGCTGGGCGGGCGCTGAAGCGCGCTGGGATTTCGGGATTGCGATCACGCTATGCGCATGTGTTCAGGCACACATTCGCGACCATCGCGATACGATCAGGAGCCAGCCTGACAGAAGTCGGCCAAGTGCTTCGCCACAAAGAACCCGACACGACGCGGATTTACGCAAAGGTAGATATGGAGGGGCTTCGTTCCCTGTCGCGGCCTTGGATGGGGACACTGCTATGACAGATCTGAAGTACGCCCTTGAACAATACCTGTCCTTGCGACGCTCTCTCGGATACCATTTGACGACCCAGGAGAGGCGCCTTCGCAACTTTGTCGAATATGCTCGGGTGCGCGGCGAGCCATACATTACATCGAAGCTTGCGGTGGCATGGGCAGGTCATCAATGCGGCCCGGCAAGCTGGTCTTCGCGCCTGTCAACGATCCGTTCCTTTGCGCGCCACGTCGCGGTGGTCGAGCCAAGGACGGAAGTTCCACCATCCGGGATTTTCCCGCCTCAGCGTCGACCGCGTCCCTATATCTATTCGGACGACCAGATTTCCGACCTTCTCGCGACGATGCTCGTCTTGCATCCGAAGAGCTTGCGAGGTCGAACCCTCCACTGCTTCTTCGGTTTGATCGCATCATCCGGTCTGCGTTTTTCGGAGGCCTTCCTGCTTGAGCGAGACGATTTGGATCTCAATGCCGGCGTTTTGACGATCCGGCAGACCAAGTTCGGAAAGAGCCGGATAGTGCCTCTGCACCCGACCACTACGGAAGCTCTCGCCCGCTACGCGACGGAACGTGATGCCAGCCCAGCGCGGCGCGCTGGCAGGCTCTTCTTTACAGGTGTCTATGGCCGCGCCCTTAACCATTGGAATACCTGTGATGCCTTCGTCACCTGGACGCGGAAGGCCGGATTGCGTGCGCCGGACTCGCGGCAGGGGCCACGGATTCACGATCTTCGGCATACCTTCGCGGTGCGCGCCCTGTTGAACTGGTATGAACAGGGGGAAGATGTCGCGCGGAGGTTGCCCGAGCTTTCGACGTATCTGGGACACACACATGTTCGGGATACCTATTGGTATTTGTCGGCCCATCCGGCTCTGCTCAATCACGCGAAGCTGCTGCTCGAAGCAAGCTGGGAGGCGACTGCATGACCAATCCTCTTCCCCGCCTGATCGAACGCTTCTTCACCCAGCGTCTTATGCGCCAGCGGAACGCCAGCCCGCATACGATCGCCTCCTATCGCGACACCTTCAAGCTTTTCTTGAAGTTTGCGCATCGCCGGACCGGCGTTGCCCCTTCGGACCTTCGCCTCGATGCGTTCGATGCCGACCTCGTGGTCGCTTTCCTTGACGATCTCGATTTGGAGCGTCGCGCCAGCCCCACGACCCATAATCTCAGGCTCACCGCCATCCGGGCATTTTTCCGCTTCCTGGCATTTGAAGAGCCAAGCTATGGCGGACAGATCCAACGGGTTCTCGCCATCCCAGGCAAGATCAGCTCGAAGCGGGAAGTTCAATATCTGGTCCGAACCGAGATCGAAGCCATCCTTGCGGCTCCCGACCGTCGTTCATGGATCGGCCGCCGCGATCACGCCCTGCTGCTAACAGCCGTGCAGACCGGGTTGCGGCTCTCCGAACTTGTGGGCCTTGACCGCAGCGCCGTCACACTTGGCGCTGGCGGTCGAATCCGATGTTTCGGGAAGGGGCGGAAAGAGCGCATTACGCCAATCACCAAGCTTTTGAACGGCGCGCTCAAAAATTGGATGGAGGAATCGCAAAGGACGAACAGCGACGTACTCTTTCCGACCGTGCGTGGTGCTCGGATGAGCGCCGATGCAGTGCAGTATCTTTTGGCGAAGTACGTGGCGAAAGCAGCGGAGCGGTGCCCTTCCCTACGAGCCAAGCGCATTTCCCCGCACGTCCTCCGACATAGCGCCGCCATGGAACTATTGGGCGCAGGCGTCGATACGACGGTGATATCGTTGTGGCTTGGACACGAGTCTACGCGCTCGACCCAGCCATATCTTCATGCCCATCTTGCCATCAAGGAAGCGGCGCTCGCAAAGGTACAGCCGTTCGAAGGGACAGCTTACCGCCAGTTCAAGGCGGATGACACTCTGTTGTCGTTCCTCGACCAGCTCTGAACATATGATCGGAATGATGTCGTGGCGTAAGCCGCGGCATCAATTCATCGCAAGCCGGATTGACATCGACAACACATCCGATATTCTGGATATATGGATAGCAACACTGCAATCGCGGCGCTTGGCGCCCTAGCCCAGACCACGCGACTGGAGACCTTCCGGCTTCTCGTGCGGCACGAGCCCGACGGCATCCCTGCCGGCGAACTGGCCCGCCTCATCGACGTGCCGCAGAACACGATGTCGGCGCATCTCGCGACGCTGTCGCGGGCGGGCCTGGTCACGAGCGAGCGGCAGAGCCGATCGATCATCTACCGTGCCGATCTCAACGGTCTGCGTGAGCTGACGCTATTCTTGCTGAAGGACTGCTGCGGCGGATCGGTGGAGCTTTGCGCTCCGTTAATCGCCGAGTTGGCGCCCTGCTGCAGCCCGGAGGCGAAGGTGTCATGAGCACCATCAGGCTGGAGCAGATCACAGGCAGCGATACCGACCTCAAGGCGGCGTTGACGGACGCCCGTCTGCCCACCGACGACATCGAGGATGACGGCCTGACCTTCTTCAAGGCGCTGTCATCGGATGGCCGCGTTCTGGGTTTCTCCGGCGTCGAGCGCTGCGATGGCGACTACCTCCTCCGTTCCGTCGTCGTGCATCCGGATCGACGCGGAACCGGCCTCGGGAAAGCCGTCGTCGAAGTGACGGTGGCGAGTCTCGACCCTGGCAGCGGCGTCTTCCTTGCAACGACGAGCGCGGCGCCGTTCTTCGCGCGCATTGGATTTTCTGAAGTGCAGCGGGACAGCGTGCCTGCTGCGGTGCTGGCGACGCGCCAGCTTTCCTCCATCTGCCCATCATCGGCGACCATCATGAAGCTTATCAAGCCGCCGACCTAACCACGGACCACGACCATGACCGATAAGACCTACAACGTGCTGTTCCTCTGCACGGGCAATTCCGCTCGTTCTATTCTCGCCGAATCCATCCTCAACAAGGAAGGTGGCGGACGATTCAAAGCCTTCTCGGCCGGCAGCCAGCCGAAGGGCGAAGTCAATCCGCATGCCCTGAAGGAGCTGGAAGCGTTGGGCTATCCATCGACGGGTTTCTCGTCGAAGAGCTGGGACGTGTTCGCAGAACCCGGCGCGCCGCAGATCGATTTCATCTTCACCGTCTGCGACAGCGCCGCCGGCGAAGCCTGTCCCGTCTGGATCGGCCATCCGATGACCGCCCATTGGGGTGTCGAAGACCCTGCCGCCGTCACGGGATCGGACGTCGAGATCCAGCGTGCCTTCGCACAGGCCGCGCGTTTCCTCAAGAACCGGATTGCCGCGTTCGTCAGTCTGCCGCTGGCATCCATCGATCACATGGCGCTTGAGACGAAGCTTCGCCAGATCGGTGCGATGGAAGGTTCGACGTCGCCGCAGGGAAAGTCCGCCTGATGTCCACGTTCGAGCGCTATCTGACCATCTGGGTATTCCTGTGCATCATCGCCGGTGTCGCCCTCGGCCATCTCATGCCCGGCCTCTTTCAGATCATCGGCGCGGCCGAGGTCGCCAAGGTGAACATTCCCGTCGCGATCCTGATCTGGCTGATGATCATTCCGATGCTGCTCAAGATCGATTTCCGGTCTCTGGCGCAGGTCGGCGCGTACTGGCGCGGTATCGGCGTCACCCTTTTCATCAACTGGGCCGTCAAGCCATTCTCCATGGCACTGCTCGGCTGGCTGTTCATCGGTTGGCTGTTCCGCCCCTACCTGCCTGCCGACCAGATCGACTCCTATATCGCCGGACTGATCATTCTCGCCGCGGCTCCCTGCACCGCGATGGTGTTCGTCTGGAGCAACCTGACACGCGGGGAGCCATTGTTCACGCTGTCTCAGGTCGCGTTGAACGATGCCATCATGGTCGTCGCCTTTGCTCCGATCGTAGGCTTGCTGCTCGGCCTCTCCGCGATCACCGTGCCTTGGGATACGCTCGTTCTTTCCGTCGCCCTCTATATCGTCGTGCCCGTCATTATCGCGCAGGTCATCCGCCGCCGCCTCACGGTTGGCGGTACGACGCAGGCACTGGATGGCGTGCTGGCCAGGTTGCAGCCGATCTCGCTGGTGGCGCTGCTCGCGACGCTGGTTCTGCTCTTCGCCTTTCAGGGCGAGCAGATCATCGACCAGCCCGCCGTCATCGGCTTGCTCGCCGTGCCGATCCTGATCCAAGTCTATCTGAACTCCGGGCTTGCTTATCTGCTCAACCGGATGACCGGCGAGCGGCATTGCGTTGCCGGGCCATCGGCTCTGATCGGCGCCAGCAATTTCTTCGAGCTTGCGGTTGCCGCCGCCATCAGCCTGTTCGGCTTCCAGTCCGGCGCAGCACTCGCCACCGTCGTCGGCGTTCTCATTGAGGTCCCGGTCATGCTGTCGGTCGTCTGGATCGTGAACCGCTCGAAGGACTGGTACGAGGCCGCCCCCGCTGTTTCCAGAACCACCGCCACCGAAAGGCACTGACCATGGATGCGATCATCTATCACAACCCCGCCTGCGGGACGTCCCGCAACACGCTGGCGCTGATCCGCGCTGCCGGCATCGAACCTGTTGTCATTGAGTATTTGCTGAACCCGCCGACGCGCGAGCAGCTTGCGACGATGATCGCGGACGCTGGCTTGAACGTTCGGGAAGCTATTCGCGAGAAAGGCACGCCTTATGCCGAACTCGGTCTGGACAACCTAGACCTGACTAACGAGCAGTTGCTCGACGCGATGATCGCAACGCCGATCCTGATCAATCGCCCCTTCGTCGTGACGCCGCTCGGCACCCGGCTCGCCCGCCCGTCCGAAGCGGTGCTCGACATCCTGCCCGACACCTTCAAGGGGCCGTTCTTCAAGGAGGACGGTGAACAGGTTCTCGATGAGGAAGGAAAGCGCATTGCCTGACACATTTCCCGCATTGCAGGGCGATCACCTGCATTCGATCGATCTCGACGCCCTGCGTCCGGCATTCTCGACGCACATGCCGCGCATCCTGATCCTCTACGGTTCGTTGCGCGAGGTATCCTATAGCCGCCTGCTCGCATTCGAGGCCCGCCGGATGCTCGAACGGCTCGGATGTGAGGTTCGCATGTTTGATCCAAGGGGTCTGCCGCTGCCTGACGAAGCGCCGGTGAGCCACCCGAAGGTGCAAGAATTGCGCGATCTTTCGCAATGGTCGGAAGGGCAGGTCTGGGTGAGCCCGGAACGCCACGGCGCGATGACCGGCATCATGAAGTCCCAGATCGACTGGATTCCACTCTCGGTCGGATCGGTCCGACCGACGCAGGGCAAAACCCTCGCGGTCATGGAGGTCTCGGGCGGTAGCCAGTCCTTCAATGCCGTGAACCAGATGCGCATCCTCGGCCGCTGGATGCGGATGATCACCATCCCCAACCAATCCTCGGTCGCCAAAGCCTATCAGGAGTTCGACGCCGATGGCCGGATGAAGCCCTCATCCTATTACGACCGGGTGGTGGATGTCTGTGAGGAACTTGTGAAGTTCACCGTCCTCACGCGCGATGCCTCTGCCTATCTCACCGACCGCTACAGTGAGCGGAAGGAACAGGCGGCCGAACTTGAGAAGCGGGTATCGCTAAGGTCGATCTAGCTCGGTCTTCGGCCGTCCGGCCGCCAACGACAGTGTTGAATGAACCGACACTGTTCGTAGCGATCCGTGGTCGGGATGCGTAGCGGCAATCTAGGTGAGATTCAGCGTCAATCAGGATGAGACTCGCGCCGGGGTCTGACGGAGTGAGGGCGTAGCCCGATCGTAGTCATACCCCGGCGCGGCGCAGATTTTTCGGCGTCTCATGATCGCGGTCGGTCCGGTACATTTGCGGTTTTCTGGATTGGAGAACCAGTTTGTGCCGGGTCGCCATGTAACCGATCATCAGATGAGACTCTTCATGAAGTACCGACAAACGCATTCCGTA
>NZ_MYFN02000036.1 GCF_004514425.2 Shinella sumterensis
GCTTCACGCCGGTCGCCAGTCCCCAGTCGAACGGAATGTCAGAGGCATTCGTCAAAACCCTGAAACGGGATTACGTGCGCATATCAGCTCTGCCAGACGCCGAAACGGCGCTCCGGCTCATCGACGGATGGATCGAAGACTACAACGAAATCCATCCCCATTCCGCACTCAAGATGGCTTCCCCTCGGCAGTTCATCAGGGCTAAATCAAACTAGCCGATCTGTCCGGTGAAATGGGGAGCACTCCAGGAAGCGCCGAAAAGCATTAGCGATCGGACAGGCGCCCAGCAAGGCATGTTTGGTCAGCGGCCGTTCGGGAAGATGCAGGCTGACGGCAACGCTTCATTGTCTCGACTACGACTGAGACGAATTCCCTTCAAGACCGATGAAAGAGAGCTGTTGTGGCTTTCACTGTGGCAGGTAGGTCTCTGCTCCTGCGGTTATAATTTCTTCTTCGCTGAGGTGCCTATGCCAGTGCGAGTAGAGCACGAAGCGATCACGGGGAAGACCGACATCCTTCTTCAGATGCCGATGAATAGCGCTGAACGCCTTGTGCTCGCATCCGCCCCAGACAAAGGCCGTATCGAGCGGCTCAGGCCATTTTATCGCGCGGATGCTATCCTCCAGCAACGTCGTCGTGCCGGCGTCGGCGCCGTTGCGGTGCAGCCAGACGACCGCCATGCCGGCCGGACAGTGAAGCGGTAACTCGTCTGTTTTGGTATCCACCTCGATGAACGCATGGCCGGTCGCGGTGATGGGCAGGTTTTCAAGGAACCTGGCGATACCCGGCAAAGCCGTTTCATCGCCGACCAGGACGTAGAATTCTGCGGATTTGGGACCATTGGCGGCCGGACCGAGGATACCGGCAAGATCGCCCGGCCGCGCATCCATGGCCCAACGGGTAGCCGGACCGGGGTTCGCGTGAAGGGCAAAGTCGATCGTGATGTCTTGGGCTGCTACGTCGATATGCCGGATCGTGTAGACTCGTGTCGGAACAGCTTCGTCATCGGGCCACACGATATAGCCGCGGTGGTCGAGCATGGGCCATCGCGGTTGGGTCGTGCCACGCGGCTGAAAGATGAGCCGACAGTGGAACTGGTCGTCGCGATCGTACCGCTCCAGGTTCTCCCCCTGGAACACGATCCGGCGGAAGCGCGGCGCAATGTCTTCGACGGATTTCACATGAAGGATGCGCAGGTCGGCGGGCAGGGCCGGTTCGGCATAATCGCCTTCCCACTGGATTTCCAGTTTTTCACGGGCGGCGATAAAGCCGATAGGTCCGACGAGCCCATGCTTCAGCCGATTGAGACCACCTGCATCCGTCGATTCGGCCGTCAATCTGAAGCCGTTTCCGGTCGCTTCGAACGTGGCGGTACCGAACGGTGAGCGGATATGATGAACACCATCGGCTTCCTCAACGGTCATGTCGTGCGTCGCGATCGAGTCGACGATCGGCTCGACGTATTCGCCGATGTTTGCAAACGGCACCACGGCGCTTGCGCGATATCGCTTGTTGATGATCAGTGACATCCGGATTTCTCCTTGAACTCAGATGGAGGCCCATAACGGTCCCTCAATGGGGAATGCCGCGAAATCGCTATTGATGCGATCGAGAATGGCCGCAGGGTCGAGATCGACGCATTGCTCGGGGTGCAGCCATTTGGCGGCTTGGGCTACGAAGAGGATGTTGAGCGGAAGATTGGTGATCAGCCCGGTCCATATCCCATGAACGCGCTTCGCGCGAACGCTTCGCAAGTGGTCGAACGCGGGCCTTCCGTCGATCAGGCGCTGTAAACCTCGCCGGCCCAGGGTGGGGTCTATGCCAGGCCCGATCGCGGGGCGGCTGCCCGAGGCCCATCCACCGCCGGAGGCGATGTAGACATCGTGGGGCGTGGACAGCAGATATTCGAGCGAGAGCTTTTCGAACCAGGGGGCGGTCACGCCTGGCAAGGGTTGTCCGCCGGCAAGTGCCAGAAGATCGCCCCAGACCTTCCGCCCTGCCGCCCAGCAGCAGTCGTCAAGAGTGGACTGGACCTCCAGATAGGTCGTGACCGGTGTCGTGCCTGCAAGGCGCGAGGTGACCCCTGCCAATTCCTGTTCAAAGAAGGAGGTGAACGCCTCTGCCTTGCCAGATGCGCCGAGGAGTACGCCCCACATTTTCATCGAGTTCCTGAGCGCGGTAACAGGATCGGCTGTCTGCGCGCCGGTATTGGCATTGCTCGACGCATCGCTAAAGACCACCGGAATGCCGAATTGTTTCAGCCTTTCCACCATTGGATCGGCGTCACCCTGCGGCGTCATGAAAGATGTCGTGACGACGAGATCGGGCGCGAGACCAATTACCCCTTCCAATGAGACGGTATCGGGAGACTGCTTGCCGACGGTGCTGGCCAGATGGCCGTTGAGCAGGTCCTTTTGCAGTTGCTCGCTGTCGATACGATCGACAGCCGCCCAGCCGACGACGAGCGAGGCGGGATCGGCATGCAGGAGGGACATGGTCAGGAGGTCGTGTGCCTCCAGAAGTATGATCCGCTTTGGCAGTGCGGGCAGTCGCACCTCACGCCCAGCCATATCCGTCACGGTCAGAGGTCGTTCCGCCGCGGCGGGCCGGATCCCCGAGAGGATGCCGGCGGCGGCGATGGAGGTGCAAAATCGGCGTCTTGTGAAAGTCACGGCCGCCTCACCACTTGTATCTCAGGCCGGCCAGGACCGTGCGGCCGTTGCCGTACTGGCAATAATATTCAGAACTGCAGGAGGAATAATATTCCTTGTCGAGCAGGTTCGTGACATTGAGTGTTGCCTGAAGCCCCTTCAGGCTTGGGTTCTTCGCTCCAAAATCGTAGCGGAGCGCTGCGTCTAACAGCGTGTAGCCATCCGCCCTCACCGTGTTTGCGTCATTGCTGTAGCTGGAGCCGACGAAGCGTGCGCCCCCGCCAATGCTCAAACCTTCCAGTGCGCCGGTGTCGATGGTGTAGTTTGCCCAGAGCGAACCGTAGTAGCGCGGCACGGCCTGAGGACGGTTGCCAATGATCGACGCGATGCCGGATTCGGAAACCTCCGTGTCGAGCAGAGACACCGCAGCAATCAGTTCAAGATTGCTGGTCAGGCTACCTCTGGCTTCAAATTCCACGCCGCGCGAATGGATCTCGCCCTGCTGTTCGTTGAAGCCGGTTGAGGCATTGTAATAGACGACGTTCTGCTGCCGGATGTCGAAGGCAGATAGGGTAAAGATGGCGTCCAGCCCTGCCGGCTGATATTTGATACCCACCTCGTACTGTTCCGCCTCCGTCGGTTTCAGCGGATTGCCGTTAGCTCCCAGGCTGGTCGTCGGCTCGAATGAGGTGGAGTAGCTGACATAGGGCGCTATGCCGTTATCGAACAGATAGAGCAAGCCCGCTCGATAGCTCGTCGCGCTGTCAGATCGATCGGTTGACGTGCCGGTGAGGCGATTGTCCGTTTCCTGGTCTGCCCAGTCGTGCCGGACGCCGAAGACACCGCGTAGGTCGCCGATTTCTACCTGGTCCTGAACGTAGATGCCCGTCTGGCGAAGTGTCTGATCGCTATTGATCGCAGTCATGAACGGGCCGACCGGCTGGCCATAAACGGGGTTGGTGACATCAAGCGATGTTGCGCCACCGAGCAGATACTCCCAACTGCTGCCGGAGCGCTGGATGTCGAGGCCTGCAAGAAGCGTATGACGCACGGCGCCAGTCTCGAAGTTAAACTCCGCCTGATTGTCGAACGAAAAACCACTCGCGTCTTCAATGGAATGCACAGCCCAGCGAGGGATGAGACCGGCTGCCGACATCGGGCCGTTCATCTGGAGCGATTGCATGTCTGTCTCAACGCCGGAATACCGAAAGTTCGAACGTACAGTCACCTGTTCATCAAAACTGTGCTCGAACCTATAGCCAACGCCGTGTTGGGTGCGCTCGAAAGCGTCGTAGTTTGGATCTCCAACATTGAGGTCGCGCGCCAAAAAACCGGCATAGCCTGCAGGCGCCAAAAATTTCGGATACAGGGAATTAAAATATCCGCCTTCCGGATCCCGTTGATAATAACCGGAGATCACTAGTGACGTGTCTGCGTCCGGCTCCCACTTCAACGATGGCATCACGCCAAGGCGTTGCTCATCGACATCGTCATAGCGCGTGCCCGAGGATCGGCCGATGACCCCAAGCCCGTACTGCACTGTGCCATCGGAGGTGACAGGTCCAGTAGAGTAAAATCCGCTCTGAACCCGCCCGTCCGATCCGACCTCAAGGCGGACCTCGTTTGATTGGATGTCGGATGGCTCTCGGCTAACCTGATTGACGAGGCCGCCAGGGCTGATCTGCCCATAGAGAAGGGCAGATGGCCCCTTCAGTACGTCCACATGATCCAGGAAGAACGGATCGATAGACGGAGTGGCGAAGGCCTGCCCTCGCTGCACCTTCAGGCCATCGAGATAGCTGACATAATTTGTGGCGGTGCCGAATGCGCCGAAGCCACGGAGAAATACTGAATCATAGCGCGAATTCGAATCCCGATCGGAAAGGACGCCTGCCGTATAGCGCAGTGCCTCACTCACTGTTTGGGGGTTCTGGTCATCGATCTGTTTGCGCGTGACGGTCGTTATGGATTGCGGTGTCTCTGCGACGGGAGTCAGGGTCTTGGTAGCCGATCGTGCCGATTTGACGACTATGCTGCCGGACGAGTCGTCAACGGTGCCGTCGCCATACACTAGGATAGGCGCCAGTTGTGTGCTTTCGTCCTGGGCCCAGGTTTGGTTGACAACGAAGATAAAGGTCGATGCCATCAGTATCTGTTTTAGGGAAATGCTGTGCTTCACGAAACGCCCCCATGGTCGCAGCTTGCGGTATCTGATAGGCTATTAAATCAAACGGGACCGTCCTGTCCAGATAAGATGATCAATATTGTCAACTTTGTTGTTGGCAATTCTGGCGACGAACTCCAAAGACGTCGCCGGGAGAACGGCAAGGGAGAAACAATGGCATCGCGGAAATCGGAGACGCTCGTCAGATCAGGCCGCCCCTCGAAGGACATGCAGAATGCGGCGGCCGAAAGGATCATAGTGACAGCAACGTTGCTATTCGCCAGCAGGGGTTTTGCTGGCACATCGATGGAACAGGTCGCTTCGCAATGCGGGGCGGGAAAGGACACGGTCTACAGGCGCTTTCCCTCGAAAGTCGCTCTGTTCGAGGCCGTTGTTGCGCAGGCCCACAAGCGCGCGGTGGCGCGACTTGAGGACTTGCCGCATATGGAAGGGGATGCATTAGAGCGCTTGCAGGCCCTCTTGCGCGAACTCCTGCACATCAACATGGAACCTGATCTGATCGCTTTGAAGCGCATCACCTTCAGCGAAGCCGTCGTGTTCGAGAAGAATGCAACAATCCCGCCGCAACCGGATCCGATCATGGGCCGACTGATCCAAGCAGTCAGCGAGGCACAAAATGCCGGAATGATTGCCGATGGTGAAGCAGATGCGATCGCCAGCCATCTGATCCATTGTCTGGTCGCGCTGCCCACGTCCTCGGCAATGATGGGCAGCGGTGACTTCGACACGAGGAAGGCCGTCGATTCACACTTCGACCGGACGTGGGATTGGCTCCTCAAGGGAGTAACACCAAGGAACCAATCTTAGGCTGGCTCTCCGCTGTGACTGCGCCTGCATCGGTCGTTCGCAAGGACCCGGACGACTGACCTGAAAAGGCAAAGCATTCGTGTCAACATGGTTTCGCCGGGTATGGTCCTCACGCCTGCAATGGCGACCTACCTGCGAAGCAATGATGGTGCCGAGGAATGAATGAAGCAGGCTATTCCGTTCAGCAGGCACGCAGAGACCGTAAAGGTCGCCAAAACCGTTCTGTTTCTGTCGCCTCACATGTTCGCTTTCCTGGTTTGCCGTCCTGCGACGGGCAATCCGCTGACGGCCCCCAAGTAGTTATTCTGCACTCGGCTAGGCTCAGGACCTATTAATTTCGTTTGAGATGTGCTTCACGGCTTCCAATAGGAGGCCTTGATGAGTGATTTGTTTCTGCTAAGCGAGCGCCAGATGGCGCGGATATCGCCGTTCTTTCCGCTGTCCCACGGAGTGCCGAGGGTCGATGACCGCCGGGTGGTGAGCGGCATCGTCTACGTTATTCGCAACGGTCTCCGGTGGAAGGACGCGCCGACTGGCTACGGTCCGCATAAGACGCTCTACAACCGCTTCATTCGCTGGAGCCGGCTCGGCGTCTTCGACCGGATCTTCGCCGTTCTCGCCGGCAAAGGGCCGAAACCCGAGCGTATCATGATCGACGCGACGCATCTCAAGGCTCACCGCACCGCGGCGAGCCTGCTCAAAAAGGGGATGTTCCCCGCCGTATCGGGCGAACAAAAGGCGGG
>NZ_MYFN02000037.1 GCF_004514425.2 Shinella sumterensis
CCCAGCGTGTCAGCGACGGTCTTCATCGGGAACCGTCCTTCGGCAACAAGATCGGCCGCGATATCCGTTTTTTTGAGTCCGCTTTGGATAGGGCTTCGCGGAGGATTTCGACCTCCATCGTCTTGCGGCCGAGCATGCGCTCCAACTCGCGGACGCGATCTTCCAGCTTCTTCACTTCCGAATTGCCGACCACCGGCTCGTCTGAATCCACGGCTGCAGCACCTCCCTCGCTCAAGAGCCTGCGCCACCTGCGTAGCGGCAATCTAGGTGAGATTCAGCGTCAATCAGGATGAGACTCGCGCCGGGGTCTGACGGAGTGAGGGCGTAGCCCGATCGTAGTCATACCCCGGCGCGGCGCAGATTTTTCGGCGTCTCATGATCGCGGTCGGTCCGGTACATTTGCGGTTTTCTGGATTGGAGAACCAGTTTGTGCCGGGTCGCCATGTAACCGATCATCAGATGAGACTCTTCATGAAGTACCGACAAACGCATTCCGTACGTCGATCAGCCGGTCCACGGCCTATCGTCTCGACAAAGAGACGCAACTTCCATCTCAGAGCAAAGCGCCACGCGAACGGCGCCGCCCCGATCCCTTGGAGCCGATATTCGAGACTGAGGTCATCCCGCTTTTGAAGGCCGCACCCGGCATCCGTGCCGTCGCCGTCTACAACGAGATGCTGCGCCGACATCCAGAACTCTCTGAAGGTATCCGCCGCACGCTTGAACGACGCATTCGGTCGTGGCGTGCGGTCCATGGCGAAGCGCAGGAAGTCATCTTCCGCCAGACGCACGAGCCAGGCCGGCTAGGCCTTTCGGATTTTACCGACGCCAGCGGTCTTGGTGTGACGATCGCCGGCCAGCCGCTTGATCACCTGTTTTATCACTTCCGGCTCGTCTGGTCGGGCTTCGAACATGCCCATGTCATTCTCGGTGGAGAAAGCTTTGTCGCGCTAGCCGAGGGGCTTCAGAATGCCCTGTGGTCTGTGGGCGGTGCGCCGCTTTATCATCGCAGCGACAGCCTGTCGGCGGCATTCCGCAACCTCGACGTCGATGCCAAGGTTGATCTCACGCACCGATACGATCAGCTTTGCTCCCATTATCGTATGACCCCGACGCGCAATAACAAGGGCGTCGCGCATGAGAACGGCTCGATCGAAAGCTCCCACGGTCATCTCAAAAATGCCGTTCATGATGCCTTGCTGATGCGGGGGACCAAGGAATTCGACGATATCGGTTCTTACCGCGCCTTTGTCGACGAGATCGTCAGCCGACGCAATGCTGCTCATGGCAAGCGCATTGATGCAGAGCGATCCCATCTGCAGGCGCTGCCAGAGCGCCGGACCACTGACTTCGAAGAGATTGTCGTCACGGTGTCCCGGACGGGCGGCTTCACCCTACGCAAGGTCTTTTATACCGTGCCGTCCCGCTTGATCGGCCACAGGCTACGAGTTCGCCTGTTCGACGATCGGCTGGATGTCTTTGTTGGCGGTACGCACCTGATGACGTTGCGCCGTGGACGCGGCCATGCTGACGGCCGGCATGACCAGGTCGTCAACTATCACCACGTCATCCATTCCCTGCGCAAAAAGCCGATGGCGCTCCGCGGCCTTGTTTATCGCGACAAGCTCTTCCCGCGTCAGGAATACCGCAAGGCCTTCGAAGCCCTGACTGAGCATCTTCCCGATAAGCAGGCTTGCAAGATCACTGTCGAACTCCTGGCGCTGGCACATGACCGCGGCTGCGAGCGCGAACTTGCCGAAGAATTGGCGAGGACCCTGGACGCCGGCGATTTACCGGATCTGGTCGCCATGCGAACGCTCTTCGGCCCGGATCCAGCCAAGCTGCCGACCGTTCATGTCCAGCTCGCATCGCTCAACGGCTATGAGACCTTGATCGGGACGGGAGAAGCCGCATGAAGAACGCCCACGTGATAGACGAAGCACGGCTCGGCATCATGCTCAACGAACTTCGGCTACCGACCATCAAAACGCTGTGGCCGCAATTTGCCGAACAGGCGGACCGGGAAGGATGGCCAGCAGCTCGCTTCCTGTCGGCCATTGCCGAGCACGAGCTGGCAGAGCGTGCCAATCGCAGGATTGAACGGCATCTCGCCGAGGCGCACCTGCCGCCCGGAAAGACCTTGGACAGCTTCGCCTTTGACGCTGTACCCATGATCTCGAAGGCGCAGGTCATGGCAATTACCGCCGGCGACAGTTGGCTCGCCAAAGGGGCCAATATCCTCATGTTCGGTCCCCCCGGCGGAGGAAAGAGCCATCTTGCTGCTGCCATCGGTCTCGCGCTGATCGAGAACGGATGGCGGGTCCTGTTCACCCGGACCACCGATCTTGTGCAGAAGCTCCAGGTCGCCCGTCGGGAACTGCAGCTCGAATCCGCCATCGACAAGCTCAACAAGTATGACCTGCTCATCCTCGATGATCTCGCCTACGTCACCAAGGACCAGGCGGAAACAAGTGTGCTCTTCGAGCTGATATCGGCACGATACGAGCACCGATCAATCCTGATCACTGCCAACCAGCCGTTCGGTGAGTGGAACCGGGTCTTTCCCGATCCTGCCATGACACTCGCCGCAGTCGACCGGCTCGTGCACCATGCCACGATCTTCGAGATGAACGTCGAAAGCTATCGCCGCAGAACTGCGCTTGAGGAGAAACGCCAGCGGGGCCGACCGGCCTCGTTTGCGACAATCAGGACCTCCACGCTGTCTGTCGCGGAGCGGCAATCAGAAAACGACGAAGAACTTGTCAGCGGCAATCAGCATGATAACTTGATCCCGACCGCGACCTAAGAATCTCATCCAGATTGTCGCCCGCGTCTCATCCTGATTGCCGCGCCATAGATGGCGGCGAGCGGTCGAAGATACCGTCTCGCCTGGTTCGAAACTCTGCTCAATGATCGTCAGCTTTTGCTCGGTTGTCCACCGCCTGCGGCGGACATCACCGGTCAGCAATTCAACGTGTCGATATGCGTTAGACATAAGCCTGTCCTCAAGCCTGTGCTTGAGCCTTTCTGCTTATGCCGACTGTCCGGTCGAAAGTGGGGGCAGTTCACGTCCACAAAAGCGACTTCCTTCAGGCAGAAGACTTAGTCTACGAATGCCTGCACTTAACGCGCCTGGTGTTCAATGCGATCGAGAGCATGGAGCTCGACAGCGACATGAGGGCGCTAAGCGCGGGCGTTTATGTGATCGAGAATAAGCTGAGTTCCGCGGGCGAGCTCTTCGAATATGCCAAGCGAGTGAAAGATTCGGTCACGCAATAAGCAAAAGCCCGGTTGCCCGGGCTTTCTGAAAAGTGTCTGGTGTTGCCCGATGGCCGAATTTTCCGGCTTTCAGGCATCGTGCGCGCACCTAACTAATTGAAAAAATTGGTGCCCCCAGAGAGACTCGAACTCCCGACCCCCTGATTACAAATCAGGTGCTCTACCAACTGAGCTATAAGGGCACTGCGTGGAGGGAGTTAGCATATTCTCCGCCGCTGTAAAGCAAAAAGGGGCGGCTCAGATAGACCATGTGCCGGGCGAGCGCTCGCCGGGGGTAATTTCCTGGCAGCGCTCAAGCGATCGCGGCAGGTTCTCCGCCAGGTGGTCGATGAGAGCACGCACCGCAGGCAGCATGCCGTGCCGTGATGTGAAGACGGCATGGACGGCCGCTTCCGCGCTCGACCAGTCCGGCAGGACATGCGTGAGCACACCAGCGCGGAAGCCGCGTTCGGCAATCATGTCCGGCAGCAGGCCGAGGCCGATTCCCTCCAGCGTCGCCCGTTCCAGCACCGCAAAATCGGAACAGGACAGCACCGGTGAATGCGCGATGTCGCGCACGTCCCCGCTGGCGTTGTGCAGCGTCCAGATGGCGCGCGGCGTGCTCTCCTGCATGGACAGGGTGGGCACGCGGCTGATGGTATCGAAATCGATATGACCGTAGCGTTCCAGAAAGGCGGGGCTTGCCGCCAGGTGACGCCGCGTGCTGGCGAAGCGGCGTACG
The DNA here is from genome assembly GCF_004514425.2 of Shinella sumterensis. Lineage (GTDB taxonomy): Bacteria > Pseudomonadota > Alphaproteobacteria > Rhizobiales > Rhizobiaceae > Shinella > Shinella sumterensis. The sequence goes on from NZ_MYFN02000037.1 coordinate 4,001, forward strand.
ACCAGCGACTGGTCGGTGTCATAGGTATCGCGGACACGCAACGCGATATCGATCCGCTCCTCGATCAGGTCGACCGGACGCCCCGTGGTGATGATCGACAGCCGCACGAGTGGATAGCGTTTCATGAAGCCGGGAAGCACCGCGGCGATCATCGGCGCGAAGCCGGGAGGCATGGACATGCGTACCGTGCCCGCCGGCTCGGCCTTCGCGACCGCCACCACCGCCTCGGCAGCCTCCACGCCCGATAGAACCGCCTCGCAACGGTCGTAGAAGGATTTGCCGATGTCGGTGACGCTCAGCTTGCGGGTGGACCGTTCGATCAGCCGCACGCCCAGCTGCTCCTCAAGTGCTGCGATGCGCTTGCTGATCTTCGATTTCGGGACACCCAGCGCATTGGCCGCCGCGGTAAATCCCTTGTGCCGCACCACGGCGGCGTAGAGGGCGAGGTCGTTGAGGTCCTGCATGGCACGCGTCTCCGGGATCACCCCTGGATTTATTGTTTCCTTGAGGAAACAGTCAATTGGATTTTTGCTGTCTAATCATCGCATTGTTTTCAGAACATATGTTTGGCAGCCAATTCAACCAAGGTGCTGACACATGAACATCCTCCATATCGATTCCGGCATTCTCGGAGAGCACTCCGTTTCGCCTCGCCTGACCGCCGCTGTCGTCGCGCAGATCAAGGCCGAACATCCCGCCGCCTCCGTGACCTATCGCGACCTCGTGTCCAACCCGCTGCCGCATCTGTCGGGTGCGCATCTCATGGCTGCCAATGCCAATCCCGCCGACGTTGACGCGCAGGTTGCCGCCGATGTTGCCGAAAGCGCGGTCGTTCTCGACGAATTCCTGGCGGCCGACACGGTCGTGCTGGGCGTGCCCATGTACAATTTCTCCCTGCCGAGCCAGTTGAAGGCCTGGATCGACCGCATCGCCGTTGCGGGCAAGACGTTCCGCTATACCGCCGAAGGCCCCGAAGGCCTCGCCACCGGCAAGAAGGTCATCATCGTGTCCACCCGTGGCGGCCACTACAGCGCCGGCCCCGCCGCCGCCATGGACCACCAGGAAAGCTACCTGCGCACCGTCTTCGGTTTCCTCGGTGTGACCGATATCGAAATCGTTCGTGCCGAAGGCCTGAACCTCAGCGCCGACTCGAAGATCGAGGCGATCTCGGAAGCCGAACGCAGCATTTCCGCCCGCGGCGGCTTCAAGGCTGCAAGCTGATCCTGCCGTCCTTCATGCAAAAGCCCGCCGGTGGAAACCGGCGGGCTTTTCTGTATTCCGGGATGTGTCATCAGCCGAACAGATGGCGGTGCGTGGCATAAAGGGCGATGGCCGCAGCGTTCGAGACATTGAGCGACTTGATCGCGCCGGGCATGTCGAGACGGGCGAGCGCCTTGCAGGTGGCGCGCGTCTTCTGGCGCAGGCCCTTGCCCTCGGAACCCATGACGAGCGCGACGCGCTGGCCCGACAGCGTGCCCTCGAGCGGTGCCGGTCCCTCCGAATCGAGGCCGACCGTCAGGAAGCCCAGCCTGTGCAGCTCTTCCAGCGCATCCGAGAGATTGGTGATCTGGATATAGGGGATGAGCTCCAGCGCGCCGGACGCGGTTTTGGCGAGCACGCCCGATTCGGTGGGCGAATGGCGCTGCGTGGTGATGACGGCGCCGGCGTTGAAGGCAACGGCCGAGCGCATGATGGCGCCGACATTGTGGGGATCGGTCACCTGGTCGAGCACGAGCAGCAGCGGGCTGTCCTTCAGCGCCTCCAGCCGGCGCACCGGCAGGGGACGGGTCTCCAGCATGACGCCCTGATGTATGGCTTCCGGCCCCAGCACCTTGTCGAGGTCGGAGGGCAGGACGGTCTCGACCGGGTAGGGCAGGGTCGAGATGTCGGGCAGCTCCAGGCGCTGGGCCGCGTTCTGGCTGACCGAAAGCCTGATGATCTGCCGCTCGGGATTGTCGAGGGCGGCGCGCACCGTGTGCAGGCCGTAGAGATAGACCTGATCGGGTGCGAGGGCCGGCGCCTTCCAGCCTTCCGCCTGCTTGCGGCGGCGATCGTCCTTCGGTGTCGGGATCTCGCCGCGCTCGCGCCGCTGGTCGCGATGCGCCCGGCGCAGCTTGGCATAGTGGGTGTCTTTTGCGGACTTGCCGCCGGTATCGTCTTTGCTCATGGGGGCCTTATAAAGCATGTCCCGGCAAAGTGTGCAGGGGTTTTGCGGGAAGGGCGCGCGAAAAATCGGGCGGCGGCAACGGGCCCGTCCACAGGCTTGCGGCGCGAAGCGGAGATGCTGGCATTTTTCGCAATTTTTTCCGTGGCGTCGTGTTGACAGGATGAACTGTGCCCGTCATATACGCCGCCAGATCGAAGGCGCCGCTGCGAAGCGCCAGCCGAGATCGATACCGGTCGCTTGATCCCGACAGAATATGGAGGGATGCCCGAGTGGTTAAAGGGGACGGACTGTAAATCCGTTGGCTCAGCCTACGTTGGTTCAAATCCAACTCCCTCCACCATTCTGTCAGACGGATCAAGACCCCCGCGGGTATAGCTCAATGGTAGAGCAGCAGCCTTCCAAGCTGAATACGCGGGTTCGATTCCCGCTACCCGCTCCAATCGTCGAGTTGAAACGAAGAATCAAGCAGCCGCTGTAAAGCCCTGCCTTGAAAAAGCGATTCCTCATCACGATATTTCGGAAATCCGGCACAGCCCGGCCCCCTCCCGGTCCTTTTTCCCGTGCATTTAAGGCTTGCGCATTCGTTGTGAAACCCTTAAACGCCTGCCAAACCGGACGGGCCGGTTAGCCCAACTTTCGTTCAGTAGGAAATAAGAGATGGCAAAGAGCAAGTTTGAGCGCAACAAGCCTCACGTAAACATCGGCACGATCGGGCACGTTGACCACGGCAAGACGTCGACGACGGCAGCGATCACGAAGTACTTCGGCGAGTTCAAGGCGTACGACCAGATCGACGCTGCTCCGGAAGAAAAGGCGCGCGGCATCACCATCTCGACGGCACACGTCGAATACGAGACGGCGAACCGTCACTACGCGCACGTCGACTGCCCCGGCCACGCCGACTACGTCAAGAACATGATCACCGGTGCTGCCCAGATGGACGGCGCGATCCTGGTTGTTTCGGCAGCCGACGGCCCGATGCCGCAGACGCGCGAGCACATCCTGCTGGCCCGCCAGGTCGGCGTTCCCGCGATCGTGGTGTTCCTCAACAAGGTCGACCAGGTCGACGACGCCGAGCTTCTCGAGCTCGTCGAGCTGGAAGTGCGCGAACTCCTGTCGTCCTACGAATTCCCGGGCGACGACATTCCGATCGTCAAGGGTTCGGCTCTGGCGGCTCTGGAAGATTCGAACAAGGAAATCGGCGAAGACGCGATCCGCGCCCTGATGGCCGCAGTCGACGACTACATCCCGACGCCCGAGCGTCCGATCGACCAGCCCTTCCTGATGCCGATCGAAGACGTGTTCTCGATCTCGGGCCGTGGTACGGTCGTGACCGGCCGCGTCGAGCGTGGCATCGTCAAG
>NZ_MYFN02000038.1 GCF_004514425.2 Shinella sumterensis
CATGCCACGATCTTCGAGATGAACGTCGAAAGCTATCGCCGCAGAACTGCGCTTGAGGAGAAACGCCAGCGGGGCCGACCGGCCTCGTTTGCGACAATCAGGACCTCCACGCTGTCTGTCGCGGAGCGGCAATCAGAAAACGACGAAGAACTTGTCAGCGGCAATCAGCATGATAACTTGATCCCGACCGCGACCTAAGAATCTCATCCAGATTGTCGCCCGCGTCTCATCCTGATTGCCGCGCCATAGTCGGGAGGCATCGGTCTACATGCTGCGCTCTCTGGGATAGGTGAAACGTCAACGCAGCCATCGCCTCGTGGTGTTCGAGCGCAGGGCAGCGTGATATAAGAGGAATCCGGGTCAATTAAATTCGCCCCGCTGGGCATGCAACAAAGACGGATATCCAAGGCGATATGAGCAAGCGTCCCCAAAGACTGCCTTCATACGATCGGTGTGACGACGACGCCTAGCTCTCGGCGTCCCACCACCTTCGTTTGAACCTTCTTTGGAGATAGTCATGTCCTCGCTTTCGCCTCGTGTGGCGATTGTAGGGGCGTGTTTGTGCTGGGCTCTTGGTACGATTCTCAGCAAGACACTCCTCTCGTCGTTTCCACCTGTCACAATTCTTGTTTTTCAGCTCGTGCCGAGCGTCACCGCACTTTGGCTGGCGGTCGCTTTCACCAAGCCGGATTTTCCAGCAACCCGTTTGTTGTTGCGTAAGCATACGATCAGCCACGCGGTCTTTGCGCGCGCGGATGACGACCAATCGGTCTATGGGAGATTAGGTTGGTCGAAGTGGGGCGCTCGGCGTAGCGGGCCGTCAGGTTTTCCGGCGTGTTCGACGCGCCCATTTTTCGACCAGGTCTTCAACGGCTCTGTTGAGGTCGGCGAACGCGGCATTGTTCGGGTCGAAGTCTTTGGCGCCCCACCATTCGGCCAGTTCGGCGTGCCGCTCATGAGCGGGATCGGCAAGCGCCTCACGGAACTCCTGGTATCCCCAAGGCCCGCCGACGTCTTCAGGCGGGCAGCGCCCCGTCGCCTCGATCAGCATGGGGTCGCCCAGCGCAGCGATGGGGAACGTGCGCTCGATCTTGATGCTGTGCGTCCAACCGTCACCGAAGTCGTAGTGGTATTTGAAGGATTTCGCGCCGGTGTCCTGGATTGCCGACAGGAGCGAGACCTTGCGCGCATCGATCGGGCCATCCCCCCATTCCTGGTCGGGCAAGCCAAAGCCGACGTCGCGGATCTGGAATTCGTAGAGATGGCTATTCGTCCAGCCCATCGCGGCCTGCAAGACCTCATGCAATCGGCTGAGCCGGATGCGCCACGGCACGACAACGCGCCGCATCACCACCGGTTCGACATGGTCGAGAGTGACTTTCAGACGGACCAGGGAAGCTGCCATCGTCCGGCCGCCAGCATGAGGGACGGGCTTTCAGCCTGGCGTAGCCGCTTCCACTCCCACGGAAGCAATTCCGGCAGACGCGAGACCGGCAGGTCAGCGATACGGGTGAGGACATCGGCAAGCCACGCCTTGGGGTCCACATCGTTCAGCCGCGCGGTGATGATGAGCGTGAGCATGATGGCCGCGCGATCGGCGCCGCGATCGAAACCGGCAAAGAGCCAGGATTTTCTGCCGCAGGCTACACCGCGCAACGCTCTTTCTGCGGCATTGTTCGTCATGCAAATCCTCCCGTCATCGGCATAGCGGGCAAAATCGGCCCAGCGCGACAGCATATAGTCGATCGGCCCGGCCACCGGGGATGAACGCGAGAGGCCGGCCCGCTCGGCGCGCAGCCATTCCTCCATATCGTTCAGCAGCGGCTTGCTCTTCTCCTGCCGGGCAGTCAACCGCTCGGCCGCGCTGAAGCCGTTGATGTAGCCCTCGATGGCGAACAGAGCATCGATGCGCTTGACGGCCTCAAGCGCGAGCGGTGAGATCGGTTTCGCACCCCTGCCGCGCCGGGCATTGCGAGCGACATCGGCCAGTTCGAAGAACTTCCGGCGCGCATGGGCGAAGCAGAAGGCGGGCGTCGCCGGCATCTGCCTCCTCGTCCGGTCGAACAGCGGATTGAAGCCGTTGTAGCAATCAGCCTGAAGGATGCCGCTGAAGTCGGCCAGATGCTTTTGCGGGTGTTCTCCGCGCCGATCGCTGGAAGCATAGAAGACCGCAGCCGGTGGTGCAGGCCCGGCGAATGGCTGATCGTCACGCACGTAAACCCATATTCGCCCGGTCGTGCATTGGCCCTTTGCCAGGATCGGGATCGTCGTGTCGTCGCCGTGAAGCCGCTCGGCCTGGAACACATGCGTCTCGATCAGGTCGAAGACCGGTTTGAGGGCGAAGGCGACGTGGCCGACCTGATCGGCCAACGTCTGGGTCGACAGGTCGATGCCCTCGCATTTGAACCGTGTGCTCTGGCGGTTCAGCGGGATATGCTGCCCGAACTTGTCGAACACGATCGTCGCCAGAAGGTTCGGGCCGATGAAGCCGCGCGGTGTGGCATGGAACGGCGCGGGGGCCTGGCTGATCGCCTCGCAATCGCGGCAGGTGAACTTTTCGCGTACCGTCTCGATCACCTTGAAGCGGCGCGGCATCTCCTCCAGCGTTTCCGTCACGTCCTCGCCCAGCTTCGATAGCCGCGATCCACCACAGCAAGCGCAGGCTGTCGGCGCGTCGAGGACGATGCGCTCGCACTCGATATCCTCCGGCCAGGGCTGGCGCACTGGCCGTTTACGCGTGAAGGCACGCACCGCCTGCGTTTTGGCCGTGGCCTCTTCGGCCGCCAGTTTGTCCTCGGTCGCCGACGCGGCGAGTTCTTCGAGCTGCAATTCCAACTGGTCGATCAGCCGCTGGGTGCGCTCACGACTCGGCCCGTGCTTGGCCCGTTCCAGCTTGCCGATCAGTAATTGCAGATGTGCGATCAGCGCCTCGGTGCTCGACAACCGCGCCTTTGCATTGGCGGCTTCCGCCTCGGCCTGCACCCGCGCCGTGCGCTCGGCCAGCAGCGCCGCATGGGCGCTGGCGATGTCCGAAGGTAGAGAAAGCGGCGGCAATGTCATGACGACATTCAACCAGATTTCCCAATAATCTCAATGCCTAAATGCAATCATACTCGCGTCGGTCGCCAGGTTTCCTGCGGCGCGCGCCAATCAATTCCGGAGAGCAGGTAGGAAGTATCCATCCGGCGAAGGCCGCGGGGCTTATGATTTCGGCTCGTCTGCCATGATGCGTTTGATGACTTCCGGGTCACATTGCTCGTCGACGAGGAATTGCCGGACGCCGCACTCCCAGGTGCGGACGTCGGCGAGGAACTCCTTCAAGCTCTCGACACCGCGTTCCGTGAAGGTGGTGACGCCTTCCTCGGTCCCGTCATAGGCATGGATCATCTCGCCGTAGTCGATGTTGTCGGAGTTTCTGGCGAC
>NZ_MYFN02000039.1 GCF_004514425.2 Shinella sumterensis
GCTTCACGCCGGTCGCCAGTCCCCAGTCGAACGGAATGTCAGAGGCATTCGTCAAAACCCTGAAACGGGATTACGTGCGCATATCAGCTCTGCCAGACGCCGAAACGGCGCTCCGGCTCATCGACGGATGGATCGAAGACTACAACGAAATCCATCCCCATTCCGCACTCAAGATGGCTTCCCCTCGGCAGTTCATCAGGGCTAAATCAAACTAGCCGATCTGTCCGGTGAAATGGGGAGCACTCCACTGTGGCTGTCCAGACAAAATTCCGAGTGTCTGTCTGCTCTATAGCCATATCGGCGGTGTATGTGAGTCTCGACATCCGGTCACCGCCTTGCGGGCTTGTTGGCGAACTTACCCTTATACCAGAAGTGCCATTTGTGGCCGCGGCCGCGCTCGCGTGGGTCAAACCACTCGCCGCCGAAGCGTTCTAGGAATGCCTCAGCATCGTCCTGCTTTGCGAAGCAGTAGACCCGATACCATTCCGCTTCCCATGTGACGTTGTGGCCGCGAGGGCAAAGCGAAAGGTTGGCGCAGAACGCATCAATCACGTCGCCCTGCTTTCCTGTGCCGAGCGAATGTAGGCGGGCGACCTGAAACGGCCAGTCACGATCAACGCCGGCGGGAGTAAGTTCGCCCTTCCTATAGGATATCAGGCCGCTCCCCCTGTGGCCGCCAGCCGCGGGTGAAGCCGACGCCCGTTGCCCTGGTGGCGATATCCAGTTGCCAGCGCAAATAGGCACAGTCGGCAATCAGGGTAGCGATCGCCGCCCGCGCATCGCCGTCGTGCCAGGCGAGCGCTTCATCGATGGCGGTCATGGTGTCAAGTCGCGTTTCGAGCGGGCGCACGTCGTCGTTCTCCTGTGTCTCTGCCACAGCAGGCATCATTCCAGTGGGATCAGATTAGCGGCGGCATCGCCGATTTGTTCTCAATATGTTCACCTCTGCGTTTGTGTCAACTCAGCTTGAGGACGATATTCGGCCCTGGCTTCATCATTTCCCCCACATTCCGTGTCGGTTTGACAATGCTGCAACTGAAAAGGAAAACGGCCATGGCAAAACCTGATGCACTATTCATCACCGATGCACAGCTCGCTGAGCGCATAGGTCTGACCACGGAGCAGATGAAGGCGAAGACTTCAGTGCTGGAGAAATCCGGTTTCCCGACAAAGGATGTGATGTTCGAAAACCGCCGATATTGGCCTGCGGTGCGCGCCTGGTTAGATCGCCGGTATGGGCTCTACTGCTCCGATGTGCATGGTCCAAATGCTCCCGACGAGCAGGAACCTTGGAAGTGCAAGGGCGGCCGCGTTACTCCGCCGGGCATCGATGGAAAGGAGAATTGGAAATGATCAAGTGTCGAATGCGAGGTCGTTAATTTTTCCGCTTTGCTCATAGGCTGCTAGCCGCTCGATGATCTCTAGCGCCACAGCCTCGTAAATGGGATATCGTCGGTAGTTCTCGCTGTCCCATTCATCCGCTGTTATCTCGCCATCGAGCCGCTCGATCGGATCACCGTTCTTCAAGCTCCTAAGATGGGCTTCAATCCGTTCACGCTGTAATCTCAAGCCTGTCCCACCATGAATCAAAACCAGCCCGAGCCAATACCGATAGGCGTCGCGTTCCAGTTCGACTTTTCCAATTGCGCTGAGGTCTGTCATTATTGCTTTTCGTCTCCGTAGCTGAGGCGAAGTTTGTTTCGGTCGCTGAACCATTCCGTCGGCGTTGGAACCACCTTAGAATGCATGCGCATGAACGGCAGCACTGCATTCGCCAGATTTTGTTGCAGTCCGGCAATCCGAAAAAACGCTTGATCGGGCTCGCCGATCAGCTCGAGCTGTTCTGTGGATGTCATTTTGGTCTTCGGTTTGTGATACACCAGAAGTTCCTTTCGGATTTTGCCGATGACATCGACGATCTCCGAACCAAAAAGGAATAGGGCCTTCGCTTCGCAGTCATACAATCTCATCGCCGCATTTACGCCTACCAAGTTTCCGGTTGTCGAAAGAGCGTGGTTTATCACCTCCTCAACTTCGTTGAGTACGGCAAGCCGTCGGTCGAAGAGGTCGAGAACCACTTTCTGATGTGCGGTCCGCCATTGCATGAGTGCGATAACGCCAACGGCGATCGCGATAGCCGGCGTTAGAAGTGCTTGAAGAACTTGTATCCAGGCTGGCATAGTGCTCATCGTTTCAGCCTCACTCCCGGGCCGCCGTCGATCATCGCGCCGTCATCTTGGAAAATCACCCCCGCATCCTCCAGCGCCCGCTTGATCGCCGCGAGATTGTTCACCGACGGCACTCGCCGCCCTTTCTCGAAGTCGCGGACAGTACTCTCGCTGAGGTTCGACGCACGTGCCAACTCAGTCTGAGACCAATCGACGAGGCCACACGCCGCTCGGGATTGTGCGGGTGTCATGAATCTTCTCCGTTGATGAATTTCGTCTACCACAAACGAAAATCGTTGACGGAGAAGTGCCATGCCGAACTCTACCGTACCGGCCTCCGCCGAAGGTGTGCCAATGACCGAGGGGCCAACGACGATCATGGGCGTCCTAGAGTGCTCCCCATTTCACCGGACAGATCGGCTAGTTTGATTTAGCCCTGATGAACTGCCGAGGGGAAGCCATCTTGAGTGCGGAATGGGGATGGATTTCGTTGTAGTCTTCGATCCATCCGTCGATGAGCCGGAGCGCCGTTTCGGCGTCTGGCAGAGCTGATATGCGCACGTAATCCCGTTTCAGGGTTTTGACGAATGCCTCTGACATTCCGTTCGACTGGGGACTGGCGACCGGCGTGAAGCAGGG
>NZ_MYFN02000005.1 GCF_004514425.2 Shinella sumterensis
TGCCGACGCATCCGCCAATGCCGATCCCCTTGTGTGCCGCACAGGCACGCCCGGCGCGCCGTTCGGGGCATGAAACGACAGGATCGGTCCGACATCCCGCCGCTTCCCCCGTGTCGCCGGAGGGAGACCATTTTCCGCAGGCCCGGTGCATGAGGTTTCGCGTCATCCCCCCACGCCCCGCGCCGACCCCGCCTCGCCGCAACGCCTTGCGGTGTATCCGAGGGCGGGATGGGAGGATTGTAGGCATGGCTGGAGACGGCGGGGAAATTGGAAGCGGATTTTGTTGGAAAATCAGGGGATGCGAGCGGATTACGTCCCCGGATGAGGGGCGGTGAGGACGGCAGCGAAGGCAAGCGCCGACAACCGCACTATTCGGTGCACACTACTCGGCGATGATCTTGTACTTCTCGCCGGGGCGGACCGTGCTGGTGACGGTCATGGCGTTGATCAGGCGGAAGAGGTCGAGCTTGCGGTCGGTGCCGAGCATGCGGCCGGCCAGCGTGGCGACGGTATCGCCCGGGCGCGCGGTGACGACGCGCACGCGCAGCGGCTTCAGGCTCTCGACTTCCGCCGGCGTGAGCTTGCGGAACGAGGTGCGCAGGGTGTTCGCCGTCGGCTCCAGCGCCGGCGAGCCGGTCGGCACCGCCGTCAGGAAACGGTAGATCTTCTTGTCGATGCGCACGACGGTCACGTCGAACTCCCAGCGGTCGGCGGCGGCGCGCGCGGTCGCGGCCTCCAGCCCGTTGAGACTGACGGAGCGGATCGTGTCGGGCCTCAGGCCCGTCACCCAGCCGCTGGAAATGTAGTTGACGAGGTTCTGGCCGCGGCTGTCGGCCACGCCGTCGAAGCGGATGGCGACATCGCCGGGGCCGGTCGCCAGCACCGCATCGGCCTTGTTGTCGATCTGGAAGCCAGCCGGCACGTCGAAACGGATGCCGAGCTTGCCGTGCAGGAAGGTCTGCCCGCGCACATAACCCTCTTCCGGCGCATCGCCGTAGAGCAGCCCGTCGATACCGGCGAGATAGTAGTCGCGACCGCGATCACCCACCTGCCCTTCCGCGCCAAAGGCACGGGCATGCATGCGCGCCAGTTCCACGCGCTGCGGCGCATTGGGATGGCTCGACAGGAAGTCGAGGCTCTGGTCGGCATCGGGATCGACCGCCGTGAAGCGGGCATAGGCCGCCATGGAATCCAGGAAGCGGGCGGCGGCGTAGGGATCGTAACCCGCCTCGCCCAGCATGCGCACGCCGATGACGTCGGCCTGGAGCTCCTGGTTGCGCGAGAAGGCGGCAAGGCGCAGCTTGCCGCGCGCCAGCGCCTGCTTGCCGGCAATGTTGCTGGACAAGACCTCGGCCACCACGCGGCTGGCGATGACCTCGGCCTCTTCCTTCTTCTGCCGCTCGATGCCGTGATTGGCGGTGACATGCGCCATTTCATGCGACAGCACGGCGGCGACTTCGGAGGCATCGTCGGCAAGCGCCAGCAGGCCGCGCGTCACGTAGAGATAGCCGCCCGGCAGCGCGAAGGCGTTGATCGCCGGCGAATTGAGGATGGTGATGCGGTAGGACTGGTTCGGGTTTTCCGAGACCTGCGTCAGCGCGCCGGTAATGCGCGCGACAAGCCGCTCCGTCTTGGCGTCCTTGTATTCGCCGCCATAGCTCGCGACGATGCGCGGATGCTCGCGCGCGCCCATCTGGGCCCGCGGGTCGTTCTTCTGCACCTCATCGACGATCTGCGGATTGGAGGACGGCGCGATCGTCGGCTCGTAGCTCTGCTCGATCAGCGACTGGCAGCCGGTCAGCATCGTGGCGGCGAGCAACAGGGCCGCGACGGGCCTGTTCACCCCGCGTCCGGATACGATTGCAGCTGCCTGCCTTGCCTTCGCCATGTCTCTAGCCCACGCCCCTTGATGGGTCCGCTCCCGGTCTGCAGCCAAAGCATGCGGACACGGCGCGGATCGTGCGTTTGTGAATGCAGGAGATAGACGCGCCCCATACGGTCGGCAACTCCCTATTCAACAAACGGTTCCCATGTGGCTCCGGTGACACAGAGGGGCGACCAAATTGTGGCATCGGACGCGGCAAAACCGCCGCGGCCGTCGCTAAGGCACGGAACGGCCGAGGAATTTCGCGATGTCGGCCGGCTCCCGCCGGGCGAGGAAATCGCCGGCCGGCTCGTGGAAGCGGATTTTGCCGTCCGTCACATAGATCACCTCGCCCGCCAGCCGGCCGATATCCTCGGGCTGGTGGGTGATGAACAGCATGGTCGCCTGCGTCTCGGCGACGAGATCGGCGAGCAGCGCCGCCATATCCGCGCGCATGGCGGGATCGAGTGCGGCGAAGGGTTCGTCGAGCAGCAGGATCGGCCGGCGGCGCACCAGCGCGCGGGCCAGCGCCACCCGCTGCCGCTCGCCGCCGGACAGCGAACCGGGCAGGCGCGTCTCGTAACCGCCGAGGCCGACGCGGGCGAGCGCCTCGGACACGCGGCACCACCCCGCCGCATCCAGACGCAGCCCCGGATCGATGCCGAGGCCGACATTGTCGGCGATGGTGAGGTGGGAAAACAGGTTGTTGTCCTGGAAGACGATGGAGACCGGCCGCTCGGCGGGATCGCGGCCCGCCATGTCCTCGCCCAGCAGGCGCACCGAACCGGCCGCAGGCGGCTGGAAACCGGCGATGACGTTGAACAGGGTCGACTTGCCGGCACCCGACGGGCCGACCACCGCGACGGCCGCGCCGGCCTTTATGGCGCAGTCGAAGGCGAGCGTCTTTTCGGCAAAGCGCACGGTGACATCGGAAAGGGCAATGGCGGTATCAGGCATCGGGGCCGGGCCTTTCGGGGGCGCGATCGGGGGCGGTCGAGGGCAGCGTCAGGAGCAGGCAGAGCACGCCCAGGATGAGCGCGATGCCGGCGGCATCGGCGGTGCGGTAGCTTGCCATGCGCGAGTAAAGCAGCCAGGGCAGCGTCACGAAACCCTCCGCGCCGAAGATGGCGACGGCGCCGAGATCGCCGAGCGACAATGCCATGGCGAAGGCAAACGCGGTGAGGAAGGGTTTCTTCAGCGCCGGCCAGTCGATCGTTACAAGGCGGCGGCGACCCGTGATGCCGAGGCTGAGCGCCAGACGCGCCGTGCGGGCGAGATGGGTGCGATAGGCAGGCCCCAGCACGCGCACCACGAAGGGCAGCGCCATCAGCGCATTGATGACGGTGACGATGGCCGGGGCGAAGCGGCCGGTTTCGCCGAAAAGCCGCAGCATGAGAAACCAGCCCGTGGCCACGACGACCGGCGGCACGAGCAGGATGAGCGAGCCGACCGCCGGAAGCACGCCCGCCATTATCAGTCGCGCCGGCCCCGCCGCGCCGCTTTCGGCAAGCTGCGGCACCAGCACGACGGGCAGCGCGATGGCGAGGCTGAGGCTGGCGGAGGCAAGCGAGATCGCAAGGCTGGTGAGGAGCGCGCGGTGCAGCGTCGGATCGAGCGCGAGCCGGCCGAAATCGGCGGCGAGGCCCGAAACGAGCGTCGCCAGCAGCGGCGCGGCGGTGAAGAGGGTGAAGGCGAGGATGACGAGCCCGTCCGTGACACGCCGCCGGCGGCCGTCGAAGCGGCGGATGGCGCGGCCCGCCGTCACGCCCTCATCCTGCGGCCGGCCGAACAGCGAGAGGACAAAGAGCAGCAGCCCTGTGACCGCGATCTGCAGGAAGGCGAGCAGGACGGCGCGGGCTGGATCGAAATCGAAGCGCAGGGCCTGGTAGATCGCGACCTCGATGGTGGTGGCCGCCGGCCCGCCGCCGAGCGTGAGAACGAGGGTGAAGCTCGTGGCGCACAGCATGAAGACGAGGCCGGCAATGCCCGGCAGCACGCGCCGGATGACCGGCCATTCGATGAGCCGGAACACCGCCCCGCCGCCCATGCCGAGATTGGCCGAGCTCAGCCAGTATTCCGCCGGGATGCGTTCGAGCGCGGCGACGAGGAAGCGCACGGCGAGCGGCAGGTTGAAGAAGACATGGGCAATGAGGATGCCCGTCAGCCCGTAGACGCTGACCGGGTTTTGCAGGCCGGCAAGCCGCAGGAGATCGTTGACCACGCCCTGGCGCCCCCAGATCTCGATGATGCCGAGGGCGGCGACGAGCGCCGGCAGGCCGAGCGGCACGGCCGACAGCCGCAGGATCCAGACGCGGCCGAGAAAGGCGCGCTGGCGCGCCAGGGCACGCGCCACGGGAATGGCGAGCGCCACCGACAGCAGCGTGGAAAGCGCGGCCTGAAGGAACGTGAAGCGCGCCACCCGCAGGATATAGGCATCGAACAGCGGCGCGCCCGCGCCGGCCCCTGCACCGGACCCTGAACCGGCATGACCGAGCAGCACGGCGGTCGCCACGCCGACGAAGGCCAGCACGCCGCCAAGCGCGAGCGCGCCGGCGATATCGAGCGTGCGTCTTTCGGCGCGGGCGAAGATCACGATGTTTATCCGGCTACTTGGCGCTCATCACGGCCAGCCATTCGTCGATCCAGGCCTTGCGGTTGGCCGCGACCTCCTCCGGCGACATGAGGAAGGTCTTTTCCGGCTTGACCAGTGCATCGAAGGCGGCGGGCAGCGGATCGCGGGTCTTGCCAGCCGGCATCATCCAGTTGGTCTCTGGGATGATCGACTGGAAATCCGGCCCCGTCATGTAGGTGAGGAACTGGCGGGCCAGCGCCTTGTCGCCGGCGGTGCGGGTGAGTCCGGCAACCTCGATCTGGATATAGTGGCCTTCCGAGAAGGCGGCCGCCTTGTAGCGCTCGTTCTTCTCCGCGATGACGTGATAGGCCGGCGAGGTCGTGTAGGACAGCACCATCGGCGCCTCGCCCTTGGTGAACAGGCCATAGGCTTCCGACCAGCCCGGCGTGACGGTCAGGACACGCCGCTTGAGCTTTTCCCAGGCCTCGGGCGCCTTGTCGCCATAAACCGACTTGACCCAGAGCAGCAGGCCGAGGCCCGGCGTGGAGGTGCGCGGATCCTCGATGACGATCTTCTCCGCGGGGTCGCCCTCGACCAGGTCCTTGAGGCTGGTCGGCGGGTTCTTCAGGGTCTCGCTGTCATAGACGACGGCGAAATGGCCGTAGTCGTAGGGCAGGAACGTATCGTCGGAGAAGCCGCCGGGCACCGTCAGGTCCTTCGGCGAGAGGCCATGCGCCTCGAACAGGCCCGTGGCCTTCGCCTCGGCGATCAGATTGGTGTCGAGACCGAGCACCACGTCGGCCTTGGTGCCCTCGCCCTCCAGCTTGAGGCGGGTCAGGAGCTCCACGCCATCGGCCACGCCGACCCATTCGACCTTGCAGCCGCAGGTCTTCTCGAACTCTTCCTTGACCTTGGGGCCCGGGCCCCATTCGGCGATGAAGCTCTCATAGGTGTAGACGGTCAGCGTCTTTTCCTGCGCCGATGCGGGCACGGCGACACAAACGGCGAGCGCCGTAACCAATGTGGAAAGTAGCGTGCGCATCCGCGCCTCCTTGTTTGTCACAACGGGAATAGGGCGCTGGATTGAGCCGTCTAATCCCTCCGCCGGTACGAGCCGGATCAGGTTCTTCGGGTTGGCGTGACGCCTCTCAGCCAGCAGACCGAAACCTGCGGGCACCCCGTTAGAGCAGGACAAGGCATAATCCGGCCCGCGACGGCGCGCAAGGGGCGGATCAGAGAGCAGAGCCCGGCAGGCGGGAATGGACGGAAAATCGGCCTGTTCCGCAGGAAACAGCGGGCAAGGCGGCGCTGTGCGATCTTCTCATCACCGGACGAGAACAGCTCGACGCATCCATCAGGCCAGAGATCAGGAGAGCCCCATGCGCAAGACCATCGTTTCCGCCACTATTGCCTTCGTCGCCGCCGTTTCCTTCGCAGCGCCCTCATATGCCTGCTACGACAGCTACGGCTATGAGCA
Source organism: Shinella sumterensis (assembly GCF_004514425.2). GTDB lineage: Bacteria > Pseudomonadota > Alphaproteobacteria > Rhizobiales > Rhizobiaceae > Shinella > Shinella sumterensis. The sequence goes on from NZ_MYFN02000005.1 coordinate 5,914, forward strand.
GCCGCAATGCTTCATCAAGAAGGTGAAGTCCTACGATTATTACGGCGACGTCGTGATCCGGAAGATCAAGGTCTGCAACTGAGCGGTATCATCAATGACCTCCCCGAAGGCCCGGATGTCCCTGCATCCGGGTCCTTTGCTGTCGGGAGCGCTCGCCTGCTCAGGCGTAGGCGAAATCCGTGGTCTTGCTGACCAGGACGGCCTTCAGTTTTTCCAGCGCCCGGTTCTCGATCTGGCGGACGCGTTCCTTGGAGATGCCGAGCAGGACGCCCAGTTCCTCGAGCGTTGCGCCGTTTTCGGCGAGGCGGCGGGCGCGGATGATCTTCATCTCGCGCTCGTTGAGTTCGCCGAGCGCCGAATAGAGCCAGTGGTGGCGGCGTTCGCCATCGATGGAGCCCTCGGCCTGCTCGTCCGGCAGGGGGGCCTCGCTGGCGAGAAGATCGATGCGGCTGGCGCCCTCGCCTTCATTGGGCGAGATCGGCGCCTGCAGCGAGATATCCGACGAGGACAGGCGCGCATCCATGGTGCGCACGTCGGCGGTGCTGACACCGATGGCGGCGGCGATTTCCTGATGCATGGCCTCGGCGGTCAGACGGGTGTCGCCGCGGGCGAGCCGGGCACGCAGACGGCGCAGGTTGAAGAACAGCGCCTTCTGCGCCGAACTGGTGCCGCCGCGCACGATGGACCAGTTGCGAAGCACGTAATCCTGGACCGAGGCGCGGATCCACCAGCTGGCATAGGTGGAGAAGCGCACCTGCCGCTCCGGCTCGAAGCGGGCGGCGGCTTCCAGAAGGCCGATATAGCCTTCCTGCACGAGATCGCTGAGCGGCAGGCCGAAATTGCGGAACTTGCCCGCCATCGAAACGACAAGGCGCATATGGGCCATCGCGATGCGGTTACGGGCTTCCTGGTCTTGATTGTTCTTCCAGGCCTGGGCAAGAGCCTGTTCCTCGTCCCTCTCAAGGTAGGGCGCGGACATGGCAAGCTTGATCATGCGGCGCTCTGCTGTCGTCGTAGCCATGCGTCTCTCCACGTGAACCGAACCGGCTCCGGGGAGGCATGAACCACCCGTTCGCCCATAGAGAAGACAGTCCGGAGAGGCCAGTGGATCGCCCGGCATGGCCGGGACGATGCCGCGGCACAGCGCCCTTCGGTCATCCTCGGCCAGTCAAACGGGCGTGCCGCAAAAAAGTTCCATAAAAAAACCCGGCTGTCGCCAGCCGGGCTTTAAATCGTGACGGAGTGCCCTAGATCAGGCGGCCTCGTCCTGGCTGTCGTCTTCCTCGATGGCCTTGCCGCGCTTCGGACCCTTGGCGAGGTTCGTCTCGACGAGACGGACGGCTTCGGTTTCCGACATCTTGTTGACGGCGGCGATTTCGCGGGCCATGCGGTCGAGGGCGGCTTCGTAAAGCTGGCGCTCGGAATAGGACTGCTCCGGCTGGTTCTCGGCGCGATAGAGGTCACGGACCACTTCGGCAATCGAGATCAGGTCGCCGGAATTGATCTTGGCATCGTATTCCTGCGCGCGGCGCGACCACATGGTGCGCTTCACGCGGGCCTTGCCCTGGACAACCTTCAGCGCGCGGTCGACGAAATCGGTCTCCGACAGTTTGCGCATGCCGATGGAAACGGCCTTGGCAACCGGCACCTTGAGACGCATCTTGTCCTTTTCGAAATCGATGACAAAAAGCTCAAGCTTCATGCCGGCGACTTCCTGCTCCTCGATGGCCACGATCTGGCCGACACCGTGGGCGGGATAGACGATCGACTCGCCGGTCTTGAAGCCCTGGCGCGTGGAAGATTTCTTCTGCTGGGTCGTCATTCTGTTCAAATACTCCCTGTTACACTCCCCGATGAGGCCGGGGTGGGTCCGGGGACCCGGGAAAGACGGGGGGCACCCTGCGGTGTCACCACTCTGGTCCGTCCGCCATGCGCAAAGAGGTCCACTGCAACGCGATCACATGCGAGCAACCGAGGTTGCCTATGGGAGGTGAGCGACGGTGAGGGATCGTTTGCTTTCGTGGTGGTGTTCGGGCACGCAAAATGCCGCGATGTGGATCAGTATCAGGACCCTACCACAAAAAAGTGCCGAAATCAATAATTTGCTTCGCATGGGTCATCAAGCCTGCCCTATCGCCTTTTGGCGAGGACAGGCTTTTTTCCCCAGCTTCGGCGGCCGCGGTGCGGCCGGTCAGTCGCCCTTGCCCGGATTGGGCGAGAAGTACTGCTCGTACTTGCCTTCCACGCCGTCCATTTCCTTGGCCTCGGGCAGCGCATCCCGCTTCACGGTGATGTTGGGCCAGATCGACGCGAATTCCGTATTGATCTTCAACCACTTGTCGAGACCCGGCTCCGTATCGGGCTTGATCGCCTCGGCGGGACATTCCGGCTCGCAGACGCCGCAATCGATGCACTCGTCCGGGTGGATGACCAGGAAGTTCTCGCCTTCGTAGAAGCAGTCGACAGGGCAGACTTCGACACAGTCCGTATATTTGCAGCGGATGCAGTTGTCGGTCACGACATACGTCATGATGAACTCCAGAAAAATCACAAGCAGGCGGACGGCGGAACCGTCCATTGCCGCAAAGCCTGTCACGCAATCGGCTGGCAGACAGCAGGAGATGCGAGAAGCAGGCTGTCCGGTGGCTGAGGTAAAGGCTTTGCGGGCGCTTTGCAAGCGTAATACATGCGCGATCTGCGGCTTGCGAGGTATAGAATTCTAAAGCGCGGCCCGGAACGGCCCGGCACTCAGTCGTCGCCTTCGCCCGGATAATCGTGCAGGCGGTCGATCTCGCGGCGTTCGCGCTTGGTGGGCCGGCCGGCGCCGCGCTCGCGCGTGGCCTGGGCGAAGAGATTGCGCTCCTCGCGCGGCGGCGGGGGCGGCGTCATGTCGCTGTAGAGAAGGCGGGCCTCCTCATAGGGGCCGCGGCGCTCGCCGGTCTGGAGCACCTTCACCACCATGTCGTGGCGCTCGAGCGAAAGCACGACGACATCACCGGGACGCACGGCATAGGAGGGCTGGCGGATGGCGAGATCGTTGACGCGCACATCGCCCGCCTCGACGGACTTCGCCGCCAGCGAGCGCGACTTGCGCAGGCGCGCGAAGAACAGCCACTTGTCGATGCGCTGTCGCGCCTGACCGGCCGGCTGTTCCTCGTCGCGCGCCATGGCTTACTTCTTCAGCTGCTCCTTGAGCGCCGCGAGCTTTGCGAAGGGCGAATCCGGATCGATCGGCTTCTCCTTGCGGGGCGGACGGGCCTCGAACTTCGCCTGTTGCGGCTTTCCGCCGCGCTCGTTGCGCTCGCCGCGCTGCTCGTTGCGGTCGCGGTTGCCGCCCTGCGGCTTTCCGTCGCGGCCGCCGCGATTCTGGTCGGGACGGCCGCGGCCGCCTTCGCGACGCTCGCCGCGTTCACCGCGCTCCCCGGCCTGCTGGCCGCGGTTGCGGTCGCCGCCACGGCGTTCGCCACGCTCGGGCCGCTCGCCGCCATGGCGGTGGCCGCCCTGGCGCTGGTTGTCGTGGCGCGAACCCGGACGCCAGAGAAGCACGGGCTTGGCCTCGACCGGCTCGGCGCTTTCGCCGGCAGCCTCGGGGGCTGCGGCATCCAATGCGGCCGGGGCTTCCGCGGTCTCGGCGGCCGGCGTCTCTTCAACGGGCGTTTCGGACGCGGGTGCTTCCGCGACGGGGGCTTCGCCTGCCGTTTCCTCGGCAGCGTCGGCCTGCGCCTCGTCGGCATCGCCATCCTGCTCGCCTGCGGCGTCCGCCGGAGTGGCAGCACCCGCATCGGCCGGGGCCTGGGCGGCAAGGAAGGCGGCGGCCTCTTCGGCGGTCACGCTGTCGGCGCGGTAGCCGAGACCCTTGAGGATCTCTTCCATGTCGTCGGGCGTGGCGCCGAGGATGGAAAGCATGGCGGTCGTCGCGGTGAAGCGGCGGCCGTCATAGGCGCCGTCCGGACGCGGCGTGCCCGGCTTCCACTGAAGCAGCGGACGGATGAGGTCGGCGAGACGCTCGAGAATGTCGATGCGCACGGCGCGCTTGCCGAGGAACCGGAAGCCGGCGAGCTTGTAGAAGGTGCGCTCATAGCTCGGATCGGTGACGACCGACGTGCGGCCGGCGGCGAGGACCGGGATGAGATCGCCATAGCCCGGCTTGTCGAGGCCGTCGTTCTTCAGCGCCCAGAGCAGCGTGATGAGTTCGGCCGGGGCCGGCTTCAGTAGTGCGGGCATGAAGATGTGGTAGGCGCCGAAGCGGATGCCGTGCTTGCGCATGGAGGCGCGGCCGTCCTGGTCGAGCGACTTCACGTCGTCGGCCACGTCACGGCGGAACAGCACGCCGAGGTTTTCGACGAGCTGGAAGGCCAGGCCCTTGGCGAGACCCTGCAGGTCTTCCGCACGGGAAAGATCGTCGAGCGGCTTCAGGACGGTGGCGATGTGATGGTTCACGAAACGCTCGATGCGGGCGGCGACATGGTCGCGCGCATTGCCCGTCAGCTGCTCGTCGGAGAGCAGGATGACGCGCGGGCGCATGATGTGATCGGACGCGGCAAGACGGGCGACGGGATCGCCGAGCCAGCGCACGGTGCCGTCGGAACCGAGCGCGAGGTCGCCATTGCCGGCCGCATGCAGGCGCGCGGCCCGGGCTTCGAACTCCAGCGCGAGCGCCTTCTGCGCAGCCGCCTGCACGGCCTTCGCATCGGGACCTTCCGTTCCGGAGACGAGCGTGAACCGGAAACCGGCCAACTGCCCGACATGATGTCCTTCCACGAAGACATCGCCATTCACACTGATTTCAGCTTCCAGCATCGCATTCTCTCTCAGGCGCTTCATGAGCACAGATGTCCTGCGATCAACAAAGCGTTTCGTCAACCGTTCATGTAACGCATCGGACAATCGGTCTTCGATTTCCCGCGTCTTTTCCTGCCAGTGTGTCGGATCGGCAAGCCATCCGGGCCGATTCGACACATAGGTCCACGTCCTTATCTGCGCGATTCGCGCCGAAAGCGTGTCGATCTCGCCATCCGTGCGATCCGAGCGGCGGACCTGGTCGGCCATGAAGTCCTCGTTGACCGTGCCGCGCCGGACGAGATCCGCATAGAGCGTCGAGATGAGGTCGGCATGCTGGGCCGGGGTGATGCGGCGATAGTCGGGCAGCGCGCAGGCTTCCCACAGCTTTTCGACGCGCTCGGGCGTGGTGGCGAGCTCACGGATATCGGGATAGCGCGACAGGTGCTCCAGCGCCTGCTGGTCGACCGCCGGAAGCGCCCGCGTCAGCCCGCCGATCGGCGGGGCGGCCTCGAGCGACAGGCGAAGCGATTGCAGCGAGGAATAGTCGAAGCGGGTCGTGCGCCATTGAAGAACCTTGACCGGATCGAACTGGTGCGTCTCGATGCGCTCGACAAGCTCCTCGTCGAAGGGATCGACGCGGCCCGTGACACCGAACGTGCCGTCGCGCAGGTGCCGGCCGGCGCGGCCGGCGATCTGGGCAAGCTCGGCCGGATTGAGATTGCGGAACTGGTAGCCGTCGAACTTGCGGTCCTGCGCGAAGGCGACATGGTCGACATCGAGGTTGAGGCCCATGCCGATCGCGTCCGTCGCGACGAGATATTCGACATCGCCCTCCTGGTAAAGCGCGACCTGTGCATTGCGGGTGCGCGGCGAAAGTGCGCCGAGCACCACGGCCGCCCCGCCGCGCTGGCGACGGATGAGCTCGGCGATGGCGTAGACCTCGTCGGCCGAGAAGGCGACGATGGCCGTGCGCTGCGGCAGGCGGGTGATCTTCTTGGAGCCGGAATAGAACAGCTGGGAAAGCCGCGGACGCTCGATGACATGGATGCCCGGCAGCATCTGCTCGAGGATCGGCTTCATGGTGCCCGCACCCAAAAGCAGCGTCTCGTCGCGCCCGCGCAGATGCAGCACCCGGTCGGTGAAGATGTGGCCGCGCTCCAGATCGCCGGCAAGCTGCACCTCGTCGATGGCGACGAAGGAGGCGCGCGTCTCGCGCGGCATGGCCTCCACCGTGCAGACCGAAAAGCGCGCCATATGCGGCGTGATCTTCTCCTCGCCGGTGATGAGCGCGACATTGTGCTGGCCGACCCGCTCGACGAGGCGCGTATAGACCTCGCGCGCCAGAAGGCGCAGAGGCAGGCCGATAATGCCCGTCTCATGTGCCACCATGCGTTCGATTGCGTAGTGGGTCTTGCCCGTATTGGTCGGGCCGAGCACCGCGGTGACCCCGCGGCCGCTCACAATCATGGGTGCTTGCGACAAGACATGCCCCGGCTGGTTCCGTTTCCGGCAACAGATGCCCATCGCAGCCACCGATGGCAAGGGGCAAGGCGAAATGCGCCGGATTTTCCGATGTTTTGCCGGCTCATGGAACAGCCGCGGAACGAAACGGAGACGAATCGCTGACTCGCCCGCATTCCGGCTTTGTTCACCGCAAGTGCTTGATCGGACTCACGATCCCGCCACAAGATGCTGAATCGGACCCAAGACGGTGCACGGTTACTTGAAACCGAAAATGCCTTTCACACCGGATGATCGTAGATATCCGTGCCGTCCCAGGCGCTTCCGGTGTCGTAGAGGGGGAACACCTCTTCGGTGAGGTAGGGGCCGCCGCCGACGGATTCCTTGGAGGACATCAGCACGAAGCGGTTCACCATGAAGGGGGCGGTGTGGAAATTGCCGCGGCCGGTAAGGTAGCGCGCGACATCCTCGGTGCGGGCATTGCGCAGGCGCGCCAGCGTGACATGCGGCGTGAACTTGCGCGGATCGGCCGGCAGGCCGAGCCGCTGGCAGATGCGTTCGATTTCAGCCTGCAGCGCATACATTTCCGGCGCCTGCGTGACGCCGGCGAAGACGGAATGGGGCTTCTTCGACCCGAAGGAGCCGATGCCGGACAGCGCCAGCTGGAATTCCGGCCGCTCGATGCGGTCGAGCCGGTCGACCACCTCGTCGGCCGTGCGGCCGTCGATGTCGCCGATGAAACGAAGGGTTATGTGGAAGTTCTCGACATCGATCCAGCGGGCTCCGGGAAGGCCGCCTCTCAAAAGCGAGAGGCTCATCGCCGCGTTGCGCGGCACTTCGAGGGCGACGAAAAGTCTCGGCATGATGACCTCTCCCTACTGGAATGTAACGTCAGCGAATCACGCAAAGCCGTTTCGCGCAACCCTAATTTCGCACCCGCGAGAATTACTCCCCGGCCTTGAGGGAGGTCAGGAAACGTTCGGCGGCCGGAAGCATCGCCTGCACCATCGCATCCACGCCTTTCGCGTTGGGGTGCATGCCGTCCTCCAGCTGGAGATCGGCCTTGGTGACGACGCCTTCGAGGAAGAACGGATAGAGCGGCACGTCGTGCTTCTCGGCAAGCTTGCCGTAGACGGCGTTGAAGCGCTCGGCATATTCGGGGCCCATGTTCGGCGGCGCGAGCATGCCGGCGAGCAACACGGCGATGCCGCGCTCCTTCAGCCGCGTGATCATCGTGTCGAGGTTCTTTTCGGTCTCTTCGGGCGCAATGCCGCGCAGCGCATCGTTGGCGCCGAGTTCGAGGATCACGCCCTGCGTGCCGTCGGGGATCGACCAGTCGAGGCGCGCAAGGCCGCCGGAGGTCGTATCGCCGGAAACGCCGGCATTGGCGATCTCCACCTCATGCCCCTTGGCGCGCAGGGCGGCTTCCAGCTTGACGGGGAAGGCATCGCCCGCCGGAAGCTGGTAGCCGGCCATCAGGCTGTCACCGAAACCGACGAGCTTGACGGGCTCGGCGCGCGCGGCACCGACGGATAACAAAGCTGTGATCGCAAGGGCGGTTAAAAATCCGAGCGTCGCTTTAAACGCCATGGCGAGGTTCCTAGATTGCTGGCATTGCGGTTCTTCACAATCATATAGGGCAGAATTCCTTGGCCAAAAGCATCATCGATCTCAAAAAAGCCGATCTCACCCTGGGCCAGGCGGCCGCCTCCGTGCATGTGCTCAAGGGGATCGACCTTTCGATCGATGCAGGCGAATCGGTCGGCATCGTCGGACCCTCGGGTTCCGGCAAGTCGACGCTGCTGATGGTTCTGGCCGGCCTGGAGCGGCTCGACAGCGGCGAAATCCACATCGACGGCGCAGGCCTGCACGGCATGAACGAGGACCAGGTCGCCGATTTCCGCGGCCGCAATATCGGCATCGTGTTCCAGTCCTTTCACCTCATTCCCAACATGACGGCGCTGGAGAATGTCGCTGTGCCGCTGGAACTGGCCAATGTGGCCGGCGCCTTCGACATCGCCCGGCGTGAGCTGACGGCCGTCGGGCTGGGCGAGCGCCTGTCGCACTATCCCGGCCAGCTCTCGGGCGGCGAGCAGCAGCGCGTGGCGATTGCCCGGGCGCTGGCGCCCTCGCCGAAGTTGCTGATCGCCGATGAGCCGACCGGCAATCTCGACACGGAAACCGGCCGGCAGATCGCCGACCTCCTGTTTGCCAAGCAGGCCGAGCGCGGCATGACGCTGGTGCTGGTGACGCACGACCCCGCCCTTGCCGCCCGGTGCAGCCGGCAGGTCGCCATGCGCTCGGGCGAGATCGTCTCGGGGGCCGCGCCCGCGGCAGCCGTTTCCGAGGCGGTGCCGGCATGAGGATCGGTGCGGTCCTCAAACAGTTTCCGCTTGCCCTTCGCCTGGCGCTGCGCGAGATGCGCGGCGGCCTGAAGGGCTTCTACATCTTCCTCGCCTGCATCGCGCTCGGCACGGCGGCCATTGCCGGCGTCAATTCTGTTTCCAGCGCCATCACGCAGGCGATCGCCTCGCAAGGCCAGTCGCTATTGGCCGGCGACGTGCGTTTCGAGCTGCGCAACCGCACGGCGACGCCGGAGGAAATGGCCTATTTCCAGGGCCTCGGCGACGTGTCGCTGTCGACCGGGCTGCGCTCCATGGCGCGCCTGCCCGACGGGTCCGACCAGACGCTGGTGGAGGCGCGCGGCGTCGACGGCGCCTATCCGCTCTACGGCGCGCTGGAAACCGTGCCGCAACAGCCCTCCGCCGACCTGATGGCCCGGCAGGGCGACGCCTGGGGCGCCATCGTCGCGCCGCTGCTGCTCGACCGGCTCAACATCGCCGTCGGCGACGAGATCCTGCTCGGCAATGCGAAGATCAAGGTGACGGCGACCATGGCGCGCGAGCCGGATGCCGTTTCCGAAGGGTTCGGGCTTGCCCCGCGCCTGATGCTTTCGCAAGAGGCCTTGCAGGCCAGCGGACTGGTCCAGACCGGCAGCCTCGTCGAAAACGCCTACCGCATCCGCCTGACCAATCCCGATGCATCCATCGCGACGATCCGGGACGATTCGGCAAAGGCGTTCCCGACCGCGGGATGGTCGATCCGCACCGCCGACAGCGCGGCCCCCTCGCTCACCGCCAACATCAGGCGCTTCTCGCAGTTCCTGACGCTGGTCGGCCTCACGGCGCTGATCGTCGGCGGCGTGGGCGTGGCGAATGCGGTGCGGGCCTATCTCGATTCCAAGCGCTCGGTCATCGCCACCTTCAAATGCCTGGGTGCGCCGGCCTCGCTGGTGGCGCTCGTCTATCTCACGCAGATCGCGCTGATTGCGGCCGTCGGCATTCTCATCGGCCTCGTCGCGGGTGCGCTGATGCCGCTCGTTGCCATGCAGTTCCTCGAGGGCGTGCTGCCGGTGCCGGCCGAGGCGCAGCTTTATCCCTCCGCTCTGCTGCTGGCCGCCGTCTTCGGCCTTCTGACGGCGCTCGCCTTCGCCATCATGCCGCTCGGCCATGCCCGCGAGGTGCCGGCGACGGCGCTGTTCCGCGAACAGGGATTCCAATCGTCACGCCTGCCGAGCTGGCCCTATGTGCTGGGTGCTGCCGCATTCCTCGCGGCACTGGCGGGACTGGCGATCTTCACCGCCTATGACCGCTACATCGCCTCGGTGTTCCTCGGCGCCATCGCCTTCGCCTTCGTGGTGCTGCGCGCCGTCGCCATGCTGATCACGGCAATCGCCAAACGCAGCCCGCGGGTGAACTCGCCCTCGCTCAGGCTCGCCATCGGCAACATCCATCGGCCGGGCGCGCTCACGTCCTCGGTCGTGCTGTCGCTCGGCCTGGGGCTCGCGCTGCTGGTGACGCTGACGCTGATCGACGGCAATTTGCGCCGTGAGCTGACCGGCAGCCTGCCGGACCGCGCGCCGAACTTCTTCTTCGTCGACATCCAGGGCAGCGAGCTCGACGGCTTCCGCGACGTGCTCTCCGCCAACATGCCCGACGGCAAGATCATCGAGGTGCCGATGCTGCGCGGCCGCGTGATGGAGCTGAACGGCGTGGATGTCGCCAAGGTGGAGGTACCGCCGGAGGGTCAATGGGTGCTGCGCGGCGATCGCGGCATCACCTATGCGAAGAACGTGCCGGAGAATTCCACCCTGAGCGCGGGCGAATGGTGGCCGGAGGATTATACGGGCGAACCGCTCGTCTCGTTCTCGACCGACGAGGGTCGCGAACTGGGCCTGAAGCTCGGTGACACCGTGACCGTCAACGTGCTCGGCCGCAACATCACGGCGCGCATCGCCAACTTCCGCAATGTCGAGTGGGAATCGCTGTCGATCAACTTCGTGATGGTCTTCTCGCCCAACACCTTCGCCGGCGCGCCGCATGCCTGGCTCGCCACCGTGATCGATCCGGGCGCGACGGCGGCGCAGGAAGCCGCGACGCTGAGAGCCATCACCAATGCCTATCCGACCGTGACCAGCGTGCGCGTCAAGGATGCACTCGATGTGGTGAACGAGCTGGTCGGCCAGCTGGCGACCGCCATCCGCGCGGCCGCCGCCGTGGCGCTGATCGCCTCCATCCTGGTGCTGGCCGGCGCGCTGGCCGCCGGCAACCGGGCACGCGTGCACGATGCCGTCGTCCTGAAGACGCTGGGCGCCACCCGCGCCACGCTGATCCGCGCCTTCAGCTACGAGTACCTGATGCTCGGGCTGGCGACGGCGCTGTTTGCGCTCTTTGCCGGCGGCGTATCGGCCTGGTTCGTGGTGGCCCGCATCATGAAGCTGCCGTCGAGCTTCCTGCCTGATGTGGCCGTGATGACGGTGGCGACGGCGCTGATCATGACGGTCGGTATCGGCCTGGCCGGGACGTGGCGCATTCTGGGACAGAAGGCGGCACCGGTGCTGCGGGAGCTCTAAATCGCACGCCCCGCCATTCTCCCTGGGGTCGCAGGTCTTGTGCACAACACAATTGATGCGCATATTTACGTCAGGCAAGCTGGAGCCCCGCAGCGGCTGCCCGGACCCGGAAAAAGCGTTTCGAACCGTCGAAGCGAATAACCGGGCGCCCGACACCGTATAGACCATGGGGCTTGAACATAGAGGAAAACATGGCTGATCTCCGTAACTACCAGACTCGAACGGTGAACACCGGCGCTCAGGCCGGCGCCGTCATCGACGAGAGCCTGCGCGCCTACATGCTTCGGGTCTACAACCTGATGGCATTGGGTCTCGCGATCACGGGTGTCGTCGCCTACTTCGCTTCGCAGGCTGCCTTTGCCGGCGGCCAGCTCACGAGCTTCGGCTACGCCATCTATGTGAGCCCGCTGAAGTGGGTCGTGATGCTCGCCCCGCTCGCCCTCGTCTTCTTCCTGAGCTTCCGCATCCAGTCGATGAGCGTCGGCGCGGCGCAGACGACGTTCTGGATCTATGCGGGCCTGATGGGCCTGTCGCTCTCGTCGATCTTCCTGGTCTACACGGGCGCCAGCATCGCGCAGACCTTCTTCGTCTCGGCCGCCGCCTTTGGCGCGCTGTCGCTGTTCGGCTACACGACGAAGCGTGATCTCTCCGCGATGGGCTCGTTCCTGATCATGGGCCTGTTCGGCCTGATCATCGCCTCGCTCGTCAACCTGTTCCTCAAGTCGTCGGCGCTCGACTTCGCCGTCTCCGCGATCGGCGTTCTCGTCTTCGCCGGCCTGACCGCCTGGGACACGCAGAAGATCAAGGAAATGTACTTCGAAGCAGACGACACCGCCGTGGCCGGCCGCAAGGCCATCATGGGCGCGCTGACGCTCTACCTCGACTTCATCAACCTCTTCCTCTTCCTGCTGCGCTTCCTCGGCAACCGCGAGTAAGCCCGGCAGCCGAAGGGCTGGTCATCGAAACCCCGCCGGAGACGGCGGGGTTTTTTATGGTGCGCTCTCCTTTGGCGTGCCCCTGCGGCGATCAAATCGTCGCGCCTGCCGGGGCCTGCGGTTGACAAGCCCCTTTTCCTGCGCCACCTGAGGGCAAAGGCCGCGCTGCAAGCCCCGCGCGGCCGCGTTCGCGCAAGAGGCTCCAAAATGTCCTTCTCCTTCGACTTTGAACCGAAGCCGCGGCGCCAGTCCGTCGGTGTCGATGTCGGCGGCGTGCTGGTCGGCGGCGGCGCGCCTGTCGTCGTCCAGTCGATGACCAACACCGATACCGCCGATATCGATGGCACGGTGGCCCAGGTCGCAGCCCTGCATCGCGCCGGTTCGGAAATCGTGCGCATCACCGTCGACCGCGACGAGAGTGCGGCCGCCGTGCCGAAGATCCGCGAGCGCCTGGAGCGTCTGGGCCTCGACGTGCCGCTCGTCGGCGACTTCCACTATATCGGCCACAAGCTGCTGGCCGATCACCCGGCCTGCGCCGAGGCGCTGGCGAAATACCGCATCAATCCCGGCAATGTCGGCTTCAAGGACAAGAAGGACAAGCAGTTCTCGGCCATCGTCGAGACCGCCATCCGCTACGACAAGCCGGTGCGCATCGGCGTCAACTGGGGCTCGCTCGACCAGGAGCTCCTGACCCGGCTGATGGACGAGAACCAGGACAGGGGCTCGCCGCTCACCGCCCAGCAGGTGATGCGCGAGGCGATCTGCCAGTCGGCGCTGCTTTCGGCCGAGATGGCCGAGGAGATCGGCCTGCCGAGGAGCCGCATCATCCTCTCGGCCAAGGTGTCGGCCGTGCAGGACCTCATCGCCGTCTACGCCATGCTCTCGTCGCGCTCCGACCATGCGCTGCATCTCGGCCTCACCGAAGCCGGCATGGGCACCAAGGGCGTCGTCGCCTCCTCCGCCTCGCTCGGCATTCTCATGCAGCAGGGCATCGGCGACACGATCCGTATCTCGCTGACGCCCGAGCCCGGCGGAGACCGCACCCGCGAGGTGCAGGTGGCGCAGGAACTGCTGCAGGTCATGGGCTTCCGCCAGTTCATTCCCGTCGTCGCCGCCTGTCCGGGATGCGGCCGCACCACCTCCACGGTGTTTCAGGAACTCGCCCAGAAGATCCAGGACGACATCCGCAAGAACATGCCGGTGTGGCGCGGGAAATATCCCGGCGTCGAAGGCCTCAAGGTCGCCGTCATGGGCTGCATCGTCAACGGGCCGGGCGAAAGCAAGCATGCCGATATCGGCATCTCGCTGCCCGGCACGGGCGAACTGCCGATCGCGCCCGTCTATATCGACGGCAAGAAGGCGATGACGCTGCGCGGCACCAACATCGCCGGCGACTTCGAGGCGCTGGTCAACGACTATATCGAGAAGCGCTACGGCCAGGGCCAGGCGGCGGCGGAATGAGCCTTCCGGCGCGGCTCAGAGCCGCGTCGTCAGGAGCTTGAAGCCGGCAAAGGCGAAGAAGGCGGCCATGACGCCTTCGATGGCCCGGCGCGACTTCAGATAGGCGCGGTGCACCGGCGCGAGCGAGAAGACCAGCGCAAAGCCGAGGAAGACGCAGACGCCCATCACCATGCAGCCCGCGATGAAGGTCGCCATGACGCCGCCCGGTGCGCCCGGCGGCATGCCGAGCGACGTCAGCATGATCCAGTTGAAGATCGCCTTGGGGTTGGTGATGTGGATGCCGAGACCCTTGAGATATTGCCGCCGCAGCGACAGCGCCGGCATGGCCGCGATCTGCGCGCGGTAGGTCTCCTCGCTCTTGCGTGCGGCGCGATAGGCATTCCAGGCCAGCCACAGCAGGTAGCAGCCGCCGACGATCTTCAGGATGACGATCGCCTCGCCATAGGTGCGGATGAGGGCGGACAGGCCCGAGGCAGTGAGGATCGCCCAGACATAGGAGCCCGTAAGGACGCCAAGCGCGAGCGCCACGCCCGCCTGCCGGCCGCGGCTGATCGATGTCGAGATGATCGCGAGGATCGCCGGGCCCGGCGAGGCGGTCCCGATGAGATAGGCCGTCCAGGCGACGGCGAGCTGCGGCAGATAGGGGGTAAGGTCGGCCATGGGGTCACCGGATGGATTTCCGGCAACGATACGCGATCCGCTTGCCGTCTGACAGCCGGAGAATTGCACCACATGTCCCTGTCGGGGCGTGATGTGACGCGTCCCTTTCATCCGGCCCTTCGGGCCACCTTCTCCCCGCTGGGGAGAAGGGGAAGCGGGGCGACGTGTCGCTCGACACGTCGGCATCGGGAGGACGAGAGGGCGCCGTCATTCCCTTCTCCCCGCCGGGGAGAAGGTGCCGGCAGGCGGATGAGGGGGCTTGCGAAACCTCAGACGATCTCTTCAAGCGCCGCGATCAGGCGGTCGCATTCTTCCGGCGTACCGATGGTGATGCGCAGGAAATCCGAGATGCGGGGCTTGGCGAAGTGGCGCACGAGCACCGCCCTCTCGCGCAGGCCGCTCGCGAGCGCCTCGCCGCTGTGATCGGGGTGGCGGGCGAAGACAAAGTTGGCCTGCGAGGGCAAAACCTCGAAGCCGCGCTGGCGCAGCGCGCCGGTGACGCGCTCGCGGCTTTCGATGACCTTGCCGCGCGTCTCGTCGAACCATGCGCGATCGTCGATAGCGGCGGTCGCGCCGGCCTGGGCGATGCGGTCGAGCGGATAGGAGTTGAAGCTGTCCTTGACGCGCTCCAGCGCATCGATCAGCGGGCGCTGGCCGATGGCGTAGCCGACACGCAGGCCGGCAAGCGAGCGCGACTTGGACAGCGTGTGCACCACGAGCAGGTTGTCGTATGTCTTCGTCAGCGGAATGGCGCTTTCGCCGCCGAAATCGATATAGGCTTCGTCGATCACCACCGGCTGGTCGGGATGGGCGGCGACCAGCGCCTCGATGGCGGAAAGCGGCAAGCCGATGCCCGTTGGCGCATTCGGGTTGGCGAGGATGATGGCGCCGCAGGCGCGGTCATAATCCTTGAGATCGACGGTGAAATCGTCCTTGAGCGCGATCTCCACCGCCTCGATGCCGAACAGGCGGCAGTAGGTCGGGTAGAAGCTGTAGGTGATATCGGGGTAGAGCAGCGGCTTCTCGTGCTTGAGCAGGGCGGCGAAGACATGCGCCAGCACCTCGTCGGAACCGTTGCCGACAAAGACCTCGTCCTCCGCCACGCCATAAAAGCGGGCGATCGACTGGCGCAGCGCCAGCGCCGACGGATCGGGATAGAGCTTCAGGCTGTCGGCGACGACCGCCTGCATGGCGGCGATGGCCTTGGGCGACGGCCCGTAGGGATTTTCATTGGTGTTGAGCTTGATGAGATCTTGAATGCGCGGCTGTTCGCCCGCGACATAGGGCTTGAGCGTGGCGACGATCGGCGACCAGAATTTGCTCATGGCGTCAGTTCCTGCGATTGGCGATGAAGTGGGCGGTTTCGACGAGGATTCCGGCCCGATGGCTGAACGGCGCAAGAAGCGCCTCGGCCTCCTTCACAAGCGCCTGGAGGCGGTCTTCCGCCCAGGCCTGGCCGCGGCGCGCCACCAGCGTCGCCTTGCCGCGCTCCGCATCCTTGCCCGTCGCCTTGCCCAGCGTGGCGGCGTCGGCGGTGAGATCGAGCAGGTCGTCGGCGATCTGGAACGCCAGGCCGACGGTTTCGCCGTAGCGGCGCAGCGTCGCGCGGTCGGCAGGCGACGCGTCGGCGATGATGGCGCCGGCCTCGCAGGCAAAGCGCAGCAGCGCACCCGTTTTCATCGCCTGCAATGTGACGATACCAGCCTCGTCCGGCGCCGTCTTCTCGGCATCGAGATCGAGCGCCTGGCCGCCGGCCATGCCGCCGATGCCCGCCGCGCGCGAAAGCGCCAGCACGAGCGCCGTTTTCGTGGCGTCTGGCAGCCGCGTTTCGGGCGAAGCGACGATATCGAAGGCGAGCGTCAGAAGGCTGTCGCCGGCAAGGATTGCCGCGGCCTCGTCGAAGGCGATGTGCACGGTCGGCTGGCCGCGGCGCAGGTCGTCGTCGTCCATGGCCGGAAGGTCGTCATGCACCAAAGAATAGCAGTGGATGCACTCCAGCGCGGCACCGATGCGCACCGCCGTTTCGCGCTCCACCCCGTCGAACAGCGCGGCCGCCTCGATGACGAGGAACGGGCGCAGGCGCTTGCCGCCGTTCAGCACGCCGTGGCGCATGGCGGCGAGAAGCCGCGCCGGGCGTGCGATCTCGCCCGGCTGCACATCCGCAGAGAGCAGCGTGGCCAGGACGGTCTCCACCGCCTCGCCGTTGCTCTTCAAGAGGGACAGAAATTCCTGATGACGCTCGCTCATGGCCGCTCTTTGGCATGGCCCCCCGGCCGAAGCAACGGGAAGGACGGGATGGCGACAAAGAATCGCGGCACAGTGCTGGTTTTTGGCACGCCGGAACGGTATGAAGTCGCAACACTGGAAGGACGGGCGCCGGCACTTGGACATCGTACCTGAGACGCGGGAAGACACGATCGAAGGAAAGGCTGAGCCCGATGCCAGGGATGGCTGGATGACCTGCCTGCGCAAGAACTGGCGTCGCCTCTGTCTGGCGCTCCTGGCGTTCGTCGCGCTGCCCTATGTGCTGATCGTGCTCTATACTGCGGAGTTCGTCCGCCCGATCTCCACCCTCATGCTGCGCGATGTCGTGCTGCTGCGCGGCTACGACCGGCAATGGGTGGATTTCGAGGACATCTCGCCCAATGTCGTGCGCGCCGTGATGATGTCGGAGGACGGGCAGTACTGCCGTCATGCCGGCGTCGACTGGGGCGCCATGCGCGAGGTCGTCAACGAGGCGCTGGCCGGCGAGCAGACGCGCGGGGCCAGCACCATCCCCATGCAGACCGCCAAGAACCTCTTCCTGTGGAACGGCCGCTCCTTCGTGCGCAAGGCGATGGAGGTGCCGCTCGCCGTGGTCGCCGACTTCGTCTGGAGCAAGCGCCGCCTGATGGAAATCTACCTCAACGTCGCCGAATGGGGGCCGGGCATCTACGGCATCGAGGCGGCGGCACAGTATCATTTCAACGTTTCCGCCGCCAAGCTTTCGCGCCGCCAGGCGGCATTGCTGGCGGTCTCGCTGCCCAATCCCTATACCCGCAATGCCGGCAAACCCGGCCCGGGCCTGCAGAGCCTGGCGCGGCTGATCGACCGGCGGGCGGGCCGCTCGGGCGATTACATCAAATGCCTTTATGACTGACGTCACGGCTTTTCATTGGCGCGGGCGCCCGTGAGCGCGTAACCATGCGGCCTCTCACACGGAGCCCATGCCATGTCCGACCTCATCCTCTATATCGGCAACAAGAACTATTCGTCCTGGTCGCTGCGGCCATGGATCGCCATGGAAGCGGCCGGCGTGCCGTTCACCGATGAGGTGATCCCCTTCGATTTCCCGGCGGGCAATCCGAAGTTCAAGGCGATCTCGCCGACGGGGCGCGTGCCGGTGCTGCATCACGGCGATGTGCGCGTGTGGGAATCGCTCGCCATCATCGAATATGTCGCCGAGCTGTTTCCCGATAAAGGCATCTGGCCGAAGGATGCGGGCGCCCGCGCCGAGGCCCGCGCGATTTCGATGGAGATGCTGTCCGGCTTCCGCGCGCTGCGCAATGCCTGCCCGATGAACATTCGCCGCGAACCCCGCGCCATAGCACTTCCCGACGGTGTGACGGACGACGTCGCGCGCATCGAGACGATCTGGAAGGAGGCGCTGGCGCGCTCCGGCGGCCCCTTCCTGTTCGGCGCCTTCTCGGCGGCGGATGCGATGTACGCGCCGGTGGTCAACCGCTTCGAAACCTACCGTCTCACGCAGGATGACACTGTGCTCGCCTATATCGCCCGCGTGAAGGCGCATCCGGCATGGCAGAAGTGGCAGGCGGCCGCGTTGGCCGAACCGTGGATCGTGCCGGAGGACGAGGCCTAGGCGACGGAATCGAAAAAAACCGCGCGGGGACTGGTCAAGCAGGGTTTTGCTGTGTATAAGCCGGCCCAATTTCCGAGATAACGACATGTTCTTGTCAGCCATTCGGTGGCGCGAGGATGTGTTTGCCTGATAAGTGGAGTTAGTCAAATGGCTGTACCGAAAAGAAAAGTGAGCCCGTCCAAGCGCGGTATGCGCCGTTCCGCAGACGCTCTGAAGGGCTCGACCTACGTCGAAGACAAGAATTCGGGCGAACTGCGCCGTCCGCACCACATCGACCTGAAGACCGGCATGTACCGCGGTCGCCAGGTTCTGACGCCGAAGGAAAGCGCGTAATCCGCGTTTCCAGCGTCAGCTGAGATCAGGGGCCGGGCGACCGGCCCTTTTCTTTTGCCGGCATTTTTGGCCGATCCGCCCCATTCCGGCACGCCGCCGTTTCCTTGCGGGCGATCTTCGGCTAAGAGGGCCCGGACGCCGCCATGACGCGCGGCCACCGGGAGTTTGCCGATGTTGCTGGCCATACCGCTGCTGATCCTGCCCTTCGCGCTCTACAATCTCGCCATGACCGGCCTGTTCGGCACCGGCGGCAATGCCGTGCTCGACAGCGAGGTCCTATCCGTCAACATGCTCTCGGGCGCGACGTGGACGCTCGCCTTCGGCGACCTCATCATCCTCATCGCACTGGCGCTGCTGTTCGTGGAAATCCTGAAGGCCACGCGGCCGGGCTCGCGCGCACTGCTCGATCACATGCTGTCGATGGTGCTGTTCGTCGTCGCGCTCGTCGAGTTCCTGCTGGTGCAGGGCGCGGCGACGCAGATCTTCTTCATCCTGATGACCATCATCTTCATCGATGTCGTCGCCGGTTTCGCGGTCTCGATCCGCACGGCGAGCCGCGATCTCTCGATCGGGCTTTGACGGCGCGGGTCAGACCCGCGCCATTCTCCCGGCGTCAGCCGAGATTGTCGAGCTTCGTCTGGAGCGCGCGCAGCTGCTCCTTCAGCTCGTCGATGTCCTTGGCCTCGGCCTTGCGCGTCTCCTTGGGCGGAGCGGCATTGGCAAAGGGCGAGAACATCTTCATCGCCTGCTGGAACATCTCGGTGTTGCGCCGCACCGTCTCCTCGACGAGCGCCATGGGCACCTGAAGATTCTTGCCGAGCGGGGTATCGCCGAAGGTCTTGTTGATCTGCTCGCGCATCTGCACCTGCTGGTCCGTGAAGGCCTGCATGGAATGTTCGAGATAGCTCGGCACGACCATCTGCATCTGGTCGCCGTAGTAGGAGATCAGCTGACGAAGGAAGGAGATCGGCAGGAGCGTATTGCCCGTCTTCGATTCCTGCTCGAAAATGATCTGCGTCAGCACCGAATGGGTGATGTCGTCACCCGATTTGGCGTCCTGCACGGTGAAGTCCTCGCCCTTCTTCACCATGACCGCGAGATCGTCGAGCGTCACATAGGTGCTCGTGCCCGTGTTGTAGAGCCGGCGGTTCGCATATTTCTTGATGACGATCTGACCGTCGTTTCTGGCCATTAGGGTCTCCTCATACCCGTCTTCCCATTTTCTTTTTGGTCGTTTCGAGTATCGGCAAAAACACCCCGCCTGACAATCGAATTGTGCGATGCGGCGAGGAATGCTGCGCAACATGAATTTTCATGCTGCATGGCGCGCCGATGAAATTTTAGCGAGGCCGGATATCGGGTTTGACTCTCCCCCTCCGCTTTGCCAGTTTTGACGTCGGGAGAACCGCCGGGCCTGCGTCGTTTGCACGCTGGAGCCTGGTTCCAAGGCCGCAAGCCCGGCCGCAGAACTGAGGAAGAACATACCATGAGCACCTCGTCCATCGTCATCGCCAGTGCCGCCCGTACAGCCGTCGGCGCCTTCAACGGCGCCTTCGCCAACACGCCCGCCCACGAACTCGGGGCCGCGGCGATCTCGGCGGTGCTGGAACGCGCGGGCGTGGAGGCCGGCGAGGTGAACGAAGTGATTCTCGGCCAGGTCCTGCCGGCCGGCGAAGGCCAGAACCCGGCCCGCCAGGCCGCCATGAAGGCCGGCATTCCGCAGGAGGCGACCGCCTGGGGCCTGAACCAGCTCTGCGGTTCGGGCCTGCGGGCCGTTGCCCTCGGCATGCAGCAGATCGCAACCGGCGACGCCGACATCATCGTGGCCGGCGGCATGGAATCCATGTCCATGGCGCCGCATTGCGCGCATCTGCGCGGCGGCGTGAAGATGGGCGACTTCAAGATGATCGACACGATGATCAAGGACGGCCTGACCGACGCCTTCTACGGCTACCACATGGGCATCACCGCGGAGAATATCGCCCGGCAGTGGCAGCTGTCGCGCGACGAGCAGGATGCCTTCGCGGTCGCCTCGCAGAACAAGGCCGAGGCCGCCCAGACGCAAGGCCGCTTCAAGGACGAGATCGTTCCCTTCATCGTCAAGGGCCGCAAGGGCGACGTGACCGTCGATGCCGACGAATATATCCGCCATGGCGCCACGCTCGATTCCATGGCGAAGCTGCGTCCGGCCTTCGACAAGGAAGGCACGGTGACCGCCGGCAACGCCTCCGGCCTCAATGACGGCGCGGCCGCCACACTCCTGATGAGCGAGGCGGAAGCCGCGCGCCGCGGCATCGAGCCGCTTGCCCGCATCGTGTCCTGGGCGACGGCCGGCGTCGACCCGAAGATCATGGGCACCGGCCCCATCCCGGCCTCGCGCAAGGCCCTGGAGCGCGCGGGCTGGTCGATCGGCGACATCGACCTCGTGGAGGCCAACGAAGCCTTCGCAGCGCAGGCCTGCGCGGTCAACAAGGACCTCGGCTGGGATCCTTCGATCGTCAACGTCAACGGCGGCGCCATCGCCATCGGCCACCCGATCGGCGCATCGGGCGCCCGCATCCTCAACACGCTGCTCTTCGAAATGAAGCGCCGCGGCGCGTCCAAGGGCCTTGCCACGCTCTGCATCGGCGGCGGCATGGGCGTGGCGATGTGCGTCGAGCGCCTGTAAGCGCCGGCTTGCACGCTGCTTTGCCATGACCCGCCGCCAGCGGGGCGTCGGGTCTCACTGAAAAAAACACAAGGGGAGTGAGCCAAATGAGCAGGGTAGCACTGGTAACGGGCGGATCGCGGGGCATCGGCGCAGCCATTTCGGTGGCGCTGAAGGCAGCCGGATACAGGGTGGCTGCCAACTATGCCGGCAATGACGAGGCTGCCGAAGCGTTCAAGGCCGAGACCGGGATTGCGGTCTACAAGTGGGACGTATCGAGCTACGAGGCCTGCGTGGAGGGCATCGGCAGGGTGGAGGCGGATCTCGGCCCGGTCGACGTTCTCGTCAACAATGCCGGCATCACGCGCGACGCGATGTTTCACAAGATGACGCCGGAGCAATGGGGTGCGGTGATCGGCACCAACCTCACCGGCCTCTTCAACATGACGCATCCGATCTGGTCGGGCATGCGCGACCGCAATTTCGGCCGCGTCATCAACATTTCCTCGATCAACGGCCAGAAGGGCCAGATGGGCCAGGCGAACTATTCGGCCGCCAAGGCCGGCGATCTCGGCTTCACCAAGGCGCTGGCGCAGGAGGGGGCCGCCAAGGGCATCACCGTCAACGCCATCTGCCCCGGCTATATCGGCACCGAGATGGTGCGCGCCATTCCCGAGAAGGTGCTGAACGAGCGGATCATTCCGCTGATCCCCGTCGGGCGCCTTGGCGAACCCGAGGAGATCGCCCGCGTCGTCGTCTTCCTCGCTTCCGACGATGCCGGCTTCATCACCGGCTCGACCATCTCGGCCAATGGCGGGCAGTTCTTCGTCTGACGCCGACACCCCATGCCACGGAACACGGCGCCTTGCGGCGCCGTTCTCCATGGCGCGACAGAGAGGAAGGGCCCATGAAACAGGAAAAGCTCGACGAAGCCGCCATCACCGAGGCGCTCGCCACCGTGGACGGCTGGTCCCGTTCGAACGACGGCATCGCCATCGAGAAGACCTTCCGGTTCAAGTCCTTCCGCGAGGCCTTCGGCTTCATGACCGAGGGCGCGCTCGCCGCGGAGAAGTTCAACCATCACCCCGAATGGTTCAACGTCTATAACCGCGTCGACGTGCGACTGACCAACCACGATGCGGGCGGCCTGACCGCGCTCGACTTCAAGCTGGCGACGGCGATGGACGGCGCGGCGGTCCTGCGCACGAAGAGTTGAAGCGACGTGACTGCATTCCCATATGAGGAACGCCGGGCGAAACCGGCATCGCCACCTGAAGGAGGCCGTGCATGGATGATGTGAAGATCGGCGAGATTCTTCTGCCGGGAGACGAAGCCGAACAGGAGCGTCAGCGCGACCGCGTGAAGAAGCGGTTCTGGCCGGTTCTCAAGCGCGCCGTGCGGCAGATCCCGTTTTCGCGCGACCTCATCGCCTCCTATTATTGCGCGCTCGATCCTCGCACGCCGCTGCGCGTCCGCGGCACGCTGCTCGGCGCTCTCGCCTATTTCGTGATGCCCATCGACGTCGTTCCCGACTTCCTGGCGGTGGTGGGTTTCACCGATGACATCGCCGTCCTGACGGCCGCGTTTGCCGCCGTCCGCGGCCATGTGCGCGACGATCACTATGTCGCCGCCGACAAGGCGCTTGCGGACGAACCGGACCTGCAACCGACGCGATAGGCCGCCTGCCGCAGGGCTGCCGCGATCGGGGACAAATTCTTGCCCTATTCCTTGTGCCTTTAAGGGTTCGACGGGTTCTATCTCACCAAATTGGGACTGGGAACGCCCGCCTTTCTTCCAGAAGGCAGCGGCGCGGTTCGACGCAATCATGTCCCGGTGCGGCGCGGATGGCCTTCGTAAAATGCGTGCATGTTGACGGTTTGGTAACCTGAATTAAGTCAAAATAAATCAAATCGTCACCATGCATGGCCGACACCGGCAGGACAGGCATCGCCTTCGGCCGCAACCACTGGCAAGACAACCGGCAGGAAAACATGTTTGTAAGAAAGCTCGCAACCGCACTCGCCCTCGTTCTCGCGACCGCAGGCGTTGCCTCGGCGCAGTCGCCGACGCGCATTCAGCAGTTCAATGCCTGGGGTGCCTATTCCTACCAGGCCAATGGCGGCAAGGTGTGCTACGTCCTCTCCGTTCCCAAGGAGAAGAACCCGGCCGGCGTCGACCACGGCGACATCTTCTTCCTCGTCTCGCAGCGCCCGGGCCAGAACATCTCCTACGAGCCGCAGGCCATGATGGGCTATCCGCTGAAGGAAGGCTCCAAGGTCAACGTCAACATCGACGGCCGCAACTTCGTGATGTTCGTCAAGGGCAACTCTGCCTGGGTCGAGAACGCCGCCGAAGAACCGGCCCTGGTCAACGCCATGCGCAGCGGCCGCGACATGAAGGTGCAGGCGACCTCGCGCCGCGGCACCGGCACCAACTATTCCTATTCGCTCTCGGGCATTTCGGCGGCGCTGAAGCAGATCGAAACCTGCCGCTGAGCGCGCTCGTCCAATCCACGCAAAGGCCGGCGTCACGCCGGCCTTTGTCGTTTCAGGCGGTGCCGGACCGGTTGGACGCGAAACGGAAAGCCATCAGCGCGAGCGCAGCCAGGAGAAGCGCCGCCGCCACGCCGAAGGTGACGTGAAGGCCGGTCGCGACGGCGGCGCCGCCGGCATTGGCCACATCCTTGGTTCCGACCGCCAGCGTGAAGATCGCGCCCATCAGCGATGCCCCGGTGATCAGGCCGAGATTGCGCGACAGGTTCAGGAGCGCTGACGTGACGCCGCGTTCGCCCTCGGGCACGCCGGACATGACGGCCGCATTGTTCGCCGCCTGGAAAAGCTGGTAGCCGGGCGTCAGCACGACGATGGCCGCGATATAGCCGGCAAGGCCGAACAGGCCGGCCAGCACGGGCAGTGCACCCGCACCGGCCGCCATGGCGGCAAGCCCGGCAAGCGTCATCCTGACGGCACCGAAGCGATCGGCCATGCGCCCCGCCACGACCCCGGTCAGCACGGAGACCACAGGGCCAGTCGCCAGGACGAAGCCGACATGGGCGGGGCCGAGGCCGAGCGTGCGCGACAGGTAGAAGGGCCCGACGACCAGCGTGACCATGATGACCGTCGCCACCTGCATGCTGGCGACGAGGCTGGCCGCAAAGCCCGGGCGGCGAAACGCCGCGGGGCGGATGAGCGGGAAAGCCGCCCGGCGCTGCCGGATGACGAAGAGCGCCGCCGCCACCGCCGCGGCGGCAAGCAGGCCGGTGTTCCAGGCGTCGATGCCGCCCGCACCCACCGTCATCGCCAGCGCATAGGCGCCGAGTGCTGCGGCGAGCAGCGCGGCGCCGACCAGATCGAAGCGGCCCGCACCTTTCGCCACCCGCCCGGCGGGCACGAAGCGCCACACGAGGGCGAAGGCCAGGATGCCGAAGGGGACCGCGACGAGGAAGATCGACGGCCAGCCGAAGGTCGCGATCAGCAGGCCGCCGAGCGACGGACCGAGCGCCGTGCCGACGGCGGATGTCGTGCCGAACAGCCCCATGACGCTGCCGATACGCTCCTGCGGCACCGTTTCGCTGACAAAGGCCATGGCAAGCGCCATCATCGCGGCAGCCCCGGCCCCCTGGAACGCGCGGGCGACGATCAGCACCGCGAGCGACGGTGCGGCGGCGGCCAGCAGCGAGGCGACGGAAAAGAGCGCAAGCCCGCCGAGCAGCAGGAGACGCCGGCCGAAGAGATCGCCGAGACGCCCGATCCCCGCGATCAGCACGGTGCTGGCGAGCAGATAGGCCAGCACGACCCACTGGACCTGCTGGAAGCTGGCGGAAAAGACGTGGCCAAGCGTCGGCAGGGCGACATTGGCGATGCTGGTGCCGAGCGACGAAAGCAGAATGGCGAGCGACAGGCCCGCCAGCGCGCCCATCCGGCCCGATCGATCTTTTGCGATGACGTGCATATGGTCCATGGTCTGATCCTCTGTTTGCGCAGAGAGATAAGACTGTGCGAAATATGGCGGAAGACGCAGCATTTGCACTTAATTCATGCGTCTGACGCCATGTCATCGTCTCGCAGCCGTGCTAGGATGGCCCGCATGGCCAGACCCGACCTCAACCTCCTCGTGACGCTCGACGTGCTGCTTGCCGAAGGCAATGTCGCGCGGGCCGCCCAACGGCTGAGGCTCAGCCCCTCCGCCATGAGCCGGGCGCTGGCGCGGCTGCGCGACGTCACCGGCGACCCGCTGCTGGTGCGTGCCGGGCGCGGACTGGTGCCCACACCGCGTGCGCTGGAACTGCGCGGGCTGGTGGGCCCAGTGGTGGAGGACGCCGAAGCGCTGCTGCGCCCGGCGCGCAGCCTCGATCTCAAAACGCTGGAGCGCACCTTCACGCTGCGCAACCGCGAGGGCTTCGTGGAGACGTTCGGCCCCGCACTCGTCGCCCGCATCGCCAGCGAGGCGCCGCGCGTCGTGCTGCGCTTCGTGGCGAAACCCGACAAGGAAAGCACGCCACTGCGCGACGGCACGGTGGATCTCGAAACCGGCGTGATCGGCGACACGACGGGGCCGGAGGTGCGCGCGCAGGCGCTGTTTCGCGACCGCTTCATCGGCATCGTGCGCGCGGGCCATCCGCTGCTCGACGGCCCGCTGGATGCGGCGCGCTATGCCGGGGGCGACCATATCCTCGTCTCGCGCGGGCGCCGCGAGCGCGGACCTGTCGACGAGGCGCTGGAACGGATGGGCTTGAAGCGCCGCATCGCCGTGACCGTCGCGAGCTTTTCCGAGGCCGCGGCGCTTGCCCGCAGCTCCGACCTCATCGCGCAGGTCTCCGACCGTGCGACGGCTGCCTTCCGCGACGGCGTCGCGAGTTTCGCGCTGCCGGTGGACCTGCCGGACTTCACGGTTTCCATGCTGTGGCATCCGCGCATGGATGCCGACCCGGCGCACCGCTGGCTGCGCACCTGCTTCCGCGAGGTGTGCACGGGCAAGACTGGTGACTTTCCGCCGGAACAGTGCTAAAGGGCGCGCAACTGGGCCGCAAACCGCATCACCACGCGCTGTTTGGCCCGTCGTAACTTCTGTCGAGCATGGACCGCTTGTGGCGCAAAAGCCTGCGCCGGGGCAGCCTGTTCCTGGGGAATGACCCGATGGCAAGCATGGATTTTCTCAATACGGCCGAGCCGGTGAAGGCACCCGTCGTCCGCAACATCCCGGCCGCCGAAAAGCCGACGCTGATCGGTCTTTCTCGCGAGGACATGGGCCGCGCGCTGGTCGAAAAGGGTGTCAACGAGCGTCAGGTGAAGATGCGCGTCAGCCAGCTCTGGCACTGGCTCTATGTGCGCGGCGTCTCCGATTTCGACGACATGACCAATGTCTCCAAGGACATGCGCGAAATGCTGAAGACGCATTTCACCATCGCACGCCCGGAAATCGTCGACGAGCAGATCTCCAGCGACGGCACCCGCAAGTGGCTGCTGCGCTTTCCCGCGCGCGGCGCCGGCCGCCCGGTGGAGATCGAGACCGTCTATATTCCCGAGGAAGGCCGCGGGACGCTGTGCATTTCCAGCCAGGTCGGCTGCACGCTCACCTGCTCCTTCTGTCACACCGGCACGCAGAAGCTGGTGCGCAACCTGACGGCGGAGGAAATCCTCTCCCAGCTCCTGCTGGCGCGCGACCGGCTGGGCGACTTCCCGGACCGCGACACGCCGGCCGGCGCGATCGTGCCCGCCGAAGGCCGCAAGGTCTCCAACATCGTCATGATGGGAATGGGCGAGCCGCTCTACAATTTCGAGAACGTCAAGACTGCCCTGCTGATCGCAACCGATGGCGACGGCCTGTCGCTCTCCAAGCGCCGCGTCACGCTGTCGACATCGGGCATCGTGCCGGAAATCTACCGCACCGGTTCGGAAATCGGCGTCATGCTGGCGATCTCGCTGCATGCCGTGCGCGACGAACTGCGCGACATGCTGGTGCCGATCAACAAGAAATATCCGCTGAAGGAACTGCTCGACGCCTGCCGCGCCTATCCGAGCCTGTCGAACGCCCGCCGCATCACCTTCGAATATGTGATGCTGAAGGACGTGAACGACAGCCTGGAAGATGCCAAGCTGCTCATCCAGCTCTTGAAGGGCATTCCGGCCAAGATCAACCTCATTCCGTTCAATCCCTGGCCGGGCACGAATTACCAGTGTTCGGACTGGGAGCAGATCGAGCGCTTTGCCGATTTCATCAACCAGGCCGGCTATGCCTCGCCGATCCGCACGCCGCGCGGCCGCGATATCCTCGCCGCCTGCGGCCAGCTGAAATCGGAATCCGAGCGCATGCGCAAGGTCGAGCGCATGGCCTTCGAGGCCATGATGATCGTCGGCCACGGCGAGGACGACTGAGGCCTTCGCCTCGGCCATTGCAGGACATTTGAGGTGAGGACCGGCTGTCAGCCGGCCTGCGCGGGCGTGCCCAGTGCCTTCTCGATGGCCGGGAACAGGCCTTCCTTCAGGCTCCTGTCGTCGAACGGACCGACCCGCTTGTAGAGGATCGTGCCGTCAGGGCCGACGAGATAGCTTTCCGGGATGCCGTAGACGCCCCAGTCGATCGCCATCTTGCCGACGGGATCGAGACCAATGGCCGAGAAGGGATTGCCGAGCTCGCCGAGGAAGCCGAGCGCACCCTCCGCGCGATCCTTGTAATTGACGCCGACGACGTTGAGCCGCGGGTCCTGCGAGAGGGCGAGAATGATCGGGTGTTCCTGCCGGCAGGGCACGCACCAGGAGGCCCAGAAATTCACCAGCGTCAGCTTGCCCTTGCCGGTTTCGGTGGTGAGCGCCGGCACCGGCGCGCCGTTCCTGATGGCGCCGGCCAGCGGCTCCAGATCACGGTAGGGCGCCTTGGTGCCGATGAGCGCCGAGGGGATTTCGGATGTGCTGCGGCCGGAGGTGAGCTGCGTCCAGAAGATCAGCGCGAGGCCGACGAAGATGGCGAGCGGCAGGGCGGCCAGGATGACGCGCATGCGCTTGCCGCCGGCTCCCGCATTGCCTTCGGTCTCGCTCATCCCGCATTCTCCTGGCGCGCGGAGCGGCGGCGGATGCCGGCGGCTTCGAGGCGCGCAAGCTCGCGGTGGCGCGCGCGATGGTCGAGCCAGACCCACAGCACGAGGCCGAAGACGACGGCGAAGGCGGCGATATAGGACGCCGTGACGTAGAAGGCGTGGCTCATGCGGCCTCTCCGGCGGAACGGGCGGCATGGCGGCGCAGCACGGCGATGCGGCGGCGCAGGATCTCGTTGCGCATGGCAAGGATATGCAGCGTGAAGAACAGCATGGTGAAGGCGACGGCCATGATCAGCAGCGGCCACAGGAAGGCCGGGTCGATGGTCGGGCCATCCATGCGCATCACGCTGGCCGGCTGGTGCAGCGTGTTCCACCATTCGACCGAGAACTTGATGATCGGGATGTTGACGAAGCCGACCAGAATGAGGATGGCGCTGGCCTTGGCGGCGCGCGTCGGGTCGTCCATGGCGCGGTTGAGCGCGATGAGGCCGAGATACATCAGGAACAGCACGAAGACGGAGGTGAGCCGCGCATCCCACACCCACCAGGTGCCCCACATCGGCTTGCCCCACAGCGAACCGGTGATGAGGGCGACGAGGGTGAAGCCGGCGCCGAGCGGGGCTGCGGCCTTGGCCGAGACATCGGCCAGCGGGTGGCGCCAG
The DNA here is from genome assembly GCF_004514425.2 of Shinella sumterensis. GTDB lineage: Bacteria > Pseudomonadota > Alphaproteobacteria > Rhizobiales > Rhizobiaceae > Shinella > Shinella sumterensis. The sequence goes on from NZ_MYFN02000005.1 coordinate 34,659, forward strand.
ACCAGCGTGCCGAGCGCCGACAGCGCCATGACCGTGTAGCACATCATCGACAGCCAGGCGGCCGGCACATGCACATACATGATGCGCACGGTCTGGCCCTGCTGATAATCGTCCACCGATGCGAAGGAGAGGTAGAGCCCGACGGCGAACAGACAGACCGTCAGCGCGGCAAGCCACGGCCAGACGATGGCGACCAGCGCCAGGAACCGCGTCGGGTTGGCAAGGTCGCTGAATTTTCGGATGGCAAGGCTCGGTTCGCTCATGATGGTTCTTTAACGCGTCAGCCCCGTCTCTTCAATTGATCTGCCGCAATCACATTCCTGTCAATTCGGCCTGTCAATTCGGCCCGTCAATCGCTGGACAGGCGAAGTGCGGCCGCCGCCGCTACGGGGCCGATCACCGCGAAGAACAGGTTGAGCGCCACGAGGATGAGGAAGGGCGGCAGGAAGGGGGCGGGATCCTGGATCGCCGCATAGACGGCGGAGACGCCGAAGATCAGCACGGGAATGGCGAGCGGCAGCACCAGGATGGAGACGAGAAGCCCGCCGCGCGGCAAGGCAACGGCGATGCCGGCCCCGGCCGCGCCGATGAAGGTGATCGCCGGCGTGCCGACCAGAAGCGTCAGCGTCGTCGCGCCGATCGCCACCTCGTCCATGTTCATGAAGAGGCCGAGCAGCGGCGAGGCGATGACGAGCGGCAGGCCGGTCGCCAGCCAGTGCGCCAGGCACTTGATGAAGACGGTGAGCACCAGCGGCGTCTCCTGCATCAACAGAAGATCGAGCGAACCGTCCTCGCGCTCCGCCTGGAACAGCCGGTCGAGCCCGAGCAGCGAGGCGAGCAGCGCGCCGATCCAGAGAATGGCGGGTCCGATGCGCGCGAGAAGGTTGAGGTCCGGCCCCACGCCGAAGGGAATGACGGCAACGACCGTCATGAAGAACAGCACGCCGATCAGCGCCCCGCCGCCGGCACGCATGGAGAGTTTGAGGTCGCGGGCGAGGAGGGCGATCATGCGGGAACCTTGGTGAACAGCAGCGGTGGCGCCTGTTCGCCTCCCTCATCCGACCCTTCGGGCCACCTTCTCCCCGGTGGGGAGAAGGAAACAGGAAACGTTTGCGATTTTCCCCTTCTCCCCACCGGGGAGAAGGGGCCGGCAGGCGGATGAGGGGGGATAGTGGCATATGCAGGCGTCATCACCACACCGTCTCCGCCACGCCCGTAAACCCCGTCATCCGCAGCTCCCTCACCCCGTCGAGCCCGAGCGGCTGGTGCGTTGCGGCGATCGCAATGCCGCCGCGCGACAGATGGGCCGTCACCAGCCCGGCGAACATGCTTTCGGCCGCCACGTCCAGCGCAGCCGTCGGCTCGTCGAGGATCCAGACCGGGCGCCAGGCGACGAGCAGCTTGGCCATCGCCATGCGGCGCTGCTGGCCGGCGGAAAGAGTGCCGAAGGGCAGATGCACGATGCCGCCAAGTCCCACCCTGTCGGCCGCCTCATCGACGGACAGGCCCGCGCCGCCGGCGAAATCCCCGAGGAAGGCTTTCCAGAAGGTGAGGTTCTCGTCGACGGTCAGTTCGCGCTTCATGGCGTTGCGGTGGCCGAGATAGTGGGCGGCCTCTGCGAGACGCTCCACCGGTTGCGCTGCAGCAAGAAGCCGCGCCGTGCCGGCCTCGGCGGCCAGCAATCCGGCCAGCACGCGCAGCAGCGTCGACTTGCCCGAGCCGTTCGCACCCGTGACGATGAGCGCTTCGCCGCCGGCGATCTCAAAGGAAATATCCCGGAAAATCAGGTCTTCGCCGCGCCTGGCGCTCAATCCTTCGGCGACGAGCCGCATGGTGCTTCACTTTCCCTTTACGACCCGGGTCGCAATGCAAAAAATTGTGCCGTTTTACCGTTCGGCGCTCTGGATCGTTCCTTAGAAATTATCTATAACGCCCGCAACACGCCAGCGGTCGGCGTGAATATCATCCAAGCGCCGAACACGGGAATGATTTCCGCGTACGGACAGCGGAAATGACCGCACCCGCATCCCATTCGCGCGTCACACGCGCACGGGCGTTCGTACGTCAGATTTCTGGCGCCAGACGAGACGGGGTATCAAGTGTCCAAATCCCTAGACAGTTTCAATTGTCGTTCGGTCCTCACGGTCAACGGCAAAGACTACGTATATTACAGCCTGCCCAAGGCTGAAGCGAACGGCCTCGCCGGCATCTCCAAGCTGCCCTACTCCATGAAGGTGCTCTTGGAAAACCTGCTGCGCTTCGAGGACGGCCGCTCGGTCACCAAGGAGCAGATCCTCTCCGTCGTCGAATGGCTCAAGAACAAGGGCACCGTCGAAAACGAGATCGCCTATCGCCCGGCGCGCGTTCTGATGCAGGACTTCACCGGCGTTCCCGCCGTCGTCGACCTTGCCGCCATGCGCGACGCGATGGTTTCGCTCGGCGGTGATCCGGAAAAGATCAACCCGCTCGTTCCCGTCGACCTCGTCATCGACCACTCCGTCATCGTCGACGAATTCGGCACGCCGACCGCCTTTGCCCGCAACGTCGAGCTCGAATACGAGCGCAACGGCGAGCGCTACCGCTTCCTCAAGTGGGGCCAGCAGGCCTTCAAGAACTTCCGCGTCGTTCCTCCGGGCACGGGTATCTGTCACCAGGTCAATCTGGAATATCTGGGCCAGACGGTCTGGACCAAGGAAGAAGACGGCGAGACCATCGCCTACCCGGATACCTGCGTGGGCACCGACAGCCACACGACCATGATCAACGGCCTCGGCGTCCTGGGCTGGGGCGTGGGCGGCATCGAAGCCGAAGCCGCCATGCTCGGCCAGCCGGTCTCCATGCTGCTGCCCGAGGTCATCGGCTTCAAGCTGACCGGCAAGCTCAAGGAAGGCGTCACCGCGACCGACCTCGTGCTGATGGTCGTGCAGATGCTGCGCAAGAAGGGCGTGGTCTCCAAGTTCGTCGAATTCTTCGGCCCCGGCCTCGACAACATGACGCTGGCCGACCGCGCGACGATCGGCAATATGGGCCCGGAATACGGCGCGACCTGCGGCTTCTTCCCGGTCGACGGCGAAACCGTCAACTACCTCACCATGTCCGGCCGCGAAGAGCAGCGCATCGCACTCGTCGAAGCCTATTCGAAGGCCCAGGGCATGTGGCGTGACGGCGACGGCGCCGACCTCGTCTTCACCGATACGCTCGAACTCGACCTCGGCGACGTCGTTCCGGCCATGGCCGGCCCGAAGCGTCCGGAAGGCCGCATCCCGCTCGAGAACATCGCATCGGGCTTCGCCACGGCACTTGAGAACGACTACAAGAAGCCCGGCCAGCTCTCCACCCGCTACGCGGTCGAAGGCACCGACTACGATCTCGGCCATGGCGACGTCGCCATCGCGGCCATCACGTCGTGCACCAACACGTCCAACCCCTCGGTCCTCATCGCCGCCGGCCTACTCGCCCGCAACGCCGTCGCCAAGGGCCTGAAGACCAAGCCATGGGTCAAGACGTCGCTGGCGCCGGGATCGCAGGTGGTGGGCGAATACCTCGCCAAGTCCGGCCTCCAGGCCGATCTCGACAAGCTCGGCTTCAACCTCGTCGGCTTCGGCTGCACGACCTGCATCGGCAATTCCGGCCCGCTACCGGCGCCGATCTCCAAGACGATCAACGACAAGGGCCTGATCGCCGCCGGCGTTCTCTCCGGCAACCGCAACTTCGAAGGCCGCATCTCGCCGGACGTGCAGGCGAACTACCTCGCCTCCCCGCCGCTCGTCGTGGCCTACGCCCTTGCCGGCACGGTCCAGAAGGACCTGACGACGGAACCGCTCGGTGAAGACCAGAACGGCAACCCCGTCTACCTCAAGGACATCTGGCCGACCTCGCAGGAAATCCAGGAATTCATCCTGAAATACGTCACCCGCGCGCTCTATGCCGCGAAGTACGCCGACGTCTTCAAGGGCGACGCCAACTGGCAGGCCGTTCAGGTGCCGGATGGACAGACCTATGCATGGGACGACCAGTCGACCTATGTGCAGAACCCGCCCTACTTCGTGGGCATGGGCAAGACCGGCTCGGGCCTGAAGGACATCAAGGGCGCCCGCGTCCTGGGTCTCTTCGGCGACAAGATCACGACCGACCACATCTCGCCGGCCGGTTCGATCAAGGCGGCCTCGCCGGCCGGCGCCTATCTTACGGGCAACGGCGTCGCGGTCGCGGACTTCAACCAGTACGGCACGCGCCGCGGCAACCATGAAGTCATGATGCGCGGCACCTTCGCCAATATCCGCATCCGCAACCACATGCTCGGCCCGAACGGCAAGGAAGGTGGCTACACCATCCATTACCCGACGAAGGAAGAGCTTTCGATCTACGATGCGGCCATGAAGTACAAGGCCGAGGGCGTTCCGCTCGTCATCTTCGCCGGCGTCGAATACGGCAACGGCTCGTCGCGCGACTGGGCGGCAAAGGGCACCAACCTGCTCGGCGTCAAGGCCGTGATCGCCCAGTCCTTCGAGCGCATCCACCGCTCGAACCTCGTCGGCATGGGCGTCGTGCCCTTCGTCTTCGAGGAAGGCACGACCTGGGCTTCGCTCGACCTCAAGGGCGACGAGATCGTCACGATCGAGGGCCTGGAAGGCGACATCAAGCCGCGCGAGAAGAAGATCGCCAAGATCACCTACTCCGACGGCACGGTGAAGGACGTACCGCTGCTTTGCCGCATCGATACGCTCGACGAGGTCATGTACATGAACAACGGCGGCATCCTGCAGACCGTTCTTCGCGACCTCGCCGCCTGAACGATCCGGCGTGAAAGACACGATGCCGGGGCTTTTGCCCCGGCATTTTCCGTTTTCGGGGTGCGTTTCGCCGTTCCGAACGCAAAATCGGTTCATGTTTGCCGGATTTGGCCCCCGAAAATCTCACTCCATCGTGACTTCCTGTTGAAGCCGCAACGGCGTATGACGGGCTCGAAAAGGCCGGCCCATGCCGGCTCTCCATTGGGAATGATCATGCCGAGACCGCATCTTCCGGAATGTCTGGCGATCCTGCTGACGCTCGCTGCCGGCGCTGCCCATGCGCAGGAGGCCGTCGTGCCCAAGGGTGTGGTCGAACTCTTCACCAGCCAGGGCTGCTCGTCCTGTCCGCCCGCCGACAAGGCGCTGGAAACCCTGGTGCGCGAGGGCGAGGTCGTGGCGCTTGCCTATCACGTCGATTACTGGAACTATCTCGGCTGGGCCGATACGCTCGCCTCCAAGGACAACACCGACCGGCAATATGCCTATGCCCGCATGTTCGGCCGCAACGGCGTCTACACGCCCCAGGCCGTGCTGAACGGCCGCGAGCACATCAACGGCGCCAATATTTCCGGCATCCGCGACCGCATCGGCGCGCTCTCCACCGAAGGCAAGGGCCTGAAGGTTCCGGTCGACGTGGCCGTGGCGAACGACGAGCTGCGCATCCGCGTCGGCGCCGGCGAAGGCAAGGCCAATATCGTCATCGCCTATTTCGAGCGCGAACGGACGATCAACATCGACAAGGGCGAAAACCGCGGCAAGACGGTCAACTACTGGCATGCCGTGACCTCGATGGAAACGATCGGCATGTGGGAAGGTAAGGAAACCAATCTCGTGCTTCCCGCCGACATGCTGAAGAAGAAAAAGAAGGCCGGCGGCTGCGCCGTGCTGGTCCAGCGCATGAAGACGGCGGACACGCCCGGCGCCATTCTGGGCGCCACCGTGCTGACGGGCGAAAAGGCTTCGCGATAGGCGTGGAGGGAGGTCCGGCCCGGCTTCCTCGAGGGGCTGGGGCTTGAGGGTTCGAAGAGAGACGGACCGGACCTGGACGAAGCTGCCGGCAACGGAATACAAGGCAGCTCCGAGTGACGCACTCCCTGAAACCTGCTTTGTGCACAAGGCAGCAGGCCGGCGGGAGCGGACAGCGGGACTGTCGTCTCAAATTTGGGCGTCTGTTTGTCTGAAATGCGGCGGGACCGCTTTTTTGCGAAATCGCAAGTCTCGGCGCTTCGGCTTGCATTTCAAGGCCACTCAGGCAAACTGTCACCGTGCCGTCATACAGCAGGTACGGAGATTCGATGACAGATCAGCCGGATTTGCAGGCGTCCAACGTCGTGGTCGACCTCAGGGAATACCGCAGCAGCAAGGATCCGCTGCCGGTCACCTTCGATCGCAGGGAGCTCGACGCAATCCTCTGGGTCTATGGCCGCATGGTCGGCGAGGGCGCCTGGCGCGATTACGCGATCGACCATATGCGCGACCGGGCGGTGTTTTCCATCTTCAAGCGCTCCGGCGAAATGCCGCTCTACCGCATCGAGAAGGACCCCAAGCTCGCCGCCAAGCAGGGGGCCTACAGCGTCATCAACCAGCACGGCACGATCCTGAAGCGCGGCCACGAGTTGAAGCAGGTGCTCAAGGTCTTCGACAAGGTGCTGCGTCTCGTCGAGACGTAACCGCCGTATTGTTCCGGCAGGCACCCCCCTCTGCCCTGCCGGGCATCTCCCCTACAAGGGGGAGATCGGATCGTGGAAACGCTTCGCCCAACGCAAACGTTGCGGATCGGGAAACCTTCGCGCCCAGCCAATCTCCCTCCTTGTGGGCAGGGCTATCGCATATGGAATTCGACTTTACCGTTTCCCCTTCTCCCCCGCGGGGAGAAGGTGGCCCGAAGGGTCGGATGAGGGGGTGGCTCCGAACAATCAATGCAATTTCTTGCGCCTGCGATCTCCCCCTCATCCGCCTGCCGGCACCTTCTCCCCGCCGGGGAGAAGGGGAAACGGCAACGGTTTCCCGCCATATGCGATAACCCTGCCCTTGTGGGGGAGATGCCTGGCAGGGCAGAGGGGGTGCCGTCTACGCCATCGTCCCCGGATAGGTCGCCGAAGACGGCTCGGTTTCAGCACCGTCGCCCAGCGCGCGCTGCATGAACACCGTATCCAGCCAGCGGCCGTGCTTGAAGCCCGTCGCCTTCATGTGGCCGCTGTGCGCAAAACCTGCGGCGGCGTGAACGGCGATGGAGGCGGGATGCGCCCCGCCGATGACGGCCACCATCTGACGGAAGCCGAGCGCCGTGCACCGGCGGATGAGCTCCGCCAGAAGCGCGCGGCCCACACCCTTGCCGCGTGCCTCCGGCGCCAGATAGACGGAATCCTCGACAAGCCAGCGATAGGCCGGGCGCGTACGGAAGGCGGAGGCATAGGCATAGCCCAGAATGAGGCCGGTCTGCTCCACCGCCACGATATAGGGATAGCCCTTGCCGGTGATCGCCGCAAAGCGCGCCGCCATCTCGTCGGGCGACGGCGGATCGATCTCGTAGCTCGCCACGCCGTTCAGCACGGATTCGCGGTAGATCTCGGTGAAGGCGGCGATGTCGCCGGAAACGGCGGTGCGGATGATGAAGTTCATGGGCGCCGGCAGCTGTTGAACGGTTCGATGCCTTTTGCGTCCGCGCCGGGCAGAAATCAAGACGAAGTCGGGGGTGAGGTTAACCCTCACCACCGAACCGGTTCATTGCTTTATGGCTCCGCCGCGGGCGATCAGGCGCCGTAGACGATGAGGAGGTCCTTGGCGTCGATCTGGTCACCGGCCTTGACGAGCACCTCGGAGATCGTGCCGTCCTTCTCGGCATGCAGCGCCGTTTCCATTTTCATCGCCTCGATGGAGAGCAGCACGTCGCCGGCCTTGACGGCCTGGCCGGCCGAAACGGAGACCGTCGAGATGACGCCCGGCATCGGCGCGCCGAGATGGGCGGCATTGCCGTTGTCGGCCTTGCGGCGTACGGCGGACGAGGCGGCGCGGTTGCGGTCCGGCACCTTGATGAGGCGCGGCTGGCCGTTCAGCTCGAAGAACACCTTGACCATGCCCTGCGCATCCGGCTCGCTCGTCGCCTGGTGCAGGATGACGAGCGACTTGCCCTTCTCGATCTCCGGCTGGAGTTCCTCGCCGGCCGAAAGGCCGTAGAAGTAGGCCGGCGTCGGCAGCACGCTGACGGGGCCGTACAGGTCGGCGGCCAGCGCATAGTCGGTGAAGACCTTCGGATACATCAGGTAGGAGGCGAATTCGAAATCGTCGACCTTGCGCTCCAGCTTCTCCTCGATCGCCGTACGCTCGGCATCGAGATCGGCCGGCGGCAGGAGCGAACCGGGCACCTCGGTATAGGCCGCCTCGCCCTTCAGCGCCTTCTTCTGCAGGCCTTCCGGCCAGCCGCCCGGAGGCTGGCCGAGATCGCCGCGCAGCATCGAGACGACCGATTCCGGGAAGGCGATGTCCTTGGCCGGGTTCTCGACATCGGCAACGGTCAGATCCTGGCTGACCATCATCAGCGCCATGTCGCCCACCACCTTGGAGGACGGCGTGACCTTGACGATATCGCCGAACATCTGGTTGGCGTCGGCATAGGCCTGGGCGACCTTGTGCCACTTGGTCTCAAGGCCGAGCGAACGGGCCTGTTCCTTGAGGTTGGTGAACTGGCCGCCCGGCATTTCATGCAGGTAGACTTCGGAGGCCGGCCCCTTGAGGTCGCTTTCGAAGGCGGCGTACTGGAAGCGCACGGCCTCCCAGTAGAAGGAGATGCGGCGGATCCATTCGGGATCGAGGCCCGGATCGCGCTCCGACCCCTTCAGCGCCTCGACGATGGAGCCGAGGCAGGGCTGCGAGGTGTTGCCGGAGAGCGCGTCCATCGCCGCATCGACCACATCGACGCCGGATTCGACGGCCGCCAGCACCGTGGCGGCCGCAATGCCCGACGTATCGTGCGTGTGGAAATGGATCGGCAGGTCGGTCGCCTCGCGCAGCGCCTTGAACAGCACGCGCGCGGCCGCGGGCTTCAGGAGACCCGCCATGTCCTTGACTGCGATCATGTGCGCGCCGGCCTTTTCCAGCTCGGCGGCAAGGGCGGTGTAGTATTTCAGGTCGTATTTCGGGCGCGCCGAATTGAGGAGATCGCCGGTGTAGCAGATCGCCGCCTCGCAGATGCGGTTCTCTTCGACGACCGCATCCATCGAGACGCGCATGTTGTCGACCCAGTTCAGGCAGTCGAACACGCGGAACACGTCGATGCCGCCCTTCGCCGCCTGGCGCACGAAGTACTTCACGACATTGTCCGGGTAATTCTTGTAGCCCACGCCGTTGGCGCCGCGCAGCAGCATCTGCAACAGCAGGTTCGGCGCATCCTCGCGGATGCGGGCAAGACGGTCCCACGGGTCTTCCGTCAGGAAGCGCATGGAGACGTCGAAGGTCGCCCCGCCCCAGCATTCCAGCGAGAAGAGCTGCGGCAGCGCGCGCGCATAGGTGCCGGCGACGCGGGCGATATCATGGGTGCGCATGCGGGTGGCGAGCAGCGACTGGTGGCCGTCGCGCATCGTCGTGTCCGTCATGAGCACGCGCTTTTCGCCGCGCACCCATTCGGCGAACTTCTTCGGGCCGAGTTCGTCGAGCTTCTGCTTGGTGCCGGCGACGATGTCGCCCTCGATGAAGGGCACGACGGGCTTCGCGGCATCCGCCGGCGGCTTCGGCCGGCCCTTCGCCTCGGGATGCCCGTTGACCGTGACATCGGCGAGATAGGTGAGCAGCTTGGTGGCGCGGTCCTGGCGCTTCACCTGCTGGAACAGCTCCGGCGTCGTGTCGATGAAGCGGGTCGTATAGGTGTTGTTGCGGAAGGCCTCGTGGCTGATGATCGCCTCGAGGAAGGTGAGGTTGGTCGCAACCCCGCGGATGCGGAACTCGCGCAGCGCGCGGTCCATCCGGTCGATGGCCTCCACCGGGTTCGGCGCCCAGGCCGTGACCTTCACGAGCAGCGGATCGTAGAAGCGGGTGATGACCGCACCCGGATAGGCCGTGCCGCCGTCGAGGCGGATGCCGAAGCCCGACGCCGAGCGGTAGCCGGTGATGCGGCCATAGTCCGGAATGAAGTTGTGCTCGGGGTCCTCGGTGGTGATGCGGCACTGCAGCGCGTGGCCGTTGAGGCGGATGTCCGCCTGCGCGGGAACGCCGGATGCCGGCGTGCCGATCGCCTCGCCGTCGAGGATGTGGATCTGCGCCTTGACGATGTCGATGCCGGTCACGACCTCCGTGACGGTGTGCTCGACCTGGATGCGCGGATTGACCTCGATGAAGTAGAATTTGCCGCTGTCGGCATCCATCAGATACTCGACCGTGCCGGCGCCGATATAGTTCGTCGCCCGGGCGATCTTCAGCGAATAGTCGGCCAGCTCCTGGCGCTGCGCCTCCGAAAGATAGGGAGCGGGCGCGCGCTCCACGACCTTCTGGTTACGGCGCTGGATGGAGCAGTCGCGCTCGAAGAGATGCACGACATTGCCATGCGTATCGCCGAGGATCTGGCTTTCGACATGGCGCGCGCGTTCGACGAGCTTTTCAAGATAGACCTCGTCCTTGCCGAAGGCGGCCTTGGCCTCGCGCTTGGCTTCGCGGACCTCGCGGATCAGGTCCTTGGGATCGCGGATGGCGCGCATGCCGCGCCCGCCGCCGCCCCAGGACGCCTTGAGCATGACGGGATAGCCGATCTCCTCGGCGAGGCGGTGGATCTCCGCATCGTCATCCGGCAGCGGATCGGTGGCGGGCACGACCGGCACGCCGACGGAAATGGCGAGATTGCGCGCGGCGACCTTGTTGCCGAGCTGGCGCATGGTGGCCGGGCGCGGGCCGATGAAGGTGATGCCGGCGGCATCGCAGGCATCGACGAATTCCGGGCTTTCCGACAGAAGGCCGTAGCCGGGATGAATGGCGTCGGCGCCGGAAAGCTTGGCGACGCGGATCACCTCCTCGATCGACAGATAGCTCTCGATCGGGCCGAGATCGCGTGCCAGATGCGGTCCCCGGCCGATCTGGTAGCTCTCGTCCGCCTTGAAACGGTGCAGCGCGAGCTTGTCCTCTTCCGCCCAGATCGCCACCGTTTTTATGCCGAGCTCATTGGCTGCGCGGAACACGCGGATGGCGATTTCGGAACGGTTGGCGACAAGAATCTTGGAAATGGGCAAGTCGGACTCCTCAATGACTTGAAAGCGGGAATTGCTGCACCCGCGAAGAGAATTATTAGCGGCTAATTTGCAAAGTGCAATTTCGGACTCGTCATGAGACGCAAGATTTGCGTCTCATGAAACGAGCCCCAGCCGGAACGCGATCGCGATGGCATGGTGCCGGTTGCGCGCGCCGAGCTTCTCCTGGATGCCGTTCATGTACCAGTCGACCGTATGGCTGGAAATGCCCAGTTCCCGACCGATCTCGGGCGAGGTCATGCCCGCGCCCAGCAGCATCAGCGCCTCCATCTCGCGACGCGTCAGGTCCACGTCGACGACTGCGGAGGAGCGCGCCGCCATCTCCGGATCGATCTCGTGGATCAGCTTCCAGTAGAGGCGCCGGGCGATGCCGTCGAACAGGCTCATCTCGATGCTTTCGAGATCCACCGGCCGCCCGCCCAGGCTGAGGCTGCCCAAGAGGCCGCGCCGGCCGTGAACCGGGAAGATATAGCCGTCCTCCAACCCGTTCTGGCGGGCATCCACCATCATGCGCTCCATGCGCTTGCGGTCGGGACTGGTGCGATAGACATCGAGCGTGTCGCGCCAGCGGAACCCTTCCCGCGCGTGGCCGAGATAGCGGACGGTCGGATCGACCTGCATGTAGCGCTTGCGCACATAGGTCTCGGGCCAGCCCTTCGGCCAGCGGCCGGCCAGAAGCAGCGCGTCGGGCGTGTCCACCGGAAGCGGCACGCGGACGACGGCGTAATAGTCGAAACCATAGAATTCGAGCAGGCGCTGGAACTCGGACGTCGTCTCCGCGTGGCCGCGCATCTCCTCAAGCAGTGCAAGAAACTGCACCAGCAAATTGACTTTCATATACCCCGCGCCCGGAAGCGCCCGCTCAAATTCGAGGAAATGTCCGACCGGTGCCCCGGGTCAGTCATGTCCCATTCATGTTGCCCCACATACAATTGGCAGGATCGAGCGATGAAAATCAATCGGATAAGGACGACACGCCATGCAAAAGAAAGCCATCGTGCACGTTTCAAGTTGCATCATGAGATTCTCACACGCGTGAAGAACTTCTCGCTCGCTCCCGTGTTACCCAATCACAGGAGCGAAGGGATTGAGGTGCGCGCACTGCACCGCACAACAGGTTTTGCCGGAAAGGCCCGAATTCGTGTCTTTGTTTCAGGTTTATGCAAGAGCTCTCAGCTACTTGAGCGTCTACAAGCTGCGCGTCGGCTCGGTCGTTGCCGCCAACGTCGTGCTTGCAGTCATCGCCATTGCCGAACCCATCCTGTTCGGCCGTATCATCGATGCCATCTCCAGCGCTGACGGGCATGTCACGCCCCTGCTGCTGATGTGGGCCGGTTTCGGCCTGTTCAACACCATCGCCTTCGTTCTCGTCGCCCGCGAGGCCGACCGGCTGGCCCATGGCCGCCGCGCGAGCCTGCTGACGGAAGCGTTCGGCCGCATCATCTCCATGCCGCTTGCCTGGCACAGCCAGCGCGGCACCTCCAACGCCCTGCACACGCTGCTGCGCGCCTGCGAAACGCTGTTCGGCCTGTGGCTGGAATTCATGCGTACGCATCTGGCGACGGCCGTCGCGCTCGTCCTGCTCGTGCCCACGGCATTCGCCATGGACTACCGCCTGTCGATGGTCCTGGTCGTGCTCGGCGCGCTCTATGTGCTGATCGGCAAGGTGGTGATGAACCGCACCCGCGAAGGCCAGGCATCGGTGGAGAACCATTACCACACCGTGTTCTCCCACGTATCGGATTCCATCAGCAACGTCTCGGTGGTGCACAGCTACAACCGCATCGAAGCCGAGACGCGCGAGCTGAAGCGCTTTGCCGAACGGCTGATCAACGCCCAGTATCCGGTGCTCGACTGGTGGGCGCTGGCAAGCGCGCTCAACCGCATCGCCTCCACCCTCTCCATGATGGTCATCCTCGTCATCGGCACGGTCCTGGTGCAGCGCGGCGAGATCAAGGTGGGCGACGTCATTGCGTTCATCGGCTTTGCCGGCCTCCTGATCGGCCGTCTCGACCAGATGAAGGCTTTCGTTGAACAGATCTTCGAAGCCCGCGCCAAGCTGGAGGACTTCTTCACCCTGGAGGATGCCGTCAAGGATCGCGAGGAACCGAGCGACGCCGGCGACCTCGGCGACGTCAAGGGCAAGGTCGAATACCGCGACATCACCTTCGACTTCGCCAACACCACGCAGGGCGTGCGCAACATCTCGTTCACCGTGGAAGCCGGCCAGACCGTCGCCATCGTCGGCCCGACGGGTGCAGGCAAGACGACGCTCGTCAACCTGCTCCAGCGGGTCTACGAGCCGCAGTCGGGCCAGATCCTCATCGACGGCGTCGATATCGCGAAGGTGACGCGCAAGTCGCTGCGCCGCTCGATCGCCACCGTGTTCCAGGATGCGGGCCTGCTCAACCGCTCGATCTCCGACAATATCCGTCTCGGCCGCGAGGGCGCGACGGACGAGGAGATCATGGCGGCAGCCGAGGCCGCGGCGGCCAACGACTTCATCACGTCGCGCCAGAGCGGTTACGAAACCCATGTCGGCGAGCGCGGCAACCGTCTGTCGGGCGGCGAGCGCCAGCGCATCGCCATTGCCCGCGCGATCCTGAAGAACGCGCCCATCCTCGTGCTCGACGAGGCGACGAGTGCGCTCGACGTGGAAACGGAAGCCCGGGTGAAGGCCGCGATCGACTCGCTGCGCAAGAACCGCACGACCTTCATCATCGCGCACCGCCTCTCCACCGTGCGCGAGGCCGACAAGGTCATCTTCCTCGATCATGGCCGGATCGCCGAGATGGGCACGTTCAACGAGCTCAGCCAGAGCAACGGCCGCTTCGCCGCCCTGCTGCGCGCCAGCGGCATCCTGACGGACGACGACGTGCGCAAGAGCCACACCGCCGCCTGATCGGCGTCAGCGCTTCGGGCCGTCACGCCCCTTGACCGGCAGGGCTCGCATGCCCTGCCGTTTTGCGTGGTCGGCGATCACATCCGCCTGCCAGTCGAGATAGCGCGCATAGGCGAAATGCAGCCCGATGCCGCCAACCACATAGAGCGTGCCGAAGAACGGGTTCTTTCCCGTCACGAACATCAGCACCTGCCCCACCATGGCCAGGATGGTGCCGAAGATGAAGATGGCCAGCGAATGGCGCCCGATCGCGACGAGCGGATGGGAAAGCGGCAGGGCCGCCCAGTTCGACAGGACCGGGATCGTGGCGATGAGATAGGCGCCGGCCAGCACATGCAGGAGGCGCGTCGCCGACAGGTATGTCTTGTCGAAGCCGGTCAGCACCGCCGGCAGGCCATAAGAGAAGTCGATGTGCCACCAGCCCAGCACGACCCACAGCATCGAGATGGCGAGATAGGTGCCGCTGAGCGCAAACAGCAGCGCATTGCGCGGGATGCCCTTCGACCGTGCCCGCAGCATGCCGACGAAACCGATGACGAAGAGAAACTGCCAGGACAGCGGGTTGAGGAACCACTTGCCGTCATCGAGGAAGTTCGACGGCGCGATGCGCCAGATGCCGGCGCAGAGCCAGATCGTGCCGGAGACGGCAAGCAGCAGGCGCGGCCCGCGCTGATAAAGCCAGAGGAAGCCGGGCAGCATGAGGAACAGCACGGCATACATCGACAGGATGTTGTTGTAGCCGAACTGGTGGCCGAGCAGCACCATGCTGACCACCCCCTGCTCCGTGCGGTCGACGACGGCGCGCAGGTTGATCTCCGACAGGAGATCCGGCCGGCCGAACCACAGGGCCCCGCCCGCGAAGATCGCAAAGGTTATGATGCTGGTCATGATGTGGGCGACATAGAGCGTCAATGCCCGGCGCAGGATGCGCAGCGTGACGGCGAGCCGCGCGCCGACGGCAAAGCGTAATCCATAGGCAAGCCCCACCGACATGCCCGAAATCAGCACAAAGGCCTCGGCGGAATCCGAGAAGCCGAAATTCTTGTGCGTGAGATGTTCCAGATATTGTCCCGGAACGTGATTGACGAAGATCGTCAGGAGGGCGAGGGCCCGGAAGACGTCGAGGCGCGTGTCGCGTTGCCGCGGCACGACGCCCACCGGTCCAGATGTGTCTGTCATGGTACTCTGATCCACATGGGTGGATCAGAGCAAATAGCCCTCTTTTGAAGATTTGATGACAGAGCCGTTGATTGTGGCCTGCCACGCGCCGTCATCCCCACGATCCACACGCAGCGTCAGCTTGCGGCCATCGACAACGAGCGTCGCGCTGTAGCCGTTCCAGGCTTCGGGCAGGACGGGGTCGACGAAGAGGCGGCCGCCTTCCTTGCGGATGCCCAGAATGCCCTCGACGGCGGCGCGGTAGAGCCAGCCGGCCGAGCCGGTGTACCAGGACCATCCGCCGCGCCCCACCCGCTCGCCTTCGCCATAGACATCGGCGGCCACGACATAGGGCTCGACGCGGTAGCGTTCGGCCGCCTCGGCATCGAGCGCGTGCTTGACCGGATTGAGCAGGTCGAGGCAGGCAAAGGCCTCGTCGCCCCGGCCAAGGCGCGCCAGCGCCATGACGACCCAGGTCGCGGCATGGGTATATTGCCCGCCATTCTCGCGCACACCGGGCGGATAGGCCTTGATGTAACCCGGGTCCTGCGCGGTTTCGACAAGCGGCGGCGTGAACAGGCGGATGACGCCGTTCTCGCGGTCGACCAGTTGCGCCATCACGGCATCCATGGCCTGGCGCGAGCGCCCGGCATCGCCCTCCCCGGACAGAACGCTCCAGCTCTGCGCAATGGAATCGATACGGCATTCGGCACTGTCGGACGTGCCGAGCGGCGTACCGTCGTCATAGTAGCCGCGGCGATAATATTCGCCGTCCCAGCCGGCCGTTTCCAGCGCCTGCTTGAGGCGATCAAGGTGGATCTCCCACGCCTCGGCATGGATGCCATCGCCCCGCTCGCGCGCAAGCGGGATGAAGCCGCGCAGCGTGCCGGCAAGGAACCAGCCCAGCCAGACGCTCGTGCCGCGGCCGGCTTCGCCGACCCGGTTCATGCCGTCGTTCCAGTCGCCGCCGAGAATGAGCGGCAGGCCGTTCTCGCCGGTGCGGGCAAGCGCCAGATCGAGCGCGCGGGCGCAATGATCGTAAAGCGATGCATCCTCGCCCGAATGGTCCGGTTTGAAGAAGGCATCGTGCTGCCCCTCGGAAAGCGGCGGGCCTTCGACGAAGGCAAGCCTTTCGTCGAGCACGCCACGGTCGCCGGTGACGCGGCAGTAATATTCGACGGCATGGGCAAGCCAGACCACATCGTCGGAGATCATGGTGCGCACGCCCGCGCCGGTGTCCGGCAGCCACCAGTGCTGCACGTCGCCTTCGACGAACTGGCGTGCGGCGGCGTTCAGGATCTGCGCGCGGGCCAGGTCCGGCCGGTGCAGGATGAAGGCCAGCGTGTCCTGCAGCTGGTCGCGGAAACCATAGGCGCCGCTCGCCTGATAGAAGGCGGTTCGCGCCATGATGCGGCAGCCGAGCGCCTGGTAGGGCAGCCAGTCGTTCACCATGCGGTCGAGCGCCGGATCGGGCGTCTTGACCTGCAACGTGCCGGTGAAGCCTTCCCAGAACGAACGCACCGCCGCCATGACGGCATCGAAATCGGCCTTGCGGCTCTTCTCGGCCAGCACGCGGGCGCCTTCGGCATCCGCGGCGTCGCCGAGCACGAAGAGCAGCTCCCGCTTTTCGCCCGGCTTCAGCGTGACATCGACGCAAAGCGCCGCGCAGGGATCGCTGATGCCGTCGGCCGCGCCCGAAAGGGGCTGGCCGTTGAACAGCGCCGCCGGCGAAACGATATCGCCGGTGCGGCCGATGAAATCCCGCCGCCGCGTCGTGAAGCCCGAAAGGGCGGCATCGACGCCGAAGAAGCTGGCCCGGCCGGCAAAATCGAGGCTGTAGGGATTGGTCGCGAAGAGCGCACCGCTCTCCTCGTCATGGCTTGTCAGCACGAAGGGCGCGGTCTTGGCAGGGTTGTTGCCCAGCACCCATTCGACATAGCCGTAGACGGAGAGGCTGCGCTCGGTCTCGCCGGTGTTCTTCACGACGAGGCGCGAATACTTCACCGGGTCTTCCGGGTCGACCGTCTGCACGAGGTCGAGCTCGATGCCGTTCTCCCAGCTGCGGAAGGCGGTATAGCCGAGGCCGTGCCAGGTCTCGAACTTGACCGAGGCCTTGCGCGACAGCGCGGCAAACGGCGTCATGACCGTGCCGCTGTCACGATCCCGCACATAGAAGGCCTCGCCCGGCCGGTTGACGACGGGATCGTTCGTCCAGGGCGTGAGCTGGTAGTCGCGGGAATTGCGGCTCCAGGTGAAGCCGCCGCCTTCTGCGGGGACATGGAAGCCGAATTCACGGTTCGCGATCACGTTGATCCACGGCTGCGGCGTCGCCTCGCCGCCGCGCAGGCGCACGGCATATTCGCGGCGGTCGGCATTGAAGCCGCCGAACCCGTTCCAGAAGGACAGGCCGTTTCCGTCGATCGCCACCGGAGCGGCAGCGATTGCCGGTGTCGGCAAGGCCTTGGCCGAAAGCGTCTCTGACTTCGCCTCGTCCTCGCCGCGCGGCGGCGAGGAGTAGAGCGAGACGGTGCGGGCGATCTGGTCGGCCAGCGAGCCGTTGCGGGCGTGGAAGACGGCGCGCGCCGCCGCCAGCAGGGCCTGCCAGGTCGTCACATTCATCAGGTCGCGGCGGACCGTGAAGATATGCTGGCGCACGCCGTCCGACTGGCCACGCATGCGCAGGTTCTCGCACATCTGGTCGAGCGTGTGCTGCATGTCCTGCGCATAGGATGCGGCGCGCTCGTTGAGGATGACGAGGTCTGCGGTGACGCCGCGGTGGCGCAGATATTCCTGCGCCCGCAACGCCTCGCGGGCGACATCGAGATCGATCTCGTCGTTGATGCGCAGCACGAAGATCGGGAAATCGCCCGAGATCGCCATGGGCCAGAGCGCCGACTGGGACGTCAGGCCGGTCTGGATCGTGCCGGTGTCGGCGCGCAGGTGCAGATCCGGATAGGTGAGGTAGCGGCCGAGCATCTGGAAGCTCGCCGCCTCCTGCGAGGTCACGCCGACGTGGCGCATATGCACCTGTGAGCGCGTCCAGGCATGGATCATCTCATGGTTGAAACTGTCCGGGTGGCGATAGCGGTCGATGGCCGCATCCACATCCGCGCGGGTCGGCGCGGCAATGGTCCAGAAGATGACCTTGACCTTCTTGCCGGCGGGAACGCGCACGACACGGCGCAACGCCAGGATCGGATCGAGCGTGAAACCATCCGTGCCGGAGAGCTGCGCGCCGGCATCGAAGGCCGCCGCCGTCGCGAGCGAGCGGCCACGGCCGATGAAACGGCGGCGATCCGTCTCGACCTCGGTGCGGCGCGCGGGGCCGGCATTGTCGACGATCAGATGGGCGATCGCCATGTCGGGTTCGTTGGGATGACGCTTCTGGCGCTCCGCGCGGATCACGTCGCCGCGCTCGTCGATGTCGGTGCGGATGAACATCTTCGAGAAGAGCGGATGCGCATTGTCGGTATCGTCAGTCGTGATGACCGGCTCCAGATAGGACGTCACCTCGATGAAGCGGTCCTCCGTGCCCGTATTGACGAGCGTCAGGCGACGGCCTTCGGCATCGTGCTCGGTGGCGACGATGACCTCGACCTCGCTGGTCAGCGTGCCGACGGTCTTCAGGAACTCCGCCTTGTCGTCGCCGAACTGGGTCTTCGTTTCCTCGCCCTCGACGCGCTTCGGCTCGGCGGTGGCGGACCACCACTCGTTCGTCGCGGTATCGCGCAGGAACAGGAAGGAGCCCCAGCGATCCTCCGTCGGGTCGGGTTTCCAGCGTGTGACGGACTGGCCGTTCCAGCGCGAATAGCCGGCCCCGGTCGCCGTCAGCATCACCGAATAATGGCCGTTCGACAGGAAGACCGTCTCGCGCTCGCGGCTGATCGGGTCCTTGAAGATGCGGATTTCCGGGCGAAGCAGGTCGGCCTGCGTGCTGCCGACGGTTTCCGGCTCGCGCTTGGCGTTGATGACGGGAATGTCGCGCGGCGCCTTTTCCTGCAGCAGAAGCTCGGCCGCCTCGATCACCGGATCGGCATGGAAACGTTCGCGCAGCGCGCCGTTGAAGACGACGTTGGCGACGGCGGCGATCGACATGCCGTGGTGGTGGGCCATGTAATTGCGCACCACCGCGCAGGTCTTGCCCTCCGGCACGCGCGTCGGCGTGAAGTCGACGGCATCATGGAAGCCGTAGACGCCGAGCGCGCCGAGCTTGCGCAGCCGCTCCAGGTTGTCGAGCGCTTCCTTCGGCGCATATTGCGCCGCCAGCAGCGAGGCGTAGGGCGCGATGACGGCGTTCTGGCCGAGGCCGCGCTTGAGGCCGAGCGTCGGCACGCCGAAATTGGTGTACTGGTAGGTCAGCTCGTGGTCGCGGGCGTTGAAAGCCGCTTCCGAAATGCCCCAGGGCGTGCCCAGCCGGCGGCCGTGGTTCATCTGCTCGACCACGACGAGATTGTTCGTCTGGTTGAGAATGCCGCCCTGGCGCTCCTGCATGACGAGCGGCGGCATCAGATATTCGAACATCGAGCCCGACCAGGAGATCAGCGCGCCGCGCGATCCAATCGGCACGACCGGACGGCCAAGCTTGTACCAGTGCTCGGTGGGCAGGTCGCCCTTGGCGATGGCAAACAGGCTGGTCAGGCGCGCTTCCGAGGCGAGCAGGTCGTAGCAGGCCTCGTCCAGTTCGTTGGTCTCGACGCGGTAGCCGATCGACAGAAGGCGCCGTTCCGGGCGGAACAGGAAGCCGAAATCCATGGAGAACGCGATATCGCGCGCCCGGTCGCGCAACACGACGAGCCGCGCGCGCAGCTGCTCGATGCTGCCGAGATCGAAGACGCTGTCGGCGATATGCGCTTCGCAGGTCGCCACCAGCGCGCCCGCCCAATGCACCACCTCGCCGCTCTGCGGCGACTTCACCTCATGATCGAGGTTCACGATGAGCTTGTTGATGTCGCGCGCCAGCACCGCGAGGTTGATGACGCGGATGGAGGCGAATTCGTGCTCGCGCTTGACGGCGGCGAGCGCGTTGTGGAAGCCGGCGATGCGCTCTTCGACCAGGCGACGCAGCGGACGCACCGTCTTGCGGTCGTCGGGCAGCTGCTTGAGCGCTTCCGAGAGGATGGCGGCCACGTCGCCGATGCCGTCGAGGCTTCCCTGCAGATGCGCCGAGGGCGCCTCCGCCCATTCGCGGCACATGGAGGACACGGCAATGAGATGGCCGGCCAGGTTGCCGCTGTCGACCGCCGAGACATAACGCGGGCCGAGCGTTTCGAGCGTGTTGGTGCGATACCAGTTGAACAGATGGCCGCGGTATTTCGGCATGCCGTCGATGGTGGCGATGGTCTGCTCCATCCGGCGCACGGTTTCCTCGAAGCTGATCCAGCCGAAATCGCGCGCCGAAATCACCGACAGGAGATAGACGCCGATATTGGTGGGCGAGGTGCGCTCGGCCAGAACCGGATTGGGCGTCTCCTGGAAATTGTCCGGCGGCAGGAAGTGCTGCTCGGCGGTGACGAAGGTCTCGAAGTAGCGCCAGGTGCGCCGCGCGATCTTGCGCAGCTCGTTGGCGACGTGATCGGACACGACGAGCTGGTCTTCCGTCTCCGCCGTCTGGCTGACGGACCAGGCGATCATCGGTGACAGCATCCAGACGATCGCGAAGGGCACGCCAATGAAAGGAAGGCCGGTCTTCGAGATCGCGGCAAGGGCGACGGAAGCGACCGCCAGTGCCGGGGCCTGCCACATCGCCTTGTAATGGGCGAGGATGCCGCCGCGCGCCGCGCTGTCGGCCTGGGCGGCGGTGCGCCATTCCAGCATCATCTTGCGGCTGACGAAGGTGCGGTAGAGCGAGCGAACGATGGCGTCACCCATCAGTGCTGCGGAATGCGCGATGAAGGCGATGCGCAGGGCGACCTGCGCGTTGGCGGCGCGGATGTCGGAGAACACGCGATGCACATGGGCGCGCGCCACGATATCGCTGCTGCGCGGCATGAGGCCGGAAATGAGCGACAGCGTCGGCGCCACGAACAGCAGGAAGATCAGCACCAGCTGCCAGATCAGCGCCTGGCGCGGCTCCATATAGTACCAGCCCATCACGGAGGCGACGAGCCAGGCGATGGGGATGAGGCTGCGCCTGAGGTTATCGTACATCTTCCAGCGGCCGAGCATGGAAATGCCGCTCGACGGTCCGAAAAGATAGGGCAGGAGCTGCCAGTCGCCGCGGGCCCAGCGATGCTGGCGCGAGGTCTCCACGCCGTAGCGGGTCGGGAAGTCCTCGACGAGCTCCACATCGGTCACCAGCGCACAGTGCGACAGCGAGCCTTCGAGCAGGTCGTGGCTGAGCACCGAGTTTTCCTCGATGCGGCCCTTCACGGCGGCCTCGAAGGCATCGACGTGGTAGAGCCCCTTGCCGGTGAACGTGCCCTCGCCCGCGAGGTCCTGGTAGACATCGGAAACGGTGAAGACGTAGGGGTCGACGCCGCGGTCGGCGGAGAAGATGCGCTGGAAGGTCGAGGCTTCCTTGCCCGTCGTCAGCGAGGGCGTCACGCGTGGCTGGAGGATCGAATAGCCGGCGGTGATCTCGCCGGTCGCCTCGTCGATGACGGGACGGTTGATCGGATGGTGCATCTTGCCGACGAGCTTGGTCACGGCATCGCGCATCAGGCGCGTGTCGGAATCGAGCGTCATGACGTATTTGACGTCCGACGGCACGACATTGGCGCCGGGCAGGAAGGTCGTGTCGCCATCGCCGCGCAGCAGCAGGTTCAGCTCGTGCAGCTTGCCGCGCTTGCGCTCCCAGCCCATCCACGCGCCTTCCGACGGATTGTAGAGGCGGCGGCGGTGCAGCAGGTAGAAGCGCGTGCGCCCGTCAAAGGCGTAGCGCGCGGACAGTTCGGCGATCTCGCGCTTGGCATATTCGAGAACGTCGAGATCGGCAGGCGTTTCCTCGCTCTGGCTGTCGGCCCAGTCGCTCAAAAGCGCGAAATAGATCTCGCCGCGCGGGTTGGCGAGATAGTGGACCTCGAGATTGCGCACCAGTTCATCGACATGGTCGCGTTTCGAGATGAGGCAGGGCACGACGAGCAGCGTGCGCGCATCCTCGGGGATGCCGTCCTTGAACTCGTAGCCGACCAGCCGTGACGGCGTGACGAAGAAGGTCACGAGCGTGTTGAACAGACCCGTCGCGCCTTCCGAGGCCGGCAGCGCGAACAGCACGAGCATGATCAGCCAGGCGCCGTTGGGAATATCGAGCTGGTCGAGGAAGTAGTAGACCGCAATCATCGCCAGCAGCGTGAGGATGATGTTGGGACCGGCAATGGCGAGCCAGTCGAGCTTGCGCGTCATGCGAACGACGCGCTGGACGACCGAGGGGTGGTAGCCGATGCGCTTTTCGAGCAGCTTGCGCTTCTTGCCCACGAGGAACGCGCCGACATTGGCGCGATAATCGGGATCGCCGGCATTTTCCGCGGCGTCTTCCTCGGTCATGGCGAGCGCGATTTCGGTGACCTCCAGCTCGCTCTTGCCGGAGCGGCGGGCGAAACGCTCGATCGTGTTGCGGTATTTGTTGCGCGAGCCGAAATCCAGATCGCTGTAGTCCGACCGCTGGCGCAGCGCCTCGTCGAGGCGGCTGACGCTCTCGAACCAGACCGGCCATTCCGCGTCATCTATCGTACGCAGGCCCTTGATGAGCGAACTCATGGTCACATTGCCGGAGGACAGGCGGTTGTTTTCCGCCACGATCAGCTCTTCCAGATCGCTGCCGCGGCTTTCGATCTTGCGCTCCAGCCACTGGATGACCGCGCCCGATGTCTGAAGACCGTCGCGCAGGCGGTAGAGAAGCTGGACGACGAAGGTGTTGTCCTCGGTCAGGCTCTCGATGGTGCGCAGATGCGCAATCGACTTCTCCGCGTCGTTGAGGCGCACGAGCTCGTCGGCCACGTCGTTGGCCTTGAGGCGCATCTTGCGCGAGCGTTCGACGCGGCTGGAAATACGCCGCAGGTTCTCCAGAAGCACGAAGCGCACGAAGGACGGCAGGGCCCAGAGCTCGCCGATCTTCAAAGGATCCACCGTCTGGAAGCCCTGTACGAAGGCGGTCAGGCTTTCCTGCGAGACACTGCTGTGCGTATGGGCGACATAGAGCCAGGCCAGGGCCAGCGTGCGCGGAAAGGGCTGGCCGTCGATCTCCATGGTGGGAAGCTGCCGGTAGAAGCGGCGGGGGAAGTCGCGACGGACTTCCTGGATCGCTTCCTCGATCACATAGAAATTGTCGAGCAGCCACTCGGCCGCCGGCGTGATCTGCGCGCCGGCCTCCACGTCCTTGGCCGTGACCTGATAGACGCGGAAGATTTCCTTCTCGTTTTCCTTGTGCCGTGCCCGGAAATCGAAGGGGTGGAAACCCGGAAGCACCGCCGTCTTGTCTCGGGCGAGCGCTTCGCCGCAGGCGGCGAGCTCCTCCAGCGTGAGATAGGTGGCGCGGATCGAGTCGTTATAGTCGATCTGCCGGATATCGGCGTCGCGCGAAGGGGCTTGCGGCGTAGTATGAAGGGACATGTCTCTGATTCTGGAACCGGCCATGTTGAGCCACCCGGCAGCGGCCGTTGCGCCGGATTGTCTTTCGCGGGCGGGCTTCGTTCTACTGTCGCGATCAGCCATGACACCCGACCGCGCCCTCATGGCGCTCCAGATGCGATTTTGGCTCAAGCGACACGCTGTTTGTCATCCACGCCGCGTGGTGCATGAAAACGGCATTTTTTAGCCGTAAGGACAGAGACTTGCAACCTGTCAACAGGGCAGGATGGCGCAGCATGGACCCTCATCTGCGGTTTTGGTGAATCGCGCCCCCTGAACAGGAGACGAGCCCGCGCGAGGTGCAGGCGGACAAACAATGCACGGGGATAAAAAAGGTTCCCGCCCGAATGCGCGCCGCCTGCCATTGACTTGATATCCAAGCGGCGCGAGGTTGCCGGCATCAGGGTCTTCCGAATCGAAAACGGTCCGGAGGCTAAGAGGGAAGCCGGTGCGAGGCCCAGGACATCAAGACCTGGGCATCAAGACCGGCGCTGCCCCCGCAACTGTAAGCGGCGAGCGTCTGTCGCTCCGCGCCACTGGTATCATGCACCGGGAAGGCCAGACAGACGCGACGACCCGCAAGCCAGGAGACCTGCCCTGATAGCTGTAACGACCTGGGCGGGGTGTCCCAAGGGTGCGCTTGCAATGCCAGGGATTGGCGACAAGCAGCGTGCGTCCGGCCATCCCCCAATGATCCGATTGGGGAAGACATGTTTCAACTCACCGAAAAACAGGCATCCGGCACCGGCAACCCGGAATCCGTGTTCATTTCCTGGCTTCTCTGGCAGCCGCGCGGCGCCGACCTCGCCGCCGAGGCGCTGAAGGAAGTGCACAAGCTCGCACGACTCGACAATCCCGACCCTGATATCGCGCGGCTGAAGGCGCTGTTCACGTCGCTGGCGGGCGCGGACGGGCCGCTGCACTAGGCGAGCGCGCAAAACATATGTTGACATAAAGATATCTTTATGTGATCTCCGGTGCGAGATGCAGCACCGGAGGGTTCTTCCATGGCCAATTCCCACCTGGACGACTTGTTCGGCCCCGAACAGCCGCCGCGCGACGAACGCGAGATCCTCGCCGCCCTGAAGGCCGCCGCGCGCGAACGCATCCTCGTGCTCGACGGCGCGATGGGAACCGAGATCCAGACCCTGAAGCTGGTGGAAGACGATTTCCGCGGCGACCGCTTCGGCGACTGCGCCTGCCATCAGCAGGGCAACAACGACCTGCTGACGCTGACCCAGCCGGGCGCCATCGAGGACATCCATTATCGCTATGCGCTCGCCGGTGCGGATATCCTCGAGACCAACACGTTTTCCTCCACGACGATCGCCCAGGCCGATTACGGCATGGAGGACATGGTCTATGAGCTGAACCGCGACGGCGCCCGCCTTGCGCGCCGCGCGGGCCTGCGCGCCGAGCAGAAGGACGGCAAGCGCCGTTTCGTGGCCGGCGCGCTGGGGCCGACCAACCGCACCGCCTCCATCTCACCCGACGTCAACAATCCCGGCTATCGCGCCGTGACCTTCGACGACCTGCGCATCGCCTATGCCGAGCAGGTGCGCGGCCTTATCGACGGCGGCGCCGATATCATCCTGATCGAGACGATCTTCGACACGCTGAACGCCAAGGCGGCGATCTTCGCCACGCACGAGGTCTACGCGGAAAAGGGCATCCACCTGCCCGTCATGATCTCGGGCACGATCACCGACCTCTCCGGCCGCACGCTGTCCGGCCAGACGCCGGAGGCCTTCTGGAATTCGGTGCGCCATGCCGATCCCTTCTCCATCGGCCTCAACTGCGCGCTCGGCGCCAATGCCATGCGCGCCCATCTCGCCGAGATTTCCGCCGTCGCGCAGACCTTCGTCTGCGCCTATCCGAATGCCGGCCTGCCCAACGCCTTCGGCCAGTATGACGAAAGCCCGGAGGAAATGGCCGCCCAGATCGAAGACTTCATGCGCGACGGGCTGGTCAACATCGTCGGCGGCTGCTGCGGCTCGACGCCGGCCCATATCCGCGCCATCGCCGCGGCCGCCGCGCGCCACAAGCCGCGCGAAATCCCCGATATCCCGCGCCACATGCGCCTGTCCGGTCTCGAACCCTTCACGCTGACCGACGCCATTCCCTTCGTGAATGTCGGCGAGCGCACCAATGTCACGGGTTCGGCCAAGTTCCGCAAGCTCATCACCGCCGGCGACTATGCCAGCGCCCTTGATGTCGCGCGCGATCAGGTCGCGAACGGTGCCCAGATCATCGACATCAACATGGACGAGGGCCTGATCGATTCCGGCAGGGCGATGGTGGAGTACCTCAACCTCATCGCCGCCGAGCCGGATATCGCCCGCGTGCCCGTCATGATCGACAGTTCCAAATGGGAGGTGATCGAGGCCGGCCTGAAATGCGTGCAGGGCAAGCCGCTGGTCAATTCCATCTCGCTGAAGGAAGGCGAGGAAGCCTTCCTGCACCACGCCAGGCTCGTGCGCGCCTATGGTGCGGCCGTCGTGGTGATGGCCTTCGACGAGACCGGACAGGCCGACACCAGGGCGCGCAAGGTGGAAATCTGCACGCGCGCCTACAGGCTGCTGACGGAAGTTGCCGGCCTCGCACCCGAGGATATCGTCTTCGACCCCAACATCTTCGCCGTGGCGACGGGCATCGAGGAGCACGACAATTACGGTGTCGACTTCATCGAGGCGACGGCCGAGATCACGCGCACGCTGCCGCATGTCCATATCTCGGGCGGCGTGTCCAACCTCTCCTTCTCCTTCCGCGGCAACGAGCCGGTGCGCGAGGCGATGCACGCGGTCTTCCTCTACCACGCCATCCAGGCCGGCATGGACATGGGCATCGTGAATGCCGGCCAGCTCGCCGTCTACGACACGATCGAACCGGACCTGCGCGAGGCCTGCGAGGACGTGGTGCTGAACCGCCAGCCGAAGGCCGGCGGCACCGCCACCGAACGCCTGCTCGACATCGCCGAACGCTTCAAGGGCGCGGCGGGCAAGGAAGCCAAGGAACGCGATCTCGCCTGGCGCGAATGGCCGGTCGAAAAGCGGCTGGAACATGCGCTGGTCAACGGCATCACCGAATTCGTCGAAGAGGACACGGAAGAGGCGCGACAGAACGCCGAGCGCCCGCTGCACGTCATCGAAGGACCGCTGATGGCCGGCATGAACGTGGTCGGCGACCTGTTCGGCGCGGGCAAGATGTTCCTGCCGCAGGTCGTGAAGTCCGCTCGCGTGATGAAGCAGGCCGTCGCCGTGCTCCTGCCCTACATGGAAGCCGAAAAGCTCGCCAACGGCGGCAGCGGCGAACGCCAGAGTGCGGGAAAAATCCTGATGGCGACCGTCAAGGGCGACGTGCACGACATCGGCAAGAACATCGTCGGCGTCGTGCTCGCCTGCAACAACTACGAGATCATCGATCTCGGCGTCATGGTGCCCGCGACGAAGATTCTTGAGACGGCCAAAGCCGAAAAGGTCGATATCATCGGCCTCTCCGGCCTCATCACCCCCTCGCTCGACGAGATGGTGCATGTCGCCGCGGAGATGGAGCGTGAAGGCTTCGACATTCCCCTCCTCATCGGTGGCGCCACGACGAGCCGCGTGCACACCGCCGTCAAGATCCATCCGCGCTACGATCGCGGCCAGGCGGTCTATGTCACCGATGCCAGCCGCGCCGTCGGCGTCGTCGGCAGCCTGCTCTCCGCCGACATGAAACCGGGCTACGTCGAGACCCTTCAGGCGGAGTACCGCAAGGTGGCCGACGCCCATGCCCGCAGCGAGGCCGAAAAGCAGCGCCTGCCCATCGCCAAGGCGCGCGACAACGCGTTCAAGGCCGACTGGTCGGCCTACCGGCCGAAGACGCCCTCCTTCCTCGGCACGCGCGTCTGGCAGGATTGGGACCTCGCGGACCTCGCCCGCTATATCGACTGGACGCCGTTCTTCCAGACCTGGGAGCTGAAGGGCGTCTATCCGAAGATCCTCGACGACGAGAAGCAGGGGCCTGCCGCCCGCCAGCTGTTTGCCGATGCGCAGGCAATGCTGGAGAAGATCATTTCGGAAAAGTGGTTCACGCCGAAGGCCGTCGTCGGCTTCTGGCCGGCGGGGGCCGTGGGCGATGATATCAGGCTCTTCACCGACGAGGCGCGCAACGAGGAGCTGGCCACCTTCTTCACGCTGCGCCAGCAGCTCTCCAAGCGCGACGGCCGGCCGAACGTGGCGCTCTCCGATTTCGTCGCGCCCGTCGACAGCGGCAAGCCCGATTATCTCGGCGGCTTCGTCGTGACGGCCGGCATCGGCGAGATCGCCATTGCCGAGCGCTTCGAGCGGGCGAACGACGATTACAACTCGATCCTCGTCAAGGCGCTGGCCGACCGTTTTGCGGAAGCCTTCGCCGAGCGCATGCATGAAGTCGTGCGCAAGGAACTCTGGGCCTACGCGCCGGACGAAACCTACGCCCCGGCCGATCTCATCGGCGAGCCCTATGCCGGCATCCGCCCGGCGCCGGGCTATCCCGCCCAGCCGGACCACACGGAGAAGACCACGCTGTTCCGTCTTCTCGATGCGGAACAGCAGATCGGCGTCGCGCTGACGGAGAGTTATGCCATGTGGCCCGGCTCCTCCGTTTCGGGCCTGTATATCGCCTCGCCCGAAAGCTACTATTTCGGCGTCGCCAAGGTGGAACGCGACCAGGTGGAGGACTACGCCCGCCGCAAGGACATGTCCGTGACGGAGGTCGAGCGCTGGCTCGGCCCGGTGCTGAACTACGTGCCGGCCCCTGCTGCCGCAGCTGCGGAGTAATCAGTCGCCGCGGCCGCGGAAGCGGCGCTGGTAGGCGGGGTCGTAGAGCGAGCTTTCGCGGAAATCCTCGGCACCGAGCGACCGCCCGACGAAGATCAGCGCCGTGCGCTCGATCGGCTCTTCCGCGACCTTCGCGGCGATGTCGGCGAGCGTGCCGCGCACCACGCGCTCATCCGGCCAGGAGGCCTTGACCACGATCGCGACAGGGCAATCGGCGCCGTAGAGCGGCGTCAGTTCCGTCACCACCTGGTCGAGCGCATGGATGGCGAGGTGGATGGCAAGCGTCGCACCCGTCGCACCGAAACCCTCCAGCGTCTCGCGGTTCGGCATGGGCGACGCGCGGCCCGAAACGCGGGTGAGAACGAGGCTCTGGGCGACGGCGGGAATGGTCAGCTCGCGGCCGAGCGCGGCTGCGGCCGCCGCAAACGAAGGCACGCCGGGGGTCATCGTATAGGCGAGGCCGTGCTTCTCCAGCCGGCGGATCTGCTCGGCAACCGCGCTCCAGACGGACAGGTCGCCGGAATGCAGCCGCGCCACGTCCTCACCGGCCGCCGCGGCCTTGAGATACTCCGCCTCGATCTCGTCGAGCGACATCGGCGCGGTGTCGACGATGCGCGCGCCGGGCGGGCAATATTGCAGGAGTTCGGGCGAGACGATGGAGCCGGCATAGAGGCAGACAGGGCATGTGCCGATGAGGTCGCGGCCGCGCACGGTGATGAGGTCGGCGGCACCCGGTCCGGCGCCGATGAAGTGAACGGTCATGTGCTAGTCCTCGACTTGTTCGGCCGGTTTGACCCAGCGCCATTGCGTGACCGGCATGGCCGGTCGCCAGCCCGTCATCTGCCCGACGGGCGACGCGCGCGCGATATCGATGCGGATGAGCGCGCCACCGAGCCGGGCATGATGTGCCAGCAGCACCGCCTCCATTTCCGTGGTCACCGCATTGGCGACGAGCCGGCCGCCGGGCCTGAGCCCCGCCATCGCCGCGTCCATCACGCCAGCCTCGCTGCCGCCGCCGCCGATGAAAACGGCATCCGGCGCGGCAAGCCCGGCCAGCGCATCCGGCGCCGTGCCTTCGACGACGGCAAGCCCCGGCACGCCGAATTTGCCGGCATTGCGGCGGATGCGGCCAGCGCGCTCGGGATGGCCTTCGATGGCGATGGCGCTGAGCGACGGATCGGCCAGCATCCATTCGATGCCGATCGAGCCCGACCCCGCGCCGATATCCCACAGGAGCTCGCCCCGGCGCGGCGCCAGCGCCGACAGCGTCAGTGCCCGGATCTCATGCTTGGTGATCTGCCCGTCGTGCTCGAAGAGCGCGTCGTCCAACCCCGGCGTAAAAGCCAGGATGCGCGCATCATGCGCGGCCGCGACCTCCACAGCGCAGACATTGAGCATATCCGCATCCGCAAGCGCGAACTGCCCGGCCGTGTGATGGCTGACACGTTCGCGCGTCCCGCCGAGCGCTTCCAGCACCGTAAGCCGCGATTCGCCGAACCCGCTTTCGGCAAGAAGGGCGGCAAGCGCGGCCGGCCCATCGCTATCGGATGTCAGCGCCAGGATGCGCGCGCCCGGATGCAGGTGCGGGCGGATGAGATCGACGGGGCGACCGTGCAGGGAAATGCAGACCGTGTCCTGCAGCGCCCAGCCCAGGCGCGAGGCCGCGAGGCTGAAGGCCGAGGGCGCGGGAAAGACCCGCATTTCCGCGCGCGCAATGCGGCGCGACAGCGTGACGCCGACGCCAAAGAAGAAGGGATCGCCCGAAGCGAGCACGACGACCGGACGACCGCGGGCGGCAAGCACCGCCTCCACCGAACGCTCGAACGGACTGAGCCAGCCCTGCCGCTCGCCACGGATGGCGCTGCCGGCGAGTTCCAGATGCCGCGCGCCGCCGAAAACCACGGTCGCGGCGGAGATGGCGGCCTTGGCCTCGTCACCCAGACCCGCTAGACCATCTTCGCCGATCCCGACGATGGAAAGCCACGGGGCGGCCGTCGAAAGGGTCGGATCAGGCGTGGACAAGAAACGCATCCTCATACTGGGCGGAACGGCCGAAGCCCGCGAACTCGCCGCGCGCCTGGCGGAACGCGACGACCTCGCCGTGACGCTCTCGCTTGCCGGCCGCACGATCGATCCCGCCCCGCAGCCCGTGCCGGTGCGCAGCGGCGGCTTCGGCGGCGTGGCCGGCCTCGTCGATTATCTCGGCGCGCAGGAGATCGATCTCCTGATCGACGCCACACATCCCTTCGCCCGGCAGATTTCCGCCAATGCCCGCGCCGCAAGCCGTGAGACCGGCATTCCGCTTCTGCGACTGGAGCGGCATGGCTGGGACGAAACGGACGGCGACCGCTGGACGCGCGTCGCCACGATGGCCGGCGCCGTCGCCGCGCTCGGAAAAGACCCGCGCCGCGTCTTCCTCGCCATCGGCCGGCAGGAGGCCAAGGCCTTCGATGCCGCGCCGCAGCACCACTATCTCGTGCGCAGCGTCGATCCGGTCGACCCGCCGCTCGATGCGCCGCAGGTCGAATACCTGCTGGCCCGCGGTCCCTTCGCGGTGGAGGACGAGGTCGCTCTTCTTCGCGAGCACCGGATCGAGGTGATCGTCAGCAAGAATTCCGGCGGCGAGGCCACCCACGGCAAGATCGTCGCCGCGCGCATTCTCGGCCTGCCCGTCGTGCTCGTCGAGCGGACGGCGGCCGATGACGGGCATCGCGCCGGAACGGCCGAGGAAGCGGAGCGGCTCGCCGATCATCTGCTCACGTCCCTGAGGAAGCGCGGCGTGTAGACGAGGTCCGGCAGGCCGGGGCGGGCGATGACGCGCGTCTCCGGCGAGCCGATGACCACGCAGGTCGCCATGTCGGCGCGATCAGCCTCGGCTTGCCCCAGCGGCATGACCAGCATGCGCTCGTCGGGACGGCCCGCCGCGCGGCCGAAGATGACGGGGGTTTCGGCCGGCAGCGTCTCGCGCAGGATCTCGAACGCCTTGCCGAGTTGCCAGGGCCGCGCCTTGCTGATCGGATTGTAGAGCGCGATGACGAGGCCCGCCTCGCAAACCATGCGCAGCCGCTTCTCGATGATCTCCCAGGGCTTCAGATTGTCGGACAGCGAGATCGCGCAGAAATCATGCCCGAGCGGCGCGCCGATGCGGGCGGCGACCGCCAGCATGGCGGTGACGCCGGGCACGACGACGAGGTCGACCGTCTTCCATTCCTCAGGTCCCGCGTCGATCGCCTCGCAGACCGCCGCCGCCATGGCGAACACGCCGGGATCGCCGCCGGAGACGACGCAGACATTCACCCCTGCGGCCGCCCGCGTGAGCGCCGCCTGTGCGCGGTTCAGCTCCTCGCGGTTGTCGGAGGCGACCTTGATCTGGTCGGGCCGCAGGTTCAGGCGGTCGATATAGGGAAAATAGCCGAAGAATTCGCTGGACGCCTCGACCGCGCGCAGCGCTTCCGGCGTCATCTGGTCGGGATTGCCCGGCCCCGTGCCGATCACGAAGAGCTTGCCCGTCATGCCCGCCCGCCCCAGCCGGGCACGAGCACCAGCGAGAAATAGGGCGCGGTGTCGTCGAGCTTTTCGGAGAGGCGAATGGACATGCTCGACGGCGTGGTGCCGCGCTCGACGTAAACGGCCTCGCCGAGGCGTCCGGCGCTTGCCAAAGCACGGCGGATCTTCGGCAGGTTGCGGCCGACCTTCATGATGACGGCGGCCTGCGTGTCGCCCAGCCGGCGCTCCAGCTCGCCCTCGGCCATCGTGCCCGGCAGGACCGACAGCACGTCGTCGCCCTGCACGATCGGCAGGCCGGAGAGCGACCAGCAGCCGGACATCGCCGTGATGCCGGGAATGACCTCCGTCGGGAAGCGATGGGCCAGCCGCACATGCAGATGCATGTAGGAGCCGTAGAACATCGGATCGCCCTCAGACAGGATCGCGACCGTGCGGCCGGCCGCCAGATGCGCGGCGACCGCGTCGGCCGACGCATCGTAGAAGCCGGTGATCTGGCCCTTGTAGTCGTCGTGTTCCTTGTCGATTTCCGTCGTCACGGGATAGTAGAGCGGCAGTTCCGTCATGCCGGGCTTCAGCAGCCCTTCGACGATGGCGCGCCCGTTGCCGGAACGGCCGGCCTTGGCGAAATAGGCGAGCACGTCGGCTTCGCCGATCGCCCGCACCGCCTTCAGCGTCAGCAGTTCCGGGTCGCCCGGCCCCGTGCCCACGCCATAGAGTCGTCCCGTCATCGTGCTCATAGGCCCGGCCTCGCCAGCGAATTGAGGGCGGCGGCCGTCATAGCGCTGCCGCCGAGACGGCCGCGCACGATGGCGAAGGGCACGCCGTAGGAATTTTCGGCGAGCGCATCCTTCGATTCCGCCGCGCCGACGAAGCCGACCGGCATGCCGAGGATGGCCGCCGGCTTCGGCGCGCCGTCGCGCAGCAGTTCAAGCAGGTAGAACAATGCCGTGGGCGCATTGCCGATGGCGACGACGGAGCCGGCCATGCGCTCCAGCCAGAGCCGGATGGCGGCGGCCGAGCGGGTATTGCCGATCTCGCCCGCCAGTTCCGGCGTGCGCGGATCGCGCAGCGTGCAGATGACGTCGTTGCCGGCAGGCAGGCGGGCGGCGGTCACGCCGCGGGCGACCATTTCGGCATCGCAGAAGATCGGTGCACCGGCCTGAAGTGCGGCCCGCGCCGACGATACGAAATCCGGCGAGAAGACGAA
Organism: Shinella sumterensis; assembly: GCF_004514425.2. Classification (GTDB taxonomy): domain Bacteria; phylum Pseudomonadota; class Alphaproteobacteria; order Rhizobiales; family Rhizobiaceae; genus Shinella; species Shinella sumterensis. Next base: position 67,820 of record NZ_MYFN02000005.1, read on the forward strand.
ATGCCGTGCTGCCTCGACGAGGCCGGCGGCATGGATCATGCGCACCGCGACATCGGCCTCCGCCTCGGAAAAGCGCGCAAGATCGGCCTCCGAGCGGATGATCGCGAAGGATTTCTCGTAGATGGCCGTGCCATCCTTGATGTAGTCGTATTCAGTCATGGATGGCCTTGATATGCGGAAACGATGGTATCGGGCGCCGTGCGGTCGAGAAGGGTTTTCGCCGTCTCGCTTTCGGCGCGGCGATTGCGCAAGAGGGCGCCGAGACGCCGGATCGCCGGCATGAAGCCCTCGGCGGGAACGGCTGCCAGCGCCGGATCGGACGCCTTGCCGTTCATGACAAGGCCGACGCCACCGGCCGTGCCGCACAGCGTGACGGCCGCGCGCGCCGGATGGGCGCAGCCCTTGGGGCAGCCGGAAATATGGACATCGACGGAGCCGTCGAGCAGGCCCGCCGCGTGGGCCACCAAGGCATCGGCAGCGGCATGCGTATCGAAGCTCGCGGACGCGCAGCCCGCGGCTCCGGCGCAGATCGAGACGGAACGCCCCGGCGCCTGATCCGTGCACCAGAAGCCTTCGCGCTCCGCCGCCCCTTGTGCGGCGACCAGCCCTTCTTCCGAAAGGCCGCGCACCAGAAGGGTGCGGTGCGGCGCAAGACGAAATTCCGTGGCGCCGCAGGCCGAGAGGCTTTGAATGAGGGCTGCAAGACGATCCGCATGCATCTGGCCATAGGTCGGGGAGATACCGAGAACGAGCGCACCATCGATATGGTGCACGCCGATCGGATGGCGCAGCCCGGATTTGAACCAAGACTTCGCCTCTTGCTCCCCCTCGGGGAGAAGGTCGCGGCAACGGGATGAGGGGGGTGCGCAGACGCCGACCGGTGAGCAAGCCCCCTCATCCAACCCTTCGGGCCACCTTCTCCCCACCGGGGAGAAGGGGAGATCGGCGGCGAGCGCCGGAACGTCAAGATCACGCCCACGCGCGGCGGGGCCGATGGCGGCGAGCGCCGCCACGACCGCCATCGTCCCATCGACCGCCGATTCGGCTGCAAGCACGCCGACGGAACGCGCCGTTTCGCGATCGCCGCCGACGGCCAGGCGCCAGACGACGCCCTCATTCGCCTCGATGGCGTCGAGCCTGATATCGGCGACCATATCGGCAAGCGACAGCACGCCGCCGCCATCCACGACGATGGCGAGTTTCGGCGCGAGCGTGAGCCCGGCAGCCGCGATTGCGGCGCGCAAGGCATCGACCATCGGCGTGGCATCGGCGATTTCCGACGGATCGATGCCGGACAGCGCTGGCGTCTCGATCGCGACACCGGTCTGCGGCATGATGCCGGCGGCGGCAAGGCCCTGCGCCAGTCGCTGCACCGAGGCGCCCGTGAGACCGCGCAGCTGGATATTGCCGCGTGCGGTGATTTCGATAAGCCCGTTGCCTGTTTCGCGTGCGAGACCGGCGAGCGCGAGCAGATCATTCGCCGTCAGCGCCGGCGCGACGGGCCGAAGGCGCACGAGAAGGCCGTCGCCGGTCTGCATGGGCGCGGCAAGCGAGGGGCAGGCGCCACGGCGCAGGGTGTCGGTATCGATGCGGTGGGACGCGGCCGTCATGCTGCGTCCTCCCCGGCATCGGCGACCGGCCGGCGGATCAGGTAGGTGTCCATGATCCAGCCGTGTTCGGCGCGCGCCCTGGAGCGGGTCTGCGTGATCGTCTCGGCCATCTCGGCAAGCCGGCCGGACAGCAGGATTTCGTGCGGCGTGCCGAGATAGGCGCCCCACCAGATTTCCGCGTCGGGGTCCTGCACCGTCTTGAAAGCCTGCACGCCATCCAGCATGACCAGCGCGTCGCGCGTCGCCGCCGGCCACCCCTCCGCCAGCCGGCGGCCGGTGGTGATCTCGACGGGCAGGCCGATACGGTTGAGCGCGATGCCGTGGCCGGCGCACAACGCCTGCACGCTGGTGATGCCGGGAATGACCTCCATCTCGAAGGCGACGTGGCCGGCGGCGCGCACGTGATCGACAATGCGCAGCGTGCTGTCGTAGAGCATCGGATCGCCCCAGACGAGCAGGCCGAGCGTCTCGTCCTCGCCGAGGTCGTTCAGGAGCGTGCGTTCGTAGATGGCGGCGATGGCCTGGTGCCAGTCGCGCACGCCGTCTTCGTAGACGCCGTCGGCATTGCGCACCGGCACGGCATAATCCAGGATGCGGCAGGCGGGATTGGTGAGGAAACGCGCGCAGATGTCCCGGCGCGCATCGGCCAGGAACGCCTTCTCGTCGCCTTTCAGCGGAATGAGCAGCACATCCGCCCGGTTCAGCGCATTGATGGCCTGAATGGTCATGTGCTCGGGGTTGCCCGCACCGATGCCGATGACCGATATCTTTCTCATGCCCCGTCTCCCGTGCGGCCAGCGCTCCCGGTTTGCGGCCCGGTTTGGGTCCCGCAGCCCTTCCTAATCCCAAAAGCCGGCGGAAAACAGCCCCCCGATCACGTCCTTTGTCGGTCTTTTTGAGACTTTAGGCCGCCTCGCGGTTCGTCAGATAGGCGCGTGGTGCGGCCCCCAGCATGCGCCTGAACATGGTGGTAAAGGCCGGCACGCTTTCATAGCCGGCATCGAGCGCCACCCGCGTCACCGGCTCGCCGGCCGCAAGGCGCGGCAGGCAGGCAAAAAGGCAGGCCTGCTGGCGCCAGGTCACGAAGCTGACCCCCATCTCCTGCCGGAAGAAGCGCGTGAAGGTGCGCCGGCTCATGTTGAGGCGGCGCGCCCAGTCGTCGATCTTGGCGGCCGGCGACGGCTGCGCGACGAAATCGCGGCAAAGCCCGGCAAGCCGGCCGCTCGCCGGAAAGGGCAGGCCCAGCCGGCGCTCCTGCAGGCGGCCGATCTCGTCGAGCAGCAAGGCCATCACCAGCTCGCCCCGCACCCGGTCTTCCGCCACCGCCCCTTTGCGCAGCGCCTCGGCGATGAGCTGGCGGGCAAGATCCGTCACCTCCAGCACGACGGGCTCGCGCGCCGCCGCGCGTCCCTCGGGCGAATAGATATAGACCGAGCGCATGCTGACATCCGAATACATCTCGACGGAATGCTCCAGCCCGCGCGGAATGAGCAGGGCGTGGCCCGGCGGGATCATCCAGCGGCCGCGATCCGTCGCGACCAGCACGACGCCGGAGAAGACGCAGAGGAACTGCGTGCGGCGGTGATGGTGCGGCGGCACGGTATAGCCGCCGGGAACGTCCGTGCTGTGCACCAGAACGTCCTCGTTCGACTGCTCCATGCGGGCAAGGTTGCGGACATGCTCCTCATGCAGCGTCTTGAGGCGGGATTCCGTGAGTTTTTCCATCTTTGGCCCAATCGCGTAAGAAATGGACCTCAGCACGAAAGCAGGCCGCAGGCAATACTTGTAATTCAGCAAGAAAAACCTGTCCGGGTCGAAACCTCGAGGAAAACATGTCGACTGTCGTCCCCGCGGCGCGCAGTAGCGCCGCCACCACGTCCTATTCCATCATCATCGCCGTCAGCGCCTGCCACATGCTGAACGACATCATGCAGTCGCTCCTGACGTCGCTCTATCCGCTGCTGAAGGCGAACTACGCGCTCGACTTCATGCAGATCGGCTTCCTGACGCTCGCCTTCCAGGTCACGGCCTCGCTGCTGCAGCCGGCCGTCGGCATCGTGACGGACCGCTGGCCGATGCCCTTCTCGCTGCCGGTCGGCATGGGCAGCACCTTCTGCGGCCTGATCATGCTGGCCTATGCGCACTCCTTCCCCGTGCTGGTCTTCGGCGCCTGCCTGATCGGCCTCGGCTCGGCGATCTTCCACCCGGAATCCTCGCGTGTCGCGCGCCTCGCCTCGGGCGGTCGCCACGGCCTGGCGCAGTCGATGTTCCAGGTCGGCGGCAATGCCGGCACGGCCCTCGGCCCGCTGCTCGCCGCCTTCATCGTGCTGCCCTTCGGCCAGTCCAGCGTCGCGTGGTTTTCGGTCGCCGCCCTGCTCGGCATGACGATCCTGACCTGGGTCGGCAACTGGTATGCCGGCGAGCGCCGCCTGGCGGCCGGTCGGCCCGCCGCCAGCCGCGACCTGCCGCTGCCGCGCGGCCGCGTGGCCTGGGCGCTCGCCGTCCTCGTCCTCTTGACCACCACGAAGAATGCCTATCTCGCCAGCATCTCGAGCTACTTCACCTTCTACACGATCGGCCGTTTCGGTCTCGATGTGCAGCAGGCGCAGCTGATGCTCTTCCTGTTCCTCGGCGCTTCCGCGCTCGGCGTCTTCATGGGCGGGCCGATCGGCGACCGTTTCGGCACCCGCTTCGTGATCTGGTTCTCGATCCTCGGCGTCATCCCGTTCGCGCTGATGCTGCCCTATGCCAACCTGTTCTGGACGGGCGTTCTGACGGTGCTGATCGGCCTGATCTTCTCCTCGGCCTTCTCCAACATCGTCGTCTTCGCGCAGGAACTGGTGCCGGGCCGCGTCGGCATGATCGCCGGCGTCTTCTTCGGCTTCGCCTTCGGCGCGGGCGGGCTGGGTGCGGCCCTGCTCGGCGGCATCGCCGACAGCCACGGCATCAACTTCGTCTACCAGATCTGCTCGTATCTGCCGCTTCTCGGCATCCTCACGATCTTCCTGCCGCGCCTGCCGTCAAAGCAGCACTGAGACCCGCCAGAAATGCAAAACGCCCGGCTTCGGCCGGGCGTTTTGTTCGTTACATCCTCTAAAACCGCGCGCCTGCGAAATGGGCCAGCTGGGCGCCGAGCTCGTAGTACCCCTCCCGCGCGGAGCGGAAGGACTGCGCCTGCGGATCGGTGACCGGCAGCGGCAGGTCGGCTTCGGCGATGCGGCCGGATACGAGCTCGGCCAGCGTGCGGCCGAAGACGGTGCCCGGCGCGATGCCGCGGCCGTTATAGCCCGAGAAGCCGACGACGTTGTCAGCCAGCCGGTGGAAGCGCGGCAGGTTGTCGGCGGTCATGCCGATCTTGCCGTACCACTCCGCCTCGAAGGCGACGTCACCGATGCCGGGAAACAGCTTCCTGAGCGAACGGCGCGCCCATGCCTTGTGGATGCCGAGCCCCGTGCCGCGCAGAGCGCCGACGCTGCCGAAAACCAGCCGGCCGCGCTTGTCGAACCGGAAGGAGGACAACACCTCCTTCGTATCCCATGCTCCCTGGCGCTCCGGCAGGATCCTTGCCTGCATTTCGGCCGACAGCGGCACCGTGGCGAAATTGAAATAGGGAAGGTGCACGAGTTCCGTGCGCACCACGTTCCAGGGCGAGACGGTATAGGCATTGGTCGCCACGATCACCCAATCGGCCGTCACGTCGCCGCGCGCCGTCTTCACCGCCCAGCGGGTGCCGTTGCGCTCCGCCCCCGTCACAGGGCTTCCGGTAAACACCTGCGCGCCGGCCGCAATGGCGGCGCGGGCAAGGCCGCGGGCATAGGCAAGCGGCTGGATCGTGCCTGCGCGCATGTCGAGAAGGGCGCCGGCATAGGCGTCGGTGCCGACCTTCGTCGCCGTCTCCGCCGCATCCAGCAGCCGCACGGGCGCGCCCCGGCGGGACCATTGCTCGGCGCGCTGCTTCAGTTCGTCGAGGCCGGATTGGCCGACGGCGCAATGCAGCGTGCCGGCCGGATTGATCTCGCAGTCGATCCCGTGCTTTTCGACGAGGTCGAAAACGAGGCGCGGCGCGTTGCCGAGAACATCGAGCAGACGGCTGCCGTAGACATCGCCGAGAACGCCCGGCAGCTCGTCGGGCATCACCCACATGCCGGCATTGACGAGGCCGACATTGCGGCCCGACCCGCCATAGCCGATCTCCGCGCCTTCCAGCAGGACGACCCGCGTGCCGCGCTCGGCCAGATGGAGCGCTGCGGAAAACCCGGTATAGCCGCCGCCGACGATGACGACATCCGCTTCGGCCTTTCCGGAGAAGGCGACGGTGTCGGGGGCGGGCGGGGCGGTCATCTCCCAGAGGCCATGGGAGCGCGGATCATTGAGCATCGTGGTGTGTCTTTTCACAAGGAGGATTGTCCGCACAGCATCGACCATGCGGCTTTCTCACTAAAGCAAAAATTGCGAACCGGGTCATGCCCCCGCCGCATGATGCCGGCGGGTTCTCAGGCCGGCACCTGCCCGGCGATCCAGGCCCGGAACGCCTGGCTGAGCGGGTTCTCCAGCTTGCCCTCCGGCACGACGAGATAGTAGCTGTTCTCCGTCTCCATCGGCCGGTCGAAGACGACGGCGAGGCGTCCGCTCGCAAGCTCCTGCTCTATCAGGTATTTCGGCAGGAGCGCGAAGCCGAGGCCGGCCACGGCGGATTCGATCACCATCGAGAACTGGTCGAAGCGGTGGCCGCGATAGGCGGTATCGGCCGATCCGCCGTTCAGCTCGAACCATTGCGCCCACAGCTTCGGCCGGGTGGCGAGATGCAGCAGCGGCGCCGTTTCCAGATCCTTCGGCTCCGACGGAGCCCAGGACTTCAGGAGATCGGGACTTGCCGCCGGCAGGATGATCTCGCTGCATAGATAGGAGCAGGAGGCGCGCGCCCAGACGGGCTGGCCGTAATGGATCGCGAGGTCGAAATTCTCCTCGTCGAAATCGAACGGCGCCGAGCGCGAGGCGATGTTGATGATCGTGCCGGGATGCCGGGCGAGGAAGCCGGGGATGCGCGGCGTCAGCCAGCGGCTGCCGAAGGTCGGCAGGGTCGCGATGGCGAGGCTGTGTTCCGACGACGCGGACGCCATGGCGCGCAGCATGGTCTCTTCCGTCTGGTGCAGGAGCTTGCGCACCTCCGGCAGGAAGCGCCGCCCGTCGTCCGACAGCACCACGCGCTGGCGTACACGCTCGAAGAGCAGCACGCCGAGCTGTTCCTCCAGATCCTTGATCTGGCGGCTGACGGCGCTCTGGGTGAGGTTCAGCTCGTGCGCGGCCTGCGTGAAGGAGCCATGGCGTGCGGCGCATTCGAACGCCTGCAGCGTGGTGACGTCGGGGATCAGCCTGCGACTGAGCTTCATTCATTCCTCGCATCAACATAGTCAGAACGGTCGCAATCACTCAAGGAAACGATCCGGTATGATCCGTTTTGAGAATGAACAGGGCCTCCCACCTTGTACAGCAATTCCAGGAAAAGTGTGAAACGGTTTTCCGTCCGGAATCGCGTCAAACAGATGAGACAACTTCCCATGAAGGCAAATTCGATCCTTTCCGCCGACAAGATCCGCGCGGATTTCTCCGCCGCGATGTCCGCCATGTACCGCGACGAGGTTCCGGCCTATGGCACGCTGATGGCCCTGGTCGCCAGGGTCAACGACGAGACGCTCGCCGCCGATCCGCATCTGAAGGATCGCCTGGAGGCGACCGATTCGCTCGACCGCATCTCGGAAGAGCGCCACGGCGCCATCCGCCTGGGCACGCCGGAAGAGCTTTCCATGATGCGCCGCGTCTTTGCCGTCATGGGCATGTTCCCGGTCGGCTACTACGACCTGTCGACGGCCGGCGTGCCGGTCCATTCCACCGCCTTCCGCCCGGTCGGCGCGGAGAGCTTGAGCCGCAATCCCTTCCGCGTCTTCACCTCGCTGCTGCGTCTCGACCTGATCGCCGATGAAAAGCTCCGCGAAGAGGCCGCCGCCGTTCTGGCCGCGCGCAAGATCTTCACCGACGAAGCCGTCCGGCTGGTCGAAAAGGCCGAGCGTGACGGCGGCCTCGATGAAACCGATGCCGCCCGTTTCGTGGCTGAAGTGCTGGAAACCTTCCGCTGGCACGACCATGCCATCGTCAGCACCGACATGTACAAGCGGCTGCACGACGCGCACCGCCTGATCGCCGACGTCGTCTCCTTCAAGGGCCCGCATATCAACCATCTCACCCCGCGCACGCTCGATATCGACAAGGTGCAGGCCCGCATGCCGGAAGAGGGCATCGCGCCCAAGGCCATCGTCGAGGGCCCGCCGACCCGCACCTGCCCCATCCTGCTGCGCCAGACCTCGTTCAAGGCGCTGGAAGAGGCTGTCTCCTTCATAGGCAGCGACGGCAGCTGGCAGAAGGGCTCGCACACCGCCCGCTTCGGCGAGATCGAACAGCGCGGCGTGGCGCTGACCCCGAAGGGCCGCGCGCTCTACGACCAGCTTCTGAACGACACGCGCGCCCGCGCGCGCCCGGCCGCCGACGGCTCCAACGCCGCCGAATACGAAGCCGCCCTTGCCGATGTCTTCAAGGCCTTTCCGGACACCTGGGACGGTATTCGCAAGGCGGGCCTCGGCTATTTCCGCTATTCGCTGACCGAGAAGGGCAAGGCGTCCTCCGACCGCAGCGCCGACCTCGAAACCGCCATCGAAGCCGGCCTCATCCAGTTCGACCCGATCGTCTACGAAGACTTCCTCCCGGTCAGCGCCGCGGGCATCTTCCAGTCCAATCTCGGCGACGACGCGACGCAGGATTTCGTCGCAAGCCCCAACCAGGTGATGTTCGAGCGCGATCTGGGCGCCACGGTTCTGGACGAATTCGCCCATTATGCCGGCATCCAGCGCGCCTCGCTTGAAATGTGCCTCGGCATCGTCAACATGGCGGCCGCCGCGGAATAATGGACGCCAGCATGATCGAGGCAGGGCATATCGAAGCGCTGAAAAGCCTCGTCGGTGAGAAGGGTCTTCTCACCGCGCCCGCCGACATGGCCGCATACGAGACCGGCGCGCGCTATGATAAAGGCCGCGCCGCCTTCGTCGCCCGCCCGGCAACGACTGCCGAGACCTCCGCCGTCGTCGCCTACTGCGTGAAGAACGCCATCGCCCTCGTCCCGCAATCCGGCAATACCGGCCTCGTCTCCGGCTCGACGCCCGACGACAGCGGCCGTCAGGGCGTTTTGAGCCTCGACCGTCTGACCGCACCCTTCGCGCTCGATCGGGTGAACCGCACGATCAAGGCCGGCGCGGGCGTTCGTCTCTCCGACCTCAACGCAAAGCTCGAAGACACCGGCCTGTTCTTCCCCATCGACCTCGGCGCCGATCCGCGCCTCGGCGGCATGATCGCGACGAACACCGGCGGCTCGCGCTTCCTGCGCTACGGCGACGTGCGCCGCAACACGCTGGGCCTCACCGTCGTTCTCGCCGATGAGGCCGGCACCGTGCTCGACTTGTCCTCGGACCTGCGCAAGAACAACACCGGCGTGGACTGGAAACAGCTGTTCATCGGCACCTCCGGCGCCTTCGGCATCATCACGGAATGCGTTCTCAACCTGGAGCCTGCGCCGAAACAATCGGCAACCGCCCTGCTCGTGCCATCCTCGCCCGCTGAGGTCGCGACGCTGCTGGTGGCCATGGAAGACGCGCTCGGAAGCTACCTCTCGGCTTTCGAGGCCATGTCCGGCAACGCCATCAGCGCCGCGCTCGACCACGTTCCCTCGCTGCGCAATCCCTTCCAGGGCGGCATCGTGCCCGATTTCGTCATCCTCGCCGAAATCTCCCGCTCGACCCCGCCGCGCGACGGCGAGCAGCCGCTCGATGCGGTGTTGGAAGAGGTTCTGGCGGCCATCTGGGAACGCGAGGACGCGCCGCTCGCCGATGCCTTTGTCGGCCCCCCGCACGAGATCTGGGCGCTGCGCCATGCGCTGTCGGAAGGCGTGAAACATAGCGGGCGATTGATCGCCTTCGATCTGTCCTTCCGCCGGGGTGACATCATGCCCTTCCTTGCCCATATGAAGGCGGAGATGCCGGATCACTTCGAGGACGTGACGATCTGCGATTTCGGCCATATCGGCGATGGCGGCGTGCACTTCAACCTCGTCGTGGCCAAGGACGACCCGCGGCTCGCCGATCCCGATTTCGAGATGGACCTGCGCGACTGGGTCTTCACCGTCGCGGTCGAACAATTCGGCGGCAGCTTCAGCGCGGAACACGCCATCGGCCGCAAGAACCAGGCCTTCTACGACAAATACACCCCGGACGACCTGCGCAAGCTGGCGGCCGGGCTGAAGACCATCACCTCGCCGGGCCCGCTCGGCGCCATGACATTCTGAGAGACAACAGGGAGATACCCCCATGACGACAGTCGACGTGAAAAAGGAAACCGAAGCCCTTCTCGACAAGCTCGGCGTTGCCCGCAGCGCCTGGCAGGGTGGCGACATGGCCTCCTTCAGCCCCGTCAGCGGCGAAGAGATCGGCAAGCTGAAGACCGTTTCGGGCGCAGAGACCGACAAGGCCATCGACGCCGCCCACGAAGCCTTCAAGGCATGGCGCCTCGTGCCCGCCCCCAAGCGCGGCGAACTCGTGCGCCTGCTCGGTGAAGAGCTGCGCGCCGCCAAGGCCGATCTCGGCCGCCTCGTTTCCATCGAAGCCGGCAAGATCACCTCGGAAGGCCTCGGCGAAGTGCAGGAAATGATCGACATCTGCGATTTCGCCGTCGGCCTCTCCCGCCAGCTCTACGGCCTGACGATCGCCACCGAGCGCCCCGGCCACCGCATGATGGAAACCTGGCACCCGCTCGGCGTCGTCGGCATCATCTCGGCCTTCAACTTCCCGGTCGCCGTCTGGTCGTGGAACGCCGCGCTCGCCCTCGTCGCCGGAAATTCCATCGTCTGGAAGCCCTCCGAAAAGACCCCGCTGACGGCACTCGCCAGCCAGGCGATCCTCGAGCGTGCGCTGGCCCGTTTCGGCGATGCCCCGGCAAACCTCAGCCAGGTCCTCATCGGCGACCGCGCCATCGGTGAAGCCCTCGTCGACAATCCCAAGGTCGCGCTCGTCTCGGCCACCGGCTCCACCCGCATGGGCAAGGAAGTCGGCCCGCGTCTCGCCAAGCGTTTCGCCCGCTCGATCCTCGAGCTCGGCGGCAACAATGCCGGCATCGTCTGCCCGTCCGCCGATCTCGACATGGCGCTGCGCGCGATTGCCTTTGGTGCTATGGGCACCGCCGGCCAGCGCTGCACGACGCTGCGCCGCCTCTTCGTGCATGACAGCGTCTACGACCAGCTCGTGCCGCGCCTGAAGAAGGCCTATACCAGCGTTTCCGTCGGCAACCCGCTGGAGACCTCGGCCCTCGTCGGTCCGCTCGTGGATAAGCAGGCCTTCGACAACATGCAGAAGGCGCTGGAAGCGGCCAAGGCCGAGGGCGGTTCCGTCACCGGCGGCGAGCGCGTCATTGAGGCCGGCAAGGACACGGCCTATTATGTGAAGCCGGCCATCGTAGAAATGCCGAATCAGGCCGGCCCGGTTCTCGAAGAAACCTTCGCGCCGATCCTCTACGTCATGAAGTATTCCGACTTCGATGCCGTACTGGACGACCACAACGCCGTTTCGGCCGGTCTCTCCTCGTCGATCTTCACGCTCAACGTCCAGGAAGCCGAGCGCTTCCTGTCCGCCGACGGTTCGGACTGCGGCATCGCAAACGTCAATATCGGCACCTCAGGCGCGGAAATCGGCGGCGCGTTCGGCGGCGAGAAGGAAACCGGCGGCGGCCGCGAATCCGGCTCCGACGCCTGGAAGGCCTATATGCGCCGCGCCACCAACACGGTGAACTACTCGAAGGCCCTGCCGCTCGCCCAGGGCGTCTCGTTTGACATCGAATAAGGGCGATATCGAGTAAACCACCATGAACAACCAGACCAAGATCGAGGAGGCGGGCTTCCAGCCCGCCTCACGTATCGCCGCCATCGGCGTCTCCAAGATCCTGCAGATCGGCGCCCGCGCCGCTGCCATGAAGAAGGACGGCCTGCCGGTCATCATCCTCGGCGCCGGCGAGCCTGATTTCGACACGCCCGACAACGTCAAGGAAGCCGCCAAGGCCGCCATCGACCGCGGCGACACGAAATACACCGCGCTCGACGGTACCCCGGCGCTGAAGACGGCGATTTCCGAAAAATTCCGCCGCGAAAACGGCGTGGATTACGCGCTCGACGAAGTCACCGTCGCGACGGGCGCCAAGCAGATCCTGTTCAACGCCTTCATGGCGAGCATCGATCCGGGCGACGAGGTGATCATCCCGACGCCCTACTGGACCTCCTATTCCGACATCGTGGAAATCTGCGGCGGCGTGCCGGTGCTGATCCCCTGCGACGCCGAAGCCGGCTTCCGCCTGAAGGCCGAGCAACTGGCAAAGGCGATCACGCCGAAAACGCGCTGGGTGCTGCTCAACTCGCCGTCCAACCCGTCGGGCGCCGCCTACAGCGAAGCCGACTACCGCCCGCTGCTCGATGTGCTCTTGAAGCACCCGCATGTCTGGCTGATGGTCGACGACATGTACGAACACATCGTCTACGATGGATTCAGGTTCGTGACGCCCGTCGCCATCGAGCCGCGCCTGAAAAGCCGCACGCTAACGATCAACGGCGTCTCGAAGGCCTATGCGATGACCGGCTGGCGCATCGGCTATGCCGGTGGCCCGAAGGCGTTGATCAAGGCCATGGCCGTGATCCAGAGCCAGGCGACCTCCTGCCCCTCCTCCGTCAGCCAGGCCGCATCGGTCGAGGCCCTCAACGGTCCTCAGGAATTTTTGAAGGACCGTCAGGCAAGCTTCAAGCACCGCCGCGACCTCGTCGTCTCCGCCCTGAACGCCATTCCCGGCCTTGCCTGCCGCACTCCGGAAGGCGCCTTCTACACCTTCTCCGGCTGTGCCGGCGTGATCGGCAAGACGACACCCAGGGGCAAGCGCCTCGAAACCGACAGCGACTTCACGGATTATCTCCTGGAAGACGCCAATGTCGCCGTCGTCCCCGGCTCCGCCTTCGGCCTCTCCCCCTATTTCCGCATCTCCTACGCCACGTCGGAAGCGGAATTGACCGAAGCGCTGAAGCGCATCGCGGACGCCTGCGCAAAGCTCGCCTGAGCGGCAGGAAATCGGCAAAAGAAAAGGGGCCTCGAAAAAGGCCCCATTTTTATGTGTCCGCGCCTTTGCGGCGTTCTTCTCTTCCCCGCGGCGGAGCCACGATCGTGAAAACGCCCCGGCCTTTTGGGTCGGGCGTTCGATGGGTTTTATCGGTCAGGCGGCGCGGGCGCCGTGCTGCTCCTGGGCGTAATGATGGCCGAAGCGGTTGGCGAGGAAGGCGTCGAGCGCGATTTCCTCCTGGCGCACGAAGCCCTCGGCGCGCAGCGTGCCGTCGGCGAGCATATCGAGCACCGCGCAGATCGAGCCGGCCGTCGTGATCTGGATGGCGGAATGCAGGGCGCCGGCGACGGGCGCGCTGTAGACCTTGTTGGCATAGGTTTCCTGAATCAGGCGCCCGCCCTTGCGGCCCGAAACCGTCACGAAGATGATGACGACATCCTGCGTGGTGGTCGGCAATGCATTCTCGAAGATGTCCTTGAGGACTTCGCGGCGGTGACGCAGGCCGAGGTCGTTCAGGAGCGCCTTCATGATGGCGGCATGGCCGGGATAGCGGATCGTCTTGTAGTTCAGCGTGCGCACCTTGCCCTTCAGCGTCTCGCACAGCGTGCCGAGGCCGCCCGACGTGTTGAAGGCTTCGTAGGTCACGCCGTCGAGCGAGAATTCCTCGCGCTCTTCCAGCGCCGGAACCTCGATCAGCGCACTTTCGACGATGGCCTCGCAGGGCTCGATATATTCGTTGATGACGCCGTCCGTGCTCCAGGTCAGGTTATAGTTCAGCGCGTTGGACGGATACTGCGGCAGCGCGCCGACGCGCATGCGCACGCTTTCGAGCGTGTCGAAGCGGCTGGCGAGATCGTTGGCGACGATGGAAATGAAGCCCGGCGCCAGCCCGCATTGCGGAATGAAGGCCGTTTTGGCGTTTTCGGCGATGCGCTTGACCTGGCGCGTGGATTCGACGTCCTCGGTGAGGTCGAGATAGTGCACGCCGGCAGCGGCAGCCGCTTCGGCGATGGCAACGGTCAGGTGATACGGCGCGGCCGAGAGAACGGCGAACTTGCCGGACAGCAGGGCCTTCATCGCGGCCGCGTCGGCGATATCGACGACCTTGGTCGTGACGGCAGCGTGGCTTTCGATGCCGGCAAGCTGCTCTTCCGAACGGTCCGCGACCGTAACGCGATAGTCTCCGCTGTGAGCCAGCATGCGCGCGATGGTCGAGCCGATCTTGCCTGCGCCGATGACGACGATGTCCTTCATGTGATTCCCTCCGGCATGAACTGATGCACACATTTTGGAGGCGGGCCCGTCGATTTAAAGCGCCATACATGACATAATACATAACCAGTATCGGCATAATGACGGTGAAGATGAGCATTTCGACGCTAGGCGCCAAGGATCGCGAACTGCTCGCCATCCTCAGCGAGAACGCCCGCGAGCAGACGGCGACCATCGCCCGCAGGCTCGGCCTGTCCCGCACGACGGTGCAGGCGAAGATCGACCGGCTGGAACGGGACGGGGTCATTGCCGGCTACGGCGTGAAACTTTCCGACGCCTATGAGAGCGGCATGGTGAAGGCGCATGTGCTCATCACCATCGCGCCGAAGACGCTGGCGCGCATCACGACGGACCTGCACGCCATCTCGGCCGTGCGGACGCTGCATTCGGTGAGCGGCAGCTTCGACCTGATCGCCATCGTGGAGGCAACGTCGATCGCCGAACTCGACCACCTGATCGACCGCATCGGTGAAATCGAGGGCGTGGAGCGCACGCTGTCGTCGATCATCCTGTCGACGCGGATAAGGCGGTAGGTGATTGCCTGCGGCCCAAGCAACCTCCAACCACGACCCGCAACCTCTCCTCCATCATCCTCGGGCTTGACCCGAGAATCCATGCCACAAACTCTGGGCGTGCCGTGAAGCGTGGATCCTCGGGTCAAGCCCGAGGATGACGTCGGTGGGGTAGGCGGCAGCGGCAAATAAGCCTGCTGGGCCAGCATCCCTTGCCCAGACGTCTCCCCTTCACGACGTTTTCGCCTTCACATCACCGCCATCAGGCGATGAACCGCTCCGGCCGGTACGGCCCGATATTGATCACCGTGCGCTCGCCCAGCATCTTCTCGGCCAGCACGCGGCCGGTGATCGGCCCCAGCGTCATGCCGTGATGGGCGTGGCCGAAGGCGAACCACAGGCCGGCATGGCGCGGGGCCTTGCCGATGATGGGCATCATGTCGGGAGTGCAGGGGCGCGAACCCATCCACGGCTCTTCGTCGCGGCGTTCAGCAAGCGGGAAGAATTCGCGCGCGACCTTTTCGGCCCGCCGCAACTGCACCGGCGTCTTGCGCGTGTCGCGTCGGGCGAATTCCGCACCCGTGGTAAGGCGGATGCCCTGGTTCATCGGCGCGAGGAAATAGCCGCGCTCGGCATCCAGCACCCAGTTGTTGAGGCTTGCCCCGTCCTGCGTGCCGTAATGCATGTGGTAGCCGCGCTTGACGGCGAGCGGGAAGCGGTAGCCGAGCTTGCGTGTCACCGTATCGGCCCAGGGACCGAGCGCCACGACGACCTCCCTGCCCTCCAGCGGCCCCTCGGGTGTGGCGATGCGCCAGCCTTCGCCTTCCAGCACATGCTCGATAGTCGCGGCATCGCCCGCCTTCAGCTGCCCGCCCAGTGACTGGAAATAGGCGAGGTAGCGCTTGAGAAGACCTTGCGGATCGAGGATCGACCAGGGATCGGTCCAGCGCAGACCGCCGGTGAGATCCGCGCGGATCGATGGTTCGGCCGCCGCCACTTCCGCCGTCGTCAGCTTCTGGTGGTTGACGCCGAAATTGGCCGAGAGCTTCTCCGCATCCGCATAGGCCTTGTCACGCTCCTTCTCCGTGCGAAAAACCTTCATCCAGCCGTCCTTGCGGATGAGATCATCGGCGCCGGAGGCGGCGATGAGGTCGGCGTGCTCGGAAATCGAGTTCTCGATCAGCGGCGCGTAGAGATGGGCGATGCTCTGGTGCTGGCGAAAGCCCGAATGCCACCAGTAGCGGGCGAGAAACGGGATGATGCCGGGAATGGCCGAGGGATGGTAGTGCGCATCGATCGTGTTGTTCAGCGCGTAGCGGAACAGAGCGCCGAAATCGTGCGGGAAACCATAGGGAAATACGCCCTCGCGCTGGATGAGCCCGGCATTGCCGTAGGAGGTCTCCTCCGCCGCGCCGCGCCGATCGACCAGCACCACGGACTTGCCGCGCCGCGCCAGATGGATGGCGGTCGAAATGCCCACCACGCCCGCACCGAGAACGATGACATCCGTCTTCATGCACCCGCCCCTTCGTCGATAGCCACGCTTGTCGATCCATTGCATGGCCCGAACGCGCGATGCAAGCCGCCTGGCCGCGGTAAAGCGCCGTCAGCGATCGACGGTCGACATCAGGCGGATGTGGCGATAGCGTCGCATCCGATCGGCACGGAAAGGAAACGGCATGCGGTTCGGTACCGTGCGCGAACTCTGGCGCTACCCCGTAAGCTCGCTGACAGGCGAACGGCTTGAGATGACGAATCTCGACGATGGCGGTGTCGCCGGGGACCGGCAATGGGGCCTCTTCGACGCAGGCGGCCTCGAAGCCGCAGCACCTGAAAGCGCGCGACGCTGGCGGCCCGTGCCCGATCTTTGCTCCCGGCTCGGCGCGGGCGGGCTGGAGATCAGCCGCGACGGCGCGGTCTGGCATGCCGTGCCCTCGCCCCAGGCCGACGAAGCCGCATCCGGCATCTCGGTTTTCCCGTCCGCTTCCTGCCCTTCGGCACCGATGCGGCGCCGCGCTACGAGCGCGGCCACCTGCACATCCTGACGACATCCTCGCTCGCCCGCCTTCAGGCGCTGCTGCCGCAAGCGGTCCTCGATGTCCGCCGGTTCCGGCCGAACATCCTGATCGAGACCGACGGCAACGATGCCGGTTTCACCGAGCAGAAGCTTGTCGGCCGCCGACTCTCCCTCGGAAATACGGTGGTGGAGATCACCGAACCCTGCACGCGATGCGCCTTCACCGCGCTCGGCCAGCCCGGCATCCCCTTCGACAAGGACGTGCTGCACGCGATCGCCCGGCATGGCGGCGGCGGTTTCGGGGTGCTGGCGAGTGTGATGGGCACGGGCCGCGTGGCATGCGGCGACGGCGTGACCGTCGTTTAGCGCTACTGCCCGGCGAGCCGCAGCAGGTTTTCGATCGCCGAACGCTCGAAACCGCCGATGCCCTCGGAAATGTCCGCCTTGATGGCCGCGGCCACGCCGTCGGCATCGCGCTTGCGCAGCGCCGCGATCGCCTCCTGGTGACGATCGACGAAATAGAGCTGGGCCACATGCTCCATGGCGATGCCGAGGAAGGGCCCGAGCTGCAGCCACACGCTTTCCACCATCGGCATGATCACCTGCTCGGGATTGGCCGTGTAGAGCGTGCGGTGGAATTCCTGGTTCAGCAGCAAGGCCGTGCCGTTGTCCTTGCGGGCGATGGCCTCGTCCTGCGCCTTGTCGATCTCCTCCAGCCGGTCGATGCGCCGTTCGGTGATGTGCGGCACGGCGCGGCGGGCGGCATGCTGTTCCAGCACCGCCCTCAGCGAGACGAGTTCGCTGAAGCGGTCCGCCGTCATGCGCGGCACCATGATGCGCCGGTTGTCCAGCACCCTGAGCGCCCCCTCCGAGGACAGCCGGCGCAGCGCCTCGCGCACGGGCGTCGGGCTCGATTCCATGGCCTCGGCGATGCCCCGTATCGTCAGCGATTCCCCGGGCCGGATGGAACCCACCATGATGGCCTGGCGCAGGCGCCGGTGCGCATATTCATGCGTTGTCATACCGTCCGGCCGGTCCAGCGGCTCAAGCGCCAAGTTGCCCAATCCATTCCTCCTGTGCCAGGCTGCCGGGTGCTGTTCGATCCCTTGTCACAGTTTCTAGCAGCTTGACCCGTGACAAGAAAGTGTGCATATTTTGAAAATGTGATCACAAAAATAATTATGTGATATGGAAAGGGAACCATGACCTTGAGCGAAGATTCCGCATGGCTGATCGATGCCGATGGCGTGGAGAGCATCCAGGCCGTCGTCTGCGACCTCAACGGCATTCTGCGCGGCAAGCGTGTTCCCGTCGGACAGGCCGAAAAGGTGCTGAAGGGCGGCATCCGCATGCCGCTGTCCATCGTCGGCGTCGATGTCTGGGGCGAGGATATCGTCGGCTCGAGCCACGTCTTCGCCTCGGGCGACATGGACGGCATCTGCGCGGCGACCGGCCGCGGCGCGCTGCCCGTCAGTTGGACGCTGAAACCGTCCGCCGTGGTGCCGCTGTGGCTGTTCAAGGAAAACGGCGAGCCCTTCCTTGCCGATCCGCGCCAGGCCCTCGCCAATATCGTGCGCCAGTACCACGACCTGGGCCTCAAGCCCGTCGTCGCCTCCGAGATGGAATTCTACCTGATCGACGCCGAGCCCGACCATGCCGAGCCGCCGATCTCGCCCTATACCGGCAAGCGGCTCGATTCCGACGCGATCCTGTCCATCGACGAGCTCGACGATTTCGGCCAGTTCTTCTCGGATGTCTATGCGGAATGCGAGCGGCAGAACGTGCCGGCGGATTCGGCCGTCGCCGAAAACGGCATCGGCCAGTTCGAGATCAACCTCATCCATTCCGACGACCCGCTGAAGGCCGCCGACGACGCACTGTTCTTCAAGCGCATCATCAAGGGCGTGGCGCGCAAGCACGGCTTTGCCGCCACCTTCATGGCCAAGCCCTATGGCATGCGCTCGGGCAGCGGCATGCACATGCATTTCAGCCTTGTCGACGCCGACGGCAACAACGTCTTCGACGACGGCACGCCCGAAGGATCGGACATCATGAAACATGCCGTGGCGGGCCTGACGCGCGGCATGGCGGAATCGACGCTGCTCTTTGCGCCGCACTTCAACTCCTATCGCCGCCTTCGCCCCGACACGCACGCGCCGACCTCCATCTCCTGGGGCTACGAGAACCGTACCGCCGCCATCCGCATTCCCGGCGGCAACAACAAGGCGCGGCGCATCGAGCACCGCGTGGCCGGCGCCGACGCCAATCCCTATCTCGTCATGGCCGGCATTCTCGGCGCCGCCCTCGTCGGCATCCGTAACAAGTGGGAGCCGCCGGCACCCGTCTCGGGCCGGGCGTACCAGTCCCAGCTGCCGCGCATTCCCTCCGAATGGGGTTCGGCCGTGACGGCCTTCGAGAACGGTTCGATCATCTCGGAGATCTTCGACCAGGATCTCCGTTCCATGCTGATCGCCTGCAAGCGGCAGGAAATCGCCGGTTTCGCCGAGCAGGTGACCGACTTCGAATTCAGCGCCTACCTGGAAATCGTCTGATGGCAAACACCGCGTCCTATGCCGGCAACGGCGCCTATCCCGACAGCTATTACGCCGCCTCGCGCAACATCATCCGCACACCCAAGGTGCTGGAAGGCGCCGTGACCGCCGACGTCGCCGTGCTCGGCGCCGGCTATTCCGGCCTGTCCACCGCCATCCACCTTGCCGAAAAGGGCTACAAGGTGGTGGTCGTGGAAGGTGCGGGCATCGGCTGGGGCGCATCCGGCCGCAACGGCGGCCAGATCGTCAACGGCCTGAATGCCAGCCTCGACACGATCAAGCGGCGCTACGGCGACGAGGCGGGCGCCTTCGTCGGCAGCCTCGTGCAGGAGGGCGGAAAGATCATCCGCCGCATCGTCTCGCAATACGGCATCGAGTGCGATCTGAAGAACGGCAATATCTACGCCGCCTACACGCCCGCCCACATGAAGGAGCTGGAGCACAAGAAGGCGCTGTGGGCGAGCTACGGGATGAACGATCACCAGATGCTCGACAAGGCGGCGATGCGCAAGCTCGTCAACACCGACGCCTATATCGGCGGCATGCTGGACACGACCGGCGGCCACATGCACCCGCTCAACCTCACGCTCGGCGAGGCGGCGGCACTGGAATCGCTCGGCGGCGTGATCTACGAGCAGTCGCCCGTCGTGCGCGTCGAGCACGAGGCCGAAAAGCCGGTCATCCATACGGCCAAGGGCAGCGTGACGGCCAACACGGCCGTGCTCTGCGGCAATGCCTATCTCGGCCATGTGGTGCCGAAGCTCGTCTCGCGCGTCATGCCGGTCTCGACCCAGATGATCGCCACCGAACCGCTGGGCGAGCGCGCCGATGCGCTGATCCCCTCCGACATGTGCGTGGAGGACGTGCGCTACATCCTCGATTATTTCCGCCTGTCGGCCGACAAGCGCATGATCTTCGGCGGCGGCACCGTCTATGGCGGCACCGACCCCGCCGATGTGCGCGCAAAGATCCGGCCGAACCTGGAAAAGGTCTTCCCTTCGCTCAAGGGCGTGAAGATCGACTATGCCTGGAGCGGCAATTTCGCCCTGTCCTTCTCCCGCGTGCCGCAGATGGGCAAGATCGGCAAGAACACCTATTTCGCCCACGGCTATAGCGGCCACGGCGTCACCGGCTCGCATCTTTTCGGCAAGATCCTGAGCGAAGCGATCCATGGCGACCTGTCGCGCTTCAACCAGTTCGAGAAGCTGCCGTGGATTCCCTTCCCCGGCGGGCGCATGTTCCGCGCGCAATATTCCACCATCGGTTCCTGGTGGTATCAGTTCAAGGATGCCTTCGGTCTTTAAACCAACAAAAAAGCCGGCGTCTCCGCCGGCTTTTTCGTGTTGATGGCTTAGATCACCCCATGCGCTCGGAAGCATAGGAGCCCGGGCTCGGCGGGAAGACGATGGTCTTGTTGCCGTTCATGAAGACGCGATGATGGATGTGGGCGTGCACGGCGCGCGCCAGAACCTGGCTTTCGACGTCACGGCCGATCGAGACATAGTCCTCCGCCGACTGCGCATGCGTGATGCGCGCGACGTCCTGCTCGATGATCGGACCCTCGTCGAGATCCTCCGTGACGTAGTGCGCCGTCGCACCGATCAGCTTCACGCCGCGCTCGAAGGCCTGTTTGTAGGGGTTGGCGCCCTTGAACGACGGCAGGAACGAGTGGTGGATGTTGATGATGCGGCCCGACATCTTCTTGCAGACGGCATCCGACAGCACCTGCATGTAGCGCGCGAGCACGATGAGCTCGGCGCCGGACTGCTCGACCACTTCCATCAGGCGCGCCTCGGCCTGCGGCTTGTTCTCCTTCGTCACATTGATGTGGTAGAAGGGCAGGTCGTGATTGACGATGACCTTCTGGTAATCGAAGTGGTTGGAGACGACGCCGACGATGTCGATCGGCAGCGCGCCGATCTTCCAGCGGTAGAGCAGGTCGTTGAGGCAATGGCCGAAGCGCGAGACCATGAGCAGCACCTTCATGCGCTCCTCGCTCGAATGGAACTGGTAGTTCATGTCGAACGGCTTGGCGACCGGCGCGAAACCTGCCGTGATGTCCTCCTCCGGCACACCGCCCTCGTTGGTGAAGGTGAGGCGCATGAAGAACAGGCCGGTCTCCAGATCGTCGAACTGCGAGCTGTCGACGATGTTGCATTCCTTCTCGGCGAGATAGCCGGTGATCGCAGCAACGATGCCGCGGGTCGATTGGCAGGAAACGGTCAGGACGTGGCTGGTCATCGGTTCTTTTCTCATGTTCGGCCGGCGCGCGCGTGGCCCCGGCAATCCCCTGTCTGAGGCCGCAACGACGGCTTGGCGCATATTTCAGGTGGTTGGCGACAGTGCAAGCCCCTGGAATGGCCAAAAGCTACGCTGTCGCTTGCCGCGACTCCTTCCGGTTCGCGACATCCAGTGCGTCGAAATTGCCACGCGGCAAGCGAAAGCCTACGCTAGCGGGCGGGAGCACCCTCAAATGCGGCTTCGGGGCCCGAAAGCCAGCGATCCAGACCGTTCGCCGCCGCGCGTCCGCTTGCAAGGCAGGCGGTCAGGAGATAGCCGCCCGTCGGGGCCTCCCAGTCGAGCATTTCGCCGGCGACGAAAACGCCCGGCAGCGCCTTGAGCATGAAGGCCGCGTCGATGGCGTCGAATGCGACACCGCCGGCCGACGAAATCGCCTCGGCGATCGGGCGCGGCCGCACGAGCCGGACCGGCACCGCCTTGATGGCGGCCGCCAGCGCGGCGGGGGAGAGTGCCGCGCTATCGGCAAAGCCCTCGCGCAGAAGCGCCGCCTTCACGCCGTCAAGCCCCGCCCCTTTGCGCAGCCGGCTGGAGAAGCTCGCCTTGCCGCCCTGCCGTGCCAGATCGCTTTCCAGTCGCTCGGCGCTGCGGCCGGGCGCCAGATCGAGCATCAGCGTCGCCGCCCCCGTTTCCTCCAGCGCATCGCGCAGCACCGCGGCATGGGCATAGATCAGGCTGCCTTCCACGCCCGTCTTCGAAATCACGAACTCGCCCGGGATGGTGCCGGCCACCGACTGCGCCGTCACGCCCTTGACCGGCACCCCGGCGAATTTCTCCGTGAAGAAGGCCGACCAGTCCACGTCGAAACCGCAATTGGCCGGACGGAACGGCGCCAGCGCCACGCCCTTCGCGGCAAGCATGTCGACCCAGCCGGCATCCGAACCGAGCCGCGGCCAGCTTGCGCCGCCGAGCGCCAGAAGCACCGCATCGAAGGCCATGGTCCCCGGCCCTTCCGGCGTCTCGATCGAAAGCCCG
The DNA here is from genome assembly GCF_004514425.2 of Shinella sumterensis. Taxonomy (GTDB): domain Bacteria; phylum Pseudomonadota; class Alphaproteobacteria; order Rhizobiales; family Rhizobiaceae; genus Shinella; species Shinella sumterensis. The sequence goes on from NZ_MYFN02000005.1 coordinate 90,243, forward strand.
CCCGGCGCAAAACCGGTCCAGCGATGGCGCACGCGGATGTCGACGTCCTGCGCCTCCAGACGCGCGCGCCAGGCACGCAGCAGCGGCGAAGCCTTCATCACCGTCGGGAAGACACGGCCGGAGGTGCCGACGAAGGTTTCCGTGCCGAGGCCCTGCGCCCAGGCCCGCATATCCTGCGGCGTGAAACCATCGAGTGCCGGCCGCAACCGTTCATTGGCGGCACCGAAACGGGTGATGAAGCGGTCGTAGGGCTCCGCGTGGGTGAGGTTCAGGCCGGATTTGCCGGCAAGCAGGAATTTTCGCCCGATGGTGGGCATGGCCTCCAGCACGGTGACAGCGTGGCCGCGTGCCGACAGCACCTCCGCCGCCATCAGCCCGGCCGGCCCGCCGCCGACGATCCCGATCCGCTTGCCCATCGCACACCCGCCTTCAAACCCGTCGCCGTTCTCATAGAGGCTCCGCGGCGACCGCGCCAGTGATCGCGGCCCGTCCGGCGTGTAGGATAGCGGCAGCGAATCGGAGAGAGCCATGGATATCAGACGCAACGGCACCAGCCCCTCGACATCGGGCCCTGCGGATTACTTTACCGGCAATGTGCGCCTCGACACGCCGTTCAAGGCGGAAGCGCCGGGCCGCGCCGGCGGCGCGATCGTGACATTCGAACCCGGCGCGCGCACCGCCTGGCACACCCATCCCCTCGGCCAGCTGGTCATCGTCACCGCCGGCCTCGGCTGGGCGCAGCGCGAAGGCGGCCCGATCGAGGAAATCCGTCCGGGCGATGTCGTGTGGTTTCCGCCCGGCGAAAAGCACTGGCACGGCGCCACCGACAGGACCGCCATGACCCATGTGGCCATCGCCGAAGCCGAGAACGGCTCGCCGGTGACGTGGCTGGAAAAGGTGACGGACGAACAGTACCACGGCAAGGGCGCCTGACAGGCAGGCGCCCGCCTGCCGATACCTTAGCCGTGCAGGCCCGGCGCCTCCTGTCCCGTCTGCGCGACATATTCCGTATAGCCGCCCGGATATTGGTGCACGTCGTCGCCGTTGAGTTCCAGAACCCGGTTCGACAGCGCGCCGAGGAAGTGGCGGTCGTGCGAGACGAAGAGCATGGTGCCCTCATAGTCCGAAAGCGCCTTGATCAGCATTTCCTTCGTGTCGAGGTCGAGATGGTTCGTCGGCTCGTCGAGGATGAGGAAGTTCGGCGGATCGAACAGCATCGCCGCCATCACCAGACGCGCCTTCTCGCCGCCTGACAGCACCCGGCACTTCTTTTCGACGTCGTCGCCGGAAAAGCCGAAGCAGCCGGCCAGCGTGCGCAACGGCCCCTGGCCGGCCCGCGGAAACTCCGCCTCCAGCCATTCGAACACCGTCAGGTCGCCGTCAAGCAGGTCCATCGCATGCTGTGCAAAATAGCCGACCTTGACGCTCGCGCCGACCGTCACGCTGCCGCTATCAGGTTCCGCGGCACCTGCGACAAGCTTCAGCAGCGTCGACTTGCCCGCACCGTTGACGCCCATCACGCACCAGCGCTCGCGCCGGCGGACGAGGAAGCTGAAATCCCGGTAGATCGCCCGGCTGCCGTAGCTCTTGTCGATGTTGCGGATATTGACGACGTCCTCGCCGGAGCGCGGCGCCGGCTGGAACTCGAACATCACGGTCTGGCGCCGCCGCGGCGGCTCGACGCGCTCGATCTTGTCGAGCTTCTTCACGCGGCTCTGCACCTGCGCGGCATGGGAGGCGCGCGCCTTGAAGCGCTCGATGAACTTGATCTCCTTGGCGAGCATCGCCTGCTGGCGTTCGAACTGCGCCTGCTGCTGTTTTTCGTTTTGCGCGCGCTGCTGCTCGTAGAAGCCGTAATCGCCCGAATAGGTGTTGAGCGAGCCGGCATCGATCTCGATGATCTTCGTCACGATGCGGTTCATGAACTCGCGGTCGTGCGAGGTCATCAGGAGCGCGCCGTCGTAGTTTTTCAGGAACTGCTCCAGCCAGATCAGGCTTTCCAGATCGAGGTGGTTGCTCGGCTCGTCGAGCAGCATGACGTCCGGGCGCATCAGAAGAATTCGGGCAAGCGCCACGCGCATCTTCCAGCCCCCGGAGAGCTTGTCGACATCGCCGTCCATCATCTCCTGGCTGAAGCTCAGGCCCGCCAGAACCTCGCGCGCCCGGCTTTCCAGCCCGTAGCCGTCGAGCTCCTCGTAGCGCGCCTGCACCTCGCCGTAGCGCTCGATGATCTCGTCCATCTCGTCGAGGCGGTCGGGGTCGACCATGGCGGCCTCGAGTTCGCGCAGTTCGGCGGCGACGGAACTGACCGGCCCTGCCCCGTCCATCACCTCGGTGACGGCGCTGCGGCCCGCCATCTCGCCAACATCCTGGCTGAAATAGCCGATCGAGACGTTCTTCTCGACGGAGACCTGACCCTCGTCCGGCTGCTCCTGCCCGGTGATCATGCGAAACAGCGTCGTCTTGCCGGCGCCGTTCGGCCCGACAAGCCCGATCTTCTCGCCGCGATTGAGCGCGGCGGCCGCCTCGATGAAGAGGATGCGATGGCTGTTGGACTTGCTGATATTCTCGATGCGGATCATGGAAACGGGCCTCGTCGTGTGCCAGCCCTATGCCATGACGCAGCGCAAAAAGTCCACGCATTCGTCACGGCAAACCGCACAATCCGGGGGCCGAGCCCGTCTAGTTCGCCGGCGCGGCGATCTTCGCCTTGACGAACACGTCGTAGCGCGTGCTCTTCCCGATGATCTGGTGGGAGGGCTTGCGTATGCCCGCCATGGGCTGCGCCCGCAGCGGCCATTTCAGCACGACACGGTTCTGCGCGGCTTCGAGCGCGGCCTGCATCAGCTCCACGGCATCGGGGTCGGCACCGACGATATCGCGGATCAGCCGCATCTCCTTCTTCACCAGCGCCGTCTTGTCGCGTGGCGGATGCATCGGGTCGATCAGCACGACCTGCGGCGCCAGCCCAGCCAGCAGTTCGCGGGAATCGCCGTGGATCAGCGTCATGCGCGCGACCGTCTCGGCATAGCGCCCGCCTTCCGCCCGCGCCCGCGCGATGCCCTCGGCAAGCAGCGCATGCATCTGTTCGGAGCGCTCGATGAGCGTGACCCGCGCGCCGAGCGACGCCAGCAGAAACGCGTCCCGCCCCAGGCCCGCGGTCGCATCCACGATGTCAGGCGTGACGCCCGGGGAAAAGCCCGCGGCCTTTGCCAGCCCCTGCCCGCGCCCTTCACCCGAACGGAAGCGGTGGCCGACGGCCCCACCGACGAAATCGACGATCAATGGCGATTTTTCGAGTTTCTGCACGCTGTCGGTCTCAGAAGGGAACGGGAGCCCGGTAGGTGACCTCCGAGCCATCGGGATGGCGGAAGCCCAGCTCCTCCGCATGCAGATGCAAGCGGTTCACGCTCGAAAGCGCAAGACCGTCCGCGTAGAATTCATCGCCGAGGATGACATGGCCGAGCGCTTTCATGTGCACCCGCAGCTGATGGGTGCGGCCGGTCAGCGGAAAGAGCCGCAGCCGTGTCGTGGTCTCGCCGCGCGCCATCACCTCAAAGCGCGTGCGGGCCGGCTTGCCGTTTTCGAAATCCACGCGGTGCCGCGGCTTGTTCTCGGGGTCGATCGCCAGCGGCAGATCGATCTCGCCCGCCTCGTCCGCAACCCGCCCCCAGACCACGGCCACATAGGACTTGCGCGTGGTGCGTGCCTCGAACTGCTGCGCCACGAAGGCATGGGCCTTTCGATTGCGCGAGAAGACGACGACGCCGGACGTGTCCTTGTCCAGCCGATGCACGATCAGCGCCTGCGGCGACGACGCCTGCACCCGTGTCAGCAGGCTGTCCTGCAGCGCGGGATGCCGTCCGGGTACCGAAAGCAGCCCGCTCGGCTTGTCATAGACGAGCAGATCGGCGTCGCGGTGAAGCAGCGACAGATGGGGCTCCAGCGGCGGATGATAGACCGGCGCATCTTCCGAGTAAGAATTCATGGCGCGCCATTAGCACGTTTCCCGAGCCTTGTGCATCAGCAGCGCGCAGGCGGCCCCTTGGCGAACAAGGGGCCCGCTCCGGCGCTAGTTCGCGCCGACCTTCAGCTTGGCCTGCTCCAGCGACCAGTATTCCATATCGAACAGGTCGGCCTCGCCGATGGGGGTGAAGCGGCCATAGGCTTCGGCGGCGTTGATGGCGCGTGTCGCCTGCTCGCAGAGATCGCCGCCGATCACGGCGGCCTTGGCGCTCGCACCCAGCGCATAGACCCCCTTGTTCCTGACGAGGACGACGCGCGGATAAACGTCGAGCATCTGCTTCGGCTCGCTGGTGCGCGTGGCGTTTCGCGCGAAGTAAGCCCTGTAGCGGTCGGCATAGGCGGCAAGCGCCGCATCGATCGCGTCCGCGTCCGCGTCGGCCTCGATGACCATCGGCCACGGTTTGATGCGGATGACGTGATCGGGCGTCACCGTGCCGCGCAGGCCGATCTCCTCGACGTCAGCCTTGCCCGCATGGGCGCGGATGGCGGCGGTGGAGCGATAATCCAGGAAGACGCCCTTTGCGAAAGGCGAGCCGTCACGGACGAGCGCCGTCTCCAGCCGCGCCCTGAGCGCCATGTCCTCCGGGCCGTCGCTGGGCTGCGGGCCGGTAAGCGCCACACCCTTCCGGGCAAGCTCCTGCTCGGCCATGGTGACGAATTCGATCATCAGCTCGTAGGAGGTGCGGGCACCGTCGGCGAAGGTGAAGAGCCCGTGATTCTCCAGCCAGAGGCCCTCGCAGCCGGGATGCTCGCGATAGATGCGGTCGGCGACGATGGAAAGATCGAAGCCCGGCATGACATACGGCACATAGGCGAGCCGATCGCCATAGATGCGCCGGACCGGCTCGCGCATGTCCGGCTGGTCGGCCAGCGCCAGGATGGCCGTCGCATGGGTATGGTCGACGAAGGCGAAGGGCAGGAAGGCGTGCAGCAGCGCCTCGACGGACGGGTTGGGCGCGTCCGCATCGATCAGGCTGGCGCGCAGCAGCGACACCATGTCGGGGTCGGAAAGCCTGGGTCCATTGCGGGTTTCCAGCAATGGTTCGAGACGCACGGCCGGCAGGCCCGGCGCCTCGATCGTGTCAAGATCCCAGCCGCTGCCCTTGATATGCATCAGCGCCTCGCCCGTCGCCGACGTGACCTTGACGGAGGTGTTTCCGCCGCCATGCAGCACGAGATCGGGATCGCCGCCGATGATGCGCGAGGTATAGATGCGAAGGCCAAGCGCCTCGCTCTGCCCTGCCGCCAGCGCGGCCTCCACGTAGCGGGCTGCAGTCTCGTCGTTCCAGCGGCTTTTCATGCGTATCGTCCTGTCTTTGGAAATGGATACGGCGGGCGGCCGAAGCCGCCCGCCGCGCATGCGTGATCAGAAGTCGAAGTTGGCGATATTGTCCTTGGTGAAGACCGTGCGCTCGGGAAGCAGGATGATGCCGTTGCCGTCGGCCTCGTAGTCGTAGCCCTGGACCTTGTTTGCCGAGACTTCGACGGTGCCGACACCGGGGATTTCCAGCTTGTCGCCGACCTTCATCGGGCCGTTCTTGAGGACATGATCGGCGACATAGACCGAGATCTTGCCCTGCTGCGTGACATCCCACAGGCCGAAGCGCTGGATGGTGCCGCGCTCGATATAGGGGCGCATGACGTTGGGCGTGGAGAAGCCGACGATGGTGACGCCCTCGGCACGCTTCAGGTTTTCGGCAGCCTGCGCGGCCGCCGGCAGGGCATTGGCATCGGGCGCGATGATCGCATCGAGATCCGGATAGGTCTGCAGGATGCTTTCGGCCGTCTGCAGCGACTTCTGCGCGTCGTTATAGCCGTATTGCGTGGTGACGATTTCCCAGCCCGGATGCTCCTTGGCGATCTTCGCCTTGGCGGCTTCGGCCCAGGCGTTCTGGTCGGTCACGGTCGGGCTGGAATAGAAGAAGGCGACCTTTGCCTTTTCCTTCGTCACGCCTTCGGCCGCCATGTCGACGAGCAGGCCGCCGAGCTGCTCGGGCGTGCCCTGGTTGATGTAGTAGCTGCGGCAATCCGGGTTGACGTCGCTGTCCCAGGTCATGACGAGTACGCCGCGGTCCATGGCGCGCTTCAGCGCCGGGCACAGGCCGTCCGGCGAGACGGAGGAGACGATCAGCGCATTGTAGCCCTGGTTGACGAAGTTGTTGATGAACTGCACCTGGCCGGAAACGCTGGGTTCCGTCGGGCCATCATAGGTGACCTTCACGCCGAGCTCCTCGCCGGCCTTCGTCGCGCCAGCGCCGCCAGAGGTGAAGAAGCCGACACCCACCAGCTTGGGGATGAAGGCGATCTGGTTTTCGGCATGGGCCGTGCCCGAGGCGAGCATGGTGCCGGCAACGAGCGCGGCGGCCAGAGCACCGGATTTCAACATGGACTTGATCATTCTCATTCTCCTCCTGAAGTGACCGCCGCCCGGGATTTTTTCTGTTGCCGGGCGACGGCGATGAAATCGGCCAGCATGGCGCTTCCGTGGCGCAATGCGACCGCGACAACCAGCAACCCTCCCGAAAGTGCGCTGGAAATCTGGCTGGGCACACCGGTGGCCTGCAGGCCCTGCTGCAGGTAGCCGATGACGAAGGTGGCAATCAGCGTGCCGAGGATGGACCCCTGGCCGCCATAGATCGAGGCGCCACCAAGCACGGCGGCCGTAACGGCAGGCAGAAGCGTCGCCGAACCGAGGTCCACGCGGGCTGAACCGAAATAGGCCGACATGACGAGACCGGCGATGGCGGCCGAAACGCCGGTGATGACATAGGTGATGGTCTGCACGCGCCCGACCGGGATGCCGGCAAAGCGCGCGGCACTTTCCGACTCGCCGGACAGGAAGACGGCGCGGCCGAAACGCGTGAAATGCAAAAGCACGATCAGCACCAGCGCGAGCACAAGGAACAGCGCGAGCGGCGCCGGCAGGCCGAGAACCTGGGCATAACCGAAGGCGTTGAAGGCATCCGGGAAGTTGCCGATGCCCTCGTAGCCGCCCGCGCCGACAAGACCCGACGCGACCGTCGCGGTGCCCTGGAAGAGATAGAGGCTGCCGAGTGTCACGACGAGCGGCTGGATCTTCGACAGATGGGTGACAGTGGCGTTGAGCAGCCCGCACAGCGCACCGGCGACGAGCGCCAGCGCAATCGAGAGCGGCAGCGGCACGCCGTAGAAGGTGGCGACGCCGAAGACGATGGCGGCAAGGCCGATCACCGAGGCGAAGGACACATCGATGCCGCCGGCGATGATGACCAGGGTGAGCGGCAGGGCGACGATGCCAATCTGCACGAAATCCGAGGTGCCGTAGATCAGGTTCGCGACATTGAGGAAGCGCGGATTGATGATGCCGAAGATGACGAGTTCGGCGACCAGCATGACGAGGAGCGCGGTCTCCCAGCGGAAGATCAGCTTTTTCATCGGCCCGCCTCCACGGTCTGTGCCGTTGTCGTTTCATCGGATGGGACGGGGCCGCGCGCATGCACGGCGTAGCGGCGGGCACGGATGCGCCGATCGATGATCTGGCGGATGCGCCCGTCGAGCAAAAGCACCGAAAGCAGGATGGCGCCGGCAATGAAGTCGTTCCAGTAGGCGGGGATCTTCAGGAAGACGAGCGCGCTGTCGATGGAGGTTATGAAGATGACGGCCGAAAACACGCCCGCGACCGAGCCGGTGCCGCCAAGCAGGCTGACACCGCCGAGCACGTTGACGGCAATCGCCTTCAGCTCGACGCCGTTGCCGGCCTGGTTGGGAATGAAACCGATCTGCGCGGCGAAGACGAGGCCGGCAAGTGCGGCGCAAAGGCCCGTCGCGACGAAGGCCGTGAACTGCACGCGCCGCACCGGCACGCCGAGATGGTGGGCGGCGGCGCGGTTGTCGCCGACGGCGTAGAAATAGCGGCCGAAGCGTGTCTTGCGCAGGACATGCCAGGCGAGCGCGACGAGAAGAAGCACGACGACGGTCAGCGCCGAGAAGCCGAAGCCGAGATTGCCGGCGAGCGCCTTCAGGCCCTGCGGCAGGTCCTCGATCCACCGCCCGCCCGTCAGCACCAGCATGATGCCGCGATAAAGGCCGAGCGTGCCGAGCGTGGCGACGATGGAGGGTATGCCGAGATAGGCGACCATCAAACCGTTGAAGGCGCCTGCGGCGGCGCCGGTCATCAGGCAGAAGACGATGGCGAGCGGCAGGCCGGCGCCGGCATTGAGCGAGAGGCCCAGCACGGCGGCGCTGAGGCCCAGCACGGAGCCGCTGGACACATCGATGTTGCGCGTGAGGATGACGATCATCGTGCCGAGCGAAATCAGCATCAAGACGAGGCTGTTGGAGATGACGACCGAGGCGGTGGCGCCCGAGAGATAGCCGGGCGCGACTGCACCGATCGCCGCATAGGCGACGGCGAGCACGACGATGAGCGTTGCAACGCGGTTGCGAGCGAAAAGATCAAGCATGACGGGCCTCCGAAGCGCCGAAGGCGAGCCGGGCGATGGCGTCGACCGAGATATTGTCCGTGAGCGCCCCGCCGGACTGGCCGAACGCCATGACCTCCACCCGGTCGGCAAGCTGCTCGATCTCGTCGAAATCCGAGGAAATGAGGATGATGGCAACGCCCTCGGCGGCAAGCTTGCGGATGAGATCGTAGATATCGTTGCGCGCCGCCACGTCGACGCCGCGCGTCGGCTCGTCGAGGATCAGCACCTTCGGCCGGGCCGACAGGCACTTCGCCAACAGAACCTTCTGCTGGTTGCCGCCCGAAAGGCCGCGCGCCTCCTGTCCGGGACCGGTGCACTTGATGCCCATGGAGGACCGGAACGTTTCGAAGACCTTGCGCTCGGCGCCCGGGCGCAGGAAGAACGGCAGGCGATGCACGAGATAGGACGAGACATTCCAGAACAGCGGCGCTTCCAGGAAGAGGCCGTGCTGCTGGCGGTCCTCCGGCAGGTAGACGAGGCCGCGGTCGATGCAGACGCGCGGCGAACGCTTCTTCATCTCGGCGCCATCGAAGACGACGCTGCCCGCCGTCTGGGGACGCAGGCCGAACAGCGTTTCGGCGAATTCGGTGCGGCCCGCGCCGACGACGCCGGCAAGGCCGAGGATCTCGCCCGCCCGGACATCGAGGCTGATATTGCGGAAGCCCTCGCCGCTCAGGCCGCGCACGCTGAGGCGCGGCTGGCCGATCTGCGAGACCTTGCGGCCGGTGCGGTCCTTGCCGGAGGCCTCGGTGATCTGCACCCGGCTCATCGCATCGATGATCTCGGCGTCGCTGTAGCTGTCGAGCGAACCGGACAGCACGATGACGCCATCGCGCAGAACGCTGATCGTGCGGCAGATTTCGCGGATTTCCCGCAGCTTGTGCGAGATGAAGAAGATGCCGACGCCCTGGGCCTGCAACTTGCGCACCCGCTGGAACAGCGCATTCGTCTCGAAGGGGGTGAGGGCGGACGTGGGTTCGTCGAGGATCAGCACGCGCGCATCGCGCACGAGGCCGCGCAGGATTTCGACGATCTGCCGCTCGGCGATTTCGAGTGCTGCGGCCTGCGCATCGAGATCGAGCGAGACCGCGAGCTCGGCCACCAGCTGCGCGACGCGCGGGCGCAGCGCCCGTGGCGAGGCGGAAAGGCCGAGGCAGATGTTTTCCAGAACGCTCTGGTTGGGCAGGATATGCGCTTCCTGCGGCACCAGATAGAGGCCAAGCTCCTGCGCATGGGCGGGTGAGGCCTGGGTGAGCGGCCGGCCGTTGATTTCGATTGCGCCGGAATTGGCCGCAATGACGCCCGACATGATCTTCATGAGACTCGACTTGCCCGCACCGTTGCCGCCGAGAAGCGCATGCACCTCCCCTGCCTGCAAGGCGAGCGAAACGCCCTTCAGCACCGGGACGGCACCGTAGGACTTCCAGATATCCGTCAGCTGCGCGACCCTCCCGGTCGCCGCTTGATCCGTCATTCTGCACCTGTTCATATGTAATTCACGGCAATCATGTGATCACAATGATCGAAGGCCGTCAATATGCTCACGGTGCGCGGTGCCGCCGCAAGCATGCGATATTGCACTGCAAAATATGATTTCTCGGCGAAAATCAATGCATTGCCCGTGCGAAGAATTTTTCGCCGCCGCGACGCGTTGACGTATCAAAAGTTTTTTTGCTATTCAAATGATCAGATATTGACCGAAAGGGCGCTTGATGGCGACGGATAACGGGGAATGGAGTTATGCCGATACGGACGAGGAAATCCTCACCCGCATCGCCTGGTACTATTACAACGACGGACTGACGCAGAACGAGATCGGCGAAAAGCTGAACATGTCGCGCATCAAGGTGTCGCGCCTGCTCGAAAGCGGCCGCCGTTCCGGCATCATCCAGGTGCGCATCAACTCGCGTTATCAGGGCTGCCTCACCCTCGAACGGCAGATCAAGGAACGCTACGGGCTGCTCGAGGCCTATGTCGTGCCGCAGCTGCCCGATCAGGACCCGAGCGACCGGCTGGGACAGGCCGCCGCGCAGTTCCTGATGCAGCGCCTCCAGACCGATGACCTGCTGGCCGTCGGCTGGGGGGCTACCGTCTCCAACACGATCCAGCGCCTTGGCCATCTCGCCAACGAGCGCAATATCGGCCTCGTCAGCCTCACCGGCGGCGTCAGCACCTATGTCGACGGCATGCGCACCGCCAACTGGGGCAGCGGTGTGCATCTGGTGCCGGCACCGCTCGTCGTGCGCGACCCGGACGTGGCGCGCAATCTTTCCTCCGAACCGGCCGTCGCGAACCTGCTCGACATGGCGCTCAACGCCACCTACCAGCTCGTCGGCATCGGCGAGCTTTCCGCTGCCTCGACGGTGGTGCGGGCCGGCTATGTCAGCCCCGACGAGGTGGAGCCGCTGCGCCGCAAGGGCGCGGTCGGCGATATCCTCTGCCAGTTCTACAACGAGCGCGGCGAAGCGCTCGACCTGCCCCTGCACGACCGGGTGATCGGCGTGAAGCTCGCGGGGCTCTCGCGCGCCGAAAAGGTCGTGGCGGCGGCCGGCGGCATCCAGAAGGTCCAGGCCATCCACGCCGCCCTGCGCGGAAAGTTCGTCGGCATCCTCATCACGGACGAGACAACGGCCGCCGGCCTCCTCGAAATCAAGGACTGAACCGCCATGACGACGACATATCTGCTGGCCGTCGATGCCGGCACCGGCAGCGGCCGGGCCGTGATCTTCGACGAAAACGGCAACCAGATCGCCAGCGCCCAGCACGAATGGTGGCACAAGACCGATCCGCGCTTTCCCGGCTCGATGGATTTCGACGTGGAGGGCAACTGGGCGCTCCTTTCGCGCGCCATCCGGCAGGCGATCGCCGAGGCCGGCATAACGGCCGCCGATATCCGCGCCGTCAGCGCCACCAGCATGCGCGAGGCCATCGTCGCCTATGATCGCGGCGGACGGGAAATCTGGGCGTGCGCCAATGTCGACAGCCGCGCCGTCAGCGAAGTGCGCGACCTCAAGCGCGATTTCCCGGGCCTCGAAAGCGAGCTTTATGCGCAGAGCGGCCAGACCTTCGCGCTCGGCGCACTGCCGCGCCTGCTCTGGCTGAAGCGCAACCTGCCCGACGTCTATGCCCGCATCGACCGGATCAGCATGCTGTCCGACTGGGTGCTCGCACGCCTGTCCGGCGTCATCGCCAGCGATCCGTCCAATGCGGGAACGACCGGGCTCTACAGCCTTGCGAAACGCGACTGGCTGCCGGAAGCGATGGCCAAGGCCGGCATGCGCGACGATATCTTCCCCGAAAGCGTCGAGCCCGGCACGGTCATCGGCCGCGTCACGGAGAAGGCGGCCGACGAGACCGGCCTAGCGCCCGGCACGCCCGTCGTCATGGGCGGTGGCGACTGCCAGAGCGGGGCGGCCGCCATCGGCGTCGTAAACGAGGGCGACTGCGCCGTGCTCGGCGGCACCTTCTGGCAGCAGGTGGTGAATGTCGGCCTCGATGTCTCCGACCCGTCCATGGACCTGCGCATCAATCCGCATGTCGTCACCGGCCTCAACCAGGCCGAAGCGATCAGCTTCTTCGTCGGCATCGTCATGCGCTGGTTCCGCGACAGTTTCGGCGCCGAGGAACTGGCGGCGGCCGGCCCCGGCGGCGATGCCTACCGGCTGCTGGAGGAGAAGGCTGCGAAAGTGCCGGTCGGCGCGCATGGCATCATCCCGGTCTTTTCCGACGTCATGCACTACGGCAACTGGTATCACGCAGCCCCTTCGCTGCTGAACCTCTCCATCGATCCCGAAAAATCCGGCAAGGCCGCGATCTTCCGCGCCCTGCAGGAGAATGCGGCCATCGTCGCGGCGCGCAATCTCGCCGCCATCTTCAAGCTGTCGGGCAGGACACCCGACAAGATCGTCTTCGCCGCCGGCGCATCGAAATCCGCCCATTGGTCGCAGATCCTGTCGAGCGCCACGGGCCTTCCCGTCGTCACACCCGTCGTGAAGGAAGCAACCGCGCTGGGCTGCGCGGCGGCCGCGGCCATCGGCATCGGCCTGCGCCGGGATTTCGTCGAGGCGGCGGATGGCTGGGTGCGCTGGGACAGGCACTTCGCGCCGGATTTCACGCACAAGGCCGTCTATGACGAGGCGGGCGAACGCTGGGCGCGGGCCTATGCGCTGGAACGCCAGCTCGTCGACGAGGGCGTTACCACCGCCATGTGGAAAGCGCCGGGCCTTTGACCCCTTCATTCAGGACTTCAACAGATAACAGGGAATAAGACATGCTCATCCAGATGGTCAGCATCAACGTCAAGCCGGGCCATGCCGCGGAGTTTCTCGAGGCGTTCCGCATCAATTACGAGGGCACGCGGCAGGAGCCGGGGAATGTGCGCTTTGACGTGCTTCGCAATCCCGAGGACGAAAACAGCTTCACGATCTACGAGGTGTTCACCTCGCCCGAAGCCGTCGACGAACACCGCAAGACCGCGCATTACCAGGAATGCGTGCGCCGCATCGACCCGATCCTCGCTGGCCCGCGCACCAAGACCTTCTATCAGGTCGAAATGGCCGATTTCCTGGGCGAATGAGCAAGGCACCGGGCGCGAACCAGCGCCCGGTTTAGCGGCTACCACCAGCTTTGATGCGATAGGCCGCGCAGCATCGTCTCGAACTGCGCGATCTCGGTTGCCGAGACCTCGTGCGACCTGTCCGGCAGAACATCGCAATGAAGCTTTGCGCGGGCGCGGGCGAGCGCCGCGGCTGCCTGGGCAAAGGCATCGACAGGGATCCAGGGATCCTTGTCGGAGCCGGTCAGATAGGCCGGCAGCCGATCGAGATCGGCGAAGGGGCGGTCGCAATCCGGCGTGCCGACGCGGCATCCCGTCAGGCTTGCGAGCGCGCCGTTCCACGGGCCGTGCCGCATTGCATATTCGATGGAAAGGCACGCCCCCTGGCTGAAGCCGCCGATCAGGAGCGGCCTGGCATGATCCTTCGCGCCCGAGAGATCGCCGACAAGCTGCCTGACATAGGCGATCGACTGCTCGAGCTGTTTGCGGGTGCGATCCGTCAGCACATCCGTCGCGCGCGCATCATACCAGCTGTTGCCGCGGGCCCGGGGCAGCACGAAGGCCACGCCCGGCACCTTCAGCCTGGAAATCACCTGCTCGACCATATCCTCGGGCGACTGGGTCCGCCCGTGGATAAAGACGCAGTGCACCAGGGCCTCCCCGGGGCTCGCGCCGAGGAGGAGTGGCGTGTCATGGTTCGACATGGCGCCGGGCTCAGAATTTTGCGGGTTCGAGACCTGCAATCAGCTCCTGCCGGCGATCTTCGAACCATGGCGGGAAGACCAGCGTCGTGCCGATCTGGTCGGCCGGCTCGTCGAGCGCCCAGCCGCCTTCGACCGACCAGGCGATCTCGAACAGCGCCCCGCCGGGCGAGCGGACATAGCAGGACTTGAAGTAGTTGCGGTCCTTCTGGTCCGACACGTCGGTAAAACCGAGACCTTCCAGATGCGCCTTGAGCTTGAGCTGGTTTTCCTCGTTGCCGGTGTTCAGCGCGAGGTGATGGATCGTGCCGCCGGCCAAGGTCCAGGTGCCCTGCGGACCGGAGGATTCGTGCAGCACCTCGACGATGCTGTTCGGCCCACCGGCATTCGGCACCGAGAACATCAGACCCTCGTCGCTGTCGGCTTCCTTCGTCATCGACATGCCGACGCCGAGGAAGTCGTCCATCGCGGTGCGATCGAAGACGGCGATGGCCGCGCCATAGATGCCCTTGATGCCGTGCTCGGGCTTCACGCCCTGCGCCTCGTTGACGATCGAAGGGCGGTTGTCGGCCGGGCTTTCGACCAGCTCGTGCGGAATGCCGCACGGATGCTTGAAGGCCACGCGGGTGATGCCGAAGCGCGACGTCTTGGCGGCCTCGACGCCCTTCTCGTTCAGCCGGTCGACCCAATAGTCGGCCGAACCGACCGGAATGGCCTGCTGGATGATCTTCGACTGGTTGGTGCCGCGCTTTCCGAACACCGCCGGCTTGCGGAAGGGGAAGGTGGTGATGATGGTCGAGGCGTCGCCGTTCCGCGAGCCGTAATAGAGGTGGTAGACGGGGATCGTGCCGTCGAACAGCACGGTGCGCTTGACCGAATAAAGCCCGAGCACCTTCGTGTAGAAGTCGTAATCCTCCTGCACGCCGTCGGTGCAGAGCGTCAGGTGATGATAGCCGCTGACAAGGGCCATGGTGTCCTCCTCCAAAGACATTGCAATTCCGGATGCGGTTCCTCCACCGCCTCGGGAACCACGGCTGGAGCCCGCCTGTCGCAAGCCGTCCGTGATTGTCTCCACTATAGAGGTTCGAGCCCGCCGGTGATTGACTTTGTTCATGTAAGCTATAGCAATTTGCTATGAAGATCGTCGAAGCCCACCTCGTCCAGCTCGCGGCCGTCATCGAGACCGGCGGCGTCACCGAAGCGGCCGCCATGCTCGGCATGACGCAGTCGGCGGTGTCGCGCACGCTGTCGATCCTGGAAAAGCGCATCGGCGAGCCACTCTTCGTATCCGGCCGGCGGCCGATGCAGCCGACGCCGCTCGGCGAACAGCTCGGCCAGCAAGGCAAGGCCATCCTGGCATCGTCGCGCAAGGCGATGGAGATCATCCGCAGCTTCAAGTCCGGCTCGTCGGGACGCGTGCGGATCGGCGGCGTGCCCTTCTTCATGGATGCGGTGGTGTCGCCGATGATCGCCTCGTTCCAGCGCGGCGAGCCTGGTATCATGGTCTACCAGTCCTACGGCAACTATCCCGACCTCGTGGCGGAACTGGATTCCGGCCAGATCGACCTTGCGGTGACCCCGACGGGCTCCGTCGACCTGCGCGCCGACCTGCATTTCGAACCGATCCTGACGGCGCGCAACGTGCTGACCTGCGGCGCCGGCCATCCCCTGGTGCGCAAGCGCACCCTGGCAACCGAGGATATCGTCAACTACCCCTGGATCGCGCCGCTGCCGGGCTCGCCTCTGGTGCTGGACCTGCACAATATCCTGCTGACGCTGGGGCTGGCGGAGGTATCGCTGCGCTATGCCGGCGGCTCGCTGCTGAGTGTCGTGAACTATCTTGCCGGCACAGATGCGCTGGCGATCCTGCCGCATTCCGTCGTCCACGCCTTCCGCGGCGAAAACAAGATCAGCATCATCCCGCTGGATATTCCCCAGCCCGAGCGCGTGCTCGGCGTCATGACGCGCAAGAAACCCTATTCGAACCCCGCCGGCCGCAAGTTTCTCGGCCATATGCGCCGGGAGTTCGCCGAACTCCGCCGCGCGGTCGAAAAGCACGAAAAGACGATCCAGTGGGTGCAGGGCCCGTTCATGGGCGAGCGCGAACGAATCCATTCGGCAGAATGAAAAGGGGCGGACGCGATCCGCATCCGCCCCCGTTTTCTTTCAGATGCCGCTGTCAGGCCTGGTCGCGCGCCAGCACGAAATCGTGTTTGACCTCCCAGAATTCGCCGTCGAATTCATAGGCCTTCGCGCGGGCCGGATCGTTTACCCGGTCGAATTTCGCCAGCAGGCTTTCCTTGACCCCGAACACCGCATCCGAATGGATATAGGGATCGTCAGGGTCGAAGATATGCGTCGTCAGCGTCTCGAACCCGTCAGCGCTGATGATGTAGTGCAGGTGCGCCGGGCGGTAGGGGTGGCGGCCGAGATGGCCGAGCAGCTGCCCGACCGGGCCGTCGTCCGGGATCGGATAGTATTTCGGCTTCACGGCGCGGAACCAGTAATGCCCGTCCGGCCCGGTGCGGAAGATGCCGCGCAGATTGAAATCCGGCTGGATACCTTTCTGCTGCACATCGTAGAAACCCTCGTCATTGGCCTGCCAGACATCGATGACGGCATCGGCGATCGGCTTGCCCTCGGTATCGAGGATACGTCCCTCGATGACCATGTCCTCGCCCTTGCTGTCGAGGCAGATATTGGCGCCCATCGGCAGTTCCGGCGCGTCGGCGACGTGGAACGGGCCGAGCACCGTGCTTTCCGACGCGCCGGAGGGCTTTCGGTTGTTGATCGCGTCCACCAGCATCGACACGCCCAGCACGTCCGACAGCAGGATGAATTCCTGCCGCCATTCGTTGCACATCTGGCCGGTGCGGGTGAGGAAGAGGATCGCCTCCATCCATTCCTCCTGCGTCGGCTCCAGTTCCTTCACCGCCTCGTGCAGCTTGCGGGTGATCACCTCCATCACCGCCTTCAGGCGCGCGTCCCTGGCGCCGGCATTGCGGCCGGTCACGACCTCGACGGAGTTCTCCTCGGTGAAATAACCCTTCTCATGCGCTTCCATCGTCGCCTCACAGATCCAGAATTGTCTTCAGCACACGGCGCAGTTCGCCGGCGGGGTCGGCCACCAGCCCTTCCGAGCGCCATGCGACATGATGATCGGGCCGGACCAGCACGACGCCGGCATCGCCCACCTCGCGGGCACGCGCCCAGTCGCCGTAATGATCCTGCCAGGTCTGCCGCGGCCCGATGACATGGGCCACGAGCGGCAGGCCAAGCTCCGCCGACAGCGTCTCGGCCGCATCGACCCAGGCCTGCCCGCCGATACCCGTCAGGAGCGTGAACTTGCCGTGGCCGCACAGATCGAGCGTAGAGGCCTTGCGGTTGCCCTCGCCGAACAGCCAGGCATGCGGCAGGCGCGCGCCGGGCCAGGTGGTCTGCTCGAAATGCAGTTCCGGATTGCGGGTGAAGGCCGGCTCGGGTTGGCCATCGGTCGCGATGCCTGCGGATTTGTAGCGGTGGTTCATCTCCACGCCATGGGCATCGAATTCATAGACCTTGAAGGCGATCGCCTCGCGCAGCGCCGCGCGCTGGCTTTCGGCGGCACTTCCGTCCTCGCAGCGGCGGTCCATGTTCTCCTGCATCTTCACCGGATCGATGGAATCCAACAGGCCGAGCGCGCCGAAGATCGGGCCGAATTCCTCGATCGACTGGTTGGCGCGCGTGACGATCTGCCTGGCGACCGGCGCGCGCTCTTCCGTGTAGGTTTCGAGCAGGCCGGGGCCGGCCTGGCCCTTCAGCACCATGGCGAGCTTCCAGGCGAGGTTGAAACCGTCCTGGATCGAGGTGTTGGAACCGAGCCCGTTCGACGGCGGGTGGCGATGGATCGCGTCGCCCATGCAGAAGACGCGACCCTTCTGGGTTCGGGTGGCGTAGCAGTTGTTGACCGTCCAGGTGGAGACCGAGGTGATCTCGATGTCGATATCGGGATCGCCGATCAGGTCGCGGGCCACACCCTCGGCAAAGGCGTTGTCGACATCGGGCACGCCCTGGCTGATGTCATAACCCCAGTTGATCAGCCACTCGTTCCACGGCCGGATCATGCGCACGAGGCCCATGCCGATGCCGCCGACATTCGAGCCCGGCTGCAGCACCCAGTAGAGCACCGAGGGGCGATGCGCGACGTAGCGGGTGAGGTCGGCCTTGAACAGGATGTTCATCGAGCCGGCGACACCCATCTTGCCCTCGAAGGGCAGGCCGAGATGCTGCGCGACCAGCGAATTGCCGCCATCGGCGCCGACCAGGTATTTCGAGCGGACGGTGAAGTCCTTGCCGGTCAGCCGGTCGCGGCAGGTGGTCGTCACGCCCTCGGCGTCCTGCACGTGGCTGACATATTCCGTCGACATGCGCGCCTGCGTGCCGCGCGCGCAGGCGGTCTTGAACAAAAGCGGCTCCATGAAGGTCTGCGGCAGGTCGTTCATCTCGCTCGGCGAGGAGAGCAGATGCTCGGCCTTGGACGTCGGATGGGTGCCCCAGGTCTTGAGACGGCCGAGTTCCTCGCCGGCAATCGCGGTGCAGAACACGTTCTCGCCCATGATCTCCTGCGGGCTGGCATGGAGGTAGCCTTCCGCCTCGACCTCGCGGCCGAGATCGCGCAGCACCTCCATGGTCCGTTGGTTGGTGATGTGGGCGCGCGGCGTGTTGGCCAGCCAGCGGTAACGGTTGATCGCCATGTTCTCGACGCCGTAGCTCGCAAGCAGCGCGGCGGTCGCCGAGCCGGCGGGGCCGGTTCCGATGATCAGGACGTCGGTTTCGATATCGGCCATCAGTCACTCCCTCTGATGTCTTTGGGTTTGGGCTGGCCCGCCAGGATACGGCGGACAGGAAAAAGCTGGAGTCCGGTGCGGTCGGCAAACAGGCCCCACAGGCCGCGCGGCGCAAACAGCATGATCAGGATGCCGATGAGGCCGAGGATCAGCAGATACCAGGAGCCGTAATCGGCCAGCAGGCTCTGCAGGATGTAGAACACGATGACGCCGACGATCGGCCCCTCGATCGTGCCGATGCCGCCGATCACCACGATGAAGATCACATAGGCGGTCCAGTCGGGAACCGAGAAGGCGGCATCCGGCGAAATGCGCGCCTTCTGCACATAGATCAGCGCACCGGCAAGGCCCGTCGCGAGTGCGGCCACCAGATAGACGAACGACTTCGTCCAGGTCGGATCAACGCCGACGGAGCGGGCCGCCTCGCGGTTGTCGCGCACCGCCGCAAGCCCCAGGCCCTGCTTCGAGCGCAGCAGCTTGTAGATCGAACCGATGGTGACGACGGCCAGGAAGAGCGCCAGCCAGTAGCAGACGATATCGGTGGCCTGCGGCCCCCGCACGCCGAGCAGATCGGCGACGAAACGCACGCCGACCATGTCGCGCGTGGCACCGGACGGCAGCGAGGTGCCGGTTCCACCGCCGAGCGCCTTCCACTGCGCCAGCGACAGCCGTACGATCTCGGCGATGACCCAGGTGCCGATGGCGAAATAGGCGCCTTGCAGGCGGAAGACGAAGAAGGCCGTGGGCACCGACAGCGCCAGCGCCGCAAGCCCGCCAAGCAGGATCGCCGCCATCGGGTCCATGCCGAGCAGACTGACGCCGGCAAACATCGCATAGGCGCCGAAGCCGACAAAGGCCTGCTGCCCGACGGAGACGAGGCCGGCATAACCGGCAAGCAGGTTCCAGCATTGCGCCAGCACCAGCATGGTCAGGATGAAGAACAGATCCTGCACGACCGAACGCGACACGAAGAGCGGTGCGGCAAAGGCGAGCGCCACGAGCGCGAGGATCGCCAGCATCGAAACGGCGGAGCCTCGGGTGCGAGTCGAAACGGTCCAGGAGGATGCGGAAAGATGATCGCTCATGTCAGTCCACCGCCCGTGGAAAAAGGCCGCGCGGCCGCACAAGCAGCACCAGAAGGAAGGCGATGTGGCCCGCAAGGATCTGCCATTCCGGGTTGATTGCCGCGCCCACGGTCTGCGCGACGCCGATGATGATGCCGCCGGCCAATGTGCCCCAGAAGGAGCCGAGCCCGCCGATGATGACGGCCTCGAAGGCGTAGATCAGCCGTGCCGGCCCCATGGTCGGGTCAAAATTGGCGCGCGTGCCGAGATAGAGCGCGGCGATCGTCACCACCATCATGGCAAGCCCGGTGGCGGTGGCGAAGATGCGCTCCGCGCGGATGCCCATCAGGCCGGCCGTCGCGCTGTCATCCGAGGTGGCGCGGAAGGCGCGGCCAAGCGAGGTACGATAGAAGACGAGGTTGAGCGCGACGATGACGCCGACCGCCGACAGGAAGGTGAGGAGCGGCATGGTGCCGATGCTGATGGGGCCGATCTGGAGCGACGCCGTTTCCAGCGCGCCCGCCGAGATCCGGCGGCTATCAGCCGAAAAGCCCTCGAGCAGGCCGTTCTGGATCACCACCGAAAGGCCGAACGTCACCAGCAGCGGCGGCAGGATATCGTTGCCGAGCGTGCGGTTGAGCACGAGGAATTGCAGCGCCCAGCCGAGCGCAAACATCACCGGCAGCGCGACTGCGGCAGCGATGAAGGGATTGAGGCCGAGCGCCGAAACGAGCAGCAGGATCAGGAAGGCAGCGAGCACGATCAGGTCGCCATGGGCGAGATTGACGAGCCGCATGATGCCGAAGACGAGGGCAAGGCCCGCCGCGAAGAGCGCGTAGAGCCCGCCGAGCAGGATGCCCTGAAGGATGGTGTCGAGCCAGCTCATCGCGCATGCGCTCCGAAATAGGCGGCGTGGATATCCTCGCGGCTCAGCGTCGCCGGCGTGCCCGAAAGCGTCACCCGTCCCTCCATCATGCAATAGACCCGGTCGGCCACCTTCAGCGCCTGGCCGATATCCTGCTCGATGATGACGATGGATGCGCCCGTTGCGCGGATCTTCGGAAAGGCCGCGTAAATGTCCCTGACGACGACGGGGGCCAGCCCGAGGCTCACCTCGTCGCAGAGCAGCACGCGCGGATTGGACATCAGCCCGCGGCCGATCGCGACCATCTGCTGCTGCCCGCCTGACAGAGCCGTGCCCGGCTGGTGGCGGCGCTCCTTCAGCACGGGAAAAAGGTCGTAGATGCTGTCGAGCGACCAGGCGCCGTTGCCGACGCGGCCGTATTTGCCGATCAGCAGGTTTTCCTCGACGGAAAGCGATGGAAAGAGACGGCGGCCTTCCGGCACCATGGCGATGCCCAGTTGAAGGACATCGGGCGCGGCAAGCGCGCCGATCTCCCGGCCATCAAAGCGGATCTGTCCCGGAACATTGCGGATGAGGCCGGAAATCGAGCGCAGCAGGGTCGACTTGCCCGCACCGTTGGCGCCGATCACGGCGACCGTCTCGCTTTCGTCGAGCGCGATATCGACGCCGAACAAGGCCTGGAAATCACCGTAGAAGGCCGTCAGGCCATGGGTCTCGAGCAGCGCCATCACACATCGATCCCGAGATAGATTTCGCGCACATCCCTGGACGCCATGATGGTCTGAGGATCGCCGTCGCCGATCACCCGGCCGAAATGCAGGACGACGAGACGGCTGACCACCGAATTGAGCGCATGCAGCACATGCTCCACCCAGATGATCGAGACGCCGCGCCGGTGGATGGCGCGGATCGTTTCCACCAGCTCCTGACATTCCCCTTCCGTCAGCCCGCCGGCGATCTCGTCGAGCAGGAGGATTTTCGGTTCTGTAGCGAGCGCCCGGGCAAGCTCGAGACGCTTGCGCTGCAACAGCCCGAGGCTTCCGGCGGGCTGGTTTGCCTTGGGGTAGAGCCCGGTCTCGACGAGAATGTCGGCGCAGCGGTCGCCCACCTCCTTCTCGGTCTTGCGCGAGCCGAAGGCGCCGGCGACCAGCAGGTTCTCGAACACCGTCAGCTTTTCGAAGGGTTGCGGGATCTGGAACGTCCGTCCGACGCCGGCCAGGCACCGCGCCATCGGCGGCTGGCGCGTCACGTCCTCGCCAGCGAAGCGGATCGTGCCGGCATCGACGCGGATATTGCCGGTGATGAGGTTGAACAGCGTCGACTTGCCCGCACCGTTCGGCCCGATCACGCCGAGCGCCTCGCCCTTTTCCAGCGCAAACGAAATCCGGTCGGCGACCTTGAGTGCGCCGAAGCTTTTCGAGACCTGGTCGAGGGCGAGGATGGGCATGGCTCAGCCGATCGCTTCCATCTTGCCGCCGGTCGGAATGTTCGGCGCCGTCTGGTTGTCGACGATGACCAAGTCGTAGCCGCCGCCGTCCTTGAGGCGCCACTGGCCGCCGACCAGCGGCGTCTTGGCGACATTCTTGCCGGCAAAGGGCGGCAGGTTGGCGCCATCCCAGGCCACCTTGCCGACGATCGTCTCGATATTGGAGGCGGCGATGGCGGCAATCACCGCTTCGCTGTCGGTCGGATCGGCGCGCTTCATCACATCGACGGCGACCTCGAACAGCGCATGGACGAAGCCGATGGGCTGGGTCCAGGGCCGGCCGGTGGCCTTGGTGAAGCCCTCCGCCAGTTCACCGGCGCTCTGGCCGGTCAGCGACGATTTGAAGGGATGGCTCGCCGACCACCAGACTTCGCAGGACAGGTTATGGCCGTTTTTGCCGAGCGCCTCCAGTGCCTGCGGAAACAGGATCGCCTTTCCGATGGACGCGACCTTGGGCTTGAAGCCCTGCTGCTGCGCCTGGTTCCAGAAAGTGGTGAAATCGGGCGGGATCATCACGCCCGTGATGACATCGCTGCCGTCGGACTTGAAGGCGTTGATCTGGGCGGAAAAGTCGTCGGTCAGGTTCTGGTAGCGGCCGGGATCGTTGAGGCTGTAGCCGAGCTTCTCCAGCACCGGCGGGAAGCCCACGGCCTTGTCGCCCCAGGCGTTGCCGTCGCCGTCGTTGGGAAACAGGCCGCCGACCTTCTTGTTGGTCTCAAGCTGTCCCCACATGTTGGTATAGACGGCGATGACGTCTTCCAGCCCCCAGAAGAAATGGAAGGCGCTGTTGAACGGCTTCCACGAGGCCGGGTCGCCCGGATTGGCCTGCTGGCCGATGAACCAGGGCTGCCAGGGCGCGGCCGTCGAAATGCAGGGCACCTCCTCCGCCTCGCAGGTCGTGGCCACGGGATTGGTCGTCTCGGGCGTCGAGGCCACGAGCACGAGATTGACCTCGTCGCTGACGATCAGTTCCTTGGCGACCTCGGCCGCGCGATTCGGGTTGGACTGGCTGTCCTTCACCACAACTTCGTAATTCAGGCCCGCCGCCTTGGTGGCGGCCATGAAGCCATCGATGATGAACTTGTCGGCCTCGGCGAACGCGGCGAGCGGGCCGGTCTGCGGGCTGACATAGCCGAGCTTGATCGGCGCGCCCTGGGCCAGGGCCGGCATGGCGAGGCCGGATGTCGCCGCCAATGCGCCCGTGGCGGCTGCGGATTTCAGCAAGTCACGTCTCGTAAGCATATTCATTCCTCCTCCCAAAAGAATTCAATATGGCGGTCGTGTTCCGCTCCAGGCGTCCTGTAACAGTGCGCGGATCGCCGTACGGTCGATCGGGCGCGGATTGGAATAGGGGTTCCTGGTGGCGATATCGGCGGCGCGGTCGAGATCGGCCTCGCTGAGGCCGAAATCCTTCAGCGCCATCGGCGAGCCGATGGATTTCGCGAAATCGTAGAGCGCCCGCCCGGGTGTCGCGCCGCCGAAAATGTCGGAAATCGGCGTCATCAACTCCGGCACCGCCGAGGCGTTGAAGCCGATCGTGTGCGGCAGCATGATGGAATGGGTCTCGGCATGCGGCGTGTCGAAGCTGCCGCCCAGCGTGTGGCAGATCTTGTGATGCAGCGACATCGAAATCTGGCCGAGGACGGTGCCGCAGAGCCAGGCGCCGTAAAGCGCCTTCTCGCGCGCCGCGCCATCGCGCGGACTGTCGATCAGGGCCGGCAGGGCCTCCTTGAGCGCGCGAATGCCGTCGATGCTCATCATCGTCGTGATGGGATTGCGATCCGGCGCGTAGAGCCCTTCGGCCGCATGCGCGATGGCGTTCAGGCCGCTGGTGACGCTCATGCCGACGGGCAGGCCGAGCGTCAGCTGCGGATCGTAGATCACCACTTCCGGCGTGATTTTCGGGCTGCGGACGGTGGTTTTGACGCCGTTCTCCGTCTGGCCGAGGATCGGCGTGACTTCGGAGCCGGCATAGGTGGTGGGTATCACGATCTGCTGAATATCCGTGCGATAAGCCATGGCCTTGCCGAGCCCGGTCGTCGAGCCGCCGCCGAGCGAGACGACGCAATCGGCGCCGAGCTCGGCCGCACGCGCGACGGCGCGCTCGGTCACATCGACGGGCGTATGCATGGTGGCCTCGGTGAAGGTGCCGACCGAAAGCGGCCCGAGCCGCTTCGACAGCGCCTCCGCATCGCCGGCCTGATGCGGCGTCGACAGCACGAGCGCGCGTCGGCAGTCCAGCGCCTCCACCCATTTGCCGACATCGCCGCTCGCCCCGTTGCCGAAGACGATACGGGCCGCACTTGCCTGATAGGTAAAGTCGAGTGTCATGGCGTGCCGCGTCCCTTCTTCGCCCGGACCATGGTGAAGGTGAAGTCGAGCGTCGACGCATCTCCCTTCCCGGTCGGCTTGAATTCCCCGATCAGCTCGTCCTTCACGCCGAACAGCGCGTCCTGGCCGAGATGCGGATCGCTGCCGTCGTAGACATGCGTGCTGATCGTCTCGAAGCCGGCGGCCTTGATCAGGAAGTGGAGATGGGCGGGACGGCGCATGGCAAAACCCAGCCCGCCCAGCATCTGGCCCACGGGGCCGTCGCTGGGCACGGCATAGCCGCCCGGGCGCACGGTCTTGTAGCGGAAGCACCCCTGGCCATCGGTCGTGAAGATGCCGCGAAGGTTGAATTCCGGCTGCTGGTCCGGCTGCTGGTTCTCGTAGAAGCCTTCGCTGTTGGCCTGCCAGGTCTCGACCGTCGCGCCGGCGACGGGCTTGCCGTCGAGATCCCGCACATGGCCGCTGACGGACAGCACGGGGCCGACGCCATCGAGCGATATGTTGGCGTCGAGCGGCAGCCGCGGCGCATCGGCCCGGTAGAAGGGGCCGCGCACCGTGTTGGGGGTCGCGCCCTTCGGCCGGTTCGTGTTGATCTCCTCGACCAGCGCGGTCACGCCGAGCAGGTCGGAAAGCAGCACCCATTCCTGCCGGCGGCCATCGCTGGCATGGCCGACATCGGTCAGGAATTCCATCGCCCGCCGCCAGTCGGCCTGCGAGGGACGCGTCTCCCGGATCAGCTTGTGCAGGTGCTCGATGAAGGGAACCATGAAGGCTTGCAGCGGTCCCGCGGCGTGCTTGTCGAGCCGCTCGGCAACGCGCTGCGCAGAGGTGCGCTCACTGAACGATATGTCTGGCATGACTTCTCCCATAACGAGAACCTAACAGGCCGAAACTGCGTACTTGATAATTTTTTCGGCGATTTATATTCGTTATTGTTATGAAGATTGACGAAAGGCACCTTGCGCAGCTTGCAGCGGTCGTCCAGGCGGGTGGCGTGACCGAGGGCGCGACCCTGCTCGGCCTCAGCCAGCCGGCGGTGTCGCGCACGCTTGCCATGCTGGAAAAGCGCCTGGGCGAGCCGCTGTTCCTCAAGGGACGACGCCCGCTGCAGCCCACGCCACTCGGCCGGGCGCTGGCCGATCACGGCCAGGCGATCCTGACCTCCGCCCGCAAGGCATCGAGCCTGGTGGAAGGCTTTCGCCATGGCCGCACCGGGCTGGTGCGCGTCGGCGGCACGCCCTTCTTCATGGATGCCCTGATCGCCGGCATGGTCGCGGGCTTCCAGAATGCCTTTCCCGACGTGCGCGTCGAGCAAAGCTACGGCTACCTTTCGGAACTGAAAGCCGCCATCGTCGCCGATCGCATCGACCTCGCCATCTGCCCGATCGACATGCTCGAGGAAGGCTCGGGCATGCATTTCCAGGAACTGCTGCCCGGCCGCAACGTCGTCGCCTGCCGCGTCACGCATCCGTTGCTGCTCAAGCGCAAGCTTTCGGGCCCCGAGCTGCTCGATTTTCCCTGGATCGCGCCGCCGCCCGGCAGCCCGCTGCTCGCCGACCTGCGCAGCCTCGTCCTCTCGCTCGGCGCCACCGAGACGAAGATCCGCTATGCCGGCGGTTCGCTGACCAGCGCGATCAACTACATGAAGGAAAGCGACGCATTGACGATCCTGCCGCACAGCGTCGTCTTCGCCTATCGCAACGACCGGGCGATCACCGCACTGCCGGTCGAAATCCCGCATCCGGAGCGGGCACTCGGCCTGCTCAGGCGCTCGGGCGATCTCGGGGCACCCGCCATCGAGGCGTTTTCGGTGCATCTGCGCAAGAGTTTCGAGAATCTGCGGCATCTCATCAAGCGCCACGAACAATCCGTTATCTGGGGCATTTAGGGGAGAGCCGGCGGCATCTCGCCGGCTCTTGTCTCAGAAGGTCGCGGAATCGTCCGGCCACAACAGCACCGGCGCCGAGGCGGTGTCGACCACCGGACCCAGCGCATGCCAGGCGCGGTTGGAATAGACCAGCGCCTCGGCCTGCCGGGTGGCATGCGTTCCGGCAGAGACGGAAGTCAGCTCCGCCGTCACCAGGCAGGCGCCCGGCGTTTCCAGCCGGCCGCGCAGCTCGGCGCGAAACCACAGCTCGACCTGCGGATAGTAAGGCTCTCCGCTGTCGAGCCGCGACCACCGCACATCCGGCCCGAAGCGATCCTTGCCGGACGTGGCGCAGAGCCGGGCAAGCTGCATGTCGGCGCGGCGCACGAAATGCACGACCACCGAGGCGGCGCGCTCCACCACCTTCGCGCTGGAAGAGGATGCCGAAAGCGAGAAGGCCACCATCGGCGGTGACGCGCTGATCGAGATCAGCGAGCTCACCGTCAGCGCCACCGGTCCCTCCGCTCCCTCCGCCGTGATGATGGCGACGCCGGAGGGATGATGCCGGAAGGCGGCCAGGAACGCCTCGGTGAGGCCGGAGCCAGCTGGGGCGGCGCCCGTTTCAGGCGCAGCCGCCGTGCCCGGCATGTCTTTCGCCGGCGCGCTCATTTCTTCTCGATCAGGTCGTAGAACTGCCAGGTGCGATCGCTCCACAGGCCGGCCAGGTCGCGGCCGGCGGCACCGACGATGTTCGGGTTGATCGTGAAATGGTTCGCCGCCGTCAGCATCTCGCGGTAGATCCGCTGCATCACGCCGTAGCGCAGCGAGGCTCCGCCGAGCGAGCGGTAGACGAAATGGCAGGCATCGACGCCCGCCTCATGCACTTCCGACTTCGCAAGATGCACCAGGCTGATATGGCGCGTCGTCATGCGATTGCCGGCCTCGATGGAGGATTCCACGTCGCGCCAGACCTCGAACAGGAAGGCGCGGGCGGCGCGAACCCGGGCCTCCGCCCGGCCGAAATCATACCAGAACTTGTCGCTCTCGCCGAGCAGGCCGGCGCGGCCGGTCTTGGTCTTGGCATATTTCGCGGCTTCGTCCAGCATGCGGCGCGCGGCGCCGATGGCCCAGCCGGAATGGCCGATGGCAGCAAGCCCCACCACGCCGAGGCTGAAGAATTCCTGCATGCGCTGCGGCTCGGCCGTCAGGATCGGGAACACCATGTCGTCAGGGATGAAGACGTCGTTGGCGGCGTAATCGATGCTGCCCGTGGCCTGAAGGCCGAGCACGTTCCAGTTGCCGAGCAATTCATGCTCTTCGACCGGCGCATGGGCGCAGAGCACGATCACATCGCCCTTCTCGTCCTTGGCCGGCTGGCCGTTGCCGTCGTCCAGCAGGGCGGCGGTATGTGTGTAGGTCGCGTGGTAGATGCCGCTGGCATAGGACCACTTGCCGTTCAGGCGATAACCGCCATCGACCTTCTTCAGCATGCCGGTGGGCGTGCCCTGGCCGGAGAAGCGGTTGTCGGTCTTGCCGTCATAGAGGCGGCTGATGGCGGTATCGGGCAGGAAGGCCGCCGACATCGCGCCGATGCCGGCATGCACCATCGATACCCAGCCGGCCGCGCCGCTGTGATAGGTGATGGCCTCGATGAGTTGCAGGCCCTGCGTCGGCGAGAGCTGCGCGCCACCGATATCCTCGCCGGCGAAGATATGGCTCATGCGGATAGGCTTGAGCGCCTCGAAGGTTTCCTCGTTGAGGCGGCCGAGCTTCTCGTTCGCCTCGGAATTCCTGTCGAGGATCGGGCCGATCGTCTCGATATGCGCCATGAGGGATGCGAAGTCCGTCTTCGTGCCCCAGTAGCCGGATGCGTGCTTGATAGGTGCGTTCATGACAATTCCTCCTTGATGGTCCTGTCGTCGCGGATCGCCCGGAGCGCCGCGCTCGGTTTTCACGTGGCCAGGAAGTCGCCGATGGCCGTGACGGTGCGCGGATCTTCCTGCATGGCGAAATGGCCGACCTCCTCGATGATCAGCATTCGGGCATTGGGAATGGCGGCCTGCCAGAGCGGCGCCTGCGAGGCCAACAGCATGCGGTCCCTGTCGCCCCAGACGATCAATGTCTCGTTGGGAATACGGCTCAGCCAGCGGCCGAGATTGGGATGGCCCATGCCGTGCACCTTGAGAATGTTGCCCAGTGCCGGCCCCTCCTTCTCGCGGGCCGCCACGAAGGCCTCCGCCGAAGGGCACTCCGAACCGCCGGGAAAGTAGCGCGCCGCAACCGCGGCATCGTGCGCGAGATAGGCGGGAAACTCTTCCGGCGGAATCCGGCTGAGGTCGGCGCCGCGATGATCCGGATGATTGAGCCCGGCCGGCGCATTCAGCACCAGCTTGCCGAACCGCTCGCCCGCGACCGCGGCGATCTCGGCCGCCATCCAGCCGCCCATGGAATGGCCGACGAGATGCGGGCGCTCGAGGCCGAGCGCGGCAACGAGGCGAAGATTGTGGACCACCATGTCCTGCATGCCGGCAATATGCGGCGCTTCGGCGCTCTCACCGAAACCGGGATGGAAGGGCAGGTAGACGCGGAAGCGGTCGGCAAGGCCGCGCGCCCAGTCGTAACCCTCGATCGTCGCCGCGCCGTGCAGGGCGATCACGGCCGGTCCGTTGCCGATCGCCTTGACGACCGTGCGCACACCGTCGATGTCCCGGGTCAGCGTCTCGAATTCCATAACCTCTCCTCCTCGTCCATTCGCGTCACGCGGCATCGGCAGCGATCAGCACCTTGCATTGCGTCGTGCGGCGCCTTAGCCCCTCGAAAGTCTCGGGCACGGCATCGAAGCCGATCCGGCCCGTGATCAGCGCCTGCGGGCGGTAATGGCCGGGGCCGAGCGCGCCAAGCGCCGTCTCGAATTCGGCCATGTTGAAGAACACCGCAAAGACGAGCCGGATTTCCTTCGACAGGGCGACGAACGGATCCCATTCGTCACCGCCGACGCAGAGGCCCACACCGACCACCGTTCCATGGGTACGCACGAGCCGGCAGGCGAAATCGATGAGCCCGCGCTTGCCGACGCATTCGAAGACGATGTCGGCCTCCCCGCCCGTCCGGGCCTTAAAGTCCTCGGCAAGGCCGGGGCCGGAAAGGGCAAAACCGGTCGCGCCGACGGCGGCCGCGCGCTCCTCCTGATGCGTGTTGATATCGGCGACGACGACGTCGCGCGCGCCGTGGCGCCGCGCCCAGAAGGCGACCAGCAGGCCGATCGGCCCGGCGCCGAGGATCAGCACGCGATCGCCCGGCTTCAGCCCCGACCGCATGACGCAATGCAGCGCCACGGCGACCGGCTCGGCCAGCGCGCCCTCCTCGATGGGCAGGTCGTCGGGCAGGATGCGGCATTGACGGGCGGCGACGGTGGTAAACTCCGCATATCCGCCGCCGATCAGCTCCATCTCGGCACACCAGGCCGGCTCGCCCTTGCGGCAACTGTCGCAGGACCCGCAGCCACGCATCGGCGCCACCGCCACCCGGTCGCCCGGCTTGAGATCGTGGACAGCGCTGCCGCAGCGGACCACCTCACCGGCGAATTCATGGCCGAGAACGTCATGGCGGTTGAGCCCGAACGTCTTGGGATCCTCGGTCATGTGCAGGTCGGAACCGCAGATACCGCAGGCGGCGATCCTCAGCAGGACTTCATCCTCCGCTGGCTCCGGGGCGGGGCGCTCGCCCACGGTCAACGGCAATCCGACAGCATCGAACAGAACGGCCTTCATGTCCGGTCCTCCATCAGACGCCGACGTGTCGGGAACCAGGGGGCATCGACGACCTTGCAGATGAGACCCCAGAGGCCGCCGCGCGCAAACAGCGCCATGAACACGGTGAGCAGGCCGAGCACCACCATGTAGGTCGCGCCATATTCGCCGAACCAGCGCTCGGCGAAGAAGTAGATCAGCGCCCCGATCAGCACGCCCTCCAGCGAGCCCAGTCCGCCGACCATGACGATGAAGATCGCGATATTGGCCCAGCTCGGATCGTAGGCGGAGGGCGGGGTGATGCGCAGCTGCGCCATGAAATAGATGGCACCGGCAAGACCCGTGCCGACCGCCGCGGCGACCCAGATGAGGAAGCGCAGCCGGCCGACATTCACGCCCTGGCTGGCGGCGGCGACGGGATTGTCCCGCATGGCGATGAGCGCCAGCCCGTAGCGCGAGCGCAGGAGCCAGTAGCTGCCGCCGACCGTGACGAGCAGCATCAGCGCGCAGAGCAGCGAGACGCCGATGGCGCGTTCCATGGGCGAATAGCCGGTCATGACGCGAAGGCTCATGCCCGCCCCGCCGTTGACATAGCCGAAGACCGATGTGCCAAGCCGCAGCACCTCGGCGATGACCCAGGTGCCGATTGCGAAATAGGGACCGTCGAGCCGATGCAGCAGGCCATAGGTGGGAATGGCAAGCAGGGCCGGCGCGATCATCGCGAGCACGACGGCGACGAAGGGGTTGATGCCCCAGAGCTGCGCCATCACGAACATCATGTAGGCGGAGACGCCGATAAAGGCCTGCTGGCCGACCGATACCAGCCCGGCATAGCCGGCAAGCAGGTTCCACATCTGCGCGACGGCGATGTAGCAGCAGAGCTCGACAACATCGCGGATCAGCCCCTGGCTCGCCCAGAACGGCATCGCGGCGATGGCGAGGAGCGCGACGATGCCGAGCCCCATGGCGACGACGCCCGACAGGGTCTGGCGCTGGACGCGCACCGGCGGAAGATCCATGGCGCCGGCCGATGCTGATGCGGTTGCGAACGCTTGGGTCACGGTCTCAGCCCTTTCCGAGAATGCCCTGCGGCCGCAGTGCGAGAATGATGAGGAAAACGAGGTGGCCGGCGAGGATGCCGAAGCCGGGATCGATGCGGAACCCGATCGACTGGCTGATGCCGAGCACCATGGCCCCGATGAAGGCGCCCCAGATCGAACCCATGCCGCCGATGATGACCGCCTCGAAGGCATAGATGAGCTGGAAGGCGCCATCGGCCGGCGAGACCGTTGCGCGCATCGACTGGAAGACGGCCGCAAAGCCCAGGATACCGACGGCAAGCGCGGTCGCGCCGGCATAGACGGCCTTGGGGTCGATACCCGTCATCGCAGCCGCCTCGACATCGGCGGCGGCCGCGCGCAGCGAGCGCCCGAAGCGGGTATATTGCATCGTGACCGCAAGCGCCGCCGTCAGCACCGTGGCCGTGCCCAGCACGATCACCGGCAGCACGCCGACGAAGAGCGGCCCGAGCTGGAAGGACGCCTGGGCGAGGCCGTCGCTCGGCAGCGAGCGCGTGTCGGCCGACCAGACCTGCAGCATCGCGTTCTGCAGCGCGATCGACAGGCCGAAGGTGGCGATCAGCGATGGCAGCGGATCGGCACCGACGACGCGGTTGAGGATCAGCCGCTGCAGGATGATGCCGATGATGCCGCCGAGCGCGACCAGCACCACCAGCACCGACCAGGGGCCGAGGCCGAAGGTCGAGGCGAGGCTGATGCCGACCAGCGCCAGCAGGATCATGAGGTCGCCATGGGTGATGTTGACGACCCGCATCACCCCGAACATCAGCGCCATGCCGAGGGCATATTGTGCATAGAGGCCGCCCAGAAGAACGCCCTGGACCAGTCCGTCAAGCCACTGCATGGGATGCTCCGAAATAGGCTTCGCCGATCGCCTCGCGCGACAGGTCCGCAGAGCGGCCGGTCAGCGTCACGCGGCCCTCCAGCATGCAGTAGAGCCGGTCCGAAGAGGACTTGGCGAGGCCGACATCCTGCTCCACCAGCACGATGGCCGTGCCGTTTGCCGAAATCGACGGGATGGATTGGTAGATTTCCTTGACCACCTTGGGCGCCAGCCCGAGGCTGATCTCGTCGCACAGAAGCAGGCGCGGCTGGTTGAGCAGCGCGCGGCCGATCGCCACCATCTGCTGCTGGCCGCCGGAGAGCGACTGGACCGGCACCGCCTGTTTTTCCTTCAGGATCGGAAACAACGCATGGACGCGCTCGATCGTCCAGGCATCGCCGCGGCCTGGTGCGGCATGATCGACGGCAACGCGCAGGTTGTCGAGCACCGACATGCCGGCAAACAGCCGGCGTCCCTCCGGCACGATCGCCACGCCATCGGCCACCATGTGGTGCGGCTTGCTGCCGCCGACCGGCCGGCCATCGAGACGCACCATGTCGGCCCCGACCCTGATCAGGCCCATGATCGATTTCAAAAGCGTGGATTTGCCCGCACCGTTGGCGCCGATCAGGGCGACGACTTCACCCTCGGCGATATCGAAATCGACACCGTAGAGCGCCTGGAAATCGCCGTAGCGGGCCTTGAGATCGTGGGTGGAGAGGAGCGTCTTTGCCGTCATGCCTCGATCCCCATATAGACGCGGCGGACTTCCGGGTCCTTGATGACGTCATCCGGCTGGCCCTCGGCGATCTTCTCGCCGAAGTTCAGCACCATGATCCGGTCGGCCACCGCCAGCAGGGCGTGCAGCACATGTTCGATCCACACGATGGTGACGCCGCGGTCGCGGATGCGGCGGATCAGCTGCACGAGCGCCTTGCCTTCCTCATCCGTCAGCCCGCCGGCAATTTCGTCGAGCAGGAGCAGGCTCGGGCCGGACGCCAGTGCACGGGCAAGCTCCAGCCGCTTGCGATCGAGCAGCGTCAGCGATCCGGCCGAGCGGTTGGCCTTGTCCGCCAGCTCGCAGTCGCGCAGGATCTCGGCGCAGAACGCATAGCTCTGCGCCTCCGTGCGCCCGCCCCCGAAGGTGGCCGCCACGAGCAGATTCTCGAAGGTCGACATGCCCACATAGGGCCGGGGGATCTGGTAGGTCCGGCCGATGCCGATCTTGCAGCGCGCATAGGGCCGCTGGCCGACGAGCCGTTCACCGCCAAAAACAAGGTCGCCGGCATCGTTGTGCAGGTCGCCGCTGATCAGGTTGAACAGCGTGGTCTTGCCGGCGCCGTTGGGACCGAGAATACCCAGCACCTCGCCGCGCCGGACATCGAAACTGATGTCGTGCAGCACGCGGAGCGCACCGAAGGATTTGCTCAATCCTCTCGCTTCTAGCAATACGCCGTCCAATCGATCCTCCGCCCCGGCCGCGGCAAGCGCCTCCACGCGCTGCGTGCCCGGTTTTCTCATGCACTCGGATGGTTCTGCCTGTGGCCGGGCGCATTGCCGCCCGGCAACCATGTCCAGCATGCCCGGGCTCAGCTCGCCCAGGGGATTACCTTCATCTTCTGTTCGGGCTCGAACAGCTTGTTGACGGTGTTGTCGACGATCTTCAGGTCGTAGGGCCATTTATCGCCCTTCACCCACTGGCCGCCGAAGATCGGCGTCGTCGAGACATTCTTGTGCGGTCCGCTGGAGAAATCGACCTTGCCGATCAGCGTCTCCACCTTGGTTTCGACCATGGCGTCGCGGATCGAGGCGCGATCGAGCGGGTTGGCGGCGCGCTTGAGGATGTCGAGCGCCACTTCCCAGATCGCATGGCTATAGCCGAGCGGCTGCGTCCACTGCTTCTTGGTCTCGCTTTCCCACTGGTCGGCGATCTCGCGGCTCACCTGGCCCGTCAGCGTCGACTTGAACGGGAAGGCGGGCGTCCACCAGACTTCCGAGGACATGCCGTCGCCCAGCGGCCCGAGCGCCTGCACGCCGCCCGGGAAGAGAAGTGCTGCGGCCACGGTGATGGCCTTCGGCTTGTAGCCCTGCTGGGCGCACTGGTTGACGAAGGTCTTGAGGTCATCGGGATAGGTAATGCCGCCGACGATTTCGCAGCCGGCATTCTTGAACGCGGCGATCTGTGCCGAATAGTCGTTGGTGCGCGGCTGGAAGAAGCCGGGAACAGTGATCTCGAAGCCGGCCTTCTGGGTGGGGGCGGGCAGGCCGTAATCGTTGTTGCCCCAGGTCTCGCCATCGGCGTTCTGCGGAAACAGCATGCCGACCTTGCGGTTCGTGTCGAGCGTGTTCCACAGGCCGACAAAGGTGTTCAGCGCCTCGTCGAGACCCCAGAAGAAGTGGTAGGTCCAGTTGAAGGGCTCGTTCTGGCCGCCGCGCGGAAAGATCACGGCCTGCCAGGGGGCGCCGGTCGACAGGCACGGGCATTCGTTGAGTTCGGCCTGGTCGGCCGAAGGGCTGACGGTATCGGTGGTCGAGGCCGGCAGGAGCAGATGCACGCCGTCGTTCAGGATGAGGTCGCCGGCAACTTCGGCGGCGCGGTTCGGATCGGACTGGCTGTCGCGGATCAGGATCTCGACATCGAACTTGCCGGCGGCGGTCTCCAGGCCGTCCTTCAGCATCTCCTTGACCTTCTGCGCCGCCCAGCCGTCCGTCTCGCCGAACAGCGCGAGGGGACCGGTGGTGGGCGTCACGAAGCCGAGCTTGATCGTGCCGGCCGATTGCGCCCTGGCGATCATCGGCGCGCCGAGCGTGGCGGCGGCAAGGCCGGCCCCCATGCCCTTGAGCAGGGTGCGGCGGGATGGCTGCGCAAATTTCGTCTTCAGGTCCACCTTGGTCTCCTCCCTCTGGTGTTCTTGTCGTCTTGACGCGCATGCGGTGGCGGCCGGTCCTCCCAGACCCGGCAATCGCCTCACTTGATGCGGTTCATCGAACCGCCGTCGATCACGATCTGGCTCCCTGTGACATAGGATGAGCAGGGCGATGCCAGATAAAGCGCCAGCCCCTTGATATCCTCGGTGTCGCCGATCCGGCCGATCAGCGACTGCTCCTCGAAGGCCTTGCGGTCGGCCGGGATCTTCAGCCGCCCACCGGCAATGTTCGTCATGAAAGGCCCGGGCGAGATGCAGTTCACCAGGATGCCGAACATGCCCAGCTCCATCGCCATCTGCCGGACGAAATGGTCGACGCCCGCCTTGGCCGGCATATAGGGCGTGCCGACGATCGCCTCGTTGATCTGCGCAGCAATCGAGGATGTGACGATGATGCGGCCGCCGCCCGTCGCCTTCATGTGGCGCGCGGAATGTTTCACGGTGGTGTAGACGGATGAGAGATTGACCTCGATGACCCGGTCCCAGTGATGGTCGTCGAGCACGTCGATCGCCCCTTCGGGGATGCGTTCGCCGGTCGTCGACAGGAAGCCCGGTCCGGCATCGATGCCGGCATTGGCGAAGACCACGTCGATGCGGCCATGGCGTTCGGCCACCGCATCGAAGGCCTCCTTCATGCGGGCACGATCGGCCACATCGACCACCTGCCCCCAGACATCGCCGCCATCGGCCTTGAGTTCGGCCACGACGCTGTCGAGCTGCGTTGGATTGAGATCGAAAATACAGACCCGCGCGCCGTTGTCCGCCATGACCTCGGCATAAGCACGGCCGATGCCACTGGCGCCGCCGGTCACGATGACCGACTTGCCGCGAACGTCGAACATTTCCTCCAATGTCGCCATTCTTCTCCTCCCGATTACCAGGAGGCTAACAGTGGCCAACACCCGTTTTAATGATTTTTTTCAACTTTAATATGTCGGATCGTTATGTTCTGGAACCTTGTCGTCCCGGCTTAAACTGCGCCGCTGATACGGATAACCCATTCGCCTTGACCCGACTTGCAGACGGCTCTCGAAGTATCCAAAGTCGTGTTTTCGAGACTCTGAGGCCTGAAGGATAGATTCGTGAAAGTGATGTGCCTGAACGGCTGGGGCGGCAAGCTGCACGAAAAACTGTTGCCCTATCTCAAAAACAGCGAACCCGATGTCCTTTGCCTGCAGGAAGTCATTCACAGTCCCGAATCCGGCAAGGACTGGCTGACCTATCGCGATGGCGACCACGTCCTGGCGCAGCGCGCCAACTTCTTTCGCGATGTCTCGAACGCCTTGCCCGGTCATGTCGCCATCTTCTGCCCGGCGGCACAGGGCGTCCTCTGGGATCAGGACCAACCCGTCCCGTCGCAATGGGGGCTGGCGACGTTCGTGCGCCGCTCTCTGCCCATCATCGGCCAGATACAGGGCTTTGTTCACAAGGGCTTTTCACCGGCCGGCTATGGCGAGCATCCGCGGTCTCGCAGCGCCCATGGCGTCAGGGTCTATGATCACAGCGCGGGACGGTCCGTCAGTATCACGCATATGCACGGGCTGCGCGATCTGAACGGCAAGATGGATACACCCGAACGCGCCGCGCAGGCACGAAGGTTGCTCGATCTTTCCGACAGATTTCAGAGCCGGGTGACGTCGTAGTGGTCTGCGGCGACTTCAATGTCGAACCCGGCAGCGAAACGCTCGCCATCCTCGCCGATGCCGGACTGCATGAGCTGGTGACGGCGCGTGGCATTGAGAGCACCCGAACCACGCACTACAAGAAACAGGGCCGGTTCGCCGACTATATGCTTGTGAACCGCGTGGACGCCGTGACGTCGTTCGACGTCATCCATGACCCGGAAGTCTCGGATCACTGCCCTCTCGTTCTACAATTATAACCAGTATATCAGCGGGGATCGCAGCACGTCTGTGAAGACGGTTTTGCGGGAGTGCGATCATCAGCGAGGAATGGCGGAGAGGGTGGGATTCGAACCCACGATACCCTTGCAGGTATGCCGCATTTCGAGTGCGGTGCATTCGACCACTCTGCCACCTCTCCGGATGTCGGTCGGCACCTTTGAGGCGCGGGCGGTACATAGCGGGTGTCGTGCAGGCTGGCAAGAGGCCTTGACTGCTGAAAGGTCATCTATTTGTCATGGTGACGGAAATTCCCTTGACAGTTTCCCGCCCCTCACCTATTGCGCAAGGTGCAGTGGCATGGGTCTCGCCCGTGCCGCGACATGGTTCTTTTTGTCGAGCGGCCTGATTTTTCGGCGCCGCGTTCTGCGGGAACCACCCGAGCCGGTGATGCGCCAATGCATCGCCATCCCTGTCGACTGATAAAAAGACGGCCGTGCCCCAGGGCGCAGAGCCGGCACGAACATGAAAGGATACAAAATGTTCGCAGTCATCAAGACCGGCGGTAAGCAGTACCGCGTGGCCGCCAACGACGTTCTGACAATTGAAAAGCTGTCGGGCGACGCTGGTGCAAAGATCGAATTCACCGAAGTGCTGATGGTCGGCGTCGGCGCCGATGCGACGATCGGTGCGCCCTTCGTCGAAGGCGCGATCGTCACCGCAGAAGTCGTCGAGCACGGCCGCGCCAAGAAGGTCATCGCCTTCAAGAAGCGTCGTCGCCAGAACTCGAAGCGTTCGCGCGGTCATCGTCAGCACAACACGACTGTCCGTATCATCGACATCGCAGCCGCCGGCGGCAAGGCAAAGAAGGCTTCCAAGAAGTCTGAAGCCGAAGCCGTTGCAGCAGCCGAATAACCCGGACAGGTAAAGGAGAACTCCCATGGCACACAAAAAAGCTGGCGGTTCCTCGCGCAACGGTCGCGATTCCGAGTCCAAGCGTCTTGGCGTGAAGAAGTTCGGCGGCGAAGCCGTGCTCGCAGGCAACATTATCGTGCGTCAGCGCGGTACGCAGTGGCATCCCGGTGCCAATGTCGGTCTCGGCAAGGATCACACGATCTTCGCTCTCACGGCTGGCAATGTGAATTTCCGTACGAAGGCCAACGGTCGCGTTTACGTGTCTGTGGCCCCGAAAGCGGAAGCAGCGGAATAAGCCGGTAGCGCTCTAAAACAGCCGGCGTCTCATCGACCCGGCTGGCGCGACAGGTTTCAGGCCTGAAGAAGAAAAAGGGAGATGAGGCAAGACCTTATCTCCCTTTTTCGTTCTGGAGGACTGAACATGCAAACCGAACTGTTGCGGGAAGACCAATCAAGGTCTCCCCAGGAAAGGCCAAGGCCTGAACGGTCGAGGACCGATTGCCCGATCTTGCTGTCGCCGCGGCTCGTCATGAGAGCCCCGCACGAAGACGACATCGACGCCCTTGCCCATCTCGCCAACAACGCCAATATCGCCAACATGGTCGCCCGCATGCCGCACCCCTACACGGTTGCGGACGCCGCCGATTTCGTGCGACGCACGCGCGACGGCGCGATTGGCAAGTGCGTCTATGCCATCACGAAAGCCGACAACGGCGCCTTCCTCGGTTGCTGCGGGATCGAGCCGCATGACGACGGACGCACGGTCGAGCTGGGCTATTGGCTGGGCGAACCCTACTGGAACCAGGGTTATGTCACGGAAGCGGCCCATGCGCTGATCGACATGGTCTTCCGCACCCGCGACATCGAACAGATCGATGCGCGCTGCCGGGTCATGAACATCCCCTCGCGGCGGGTCATCCAGAAGTGCGGCTTCCAGTTCCAGGCGACCGGCATGGTGCAGAGCCTTGCCGTCGGCGGCATGGTGCCCGTCGAATGGTACCGGCTCGACCGCAAGACCTGGGTCTCGCTGAAGAGCTGGGGAGGCATGCGATGAACGCCATGCAAACCTCCGTCGAACGGGCCCGCACCGCCGGCCCCGGCCCCTGCCCGACCATCGCGACGGCGCGCCTGGTGCTGCGTCCGCACCGCATGTCCGATGCCGACGCCATCGCCCAGTCGCTTGCCGACTTCCAGGTCTCGCGCATGCTGGCGCGGGTTCCCGCCCCCTATGACCGGCAGGATGCCGCCGAGTGGCTTGCCGTGGCGACCACCGATCTCAACGATGGCTGGGCCTTCGCCATCACCGCCGGCGACGACGTGCATATCGGCTGCGTTTCCTTCGAGAGACGGAGCAAAGGCTGGGAAATCGGCTACTGGCTGAACCGCTTCTACTGGCAGCGCGGCTATATGAGCGAGGCCGTGCATGCGGCCATCGCCCGCTTCCTGATGCGCATGCCGGGCACGGAAATCCACTCGGGCATCTTCGCCGACAACCTCGCGTCTCTTCGCGTGCAGGAAAAGGCGGGCTTCCGCATCACCGGTTGCAGCGACGTCTTCAGCGTCGCGCGCGCCGCCATGGTGCCGCATCTCGAGACCGTGCTGGCGCCGGGCGATTTTCGCCCTGCGATGCCAAGGCAGTGACAACCAAGCGGGGCGGAGACATCCGCCCACCTCTCTTTCGTCATCCTCGGGTTCAACCCGAGGATCCACGCGGCGCCCGCGGCGGTGGATGGTCGGGTCAAGCCCGCCCGTGACGGAGGAGAGGGGTAGTGCTTCAGCCGAAGCTGGGAAAACTGCCGCTTTACGACAATTCGAACCAGACGGGCATGTGGTCGGAGCCGAAGGCCGTCTCGTCGACCCAGGCATCCGTCAGGCGCTCCACGAGGCCGTGGCTGAGGAAACAGTAATCGAGGAACATGCGGTCGGCATGGTCCTGGGGATTGATCCAGCTGAAGCTCGCGGCATGGCGCTTGCCGAGGCCGGCGATCGCATCGACCGGGTTGCCGGCGCGGATCTGGCGGCCATAAAGCGGATCGACGCCGCCGACCATTTCGCAATATTCGGGCGATTCCGGCACCATGTTGAAATCGCCCATCAGGACATAGTCCTCCGGCACGGGCGGTTCGGGCAGGCCGAGTTCATGGGCGCCGGAAATCGCACCGCCCTCGAAGCCGTAGAGCTGGGCGCGGTCCTTGAGATACCGGATCTGGGCGATGCGCTCGTCGCGGTGCACATGGTCGAGATGCACGGAGTAGACGCGGAGCGCGCCGCCCGGTGTGGCGATGACCGCTTCGGTGGCGCCGCGCTGGAGGTTCAGCTTGTCCAGCGTGCGGGTGCGCGGCAACGGGATGAGACGGCTGGAGAGGATCGGCCAGCGGGAAAAGATCATGTTGCCGAACTGGAAGCGGCGATTGACCACGCGGCCCTTTTCGATCGCCGATCCGGCATCGAGATCGCAGGCCGGCCAGAAGACGGAGTAGTGGTTCGCCAGCAGGGTCTGCAATTCGGCGACCATGTCGATGCCGCCATTGCGGTGGAAGTTGCGTGTCACTTCCTGCAACGCGATGATGTCGGCGCCATGGATCGAGGAGACGATGCGCGGCAGGTCGAGGCGATCGTCGAGACCGATCCCGTACTGGATGTTATAGCTGACGAATTTCACGATAGTCTTTGACCTCTGCGGGAAGCGGCTATATCGAAGACGGCAAAATGACCATATTGATCAGAGTAAAGCGAACGGCGAGCCGATGAAGTTCCTGGACGAAGCAAAAGTCTATATCCGGTCCGGCGACGGCGGGGCAGGGGCTGTCTCGTTCCGCCGCGAAAAATTCATCGAATTCGGGGGCCCCGACGGCGGCGACGGCGGACGCGGCGGCGACGTATGGGTGGAGGCCGTCAACGGCCTCAACACGCTGATCGACTTCCGTTACCAGCAGCACTTCAAGGCGACGATCGGCACGCACGGCATGGGCCGCAACCGCACCGGCGCGAACGGCGCGAGCGTGACGTTGAAGGTGCCCGTCGGCACGCAGATCTTCGAGGAAGACAACGAGACGCTGATCGTGGATCTCGTGCAGGAAGGACAGCGCTTCAAGCTGGCCGCCGGCGGCAATGGCGGCTTCGGCAACGCGCATTTCAAATCCTCGACCAACCAGGCGCCGAACTGGGCCAATCCCGGCCTGGAGGGCGAGGAAAAGACCATCTGGCTGCGGCTGAAGCTGATTGCCGATGCCGGTCTCGTCGGGCTGCCCAATGCCGGCAAGTCGACCTTCCTCGCGACCTGCACGCGCGCGCGGCCGAAGATCGCCAATTATCCGTTCACGACGCTGCATCCCAATCTGGGCGTGGCGACCATCGACGGCGGCGAGTTCATTCTGGCGGACATTCCCGGCCTCATCGAAGGCGCCCATGACGGCGTGGGCCTCGGCGATCGTTTCCTCGGCCATGTCGAGCGCACGCGCGTGCTGCTGCACCTCGTCTCCGCCCAGGAGGAGGATGTCGCCAAGGCCTACAAGACGGTGAAGCACGAGCTGGAAGCCTATGGCGGCGGCATCACCGACAAGCCGGAGATCGTGGCGCTCTCACAGATCGACCTGCTCGACGAGGACGAGCTGAAGAAGAAGTCCAAGGCGCTGCAGAAGGCCTGCGGTCAGCCCGTTCTGCAGCTTTCCGCCGTCGCCAATGTCGGCATGGTCGGCACGCTGCGCGCGCTCCGCGACGTCATCGTTCAATCGAAGAATGCCGGATCCGACGACTGAGATGACCAGGAACCGCAAACCGCTCGGAAAATACCGCCGGATTGTGATCAAGATCGGCTCGGCGCTGCTTGTCGACCGCGCGAGCGGCCTCAGGAAGGCTTGGCTCGATGCGATGTGCAAGGATATTGCCGCATTGAAGGCCGGCGGCACCGAGGTTCTCGTCGTCTCCTCCGGCGCCATCGCGCTCGGCCGTTCCGTGCTGAAGGTGCCCTCTGGTGCCCTGAAGCTGGAGGAAAGCCAGGCCGCCGCCGCCGTGGGCCAG
This sequence comes from Shinella sumterensis, assembly GCF_004514425.2. Taxonomy (GTDB): domain Bacteria; phylum Pseudomonadota; class Alphaproteobacteria; order Rhizobiales; family Rhizobiaceae; genus Shinella; species Shinella sumterensis. The sequence continues at coordinate 131,781 of NZ_MYFN02000005.1, forward strand.
ATCGCGCTGGCGCGCGCCTGGTCGGAAAGCCTTTCGGCCGACGCTATCGTCGCCGGCCAGATCCTCCTGACGCTGGGCGATACCGAGGAGCGCCGCCGCTACCTCAATGCGCGCGCGACGATCAACCAGCTCCTGAAACTCGGGGCCGTGCCGATCATCAACGAGAACGACACGGTCGCCACCACGGAAATCCGCTATGGCGACAACGACCGGCTAGCCGCCCGCGTCGCCACCATGACGGGCGCCGACCTGCTGGTGCTGCTGTCGGATATCGACGGGCTCTACACCGCCCCGCCGCATCTCGACCCCGACGCGAAATTCCTCGAGATCATCCCGGCCATCACGCCGGAAATCGAGGCGATGGCCGGTGGCGCGGCGTCAGAACTGTCGCGCGGCGGCATGCGCACCAAGATCGACGCCGGCAAGATCGCGACGGGCGCGGGTTGCGCCATGATCATCGCCTCGGGCAAGGTCGACCATCCGCTGCGCGCCATCGAAGAGGGCGCACGCTCGTCGTGGTTTGCACCGTCGGGGTCGCCTGTGACCGCGCGCAAGACGTGGATTGCCGGGCAATTGCAGCCGGCCGGACGGCTGGAAATCGATGCGGGTGCGGAAACCGCGCTCAGTGCCGGGAAAAGCCTGCTGCCCGCCGGCGTGCGCGGCGTATGGGGGTCGTTTTCGCGCGGCGACACGGTTTCGATCTACGGTACGAACGGCCGCGAGATCGCCCGCGGCCTCGCGGGCTACGATGCCGACGAGGCGCGGCTGATCGTCGGCAAGAAATCGGCGGATATCGCCGCCATTCTGGGCTATGCCGGCCGCGCCGCCATGGTGCACCGGGACGACCTCGTGGTGACCGGCCTTGCCGTGCCGGCCGCTGCCGAGGCAGGGAAGGATTTGAGCCATGCTTGACCAGGTCAGGACCGATATCGACGCCCTGATGGACACGATCGGCCGCAATGCCCGCGCCGCCGCCCGTCCGCTTTCCATCGCCAGCGCGGAAGAGAAGAACCGCGCGCTGGAAGTCATGGCCGCCGAGATCCTGGCGAACCGCGACGCGATCCTTGCCGCCAATGCGCTCGACCTTGCCAATGCGAAGGAGAGCGGCGTCGCCGCATCCTTCCTCGACCGGCTGACATTGACGCCCGAGCGCATCGAAGGCATCGCCGCCGCCATCCGCGACATTGCCGGCCTCAAGGATCCGGTCGGCGACGTCATTGCCGAATGGGACCGGCCGAACGGCCTGCATATCGAACGCGTGCGCACGCCGCTCGGCGTCATCGGCGTGATCTACGAGAGCCGCCCGAACGTGACGGCGGATGCCGGCGCGCTGTGCCTGAAGGCCGGAAACGCCGTGATCCTGCGTGGCGGGTCGGACAGCGTGAATTCATCGCAGGCTATCCATTCCTGCCTGGTCGCCGGTCTCAAGGCCGCCGGCCTGCCGGAGCACGCCATCCAGTATGTGCCGGTGACGGATCGTGCGGCCGTCGGCGCCATGCTGTCGGGCCTCGGCGGCGCCATCGACGTCATCGTGCCGCGCGGTGGCAAGAGCCTCGTCGCGCGCGTGCAGAGCGAGGCCCGCGTGCCGGTCTTCGCGCATCTCGAAGGCCTCTGCCACGTCTATGTCGACAAATCCGCCAGGCTGGAAATGGCAAGGGATATCGTCCTGAACGCCAAGATGCGCCGCACCGGCGTCTGCGGCTCCGCCGAAACGCTGCTGATCGACCGCGCCGCGGCCGATACGCATCTTGCCCCGCTGGTCGAAGGCTTGCTGGCCGCCGGTTGCGAGGTCCGGGCGACGGACGAGATCCGCGCGCGCATCCCCAGTCTCGTGCCAGCGACCGAGGCGGACTGGTCGACCGAATATCTCGACGCGATCATCTCCGTTTCGCTGGTCGACGGTATCTCGGGCGCCATCGAGCACATCAACCGCTGGTCTTCCGCCCATACGGAGGCTGTCATCGCCGACGACCCCGGCGTGGTCGAGCGCTTCTTCACCGAGATCGATTCGGCGATCCTGCTGCACAATGCCTCCACGCAGTTCGCCGATGGCGGGGAATTCGGCATGGGCGGCGAGATCGGCATCGCCACCGGCAAGATGCATGCGCGCGGCCCCGTCGGCGTCGAGCAGCTCACCTCCTTCAAGTACCGAGTGCGCGGCACCGGACAGGTGCGGCCCTGAGGTGACGTCGGACGCGGTCGAAGAACGCTATCTGAGAATGCCCCATGTCGAGAAAGGCATGGCGGTCGGCCTGTTCGGCGGTTCCTTCAATCCGCCGCACGAGGGCCATGCGCTCGTGGCCGAAACGGCCCTGCGCCGGCTCGGCCTCGACCAGCTCTGGTGGATGGTGACGCCCGGAAACCCGCTGAAGGACCACAAGCAACTTGCGCCGCTCGCAGAGCGCATCCGCATGAGCGAGGCCATCGCGCCCGGGCCGCGTGTGAAGGTGACGGCCTTCGAGAAGCGGCTCGGCCAGAGCTATACTGCCAAGACGCTGGAGCGCGTGCAGGCGCTGAACCGCGGGGTGAATTTCGTCTGGATCATGGGCGCGGACAATCTCGCGACATTCCACAAGTGGCAGAACTGGCGGAAGATCGCCTGCACCTTCCCCATCGCCGTCATCGACCGGCCGGGCTCGACGCTCGCCTATCTCTCCTCGCGCATGGCCAAGACCTTCGACTATGCCCGCGTCGACGAAGAGGACGCCATGACGCTGCCGGGCCGGCGCGCACCCGCCTGGACCTTCATCCACGGGCCGCGCTCGGCGCTCAGTTCCACGGCCCTGCGCACGCGCACCGACCTAGATAAAACCATCCCTCAGAAGTGACGTCTTGAAACCGATACCCATTGATGCCTACATTTGGCAGGTATCGGCGCGCTTTGCCGGTACGGGACGTGCTGTTCTGATCCAGAAAGGAACGAACCTGACAACAGTGCACGCAAAGGGGAACGTCTATGGCGTTTTCTCCAAGAGCGCGGGACGCAGCGACGATGCAGCCGACCGTGCCCTTCAACTGGTCCTCGCCAGTCTCGAGGACTCGAAGGCAGAAGATATCGTGTCCATCAACATTGCCGGGAAATCGGCGCTGGGCGACTACATGGTGGTCGTGTCCGGACGCTCGAACCGTCATGTGATGGCGATCGCCGATCACCTCATCTCCGATCTCAAGGACGAAGGCCTGGGCAATGCCCGCGTCGAGGGCCTTGAAGCCGGCGACTGGGTGCTGATCGACACGGGCGATATCATCATCCATGTGTTCCGGCCGGAAATCCGGGAGTTCTACAACATCGAACGGATGTGGGCGGCTCCCGAAATCGAGGACGGTACGGTTCACTGAGCGGATCCGGCAAGACCGCGATGCGGTTTTGCGTGAGACCTGCGCTTTGACATAACGCCGGGCGCCTGTCCGGCGAGGAAGAGCGGTGCGTGCGTAGAGATCGCCGCACCACGACAACGGACAGGGCTTCGGCGATGCGGGTGGGACTTTTTGCGGTTGGACGGCTCAAGGCCGGCCCTGAGAAGGATCTTGCGGCCCGCTATATCGACCGTTTCGCCAAGGCCGGCCCGGCGATCGGCCTCGAACTCGGCAAGATGACGGAGGTCGGCGAAAGCCGCGCCGGCAACGCCGATACGCGAAAGCGCGAGGAAGCGGCGATGCTGGAAAAGGCGCTGCCTGACGGCGCCGTGCTGATCCTGCTCGACGAGCGCGGCAAATCGCTCGATTCGCCCGGCTTCGCCACTCTTCTCGGCGGCTTTCGCGATGCCGGCAAGCGCGAGCTGATGATCGCGATCGGCGGCGCCGACGGGCTCGCTCCCGCCCTCTACGACCGCGCGGACGCAACACTCTGCCTCGGCAAGATGACCTGGCCGCACCAGCTCGTGCGCATCCTTCTGGCCGAGCAGCTCTACCGCGCCGTCACCATTCTTTCCGGCCACCCCTATCATCGCAGCTGACACACGCGCCATGGCCGCGCAAGCCTGACCGTGCACTGTGCCGCCAGCCCTATTTTTGGCGCTCTTTCTTGGCGAAGTCCGCAAATCAGCATAGAGCGAAGGGAACGGATGTTCGGAAGACGATGAGGAAAACCGGCACAGCCCATCCCGGTGAAGGTGTCAGCCGCCTGCTGCGGCCGGCAATGCTGTCGGCTGTGCTCCTGGTGGCTGCGCTCGTTCACCCCGTCCTCGCCGAACCGGACGAAACGATTGTCACGACCGAAAAGACCGGTTCGCTGCCCCGTGTCGAACCGGATCCTGCCGCGGCCCTCGCCCTTCGCCGCGACAGCACGCGCCGCGAACTCGAATCGCTCTCCCAGTCCATCAGCGTTTCCGAGGAAAAGACGAAAGAGCTGGAGGCGGAGATCGCCCGGCTCGACAAGTCCCGCCAGACCCTGCGCGACGCCATCGTCCAGTCCGCCGCCCTGCGAAAGCAGATGGAGGAGAAGATTCTCGCCGGCGAAAAGCGGCTCGAAGGCATGCGTGAACAGGAGGCGGGCGTGCGCGCCTCGCTGCACGAGCGGCGCGGCGTGCTGGCCGAGGTTCTCGCTGCCCTCCAGCGCATGGGCCGCAATCCGCCGCCCGCCCTGCTGGTGACGCCCGACGACGCGCTGGCCTCCGTGCGCAGCGCCATCCTGCTCGGTGCGGTCGTGCCCGGAATCCGCAAGGAAACCGATGCGCTGATCGACGATCTCGCCGCGCTGATGGACATCAAGAGCGACATCGACCGCGAAAAGACCGAACTGACGGACGCCATGCAGATCCGGCTGGACGAGGAGAAACGCTCGGAACTGCTGGTCGCCCAGAACGAGGCGCTGACGGAAACCAACAACCGCACGCTTGCCGCCGAAAAGCGGCGCGCGGAGGAGCTGGCCGGCCGCGCGACGAGCCTGGAAGGCCTGATCGGCAGCCTGGAGAAAGAGATCGGCTCGGTGCGTGACGCCGCCGCGCTCGCCCGCGCCAAGGAAGAGGAACGGCGCGGCCTGAGCGAGGCCGAGCGGGAGAAGGCGAGGGCGCTGGCGCGCGACAGCGTGCCCGACAAAAACCGCATTGCTCCCGCATATGAATTTTCACAGTTGCAGGCAAAACTCGATTATCCCGTGGCAGGCGACCCGTTGCGCCAATTCGGCGACGCCGACGGAACCGGCCACGATTCCCAGGGGCTCACGCTCGCCACCAATCCCGGCGCGCTCGTCACCGCCCCTGCCGACGGATGGATCGTCTTTGCCGGGACGTTTCGCAGTTACGGACGCATGATCATTCTGAACGCGGGGGAGGGTTACCACCTCGTCCTGTCCGGCATGGACAAGGTGAACGTGCGGGAAGGCCAGTTCGTCGTGGCGGGAGAGCCGCTCGCCGTGATGGGCGAAAAGAGGATCGCAAGTGTGAACGCTTTGACGCTGGAAACGGACAAGCCGACACTTTACATTGAGTTTCGAAAGAACGGAAAACCGGTTGATTCCCGACCGTGGTGGTCCGCCAAAATTTCTGGAAAGGCACGCAATGATACGTAGGGCTTCACTTGTTATCGTCGGTGCACTCATGGGTGCCACGGCCATGAGCGTCATCAACACGGTTACGCTGCCCGCGGAAGCCGCCGGCTCGTCGACCTATCGCGAGCTTTCCATTTTCGGGGATGTCTTCGAACGCGTGCGCGCCCAGTATGTGACGCCGCCGAAGGAAGACCAGCTGATCGAGAATGCCATCAACGGCATGCTGACCTCGCTCGACCCGCATTCGTCCTACATGAATGCCAAGGATGCCGAGGACATGCGCACCCAGACCAAGGGCGAGTTCGGCGGCCTCGGCATCGAGGTCACGATGGAAGACGAGCTCGTCAAGGTCATCACGCCGATCGACGATACGCCGGCTTCGCGCGCGGGCGTTCTGGCCGGCGACTTCATCTCCAAGATCGACGGACAGGACGTGCGCGGCCTGAAGCTCGAGGACGCCGTCGAGAAGATGCGCGGCGCGGTCAACACGCCCATCAAGCTCACGCTGATCCGCAAGGGCGCCGACAAGCCGATCGAACTGACGATCAAGCGCGACATCATCGCTGTCAGGGCCGTCAAGTCGCGTGTCGAGGACAATGTCGGCTATCTGCGCGTCATCTCCTTCACGGAGAAGACCTATGACGATCTCGAAGCCGCGATCACCAAGATCAAGGAAGAGGTTCCGGCCGACAAGCTGAAGGGCTACGTGCTCGACCTGCGCCTCAACCCCGGCGGTCTGCTCGACCAGGCGATCAACGTCTCCGACGCCTTCCTGGAGCGCGGCGAAGTCGTTTCGACGCGCGGCCGCAACGATGACGAAACCCGCCGCTTCAACGCGACGCCTGGAGATATCACCGACGGCAAGCCGGTCGTCGTGCTGATCAACGGCGGCTCGGCCTCGGCTTCGGAAATCGTCGCCGGCGCGCTGCAGGACCTGCGCCGCGCCACCGTGCTCGGCACACGTTCCTTCGGCAAGGGCTCGGTCCAGACCATCATCCCGATGGGCGACGCCGGCGCACTGCGCCTGACGACCGCGCTCTACTACACGCCGTCGGGCAAATCGATCCAGGGCACCGGCATTACGCCCGACATCACCGTCGAGCAGCCGCTGCCGCCCGAATTGCAGGGCAAGATCGAGAACGCGGCCGAATCCAGCCTGCGCGGCCATATCCAGGGCCAGAGCGAGACGGAAGCGGGCTCCGGCTCCTCCGCCTATGTGCCGCCGGAAGCCAAGGACGACGTTCAGCTTCAATACGCACTCGAACTGCTGCGCGGCCAGAAGTCCGACCCGTCCTTCCCGGCCAATCCGGAAAAGGCCGAGCTGAAGCAGTAAGTCGCATTCGCAGGGCCCGTCACCGCGCGGGCCCTGTCTTCACGCACCTTCCGGCCAGCGCGGACTGACCTTGGGCACAGACATTCACGCACCTCTCGGCCAGGACCGCAAGGCGAGGGCCGGACGGACGGGACCGTCACGGTTCCCCGCCGGTAGGGTCGTGTCTGCTTTGGCCGTCGCGGGCTTGGTCGGACTGTCCGGCTGGACGGCGCTGGCGCCCAGCGGCCTGCGCACGGAACCGTTTGCCGTCCCCGCTGAAACCATCGAAACGGCAGATGCCGGGCCCGACCGGAAGGCCGCCGAGCCCGGCGACGGCGTGCGCAGGGCCAACGGCCTTTCCGGCGCCCGCGTCGAGGAAACCGTCACCGACGACGGAAGCGTCGTGCGCAAATATGCGCCCGGCACCCGCGACGGCACCGGTCCCGTCATCCTCGAGGCAAACCGTGTCGGCCAGGATGCCCGCACGGCAGCCTTCCCGAACGAAGATCTCCTGGAAGACACCTCCGACGGCAAGATCCCGGTCATCGGTCTCGACGGCACGCGCCCGATGGACCAGTATGCCCGCCCATGGTCGGGCGCGCGCGGCACGCGGATCGCCATCGTGGTGGGCGGCCTCGGCCTCAGCCAGACGGGCACGCAGCGCGCCATCCGCGAACTGCCGGGCGAGGTGACGCTGGCCTTTGCCGCCAGCGGCAACAGCCTGCAGCGCTGGATGCAGGAGGCGCGGCGCGCCGGCCACGAAATCCTGCTGCAATTGCCGCTCGAACCCTTCGATTATCCGCAGAACGATCCCGGTCCCTACACGCTGCGCACGGACATGAGCGAGGCGCAGAACCTTGCCGAGCTGCACCGCGCGATGGCGCGGATCACCAACTATACCGGCATCGTGAACTTCATGGGCGGCCGCTTCCTCTCCAGCGCCGACGCGCTGGAGCCCGTGATGCGCGACGTGGCGAGCCGCGGCCTGCTCTTCCTGGACGACGCCAGCTCCGCCCAGTCGCTTTCGGGCACCATTGCCGGCGCCGTCTCCGCACCGCATGCCTTTGCCGACCTCCAGCTCGACGCCGATCTCTCGCGCACGGCCGTCCTGAAGAAGCTCGATGAGCTGGAACGCATCGCACGGCGCAACGGCACCGCGATCGGCATCGCCTCGGCCTTCGACGAAAGTGTGGACGCCATCCGCGAATGGTGCGAGGAAGCCGGCACGCGCGGCATCGAAATCGTCGGCGTCGCATCGCTCGCAGACATTCCCGCCAAACGATAGGAACTCCCGATGGGCAAGGAAAAGGACAAGGTGGTCAGGGCCGAGGACCTGCCTTACCGCCCCTGTGTGGGCATCATGGTGCTGAACGCCGAAAACAAGGTCTGGGCCGGTCACCGGCTCGCGGTCGGCAATTCCGAATATGACGGCTCGCCGCAGCTCTGGCAGATGCCGCAGGGCGGCATCGACGAGGGCGAGGACCCGCTGGAGGCCGCGTACCGCGAGCTCTACGAGGAGACCGGCATGAAGAGCGTCTCGCTGATCGCCGATGCCGGCCGCTGGATCAACTACGACCTGCCGGCGCACCTGATCGGCATTGGCCTGAAGGGAAAATATCGCGGCCAGACGCAGCGCTGGTTCGCCTTCCGCTTCGAGGGCGATGAAAGCGAGATCGCCATCAACCCGCCGCCGGGCGGGCACACGGCCGAGTTCGACGAATGGGCGTGGAAGCCCATGCGCGACCTGCCCGAGCTCATCGTTCCGTTCAAGCGCAAGGTCTACGAGGAGGTCGTGGCGACCTTCGCCCATCTCGCGCCCTGACAAAAAAATCCCCGGCAAGCCGGGGATTTTCGTATGCGTGGATGAAGGCCGGTCTTATTCGGCTTCGTTCGCCGGCGCTGCGTTGAGCTGGCCGTACTTTTCCTCGCCGAGCTTGCCGAGCAGCTCAAGCTGGGTCTCGAGGAAGTCGATATGGCCTTCCTCGTCGATCAGCAGCTCTTCGAACAGCTTCATGGTGACGTAGTCACCGGCGTCGTGACAGATGTCACGCGACTTCTTGTAGGCCGTGCGGGCATCGTATTCGCCGGCAAGGTCGGCTTCCAGAACTTCCTTGACGTTCTGGCCGATGCGCAGCGGTGCGACGGTCTGCAGGTTCGGGTGGCCTTCAAGGAAGATGATGCGGGCGACGAGCTTGTCGGCGTGCTGCATTTCTTCGATGGACTCGGCACGTTCCTTCTTGGCGAGAAGCGTGTAACCCCAGTCCTCGAGAAGGCGGTAGTGAAGCCAGTACTGGTTGACAGCACCCAGCTCGAGATAGAGCGCTTCGTTAAGCTGCTCGATGACCCTTGTGTCGCCTTTCAAGATCCGCTCTCCTGTTTTCTTCATGGAATTGTTTGAGGCGGGTCATGAAATCAAAAATCTCGGCATCCGTCGAGTCGCCGCGGGCGTGGTATTGCTCCGTCGTGCGGATGATGATGTCCACGACGTTGGGAAAACAGCCACAGCAGCGGCCACGCTTTTGCATCGCGTGATAGACTTTCGCAGGCACGATGAGCTGCCAACAGTCCTCGTCGAGGAGGCCGTTGATCACGTCGACGATGTCCTTTTCGGTGATGAAATTGCAGCTGCAAACCAGCATTTCGACTTGCCCGTCATACGCAAAGCACTGAGTTTCCGGGATTAAGCAAAAGAGGACATTGGCTGTCAAGAATGATCGCATCACTTGCTGCCCTGCGCAAACTTAGAGTCGTTCTAATCTTGATTAAAAATATCGTCTTTTCATGCGCTTACGCCTCAAACCAGCGGACAAAAATCGCGAAAGCATGCGACAAACTGACTGATCACGTTTTATTGCATAAAAGACGGTCTGCCGCCTTTGCCACGCGTCTGGCGACACGAATCGTCCCGCCTCGCCTTGAGGGACGCCCGGCGCGCATGCCCGGCGTGCAAATTCAACCCTCGAAAAACGCTGGAAATCGTCTATATGACGGTCAAAGGAGACTTCATGGCCCGCATTGACCAGACCGAGGATTGGCGCAACCGCCACGCCCCGACTATCAGCACATTCGAATCCCTTGCGCTCGAGGCCTACGGCCACCTGCCGGAGGAATTCCGCGCGCTGACGGGCAACCTGATCATCGAGATCTCCGAATTCCCCAGCGACGATGTTTTCGAGGACATGGCGCTCGAAACGCCCTTCGATCTGCTCGGCCTGTTCGAGGGCCGCGGCATCACCGAGCGTTTCACCGTCGAGACAGGCGAAATGCCGAACCGCATCACGCTCTATCGCCGTCCGATCCTGGATTACTGGGCGGAGAACGAGGAAACGCTCGGCGACATCGTCACCCATGTCCTCATCCACGAGATCGGCCATCATTTCGGCCTGTCCGACGATGATATGGAGCGCATCGAGGCGAGCGCGGAGATCGCGGCGGAGCAATCCTCCTGAAGCGGGTCAAGCCCGACCGATGATACCGGAATGCATCGGGCTTGAAGCGCTTGGGCTGTGCACGCACCAGCCGCTTATATCGCGCTCATTGCTCCGAAAGCTTGATGTCGGGCGTATAGTCCTTGCCGGGCACATCCTTCACCACGGCCTGGCCGCACTGCATGATCTTCGCCTCCGCATTGTAGGCGTAGGTCGGCGACCCGTGCAGCTCCCAGCCCTTGTTCAGCGCAAGCGTGACCTTGTGGCAGAAGGATGCGTCGTCGGGGCCGGTGAGGAATCGGTAGACTTTCATGCTTTCTTTCTCTCGTTGATCAGATCGGCCTTTCCGAGCAGACGCTCCGCCTGCTCGGCATGCAACTTCTCCACCATGCGGCCGGCGATATTAATGACGGCCTTGCCAACATTTTCGGGCGCCGAAAAGGCGGCAACGATGGCGATCGCCTCGGCGGCTTCCGCTTCCGTCACGCCGAAGGCGTCATTGGCGGCGGCTATCTGCGCGGGATGGATCAGCATCTTGCCGTCGAACCCCATCTGGCGGCCCTGCCGGCATTCGGCGGCCAGGCCGTCGCTGTCCGCGAAATCGTTGAAGACGCTGTCGACGACATCGAGGCCGCAGGCGCGCGCGGCCACGACCACCTGAAGCAACAGAGGCACAAGGAAGGGCCGGCCGGCAATATCGGCGATCCCGGTTTCCTTGCGCAGGTCGTTCAGCCCGACGACGAAGCAATCCAGGCGCCCGCCCTGCGTACGCCCCGTCTCGGCGATGGAGGAGAGATTGAGAAGGGCGGCGGCCGTCTCGATCATCGCCCAGAGGCGCGGCCCGTCGTCGGCACCGGCTTCGGAAAACCAGTCGGCAGCCGCGAGGATATCCTGCGGCCCCGACACCTTTGGCAGAAGCACGGCATCGGGCATGCACTGGAGTGCGGCCTCGAGGTCGCGCAGGCCGTCCGGCCCGTCGAGCGGGTTGATCCGCATCACGTGCTCGCGCCCGTCGCTGCGGTCGAGCGCGGCGAAATGCGCGATCAGCGCGGCGCGCGCCTCGGCCTTCTTCTCCGGCAGGACGGAATCCTCGAGATCATAGATGATCGCGTCGCAATCGAGCGCCGCGGATTTCGCGAGCGCCCGCGCATTGACCGCGGGAACGCTCAACAGCGAGCGGCGCAAGTGAAGCGGATGGTGATGCGGTGTCCTGTTCATCGTGCCTTTGTGACGCGCTTTGTCGCAACCCGCAAGCACGATGAGATTCGGCCTTGCAATGGACAAAATCGCCCCCCACATTGCTTGTCAGAGAAAAGGGCAAATCAAAATGCAGCGCATTCGCTCCATCATCTTCACCGTCTTCGCCATGCTTGTCGCCGGCGTGACCATCGTGTTCGCCGCCTCGGTCGGCCTCGCCATCGTCGGCATCACCGCCGTCCTGATGCTCGGCTCCCTGCTTGCAGCGAAATTCCAGCCGACTCCGGTCCGCGCAACGGCGCGCGCCCGCAACGACCGCGCGACCGCCGGTCAGCGCGAGCCGCGGATCTGGAACGACGGCCGCGGCACGATCATCGACCTCTGACAGAGGCGTCCTCCCGAAAGAGGATATCCGGGCGCCTGCCTCCGCGCCCGGCGCCGTCCTTGCGGCCCTGATCAAGATTTTCCTTCAAATTCCGGGAAAACTGATTTAAACGCTTGGCGAAATCGACTTCCATATTCCGAGGGTTTCCGCATGGACAAGTTCGTCAAGCTGACCGGCGTCGCCGCGCCGCTCCCCGTCGTCAATATCGACACGGACATGATCATTCCGAAGGACTACCTCAAGACCATCAAGCGCACGGGCCTCGGCAAGGGTCTCTTCGCCGAAGCGCGCTACAATGAGGATGGCAGCCTCAACGAAACCTTCGTGCTGAACAAGCCGGCCTACCAGAACGCCTCGATCCTCGTTGCCGGCGACAATTTCGGCTGCGGCTCCTCGCGCGAACATGCGCCGTGGGCCCTGCTCGACTTCGGCATCCGCTGCGTGATCTCCACGAGCTTCGCCGACATCTTCTACAACAACTGTTTCAAGAACGGCATCCTGCCGATCGTCGTCAGCCAGGAAGACCTGGACAAGCTGATGGACGACGCCAGCCGCGGCGCGAATGCCATCCTGACCGTCGACCTGGAAGCCCAGGAAATCACCGGTCCCGACGGTGGCCGCATCGGCTTCGAAATCGATGCCTTCCGCCGCCACTGCCTGCTGAACGGCCTCGACGACATCGGCCTGACGCTGGAGAAGGCGACCGCCATCGACAGCTTCGAGAAGCAGACCGCATCCTCGCGCCCCTGGGCTTGATGCCATGCGCCGGCTGATTTCATCCGGCTCTCTCCCTTCGAAGTGACGGCGGGCTATTCGTGCGCCGTCGTGCAGGGCGACTGGTGCTTCGTTTCCGGCACGACCGGCTACGACTATACCACCGTGACCATGCCGGACAGCGTCGAGGATCAGACGCGCAACTGCCTTGCCACCATCGGTGTCGAAAACATCGTGCGCTGCCACTATTACGTGACGGACCCCGCCTTCGCGGACCGCGTCTTTCCCATTCTCGGCAAAACCTTCGGCACGGTCCGGCCGGCTGCGACCATGATCGTCTGCGATCTCATCCGGCCCGAAATGCTGATCGAGATAGAAGTCACGGCCCTGCGCCGGACCTAGCCGAAAGGCCGAGGCAATCGCGCAAAATTCTTTCTTTTCGGCGATTTTCCTTGAACGGAAGTTGCGCTAAGAAGCGCGCGACCATTCCGTGACATCAAGGACAATCCCATGACAGCGCGTAACCTCCTCCTTCTGCCCGGCGACGGCATCGGCCCGGAAGCCATGGCGGAAGTCCGCAAGATCATCGCCTATATGAACGCCGAACTCGGCGCGGGCTTCACCACCGACGAAGGCCTCGTCGGCGGCAGCGCCTACGACGCCCATGGCGCGGCGATCTCGGAAGGCGACATGGAGAAGGCGCTTGCGGCCGACGCCGTTCTGTTCGGCGCCGTGGGCGGCCCGAAGTGGGATGACGTACCCTATGAAGTGCGTCCCGAAGCCGGCCTGCTGCGCCTGCGCAAGGACCTGCAGCTTTTCGCGAACCTGCGTCCGGCCATCTGCTACCCGGCGCTTGCCAATGCCTCCTCGCTGAAGCCTGAGCTCGTGGAAGGCCTCGACATCCTCATCGTGCGCGAATTGACGGGCGGCGTCTATTTCGGCGAGCCGAAGGAGATCATCGATCTCGGCAACGGCCAGAAGCGCGGCATCGACACGCAGGTCTACGACACCTACGAGATCGAGCGCATCGCAGGCGTCGCCTTCGAACTGGCCCGCACGCGCAACAACCGCGTCTGCTCCATGGAAAAGCGCAACGTCATGAAGTCGGGCGTGCTGTGGAACCAGGTCGTGACCGAGACGCACAAGCGCGCCTATTCCGACGTCAAGCTGGAGCATATGCTGGCCGACGCTGGCGGCATGCAGCTCGTCCGTGCGCCAAAACAGTTCGACGTCATCGTAACGGACAACCTGTTCGGCGACATGCTCTCCGACGTCGCCGCCATGCTGACGGGCTCGCTCGGCATGCTGCCGTCGGCCTCGCTCGGCGCCCCCGACGTCAAGGGTCGGCGCAAGGCGCTGTACGAGCCGGTCCACGGCTCGGCGCCCGACATTGCCGGCAAGGGCATCGCCAACCCGATCGCCATGATCGCCTCGTTCGCCATGTGCCTGCGCTACTCCTTCAACATGATCGCCGAGGCCGACAACCTGGAGAAGGCGATCGCCGAGGTTCTCGACAGCGGCGTGCGCACCGGCGACATCATGGCCGAAGGCTGCCGCCAGGTCGGCACGGTCGAAATGGGCGACGCCATCCTCGCCGCCTTCAAGAAACTCTCCGCCTGACAACACGCGCCGGCATCGCCGGCGTGGTCCAAAAAGGCTCCCGTCGCCAGCGCGCCGGGAGCTTTTTCGTTTGCATCCCTTGAAAAGCCACAACCGGCGAACACATGCAGACGACGCCTGTTGCAAAGGACCACCATGAACCGATCGCTTGCGACCTCCTCGCTCTGGATTTTCGCCGCCACGGCCGTGCTCGTCGTGGCCCTGCTTCCCCTCGATCCGTTGATTTCACAACACGCGCAGGGGCTTCCGGACGCCATCGTCACCTTCAACCGGCACATCACGGATTTCGGCACCTTCCGCTGGATGATCTACGGCTCCGGGCTGGTCGTGATCCTCGCCTACATCCTCGGGCGCGTGAGCTGGAACCATGCGCTGGGAGAGCGGGCGACGGCGGCGGGATGGCTGGCGCTCTATTTCTTCGTGGCCATCGGCGCGACGAGCGCGCTCGTGCATCTTTTCAAACTGATCGTGGGCCGGGCACGGCCGGAACTCTTTGCCGACCACGGCGCCTACAGCCTGACGCCGTTCGCCTATGACGATCTCTATTCCAGCTTCCCGTCCGGCCATTCGGCAGCCGTCGGGGCTTTTTTCGGCGCCTTTTCGATGCTGGCGCCACGGCTGCGGCCGCTTTTCCTGCTGGGCGCTCTCACGATCGGCGTCTCGCGTGTCATTGTCGGCGCGCATTATCCGAGCGACGTGGCCGCAGGCCTCCTGCTCGGCCTCTGGACGGCGGTGGCGACCGCCTTTTTCTTCGCGAGCCGGCAATGGCTCTTCCGGTTCGGCGAAAACGGCTGGCCGCGGCTGACCACGCTTCTTCCATCCCCGAAATGAAAGAACCCGGCTCGTGTTGCCACGAGCCGGGTCGCCATGGGCGGATCGGAAGGGGGTGATCAATCCATGGCGTGGATGTCGCGGTCCTTCGTTTCCGGCAGGAACAGAAGGCCGATGACCAGCGTGATGCCTGCGAAGACGATCGGATACCAGAGACCGTAATAGATATCGCCCTGGGCCGCGCTCATCGCGAAGGCCGTTGCCGGCAGCAGGCCGCCGAACCAGCCGTTACCGATATGGTAGGGCAGCGACATGCCGGTATAGCGGATGCGGGTCGGGAAAAGTTCGACCAGCAGCGCGGCGATCGGGCCATAGACCATCGTGACATAGATCACGAGGACGGTCAGGACCGCGATGGTGCCGATCCAGTTCACGTTTGCGGGGTCGGCGACCATGGTGAAGGCGCCGCCATTGGCAATCGTGTAGACGTCCATCTCGGTGGCGCCGGCAGCCTCTTCGGCCGTCAGCAGCTTGGCGGTGATCAGGTCGGCGACCGGCGTGGTCGCCTTCTCGCCGGCACGGATCGCCGTCGCATCGAGCGCAAGTTCCGGATTGGCCGCGACGAAGGCGTCGAGCTTGGAGTCCGGGACCTTGGCCGCGCCGCGCACCAGCGGATAGCCGGCGTCGTGGAGCGCGATGTTGGTCTGCTTCTGGAAGGCGCCGTCGAGGGCCTTGGCCTGGTCGCCGGCAGCGATCGCGTCATAGCTCGTGATCGTCTGTTCGCCGATCTTCACCGTGGCCGGCGTGCCGGCCGGCGCCGTCGTGACGACGTCATAAGGCACCGAGTTGCGGGTGAGGAACGAGGTGGCGATATCGCACGATGTCGTGAACTTCGCCGTGCCCGTCGGGTTGAACTGGAACTTGCAGTCGCCGGGCGCGGCGGTGACGGTCGCGCGGATCGTCGCCTGCGCCTCGGCGAGCGCCGGGTTGCCGGCCCAGGTCAGTGCCTTGAACAGCGGGAAGTAGGTCAGCATCGCCAGCAGCAGGCCGGCCATGATGATGGGCTTGCGGCCGATCTTGTCCGACAGCCAGCCGAAGAAGACGAAGAAGCCCGTGCCGATGAGAAGCGAACAGGCGACCATGATATTGGCCGACTGGCCGTCCACCTTCAGCACGCCCGTCAGGAAGAACAGAGCGTAGAACTGGCCGGAATACCAGACGACGGCCTGGCCGACGACGGCGCCGAACAGCGCAAGCAGCGCGATCTTGGCATTGCGCCACTGGCCGAAGGCTTCCGTCAACGGCGCCTTGGAGCCCTTGCCCTCTTCCTTCATCTTCTTGAAGGCGGGCGATTCGTTCATCTTCAGGCGGATCCAGACGGAAACGCCGAGCAGAACGACAGACAGCAGGAACGGAATGCGCCAGCCCCATTCGGCGAAGGCTTCCTTGCCGACGATGAACTGTACCGCAAGGATCACCACCAGCGACAGGAACAGGCCGAGCGTCGCCGTCGTCTGGATCCACGAGGTGAAGTAGCCGCGCCGGCCCTGGGGGGCGTGTTCGGCAACATAGGTCGCAGCACCGCCGTATTCGCCGCCAAGCGCCAGGCCCTGCAGCATGCGCAGGATGATCAGGATGATCGGAGCCGCGATGCCGATGGTGGCCGCGCCGGGCAGCAGGCCCACCACGAAGGTCGAGACGCCCATGATCAGGATGGTGACGAGGAAGGTGTACTTGCGCCCGACGAGATCGCCCAGACGGCCGAACACCAGCGCGCCGAAGGGGCGCACCAGGAAGCCGGCGGCAAAGGCCAGAAGCGCGAAGATGTTGCGCGTCGTTTCCGGATACTGGCTGAAGAAGGTCGCGCCGATATAGATGGCCAGCGAACCGTAAAGATAGAAGTCGTACCACTCGAAGACGGTGCCGAGCGAAGAGGCGAAGATCACCTTCTTCTGCTCGCCCGTCATGGGCGCGGCCTTGGCGTCGCCCACGGTCGAAACATTTGCCATTTCATTGTCCTCCACAAAAACGGCGTGTCGGGCAGCCCGTGAAAGGCCCCGTGTTCCTCCCGAGAACACAGGGCAGGGTGCGCCTGATGAAAGGATGACAGAAAACAGATTGTGACATCACCGCTGCTTTCGGCTTATGACTTTTGGCCTAAGACTTAAGTGGAAGCCTTAGATGGAGACTGGGTGGCCGATGGAATGCCGCCGAGCGTCAAGGAACACTTGACTCTTCACCAGATGAGCGTATTCAGCACGCACGCAAAAGGGACCGCCATGTTTCGCCTTGGAAATTCCATCGCCCGCATGATCGCTCCGGCCTTCAACGCCGGACGGGTTCGTCATTGCGTATCGATTTCCAAAACAACGGCCAAAACGACGACGAAAACCGTCTGACGTCTCTGGCCACCGCTCTCTCCCCGGTATGGCCGGGGACCGAAACCCGCGTCATGGCCGACGGGTTTCCCCTCCTGACCCAGCGGAGAGACAGAGAAAGAGAGCTTTAGACATGGGTTTCAAGATCGCAGTCGCCGGCGCGACCGGCAATGTCGGCCGTGAAATGCTGAACATCCTTTCCGAGCGCGGTTTTCCCGCCGATGAGGTCGTGGCGCTGGCCTCCGCCCGTTCGCAGGGCACCGAGGTCTCCTTCGGCGACAAGACGCTGAAGGTGCAGAACCTCGAAAACTACGATTTTTCCGATACGGACATCTGCCTGATGTCGGCCGGCGGCACCGTTTCGCAGAAGTATTCGCCGAAGATCGGCGCCCAGGGCTGCGTCGTCATCGACAATTCGTCGGCCTGGCGCTACGACGCCGAGGTTCCGCTGATCGTTCCCGAAGTGAACCCGGATGCGATTGCGGGCTTCAGCAAGAAGAACATCATCGCCAACCCGAATTGCTCGACCGCCCAGCTCGTCGTTGCGCTGAAGCCGCTGCACGACCGCGCCACCATCAAGCGCGTCGTCGTCTCGACCTACCAGTCCGTCTCCGGCGCCGGCAAGGAAGGCATGGACGAACTCTTCCAGCAGACCCGCGCCGTCTTCGTCGCCGATCCCGTCGAATCGAAGAAGTTCACCAAGCGCATCGCCTTCAACGTCATCCCGCACATCGATAATTTCATGGAAGACGGCTACACGAAGGAAGAGTGGAAGGTTCTCGCCGAAACCAAGAAGATGCTCGACCCGAAGATCAAGGTCACCTGCACGGCCGTGCGCGTTCCCGTCTTCATCGGCCATTCGGAATCGGTCAACATCGAGTTCGAGAAGGAAATCACCGCCGACGAGGCGCGCGAGATCCTGCGCGAAGCACCCGGTTGCCAGGTCATCGACAAGCACGAGAACGGCGGCTACATCACGCCCTACGAATCCGCCGGCGAGGACGCCACCTACATCTCGCGCATCCGCGAGGACGCGACCGTCGAAAACGGCCTGAACATGTGGGTCGTTTCCGACAACCTGCGCAAGGGTGCAGCCCTCAACGCCATCCAGATCGCGGAGCTGCTCGTTGCCCGCGGCCTGATCAAGGCGAAGAAGCAGGCCGCCTGACAGGATAAAGGGACGGTTCGGCCGGCTTTCTCAAGAAATGGCAACGTTCTCTTAATCATGTTTCAATAAAAGTCCCGGTTGTTCCGTTAAAGAACAGTCGGGGCTTTGTCTTGAAGGCCTCGGCCGGTTCACGCCGAGTTGCGATGACAGGAACAGGGGAGCATGGCATGTTCCCGCAGCGGTATTGACGAGATCACGGGGTTCTTGATGGGCATGACAAAGAGCGCGGGCAAGGTTCTGGCCGCAATGATCGCCATCGCGGCGATGCCGGCGGCGGCACACGCTGCCAAGTGTGGCAACGACGCGGGCGGGTTCCCCGCCTGGATCGACGCTTTCAAGGGCGAGGCGGCAAGCCGCGGCATCAGCCGTTCGACGCTGGACAAGGCCTTCGCCAATGTCAGCTATGCCCGTGCGACGATCCGCGCCGACCGCGGACAGAAGAGCTTCAAGCTTTCCCGCGACCAGTTCATGCAGAAGCGCGGCGCGCAGGCGATCATTCGCCGCGGCAAGAGCCTGAAGCAGCAGAACGCGGCGCTGTTCAACCGCATCGAAGCCCGCTACGGCGTTCCCGCCGGCCCGCTTCTGGCGATCTGGGGCATGGAAACCGGCTTCGGCAGCTTCCTCGGCAAGGAGCACACCATCTCCGCCGTCGCGACGCTCGCCTATGACTGCCGCCGCTCGGAATACTTCACCAACCAGCTCTACGCGACGCTACAGCTCGTGCAGAACGGCACGCTTTCGACCACGGCCCGCGGCGCGGCGCATGGCGAGATCGGCCAGACGCAGTTCCTGCCGGCAAACGTCCTGAAATACGGCGTCGACGGCGACGGCAACGGCCGCATCGACCTCGTCGGCTCCAAGGCCGACGCGCTGGCCTCCACGGCCAACTTCCTGCGCGGCCACGGCTGGAGCGCGGGCGCGGGCTACCAGCCCGGCCAGCCGAACTTCGGCGCGCTTCAGGGCTGGAACGCCGCAAGCGTCTACCAGCGCGCGATCGCCATCATCGGCGCTGAAATCGACGGCAACTGAGGAACGTCTTGCTGCGCGGCGCATCGCGCCGCCGCAGGGCTACCAACTCATGGACATGAAACCGGCGCGGGCAACCACGCCGGTTTTTTCATGCGCTCGGGCGCCGGAAATCGCCGGTGACCGCGTCCATGATCCACAGTTCGCCCGTCGAGATATCGAACCAGGCGCCATGCAGCTGGAGGCGACCCTTTTCCTCCAGAATACGCACGCAGGGGAAGGTCCTGAGATTGGCGATGGAATTGCGGATGGAAACGCGCTCCAACGCACGCTGGCGCTCGCCCTGCGTGAGCATTTCCGCACCCTGGATCTGCTCGGCGACGGGCTTGAGCATGCCCATCCACTTGCCGATGAAATCGCCCGGCGAGAGCGGTTCGGCTTCCGGATCGAGCGCTGCCGAGATACCGCCGCAGCGGCCATGGCCCATGACGAGGATGTCCGTGACCTTCAACGACTGCACCGCGAATTCGAGCGCGGCCGACGTGGCGTGGAACTGCCCGTCCGGCTCATAGGGCGGCACGAGGTTGGCCACGTTGCGGACGACGAAGAGTTCACCCGGGCCGCTGTCGAAGATCGTCTCCGGTGCGGCGCGGGAGTCGCAACAGGCGACCACGAGCGTCTTGGGTTTCTGGCCGGTCTCGGCCAGCGCGCGATAACGCGCCGACTGCTCGGCATAACGCCCGGACATGAAATTGCGGTAGCCGTTCAGGAGGCGATCGGGAAAGCGGTTCATGGTGTCGGAATACCCCGTGTGCGATCTGGCGGATGGCCTCATCCGGTTCTGCATAAACCATCCCGAAGGCCACCGCGCAAGGCCGGATCGCGTCAGGTCTTGCGCGTCTGCGCCGGATGCATCAGCCGGCGCATGTGCACCATGGCCATCGGCGTGGAGATGCTGGATGCGTCCTGTTCAAGCGTGAGTTCGTCGGCGCCGCGCTTGGCCGTGCGCGCAACGATCTCGAAGACGCTGGCCGTCGCCGTCATCAGGCGTCGCTCCTCCGTCAGATCCTCCATCAGGCGCGACAGGAAAATGGCGGCCAGCAGGTCGCCGGTGCCGTTCGGCGGGTTGGGCACGAGCCGGTGCTCGGCCAAGAGCGCGTTGCGGCCGGACAGATAGAGATTGCCCGTACTGCCGGCCATCAGCGGCAGCGCCGAGGTGACCAGCATGCGTGAGGGACCGAGCGCCAGCGCCGCCTCCATGATCTGCCCGTTCGTCTCCAAGGGCGCGCCGGCAAGCCAGGCGAGCTCGAACCGGTTGGGCGTTGCGATCGATGCGAGCGGAATGAGGTCGTCGCGAATGGCGACCGCCGTCTCCTCGGCGATGTAGAGGCCCTTCTCGTCCCCGCAGACCGGGTCGCACATATAGAGAAGATCGGGATTTTCGGCCCGCAGACTCTCGACCAGCCGCGCCACGGAGCGCACCTGCGCGGCACTGCCGAGATAGCCGGTCAGGACGGCCTTGACCTCGCCGCGCCATGGCGCCTGGGTGAGGTCGGAGATCATCGCATCGAACTCTTCCGGCGACAGCACGACGCGCGTGGATTTCCCATGGCCGGGGTGCCACGGCAGGATGACCGTCGGCAGCGCCCAGACCGGATGGCCGAGCGTCTCCAGCGCGAAGACGGCCGCGCGATTGCCCACCGTGCCACGCACCACATGGCTCGAAATGACGATGACCGCGCCCTTGTCGCTCTCACCCATGGCCTGCTCCCCTTCTGCGCAAAAGTGATGGCAAACCGCACCACGCCCTGTCAACGTCGGCACCGACAGAAGGCATCATGCAGACCGACGTCCGATACGGTCTGGAGCCGCTTCAAACGGCATTCCGACGAAAATCCATGAATTTCCCGTCGAAACGACAGTATAACTGACCTATTTCGGACAAAATCGATTGAATTTTCTCAGGAAAACACAAATTTCATCGCGCCGTTTTTTTCTTCTGCTAACGTCCCGGCATCGGATTCGAGGGAATTTCCAGGGGTTCCAGGATGAGCATGAAAAGAGAAAAGCATATCGAGGCCGCCAAGGCGGCTGCCGCAGCCCTCGGCGCGAAAACACTGAACCCGGACATCCTTTTCGGACGTGCCAGCAAGGACGATCTCGACCACTATACCGGCGCGATGCTGGCGGTTGCTTCCGCCCATGCCATGGGCGAGCTGGAAGCCTGGGACGGGACCGCACCGCGCGTGACGGTCACCACCCTGCCGGACGTGAAGCCGCAGGGCCAGCCGGTGTCCGTCCTCGCCGTCACAGACCGCAACCAGCCGTTCCTTTACGATTCGGTGATGGGCGAGGTGACCAGCAGCTACCGCGATATCCTTCTGGCGATCCACCCCATTCTCGTTGTCGCGCCCGGTGCCGCGCCGAAGCTGTTTTCGCCGGATGAGCCGAGCGAACCCGGCCAGCGGGTCAGCCATATCGAGATCCACCTGCCCGAAATGTCGGCGGCGGAAGCCGCGGCCCTCACCGAGCGCGTGAGAAACGTCCTCAATCAGGTCCATCTCGCGGTGGACGACTGGCCCGCCATGCTGGAAAAGCTCGATGGCGCGCGGGGCGACCTGGAGCGCTTCGCCAAGGAGAAAGCCGGCAAGAGCGAAGCGCTCGCCTTCCTCGACTGGCTGCGCGGCAACAACTTCACCTTCCTCGGCATGCGGGAATACAGCTATTCCGGCAAGGGCGCGAATGCGACGGTGGAACGCGGCGGCGAGGGCCTCGGCATTCTCTCCGATCCCGACGTCCGCGTGCTGCGCCTCGGCAAGGACGCCGTGACGACAACACCGGAAATCCTGGAATTCCTGGAGGGGCCGGATTTCCTCATCGTCACCAAGGCCAATGCGAAGTCCGTCGTGCACCGGCGCGCCTATATGGACTATATCGGCCTCAAGCGCTTCGATGAGAAGGGCAAGGTCATCGGCGAACTGCGTATCGTCGGCCTGTTCACCTCCACCGCCTATACCCACGCCGCCAGCCAGATCCCGCTGCTGCGCTCCAAGGTGGAGCATGTCGTCGAGCATTTCGGCTACGACCCCAAGAGCCATTCCGGCAAGATGCTGATCAACACGCTGGAATCCTATCCGCGCGACGACCTCTTCCAGATCGACACCGGCCTGCTCGCCACCTTCTGTGAACAGATCAACGAACTGTCCGACCGGCCGCGCATCCGGGTCCTGCCGCGCATCGACCGCTTCGACCGTTTCGTCTCCGTCATCGTCTATGTGCCGCGCGAGCAATATGATTCGGATGTGCGCGAGAAGATCGGCAATTACCTGAAGTCGGCTTACGACGGCCGCGTCTCCGCCTATTATCCGGCCTTCCCGGAAGGCGGCCTCGCGCGCGTGCATTTCATCATCGGCCGCTCCGGCGGCAAGACGCCGCGCATCGCGCAGAACAAGCTCGAACAGGCCGTGCGCGAGATCGCGACGCGCTGGACCGACCGCTTCGAGGCGCTGTCGAACAGGGATGGTCTCAGGCTGATTGCCGATCGCGGCTATCAGGAGGATTTCACCCCCGCCGAAGCCCATGCCGACCTCGCGCTCATCACCACCGCGACCGCCGACAACCCGATCAGCATCGCCTTCTACCGCAAGGCCTGGAACACCGACCTCAGCTCCGTCGAGCTGAAGATCTTCCACGCCAACGAGCCGGTCTCGCTGTCACGCCGCGTTCCACTGCTCGAGAATCTCGGTTTCAACGTCATCAGCGAGCAGACGCATGACCTCACCGTCGTCGGTCTCGACGGCGAGCAGCGCCGCGTGCTGCTGCACGACATGGAGCTGAAGCACCGCGACGGTATCGAGATCAATCTCGCCAGGCTGCGCCCGATGCTGGAAGAGGCCTTCCTCGCCGCTTGGCATGGCGAGGTGGACGACGACGCGTTGAACCGCCTCATCATCACCGCCGGGCTTTCCGCCCGCGAGGTCATGGCGCTCAGGACCTATTCGCGCTACCTGCGCCAGACCGGCATCGCCTATTCCCAGGGCTATATCGCCGATACGCTGAACAAGTACCCGGCCATTGCCGCGAGCCTGTTCCGCCTGTTCGATTCACGCCTCGACCCGAAACTGTCCGAACGACAGCGCGACAAGAAATCCACCGAAGCCGCAACGGCCATCGAGGATGCGCTGGCCGACGTGCCGAGCCTCGACGAGGACCGGATCCTGCGCCGCTACGTCAACGCGCTGCAGGCGACGCTGCGCACCAACTATTTCCAGCACGATGCCGACGGAAAGCCGCGCAAGACGCTGGCGATCAAGCTCGACCCGAAGGCGCTCGACGGCCTGCCGGAGCCGCGGCCGTTCCGCGAGATCTTCGTCTACGGTGCCGAGGTGGAGGGCGTGCACCTGCGCTTCGGCAAGGTCGCCCGCGGCGGCCTGCGCTGGTCCGACCGGGCGCAGGATTACCGCACCGAAGTGCTCGGCCTTGTGAAGGCGCAGCAGGTGAAGAACGCCGTCATCGTGCCTGTCGGCGCCAAGGGCGGCTTCTATCCCAAGCAGCTTCCCGCCGGCGGCAGCCGCGACGCCATCTTCAAGGCGGGCACCGAGGCCTACAAGACCTATATCCGCACGCTGCTCTCCGTCACCGACAACATTGTCGGACAGGACGTCGTGCCGCCGGCCGATACGGTCCGCATCGACGGGGACGACCCCTATTTCGTCGTCGCCGCCGACAAGGGTACGGCCACCTTCTCCGACACGGCCAACGGCCTTGCCCAGGAAGCCGGCTTCTGGCTCGACGACGCCTTCGCCTCCGGCGGCTCGGCCGGCTACGACCACAAGAAGATGGGCATCACCGCCCGCGGCGCCTGGGAAACCGTCAAGCGCCACTTCCGCGAAATGAACATCGACATCCAGAAGACACCCTTCACGGTGGCCGGCGTCGGCGACATGTCGGGCGACGTCTTCGGCAACGGCATGCTGCTGTCGCGCAAGATCCGCCTCGTCGCGGCCTTCGACCATCGCGACATCTTCATCGATCCGAACCCGGATACCGACACGTCCTTTGCCGAGCGGCGCCGCATGTTCAACCTGCCGCGCTCCAGCTGGCAGGATTACGACCGCTCGGTGCTTTCAAAGGGTGCGATGATCATTCCGCGCACGGAAAAATCCGTGACGCTGACGCCGGAGGCCATGGCGGTCATCGGCATCGACAAGGCCAAGGCGACGCCATTCGAGATCATGACGGCGATCCTGAAAGCGCCCGTCGATCTCCTGTGGTTCGGCGGCATCGGCACCTATATCCGCGGCCAGAACGAGACGGATGCCGAGGTCGGCGACCGCGCCAACGACGCCATCCGCATCGTCGGCGAGGACGTGCGCGCCAAGGTGATCGGCGAGGGCGCCAATCTCGGCGTTACCCAGCGCGGCCGCATCGCCTTCGGCCTGAAGGGCGGACGCAGCAATTCCGACGCCATCGACAACTCGGCGGGCGTCAATTCCTCCGACGTCGAGGTCAACATCAAGATCGCGCTCGCCTCGGCCATGCGCGACGAGCGGCTCACACGTGCCAAGCGCAACGTGCTGCTCGCCTCCATGACCGACGAGGTCGCCGAACTCGTCCTGCGCAACAACTACCTGCAATCGCTGGCGATTTCGCTCACGGAACGGCAGGGCACGGGCAACCGCGCATCGCTGACCCGCCTGATGGACCGCCTGGAGGGCTCCGGCCATCTCAACCGCAAGGTCGAGACCTTGCCTGATGACCGCACGCTCGCCGAACGCTACCAGGCCGGCAAGCCGCTGACGCGCCCGGAAATCGGCGTGCTGCTCTCCTATGCCAAGCTGGTGCTGTTCGACGAACTCATTCACACCAGCCTGCCCGATGATCCCTATTTTGAGCCGACGCTGACGGGCTACTTCCCCGCCAAGATGCAGAAGGCCTATGCCGACGATATCCGCTCGCATCGGCTGCGCCGCGAGATCATCGCGACCATCCTCGTCAACGAGGTGATCAACCGCGGCGGCCCGGCCTTCATCAACGGCCTCACCGACGGCACCGGCTTCGGCCCGGCCGATGCGGTCAAGGCGGCCGTCATCGCGCGGGATGGCTACGGCCTGCCTGCGCTCTATGCCGGCGTCGATGCGCTGGACAACCAGGTTTCCGGAGACGTCCAGAACGAACTCTACGAGGAGATCGGCCGCATCTATGCGACGGTCACCAGCCTGCTCCTGACCACGGGCGCCGTGTCCGGCCCGCTCGACCAGGCGATCCACAAGCTCAAGCACGTGCTGAAGCAGCTTCGCCCGCATCTTTCGACGCTCGTGTCGGAGGCCGCCGGCGACGAGGCCCGCCGCAGGGCCCATGCCTATGAGGATGAAGGCGTGCCGGCAGAGCTCGCCGCCGAGATCACGACGCTTTCCATGCTGATCTTCGTTCCCGAGGTGATGCTGATCGCGACGGCGACCGGCGATACGCTGAGCAAAACCGCGCAGGCCTTCGCGGGCATCAGCGGCAGCTTGAACATCGGCCGCCTGCTGGCCGCGGCCGCCCGCATTCCGACCGGCGATCTCTACGAGGCGCTGGCCCTGCAGCGCAGCCTCACCGACATCGCCAATGCCCGCCGCGACCTCACCACCGCCGTGCTGACCCGCCACAAGGGCGACAAGGCGCCTCTTACCGCCTGGCAACAGAGCGAGAAGGAACGGCTGGCCCGTGTGACGGCCAACCTCTCCGCGCTGACGGAGACGGGCGAGGCGACGCTTGCCAAGGTCAGCGTCGCCGCCGGCATCCTGAGCGACCTTGCGCAGGAAAGGGTGAAATGACACAGTCCCCTGCCGGCTGGCGGACGACGCTCCGTTAGCCGGCTTGAGGACGGGCGCATCATCGCCCCGGCAAAGGAGGGCGATGAGCATGGACACGAAAACCGCCGCGCCGCGCGCAAGCCGTCTCGGCATTGCCGGGTGGATGCTGTTCGACTGGGCGGCGCAGCCGTTTTTCACCGTCATCACCACCTTCATCTTCGGTCCCTATCTCGTCGCGCGCCTGACGGACGATCCGGTCGCGGGACAGGCGGCCTGGAGCTACACGCTGACGATCGCCGGCATCGTGATTGCCTTGCTGGCGCCCGTCATGGGATCGATCGCCGATGCCTCGGGCGCCCGAAAACCCTGGATCGCCGCCTTCGCCGTGGTGAAGATCCTCTCCCTCATGGGGCTCTGGTATGCCACGCCGGGCAGCAGCCTCGTCTTCGCCATGGCGATGATCGTGCTCGCCACCGTCGCGGCGGAATTTTCGATCGTCTTCAACGATTCCATGATGCCGCGCCTGGTGAGCCCGGCCGATACCGGCCGCATCTCCAACATTGCCTGGGGCCTCGGCTATCTCGGTGGCATGATCGTGTTGATCGTGGTCATCGCGCTGATTGCCGCAAATCCCGTAACGGGCGAGACGGTCCTCGGCATCAGGCCGATATTCGGGATCGATCCCGCGACCGGCGAGGATGCCCGCATCACCGGACCGATCTCGGCGATCTGGTATCTCGTCTTCATCCTGCCGATGTTCTTCTTCACGCCGGACCAGAGCAGGGGCCTGCCGATCGCACACGCCGTTCGCGCAGGCTTCGCGGACCTCACCGCGGCCTTGCGCGATCTTCGCGGCAGGCCTCGCATCCTGCGCTTTCTCATCGCACGCATGGTCTACCAGGACGGCGTCAACGGCCTCATCGCGCTCGGCGGTACCTTCGCCGCCGGCATGTTCGCCTGGCAGACCTTCGAGCTCGGCATCTACGGCATCATCCTCAATGTCGTCGCCATCGGCGGCTGCCTCTATGCCAGCCGGCTGGACAAGCGCCTCGGCTCGAAGGCCGTCGTCGTCGGAAGTCTCGTCTGCCTGACGATGGCGACGATCGGCATCGTCTCGACGGGACCGGGTTTCACGCTCTTCGGCCTCGTCCCGCTGTCCGTCAAGAGTACCGGCGGGCTGTTCGGCACAGCTGCGGAAAAGGCCTACATCCTCTACGGCCTGCTGATCGGGCTCGCATTCGGCCCTGTCCAGGCGTCTGCGCGTTCCTATCTCGCCCAAAGCATCCACCCGGACGAGGCGGGCCGTTATTTCGGGCTCTATGCGCTTTCAGGCCGCGCCACATCCTTCCTGGCGCCGCTCTCCGTCGCCCTCGTCACCACGGCGACGGGCTCGGCACGCCTGGGCATGATGGCGCTGATCGTCTTCCTTGTAGCCGGTTTCCTGCTCCTGCTGCGCACGCCTTATCCCGCCGCCAAAGTCACCCGCTGAAACGCAAAACGCCCCGCAAGCGGGGCGTCTCCATCCGGACAAGAATCCGGGTAAGGATCAATGGCGGAAGTGGCGCATGCCGGTGAACACCATGGCAACGCCCGCCTCGTCGGCCGCGGCAATGACTTCGGCGTCGCGCATCGAGCCGCCGGGCTGGATGACGGCCGTGGCCCCGGCGGCGATGGCGGAGAGCAGGCCGTCGGCAAAGGGCAGGAAGGCTTCCGACGCCACCGCCGAGCCGCGCGTCAGCGGCTGCGAAAGCCCCATGGCCTTGGCGGCGGCTTCGGCCTTCAGGCCGGCGATGCGGGCCGAATCGACGCGGCTCATCTGACCGGCGCCGATGCCGGCCGTCTGGCCGTCCTTGGCATAGACCACGGCATTCGACTTCACATGCTTGGCCACCTTGAAGGCGAACTTCATGTCGATCAGCTCCTGTTCGGTCGGCGCCCGCTTGGTGACGACCTTCAGCTCCAGGTCCTCGACCACGCCGTTGTCGCGGCTTTGCACCAAAAGGCCGCCCGATACGGTCTTGGCGGAGAGGCCGGGCGCGCGCGGATCGGGCAGGCCGCCCGTCACGAGAAGGCGCAGATTGGGTTTGCCGGCAATCACCGCGCGGGCCTTTTCATCCGCATCCGGCGCGATGATGACCTCGGTGAACAGCTTGACGATCTCTTCCGCCGTCTCGCCGTCCAGCGTCGAATTGAGCGCGATGATACCGCCGAAGGCGGAGACCGGGTCGCAGGCCAGCGCCCGGGCATAGGCGTCCTTCAGCGTTTTGCCGGTGGCGACGCCGCAGGGGTTTGCGTGCTTGATGATCGCGCAGGCCGGGCCGTTTTCCGGCAGGAACTCGGCGACCAGTTCGAAGGCGGCATCCGTATCGTTGATATTGTTGTAGGAAAGCTGCTTGCCCTGCAGGAGCGTCGCGGTGGCGACGCCGGGGCGGTTTTCGCCGGTCACGTAGAAGCCCGCCTTCTGGTGCGGGTTTTCGCCGTAGCGCATCTCTTCCTTCAGCACGCCGCCGATCACGCGATGGCGCGGCATGGCGATGTCGAGCGCTTCGGCGAACCAGTTGGAGATCGCGGCGTCATAGGCGGCGGTGCGCGCATAGGCCTTCGCCGCCATGCGCTGGCGGAAGGCATAGGAAGTCGTGCCGTCAGCCAGTTCCGCGATCAGCGCCTCGTAATCGGCAGGATCGGTGACGATGGTGACATAGGCGTGGTTCTTGGCCGAGGCGCGGATCATGGCCGGGCCGCCGATATCGATGTTCTCGACGGTCGTCGGATAGTCGCCGCCCTTGGCGCGGACATCCTCGAACGGATAGAGGTTGATGACGGCAAGGTCGATGGCGCCGATACCGTGCGCCTTCATCGCCTCGACATGCTCGGCATCGTCTCGGATCGCCAAAAGCCCGCCATGAACCGAAGGATGAAGCGTCTTCACGCGACCGTCCATGATTTCCGGAAAGCCCGTGACCTCGGAAACGTCGGTGACGGCAAGCCCGGCATCGCTGAGCGCCTTGTGCGTGCCGCCCGTCGAGAGCAGACGAACGCCCTTTTCGGCGAGCGACTTGGCGAGCGCGACGACCCCGGCCTTGTCGGAGACGGAGAGCAGCGCGGTGCGCACGGCAACACGATCGGGGGCGGGGATCTTCTTGGAAACAACGGCCATTGGGCGCTCCGTTCTGACGGCCCGGGAGGAGGGGGCCGGATGGTCATGCGCCCCGTTAACACAGGCGCCGCCCGGAGAAAACCTCGAATGAGAAAAGCTCAGCGCCGACGCGCCAGCGACCACTGGACTTCCGGCGTCTCGGCAAGCGGCATGGTCAGCGTCAGCTGGCGCGACGCGCGCACGCCCGAGGGATCGGCGAAGAACACATCCTCCTCCTCCTCGATGCCGATATCAAGGCAGGTCAGCGCCCAGGCCTCGCCATCGGGCGCGACCAGCCGCACCTCATTGTCGGAAGCCGGATAGAGCTGGATGTTCGGATGGACGTGGAAGCGCACGACGGCCGTGCCCTTGTCGATGGCGGCTCCGGGCGCGCCCGGCTTGAAGAAGCGCTCCCTGCCGCGAATTTCCGTTCCCGAGGCGGAAACGAAGATATCCCGCTCGTAGATCAGGCCGAAGCGCTGGAGATAGCCGTCATGGCTCGCCGTGATGCCGTCGGCGCCGGAATCGCGCTCGGCCCGGACGACATTCACCTTGCTGACGCCGCCGATGATGATCGGCCCGAGGAAGCGGGAGGTGGAGATGCGCGACGACGAGGTGTCGTTGAGGGTCGCGACCGAATGCGCCGCCGTCATGCGCGCCATCTGGCGCATCGCATCGCCGGCAAAGCGCGGCCGGCCGGAATTGACGATGAAACGGTTCTTGCCCGACGACATCTCGATGGAAAGCGTGCCGGCGGAATGCGTCGCGGAGAGATCGATGGATTTCGGCATGCCGGTATCCATCAGCACCACCGTCTCCTTCACGGCGAGCCGGTCGTAATTGATCGAAGGCAGGGCCTTGAAGGGCGCGCCGCCGGTCTCGTCGTAGCGCAGCACCGACATCAGTTCGTTGGCGAGCGTATAGGTCGCGCCGTTGAACAGCGCGAGTTCACCGCCCTGGTGGCGGAAGAAGCGCAGGGCCGGATAGATGCGGTCGATGCTCGGGATGAGCTGCAAGGGCATGTCGTGGCCGAGATTGACATAGGTCTGCCGCAGCGGCAGCAGGTCGAGCAGCAGGTCGAGCGCCGCCCGCGGATTGCGCGAGCAATGGCCGCCATCGGGCAGGATCTGCCGATCCAGCTCCGCATCGAGATTGCGGGCGGCGTTGCGCATCTTGGACGCGGTCGCGGGCATGGCGATCGAGGCCATGGCCAGCGCGATGCGCACGCGAAGCCGCGGCTCGCCGTCCCGCGTCGTATCGGCGACATGGCGCAGGTAACGCACCTGGAAGGCAAGGCTCTTGAGGAACCGGCGGTAGAACGGATAATCCGCGTCTTTCAGCACGACGGGCGAATGGGACAGCCAGGCGATGATGCGTTGCGCCGCGACATCCGGGCGCCAGGCAAGCCCGCCGATGACACGGCCGTGGCTTTGCAGCCAGTCATCGACGATGAAGCGGGCCGTATGCGCCGCCTTGTCGGGATCGACGAGCCGCAGATGGCGCAGCCAGCCGAAGGAATGCAGGCGGACGGCGAATTCCTCGGACGGGAGCTCCAGCGCGAAGGGTGATTCGCCCTCGCAATCCAATATGCGACCGGCAAGCGGGAAACGACCGGCGGTGATCTCTTCGCCGGCGAAGGAATCGGCGGGGTGCAGGTCGGTCGGCGCGACGATGAGGCGGTCCGGCGCGCCGCCGGAAAAGCGCACGGCGCTGATCTTGCCAAGCGCAAGCCTTCGCGAGAAGCGGCGCCAACCCTCACGCAGATACAGATAGAGAAGCCGTTGGCGGTCGGAAAGCTGCATGGTTAACAAATGCCTCCAAGCCTATAGGTAGGCCGAGGAGAGGAGCGGCGTCAATTCATCGCCTGCTGATGGACTGTTGATGACGGCAATATGCGGGGGATCAGCCGTTTCTGCGCAGCCGGACCGCATAGAAGCCATCGACGCCGCCGGCGTGGCCGGCGGTCGCAGGCAGCATGGCGGGCGTGGTGCGGAATTCGCCGCGCGGCGAAATCGCCTCCTCCAGGCCGGGCCAGTCCGCCGCGTCGACGGGAATGAGCCGCCAGTCCGGATTGTCCGCCAGCACCCGGTCGATCATGTCCTCACCCTCGGCGGGATCGAGCGAGCAGTTGGAGAAGACGAGATCGCCGCCCGGCTTCACCAGCGTCAACGCGTGGCGCAGCAGGCGTTCCTGCAGGCGTGCCAGCTTTTCGATATCCTCCGGCCCCTTGGTCCAGAGCACGTCGGGATGCTTGCGGATCGTGCCGGTCGAGGAGCAGGGCGCATCGAGCAGGACGGCATCGAACAGCGTCTCGGGGCGGAAATCCGCCATATTGGCCTCCAGCGTGGTCGCGGAAAGGCCGAGCCGCGCCAGATTGCTTTCCAGCCGCCGAAGCCGGTTGCCCGATTGGTCAAGCGCCGTCACGGCGCCACCGGCCAGCACAAGCTGCGCGGTCTTGCCGCCCGGTGCGGCGCACAGATCGGCGACATGCTTGCCCGCGAGGTCACCGAAAAGCCTGGCCGGCAGGCTGGCAGCGGCGTCCTGCACCCACCATTCTCCCGCCTCGAAACCCTCGAGCGCCGGAATCGCGCCGGAGGCGGCAGGCAGGCGAACGGAGCCGGTCGGCAGGACGAGCCCGCCCAGCTTGCCGGCCCAGCCAGAGGGATCCGATTTGACGGTGAGGTCGATGGCGGAGGGTTCCAGCACGGCATCGGCAATGCTGGCGGCATGCGCCTCGCCGTAAACCGATATCAGCCGCTCGTAGAACCAGGCCGGAATGACCGGCAGCGCCTGCGTGGCCGCAAGGTGCGTTGCCTTCTCGCGCGACAGGCGGCGCAGCACGGCATTGGTGAGACTGGCGAAACGGCGGTTGCGCGGATCGAGCTGCGCCTGTTCGACGGCGAGGTCGACGGCGGAATGATCGGGCACGTCGAGATAGAGGATCTGCGCGGCGGCCACCGTCAGCACATGATGCAGCGCGCGGGCGCCGTCCGGGAGCGGCGTGCCGACGAGCGTATCGAGGATCGCCTCGATGCGGGGCAGATGGCGCAACGCCGTGTTGATGATAGCGCGAACGAGCGCGCGGTCGGCGTCGTTCAGCTGCCGATAGGCCGGATTGCCGTTTTCGGGATCCAGCATCCCGTCGAGCGACGTCCTGCGGTCGACCACCGCCGCAAGGATCTTGGCGGCCGCCTGCCGGGCACGCAGGCCCGGTTTTTCGACGTGATCATCCACCGGCGCAGGCTTTTGAGCGCCTTTGCCACGATGACGGTTGGGATGCGGTTTTTTTCTGCGAATGTCGTCGTTCAAGACCAGGGACCCTTGGGTGGTTCGGAACCACCGCGTCCCCAGCCGGTGGTCGGGACGGAACGCGATTTGCGCGAGGCATTATCAGTCCGGACCGGTTCCGTCGAGCGGGCCTGCATGCCGCGGGCCAATTCCTGCAGCGCGGCGATACGGTTTTCCGTGTTCGGATGGGTCGAAAACAGGTTGTCCATGCGCTCGCCCGACAGCGGATTGATGATGAACATATGCGCCGTCGCCGGGTTATGCTCGGCGGCATCATTGGGAATGCGGCCGGCGGCGATCGCGATCTTCTTCAGGGCCGAGGCGAGCCAGAGCGGGTTGCCGCAGATTTCCGCGCCGCGCTTGTCGGCGGAATATTCGCGCGTGCGGCTGATCGCCATCTGCACCAGCATCGCGGCGAAGGGAGCGACGATCATGGCGATGAGAATACCGATGAAGCCGAGCGGATTGTTGTTCTCGCGGTTGCCGCTGCCGCCGAAGAACATCGCAAAGTTCGCCAGCATGGAGATCGCACCGGCAATCGTGGCCGTCAGCGTCATGGTGAGCGTATCGCGGTTCTGGATATGCGCCAGTTCATGCGCCATCACGCCGGCGACCTCCTCATAGCTCAGCGCCTGAAGAAGGCCGGTGGAGGCGGCGACGGCGGCGTTCTGCGGGTTGCGGCCGGTCGCAAAGGCGTTCGGCTGCTCGCTGTTGATGACGAAGACGCGCGGCATGGGCAGGCCGGCCCGCTTGGCGAGATCGCGTACGATGCCGTAATATTCCGGCGCCGAGCGTTCATCCACCTCCTTGGCGCCATACATGGACAGCACCATCTTGTCGGAATTCCAATAGGAGAAGAAGTTCATGGCGATCGCGACGAGGAGCGCGATCATCATGCCGCCCTTGCCGCCGATGAGCAGACCCACGCCCATGAAAAGCGCCGTCATGAAGGCGAGAAGCATGGCTGTGCGAAGGATGTTCATGCGTTTCCGGCTCCCGTAAAATCGTGTGCTTGCCTGACAATTCCCCGTGTCAAGGGAATGTTTCACGTGAATCAGCGCTTTCCACAGCGCGCTCACGCTCCTATATGATGGTGAACCAACAGCACGTCTTCAATATCCCTGGAGGATGCCGGTTTTCATGGAAAGCGACAACGACAATCATTCGGATGGCCGCAAGGTGCTCCCGCCCGCGGCGCAGCGCGCCCTGAAGGAAGCCGAAGAGCGACGCAAGGCGGCCGCCCCGGTCGAACGGGAACCCGAGATCGGCGGCCGCGGCGGCGAAGACCCCGCCCGCTTCGGCGACTGGGAAATCAAGGGCCGCGCCATCGACTTCTGAGGTTTGGGAAGCCGGCTCAGGAATCCGCTCCGTTCGTGCATCCCTGCCACCATCTCTCCTCCGTCATATTGACGGTACGGGTATGGAAGATCCTCGGGTCAAGCCCGAGGATGACGTAAGAGAGGTGGAGGGGCGTTGCCTCACTCAATACCCCTGCAAGCATCTCCCTAAATGAAAACGGCGGCCGATCGGCCGCCGTCTCGCTTTGTAGTAACGTCCGCTTCTCAGCCGCCCGCCTTGTTCTGGCGGTTGGCGATCAGGTCGTCGACGACGGCGGGATCGGCGAGCGTCGAGGTGTCGCCCAGCGAACCGAAATCATCCTCGGCGATCTTGCGCAGGATGCGTCGCATGATCTTGCCCGAGCGGGTCTTCGGCAGGCCCGGCGCGAACTGGATCTTATCCGGCGTCGCGATGGGGCCGATCTCCTTGCGGACGTGCTTGACCAGGTCCTGGCGCAACGCATCGTTACCTTCCTCACCGGCCATCAGCGAGACATAGCAATAGATGCCCTGGCCCTTGAGGCTATGCGGATAGCCGACGACGGCCGCTTCCGACACGAGATGGTGCGAGACGAGCGCCGATTCGATTTCCGCCGTGCCGAGGCGGTGGCCGGAAATGTTGAGCACGTCATCGACGCGGCCGGTGATCCAGTAGTAGCCGTCCTCGTCGCGGCGGCAGCCGTCGCCGGTAAAATACTTGCCCTTGTAGGTGGAGAAGTAGGTTTCGACGAAGCGCTTGTGATCGCCATAGACCGAGCGCATCTGGCCCGGCCAGCTGTCGGTGATGCAGAGGTTCCCGTCGGCGACGCCCTCCAGAACACGGCCCTCATTGTCGACCAGTTCCGGCTTGACGCCGAAGAAGGGCCGGGTCGCCGAGCCGGGCTTCAGCTCCGTCGCGCCGGGCAGGGGGGTGATGAGGATGCCGCCGGTCTCCGTCTGCCACCACGTATCGACGATCGGCGAGCGGCCTTCGCCGACCACGTTGTAATACCATTCCCAGGCCTCGGGGTTGATCGGCTCGCCGACCGAGCCGAGCAGCCGCAGCGACGAACGCGACGAACGCTTCACGAAATCGTCGCCTGCGCCCATGAGGGCGCGGATCGCGGTCGGTGCGGTATAGAAGATGTTGACCTTGTGCTTGTCGACCACCTCCCAGAAGCGGCCGGCATCCGGGAAATTCGGCACGCCTTCGAACATCACGGTCGTCGCGCGGTTGGCGAGCGGCCCGTAGACGATGTAGGAATGGCCGGTCACCCAGCCCACATCGGCCGTGCACCAGTAGATATCGCCGTCCTGGTAGTCGAAGACGTATTTGTGCGTCATCGAGGCATAGACGAGGTAGCCGCCGGTGGTGTGCAGCACGCCCTTCGGCTTGCCGGTCGAACCCGATGTATAGAGGATGAACAGCGGATCTTCCGCCTTCATCTTCGCCGGCGGACAATCGCGCGGCACGGTCAGCACTTCCTTGTGGTACCAGATGTCGCGGCCCGGCGCCCAGCCGGTCTTGCCGCCGGTGCGGCGCACGACGAGGACCTTGTTGACGATGACGTGCTGTTTGGCGGCGATATCGATCGCCGTGTCGGTGTTTTCCTTGAGCGGGATCGGCTTGCCGCCGCGCACGCCCTCGTCGCAGGTCACAACGAAGGTCGATTCGCAGTCAACAATACGGCCGGCCAGCGCATCCGGCGAAAAGCCGCCGAAGACCACAGAATGGATGGCGCCGATGCGCGCGCAGGCGAGCATGGCATAGGCCGCTTCCGGGATCATCGGCATGTAGATGGTGACGCGATCGCCCTTCTTCACGCCGTGCTTCTTCATCACATTCGCCATGCGGCAGACGTGTTCGTGAAGCTCGTTATAGGTGATCTTCTTGTCGATATATGGGTTGTCGCCTTCCCAGATGATGGCGATATCGTCGCCATGTGCCTTCAGGTGGCGGTCGATACAGTTGTAGGAGACGTTGGTGATGCCGTCTTCGAACCACTTGATCGAGACCTTGCCGGTAAACGAGGTGTTCTTGACCTTCGTATAAGGCTTGAACCAGTCGATCCGCATCCCGTGCTTGTCCCAGAAACGCTCCGGGTTCTCGATGCTTTCGCGATACCATTTCTGATAGGTGTCGTTGTCGATCAGCGTACGGCTTTTCGCGGATTTCAGGACCGGATAGGTCTTTGCGGACATGGATTCCTCCTCACTGCGCATGCGCGGGACACCGCTTTTCCTCCGGCCCCGGCCATTCCGGCACCATTCATATCAGGTCAAATCCTTCCGGCAATTAGACAAAAGGTCATTTGTGCTTGAAGAATTGCATTTCTGAGACAGTGAGGTTATAGAGGGCCGAATTCCCGGAACATTGTGGTTTACGACCCACGGCCCGCGACCCCGGCGCGGACGGACAGAAGGACTATATGCATGGCTCAGCAGCTCCTCATGCCAAAAGCGACCGCGGTCTGGTTGGTCGACAACACGGCGCTGTCTTTCGAACAGATCGCGACATTCTGCAAACTGCACCCGCTCGAAGTGAAGGCCATTGCCGACGGCGAATCGGCCCAGGGCATCAAGGGCCTCGACCCGATCGCCACCGGCCAGCTCTCGCGCGACGAGATCGCCCGCGCGGAAGCCAATCCCGCCCATAAGCTCAAGCTTTCCGACCCGAAGGTTCGCGTTCCAGAGTCCAAGCGTAAGGGCCCGCGTTACACGCCGGTTTCCAAGCGTCAGGATCGTCCCAACGCCATTCTCTGGCTGGTGCGCAACCATCCGGAACTCAAGGATGCGCAGATCTCGCGTCTCGTCGGCACCACCAAGTCGACGATCGAGCAGATCCGCGACCGCACCCACTGGAACTCGGCCAACCTGGCGCCGATGGACCCGGTGACGCTCGGCCTGTGCTCGCAGATCGATCTGGACCTGGAAGTCGAGCGCGCCTCCAAGGGCCGTCCGCTGCCGACCGCCGCCGAACTCGGCGCCACCCTCGAATCGGCCCAGGAAACGGAAAAGCTGCCCTACAGCACCGACCGCGAGGACGAGCAGGAAATCAACGCCGACGCCGTCTTCGCCAAGCTCAAGTCGCTGAAGTCGTCCACGCCGGACGAGGACGAAGACGACAACTTCTGAGCCGTCGTCAAATCGAATTGACAAAACCGGTCGCCAAAAGCGGCCGGTTTTTTGTCTCCGGCACCTTCAGGCTCCCGGTTGCCAACCGGGGTTTGCGTCTCAGCAGATCCTGCGCTCCGAAAGCGCCTCAGCGATCTCGTCCAGAATAACGGGGTCATCGATGGTCGCGGGCATCGTCCAATCCTGCCCGTCGGCGATCTTCTGCATGGTACCGCGCAGGATCTTGCCCGACCGGGTTTTCGGCAGCCGCTTCACGCAGATCACCGTCTTGAAGGCGGCGACGGGGCCGATCCGCTCGCGCACCATGGCAACCACCTCCTGTTCCACCTCCGATGATTCACGTGAAACACCGCTCTTCAAAACGAGGAAGCCGACCGGGATCTGCCCCTTCAACGCGTCGGTCACGCCGATGACCGCACATTCGGCGACGTCCCGGTGGCTGGCGCAGATTTCCTCCATCGCCCCCGTCGAAAGGCGATGGCCGGCGACATTGATGATGTCGTCGGTGCGCGACATGATGAAGACGTAACCGTCCTCATCGACATAGCCGGCATCCGCCGTCTTGTAGTAACCGGGAAACTCCGAAAGACAGGCCTCGCGAAACCGCGCATCGGCGTTCCAGAATGTCGGAAGGCAGCCGGGGGGCAGGGGCAGCTTGATGGCGATGTTGCCGAGCGTGCCCGGCGCCACCGCGTGGCCGGCATCGTCGAGCACATGCAGCTCGTAGCCCGGCATCGGCACGGTGGGCGAGCCATGTTTCACCGGCAGCCGGTCGAGACCGAGCGGATTGCCGACGATGGCCCAGCCGGTTTCCGTCTGCCACCAGTGATCGATGACGGGCACGCCGAGCACGGCCTCCGCCCAGCGCACCGTATCGGGATCGGCCCGCTCGCCCGCCAGAAACAGCGCCCGCAGGCTGGAGAGATCGCACCGTTTGACGAGAACGCCCTCCGGGTCCTCCTTGCGAATGGCGCGAAAGGCGGTGGGCGCGGTGAACAGCACCGAGACCCTGTACTCTTCCACCACGCGCCAGAAGGCGCCGGCGTCCGGCGTGCCGACCGGCTTGCCCTCGTAAAGCACCGTCGTGCTGCCGTTCAGCAGTGGCGCATAGACGATATAGGAATGGCCGACGACCCAGCCGATATCCGAGGCCGCCCAATAGACCTCGCCGGGTTCGACGCCGTACAGCGCCCGCATCGTCCAGGCGAGCGCCACCATGTGCCCGCCATTGTCACGGATGACGCCCTTCGGCTGACCGGTCGTGCCCGAAGTGTAGAGAATATAAAGCGGATCGGTTGCGGCGAGATCCGCACAGGGGACCGTCCGGCCCCGGGCCGCAGCGAGCGCCGGACCAAGATCGACATCGCGCGCGGGGTCGAACTCGGCCGTCAGTTCCGGCCGCTGCAACACGAGGCATCGCGCCGGCTTGTGCCGGGCCAGCGCGATGGCGACATCCAGCAGCGGTTTATACGCCACCACCCGGTTCGGCTCGACGCCGCAGCTTGCCGAGACGACCAGCTTGGCCGACGAATCGTCGATGCGCGTCGCAAGCTCGCTCGCCGCAAAGCCGCCGAAGACCACGGAATGGATCGCACCGATACGCGCGCAGGCCAGCATGGCGAACACGGCTTCCGGGATCATCGGCATATAGAGAATGACGCGGTCGCCCTTTTCCACCCCGTGATCGAGGAGCACGGCCGCCATGGCGCTGACATTCGAAAGCAGGTCGTCGTAGCTGTAGATCGCCTTGCGGCCGGTCACCGGGCTATCATGGATCAGCGCCACCTGGTCGCCGCGGCCGGCCGCGATGTGGCGATCCACGCAATTGTGACAGGTATTGCCGGTGGCATCGGGAAACCAGCGGCCATAGACACCTTGCCGCTCGTCGAAAATCGCATCCGGTGGCGTGAACCAGTCTATCGCCTGCGCGGCCTCGGCCCAGTGACGCGTGTGATCGTCCTTCCACGCGCGATAGATCTCGGCATAGGTCTTTTGCATCGTCTTCTCCCACATGCCCGGCCGCGGCCGGTTCCTCCGAGAGGAAGAATAGGGGAGGGCGATACCATCGCAAAGCCAGACCAAAGCCTGAGATGGACGGTCGGTATGCCTGGGCGCCGTTTCTCAGCGCGTGCCGAAGATCGCCGAACCGACGCGCACGCTGGTCGCGCCGAAACCGATGGCGACCTCGTAGTCACCCGACATGCCCATTGACAACCGGTCGAGGCTGCAGCGGGCGGCAAGCTTGGCCAGCAGGGCAAAATGCGGCCCGGGATTTTCATCCGCCGGCGGAATGCACATCAGGCCCTCGATGGTCAGGCCCAGCTCCTCGCGGCAGAAGGTCACGAAGGAGAGGGTATCATCAGGCGCAATGCCGGCCTTCTGGGGCTCGAGCCCCG
The DNA here is from genome assembly GCF_004514425.2 of Shinella sumterensis. Lineage (GTDB taxonomy): Bacteria > Pseudomonadota > Alphaproteobacteria > Rhizobiales > Rhizobiaceae > Shinella > Shinella sumterensis. The sequence goes on from NZ_MYFN02000005.1 coordinate 171,276, forward strand.
TATTGACCTGCACGTAAAGCCGCAGCGCCCGTCCCTGCCGTTTCATCTCGTCGGCGATGCTGCGCGCGATCTTTTCCCGGTCGACCGTCTCGATCACGTCGAACAGGGCAACGGCATCCGCCGTCTTGTTCGATTGCAAGGGGCCGATCAGGTGCAACTCGATGCCGGCCGTCTGCGCGCGCAACTCCGGCCACTTGCCCTGCGCTTCCTGCACGCGGTTTTCGCCGAAGACGCGCTGCCCGGCTGCGATGGCGGGCCGGATCGCATCGGCATCGAAGGTCTTCGATACCGCGACCAGCGTGACCTGCTCCGGCTTGCGGCCAGCCTCGCTTGCGGCCTTGCGCACGCGGCTGTGCACCTCTTCGAGACGGTCCTCAAGTTCCATGATCACTCTCCATCGGCGAAGGCAGGCCGGGCGGATTCGAAGGGCAAATCTGCGGAAACGGCATGCGCGGGCATCCAGACCCCGGACCTAGCGAAAACGGCACGCCTTGCCAAGCGCCGCAAGCCCGGAAAACTTGACGCTTCGGTGGTTTCATGATGAAGGTCTCGACACCATATTCGCAGGGGCGAACCGCCCTCCAAGACTCCCAAAAGACTTCCGGAACATCAAAGACATGGCCACCGAACGTTACAACCCGCGCGATGCCGAACCCCGCTGGCAGGCAAAATGGAACGATGAAAACGTCTTCCTGACCGACAACGACGACCCGCGCGAGAAGTACTACGTCCTCGAGATGTTCCCCTATCCCTCCGGCCGCATCCATATGGGCCATGTGCGCAACTATGCCATGGGCGACGTGGTCGCGCGCTACAAGCGCGCGCGCGGTTACAACGTGCTGCATCCGATGGGCTGGGATGCCTTCGGCATGCCGGCCGAAAACGCTGCCATGCAGAACAAGGTCCATCCCAAGGGCTGGACCTACGAGAACATCGCGACCATGCGCGGCCAGCTGAAATCGATGGGCCTGTCGCTCGACTGGTCACGCGAATTCGCCACCTGCGACGTCGAATACTATCAGCGCCAGCAGCACCTGTTCCTGGATTTCCTGGAGAAGGGTCTGGTCTACCGCAAGCAGTCCAAGGTGAACTGGGATCCGGTCGACCATACCGTCCTCGCCAACGAGCAGGTCATCGACGGCCGTGGCTGGCGGTCCGGCGCGCTGGTCGAACAGCGCGAGTTGACGCAGTGGTTCTTCCGCATCACCGATTTCAGCCAGGATCTGCTCGATTCGCTGGAGACGCTCGACCAATGGCCGGAAAAGGTCCGGCTGATGCAGAGCAACTGGATCGGCCGCTCCGAAGGCATGCTGGTCCGCTGGGAAGTGGTCAAGGACACCGAACGCGCAGCGGCGGCATTGCGCGCCGAAGAGCAGCTCTCACCCGAAATCACCGTGTACACGACGCGCCCCGACACGCTGTTCGGCGCATCCTTCATCGCGATCGCGGCCGACCACCCGTGGGCCAAGGCCGCTGCCGCGCAGAATCCGGCTATCGAAGCCTTTGCCGAAGAGTGCCGCCGCGCCGGCACGTCGCTCGCTGCGCTCGAAACGGCCGAGAAGAAGGGCATCGACACCGGCATTCGCGTGCGCCATCCCTTCGACCCGGAATGGGAGCTGCCGGTCTACATCGCCAATTTCGTGCTGATGGACTACGGCACGGGCGCGATTTTCGGCTGCCCGTCCGGCGACCAGCGCGACCTGGATTTCGCCCGCAAATACGACCTGCCCGTCGTGCCCGTCGTCATGCCGAAGGGTGCGGATGCCGCGAGCTTCACCATTGGTGACGAAGCCTATGTCGGCGACGGCGTGATGATCAACTCGCGTTTCCTGGATGGTCTCGACACCAGGGAAGCCTTCGAGGACGTCGCCAACCGCCTCAGCGCCGCCACCCTCGGCAACAGGCCGGTGGGCGAGCGCAAGGTGAATTTCCGCCTGCGCGACTGGGGCATTTCGCGCCAGCGCTACTGGGGCTGCCCGATCCCGGTCATCCATTGCGAGGACTGCGGCGTCGTTCCCGTGCCGAAGGCCGACCTGCCGGTGAAGCTGCCGGACGACGTGACCTTCGACAAGCCGGGCAACCCGCTCGACCGCCATCCGACCTGGCGTCACGTCGCCTGCCCGAATTGCGGCAAGGATGCACGCCGCGAGACCGACACGATGGATACCTTCGTCGATTCGTCCTGGTACTTCGCCCGCTTCACCGCGCCGTGGGAAAACAATCCGACCGATCCGGCGGCCGCCAATGCCTGGCTGCCGGTCGACCAGTATATCGGCGGCATCGAGCATGCGATCCTGCACCTGCTCTATTCGCGCTTCTTCACCCGCGCCATGCAAGCGACCGGCCATCTCGATCTCAAGGAACCCTTCAAGGGCCTCTTCACGCAGGGCATGGTGGTGCATGAAACCTACAGCCGCGGCGAGGGTGCCAAGCGCGAATGGGTAACACCGGCCGAGATCCGCATCGAGGATATCGACGGCAGGCGGCGCGCGATCCACGTCGAATCCGGCGAAGAAGTCGCCATCGGCTCGATCGAGAAGATGTCGAAATCCAAGAAGAACGTGGTCGACCCGGACGACATCATCGCCTCCTACGGTGCCGATACGGCCCGCTTCTTCATGCTGTCGGACTCGCCGCCGGACCGCGACGTGATCTGGTCGGAAGCTGGCGTCGAAGGCGCGCACCGCTTCATTCAGCGTGTCTGGCGCCTGCTGTCCGAAGCCGCACCGGCCCTGAAGGCCGTGCAAGGCCGGCCGGGCGCCGAAGGCGAAGCACTGGCGGTATCGCAGGTCGCGCACCGCACGCTGAAGGCCGTCCAGGGCGACTACGACAAGCTTGCCTTCAACAAGGCGGTGGCCCGCATCTACGAATTCGTCAATACGCTGGCCGCACCGCTGACCACGGCCGCCGCCGGAAACGCCTCGGACGACCTCGTGGCCGCCCTGCGCGACGCCGTCGATATCCTGATCCGTATCGTCGCGCCGATGACGCCGCACCTTGCCGAGGAATGCTGGCGTGCCATCGGCGGCGAGGGCCTCATCGCCATGAGCGCGTGGCCGGAATACGAAGAGCGCCTCGTCGCCGAAAACGAAGTGACGCTGCCCGTGCAGATCAACGGCAAGAAGCGTGCGGATTTGACAATCAGCCGCGACGCAGACCAGAGTGCGGTCGAGGCCGCGGTTCTGGCCATAGAGGCGGTCCAGGCCGCTCTTGCCGGCCAGCGCCCGAAGAAGATCATCGTCGTACCGCAGAGGATCGTGAATGTTGTTGTCTAACGGAACCGGTTTCTCGCGGCTTGGAAAGACCATCGCGGGCGTCCTGCTTCTGGCCGCCGTCGCCGGCTGCCAGGTGCGTCCCCTCTATTCCACGGCAAGCGGCACGGAAGGCAAGCTTGCATCGGTGTCGATCCCAGAGATCAACAACCGCGTCGGGCAGCAGGTTCGCAACGACCTGATCTTCCTCTTCGCCGGCGGCGCGGGCGAGCCGCAGAATGCCGCCTACCGGCTCGACCTGAGCGTCACCGCGGGAACGGGCGGCGTGCTCAACGACCCCGCGACCGACACGATGCGCGCAGGCCGCACGACCGTTTCGGGAACCTTCACCCTGGTGAAGGTCGATACGGGCGAAACGGTCACCTCCGGTAAGCGCTCCGCAATCGCCCTCGTCGACTTTCCCAGGCAGGAATTCGCCAAGGTCCGCGCCATTCGCGATGCGGAAAACCGCGCCGCCCGCGAGCTTGCCGAGCTGATCCGCGCCGACGTCGCCACGGCGCTCAGCCGTCGCTGATCTGTCATGGCGGAAGTGAAGTCGCACGAATTCGACGCCTTCCTGAAACGGAAGCCGTTGCCCGTGCGGCTTTTTCTGATCTACGGCCCCGACAGGGGCCTGGTCTCCGAGCGGGCGGCGGCAATCGCGGCAGCCAGCGGCGTCGATCTCGATGACGCCTTCTCCGTTGTGAAACTCGATGCCGGCGAAATCGGCAGCCAACCGGGGCGCCTGATGGACGAGATGAACGCCATCGGCCTTTTCGGCGGCGAACGGCTCGTCTGGGTCCGCAATGCCGCAGGCGAGAAAGGCGTCGCCGACGCCATCGATATGCTGGCCAGCGCATCCCCCGGCCCCTCGACACTCATCGTCGAGGCCGGCGACCTCAAGAAGGGCTCCGCCCTGCGGAAGGCGGCGGAAGCCGCATCCCAGGCCGTTGCGATCCCGTGTTATGCCGATGACGGACGCGCGCTTCAGGCGCTGATCGATCAGGAGCTTGCAGCAGAGGGCCTTCGTATTGCGCCCGCAGCACGCCAGCGGCTCGTTGAAACGATCGGCGGCGACCGACTAGCTTCCCGTAACGAACTGCGCAAGCTCACGCTTTACTGCCGCGGACGCGATCTCATTGAGGAGCAGGATGTCGAGGACATCGTCGGGGATGCCAGCGCCATCTCCACCGATGACGCGATCGATGCGATCCTCAAGGGCGACAAGGACGGTTTTCTCCACGCGATCCAGAAGATCGTGACGTCGAAAACACCCATTTTCCTCGTGCTGCAGGGCTGCCTCAGGCAGTTCCAGCTCTTGGAACTGATGCGTGCGGAAATGGACGAGAAACGGGCACCGGCCGCCCAGGCCATGGCAACGCTCGGCCGCCATCTGCATTTCCGGCGCAAGCCGATCGTGGAAAACGCGCTGAAGACATGGGCTTCGCCCGCAATCCGGCGTGAAACGCAGCGCCTGCAGGCCGCCATTCTGCAAAGCCGGCAGCGACCGGCCCTGGAAGACACCATCGCCATGCAGACCCTGCTGGCGACGGTGCTGCAATCCGCACGGCGTTGAATCCGGCTAAGAAAGTTACCGGCGTTCCAGAAGCCGGCAGATTTCCTCCAGCTGCTCCAGCGTTTTGTAGGAAATCTTCAGGTGCCCGCCATTGCCCTTGTGGTTGACGGTCACGTCGAGACCCAGGACATCGGACAGCGTGCGCTCCAGCGCCAGCGTATCGGCATCCTTCTCGTCCTTGCGCGGCGCCTGGCCGTGGTTCGGATCGCTCTGCGACTTGATATCGTTCTGCGCCAGACGCTCGGCATCGCGCACCGACATGCCCTTGGCGACAATCGCCCGGGCGAGTGCGACCGGGTCGGAGGTCGGGACAAGCGCACGCGCATGACCCGCCGAAAGCGTGCCCGACGCCAGCATTTCCCTGACAGGATCCGGCAGCTTCAACAGGCGAAGGCTGTTTGCCACGTGACTGCGGCTCTTGCCGATGATTTCGCCGAGGTCGTTTTGCGTATAACCGTGATCGGCGATCAACAGCTCGTATCCCATCGCTTCTTCAAGCGGGTTGAGATCGGAGCGCTGGACGTTCTCGACGATGGCGATTTCCAGCGCCGTACGGTCATCGACGTCGCGGATGATGACAGGAATATCCGTGAGGCCCGCAAGCTGCGCCGCACGCCAGCGCCGCTCACCGGCAATGATCTCGTAGCGGTTGTCGGACGTGGTGCGCACGACCACCGGCTGGACGATGCCGTGCTGGCGGATCGAGGACGCAAGATCCTGAAGTTCCGACTCGTCGAAGTACCGGCGCGGATTGCGAGGGTTGCGCCCGACAAACTCGATGGGGACGAGCCGATCAGGGTTCACCGATGGCGCGGCGCCAATCTCGGCGGCTGGAATCTGGTCCATCTCGCCGATCAGGGCCGCAAGTCCACGGCCAAGCCGCCTCTTTGAGTTGTCTTCATTCATCGATTCTACTCACAGATACGAATGTCAGGCGGCCTTGCGCTGCCTTTCACGCTGAATGACCTCGGAAGCGAGCTGAAGATAAGCCTGGCTTCCGGCGCATTTGAGATCGTAAAGAATGGCCGGTTTACCATAGGACGGCGCTTCCGACACCCGCACATTCCGGGGAATGAGCGTGTGGTAGACCTTTTCGCCAAGATGGGTGCGCACGTCGTTGACGACCTGCTGCGCCAGATTGTTGCGCGAATCGAACATGGTCAGCACGATCCCCTGGATATCGAGGCGCGGATTGACGGTGCGACGCACCTGATCGACGGTCTCCAGCAACTGACTCAAACCTTCCAGCGCGAAGAACTCGCACTGCAGCGGTACCAGAACGGAATGCGCCGCGGCAAGCGCGTTCATCGTAAGGAGATTGAAGGACGGCGGGCAATCGACCAGGACGTAAGAGTAAGTCATTGCATCGGCCGATGCCAGTGCGCGCTTGAGGCGGAACACCCGATCGTTCTGCTGGGCGATTTCCATTTCGATACCGAGCAGGTCCATGGTCGACGGAATGATCGACAGATTCGGCACCGCTGTCGCCAGCGCCGTCTCCGCTACACCATGGCTGCCGACCAGAAGATCGTAGGACGAGAGTTCGCGATTGCGCCGGTCGATGCCGAGACCCGTGCTGGCATTGCCCTGCGGATCGAGGTCGACGATCAGAACCCGTTCGCCGATGGCGGCGAGGGCGGTCGCCAGGTTGATGGCCGTCGTCGTCTTGCCGACGCCGCCCTTCTGGTTTGCAATGGTGATGATCCGGTTCTTCTCGCCTATCATGGACGCTGCCAGTCTCACTGAGGTTGTCGCGAAAGCTTTGCGATTTCGAGCACGACAGAATCCGGCTCGACCACACTGGCATGTTTTACCAGATCGAATCTCCAGCGACCAAGCGCTTTATCGACCTCGCGCTGGTAATCCCGGCCTTTGTGCAGAAAAAAGCTGAGGTCGGGATTTCGTTCGGCCCAGGGCAAACCGAATTCCAACAGCAAATCGAGATCGGCGAGGGCACGCGCCGAAATAGCATCACAACGCTCGATGACAGCAGGAGCCTGCTCGATGCGGATGGCATGAACAGACGCGCGGGCGCCCGTTTCCAGGATCGCCGTCCGCAGGAACGCCGCCTTCTTGTTGTTGCTTTCAACGAGATGCACCCATCCGTCACCGATTCCGGCCAACAGGATGCCTGTCACAATCCCCGGGAAGCCGCCTCCGCTACCAAGATCGGCCCATATCCGCGCACCCGGTCGAAGGGCGTAAATCTGAGCGCTATCGACGATATGACGGTTCCAGACCTCCGACAGGGTGGAGGGTGCGACGAGATTGATCGCCTTCGCCCATTTCTGAAACAGCGCGACAAAGATCGTCAGGCGCTCTTCAGTTTCACGTGAAACATCGAGATCGCGTAAAAGCCGGGGAAGTGCAGTCATGTCTTCGCAATTCTTTGCGCCGGTTCGGTACCCAGGCGTTTGAGATAAGCAAGCAGGAGGGTGAGGGCGGCGGGGGTAACGCCATCCACGCGGGCCGCCTGCGCCAGGTTGGCAGGCCGCGCGGCCGTCAGCTTCTGACGCAGCTCGATGGAGAGGCCCGGCAGCGTGTTGAAGTCGAAATCATCCGGAATCTGCCGCTGCTCCTCGCGGCGCGCCTCCGAAATATCCGCTTCCTGTCGGTTCATATAGACCGCATAGGCCGCCTCGATTTCGACCGCCTCGGAAACGCGGGCAGGCACATCGGCGAGCGCTTCAGGCCAGACGGCCGCGAGGCGCGCATAATCGATGTCAGGATAAGCGAGAAGCTCATAGGCGCTGCGCCGCACACCGTCCTGGTTCAAGCGGATGCCGTGAATCCCAGCCTCATTGGGGGATAGCTTCAGCGCGCGCAACGTCCCGCGTAGCGCCTGAATCGCGTCGGACCAAGCCGAAAAACGGGCCTCCCGCTCGCGACCGACGATACCGAGATCGATCCCAAGCGGCGTCAGGCGAACATCGGCATTGTCTGCGCGCAGGGAGAGGCGATACTCTGCCCGCGAGGTAAACATGCGATAGGGCTCCGTGACGCCGCGCGAGGTCAGGTCGTCGATCATCACGCCGATATAGCTGTCCGTCCGGCTGAAAACGTGCCCGTCGCGACCGGCGGCCCGGCGCGCGGCATTCAGGCCCGCAACGAGACCCTGTGCCGCTGCTTCCTCATATCCGGTCGTGCCGTTGATCTGGCCGGCAAGAAAAAGGCCTTCCTGGCGCTTCACTTCCAGCGTGGGAGAAAGCTCGCGCGGATCGACATGGTCGTACTCGATGGCGTAACCCGGCTGGAGGATGGTAACGGTCTCAAGCCCGGGTATCGTATGGATGAACGCGGCCTGGACGTCCGCCGGGAGCGACGTCGAAATACCGTTGGGATACACGGTAGGATCATCGAGGCCTTCCGGCTCCAGAAAGATCTGATGTCCGTCCCGCTCGCCGAACTTGACGATCTTGTCCTCGATCGACGGGCAGTAGCGCGGCCCGACACCCTCGATCTGCCCCGAATACATGGCGGATTTGCCGATGTTCTCTTCGATAATGCGATGCGTCGCTGATGTCGTGCGCGTGACCCCGCATTCGATCTGCGGCGTCGTGATTCGGTCCGTCATGAAGGAGAAGGGAACGGGCTCCTCATCCGCAGCCTGGCGGCCGACCGCCGCCCAGTCGATGGTGCGCCCGTCCAGTCGCGCCGGCGTTCCCGTCTTGAGACGGCCCAGAGCAAGACCCAGGCGTTCAAAAGTCGCCGACAAACCAAGGGATGGGGCTTCCCCAACACGTCCCGCCGGGATCTTTTCGTTGCCGATATGAATAAGGCCACGCAGGAAGGTTCCGGTGGTAACCACCACGGCACGACAGGACAGGGAACGTCCGTCTTTAAGGGTCAGCCCGGCAACGCGCCCCTGATCAAGGACGATGTCGAAGGCGTCGCCTTCGACAATAGCAAGATTTGCAATGGAAGCGGCTTCAGCTTGCATGGCTTCGCGATACAGCTTCCGGTCCGCTTGGGTGCGTGGTCCGCGCACGGCCGGGCCCTTGCGACGGTTCAACAAGCGGAATTGAATGCCCGCCTTATCCGCGACCCGGCCCATCAGCCCATCAAGTGCATCCACTTCCCTGACGAGATGCCCTTTGCCAAGGCCGCCAATGGCCGGGTTACAGGACATCACGCCGATCGTGCTCGCCTTGTGCGTGACCAGCGCGGTCGAAGCACCGAAACGCGCTGACGCCGCGGCCGCTTCCATGCCGGCATGCCCACCGCCGATAACGATGACGTCGTAATGATCTTTTGTGGTCATGGTTCATCCACCTGTTTCACGTGAAACGCGTCACACGACTCGTAGACGTTGTACTGTTTCACGTGAATCATTTTCCTATGCAGAATTCCGAGAAGATGACGTCAAGAAGATTCTCGACATCGACCCGGCCCGTGATCCGTCCAAGGGCCTGACCCGCCAAACGCAGATGCTCCGCCTGGATATCGAGGCCCGCGGACGCATTCTCCAGCGCCGCCAGAATATGCTGCCGGCAGGTCACAAGACCGTCCCTGTGCCGCGCGCGCGTCGGCAATGCCAAAGCGTTCCCGACTTCGAGCGTCGGCAGATAAGCTCTGATCCGCTCGATCAGGTCGTCGACACCGTCACCGGATTTGGTGGAGATCATAACATCGATCGCGCTATCCGGCAAAGTCTCGCCAAAAATGTCCGATTTGCTTCGAATGCGCAGAAATGGCCCACTGAAATTCCCCAGGAAGTCCGCCGCGTCCGTATCATCATCGTCGGAAAGCAGGAGGACCAGATCCGCCTGTTGAAGCGAAAGCCGGGTGCGCCGGATACCCTCGCGCTCCACCACATCATCCGTCTCCCGCAAACCCGCGGTGTCGTAAAGACGAACCGCATAACCGCCAATATCGAGATCGGCATGCAGGACATCGCGCGTCGTGCCGGGGACATCGGTGACAATCGCGACGTCACGCTGTGCGAGATAGTTGAGAAGGCTCGACTTCCCGGCATTGGGCGGGCCCGCGATGACCACTTTCAGGCCATCTCTGACAATCTCGCCCACACGCGCGCCGTCGGTATGGTTAAGGATGTCTTGCGACAAAGCGCGCATGTCCGCCCAGATGGACGCAGCAACGGAACCGGGCACATCATCTTCGTCCGCAAAATCGAGTTCTGCTTCGATCATCGCGCGCGCATGCGTCAATCGTTTCGCCCACGAATCGTACAGGCGCGACAAGCCGCCGGACGCCTGCTCCGCTGCGAGCCGGCGCTGCATTTCGGTCTCTGCGGCGATCAGGTCCGCCAAACCCTCGACCTCGACCAGGTCCATGCGGCCATTCAGGAAAGCGCGTCTTGAGAACTCACCGGCTTCCGCCGGACGCAGACCGTCGATAGCGCCCAAGGCAGAAAGCACGGCGGCGACGGTGGCGCGCCCGCCATGAATTTGCAGTTCCGCACAATCCTCGCCGGAAAAAGAGTTGGGCCCCGGGAAGAACAGCACGATTCCCTGGTCGATCACGTCACCGTTGCGGCCTCGAATCGATCGCAGCGATGCCCGGCGCTCAGGGGGCACCGCGCCGCAAAGCTGCGCCACCGCGGTGCGGCAATCCGGTCCGCTGATGCGGATGACCGCAACCCCGGAGGGTAAGCCGCCGCTCGACAGAGCAAAAATGGTTCCAGCACGCATCTAAACTATTCCGGATACGAATCGAAAGGGTTCGTTTCGGTCGAGAATCGATATGGTCTCAAACAAAAATGGCCCCGCACGAGGGCGGGACCATCGGATGTTTTCACCCGAACGAAGGTTAGGTGTTCATCGAGTCGAAGAAATCGCCGTTGTTCTTCGTCTGCTTCAGCTTGTCGATGAGGAACTCGATCGCATCGGTGGTGCCCATCGGCGCGAGGATGCGTCGCAGCACGAAGATCTTCTGAAGATCCTGGCGCGGGACGAGCAGGTCTTCCTTGCGGGTACCGGACTTGAGGATATCCATGGCCGGGAAGATACGCTTGTCTGCGACCTTGCGATCCAGCACGATTTCCGAGTTGCCGGTGCCCTTGAACTCTTCGAAGATGACTTCGTCCATGCGGCTGCCGGTATCGATCAGCGCCGTCGCGATGATCGTCAGCGAGCCGCCCTCCTCGATATTGCGCGCGGCGCCGAAGAAACGCTTCGGGCGCTGCAGGGCATTGGCATCCACACCGCCGGTCAGGACCTTGCCGGACGACGGGACGACCGTGTTGTAGGCGCGGCCGAGACGGGTGATCGAATCAAGCAGGATGACGACGTCACGGCCATGTTCGACGAGACGCTTGGCCTTCTCGATGACCATTTCCGCGACCTGGACGTGGCGCGTTGCCGGTTCGTCGAAGGTGGAGGAAACCACTTCGCCCTTCACCGAACGCTGCATGTCCGTCACTTCTTCCGGACGCTCGTCGATCAGAAGGACGATGAGGTAACATTCCGGATGGTTGGCGGTAATCGAATGGGCGATGTTCTGGAGCAGAACGGTCTTACCCGTGCGCGGCGGGGCGACGATCAGGCCGCGCTGGCCCTTGCCGAGCGGCGCAACGAGGTCGATGACGCGGGGAGAGAGGTCCTTGGACGTCGGGATGTCCAGTTCCATCTTGAAGCGCTCGTTCGGATAGAGCGGCGTCAGGTTGTCGAAATGAACCTTGTGGCGGATCTTCTCCGGGTCGTCGAAATTGATCGTGTTGACCTTGAGCAGGGCGAAGTAGCGCTCGCCTTCCTTGGGGCCGCGGATCGGCCCTTCCACCGTGTCGCCGGTCTTCAGCGAGAAGCGGCGGATCTGCGACGGCGAGATGTAGATATCGTCAGGGCCCGGCAGGTAGTTCGCATTGGCCGACCGCAGGAAGCCGAAACCGTCCTGCAGCACTTCCACGACGCCTTCGCCGATGATTTCCACATCCTGGGAGGCCAGCATCTTGAGGATGGCAAACATCAGTTCCTGCTTGCGCATCGTGCTCGCGTTCTCGACCTCGAGCGATTCGGCAAAGGCTAGGAGGTCGGTCGGAGTCTTGTTCTTGAGGTCTTGTAGCTTCATTTCGGCCATGAATGGTCCATGCTGCGGGTCATCGGGATGGAAAAAGGCGTGCGGGTCAAGGACGAACTGCGAGGGGAAGAATGCAGTTCACTGAACGAATACACATGCCACGAAAGATGAGATGCGCGGAAAATAGCGGTTCCGGCCCGTGCTCGCAAGGGGGCTTTGGAATTTCGTCCGATTTGTCGCGGCGGCTCACAAAGGTTTGACGACGACCATGATCACGATGAGGACCATCAGCAGCGCCGGCACCTCGTTCCACAGGCGCCATTGCCGGCCGGTCCTGCGGTTCCTGTCTTCGGCAAACGCCTTGACGGCGCGACCGTAGAATTCATGCACGCCGGTCAAAAGCACCACGAATGCGAGCTTGGCATGCAGCCAGCCGCCCTGGAAGCCGTAGACCGACCATGCGAGATAGAGACCGAGCAGCCAGGAAAGCGCCATTGCCGGCTGCATGATCGTGCCGAAAAGCCGCCGCTCCATCACCTTGAAGGTTTCCGATTGCGGGGAACCGGCAGGCGCATCCGTGTGATAGACGAACAGGCGCGGCAGGTAGAGCAGGCCCGCCATCCAGGAAATCACCGCCACGATGTGCAGCGCCTTGATCCAGAGATAGAGATCGTCGGGCGGAAAGAGCACCAGCAGGCCGGCCACGAGGACGAAGACGGTCAGGGCCGCGGCAGCACGAATCCGTGCGCGGCGTCCCGTATCGTCACCCGTCTGCCTGTCGGTCACCGGACGTCTCCCCGCACCCGCGCCACCAGCCGCGTCACGTTTTCCGGATCGGCCTGCGGCGTAATGCCGTGGCCGAGATTGAAGATCAACGGTCCGTTGCCGAGCGCCTGGAGAATGGCGTCGATGCCCTCGTCGAGCGCGTTTCCGCCGGCCACGACCCGCATCGGATCGAGATTGCCTTGCACGGGTCCCTCCTTCTGCAGTTCCGCCGCGAAGGAGAGCGGAACCGACCAGTCGAGGCCGATCGCGTCCGCACCGGTCTGCTGGCGATAGGTCTTCAGGAGCAGGCCCGCCCCCTTGGCAAAGGCGATGACCTTGGCCTGCGGCCGCCGCGCCTTGACCGACTGGATGATACGCCGCACCGGCCGGATGGCATAGTCGGCAAATTCCTTTTCGCCGAGAACGCCAGCCCAGGAATCGAAGATCTGAACGGCATCCGCTCCCGCATCGATCTGTGCGACCAGGTAATCGGCGGAGAGATCGGCAAGCAGATCGAGCAGACGCGCGAAGGCCTTCGGTTCGCGATAGGCAAACAGCCGCGCCGGCGCCTGGTCGGGCGTGCCGTGGCCAGCGATCATGTAGGTCGCAACGGTCCAGGGGGCGCCACAGAAGCCGAGCAGGGCGGTTTCCTCGGGCAGGGCCTGCCGGATGCGGCTCACCGCCTCTATGACCGGCGTGAGGTGCTGCTGCACACCGTCCGACTTCAGGGCGAAGATGCCGTCGGTATCGATCGGATCGAGACGCGGCCCATGGCCCTCTTCGAAGCGGACATTCCGATCGAGCGCATCGGGAATGACGAGGATGTCGGAAAACAGGATCGCCGCATCGAAGCCATAGCGGCGGATCGGCTGGAGCGTGACTTCCGTGGCCAGCTCTGGCGAATAACAGAGATCAAGGAAACTTCCAGCCGCTGCGCGCGTTGCACGGTATTCCGGCAGGTAACGGCCGGCCTGACGCATGAGCCACAGGGGAGGAGGGGAAATCGTCTTCCCATTCAGGACATCGACGATCTTCCGGCTTTTCACAGACACCTGAGGGGTTCTCCCAATCAAGAAATAATCTCTTTGAAGAGGTTTCTATTTCTTAGAGTCGGTGACTATCAAGGATTAAATCCCGTCCACACAAAGCCAGCGGTTGCGGTTGTGGCCGGGACAAAGCGATCTGAGAAAGCAGATTCTCGGCGCAAAACGCGGAAAAGCCGATTCACTCTTTGGAATCAAACGGATTGCCGAGGCCTCCAAAACCGCATGCCTGTGGACAGGCTGTGGGCAACAGCGACACTATGCCATGGCCGTGAGTCTTATCCACATGCCCTTTCGCGCCGTCTCCCGCCGATCGCCAATTGTGGACAAGTCGGCACTTATCCTCTTGCCTCCGCCGGCCGGCCGTTCTTAGCTCCGCTTTGTCCCGCGTCATCAACAGGGGGCGGAGGATAATGTGGACAGCACCAAGAACTACTTTCATTTGCACCTGATTTCGGACTCGACGGGCGAAACGCTGATCGCTGCCGGCCGCGCCGCCGCCGCGCAATTCCAGTCCTCCCAGGCGCTGGAGCACGTCTATCCGCTGATTCGCAATCGCAAGCAGCTCATGCCGGTGCTCGAGGCGATCGATGGCGCCCCCGGCATCGTGCTCTACACCGTCGTCGACCGCGAGCTTTCGGAAATCATCGACCAGCGCTGCCGGGAAATGGGCGTGCCCTGTGTCTCCGTGCTGGAGCCGGTGATCGATCTCTTCCAGTCCTATCTCGGCGCGCCGTCGCGCCGTCGCGTCGGGGCGCAGCATGTGATGAACGCGGATTATTTCGCGCGCATCGATGCGTTGAACTTCACCATGGACCATGACGACGGACAGCTACCGCTCGATCTGGAGGAGGCCGATGTCATTCTCATCGGTATCAGCCGCACATCGAAGACACCGACCAGCATCTATCTCGCCAACAGGGGCATCAAGACGGCGAATGTGCCGATCGTGCTCGGCGTGCCGCTGCCCGAGCGCCTGTCGGAGGCCAGGCGGCCGTTGATCGTCGGGCTGATCGCCACCACCGACCGGATCGCCCAGGTGCGGCAGAACCGGGTGCTCGGCCAGACCCAGGATTTTCGTGGTGACGACTATATCGACCGCGCGCAGATTTCCGAGGAACTGAAGTACGCCCGGGCCATCTGTGCCCGCAACAACTGGCCCGTCATCGATGTCACGCGCCGTTCGATCGAGGAAACGGCCGCCGCCATCGTTGCTCTTCGTCCCAAGCTTCGGTAACGCGGAGGGTAACGGGAGATTGCCATGACGCCGCCACTCATCCTTGCTTCGCAAAGCCCCTTTCGCCGCATGTTGATGGAGAATGCCGGCCTTGCCTTTACGGCCGAGGCCGCGACCATCGACGAGCGCGCCGCAGAAGCCGCGCTTGCTGCACGCAATCCGACGCCGCAGGCAATTGCCGAGGCGCTTGCCGTTGAAAAGGCGTGCGACGTGTCCGGCCGCAATCCCGGTGCGCTGGTGATCGGCTCGGACCAGACGCTTTCGCTGGAAGGCCGCGTGTTTCATAAGCCCGCCGACATGGGGGAAGCGAAGTCGCATCTCGCCGCCATGTCCGGCCGTACCCATTCGCTGAACTGCGGCGTCGCGCTTGTGCAGGACGGGACGGTGCTGTGGCGTCACGTGTCCGTCGCCCATCTCACGATGCGGCCGCTATCGTCCGATTTCATCGACCGCCATCTCGCGCGGGTCGGAACCCGTGTTCTGGCCAGCGTCGGCGCCTACCAGCTGGAGGGGGAGGGCGTGCAGCTCTTCGAGCGCATCGAGGGCGATTACTTCACGATCCTCGGCCTGCCGCTGCTTCCCTTGCTGGCTAAACTTCGCGATCTGGATGCCATTGATGCATGATTCACGTGAAACATTCCCCCGCCGCGCTTTCGTCACGGGCTATCCGGTCAAACATTCGCGATCGCCCTTGATCCACCGCCACTGGCTGGAAAAGCTTGGTCTCGCGGGAAACTATACGCGCCAGGAAGTCGAACCGACTGAGTTTGCCGGCTTCATATCAAGGCTCAAGAGCGGCGAATCCGGCTTCATTGGGGGGAATGTCACCATCCCGCACAAGGAGCTGGCCTTCCAGCTGGCCGACAGGCCGGATGCCCTGAGCGAGGAGCTCGGTGCGGCCAACACGCTCTGGCTCGACGAGGGAGAGCTTCACGCCACCAATACGGATGGCTACGGCTTCCTGGCCAATCTCGATGCGCTTGCGCCGGGCTGGGACAGGGCGGACCGAGCCGTGGTTCTGGGCGCCGGCGGTGCGAGCCGGGCGATCATCCAGGCGGTGCGCGATCGCGGCGTGGGGGAAATTCATGTGCTGAACCGCACCGTACCCCGCGCCCGTGAACTGGCCGACCGGTTCGGGCCGCGGGTTCATGCGCATGCCATGGATGCGCTGGCCGAGGTCTTGCGCGGGGCGGGGCTTTTCATCAACACCACGTCGCTCGGCATGGAAGGAGAGCCGGCGCCGGATTTCGATTTCTCGCCGCTGGCGCCCGGCGCGGTCGTGACGGATATCGTCTATGTGCCCCTCGTCACGCCGATCCTGCACCAGGCGCAGGAACAGGGTTTTGCGACGGTGGATGGCCTCGGCATGCTGCTGCACCAGGCGGTCCCGGGCTTCGAGAAATGGTTCGGCGTGCGCCCGCAGGTCGACGCGGCGCTGCGCGCCGTCGTGCTTGCCGACATGGATGCGCACTGATGATCGTGCTGGGATTGACCGGATCGATCGGCACGGGAAAGTCGACGACGGCTGCGATGTTCCGCGATCTGGATATCCCCGTGCATGACGCGGACGCGACCGTGCACGACCTCTATCGGGGGGAGGCGGTGCAGCCGGTGGCGGCGCGTTTTCCCGGCGCGCTGAAGGATGGCGTCATCGACCGCAAGGCGCTGTCGGCGCTCCTCGCCGAAGCGCCGGACGGATTTCGCGACCTGGAGACGATCATTCATCCGCTCGTGCGGGCGCGTGAGGCGGCGTTTCTCGCCAAGGAGCGGGAGAAGGGCGTACCTCTCGTTGTGCTCGATATCCCGCTGCTCTACGAAACCGGCGGCGAAGCGCGGGTGGACAAGGTGGTCGTCGTGACCTGCGATCCAGAGACGCAGCGTGCGCGTGTCCTTGCCCGCCCCGGCATGACCGAGGAGAAATTCCAACTAATCCTGTCGCGCCAGATGCCGGACGCGGAGAAGCGCCGGCGGGCCGATTTCATCATCGATACGGGCCGGGGGCTTGAAGCGGCGCGCAAACAGGTGGAAGAGGTGATTGCGGAACTCACATCCCCGATGTGAACCGCCTGCGCGCATGAGGCGCGGCCAGGACTATGAAAGGACGACGGACGGATGCGCGAGATCATCTTCGATACGGAAACCACCGGCCTCGACAACAAGCTCGACCGCATCATCGAAATCGGTGGCGTTGAGCTGGAGAACCATTTTCCGACCGGCCGCACGCTGCACATCTTCATCAATCCGGGCGATCGCAAGGTTCATCCGGATGCGCTTGCCGTGCACGGCATCACAGATGAGTTCCTGAAGGACAAGAGGCCGTTCGCCGAGGTGGCGGACGAGATCACTACCTTCTTCGCCGGCGCCCGCTGGGTGGCGCACAATGCCAATTTCGACATGGGCTTCATCAATGCCGAATTCGAGCGGCTCGGCATGCCGCCCATCTCCATGGAATATGTGACGGACACGCTGGCGCTGGCCCGTCGCAAGCACCCGATGGGTCCCAACTCGCTGGACGCGCTTTGCCGGCGCTACGGCATCGACAATTCGCACCGCACGAAGCACGGCGCGCTCCTCGACTCCGAACTTCTCGCCGAAGTCTATATCGAGATGATCGGTGGCCGGCAGGCGGCGCTCGGTCTCGGCACCGCCGAAAATGGCCGCAAGACCCTGGTCGAAGCGGACGACGAGGTCATCCAGCCGCTCGGCATACGGCCGAGGCCCCTTGCGCCCCGCCTTTCGCAGGAGGAGCGCGCCGCCCATGCCGCCATGGTGGAGAAGATGGGCGCGAAAGCCATCTGGGCCAGATACGGGGATTGAATCCGGCTTACGACCGATCAAAGAAAAACGCCCGGTCACGATGTGGCCGGGCGTTTTCGTGTGCGTGTGGTTCGGCCGCTTAGTTCGGCTGGACCTTTGCCTTGACCTGTTCTTCGGCCATGCGCTGGGCGAACATCTGCGCGAAATCGATGGGATCGATCATCAGCGGCGGGAAGCCGCCGTTGCGGGTGGCGTCGGAAATGATCTGGCGGGCGAAGGGGAAGAGCAGGCGCGGGCACTCGATGAAGAGAACCGGCAGCATGTGCTCCTGCGGGAAGCCCGTGATGCGGAACACGCCGCCGTAGGACAGCTCGGCGTTGAACAGCACCTTGTCGCCGTCCTTGGCTTCGGCGTTCAGCGAAAGCACGACGTCGAAATCGGATTCGGCCAGCGGGTTGGCGTTGACATTGACGCTGATATTGATCGCCGGGGCCTTGTCGCGGGCCTGGAGCGAGCGCGGCGCACCCGGATTTTCGAAGGAGAAGTCCTTCACATACTGCGCAAGGATGTTGAGCGAGGGGTTCGCGGCGTCGTTCTGGGTGGCTGCGTCAGTCATGGAAATATCCTCGGGGACTCTGGAAAGTCAGGCCATCTAGCATTTCGGCCATGGGCTTACAACCCTCGGCTCAGGGCCGGCCGTCGCGATGGAAGTCGTCCCGGTCGAGATCGATGGTGCGGTCCGGTCCGGTTTGCGGACGCGTTCCACCCTGCATGTTGCCGATATCCACCACAACCATGTTGCGCATCAGCCGGTTCCACAAAAAGGTCCGCACGGGCGGAAGAAACAGCGCCAGCCCGACGATATCGGTCAGGAAGCCGGGAATGATGAAGAGGATGCCGGCAATCAGGATCATCGCGGCGTCGAGCAGTTCCTTGCCGGGCGCGCGGCCCTGCCGGCCGGACTGGCGGATGCGGGCCAGCACGCCGAACCCCTGTATGCGCATCAGCACGATACCGGCCACGCCGGAGAGCACGACGAGTCCGAGCGTGGGCATCAGTCCGATCCGCCGTCCGACAAGGATGAAGCAGGCGATTTCCGCCAGCGGCAAGAGAAGAAAGAAGAACGCAAAGAGAAGTCTCAACATGGTCTCCAGTGTCGCATAGATTTCCGTCAGCCGATACCGCGCGCAGATGGCCGGCGCATTCACGTCATCGCCATTTGAATGATCCGCCGTTGCGGACTATATGGGGAAGATAACTAAAAACAGGAACCGGCAGCGGATCGATAATGGGCTCATTCGACTTTGTAACGATTTTCTTCCTCGTGGCTGCGGTGGTGATCTTTCTCCAGTTGCGCAGTGTGCTCGGCCGCCGCACCGGTAACGAGCGCCCGCCGTTCGATCCCTATTCCAAGCGGGAAGGTGTGGAGCCGGCTGATTCGGCCGATCGCGGCAAGGTCGTCACCTTGCCGCGGCGGGACCTCGATGAGGATGAAAACCCCTATGCCGCCATCGATGCCTATGCCGCGCCCGGCACGCCGCTCAACGAGCCGCTGCGGGCGCTCGCCAAGACCGACCCGTCCTTCGAGCCGAAGAAATTCATCGACGGCGCGCGCATGGCCTATGAGATGATCGTCGTCGCCTTCGCCGATGGCGACCGCAAGACGCTGAAGAATCTTCTCTCCCGCGAGGTTTATGAAGGCTTCGACGCCGCGATTTCCGAGCGCGAGAGCAAGGGCGAGGTCGTGCGGTCCTCGTTCGTCGGCATCGAGAAGGCCGATATCGTCGGCGCCGAGGTCAAGGACAGCGAGGCGAACATCACGTTGCGCATCGTCAGCCAGCTGATTTCCGCCACCTATGACAAGGAAGGCAAGCTGGTCGAGGGCGATGCGGACACGGTGGCCGAGGTCAACGACCTCTGGACCTTCGCCCGCGACACCCGCTCGCGCGATCCGAACTGGAAACTGATCGCCACCGAATCGGAAGGCTGAGCACGCGTCATGGACTACCGTCTGGTTCCGGCCCGGTTTTCCGCGATTCCCGGCTGGGACGAGGACGATCCGACACCGCTGATGGCGGCCATGCGCCGCTGTCGCGACCATATCCGCGACGTCAAGCCCTACAAGACAGGCTCGCTCGGCATCACCGCCGGCGAGCTTTTGTCCTTGCTGGATGCGGTGGTCGCCGAAGACCCGCAAGGCGCGGACGCCGTGCGCACCTTTTTCGAGGCCCACACCATTCCGTTCCTGATCGAGAAAGCCGATGGTGCGCCCGGCTTCGTCACCGCGTTCTACGAGCCGGAAGTGGCCGTGCGTGCCGAGCCGGATGCGGAATATCGCTATCCGTTCTATCGCCGGCCGGACGACCTGGTGGATATCGACGACGACAATCGGCCGGCGGGTTTTCCGGCTGGCTACGCCTTCGGCCTTCAGACCGGGGGCGGCATCGTCGAGCATCCGGATCGCGGCGAAATCGAGCGCGGTTTTCTTGCGGGGCGCGGGCTGGAAATCGCCTATGCCCGGTCGAAGGTCGACGTGTTCTTCGCGCATGTGCAGGGCGCGGCTCGGCTCGTCTACCCCGATGGCACGCTCAAGCGCATCACCTATGCCGGCAAGTCTGGCCATCCCTTCTCGCCGATCGGCAAGCTCCTGATCGACCGTGGGGAGATCGATGCGGCAACCGTCTCGATGGCCTCGATCCGCAACTGGCTCGCCCGCCATGAGGACCAGGTCGATGCCGTCTTGTGGCACAACCGCTCCTTCATCTTCTTCAAGGAGGCCGTAGTCGACGATATCGAACTCGGGCCGATAGCCGCCGCCAAGGTGCCGCTGGTCGCCGGACGCTCGCTTGCGGTCGACCGCATGATCCATACTTTCGGCCTGCCCTTCTTCATCTCGAGCGACAGCCTCACCCATATGGACGGCGGCAAGCCGTTCCGGCGGCTGATGCTGGCGCTGGACACCGGCACGGCCATCGTCGGGCCGGCGCGCGGCGATATTTTCACCGGATCGGGCGACGCGGCGGGCGCGCTGGCGGGCCATGTCCGCAACCTCGCGACCTT
The DNA here is from genome assembly GCF_004514425.2 of Shinella sumterensis. GTDB lineage: Bacteria > Pseudomonadota > Alphaproteobacteria > Rhizobiales > Rhizobiaceae > Shinella > Shinella sumterensis. The sequence continues at coordinate 191,940 of NZ_MYFN02000005.1, forward strand.
CCATATTCTCCTCCCCCGGGCGGCAGCGGAGCGCTACCTGCATGCCGAAGGATAAGAACCTTTCCAGCGAGGATCGCATTCTGTGGGGCAAGGTGGCGCGCAGCACGCGCGCCATGCCGGGCAAGCTTGACGCGCTGAGCGAATTCGAGGCGGCCTTCATCGAGACCGCCGGGGAACAGCCGGTCCCCGCACCGAAAAAGGCCAAGGCGGAGAAGCCGGCCGGCGAAGGCATCGCGCTCAGCGCCGGCCGCGGCAAGGAGACGAGGCACCATCCGCTTGAGCTTCCCGTCAAGCGCAAGATCGCCAAGGGCCGCCTGGCGCTGGAGGCGCGCATCGACCTGCACGGCATGGTCCAGAGCGAGGCGCACGGCTTTCTGCTCGGCTTCCTTATCCGCGCCCACGAGCGCGGCATGCGCCATGTGCTCGTCATCACCGGCAAGGGCACGTCGCTCGGCAGCGACGGCGCGCTGAAGCGGGCGGTGCCGCTCTGGTTCTCCCTGCCGGAATTTCGGCCGCTCATCTCGTCCTACGAGCCGGCCGCGCGCAATCACGGCGGCGAGGGCGCGCTCTATGTCCGGCTCGCCCGCCAGCCGGGGGAAAAGCGATGACCACGCCCTTCGGCAAGGCCGTGCGCCACCTGCGCGACCGCAAGGGCGTCTCGCAGAAGGAGATGGCGGCGGCCCTTGGCGTGAGCCCGGCCTACCTCTCGGCGCTGGAGCATGGCAAGCGCGGCACGCCGAGTTTCGATTTCCTCCAGCGCGTCGCCGGTTACTTCAACGTCATCTGGGACGAGGCGGAAGAACTGTTCCGTATCGCCCAGATTTCCGACCCCCGCGTGGTGGTGGATACATCGGGTCTTCCGCCGGAATACACCGCCTTTGCCAACCGGCTTTCTGCCGAGATCCGCAATCTGCCACCCGCGACCGTCCGCCGTCTGGCGGGTATTCTCGAAAAAGCGTGCAATTCCCGGGTAAAACCCTGAAGATACCCTGAATTCTGCCGGTTTTCGGTGCTCTCCGATTTGGAACTTGGGTCCAAAATCCCTATATTCAGGGACTTGGAAAGCGGTGATTCGCCGCGCCTCCCGCGTTTCGCGAAACCTCTGGAAAGACGTTTGTATGACTGACACACCCGAGACCGAAAACGGCCCGGCCGAGTATGGCGCAGATTCGATCAAGGTTCTGAAGGGGCTTGACGCGGTGCGCAAGCGCCCCGGCATGTATATCGGCGACACCGATGACGGCTCGGGCCTGCACCACATGGTCTACGAAGTCGTCGACAACGCGATCGACGAGGCGCTGGCGGGACACGCGGATATCGTGACGGTCACGCTCAATCCGGATGGTTCCGTCACGGTGACGGACAACGGCCGCGGCATCCCGACCGACATCCACAAGGAAGAGGGCGTGTCGGCGGCCGAGGTCATCATGACCCAGCTCCATGCCGGCGGCAAATTCGACCAGAACTCCTACAAGGTTTCGGGCGGCCTGCACGGCGTGGGCGTGTCTGTGGTGAACGCGCTCTCCGTCAAGCTCAAGCTCAAGATCCGCCGCAGCGGCAAGATCCACGAAATGTCCTTCACCCACGGCGTCGCGGACGGCCCGCTGGCCGTAACGGGTGATGCCGGCAACGAGACCGGCACGGAAGTCACCTTCCTGCCCTCGACCGAGACATTCTCCAATATCGAATTCGTCTATTCGACGCTGGAACACCGCCTGCGCGAGCTCGCCTTCCTCAATTCCGGCGTGCGCATCCTCCTGACCGATCGCCGGCATTCGGATATCAAGCAGGACGAGCTGATGTACGAAGGCGGCCTCGAAGCCTTCGTGACCTTCCTCGACCGGGCGAAGAAACCGCTGGTCGACAAGCCGATCTCCATCCGCGGCGAGAAGGACGGCATTACCGTCGAAGTCGCCATGTGGTGGAACGACAGCTACCACGAGAACGTGCTCTGCTTCACCAACAACATTCCCCAGCGCGATGGCGGCACGCATATGGCGGGCTTCCGCGGCGCGCTGACGCGTCAGGTCGTCTCCTATGCCGAAAGCTCCGGCATCATGAAGAAGGAAAAGGTCACGCTGACCGGCGACGACTGCCGCGAAGGCCTGACCGCCGTTCTCTCGGTGAAGGTGCCCGATCCGAAATTCTCCTCGCAGACCAAGGACAAGCTGGTGTCGTCGGAGGTTCGTCCCGTCGTGGAAAGCCTCGTCAACGAGGCGCTCAGCACTTGGATGGAAGAGCATCCGGCCGATGCCAAGACGCTGATCGGCAAGGTCGTCGAGGCCGCTGCCGCCCGCGAGGCCGCCCGCAAGGCGCGCGAACTGACGCGCCGCAAGGGCGCGCTCGACATCTCCTCGCTGCCCGGCAAGCTCGCCGACTGCTCTGAGCGCGATCCCGCCAAGTCGGAAGTCTTCCTCGTCGAGGGCGATTCGGCCGGCGGCTCGGCCAAGCAGGGCCGCTCGCGCGAGAACCAGGCCATTCTTCCCTTGCGCGGGAAAATCCTCAACGTGGAGCGCGCGCGCTTCGACAAGATGCTCTCCAGCCAGGAGATCGGCACGCTGATCACCGCGCTCGGCACGTCGATCGGCAAGGACGAGTTCAACGCCGACAAGCTGCGCTACCACAAGATCATCATCATGACGGACGCCGACGTGGACGGCGCCCATATCCGCACCCTGCTGCTCACCTTCTTCTTCCGCCAGATGCCGGAGCTGATCGAGCGCGGCCATCTCTATATCGCGCAACCGCCGCTCTATAAGGTGTCGCGCGGCAAATCGAGCCAGTACCTGAAAAACGAAAAGGCGCTGGAAGACTACCTGATCGGCACCGGCCTCGATGATGCGGCGCTGGAGCTTTCGACGGGTGAAGTGCGCGTCGGGCGCGATATCATGGAGCTCATCCAGGATGCGCTGCGCCTGCGCACGCTGCTTGAAGGCCTGCATTCGCGCTACAACCGTGATCTCATCGAGCAGGCCGCCATTGCCGGCGCGCTGAACCTCGAAACCAGCCACGACCGCGATGCCTATGCCGTCATGGCAACGGAAGTCGCCCGCCGCCTCGATATCATCGCCGAGGAGACAGAGCGTGGCTGGGAGGGCTCCGTCGCAACCGATGGCGGCCTGCGGTTCGAGCGCATGGTGCGCGGCGTCAAGGAATTCGCCCATCTCGACATGGCCCTGATCGGCTCTGCCGATGCGCGCCATATCGATCAGCTCTCCGCGCGCCTGAAGGAAACTTACGCGGTGCCGCCGGTGCTGCGCCGCAAGGATGGCCAGACGGAGATCACCGGTCCGCGCGCCCTTCTGGACGCCGTCTTCGCCGCCGGCCGCAAGGGCCTGTCCATGCAGCGTTACAAGGGCCTAGGTGAAATGAACGCCGAACAGCTGTGGGAAACGACGCTCGATCCGAACGTCCGCTCGCTGTTGCAGGTCAAGGTCAACGACGCCACCGACGCCGACGGCCTGTTTGCCCGCCTGATGGGCGACGAGGTGGAGCCGCGGCGCGATTTCATCCAGGAAAACGCGCTGAGCGTCGCCAACCTGGATATCTGATGACAAAGAGCCGCCCGCGGGGCGGCTCTTTCATATCGGGCTCAGGCGGAGAACTTGCCTTCGGAAATGAAGGCCGTGACGGGTTTGCGCGTGCTCGGCACTTCGCGCTGCATCAGGTCTTCCGGCAGCGTCTCCTTCGGTGCGATCTTGCCGATGGCAAGCGCTGCTTCCACCCGGAAATTGTCGGGAATGCCCAAAACCTCTTTCAGGGCCTCCCGGTCGACACCGCCCATCGCATGGGCATAGTAGCCGGCGCGCGTCGCTTCCAGTGCCAGATAGGCCCAGGCCGCGCCGGTATCGAAGGCATGGGTAAAGGCCGGGCGCAACTCGCCTTCGGCATTGGGAATATGGGTCTGCGACACGATGGCGACGAGCACCGAGGCCTTGTCTGCCCAGCGGCGGTTGCCCTCGAAAAGCGTGTTGAAGATCGTGTCGAAGGCTTCCGTGCCGCGGTGGCCGTAGACGAAATGCCACGGTTGGCTGTTCGCGGCCGACGGCGCCCAGCGGGCGGCTTCGAACAGCGACAGCAGCGTCTCCTGCGGCATGGCTTCGCCGGTAAAGGCGCGGGGCGACCAGCGGTCGAGAAAGATCGGATCGATGGTGTGGTCGGCCTTGCGGCCGGTCGGATGGGTCATTGCGAACCTCGAATGTCAGACTGTGCGTTGCAACATTAGACCCGCGCCCGGCCGCTGCGAAGCGCCAAAATTGCATGTCTGTCGCATTGTCGAAGGGGTGGCTGACGCCCTATAACACTGGTCGAAGACCGGATGGCATCGTGACATGGGAGAATTACCGATGAGCCTGAAAGACCCGAGCCTGCTGCGCCAGGCAGCCCTTGTCGGCACACGCTGGATCGAAGCGAATGGGAGCGGCATCGCGGTGAAGAACCCGGCGACGGGTGAGCTGGTCGGCTATGTCCCGAAGCTCGGTGCTGCGGAGACGAAGGAGGCCATCGACGCGGCCGCGGCAGCCCAGAAGGGCTGGGCGGCGCGCACCGCCAAGGAACGCTCTGCGGTGCTGCGCAAGTGGTTCGACCTGATGATCGAGAACAAGGACGATCTCGGGCGCATCCTCACCCTGGAACAGGGCAAGCCGCTGGCGGAAGCCACCGGCGAGATCGTCTATGGCGCAAGCTTCATCGAGTGGTTCGCCGAGGAAGCCCGCCGTCTCTATGGCGATATCGTGCCCGGCCACCAGAAGGACAAGCGCATCCTCGTGATGAAGCAGCCGATCGGCGTGGTCGCGGCCATCACGCCGTGGAACTTCCCCAATGCGATGATCACCCGCAAGGCCGGCCCGGCCTTCGCCGCCGGCTGCGCCATGGTGCTGAAGCCGGCCTCGCAGACGCCGTTCTCGGCCATTGCGATTGCCGTGCTGGCCGAGCGCGCCGGCCTGCCCGCCGGCCTGTTCTCCGTCGTCACGGGCTCGGCCCGCGAGATCGGTGCGGAACTGACCGCCAATCCGACCGTGCGCAAGCTCACCTTCACCGGCTCGACGGAAATCGGCGCCGAGCTCTATAAGCAGTGCGCGCCGACCATCAAGAAGCTCGGCCTGGAACTTGGCGGCAATGCCCCCTTCATCGTCTTCGACGATGCCGATCTGGATGCGGCCGTCGAGGGCGCGATGATCGCCAAGTTCCGCAACAACGGCCAGACCTGCGTCTGCGCGAACCGCCTCTACGTGCAGGACGGCGTCTATGATGCCTTCTCCGAAAAGCTCGCGGCCGCCGTCGGCAAGCTGAAGACCGGCAACGGCTTCGACGAGGGCGTGATCCTCGGGCCGCTGATCGACGAGGCCGCGCTGGAGAAGGTCGAGGAGCATGTGGCCGATGCCGTCAGGAAGGGCGGCAAGGTCATCCAGGGCGGCAAGCGCCATGAACTGGGCGGCACCTTCTATGAAGCAACGGTCATTGCCGGCGTTACGCCCGATATGGCGGTGGCGCGCGAGGAGACCTTCGGTCCGGTCGCACCGCTCTTCCGCTTCAAGGACGAGGACGATGTGATCGTGCAGGCCAACGATACGGAGTTCGGCCTTGCCTCCTATTTCTATGCCAAGGACCTGTCGCGGGTGTTCCGCGTGGCCGAAGCGCTGGAATACGGCATGGTGGGCGTCAATACCGGCCTCATCTCGACGGCCGAAGCGCCCTTCGGCGGCGTAAAACTCTCCGGCCTCGGCCGCGAGGGCTCGCGCTACGGCATCGAGGAGTTCACTGAAATCAAATATGTCTGCCTCGGCGGTATCGGCTGAGATCAGGCAAGGGTTTGATGTTTCCGGCCGGCGCTTGCCGGCCGGTTTGCGTTTGAAGAAGGGAAAGACCGTGTCCGCTCCGAAAAACACCTTCAAGGCCGCGCTGCGCGAAGGCCGGTTCCAGCTGGGGCTCTGGGCAGCGCTCGGCAACGCCTATGCGGCCGAAATCCTTGCGACCAGCGGCTATGACTGGCTGCTGATCGACGGCGAGCATGGCCCCAACGACGTGCCCTTGATGGGCGCCCAGCTCGGCGCGCTGCGCCATACGCCGACGCATGCCATGGTTCGCCCGCCGATGGGTGAGGCCTGGCTTCTCAAGCAGCTGCTCGATCAGGGCGCCCAGACCTTCCTCATTCCCATGGTCGAATCCGCCGAACAGGCCAGGGCGCTGGTGCGGGCGCTGCGCTATCCGCCGCACGGCATCCGCGGTGTCGGCGCGGGCCTTGGCCGGGCGAGCGATTTCAACCGCGTGGCGGATTACGTGACCACCGCCAATGACGAGATCTGCCTCATCGTGCAGGTGGAAAACCGTGCAGGCCTCGCCGCCATCGACGAGATCGCGACGGTCGAGGGTGTCGACGGCGTCTTCATCGGCCCGTCCGACCTCGCCGCCGACATGGGCCATCTGGGCAATCCCGGCGCGCCGGAGGTGCTGGCCGCGATCACCCATGCCTTTAGCCGGATCAAGGCCCATGGCAAGGCCCGCGGCATCATGACCGTCTCGCTGCCGCAGGCTGCGGTCTATCGCGATCTCGGCGCGGATTTCATGGCGATCGGCACCGACGTCAACTGCCTTGTCGCGGCCGTGGGCGACCTGCGTCGCCAGTTTCTCGGCGAAGCCGCTCCGGCGGCGCGCGGCGGCGGTTACTGACCGCAGGCGATGGCCGCCAGTCCCGGCATCGGGACGGACGGGCTCCAGGCCAGGAAATCGCCGATGCGGCGGGCACGCTTTTCCGCATGATGGTTCGCGATATCGCGCAGGCGGTGCGCCAGAAACGGATTGTCGAAGCGCTCCAGCGTTGCCGCAACATAGGCCTCGGCCTCTGCGCCAAGGCCGTGCGCGGCAAAACCGGGAACGACTTCGTCGCGATAGAGTGAGAGAAGCCGTGCGCGAACAGCGGGATCGGCCAGAATGGCCTTCACCGTCTCGTCGGCCGGCCGGCTCTCCCGCATCCAGATATCCGCCAGAACGGTATGGCCGAGATTGAGGATGTGCAGCTTGAGCTTTTCAAAAGGCATGAGGTCGTCGACCAGCACCATGTCGGGATGGCGGCAGGGCAGGGTGAGGCCCGGCTGCGCCTCGATCGCCCAGAGCGCATAGGGTTCGGCGATTGCGCCCGCCGGCTCGAGCGGTTCGGAAACGATCCGGTCGACCAGCGTATTGGCCCAGATGACGGTGTTCGCCAGCCAATCCCGGAAAGCGGAATCCGGGTAAAGATCGGCCTGGAGTTCCAGCACGATCCGCTTCAGCACGTCGCCGTTCCGCGACACCAGCTCGCAGGGCAGGATGGTGAGCGGCCGGCCGTTCGCCGAAAAGCGCGCCTGGAGAAGGGCCAGCAGCTTGCCGGGAAAGGACGCGGGAACCGCATCGCGCAGATCGTCGGCCTCGACCCGATAGCCGGTATCGCCGGTATTGGAGATGATCACGGCGGCTTCGTCACGGAACACCTGGCGCACCGCGTCCCAGTCGCTTGCCGTCGAAAGCGCGCGGGCGATGCTTTCGACCTGCTGCCGCCGTTCGATGTCGCGGCCGTCCTTGCGGCCACGGATGACGACGGGATAGCCGCCCGGAGCCGCAAGTGCGGTGAGCCGGCCGGCGCGTTCCGCCGCGCCCGTGGTCTGCACCACCGTGATGCGGCCGAGCGCGCCGCCGCTTCTCAGGGCCTCGTCGACGAAGAGGTCGGCATGCGCCTGGAGGAAGCGGCTGGTTCCGAATTGCAGGATCGGCGTGGCCATGGCGGCTCCGTCAGTTGATGGACTGAAGCAGGGTTTCGCGGGCGGATTTCAGGTGTTGGCGGCAGGCCAGCTCGATCTCGATCGGGTCGCGCGAGCGCAAGGCCGCGATATAGGCCAGGTGTTCCTCCAGCGCGCGGGCATTGCGTTGGCGCGCATTCGTCTTGTTCCACTGGTAGTGATAGTGGAAGACGATGGCGATCACGTCGTAGAAATCGACGATGAAACGGTTGCGCGAGGCGCGGTGCACCAGAAGATGGAAACGCTCGTCAAGCTCGGAGAAATCCAGGTAACGATTGTCAATGTCGGCCAGGATGTCACGGTGCACGGCCTCGATGGCGTCCAGCTCCTGCCAGGCCGCGTGATCCTTCGGCAGATGCGCGAAGGCCGCCGCCGACCGCAGCTCGAAGATCTCGCGCACCTCCGTGAGTTCGAGCGCGAATTCCCGGGTAAAGCCTTTCAGCACCCAATGGCTGTTGGGCCGCTTCTCGATCAGGCCGAAGCGGCTGAAGCGGATCAGGAATTCGCGCACACCCGTCGTGCCGATGCCGATCTCGCGGGCAAGTTCCAGTTCGTTGATCTGCATGCCGGGCTGGGCGCCGCCATCGAGAATCCGGCGCATGAAGCTGCGCTCGATGATCTCGGAAAGCGAATCCGTCTCTTCCGTCGGAAAGTAGTCGGCCGCCACGGGCTTGCGGAGCACGATCTTGCGCCGCTTGTCCCAGGCCAAGAGGCCCACTTCCTCCAGCCGCCCGAGCACCGCGCGGACGGTGGTGCGGCTCACACCGAGCGTGGCGCCCAGTTCCGGTTCCGAAGGCAGGCTCGCCGTCTGTTCCAGAAGCTTGAGGCAGCGGTTGAAGGCGTCCTTGAAGACGGTGTTCTGCTTGGCCATGAATGCTGCCGTTCGTTGTGTCCTGCGCCCCTTAGCGGCTGAGCGGGCGAATGGCCAGATGTCCTGGCGGGGTGCGCGCCGTCCTGTTGCGTTGGGACTTCATATTACCCATTGACGACGATCTGTCTATTGTCGATAAAAGACAAATAGCCGGCGGGAGGACGCCGCCCGGGAGGATCCATGAAGACACGCACCATCGCGCGCACCGGCCTTGCCGTCACCGAATTCAGTTTCGGCACGGCAGCGCTTGGGGGCCTGTACCGGGCCTGCCCGCGCGATGCGGCAATGGCGACGCTCGAAGCGGCGTGGGACGAGGGCATCCGCTATTTCGATACCGCGCCCTGGTACGGTTTCGGCCTGGCGGAGCGCCGCACCGGCGATTTCCTGCGCGACAAGCCGTCGGGAAGCTATGTGCTGTCCAGCAAGGTCGGCCGCATCATGGTTCCCGTCGCCGACGACAAGGTGCCGGACTACGGCTATGTCGATCCGCTGCCCTTCGATGTGCGCTACGACTACAGCTATGACGGCATCATGCGCTCGGTGGAACTCAGCCATGCACGCCTTGGCCTCAACCGCATCGATATCCTCTATGTGCACGATATCGGGGTCTATACGCACGGTGCCGAACGCAACGCCTTCCATCTGCGCCAGCTGCTCGATTCCGGCCTGAAGGCGCTGTCGGAACTGAAGGCGTCGGGCGCGATCAAGGCCTATGGGCTCGGCGTGAACGAGGTGCCGGTCTGCCTCGATGTCATGCGCCACGCCGATCTCGACTGCATCCTGCTCGCCGGACGCTACACACTGCTGGACCGCACGGCCGAGAGCGCGCTCCTGCCGCTCTGCGCGGCGCGGGGAACGTCGCTGGTGGTGGGCGGGGTGTTCAATTCCGGCATTCTCGCGACCGGGCCGGTCGAAGGCGCGCATTTCGATTACATGCCGGCAACATCGGACGTCGCCGCCAAGGTCGGCGCGATGGTGGAGGTCGCGGAGAGGAACAGTGTGCCGCTCGCCGCGCCGGCGCTGCGGTTCCCGCTGGAAAACCCGTCCGTCGCCTCCATCCTCATCGGCACTGCGCGGCCCGAGAGCCTGCGCCGGAACATGCAGCTGGCGCGCGCGCCGCTGCCCCAAAACATTTACCCGGCTTTCGAGCCGTATACGCTGGTCGCGCCCGAACTCGGGCAAGAGGCCGTGCGGCAATAGCGTGGAAGGTCGAAACCCATGTTGAAAGGCATTCATCCCCTGCTCGGTCCCGACCTGCTGCATGCGCTGCGGTCGATGGGCCACGGCGACGATATCGTCATTGCCGATGCCAATTTTCCGGTGACGTTCCTCGGGCCCAGGGTCGTGCGCGCGGATGGCGTGGATGCCGTCGCGATGGCCGAGGCGATCCTGACCCACATGCCGCTCGATACCTTCGTGCCGAAGGCCGCCTGGCGCATGGAGGTCGTGGGCGATCCGGGTGCGGTGCCGGAGGTCTGCGCCACCTTTCAGGAGGTCGTGCATCGCCATGCGGGCGATTTCACGATCCATCCGGTCGAGCGTTTCGCCTTCTACGAGATGGCGCGCAAGGCGGCCTGCATTGTGGCCACGACGGAAGCCCGTCTTTATGGCAATCTGATCTTGAAGATGGGTGTCGTACACCCGCAGGAATCCGTCCGGGTCTAGGGCCCGACGCCGTCGTTTGGGAGGACGAGGGCATGGACTGGAGTGCTGGAAAACAAGGTTTCCGAGAGAGAAATGCCCCGCTTGCCAAGGCATGGAAGCGGGTGTAGCTTGCAACGATAAATGTTTTTTATCGATAAAAGATCGAGTTGTTCGCTTCCTGCAACCCGATCCCGCAAGGAGGACAGGAAGCACCTGAGAGGAGAAACCAGATGAGCATTGTAAGATCGCTTCTGACCCGCCGCGCCTTCACCGCGCTTGCGGGTGCCGCAGTCCTCGCCACGATGACCCCGGCGCCGTCTTTCGCGCAGGAAGTCACCATTCCGATCATCGTGAAGGACACCACCTCCTTCTACTGGCAGATCGTGCTGGCCGGCGCGCGCCAGGCCGGCAAGGATCTCGGCGTCAAGGTGCCGGAACTCGGCGCCCAGTCGGAAGCCGACATCAACGGCCAGATCACCATTCTCGAAAACGCGGTGGCCGGCGCACCCGCCGCCGTGGTCATTTCGCCCACGGAATTCAAGGCGCTCGGCAAGCCGATCGACGAAGCCGCGAAGTCCGTTCCGATCATCGGCATCGACTCGTCGGCGGATTCCAAGGCCTTCACCTCGTTCCTGACGACCGATAACGTCCAGGGCGGCCGCATCGCCGCCGATGGCCTCGCCGCCGCCATCAAGGCCGCGACGGGCAAGGACGAGGGCGACATCGCCATCATCACCAGCCTTCCCGGCGTCGGCTCGCTCGACCAGCGCCGTGAAGGCTTCCTGGATGAGGTGAAGACCAAGTATCCGGGCCTCAAGGTGGTCGCGGACAAGTATGCGGACGGCCAGGCCACGACCGGCCTCAACATCATGACCGACCTCATCACCGCCAATCCGAACCTCGTCGGCGTCTTCGCCTCCAACCTCATCATGGCGCAGGGCGTCGGCCAGGCGATCGCGGAAAACAAGCTCGGCGACAAGATCAAGGTCATCGGCTTCGACAGCGACGAAAAGACCGTCGGTTTCCTCAAGGAGGGCGTGCTGGCCGGCCTCGTCGTGCAGGACCCCTACCGCATGGGCTATGACGGCGTGAAGACGGCGCTCGCCGTCTCCAAGGGCGAGAAGGTCGAGACCTTCGTCGATACCGGCGCCAACCTCGTGACCAAGGACAACATGGCCGATCCCAAGATCGACGCCCTGCTGAACCCGAAGGTCAACTGATCGGCCGGGCCTTCGCGGCCCTGCCACATCCCGCCCGGGCTCTGCTTCGGGCGGGATGCCGTCCCCAGTCCGGGAGAAAACGCCATGAGCAGCCTCGAAGAACTCAGCCGCCGGCATGAAGACCAGGCCGGGCTTGCCGAATCCGACACCGTGCCGCGCGGCGCGCCCATCCTCGAATTGCGTGGCCTGCAGAAGAAATACGGCCTCGTGGAGGCGCTGAAGCCGGTGACGGTCAGCTTCCTGGCGGGTGAAATCCACGCCATCGTCGGCGAGAACGGTGCCGGCAAATCGACGCTGATCAAGCTTCTGACCGGGGTTATCCGGCGCACGGCCGGCGAGGTCTTCTGGTGCGGCAAGCCGGTGCAGCTCGCCACCCCCACCGAGGCCATCTCCCGCGGCATCAACGCGGTGCATCAGGAAGTCGTGCTGTGCCCGCACCTCTCCGTGGCCGCCAACATGTTCCTCGGCGATGAGATGAACCGCAATGGCCTGATGCGCAAGGCCGCCATGGAAAAGGCCGCGCAGGCGGTGCTGGACGATCTCGGCTTCCACTTGCCGGCCGGCGCGCGCCTGGAGAGCCTCACCATCGGCCAGCAGCAGCTGGTCGCCACCGCCAAGGCCGCCATGCGCGGCATCCGCTTCATCATCTTCGACGAGCCGACGGCCTATCTGACCCGCCAGGAATCGGCCCAGCTCTTCCGCCTCATCCGCCGCCTGCGCGATCAGGGCGTCACCGTCGTCTATATCAGCCACCGCATGGAGGAGGTCTTCGAGCTGGCCGACCGCGTGTCCGTGCTGCGCGACGGCACCCATGTCGGCACGCGCCTGATCGGCGAGACCAACGAGAACGAGCTGATCGCCCTGATGATCAACCGCTCGATAGAACAGATCTACCACAAGGAGCAGGTGCCCATCGGCGATGTCATCGTCGAGACGAAGGGCCTGTCCGGCCCGGGTTTCGAGGATGTCTCGATGACGGTCCGCGCCGGCGAGATCGTCGGCCTCTACGGCCTCATCGGGGCGGGACGCAGCGAGTTCGCGCTCGGCCTCTACGGCCGCCAGCCCGTGACCGCCGGAGAGATCGTCTGGGAGGGCCGCAAGGTTTCCATTCCCAATGAGCGGGTCGCCATGGCGCTCGGCATCGCGCTTGCGCCGGAAAGCCGGCGCGACCAGGGCCTGTGCCTCAACCTGCCCATCGGGCTCAACATCAACCTGCCGGTTCTCAAGCGGCTGAGTTCGGGCCTGACGATTAGGCGCGGCGATGCCGCCCGCAACGCCGAGCGCCAGATCGCCGACCTCCGTATCAAGACACCGTCGCGCCATGTGCTCGCCTCGGCCATGTCCGGCGGCAACCAGCAGAAGATCGTCATCGGCAAGTGGCTGAGCCATGGCGCCCGGCTCTTCATCTTCGACGAGCCGACCGTCGGCGTCGATGTCGGCACCAAGGCGGAAATCTACCGGCTGTTCGGCGCGCTCCTCAAGCAGGGGGCGGGCATCATCCTGATTTCGTCCTACCTGCCGGAGGTCTACGAGCTTGCCGACCGGCTGCACGTCTTCCGCGGCGGCCGGCTCGTCGCCAGCCACGACCACCGGGCGGCCACGCACGAGGACGTCCTGACCCAGGCCATCGGCAGTTAGAGCAGTGCCGGCAGGACTGCGCGGCGGCATTCGTCCGCAATCGCGCAGGACAGGCTGAGCGTCGCGCAGAAAGGGAGAAGAACATGAGCGTTGAGACGACCACGGAAAGCGCACCGGCACCCAGAAAGGGCACGAACATCCTGCTCGGCCTGACGCTGCTCGGGCTCCTGCTGGCGCTCTGGGTGGCGCTGGGCTTTGCAACGAATGCCTTCTGGTCGCCGAACAACATCTCGAACCTGCTGCGCCAGGGCGCGATGACGGCGATCCTCGCCGTCGGCCAGACCTTCGTGATCATCACCGCCGGCATCGATCTTTCGGTGGGGGCCATTGTCGGCTTCACCAGCGTCATCGTCGCCTGGCTGCTGCAGGCCGGCGTGCCGCTCTGGGCCGCCATCATCCTCACGTTGCTGATGGGCGTGGCGATCGGCGCCTTCCACGGTTTCGGCATCGTGCGCATGGGCCTGCCGCCCTTCATCATCACGCTGGCGACGCTGACCTCGCTGCGCGGGATCGGCCTCCTGATCACGAACGGCTCCACCATCTCGATCACGCACGAGGGGTTCACCAACTTCTCCCGCGCGGATTTCCTGGGCATCCCGAGCCTGTTCTGGATGGTCATCCTGGTGGGCATCCCCGCCTTCATCTTCCTCCATCTCTCTCGCTTCGGGCGCTATCTCTTCGCCGTCGGCTCCAACAAGGAGGCGGCGCGGCTTTCCGGCGTGAATGTCGACCGGACGATCTATCTCGCCTATATCCTGTCGGCCACCTGCGCGGCCTTCGTCGGCCTGTTGCTCGCCTCGCGCATCGGCATCGGCAATGCCACGCAGGCGGAAGGCTGGGAACTCCAGGCGATCGCCTCGTCGGTGATCGGCGGCACGAGCCTGTTCGGCGCGGTCGGCTCGGTGCACGGCCCGCTGCTCGGCGCCTTCATCCTCGCGACCATCAACAACGGCGCCAACCTGCTCAACGTCAATTCGTTCTGGCAGCGCATCATCACCGGCCTGCTGATCATCGTGATCGTCTATTTCGACCAGTTGCGTCGCCGCGGAAGCCGCTGAGATGAGAGCCGTCATCTGCCTTGAACCCGGCCGCCTTGCGCTGGTCGAACGGGAGCCGCCGGCCAGCGTTCCGCCGGGCTGGGCGCGCGTCGCCGTCAGCCATGTCGGCATCTGCGGCACCGATTACCACATCTTCGAGGGCAAGCACCCGTTCCTGGAATATCCGCGCATCATGGGCCACGAGATCTCCGGCACCGTCGTCGAGCCGGGCGAAAGCGGGCTGACCACCGGCATGACGGTGGTGGTCAATCCCTACATTTCCTGCGGCACCTGCATTGCCTGCCGCAAGGGCAAGCCCAATTGCTGCACGGCGATCCGCGTGCTCGGCGTGCACACGGACGGGGCCTTCTGCGAGGAGATCGTCGTGCCCGGCGAAAACCTCTATCCGGCCGAAGGGCTTTCGCCCGAGGCCGCGGCCATGGTCGAGTTCCTGGCCATCGGCGCGCATGCCGTGCGCCGCTCGCTGGCGCCGGAAGGGTCGCGGGCGCTGGTCATCGGCGCCGGGCCGATCGGTCTCGGCACCGCGATCTTCTCGCGCATCGCCGGCCATGCGGTCACGATGATGGATACCTCCGCCGAACGGCTGGCCATGGCCGATACGCGTTTCGGCTTCCGGGACGGCCTGCTTGCGGGCGCGTCGGCCGCCGCCGATGTCGCGCGGATGACCGATGGCGAGGGCTTCGACGTCGTGTTCGACGCGACCGGCCACGCCGGCTCGATGGAGGGCGCCTTTGCCCATGTCGCCCATGGCGGCACGCTGGTGCTGGTGAGCGTGGTGAAGGACGAGATCCGGTTTTCCGACCCGGAATTCCACAAACGCGAAATGATGCTGGTCGGCAGCCGCAATGCGCTGCGTGTCGATTTCGATCACGTCATGGCCAGCATGCGGGCGGGCCGGGTGCCTGTCGAGGCGCTCGTCACCCACCGCACCACGCTGGAAGAGGCGCCCCAGGATCTCGCCCGCTGGGCAACGCAGAAATCCGGGTTGATCAAGGCCATCGTGCACGTCGCGGCCTGAACCGCGGCGGTGCGGGCCGGGCCGCAACCCGTTCATTTCCCGGAAAGGATCCCGCGTCTAGGATGCCGGCGTGGCATGTTGCCACGCAGCGAAAACCTGTTAGTGTTTTCGCAACTGCGGAAACCGGGTGAGACGGTGCGGCGGCCCAACGCCCCGCATCGGGAAATGGGATAACGCGACCGATGTATTATCAGCTCTATGAACTCAACCATGCGATGATGGCGCCCTGGCGCGCGGCGGCCGACCAGATGCGGATCGCCTTCCGCAACCCGCTCAACCCGCTCGCGCACACCTATCTCGGCCGCACGATGGCAGCGGGCTTCGAGGTTCTCGAGCGCAGCACCCGCCGCTATGGCAAGCCCGATTTCGACCTGCCGCAGACCACCATCGACGGCAAGAGCGTGTCCGTGCATGAGAGGATCGTCTGGAAGCAGCCCTTCTGCAATCTCATCCATTTCGAGCGCTGTCTGCCGGCGGGCCATCCCAAGGACCCGAAGATCCTGATCGTCGCGCCGATGTCCGGCCACTATGCGACGCTGCTGCGCGGCACCGTGGAAGCGCTGCTGCCGCATGCCGAGGTGCACATCACCGATTGGGTGGATGCGCGCATGGTGCCCTTGGCCGACGGCGGCTTCGACCTCGACGATTACATCGATTACGTCATCCAGATGCTGCATGCGCTGGGACCGGATACCCATGTCGTGGCGGTCTGCCAGCCGGCGGTGCCGGTGCTGGCCGCTGTCGCGGTGATGGAAGCCGACGACGACCCGCTCGCGCCCTCCACCATGACGCTGATGGGCGGGCCGATCGACACGCGCATCAACCCGACCGCCGTCAACCAGCTGGCAAAAGAAAAGCCGATCGAGTGGTTCCGCGACAATGTCATCATGCCGGTGCCGTGGCCGCAGCCGGGCTTCATGCGCATGGTCTATCCCGGTTTCCTGCAACTGTCGGGCTTCATGTCGATGAACCTCGACCGCCACGTCGTCGCCCACAAGGAGTTCTTCGCCCATCTCGTGAAGAACGACGGCGACGCGGCCGAGAAGCACCGCGATTTCTACGACGAATATCTCGCGGTCATGGACCTGACGGCGGAGTTCTACCTCCAGACCGTCGAGACGGTGTTCATGAAGCACGCCCTGCCGAAGGGCGAGATGATGCACCGCGCGCGCCCGGTCGATACGACCGCCATCCGCAACGTGGCGCTCTTGACCGTCGAGGGCGAGAACGACGACATTTCCGGCGTCGGCCAGACCAAGGCGGCGCAGACGATCTGCACCAACATCCCCGATGACATGCGCATGCACTACATGCAGCCCGATGTCGGCCATTACGGCGTCTTCAACGGCTCGCGCTTCCGCAAGGAGATCGCGCCGCGCATCGTCTCCTTCGTGCAGGCGCATGGCAAGGCGTCCAGGGCCAAGCCGGCCAAACCGGTGCCGCGGGTCATCAAGGGCGGAAAATCCGACGGTGCGGCCTGATTTTTCAGGCCGTTTACAGGCACTTGCCCGAATTAACCTTGTGCTGTCTTGAACGCGACCGGCGGTCTAACCACATCGGATTCACCGGAAACCGAGGTGGTTTCCGCCGATCGTGAGGAAGATTGCACATGAATCAGTCAGCCCTGATCCGTCCCGACTGGACCCCCGCGACCATCGCCCTGATGGTGCTCGGCTTTGTGGTGTTCTGGCCGCTCGGCCTCGCCATGCTGGCCTACATCATCTTCGGCGACCGCCTGAAGTCCTTCAGGAAGGACGCCAATGATGCCGTCGATGGCGTGTTCGCCTCCTGCCGCAGCGCCTTCGGCCGCGGCAAGGGCCCGGCCTTCCGCCGTGCCACGGGCAATGTCGCCTTCGACGACTGGCGCGACGCCGAGCTGTCGCGCCTCGACGAGGAACGCCGCAAGCTCGACGAGATGCGTGAAGAATTCGATTCCTATGTCCGCGAGCTTCGCCGCGCCAAGGACCAGGAGGAGTTCGACCGCTTCATGCGCGAGCGCCGCAACGAAGGCAAGGGCGACGTCCCCGGCTTCCCGGCAACGTAAGCCGCCTGCGCTCTCGTCATGGCCGGGTCAACCTGGCCATGATGCGGAGAGGCTGGACAAGCACTGAAATCGACCGGCGCCGCGAGCGCCGGTTTTTTGTTGGGCCGTTTCAGACGGTCTCGAATCGGCTAAGAAGAACAGCATGTTTCCCTCGTTCCGCACGCCCAGAAAGGCCCTGAAGTCACCGCCTCCGCCGGAGCGGCGGGAGATCGACGTCAACGGCCGGCAGCTGCCGCTCACCATCCGGCGGGATCTGCGCGCGACGCGCCTGACGCTGCGCATCGAACCCGGCGGCCGGGCGCTGCGCATGACGGTGCCCTCGGGCATCGCAGAGCGCGACATCAAGGATTTTCTGGATCGTCACCAGGGCTGGCTGATGACGAAGCTTGCGAGGTTCCGCACGACGAACGAACTGGCCGATGGCGGCTATGTCATGGTCCGCGGCGTGTCCCATCGCATCGAGGCGACGGGCCGCCTGCGCGGGATCACCGAAGCGGTGGTGGTGGACGACGAGGCGGTGCTGCGTGTCGGCGGCATGGAGGAAAGCATTCCCCGCCGCATCTGCGATTTCCTGAAGAAGGAGGCGCGGCTGGATCTCGACCGGCTGGTCGCCGTTCATGCCGGCCGGATCGGGCGCAAGGTCAAGTCGATGACGCTGCGCGATACCCGCAGCCGCTGGGGCTCCTGCTCGGCGGACGGCGCGCTCAGCTTCTCCTGGCGCATCGCCATGGCGCCGCCCCATGTCATCGATTATCTCGCCGCCCACGAGGTGGCGCATCTCCAGGAGATGAACCACAGTGCGGCCTTCTGGGCCTTGTGCGAAAGGCTCTGCCCCGCGACGGAGGAGGCCAAGCGCTGGCTGAAGCGCAACGGCAGCCTCCTGCACGCGGTCGATTTTGGCTGATCCGGCCCGACAGCGCGGTGAAGTCTAACGCCGGTTGCCGAGCGCCTCGCTGATCTTCCTGTCGGTGTTGTATTGGCCAAGCGCATAGACGGCCCAGATCGCGGCGGGCAGCCAGCCGATCAGCGTGACCTGCAGGATGAGGCAGATGATGCCGGCAACAGGTCGCCCGATGGTGAAAAACGCGAGAAAGGGCAGGAGGATGGCGATGATGAGCCGCATGATGGTCTCCGATCGGTCGTTTCCTTCCATATGGGCCCGGCAACGCGGCGGACAAGGGCGTCGCAGCAAGCCCTATTGCCGCCGTCTTTCGGCTCGACTCTTCCGGTGATTCGTGCGACTTCGTCCCCCATGACACTCGATATCAAGATCTGCGGTTTGAAGACCGAGGATGCCGTCGACAAGGCGGTGGCGCTCGGCGCGACCCATATCGGCTTCATCTTCTTTCCCAAGAGCCCGCGCAACATCGAGCCGGCCGATGCCGGCCGGCTGGCCGATCGCGTGCGCGGCCGCGTCAAGATCGTCGCGGTGACGGTCGATGCCGACAGCGATACGCTGGACGAGATCGTCGACCAGCTTTCGCCTGACATTCTCCAGCTGCACGGCAAGGAAAGCCCCGAACGGGTCCTCACCGTCAAGGCGGTCTATGGCCTGCCGGTCATCAAGGCCTTCTCGGTGCGCGAAGCCGACGACCTCAAGAAGATCGATCCCTATATCGGCATCGCCGACCGGTTCCTCTTCGATGCCAAGCCGCCGGCAGGCTCTGAGCTCCCGGGCGGCAACGGCGTTTCCTTCGACTGGAACCTCATGCATTTGCTTGACGGAAGCGTGGATTACATGCTTTCGGGTGGGCTGAACAAGGATAACCTCGCCGAGGCGATCCAGCTGACCGGCGCGCCCGGCATCGACACCAGTTCCGGCGTCGAGAGTGCGCCCGGCGTCAAGGATCTCGGCCTGATCGAAGCGTTTTTTGAAGCGGCACGAAACGCGCAAAGCGAAACCGCCGTCGCAGGGAGAGGCACGTGAACCAGTCACCCAACCTGAATTCGTTCCGCGAGGGACCGGATGAAGACGGACGCTTCGGCATCTTCGGCGGTCGTTTCGTTGCCGAAACCCTGATGCCGCTGATCCTCGATCTCCAGGAAGAGTGGAACAAGGCCAAGACCGATCCGGCTTTCCAGGCCGAACTCAAGGACCTCGGCGCCCACTATATCGGCCGTCCGAGCCCGCTCTATTATGCCGAGCGCCTGACGCAGCATCTCGGCGGTGCAAAGATCTACTTCAAGCGCGAGGAGCTGAACCACACCGGCTCGCACAAGATCAACAACTGTATCGGCCAGATACTGCTTGCCAAGCGCATGGGCAAGACGCGCATCATCGCCGAAACCGGTGCCGGCCAGCACGGCGTTGCCTCCGCCACGGTCGCCGCGCGCTTCGGCCTGCCCTGCGTCGTCTATATGGGCGCGACCGATGTCGAGCGTCAGGCGCCGAACGTCTTCCGCATGAAGCTGCTCGGTGCGGAGGTGAAGCCCGTCACCGCCGGCAGCGGCACGCTGAAGGACGCCATGAACGAGGCGCTGCGCGACTGGGTCACCAATGTCGACGACACCTATTACCTCATCGGCACCGCGGCCGGGCCGCATCCCTATCCGGAGCTGGTGCGCGATTTCCAGTCGGTCATCGGCACGGAAGCGCGCGAACAGATCCTGGCCGCCGAAGGCCGCCTGCCGGATATGGTGATCGCCGCCGTCGGCGGCGGTTCGAACGCCATCGGTATCTTCCATCCGTTCCTGGACGACAAGGACGTGCAGATCGTCGGCGTCGAGGCCGGCGGCCGGGGGCTGGAGGGCGAGGAGCATTGCGCATCGCTGACCGCGGGTTCCCCGGGCGTGCTGCACGGCAACCGCACCTATCTGCTGCAGGACGAGGACGGCCAGATCAAGGAAGGCCATTCCATTTCGGCCGGTCTGGATTATCCCGGCATCGGTCCGGAACATGCCTGGCTGCACGATATCGGCCGTGCCGAATATGTGCCGATCATGGATGACGAGGCGCTGGAGGCCTTCCAGCTGCTGACCAGGCTCGAAGGCATCATTCCCGCGCTGGAGCCGAGCCATGCCATCGCCGAGGTGATCAAGCGCGCCCCGAAGATGGGCAAGGACCAGATCATCCTGATGAACCTCTCGGGCCGCGGCGACAAGGATATCTTCACCGTCGGCAAGATCCTCGGCATGGAGCTTTAAGATGACCGCACGCATGGACAAACGTTTTGCGGATCTCGCAGCCGAAGGCCGCCCGGCGCTCGTCACCTATTTCATGGGCGGCGATCCCGATTATGCGAGCTCGCTGGAGATCATGAAGGCGCTGCCCAAGGCAGGCTCCGATGTCATCGAGCTGGGCATGCCGTTCTCCGATCCGATGGCCGACGGCCCGGCGATCCAGGTGGCCGGCCAGCGCGCGCTGAAGGCGGGCCAGACGCTTGCCAAGACCATCCAGATGGCGCGCGATTTCCGCCGCGAGGACGATGCGACGCCGATCGTCATGATGGGCTACTACAACCCCATCTACATCTACGGCGTCGAGCGTTTCCTCGATGACGCCGTGGAGGCCGGCATCGACGGCCTCATCGTCGTGGACCTGCCGCCGGAGATGGACGACGAGCTGTGCATCCCGGCGCTGGCGCGCGGCATCAATTTCATTCGCCTCGCCACGCCGACCACGGATGAAAAGCGCCTGCCGGCCGTGCTGAAGAACACCTCGGGCTTCGTCTACTATGTCTCGATGAACGGCATCACCGGTTCGGCCCTGCCGGATCCGTCGCTGATCGGCGACGCGGTCGGTCGCATCAAGGCGCATACCAGGCTGCCGGTCTGCGTCGGCTTCGGCGTCAAGACGGCCGAACACGCCCGCGCCATCGGCGCGTCGGCGGATGGCGTCGTCGTCGGCACCACCATCGTCAACCAGATCGCCTCCAGCCTGACGGCGGACGGCAAGGCGAGCGCGGCCACCGTTCCCGGTGTCGAGACGCTCGTCAGGAGCCTCGCATCGGGCGTGCGCGCATCGCGCCTTGCGGCGGCGGAGTAAAGTTCCCACATGGGACCGGAAAGCAAATCCAGGAGAACCGTGAAGCGGTTTTCCGCCCGGAATTGCGCAGATTAACGGGAGTCTAGACCGTGAACTGGATCACGAATTACGTTCGGCCGAAGATCAACTCGATGCTCGGCCGCCCTGACCGGGATGTGCCGGAAAACCTCTGGATCAAGTGCCCGGAAACCGGCGAGATGGTGTTCCATCGCGATCTCGAGGAAAACAAGTGGGTCATCCCGGCCTCGGGCTACCACATGAAGATGCCGGCGAAAGCCCGCCTCAAGGACCTGTTCGACGATGGCGTCTTCGAGTCGTTGCAGCAGCCGAAGGTGGCGCAGGACCCGCTGAAGTTCCGCGATTCCAAGAAATATGTCGATCGCCTGAAGGACAGCCGTATCAAGACGGACTTGGAGGACACGATCCTCGCCGGCGTCGGCAAGGTGCGCGGCGTCAAGCTGGTCGCCGTCGTGCATGAATTCAGCTTCATGGGCGGTTCGCTCGGCATCGCCGCCGGCGAAGCCATCATCAAGGCTTTCGAGCGCGCCATCGCCGAGAAGTGCCCGCTCGTCATGTTCCCCGCCTCCGGCGGCGCGCGCATGCAGGAAGGCATCCTCTCGCTGATGCAGCTTCCGCGCACCACGGTCGCCGTGGAAATGCTCAAGGAAGCGGGCCTGCCCTATATCGTCGTGCTCACCAACCCCACGACGGGCGGCGTGACGGCGTCCTACGCCATGCTGGGCGACATCCATCTCGCCGAGCCGGGCGCCGAAATCTGCTTTGCCGGCAAGCGCGTCATCGAGCAGACCATCCGCGAGAAGCTGCCCGAGGGCTTCCAGACGTCGGAATACCTTCTTGAGCACGGCATGGTGGACATGGTCGTCAAGCGCCACGATATCCCCGCCACGCTTGCCCGCCTTCTGAAGATCCTGATGAAGAAGCCGGCCGCTTCCGCACCCGTGGTGGAAAAAACCGCCGCCGTCGCCATCGCGGCGCAATAACATGACGGGCGTCGCGGTCAGCGAAGCGGCGCTGGAGATCGAGAAGCTTCTCGGTCTCCACCCCAAGGGCTTCGACCTCTCGCTCGACCGCATCACGCGGCTTCTCGCGGCGCTCGACAATCCCCACCTGAAACTGCCGCCGGTCATCCATGTGGCCGGCACCAACGGCAAGGGCTCGGTCACGGCCTTCTGCCGGGCGATCCTCGAGGCCCAGGGCCTCAGCGTGCACGTCCACACCTCGCCCCACCTCGTCAATTGGCACGAGCGCTATCGCCTCGGTGTCGCCGGCGGCCGTGGGCAGTTCGTCGAGGACGCCGTTCTCGCCGATGCCGTGCGCCGCGTGGCCGATGCCAATGGCGGCGAGAAGATCACCGTCTTCGAAATCCTGACCGCCGTCACCTTCCTGCTGTTTGCCGAGCATCCGGCGGATGTGGCGATCATCGAGGTCGGCCTCGGCGGCCGCTTCGATGCCACGAATGTCATGCCGCGACCGGCCGCATGCGTCATCATGCCGATCTCGCTCGACCACCAGGCCTATCTCGGCGACCGGGTCGAACTCATCGCCGCCGAAAAGGCCGGCATCATGAAGCGTGGCGTGCCCGTCGTCATCGGCTACCAGCCGGAAGAGGCGGCCCGCGACGTGCTGATCGAGATCGCCGAGCGGCTGGGCTGCCCGCACGCCGTCTACGGTCAGGATTTTCTCGCCCATGAGGAATTCGGCCGTCTCGTCTATCAGGACGAGTTCGGCCTTGCCGATCTTCCCCTGCCGCGCCTGCCGGGCCGGCACCAATATGCCAATGCCGCCGCCGCCATTCGCGCCGTCAAGGCGGCCGGTTTTTCTGTCGGCGAGCCGGCGATCGAGACGGGGCTGTCACGCGTCGAATGGCCGGGCCGCCTGCAAAGGCTCCCCGATGGCGCGCTCTTCCGCCTCGCCCCGCCCGCAAGCGAGATCTGGGTCGATGGCGGTCACAATCCCGGTGCGGGACAGGTCATTGCCGAGACCATGGCGAATTTCGAGGAGCGCGAGGCGCGTCCGCTCTTCCTCATCACGGGCATGATCAACACGAAGGATCCCGTCGGCTATTTCGACCCGTTCCGCGGGCTGGCCGAGCGGGTCTTCACCGTGCCGATCCGCGGCTCCGATGCCGGGCTCGACCCCGCCGCACTCGCCGAGGATGCCGCACGCGCGGGCCTCGAGGCCGCACCGCTTGCGACGGTGGGCGAGGCGCTGGTGGAGATTGTGCGCATCACGGCCGAGGATTCGGTGCCGCCGCGTATCCTGATCGGCGGTTCGCTCTATCTCGTCGGCGACGTGCTGGCCGACAACGGCACGCCGCCCACCTGACAACAAAAAGCCCGGCTTCGAGCCGGGCTTTTCGGTTGGACCGGTCGGGCCGATCAGGCGGCGCCGGAAATCCAGGACGACAGGGCCGTCTTCGGTGCGGCGCCGACCTTGATGTCGGCCACTTCGCCGCCCTTGAACATGGCGAGCGTCGGGATCGAGCGCACGCCGAACTGGGCGGCAAGCTCCGGGTTCTCGTCGATGTTGAGCTTGGCGACCTTCACCTTGCCGGCGAGTTCCGTCGAGATTTCTTCCAGCGCAGGCGCGATCATCTTGCACGGGCCGCACCATTCGGCCCAGAAATCCACGACGACCGGCTCTGCGGACTTCAGCACTTCGGCTTCGAAATTGGACTGGTCGACTTTAACGGTAGCCATAAGGGCTGCTCCTTGAATGGTGGGTGTTGCACAAGATGTGATGCCGCCGGGCTGCGTTTTCAAGCCCGTCAGGGCGCGCACCATGGGCGAAACGTCCTGTCCCGTATCTCACTTTGCCGTGAGTTCGGCAAGGCTCGCCTCCATCAGCGCCGTCTCCAGCCAGAAGGTTTTCGCCGCCTCCGTATAGATCAGCCCGCAGCGGATCTCCCGGCCGGGATAGAGCGGTGCGAGGATTGCGCGGTAGATGGCGAGCTGCGCCCGGTGCTCGAACGGGATGGCGTCGACGGTATGAGGCGGCACGCGGTTCGTCTTGAAATCCACGATCTCGACCGCGCTCTCCGTCACCACCATGCGATCGATGCGGCCGGATACCGCAAACTCCCGGCTGCCCAGCATCAACGTGCCCATGATGGAGACTTCCGCGCGCGCCGCGGATGAGAAGACGGCGCGCAGGCTCTCGTCGTCGATGACGTGAAGCGCCGCCGCAATCAGCCCGGCCCGCGCGCTCTCCGGCCAATGGGCGGCCGCCCGCTCCAGATAGCGCCGCGCCGCCGCCGGCCGCTCGGCGGGGTCGAAGCCCGGCAGGACCTGCAGGAAGCGGTGCAGGATGCGCCCGCGCTCCAGCGCAAGCCCGGCGCCCGGCGGGCCGCCTTTGCCCTTGCCGAACAGGGCGGAGGGCACGAGCAGATCGGCCGCATCCGTCTCGATCACCGCCGCCGCACCCGAGGGGCTGAGCGGCCGCGGAAGGGATTTCTGCGGTGGAAGCGGTCTTGCAAGCGCCTCCGGAAGCGTGATCTGCGGCTTTTCCTCGGCGCTTGCCACCGTCACGTCGCCGATCGCCGCCGCGCCCGCCTCGCGCCAGGACAGCCCCTCCCAGCTTTCGCTGCGCGTCGAGAAGGTCGCCTCCACGCAACGCTGCGTATCGGCGGCGAGCGCCGTCGCGATCATCGTGTGCCAGGTGTCCTTGTTTTCCTGCCGCCCGCGATAGCCGCAGACGATCAGCCGGTCGGCCGCACGCGTCATCGCGACATAGAGCAGGCGGCGATATTCCTCCTCGGCGCTGTCCTTGATGCGCTCCGCATCCGCTTCCGTCAGCGTGTTGGCAAAGTCCTTGAGCGGCAGCCAGGCCGGCAGGCCGCCGACAAGATCCGTCGTCGAGAGAAAGCGCAGCTGCGGCATGTGGCTGTGGCTGAAGGGCTTGGCGCCGCCGTCCACGAGAAAGACGACTGGCGCCTCCAGCCCCTTGGCGGCATGCACGGTCATGATGCGGATCTCGCCGCGCGCCTTGTCCTGTTCGCGCTTGACCGTCGGCGCCTCCAGTTCCAGCGTGGAGACGAAGGCCTGCAGGCCGGGCAGGCCGTTGTCCTCCTGCTCCAGGGCGAAGGTCAGGAACTCGTCGATGATCTCGCCCGCCTCGACGCCGAGCCGCGCGAGAAACGCCCGCCGCCCGCCGCCCGCGCCGAGGATGCGCGCATAGAAATCATGCACGGATTGCGTGCCCGCATCGGCAATCAGCCGCTCCAGCCGCGCGACGATGGGCGCAAGGCGGTCGTCCGACGCGGCCACGCTGCAAAGATGCGCCCAGAGCGCCTCGTTCTCGCCGCGGCGGGCGGCAAGTTCGAACAGCGTCTCCTCGCTCAGGCCGAAGAGCGGACTTTTCAGGAGGGCGGCGAGCGACAGATCGTCCTGCGGCAGCACGGCGAAGCGGCCCAGCGCCATGAGGTCCTGCACGGCGATATGCTTTGTCAGCACCAGCCGGTCGGCGCCCGCCACCGGCAGGTCGTGGCGTTGTTTCAGCGTGCGTGTCAGCGCGTTCACGAAGGCGTCGCGCTTGCGCACCAGCACGATGATGTCGCCGGCCGCCATGGGCCGCGCCTTGCCCTTTTCCGTCACCGTCTCATGGCCGATCCAGCCGGCAAGCGTATCGGCGATGCGCCGCGCCAGCACGTTGATCGGCGCTTCCTCGGCCACCGCGTCGAAGGGCGCGGTCCAGTCCTCCTCGTCGAGGCCGGGCGGCGCGGCGATCATGCTCCAGACATCGACGGCCCCCGGCTCGCGCCCGCGATTGGAGGCATGCACGATATCGCCGCCGTCGGGGGTGAGCCCGCGCGCATTGGCGGGATCGAGAAACACCTGGTCGACCGCCGAAAGCACGTCCCGCGTCGAGCGGAAGGACAGGAGCAGGCGGATCGGGCTGAAGGCGGTTTCGGCCACCTGGGTGCGCCGGGCGACCGCCCGGCCTTCCTCCGCAAACCGCTCGGGCCGTGCGCCCTGGAAGGAGTATATCGACTGTTTCTCGTCGCCCACGGCAAAGATCGTGCGGCCGGCGATGCGGGCCGTTTCGCCGGCGAAGAAATCGTCCGTCAGCGCTTTCACGATCTGCCACTGGCGCGGGCTGGTGTCCTGCGCCTCGTCGACGAGGATGTGGTCGATGCCCTGGTCGAGCTTGTAATGCACCCAGGCGCTCACCCGGTCGCGGGTCAGAAGCGTCGCCGTGCGGTCGATCAGGTCGTCGAAATCGAGCAGGCTGCGCGCCCGCTTCAGGTCTTCGTAGTCGCCGGTCAGCCGCTCGGCGATCACGAGCGCCGCCTTCGTCGCCTCATACATGCGAAAGCGCCGCAGGCGGTCGTCGCAGGCGATGACATGGGCCTGCGCGGACAGCAGGGCCGCCTCGAAATGCGGCGCGCTGTCGCGCACCTTCTTCGAGAGGAAGGATCGGTCGATGCTGCGCGGCGAGCCGGTCGCCGTGAAGAACAGATCGTGCAGCGCCGCCCGGCGCGCTTCGGCATCGGTGAGGCGCATCACGCCGCGCAGGCCGGCGGCCGAGGTCTTCACCGTCTCGCTGCCGAGGTTTTCCGCCGCCGAGAGATAGGCGTCCAGTACCGCCCCGTTCAGCCCGTCGAGCGGCCAGAAGGCGGCGAGGATGTCGTCAGCCGTTTCCTGCGGGCCAAGACTCGTTTCCCGGCGAAGGATCGTCTCGATGCCGCCGGCCGCGTCCGCCCGCTCGAGGAAATCGCGGATCGGCCTGCGGCTGGCGATGATGTCGGAGAGCAGCCGTTCCAGGCCGGTATCGTCGGCAATGTCGAGCACCGTGGCGAAGGCATCCGCCAGCGCCTGGTCGTCCTCGCTCGCCGTCGCCGTCAAGAGCGTGCGCCGCGCATCCGCCAGCAGCACGGCCGCCGCACGGTCGTCGAGCACGGAGAAGTGGCCGGCGACATTGGCCTCGAGCGGAAACTGGTGCAACAGCGCTTCACAGAAGGCGTGGATGGTCTGGATCTTCAAGCCGCCCGGCGTTTCGAGCGCGCGTGCAAAGAGCCGCCGCGCCTCCGCGAGCTTGAAGACGTCGGGCCGCGCGCCCTCGATGGCCGCCACCCGGTCGGACAGGTCCTCATCCGAGAGCGTCGCCCATTCGGCCAGCCGCTCGAAGACGCGGTTCGACATTTCCGAGGCGGCGGCCTTGGTATAGGTCAGGCAGAGGATGGCGGATGGCCGGCAGCCGGCGAGCAGCAGCCGGATCACCCGCTGCGTCAGCACATGCGTCTTGCCCGAGCCGGCATTGGCCGAAACCCAGGCCGAGCGGGCGGGATCGGACGCCATCGCCTGTTTCTGCGTGGTCCAGCTCAGCCAGGCGGCCGGCTCCGCCGATGCGGGACGGTCGTCTTCAAGCATCGTCGCTCTCCCCGCCGTTTTCGGCAGACGACCATTCGGCGACACGCGCCAGATGGTCGTATTCGCCGCCATAGTCGCGCTCCTGTTCTGGAATGAGCCGCGAGGCGAAGCCGAAGCGCCCTTCGATCAGCCCGGTCAGCAGCTTCTCCAGCTCCGCCAGCGCCTCCTCGCCAAGGTCGAACGCGGATTTCGGCGTCGTGCTGGCGGATTTCGCGTGTTCGTTGTTGACCTGCTCGACCTTGAAGCGCTCGCCGGGCTTCAGGCGCACATAGAGAAGATTAGCCGGGTCGCGGCGTCCCGGCCCGCGGAAGGCCCCGCGCCGCATCGCCGCCGCCTCCAGCGCCAGCTGCGGATCGAGCAGCGCGCGCGCCACCTTGAGCGAAGGCGTGCTGCCGGTCTTGTAGTCGAGAATGTCGGCGCTGCCGTCGGGCAGGATGTCGATGCGGTCGGCAATCCCGGTCAGCCTTATGTCGCCGACCGAGAGATCGAGCGACGCCGGCACCTCCGTCAGGCTCTCGCGCACGCCGCCGGCCCGCT
Source organism: Shinella sumterensis (assembly GCF_004514425.2). Lineage (GTDB taxonomy): Bacteria > Pseudomonadota > Alphaproteobacteria > Rhizobiales > Rhizobiaceae > Shinella > Shinella sumterensis. Next base: position 220,116 of record NZ_MYFN02000005.1, read on the forward strand.
CGCCATGCCAGGCGACGAAGGCGCGGGCGACGGCGGCAAAGCGCGGCCGCCAGACGGCATCGATATGCGGCGGCAGCGCGACCGCGTCGAATTCCTCGTGCAGGATGCGGTCGATCAGGGTAAGCGGTTCGCCGGTCTTCTCCTCGCGCACGAACCGGTCGACGATGCGGTGATAGAGCGAACCGCGCTCGGCCGGCCCGGGGTCGAGGTTGAACGGCGCGATGGGGTCGAGCCGCAGGATATGCCGCGCATAGATCGCATAGGGGTCGCGGCGCAGCCGCCCGACCTCGCTGAAGGAATATTTCTTCGGTTGCAGCCCGGCCGGCGGTTTGGGCGATGGGCGCGGCGCGTTCGGCACGCTCTGGCCCTGATCGATCCGCCCGGCCCAGTCGATCAGGTCGCGGCCGCGGCTGCGCAGGTCGTTCGCCAGCGAAGGACCGCCGACGGCGAGCAGCCGTTGCAGCCAGCGCGAGGCGACGGTCGGGGCGGTGCCGTTGCGCAAGGCCCGTGTGAGGATCAGCTTGCGCGTGCCCGCGGCCATCTGCAGGTCGTGGCCGAGCTGGCCGATGCGGCGCTCGGGCGGCTCCAGGCCGATCTCCACCTTCATGATGCGGGAGAGAAAGGCGTCGTTGGCCGCCTGGCCTGGCCAGGTGCCCTCGTTGAGCCCGCCGATGACCACGGTATCGACGCTCTGGAGGCGCGATTCGAGCGCGCCGAAGATGAAGACCCGCGGATGGCGCATCGAGCGCGGCTTGACGCTTTCGCTCGCCGCCAGCGCCTCGATGATATCGCACCATTGCGGCCCGTCGGCCTCGATCTGCCCGTCGGTCTCCATCACGCTCTTGAGCAGGTTGGCGAGGCTGTCGCCCGCCTCGCCGGACCACAGCGCGGCCAGGTCGTTGCGCTCGTCGATGGCGACGGCCTCCAGCGCACGGCCGGTGCGCTCCGCCCAGTCCGAGACGGCAAGCCTGGAAGAGAAGCGCCGCCCCGTGCGGCTCTGCTGCACGAGCACACCGGCGAGCGGCTCCACCGCGTCTGCTACGCGCCTTGCAAGCGTGCGCGCCAGGGGAAGGGCGGTTTCCGGCAGCGCACTGCGCCAGCGCGGCGGGTGGCGATCCTCGGCCTGCCGCGCCAGCGCGGCGTCGAGCAAAGGCTCCAGCGTCGAGATGTCGATTTCCGCCGTGCCGCCGCGCAGGGCCGTCAGCTCCAGTGCCGTCACCGCGTCGCGCCGGTCGTCGGCGGAAAGTCCGAAGCGGGCAAGCGGATGTTTCAGCAGCGCCACGAGCGCCACGGGATCGCCGGGGCGCAGGGCCGCCTCGGCGAGCAGGCGCAGCAGCGTGCCCTGCGGGGTGGAAAGGAGCGGCGTGCCGGCGGAATCGTCCGCCTCGATGCCGAAACGGGCCAGCTCGGCGGCGACGCGCCGGCCGAGCTTGCGGTCCGGCGTGATCAGCGCGGCCTGCGCGTCCGGGCCGTCCTCCAGCGCAAGCCGCAGCGCGATGGCGATCGCCACGGCCTCCTCGCGTTCATTGGCCGCTTCCACCAGCGCGACGTCGCGGAAGGCATCGGCCACGCGCCCGGCATCCAGTGTCGAGCGCACGTCGCCCCAGCCCGCCGTCGCCTGCGTCGGCAGGAATGCACTGGAGAGGATCCGCGCGCGGTATTCCAACGTCTCCGGCGGCGTGCCCAGCGGCTCGACATCGTCGCGCGTGCAGCCCATGCGGGCGAGCAGGCGGTGGAGGCCGTATTGCGGATGGCTGCGCGAGGCCGCATCCGGCTTGCGCGTCGTGTCCGCGCCGCCGCCCTGGTGCCCGACGAGCAGCCAGTCGGTGTCGCTCATGAAGCGGTCGAGGCCGGGCAGGATGACGACGCCGTTCGGCAGCTTTGCCACTGCCGCGATCAGCCCTGCGGTGGCGGGAATCGAGCCCGTGGAGCCGGCGATGATCACGGGGCCTGCCGGCGGCGTGTGGCGATAGCGCTCCGTCTCGGCATGCAGCGTCGCGTTGCGGCGCAGTGAAGGGGAGGAGCGGCCGAGTTCTGCCAGCCGCGCCGGCCAGAAATCGCTGGCGATCTTCAGGAATTCGGCCGTCAGCTGCCACCACAGCGCATGGTTGGACGTATCGAGCGTATCGAGCGCCGTCCAGTCCAGCTCCTCCGTCTCCATCGCATCGATGATGTCGGCGAGATTGCGGGCAAGCCAGACGGCATCCGCCGGGCTGGCCGGGGCGACGAGCGGGCTTTCGGCATGCACCGCGGTCACGGCGGCAGGCAGCTGGTTGCGCCAGGCCAGCACGAGGCGGGCGAGTTCCAGAAGCCGCGTCGGGCCGGAGAGCGGCTCGGCCATGTCGAGCAATGCCGGCGCCACCTCGTCGAAGAAACCGCTGTCGTCCTCGGTCTCGCCCAGCGCCCGGATGGTGGGCAGGATGGCCGAGCGGCCGCCGAACAGGTCGACGAATTCCGAGCGCAGCACGCGCGCGGAGCGGCGGGTCGGCACATAGATGGTGACATCCGCCAAGGCCAGCGGATCGGCGGGATCGTAGGTGAAGCCGGGCACGAGCCGCCCGTCGACAAGCGCTTCGGCGACCGTCTTCAGGAAGGGCAGGCTCGCCGGGATCGTGTAGATCCGGCCGCCCGGCGCGCCGCTCATGCCGCCGCCTCGCCGAACGAGGCGATCACGGCCTCCGCCGCGCCGACCGCCTCGGGCGTGCCGACGGTGATCCAGTGCCCGTCGAGCAGCATGCCGTGAAGCCGCCCCTTTTCGATGGCCCGGTCGAAATAGATGTTGAGGTTGAAGGCGTCGTCGGGCGCGTCGTCGAGCAGGCCCGGCATCAGCACCAGGGCACCGGCATAGACGACCGGCGTGCCGAAGCCTTCACGATAGCGGGTGAGGCGTCCGGCATCGTCGAGCGAAAAATCGATCTTGCCGTTATGGCCTGTCGTATCCTCCAGCCGCACGCAGAGCATCAGCATGTCCATGGCGTCAGGGTCGAACCGTTCGGCAAGCCGCTGGAGATTGGTTGTTTCGCCGGCTTTTTCGCCGATCCAGAAGAGATCCGCGTTCATCACCATGACCGGCCCGCGCCCGAGCAGCTTCAGGCCCCTGGCCAGCCCGCCGCCGGAATTCATCAGCCGCTCCGTCTCGTCGGAGAGAAGGATTTCCGGAACCGCGCGGCGGGCGAGATGCGCACGCATCTGCTCGGCGAAGTGATGCACGTTGACGACGGCGCGCGTGATGCCCGCTGCGGCCAGCGCATCGAGCCCGTAGTCGATCATCGGTTTTCCGGCGATCGGCACCAGGGGCTTCGGCATCGTGTCGGTGATGGGCCGCAGGCGCGTTCCAAGGCCGGCGGCCAGCACCATGGCGTCTTCGATCTTCATCGCTATCCCGCGCTTATGATTCGGTCGCGAGGATTCCAGCCTTTTCGCACCAGTCGCGCAAGGGGGCGAGGTCGGGATGGGAAAGCGCGCGCGTGAGATTGCGGAAGGTGCGCGGCATGTGGCGCATATAGGCCGGCTTGCCGTCGCGCTGCATCAGCCGCACCCACAGGCCGATGAGCTTGCAGTTGCGCTGCGCGGCCATGACGTGCCAGTCGCGCAGGAAGCGCGCCCGGTCGAAGCCGCCCTCAGCCGCGCGCAGCGAAAGGTAGTGGTCGAGCACGCCCTGCGCGACCGCGTCGGGCATGTCGACGCGGGCATCCTGCACCAGCGAGGCGACGTCGTAGGCCGAAGGACCGATCATCGCGTCCTGGAAGTCGATGATGCCGACCCGGTCGGTGCCCGCGGCATCCGGCCGCCAGATGATGTTGGGCGAGTGGAAGTCGCGCAGCAGCAGATTGTGCTCCGCCGCGCCAAGGCTTTCGATCAGCCCGTCCCAGATGGCGATATAGTCGCGGCGCTCGGCGTCGCTTGCCGGCGTGCCGCGCGTGAAGGGAAGGTACCAGTCGGTGAGCAGGCTCACCTCGATCTGCATGGCGTCCCGGTCGAAATCCGGCACGCGGTGGATGATACCGTCGGTCACCGGCAGGTCGCGCTCGAAAGCCTGTCCGTGCAGATGCGCAAGGCAGGCGGCGCTTTCGCGGTAGCGCTCGGCGATCGGCGCGCCGCCGGCGTCGAGTATGCCGTCGCTGCCGAGGTCCTCGATCAGGAGAATGCCCTGCGCGATATCCATGGCATGGATTGCCGGCGCGCGCAGGCCGCGCGAAACGAGATAGCGGCCCACCGCGACGAACGGCTTCACGTCCTCGGCGATATGGGCGATCTGCTGGTAATACTTGCCCTGCGCGAGGATCGGCCCGGGCAGGTGCGCGGGCGAATCCATCAGCACGAAGCGGCTCGCGCCGGTATGGATATGTTCGTAGGCGCGCGTGGAGGCGTCGCCCGTCAGGTGGCGGCGCGTGGCGTTTCTGTAGCCGGCTTCGTCAAGAAAGGCGCGGATCGCGAGCGACCGGCGGATGCGGGCGAGCGCCGGTGCCGGGCCGTCGATGAAGACGCGCCGGCCATCGCCCTCATGCACGAAAGTCAGGCTTATGCCATCGGCGGGCAGCGCGCCGTCCGCCTTTTCCGGCCATTCCACCAGGCAGATGCCATCCGACAGCGCCTCGTCGAAGCCCAGTTCGTCGATCTCGGCGGCATCGGCGATGCGGTAGAGGTCGAAATGCGCGACGGGAATGCGCAGGTCATAGGTCTGGACGAGCGTGAAGGTCGGGCTCGGCACTTCGAGAAAAGCGTCATCGGCGATGGCGCGGATCAGGGCGCGGGAGAAGGTGGATTTTCCGGCACCCAGATCGCCCGATAGCGCGACATAGTCGCCGCGCTTCAGTGCCAGCGCCATGTCCTCGCCGAAGCGGATGGTTGCGGCTTCATCGGCAAGGACGATGTCGAGCGCCATGCTATTCCGCCGCTGCAAACGAGGTCATCGACGCGGAAGGAATGCGCACGGTGACCTTCGTGCCGCGGCCTTCCTGGCTGTCGATGGTGACGGTGCCGTGGTGCAGGCTGACGAAGCTCTCGACGATCGAGAGGCCAAGCCCCGGCCCGCCCTGGCGGCCATGGCTTTCGAAGCGGTTGAAGACGGTGGTCAGCACGTCCTGCGGAATGCCGGGGCCACGGTCGGTCACGGTGAGCACGAGGTCGGCCCCTTCGCGCCAGCAGCGCAGGCCGATGGCGCTGCCTTCCGGCGCGAAGTTGGCGGCATTGCTCAGGAGCTTGATGAGGATCTGCTTGAGGCGCTGCTGGTCGGCGACGATGGTGCCGAGATTGTCGGGCGCGGTGATCTCGAGCGTCACCTGCGCCTCGTGCAGCCGGTCGGCGAACTGCATGGACACGTCGTCGAGCAGGTCCGTCAGGTTGATCTCGGTATAGTCGAGTTCCATGATGCCGGCGTCGACGGTCGCAAGGTCGAGGATATCGTTGACGATCGTCAGCAGCACCGCGGACGAGGTGGCGATATGGTCGACATATTCGGCCTGCCGCTCGTTGAGCTCGCCCATGGTCGGCGTCTTCAGGAGGTCGGCGAAACCGATGATATTGGTCAGCGGCGAGCGCAGCTCGTAGGAAACGTGCTGGACGAAATCGTTCTTCAGCGCGTCCGCCTTGCGCAGCGCCTCGTTCTTCTCCGTAAGCGCCCGGCTGACCCGCACGCTGTCGGTGATGTTGACGAAGGTCAGCATCGTCTGCGCGTTGGAGAGCGGGATGACGGCGTAGTCGAGCACGAGGCCGGTGCGCAGTTCCAGCATGCCCTGCGAGGAGGGCCGTTCGTCGTCGAAGCTGGTGATCATCTGGCCGAAGCGCTTCCAGCCGTCCGGCTTGTCATAGGACGGCGCACAGGCCTGCTCGATGGCGCGGATATGCGTGCCCGACTTCGCCTCGGCCTCGCTGATGCCCCAGATGGCGCGGAAGGCCGGGTTGGACAGGCGGATGCGCCCGTCGGGGCTGAACACCGCGACACCCTCGGCCAGGTGGTCGATGGTCTCGTCCTGCACCAGCATCAGCGTGTTGTAGCGCGTCTCCAGGTCGACCTTCTCGGTCAGGTTCTCGAAGACCCAGGTGGCGCCGCCCTGCGGGCGGGCGGTGGCGAAGACGCGCAGCGTCTGGCCGTTCGGCAGGTGCCAGAGGTCGCTCTGGGTGTCGATGGCGCGGTAGACGGAAAGGGCTGTGTCCTTCCACTGCTTCCAGTTCAGCTGTTCGGGCAGCTTGCCGGCGGCGCGCAGCCGGTCGAGCAGTTCGCCGTTGCCGGGTTTGCTCTCCAGGAACGCCGTGTCGAACTCCCACATGCGCTGGAAGGCCTGGTTGTAGAATTGCAGGCGTTGCTCGCCGTCGAAGGTGGCGACGGGCGTGGCAAGGTGATCGAGCGTTTCGGCATGGCTTTTCAGCGTGCGCGTCAGTTCCTCGCGCACCGCCTCGACATCCGAGACGTCGATCGCGATGCCGGCCGAGCCATTGGGCGTGCGCGCATCCACCACGTCGAAGAAGCTGCGATTGCCGCGAACGACGGTCGAGACCTTGTCGCGGAACGGGGTGTCGTAGGTGCTAGTCGCCCGGATCTTTTCGCGCGCGACGGTCGGCAGAAGCTCGCGCGCCTCGCGCACCGCGGCGGCGGCGTCCTTCGCCTCGACGGCCTCCGCATAGGCCTCGTTCACCCAGGCGAGTGAGCCGTCGGGCGCACGCTGCCAGACGGGAAGATCGATCTGGTCGATGAGGCATTGCAACGTGCTCAGCGCAGCGACGAGCCGTTCGCGTTCGAGCTTCAGCTCGGCGGCTTCCGCGCGCAGATTGTTCAGCGCCACGAAGCGCACGAAGGCCTGCCCGCCGGAAACGCGGCCCTGTGCCTCCAGCACTTCGTCACGGCTCGTTTCGAGAATGAGGTCGAAGCTCTGCGCCTGCGTGCGCAGCCGCTCGACGGCACGCTCGATCTCGGCGGCGGAGGTGGGTTTCAGCCAGCGGCCGAAGGCCAGGAAATCGCGGTCGGCGACCGGCGCGCCGGTTTCCGGCGCCAGCTGGCCGAGGAATTCGGGCTTGCCCGACAGGCCGTCCCACATGACGATGCGGCGATCCTTGTCGCCGATCAGCGCCTGCAGGCGCGACACGTTGTGGCGGGCGTCGGAGAGATGGGCGCGCAGTTCGCGGTTTTCCGCTTCCATGCGGCCGCGCTGGCGGATCATCCAGATGGCGGAGAGCATGGCCGCGGACATCACGCCCAGCAGCATCGAGACGGTGACGATTTCCGTGGTGGCGAGATAGGGGCCGGCGGCATGCGCCGGTCCTGCGAATGCTGCAAGCGCCGATCCCGCCGCCAGCACGGATGCCAGGCGGCGCGCCACGGGGCGCATCAACCGTCCGTTAACCATAAATCCATTTTGCGGCGCAACCGAATGCGCCCTGTCCCGCTCCGGCATGCCAAAAGCCTGCCCGGAACGGCCTCGTTTCAGTTCCGACATCATCCCCGGTATGTCTCCGTCCGTTTGCCGCCTGATCGACAAGACATCCCAATCCGGCGCGAAGGGTCCGCATCTGCACGCCGAATCAACGCGTTAACGATACTTGTTTACCGAATCGTCGGGAAGGGACGGGCCTAAAAAAGAGGCGGCGCGCTCGTGTCAAGCGCGCCGCCCCTAGATGTTGTGGATAATCCGGGTAAGGATCAGTACCTGTAGTGTTCGGCCTTGAACGGGCCCTGCACCGTCACGCCGATATAGCCGGCCTGTTCATCGGAAAGCTCCGTCAGCTTCGCGCCGAGCTTGGCGAGGTGCAGACGTGCGACCTTCTCGTCGAGCTGCTTGGGCAGGACATAGACTTCGTTCTTGTAGGCGTCGGCCTTGGTGAAGAGCTCGATCTGCGCCAGCACCTGGTTGGAGAACGAGGCGGACATCACGAAGGACGGGTGGCCGGTGGCGTTGCCCAGGTTGAGCAGGCGTCCCTCGGAAAGCAGGATCATGCGGTTGCCCTTGGGGAACTCGACCATGTCGACCTGCGGCTTGATGTTGGTCCACTTGAAGTTCTTGAGCGCGGCGACCTGGATCTCGTTGTCGAAGTGGCCGATATTGCCGACGATCGCCATGTCTTTCATCTCGCGCATGTGCTCGACGCGGATGACGTCCTTGTTGCCGGTCGTGGTGATGAAGATGTCGGCGGAGGACACGACATCCTCGAGCTGCACGACTTCGAAACCGTCCATGGCGGCCTGCAGGGCGCAGATCGGGTCGATTTCCGTGACCTTGACGCGCGCGCCCGCGCCGCGCAGCGAGGCGGCCGAGCCCTTGCCCACGTCGCCGTAGCCGCACACCACGGCGACCTTGCCGGCCATCATGACGTCGGTGCCGCGGCGGATGCCGTCGACCAGCGATTCCTTGCAGCCGTACTTGTTGTCGAACTTCGACTTGGTGACCGAGTCGTTGACGTTGATCGCCGGGAAGGGAAGCAGGCCCTTCTGCTGCAGCTGGTAGAGACGGTTGACGCCGGTCGTCGTCTCCTCGGTCACGCCCTTGATGGCGTCGCGCTGCTTGGTGAACCAGCCCGGGGAGGCGGCAAGGCGCTTCTTGATCTGGGCGAAGAGGATCTCTTCTTCTTCCGAGCCCGGATTGGACAGCACGTTCTCGCCGGCTTCGGCGCGGGCGCCGAGCAGGATGTACATGGTGGCGTCGCCGCCGTCGTCCAGGATCATGTTGGAGAGGCCGCCATCGGTCCACTGGAAGATCTTGTCGGTATATTCCCAGTATTCCGTCAGCGTCTCGCCCTTCACGGCATAGACCGGGATGCCGGCGGCGGCGATGGCCGCGGCGGCGTGGTCCTGCGTGGAGAAGATGTTGCACGAGGCCCAGCGCACGTCCGCACCCAGCGCCACCAGCGTCTCGATGAGAACGGCGGTCTGGATGGTCATGTGCAGCGAGCCGGTGATGCGCGCGCCCTTGAGCGGCTTGGATGCGCCGAACTCTTCGCGGCAGGCCATCAGGCCCGGCATTTCCGTCTCGGCGATCTCGATTTCCTTGCGGCCGAAATCGGCAAGCGCGATGTCGGCGACGTGGTAGTCATGCGTGGTGGTCATGAAATACTCCAGCCTTCTGGCTCTGGTTGATGGCGCTTCCTATCAGGAAATGCCGGCTGGAGCAACCAAGACATAAAGAAGTCTTTATGTCCTTATGTCTGATGGAGGATTATATCTCCTCGCCGAACCTGTCGGCGATCAGTGCGTCGAGCGCGTCGAGAACCTCCTGGGCCTGCGCGCCGGTGGCGGTGACATGCACGCTGCATCCGGGGCTGGCCGCGAGCATCATCAGGCCCATGATGGAGGTGCCGCCCACGGTCATGCCGTCCTTGGAGACGGTGACCTCCGCGTCATAGCCGTCGACCGTCTGGACGAATTTCGCCGAGGCGCGGGCGTGCAGGCCGCGCTTGTTGATGATGAGGAGCTCTTTCGAGACGGTCATGGAGGGCGGGAGACCTTATTTGCCGCTGAGGACGCGGCTGGCGACGTTGATGTATTTCCGGCCGGCTTCCGATGCGTCGATCAGCGCCTTCTCCATGTTGTTCTCGCCGCGGATGCCGGCAAGCTTGATCAGCATCGGCAGGTTGACGCCGGCGATCACCTCGATGCCGTCGCCGTTCATCACGGAGATGGCGAGGTTGGACGGGGTGCCGCCGAACATGTCGGTGAGGATGATGACGCCGTTGCCCTGATCGGCCTCCTGGACCGCCCGCAGGATATCCTGGCGACGCTGGTCCATGTCGTCCTCGGGGCCGATACAGACGGTCTCGATCGCCTTCTGCGGTCCGACAACGTGTTCAAGGGCGTGCCGGAATTCCTCCGCCAGCTTGCCATGGGTGACAAGCACCAGTCCGATCATCAGCAGTCGCTCCCGTTTCCCAATTCGAACGGACGGCGGAATATCGCAATGCAACAATTCCGTCCACCATTGGGGTGGCCATCATGTCAATGAAAAGTCCGAAGGCAAGCCTAAAATGGCCGTTTTTCCCTTTTCGGGCGGCTTTCGCGATCAAGTCCCGATAATTTCCGGGTGAATTGCGGCGAGCAGCGAAAAGGCGGTGCAACCGGCGGCAAGCGGCAGCCGCGTCAGCGGCAGGGCGTGGCCGGGCAGCACCTCCACGGTTTCGCCTTCCGGGGCCAGCCGCTCGGCAAACGGTGGTGCGATCGGCCGGATGGCACGGTGCAGCACGGCCGCCTCGATGGTCCCGGCGGAGACGATGCCCGCGCCGCGCAGTTCGGCAAGACCGGCGATGGAAACGGGAGCCCGGGCGATGAGCCTGCCGCCTTCGACGCTCACCAGGATCTGGTCGTCGCTGACGAGCGCGGAAAACAGCCCGCGCGCCCGCGCCTCCGTCATGCAATGCAGCGCGGCCATGCTCTTGCCCGCGCCGGAGGGACCGGTGAAGAGAAGCCCCGTCGTGCCGATCACGATGGCCGTTCCATGCACATTGACAGGGGCAGGGGCCGTCATTTCTGCTTGTCGGCGGGCAGCGACAGGGTGAAGCGCGCGCCGGCGATCTCCCCCGTCGCCTTGTCGATGATGTTGTCCGCCTTCAGCGTGCCGCCATGCGCCTCGGCGATCTGCCGCGAGATGGAGAGGCCGAGGCCGGAATTCTGCCCGAAGGCCTCGCCGGCCGGCCGGTCGGTGTAGAAGCGCTCGAAGATGCGGTCGATGTTTTCTGCCTGGATGCCGGGCCCGTTGTCCTCGATCTGCACGAGGCAGCGGTCGCCGCGCCCGCGCGACAGCCGCACCACGATGCGCCCGCCCGGATCGGGCACGAAGGAGCGGGCGTTCTCGATGAGATTGGTGACGATCTGGCCGATGCGCAGTTCGTAGCCGCTGACCTCGAACCGGGCCTTCGGATTGTCCTTGCGGTCGACGACGAAATCCAGCGTCACCGGCTTCTTGCGCGTGTTGATCTGCCGCGAGACGTCGATGAGGTCGCCCAGCAGCTTTTCCAGATCAACCGTGCGGGCATCGCTGCGCGCCAGCTCGGCGTCGAGGCGCGAGGCGTCGGAAATGTCGCTGATCAGCCGGTCGAGGCGGCGCACGTCGTGCTGGATGACATCCAGCAACCGCTTTTTCGATTCGTCCGTGCGCGCCAGAGGCAGGGTCTCGACGGCGCTGCGCAGCGAGGTCAGCGGGTTCTTCAGCTCATGGCTCACATCGGCGGCGAAACTTTCGATCGCGTCGATGCGGTCATAGAGCGCCGTGGTCATCTGTCTGAGCGCGATGGACAGGTTGCCGATCTCGTCCTGGCGGACGGAGAAATCGGGGATCTCCTCGCGCTCCTTCGCGCCGCCGCGCCGCACGCGGATCGCCGCGGCCGAAAGGCGGCGCAGCGGGTTGGCGATGGTGCTGGAGAGCAGCAGCGACAGCGCGATGTTGACGAGACCCGCAACACCCGCCACGCGCATGATGGCGAGACGCTCGGCATGCACGATCTTGTCGATGTCGCCGGCCTGCGTGGAGAGCAGAAGCACGCCCAGCACCGCGCGGAAGCGCTGCACCGGCACCGCGACCGAGACGATGACCTCGCCCTTGTCGTTGACCCGCTCGACGGCGCCGCGCACGCCCGTCAGCGCGTTCATCACTTCAGGGTAGATCGAGCCGTCGCCGCCCGGCGCTTCCTTGTAGAGCGGCAGCCTGCTGGGCTGCAGCATGCGGTTGAACCAGATGTTCAGGCGCTCGAAGACGCCGGCATTCTCCTGCTCGACGGGCGGCAGGTCGAAGCGCAGCACCTGGCCCTGCGTGTAGAGATGGCGCGAATCGAGCAGCAGGTTGGCGTCGGTGTCGTAGATGCGGGCGCGGGTGCGCGTCGGCGAGATGAGCCGCCGCAGCACGGGCGCCACGCGTTCGGGATTGATCGGGAACTCCAGGTCCTCGTCGTTCGGCAGCGGCGTGATGCTCTGGCCGGCCTGGAGTTCGAGCAGCTTTTCCGGGTCGATGGTGATCGAGTTGGTGTCGACCGAGGCGGAGGCGGAAATCGCACCGGCGATGATTTCGCCCTGCGTCAGCAGGCTTTCGACGCGCGCATCGATCAGCCCCTCGCGGAACTGGTTGAGATAGAGGATGCCCGCCACCAGCACGACGAGCGCGACGAGATTGAAGAACAGGATGCGGCGCGTGAGGCTGGAAAAGACGGCATTGCCGAAGATACGGCGCGCCAGCGTGAAGGGATGGGTCCAGCGGCGGCGCAACGAACGCGGCATCTGCCGGCCTTCGGCGTCCTCACCAGCCCTTTCCTGCACCTCCTGCAACACGCGCATCCGTCCTTTCGAGCCATTCCGCAGCCGACCGCGGCATGCCATTGCCGCCGCGGTTCATGCAAGCGAAATCGCGCCTTACGCTGCCTCGCGGAAGCGGTAGCCGACGCCGTAGAGCGTCTCGATCATGTCGAAATCGGTGTCGACCATCTTGAACTTCTTGCGAAGCCGCTTGATGTGGCTGTCGATGGTGCGGTCGTCGACATAGACCTGTTCGTCATAGGCGGCGTCCATCAGCGAATCGCGGCTCTTCACCACGCCGGGGCGCTGGGCGAGCGAATGCAGGATGAGGAACTCCGTAACGGTGAGCGTCACCGGCTCGCCCTTCCAGGTGCAGGTGTGGCGCTCCTGGTCCATGACCAGCTGGCCGCGCTCCAGCGAGCGGGCGGCGATCTCGCCGGCCTTGGCGGCGTTGCCGCCGGCGCCGGCCGATGCGGCGGCCTCGCGGTTGGAGGAGCGGCGCAGGATCGCCTTGACGCGCTCGACCAGCAGGCGCTGGGAGAACGGCTTGGTGATGAAGTCGTCCGCGCCCATCTTGAGGCCGAACAGTTCGTCGATCTCCTCGTCCTTGGAGGTGAGGAAGATCACCGGGATGTCGGACTTCTGGCGCAGGCGGCGCAGAAGCTCCATGCCGTCCATGCGGGGCATCTTGATGTCGAAGATTGCAAGCTGCGGCGGGCGGGCGAGAAGGCCGTCGAGCGCGGAGGCGCCGTCCGTATAGGTCTCAACCTTGTATCCTTCCGCCTCAAGCGCGATCGACACGGATGTCAGAATATTCCGGTCATCGTCGACGAGTGCGATCGTTTGCATCCTGCTGGTCTCCATAGTCATGAGCGCCTTTCCCGACCTCGGATCGAGTTCCTGTCCTGGTAAGTGATGCGCCTCTGTGGGGATAAAGGTGGAACAAATTGTGGCAAAGATAAAGGGTGACGTTCCGCCGCGGTTTTTCGAATCATTTTTAAATCGATTATTCAAACGATTAAAAAAGTAGTACAAAGATTTAAATCGATTAATTGTTTGATATCATTGCCTAATTTCGATCAGGCGCTTGCCTTTGTGACAGTTGCATATTAGGTTCCGCCCAGATTGACCTTGCGTCTTCGTCCACGGAGGAAAGCTGGACCATGCAGGAACTTGGCGTTCGCAACCCCGCGCAGGGGCTTACCGCGATAGGTATCCATACAAACGGCACGGTGCGGTACAACTTTGCAGCCGAGGCGCTCTATGAAGAAGCGCTCGGCCGCGGCGAGGCGGTCAAGACCGCCCATGGCGCGCTTCGCGCGCTGACCGGCCAGCACACCGGCCGCTCGCCGAAGGACAAGTTCGTCGTGCGCGACGAAAACACCGAAAGCGCCATCTGGTGGGATAACAACAAGGCCGTGTCGCGCGCGCATTTCGATGCGCTTCACGCCGACATGCTCGCCCATGCCGCCGAACGCGATCTCTTCGTGCAGGACCTGATCGGCGGTGCCGATGCCGATTACGCGCTGCCGACCCGCGTCGTCACCGAACTCGCCTGGCATTCGCTGTTCATCCGCAATCTGCTCATCCGCCCGCAAGAGGCGGATCTTGCGACATTCGCGCCGAAGCTCACCATCATCGACCTGCCGACCTTCAAGGCCGATCCGGCCCGCCACGGTGCGCGCACCGAAACCATGATCGCCTGCGACCTGACGCGCGGCATCGTGCTGATCGCCGGCACCTATTATGCCGGCGAGATGAAGAAGTCGGTCTTCACGGTGCTCAACTGGCTGCTGCCGAGCGAAAAGGTCATGCCGATGCACTGCTCGGCCAATGTCGGCCCCGATGGCGACGCCGCCGTCTTCTTCGGCCTGTCGGGCACCGGCAAGACCACGCTTTCGGCCGATCCGAACCGCACGCTCATCGGCGATGACGAGCACGGCTGGGGCGAGAACGGCATCTTCAACTTCGAAGGCGGCTGCTACGCCAAGACCATTCGCCTGTCGGCCGAGGCCGAGCCGGAAATCCACGCGACGACGCAGCGTTTCGGCACCGTCCTGGAGAACGTCGTGCTCGACGCCAACGGCGTGCCCGACTTCAACGATGGCTCGCTGACGGAAAACACGCGTTGCGCCTATCCGCTGCACTTCATTCCGAATGCCAGCGACACCGGCCGTGCGCCGCATCCGAAGACGATCATCATGCTGACGGCCGATGCCTTCGGCGTCATGCCGCCGATCGCCCGTCTGACGCCGGACCAGGCCATGTACCACTTCCTGTCCGGCTACACCGCCAAGGTCGCCGGCACGGAGCGCGGCGTGACCGAGCCGGAAGCCACCTTCTCGACCTGCTTCGGCGCGCCCTTCATGCCGCGCCACCCCACGGTCTATGGCAACCTGCTCAAGGAACTGATCGCCGAGCACGGCGTCGATTGCTGGCTGGTCAACACCGGCTGGACCGGCGGTGCCTACGGCGAAGGCCGTCGCATGCCGATCAAGGCGACCCGCACCCTGCTCGCTGCCGCCCTCGATGGCTCGCTGAAGGATGCGCTCTTCCGCCGCGACGACAATTTCGGCTTCCAGGTGCCCGTCTCGGTGCCGGGCGTCGACACGAAGATCCTCGATCCGCGCTCGACCTGGTCGAATGGCGCCGCCTACGACAAGCAGGCCCAGAAGCTCGTCGACATGTTCGTTGCGAACTTCGAGAAGTTCGAGGATCAGGTCGACGGCAGCGTGCGCGACGCCGCTCCCGGCCTCAAGGTTGCAGCAGAATAAGCCTGTTGCAGACGGTGATTCACGTGAAACCCGGCCCGCAAGGCCGGGTTTTTCGTTGCCGCAAATGGCTTCCCGTTTCCTGGTCGCGCCGTTACAACGGCGTGGAAAGGAACTCTCATGGCCAGCGAACCCCTCCATATCAGCAACACGATCACCATTGCCGGCTGGGAACTGACCGAGCAGTTCGTGCTGGCGGGCGGTCCGGGCGGACAGAATGTCAACAAGGTCTCGACGGCGGTCCAGCTGTTTTACGATCTGCGCAACTCGCCCGCGCTCAATGAGCGGGTGAAGGCCAATGCGTTGAAGCTCGCCGGCCGCCGGGTGTCCAAGGACGGCGTGCTGATGATCGAGGCCAGCCGCTTCCGCAGCCAGGAGCGCAACCGCGAGGATGCACGCGAACGGCTGAAGGAACTGATCCTCAAGGCCGCTGAACCGCCACCGCCGCCGCGTCGCAAGACGAAGCCGACGAAGGGCTCGGTCGAGCGCCGCCTCAAGGCGAAATCCGGCCGTTCCGACGTCAAGCGCATGCGCGCCCGGCCGGATGGCGAATGACGGCCGCAACTTGGCCGTTTATCGGTTTGAAGAAAACAATTCCTTCCCTTTACCGGAAGGGTCTGCTTAATTCGGCTGAGAACGGGAGGTAAACACATGGGTCTCTTCAGCTTTATCAAGAACGCGGGCAAGAAGCTGGGCATCGGCGGCGGCGACGATGCACCGGATGCCGAAGCGGTGAAGAAGGAACTGGAATCGCACGGCCTCGGCACCGACGCGGTGCAGGTCGAGGTTGTCGACGACAAGGTCGTCCTGAAGGGCAGCGTCGCGGACCAGGCCGTCTTCGAGAAAGCCATCGTCGCCGTCGGCAACACGCTGGGCGTCTCCAAGGTCGATACGGAAGGCCTTGCCGTTGCGTCCGCGCCCGCCAGGGAGCCGGTCTTCTACACGGTCAAGAAGGGCGACAACCTCTGGAAGATCGCCGAAGCCCAGTACGGCAAGGGCAAGGGCGCCAAGCACACCGTGATCTTCGACGCCAACCGGCCGATGCTGTCCCATCCGGACAAGATCTATCCCGGCCAGGTTCTGCGCATCCCGGACCTGTCGGAGACCTGATGTGACGGAGACGGGGCACGACCTCGCACCGGGGTTGCGCTATGTCCCTGACTATTTCGATCGCGCGGCGCAGGAAGCCCTCGTGGCCGCCATCCGCGCGGTCGTTGCCGATGCACCGCTTTACGTGCCGCGCATGCCGAAGACCGGCAAGGCGATGTCCGTGCGCATGACCAATTGCGGCGCGCTCGGCTGGGTGACGGACAAGGACAACGGCTACCGCTACCAGCCCACCCACCCGGAAACGGGCCGCCCCTGGCCGGCCATCCCGCAAACGCTTCTGGCCCTGTGGGAAGCGGTTTCCGGCTTCGCAAAGCCGCCGGAAGCCTGCCTCGTCAATTTCTATGACCCGGAGGCGAAGATGGGCCTGCATCAGGACCGCGACGAGACGGATCTTGCCGCACCCGTCGTCTCCGTCTCGCTCGGCGACCAGTGCCTGTTCCGCGTCGGCGGCACGTCGCGCAGCGATCCGACGCGCTCGTTCCGGCTGTCGAGCGGCGACGTCTTCGTGTTCGGGGGCGAAAGCCGGCTCATCTTCCATGGCGTCGACCGGATCTATCCCGGCACGTCCACGCTCCTGAGAAATCCCGGGCGCATCAACCTGACGCTGCGACGCGTCAATCCTTGAACGGTCCCCGACTCCGGCTAAAGCTTGCGCAGCGCCACCGTCTCGATGAGGTGGTTCTCGCCCTTCTGAAGGATGAGGTCGGCGCGCGGGCGCGTCGGCAGGATGTTCTGGTGCAGGTTCTTCAGGTTGATGTTGTGCCAGAGCCCTTCGGCGATGGCGAGCGCATCCGCCTCGCTGATCCGCGCATAGCGGTGGAAGTAGGAATCCGGGTTCTGGAAGGCGGTGTCGCGCAGCCGCATGAAGCGCTCGACATACCAGCTGTGGATCAGGCTTTCCTCGGCGTCGATATAGATCGAGAAGTCGAAGAAGTCCGATACCATCGGCACGATCTTGCCGTCGGCCGGCAGGTTGCGCGATTGCAGGACATTGATGCCCTCGAAGATCAGGATATCCGGCCGGTCGACGGCACGGAAGGCGTTCGGCAGCACGTCATAGGTGAGGTGCGAATACATCGGCGCCGGCACGTTCGGCTTGCCGGCCTTGATCGCCGACAGGAAGCGCAGCAGCGCGCCGGTATCGTAGCTCTCGGGGAAACCCTTGCGCTCCATCAGGTTCTCGCGCTGGAGCACGGCGTTCGGATAGAGGAAACCGTCCGTCGTGACGAGATCGACCTTCGGGCTGGACGGCCAGCGCGACAGCAGTTCCTTCAGGATACGCGCCGTGGTCGATTTGCCGACCGCCACCGAGCCGGCAATGCCGATGACGAACGGCGTCTTGGCCTCGTTCGACAGCGCCAGGAACCGCTTGCGCTGTTCGAACAGCATCTGCGAGGATTCGACATGGGCCGACAGGAGGCGCGACAGCGAGAGATAGATGCGCCGGACCTCGTCGAGATCGATCGGGTCGTTCAGCGAGCGCAGGCGCTGGACCTCGTCGGCCGTCAGCGTCAGCGGCGTATCGGCACGGAAATGCGCCCATTCCTCGGCGGGGAAGAATCGATAGGGCGAATAGTTCCGGTTGCCGAAATCATCCGGAATATCCGGCTGGTCCTTGTCGCGCGCTGCCTGGATCATCAATTCTTCCGGCTGGCCTTTTCCGCTAGGCCGGACTGGCCTGTGCGCCTCTCCAGCTCCCCCAGCACATCTTGTAACGGCACCCCGCCGATTTTCAAGACGACCATCAGATGATAGAGCAGATCGGCCGCCTCGCTGGTCAGCGCGGCCTTGTCGCCTTCGATGGCCGCAATCACGGTCTCGACGGCTTCTTCGCCCAGTTTCTTTGCCGCCTTCGGCTGCCCGGCCGCCACGAGCTTGGCCGTCCAGCTTTCCGAGGGATCGGCAGCCGCGCGGGCAGCCACGATCGCTTCGAGATCGGCCAGGGTAAACGTGCTCATCGGGGCCTCCTGTTCATTGCTTGGCATGTGCCGCTGCCCGTCAGTCCAGCCGCATGGCGATGCCGTGCTCGGCCATGTAGCGCTTGGCTTCGCCCACCGTATAGGTGCCGAAGTGGAAGATGGATGCGGCGAGCACGGCCGTCGCATGGCCGTCGCGCACGCCCTCGACGAGATGATCCAGCGTGCCGACGCCGCCCGATGCGATGACCGGCACGGAAACGCGGTCGGCAATGGTGCGGGTCAGCGCGATGTCATAGCCGCCCTTCTGGCCGTCACGGTCCATGGAGGTCAAAAGCAGTTCGCCCGCGCCGCGCTCCACCATCTTTTCCGCAAAGGCGACGGCGTCGATGCCGGTCGGCTTGCGGCCGCCATGGGTGAAGATCTCCCAGCGGTCTTCCTCGCCCTCGGCCGAGACCTTCTTGGAATCGATCGAGACGACGATGCACTGGTTGCCGAACTTGTCGGCGGCCTCGGCGACGAAATCCGGATTGGAGACGGCGGCCGAGTTGATCGAGACCTTGTCGGCGCCGGCCAGCAGCAGCTTGCGGATATCGGCGACCGTGCGCACGCCGCCGCCGACGGTGAGCGGCATGAAGCAATGGTCGGCGGTGCGCGCCACGACGTCGAAGATCGTGTCGCGGTTGTCCGAGGACGCCGTGATGTCGAGGAAGCACAGCTCGTCCGCGCCGGCGGCATCATAGACCTTGGCCGATTCGACGGGATCGCCGGCATCGACCAGATTGAGGAAGCTGACGCCCTTCACGACGCGGCCGTCCTTCACGTCCAGGCAGGGAATAACGCGGGCCTTGAGGGTCAAAGGACGGCCTCCATCTTTTCGTTTTGCGCGTCCTCGCCGCTCCGCGGCTGCGGGCGTCGCGGGCTGTCCTTCACGTCCAGGCAGGGAATAACGCGGGCCTTGAGGGTCATGCGGCTTCTCCCCGTGCTGCGCGGATCGTTGCCAGCGCTTCGGCGGGATCGATGCGGCCGTCGTAGAGCGCGCGGCCGGAGATCGCGCCTTCCAGCTTGCGGGCGTCGGAGGCGACGAGGCGGTGGATGTCGTCCATCGAGGCGAGGCCGCCCGAGGCGATGACGGGGATGGACACGGCGTCGGCCAGTTCCAGCGTGGAGGCCCAGTTGATGCCGGTCAGGATGCCGTCGCGGTCGATGTCGGTGTAGATGATCGCGGCAACGCCGGCGCCCTCGAACTTCTTCGCAAGCTCGATGACGCCGAGCTCGGAGGCTTCCGCCCAGCCCTCGACGGCCACCTTGCCGCCCTTGGCGTCGATGCCGACGGCGACCTTGCCGGGAAATGCCTTGCAGGCCGCGATGACGAGTGCTGGATCGCGCACGGCCACGGTGCCGAGGATGACGCGGGAGAGCCCGCGCGCCAGCCAGCTTTCGATATGGTCGAGCGTGCGGATGCCGCCGCCGAGCTGCACGGGGTTCTTCGTCGCCTTCAGGATGGCGTCGACGGCAGCACCGTTGACGCTCGTCCCCGCGAAGGCGCCGTTGAGGTCGACCACATGCAGCCATTCGAAGCCCTGGTCCTCGAAGGCCTTGGCCTGTGCGGCCGGGTCGGGATTGTAGACGGTGGCCTGCTCCATGTCGCCGAGTTTCAGGCGAACGCACTGGCCGTCCTTCAGGTCGATGGCGGGAAAGAGGATCATGGCGTTTTCCAGTTCAGGGCTTCCAGCGGAGGAAATTGGAGATGAGGGCGAGGCCGAGCGCCTGGCTCTTTTCCGGGTGGAACTGCGCGCCGGCCTTGTTGTCCCTGGCGACGAAGGCGGTCATCGGACCGCCGTAGTCGACGGTCGCGACGACGTCGTCGGGGTTTTCGGCGGCGAGGTGGTAGGAGTGCACGAAATAGGCGTGCAGCGTTTCCGGGATGCCGGAAAACAGCGGATGCGCGCGTTTGCGGTCCAGCGTGTTCCAGCCGATCTGCGGGATCTTGAGGTCGGGCTCGCTCGGCGTCATCAGCACCACGTCGCCCTTGATCCAGCCGAGGCCTTGCGTCGTGGTCTTTTCCAGGCCGCGCGACGACATGAGCTGCATGCCCACGCAGATGCCGAGGAAGGGGCGGGCCTTGGCCTCCACCGCCTCGCGCAACGCCTCCACCATGCCGGGCACGGCGTCGAGGCCGCGGCGGCAATCGGCATAGGCGCCCACGCCGGGCAGCACGATGCGGTCGGCGGATGCCACGCGGTCGGCCTTGTCCGTGAGGTCGATCTCGGCGTCGATCCCGGCTTCGCGGGCGGCACGCTCGAAGGCCTTGGTGGCCGAGCGCAGGTTGCCCGAACCGTAATCGATGATGGCTACGCGCATTCTATCGTCCTTCCTTGAAACCGACGAGGCCGAGCATGGGAGCATGCGGGCGCGTCGCGGTTCCGGAGGCCGGCAGGGACACGCCGTCGCGCGCCTCCGTCTCGCCGGCCGGGGTTTCCATGTCGTAGATGTCTTCCGCCGTCGCGCGGTCCTCGGCCGAGATCACGGCATCGATCGTCCAGCCCTTTCGCTCGAGGCCCGCGACGACCATCGAGGGGCCTTCGAGCGCCACGAGCAGGCCGGTGGCAAGGCAGACGCCCAGCCCGGCAAGCCCGAAGACTGGGTGATCCGAGATGGCCGAGCCGAGCATTTGCACGGCGAAGGCGAGGGCGGCCGCAAGCCAGGCGCGATGCCAGGCGAGCCAGAGGAACGGCAGGAAGAAGGCGACCCAGGAGAAGCGGTCGCGCACGAACCGGGCCTTTTCATCGCCGCTCAGGGCACCCGGTGGTATCAGAACGAGGAATGTGGCCATGACGGCCTCCGGCTTTTGTTAGCTTTGCAATTCCGGACGCAAACCGCTTCACGCTTTTGCTGGAATTGCTTTCAGGCCAGCGAACCCTTCGTCGAGGGAACGCGGCCCGCCTGGCGGGGATCGATCTCGGTCGCCGTGCGCAGCACGCGCGCGACGGCCTTGAAGCACGTCTCCGAGATATGATGGTTGTTTGCGCCGTAGATGTTCTGGATATGCAGCGTGATGCCGGCGTGCTGGGCAAGCGCGTTGAAGAATTCGCGCACCAGCTCGGTGTCGAAGGTGCCGATCTTGGGCGCCGAGAAATCGACGTTCCAGACGAGGAAGGGGCGGCCGGAGACATCGACGGCGGCGCGCGTCATGGTCTCGTCCATGGCAAGGTCGAGCGAGGCATAGCGCGTGATGCCGCGACGGTCGCCGAGCGCCTTCGCGATGGCCTGGCCGATGGCGATGCCGGTGTCCTCGACGGTGTGGTGATCGTCGACATGCAGGTCGCCCTCGGTCTTGATCTCCATGTCGATGAGCGAATGGCGCGACAGCTGGTCGAGCATATGATCGAAGAAACCGACGCCCGTCGAAATGGTCGACGTGCCGGTGCCGTCGATATCGACGGTGACCGATACGGAGGTCTCGTTCGTCTTGCGCGAAACGCTGGCGGTGCGGCTCATTGCAGTCTCCGGTAAAGTATTGGCGCTCCTTAACAGGGCTCTTCATAAAACGCCAGTCTTTCGAGGGTTTCCGGCGCATGCGGCGATGATCCCGCGCGCAGACGCCGCCGGGATGATCAGCATTCGGCAATCCGGAGAACCGCGCGAAAGCGTCGCCTCTGGAAAGGGTGTGTGGTGGCTTCGCTTTCGCGCGGCCCAGGCGTTCTTCGGAGGCGGTCTTGTCCTCCTTCAGGCATGGCAGGGCTTCGCTGCGCATTCTGGCTGGCCCATGCGCCTTGTCCGGAAACCGCGTTCCGCACTTTCCGGGGGCATGGGCTGCTATCCTGCCTGCATGGCGGACCCAAACCGTCCCCGCGACCCGGGGACGGGGGAAGCCCCGCACGGCGAAGGGCGTCACCCCTTCGTCGCTCCAAACCTCTCTCGCCCCGCCGCACGTTACGGCAGACAACGAAAGCGCCTCCTCCCGCCCGCATCGACACGTTACGCGATCCGTCCGGCGGCGGAAGGACGTTCAGGATAGGCGATGAGCGGAAGACGGGGATGATTTGCGCGTGAAAAGGGCGATGGGGACTGGAATGATTGGGTTTTTTCGGTGACGGCGTCCCCGTGTTTCACGGGTGGTTGCGGTCGTCATTATATCAACCGCCACCACACCTGCCGTTGTCACACCGACAGCCGCCGCACGCGCCAGGCCACACCCACCGACGTCATCCTCGGGCTTGACCCGAGGATGACGGAGGAGAGGGCGGTAGCGCAGCAGAGGCGTAGCGTGGAAGACATGGCGTGGCAGGGTAACGTCGCGCGGCAGGGGACGTACGGCGCCGTGGAGACGTAGCGCGGAGGGGCGCGCGGGCGCGCCGTGTCGTCTCGGGCGATGAATGCAGGAGAGGGGGCACCGGCGAAGCGGCGCCCCTTGGCGTCATTTCTTCTTGGTTGCGCTTTCGCTGTTCTTGACCTGCGCGCCAAGGGTCGGGGCGGCTTTTGCGGCCACCTTGTCCTTCTTGGGTTTGCGGACTTCCTTGTTGCTGCGGACCTGACCCTTGGCCATCGTCATTACCCTCACATTGGATGGGAAACCATAACCCGCATATTCCAGAGACAAAGCAAGGCTTATTTTGGACGAAGCCAGCCTCTCCCGCGCTTTCCATGGGCCGGGCGCGCGATGACGGCGCGCGGCCTTTGCAATCGCCGAACCGCTGCTTACATAGGGCACAACGAAGCCGCCTCGCCGGCGGTATCCCTGCCCGGTCCTCGGGCCTCAGAGGTCTGATATGAGTGAACACGATCCCTATGCTTCCATGCACGCCACGACGATCATCACCGTCCGCAAGGACGGCAAGGTGGTCATGGCGGGCGATGGCCAGGTAAGCCTTGGCCAGACCGTCATGAAAGGCAATGCGCGCAAGGTGCGCCGCCTTGCCAAGGGCGATGTCATCGCCGGTTTTGCCGGCGCGACCGCCGATGCCTTCACCCTGCTCGAGCGGCTCGAGGCCAAGCTGGAGCAATATCCCGACCAGCTGATGCGCGCCGCCGTCGAGCTCGCCAAGGACTGGCGCACCGACCGTTACCTGCGCCGTCTCGAAGCGATGATGCTGGTGGCCGACAAGTCCGTCACGCTGGCGCTGACCGGCAATGGCGACGTGCTGGAGCCGGAACACGGCACCATGGCGATCGGGTCGGGCGGCAACTATGCCTATGCCGCCGCCCGCGCGCTGATGGACACCGACAAGTCGGCCGAGGAGATCGCCCGCAAGGCCATGCAGATCGCAGGCGACATCTGCGTCTACACCAACCACAACGTCGTGGTGGAGACGCTGGATGCCGACCGCTGAGGCATACGCTTTCCGGCCTGTGACGGCCGCCGACCTGCCGATGCTGGAACGCTGGCTCGCCGCGCCGCATGTCCGGCGCTGGTGGGGCGATCCGGCTGAGGAGGTTGCGGGTATCGCCGCGGATTTCGACGAACCTGCAATGGCGTCCTTCATCGTCTCCCACGACGGAAAGCCCTTCGCCTATCTGCAGAGCTACAGGATCGACCCGTCGGACCTGTCCTTCGGCGACCGGCCGGACCGCACGCTCGGCATAGACCAGTTCATCGGCCCTGCCGACATGGTCGGCCTCGGCCACGGGCCGGCCATGATCGATGCCTTCGTGGAAAAGGTCTTCGCCGAGGGCGTGGAGCGGGTGGTGCTCGATCCGCATCCCGAGAATGCGCATGCCATCCGGGCCTATGAGAAGGCCGGATTCCATGCTTTCGATCAACGCATGACAAAGGACGGCCCGGCGCTGATCTTGGCCCGGGACCGTTGCTAGAGGAAACCCATGACCAATTTTTCCCCCCGCGAGATCGTTTCCGAGCTCGACCGTTTCATCATCGGCCAGCATGACGCCAAGCGCGCCGTGGCCATCGCACTGAGGAACCGCTGGCGCCGCCACCAGCTGGCGCCGGACCTGCGCGACGAGGTCATGCCGAAGAACATCCTGATGATCGGCCCGACCGGCGTCGGCAAGACGGAGATTTCCCGCCGTCTCGCCAAGCTCGCCGGTGCGCCCTTCGTCAAGGTCGAGGCCACCAAGTTCACCGAGGTCGGCTATGTCGGCCGCGATGTCGAGCAGATCGTGCGCGACCTCGTCGAGGTCGGCATCGGCCTGGTGCGCGAGAAGAAGCGCGCCGAGGTGACGGCGAAAGCCCATGCCAATGCCGAGGAACGCGTGCTCGACGCGCTGGTCGGCGCCACCGCCTCGCCCGCGACCCGGGACAGTTTCCGCAAGAAGCTGCGCGCCAACGAGCTCGACGACAAGGACATCGAGGTCGACGTGGCCGATACCGGCACGCCCGGCGGCTTCGAGATCCCCGGCATGCCGGGCGCCAATATCGGCGTGCTGAACCTGTCGGAAATGTTCGGCAAGGCAATGGGCGGCCGCACCAAGAAGGTCAAGACGACGGTCAAGGACAGTTACAAGATCCTGATCGACGACGAGTCCGACAAGCTGCTCGACAACGAGCAGATCCAGCGCGAGGCCATCCGCTCGGCCGAGAACGACGGCATCGTCTTCATCGACGAGATCGACAAGATCGCCGCGCGCGACGGCGGCATGGGCGCGGGCGTTTCCCGCGAGGGCGTGCAGCGCGACCTGCTGCCGCTCGTGGAAGGCACGACGGTCGCCACGAAATACGGGCCGGTGAAGACGGACCATATCCTCTTCATCGCCTCGGGCGCCTTCCATGTCTCCAAGCCCTCTGACCTCCTGCCGGAGCTTCAGGGCCGCCTGCCGATCCGCGTCGAGCTGAAGGCGCTGTCGCGCGAGGACTTCCGCCGCATCCTGACGGAGACGGAAGCGAGCCTCATCCGCCAGTACAAGGCGCTGATGGGCACGGAGGATGTCGACCTCGAATTCACCGAGGACGGCATCGACGCGCTGGCCGATGTCGCCGTGCAGCTGAATTCGAGCGTCGAGAATATCGGCGCGCGCCGCCTCCAGACGGTGATGGAGCGGGTGCTCGACGAGATCTCCTTCGAGGCGCCGGACAAGGGCGGCAACCGCCTCGTCATCGATGCCGACTATGTGAAGACGCATGTCGGCGCGCTGGCGGCCAACACGGATCTGTCGCGCTACATCCTGTGACGTTTCGGCACCGGTGGTTGTCTTAGCAACTGCCGGTGTCGCGCTTTTGGGCACGCGCCCCCTCGACAGAACCGCACACGCGGCCTAGGCCATTGCCGCGTCCGGCATGATGACGACACGATTGTCCTGCATCCCGTCCATGCCATCTAGAACGATTGACCAGACAGGAACCGGAACCGTGCGACAGCTCTTCCCCGTGCTTGCCCTTGCAGCCGCCCTCTTCGTGCAGAGCCAGACCACGGCGCTGGCGATCGACGTGGTGCCCGCCGGCAACCGCAACGCGGAGCAGCCCGCTATTCCGGGCGCCTCCATCCGCCGCACGAAGGGCAACAAGAGCTCGTTCGAGGCGAAATACCAGAAGGTGCGCGACCTTCTGGCAGGCGACCGGCAGCTGACGGGCAAGATCAAGGCGGCGGCCGGTAAATACGGCATCGACCCCATCCATATCGTCGGCGCCATCGTCGGCGAGCACACCTACAATGTCGACGCCTACGACCGCCTGCAGAGCTATTACGTCAAGGCGGCCTCCTATACCGGCAATTTCCGCTTCGCCTATGAAGGCGAGGCGATCGACGACTTCCTGAAGCGTCCGCAGTTTAGCGAATGCGAGGGCAAGAAGGGTTCCTACGCGCTGTGGACCTGCCGCGAGAACGTCTGGAACCGCTCCTTCAGCGGCAAGACGGTCGGCGGCACGTCCTTCCCGAAGAACCGTTTCAGCGCGGTGTTCTTCCAGCCCTTCTATGCCGGCCAGACCTTCGGCCTCGGCCAGATCAACCCGCTGACGGCGCTGACGCTGACCGACGACGTGGCGCGTTTCTCCGGCTATAAGCCGCTCGACGAGAACGATGCGGCCGGCGTCTACCAGGCGATCATGGACCCGGACATCTCGCTGGCCTACATGGCCGCGGCCATCCGCCGCTCGATCGACGCCTACAAGAAGATCGCCGGCGTGGACATTTCCAGGAATCCCGGCCTGACGGCGACGCTCTACAATATCGGTACGCCCGATGCGCGCGCCGCGGCCTTCGCCGCGCGCCGCGCCGCCGGCGAGGCGACCTGGCCGGAAGAGAACTATTACGGCTGGCTGGTCAACGACAAGCTGGACGACCTGCGCAGCCTGCTCTAGCGGCTTTTCCTCGAATTCGGCGTCGATCGGGCGCCGGTTCACGCGGCCTTGACCGGCCGCCGCCTTCCTCTCGGCCCAGTTGCGCCCCATATTGACGGCGAGCCGAAGGAAGGAAGCCGACCATGGACATGCGTCCCGAGCCGTTCGAACCGCCCGCGCCGATCCCGCGCACGGTGCCGCCGTCGAAACTCGAGATCATCCGCACCGTCTTCCGCAATCCGCTGGAGCTGTGGGGCGAGCCCTCCTACACGCTGCCCTGGATCATGACGAGCTTCGTCGGCGAGAAGACGCTGATCGTCAACGATCCCGGCCTGATCAAATACCTGCTCGTCGACAACGCCGCCAATTACAAGATGTCCGTGGTGCGCCAGCTTGTGTTGCGGCCGATCCTGCGCGACGGGCTGCTGACGGCCGAGGGTCCCGTCTGGCGCCGCTCGCGCAAGGCCGTCGCGCCCATCTTCACGCCGCGCCACGCCAAGGGCTTTGCCACGCAGATGCTCAGACAGTCCGAGCTCTATGTGCAGAAATACGAGGGCGCTGACGGCACGGTCTTCGATATCGGCAACGACATGACGGAGCTTGCCTTTTCCATCCTGTCGGACACGCTGTTTTCCGGCGAGATCGTCACCGCCTCCACGAATTTCGCCGATGACGTGGACGATCTCCTGCATTCCATGGGCCGCGTCGACCCGATGGATCTTTTGCGCGCGCCGACCTGGGTGCCGCGCGTCACGCGCATCGGCGGGCAGCGGGTGCTCGGCAAGTTCCGCAAGATCGTGCGCGACACCATGGAGCTTCGCCTCAAGCGCATGGCGGAAGGCGGCGACGCGCCGAGCGACTTCCTCACGCTGCTGCTGCGCGCCGCCGGGCCGGACGGGCTGACCATGGAGGAGGTGGAGGACAATATCCTGACCTTCATCGGCGCGGGCCACGAGACGACGGCCCGGGCGCTCGCCTGGACGCTCTACTGCGTCGCCAATTCCCCGCATGTGCGCGAGGCGATGGAAGAGGAGATCGACCGCGTGGTGGAAAGCGGGGCGGATCCGGTCGACTGGCTCGACCGCATGCCCTGGACGCGCGCGGCCTTCGAGGAGGCGATGCGGCTTTATCCGCCCGCACCCTCCATCAACCGCGAGGCCATCGCCGACGACAGCTGGACGAGCCCGGACGGCGAGGTGGTGGAGATACCCCGCAACGTGACGATCCTCGTCATGCCCTGGACGCTGCACCGCCACGAACGGCTGTGGCAGAAGCCGCGCGCCTTCATGCCCGAGCGCTTCCTGCCCGAGAACCGCGACCAGATCCACCGTTTCCAGTACCTGCCCTTCGGTGCCGGCCCGCGCATCTGCATCGGCGCGACCTTTGCCATGCAGGAGGCGATCATCGCGCTCGGCGTGCTGATGCACCGTTTCCGCTTCGACATGACGGAGGACACCAGGCCCTGGCCGGTGCAGCGCCTGACGACGCAGCCGGCTAACGGACTGGCGTTGAAGGTGCGGGCTCGTCCCCGCGGGCCTTCGCCTTCTTGATCGTCTTGATCGCGGCGCAGGTGGCTTCCGGGTTCTTGCACGGCTGGTAGACGACGATCTCGCTGCCGCTGCCGTCGTCCCAGACGGCCTGCACGGCGATGGTCTGCGCCTCGCCGGGCTTCAGCTTGATGTAGATCCAGTTCTGGCTGTCGTCCGAGGGCAGGTTGAAAGGCAGCTCCGGATCGCACGTCGCCATCGGGAAGGTCTGGTCGAGCGCATCGGAATTGATGGAGTAGCGCACTTCCTTGAGCCGGCAATGCATGCTCTGCAACGCCGTGAAATAGATGAGCTGCTGGCCGGCATATTCGCGGAACTGCACCCAGCCCGTGCGCTTGTTGGCATCCAGCATCGCCTTGTAGATCGAGACATCGGGGATCTGGGCCTGATACTCCGCCCCGTCGTCCTCCTGGGCGGCAGCGGGCAGGCCTGCGGTGAGCAGGGCCGTCCCGACAAGGAGGGCTTTCAGCAGGCGGTTTCCATGACGCGGATCAAACACTCTGGGTCTCCTCGATGCTTCACAGGCATGTCGCCGGCGGGATGGTGACAACGGCGCCGGACATGCCATAACACCATTCCAGGCCGGCTTTGAACAGGGACGGCATGCGGTTTGGAAGTATTCTCGTGGCAGACCATTTGTTACTCGGCATCGATACCGGCGGCACCTATACGGACGCCGCCCTCTACAGTGAAACCCTCGGCGTGGTGGCGCGCGCCAAGGCGCTGACCACCCGCCACGATCTTTCGGTCGGCATTTCCGGCGCGGTGGATGCGGTGCTCGGTAAGGCGAGGGTGCCGGTTTCCGCCATCGGCCTCGTCTCGCTTTCCACCACGCTCGCCACCAATGCGCTGGTGGAAGGCCAGGGCGGCCGGGCGGGTCTCGTGATGATCGGCTTCGGCCCCGACGACCTCAAGCGCGACGGTCTTGCCGAGGCGCTCGGCACCGACCCCGTGCTCTTCCTGCCCGGCGGCCACAATGTGCACGGCAACGAGACGCGGCTCGACATGCGCGCGCTGGACGAGGCGCTGCCGGCCCTGTCGCAGACCGTGTCCTCCTTTGCCGTCGCCGGCTATTTCGCCGTGCGCAACCCCGCGCACGAACAGCGCGTGCGCGAACGCATCCGCGCCATCTCGCACCTGCCGGTGACCTGCAGCCACGAGCTGTCCTCCAAGCTCGGTGGGCCGCGCCGGGCGCTGACGACGCTGCTCAATGCCCGCCTCGTCTCGATGATCGACCGGCTGATCGGCGCCTGCGAGGATTTTCTCCAGCGTCGCGGCATCCAGGTGCCGATGATGGTGGTGCGCGGCGACGGCGCGCTGATCTCGGCGGCCGAAGCGCGGCTGCGCCCCATCGAGACCATCCTGTCCGGCCCGGCGGCCAGCCTGGTCGGCGCGCGCCACCTGACGGGCCTCGACGATGCCGTGGTGTCGGATATCGGCGGCACGACGACCGACGTGGCGGTGCTCGACAAGGGCCGCCCGAAGCTCGACGCGGAGGGAGCCGTCGTCGGCGGCTACCGGACCATGGTGGAGGCTGTCGCCATGCGCACCTTCGGCCTCGGCGGTGATTCGGAGGTGCGCATCGACGACCGCGGGCTTGCGGCGCGCATCGATCTCGGACCGCGGCGCTTCCTGCCGCTCAGCCTTGCCTCGACGCTGCATCCCGACAGCATCCTGCCGGTGCTGGAGCGCCAGCTGCGCACCGCCCATGTCGGCCGGCACGACGGGCGTTTTGCCGTGCGCACGGGCGTTCCCGAGCGACTGGCAAGCGGCCTCCAGCCGCAGGAACAGGCGCTCTACGAAAAGATCGGCGCCGCGCCGGTTCCGCTCGAGGGGTTGCTGATGACGACGCCGCAGAAGGCGACGCTCGACCGGCTTGTGGCGCGCGGCCTCGTGCATATCTGCGGGGTCACGCCCTCGGACGCCATGCATGTGCTGGGCGGGCAGGGACAGTGGGATGCCGAGGCCGCGCGTCTCGGTCTCGCCCTTGCCGCCCGCGTGAAAGACGGCACCGGCCGGCCGATCGCCGACAGCCCGGACGCGCTCGCGCGGCGCATCGTCGACCGGCTGACCCGGCAATCGTCCGATGTCATCCTCTCCGCCTGCCTTGCCGATGACGGCGTGGGCGCGATTGATCCGGCCGGTTCCGTCGCCGTCGACCGGGCGCTGCACCGGCGCGCCGGCATCGTGCGGTTCCAGATCGCGCTCGACCGGCCGCTCGTCGGTCTAGGGGCGTCCGCGCCGGTCTACTATCCCGATATCGCCTCCATGCTCGGTGCCGAATCGGTCATTCCCGCCGATGCCGGGGTGGCCAATGCCGTCGGCGCGGTCGTCGGCCAGGTGCGCAACAGCGTGACCGTCTTCGTGACGCAGCCGGAAGAGGGCGTGTTCGTCGTCGCCGGGGCGGGGGAAAGCGTGCGTCACGTGGACGCAGCCGCGGCCTTCTCGCTGGCCCGCGAACGCGCGATGACGGGTGCCCTGCATGCCGCCCGCGCCAATGGCGCCGACGAGCCGGCCGTGACCTTCGCCGAGGAGATCGACGCGCCCGAGGTGGAGGGCAGCCGCAAGCTGATCGAGGCGCGCTTTACCGCGACCGCGAGCGGCCGGCCGCGCATCGCCCGGGAGGCTTAGACGGGATTGTTTCCGTTACGGAATAAATAATTCACGTTATTGCCGAATTGACTATGAATGAAAGCCGCGGAAAGTGGCAGCATTCGGGATACTCCCCCTTCGTCCCGTTCTTCGGAGTCTTTTCATGACCTATACGGAAAAAGCCGGTCTTTCGATCGACAGCGATCTATACGATTTTCTCGTCAAGGAGGCCCTTCCCGGCACGGGCGTCGACGCCGAGGCCTATTTTGCCGCCTTCTCCGCCATCGTGCACGAGCTTGCGCCTGAGAACCGCGCGCTGCTCGCTAAGCGCGACGTGCTGCAGGAGAAGATCGACGCCTGGTATCGCGAAAACGGTGCGCCTTCGGACATGGCGGCCTATGAGGCCTTCCTGCGCGAGATCGGCTATCTGCTGCCCGAGGGCGACGCCTTCACGGTGACGACGGAGAACGTCGACCCTGAAATCGCCAGCCTCGCCGGCCCGCAGCTCGTCGTGCCCGTCATGAACGCGCGCTATGCGCTGAACGCCGCCAATGCGCGCTGGGGCTCGCTCTATGACGCGCTCTACGGCACGGATGCGATCCCGGAGACCGACGGCGCGGAAAAGGGCAAGGGCTACAATCCCGTGCGCGGCGCCAGGGTCATCGCCTGGGTTCGCGCGTTCCTGGACGATAGCGTCCCCCTCGACGGCGCCTTCTGGCGCGATGTCGCCGGCCTTGCGGTCGAAGGCGGAAAGCTTGTCGTCGCCTTGACGAGCGGCGTGCGGACGGGCCTTGCCGACGGCGGGAAGTTCGCCGGCTATCTTGGTGAAGCGGCGGCCCCGAGCCAGGTCCTGCTTCGCAACAACGGCCTCTATATCGAAATCCTGATCGATGCGGCGACGCCGACCGGCAAGGACGATCCCGCGCATATTTCCGATGTCTGGGTCGAATCCGCGCTCACGACCATCATGGACTGCGAGGATTCGGTCGCCGCCGTCGATGCCGAGGACAAGGTCGTCGTCTATCGCAACTGGCTGGGCCTGATGAAGGGCGACCTCTCGGAGGAGGTTTCGAAGGGCGGCAAGAGCTTCATCCGCCGCCTCAACCCCGATCTCGACTACACCGCGCCCGACGGCTCGACCTTCGAAGTGAAGTGCCGCTCGCTGATGCTGGTGCGCAATGTCGGCCACCTCATGACCAATCCGGCGATCCGCGACCGCGACGGCAACGAGGTGCCGGAAGGCATCATGGACGCGATGGTCACCGGCCTGATCGCACTGCACGACGTCGGCGAAAATGGCCGGCGCAAGAATTCGCAGGCCGGCTCGATGTATGTCGTCAAGCCCAAGATGCACGGGCCGGAAGAGGTGGCCTTCGCCTCGAAGCTCTTCGGCCGCGTCGAGGCTGCCATCGGCATGGCGCCCAACACGATGAAGATGGGCATCATGGACGAGGAGCGCCGCACCACGGTCAACCTCAAGGAGGCGATCCGCGCGGCGAAGGAGCGCGTCGTCTTCATCAATACCGGCTTCCTCGACCGCACCGGCGACGAGATCCACACCTCGATGGAAGCGGGGCCGATGATCCGCAAGGGCGACATGAAGCAGGCCGCCTGGATTTCCGCCTACGAGAACTGGAACGTCGATATCGGCCTGGAATGCGGCCTGTCCGGCCATGCGCAGATCGGCAAGGGCATGTGGGCCATGCCGGACCTGATGGCGGCGATGCTGGAGCAGAAGATCGCCCATCCCAAGGCCGGCGCCAACACCGCCTGGGTGCCGTCGCCGACGGCCGCGACGCTGCATGCCACGCACTACCACAAGGTCAATGTCGCGGACGTGCAGGCGTCGCTGCGCGCACGCCTGCGCGCCAAACTGTCGGATATCCTGTCGGTGCCGGTCGCGGTCCGGCCGAACTGGACGCCGGAGGAGATCCAGCGTGAACTCGACAACAACGCCCAGGGCATCCTCGGCTATGTCGTGCGCTGGATCGACCAGGGCGTCGGCTGCTCCAAGGTGCCCGACATCAACAATGTCGGCCTGATGGAAGACCGCGCCACGCTGCGCATTTCCGCCCAGCACATGGCCAACTGGCTGCACCACGGCGTCGTCACCGAAGCGCAGGTCGTCGAGACGATGAAGCGCATGGCGGCCGTGGTCGACGGGCAGAATGCCGGCGACCCGCTCTATCGCCCGATGGCCGGCGATTTCAAGGGCTCCATCGCCTTCCAGGCCGCCCTGGACCTGGTGCTCAAGGGCCGCGAGCAGCCGAACGGCTACACCGAGCCCGTCCTGCATCGCCGCCGCCTGGAGCTGAAGGCGAAGGGGTAAATTGCGCGTAACGCGGGGAGGGGCACCGCATCGACCCGAAACGAAAGAAGCCGCCGGAGCGATCCGGCGGCTTCTTGTCGGATGGGGGTTTCGTCCGGTTACTGCTGGACGACGACGCGGGCCGAGCGGCCGGGGCGGACGCGCTTGTAGAGGTCGATGATGTCCTGGTTCATCAGGCGGATGCAGCCCGACGAGGCGGCCGTGCCGATGGAGGCCCATTCCGGCGTGCCGTGCAGGCGGAACAGCGTGTCCTGGCCCTTTTCATTGAAGAGGTAGAGCGCGCGTGCGCCGAGCGGGTTCTTCAGGCCCGGGCCCATGCCTTCCTTGACGTAGCGGGCGACGTCAGGCTTGCGGGCGGCCATTTCCTGCGGCGGATGCCAGGTCGGCCATTCCTGCTTCCAGGCGATATAGGCCTCGCCCTGCCAGGCAAAACCCTGCTTGCCGACGCCGATGCCGTAACGCACGGCCTTGCCGCCGGGCAGGACATAATAGAGGAAGCGGTTCGGCGTGTTGACCACGATGGTGCCGGGCTTCTCGCTCGTCGCGTAATCGACGATCTGGCGATGGAACTTCTCGTTCACCCTGCTGATCGGGATGGCCGGCAGCGCGTAACCGTTGTCCTCAACAGCGCCATATTCCGAGGTAAAGATGGCATTGGTCGCCACCCTTTCGCCCGGCGTTGAGGTGGAGGACGACGAACAACCGGCGAGTGTGACGGCCGCTGCCAGGCCGCACAGAAGGAGGGCATTGCGGAAGCGCATGTGAGTCTCTTGGATCAGGGATTAAGAAGTTCCGGTACGCGGAGCTTTCATTGATTATGGTTTATTTTCGATTAAACCGGTCAATGCAAGTCTGCGCGCCCTTGCCTGAGCTCTGGCCAAAGCAAAAAGCCGCGGGATTGTTTTTTTGCAACAACAATGCCCGGCCGCCAGCCGCTTCCACCATGCCCGGTTTCTTGCCAAGCATGCCCCCGCGCGCCGTTCAACGGTTTTCTCTCCGCCGGCCCCTGCGCGAACAGGAACCGCGCGGCGCGGTTAATGAACTGTTGCGCGTACCGGTCCCGACCCGCGCGCCTTAACTTTTCCGGCCGTTTCGAGCCATCCCGCGCGCTTCGCGCTAGAATGGCGAATCGCCGAGGTTGACCCACATGACGATCGTTTCCCTGCACAATGACAACCCGCTGCTCGACGGCCGCCAGTCCGACCGTGCCATGATGGTACGCCGCGGGGTGCAGCGCATGCTGATGGACATGCGCCATGCCGTGCTGCCGGAACTGACGCTGGCGAGCGGCCGGCGCGCCGACCTCATCAGTCTCTCCGACAAGGGCGAGATCTGGATCGTCGAGATCAAGACCTCGATCGAGGATTTCCGGGTGGATCGCAAATGGCCGGACTACCGGCGCCATTGCGACCGGCTGTTCTTCGCCACGCACAAGGACGTGCCGCTCGATATCTTTCCCGAGGACTGCGGGCTCATCCTGTCGGACGGCTACGGCGCGCATATGCTGCGCGAGGCGCCCGAACACAGGCTGGCCGCGCCGACGCGCAAGGCCGTGACCTTCGCCTTTGCCCGCGTGGCCGCGGGCCGGCTGCTGCTGGCGGAATTTTCCATGGATACCAGGCGCGACGGGCCGGATATCTCCGCCATCGTTTCGGGACGGCGGGACACGCCGGCTTAGGGAGCATTGCGGTAAAAAACCCCCTCATCCGGCCCTTCGGGCCACCTTCTCCCCGGGGGGAGAAGGGAGGGAGGAGATGCGCCCTCTGATGTCCTCCTTCTCCCCGACGGGGAGAAGGTGCCGGCAGGCGGATGAGGGGGGTCCGCAATCCTGCGATGATTACTTCGGCGCGCGCTTCGCCAGGATGCGCTGCAAGGTGCGGCGGTGCATGTTGAGGCGGCGGGCGGTTTCCGAGACGTTGCGGTCGCACATTTCGTAGACGCGCTGGATATGCTCCCAGCGCACGCGATCCGCCGACATCGGGTTTTCCGGCAGCTCCACCTTCTCGCCCGGCCGCTGGGTCAGCGCCGCGAAGATATCGTCGGCATCCGCCGGCTTGGCGAGATAGTCGACGGCGCCGAGCTTCACCGCGTTCACCGCCGTCGCGATATTGCCGTAGCCGGTCAGCATGATGATGCGCGTGTCGTCGCGGCGCTGGCGGATGGCGGCGATCACGTCGAGACCGCTGCCGTCGCCCAGCCTGAGGTCCACCACCGCATATTTCGGCGGCGTGGTCTTGGCCTTGGCGATGCCCTCCGCGACGGATTCGGCCGTATCGACGGCGAAGCCGCGCGTCTCCATGGCGCGCGCCAGGCGGCGCAGGAACGGCGCGTCGTCATCGACGAGGAGAAGCGAGGGATCGGGGCCGATATCGTCGGTTTGCGTCTGCGGTTCGGTGCTTTCTGCCATTTTACGTCTTCCGTCGCGGATTTTCGTCCATTCTTGACCGGGATCAGCTTATCACCCTTAAGATGCGGCGGGTAAAGTCATTTCGCACCCTTTGCCTCCATGCGCGCCCGCGGCCAATCGACCGATACCCGCGCGCCGGGCTGGTCGCCGGTGCGGTTGCCGAAGGCCAATCTGGCGCCCGACCGCTCCAGAAGCGTCTTGGCGATGAACAGCCCGAGCCCGAGCCCGCCGGCGCGCTCGTCCTTCTGGCGCTTGGTGACATAGGGATCGCCGATGCGCTGGAGAATGTCCGTCGCATAGCCTTCGCCGTCGTCCTCGATGACGATCGTCACCCGCTCCGGCGTGTGGCTCACGGTGACCGTCACCTCCGCCCGGGCATGGTCGACGGCGTTTTCGAGAAGGTTGCCCAGGCCGTAGAGAATGCCGGGATTGCGGGTGCCGACCGGCTCGCTCGCGCGGTCGCCGTTCTCGACGAGCTTGAGCGCGATGCCGAATTCGCGGTGCGGCGCCATGACCTCCTCCATCAGCGAGGAGAGCGGCAGCACGCGCATATGGGCCTCGTCCTCGGTGGAGAGGGTCGTGAGCCGACGCAGGATGTCGCGGCAGCGTTCGCTCTGGCTGCGCAAAAGCTGCACGTCCTCCCGGAAGCGCTCGTCGCTGCCGAGTTCGCGCTCCATCTCGCGGGCGACGACGCTGATCGTGGCAAGCGGCGTGCCGAGTTCATGGGCGGCGGCGGCCGCCAGCCCGTCGAGCTGCGACAGGTGCTTTTCCCGCTGCAGGATGAGTTCGGTGGCGGCAAGCGCGTCCGACAGCTCGGTCGCCTCCTGCGACACGCGGTAGGAATAGAAGGCGGCGAAGGCCGTCGTGCAGACGATCGCGAACCAGAAGCCGGCCGTCAGGATCGGCGGAACCACGAGCAGCGTGCCGGCAAACCACGGCAGCGGAAAGGGCGTAAAGGCCAGCGCCGTGATGCCCGCGACAGCAAGCAGGCCGAGCACCACGCTGAAGCGCACCGGCTGGAGCGACGACGAGATGATGACGGGAACGCAGACCAGCGGCGCGAAGGGATTGGCAAGGCCGCCCGTGATGAAGAGCAGCGCCATCAGCTGGCAGAGGTCGAAGGCGAGCAGCAGCAGCGCCGATGGCGGCGTCAGGCGATGGGCGGGCGCAAAGCGCACGGTGAGGAAGAAGTTCACCGCGGCGAGCAGCGCGATGAGAATGGCGGCCGGCACCAGCGGCAGGGGAAATTCCAGCCACAGGCTGACCGCGATGACGGTGATCGACTGGCCCGCCACCGCAAGCCAGCGCAGGCGGATGAGCGTTTCGAGACGCAGCCGACGGCCGGAGCCTTCGAAATCGATGTCCTGGTAGCCTGCCATCGTAGGGTCCTTCTTCATCATCATGTGCCGCGCGGCTTGGCGCGCGTCGTCGGCATGGCCGCGGCCGGGTCTTCCGGCCAGGGGTGTTTCGGATAGCGGCCGCGCATATCGGCGCGCACGTCCCGCCAGGAGCCCGCCCAGAAGCCGGGCAGGTCGCGCGTCGTCTGGATCGGCCGGTGGGCCGGCGATGTCAGCTCCAAGAGCAACGGCAGCCGCCCGCCGGCGACGGCCGGATGCTGCTTCAGCCCGAACAGTTCCTGCACGCGGATCGCCAGCACCGGTTCCTCGCCATCATAGCGGATCGGATGGCGCTGTCCCGTCGGCGCCTCGAAATGGGTGGGGGCGAGGCGGGCGATATCGCGCTGCATCTCATAGGGCACCAGCGCCATCAGCCCCTCGTGCAGGCTCGCCGCCGTGACGTCGTCAAGGCCGCGCGTGTTCTCCTGGAAGGGCACGAACCAGTCGTCGAGCCGTGCAAGAAGTGCGGCTTCGCCCGTGTCCGGCCAGGGCTCGCCGATCGAGCGGTGGAGGAAGCCGATCCGGTCGCGCAGCTGCGCCGCCTCGCGGGAAAACGGCAGGACCTGGAGCCCGAGCTGGCGCACGCCATCGGCAAGCGCCTGCGCCGCCTTCGGCCCGCTCGGGCGCGGCAGCGGCGTTTCCTCCAGGATCATCGCGCCGAGCCGCACCACCCGGCGCGCCCGCACCTGCCGGCTGGCGCGGTCGAAGACGCACTGGTCCTCGCGCACGATCTTGTCGGCAAGCTCGGCCTCGACCGTGGCGCGGTCGATCTCGGCGGCGGCGAGAATGCGCTGGCGGCCGGCCTGTCCGGTGAGATCGGCCACGACGATCATGTCGGCGCCGGCCAGGCGCTCGGTCTCCGGCAGCTCGCCGCCGCGGCCGTTGGCCATCACGAACCGGCCGCGCCCGCCGCGCTGCAGGGCGATGCGATCGGGAAAGGCATGCAGGAGCAGGGCGCCGGGCGCGCGGGAACCGGCGGCCTTCGCCGTGCCGAAACCCTCCGCCATGCGCTGCGCCAGCCGGCGGGCGGCCTCCGCCCGTTCGCCGCGCTCGCTGGAAAAGCGCCGCAGCCGCTCCTCGATATCGACGGCCGTGCCGCCCAGCCCCTGTTCGGTGAGCAGCACAGCCAGCCGCGCGGCGGCGAGCTGTTCGCCGTCCTCAGCCGCATGCAGGATCATCGCCGCGAGCCGCGGCGGCAGGGCGAGGTCGCGGATGCGTTTGCCGGACGGCGTGAGCGCGCCGGCGGCGTCCAGCGCACCGAGCAGGCGCAGCAGGTTGCGCGCCTCCTCCAGGGCGGCGGCCGGCGGCTGGTCGACCAGAAGCAGCGCCGAAGGATCGGTCACGCCCCAATGGGCAAGGTCGAGCAGGAAGCCCGAGAGGTCGCTGGAGAGAATCTGCGGCGGCGTGAAGGCGGGCAGCGCCGCCGTCTGGCCGGCATGCCACAGCCGGATCGCCACGCCCGGCTCCGTTCGCCCGGCACGGCCGGCGCGCTGGTCGGCCGAGGCGCGCGACACGCGCACCGTCTCCAGCCGGGTGATGCCGGTCGCCGCCTCGAAGACCGGCAGGCGCTGCAATCCGCTGTCGATGACGATGCGCACGCCGTCGATGGTGATGGAGGTCTCGGCAATCGAGGTCGCCAGCACGATCTTGCGCGTGCCCGCGGGCGCGGGACGGATCGCGGCGTCCTGTTCCTTCTGGCCGAGAGTGCCGTAGAGCGGCACGACCGTCGTTTCCGGCCCGAACCGGCCGGCCAGCCGCTCGGCCGTTCGGGTGATTTCGGCCTGTCCCGGCAGGAAGGCGAGAATGGAGCCGCTTTCCGCGCGGTGCGCCTCTGTTATGGCGCGCGCCATCGTGTCCTCGATGCGCTCGCCGGCGGGCCGGTCCTGGTGGCGGATCTCGACGGGGAAGCTCCGCCCCGCGCTGACGATCGACGGCGGATGATCGAGCAGGGTCGTCACCCGCTCGACATCGAGCGTCGCCGACATGACGACGATCCTGAGATCGTCGCGCAACGCCGCCTGCACGTCGAGCGCCAGCGCCAGCCCGATATCCGCATCGAGCGAGCGTTCGTGGAACTCGTCGAACAGCACGGCGGAAATGCCTGACAGTTCCGGGTCATCGAGGATCATTCGGGCGAAGACGCCCTCCGTCACCACCTCGATGCGGGTCTTCTGGGAAACCCTGACATCGAGCCGCATGCGGTAGCCGACGGTCTCGCCGACCTTTTCCCCGAGCAGGGACGCCATCCGCCCGGCCGCGGCGCGCGCCGCCAGCCGGCGCGGTTCGAGCAGGATGATCCGGCCGTCGCCCCGCCAGGCCGCATCGAGAAGAAAGAGCGGCACCAGCGTCGTCTTGCCCGCACCCGGCGGCGCCGAAAGGATGGCGCGCGTGCCTGACGAGAGCGCCGCACCGAGTGCGGGCAGCGCCTCCGTGACGGGCAGTTTCGGCAGAGTGTCTGAGAGGAATGCCATGATCGCGCCTGCGCATGCCTGAAGGATACGCCCAATATAGAAGCCAATCCTTCGCGTCCGTGTTCGCCGTCTGCATAGCCCGACATGCATGATCTGTAAAAGAGGCCGGGATCGCGAGGCCGGTCGGCACGTTTTGCGATGGCGGCGAGAATTTTTACCACCTGGACAAGATTTTTACACGGAAATCAGGCTTCCCAGCGCCGTCCGCGAGCGGGCCAAGCCCTCTTCATCCGAATTATGTGTTTAAAACCAGATACTTACATCTTTTCTGCATTTTTATGAAATCGGCTGTTGACGGTTCCGAATGATGGTCCTATAACGCCGCTCATCGAACGAGAGCGGCGGCGCTTCTGGCGGCCGACGAACTCGCTCTAGGGTTTCCTTGAGAAGCTGGTGAGAATTGAGCCGAACGAGGTTCGGGGATTTCGCTGCTTTGTGTGAGACTGGGACGGTTTTGACCGTCGGCTTTTTGACAATTGAAGAGAGAAGAAAGAGAAACGTGGTCGGCGATGTCGCGGATCGGTTTTTGAACCGGTCCTGGAAAGAG
>NZ_MYFN02000040.1 GCF_004514425.2 Shinella sumterensis
ACTTCTGCCAGGATTTGACGAGTTCGTCGTAGTTTACGGTGAGGGGTTTTTCCTTTTCGTTTTCGATCTTGAGCTGTGGAGCGAGGTTGCCCTTTGCGACGGCGTCCTTGTTCCAGTATTCGAGATCGTGCTCTTCGGCGAGCTTGGGGCCCATGTCGCCCTGGACGCCGGCGCGTTCGAGGCGTTCGAGCACCTTCTCCTGCTCGGCGCACAGCGAATCCATCGCCTCCTGCGCGCTCTTGGCACCCGACGAGGCGTCGCCGATCGCCTGCCACCACAGCTGGGCGAGCTTCGGATAGTCGGGGATGTTCGTGCCGGTCGGCGACCATTGCAGGCGGGCCGGCGAACGGTAGAACTCCACGAGGCCGCCGAGCTTGGGCGCGCGGTCGGTGAACGACTTGTGGTCGAGCGTCGACTGGCGGATGAAGGTCAGGCCGACATGGCTCTTCTTCACGTCGACCGTCTTGGAGGTCACGAACTGCGCATAGAGCCAGGCGGCCTTGGCGCGGTCGTCGGGCGTGGACTTCATCAGCGTCCAGGAGCCGGCGTCCTGGTAGCCGAGCTTCATGCCGTCCTTCCAGTAGACGCCGTGCGGGGACGGCGCGAAGCGCCACTTCGGCGTGCCGTCCGCGTTGACGACCGGCAGGCCTTCCTTGACGAAGTCGGCGGTGAACGCCGTGTAGGTGAACATCTGTTGGGCGATCTCGCCCTGTGCGGGAACCGGGCCGGATTCGGAGAAGGTCATGCCGGCGGCGGCGGCCGGCGCATAGGCCTTCAGCCATTCCAGATACTTCTCGATCGAGTAGACGGCCGCCGGGCCGTTGGTGTCGCCGCCGCGCGCCACGCACGAGCCGACCGGCTGCGACTTCTCGTTGACCTTGATGCCCCATTCGTCGACCGGCAGGCCGTTGGGAATGCCCTTGTCGCCGTTGCCGGCCATCGACAGCCAGGCGTCGGTGAAGCGCCAGCCGAGCGAGGGGTCCTTCTTGCCGTAGTCCATGTGGCCGTAGACCTTCTTGCCGTCGATCTCGCGGCCGGTGAAGAACTCGGCGATGTCCTCATAGGCCGACCAGTTGACGGGCACGCCGAGGTCGTAGCCGTACTTCGCCTTGAAGTCGGCCTTGTTCTTCTCGTCGTTGAACCAGTCGTAACGGAACCAGTAGAGGTTGGCGAACTGCTGGTCGGGCAGCTGGTAGAGCTTGCCGTCCGGCGCCGTCGTGAAGGACTTGCCGATGAAGTCGTCGATGTCGAGGCCCGGATTGGTGACGTCCTTGCCCTCATTGGCCATGAAGTCGGTCAGCGAGCGGGCCTGCTGGTAGCGCCAGTGGGTGCCGATGAGGTCCGAATCGTTGACATAGGCGTCGTAGATGTTCTCGCCCGACTGCATCTGCGTCTGCAGCTTCTCGATGACGTCGCCCTCGCCGATCAGGTCGTGCGTGATCTTGATGCCGGTGATGGCGGTGAAGGCCGGCGCCAGCACCTTGGATTCGTATTCATGCGTGGTGATGGTTTCCGAGACCACCTTGATGTCCATGCCGGCGAACGGCTTGGCGGCATCGATGAACCATTGCATCTCGGCTTCCTGGCCGGCGCGGTCGAGCGCCGACTGGTCGCCGATCTCCGCATCCAGGAATTTCTTGGCCGCGTCCATGTCCGCGAAGGCGGAGCCGGTGAGCGCCAGCAAGATCGCTGCCGTCGTCGTCAGAAGTTGCGTTCGCATGGTATCCTCCCTTAAGGTTTTGCGATTGCGACTGCATGTGCGGAAGCCCCAATCTCCCCGAGGCCCCCATTTCCTTTGCCTCACACGAAGCGGAACACGCCGATGGCGTAGACCACGGACAAGGCAAGAGCCCACCACAGGTTGGGACCGACAAGCCCCAGCCATGCGAGATGGATGAACGCCGAGCCGAGCAGCGACACGAACAACCGGTCGCCGCGTGTCGTCTCGAAGCGCAGGATGCCGATGCGCGGCGCGCCCCCGGGCCGCGCATATTCCCAGACCGCCATCAGCGCGATCAGAAGGAAGATGGTCAGGAAGAACATGGCCGTCGGGAACGACCAGGCCATCCAGCCGCCCGGAATGAGCGAGGCGAACCAGTCGCGCGCGCCGTCCTTGACGGGCAGTGCCATGACGAGAAGCCCGGCGATGACGGCATAGATGACGAGCACGGCGGCGAGTGCGACCGGCCAGCGTGTGTTGCGGTTGGCGACGGTAGCCATCGGACCCCTCCCCTCAGACCCGGCCAAGGGCAAAGCCCTTGGCGATGTAGTTGCGCACGAAGTAGATGACGAGCGCGCCGGGAATGATCGTCAGCACGCCGGCGGCCGCCAGCACGCCCCAGTCCATGCCGGACGCCGAGACCGTGCGCGTCATCGTGGCGGCGATCGGCTTGGCGTCCGTCGTTGTCAGCGTGCGGGCGATCAGAAGCTCCACCCAGGAGAACATGAAGCAGAAGAAGGCCGCCACCCCGATGCCGGACGCGATCAGCGGCACGAAGATCCTGGCGAAGAAGCGCGGGAACGAATAGCCGTCGATATAGGCGGTCTCGTCGATCTCCTTGGGCACGCCCGACATGAAGCCTTCCAGGATCCACACCGCCAGCGGCACGTTGAACAGGCAATGCGCGATCGCCACCGCGATATGGGTGTCGATCAGGCCGAAGGCGGAATAGAGCTGGAAGAACGGCAGCGCAAACACCGCCGGCGGCGCCATGCGGTTGGTGAGCAGCCAGAAGAACAGGTGCTTGTCGCCCAAAAACCGGTAGCG
>NZ_MYFN02000041.1 GCF_004514425.2 Shinella sumterensis
TCACGCCGGTCGCCAGTCCCCAGTCGAACGGAATGTCAGAGGCATTCGTCAAAACCCTGAAACGGGATTACGTGCGCATATCAGCTCTGCCAGACGCCGAAACGGCGCTCCGGCTCATCGACGGATGGATCGAAGACTACAACGAAATCCATCCCCATTCCGCACTCAAGATGGCTTCCCCTCGGCAGTTCATCAGGGCTAAATCAAACTAGCCGATCTGTCCGGTGAAATGGGGAGCACTCCAGTCGGGAAGCCGGCCTATTATGCACGTCAGGCGACGCGCAGTGCGAACGATCTTCCGACGAGTGACCCGAAGGGCCCCTTTTAATCCATAGCACCAGCAGGGTGACGATTGGCGGGACATATCCAGTAGCCAGAAAGAAGACCACGCCCCATGAAACCTCACCACGGGATGCGAGCGGACGCGTGCGCAACGCCTTGATTTGCCTGATGTTCCATATCCGAACGACAATTTCTATTTTGCGTTTTTCGGAACCATGCGACCGGCACGATGTTCCTAAAAGGCCTGCATTCAGGCTCCAACGAGGAACACGATCATGAGAAAAATTCTTCTAGCCGCCGCTCTTGTGAGCGCATCCGCCCTTGGCGCCTTCGCCCAGACGGCCACCACGCCGACAACCGATGGCGATACGCCGGCCGTCGCTACACCGGACAGCAAGAACGCGACCGCCCCTGTCGAGGGCGCGAACAGCTTCACCGAGGAGCAGGCGAAGGAACGTATTGCCGAGGCCGGCTACAGCGACATCACCGGCCTGACGCTGGACGACAAGGGCGTCTGGCAGGCCAAGGCGATGAAGGACGGCAAGGCCGTCGGCGTCGCCCTCGACTATCAAGGCAACATCGTCGCCAACTAATTCCACAATCAGGAGGTTCCCATGAAGACCGTCACAGGACTTTTCGACGACTATTCCGATGCAAGTGCTGCCGTCAGCGCGCTTGAGGCGCGCGGCGTGCCCTCGAGCGATATCAGCATCGTTTCCAACAATGCCGGCGACCGTCATGGCCGCGAAAGCAACGCCGCCGAAGGCGCCGGCGCCGGTGCGGGCATTGGCGCTGCGGTCGGCGGTGTCGGCGGCCTGCTGACCGGGCTCGGCGTCATGGCCATTCCGGGCGTCGGTCCGGTCGTCGCGGCCGGCTGGCTCGCTGCGACGGCCGCCGGTGCCGTCGCCGGCGCCGTGGCCGGTGGTGCGGCCGGCGGCCTCATCGGTGCGCTGACCGAATCCGGCGTTCCCGAAGACCGTGCGCATGTCTATGCGGAAGGTGTGCGCCGCGGCGGCACCCTCGTCACGGCGAAGGTCGACGACACTCTCGAGAGCGAGGCCGAAGCCATCCTTCGCAACGCCAACTGGGTCGATCCCGACCAGCGGCGCGCAGCCTATGCCGAAAGCGGCTGGAGCCGCTTCGACGACACGCTCGATCCGTATGGCCCGGCCGAAGTCGAACAGGAGCGCCTGCGCTACAGGCGTTGAACGTAAAAAGGGCCGGCAGATCGCCGGCCCCTTTTCACATAGAGCAAGATAAACGCTGCGCGTTTCCCAAACGCCAAAAGCCCTCTCTGATGAGAGGGCTTTTTGTTTTGTTTTGGTTGCGGGGGCAGGATTTGAACCTGCGGCCTTCAGGTTATGAGCCTGACGAGCTACCGGGCTGCTCCACCCCGCGTTACCCGGTTTTTGCCGTTAGGCAAAATACCGACCGATTTTTGCCGGAGGCAAAGATCGTATTTCCGGTCCGGTTTTTGCCGGAGGCAAAATACCGTTGTATTTCAGCAACCACACATCCGCTGCCTGGAAAGCATAAAGGCCGCTTGAAGCGGCCCTTTGGTTTCGGC
>NZ_MYFN02000042.1 GCF_004514425.2 Shinella sumterensis
TCCTTCACGCGCTGCAGAAGCCGCACGGAGTGGAAGTAGCGCGCGCCCGGACGCACCGTCAGGTAATTGCCCGGCACGGTCTCCATATTGTGGTTGAACACATCCGGCTTGGCGGCGACGACACGCTCCAGCGCGCCCGGCTTCTTCAGGAAATCGGGCGTGAGGATTTCGATCGTCGTCAGCGGCGACGCCGCGCGAATGGCCCAGATCACCTTCTCGAAGTGCTCCGCGCCGCCGTCGTCCAGATCGTCACGGTCGACCGAGGTGATGACGACGTGGGAAAGGCCCATCTGCCTGACGGCCTTGGCGACGTTTTCCGGCTCGGCCATGTCGAGCGCGTTCGGCTTGCCGGTCGCGACATTGCAGAAGGCGCAGGCGCGGGTGCAGATCTCGCCCATGATCATGAAGGTGGCGTGCTTCTTGTCCCAGCACTCGCCGATATTCGGGCAGCCGGCCTCCTCGCACACC
The DNA here is from genome assembly GCF_004514425.2 of Shinella sumterensis. GTDB lineage: Bacteria > Pseudomonadota > Alphaproteobacteria > Rhizobiales > Rhizobiaceae > Shinella > Shinella sumterensis. The sequence continues at coordinate 469 of NZ_MYFN02000042.1, forward strand.
GTCACCAGCTTGTGGGAGCGCACCAGCTCGCGCGTCTCCTGGTAGCCCTTGGAGACCGGCGCCTTGACGCGGATCCATTCCGGCTTGCGCAGCACTTCCGTGTCCGGCTTGTGGGCCTTTTCCGGATGGCGCACGCGCGGTGCGCCGGGATCGGGATTGGTGCGGTCGAGAATGGTGACCATCTGAATTCCACTTTCCTCGAGAGGCTATTCCTTGCGAAGCCCCCTCATCCGCCTGCCGGCACCTTCTCCCCGGCGGGGAGAAGGAGAAGAACGAGACGTTTGCGATGATCCCCTTCTCCCCACCGGGGAGAAGGTGGCCCGAAGGGCCGGATGAGGGGGTTCAACGACCGCCTGATAACACGTTCAGGCGTTCAGCGCACGCCCATAGGCATCCAGCACGCTTTCCTTCAAGGTTTCGGAAATCGTCGGATGCGGGAAGATCGTGTGCATAAGCTCTTCCTCCGTCGTCTCGAGGTTCATGGCGATGACGAAGCCCTGGATCAGTTCCGTCACTTCCGCGCCCACGAGATGGGCGCCCAAGAGTTCGCCGGTCTTCTTGTCGAAGATCGTCTTGACGAGACCCTGGTCTTCGCCGAGCGCGATCGCCTTGCCGTTGGCGACGAAGGGGAAGCGGCCGACGCGGATGTCGCGGCCCTGCTCCTTGGCTTTCGCTTCCGTCAGGCCGACGGAGGCGACCTGCGGGTGGCAATAGGTGCAGCCCGGGATCTTGGACTTGTCCATCGGATGCACATTCGGAAGACCTGCGATCTTCTCGATGCAGATGACGGCCTCATGCTCCGCCTTGTGGGCAAGCATCGGCGGGCCGGCAACGTCGCCGATGGCGTAGATGCCGGGAACGTTGGTCTTGCCGTAGCCGTCGATGGCGATGAAGCCGCGGTCGGTCTTCACGCCCAGCGCCTCCAGGCCGATATTCTCGATATTGGCCTGCACGCCGACGGCGGAGATCATGCGGTCGGCCGTGATCGTCTCGACCTTGCCGTCCTTCATCTCGACATGGGCAGTGATGGAGTTGGCATCCTTCTCCACCTTGGTGACCTTGGCCTCCAGATGGATCTTCATGCCCTGCTTTTCGAACTGCTTCTTGGCAAGCGCGGAGATTTCCGCGTCCTCGACCGGCATCACCGTCTTCATCACCTCGACGACCGTCACATCCACGCCGAGCGTGCGATAGAACGAAGCGAATTCGATGCCGATGGCGCCCGAGCCCATGACGAGCAGCGATTTCGGCTTGCCGTCGGGCTCGATGCCCGGCAGCGCGCGCGGGCGTGCACCGGTGGCGATGACGATATGCTTGGCGGTATAGGTGCCCTCGGGCAGCACGTTTTTCGGCACAGGCGCCTGCGGCTGCTGGATCGGCTTGGTCGTCTTGGAAACGACGATCTCGCCGGGCTTGGTGACTTTCGCCTCGCCCCAGATGATGTCGACCTTGTTCTTCTTCATCAGGAAGCCGACGCCACCGTTCATGCGTTGGGCAATGCCGCGCGAGCGCGCGACAATGGCCGGAAGGTCCGGCGTCACCTTGCCTTCGATCTTCACGCCATAGTCGCCCGGATGCTGGGCATAGTGGAAGATCTCGGCCGAGCGCAGCAGCGCCTTGGTCGGAATGCAGCCCCAGTTGGAGCAGATGCCGGCGAGATGCTCGCGCTCCACGATGGCCGTCTTCAGGCCGAGCTGGGCGGCGCGGATCGCGGCAATATAGCCGCCCGGGCCCGAACCGATAACGATGACGTCGTA
>NZ_MYFN02000043.1 GCF_004514425.2 Shinella sumterensis
TCTGGCTGCTGGCGCCTGGTGCGCTGTGGATGTTGCTCTTCCTGGTCGCGCCCATCCTGATGATGGTCTACGTTTCCTTCTGGACCCAGACCACGTTCAAGATCGAGCCGACGCTGACGCTGAAGAGCTGGGTCACCTTCTTCACGTCGGATACCTATCTCGGCGCGTTGTGGACCACGGTGCGCATCTGGCTCATCGTGCTCGTTTCCACGCTGCTCGTCGGCTATCCGGCGGCACTCTTCGTCGGGCTGTTCGTCAAGAACAAGACGCTGTCGACCGCGCTGCTCGTGCTCTGCGTCATTCCGTTCTGGACCTCCTTCCTCATCCGCGTGCTGGCCTGGCGGCCGATGCTCGGCAAGGAGGGCGCGATCAACATGATCCTCATGAAGATCGGCGTGATCACCCAGCCGATCGAGGTGCTGCTGTTCTCCGAACTCTCCGTCATCATCGGCATGACGCAGATCTACTGCGTCTTCATGGTCGGTCCCATCGCCTTCATGCTGGGCCGCATCGATCCCTCGGTCATCGAGGCCGCGCAGGATCTCGGCGCCGGCTTCTGGCGCATCTTCCGCACCATCATCCTGCCGCTCTCCATGCCGGGCGTGGTGGTGGGCGCCATCTTCGTCTCCGTCATGGTGCTCGGCGAGTTCGCGACATCCGCCGCGCTGTCCGGCCGCAAGGTGAACCTGCTCGGCAACATCATCGTCACCCAGGTCGGGTCGCTGAAATGGGCCTTCGCCGCCGTCGCCGGCGTGGTGCTGACGATCCTGATGGGCGCCGTCGTCGCCGCCCTGCTGCGCGTCGTCGATCTCAGGAAGGAGCTCTGATCATGAACGCTTCCGGCATCAAGTTCGGCCTCGGCGTCTATACCGCGCTGTTCATCGTGTTCCTGTACGGCCCGCTCGCGGTGCTTGCCATCCTGTCGTTCCAGACGGGACCGGAGGGCGGCCCGCAGTTCCCGATCATCGAATGGTCGACCTACTGGTACAAGCACCTCTTCGGCCTGGCCCCGCCCTCGCGCATCGCGCCGCTGCCCATCGACCAGGCGCTGTTCCGTTCGCTGGCGCTCGCCGTCATGACGATGATCGTCTCCACCGTGCTCGGCGTCACCGCCGCCCAGGCGTTCCGCAGGAAGTTCCGCGGCTCGGGTGTGATCTTCTATCTCATCGTGCTCGGCATGATGGTTCCGGGCGTGCTCGTCGGCCTCGGCATGGCGCTGGTCGCCAACACGCTCGGCATCGACCGCCACTGGTGGGGCACGGCCTTCGTTTTGCATGTGGTCTACACGTTCCCCTTCGCCTTCCTCGTCATGCTGGCGATCTTCAACCGCTTCGATCCGAGTGTGGAAGAGGCTGCGTGGTCGCTCGGCGTTCCGCCGGCCCGGACCTTCCGCAAGATCACCTTCCCGCTGATCTTTCCCGGCGTGCTGTCGGCCATGCTGTTTGCCTTCACGCTGTCCTATGACGAGTTCTCGCGCACCCTGTTCGCCTCGGGCCGTGACCTGACGCTGCCGCTCGCCATCTACGGCACCTTCTCCGTGGAAGTGCATCCGAACGTCTTCGCCTTCGGTGTGCTGACCACGCTGTTCTCCTTCGCGCTGCTCGGCACCTATGCCGTGCTGATGGGCATGTCCGTCAGACGCGCCAAGCGCATGGCCAT
>NZ_MYFN02000044.1 GCF_004514425.2 Shinella sumterensis
GTCTGGACGACCTCGTCGAGAACATAACCGTCTTGATCGACAGCGCGCCACAGCCAGTGCTTTCGGCCGCCGATGGAAATCACAACCTCGTCCAGATGCCAGATGTGCCTTCGCGACGGCTTCTTTCTGCGTAACTGCTTTGGTAAGCCGGGCCGAATTTGCGGCCCCATCGCCGGATCGTTTCATAAGATACAACAATGCCGCGCTCCAACAGCATTTCCTCGACCAGCCGCAGGCTCAAAGGGAACCGAAAATACAGCCAGACAGCGTGGGCGATGATTCGAGACGAAATCAAAGACCTCCAGCGCCTAACCCGCGAGGCAACTGATTTTGAGGCCGAAGCGCGTGAACAGCAGGCACGACTGGCATCGATAGGGCTCGTAGATGTCGGCGAGCGCGGCCACGAGGTTTGCCCGCTCTGTGATAGTCACCTTCCCGTGCCAGTTCCCTCGGTGAATGAAATACGGCGGTCGTTAGCAGGTTTAGATCGGCAGCTAAGTGCCGTCCGTCGCGATAATCCTCGGTTGCAAGGCCAGATTGCCGAGCTTGAGGCAAAGCGAACCACTCTCGAGGCTGATTTGGGTTTGGTTCAGCGCGACATCACGACTCGTATTGCCGACAATGAGCGTCTCCGTGTTGAGCAAGATCAATTTACCGAGCAAGCGAGGGTCGCTGGACGAATAGGATACTATTTGGAAAACGCGAAGGCGGTATCCAATGATGATGGCCTATGGCTTCAGATCGCGCGCGTACGAGCCGAAGTCACCGAGTTGGAGCGTGCGCTCGATCAAGAGGCGATGGAAGAAAGGCTCACAACAGCACTAAGTCTCGTAGGCCGCGATATCACAGATTATGCAGGACGGCTGCAGCTCGAACACGGCGAAAATAGCTTACGACTTGATCGAAAGAACCTGACCGTTGTCGCGGATACGGTTGATGGCCCATTGTCGTTGCCACAGATCGGAAGCGGTGAAAACTGGGTCGGTTATCATGTGGCTGCGCATCTCGCACTCCACAAGCTCTTCCGCGCTCGCCGCCGCCCGGTGCCTGCGTTTCTGATGCTGGACCAACCTTCACAAGCGCACTATCCGCCAGATCGAGATGTTGGCGAGATCTCAGGGGGTGAAGATGAGGATCAAGCCGCAGTCGCCAGACTCTATCGCCTCCTCCTTGATTATTGTGTTGGTCAGTCCTCACAAATGCAGATCATCGTAACTGATCACGTGGAGTGCTCCCCATTTCACCGGACAGATCGGCTAGTTTGATTTAGCCCTGATGAACTGCCGAGGGGAAGCCATCTTGAGTGCGGAATGGGGATGGATTTCGTTGTAGTCTTCGATCCATCCGTCGATGAGCCGGAGCGCCGTTTCGGCGTCTGGCAGAGCTGATATGCGCACGTAATCCCGTTTCAGGGTTTTGACGAATGCCTCTGACATTCCGTTCGACTGGGGACTGGCGACCGGCGTGAAGC
>NZ_MYFN02000045.1 GCF_004514425.2 Shinella sumterensis
GGTGGCGCAGGCTCTTGAGCGAGGGAGGTGCTGCAGCCGTGGATTCAGACGAGCCGGTGGTCGGCAATTCGGAAGTGAAGAAGCTGGAAGATCGCGTCCGCGAGTTGGAGCGCATGCTCGGCCGCAAGACGATGGAGGTCGAAATCCTCCGCGAAGCCCTATCCAAAGCGGACTCAAAAAAACGGATATCGCGGCCGATCTTGTTGCCGAAGGACGGTTCCCGATGAAGACCGTCGCTGACACGCTGGGCGTCTCCCGATCCAACCTCATCGAGCGATTGAAAGGCAGATCGAAGTCGCGCGGGTCCTATCGCAAGGCCGAGGATGCAGAGCTTCTGCCTATCATCCGTAGCCTGGTGGATCAAAGGCCAACTTATGGCTATCGGCGGATCGCCGCGCTCCTCAATCGCGAAAGGCGAGCCGCCGATAAGCCTGTCGTCAACGCCAAGCGGGTCCACCGCATCATGGGCAACCACGCCATGCTGTTGGAGAAGCATACGGCCGTTCGCAAAGGCCGCATCCATGACGGCAAGGTCATGGTCATGCGCTCGAACCTGCGCTGGTGCTCGGACGGTCTGGAGTTCACCTGCTGGAATGGCGAGGTCATTCGTCTCTCCTTTATCATCGATGCCTTCGACCGGGAGGTCATCGCGTGGACGGCGGTCGCCAATGCTGGCATCTCCGGCTCGGATGTGCGCGACATGATGCTGGAGGCGGTCGAGAAGCGGTTTGGGGCGGCGCGGACTCCGCATGCTATCGAGCATCTCTCTGACAACGGTTCAGCCTACACAGCTCGAGACACAAGGCTGTTTGCCCAGGCGCTCAATCTGACACCCTGCTTCACGCCGGTCGCCAGTCCCCAGTCGAACGGAATGTCAGAGGCATTCGTCAAAACCCTGAAACGGGATTACGTGCGCATATCAGCTCTGCCAGACGCCGAAACGGCGCTCCGGCTCATCGACGGATGGATCGAAGACTACAACGAAATCCATCCCCATTCCGCACTCAAGATGGCTTCCCCTCGGCAGTTCATCAGGGCTAAATCAAACTAGCCGATCTGTCCGGTGAAATGGGGAGCACTC
>NZ_MYFN02000046.1 GCF_004514425.2 Shinella sumterensis
GGTTGGCCCAGGCGCGGCGGTCGAGGACGTTCTTCTGCAGCAGGCTGAAGAACGACTCCATCGCGGCGTTGTCGCCCGCAGCGCCGACTCGGCCCATCGATCCGACGAGCCCGTGACGGGTGAGCGCGCGGGCGAAGCGCCGGCTTCGAAATTGCGATCCGCGGTCCGAATGAACGATGCAGCCGGCGACATCGCCGCGCATCGCGACGGCGTTCTCGACCGCGCGGACGGCGAGTTGCGACTTCATGCGGTCGCTGATCGAGTACCCGACGATCCGGTTGCTGAAGACGTCCTTGACGGCGCAGATGTAGAGCTTGCCCTGCCGGGTTCGGTGCTCGGTGATATCCGTCAACCACAGCCGGTTGGCCGTGGTCGCGGTGAAGTCGCGCTGCACGCGGTCGTCGAACACGGGCGGGCCGGCCTTCTTGCCGTTCTTGCCGCGCTTTTTCCCGAACACCGACCACACGCCATTGCGGGAGCTGTGTTTCCAGACCGTCCGATCCGACACCTCCCACCCGTTGTCGCGGACGGCGTCGGCGATGAGGCGATACCCGAACTCAGGATCGTCGGCATGCGCGTCGACGATCGCGTCGACCAGATGCGCCTGCACCCAGTCACGGTCGGTCACGGGCTCAGCCAGCCACCGGTAGTACGGCTGGCGGGCGATCTTCAGCACCCGGCACGTCACCGCGACCGGCACCCGCATCGGGGCGTCCTTCGCGGCCAGCTCGCGGACGAGCGGGTACATCATTTTGGGGAACCACCGAGCTTGAGGTTCGCCTGCGACAGATACGCCGCGGCCTTCCGCAGCACCTCGTTCTCCTGCTCGAGCAACCGGTTCCGCTTGCGCAGCTCACGGAGCTCATCGGCCTCCGACTTCGTCACGCCGGGCTTGACCCCGGCTTCGACGTCGTCTTGGCGCATCCAGTTCTGCAGGCAGGTCTCGCTGATCCCGAAGTCCGCCGCGATCTTCCGCAACGGCACCCCGGCATCCCGACCACGAGCAACGCGAACCACGTCCTCACGGAACTCGCGCGGATAGGGCTTGGGCATGATGACATC
>NZ_MYFN02000047.1 GCF_004514425.2 Shinella sumterensis
GCCTTCTTCGACTTGCGAACCCCACGCACTCCCGCGAGGCGCATGAGGCGTTCGGTCTGGTCTCGGCCGATGTCCCATCCCTGACGTTTCAGGAGGGCATGCATCTTCCGCCGCCCGTAGACGCCGTAGTTCTCCGCATCCAGCCGGGCGACCTCGGGCACCAGCAGCTCGTCCCGCAGCTGCCGGGCGGAGACGACGCGGGTCTTCGCGGCGCGATACCCGCGGGACGTGATGAAACCCTGCACTGCCGGGCGCAGCGTCCGGCAGATGAGCTCGACCCCGAACCGCTCTCGATATTCGTCGATGAAGCGGATCATCTCGGTCAGGGCCGGTCGAGCTCCTTCGCGAAAAACACGCTCGCGGCTTTGAGGATCTCATTCGCTTTCCGCAGCTCGGCCACCTCGCGGCGCAGGCGCTTGTTCTCCTCCGCGACATCGCTCGGGACACCGGGCTTCGCGCCCGCGTCGACCTCCCGACGACGATGCCACACCCGCAGCGTCTCCGCGCTCATGCCGAGGAGACCGGCCACATGCCGCACCGCAGACATCAGATTCGAGTGCTCACCGGAGGCCTTGGCCTCATCGAGCATCCGCAGCGCGCGCTCGCGCATCTCGGGAGAGTACTTCCGGTTCATCGCGTTCCATCCTTGCTTCAAGAACGGAACGAAACCCAGGCCGATTCACCCTGCACCGGGAAGAATCCGTGCCCATACCGGACGCCGGGCTCATCTGGCAGAGATGTCCTGCAGCACTGTCAGGGATGTCCTGATGCACCGCCCGCTGGGGATCTCGCAGCCTCGATCTAGTGCACACATAGGTGCACACATACGTGTGGTGTGCTGTGACGCCATGTGGCGTCTTCGCCACTCGCGCGATCATCCGCACAAACAAGAAAAGCGCCGGTAAACCGGCGCTTTTCTCAAGGTTACTGTCTCAACACAGTGCGCGCCCGAAGGGACTCGAACCCCTAACCTTCTGATCCGTAGTCAGATGCTCTATCCATTGAGCTACGGGCGCTCATGCCGTTGCCGTGGCAACCCGTCTACTGTACATCATGCCG
>NZ_MYFN02000048.1 GCF_004514425.2 Shinella sumterensis
CGAGATTTCGGACGACTTCCGTCAGTCGTCGTCGGAAGCCCCCCATGCCAAGACATCAGTTCAGCCAACACCAAAGGAAAAGGGGTCGAAGGCGCGCGCAGCGGCCTCTATTTCGAAGCCATCCGCATCATCGGAGAGTGCCGTCCTCGTTGGTTCGCTCTTGAGAACAGCTCTAATCTCCGAACTCGGGGCGCTGACGCCGTCCTCGCTGCGCTGGAGGAACTCGGCTACACCTGCTGGACGTTCGTGGTACGTGCTGGAGACATCGGCGCCAACCACGAGCGGCCCCGAAGCTGGCTTATCGGATGCGACCTCGCTCAGGTTACCGACACCTCTGAAGCGGGACATGAAGSGTGGTCCACGATACGACGCGGATGGCCGGCGCGGCATAAGCATGCGGGAGATCATGCCCCCGAAGGCACGGGACGCGTGGGAAGCGCAGCAAAGATCGGCCCTGGCCACGTCTGCGAGCACGGTATCCGCTGGCCTTGGTCTTGCGACGAATGTGACCGCGATGCTCCCTACGCCCCGGAAGAGCGACGCGACACATGGCCCGGACTACCGGGATCGCCCGAACGGGACGAACCTGAACACGTATTTGGCGGCGCAGGAAACCTTGCCGACCCCGACCAAGCGCGACAAGCGGATGGATGCATGGTCGCCGGCGTACGACAAGCGGAAATCGCCGACGATGGACGCTGTGCTGGACGGGGCGATGCGGGACCGAGCATCCGACAAATGGCAGTACGCACGGCAGATTGCGGCCGCGTTGCAGAATGGCGGACTGACTGGTCCCTCGATGACCTTGCCGCTCACCTACAACTGGATGATGGGCTTTCCGCCTGGGTGGCTGGCACGCGCATTGCAGTCGGCGGTCCAAAAGGGACTTCTGCAGCAAGCCTCATTGTCGAAGCGTTCGGCGATGCCGTCGTCCCGCAAATCCCCGAAGCCATAGGCCGTGCGATCCTCCGGACCGAACG
>NZ_MYFN02000049.1 GCF_004514425.2 Shinella sumterensis
TGCTTCACGCCGGTCGCCAGTCCCCAGTCGAACGGAATGTCAGAGGCATTCGTCAAAACCCTGAAACGGGATTACGTGCGCATATCAGCTCTGCCAGACGCCGAAACGGCGCTCCGGCTCATCGACGGATGGATCGAAGACTACAACGAAATCCATCCCCATTCCGCACTCAAGATGGCTTCCCCTCGGCAGTTCATCAGGGCTAAATCAAACTAGCCGATCTGTCCGGTGAAATGGGGAGCACTCCAAACCCACTTGGGGCTGCGCTCGCCCTCGGTGATGACGGCATATTCCAGCTCAAACTTCTTGGCGGCTTCGGCAAGGGTCTTTTCGGTCTTTATCAACCCGGCTGCCAGCTTGCCGCGAAGCCCGAGATACCAATCTTCGGCAAACGCCTTGGCCTGCGCCAGCCCGGTTTCCTTGGTGCTGGTGCGATACTGGATGCCCTTCAGGGACGCCGAGCAATGCCAGGTGAGCCCGTTGCGCCGGTAAATATTGACCTTCCCTCCGAGGATTTCGTGGCTCGCCATACCGGCCCCCTGTTTGTTTTCCTTTTTCATGTGGGGATAGGGAATCACACCAGCAAGGGACCAGTCAAATCGGCCTCGGGTTTTGTGCTAGGTTTGTGCTAGGCCTAGAACACAAGAAAGCCCTCTACGGCGAGAGGGCTTTCTTGTTGAATTTCTTCGTAAATTTTGGTTGCGGGGGCAGGATTTGAACCTGCGGCCTTCAGGTTATGAGCCTGACGAGCTACCGGGCTGCTCCACCCCGCGTTACCCGGTTTTTGCCGTTAGGCAAAATACCGACCGATTTTTGCCGGAGGCAAAGATCGTATTTCCGGTCCGGTTTTTGCCGGAGGCAAAATACCGTTGTATTTCAGCAACCACACATCCGCTGCCTGGAAAGCATAAAGGCCGCTTGAAGCGGCCCTTTGGTTTCGGC
>NZ_MYFN02000006.1 GCF_004514425.2 Shinella sumterensis
CCGACAAATGGCAGTACGCACGGCAGATTGCGGCCGCGTTGCAGAATGGCGGACTGACTGGTCCCTCGATGACCTTGCCGCTCACCTACAACTGGATGATGGGCTTTCCGCCTGGGTGGCTGGCACGCGCATTGCAGTCGGCGGTCCAAAAGGGACTTCTGCAGCAAGCCTCATTGTCGAAGCGTTCGGCGATGCCGTCGTCCCGCAAATCCCCGAAGCCATAGGCCGTGCGATCCTCCGGACCGAACGAGCCCTTTCTGCCATCTATGGAGATACAGCAGCATGAACGAGTTCGCTGGATACGCCGTCAAGCGCGGCATTGGCTGGTGGGCCATGCTGAGGTTCGCCCGAGACGCGAAGCCCAAGCCTCTGATGGGCGACAAGGGCACGCCGACGGTCTTCGATACCGAACTGGAGGCCCTGCGCGCGGTCAACAAGCACCTGCTTGCCTACTTCAACGGCCATCTGGTTCGGGATGGCGAGCGCTGCGGCACGGCCAAGGCGAGGGCGGCGAGCTTTTTCAAGGCCCGCCCGGCGGCGAGCGAGAGAGAGAAGGTGTCGGCATGAGAGAGTCTGACCTTTGCCCGTGCTGCAAGAGGCCAAGGACCACGATCCCTATCGATGACCTGGATGTTCTGGACGCGCTCCCAAAGCCGCGAAAAGAACAGCTTGCGCTCGATGCGATGGTTCTTGCGTTTCCGAGCTCCGTAAGCGGCGACCAGATGATGCAGGCGCTTTATGAAGACGTCGGCGATGGAGAGCCTGAAACCCGAAACAGCCTTATGGCGCACATCTCGAAGCTCCGTAAGAAGCTCCGGTCGATTGGCTGGGACATCGATGGCCGCAGGTTCGTGGGGTACCGGCTTTGCCGGTTCGAGAATGGAAGGGAAGCAGCATGATCAACTGGCAACCGATGAAGGTACAGCCCTTCGACCCCGCGAACCCCGCCGCCGCGATCATAGAGCGCCGCAAGCGCCTGATGGGTATCACGCGACCCCGCAACATATCCCGGGAACTCCCGCCACCACCGCCGCCGTTCGTCGGAGTCCAGCAGGATCACCACGTCAAGGCATGGGAAGCATGGCAGGACACCTTGCCGATCGGCCGTTGCCGGCGGTACGTCGCCAAACGCTGCATGGAACTCGGCTTCTCCTACGGCGACATCATCGGCACGACGCGGCAGAAGCACCTCATCCCGATCCGGCATCTGCTCATGTGGGAACTACGCAACCTGCTTGAAGCCCCGCCGTCGTTGCAGGAAATCGCTATCATCTTCAACAAGCGGGACCATACGGGCGTCTGGTACGCCATTGATAAGGTCGAGCAGCGCAAGCGGGCTGGTGAAATATGAGCGAAACGCCTCTCAAGCCCCGGCAGATCGACGTTCTCAAGCTCCTCGCCGACGGCAAGTCAGCCCGCGAGGCCGCGGAAATCCTCGGCATAAGCCGTCACACGGCAAACAGCTATATCGCCAAGGCCTTCGACATAACAGGCACCCACAACACCAATGGCTTGCTGGGCATCGCCTTTCGGAAAGGGTGGATCACTTGATCGACCCTCGCGTCTCCGCCCTCTGCGCTGAATACGGCATCGAGATCATCGACGGCCGGGCCTATCCCGATATCCGCCAGACTCGTGCCGTGGTGACGATGGAGCGGATACTGCGCAGCCGGGGCGAGGCACATTTCCGCATGGTGATCTCCACCCTGGCGGAGACCGAGAACAATCAGGGGCAACTCGACGAATACCTCTTCTGGGCTGTCAGCGACCTCGTGGAAGCCTGCCACGGCATTATCGAGGAGCGCCCTACGGAATGGCTCGAATGCTTCGACAAGACGCCTGTGGGGCAGCTGCAGTTCATCGCTAGAGACCTCAGCGGGATTACCCATCAGCGCCATGCGCTCGCCGGCATGCTATATGAGCGGGTGGTGAGAGTGTTCGGGCCGAATGCGGCCCAAGGCGACCTATTCGACGAGCGACGGAGGACAGCATGACCCGAGAAGAGATCATCGAGCTTTTCATCCGCGCAGCCGAGACCGATCGGCGCTTGCCCGACACGGCGCGACCGGCGCGGCTCAAGGCGCAAAGCTTGCCTTTCATCCATACAGCGGCCGATCAAGCCGGCTGGGGCGGAGAGCGCTATGCTGAGGAGCGCGACAGCTTCTGGGAGGAGCGATCGACCCGCCTCAAGACGAGCGACGTGTCCGACTGGGAGAAGGCGAACAGCCTCGTCATTCTCGTCGACGACGAAAGCGAACGGCGCTGCCTTTGGCACTGGGCAATCGGCAAGGCCGGCGGCCGCCCGTTCAAGCGCTGGTGCGATGAAGAGGGCATCCACGTCGAGACCGGAAGGCGCCGCAAAGACCGGGCGATTTCGCATATTGCATTAGCTTTAATTCGGAAGCCATTGCAGAATAACGAAAATGGCGATTCCGACCTGTTGCGTGTTGGCCCGGAAATCGACCATATTTCGGTCAACATAGACGAACCGTCGCACACACTCACCTGGCGAGACGACGACGCTTTCAGCCCGACAGCAGTCCCCGAGCTTCGGGATTTCTCATGGGCGGAGAAGCGGAACGAGATGCGCCGCCAGAGGGATCAGCGGAAGCGCGAGGCGGCATAGCAATAAGTCGGTGTAGAGCAGCCCGGTAGCTCGCTTGGCTCATAACCAAGAGGCCGGAGGTTCAAATCCTCCCACCGCAACCAAATTCGCCGAAAGGCAAACGAGATCGGGAGTATGTGCCCCGGCAACGCGAAGGCACATTCGGGCGGAATTCCGCGAACCATCCGCCCAATCTTTAACGAGAAGTCTCGCGGGCTTGCTCGTTCTCCCGACCCCATACGGCATAGCCGTAACAGAGAAGACCGAAAAATCCGGTGTATTTACCTGGGCGGAATTCGCTAGGCGATCACCCTCAACGGCCTGAAAAATAGGTCTTTAGGGCCGGGCGGACACTGGTTAAGCGATCACCCACCTGTCGCTTGTCGGCAGGCTCAGGACGGCTCAACCGATACAGAGCTACCCACCGCAGACCGGTTAATGCGGCGTCCTGCTTAATTCACGGGATTTCCCCGGGATAGGGCACTTTTCGTCAACAATGCCAATGACTTGAGAAAGCCGAAAAATCCGGTTTATTGCCCGTCGCCTTCACTGGTGGCGGGCTTTCGCATTTCCAGGAGAGAGCGATGACGACGGTTCATGCTGGCGGCACGATGTGGCTGAATAACCAGACCGGCAAGTGGGAGCCGGCTATCCCGCTCCCGTATTATCATTCTATCCTGCCGTGGCTCTGGCTGCGGCTGACCGGATACCGAGACGCCTACGGGCGTAAGGCCGCGCTCATGTTGCCGTGGTCCTAACCCCTCCACCCCAGCAGAAAGGAACCAGCATGGCATACCGCAGCCTGACATTCGCGACGATCGTAGCTGTCGCTTCGTTCGTGATGCATCCCGTCATCACCCTGGCATACGGCCTCGCGGACGCATTTTTCCGCGCCGTGATGCTCATCCCGGCCAAGTTCGACTGGCGCGCCGTGGCGGATTTCTCTGTCGCCACCTACCGCAAGATCGCCGATCTCAAGCCGGTCTATCGCGAGAGCTACGCCACCCACGGCCTCAGTCTTTCCGGTGGCCGACCGGACTAACGCTCCCGCATACCCGAAACGAGAGCCGGGCTCAGGTCCGGCTTCTCAAAACCACTGCCACGCCATCCAAAAGCAGGCGTAGGCTGCAACACCGATAATGACGACTAGAGCAATCTGTCGAGCCATGACGCAGCACCTCCCTGGTTCGAACAACTGTAGGATGCTCCCCTAAACTGCTGGAGTCGATGCGATGCTTGTCTCTGTATCCTCGGTGGAGGGTAGAGGTAGGCGCGGATCAGCTGATTCTGGCCGCGGTGTAATGCGGGTTGTTACCAAAGGAGATCGGTACGCCGGCCCCGTTTCGATCGAAATGAGAGGATCTGAGAGGGTCTCCTTTAGGACGTGACGCCCCAACAATTTCGTCTTGGATGAGATCGTGGGCAACAAGTCTACGAAGCAATTCTTCAATTTCGCTCTCGGTCAGTGAGCCCGGTAGCCTCCAAATCTTTTGTCTCTCAAGGCTATCGTATCTGATGACCTGCCAATCCTTCATTTGTTCCTCCTAGGTTAGCCCATGCCAGTCCTGAAAAATGCACGGCATGAGAGCATGGCTCAAGCGCTGGCGAAAGGAAAGACGGCGGATGAGGCCTATGCGCTTGCCGGCTACAAGCCAGATCGGGGAAACGCTTCCCGCCTGACAGCAAATGACAGCGTTCAGCGCCGCGTCGACGAGATTAAGTCCAGAGTGGCCGAAAAAGCCGAATGGACGGCCGCTGACAGGCTTTCGGCTCTCAAGACGATCTTCGACAGCCACGCCGAGAAAGACGCGCGCGTGGCCATCTCTGCCATCGCTGAGGCGAACAAGATGCAGGGCAGCTATGCCCCGGTGAAGCGCGAGCACTCCGGTCCCAATGGCGGGCCGATCCAGACAGTAGACCTTTCAAACGTGAGCCCAGATGACCTCGATCGCCTCGAAGCTCTCTTCGGTCCGCTTGCCGGTGGATCCGGCGATGATGATGAAGGCGATCCGAGCGGAGAGGGCGAGGAGGGCGGCTGAGGCCGAACGGCAGAGGGTATCGCAGGACGCCGAACGCATCCGGGCCCGGTGCCAGACGCTGGAAGGGTTCATCCAGGAGTTCTGGACCGTCCTTGAGCCGAAGAAAGAGCTTCGGTTCGGATGGGCACTCCGGGCGATGTGCAAGCATCTTGAGGCCGTCACGGCGGGGAAGATACAATTCCTCATCATGACCGTGCCTCCCGGCATGATGAAATCTCTCCTGCAGGTCTTCTGGACCGCATGGGAGTGGGGGGCGTGTGGTCGACCAGACATTCAGGTGCTGGCGACATCGTACAGCCAGCCGAACGTCTTTCGCGATAACCTGAAGCTTCGGCGCCTCATCGAGAGCGACAAGTTCCAGGCTGTGTGGGACCTCAAGCTCCGCGGCGACCAGAACGCCAAGAGCAAGTTCGAGAACACCGGCAGCGGGTTCAGTGAGGCTCGACCGTTCGGTTCCATGACCGGTGGCCGTGGCGATCGGGTCAAGATCGACGACCCGCATTCGACTGAAACGGCAGAGAGCGACACCGAGCGCCAAGCAGCGGTTCGTATCTTCCGGGAAGGCATCTCGGACCGCCTGAACGACGTCACGACGTCGGCAATCGTCATCATCATGCAGCGCCTGCACGAGCAGGATGTTGCGGCGGTGGCGCTGGAACTGGATATCGGGTTCGTTCACCTGAACCTGCCGATGGAGTTCGAGCCGGCCCGGGCATGCAAGACCTATGTCGACGGCGAGCTCTTCTTTGAGGACCCGCGGACGGAAGAGGGCGAACTGCTCTTTCCCGAGCGGTTCCCCCGGGAAGAGATCGAGCGGCTTAAGCGTGCCAAAGGCTCATACGCCTACTCTGGGCAGTATCAGCAGCGGCCGGCGCCCCGGTCCGGCGGTATGTTCCAGCGCGGCGACTTCGAGATTGTCGACGCCATCCCGGCGGGCGGGAAGAAGTGCAGGGCATGGGACTTCGCGGCCAGCAAGCCGACGCCCGGCAGATCGCCCGACTGGACCGTCGGTCTGCGCATGACCTACGTCAACGGCACGTTTTATGTCGAGCATGTGGACCGCGGCCGGTGGTCGCCGAATGAGGTGAACACGAAGCTCAAGAACCATGCATCGCAGGACGGGCTATCCGTCACGATCCGCATGCCTCAGGACCCAGGCGCCGCAGGCAAGGCCGATGCCGAAAGCAAGATCAAGCTGCTCGCCGGCTACAAGGTCAAGGTGGTTCAGCCCACCGGTGATAAGGCGACGAGAGCAACGCCTGCCTCTGCCCAGACCGAGGCGGGGAATGTGAAGCTCCTGCGCGGGCTCTGGAATACGGACTTTCTCGACGAGGTGTGCTCGTTCCCGAACGCGCCTCACGACGACCAGGTGGACGCCTTCGCGGACGCCTTGAACGAACTGGCCCTCGGGTCCTCGTACACTCTCGCAAACGTTGGATGACGCCCATGGCCTGTGGCTCCTGTGAAAAGCGCCGGCAGATGATTGCCGAGGCCCGCAAGCAGGGCGGCGTGAAGGGCGTGGTGAAGGCTTTGCCGCGGATTGCTCGGGACGTGGTGAAGAACCCGCCGAAACTCAGGGACAAGCGCAATGGGTAATGTCGTACAGCTTCGGACGAATGACAGCCTCCGGTCTGTCGTCGCCGGCCTTGGCGATCCGCTGCGCGACAAGATAAGCACGGCCGCCTATGTGCTGCAGTATCTCGATGACTACCAACTGGCCGCGATCTACAAGAGCAACTGGCTTGGCCGGAAGATTGTGGACATCCCCGCCATGGACGCCGTGCGCAAGGGCCGCGACTGGCAGGCGGAACAGGATCAGATTGAGCTTATCGAGGCTGAGGAAAAGCGTCTCGGGTTCTGGCACAAGCTGCTTGAGGTGAAGGTCAAGGCCCGCCTGTGGGGCGGCGCTGCTCTGTACATCGGCACTGGCGACACGGACCTGATGCAGCCCCTCGACCCGGAGCGCATCAGCAAAGGCGGCATCAAGTACCTGACGGTGCTGGGCCGTCGCGATGTCTCCGCCGGTGAGATCAGCCAGGACGTGCTTTCGGAGTTCTATGGCCGCCCCGCTTATTACGAGGTCACGGGCTCGTCGACGGCCTCGATGGTTCGTATCCATCCCTCGCGCCTTGCCGTCTTCGTAGGCGCACCCCATGCCGACAATCTCCTGTCGCAGGGACCGAACCAAGGGTGGGGCGACAGCATCCTGGAAGCCGTCTACACGGCGATGAAGAACGCCGACGCCACGGCGGCCAATATCGCATCGCTCGTGTTTGAGGCGAACGTTGACGTGTTCCGCATACCGGATTTCATGGCGAGCCTCGCCGATCCGGCCTATAGCAGCCGGCTATTGGAGCGTTTCGCGCTCGCTGCAACCGCCAAGGGCGTCAACCGTGCCCTGATCCTCGATAAGGATGAGGAATACGAGCGGAAGCAGGTGACGTTCGCCCAACTGCCGGAGATCATGCAGACCTTCTTGCAGATGGCAGCCGGCGCCGCCGATATCCCGGTGACCCGTCTCCTTGGCCAGTCGCCGGCAGGCATGAGCGCCACCGGCGAATCGGACATGAACAACTATTACGACCGGGTGTCGTCCATCCAGTCTTTGGAGATGACGCCGGCGCTGTATCGGCTCGACGAATGTTTGATCCGGTCTGCGCTCGGCAGCCGCCCTGCGGAAATCTTCTATGAGTGGTCCCCGCTCAAGCAGATGACGGAGAAGGAGCAGGCCGAGATCGGCAAGATGTACGCCGAGACCTCCGAAATCTTCGGCCGCACCGGCCTGTTCACCTCGGAAGAGCTGCGAACCGTCGTAGCCAACCAGCTCGTCGAAAGCTCGTTCTATCCCGGCCTTGACCAGGCCATGGAAGAGACCGGCACGGATTGGGATAAGGAATTCGAGACGAAAAAGGAAGCAGAGGCTCAAGCGAAAGCCGAAGCCGAGGCGGCGCGCCAGCAGATGGGCGATGCCGCTCCGCGCACGCTCTATGTCCGTCGTGACGTCCTGAACGCCGACGAACTCATTGCATGGGCGAAGGGGCAGGGTTTCAAGACCACGCTCCCGGCGGATGACCTGCACGTCACCATCACGTTCAGCCGCACTCCGGTCGACTGGATGAAGATGGGCGACAACTGGTCGGACAACGGCAAGGGCGGCTTGACCATCCCCGCCGGCGGACCGCGCCTCATGGAAGCGTTCGGCCAGAACGGCGAGGCGAAGGTGCTGGCGTTCGCCTCAAGCGCGCTGTCGTGGCGCCATGAGGATATGAAGCGGAACGGTGCGTCGTGGGATCACGAAGAGTACCAGCCGCACATCACCATCAGCTATGACCCGGATGCGCCGGACATCGACAGCATCGAGCCGTTCCGCGGCAAGATCGAGCTGGGGCCGGAAATCTTCCAGGAGGTCAAGGAAGACTGGCAAGCCGGCATTCGCGAGGAATGATGCTCCGCTATTCACTCGCCAAGCTTGGCCGGTCTGCCGGCCGAGCAAAGGGCACCAAGGCTGAGCTGCCTGCTATAGAGCCAAGGCTGTCAACCGAACGTGAGTATTACGCCGCCCTACGCTCCATGCTGACCGAGATGGCGCGGGAGACGCGGGAAAGCGTCATTCCGCTCTATCAGTCGGAACTTGCGCAAAAGCGCCTGGCGATGACGAGGGATGCGGACCCGTCGTGGTTCAATCGTCTGGCTGCACTCACCGCCGCCTTACAGAGGATCGCATCGGACACGGTGAACCGGGTCATGCGTCTGGAGGCGGTCCGGCACACGGAAGCGTTCATGGCCACCGCCAAGAGAACGCTGGGCATCGATCTTCGGTCTGTGGTGCAGATGGAAGACCTCGCCGCGTATCTGGAAGCCGCCGCCGGTCGCAACACGGCGCTCATCACCGGCCTGGCCGACGACACAATCAAGCGGATCCAGCAGGCGGTCTATGACAACAGTATCGCCGGGAACTCGGTGACCACGCTGCGGAAGGCGCTGGCCGAGGGCTTCGGCATCTCCGATCGGCGGGCGAAGCTCATCGCCCGGGACCAGACGGCCAAGCTGAACAGCGATATGAACCGCATCCGGCAGGAGCAGGCAGGCGTGACGTCCTACTCGTGGATGACCAGCCGGGACGAGCGGGTTCGCGAGCGTCATCGCAGGATGGACGGCAAGGTCTACAAATGGGGCGAGGCCACCGGCGCGGAGCAGGGGCTTCCGCCAGGCCAGCCCATAAACTGCCGATGCATCGCGCGGGGTATCGTCGAGTTCTAGAGGCCCAGCAGCCTCTTGACGTCATCGGGCATGTCAACTCGATCGCCGATGTCATCGGGGCCGATCTGGATGACTTCCGTCGTCTCGATCGACCGCTTGAGCTTCCGAATTTCGAGCGCCAGCGCTTCGATCTTGACGTTCTGGTCAAGGATTAACGTGCGCAGGGCTCGGAACTGTTCGTCGGTCATGCCGGCGATGTAATCGCATCAAAGGATCAATGTCCATGCAATTCACCGACGCTGTAGCGGTGTCCGGCACGCGTCGGACGGCCGATGGATATCTTGTCGCCGAGGCGCGCTCGGTCCGCACGGGCATCCAGCTTTATGCGGGGGCCGAGGTCGGCAAGCCGGAACTGCCCGTGGTGCGCGTCTACCGCCCCGCTGATCAGGTCTTTGCCGATGCCAGCCTCCAGAGCTTCACGCACGCCCCGGTCACCATGGATCACCCGGCGGAGGCTGTGACCGCCGACAACTGGAAGAAGCTCGCCGTCGGCGAGGTCAGCACGGCAGCCAAAAAGGATGGCGAGTGGGTCCACCTGCCGCTGATCCTGAAGGACGCCGCAGCGATCGAGGCCGTCGAGACCGGCAAGCGCGAGCTTTCGGCCGGTTACACCTGTGAACTCGTCTGGGGTGACGGGGTGGCTCCGGATGGCTCGGCCTTCGACGCCCAGCAATCGAACATCAAGATCAACCATCTCGCGATCGTCGATCGGGCGCGGGCTGGTTCTCAAGCTCGCATCGGTGACGGTGCGATTTCGTGGGGCGCCGCCCCTGTGACCAATGATCAGCAACCCGAAAAGGAAAAGATCATGACCCTGAAGACGGTTACCGTCGATGGCATCCCGGTCGAAGTAACCGACCAGGGAGCCACGGTGATCGGCACGCTGCAGTCGCGACTTGCCGATGCCAACACGAAGTTCATCGACGCCGAGAAGGCGCACCAGACGGCTATCGCCGCCAAGGACGCCGAATTGGCCAAAAAGGACGCCGAAATCGACGCCCTCAAGGCCAATGTTCTCGACGAGAAGGCTCTCGACGCCAAGGTGCAGGCCCGCGCGGACCTCATCTCCGTTGCCAAGTCCATCGCCAAGGACGTGAAGACCGAAGGTCTGACCGACGCCGATATCCGCAAGGCCGTGGTCGTCGCCAAGCTCGGCGATGCGGCTCTCGCCGGCAAGCCCGAGGCCTACATCGATGCGCGCTTCGACATCCTGGCCGAAGACGCCAAGAAGAACCCCGATCCGTTCGCCCGCGTCGTCGCCGATGGCCTCAGCGCGCCGGCCAATCTCACCGACAGCAACAAGGCCTACGAAGCCATGCTTCAGCGTGATCGCAACGCCTGGCAGGGTAACCAGAAGGAGACCGCATAATGGCAATCCCTCCCGTCTCTTACTCTCGCGATACGCCGAAGGGTTATCCCGGCATGATCGCCACGACGGAGCCACATCACATCATTTCGATGATCGTGGCCGCCGCTTCCGCCGATATCCCGTTCGGGCGCGGCGTTCTCTTCGGCACGGTCGAGGATACGGTCGCTCTTCCGGCGGCCATTGGCAAGTTCGCTGGCATCGCCGTGGCGGATCGCACGATCCCGTTTGAACAGGGCGAGGTCTTCAAGGCCTACGACCAGATCAGCGTGATGAAAAACGGTTCGATCTGGGTCACGGCGCTCGTCGCCGTTGCGCAGGGCGATCCCGTCTACATGACACCGACCGGCACCTTCACCAATGTCTCGAACTCCAGCGCAAACCAGCTGATCGAGAACGCGGAATGGGCGACGGTCACCTCTACCACCAACCAGATCGCCAAGCTTCGCCTCGGCGTCACCAAGTAAGGGGACATCACCATGTTCACGACTGATGCGCCCGCTCTGGCGCTGAACTTCCTGCGCACCGCGCAGAACTATATCGAGCCCGGCATCTATGCCCGCCAGTACCCGGACTTTCAGTACCGGGAACTTGTCCCGGTCGACAACTCCGCGCCGGACTGGACGACCGCCATCGATTTCTTCTCGATGGGCGATGACATTGGCGAAGCCCGTGAATTCGCGCCCGATGGCGACGACATCAACTTTGTCGACTTCAAGCTCGACAAGGGTTCGAGCCGCGTCTTCATGGTCGGCATTGGCTACCGCTACAATCTCCAGGAGCTTGCCCATGCCCAGGCATACGGCATCCGCCTGACCGATGAGCGCGCTGATGCGGCCCGTCGCAAGTACGAGCAGTTCATCGACAACCTCGCGTTCATCGGCCGGTCGAAGCTCGGCATGTCCGGCCTCATCAACACGACCAGCGTCACCGCTCTCACCGCCGCGAACGGTGCAGGCGGTACGGCAACCTGGCCGACCAAAACCCCGGACGAAGTGGTCGCCGACTTCAACCGCGTGCTCGGGCTCATCTTCACCGAATCGAACGGCATCGAGACGGCAGATACCATCCTGATCAGCCAGGATCGGTACAACTATCTGATCGGCAAACGTCTCGATCCGACGTCCGAGACCAACCTGCTGGATTACATCCTGCGGGCCAACGTCTACACGGCCCGTACCGGTCGGCCGCTGACCATTCGTGCCGTGTTCGGTCTTGAGACCGCTGGCGCCGGCAGCACCCAGCGCATGGTCGCCTATCGCCGCACGCCTGATGTCGTGAAAATGCACGTCCCCATGCCGCTGCGCTGGCTTCAGGCAGAGCAGCGGCTCCTGAAGTTCGAGGTTCCGGGCATCTTCCGCACCGGTGGCGTGGAAGTGCGCCGTCCGGGCGCGATGCGCTACCTCGATGGCATCTGAGGAGGCAGCCATGTCCAAACAGGTCACTATCGAAAATGCCCTCGCGGGAGGCATCGGCCTCCCCACGGGTCAGGTTGTCCCCGGCCACGGCTCCATCGCGGTGGAGCCCGAGATCTGGGATGAATCGAAAGAGCACCCCGTCGTTGCGGCGCTCGTCAAGGACGGGTCTCTCATCATCGACGGCAAGGGCAAGAAGAAGTCGGCGCTCGGCGAGCGTGATGAGAACGGCGATACCGAAGAGATGGCGGAGATGCGCAAGCGTTTCGACGCAAGCTACTCTGCTCTTCAGTCGGAGCTTCAGGCAGAAAAGGCCAAGGTCGCGGATCTGGAAAAGCTGATCGCTGATCGAGGCGCCTCCGGCCAACCGGCAGCGCTCAAGGCTGAACATCACGGCGGCGGCAAGTTCAACGTCACGCAGGGTGAAACCATGCTGTTGTCGGGCCTTTCCAAGGCGGATGCCGATGCTTTCAACGCAATGAGCGATGAAGACAAGGCCGCATACGTAGAGGCATCCAAGAAGTAACGAATAGCCCGGCGGTTTTCCGCCGGGTATTCCTTCCAGAGGATGGAAGATGGCCTATACCACCCCGACTCCAACAACCTTCAAGACCCGCTACCCGGAATTCGCGCCGGTGAGCGATGCCCTGATCCAGTTGATGATCGACGATGCCGTGGCAGAGGTGGGCGAGACGTGGGTCGAGAAGGACCGCGCCCGCGCTCAGATGCTTCTCGTCGCTCACTGGCTGACGATGGAAGGAGAGCCAGCCCGCACCGCTTCCGGCCAAGGATCGGCAGGGACGGGCATCGTCAAGCGCCGCAAGGTTGGCGACGTCGAGACGGAGTTCGCCACTCCCGGCGGTTCGTCGGACGGAAGCGCCGCAAGCGGCTACATGCTCACGGCATACGGGCAGGAATACTTGGCCATCATGCGCCGGAACTTCCCGGCCGTGGCCGTTGTCTGAGGAGAAAGCCATGAAAGTGACGAACAAGGGCAAAGAGCGCCAGGGCGTCCACACCACCAGCGGCGTGGTGTTCATCCATCCCGGCAAGAGCCGCGACGTCGAACTGACCGAGGCCGGCGAGAAGCTGGTCAGGGCATCGCAGGACCTGTCGATTGACGGCCGCACGCGCAAGGTCCCTGAAACGCCCTCCGAGCCTTCCGAGGCCAGCGAGGCGTGAGCTTTACAGTCGATGTGGTGCGCCGCCGGCATGTCGATCTGTCGAAGATCCAGCTGAGCTTGCGCGGCCCCAAGAAGGTAAAGGTCGGCTTTCCATCCGGTGAGGCCGACAGCGACAATATCCAGAAGGCCGTCTGGAACGAGTTCGGCACGCGCGGAGGCGCTTCCGGCGGGGGCTGGGGCGGTCCGGTTCCAGAGCGGCCATTCCTCCGCAACGCCATGCGGGACAACAAGGGCAAGTACCGGCACGGCATGCGAGCGTCGGCGGCGAAGCTGCTCACCGGCAAGACTTCTATCTCGGTCGTGCTGGCGAAGCTCGGGATCATGGCGCAGGGCGATGTGCAAGAGAGCATCACGTCGCTCCAGTCGCCGCCTAACAGCCCGACGACCATTGAAATCAAAGGCTCAAGCAACCCGCTGATCGATTCCGGCGAGATGCGCGGCGCGGTGACTTGGAAGGTGTGGGACGGATCATGATCGACGTTGCCATTGCCATCGACGGGGAGGCCGTCAACGTCACCCGGAGCCGAAGCGGTGGCGCCTACAATGAGGATGGGGAGTGGGTGCCGGGTGCGGCTGCGAGCGCCACGATCCGCGCCGCCATTCAGCCGGTGAAGGGCAATCAGTTGATGGACATGCCGGAGGGCATCCGCGCCGAGGCCGGCTGGATGTGCTGGAGCCGATCGGACATCCTTCTCGACGACGTGATCACCCACAAGGGCGTGCGCTACCGGGTGTTGTTCGTCTGGCCGAGGGATGACGGTGCGTTCTACCGCGCCGCGCTGGGGAAACTGGCATGACCGATGATGAGGTCCACAGCGCCCTTGTTCGCTGGGTCAAGGCCAAGACGGGCGCAACCACGATCAAGGCCCATCAGTCCGGCCCGACGCCGGCTTTGTCTTACGTCATGGTCAACGACACCGGCACGGCAGAGGTCCGGCGTTGGCACCAGCAGACCGAATACACCGAGACCGATGCGGAGAACTCGGCCGGCGAGAAGATCGTCACGGCGGCTCCTGTCATCGAAATGGAATGGCGGTTCTCGGTTCACGCCTACGGCCCGAGCCCGACCGATCGGCTCCGGCCCATCGTATCGGCCATGAAGGTATCTCAGGTCATGGAGCCGCTTATGCCCGGCCTGCATGTCCATGAGGTTTCAGCCATACGGGACGTGCCGGACTGGATCAACAACGCATGGCAGCCCCGCGCTCAGATGGACATCATCGTTCGCGGCATCATCCGTGACAGCGTCGGCGAGGTCGACGTCATCGACGACTACAGCTTCGACATCGCTCGGGCTGAGTAACCCCTGAAAACTCAACCAGAAAGGAAATCGCCATGGCGGTGATCCCCTATTCGCGCGTGGTGGACGTCTCTGTCTCGCGCAATGACGCTTTCCCCAGCCGCCGTGGCTTCGGGACGCAACTCATCATCACCACCGAGACGGTGGCCGGCAAGGTCGACACGACGGCCCGCACCAAGGCCTACGGCTCGATGGAAGAGGTCGCCACCGACTGGGCGCCGACCACCAGCGCCTACAAGGCCGCGCTCTCGGCGTTCTCGCAGAACCCGCGCCCGCGCTTGCTCAAGATCGGCCATGTCGCCGACGATGGCACGATGACGGGCCCGGAACTGACCGCTCAGCTCGATCTCCTCTATGCCTACGACAGCGACTGGTATTTCCTCACCATCGCGGCCAATCTGCGCGACGTGGCGGCCCTCTCGGCCCTCCTGACCTGGATCCAGGCAAAGCCGAAGCTCGCGATCATCGACAGCAACGATGACGACACCGAGAACCCGGCTGCTACCACGTCGATTGCTGCGGCGAACAAGGGTGACTTTGATCGCGCCGGCGTGTTCTATCACACGACGGCAGACGTTTATCCCGCTGCTTCGCTCGCTGCGTACATGCAGACCCGCAGCTTCGATGAAGCGAACACGGCCTACACCGCCAAGTTCAAGTATCTGCCGGGCATCCCCGCCGTGAACATCGGCTCCGCTGCGCTCACCGCCGTTACGGGCTTCACGCCCGGCGTCGGCCAGTCGGAAGCCGCCGGCCATATGGCCAACACCTATATCGACATCGGCAGCCGCAACTTTGTCGTCGAAGGCTCGACCCTCACGGCAAACGTCTTCCTCGACGAGATCCACGCGACGGACTGGATTATTGCCCGGACAGAGGAGGAGATGCTGGGCATCTTCCTCAATAACCCGCGCGTCCGCTTCGACGACAGCGGCATGCAGGTCTTGGCCGGCGCGGTCCGCACGGTCATGCAGCAAGCCATTCGCGCCGGCATCGTCGCCAACGACCTCAACCCGGAGACGGGCGATTACGAGGCCGCGGTGCAGATCACCGTTCCGAGCGTCTTCGACGTGCCGGAAAGCCAGCGCAAGGCCCGTATCGCGCCGAACATCGAATGCCGCTTCCGCTATGCCGGCGCGGTCCACTATGCCGTCGTCCGCTACCAGATGGCATTCTAAGGAGGCCTGACCCATGGCACTTACTTCCGCATATGGATTCATCAATACCGCCAACACGGTCGATGGCCAGATCATCCAGGGCCTCTGGGACGGTGACGATGCAATCAGCATCGCGCCGATCGCCGACAAGGGCACCATGCTCATCGGCGCCGACGGCTCGGCCCTGTTCTCCGTCTCAGCCAACCGCGGCGCGACGATCACGCTCCGGCTGCAGCACACCAGCCCGACGCACCGGCTGCTCCAGCAGAAGCTCAAGCGCCAGCAGGCTCTTGCTTCGCCGGCAACGGCATTCCCGGTCACCGCCTACGACACGTCGAGCGGCGAGGGCGGGACGGCAGACAAGTGTTTCATCCAGACCGCGCCGACTGACACGAAGGGCGCGAATGCCACGGTTCGCGAATGGGTCCTCGTGACCGGCGAGTTCAATGCGGAGATTCCGAATGGCTGAGCGTAAGATCCGGAACATGGAAATCCGGGTTGACCGGCCCCTTGCATCTGAGGCGCTGCGCCTGCAAGCCCGGCTGATGCGTGCGGCCGGCGGCGTGGCCGACCAGCTGCCCGACCTTATCGGCGCGATTCGGTCGGCCCAGAGCGAGGAAGCCAAGCAGGCGGTCGGCGTCAAGTTCATCGGGGTGCTCACCGGCGTCTTCGAGGGGCTGGAGCCCCACGAATTCGCTCATCTGGTCGGCGATATAGTCGGGCTTGCCAAGCTCAAGCGTCCGTCGGGGCACTACGAGACAATGGACCTCGACGGGGACCTGTCCGAAGACTTCGGCGCCATCATCCCGGTCGTGGCCTTCGTTCTGAAAGAGGTGTTCGGGGATTTTTTCTCCGCCGCGCCGGGCAGTGGCAGCCGCGGGGTGGCGGGAAGGGCCTGACCAATGCCGAGGTCGGGCGCATAGCCCCGAACCTCAACATGTGGCTGTGGCGGCCGATCCTTGCAGACCCGCCGATCTATACTCAGGCCGATCTAAGGCAATGGGTCACGCTTCAAGACGTCATGGACGCTCATGAAGCGCTCGATCTGAAGGGGGCGATGCAGGAAAAGAGCAAGGATTAGTCGCAGCGCGCGCCGCGCACGACACAAGGCCACTCGAAGATCCCGGCCCATATCCCGGCCCTCGCTGCTTCTGCCTCACGCTGCTCAGCGGCATACCGTCCCTTGCTGTATTTCGGCCAGTCGATGGCGTGACCGTTGCGGACCAGCCATCGGTTCACGTCGGTTCCGTCTGCACGGGTGCAGATTGCCACGATCCGGTTGCGGTCTCGCCCGGTCCTCTTGCAGGAAACCGGCCGAGATTGGGCGAGGAACGCGTCTAGCGCTTCGGCTGAGGTCTTGCCGCAGCGGTAGGCTTCTCCGGCGCTGTTGAGGCATCTCTGCCTGCTCTCGGGCGCATCAATACCGTCGAACCGGATGCGGACGCCTTGGATATCGATCGTGTCACCATCGATGACAGAGGCGCGGCCGGTTATGTCTTCTGCTGCAAATGCGGGGCCGGCGAGGGCGAGAGTGATGACTAACCCTTTGAGCATTGGCTCCTGCCAAGTTCGGTCATTTGGTCGTTTGATAGCGCTGCGGCATCCAGGATTCTGATCGTTATGTGTTCCCCTTCGGGCATGCCGGCCTCGCTCAAAAGCAAGCATACGTAATCTGCATATCCGTCTCGATTTGAGCCGTCATCGCGCACCGAGACCCATAGCGAAATTGGCTGAGGGAACATCGCCTCGATGACCTTCGGCTCTTCCTGGACCAGTGCGATGGCCTTCTCCCGCCAGTTATCCGCCGCGACTGAAGCCGCCGCAACCAGAAGCGCGAAGATAGCAAGTCCGAAACTCTTCATCGAAATCCTCCCATGGGTTGTGCCCATCAATATGGCTACTGAGGTCTGCAATCAATGATCGTTGACGAACTGGTCGCTATCCTTGGCTATGAGGTCAAGGGGCAAGACAAGCTGCGCTCGTTTACGCAGTCGATCGATGATGCTGCCCGGCGGCTCGCCACCTTCGCGGTTGCGGCCGGAACGGTTGCTGCAGCGGCAGCGGCTGCGCTTGGCAAGTCGGTCATCTCCACCACGGCCAAGTTCGAGAGCTTCCAGGCCACGCTCGAAACCGTGGAAGGTAGCGCCGAAAAGGCTCGTGCATCGCTCGACTGGATCAGCGACTTCGCGAAAAAGACGCCGTATGAGGTGGAGGAACTGACCTCCGCCTTCGTCAAGCTCCGGGCCTACGGCATGGACCCGACGAACGGGCTCATGGAGGATCTTGGCAACGCTTCATCGGCAATGGGCAAGCGCCTGATCGATGCCGTCGAGATGATCGCGGATGCGTCCACCGGCGAGTTCGAGCGCTTGAAGGAGTTCGGTATCCGCGCCAGCCAGGCGGGCGACCAAGTGACGTTCTCGTGGACCGAGAACGGCAAGACCCTCACCAAGACGACAAAGAAGACCGGCGAGGAGATCACAAAGTTCATTCAGGAGCGCTTCGGCCAGCGCTTCTCCGGCGCCATGGTTCGCCAGTCGAAGACCTGGAACGGGATGATCTCGAACCTGTCCGACACATGGACGGATTTTCAGCGCCGGATCGGGGAGGCGGGGTTCTTCGATGCCGTCAAAGGGCAGCTCGGCCGCGCCATCAACTTCCTGAACCAGTTGGACCTTGATGGAACGCTCGACCGGTGGGCCAAGTCTTGGTCTGCGGCTTTCGTATGGATCACCGATGCCATCGCCCGGTTCGGCTGGAGGCTTGCTGCGCATTGGGGCACGATCGCCGAGCTGATCGAGGAGCATAAGGGCGTCTGGGAATCGCTCAAGTGGGCGCTTCTGGCGATCGGCATACGCCTTTTCCCTGTCGTGTCACTGTTCAGCGCGCTCGCCTTGGCCGTCGACGATTTCCTCACCTACCTCCGCGGCGGTGATTCCGTCATCGGCGACTTCGTGGACTCGCTCGCCAACTTCCTGGGTGCTGACCCCGATGCGGTCGCCTCTGCAATCACCGCTATTGGGACTGCGGCGCTCGGGCTTTCTGGTGCCGCCGCAATCTTGGGAACGTTCACCGGCGCTGTCTGGCCTCTGGCGGCTGCCCTCGGGGCGTTCTCGGCTGCATTCTACCTCGCCAAGAGCGGGTTCGACTATCTGGCCAGCCTGGACGCCAAGGGCGCTCAGGTGAAGGCCGTCGACAACCCGCGCTCGAAGCCGGGCTATGTCGAAGGAGGCCACGGCTACGATAAGGAAGGCAAGTTCATCTACATGGACGGAAATCGCCGGGTGGATAGGCCCGACGAGAACCCGACCGCAGGCTTCACCAAGGATGCGCTCGACTACAAGTTCATGCTGCAGAACCTTGAAGAGAACCGCGCCAAGATGGAGGGCGGCGCATCCGCTGCGGCGGTCACCAATACGATGGCTGACAACCGAGATCAGCGCGTCAACGTCGGCGGCGTGAACGTCGTAGTGAACGGCGTGGCAAACGCGTCTGCTGCTACCGGCAACGCTGTCGGGAATGCGATCGGCAACGCCACCGCCGGCGCAGCGCGGGCGTCTCGGTTCGAGAAGGACGATGCTTTCTGATGTCCTCCATCATCGCCTTTTCTACGAGCATCGGCCCGGTCCCGCTCGACTGCGTGATTTCCGAGAAGCCCAGTTCCGAACTGGACATCACCGAGATCGCCATCGAGACCGGAGCCAAGATAACCGACCATGCCGTCGTGATGCCGAAGAAGGTCGGGCTGGAGGTCGCAAGCGGGAATGCGGCCGCCACCTTCGCCGCTCTGGTGGCTTTTCAGGAATCGCGTGTGCCATTCACGCTCGTCACAGGGCTGAAGGTGTTCAGCAACATGCTCGTGAAGGGAATCTATCCCGAGCGGGATGCCGGTTTCTCGTCCGTCTTCCGGGGCAGGGTGGAGCTGCAAGAGGTGATCATTGTCGGGACGGCTTATGCGGCCGACCCGGAGGGCGACAACAGCGAGCGCGGTAACCCCGGCGGCAAGAAGAGCACCAGGTCAGCGCCGGCCACGTCTGAGCGGGCCAAGGGCGGCGCTACACCCGATCGGGCGTCACAGACCATCCAACGCGGCGATGCGGGCGTGGTGTCTGCCATGCCGGCCGATCAATCCTACCTTTCGAGCTTGGCGGGCAACTGATGGAAGTCTTTCGCGTCATCGATGCGGCCGACCAACAGTTTGGCACGATCATCAACAACCGCCGGGTGACGATCCGGCTGCGGTATAACCCGACGTCTGAGCGCTGGAGCTTCGATCTGGCCATTGACGATCTGCCTGTTCTGCAAGGCCGGCGCATCGTGACGGGCGTCGATCTGCTGGCGCCGTTCAATCTCGGCCTTGGAGTAATCTTCGCCGCGGCCGTCACGCCGGGCGCGGTCGCGGATCGGCAGGCGCTGCCCGCAGGAACGGTGAAGCTCTTCCATGCCTCTGATGCCGAACTGGCGGCGGCCTGATGCTTCAGTACCTGAGAAAGGTGAGGGCCTCGTTCAACGGCGGCCTGGTCATCAATCCCGGCCTGGTCTCAGTCCATGAGATCAAGATCGAGTTCTCCATCAGCAAGGGCATATCGTCCTCGCCAAACTCAGCGGAGATCAAGCTCTACAACCTCGCCGAGACCACGCGTAACGGGATGGGCAAGGAGTTCGACGCCATCACGCTCGAGGCTGGCTATATGCCGCCTGCGGGTATGGCGGGCCCTGGAGTTCTCAACTACCGACGAAACGAAAACGGCGTGTACGTATCGGATTTCGGCAGAGTGGCGACGGAGTATTCCGGCAATGTAGGCATCATCTTCAAGGGCGCGGTTCGCGACGTCGAGCACAAGCGCGAGGGGACGAACATCATCACCACGATCGCCTGCGGGGATGGTGATGCCGCTTTCCGCAGGGCGACGATCAGCAAGAGCTACCCGTCCGGCACGCCCGTCAAGGACGTGATTGACGATATCGCGAAGCAGATGGAGGCCAAGGGCCTCAGCCGCGGCGAGTTCAAGTATCCCGAGGCACTGGAGGGCAAGACGTTCAAGCGGCCATATGCCGTCTGCGGCTCCTGCGTGCGCGAACTCGACACGATCGGCCGGGGCAACGGCTTCTACTGGTCGAGCCAGAACGAAACCCTTGAACTGGTCCCAAGTGACGGCTTTGTCGGCACGGTGGCGCTCATTACGCCGGAGACGGGCATGATCGGCACACCGGCTATCACCGACAACGGCGTGCGCGTCTCGGCCCTCCTGAACCCGGAAATCCGCCCGAACAGGCGGGTGCAGATCAAGAGCCAGACGCTCGAAATGAACGCGGCCGATGGGATGTATAGGGTCTCGGAATGCACCTACTCCGGCGACAATTACACCGGTGAGTTCAAGGTCGACATTACCGGCGAAGCCATCAAGGGCGGCAAGGTAGACGAGGGGATCAAGCGCTGATGGTTGGCCTGCTCGGAAAGACGACGAACCTCTCGCGCGACATCACGGGGCAGCAGGCGCAGGCCGAACGGGACAGCATGTGGGGGCCGATCCCTGGCGAGGTTCTGTCGTTCGACGCTTCCAAGGGCACCGCGACCGTTCGTCCGCTCTACAAGCCGCTGCACAACGGCCAGAAGGTCGACATGCCAGATCTTTACGAGGTGCCGGTTGACCAGCCGCGCACCAACGGCATGGGCATGACGTTCCCGGTCGCCGCTGGCACGCGGGTGATGCTCGCGCCCCAGATGCGGGCGATGGATGACTATGAAGAAGGCGGAGACGGCGGCGCATATGACGCCAGATCCTATCACCTATCCACAATGCGGGCCTCGCTCGCGGGCGGCGACAGTCTCTCGGCCCCGCTTGAGAACGCGGACGCTGACAACTTCCACCTGAGGTTCAACACGTCGGGCACGTTCGGAATGAAGGGCTCGCCCGACGGCAAGTTCCAGCTCAACGGGGCCGAGGGGAACCTCTTCGACATCCTGGCGCAGGTGGTTGAACTGCTCGGCAATGAGACGACGACGGTGTCGGGCGGCTCATCGGCAGGCATCTGGCCGCTCACTCATCAAGGTCAATTCGCGGCGCTCGCCGCCAAGCTTCGGGCGATGGTCCTATGACAGCAGTTCGCATCGGCCTCGCGATCGACGAGGCAACAAACGACCTGTTCCTTCGCGTCGACGGCAGCCTTGCAGTCGTGACAGATGCGGAAGCGGTCGGCCAACACGGGCGCCAACGCCTCCAGACCTATTCCGGCGAGTGGTTCCTTGACACGACCTGCGGCGTCCCGTGGCTCGATCAGATTCTCGGCAAGGGATATGACCCCGCGCTCGCCGAAAGCGTCGTGAAGGCTGAACTGCTCGATACCGACGGCATCGAGGAGATCACATCGTTCTCCGTCGCCTTCGACCGGCCGACGCGGGGCCTGATCATCCGCGGCATCAATGTCCTGACCATGTTCGATGAAGAGGTGGCCCTATGACCGACTATGGCGTTTTGCCGACCGGTTTCTCGCGCAAGCCGCTCACTGTGACGCTTGCCGAAATTGAGGCTGCCTTGGTGACCGAGTTCGGTCCGGGCGTGATCCAGACCCCTCAGTCACCGCTCGGTCAGGTCAACGGCCTGATGGCCGAGATCATCACGAAGCTCTGGGAGCAAGCAGAAGACATCTACCAGTCCTATGACCCGGATCAGGCAGAGGGAACGCGGCTGGATACCCTCGGCAGCATTCGTCTGATCGGGCGAGGGACAGCCAACGACGAGGAATATCGCCGCGCGATCACGAATGCCGGCCAAGCCCGCATCGACCTGCAGGATATCACGCGAGCAATCGCGGCCCTTGACGGTGTGACGTACTCCCATGTGTGGGTGAATGACACGGGCGAGGTCGACGAGAACGGCATGCCTGCCGGCTCCATCTGCGTTGCCGTGACGGGCGGCGAAGGGGAGGATATTGCCCGGGCCATACGACAGTACATCGTGCCCGGCGTGACCATCTTCGGAACTGAGATTGTCGAGAGCGTGATCGACGGCTACTGCCGGTCCTTCCGCATCCTCCGCCCGATCGATGTTCCCGTGCAGCTGACGATCACCGTCCGCACGCGCCGCGATGCCCTGGGCTGCCCGCCGCCGGCCGCTTCGGCGATCAAGGCGGCATTTCTCTCTTCGATCTTCCTCCTGAATGGGGAGGATGTGTCCTACTATCGTGTCCGGTCTATCATCGAGAGCCTGTTTTCCAACGTCGAGGTGGTCGCCATCAACGGGCAGAGGGATGGCATTTCGCAGGGCGACAATCAGGATGTCGATATTGCGTTCATCGAGCGCGCTTCCCTTGCCGCTGATGATGTGGCGGTCGTGGTGGCTCCCTGATGGCGTGCGTCGATCCTGATGCGATGGTCGAGGACGGAATCAACAAGGTCCTCACGCAGTATCGCGAAAGCCCGAAGCTCCTCCACATGATCCGCACCTACATGCGGAAGGTGGCGGAGATCCATACGGCGATCTGCGATCTACCGAGCCATTTCGACCTCCAGTCGGCCGTTGGTGATCAACTGACACTGATCGGCAAGCGCATGGGTTTCCCTCGCTGCCACTGCGTGTGCGACATCCAGCCGGTCTACGGATTTGCCTGCGAAGGCGTGCCGACCGACCGACCGATCATAGGCCCTTGCGAGGTTGGCTCGTGGGAGGGTTGCGGTGAGGACGGCATTTCGGAGATCTGTATCGACGATGACGAGATGTACCGGAAGCTGCTCATCTCTCGATCGTTCCAGATGCAGTCGCGTTACAGCCTCGAAGACCTGACCGCCTCTTTACAAGTTCTCTATGGGGAGCAGGCGGCGGTTCTCGATGCCGGCAACGGACGTGTGGTCCTCGCTCCATTCCGTGAACTCAGCGAGGCCGAGACGGCCATTCTGCAAATCGTGCCTCGCGCGCTGCCGCTCGCGCCAGGCATCGTATCCCGCTGGCACTTCGGCACGTTCCTGGTCGCCGGCTTCGGCGAAGGCTGGGGCGGCCCCTGCGAGGATTGGGAAGCCGACGGCCTGCCTCTGGCGACCGAGGCGGGCGACATTCTCGTCACCGAGAGTGGCGAAGAACTTTGGACCGGCGCGCTTACGCGGGGCGCCGACATGATGTGCGAGATCGATCTCAAACCCTATTCCTGCTGATAAGGAACCCCGAAAATGGCTGATTTTGACCCCCCGTTCGCCTGGGATGGCGAGCGGCGCGTGCCTACTGCTGACGAAATCCAGAGCGGCATCGGCTGCGGACCGTTCAGCCTGCCCCTGTGGAACTGGCTGCTCTGGTCTCTCCAGTCCGAAATCGGCCACGTCATCACCTTCAATGGCCTGACGCCGGACAACGGCGATATGGAACAGTTGAGGAAGGCCATTCAGGCCCAGATCGACGCATCGACAGGCGGCGGCGACCCTTCGACCTACCTGACCCTGCTTCAGGCATCGTCGCGGCTTCCTATCTTCCCGGAGGTGCAGAACGCAAACGGTCACTTCGGGGTCATCACGCCGGCCACGGGCCAGGTGCGCGTGCCCGCCGGCGTCAACTTCCTGCACCGCGGCATCTCGCCGTACGCAACCGTACAGACGGACTTGGCCACAGACGCGAGCAAGACGTACCATCTCCGCTGGAACAAGACGGATGGGTTCTCGCTGAAGGATCTGTCGTCTGGAGCCTACAACCCGTCGACGCTAGCCGAGGCGAACGCCGCGTTCGACAGTTCCTTCGATGACATGCTCGTCGCCAGGGTCGTGACCAACTCCAGCAACGTCCCGACGATCACGAACCTCGTCAACAAGGACCGCATGGCTATGCAAGCGCTCATCACGGGCACGAACGGCCGTGACGTCGGGCAAAATGGCGCGCGCTTTGACTTTGATCAGGCGATCAACTGGGCACGCACTCCGAAGGATTTCAACTTCTCGCTCGCCACCATCGGCGCGAACAACATCAACACGTTCGTTCCTGATTTTTCTATCGGGGCTAAGACCACCGGAACCCCGGCACCCACTGCATTTGACGTCAATCGCTACCGTCTCTCGCAGACCGTAATGTACGATTACTCGAATGCACTTGTGATGCAGTTCGCCGCGAGGGCATAACCGATGGGAATCACGATCGAAGATCTGAGCCCTACGGCTCTGCCAGGGCGCGACCATGTCGTGCCTGCGATGAGGGAAGGCCTGACGGTCAAGCTGACCATTGCTCAGATCCTTTCACTTCTCACCAGCAACGACATTCCTGCGGCTGCGGTAACGATCGCCAAGCTCGTCGACGGGGTTCTATCGGCCAACGCGGCAGGACGCGCGAAAATGGCGGATGGCTTTCTCACGTCTGCAAAATTCGCCTCGACCACCTTGGCCGACCTGAAATGGCTCTCAAAGGGCATCGGCGAATTCTACGTCGCAGATGACAACGTGGCGGGCGTGGATATTCCCCCCACGAACAGCAGCCTCTATCGGTTCGTGGAGCTGACGTCTGGCTTGACTGGATCGGGCCAGTACAACGAAGGCTGCCTTGGCAGCGAGAGTGTATCGGGTTCCGCCCCGCTGGTCTTGGCGACGGCTTTGGTCAGCCTCGCGGGATCGCCCATGAACGGCCAAACGATCCGGCTCATCAACACCGAGCGGCGCATGCTTCGGGCCGGCTCGGCAGGCACCCTTCAGAACGACGCAATCCAGAACGTGACGGGCACCATTTCGGGCGGACAGGAGGCTCTAACCGGCACAGGTCCGTTCACCACAGGGGCCAATGGTGTAGCTAACCGTCCAAACAATGGAACCGCGAGCACAAATGCAGTGAACTTCGACCTGTCCTTGGTGGCTCGGACAGACACTGAAACCCGAATGAAGAACATCGGCGTGCGAATTTTCAGGAGGATCAAATGAGATACTGGGCATTTGAGGGCGGTGTCATGACCAGCCCTTCGGAGACGATCAAGATTACGGAAGCGCAGTACCAAGCAGCCGTCGCCGGCATGCTGGACGGCAAGGTGGTGACGATCGATGGCGGTTTTGCCATCATCGATCCGCCCGAGCCGGAGGCTGCACCCGAGATCGAGCCGGAGGCCTGACCATGAGCTTCGGCCCCGGTAAGCACATTCTGCGGTACGACCAGGCGGGAAGCACGGTAGACCTCGTCCCGACCAGCAGCGGTAACGTATGGCTCGATGTCAATTGCATGCGGAAGAACCTGAACTATACCGTTCGCTATCCGTCTTCCGCGCCGGCCGGCCGTATCGTCGTGATGGATGCCGGTCCGTTCGGCAAGTTTTCCGATACGGGCACGCGGGGCATCACGCTCAAGCACGGCCAGTCGATCACCTTCAAGCGCACCGGCCGCGAGACGTACGATGTTGTCAGCGTCGGAGGCGTATCGGGGCTGCAAGGTCGTTCTTCGTCGTTTAACACCGCGCCCGTCCGCATCCTCATCGTCGGCCAGTCTCTCGGGCAGGAGTGGGAACATTCGCCAGCCGTTCAGTCCTTCGTTGATCGTCTGGACGAGCTGCACACGCTCGCCGGCACGGTTCGGCCTGCAATCTCCTTCGTGCACAAGTGCACTGGCGGTAGCGCGGCGCTTAAGGAATATAGGCCCGATTCGACGCGCTACTGGTGGGATTACGACGGTAACGCATCCGGTCCGCTCAACTCTTCCGTATGCTCTGATCTGAACGGTATGGCTTCCTCAGAGAAGCCGACGCACGTTTTCTGGATCCAAGGCGAACAGGATAGCGGGCTTTACGCTGGCGCGACGGAGGATCAGGACGCCGCATTCCGGGAGCGGTATGCAAGGGCCGCTACTGCGGTCCTCAAGATCATCCGAGGAACTATCAAGAGCGCTGATCGGTATTCCATACCCGCCTATCTGCAAATTCTCGGCACACGCGCCAGTGGCGAGCGTCGCGGTATGCCGATCGTTCGCTTGGCGCAGTATGATGCCATCGCTGCGCCCGACATCAATCTCAATGTCGGGGCAGTGAACCCGCTCGATCTCCCGCTTGAGGATGATGTTCACCCGACAGATGGCGGATATGGCATTCTTGGCGGCCTATGGGCGGACGCGGTATTCGGAAGCCTTACCTGATCGACCAATTGGCGACAGAATCGGATTCCTCATCTTCGTCCATCTGCCGATACTCCCAGCCGGCCTGGGTCCACCGCCTCCAGATAAAATGCTGGCGCGTTGTGGTCTCGTGCCATTCAGTGTGACCTAGAACGCGATGATAAAAATGGCGAAGTCTGGAAAAAATGGTGCGCATCTGTAGAACCAAATTGCAATGGCTCAAGCATACAGCCGTCAACCTTCGTTCTCAACTCTTAATGACACCTTCTTATGCTTGATCAACTTTCAGGCGCTTTTTCGACATGTGCTGCGCGATGAGCATCGTCGCCGCGATCACTGCCAGTAGGCTCGCAGATTGCCAATACCGCATGATGAATCCTTGGCTGAATGCGGCCAGCGCGATCGACATACCGAAGAATAAGATTGAGGCGGTGTATGGAGAACGTAGCTTCCCCCAACGCCAAGCGAGGACGGTCACAACGCAGAAGAACAAAGTCACCCCGGCCGGCGGCGGTGAAAATTTAATCGGCGGCAAACGCCCGAAAGCGTCGATGACCGGTGAGAGCGAAAGTCGGTTGTCGGTGAAGGTCGTGAGATTGAAGGGGTTCGGCCCTTCAAAATATGCCCTACGTTCCCGCCGGTGGTCTCTTTCGATCAACCACTTTTTCGCGTCTTGCATCCTCTGATCATAGGTTTTCCCGTCCCCGACTTTGAAGCGCGTCGAAGGGGAGAACAGATAACGCAGTAAGGAAGCCGCCACATCCTGCGTGACCTCCATCGGGACCGCCTTAAGAGTTTCAATCCCAACTCTACCGTAGAGCTTCGAAGCATACTCGGGTCCATCGATGACTATGGACTGGCCAATGCCGGATACCATGACCTCTTCTTTAGGAAGCGTCCCCAGCCTGTCGGCCTGCACTTTTCCGGCCAGCTCCCTGCTTGCGGGGCCGAACGCCGCATCACCGAAGAACGCGACGGGGCGATAGAACAGGAAATACTCCTTGATCTGATAAGGTAGCTCTTTTCCTGTGAAGCCTTTGAAAACCACGGGCGGAATAATGCAGGTTGCGGCATAGACCGTGATCATTCCCGCCACCAGCGCCGACGCACCACTTCGCGAGAAGCGCTTGTGGCGATAGCTTAAGCCCGTCGCCGCCAGCATGCCGCAGAAAAGAAAAAGCGATTCAGGGCGAACACCGAACGTAAGGCCGCAGCATGCCGACGCGGCGAGCATCCATGCTACAGCCTGCCCGCCCGTTTCGCGCCTTTGGGCAACGTCAAACATGCCGAGAGAAGCGAGAGCAAGTGGTGTGAAGATATTCTCTGTCAGGGGGCGGTCCCATTCGATCCAAACGGCGGCGACGAGGATCAGCGCCAAGCTTACCCAGAATGCGCCCGGCCGCTCCAAGGTCGCATAGCACCAAGCCGAGATCGTGAAGAATGTTAGAAGCGCAAAACCCGCTAGAGTTATGGTTATCGTGTCAATTGTGACACCGAACACGAGCTGCGGAAGGTAGTAGGCGAGGACCACGTAAATACGTGAGCCGATCTTATAGGCAACGGTATCGACCTGTCCGATAGACCAGGAGTGGCCCGCATGCAGATAATTTGCTGCATCGGGCGAAAATGCGGGCGGAGAAGCGGCAGACCACAAAGCCAATACCGCTGAGAATGCCGTGAGTAGAAGTATCGGAAGGACAGAACCGGTTGAGGCGGTGCGTAATCGCCGCGCGTGGTCTAGGTCGATCGACATGCCCTTCCTCCGATTTTCAGACGCGCACTCTACAGACTGACAGTCGGAAGTACACCACCCGAACAACCTTAGGAAATCACCATGGACAGAACCGTACCGAAAGGCGCGGCGCTTTCGCTTGCTCTGCTGGAGCGAGCTTACGGCCGAGTCTTCACCAATGCCCAGCGCGCCAATGCGCAAAGCGTGATCGACGCTATCCGCCAGTACGGCGAGCGCTTCGGCCTTCTCCAGCCGCATCGTCTCGCACAGTTCCTCGCGCAGATCATGCACGAGAGCGGGGGCTTCAAGTACGATCGCGAGATCTGGGGCCCGACGCCGGCACAGAAGCGCTACGAGGGCCGCAAGGATCTCGGCAACGTCCAGAAGGGCGACGGCTCGCGCTTCCGGGGCCGTGGACCGATTCAGGTCACGGGCCGCAACAACTACCGCGCCTTCACCAAGTGGGCCAAAAAGATCGATGCCGCCGCGCCGAACTTCGAGAACGCACCGGACAAGCTCACAACCGACCATTGGGAGGGGCTTTCGCCGATCTGGTATTGGGACGAGGGCAACCCCGACAAGAAGAGCCTGAACCGCCTTGCCGACCGTGGCGACATCGAGAACATCACGCGGAAGATTAACGGCGGGCTGAACGGCTACGACGACCGCCTGCGCTACTACGACCGCGTGTCGCTGGCGCTGCTCGGCTATGCCGTCAATGAAATGCCGCGCTTCCAGGCTGATGCCGGCCTCAAGGACCGTTCCGGCACGTCGGGCCCGCTCACCCGCGCCGCGCTGCACAAGGCTCTCCTCAAGCAGACTGCCGCACACCGCCTGTCCGATGACGTCGCCACGGCCCCAGTTGTGGAAGAGATCGAGGTCGCAGTGCCGGTCCCGGTGGAAAAACAGGTCGTTCCCGTCGCCGTCGAGAAGGAGGTGAAGAAGAAGTTCAACCTCTTCGGCTGGATCGGCGGCCTCATCTCGTCCGGTGGTCTTGGCGCCCTCGGCCTGTCGGGGATGAACTGGCAGGGCATAATCGCCATTGGTGGCGCGCTGCTCTTCGCTGCCCTTCTCGCTCTTGTGCTTCGCCACTGGCTCATCAGGGCCGTGCGTGAGGTCCGCGAAGGGCTTGAGTGATGTTCGGCCTTCTGGACGGCCTCAAGATCGGCGCCGGAGCAATCCTCGGCGCCGGCCTGATCCTCGGCCCCGCATATCTCTACGGCAAATCTGCCGGCAAGACCGAGGCGGCAACCGCGGCCCTTCAAAAATCGATCGAGGTCATGCGCGAAAGGAGCGCCACCGATGATGAAATCTCTCGTTCCGATCTTGCTGGCATGTGCGCTTATCTCGGGCTGCTCGAAGACGACCAGCGCGAGTGCATGCGACGGCTGGCGCAAGCTGACCATGAACCTTGAGACAGCGCTCTACGTCACCCAGAATGACCGCACGCTTGCCAACGGTGTTGCCTCGCACAACGCGCACGGCACGCGGCAAGGCTGCTGGAAATGATGCCAGACCAGACCATCCTTGATGCCGGCAAGTCGATCACCGATGTCGGCGTGGTCGGCGGCGTCCTCATCCTCAGCTGGCTCGCCCTGGCATGGGTGGTGCGGACCTGGCGGAACGATCTCGACAAGCGGGACGCTCTGCTCGCCGAAGAACGCGCCGCCCATCAGAAGACGAAGGATGATCAGATTGCCGACCTTCGCAATCTCGCCCGTGTCGCCGAGGGCGTGGAGAAAATGCACGAAACTCTGATCGCCATGGCCGTGAGAGGGGAGAAAGCATGACCCTGCTCCATCGCATTCTCAGGATCCGAGCCACGCCAAAGGCGGATCAACACCTCGAGCGGCTATCGGCGGCCACGGATCAAGAGCTGCTGCAACGGCGGCAGGATCTTCGCCAGAAGGTTCAGAAATTGGAAAGCGGCGGACGGGTCATGGAAACCATGGCCGGCGCGATGGGGATGATGCGAGGGCTTGACCGTGGTTAAAATCAAAGGGAACTGGCTGCTGATTGCTTCGGTCGTCGCCGTGGCGCTCTACTGGTCCGTGGCGGCATTCGTCCCCGGGGCGTTCATGAGCGCTATTGGCTCGCTGGCGCTCCTCGCCTTCGGCGGCGTCTCGTTCGTCCTGTATTCCGAAACCGCCTTCCGGGTCGTCGTCATGGGCGACAGGAGCGGCGAGGATGATGGCAGCCATCTCGCGGTCTACGGGACTTGGCTGCTCGGGGCAGGGGCCGTGTGGAGCGGCCTGTTCGTCCTAGCGTGGCTTTGGTACGGGCAGCCGGCGTCGTGGACTGGCACCGCCTCCTCGTCCTTCGGCCGGCATGTCATGGCGATAGGCTTTCTGCTGATGTTCATGGCGCCCCAGACGTCGCAGCATGGAATCATCATCAAGCGATCGGCCTGGCTCTTTATCGCTCTGGCGCTCGCCATGTCGGCCGGCGTCTGGATCGGCGCGAACCTCAACGTCTCTGAGCGACCCAACATCGGCCGCCTCTTCCTCAAGATCGACGGCTCACGGCCTCAGTGTCCACCCAACCGCGAGGTCTGGGTCGCTTCCAACTCGCGGCTCTACCACACGGCAAACAGCCGATATCGCGCCGCCGTGGTGCCAAGGCGATGTTTCAGGACAGAAGCAGAGGCAAAGTCGGCGGGGTTCATTGCCGCTCGATAAGTCTGAACAGAATCAAACGCCCCACTGTCCCGCCTGGGATGGTGGGGCTCTTTTTGCGTTTCAGGGCTTCTGATTGCCGCAGATCAGATGCTTGAGGCTGTTGTAGGACGGTGTCCGATCCTTATTAACTCCCGAGCTGCATATTGGCTGACCTCTGCCACCGCACTGGCTGCATGTGTAGCGCCGGCCAATGGCTCGCTCGTTCGGGGGAAACTTCGTCAGGTCGAGATCGATCTTGCGATCGCAGGGGTCGCAGTAAACTGTGACCTCCATTCCAAGGGCGATCATGTCGGCCCAGGTGCCATTTCCCGGCATACCGCTTCTCCATCCGGAGGGCCGCATCCCTCGTTCTTCATGTGTTCACGTTTCGCCCGCGGGCTAGATGATGCTCTGCGAGAAAAGAGTCAATGCCGCCGCGAGAACAATGCCGAAACTGCTTTTCGGAAATTGAAGAGGACGAATTTCGGAAATATCCCCTTGCGCCCTTTCTCAATTCGTTCTAAACGCCCGGCACCACTCGCTTTATAGCAAACGGACGGCCTCGTGGCGGAGTGGTTACGCAGAGGACTGCAAATCCTTGCACCCCGGTTCGATTCCGGGCGAGGCCTCCACTCTCTTCCCTCAACATGAATCGATGTCGGATGGTCGCGCTGCGACCTATTTTGCCGAGGCGTCGGAACGTTTCCGCGACAGATGGATTTTCCTCGCGTCATTAGCCCGAAGGAGGAATCCATGAAATCGCTGTCCGACATTTTCGAACATACGCTGCAGGACGTCTATTACGCGGAGAACGCCATCACCAAGGCTCTGCCGAAAGTGGCGAAGGCCGCCGGCAGTGCGGAGCTGCGCAAGGCTGCCGAAGAGCATCTTGCGGAGACAAAGGAGCAGATCAAGAAGCTGGAGCAGGTCTTCAAGTCGATCGGCAAGACGGCGTCCGGCGAAAAGTGCGACGCCATCGAAGGGCTGATCAAGGAAGCCGACGGCCTGATGAAGGAAGCCAAGG
The DNA here is from genome assembly GCF_004514425.2 of Shinella sumterensis. Lineage (GTDB taxonomy): Bacteria > Pseudomonadota > Alphaproteobacteria > Rhizobiales > Rhizobiaceae > Shinella > Shinella sumterensis. Next base: position 31,797 of record NZ_MYFN02000006.1, read on the forward strand.
GCACCGCTCTCGACGCCGGCCTGCTGGCCGCCTGTCAGGCTGTCGAGCACTACGAGATCGCGCGCTATGGCTCGTTGCGGGAGTGGGCGAAGGACCTCGGCCATGACGAGGCCCACAAGATCCTGAGCGAAATCCTCGACCAGGAGAAGGCGACGAACAACAAGCTCACGAACCTTGCCGTCACCGCCATCAACAAGACGACCACCAGGGCAAAGGCTGCCGCCTAGCGGCAGAGCGCGTGATTGAGCTGACTTTCATGAGGGGCACACCGCAGGGTGTGCCCCTCATGCGTTTATTGCGCTGGGGCGCCTTCCAGGCCGACGAGGGCGATCTTGCCGTAGCCTGCGGCGCGCAGCAGGTTCATGACATCCATGACGCTGCCATAGTCGACGCTCTTGTCGGCGCGCAGCAGGATCCGGGTGTCCTTGTTGGCTTCGGTCACCGCATCGAGTTCGGGGCCGAAATTATCGCGCGCGATCTCGCCATTGCCGATGGAGACCCTGAGATCCTTCTTCAGCGTCATGAAGACCGGCTTGTCCTCGCGGGGCGTCGGCTGGGCGACGGAGGAGGGCAGGTCGACATTGATATCGACGGTGGCCAGCGGGGCCGCGACCATGAAGATGATGAGCAGAACGAGCATGACGTCGATGAACGGCGTCACGTTGATTTCGCTGTTCTCCTCGAGATCGTCGCCGCCGCCTTCCTTGATCTTGCTGGCCATGACGTTACCCGACCTTCGCGATGGTGCCTGCGGCGCGCTGGGCGTGCTGGCGGTGGGCGCGGCGCACATCGAGGTCGCGGCTGGCAAGCCGTTCGATTGCGGCAGAGGCATCGCCGAGCTTCTGGCGGTAGCCGGTGATGGCGCGGGCGAGGAAGTTGTAGATCACGACCGCCGGGATGGCCGCGACGAGGCCGATGGCGGTTGCCAGCAGCGCCTCGGCGATACCGGGCGCGACGATGGCGAGATTCGTGGTCTGGGCCTTCGAGATGCCGATGAACGAGTTCATGATGCCCCAGACCGTGCCGAACAGGCCGACGAAGGGCGCCGTCGAACCGATGGTTGCGAGCAGGCCCGTTCCCTTGGCGATGCTGCGGCCGGCATGGATTTCCATGCGGGCGAGACGCGATGCGATGCGCTCCTTCACGCCGCCATCGGAGACATGATCGAGAACGCCTTCCGACGCACTCATCTCCGCACGCGCCGCCTGCGTCATCCGACCGACGACGCCGCGGCCGACGGCCGCTTCGCCATCCGCCAGACCGCGGGCGGCAACGAGTTCGCGAACGGCGAGGCTCGCCGAACGCTGGGCCGCACCGAGTTCGGCCAGCTTCACCAGCAGCACCGTCCAGGTCACGATGGAGGCGAAGGCGAGGCCGAGCATCACGCCCTTCACCACGATATCCGCCGCCATGAACATGCCCCAGGGCGACAGGTCGTGCGGGAGGCCGGCTTGGCGCTCCTCACCCGCGGCCTCGTCGGCATCGAGCGCATCGAGTTCGGTAGCGGCGTCGGCCGTATTGTCCGCCGTTGAAGGCTGCGTGGTGGTTTGCGTCGTAATCGCCGGCGTGGAACCTTCGCTCTGGCCAGCCTCCGGCTGGCCTTCCGTCTGGGCCAACGGGGTCTGTGTCTGCGCCAGAACCATATGCGGGGCGGTGATCGCCATCAGGATGATCGCGAAAAGCAGTCGAGACCGTTTCAGCACGGCGTATTCCTCTTGCATCTTCAAGTTCAAGAGCCCGGTGGGGCAGGGACACGGCGCTGGCGCCGTAAAACATGAGTGTCCAATACGACATTTACGGTGCGAGAGGCAATAATATGTTGACTCTATTGTTCATGATAAAATGACGGCAATCCGGGCCTGGTAGGGCGTCATCGGCAAAGGGCGCGGTTTTTGCGCGCAATCGCCTTGCGCCACTGGACACCCGGCCCGAAAGCGCACTAAGAGAACTGCGATGCATCCGGCACGGGACCGGGCCTTTGCGCCGGTTCACGCCGTCTCACTTCAAGGGCTAGAGATGATTGACTACAAAGCAGCGCGCACGAAGATGGTGGACAACCAGATCCGTACGACGGATGTGACGTCGCACGACGTGCTTGACGCCTTCCTGACCGTCGCGCGCGAGGAGTTCGTGCCCGCGGCCGCAAAGCCGCTCGCCTATATCGACAACGATATCCAGATTGCGCCCGGCCGCTACCTGATGGAGCCGTCGCCGCTCGCCAAGCTCATCCAGCTCGCCGAGATCGCGGCAAGCGACGTGGTGCTGGAAGTGGGCTGCGGCACGGGGTATGCCTCGGCCATCCTGTCACATCTGGGCAGCTCCGTCGTGGCTCTCGAAAGCAATGCGGACCTTGCTGCAACCGCGACCGAAACGCTCGCGCGCCTCGGCTACGACAATGTCGCTGTCGTTACCGGCGATCTCGAGGCCGGCTATGCGGCTGAAGCCCCCTATGACGTGATCTTCGTGCATGGTGCCGTCGAGTTCGTTCCCGACGCGCTTTTCACGCAGCTGCGCGACGGCGGCCGCCTCGTCGTGGTGGAAGGCTACGGCAATGCCTCGCAGGCCCGCCTTTACATCAAGGAAGGCGGCCATGTTTCCGAGCGCTATGCCTTCAATACGGCGGTCAAGCCGCTGCCGGGCTTCCGCAAGGCCAAGGATTTCGTTTTCTGACGAGATTTTGTCAGGAAGGATTCGAGGAGCCCGCAGCACCCGTTGCGGGCTCTTTCTTTTGCCGGGCCGCAGGGCATTGCTCCGCCCGTGGCCTTGGCAGGGTAAACAAATCTGTGCATCACTGATGACACATGATTCGCGGCGATTTAGTTCGTCTGCGAACTCGCCTAGGGTCTTCGGCAGGTCCGGCCCGCCACGTCTTGTACGCCGCGGCCGCCGCGAGAGAACGGGGATAGAAATGGCTCAGCCAAATGTAGCGCGTGAACCGTCCATGGATGAAATCTTGGCGTCCATCCGCAAGATCATCGAGAACAACGAGGCCCAGCCGGACCTTGCTCCCGATGCGCAGGACGACGGTTTCGACATCACCACGGAAAGCCATTCCGCGCTGCCGGACCATCCCGCCGTCCTCGAGCGGTTTAGGATGGAGGAGCCTCAGCCCGCTCCCGTCCAGCCGATCCGGCACAGCGAACCCGGGCAGGGCGCCCAGCCGGCGCTTTCGCTGGCGGATGTCGCCGCGCGCGTCCGTGCCGCATCCGAGCGTCATGTCGCTGCCCATCGCGAACCGGCCGAAAGCGATCCGGTCGTCCCGTCGCCGGGTTCCCGCGAGGAGAGCCCGCTGGTCACGAGCCGTATGTCGGCCGGCGCCGGCCGCTTCACGCCCGTTGAGGAACCCGTTGCCAGGATGGAGCCCGCTGCCGAAGAACCGGCACCGGCGCTGGTGTCCGAGCCTGAGCCCGCTCCTGTTCAGCCCGTTGACATACAGCCGGCCCGGCAGGAACAGGCCGCCACGGCCGAGGTCACCAGGGATATCGCGGCACTCGTGTCGCCCGCTGTCGGCGAACGTGTGGCGCTCTCCTTCGGTGCGCTGGCGCAGGCGGTCGATGCCGGCCCGCGCCGTTCCTTCGACGAGATCGCCGAGGACATGCTGCGTCCGATGTTGCAGGAATGGCTGGATGACAACCTGCCGACGCTGGTGGAGCGCCTCGTGCGCGAGGAAATCGAACGGGTGGCGCGCGGCTCGCGCCGCTGATCGCCCCCGTCTCTCCCGAAACAGGAACGATTTAAGCCGCGCCGGGCCCCCGGGGCGGCTTTTCTTCTGATATTGTTGACTTCATGCCGGCCATCCGGTTTACAAACCACACCGATAAACAGCAGGCCACGCACCAAAATGCTTGAGAAAAATTACGATTCCGCAGCGGTCGAGCCGCGCATTGCCAAGGCATGGGAAGACGCGGATGCCTTCAGCGCCGGCGAGGGCGCCGAACCCGGCGCCGAGACCTTCACCATCGTCATCCCGCCGCCGAACGTGACGGGCTCGCTGCATATGGGCCACGCGCTGAACAACACGCTCCAGGACATCATGGTCCGCTTCGAGCGCATGCGCGGCAAGGACGTGCTGTGGCAGCCGGGCATGGACCACGCGGGTATCGCGACCCAGATGGTCGTCGAGCGCAAGCTCGCCGCCGAAAAGCTGCCGGGCCGTCGCGAGATGGGCCGCGAGGCCTTCATCGAGAAGGTCTGGGAGTGGAAGGCGGAATCCGGCGGGCTGATTTTCAACCAGCTGAAGCGCCTCGGCGCCTCCTGCGACTGGTCGCGCGAGCGCTTCACCATGGATGAGGGCCTGTCGGAAGCTGTCCGTGAGGTCTTCGTCTCGCTTTACAAGGAAGGCCTGATCTATCGCGGCAAGCGGCTGGTCAACTGGGATCCGAAATTCGAGACCGCGATTTCCGACCTCGAGGTCGAGAACAAGGAAGTCGACGGCCATATGTGGCACTTCAAGTACCCGCTGGCCGACGGGGCGACCTACACCTATGTCGAGAAGGACAAGGACGGCAACGTCGTCTTCCAGGAAGAGCGCGACTATATCTCGATCGCCACGACGCGTCCTGAGACCATGCTGGGTGACGGCGCCGTCGCCGTTCACCCGACCGATGAACGCTATGCACCGATCGTCGGCAAGCTCTGCGAAATCCCGGTCGGCCCGAAAGAGCATCGCCGCCTGATCCCCATCATCACCGACGAGTATCCGGAGAAGGATTTCGGTTCGGGCGCGGTCAAGATCACCGGCGCGCACGACTTCAACGACTATCAGGTCGCCCGCCGCAACAACATTCCGCTCTATCGCCTTATGGATACCCGCGCTTCCATGCGCGCCGATGGCGAGCCCTATGCCTTCTATGCGGCGCAGGCGCTGGAAATTGCGCGCACGGGTGCGGTTCCCACCGAGGCCGAGGTTGATGACATCAACCTCGTTCCCGACGAATACCGCGGTCTCGACCGTTACGAGGCGCGCAAGCGTATTGTCGATGCGATCAATGCCGAGGGACTTGCCGTCACCGTCAAGGATGCCGAAGGCAACGACATTCCCTATGTCGAGAACAAGAAGATCATGCAGCCGTTTGGCGATCGCTCCGGCGTCGTCATCGAGCCGATGCTGACCGACCAGTGGTTCGCCGACGCCAAGACGCTGGCGGAGCCGGCCATTGCCTCCGTCCGCGAGGGGCGCACCAACTTCGTTCCGAAGAATTGGGAAAAGACCTATTTCGACTGGATGGAGAACATCGAGCCCTGGTGCATCTCGCGTCAGCTCTGGTGGGGCCACCAGATTCCGGCCTGGTATGGCCCGGACGGCCAGGTCTTCGTCGAAAAGACCGAGGAAGAGGCGCTTCATGCTGCCATCCAGCACTATATCGCCCACGAAGGTCCGTGGAAGGCGTGGGTCGAGGAAAAGCTGGAGAACTTCGCGCCGGGCGAGATCCTGACGCGCGACGAGGATGTACTCGACACCTGGTTCTCCTCCGCTCTCTGGCCGTTCTCGACGCTCGGCTGGCCGGAACAGACGAAGGAGCTGGAAAAGTACTACCAGACCGATGTTCTCGTCACCGGCTTCGACATCATCTTCTTCTGGGTTGCCCGCATGATGATGATGGGCCTGCACTTCATGAAGGACGAGGCCGGCAATCCGGTCGAGCCGTTCCACACCGTCTATGTGCACGCCCTCGTTCGCGACAAGAACGGGCAGAAGATGTCGAAGTCGAAAGGCAACGTCATCGACCCGCTCGAACTGATCGACGAGTACGGCGCGGATGCGCTGCGCTTCACGCTGGCCATCATGGCGGCGCAGGGGCGCGACGTGAAGCTCGACCCGGCCCGCATCGCCGGCTACCGCAACTTCGGCACCAAGCTCTGGAACGCCACGCGCTTTGCCGAGATGAACGGCGTGACGAGCGACCCGACATTCGTGCCGGAGACCGCGTCGCTCACCATCAACCGCTGGATCCTGACGGAGCTCGCCCGTACGGCACGTGACGTCACCGAGGCTATCGAGACCTATCGCTTCAACGATGCGGCAAGCACGCTTTACCGCTTCGTCTGGAACCAGTTCTGTGACTGGTATCTCGAACTGCTGAAGCCGGTGTTCGGCGGCGAGGACGCGGCGGCCAAGGCCGAATCCCAGGGCTGCGCGGCCTATGTTCTGGAGGAGATCTACAAGCTGCTCCATCCGTTCATGCCGTTCATGACGGAGGAATTGTGGGCGCATACCGCCGGCGAGGGCAAGAGCCGCGACGGTCTCCTCTGCCACGCGGGCTGGCCGGCCCCAGCCTATGCCGACGATGCGGCCGCCGACGAGATCAACTGGCTGGTGGACCTCGTTTCCGGTATCCGCTCGGTGCGGGCCGAAATGAACGTGCCGCCGAGTGCGACGGCGCCGCTCGTCATGGTCGGCACCAGCGCGCAGACGAGAAGCCGCCTGGTCACGCACGAGTCGGCGATCCGTCGTCTCGCACGGGTCTCCGAAATCGTGCTCGAGGACACCGCACCGAAGGGTGCGGCCCAGATCGTCGTCGGCGAAGCCACGGCCTGCCTGCCGCTCGGCAGCCTGATCGATCTCGCGGTGGAGAAGGCCCGCCTTGAAAAAGCGATCGACAAGGCGAAGGCCGAGGCGGCGCGTATCGAGAGCAAGCTTTCGAACGAGAAGTTCGTTGCCAACGCCAAGCCCGAACTCGTCGAAGCGGAGCGGGAACGCTTTGTCGAACTGGAGCAGCAGCTCGCCAGCCTGGCCCTGGCGCTTTCGCGGGTCAGCGAGGCCGGCTGATTCTCCATTGCCGACGTTGCGAAACCGCGCCGAAACGTTTCGGCGCGGTTTTGTATTTGAGGACAGGGCACAAAAGCCGCGCTGTATCAAAAATGTGACATTGTGCTGTCCTCCGGAAATGGTCATCTCAATTTCAGGAATTATTAAGTGATTCTTGGAAAGATTTTCCGAAGGCTCGGCATAGTGAGGGGCTTCAGAAAAAACTTACGTAATTTCGCGACCTGCGCTGGAAAACACCGCGAAAAACTGGGGTTTGCCAAGTCGGATGTCGTCTTCGATAGTCTTCATGGACAGGCGTGTGCGAGGGGGCACTTTCCGCACGTCGCTATTCGCAGGGGAGGAGCGCATGCGTAAGAAGAATTTCGGTCTCGGGGCCATGACAGCCGCCACGCTTTTGGCGGCCACATCGGCACAGGCGGGCGGCCTCGAACGGGGCGGTTACAATATCGACCTGCTGTTCGACCCGTCAGACTATGTCATCGATTCGTCCGTGACCTATGTCAACCCGCAGCGCAAGCTGAACAATGTGCGGGATACGAACCCGCTCGATGGGACGAATGCCGGTCGCCCGAGCGACGGCGTTCGCGCCACGGAAGGGTATTGGGTTCCCAGGGTCGGTTTCAAGGCCGGCATCGGCGAGGCGGTCGACTGCATGTTCGACTATTCGCAGCCGTGGGGTGCACACCTTAACCAGGGCCGAAACTGGGTCGGTGCGAACGAAAACATCGAGACCAAGATCAAGAGCAACAATTACGCTACGACATGCTCCTATTCTTTTGATGCCGGGCCGGGAAAATTCCGCATCATCGGCGGTGCATTCTATCAGGAAGTCTCGGGCTTTCAGGAGCGCCTTGCCGCAGAACTGCCGGCGTTTTTGCCGTTCAGCGGCGTAGGGCGATTGGATCTGAAGGGCGATGGCTGGGGCTGGCGTGTCGGCGCCGCCTACGAAATTGAAGAATACGCGTTGCGCACGAGTCTTGTCTACAACAGCGCGGTCGATCTCGATAACATCACCGGCACGCTTGATCTCAGGCAGCTTCCCGGTGGTTTGGGTGGGAACCCGCTTGCGGGCGGGCTCACCCCCGTTTTCGGGGCGGCGAGCATGCCGGACTCTCTGGAGTTCAAGTTCCAGACAGGCGTAGCACCTGGCTGGCTCGTATTCGGTGGTGTGAAATGGACGGACTGGAGCCAGTTGCAGAGCCTGTCGTTCTGCCCGCAATCGACACGCGCCATCGCTTGCACGTCGCGCGGTCCAACGGAAGCAACGTCTCTTGACCTCTTCTATCGGGATGGCTGGACCGTCTCGGGAGGTGTTGGCCATAAATTCAACGAGCAGTGGAGCGGTGCGCTCAGCCTGGCGTGGGATCGCGGCGTCTCCACCGGCTTGGGAACGCATACCGATACCTGGACGCTCGGCGCCGGCGTATCCTATACGCCGACCGAAAACATCGAGCTGCGTGTTTCCGGCGCCCTTGGCCTGCTGACCAGCGGCTCATCTGGGCCGATCGTACGCGATGGCCAGACCTTCGGCCGTGCCGCCTACGATTTCGACAATGACCTGGTTTCCGCCATTTCGACCTCCCTTAAGGTGAAGTTCTAATCTAACGGCAAGTCTTCAAGACGAAAGGCCCGGCGCATAGCGCCGGGCCTTTTTACATTGCGAAGGTCTTTCTGAGCTAAAACAAGAACCGGGGCGTTTCCGCCCCTGTGCCGCGCCACTAGGTTTGTCATTTGATGATGCTAATAAAACTGTGGAATCAACAGGCCTATTCTGCGCTCGCGCCACCGGGAATGTCATTGCGCCAAGCAATGTGTCATTGCAGGTAGGCGTAGCATGACGGGAGCTACGGATCCCTGCGTTCAGTCGTATTCCTCTGGCCATATTCAAGTGTGCCAACTCGTGTGCCCGTGACGGCAGTAGTTGCGGGGATCTGAGAATCACCTCAGGTTGCGTAGTCGCAATCGGTATCGGGGGGATTTCGATCAATGGGCAGCAGGACATCGGGCCGTCTTACGGACTACAGTGGCGTGAAGAATTCGAACGGCACCGGAGGCACCAGCGGAGTTGATCGCTGCGGGCAGTCCTTCGATTGTTCGCTGGAAGACGTAGCGCAGTGCGACTACTTCACATTGCATGGTACTGTCCCGCCTGTGGGAACCGAGTTCGCCATGCGCGCGTAGGCTTCGATCCAGTTCTCCGTGCAGACTTCGTCCTGTCCCATCTCGAGGGCGTCTTCGATCGCATAGTAGATGATCTGCATGATGATGCCAAAGCGGCTGCGCGCGCCGTGCATGAGCCGCTCGATGAACTCGTGGGGCTGATCGGGCGACATCCTCAGCCCCGCGCGATCCTCGACAAGAGTGTTCACGATCCACTCCACGTAAGCAGCATCTTCTTCGAACGTGGGATTTGTCACCACCAAGGGGTCCGTGCGCCGCTCCATTTGCTCTGCGGGATCCCGTTCGATCACGGCTTCAATTTCCGGCAACCCAACCAGAGCGAGGTGAACTGGCCATGATTTGTCCTGCAGCATATTCTTCATTGAATTGGCCACAAAGGCAGGACCCTTGATCTTGGGTGCCTCCAAAACATGCTGGAACTCATCGATCACGAGGAGCCGAACGCCGTAGTTCAGTAGGCTTCGGCGGAGTTTGTTGTACACGGAAGCCCCCCGACCGATGACGGTGCTCTCGTACCCGAGGCGCTCCAGGATCTCTACCGCGAGGTCGGTCATGGTGCATCCAGGTGGCGCGATCACGTAGAGGATCGGGCGCATCAGATTGCCGTAGCCGTCGTCATAGTCCTGGAGGGTGTCGAGCGACTTGAGCGCCTTCTCCACGATCGCGCTCTTGCCAGTGCCGGATTCGCCCATAATGATAAGGGCGTGGCCGGGCGCGCGCTCGTCTTGGATGCCACGCTCGAGGCGTCGGAGCTTCACCAGGAGTTCTTCGTCATTCTTCGTCTTGAAGTATGTGCTGCGAACGCTCGCCATGAGGTCGAAGATGCGCTGGTTATTGGAATCCAGCGTCTTCCTGCCATGGCTCCGTCCGCCGCCGCTGCTCAGCTCATCCACGTGGGGTCCTCACTTCTCGTCTACTTTCCAGTCCGGATTGAACAGTCGCTTGCGCTGAGATGGCTTTGCCTCGACGCGCCCGGCATCCTCGTCATTGGCGATCCTGCGTGGGCTTGGAGTTCGCCGTCGAGCAGACGGCGTCTCGCCGTCCTCCGCATTGGCCTCCTGCCGCGCTTTGGCGAAACGGTCAGGATCAAGGGGAGTCGAGATGCTGGGTCCCACCACATCCCTGGCGCTGTGGGGAACAGACGTGGGCGGCAGCTCGGGCGGGGTGTCGTCAAACTCTGCTGGAACATAGTCTCCCCAGTCCCGATTGGCGTTCGGCTGGAAGAGGACGTTCTTGAACAAGGTCCGGTTGGCATCAAGGAGATCGGCTTCCGTGACCGCATGCGCGGCCACGTTATGCCTCTCCTCCGCAACCTTGATGTCGTGCTCAGTCTCCCTGAGGGCCCTTCGGATGATGGCGAGATCGGCTTCACGACGAGTGAAATGCAAACTGTTCTAACGGACAGCGAACTATAACAAGCTCACTGTTGCAGCAACTGACGCGTGGCATATGCAAACGGGGGCAGATGCGGCCTCCACCGCAGCGACGGAGTTCGAACGAATGACTGGTGACACGCGGTTTACGCAGGTCATCAACAATCCGGATGACACCGATGCCTGGCGTGACGCACTCGTCAGCATTGCCTTTCCGGGAGTGGAATTCAGCGCTTCTACGGGAGCGCCATATCTACCACGCAACTTCGATCGGCTCATTACAGCGGGTGGCGATTTCGGGTCAGCGGAGAAAGTATGCAATGTGATCTGGCTCAGGCCGAGTGGGGCGACATGGGGCCGAACGTTGAAGGTCGGCGAGACCTTGGCGAGGATAGGCGACACGCTACGCAACGCTGGCAAAAAGGTCCGAACCACGCTAGCGATGCCGCGTTCCACGCACAAGTCTGTTCGACAGAGCCACAAGCGACTCTTCGATCGTGGTGTCCTGCTGCCTCAGGGGCACTTGCCCGCGAACATGGAGATACTTATCGTAGGTGCCAAGGTAGCGTTTGTGAACGTCCATCTGCCGGTGGGAACCCACTCGGTACCTATTGGCGGTATTGTCTCTAATTCGAAGCGGCTCGTCCGTGTAGTCGAGAAGCTTACACCGGGGCAGGCCGACGGGTGGGAGCAACTATGGGATGCGCCCGCATCGAGCGCGAATTCCGCGGGGCCCGATTAGGCTGTCGCCATTCAGAGACAAGCCGCACTCGCCCCCGGAAGGCCATATCCTTGTCCGATTAAAGGCCATTATCCTTCTGCAGCGCGTTGAGAAAACGTTGCGCGATCGCGCCGTCAACATCGCCCTGCATCGACAGATAAAGCGCCTTTTCTTCCAACGCCCTTATGTCAACTATCTTGTTCCAGCTTTGCCGAGAGACTTTCTCGTAGTTGCCCGCGGTCGATCTCACTGGACTCAGGGGCGCTATCAACAGCGCTCGCAAGCCCTCTGGCGTCTCGATTGCCTGCTTCGTGAACGTCAAGACCTCTTCGCCATTTCCGGTGCCCCACCAAAACCAAAGTATGTCGCGGGGCTGCGCTTGATCCAGCAAGGTTCCCTCGGCGGCCAGCGATCTCACGCGATCGAGAAGTCTTTTACGAAGATCGCTGGTCGCGACACCGAGGGCATGGCTTTTCTCCGGCGCACCCTCACTTGTCACGTCTCCAGCCAAATGACGCATTAGTTCGCTAAGCAGTGAGATATCTGAGGCTTTGTCGATCGCGGATTTCATTAGACTAACGCGCTCATCCTCCGACAAATCCGTCAAAGCTTGCGTGACCATTGCGCGGATTGAATCTTCCATAGAGGAGTCGAAAAGGGCTGCGGCTTGCCATCCTTCGTTAGAGAGAAGAATATGAGCATAGTCCATTAAGGCAACGAACCAAGCCTCTCGATCTGTATTGGAATCCCGTAGAGCCTCGCCTACCAACTCGATCAGCGAGCGACGGATAGGTGGACGGTCTTTCTCCGCCGCCGCCATCAGACGAAGCTCGTAATCACGAAAGACGTCGGCAGGATCGCTGAAGATGTCAGCTTCGAATTCGGCTGTACTCGAGAGCGCAGTGTCTGGCGTGAGCCGGAAGTAGTTTTTCGCGAAATCGGCTTTCTCGATGCGCCGACTGTTGCGTTCGTTATGTCGCTGCAAAGTGTCGAGCATCTCGGTTCCGAGCAAGCCCTTAGCCTGCGGAAACATAATCGAAAGCGCGGCTCTTGCTGCATCCTCATTCTTTGCGTCCTTGAGTAGGGCTAGGAGTTGTTTTTTTGCTAGATCGCCCAGGGACATATTAGACCGCCAAATCGTTGTAGTTTCTCCTCAGCCAGTGGTACACCGCTGGCTCGTGGATACGAAGGGTCTCGAGTAAGAGCAGGTCGACGGGATCGGTATGGCTGCCAACCCCGGAAAGAGCTACCGAAAACGAGTTCATCAGTCTTCTAACATCTCTCGGAGTCCCAATGTAACGGCTTAGCGTTAGAAACCAAGCAATGTTTAGCCTGCGTGTCGCTACTGTTGACCAGTTTGTAACGAGAGACTCAAGGTCAGCATTCAGAAGATTGAGTATCTCTGGAGGTTCAAGCGGCGGAAGGTGAATTGGATACTGAACGATCTTCTGCAGATATTCGTGTCCGTCGACGTTGAATGAGGTGGAAATCAGACTTCCAAGCCTAACTTCGTCATAGCAGAGCAGGTAAACCACGTTCGGAAGGTCGCCGAGCCCTTTCAGAAGGGAAACCATTTCCACCGCTTCATCAGGCGTCAGCCGATCGAGATCATCCACGACTACAAGGATTTTGGTTCTGTTCGACCGGCCAAGCTTTTTCCGCAGACGCGCTCGAACACTTTCGACCGTTGGTCCATCCGTCATCCGCTTTGCCAATCGATTGGAGACGTCGACCCCCGCCGAAAATAATCCACCTAAACCCGCTTGCGCCACGACGTCCGTGGCAGCTCCCACGATCGGAACCACATTAGAAAGTCGATTCAACACCGAAGCGAATGCTTTCCGAACGTCGTCGCCAAGTTTTTCCCCAACGACGCGCGCAAGATCACTGAGCAGCGCACTTGCGAGCTCGGCCTTGCCTGGAAATAGCCAAGGTGAAAACCGTACGACTATATTGCGCGGTTTCTCTTCCAGCCGCCGGAGTAGGTCCCAGTAGCGTAACGCCAGTTCCGTGTCTTCGGTCGAACCGCACTGAATTCTGAATTGTCGGTCCCGGTGGTGCTTGTTCCAAAGTTGGACGTCGAGATTTCTTTCAAGGAAATCGTCGATCAGATGCTCAACCCGGCTAAAGGCGTCGGCCATCGCTTCCAGATCAAAGATTGAGGGTACATCCTCATCCTCTCCGCAGGCACGGATCATATCAACATGCCTGAGGTACCGAATGGTAAGCTCGGCCACGCTAGATTTTCCAGAGCCCCACTCGCCAATCAGACCGATGACAAAGCCGTCATTGGCAACCGCTAGGTTGTCGATCGCATTGGCGAGTGCGAGTGAGAATGGTGCGCGTCCCAAGGCGTCATCTTGAGGCAGGCTGATGGGACGGTCGCTATAACGCATGATTCGAACTTGGATTGGACTTTGTTTTATCGTTCGTACTGGAGAAGTCTTGATCACCCAAGCGGCAGCTAGGTGCAAACGGCAAGTTTTAGCTGATTTTCACAAGTTTGGTCCACGATTCAACGCGTTGTCGCATGCTGTGCCAATCTTTTTTCTTCACGCCAGCCCGACTGCATGCCGTATTCTCGTTAGACGCTCTTTGCTGCGACTTTTGGGCTTCCAAAAACTACTGGGATTGATAGTTCATCGACGGCCTGTAATGAGCAGGGTTGGGCTACGATTAGCTGATCATCGAGGACAGCAGGCGGGCCGCAGGTTCCGCGAGCCGGCTTGTCATCGCTGTCTCGAGCGGAGCCATTATGCCAGGCTTTGGCGCTTTCCCACAGTTCCGGCACGGTTACGCAAAACACCGCGATCATCATCACCGCGGCAAGGACGCCGCTTATCCAGGATGCAAGTTTGAAGGCTGCTTCGGCTCTGTCTGCGGGGCTGGTGACTAGGTTTTCGTATTCTTTTTCCGGAATGAAGCGATAGAGTCGACCGCGCCACTGCTGCCGCAGGTCGCGTTGGATCGACACAAACTGGCGTCCGCTTACTATGGTCACCGTTACATAGAGGCAAAGTACGAATCCGATTAGAAGTACACCAGCGGCGACCGCGGCGCTGCTGGTGCTCATCGTCAAGCGCGCGACGACCAGACCGATGCCACCGAACAGAGCGCCGCTTACCGCCGCGGCAAGCTGCCGCGTGCTGTCTCCGAGCTTTGACGCCTCGTCCGACACCGCCTTTCCTCGATCGCGACGGCAATCCGATAAGGTTTATATCCCGGAAGCTCCCCGACCCCAGCTACGATTGCTCGCTCGTCATTGTGTCGGGTGCCTTCCTCGCCGAACTCTATCAGGAGTACGATGTCGCGCTTCTCGAGTATAACGTTCGTGCTTTCCTCGGCAGCAACAACAAGGTCAACGCCGGCATCCGTCGCACGCTCAAAACCAATCAGGAACGCTTCCTGGCGTACAACAACGGAATCTCGGCCACGGCTCGTGACGTCGAACTGACCGACGACGGCTCGGCGGTCAAGTTTGTACATGGCCTCCAGATCGTGAACGGCGGTCAGACCCTCGCAGCGCTTCACCACGTGATGTATGCGGAGAAAACGGATATCTCGCGCGCCGAAGTCGCGATGAAACTCACGGTAGTGCGGGAGGCAGACGAACCGTCGTTCGTCGGTGAAATCTCCTCCTATGCGAATACGCAGAGCATCGTCCAGATCGCGGATTTCTCGGCTAACAGACCGTTCCACATCGAGATCGAACGTCTATCGCGATCGGTCTGGCTTCCGGGAGAGCGGGGATTGTGGTTTTACGAAAGGACGCGGGGACAATACAACGTCGCCCGTTCCCGGGAGGGTAGCAGTCTCGCTGCAAAGCGGCGGTTCAAGATACGTTGCCCCCCCGCCCGGAAGTTCTCGAAGACCGATCTTGCTAAGTACATCAACGCCTGGGCCGGCCTGCCGCATCTGGTCTCCAACGGTGCGCAGTACAATTATAAGGCCTGGCTGGACGAGGTCGAGGAGGGCGAGTGGAGCCCAACCGAGGACTGGTACAAGGACACGATCGCCAAAGCTATCATATTCAAGGCAGCTCAAAAGGCGGTCCGTGAAGGGAATTTTCCCGGTTATCGCGCTCAGATTGTGGCCTACCTTGTCGCCCTTGTGAGTCAGCGGATTGGAAGCGAGATCAATCTGAGAATGATCTGGCAACGGCAAGTCGTCAATAAATCCGTCGATTTGTGAAGCGATCCAAGCTTTACGCGCCTCCCTCGCGTCACCCGCCTCTCGAATCGCCGCAATGATTATGGCGACTAGAAAAACGGCACAGTGAACCTCGTAGTCGTTTCCTCGTCTATTCGCCCGCCCGCCAGCGTTTTTCTTTTTCAAGAATGTGATGTCCCCGCGAGAAAGGACGTCTCGATAATCATCTGGCTTGGGAAGTTTCGGTGGTCGTTTTGATCTGGTCATTGGAGTCGGCCGGCTATTCGAGGAGCACGGAAGACCTATCTCTGCAATCTGAAGAAGAAGCTAACAGAGGACGGCGACCCCCGGGTGGGCTGCATCGGTGTGTCCTGTGTCATCGGGAAATCAGGATGTTCCGACAAGAAAGGCTCGTATCTCGTTTACTTGTCGAGCGACGGGGAATTGGTGGGCACGTGTGGGGCAAAATCTTTGATCGAAAAACAATCTAAGCTGGACCGCTTACGAAAAATAACGCCGCCAGACAGTCTAGCCGGGCGGCGTTTTCGGTTGTAGCCAGCGATGAGTGAGCCACAAACAGGTCGTCAATCTTGCAGCCGTCCCCGTCCCTTGTCCGAAGACGCATTTCTAAAAGTCCCTCAGACGTGAATCAGGGGCTTAGACGCATTTCTGGGGACACGGGGCAGTCATCGGTGTCAGATCAAGAGCAGCCGCTCGTTGCGCCGCAGGTGTCGCACTTCTCGCAGGTGCCGTTGCGCACCATGGTGAAGTTCTGGCACTCGGAGCACATGTTGCCGGTATAGCCCTGGGCAATCGAGCGCATGCGGCGCTCGGCTTCGAGCTTCTTGGCGTCCGCCTTGGCGGAAGCCGCTTCGGCTGCGGCCTTGTCGGAGAAGAGGGCAGTCACGCTCTGTTCGGCTTCCCCGGCGACCTCTTCCGCGATCTCCTCGGCCAGTTCGGCCGCGCGCTCCTCGTAATCGCGCTTGAAGGCGACGATTTCGTTGGTGGAGATCGCAACCGTCGGCTCGATCTTGCGGGCGGCGCTGCCGGCGAAAGCCGTCACGTTGCCGGCCACGGCCGCCTTTGCCGGAGCGGCAGTGGCCGCACCCTTGGGCTCGGCGAGCTGACGTTCGCCCGACTGGCCGCCCTGGATGAGCGTCGGCTTGTGGCCGCGCGTCCAGCCGGTCGAGAACGGGTTTGTCTTGCCTTCCTGAATGCCCTTGCCGAGGGCGGTGTTGGAGAAGTCCGACTGGTCGACATGCGCGAGGTCATGGCGGCCGAGATAGGAGACGGCGAGTTCGCGGAACACGTAGTCGAGGATCGACGTCGCGTTCTTGATCGCGTCGTTGCCCTGGACCATGCCGGCAGGCTCGAACTTGGTGAAGGTGAAGGCCTCCACATATTCCTCGAGCGGCACGCCGTACTGGAGGCCCAGCGAAATGGCGATGGCGAAGTTGTTCATCATCGCACGGAAGGCGGCGCCTTCCTTGTGCATGTCGATGAAGATCTCGCCGAGGCGGCCGTCACCGAATTCGCCGGTGCGCAGATAGACCTTGTGCCCGCCGACGACGGCCTTCTGGGTGTAGCCCTGGCGGCGGTTCGGCAGCTTTTCACGGTCGCGCACGACGCGCTCGATGATCTTCTCCACGATCTTTTCGGTGACCGTGACGGCCTGGGCGGCAGCGGGAGCTGCGACCAGTGCTTCGACGGCATCGTCCTCGTCGTCCTCATCCTCGATCAGCGAGGCATTGAGCGGCTGCGAGAGCTTGGAACCGTCGCGGTAGAGGGCGTTGGCCTTCAGCGCAAGCTTCCAGGAGAGCATGTAGGCGTTCTTGCAATCCTCGACGGTCGCCTCGTTCGGCATGTTGATCGTCTTGGAAATGGCGCCCGAAATGAACGGCTGGGCGGCGGCCATCATGCGAATGTGGCTTTCGACCGAAAGGTAACGCTTGCCGATCTTGCCGCAGGGATTGGCGCAATCGAACACCGCCAGGTGCTCGGGCTTCAGGAAGGGCGCGCCTTCCAGCGTCATGGCACCGCAGACGTGGATGTTGGCGGCTTCGATTTCCTTCTTCGTGAAGCCGATATGCTCCAGAAGGTTGAAGGACATGTCGGCGAGCTGCTCGTCGGAAACCCTCAGCGTCTCCTTCAGGAAGTCGGCACCCAGCGTCCACTGGTTGAAGGCGAACTTGATGTCGAAGGCCGCCTTGAGACCGGCGCTGACCGCCTCGATCTTCTCGTCGGTGAAGCCCTTTGCCTTCAGCGAGCCGGGGTTGACCGCCGGCGCCTGGTTCAGGTTGCCGTGGCCGACGGCATAGGCCTCGATTTCGGCGATCTGGCTTTCCGAATAACCGAGCGTACGCAGGGCTTCGGGAACGGCGCGGTTGATGATCTTGAAGTAGCCGCCGCCGGCGAGCTTCTTGAACTTGACGAGCGCGAAGTCGGGCTCGATGCCGGTCGTGTCGCAGTCCATGACGAGGCCGATCGTGCCGGTCGGCGCAATCACGGTCGTCTGGGCGTTGCGGTAGCCGTGCCTTTCGCCGAGTTCCACGGCCTTGTCCCAGGCAGCCTTGGCATGGACGATCAGCGTCTGGTCCGGGCACTCGTCATGAACGAGGGCAACCGGATTGACCGACAGTTGCTCGTAGCCGGTGGTCTCGCCATAGGCGGCGCGGCGGTGGTTGCGCATGACGCGCAGCATGTTGTCGCGGTTCGGCTCGAAGTTCGGGAACGGACCGAGTTCGCTCGCCATCTCGGCGGAGGTCGCATAGGACACACCCGTCATGATCGCGGTCAGCGCACCGGCAATGGCGCGGCCTTCCGTCGAGTCATAGGGAATGCCCGAGGACATCAGCAGGCCGCCGATATTGGCGTAGCCGAGGCCGAGCGTGCGGTATTCATAGGAGCGTTCGGCGATCTGGCGCGAGGGGAACTGCGCCATCATCACCGAGACTTCCAGCACGATGGTCCAGAGGCGGACGGCGTGCTCATAGTCGGCGATGTTGATGTTCTTGGTCACCGCATCCTTGAACTGAAGCAGGTTCAGCGAGGCGAGGTTGCAGGCGGTATCGTCGAGGAACATGTACTCCGAGCACGGGTTCGAGGCGCGGATCGGGCCCGCGGCCGGCGAGGTGTGCCAGTCGTTCATCGTCGTGTTGAAGTGCAGGCCCGGATCGGCCGATGCCCAGGCGGCATAGGAGATCTGCTCCCAGAGGTCGCGGGCCTTCAGCGTCTTCATGACCTTGCCGTCCTTGCGGGCGGTCAGGTTCCAGTCGCCATCGTTCTCGACGGCGCGCAGGAAGTCGTCCTTCAAGGAGACGGAGTTGTTGGAGTTCTGGCCGGAAACGGTGAGGTACGCCTCCGAATCCCAGTCCGTGTCATAGGTGGTGAACTCGAGGTCCTTGTAGCCCTGGCGCGCGAACTGGATGACGCGCTTGATGTAGTTTTCCGGAACCTGGGACTTCTTGGCCGCGCGGATTTCGCGCTTCAGCGCCGGGTTTTCCGCCGGCTCATAGCACCGGTCGCCTTCGGCCGAGCAGTTGACGCAGGCCTTCATGATGGCCTTGAGGTGACCGGCGACGATCTTCGAGCCGGTGACGAGCGCCGCCACCTTCTGCTCTTCCTTGACCTTCCAGTTGATGTAGGCCTCGATGTCCGGGTGGTCGATATCGACCACGACCATCTTGGCCGCACGGCGCGTCGTACCGCCCGACTTGATGGCGCCCGCCGCGCGGTCGCCGATCTTCAGGAAGCTCATCAGGCCGGAGGAACGACCACCGCCGGACAGCTTTTCGCCTTCGCCGCGCAGATGCGAGAAGTTCGAGCCGGTACCGGAGCCGTATTTGAACAGGCGGGCCTCACGCACCCACAGGTCCATGATGCCGTTCTCGTTGACGAGATCGTCCTCGACGGACTGGATGAAGCAGGCATGCGGCTGGGGATGCTCGTAAGCCGACTTGGACTTGGTCAGCTTGCCGGTGAAGGGATCGACATAGAAATGGCCCTGGCCGGGGCCATCGATGCCGTAGGCCCAGTGCAGGCCGGTGTTGAACCACTGCGGCGAGTTCGGTGCGACGCGCTGGGTGGCGAGCATATAGGCGAGCTCGTCCTTGAAGGCGGCGGCATCTTCCTCGGTCGCGAAATACTTGCCCTTCCAGCCCCAGTAGGTCCAGGTGCCGGCGAGACGGTCGAAGACCTGGCGGGCATCGGTTTCCGAACCGAAGCGCTCACCCTCGGGGAGCGCCTTCAAGGCTTCGGTATCCGGCACGGAGCGCCACAGGAACGACGGAACGTCGTTTTCTTCGACCTTCTTCAGCCGCGCGGGCACGCCCGCCTTGCGGAAGTACTTCTGGGCCAGGATGTCGGCTGCGACCTGGCTGAACTGCTGGGGCACATCGATATCGGCCAGCCGGAAGACGATGGAACCGTCCGGGTTCTTGATCTCGCTTGTGGCCTTGCGGAACGCGATGTCCGCATAGGCCGACTGGCCAGCTTTGGTGAAACGACGTTCTATACGCATTGTCCGTTGTCCTCTGTGCCGCATCCTGTCGCAAAAACAGGGCAAAAATAGTCCCCGCCAGGCCGCAATGTCCCTGCAGCCAGCCCCGATCTTCCAGTCCGTATGGGAAACCCGATTGATCTCGGATATTCCTGTATCTTGTGCTTATTCTGGCTGCAAACGCTAAATATAGTATTAACAGTTTCTTTATGCCAGTGGTTCAGGAAACTTTGGCGCACCAGAAAACGGACGCGCTAAATACCCCTGCGGCGAGCGGACCTACCGCCCGGCCACATGCGCATAAACGCGATTTTCGTGATGAGAACCGACCTCGTGACTTACGGTTCAGGCGCCGCCGCAACCTTGGTTTTCATTAACCCCATCTGCCTGATTCTCGTCAAGGGCTGGTTTGTGAACGAAGTTTGAACCCCATATCTTGTGCCTCCGGGCTGTGGAAAATGGGGACAGTGCCGAACGCCTGAAAACTCAGGCGGTTCCGGTGCAAAGGGCAGGGCGGCGGCCAGGCCGTTGTGGAAAACAGGAAGAAATGAGGGGTAAAAACACGGGATTTTTCTCCGCCACGACTTTCGGGATGGCCATGCCGACCACGATGTGATCCGTGGATAAGGTGATTCTATCCAACCGTCCTCCAGCCATGCGCAGGCAAGAAAAAGCCGGCGGCATGTCAGGCACATGCGCCGGCTTGAGACGAGCAGGCCGCGCTCGGCGCGGCGCCAGGTAGGCGGTGACCTATCCGCGCGAGCCCTTTGCAATCGGTTCCTGGTAGGTGAAGCCCATATCCCAGGGGAAATAGATCCAGGTGTCCTGGCTGACCTCGGTCACGAAGGTATCGACCAGCGGGCGGCCCTTCGGCTTGGCGTAAACGGCGGCGAAATGCGCCTTCGGCAGCATGGCGCGTACCTGTGCGGCGGTCTTGCCGGTGTCGGTGAGGTCGTCGACGATGAGGATGCCTTCGCCGCCCTGCTGGGTCAGTTCCGGCGAGATGCCCTTCAGGACGTGCATTTCTCCCTGCGAGACATAGTCGTGGTAGGAGGCGACGCAGACGGTCTCGATGAGGCGTATATTGAGTTCGCGCGAAATGACGGCAGCCGGCACAAGGCCGCCGCGCGTGATGCAGACGATCGCCTTCCATTCGCGGTCGCCGTCGGCCAGGCGCCAGGCGAGGGCGCGCGCGTCGCGATGAAACTGATCCCAGGAAACGGGGAAGGCTTTGTCGGGCAGCGACATGACGGGCTCCTGAACGGCGGAAAAACAAGATTCCACCTCTCTACTGCAAACCTGACCCCAAGAAAATCGGCGGCCGACCCTCGTCTGCCGCCGATCCACAGGCAAGTCACCGCATTCGGCGCGTCAGCGCGACATCAATGTCGGGACGCGGGCACCGCGCATCAGCGCGCTGGTGACCCCGCCGAACAGGCGCTGGCGCAGGCGTGAATGGCTGTAGGCGCCCATGACGATGAGGCCGGCGTCGATTTCGGTCGCGCGATGATTGAGCGCGTCGGCGACCGACCGGCCCTCCGAGGCACCGGAGGACACCGTTGCCCTGACGCCATGGCGCGCCAGGGTGGCGGCAAGCTCCGCGCCGCAGAAATCCCGCGACTGCAGGGCGGTCTCCGGCGGATCGATCGCGAAAATCTCGACCTCCGTTGCCGCGGTCAGAAAAGGCAGGGCATCGAAGACGGCGCGGGTCGATTCGCGCGAGCCGTTCCAGGCGACAAGCACGCGCTCGATGGGCGCGGGCCCCGCCTGTGCATTCGACACGAGATAGAGCGGGCGGCCGCTTTCATAGAGCAGGTCCTCGATGTCCTCGCGGGCCGGCCCGTCGATATCCGGATCGAACTGGGCGGCGAGCACGATATCGGCGCTGCGTGCGCTGTCGATCACGCCGGCGGAGGCGTAGCCGGCCGAACCGGTGAACAGCCGCCATTCATAGGAAATGTCGTCGCGCTCGCAACGGGACCGGAACGCCTCCTCGACCGCGCGGGACTGTTGCTGCGCCCGGTCCTGCAATTGCAGCACGGCGTTCGGATCAGGATATTCCATCGGTGCGATCAGCGTCACCACCACGGGCGCTTCCGCGTGAATACCGATGATGTGGCCGCCCGTGCGGCGGGCAAGCGCCAAGGCGTGATCCGTCACCTTGCCGGCGTCTTCTGCGGTGCTCAGCACTGCGACAATCGTCTTGTAGGTCATGTCGGCCTCCTGTCTGGTTCGTTCGAAATCTGCGCCAGCACGGCAGCCGCAACCTTGATCAGGATCAAGATGCCGCCTTGCCGGCCGCGATTTCGGCGATCATCGCCATTATATCACGTTCTGCGGCCTGCGCTGGCGCTTCCTCGCGGCTGCGAATGACGATTTCCGTCGAGAACCGGTTTTCGGAAAAACGCGGGTAGGAGCCGATGCTGGTCTCGGGATGGTTTTTCTGGATGGCCGCCAGCGCACTGCCGATATCGCCCTCGCCGAAGGGGGAGGCGACGGAGCGCGACAGCATGGGCACGCCGCCTTCAAGCTTGGGAATGACGGTTCCCAGCATGGCGGTGAAGACCTGGGGAACGCCGGCCATGACGTAGACATTGCCGATATGGAAGCCGGGTGCCGTCGAGACGGCGTTTTCGATGTGGGCTGCGCCTTGCGGCATGCGCGCCATGCGCTGGCGCGCCTCGTTGAACTCGACGCCGCGCCGTTCGTACATGGCGCCGAGAAGTTGCATGGCAAGCGGATCATGCAGGCAGGGCACGCCGAAGGCCTTGGATATGGCATCGGCGGTGATGTCGTCATGCGTCGGGCCGATGCCGCCGGAGGTGAAGACATAGGTGTAGCGCGCGCGCAGCGCATTGAGCGCCTCGACGATCGCATCCTCCTCGTCGCCGACGATGCGCACCTCCTTGAGGTCGATGCCTGCGAGGAACAGCACATCGGCGAGCTGGCCGATATTCTTGTCCTTGGTGCGGCCCGACAGCAGTTCGTCCCCGATGGCAAGCATGGCAGCCGTAGCGACAGACGTGGAACTCATGGTCATTTCCTGAAATTTCGAATGGAAATCCGACCGCATGGCCGGGTATTGTCAACGCGGGGTGAACAGTCTGTCGACCCGACGGGTTGTGACGCTGTCACACCGAAGTGCTACATCCAAGACGATGCCGCGATCAAGCGGAAAGCCTTTTTCGAACAGGAGACGACAATGGCGAAGGTACTGGTTCTCTATTATTCGGCCTACGGACATATCGAAGCGATGGCCTACGCCGTGGCGGAAGGCGCAAAGTCGGCCGGCGCCGACGTGACCGTCAAGCGCGTTCCGGAACTGGTTTCCGAAGACGTCGCCAAGGCGTCCTACTACAAGCTGGACCAGAAGGCCGAGATCGCCAAGGTCGACGAATTGGCCGAATACGATGCCATCATCGTCGGCGCCGGCACGCGCTTCGGCACGGTCGCTTCGCAGATGCGCAATTTCTGGGACCAGACGGGCGGCCTGTGGGCCGCCGGCAAGCTGGTCGGCAAGGTCGGATCCGTCTTTACCTCGTCCGCCACGCAACATGGCGGCCAGGAATCGACGATCCTCGGCTTCATCCCGACCCTCCTTCACCACGGCCTCGTCGTTGCCGGCCTTCCCTATGCCTTCCAGGGCCAGATGGGCGTCGATGAAGTCAAGGGCGGCTCGCCCTACGGCGCCTCCACCATCACCGACGGCGACGGTTCGCGCCAGCCTTCGCAGGTGGAACTGGATGCCGCCCACTTCCAGGGCGCCCATGTCGCGAAGCTCGCGGCCAAGCTTTCGGCCTGATGTTCTCCTGAAACATCGCTGAACAAGAGGGTGCGGCCAGCGTCAGGGGCCGCGCCCTTTTTGTTGTTTGTCGCACTTTTGTAGGGTTGGTGCGGGCGGCGGGGATCGAACCCGCACAGCCAAGGCCGAGGGATTTTAAGTCCCTTGCGTCTACCAGTTTCGCCACGCCCGCGTTGAGCTTCAAATAACACGCCGCTGTGACTTTGGAAGTCTCGCAAGCGCTATTGCGATGGAAATTCCGTTTGCTGCACATCATTTACCAGACGCTGACTTGTTTCCCCGTCGGCAACCACGGGGCACCAAGACATTTCGCCGCGTTCTCCAAAAGGTGATTGGCACGGCGGTGGTGCGGCGGCTATCAGGAGGCATGTTTGGAGGCTCACGGTGCTGCGCGGCTTGGCCGTCTTGCCCCGGCCTTGCGGAGTAGCCCGTGTCGATTGCCGATATTTCCCTTTTGAGCGCACTGCTTGCCGGAGCGCTGTCGTTCCTCTCGCCCTGCGTGCTGCCGCTGGTGCCGCCCTATCTCTGCTACATGGCCGGCATTTCCGTCGAGCAGTTCAAGGGCGCAGATGCGGTCGCCGTCCGGCGCGACACGCGCGGCGCGGTGCTGCTGGCCGCCTTCTTCTTCACGCTCGGCTTCGCCACCGTGTTCGTGGCGCTCGGGGCCGGCGCCTCGACGATCGGCATGGTGCTGCGTCGGCATCTCGACATCCTCGCCCAGATCGGCGGCGTCATCATCATCCTGATGGGCCTGCATTTCCTCGGCGTGCTGCGCATCGGGCTCTTTGCCCGCGAGGCGCGTTTCCAGGGCGGCGGCAAGCCTGCGACGGCATCGGGCGCCTATCTCATGGGTCTTGCCTTCGCCTTCGGCTGGACGCCCTGCATCGGGCCGGTGCTGGGCGCCATTCTCGGCGTGGCGGCTGCACGCGAGACGGTCGGTGACGGTGCGGCGCTGCTTGCCGTCTATTCGCTGGGGCTTGCCGTTCCGTTCTGGATCGCGGCCGGCTTCTCCGGCGCCTTCATGCGCTTTCTGGTCAGGTTCCGCCGTCACCTCGGCACGGTAGAGAAGGTCATGGGCATCCTGCTCATTCTCACCGGGCTGGCCTTCATCTTCGGCTATATCAGCGCCGTCGCCATCTGGTTCCAGCAAACGTTTCCCATTCTCTCGCAAATCGGCTAGTGCGGGGCATCAGCCTCTGCATGCGGGATTGGGCGACAAACCATGGCGGACATCATCGGACTGGTTCTGCCGTTCTTCGGCATGATTTTCCTGGGCTATGTCGTCGCAAGGATCACGCGCCAGCCGATCGAGGCTCTGGGCTGGCTCAACACGTTCATCATCTACATCGCGCTGCCGGCGCTGTTCTTCAAGCTCGTGGCGAAGACGCCCATCGAGCAGCTGACGCGTATCGATTTCATCCTGGCCAATGTCAGCGCCACCTATCTGGTTTTCACGCTCATCTTCGCCGCCGGCCTGCTTTTGCGCCGCGCGACGACGCGCGAGGCGACGATCCAGGGACTTGCCGCCGCCTATGGCAATATCGGCTATATGGGGCCGGGGCTTGCGTTGCTCGCCTTCGGGGAGCCGGCGGCCGTTCCCGTGGCGCTCATCTTCTGCTTCGAGAACATGCTGCATTTCTCGATTGCGCCGGCCCTGATGGCGCTGGGCGGTGGTGAGAAGCAGCCGTTGCACCGGCTTGCCGCAGGCGTCGCACGCCGGATCGTCACGCATCCCTTCATCATCGCCACGGCCGCCGGCTTCCTTGCCGCGTTCACCGGGTTCGAAGCGCCGGCACCGTTGCAGCGGCTGATCGATTATCTCGCACAGGCGGCCGCGCCCTGCGCGCTCTTCGCCATGGGGGTGACGTTGGCGCTGCGGCCGTTGAAGCGGGTGCCGGTCGAGATCGGCTATATCGTGCCGGCGAAGCTCGTCCTGCTGCCGGTGACGATGTATCTCATGCTGGGGCTTGCCGGCAGTTTCGATCCGGTCTGGGTCTATACCGCGGTGTTGCTTGCAGCGCTTCCCACCGCGACGAATGTCTTCGTCATCGGCCAGCAATATGGCGTTTGGCAGGAGCGGGCGTCCGCGACCATCCTCGTGACGACGGTGCTGTCCGTCGCCACTGTGACGGCGCTTCTCTACCTCGTGAAGTCAGGCCTGCTTCCGGCCGACCCGTTCCCGTAAGCTGTCGCGAAACGCCTTGAGCGAGCCCAGCGGCTCGATACCCTCGCGCATGACGACGCTGCGAAGCGGGCCGATGGTGGAGAGCAGGTGAAGGCCGGCCGAGCGCAGGAACTGCACGGGCAGGAAATCCGACAGCAGCGAGCGGTTGAGGAGATCGACGCTGAGCGTGCGCGAACGGACATCCGCCTGGCGCTTGCGGTCGAAGCGCGCGCCGATCGCGGCATCGTCCGCGGTCGCTGACGTCTTCAGCAGGTCCTTGAGGGCCATGATGTCGCGCAGGCTGAGATTGAGGCCCTGCGCGCCGATCGGGGGGAAGGCATGGGCGGCCTCGCCGATCAGCACCACGCGATCCTTGCCGAAGCGGTCGGCGGTCATGCCGGACAGCGGAAAGCTCTGGGCGCCGGCTTCGACCGACACCTTGCCGAGCATGGACTGCATGCGCTGCTCGACGGCGACGCTCAGTTCGGCGACGGGGAGCGCGGCGAGTCTTGCCGCTTCCTTCGGCGGCAGCACCCAGACAAGGCTGGAGCGATCGCCGGGCAGGGGAACCTGGGTGAAAGGGCCGCTCTCCGTGTGGAACTCCGTCGAGACATGGCCGTGCGGACGGTCGTGGGCGAAATTGAGCACGAGCGCCGATTGCGGGTAGGACCAGGCGCGCACGCCGATGCCGGCGCTCTGGCGGATCAGCGATTGCCGACCGTCCGCGCCGACGACCAGTCCGGCCATGACGCGCTCGCCGTCATCCAGCACCAGTTCGACGCCGGTTTCGAACGTGTTGACGGCCGTGACGCCGTTTTCGATGCGCACGATGCCGGCGTTTTCGGAAATCCTGCGATCCAGCGCCGCGAGGAACGGCGCGTTCGGGATGTTGTAGCCGAAGGCGGGCAGGCCGACTTCGCCGGCACGGAAGGCAACGGGCGGGGCGCGCAGCAGGCGCGTCGTCCCGTCGAGGATCTGCATGGTTTCCAGCGCCGCGGCATGCGGGGCGATATCCTCCCAGAGGCCGAGCGTCCTCAGGAAAGCGATGGACTGGTCCATGAGGGCCGTCGTGCGGCCGTCCGGCTTGCGGGCGGGCGGGGCGATGAGCGCGACGCTGGACCCCGAGTCGGCGAGCGCCAAAGCGGCGAGATTGCCGGCAAGGCCGGCCCCGACGATGGCGATATCGAATTGTCTCATGACCGGCCTCCGCAGCGCGACGCGATTACCCACAGATTTTGCTGGGCTTCTATCCCTCAAGACTAGGCCGGCAAAGAGGCAATTTCCATGGGATGAATCCGCGCAGGCGGCAAACGGCTCGCAAATGCGGGGATTTTCACTGGCGATGGCGGGCAATCAATGCATATTACCTGACGTGACCGCACAGGAGGGCGCGTTCGGCACGGACGAACGCGTGACAAAGCCCCAGGATGGACTGCGACCGGCAATGAAATTTTTCAACTACAAGCGCGTGCCCTACGCGGAAATCCGCGCCTTTTCTGTTCACATCCTGACGGCATCCGGTTCCTTCCTGGCTTTTCTCGGCGTCGTTGCCGCAGCGGAACACCGTTTCGTCGACATGTTCTGGTGGCTGGGGCTCGCGCTGCTCGTCGACGGTATCGACGGGCCGATCGCCCGCAAGGTGCGCGTCAAGGAAGTGCTGCCGAACTGGTCCGGCGACACGCTCGACAATGTCATCGACTACGTGACCTATGTGCTGCTGCCGGCCTTCGCGCTCTACCAGAGCGGCATGATCGGCGAGCCGTGGTCCTTCGTGGCGGCCGGCGCCATCGTGGTGTCCAGCGCCATCTATTACGCCGATATGGGCATGAAGACCGACGAATATTTCTTCTCGGGCTTCCCCGTGGTCTGGAACATGGTGGTGTTCACGCTTTTCGTCATACAGGCGAGCGAACTGACCGCGTCGATCATCGTTTTCGTGTCGGTCTTCCTCACCTTCATGCCGATCAACTTCCTGCACCCGGTGCGCGTGGAGCGGCTGCGCAACGTCAATCTCGCCGTCTTCTTCCTTTGGGCGCTGCTGAGTGGGTATGCGCTGCTTCTTCACTTCGCGTCGCCCACCTGGGTGGTCTGGGGCGTGGTCGCGACGGGTCTCTATCTCTATGTCATCGGCGCCGTGATGCAGGTGTTCCCCAGCCTCGGCCGCCGCTAGAATATAAGGAAGCATGCCATGACCAAGGCGATCGTCATTCGCAGCCTCGGCGGACCCGAGGTGCTGAAGCTCGAGGACGTTGTGCTTGAGGCGCCCGGCCCGGGCGAGGTGCAGATCCGGCAGGCGGCCGTGGGCCTCAATTTCATCGACGTCTATTTCCGCACCGGCCTCTACAAGACGGAGCTGCCGTTCATTCCCGGCAAAGAAGGCGCAGGCATCGTCACGGCGCTGGGCGAGGGCGTGACCGAGTTCGCCGTCGGCGACCGCGTCGCCTATGCCTCGGCCGATGGCGCCTATACAGCGGCACGCAATGTCGCGACGCGGCATCTGGTGCGCGTGCCGGACGGCATTTCGCTCGAAACGGCGGCCGCCATGATGCTGAAGGGCATGACGGCGCAGTATCTGCTGCTGCAGACCTACCAGGTGAAGCCCGGCAGCGTGATCCTCTTCCACGCCGCAGCAGGCGGCGTCGGCCTCATCGCCGGACAATGGGCCAAGGCGCTGGGCGCCACCGTGATCGGCACGGCGGGATCGCAGGCCAAGATCGATCTCGCGCTTGCCCATGGCTACGACCATGTCATCGATTACGGCAAGGAAGATTTCGCAGCGCGCGTTCGGGAACTGACGGATGGCAAGGGTGTCGACGTGGTCTACGATTCCGTCGGCAAGGACACCTTTCCGAAGTCGCTGGATTGCCTCAAGCCGCGCGGCCTGTTCGTGAGTTTCGGTAATTCCTCCGGTCCGGTCGAAGCTTTCAACATGGGACTGCTCGCCCAGAAGGGTTCGCTCTTCGCGACGCGTCCGACATTGTTTGCCTATATCGCCACGCGCGAGGCACTCGATGCATGTGCAAACTCGCTGTTTGATATTGTGCAAAGCAACAAAGTGCGTATCAATATTAATCAGACTTATCCGCTGGCGGACGCGGGGCGCGCGCACACGGATCTGGAAACAAGAAAAACGAGTGGAACGACACTGCTCATTCCCTGACCGCCCCGACGGGGCAAAAAGGCTGGGATCGCAGGAAAGAGGGGCAAAGTGCCAGCCGTTGGAGCATCCGCGGGCGGACCTTTATTGGCCGTTCGCAGCCTGACAAAACTGTTCGGTTCGTTTGCCGCCTGCAACGGCATCGACCTCGAAATCCAGCCCGGGGAAATCCATGCCCTGCTGGGCGAGAACGGCGCGGGAAAATCAACGCTCGTGAAGATGCTTTTCGGCGTTCTGGCGCCGACCAGCGGCGAGATCGTCTGGAAGGGCGAGGCCGTGCGCATCCCGAGCCCCGGCGCCGCCCGCCGTCTCGGCATCGGCATGGTGTTCCAGCATTTTTCGCTGTTCGAGGCGCTGACGGTCGCCGAAAACATCGCGCTTTCGCTGAGCCCCGGCATATCGCTGTCGAAGGTCGCCGATGAAGCGTCGCGCCTCTCGCATCTCTACGGCCTGCCGCTCGATCCGAAGGCGCATGTCGCGGATCTCTCGGTCGGCGAGCGCCAGCGCATCGAGATCGTGCGTGCCCTGTTGCAGAACCCAGAACTGATCATCCTTGATGAACCGACCTCCGTCCTGACGCCGCAGGAGGCCGACAGGCTGTTCGAGACGCTGGACAAGCTGAAGACCGAAGGACGCTCCGTTCTCTACATCAGCCATCGGCTCGAAGAAGTGCAGCGCATCTGCGACCGCGCGACCGTGCTGCGCCACGGCAAGGTGACGGGCGCCTGCGATCCCCGCAAGGAAACGCCCGCCTCGCTCGCCCGCATGATGGTGGGCAGCGATGTCGCGTCCGTGAGCACCGCCGGCACCAACACCAAGGGCGACGTGCTGCTGGAGGCGCGTCATCTGAGCGTGCCGGCGCGCACGCCCTTCGCCGTCGCCCTCAAGAACGTCTGTCTCAAGGTCCGGGGCGGCGAGGTGCTGGCGATCGCCGGCGTCGCCGGCAACGGACAGGGCGAGCTTTTCGACGCGCTTTCGGGCGAATATCCCGCGGCGGACGCCTCCGCCGTGTTCATCCGCAACAAGCCGGCCGGCAATCTCGGCATCACGGCGCGCCGCCTGATGGGCGCGGGCTTCGTGCCGGAAGAACGCCATGGCCACGCCGCCGTGCCCTCGCTGCCGCTGTCGGACAACCTCGTCCTGGCGCGCAACCAGTCCGACCGGCGGACCTTTCTCGGCGGCGGCGTGCTCGGCATCATCAAGCACGCGGTCGTGCGTTTGGCATCGCGCCGCATTTCCGAGACGATGGACGTGCGCAAGAGCGGTGACGATCCGGCGGCTGGCTCGCTGTCGGGCGGCAATCTCCAGAAATACATTGTGGGGCGCGAACTCGACCGCCAGCCCTCCGTGCTGATCGTCAACCAGCCGACCTGGGGCGTCGATGCGGGAGCGGCAAGCCGCATCCGACAGGCGCTCGTCGATCTCGCCAAATCCGGCTCGGCCGTTCTCGTCATCAGCCAGGACCTGGACGAGATCTTCGAGGTGGCGACCGAAATCGCCGTCATCAGCGAGGGACGCCTGTCGGATGCCTATCCCGCGCACGCGCTGACGCGCGAAAAGATCGGCCTCCTGATGGGTGGAATGTACGGCAAGACGGAAGGCGAAGAGGTGGCCCATGCGCATTGAACTGGAACGACGCGCCAACCCGTCCCTCCTGTTTTCCGTCCTGTCCCCGTTTCTGGCGCTGACGCTGACGGTGTTTGCGGGCGGCATCATGTTCGCGCTGCTGGGCAAGGACCCGGTTTCAGCGCTCTACAGCTTCTTCATCGAGCCGCTGCTCGACATCTGGTCGCTGCATGAGATCGCCATCAAGGCCGCACCGCTGATCCTGATCGGCGCGGGGCTGTCTGTGTGCTATCGCTCCAACAACTGGAACATCGGCGCCGAGGGGCAGTTCATCGCCGGCGCGATTGCGGGGGCCATCGTGCCGGTCGTCTTCCACGACTGGCATTCGTCGCTGGTGTTGCCGCTGATGCTGATTTTCGGCATGATCGGCGGTGCGCTCTATGCCGCCATACCCGCCTTCCTCAAGGCGCAGATGAACACCAATGAAATCCTGACGAGCCTGATGCTGGTCTATATCGCACAGCTCTTCCTCGACTGGCTGGTGCGCGGCCCCTGGCGCAGCCCGGATGCCTACAATTTTCCTGTTACACGCGATTTCGCGCCGGAAGCGATCCTGCCCGAGCTCATATCCTCCGGGCGCGCCAATCTCGGCTTCGTCTTCGCCATCGTCGCCGCGGTCGGCCTGTGGATCATGATGCGCTATACGCTGAAAGGCTTCGAGATCACCGTGCTCGGCCAGTCCGAACGGGCAGGGCGCTTCGCGGGTTTTTCCTCCAAGCGCATGATCTGGTTCTCCATGCTGCTTTCCGGCGCGTTCGCCGGACTTGCCGGCATTTCCGAAGTCAGCGGCGTCATCGGCAAGTTGCAGCCCATCATTTCGCCCGGCTACGGCTTCACCGCCATCATCGTCGCGTTCCTCGGCCGCCTCAACCCGCTCGGCATCATCGCCGCCGGCCTGTTCCTGGCGCTCACCTATGTCGGCGGCGAGGCCGTGCAGCTGACGCTCGGCGTCTCCGACAAGGTGACACGCGTCTTCCAGGGCCTGCTGCTGTTTTTCGTGCTCTCCTGCGACACGCTGATCCAGTACCGGATCCGGCTGGTGTTTTCCCGGTTCGGCCAGACGAGCGAGGGGGGAGCGCACTGATGGGTATCATCGAAGCCATCCTCCTGACGGTCGTCACCGCCGCCACGCCGCTGGTGCTCGCCTCGCTCGGCGAGCTGGTCTCCGAGCGGGCGGGCGTGCTCAATCTCGGCGTGGAGGGCATGATGGTGATGGGGGCGGTGCTCGCCTTCGCCGCCACGCAGGCCACCGGTTCGCCCTATATCGGCATTCTCGCGGGCATTGCCTGCGGCGCGCTGTTTTCACTGCTCTTCGGCTTCCTGACGCTGACGCTCGTCGCCAACCAGGTGGCGACCGGCCTTGCGCTGACCATCCTCGGCCTTGGCGTATCCGGGCAGATCGGCGAGCCCTATGTCGGCATGTCCGGCGTCAAGCTTCAGCCCATCGTCATTCCGCTCCTCTCCGATATTCCGTTCATCGGGCCCATTCTGTTCAAGCAGGACCTGATCTTCTACCTGTCGATTGCGCTGGTGTTCGGCGTGAACTGGTTCCTGTTCCGCAGCCGGGCGGGGCTGAAGATCCGCGCGATCGGCGACAACCATGCCTCGGCGCATGCGCTCGGCATCCATGTCATCCGCACGCGCTACCTCGCCGTGATGTTCGGCGGCGCCTGCGCGGGTCTCGCCGGCGCGCAGCTGTCGCTCGTCTATACGCCGCAATGGGTGGAGAACATGTCGGCCGGGCGCGGCTGGATCGCGCTGGCGCTCGTCGTCTTCGCCTCGTGGCGGCCGTGGCGGCTGCTGGCGGGCGGCTATCTCTTCGGCGCCGTCTCGATCAGCCAGCTGCACGCCCAGGCGCTCGGTCTCGGCATTCCCTCGCAATTCCTGTCGGCTCTTCCCTATGCCGCCACTGTTATCGTACTAATCCTGATATCGCATAATCGGCGCATGACGCTGATCAACACGCCCGCCTGCCTCGGCAAGCCATTCGTGCCTGATCGGTGACGAAGAACAAGAAGACGGGACACAACCAATCCAACCCACCTACAGAGGATAAAATGAAGAAAATCATTCTCGCTCTCACGACATCGGCCGCCGTTCTCGGCTTTGCCGCCGCTGCCAGCGCTCAGGACAAGACGAAGATCTGCTTCATCTATGTCGGCTCCAAGACCGACGGCGGCTGGACGCAGGCGCACGACATCGGCCGCCAGGCGCTGCAGGACCACTTCGGCGACAAGATCGAGACGCCCTTCCTCGAAAACGTGCCGGAAGGCCCGGATGCCGAGCGCGCGATCGAGCGCATGGCCCGCTCCGGCTGCGCACTGGTGTTCACCACGTCGTTCGGCTTCATGGACGCGACCATCAAGGTTGCGGAAAAATTCCCGGACGTGAAGTTCGAGCATGCAACCGGCTTCAAGTCGGCCGCGAACGTCGCGACCTACAATGCGCGTTTCTATGAAGGCCGCTACATCCAGGGCGTGATTGCCGCCAAGCTGTCGCAGAAGGGCCTCGCCGGCTACATCGCGTCCTTCCCGATCCCGGAAGTCGTCATGGGCATCAACTCGTTCGTCCACGGCGCCCAGTCCGTGAACCCGGACTTCAAGGTGAAGGTCATCTGGGCCAACACCTGGTTCGACCCTGGCAAGGAAGCCGATGCCGCCAAGGCGCTGGTCGACCAGGGCGTCGATATCCTGACGCAGCATACCGACACGACCGCGCCGATGCAGGTTGCCGCCGAGCGTGGCATCAAGGCCTTCGGCCAGGCCTCCGACATGATCAAGGCCGGCCCGGAAACGCAGCTGACCGCCATCGTCGACACCTGGGGCGCCTACTACATCAAGCGCACCCAGGCCGTTCTCGACGGCACGTGGAAGTCCGAACAGATGTGGGACGGCCTGAAGGACGGCATCCTCACCATGGCGCCCTACACGAACATGCCTGACGACGTGAAAAAGCTGGCAGAAGAGACCGAAGCGAAGATCCGCTCCGGCGAGCTGCACCCCTTCACCGGTCCGATCAAGAAGCAGGATGGCTCGGACTGGCTGGCTGATGGCGCCGTTTCCGACGATGGCACGCTTCTCGGCATGAACTTCTACATCGCCGGCGTGGACGACCAACTGCCGAAGTGATCGGATCGATCATCCCAAAAACAGAAAGGCGCTCCGATGGAGCGCCTTTTCGTTTGAAGCACCCGTGACGCGCCTTTCGGATCGTCACGGTCGGCCTCGCGGCCTGCCGGAGCGGTTAATGGAAGATACCGCTCTGTTCCTTCCACCTGTAGTGGCCTTCATCCACGTCCATCAGCGCGCGGACCTGCGGATGGCGGACGGGCTTGCCGCTATCGTCCGCGACCAGATTCTGCTCGGAGACATAGGCGACATATTCCGACTCGTCGTTTTCCGCGAAGAGATGGTAAAAGGGCTGGTCCTTCGACGGGCGGATTTCCGCCGGAATGGCGTTCCACCACTCTTCGGTGTTGGCGAATTCGGGGTCGACGTCGAAGACCACGCCACGGAACGGGAAAACCCGGTGGCGGACCACATCGCCGATGGCAAATTTTGCATGACGCATCTTCATGGCGTACCTACCTTTCTCCTTATATTTGGGTAATTGCGCTGAAACATCAATAGTTCCGGTCGCGTGCGATACGCGTTCCGAACAGGGCGGCGGCGCTTGCGCCTGCTCCGGTTTCGGCGTACCTCCAAAAGACAGCGTCAAGCGGGTCGTAATGCATGAACAATCAGTGGGGCAGAGGCAGCGGCGGGGCAACCGGGGGCGGTAGCGGCATCGGCGGCATTCTGTTCGCGTCGATCGTCTGCCTGGCGCTGGGTGGCGCTGCCGGTTACGGCGCGTTCCGCGCGATGTCCGGCGCCCCCTCCGAAAGTGCCCTCGAAGACAGCAACCGGCGCATTGCAGATCTGGCCGATGAAAACGATGCCCTGAAGCACCAGCTCGATGCGTTGCGCGCCGATGCCAGCCGATCCGACGCGGCGGAGAGCGCAGAAAACGTGCGCCTGGCACAGGAGATCGTTCCAGGACTTCAGCGCGAACTGGAGCTGGCTGGTCAAAAACTCGCCGAGGCCGAACGGCTGCGGAAGGACGCCGAGGCGGCTGCAACCGAGCGCGCCCGTGAGCTCGACGAACGAGCCGGGCAAATTGCACAGCTCGAAAAGGCGATCGAGGAGTCGCGCAGCACGCAGGCGGCCAACCGGAATGCCGAGACCGAACGCCTCGAGGCCGAGGCGGAGACGTTGCGCCGGGAACTTGCCGAGGCCGAGCAGGCCGTCAAAAGGCTCCGCACCCGCGAGCTGCCCGACCTGGTGGCCGAAATCGCCCGAAAGAACCAGGAGAACGCGACACTGACGGCGCGCAACGCCGCCCTTGCGGAGAGGATTGTCGCGCTGGAGACGGCCGCCCAGCCGAAGAGCCCGCAACAGGCGGATGACAACGGCGCGCGCGACAACGCCAAGCCGGCCGACGGTCGCAGCCCCCGCAACGCCGCACTGGTGGCGCAGGCCATCGAGAAAACGCCGGGGCTCGACCGGCTGACGGGGACGCAACGCACACAGCTGGAACAGACCCTCGTTTCCGGAGAATGCGTGACCAACGCGCTCGGCAGCGTGCTGAACCGCGTGCCCATCCTGGCGCTTCGCGGCCTGATGCGCGATCTCGACAGCGACTGCTAGGCCTTTGCGGCGAAGGCCGGGCACGGTACTGTTCTGCCAGGTCGTGAAGACACGTCGATGGGTGGTTTCAGCCTTTAACAGACGGCCCTGACCTGCGGGAAAAATGCCCGCCCACGGAAGGAGATTTGCATGAAGCGATCAGTTCTGGCCGCCGCGCTCGGCCTTGCACTGTCGATGGGAACGGCATCGGCACAGGCGTTCGAGCGCAGCATCATGACGGGCGGCCCGCAGGGCACCTATATCAAGATCGGCCGCGACATCGCCGCGCTCGGCGCGGAGTGCGGGCTGACGCTGAACGTCGTCGAAAGTGCCGGGTCGCTTGAGAACTTCGTCGGCGTGCGCAACCGCCGCAACACGCAGTTCGGTATCGTCCAGAGCGACGTGCTCGAATATCTGAAGACCTTCGAGGCGAACGATCCCGAGGTGCAGAAGGCGGTAAAGGGCGTGCGCATCATGTTCCCGCTCTACAACGAGGAAATCCACGTGCTGGCGCGCAAGGAGATTGCCGGCGTAAAGGACCTCGCCGGCAAGAAGGTCGCCGTCGGCAAGAAGGATTCCGGGACTTTCCTGACCGCGACGCTGGTGATGGACATCCTCCAGGTGAAGGCGGGTGAGCGGGTCGACATCAACCCGGACGAGGCGCTGCCGAAGCTGCTTTCCGGCGAGATCGACGCGTTCTTCTATGTCGCGGGCGCGCCCGCATCGCTGTTTTCCGGCAACACGATCGACAAGGCGAAGTTCCACCTCCTGCCGATCACCGAAGCGCCGCTGCTCGCCACCTATACGCCCTCGCGCATAGAAGCCGGCACCTATTCGTTCCAGGACGAGCCCGTCGACCTCGTCGCGGTAAAGGCCGTGATGATGACCTATGACTACGACGTCAAGCGCAACGCCTATCATCGCGACAGTTGCAAGACGGTCGCCGACTTCTCCAGCCTGATCATCGGTGGCCTCGACAAGCTGAAGGCGACGGGACATCCGAAATGGAAGACCGTCGACCTGACCGCGCTGCCGCCGGGCTGGCAGGTCGGGGTCTGCGTCAAGGCCGGCATGGCGCTGGACTACAAGCCGGCCTGCAAGCCGCAAGCCGGCGCGGCAACGGGCGCCGCGGACGATTCGAACGAGGAATATCTCAACCTCCTCAAGCAGCGGCTGAAGCCCTGACCGCATCGCAGACCAACAAAAAACCCGGCCACTGGCCGGGTTTTTCGTCTCGGGAGGCCTCCCGCCCGAAGGCGGGAGGAAAAGCGCCGATCAGGCGGAGTAGTACATGTCGAATTCGACCGGGTGCGGCGTCATTTCGAAGCGCATGACTTCGGCCATCTTCAGTTCGATATAGGCGTCGATCTGGTCGTCGTCGAAGACGCCGCCGGCCGTGAGGAACTTGCGGTCCTTGTCGAGGCTTTCCAGAGCTTCGCGCAGCGAGCCGCAGACCGTCGGGATCTTCTTCAGTTCCTTCGGCGGCAGGTCGTAGAGGTCCTTGTCCATGGCCTTGCCGGGATGGATCTTGTTCTTGATGCCGTCGAGACCAGCCATCAGCATGGAGGCGAAGCCGAGGTAGGGGTTGCCGAGCGGGTCGGGGAAGCGGATTTCGACGCGCTTGGACTTCGGACCCGTGCCGAACGGAATGCGGCACGATGCCGAGCGGTTGCGGGCCGAGTAGGCGAGCAGAACCGGTGCTTCATAACCCGGGACGAGGCGCTTGTAGGAGTTCGTCGTCGGGTTGGTGAAGGCGTTGATCGCCTTGGCATGCTTGATGATGCCGCCGATGAAGTAGAGGCAGGTTTCCGACAGGCCGGCATATTCGTCGCCGGCGAACTGCGGCTTGGCGTCCTTCCAGATCGACAGGTGGACGTGCATGCCCGAGCCGTTGTCGCCGAAGATCGGCTTCGGCATGAAGGTTGCCGTCTTGCCATAGGCATTGGCGACCTGGTGCACGACGTACTTGTAGATCTGCACCTTGTCGGCGCTGCGGACGAGCGTGTCGAACTTGACGCCGAGCTCGTGCTGGGCGGCCGCCACTTCGTGGTGCTGCTTTTCAACCGTGACGCCCATTTCCTTGAGCACGGTCAGCATTTCGGAACGCATGTCCTGGCAGCTGTCGACCGGCGGAACCGGGAAGTAGCCGCCTTTGACGCGGGGGCGATGGCCGAGGTTGCCGGTCTCGTAGTCGGTGTCGTCGTTGGAGGGGAGCTCCGACGAATCCAGCTTGAAGCCGGTGTTGTACGGGTCGGCCTTGTACTTGACGTCGTCGAAGACGAAGAATTCGGGTTCCGGACCTGCGTAGATGGTGTCGCCGATGCCCGATGCCTTGAGGTAGGCTTCAGCCTTCTTGGCCGTTCCGCGCGGGTCGCGGTTGTAGGATTCGCCCGAGACCGGATCGAGGATGTCGCACATGACGACGAGGGTGGACTGCGCGAAGAACGGGTCGATGTGAACCGTCGCGGTATCGGGCATCAGCACCATGTCGGACTCGTTGATGGCCTTCCAGCCGCCGATCGAGGAGCCGTCGAACATGACGCCGTCGGCGAACATGTCTTCATCGACGCAATCGACGTCCATCGTGACGTGGTGCAGCTTGCCGCGCGGGTCGGTGAAGCGCAGGTCGACGAACTTGACGTCGTTTTCCTTGATTTGCTTGAGGATATCATTGGCAGTCGTCATGTGTGTAGTCCCTGTGTGAGATGACGAGGTTATGAAAGCCCGGGCCGGACGGCCAGGCGGGATTAGATGGCGTCGACACCGGTCTCGCCGGTGCGGATGCGGATGACTTCTTCGACATTGGAGACGAAGATCTTGCCGTCGCCGATGCGGCCGGTCTGGGCGGCGTTGCGGATGGCCTCGATGACGGCCTCCGCATTTTCATCGGCCAGAACGACCTCGACCTTCACCTTGGGCAGAAAGTCGACAACATATTCGGCACCGCGGTAAAGCTCCGTGTGCCCCTTCTGGCGTCCAAAGCCCTTCGCTTCGGTGACGGTGATACCCTGCAGGCCAACTTCCTGAAGGGCTTCCTTCACCTCATCGAGCTTGAAGGGCTTGATGATCGCTTCGATCTTTTTCATGAGAAAATGTCTCTCCGCTTCTCCCGTTTGCGCGCGTTTTGCGCCCGCTGCAAACATCCAATGCATGTAGCATGCCAACTTGAGGCAGGACTGGTGTCGAAACCGAAAAATCCCGTTTCAAGATGAAACCGCTCGTCGCCACGTCGCCGATGATGCGGATTTGCAGCCGAAAGGGCCAGCGAAATCTGCCTAAAATTTATCACTTTTCGGGGCCGGTTGCCGTGCGGCGCGAACATGCCGCCGGCCATGGCTTCAAAAGCCGCAAATTTGAGCATTCAATATGGGCATTTGCATAAATAATAGACTTATTGGGAGGGCGGGTTACCGCTCTTGCCGAGCTGAGGATTTTCCGGGCATGGTGTGCCATGCACAGCCATAAGGACACATTGCTGCTCACGCCCGAAGAGATGGGGCAGGTCGATCGCGCCGCCGCCGCATCGGGTCTCTCCAGCTATGGCCTGATGGAGCGGGCAGGGCAGGCGGTGGCCGCCTGCGCGCTGCGCCGCTTTGCCGGTGCCCTTCGCTTCGTCATCCTCTGCGGTCCCGGCAACAACGGCGGAGACGGCTATGTGGCGGCGCGGGCGCTGCAGGCGGCCGGCGCGGAAATCGCGGTTCACGCACTGGGCGACCCGGCAGCGCTGCGCGGCGATGCGGCCACGGCCTTCGGGCAGTTCACAGGCTTAGTCGCGCCGCTTGCGGATTATCGTCCCCGGACCGGCGACGTCGTGGTGGATGCCCTGTTCGGCGCGGGGCTGGCGAGGGACCTTGCAGCGGATGTGGTCTCGATTATCGAAAGCATCAATGAAAGCGCCATTCCGGTGCTTGCGGTGGATCTTCCCTCGGGTATCGACGGCAGAACCGGCGCAGTCCGCGGCGCCGCCTTCCAGGCCGCCGCAAGCGTCACCTTCATGTGCCGCAAGCCCGGGCATCTTCTCCTGCCGGGCGGGATGCTGGCCGGCGCATTGGAAATCTTCGACATAGGCATACCCGAGCGCATCCTGCGCGCCCATGGGGGAGAGATCGGCGTCAATGCGCCGGCCGCCTGGCGGGATGTCCTGCCGATAGAAACGGGGGCGGGGCATAAATATGTGCGGGGTCATCTCGCCGTCTTCTCCGGGCCTGCCACCGCGACGGGGGCAGCAAGGCTTTCGGCGATGGCAGGCCTTCGCGCCGGCGCGGGGCTTGTCACGCTGTTGTCTCCGACCGCGGCATTGCCCGCCAACGCCGCGCAGCTGACGGCGGTCATGCTGAAGCCGATCGATGGTGAAGGCGATCTCGCCGCCTTGCTGGAGGATGCCCGGCTCAAGACCTTCGTGCTTGGCCCCGGCTTCGGCGACGGTGAACGGGCGCGATGCTATGCCGGCCTGATCGCCTCGGGCGAACGGCGCCTGGTTCTCGATGCCGACGGCATAACCGCTTTCCGCGGTGACCAGCAGGCACTTTTCGATCTTTTCGAAGGACCGGCGCCGCGCCTGGTGCTGACGCCGCATGACGGCGAATTCGCCCGGCTGTTTCCCGATATCGCGAAAGACAGCACGCTTTCGAAGATCGAGCGGGCACAAAAGGCCGCGGCGCGCAGCAACGGCGTGGTCGTCCTCAAGGGCGCGGACACCGTCATCGCAGCACCGGACGGACGCGCGCTCGTCAATGACAATGCGCCGCCATGGCTCGCGACCGCCGGGTCCGGCGACGTGCTGGCCGGTCTCGTCGGCGCGCATCTCGCACAGGGCATGCCGGCTTTCGAGGCCGCGGCGAGCGCGGTCTGGCGCCATGGAGAGGCGGGCCGCCTGGCCGGCGAAGGCCTGACGGCCGAAACGCTGATCGACGCCCTGACCGGCCTCGACCAGCTGAAGTGAGGTTTCTCTGGGCGACATCAATGGGCAAGGCTGAATATCGCCCATCGCGAAGC
Source organism: Shinella sumterensis (assembly GCF_004514425.2). Lineage (GTDB taxonomy): Bacteria > Pseudomonadota > Alphaproteobacteria > Rhizobiales > Rhizobiaceae > Shinella > Shinella sumterensis. The sequence continues at coordinate 71,896 of NZ_MYFN02000006.1, forward strand.
GCGAATGACTACGCGCGCGGCTGCGTACGTTTCTGCAATTCGCGTGCGCCATTCGGCGCATTGACCTTGCCCGACGTGATGAAGAACGCAAAGACATCGCGCGGCTTCTTCGCCGGCTTCGTGTCGGGGTCGATCTTCGGCAGGTCGGATGGCTCACCGCCTGCCGCCCAGGCCTTCAGCCGCTCCGCCCACTCATCCAGCGCCTTGGGCGGATAGCAGGTCTCGATATCGTCGGATCCCTTCTGCAGGCGGGCATAGACGAAATCGGCCGTCACATCGGCAATCTCAGGGTATTCGGCGTGATGCGCATAGACGACGGCCGCATTGTATTTGCGGGCCAGCGCGGCAAATTCCGGTGCCATGAAGCTTTCGTTGCGCACTTCGAGCGCGTGCTTCAGCGTCAAGCCATCCTGCTTTTCCGGCAGGAGCTTGAGAAAGCCCTCGAAATCCTCCGGATCGAACGCCTTGGTCGGCGCGAACTGCCAGAGGATCGGGCCGAGATGCTCACCAAGCTCCGTCAGGCCCTGCGTCAGGAATTTCTGGACGGACTCGCCGCCATCGGCCAGAACCTTTCGGTTGGTGGTAAATCGGCTGGCCTTGAGGGAAAAGATGAAACCGTCAGGCACTTCCGACGCCCATTTCGCGAAGGTCTCCGGCTTCTGAGAGCCGTAATAGGTGCCGTTGACCTCGATCGTCGTCAGTTCGCGGCTGGCGAATTCCAGCTGGCGCTTCTTCACCAGCTTTTCGGGATAGAAGCTTCCCTCCCAGGGCTCGAAGGTCCAGCCGCCGATTCCGGTTCTGATCGTGCCGGATGCGCTCATCATCGTCCTCCCTTTTTCCTCATTCCGCTGCGATCCGCTTGATCGGCCGTCGCTCCAGCAGCTCCTTCAGGAACTGCCCGGTATAGGACCGCTCGATCTTCACCACATCCTCCGGCGTGCCTTCGGCGATCACCTCGCCGCCGCCATCGCCGCCCTCGGGGCCAAAGTCGATGATCCAGTCGGCGGTCTTGATGACCTCGAGATTGTGCTCGATGACGACGACCGAATTGCCCTGGTTGACCAGCTCGTGCAGCACTTCCAGCAGTTTCGCCACATCATGGAAATGCAGGCCCGTCGTCGGCTCGTCGAGAATGTAGAGCGTGCGGCCGGTGGAACGCTTGGACAGTTCCTTGGCAAGCTTGACGCGCTGCGCCTCGCCGCCCGACAGCGTATTGGCCTGCTGCCCGACCTTGATATAGCCGAGGCCGACCTGGTTGAGCGTTACCAGCTTGTCGCGCACCGCCGGCACGGCGGCGAAGAATTCGACGCCTTCCTCCACCGTCATGTCGAGCACGTCGGCGATGGACTTGCCCTTGAAGGTGACATCGAGCGTCTCGCGGTTGTAGCGCTTGCCGTGGCAGACGTCGCAGGTGACGTAGACATCGGGCAGGAAGTGCATCTCGATCTTGATGACGCCGTCGCCCTGGCAGGCCTCGCAACGCCCGCCCTTGACGTTGAAGGAGAAACGACCCGGCTGATAGCCACGCGCTTTCGCTTCCGGAAGCCCCGCGAACCAATCACGGATCGGCGTGAAGGCGCCGGTATAGGTCGCCGGGTTGGAGCGCGGCGTGCGGCCGATCGGCGACTGGTCGATATCGATGACCTTGTCGATATATTCGAAGCCGTCGATACGCTCGTGTTCCGCCGGAATTTCGCGTGCGCCCATGATGCGGCGGGCGGCGGACTTGTAGAGCGTCTCGATCAGGAAGGTCGACTTGCCGCCGCCGGACACGCCCGTGACAGCCGTGAAGACGCCGAGGGGAATGGAAGCCGTGACATTCTTCAGGTTGTTGGCCTTGGCGCCGACGACCTTGATTTCCTTCTTCTTCTTCGGCTTGCGGCGTTCGCTTGGAACGGCGACCGACAGCTCGCCCGAAAGATACTTGCCGGTCAGCGAGGCCGGATTGGCGATGACCTCCTCCGGCGTGCCCTGTGCGATGACCTGGCCGCCATGGATGCCGGCGGCGGGACCGATATCGACGACATAGTCGGCCGTCAGGATCGCATCCTCGTCATGCTCGACGACGATGACGGTGTTGCCGATGTCGCGCAGGTGCCGAAGCGTATCCAGCAGGCGCGCATTGTCGCGCTGGTGCAGGCCGATGGACGGCTCGTCCAGCACGTAGAGCACACCCGTCAGGCCGGAGCCGATCTGCGAGGCAAGCCGGATGCGCTGGCTTTCGCCGCCCGACAGCGTGCCGGAATTGCGCGACAGCGACAGATATTCCAGGCCGACATCGTTGAGGAAGCGCAGCCGCTCGCGGATCTCCTTGAGGATGCGCACCGCGATCTCGTTCTGCTTGGCGTTGAGATGCTCCGGCAGCGCCTCGAACCAGTCGCGCGCCACGCGGATCGACATGGCCGTCGTCTCGCCGATATGCAGCTTGTTGATCTTGACCGCCAGCGCCTCGGGTTTCAGGCGAAAACCGTTGCAGGCCGGGCAGGGCGCGGCCGACATGTAGCGCTCGATCTCCTCGCGCGACCAGGCCGAATCCGTTTCTTTCCAGCGGCGCTCGAGGTTCGGCACGATGCCCTCGAAGGTCTTCACCGTCTTGTAGGAGCGGGCTCCGTCCTTGTAGTTGAACTCGATCTTCTCGTCCGTGCCGTTCAGGATGGCGTTCTGCGCCTTTTCCGACAGTTCCGACCAGCGGTTGGACAGCTTGAAGCCATAGGCGGCGCCGAGCGCTTCCAGCGTCTGGTTGTAATAGGGCGAGGAAGATTTGGCCCAGGGCGCGATCGCGCCATCCTTCAATGTGCGTTCCGTTTCCGGCACGATGAGGTCCGGATCGATCTTCTGCTGGCTGCCCAGGCCATCGCAGGTCGAGCAGGCGCCGAAGGGGTTGTTGAACGAGAAGAGCCGCGGCTCGATTTCCGGAATGGTGAAGCCGGAGACCGGGCAGGCGAACTTTTCGGAAAACAGCACGCGCTCATGCGTCTCGTTCAGCGACTTGTTCGCCGAGCCGCCGGCGGCGGTTTCCTCTGCTGGAAGCGGCTTGTCGGCGAATTCGGCGATGGCGAGGCCATCGGCGAGCTTCAGGCACGTCTCGAGGCTATCGGCGAGGCGCGAGGCAAGATCCGGGCGCACGACGACACGGTCCACCACCACGTCGATGTCGTGCTTGTATTTCTTGTCGAGAACAGGCACGTCGGCGATCTCGTAGAACTGACCGTCCACCTTGACGCGCTGGAAGCCCTTCTTCATGAGCTCGGCGAGTTCCTTCTTGTACTCGCCCTTGCGGCCGCGCACGATGGGAGCCAGGATATAAAGACGGGTGCCCTCGCCGAAATCGATGACGCGGTCGACCATCTGGCTGACGGTCTGGCTTTCGATCGGCAGGCCGGTGGCCGGAGAGTACGGTACACCGACGCGCGCGAACAGCAGGCGCATATAGTCGTAGATCTCGGTGACGGTCCCGACGGTCGAGCGCGGGTTCTTCGAGGTCGTCTTCTGCTCGATGGAGATGGCCGGAGACAGGCCGTCGATCTGGTCCACGTCCGGCTTCTGCATCATCTCGAGGAACTGGCGCGCATAGGCCGAGAGGCTCTCGACATAGCGGCGCTGGCCCTCGGCATAGATCGTGTCGAACGCGAGCGACGACTTGCCCGATCCGGAAAGCCCGGTCATGACGATCAGCTTGTTGCGCGGCAGATCGAGATCAATGCCTTTGAGATTGTGCTCGCGCGCGCCGCGTATGGAAATGGTCTTGAGTTCGCTCATGGTATCCAGCGTCAGAAGTCGTTGCGCATTCAGGAAAGGTCGGCTTCTATGTAGGGATTGGCAGCCGCGTGTCCATGCGCCCTTGAGAAGATTCCGTGCCCGTTTCCGATTCGGTTGACAAGAGTGTAGGGAATTAATAGAACAAAAAAAGAACAAAAATGCGCAATCTGTGGATTGTCGCTTGCGTGGGGCGCGCTGGCGCGCTCCAGTCGATAAGGTATCTTAAATCGAGTGACACATGCCGGGTGCCCCTTTGCCCGGCGCGACAACGGGAATACGGGTATGGCTGGAAGCGTCAACAAGGTGATCTTGATCGGGAACGTCGGTGCGGACCCGGAAATCCGGCGCACGCAGGATGGTCGGCCGATCGCCAACCTGCGTATCGCCACGTCCGAGACCTGGCGTGACCGCAACAGCGGCGAGCGCCGCGAGAAGACGGAATGGCACAATGTCGTCGTCTTCAACGAAGGCCTGTGCAAGGTCGTCGAGCAATATGTGAAGAAGGGCGCGAAGCTCTATATCGAAGGCGCGCTGCAGACGCGCAAGTGGCAGGACCAGACAGGTAACGACCGCTACTCGACGGAAGTGGTGCTGCAGGGCTTCGGCTCCACCCTGACCATGCTGGATGGGCGGGGCGAGGGCGGCGGCGCAAGCCGCGGCGGCGACTTCGGCGGTAGCAGCAATTTCGGCGGTGCCGGCGGCGGCCAGGGCTACGACGACTACGGTTCGCGTCCGGCCTCCGGTGGCGCCAGCAGCGGCGGCGGCAGCCGTTCGGGCGGTGGCTCGCTCTCGCGCGACATGGATGATGACATCCCGTTCTGAGAACCCGGTCTGAAAGTTCGGTTCTTCTCGACCACACCAAGAAACCCGGCCTGGCGCCGGGTTTCTGTTTCATACGTGGCAAACATCCGGGCGAGATGGCTTCTTGTGGGCAGGTTTCCCGTGGCCGGGCACACCCGATGCCTTGCGGCTGGCTCTGTGCCTTCCTAGCTAGGGCACCATGCAGCAGGAAAAGCACATGACCACCAGGACGGACCGCCTCATCCTGAGAAAGTTCGTCCAGACCGATTTTCCGGCCTTCGGGGCTTACCACTCCCGCCCGGAAGTCTACCGCTACCTCTACGCCGATCCACCGCAGGGCGAAGCGCTGGAGCAGACATTTGCCGATGTTCTGAAGGCTCCCTTCGAACAGGACGGCGATGTCTTTCGGCTCGCCGTCGTGCGCAGGGGCGATGAGGCGCTGCTTGGCGAGGTGCTATTGAAGCTCGGCAGCAGGGAGGCTCTTCAGGGAGAGGTCGGCTATATCTTCAACCCGGACTATGCCGGTGCCGGATATGCCACGGAAGCGGTGGCCGCAATGATCGATATCGGCTTCTCGACCTTCGGTTTCCATCGGATATTCGCCCGGTTGGATGCGCAAAACGCGGGCTCGATCGGTGTGGTCGAGCGTCTGGGCCTGCGCCGCGAGGCGCACCTTATCGAAAACGACAGGTTCAATGGCGTCTGGGGCGACGAGTTTATCTATGCCGTCCTGGCAAGGGAGTGGAAGGCGGTGCGCCGCGCGTGACCGCTGCATCAGAGGATAAACACCGACTTCACGCCATCGACCACGAACTGCACCGCGAGCGCCGCGAGGATGACGCCGAGCAGGCGGGTGAGGATGGCGCGGCCGGTGTTGCCGAGGAAGCGGTCGATGCGGTCGGCGATGACGAGGGCGAGGAAGAGGATGGCGATGCAGAGCGCCAGCACGCCGATGAGCGCGCTTCGCTCCAGCGCCGAGGGAAATGAACCGGACAGCAGGATCGCGGCCGAAATGGCGCCCGGACCGGCAATCAGCGGCAGGGCGAGCGGGAAGACCGCGATGTTGTGGATGTGGTCGCGGGTGATCGCCACCTCGCTCGTCTTCTCCTTGCGCTCGTTGCGGCGCTCGAAGATCATCTCGAAGGCGATCCAGAAGAGGAGCAGGCCGCCGGCAATGCGGAAGGCGCCGATGGAGATGCCGAGCAGAGACAGCACGCTTGACCCGGTGACCACGAAGACGGCGAGGATGCAGAAAGCGATGAGCGAGCCGCGCAGGGCCACCTGCTTGCGCTGCGCACGCGTCATGCCGACGGTGAGCCCGAGAAAGATCGGCGCAAGGCCGGGCGGATCGATGGTGACGAGCAGCGTCGTGATCGCATTGATCACAGTGTCCGTGGTGAGCATCCGGTCGTTTCCCTCGCCGTTGCATGACCGTTCCACGCGGCCTTGAAGCGACATTGTTAGGCGAGGGCGCGCCCGAAGGGAAGGGCGCGCGCAAAGCGGCGGCGGCCCGGCCATGAAAATGCGCAAATTCGCGGATTTCCTGGGAAAAGCCTGTTCAAAACCCTTGGCAAAATTGGCGCTTCCGGCGCCGGTAGGCTATAAAATTGCATCTGATTCTGAACAACGATCGTGACCGAAATTGACAGAACAAACGACACCCGGCGGAAAGAACCCTCCTGGCATTGAGCCGATTTCCATCATCGAGGAAATGCAGCGGTCCTATCTCGATTACGCCATGAGCGTGATCGTGTCCCGTGCGCTGCCGGACGTGCGCGACGGTCTCAAGCCCGTGCACCGGCGTATCCTCTACTCGATGAGCGAGATGGGCGTCGACTGGAACAAGAAGTACGTGAAGTCGGCCCGCGTCACCGGTGACGTGATGGGTAAATACCATCCGCACGGCGACTCGGCGATCTATGACGCCCTGGCGCGCATGGCGCAGGACTGGTCGCTCCGCCTGCCGCTGATCGACGGCCAGGGAAACTTCGGCTCCATCGACGGCGACCCGCCGGCAGCGCAGCGCTACACGGAATGCCGCCTGGAAAAGGCCGCCCATTCGCTGCTCGACGATCTCGACAAGGAGACCGTCAACTTCCGCGACAACTACGACGGCACGATGAGCGAGCCGGTCGTGGTGCCCGCGAAATTCCCGAATCTGCTGGTCAACGGCGCGGGTGGCATTGCCGTCGGCATGGCGACGAACATTCCGCCGCACAACCTTTCGGAAGTGATCAACGGCTGCATCGCGCTGATCGACAATCCCGCGATCGATCTCATCGAGCTGATGCAGCATATTCCGGGCCCGGATTTTCCGACCGGCGCGCTGATCCTCGGCCGTTCCGGCATCCGCCAGGCCTATGAGACCGGCCGCGGTTCCGTCGTCATGCGGGGCCGCGCCACCATCGAACCGATGCGCGGCGACCGCGAGCAGATCATCATCACCGAGGTTCCCTTCCAGGTGAACAAGGCGACGATGATCGAGAAGATGGCCGAGCTGGTGCGCGACAAGCGCATCGAGGGCATTTCCGATCTTCGCGACGAGTCCGACCGCGACGGCTACCGCGTCGTCATCGAGCTGAAGCGCGACGCCAATGCCGACGTCATCCTGAACCAGCTTTACCGCTACACGCCGCTGCAGACCTCCTTCGGCTGCAACATGGTGGCGCTCAATGGCGGCAAGCCGGAGCAGATGACGCTGCTGGACATGCTGCGCGCCTTCGTCGCCTTCCGCGAGGAAGTCGTCAGCCGCCGCACGAAGTACCTGCTGCGCAAGGCGCGCGACCGCGCCCATGTCTTGGTGGGCCTCGCAATCGCGGTCGCCAATATCGACGAGGTCATCGCGCTCATCCGTAGCGCGCCCGATCCGCAGACGGCGCGCGAGCAGCTGATGGAGCGCCGCTGGCCGGCCAAGGACGTCGAGGCGCTGATCCGCCTCATCGACGACCCGCGCCACCGCATCAATGAGGACCTGACCTACAATCTCTCGGAGGAACAGGCCCGCGCGATCCTCGAACTGCGTCTTGCCCGCCTGACGGCGCTCGGCCGCGACGAAATCGACGAGGAGCTCAACAAGATCGGCGAGGAGATCAAGGATTACCTCGACATCCTGTCGTCGCGCCTGCGCATCATGACGATCGTCAAGGACGAGCTCGGTGCCATCAGGGACGAGTTCGGCACGCCGCGCCGCACGGAGATCACCGAAGGTGGTCCCGACATGGACGACGAGGACCTGATCGCCCGCGAGGACATGGTGGTCACCGTCTCGCATGCCGGCTACGTCAAGCGCGTGCCGCTGGCGACCTATCGCGCCCAGCGCCGCGGTGGCAAGGGCCGCTCCGGCATGGCCATGAAGGACGAGGATTTCGCAACCCGCCTGTTCGTCGCCAATACGCACACGCCGGTGCTGTTCTTCTCCTCGCGTGGCATCGTCTACAAGGAGAAGGTCTGGCGCCTGCCGATCGGCACGCCGCAGTCCAAGGGCAAGGCGCTGATCAACATGCTGCCGATCGAGCCCGGCGAGCGCATCACCACCATCATGCCGCTGCCGGAGGACGAGACGACGTGGGAAAACCTCGACGTCATGTTCTCGACGACACGCGGAACGGTGCGTCGCAACAAGCTTTCCGACTTCGTCCAGGTCAACCGCAACGGCAAGATCGCGATGAAGCTCGAGGAGGACGGCGACGAGATCCTCAATGTCGAGACCTGCACGGATCGTGACGACGTCTTGCTGACGACGGCGCTCGGCCAGTGCATCCGCTTCCCGGTCGATGATGTGCGTGTCTTCGCCGGCCGCAATTCGGTCGGCGTGCGCGGCATCAATCTGGGCGCCGGCGACCGCATCATCTCGATGACGATCGTCAGCCATGTCGATGCCGAGCCGTGGGAACGGGCCGCCTATCTCAAGCGGTCCGCCGCCGAGCGGCGCGCAAGCGGTGCGGATGAAGAGGAAATCGCACTGGTGGGCGAGGATGTCGGCGAAGTCGGCGACCTCTCGGAAGAGCGCTACCAGGAACTCAAGGCGCTCGAGCAGTTCGTGCTGACGGTGTCGCAGCGTGGCTTCGGCAAGCGGTCGTCCTCCTACGACTTCCGCACCTCCGGCCGCGGCGGCAAGGGTATCCGCGCAACGGACACCTCCAAGACCAGCGAAATCGGCGAACTCGTCGCCGCCTTCCCGGTCGAGGAAACGGACCAGCTGATGCTCGTCTCCGACGGTGGCCAGCTGATCCGCGTGCCGGTCAACGGTATCCGTATCGCCAGCCGCGCCACGAAGGGCGTCACGATCTTCTCGACCGCGAAGGACGAGAAGGTTGTCTCCGTGGAGCGCATCAGCGAGCCGGAAGGCGATGACGAGATCGAGGGCGAGGGCGAGGCCGCCGTCGTGGATGGCGAGATCGACGCCGGTCATGAAGGCGAGGGCGAGGCGTAAGCCTCGCCGGAGAAGCCCAGCAAACGTGAAAAAGCCGGACGGGCAGGGAACGACCGTCCGGCTTTTCAATGTTGGCGGGCGGCCTGGAGGGAAGCCACCCGCACTAACGGCGGCAAAGGGGCGCTAGACGCCGAAGCCGCCTGCTTCCGTTTTCAGCCTGGTTTTCTTCAGGGCCGCGCGATCTCGTTTCAGATCAAGAATTGTCCGGGCGAAGTCCACGACGAAAACCGCGCTGATGAAGAGCGTGGAAATGATGGTAAGCAAAGCCATGATCACATACTCGCTCACCGCAGCCATTTCCCGCGACCGGCACCTTCAGCGGCAGCCGGGCGATCCTCTTCGCGAAGGGCATTGAAAGCCGCAACGCTGAGCGCGATGAACATTGCCATGCAAAGTAGAGCAAGTGCCATCTTGGTGTTCCTTTCCGTTCTAAGGAAACGCAATGCTTCATTCACTTCATTCGGTCGGTAAAATGCCCCGCAACGACTTTTGTTCCCGGCCTTATGCTGTCATTTAGACATGGCCCGCCTGAAATGACCTTGAACGGTTCATTCATGTGCTGTTCATGATCGCCGCAGGGGATAGGCGCGGGTGCGTCAGGCCGTGCCCTTGCAGATCACCGCTGTCCGTGACAAAAGGCGGGCAAACGGGACCTCGCCGATGACAGTCGCCTTCTATCCTGGCTCTTTCGATCCGTTCACCAACGGCCACGTCGACGTTCTCGTGCAGGCGTTGAACGTGGCGTCCAGGGTCATCGTCGCGATCGGCGTCCATCCCGGCAAGACGCCGCTTTTTTCCTTTGACGAGCGCGCCGACCTCATTGGCCAGTCGATCGCCGGTGTACTGCCTGAACGGGCAGGGGATGTCAGCGTCGTCTCCTTCTCCAATCTCGTGGTGGATGCCGCGCGCGCACACGGCGCGCGTCTCTTGATCCGCGGCCTGCGCGACGGGACGGATTTTGATTACGAGATGCAGATGGCCGGCATGAACCGGCAGATGGCGCCGGATATCCAGACGGTGTTTCTGCCGGCCGGCGCTGCTTCGCGGCCCATTACCGCCACATTGGTCCGTCAGATCGCGGCCATGGGCGGCGATGTCAGTGCTTTCGTTCCGGCGCCCGTCCTTGCGGCCCTCAAGGCCCGCCAGAAGGGCTGAGCCCATTATCCTGAACCCATCAAGGGAGCTATCATGAACATTCTCCGCACCGCCTTCGCAGGCGCCTTGTTCCTGGCGACGGCAACCGGCGCCTTCGTGGCCCAGGCTGCCGATTTCATCACGATCCAGCTCAAGGACGGCCCCGTCGTCATCGAGTTGAACGACAAGGCGCCGAAGCACGCCGAGCGCATCAAGGCGCTTGCTGCGGCCGGCGAATACGACAACGTCGCCTTCCATCGTGTGATCGACGGCTTCATGGCCCAGACGGGTGACGTGCAGTATGGCGACATGGAGAACGGCTATCAGCCGCAGGCAGCCGGCACGGGCGGCTCCAGCCAGCCGGATCTGCCGGCCGAGTTCTCGGACATCCCGTTCGAGCGCGGTACCGTCGGCATGGCGCGCGCGCAGGATCCGAATTCCGCCAACTCGCAGTTCTTCATCATGTTCGCGCCCGGCGACTTCCTGAACGGCCAGTACACGGTCGTTGGCAAGGTTGTCTCTGGCATGGAGAATGTCGACAAGATCAAGCGCGGCGACGACGCCAACAACGGCTCCGTCAGCGACCCCGACCGCATGATCAAGGTCACCGTCGGCAAGTAACGCCATTTTTTGATGAGGTGCCTGTTGTAATCCCGAAGGAAGAACACACCTCTGGGGCAGGCTTTTAAAGGAGAGAGACCATGGCCGAGATCAAGGATCCGGAAAACACCATCATCATGGAAACCACGAAGGGCAAGGTGGTCATCCAGCTGCTTCCGGATCTCGCACCGGGCCACGTGGCACGCATCAAGGAACTGACGCGCGAAGGCGCCTATGACGGCGTCGTCTTCCATCGCGTGATCGAGGACTTCATGGCCCAGACGGGCGACGTGCAGTACGGCAAGACCGGCGGCGCGGACTTCAATCCGTCGCGCGCCGGCATGGGCGGCTCCGACAAGCCGGACCTCAAGGCCGAGTTCTCCAATATGAGCCATGTGCGCGGCACCTGCTCGATGGCCCGCAGCCAGATGCCGAACTCCGCCAACTCGCAGTTCTTCATCTGCTTCACCGACGCACCCTGGCTGAACAAGCAGTATTCCGTGTGGGGCCAGGTCATCGAAGGCATGGACAACATTGATAAGATCAAGCGCGGAGAGCCGGTGCGCGATCCCGATACCATCGTTTCGATGAAGGTTGCCGCCGACGTAGCGGCCTGATAGAAACCGATCGTTTTCGACCGCGCCCGCCCCGGCGGGCGCGGTTTTGTTTGTTTTCTTTTCAAGGACCGGCGATATGGCTGCTTTCCTCTGGGCGTTGCTCGGCATCGCGGCCGGCGCGTGCATCGCAATTCAGGCCCCGATCAACGCCATGCTCGGACGTGGTCTCGGCATGCCGGTCGCGGCCGCCTGCGTGTCATTCCTGTCGGGTGCCGCCATCCTCGCCCTTGTCGTTCTGCTGACCTCTTCTTTTGAAGGGCGCTCGCCGGATTGGCGCGGCCCGGACCTCTGGCTCTATATCGCCGGCGGCGCGCTGGGCACGGTCTATGTCACGACCGCGATCTTTCTCACGCCGCGCATCGGTGCTGCCGCTGTCATGGCCTTTGCCGTTTCCGGCCAGCTTCTCGCCGGCATCCTGCTCGACCGCATCGGTTTTCTCGGCATGGCCGTTCGCGAAATCTCCGTCGGGCGCATCGGCGGCGCCGTCCTGCTCGTCGCGGGCGCCCTTATGATCCGCTTCCTCTGAGAAAACCATGCGCGTCGACCTTTTCGATTTCGACCTGCCGGAAGAAAACATCGCGTTGCGCCCCGTGACCCCGCGCGAGGCGGCAAAGCTGCTCGTGGTGCGTCCGGGCACGGAGACACCCTACGAGGATTTCACCGTCGGGGATCTGCCGTCGCTGCTCCGGGCAGGGGATGCGCTTGTCTTCAACGATACGCGCGTCATTCCCGCTCAACTGGAAGGCATCCGCCATCGGGAAGGAGCGGGCGGGCAGGCGGTGTCGGCGACACTGCACATGCGCATAGCCGGCGATCGCTGGAAGGCCTTCGCCAAGCCCGGCAAGCGCATCAAGCCGGGCGACCGCATCGCCTTCGGCACGCTCTGGGCGACCGTGGAAAACAAGGGCGAGGGCGGTGAGGTCACGCTGCATTTCGATGCCTCCGGTCCCGAACTCGACCGCGCCATCGCGATCGTCGGCCATATCCCCCTGCCGCCCTATATCGCCTCCAAGCGCGCCGAAGACGAGGCGGACCGCAAGGATTACCAGACGATCTATGCCCGCGAAGAGGGCGCCGTCGCCGCGCCCACCGCCGGCCTGCACTTCACCGACGCGCTGTTCGAGAAGCTCGATGCGCTCGGCGTCATCAGGCATTTCGTGACGTTGCATGTGGGCGCCGGCACCTTCCTGCCGGTCAAGGCCGACGACACGACCGAGCATGTCATGCACGAGGAGATCGGCTATGTCTCCGAGGAAACCGCCGCCTCGCTGAATGCCGTGAAGGCGAGGGGCGGCCGCATCGTCTCCGTCGGCACGACCTCGCTACGCCTTCTGGAAAGTGCCGCCGACGAGGACGGCACGATCAAGCCATGGTCCGGCGCGACGGGTATTTTCATCACGCCCGGCTACCGCTTCCGCACGACCGATATCCTGATGACGAACTTTCATCTGCCGAAGTCGACGCTGTTCATGCTCGTTTCGGCCTTTTCCGGCCTGGAGACGATGCGCGGCGCCTATGCGCATGCCATTTCGTCCGGCTACCGCTTCTATTCCTACGGCGATTCCAGCCTGCTTTTCCGGGACCACGCATGACCGAAACCTTCCAGTTCAAGCTTCTCGCCACGGATGGCAAGGCCCGTCGCGGCGAGGTCTCGATGCCGCGCGGCACCATTCGCACGCCCGCCTTCATGCCCGTCGGCACGGTCGGCACGGTCAAGGCGATGTATCTGGACCAGGTCCGCGAGCTTGGCGCGGATATCATTCTCGGCAACACCTATCACCTGATGCTGCGGCCCGGGCCTGAGCGCGTCGCGCGCCTGGGCGGCCTGCATGAGCTCATCCGCTGGCCGCACCCGATCCTCACCGATTCGGGCGGCTTCCAGGTCATGTCGCTCTCGGGCCTGCGCAAGCTCGACGAGCAGGGTGTGACCTTCAAGAGCCATGTGGACGGCGCGCTGCATCACATGTCGCCGGAACGCTCCATCGAAATCCAGGGCCTGCTCGACAGCGATATCCAGATGCAGCTCGACGAATGCGTGGCGCTGCCGGCATCGCCCACGGAGATCGAGCGCGCCATGGAAATGTCATTGCGCTGGGCCGAGCGCTGCAAGGCGGCCTTCGGCGACCAGCCCGGCAAGGCGATGTTCGGCATCGTGCAGGGCGGCGATATCCCGCATCTGCGCGTGCGCTCTGCGCAGGCGCTCGCCGGGCTGGATCTCAAGGGCTATGCCATCGGCGGCCTTGCGGTGGGCGAACCGCAGGAGGTCATGCTCGACATGATCGACACGACCATTCCGCACATGCCCTTTGATAAGCCGCGTTACCTGATGGGCGTCGGCACGCCAGACGACATGCTGAAATCCGTCGCCCGCGGCATCGATATGTTCGACTGCGTGATGCCGACCCGGTCGGGCCGCCACGGCCTGGCCTTCACCCGGCGCGGCCGCATCAACCTGCGCAATGCCCGCCATGCCGAGGACATGCGTCCGCTGGATGAGGAATCGAACTGCCCGGCAGCCCGCGATTACTCGCGCGCTTATCTGCATCATCTGATCCGCGCCAACGAATCCCTCGGCGGCATGCTGCTGACGTGGAACAATCTGTCCTATTACCAGGACCTGATGGCCGGCATCCGCAAGGCGATCGAGGAGGGCCGTTTCGCCGACTTCATGGCGGAGACGCAGGAAAATTGGGCGAGGGGCGATCTCGCCCCGCTCTGACCGCTCGCACGTTCAGATTTCAGGCCCCGGCGCCGTGCGCACCATATGCACGCCATTGATCCTGTAGCTGCCATCCGGCTGCCGCAGGAGTTGATAGAGTGCCGTCCAGTCCTTTCCGTCGAGCCCGGATATCAACACCTCCTGCACCACCATGTCGCCAACGATCTTCGAGCGGCCAAAGGCGAAGTTGCCGGCGCGATAGACCGGCGTGTAGCTCTTTCTGACCATGTCGAAGAACGCGTCTTCGGTCGCGAATTTTTCGCGGATGGCCGGTGAGGCGAAGGCATAGGCGGTTGCCGCATCGTCAGCCAGGAACGCGGCGATCTGACGTTCGATAATATCCTGGACGGTGTCCAGAGGCTCGGCCGCGCCAGCCACAGACGGCAAGGCCGCCACGAACAATGCACTGAGGGATATGGCGGCAGCACGTTTCATGGCACGCTCCTCACTCTGATCGTCGGTTAGAATAGCGTGTTTTCGTGCAGAACGCATGCTTATCGAGCTGCCACCCCACTTACGGCATTCTCATATATTTTATTGTTTTCTTTCATATATATATCACCGTATTTTAATGTTGCTTACTTGGGGCAAGTTTATAAATTTGTGCGTTGCGTTTGTCAGCCGCGCCTGCGCGTGAGAGAAGTGGTCAATGCTGGGCGAGCTCATTTTCAGTTTCAGAGCGCCACGGCAAGAGCAGGAGGTCAGACCATGCAACGGTTCACAGGTGGTTGTCTCTGCGGTGCCGTTCGCATCGAGGCGGCGGGGCCGCCGTATCGCGTCGGCCTGTGTCATTGCATGGATTGCCGCAAGCACCATGGCGCGCTTTTCCATGCCTCGGCGATCTTCCCGGACAATGCGGTCACGGTGCACGGAGAGACGCGGGACTATCAAAGCCGCTTCTTCTGTCCGCGTTGCGGTTCCTCCGTATTCTCCCGCAGCGACGACGAGATCGAGGTGAACCTCGGCGCGCTCGACGCGCCCGACCAGTTGGTACCGACCTACGAACTCTGGACCATCCGCCGGGAATCCTGGCTTCCGCCGTTTCCAATCAAGAAGCTCTACGAGCGCGACCGGGAGAATGAGGGACGTTTCGAGGACGGCGATTGAGGAACTGGGGGGCTACATATTTAGATCAGATAAGATAGATTATGGAACTAATCATCGGACGAAATTCGCCAAAGACGCTGGAAAACCGGTTTCCGCCTTGACCCGGAACCTCTCCCAGCCTTAAGCGAAACGGCAGACGGAACCAACAGCGAAAGCCTTGCTCATGAGCGATTTGCGCATTCTCTCCGACGCCTACATTCCGGAACTGCCGAACCGCTACAATGGCAAGGTTCGCGAGAATTATGACCTGCCGGATGGTCGCCGCATCATCATCGCGACGGACCGGCTCAGCGCTTTCGACGTTATCCTGACCGCCATTCCTTTCAAGGGCCAAGTCCTGACCCAGACGGCGCGCTACTGGTTCGAGGAAACCGCCGACATCTGCCCGAACCACGTCCAGTCCTATCCGGATCCGAATGTGGTGATCGGCACGCGGCTCGATATCCTGCCGGTCGAGATCGTGGTGCGCGGCTATCTGGCCGGCACGACCAGCACGTCGATCCTGACCAAGTATCGCAAGGGCGAGCGCGAAATGTACGGCATCACGCTGCCGGATGGCCTCAGGGACAACGAAAAGCTTCCCGAGCCGATCATCACGCCCACCAGCAAGGCTTTCGACGGCGGCCATGACGAACCGCTGTCGGGCGAAGAAATCCTCGCCCAGGGCCTGCTGACGCCGGAACAGTGGGAAACGGTGTCGCGCTATGCGCTGGCACTCTTCGCACGCGGACAGGCGCGCGCAGCCGAACGCGGGCTGATCCTCGTCGATACCAAGTACGAATTCGGGACGGACAAGGACGACCGCATCGTGCTGGCGGACGAGATCCATACGCCGGATTCCAGCCGTTACTGGATTGCCGACAGCTACGAGAGAAGTTTTGCCGCCGGCGGGCGTCCGGCGAGCTTCGACAAAGATTTCGTGCGCGCCTGGGTCACCGAGCGCTGCGATCCCTACAAGGATCCGATTCCGGAAATCCCGCGCGACCTGGTCGAGCAGACCTCCAAGGTCTACATCCAGGCCTTTGAACAGATTACGGGAAAGACGTTCGTTCCCGATCTTTCCGAGGATACGGTGCTCCACCGAATCCGCAAGAATCTGGCGCCTTACTTCACCTGATCGCCGGCCAGCGTGATTTCGAAGCGCAGCCCGTCATAGGCGGGCTCCACGTGATCCGGCGTTTCCCGCTGCACGGTATCGTAATCGAGCGGCACGTGCATATGGGTCAGGATCGCGCGGGACGGCTTCAATCGCTCGATCCACTCCAGCGCCTGGCTGATTGAGAGATGGCTCGAGTGATAGCGATACTGGAGCGCGTCGATGATCAGCACGTCGAGGCCGTGCAGACGCGGAAGGGTTTCCTCGGGGAAATCGCTGACATCGGAGCAGTAGGCCACATCGCCGATGCGAAAGCCCAGCGAATGGATCTGGCCATGCACCTGAAGGTGAGGCTGGAACGTCATGGCGCCCCCTCGCCCGTGGATCGTCACCGGCGCGTCTTTCGGCTCGATCAGGTTCTCCGTGATGATCGGCGGATACATGCTGCCGGCGGGTGTCTTGAGACAGTAGCCGAAGCCTTCGCGAATGCGCTCCATGGTCGGCTCGTCGGCCCAGATCGGCACCTGACGGTGGTTCTGCAGCACGAAACCC
The DNA here is from genome assembly GCF_004514425.2 of Shinella sumterensis. Classification (GTDB taxonomy): domain Bacteria; phylum Pseudomonadota; class Alphaproteobacteria; order Rhizobiales; family Rhizobiaceae; genus Shinella; species Shinella sumterensis. Next base: position 88,713 of record NZ_MYFN02000006.1, read on the forward strand.
CTGATGTCATCGATGCCGTGGATATGATCGGCATGGGGATGCGTATAAAGAACGGCATCGATCTCGGCGACGCCGGCTGCGATCATCTGGGTGCGAAAATCCGGCCCCGTATCGATGACGACCGTCGTGACCCCATCCGGCCCGAACTGCTCCACCAGGAAGGACGCGCGCGTTCGCCGGTTCTTCGGATTTTGCGGATCGCAGGCACCCCAATCACCGGTGATGCGCGGCACGCCGGGCGACGAACCGCAGCCGAGTATGGTAAAGCGCCGCCGATAGACCACGGCTACACCCGCGGCATCTTCGAGAAGATGCGGAAGGCGTTCTCGGTGGTCATGCGCGCGATGTCCTCGGTGCTCACGCCGATGGTCTCGGCCAGCACAGCCGCCGTGTGCGCGACATAGGCCGGCTCGTTGCGCTTGCCGCGGAACGGTTTCGGCGCAAGGTAGGGCGCATCGGTCTCCACCAGCATGCGCTCCGGCGGCACGGTTTTGGCGATCTCGCGCAGCTCCTCCGACTTTGGGAACGTCAGGATGCCGGAAAAGGAGATATAGCCGCCGAGTTCCACGCCGGTACGGGCGAGATCCGGCCCGGAGGAAAAGCAGTGCAACAGGAAGGGGAAGGCGCCCTTCCCCGTTTCCTCCGTCAGGATCGCCGCCATGTCGTCGTCCGCCGAGCGGCTGTGGATGACGAGCGGCAGGCCGGTTTCCCGGGCGGCGGCAATGTGGTTGCGCAGGCCGATCGCCTGCGCGTCACGCGGCGCGTTGTCGTAGAAATAGTCGAGACCCGCCTCGCCGATCGCCACCACGCGCGGATGTCGGGACAAGGCCACGAGTTCCGCGACGGTGATATCCAGCTCCTCGTCCGCATTGTGCGGATGCGTGCCGACCGAGCAGAACACGCTCGGATAGGTCTCGGCGATCGCCAGTATGTCCGGAAACTTCCGCACCCGTGTGGAGATGGTGATCATCTGCTTCACGCCGGCCGCGTGCGCACGCGCGACGATATCGTCGCGCTCCGCCGCGAAGTCCGGAAAGTCCAGATGGCAGTGGGTGTCGATCAGCATGACGACCTTACGCCTCGGGCGCCACGTAGCGCGGGAAGACCGGTGCGGGCGCTTCCAGCGGCGTGCCGCTGACAAGGCGGCCTGCGGCGCCCAGTGCTGCGAAATCCCGCTTGTCTGCGCCCGCGCCGACGAGATCCAGCAGCTTGCCGCCCGATTCCGGCATGAAGGGCTGAAGCAGGATGGCGATCTGGCGCACGACTTCCGCCGTCACGTAAAGCACGGTGCCCATGCGGACTGGATCGGTCTTCTTGAGCGCCCAGGGCGCCTCGCCCGCGAAATAACGGTCGGCCTCGGACACGACGGCGATGATCGCGGCGAGCGCCTTGTGGATCTGCTGCTTGCCCATGTCCTCGCGCGTGATCGCATGCAGCGCGTCGACGGAGGCCAGCATCGCACGGTCGGCATCCGTCAATTCACCGCATTCGGGTATCTTGCCGTCGCAGTTCTTGACGATCATCGACAGCGAACGGCTGGCCAGATTGCCGATGCCGTTGGCGAGATCCGAGTTGATGCGGGTCGCGATGCCCTCCTCGCTATAGCTTCCATCCTGGCCGAAGGAGACTTCGCGCAGGAAGAAGTAGCGGATCGGATCGAGGCCGAAATGGCTGACAAGGTTGACCGGATCCACGACGTTGCCGAGCGACTTCGACATCTTCTCGCCCTTGTTGAGCAGGAAGCCATGCGCGAAGACCCGTTCCGGCAGGGGCAGGCCCGCCGACATCAGGAAGGCCGGCCAGTAGACGGCGTGGAAGCGGATGATGTCCTTGCCGATGATGTGGATATTCGCTGGCCAGTACTTTGCGCGCGGTCCCTCGGGATCGGTCAGGTAGCCGGTTGCGGTGATGTAGTTGGTCAGCGCATCCACCCAGACATACATCACATGATCCGGATCGCCCGGAACCGGAATGCCCCAGTCGAAGGTCGTGCGCGAGACCGACAGGTCCTTGAGACCGGACTTGACGAAGGAGACGACTTCGTTACGGCGCTCGGCCGGGCCGATGAAATCGGGGTTGTCCTCATAGTGTTTCAGGAGCTTGTCCTGATAGGCCGAGAGCTTGAAGAAGTAGCTCTCCTCCTCCACCCATTCGACAGGTGTGCCTTGCGGGCCGTAGCGAACGCCGTCGTCGCGCTTCTCGGTCTCGCTCTCCTGGTAATAGGCTTCGTCGCGGACGGAATACCATCCGGCATAACCGCCCTTGTAGATGTCGCCACTGGCCTCCATCCGGCGCCAGATCTCGGCGCAGGCTTCGTAATGGCGCTGTTCCGTGGTGCGGATAAAGTCGTCGTTCGATGCATTAAGAAGAACGGCCATATCCTTGAATTCTTTCGAATTCCGATCGGCCAATTCCCGCGGCGCAATGCCTTCCTTCCGCGCGGTCTGCTGCATCTTCTGGCCGTGCTCGTCCGTGCCCGTCAGAAAGAAGACATCGCGTCCGTCCAGCCGCTGGTAGCGCGCCATCGCATCCGTGGCGATCAGTTCATAGGCATGGCCGATATGCGGCTTGCCGTTCGGATAGGAAATGGCGGTCGTGATGTAGAAGCGGGACGTGTCGGTCATGAAAGCTACGTTCTGTTTTCGGTTGTGCGTTGCCGCAAGGTATTAGACCATGCCGCCGCAGAGGGAAACAGCAAGTTGCTTTAAAGCGCCGCCCGGATATCGTCGAGCACGGTGATGATCGTCTGCTTGCGATCGAGGTTGTAGCCCTGCGCGATGGCGATGCGCTCGCCGAGTTGCGACGAAAGTTGGGCAAGGCGGTCGGCGCGGGCGATGTCGCCGGCGAGGGCCGCGGCGCGGGCGCTGTCCGTCACGAAATCCGCCGCGTGCTGGCAGAAGAAGGAGAAGACGGTGTCGCTGTCTTTCGCGGAGAGCACATCGGCCAGCTTGTGCACGTCGCGGCGTGGGGGTTCGGCCGGTCCGTCGACGATGGCGCGGAATGCTTCCACGATGTCGAAACCGCCGTAGTTGACCAGTTTCAGCGCCTCGGAGACGCTGCCATGCGCTGCTTCGATCAGCGCCCCTGCCCGTTCGCCTGATGGAGCGACGCCGAGGCTGTCCAGGGCCGAGACGAGATCCGCATCCGACAACGGCGCAAGCGCCAGCGGCATGCAGCGCGAGCGGATGGTCGGCAGCAGCTTGCCCGGCGCATGGGTCAGGACAAGGAAGAGCGCCCGCTTCGGCGGCTCCTCCAGGATCTTGAGGATGGCGTTGGCGGCGTTGCGGTTGAGATCATCCGCGGGATCGATGATGACGATGCGCCAGTTGCCGGTGCCCGAGGTCTGCGCCAGGAATTTTCCGGCCTTGCGCACCTCGTCCACGGTGATGGCGGATTTCACCTTGCCGCTCTTCTCGTCCACCGGGCGTGTAAGGTGCAGCAGATTGTGGGAGGAGCCGGCCGCCAGCTGACGGGTGATCGGCGAGGCGAGCGAGGGCGCGGCGAGGCTCTCCGGCGCAGCGGACGGATCGGGGTTATGCAGCACGTGGTTGGCGAAGCGGAAGGCGAGCGTCGCCTTGCCGATCCCCTCCGGCCCCTCCATCAGGATGGCGTGATGCCCCTTGCCCGAACGATAGGAGCGCGCAAGGAAATCCTCCGCCTCGGCATGGCCGAAGAGCTTCGTCTGCTCGGCGGGATGGACCGCTCCATCCAGAATGCCCGGGCGCTCGTCGCTCACGAAACCTGCTCCGGATCCTGCCTGCGGGCGGCAGCGATGGGCAGCAACGGCTCGACGATGGCCAGGACGTCCGCGGCAATCGCCTCCTGCGTCCGTGTGGCATCGACGACCCGGCAGCGCAGCGGCTCGCGCTCGGCGATATCGAGAAAGGCCTCGCGCCGCTTCTCGTGCGTCTGCAGCTCTTCCTTTTCGAAACGGTCGGGCTGTTCGTTCGGCCCGGCGGCGCGCTTGCGGGCACGCTCCAGACCCACGGCGGCCGGCAGGTCGAAGATCACCGTACAGTCCGGCACGACGCCATTGACCGCGACCCGCTCCAGCGCCTCGATAAAGGTCTGTTCGAGATTGCCGGTAATGCCCTGGTAGACGCGCGAGGAATCCATGAAGCGATCGCACAGCACGACGCTGCCCGCCGCAAGCGCCGGACGGATGACCTGTTCGACATGATCGCTGCGTGCGGCGGCAAACAGGATCGCCTCCATGCGGATGCCGTACGGTTCGGCAGCGCCGGAAAGAAGGACGTGACGGACGGCCTCCGCCCCCTTCGAGCCACCCGGTTCACGCGTCGTGAGCACCGTCATGCCGCGCGCGCGCAAGGCCTGTGCGAGAAGCTGGATCTGCGTCGACTTTCCGGCGCCCTCGCCGCCTTCGAACGTGACAAACAAACCGGGTGCGGCAGACAAATCCTGTTTCCGTTGCTGTGGCCGCAACGCGGCGTCTTCAGTCGAAATCCGGCAGGGCCGAGATGAATCGGACCACTACTACCCCATGTTTCCGGCAGGCGAAACGCTTTTCGCCCCGCCCTGCCCGCTCATATCCAGAAGAAGAAGAGTTCGACCAACGCATCCAGCGCCCGCGAGCGCAGCGTGCCCACCTCCACTGTTCCCGCCGTCTTCACCGGGACCTCGCGCAAGAGCTGCTTCTCATTGGATATGCGCAGCGTCCCGACGGCCTGTCCCGGCTGGACAGGGGCCCGCAGCGGCCAGGTGTAGACCACGCGGGCGACCAGGCGCTGCGAGTTGTCCTTCGGCAGGAAGACATCGACCTGCTCGCCGGCCACCAGCGGCACCTTGCCGCTTGCCCCACCATAGACGCTCGCATCGGCAATCGTCTCGCCTTCACGGAAGAGCGTACGCCGCTCGAAGGACGACAGCGCCCATTCGATGATCCGGCGCGATTCCTCGATGCGGACCTTGTCGTTCTCCAGCCCGCTCATGGCCAGCAGCAGATGTTTGCCGTCGCGGTTGACCGACGCGACGATGGAATAACCGCCCTCCTCTGAAAAGCCCGTGACAAAGCCGGTCACACCGATATTGAGTGCCAGAAGCGGATTGCGGTTGCGCTGCGCGATCTTGTTCCACGCGAACTCCGGCTCGACAAAATACCCCATCCGCTCGGGATAGGTCGTCTGGAGGTGGCGGGCCAGAACCACCATCTCGCGCATCGTCACCTTGTTGTCGGGGTTCGGCAGGCCGGTGGCATTGGCAAAGACCGAGCGTTCCAGCCCGAGCGCCCTCGCCTCCTTCGTCATGCGCTCGGCAAAGGCGCTTTCCGAACCGGCCAGGCCCTCGGCGAGGATGATGCAGGCATCGTTGGCGAACTGCACGGCAATGCCGCGAATGAGGTCCTCGACGCGGATGTTCGATTTCAGCGCGGCGAACATCGTGGAGGTGCGCGACGGCGCGCCGCCCGTGCGCCAGGCATATTCGCTGACGGGATATTGCGTCTCCAGCGTGGTTTCGCCGGCGGCCAGGGCCTTGAAGACCGTCGCCACGGTCATGAGCTTGGCAAGCGACGCGGCGGGCACGGCCTCGTCTTCCGCCCGCGCGAACAGCACCGTGCCCGTCTCGGCCTCGATGAGGTAGACCTGCTTGGCCTTCACGTCGAAGCCGGCCTGCGGCGCCGCAGACTGGGCGGACGCAAATCCCGGCAGCAAGACGAGGAAAGCGAGGAGAATGAACAGACGATGATGCATGACGACTCCGGATGCCGTCACACTCCCATAGGCCCGCGCCAATCGCAAACGGCTTTGACGGCCGCCACGGGTCAGCCGGCGTTATCGGCGAGTGCGGACAGCGGCGTCAGTTTGCCGTCGATGGTGAGGATTGCGTCGAAGGCGCCCGAAGCGTCGCGCACGCGCTCGTCGGCATAGGCCGCCGCATAGCTCGGATCAGCGGAAAGCTGGGGCGTGAAATTCGGCCGCTCCATCGGCATCGGGCCGATATCGGGCAGCGAAACGAACTGCTCCATCACCTGGAACGGGGTGTTTTCCTGGGCCGCCGTGTTGGCCAGCGCGGTCATGGCACTGCCCGTCGGCGCAGAAAGCGTGCCGGAACCGTCGCTCGGCAGCGAACGACTGTCGGCAGAGGCGACCATCACGCCCGTGGCGATCTGGCCGCCGGGATCGACGGCGGGAACGCGCGAGCCCTTGGTGACATAGGATGCCATGAGATAGGGCATGTCGTTGCCCTCGAGCGGCGCCTTGCCGACATATTGCACGCGGACCTTCGCCGTGCCCGTGCGCTTCATGTCGAGCAGGTCGGCCGTCTTGGAGGACACGTCGATCACGCGTCCCTCATGGAACGGGCCGCGATCGTTGACGCGCACGATGACGGACGTGCCGTTTTCCATGTTCGTGACGCGTGCGTAGCTGGGCAGCGGGAAGGTCGGATGGGCGGCCGACAGGTGGTACTTGTCGTAGACCTCGCCATTGGCCGTGCGGCGGCCATGGAATGCGGAACCGTACCAGGAGGCAAGACCCGTCTTGTTGTAACCGAGCTCTTCCTTGGGCTGGTACCACTTGCCGCGCACCTGATAGGCCTTGCCGACCTGATAGCGGCCGCCGCCCTTGGGAACGGCCTGCCCTTCCTCCACGACGCGCGGGCTTGCCTTCACGCCATATTCGGATTCGGAGAAGAACTCCTTGCTGCGGGGCTTCTTCTTGGTCGGTGCCGACGTCGTCGCGCAGGCAGCGAGGCCGGCGCATACAAGCGGAATCGCGATGAACCTGAGGGCCGTGCCAAATCGGTTCACAGTGTTCTTGATGTCTTTATGTCCCACGCCGCTATTGTCCCCGACGGTGTGCCAGCCTAACCCTGCCCCTGCAAGTCGACCGTCAATGCCACTCAGTAAATAACAGTGCGTTAATCATGCCAGCAACGTGGCGAAATTGCGAGCAAACGCCAAACTCCGGTCCAGCTTCCGCGAATTATGGTTTATGCATGGTTAATATTGATGGAGGCGGCACGCGCGGATACGCTGGGAAGCAGCGCCAAAAGCACCGGTAAACCGCATCAATGCGGTCGGGAAGAACGATGTTCTGAAGCCTTCGCCGGTGGTCGGAGTGGAGAGATTCGAACTCCCGACCCTCTGGTCCCAAACCAGATGCGCTACCAGACTGCGCTACACTCCGTCCGTCCCGGCGATGGGGAGATACACGCATCCGGTCTTTGCCGCAACAGCAAACGGTTGTTTTCGTGCGCTTGTGGATGAATTGCCCAGAGCTACTTCGCCTTAGGGCTGCTTCGCCTTGCGCATCGATTCCACGAGTTCGTTCTGAATGCGGTTGCCCGTGCGGATGCCGAGGCGTTTGACCGTGCCGCCGTTGAGCTCCAGCACAAAGTCGATCGGGCCCCTGGAATCGATGATCGATTCGGAATGGGGCTCGGCATTTTCCTTGATCGCGGTAATCTTGCCGTCCTTGGCGATGAACAGCATGTCGAGCGGAATATAGGTGTTCTTCATCCACATGAAGACCTGACGCGTTTCGCCGAAAGCAAAGAGCATACCGTGATCGGGCGCCATCTCGCGGCGGTGCATCAGCCCTTGCTCGCGCTGGCGCGGCGTTACGGCAAGCTCCACCGTGAAGGCATGGCTGCGGCCGTCGCGGGTGACGATGGTCAGCGATTGGGTATCGAATGTCTCAGCGGCGGAAGCACCGAAAGACGTGAGGAAAAAGAATGCCGCGAAAAACCCGGCCAGACGTACAAGGCCTGCCATTCGCGCGCCGACCGCCATCAATGCGGCCTGTTGCCCGCGACCGGGAGATCCGGATGGATTTCGGCTGCCATCAGGCCTTTTTCGCCGTCGCCAAAGCGCACCAGCACGACCTGGCCCGGCCGCAGCTCCGTCAGGCCAAAGCGGCGCAGGGTCTCCATGTGAATGAAGATGTCCTCGGTGCCTTCGCCGCGCGTCAGGAAGCCGAAGCCCTTGGTTCGGTTGAACCATTTTACCAGCACGCGCTCGAGCCCGCTGGACGGCGTGACCTGCACGTGGGTGCGAACCGGCGGCATCTGCGAGGGATGGACCGCCGTGGACTGATCCATGGACAGGATGCGGAAAGCCTGGTGGCCACGCTCACGCTTCTGCACGAGCGCGACGACGCGCGTGCCTTCCAGAACCGTCTGATAGCCATCGCGGCGTAAACAGGTAACGTGCAGCAGGATGTCCTGCATGCCGTTGTCGGGCACGATGAAGCCGAACCCCTTGGCGACATCGAACCACTTGATGACCCCGGTGATCTCGATCAGATCAACGGCGTCATTGCTCTGGTCATCACGCGTCGTGATTTCCTTTGAAGACACCCTGTCTGCCATGACCTGCCAGCCCCTCGTTTACGCGTCACATGAGTTACGGTTAACTGATTCTTGAGAATAAGAATAACATTGTCCCGATGCGACTGCGCAAGCCCCCTTGAAACTTTTGCCGGCTGCATTGGTAGCCTTCAAGGCTTGCCTCAAGCTGACAAAACCATAACCTTCCGCTTGATTCCGGGTTCAGAGGATATTTTCATGCGTTATCTTCACACGATGGTTCGCGTCAAAGACGTCGACCAGTCCCTTCACTTCTACTGCACGCTCTTCGGCCTTGAGGAGGTTCGCCGGTACGAGAACGAGAAGGGCCGCTTCACGCTGATCTTTCTGGCCGCCCCTGGGGATGTCGAGGCGGCGCGCGCGAACGCCGCACCCTGCCTCGAACTCACCTATAACTGGGACACCGAGGATTATGCCGGTGGCCGCAATTTCGGCCACCTCGCCTACGAGGTCGACGATATCTATGCCGTCTGCCAGAAGCTGATGGACAACGGCGTCGTCATCAACCGCCCGCCGCGTGACGGCCACATGGCGTTCGTGCGCTCGCCGGACGGCATTTCCATCGAGATCCTGCAGAAGGGCGAGAACCTTGCGCCTGCCGAACCCTGGGCCTCGATGCAGAACACCGGCAGCTGGTAATTCGCCCGCAACGCAAGCCCCGGGCAAACCCCGGGCTCTAGGGTGAACGTGACAAATCATCGTTTCGCCGTATTCGGCCAGGATTTCTTGCTTTCCTGGCCGTTCTTCAAGCGTAACGCGGCGATTCGGGCCTTTGTTCGGCCGGATTGCGCTCGTTTGCGCTCACGGCACCCGGCGCTCCGGCCTTTACACCATCGGCTCAAGCGCTAACATCGCGGCAATCGCAGCGTGGCCTCACGGCTTCATCGACTGCGGTTGCGACTGTTTGAAGAATTGGCCTTTCCGGCGGCAAGACCGGAGGCCCGAACGTCGAAAGCGGGGGAAAGCCTTTGCAGGACATGCAAGGAAAGTGGCCCGGCCTCAAGACGCTGCGGTATGGATTGCTGCTGGCCGTCTCGGTCGCCACACTCTCGGGCTGCGTTTCCGCAGTCTCTACAGATTTGCGCGCGGACAATGCGACCGCCCGGGCCAAGGACGATGCCGTCGCCGCGAGCGGCGAGGAAACGACCACGCCTGTCGTCGCCGAAACGGCGTCTGCCGAGGCCTCCGCCGATGCGGCGACGACCGGCCAGCAAACGGAAAAGGCCGAGATGGCCGGCCTCGTCATGCAGCCCGCGTCGCTCGATGCCAACAAGGCCAGCATCTACTCCAATGGCGGCCAGGTGACCCCGTCGGGCGCGGCCTATGCTGCCGAGAGGACCGGCACCAATCCGGCAACGACAAGCCTCTATTCCACAGGTGCTGCGCAGACGACCGAGGCGGATGGCCGCCTGCCGGTCGAGGACATGCCGCAGGTGGGCGCGTCCGTGCAGCCGTCGGCTGATGGCGAGCAGGCGCTCGCCCTGCCGGAGACGGGACCGATCCCGAAGACGGCACGCTCGGCGCTCGTTGCGGAAACGCAAAACGCCAATCCCGCGGAACTGGCGATTGCCGCCCAGGACGGTGAGAACACCCTCGGCGCGACTGTCGGAAGCGTGCCGGAAACGCAGACCGGACAGCGCAAGCAGGTCACCCTCGCCTCGCTCTTCGCCAACAAGCGGGATGCGGCGAAAGACGATTTCAACGGCGAGCGCTTCGCTACGCGAGAGCGGCGGGTGTTGAACCGCGACACCGCGGGCTCCACGCAGAAGGCGTCGCTGGGGACCCTGCCCGGCGTTTCCACCGCCAATGCGATGTTCTCCACAAACCATTCGGAATCCGATGAGGTCGAAGACGACGCACCGCAGTTCAAGGAAGTGGCCTCGCTCGCCGGCCTTGCGCGCCTCGCGCCGAACGGACTGTGGCTGCAGACCGAGAAGGTGAAGACGGGTTGCTTCAAGCCGGAGCTGCTGCAGGTTCTCAAGAACATCGAACACCATTACGACAAGCCCATCATCGTCACGTCCGGCCTGCGCGACGTGAAGGTGAACCGGGCGAAACAATCGCTGCACACGCGTTGCGAAGCCGCCGATATCCAGATTGCCGGCGTGAGCAAATGGGAGCTCGCCGAATATCTACGCAGCATGCCCGGCCGCGGCGGCGTGGGCACCTATTGCCATACGGAATCGGTGCATATCGATATCGGACCGGAGCGCGACTGGAACTGGCGCTGCCGCCGCAAGTAGCCGGACTTCAGCCGTAAATATCTGGGAAACTTCAGTTTTCCAAATGTTGAGGCCGCCCTTGAGGCGGCCTTTCATTTTTTTGTCACAACGGCTTTTTCCCGCTTGCGGAACCGAAAACGCCCTTCTATAAGACGCCCACCGCACGCGCCCTTCGTCTATCGGTTAGGACGTCAGATTTTCATTCTGAAAAGAGGGGTTCGACTCCCCTAGGGCGTGCCACGGTCCCTCTCCCCCAGGTCACGATCGTTATCGCGCAATCATCCGAACCCGTTCGTTCGGCATTGAAAAAGTTGCGACTTACGGCATTTTTCATCTTGCGCATCCGGCCGGTCCTGATTAGAAGACGCCCACCGCACGCGCCCTTCGTCTATCGGTTAGGACGTCAGATTTTCATTCTGAAAAGAGGGGTTCGACTCCCCTAGGGCGTGCCACGGTTCTCTCCCCTCGAATGCTTTTATACGCCCGCCACCGGTGCCGATGGGCACTCTGTTTGCGGGCAAGAAAAATAGAAAAATCCTGCATTTAGGGCTTGCACGAATCCGCTGCCCTGATTAGAAGACGCCCACCGCACGCGCCCTTCGTCTATCGGTTAGGACGTCAGATTTTCATTCTGAAAAGAGGGGTTCGACTCCCCTAGGGCGTGCCACGGTTCTTTCCCCTGTTCAGACAAACAGCCGCGCTCAGAATGCCTTTGCCGCATCGAGAATGCGAAACTGTATGCGCCTGTTGCCCTGCCAGCTGTCGGCGGAAAGCGTGCCGGCGAAATGCACCGCCTGACCGCGTTCCTTCATCAGGAAGAGGCCGAGATCGGCTTCGGCCGCGCGAAACGCCATGGCGTCGAGACGGCCACCGTCCGGCCCTTCCAGGCTGACGCGCAGGTGGTTGGCACCCACGGGCCGCACATCGCGCACACGGTGCGCCGGCAAGGCGAAGATCGGCTGCGGATGGCCGGAACCATAGGGGCCCGCCTGCTCAAGCTGATCGGCAAGCGCGAGCGTCGCACCGCTGGCGCTGAGCGCCCCGTCGATCTTCAACGTTTCCACCGCCACGAGGTCGCGCACGACACGCTCGGCGCGCTCCTCGAAGAAGCTGCGCAGCCGGCCGAGGTTGGCGCGCTCCACCGTGAGGCCGGCCGCCATGGCATGGCCGCCACCCTTGACGAGAATGCCCTCATCCACCGCGGCACGCACCATGCGGCCGAGGTCGAACCCGCTGATCGAGCGGCCCGAGCCGGTGCCCTTGCCGGAAGGATCGAAGGCGATGGCAAAGGCCGGCCGCCGGAAACGATCCTTGAGACGGGAGGCCAGCAGGCCGACGACGCCGGGATGCCAGCCCTCGCGGGCCGTGATGATGATGGAAGCGTTCTCGCCTGTGCCGTATTCTGCCTGCGCCTCGGCTTCCGCCTCCGCCAGCATGACCGCCTCCATCGCCTGGCGCTCGCGGTTGAGTTCGTCCAGTTGCCGGGCGATGCGCTCGGCCTCTCCGGGCTCTTCCATGGTGAGAAGCCGGCTGCCGAGCGCCGCGTCGCCGATGCGCCCGCCGGCATTGATGCGCGGCCCGACGAGGAAGCCGAGGTGATAGGGCGTCACGGGGCCACCGATGCCTGCCTGCTTGAGCAACGCCGTCAATCCCGCATTGCCGAGATGACGGGCGGCGACGAGGCCTTTTACGACATAGGCGCGGTTCAGGCCCTTGAGCGGCACGACATCGCACACCGTCGACAGCGCGACGATATCGAGCATGGACAGGAGATCGATCGTGCCGGCGCGGGCATCGCCGCGCGTGCGCAGGAGCCGTTGCAGGGCCACGAGCACGAGAAACACGACGCCGGCGGCCGACAGATGCCCCTGCCCCGAAAGATCGTCCTCACGGTTCGGATTGACCAGGGCAAGCGCGGGCGGAAGGTCCACGCCGACCTGATGGTGATCGATCACCACAACATCAACGCCGCGTTCGCGCGCCACGGCAAGCGATTCGTGGCTGGTGGAGCCGCAATCAACCGTGACGATCAGTTGCGCACCGCGCTCGATCAACTGGCCGATCGCCGCCGGATTGGGCCCATAGCCTTCGAAGATCCGGTCGGGAATGTAGATTTCGGCCTCGACGCCGAAATGCGCGAGGAAACGATAAAGCAGTGCAGATGACGATGCGCCATCGACATCGTAATCGCCGAAGATGGCCACGCGCTCGCGGTTTGCGATAGCGCGCGCCAGCCGCTCGGTGGCCGCTTCGCAGTCCATCAGGCTGTAGGGTTCCGGCATCAGCCGGCGCAATGTCGGATCCAGAAATTCGAGCGCGTTTTCGAACGGCACGCCCCGCCCGGCAAGCACCCGGGAAATCAGGTCGGGCAGCCCGTGGGTCTGGCTCATCGCCAGCGCGCGGTTCTCTCCCGCCTGATCGAGCCGCGCCATCCAGCGCTGCCCGGTCGCGGAGCGCTCGACGCCGAGAAAGGCGCGGGGGACGGGATCGGCGTTTTCCAACATGCTCATCGCGACTCCGGTCGTTTTACCCCCTGCATCCGAAGGCCGTCCCTCATCCGGCCCGTCGGCCGCCCTCCACGCGCGAGCGCGAAGAGGTCAGGATGAACGGCCGATCCGCGCCGCGATACCGTCAGCGCGAATCACGCCGTCTTGGGACGCTCGATGCGAATCACCTGCGGCTCGCCGACCAGGTATCCCTCTGCCTTGATGGACGCCACCGCCTTGCGGACGGAATCCTCCATCGTCGCATGGGTCACGAGGATGATGGTCTTCGGATCCGTCGATTCGGCCGTGGACTGGGCACGCTGTACGATGGATTCGAGCGAGATGCCGTTTTCCGCCATATGCTTGGCAATGCTGGCGAAGACGCCGGTGCGGTCCTCGACCGAGAGGCGGATGAAGTAGCCGCCGTGATGCTTGCGGATCTGCGCGCGCTTGTACGGTGCTAGTGCCGCAGCCGGACGGCCGAGCGCGGGAACGGTCTGCGCACCGGGACGGCTCTTTGCGATATCGGCGATATCGCCCAGCACCGCGGAGGCCGTGGCGTTGCCGCCCGCCCCCGGACCGACCATCAGCAGCTCACCGAGGATGTCCGATTCGATCGCTACCGCATTCGTCACGCCGTCCACCTGCGCGATCACGCTGTCGAGCGGCACCATGGTCGGATGCACGCGCTGCTCCACGCCCGTATCGGTCCGCTGCGCAACACCCAGAAGCTTGATGCGATAGCCGAGATCGGCCGCCGCGCGGATGTCGTCGATGGAGATGTTGGTGATGCCCTCGAGATAGATGTCATCGGCCGCGATCTTCGTGCCGAAGGCGAGCGTCGTCAGGATCGAGAGCTTGTGAGCGGTGTCGTTGCCTTCGATGTCGAAGGCCGGATCGGCTTCGGCATAGCCAAGGCGCTGGGCTTCCTTGAGGCACACCTCGAAGGACAGGCCTTCCTTCTCCATCTTGGTCAGGATGTAGTTGCAGGTGCCGTTCATGATGCCGTAGACGCGCGAGATCGTATTGCCCGTCAGCGATTCCCTGAGCGCCTTGATGACCGGAATGCCGCCCGCGACTGCCGCCTCATAGTTGAGGATGCAACCGTTTTTTTCGGCGATGGCGGCAAGCTCGACGCCATGGGCGGCGAGCAGAGCCTTGTTCGCGGTGACGACGTGCACGCCGCGCGACAGCGCCGCCTTTACCGCTGCGAGTGCCGGATCGCCGGCCCCGCCCATCAGCTCGACGAAGACGTCGATGGTCGCATCGCGCGCCATGGCGGCCGGGTCGTCGAACCATTCGGCGGCGGACAGATCGACTCCACGGTCGCGGCCCTTGGTGCGGGCTGTCACTGCAACGATCTCGATCGGCCGGCCGCACGTCGTGGTGAGCATATCCCTGCGTTCGACGAGAATCTTCGCGAGCGAGGCACCAACGGTCCCCAAGCCCGCAATGCCGATCTTCAGGGCATCAGCCATGGTCATGTCCTAACGTTTTGGAAGAGACCCTCCGCAGGCCGCGGAGGGTGGATTTCAGCGATGGGCGTTGAGCGAGATGACGTTGTGCATCGTCTCGTCGGCCGTCGACAGGAACTTCTTGATGTTGCGCGCCGCCTGGCGGATGCGGTGTTCGTTCTCGACGAGCGCGAGGCGAACATAATCGTCCCCCATCTCGCCGAAGCCGACGCCCGGGGCGACCGCGACATCCGCCTTTTCGACGAGCAGCTTGGAGAATTCCAGCGAGCCGAGATGGCGGAACTTTTCCGGGATCTTCGCCCAGGCGAACATGGTGGCCGCCGGCGGCGGAACCTCGAAGCCGGCCTTGCCGAACGTGTCGACCATCACATCGCGACGACGCTTGTAGACGTTGCGCACTTCGGCGATGTCGGAGCCGTCGCCGTTCAGCGCGTGCGTGGCCGCGACCTGGATCGGCGTGAAGGCGCCGTAATCGAGGTAGGACTTCACGCGCGTCAGCGCGGCGATCAGCCGCTCGTTGCCGACGGCAAAGCCCATGCGCCAGCCGGGCATGGAGAAGGTCTTGGACATGGAGGTGAACTCCACCGTCACGTCCATGGCGCCTGGCACTTCCAGAACGGACGGCGGCGGCGCGCTGTCGTCGAAGTAGATTTCGGAATAGGCCAGGTCGGACAGCACGATGATGTCGTGTTTGCGCGCGAACGCGATGACATCCTTGTAGAAATCGAGCGTGGCCACATGCGCCGTCGGGTTCGACGGGTAGTTGATGATCAGCGCCAGCGGCTTCGGGATCGAGTGGCGCACGGCGCGCTCGAGCGGCGGGAAGAAGCTTTCGTCGGGTTCGACGGACATGGAGCGGATGACGCCGCCCGCCATCAGGAAACCGAAGGCGTGGATCGGATAGGTCGGGTTCGGGCAGAGAATCACGTCGCCGGGCGCCGTGATCGCCTGCGCCATATTGGCGAAGCCTTCCTTGGAGCCGAGCGTGGCGACGACCTGCGTCTCCGGGTTCAGCTTCACGCCGAAGCGGCGCGCATAATAGGCGGCCTGCGCGCGGCGAAGGCCCGGAATGCCCTTGGAGGAGGAGTAGCGATGGGTGCGCGGGTCCTGGACGACTTCGCAGAGCTTGTCGACAATCGCCTTGGGGGTCGGCAGGTCCGGATTGCCCATGCCAAGGTCGATGATGTCGGCGCCACCCGCTCGCGCGCTTGCTTTCAAACGGTTGACCTGTTCGAAAACATATGGCGGCAGACGCCGGACCTTGTGAAACTCTTCCATCTTCAACCCCGTTGGGCGCGGCGCCCTATCCCGGCTTGGCCGGAGCAAACCCCGCGCGATTCGATCAACCGGCGCTACTGCACCGTCTGCGCGTCACAATCGGCGCGCAGACGGTGCAGTAGCATTTCAATTGCCGCATAATTTTGTCCTTGGATCGTGCCCGGTTCAAGGAATCATGCAGCGGCGAAAACGTTCGAAATGAACACGCTTCGCCCGCGCCGGCGGCCCTTCGACCGCCTTTCGCTTTGCTGCCAAACGGCAAGAAACGCAAGCGTTAATTCGTGCCTTCGATCTCCGAAAGCGTTGCCTTGCCGTGGTTCTCGCGCAGCGCCTGCAATTCGGCGAGCTGGCGACGGTATTCCGCATCGGAAATCTGGCCGGCGCTGCGCCGTTTCGCGAGCGCCGCCAGGCTCTCGCCGTTGGCGGCCGCCTGCTCGTCGCTCATCTGCTGCGTCTCCGCGCTGACGATGGCGGTGATATCCGGATAGACGTCCGCGCGGTTGGCACCGGCATTGACCGAGGGATCCCGCGGCGTCGAGCTGCAGGAACCGAAAGCCACCGGCAGGGCGGCCATGAGAAGGACGACGCTCAAGCGCCTGAATTCGAACGCCATATGGCTGTATGCTCCTGTCGAAACGACGGGTTCCGGATCGTGCCGCGAAAGGCTGTCTGGCCCTTGTAATCTGTTTCGCAGAGAATGTAAAAATGCAAAACGAGACAATAAAATCGGGAGGAAAGCATGGCGCAGGACAGCAAAGCGGGTGAACGCGATGCCGCCGGCGAAAAGCCCGGTTTCCAGCCCTTCGATCCCGCAACGATCGAGCCCTATGTCGTGAAGGACCCCGAGGCGCTGACGGTCAATATCGCCCGCATGGTCGAGCAGCTCGGCAAGGCCGCCTCCGCCTGGCTTGCCCCGCGCGAAAGCGGCGCGAAGGTCGATACCGTCTCCGAACCGATGGTCGACATGGTCAAGACCCTCTCGAAGGTTTCCGAATACTGGATGGCCGATCCGCGCCGCACACTTGAAGCGCAGACCATGCTGCTGGGCAGCTATTTCAACATATGGTCGCGCACGCTCGGCCGGATGGGCGGCGAGGATGCGGCTTCCGCGCCCGATCCCCACGCCAAGGACAAGCGTTTCGCCGATGAGGACTGGGTGAAGAACCCCTTCTTCGATTTCCTGCGGCAGGCCTATTTCGTGACGTCGGACTGGGCCGAGAAACTCGTGACCGACGCCCAGGGCCTGGACGAGCACACACGCCACAAGGCGGCCTTCTACGTGAAGCAGATCGCAAGTGCGGTTTCGCCCTCCAACTTCGTTACCACCAATCCGCAGCTCTATCGCGAAACGGTCGCTGCGAACGGCGCGAACCTCGTGCGCGGCATGCAGATGCTGGCTGAAGACATTGCGGCCGGCCGCGGCGACCTAAAGCTGCGCCAGACCGATACCAGCAAGTTCGCGATCGGCGAGAACATGGCGCTCACACCGGGCAAGGTGCTGGCGCAGAGCGATGTCTGTCAGGTCATCCAGTACGACACGTCGACGACGGAGGTTCTGAAACGCCCTCTCCTCATCTGCCCGCCGTGGATCAACAAATTCTACATTCTCGACCTCAACCCCGCGAAATCCTTCATCAAATGGGCAGTCGACCAGGGCCATACGGTTTTCGTCATCTCGTGGGTGAACCCGGATGAACGGCATGCCGGCAAGGATTGGGAAGCCTATGCCCGCGAGGGCATCGATTTCGCGCTCGACACGATCAAGCAGGCGACCGGCGAGGACGAGGTCAACGCGATCGGCTATTGTGTGGGCGGCACGCTGCTGGCGGCGACGCTGGCATTGCATGCCAAGGAAGGCGACAAACGCATCCGCAGCGCGACGTTGTTCACGACGCAGGTCGACTTCACCTATGCCGGCGATCTCAAGGTTTTCGCGGATGAGGAGCAGATCGACCTCATCGAGCGCGGCATGCAGGCCACGGGCTACCTCGACGGCTCCAAGATGGCGACAGCGTTCAACATGCTGCGCGCCTCCGAACTGATCTGGCCCTATGTCGTGAACAACTATCTGAAGGGCCAGGATCCCATGCCCTTCGACCTCCTCTATTGGAATTCAGATTCCACGCGAATGCCTGCCGCCAACCACTCGTTTTATCTCCGCAATTGCTATCTCAACAATACGCTGAGCAAGGGCGAGATGGTGCTCGCGGGCAAGACGCTTTCCCTGAAGGACGTGAAAATTCCGATCTACAATCTCGCCACCAAGGAAGACCATATCGCGCCGGCGAAGTCGGTTTTCGTCGGCAGCCAGCTGTTCGGCGGCAAGGTCACCTATGTCATGGCCGGCTCCGGCCATATCGCCGGCGTCGTCAACCCGCCGGATAAGAACAAGTACCAGTACTGGACCGGCGGCCCGGCAAAGGGCGAATTCGAGGCCTGGATCGGCAAGGCGAAGGAAACCGCCGGCTCGTGGTGGCCGCACTGGCATGCCTGGATCAAGGCCGAGGACGACCGGATGGTGCCGGCCCGCAAGACCGGCGGCAGCATGAACTCCATCGAGGAAGCCCCCGGCTCCTATGTGCGCGTGCGCGCCTGACGAATTGATCCAGCGATGATCTTCGATCCGCCGCTTATCCCCGGCACCCTCGTGCAGCGCTACAAGCGCTTCCTGTTCGATGCGATCCTCGACGACGGATCGGCGATTACCGGCTCCTGCCCGAACACCGGCTCGATGCGCGGCCTCACCGCGCCCGGATCCCGCATCTGGATGTCGACGAGCGATAGTCCCACGCGAAAGCATCGTTACCGGCTGGAGCTTGTCGAGGCGGATGACACCGTGGTCGGCATCAATACCGGCCTGCCGAACCGTCTGGCGGAAGAGGCTATCCATGCCGGCCTCGTTTCCGATCTCGCGACTTATCCGCTGGTCGAACGCGAGAAGAAGTACGGCCGCAACTCGCGCATCGATATCCTCCTGTCCGGCGATGCGCGGCCGTCCGCCTATGTGGAGGTCAAGAATGTGCATTTTCGCCGCGCCGCGGGGCTTGCCGAGTTCCCGGATACGGTGACGGCGCGGGGCGCAAAGCATCTCGAAGAGCTTGGCGATATGGTTGACGCCGGTTTTCGCGCGATCATGCTCTATCTCGTTCAGCGCGAGGATTGCGATCTCTTCCGCATCTGCGCCGACCTCGATCCGTTCTATGCGGCCGGGTTCCGGCGGGCGCTTTCCCGTGGCGTGGAGGCCTATGCGGTCAAATGTGCCGTTACGCCGTCGCAAATCCGGCCTGTCGCATCGATCGCCATGGACGAACCCGGTGCCGCTGTTTTATGACGGTCGCTGGAGAATGAAGAAAGCTGGACCATGGTGACTTATATTGAAGCGTCGGCGGCGCCGTTGAAGAACACGGGCGTCATCCGTCTTTATGATGCGGAGGCCTTCGAGGGCATGCGAAAGGCCTGTCAGCTGACGGCCCGCTGCCTGGACGAACTCTATCCGCTCGTGAAGCCCGGTGTCGCGACCGACGTGATCGACCGCTTCGTCTTCGAGTTCGGCATGGACAATGGCGCCCTGCCCGCCACGCTCAACTATCGCGGCTATACGAAATCGACCTGCACCTCGATCAACCATGTCGTCTGCCACGGGATCCCCAACGACAAGCCGCTGCGCGAAGGCGACGTCGTCAACATCGACGTCACCTACATTCTCGATGGCTGGCATGGCGATTCCAGCCGCATGTATCCCGTCGGCGAGATCAAGCGTGCCGCCGAACGGCTGCTCGAAGTCACCCATGAATGCCTGATGCGCGGCATTGCCGCCGTCAAGCCCGGTGCGCGCACCGGCGCCATCGGCGAAGCCATCCAGGCCTATGCCGAGGCCGAGCGCTGCTCGGTGGTGCGCGATTTCTGCGGCCACGGCGTCGGCCGGCTGTTTCACGATGCACCGAACATCCTCCATTACGGGCGGGCGAACGAAGGCCCGGAACTTCGCGAGGGCATGATCTTCACCATCGAACCGATGATCAATCTCGGCCGCCCGCATGTGAAGGTGCTTTCCGATGGTTGGACGGCCGTGACGCGTGATCGCTCGCTGTCGGCCCAGTACGAGCACACGGTCGGCGTCACCGCTGACGGATGTGAAATCTTCACGCTGTCGCCCGGCGGCCTCGACCGCCCCGGTTTGCCTACTTAAGGATCGCCATGAAGGGATCGCGCGGCCGTATCGACCAGCCCTCGTCCGCCGCCAAGGCGGACAACGCGCCGCCTGCCGGCGATCTTTTCCATGAAACCGACGAACGCGGATATTTTGCGGAGCGGCCGGCGCGGACCGCAGCTCCCATTGCCACGAGCGAACCTGAAGAGAAGCACTACCACGGGCACCGTGACCGTCTGCGTCTTCGTTTTCGTGAAAGCGGCGATACGGCGCTCGCCGACTATGAAATCCTCGAACTCCTTCTCTTTCGCCTCATTCCCCGCCGCGACACCAAGCCGATCGCCAAAGCGCTGCTCAGCAAATTCGGCACGCTCGCCGGGGTCTTCGGTGCGACACCAGCCCTGCTCCAGGAAGTCAGCGGCATCGGAGAAACCGTCGCGCTCGATATCAAGCTGATCGCCGCCGTCGCCCAGCGCACGCTGAAGAGCGAGATCCGGGACAAGACGGTGCTCGCCTCCTGGTCCTCGGTCATACAGTACTGTCATGCCGCCATGGCCCACGAGCCGCGCGAGCAGTTTCGCATCCTCTTTCTGGACAAGCGCAACACGCTGATCGCCGACGAGGTGCAAGGCCGCGGCACGGTGGATCACACCCCCGTCTATCCCCGCGAGGTGGTGCGCCGCGCGCTCGAGCTCTCCGCCACCGCCATCATCCTGGTCCACAATCACCCGTCGGGAGACCCCACCCCGTCGCGGGCGGACATCGACATGACGAAGACGATCGTCGAAACCGCCCGCCCGCTTGGTATCACGGTGCATGACCATATCATCATCGGCAAGGACGGACATGTCAGCCTCAAGGGTTTGAGACTTATGTGAATTCCGAAGTCGGACGATCGGTCTTTCATCCGATTGAAACGGTTTGCTGCCACATTCGGTTGACGAAATTGGATGGGCGAAGACAATTGCTGCGATGCAATATGATTCTTCCCGCACAGGACTGGGGCTATCTTACATGCAGGAATATGATCTCGTCGTCGTGGGCAGCGGCCCGGCCGGCCGCCGCGGCGCCATCCAGGCAGCCAAGCTCGGGCGTAAGGTTCTCGTCATCGAGCAGGGCAAACGCGTCGGCGGCGTGTCCGTCCACACCGGCACCATCCCCTCCAAGACCCTGCGCGAAACCGCGCTGAACCTCTCGGGCTGGCGCGAGCGCGGCTTTTACGGCCGGGCCTACCGCGTGAAGCAGGAGATCAGCGCGGACGATCTGCGCCGCCGCCTGCTCATCACGCTCGACCACGAGGTCGAGGTCCTGGAGCACCAGTTCGCCCGCAACCGCGTGCAGCACATTCGCGGCAAGGCAACGTTCCTGACACCGGATACGATGGAGATCGCCAAGGACGACGGCGAGACCATCCATGTCCAGGGCAAGAGCATCATGCTCGCCGTCGGCACGAAGCCCTATCGCCCGGAAAGCATCCCTTTCGACGGCGTGAGCGTGCTCGACAGCGACGAACTGCTCGACATCCAGGAACTGCCGCGCTCGATGGTCGTGATCGGCGCGGGCGTCATCGGCATCGAGTACGCCACGATCTTTTCCGCGCTCGACACGCAGGTCACCGTCATCGACCCCAAGTCGACCATCCTCGATTTCATCGACAAGGAGATCATCGAGGAGTTCATCCACGACCTGCGCGACCGCAATATGAAGCTGATCCTCGGCCAGAAGGCCGACAAGGTGGAAAAGCTGCCCAACGGCAAATGCGAGATCACGCTGGACAACGGCCGCCGTGTCACCTGTGACATGGTTCTCTATGCGGCCGGCCGCGTCGGCGCGACGGATAGCCTGAACCTCGCCGCCGCCGGCCTTACCGCCGATTCGCGCGGCCGCCTCAGCGTCAACCCGGAAACCTTCCAGACCGACGTGCCGCACATCTACGCCGCCGGCGACGTGGTCGGCTTTCCCGCACTTGCCTCGACGTCGATGGAACAGGGCCGCATCGCCGCGCGCGTTGCCGTCGGCGCCATCGCCAAGGAGCCGCCGAAATACTTCCCCTACGGCATCTACGCCGTGCCGGAAATCTCCACCTGTGGGCTGACCGAGGAAGAGGTGAAGGAGCGCGGCATTCCCTATGAATGCGGCATGGCGCGCTTCCGTGAGACCTCGCGCGGCCACATCATGGGCCTGAATTCCGGCCTGTTGAAGATGATCTTCTCGCTGAAGACCCGCCGCCTGCTCGGCGTGCACATCGTCGGCGAAGGCGCGACCGAGCTGGTCCATATCGGCCAAGCCGTGCTGAACCTGAAGGGCACCGTGGAATATTTCGTCGAAAACACCTTCAACTATCCCACGCTCGCCGAAGCCTACAAGATCGCCGGTCTGGACGCCTGGAACCGCATGGGGGACCTCTCGCAGGCAGGCTGATGCAGGCATGTCGAAAAGCCCGGCGGGTACTCTCGCAATTGCCTGGAGAGGCGACGAAGATTGGGTGTGAGCGAGGTTGTCAGCCCCTATATTCGCGGCTATATCAACGCTTGCAAATTGTGTCTGAATGGCAACCGCACGGGCATCAACGCGCGCGGAATCGTCTTTGGAAACGAACCCATGTTCGTTTTCGAAATGGCCTCCTCGCCCTGCCCGCAGTGAGCATTTCGGCGCAATCTGTCACACCGGTTGTTGTTCCCCAATCAAACCGGATCATGCATTTCCTCATGCTCGCCGGCGGATCGTTGCGCCGCGACGCGCGAATTCTGGAGCCATGTCGATGACCGCCAAGATCTATCGTCCCGCCAAGACCGCGATGCAGTCGGGCAAGGCCAAGACCCATCTCTGGGTTCTGGAGTTCGATGCGGAGAAGCCGCGGACGATCGATCCGATCATGGGCTACACCAGCTCGGGCGACATGTACCAGCAGGTCAAGCTGACCTTCGAAACCAGCGAGGAAGCGATTGCCTATGCCGAGCGCAACGGCATCGAATATCGCCTGATCGAGCCGAAGGAAGCGACCCGCAAGCGCGTCGCCTATCCCGACAATTTCCGCTTCAACCGCATGCAGCCCTGGACCCACTGAGGTCCCGACGGCCCCTTAGCTCAGCTGGATAGAGCATCTGCCTTCTAAGCAGAATGTCGCAGGTTCGAGCCCTGCAGGGGTCGCCATTCAGATCAACGTAACTCAGCTTTACAGATTTCGCCTGCAAAGACGCCCGCACGGCAAAAGGCCGTGACGGGCTTCGCTTTTGGCTGGATGACGCAGCGCCCGGCTGCGCGAACATCCTCATCACTGGGCAAATTGGAACTTCTCCGACGGCCGCGGATTTCTCGCGCAAGGGAGAACAGACATGGATTACAGAACCTTCGACCCCAACACATCCGTGCCGGACGCGATCGTCGTCAAGCTTTACACGTCCGGCGACAAGATCAGGGGCTATGTGCGCAAGATCGCCGACCCCGCCGAGAACGACACGATATTTCCCGGCGAGGAAATGGAGCCGGCCAAGGCATTCCAGTTGGCCGCATCTCACAGCGAGGGCGAGGCGCCGATCTATGTGGAGCTCGTGGAGGGCGTGGAATGGGATCCGTCCTGGGGTAAAATCCTGCGGTAGCGCGGAGCCCCGCCCGGCAGACTCGCTCGGCGTCTGGAACATTCACGAGTCTGCGTCGTTCGGGCTGACTGAAAGACACCGAACGCAAAGCCAAGGCCGGAATGTACCGGGTCGTCGTCATCCTCTTCGGGATCGCCCTGCTTCTGGCCGGCTTCTACATCGTGTTCTGGACGCCGGGCGCCACGGAGCGACCTCCATTGCCGAACGCGATCAACCAATCTGAATGAGGACGACATGGATAAAGATGAGACACCTGTTGGCCTCGCGCCATCAGCGGATTCCCCAAAAGAGAAGCGGCGCAAGCTCCAGATCGGCCGGGGCGCCATCATGGTGATCTGCGGCGTCGGCGTTGCAGCCTTCGTGCTCTACACCTTCACGGTGCTCTACGGAATTTTCACCGCAGCAAACTGACTTATATCTCTGAACATGGTGCCGTGATATTTCTAGCCTGAGGCCACGCCTCAGGCAGCCACCGCACGCGCCTCCCGTTGACGCGCCGGGCAAAGCTGCTACAAAGCCGCATCGCTTGGACGGGGAACGCCCCATGCAAGGATGGGTGGCCGAGCGGTTTAAGGCACCGGTCTTGAAAACCGGCGTAGGTGAGAGCCTACCGTGGGTTCGAATCCCACCCCATCCGCCATTTCTCGAAGACGTTCACTGTCGGCGAGCGAGGCGTTTCGCTGCTCGGCAGGACGATTTCGTGGCCACCCCTTGTTTTGGCCACAATGGCCTCCTATATCTCTGTCATCGGCATTGCTGATGAGCGCTGGAACGCTTCTGCCGCTCGCAATGCCGCCATCGCCTGGTGCTTTTGACCACGGATGTACTGGCACTGGCGAAACAGGCGATGATGAGGAAGGTCGGTGCGGTTTCGCCCCGGCCTTTTTTGTTGCCCGTATTTCATCGAATCTAAATATGTGAATCGCTTCCGTCAAGCTGCCGCTTCCTGTGTTCGGCGGCCCGCGCGCCCACACTCCGCCATGATCTTCGCCATGAGATGCGTCGCGACCGGGAACCAATGCGCCGGGCTCGCCATTATCGTGCCAGACAGAAGGAGTGCACAAATGAACAAGAAGCTTGGAACGGTTCTCGCCTTGACGCTCGCACAGGTCGTCGCCACCAGCGCCGGTGCAGCCGACATGGTCGGCCGTGACAATGCGCCGGTCTATGTCGACCGTGGCGCGCGTGACGGTGTGAAGATCGGCATGCTGACCTGCGATGTCGGCGGTGGTGTCGGTTATGTCATCGGCTCGGCAAAGAGCGTCGATTGCGTTTTCAAAGCCAGCAACGGCGAGCAGGACGTTTATTCGGGCGTGATCCGCAAAATGGGCGTCGACCTCGGCTTCACCACGCAGGGCCGCATCATCTGGGCCGTCTTCGCGCCGACCGCCGGCTACCATCAGGGTTCGCTCGGTGGCCTGTATCAGGGCGCAACGGCCGAGGCGACGGTCGGCGTGGGTGTCGGCACCAATATCCTGGTCGGCGGCACGTCGGGTTCGATCCAGTTGCAGACGATCAGCGTCAGCGGCCAGCTCGGTCTGAACCTCGCCGCGACCGGCACGTCCGTCACCTTGCAGCCGCAGGGCTGAGAAGACCTTACGATCGGAACGGGCAATGTCGGTTGCCCGTTTCTTCCTTTGCACCATCTGCTAGGATGGTGCCGAGAGGTTCCGTCATGAAACGCTTTGCCCTTCCCCTTCTCGCTATCCTGGCTCTGGCCGGTTGCACGACCGGCGGCATGACGCTGGAACCGATTCCGGGGAGCATCACCTATCACGCACAGCCACGCACCAAGCTGACGAAAGCCCCCGTCGGCAGCACGTTCGAACATCAGTTCATCGACGACCGCGGTCGCGAGGTGTTCGAGACCTATCGCATCGAGCCGGACCGGTCGCTGTCGATCGTCCGCCGTTATGTGCGCGTGGAGGTGTTCTGATGGACGGACAACGGGAGAATGCCATGCTGGAAAGCTCGGATATCGAACTCGAGGATGAGCGCCTGAAGCAGCTCGATATTCTCGCGGCAGAACGCAACCTGACGGCGCCCGAATTGATGGCGCATTACGAATCGGGCTCGTTCGGTTTCCATGAGGCGGTGCACACCACGTCGATCGTGCTCGATCTCGTCGACGAACAGTTGCTGCATCATCCCGCCATCGCCGGAAATCCGGAATGGTTCCGGATGGCGGCGCGTGCGAGCGAGGCATTGTTCAATCTCTACCAGTCGATGGGCGCCGCACAGCTTGCAAGCCGCAGCACGGACGAAGGCAAGCGGCCGGAAGAGCTCAACGCCAGCAACGACGACTGATAAAACGTCGTAGAAAACGTTAAGCGGCCGGCGCTTCTGGCGACGACGCCGGCGTACCCGTGTCCGTCAATCACGTCACATCGCGCAGGGCCTGGACGACCCGCTCGCGACCCAGGCGAATGACATTCTCCATGGCGCTTCGTGCGCCCTCCTCGTCCCGCTTGTGGATTTCCTCGACAATACGGATGTGGTTGGCGGCGACATCGTTGATCTTGCTGCGATCCTCGGCCGGCGAGCTGAGCGTGAAGGCGCCGACGAGGCCGGCCTCGATGAGGCTGCCCAGCGTGCGCAGGAACGGATTGCCCGATGCTTCCAGAACGGACAGGTGAAATTTCAGGTCCGCCATAGCCATCGAGCCGGCCGTGTGTTCGGGGTCGCCCATCGCCACGGCAAGCCGCATCATCTGGCTGATATCGGCCTCGGTGGCGTTGCGCGCCGCAAGGGCCGCCGCATGGGGCTCGAAACCGAGACGCACCTCGGAGAGGTGAGTCAGGAACTCCTCGTTGATACCCACGGCGAAATGCCAGGTGAGGATATCGCCGTCGAAGAGATTCCACTGGGTATTCGGCGTCACGCGGGTACCGATTCGCGCGCGTGGCACGACAAGTCCCTTCGCTGCCAGCGTCTTCATCGCTTCCCGCAAGACGGTTCGCGAAACCTTGAAGCGCGCCGCCAGATCCACGTCGCCCGGCAGGGTGCTGCCTACCGGGTACTCGCCGGCGATAATCGCCCGCCCGAGTTCGTTGACGACCTGCGCATGGCTGGTACGCGTATTCGCCCCCGATATGGCGGCCTCCAGCAAACCCTTTTGCAAATGTCCCCTCCTGCGCCCCGCACGCGTCATCGGCCGCGAAACATCCCGATGGTATAGAACGCGGCGGCGATTTCGCAAAGCCCGATCGCGCCCCCGCAGGCGCCAACAAAAAACCCGGCGAGACGCCGGGTTTTCTGAAATGGATATGCGGTGCCGAGCCTTACTGGCTCTTGGCAGCCTTCTGGGCGTCTTCCAGCTTCTTGCGGGCTTCCTCGGCCTTCTTCTGCATTTCTTCCTGCAGCAGGCGCTGACGCTCTTCGAGCTGGGACTGTTCGATCGGCTCGCCATCGAACACGCCCGTGAAGCCTTCGAGCGAGATCTTGATCGGGTTCGGGGCGCGCTGGAAGTTGACCGAGGTCAGGACAAGCTCGCCGCCCTTCTTGAGGCTGGCCAGAACCTGATCCGTAAGCGGCACTTCGGCGACGCACTTGTCGGGCATGCAGATGGCGTAGTCGAGCTTCTGGGCCTTGCCGCCATCGACCTGCATCTGAACGCCGACAGGGATCAGGCGTGCGCTCGGAACCGAGACCTGCATGATCTTGCGGTTGGCCTTGCCGGCAACGGTGATAAGGCCGACCGCCGTGATGAGCTGGCCGCTGTTGGCGGTCAGCAGGTTCTGCACGATGCAGACGTCATTGTCTTCCTGCTTGGTGCAGACCTTGAACCAGCCCTTCGGCGGAGCGGCCTGCTGCTGGGCCAGCGACGCGGACGGAGCGGCAGCCATCGCAACGGACGCGGCGAAGGCAGAAAAGACGGTCCGCTTGATGAGATTCGATGTGAAGATCATACGATTTCGGTCTCCTGAAAATCCGGTGCCGGAGCGACTGCGCTCCTCCCGCAAGCCCCTCTCGGGCATTCGGTCAGCCGTGCGCTCTCCTGTCGGCGAAATGAGGCATTTACATGACCCGCTTCGGTGAACCCTGTTACATCGCGTCGCGCCGGATATCCAGTCTTTCCTTGCGAAAATCCCGCAAACCACGCCATTTCGCGCTGTCGCCATGCTGCTGCCGCGTGCGCAGGCAGTATAATAGGGAGAATCATGCTGACATCACGGGAGTCCTGCGTGCGCCTCATCCTCATTGCCCTTGCCGCCTGCACGATCGGCCTTTCCGCAACGCTCGTCGAGGCCGCGCCCGTGCATGCGATCGCAATGCATGGCGAACCTGCCCTGCCGGCGGATTACACGCACTTCCCTTACGTCAATCCTGCCGTCAAGAAGGGCGGGCGCATTGCCTATGGCGTCGTCGGGACCTTCGACAATCTCAATCCCTTCATCCTCAAAAGCATGCGCACGACCGCACGCGGCATGTGGGATCCGGAATTCGGCAACCTCGTCTATGAACCGCTGATGCAGCGCTCCCGCGACGAGGCCTTCACCATGTATGGCCTGCTTGCCGAAACCGTGGTGATGGACGACGACCGGACCTTCATCCAGTTCAACCTCAACCCCAGGGCACGCTGGGCGGACGGCGAGAAGGTCACCGCGGAAGACGTGATCTTCAGCTTCGAACTGCTGCGCGACAAGGGCCGCACACCCTTCAACCGCAGGCTCGACGGTGTGGCGAAAATGGAGAAGGTCGGCGAAAACAGCGTGCGCTTCACCTTCAACGACAAGGCTGACCGCGAGACGCCGCTGCTGATCGCCGGCTATTCGCCGATCCTGCCGAAACATGCCATCGACGTCGAGACCTTCGACCGCACGTCGCTGTCGTTCCCGCTCGGCTCCGGACCCTATAAAGTGAAGGCGATCCGGCCGGGCGAAAGGATCGTCTACGAGCGGAATCCGGATTATTGGGCCAGGGATCTTCCCTCGAAGGTCGGCTTCGACAATTACGACGAAATTTCCGTCGAGTACTTCCTGCAGGACAATTCACTGTTCGAGGCCTTCAAGAAGGGCGAAATCGACCTCTACCAGGAGGGAAGCCCGACGAAATGGGTGCGGAACTACGATTTTCCCGCCATTGCCTCCGGTGACATCGTGAAGGATGCGGTCAGTCCCAAAACCCCATCGGGCATGTTCGGCTTCGTCTTCAACACACGCCGGCCGGTCTTCCAGAACCGGGAACTGCGCAAGGCCCTGACGCTGGTCTTCGATTTCGAATGGGTCAACCGCAGCCTTTTCGAGAATGCCTACAAGCGCACGCAGAGCTTCTGGCAGAACTCCGAGCTCAGCTCCATGGGCGTGCCGGCGGATGCCCGTGAACGGGCCGTGGCCGGCGCGGCGCTCGAGCGGATCGAGCCGGATATCCTCGCCGGCACGCATCGCCTGCCCACCACGGATGGCTCGGGCCGCGATCGTAAGGTGCTGCGCCTGGCGATGGATTCGTTCATCAAGGCCGGCTACACCATCAAGGGCGGCCAGATGATCGACGCGAACGGCAAGCCGCTCGCCTTCGAGATCATGACGCAGAACGCCGATCAGGAAAAGCTCGCGCTCGCCTATCAGCGTTTTCTTGCTGCGCTCGGGGTGAAGGTCGGCATCCGGACGGTGGATGATTCGCAATATCAGAGCCGCAGCCAGACCTTCGACTACGACGTCATCATCAAGTCCTTCCCCTCCTCGCTTTCGCCCGGGCGCGACCAGATCAGCTACTGGAGCTCGACGATGAGCGACTTTCCCGGAAGCTCGAACTTTGCGGGTGTTGCCGATCTGGATGTCGACCGCTTCATCGATGCGATGCTGAACGCGCGCTCCGCCGAGGATTTCCGTTCGGCCGTGCGCCTGCACGACAGGATGCTGCTTTCCGGCTACTATGTCGTGCCGCTCTACCATCTCGGCGAGCAGTGGGTTGCGCATTCCAAGCGTATCCAGCGCCCGGAAAAGACCCCGCTCTACGGCTTCCAGTTCCCCGCATGGTGGGACGCACGCGCACAATGAAGGGGTGATCCCCAGAATTAGGGTTCCCTCAAGGCAACCTGTTGAAAGAAACGGCGCGTGAGCCTATCTCGGCGCATGACCGGATCGTTCCGGCGTCTCGAAAGGAAAACCGGATGGAAGCCATTACAATCGATGTCGTCTCGGATGTCGTCTGCCCGTGGTGCTATCTCGGCAAGAAGCGGCTCGACCAGGCAATCGAGAACGTCAGGGACGAACTCGGCGTCGCCGTGACCTTCCGCCCCTATCAGCTCA
Source organism: Shinella sumterensis (assembly GCF_004514425.2). Classification (GTDB taxonomy): domain Bacteria; phylum Pseudomonadota; class Alphaproteobacteria; order Rhizobiales; family Rhizobiaceae; genus Shinella; species Shinella sumterensis. The sequence continues at coordinate 118,499 of NZ_MYFN02000006.1, forward strand.
ATCCCGACCTTCCGCCGGAAGGCGCCGATCACAAGGCGCATCTTGCCGAAAAGCTCGGCGGCGCCGAGGCCGTCGAGCGGGCGCATGACACGCTGACGGAACTTGGCCGGCAAGACGGTATCGCCTTCGATTTCCCGGCGGTGAAGATCAGCCCCAACACGCTCGACGCGCACCGCCTTCTGCGCTGGGCGATGATCGAAGGGCCGCAGGTGCAGAACCGCGTGGCGCTGGCCCTCTTCAAGGCCTATTTCGAGGAAGGCCGCGATGTCGGGGACCGGGCCGTGTTGCTCGATGTGGCCGAAGCTGCCGGAATGGACCGCGCGGTCGTGACGGCCCTGTTTTCCGCCGGTGCCGACGTCGATTCCGTCAAGGAGGAGATCGGCATGGCCCGCGACATGGGCGTCTCCGGCGTGCCCTGCTTCATCATCGACAACAAATACGCCGTGATGGGCGCGCAGTCCGTCGACGTGTTGACAAATGCCTTCCGCGAAATCGCGGCGATGAAGGCGCAGGAGCGTATCGGCAAGAATTGACGCGGCTCAGGCCAGCGCGGCGACCACGGAGGGGCGGACTTTGATGCGCTCCCACCAGGCAACCAGGCTCGGGAATTCCGCCAGCATGGCCGCGCCCTCCGGCGCCTGTTGGAACAGGTCGAAGACCGGCGCAGCGTGGAAATCGGCGAGACAAGGCGTGTCGCCCGCCAGCCAAAGCCGGTCTCCGACGAGATCTGTTAGAGCGATCAGGAAACGACGGGCTTTCGCCAAGCCGTCTGCGATTTTCGCCTCATCAGGGTGCTGGCCTTCGGGCGGCTCCACGCGCTGCACGTAGACGTCCCAGACCATCGGGCCATAGGCATAGTTGTCCAGCATGGCGATGATCTGGTTCATGCGCGCCCGTTCACGCGTTGCCTGCGGCTGGAGTGCGGGGCCATCGAAGCCCTCTTCGATATAGCGGGTGACGGCGGTGGTCTCGTAGAGATCGAAACCGCCATGGGAAAAGGCGGGGATGCGGCCGAAGGGATGGCGGGCGATATAATCCGTCGGCAGGCCTTCCTGCGCGAAGACATCGACCGGCACGAGCGCATAGGAGACGCCCTTCTCGGCCAGCACGATGCGCACGATCCTGACATAGACGCTGTAGCCCGCGCCGTAGACGACGACGCTATTGTCGATATCGGACATCATCTGCCTTCCTCTCCCGTTCGTCAGGCCGCACCCTGTTTGGCGAGGCCGGCCAATTGCGTCATGACCTGTGCGGCGCCCGTGAGGCGCCGTTCCGGAGTCGGATAATCGCGCGACAGGAAGAGGCTCTGGTCCGGCCTGATCTTCGCAAGCGTGCCCTGCTTGGCGATATAGCCGACAAGTGCCGCCGGGTTCGGGAACTCCTTGTTGCGGAACTGGACGACGACGCCCTTGGGACCGGCATCCAGCTTTTCGACATTCGCCACGCGGCACAGCGACTTGATGTAGACGATCTTCAGAAGGTGCTGGACCTCGATGGGCAGAGGACCGAAACGGTCGATCATTTCCGCACCGAAGGCATCGATATCGGCAAGCTCGGTGATCTCGCCGAGGCGACGATACAGGCCGAGGCGCAGATGCAGGTCCGGCACGTAATCGTCCGGGATCATGACGGGTGTGCCGACGGAGATCTGCGGTGACCATCCGCTGTCGGCGACTTCCTCGTCGCCCTTAATCTCTGCGACCGCCTCCTCCAGCATCTGCTGGTACAGTTCGAAGCCGACTTCCTTGATATGGCCGGACTGCTCCTCGCCGAGCAGGTTTCCGGCGCCGCGGATATCGAGGTCGTGGCTAGCCAGCTGGAAGCCCGCACCGAGCGTATCCAGCGATTGCAGCACCTTCAGCCGCCGTTCCGCCGTGCCCGTCAGCGTGCGGTTGACCGGCAGCGTAAGCAGAGCGAAGGCGCGCACCTTGGAACGTCCGACGCGGCCGCGCAGCTGGTAGAGTTGGGCGAGGCCGAACATGTCGGCGCGATGGATGATCATCGTGTTCGCCGTCGGCACGTCGAGGCCCGACTCGACTATGGTGGTTGAGAGCAGCACATCGTAGCGGCCTTCGTAGAAGGCGTTCATGATGTCCTCCAGCTCGGTGGCCGGCATCTGGCCATGGGCGACCGCGACCTTCAGCTCCGGCACGTCCTGGCGCAGGAAATCGTGGATCTCCGAAAGGTCGCTCAGGCGCGGGCAGACGTAAAAACTCTGGCCGCCGCGGTAATGCTCGCGCATCAGCGTTTCGCGGATGACGAGCGGGTCGAAGGGCGAGATGAAGGTGCGCACGGCCATGCGGTCGACCGGCGGCGTGGTGATGAGCGAAAGCTCGCGTACACCCGTCATGGCGAGCTGCAGGGTGCGCGGGATCGGCGTGGCGGAGAGCGTCAGCACATGCACGTCGCTCTTCAGCTCCTTCAGCCGTTCCTTGTGCTTCACGCCGAAATGCTGCTCCTCGTCGATGATCAGCAGGCCGAGATTGGCGAACTTGATCGACGAGCCGAGCAGCGCATGGGTGCCGACGACGATATCCGTCTTGCCCTCGGCCAGTTCCTTCTTCGTCAGCGCCAGTTCCTTGGAGCCGACGAGGCGCGAAGCCTGCTGTACGCGGATGGGCAGGCCACGGAAGCGGTCGGAGAAGGTCTTGAAATGCTGGCGGGCGAGCAGCGTCGTCGGCACGACGACGGCGACCTGCACACCGTTCATGGCCGCGATGAAGGCCGCGCGGAGCGCCACTTCGGTCTTGCCGAAGCCGACATCGCCGCAGACGAGGCGATCCATGGGACGGCCGGCGCCCAGATCGTCGCGAACGGCATCGATGGCGTTCGCCTGATCGTCGGTCTCGTCATAGGGGAAGCGTGCGGCGAACTCGTCATAGACACCTTCCGGCGTGCTCAGCACCGGCGCATGGCGCACGAGGCGCGCGGCGGCGATCTGGATGAGCCCGCCGGCCATGTCGAGCAGGCGCTTCTTGAGCTTGGCCTTGCGCGCCTGCCAGGCGATACCGCCAAGCTTGTCGAGCAGCGCATCGGTACCCTCGCCGCCATAGCGCGACAGGAGATCGATGTTTTCGACGGGCAGGAAGAGTTTCGCGTCGTCGGCATAGACCAGTTCGAGACAGGCATGCGGCGCGCCGGCGGCCTCGATGGTGCGAAGACCCACGAACCGGCCGATGCCATGCTCGGCATGCACGACGATCGAGCCTTCGTCGAGGCCGGCAACCTCGGTGAGGAAATCCGCGCCGCGCTTGCGCCGCTTGGCGCGCCGCACCATGCGGTCGCCCAGAATATCCTGCTCGCCGATAACGACGATGTCGCCCGCTTCGAAGCCGCTTTCCAGGCTGAGAACGGCCGACGCCGCCTCGCCCGGCTTCAGCTTGCGCAGATCGGAAAACTTTTCGACCGGAACGACATTGCCAAGGCCGTGTTCGGCAAGGACCTGCAGCAGGCGGTCGAGCGAGCCTTCCGACCAGCCGGTGACCAGCACCTTGGCGCCGGACGCGCGCTTGTCGGCGATGTGTTTGACAGCCTGGTCGAAGACGTTGACGCGACCGCCGTCGGCATCCTCGCTGCCGGCCGGCCTTGCCCAGCGCTGGCCGGGCCGGGCCTCGATGGTCACGACCTGACGTGCCTCGCCTTCATGCTCGTTGAAGGGCGACAGACGAATGGCGGCGCGCTCGTCGAGTTCGCTGGCAAAGCGTTCGGCGTCGAGATAGAGCTGACCCGGCGGCACCGGCTTGTAGGGTGTCGCCTGCGCCACCTGCCCCTTGCCGGGCGTGGCGGAGGCAAGGCGCGCATCGTAATAATCGCGCACGAGGCGCGAACGCTCGACGGCAGCCTCACGTACGGTGTGGTCCGTGACGATACGGAAGCCGGCGAGATAGTCGAAGGTGGTTTCCAGCTCGCCGTAGAACAGCGGCAGCCAGTGTTCCATGCCGGCATAACGCCTGCCCTCGGAGACGGCCTGGTAGAGCGCGTCGTCGCGCGTGGCGGCACCGAAGGACGACAGGTACTGCTTGCGGAAATGCGAAATCGTCTCCGGCGTCAGCGTCACTTCGCTCATGGGATTGAGGTCGAGCGAGCGGGCCTGCCCCGTCGTGCGCTGGCTCGTCGGATCGAAGGAGCGGATGCTTTCGAGCGTATCGCCGAAGAAATCGAGGCGCACGGGCTCCAGACTGCCGGGCACGAAAACGTCGAGGATGCCGCCGCGAACGGCGAATTCGCCCACCTCGCGCACAGTCGCGACACGGTCGAAACCGTTGCGCTCCAGCCGCGCGGCGATGTCGTCCATGCGGACCTGCTGACCGGGCTTGGCGGAGAAGGCGAGGCTTTCGATGATCGCGCGCGGCGCCGTCTTCTGCAACATGGCATTGACGGTGACGAGCACGATCGCCGCATGCGGCTTCTTCTGGTGGGCGATCAGCGCCGAAAGCGCCGAAAGGCGGCGGGCGGAAACATCCGCACTGGGCGAAACGCGGTCATAGGGCAGGCAGTCCCAGCCGGGCAGCGTGAGCACCGGAATGTCCGGCGCCGCAAACCCCAGCATCTGCTCCAGATCGGAAATGCGCTGGCCATCCGACAGCACATAGGCGAGCGGTCCGGACTTGCGCGCCAGATCGGCCAGAATCAGAGGCTCGACGCCCGATGGCACCGCGCCGATCGTCAGCGGCCTGTCGGCAGCCGCGATGCGTTCAGGAGAAAAGCCGGGGATCATGCGCGGTCGTCTTTGAAGAGCGGGGAAAAATCGGGGCGGTAGGCGGCGATCCGCGGAAAGAGGCCGTCGCGGAAGGCGTCGGGCACGGGTCTTTCGCCTGTGACCCACTTGATGAGGTCGTTGTCTTCTTCGGCCATGATGCGCTCCAGCTCATCCAGCTCGACATCGGACAGCGTCGCGATCTCCGCGTCGGCGAAGGCGCCGAGCACCAGATCCATTTCGCGGATACCGCGATGCCAGCAGCGGAAGAGGATGCGCTTGCGGCGCGGGTCGATATCGGCACTCGAGCGCGTCGTTCCCGTCATGATCGTCCTCGCCTTTCTGACATCGCAAAGAATTTCGCGCTTCTATAGACCGGCAAAAGCCGCTTGTCAGCCTTGCCAAAGACACCATCTCCGGCGATTTTGGCGCCCCATGAGACCCGCCCTGCTCGATCCACTCTTCGCACCGCTCTCCACGCTTCCCGGCATCGGGCCGAAGCTGGGCGAACTCTTCGCGCGCCTGCTCGGGCAGGAAAGCATCGAGGACTGCCGGGTGGTCGACCTCGTCTTCCACTTCCCGCATTCCATCGTCGACCGGCGCAACCAGCCGGGTATCGCCAATGCGCAGCAAGGCGTCATCGTCACGATCACCGGCCGCGTGGATCGCCATCAGCCGCCGCCACCGGGCAAATCCAACATGCCTTACCGCGTCTTCCTGCACGACGAGACCGGTGAACTGGCGCTCACCTTCTTCCGCGCCAAGGGGAACTGGCTGGAAAAATCGCTGCCGATCGATGAAACCGTCGTGGTGAGCGGCAAGGTCGACTGGTTCAACGGCCGCGCCTCCATGGTGCATCCGGACTATATGGCGCGGCTCGGCGAGGCCGACAGCGTGCCTTTGGTCGAGCCGGTGCACGGCCTCACCGCCGGCCTCACCTCCCGCGTGCTGCGCAAGGCGGTGGAGGCGGCGGTGGCGCGCGTGCCGCACCTGCCCGAATGGATCGATCCCGCGCTTGCGCAACGGCAGGATTTCCCCACGGCCTTCGATGCCATCCACCAGCTGCATGACCCGCGCGACGAAACCGACCTCGATCCGCAGGCGCCGGCCCGCCGCAGGCTTGCCTATGACGAATTCCTGGCCGGCCAGATTTCGCTCGCGCTGGTGCGGCAGAAGTTGCGCAAGGTCGCGGGCCGGCCGGTCATCGCGACCGGCGCTCTCAGCCGCCCGGTCATCGACGCCCTGCCCTTCTCGCTGACCAACAGCCAGCAGGCGGCGATTGGTGAGGTGCTGAAGGACATGGCCGGCGAGCAGCGCATGCTGCGGCTCCTGCAGGGCGATGTCGGCGCCGGCAAGACGGCGGTGGCGCTGATGGCGATGCTCGCGGCCGTCGAATCCGGCGGCCAGGCCGTGCTGATGGCCCCGACCGAAATCCTGGCGCGGCAGCATTTCGCGACACTGTCCAAAATGGCGGCACCGGCCGGCCTGACCATAGACGTGCTGACGGGCCGCACCAAGGGCCGCGAGCGCGATGCCATCCTGGAGCGCATCGCCTCGGGCCAAACACAGATCGTCATCGGGACGCACGCCCTTTTTCAGGACAATGTCGCCTATAAGGACCTTGTCCTGGCCGTCGTGGACGAGCAGCATCGCTTCGGCGTGCACCAGCGCCTGCGCCTGACCGCCAAGGGCATCTCGCCGCATATGCTGGTCATGACAGCCACGCCGATCCCCAGAACGCTCGTCCTGGCGGCGTTCGGCGACATGGACGTGTCGAAGCTGACGGAAAAACCGGCCGGCCGAAAACCCATCCAGACCGTCGTCGTCGCGCAGGAGCGTGTCGGCGAGATCGTGGACCGGCTGCGGGCCGCTCTTGCCGAAGGCAAGAAGGCCTACTGGATCTGCCCGCTCGTCGAGGAATCGGAAGAAAGCGACCTCATGTCCGTCGAGGAGCGGCATGCGACGCTCGCCAGCGTCTTCGGCGACGCGGCGGGTCTCGTGCATGGACGCATGGGCGGGCCGGAAAAGGACGCCGCCATGCTTGCCTTCAAGAGCGGCGAGACACGTCTTCTGGTGGCGACGACCGTCGTGGAAGTCGGCGTCGACGTGCCGGATGCCTCCATCATGGTCATCGAGCACGCCGAACGCTTCGGCCTCGCCCAGCTCCATCAGTTGCGCGGGCGCGTGGGCCGCGGCGACGAGGCGTCGAGCTGCATCCTGCTCTACAAGGGCCCGCTCAGCGAGAATGGCCGGGCGCGGCTTTCCATCCTGCGCGAAACGGAAGACGGTTTCCGCATCGCCGAGGAGGACCTGAAGCTGCGCGGCGAAGGCGAACTGCTGGGAACACGGCAGTCCGGCACGCCGGGCTTCATCGTCGCGAGCCTGGAAGCCCACGGCGACCTCCTGGAGATCGCCCGGAAGGACGCCGCCTATATCCTGGAGCGCGATCCGGAGCTGACCAGCGAGCGGGGCGAAGCGATCCGCACCCTGCTCTACCTTTACCGTCGCGACGAGGCGATCCGCTTCCTCAGGGCCGGCTGACCACAAAATCGTGATTTCGCCGATAAAGCGCGTGAGGGCATACTTCTCCCGCACAAGCGAAAAAGGAGAAATGCCATGAAGACAGTTCTCGCAGTCGCAGCAGTACTCGGGCTTTCGGCATCCGCCGCCTTCGCGGATTGCGCCGGGCACAACAAGACCACCGCGGCGGCGGATGTCGACAGGACGATCACCACCGCCAGCGTCACCACGACGGAAAAGCAATCCCGGCTTCCGGCGGATGCCGATACGATCCGCGTCGAAGACCGTACGGACGCGACCACGGAATAGGCTTTTCGTGGGCCAGCTTAAACGATGACCGCGTTCGGCCGGTATCATCCGGCCGGCACGATCGTCACCTTTAAGCCTATCCGGTTACGCCGCGGACCATCGCTGACGTCGACTGGCGCATGCCTCAGCCTTTCTTGCGATCCTTCGACTTCGTCTTGCTCTCCGGCTTCATGGCCGGAAGCAATGCGCCTTCCGGCGGCGTGACAAGGCCGACGGAGATGACGAGTTTTGCGGCGTCCTCCGCGCTCATGTCGAGCGGCACGATCTTCTCTCTTGGAATGTAAACCAGCCAGCCGGCGGTCGGGAACGGGGTCGGCGGCAGGAAGCAGGCCACCATGTCCTTGCCCATCGAGCGGAACTTGGTGGCGATCTCGCCGCGCGCATCCGTGGCCACGAAGACGATCGACCAGAGGCCCGCGCTCGGATACTCGATCATCGCCGCCTTGTTGAAGGATGTGCCCTTGTCCTTCAGAACCGTCTCGAAAATCTGCTTGAGGCTCTTGTGGACCGTGCGCACCAGTGGCGTGCGGTTGAACAGCCCGTCGCCGAACTCGACGATGGAGCGGCCGATGAGGTTCTTGCCGAGGAAGCCTATCAGCGTGATCAGTACCAGCGCGATCAGCAGACCGAAGCCGGGAATGGCGAACTGAAGGTAGCTTTCAGGATTGTAGCGCGCGGGAATATAGGGTTTGACCCAACTGTCCGCCCAGTGAATGAACGTCCAGGTCAGCCATATTGTGATGGCGATCGGCGCGCAGATGACCAGGCCGGTCAGGAAATTGTTGCGCAGCCGCGTGGGCAGCGACGGTCTCGGGAGGGGTTCGGTCATCGAATATCCAGCGTGTGGCGAGCGCGGGAGGCCGCTCAGCCATAGAATGCCGGATGATAGAAAACCGTTCCGCCTCCGTAAACCTGTGAAAACGCCGGACGCAGGAAATACCCGGGCGGCACGCCATCAAGCCACGAGGCGCGATCTGCCTCCAAGCCGACATCGGCGGGCCGCTCCGGCCTGACGGTCATTCCACCGTCACGGATTTGGCGAGGTTGCGCGGCTGGTCGACATCCGTGCCCATGAAGACGGCGGTGTGGTAGGCGAGCAGCTGGATAGGCAGCGAATAGATCATCGGTGCGATCACCTCGTCCACATCCGGCAGCACGATCGTCGCCATCGTCTCCAGCTTGGAAGCCGCGGCCCCCTTCGCATCGGTGATGAAGATGATGCGACCGCCACGGGCCGCCACTTCCTGCATGTTCGACACCGTCTTCTCGAAGAAACGGTCATGCGGGGCGATGACGATGACGGGCATGTTTTCGTCGATCAGCGCGATCGGCCCATGCTTCAGCTCACCCGCGGCATAGCCTTCGGCATGGATATAGGAGATTTCCTTGAGCTTCAGGGCGCCTTCCATGGCGAGCGGATAACTGGTGCCGCGGCCGAGATAGAGCACGTCCTTGCACTTGGAGAGATCGCGCGCCAGCTGTTCGATGGACGGCTGGATGGTGTTGAGCACGCCGGCCATGACGCGCGGCATCTCGGCGAGGTGGCGCACGAGGGCCTTTTCGTCGGCCGCCGTGAGCGTTCCGCGCGCCTTGCCGGCACCGATCGCGAGTGCGGCGAGCACCGTCAGCTGGCAGGTGAAGGCCTTGGTCGAGGCGACGCCGATCTCCGGGCCGGCGAGGATCGGAAACACGGCGTCCGATTCGCGGGCGATGCTTGATTCCCTCGTATTCACCACCGCGCCGATCTTCAGGCCATGCTCCTTGCAGTAACGCAGCGAGGCGAGCGTGTCGGCGGTCTCGCCGGACTGCGAGATGAAGAGGGCGGCGGATTCGGGGTTCAGCGGGATTTCGCGATAGCGGAACTCCGAGGCGACGTCGATCTCGACCGGCAGGCGCGCGTAACGCTCGAACCAGTACTTGCCGACGAGGCCTGCCAGATAGGCCGTGCCGCAGGCGGAAATGGCAAGGCTCGGCACCTTGGCGAAATCGATGCCGCCGGCCACCGGGCGAACCGCATGCTCCAGGAAATCGACGTAATGACCGAGCGCGTGCGAGATGGCCTCCGGCTGCTCATGGATCTCCTTCTCCATGAAGTGGCGGTGGTTGCCCTTGTCGATGAGATAAGCGGCCGCCGAGGAAACCTGCTTCGGACGTTCGACGCGGTTGCCGTCCATATCGAAGATGTGGGCGCCGTCCCGACCGAGGATCGCCCAGTCGCCGTCGACGAGATAGCTGATCTCGTTGGTGAAGGGGGCAAGCGCGATGGCGTCGGACCCCAGGAACATCTCCCCATGGCCATGGCCGATCGCCAGCGGCGGGCCGCTGCGGGCCGCCATGATGGTGGACGGATCGTCCGCGAAGATCACGGCAAGGGCATAGGCGCCGGTCACCCGTCGCAGCATGGCATGCATCGCCTCACGGCGGCCAAGGCCGTCGCGGCGATACTTCGCGAGCAGCTGGGCGACGACTTCCGTATCCGTCTGCGTGGAGAAGGTCGCGCCGTCGGCGATCAGCTCGTCCTTGAGCTCCGAGAAGTTTTCGATGATGCCGTTATGGACGACCGCGACGCCGTCCACGAAATGCGGATGGGCATTGCCTTCGGTCGGCGCGCCATGCGTGGCCCAGCGCGTGTGCGCGATGCCGATCGTACCGGCGAGCGGCTCCTCGGCAAGGCGCTTCTCCAGGTTGAACAGCTTGCCCTCGGCACGGCGACGGGCAAGCGCGCCATCGACGATGGTCGCAACGCCGGCGGAATCGTAACCCCGGTATTCAAGGCGTTTCAAGGCATCGACCAGCCGGCCCGCGACAGGCTGATTTCCGACGATACCGACAATTCCGCACATGGCCCCGCTCCGCGTTCTAGAGATGCTTCGATTGCGCTTGTCGTAGTGTTTTTTCGTCGCGGCGCAACAGACGCGCACTCACTTTCGATTGCAATCGTTAATGTGGGCGCGCCCACATGCGCATCAGCGGGCGTCCTTCTTCTTCGCGTCCTTGATCGCCTGGTTGCGCTCGCGGATCAGAACGGCCCTGCCCTCCTTGTTTTCCTGGCGCGCACGGCCGAAGGCGACAGCGTCGTCAGGCACGTCGGCGGTGATGACGCTGCCCGATGCGATATAGGCACCGTTGCCGACCGTCACGGGCGCGACGAGCGACGTGTTGGAGCCGATGAAGGCATCCGAACCGATGCGCGTGATGTGCTTGTTGATGCCGTCATAGTTACAGGTGATCGTGCCGGCACCGACATTGGTGTGCGCGCCGATAAAGGCGTCACCGATATAGCTGAGGTGATTGACCTTGGCGCCCGCGCCGACCTCGGCCTTCTTGATCTCGGTGAAATTGCCGACCTTGGAGCCATCTCCCAGCTTCGCGCCGGGCCGCAGGCGCGCATAGGGGCCGATCTCTGCATCCGCGCCGACATGCGCGCCTTCGAGATGCGAGAAGGAATGGATGACCGCGCCGCTCTCCACCGTCACGCCCGGACCGAAGACGACGTTCGGTTCGATGGTCGCATCGCGGCCGATCTCGGTGTCATAGGAAAGGAAGACCGTTTCGGGTGCGATCATCGAAACGCCCTCGATCATCATGGCGTGGCGGCGGCGCTGCTGCCAAAGCCGCTCGATGACGGCAAGCTCGGCGCGCGTGTTGCAGCCGGTCAGTTCCTCCTCGGGCGCCGCCACTGCGATGGCGCGGCCACCGGACGCACGCGCGACTTCCACGATATCGGTCAGATAGTACTCACCCTTGGCGTTTTCATTGCCGATGCGGCCGATCAGGTCGAGCGCCTTGCGACCGTCGATCGCCATCAGGCCGCCGTTGCAATAGGTGATGGCGCGTTCGGTTTCGGTTGCATCCTTGTGTTCGCGGATCGCCAGCAATTCGCCGTTTTCCACGATGAGGCGGCCGTAGCCCGTCGGATCGGCGGTCTCGAAACCGATGACGACGACATCGGCCCCGTCGGCCAGCCCTTCCCGGGCCGCGATCAACGGCGCTTCGGTGATGAGCGGGGTATCGCCGAAGACGACGAGCAGGTCGTCATAACCGCGTGCGATCGCCTCGCGGGCGGCCAGCACGGCATGTGCCGTGCCGAGGCGCTCCGTCTGGATATGCACGGTGCTTTTAACCGCCGCGTTCTTCGCCGCGGCCTCGACCTTTTCCGCGTCGCGGCCCAGCACCAGCGCGATATCGGCGATCCCGGCCCGCGCGAGCGCGTCAACGACATGGGCGATCATCGGGCGGTTGGCGACCGGATGCAGCACCTTGGACTTCGAGGACTTCATCCTCGTGCTTTCGCCGGCGGCCAGGATGACGGCCAGGCAAGTGCGCTTCGTCCGGTCTGCGGTCATGGGAATCCCTCGTTCAGGCGTCTTCGATGGCGTTCCTTAGCAAAAAGCGGTGAGAAGACACAAAAGGATTTCGCACGATCAGCTGGTGCTGCGCAGGCGGCTTTCCGTCAGCAATCCGTTTTCATCCAGGATCGGATAGGCGACCGAAACGAGGTGCGCGTTGACGCGCTTGAGGTCGCGCAGCATGTCGAGATGCAGCGAGCTCGTCTGGAGGCTGTCGAGACGGCCGTCGCGCAGGCGCTCCAGATGGCGTTCGGAAGACTGCTTTTCCATGCGGCGCACATCGACCTTGACCTCGACCAACTGGCGCGCCAGCGCGGAATCGCGCGTCACGAAGATGGTCTGGGCGATGCGCAGGTTCTCGATGGTCAGATTAAAGAGATTGGCCAGTTCCTTGTAGCCGTCCTCGGAGAATTTCAGGCCGTTGACGACCTTCTTGCGGACCTGGTCCTGCAATCCCTTCTCGATGATATCGCCGACATGTTCCAGATTGATTGCATAGTCGATGATGACGATCGACCGCGCCGCGCACTCGCCGTCGACACCCTGACGACCGAGCCGGGAAAGGTATATCTTCACCTCCTGCTGGAGGCCGTCGACCTGCCGCTCCAGATCGCCGATATCCTTGAGCGGCGCCAGATTGTTATCGTTGAAGGCGCGCATGGTGCGGATCAGCATGGCCTCGATCAGGTCGCCGACACGCAGCACCTCGCGGGTCGCGCCCGACAGCGCGACAACCGGGCTGGAGAGCGCGGAATCCTCCAGATATTTCGGCCCGCTTTCCTCCGGCTTGTCATCCGGCACCAGCTTTTCCATCAGCCGCGAGAGCGGTCCGGACAGCGGCCAGAGCACCAGCGCCACGACGAGGTTGAAGGCAAGGTGCACGTCCACCGGCAACTTGGCGGCCGGCACGGGCAGCAGCGCAAGCAGATCCGCCACCTGACCGGCGAACGGCAGGACGACGAGGCATCCCGCGCCGCGCACCAGCAGGTTCCCGAGCGTCACGCGCCGTGCGGAGGCGGCAGCCCGCAGCGTCGCGATGACCGGCGGCACGGCGCCGCCGAGATTGGCGCCCAGCACGAGGATAACCGTCAGTGCCGGCGACAGGATGCCCATCGCCGCCAGCGACAGGATGAGCACGACGACCGCAAGGCTGGAGGAGGAAATGATCGCGAGCACGGTGGAGAACGCGAGCGCCGCGGGCCATGCACCATCCAGCAGCGTCAGGAAAGCCGCGAGCGCCGGCGACTGGCGCATCGGCTCCGTCGCAAGGCTGAGAAGATGGAGCGACAGCAGCATGAGGCCGATGCCGACGAGCGCCGATCCCAGGCCCTGCCGCGCCGTCGATCCCGTGGATTTGTAGAATATGACGCCGACGAGAATGATCAGCGGCGAGATCGACTCTATCCCGGTCGCAACCAGCCAGGCCGTGACGGCGGTGCCGACATTGGCGCCGAGCAGCACGATCTGGGCCATGCGCGCGCGAACCAGGTTCTTCTCGACAAAGGAGGCGATCATCAATGCCGTCGCTGTCGAACTCTGCAGCGCGACGGTTGCCACGAAACCGGCGAAGAACGAGCGGAAGGGACCGCGCGTGCCGAGCGCCAGCCCCGAGCGCAGCTTGACGCCGAACGCCCGCGTCATGCCGTCCTTGACCAGAGCGAGGCCGAAGAGAAGCAGCGCGACGGCGCCGAAAAGGTTGATCATGACGATCGTGGATTCCACGTCTTCCGTCTCCTTGCAGCCCGGGGATTGCGGGAATAGCCGGACCGATCATGCATCCGAACACGAATCTTTCGATTATGACAGCGCAATCCGGCCTGAATCCGCTAATAATTTCAGGAAATTTTATTTTGCCGGCGAAGAATATCGACAGTGTCGCGCCGATTTGCGCCATCGGTCGATTTTGCCTGGAATTGCAGAAGTCCGCGGACTTCATTTCCCGAGAACTTTCCGTTATGAGACGTTCTCCGGCCGCATGGCCGCCGAGATGAGGAAATATAGACGATGCTCGAAGCCCTGAGACGCGCCGCCCAGACCTGGGTGGCAAAAGCCCTGCTGATCGTTCTGGTCGGTTCCTTTGCGATATGGGGCGTTTCGAGCTCGATCGTCACAGGCGCGTCCAATGCCGTCGTCACCGTCGGCGACGTCAAGGTTTCGCCGACCGATTTCCGCCTTGCCTATGAGCGGCAGGTCGCCACGATGTCGCAGCGCTTCGGCATGCGGCTGAACGCCGAGCAGGCCCGCGCCTTTGGTGTCGAGAACCAGGTCTTTGCCGAGCTCGTCGCCGGTGCGGCCCTCGACCAGCTGTCGCGCGACATGAATCTCGGCCTGTCCGAAGGCCGCCTTGCGCAGCTGATCGCCGACGATCCGGCCTTCCGCGGCGTCAACGGCCAGTTCGATCGCACCGCCTTCTCCGCCATCCTGCGCAATGCAGGCCTGCGCGAAAACGACTATATCAACAACCGCAGCCAGGTCGCGATCCGCACGCAGGTCGTCGAGGCGGTCTCGGATGGCTACAAGGCGCCTGAAACGCTTCTCGAAGCGCTGCGCCAGTACCGCGGCGAGGCCCGCTCGATCGATTACCTCATCCTGACCAATGCCAATATCGATCCGGTCAAGGCGCCGGGCGACGACGTGCTGGCGCCGTGGTTCGAAGAAAACAAGGCAAAGTACCGCGCGCCTGAATACCGCAAATTCGTCTACGTCTCGCTCGAGCCGAAGGACATCATGGACACGGCGGCCATTACCGATGAAGCGGTGAAGGCCGATTACGACAAGAACGTCGCCAAGTACCGCACCCCTGCGACGCGCACCATCGAACAGCTGAGCTTCGCCGACCGTGCAGCGGCCGACGCTGCCGCCGCCAAGCTGGCAGCCGGCACGACCTTCGACGCCCTCATCGCCGAAGAAGGCAAGACAGCCGCAGACGTTCTGCTCGGCGACTTCACGGAAGCCAGCGTGCCTGACCAGAAGCTTGCCGCGCCCGCCTTCGCGGTGGCCGCCGATGGCGGCACGACGCCTGTCATCGACGGCACGTTCGGCCCGATCATCCTGCGAGTCACGAACATCCGCCCGGAAACCGTCAAGAGCTTCGACGAGGTCAAGGAAGACCTGCGCAACGAGCTTGCACTCAACGAGGCGGCCCAGGGCATCCTCGCCGTGCACGACCGCATCGAGGACAGCCGCGCCGATGGCATGACGCTGGCGGAAGCCGCTGCCAAGAACAACCTCAAGGCCGTGACGGTCGAGGCCGCCGATGCGCAGGGCAATGACGACAAGGGCGAAGAGATCACCGGCATTCCGGAAAAGGCCGCGCTGATCGGCGAGGTCTTCAAGACCGATGTCGGCATGGAGACGTCGCCGGTCAATATCGGCCGCGAGGGCTACGCCTGGTTCGAAGTGCTCGATATCGTGCCGGAGCGCGACCGCACGCTGGACGAGGTCCGCGACCGCGTCGTCGCCGACTGGACGGCAGAACAGCAGCGCCAGGCGCTCGGCAAGAAGGCCGAAGAGCTGGCCGAGCGCGTGCGCAAGGGCGGCGATCTCGCCGCGATCGCGGCCGAACTCGGCATGGTCGTCGAGACGAAGGCGGGCCTGCATCGCGGCGCGCAGGATGCCGTCCTGAGCCCGCCGGCCGTTGCCGCTGCTTTCGGCGGCCCGGTCGGCCACGTCGCCAACACGCCCGGCGTCGACGGTGAAGGCCAGATCCTTCTGAAGGTGACCGAGGTCAATACCGACGCGACCACCGACGCGCTGTCCGATGACGCGCAGCAGATCGCGGCCGTTGCCCGGGTCAGCGGCGACGACATCCTCGACCAGATGGTCAGCGCGCTGCAGACCTCCTATGGCGTCTCCATCAACCGGACGCTCGCCGAACAGAGCATCACGCGCTGAGGGAGACGCAGCCGCATGTCCGACCTGAAACCCTATATCGCCAAGGTCGCCGCCGGCGCCTCCCTTGACCGCGAGGAAGCGCGCGGCGCGTTCGAGATCATCATGTCGGGCGCGGCCACGCCATCGCAGATCGGCGGTTTCCTCATGGCGCTGCGCGTGCGTGGCGAGACCGTGGACGAGATCTATGGCGCAGTCGGTTCGATGCGGGCGCGCATGCTGCCGGTGGACGTGCCGGCCGATGCGATCGACATCGTCGGCACGGGCGGCGATGGCGCCGGCACCTACAACATCTCGACGCTCGCGGCGATCATCGTGGCGGGCGCGGGCGTGCATGTCGCCAAGCACGGCAACCGCGCGCTCAGCTCCAAATCGGGCACGGCGGACGCCCTCTCCTGCCTCGGCGTAAAGCTCGATATCGGTCCGGCCGATATTGCGCGGTGCGTGCACGATGCCGGCCTCGGCTTCATGTTCGCCCAGCTGCATCATCCGGCGATGAAGCATGTCGGCCCCTCCCGCGTCGAACTGGGAACGCGCACGATCTTCAACCTGCTCGGCCCGCTTTCCAATCCCGGCGGCGTGAAGCGCCAGTTGCTCGGTGTCTTCTCTCCCCAGTGGCTGCTGCCGCTGGCCGAAGTCATGCGCGATCTCGGTTCGGAAAGCCTGTGGGTCGTGCACGGCGAAGGGCTGGACGAGATCACGACGACCGGCACCACCCAGGTCGCGGCCCTGGAAGGCGGAAAGATCCGTACCTTCGAACTGACGCCCGCCGATTTCGGGCTGCCGCAGGTGACGCTCGACGATCTGCGCGGCGGTGACGGCGCGCACAATGCCGCGGCCCTGCTCTCCGTGCTCGGCGGCGCGCACATGCCCTATCGTGACATCTCGCTCGCCAATGCCGCCGCCTCGCTCGTCGTCGCCGGCAAGGCCGAAACGCTGGCGGACGGCATGAAACTCGCCACCGAATCGCTCGAAAGCGGCCGCGCACGTGCTGCCCTGGAACGACTCGTCACGGTTTCCAACGAAGCCGCGGCGGGTTAGGATTGCTCATGACCGATATCCTGAAGAAGATCGAAGCCTACAAGCTGGACGAAATCGCCGCCGCCAAGGCGCGCGTGGCACCGGCCGAGCTTCGCGCCCGCATCCGCGACCAGGAACCGCCGCGCGGTTTCTTTGCCAGTCTAAAGAGCAAGAAGGCACAAGGTCAGTTCGGCCTGATTGCGGAAATCAAGAAGGCCAGCCCTTCCAAGGGCCTCATCCGCCCGGATTTCGATCCGCCGGCGCTTGCCAGGGCCTATGAGGCCGGCGGTGCGGCCTGCCTTTCCGTGCTGACCGACACGCCGAGTTTTCAGGGCGCGCCGGAATTCCTGACGGCCGCGCGCGACGCCTGTGCACTGCCGGCGCTGCGCAAGGACTTCATGTTCGACAGCTACCAGATGCTGGAAGCGCGCGCCTGGGGTGCCGACTGCATCCTGCTCATCATGGCCTCTCTCGACGACGACACGGCGAAGATGCTGGAAGACTCCGCCTTTTCGCTCGGCATGGATGTCCTGATCGAGGTGCATGACGAAGCGGAAATGGAGCGCGCTCTCAAGCTGAAATCCAAGCTCGTCGGCATCAACAACCGCAACCTGCGCACCTTCGCGGTCGATCTCGCCGTTTCTGAAAAGCTGGCCGGCATGGTGCCCGAGGACCGGCTGCTCGTGGGCGAAAGCGGCGTGTTTACCCATGCCGATTGCCAGCGCCTCGCCAAGGTCGGCATCTCCACCTTCCTCGTCGGCGAAAGCCTGATGCGCAAGGATGACGTCACGGCGGCAACGCACGAACTGCTGACCGGCTCCGCCGACATGCTGGCGGCGGAATGATGGGCGACGACGCCCGCACCCTCACCCATATCGACGCCGCCGGCGAAGCCCATATGGTCGATGTCGGCGACAAGGCGGAAACCGTGCGGATAGCCGTGGCGGAAGGTTTCGTGCGTATGCTGCCCGCTACGCTCGACCTCATTCTCAAGGGCGATGCGAAGAAGGGCGACGTCATCGGCACGGCGCGCCTCGCCGGCATCATGGCCGCCAAGCAGACGTCCAGCCTCATTCCGCTCTGCCACCCGCTGATGCTCAGCAAGGTTTCCGTGGAAATCCGCGAGGACCACGCCCTGCCCGGCCTGCGCATCGAGGCCATGGCCAAGCTCACCGGCCGTACCGGCGTGGAGATGGAGGCGCTGACCGCCGTCAGCGTCGCGTGCCTGACCATCTATGACATGGCAAAGGCGGTCGACCGCGAGATGGAAATCGGCGGCATTCGCCTCGTCGAAAAATCCGGCGGCCGTTCCGGCGACTACAAGCGCAGGGACGGCTGATGTCCCTTCTTCCCGTTGCCGACGCCCTCGACCGCCTGCTGTCCGCGGCCAGGCCGCTGCAGCGGACGGAGAGCGTCCGGCTCCACGGCGCCGCAGGACGCGTGCTGGCCGACGATGTCGCCGCCCGCCTCACCCAGCCGCCTTTCGACAATTCGGCGATGGACGGTTATGCCGTCCGCCATGCCGACATCGCGGAGATCGGATCGGTTCTCAGGGTCGCCGGCCTGTCCTCCGCCGGTCACGCTTTCGACGGCACGGCCGGCCCGGGGGAAGCGGTGCGCATCTTCACCGGCGCGCCGCTCCCGGCCTTCGCCGATACGGTCATCCTTCAGGAGGACACCGAGCGCCTCGAAGACAACCGTATCCGCACGACGTTCCTCACGCCGAAGGGCCGCCATATCCGCCCGCGGGGGCAGGATTTCACAGCGGGCGAGGTTGTGCTGAAAGCCGGCCAGGTGCTGGATGCCGGCCGGCTGACCGTTGCGGCAGCCATGAACCACCCAAACCTGTCCGTCTATGCGCGCCCGCGGGTCGCGATCCTTGCGACGGGCGACGAACTCGTGCCGCCGGGAGAAACGCCCGGTGCAAGCCAGATCATCGCCTCCAACAGCTTCGGCGTCGCGGCCATCGCGCGCGAAGCCGGCGCAGAGGTGATAGACCTGGGCATCGTGAGAGACGACAAGCAGGCCATATTGGATGCCGTGCGCCGGGCACTGGAAACGGACATCGACGTGCTGGTGACGCTCGGTGGCGCATCCGTCGGCGATTTCGATCTCGTTCAGCCCGTGCTCGGCGAGGCCGGCATGGCATTGGATTTCTGGCGCATCGCCATGCGCCCGGGCAAGCCGCTGATGGTCGGCCGCCTCGGCGATATCCAGGTGGTCGGCCTGCCCGGCAATCCCGTCTCCAGCCTTGTCTGTTCCTATCTCTATCTGGAGCCGCTGGTCCGCAAACTCGCGCGCCTGCCCGCGATGAACCGGCTGCGCCAGGCCGCCGCCGCCGTGCCGCTCAAGCAGAACGACCGCCGGCAGGATTACATTCGTGCGCGACTTCAGCGCGGCTCGGACGGCGGTCTCTTGGTCACGCCCTTCGAAAAGCAGGATTCATCGATGATGAAGATCTTCGCCGAATCCGAAGGGTTGCTGATCCGCCCGCCGCATGCGCCGGCAGAGGAACCCGGCGCGCTCTGCGACGTCCTCGTTCTCAGGGAACCGGCAGCCTGAACGGTATTATTGTGCCCGCAGGCCCTTGCGGAACACATGTGGAACGGATAGTGTCTGTTCTGGATTTGTTTCACGATTCTCGCTGGAGAGGCCATGCTGACGCGCAAACAACAGGAACTGCTCCTGTTCATTCACGAGCGTATGAAGGAATCCGGCATTCCTCCGTCTTTCGACGAGATGAAGGATGCACTGGATCTTGCCTCGAAGTCGGGCATCCACCGCCTCATCACGGCGCTCGAGGAACGGGGCTTCATCCGCCGCCTGCCGAATCGGGCCCGCGCGCTCGAGGTGATCAAGCTTCCGGAGGCCTATTCGCCAAGCCTCCAGCCGCGCCGCGGATTTTCGCCGTCGGTCATCGAAGGCAGCCTCGGCAAGCAGCCCCCCGCCGTGACGCCATCCAAACCCGTGGCACCGCAGACGACCATGTCGTCGTCCGTGTCCGTTCCGGTCATGGGCCGTATCGCCGCCGGTGTTCCGATCTCGGCCATCCAGAACAACACGCACGAGATCACCGTCCCGGCCGAAATGATCGGCAACGGCGATCACTATGCGCTGGAGGTCAAGGGCGATTCGATGATCGAGGCCGGCATTCTCGATGGCGACACGGTCATCATCCGCAATGCCAGCACCGCCAATCCCGGTGAAATCATCGTTGCTCTCGTCGATGACGAAGAGGCGACGCTGAAGCGCTTCCGCCGCAAGGGCGCGTCCATCGCACTTGAAGCCGCGAACCCGGCTTATGAGACCCGGATCTTCGGCCCCGACCGAGTCAAGATCCAGGGCAAGCTCGTCGGGCTTATCCGACGGTATCACTGAGCGGCGTTGGACAGCATAGCGGGTCGTGAGCGTCGTATTGGGTGTGGAACGCACAGTTCGGGTATGATGGATCGTGGCAGGTTAAGGCTCCCCTCGCTTCGCCCGGTGCTCTGCGGTTGTGATTGCCTCCTGTCAGTCGGCCTTTTCTAAGATCGCTGCCAACCTCTACGATCGCTGCCAACCGGGAAGCTTGCCGCTTGATTGGCTTCACGGGAGGTGCGGCGGCGAGCGATCGGCCTCGTTGGTTTCAATCTCTGCCGGCGGCGCTGCGGCTGCCGTTTCGAATGTATCGCTGCGCCAGTCATAGGTGCGGTGCCGTGACCAGGCGCGCACCACGGTTTCCACGGCCGGCATGTTGGTCGCGCCGCCGAGGCTTGCGGCGGGATCGTCGAGCGGCGGCGTGATTTCCAAAGCCCCCGTTCGGCGCAGATGACGCGCGGTCACAAGCCTCGCACCCGAGCGGCAGTTGTCCAGCCGCAGGGCGAAGGGTACGACGACGAGATCGGCCGTGTCGCAGGCCGTGCCCAGAAAGGCCATATCCTGAAGCGTGACGATCGTCCAGCCGCTGGGGGAAACGGCAGCACAGAAGGCCTTCGCCTCGCAGACGAACGTTTGCGCCTGTCGTGCCGCCGCGATAGCCTCCGTCATCGCGTCCTTCGCCTTCTTCCTGTCCGCCTTGCGGCGCGGTCGTTTCCTCTCAGTCTCGGCAGCAGCCTTCTTCGTCGCCGGTTCCGCCAGCAGCAGGCCGGCGGTCTTTCGCATGTCCGGCTTGGTCAGGTCGCCGAGCCGCAAGGCACGGCGCCACTGGTCGTAGATGAAACCTGGCGGCTTGGCGCGGTTCGTGGCGACCGCATCGCCGCGCAGGATCGCAACCAGACGACCGTCTTCGGAGATGAGCAATTCCGGCTTCCCGCGCGCAGACGGCCAAAGGGCCACCAGTGCACCGGCGACGATGAAAACCGTCCCGGCATGCCGCAGCCGCGTGCGCAGGATACAGAGAAGCCCGCCGCCGACACCGATCAGCAGGAAGGCGGACATGGGGATGCGGCCCGTGACGATATCCCCGCCCTTCCAGCTCGAAACCCAGACCGCCAGCGCGATCATCCATTCGATGCCCTTGCCCATGATGGCAAAAGGAACGGCATCCAGCCCGAAGGGCATGAGCAGGACGGCGATGAGGCCGAAGGGCATGACGATCGCGCTGATCGCCGGCATGGCAAGCAGGTTGCCGGCAAGGCCGTAGGCCGGCACACGGTGAAAGTGGCCGATGGAGTAGATCAGCGTCGATAGGCTTCCGATCGCCGATGACAGCAGAAGTCCGCCGAAGAAGCGCCCGGCCGCGCCGCCGGTCAGGCGCAACGCGCCGCCTTTGCCCTCCTTGCGCACAGGCCGCTCGCGCCACGCCGCATAACCGGCGACGAGACCGAGCGTTGCGGCGTAGGACATCTGAAAGCCGGGGTTGGTGATGGCGGAGGGCGTGACGGCGAGGATGATGATGGCCGACAGCGCCACATTGCGCATACTGATGGCGGAGCGGCCGAAGAGCACGGCGATCAACATCACGCAGATCATGATCCAGGACCGGACGGCCGAGATCGCGCCGCCCGACACGAGAATGTAAAGCGTGACCATGACGAGCGCACCGCCCGCCGCAATCTTGCGGGTGGGAAAGCGTTCGGCAAAGCCCGGTATGAGCGCCATCAGCATGCGCGCGCCGACAAGGAACGTGCCGGCCGCGAGCACCATATTGAGACCGGAAATGGCCAGGACATGAGCGAGCCCGGCCTGGCGGAGCGCCTCCACCGTCTCCTCGCTGATCGCCCGCTGTTCCGCCGTCACCAGTGCCGCGGCGATCGCACCCGCGTCGCCCCCGATGCGTCCGCGGATATGCTCGGTGAGGTTGTTTCGCCATATCGCGATCCCCTGCGATATGCGATCGCTCCAGCTGGCCGGAGCGGCCTCGATTGCGACCGGCGCACCGTAGAAATAACCGATGGCGCCCGTGCCGGCGAAGTATGCGTCAAAGGCGAAGTCGTTGAGGCCGGCCAGGGCGGGGCCCGAGGGTGGCCCAAGACGCGCCCGGCCGGATATGCCGTGGCCGATGGCAATGGGATCGTGACGGCTTCGCGCCAGCAGCGTGACAACCTGCGGCGCGCGTTTCAGGACCGGCTCGCGCGTCTTTTCCAGTGCGATGCGATACCGGATCGCGTTGCCCGCACCGCTTTCGCGCGCCAGCACCCGGCCCTCGATCATGGTCGTCACGGGCGTGTCGAGAATGACGGTGTCAAGCCGTGCGCTTTCGAGCGCCGCGAGAAGCATGCCGATCGGAACGAGGAACGCGCCGCCCGCCAGGATCGCACCCAGATCCTCGCGATGGCGAAGCCGCCAGGCGGGTACCGCGGCGGCGATGGCCCCCAGGACCATGGCATAGACTGGCGGATCCACCCCGGCGGCAAACCAGAGAGCCGCGCCTATTCCCAGGAAGACCGGCACGAACAGGAAGAAATGCCCATGGCTGCGCTCTTCGACCAGCGCCTCCGACAGGCTTTCACCGACGGCGCGGCGCGTCCGGAGCCAGGCCAAAGCCTCGCTGTACCACGATGCGGCTTTCCCGGCCGGCGCAGCAGCATCGTCGAACGCGGCGGGCACCGCGCCATCGCCTGGCGGGACATCCCACTTATAGGCCTTCGCGGCCCGCTCCCGCTCTGCGATTTCCGTTCCGGCCATGCGCCCCGGCCTCGCTGTCCCCGCCGCATCATGCAATCGATCGGTGCAACATTCAATCGAAAGTAGATGAAGCCGATGATAAGGCAGGCAGAAAGGATGCGCCCTCCGCAATTTTCCGACCACCCTCAATAGTTGCTTGCAACTTCGCTCAAAGGGTAGATATTGCGTTGCCGGAAAGCCTGTTACCGCAATGCACAATTTGCCTTTCGTATCGCTTGGCAGGACATCGCAAATGGGCTAGCAAAACGGGCATGTTCGTGGCGCCGGTACAACCGGATGCCGCCATTCGAAACAACGGAGGATCGTTATGACAGGAAAAGGCGCGGACGTATCGGTCGGTGGCAAGACAATCGAGCTGCCGACGCGATCCGGGACGATCGGCCCCGATGTGATCGACATCGGCACGCTCTACAAGAACACGGGTACCTTCACCTACGATCCCGGCTTCACCTCCACGGCCTCGTGCGAATCGAAGATTACCTATATCGACGGCGATGAAGGCGTGCTGCTGCACCGCGGCTACCCGATCGAACAGCTGGCGGAACACGGCGACTTCCTCGAAGTCTGCTATCTCCTGCTGTACGGCGATCTGCCGACGAAGGCCCAGAAGGACGACTTCGACCATCGCGTCACGCACCACACGATGGTGCACGAGCAGATGAGCCGCTTCTTCACCGGCTTCCGTCGCGATGCCCACCCGATGGCCGTGATGTGCGGCTGCGTCGGCGCATTGTCGGCCTTCTACCACGACTCGACGGATATAACCGATCCGCACCAGCGCATGGTCGCCTCGCTGCGCATGATCGCCAAGATGCCGACGATTGCGGCGATGGCCTACAAGTACCATATCGGCCAGCCCTTCGTTTATCCGAAGAACGACCTCGACTACGCGTCGAATTTCCTGCGCATGTGTTTTGCGGTTCCCTGTGAGGAATATGTGGTCAATCCGGTGCTTTCGCGCGCCATGGATCGCATCTTCATCCTGCATGCCGATCACGAGCAGAACGCGTCGACCTCGACGGTTCGCCTCGCCGGCTCCTCGGGCGCCAACCCGTTCGCCTGCATCGCGGCCGGCATCGCCTGCCTGTGGGGCCCGGCCCATGGCGGCGCGAACGAAGCAGCGCTCAACATGCTGGCCGAGATCGGCTCGGTCGATCGCATTCCGGAATATGTCGCGCGTGCCAAGGACAAGAACGATCCGTTCCGCCTGATGGGCTTTGGCCACCGCGTCTACAAGAACTATGATCCGCGTGCGCGCATCATGCAGAAGACGACGCATGAGGTTCTCGGTGAACTCGGCATCAAGGACGATCCGATGCTCGAAGTCGCCATGGAGCTGGAGCGTATCGCTCTGACGGACGAGTACTTCATCGAAAAGAAGCTCTATCCGAACATCGACTTCTATTCGGGCATCACGCTGAAGGCGCTGGGCTTCCCCACCACGATGTTCACCGTTCTCTTCGCGCTTGCCCGCACCGTGGGCTGGATTGCCCAGTGGAACGAGATGATCGAGGATCCCGAACAGCGCATCGGCCGCCCGCGCCAGCTCTATATCGGCGAGCCGAAGCGTGATTACACGCCGGTTTCCAAGCGCTGATCCAGCAAGGACGACATGAAAAAGCCCGGTCAGAACTGACCGGGCTTTTTTTCTGCAAGAAGGTTCAGAATGACGGCAGCACCGGTTTCTCCGGGCGGCCGGACGGTCTGCATGCGCTCCAGAACGAGATCGTAGCCCTCCAGCATCGCCCGGCGCTCGGTCGTGTCGGCGGCGAGCCGCTCGAAGCCGCGGGCGAGCGTGCCGGGACGGACCTGCTCGTTGAGAAACTCGGGCACGACGCCGTAGTCGGCGATCATGTTGGGAATGGCCGCCGTCCAGATCTTGAGGCGGCCCACGAAGAAGTTGGCCAGCCAGTCGAACCGATAGGTGGAAAGCACCGGCACACACGCCAGCGCGAGCTCCAGGATGACGGTCCCGGAGGCGGCGATGGCGGCGTCCGCCTCGATGAAGGCCTGCCATTTCTCTTCCGGTGTCACGGTGATGACAGGCCTGACCGGCCAATCGGCCGTCAGGCGGCGCACCAGCGCCTCCTGACGCGGAACGGTGGGCAGGAGAAAACCGATACCAGGATTGCGCTCAGCCAATATCCTCGCCGTTTCACCGAAAATCGGAAGGAGGCGGGTGATTTCGGTGCTGCGCGAACCGGGCAAAAGAAGGCACCGGCGTTCGCCCGGCGGCGTTTCGGGCCGCACAAGCCGTGCTGCGCGTATCCGGCCGATATCGGCATCGCTTACCAAGCGGTGGCCCACATAAGTCGTCACGGGGCCGCCCAGCCGCTGCATGACGTCGGGTTCGAAGGGCAGCAGCGCCAGGACCCGGTCGACATAGCCGCGCATGCGCGGCGCGCGCTGTTCCTTCCAAGCCCAAACGCTGGGGCAGACATAGTTGACGACGGGCAGAGCGGGCCTCGCCTTGCGCACACGCTTTGCAACGCGGTGGGTGAAATCCGGGCTGTCGATGATCACGAGCACATCCGGCTGCGCCGCGACGATGGCATCCGCCGTCTGGCGAATACGGCGCAGCAGCAGCGGCAGCCGCTTCAACACCTGTGAAATGCCCATGATGGAGAGTTCGGAGAAGTCGAACAGGGATTTCAGCCCCTGCCCCTCCAGCGCCGGGCCACCGACGCCCATGATTTCGATATCGCCGGGATAGGCGGAACGCAGGGCGGCGACGAGATCGCCGCCGAGCATGTCGCCCGAGACCTCGCCGGCGACGACGGCGATCTTGAGGGGGCCCTTCGTCATGGCGTCTTTTCCCTTCTGTCCGGCACGATCCCCGTTACGAAGAGGCCGTGTGCATCCGCCTCGGCAACGATCGCATCCCGCTCCAGCACCAGGGAGCGACCCGCCTCCACAGCAATACCGGCAAGGCCCGCGGCGCGGGCGCGCGACAGTGTTTCCACGCCGATGGCGGGAAGATCGGCCCGCATATCCTGTCCCGGCTTGCAGAGCTTGACCAGAACGCCCTTGCGGCGTTGCGAGATGCGTCCGGCTGCACGCAATGCTGCGACGCGCTCCAGCATGCCATCCGTGCCCTCGGCACCTTCGAGCGCCACCACCCGACCGCCGACGGCGACGGCGCCCTGCCCCACATCCAGACGGCCGAGCGCCTGCGCTGCGGCGGTGGCCGCGGCAATATCCGCCTCGGCATCACGATCCGGCACGACCTGGCCGAGCGGCCCCTCGCAGCCGAGGAGATCGGGCACGATCTCGTGCGCGCCGACGACACGTACGCCCTCGGCCTCGATCAGGCGGATGACCATCCTCAGAACCGCGTCATCGCCGCCTTTCAGCAGGGTACGCACCACCGAGGGAACAGCCAGCAGCATACGCAACGGGGCATGGATATCGCGCCATTCCGGCCTGCGGCGCACCCAGCCCGACAGCACCGCCCGTCCGATGCCGTGCCGGCGAAAGGCCCCGCCGATGCCGGCATAGTTTCCGATGGAAATGATCTCGTGATCGAAATCCGACCAGTCATCGCCGGACTCGTTGCGCAAGGCGAGAATGTACGGCACCTCACCACGCGCGCGCGCCGCCTCGGCGACGTAACGGGGAAGAAGACCGCCACCTGCGATGATGGCGAGCCGGTCACGGATATCGGGCCGGCTGTCCCTCATGGCGGTCAGCCCTTGCTGCCCCGATGCGGGGACGAGAGCGCACGATCGCTCTCGGCGGCGATGAAGTCGAGGATCTGCATGACCGGCGCGCTGCCCGCATAGTCGTCGCGAATGGCAGCGGCATTGGCGCGAATCGAGCCCTCGCCCTCGAAAATCTGCTTGTAGGCGCGCCGGACCTCATGGATCGTCGCCTTCTCGATGCCGGCGCGCGACATGCCGACCACATTGAGGCCGCTCAGCAGGCCGGGATTGCCGTTGAGCATGCCATAGGGAATGACGTCGTAGGACACGGCGGAGAGACCGCCGATGAACGCCTGCCGGCCGATGCGTGTGAACTGGTGCACGGCCGAGCCGCCGCCCAGGATGACGCGGTCCTCAACGATCACGTGGCCGGCCAGCAGGACATTGTTCGACATGACGATGTGGTCGCCCAGGATGCAGTCATGCGCGACGTGGGAATTGGCCAGGAACAGGTTGTTGTTGCCGATAACCGTCTTGCCGCCGCCGTCCGTGGTGCCCGTGTTGACGGTCACGCCTTCTCGGAACGTGCACTTCTCGCCGACGGTGAGCGTCGTTTCAGCGCCATCATGATGCAGGCTTTGCGGATCACCGCCGACGACCGAATTCGGAAAGAAGCGGCAGCCGCGGCCGATGACCGTGCGTCCCGTGACGACCGCGTGCTGCAGCAGCTCCACATCATCGTGAAGAACGACCTTGGGCCCGACATAGCAGAAGGGACCGACGACAACGTTCTCCCCGATGACCGCTCCGTCCTCAACGACGGCGAGCGGATGGACCCTTGCACTGGCGGCAATCATTTTCAGGCATCTTCCTTTTTCACGATCATGGCGCCGATATCAGCTTCGGCGACAAGATGCCCATCAACTTTTGCATCGCAGTGAAACTTCCAGATATTGCCGCGCTGCTTCTGCTTCGTGACATGGAATTCCACGCGATCGCCCGGCACGACCGGCTTACGGAAACGCGCATTGTCGATGGTCATGAAGTAGACGAGGTTCGAGCCGGATGCGGCCTTGCGCGCGCAGATGGCGCCGGCCGTCTGGGCCATGCCCTCGACGAGCAGGACGCCGGGCATGATGGGGTGATCGGGAAAATGCCCCATGAAATGGGGCTCGTTCACCGTGACGTTCTTGATGCCGATGGCGGAATTGTCGCCGTCGATCTCGATGATCTTGTCCACCAGCAGGAACGGATAACGATGGGGCAGCAGCGTCAGGATCTCACGCAGATCGGCTACGCCCAGGGTGGCCTTCGTCGTCTCTTCAGTCATCCTTGCTGCCCTTCTTCTTGTCTCGCGCGCTGGAACGCAGCGCCATTTCCGCCACGTCACGCAGGAAATCACGCATCGGGCGCGCCGGAATGCCGCCGTATCGTTCACCCGGCGGGATGTCGCCGACAACGCCGCTCATGGCGGCGATCTGCACGCCATCGCCGATGGTGATATGGCCGTTGATACCGGAGGCTCCGCCAATCATCACGCCGTCGCCGATGCGCGTGCTGCCGGCAATGCCGACGCCGCTGACAATGCCGCAATGGCGACCGATGCGCACGTTATGGCCGACCTGCACCTGATTGTCGATCTTGGTGCCCTCGCCGATCACGGTATCGTCCATCGTACCGCGGTCGATCGTCGTATTGGAGCCGATCTCGACGTGGTCCTGGATGATCACGCGGCCGATCTGCACGATCTTGATCATGCCTGGCTTGAGACCCGGCGCATAACCGAAACCGTCCTGGCCGATGCGCGCGCCCGGATGGATGATGACCTCGTTTCCGACCAGGGCGCATTGCAGCGTCGCGCCTGCGGCTATCGTGCAATTGCGGCCGATGCGGACATCCGCACCGATGATGACGCCGGGACCGATACGGGTTCCCTCGCCGATCTCCGCGCCCTTGCCGATGACGGCCATGGGCTCGACGACAACGCCTGCTTCGAGGCGCGCGGCGGGATCGACGAAGGCCGCCGGAGAAATGCCGGTGGAATCGGACGTCGTCACGCCTGGACGCATGGCTGCGGGATGCAGCATGGCGCCCGCGATCGCAAAGGCGGTGTGGGGGCGCTTCGAGAGAAGGACGGCGATATGCGACGGGACGAGCGACGCCAGCGCGGCGTCGCACAGGATTGCCGTCGCCTCGCTCGTCTCGAGCTCAGCGCGCATCTTCCGGGAAAGGATGTAACAGAGGTCGCCCTCTTTCGCACGGCTGACCGGCGACACATTGCGCACGATGCGGTCGGCGTGCGCCGCATCGGCAAGCTCCGCCCCAAGCGCTACCGCCAGGTCTCCCAGACGAATGCCTTCGTGGGGCGGAAAGAACCAGTTATGTTCCATCGCAAGACTCCAGAACGTCCAAATACTCGCGGTTCTGGACGCGCTGCATCAGAACTGGGTTGCGATACCGAACTTGAAGCGCTGGGTCTCGTCAAACTCTTCCTTCTTGATCGGAACAGCATAGTCGAAGCGCAGCGGGCCGAACGGCGACGCCCAGATGATCGACGCACCGACGGACGCGCGCAGGCTCATATCCGTACCCCGAACCCTGTCGGAAGCGGCGTAGGCGACCTTGTTGCCGTAAAGCGTACCGGCATCGATGAAGACGGCGCCACGGAAGCCGGAGTCGCGCGGGATCGCCGGCAGCGGGAACGACGCTTCAGCCGAAGCCGTGAAGAACGTCGTGCCACCGAGCGCATCGCCGGTCGATGTGGCACGGGGGCCGATACCAGCCGACTCGAAGCCACGCAATTCGCCCGCCGAGAGGGTGAACTGATCGTAGACACGAACCGTGTCACCCGTACCCCACATGTGGCCGCCGCTGACGGACAGCGAGCCGATGACATCGGCATCTTCCAGCAGCGTGTGGAAGTAACGCGCCTTACCGGAAATCTTGTAATAATCGGAGTCGCCACCGAGGCCGGCGAATTCCTGCGTGATCTGCGCGAAGATACCTTCACGCGGCAGCGTGCGATCGTCGATCGTGTCGAAGGTCAGGCTGTGCGAGATCGACGAACGAACCCAGGGGCCATTGTTCACCGCATCCCAATAGGGCGTCGACAGGCGGGGATCATTTGTCGCCAGCGACGACCTATAGTCGAGCTTCGTGTAGTTGTACCGGAACGTCGTCGACAGATCTTCGGTGATCGGCGCGGTGACACGCAGCGTGAAACCCTGCGAGTCGACCCGGTAGTAATCTTCGCTTCGGTCTTCGTTCTTGAAGATGTCGAAGCCGGCAGCCAGACGATAGCCGAGGAAGTAGGGCTCGGTGAAGTTCAGGCTGTAGTTACGCGAATCCTCACCGCCACCGGCAGCAATGCGGATATACTGGCCGCGACCAAGGAAGTTCTTCTCTTCGATCGACGCTTCAAGCTTGAAGCCGCCGTCGTTGCCCGTCTCGTAACCAGCGCCGATACCGAACGAGCCGGTCGACTGGTCCTGCACATCGACGACGAGAACGACGCGGTCGGCTTCACTGCCCGGCGCGGTGGTGACCTCGACGGAAGAGAAGTAACCGAGTGCCTCAAGGCGACGCTTGGCGCGCGTAATGACTTCCTGGTTGAAGGCATCGCCTTCGCCGATATCGAACTCGCGACGGATGACATAGTCACGCGTGCGGGTGTTACCGCGGATTTCGATGCGCTCGACATAGGCGCGCTCGCCCTGGTCGACGAGATAGTCGACGGCGATCGTGCCATTGCCGAGGTCGCGGTTGCCGCGCGGCGTCACGCGGGCGAACGGATAGCCGTTTGCCGCGACGCGCTGGGAAATCGCGGACATCGTGTCCTGCACATCCTTGGCACGGTAGGTCTTGCCGGCCTTCGTCTCGACGAGACCCTTCAGCTCCTCGGGATCGATGCCCTCGACCGTCGATTCGACATTCACGTCGCCGAAGTTGTAGCGCTGACCCTCGTCGACCGTGAAGGTGACGACATATTCGTTCGACGCCTCATCCAGAACGGCATCCGAGGAGATGACGCGGAAATCGGCATAACCGTTGTTGAAGTAGAACTGGCGCAGCGCCTCTTCATCGGCGCGCAGCTTTTCCGGGCTGTAGACGTCCTTACGGGTCAGGAACGACAGGAAGTTCGACTTCTTGGTCAGGATGACCGAGCGCAGGCGGCCGTTGCTGTAGGCCTGGTTGCCGACGAAATTGATCTGCGAGATCTTCGTGCGGTCGCCTTCATCGACGACGAAGGCGAGGTTCACACGACCGTTGCCGAGCGGGTAGGTCTGCGTGGTCACCGTTGCATCGCTGCGGCCGATGGCGGCATAGGCGTCGCGAATAGCCTGCTTGTCGGCCTCGATCGTGGCTTCGCTGTAAGGACCCTGCGAGCGCGAGCGGAGAACCGCCTGCAGCTTGTCATCCTTGATCTTGCGGTTGCCGTTGATGACGACTTCGTTGAGCAGTTGGCTTTCGTTCACCGTCACGACGAGTGTGCTGCCGGAAACGGCAACCTTGACGTCGGAGAAGTAGCCGGTCGCGTAAAGGCGACGAACGGACTCATCGATGTCGGCACTGGTGAAGTTCTCACCGGGCTTGATCGCCAGGTTGGCCTTGACCGTATTCGCGCTGACGCGATCGGCGCCATGCACCTGAATGTTGCGAATGACGGCCGCCTCTGCAACGGTTGCGGAGACAAGCGTGGCAACAGAGCCGCCCGTAACGACCATACTTGCCGACAAGGCTACGGCAGACACGGCGTTCAAAAAGTTCGAACCAGCTTTCATCTTCACAACTTACCTTCGTTTTACGTCCGGCAGGCATGCCCGATTCCGGACACGATGCCGTTTTAACCGCTTTTGCCATACAAGCAAGGCCACGCGTTAATTTCTGTTTACTTCGATTGCAACAGTGGCCTCAACGCCACTAATTGCTTTTCATCACGGTAAACAGAGCGTTAGCGCCCTCACCCGGACTGCGGCTCCCCTTAATAATACGGCCTCGGCGATGCCGGCGGCCTTTAGCCAAGAAGCATGGATATGTCGTTCCAGGTCGCGAAAACCATCAGCATGAGCACCAGCGCCATGCCGATGCGAAATGCGACGTCCTGCGCCCCGGGCCCGACAGGCCTGCCCCGAACAGCTTCTACCGCATAGAACATCAGGTGGCCGCCATCAAGTACCGGAACCGGCATCAAATTCAAAAGTCCAATGGAAACAGAGAGAACCGCGGCGAGTTGCAGCAATGCGGCAACACCCAGCGTCGCCATCTGGCCGGATGCCTGCGCCACGCGGATCGGGCCGCCGAGCTGGTCCGCCTTCATGCGGCCAGTCACGAGGTTCGACAGATAGTCGAACGTACCCGTCACGATATGCCAGCTCTGGATAACGCCCTGCCCCACGGCTTCAAGCGGTCCGTACTCCACGACGCGGAAATTGCCGGTCTCCTGATTGGTGACGATACCGATCAGGCCGAGTTCCACCTTGTTGCCGAATTGGTCGGTAATCTCCGTGCGCTTCGGCACCATCGGAAGATTGAGGTCCTCGCCGTCGCGGCGCACCGTCACGGTGATCGGCAGCTCGGGGCGTACGCTCACATAGCGGCGAACGTCGTCGAAGGTCGTGACGGCATGGCCGTCGAGCGCCACCAGCAGGTCGCCGGGACGTACGCCCGCCTCCTGCGCGGCGCTGTCCGGCCGCACTTCCGCAACGATGGGATCCGCGATCTGGCGGCCGTAGATGGAAAACATCACGGCGAAGATCGCGATGGCGAGGACGAAATTGGCGATGGGGCCCGCGGCGACCGTCACGGCCCTTTTCCACAGGGCAGCACCGAGGAAGGTGCGCTTGCGCTCGCTTTCCGGCAGTGCCGCGACGGCGTCGTAGTCCGGCGTCGAGGCCGGATCGTCATCGCCGAGAAACTTGACATATCCGCCCAAGGGAATGGCGGAGAGTTTCCACCGTGTCCCGTGTTTGTCCGTGAAGCCCAGGAGCTCGGGACCGAAGCCCACGGAGAAGGCGGTCACGCCGATACCGGACCAGCGGCCCGCCAGATAATGGCCCATTTCGTGCACGAAGACGATGAGCGTCAGCACGATCAGGAAGGGAACGATATAGCCCGTCACGAAACCGAGCGAGCCTGCAAGCATTTCCATATATCCAGTCCCCAGTCTGTCGCGGTCACGGGCCGAAAAGGAACACGCCGGCGGGCGTGTTGACGGTGCCCTTCATGATCGCGTCGCCCAATGCAATGAGGAACGCGGCGAAGCAGGCAAAAACAAGGCCGTCGACGCGGTCCATGACCCCGCCATGCCCCGGAATGAGACGGCTGGAATCCTTCACGCCGAAACGGCGCTTGATGAAGGATTCGAAGAGGTCGCCGATCTGGCTGAAGATCGACAGGACCAGCGCGATCGCCGGCACCCACAGACCGTTCAGCGAGAAGAACGCCATGTGGACCAGCGTGCCGGCGACGACGGCCGAAACCGCGCCGCCGATGGCGCCCGACCAGGTCTTGCCCGGCGAGATCGATGGCGCAAGCTTCGGGCCGCCGATGGCCCGGCCGATGAAATAGGCAAGGATATCGGTTGCCCAGACCACGGCGAAGATGAAGAGCATGGCGGCAAAACCATGCGCGGTGTCGCCGCGGATCGCCGCAAGCGAGATCACCGTCAGGCCCGAATAGACGATGCCACCGGGCAGCCAGCGGCTGGACCTGGCGACCAGCGCATATGCGATGCCGATGACCGTCGCCGCCAGAAGCGCTGGCAGGGCCAGCTCGTCGAAGTCGAAAAGCACGAGCGCAGCCACCAGCGCGACGGCCAGCCAGCCGAATGCGTTGCCGCGGAAATCCGAATCGGCAAGCCGGGTGATCGTCGACCACTCGTAGTAGATCAGGACGCCGATGCCGGCTGCGAGCACGCGAAAGGCAAAGCCACCGAACCAGGTCGCGGCAAGAACGGCGATAGCCAGCACGATGCCGGAAATGATGCGCAGGCGCAGTTCAGTCTGCATCAGGAACCCACTGCAAGCGTGGTGGCGGGCTGCAACCCGCCAAACCGCCTCTCCCGCATGGCATAGCGAGAGAGCGCGGCGACGAAGGTGTCGCGCGAAAAGTCCGGCCAGAATTCGGGTATGAACATCAGTTCGGCATAGGCGGCCTGCCAGAGCAGGAAATTGGACAGACGTTCCTCGCCGCTCGTGCGGATGACGAGATCGGGGTCCGGGATTCCTGCGGTATCGAGCGCCGCACCGATCCGTTCCGACGTGATGGCGGATGCCTCGAGGCGGCCGGCCGCGACCTCGGCGGCAAGCTTCCTTGCCGCACGCGCGATCTCGTCGCGCGCCCCGTAGTTGAACGCAATGATGAGCGTTATGCCCGTGTTGGCGCGCGTGGTTTCCTCCGCTTCCAGCAAAAGCGGGAGAATATCGCCGGACAGGTTCGTCTTGTCGCCGATGATGCGGATGCGCACGTTCTGCTTGTGGAGAACCGCAAGGTCACGCCGGATAAAAGCCTTCAGGAGGCCCATGAGGTCCGAGACCTCGCTTTCCGGACGGCTCCAGTTTTCCGACGAGAAGGCAAACAGGGTCAGATAGGAGACGCCGCACTCGGCGGCCGTCTTCACGGCCTCGCGCACGGCCTCGACACCCTTGCGGTGTCCCATGGCGCGCGGCAGGCCGCGTGCATTCGCCCAGCGGCCGTTGCCATCCATGATGATGGCGACGTGAGCCGGAACGGTACTGGGCGAAAGCTGGTTCATGGACAATCCGAAAAAGAAGAAAAGCAGGCGAGCCTTTGCTTTAAACCTGCATGATTTCCTTTTCCTTGTCCGCAAGCAAGCGATCGACGTCCAAAATCGTCTCGTCGGTCATCTTCTGCACCTTTTCAGATTGCGCACGGCTCAGATCCTGGCCGATATCGCCATCCTTTTCGGCTTTCTTGAGGTCGTCCATGCCGTCGCGGCGCACGTGGCGGATCGCGACCTTGGCCTTCTCGGCGTAATCATGCGCAACCTTGACGAGCGACTTGCGGCGCTCTTCATTGAGTTCCGGGAGCGGAATACGCAGGTTCTGGCCGTCGATGATCGGATTGAGGCCGAGATTCGATTCGCGGATGCCGCGCTCGACCGCGCCGACCATGCCCTTGTCCCAGACGGAAACGGACAGCATGCGCGGCTCGGGAACACTGATGTTGGCGACCTGGTTCAGCGGAACGCGCGAACCGTAGGCTTCGACCTGGACCGGGTCGAGCACGTTGGCCGAGGCGCGGCCGGTGCGCAACGAGGCGATGTCGTTCTTGAACGCGTTGATCGCGCCATCCATGCGGCGCTTCAGTTCTTTGAGGTCGATACCTTCACTCATCGGAATACTCCCATTGTCGCAGAACGGCCGCACGCGATGAGCGCGCAACCGTTCCAGAATCAGTTGTCGGTTACGATGGTCCCGCGGCCGCCACCGGTCAATATTTCGGCAAATCCGCCCTTTTCGTGGATCGAGAACACGATGATCGGGATCGAATTCTCGCGCGCCAGCGCCACGGCGGCGACATCCATCACGGCCAGCCCCTTTTCCAGAACCTCGCTGTGCGTCAGGCTATCGAAGCGGGTCGCCGTCGGGTCCTTCTTCGGGTCGGCCGAGTAGATGCCGTCGACCTGGGTCCCCTTGAAGATCGCCTCCGCACCCATTTCGGCCGCACGCAGTGCTGCGGCCGAGTCGGTCGTGAAGAACGGATTGCCCGTGCCGCCGGCGAAGATCACCACGCGGCCGAGCGAGAGGTGATAGAGCGTGGCGCGCTGCGAAAAGCTCTCGCAGATCTCGGGCATCGCTATGGCCGAGAGGACGACGGTATCGATGTCGAGCTTGCGCAGCGAGGTCGCGAGCGCCAGCGCATTGATGACGGTCGCCAGCATGCCCATGTGGTCGCCGGTGACGCGGTCACCGCCCTTGGAGGCGACGGCGACGCCGCGGAAGATATTACCACCACCCACGACAACGCCGACTTCGACGCCCAGTGCACGCGCTTCGGCAATGTCGGAGGCGATGCGATCGGCGACGGCGACATCGATGCCGAAGCCCTGCGACCCCATCAGCGCCTCACCCGAGGCTTTCAGCAGAACACGTTTGTAGATTGGCGTGGCGGTCATCGTCGCTCCTGAATTCGTGTGCCTGCTCACCCGTTCGGCCGCCGGGAAGATACCGGATCGGCGCCGCACGAGGCAGTCCTGGCCGCAGAGAAATTTCGGGGCAGGCATTTCGGCAAGCCGGATACACGAAGGGCGCCGCGTTGTCACGCGGCGCCCTCCTCTTTTCCAAACCGAGATTACTTTTCCCTTGCGGGAGAAGTGAAATCAGCCCTTTGCAGCGGCTGCGACTTCAGCGGCGAAGTCCGACTCTTCCTTTTCGACGCCTTCGCCGAGCAGGAGGCGGGCCATGCCGACGACTTCGATCGGCGCGCCGACGGTCTTTTCAGCTTCCTTGACGGCAGCGCCGACGGTCAGGTCGGGGTTCATGACGAAGGCCTGCGACAGCAGGGCGACTTCCTCGAAGAACTTGCGCATGCGGCCTTCGACCATCTTTTCGATGATGGCGTCCGGCTTGCCGGAAGCGCGCGACTGCTCGATGAAGACGTTGCGCTCGCGCTCGGCGACGGCTGCATCGACTTCTTCGGCGCGGATCGCCAGCGGCGCGGTCGCTGCGATGTGCATGGCAACCTGACGGCCGATAGCGTTCAGGGCTTCCTTGTCGCCGGTCGACTGGAGCGCGACGAGAACGCCGAGCTTGCCGAGACGGTCGGCGGCGGCATTGTGGATATAGGTCGCGACAACACCGTCTTCGACCGACAGGGCGGCCGAACGGCGCAGGTTCATGTTCTCGCCGATGGTGGCGACGGCGTCCTTGATCGTGTCGGTGACCGACTTGCCGGTTGCCGGGTAGGTCACGGCGCCAACGGCTTCGACGGTGCCATCGGTGGTGAGCGCAACGTCGGCGATGCCGCGAACCATGCCCTGGAAGGCATCGTTACGGGCAACGAAGTCGGTTTCGGAGTTGACTTCGACGACAACGGCCTTGGTGCCGGAAGAAGCAACGCCGATGAGACCTTCGGCAGCCGTGCGGCCCGACTTCTTGTCGGCCTTGGCGATGCCCTTGGCGCGCAGCCAGTCGATTGCCGCTTCGATGTCGCCGTTGTTTTCAGCCAGCGCCTTCTTGCAGTCCATCATGCCAGCGCCGGACTTTTCGCGCAGTTCCTTCACCAGTGCAGCGGTGATTTCAGCCATTGTGAGCCTCTTGTCGGTTGTTGCGTGCCGCCGAAAAACCTCGGCGAACTCAAGGTTTTGGGAACGAATGTACCCGGAAATATGACAGGGTGATGAAGATCACCTCCGGCCCGTGCCTCGAATGCAACCGCTTGGATTGCCGGCAGCAGGGCCTTCAAACAAGCCGAGGCCAGGGATCGTCTCTCTGGCCTCGGTTGATCAGGAAGCTGGAGCGGATCGCTCCGGCCTTGGCCTTACGCTTCGGCTTCGAGAGCCGGCTCGACCGGAACTTCGGCGGAGGCGCCGAGGTCACGGCCCGAGGCGCCCTGCTGGCGCGCGATGCCGTCGATGGCGGCGCGGGCGATCAGGTCGCAATACAGAGCGATGGCGCGCGAGGCGTCGTCGTTGCCGGGGATCGGGAAATCGATCGGGTCCGGGTCGCAGTTCGAGTCGATGACGGCGACGACCGGGATGCCGAGACGCTTGGCTTCCTGGATCGCAATCGATTCCTTGTTGGTATCGATGATGAACATCAGGTCCGGCGTGCCGCCCATGTCGCGGATACCGCCGAGAGCCTTTTCAAGCTTCTCGCGTTCGCGCTCGAGGTTCAGGCGTTCCTTCTTCGAGTAGCCCGAGCCTTCCGAGGCCAGGATCTCGTCGAGCTTGCGCAGGCGCTGGATCGAGTTGGAGATCGTCTTCCAGTTCGTCAGCATCCCGCCGAGCCAGCGGGCGTTGACGTAGTACTGGGCCGAGCGCTTGGCAGCGTCGGCGATGATGTCGGAAGCCTGACGCTTCGTGCCGACGAAGAGAACGCGGCCGCCGCCGGCGACGGTGTCG
The DNA here is from genome assembly GCF_004514425.2 of Shinella sumterensis. Classification (GTDB taxonomy): domain Bacteria; phylum Pseudomonadota; class Alphaproteobacteria; order Rhizobiales; family Rhizobiaceae; genus Shinella; species Shinella sumterensis. The sequence goes on from NZ_MYFN02000006.1 coordinate 156,116, forward strand.
CTGACGACCTGAAGGGCGCGCGACAGCATCGGAACGGTCTGTGCCAGGTCGATGATGTGAACGTTGTTGCGGTCGCCGAAGATGTACGGCTTCATCTTCGGGTTCCAGCGGTGCGTCTGGTGGCCGAAGTGGATGCCGGCTTCGAGAAGCTGGCGCATAGAGAAATCGGGCAATGCCATGCCTAGTTATCCTTTTCCGGTTGAACCTTCGCGAGACGAACAGCCCTTCCTTGGGAAGCGCCACCGGGCGGAACAGTCCGGATTTCTCCCGGACGATCCCATGTCTCACGTGTGGAATGGCTGCCCCATAACCGCAGTTTCCCGGCAAATCAAGGGCAGCGGGGTAAAAAAACGCCGGCGAGCGCTCTTTCGTCCCTATCCGGCGATGCCGGCAACGGCCGGCACCGCCAAAGCGGCGGATCGCCTATTTGCAGTCCTGCTGCTTGAGCATTTCAAGCTTGGCGAGCTTTCCGCTCAGCACGAACTCGCCGTAGTCCATCGTCAGGTCGCGGGTGATGCCGTTTTCATAGAGCTTGAAGGACATGCGGTAGACCGGCACGGCGTCGCCATCGCTGGTGTCATTATAGTACGCAACGGAGACCGGCCAGAACGCCTGCTTCGAGAAGGTGCCCGCCTTGTCCGCGTCGGGATCGCCCGCCTTGGGCTTCTCCTTCTTGCCGACGACGGCCGTCGTCATCAACGTCTTGTCGCCCGAATCGGAGCCATCGAAGATCCGCGATTCGAAGAACCGCTCCCCCTTCTTGGCGTGATCGATCACCTCGAGCATGTGTTCGGTCGGAAAGCGGCTGGCGGCCAGTTCCACCTGCTTGGCATCCGGCGCGGTCAGGTCGACGCTGACGCCGGTCTTTTCCTCGCGTGCCGTGCCGCGCACTTCCTTGTCCAGCTTCTCATCGGTGAAGGAGCGGGTCAGGAAGCGGAAGCTGCCGTTCTTCAGGTCCTCGTAGGTCGTCGTCTGCTGGTCGGTGAGGCGCGTTTCCTCGCCCGTATTGACCTGCGTGACGAAGCGGAAGCTCACCGTATAGCCGTCACAGGGGCTGCCGTTGAATTCGTAGACCATGCGGCCATACATGCCCGCGATTCCGGAACGCTCGCTCGCATCCTTGAGCTGGAGGTCATAGACGGCGCGGTGCGGCGCAAGCCCGCTCGCCGGGTTGGCGTAAGCGCCGGTCACGCCGCTGCCGGCGACACATGCCCCGGCTACAAGAGCCGTGACAAAGGATGAACGAAACATCCGTTTCCTCCTGTTGAATCCAGCGGCGATGTTATATGAACTCTTCCGGCAAAAGCGAGGCAATATCCGTGCGATGACATATTCATTTGCAATGGCGCGATCTGCCGTGTCGCGATGCCCCTGACAGTCGAACCGCGCCGACCCTATCTGAGGGTGGTGAACACACTACGGAGACCGGAATGTCCGCTGAAATCGAAAACCGCGTCAAGGAACTGGGTTACGATATCCCGGTCGCCGCAGCCCCCGCAGCCAATTACGTGCCCTTCGTCATCAGCGGCAACGTCCTCCACATCTCCGGCCAGCTGCCGATGCGCGACGGCAAGATCGCCGTGACCGGCCATGTCGGGAAGGACGTCGACGTGGCGGGTGCACAGAAAGCAGCAGAACTCTGCGCGCTCGGCCTGCTCGCCCAGGCCAAGGCCGCACTCGGCGACCTCTCGCGCATCAAGCGCGTCATCAAGATCAACGGCTTCGTCGCCTCCACGCCCGATTTCGTCGAGCAGCACCTCGTCATCAACGGTGCGTCCAATTTCCTCGTCGGCGCGCTGGGCGATGCCGGCAAGCATGCGCGTGCCGCCGTCGGCATGGCCGCCCTGCCCCTGAATGCGGCGGTCGAGATCGACGCCATCATGGAAATCGCCTGATGCACAAATTCAACTGGCTGACCGAGCGCCCGATTGCGCATCGCGGCTACCACGATCTCAACCGCGCGGTCTGGGAAAACACGCTCTCGGCCTTCTCCCGCGCGGCCGAGGCCGGCTTCTCCATCGAATGCGACCTGCAATATGCGGCCGATGCCATTCCGGTCGTCTTTCATGACGACGGCCTGAGACGCCTTTGCGGCATCGAGGGGGACGTACGCCAGCGCACGGCCGCCGAACTCGGCCTGTTGCCGATCGGCGGCACGGCGGACCGCATCCCGACGCTGAAGCAGTTGCTCGATCTCGTGAAGGGCCGGGTGCCGCTGATCCTGGAGCTCAAGGGTCGCAAGGGCGACGACGACGGTTTCGCGATGGCGGTTCTGGATGCCCTTGAGGGCTACGATGGGCCCGTGGCGCTGATGAGCTTCGATCACTGGCTCCTCAAGGACCTCAAGGCGATCGGTACCGACCATCCCGTCGGACTGACGGCCGAGGGCGCGCGCCCGGAAAACTTCGCCGTGCACGAGGACGCCATGCAGTACGGGCTCGACTTCATTTCCTACTATTACGGACACCTGCCCAACGCCTTCATCAGCCGCCAGCGCGACCTCGGCAGGCAGATCATCACCTGGACCGTTCGCGACGACGAGGCGCGCACGATCACGGCCCTCAACGCGGACCAGATGACCTTCGAGGGCTTCGATCCCCGCGAGCCCCTGACAGCATAGGATGACGGAAACCGTGCGCATCCGCGTCGAAACGACTTTCGCCGACATCGCGGCGGACGACTGGGGCCGCCTTTCCGGCGCCTCCAGGGCGGATGCGCAGACGCCCTACAACCCTTTCATCAGCCACGCTTTCCTGTCCTCGCTGGAGGAATCGGGGTGCGCAGTCGCCGAAACCGGATGGCTCGGACAGCACCTGCTTCTGGAGGGCGACGATGGTGCCCTGCTCGGCGCCCTGCCCGCCTATCTGAAGAACCACAGTCAGGGCGAATATGTCTTCGATCATGGCTGGGCGGATGCGTTCGAGCGTGCCGGCGGGCGCTATTATCCCAAGCTGCAAGCCTCCGTCCCCTTCACGCCGGCCACGGGCCCGCGGCTGCTTTCCCGCGTCGGCCAACCGGTCGTCGCCACGCAGACGGCGCTTGCCGAGGGGCTCAAGGAGCTGGCGAAGCGCCATGACGTCTCATCGGCGCATGTCACCTTCGCGCCACAGGACGAAATGCCGGTCTTCGAAGCGGCCGGCTATCTCCACCGCACCGACCAGCAATTCCATTTCATCAATGAGGGCTACGGCTCGCACGACGATTTCCTGGAGACGCTGGCGTCACGCAAGCGCAAGGCGCTGAAGAAGGAGCGTCGTGCCGCCCTCGAGCACGGCATCGAGATCGATTGGCTCACGGGCAAGGACCTGACCGAATCCATCTGGGACCAGTTCTTCGCCTTCTACATGGATACCGGCAGCCGCAAGTGGGGCCGGCCTTACCTCAACCGGGAATTCTACAGCCTGATTGGCGAGCGCATGGCCGAGGACATCCTGCTGGTCATGGCCAGGCGCGACGGCCGTTATGTTGCCGGTGCGATCAATTTCATCGGCAGCGACACGCTTTTCGGCCGGCACTGGGGCTGCATCGAGGATCACCCGTTCCTGCATTTCGAGGTCTGCTACCATCAGGCGATCGATTTCGCGATCGCCAGGGGCCTCAAGCGCGTCGAAGCCGGCGCGCAGGGCGAGCACAAGCTGGCGCGCGGCTATCTGCCGGTCACGACCCATTCCGCGCACTACATCACCCATCCAGGGCTTCGTCGGGCCGTCGCCGACTATCTGGAGCGCGAGCGGCGCGATGTGGAGATGATGGGCGAATATCTGGCCGAACACGGCCCCTTCCGCCGCGGCGGCGACAACAACGAGACTGAGTGAGACCGGGAGACGGGCATGAGCTACGACAGCAACAACATCTTCGCAAAGATCCTGCGCGGCGAGATCCCGTCGCACCGCGTCTATGAGGACGAGCATACCGTCGCCTTCATGGACGTGATGCCCCAGGCGAACGGCCACGCGCTCGTCATTCCCAAGGCGGCATCGCGCAATATCCTGGATGCCGATCCCGAAACGCTGTCGCACCTCCTGCCCGTCGTGCAGAAGGTGGCGAAGGCGGCGAAGGAGGCTTTCCAGGCCGACGGCGTCACCGTCATGCAGTTCAACGAACCGGCTGCCGGCCAGACCGTCTACCACCTGCATTTCCACATCATCCCGCGTGTGGAAGGTGCCCCCCTCCGGCCACATTCCGGCACGATGGAGGATCAGGGCGTGCTGGCGGCAAACGCCGAGAAGCTTCGCAAGGCACTGGCCGGCTGAGCCTGCTCAGACACCGGTAAGCGCAAGTCCCGCGGCCAGGAAGGCCATGGCCGCGGCGATGCCCAGAGGCTGGCGGAAACGTCCGCCGATGAAAAAGAACAGGGCTCCGAACAGGATCGACCCGAGCCGCAACCACAAGGGCGAGTTTTCCAGCACGCCGGTCGGGAAGAAGATGAGCTTGGCGATGACCGCAGCCACCAGCGCCGTGGCGACCGCCCTCACCCAGTTCAGCATTTCCGAATTCTCGTCGATCCGCTTGCCGGCGATGACGCCGGCCCAGCGCCAGATGTCCGTTGCCAGCCAGCCGGCAATCGCGATGTAGATATAGGGCCAGACACCGTCGAAGCTCATTGCCCGGCCTCCTTCTGCCGCAGCTGCTTTTCCGCCCACCATGCCACCGTACCGCCGATTATGCCGGCCAGCAGGATATCGTATTCCGGCGCGATGACGGCGAAGAGGTAGCCGAGAGCAAGCCCGATGCCGAGCGCCCAGTAGATCACGCGATGACGGGCCGAAATCCAGATCGAGGTCAGGAAGTAGACCGGTGTCAGGAAGAAGAGGCAGCCCGAGACGATGGGCGGAAAGTGCGAGACGGCGCCGTAGACTAGGCCGACGAGGATGATGTTGGTGACCGTCAGCGTGATGCCGAACCCGGCAAAGAACGCCACACGGCCGGAGCGCGGCACGTCACGCACCTTCTCCATGGCAAAGACCCAGGCGGTGATCGCGACGAAGTGCGAGATGATGAGCAGCAGCCAGGTCGGCGTGCGGCGGTCACGGATTTCCGGAATGAGCGCCGCCACCATCGGCATCATGCGCACGGACGAAAGCGTGACGGCGATGAAGGCGGCGGCGACATGCGCGCCTGATAGCATGGAGCCGACGAGGATCACCTTGGCGGGCAGCGCCCAGACCATGCCCGTCATGAACATCACCTGATCGACCGGGATGTTCGCTTCGGCGGTGAAGGCGGCAAAGCCCACGAAAGACAGCATGAGAATGATGGCCGGCAGGCTGAAGAGCCCGCGCATGCCGATGAGGAACCAGTGGGTCTGGGATTGGGTGTCTGGCGCGGTGTCGGCCGTCATCATGATCTCGTGCAAAAAAACAAAGCCGGGCAGTTTCCTGCCCGGCCCGTACCGTTTGTAAAGCCGTTATTTCTTGCGCGGCACCTTGGGAACGGCGCTGGAAGACTTGCGCGGCGGCTCGTCCTTCGGCTCCGGTGCCTTGGCCTCGGTCGCCTTCTTCGACGACTTCGCCTTGGCGGGTGCTGCCTCGGCGGCAACCGTTTCCTTGGCCTTGCGCGGCTTTGCCTTCTTGGCGGCAGCCTCTTCCACTTCGGCCTTGGGCTTGATCGGCGCGGTCTCCGGCACGGCATCGAGGATCAGGCCCTTCGAGCCGTCTTCCTTGGTGCCGACGGAGACGCGGACGACGCCGCCCTTCTTGAGCTTGCCGAAGAGGATCTCGTCGGCCAGCTTCTTCTTGATGTTTTCCTGGATGACGCGCGCCAGCGGGCGGGCACCCATCTTCTCGTCGTAGCCCTTCTCGGCCAGCCAGGCGATGGCGTCCTGCTGGAGGTCGAAGGTGACGTTGCGCTCGGCCAGCTGGGTTTCCAGCTGCATGACGAACTTCTGCACGACCTGATGGATGACCGGGGTCGGCAGCGAGCCGAACGGGATGATCGCATCGAGACGGTTGCGGAACTCCGGCGTGAACAGGCGATTGATCGCCTCCATGTCCTCGCCTTCGCGCTTGGACGAGCCGAAGCCGATGGCGGCCTTGGCCATGTCGGACGCGCCCGCATTGGTCGTCATGATCAGGATGACGTTGCGGAAGTCGATCTTCTTGCCGTTATGGTCGGTCAGCGAGCCGTGATCCATGACCTGCAACAGGATGTTGTAGAGGTCCGGATGCGCCTTCTCGATTTCATCCAGCAGCAGCACGCAATGCGGATGCTGGTCGACGCCATCGGTCAGCAGGCCGCCCTGGTCGAAGCCGACATAGCCGGGAGGCGCACCGAGCAGGCGCGAGACCGTGTGCCGCTCCATGTATTCCGACATGTCGAAGCGCAGCAGTTCGACGCCGAGCGAGCTGGCGAGCTGCTTGGCGACTTCCGTCTTACCGACGCCCGTCGGGCCGGAGAACAGGTAGCTGCCGATCGGCTTGTTCGGCTCGCGCAGGCCCGCACGGGACAGCTTGATTGCCGAAGCCAGCGCCTCGATGGCGAGATCCTGGCCATACACGACCGAGCGCAGTTCCTTGTCCAGGTTGGCGAGCACCTGCTCGTCGTCCTTGGAAACCGTCTTCGGCGGAATGCGGGCCATGGTGGCGATCGTCGCTTCGATCTCCTTTTCGGTGATCAGCTTGCGACGCTTGCCGGCCGGCAGCAGCATCTGGGCCGCACCGGTCTCGTCGATCACGTCGATCGCCTTGTCCGGCAGCTTGCGGTCGTTGATGTAGCGTGCCGACAGCTCGACGGCGGTCTTGATCGCCTCGTTCGAGTACCGCAGCTTGTGATACTCTTCGAAATAGGGCTTCAGGCCCTTCATGATCTCGATCGTATCGTCGATGGTCGGCTCGTTCACGTCGATCTTCTGGAAGCGGCGCACGAGTGCCCGATCCTTCTCGAAGAACTGGCGGTATTCCTTGTAGGTCGTCGAACCGATGCAGCGAATCGCGCCGGAAGACAGCGCCGGCTTCAGGAGGTTGGACGCGTCCATTGCGCCGCCGGAGGTGGCGCCGGCGCCAATGACGGTGTGGATCTCGTCGATGAACAGCACAGCGCCCGGATACTCTTCCAGCTCCTTGACGACCTGCTTCAGGCGCTCCTCGAAGTCGCCGCGATAGCGGGTGCCGGCGAGCAGCGTGCCCATGTCGAGCGAGAAGATCGTGGCATCCGCGAGTGCTTCCGGTACCTTGCCTTCGACGATGCGCTTGGCAAGGCCCTCGGCGATGGCCGTCTTGCCCACGCCCGGATCACCCACATAGAGCGGGTTGTTCTTGGAGCGGCGGCACAGCACCTGGATGGTCCGGTTGACTTCGGCGTGACGGCCGATCAGCGGATCGATCTTGCCACCCTTGGCCTTCTCGTTGAGATTGACGCAGTAGGCGGTGAGCGCATCCTGCTTCTTGGCCGGCTCTTCCTGTTCGTTGCTGCCGTTGCGCTGCTGCTTGGGTTCGCTTTCCGTCTCGTCCGCGCCGCGGACAGGCCGCTGCTCGGAAGCGCCCGGCCGCTTGCCGATGCCGTGCGAGATGAAGTTGACGGCGTCATACCGCGTCATTTCCTGCTCCTGCAGGAAGTAGGCGGCGTGGCTTTCGCGCTCGGCGAAGATCGCGACGAGCACGTTGGCGCCGGTCACTTCTTCACGGCCGGACGACTGGACATGGATGACCGCGCGCTGGATGACGCGCTGGAAGCCGGAGGTCGGCTTGGAGTCTTCCTCGTATCCGGTCACGAGGTTGGCGAGGTCGTGATCGACATAGTCGGTAACGGTCTTGCGCAGCGCGTCGAGGTTCACGTTGCACGCGCCCATGACGGCCGCCGCATCGGAATCGTCGATCAACGCCAGAAGCAGATGCTCCAGCGTTGCGTATTCGTGGTGACGCTCGTTTGCAAAAGTCAGTGCCTGATGGAGCGCCTTTTCAAGGCTTGCAGAAAATGTTGGCACGTTGGTTCCTCATTTCTTTTCCATGACACATTGCAGCGGGTGCTGGTGCTGGCGGGAGAAATCCATCACCTGTGTCACTTTGGTTTCGGCAACCTCGTAGGTGAATACACCACATTCGCCCACGCCATGATTGTGCACATGGAGCATGATCCGCGTGGCCGCTTCCCGGTCCTTCTGGAAGAAACGTTCCAGAATGTGGATCACGAACTCCATGGGCGTGTAGTCGTCATTCAGAAGCAGGACGCGGTAAAGACTCGGCTTCTTGGTCTTCGGCTTCGTACGGGTAATGACGGACGTGCTGCGGCCGGGAGTATCGCCGCCGTCTTCGCCATCCTGCATTCGAACCCGTCTCACTTCCATTTCCTGTTCATTCCCTGACTGCGTAGTCCGTCTCGAGGTTGCCTCTCGACGTGTTATCTAATGTCTCGACACACGATTGTAAGACCCTCGCTTCGCACTGCAATCATAATCGCGGACCGTCCGAAGGAAATAGCGAAATTTGCCGCCGGCGCGTCAGCCTCGCGCAATCCCCGAAACGGAAACGACCGGCTGCGGTTGCCCGCGGCCGGTCGTTGAACGTCATACGCGTATTAGGGCGCGTCGGCCTCAGGCGGCGACTGCGGACTTTGCCGCCGCGGTGGCCTTGGCAACCGGCGCTTCGTAAGGCTTGTAGGCGCCCTTGGCGAGATCGGCATAGAGTTCGCCGATCTTGGTGGCTTCGGCGACGAAGCTTTCATAGGAGGACTTCACGAAGGCGGACTGCAGCTCGACGGCGGTCTCGATGCTCTTGACGCCCGAAAGCTTCTCGAAATGGGCAAGGCCATTTTCGAAGGACTTCTTGGAATAGTCTGCGGCTTCGGTGGCGATGGCCTGCCAGCCCTGCGCGACAGTCGTATAGCTCTTCACGAACGTATCCATGGCTTCCTTGTTCTTCTTGCTTGCTTCGTCGAAATTGAACATCGAAGTCTCCTTTGGTCCCTTGTGACTTAGCTCGAAATATATATGCGATGCACAAAAAAGTCAATGTATATGCTGCAATGCAATATTCCGTAACCAAAGCAAGATGTTGGACGATACGTATGATTATTGGTGCTGACGAAAGCCAATTTGCCGCAAAACAATAACAAAAGGCCCGGCGCCAAGGGCGGCCGGGCCTTGTTTTGCTGGAAATCCTTCAGATCAGAGATCGATGTCGAGGATCGCCATGGAGAAGTTGTAGGAGAGCTCGCCGTCTTCGTCGTCGCGGAAGATGACGCCGAGAAATTCGTCCGCGAGGTAGACTTCGGCGGATTCATCCTTGCGCGGGCGGGCCTTCACGACAATCTCCTTGTTGATATTGCGCTTGAAGTAGGCCTCGAGCTTTCTGATTTCTTCCGGCTTCACGATACGTCTCCGTCAACGATTTGATGTGCCGCGCTTCTCGCACCTGCTCCCGGGCGTGTAAACCCTTCAATGCCGGTGCGCGCCGACTTTTCCCGCGTTCAGGCTTTTGGCGCGGTACCGCAAGCAAGGCCGTTTCGGCCCTGGCCGGCGCGGTCAGAGATCGTAATCGAAGGCCGCAAGCAACTGGTCCATCGCACGCGACGGCTCGTTGCAACCCGCCTCGCCCACGACGCGCGCCGGCACACCCGCCACCGTCGATTTCGGCGGTACGGGCTTGAGTACGACGGAGCCGGCCGCGATGCGCGAGCAATGGCCGATATGGATGTTGCCGAGGATTTTCGCGCCGGCACCAATCATCACGCCGTCGCCGATCTTGGGGTGGCGGTCGCCGCCTTCCTTGCCGGTGCCGCCGAGCGTGACATTGTGGAGGATCGAGACATTGTCGCCGATGGACGCCGTCTCGCCCACGACCAGACCCGTCGCGTGGTCGAGGAAGATGCCCTTGCCGATGCGCGCAGCCGGATTGATATCGGTCTGGAAGATGCTGGAGGAGCGGCTCTGCAAATAGAGCGCGAGGTCGCGCCGCCCGCTGTTGTGGAGCCAATGGGCAACGCGGTGCGTCTGGATGGCGTGAAAACCCTTGAAATAGAGCACGGCATCGAGGAACCGCAGGCATGCCGGATCCCGGTCATAGACGGCCTGGATATCGACGCGCAGGATGCCGCCCCATTCCGGCCAGTCTTCAAGCATCTCGTCGAAGATCTGGTGCAGCAGATTGGCCTGCAGGTCCGGATGGTCGAGACGCTCGCAGACCCGATGGATCACGCTTTCCTCAAGCGAGTGGTGGTTCAGCACCGTCGAATAGAGGAAGGCCGCCAGCAGCGGCTCGGCCTGGGCGGCAACACGCGCTTCCTCGCGCAGGCTGTCCCAGATCGGATCCATGGCCTTGAGCCGCTCGGCAGCCCGCAGTTCGTTCGTCGCGACCATCGCCGCACTCCTTGTCGTCATTCTCGTCCATATATAGAACAAACCAAGGGCAAGCGAAATGCCCCGGCCGTCATTGTCATGAACGCCGCCTCAACGTCCTTCGATCTCCGCATAGAAATCCAGCACAGCGCGCTTGAAAACCTTGTCGCCGACCGCGAGCATGTGATCGCGGCCGGGAATGTCGAGCGCGCGGGCATCCGGCATCAGGGCCGCCAGCGGCTGCGGCGCGCCGGCAATGTCGTCCTTCGTGCCGACGCCAATCAAGGCCGGCATGTCGATGCGCGCCATGTCGGCTTGCGTCAGCAGGTCGCGCGAGGTCATGATGCAGGCAGCAAGCGCCTGCCGGTCCGATTTCGTCTGCTCCGCGAAAGCACGGAACATGCGCCCGCGTGCATGGGTGACATCGTCGAGCGACGGCGCCAGCAGCGCATCCGCGATCGGGTCCCAGTCGCCCACACCTTCGACCATGCCGATGCCAAGGCCCCCGAAGACGACGGAGCGCACCCGATGCGGATGGGCAAGCACCATGAAGGCCGTGATGCGCGCACCCATCGAATAGCCGAAGACGTGCGCTTCGGGGATCGCGAGATGATCGAGAAGGGCCGCGGCATCGCCTGCCATCAGCGGCGGGGTGTAAAGCGCTGGGTCATACGGCTTGGCACTGGCGCCGTGTCCGCGATTGTCGAGCGCGATGACGCGGTAGCCGGCATCCCCCAGCGTCTTCAGCCAGCCGGGAAACACCCAATTGACATTGGCGCTCGAGGCGAAACCGTGGATCAGCAGAACGGGATCGCCGGAGGGATCGCCCTCATCGAAGAAAGCCAGTTCGAGGCCTTCGTGGGTGAAACGGGAAAAGGGCGGAGGATCAATGTTCATCGCGAGGCCGTCTTTCGTTTTCTCGCCCCGCTCTTACCGCCGTTTGCGCCCGGAGGAAACGCCCGGTGCTGAAATCTCGCACGCTCCCCCAGGCGTGATCGGAGGAAAACCGCCGCAGGATACGATCATCGTCTCGCCGCGACGGTTTTGCATCTACACATTCCGGCGGAAGACGATTATGGTCCGGCCGACAAACAGACCTGCACGGAGCATGACATGGCTGGGCACAGCATTCCCCATTTCCAGAACGACGGCGGCCATAGCGCAATCGAGATCGGCGTGAAGGAATTCATGTGCGTCGGCGCATCGATCCCCTACGACCATCCGCACGTCTTCCTTGACATGGGCGACGACAACGAGAAGGTCTGTCCCTATTGCTCGACGCTCTACCGCTACAACCCGGCCCTGAAGGCCACGCAGACCAATCCGGTCGGCTGCACCTTCACCAACGTGGTGGCGGCGTGACGGCCGGAAGGCCGACACGATCATGTCCCCTGTAAAATCAGTCACGATCGTCGGCGCCGGCATTGCCGGCCTGACGGCAGCGCTTGCGCTCGCCCGCAAGGGTATCGCCGCGCACATCGTCGAACAGGCTTCGACGCTTGCGGAAGTCGGGGCCGGGCTGCAGCTTTCGCCCAATGCTTCCCGTGTCCTGGCCGAGCTCGGCCTTCTGCAGGACCTTGAACGGCGCTGGAGCGAACCGGATCACATCCAGCTTTCCTCAGGAAATACGCTTGCGTCGCTCGCCTCGGTTCCGGCCGGCGCCGCCGCCCGCGCACGGTGGGGGGCACCCTACGGCGTTCTCCATCGCGCCTCGCTGCAGGCCGTTCTTCTCGATGCGGTCAGCCGGGAGCCATCGTGCACGCTCGTCACGGGCCGCCGGGTCGAAACCGCCGAAGAGGCCGCAGCCGTCGCCGACACCGATCTGGTGATTGCGGCGGACGGCGTCTGGTCCAGGCTGCGCGGTTCGGTTCCGGGCGCCCTGCCCGCGCGATACTCCGGCAATGTCGCCTGGCGTTTTCTCGTACCCTACGATTCTGCACCGGCCCTGCTCAATCCCCGCACGGTCACGGCCTTTCTTGGACCGCAGGCCCATCTCGTCGCCTATCCGCTGGCCGAGACCCGTTCGTTCAATATCGTCGCCATCCACCAGCAGGCTGAGGCACCGCCGGAAGGATGGTCACGGCGTGGAGACACCGCCGCCCAGAAACGCCTGGCCAATGCTTTTTCCGGCTGGCATGCCGGCATAAGAAAGCTGATCGCAACGGCAGACGATCCGCTGGTCTGGCCGCTCTTCGGTTGTCCGGATGGTGCCTGGACGGATGGGCGCAAGACGGTACTGATCGGGGACGCCGCCCACGCCATGACGCCCTTTGCGGCTCAGGGCGCCGCCATGGCCATCGAGGATGCCGCGCTTCTGGCAAACCGGCTTGCCGGCGCAACGGACCTCGGCGCAGCATTACGCCGCTTCGAGGCCGAGCGCCGGGAACGGGTCGCGAAGGTTCGCAATCGCGGCGCCTTCAACCGCTTTGCCTATCATGCGCGCGGTCCCGTCGCACTTGCGCGCAATCTGGTACTGTCGCTGCGGAAGCCGGAGAGCCTGGCCGGCGATTTCGACTGGCTCTACGGCTACCGCACGCCGGACTGATCCGGCATGTTCCCCAACTTGCCGGGAAGCCCCCCCGGCAAGCCGTGATCTCAAGCGCTTGCAGCCGTCAGACGGAACGCGCCGCAGCCAGGCCGCGTTCGATATCGGCCTTGATATCCTTCACGTCCTCGAGGCCGATCTGGAGGCGCAGCACCGGGCCCTCTTCCGGCGCCTTGGCGATCCGCCGGTCGTTGAGGTTCACATGCACCGCGAGGCATTCGAAGCCACCCCAGGAATAGCCGAGCCCGAAAATACCGAGCGCATCGAGGAATGCATGGGCCTTGGCCTTGTAACGATCAGGCGAACCACCGTTCAGCACGATCGAGAAGATGCCGCTTGACCCCTTGAAGTCCCGCTTCCAGAGTTCGTGCCCCGGGAAGCTCGGCAAGGCAGGGTGCAGGACCCGCGCGACATCGTCCACGCCCTCCAGCCAGCGCGCCAATTCCAGCGCGCTTTCCTGGTGACGCTCCAGCCGCACGCCCATGGTGCGCAATCCGCGCAGCACCTGGTAGGAATCATCCGGGGAGGCGCAGGTGCCCAGCGTGATCTGCGTATCGTGCAGTTGTTCCCAATGGGCGGCATTGGCCGAGACCGTGCCGAACAAAATGTCGGAATGACCGGCCGGATACTTCGTGGCAGCATGGATGGAAACGTCGACGCCGAAATCGAGCGGCTTGAAATAGAGCGGCGTTGCCCAGGTGTTGTCCATGGTGACGACCGCACCATGCCGGTGCGCCGCAGCGGCGATGGCCGGAATATCCTGCATTTCGAATGTATTGGAGCCGGGCGCCTCGGTGTGCACGAGCCTGGTGTTGGGCCGGATCAGGCTCTCGATACCGGCGCCGATCAAGGGATCGTAATATTCCACGGTCACGCCCAGCCGCTTCAGCATGGTGTCGCAGAAATGGCGTGTCGGGTGATAGACGGAATCGACGATCAGCGCGTGGTCGCCCGCCGAAAGGTAGGCAAGGAACGGCACGGTCACGGCTGCCAGACCCGACGGCACGAGAATCGTGCCGGCCGAGCCTTCCAGCTCGTCGATCGCGGCGCAGAGCGCATCCGTGGTCGGCGTGCCGCGCGTGCCGTAGGTGTATTTCTGCGCCCGGCTTTCCATGGTCGCAGCATTGGGAAAGAGAACCGTGGACGCATGCACGACGGGTGGATTGACGAAACCGTAATAGTCGGCGGGGTCGTTGCCTGCATGGGCAAGGCGGGTGTTCACGCCGGCGCCGGCGAGGATTTCGTCTCTGTTTTTCATGGATCAATCCGAACGATGCAATGTGTTACCTCCGGCGGACTTTTCGCCAGCATGAAGGTGAGGTCAACCCCGTGCGCAAGAAGAAGGCGAAACCCCGAAAGCGCTACAAATTTCCAACAAGCGGTTTTTTTGTGCGGCTGACTGCACTTGCCCCCATTTTCCTGCCCAAAACCGCGCCAACTTTCCTTAAATTTGGAGAAGTGAATGGAAAATGGGCTGTGTCACTTGACCGTGCGAAATTTTGAGCATGAGATAAGCGACCTCGCGCCGGGAGGGTGGCGAGTTCCGCATAGGTGTCCTTTCGGACCGCGTGACCTGCGGATAGATAAGATAAGACAAGACAACAGAAAAAGGTCGTAAAAAATGGCAAAAAAAATCGTGACGGCGCTCGTTGGTGCAGCCGTACTGGGGTTTGGCGCAACAGCATCTCAAGCCGACACACTGTCTGACGTTAAGGCAAAGGGCTTTGTCCAGTGCGGCGTCAACGGCTCGAACCTTGCCGGCTTCGGCGCACAGGATTCGCAGGGCAACTGGGCCGGCCTCGACGTGGATCTCTGCAAGGCCGTGGCCGCTGCCGTCTTCGGCGACGCCACCAAGGTCAAGTTCACGCCTCTTTCGGCCAAGGACCGTTTCCCCGCACTGCAGTCGGGCGAAATCGATCTTCTGGCACGCAACACGACGTGGAGCATCAGCCGCGACACGCAGCTCGGCTTCGACTTCCGCGCCGTGAACTACTATGACGGCCAGGGCTTCATGGTGAAGAAGGAACTCGGCGTTAAGTCCGCTCTCGAGCTGTCGGGCGCTTCCGTCTGCGTCCAGTCGGGCACCACCACCGAACTGAACCTCGCCGACTACTTCCGCTCCAACAACATGGACTTCAAGCCGGTCGTTTTCGAAGCGCAGGATGAAGCCGATGCCGCCTACAATGCCGGCCGCTGCGACGCCTACACGACGGACGCCTCGGGCCTCTACTCGATCCGCCTGAAGATGGCCAACCCGGACGACCATATGGTTCTGCCGGAAATCATCTCCAAGGAGCCGCTCGGCCCGGCCGTTCGCCAGAACGATTCCAAGTGGCTCGATATCGTCAGCTGGGCGCACTACGCGATGGTGGCTGCCGAAGAGTTCGGCATCACGCAGGCGAATGTCGAGGAAATGAAGACCTCCGCCAACCCCGACATCAAGCGCTTCCTCGGTGAAGAAGCCGATTCGACCATCGGTGCGGATCTTGGCGTGCCGAAGGACTGGGCCGTGCAGATCATCAAGGCCGTCGGCAACTATGGCGAATCCTTCGAGCGCAATGTCGGCGAAGGTTCTCCGCTCAAGATCGCCCGTGGCCTGAACGCCCAGTGGACGAAGGGCGGCCTGCAATACGCCCCGCCGATCCGCTAAGTCGGACGACACCGCTTCGGGAGGGCAAGCCATTGCCCTCCCTTTTTAGAACAACGCCCGGAAAACAGGGCGAACACAATGTCAGGGGACTTGCATGGCTCTTGCGGACACCCGAACCGGGTCCAGCGAACCGCCGAAGGTTTCGCTTCTCTACAATCCTGCGCTGCGAAGCGTGCTCTATCAGGTCGTTACACTTGTCGTGATCGTCGGTGCGGTGTGGTACGCCTGGAACAATGTCGTCCAGAACCTCGCCCGCGCCAACATGTCCGCCGGTTTCGGCTTCCTGAACAGCCGCGCCGGTTTCGACATCGCGCAGACGCTGATCGCCTATTCGAGTGACTCGACCTATTTCCGTGCCTTGCAGGTCGGTCTGCTCAACACGCTGGTGGTCGCCGCCGCCGGTATCGTCACCGCGACGATCGTCGGCCTTCTCATCGGTGTCGGGCGCCTGTCGAACAACTGGCTGATTGCGCGGCTCTGCACGGTCTATGTGGAAATCTTCCGCAACATTCCGCCGCTTCTCGTCATCTTCTTCTGGTATCTCGGCGTTCTCGCCCTGTTGCCGTCGATCCGCACGATCTTCCAGCATCTCGAGGAAAACCCGGACGCGATCTTCTTCATCTCCAACCGCGGCATCTACATGCCCGCCCCGATCTTCGGTGAGGGATTCGGCATGGTGGTCGGGGCCTTCGTCCTTGGTATCGTCGCGGCAATCGCCTTTACGATCTGGGCCAATGCCCGCCAGCGGGCCACGGGCAAGCGTCCGCCGGTGCTGTGGGTCAATCTCGGCCTGATCGTGCTGTTCCCGATCCTCGTCTTCCTCGTCATGGGAAGCCCGCTGTCACTGGACTACGCCGTTCCGGGGTCGTTCAACATGCGCGGCGGCATGTCCATCGGGCCGGAATTCCTGGCGCTCTACCTCGCACTTTCCCTCTACACGGCGTCGTTCATCGCCGAAATCGTGCGGGCAGGCATCCGTGGCGTGTCGAAGGGCCAGTCGGAGGCCGCTTTCGCACTCGGGCTGCGGGGCGGACACACGACGCGTCTCGTCGTCCTGCCGCAGGCCTTGCGCATCATCATCCCGCCCCTCACCTCGCAATATCTCAACCTCATCAAGAACTCGTCGCTCGCCGTCGCCGTCGGTTACGCCGACCTCGTGGCTGTCGGCGGGACCATCCTCAACCAGTCGGGCAAGTCCATCGAGATCATCGCGATCTGGATGCTCGTCTATGTTTCGATCAGCCTCATCACGTCGCTGTTCATGAACTGGTTCAATGCCAAGATGGCCCTGGTGGAGCGCTGAGATGTCCCAAAGCATTACCTATGTCCGTGACGGGTTCATCGAGGCGGAAAAGCCGCCGACCTCGGATTCGTCCGCGTTTGCCTGGATTCGTCACAACCTCTTCGCCTCCTGGAAGGACAGCCTTCTGACGGTGATCGCGCTTGCGGTGCTCGTCTACTACCTTCCGAAGGCCATCGACTGGCTGTTCGTGTCGGCCGTGTGGACCGGGACCGACAGAACGGCCTGCCTGACCACCGATCAGGGCGGCCAACTGCCGGCCGGGTGGAGCGGCGCCTGCTGGGCCTATGTGAACGACCGCTTCGTGCAGTTCATGTTCGGCTCCTATCCGCGCGATCAGCTGTGGCGTCCGCTGCTCGTCGCCGGCCTGTTCGTCGCGCTGCTCGTGCCGTTCCTCATACCGCGGGTGCCGCGCAAGGGCCTCAATGCCCTCCTCCTGCTCGTGGCGCTGCCCCTCGTGGCCTATGTCCTGCTGCTGGGCGGCTATTTCGGCCTGCGCCATGTGGAAACGTCGCTGTGGGGCGGCCTCATGGTCACCCTCATCATCTCCTTTGTCGGCATCGTCATGTCGCTGCCGATCGGCATCCTGCTGGCGCTGGGGCGCCGGTCATCCATGCCGATCCTGAAGATGGTGTGCATCGGCTTCATCGAGCTGATCCGCGGCGTGCCGCTGATCACCGTCCTGTTCATGGCCAGCGTGCTTCTGCCGCTGTTCCTGGAACCGGGCAACAATATCGACAAGTTCCTGCGGGCCCTGATCGGCGTGTCGATCTTCGCATCCGCCTATATGGCGGAGGTTATCCGCGGCGGTCTTCAGGCCATTCCGAAAGGGCAATACGAAGCGGCCGATGCGCTTGGCCTGAACTACTTCCACAAGATGACCTTCATCGTGCTTCCGCAGGCCATCAAGCTGGTCATTCCGGGCATCGTGAACACCTTCATCGGCATGTTCAAGGACACCTCGCTCGTCACCATCATCTCGATGTACGATCTGCTTGGGATCGTGAAGGCAAGTTTTGGCGATTCGGGCTGGATCACGCCGGTCACCCCGCTGACGGGCCTGATCTTCGCCGGTTTCGTGTTCTGGATTTTCTGCTTCGGCATGTCGCGCTACTCGGCCTTCGTGGAACGCCGGCTCGACAAGGGCCACAAAAGATAACTGAGAGGAAACAACAATGGCCAACCAAGCCAACGCACAGAAGATGACCGTCTCAGCGACCGATGTCGCCGTCGAGATCGTCAACATGAACAAGTGGTACGGCGATTTCCATGTGCTGCGCGACATCAATCTCAAGGTGATGAAGGGCGAGCGCATCGTTATTGCGGGACCGTCGGGTTCCGGCAAGTCGACGATGATCCGCTGCATCAACCGGCTGGAAGAGCACCAGAAGGGCCAGATCATCGTCGACGGGATCGAGCTGACGAACGACCTCAAGAAGATCGACGAGGTGCGTCGCGAAGTCGGCATGGTGTTCCAGCACTTTAACCTCTTCCCGCACCTGACCATCCTCGAGAACTGCACGCTCGCGCCGATTTGGGTGCGCAAGATGCCGAAGAAGGAGGCCGAGGAGATCGCGATGCACTACCTCACGCGCGTCAAGATCCCCGAACAGGCCAACAAGTATCCGGGTCAGCTCTCGGGCGGCCAGCAACAGCGCGTGGCGATCGCCCGCTCGCTCTGCATGAAGCCCAAGATCATGCTGTTCGACGAGCCGACCTCGGCGCTCGACCCGGAAATGGTCAAGGAAGTGCTCGACACCATGGTTTCGCTGGCTGAGGAAGGCATGACCATGCTGTGCGTGACGCACGAAATGGGCTTCGCCCGCCAGGTCGCCAACCGCGTGATCTTCATGGACCAGGGCCAGATCGTCGAGGAGAATGCACCCGCCGAGTTCTTCGACAATCCGCAGCACGAGCGCACCAAGCTGTTCCTCAGCCAGATCCTGCACTGAGCGGATCGAAATCCGGGTTTGGAAAAGGCGGGCGGAGTGCCCGCCTTTTTTCGTCCGTCTGGCTGGTCATGCCCTTCATTTCGTCCGAAGCCCCATCCGGAACTTGAGCGGACTTGCGCCGAAATGATTGCGGAAGGCGCGCGAGAAGGCCGAGAGACTGTCGAAGCCGCTGCGCAGCGCCACCTCCTGCATGGACAGCGGCGTATCGCGCACCAGACGCTGCGCCGCCGTCAGCCGCAGGCGCAGGTAATATTTCCCGGGCGCTGCGCCGAGCCCGTCGACGAACAGCGTCTCGAGCTTTCGCGTGGAGAAGCCGAGGCGGCGCGCCAGCGCCGCAATGGTCAGCGGCCGGTCGATCGTGCGCTCCATCAGGCGGATCGCGGCAGCAAGCTCCGGCCTGTGCTCGCCCAGGCGCCCCAATGAGACGAGCGGCTGTGCGTCCGTCGCGGCATGCGTCTCGTCGTAGACGAACACGCTGGCCACATCGAGCGCCACCGCCGAGCCGAACCGTTCGCGCACCAGATGCAGCATCATGTCGAAGGTCGGCGAGGCCCCGCCAGATGTCCAGAGCGGGCCGTCCGTGACGAAGCGGTCGGCGCGCACGTTGAGCGCAGGAAAGGCTGCCGCGAAGTCCTCCAGTTCCTCCCAATGCGCCGTCGCGTCGCGGCCGTCCAACAGGCCGGAGCGCGCCAGCAGCCAGCAGCCGGATTCGATGCCGGCCACGATCCCGAAACGCCGTGCCACCTTCTTCAGCCGCGCAACGAACGGTCGCCCGGCGTAGCAATCCTGGTTGAAGCCGGCGATCAGGAGCAAGGCATCGCCGCCCGTCACATCGGCAAACGCGCCGTCGACACGAACCTCCACTCCGCAGGTCAGGAGCACCGGCTGCCCCTCCGGCGAGAGTATCGTCCAGCGGAAGACCGGTTCGGGCACCACGCGGTTGGCCGCGCGCATGGGATCGAGCACGGAGGCAAGCGACATGATCGACGATTCCGGCAGCAAAACAATCGTGACGTCGAGCGGGCCCGACCGCGGCATTTCTCTGGTCATGCGGAAATTGTCAAAAAACAGACGTATTATGTCAATCGGGAAAAGATAAATCCGGCATGATCCCTCTCACAGGTGATCCGGAGATGCAGCCGGGTCATGGCGACAGCCCCTGTACCCCGAACCCTGATCCGCTTTTTATCGGAACGGGTTGGCGAGCCCGAGGGCGGACCAGCCCGTTTTTTTTGCGCTGTCCTTCGCACCGTTTCGCTCATCAGGTTGCGGTCGCCCGGAACCTACACCTGTCTTGCGCGTTGAAGCGACAACCAAGCAGGAAAGGTTCTATCATGCAGAAGCTCAAGTCCATCTTTGCCACGGGTGCGCTCTCCATCGCCGTGGCGCTGACGTCCTTCGTCCCGGCACAGGCCATTACGTTCCCGAACGTTCCGGTTCCGTCGGCGTCGGCCGTCGAGCAGGTGCAGTATCGCTATGAGCGTCGTGAACGCATGCATCGCCGCGACCGGGCGGAGCGGCGCTGGCACGGCCATCGCGGTTACCGCGACCGCCGTCCCGGCTATCGCCGCCATTCCGATGGCTGGTGGTACCCGCTGGCTGCCTTCGGCCTGGGTGCGGCCATCGGCGGTGCTGTGACCCGTGACCGCGACGTGAGCGGCTCGCATGTCAGCTGGTGCTCCAACCGCTATCGTTCATACCGCGCCTACGACAACACGTTCCAGCCGAACAACGGTCCGCGCCGAAGCTGCGTCTCGCCCTATTCGCGATAAGCCGCAGACCTCTTCCCTACAAACAAAACGCCCGCGATGGATATCGCGGGCGTTTTGCATTGCTTAGGCATTATGGAGGACCGAAACCCTCCTCCGGATACTTACTCGGCGTCGCCTTCAGCGGCCTTCTTCTTGGCCGGGGCCTTCTTCTTCGGAGCGGCTTCTTCGCCTTCCGCAGCGTCGGCCTTGGCAGCAGCCTTCTTCTTCGGCGCAGCCTTCTTGGCGTCCTTCTCGGAGCCTTCCTCGTCGTCAGCCATCAGCTCGTCCTTGGAGACGGTCTTGTCCGTCACCTTGATTTCGCCGAGCAGGTGATCGACGACCTTTTCTTCGAAGATCGGCGCGCGCAGCGAAGCGGCGGCACCCGGGGTCTTCTGGAAATATTCGAGGATCTGCTTTTCCTGGCCGGGGAACTGGCGCAGCTGCTGGTAGAGCGACTGCTGCATTTCCTCGTCGGAAACCTGGATGCCGGCCTTTTCGCCGATTTCCGAGAGAACGAGGCCGAGGCGGACGCGGCGTTCGGCCAGCTTGCGGTATTCTTCGCGCGCGGCTTCTTCCGTCGTGTCTTCGTCAGCGAAGGTCTTGCCGGACTGCTGGAGGTCCGTGTTGATCTGGCGCCAGATGTTTTCGAATTCGGCGTCGACCAGGCGCTCCGGCGTGTCGAACTTGTACATCTCGTCGAGCTGGTCGAGGATCTGGCGCTTGACCTTCTGGCGCGTGACCGAGCCGTACTGGCTTTCGATCTGGCCGCGGACGATTTCGCGCAGCTTGTCGGCCGATTCGAGGCCGAGCTTCTTGGCGAGCTCGTCGTTGATCTCGATGTCGGCGGCAGCAGCGACGTCCTTGACCTTGATGTCGAAGGTGGCTTCCTTGCCGGCGAGGTTTGCAGCCGGGTAATCGGCCGGGAAGGTCACGGTGATGACCTTCTCGTCACCAGCCTTCAAGCCGACCAGCTGCTCTTCGAAGCCCGGGATGAAGCGGTTGGAACCGAGAACCAGTTCTGCGTCTTCGTCCTTGCCGCCGTCGAAGGCTTCACCGTCGACCTTGCCGAGGTAATCGATGGTGACGCGGTCGCCATTGGCGGCCTTGCCCTTCTTGGTTTCGTAGGAGCGAGCGCTTTCGGCGATCTGCAGGATCTGGTCGTCGACTTCCTTGGCGTCGATTTCCACGACTTCGCGCGTGACCGCGATGCCCGAATTGTCCTTCAGCTCGATGGCCGGAATGACTTCATAGGCCAGCGTGAACTCGAAATCGGCTTCACCGGCGAGAATCTTCTCGGCCTCGGCCTGGTCTTCGGTCATCGCGACTTCCGGCTGCGTGGCAGACTTTTCGCCGCGCTCGGAAAGAATTGCGGAGGGGCGGTCGCGAACGATCTCGTTGACCAGCTCGGCCATGACGGACTTGCCGTACATCTTCTTGAGATGTGCGAACGGCACCTTGCCCGGACGGAAGCCGTTGATGCGGACACGGCCCTTCACGTCCTCAAGACGCTCGTTCATCTGAGCTTCCATGTCCTTGGCCGGGATGACGACCTTGATTTCGCGCTTCAGCCCTTCAGCGAGCGTTTCGATAACCTGCATGTTCAAACCTTTATTTCGAGTTGGCGGTGTTCAAACCGGGCTGCCGGTTATGGCGAACACCCCGCCGGTCCATTTGCCGGCAGTGGCTTTACTGAATTCGGTGGCCTTTTGGCAAGCAAAATGGCGCGCTCTAACATTCCACACCCCGCGGAAACGTCCGGTTTCCACGTTTGGTGGCTCTGGTGCGGGTAGAGAGACTTGAACTCCCACGCCTTGCGGCACCAGAACCTAAATCTGGCGTGTCTACCAATTTCACCATACCCGCGTCTCAGAAACCGCTGTCCACAGGCGGCCGGGCCGCTCCAGTGGCGCCTTCCGAGCGCGGCGTCTCTATATCATCCGTTTCCAAGGGATCAAAGGAAAAATGACAGGAAAATGACCGTTCTCCGGCGCTTCGGCTCAATAGAGCGGCTCGTCGTAGACCGGCTCCCCGCGCAGCAGCAGCCGCGCGATCTGTGGCGTGCCATCGCTCGACACCCGCGCCTCCACATCCAGCTCCTGCGCATTGCGGGCATTTTCCAGCGCCCTGCCCTCGCCTTCCGGCACATAGTAGCGCTCGATGCCGTATTGCACGAAGAGCGTGTCAGCCAGGACGCCGGCCCCGTATGTATTGATAATGAAGGGCAGTGTTCGCAGGATGACCGAGCCCTCCTCGGGCGCCATGTCTTCGAAGCGTGCTTCCGTTGCGTTCCACAGGCCGTCCGCATCAGGTTTCAGGCGCACGGAGAGACGCGCACGCGTTCCATCTTCCGGAATGTCGCCGGCAACGATTGAGCTCGGAATGGTCGAGATCGGGTAGGACAGAATGACGTAGTCGCCGCGCAGCAGGTCGCGCGGATCGACCGGGCTGGTCTTCAGGCGGATATCCGCGCCGTTGCGCAGGATGGACGCCCGGCTTTCGACCATATAGCCGATCACGGCGGTCTGGAGCACGGCGACGATAAGTGCTGCAACGAGCGGCGACAGGCGGAAGGAACGCGTCCGGGTCATATCAGGCCTCCACCTTGTCTTCATTGGACGCAAGCCGGCGCTCCAGTGCGATCACCGCCCAGGCGATGGCGGCGACGACGAGGCCGGAGACGAGGAAGAAACCGGAGGTGCCGATGATGGAGCCGATGGTTTCCGACGCGAGATAGAGTGTCTCCGCCGCGAAGGCCACGTATCCCAAATACCGGACCGCGCCGTTCTCCTTCCCCGAAAGCGCGATGCCGGCGATCGCCGCGCCGAGCGTGACGATACCGACAGCCAGGCGCTCGCCCACCGCATCGAACTCGACATGCAGGACCACGAGCCCGAGCATCAGCACGAGATAGGCGTAGAAAGCGGGCGCCGAACCGGCGCTGCGGGCGATGGCATGCAATGGCGACTGCGGCAGCGCGGCGGCAAGATAGGCAACGGCGCCGAAAACGACGATGGCGATTGCCGTCGTTGCAGTGGAGTATTCGCTGTAGATGAAGGCGAGCCAGGCGACCAACAGCAGATAGCCGAGGTGGCGTGCACGCCCGGCGCCGGTGTAGCGCGCAAGCGCGATGACGATGACCGCCATCAGCGGCATCAGCCAGAGCAGCAGCATCTGATCGGCCGCGTAGGATTGTGTCCAGTCCGTACCCGAGACGACGAAGGCGAGAAAGCCGGCGACGACGGTGACGGCACCCGACCGGAACAGCACGGCCGCCGCCACCGTCCCGCCGAACCAGACGAGCGCCGCCTGGAGCGCGTCGCCCGAGAGATGGTACATCTGCCCCACAAGCGCGATGGCCCCGCCAAAGGACAGCGCTCCCAGAACGAGGAAAGCGGCCGCAAGACGCTCTGCGCCGCGCGCCAGAAGCGCACCGCCGCCGAAATAGGCCGCCCAGATGACGCCGATAATGCCTGCCAGGCGCACGAGCCGCGGAATGGCTTCCCAGTTGGCCGCGACAAGCAGGAGGACGGCGGCCGCAAAAAGAAGTGCCGAGATGATCAGAAGCACGCGCCCCACGCTGAAGGCGCTGGGACGCGAATCGTACTCGTTGAGCAGCACGGTTGCTGTTTTCGCGTCGATCAGGCCCTGCGCCGCCCACATTTTCAGGTCTCGTTCCAGCCAGCTCCTGTACATTGCCCCGCCGTCCCCTTCAAAAATGCGCCTTCGCCGCGATTCCGGCCCTGTCAACGGCCGCACTATAGGCTGGCCGAAAATGCCCGGTCACGGCAAAAGTGAAGAAAACCGTCAATGCGGCAGCAAAATCGCGACGTTTTCTGCGGACACGCAATCAGGATTAACAAAACATAAAGAAAACCATGAGAGATTTGGCCGTAACGATCCGGTCCAGACGGCATGCAGGCAGCGCATACCATCCATGACCATATTGCACTGCACAAAACCGAATGACCCGGTTATATTACAAGCATCGGATCAATGATGATCCAGCCGCAACGAGGCGCTGCTTTAAGGCGACAGGTTGCGGAAAGGCCAGATGATCGGGCCCGGCATGACGCCGAAAGATCAGGTTACCGGAAACGGTGATCGATGGAATTCGGAGTGGCGCACTCCTCCTCCCAGCGCCCCTTCGATCGATTGGCAACACTCCTCCTCCCAGTTGCCAATCAATATCAATGACGCCCGCTGGATCTCCTCCCCCAGCGGGCGTTATTCTTTTGAGCTCCCCGTGATTTCCAAGATCCATATCCCGTGGCCGTGGCGGCGCCGGCGCCTTTCTTCAGAGCGCTGCGCATCGCCCCTCGCCATTCGGGCCGGCCTATTCCGGATTTGCATAGCGAATGTTTACCAGTGTGGCGAGGCGGCCTTTTTTGGCCAGAATTTTGTCAAAATTTCTGCTTGACATGCAAGAAATGCATGGGTGCCGTGCCAATCGAGCGCTGTTCATTTTGCCGCTCGAGCGTATAGTCCGGCTCAACAGATCAGGGCGGCGCCAACGACGAGCGGCCGCTCAGTACGAAGCCCAAGAAAGGGGTATGAAAATGAACCTGGCACGCTCTTTCAACAACTGGCGCAAGTATCGTCAGACCGTCACCGAACTCGGCCGCATGTCGGACCGCGAGCTTCGTGACCTCGGCATCGGCCGCAGCGATATCCCGTATATCGCACGCAAGGCAACCATCTAAGCCGAGCGGACCCCACGGGTCGCAAATTGAACGCCCTTCGGCCTCCGCCGAAGGGCGTTTTCGTTTCCCGGTCTTTTTGCGCCGCACAATGTCGCAGATTACAGGCTGCGACATCCTGCAGATGGTGAAGTGACGCAGATGCATTGCTGTATCTGCCTGATATAGCGCCCTTATCTGCCTTTTTTGCATGCAGTGACGGCAGTTGCCTTATCCTTGATCGTCTTATTGCACAAATGCATAGCAGCTGCATTTTCTTTGCACTGCACATTAACGGGGATGTCGCGTATATGAGCGTCAACGCCGGGGGAAAGCCTCCGGGTAAACCTTCTAGGACACGACCATGAACCCGCTCCGCATCGCTAAGAACTGGATTTCCTACCGCCGCACCCTGAACGAACTCGGCAACCTGTCGAACCACACGCTCTCGGACATCGGCCTGACCCGTTACGACATCCGTGACATCGCTTCCCGTTCCTTCCGCTAATTCATAGCCGGTTTCCGCCGCTGCGGCCGGAAACGGCGACGCGCGAGGAACGCTTCAAACGGCACCATATGGTGCCGTTTTTGATTCCGCGGGCATGTTGCCTCGCTTCCATGCTTTTCCTTGGAATTGCGGCGTGGCCCATGGTAACGAACCGGCCATGACCAAGACCTCTTCGCACACTCCCATCCATGTCATCGGCGGCGGCCTCGCCGGCTCGGAAGCCGCCTGGCAGATCGCCGAACGCGGCATTCCCGTCATCCTGCATGAAATGCGCGGCGTGCGCGGCACGGATGCGCACAAGACCGATGGCCTCGCCGAACTCGTCTGTTCGAACTCCTTCCGCTCGGACGACGCGACGAGCAATGCCGTCGGCGTGCTGCATGCGGAGATGCGGCTGGCCGGTTCGCTCATCATGCGCTCGGCGGATGCCAATCAGGTTCCGGCCGGCGGCGCGCTCGCGGTAGACCGCGACGGCTTTTCCGACGCCGTGACGGCCGCCATCGAGGATCATCCGCTCATTACCGTCACGCGCGAGGAAGTGACGGGGCTTCCGCCCGAGGACTGGGACCAGGCCATCATCGCCACCGGTCCGCTGACCGCCCCATCGCTGGCGGAGGCCATACAGGCGCGGACCGGCGCCGATTCGCTCGCCTTCTTCGACGCCATCGCGCCGATCGTGCACACCGCCAGCATCGATATGGATATCTGCTGGTATCAGTCGCGCTACGACAAGGTCGGGCCCGGCGGTACGGGCAAGGACTATATCAACTGCCCGATGGACGAGGCGCAATACAACGCCTTCATCGATGCACTGATCGCCGGCGACACGACCGGCTTCAAGGAATGGGAAGGCACGCCCTATTTCGACGGCTGCCTGCCGATCGAGGTGATGGCGGAACGTGGCCGCGAGACGCTGCGCCACGGGCCGATGAAGCCGATGGGGCTGACCAATGCGCATAATCCCACAGTAAAGCCCTACGCCGTCGTGCAGCTGCGCCAGGACAATGCACTCGGCACGCTCTACAACATGGTCGGCTTCCAGACGAAGCTGAAATATGGCGCACAGGCGGAGATCTTCCGGCTGATTCCCGGCTTGGAGACCGCCGAATTCGCGCGCCTCGGCGGGCTGCACCGCAATACCTATATCAACTCCCCCACCCTGCTCGACAGATCGCTGACGCTGAAGGGTCGTCCGGGACTTCGCTTTGCCGGCCAGATCACCGGCTGCGAAGGCTATGTCGAAAGTGCCAGCATCGGCCTGCTGGCGGGACGCTTCGCGGCCGCCGAGCGCCAGGGCGCCACGCCTATCCTGCCTCCGGAGACCACCGCCTTCGGCGCGCTGCTCAACCACATTACCGGCGGGCATATCGTGTCGGACGATGAGCCGGGCAAGCGCTCCTTCCAGCCGATGAACATCAATTTCGGCCTGTTCCCGCCGCTTGAGCCGGGCACCGTGACGAAGCCGGACGGGGTGAAGCGCTTCCGCGGCAAGGACAAGGCGCTCGCCAAGAAGCACGCAACGGCCGCGCGCGCGCTGGAAGATTGCGCCCGTTGGCTGAAAGGCTGATCTTCGGCCTCAGTTAGGCTGTTTCTGAATCCGGTCGCCGGCAACGGCGGTCATCGGCCTGAAGCTGCCGAGCAGCCAGAGCGAAACTTCCGCGGCCTGCTGCTCATTGCGGAATTCGAATGTTCCGCCCTCGAAGGCGGCATTGGCGAATGTCACGGAAAGCCGGCGGGGACCGGCACTTTCGACGCGCACCGTGCCCGGCTCGATGAGATGGCAGGTGTAGTGCAGGCCGTGTGCGTTCATGCAACCGGCTTTGCCGTCATGCAGCCGCAGAAACACGGTCTTGCCGTTTGCCGTGGTCACGACATCTCGGATGGCCTCGTCGGGAAAGGCCCGGCCGAACTCCAGGATCGCCAGCCCCGAATCGTTCTCGGCTTTCTCACGCTCGTCCCGTTGAAACGCCTGGCGAAAGATCAGGCCCACCAGAAACAGGCACACGATCGTGATTGTCCAGAGCATGGCGTGAACTCCCCCGCGCCGATAACATTCGGCCTCCCTAACAAACGAGGCTTGCGCCAGTTTTGCGTGTCGCTCGTCAAACGAGGCCCGGGCCAAGCGGTTCCACCGGGCGGCTCAGAAAGGACCGCGTCGCAGGGCCCGCCACATCCACCATTGCCGTCGCCACTGAGCCGGCTGCAGCACGCGTTCGAGTGCGTCCGCACCGGCCTTTTCGGCAGCGTCGAGGATGTGCGGCACGAGCGCCACAGGCAGGAAGGCCGGGCGGTTGCCCGTCGAGACTCCACCCGCCGCACGCGCCTTGGCCAGATGCTCCCGCCCCAGGCCCACAAAAGCCTCGATGGCGCGCCCGGCGGCGGCCTTGTCGTCTCCCCGCAGCAGCGCCTCCGGCGACAGGCCCGTCGCCGCGAGCAGGTCCGCAGGCAGATAGACCTGACCACGCCGGCGATGGATGGGCAGCATCAGAAGCGCGCCGGCAACGGTCTGCGCGACTCCGGCATGCCCTGCCGCGTCGGCCGACTTCGGCGCATTGACCGGATCGAGCACGAGGCTCGCAAGCTGGATGAGCGCCGAGGCCGTTTCGCCCGCATAGCCTTCGAACGCCGAACGGCTCTCCATCGGGTCGTTGTAGACGTCGAAGATGCGAGCCTCGATCATATCGGTCAGCACCGCGACCGGCAGATAATGATCCCGCACGCAGGCGAGAAGGCCCGCCGCCAGCGGGTTGGCCAGCGCATCGCCATCCGCCTGCCCCTCCAGAAGATCCCGCCACCATTGCAGGCGGATTTCGCCCGGCAGTGCCTCGCGCACGACGTCGCGCACCCGTGCGAGCTCGGCATTGAAGGCATAGAGGGCGGCAAGCGCGCCACGCTTTTCAGCCGGCGCCAGAAGGCAGGCGAGATAGCGGTCGCGATCGGTGTCGCGAAGCACCGCCAGGCAGTGCGCATAATGGGTATCGTTATCGCTCACGTCGAAAAACCGCCTCGTCCGTCACACGGCGATAAGCGCGGCGGCAACCGCACGGCTCTCCGCCAGCATGACATTGAACGTGCGCACGGCCGCACCCGTGCTCATCGGATCGGAACTGATTCTGCGCTCCCGCAGGGCCGCCTTGATTTCCGGCGCAAGCGGGCGGATCTCCTTGCCGGTGCCGACAAGCAGGACCTCGATATCGCCGGCCTCGTCCAGCACGCGCTGCAGGTCGTCCAGCGTCACCGGACTGCCATCCTGTTTGTCCCAGCCATGAATGCCCGAGGGCAGGCAGAGGATGGAGCCGCGGTGTGACATGTCGGCAAAACGGAAGCCACCATTGCCGTATGCATCAATCGGCGCGCGTCCGGGGAAGTGCGCCTCCCGTATTTCAATTCCCTTAGCCATTGGCTCCCGTCGCTTCCGGGGCCGTCACCGCACCGCCCTTGCCGGGGCGGTAGCGCTCCGGCCGCAGACGGAACAGGATGAGGATGGGCCCGGCAATGTAGATGGAGGATATGGTGCCGACCGCCACGCCGAAGAGCAGCGTCAGCGCGAATGTGCGGATCGCCTCGCCGCCGAAGAGGGCAAGAGCGGCAAGCGCGATCAGCGTTGTCGCGGAGGTCAGGACCGTGCGCGACAATGTGCGATTGATCGCGTCGTCGATCAGGATCGGCAGCGGCATCTGCTTGAAGTGTCGGAGATTCTCGCGGATGCGGTCGTAAACGACCATCGTGTCGTTCAGCGAGTAGCCGGCGACCGTCAAGAGCGCGGCAACAGCGCTGATGTTGAACTCGATATTGGCGATGGCGAGGAAGCCGAGCGTGAAGAACACGTCATGCGCCAGCGCGATGACGGCGCCGATGGCGAAATGCCATTCGAAGCGCACCCAGATATAGGCGATCAGCGCGAGAAGCCCGGCGACGAAGCCGAGGGAGGCCGTATCGATCAACTCTCCCGATATCGACGGGCCGACAACCTCGACGCGGCGGAAATCGTAGTCGTCCTCAAGTTCACCGCGTGCGACGAGGACCGAGGTCTGCTCGGCGTTCTCGCCATCCCCTTGCGAGGTCAGCCGTACGATGGCGCGGCGCTCGTCCGCGCGTGTATCGACGGTCTGGATGGCGACGCCGGCATCGGCAAGGCGCGCGGAGATGTCGAACGGATCGGCCTTGCCCGATTTCGCCTGGACCTCGACCGCCGCGCCGCCGGTGAAATCGATCCCGAGCCGCAGCTCGCCGAGCGCAAGCAGGCCCGCGATCACGAGCGACAGGGCGGCCGTCGCCAGGAAAACGGCATTGCGCACCGCCATGAAGCGGAGGTTCAGGCTGTCGAAAAATCCGCTGCGCACGCCTTTGGGAAGGCGCATGGCATGGCTGCGGCCGAGCCAGATGCGCACAAGGCGGTGTGTCAGCCCGAATGTGGTGAACAGCGTCGCCACCATGCCGACGCCGACCGCCAGCGCGAAGCCGCGCACGGGCGCCGCCGACAAGAGGAACAGGACGGCGACGGCGATCAGCATCGTCACCGACGCATCCAGAACCGTCGTGCGGGCGCGACCGAAACCGACCGACACCGCCTGCGACAACGGACGCCCGGCCTTTACCTCCTCGCGGATGCGTTCGAAGATCAGAACGCTCGCATCGACGGCAAGGCCGACGGTCAGCACGACGCCCGCGATCATGGAGAGGGAGATCGGCGCACCGATCAGCGCGAGCGCGGCGAATGTCAGCAGCACGTTGAAGAACAGCGCCAGCGACGCGATGACCCCGAGCACGCCGTAAAAGAACGTGATGAAGGCCACGACCGCCACGACGGCAACGACGAGCGCCAGGGCGATGGAGCCGACCGACGTCGTGCCGAGTACCGGCTCGATCGATCGCTCCTCCAGAATGGTAAGCGCGGCCGGCAGCGGACCACTGGCGACGATGCGGGCGAGGTTTGCCGCGCCTTCGGCATCGAAATCACCGGAAAGCCGGCCGACGCCATCGCTGATGGCGCCCTGGATCTGCGATGTCGAGATCACCTGTCCATCGAGCAGGATCGCGATCGTTCGGCCGGCGTTGTCGCGCGTGAAGGCGGCGAGCTTGTCGGCGGCTTCCTTGCGCAGCACGAATTCGATGAAGGGTTCGCCATCTGCCGATGCCCGCGCAGATGCGACGTCGGCGGCGGTGAAAAGGTCATCCTGGCGCACGAGATAACCGGTCGGCGGTTCGTCGGCGGAATAGAGCACTTCGGAACCGGCAGGCGCGCCGTTCTCGATGGCCGTATTGACCGGCACGCTGTCGTCGATCAGGCGTGCAGAAAGCTTGCCGACGGTCGCCAGCATATCCTTCACGCGCTGCGGGTCGGTCAGACCGGGCATCGACACGACGATGCGGCCGCGGTCGCCGCGCCCCACGGTCAGCGCGGGAATATCCAGGCTCTCCACCCGCCGGCGCACGGCATCGACCGCGCCGAGCGATGCAGCCGCCACGGCTTCATCGACGGCGGCATCGGACAGCACGATGCTGAATTCGCCGTTTTCGCCGGTATTGAGCGTACCGAGCCCAAGGCTTTCAAGCGCCTGCCTTGCCCTATCGGCGTCGCCGGCTGCCGATATCGTCACATCGACCTGATCGTCAGCGCCGTTGAGATTGCCGTAGGGGATCTGCGCTGCCCGCAAGGCGTTGCCGATCGTCTCGACGGCACCACGCAGGCGCGCATCGACGATGTCGTCACGGGAAATATCGAGAACGAGGCGGGAGCCGCCGGTCAGGTCCAGGCCCGGTTTCAGCCGATGCGCGGAGACCCAGTCCGGAAGGCCGGCCGCCATGCGGGCCGGCACAAGGCTCGGCAACAGGACGAGAAGGCTGGCCAGGAACGCGGACCAGAGAAGGAATGTTTTCCAGCGGGCGGATTGCTGCATTGCGATCTCGACAAAAACGGCGCCAGCGCCGCTGAAAACCAGTCGGGCCGCAGGCCGAGGTTACCCTCGGCCGAACGGCAAGCCAAGTCATTCCTTGACGGGTTCGCCCTTGACGCGGACTTCGCTGACGCCGCTGCGCACGACGCGCACCTTGATGCCTTCTGCGATTTCGACTTCGAGCTCGCTGTCGTCGACGACCTTGGTCACCTTGCCGACAATGCCACCGCCCGTGACGACCTGGTCGCCGCGGCGGATGTTCTTCAGAAGCTCTTCGCGACGCTTCATGGCTGCACGCTGCGGGCGGATGATGAGGAAATACATCACCACGAAGATCAGCAGGAACGGGAGGATAGACATCAGGATGTCTGCACCGCCTGCTGAACCGCCGGGTGCCGCCGTCTGGGCGAAGGCCTCGGTAATGAACATCAGCTACTCCTTGAAAACTTGGATTTATAAGGCCTGTAGACCCATTTCGGATGCCGGAATATAGGCAAGCACACATCCAATGCAACACACGAGACCGAGAAGCTCTCGTTTTTCAAGTGTTTTCCCCCTTTTCGCCCCCCTTCCCGCCATGCTACCCGGCAGAGAGCATGAGGAGAGACACAGTGCAGGAAGATCACGTCAAGCTTCTGCTGGCCGAAATCGGCCGCATCAATGCAACGCTGGAGCGCCTTGCCGGCCCGGCGCCCGCCGTCAACGACTGGAATGCGGCCGACGTCTTCGTCTGGTCGCCCGCGCGTCTCCAGGTGCAGCCGGTGAAGCGCCCCAACCGCATCGACATAGATCTTATCCGCGGCGTCGATCATGTTCGTGACATTCTCGTCGACAACACGGTGCGCTTCGCACGCGGCCTTCCGGCCAACAACGTGCTGTTGTGGGGCGCACGCGGCATGGGCAAGTCCTCCTTGGTCAAGTCTGTCCATGCGCTGGCGGCAAGGGAGACCGGCAGCAACCTGAAGCTCATCGAGGTGCACCGCGAAGACATCGCCAGCCTGCCCGCGCTGATGGACATCCTCAAGGAAGCGCCCCATCCGGTCATCATCTTCTGCGACGACCTGTCCTTCGACCATGACGACACGTCCTACAAGTCGCTGAAGGCGGCGCTGGACGGCGGTGTCGAGGGCCGGCAGGACAATGTCCTGCTTTACGCCACCTCCAACCGGCGCCACCTCCTGCCCCGCGACATGATGGAAAACGAGCAGTCCACGGCGATCAACCCGTCGGAAGCCGTCGAGGAGAAAGTCTCCCTTTCCGATCGCTTCGGGCTATGGCTCGGCTTCTACAAATGCAGCCAGGCGGAATATCTCGAGATGATCGACGGCTATGCGAGCCACTACACGCTCGACATCCCGGTGGAACAACTTCACGCGGAGGCACTGGAATGGGCAACCACGCGCGGCTCCCGCTCCGGGCGCGTGGCCTGGCAGTATGTCCAGGATCTTGCCGGGCGTCTCGGCAAGCCGCTCAACCGCTGAAACCACCTCAATGACGAAAGGGCGGTCCCCTAGGAACCGCCCTTCTTTTTATCGGCGATGTCCGCCCGCCTATTCCAGATAGGTCATCGGGTTGACCGGGGTCGCGTTCTTGCGCACCTCGAAGTGAACCTTCGGGCGGGTGGCGCTGCCGCTCATGCCCGAGGTCGCGACGGTCTGGCCGCGCTGGATCTTCTGGCCGCGCTGCACGTTGAGGTCGCCGGCATGGCCGTAGACGGTAACGGTGCCGTCGTCGTGGCGGACGAGAACCGCGTTGCCGAGTTCCTTCAGGCTGCTGCCGGCATAGATGACCACGCCATTCTCAGCCGCCTTGATCGGCGTGCCCTCGGGCACCGAGATATCGATACCGTCGTTGCGGCTGCCGTTGACGTTGGAGCCATAGCCGGCAATGACCGCGCCGCGAACCGGCCAGCGATACTTGCCGATGCCAGTCGATTCGGGCGCTTCGTCCGTCACGTCAGACTTCTGCGTCACCTCGGCGACCGAGACGGTCTTGACCGGCGCCTTGTAGGACTCCGGCTTCTTCTCCGCCGTCTCGACCTTCTTTTCCTTGACCGGAACGGAGGCCGTCGTCGTCTTGTCCGTCGTTGTCTCGACGGCCGCGCCGCCCGCCGGGATCACCAGCTTCTGGCCGATGCGGATCGCGGCGGTATCGATGCCGTTCGCCTTTTTCAGGGCGTCGACCGACACGCCATTGCTGCGGGCGATCTTGGCGAGCGAATCGCCGGGCTTGACCTCATAGCCGCCTGTGCCTTCGCCGGCATTGGCGAGGTTGGTGTTGGCCTGATCGGCTTCGGACTTCACCTTGTCGCGCTTCGACGTGCCGGGCAGGATGGCAACGTTCTGTTCCGTCTTGCGCTCGGGCGTCGGCAGCTTGTTGTCGACCTTCAGCGTGTGGTCCGTCGCGGCCTTGGCAGCGCTTGCCGTGGTGCTGAAGGTCGGGATGATGATCCGCTGGCCGGGCTCGGCGTCGGTCGAACGCTTCAGTCCGTTTGCGGCAAGGATTTCCTTCTCCGGCACGCCATAACGGTTGGCGAGCGTCTTCACGCTTTCGCCCTGGCGCAGCATGACGACCGGGGCATTGTTCGTCGACCAGCCGGCCTTGGCCTTCTGC
Organism: Shinella sumterensis; assembly: GCF_004514425.2. Taxonomy (GTDB): domain Bacteria; phylum Pseudomonadota; class Alphaproteobacteria; order Rhizobiales; family Rhizobiaceae; genus Shinella; species Shinella sumterensis. The sequence goes on from NZ_MYFN02000006.1 coordinate 190,278, forward strand.
ACGGTTCCGGTCGAGAGCGTATCCGTATTGTCGGCAACCGCTTTTGCCTGTCGCTGCCCACCGAAGGTCTCGCGCTCGGCCGGCCGGGTGCCGCCATCCGTGGGGTCGCTGAGCGAACCGCGTTGAACGGTCATCGGTGTCGTCGCCAGACGCGAACCCGAGCCGGTCGTCGTTGATGTGTTGATGGGATCGTAGGAAACGCCGCCCTGATCCGGGAAGGGCTGGTTGAGCGCCTGATCACGGGTTCCCATCTGATTTGCCGATGCGAACTGTTCCTGACCGTTGCCGACCGTTCCGCGAGGCACGACGCTGTTGCTGCCAAACAGCGTGCGGCGCGGAACCGAACTGGTCGTCATGTTGTCCTGCCCGGAGCTGGAAAACAGACCGCCAAAACGGGACGCATCCGAGCTGCACCCGGTTGCGACACTGGCCAGCAGGGCTGCTGCAATAAGGCGGGTCGCGGTCCTGCCAAAACTCGGCGATACACTCTGACGCATGAGACTACCCAATCGGTACGCTACTTGAAGTGAACCGATTAAAGCGCGTTAGAGTTACTGCCCGGTTAAGGCCGGCTTATCCGCGAAGGTTTTTTGATGAATTGATAACCATGGCGCAAGGTCGGAAGCGCCGGCGGCGTCAGAAGCCGGCCGCGTACATGCTGTCGGCGCGGGAAATACGCGCGCCGATATGGGCACCATTCTCGATGGCGCCCTGGCCCGGCTGCAGGATCGCGGAGATGGGCGTCGCGCGCCGCGCCGCGCCTTCGATGACCGCTTCTGGTTCGCTCATGTCGAGCGCGCTTTCATTATAGGCGATGGCCCGCAGGGCAGACACGGCGGCCTCGCGTGTTCCCAGATAGCGGGCGCTGCGCTGGTCCTGCGCCGGCATGCTGTCGAAATATTCGATATAGGCGCGGTAGTAGGCCTTGCGGTCGCCGGCATCGAGGAAATGGCCGTAGGCGCCGTATTCACGGGCCTCCAGTGCGGCTGTATCCAGGTTGTTGCGCTCGGCATCCGTCAAGGCCGGCTGGCTGTGGACCGCCTCTTCCTTGGCGACGCTGAGGACGAGAAGCGCATCGACCGAAAGGCCGACATGGGATGAGGGATCAGTCGTGCCGCCCGCGAGATTCGCTGACGATGCGGTCTCGGTGGCATCCTCGGCGACTTTTCCCGCCGCCTTGGTCGCGAGATAAGCGAGCCCCTCATGCGTCGAGCCGCTGGCTATCCTGTTTGAGACGTACATTTCCCTCTCCATCGGAATGGCCGGAAAGGTTGGAAAACCGGCATCCTGCGTGGAAACTGCTGCTTCGTTACCGGCCTACGCGCCGAAGCTTGCGCGAAACTTACGTCGGTTAACAAATGGTTAACGTTGCACTTTTCGGGACGGCCGGAAGGAAGGCGCACAGAAACGCGCGCGACAACGCGAAAAACCGCCGAAACGACTCGGCCGGTAACGCAGGCATGGAAGCAGGATAAAACGTTCGGGCGCTCAGAGCGCCTGCGCCATCATCGGAACGATGGGCAGATAGGGCACCGCAAAGAGATCCTCACGGTCGAAGCGGCTGCCGGTCTTGGTGAGCTTCAGCATGCGACACTCGGTTTCACTGACCATGGCGGGCGCGATGAGAACGCCGCCGGAGACGAGCTGCTCGGCGAAGAAGCGCGGCAGGGCGGGAAAGGCGGCGGTGACGAGGATGCGGTCGAAGGTGCCCTCGCCCGGCATGCCGTTGCTGCCATCGGCCTGGCGGACGATGACGTTGCGGGTGCCCGCCTTTTCGATGGCCTGCTGGGCGTTCGTGACCAGCGTCCGGTAGCGGTCGATGGTCAGCACGCGCTCCGTCAGGCGCCCCATCACGGCGGCGGTGAAGCCGCTGCCGGTGCCGACTTCCAGCACGCGCTGCCCGGCCTTGAGGTTCAGAATGTGCAGCAGGCGCACGGCGAGATCGATGCCTTCGGCGAAGGAGCCGCATTCGAGCGGCAGCAGGCGGCTCGAATAGGCATCGCCGGCAAACTGCGGGGGAACGAAGAGCGTGCGCGGCGTCTGCTCCACGGCTGTCAGGAGTTCGAGATTGTTGATGCCCTCCCCCCGCAGGCGCAGCGCCAGCGCAGCAAAACCTTCCTTCTCGATCACCCGTCCCGTGCTCAATCGGCATCCTCACTGATCAGGGCGCGCTTCACGCGGTCCAGTACCGTATAGTCCGTCAGGTCGAGCTTGAGCGGCGTGACGGAAATCTTGTGGTTCTTCACCGCATGGATATCGGTGCCCGCGCGGAAATCGCCCTTCCGCTCGCCGAAGCGCAGCCAGTAATAGGGAAAGCCGCGGCCGTCGGCGCGCTCGTCGATGGTCAGCCCGAAATCGAGCTTGCCCTGGCTCGTCACTTCGACGCCCTGGAGTTCCTTCGGCGCGCAATTCGGGAAGTTGAGGTTAAAGAACGTCCAGTCCGGGAGCTCGACATCCATCAGCTGGCGAATGAGCTTGGGCGCAAAGGTCTCGGCAACCTCCCATGGCACGATCCGGCCAGTGGCGTGGTTGTAGGCCTGGCTGAGCGCGATCGACTTGATGCCCTGAAGCGTGCCCTCGATGGCGCCGGCGATGGTGCCGGAATAGGTGACGTCGTCAGCCATGTTGGCGCCGGCGTTGACGCCAGACAGAACGAGATCCGGCTTTTCGTCAAGCACCTCGCGCACGCCCATGATGACGCAATCGGTCGGCGTGCCGCGCAGCGCGAAACGCTTCTCATCGATCTTCCGGAGCCGCAGCGGCTCGGAGAGCGTAAGAGAATGGGCAAGGCCGCTCTGGTCGGTCTCCGGCGCGACGACCCAGACGTCGTCGGTCAGTTCGCGCGCGATCCTTTCGAGAGCCGCCAGGCCCTCGGCGTGGATACCGTCGTCGTTCGTCAGGAGAATGCGCATGCCCCGTCCCACCCTCAGGCGGCCTTCTCGATCTTCGTCAGACCGCCCATATAGGGCAGCAGCGCTTCCGGCACAGTTACGGAACCGTCGGCATTGAGATAATTTTCCATGACGGCGATCAGCGCGCGGCCAACGGCCGTTCCCGAACCGTTGAGCGTATGCACGAACTTCGTCGCCTTGTCGTCCCTGCCGCGGTAGCGGGCATTCATCCGCCGGCCCTGGAAATCGCCGCAGACCGAGCAGGACGAGATTTCGCGGAACGTATCCTGCCCCGGCAGCCAGACTTCCAGATCGTAGGTTTTCCGGGCGCCGAAGCCCATGTCGCCGGTGCAGAGCGTCATGACGCGGTAATGCAGGCCGAGGCGCTGGAGGATCGTTTCCGCGCAGGCCGTCATGCGCTCATGCTCGTCCACGGCGCTTTCGGCATCGGTGATCGAGACGAGTTCGCACTTCATGAACTGGTGCTGGCGCAGCATGCCGCGCGTGTCACGCCCCGCCGAACCCGCCTCCGAGCGGAAGCACGGCGTCAGCGCCGTGAAGCGCAGGGGAAGCTTCTCCTGTTCAAGGATTTCCTCACGCACCAGGTTGGTGAGCGAGACCTCCGCCGTCGGGATCAGCCAGCGGCCATCGGTGGTGCGGAAAAGGTCTTCGGAGAACTTCGGCAGCTGGCCCGTGCCGAACATGGCGTCGTCGCGCACGAGGAGCGGCGCATGCACTTCCGTATAGCCGTGCTCCTGCGTGTGCACGTCGATCATGAACTGGCCGAGCGCGCGCTCCAGACGGGCAAGCTGCCCTTTCAGCACGGTGAAGCGCGAACCGGCGATCTTCGCCGCGGCCTCGAAATCCATGTAGCCGAGGGCTTCGCCGATCTCGTAATGCTCCAGCGCCTTGTGGTTCCAGGCGGGCCTGTTGCCCCAACGGTGCTTCTCGACATTGCCCGCTTCATCCGCCCCGACGGGCACGTCCTCGAAGGGAATGTTCGGCAGGCGCGCAAGGGCGTCGTTGAGCTCGGCCGTGACCTGTCGCTCTTCCTCCTCGGCGGCGGGGAGCCGGTCCTTGATAGCGGAGACTTCCGCCTTCAGCTTCTCGGCAAGGTCCGTGTTCTTGGCGGCCATGGCCGCACCGATTTCCTTGGAGGCGGCATTGCGGCGCGACTGCATGTCCTGCGCGGTCTGGATGACGGCGCGGCGCTTCTCGTCGAGGTCGATCAGCGCCTGCGCGAGCGGGCTTGCGCCGCGCTTGGCGAGAGCAGCGTCAAGGGCGGCCGGATTGTCGCGGATCCATTTGATATCAAGCATTGTCGTTCCAGGCTCTTCCGTGGATGAAGGCCCATCCACGCCCGGCAGCGACCCGCAGGCGAAGGCTTATTCAGCCTCGCCCTGCGTTGCAGCGACCTCGTTTTCCGCATCCTGCGCGTTCGAGGCGCTCGCCCGCTGCCGTTCGATGAGTCGGGCCGTATAGATGGAAATCTCGTAGAGAAGGATGGCCGGCAGTGCAAGGCCGATCTGGGACACCGGATCGGGCGGGGTCAGCACGGCCGCCACGACGAAGGCTATGACGATTGCGTATTTGCGCTTCTCCGCAAGCGTCTGCGACGTGATGAAGCCGGCGCGCACCAGGAGCGACGAGATGACGGGCAGCTGGAACACCAGACCGAAGGCCAAGATCAGCGACATGATGAGGCTGAGATATTCCGAAACCTTCGGAAGAAGCTGAATGGAAACCTGCCCTTCACCGCCGCCCTGCTCCATGGAGAGGAAGAACCACATGACCATGGGCGTGAAGAAGAAGTAGACGAGTGCAGCGCCGATAAGAAACAGGATCGGGGACGCGATGAGGAACGGCAGGAAGGCGGCGCGCTCGTTCTTGTAGAGGCCGGGCGCCACGAACTTGTAGACCTGCTGCGCAATGACCGGAAAGGCGATGACAAGGGCGCTGAACATGGCGACCTTGATCTGCGTGAAGAAAAACTCCTGCGGCGCCGTATAGATAAGCTCGACGTTGCGATGCGTCAGGCCGGCCCATTCGACGGACCACTTGAACGGCAGCACCAGGATGTTGAAGAGCTGCTTGGCGAAATAGAAGCACACCAGGAAGGCGACGAAGAATGCGCCGACGGCCCACATCAGGCGCTGGCGCAGTTCGATCAGGTGCTCGAGGAGCGGCTGGGGCTTGTCTTCGATATCGCCGCTCATGCCTCATCCTTCCGGGTCTTCGCAGTCTTGGCCTTTGCCGTGGATGTCTTGGCGGCGACCGTGTTCTTCGCGCTCGAGGCTTTCGCGGCCGGCTTGACGGCAACGGCCTTCGGCTCGGCCTTCGCTTTGGCAGCCAGCTTGCGCGCAGCCTTCTCGGTGCTGGCCGTGGCGGGTTCGGCCTTCTTCGCCGCCGTCTTGCGCGTCGGCCCCTTCTTCAGCGGCTCGGCGGCGACCGGTTCTGCAGAGGCGGGCTTGTTCGCTTCCGATGGCACGGCCGAAACGGCAGAAACCGGCGTCGAGACGGATGAGGTCGACGAATTGACGGACTTCTGAAGGTCGGACTTGATCTCGTCGCCCACCTGGCGCAACGGATTGACCGCATCGCGGATGGTGTTGAGCGGGTTCAGCTTCTGGGCGTCGCCGATGGTCTTGCGGACATCGTCGAGATCGGCTTCGCGCAGCGCTTCGTCGAACTGCTGGCGGAAATCGCTCGCCATGCCGCGCATCTTTGTCACCATGCGGCCAAACGTCCTGAGCATGGGCGGCAGGTCCTTCGGGCCCACCACCAGGATCAGGACGATGGCGATGACGAGTATCTCGGTCCAGCCGACATCAAGCATTGGGTACTGTCCTCAGAAGCCGCGCACCACCGTCCGCAGCCGAATGCCGGTTACTTGACCTCGTCGGCCTTGTGGTCGACGGTCTTCGCCTGCTCGGCGTTGGCTTCCTCGTCCGTCATGCCCTTCTTGAAGTTCTTGATGCCCTTGGCGACATCGCCCATCAGTTCCGGAATCTTGCCGCGGCCGAACAGCAGCAGCACCACCACCAGAACAATCAGCCAATGCCAGATGCTGAAAGAACCCATTCGCTTGACTCCCTTTTGAACCTTGATCCCGATGTAAGACGTTCAGCCGTCTTTTTCAAACACAAGTATGTCGCGCTGGTTAGCCGAAAGCGTGACGTCGCGCAATCCGGCAGGCAGTTGATCGGCCCTCACCCGCGCCCGGACGGGCCGGTCGGCTCCGTTAACGGCGAGCTCCAAAAGCTCCACCACGCCGAGGAAACGCCGCGAAAGGATGCGCGCCGGCGTGTCGCCGCCGGTTTCCTGCACCCGAATGCCTGTCAAACGCACCGCGACATGAACTTTCTGGCCATCGGTAAAATCTTTGCCATCGACATTGCCGAGCGGCGTTTCCACCACGCCGCCGCGAACGTGGCCCGGAAATTCGTTGATCTCCGAGAAGAACGCCGCGGCGAATATGTCTTTCGGTTTGAGATAGAGGTCCTCGGCGGTGCCGACCTGGACGAGCCTGCCGTCCTTCAGGAGCGCGATGCGGTCGCCCATGCGCATCGCTTCCTCGGCGTCGTGCGTGACGACGATCGCGCTGGCGCGGGATTTGCGCAGGATGGCGAGCGTATCGGCACGGATGGAATCCTTGAGCCGCGAGTCCAGGCCCGAGAACGGCTCGTCCATCAGGAGAACGCTCGGACGGGGCGCCAGGGCGCGCGCAAGCGCCACGCGCTGCTGCTCGCCGCCCGACAGCATATGCGGGAACTTCGCGGCGTAGTGCGACAGACCGACGCGGTCCAGCGCCACGTTCGCTTCCGCCTCCGCTTCGGCACGCGGAAGCGCCGTCAGGCCGAAGCGTACATTGTCGAGCACGGACATGTGCGGGAAGAGCGCAAAATCCTGGAACATCAGCCCGACGCCGCGTCGTTCCGGCGGCAGGAAGACATCCGGGCCCGCGATCTCGCGATCGTCGAGCAGGACGCGACCACGCGTCTGCGCCTCGATGCCGGCGGCGATGCGCAGCAGCGTCGTCTTGCCCGAGCCGGACGGTCCGAGCAGGCACAAGACCTCACCCGGTTCCGCCGTCAGCGAGAGGCCACGAATGGTGTCCTTGTTGTGATAGCTGTGATGAATGTCATCGAAGACGAGGCGAGACGCGAAGGTCACCGCCGAAGCCCGTCTCGCCTCGATGCCGTTGGAACCTGACGGGTCCGAAGCCATTGCCGAAGTCTTTCCCTGTCGCCGGCGCGGAGGTCGACGATGCAGTCTTGCATAAACCTTCGTCTATTCGTCCGCTTTTCCGCCCGGTGTCAAGAGTCCGAGTTCCTCAAGGTCGAGTTGGGTCAGCGGATCCTCGTCCTCCGCAAGCTCGTCCTCGCCAAGCGGCATGGGGATCTGGAAATTGGAGGGAATACGGCCAGACAGCAGGCCCGTCCCCTTCAGTTCGTCGAGGCCTGGCAGGTCGCGCAGCTCTTCCAGCCCGAAATGATCGAGAAAATCCCGCGTGGTGCCGAATGTCACGGGACGGCCCGGCGAGCGGCGGCGGCCGCGCAGGCGCACCCATCCGGCCTCCATGAGCACGTCGAGCGTGCCCTTGGACGTCTGGACGCCGCGGATATCCTCGATCTCGGCACGCGTAACCGGCTGGTGGTAGGCGATGATCGACAGCACCTCGAGCGCGGCGCGCGACACTTTGCGCACCTCCGTCTCGTCGGTGCGGATGACGAAGGACATATCGGGCGCCGTGCGGAACGCCCAGCTGTCCTCGATCTGCACGAGATTGACACCACGCCCCGCGTAGAACGCCTTCAGTTCGCGCATGACATGCAGGACGTCGACACCGCGCGGCAGCCGCTCGGCGATATAGGCTGAGGAAACGGGACCCGCGGACGCGAACACCAGCGCCTCGGCGATGCGCGTGGCCTCATATAGCCGCCGCGGATCGACGACCGTCGCGTTCTCCGTGTTGGCGCCCACGTCGTCAGCCACCTTCTTCGCCCCCGCTGCCTTCTGCGGCCTTCTGGCCCCGGCGCAGATAGATCGGCTGGAAGACGCCGTCCTGGCGCAGTTCCAGCCGCCCTTCCCTGACCAGCTCCAGCGTCGCGGCAAACGCGCTGGCAATCGCCGTGGTCCGTTCGGCCGGATCGCTCAGGTAGCGCAGCATGAAATGATCGAGCGCAGTCCAGTCATCGTCGAAATCGCCGACGAGCAGTTGCAGGATCTCGCGCGCGTCGGCCAGCGACCAGACGCTGCGCTTTTCGATGGTGACCTGGGTGATCGCATGGCGCTGGCGCAGTGACGCGTAGGCCGTGAGCAGATCGTAGAGCGACGCCTCGAAGGCCGAGCGACGCTCCGTCGGGATATGCTCGGGCATGCCGCGCGCGAACACGTCGCGGCCGAGGCGGTTGCGGTTGACCAGCTTCGTCGCGGCATCGCGCATCGCCTCCAGCCGCTTGAGACGGAAGGCAAGGCTCGCCGCCATCTCCTCGCCCGAAGGCCCGTCATCCTTCGCCTGCCTGGGAATGAGGAGGCGCGACTTGAGATAGGCAAGCCATGCCGCCATGACGAGGTAATCGGCGGCTAGCTCGATGCGGATCTTGCGCGCCCGGTCGATGAAGACGAGATATTGCTCGGCCAGCGCCAGCACGGAGATACGTGTGAGGTCGACCTTCTGCGTGCGGGCAAGATGCAGGAGCAGGTCGAGCGGCCCTTCGAAGCCGGCGAGATCGACGACGAGGCTTTCCTCGTGCAGGCCCCGCCCCGAGGCATCGTCCTGCCACAGGTCGTCCATCGGCGCATCCGCGCCGCGTCCTTTCCTCGGTGTCTTGCCGCCCGTTGCCTGCACGTCGCGCCTCTCGTGTTCGAACGCAGTTCCCGACGCACGCCGCGATGCGGCAGATCAGGCCACCGCGATCATGGCGTTGAATTCCTCTCGCAGCGCCTGCTCGTCCGCGCCGTCGGGCGCCTGGAAGCCTGCACGGACCGCTTTCGCCCGCCGCAGGCTCTCGCCGGAAAGGGGCGGAACGTTTTCGGTCACTGCCAGCATTTCGTCCATGATGCCATGGCAATGCAACACCATGTCGAGGCCCGCGGCGATGATTCCCCGTGTTCTTTCGGCAATATCGCCCCGCAGCGCATTCATCGAGACGTCATCGGACATCAGGAGACCGTCGAAACCGATCCTCTCGCGGATGATTTCGCGCACGACCGTCGGCGACGTTGTAGCCGGATTGTCGGGGTCGATGGCCGTGAAGACGATATGCGCCGACATCGCCATCAACTCGTCGTTCATGCGCCGGAACGGCACGAAGTCGCAGGCGTCGAGTTCTTCCAGGCCTGCCTGCACGACGGGCAGGTCATGGTGGGAATCGACCATCGTGCGGCCGTGGCCGGGCATGTGCTTCATGATCGGCAGCATGCCGCCGGCCTTCAGGCCTTCCGCCGCGGCCTTGCCCATGGCGGACACGATTTCCGGTTCCTGGCCATAGGCGCGATTGCCGATGACATCGTGCACGCCGGGAACGGCCACGTCCAGCACCGGCAGGCAATCCACATTGATGCCGAGGCGCAGCAGGTCGAAGGCGTGAAGGCGCGACATCAGCCAGCTGGCGCGCAGGCCCTTTGCCTCATCGGCACGATAGATCGCGCCGAGCGCGGCGGCGTTCGGATATTGCTGGACATGCGGCGGCTTGATGCGCTGAACGCGCCCGCCTTCCTGATCGATCAGCACGGGAATATCGGCATCGCCGCCGACGCAATCGCGCATTTCGGCAGTGAGATCGGCAACCTGCGCGGGCTCACCGATATTGCGGCCGAACAGGATGAAACCCCATGGCCGCTCATTGCGGAAGAAGGCTTTTTCGTCGGCGGTGAGACTCAGGCCCTTGCAGCCCGAAATGAAGGATTTCGATTCGCTCATATCGGCAATCTTATTGGTTCGGGGAAGAAAGACGAGGCCCTGCTCTGCCGGCTATCCGCGATGCGCCTCGCGACGGAATCGAAAGGGCGCGGACAGGATCCGCGCCCTCCATGATGCTGACCGTCTGCCTCAGCGGGTCACGAGGCAGCTGCCGCCGGCGCCCTTGTAGCGATTGCAGAGGCTGTTGGCCTCCTCACGCGAGCCGGCCGGGATGCGGACACGGTAGAACGTGCCCTTGTTGGGGATCGCCACCTGCTTGATATCCACGCCGCGACCGCCGATGACGCTGCCGAATTTTGCAGACAGCGAATTGTAGGTCTTCTGCGCTTCCGCCTCCGATGGCAGCGAGGCGATCTGCACGACGTAGCTGCCGGGCGTCACGGCGGCGACCTGGGTCGTCTCGGCAGCCTGCGCCGTCGTTGCAGCAGCGGCCTGCTGGCCGCGGACATTGCCGTTTTCGGTGACGGTGCCGACGACGTTGACCGGCTGGTCGACCGGACGGCTTTCCGGCGTCGGCGTGTTGTTGCCGGCCGTCGTTGCGGTTTCCGCGCCGAAGGTCGTCGTCTTCACGGTGCGGACAGGCGCCGTGTCGTCGACTTGCGCATTCGCCACTTCGGCGAGCGCCGAACGCGGCTGCGTGCTGGTGGCAGCCTGTTCGGCACGCAGCGAGGCGTTGGGATCGACCTCGGCCTCGGCGGTGGCGGCTTCACCTGCCGTGCGGCCGGTGGTCGCCGTCGGCTTCGCGTCGAGCTGGGCGGTTTCCTGTGTCGCCGGCGTATCCTCGCGGGCGACCAGCGTGCCGTCAGGCTTGACGATCATGGTGCGTACCTTGCGGGGCGACACGAGCGGCTTGTTGGTATCGGCGGTCGCCTTTTCCGGCTCGTCCACGCCCGGAAGCAGGCGGTTGTCATCGTCAGCGCCAGCCGTCTCCTGTCCGTCATCGGCATCGTCGAACGGCAGGGTTTCCGGGGTCAGCGTGCGCTGGACGACATCGATCGGCTCTTCCGACGAGGTGACGAGCTGCTCCTGCTGCGGCGTGCTGGCGCCATCGCCTGCCACGCGATCATAGACAGCCTTGTCCTGGTTGGGCACGGTCTTGCCGCCGCGCTCCTCGGGCACGACCTTGATCGGCTCCTTGTCGGCGAGGATCACGCGCGGCTCACCGGAACTCGCCGCGCCGCCGCCCGTAAACGAGGACCATGCGTAGACGCCACCGCCGCCGACAAGCAGCAGGGCCGCGACGGACGCCGCAATCAGCATGCCGCGGCGTGGCCGCGACTGTTCGTCATCATAGCCGTCGCCCGCGTAAAGCGTGTTGGCCTGGCCGGGATCGACGGGGATGGCCATGCGTTCCGGCTGGTGCAGCGAGCGGCGGAAATCCTCTTCGAGCGCCCGTTCGAAATCATCGACATCGTTGATCTGCGCCGCCGGCTGGCCGACCGCACCCGCACCCGCACCCGTGGCAGCGCCGCGCGACAGATCTTCCGCTCGCACCGGAGCAGCCGGCTCGGTAAAGAGCTGGGCCATCTCGGCATCGAGGTCGAAATCGAAATCGGGCTGGTAGGCCTGCGGCTTTTCCTTCTCGACAACGGGAAGCTGCGGCACGTCCAGTTCCGTGACCGGCGCCACGCCGACATCGGTGTCGGCGATCATGGTCGGGTCGAACGGCAGGGAGCCGTCAGCGGTTTCCGCGACGATCGGCTGCGGCGCCGTGTAGGTCGACACGGGAACGGCGACAGCCGGCTCGCGGCGCACGGGGCGTTCCGCGTCGACCGGACGCACCACCTCTGCCGGGGCGACCTCCGCACGGGCCACCGGCGTCGTGGCGACCGGCGCTTCGTCCAGCGAGAAATCGGACAGATCCAGATCGATGTCCGAGAGGTCGAAGTCCAGATTGTCGAAATCGACGTCCGGCTCGGCGGCCGGTATCGGGCTGGAAACCGGCTCGTGACGGGTTTCGACGACAGCTGCCGGCGCAGTGAAGGCGGGCTCGGTGAATGTCGGCGTGGCGGACGTGACGGCCTTCTCGGCCACGGTCTCGCGGCGTCCCGTCGGGGTCGCACGCCCGAAGATGGCCGAAACGTTCGCAAAGGAATTGCGCTGCGCAGCGGCGGCGGCGCTCACCGTTGCAGCCGTTGCAGCCGTAGCGGCAGCAGCGGTGGCGGCGGAAAAGGGCGAGTTTGCTTCCGGCACCGGATAAAGCTCGACTTCGGCCAGTAGCGAATCGCGATCGTAGCCCTGCCCCTTCTGGACGGACTGCACCTGATAATCCGGCTCCGCTTCATGCACGGGCTCCGCCTGCCACGACTGCCGGGCTTCGGCGACAGCGCGTGCATGATCTTCGGCGGTCTCGACCGCCATGTCGGAAACGAAATGCGGTTCCTCACCGGCGTAGTAGGCAGTCTCGGCGTGGAAGGGCTCGGCATGCTCGACACCCAAGTCAGCCGGCATCCAGGTGTCCACAACACGCTCCACGCCACTTTCGACCGCTATCGCGGCAGCCGGCAGCGGCTGGACGAAGGCTGCCTCAGCGCTCGCGTCGTACCCCTGATCGCCATCCGTGAAAGCATCGCCGAGCGACAGTTCCAGTTCGCGCTCGAGGTCCACGCCAAGATCGGAAATCGTGTCACCTTCCACCGGCTGCAGGCCGAGGAATGTCGGCTCCGGCGCGACATAGGTTTCGTGTTCCGTAACAGGCGAAATCTGCGGCGGCGCCTCGAAATGCGGCTCGAACCGGTCGGCGAACTGCAGGCCCGCATGCGCCTCCGCTTCGACGGAAACCGGCGGCACGTCCTGAACGGCGCCTTCGAGCTCATCGGCCAGCAGGAGTGCAGAGTCAGAGGGCTCATCGGCCTGGAAGACCGGAGCATCGACTGCTACCGGCACCTCTTCGAACGACGGCTCCCAGTCGCCGGCCGCGTCGGCATGGACGCCATGCGCCGAAAAATCCTCGACAGGGCTGGCGACGAACGCATCGGTGACTTCCGGCTCGAAAACGGGCTCGGCATAAACAGGGGACTGATAGACCTCTGCCGGCGCCTCGAAGGCGGGCTCCTGATGGCGCGGGGCGCTCACGAAGGTTTCCCGCGCGGGAATCTCGTCGATGATCGCGGCGCGGTCCTCGACAACCGGTGCCGGCACGTCGAAGACGGGCTCGACATGGCGCTCGGCGACCGGCTCCACCAGCGGCTGCGCCGAAACGCGGCTTGCGGGCGCATCGTATTGCTCGAAGGCGCGCATCAGCTCGTCCTCAAGCGCGAGAACGGCATTCTCGCGCCGGGACACCGGCTGCGCGGTCTCCGAGAAGGATTGCGTCACGCCCTGCACCGGGCGCGGATCGAAGTTCACGAGACGGGTAAGCTCGCTCAGCGGATCATCATCCGCCAAGAGGCCCGCATCACCGGTTCCGCTTCGCGCGAAGTTCTTGTCAGCCATACTGCTTCCCACTCATAAGCTACAAAGACGCATTGCCAGCTTATTATGGGTAAATGGTGACGTTATCGCATTTCATCCGGTGCTGCGGTGCCTGTAATGGACAGACCCGACTTGAGAACGGAAGCGACAGCGTGCACCAGCCCAAGTCTGGCGATGGTCAATTCTCTATTTTTATCGTTAACAAACCGTAATTCCGGTTGTTCTTTACCCTTGTTCCAGTGTCCGTGGAATGCGCTGGCAAGTTCATAGAGATAAAATGCAATGCGATGCGGCTCCTGCGCCGCCGCCGCACCTTCGATGACACGGGGATATTCTGCCAGTTTTGCCAGAAGCTGCAACTCGCTCGGATCCGCGATGTTTCCGGCGATCGCACCGGCAAGATCGAGCGCGCTTACATCGAGGTCCGGCAGCGCCTCGGCCGCCTGGCGGAACACCGACATGCAACGCGCATGGGCATACTGGACATAGAAGACCGGATTGTCCTTGGACTGCTCGGTTACCTTCGCAAAGTCGAAGTCGAGCGGCTCGCTGCTCTTGCGATAGAGCATCATGAAGCGGACGGGATCGCGGCCGACCTCCTCGACGACATCGCGCAGGGTGACGAAATCGCCGGAGCGCTTGGACATCTTCACGGGCTCGCCATCGCGGAACAGCTTGACGAGCTGGCACAGCAGGACGGTCAGCTTCGAGCTTCCATCGGAAACGGCCTTGGCGACCGCCTCCAGGCGCTTGACGTAACCGCCATGGTCGGCGCCGAGCACATAGATCATCTCGTCGAAGCCGCGATCGAACTTGTCCTTGAAGTAGGCGACGTCAGCGGCAAAGTAGGTATAGGAGCCGTCGGACTTGATCAGCGGGCGGTCGATATCGTCGCCCACCTCGGTCGAGCGGAACAGGGTCTGCTCGCGATCTTCCCAGTCTTCCGGAAGCTGGCCCTTCGGCGGCGGCAAGACACCCTTGTAGACATAGCCCTTGAAGGTCAGGTCGTTGATCGCGGTGCGGATCGGCGCACCGTTTCCGGCATGCAGCGAACGCTCCGAGAAGAAGACGTCGTGCACGACATTGAGGGCGGCAAGGTCCTCACGGATCATCGCCATCATCATCTCGATGGCCTTTTCCTTGACGATCGGCAGCCACTGCGCCTCCGACATCGCGCGCAGCGACGTGCCGTGCTCGGCCACAAGCGCCTCCCCGACCGGAATCAGGTAGTCGCCGGGATAGAGGCCCGGCGGGATCTCGCCGATGGTCTCGCCGAGCGCCTGGCGATAGCGAAGGAAGGCCGACCGCGCCAGCACGTCGATCTGCGACCCGGCATCGTTGATGTAGTATTCCTTGGTGACGTCATAGCCGGCGAAGCCAAGAAGATTGGCAAGCGCATCGCCAACCACCGCGCCGCGGCAATGGCCGACATGCATGGGCCCGGTCGGATTGGCCGACACATATTCCACATTGACCTTGCGGCCGGTGCCGACCGTGCTGCGGCCGTAGTCGGCGCCAGCCGTAACGACGGCGGCCAGAAGCTTCTGCCAGTAAGCGACGGACAGGCGCACATTGATGAAGCCCGGCCCGGCCACGCCGACATCGGCGACTTCCGGATCGTTCTTCAGTTCGGCGACAATGAGATCGGCAAGCGCGCGGGGATTGAGGCCGAGCGGCTTGGCGAGAACCATCGCCGCATTCGTCGCGACATCGCCATGGCTCTGATCGCGCGGCGGCTCGACGGAGATACGGCCGAAATCGAGTTCGGCGCGCTTCTCACGGACGATTTGAAGTCCTTCGAGTACGTTTTTGATTCTGCTGTCGAAGTCTGTAAAAAGGTTCATCTCATCCATCCGCGCGCAGAGACCCGCATCGGGGGCTTTTCTGCGAAGAAATTCGGGGTGCCGGCTGACTATCGCAATTCAGGGGTATGGTCAAACAGCCGGCGATGGGTGTTGATCGCGTAATTGTCGGTCATGCCCGCCAGATAATCCGCGACGTGGCGAGCACGCGCCGATTCCGGCATGGTGGCGATGCGATCGACCCAGTAGTGCCCCTGCATGAGCTGCGGGTCATCCATATAGGCGTGATAGAGATCGGTCAGGATCGAGGCGGCATTGGCCCGAACGCGCATGACTTCCGGGTGCCGGTAGATCCGCGAGAACAGGAGCTTCTTGATCTGCCGATCGGTCTCCCCCATCGCCTCGGAAAAGGTCGCCATGCATCGCCGCGCCTTGCGCACATCGTCGGCGCTCTCGGGGCGAACGTCCAGCAGCGCGCGTTGCGCGTAGCCGATCACATCCTCCACCATCGCCGTGATCTGCCGGCGCATGATCTCATGGGTGAAGCGCGAGGCCTCCAGACCGGGATAGCGGTCATGCACTTCCTTCATCAGCCCCGCGAGGAACGGCACATCCTCCAGCATGTCGAAGGTCAGGAAGCCGGAGCGCAGACCGTCGTCGATGTCATGGGTGTTGTAGGCGATATCGTCGGCGATGGCGGCGACCTGCGCCTCCAGGCTTGCGAAACTGCCGATCTCCAGGTCATGCAGCGCGCAATATTCGAGAATGGGCCGCGGCACCTCCTTGCCATGGGTGCACTCCCCGTTGGGGCCGATCAGCGGACCGTTGTGCTTGACCAGGCCTTCCAGGCTTTCCCAGGTCAGGTTCAGCCCGTCGAACTCGGCATAACGCCGCTCGAGCTTGGTGACGATGCGCAGGGACTGGGCGTTGTGGTCGAAGCCGCCGAAGGGCTCCAGCACCTCCTGCAGCGCGTCCTCCCCGGTATGGCCGAAGGGGGTGTGGCCGAAATCGTGAACCAGCGCCACGCCTTCGGCGAGATCCTCGTCGAGCTTCAGCGCGCGCGCCAGGGCGCGGGCGATCTGCGCCACTTCGATCGTGTGGGTCAGCCGCGTACGGTAATGGTCCCCGTCGGCGGCGATGAACACCTGCGTCTTGTGCTTGAGGCGCCGGAACGCCGTCGTGTGCACGATGCGGTCGCGGTCGCGCTGGAAATCCGATCGCGTCGGGCTTTCGCTTTCGGGAAACAGCCGTCCACGGCTTGTCCAGGGATCGGAAGCATAGATGGCGCGCTGTCCGGCGCCGAAACCCAGCGCATGTCTGTCGAGTGTCATTCGTCACCTGCATTCACGCCGCCCATTGACGCGGCCTCAATGCCTTCATACCTATAGTGTGCATAGCAGCAAGTCCGGCCGCAAGCTCCGTCTTAAAGATCAGCGTTTTCAATGATCTGGCGACGGTTCCGCCCGCAGCCGGTCCTCACGGCGCAGCCGCGCCGGCCTGTGCGAACAAGCGATTCTCTCCGGATCTTGACCCCGGCAGGAGGCAGACATGAACGACCAACCCGTAACCCTCTCCGATGCCGCCGCCCGGCGCATTGCGAGCATTCTCGGCTCCTCTCCCGAAAAGCAGGCGCTTCGCGTCTCCGTCGAAGGCGGCGGCTGTTCCGGCTTTTCCTACAAGTTCGATCTCGTCGAAGACCAGCAGGACGATGATCTCGTGCTGGAGAAGGACAATGCGCGCGTGCTGATCGATCAGCTTTCGCTCGTCTATATGGATGGCTCGGAGATCGACTTCGTCGACAACCTTCTCGGCCAGTCTTTCCAGATCAAGAACCCGAACGCCGTCGCCAATTGCGGCTGCGGCACCAGCTTCTCGATCTGATCCCACTTTGAACCCGGCCAACCAGGCTGGCCGGAACCACACACGAAACGGAAACCTCATGCCGATCAAGATTGCCACCTGGAACATCAACGGCGTGCGGGCCCGGATCGAAAACCTCGTCGCGTGGCTGAAGGAATCGAACCCCGACATCGTCGCGTTGCAGGAAATCAAGACGGTCGACGAGACCTTTCCCCGCCTTGAGATCGAAGCGCTCGGCTATCATGTGGAGACACACGGGCAGAAGGGCTTCAACGGCGTCGCGCTTCTGTCGAAGATCCGCCCCGACGAGGTGAACCGCGGCCTTCCCGGCGACGCGGCCGACGAACAGGCGCGCTTCATCGAGGGCGTCTTTTCCGTTGACGGCGGCGCGATCCGCGTCTGCTCGATCTACCTGCCGAACGGCAACCCCGCCGACGACCCGGTCAAATACCCCTACAAGCTTTCGTGGATGGAACGCCTCTTCGCCTTCGCGCAGGATCGCCTGGCGCTGGAGGAACCCCTGGTGCTTGCCGGCGACTACAATGTCATCCCCGAGCCGCACGACTGCTGGGACGTCAAGGTCTGGGAGCGGGACGCGCTCTATCTGCCGCCGACCCGGCAGGCCTTCCGGCGTCTGGAAAATCTTGGCCTCACCGATGCCGTGCGCGCCTCATCGGATGCCGCGCCGCTCTATACGTTCTGGGATTATCAGGGCGGGTGCTGGCCGAAGAACTACGGTATCCGCATCGACCATCTCATGCTGTCGGCCGAGGCATCGGACCGTCTGGTCTCGACTGGCGTCGAAAAGCATGTGCGCAACTGGGAAAAGCCCTCGGACCACGTGCCCGTTGTGGCCGTGCTCGACTACGCGGCGTAATACACGCCTGATCGCTTGCGGATCAGGCTATTCGTTGGGGTTGAAACGGATGCTCTGGGCGAGCGCGACGCCTTTTCGGCGGTCTTCCTCGGTGGCGACGGAGAAGGCTTCCTCCTGCGTCGCCTGAAGCCAGCCACAGTCCTTGGGCGGGCAATGGTCCAGCGCCGCCGTCATGAAGGCGAGACCGCGGGCGGTGTCCCCTTCCTGGAAGAGAATGTTACCGAACAGGCCCATGGCGCCGGCATGGCCCTTGTTGCGCGCGCGGTTCAGCCACTTCTTGGCCTGGTGCACCGACACATTGCCACCCTCGCCGCGCAGCATCATGCGGCCAAGCTGGAACTGCGCTTCCGGGATGCCGAAGGTGGATGCAGCCTGGAAATAGAGTTGACGCGCCTGCGCCAAATCGATCCGGACAGGACTGTCCGGAATGCCGCGGCGATAATAGCTGGCGAGCGAAATCAGGGCACTCGCGAAATAACCCGTGTCTTCAGAGCCCGGCTCGACGCCGGCGCGGGCGATCTCGCTATAGATCTTGAAGGCTTCCAGATCATTTTCCGGTACGCCATCGCCGTCGGCATACATATTGGCGAGCGCCCAGCGCGAACCCGTATGCCCCTTTTCCGCGGCGTAGCGATAGGCCTCGACGGCATCGCCCTTGCGACCTTCCTTGTAGGAGAAGAAACCGAACTTGAAGAGATCGAAGGGCCCGCTTTCCTTGGTAATGCCCGCATCGGGATCGAATGCCAGAGCCGTCGACGCCATCCCGTAGGAGAGCGAAAGGCAAAGACCCATTACAAGTACTTTCATCGGCATCAACTCAGACCTGGGTATCACTTCAACTATTCCGCGGCCGGCCGGTCTTCGACGACGAAACCGGGAGCGTACGGTTTTCGTACGCTTTTCCGACAATTCCGGCGGCAATGACATCGTTTGGCTCATCGTTTCCCTTGAGCGCGGTCGCCCGCATCTGCATGTCCCCATCGCTGCGCCCCGTTTGTGGCGGGAAATGGACATTTCGTCGCTTGCCAGAGGGTGTAGCAAACTCTGGAAAAAAATGTGTTGCGATTCTGTCACAGAATTTCCGGCAACGCTGTGATTTCCCCACCGCAAGCGCTCAACAGTAAGGAAACATTAACTATAACGCTTGTCGCAGATGATTTGAGCACCATTTAGGCGCGCCCGATGGGCGCCGCGCGAAAGCTGCGGGAACGGCTGTGCGGAGGGATGGGAAAACAGAAGCCCTGAAACGAGAAAACCCGGCACTAGGCCGGGTTCTTGGTGCGGTCGAGAAGACTCGAACTTCCACGGGTTGCCCCACAGCGACCTCAACGCTGCGCGTCTACCAATTCCGCCACGACCGCATCGTGGTAGATGTCGTCTTGCGGCGACGGGGGTGCATGTAGCAAAAGGATTTGGGGTGCACAAGGCCGCGTGACAAGAAAAATGAGGGAAAGCGAAACAATTTCAACAGCCCCTTCGAGAAGCCCCGGAAACCCCTGAAATCCTTGCATGATCGCTCCTATATCTGGCACAAGGAACCCGAAAGGAAGGCCGTCATGCAGCGTCAGGACATCGAGACATCCCTTCTAGCGATTCCCGGCTCCCCGCCGGTGCGCTGGCGCGTCGCCCCGGGACTTGTCGCCTATGACGAGGCGGTCGAAACGATGGAGCGCGAGGCCGCGGCCATTGCCCGCGGCGAGGCCGACGAACTCGTCTGGCTGGTCGAGCACCCCCCCCTCTATACCGCCGGCACGAGCGCGGTGCCGGATGACCTCGTGGCCCCCGATCGGTTTCCGGTGTTTTCGACCGGACGCGGCGGCGAGTACACCTATCACGGGCCGGGTCAGCGCGTCGTCTATGTGATGCTGGATCTCAAGTGCCGGCGGCAGGATGTGCGCGCCTTCGTGGCGGCACTCGAAGCCGTCGTGATCGATGCGCTCGATTCCATGAACGTCCGTGGCGAGCGGCGTGAGGATCGTGTCGGTGTGTGGGTGCGCAGGCCCGAACGCCCGCCGCTGCCGGATGGCTCGCCGGCCGAGGACAAGATCGCCGCCATCGGCATTCGCCTGCGCCGCTGGGTGAGCTTTCATGGCTTCTCCCTCAATGTCGATCCGGATCTGGAGCATTTCAGCGGCATCGTGCCCTGCGGTATCCGCGGCTACGGCGTGACGAGCCTCGTCGATCTCGGCCTGCCGGTCATGATGAGCGACGTGGATGTCCGCATCCGCGAGTCGTTCGAGCGGGTCTTCGGTGAAACCACTCCCGACACCGACGGTCAGGCCATGAGCGCGTCGCAGGCATAGACGATGGCGTAGCCGTGCAGGGAAAGGGCTGCATAGAGGCCGAAGCCCGCCAGCAGCCGCTGCGGCGGCGTCATCGGCTCCAGCGCACGGCGGGGTTTCACCCCACCGGCACCGATCAGGCTCAACAGCGTGAAGACGGCAAGGCCGGCGATGAGAAGCATGAACGGCAGGCCGATACGCCAGCCGACGAATACGATGGCAAGCGTCACGAGAAAGCTCGCCGAAAGCAGGCCGCTTCGACTGGGGAAAACCTGACGCAACACCTGCCCGCCGTCGAAGCGATGCATGGGCAGCAGATTGAGCAGGTTGAACGCGCCGAGGATCAGCAGGAAGACCAGCACGGCCGCACTTGTCGCGCGCGAGCCGGCATCGTGCAGCGCGATCAGCGGCGGCACCAGGAAGGCGGACATGCCCGCGCCCATCAGCGCGCAGACCGCCACCTCGAATCGTGAATTGTAAGGCCGCCCGCCGACGGCGATGCCGCCGAGCAGCGGCACGAAGATCATGCGCACGCGCTTGTGGCCGAAGGCCCGGTAGGCGGCCATGTGTCCGAATTCGTGCAGAACGATCACCACGGTCAGAAAAGACGACAGCAACAGGCCGCGGGCGTTGAGCCCGAAGAATGGCCAGAGCAGCAACGTGGACAGGACGGCGAGCGCCACCTGCGTCGCCGGCCGTTCCAGAACACCCCTCACTTCGCCCTGGCCCGTGGCGAGCCACTGGTCGAGCGCCTTCATTTCCCGGCGCAGCTGCACATAGCGGAAAAGAAGAAAGGCGAAGCCGCGATAACGATCCGTCTGTTCGACCGTCATCAGCGTGCCGCCCGGCACCGGACGCAGGAAACGCCGATCGATGTAGTCATGCCAGAAGGACGCATCCAGCGCGCTGTCTTCGATGACGCGCGTCTCGCAGGCGATGCCGTCGCCGTCGCGCGCTTCGCGCACCGACACGGTGCGCGTGATCGGCTCGCCCCGCCGGTCGGGATAGCGAAAGGTCTGCCGGACACGATCTGCGGAAAGCGGTTCGCTCGACAGGATCGCGGGATGCCAGTCGGCTTCCCTCCCGAGCGGGCTGACCAGCCCGGCGAGGCGGGACGGCGACGCCTTCACCACCCGGCTGAGCCGCAGGGTGCGGCGGCCGACCGGGGCAGCGATCAACAGCCAGATCAGGCCGAGATTGATTGCCAGCAGCAAGATCACCGAAACCGATGTCGACATGGCGTCCTCCCCGGCCTCGTGACCGGAGATTTCAGGCTAGCGGCGATTTCCTAACAAATTTCGAGACTCAGGCGAATTCCATGATGACGGCATCGACGGCCAGGCTTTCGCCGGGCCGGGCGCGGATCGGGCCGACGGTCAGGTCGCGCTCGGCGCGCAGCACGTTCTCCATCTTCATCGCCTCCACGACGGCCAGGGTCTCGCCCGCCTTGACCTCCTGCCCTTCCTGCACGGCGATCGACACGACGAGGCCCGGCATGGGGCAGAGCAGCATTTTCGAGGTATCCGGGGGCAGTTTGACCGGCATCAGCGCATCGAGTTCGGCAAGGCGCGGCGTGAAGACGCGGGTCAGCACGGACAGCCCCTGCCAGTCGATGCGCATGCCGTTTCGCAGCGGCCGCACCTGCGCCGTCACCGATTGGCCGTCGACCGCGCCGCGCCAGACGGCATCGCCCGGCCGCCAGTCGCTCTCGACCGCATCCGCCGTCGTGAGCGCGTAATAATCATCGCCGATCTTCACCACCCAGCCGGATCGCAGCGCCTGCGCCGGGCGCAGACGGTCAAGATGTTTCGCGCGGCGCGCGGCATCGGTCAAATGGGCCGACAGGGCGATACGGGCCAACACCTGCGCCTCGTCGGCGCTCGGCGCCATCGGCATGAAGCCGTCGGGATATTCCTCGGCGATGAAACCGGTCGAAAGTCGTCCCTCCCGCCAGCGCGGATGCCGCATCAGCGCGGCGAGGAAGGGAACATTGTGCTCGATGCCGTCGACAGTGAAACCATCGAGCGCGTCGCTCATGGCGTCGATCGCCTCCAGGCGGCTCGGCGCCCAGGTGCAGAGCTTGGCGACCATCGGATCGTAATACATCGAGATTTCGGCGCCCTCGTAGACGCCGGTATCGTTGCGCACGATGGTCGAACCGGTTTTCCCTTCCGCGGGCGGGCGATAGCGGGTGAGCCGGCCGATGGACGGCAGGAAGCTGCGATACGGGTCCTCGGCATAGAGACGGCTTTCGATGGCCCAACCGTCCAGGCGGATATCGTCCTGCGCCAGCGTCAGCTTTTCGCCGGCGGCGATGCGGATCATCTGCTCCACGAGGTCGATGCCCGTAACGAGTTCCGTGACCGGATGCTCGACCTGCAAGCGGGTGTTCATTTCGAGGAAATAGAAATTGCGGTCGCGGTCGACGATGAACTCCACCGTGCCGGCGCTCTGGTAATCGACGGCTTTGGCGAGCGCCACCGACTGCTCGCCCATGGCACGCCGCGTCGCCTCATCGAGAAACGGCGACGGCGCCTCCTCGACGACCTTCTGGTTTCGGCGCTGGATGGAGCATTCGCGCTCGCCGAGATAGAGCGTCGTGCCATGCGCATCCGCGAGCACCTGGATCTCGATATGGCGCGGGTCGACGATGTACTTCTCGATGAAGACGCGGTCGTCGCCGAACGCGCTTTTCGCCTCCGAGCGGGCGCGGTCGAAGCCATCGCGCACCTCTTCCTCGTTCCAGGCGATGCGCATGCCCTTGCCGCCGCCGCCCGCCGAGGCCTTGATCATCACGGGATAGCCGATCTCGCCGGCGATGCGCTCGGCATGGGCGGCGTCCTCGATGACGCCGAGGAAGCCCGGCACCGTCGGGACCTTCGCGGCATTGGCGAATTTCTTCGATTCGATCTTGTCGCCCATGGCGCGGATCGCCTTGGGCTTCGGGCCGATGAAGACGATGCCCTCCGCCTCCAGCGCCTCGCAGAAGCTGGCGCGCTCGGACAGGAAGCCGTAGCCGGGATGAACCGCCTGTGCGCCGGTCTCCTTGCAGGCCGCGATGATCTTGTCTGCGACCAGGTAGCTTTCGGCCGCCGGCGCGGGGCCGATAAGAACGGCCTCGTCGGCCATTTCGACATGCAGCGCATCCCGATCAGCATCGGAATAGACCGCAACGGTGGCTATGCCCATCCTGCGTGCCGTCTTGATCACGCGGCAGGCGATCTCGCCGCGATTGGCAATCAGGATTTTCGTGAACATGCTTTCCTCCCGGCAGTCTTGTCAGGCGTTGTAGCCACAAAAGCGCCGGCCGTTCAACGGCGGCGCGCGGGCACTTTAGTCGAAGGCGATGTCCGCCCTCGCCTTTCGGCTCGTTTGTTCGCGCCAGATGATGAAAAGGCCTGAGGCGACGATGATCGCGATACCGAGCCATTTCGACGGCGTCGGGAAATCGCCGAAGATCGCATAGCCGAGCACGGTGGCCGAGATGATCTCGAAATACTGGAAGGGTGCCAGCAGCGAGAGCGGCGCCATGCGGAAAGCGCGCACCACCAGCATATGCGCATAGCCCGACAGCGCCCCCAGAATGAGCAGCAGAATGAGTGTGAAAAGCGATGGCGGCAGCGACAGTTCGAAGTCCGCAATGCCGGCATTGTTGCCGATCATCAGGGCCAGGCCCATGAACAGCGTTCCGCCGAAGCCGGCGATGGTCTGCATGGTGAGGGGAGAATCGGCATCGCCGATCGCCCGGTTCATGAAAAGATAGACCGAATACAGGAAGGCGCAGCCGACCGGCAGCAGCGCCGTCCAGCCGAACAGCACGAAACTCGGCTGGATGACGATGAGCGCGCCGCCGAAGCCGATGATGATGGCGAGCCAGCGCCGCCAGCCGACCCTGTCGCCGAGAAAGGCGGCCGACATCGCGGTCAGGATGAAGGGTTCGACGAAGTAGATCGCGAAGACATCCGCCAGCGGCATGTATTTGACGGCGGCGAAGAACAGCAGGCTTGCGGCACCGTGGATGGCCCCGCGCAAGAGGTTGAGCCAAGGACGCTTCGGGCGCAACGTCGCGGCACCGGCCGCCGTGAAGATCAACGGCACGGTGCAGACCAGCTGGAAGAAGAAGCGGTAGAACGTGACCTGCCCCGGCGACATGCCGGCGAAATTGGCCATGTATTTGGCGATGGCATCCATGCAGGGCAGAAGCAGCATGGCGGCGGCCATGAGCGCCACGCCCTGCATGGTGTTTGCGCCGGACTGGCCGGCAGGGCCTGCGCCTGCATTCATGGTTTGTCTCCTCGTTACCTTCTCCTTAGACCTTTTCGCCCAACTGGCAATGCCGGATTTCAGGCCCTGCAAGGGCGGCGCGAAGCGGCGCATTTGAGGTAGAAACAAGACCCCCTCTGCCTGTAAACTTGCCGGAAACACATTGGAGGCCGCGATGACCATTGCCGGCGAGAACAACACCATTCCTTTTCCTGCCATCCGCACCGACGGCGACACGCTGGGCGGCCGCATCTGGCGCGCGCGCGATGCCATCGGCCTTTCCCTGGAAGACCTCGCGGCCCGGCTCGGCCTGCCGCAAGACACGATCGGCGGCTGGGAGAGCGATCGCGCCGAGCCGGACACCAAGGCGCTCTTCATGCTGGCGGGCGTGCTGTCGGTCTCGCCGTCCTGGCTGATCGCCGGCATCGGCGATGCGCCGAGCGATCCCGCCGGCGACGAACACCTCCATCCGCTGCTTCGCCAGCTCCGCGAGGTGCACCAGCTGCACGAGCGGACGGGCAAGGCGATCGCCACACTCGAAGCCGAGATCGCCAGGCTGATACAAAAAGATCAGGCCTGATTTCACCCCCAAGACTTGAGACGGCGGCCCGGCTCTGCAATGGTCTGGCCGCAAGAGAATCCGCATAGGGAGACGACTATGGACGTACGTGCCGCCGTTGCCGTTCAGGCAGGAAAACCGCTGGAAGTGATGACCGTGCAGCTCGAAGGCCCGCGCGCCGGCGAGGTGCTCATCGAGGTGAAAGCGACCGGCATCTGCCATACGGACGAGTTCACCCTGTCGGGTGCCGACCCGGAAGGCCTTTTCCCCGCCATTCTCGGCCATGAGGGCGCCGGCATCGTCGTCGATGTCGGCCCGGGCGTCACGTCGCTGAAGAAGGGCGACCATGTCATTCCGCTCTACACGCCGGAATGCCGCGAATGTTATTCCTGCCTGTCGCGCAAGACCAATCTCTGCACCGCCATCCGCGCCACGCAGGGCCAGGGCGTGATGCCCGACGGTACCTCGCGCTTCTCCATCGGCAAGGACAAGATCTTCCACTATATGGGCTGCTCCACCTTCGCGAACTACACGGTCCTGCCGGAGATCGCGCTTGCCAAGGTCAACCCGGACGCCCCGTTCGACAAGATCTGCTACATCGGCTGCGGCGTGACCACCGGCATCGGCGCCGTTATCAACACGGCCAAGGTGGAAGTGGGCTCGACGGCCATCGTCTTCGGCCTCGGCGGCATCGGCCTCAACGTGCTGCAGGGCCTGCGCCTTGCCGGCGCCGACATGATCATCGGCGTCGATATCAACAACGACCGCAAGGCCTGGGGCGAGAAGTTCGGCATGACGCATTTCGTCAATCCGAAGGAGGTCGGCGACGACATCGTGCCCTATCTGGTCAACATGACGAAGCGCAACGGCGACACGATCGGCGGGGCCGACTACACCTTCGACTGCACGGGCAATACGAAGGTCATGCGCCAGGCGCTGGAATCGGCCCATCGCGGCTGGGGCAAGTCGGTCATCATCGGCGTCGCCGGCGCGGGCCAGGAAATCTCGACGCGTCCGTTCCAGCTGGTCACCGGCCGCAACTGGATGGGAACGGCCTTCGGCGGCGCACGCGGCCGCACGGATGTACCCAAGATCGTCGACTGGTACATGGAAGGCAAGATCCAGATCGATCCGATGATCACCCACACCATGCCGCTGGAAGACATCAACAAGGGCTTCGACCTCATGCATGAGGGCAAGTCCATCCGCAGCGTCGTCGTCTACTGATGACGGCAACCGCCTACAGCGTCGATGTGCGGAGGATGGAAGCATTCTCCGCCGTCGAGCTTTATGCATTGCTGAAGCTGCGGGTCGATGTCTTCGTGGTCGAGCAGGCGTGCGCCTATCCGGAGCTGGATGGCAAGGACGCAGACGCGCTGCATCTGCGCCTGCTGATCGACGGCGAGACCGCGGCCTATGCGCGATTGCTGAAGACTGAAGACGATTTCCCGCACATCGGCCGGGTCATCGTCGCGCCGGCCCATCGCGGCAGCGGGCTTGGCGGCGTTCTGATGCGCACGGCGATCGATGCCTGCGGGGCGCATTTTCCTGGCCAGCCGATCGCGCTTTCGGCGCAAAGCCATCTCGAACCCTTCTACCGGTCCCTTGGCTTCATGCCGACGTCGGCAGAATATGTCGAAGACGGCATTCCGCATGTCGACATGGTGCGGCCGGCCGAGGGCCAGGAGCGGGCGAGCTGAAAAGACGGATCGTATGAGCGAAAACCAGCCTACCATCTTTGTCGATGCGGATGCTTGCCCGGTGAAGCCCGAGGTGCTGAAGGTTGCCGAGCGGCATGGCCTGCCGGTGACCTTCGTCGCCAATTCGGGGCTGCGGCCGTCTCGTGACCCGATGATCCGCAACGTCATCGTCTCCGGGGCCTTCGACGCGGCCGACAACTGGATCGTCGACAACGTGCGCGAAGGCGATATCGTCATCACCGCCGACGTGCCGCTTGCCGGGCGCACCGTCGCGAAAGGCGCGCATGTGACCGGCCCGACCGGACGGCTGTTCGACCAGACGAATATCGGCATGGCGAGCGCGATGCGCGATCTCGGCGCGCATCTGCGCGAGACAGGCGAAAGCAAGGGCTACAATGCCGCCTTCTCGCCGCGCGACCGTTCCGCCTTCCTGGAAACCCTGGACCGGCTTTGCCGCCGGGCGAAGAATGCGCGGGCGGGATCATGACGAGGGCACCGGCAGGCAGGATCTACGGCCGGCACGTGCCCTTCTATGCGGGTATCGGCGCCGCCATCGTCTGTGGCGTGCCGGCGATCTGGCTCAAGCCGGATTTCGCAATCGACATCGCGGCCGTCATGTTCTTCTCCTGCTACCTGGTGATGACGGTCATTCGCCTGCCCTATCTGACCGCGGCCTATCTCGAGCATCATGCCACCGACGCCGACGAACCGGTCTGGATCATCTTCGCCGTCACCTTCGCCGCCGCCGCCATTTCGATCGGCTCGCTGTTCGTCGTGCTCAATCGGAAGGGCGCCGGCGGTCTCGAGCTCGCTCTCGCCTTCGCCTCGGTCGCCCTCGGCTGGTTTACCATCCACACCATGGCCGCACTGCATTACGCCCATGTCTACTGGCGGCCGTCGAACACGGAGATGGATCGCGGCGGCGGCCGCAGCCTCTCCTTCCCCGGCGATACGAAGCCGGGGGTGTTCGACTTCCTGTATTTTGCCTTCGTGATCGGCATGACGGCGCAGACATCCGACGTCGCGATCACCTCGACGGCGATGCGCAAGGTCAACCTGCTGCACGCCATCGCCTCCTTCTTCTTCAACACGGTGCTGGTCGCAGCCGCGGTGAACGCGGCCGTGTCGCTCGCCACCTGACTTCAGGAGCTTCCATGAAAGTGCTATCCCAGAACACCGCCTTCGGCGGCATGCAGGGCGTATTCGCCCACGATTCCGAAGCCTGCAAGACGGAAATGACCTTCGCCGTCTTCGTGCCGCCGCAGGCGATCAAGGAGCCGCGCCCGGTGCTGTGGTATCTCTCCGGCCTCACCTGCACCCATGCCAATGTCGTGGAGAAGGGCGAATATCGCCGCATGGCGGCGGAGCTTGGCCTGATCGTCGTCTGCCCCGATACCAGCCCGCGCGGCAATGAGGTGCCCGACGAGATCACCAACTGGCAAATGGGCAAGGGCGCCGGCTTCTATCTCGACGCCACGGAGGCGCCCTGGGCGGAAAACTACCAGATGTACAGCTATGTGACGGAAGAGCTGCCGAATTTCCTTAGCCAGCATTTCCGCATGGACATGGAGCGCCAGGGCATTTTCGGTCACTCGATGGGCGGACACGGCGCCATGACCATCGCGCTCAAGCATCCAGACCGGTTCAAGAGCTGCTCCGCCTTCGCCCCCATCGTGGAGCCTTCGACGGCCGACTGGTCCGCACCCGCCTTCGAAAAGTATCTCGGCGCCGACAAGGCCGCCTGGCGCGAATACGATGCCTGCGCGCTGGTGGCCGATGGCGCCCGCTTTCCCGAATTCCTCATCGATCAGGGCAAGGCGGATGGCTTCCTCGACAACGGCCTTCGCCCCTGGCTGTTCGAGGAGGCGATCAAGGATACGGACATCAAGCTCACGCTGCGCATGCACGAGCGCTACGACCACTCCTACTACTTCATCTCGACCTTCATGGACGACCATCTGAAGTGGCACGCCGAACGCCTCGGATGACG
Source organism: Shinella sumterensis (assembly GCF_004514425.2). Taxonomy (GTDB): domain Bacteria; phylum Pseudomonadota; class Alphaproteobacteria; order Rhizobiales; family Rhizobiaceae; genus Shinella; species Shinella sumterensis. The sequence continues at coordinate 218,841 of NZ_MYFN02000006.1, forward strand.
GAACGGCTTCCCATGGCGGGGGCGCATGGCTGACATGCCGTCCCCGCTCTTGCGATCGGCCTGCCAATGCGCGATATTCCCACCCGGTAGACGGCTACCGCCGGGCAATCCGGTCACGATCGCGGGGACGGCCTCGCTCCTTTCAAACGGAGTAGGCAAAATGCCCTGGATTCTCCTCACCCTTGCAGGTCTCTTTGAAATCGGCTGGGCCGTCGGTCTCAAATATACCGATGGTTTCACCAAGCTCGTGCCGACCGTTCTCACCGCCGGTTCCATGCTGGTCAGCATCGTGCTTCTCGGCCTAGCCGTGAAGACGCTGCCCATGGGCACGGCCTATGCGATCTGGACCGGCATCGGCACCGTCGGCACCGTCATTCTCGGCATCGTCCTGTTCGCCGAGCCGGCCACCGCCATGCGGATCGGCTGCATCGCCCTTATCGTCACCGGCATTCTCGGCCTGAAATTCGTCGCCTAGACGCCGCCAGCACGGCCGGGGGCGAAGCTCCCGGCACGCTGTCGAACGTTCCCCTACAGCGGGATGTTGTCGTGCTTCTTCCAGGGATTTTCCAGGTCCTTGTTGCGCAACAGGCGGAGCGCGCGGGCAATACGCTTGCGCGTCGAGTGCGGCATGATCACCTCGTCTATATAGCCGCGCTCGGCCGCCACGAAGGGTGAGAGGAACCGGTCCTCGTACATCTTCGTGTGCTCGGCGATCTTTTCGGGATCGGCGATATCTTTCCGGAAAATGATCTCCACCGCGCCCTTGGCTCCCATTACCGCGATCTGGGCCGTCGGCCAGGCATAGTTGATGTCGCCGCGCAGGTGCTTCGAGGCCATGACGTCATAGGCGCCGCCATAGGCCTTGCGCGTGATGAGCGTTACCTTCGGCACCGTCGCCTCCGCAAAGGCGAAGAGCAGCTTGGCGCCGTGCTTGATGAGGCCGCCATATTCCTGCGCCGTGCCCGGCAGGAAGCCCGGGACATCCACGAAGGTCACGACGGGGATGTTGAAGCAGTCGCAGAAGCGCACGAAGCGTGCGGCCTTGCGGCTGGCATCCGAATCGAGAACGCCCGCCAGCACCATCGGCTGGTTGGCGACGAAGCCGACCGTTGCGCCCTCGATGCGGCCGAAGCCGCAGACGATGTTGCGGGCGAAACTCTCCTGGATCTCGAAGAAGTCGCCCTCGTCGACGGTCTTGAGGATCAGTTCCTTGATGTCATAGGGCTTGTTGGCATTGGCCGGCACAAGCGTGTCGAGCGACGCGTCGATCTCCTCCACGGACTGGAAGCATTCGATCTCGGGCACGGGCGACGTGTTGGACTGGGGCAGGAAATCGACCAGGCGACGAACCTGCAGAAGCGCGTCGACATCGTTGTCGTAGGCGCCGTCGGCGATCGAGGATTTCGTGGTGTGCACGGAGGCGCCGCCGAGTTCCTCGGCCGTCACCGTCTCGTTCGTCACGGTCTTCACGACATCAGGACCCGTCACGAACATGTAGGACGTGTCGCGCACCATGAAAATGAAATCGGTCATAGCCGGGGAATAGACGTCGCCGCCGGCGCACGGTCCCATGATGACGGAAATCTGCGGAATGACGCCGGAGGCCAGCACGTTGCGCTGGAAGACCTCGGCATAACCGCCCAGCGCCGCCACACCCTCCTGGATACGCGCACCGCCGGCATCGTACAGCCCGATGATCGGCGCCCGGTTCTTGAGCGCCATGTCCTGGACCTTCATGATCTTCTGGGCATGGGTCTCGGAAAGCGAACCGCCGAAGACCGTGAAATCCTTGGCGAAGACGAAGACGGTGCGACCATTGACCGTGCCCCAGCCGGTGACGACGCCGTCGCCGGCGATCTTCGTCTTCTCCATGCCGAAATCCGTGGACCGGTGTTCGACGAACATGTCGAACTCCTCGAACGAGCCCTCGTCGAGGAAGACATCGATGCGCTCGCGCGCCGTCAGCTTGCCGCGCTTGTGCTGCGCATCGATGCGCGCCTGGCCGCCACCCATGCGGGCGCGCTCGCGCCGGACTTCGAGCTCGTGGAGAATTTCCTTCATGATCCCTCGGTTCCTCCCGTTCAGACAACGGCTTAGCACGGGGAACCGGGGGCTTGAAGAGGATTTGCCTAGATCGATGGTCTCAGAGTCCGTTTGGAAACCCGGTGGCGGAGGGTTTCCAAACGGACTCTTAGGTCAGCGCGGAATGCCGGCGAGAACAGAGGCGGCGACATCCATCTCCTCGCGCCGCAATTCCCGGCGCCGGAAGGCTTCCTCGTCGGTGCCCCAATGCTCGATCTGCCAGTCTTCGTCCACATGGGCGAGAGACCAGGCCGTCTCTGCGTCGATAACGCCTTCCGCCAGCGCCAGCGCCAGCAGCGCCGATCCGGTCAGCGTCGTGACCGTGTGCAGGCAGGCCAGCGCGAGCGGATCGGTGTGGGCGGAAAGTGCTGCGGCAAAAGCATCGATCGCCGGTGCCGGCTGCTCCTGATGCATCACGCCTTCGACGAGGATGAACCGGGCGCCCTTGGCGTCGGCCGCCCAGCGCAGGATCGGATCCCAGCCGTCGCGCTGGCGGTTGACGAGGCCCTCGGGCGAATCGGCGCGGTAGCACAGCATGTCGGTACCGGCGAACCGCACGATCTCGTCGGCCACCGCATCGAAATTGGCAGCAACGCCGTCGATGGCCGTGTTGACGAGGCGGGTGACCGGCATCTTCGCGGGATCGATCTCCTCACCCTGCCCGTCCCATTCTTCGCGCAGGCGATCGGCGATCGCCTGGGACGGCACCGCCAGGACGTTCTTGCCCGGCGTGCGCACCGGCCGGCCGTCGAGAAGGATGCGGAAGCCCTCCTCCGCCTGCTCGGTCGTCACGTCCTTGTAGAACCGCTTCGGCAGCGGCCGCTTCATCTGGATTTGCGCGCGGCGCACCGGATCGGGATCGCTCATCGCATCGGAAAGATCGCTTCGGATATCACGCATCGGAAATCTCCAGCCATTCGAGGAGGTCGGCCGGCGTGCGCAGGATATGGTCCGCGCCCGCATCGACCAGTTCGGGAACACTCGCATATCCCCAGGAAACGCCGATGGCCTTGGCACCCGCCGCCTTGGCCATCTGCATGTCATAGACGGCGTCACCGATCACGACCGTGCGGTCCGCATCGATACCCGCCTCGCTGCAGCATTCCATGACCATGGCCGGATGCGGCTTGGAAGGGCAGTCGTCGGCGGTGCGGGATACGAAGAACGTCTTGTCGAAGCCGTGCGAGGCGCGAATGAGATCGAGGCCGCGGCGGGACTTTCCGGTGACCGCACCCAGGATCAGGTCGTCTTCGCGCTCCAGCCGCGCCATCATCGGCGCGATGCCGTCGAAAAGCGGCTCCTGGAAACCGGGTTCGGCGCGCACGCCGGTAAAGATGGCCTTGTAATGCGCCGTCATTGCCAGCGCTTCGTCATCGACATGCGGCTTGCCCTGCATGCGGGCAATCGCGATGTCGAGGGTGAGCCCGATGATCGCCTTGGTCTCGGACACATCGGGCCGGGCATAACCGAAATCGACGAAGGTGCGCGCCATGACCTCGTGGATCAGCTTGACGCTGTCCACCAGCGTTCCGTCACAATCGAAAAGCACGAGCCGCATCACTCTTCCTCATCCGCCGTATTCTGATCGAAACCGAACAGGTTCCACGTCTGCACCATGTGCGGGGGCAGAGGCGCCGTCACGCGCAGGCGCCCGCCATTGGGATGGGGAATGTCGATGTGACGCGCATGCAGATGCAGCCGGTTCTGCACCCCGCCCGGGAAATTCCAGTTCACGTCCGCATCGAAATATTTGGGGTCGCCGAGAATGGGGTGGCCGATGTGCAGAGCGTGGACGCGCAGCTGGTGCGTGCGGCCGGTATAGGGCTCCATCTCCAGCCACGCAAAATTCTGCCCCGCCTGCTCGACGACGCGGTAGAAAGAGACGGCGTGGTCTGCACCGTCCTCGCCATGCCTGGCGATGCGCATGCGATCGCCATCCGGTGTCTGCTCCTTGACGAGCCAGGTGGAAATCTTGTCCTCGCGCTTCTTCGGCACGCCCTTGACCAGCGACCAGTAGGTCTTCTTGGTGTCGCGCTCGCGAAACGCAGCCGTGAGCTTCTGCGCGGCACCGCGCGTGCGGGCGATGACGAGAACGCCCGAGGTGTCGCGGTCGAGGCGGTGCACGAGGCGCGGCTTCTCGCCCTTCTGGCTCGTCCAGGCTTCCAGCATCTGGTCGATATGACGCGTGACGCCCGAGCCGCCCTGTACGGCGATGCCGGCGGGCTTGTTGAGCACGAACACCTTGTCGTCCTCGTGCAGCAGCATGCGCGACAGGAGTTCGCCGTCCGGGGAATGCTTGAGGTCGCGCCCGGCAATCGGCCCGGATTTCACGGCCTTCGGATCGACATCCATGGGCGGAATGCGGATCATCTGTCCGGGCTGCACGCGCGTATCGCTTTTCGCGCGCCCGCCATCGATGCGGACCTGCCCGGAGCGCAGCAATTTCTGGAGCGGACCGAAGCCGAGCCCCGGATAGTGGACCTTGAACCACCGGTCGAGGCGCATGCCCGCCTCGTCGTTCTCCACCTGCTTGTGTTCGATGCCTGCCATGTCAGCCTTCTTTCGTTGCGCCGCTCATAGCGCAAGAACGAAGGAATTAGAAGGCGCGGAAGGTCAGTGTCGTCAGGGAACGCACGATGCCGGGAATGGACGCGACATGATCGTTGATGAACTTGCCGATATCCTCTTCGCTTTCGACATAGATCTTGAGCAGCAGATCGAACTCGCCGCTCGTCGAATAGAGCTCCGAGATGAGCTCGGTCGCGTAAAGCGCATCCGCCACTTCATAGGTCTTGCCCGGAGCGCATTGCAGTTGCACGAAAATCGGCTTCATCGGTCCTCCCGCGCCATCGGCGGCATGCTTGAGCCGCGCGATCCCGGCGGCATTCCGCAATCCTTATGGCGGAATTGGCACCGCAAAGGCAAGACCGCGAGAGGACGCCGGCATCCGTTAAAATTCGATGAAAATACGACCATCACAATTCACCGCAGCGAAATTCCCGACTGATAGGGTCTGCCATCCGACCAACCGTTGAAATGCCATGACCCAGATCGTGACAGTCTCTCCGGCAACCGCCGCCTATGCCGCGCTCGGCGCGAAGACCACCACGCGGAGCCATACGCTCTTCGAGGAACGCATCCATCACTGGAGCGAGGATGCGAAGGTGCGCGGCGATGCGCGCGTGGTCGCCGTCCTCAACGTCATCCAGCCCCCGGCGCTTGCGCTCGCCCTCCTCACGGCGCCGCAACTGCGCCCCCAGGTCACGGTCGCCGAAGCGCAGCGCCAATATGACGAGAACGGTCGGGAAATCCCGCCCGACGTCGACTGATACCTCCCCGACAACAGCCGTCCCAAACACCTCGCCCCCGTTTCCGGGGGCTTTCTTTTTGCAATAGCGACGGGCCCACAGACCGCCGGCATCACTACCCGCTTGCGTGCAAAGATTTGCAATCCTACACTACCTTTGCGGGAATATTGGGAGACGTTGTGATGGGTGGCAGGAACAAAAGCAAAGACGGCGACTGGGAATTTCCTTTTACAGACCTCGGCTACCATTGGGAGCTTCGCGATGCGAGTGGCGCTTTAATCGGTCGATCGGCCATGGCGTTTCCGACAGAACGTGCGTGCCGTGAGAATGCTCTTGCGCACAGTAAGGCGAAGCCACCTGTCATCGACGTCAAACCCGACGAACCACCGGTAGACGTAGCCGACATGCGCGCCAATATCAGGATGCTCGAAGAGTGGCGTGAGAGCAAAGCGCAAGCCCGGATGGCCGGCTTCGCCGAGGGTGTCGCCTCGTCTTTCAAACACCCGGTCGGCAACCGCGGTGCTGCGCAGACCTGGTACGTCTATATCCTCGCCACAGAGCAGGGCAAACTCCTCATCCACGTCGGAGCTGGCATTCCCGGCCGCGTCATCAACTTCGCGAGAAACCCAATTCACGCATCAAGCCCGAAGGGAAAACGCTGCTTTGGTGCGAAAGGCATGATAGCGAAGAAAGCGCCCTGAGCCGGCAGAAGGAGATGCGAGAATGGTCACGCGACGTTAAGATCGGCTTCATCAAGGCGACCAATTCCGGCTGGAACGACATCTCTGAAAGCTTCCCGGCGGGGTAGCCGGCCAGGTTGTCATTGCGGTGCGGGATTGCACGGGCTACATGCGAACTTCCCGTTACGGGGAATCGCCTTGACGGCTTATCCCGTGATGCAGAAGGAACCGCCGATGCCCACAGCACCGCGCAAGGGAGCGATCGCCCTCGCCTACCGTGTTTTCGTCCTGCCGGGCGTCATTGCCTATCTTTTCGCCGTAAGCACCGTCGTGCTTGCTGCCGATCGCTTCTGGCTTGTGGACCTCGTCACCTTCGCCTGGCCCTACGTCGTCGCCGTCGGCGTGCTGCTGACCGTCGCGGCCTTCCTGACCCGCCGCATCAAGGCCATCACCATGGCGGTCATCGGCCTTGCCGTCGCGCTCCTGCCGGCCGCCGACGTGCCCACCGCGCGCGCCTCGTCCGCGCAAGGCGGCATCAAGGTGATGACCGCGAATATCTTCGGCGACAACATCAAGGATCGTACCGCCTTCCTCGCCCTGTTGAAGCAGGAACGGCCTGACATCGTCGTCCTCGAAGAGACCAGTCCGGCTTGGGAACGGCTCCTGTCGTCATCCGGGCTCTATCCCTATGAGAGCAGCACGGAGGCGATGCTGCGGGACGCGCTCAAAGTCTATTCGACCCTGCCCATTCGCGCCGAAACGGAACTGAAGCGCGCCGTCACCGAGCCTCAGGCCTATAAGCAGCCGCTGCGGCTGGAACTGGACCTCGCGGGAAAGCCGCTTTTCCTTTACGCCTTCCACCCGGAAACGCCACGGCGGCTCTGGCAGTGGCGTGACCGCAACGCTTACCTCTCGGCGGCCGCCGATGCCGTGAAAGGCGATCTCGAACGGGCACCGGTGATCGTTGCCGGCGACTGGAATACGCCGACATGGTCGCCCTTCTTCCGCACCTTCCTCCAGCAATCGGGCCTGGCCTCGACGGCGGTCGGATGGCTGCAGCCGGTCACCCGCTTCACCATGAAGCTCGAGGCGCTCGCCTATATCGGTTCCACAATCGACCATATTGCCGTTTCGCCCGACATCTTCCTGCGCGACCATCGTCTGGGCCCCGCCTTCGGCTCGAACCACCGCCCTGTCATCGTCGAACTGACCCTGCCGCAAACCTGAGGCCTCGCCGCGCCGGAAAAACACGCTATCTTGCATGTGTACCCGCAACGAGGAGACGACGATGACGACCAGGAAGGACAGCCCGAAAGCCTCGCTCGAACAGGAGCGTGCCCGGCAGAAGGAAAAGAGCCCGAAGGCCGAGCAGGACGATTACCTGGAAGAGGCGCTGGAAGAGACCTTTCCCGCCAGCGACCCCATCGCGCCGGGCGATGTGAAGGATCACGCCAAGTGAGCGGAACCGCAGCGTGACCGGCCGCTTTCTCTTCACCGGCCCTGATAATGCGCCGGTGACGCTGCTTCTGGCCCATGGCAGCGGCGCCCCGATGGATTCGCCGGCCATGAACGCCGCCGCAGAGGCGCTGGCGGCGCAAGGCTTGCGTGTCGCGCGGTTCGAATTCTCCTACATGGCGGCACGGCGCACGGATGGTGGCCGCCGTCCGCCACCCAAGGCGGAGACGCTGAACCCGGAATTCCGTGCGGCCGTTTCCGCGCTCGGCGCAACGAGTCCGCTGGTCATCGGCGGCAAGTCGATGGGCGGGCGTGTCGCCAGCATGGTGGCGGACGACCTCCACGCCGCCGGACGCATCGCCGGCCTGCTCTGTCTCGGCTACCCGTTCCACCCGCCGGAAAAACCGACGCAACTGCGCACCGCCCATCTGATGACGCTGCAGACACCGGCGCTCATCTGCCAAGGCACGCGCGATCCCTTCGGCACGAAGGAAGAGGTGGCCGCCTATGACCTGCCCGAACGCATCCGCCTGCTCTGGCTCGAAGACGGCGATCACGACCTGAAGCCGCGCAAGTCCATTTCCGGCTTCTCCGCCGCCGACCATCTCGCGACGATGGCGAGCACGGTGAAGGCGTGGACGACAACGCTCTGACAGACCGTCGAGCGAAGCTGAGGGATCGATTCAACGGCTTGACGAATTGAATCCGCTTGTCCTTGCAAGACGTTGAAACACGATCCATTTTCGACAAAGGGAACATTAACCGGACCGTGCCATCATGCCGCCGTATCACTACGACGCCGGGCAAGCCATGACGCACAGCTTTCCTTACACGCACTACGACCTCGACATGCAGCGCTCCGGGACGGTCATCGAAATCACGCTGTCGTCCATCGCCAATGTGCGCCTGATGACCCACGGCAATTTCGATCTCTTCAAGAACGCGCGTCAGCACAAGTTTCTCGGCGGGGTGGCCAAGCAATCGCCAATCCGGCTGAAGATCCCGCAGAGCGGCCACTGGCACGTCGTGGTGGATATGGAAGGACATCCGGGCAAGGCGCAATCCTCGATCAAGATCGTGCCGAAGGGTCCGGAGAAGCCGGCGCAGCGCTTCAACGCCGCGTAACGCTCCCTAGCTGCGCTCGCGGCGCAGCTTCGCCCACCATTCCAGCCGCTTGCGCAGCTCGCGCTCGAAACCGCGCTCCGGCGGATCATAGAAGGTTCTGCGGCCCATCTTCTCCGGGAAATAATCCTGGCCGGAAAACGCATCCGGCTGGTCATGGTCGTAGAGGTAACCGTCGCTATAGCCCTCGCCCTTCATGAGCTTGGTCGGCGCGTTGAGGATGTGCTTGGGCGGCAGCAGCGAACCGTTTTCCTTCGCCGCGCGCATGGCCGATTTGTACGCGGTATAGACGGCGTTGGACTTCGGCGCGGTCGCGAGATAGACGCAGGCCTGCGCCAGCGCCAGTTCGCCCTCCGGCGAGCCCAGGAAGTCGTAGGCGTCCTTGGCGGCATTGCACACGACAAGCGCCTGCGGATCGGCAAGGCCGATATCCTCGACAGCCATGCGCACCATGCGCCTGCACAGGAACAGCGGATCCTCCCCCGCATCCAGCATGCGGGTGAGATAATAGAGCGACGCATCCGGGTCCGAACCGCGCACGGCCTTGTGCAGCGCGGAGATAAGATTGTAATGGCCGTCCTGCGACTTGTCGTAGACGGGCGCGCGGCGCTGCACGATGCGAAAGAGGTCGTCCTGCCCGAAGGTCTCGCCGGGGCGCGCGGCGCGCCAGACCTCCTCGGCCAGCGTCAGCACAGCGCGGCCGTCGCCGTCGGCCATGCGCAGGAGCGAAGCGCGCGCCTCCTCGTCCAGCGGCAGCGGCTTATCCTCCGCCGTCTCCGCCCGTTTCAGCAGCTCTTCCAGGCTTTGCTCGTCATGGGGCTTGAAGGTCAGCACGCGTGCGCGCGACAGAAGCGCCGCATTCAGCTCGAAAGAGGGGTTTTCGGTCGTGGCGCCGACGAGCACGATGGTGCCGTCTTCCATGACCGGCAGGAAACTGTCCTGCTGGGCGCGGTTGAAGCGGTGGATCTCGTCGACGAAGAGCAATGTCTGGCGGCCGCCCATGCGGCGCGCCCGCGCCGCTTCGAAGACCTTCTTGAGATCAGCCACGCCGGAGAAGATCGCGGATATCTGCTCGAAGGCGAGCCCCGTCTCGCCGGACAGCAGCCGTGCCACCGTCGTCTTGCCGGTGCCGGGCGGCCCCCAGAAAATCATCGAGCCGAGCGAGCCCGCCTCGATCATGCGCGAAAGCACACCGTCAGGCCCGGTCAGGTGTTCCTGGCCGGAGACTTCGCCCAGCGTGCGCGGACGCAGGCGGTCGGCCAGAGGCCGTTTTGCCGCCATGTCCTCGGGTTCACGCGGGGCGAAGAGGTCGCTCATCGGAAAAACTGACGAATGCGCTGGCCGTCACGCTCGATCTCGACACGCCAGAAGGACGGGTTTTCGTTGACCAGCGCTTCCAGCGTCTCCGTCGTCGTCACGGGTGTACCGTTCAGCTCGATCACGATATCGCGCGGCTGGAGGCCGATACGGGCGGCGGGCGAGCCGCGATTGACCTGCGTGACGACGACGCCTGTCGTGGTCTGGTTCGTGGGCATGCGCAGCTCGTCGGCCACGCGCGGCGAGAGATTGGCCACCACCGCGCCCGAGAAGGGATTGCGGCCTTCGATCAGGCGTTCGTCGCGCGGGGTCGTTTCGGGTGCGCGGTCGAGGGCGAGCGTCAGTTCCTCCTGCTTGCCATTGGCGATGACGGTGATCTTGGCCGTGCCACCGATACCGACGGTCGTCAGCCGGTAACCCAGGGCATCGGGATGCTCGACCGCGATGCCGTTGACGGCCGTGACGACCTGGCCGGGCTTCATGCCGGCCTTTTCCGCCGGGCTGCCTGCCTGCACGCGCGAAATGAGCGCGCCGCGCGCGCGGTCGAGGCCGAGCGCCTCGGCGACTTCCGATGTCACCGCATCGAAAGTCGCGCCAATGAACGGGCGGTCGAAGGTGGCATTGCCATGTTCGGCGCTTGCCACGAATGTCTTCACGAGATTGGCCGGAATGGCGAAGCCCACGCCGTTGGAGCCTCCGCCGCGCGAAAAGATCGCGGTGTTGATGCCGATGAGTTCACCGTTCATGTTGACGAGGCCGCCGCCGGAATTGCCGGGGTTGATCGCGGCATCCGTCTGGATGAAGAAGCCAAAGTCGCCGGAGCGCACCTGGTTGCGGGCAAGCGCAGATACGATGCCGCTCGTCACCGTCTGGCCGACGCCGAACGGGTTGCCAATGGCCAGCACCAGATCGCCCACCTGCACCGCGTCGCTATCGCCGAGCGGCAGGGTGGAGAATTTCACATCGCCCTTGATCTTCAGGACGGCGAGGTCGATCCGCTCGTCTTTCAGGACGACCGTGCTTTCGTACTCACGGCCATCCGCCAGCGCGACCTTGATGTCGCTGGCGCCTTCGATAACGTGGTTGTTGGTCACCACGATGCCGTTGGCGCCGACGATGACGCCCGAGCCGAGCGAGGACTGCTTTTCACTGCGGTTGGGCATGCGCTGGCCGAAGAACTCCTCGAAGAAGGGGTCGCCTTCGAAGATGGAGCGGCGCTCGACCGACCGTTCGGCATAGACGTTGACGACCGCGTTCTCGACCTTCTTGACGAGCGGCGCGAAAGACAGCTGCATCTCCGTCCTCGATTGCGGGACGGTGCGCTCCTCTGCCGTGGCGGGCGTCACAAGCGCCAGCGCCACGAAAAGCGGGGCGGCAAACAGCATTCTGGCTTTCGACATGGGCGAGTCTCCTTCGTCTGCGCGTCACGTTCAGATAGGATTTCGCAGGAAAAAAGGCAAACCGCGCCTTTGACTTCGCTCACGGCCTCTCACAGGCCGCGCACGCAAATGTGGTTGCGGAAAAAATCACCGCCATTGAAACAACGCCATCCTCCTTTACGTAGAGATGAGGGAATACACCCGAACGGATCGCGCCCCATGCCAATCTATCGCCCTCCCCGCATACCCGCCTCGGAGATCACGCCCGAGCGCTGTTTTCTCAACCGCCGCGCCTTCATCGCGACGGCGGCCGGCGGCATGCTGGCGGCAACCGCTGCGCCGGCACTCGCCTCGGCGCTGAAGGCGTCCGAGAGCCGCTACAAGGTGGATGAGAAGCTGACGCCCGAAAAGGACGTGACGACCTACAACAACTTCTATGAGTTCGGTCTCGGCAAGGGCGATCCGGCGGCGAATTCCGCAAATTTCAAGCCCACGCCCTGGACCGTGAAGGTCGATGGCCTCGTCGGCAAGCCCAGGGAGTTCGGCCTGGAGGAACTGCTGGCCATGCCGCTTGAGGATCGCGTCTACCGGATGCGTTGCGTCGAGGCCTGGTCGATGGTCATTCCCTGGGTCGGCTTTCCGCTCGCAGCCTTGCTCGACAAGGTGGAACCGCTGGGTGATGCGAAATATGTCGCCTTCGAAACGGTCGTGCGGCCGGAACAGATGCCGGGGCAGTCGGGCTACTTCCAGTCTCTGCCCTGGCCCTATGTGGAAGGCCTGCGGCTCGACGAGGCGCGCAATCCGCTGACGCTGCTTTCCGTCGGCGTCTACGGCAAGACGCTGCCCAACCAGAACGGGGCCCCCATCCGGCTCGTCGTTCCGTGGAAATATGGCTTCAAGGGCATCAAGTCGATCGTGAAGATCACGCTGACCGACAAGCAGCCACCATCCACCTGGAATATTTCCGCGCCGAACGAATACGGCTTCTATGCCAACGTCAACCCCGAGGTGGATCATCCGCGCTGGAGCCAGGCGAGCGAAAACCGCATCGGCGAAGGTGGCTTCTTCGGCGCCAACCGTCGGCCGACGCTGCCGTTCAACGGCTATGCGGACGAGGTGGCGGGCCTGTATTCCGGCATGGACCTGCGGGCGAACTTCTGATGTCCGCCCTTCCCGCACTGCCGCGCAAATACCACGCCGCCTCGATCTGGCTTCTCTACGCCGTCGGCCTTCTGCCTGCGGTGTGGGGCTTCTGGCTCGGCGCGACCGGCGGGCTTCCCGGCAACCCGGTGAAGGAGTTCGAGCACCTGCTTGGCCTCTGGGCGCTGCGCTTCCTGGTCGCGACACTTGCGATCACGCCGCTGCGTGACCTGTTCGGCATCAACTGGATCCGCTACCGCCGCGCCCTGGGCCTGCTGGCCTTCTGGTACGTGCTGATGCACTTCCTGACCTACATGGTGCTGGACCAGTACCTGAATTTCGCGGCCATCATCGACGATATCGTCCGGCGCCCGTTCATCACCATCGGCATGGCCGCATTCGTGATGCTCATTCCGCTGGCCTTGACGTCGAACAACTGGTCGATCCGCAGACTGGGGCTGCGCTGGGTGAAGCTTCACAGGCTCGTCTATGTCATCGCCGCCGCCGGCGTCCTGCACTTTGCCATGTCGGTGAAGGTGGTGGGTCTGGAGCCCTGGACCTACATCACGCTCGTTGCGCTACTCCTGCTGTACCGACTGCTGCGTCCGATCCTGCGCAACCGCAATCGCGGCCGACGGACAGACGCGCCGCTCCCGGGACGCGAACGGTCGGCCTGACAAGCCTTCCGAGGCGGCAAACAGCGCCTTGTCCACGGGAGCACGCAACCGGAAGCGCGTGGAGACCATGGCCGCGACCAGCAGAAGGTCGCAGGTGATGTCGCTCAGGACAGTTCGTAGCGAAGGCTGCCGGCGCCAAGCACCGCTACGGCGATCGCGGCATAACCGAGCACGGCAATGGCACCGCGCAGCGCCAGGATGCGTGGTGCATTAAAATGGCAAATGAGCGCCTGGCTGTAGAGAAGAAAGGCGCATACAAAAATAGATGAAACGCAAAAAGCCGGACGCTTGCGCGTCCGGCTTTCGACCGTTCCAGAGGAACGAATCAGATCATGCGGCTTCCGCAGCTTCAGCTTCGGCAGCAACGCGGGCCTTGTCGGCTGCGCCCTTGGCATCGACGTCGCGCTCGACGAATTCGATGACGGCGAGCGGAGCGTTGTCGCCGTGGCGGTAGCCGGCCTTCATGATGCGCAGGTAGCCGCCGTTGCGGTTGGCGTAACGGGTCGCGATCGCGTCGAACAGCTTCGAAACGACGGCAACGTCACGGATCTGCGAGATCGCCTGACGGCGAGCGTGCAGGTCGCCGCGCTTGCCGAGGGTGACGAGCTTCTCGACGATCGGACGAATTTCCTTCGCCTTCGGCAGCGTGGTGACGATCTGCTCATGCTGGATGAGCGAAGCAGCCATGTTGGCGAACATCGCCTTGCGGTGGCTGGCGGTACGGTTGAGTTTGCGACCGGAATTCTGGTGGCGCATCTCGGTTCTCCTTCACATGCAGGCAGTTGCCTGCCGTTTGACGGGGCGCATGTCCGTCTCGCGTTCCGCGAAACCATGTCCATACGCGTTGATCTTGCTGAGGCCAGCCTTGCGCGCCCCCGAAGGGGCGCGTGCGGCATCAGTACTGGTCTTCGTAGCGCTTGGCGAGATCTTCGATGTTCTCGGGCGGCCATGCCGGCACTTCCATGCCGAGGTGCAGGCCCATGGAAGCGAGAACTTCCTTGATCTCGTTGAGCGACTTGCGACCAAAATTCGGAGTGCGAAGCATTTCGGCTTCGGTCTTCTGAATGAGATCGCCGATATAGACGATGTTGTCGTTCTTCAGGCAGTTCGCCGAACGGACGGACAGTTCCAGTTCGTCGACCTTCTTGAGGAGCGCCGGATTGAACGCCAGTTCGGTGACCGATTCTTCTTCGGCTTCCTTCTGCGGCTCGTCGAAGTTGACGAAGACCGAGAGCTGGTCCTGAAGAATGCGGGCCGCAAACGCGATCGCATCCTCGCCCGTGACGGAACCGTCGGTTTCGATGGTCATCGTCAGCTTGTCGTAGTCGAGAACCTGGCCTTCGCGGGTGTTTTCCACCTTGTAGGACACTTTCTTGACCGGCGAGTAGAGGCTGTCGACCGGGATGAGGCCGATCGGTGCGTCTTCGGAACGGTTGCGGTCAGCCGGGACATAGCCCTTGCCGTTGTTGACCGTGAACTCCATGCGGATCTCCGCGCCCTCGTCGAGGGTGCAGATGACATGCTCGGGGTTCAGGATCTCGATGTCGCCGACCGTCTGGATGTCACCAGCCGTCACGACGCCCGGACCCTGCTTGCGCACGACCATACGCTTCGCGTCGTCGCCATCCATCTTGATGGCGATTTCCTTGATGTTGAGCACGATGTCCGTCACATCTTCCCGGACGCCCGGGATGGACGAGAACTCGTGCAGGACGCCGTCGATCTGCACGGCGGTAACAGCCGCACCGCGCAGCGACGACAGGAGCACGCGCCGCAGCGCGTTGCCGAGCGTCAGGCCGAAGCCACGCTCCAGCGGCTCGGCAACAAGGCTTGCCTTGGTGCGGCCGGAGGAGGTGAACTCCACCTTGTTCGGCTTGATCAGTTCCTGCCAGTTTTTCTGGATCATATGTTTTGCCTTCCGTTCGCCGCCACCATCCAATCGTGGCGACCGAGCCCTGAAGTTCCGGAAAAGCCGACCGGCTTTTCCGGCAGTTCGAATGCGATGATCAGACGCGACGCTTCTTGCGCGGGCGGCAACCGTTGTGCGGGATCGGGGTCACGTCGCGGATGGACGTGATCATGAAGCCGGCAGCCTGGAGGGCGCGCAGAGCCGATTCGCGACCCGAACCCGGGCCGCAGACTTCGACTTCCAGCGACTTCATGCCGTGTTCCTGGGCCTTCTTGGCGCAGTCTTCGGCAGCGATCTGGGCAGCAAACGGGGTCGACTTGCGCGAGCCCTTGAAGCCCTTTGCGCCGGCCGACGACCAGGCAATGGCGTTGCCCTGTGCGTCCGTGATGGTGATCATCGTGTTGTTGAACGAAGAATTGACGTGAGCAACACCCGAGGTGATGTTCTTGCGTTCGCGACGGCGGACGCGTGCGGCTTCCTTGGCCATGGATAGTCCTTTCGTTGATCTCGACACCGCCGTAATGCCAGCGGCTCCACCGGGTCGGGGCAGCACCCCTTCCCTGAATAACAATTGCACGCGGCCTTCAGGCGATGCGTGCGGCGATATCGTCACTGCCGTAATACCAGCAGCTCCACCGACCAGGGCCCCGACTGAAGCAAGCCCCTGCTCGAAACTCAAAAGAGGCCGGCGCGAAGCGCCAGCCTCCCGTTCCCCGTTTCCGGGAAATTACTTCTTCTTGCCTGCGATGGCCTTGGCCGGACCCTTGCGGGTGCGGGCATTGGTGTGCGTGCGCTGACCGCGAACCGGGAGGCTGCGGCGGTGACGCAGGCCACGGTAGCAACCGAGGTCCATGAGACGCTTGATGTTCATCGAGGTTTCGCGACGCAGGTCGCCTTCGACCTGGTAGTCGCGGTCGATGGCTTCACGGATCTGAAGGACTTCCGCGTCCGTCAGCTGGTGAACGCGACGATCAGCCGGGATACCGACCTTCTCGATGATTTCCTTTGCAAACTTCGGGCCGATCCCGTGAATGTAGGTCAGCGCGATGACTACGCGCTTTGCAGTCGGGATGTTGACGCCAGCGATACGTGCCACGCCTGTTCTCCTTGCTTCCAGTTGCCATCCGGCAAGTGGTCTTCTTCATTTGAAACGGCCTCGAAAGCCGCAACGCTCAATCGATGTTCGGTACGCACCAAAAGGACCGCACCCGGACTTCTCATCTGGAAATCCGCGCCGATCGCAATGGCATGTCGCGAGTTGGCGCTGTCTTAAGGGGAATCGGCCGAAAAAGTCAACTCCCCAGCCGTTCCTTTTTGCCTGATATCAGGCGCTCTCGAGGATTCCGTCGATCTCGGCGGTCACCTTGTCGACATTGGCCATGCCGTCGACGGTCTGAAGCTTGCCGGTCGAAGCATAATAGTTCGACAGCGGCGCGGTCTTCTCGCGGTATTCGGTCAGCCGGCGCTTGAACGATTCGGCATTGTCGTCGGAGCGGACGGTGCCGCCGGCGGCGATCGTTTCGGCGACGCGGTTCTCCATGCGCTTGACCAGCGCATCCTCGTCGACCTTCAGCTCAATGACCGCGTCGAGCGCGATGCCCTTGTCGGCCAGGATACGGTCGAGGGCTTCGGCCTGCGGAACCGTGCGCGGATAACCGTCGAGGATGAACCCCTTGGCGCAATCCGGCTCGGCGACCCGGTCGGACACGATCTCGTTGACGATCGCGTCCGAAACCAGCTGGCCGGCATCCATGACGGCCTTTGCGCGCTTTCCGACATCCGTGCCGGCGGCAACGGCCGCGCGGAGCATGTCCCCCGTGGAAAGCTGCGGGATGCCGTACTTCTCGGTCAGCAGCTTGGCCTGCGTTCCCTTGCCGGCACCCGGCGGGCCCAGAAAAATCAGTCTCATCGTCCCCTCTTACCTCCACGCAGCTTCGACTTCTTGATCAGCCCTTCATATTGCTGGGCGATCAGATGACCCTGTATCTGTGCTACCGTATCCAAGGTCACGCTGACAACAATCAAAAGCGATGTACCACCAAGGTAGAAGGGCACACCTGTCTGAGCGATGAGAATTTCAGGAAGAATACAGACGAACATCAGGTAGGCAGCGCCGATCACCGTAATGCGGGTCAGCACGTAATCGATATATTCGGCGGTGCGCTCGCCGGGGCGGATGCCCGGGATGAAGCCGCCGTGCTTCTTCAGGTTATCGGCCGTGTCCTTCGGATTGAAGACGATGGCCGTGTAGAAGAAGGCGAAGAAGGCGATCATGGCGGCATAGAGCGCCATGTAGAGCGGACGGCCATGGCCGAGCGCGGCAATGATCGACGTCGCCCAGGACGGCAGCTCCGACGTGTTGGAGAAGCCCGCAAGCGTTGCCGGCAAGAGCAGCAGCGAGGACGCGAAGATCGCCGGGATAACACCCGCAGTGTTCAGCTTCAGCGGCAGGTGCGACGTGTCGCCCTGGAACATGCGGTTGCCGACCTGTCGCTTCGGATACTGGATCAGCAGGCGGCGCTGGGCGCGTTCGACGAAGACGATGAGCGCGATGACGCCGACAGCCATCACCACGACCGCGATGACGACGCCGATCGACAGCGCGCCGGTGCGGCTGAGTTCGAGCGTACCGGCCAGTGCGCCGGGAAGTGCCGCCACGATGCCGGCAAAGATGATCAGCGAAATGCCGTTGCCGATGCCGCGCGACGTGATCTGCTCACCCAGCCACATCAGGAACATGGTGCCGCCGAGCAGCGAAATGACGGTGGAAATGCGGAAGAACCAGCCCGGATCGTTGACGAGCCCTGCCCCGCTTTCGAGGCCGACAGCGATGCCGTAGGCCTGCAGCGTGCCGAGCAGCACCGTACCGTAGCGGGTGTACTGGTTGATGATCTTGCGGCCCTGCTCGCCTTCCTTCTTCAGCTGTTCGAGCGAAGGAACGACGGACGTCATCAGCTGCACGATGATCGACGCGGAAATGTACGGCATGATGCCGAGCGCGAAGATCGCCATGCGCTCGACGGCGCCGCCGGAGAACATGTTGAAGAGGCCGAGGATACCGCCCGACTGGCCGCGGAAGGCCTGCGCGAAGGCATCGGGATTGAGGCCCGGCAACGGAATATAGGTGCCGAGACGATAGACGAGCAGCGCGCCCAGCGTGAACCAGAGACGCTTCTTCAGGTCTTCCGCCTTGGCGAAAGTCGAGAAGTTCAGATTAGAGGCAAGTTGTTCCGCTGCCGAAGCCATGCATTTCTCCGCGTAGCCAATCCGGCGGCGGCGACGCCCGGCCAGGTCCGGAATGGCTTATCCGTTGGCATTCGCACCCTGCCCTGCCCGGGCAATGCGCATATGCTGAAATTGGTCGTGCCCTTCTGCCGTTGCGGCAAATCGGGCGGATGGAGCCTAAACCGGTTGAAACGCGGATTGTCAAGCAATCCCGGCCTCACCCTGGTTTTAATTCCGGATAACGATGCGGATTTGAGAATCCGTCTGCCGTTGTGAGGCTCACATATGGGAGCAAAATCGCCCGGTGTGAAGCACACCGGGCGATTATTTCGTGGAATTATTCGGCAGCTTCGGCTGCTGCCACCAGCAGCTTGATCGAGCCGCCGGCCTTTTCGATCTTCTCGATCGCCGGCTTGGAAGCACCGGCCACTTCGAAAGCGACCTTGGCCTTCAGTTCGCCGTCGGCGAGGATGCGAACGCCGTCCTTGATGCGGCGGATGATGCCGGCGGCCTTGAGGGCAGCAGCATCGACCGTTGCCTTGCCGTCGAGCTTGCCGGCGTCGATGGCCTTCTGAACGCGCTCCAGCGAAACGACGTTGAAGTCGGACGAGAAGATGTTCGTGAAGCCGCGCTTCGGCAGGCGACGGTAGATGGGCATCTGACCGCCTTCGAAGCCGTTGATCGCAACGCCCGAACGCGCCTTCTGACCCTTGACACCGCGACCACCGGTCTTGCCCTTGCCGGAACCGATACCGCGGCCGAGCCGCTTGCGGTTCTTCGAAGAGCCTTCGTTGTCCTTGATTTCATTCAGTTTCATGATCTTGTCTCCCTCACTTCTCGTCGACGACGCGGACGAGGTGCTGGACGGCGCGGATCATGCCGCGGACAGACGGCGTGTCTTCCAGCGTACGGACCCGGTGCATCTTGTTCAGGCCCAGGCCGACCAGCGTCGCGCGCTGAACGGCCGGACGGCGGATGGGGCTGCCGATCTGCTCGACAGTCACCGTCTTCTTGGCGGTTTCTTTCTTAGCCATGGATCAGGGCTCCTTATTCTTCGGCAGCGACGCCGGCGGACTGGCGGCGAGCCTGCAGCGTGGCGTACTTGAGGCCGCGCTGTGCTGCGATGTCCTTCGGGTGCATCTGGCTCTTGAGAGCGTCGAACGTCGCACGGATCATGTTGTAGGGGTTCGACGAACCGGTCGACTTGGCGACGACGTCATGAACGCCGAGCGTTTCGAAGACGGCGCGCATCGGACCACCGGCGATGATACCGGTACCGGCCTTGGCCGAACGAAGCAGAACCTTGCCGGCGCCGTGACGGCCGTGCACGTCGTGGTGCAGCGTGCGGCCCGAGCGCAGCGGAACGAAGATCAGGTCGCGCTTGGCGGCTTCCGTGGCCTTCCGGATTGCTTCCGGAACTTCACGAGCCTTGCCGTGGCCGAAGCCGACGCGGCCCTTCTGGTCGCCGACGACGACGAGTGCTGCAAAACCGAAACGACGGCCGCCCTTGACGACCTTCGCGACGCGGTTGATCGCGACGAGCTTGTCGACAAACTCGCTGTCGCGCTCTTCGCGGTTCTGGCGGTCATCGCGACCGCGCTTTTCCTGTGCCATTGTCCTTTTCCTTTTTCTTTTCCGGGTGCAATCGGCAGATTGACGAAAGTCGCCCCCATTCTAAAGCAAATGGAAGCGACGGATACCCTGCTGAAACCGGCGGGGCGCCGAGGCGCCCGGCCGAATGATCAGAAGTTCAGGCCACCTTCACGAGCAGCGTCGGCAAGAGCCTTGACGCGGCCGTGATAGAGGAAGGCGCCACGATCGAAGACGACGTCCTTGACGCCGGCCTTGACTGCGCGCTCGGCAATGAGCTTGCCGACGGCAGCGGCTGCTGCCGTGTCGGCGCCCGTCTTCAGCGACGAACGCAGATCGGTGTCGAGCGTGGAGGCGGACGCAAGCGTCTTGCCGGCCACGTCATCGATAACCTGTACGTAGATGTTCTTCGACGAGCGATGAACCGACAGGCGCGGACGGCCATTGGCCACCGCCTTGAGGGAACGGCGCACGCGGTTGGCGCGGCGCACGAGAGCTTCTTTGGTGCTAGCCATTTCGCGTGATCCTTACTTCTTCTTGCCTTCCTTGCGGACGATGCGTTCTTCCGCGTACTTGACGCCCTTGCCCTTGTAGGGCTCGGGGCCACGGTACTCGCGGATTTCCGCAGCGACCTGGCCGACCTGCTGCTTGCTGATGCCGGACACGATGATTTCGGTCGGCTTCGGAACAGCGATCGTGATGCCTTCCGGCGTCTGGTAGACGACGTCATGGCTGAAGCCGAGTGCCAGCTGCAGGTTCTTGCCCTGCAGCGACGCGCGGTAACCGACGCCGTTGATTTCGAGCTTGCGCTCGTAGCCGTCCTTGACGCCTTTGAAGATGTTCTCGACCATCGTGCGGGACATGCCCCACTTGGAACGAGCATCCTTCGACTGGCTGGTCGGTTCGACGACAACGGCGTTGTCTTCGAGCTTTACCGAAACTTCGTCGTTTGCGACGAAGAACAGTTCGCCCTTCGGGCCCTTCGCGGTGACCTTCTGACCATCGACGGTCGCGGTAACACCAGCGGGAACCGGAACGGGCTTCTTACCGATACGAGACATTGTTTTATCCTGTCTGTTCGTTATGGAGATCCATGCCCGATCTTAGAAGATCGAGCAAAGAACCTCGCCACCAACGTTCTGTTCGCGTGCCTGGTGATCGGCCATCACGCCCTTCGGGGTCGAAAGGATGGTGATGCCGAGGCCGTTCGCGACCTGCGGAATGGACTTGACCGAGACATAGACCCGGCGGCCCGGCTTGGAGACGCGGTCGATCTTGCGGATCACAGACGCGCCTTCGTAGTACTTGAGTTCGATGCTCAGCTCGGACTTGCCGTTGCCGAATTCGACTTCGGAGTATCCGCGGATGTAGCCTTCAGCCTGAAGGACGTCCAGAACGCGTGCGCGCAGCTTGGAAGCCGGCGTGGAAACGCTGGACTTGCGGCGAGCAGCACCGTTGCGGATACGGGTGAGCATATCGCCCAGGGGATCAGTCATTGCCATGTACCCGTCTCCTTACCAGCTCGACTTGACGATGCCCGGCACCTTGCCGAGATTGCCCAGCTCGCGAAGCGCGATACGCGACATCTTGAGCTTACGATAGAATGCACGCGGGCGGCCCGTGACTTCGCAACGGTTGCGGATGCGGGTCTTGGAGCCATTGCGCGGCAGTTCGGCAAGCTTCAGGGTAGCCTTGAAGCGCTCTTCGATCGGAAGAGCCTGGTTCTGGATGATCGCCTTGAGGGCGGCGCGCTTTGCAGCCTGGTTTGCAACCAGTTTGCGGCGGCGCTTGTTCTTCTCGACTGCGCTGGTTTTAGCCATAACAGTAATCCTTCTTTACGCTTGTCGTTACGGTCAGGCGCGGAACGGGAAGCTGAACTCTTTCAGAAGAGCGCGCGCTTCGTCGTCCGTCGGGGCCGTCGTGCAAACGATGATGTCCATGCCCCACATCTGATCAACCTTGTCGTAGTTGATCTCAGGGAACACAATGTGCTCCTTGATACCCATGGCGAAGTTGCCACGGCCATCGAAGGACTTCGGGTTCAGACCACGGAAGTCGCGTACGCGGGGCAGCGCGATGTTCACGAGGCGATCCAGAAATTCGTACATGCGGGCGCCGCGAAGGGTAACCTTCGCACCGATCGGCATGCCTTCGCGCAGCTTGAAGCCGGCGATGGAGTTGCGGGCGCGCGTGATGACCGGCTTCTGGCCGGCGATCGCCGCGAGGTCAGCGGCGGCAACCGAAGGCTTCTTCGAGTCGCCCGTGGCTTCGCCAACGCCCATGTTGATCACGATCTTGTCGAGGCGCGGGATCTGCATCTCGTTGGCGTAGGAGAACTGCTCCATAAGCGCCTTGCGGATACGCTCGACATATTCCTTCTTGAGCCGCGGCTCATACTTGGTGTCAGCCATCGATCGACACTCCCGAACGCTTTGCAACACGAACCTTCTTGTCGCCTTCAACCTTGAAGCCAACGCGGGTCGGCTTGCCGTCCTTGGGGTCGGCGATGGCGATGTTCGACAGATGGATCGAAGCTTCCTTGGTGATGATGCCGGCTTCCTGGGTCTGGGTCTGGCGCTGGTGACGCTTCACCAGGTTGATACCCTTGACGACCGCGCGGTCTTCCTTCGGCAGCACCTGCACAACTTCACCGGTACGGCCCTTGTCCTTGCCGGTGAGTACGACGACCTTGTCGCCCTTGCGAATCTTTTGCATAGCCATCGCTCCTTAGAGTACTTCGGGAGCCAGCGAGATGATCTTCATGTGGTTCTTGGCGCGAAGCTCGCGCGGAACCGGTCCGAAGATACGGGTGCCGATAGGCTCTTTCTTGTTGTCGATCAGGACAGCGGCGTTGCTGTCGAAACGAATGACGCTGCCATCGGGGCGGCGGATGTCCTTGGCGGTGCGAACAACGACCGCCTTCATCACATCACCCTTCTTCACGCGGCCGCGCGGAATAGCTTCCTTGATCGAGACGACGATAACGTCGCCAACGGAAGCGTACTTGCGCTTGGAGCCGCCCAGCACCTTGATGCACATGACACGACGTGCGCCGGAATTATCCGCGACGTCGAGGTTAGTCTGCATCTGAATCATGTCAGGTCGCCTTCTTGTTTTACCAGACCGGTTGGGCCAATCCCGATCAAGGAAAGGCCCCCTGTTCCAGCATATGGAAATTCATGTCTTCGCGCGGGAAGATGTGTTGCCAGGGTGGTTTCCCTTCGGCGAACCGACGGACCTTCCGTGCGCTCAAAGCAAAAGACGCTCGTGATTCCGAGCGTCCTTGCGCTGCTTCATACAGGTTTTCGCGCCAGACGCAAGGGCCGGCGCGAAATCAGCTGTTTTTAAGCCTGGGCCGCGACGACGGTCCAGCGCTTGTCCTTAGAAATCGGGGCGCATTCCTGGATGGAAACGACGTCGCCGACCTTGTACTGGTTGGTTTCGTCATGCGCCTTGTACTTCTTCGACCGGCGAACGGTCTTCTGAAGCAGGGGATGGGCAAAACGGCGTTCGACGCGCACGACAACGGTCTTGTCGTTCTTGTCGCTGACAACAGTGCCCTGCAGAATGCGTTTCGGCATATTTTTTGGTCCTTAGGCCTTGGCTTCTGCCGCCTTCTGGCGGGCAATGGTCTTGACGCGTGCGATGTCCTTGCGGACTTCGTTGATGCGCGAGGTCTTCTCAAGCTGGCCGGTGGCCTTCTGGAAGCGCAGGTTGAACTGCTCCTTCTTCAGCTTGGCAAGCTCTTCGTTGAGCTGATCGGCGCTGAGCGCCTTGACGTCTGCGGCTTTCATGGCGCTCGCTCCTTACTCTGCAATGCGCTGTACGAAGCGCGTCTTGACCGAGAGCTTGGCCGAGCCGAGACGAAGCGCCTCGCGGGCGATCTCCTCGGAGACACCGTCGATCTCGAACATCATACGACCGGGCTTGACCTTGGCTGCCCAGTATTCGACCGAACCCTTACCCTTACCCATACGGACTTCCGTGGGCTTGGCGGTGACGGGAACGTCGGGGAACACGCGGATCCACACACGGCCGGCACGCTTCATGTAACGGGTGATCGCACGGCGGGCCGCTTCGATCTCGCGAGCGTTCACGCGGTTCGGTTCCTGAGCCTTCAAGCCGAACTCGCCGAAGGCGAGCTCGGAGCCGCCCTTGGCGACGCCCTTGATGCGGCCCTTGAACTGCTTGCGGTACTTGGTACGCTTTGGCTGCAACATTTTTTTACTTCTCCGATATTGGCTGCCAAACGCGACTGTTACGCGTTTTCACGACGACGGTCGCCGCGATCACCGCGTTCGCGGCTTGCGGGACCCTGGCTGTCACTTTCGCTCGCGCGACGCTCAGAGGCCATCGGATCGTGCTCAAGGATTTCGCCCTTGAAGATCCAGACCTTGATGCCGCAGATACCGAATGCGGTTTCGGCTTCAGCCGTACCGTAGTCGATGTCCGCACGCAGCGTGTGAAGCGGAACGCGGCCTTCGCGGTACCATTCGGTACGTGCGATTTCCGCACCGCCGAGACGGCCGGCGCAGGTGATCTTGATGCCTTCGGCGCCAAGACGCATGGCCGACTGAACAGCGCGCTTCATCGCACGGCGGAAAGCCACGCGACGTTCGAGCTGCTGGGCGATCGACTGTGCAACGAGGGTTGCGTCGACTTCCGGCTTGCGCACTTCAACGATGTTGAGGTGCGTTTCGGAGTTCGTCATCTCGGAAAGCTTCTTGCGGAGCTTTTCGATGTCTGCACCCTTCTTGCCGATGATCAGGCCCGGACGAGCCGAGTGGATCGTGACGCGGCACTTCTTGTGCGGACGCTCGATGACGACCTTGGCGATACCAGCCTGCTTCAGTTCATCCTGAACGAACTTGCGGATCTTCAGGTCTTCGTGAAGCAGCTGGCCGTATTCGGCATTGTCGGCGAACCAGCGGCTGTCCCAGGTACGGTTGATGCCGAGGCGGAAGCCGATCGGATTAATCTTCTGGCCCATTATGCGGCCTCCCCTTTGGCTTCGACTTCACGGACGACGATCGTCAGATGCGAGAACGGCTTCTCGATCCGCGATGCACGGCCGCGGCCACGAGCGTGGAAACGCTTCATGACGATCGACTTGCCGACATAGGCTTCGGCGACGACAAGGCTGTCGACGTCGAGATCGTGGTTGTTTTCTGCGTTTGCGATCGCGGATTCGAGCGTCTTCTTGACGGTCTCGGCGCTACGCTTGCGCGAGAATTCAAGTTCTGCAAGGGCGCGATCGACCTTCTTGCCGCGGATGAGCGCAGCAAGCAGGTTGAGCTTCTGGGGGCTGACGCGGATCGTGCGCGCAACGGCCTGCGCCTCATTATCCTTCAGCCGACGTTCGGCTTTAGCCTTACCCATCGTTACTTCCTCTTCGCCTTCTTGTCCGCGCCGTGACCGTAATAGGTCCGCGTCGGAGCGAATTCACCAAACTTGTGGCCGACCATGTCTTCATTGACGGCCACCGGGATGTGCTTGGAGCCGTTGTAGACACCGAAGGTCAATCCAACGAACTGCGGCAGGATCGTGGAGCGACGGCTCCAGATCTTGATAACTTCGCTGCGACCGCCTTCACGAACCTTCTCAGCCTTCTTGAGAAGATAGCCGTCAACAAACGGGCCTTTCCATACTGAACGAGCCATTTCTGACTAACCTCTCTTACTTCTTCTTCAAGTGGCGCGAGCGCATGATGAACTTGTCGGTCGACTTGTTCGAGCGGGTCCGCTTGCCCTTGGTGGGCTTGCCCCACGGGGAAACCGGGTGACGACCACCGGAGGTGCGGCCTTCACCACCACCATGCGGGTGGTCGACGGGGTTCATGACGACACCGCGGTTGTGCGGGGTCTTGCCGCGCCAGCGCGTGCGGCCGGCCTTGCCGTCGTTGATGTTGCCGTGTTCCGGGTTGGACACCGCACCGATCGTTGCGAGGCAGGACGAGTGAACCAGGCGCTGCTCGCCGGAGTTCAGGCGAAGGATCGCCATGCCCTGGTCGCGACCGACCAGCTGGACGAACGTACCGGCCGAACGGGCGATCTGACCACCCTTGCCGGGCTTCATCTCGACGTTGTGGACGATCGAACCGACCGGCATGTACTGCAGCGGCATGGTGTTGCCGGGCTTGACGTCAACGGCCTTCTCGGACGCGATGACCTTGTCGCCGACTGCCAGGCGCTGCGGCGCCAGGATATAGGCCTGCTCGCCGTCGGCATAGTTCACCAGAGCGATGAACGCCGTGCGGTTCGGGTCGTATTCCAGACGCTCGACCGTGCCTTCGACGTCGAACTTGCGACGCTTGAAGTCGACGAGACGGTAGGTACGCTTGTGACCGCCGCCGATGAAGCGGGCGGTGATGCGACCTGCGTTGTTACGGCCACCGCTCTTGGAGAGACCCTCGGTCAGAGCCTTTACGGGCTTGCCCTTGTAAAGGCCCGACCGGTCGACGATGACCAGCTGGCGCTGGCTCGGAGTGGTCGGGTTGTAGCTTTTCAATGCCATTTTCTTGTTTCCTCTTTAGCCGACTGCTCGATTAGAGCCCGGTGGAGACGTCGATGGACTGACCGTCAGCAAGCGTGACGATCGCCTTCTTGACATCTCCCTGCCGGCCGGCGAAGCCGCGGAAACGCTTTACCTTGCCCTTGCGGACGAGCGTGTTCACAGCCGTGACCTTGACGCCGAAGAGAGCTTCCACGGCAGCCTTGATTTCAGGCTTGGAAGCGCGCTTGGCGACGTTGAAGACGATCTGGTTGTTCTCGGATACCAGCGTCGACTTTTCGGTGATCGAAGGAGATACGATCACATCGTAGTGGCGAAGATCCGTCATTTGAACCGCTCCTCGAGGGCTTCTACAGCAGCCTTGGAGAGCACGAGCTTGCCGCGGCGCAGGATATCGTAAACGTTGATGCCCTGGATCGGCAGTACATCCACGTTCGGGATGTTGCGTGCTGCGAGCTTGAAGTTGCCGTCAAGTTCAGCGCCGCCGATGAAGAGGACATTGGTGAGGCCGAGCGAAGCGAACGTTGCGGCCAGAGCCTTCGTCTTTGCTTCTGCGGCGACGAGGTCGTCGATGATGATGACGTCGTCAGCCTTGATCTTGGCCGAGAGAGCGTGACGCAGGCCGAGCGCGCGAACCTGCTTGGGCAGGTCGTGAGCGTGGCTGCGGGATACCGGGCCGTGGGCCTTGGCACCGCCGCGGAACTGCGGAGCGCGCGCCGAATGGTGACGAGCGCGGCCCGTACCCTTCTGCTTGTACATCTTGGAGCCGGTGCGCGAAACTTCGCCGCGGGTCAGCGACTGGTGCGTGCCCTGCTGCTTCTTCGCGAGCTGCCAGCGAACGACGCGGGCGATGATGTCTTCGCGCGGCTCGAGGCCGAAGATCGCGTCGGAAACGGAAACCTTGCCGGCGTCCTTCCCTGCGAGGGTCGTGACTTTGAGATCCATGATCAGGCTCCCTTACTTAGCTGCGGCGCGCACGGCGGCCGGACGCGGAGCGTCGGACGGGGTGCCGGACTTGACGGCGTCGCGAACAACGATCCAGGCGCCCTTGGAGCCGGGGACCGCGCCCTTGACGAGGATGAGACCGCGCTCTTCGTCGGTGGAGACGACTTCGAGGTTCTGGGTGGTGACGCGCGTCTGGCCCATGTGACCAGCCATGCGCTTGCCCTTCCAGACCTTGCCCGGGTCCTGGTTGTTACCGGTCGAACCGTGCGAACGGTGCGAAACGGAAACGCCGTGCGTTGCACGAAGGCCGCCGAAGTTGTGGCGCTTCATGGCGCCGGCAAAGCCCTTACCGATCGTGGTGCCGGTAACGTCGACCAGCTGGCCGGCGACGAAATGGCTGGCGGTCAGTTCCGCGCCGATTTCGATGAGGTTGTCTTCCGATACGCGGAACTCGACGAGCTTGGCCTTCGGCTCGACGCTTGCAGCGGCGAACTGACCGCGCAGCGCCTTTGCCGTGTTCTTCACCTTGGAAGAGCCGGCGCCGAGCTGAACGGCCGTGTAGCCGTTCTTGTCCTGCGTACGCTGAGCAACGACCTGGACGTTATCCAGTCGCAATACTGTTACGGGGATGTGCTCACCTGCGTCGTTATAGACGCGAGTCATCCCTACTTTCTGTGCAATCACACCTGAACGCATGGTTCAATCCTCTTAGAAGTCCTGGCGGGATCGTGACGTCCCGTCATGCCTCTTGGTTTAAGGATTCCACTCGGGCCTCGAGGCCGTCGGGTTTCCCGTTTTTAGAAGACGTCGGCTTTCGCCACGTACCTTCCTTGTTATTCGGCTTGCGCCAGGACTTAGAGCTTGATCTCTACGTCCACACCGGCCGCTAGGTCGAGCTTCATGAGAGCATCGACCGTCTGCGGCGTCGGATCTACGATGTCGAGCAGGCGCTTGTGGGTGCGCATCTCGAACTGTTCACGGCTCTTCTTGTCCACGTGGGGCGAGCGGTTGACAGTGAACTTTTCAATACGGGTCGGGAGCGGAACGGGGCCGCGGACGCTTGCGCCGGTGCGCTTTGCCGTCGACACGATCTCGCGCGTGGAGGCATCAAGGATCCGGTGGTCAAACGCCTTGAGGCGGATGCGGATGTTCTGGCCGTTCATACGACTTTTCCTTAGTTCGTTATTCGCGCGATTCTCTTGGGGAATCCGCGTTTTTGATTCTGGCGGTTCCATAAAGGAACACGCACGAAAACACAATTGCCGAAAGGCCAGTCCGCTAAATTTTCAAAGACCGGAGGGGCAGGATGTCTCCTGCCCTTCCTATTTCAGCGGCCTTGGGGCCTTCAGTCTTACTCGACGATGGAGGCGACGATGCCTGCGCCGACGGTACGGCCGCCTTCGCGGATGGCGAAGCGCAGCTTTTCTTCCATCGCGATCGGAACGATCAGCTCGACGTCAACGGTCACGTTGTCGCCCGGCATGACCATTTCCGTGCCTTCCGGCAGCGAGACGATGCCCGTCACGTCCGTCGTGCGGAAGTAGAACTGCGGACGGTAGTTCGTGAAGAACGGCGTATGACGGCCGCCTTCTTCCTTCGT
>NZ_MYFN02000050.1 GCF_004514425.2 Shinella sumterensis
GTAAACGGCGGCCGTAACTATAACGGTCCTAAGGTAGCGAAATTCCTTGTCGGGTAAGTTCCGACCTGCACGAATGGCGTAATGATGGCCAGGCTGTCTCCACCCGAGACTCAGTGAAATTGAACTCGCTGTGAAGATGCAGTGTACCCGCGGCAAGACGGAAAGACCCCGTGAACCTTTACTATAGCTTGACACTGAACATTGAGCCTTGATGTGTAGAATAGGTGGGAGGCTTTGAAGCGTGGACGCCAGTCTGCGTGGAGCCAACCTTGAAATACCACCCTTTAATGTTTGATGTTCTAACGTTGGCCCCTTACCGGGGTTGCGGACAGTGTCTGGTGGGTAGTTTGACTGGGGCGGTCTCCTCCCAAAGCGTAACGGAGGAGCACGAAGGTTAGCTAATCCTGGTCGGACATCAGGAGGTTAGTGCAATGGCATAAGCTAGCTTGACTGCGAGCGTGACGGCGCGAGCAGGTGCGAAAGCAGGTCATAGTGATCCGGTGGTTCTGAATGGAAGGGCCATCGCTCAACGGATAAAAGGTACTCCGGGGATAACAGGCTGATACCGCCCAAGAGTTCATATCGACGGCGGTGTTTGGCACCTCGATGTCGGCTCATCACATCCTGGGGCTGAAGTAGGTCCCAAGGGTATGGCTGTTCGCCATTTAAAGTGGTGCGCGAGCTGGGTTTAGAACGTCGTGAGACAGTTCGGTCCCTATCTGCCGTGGGCGCTGGAGAATTGAGGGGGGCTGCTCCTAGTACGAGAGGACCGGAGTGGACGCATCACTGGTGTTCGGGTTGTCATGCCAATGGCACTGCCCGGTAGCTAAATGCGGAAGAGATAAGTGCTGAAAGCATCTAAGCACGAAACTTGCCCCGAGATGAGTTCTCCCTGAGACTWTAAGTCTCCTGAAGGAAC
>NZ_MYFN02000051.1 GCF_004514425.2 Shinella sumterensis
TTACTCGACGATGGAGGCGACGATGCCTGCGCCGACGGTACGGCCGCCTTCGCGGATGGCGAAGCGCAGCTTTTCTTCCATCGCGATCGGAACGATCAGCTCGACGTCAACGGTCACGTTGTCGCCCGGCATGACCATTTCCGTGCCTTCCGGCAGCGAGACGATGCCCGTCACGTCCGTCGTGCGGAAGTAGAACTGCGGACGGTAGTTCGTGAAGAACGGCGTATGACGGCCGCCTTCTTCCTTCGTCAGGATGTAGGCTTCGGCCTTGAACTTCTTGTGCGGCTTGACCGAACCCGGCTTGCACAGGATCTGGCCACGCTCAACGCCGTCACGGTTCACACCGCGCAGCAGCGCACCGATGTTGTCGCCGGCCTGGCCCTGGTCGAGCAGCTTGCGGAACATTTCAACGCCCGTGCAGGTCGTCTTCGTCGTCGGACGGATGCCGACGATCTCGATTTCCTCACCGACCTTGACGATGCCACGCTCGACGCGGCCGGTCACGACCGTACCACGGCCCGAGATCGAGAACACGTCTTCGATCGGCATCAGGAAGGGCTGGTCGATCGGACGCTCGGGCGTCGGGATGTAGTCGTCGACTGCGGCCATCAGGGCGCGGATCGCGTCTTCGCCGATTTCCTTGTTCGAATCTTCCAGAGCCGCCAGAGCCGAACCCTTGACGATCGGAATGTCGTCGCCCGGGAATTCGTAGGACGACAG
>NZ_MYFN02000052.1 GCF_004514425.2 Shinella sumterensis
GGGCGATGTCACGTTGTTTCATCAATGATGAAGCAAGGTGTGTGTCTGAGAAATCAGGCACTCGCGCCGGTCACGGCTTTCCACTGGGCTATAGCGCGGATCCGATGAATGTGGGTGGCCAGAGCTGAGCGTTTTTGATGCGGTGCGACGAAGAGATTTCGAACTGCCGAAAAGATCGATACGAAGCGTTGTAAGCCGCCGACTGATCGAAATCTCTGCATCATCCGTTCTCGTTTTCGCAATGGTACGTGAGAATTCTCCGCTCGGTTGTTGAGCCCCTTATGAGATCGATGCTCGACACCTGGCATGACTTCCCGCTTTGCCGCAGCGTATGAGCGCAGCTTGTCGGTGATAATGCGCTTCGGCACCAAGCCTTGCTTCCTCAGCAGTCTGACCAGCAATCGCTTGGCAGCTTTGGTATCACGGCGGGTCTGGACGACCTCGTCGAGAACATAACCGTCTTGATCGACAGCGCGCCACAGCCAGTGCTTTCGGCCGCCGATGGAAATCACAACCTCGTCCAGATGCCAGATGTGCCTTCGCGACGGCTTCTTTCTGCGTAACTGCTTTGGTAAGCCGGGCCGAATTTGCGGCCCCATCGCCGGATCGTTTCATAAGATACAACAATGCCGCGCTCCAACAGCATTTCCTCGACCAGCCGCAGGCTCAAAGGGAACC
>NZ_MYFN02000053.1 GCF_004514425.2 Shinella sumterensis
CCTAGTCTCAGGACTCGTTAGAGCCAGAAAATGACGGCTGCAGCGATGCAGATGGCCGAGAAGAAGGTGTGGGCGCATCGGTCGTAGCGAGTTGCGATGCGGCGCCAGTCCTTGAGTTTTGCGAACAGGTTCTCGACCTTGTGGCGCTGACGGCAAAGGGCGGTGTCGTAGGCGTATGGGACTTTGCGGCTTCGGCTCGAGGGGATGCACGGCTCGATGTCTCGTGCTTCCAGTTCCTGGCGCAACCAGGCGCTGTCGTAGCCGCGGTCGGCGATCAGATGAGAGGCCGGCGGCAAGGCGTCGAGGACGAGACGGGCGCCTTTGTGGTCGCTCATCTGGCCTTCCGATAGGAGCAGGATGATCGGCCGTCCGTCACCGTCGCAAACGGTGTGGAGCTTCGAGTTCAACCCGCCTTTTGTTCGCCCGATACGGCGGGGAACATCCCCTTTTTGAGCAGGCTCGCCGCGGTGCGGTGAGCCTTGAGATGCGTCGCGTCGATCATGATACGCTCGGGTTTCGGCCCTTTGCCGGCGAGAACGGCGAAGATCCGGTCGAAGACGCCGAGCCGGCTCCAGCGAATGAAGCGGTTGTAGAGCGTCTTATGCGGACCGTAGCCAGTCGGCGCGTCCTTCCACCGGAGACCGTTGCGAATAACG
>NZ_MYFN02000054.1 GCF_004514425.2 Shinella sumterensis
ATGTGCTTCACGGCTTCCAATAGGAGGCCTTGATGGGTGATTTGTTTCTGCTAAGCGAGCGCCAGATGGCGCGGATATCGCCGTTCTTTCCGCTGTCCCACGGAGTGCCGAGGGTCGATGACCGCCGGGTGGTGAGCGGCATCGTCTACGTTATTCGCAACGGTCTCCGGTGGAAGGACGCGCCGACTGGCTACGGTCCGCATAAGACGCTCTACAACCGCTTCATTCGCTGGAGCCGGCTCGGCGTCTTCGACCGGATCTTCGCCGGGCTCGCCGGCAAAGGGCCGAAACCCGAGCGTATCATGATCGACGCGACGCATCTCAAGGCTCACCGCACCGCGGCAAGCCTGCTCAAAAAGGGGATGTTCCCCGTCGTATCGGGCGAACAAAAGGTGGGCTGAACTCGAAGCTCCACACCGTTTGCGACGGTGACGGACGGCCGATCATCCTGCTCCTATCGGAAGGCCAGATGAGCGACCACAAAGGCGCCCGTCTCGTCCTCGACGCCTTGCCGCCGGCCTCTCATCTGATCGCCGACCGCGGCTACGACAGCGCCTGGTTGCGCCAGGAACTGGAAGCACGAGACATCGAGCCGTGCATCCCCTCGAGCCG
>NZ_MYFN02000055.1 GCF_004514425.2 Shinella sumterensis
CGAACCTTCCTCAGGAACCCTTAGGCTTTCGGCGGATCAGATTCTCACTGATCTTTTCGTTACTCATACCGGCATTCTCACTTGAATACAGTCCACCAGTCCTTCCGGTCTGACTTCGATCCGTATTCAACGCTCCCCTACCCAACATTGCTGCTGCCATAGCTTCGGTGGCGTATTTAGCCCCGTTACATTTTCGGCGCAGAGTCACTCGACCAGTGAGCTATTACGCACTCTTTCAATGGTGGCTGCTTCTAAGCCAACATCCTGGTTGTCTGTGCAACTCCACATCCTTTCCCACTTAACACGCACTGGGGGACCTTAGCTGATGGTCTGGGCTGTTTCCCTTTTGACAATGGATCTTAGCACTCACTGTCTGACTCCCGGACTACAGTTTGTGGCATTCAGAGTTTGACTGGACTTGGTAACCCTTGGCGGGCCCCGCACCCAATCAGTGCTTTACCTCCACAACTGAACATCCGAGGCTAGCCCTAAAGCTATTTCGGGGAGAACCAGCTATCTCCGAGTTCGATTGGAATTTCTCCGCTACCCCCACCTCATCCCC
>NZ_MYFN02000056.1 GCF_004514425.2 Shinella sumterensis
GCAGGGCGAGCACGAACGCGCTCGCGACGAGCGCGGTCATGAGGCGGTCGACCGCGTGGCGGCGGCTCTCGGCGATGCTCGAGAGCACCGTGATCGCGATGAGGTAGATCAGCATGCCGAGCGCGACGGCGCCCGCGATGTTGAAGTCGGCCAGGTCGCCGCCGGCGCTCGCGACCCCGACGATCACGAACGAGATGAACATCGAGAAGGCGAGCAGGCCCCACGGGGCCCAGGCGGGCAGCTTGCCGGCGGTCAGCGACACGGTCGGTCGCGCGGGGGCGGCGATGGTGGCCATCAGTTCGCTCCAGAGAACTCGGCGCGGCGGGCGACGATCCAGCGCGCCACGAAGTTGACCGCGAAGGTCACGATGAACAGGATCAGACCGGTCGCGATCAGGGTGTTGACGCCCTCGTCGTGCGCCTCGGGGAACGACAGCGCGATGTTCGCGGGGATCGGGGTCGGGTTGGTCGAGGTCAGCAGCTCGAACGGCACGACGCCCGAGACCGACAGCACCATGGTCACCGCCATGGTCTCGCC
>NZ_MYFN02000057.1 GCF_004514425.2 Shinella sumterensis
CGACGACCTGCCTCCATGTGCGGGCGCCCAGGTGGTGCGCTTCGTCGACGAACAGACGCTGACACGACCGAGCCAGGTACGAACGCGCCTCCTCCGAACACGCATTCAAGACTTGTGCAGTCGCCACGACCACGTTGGATCGCGCGAGAACCTGTTGAACCTGGTCGATAGTTTGGAGTCCGCTCTTGAGCACGAGAACGGCCGGGCACAAGAAGTCCCCGACGACGGCATGGACACGAGGCAGTACCCCGAGGGTCACGAACTTCTCCGCGATCTGAGTGCGCAGCGCGTCCGAGGGTACGACCACCAAAGTCTGGGCCGGTGAGTGGCAGTACGCCGCAAGCATCGTCTCGGTCTTGCCGGTCCCTGTCGGCATCACCACCGTGATCGGTTCATGCTCTTCGGTGGAGCGATAGGCCAAGATCGCGTGCAGGGCACCGAGTTGCGGCCGGCGGAGCCCGTCTTCTGTTTCGGTCTCTGCCGCGAACCGAAACCGCCCTTTGAGGGCGGTTTCC
>NZ_MYFN02000007.1 GCF_004514425.2 Shinella sumterensis
AGAAAGGCCGGGAGGTGGAGACACCTTCCACGGAGCGCCAAGGCGTGCGCGACGGTTGTCAAACGGCACTGGCCATTCCGGAAACCGGCGAAGGACACCGCCTTTTCGATCCTTGCAGAGAGACCGGAGTCGCGGGCAAAAACCGCCGAACGGGGCGCCGGAAGGTGTCACCTATTCATTCTCAGTCGAGGCAGCTTCCGGCGCCCCGTCCGAATGCTCTTTGAAACCACGGGCGAAACCGCCGCGTGGCGCTCGGCCTGTGCCGTTTTCCAGGAGGCGGGATTTTGTCAGCGCGACGGTTCGACGATACGCACCAGCAGTTCGGCGCGCGTTCCGATTTCCCGCGCCGCATAGTCGAGCCGGGCCCCGAGGCTGGTGGCCATGGCACCGATGATCTTGGAGCCGAGGCCCGTGCCGCGCACGGGACCTTCGCCGCGCCAGCCGATACCGTCGTCTTCCACGAACAAAAGCGCATTTTCGCCATCGAGCCGGGTGAAGCCGACGCGCACTTCGCCGCCCGTTTCGCCATAGGCATATTTGAAGGCATTCGTGACGAGCTCCGTCACGATCACGCCGAGCGACACCGCGCGATCGGTCGGCACATGCAGCGGCTCCAGCGTGCGGTTCAGCCGCACATCGCGCTCATGGCCCTGCATGGAAGCCCCAAGCTCGGTCAGAAGGGTCGAGAGATAGGCGCCCATATCGACATTGCGCACATCCTCGGAGGTGTAGAGACGGCGATGGATGCCGGCGATCGCGGTAATGCGCGCCTGCGTTTCGGAAAGCGCCTCCTTGACCGCGTCGTCCACGGCGCTCGACATCTGCAGGCGGATGAGCGCGGCGGCCAGCGCCAGCGAGTTGCCGACGCGGTGGTTCACCTCCGCCAGCAGCACTTCCGCACGCTCCTTGGCCGCGCGGATCTCCTGCTCGGCTTCCAGTTTGAGGCGCTTGAGGTGGGCGTTCTCCAGCGCTTGGCCAAGCGCATTGGCCAGCAGCGGCATGAAATCGTCGCCGACGGATTTGATGACATAGTCCGCAGCGCCGGCCTTCAGCGCCTCGACGGCGACCTGCGCATCGTTGGACCCCGTCACATAGACGACCGGCACCGCGCCCGGCGCGCTGGCGAGCTCCTTGAGAAAGGAAAGGCCGGTGCCCGATGCCAGGAAATGATCGAGCACCACGGCGTCGAAGCCGCCTTCGGCGAACAGCTCGCGGCCCAGCTCCACATCCTCCGCATGGACAACGACATAGCCGACACGGCCAAGCGCGCGCTCGGCGAGGCGCGCCAGGATCGGATCGTCATCGATGTAGAGGAGACGGAACGGACCTTCTCTCATTCACTGCGACTCGGGTATCTGGATCACGGAGAAGAACAGGCCGAGCTGACGGATCGCATGCGCGAAGCTTTCATACTCGACGGGCTTGGTGATGTAGACGTTCGCGCCCAGATCGTAACAGCGCTGGATTTCCCGCTCGTCGTCCGTCGTCGTGAGAATGACGACCGGCAGGCGCTTGGTGTGGGTATTCGTCTTGATCTTCTGAAGGATATCGATGCCGGACATGTCGGGCAGGTTGAGATCGAGCAGGATCAGCAGGAAGCGTCCGGCGCTCGCCATGCCGGAACGGTCCTTGCCGAGCACGAAATCGAGCGCGTCGGTGCCGCTGGTGAAGGGCACGACCTCGTTGTGCACACCGGCCCGGCGGATGTTCTTCTCGATGAGGCGCGCGTGCCCCTCGTCGTCCTCGATCATCACGATGGTGACTTCCTTGCCCAATCCGTTCATGCCTGCATACTCCTGACAACTTTGCTGAGGTCGGGCGGCAGACGCAGAACGAACGTCGTCCCCTGCCCGATTTCGGATTTCACGACGATATCACCACCGAGATTTCGCATCAGTGAACGAACATGGGCGAGCCCGATTCCCTCACCCGGCTTGTCCTGTGTGCCGGAGCGACGGAAAAGCTCGAAGACCCGCTCATGGTCTTCCGGGGCGATACCCCTGCCGTTATCGGCGAATTCGATGACGAAGCCTGCCCGACCCGCATTGCGCGCAGTGATTGAAATACGCAGCGGCCGCTCGGTCAAGCGGTACTTGATGGCGTTGTCGAACAGATTGCCGAACACCTGCTCCAGCGAAAGCCGGTCGGACACGACCGTCGGCAGGTTGTCGGCGATGGTGATGACGCCGTCGGCTTCGCTCACCTGATGGTTGACCGCGGCAGCACCGGCCTCGACCAGGTTCTTGAGATTGACGCGTTCGATCTTGAGCTCGCGGCGGCCGTCGCGCGAAATCTTCAGGATGGCGTTGATCAGCCCGTCCATTTTCTTGGTGGAGGACCGGATGAAGCCGATCGCTTCCGGCAGGTCTTCGCCCGCCGCACGGCGCGCCTCGAGAATATCCGCCTCGCTCGGCGTCTTGCCGTCGGCGAGCACGTAGCTCTGGATGGCCGCGAGCGATGCCTGCAGCTCGCTGGTAAAGCCCATGATGTTGACCAGCGGCGCACGCAGGTCGTGCGTGACGATATAGGCGAAGCGTTGCACTTCCTGGTTGGCGCGTATCAGCTCCTCGGTCCGCTCGTCCACGCGCTTTTCCAGCGTGGCGTTCAGCAGTTCCACCTCGCGCCGCGCCGCGAGGTTGTCGCGGGTATACTGCACGATGATGATGATGGCGCCGCCCAGCACGGTGATGATGGCGATGGCGCCGATCACCGTCGTCCATTGAAGGGCGCCCGCCGACCACAGCGTATCCACCACGCCCTTGCGCAGCTGCTCGTCCGCATCGTCCATGATGTTGCCGAGACGATCGCGGATTTCGTCCATCAGCATGCGGCCGCGGTCGGTCTTGACCTGTGCGATCGCTTCCGCCTGGCGACCCTGCAACATGAGGTCGACGGTGCCGGCCAGTTCGTCGAGCTTTTCGACCACCAGCTGCTGGACGCGTTCCGCGTCCCCGGCATATTCGGGCAGCCCGCCCAGTCTGTCGGCAAAGGCCTGCTTCTGCTCCGCGACCCCGCGCAACGCATCGTCATAGGGCGCGCGGAATGCCGGATCGCCCGTGATGATGAAACCACGCTGCCCGGTTTCCGCATCCTTGAGGATCGAAAGAAGATCGGCCGACGCCCGGCGCGCCTCGCGCTGTTCGACGAAACCGGTGAAATAGGACTGCACCTTGCCGACGAGCCACAACGATGTACCGACAATGCCGAGCAGTGCGAAAACGCCGGCGATGAACAGGATTATGGTCGAGCGCACGAATGCGGCGTTCGATATCGGCATTCCACCCCCCGGTTTCGCCGCTTCATATGCGCTGGACATTATCGTTCCCCCGCCGGATTGAAAACAGCGGATCAGCGTAACGCCCGGATTCTTTTGAAAGACTGCGGCAGCGTGTGTGTGATGCGCAATATAGTGCTGGCAAGGCCGACAGCCAGAGGCGCAGGAAAAATTTCCTTGCCGCCGGAGCCGGCACGAAATGTCGGTTTAGCGCAGTTTGGGCGTGCAAGCGCCGCGCTGCGGGTATATGCGCAAGGGCATGGACTCCAAACGAACCGGCTACGTCTTTACCCTCCTGGCCATCCTGATCTTCAGCCTTCAGGATGCCATTTCAAAACATCTCGGCGGCCTCTATTCGCCCATCTTCATCGCCATGCTGCGGTTCTGGGCGTTCGCGGCCTTCGCCTTGATCATGGCCGCGCGCAGTTCGGGCGGGCTGGGGGTCGCCATCCGGTCGAAACGTCCCTTTCTCCAGATCCTGCGCGGCACGCTGCTCGCGCTCCAGATCGTCGTCGTCATCACGGCCTTCAATGCCGTCGGCCTCGCGCATACCCAGGCGATCCTCGCCTCCGGCCCCATCTTCGTCGCGCTCCTGTCCATGCCGCTGCTCGGCGAGCGGGTGGGCTGGCGGCGCTGGACGTCGATCTCGGTGGGCCTCTTGGGCGTGCTGATCATCATCAACCCGACGGACGGCGCGTTCGATTCCAGCGTGCTCGTGCCGCTGGCGGCCGCGCTGATGTTTGCGCTCTACGCCATCACCACGCGTCTTGCCAGCCGCGACGATTCCTCGCTGACGAGCTTTCTCTACACCGGTCTTGCCGGCGCGGCGGTGCTTTCGCTGATCGGCCCGTTCTTCTGGACCAATCTCATTCCCGTCGACTGGCTCTGGATGGGGCTGTTGTGCATGACGGGCATTTCCAGCCACTATTTCCTCATCCGCGCCTACGACCTGCTCAATGCCGCCGCCGTGCAGCCCCTCACCTATCTCCAGGTGGTGATGGCGGCGATCATCGGCGTTACCGTCTTCGGCGAGACGCTGAATGTGAACATGGTGCTGGGCTCTGCCATCGTGGTGGGCGCCGGCATGTTCACCGTCTGGCGCGAGAGCGTCGTGGCCCGGCGGATCGCGGCGGAGAACCGCGCCAAACGCGAAAAAGGAATATAATCCTTTTTTCTTTACTCGAAAAACGTCCTTCGCTATAGTCCGCCTCATCGGACAGGCTTTGGCTGGTCCAACGCCTTGGCAGGGTTTTCGCAGTATGTTTTCCCATGACCGGATATGGGCGGCGATCGACGCCCTCGCCGAGCGCAACCGTCTTTCCCCGTCCGGGCTTGCCCGCCGCGCCGGGCTCGATCCGACGTCCTTCAACAAGTCGAAGCGGCAGGGTGCCGACGGCCGCCAGCGCTGGCCCTCGACGGAATCCATCGCCAAGGTGCTCGACGCCACTTCCGCGACCATCGACGAATTCTTCGCGCTGGGCGACACGGGCCGGGACAGCGGCCTGCCGCAGGGCGCCTTTCCGCCGCAGGCCGGCACGATACCGCTGCTCGGCTTCGCACAGGCCGGCGCCGGCGGCTTCTTCGACGATGGCGGCTTTCCCGCCGGCCAGGGCTGGGATGTGGTGGAGTTTCCCGCCTCTCCCGACCGGAAGCCCGGCGTCTACGCGCTCGAGGTGCAGGGCGACAGCATGCTGCCACTCTACCGCGACGGCGATATCCTGATCGTCGAGCCGGGCGCGCAGGTGCGCCGGGGCGACCGGGTGGTCGTCAAGACGCGCGAGGGCGAGGTCATGGCCAAGATGCTCCACCGCCAGAGCCCGCGTGCCATCGAGCTCCTGTCGCTCAACCCGGAGCATCCGAACCGCAGTTTCGACATGGAAGAGGTCGACTGGATCGCCCGCATCATCTGGGCGAGCCAGTAACGCCCGCCCTCACCCGCCATAGAGGTTGATGGGGAAATAACGCAGGTAGATTTCCTGCAGGCGCCCGCTGCGCGACAGGGCGAGAAGCGCGTGATCCATGGCCCCGGCCAGGGCTTCGTCCTCCTTGCGGACCATGATCGTCAGCCCCTCGCCGAGAAACGTCTCGGACAGATAGGGGCCATCGAACAGGCGGCAGCAACCGGCCGATTCCGAGCCGCTCGTCCAGAAGGCGAGCTGCATGCCGTCGCCGAAGACCGCGTCGACCTTGCCGTCCTTCAAGGCCGCGAGCAGCGCCGCGCGGTCGGGAAAGGCCTGCGCCGTCACACGCGGGAAGAAGGCCTTCAACATGGCCTCATGGGCGCTTGCCGCAACGACCCCCACCGCCTTGCCGTCGAGCGCGGCCGCCGTCTCACCGGAAGGCAACCGCGCCTTTGCCACGGCAAACCGGGCGGGAAGGCGCATGAACGGCCGCGAGAAGGCAAAGCGCTTGCGCAGGTCTGCCGTCACGGCGACGCCGGCCACGATCGCCTCGCCGTTGCCGTCGCTCAGCGCAGTTTCGAGTTCCGGAAAGGTCACGGCCTGGATCTGGCATTTGTCGGTGAGCTGCAATTCGCGGCAGATCTCGCGCACCAGATCGACATGAAAGCCGGCGAGCTTGCCCGTCTGGTCGATGAAGTTGAAGGGCGGAAAATCCACCGTCGTCAGGAAGCGCAGCCGCACGATGCCGGAGAGATCCGGCCGGGCGATGCGCTCGCGCGTGTCGAACAGGATCGGAAGATCGACGGTGCTGCGGTCCTGCGCCACGGCCGGCAGCGGCACGGCCGCCATCATCGACAGGCAAAGCGCCAGGAACCCGCAAATTTTAGGGGATGAAATTTTGCGCGACCACATTACAATCAACTTGGGGTTTAAGACGGGGGCAGCCGTGACAGCGGCTGCGGGCTGCATGCGACTGGCAGAATATCCCGACGACATCGCTTTCGCTACCGCAATCGGCGTCCTGCCGGCACGTCATGTGGCGCGGCCGGCGCATCCACCCGTCCCGCCGAAGTTCCTGACGGAAGCGCATCTCTTCCGCCGGCTCGGAATTTCCAAGGTGCTCATATCGCACATGCTGGTGCGGGCGAACCGCAACGGCACCACGCTGGAGGCCGAGCTTCTGGCCAGCGGCGCGGTCCTCGAAAGCACCTATTACGAGGCGCTTGCCGAGATCCTCGATCTCCCCTTCCTGCCCGAGCTCGATCCCGCCCAGGTGGAGGATATCGCGGGCGCCGACAGCCAGCTTCTCGATCCCACAGTCGTTCGTCTGCGCCATCCCGTGCGGCCGCCCGTCACCGCGATCGTGCCGAACGCGGCGCGGCTCGGCGATCTGGCCGAGCGGCTGGCGCAGTCGCCGGACCTGCGCACGACGCTTGTGGCAACGACACCATCGGCCCTGCGGTCCGCCCTCTGGCGGGCCGGCCGGAAGCGACGGCTGCGCGAAAGCGTCGACCGGCTCTTCGGCAGCGCGCCCGAGGCGAGCGCACGCATCACGCTATGGGGGCGGCAAGGCTTTTATACCGGCGCGGCGCTCACGCTGACACTTGCGCTCACCGTCGCGGAGCCGACGGCGACGCTCCTTGTGCTGCATATCGTCCTCAGCTTCTTCTTCTTCGCCACGTTCTTCATCCGCCTCGTGGCGCTCGTCGCCACGAAACGGCAGCAGAAACGTCTGCGCCCGGCACCCCCCGCCGGCCGCCGGCCCGTCTATTCGATCTTCATCGCCCTCTATCGGGAGGCGGCGGTCGTCCCGCAGCTCATCGACACGCTGGACAGGCTTGAATGGCCGGCGAGCCGCCTCGACATCAAGCTGATCTGCGAGGCGGACGACCAGGCGACGCTCGATGCGCTGGCTGCCACGCGTCTTGGCCCGCAATACGAGGTGGTGGCGGTGCCGCCCGGGCGGCCGCGCACCAAGCCGAAAGCGCTGACCTATGCGCTGGGCGCGGCGCGCGGCGAGTATCTCGTGATCTACGACGCGGAAGACCGCATCGACCCGATGCAGCTGGAGGAAGCCTGGCGCACCTTCGAGGCCGGCCCACCGGAGATCGTCTGCCTCCAGGCGCCGCTCGTCATCACCAATGCCCGGGAGAGCTGGATAAGCGCACTCTTTGCGCTGGAATATGCGGGCCTTTTCCGGGTGCTGTTGCCGCGCCTTGCCGCCGCGCGCATGCCGATGCCGCTCGGCGGCACGTCGAACCATTTTCGCACACGCATCCTGCAGGCCGTCGGCGGCTGGGATCCCTTCAACGTCACGGAGGACGCCGATCTCGGCCTGCGCCTTTACCGGAAAGGCTTTCGTTGCGGCACGCTCACCCGCCCGACCTACGAGGAGGCGCCGACCGAGGTCCGTGCCTGGCTCGGCCAGCGCAGCCGGTGGTTCAAGGGCTGGCTGCAAACCTGGCTGGTGGTGATGCGGCGCCCCTCCATGCTCATAAGGGAAATGGGGCTGGGCGCCAGCATCGTCTTCCAGGTGCTGATCGGCGGGCTCATCCTGTCCTCGCTCGCCCACCCGCTGGTCGTCGCCTATGTCGCCGTGATCACCGGGCAGCTGCTATCGGGGCAGGCCTATACCGTGGGGCCGATGCAGCTGACACTGTTCGTCATGGACATGGCGAACATCTTCGGCAGCTACGCCATCTTCATCGCGCTCGGACGGGCGGGCATGACACTGCCCGAGCGGGCGGCCGTCGGCCGCAAATGGATGCTGACGCCCGTCTACTGGCTGCTCGCCTCCCGCGCCGCATGGCGCGCCGTGCGCGAACTGCGCAGCAATCCGTTCTTCTGGAACAAGACCGCGCATCGCCCGGCGCAGACAGACGCGAAGACGGCGGTCACAAACCAAATGGTGTCGGAGGCGGAACAGAGTTTGTAAAACCGTTCAAAAACGGAGCGGCGGTCTTGAGGCAAGTCGGAAGATTACACAGGCGCGAGCCGAATCGCGCTTGAAAACAAGC
Organism: Shinella sumterensis; assembly: GCF_004514425.2. Taxonomy (GTDB): domain Bacteria; phylum Pseudomonadota; class Alphaproteobacteria; order Rhizobiales; family Rhizobiaceae; genus Shinella; species Shinella sumterensis. The sequence continues at coordinate 8,193 of NZ_MYFN02000007.1, forward strand.
AAGTGACATGAAGTGACACGCCGCCGCCGTAAGTAATTGAATTTTTTGGAGCGGGTAGCGGGAATCGAACCCGCGCGTTCAGCTTGGGAAGCTGACAGGCTACCATTACATCATACCCGCAGGGCAGCGCCGAGGCCGCACTCATTCAACAGTTCTCGGGATGTGTCAAGCTGCTGCCAGGCGTCACCCGGCGCGGAAGTGCTTGGAGAGCTTGAGGCCCTGGGCCTGGTAGTTGGAGCCGAGGCCGGAGCCGTAGAGGCCTGCGGGGGCTTCGAGCATGTGCTCGTAGATCAGGCGGCCGACGATCTGGCCGTGTTCGAGGATGAAGGGCACCTCGTGGCTGCGTACTTCCAGCACCGCGCGGCTGCCGGAACCGCCGGCCGGCGCGTGGCCGAAACCGGGATCGAAGAAGCCGGCGTAATGCACGCGGAACTCGCCGACGAGCGGATCGAACGGCGTCATCTCGGCCGCATAGAGCGGCGGCACATGCACGGCCTCGCGCGAGACGAGGATGTAGAACTCGTCCGGGTCGAGGATCAGCTCGTTGCGGCCGCGGCTGAACAGGGGCTCCCAGAAATCGAAGATGTCGTGCTGGTTCTTGCGATCGACATCGACGACGGAGGTGTGATGCTTGCCGCGATAGCCGATGAGGCCGTCCGGCCCCGTGCCCTTGAGATCGATCGACAGGGCGATGCCGCCGCCGGAGACATTGGGCGTTTCGCTGGCGACGAGCGTGTCGCTGACATGCAGCGCCGTAAGCTCGTTTTCGCTGAGGAGCGCATTGCCCTTGCGGAAGCGGATCTGCGACAGGCGCGAGCCGCGGCGCACCACGATGGGGAAGGTGCGCGGGGAGATTTCCAGATAGAGCGGTCCGGCATAGCCGGCCGGGATCTTGTCGAATTCCTGCGCCCGGTCGGTGATGACGCGGGTGAAGATATCGAGGCGGCCGGTGGAGCTCTTGGGGTTTGCGGATGCGGCGAGTTCGGCCGGCAGATCGAGGCTTTCCATCAGCGGCACGATGTAGACGCAGCCGGTTTCCAGCACCGCGCCCTCGCTGAGATCGATGACGTGCAGTTGCAGGCGGTCGAGCTTGTCGGCGACGAGATGGGACGGGCCGGGCAGGAAACTTGCCCGCACGCGGAACGCCTTGGCGCCGAGCCGCAGATCGAGGCTCGCCGGCTGGATCTGGTCGTCATCCAGCGCGGCTTCGCTTTTCAGCCGCCCGCTTTCGAACAAGCCGCGGATGGCGTTATCCGCCAGAATGCCCGTGCTGCGCACCACAGAAGCCATAGTCGTACCGTCCCGTCAGAAGGACCGCACAAAACCAAATGCCGGCAATTGACGCAAGCGCAGCCAAGCAGTATTAGCGGATTATCCCGTGGTGATTTGGCCGGCCGGCTTGCAGCCACGTAAAACAAGTAGCTAAAAAGGCCGGGTTCGAAACCGGCTTGCTTTTGCGGCCGGTTTTTTTGTTTGAAGGCGACGATCACATGAGCAAGTCCTGGCGTCCGGCCACCCAACTCGTTCACGGCGGAACCACCCGCTCCCAGCACGGCGAAACCGCCGAAGCCATCTTCCTGACGCAGGGCTTCGTCTATGACACGTCCGCTGCGGCCGAAGCCCGCTTCAAGGGCGAGACGGACGGGTTCATCTATGCCCGCTACGGCAGCCCGACCAACGACATGTTCGAAAAGCGCATGTGCATGCTGGAAGGCGCCGAAGACGCCCGCGCCACCGCCTCCGGCATGGCCGCCGTGTCCGCCGCGATCCTCTGCCAGCTCAAGGCGGGCGATCATATCGTCGCCGCACGCGCGCTGTTCGGGTCCTGCCGCTGGGTGGTGGAGACGCTTGCGCCGAAATACGGCATCGAGTGCACGCTGATCGACGGCCGCGACCTCGCCAACTGGGAAGGCGCGATCCGCAAGAACACCAAGGTGTTCTTCCTGGAAAGCCCGACCAATCCGACGCTGGAAGTGATCGACATCGCCGGTGTGGCGAAGCTCGCCAACCAGATCGGCGCGAAGGTGGTGGTCGACAACGTGTTCGCCACGCCGCTCTTCCAGAAGCCGCTGGAACTCGGCGCGCATGTCGTCGTCTACTCCGCCACCAAGCATATCGACGGCCAGGGCCGCTGCCTGGGCGGCGTCGTCCTGTCGGACAAGCAGTGGATCGACGAGAACCTGCACGACTACTTCCGCCATACCGGCCCGGCCATGTCGCCGTTCAATGCCTGGACGTTGCTGAAGGGCATCGAGACGCTGCCGCTGCGCGTGAAACAGCAGACGGAGAATGCGAGCCGCATCGCCGATTTCCTCGCCGACCAGAAGCAGGTCGCCCGCGTGATCTATCCCGGCCGCAAGGACCATCCGCAGGCCGATATCATCGCCAAGCAGATGACGGGCGGCTCCACCTTGGTCTGCTTCGAGATGAAGGGCGGCAAGGACGCGGCGTTCGCGCTGCAGGATGCGCTCGAGGTCGTGAAGATCTCCAACAATCTCGGCGACGCCAAGAGCCTGATCACGCATCCGGCGACGACGACGCACAAGAACCTGACAGACGAGGCGCGCGCCGAGCTCGGCATTTCCGCCGGCACCGTGCGCCTGTCGGCCGGCATCGAGGACAGCGACGACCTGATCGAGGATTTCGCCCGCGCGCTCTCCAAGGTCACCGCCTGATTTCGCCAGGACGGACGACAGTTGAAAAAGGCGCCGGCCACAAGGCCGGCGCCTTTTGCGCTTATCCTTGACGAAACCTTATTCGTGTAGAATAGCAGGGGTCGTTCAGTTCAAGGCTTGCCCATGTATCGTGCGCTGACCCGCGACATCGAAGTGACCGTAGAGCCATATTATCTGGCCGATCAGTCCGATCCCGACGACAGCCGCTATGTCTGGGGATACCGGGTCGTCATTTCCAACCACTCCGACATCGCCGTGCGTCTGGTGACGCGCTACTGGCACATCACCGACCAGAACGGGCAGGTGGACGAGGTGAATGGACCGGGCGTGATCGGCGAGCAGCCGGTGCTCAGGCCCGGCGACACCTACGAATATTCATCGGGCTGCCCGCTGGAAACGCCGTCCGGCATCATGTTCGGCCGCTACCGCATGGAAGCGGAAAACGGCGAGGCCTTCGACGTCGCCATTCCCGCCTTTTCGCTGGATACACCGGGACAGGCGCGCACGCTGAATTGAGGGTTGGGGTGGCCCCCCTCATCCGGCTGCCGCCACCTTTTCCCCGAGGGGAGAAGGGAGGGATGCAAAGTCCCGCCTTGCGTCCACGAAAGTGATCTCAGGAAAACAGTCCGGCTGGGTCCCTTCTCCCCTGGGGGAGAAGGTGGCCGACAGGCCGGATGAGGGAGTTGCCGCAAGCGTTTACTGCGGCAGGACTTCCGCGGCTTCGAAGCGGTAGGTCGTCGAGCAGAACTCGCAGGTGACGGCGATCTCGCCCTTTTCGTCCGCCGTATGGGCGATCTCCTCGGCGCTGAGCGCTGCCAGCACGCCCTTCAGCTTCTCGCGCGAGCACGAGCAGCGGTCGAAGACCTGCTGCGGCGGGTAGACCCGCACGCCGCGCTCGTGGAACAGGCGAAACAGCAGCCGTTCGGTGCCGACATTCGGATCCGTCAGCTCATCCGCGTCGATGGTCTCGACCATGGCCTTGGCCTCGGCCCAATGATCATCGTCGTCGATCTTGTGGCCGGCCTCGTCGCCGTCGCCGCCGGGAAGGTCGGCCTGGCGCATGCGCTCGGGCGATTGCGGCAGGAACTGCGCGACCATGCCGCCGGCACGCCAGCGGTGACGCGCCTTGCCGTCGGCATCGCGGTCGTACAGTTCGGCGACGCCGAGGCGCACCTTGGTCGGGATCTGCTCCGACTGGCGGAAATAGACGCCGGCGATTTCTTCCAGCGTATGGCCGTCGAGCGGAACGATGCCTTGGTAGCGCTGCATATGCGCGCCCTGATCGATGGTGAAGGCGAGGATGCCCTTGCCGAGCAGCTCATGCGGCTCCGTCGCGCCGGCTGCGATGGCGGCATCGAGCGCTTCCTGATCGAAGCGGGCATAGGCGCGCACATCCTGCGGCGCGGAGAAATCCGCGACGAGCAGGTCGACGGGGCCATCGCCCTTGGTCTGCACGATCAGCTTGCCCTCGAATTTCAGCGAGGTTCCGAGAAGCACGGTCAGCGCGATGGCTTCCGCCAGAAGGCGGGCCACCGGTGCGGGATAATCATGCCGGCCGAGAATGGTATCCAGCATGGGACCGAGCTGCACGGCGCGGCCGCGCACATCCAGGCCCTCGACCTGGAAAGGCAGGACGTGGTCATCGCCGGCATAGCCGGGCTCACCGAGTTTCAGGGCGGTTTCCGCCATCATCATTCTACTCCTTCACGCGCCGCAATGCCGGCGGGCACAAGGCCCGGCCGCTTGGGGCAGCACTCTATCCTGATTGCGCATATGCCGGCCGGGATCATTCCACACCGGGCGGGCATGCGCCAGTGAAAGCGCCTTGCGGCGCCTCTGCGATAGGCCCTAGATCGTGCCGGCGGCGCCGTTTTTCAAGACGGCCTCAGACGGCTCCGAAGCACCAGGCGAGGATGGACTTCTGTGCGTGCAGGCGGTTTTCGGCCTCATCGAAGACCACGGACTGCGGGCCGTCGATGACCTCGTTGGTGACTTCCTCGCCGCGATGGGCGGGCAGGCAGTGCATGAAGAGCGCGTCCTTGCTGGCGCGCGCCATGAGCTGCGGGTTGACCTGATAGGGCTGGAAGATGTTGTGGCCGCGGGCGCGGTGCTCCTGGTTCATCGAGACCCAGGTATCGGTGACGACGAGATCGGCGCCGTCGACCATCGCCTCGGCATCGTGCCCGAGCAGGATATTGCCGCCGTTGTCACGCGCCCAGTTGAGGATCTTGTCATCAGGCTCGGAGCCCATCGGCACGGCCATCTTCATGGTGTAGCCGAAACGGGCCGAGCCCTCGACGAAGGAATGCAGCACGTTGTTGCCATCGCCCGTCCAGGTGAAGGTCTTGCCTTTGGTGGAGCCGCGATGCTCCTCGAAGGTCATGATGTCGGCCATGATCTGGCAGGGATGGGTGAGATCCGTCAGCGCGTTGATGACCGGAACCGTGGCGTGCTCCGCCAGCTCCAGCAGGCGCGCATGGTCGGTCGTGCGGATCATGATGGCATCGACATAGCGCGACAGGACCTTGGCCGTGTCGCCGATGGTCTCGGCGCGGCCGAGCTGCATTTCCGTGCCCGACAGGAACAGCGTCTCGCCGCCGAGCTGGCGCATGCCGACATCGAACGAAACGCGGGTGCGGGTGGACGGTTTCTCGAAGATCATCGCCAGCATCTTGCCGGCCAGCGGCTTGGCTTCGGTGCCGGCCTTGTTGGCGGCCTTTCGCGCATGCGCATCGTCCATGATGACGCGGAGATCGCTTTCCGAAACGGCGGAAAGATCGAGAAAATGCTTGGCCATGATGTGTCCTGTCCCAGTCCCTTATGCGCTCAGGCGGCCTTGGCGGCGCTCAGCTTTTCGGCGGCCCGCTCGATGCGGGCGAGCCCTTCGCGTGCATCTTCCGCCGTGGTGATCAGCGGCGGCAGAAGGCGCAGCACATTGTCGCCCGCCGGCACGGCAAGCAGCTTTTCGGCGCGAACCGCCTTCAGGAGATCGGCGACCGGAATGCGTGCCTTGATGCCGAGCATCAGGCCCTCGCCGCGCACGTCCTCGATGATGTCGGGGAAGCGGTCCTGCAGCGCCGCGAGGCCCTGGCGGAAGACCAGGGCGACATCGCGCACATGCTCCAGGAAGCCATCGGCGAGCACCACGTCGAGCACGGCGTTGCCGACGGCCATGGCGAGCGGATTGCCGCCATAGGTCGAGCCGTGCGTGCCGGCCACCATGCCCGATGCCGCCTCGGCCGTTGCAAGGCAGGCGCCGAGCGGGAAGCCGCCGCCGATACCCTTGGCGATCGCCATGATGTCGGGTGCGACGCCCGAATGCTCATAGGCGAAGAGGCGGCCCGTGCGGCCGACGCCCGTCTGAACCTCGTCGAGGATGAGCAGCAGGCCGTATTCGTCGCAGAGCTGGCGCAGCTCCTGCATGAATTCCTTCGGCACCGGCCTGAGGCCGCCCTCGCCCTGAACGGGCTCGATCAGGATCGCCGCGGTTTCCTCGGTGATCGCGTCCTTGACGGCGGCGATGTCGCCGAAGGGAACCTTGAGGAAGCCCGGGGCCTTGGGTCCGAAGCCCTCGATGTACTTTTCCTGTCCGCCGGCGGCGATGGTCGCGATCGTGCGGCCATGAAACGCGCCTTCGAAGGTGATGATGTGGAACTTGCCCGGATGCCCCTTGGCGAAATGATAGCGGCGCGCGGTCTTGATCGCGCATTCCAGCGCTTCCGCACCCGAATTGGTGAAGAACACCTTTTCGGCGAAGGTCGCGTCCGTCAGCCGGCGGCCGAGGCTTTCCTGGCCCGCAACCTCATAGAGATTGGAGAGGTGCCAGACCTTGTCGGCCTGCTCCTTCAGCGCGGAAACGAGATGGGGATGGCCGTGGCCGAGCGAACTGACGGCCACGCCGGCGGCGAAATCGAGATATCGCTCGCCGTTCTCGTCGATCAGCCAGACGCCCTCCCCGTGCGTGAACCGGAGCGGCGCACGCATATAGGTTTCATAGAGCGGCGCGGCATCGGCCATGGCGCGTATCCTCCAAAAGGGATGCGGAAAAGAAATTCGGGGGCTTGACTTTCCGGTTGCCAGAAAAATCAAAAGCCGCCTTTCGGCGGCATGCTGCACTATCGGCATTTCAGGCCGTGATGTCAATAAAATGCATAGCTCCAAATCGCACTGAACCTCCCGCAAGGTGAGGATTCACAGCATGCATGGACAGTGTCGCTATCGAGTCACACCCTACCAGCAAGTTGGGGAAAACTCTGAAATCGATTCGCCCCGATTCCCCCGACTCTTGTCACAGAGTCCCCCGAACTCTAGGTTAAGGGTCAATTACTAGACTGCATGCGGCGGAACTAGTCACCACCAGAGTTAGGGCGCTCAGGCTACGGATTCGTTCGTGGCGCGATGAGGGATTCCCGCACAGCGAGCGCCGAACGGAGACGAGAGCATGAACTGGACAGACGAGCGGGTCGAGAAACTCAAGAAGCTCTGGAGCGAAGGCCTCAGTGCCAGCCAGATCGCGGCGCAGCTCGGCGGCGTCAGCCGCAACGCCGTGATCGGCAAGGTGCACCGGCTCAACCTGCCCGGCCGCGCCAAGGCCGGCGGCACGCCCGCTTCGGCCCGCCCGAAGCGCCCGGCGCAGGCCACCCCGCGTCCCTCGAACTTTACCGCGCGTCCGGCCAACGCGCCCCGTCCGGTCAGCCGGCCGGTGGGCAACGCCCTTGCCAAGGATGAGATCGACACCGATTTCGATGCACAGGCCGAGAACCTGCCCGTCGTGATCAGCGGCAAGAACGTCGTGGTGCCGATGTCGCGCAAGCTGGAGCTGACGCAGCTCACCGAGCGCACCTGCAAGTGGCCGATCGGCGACCCGCTGAACGACGACTTCCATTTCTGCGGCTGCGAGTCCCCTGACAATTCGCCCTATTGCACCTATCACCAGCGTCTCGCCTACCAGCCTTCGGCCGAGCGCCGCCGGGCACGGTGACACCGGCGACAGAAGACTAGAAACGGGGCCGAAAGGCTCCGTTTTCATTTGCGCGGCCTGCCGGAACGCAAACGGGCCCCGAAGGGCCCGTTTGCGTCCTTGGGAGGAATGCGTCGTTCAGGTTTCCAGCGAGTAGCCGGCGCCGCGCACCGTGCGGATGACATCCTGCATGTTGGCGAAGTTGAGCGCCTTGCGCAGGCGTCCGACATGCACATCGACGGTACGCTCGTCGACATAGATGTCATGCCCCCAGACACCGTCGAGAAGCTGCGAACGCGAGAAGACGCGGCCGGGCGAGGTCATCAGGAACTCCAGGAGGCGGAACTCCGTCGGGCCGAGGCGCACCTCGCGCGTGCGGCGGTGAACGCGGTGCGTCTCGCGGTCGAGCTCGATATCGCCGCAGCGCAGCACCGTGGAGACCACTTCCGGTTTGGCACGGCGCAGCATGGCCCGCACGCGGGCGACAAGTTCCGGCGTGGAGAAGGGCTTGACCACGTAGTCATCCGCACCGGTGGCGAGGCCGCGCACGCGTTCGCTCTCCTCGCCGCGCGCCGTCAGCATGATGATCGGCAGCCGCTCGGTTTCCGGACGCTGGCGCAGGCGCCGGCACAGCTCGATGCCGGAAACGCCCGGGAGCATCCAGTCGAGGATGAGAAGATCGGGCATGCGCTCCTGCAAGCGCATCTCCGCCTCGTCGCCGGACAGGATCGTATCCACCTCGAAACCCTCCGCCTCGAGATTGTAACGCAGGAGGACGCTCAGCGCCTCCTCATCTTCCACGACGGCAATTCTGGGCACCATGTAGCGAACCCTATCCAGTTTACTCGGAAGCTTCGGAGACATCGGCCGTGACGACGGATGTCGAGGTGTCGTCCTTCGGGCGCTCGCCCTCGGGCTGGGAGCCCGTCGCCATGTAGTAGATGGTTTCGGCGATGTTGGTCGCATGGTCGCCGATGCGCTCGATGTTCTTGGCGCAGAACAGGAGATGGGTGCAGGGCGTGATGTTGCGCGGGTCTTCCATCATGTAGGTCAGGAGTTCGCGGAACAGCGAGGTGTAGATCGCATCGATCTCGTCGTCGCGCTCGCGGATCGCCTTGGCCTTGTCCACCGAGCGGGTGGCGAAGACATCGAGCACTTCCTTGAGCTGCATCAGCGCCAGTTCGGCAAGATGCTCGAGACCGCGCGCGAGCTTGCGCGGCATGCCCGAGCTCTGCACGGCGATCACCCGCTTGGCGGTGTTCTTGCCGAGGTCGCCGACGCGCTCCAACTCGGCGGCGATGCGGATCGTGCCCATGATTTCGCGCAGATCGGCCGCCATCGGCTGGCGCTTGGCGATGGTGACGATCGCCTTCTCGTTGATCTGGCGCTCGGCATTGTCGAGGATGACGTCCTCGGAAATGACCTTCTGGGCCAGAGCCGCATCGGCGGAAACGAGGGCGCGGACGGAATCCGCCACCATCTGCTCGGCCGTGCCGCCCATCTCGGAAATGCGGCGGGAGAGGTATTTCAATTCTTCATCGTAGATCGAGACGATATGGGTCGATGACATCGTTCTGTCCTTAATACACGAGACGTGTTTTTTCGACGCAATTCCGAACGCAAAACCGCTTCACACTTTTGCTGGAATTGCTTGGGGCTAAGGCGACCAAAACGTCAGCCGAAGCGGCCCATGATGTAGTCCTGCGTGCGCTGGTCATCCGGGTTGGTGAACATCTTGTCGGTATCGTTCTCCTCGACGAGGTTGCCGAGGTGGAACATGGCGGTGCGCTGTGACACGCGGGCCGCCTGCTGCATGGAATGCGTCACGATGACGATCGTGAAATTGGCGCGCAGCTCGTGGATCAGTTCCTCGACCTTTGCGGTGGCGATCGGGTCAAGCGCCGAACAGGGCTCGTCCATCAGGATCACTTCCGGGCTGACGGCAACGGCGCGTGCGATGCACAGGCGCTGCTGCTGGCCGCCGGAGAGGCCCGTGCCGCCCTCATGCAGGCGATCCTTCACCTCGTTCCACAGGCCGGCCTTCTGCAGGCTCTGTTCGACGATCGCGTCCATGTCGGCCTTCGCCTTGGCGAGGCCGTGGATGCGCGGGCCGTAGGCGACGTTCTCGTAGATCGACTTCGGGAACGGGTTCGGCTTCTGGAAGACCATGCCGACGCGGGCGCGCAATTCAACGACATCGATGTTCGGATCGTAGATATCGTCGCTGTCGAGCGTGATGCGGCCGGTGACGCGGCAGCCGTCGATCGTGTCGTTCATGCGGTTGAGCGTGCGCAGGAAGGTCGACTTGCCGCAACCGGACGGGCCGATGAGCGCCGTGACGGTGTTTTCGCGGACGTTCAGGTTCACGTCATAGAGGGCGCGCTTCTCGCCGTAATAAACCGAAACGTCCTTGCCGATCATCTTGTAGGAAATGTCGTTCATTTGTCTGTCCAGGGCTTTCTCGACTGCTGCTTCTGACATCATGTTCATATGACCGGTCCTTCTACCAGCGTCGTTCGAAACGGCGGCGCAGGAGAATCGCACCGACATTCATCAGGATGAGGAAGATGAGGAGCACGATGATGGCTCCCGACGTGCGCTCCACGAAGGCGCGCTCGGCCTCGTTCGCCCACATGTAGATCTGCACCGGAAGCGCCGTCGCCGGGTCCATCGGCGTTGCCGGAACGTCGGCGACGAAGGCGACCATGCCGATGAGGAGCAGCGGCGCGGTTTCGCCGAGCGCATGGGCAAGCCCGATGATCGTGCCGGTCAGGATGCCCGGCATGGCGAGCGGCAGGACGTGATGGAACACGGTCTGCATCCTGGAGGCACCGAGCCCGAGTGCTGCCGCACGGATCGAGGGCGGCACCGCCTTCAGCGCAGCACGCGTCGCGATGATGATCGTCGGCAGCGTCATGAGGGTCAGCACGAGACCGCCCACCAGGGCCGCCGAGCGCGGGAAGCCGGCAAAGTTGATGAAGACGGCGAGACCGAGCAGACCGTAAACGATGGAGGGCACGGCGGCGAGGTTGTTGATGTTGACCTCGATGAGATCCGTGAAGCGGTTCTTCGGGGCAAACTCTTCGAGATAGATCGAGGCGGCAACGCCGATCGGCAGCGACAGGACGAGCACGATGAGCATCATGTAGAGCGAGCCGATGAGTGCCACGCCCACGCCTGCGGCCTCCGGACGGCTCGATGCGCCGTTGGTGAAGAGGCCGGTGTTGAAGTGCTTGGAAAGGGCGCCGCTCTCGGCAAGCTGGTTCATCCAGCCGACCTGCTTGTCGGAGACCTTGCGGTTCGTTTCGGGCACGGTGAGATCGATCTGGCCCTTGAAGGCGGAGTCGAGATCGCCGTGCGCCAGGACGGTCACGGTCTGCGTCGTGCCGATGATCGACGGATCGGCGGTCACGAGATTGCGCAGCTGCACGCGCACGCTGTCGGAAATCATGCCGTTGACGGCCTTCAGGCCGGCACGGTCGTCCTCGCTGACGCCGAGCACCTTGGCGAGCGCGTTGCGCGCGACGACAGGGTAGTTCGCGGTCACGAGCTTCTGCGGATTGGTGGCGCGCTCGTTGTTCTTGTCGATGATCTGCTCCGAGAACTCGATCGGGATGGTGATCATCGTCTGCTGGAATGCGGTGTAGCCCTTGGAGACGACCGAAAACAGCAGGAGGAAGAGGAACAGCAGGCCGAAGGCGATTGCCGCCATGCCGTAGAGGCGGAAGCGGCGTTCGGCGGCGTAACGGCGACGCAGGCCGATATCGCGGCGTTCGGGCTTGGTGGCGATGCCGAGGGCGGGGCTTGTGGAGACCTGGCTCATTCGTACTGCTCCCGGTATTTGCGCACGATGTAGAGGGCGTAGATGTTGAGGCAGAGCGTGATCACGAAGAGCGTGATGCCGAGCGCGAAGGCTACCAGCGTCTGCGGCGAGGTGAATTCGAGGTCGCCCGTCAGCTGGTTGACGATCTTGACCGTCACCGTCGTCATCGGCTCGAAGGGATTGAGCTGCATGCGGGCGGCGACACCGGCCGCGAGCACCACGATCATGGTTTCGCCGATGGCGCGCGAGGCGGTCATCAGGAGAGCGCCGACGATGCCCGGCAGCGCTGCCGGCATGATGACCCGCTTGATGGTTTCCGAGCGAGTCGCCCCCAGACCGAGCGAACCGTCACGCAGGGCGCGCGGTACGGCGGTGATGATGTCGTCCGACAGCGACGAGACGTAGGGGATCAGCATGATGCCCATGACGATACCGGCCGTCAGAACGCTCTGCGCCTGGATGAAGCTTGCATAATTGCCGGTGACCAGGCCGTTCAGCTGGGCGGAGATATCGCGCAGGAACGGGCCGACGGTGATGAGGGCGAAGAAGCCGTAGACGATGGTCGGGATGCCGGCGAGCACTTCGAGAAGCGGCTTGGCAACGGAGCGCACGGTCCGCGAGGCATATTCCGACATGTAGATGGCGGCGAAGAGGCCGACCGGCACGGCGACCAGCATGGCGACGAAGCCGATATAGAGCGTGCCGGCAAGCAGCGGGATCAGGCCGAACTGGCCGGAGGAAGCCGTGGCGCCCGCCGCGGCGAAACGCGGATCCCAGGTCGTGCCGAAGAAGAACTCCCAGGCCGGAACCATGTTGAAGAAATGGATGGCTTCCGTCGCCATGGAGGCCACGATGCCGACCGTCGTCAGGATGGCGATAGAGGAGGCCGCGATGAGGCTGACCAGCATCACGCCTTCGACGCGGTTGCGGGCGCGGAACTTCGGTGCGATCGCGCGGTAGGAGACGAAGGCGCCGGCAAGGGCCGCGACGATGACGAGGATCGACAGGAAGGTGCCGCTCGCCTTCGTCATGCGGTTGAGATCGTCGGCCGACGTGAGCATGTAGGGCGCCGGATCGGCGGCGAGCGGAACACCCTTGGCCGCCAGCACGGTGCGGGCGGTCGCGCTGTCGGCGAACATCGCCTCGCGCTCTTCGGCCGACAGCGTGTTCAGGCCGCGCGAGATGGCGCCGATCATGTTGTAGGCGAGGTTCTGCTCGGCCTGGGAGGTGGCCTTCACCTCTTCGGGAAAGCCGCCGCGAACCGTCGAGCTGATGTAGATCGGGCTTGCGATGATCCAGACCAGCATCACGACGAGAGCCGGCAGGACCGACCAGATGGCGACGAAGGACCCGTAGTAGCCCGGACGGGAATGCAGGCTCGAAAGCTTGCCGCCGGCAAGCGCGTTGGCGCGCCAGCTTCCGAAAAGATAGCCCGCCACGCCGATCACGGCGATGATGAGCAAGAGAAGTGAAATACTCATTTTAGGAAAGTCTCCTGGCGAGATCATCCGCCCTGAGCGTGCCAAATCGCCCGCTCCGACCGTTCGACTGGGCGCCCCATTCCCGGCCGAAGAACATGACGTGGGCGTCCCCGCCCGGAAGCCAGAGGTCGCCGCGGCGCAAGCTGCCGCGGCGACCCAAGGTCATTACATGATCTTGCCGTCGGCGAAGGCCTTGCGGATTTCTTCGCGCTCGGCTTCCGGAGCGGCGACGAGGCCGTATTCAGCCAGCGGAGAGTCCGGGCCGATCATGTCGTCGCTCGTGAAGAACTCGACATATTCCTTCAGGCCCGGGATGACGCCGAGATGCGCCTTCTTGACGTAGAAGAACAGCGGGCGCGAAACCGGGTATTCGCCGGAAGCGATCGTCTCGGTCGAGGGAACGATACCGTTGACGGTAGCGACCTTCAGCTTGTCGGCATTGTTTTCATAGAAGGAGAGGCCGAACACGCCGATGCCGGACTTGTTGGCCGCGATACGGGCCAGCGTTTCGGTGTAGTCGCCGTCGATGTCGACAGCCAGGCCATCCTTGCGAACGGCGACGCACTTGGCATGCTGTTCCTTCTCATCGGAAACGGCAGCCTTGATGACGTCGAGCGCACCGGCTTCCTTGCAGCCGGCAGCGAGGATCTTCTCTTCGAAGACCTCGCGCGTGCCGTGCTTTTCGCCCGGGATATAGGCGGCGATTTCGGCGTCCGGCAGGTCCTTGTTGACTTCCGACCACTTCTTGTAGGGGTTGGCGACGAGCTTGCCATCGACGACGACTTCAGCGGCGAGGCCGAGATAAAGGTCCTTCGGCACGAGCTTCAGGTCGGCATTGCCCGAGTCCGTCGCGAAGACGATGCCGTCGTAGCCGATCTTCACTTCCTGGATTTCCGTGACGCCAGCCGCCTTGCAGGCCTCGATTTCGCTTTCCTTGATCGGGCGCGAAGAATTGGCGACGTCGATGGTGTTCGGGCCGACGCCCTTGCAGAATTCCTTCAGACCGCCCGAGGAGCCGCCGGATTCGACGATCGGGGTCTTGAAGTCGGGATAGGTCTCGGCGAACGTCTCGGCAACGATCTTGGCATAGGGAAGAACGGTGGAGGAGCCGGCGATCTGGACCTGGTCGCGCGCAACGGCAACGCCTGCGAATGCGGCGGAGGCTACGAGCGCCGCGAGGGTGAGCTTAAGAGATTTCATCTGGGTTCTCCCGAAGAGGACATATGTGGGAAGCGCTCGTCTGGCGCTCTCTGCCGCTGACCGGCGGCTTCTCTCTACGCCCCGATCGCCATCCGTTTTATGTCAGTTTCGCGAAACATTTGTGACAGGCCAAGCCTCTGAAAATAATCGCTTATTTCAGACAGCCACAGGATGCCGTGACATTGTGTGTCAGAACTTCACCGTGAAAACGGTTCCCTTGCCCACTTCGGACCGCACCACGAGGCGTGCCTTGTGGCGGGTGAGGATATGCTTGGCGATCGCCAGCCCCAGGCCCGTGCCCTTCTTGGACCGGCTGGCCTCGACATTGACCCGGTAGAACCGCTCGGTGATGCGCGGCACGTGTTCAGGAGGGATGCCGGGACCGTAATCCCTGACGGAGACCTCGACGGGCGCCCCGCCCGTGCCGCCGGTGAGCGCCACATCGACGCGCTTGCCATCCTGGCCATATTTGCAGCCGTTCTCGATGAGGTTCTCGAACACCTCGACGAGTTCGTCCCGCTCGCCGGTGACGGAAACGGGATGGGCGGGCAGGTCGAGCACGATGTCGACGCCGAGCTCCGAGGCGAGCGGCTGCAGGCTGTCGCGCACATGGGCGATCAGCGGCACGAGGTCGACGGTCTGATCGGGCGCAACATTCGAGCGCAGCTCCAGGCGGGAAAGCGACAGGAGGTCATCGACGAGCCGGCTCATGCGCGTGGCCTGCTCGTGCATGATGCCGAGAAAGCGCTCGTGCGCCCTGGTATCGTTTTTCGCCGGGCCTTGCAGCGTTTCGATGAAGCCGCGCAGCGAGGCGAGCGGCGTGCGCAGTTCATGGCTGGCATTGGCGACGAAGTCGGAGCGCATGCGATCGATGCGGCGCGCCTGCGAGACATCGCGGAAGGTCAAAAGCCAGAGCGGTTCGCCGGATTTTTCGGCCAGGGGCGCGATACGCACCACATAGACCGTCTCGGACGGCAGGCGCTCGGCATGCTCCGTCTCGCGCGGCTGGCCTGTCGCGAGGGCTTCGCGGACCATGTCGAGGATGCCGGGTGCGCGGATGCGCCCCGCAAGGTCGCTTCCGAGCGGGATCGCCCCGAAGACCGCCTCTGCGGCCCGGTTCTGCAACTTGACGGTCTCGCGGGCGGAAATCAGCAAAGCCGGCGCGTCCAGCGCGCCCAGGACGGCGGCGATGGCGGACAGGTCATCCTGCCGGGCCGCCGCCTCATCGTTTTCGGGCACCGCGGCAGCCGGCACCGCCATGGTGCGCGCATTGCCTTCGGCGGCACGCCGGTCGGTGCGCACGAGGCCGGCAATGACGAGCAGGAGCACGGTGAACGAGACCCAGCCCGGGTGCAGGCCGGCGAGCCACATCACGAAGCCGACAAAGATGGCCGAGGCGATGAGAACGCGTTCGCCCCACAGTTGCGTTGCCAGCCAGCCGAGGATCGTCCGCTGATCCGTCACCGCCACCCATTCCCTTGCAAGCATCTCAGCCTCCGCGCCCCGCCGATTCTCGATGGATAGCGCGATTTCATGACATGTTTTTCACGGTGCGCTTGAATTCGCAATGCGCTTATGGCCACCTTTCGGTGAAGCGGCGTGCGCCGCGGTCTGTGCCTGGAGGAGCGAACGATGGCGGAAGTGGCCGAAAACCGGTCTGTCGAACTGGATATCAAGGGCAAGAAGCGGGTCTTCGACATCGACGATCCCGTGCTGCCCGACTGGATCGAGGAGAAGGCCTTCGGCTCCGACGACTATCCCTACGACAAGAAGCTCGACAACAAGGAATACGAGAAGACGCTGAAGCTTCTCCAGATCGAACTGGTCAAGGTGCAGTTCTGGCAGCAGAAGACCGGCAAGCGCATCATGGCCGTGTTCGAGGGCCGGGACGCGGCCGGCAAGGGCGGCGCGATCCATGCGACCATGTCCTACATGAACCCGCGCTCCGCGCGCATCGTCGCGCTCACCAAGCCCACCGAGACCGAGCGCGGCCAGTGGTACTTCCAGCGCTATGTCGCCACCTTCCCCACCTCGGGCGAGTTCGTGCTGTTCGACCGCTCCTGGTACAACCGCGCGGGCGTGGAGCCCGTCATGGGCTTCTGCACGCCCGAGCAATACGAACGCTTCCTCAAGGAAACGCCGCGCTTCGAGAAGATGATCGTTTCGGACGACATCCATCTCTTCAAGTTCTGGCTCAATATCGGCCGCGAAATGCAGCTGAAGCGGTTCCACGACCGGCGGCACGATCCGCTCAAGGTGTGGAAGCTCTCGCCGATGGACATAGCCGCGCTCAACAAGTGGGACGACTACACGGAAAAGCGCGACCGGATGCTGAAGGAAACCCATTCGGACCACGCGCCGTGGACCGTGATCCGCGCCAACGACAAGCGGCGCGCGCGCATCAACCTGATCCGCCACATCCTCACGACGCTCGACTATGACGGCAAGGACAAAAAGGCGATCGGCGAGATCGACGACAAGATCGTCGGCACGGGCGTCGGCTTCGTAAAATAAGGGGATGAAGATCCCGGCGGGCCCGGGGCCATCCCGCGTCACGCCAGGGCTAGGCCGGGCCTCTTATTCGCCCGGCAGGATGCGGACGGCGTAGAGGTTCACGCCCGCGCCGCCGCCGGCAATGTCGCTGTTGAGCAGCAGATGCCCCGGCTCGCTCGGCGAAAGCGAGCGGTCGAACTCCACCTGGAACAGAATGTCCGTGCGCTCCGACACCGTGAAGCGATGACGCCCGCAGCCGCCCATGGTGGAGAAATCGCACTCCACCGATACCTGCACCGGCTTGTCGCCGGCGGCCTGCACGGTGAGCGCGATCGTCGAGGTCTTGCCGCCCATCTCGCCCAGGACCTCCGGCGATACCTCGATTTGCACCGCACCGTCACGCTCCGGATTTGTCGAGGTGACGCGCACGGCCTGCCCGTCGCTGGTGCTGACCGATTCGAAGCGGCCGGCCGCGCCGGCGGAAAGCTTGGCGACGTCGCCCGGCGTGAAGACCGGGCGCCAGTCGGACGTAAACCGGCTCTGCGTATCGAGCGCCTTCTTGATCGGGTCCTCGCCGGAGAAATCCTCCGCCGAAACCCGGGCCGGCGGCCTGGAATCATCCTGCAGGTCATCCAGCAGCCCGCTCGATGTCACCCACCAGGCAAGCGCGCCGAAGGCCGCGACCAACGTCGCGAGCACGAGGAGGAAGGAAAACAGCCGCCCGCGGCGCTTGCGCGCCTTGGCGACGCGCTCCGGACGGAAATCGGAAGGCTGGCTTGCGGGCGTGGCCGCAGCCGCCGTCGCCTGTGCGCCGCCTTCACCAAGACGCTCCATGCGCTCGGGTCGAATCGCACCCATATCGCCCGCGGGCGCCCGGCGCTCCGGTTCGATGCGCGGTTCGGCCTCCAGCGTCGGTTCGGGCCGGGTGCCGCGCTCGGCGCGCATCTCCGGTTCCGGCCGCATCTCGACCCGCGGCTCGGCACGAACCTCGCTTACAGCGGCGCTGGCCTGCGCGCGTTCCTCCGCCTCGATCTGGCGGATCGTCGCCTCGAGCCGGTGGCGCTGCGCCGCCACGGCCTCGGGATCGTTGATGTCCTGCTTGCGTAGCCCGGCCTCGAGCGCGTTGCGCGCCGACTGGTAGATGCGCGCGCGCACCTCGGCATTGCCGCGTTCCGAGCGCGTCAGCGCATTTCTGATTGCCGCTTCCAGTCCGCTCACGTCCGATCCTTCTCGGCGACCGCACCCCGCCGCGGCCAAACACATCTGTGGAAAGAGCCTCACTTTCCGGCTTTTGTTGGTTTTTGCGTAACGTTTGCCGCGAATTTGCGCAAGTCTCGGCGTCCCAACCGCCCTCCTTCTCCGGGGATAAGCTGCGCTGGAGCCCCCAGCGGGCGAGCCGCGATCCCTCCTGCCGCCATAAACGCGAATCGGCACCGGCGCGTGATGGGAGGGGTTCGTCCGGGATATGACCGGCACTATCGGCGTCCTGCCGTGCGGCAGGCCGGCCGGAGCGGCGAATCGCGACAGGCCGCATTCGTTACCATGCCCATTCCCTTTGCTGCCCTGACTTCAGCCTCTTTTCACGTCGCATTCCCGCTGCTATCCTTTTGACGTTTTCGTAAACGTCAAAGAAGGACGTCTTCATGGCCCTGCCCGCGCTCCTCAAGGACAAGCTGCGCCTGCCCGTCGTCGCGGCACCGCTCTTCATCATCTCGCACCCTGCATTGACCATCGCGCAATGCAAGGCCGGCGTGGTGGGCGCTTTTCCCGCGCTCAACGCGCGCCCGGAATCGCAGCTCGACGAGTGGCTGGCCGAGATCACGGAAGCCCTTGCGGCGCATGATGCGAAACACCCTGATCGCCCAGCCGCGCCATTTGCCGTCAACCAGATCGTCCACCGCTCCAACAAGCGGCTGGAGCACGACCTGGCGATGTGCGTGAAGTACAAGGTGCCCGTCGTCATCTCCTCGCTGGGCGCGGTGCCTGAGGTCAACGCCGCGATCCACTCCTATGGCGGCATCGTGCTGCACGACGTCATCAACAACCGCCACGCCAATTCCGCGATCCGCAAGGGCGCCGACGGGCTGATCGCCGTGGCGGCCGGCGCGGGCGGCCATGCCGGCACGCTCTCGCCCTTCGCGCTCGTCCAGGAAATCCGGGAATGGTTCGACGGGCCCCTGCTGCTTTCCGGCGCCATCGCGACCGGCGGCGCGATCCTCGCGGCCCAGGCGATGGGCGCCGACATGGCCTATATCGGCTCGCCCTTCATTGCCACGACCGAGGCTCGCGCCAACGAGGCCTACAAGCAGATGATCGTCGACAGCGCTGCCGCCGACATCGTCTATTCCAACTATTTCACCGGCATTCACGGCAACTACCTGAAACCCTCCATCGCCGCCGCCGGCATGGATCCGGACCACCTGCCGGAGGCCGACCCCTCGAAAATGGATTTCGAGACGGCAACATCGGGCGCCAAGGCCTGGAAGGACATCTGGGGCTGCGGCCAGGGCATCGGCGCCATCAAATCCGTGGCCCCGACCGCCGAACTCGTCGCGCGCCTGGAGCAGGAATACGCCGCCGCCAGGGCCCGCATCACCGCCGGCTGAACCGCTGCGCACGCCATAGCGCGGGAAAAATGCGGAAGTTGAAACTCACCGCTTGAAATCTCCGCGCATAGCGGTTATCAGCGCACCCATTCCGGTCCCGGCACGCTTCGGGACCATGAAGGCCGCTTTAGCTCAGTTGGTAGAGCACGTCATTCGTAATGACGGGGTCACGTGTTCGAGTCACGTAAGCGGCACCATTTCCTCCCTGACATTTTTAATTTCTCTGCACCTCGTCCGGTTGGCGTGTCATGGTTCTGTGCGACCTTGCGAACTGTCCGGGCACCGCTAGACTGGCGTCGTTGCTTGGAGTTCGCGATGATCGTACAGGCCTGCTTGAACGGGGCGCGGCCCCGTGATTACCATCCGCGTCTGCCGACGACCCCGGATACCATGGCTGCCGATGGGGCGGCTTGCATCTTGGCGGGCGCGGCGGAACTGCACATTCATCCGCGTGGCGCCGATGGGCGCGAAAGCCTGGCGGCCATCGATGACACGATGCTGGCCATGCGGCGCGCCTGCCCGGGAACGCTCATCGGCGTCTCGACGGGTGCCTGGATCGAGGGCGACGTGGAGCGGACGCGGGACTGCATCTCCCGCTGGCGCGTGCTGCCCGACTATGCCTCGGTCAATCTGTCGGAGCCGGATGCGCCCGCCGTCATCGGGTTGCTGCATCAGATGGGTGTCGGCGTGGAGGCGGGCCTGGCCACCGTTGCCGATGCCGAACGGCTGGCCGCGCTTGCGGATCGCCACCGTGTCTTTCGCGTGCTCATAGAGATCGAGGCGCAGGATCCTGCCGGGGCCGATGCGATTGCCGACGGCATCGCGCGCGTTCTTGCGCGCGCCGATATCGTTCGACCGATCCTGCTTCACGGTTTCGACGACACGGTCTGGCACTTCGTTGCCCGGGCGCATCAAAAACGCTGGTCCACCCGTGTCGGACTGGAAGACGGGCGCCTGCTCATGAACGGCGAACGGGCATCCGGCAACACGGAACTGGTTGCCGAAGCCGCCGCCCTCTATCGCCGGAATGCTGCGTAAACGACGCGGCGAGCGTCCGTCGTCAGCTGGCGTTGCGCCCGCGCTCGGGCAGGTCCGGCGTCTGCGGGCGGGCATCCAGGCGAATCGTGGCGGGCGGATCCGTCGCCTCGATTTCCCGGATCCATTCGCGCCAGATCGCGACCAGCAGGGCCATCAGGACGGGACCGATGAACAGGCCCAGGAAGCCCATGGTCTTCACACCGCCGATCAGGCCGAAGAAGGTGGGAAGGAACGGCAGCTTGATCGGACCGCCGACGAGACGCGGGCGCAGCGTCTTGTCCACGATGAAGAGTTCCACCGAGCCCCAGATGAAGAGCGCGAGGCCGGCGATGGGCGAGCCGCTGGACACAAGGTAGATCGAGACCAAAGTGAAGGAGAGCGGCGCGCCGCCGGGGAAGAGCGCCATGACGCCGGTGAGGACGCCGAGCGTGACGGCCGAGGGCACGCCCGCGATCCAGTAGGCGACGCCGAGCACGATGCCCTCGCCGATGGCGATCAGCGTCATGCCCGTGACCGTGGAGCTGATGGTGGCGGGAACGATGCGCGAGATGCGCTCCCAGCGCATCGGCAGGATGCGCTCGCCGAGACGATCCACCTGGGCGGCGAAGGACCGGCCGTCACGATAGATGAAGAACAACGCGATCAGCATGAACAGCATGGCGAGCAGCAGGCCGAAGGCCTTGCCGCCGGCCGCGAGCGCCACGCGGTAGATATTGCCGATATTGGCGCCGCTGACGATCTGCGTCAGCTCGCCGATCGCGCCGGGATGATCGAGAAAGCGCGTCCACTGCATATCCAGCCAGCCGCCGATGACCGGCAGCGCGCTGATCCAGTCCGGCGTGGGCGCACCCGTGCGATTGGTCTCGACCGCCCAGCCGATCCACTCGCGGATCTCGTGGAAGGCATAGGTCGACGCGAACATGATCGGCCCGACGATGAAGCCCAGGATGAGAAGGATCGCGATGGAGGCGGCGATCGTGCGGTTGCCGTTGAGCTGGACGAGCAGGCGCGAATAGAGCGGCCAGCTGGCGAAGGCGATGACGAGGGCGGCCAGCACGGGGACCACGAAACCATGGAAGAAGTAGATGCCTGCCAGCACGATGAGGACAAGCAGCCAGCGCGCCGCCGATGTCGGCGAGATGAGCGCCGCTCCACTCGGGCGCGCCACACCGATCAGCCGGGGCTCATTTCTGCGATGTTCCGATTGCGGCAAACTCGTCTACTCCATTGCGGCCGGTACAGGCCGGGCCTCTAGATAAGGTCTATCCGAAGAATGTTAAACATATACGTGGTTTTTTCGTCGCTGGCGCGGTGAGACGCCGCAGCCGCCCGGCCTCACGAAAAAGCTATCGGGCCAGGAGCGGCGATTGTTGACGTTTACGTCAATGTAAGATAGCCATGGTGCTTGATGGCGCCCGCCAAAAGCATCATCTTGTTCGCACCTGATGGTTGGAGGACCATTCGGTGACCGCAGGACGGACGATGCCCCACGCGCCCACGAGGAGGAACCCCATGTCGGCCATAGAACAGAAGCCATCCACCGAAGCGTCCGGCCGTTTCTGGCTCGCGTCCTATCCAGAGGGTATGGCACAGACGATCGCGCCGCTTGGCCATTCATCGATCGGCGCGCTGGTGGAAAACTGCTGCGCCCGCTTTGCCGAGCGCCCTGCCTTTACCAGCATGGGCAAGACGCTCACCTTCCGCGACTTCGACGCAGCCTCGAAAAAGGTCGCGGCCTGGCTGCAGGCGCAGGGGCTGGCCAAGGGCGACCGCGTCGCGGTGATGATGCCCAATATCCTTCAGAACCCGGTCGTGATCTTCGGCATCCTGCGCGCCGGTCTCGTCGTGGTCAATGTCAATCCGCTCTACACGCCGCGCGAGCTGGAACACCAGCTGAAAGATTCAGGCGCCAAGGCACTGTTCGTGCTGGAGAATTTCGCCGGCACCGTGGCGCAGGTCGTCTCGCGCACCGCCGTTCGCCATGTCGTCGTCACCACGATGGGCGACATGCTCGGTCTCAAAGGGCTGATCGTCAATCTCGTGGTGCGCAAGATCAAGAAGCTGGTGCCGGCGTGGTCCCTGCCGGGGCACATTCCCTTCAAGCAGGTCATGGCGGAGGGCGCGCACGCCACCTTGAAGCCGGCGGACATTTCGCCCGGCGATACGGCCTTCCTGCAATATACCGGCGGCACGACGGGCATCTCCAAGGGCGCGACACTCACCCACGCCAACCTGCTTTCCAACATGGAGCAGATCAAGCTGTGGATCGAGCCGGTCTTCCGCCTCAAGAAGCGGCCCGAGCAGCTCGTCTTCGTCTGCGCGCTGCCGCTCTACCATATCTTCGCGCTCACCGTGAACGGTCTGATGGGCATCGCGCTCGGCGGCCACAACGTGCTGATCGCCAATCCGCGCGACATCCCGGCCTTCGTCAAGGAACTGGGCAAGTACCGCGTCCACATCTTCCCCGGCCTCAACACGCTGTTCAACGCGATGATGAACAACCCGGATTTCCAAAAGCTGGACTTCTCCGAGCTGGTGCTGACGCTCGGCGGGGGCATGGCGGTGCAGCGGCCCGTCGCCGAGCGCTGGCAGAAGATAACGGGCTGCGCGGTGACCGAGGGCTACGGCCTGTCGGAGACCTCGCCGGTCGCCACCGCCAACCGCTTCGACAGCCCCGATTTCACCGGCACGATCGGCCTTCCCCTGCCCTCCACCGATATCGAGATCCGCGACGACGAGGGCAAGACGCTGGCGCTCGGCGAGGTCGGCGAGATCTGCATCCGCGGGCCGCAGGTCATGGCCGGCTACTGGCAGCGGCCGGACGAAACGGCAAAGGTGATGACCCCGGACGGTTTCTTCCGCTCCGGCGATGTCGGCTTCATGACCGCGGAAGGCTACACCAAGATCGTCGACCGCAAGAAGGACATGATCCTCGTCTCGGGTTTCAACGTCTTCCCCAACGAGGTGGAGGAAGTGGCGATGTCGCTGGCCGGCGTGCTGGAATGCGCGGCGATCGGCGTGCCCGACGAGCATTCCGGCGAGGCCGTGAAACTCTTCGTCGTCAAGAAGGACGACGCCCTGACGGAAGCCGACGTGAAGGCCCATTGCGTCGCCAACCTGACGAACTACAAGCGGCCGAAATTCATCGAATTCCGCACCGAACTTCCCAAATCCAATGTCGGAAAGATCCTTCGCAAGGACCTCCGGGGCTGACGCAGCCCCGGTTAAACCGATTTAATTTTTTCGCGGAAGGCGCATTTGCGGTCTTGATTTGCGCCCTCCAAAGCGACTAGCTAACCGGCATCGTCCCAAGGCCCAAGGAACACGCCGATGAACGCGCTTGTCGAAAAGCTGAAATCCATCGTCCGCGAGACCAATGCCACAGACATAAGGGCGGCCTTCGCGGCCAATCCGCAGCGGTTCGCCCGCTACAGCATCACGCTCGAAGACTTCCTCTTCGATTATTCCAAATGCGCGGTGAACGACGCCGTGCTGGACGGCCTGGAAGAGCTTGCCCGCAAGGCCGGCGTCGAGACGAAGCGCGACGCGATGTTTGCGGGCGAGATCATCAACATCACCGAAGAGCGCGCCGTGCTGCACACGGCCTTGCGCAACCGCGCCAACACGCCCGTCCTCGTCGAGGGCAAGGATGTCATGCCCGACGTCAATGCCGTGCTCGATGCGATGGGCGCGTTTTCCGATGGCGTGCGCTCCGGCGCCCTGAAAGGCGCAACGGGCAAGAAGATCACCGACGTCGTCAATATCGGCATCGGCGGCTCGGATCTTGGCCCCGTCATGGCGACGCTGGCGCTGGCGCCCTATCACGACGGGCCGCGCCTGCACTTCGTCTCCAACATCGACGGCGCGCATATCGCCGACACGCTGAAGCTGCTGGACGCGGAAACGACGCTGTTCATCGTCGCGTCCAAGACCTTCACCACCATCGAGACGATGACCAATGCCGCGACCGCGCGCAGGTTCATCGCCGACGCGCTGGGCGAGGCCGCGGTCGGCAGCCATTTCTGCGCGGTCTCGACGGCGCTCGACAAGGTCGCGGCCTTCGGTATTAGCGCCGAACGCGTCTTCGGCTTCTGGGACTGGGTCGGCGGCCGCTATTCGATCTGGTCGGCCATCGGCCTGCCGCTGATGATTGCCATCGGCAAGGAGAACTTCGCCGATTTCCTGGCCGGCGGCCATGCCATCGACACCCATTTCCGCACCGCGCCGATCCGCGAAAACATTCCCATGCTGCTCGGCCTGATCGGCTATTATCACCGCAACGTGCTGGACTATCCCTCGCGCGCGATCCTGCCCTATGACCAGCGGCTGTCGCGCTTTCCCGCCTATCTCCAGCAGCTCGACATGGAATCGAACGGCAAGTCGGTGACGATGGATTCCACGCCCGTCGAAGGCCAGACCGGCCCGGTCGTGTGGGGGGAACCCGGCACGAACGGCCAGCATGCCTTCTACCAGCTGATCCACCAGGGCACGGCCATCATTCCGGCCGAATTCATGATCGCGGCCAACGGCCACGAGAAGAGCCTGCGCCACCAGCACCAGCTGCTGATCGCCAATTGCCTTGCGCAGTCCGAGGCGCTGATGAAGGGCCGCAGCTTCGCGGAGGCGAAGGCACAGCTCACCGCCAAGGGCATGGGCGAGGCGAAGGCCGACCGGATCGCGCCGCACCGCGTCTTCTCCGGCAACCGCCCCTCCATCACCATGGTCCACGACAGCCTGACGCCCTTCGCGCTCGGCCGGCTCATCGCGCTCTACGAGCATCGCGTGTTCGTCGAAGGCGCGCTCTTCAACATCAACTCCTTCGACCAGTGGGGCGTGGAGCTCGGCAAGGAGCTGGCGACGGGCCTGCTGCCTGTCGTCGAGGGCAAGGAAAGCGCGGCCGGACACGACTCCTCCACGGCCGGCCTCGTCGCCGCACTGCTGAAGGCGGCGAAGTAGTCAACTTTATCTTTGCCGCATTGTCCGACGCCGAAGCGATCCCGCTTCGGCTGGACATGCTCTAACGAAGGCTGAGGCGGCGTGCCGCAAAAGAACCGCGCGGCACGCGGGCGAGATTGCCCAGAAATTCCAGCGCGCAGGCACGCCAGCTATAGGTCGCGGCCCTGTTGAGTGCGACGTCCTTGGGGATATCGAGCGCGGCGAGTGCCGCCGCCCGCAGGTCCTCCGACAAGGCGCCGGCATCGCCCAGCACGTCGCGCGGGGCCGTTACCGGGAAGGCGGCGACGGGAACGCCGCTGGCAAGCGCCTCGAGCATGACATTGCCGAACGTATCCGTGCGGCTCGGGAAGACGAAGACGTCGGCGGAGGCATAGATGCTCGCCAACTCCTCGCCGGTCTTGCGGCCGAGGAAATGCACATCGGGATAACGCTGGCGCAGCGTGGCGAGATCAGGCCCGTCGCCGACGACGACCTTGCTGCCTGGCAGGTCGAGACCGAGGAAGGCCGGCAGGTTCTTCTCCACCGCAACGCGCCCGACATTGAGGAAGATCGGCCGCGGCAGGCCGAGATCCCGGCGCCTGGCGGGATCGAACAGCTTGGTATCCACGCCGCGCGACCAGCGCTTGATGCGCACGAAACCGCGCGCGGCCATTTCCGCGCCCAGCGATTTCGTCGCCACCATCATGCCTTCGCCGGCATTGTGGAAGCGGCGCAGCCACCAATAGCTCCAGCTTTCGGGAATGGGCAGGCGGGCGCGGATGAATTCCGGAAACCGTGTGTGATAGGCCGTCGTGAAGGGCAGCCGGCGGCTGAGGCAGGCACGGCGCGCCGCCATGCCGAGCGGGCCCTCGGTGGCGATATGGATATAGTCGGGCGCGATCGCCTCGATCTCGGCGAGCACGCGACGCGCGGAGGCTAGCGCCAGCCGGATTTCCGGATAGGACGGCAGCGGCACGGTCGCGAATTTTTCCGGCGTGAGGAAGACGACCTCGACCCCCTCCTCCGCCATCGAGCGCGCCAGTTCCTCCAGCGTGTGCACGACGCCGTTCAGTTGCGGCCGCCACGCATCGGTGACGACGAGCACGGTGGGTGCCGGTGCATCAGGGCTGACGGAGGCATGCTGGTCGGGGACGTGCTGTTCTCGCATGCCCCCTTTGATCACGTTGCGATGACAGCCGCGTGAAGGTGGCTGCCGATCAGGCGAGGCCGATCTCGTTCGCCCAGGGGGGATTGGCGCCGGCGCGGGAGACCGTGACCGCCGCGGCCTTGGCGCCGAGCGCCAGCGCCTTTGCGATCTGCTCTTCGTCGAGTTTCGCCACCTGTTGCTTGGTGAGCAGGTTCTGCATCTTGAGCGAGGCCAGCACGCCGGCATCGAAGGTGTCGCCGGCACCGACCGTATCGACGACGCTGACGCGTTCGCTCGGCACCGTGACCTTGTGCTCAGCCGTGTAGCCGATCGCCCCGTCGGCGCCGCGGGTCACGACGACGAGCCTGGCGCCGTGGTGCAGCCAGTAGCGGGCGAGCGCATCCTCGTCGCCATCGAGACCGAACCAGGCGAGGTCCTCATCGGAGAACTTGACGATATCGGCCATCGCCGCCATCCGGCGGATGCGGGCCATATGGGCGTCCTTGTCCTTGATGAAGCCGGGGCGGATGTTGGGATCGAGCGAGATGACGCGCTTCTCGTGCTCGCGCTCGAGGAGCGCCTCATAGGTGGTGCCGCAGGGTTCCGGGATGAGGCTGATCGCGCCGAAATGCAGCGCCTCGCACGTATCGCCCAGCGCCGGAAGCTCGGCCTCGGTGATCATGCGGCCGGCCGTGCCCTCGTCGTAGAAGGCATAAGTCGCGTGGCCGTCGACCAGCTTGACGAAGGCGACCGTGGTCGGCCGCGACAGCGTTGCGCAGTAGCTGTAATCGACACCGCTTTCGCGCAGCGTCTTGCGCAGGATGTCACCCATCATGTCATCCGACAGGCCCGTGAAGAAGCCTGTGGGCACGCCGAGGCGGCCGAGCGCGATGGCCGTGTTGAAGATCGCGCCGCCGGCATAGGGCGCATAGGCATCCTCGCCGAGCGTCGTCGTCCGCGGCAGCATGTCGATCAGCGCTTCACCACAACACAGGATCATCGAAAGTCCTCCAACCGAATTTCAATCGATTTAAACAATCACGGCGGAAAGCGCCAGCGCTTTTTAGGATGTCGGCAGTTCCGAGACGCCGCCATGGGCGGCCGACCAGGCCAAGGGCGCATCGAAGAAGGCGGAGACGGAGGCGAGCGTCGCATCGTCGAAGAGCTTTTCCTGTCGGGCGACGGCCAGAACGTCGCGCCAGGTCGCGACGTGATGCAGCTTCACGCCGCCATTGGCATAGCGCGCCTCGGCCTCCTTGAAGATGCCGTAGTAGAACAGCGACATGCCGTGATCGACCACGCCGCCGGCCGCGCGGATCGCGTCGATGAAGGTGAACATCGAGCCGCCGACCGTGACGAGATCCTCGATGACGAGCACGCGCGCGCCTTCCGCCATCACGCCCTCGATCTGCGCATTGCGGCCATGGCCCTTGGGCTTCTTGCGCACATAGATCATCGGCAGGCTGAGACGGTCGGCAAGGAGGGCGGCGAAGGGAATGCCGGCCGTCTCGCCGCCGGCGATCACGTCGATACGCTCGAAGCCGACATTGCGGGTGAGGGTCGCGGCGGCGAAATCCATGATGGCCGAGCGGATGCGCGGATAGGACAGGAGCTTGCGGCAATCCATGTAGACCGGGGAGGCCATGCCGGAGGCGAGCTTGTAGGGCTCTTCCGGGCGGAAATGCACCGCCTTGATCTCCCAAAGCATGCGGGCCATCAGCTCCGCCATCACATCTCGGTCCGGAAAGGAATTGGAAAACATCGGCATCTCCCGCAGGGTTCTATCCCCGTGCGCATAGCAGCAAGAGTGGCGGCTTTCCAGCGTTCAGACAACGAAAAACCCTTCCCGGGGAGCGGGAAGGGTTTCTGGAGGATCAGAAGGATAGTCGGGTTCAGGCTGCGCGGCGGGCGTCGACGGAGATCGAGCCGGGGCCGAAGGCGGCAAGCACGAGGAAACCGCCGGCAATCGTGATGTTCTTCCACATCATCAGGCCGTTGAAGACCGTGAGCAGGCCATTTGCGCCTGCCGGGAAGTCCGGAATGTTGATCGCGCCGCTGTGGAAGGTCAGCGCGGTGAACACGCAGAAGGCGGCGAGCAGGTACGCCGCGATCCTCGTCTGGAAGCCGACGAGGATGAAGAGGCCGCCGACGAGTTCGAAGATACCGGCGATATAGGCGAGCGCGGTTGCGGCCGGCAGGCCGGCACCGGTGATCATGCCGGCGGTGCCGGCGGGATCGGTCAGCTTGCCAAAGCCCGAGGTGATGAACATGAGGGCGAGGAGGATGCGTCCGACGAGGACGACGGCGTTCTGCGGCATGGAAAGCTCCTGAGGCTTCGTTGTTTGCGTTGACGACAGAGATAACAGCTTTCATTCGTCAAGCTAGCCGGTCGTTCGGAAGACAGATTGTTCACTTTTTGAGAACGACTTCCTGTTTCCGCAGGAACAGCCCGGGGCATGGGACCGTGGGAGAACGGCGCCTGTCGCCTGCCTGCCGGAGAGATCATGCGCCTGACCCTGCTCGCCCTCGCTCTTGCCGCCGTTTCCTTCACCTTCACGGCTGCGGGCGCGTCCTACGGCGAAGGCTATCGCGCGCACGACCCGCAGAACTGCGTCACCAAGCGCTTTCGCATGGCGGACGCCCATGGAAGGACTGTTACGAAGCGCGTGCGTATCTGCGGCTGACAACCGCCAGGGCACGTTCTTTTCTGTTGCATGCGCCCGGCCGCTGGGCGAAGATTTCCGCCGGCTGGCGTATTTCGGCCGGCCGGGGACAGCGGACATGAACGAGATCAACAAGAGCGCCGCATTCTGGCGCTCCTTTCCGATTTTCGAAGGTTTCAGCAAGGAGACGATCGGCGATATCGCTGGGATCGCGACCTATCGCAAATGGCCGGCGGGAACGGTGATCTTCCAGCGCGGCGACGAGGGCACCTATCTCATCGTGCTGGTCACCGGCCGCATCAAGCTTTCCCTCATCACGCCACAGGGCAAGGAACTGTCGCTGCGCCAGCTCGAACCCGGCGCCGTGCTCGGCGAGATGGCGATCCTCGACGGCCAGCCGCGGTCGGCGGATGCCACGGCGGCAGTGGCGACGGAGGGCTACGTCATCGCCAAGCGCGATTTCCTCGACCTGCTCGCCCGCAACCCGGCGGCCGCACAGGCGGTCATCCACTATCTCTGCACCAAGCTGCGCGAAACGACGGAGCAGCTCGAAACCATCGCGCTCTACGATCTCGATGCGCGGGTTGCCCGCTTCTTCCTCGCCACGCTGCGCAACATCCACGGCGAGGAGCTGCCCGACAGCGCCAATCTCCAGATCGCGCTGAGCCAGACGGAAATCGCCGGCATCCTCGGCGCGAGCCGGCCGAAGATCAACCGCTCGATCCTCGCGCTGGAGGAAGCCGGCGCCATCCGGCGCAAGGACGGGATCATCCAGTGCCATGTCGGCCGGCTTTACGGCATCGCCGAGCCGGACGACGACTAGGCTGCCGAAAGCAATGATCGCAAAGAAATACAGGCCCCTCGCCGCCGGCCTCATTGCCAGCCTTGCCGGCGCACTGGCGCTTCTCGCCCTGGGCGAGACGGCGCTGGAGCGGCAGCGCGAGTTCTATTTCGACGCGCTCACCCAGGCCGTTCCGGCCGCGCGGAGCGACCGCATCGTCGTCGTCGATATCGACCGCAAGGCTTTCCAGAGCGTGCCGAACCGCGACTGGACGCGCGCCGAGACGGCGACGCTCGTCGAACGGCTTGCGACCGCCAAGCCCACCGCCATCGCCTTCGACTTCATCTTCAGCACGGATTGCGCGCCCGACGTGCCGGCCAATGCCGCGCTCGCGGACGCCATCGGCAAGGTGCCGACCGTCCTCGGTTTCCTGATCGGCGAAACGCTTGACGGTGCGCCGCATCCCGTGCCGAAGCTTGCGCTGCACCGGCCTGTCAACGTGCCGGATCTCTGGTTCATCGAGGGCACGGAAAGCTCGTGCACCTTCCTGCAGGATCGCTCGACGGCAGCCGCGGCCGCCTTCCTGGTCGGAGACGAGGATGCGGTGGTGCGCCGCGTGCAGGCCTATGCGATCATGGGCAACGCGGCCTATCCGGCGCTCGGCGTGGAGGTGGCGCGGCTTGCGGCGGGCGCCCGCACGCCCGTGCTGGGCGGCGACCCCACATGGCTGCGCCACGACGGCCGCGTCCTGCGGCTCGACGAGGACGGCAGCCTGCGCTTCGTCGCAAGCGGCGGCGCGACCATCGCCGCACGCACCTTCTCGGCGGCCGATGTGGTGGCCGGCACTGTCCCGGCGGAGACGCTCACCGGCAAGGTCGTGCTGATCGGCAGCAGCCTGCCCAATCTGGGTGGGCTGCGCACCAGCGCGTCCATGCCCCTCGAGCCGTCCGTTCAAATCCACGCCGATCTGGCGGATGCCATCCTGACCGATACCATTCCCACGCGCGATCCGCTTCTGCCACCCGTCGAAGCCGGCTTTGCGCTGCTGGCAGGCGCTGCGGCGGCGCTTGCGGCGGCGCGTCTGCGGCCGCTCGGTGCCGCGGTTGCCGGGCTCGCCCTGGTCGGTCTCGTCTTCGGCGCGTCGG
Organism: Shinella sumterensis; assembly: GCF_004514425.2. Taxonomy (GTDB): domain Bacteria; phylum Pseudomonadota; class Alphaproteobacteria; order Rhizobiales; family Rhizobiaceae; genus Shinella; species Shinella sumterensis. The sequence continues at coordinate 39,140 of NZ_MYFN02000007.1, forward strand.
TGCTGCTCTATGCCCGCACCGCGCTGCTTTCCGATGCGATTGGCGTGTCGCTCATCGTCGCCACGGCCGCCCTCGTCACCGGTCTCATGCAATATGCCCATGTGCGGCGGGCGGAGGCGACGGCGCGGCAGCGCTTCGCGCAATATCTGCCGCAATCCGTGGTTTCGCGCTACATCGACAATCCCGACATGGGGCGCGTGGCGGGCGAGGCGCGGCAGGTCACGGCGCTCTTCACCGATATCGAGGGCTTCTCCGCGCTGGCGCAGAAGATCGGCCCGCACGATCTCGTCAAATTGCTCGACATCTATTTCGCCGAGGTCAACGCGCTCGTTGCCCGCCACGGCGGCATGGTGGACAAGGTGGTGGGCGATGCGGTGCATGCGCTCTTCAACGCGCCGGATGATCTGGAAGGCCATGTCGACAAGGCGCTGGCCTGCGCCGACGGCATCCGCGCGCTAACCGAGGAGATGCGCCGCCGGCCGCTCTTCCTCGAACAGGCCTTCGGCCGGACCCGGATCGGCATCGAGACGGGCGACGCCGTGCTCGGGGAAGTCGGTGCCGGCGGCAAGCTCGACTACACCGCCCATGGCGACGCGGTAAACCTCGCCGCGCGGCTGCAGGACGCCAACAAGTTCCTGGGGACGCATATCTGCGTCGGTCCACGCGCGGCCAGCGAAGCCAGCCGGACACTCCGGGCCATCGGCAGCCACGAGATCCGGGGCTTCGGGACGATGGAGCTGTTCACGCTCGACTAGAGCATTTCCGGTGAACTCCGGTTCACCGGAAATGCTCCAGATTCCTGTTTTTACCGCCTTATCCGGCGCCCACACTCGCATAGGCTTCGCGGATGCGCGCCTCGCTCCATCGCGCCACCGCCGTGGGCGCAGCACCGGGTGCGGCAAAATCCACGCCCTCGCCGCGGCCGACCCGTCGTGTCACGCCACCGCCCGTGACCTCGACCAGCCCATGTTCCACGAAGACGGCGAAGGCGGCACCGCGGCTCGGGCCGGCGAAGAACTTGGTGCCGCGCACGCCGATCATGCCGAAGGCCGTGCGCATGGTGAAGTCGATCTTGGCGAGACCCTCCGCGCGGTCGAACATCATCTGGCCGGTGCCAAGTTCGATGGTTCCGCCCTGCCCCGCGATGAAGCTGTCGATCAGCAGTTCGGTCTCGCTGCCCAAAAGCAGGCTCGTCTCCTCGCCGAGCGCCAGGGCCGCGAAGCTCTCCTTGCCCGTTGTCACGAAGTCGCGGTCCATGAGGCTCGCGCCGGCGCTGAGGCCTTCCAGATGGCCGGCCTGCCGGCGCGTGACGTCGCCCGTGATCTTCACGGCCTTGCCGATGACGGTGCTGGCCCGCGCCGCGCAAACGCCGGCCCCCATGAGCGCAAGCGCGCCCCCGGCCAGGAAAAGCCGTCGCCCGAAAAGACCTGGGTTCAATGCATGGAGCGGTCGCATGACATGTCTTTCGCTTCGATATATGTGGCGCGGACTTGAACCGATGGCGGGCGCGGCGTCAACTGCTCCCCTTGATGGATCATCCCCGTTATGCGCCGATCCGGCCGCGCCCTCTGTTTCCGAGGAGACATCTCCGTCCTGCCGCGCGCAGGCCGATCCCCGGTCAGACGATCTCGCCGGCCTGGGGGCCCCAGGTGTCGGTCATGGCGAAACCGTTTGCCAGCGGGTCGGTCGGATCGAGCGCGATCTGGTGCAGGCCGAACGTCCAGCCGCGGCCTGTGATGCTGGGAATGATCGCCGGGCGGCCGGCAACCACGGCCTCCGCCTCCAGTCCGACCTCGAATTCCGTGCCGATGATCGAACGCGAGCGGAACGTGTCGCCGACCTTGGCAAGGCCGCGGGCATGAAGCGTGGCGAGGTTGGCGGAATTGCCGGTGCCGCAGGGCGAGCGGTCCACGCGGCCCGGCCACATGGTGGTGGCGGTGCGCACGAGACCATCAGGGTCGCGATCGCGGAACATGACATAGGCGATGCCGCTGATCTCGGGGATCTCGGGATGAACGACCTTCATGGCGCGGTTGATGAGATCCTTCAGCACCATGCCGGCATCCACCAGCGTGCGTGCATTGGCCTTGTCGATCCTGGTGCCGATCTGTTCGACATCCACAAGCGCATAGAAGATGCCGCCATAGGAAATGTCGAAGCGCACGCGGCCCCAATGGGGCGTGTCGATCTCCACGTCCAGCGCCTCGACGAAGGACGGCACCATGGTGAGCCGGACCTTCTCGCAGCGCCCGTCGCGGCAGGTAGCCGTCGCCTTGACGAGGCCGGCGGCGGTGTCGAGCACGACGACCGTCTCCGGCTCCTTCATCTCGACGATACCGGATTCCAGAAGCGCCGTGGTGACGCAGATCGAATTCGAGCCCGAGGAAGCATGCGCCTGATCGGCCTGGAGGATGATGAACCCCGCATCGGCCTCCGGGCGCTTGGCGGGCAGCAGCAGGTTGACCGAACCCGTCGCCGCCGCGCGCGGTTCCAGGCACAGAAAGCGGCGCAGGCTGTCATCGACCGTGTTGATGTGATGGAGCTGCTCGGCGATCGTGTTGCCGGGGATCTTCGGCACGCCGCCGATCGCCACCTTGCCGATCTCGCCCTCGCAGTGAACGTCCAGCAGCTGGATCGTGCGCTTCCATTTCATGTCGTTCTCTCCGCTTTCACCGGCCGGCCGGCTTTCCTATTCTGATATATCAGATTGCCGCCCGTTCCAACCGCTTTTCACGCTGCCGGTTTGCACGATACGAAAGGGTCTGCACAGCACGGGACCCTCCATGACAAAACTCATCGTCTTCACCGACCTGCACATGGTGCCCGAGGGCGCCAGGATCATCGGCCTCGACCCTTATGCCAGGCTGCTTGCGGGCATCGAGCACGTCAACCGTCATCATGCGGATGCCGACCGGGTGATCTTCATGGGCGACCTGACGCATCGGGCCGATACGCCCTCCTACGAGCGCCTGCGGGACCTTCTCTCGCTGCTGACGCCGCCGGCCGCCATCACCATCGGCAACCACGATCATCGCACGCGATTCTTGGAAACCTTTTCCCATGTGCAGCCGGACGAAGATGGCTTCATCCAGCAGGTGATCGATTTCGACGACTGCCGCGCCGTGCTGCTCGACACCCTGTTTGCCCCGCCCTACGACTATCCGATGAGCCATGCGGGCTATCTGTGCGAAATGCGCCTCGCCTGGTTCGACCGGGCTCTGGCCGGCGCAGGCGGCCGGCCCGTACTCATCTTCATGCACCACCCGCCGCACAAGACCGGATTTACCGGCATGGACGCCATTCGCCTGGGCAATGAGGATGCCTTTTACGAGCGCGTGCTGAAACACGGCAATGTGCGCCACATCTTCGCCGGCCACGTGCACCGCACGATCGGCGGATCGCATCGCGGCATTCCCTTCTCCATCTTCAAGAGCCCGGTGCATCAGCAGCCGATGCCTTTCGACACGCCGGACACCTCGCTCTCGGTGGACGAGCCGGCCGCCTACGGCATCGTCGTGGTGACGCAGGACGGGTTGCAGGTGCACAACGAGGATTACGAGATCGCCGGGCGCGACGTGGACATCGCCTGACGACCGTTACGGCAGCGGTGGATCCGGCCCGGACGGGCCGCCGCATCACTGTCCCACAGCGGTCGTCGTGGTGTCTTCGACGGAGTTGCCGAGGCGCCGCCACTGGTCGTTGTAGTTGCGGCGCGTCACCGGATCGAAGACGGCGATGGGTGTCGAGACCGCGATGCTCGCGGCGCTGCCGACGGTCTGCGCCGTGCCGAGCGCGACCGCGCCGATGCGCTCGCCGAGACCGACTTCGGAATCGGTCACCGACTGACCGTCGATCAGGCGATTGCCGATGAGGCGAACCACTTCCGGGCTTTCGGCGAATTTTCCGTGGTTAAGGCGGTCGCCGGATTTCAGTGCCGTCAGGTCGAGCACGGTAATGCCCTGCTTTTCCAGCATGGTGCGGTAGGGCTCTTCGGCCGGGTTGATCTGGCCGAGCCGGTCGATATTGCCGGAGATGCGGCGCGACAGCGTCAGCGCGCGGTCATCGCGGGACACGAAGAGCGTGAAGTTCGGGCGATCCTTCTTGTCCTTGCCGATGGCCCGCATCTGCTGGCCGAACACATCGACGTCGAGATCGGGCGACGCGAGAATGACCTGCTGGATCTTCTTCGGCACGCGACCGTCGCGGATCGCCATCTGCCGCAAGGTCTCAACGGCAAGCCAGGTGCCCATGGAATGCGCCATGATGGTGATTTCACCGACCTGAGGCGTATTGACGGCAGCCCGCAGCAATTCCTCCAGCGCATCGCGCGAATAGTTGGTGCTTTCCTTGTCGTAGGAATAATCGAAGATGCTGGCGCGCGACGGCCAGGTGAAGATGACAGGCGCTGCGTCGGTCTTGGAATCGTGCACGATCTGCGCGAAGCGATAGACGGCATCCTCGTAGCGATTGTTGAAGCCGTGCACGAAGATCAGCACCCGGCGGCTCTTCGGCAGGTTGCGGCCGAGCCAGCCATTGGCGGCCTTCGCACCATCGATCGGCTTCACGCTGACCGTGGAGAAATCCTTCATCGGATCGGCAGGCAGCTTCTTGGGCCATTGCACCTGGCCGACCTTGCGCTTGTCGTCAGGCGGTATCGAAACGACGATGTCGCTGACCGCGAGTTCCGAGCCGCGCTCGCCGGAAAAGAGAACGCCGGGTTGGCTGGACGGCGCGCGCGTGGTGGCGACCAGCAGGTCGACGGTGGAGACACCAGGAACGACCTTGCCGCTCGGCACCAGAACGCCCTCCGGCCGGCCGGCGCAACCGGCCAGCACGATGAGCCCGGCGAACATCACCTTTCGCACCATGCGCGGCACCTCGCGGTTCGTCATGTCCCGCTTCCTTCACTTTCCCGTTTCGCCGGCGCCTGAAAGCTCCGTCCGATCCTGCTTAGCCGAGCGGCAGGCGCTTTTGAAGAGAAGCCGCGCCGGGGCACGATCACAGCCGCGCGAGGAACCGCCCCCGTGACATATCGGTCACGGCAAAAATGGCTCACGACCGCGGCAGGGGCGCGTGACTATCAGCGAATTGCAGAATGTGGATTGAAGAATGGCGCACCCGAAGAGATTCGAACTCCTGACCCCCAGATTCGTAGTCTGGTGCTCTATCCAGCTGAGCTACGGGTGCGCTGGCAGTGGCGGGCGTATTGCCCGGCTGCGAGGCGGTTCTCTAAAGGGTGCTTCGGGTTATTGCAAGCGCCTTTCGGAGAAAAATGTATTTTTTTCATTGCGGCGCCCTGTGCCGACGCGGTCAGGCGCGGTGGCGGAAGGCATCCAGCGGGACGGGGCGATCGGGAAGCTCGATGCGGAAAAGCGTGCCCGGCGTGACCTTTTCCACAAGCGCGATGGTGCCGCCATGCGCCAGCACGAGCTCACGCGCGATCGCCAGCCCCAGCCCCGTCCCGCCGGAGCGGGCGGAGCCGCGGAAGGCCGTGAACAGGTTCTCCCGCGCCTTCTGCGGCATGCCGGGCCCGTTGTCCTCGATGGCGATGGACACGACGCTGCCGGTGCGGATGCCCGTCACGATGACGGTCCGTCGCTCCGCAGCGATCTCCTGCGACAGCGCTTCCACCGCGTTGCGGCAGAGATTGTGGATGACGCGGAAGAGCTGCTCACCATCCGCATCCACCTGAAGGGCGGGCTCGACCTCTACGACGAAATCGATATCTCCGCGCGTGTCCAGAGCCAGCACTTCGGAGACCTCCTGCACCAGCGGCCGCAGCGAAACGAATCGGCGGCGCGGCTCCGGCTCGCGCATGCGGCCATAGGACATGACCTCGTTCGTGTAGCCGACGGCGCGGTCGATGCTGCGCAGAAGTTTTGGCGCGACGCGCTTGACCACGGGATCGTCGACATCCGACAGGCGGTCGGACATCAGCTGCGCGGAGGAGAGGATGTTGCGCATATCGTGGTTGATCTTCGAGACCGCGAGGCCGAGATCCGCGAGGTTCTTCTGTTCTTTCAGCGTGCGCTGCAGGGTCTGCTGCATGGCCGCCAGATGGATGCCTGCGACGGCGATCTCGTCGCGCCCGCCCGATGGGCGCAGGACGCGGGCGGGATTGGACGGATCGGCGGCGAATTCGCGGATATTGGCCGTCATGCCGCGCACCGGGCGGATCAGCAGGCGGTTGAGCGCGAAGAAGATCGGGGCGGCCGTGACGAGCGAAATGAACAGAGAGAGGAAGAAGACGTTGCGCGCATAGCGCAGCATGGCGCGGCGCAGGGCGCCATCTTCGAGCAGCAGCTCGATGCGCGTGGTCGTCTCGCCAACCGGGCCGTAGACGCGGATGACGCGGTCGCCGCCGAAAAGCAGCGTATCGAAGGCATCGTAGACAGCGGCCGGCGTCGAGACATCCGAGAGGTCATATTGCTCATCGACCGTCGGCGGCATCTCGACCGCAGCGACCATGCGCGAGGCATCGGCCTTCTTCAGCACGATCGCCTTGGCACCCGTCGCCATCAGCGTCTCCTGCTGCACGGAGCGCGGCAGTTCCTGATCGGGCAACCCTTCGATGACGACGCTGGCGGCCGCCGCAGTGTTCAGGCGGTCACGCAGCCACATCAGCCGCATATTGGCGACCGACGGCACGAAGATCAGGATTTCCGCGATCAGCACGAAAATCGCCGTGACGAGGAGAAGCCTGCCGGAAAGCCCCGACAGGAAACCGACTTTCGGCACCGGCATCTCGGCCAAGGACGGCGTCCCGTCTCTGTCCACCATGTCTCAACTCCCGGGCCCGGCCACATGATGCGCCCAAAACACGCACCGCTCGGCGGTGCGTTCTCGATAACGACCACCAGCCAATTATAGGAGATTGCGGCAATTTTTCCAACGGAGCGCAGGGCAACGGAAAACGCGGCGATCTCGCGACCGCCGCGCTCTATTTTCAGGCGCGCGCGCCGTTGATCAGAACTCTTCCCAGTTCTCCTGGACCGCGGCGGCCGACGTGGCCGCGGCGCCGCCGCCGAAGGCGCGGGCAACATTGCCCATCATGCGGCGGGCCGGTGATTCGACCGGGCGCGTCTCCGTGCGGGCAATGGCAATGCGCGGCATCGCGTCGCCCGTGCGGAAGCGGGCGACCAGGTCGGCGAGGCCATCGGCTTCCGCCTTGAGCTTGTGGGTCGCAGCCGAGGTCTCCTCGACCATGGCGGCGTTGTGCTGGGTGACCTGGTCCATCTGGTTGATGGCGGTGCTGACTTCCTGAAGGCCGGTCGCCTGCTCGCGGGCGGCGGTGGCGATGGAGTGGATGCGATCGTTGATGGTCACGACGCGGCCCTCGATGTCGGTCAGCGCGGCACCCGTCTCCTGCACGTATTTGACGCCGACCGACACCTCGTCGGAGGACTTGGTGATCAGCCCCTTGATGTCCTTCGCGGCGCTGGCGGCACGCTGTGCGAGTTCGCGCACTTCCTGCGCGACCACAGCGAAGCCCTTGCCGGCCTCGCCCGCGCGGGCAGCCTCGACGCCGGCATTGAGCGCCAGCAGGTTGGTCTGGAAGGCGATCTCGTCGATCACGGAGATGATCTGGCTGATCTCGGACGAAGCCTGCTCGATACGCCCCATGGCATCGATGGCGTTGCGCACGATGGTGCCGGACTGCTTGGCGCTCTGGGTCGCCTCGGCGACCATGCGGCTCGCCTCGCCCGCCTGGTCCGTCGAGTTCTTCACGGCGACGGTGATCTCGTCGAGCGCGGCGGAGGTTTCCTCAAGGGCTGCGGCCTGCTGCTCGGTGCGCTTGGACAGATCGTCGGATGCGGTGCGCAACTCGCCGGAATTGGCGTTGATCGCATCGGTGGACGACCGCACCTCGCGCATCGTGCGCTGGAGCGTGGCGAGTGTCGTGTTGACGTTTTGCTGCAGTTCGGCGAAGGCGCCGCGGAAACTGCCGCTCATGGTCTGCGTGAGATCGCCCTCGGCCAGCGCGCCGATGACGCGGCGGGTTTCGGCAATGCCTTCCTCGACGCTGGCGACCAGTTCGTTGACGCTGCCTGCGAAGCGGTTGAGGTCGTCGTTGTCGTAATCCTTGCCGATGCGCGAGGAAAAGTCACCGGCCGCGGCGGCATGGACGACGGTGGCGATGGAGGACTGGAGGTCGGCGCTCTTCTCGCGCAGAACCTGCTCCTGCGCATTGAGATCGCGCACGGTAATCGCGTTCTGGCGGAAGACGGCGACTGCTGCGGCCATTTCGCCGATCTCGTCCTGACGGCCCGCATAGGGCACTTCCGTCGCGAGGTCGCCGCCCGCAAGGCGGTTCATCGTGTCCGTGACCTTCTGGATCGGCCGGCTCAATTCGTTGGTCGCAATGTAGAAGGCTGCGCCGCCACCCACGGCCAGGCCGACGCCGATCGTTCCCAGAACCAGGGTGAGCATGAGCGTTTCGAATGCGGCGACGTCGCTTTTGATCGCGCTCAGATTGGCGTTATCGGTTTCGACGACGGCGTCGATTTCCTGCTGGAACGCCTTGCGGTTTGCGCGGTTGCTCTCGTTGTTGCCCTGCTCGTTGGCAGCAACGGGTGAAACCTGCGTACCAAGGCGTGCCGTTTCCGAGCGGAAGGTGCGGAATTCGGCGGCACGGGCCACGACCGCGTCGAAGGCCGCCTTCTGCGATTCCGGCACCAGCGGGCGCCAGTCGTTCAGCGTCTTGTCGATGCCATCGAGCTCCTTGCTGATGCCGTCGGCGAACTTCTTCGCATTCTCGCTGTCCTTGGAGGCGTAGATGCCACGGGCTTCCATCACCACGGCGGTGACCTGGCGGTTCAGATGCTCGCCGAGAAAGGCCCGGTCCGAGGCGTTCTGGTAGCGCTCGAGCTTTGCGCTGTACTCTGACACGACATGAACGGCGATGCCGCCGACGAGTACAGAAATGAGCCCCATCACGCCCACGATGAGATAGATTTTTCCCCGAATTTTCACGTCATGCTCCACTAGGTAAGCGGTACGGCAAGATGGCACGATCCAGCTCACCCCCTCGGGGCAAAATGTAAATTTCAAAGGTTAATTAGATTTTTATGAAAATCCCCCGGATGTTGGGCATACGCGCCTTCACGGAGCGAATATCGAAGAAGAATGGCCGCTGATTTCATCTCATGCCGCTCGTTTCACGCCGGCGAAAGCGTTAACGCGCCGGAATTGCACAACCCTTGAGGGAAAGGACATTAACGATTGTGATCCGCCGCTCTCCCGCAGGGCCACAATTGACTTTCGACCGTTTTTGCCCTTATAAGCCGCCCACGTTCGGAAAGCTCGGCTTCCCGTGAGGGGATAACCGTTGCCGGACAGAAACGCTGCTTGCTAAAACGCAAACCCAAGAAGGGCCGCACACCGCGGTATTAAATAAATGTCCAAGCGTACCTACCAACCCTCCAAGCTTGTCCGCAAGCGTCGTCATGGCTTCCGTGCCCGCATGGCAACGAAGGGCGGCCGCAAGGTCCTCTCCGCTCGCCGCGCACGCGGTCGCGCTCGTCTCTCGGCTTAAGCCGTGCCTGCCCGAACAGAGGCGACGGGCATATGACGAAAACTGTTGGAAAATCCACTGTCGGACGGCTGAAAAGCCGTCCGCAGTTTCTTTTTGTGCGCGAGGGCGAGCGCCGCAAGGGACCGCTGTTCCTTCTGGAAGTACGCGACCGGCAGATGCCGGAGGAAGCGCCCCGCGTCGGCTTCACCGTTACGAAGAAGCATGGCAATGCCGTCGAGCGCAATCGCATGCGCCGCCGCCTCAAGGAGGCGGTGCGGCTATCCGCCGGGTTTGCAATGGAGCCCGGACACGACTATGTGGTTGTCGCCAGACGGGACGTGTTGCACGCGCCCTTCAAAACCCTCGAAGCGAGCCTGAAAGACCGGATCGCAACAGGTAAGAAACAGAAGCGGCAGCAATCCTCAGCTGCTCCCGGGAAAGAGTGATGGAAAAGAACCGCAATTATTTCGTGGCGATCGCACTGTCCGTGCTGATCCTCGTCGCCTGGCAGTTCCTGTATGTGAACCCGAAGCTGGAAAAGGATCGCGCCGCGCTGGAAGCCCAGCAGGCTGCCCAGACCCAGCAGCAGACAACGACGACGGCCGACGGCACGACGCCTGCGGTGAGCACGAGCGGGACGCTGCCCGGTGCGACCGCGACGGGCACGGCCACCGAGGCGCGTGACACGGCGCTTGCGAAATCCGCGCGCATCGAGATCGACACGCCCGCGCTTGCCGGCTCCATCAACCTGACGGGCGCACGCTTCGACGACCTGAAGCTCAAGGAATTCCACGAGACGGTCGACAAGTCGAGCCCGATCATCACCCTGCTCAGCCCGGCCGAAACCGAACACGGCTACTTTGCCGAAATCGGCTATGTCGGCAGCGATGCGACCGGCACGGTTCCGGGTCCCCAGACGGTGTGGACGCAGGACGGCACCGGCAAGCTGACGCAGACGACCCCGGTGAAGCTGACCTTCACCAACGACAAGGGCGTTACCTTCGCCCGCACCGTCTCGGTCGACGAACATTACATGTTCACCATCACCGACAGCATCGAGAACCGCACGGATGCGCCCATCGCGCTGTCGCCCTACGGCCGCTCGACGCGCTTCTTCAAGCCGACCGACCCGTCGGTCTACGTGCTGCACGAAGGCTTCATCGGCGTGCTCGGCGAGCTCGGCCTGCAGGAAGTGAAGTACAGCAAGACCGAGGACAACACGACCGTCACGCCCGGCAAGGCGACCGGCGGCTGGCTCGGCATCACCGACAAGTACTGGGCGACGGCGCTCGTTCCGCCGCAGGCCACGCCCTATGAGACGCGCTTCTCGCACTTCACCGACGGCCGTTCGCGCTACCAGGCGGATTATCGCCAGGACGACATCACCGTCGCGCCGGGCCAGACGGTCGAAGTCAAGAACCTGTTCTTCGGCGGCGCCAAGGAAGTGCCGATCATCGACCAGTACGAGAAGACCTATGCGATCCCGCAGTTCGACCTGATGATCGACTGGGGCTGGTTCTGGTTCTTCACCAAGCCGATGTTCCAGCTGATGGACTTCTTCTTCCGCTACTTCGGCAATTTCGGCATCGCGATCCTCATCACCACGATCGTCGTGAAGGGCCTGTTCTTCCCGCTCGCCAACAAGCAGTACGCTTCCATGGCGAACATGAAGAAGATGCAGCCGAAGATGGAGGAGCTGAAGGCCAAGCACGGCGACGACCGCATGGCGCTGCAACAGGCCATGATGCAGCTCTACAAGGAAGAGAAGATCAACCCGCTGGCCGGCTGCTGGCCGATCCTCTTGCAGATCCCGGTGTTCTTCGCGCTCTACAAGGTCATCTACGTGACCATCGAGATGCGGCACGCACCGTTCTTCGGCTGGATCCAGGACCTGTCCGCGCCCGATCCGACCTCGATCTTCAACCTGTTCGGCCTGCTGCCGTTCGCGGTGCCGCACATGCTGATGATCGGCGTGTGGCCGATCATCATGGGCATCACCATGTTCCTGCAGATGCGCATGAACCCGACGCCGCCGGATCCGACCCAGGCAATGATCTTCACCTGGATGCCGCTGGTCTTCACCTTCATGCTGGCGACCTTCCCGGCCGGCCTCGTGATCTACTGGGCCTGGAACAACACGCTTTCGATCATCCAGCAGGCGATCATCATGAAGCGCCAGGGTGTGAAGATCGAGCTGTTCGACAATCTCAAGAGCCTGTTCGGGAAGAAACCGAAACCATCCTGACGACAGGTCAGCCGACGATTAAAAAACCCGGCCTCGCGCCGGGTTTTCTTTTGCCACGGCACCGCTGCCATCGCTCGGCATCGCGTTGAGCCGACAGCGCCGCGCTTGACATTCGCTGCCAAAACCGGGAAGCGGAGGGCCTGAGACAAAGGCAGGACGCAATGACCGAGACGACGACGCCCGGCGAAAAGCCCCTCTTCGGACGTCCGTGGATCTTCATCCGCGGCGTGCCGGCCATGAAATTCCTGCCGCCGGAGGGGCCGCCGGAGATCGCGTTTGCCGGCCGCTCGAATGTCGGCAAGTCGTCGCTGATCAATGCGCTCGTCGGCCACAAGGGGCTCGCGCGCACCTCGAACACGCCCGGCCGCACGCAGGAACTCAACTATTTCGTGCCCGACGGCTTTTCCGGTGCGGACGACGACCTGCCGCCGATGGCGCTCGTCGACATGCCCGGCTACGGCTATGCGCAGGCGCCCAAGGAACAGGTGGACGCCTGGACCAAGCTCGTCTTCGACTATCTGCGCGGCCGCTCCACGCTCAAGCGCGTCTATGTGCTGATCGACAGCCGCCACGGCGTCAAGAAGAATGACGAGGAAGTCTTCGCCCTGCTCGACAAGGCCGCCGTCTCCTACCAGATCGTGCTGACCAAGACGGACAAGATCAAGGATGCCGGCGTGCCACGACTCATCGAGGAGACCCGGCAGAAGATCCTGAAGCACCCGGCCGCCTATCCGGACGTGCTGGCGACATCGTCGGAGAAGAGCCGCGGGCTCGACGATCTGCGCAACGCCATCCTGACGGCGATCGCCCGCTGATCGACCCGGCCTGCGCGTCCCCGACCTGCGCGCCTCAGTCCGCCTTCGGCGGATAGGCGTGCACGTCGCCGCGGAAATCCCGCAGGCGGAAGCAGCCGTCGTCCGCCGCCTCCACCGCCATGGAATCCGCACGCACCTTGCCGTGCCCGCCGGGTATATCGAGGATGTAGGCCGGCTGGCAGAGACCGGAAACACGGCCGCGCAGGCTCTCGACCAGCGCCCTGCCCTCGGCAAGCGTCAGGCGGAAATGCGCGGTGCCCGGCGCAAGGTCCGGGTGATGCAGATAATAGGGTTTGACCCGGTTCTCGACGAAGGTGCGCATCAGCGCCGCCAGCACATCGGCATCGTCGTTGACGCCTTTCAGCAGCACCGTCTGGCTGATCATGACCATGCCGGCATCGACGATGCGGGCGATGGCGGCGCAGGCATCCGCCGTGAATTCGCGCGGATGATTGGCGTGAAGCGCGACATAGGTCGTCTTGCCCGAGGCCTTCAGCGCATCGATGAGCGCGGCATCGATACGGGCGGGATCGACGACCGGCACGCGGGTGTGGAAGCGCACGATTTTCACATGCGCGATCGCCCCCAACCGCTCCATGATGGCCTGGAGGCGCCGCGGGGAGAGCACGAGCGGATCCCCGCCCGTCAGGATCACTTCCCATATCTCCGGCCGTTCGGCGATATAGGCGATGGCCGCGTCCAGCGCCTTGGCCGAGAGCGTGCCGAGGCCTTCCGGCCCGACCATCTCGCGACGGAAGCAGAAGCGGCAATAGACCGGGCAGACATGCACCGCCTTGAGCAGAACGCGATCCGGGTACCGATGCACGATGCCCTCGACGGGGCTGTGCGCGAGATCGCCGATGGGATCGGCGCGTTCCTCCGGCAGAGTGACGAGCTCGGCGGCATCAGGCACGAACTGGCGCGCGATCGGATCCGAGGGATCGTCGGCATCGATCAGGCCGACGAGCGCGGGCGTGACCGCGACCGCATACCGTTCGGCGACGGCCGCCGCATCGGCTCGTTTCGCTTCGGGCACGAGGCCGGCGTCGGCGAGCTCGGCGATCGTCGTCAGGCTGCGTGCCGCCGTCACTGTACCGTCTCCGCAACCGGGGCCCAGATCACCTGGTCGATGCGCTGGGCACCCGTGGCCAGCATGACGAGACGGTCGAAGCCGAGCGCGATGCCGCTCGCCTCCGGCATGATGGCGAGCGCGGCGAGGAAATCCTCGTCGAGCGGGTAGGTCTCGCCGTAGACGCGGGCCTTTTCCGCCATTTCCAGTTCGAAGCGGCGGCGCTGCTCCGCGGCGTCCGTCAATTCCCCGAAGGCATTGGCCAGTTCCACGCCGCAGGCATAGAGTTCGAACCGCTCGGCCACGCGCCGGTCATGCGGGGCGGGACGGGCGAGCGCCGCTTCGGCGACGGGATACTCGCAAAGGATCGTGGCGCGGCCGAAACCGAGCCCTGGTTCCACCTTCTCCACCAGCACACGGCTGAACAGGTCCGCCCAGGTATCGTCTTCGGCAACGCGCAGCCCGGCGGCCCGCATGGCCGCGGCAAGCTTTTGCCGGCCGGTCGCGCCATCAGGGTCGATGGTGGCGAGGAGATCGATACCGGCATGGCGCCGGAAGGCATCGGCCACCGTCAGCCGCTCGGGCGCGAGACCGGGGTCGCAGGTCGCGCCGCGATAGGTGAGTTGCGGCACACCTGCCACCTCTGCCGCAAGCTTCAGAAGCGCGCCGCAATCCTCCATCAGCACGTCATAGGTCTCGCCGGCGCGATACCATTCCAGCATGGTGAATTCCGGGTGATGCAACGGTCCCCGCTCCCGGTTGCGATAGACGTGGGCAAAGCAGGCAATGCGCCGTTCACCTGCTGCCAGCAGCTTCTTGCAGGCGAATTCCGGGGAGGTGTGCAGGTAAAGCGGCGTTTTCTCGCCGGAATGACCGATCGCGGCTGTCGCAAAGGCGTGCAGATGCGCCTCGTTTCCCGGCGAGACCTGCAATGTCGCCGTATCGACCTCGATGAAGTCGCGCGTCGCAAACCAGCCGCGCAACGCCGCCTGGATACGGTTTCGCGCCAGCAGGAACGGCCGGCGATCGGCATGGACATCGGGCGTCCACCAGGGCGATGGCTTCAGGTTCATGGCGTTTCCATGACAGGTTTCTTCGGACCAGACGGCGGCGGAGACTGGTGTTTTGCCGGAATATAGGATAGTTGCGGCCCCGAAAACGCTTTTTCCGGCGTTCGGGGAAGACGTCGTGCGACGGTCCTCTACGACGCGGTCCATTCAGTTACAAGGAAGACTTATGGTAAAGATCATCGCTTCTTCCGTCCGTAAGGGCAATGTGCTCGACGTCGACGGCAAGCTCTATGTCGTGCTGACGGCGCAGAATTTCCACCCGGGCAAGGGCACGCCGGTCACGCAGGTCGACATGCGCCGCATCTCCGACGGCGTGAAGGTCTCCGAACGCTATCGCACGACCGAGCAGGTCGAGCGCGCCTTCGTCGAGGACCGCGAGCACAACTTCCTCTATGAGGACGGCGACGGCTACCACTTCATGAACCCGGAAACCTACGACCAGCTGACCATGTCGGTCGAAGATATCGGCGACCTCAAGGCCTATCTCCAGGAAGGCATGACGGTCGTGCTTTCGGTGCATGAAGGCGTTGCCATCGCCATCGACCTGCCGCGCCACGTCACGCTCGAGATCACCGAAACCGAGCCGGTCGTGAAGGGCCAGACGGCGTCGTCCTCCTACAAGCCGGCGATTCTGTCGAACGGCGTCCGCACGCTCGTGCCGCCGCATATCACGGCCGGCACCCGCGTCGTCATCGCCACCGAAGACGGTTCCTACGTGGAACGCGCGAAGGACTGACCGGTCTCTTTCAGAAAAAGGCCGCCCGCCGGAAACGGTGTGGCGGCCTTTTTGCTTTCAACTTCCGGAAAATCCGGTAAGACCCGATTCCGGCTCTCACAACGAAGACGGGATTCCCGCATGACCAAATTCGACGTGCTGACGGTCGGCAATGCCATCGTCGACATCATCGCGCGCTGCGACGAGAACTTCATCACGGACAATGGCATCATCAAGGGCGCGATGAATCTCATCGACGCCGAGCGGGCCGAACTGCTCTATTCGCGCATGGGACCGGCACTGGAAGCCTCCGGCGGCAGCGCCGGCAACACGGCCTCGGGCGTTGCCAGCTTCGGCGGCAGGGCCGCCTATTTCGGGAAGGTCGCCAACGACCAGCTGGGCGACATCTTCATTCACGACATTCGCGCCCAGGGCGTGCACTTCGAAACGAAGCCGCTCGCCAAGACGCCGCCGACCGCGCGTTCGATGATCTTCGTCACGCCGGACGGCGAGCGCTCGATGAACACCTATCTCGGCGCCTGCGTGGAGCTTGGGCCCGATGATGTGGAAGAGCAGGTCGTCGCCGAGGCGAAGGTCACCTATTTCGAGGGCTATCTCTGGGATCCGCCACGCGCCAAGGATGCGATCCGCGAATGCGCCCGCATCGCGCATGCCCATGGCCGCGAAGTCTCCATGACGCTGTCCGACAGCTTCTGCGTCCACCGCTATCGCGGCGAGTTCCTCGAACTCATGCGCTCGGGCACCGTCGACATCGTCTTCGCCAACAAGGCCGAGGCGCTTGCGCTCTACGAGACCGAGGATTTCGAAGAGGCGCTGACGCGCATAGCCGAGGACTGCCGGCTCGCCGCGGTGACCATGAGCGAGGACGGCTCCATCATCCTGTCGAAGGGCGAGCGCACCAAGGTGGACGCGATCGATATCCCGAGCGTGGTCGACACGACGGGCGCGGGCGATCTCTATGCCGCGGGTTTCCTCTATGGCTACACGGCCGGCCGCTCGCTTGCCGATTGCGGCAGGCTCGGCAGCCTTGCCGCCGGGCTCGTCATCCAGCAGATCGGGCCCCGCCCGCTGCTGTCGCTGGCGGAAGAAGCCCGCAAGGCCAGCCTTACTTGAAGGCTTCGCCCGGATAGGCGCCCCAGATCTCGTTCTGCGAGACCCATCCGGCGGCGCCTTCCGCCTCGGCACGGCACCAGTCGCCGTTGCACTCGCCGACCTTCACGACGACGCCGGGCTGGATCTTCGCGACGATCGTGGCATTGGGCAGCGCTTCGCGGCGCATGTTGACGAACACATCGTCGCCCTTGCCGCGCATCCACGGCGCGGTGACGGCGGTGCGCTCGCCCGACAGCAGCGCCTGGTTCACCCAGCCTTCCGTGCCATCGGCATCGCGGATGCGGCGCCAGTTATCGTATTCCTGGATGATCTCCACAGGCACGCCTGACTTCATATAGCGCCAGGCGACGGCGTAGTCGACGCTGGGGCCGACGCGCAGGTTGACGCTCTTGGCCTTGAGGCTCACGAAGCGCGGCAGCGGCAGGCCGCTCGGCCCCTTGGCCGCCTGCGCATGGGCAGACTGGAGGCCGGCGACGGAAACGAGGATGCCCGCGAGGGCGGCGAGGCTGAAACGCATGACAAGGTTACGCATGGCAAATCCGCACGAACAGAGGAGGGCATCGGGCTGCAGAACCGGCACGCGGCGGCAAATCGCGGGGACCGCTTCCTGAGCGGATTGTCTTCGCGACCGGGTCTGGTAGAAAATGCCCCTGATGAAGCAATCCTTGCCCAACTTGGTTAAGGACCCGTCAACAGGACGCCGGAACATCCCATGACCCAGAAGAAAAAACCGAAGGTCTATATCACCCGCCGCCTTCCCGAGGTGGTGGAGACACGGATGCGCGAGCTGTTCGACGCGGAACTCAACATCGACGACACGCCGCGCAGCCAGCCCGAGCTGGTCGCGGCCGTCAAAAGCGCGGATGTTCTCGTTCCCACGCTGGGCGACCGGATCGATGCGGCCCTCATCGAGCAGGCGGGCCCGCAGCTGAAGCTCATCGCCTGCTTTTCGAACGGCGTCGACAATGTCGACGTGGAAGCGGCCGCAAGGCGCGGCATCACGGTCACCAACACGCCGAACGTACTGACCGAGGACACCGCCGACATGACGATGGCGCTCATCCTGGCGGCACCCCGGCGCCTGGCCGAAGGTGCGCGCATCCTGACGGACCGCAAGGGCGAATGGGCCGGCTGGTCGCCGACCTGGATGCTCGGCCGGCGCATCTGGGGCAAGCGCCTCGGCATCGTCGGCATGGGCCGCATCGGCACGGCCGTCGCCAAGCGCGCCAAGGCCTTCGGCCTCTCCATCCACTACCACAACCGCCACCGCGTGCGCCCCGACACGGAAGACGCGCTGGAGGCGACCTACTGGGACAGCCTCGACCAGATGCTGGCGCGCGTCGATATCGTCTCGGTCAACTGCCCGTCGACGCCCGCGACCTATCACCTGCTTTCGGCCCGCCGGCTCGAGCTGATGCAGCCGACGAGCTACATCGTCAACACGGCGCGCGGCGGCATCATCGACGAGACGGCGCTGATCAAGTGCCTGCGCGAGGGCAAGATCGCCGGCGCCGGTCTCGACGTGTTCGAAAACGAGCCATCGGTCAATCCGAAGCTTCTGAAGCTGGCGGCGGAAGGTAAAGTCGTCCTCCTGCCGCATATGAGTTCGGCGACCATCGAAGGCCGTGTCGACATGGGCGAGAAGGTCGTGATCAACATCCGCACCTTCTTCGACGGCCATCGCCCGCCCGATCGCGTGCTGCCGGGGCGGGTGTAGCGGGTGGCACCCACCGCAGCAATCAAGTACCGCTGTTCCGCCGCCGATATTTCAGCGTTTCGAACCGGGCCGCCAGCCCGTCATAGAGCAGCAGGCGGCCGACCAGCGGCTCGCCGGCGCCGGTGACGAGCTTGATCACCTCCATCGCCATCAGCGTGCCGATGACGCCCGTCAGCGCGCCGACGATGCCGGCTTCCGCGCAGGCGGGCACGACGCCCGGCGGCGGGGCTGAGGGGAAGAGATCGCGGTAGCCGGGATAGAGCACACCGTCCGCGCCGGCCTCATAGGGTTTCAGCACCGTCAGCGAACCATCGAAGCGACCGACAGCGCCGGTAACGAGCGGAATGCCGGCCGCCTCCGCCGCATCGGCGGACGTGTAGCGCGTATCGAAGTTGTCGGAGCCGTCCACGAGGATATCATAGCCGGCTAACAGACCTGCGGCATTCTCTACGTCGATGCGCTTCGCGATGCCGGTGAAGCGGACATGCGGGTTGAGACGCGCGACGGCGGCCGCCGCACTCTCGACCTTCGGCGCCCCGAGGCCGGCCGTGTCGTGAATCACCTGGCGCTGCAGGTTGGAGAGCGAAACCGTGTCGTCGTCGATGACGCCGATATGGCCGATGCCGGCGGCGGCAAGATACTGGATAACCGGCGCGCCCAGCCCGCCTGCGCCGACGACAAGCACACTCGCCTGTTTCAGCCTCTGCTGGCCCGCGCCGCCGATTTCGGCCAGCACGATATGGCGACGGTAGCGGTCGATTTCTTCGGGGCTCAGCGGATCGGTCATGGCAGGATGCCTCCGTTCGAGACGGTGAGGAACTGGGCGCGCTCGCCGAGCGCATCGAACATCGACCGGTCCGTGCCGGTCATGAAAGCCTGGCCGCCAAGTGCATCGACGCGGTCGAACAGTGCGGCGCGGCGGCCCTCGTCGAGATGCGCGGCGATCTCGTCGAGCAGCAGCACCGGCGCGTGCCCGGTCATGCCGCCGACAAGCCCCGCATGGGCCAGGATGAGGCCGACGAGCAGTGCCTTCTGCTCGCCCGTCGAGCAGCGCTCGGCCTCCATGTCCTTTTCGCGGTGGCGGATGAGGAGGTCGGCACGGTGAGGGCCTTCCAGCGTGCGGCCGGCGGCGGCATCACGGTAACGACCGTCCTGCAGCAGGCCGAGATAGATATCCTCGATCTCATAGGCGGGGCGCTGCCATTCCTCATTCAGGAAGCCGGACAGCCGCATCGTGGCGGATGGAAACGGCCCGTCGTCACGCGCCGCCTCAACGAGGCCGGACAGCAGCCCCACCAGTTCGTGGCGCGCATGGGCCATGGCGATACCAAGCTCGGCCATCTGCTTTTCCAGCGCGGTCAGCCAAGCCGGATCGGGCCGCGGCTCGGACAAGAGACGATTGCGGCCGCGCATCGCCTTTTCGAAATCCGCAGCGCGACGGCCATGCTCGGGATCGAGCGACAGCACGAGGCGATCGAGAAACCGGCGCCGGTCGGCGGAAGGGCCGGTGAACAGGCCGTCCATCGACGGGGTCAGCCAGACCACGCGCAGATGATCGAGAAGCTCATCGACGGTGCGGGCCGGCGTGCCGTTGAGGCGCAGCTTTCGGGCCTGACCTTCCTCGCCGCCTTCGGTGCCGGTGCCGATATCCACCTCGCCCAGCATGCCGTCCAGCGTGGCGAAGACGGAAAAACCGCCGGCGCTGCCGGCGCGCGGGATATCGCCATAGGCGGCGCGGCGCAGGCCGCGGCCTGGCGACAGGAATGACACCGCCTCCATGAGGTTCGTCTTGCCGGCACCGTTCTGCCCCGTCAGCACGACATGCCGGCCGTCGAGCGGCAGCGACAGGCTCGCATAGTTACGGAAATCCGTGAGCTTGAGGCGGGAAAGGGAAACCTTGTGCGGCATGGCTTGAGAGCTAGAGCATTTTTCATGCGAGTGGAATCACTTGCGGGCATATTCGTCGGGCAACAACAGAAAGATGGTGTCGTGACCGTCCGCAACCAAGGCCTGCCCGGCCAATCGTGCAAGAGAGGTTGCCTGCGCGACCTCAAGCGGGTAATCGAAAGGCCCGCGCCATGCATCCTCTCCCAGTTCAACAGGTTCTGTCTTGCCCAACGCCACGCCCGTTTTCGACCGCAGTTTCTCGGCCTTCCTCTTCGATATGGATGGGACGCTCATCAATTCGATTGCTGCCGCCGAACGCGTCTGGTCGCGCTGGGCGCTGAAGCACGGGCTCGACGTGGCGACCTTCCTGCCGATGATGCACGGCAAGCGCGGCATCGACACCATAACCCAGCTCGGTTTGCCGGGTGTGGACGCCGAGGCGGAAGCCCTGGAGGTCGAGCGGCAGGAAATCGAGGATGTGGAGGGCGTCGTAGCCCTGCCCGGCGCCATCGCCTTCCTGACGGCCCTGCCCCGGGAACGCTGGGCCATCGTGACGTCCGCACCGGTGGCCCTCGCCCGCCGCCGCCTCGCGGCCGCCGGCATTCCGCTGCCGGACGTTCTCGTGACGGCAGAGGACGTCACGAAGGGCAAGCCGGCGCCGGATGGCTACAAGCTGGGTGCGGCGCGGCTTGGCTTCGATCCCGCCGATTGCCTGGTGTTCGAGGATGTGCCCGCGGGTATCCTTGCCGGGGAGAGCGCCGGTGCCAATGTCGCCGTGATCACCGCCACGCACGATCATCCGATCGAGACGGGCCACCCGCAGCTCGCGAACTATCTCGGCGTCGCACCCGTCGTCGGCGCCGACGGCACGCTGCGGCTCGCCTATACGGCCGGCTGAGGGTTCATGCGGAGGGATTTGCCGCAATCCCGGTAAGGACGGCGTCGACGACGGCGTCGATATCCGTGTCGGAAACCTCCAGCCTGTCCGTCAGCAGGCGGCCCCAGGCAAAGCTCGCCAATATTTCCGTCATCAGCTCGGGATCGGCATCGGCCCGCACCTCGCCACGCGCCTGCGCCATGCGAATGATCTCCCCGCTCTGCGCGCGCCGGTCTGCCATATAGGCGGAAAGCGCGGCCAGTGCCGCCGGCTCGCCCTGCGCCTTCGCCACGAGGCTGCGGAACACGGCGCCGCTGGTGTGTTCGCGCCACGTGGTCAGCAGACCCGAGAGATAGGCCCGCAGATCGTCCCGCACATTGCCCGTGTCGGGAAAGATGAAATTGATGTGCTTGCGGCTGTGGTAGACATCCAGCAGAAGGGCCGCCTGCGACGGCCACCAGCGGTAGATCGTCGGCTTGCCGGCACGCGCGCGCTTGGCGACCGCCTCTATGGAGAAGCCGTTGAGGCCGTTTTCCAGAAGGACAGCCTCAGCCGCCGCCAGAATGGCCTCCTGGCTTGCCGGATTGCGGGTGGCGCCGATCGAGCGGCGGGCCGGGCTGTTGTCTGTCTCTGACATGGCATTTTCCTTTTTTGCGTTTCTAGCACGGCGGGGACTTGAACGGAACGTTTCGTTTCTATATAAACGAAACGTTCCGTTCTATAAAGGTCCTCCCATGTCCGACACATCTTCTCCCCGCAAACTTTCCAAGCTGCATCTCGCCCTTGCCATGCTCGTGCCCGTCTATCCGCTGATTACGACAATCCTCTATATCGTCCTGCCGCTCACCGAGCGGTGGACGATCTGGCAGCGTACGGCGGTCATCGCGCCGGTGATGGTGTTCTCCATCGTGTTCGTCGTCTCGCCCTTCGTGCAGAAGCGTTTCGCGAACTTCATCCTGCGTGCGGCATAAAAAAAGCCGGGGCGCATCGCACCCCGGCTTCTTGTTTGTCCTTCAGCGTGGCTCAGCCGTCGAAGAATTCCTTCATCCGGGCGAAGAAACCCGCTGATTCCGGATTGTTGTCCTTCGAGGAAATCTCCTCGAATTCCCGGAGCAATTCCCGCTGGCGTTTGGTCAGCTTCTGCGGCGTCTCGATCTGGATCTGGATATAGAGATCGCCGACCTGCGACGAACGCAGCACCGGCATGCCCTTGCCCTTGAGGCGGAACTGCTTGCCGGCCTGCGTGCCCTCCGGCACCGAGACGCGCGACTTCGTCCCGTCGAGCGTCGCGACATCGAAGGTGCCGCCGAGCGCCGCCGTCGTCATGGAGATCGGCACGGCACAGTAGAGATCCGCGCCGTCGCGCTGGAAGAACTCGTGCGGCCTTACCGACAGGAAGATATAGAGGTCGCCCGCGGGGCCGCCGCGAAGACCTGCCTCGCCTTCACCGGACAGCCGGATGCGCGTGCCGTCCTCGATGCCGGCGGGAATATTGACCGACAGCGAGCGCTCTTCCGTGACACGTCCGTTGCCGTGGCATTTCGTGCAGGGATCGCTGATCGTCTGGCCGCGGCCATGGCAGGTCGGGCAGGTGCGCTCGACGGAGAAGAAGCCCTGTGCGGCACGCACGCGCCCGGAGCCCTGGCAGGTGGCGCAGGTCTTGGGGCTGGTGCCGGGCTTGGCGCCGGAGCCGGAACAGACGTCACAGGTGATCGACGTCGGCACGCGGATCTGCGCGGTCTTGCCGGCGTATGCCTCTTCCAGCGAGATTTCCATGTTGTAGCGCAGGTCGCCGCCGCGCTCGCGCCCACTGGCCGAACGCCGCTGGCGACCGCCGCCCATCATCTCGCCGAAGATGTCCTCGAAGATGTCGGAGAAGCCGCCGCCCTGGAAGCCACCGCCGCCGCCGAAGCCGCCACCGCCCATGCCGCCCTGCTCGAAGGCGGCGTGGCCATAACGGTCATAGGCCGCGCGCTTCTGCGGGTCCTTGAGCGTCTCATAGGCCTCGTTGACGTCCTTGAACTTCTGTTCGGCAGAGGCATCGCCGGGATTCTTGTCCGGGTGATACTTCATCGCCATCTTGCGGAAGGCGCTCTTCAGCTCCTTCTCGTCGGCGGTCTTGGAGACACCCAGCGTCTCGTAAAAATCAGCTTTTGCCATTCGGGTTCACGTCCGTTTCGTGGGAACGGTCTTCTTGTTATGGACCTGGAAGCTTGCCTTAGCCTGCGCAAGCGAAAAATGCGCATGCAAAAAGGCGGAAGCCGGCGAAGGAAAGGCCATGACATCGTCGCCGCGAAAAACGGGAGTGATCATGGTGCCTTGTTTCCCTTCGCGCTGACTTCCGCCTTCCTGCTATCCAACTGCACCGGCCGCGAAGAACGCGGCCGGCATCTCTGGAGGCTTAGGCCGACTTCTTGTCGTCCTTGACTTCCTCGTAATCGGCGTCGACGACGTTGTCGCCGGCATCACCCGAGGATGCGGCCTCTTCGGCCTGCTGCGCCTCGTAGATGGCCTGACCGAGCTTCATGGAAACTTCCATGAGCGTGTTGGTCTTGGCCTTGATGTCCTCGGCGTCCGGCTCGGACGCTTCGACGGCGGTCTTGAGGTCGGCAATCGCGTCCTCGATGGCCTTGCGGTCGGCTTCCGTGACCTTGTCGCCGTAGTCCTTGAGGGACTTTTCCGACGAGTGGATCAGGCTTTCGGCCTGGTTCTTGGCCTCGACGGCCTCACGGCGCTTCTTGTCGGCCTCGGCATTGGCTTCGGCGTCCTTGACCATCTTCTCGATGTCGGCGTCGGACAGACCACCGGAAGCCTGGATGCGGATCTGGTGCTCCTTGCCGGTGCCCTTGTCCTTGGCCGAAACCTGCACGATGCCGTTGGCGTCGATATCGAAGGTGACTTCGATCTGCGGCATGCCGCGCGGTGCCGGCGGAATGCCGACGAGGTCGAACTGGCCGAGCAGCTTGTTGTCGGCTGCCATTTCGCGCTCGCCCTGCGAGACGCGGATGGTCACGGCCGACTGGTTGTCCTCGGCGGTCGAGAAGGTCTGCGACTTCTTCGTCGGGATCGTCGTGTTGCGCTCGATCAGACGGGTGAAGACGCCGCCCAGCGTTTCGATGCCGAGAGACAGCGGGGTCACGTCGAGGAGCAGAACGTCCTTGACGTCGCCCTGGAGAACGCCGGCCTGGATGGCGGCGCCCATGGCGACCACTTCATCCGGGTTCACGCCCTTGTGCGGCTCCTTGCCGAACAGCTGCTTGACGACTTCCTGCACCTTCGGCATGCGGCTCATGCCGCCGACGAGAACGACTTCGTCGATCTCGGCCGCCGTGACGCCGGCATCCTTGAGGGCTGCCTTGCAAGGTGCGACGGTGCGCTGGACGAGGTCATCGACCAGAGCTTCGAACTTGGCGCGCGTCAGCTTCATCGTCAGGTGCTTCGGGCCGGAGGCATCCGCCGTGATGAACGGCAGGTTGATTTCGGTCTGCTGCGAGGACGAGAGCTCGATCTTGGCCTTTTCGGCAGCTTCCTTGAGGCGCTGCAGGGCGAGCTTGTCGTTCTTCAGGTCGATGCCCTGGTCCTTCTTGAACTCGTCGGCGAGGTAGTTGACCAGACGCATGTCGAAGTCTTCACCGCCAAGGAAGGTATCGCCGTTCGTCGACTTCACTTCGAAGACGCCGTCGCCGATTTCCAGAACCGAGATATCGAACGTGCCGCCGCCAAGGTCGTAGACGGCGATGGTCTTGCCGTCCTTCTTGTCGAGGCCGTAGGCGAGTGCCGCAGCCGTCGGCTCGTTGATGATGCGCAGAACTTCAAGACCGGCGATCTTGCCGGCATCCTTGGTTGCCTGGCGCTGCGCGTCGTTGAAGTAGGCGGGAACCGTGATGACGGCCTGCGTGACCTTTTCGCCGAGGTAGGATTCAGCGGTTTCCTTCATCTTCTGAAGGATCATCGCGGAGATCTGCGAGGGGGAGTAACCCTTGCCCTGCGCCTCGACCCAGGCGTCGCCATTGTCGCCCTTGATGATCTTGTAGGGAACGAGACCCTTGTCCTTCTCGACGAGCTTGTCGTCGTAGCGGCGGCCGATAAGGCGCTTCACTGCGAACAGGGTGTTTTCCGGGTTGGTGACGGCCTGGCGCTTTGCCGGCTGGCCGGTCAGGCGCTCGCCATCATCGTTGAAGGCGACGATCGAAGGGGTCGTACGCGCGCCTTCCGCATTTTCAATGACCTTCGCGTCCTTGCCGTCCATGACGGATACGCAGGAATTGGTCGTCCCGAGGTCGATACCGATTACTTTAGCCATGTCATTCTCTCCTTCAAGCGAACTGCCGGAACCCATTCAGGCATTCTTTTGGCAGCCCCTAATGGTATGGTCTTAGCGAAAGCCCGGACTGATCCGTAGCCTTGCGGGGTATATAAGGACCCCTCCAGACGACTGCAAGACATCGCAAGGCCGCAAAGCGCGCAAAATCAGCACGTCCGGCGCAGGAATGCCGGCCCGTCCTCGCACGCTGCAATCAAGCGCAATCGCGGTCGCGATTCAAGCCATTGCTCGTGAATCTGCGCGTCCTTTCAAACAGTGGCACGAGCGTGTGGCCGCGGTTCGCCTCGCTATCTTCGGCCGGGGACGTGCAACCCGCACGTCCTTAGAGGTATCTTCGAAAATAATAAATCGTTTCAATGCCTTGCTAAAGGCATCGAATTTCGCGCAGATTTTTTGACGCCACTTTATCCCCGTCCCCTCCACCGCCCTCACCATTGCCTTGTTTGAAATTGCCGGTGGATGCGCAAGACATGATCCCGACGGACCCAGATCTTATACAGTCACGCTACCAGTACGCAGCGCTCAATGTCGAAATGCGCGCGCTCACCTTGTCCCTCCATCTGAAGGCGGGCTTCCGCGCCGACCAGCCGCGCATCCCGGCGGGAAATCCCGATGGAGGACAATGGACGGCTGAAGGCAATGGAGACCGCCCCATCCTCGTCAGCCGCCGCGGTCCGCGCGGCAACGGCCAGGTGCGCATTCTCGGCAGATGGCAACCCATCACGCCCGCGCAAGAGGCGCGACTGGCGGTCAGTACGAGCCAGATGCAGGAGGCGATACGTGCCGTCAGAAAAATCGACCCGAACTGGAAGCCACCATCACAGCTTTTCGAGTCTGTCGAAGGCCTGATCAGAGCGAATGAAGCTGTAATGAGAGAGGCGCACTTCAGGGTATATGAATTGACGGTAAAACGCATCGGCCCAGGGCCTTTTGCATCGGAATGGATCGTCGCTCCATCCACCAATCGGCGACTTACGCGCGCCGAACAGGACGAGATAAATCGCATCGGTCGCAAATTTGGCTGCCACCGATGCGGCACTAAGATACCCGGGACTAAGAAAGGAGGGTATGTAGGAGATCATCAAGTGCCAACTTCACTAGGTACACCTACACGCATATATCCTCATTGCCTTTTCTGCAGCAATGCACAGGGCGGCATCGTAAGTGGCGGAAAATTCTGAAATGGCCATTCTTCACTTCAGCATAGCACCCGAATACAACAGCGTGTACCTCGCGAGCCGCAATATGCGCGATGTTCCCTACGATTTCAGGGAGAGGATTATTCCATTTACTCCTGACTGCGTGAGCATTCCGTGTACGTATTGGAATGACGGCGACACCAATTTTACTGTTGGTGCAGCCTGGGAAATACCGATGTCGACGCCACCCACGTTTGACGGCATTCTCAACACGCCCGACAAAAAGCTTGTCTTCTTCGATGCAAACGAGCCGGAATTTGCCAGCATTCCCGTGCCTACCGTCAGAACAAGAATCCGCGTCTGGATCGATCACCCTAGGGAGCCTGAGAATGTGATCGTCGCCTGGGGGTAGGTCTAGAAGGAAAAGCTCACAAGCAGCAGCCCTTTATCCCCCCAGAAGCACATCCAGCAGCGTCGTGCGCCGCGTGGCCGGCTGACGCTGTTCGCCCACATCGGCGGGTGGCGTCAGGCCGTCGTCAAAGGGTACGGAGCCCGTCTGCTCGCTCGCGACGGCCGCGCCACCTTCTGCCGGGCGCTCGTCGACACCCAGCGTGCGGGAGATGACGTCGAACAGTTCGTCGCCGCCTTCCTGCGGCACGGGCTGCGTGCCCTCCTGCAGGGGATCGCCACCTGCCGTTCCGAAGAGCGGCGACGGTGTCAGCCCGGCGTGGGCGGCGGTCATGAACTGGCTCCAGGCCTGGGCCGGAAGCCCGCCGCCGGTGACCTTCTTCATGGAATCGCCGTTGTCGTTGCCGAACCAGACGCCCGTCGTCAGGTTGCTGGTATAACCGACGAAGAGCGCGTCGCGGAAGGATTGCGTCGTTCCCGATTTGCCCGCCGCCTGCCAGCCGGGAATGCGCGCCGCCTTGCCGGTGCCCTCGGTGATGACCCGCATCATCATGCCGTTCATCATCGAGACGATGTTGGGTTCGAGAACGCGGGGCGGATTGTCGTAGGTGTTCTCGTAGAGCACCTTGCCTTCGGCGGTGGAGATGCGGCGGATGATGTGCGGCGTCGCCTTGTAGCCACCGTTCATGAAGGGCGCATAGGCCGATGTCAGCTCCACTAGCGTGACTTCGGATGTGCCGAGCGCAATCGAGGCATTGGCCTGCAACTCCGATTCGATACCGAGCCGGCGCGCCAGCTTGACGACATCGTTCGGACCGACCTCCATGACGAGCTGGGCCGCGATCGTGTTCAGCGAATGGGCAAGCGCGGAGGCGAGCGTTACCTCGCCGCGGTATTTCTGATCATAGTTCTCGGGCGTCCAGTTGCCGATCCGGACGGGCGCATCGTTGCGCACCGACAGCGGCGAACGGCCCGCTTCGAGGGCGGCGGCGTAGACGAAGGGCTTGAAGGCGGAGCCGGGCTGGCGCTTGGCCTTGGACGCCCGGTCGAACTGGCTCGTGGCGTAATCCCGCCCGCCGACCAGCGCACGGATGGCGCCCGTGCCGTCGATGGAAACGAGGGCGGCCTGGGAGACGTTGGATTTCGCACCGCTCTTGTCGAGCAGGGAGGTAAGCGTCTCCTCGGCCTTCTTTTCGAGATCGAGGTCGATGGTTGTATCGATGACGAGGTCTTCCTTGACGTCGCCGATCATGCCCGGCAGCTGCGCCATCACCATGTCGGCGGCATAGTACTGGGCGCCTGACCAATAGCTCTTCGCCCGCGCGGGCGTCTGCGACATCGCGGTCTTGATCTCGGTGTCGGTGACGAAGCCTTCCTCGCGCATCGCGCCCAGCACCACCTGCGCGCGGGCCTCGGCGGCTTCCGGGTCGCGGGCGGGCGACAGGCGCGACGGCGCCTTCAGCAGACCGGCCAGAAGCGCCGCCTCGCCGAGATTCACATCGCGGGCGGACTTGTTGAAGTAGCGACGCGACGCGGCCTCGACGCCATAGGAATTCGAGCCGAAGAAGACGCGGTTGAGATACATCGCAAGGATCTGGTCCTTGCTGTATTTGTGCTCGAGCCAGATGGCGAGCAGCACTTCCTGCACCTTGCGCTCCAGCGTGCGGTCGGGCGAGAGGAACATGTTCTTGGCGAGCTGCTGCGTCAGCGTCGAGCCGCCCTGCACCATGCGGCCGGACGTGACGTTCGTCAGCATGGCGCGGGCAAGCCCCAGCGGATCGATGCCGAAATGCGAGTAGAAGCGCCGGTCCTCGATGGCGATCACCGCCTGGGGAATGTAGGGCGACATGTTTTCCAGCGACAGCGCCTCGCCGCCGGTCATTCCGCGGTTTGCGATGGCCTCGCCGTTGACGGCCAGGATCTTGATGTTCGGCGGGCGATCGGGAATGGCCCAGCTCGTGGCGCTCGGCATGCGCGCGCCGTAATAGAGCACGAGGCCGCCCACGCCGATCGCGCCCCAGATACCCAGCACGATACACCAGTAGAACAGGCGGCGGATAAGGCCGAAGAAGCCGCCGGACGCGCCGCGCCGGCGCGACGAGGCGCGTTTCTCACGCGGCGCCTTGCGGGCTTTGCCGCGGCCCTTGCGGCCGCCATCGACAACACGATCCTCTGCGCCGACGTGGAAATCATCGTCGTCGTCTCGTCGCCCGGAACCCCGGAAAGACGGTTCGATGCGCTGGGATTTTCGGTTGGATGCCATAAGCGGTCGGATATGCCCTCGGAAACGTCGTCGTCCGATGGACTTTAAATGCGGCGATTTAAGGGGTCGTTAAGAAGCGGTGAACACGTCGCCGTGACTTTGAGCCAAATCGGCGTGAAGAGAACGGGCGGCCCGAAGGCCGCCCGAGGAAACTGCCTCAATAGTAAGGCGAAAGGCACTCGCGGCGCGGGCCATAGTTGGGCTGGAACGTGTTGTCGTAAGCCCGGTAGGAGCGGTACTGCGCGTAGCACCAGTCGGTGTGGCGCGGATTGATACCGGCTTCGCGCGGACGCGAGTAACCGTCATTGGCAATCGCACCGCCGATGATGGCACCGGCGCCGAAGGCAGCCAGCGGATACCACCAGCCATCCGAATGGCGGCGATAGCCGCGGCGGTGTTCACGATAACCGCGATGGCCGTTGTGCCAGCCGCGACGATCCTCGCGCCACGCGCGGCGGTCACGATCCCGATAATGACGTTCGCGATAGTACTGCACCTGCTCGACGTCCGTGGACTGCGAGACGCCGGCCTTCGGCAGCGGCATGGCGATGGCCGGCACCGCCACAAAGGACGTTGCAAACATGGCCGCGGCCACGACGGCCGAAAGGCCGGTCTTGATCGATGTCTTCATGGCGGTCTCCCTACTGTTCAGAGTTCTTCATGTTGTTCAGACGGTTCATAGAATGAAATAATTCGAATGAACGCAGTATGAACCGGAAAGATCCGTGCCTAGTCTTCGCCTTCCCGCACCCGCGCGAGGTAACGGGATCGCTCATAGATCAGGATCACCACCAGCGCCATGACGAAGGGGATGATCAGGTAGAACAGCCGGAAGACGGCGAGCGCGGCGAGTACCGCCGCCGGATCCATATCCGGCAGGCCGGCGATGAACACCAACTCCAGCACGCCGATGCCGCCGGGAGCATGCGACAGCAGCGCCACCGAAAAGGACGCGAGAAAGATGCCGAGGATGATGAAGAAGCCCGGATTGCCCTCCGCCGGCAGCACGAAATAGATGATCGCCGCCGCGCCGATCAGCTCGATGGGCGCGATGAAGAGCTGGCGGAAGACCAGCGAGGGCTTGGGATATTCAAGCTTCAGCCACCGGGTGTTGATCGGCCGGAAACCCACGAGGCTGCCCACGACATAGAGCGCCACCAGGGCCAGGATGACGAAGCCCGTCGAATAGGCCGCTTCCAGCGGCAGAAAATCGGCGAAGCGCTCGATGATCTCCGGCTCCAGCACCAGGACGAGGCCGAACAGCATCACCGTGCCGAGCGCGAAGGTGAAGGAGCAGAAGGCGACGAGAACGCCGACCTCCGATCCCGTCAACCCCTTCGACGTATAGGCGCGGTAGCGCACCAGCGCGCCGGAGAATACCGAGGCGCCGATATTGTGCGACAGCGCATAGGTCGTGAACGAGGTGAGCGTGATGTACCACAGCGAGATGCGGTGGCCGAGATGTTCCAGCGCGAGATGGTCGTAGGCCGCAAGCGCCGCATAGGCCACGAGTGTCGCGACACAGGCCAGCAGCCATCCCGATGTCGGGATGGCGTGGATGCTGGCGACGAACTCATCAAGGGAAAGACCGCGCAGGTCCTTGTAGAGAATGTAGATGGACAGAGCGATGGCGAGCGTGCTGACGAGCGGCCAGAAGAACTTCTTCAAACGCTTCATCCCGCCTCGCCTCCTGCCGGCATCATGCTGTTGCGGCAAGGGTTTTTCGCGATCCATCGTGACGCCATCCTCATCCTTTCCCCGTTTTGCGCGCCTGTCATCGCACGCGGCGATGCAGGCTTTCTCTTGTCCGTAGGCCAGTCTTTCCGCTTGTGCGATTAAAGCCGATCCCTTTCGCGATCACATCTGCGTCAACGCGCGGCGAGCGCCGCAAGAATCCGCACCCAGGAGCGGATACCCTTCTCGAAGGAGCGCAACTCGTATTTCTCGTTCGGCGAATGGATGCGGTCGTCCGCCAGGCCGAAGCCGACGAGAAGCGAATCCATGCCAAGCATCTTCTGGAAATCGCCGACGATGGGAATGGATCCGCCCATGCCGATGATGACGGCGGGATTGGGCCATTCGTCGGAAAGCGCCGACTTGGCCTTGTTCAGCAGCGTCGAATCGTAGGGCAGCTGGATTGCCGGCGACCCGCCATGGGCGTGGAACGTCACCGAGCAATCGGCCGGGATCCTGGAGCGCACATAGGCGCGGAAGGCATCACGCACCTGCGCCGGGTCCTGCTTGCCGACGAGGCGGAAGGACACCTTTGCCGAGGCTTCCGCCGCAATCACGGTCTTGAACCCTTCGCCCGTATAGCCACCGGTGATGCCGTTGACCTCCGCCGTCGGGCGCGCCCAGGTGAGTTCGAGCACGGAGCGGCCCTTTTCGCCGGAGGGAATGGAAAGCCCGACCTCGCCGAGGAAGCTTTCGGCGGTCTTGCCGAGCGTCTCCCAGGCCGCCTTGATCTGGGTGGGCGTCTCCTCGACGCCGTCGTAGAAACCATCCAGAGCGACGCGCCCGGTCTCGTCATGCAGGCCGGCGAGGATGTCCGCGAGGATATGGATCGGGTTTGCCGCCGCACCACCGAAATAGCCGGAATGCAGGTCGCGATCGGCCGCCTTGATGACGATCTCCTCGCCGACGAGGCCACGCAGCCCGCCCGAAATGGCCGGCGTATCGCCGTCCCACATATTTGTATCGCAGACCAGTGCGAAGTCGGCCTTCAGCTCGGCGGCATTGGCCTCGAGGAACGGCTTCAGCGACGGAGAGCCGGACTCCTCCTCGCCTTCGAAGAGGATGGAAACGCGGCAGGGCAGCGCGCCCACCGTTTCCTTGTAGGCCCGGCAGGCTTCGACGAAGGTCATCAGCTGGCCCTTGTCGTCGGATGTGCCGCGGCCCGTGATGACGCGGCGGCCGCCGGCAGCGTCGCGGACGGCCGGCTCGAAGGGATCGTTGTCCCAGAGGTTCAGCGGATCGACCGGCTGGACGTCGTAATGGCCGTAGAACAGGACATGCGGCGCATCGGGTTTGGCGCCATCGTGATGGGCGACGACCATGGGATGTCCGGGGGTGTCACGCACCGTCGCGTCGAAGCCGAGCGAGCGCAGTTCCGCCACCAGCCACTCGGCCGCCCGGCGGCATTCGGCCTTGAAGGCCGGATCGGTGGAGATGGACTTGATGCGCACCAGTTCGAACAGGCGTTCGAGGCTGGCCGGGACGCCGGCAATGGCGTGATCGAGGACGGGCAGAATGTTGGTCATGGTAGAATCCCCGGAGAATACCGCGCCGGGCGTGGAAACGCCCGGGCCTTCATGCGGCAAATCAGATATGTTCGTGCCGACATTAGACCGATCGCGTCGGGGAGGGCAAATCGTATAACGCTTGCGCGACGGTCACACGCGCGGATCGCGGCCGAGATTGGCAAGCAGCATGCGCATGTATTCAAGCAGGAGCTCGCGCTCGAAACGACGGAAACCCTGGAAGAGAGCGTCCTCCGTCTGGCTGGCCGCCGTCATGGCCGTTTCGCGCAGCGCCTTGCCGCGCGGCGTGAGGAAGATGAGTTGCGCGCGCCGGTCGCTGGGATGACGCCGGCGCGAGATCAGGCCGTCGCGCTGCATGCGGGCGAGCGTGTTGGCCATCGTCGCCTGCTCGATGTCGAGGCGGTCGAGAAGTTCGCGCTGGGTGAGGCCGTCGCCGTTCCACAATTCGAGCAGGACGGGAAACTGCCCGGGGGCGAAGCCCGCTCCGTCCGCCCGCGCCTGAAGGGCACGGGACGCCGCCTTCGCCAGGAGATTGGCGAGGTATGCCGCCGACGCCGTCCGGTCAAAGTCCATGCACGGAAGCTATGCCGGTTGAGGGCAGAAGACAATGCATAGCCTGCGATCCTTGGGCCCGAAAACGAGAAGGGGCCCGAAAACGAGAAGCCGCCGACGACAGGAGGCTTGTCGCGGCGGCTTCTTCGAATTATGGACAAAGGCCCGGAGAGGGGGATGAGGCCTTTGTCCTTTGTCTGGCGCGGCGGGGGACAGGCCGTGTGCCAGACAACGGCTTTGATCAGGTGCCGTTGATGAATAATTGTGGCTCCGAATGTGGCTTTTCAAGGGAGCCAAGTGCCCGCCAGAATTACAAATTGGTAACGTTCGCGTGAGGCTTTTCAGCCCCGTGAAAGGCCTTTGCGAGCACAATGAAAGATGGACGCGGAAAGCCGCCCGCGCTATCCATTCACCCCATGAAAAAAGGTGATCATCTCTTCCTCGTCGACGGCTCCGGCTTCATTTTCCGCGCCTTCCACGCCATCCCGCCGCTCAACCGCAAATCGGACGGGCTGCCGGTCAATGCCGTCTCGGGTTTCTGCAACATGCTGTGGAAGATCTTGAAGGATGCGCGCAACACGGATGTGGGCGTGACGCCGACCCACTTCGCCGTGATCTTCGACTACTCCTCGAAGACCTTCCGCAACGAACTTTATGACCAATACAAGGCAAACCGCACCGCGCCGCCGGAAGATCTCATTCCGCAGTTCGGCCTCATCCGCCATGCGACACGCGCCTTCAACCTGCCCTGCATCGAGAAGGAAGGCTACGAGGCCGACGATCTGATCGCCACCTATGCCCGCCTTGCCGAAGCCGACGGGGCCGACGTCACCATCGTCTCGTCCGACAAGGACCTCATGCAGCTCGTGACGCAGAACGTCTCGATGTACGACGGCATGAAGGACAAGCAGATCTCCATCCCCGAGGTCATCGAGAAATGGGGCGTGCCGCCGGAAAAGATGATCGACCTCCAGTCGCTGACGGGCGATTCGACCGACAACGTGCCGGGCGTGCCCGGCATCGGCCCGAAGACCGCCGCCCAGCTCCTGGAAGAGTACGGCGACCTCGACACGCTGCTGGCCCGCGCCGAAGAGATCAAGCAGGTCAAGCGCCGCGAGAACATCGTCGCGAACCGTGAACTCGTCCTGCTCTCGCGCCAGCTCGTGACGCTCAAGACGGACACGCCGCTCGACATGGCGCTCGACGAGCTGATCCTCCACGCGCAGGACGGCCCGCGGCTGATCGCCTTCCTCAAGGCCATGGAATTCACCACGCTTACCCGCCGCGTCGCCGAAGCCTGCGATTGCGACGCCGGCGCCATCGATGCGGCCGATGTGCCGGTCGAATGGGGTGCGGAAGCCCATGGCCCCGATCTCGACAAGGGCGATGTCGCCGGCCCGGCGCTTGAACTCGACGGCGAGGAGACGGCGGCCGAAGCGGCCGCGACGCTGCTGCCTACCGCCGGCGCGGACGCCAACACGCCTAGCGCGCTTGCCCGCGGGCGCGCGGAGCGCTTCTCCGCGGCGCCGATCGACCACGCGGCCTATGAGACGGTGCGCGATCTCGCAAGCCTCGACCGCTGGATTGCCGCCGCGCGCGAGACCGGCCTCGTCGGCTTCGACACGGAGACGACCTCGCTCGATGCGATGCAGGCGGAGCTGTGCGGCTTCTCGCTTGCCGTCGCCGACAATGCGAAGGACCCGACCGGTACGGTCATCCGCGCCTGCTATGTGCCGCTCAATCACAAGACCGGCGTCGGCGACCTGCTCGGCGGGGGGCTTGCGGAGGGCCAGATCCCGATCCGCGCGGCGCTCGAACGGTTGAAGGCGCTGCTGGAGGACCCATCGGTCCTGAAGGTCGCGCAGAACCTGAAATACGACTACCTCGTCATGCGCCGCCACGGCATCACCATGCAGAGTTTCGACGACACGATGCTGATGTCCTATGCGCTCGATGCGGGCGCCGGCACGCACGGCATGGATACGCTTTCGGAGCGCTGGCTCGGTCACAAGCCGATCGCCTACAAGGACGTCGCCGGTTCCGGCAAGGGGGCGCAGACCTTCGACATGGTCGATATTGCCCGCGCTACCGCCTATGCGGCCGAGGACGCCGACGTGACGCTGCGCCTGTGGCATGTGCTGAAGCCGCGCCTGGCGGCGGAACGCATGACGACCGTCTATGAACGGCTGGAGCGCCCGCTGGTGCCGGTGCTGGCGCGCATGGAAGAGCGCGGCATCACCGTCGACAGGCAGGTCCTGTCGCGCCTTTCCGGCGAGCTGGCCCAGGGGGCCGCCCGCTTCGAGGAGGAAATCTACGAACTGGCCGGCGAGCGCTTCAACATCGGCTCGCCCAAGCAACTCGGCGACATCCTGTTCGGCAAGATGGGCCTGTCGGGCGCTTCCAAGACCAAGACCGGCCAATGGTCCACCTCCGCGCAGGTGCTCGAGGACCTCGCCGCGCAGGGCATTCCGCTGCCGCGCAAGATCGTCGACTGGCGCCAGCTCACCAAGCTGAAATCGACCTATACCGACGCGCTGCCGGGCTTCGTGCATCCTCAGACCAAGCGGGTGCACACCTCCTATGCGCTCGCCTCCACGACGACCGGCCGCCTCTCCTCCTCCGAGCCGAACCTGCAGAACATTCCGGTCCGTACGGCGGAAGGGCGCAAGATCCGCACGGCCTTCGTCTCGACGCCCGGCAACAAGCTGGTCTCGGCCGACTACAGCCAGATCGAGCTGCGCGTGCTTGCCCATGTCGCCGATATCCCGCAGCTGAAACAGGCCTTTGCCGATGGCATCGACATTCATGCGATGACGGCATCGGAGATGTTCGGCGTTCCCGTCGAGGGCATGCCGGGCGAAGTGCGCCGGCGCGCCAAAGCGATCAACTTCGGCATCATCTACGGCATCTCGGCCTTCGGCCTGGCCAACCAGCTCTCCATCGAGCGCTCGGAGGCCGGCGAATATATCAAGAAGTATTTCGAGCGCTTCCCGGGCATCAAGGACTATATGGACAGCACGAAGGCCTTTGCGCGCGAGCACGGCTATGTCGAGACGATCTTCGGCCGCCGCGCGCACTATCCCGAGATCAAGTCGTCCAATCCGTCCGTGCGCGCCTTCAACGAACGCGCGGCGATCAACGCGCCCATCCAGGGTTCGGCGGCCGACATCATCCGACGCGCCATGGTGAAGATGGAGCCGGCGCTTGCCGCCGCGGGCCTTTCGGCCCGCATGCTGCTGCAGGTGCATGACGAACTGATCTTCGAGGTCGAGGACGGCGAAGTCGAAAAGACGATCCCCGTCATCGTCGACATCATGGAAAACGCCTCGATGCCGGCGCTTTCCATGAAGGTGCCGCTGAAGGTGGATGCGCGCGCCGCCCATAACTGGGACGAGGCGCACTGAGCGGTAGTTATACCGTCTCGTTCATCTCCGCGTGCCCTGTCTGGATGTTCCAGAGCGTGCGGTAAAGGCCGGGGCATTCGACGAGCCGGTCGTGCGGGCCGGACTGGATGATGCGGCCATCGTCCATCACGTGGATGGCATCGGCATGGACGACCGTGCTCAGCCGGTGCGCCACGAGAATGACGGTGCGCTGGCCCTTCATCCTGGCCAGCGAGCGCTGGATCGCCGCTTCGGTCTCATTGTCGACGGCGCTTGTCGCCTCGTCCAGAATGAGGATGGCAGGATCGATCAGCAACGCGCGGGCAAGCGCGATACGCTGGCGCTGGCCGCCGGAAAGCTTCTGGCCATATTCTCCGATCTGGCTTTCGTAACCGTCCGGGAGCGCGCGGATGAAGCCGTCGGCCTCGGCAAGCCGGGCCGCCGCCTCGACCTTCTCGCGGCTTGCGGACGGCTTGCCATAGGCGATGTTGTCGGCGATCGAGCCGGAGAACAGTGTCACCTCCTGCGGCACCCAGGCCATGCTCCTGCGCAGGCGCTCGCCCGACCAATCTGCCAGCGGCACGCCATCGAGGCGGATCACGCCCTTCTGCGGGCGGATGAACAGGCCGAGCAGCTTGATGAGCGTCGACTTGCCACTGCCTGTCGGCCCGACCAGCGCGACCGTCTCGCCCGCGCGGATCGCAAGATTGATATCGGTGACGCCGCCGGGGCTGGTCGCATAGCGGAAGCCGACGCCTTCCAATTCGAAGCGGCCGGACACAGGCGCATCGTGCGTGCCATGCGGCTCGCCGCGCGGCTCGTCGAGCAGGCGCAGGATACGGCGCGTCGAGGCCATGGCGCGCTCGTAAAGATCGGCGATTTCGGCAAGATGAGTCATCGGCCAGAGCAGACGCTGGGTTAGGAAGACGAGCAGGCCATAGGCGCCCACCTGCATCTGGCCAGTCAGCGTCAGCCAGCCGCCGATGAGGAAGGTGGCGAGGAAGCCGGACAGGATCGCCATGCGGATGATCGGGATGAAAGCGGAGGAGACGCGGATCGCCGCCCGGTTGGCGTCGACATAGGCCCGGCTTTCCTTGGTCAGGGCCGCCGTCTCGCGGGCCTCCGCACCGAAGGCGCGAATGGTCTGGAGCCCCTGCAGGTTGGTGGTGAGCCGCGCGCCAAGCCCGCCGGCGCGCGCGCGCACCGCATCGTAACGCGCCTGGGCGCGGCGCTGGAACCAGAAGGCCCCCGCGATGATCACAGGAACCGGCGTGAACGCGACGACGGCGATCAGCGGGCTGACGATGAAGAACACCGCCCCGACGAGGATGACGGCGGCAAAGGTCTGGATCAGCTCATTCGCCCCCCGGTCGAGGAAACGCTCGAGCTGGTTGATATCGTCGTTCAGCACGGCCACGAGATCGCCCGACCGGTTTTCCTCGTAGAAGCTCGTGGGCAGATGCTGGGCATGGTCGTAGCACATAATGCGCAGGCGATGCTGCACGTCCTGCGCCAGGCCGCGCCACAGGATCTGGTAGAAATACTCGAAGAGCGATTCCCCGAACCAGATGAGGAAGGTGGCGATGCCGAGCAGCGTCAGCTGATGCACGGGATCGGTGATGCCGACCTGCGCCACGAAGGAATCCTTGCCGCGCACCACCACGTCCAGCGCGATACCGATGAGGATTTCCGGCATCACGTCGAAGATCTTGTTGATGACGGACGCCGCGACCGCCCTGGTGACGCGGCCTTTCTCCTCGCTGACGAGCGAAAGCAGCACCCGCAGCGGATGGCGTCTGCCGGAGGAGAAAGGCGCTGAAGGCGGTGATACGGACATGAGGCAACCTGTTGTCGGCAAGGGACGAGGCGTGGAGGCCTTCGCCTCTATCCGGGCGGACCGGCGGTTGCAATCTCTTAATCCTGTCTGCGGCCCGGCAGCGCGCCTTAACGTCGCCTTAAGGCCATCGGAGTGTTATCCCCCGCGACGAACGGCACGGAGAAATGGCATGCGATCCTCATCCGGTACGACGCCGGTTCTTCGGCTGGTGGCGGCTATGACGGCAATTGCACTTCCCCTTCAGGCGAGCGCGGCCTGCCTTTCGGGCATCAATCTCGCGGGCGCGGAATTCGGCCAGGGGCGGGGCACCTACGGCAAGGACTATGCCTATCCTTCCGACGAGACGATCACCTATTTCGCGGACAAGGGCTTCAATGCGGTGCGCCTTCCGTTCAAATGGGAGCGCCTCCAGCCGCGGCTCAACCGAAGCTTCGACAAGGCGGAGCGCAAGCGCCTCTCCGATACGGTCAAGGCCCTGCGCAAGGCCGGCATGACGGTCATCCTCGATCCGCACAACTACGCCTATTACGGTGACCAGCAGATCGGTTCGGCCGCCGTGCCGGACAGCGCCTTCGCCGATTTCTGGAGCCGGCTTGCGGCTGATTACAAGCAGGATGCGGGCGTGCAGTTCGGGCTGATGAACGAGCCGCACGACGTGCCGGCGACACAATGGCTTGCCTCCGCCAACGCCGCCATCGCGGCGATCCGCGAGACGGGCGCGAACAATCTGGTGCTGGTGCCCGGCACGATCTGGACCGGTGCACACAGCTGGGAAGAGGAGCGGGACGGCGGCGCCAACGGCACGGTCATGCTCGGCATCCAGGACCCGGCCGACAACAATGCCTACGAGGTGCACCAATATCTCGATGGGGATTTTTCCGGCAAGGCGAGCACCTGCGAGCGCGCCGACGATGCCGTGAAGGCCCTGGAGCGCTTCACCGACTGGCTGAAGCGCAACGGCAAGCGTGGTTTTCTGGGAGAATTCGGCGGATCGGCCGAGCCGGCCTGCCTCGATGGTCTCGCCCGCATGACCGCACTGGTCCATCGCGAAAACGCCGTGTGGACCGGCTGGACCTATTGGGCCGCGGGAGACTGGTGGCCGGCCAGCGAGCCACTGAACATCCAGCCCACAGCCGATGGCGACCGCCCGCAGCTTGCCGCCCTCGTCAGCGGCGGCGCGCTTCCCGCAAAAGCGGGAACCTGCCCGTCGCTGCCCTGACCATCACCGCCTCGAAGCGGCGCGCTCAAAATCAAAAGAAGACGTGTGTCGGCCACTGCACCGGACGACGCGCGGAGGAAAGGCGGCTGCCTTCGAGCGGCAGGGTTTCCTGCGTTCCATCCGCAGCCTCGGTTTCACTTGAGTTGCCGGCAGACCGGGTGTCTTCGGTCTTCGGCTGAAAGCCGACCGGATAGAGGTTGAAGTAGCCGAGCGTCACGCCACCGAGATACATCATGCCATCGCTTCCGTTCTGGTTAAGATCCGGTCATCATCATGGCAAAAACGTGGCGACTGTCAATAGTCCATAAAATTGGTAATCTATTCTATGCTTGATGCGGCGTGCCGCGAAGCGCTACGAGACGGCGTGGACGCCACCGGAAACCGCCGCTTGTACACACTCGACCAGACCGAACGTTTCGAGCAGGAGATCCGCAAGAGCCGGTTCATCGCCATTGGCTGTCCTGTCGACACCGAGGCGGACGCGAAAGCGCGGCTGGCGGAGGTTTCCGATCCTTCCGCCAACCACAATTGCTGGGCCTGGCGCATCGGCCAGGCCTACCGTTTCAGCGACGACGGCGAACCGAGCGGCACCGCCGGAAAACCCATTCTCCAGGCGATCGACGGACAGGCGCTGGACCGGACGCTCGTCGTGGTGACACGCTGGTTCGGCGGCATCCTTCTCGGCAGCGGCGGCCTCATCCGCGCCTATGGCGGCACGGCGGCACTCTGCCTGCGCGCCGCCGCCAAGACGGAATATGTCGAACGCACCACGCTTGCCGTCTCGCTCGGCTTCTCCGACCTCGCGCTGGTCAAGGCCCGGCTTGCCGCCCTGCCCGGCCTCCTGATGGACGACGAGGCGTTTCACGAGAGCGGCGCACGGCTCGTCTTCCGCGTTCCGGCCGAACAGGCCGAGGAGACCAGCCGCCTTGTCATCGACCTGACGAGCGGACGTGCCGAATTCGGCGCCTGAACGTCATTTCAGGCCAAAGGTGAAATAAAATCGCCTTTCCACCACAAGCACGCGTGGCGGAACGATTTGGCGCGTCGGCCGGGTCTCGCCGAAAGCCTTCTCCCAACCCCTTGAAATGACGAAAAGTTGCAGCCACCGGGGCGTGCAGGATGACACCGGACCGCTATAGGCAATCCGGCCTTTTCGGTCTATCTACCGCCACGGTTACACTTTCCGCGGGCCTGTGCCTGCGACCCTGCAAGACAGAGAGGACGAGACATGAGCCTTCGCATCAACGATATCGCTCCGGACTTCACCGCCGAAACCACCGCCGGCACCATCAACTTCCATGAATGGATCGGCGACGGCTGGGCCGTTCTCTTCTCGCACCCGAAGAACTTCACGCCCGT
Source organism: Shinella sumterensis (assembly GCF_004514425.2). Lineage (GTDB taxonomy): Bacteria > Pseudomonadota > Alphaproteobacteria > Rhizobiales > Rhizobiaceae > Shinella > Shinella sumterensis. The sequence goes on from NZ_MYFN02000007.1 coordinate 79,927, forward strand.
CTGCACCACGGAGCTGGGCGCCATGGCCGGCATCGAGGGCGAATTCCGCAAGCGCGGCGTCAAGATCATCGGCATCTCCGTCGATCCGGTCGAAAGCCATTCCAAGTGGAAGGCCGATATCCGTACGGCCACCGGCTTCGACGTGGACTACCCGCTGATCGGCGACAAGGACCTCGCCGTCGCCAAGCTCTACGACATGCTGCCCGCCGCTGCCGGCGAGAGCTCTGAAGGCCGCACGCCCGCCGACAACGCGACGGTGCGCTCCGTCTTCGTCATCGGTCCCGACAAGAAGATCAAGCTGATCCTCACCTACCCGATGACGACCGGCCGCAACTTCCCGGAAATCCTGCGCGCCATCGATTCCATCCAGCTCACCAGCAAGCACCAGGTCGCAACCCCGGCCAACTGGCAGCAGGGCGACGACGTCATCATCACCGCCGCCGTTTCGAACGAGGATGCCATCGCGCGCTTCGGTTCCTTCGACACGGTGCTGCCGTACCTGCGCAAGACCAAGCAGCCGGCCGCCTGATATCTGGCCGTCACCGCAACAGAGAAAACCCCGCCTGAACAGCGGGGTTTTTCTTTTCGAGATATGTCGAAACGTGCGGCCTTACTGGCCGACCGACGAAACCATGACGGCATCGCCGTTTTCGATGGAGACCCAGCGGCCGGCGTGGAACGAGGCCTGGCGCTTCAGGTAGCGGTAGGACGTTTCGGTCCAGAGCTTCACATCGTTGTTGAGATTGTCGAGGACGAAATCGCCCTGCGTGGTGCGCACGGTGAGAACGGCATGGCCTTCGCCATCGGGCTTGCGAACGACGGTGATCAGCAGGTCGCCCGCCGCGAAACCTTTTTCCATCAGCATGCGGCGCTTGAGGAGCACAAAGTCCTCGCAGTCACCGGCGCCGCCGTCGGGATAGGTCCAGAACTCGTCCTTGCCGTAGAGTTCCTTGTCCGTCATCGGCGTGATGTCGCGGTTGACGCGGGCATTGATCTGGCGGACCGTCTCCCAGCCGAACTCCGTGACCTTGGCGGGCGCCTGGGCGCGCGCGCCGGCGCGGCATTCGGATGCGTGGCTCTGACAGAATTCGTAATGGCCGATCGGCTGCGAGGTGATGCCGCCTGTCGTCATGGAAAGCGCCGAGACCGGCGCGGTAAAGGCCGAGGAAGAAGAGACGAGCACTGCGAGAAACGCCGCAGCCCCAGCCTTTGCACCAATCATTCGTGCCATGAACCGTCCCCTATCGTTAATAAAGAGTTAACGGTCGGCCGGCCCTCTCGTCAATCATCAGAATTGGCGATGCTGGAATATGGTTAAGATGTGACCGGCGCGACACGCCGGCGCCACTATTGCCCGCGCGCCAGCGTTTCGGCGGCCTCGAGGATCTTGGCGATATCCTGCGGCTGTGACAGGCGGTGATCGCCATCGCGGATCATCGTCAGCACCACGTCGTCGCCGGACAGGTGCTCCATCAGCCGCACGGCGTGGGCATAGGGCACGTCAGGATCGGCCATGCCCTGCAGGATATGGACCGGGCAGCCGGTCTCGATGGCACCGGTCAGGACGCGGTTGTTCCTGCCGTCCTCGATGAGCTTGAGCGTATAGATATTCGGGTCGGGACCGTAGGGTGTCGGTTCCTCGAACTGGCCGCGCTCGGCCAGCGCGGTGCGCTCGGCATCGGTGAGGTTCGGTTCTATGAGTTCGGAGGTGAAATCCGGCGCGGGCGCGATCAGCACGAGGCCGGCGATGTCGATGTCGCTCTGGCGGGCAAGCTCGGCGACGGCGCGCAGGGCGATCCAGCCGCCCATCGACGAGCCGACGAGAACGATGCGCCGGGCTCCGATGGCGCCGGCCGCGTGCTTTATGGCTGCGAGCGATTCCTCCAGCCAGCGCGAGATCGTGCCGTCGACGAAGGCGCCGCCGGATGCACCGTGGCCGGAATAGTCGAAGCGCAGGCAGCCGGTGCCGAGGCGTGCGGCAAGGCCGGCGAGCTCGACAGCCTTGGTGCCGGACATGTCGGACCGATAGCCGCCGAGCCAGACGAAGTGCGCGAGATCATTGCCGGCAGCGGGCGGCTGGAGCGCGATGGCGATGCGCCGCGCCGCGTCGCCGGTGCCCACCGTGATGAATTCCGCCGCCTGCCCATTGCCGTTCGCGCCCGTCATGCCTATCTCCCGTTCCTGCGCCCGGCTGCGAAAAACCACCCGCGAAACCGGCTCTTGCGCCAGACCTAGACCAGATTCGCAAGCGCAAGGACAGGTGGTGATTTTTTCCGCGCGCCGTGCTATTGACTTCACAAGCGCGATCAACACATTGCCGAAAAAACGCCGGCAGGCGGGCAAATGTCCTGGTCGACGCGCAGATTCATACACTTTCGAAACAGTTCGAGGAGAACACGACCATTCGCAGACCATTCAAAGCGGAAGCCCCCGTCAAGGACGGGCCGCGCTCCAACAAGGAAATTCGGGTTCCCCGCGTCCAGCTCATCGATGCCGAAGGCCAGAACCACGGCACCGTCCCCACCGATCAGGCACTCCGCATGGCTGAAGAGGCCGGCCTCGATCTCGTGGAGATCGCGCCGAACTCCGAACCGCCCGTCTGCAAGATCCTTGACCTCGGCAAGCTGAAATACGCCAACCAGAAGAAGGCGGCCGAAGCGCGCAAGAAGCAGAAGATCGTCGAGATCAAAGAAATCAAGATGCGCCCGAACATCGACACGCACGACTACGACGTGAAGATGAAGGCGATGAACCGCTTCTTCGAAGAAGGCGACAAGGTGAAGGTGACGCTGAAGTTCCGCGGCCGTGAAATGGCCCACCAGGAACTCGGCATGAAGCTTCTCCAGCAGGTCAAGGAAGACACTCTGACGATCGCCAAGGTCGAAGCCGAGCCGAAGCTCGAGGGACGCCAGATGATGATGGTGCTCGCCCCGCGGTGAGCCCCTTTCTCGGCGCCCCGCGCTGAACGGATCAAAGCCGCCTTCCGGGGCGGCTTTTCCATTTCCGCGCCCCGAACCCGCGGCAGACGAGGATTCCGGTTGCGCTTTTAAAGGACATCGGTTACAAGCCGCCGTCCGAACGGTCCGGCAGGGCATGCCGTGGCCGTTCTTTACGCTGGAGCCGTGCATCGTCACGCGGCTCGAATTCAAGAAGAATGGAGTAGCAAAATGCCCAAGATGAAGACGAAATCGTCTGCCAAGAAGCGGTTCAAGATCACCGCGTCGGGCAAGGTCCTGGCCGCCGCAGCCGGCAAGCGCCACGGCATGATCAAGCGTACCAACAAGTTCATTCGCGACGCGCGCGGCACCATGGTGCTGGCCGAAGCCGATGGCAAGAAGGTCATCAAGAACTACCTGCCGAACGGTCTCTGAGACTTCTCGAGCAATTTGATACGTTAAGGAGATCATGACATGGCACGTGTAAAACGCGGCGTCACCTCGCACGCCAAGCACAAGAAGACGCTGAAGGCAGCCAAGGGTTTCTACGGCCGCCGCAAGAACACCATCCGCGCCGCCAAGGCCGCGGTTGACCGTTCGAAGCAGTTCGCCTACCGCGACCGCAAGGTCAACAAGCGCAACTTCCGCGCTCTCTGGATCCAGCGCATCAACGCTGCCGTCCGCGAGCATGGCCTGACCTATGGCCGCTTCATCGACGGCCTGAACAAGGCCGGCATCGAAGTCGACCGCAAGGTCCTTTCCGACATGGCGATCCATGAGACCGAAGCTTTCGGCGCGCTCGTCGCTGCCTCCAAGAAGGCTCTGGAATACCTCAAGGACGCCGGCACGAAGAACGAGTTTGAGGCCGCCGTAAACTAACCGGCGCTCACAACCACTTTCATTCGTTGTGAAACCCGCGCCGGGGAACCGGTGCGGGTTTTTCTTTTGACGGCAGGATTTCCAACCATGGATGGCAGGCACACCGCGCTCGGCAATATCCCCCATATGACCGATGGGGACATCGAGACGCTGCTTGCCGCGCTGACCCGCGAGACGCGCCGGGTGGAGCGCGTGGACCTGTCGTTCGGCGCCGTCTGGATCAAGCGCTACGGCACGGAGCGTCCGCCGGTCTGGACGAAGGCGCAGACGGGCTTGGCCAGCCTGTTCGGCCTGCCGTTCCTGCGCCCCTCCCCCGCGCTCGACAGCAAGGGCATGACGGCACGCGAGATCCGCCGTATCGAGACCTTCGCCGCCCACGGCATACCGGTGCCGCAGGTGCTCTACGCCTCCGGAAACGCGCTGGTGCTGTCGGACGTCGCGCCGACCGTCACGGCCCGCCTGGATGCCTTGCGCGATACCGACCCGGCTGCCCATGACGCGCTTTTGGTGCGCTGCGCCGCCGATCTCGGCGCGCTGCATGCCAAGGGTCTCTGCCATGGCCGGCCGCACCCGCGCGATTTCTTCGTGGCAGGGGACGGGATCGGCTTCATGGATTTCGAGGAGGAGCCGGAGGCCGCCATGCCGCTTGCCGATGCGCAGGCCCGCGACCTGTGGCTGCTCTTTCTCCAGCTGACGGATCGCGCCCGCCTGGGCGAGGCCACGGCGCGGCAAGCCTATGGCGCGTGGCGCGCCGCCGCACCGCCCGAAACCGAGGCGGCGCTGGCGACCATGATCCGGTTCCTGGCCAAGTTTTTGTCGCCGACCCGATTGATCGGGCGCGTTCACATGGGTAGTGATCTGCGGCGCTTCCTCGCCGCAACCGGCTATCTGTCCGAGGTTCTCCTGGCCCCTCGCGCGGCCGATGCAAGCAAAGCAGGTAAAGATGACTGAACTCGAAACACTGGAATCCGGGCTTCTGGCCGATGTCGCAGCCGCCTCCGATGAAGCGGCGATCGAAGCCGTGCGCGTCGCCGCACTCGGCAAGAAGGGCTCCGTCTCCGAACTCCTGAAGACGCTCGGCACCATGTCGCCGGAAGAGCGCCAGACGCGCGGCGCGGCCATCAATGCGCTGAAGACGCGCGTCACCGACGCGATCAACGCGCGCAAGACGGCGCTGCGCGACGCGGCCATCGATGCCCGCCTCAAGGCCGAGACCGTCGATGTGAGCCTGCCGGTGCGCTCGTCGCCTGCCGAACGCGGCCGCATCCATCCGATCAGCCAGATCGTCGACGAGATCACCGCCATTTTCGCCGATATGGGATTCTCGATCGCCGAAGGCCCCGATGTCGAGACCGACTACTACAACTTCACGGCGCTGAACTTCCCCGAAGGGCACCCGGCCCGCGAGATGCACGACACGTTCTTCTTCCCGGCGGACGAGAACGGCGACCGCAAGGTGCTGCGCACGCACACCTCACCCGTGCAGGTGCGCACGATGGAAGCGCAAAAGCCGCCGATCCGCATCATCATTCCCGGCAAGACCTATCGCCAGGACAGCGACGCGACCCATTCGCCGATGTTCCACCAGGTCGAAGGCCTCGTGGTCGACAGGAAGGCCAATGTCGCCAATATGCGCTGGGTGCTCGAAGAGTTCTGCAAGGCCTTCTTCGAGGTCGACAGCGTCACCATGCGCTTCCGCCCGTCGTTCTTCCCGTTCACCGAGCCGTCCTTCGAGGTGGACATCCAGTGCGACCGCTCGTCCGGCCCGATCGTCAAGTTCGGCGAAGGCACCGACTGGATGGAAATCCTCGGCTGCGGCATGGTTCACCCGAACGTGCTGCGCGCCGGCGGTCTCGATCCGGACGAATACCAGGGCTTTGCCTGGGGCATGGGCCTCGACCGCATCGCCATGCTGAAATACGGCATGCCCGACCTGCGCGACTTCTTCAACGCCGATGTCCGCTGGCTCAGCCACTACGGCTTCCGCCCGCTCGACATGCCGACCTTGTTCGGCGGGCTGAGCGCATAACCGGCATCCAAGGGGAAAAATCATGAAATTCACGCTCTCCTGGCTGAAGGACCATCTCGACACCGACGCCTCGCTCGACGAGATCTGCGAGAAGCTGACGGCGATCGGCCTTGAAGTGGAAGATGTCGACGACAAGGCGGCGTTCAAGCCCTTCGTCATCGCCAAGGTCGTCTCGGCCGAGCAGCATCCCAACGCCGACAAGCTGCGCGTGCTGATGGTCGATACCGGCAAGGGCGATCCGATCCAGGTCGTCTGCGGTGCGCCGAACGCGCGCGCCGGCCTCATCGGCGCCTTCGCCGCCCCCGGGACCTACGTGCCCGGCATCGATGTCACGCTTTCGGTCGGCAACATCCGCGGTGTCGAAAGCCGCGGCATGATGTGCTCGGAAAAGGAACTGGAGATTTCCGACAACCACGACGGCATCATCGAGCTTCCGGCGGATGCGCCTGTGGGCGCGAGCTATGCCGGCTATGCCGGGCTTGACGATCCTGTCATCGAGATCAACCTGACGCCGAACCGGCCGGACTGCACGAGCATCTACGGCATCGCCCGCGACCTCGCCGCCTCCGGCCTCGGCACGCTCAAGACGCCGAAGGCGGCGTCCTTCAAGGTCGAGGGCGAGACGCCGGTCAAGGTGAAGCTGGAACTGGGCGGCGACGATCATCTGTGCCCCGGCTTTGCGTTGCGCCTCGTGCGCGGCGTCAGGAACGGCCCGAGCCCGCGCTGGATGCAGCAGCGGCTCATCGCCATCGGCCTTCGCCCGATCAACGCGCTCGTCGACATCACCAACTACATGACCTTCGACCAGGGCCGTCCGCTGCACGTCTTCGATGCCGCCAAGGTGAAGGGCGACCTCGTCGTGCGCCGCGCCGGAGAGGGCGAGAAGGTGCTGGCGCTCGATACGCGCGAATACACGCTGAATCCGGCTAACGTCGTCATTTCCGACGACAACGGCGTCGAGTCCATCGGCGGCATCATGGGCGGCGAACATTCGGGCTGCGACGAAAACACCGTCGACGTGCTGATCGAATCGGCCCTCTGGGACCCGATGAACATCGCCAAGACCGGCCGTTCGCACGGCATCATCACCGATGCACGCTATCGCTTCGAGCGCGGCGTGGACCCGGAATATATGGTTCCCGGCCTCGAGCGCGCGACCGAACTCGTGCTGGAACTGTGCGGCGGCGTACCGGCCAAGGCCGATGTCGTCGGCTACAAGGGCTACACCCCCAAGGTCGTGGACTTCCCCTTCTCGGAAGTGAAGCGCCTGACGGGCCTCGACGTGTCCGAAGCCGAAAGCGCCAATATCCTCACCCGTCTTGGCTTCACCGTGACGGGGTCGGGCGAGCGCGTCTCGGTCGCCGTCCCCTCCTGGCGTCCTGATGTCGACGGCAAGGCGGACCTTGTCGAAGAGGTCATGCGCATCCACGGTGTCGACAACATCAAGCCGGCGGCGCTCGAAAGCCATGCGGCGGTCAATGGCCGCATCCTGACGACGCTGCAGATCCGCACGCGCCTTGCCAAGCGGGCGCTGGCCGCCCGCGGCATGCTGGAAGCCGTCACCTGGTCCTTCATCCCGAAGGCCCATGCCGAGCTGTTCGGTGGTGGCGCGCCGTCGCTGGCGCTGTCGAACCCGATTGCATCGGACATGTCCGACATGCGCCCTTCGCTGCTGCCGGGCCTGCTTGCAGCCGCCCAGCGCAATGCCGACAAGGGCTACGGTGACGTCGCGCTGTTCGAAGTCTCCGGCACCTATGAGAACGACCGCCCCGAGGGCCAGCGCCGGGTTGCCGGCGGTGTGCGGCGCGGCACGGCGACGCTCGCCGGTTCCGGCCGCCTCTGGTCGAATGCCGCCAAGGGCGGCGGCAAGCCGGTCGATGTCTACGACGCCAAGGCCGATGCGCTCGCCGTGATCGAGGCCTGTGGCCTGCCGATGGGCAATGTGCAGATCGAGCCCGGCGCGCCGGGCTGGTATCATCCGGGCCGTTCGGGAACCATCAAGATGGGTCCGAAGATCGTGCTCGGCTATTTCGGCGAGTTCCATCCGAAGACGCTTGGCGCGCTGGACGTCTCCGGTGCGCTTTGCGGCTTCGAGATCTTCATCGATGCCATGCCCGAGCCGAAGAAGAAGGCGACGCGCACCAAGCCGGCGCTCGACCTTTCGCCCTTCCAGGCCGTGAAGCGCGACTTCGCCTTTGTCGTCGACAAGACGGTGGAAGCGGGTGCGATCGTCCGCGCCGCGACCGGCGCCGACCGCAAGCTGATCTCCGCCGTCAACGTCTTCGACGTGTTCGAGGGCGCTTCGCTTGGTGAGGGCAAGAAGTCCGTCGCCATCGAGGTCGTCATCCAGCCCGTCGACAAGACGCTGACGGACGAGGATTTCGAGGCGCTGACGGCAAGGATCGTCGGCAATGTTTTGAAAACAACCGGCGGCACGCTGCGCGCCTGATCCAAGTGAAAACGGGGCGGAGACGCCCCGTTTTGCTTTTCATGAACGATGGTCGCGTTTTGTGAACGCACCATCGCCGTTTTCAGCATTGCAGTCTGGTTAACGACCGCTTAATTGCCTCGCAGGGGAGGTCAATTGAGGTCGAAATGGATTCTGTCGCCAATCTTCTGCCGCTGGCCGCCATGGCCTTTGGCGTTTATCTCTTCTACCGCTGGGTCGTGCGCGACATGAACCGGATGACCCGCCGCTAAGGCGGCGCTTCCGCCTAGGCATTTCCGATGAGGATACCGGCGGCCAGAACGAGGCTGCCGCCCAGCACCACCTGCATCGCCGCGCGCAGGAACGGGGTCTCCATATACCGGTTCTGGATGAAGGCGATGGTCCACAATTCCACGAACACGACCAGGACGGCGATGGTTGTCGCCAGCGTGAAGTTCGGGATCAGGTAGGGCAGCGCGTGGCCCAGCCCGCCCAGCGCCGTCATGATTCCTGAGGCCAAGCCGCGCTTGATCGGCGAACCGCGTCCCGACAGCTTGCCGTCGTCATGGGCGGCTTCCGTGAACCCCATCGAAATGCCCGCACCGACCGAAGCCGAGAGGCCGACGAGGAAGGTCTGCCAGGTGTCCTGTGTGGCGAAGGCGGCGGCGAAAATCGGCGCGAGCGTCGAGACCGAGCCGTCCATCAGGCCGGCCAGACCGGGCTGCACATAGGTGAGGATGAATTGCCGGCGGGCCGTCTGGTCTTCCTGCGCCTTCACGTCGGCGGGTGTGTGCTGCTCGCCAAGCCGCCGGGCGAGCGATTCGTGCGACTTCTCCGCCAGCGCCAGATCACCCAGAAGCTTGCGCGTGGCTGCGTCCTGCGTGCGGGCGGCGGCCGTGAGGTAGAAATGGTGCGCCGAGACCTCCATCGCTTCCGCCTGTTCACGGATCGCCTCCAGCGACATGTTGGCGATCAACCAGTCCGGCTTGCGCTCCGGGAAGTCGCGAACGAACTCGCGCCGTACCAGCGGGATGCGATCGCCGAAGCGGGCGATGTGGCGATCGATCAACATCTGGCGGTGGTGGCTTTCCTCCGCCGCCATCTCTTCGAAGACGCGGGCCGAATGGGGATAGGCCTCGCGCAGGGCATCGGCATAGGCGAGGTAGATGCGCCCGTCATCCTCTTCCGAGGAGATGGCGAGTGCCAGGATTTCCTGCTCGCTGAGCGATTCGAGACTGCGTTTGCCAGGGCGGAGGAGACGGGAGAACATCGGCGGCCATTCCAGTTTAGAATTATTCTAAATATAGGACTTGCCGTCTCTGCGTCAAGCTCGACATGCGGTGCGGCGGGACGCTAGAGTGAGCCGGTATGACAGCAAGGGACGAGACGTGACCGCCGGACTGAAGCCGCTTTCCGCAAGCCGCGACACGCTGCTCGATCGTATCGGCCGCCGTCTCGCCGACCGACTGCAAAGCCAGACCTCGGGCTACGAGCCCTATACGCCCTCCGACCCTGAAACGCTGGCGCGCACGCTGCGCCCCGGCGACGTGTTGCTGGTGGAGGGCAACCAGAAGGTCTCCGCGGCGATCAAGTACCTGACGCAATCGACCTGGTCCCACGCGGCTCTCTTCGTCGGCGACGAAATCCCGCTGACGCTCGACCAGGCGGCGCGACCGACGATGGAACGGCCGCAGCTTATCGAGGTCAATATTGGCGAAGGCTGCGTGGCGGTGCCGCTTACCAAGTACCGCACCTACAATACGCGCATCTGCCGTCCGGTCGGGCTGACGCCCGAAGACCGCGATACGCTGGTCGGCTTCATGGTCTCGCGTCTCGGGCTCAAATACGACCTGAAGAACATCACCGACATGCTGCGCTACTTCCTGCCGACGCCGCCCGTGCCGGTGCGCTGGCGCCGCCGTATGATCGCCTTCGGCTCGGGCGATCCGACGCGGGCGATCTGTTCGACGCTGATCGCCATGGCTTTCGAGGCCATCCGCTACCCGATCCTGCCGGAGGTTACGCGCGCGCCCGGCCGGGCGGCGGCGACCTCTCCCTATTCACGCGAAGAGATCCTGCATATCCGCCACCACTCGCTCTATACGCCGCGCGACTTCGACCTCTCGCCCTATTTCGAGATCGTCAAACCCACGCTGAAATATGGTTTCGACTACAAGCGGCTGGAATGGGCGCCGGAGCGCAAGGGACCCTGAAACCTCTGCGGCGATCGGCCGGATTGCGCAGGCCGCAGGCGGCACCTATCTTGCCGGCATGACAGAGCAAGACCCCGACCGCCAGTCCCATTTCGCCGCCATCCGCGCCCGCGCGGAGGCCGAAATGCACGCCATCGGCATCACCGCCGATTTCATTCCGCTGTTGGTGGACACCTTCTACGGCCGCGTGCGGGCCCATCCGGAGCTTGGTCCCGTCTTCGACGGGCGGCTGGCCGGACGCTGGCCGGAGCATATGGAAAAGATGAACCGCTTCTGGTCTGCCGTCGCCTTCAAGGACGGCGGCTATGGCGGCAAGCCCGTCATGGCGCACCAGGGTGTCGCGGGCATGAACCCGCCGCTGTTCCAGACCTGGCTTGGTCTGTTTTCCGCCACGCTCGACGATATCGCGCCCTCGCCCGAGGCGAAGGCCTGGTTCATGGCGACGGCCGAGCGGATCGCGAAGAGCCTGGTGCTCTCCCTCTTCTACAACCCGGCCGACGACGATCCGGCGCTCAGGCGCGCCTGACGCGGATCAGCCCTGACGCAGCGGGGAGATCGAGATTTCGACGCGGCGGTTCTGCGCGCGGCCCATTTCCGATGCATTCGAGGCGATCGGACGCGTGAGGCCGTAGCCCATGGCCGACATGCGGCGGGGATCGACACCGCGCGCCGCGAGATAATTGGCCACGGAATTGGCGCGGCGCTCGGACAGATCCTGATTGTAGCCGGCATTGCCGACCGAGTCGGTATGACCGTCGACATCGATCAGCGTCTTGTCGAACTTGCGCAGCACGGTCGCGACGGAATCGAGCGTCGGATAGAACGGCGGAATGACCTGGTCCTGGTCCGTCGCGAAGGTGACGTTCGAGGGCATGTTCAGGATGATGCGGTCGCCGTTACGCGTAACCGAAACGCCGGTGCCCTGAAGCTGCGCGCGCAGCTCGGATTCCTGCGTATCCATGTAATTGCCGATGGCGCCGCCGGCCAGCGCGCCGATACCCGCGCCGATCAGGGCCGCGTTGCGGCGCTGCACCGGATTGTTGCCGACGAGGAGACCGGCGACGGCGCCCATGCCGGCGCCGATGGCTGCGCCGCCCGCCGTGTTGGAAACCTTCTGCTCGCCCGTATAGGGATCGGTCGTCGTGCAGGCGGAAAGATAGGTCGCGGCGAGCGCGACGAGCAGAGCCTTTTTATACATGTGGGTCCCCGGAGACTTCGATGATTCTGCTTCAACCTAACGATTGCGGCGGGAACATGAAAGAGGGGCGCCATCGCGGCATTCCGGGCACACAAAGCCGGTCACTGTCACCGTCAGGCCCGTCCCGATTCCCAGCCGAGCATCGCGCGCTTGCGTGTCAGGCCCCAATGGTAGCCGGTCAGGGCGCCGCTCTTGCCGAGTGCGCGGTGGCAGGGCACCACGAAGGAGATCGGGTTGCGGCCCACCGCGGCACCGACGGCGCGCGAGGCGGTCGGCTGTCCGAGCTTTTCGGCAATCGACGAATAGGTGACGGCGCAGCCCATCGGGATGCGCAGCAGCGCCTCCCAGACGCGAACCTGGAAATCCGACCCGATCAGCACGACGCGCAGCGGCTCGTCCGGGTTCCAGCGGGCGGGATCGAAGATGCGGGCCGCGTAGGCCGCGGTCGCCTCGGCATCCTCGACATAATGGGCGTTCGGCCAGCGGGACGACATGTCCTCGAAAGCATCCGCCCCGTCCGGCTGGTCGGTAAAGGCGAGGCCGGCAAGCCCGCGGTCGGTGATCATCACAAGCGCCGTGCCGAAGGGCGACGGATGCAGGCCGTAGCGGATCGTCAACCCCGCCCCCCGCGCCTTCCACTCGCCCGGCGACATGGCTTCATGCGTGACGAAGAGATCGTGCAGCCGTCCGGGCCCAGAGAGGCCGACCTCGAAGCTCGTTTCGAGCAACGGCAGCTCCTCCTGACGCAGCAGGCGCTTGGCATGGTCGAGCGTCACGGCCTGGAGGAAGGCCTTCGGCGAAAGGCCCGCCCAGCGCGTGAAGGTCTTCTGCAACTGACTCGGCGACTGGCCGAGGCGGACGGCAATGTCTTCGAGGCCCGGCTGGTCGCGGTAATCCTCGGTGATCATCTCGATGACCTGCCGGACGGTCGCATAGTCCTGGCCATCGGGGGTGATATCGGTCTGCAAGGTCGCGGCAATGTTCATGATCGTCTCCTGTGCCGCCACAAAAGCACGCCCGCGGCGTGCCCGCCACCCGATTCCTGCCGGCCCGTCAGTAACCGCGCTTCACGCGGGCGAGCGCACCCGAAAAGGCCGAGGCGAAGCGCTCGCGGTCGTCGAGCGGCAGGAAGGTGCCGACATCGGTCTCGCGCCCATTGCCGCGCACATGCATGGCGGTAATGCCGATCTTCGGCTTGCGGGAAACAAGGAAACGCGCCCAGAACGGATTGAAGGCATATTGCGTCTCGCGGCCGGACGGGCTGATCTTGCGGATGGAGATGCTGGTGCGCGACAGCGACACCAGTTCGCGCGCCTTCGCTGCCCGGTTGTTGAGCCAGAAGGCGCCGAAGAGAACGAGGAAATCGAGGCCGAAGAACAGGGCGACCGGCCACGCGCCCGAGATCAGGAACACGGCCACATGCGCAAGGCTGAGAACGCCGGCGATGAGGAAGAAGATGCGATGACCGTGGCGGCCGAGCGAACGATAGGGATGCAGCTCGGCCGAGAAGACCGGGCGCTCGTTCATGCTCATGTCGGCCATGCTCGTGTCGGCGTTGCCTTGTGTCATGGCGCATGACTATAGAAGCATCATGGAAAACGGAAAGATCAAAAAGTCGACAGCTGCCGCGCCCGCCCGCCGCAAGGCGCCGGCGCGCCCGAAAAGCATTTATTCGCAGGACGAGCTGCGCGAGATGTTCCGCCGCTTTTCCATCCAGCGGCCGGAGCCGAAGGGCGAGCTCGAGCATGTGAACCCGTTCACGCTCGTCGTTGCAGTCGCTCTCTCCGCCCAGGCCACCGATGCCGGCGTCAACAAGGCGACGCGCGCGCTGTTCCAGGTGGCCGACACGCCGGAGAAGATGCTGGCGCTGGGCGAGGAGAAGCTGCGCGACTACATCAAGACGATCGGCCTTTATCGCAACAAGGCCAAGAACGTGATCGCGCTCAGCCAGATGCTGATCGACCGTTTCGGCGGCGAGGTGCCACGCACCCGTGAGGAGTTGGTGATGCTGCCGGGCGTGGGGCGCAAGACGGCCAATGTGGTGCTGTCCATGGCCTTCGGGCAATCGACCATGGCGGTCGATACGCATATTTTCCGTATCGCCAACCGCCTGCGCCTCGCCCCCGGCAAGACGCCCGACGAGGTGGAGGACAAGCTCATCCGCCTCATCCCGGACGAGTATCTCTACCACGCCCATCACTGGCTGATCCTGCACGGGCGGTACTGTTGCAAGGCGCGCAAGCCCGAATGCGAGCGCTGCGTCATCGCCGATCTGTGCAAGGCGCCGGAAAAGACCTGCGACGTGCCGGCCCCGCTTGTCGAGCTGCCGCCCCAGCTGTTCGGTCCGACGCCCTGATCGCCAGGGCTACCAGCCCGCGAAATCCGCAAGAAGGGCCTCATCGACCCGCCCCGCGGCGACATCGGTAAGGGCCTGGTCGAGAATGGCGAGGCCTTCGCGCGCCTCGCTCTCGGTCAGCGTCAGCGGCGGCGTGAATTCGAGCACGTTCGACCGCACACCGACATAATAAAGCACGAGGCCGAGCTGGAAGGCGCGGTAGACCGTCAGGGCGGTCTCCCGCGTTGCGGGCGTTCGGCCGGCGCGATCGCCGACGAGTTCCACGCCGAGCGCAAGGCCATGCCCGCGCACATCACCGATCAAGGCGTGACGCCGCGCGAGCGCATTCAGCCCGTCGCGCAACACACGACCGGTTCGGGCTGCATTCTCGGTCAGGCGGTCGCGCTCGATGGTCTCCAGCACGGCGAGTGCGGCGGCCGCGCAGACGGGATTGCCGTGCACCGTCTGGAGCGAGAACGCCACCGCATGGTTCATGATCGCCTCCGGCCCGACAACCGCGGAGATCGGCAACCCGCCGCCAAGGCCCTTTCCGAAGACGACGATGTCGGGCTCGATGCCGGAATGGTCGAAGGCGTTGAAGCGCCCCGAACGGCCGAGCCCCACCTTCACCTCGTCCGAGACGATGAGGATGCCGTGCCTGCGGCAACGCTCCTCCACGGCCTTGAAGAAACCGTCCGGCGGCACCAGCATGCCGCCGTCTGACTGGATGGGCTCGATGAAGAAGGCGGCAATCTCGTCCGGCGCGATCTTTGTTTCGAAAAGCTGGTCGAGATGGGCAAGGGCTGCCTCGCTCGCCGCCTGCGGCGTATCAGCGGCATAGCTGTTGGGATAGGGAACGAGCGTCAGGCCGGCAGCGCGTGTGCCCTGTTGCGCCGGGTGCCCGGAGACGGCCATGGAGCCGACCGTGCCGCCGTGATAGGCGCCGTCGAAGGCGAGAATGCGGGGCCGGCCCGTCGCCGCGACCACCATGCGCGCGACGGTCTCGTTGGCATCCGAGCCGGAATGGCCGAACCAGACGCGGCCACGCGCCCGCTCCGGCACCAGCGACAGGAGCTTTTCGGCAAGCAGCACGCAGGCTTCGTTCGCCGACGAAAGGTAGCTCGCTCCCGCCTGGTCGGAGAGCGCACGGTCGACCGCAGCCCGCACCGCGGGGTGGGAATGCCCGAGGCTCGCGGCACCCCAGGACGCGGCGAAATCGAGAAGCCGCCGTCCGTCGTCTGCCGTGAGATACGCGCCGCTGCCGCCGACGACCGCCTGCGGGAAGAACCGCAGATGCGCCATCGAGGACACCGACTGTCGTTCACGTGCATAGAGGCCGGACATGGGCTTTCCCCTTACTTCTTGAAGAAGGTCAGGATCTCGTCGAGCTGGACGACGTGGCAGTAGATCATGTTGATGATCTCAAGCTCGCGCTTGTGCAGCTCGTCCGTCGCGGCCGCGCCGCAATCATCGACGACGACAACGCCGAAGCTCTCGTCGGCAAGGCTGCGCACGGTCGAGGAGACGCACTGGTCGGTGAAGATGCCGCAGCAGATGACATCCTTGATGCCCATATTGTGCAGGATGAGGCGCAGGTTCGTGCCGGTCAGGGCGCTGTCCGTCGTCTTGGTGATGACGATCTCGTCCGCGCGCGGCTCGAGTTCCGGCACGACCTGCCCTTCCGGCAGGTCCTTGGGCAGCAGCAGGTAGTTGAAGCCGGGCTTCTTCTGGCTGAGCGAGCGGTCGCGGCCATCGGGCTTGAGGCAGGCGATGCGCGCGAAGATCACCTCCACCTTGCGCTTGCGGCATTCATCGATCAGCCGGGCCGTGTTGGGAATGACCGTCTGGCGCATGCGGTCGTAGAACGGCTGCCAGCGCGCGGTTTCCTCGGGCGTATCCTTGGGATCGAGATAGGTGTTCTGGATGTCGATGACGAGCAGCGCCGTCGTTTCCGGATCAAGCGCGATATCCTCGGGCTCTTCCGCATTCGCATAGTAGAAGGAGCGGTAGGCGGTCTTCCAGGTCATGCGGTCTTCTCCTTCTTTCGGCGGCTGCGGGTGAGGATGTGGCCGATCTCGCGGTTGGGGAAGAGACCGCCCGGCCGGACGATCATCACGGCGATCATGGCGAGCGCGAGCACGATCTCCGTCAGGCCGATGACCTGGCCGGAACCGGAGGACGCCGCGTTGAGCGTGGCTTCCGTGCCGCGCAGCCCCTCATAGGCGACGGTGATGAGGACCGTGCCGGCAACCGCGCCGGTGACGGTGTTGGCGCCGCCGATCACCAGCATGGTGATGATGAGGAAGGTTTCCTTGAGGTAGAAGGCCTTGGGCGCGAAGGACGTGATGAAATGCCCCCAGAGCGCACCGCCGATGCCCGCGATGAAGGCCGCCAGGATGAAGGCGCGCCAGCGCAGGTGCGGAATGTTCGCGCCGAGCGCCGCTGCGGCGACCTCGTCCTCGCGCGAGGCCCGCAGCAGCTTGCCGGTGCGCGATTCCTTGAAGGCCAGCGCGACGACCACGACGACCGCGGCCACGATGGCGGCAATCGGCATTTCCGTCGTCTTGGGCAGTCCGAACAGCGTGCGCGGACCGTTGGTGAGCGCGCTCCAGTTGTTCATGACCGTATAGAGCACGACGAGGAGCGCAAAGGAGGTGATGACGGCGGCCGCATCCGAAAGCCGCATCAGCGGGTAGGCGACGACGGCGGCGACGAGGGCCGCGACCACGCCGGCGGCCAGCATGGCGAGCAGCGGCGAGATTTCCACGACCTTCATGAACTCGTAGAGATCCGGCAGCGCCATGCCCTTCATCTGCGCCGGAATCGTCAGCACGGCCGAGGTGTAGGCGCCGAGCCCCATGAAGCCGATATGGGCGAAGGATAGCAGGCCCGAATTGCCCATGAAGGTCTGCAGGCCGATGACGAGAACGAGCGAAATCAGGAGGTTCGTGGCAATGCGGTCGTAAAGCCGGATGCCGATCATCTGGCTGCCGACGGCGATGACGGCGATGACGGCGATCAGGATGAGGGCGGTGAGATAGGAATGTTTCATGGGTTCCGCTCCTCAGGTCCGCTGGCCGCTGGCCGGACCCTTGATCAGGCCCTCAGGCCGCCACAGCAGGATCAGGATCACGAGGCTGAAGGTGAAGGCATCGCGGAACTTCAGGAGATCCTGCGACAGGGTGTAGTTGAGCGTGGTATCGATGAGCGCCAGAAGGAAGCCGCCGACCACCGCGCCCGGCAGGCTGCGCATGCCGCCGATGACGGTGGCGATGAAGGCGACGAGGAGCGGCTCCAGGCCGACGCCGGGCACGACCGTGCCGATGCGCCCTATCCACAACAGCCCGACGACGCCGGCCAGGAAGCCCGACAGCGCGAAGGCCGAGGAGATGATCAGGTTGGCCGGGACGCCGAGCATGCGCGCCATGGTGAAGTTCGTGGCGGCCGCGCGCATGGCGATGCCGAGCGTCGTCTTGCGCATGAGAAACGCGACGGCGGCCAGCAGCACGATCGAGGCGGCGATGGTGATGAGATTGCGCACCGGCGTGATCGCCCCGCCGATCGAGACCGTCTGCGAGAAGATATCCGGCAGCGGCACATTGCGCGGGCGCGGCGAGATGAAGAGCAGGGCCGCGTTCTGCAGCAGGTTCGAGAAGGCGAAGGAGGTGATCAGCACCGCCGTCACCGATTTCGCGCGGACCGGGCGGAAGGCGACATAGTCGGTGAGGATGCCGAAGACGATGGCCATGACGACGGCAAGGACCGCCATGAGCAGCCAGGGCAGGCCGGAGCCGCTGGTCAGGAACATGGTGTAGCCGGCGACCATGATGAGTTCGCCATAGGCAAAGTTCACCAGCCGCAGGATGCCGTAGATGATGACGAGGCCCAGCGCCATCAGCGCATAGGCGCCGCCGAGGCTGAGCACGTCGATGACGAACTGGATCGCGAAAGCCATGGATCAGCCTCCCAGATAATGCGCGCTGAGATCGCTGGTCGAGCGGATCTCGTCTGCCGTGCCGGACGCGACGATCGCGCCGAGCCGCATGACATAGGCGCGGTCGGCGACGGCGAGCGCCTGGTTCACGTTCTGCTCGACGAGCAGGATGGTCAGGCCGGATTTCTTCAGCGTCTCTATCATCTCGAAGATGCGCTCGACGATGGCGGGCGCCAGACCGAGCGAGGGTTCGTCGAGAAGCAGCACGCTCGGGCGCGCCATCAGCGCGCGGGCGATGACCAGCATCTGCTGTTCGCCGCCGGACAGCGTGCCCGCCGCCTGCGCGGCGCGTTCGGCAAGACGCGGAAAGAGCGTGTGCAGCCTGTCGAGGTTCTCGCGGTTGCCGGCGTGGTCGCGGCGATGGATATAGGCGCCGAGCATCAGGTTCTCGGCGACGGTCAGGTCCGGGAAGACGTCGCGGGTTTCCGGCACGGTGGCAAGCCCCGCGCGGATGACCTGCTCGGGATTGGCCGAGGTGATGTCCCTGCCTTCCAGCGTGACCGCGCCGCCGGATGTCTTCAGCGCGCCGGCGATGGCCTTGATGGTGGAGGACTTGCCCGCGCCGTTTGCGCCGAGCAGGCTGACGAGTTCGCCCTTGCCCACGGTGAAGGTGATGCCGCGCACGGCGCGGATCGTGCCGTAGCTGACGGAAAGGTCGCGCACATCAAGCATGGGCCGCCCCCTTGCCGAGATAGGCTTCCACGACGGCCGGATGGCTGCGCACGTGGGCGGCGTCTCCTTCCGCGATGGTGCGACCCGAGGCCAGGACGTGCAGGCGGTGGCAGAGCCGCATGATGAGACCCATGTCATGGTCGATGATGATGAGGCCGAGGCCGCGGGTCTTGGGCAGCTCGGACAATGTGTGCAGCAATGTCTCTGTCTCGGCGTCGTTCATGCCGGCGGCCGGTTCGTCGAGCAGCAGGAAGCGTGGTTCGGCTGCCAGTGCCCGGGCGATCTCGACACGGCGCTTGTCGCCGTAGCTCAGGCTCTCGCCGAGTTCGTCCGCCTTGTCCGCCAGGCCGAGCTCATCGAGCAGCCCGACAGCCCGCTCAGTACTGACGGCGCGGGAGACACCCTTGGCGAGGGCCGCAGCCTCCACATTCTCCAGCACGGTCATGCCGTTGAACAGGCGCACGATCTGGAACGATCGGCTCACGCCGGCCAGCGCGATATCGCGGGGCGACAGGCCCGACAGCGTGACATCGCCGGCGGTGATCGTGCCGCCGGCGAGCTTCACCTGGCCGGTGATCGCATTGATCATCGTCGTCTTGCCGGAGCCGTTCGGCCCGATGAGGCCCAGAACCTCGCCGGTGGCGACGGAGAGCGAGACATGGTCGAGAGCGCGGAGGCCGGTGAATTCCACCGACACGTCGTTTACCGCAAGACGTGCTTCAGACATGGCTTTTCCGAAAGGTATGGGCCGGCTGATGCGCCGGCCCGGACGGCAGGGATCAGGGCTTCGGCAGCGATTCCGGCTTGCGCCAGCCGACGAAGGTCGGCTTGCCGGCCTTGAGTTCGATCACCGCGGCGGCCTTGTTGGGAACGTGGCCCTCTTCGGCCGTACCGTAGTCGAGTTCGCCGGTGAGCAGCTTGAAATGGCCGTCTTCAAGCGCCTTGGCGAGTGCCGCACCTTCCGTCGTGCCGGCCGCCGTGATGGCCTGGGCGATCATCATGATCGTGTCCCAGCCCGTCGAGACGAAGGAAGTATCCGGATCCTTGCCGAACATCTCCTTGTAGAGGCCGATGAACTTCTCCATTTCCGGATCGGCGCCCGCGCCCATCCAGGTGTGGGTGACGAAGTAGACGTCGTTGCCGAACTTCTCGCCGAGCGCTTCATGCATGGCCGGATCGTCATAGGCGTCGCCGCCGAGAACCGGCGCATCGTAGCCGACTTCGCGCAGCGCGCGGATGATCACGCCGATATCCGTGCCGTAGGACGAGACGAAGATGACGTCGGGCTTCTTGCCGAGCGCCTGGAGGCGCGAGAGCTGGGCGGAGAAGTTGTTGTCGCCGTTCGTGTAGGTGTCTTCCAGCAGGATTTCACCGCCGTCAGCCTTGAACTGCTCGACGAAGTACTTGGAGAGCGACTTGGTGTAGGCGATGAACTGGTCGGTGACGACATAAGCCGTCTTCCAGCCCTTTTCCTTCACCGCGAAATCGGCAGCCGTCGCGCCCATCGTGGTGTTCCACATGGAGAGCGTGAACTGCTTGTCGCCGAGCGACCACGAGGAATAGAGCGGGTCGGAGGCGCAGGTCGAGATGCCGACGATATCGGCGGACTGCGCCTCGCGGCTGGCCGGCGAGCCGAAATCGAAATCGCAGGGCGCGACGATGACCTGGGCGCCCTTGTCGATCAGTTCGACGGCGACGTTGCCGACCGTGACCGGATCGGACTTGCCGTCGATATTGATGAACTCGATCTTCTTGCCGAGGACGCCGCCATTATCGTTCAGGTACTTCACCGCGACCTGCGCGCCGTTGAAGCCGGGCGTGTCGAGCGGAGCCTGGATACCCGTCATGGACAGCGCGCCGCCGATGACGATCTTGTCGTCATCGGCAAAGGCGGAGGAGGAGGCGAGCACAAGGCCCGCCGCCAGAAGCAATTTGGATGTTTTCATCATGATCGTTCCCCTTGATGAACGCCTTGCGGCTGTGAATGGAATGCGGTCCGGCCTTTTTCTTGTTTTGTGCGGCCCGCCTGAAAGCTCCTTGGTTGATCCCGTCGCGTGATTGTGCCGGGCCGCTTACTGCCCGATTTCCTTGAGCAGATCGTCGGTCGAGATCTGCCGGCAATAGCCCTTGATCGCATTGATCGAGAAGTCGTGCCGCTCCTGCGAATAGGTGCCGCAGGCATCGGGCACGAGCGTCACGAGGTAGTTGAGGTCGCAGGCATCGCGCACCGCCGATTCCACGCACTGGTCCGTCAGGAGGCCGCAGAGCACGATCTGCCGTACGCCGAGATTGCGCAGGATGTAGTCGACATGGGTGGAGACGAAGACGCTCGACGAGCTCTTGGGCAGGACGATCTCATCCTCCAGCGGCGCCAGCTCGTCGATGACCTTGCCGTCCCACGAGCCCTTCGGAACGTTGAAGCCGGTGATCTTGTAGTCGAGGCTGCGGTCGCGGCCGTCCTTCGTCAGGCTTTCGATCGTCGTGTGCAGAACCTCGATGCCGGCCTTGCGGAAGCCGGCCAGGAGGCGCTGCATGTTCGGAATGGCGACCTCGTGGATGCGCTTGAAATAGTAGCCGTACTTGCCCTCGATATCGGCGTCGGAGACGTCCTTGAACTCGCCGCCGTCACGGCGTACGGAGAAGTTCTGCACGTCGATGAAGAGAATGGCGGATGCGGCCGGATCGAGCGGCAGGTTGCGGGTGGAGGGATGGTCAGCGGCCATCGGAGGATCCTTCAAGGCTTTGGGCTGCGAGGAGAAGCGGACCGGCAAGGCGCTCGGCCCATGCCTCCTGACCGCTCGCATCGTGGATGAGGTCGTTGCGCACTTCGAGCAACACATGCGGAATGCCGCGCCGTTCGCCGTGCACCGGGATCGTGTAGTCGGAGACATCGTCGACGTGGTAGGGCGCGTTGAGCTTGACCGTCACGTCGGCATTCGCCGCGCTGAAGGTTTCTGCAAGGCGCTCCGCAAAGCGTGCGTCCCTGTTGTAGAGCAGGCCGAGTTCGAAATCGCGCACCGCGCCGGTCGCGCGCATGACGGGCGTGAAGCTGTGCACGGAAACGAGGACGAGCGGCCCGCCGGCCGCTTGCCGCCGCTCCAGCGCAACGGAGATCGCTTCATGCAGGGGCTGGTGGATTTCCACGAAGCGGCCACGCCGCTGCGCGTCGGAAACATTGGCATTGGCGGGAATGAGCGTTCCGTCGCTCCGCTTGAGAACGCAGTCTTCCGCTTCGAACGGACGGTTGCAGTCGATCACCAGGCGGCTGTAGCGCTGGAGGATGAGAGCGGCATCGAGCCGTTCCGCAAGCCTGCGGGCAAGCCCTTCGGCACCGACGTCGTAGGCGATGTGCCGGTCCATTTCCGCGGATGCGACGCCCAGATCGCCGAGCGCGGCAGGCACGGCGCGGCCGGCATGCTCGCAGGTCAGGAAGATCGGCGAACGCCCGGTCGCGTTGATCCATTCCACGGGGTCCGGGTCGCCAGCATTCAGCAATCTGGACATGTCGCTATCTGCAAGACTGAGCATGAAATGGTATCCGTCGATCGCATCGGCATGGGCCGGCACGAGGGCTTCGATGACAGCCAGTCAAAGAAATTTTCCAATCATAGTCAATCCGATTTTTCCATTTGACTAATTTTTTTCATGGCGCAAATATCCGCCCCAAGAACGGGAACATACCTATGAGCGATGGGAAATCGTCGACGACGGTCCGCACGCGGATCCGGGAGGCTGCCGGGCAGCTCACGGCCAGCGAGCGCAAGATCGCCAATGCCATCCTTGCCGACTACCCCTTCACGGGGCTCGAGAACATTCAGGAACTGGCGGCGAAAACCGGAGTCAGCGCGCCCTCGATCACCCGCTTCGTCAGCAAGATCGGCTGCAGCGGGTTCCAGGACCTGCAACGCCAGCTCATTGCCGAGCTGAAGGAAGGGCAGCGTTCGCCGCTCGACCTGAAGACGCGGCAGACGCCGGTCGGCCATTCGGAGTTCCTGTCGGAGTACGTGCGGCGCATCGCCTCCGTCACGCAGGAGATGGCGGCCACGGTTTCCCAGGCGCAGTTCGATATCCTCGCCGACCTGATCGCCGATCCCTCGCGCAACATCTTCCTGCTCGGCGGCCGCGTCAGCAATAATGTCGCGTCCTTCCTGTCTATCCATCTGCGGCAGATCCGCAGCGGCATCTACCACATGTCCGACAATCCCGAGTTCTGGCCGGAACACGTGTTGCGCATGCGCAAGAAGGATGTCGTGCTGCTGTTCGATTTCCGGCGCTACCAGCTCAGCCTTGCACGCCTTGCCGAGACGATCGCGCAAGCGCGCGGCGCGACCATCGTCGTGATCACCGACAAGTGGATGTCGCCGGCCGCCCGCAGTGCCGACCACATCGTCGCCCTGCCGATCGAGGCCGGCACGGCCTGGGATACGGTGACGGCCGCAATCGTTCTCGTCGAGGCGCTCATCGTGCGCGTCTCCGAGGCCGATTGGGAGGCGACGCAGAAACGCATCAGGGATTGGGACGGCGTACGCTTCTCCATGCCGGGCTACGACCAGGATACGATCAACGGGGACGACGATGAAACGTGAAGAAATGATGGTTGCCTGCTGCGGCGACCTTTCGGGCAAGGTGCGCGGCAAGGCCTTTCCGCTGGCACAGATGGAAAAGCGCCTGAAGCGCGGCGTGGGCTGGACGCCGACCAATGTCCAGATCACCTGCTTCGACGCCATCGCCGAAAGCCCCTTCGGCTCGCTGGGCGACCTCGTGCTCATTCCCGATCCGGCAACCAGTGTCAGCATCGAAAGCGAGGACGGCGCGCCGAACGAGAATTTCGTGCTCGGCAATATCCGCTACACCGATGGCAGGCCATGGGAATTCTGCACGCGCTCGATCCTCGAAGCCGCGCTCGAACGCCTGCAAAAGGTGGCGGGCGTGACGCTCTACGGCGCCTTCGAACATGAATTCCAGATCAAGCATCTGGTGTCCGAAGTGGGCGGCGCCTTCACGTTGGGCGGCTTCCAGCGGGAGCGGCACTTCTGCGAGGCGATCATCGCCGGCATGCGCACCGCCGGCGTGACGCCCGACACGATCCTCAAGGAGTTCGGCGCCGGACAGTTCGAGGTGACGATGGGCCCGCAGAAGGGCGTGACCATCGCCGACCATTCCATCATCACGCGGGAGATCGTCGGCCTCGTCGCGCGCGAGCTCGGCTACGACCCGACCTTCACGCCGATCCGCGATCCGGCCGGCGTCGGCAATGGCGTGCATGTCCACATGAGCATGCTGGACGCATCCGGCAATCCCGTGACCCACGATCCCGCCGGCAAGCACGAGCTTTCGGACGTCGCGGGCAAGTTCGTGGCCGGCATCCTGAAATATCTCGATTCGATCATCGCCATCACCGCGCCGAGCGTCGTGTCCTACCTGCGGCTGACGCCGCATCGCTGGAGTGCTGCCTTCAACAATCTCGGCTTCCGGGATCGTGAAGCGTCGGTGCGCATATGCCCGGTCTCCGATATCAGCGACATCGCGCGCGCCGCACAGTTCAACTTCGAATTCCGCGCGGCGGACGGTGCGGCGAACCCGCATCTGGCGCTTGCCGCCATCGTCCATGCCGGCGTGCAGGGCATCGAGGAAGGCCTCGCCGTGCCGGAGGCCACCCAGGAAGACCTTTCGCTGCTCGGCACGGACGCCCTTGCCGCCCGCGGCTATGTCCGCCTGCCGCAGACGCTGGAAGCGGCCTTGCAGCGGTTCCGCGGCAACGAGACGGTGTGCAGCTGGTTCCCGGAGGGCTTCGCGGACGTCTATGTCAAGCACAAGGAAGGCGAGATCGCCTATCTCGCCGGCAAGACGCAGGCGGAAATCTGCGCGGCGTACGAAGACGCCTACTGAGCCGAACCGCCATACGATGATCGAAAGCCGGCACGGTGACGTACCGGCTTTTCTTTACCGCGCCTGCGGAAGCGCGAAGCCGGGGTCCTTGCGGCTCAAGGCCTTGTGCAGGTGCACCATCAGGCCGGCGGCGAAAAGCGGCGTGAGAAGATTGACGATCGGGATCGCCAGGAAGGCCGCGACCAGCAGGCCGGCGATCAGGACCGTGGAAAAGTGCTTTTCACGAAACTGCCGCGCCTCCTGCGGCGAGCGATGGCGCATGGCGGCGAACTCGAAGAATTCCCGGCCGAGCAGGTAGCCGTTGACGGCGAAGAAGGCGATGAGGTTGACGCCGGGAATGAAGAGCAGGAACAGCGCGACGAGGTTGCCGACGAGCACGATGCCGAGGAACTTGACCGACCCGGCGATGGCCTGGCCCATGGGCAGCGGAACGCCCGGCTTATCGGCGGGATAATCCCTCTTCTCGATGACCTCGGCGACATCGTCGAGGAAGAAGCCGGCGATGATGGCGGTCACCGGCGCCAGCAGCAGCGCCAGTCCGAGCGCGAGCCCGATGCTGGCGACGATGCCGAACACGAAGGTGAGCCAGCCGGCCCATTGCGGCAGGTCCGGCATGAATGCGCCTTGCAGCCACGGCCAGGCGAAGGCGATGAAGCTTTCGCGCAGACCGAACCACACCACGACGAGGGCGAGGATCGTCAGGCCCAGGACCTTCCAGAAGACGCTGCGCGTTTCGGGGGCGAAGAGGTTGGCAAGCGCAAGCCGGGCGGCGTCGAGGATCATCGAAAACTCCTGTTCGATCTGGCATGTAGGGTGTGGAAAACCGGCCGGCAAGGCAGGAGATGAGCACGGCCCATTAAGGCCGCGTTAAACGACGGGCCCTAGACTTTCGCGCAACCGCACAAAGCGCGTCTTCGAGAAAACCAGGGAACTGTCATGCATAATGTCCGGATCAGCAGGCTCCTGCCGGCGCTCTTCCTTCTGATGGTCGTTCTGGGGGCGCTGCAAGGGGCGGTCGCCTTCCGGTCGCTGTCTGCGATGACCGGCCATATCGAGCGTATCGGCACCGATCGCATGCCGCAGCTGAGCGCCATCCTGCAACTGAGCCATGCCTTCTCCGATCTCAATGCGATCTACGCGGAACATCTGCTTTCGATGGACCCGGACGAGATCGGCCGCATCGAGGCGCGCATCAAGGAACGCGCGGAAGCCTTCGAGGCCATGGTGAAGACCCATGCCGCCGACAATAGCGGCGATGCGGCGGCGATCGCCGGGATCGACACCATCAAGACGACGCTGACGACCTATCTCGACGAAGCCGCCAAGCTCGTGCAGTTCTCCGCCATCGGCGCCAAGGGGCCGGCGCTCGACATCTACAAGGGTTCGATGAAGGCGAGCGCCGATGCGATCACCGCGGCCCTCAACGCGCTCGTGGCACACACCCAGACGGTGACCGACGAAACGATCGAGACCGCGCGCGCCGAGGAAGGCTCCGCCTTCGCGCTGACCTGGGCTTCGCTCGCTGCCGCGATGGGCCTCGCCATTGCCGCGATCTTCCTGGTCAACCGTCGCGTCGTGCGGCCGCTCAACGGCCTTGCAGGCGCGATGAAGCGGCTGGCCGACGGCGATACGGTCGTCACCATTCCCAGCGCCGGCCGCAAGGACGAGATCGGCGACATGGCCGGCACCGTCGCCGTTTTCCGTGACAACGCCGCCGAGCGCCAGCGTCTCGAACGCCAGGCCGAAGACGACCGCCGTCGGGCCGAAAGCGACCGGCAGGCGCGCGAGGCGGAACGCACGCGCGACAGCGGCCAGGTCCAGCAGGCCGTCGCAAGCCTTGCCAACGCCCTGGGCAGGCTTGCCGCCGGGGACATGACCTGCCGCATCGACGAGCCCTTCGAGGGCGATCTCGACCGGCTGCGGGCAGACTTCAACGCCTCCGTCTCGCGCCTCAGCGATGCGCTGCGCGAAGTGGGCGAGAACGCCGCGGCGATCGACGCGGGCGCAAGCCAGATTCGTTCGGCCGCCGACGACCTGTCGCGCCGCACCGAACAGCAGGCCGCTTCCGTCGAGGAGACCGCCGCCGCGCTGGAAGAGATCACGACGACCGTCAAGGATTCGACCCGGCGCGCGGAGGAAGCCGGCGACCTCGTTGCGCGCACACGCGCCGGTGCCGAAAAATCGGGCGAGATCGTGCGGCGCGCCGTCGCGGCCATGAACGAAATCGAGAAATCCTCCAGCGAGATCACCAGCATCATCGGCGTGATCGACGATATCGCCTTCCAGACCAATCTTCTGGCGCTGAATGCCGGCGTGGAAGCCGCCCGCGCGGGCGAGGCCGGCAAGGGCTTTGCGGTCGTGGCGCAGGAAGTCCGCGAGCTGGCGCAGCGCTCGGCCAAGGCCGCCAAGGAGATCAAGTCGCTGATCACCACATCGGGCGATCAGGTCCGCACCGGTGTCTCCCTGGTCGGCGACACCGGCCGCGCGTTGCAGACCATCGTCACCGAGGTGCAGGAGATCAACAGCCACGTGGCCGCTATCGTCGAGGCGGCACGCGAGCAGTCCGTGGGTCTTCAGGAAATCAACACCGCCGTCAACAGCATGGACCAGGGCACGCAGAAGAATGCCGCCATGGTCGAGGAAACCACGGCCGCCAGCCATGGGCTCGCCGCAGAGGTTCAGGCGCTGAACGCGCTGATCAGCCGCTTCAATGTGGGCGGCACGTCGTCGGCATCGAGCCGCACCATGCAGGCACATTTGCATGTCGTGCCCACGACACCGGCCGCGCCGGTCGCTGCCACGCCGGCTCCGGTGCGCAAATCCCCGGGCCAGTGGAACGTCAAGGCCGCCTCCAGCCAGTCCCGTGCCGTGTCCTCTCCCGCGCTCGCGCTCAACGAGAAGCTCGCCGGGGCCTTTGGCGCACGCCAGGACACCGGATCGGGCGGGGACTGGGAGGAGTTCTGAGACAGAAGGCGGCTTACCGGCGTCGTCTCACTTTTCAGGCGGCTGGCCCTGATGTGACAGGATGAGCGCGCTTCCCGCCGTTCGGGGCACGACGCCCAAAGACACCGGCGCCTCGCCTTCCTTTTTCAGCCAGACTTCGAGCGGCCGCTTCTTTTCACCCACATCGGAAACCGGCGTGAGGCGGAGCGCGCCGTTCGTCTCTTCGTAATGCACGAAATGGTCGATTGCGCCTCGTTCGCCCGTGGCGTCGGACACGGGGCGGCCGGCACCGGCGGGCCGCTGCGTGAGCAAGCCGCCAAGCGACAGGACGAGCCCGGCCGCAACGGCAACGCCCGCAAAGGCAAGCCCGCGCCAGAAGCCAAGGGAATTCCAGCAGCCGCCGGAGACCTTGCCGGTAAACACTGCATCGCACGGTCCCATATGCAGGACCTGCCGGTGACCGCCGAAGCCGGCATCGGATGGGGCATGCGGCGTCGCGTCGTCGCCGAAGGTGGAGAGCGTTTCCCGCCAGCGCCCGACCATCGCGGCAAAGCGCCGGTCGGATGCCAGCCGCGCCTCGACCTTGCGGCAGTCCTCCTGGGAAAGCGCGCCGAGCACATATTCGCCGGCGATCACTTCGTCGCAGCGGGTCTCGCCCATATCTCGGCCGAATGCCGTCATCGCCTTGTGTACTCTCTCGGTTCGCGCAGAGGGCGCGCAACGGTGGTTTTCTTACATATAGGAACGCGCGGAGGCATTTTGCCATAGCAAGCACGCCTGGACATCATAATCTTCCCCATGCCGTTGCGCCATCGACGCTGACGCGATGAAAAGCGCTTTCTCGCGCCGGCCCCGCGTATTGTGAAAAGAGGATCATTCCATCGTCACAAAACATGCGTTAAACAGGCGCCCACCCATTCCCGAGAGGCCGCCATGTCCCAATCCGATAGCGAAAACCAAGCCCGCCTTCTCGTTCAGGCCCTGCCCTACATGCAGCGCTACGAGAACAAGACCATCGTGGTGAAATATGGCGGCCACGCCATGGGCAACCCGGAGCTGGGCAAAGCCTTCGCCAGTGACATCGCGCTTCTCAAGCAGTCCGGCGTCAACCCCATCGTCGTGCATGGCGGCGGCCCGCAGATCGGCGCCATGCTGACCAAGATGGGCATCGAATCGAAGTTCGAAGGCGGCCTGCGCGTCACCGACCAGAGGACGGTCGAGATCGTCGAGATGGTGCTCGCCGGCTCGATCAACAAGGAGATCGTCGCGCTCATCAACCAGACGGGCGAATGGGCGATCGGCCTGTGCGGCAAGGACGGCAACATGGTCTTTGCCGAGAAGGCCAAGAAGACCGTCACCGATCCCGACAGCAATATCGAGCGCGTTCTGGACCTCGGCTTCGTCGGCGAAGTGGTGGAAGTCGACCGCACGCTGATCGACCTGCTCGCCAGGTCCGAGATGATCCCGGTCATCGCGCCGGTCGCGCCCGGCCGCGACGGCCACACCTACAACATCAATGCCGACACCTTTGCCGGCGCCATCGCCGGCTCGCTGAACGCCACGCGCCTGCTCTTCCTGACGGACGTTCCGGGCGTGCTCGACAAGAACGGCCAGCTGATCAAGGAACTGTCGGTGGCGCAGGCGCGCGCGCTCATCAAGGACGGCACGATCTCCGGCGGCATGATCCCGAAGGTCGAGACCTGCATCGACGCCATCAAGGCGGGCGTGCAGGGCGTGGTCATCCTCAACGGCAAGACCGCCCATTCCGTACTGCTCGAACTCTTCACCGAGCATGGCGCCGGCACGCTGATCGTGCCCTGACGGCTTTTACCGGCGGCACCGCGCCGCCGGGCCTACAGGAAGAGCAGGCCGAGGATGCCGCAGACGATCAGCAGGCATCCCGCCACTTCCGTGCGGTTCACCCGCTCGTGGAAGAGGAAGTAGGAGGCCATGAAGGTGAAGACCAGTTCGATCTGGCCGAGTGCGCGCACATAGGCCACCTGCTGGAGGCTCATCGCCGTGATCCAGCAGGCCGAGCCCATGACGCCGGTGATGCCGACCAGCGACGAGGACCGCCAGCTCTTGAGAACCTGGACGATCTCGTTCTTGTCCTTCCACAGCATCCAGATGAGCATGAAGATCGTCTGGAAGGTCGTCACGCAGGCGAGCGTCACGGCCGCGCTCATGATCGGCCCCGGCCCGTCCAGTGACAGGGCGGCGCTGCGATAGGCGACCGCCGACACGCCGAAAACGCCGCCCGACGCGATGCCGATCAGCGCGGTGCGGCCCGTCAGCGCCGCGAAGGTGTTGCGCCAGGACAGCGGCGCGCGGGCGACCGAGATCAGCATGACCCCGATGACGCCGACGATGATGGCGACGACGGCGCCGGGCGTGATGCGTTCGCCAAGCAGGATGAAGCCGAAGATCGCCGCCTGCACCGGCTCCGTCTTGGAATAGGCCGTTCCGACGGCGAAGTTCCTGAGCGAGAACAGATAGACCAGCAGCATGGTCGCGAAGATCTGCGCGAGACCACCGATCACCGTCCAGACCGCGAAGGTCCAGTTGAGCGCCGGAAACGCCAGGCCGGCGATCCAGTGCAGCGAAAGCGCATAGAGGATTGCCAGCGGGAAACCATAGCCGAAGCGCACGAAGCTCGCGCCGCGCGTACCGAGCGAGCCCTGAAGATGCTTCTGCAGGGCCGAGCGCAGGTTCTGCAGGAAGGCGGCGGCGATGGTGATGGGGATCCAGAGTTCCATGCACTGCCGCTAGCACGCCGGTTTGCGCAAATCCATCGGCAGCCAAAGCGGCGCCTTAAATTTCCGTTTGCCGCCGCGCGGGCCCATGGCATAAGGCGGCCATGACCGATCTTCCGAACAAAGCCGACTTCGCCCATGTGCGTGACTGGGTCTTCGACCTCGACAACACGCTCTATCCGCACCACGTCGATCTCTTCGCCCAGATCGACAAGAACATGACGGCCTATGTCTCGGCGCTGCTCGGCCTGTCGCGCGAGGACGCGCGCGCCCTGCAGAAGCAATATTACTACGACCACGGCACGACGCTGAAGGGCCTGATGATCCACCACGACATCGACCCGCTGGACTTCCTGGAAAAGGCGCATGCCATCGACTACGGCGTGCTGTCGCCGGACCTGTCGCTGGGCGAGGCGATCCGGGCACTGCCGGGCCGCAAGTTCATCTTCACCAATGGCAGCGTCAAACATGCCGAGATGGCCGCAAAGGCGCTCGGCATCCTCGACCATTTCGACGACGTCTTCGACATCGTGGCGGCCGAATACATGCCCAAGCCGGCGGGCGCGACCTATGACAAGTTCATGGCGCTGCACCGCATCGAGACGCAGCAGGCGGTGATGTTCGAGGACCTGCCGCGCAATCTTCTCGTGCCGAAGGCGCTCGGCATGAAGACGGTGCTGCTCATTCCGCAAAACGAGAACCACGAATTCGTGGATGCCTGGGAGAAGCGTTCGGAAGAGGACGAGCATATCGATTATGCGACCTCCGACCTCACGGCCTTTCTGAACGCGCTTCTCTGACATTCGGCCGGCCACATTCCTGACACGGAAAAAACCCTTTCCCGTCAAAGGGTTCAATTACCAATTTGTAACTGGCCACGGCCGTCTTTCCCTTTATCCTTCGCTCCCAAGGGACGACAATGGATGACAGGAACGACCATGGCTAAAAAGGAACTCCTTCTCGGCGCCGTTGCCGCCAGCCTTATCTTCTCGGGCCTCGCCGCCCCGGCCTTCGCCGCCAAACACGAAGGCAAGCACGGCAAGCACCATGCCCGCCATGCCGCGATGATCGAACGGCTGGATACGGACAAGGACGGCAAGGTGACGCTTGCCGAATTCAAGGCCAATGCGGCCACCGCCTTCAAGACCTTCGACGCCAATGGCGACGGGCAGGTGACGAAGGACGAGATCAAGGCGCGCCACGCCGCGTTCAGGGATGCCCGCAAGGCCATCCGCGCCGCCGCCGATGCGGACAAGGACAAGGCCCGCGAGACACTGCGCGCCGGTGGCCCCTACATGCTGCCGGGTGCGGGCAAGATGTTCGACCGCGCCGATACCGATAAAAACGGCACGCTCTCGGAAGCCGAGGTCATGGCTGCCGCCGAAAGGATCTTCGAACGTCGCGACACCAACAAGGATGGCGCCATCGACGTGGCCGATGCCGGCGGCAAGGGCAAGTGGCACGGCAAGAAGAGCGAAGAGCGTGCGCAGCGCATGCTGGAGCGCGCCGACACCGACAAGGACGGCAAGATCTCGCAGGCCGAGATGCTCGCCTATGCCACGACGACCTTCGAGCGGTTCGATACGGACAGGAACGGCGAAGTGACCAAGGCGGAAGTGGACGCCAGGCGCGAAGCGTTCCGGGATGCCCGCAAGGCGTTCCAGGCGGTGAAGGCGACTGACGGCGAGGCGAAGGACGCCGCGCGCCAGGCGATGCGTGACGCGCGTATCGACCGCATGGGCGCACGCATGTTCGAGCGCGCCGACACCGACAAGAACGGTGTCCTGACGAAGGCGGAGATGGAAACCGCCGCCGCCGCTCTCTTCAAGCAGCGCGACCGCAACGGCGACGGCTTCATCACCGCCGACGAAATGGTCATGAAACGCCACCAGAAATAGAGCATTTCCAGCCGAGGCGGGAGCGCTTCGGCATCGGACAATGCTGCGAAACGACAGAGCATTCCCTGCCAGCACGTCCAACTGAAACGCCCCGGCCATGCCGGGGCGTCTTTTATTGGCGGCAGTGCATGGCCTGCCTCATGTCAGGCTTCAGCCACGGCATGCTCGGCTTCGAGCTTCTCGTAGAACTTCACGATGATGTCCCAGGCCTCCTCGGCCGTCTCGACGAATTCCAGGAGTTCGACATCGCCGGGCGCGATGGTGCCGAAGGCGGCAAGGGCGTCGAAGTCGATGATCTTGTGCCAGAATTCCTTGCCGAACAGGATGAGCGGAACGAGCGCCATGCGGCCGGTCTGCATCAGCGTGACCGTCTCGAACAGCTCGTCCAGCGTGCCGAAGCCGCCCGGGAAGACCGTCACGGCCTTGGCGCGCAGCAGGAAATGCATCTTGCGGATCGCGAAATAGTGGAAATTGAAGCTGAGCTCGGGCGTGACATAGGGGTTCGGCGCCTGCTCGTGCGGCAATACGATGTTGAGGCCGATGGACGGTGCGCCGACATCGGCCGCGCCGCGGTTGCCCGCTTCCATCACGCCCGGCCCGCCGCCGGTCACGACGACATATTCCTTGAAACCGAGCTCCGCCGACTTCTCGGAGCACATGCGCGCGAATTTGCGCGCTTCCTCGTAATAGATCGAGGCCGCTTCCAGATTGACGCGCTGCGTTTCGTTGCGGGCCGCCCAGGCATCCTGCCCGGGCGCGGGAATGCGCGCGCCGCCGAACATCACGATGGTCGACTTGATGCCGTGCTCGGACAGCATCATCTCCACCTTCAGGAGTTCCAGCTGGAGACGCACCGGACGCAGTTCCTCGCGGCAGAGGAAATCGTCGTCGACATAGGCAAGCCGATAGGCCGGGTGGGCCGATTGCGGCGTCTGCGGCACGACGGAAGCGCGATGCTTGTCCTGCGCGCTGTCGGCCAACGGATCCCACACGCCGTCCTTGCGGCGCAGATTCTTTTTCTTCAGTCTTGCCATCACTTTTTCCTGTCTTGCCGCCGTGCGGAATCACCATTGCGTCCGTGCGACAGTATCTGCCGGAAAAGGGCTTCATCTTTTCCGGCACTTGCTCTAGAGCATTTCGCTGATTGATGAAATCGACCTTCCGGCCTGCCGACAAGCGAAAATAAGCGTCGAAGTTTAAGGAATTCCGATGAGCACGTCCGATCTCGCCACCCTTTCCGCCACCATCGAGCGCGCCTTCGAGGAACGCGACGGTGTCAGCACCGGCACGCGCGGCGAAATCCGCGATGCGGTCGAGACCGCGCTCAACCTGCTGGATGCAGGCAAGGTGCGCGTCGCCGAGCGCGGCGAGGACGGCAACTGGACGGTGAACCAGTGGCTCAAGAAGGCCGTGCTGCTCTCCTTCCGCCTCAACCCGATGGAAATCGTCAAGGGCGGCCCGGGCGAGTCCTCGTGGTGGGACAAGGTGCCCTCCAAGTTCGACGGCTGGAGCGTCAATGAATTCGAGAAGGCCGGCTTCCGCGCCGTGCCGAACTGCGTCGTGCGCCGCTCCGCCTATATCGCGCCGAACGCCATCCTGATGCCCTCCTTCGTCAATCTCGGCGCCTATGTCGGCGAAGGCACCATGGTCGATACCTGGGCGACGGTCGGTTCCTGCGCGCAGATCGGCAAGCATGTGCATCTCTCCGGCGGCGTCGGCATCGGCGGCGTGCTGGAACCCATGCAGGCCGGCCCGACCATCATCGAGGACAATTGCTTCATCGGCGCGCGCTCGGAAGTCGTCGAAGGCTGCATCGTGCGCGAGGGCTCCGTGCTCGGCATGGGCGTGTTCATCGGCAAGTCGACCAAGATCGTCGACCGCGCGACCGGCGAAGTGACCTATGGCGAAGTGCCGCCCTATTCGGTCGTCGTCGCCGGCTCCATGCCATCGGACAAGACCATGCCGAACGGCCTGCCCGCGCCCAGCCTCTATTGCGCCGTCATCGTCAAGCGCGTGGATGCCCAGACCCGTTCGAAGACCGGCATCAACGAGCTTCTCCGGGATTAATCCCCGATGGCCGTGGAAGAGCAGCGACCGCGTCTCGCCTGGCTCTTCTTCGGCTGGTCGGGTCGCCTCAGTCGCGCGCCCCATGCGCTCGGCTGGGCCTTCTGGCTGATGGTCCTGTCGGCCTCCTTCACCCGCGTCCTTGCCGTGCCGGAGGATCATCCGTCCTTCGTCCCGTGGGTTCTCGTCTTCCTGGCGCTGGCGGTCGTCTCGACGATCTCCTCGCTGATGCTTTCGGTCAAGCGGGTGCACGACATGAACCTGCCCGCCCCTCTCATCCTCTGCCTCTTCGTTCCCGCGCTTTCGTTCTTCGCGCTCTTCGTGTTTCTCGTTTGGCCCGGCACCCAGGGGCCGAACGACTACGGACGCCTGCCCGACCGCCCGATGGACTGACTGCCGCGCTCCTCGCGCGCGTGACAGCTTGCGAGCGATGGGCTACATCTCGATTCCCTCTGTTTCCGTGCCGTGATCGCATGCCCATGACCTCTGCCGACCCGATTGCCAATCTCGCCACCCTGATCCGCTGCCCGTCCGTGACGCCCGCCGAGGGCGGCGCGCTGACAGCCCTTGCCGCCATGCTGGAGCCGCTCGGCTTCACCGTGGAGCGCATGGTGGCCCGCGAACCCGGCATGCCCGATATCGAGAACCTCTATGCCCGCATCGGCACGGACGGCCCGCATCTGATGTTTGCCGGCCACACCGACGTCGTGCCTGTCGGCGACGAGGCTGCCTGGACGCATGATCCGTTCGGCGCGGAGATCGCCGGCGGCGAGATGTTCGGCCGCGGCGCCGTGGACATGAAGGGCGGCATCGCCTGCTTCGTCGCGGCCGTCGCGCGCCATATCGGGAAACACGGCCCACCGAAGGGCTCCGTCTCCTTCCTCATCACCGGCGATGAGGAAGGCCCGGCCGTCAACGGTACGATCAAGCTGCTCGAATGGGCGGCCGCCCGCGGCGGGCGCTGGGATGCCTGCCTCGTGGGCGAGCCGACCAATCCCGATCAGCTCGGCGACATGATCAAGATCGGCCGGCGCGGCTCCGTCTCCGGCACCGTGACGGTGCACGGCGTGCAGGGTCATGCCGCCTATCCGCACCTCGCCGACAATGCCGTGCGCGGCATCGTCGCGCTGACGGACGCCCTGATGGACCCGCCCTTCGACGCCGGCACGGAAAACTTCCAGCCGTCGAACCTCGAAGTGACCACCATCGACATCGGCAACCGCGCCACCAATGTCGTGCCGGGCAAGGCGACCGCCAGCTTCAACATCCGCTTCAACGACACCTGGACGGCCGAGACCGTCATGGCCGAGATCGTGCGCCGGCTCGATGCCGCGGCCGCCGACGAGAGGCTGCGGCCCGGCCGCAGCCCCGTGCGCTACGATATCGCCTGGGCCGAACGCCCCAGCCATGTCTTCCTGACGCGCAACAACCAGCTGATCGCCTCGCTATCGGGCGCGGTGGAAGCGGTGACCGGCCGCGCGCCGAAGCTGTCGACGACCGGCGGCACGTCCGATGCCCGTTTCATCAAGGATTATTGCCCGGTCGTCGAGTTCGGCCTTGTGGGGCAGACCATGCATATGGTGGACGAGCGGGTGGCCGTCGCTGATCTCGAGACGCTGACGTCGATCTACGAGACCTTCATCGAACGCTGGTTCGACAATGCCCGGTCTTGACGAGGTCCTGCATTATCTTACCGGCGTCGTTCTGCTGTTGCGCCAGAAGCAGGAAGGCTTCGGCTGGCTGGACCTGACGATGCGCGGCTTCACGCGGTCGTTCTGGGCGATCGTGTGGTGCCTGCCGGCCTTTGCCGTGATCTGGGCATCGTGGCGGCTCTATTATCTCGCTGCCATGCCCGCCGATACGCCGGCGGGCTTCAATTTCCTGGTGAAGCTCGCCGTCATCGATGTCGTCGGCTGGATGCTACCGCTCGCGCTGCTGGCGGTGCTTGCCGGCCCCTTGGGCTACGG
The DNA here is from genome assembly GCF_004514425.2 of Shinella sumterensis. GTDB lineage: Bacteria > Pseudomonadota > Alphaproteobacteria > Rhizobiales > Rhizobiaceae > Shinella > Shinella sumterensis. Next base: position 116,125 of record NZ_MYFN02000007.1, read on the forward strand.
CAAGTATCTCGCAACGCTGGTGACCGCCAGCAACTGGGTCGCGATCCCCTTCGCCTATGCGGCCGCCATTCCCTTCGCGCTGACGCTCGTGCTGCCCACAAGCGCGCCGTTCGCCGGCCTGCTTCTCTACGTGGTCTTCGGCGCCAGTGTCGTGCTGCAGTACCGGCTGGTCTGGATGTGCGTCGGCAGGCAGGCCCTTCTGGCCGCGGCCATCACCGCGATCTTCGTGCTGCCGCCAATGATCGTCGGACAGGAACTGCAGCGCCTTCTCGGCACGATGCCGGTCTGATCAGTAATCGACAGCCATGAAGTAAAGGCCATCGGGCGGCGCGACGGGGCCGCAGGCCTTGCGGTCGCGCGCCTCCAGCGCCGCGCGCACATCGCCGGCCGTCCACTTGCCCTCGCCGGCCAGCTTCAGCGTTCCGGCAAAGGAACGGATCTGGTTGTGCAGGAAGCTTTGCGCGGACACACGCATCTCTATGAGATCGCCGTTGCGCGTCACCTCCAGACGGTCGATGGTGCGCACCGGGCTGTTCGCCTGGCACTGGGCCGCGCGGAACGTCGTGAAGTCGTGTTTTCCCACCAGCATCTGCCCGGCCGCGTGCATGGCGTCGTGATCGAGGTCTTTGGCGACGAACCAGGCGCGGTTCGCCTCCAGCGCCAGCGGCGCCTTGCGCGAGATGATGCGGTAGAGATAGTGCCGCTTCTTCGCGGAGAAGCGCGCATCGAAATCGTCGGGCGCCCGTGCCGCATCGAGAATCGCGACCCGCTCGCCGGCCATGCCGAGATGGGCGTTGAGGGCGTTGCGGAGCGTATGCTCCTTCCAGTCGCGTGTCAGGTCGGCATGGGCGACCTGCCCCATGGCGTGCACGCCGGAATCCGTGCGCCCCGCACCGCGGATCGAGACGGTCTCGCCGGTCAGCGACAGGATCGCGGCCTCGATGGCGCCCTGGACGGAGGGACCATTGTCCTGCCGCTGCCAGCCCACATAGGGCGTGCCGTCATATTCGATCACGAGCTTGTAGCGCGGCATCAGGCCAGGACCTGACCGGGCGCGACCGGCGTGCCGCGCAGGAAATCGGCGGCGTCGAGCGGCTTGCCGCCGGCCTTCTGCAAGCGCAGGAGCCGGACGGCGCCCTTGCCGCAGGCGATGGCCAGCGCATCGTCGAGTACCGTGCCGGCGGGATGCGCGGCGCTTTCATCGACGAGCGCGCTTGCCAGCACCTTCACCCGTTCCGGCTTGCCGGCGACGGGCAGTTCGAACCACGCGCCGGGAAACGGCGAGAGGCCGCGGATATGGTTGTGCACATCCTTAGCCGGCTTCGAAAAACCGATACGGGTTTCGGCCTTGTCGATCTTGGCGGCGTAGAGCACGCCCTCCTCGGCCTGCGGCGTCAGCGGCAGGTTGCCGGCCTCCAGCTTCGCCATGGCCTCGACCATCAGCGCGCCGCCTTCCTGCATCAGCGCATCGTGCAGTTCGCCTGCGGTCATGGTCTCGTCGATCGCCACGCGGGCGGTGAGCGCGACAGGGCCGGTATCGAGGCCCTTGTCCATCTTCATGACCATCATGCCGGTCTCGGCATCGCCCGCCATGATCGCCCGCTGGATGGGGGCCGCCCCCCGCCAGCGCGGCAGGAGCGAGGCATGGCCGTTGTAGCAGCCGAGGCGCGTGCCGGTGAGGATCGCTTCCGGCAGCAGCAGGCCGTAGGCCACGACGACGGCGACATCCGCCTTCAGGGCGCGGAACGCCTCGCGCTCCGCGTCCTCACGGAAATTGACGGGCGTGTGGACGGGAATGCCCAGCCGTTCCGCCGCCTGGTGCACAGGGGATTTCACCAGTTCGAGGCCGCGGCGGCCGGCGGGGCGGGGCGGCTGCGAATAGACGGCGACGATCTCGTGGCCCGCCTCGGCCAGTGCCGTCAAGGTCGGGACGGAGAAGTCCGGCGTGCCCATGAAAATGATGCGAAGGGCCATCGGTCAGCCTCCGTGAAAGCAGTTCGGCAAAACCGCAAGGCGGTCTTGCGCCTTGAACCGCGTGAAAACGACGCCGCAGCAATCGCGCTCAGAGCGCCTTGCTGCCGCGCAGCTTGGCGGCCTTGGTGAACTTGCGGATCACCATTTCGCGCTTCAGCTTGGAAATGTGGTCGATGAACAGCACGCCGTTCAGATGATCGATCTCGTGCTGGAGGCAGGTCGCCAGAAGGCCGTCGGCCTCCGTCAGCTGCTCCTTGCCGTCCCGGTCGAGATGTCTGACCTTGATCGCCGCCGGACGCTCGACTTCCGCGTAATAGTCGGGGATCGAAAGGCAGCCTTCCTCGTAAACCGAACGCGCATCCGTGGCGGAGACGATTTCCGGGTTGATGAAGACGAGCGGCTGCTTGTCCTCGCCATCCTTCGACACGTCGAGCACCAGCATGCGGCGCGCAACGCCGATCTGGATGGCGGCAAGGCCGATGCCCGGCGCGTCGTACATGGTTTCCAGCATGTCGTCGGCGAGCTTCTTGACCTCGCCATCCACGGTCTCGATGGGCTGCGAGACCTGGCGAAGGATCGGATCGGGAAGGATAATCAGCGGCTTGATGGTCATGCGCCTCCTTAACCTGCTTTTTTCGGGCTTTCAATCGGCTTGCACGACCGGACAGCGGCTTTGTTCACGGTATGATCTGGTTTTTGCCGTCATCCGTGGTATGGTCGCGGCATGATCGATCCTGCCCTTGATACGCTTCTCACCTCCACGCTCGACCGGCTCGGCGGAACCGGGCCTGCGCTGGCCCTGCTTCTCGCCGTCCTGATCCTGGTTTTCGGCCTGCTTTCGGCTCGCCGCAGCCAGGCGCGCCAGCGCGAGGCGGCGAGCCTCGCGGAGCTGCGCTTCGCCGAACTGCTCAAGGCGCAGACGGAGATGCAGGGGCGCGTCGCCGCCATGGCCGAGGTCTTCGGCGCCAAGCAATCCGAGACCAACCAGGCGATCAACACCCGGCTCGACGGGCTGACGCAGCGGCTCGGCCAGTCGATCTCCGAACAGACGCGCGCGACCCATGAGAACCTGCGCCGCCTGCAGGAGCGGCTCGCGGTGATCGACAACGCCCAGACCAACATCCAGTCGCTAGCCAAGGACGTGGTGGGGCTTCAGGCCATTCTCTCCAACAAGCAGACGCGCGGCGCTTTTGGCCAGTCGCGCATGGAGACCATCATCGCCGACGCGCTGCCGTCCGGCGCCTATCAGTTCCAGGCGCAGCTGGCGAGCGGGGTGCGGCCGGACTGCACGATCCGCATGCCGAACGGCCAGCCGCCGCTCGTCGTGGACGCGAAATTCCCGCTCGAAGCGTGGAACGCGATGTCGGACGCGCGCTCGCCGGAGGCCGCGAAGATCGCCGCCCAGCAATTCCGCCGCGACATGGAAGTCCACATCCGCGATATCTCCGAAAAATACCTGATCGCCGGCGAGACGCAGGATACGGCCTTCCTCTTCGTGCCGTCCGAATCGATCTTCGCCGGCATCCACGAGAATTTCGAGGCCGTCGTGCAGCGGGCGCACCGCGCCCGCGTCGTCATCGTCTCGCCCTCACTGCTGATGCTGTCGGTGCAGGTGCTGCAGGCACTGCTGAAGGACCAGCGCATGCGCGAGCAGGCCCATGTCATCCAGGGCGAGGTCGCACGGCTGATGGACGATTTGACGCGGCTCGACGACCGGGTGCGCAAGCTGCACGGCCATTTCACCTCCGCGCAGAAGGATGTGGACCTGATTTTGACGTCGACGGAGAAGCTTACCCGGCGCGGCGCGCGCATCGGCGAGCTGGAATTCGAGACCGTCGTCGCCCTTTCGGAGAGCCCCGATGCGGTTGCCGAGGGACGAACGGCGCCGCCGCGGCTGAGGGTGGTTGACGAGGACTGACTGCCTCGGGCAGTGTCCGGCGGAAACGACAAAGGGCTATTTTCATGATCACCGTCTTCGGCTCCATCAACATGGACCTCATCGCCACGCCGGAACGCCTGCCGAGACCCGGCGAAACGGTGATGGGAACCAGCTTCACCACCGCTGCCGGCGGCAAGGGCGCCAACCAGGCGCTTGCCGCGCGCCGCGCCGGCGCGATGGTGCGCATGGCCGGCGCCGTGGGTGACGATCGCCTGGGCAGCCAGGCGCTGGCGCTGCTGGCCGATGCCGCCGTGGACCTCAACGCCGTGCGCTATCCCGCCGAGGCGACGGGCACCGCCCACATCCTCGTCGCCCCTGACGGCGAGAACATGATCGTCGTCGTTCCCGGCGCCAACGGAACCGTCAGCGACGAGGACGCCCGGCGCGCTATCGCGGCCATGTCGCGCGGCGATTACCTGATGCTGCAGTTCGAGATCCCGACGAGCGCGATCGAGGCCGCGCTGGCCGCCGCCAGGCAGAAGGGTGTCGTCTCCATCATCAACATCGCGCCGTTCAATGCCGAGGCCAAGCGGCTGGGTGGCACGGCCGACATCCTCGTCGCCAATGAAACGGAATTCGATCTCTTCGTCGGCAAGGGCGAGCTGTCCGACGAGGAGCGGGAAGCCGTCATGCATCGCATCCACGGCGAGAACGGCCAGACCATCATCGTCACGCTCGGGGCGGACGGCGTCGTCGCCATCCGCAAGAACGAGATCTACCGGGCCGCCGGCCTCAAGATCGAGCCGGTCGATACGGTCGGCGCGGGCGACACGTTCTGCGGCTACCTGGCCGCGTCGCTGGATGCCGGACTTGCCTTCAAGGACGCACTGCGCCGCGCGGCCGTCGCAGGCTCGCTTGCCTGCCTGAAGCCCGGCGCCCAGCCGTCCATCCCCTTCGCAAACGCCGTCGACGCGGAAGTCTGACGCCATCGCGTGGCCCCGTTGTGGAGAACTTCGCAACGGGGACACCGCGTGTCGTTTTGCCCGCGACGCCCGGTAATTCAGCGATCCCGCTGACACTGGGGATCGAAATTTGGCTCTTTATTAATATTCTACAGGGTATTGAAATCCTCAAACCACCGACGTTGCGAAAAGCGGCCCGGGCGGTCCAGGACGCAGGTCGCGCGCCTCGCACTCCATGATGGAGCCCATCCCGACAATCGAACGTGCTTCTCCGCGGCACCCGCCGCGGACGCTTCCTATCGTGAGGATTTCATGTTCAAGCTTCAGGCCAAGTCGCTCGCGACGAAGCTCATCGCAGTGACCGGTGGCACCATCGCCCTGGTGCTGCTCGCCTCCAACACCGTGCTCATCCAGCAGAGCCAGGATCGCGTCGCCGGCCTCGTCTATTCGGAGGCGAACACGGAAGCGAAAGCCATCGCGTCCGACATCGCGACCGATATCGGACAGCTCGCCAGCGCCGCGCGCTCGATGGCCGGCGTGATCGAGCAGGGCCATGCCAACGCGCACTTCGACCGAAAGGAAGTGGTCGACATCATCAAGGCCAATGCGGAGAAGAACGACTTCGCGCTCGGAAGCTGGTTTGCGGAAGAGCCCAACGCCTTCGACGGCAAGTCGCGCGAGACGGGCGAATCGCTGGAGACCGGCACGTTCAAGGATGGTTCGTTCAATCCCTACTGGACCAAGCGCAAGGACGGCTCCATCGCGCTCTCCACCTTCGAATCCGATTACAAGGCGGAGTGGTATGCCTTGGCGGCGAATTCAGGCAAGGGCGCGATGACCCAGCCCTACAAGGAAAGCTCGACCGGCGAAGGCTTCACCATGGCCTCGATCGCGTTTCCTGTCGTCTCGGGCGGCAAGCGTATCGGCGTCACCGGCGTCGACGTCTCGCTGAAGACCCTCTCCGACAAGCTGAGCAAACTGGCGCCGTTCGGCGAGGGCCGCGTGCTGCTGCTGTCGCAGACCGGCAAGTGGCTCGTCGCGCCGAATGCCGACCTCGTCATGAAGCCCTATGAAGGTGTCGGCGAGGATATCGTCAAATCCGCGCTCTCCACGGGCAAGCCGGGTCTCGTCGAGAACGTGACCTTCAACGAACTCGCGGCCTTCGATCGTGTCGTCTACCCCTTCGCGCTGCCGGACATCAACACGTCCTGGATCGTGCTCGTCGATGTGCCGCGCGCGGCGATCAATGCGCCCGTGCAGGATCAGACCTTCATGATGATCATCGGTGGCCTCATCGTTCTGGCCGCCGTGCTGACCGGGCTCTACGTCGCGGTGCGTATGTTCGTGCAGAAGCCGCTTGCCGGCCTTGTCCGCGACGTCGATGCGCTGAGCGGCGGCACCTACACGCAGCCCGTCAGCGGGCAGGACCGGTCCGATGAAACCGGCGCCGTCGCCAAGGCGCTGGAAGGGTTCCGCCACCAGCTCGCCAATACCCGCACGCTGGAAGCCGAAGCCAGCCGCCAGCGCGAGCTGACGGAAGCCGAACGCAGCCGCTCGGAAACGGAGCGCGCGGAATCGAGCGCCCTGCAGCGCGAGATCGTCGCCCGCCTCGGCGACGGCCTCGCCCAGCTCTCCGAAGGCAACCTGGCCTTCCGCCTGTCCGGCGATTTCCCGGGCGAGTACGGCAAGCTGAAGACCGACTTCAACTCCGCCATCGCCAGCCTCGAGGAGACGATCCAGACGGTCAACGCCTCCGTCGGCAATATCGGCGGCGGCACCAGCGAGATCTCCAAGGGCGCGGCCGATCTTTCGCACCGCACCGAGCAGCAGGCCGCAAGCCTCGAGGAGACCGCGGCCGCCCTCGACCAGCTGACCTCGCAGGTCAATTCCAGCGCGGAGAATGCCCGGGTCGCGGCCAAGTCCGTCGAAACGGCAAACGAGGATGCGAGCCGGTCGGGCGAAGTCGTGCAGAAGGCGATCGATGCGATGCACGGCATCGAAAGCTCCTCGCGCGAAATCTCCAACATCATCGGCGTCATCGACGACATCGCCTTCCAGACCAACCTGCTGGCGCTCAATGCCGGCGTGGAAGCGGCGCGCGCCGGCGAAGCCGGCAAGGGCTTTGCGGTCGTGGCGCAGGAAGTGCGCGAGCTTGCCCAGCGCTCGGCCAATGCCGCCAAGGAGATCAAGACGCTGATCAACACATCGGAGTCCCAGGTGCGCGACGGCGTCAGCCTCGTCGGCCGTGCGGGCGACGCGCTGGAAAACATCGCCCACCAGGTGAACCAGATCAACGATCTCATCCGCCAGATTTCCTCTTCCGCGTCCGAACAGGCCGTGGGGCTCAAGGAAATCAACGCCGCCGTCAACCAGATGGACCAGGTCACACAGCAGAACGCCGCGATGGTGGAGGAAACCACCGCCGCCAGCATGGCGCTGAACGACGAAGCCCAGACGCTGAAGTCGCTCGTCGCGCGCTTCCGCTCCGGCTCGGCGGTGACGGCAAGCGTGCAGCCGGTACAGCAGGCGGCACGCCCGCAGGTCCAGCCGCAGCGTGCGGCCTACCAGCCCGCCCGCACGGCCAGCCGGCCGGTCCCGCAGGTTTCCGGCAACACGGCGCTGGCGCAGGACGACTGGGAAGAGTTCTGAGCCGCTCCCGCGATCAAAGCAAAAGGCCGGCGGAAACGCCGGCCTTTTTCGTTTCTTTGGGGGGCGAGGCTGCTGGGCTACTTCGGCTGGGTCGGTTGCGCCTGCAGCCGCCCGCGTGAGCGCGACCGCGTGGCGCTGGCCAGCCGTTGGGTGGCTTCCTTCAGCTCCAGCTCGGAGAAGAGCGGCTGGTATTCCGGCCGCAGCATCAGCGCCTCCATGGAAAGCTCGGCCTTGCCCGCATCGAGCAGCCGCTCCAGGCCGGTCGTGCCGGGCTTGAAGACGAGTTCCTTCGCCGCCGCCACGCCGCCGTTGAGCAGCACGAAGCGGCGCAGCAGGACGGGTCGGAAACCGAGGTCGGCGAACCGGTCGTAGAGGCCCATCATCTCCTTGTGGAAACGGGCCTCCACCGCGGGACTGACGACGCGCGAACCCCGCATCAAAGGCGCCCGACGCGCTCGGTGAGCAGCGCGAAGAACCCCTCGGCATCGACCTCCTTCATGACCCGGGCATTGTGCCTGCGGCCTGTCACCTGCCACCAGTCGACCACCGTCATGCCGGCCGTGAGCGGCGACGTCGTTTCCACCTCCACATTGCAATCACGGCCGGAGAACAGGTCGGGCTTCAGTAGATAGGCGATGACGGTCGGATCATGCAGCGGGCCGCCGTCGGAGCCATATTTCTCCACGTCGAACCGTTCGAAGAATTCCAGCATCTCCACCAGAGCCCTGGCCGGGCGGTTGCCGATCGCGCGGAGCTTTTCGACACGGCTCTTCAGCGTCAGCACCTTGTGGGTGACATCGAGCGGCATCATGACGATCGGAATGCCTGATATGAAGACGGCGGCCGCCGCCTCGGGATCGACATAGACGTTGAATTCGGCCGCCGGCGTGATGTTGCCGCCCTCGAAGAAGCCGCCGCCCATCATGACCAGTTCGCGCACCCGGCCGGCGATCTCGGGCGCCTTTTCCAGCGCCAGGGCGATGTTCGTGAGCGGGCCGAGGGTGCAGAGCGTGACGGTGCCTGCCGGCTCGCGCTTCAGCGTCTCGATGATGAAGTCGACGGCATGCTGCGGCTGGAGCGGCATTTGCGGCTCATGCAGTTCCGGACCGTCCAGACCGGTCTTGCCATGCACATGCTCGGCGGTCACCAGCGGACGGGCAATCGGCCCTTCGGCGCCGGCGAAGACCTTGATGTCGGTGCGGCCGCAGAACTCCAGGATGATGCGGGCATTCGTCGAGGTCCGCGACAGCGGCACGTTCCCGGCGACGGTCGTGATGCCGAGGATTTCCAGCTCGGGGCTGCCGAGCGCCAGCATGATCGCGGCGGCGTCGTCCTGGCCAGGATCGGTATCGATGATGATTTTCCTCGGCTCAGACATGCCGTTGCGTCCTTGTCTCTTCATGGTTTTCGCCAGCACCGCGCGGGCGAAGCGGCGACTATATTTGCGAAATCGCGCTTCGCAAGCGTCTTGCGCCGCAAGCGCACAGTCACCATATTGGTTCCGTCGGGATGCCGGTTTCGGGTCCCGTCTTGGTCGCTTGAAAGCAAGGACTGGACGTATGTCTCGCATGACCCCTTTCGCAAGCCCACTGCTGCTGGGCTTCGACGCCATGGAAAAAACCCTGGAGCGCATCGCCAAGGGCAACGATGGCTATCCCCCCTACAACATCGAACGGCTGCGTTCGAACGACGCGACGGGTGCGCCCGAGCGCCTGCGCATCACGCTGGCCGTGGCGGGCTTCTCCGAAGAGGAGCTCGATGTCACGACAGAGGAAAGCCAGCTCGTCATCCGCGGTCGCCAGACCGACAGCAACGAACGGGATTATCTTTACCGCGGCATTGCCGCTCGCCAGTTCCAGCGCACCTTCGTCCTTGCCGAGGGCATGCGCGTGGAGGGTGCCGAGTTGAAGAACGGCCTTCTCTCGGTCGATCTCATCCGGCCGGAACCGCAGCGAATGGTAAAGAAAATTAACATTTCCGTATCAGACTAGATCATGAGCCGTTCCTGCGGCAACACCCCGCCGGACCGTCTCGAGCGTAACCTGATCGCTGACGCACCGAGCTCCCTTATGGACGCGGGCGCCCAGCGGCCGGCACTTGCCGGCATTGCCATGGAGGCAAAGATGGGACTGAAGACCATTACCCCCACCGTTTCGAAGGCAGATCTCGCACATCTGGGCGAGGGTGAAGTCGGCTACATCAGGAAGATGAAGGCGGATGAAGTTTCGCGCGTCTTTCCCGAGGCGCCCGAGATCGACCCCAGCCTCGACCTGTGGGCCCTGTTCGGCGCCGACGGCACGCCGATCCTGCTGACCGACAATCGTTCCAGCACCTTCTACAAGGCTGCCGAGGACGACCTGCGGACCGTCAGCCTCCACTGACCCCGAAGCCGAAGCCTTCCGTCAGAGACGGCGGAAGGTGAGGTAGGCGGACTTGCGGCCCTCGCGCTTGGCCTTGGCCTCGTAGCGCGTGCCCGGCCAGCCGGCATAGGGCGTCAGCCAGTCGGCCGCGTTTTCCGCGGTCCATACGAAAGCGGGATGCGCCCCGCAATGCATCAGCGTCCAGTTGACATAAGTGTCGATGTCGGACGCGAAACAGAAGTGCCCGCCCGGTTTCAGCACGCGGGCAAAGCGATCCAGGTTGGCCCTGGACACGAAGCGCCGCTTCCAGTGCTTCTTCTTCGGCCACGGGTCGGGGTAGAGAAGATCGATCTGATCGATCGACGCCGCCGGCAACCAATCCAGCAATTCCGTCGCATCGTCGTCGTAGAGGCGGATGTTCTTCGCGCCCGTGTCCTCGATGCTGCCGATGAGCTTGGCCATGGAGTTGACGAAGGGCTCGACGCCGATGAAGGCGGTATCCGGCGTTTCCTGGGCGCGATGAATGAGATGCTCGCCGCCGCCGAAACCGATTTCGAGCCGGACGCGCGCCGGCTCGAAATCATAGAGCGATGCGATGTCGGCCGGCGCCGGTGCCGAAAGGTCGACCTTCAGCGCCGGAAGCAGCGTCTCGAGATGATGCGCCTGCCGCTCCCTCAGCGGTTTTCCCTTGCGGCGACCGAAGAAGGCTTCGGTCGCGCGGCTGCGGCGCTCTGCATCGGTCATGGCGATCTCAGTTCTTCAGCGCTTCCTTGAGTGCCTTGACGAGGTCGAGGCGCTCCCAGGAGAAAGAGCCGTCACGGCCGGCCTTGCGACCGAAATGGCCATAGGCGGATGTCTTGGCATAGATCGGCTTGTTGAGGTCCAGGTGGCGGCGGATACCTGATGGCGACAGGTCCATGGCCTTGCGGATCGCGGCTTCCACTTCGTCCTCGCTCACCTTGCCCGTGCCGTGCAGGTCGACATAGATCGACAGCGGTTGCGCGACGCCGATGGCATAGGAAATCTGGATCGTGCAACGGTCGGCGAGGCCGGCGGCCACCACGTTCTTGGCAAGGTAGCGAGCGGCATAGGCGGCCGAACGGTCGACCTTGGTCGTGTCCTTGCCGGAAAAGGCGCCGCCGCCATGGGGTGCCGCGCCACCATAGGTGTCGACGATGATCTTGCGGCCGGTCAGGCCGGCGTCGCCATCCGGGCCGCCGATGACGAACTTGCCCGTCGGGTTGATGTACCAGACGCAATCGTCGGCGATCGCGATGTCATGCAGGGCCTCGCGGATATAGGGCTCGACGACCTCGCGCACCTTCTTGGAATCCCAGCTTTCATCGAGATGCTGGGTGGACAGGACGATCGAGGCGACGTCGGCGGGCTTGCCGTCGACGTAACGCACGGTCACCTGGCTCTTGGCATCCGGGCCGAGCTTGCCGGCATCGCCCACGCCCTTCTTGCGGGCCTCGGCGAGCAGCTGGAGAATGCGGTGCGAATAATAAAGCGGTGCGGGCATCAGCTCCGCCGTTTCGCGGCAGGCGTAACCGAACATGATGCCCTGGTCGCCGGCGCCCTCGTCGCCCTGCCTGTCCGCGGCATTGTCGACGCCCTGGGCGATATCCGCCGACTGGGAATGCAGCAGCACGTCGATCTTCGCCGTCTTCCAGTGGAAGCCGTCCTGCTCGTAGCCGATGTCACGGATCGCCTTGCGCGCGGCGGACTTGAACTTCGACGGGTTGATGACGTCGTTGCCGTCCTTGTCCTTCTTCAGAAGGCTCGGCGGCAAGCGCACTTCACCGGCGATGACGACCCGGTTGGTGGTGGCGAGCGTCTCGCATGCGATGCGGACCGACCACGGATCGACCTTCGACTTCACAGCCTCACGATAGACGAGATCCACGATCTCGTCGGAGATGCGGTCGCAAACCTTGTCCGGATGCCCCTCGGCGACGGACTCGCTGGTGAAGAGATAATTGCTGCGCATGCGGGAAGTCCCCTCAAAGAAAACAGACTTCGATGTTGTTATTCAGTTCATCGCCCAAAAACAAGAACAGAAGGACATAAGAATATCTTTATATCGAAATTTCCTTCTCCTGCGCGCATAAAAAAAACGGCCCCGAAGGGCCGCCTTTTCAGACCATCTCGCTGAAAGCGATCATTCGATTTCGGCTTCGGCTGCCAGCGCCTTGACGAGATCGACGAGCTTGCGGCGCACCTTGGGATCGGTGATCTTCACGAAGGCGCGGTTCAGCTGCAGGCCTTCGGAAGACGACAGGAAATCCACCACATAATTGGAACTGGACGCATCGGCGAAACCGCTCTGGGAGTCAGCGGTGTCACCGGGTGCATCCTCGAAAAAGAATGAGACAGGCACGTTGAGAATGCTCGAAATGTTCTGCAACCGGCTTGCGCCGACGCGGTTCGTGCCCTTCTCGTATTTCTGGATCTGCTGGAAGGTGATGCCAAGGCTTTCGCCCAGCTTCTCCTGGCTCATACCGAGCATGGTCCTGCGAAGCCGAATTCTGCTGCCGACATGAATGTCGATCGGATTCGGCTTCTTCTTGTTTTCCATCATCACTTTGGTCCTAACGCGGAAATGGCCCCACCCCGACCGGCACCCTTACTGAATACTTAACGTCACGTTGTATGCGCGACCACCGGAGAGTCCGACACTACAGCAGAACGACCGGTGGCGGGCACTATGCTATTTTAGGGGTTTTTGGTCAATTCAATCTGTTTCTAAAACCAATGCGTGAAATGCTCGCCACAAGAAAGAAAAGACCAAGAAGAGCGGGAAAGACCCAATCCCGCCACTTCGTCCACAGGCCCTGCGCAATCTTACCCGGAAGGGTTGCATCCACGAAACCCGTGACGTCGTAGGACAGGCCCGAGATCACCTCGCCCCTGGCATCGACGACGGCGGAAATACCGTTGTTGGCGGCGCGAATCAACGGCATGCCGCGCTCCACGGCGCGAAGACGCGCCTGCTGGAAATGCTGGTAGGGCCCGGGCGTGTCGCCGAACCAGGCATCGTTCGTCACATTCAGCAGGGCTGCGGCCGCGTCGGATGCGGGGCCGATCTCGGACGGGAAGATCGCCTCGTAGCAGATCAGCGGATAAAGGCCCTTGCCGAGGGCGTTCAACAGCGGATGCTCGCGTGCCGGGGAAAACCCGCCGGGCATGGCGACGGGCGAGACGCCGAGGCTTTCGAAGACCTCGGCAAAGGGCATGTATTCGCCGAAGGGCACGAGATGAACCTTGTCGGCCGCGCCGATGATCTGCCCCTTGCCGTCGATCGCGTAGATGGAGTTGTAGTAGCGCGGCGCCTTGCCGGATCCCGCACTTTCGGTGCGCACCGCGCCGGCGATCAACACCTGGTCGTCTTCCAGGACCTCGGCGATGCGCACGAGCGCATCGGGATTGTCGGTGAGGATGAAGGGAATGGAGGTTTCCGGCCAGACGATAATGTCCGGCCGCTTGCCCCCCTCCGCAGGCTTGGCCGCGCTCAGCGCCAGATGCTTTTCGAAGATATCCGCACGGGCGGAATCATCGAGCTTCATGGCCTGGTCGATGACCGGCTGGACGAGGCGGATGACGGTCGCCTGGTTTTCCGGCAGCGGCAGGACATGAAGCGCATAGGCGCCATAGCCGAGATGGGCGGCAAACAGGATGACGGCGAGGCCGAGGCCGGCCACCCTTCCCCGCCGCGTGCCGAGCAGCGCGGGGGCCGCGAAGACGAAGACGGCGAGCACGTTCATGCCGGCGATGCCGACGAGGCCGGCGGATTGCATGAGCAGCGGGACCGGCATCATGCCATAGCCGACGGCATTCCACGGAAAGCCGGTGAACAGCGTGCCGCGCAGCCATTCTCCCACCCCGAAGGCGAAGGCGAGCGCGGCGATCCGGCCCATGCCGTCGGACCAGAAGAGCCGGGCGAGCGCTGTGGCAAAGCCGTAATAGAAGGCAAGGAAGGCCGGTAGTCCCAGCACGGCGAGCGGCACGGCCCAGGCAAACGCATCCGCCTCCACCAGCAATGCATTGCCGAGCCACCACAATCCGCCGACGAAGTAGCCGAAGCCGAACAGCCAGCCGATGCGGAAGGCGGGCGCCAGGCGCCGGAGGAAGCCCGCTTCAGGCGCGGCAGTCGCACCATCGAGCAGCCAGACGAGAAGGGTGAAGGAAACGAACAGCGCCGCGAGGAAGCCGAAGGGCGGCAGCGCCAGGACGCCGATCAGGCCCGCAAGAAATGCAACAAGCGCCCGTCTTTTTCCAGACAGGAGCATGACCGTGCCCGCGAGCCGCTCCATGCCGTCCCCTTCTTGTCGCTTTCCCCGAATCAGCCGCGCCAGTCTCCCAAAAAACCAGCGCCTTGTCCCGCGTCACGGCAGGACAAGGCGCAGATCATTTTCAAGATTATCTCAGGACGGCTCAATCTGTGCCCGTGCTGTCGGCCTGCGGCTCCGAAACCGTTGCGCGCTCCGGCGTCACCCCGCCCGCCTCGCCTTCCGGGCGACGTTCCCGGCGGCGTACGGCGCTGGCGCGCTTGCGGGTGACACGCACGCGCTTCACGCGACGCGGATCCGCATCCAGAACGTGGAATTCGAAGCCCGGCACCGCCTGCACGACCTCGCCGCGCACCGGAATGCGTCCGAGCGATGCGAAGATCAGGCCGCCGAGCGTATCGGCATCCTCCAGCTGGTCGCGGATGTCGAAATCCGGGCCGATCGCTTCGGCCAGTTCCTCCAGCTCGACGCGGGCATCCGCGATGAACACGTCGTCGCCGGCGCGCTGGATCATGGCCTCTTCGTCGTCGTGCTCGTCCTCGATATCGCCGACGACCATCTCGACGATGTCCTCCAGCGAGGCCAGACCGTCCGTGCCGCCATATTCATCGATGACGAGCGCCATCTGCGTGCGATCGGCCTGCATGCGCGCCATCAGGTCGGCGGCCAGCATCGACGGCGGCACGAACAGCACCTGCCGGATGATGCCGGCTTCCGCGACGGTCTTGGAAAGATCGACGCGGCCGAGGTCGAATTCAGCTTTCGGCGTGCGAACCGGCTTCTCGCCGTTTGCGGGCGCCGCCTTTGCGCCGCTGCGGCGCTTGTTGCGGGCCTGCTTGGTGACATAGGCGAGCAGGTCGCGGATATGGACCATGCCGCGCGGATCGTCGAGGCTTTCATGGTAGACCGGCATGCGCGAGCGGCCGGAATCCTCGAAGATCACCATCAGCTCGGCGATCGTGATGTCCTGGTCGACGGCCTCGATATCGGCGCGCGGGACCATCACGTCCTCGACCCGCACCTCGCGGAAGCGGAGAATGTTGTGCAGCATCGCCCGTTCTTCGGGCAGGAAGGCCGGCTCGCCGCCGCTCTCTTCCGTCATCAAGGCCTCTGCGAGGTCCTTGCGGAGGCTGGAGGCCCCTGTCATGCGCCAAAGCCGCGCTGCGCGGGACCAGAAGGATGTCCGGCCCCCGTTTTCCTGCTTCGGCGCGCTGGTACTACTGCCCGCCTCGTCCTGACTGGAGGCATCCGCCTCGTGCTTTTCCGTCGCTACGGACTGGTTTCTGAAGTCGCTCATTGGTCCAAACTGGTTAATCGGGATCGTCCCCGTAGGGGTCAGATAGGCCAAGCCCGGCAAGAATGCGAGTCTCAAGCCCTTCCATTTTTTCCGCCTCTTCCTCGTCCATGTGATCATAGCCGAAGAGATGCAGAAATCCATGCACCATCAGATGGGTGAGATGATCGTCGAAAGACTTGCCGAGTTCGGCAGCCTCGCGGGTCAATGTTTCCTCTGCAAAAATGATGTCGCCGAGCATCGGCCCCGGCATTTTGCCGGGTGTCAGCGGGAAGGCCGGGAAGGACAGGACGTTGGTCGGCTTGTCCTGGCTGCGCCATTGCGCATTGATGCCGCGGATCTCCGCATCGCTGGTGAAGACGAGGGAGACTTCCGGCGCGCCTGTCTTCGGAAAGGGCTGCTTTTCGGTTTCGCGCAGGAAATCGACGGCGGCACCCAGCACATGCGTGCTCATCTCGAACAGGCGTTCTTCGGAGGGCCATCGGCCCTCCTCTATGGAAATCTGGATGTCGAGCTGGCTCATCGGACGTGCCGACCTTAGCGGTCGATCTGCTCGCTTTCGTCGTGCACGGCCGTCGTCGCCTCGTAGGCCCGCACGATGCGTGCGACCATCGGATGGCGCACGACGTCCACATCCTTGAAGCGCACGACCGAGACACCCTCGACGCCATGCAGGATCTGCAGGGCCTCGACAAGGCCCGACTTGACGCCGCGCGGCAGGTCCACCTGACTCGGGTCGCCGGTGACGATCATGCGGCCGTTTTCGCCAAGACGCGTCAGGAACATCTTCATCTGCATCGACGTCGTGTTCTGCGCCTCGTCGAGGATCACGGCGGCATTGGCCAGCGTGCGGCCGCGCATGAAGGCGAGCGGCGCGATCTCGATGACGCCGGCGGTGATGGCGCGTTCGACCTTGTCGCCCGGCATCATGTCGTAAAGCGCGTCATAGAGCGGGCGCAGATAGGGATCGACCTTTTCCTTCATGTCGCCGGGCAGGAAGCCGAGGCGCTCGCCGGCTTCCACGGCCGGGCGCGACAGGATGATGCGGTCGACGGCGCCGCGCTCCAGAAGCTGGGCGGCATAGGCGACGGCAAGATAGGTCTTGCCCGTACCGGCCGGACCGACGCCGAAGACCAGCTCGGAGCGCTCGAGCGCGCGGATATAGGTATCCTGCGTCGGCGTGCGGGCGGCGATCGTCTTCTTGCGGGTGGAGATCTGCGACATGGTCAGCTTGGCCTTGCGCTCCATGGTCGGCAGCGACAGCTGGTCGTCGGCTGCGATCGCCATGCGGATGGCGCCCTCGACATCGGAAAGCTCGATGGAGCCGCCCTTCTGGAGGCGGTCGTAAAGATAGTCCAGCGCCCGGCGGGCCTGGCTGGTGGCCACCACGTCGCCGGAGATGACGACGGAGTTGCCGCGGGCCCGCGCATCGATGTGCAGGCGCTGCTCGATGAGCTTCAGGTGCTGATCGAACTGGCCGAAGAGCTCGCTTGCGTATCGATTGTTCTCGAAAGTCAGGACGAATTGATTTGCGTCGGTCTCGGTCTTCGACTGGCGCGGCGAGGACGTCATCAGTTCGTGTCCGTTCAAGCGGTCAAGCTCCTTGTGTGAAACCCGTCAACCGATCGCTTCGGCGAAGAGGCTGTTGGGCCCGGCATCGATGATTCGTACCCGGATAATGTCACCGATTTCAGAACCTTTTGCATCAATATTCACAGGCTGGAGCCAGGGCGAGCGGCCGACGAGCTGGCCGGGCATGCGGCCGGGCTTCTCCAGGAGCAGGTCGATCTCCTTGCCGATGCAGGTCCTGGCGAATTCGCGCTGCTGGCGAAACAGCAAAGCCTGCAATCTTTCAAGGCGTTCGGCCTTCACGTCCTCGGCCACATGGCCGTCCATCTCCGCCCCCGGCGTGCCGGGGCGGATGGAATATTTGAACGAAAATGCCTGTGCATAACCGACGGTTCCGATGAGGCGCATCGTGTCCTCGAAGTCCTCATCCGTCTCGCCGGGGAAGCCGACGATGAAATCGCCCGAGATCGCGAGGTCCGGCTGGACGGCGCGGATGCGCTCGATGAGGGCGATGTATTCGGCGGCCGTGTGGCGTCGGTTCATCGCTTTGAGGATACGGTCGGAGCCGGACTGCACGGGCAGATGCAGGTAGGGCATCAGCTTGGACAGGTCGCGATGGGCCTCGATCAGGCGGTCGTCCATGTCGCGCGGATGGCTGGTCGTGTACCGCAGGCGCGCCAGGCCCTCGATTTCGGCGAGGCGGTAAAGCAGGTCGCCCAGGCCCCACTCGGTGCCATCGGGCCCGAGACCGTGCCAGGCATTGACGTTCTGGCCGAGCAGCGTGATCTCGCGCACGCCGCCCTCGACGAGTCGCTCGGCCTCCGTGACGA
This sequence comes from Shinella sumterensis, assembly GCF_004514425.2. Classification (GTDB taxonomy): domain Bacteria; phylum Pseudomonadota; class Alphaproteobacteria; order Rhizobiales; family Rhizobiaceae; genus Shinella; species Shinella sumterensis. The sequence continues at coordinate 133,931 of NZ_MYFN02000007.1, forward strand.
TCTGCGCGACCGGCCGGGAGACCTCCGAGCCGCGCGTATAGGGCACGACGCAGAAGGTGCAGAACTTGTCGCAGCCTTCCTGCACGGTGAGAAAGGCGGTGACGCCCCGCGCGCGGGTCTTGGCCTTTTCCGGCGCCGGCAGGTGCTCGAACTTGTCCTCGATGGCATAGTCCGTCTCCACGACACGCTCGCCGCCCTTGGCACGACGCAGCGCGTCGGGCAGGCGGTGATAGGTCTGCGGACCGACGACGAGGTCCACGGCCGGCGCGCGGCGCAGGATTTCCCTGCCCTCGGCCTGGGCGACGCAGCCGGTGACGCCGATCACCATCTCGCGGCCGTCCCTGGCGCGCGCCTTCTTCATCTCGCGCAGGCGGCCAAGCTCGGAATAGACCTTCTCGGCAGCCTTCTCGCGGATATGGCAGGTGTTGAGCAGCACCAGATCGGCCTCTTCCAGCACGTCCGTCGCCTGATAGCCGTCCTTCGACAGGGCGTCCGTCATGCGGTCGCTGTCATAAACGTTCATCTGGCAGCCGTAGGTCTTCACGAAGACCTTGCGGATGTTCGGCGTGGCCACGGGGGCATCGGGGGCAGAGAGGGACTGTTCGCTCATGGCCGCTTCCATAGTGGAAAAAGCCCGGAGAATGAAGCGATTCTTTGTTTTCGCCGTTGCGCTCGCGCCCTATCGGCCGCGCAGGCGTGCGCCGAGCATGGCGCGGATGCGCGCCTCGACCGTGCGGCTCACCGCCTTGCGGTTGCTCGTGCGCGTGTAATCCACGCGCTCGCCGAAATCGACATCGACGTCCACGGCCCCGGCGCGCAGGATGCCCATGAGATGCGGCATGAGTTCGATATCGCCCGGCCAGGCGGCGATCGGGCGGTGGTAGCGGCCCATCGCCATGCCGTGCAGGCCGGTATAGGCAATGGAAACGGGTTGGATGTGCACGATGCCATCAGGCGCATGCGGCACGGCGGAGGCGGCCGCACCGAAGAGCGAGGACTTCACCTCCAGCAGGCGATTGCCGTCGGAGGTCGTTCCCTCGGGAAAGAGCACGACGATCTCGCCGGCCGCCAGGCGCTCTGCGATCTCGTTGACCTTCTCACCGGTCTTCTGGCGCTGCTCGCGCTCCACGAAGATCGTCGCCTGGAGGCGGGCGAGAATGCCGAAAACCGGCCAGCCGCGCACCTCCGATTTGGCGATATAGACGACGTCGGCGACCGAGCCGAGCACCAGGATATCCTTCCAGGACGCATGGTTGGCGGCCAGAAGCAGCGGACGCTTCGCCTCCAGCACGCCATGCACACGCACCCTGATGCCAAGCACCCGGCAGGCGACACGATGCCACAGACGCGGCAGAAAGCGGCGGATCTTCCAGTTGAAGCGCAGGCCGAGGAGCTGGAACGGCAAGAGCAGGAGCGTGACCGCAAGAAGGACAATCGCGCCGATGGCGATGCGCAGCCAGGTGATCAAGCGCTCACCGGACCGATGTCGGGGAGAGAGGTCTCAAAGTGGGAACGGCGACGGACCTCACTCACCCTCCTTGAGCGGAATGCCGTAAAGCTCCAGCCGGTGATCGACCAGCTTGAAGCCGTGCTCGCGGGCGATGCGCTCCTGCAGGGCCTCGATTTCCGGGGAGTGGAACTCGATGACGTGGCCATGTTTCAGATCGATGAGATGATCGTGATGCTCGTCCGGCACGGTCTCGTACCGCGACCGTCCGTCGCGGAAATCGTGGCGCTCGATGATGCCGGCATCCTCGAACAGTTTGACGGTGCGATAGACGGTGGAGATGGAAATGCGCGAATCGATGGCCGAGGAGCGGCGATAAAGCTCCTCCACGTCGGGATGATCGGCGGAGCCCTCCAATACGCGCGCGATAACGCGGCGCTGTTCGGTCATGCGCATGCCGCGCTCGACACACAGCTCTTCCAGCGATTTCTCGACATACGTCATACGACCTGCCCTCGTTCTTCCGGCCTCCCGCAAGGGGACTAGCGAAGATCGCGCCGCATGACAAGCGCCGTGGAGCGGCCGCCATCGGCCGAGGCGTAATAGGCCTTGCGCTCCCCGACCTTGGCGAAGCCGAGCTTCGCATAGAGGCCGCAGGCGGCTTGATTGGCCGCATCCACCTCGAGGAAAATATCCTCTGCACCGCGCATCTTCGCCTCACGCAGCGCTGCCAGCATGAGCCGCCAGCCGAGACCGCCGCGCCCGAAGCGCTGGTCGACGCCGATGGTCAGGATTTCCGCCTCGCCCGCCGTGGCGCGCGCAAGCACGAAACCGCCCGCCGCACGTTCCGCCACGCCAGCCTTCAGAGCCAGAAAGCCGAAGACGGTGTCCTGCGACAGCAGCGAATGAAACTCGCCGTCATTCCAGGGCTGGGCAAATCGCAGCTTGTGCACGGCCGCGGCAAGCGCGACGTCATCCTTTTCGAGCGGGAAGATCTCGAAGACGGGTTTGCGGATGAAGTAGTCGCTGAGAGACATTCACGCCCTCCGGATCGCGAAGCCCGCCTGCGGCTTGGCATCGGGCCCGCGCAGATAAAGCGGCCGCGGCTGGCTGGCCTCGGGATCGAGGCGGGCGCCAAGCCGCGCGACGGTGGCGATGGAAACGCCGTCCGTCCCTGCTTCGGCATCTGCGCGCAGCAGCGTCGCACCCGAGCCGCCGAGCGTCTCCCCCTCAGCCAGCGCGATGGCACGCGCCTGCTCGACGGAGGCGATGGCCGGCGGCGTGGCCGCGCTGCCATCGGCTGCGAACCGCTGCCAATAGACCTCGTCGCGCTTGGCATCGATGGCGATGAGCGACGGCCCCGACCGGTCGGCGGCAAGGGCGGCAAGCGTCGAGACCCCGACGGCCGGCACGCCGAGCGCCAGCGCGAGACCCCGCGCTGCGGCGACACCCACGCGGATGCCCGTGAAGGAGCCGGGGCCGATGGTGACGGCAATACGGTCGATATCCGGAAGATCCATGCCGGCCGCCTCGAGCGCCGCATCGACGAATTCCATCAGCCGCTCGGCATGGCCGCGGCCGATATCGGCGCCGGCGGCGCCGAGGACGGTGTCCCTGTCGGAATCATAGAGCGCGGCAAAGCAGCCCGTTCCCGCCGTATCGATCGCCAGGACGATCATGCCGGGCACCGGCGATGCGCGCGGCAGGCCTTATGCGACGGCTTCAACTTCCTGCACTTCCGGTACGAAATGGCGAAGAAGGTTCTGGACGCCGTGCTTGAGCGTCGCCGTCGAGGACGGGCAGCCCGAGCAGGCGCCCTTCATGTTGAGGTAGACGACGCCGTCGCGGAAACCCTTGAAGGTGATGTCGCCGCCATCCTGGGCGACGGCCGGGCGCACGCGCGTGTCGAGCAGTTCCTTGATGGTGGCGACGATGGTCTCGTCGCCCGCCTCGAAGAACTCGCCTTCGTCATCGCCATTGCCACCGAAAGCGCCGCTGGCCAGAACCGGCTGGCCGGACATGAAGTGTTCCATGATGTTGCCGAGGATGGCCGGCTTCATGTGCTGCCAATCGGCACCGTCCTTGGTGACGGTGATGAAATCGTAGCCGAGGAAGACACCGGTGACGCCGGGAATGCCGAAGAGGCGGGCGGCAAGCGGGGACGCGGCGCGCGCTTCGGTCTCGTCGCGGAACTCGGCCGTGCCGCTCTCCAGCACCACCTTGCCCGGCAGGAACTTCAGGGTCGACGGGTTCGGCGTCGATTCGGTCTGGATGAACATCTTACTCTCCGTGCGGCCGGACAGGCTCGCGGCCATATTCTTTAGAAACGTTCAAAAGAAGATAAACCTTTTGGTCGCTATCTTCAAGGTCGAGACCTCAGCTCAGCGCATCCAGTTCCTCGTCGCTCAGCTGGTCGGGGATGACGGTGACGGGGATCGGAAACGCCTGCGCGCGGCTGGCGAGCGACGTGACGAGCGGTCCCGGCCCTTCCTTTGACGATCCGGCGGCGAGAACGAGGATCGCGATGTCGCGGTCTTCCTCGATCAGGCTGTTGATCGCCTCGCTGGCAACGCCCTCGCGAATCACGGTTTCCGGCTCGATGCCGATGGCCTCGCGCAGCGCCTGGCCGGCCTTGGCCAGCACGGCCTCGGCCTCCTCGCGCGCTTCCGCCCGCATGATCTCCTCGACACCCAGCCATTGCTGGAAATCGCCATTGGCGATCACGTAGAGCAGCACGACGGCGCCGTTGGAATTCTTCGCACGCATTCCCGCATAATGCACGGCGCGCTGGCATTCCGGCGTATCGTCGATGACGGCCAGAAACTTGCGGCGGTGGCCTTCCAGGCGGGAAAGTCGTCGAGAAACCATGCGGCCCCCTTCTCTCTAAGACGTTTCGGGGTCGACCTTACTGCACAAAACCGACGATGTCGCGGACTTCCTTCATGGTTTTTTCGGCCCGCGCGCGTGCCCTTTCGCCACCATCGCGCAGGATGGCGTCGATATGGCTCGTGTCGTCCATCAAGCGGCGCATCTCGTCGGTGATCGGCGAGAGAACGTTGACCGCAAGGTCGACCAGCGCCGGCTTGAAGGCCGAAAACTGCTGGCCGCCGAATTCGACGAGAACGTCGGCCTTGGTCTTGTCGGCAAGGGCCGCATAGATGCCGACGAGGTTGTCCGCCTCGGGGCGTCCCTTCAGGCCCTCGACCTCGCTCGGCAAGGCGTCCGGATCGGTCTTGGCCTTGCGGATCTTCTTGGAGATCGTCTCGGCATCGTCGGTGAGGTTGATGCGCGACAGGTCGGAGGCATCCGACTTCGACATCTTCTTCGTGCCGTCGCGCAGGCTCATGACGCGCGGTGCCGGCCCGCCGATCAGCGGCTCGACCATCGGGAAATAGGCGTGCACCGGCTCCTCGCCGACCACGATATCAACGCCGGTGCCGGCCTTTCGGATGTGATTGCCGAAGTCGATGTTGAACTTCTGCGCGATGTCGCGGGTCAGCTCCAGGTGCTGCTTCTGGTCGTCGCCGACGGGCACATGCGTCGCACGGTAGACGAGGATGTCGGCGGCCATCAGGCTTGGATAGGCAAGCAGGCCGAGCGAGACCTGTTCGGCATTCTTACCGCCGGTCTTGTCCTTGAACTGGGTCATGCGCTCCATCCAGCCGATGCGCGCCACGCAGTTGAAGATCCAGGCGAGCTCGGCATGCTGCGGCACGGCGGACTGGTTGAAGACGATGTGCTTCTTCGGGTCGATGCCGGCGGCGATGAAGGCGGCGGCAATCGAGCGGATCTGGCCGCGCATGTCTTCGTGCACCAGCTGCGCGGTAATGGCGTGCAGGTCCACGACGCAATAGATGCAGTCGTTATCGTCCTGCAGCGCCACGAACTTGCGGATCGCGCCGAGATAGTTGCCGAGGTGGAGATTGCCGGTCGGCTGCACGCCGGAGAAGACGAGGGGCTTGAATGCGCTCATGACGGTTTCCTTCAGGCGGGTGGAGGGCCTGGTCCTGTTGCACGCGCAGTTTCCGGCCCGGTTCTGCGGACGGATCTGCGAAAGAAATACGCCGCGCTTATGCACGGCGCCGGGACGCCGATCAAGTGGGGCCGGCCTTGCGGCGGGACCTCTCATCAGGGAGTCCTTATAAATGACACTTTCCGGTTGTTCCTGGCTGCGGGGATTTGAGGGAAGGTCGATCCCGATCGGCCGTTTTGTGACGAAGGGGCGCAAAACGGGAGGACACCGTGCGAAGGAACGGTTCCATTCTGCTTGCCTGCCTCGTGGCTGTGACGTCGCTCTTCGCGACGGAGACCACGGCAGGCCGCAACGACAAGCACGCCGCCAGAACCGACAAGGACGTGGTGGCGAAAACATACGGCATCCAGACGCCGCGCGTGCGGCACCGATGTTTCCCCGGCAAGCTCAGGGGCGTGCTGTCGCATATCGCCCGCGCGGTCGGCCGAAGGCCCCTCGTCACGTCCGGGCACCGCTCGAACGGTCGGCGCGGCTCCTATCACCGCAAATGCCTTGCGGCGGATATCCGCGTTCCCGGCGTTTCGGTAAACCGCATCCTCGCGGCCGCACGCTCGGCACCTGGTATCGGCGGCCTCGGCACCTATTGCAACGGCATCGTGCATGTCGATGTCGGGCCGAAGCGCCGCTGGCATCATTGCGGCGGCGGGCTGGCACGGCTCACGACACGCGCACGGCCCGCCTCGCGCTAGAGTGGCCTACTCGGCGGACCCCTCGCCTGGCACGGCCTTCGCCTTGCGCTTCATGTTGCGGCGGATCATGCCGAGATCGGCACCGCCGATGAGGAAGGCGACCGAGAAATAGACGACCATGGCGAAGCCGATCAGAAGGCCGAGCGCCGCCAGCTGTTCGAGGAGCGGCGAGGATGGCGCGAGCCGGTCGGCGAGGAAGCCGGAGGCGTATTCCAGCGACACGGCCATGACGAGGGTCGCGACGATGAGGCGCGCCACGCGCCAGGCAAGCGCCCGCTCCAGCGGCCAGTGACCGCGCCGCACCAGCGTCACGAAGAGAAGCAGCGCTGTCAGCCAGCCGGAGACGGCCTCGGCGGTGGCAATGCCGCGCTCGTGGAAAAGCGGGAAGAGCGAGACGGCCAGGATGCAGTTCACCACCACCGACAGCATGGTGATGCGCATCGGCGTCTTGGTATCCTCGCGCGCGAAGAAACCGGGATTGAGCGCCTTGATCATCACGAAGCCCGGCAGGCCGAGGCCATAGATCGCGAGCGTCCCGGCGACGATCGAGGTCGTATCGGGGCTGAAGGCGCCGCGCTCGTAGAGAACCCGCACGATCTCATCCGAAATGACCCAGAGCGCGCCCGCGGCCGGCAGAGTGAGGAAGAGCACGAACTCCATGGAGCGGTTCTGGATGTTCGCCGCCTCGATCCGGTGCCCGCCCTTGAGCGCACGCGCGAGCTCGGGCAGCAGCACCACGCCGACGGCAATGCCCACGACGCCGAGCGGAAGCTGGTAGACGCGGTCGGCATATTGCAGGGCCGCGATGGCGCCGTCCTTGGTGGAGGCGATCATCTGGCCGATCAGCTGGTTGATCTGGGTGATGCCGCCCGTCACGGCCGCCGGAAAGGCCAGCCACAGCAGACGCTTGACGTTCGGCGTCATGCGCGGCCTGCGAAAGCCGATCCGGATGCCGGCGTGGCGCACACCCGCGTAAAGCACCGCCATCTGCAGCAGCCCCGCCACCAGGACGCCCCAGGAGAGATACCAGGCCGTATCGAGCGGCGAGGCACCCTGCCAGAGCGCGTAGCCCAGCGCGCCGATCAGCACGACATTGAGGAAAACGGGCGCAACGGCGGCGGCGAAATAGTGATGCAGCGAGTTCAGCATGCCCGAAAGCATGGCCGTCAGCGACATGCACATGAGATAGGGGAACATGACGACGGCCAGCTTCACCGTCACGTCGAACTTCTCCGCGTCGCCCACGAAGCCCGGCGCGATGATCCAGGCGACGATGAGCGGCATCAGCAGCTCCATCGCGATGGTCAGCAGAAGCAGGACCGTGAACAGGACGCCGAAGACCTCTTCGGAGAAGCGCTTGGCGCCATCGACACCGCCTTCCTCGATCTCCTTGGCGAAGAGCGGCACGAAGGCGGCGTTGAAGGCGCCTTCGGCAAAGAGGCGGCGGAAGAGGTTCGGGAAGCGGAAGGCGGCATAGAAGGCATCCGCCATCGGGCCCGTGCCCAGCGCGGCCGCCATCAGCGTCTCACGGGCGAAGCCGAGCACGCGGCTGCCGAGCGTCGCGCCGCCCACCGTCGCGAATTTCTTGACCAGACTCATTGTTCTGCCCTGACCTTTTTCGGCGTCGCGGGCACCGGCGCGATCATGCCGGACGGCATGCGGTCGCGCAGTTCGTCCGCCTCATCCGCCATGACGGCCTTCAGCCGCGCGATGATATTGGCCTGCCGGTTGTCCGTCGTGATCTTCTGGCCGACCAGATCGGTGACGTAGAAGGTGTCGATGACCTTCTCGCCGAAGGTCGTGATATGCGCCGAGGCAATATCGAGCGACAGGTCGGACAGGACGGCCGTGACCTCCGACAGCAGGCCGGGCCGGTCGAGGCACTCGATCTCGATGACGGTGAACTTGTTCGACAGCGTGTTGGAGATGGTGACGGCCGGCGAGACGGTGAAGGTGCGGCTGCGCTTGCGGCTCTTGGTGCGCGTGGCGATGACTTCCGGCAGGCGCTTGCGGCCGGACAGCACGTCCTCGATCATCTTGCCGATGGTGCCGGCTCGACGCATCTCGTCGGAATCGTTGGGGAATTCGCGGTTGACGAGGATCGTGTCCAGCGCGCGCCCATCGGATGTGGTGAAGATCTGCGCATCGACGATGTTGGCGCCGGCCGCCGCGCAGGCGCCGGCAATCACGGTCAAAAGCCGCGGATGGTCGGGCGACAGCACCGTGATTTCGGTGATGGCGTGGAAGGAGTGGGTGCGCACCGTCGTCGCCAGCGTCTGGCGCGCCCGGTCGGCCTCGCGGATGAAGGCCGCATGCCGGACCTGATCCTCCAGCGAGACCGTCAGCAGATAGGGATCGTAGTTGAGGTTCGCATAGGTCTTGCGATCCTTCTGGCTCCAGTCGGCCGGCAATGCCTTGAGCAGCACCTCGCGCGCCGCCCGCGCCCGCTCCTTGCGCGACAATTCGGAGAAGCCGCCGGAAATCAGAAGCTCGGTCTCGTAGTAGAGGGTGCGCAGCAACTGGCCCTTCCAGCCGTTCCAGACGCCGGGGCCGACCGCGCGGATATCGCACACCGTCAGCACCAGCAGCATCTTCAGGCGCTCCAGCGACTGCACCTTGTCGGCGAAGTCGACGATGGTCTTGCGGTCGTTGAGGTCGCGGGTCTGTGCGACCATCGACATGGTCAGATGCTCCTGGATCAGCCAGACGACCAGCTCCGTCTGCTTCGGCGAGAGGCCGAAACGCGGGCAGAGCTTGCGGGCGACCTTCGCCCCGGCCACCGAATGATCCTCGGGACGGCCCTTGGCGATGTCGTGCAGCAGCACCGCCACATAGAGCGCGATGCGGTCCTCGATGGCCGGCATCACCTGGTAGCTGAGCGGATGGGCCTCCTTCTCGCGGCCCTGGTCGATGCTTGCCAGCACGCCGACAGCGCGGATCAGGTGCTCGTCGACCGTATAGTGGTGATACATGTTGAACTGCATCATCGCGACGATCTTGCCGAATTCCGGGATGAACCGGCCAAGCACGCCCGCCTCGTTCATGCGGCGCAGGCTGAGCGCGGGATCGCGCGGCGAGGTCAGGATGGACAGGAAGAGGCGGTTCGCCTCCTCGTCCTCGCGCAGGGCGGCATTGACGAGCTTCAGCGAGCGCGTGACCTGCTTCAGCGCATCGGGATGGAATTCCAGCCCGTTGATGTCGGCGATGTGGAACAGCCTGATGATGTTGACCGGATCGCGCTTGAAGACATCCGAACCGGCGATGGTGATGCGGCCGCGGTCCTCGACGAAATCCAGCGTGCCGGGGATCTTGCGCGTGCGGTGGGTGAAGCGGCTGATCGCCGCGGTCAGGCCCGGCGCTTCCTTGGCCTGCTGGTCCTCCAGCGTCGCGCAGAAGATGCGCGTGAGGTCGCCCACGTCCTTGGCGACGAGGAAATAGTGCTTCATGAAGCGCTCGACGGCCGAGAGGCCCGGATGCGGCTGGTAACCGAGGCACTCGGCGATCTCGCGCTGGATGTCGAAGGACAGCCGTTCTTCCGCCTTGCCGGTCAGGAAATGCATGTGGCAGCGCACGGCCCAGAGGAAGTCGTCCGCCTTCTGGAAGAGCTTGTATTCCTGCCGCGAGAGCACGCCGAGCTTCACCAGTTCGGCCGGATCACGGATGTGATAGAAGTATTTGGCGATCCAGAACAGGGTGTGCAGGTCGCGAAGACCACCCTTGCCTTCCTTGACGTTCGGCTCGACGAGGTAGCGCGTGTCGCCGGCCTTGCGATGGCGCTCGTCGCGTTCGGCGAGCTTGGCGGCGATGAATTCCGGGCCGGTGCCGCGCACGATCTCGCGGTCGAAGCGCACGCCCAGCTCCTCGAAAAGCGCGACCGAGCCGCAGATGAAGCGTGCCTCCAGGATCGCCGTGCGGATCGTCATGTCGCCCTTGGAAAGCTGGATGCATTCCTCGATGTTGCGGGTCGCATGGCCGACCTTGAAGCCCAGATCCCACAGGATGTAGAGCATGAACTCGATGGCCGGCTCGCTCCAGGCGGCGGGCTTTGCCGGCAGCAGGAAGAGCAGGTCGATATCCGAGCCCGGCGCCAGCGTGCCGCGCCCGTAGCCGCCGACAGCCGTGACCGTGATGCGCGCGGCGGGCGATGCCTGACCGGCGCTGAAGACATGGTTCAGCGTGAAATCGTGAAGGACCGTTATCAGCTGGTCCTGAAGCCAGGAGATGCGCGCGGCGCATTGCAGGCCGCTGCCGTCTGAAAACAGCAGCTCGCGTGCCCGCTCCCGGCCTTCGCTATTGGCCTTCTTGAACTCGGCCAGGAGCGCGCTGCGCATGCGGTCGCGATAATCGGCATTGGCACTGGCAATGAATTCGCATCTTGCGCGCAGTGCAGGCACGTCGAGAAGGCCGGATTCGGCCGGTGCCAGAAGCTTCTTTTCCATCGGATTCCGGCTTGCGTCCCGCTTGTCGTCCATCGCCCGTTCGGTGCGCATGCCTATAGACCCTTTCGGCACGCGAGGACAATCACCCTAGCCGTTACCGGTTGCCAAGTTCTTTCTTCAGCGCATAGAGCGCATCCAGCGCCGCGCGCGGCGTCATGTCATCCGGGTTGAGGTCCTTCACCAGTTCCTCGACCTTCGACGGAGCGGAGCTGCGCTGCACCTCTTCGCGGCGCACCGCGACCTGGAACAGCGGCAGATCGTCGATCAGCTGGCTTGCCGGGTTCTTGCGGTCCGCATCCTCGAGCTTTGCGAGCACATCCTTGGCGCGCGCCACGACCGAGGCCGGCAGGCCGGCAAGACGCGCCACCTGAATGCCATAGGAGCGATCCGCAGCCCCCGGGCCCACCTCGTGCAGGAAGATCACGTCGCCGTCCCACTCCTTGACGCGCATTGTGGCGTTGGAAAGGCGCGCGAGCTTCTCCGACAGCACCGTCAGCTCGTGGAAATGCGTGGCGAACAGGCCACGGCAGCGATTGGCCTCATGCAGGTGCTCGACGGCGGCCCAGGCGATAGACAGGCCGTCGAAGGTCGCGGTGCCGCGGCCGATTTCATCAAGAATGACAAGCGAGCGGTCCGTCGCCTGGTTGAGGATCGCCGCCGTCTCGACCATCTCGACCATGAAGGTCGACCGGCCGCGCGCCAGATCGTCGGATGCGCCGACGCGCGAGAACAGCCGGTCCACAACGCCGATATGGGCGCTTTCGGCCGGCACGTAGGATCCCATCTGCGCGAGGATGGCGATCAGCGCATTCTGGCGCAGGAAGGTCGACTTACCGCCCATATTGGGACCGGTCAGCAGCCAGATCGCACCGTGGCCCTTGCCGTCGTGGGGCGAGAGATCGCAGGAATTGGCGACGAAGGCGGTGCCGCGCTGGCGGCGCAGCGCCTGTTCCACGACCGGATGCCGCCCGCCGACGATGGCGAACATGGTCGAGGCGTCCACAACCGGCCGGCAATAGGCCTGCTCTTCCGCCAGGGCCGCCAGCCCGACGGACACATCCACCACGGCAAGCGCGCGCGCCGCCGCCTTGATCGCCTCGGCTTCGGCCACCACCGCCTCGACCAGACCGTCGAAGGCGGCAAGCTCGATGGCCAGCGCCCGGTCGGCGGCATTGGCGATCTTGGTTTCGAGTTCGGAGAGCACCGTCGTGGTGAAGCGCATGGCGCCGGCCATGGTCTGGCGGTGGATGAAACGCGCCTTGGCCGCGTCGCTGTCGGTCAGCGCCGCGGCGTTTCCGGCCGAAACCTCGATGAAGTAGCCGAGCACGTTGTTGTGCTTGATCTTCAAAGACTTGACGCCCGTCTCCTCGGCATATTCCAGTTGGAGGCCGGCAATGACGCGGCGGGACTGGTCGCGCAGCGCCCGCATCTCGTCCAGCTCGGCATCGGCCGCCTCGCGGATGAAGCCGCCGTCGCGCTTCAGAAGCGGCAGTTCGTCGGCCAGCATGAAGGCGAGGCGATGCGACAGATCGAGCGGCAGCGTGGCGATCGCGTCGCGCGCGGCGGCCAGCTCGCCCTCCAGCGCCTCGGATGCCATCAGGCGGGCGATCTCGGCAGAGGTGGAAAGCCCCTGGAGGATCGCGCCCAGATCACGCGGGCCGCCACGGCCGAGCGCGATGCGCGAAAGCGCGCGCGGCATGTCGGGCAGCTGCTTGAGGGCGCGGCGCAGGTCCTCGCAGAAGGAGGGCCGGTCGGCGAGCGTCGCAATCGAATCGAGCCGGGCATTGATCGCCTCGGGGTCGGTCAAGGGCGACATCAGACGTTCGGCGAGAAGACGCGCGCCGCCGCTCGTGGCGGTGCGGTCGATCGCCTTCAGAAGCGTGCCGCTGCGCTCGCCCGAGAGCGTGCGCACCAGTTCGAGATTGGCGCGGGTGGCGGGATCGATGAAGAGCGTCGAGGCCGAGCTTTCGCGCTCCGGCCGGCCGAGCGGCGGGCGCTCCGCGATCTGGGTTTTTTCGACATAGGCGACGGCGGCGGAGGCCGCAGCCATCTCGGCGCGCGAAAACGTCCCGAAACCGTCGAGGGTGGACACGCCGAAATAGCGCGCGATGCGGCCTTCCGCCGTGGCGCTGTCGAACAGCACGGCCGGCTGCGGCACGGCCACGCGGCCGAGAACATCGAGCACCGGGCGGAAATCGGGATCGTGGAACAGGGTATCCGGCACGATCAGCTCTCGCGGATCAATGCGCAGGATATCGGCCAGAAGCTGGCCCTGCGCGGTCTCCGACAGGCGGAAGATGCCGGTCGAGATATCGATCCAGGCGAGCGCCATGGAGGGTTCCGCCCCGCCGCGAATGCGCGCGACGGCCATCAGGTAATTGGCATCCGAGGGCGAGAGCAGCTTTTCCTCGGTCAGCGTGCCCGGCGTGACGAGGCGCACGACATCGCGGCGCACCACGGATTTCGAGCCGCGCTTCTTGGCCTCCGCGGGATCCTCGACCTGCTCGCAGACGGCGACGCGGAAACCGAGCGCGATGAGCCGTTGCAGATAATCGTCCGCCGCATGGACCGGCACGCCGCACATGGGAATGTCGAGGCCCATATGCTGGCCGCGTTTCGTCAGCGTGATGCCGAGCGCGCGCGAAGCGTCCACGGCATCCTGGAAGAACAGCTCGTAGAAATCCCCCATGCGGTAGAACAGCATGCTGTCGGGATTGGCCGCCTTGATCTCGATAAACTGCTCCATCATCGGCGTGGCCGATGCGCGGCTTTCGTCGGAGGCGAGTTCGGCCGTCGACAGGATATCGTTCGGTCGTGCGATCTGGTCGTTCACGGAGAGTCAGTTCTTCCCAAAAAAGAGGTGTCACCCTAGCCATGTGCCGCTATAGAAAACAACACCTGCGTGGAGGTGTGGGCCTATCGCCCACAGGAGTATGAAGGGGGACAGCATGCCGGGAACCGCCAAATCCGATCGCCAGAAGGCCAGCGTCACGGACATCGAAGCGCTGGATTTCCACTCGTCCGGCCGTCCGGGCAAGCTGGAGATCACGCCGACCAAGCCGATGGCGACGCAGCGCGACCTGTCGCTCGCCTATTCGCCCGGCGTGGCCGTGCCCGTGAAGGCCATCGCCGAAGACCCCTCCACCGCCTACGACTACACCACGCGCGGCAACATGGTCGCCGTCATCTCGAACGGCACGGCCATTCTCGGCCTCGGCAATCTCGGCGCGCTTGCCTCCAAGCCGGTCATGGAAGGCAAGTCGGTGCTCTTCAAGCGCTTCGCCGACGTCGATTCCATCGACCTCGAGGTCGATACGGAGAATGTCGACGAGTTCATCAACTGCGTGCGCTATCTCGGCCCCTCCTTCGGCGGCATCAACCTCGAGGACATCAAGGCGCCCGACTGTTTCATCATCGAAAGCCGCCTGCGCGAGCTGATGGACATCCCGGTCTTCCACGACGACCAGCACGGCACCGCCATCATCGCCGCCGCCGGCCTCATCAATGCGCTGGCGCTGACCGGCCGCGACTTCAAGACGACGAAGCTCGTCTGCAACGGCGCGGGTGCGGCCGCCATCGCCTGTATCGAACTCATCAAGGCGATGGGCTTCGCTCCCGACAACGTCATCCTCTGCGACACCAAGGGCGTCATCTACCAGGGCCGCGAAGACGGCATGAACCAGTGGAAATCGGCCCATGCGGTCAAGACCGACCGCCGCTCGCTGGCCGAGGCCATGGCGGGCGCCGACGTGGTGTTCGGCCTCTCGGCCAAGGGCGCATTCTCCGAAGAGATGATCCGCTCGATGGCGCCGCGCCCGATCATATTCGCCATGGCCAATCCCGACCCGGAAATCACGCCCGAGGAAGTCGCGCGCATCCGCGACGACGCCATCGTGGCGACGGGCCGCTCGGATTATCCGAACCAGGTCAACAACGTGCTGGGCTTCCCCTATATCTTCCGCGGCGCGCTCGACGTGCGGGCCTCAACCATCAACGATGCGATGAAGATCGCCGCCGCCGAAGCGCTCGCCCATCTCGCGAAGGAAGACGTGCCTGACGACGTGGCCGCCGCCTATCAGGGCGTGCGCCCGCGTTTCGGGGCGCAATACATCATCCCGGTGCCCTTCGACCCGCGCCTCATCTCGGCCATACCCGTCGCCGTGGCCAAGGCGGCGATGGAAACGGGCGTGGCGCGCAAGGACATTCCCGACCTCGACGCCTATGCACGCGACCTTAAGGCACGGCGAGACCCGATCGCCTCGACGCTGCAGCAGATCTATGCCCGGGTGCGCCGCCAGCCGAAACGCGTCGTCTTCGCCGAGGGCGAGGAAGAGCAGATGATGCGCGCCGCCGTGTCCTATGCCAACCAGCAGCTCGGCACCGCCATCCTCGTCGGCCGCGACGACCGGATGCGGGAGATCGCCGAACGCGCCGGCATCGATCTCGACCGGCCCGGCATCCAACTGCTCAATGCCCGTATCTCGACGCGCAACGACGCCTATATCGACTATCTCTATGCCCGCATCCAGCGGAAGGGTTTCCTCTACCGCGACGCGCAGCGCATGATCCATAACGACCGCAACCATTTCGCGGCGTGCATGGTGGCCCTCGGCGATGCGGATGCGATGGTGACGGGCCTGACCCGCAACTATTCCACCGCGCTGGAAGACGTGCGGCGCTGCATCGATCCCAAGCCCGGCCATCGCGTCATCGGCGCGTCGCTGGCGCTCTGCCGCGGCCGCGCCGTGCTGGTGGCCGATACCGCCGTGCACGACATGCCGTCGTCCGAAGAACTGGCCGATATCGCGGAGGAAGCGGCGGGCCTCGCACGGCGTCTCGGCTACGAGCCGCGCGTGGCGATGCTCGCCTACTCCACCTTCGGCCATCCGTCGGGCGAACGCTCCGAGCGGGTGCGCGAGGCGGTGAAGATCCTCGACCGCCGCCGCGTCGATTTCGAATATGATGGAGAGATGGCGGCCGACGTGGCGCTCAATCCGCGCATCATGGAGCAATATCCATTCTGCCGCCTCTCCGGCCCCGGCAACGTGCTGGTGATGCCGGCGTTCCACTCGGCGTCGATCTCGACCAAGATGCTGCAGGAACTCGGCGGCTCCACCGTCATCGGCCCGCTTCTGGTCGGCCTCGACAAGTCGGTGCAGATCGTCTCGATGGGTGCAAAGGATTCGGACATCGTCAACATGGCGACGCTGGCCGCGTATAATTCGGGCGGTTAAGGCAGTAGGCAGTAGGCAGTAGGGAAGCGCAACACACCTACCGGTTATTGGCTACCGCCTCATTCCTCAGCTCGCGAAACGCCCGGCATCCGCGCCATAGTAATTGAGATAGCGGCCGGAAATCTGGCCGATCGGCAGGACGATCAGCACGTCCGTCGTGTTGAAGGCGTGGTCCACGACCGCGCCGCTGCCGATGGTCGCGCCGAGCCTCAGGTAGCCCTTCACGAGCGGCGGCATGGCCACCAGCGCCTTGCGCGCATCGATGCCTTCCGCCGGCATCAGGTCCATGACGCGGAAGAGTTCCGGCCGGGCCGAAACGCTCCAGTCGTCCTTGGCCTGCACATTGTGGTGCAGGAAGGAAAGCGCCAGCGCGTGCTCCTCCGGCACCGTGCCGTGGAAGGAGGCGCAGCCGAACATCACGTCCACGCCATGTTTCAGCGAATAGGCCCAGGCGCCCTGCCAAAGCAGCTCGACCGTGCGCTTGGTGCGATAGGCCGGCAGCACGCAGGAGCGGCCGAGCTCCATGAAGCGCTTGTCGGGATGGCGGGCGACCAGGGCGTCGACATCGAACTCGGACTGCGAATAGAAGCCGCCGGAAACGGCCGCCACATCCTGCCGCAACAGCCGGTAGGTGCCGACGATCTGCTCCTCGGCATCGCCCTCGATTGCGGTATCGAGCACGAGCAGGTGGTCGCAGACCATGTCCCAGGCATCGATGTCGCGCTTGCGGCGCACGGCATCGGGCGAAAGTTGGGCGTTCATCTCCTCGACGAAGACGCGGTAGCGTACGGCCTGCGCGGCATCGATCTCGGAGACGGAGCGCGCCAGACGGGTTTCGAGATTGCCAATGCGGCCGAGCACGTCCGACGCCGGCCGTTCCGTTGCCGGGGCGGGCTTCTGAGCGATCTCCGCGGGAGCGATGGTCTGGGAGAGTTCGATCGTCATGGCAGTCTACCCGTTGATGAGCTTCGCGACTTTAATCACGATTCTGCAACAGGATAATGACGTAAAGCTGGCTTGGATAGGGCAAAGCCGCCGGGGTGGCCGTCAGGCCCGTGCGCGCCGGGCGATCCGGGCGATTTCTCCCAGAAGACGCGCGGGATCGGCGGGCTTGGCCAGCACCGCATCGGCGCCGATGGAAAGGAGTTCCTCCGCTAGGCCCGTGCGGTTGTCCGCCGTCAGCACCATCACGGGAAGGCGGGCATTGCCGTAATCGCAGCGCACGATCCGGGCGATCATCTCCTGCCCTTCACCGCCCGGCATGCCGAGATCGGTGACGATCAGTTCAGGCGCAAACGGCCCCGCATCCGTCGCCCCGCCGAGCGCGGAGACAAGAGCCGGATAATCCGGCACGTGGCGTACCGTATGGCCGGCGCGTTCCAGGACCGAGCGCACCAGCATGGCATTGACCGGATCGTCCTCCGCCAGCAGGATCCGGATGCCCGAGGAGGCCGCCGCACGCGGGTCCGGCGCCACCGGCGGAGGGTCCTTCAGGATCGGGCGGTTGTCGTTGATCGCGTCGCGCACCTCGACCCCCTTCATCCGGCCGCGCAGCACCTCGACGAGCGAACGCTCGCGCAGCGGCCGGATCAGCCAGGAATCGTACCCCTCGCCCTTGCCGATGGCGCGGCTGCCGCGATCCTCGGGATTGACGAGATAGATGCGGCGGGCGGCGCTCTCGCGCAGAAAGGCCATGTCGGCCAGTTCGCGGCGGAAGACCCCGGCCAGGCGGTTGTCCACGATGATATCGGTGAGGGTTTCTCCCCGTGCGGCCAGGTGGCGCATGACGTTTTCGGCCTCCTCGACGGAGGTGGCGAGATGGCAGGCGCCGCCGAGCGCGCCGATGGTGCGCACCAGCGCCGCCGAGGCGGGACCCGCCGGCGCGAGCAGGAAGACGAGGCTGCCGCGCAGCACGCTCTTGCGCGTGCCGCGAGAGGCGCGCAGCCGCGCCTCCACCGGCATGCGGATGGTGAAGGTGCTGCCCCGGCCGGGGGCGCTCTCCAGCGTCAGGGCGCCGCCGGCCTCGGAAAGGATGCGTGCCGAGATGGCGAGCCCCAGCCCCGTGCCGCCGCTGCGCTGCGCCGCACTGCCGGTCTGTTCGAATTCCTCGAAGATGCGGGCCTGCTCGTCCGGCCGCATGCCGGGCCCCGTATCCGTCACCCGGATGACGATGGCATCGCCGTCGAGCATCGTTTCCAGCAGGACACCGCCGGTATGGGTGAATTTCACGGCATTGCCGACGACATTGTAGAGCACCTGGCGCAGGCGCGCGGCGTCGTAGAGAAGAAGGCCCGGCACATCCGCGGAGACGAACGAACCGATCTCGATCCCCTTTTCATGGGCGCGCGGCGACAGCATCTCCACGACGCTTTCCAGCATCGGACGCACCGGCTCTTCCGACGGCCGCAGCTGGAAGCGGCCTGCCTCGATGCTGGAGAAATCCAGGAGGTCGTCGACGAGCTGCACGAGCGCATGCCCGGACTGGCGCATGCCGGCGAGGTAGTTCTTCTGCTCGGCCGTGAGCCGGGTCTGGCCCAGGAGATGGGACATGCCGAGGATGCCGGAAAGCGGCGTGCGGATTTCGTGGCTGACGGTGGCCAGCAGGCGAGACTTGGCGGCACTCGCCGCCTCCGCGCGCTGGCGGGCCTTCTCGCGCTCGCCTTCCGCCCGGCGTTCTTCCGTCACGTCGCGCGCAATGGACTGCACCACCAGTTCGCCCGACGCGGGATCGCGCACCGTGACATCGTGCCAGGAATAGATGCGCATGCCAGACGCGGTTTGCACGTCGACATCGTAGCGATGTGCGCTTGCCTGCGAACGGAAGGAGAGGCCGAGCGCCTCCAGCGTGCGGCCTTCGACATCAGCGACGCCCGTCAGCGCACCCAGAACGGCATTGGCCCGCAGGATGCGGCCATCAAGGGTGCGGGTGACGATGATATCGCCCAGCACGTCATGGATCGCGGAAAGGATTTCGGAGGTCTCGCTGCGTTCCCAGCCGCGGTCATGCATCGTCTCGATGCCGGCGGGCGGCCGGCGGGACAGGAAGAGGAACATGGCGCCGGCTATGCCCGTGAGACCAAGACCGGCGGCAGCGATGTAAAAGCCCGACGCCATGCCGGTGATCAGGACCAGCGCGGCGCAAAGCAGACCGACGCCGGCGATGACGGCGCGGATCGCCGCATGGCTTTCCCGCGCGGGTGCGGCGGACGCTGAGGCGTCGCGCGTGACCTCTCCATCCGGGCGGCCGTGAGCCGGCCGGGACGGCGCCTCGGCGAATTCGGCCTGAAGCCGGCTCTGTAGCTTGACGGGTTCGCTCATGGGATCCGCTTATCATGCGGACCGTTCAAATCGGCTTCAGCAAGTCGCTAAAAGTTTAGCGATCCTTACGGCGCAGCAGAAGCAGTTCGTCGAGGATCACCAGGCCTGCGCCGATGGTGATGAAACTGTCGGCGAGATTGAACACCGCGAAGGACCATGTCTCCGTGTAGAACAGGATATAGTCGATCACATAGCCGAAGAGCGCCCGGTCGATGAGGTTGCCGAAGGCGCCGGCGATGATGAAGGCGTAGCCGGCATGGGCGAAGCCGCGCTCCTTCGGCGTCTGCCGCCACAGCCAGGCGACGAAAGCCACGACGAAAAGGCGCAGCGTCACGATCAGCCAGCCCTCCAGGCCCGACAGCATCGAGAAGGCGACGCCGTAATTGTAGGTGCGGTAGAGCGCCAGCATCGGCACGACATGCACCGCCTCCTGGAAGGGAAGCCACATCTCGACGGCGAATTTCACCGCCTGATCGAGCAGCAGCGCGAGCAGGATGACGATGATGACCGGCACCGGCCGGGACATGAGGGGAATGCGATTGGTCATGCGCGGTCGTCCAGCGTCAGCAGGTGGCGGCGCGCCTCGAAGAGCATGACGCCGGTTGCGATGGCGAGGTTGAGCGAATCCGCAAGGCCCGCCTGCGGAATGCGGGCCAGCGCATCCGCCTCGCTCGCCAGCGTATCCGGCAGGCCGGACTGCTCGTTGCCCATCAGGAGCACGACGGGCTTCGTCTTGTAGTCGATGGTGCGATAATCGACGGCGCCGGCGAGATGGGTCGCAACGACGCGCACGCCCGCCCCCTTCTTCCAGGCGAGGAAGTCCGCCACGCTGGCCCTGACCAGCGGCACGGCGAAGACCGATCCCATCGTGGCGCGCACGGTCTCCATCGAGAACGGGTCGGTGCTTTCGCCGACGAGGATGACGCCGCTCGCACCCGCGGCATCGGCCGTGCGGATGATCGTGCCGAGATTGCCGGGATCGCGGACGCGATCGAGCGCGACATAGGTCTCGCCGTTTCCGGGCCTCACGTCGCGCAGGTTCGTCCAGCGCTGGGTGAAGATGCCGACGACCATCTGCGGATTGTCGCGCCGCGTGATCGAGGAAAGCACCTTCTCGCTCACCTCCAGCACCAGACCGCCGCGCGCCACCGTCTTCGTCGCGCATTGCACGACCTGCGGCTTGTCCTTGACGTTCTTGGCATAGACCAATGTGCGGATCTCGAAGCCGAGCTCCAGCGCGTCGATGACGAGCTTGAGGCCTTCGGCCATGAAGCTCTTCGTCTCGTCGCGGTGCTTCTTGTCGGACAGCGCCTTGATGTCCTTGACGATCGGGTTGGAGAGGCTCGTGACCTCCTTGACCTGCCCGACGCGGCGCGTTCCCTGGTGATCGTGGCTCATGCGCTGATCCATCGGCTGAAGAGGGAGGTGGAGAGCGCGCGGCCGGCTTGCCTGCCGTCCGTGCCGCTCTCGCGGATGACGAGTTCGCCCGATTCCACCGTGCCGCCGGCGCCGCGCATCGTCTCGCGCATCAGCTCGTGGATCGAATAGAAGCTCGCGCGGATCGAATAGGCGGTCAGCACGAGGCCGATGGCTTTCGGCGACAGGATCTCGCGGCAGACATCGAGCATCAGCGGAAGATGGTCGAAGAGATGCCAGACCTCGCCATTGGGACCACGGCCGAATTTCGGCGGGTCGGTGAGGATGATGTCGTATTTGCTGCCGCGGCGTTCCTCGCGCTGGATGAACTTCATCGCGTCTTCACAGATCCAGCGGATCGGCAGCTTGTCCATGCGGCCGAGCGCCTGGTTCTCGCGCGCCCAGCCGATCGCCTTCTTCGAGGCATCGACATGGGTGACTTCGGCCCCGGCGGCGGCGGCCACCAGCGAAGCCACGCCGGTATAGCCGAAGAGGTTCAGCACCTTGACCGGCCGGCCGGCCGTCTCGACCTTCTCCTTCATCCAGCTCCAATGCGCGAGCTGTTCGGGGAAGACGCCGACATGGCGGAAGGCGGTGAAGCGGCCATGGAAATCGACACCCAGGAGCTGCATCGGCCAGGTTTCGCCGAGAGCCTCCCGGGGAAACTTCCAGCGCCCCATGCCGTCCTCGTCCGTATCGCCGGTGAAGAGGGCGTCCGCCTTGTCCCACAGGTTGTCGGGCAGGCTGCGCTGCCAGAGCGCCTGGGCTTCCGGGCGCACGATGCGATAGGGGCCGTACTGCTCCAGCTTCTCGCCGGCGCCAGTGTCGATGAGGCGATACTGATCCGAACCCGCCGTTTCGAGAATGACCGGCACGCGCTCGGCCGGTTTTGACCCGTCGCGGCGCATCAGCGGGCGTGCGGGCGCATCCGGCGCCGGGCGCGGCTCCTTCTTCGCGGCGGGCTTCGCGACGGTGGTCTTTACGGCCGGGGCCTTCTGCGTCTGCGGCCGCGGGGATCCGTGTGGCTTGGCGGGGGCGGCGGGGCCGCTTTTCGGCCGGCGGTGTCTGTCCTTCACGATGGATCGTCCGTCGTCGGTTGGAAACTGGCCGGCAACGCCGGAAAACAAGCGGCTCCCATACCATCCCTCCCCCACTTGGCAAAGCGCTTTCCGATGACGATAACTTGAGACTACACAAGGGAGAATCGCAGATGGACCTGACCGGTGAGGAACGCATAGCCGCCCCGCGCGATGCGGTGTGGGCCGCTCTCAACGATCCCGACACGCTGAAGGCCTGCATTCCCGGCTGCCAGGAGATCGTCCGGCGATCGCCGACGGAGCTCGACCTGACCGTGAAGTTCAAGATCGGCGTGGTTTCGGCCACCTTCAGCGGCGAAGTCACCCTCTCGAACCTCAACCCGCCCGAAAGCTACACGATCACGGGCGAAGGCAAGGGCAGCATTGCCGGCCTCGCCAAGGGCAGCGCGGATGTGCGGTTGATCGAGGACGACGCGAGCACGATCCTCGCCTATGACATCCACACGCAGGTTGGTGGAAAGCTCGCCCAGTTCGGCTCGCGCCTCATCGGTTCCTCGGCCAGAAAACTGGCGATGCGCTTCTTCGCCGATCTCGAGGCGCGGCTGAACGGCAGGGCCGCCTAGATCACTTTCCCGGCGACGGCAGGACGGCCTGCGAGGCGATCGCCTCGGCGCGGGTGCGGTGCTTTTCGGCCTCGCTGTGCCATTTCACCGCCTCGTTGGCCTCGATACGGGCACGCTTGCGGTACTTGCCCTGGGTAAACCAGGTGATCAGCGCACCCAGCACAAGGCCGAGGATCGTCGCGAGGAATAGGTAGACGAAGAAGGGCGCGGTGACGGACAGCACGCTGTCTTCCGGCCGGAAGGGGTTGAGCGCCAGGGTCACGGGCTGGCGATTGGCGACCGACAGAACGATCAGCAGGATGCCGATCGGGATCAGCACGACGACGTTGAAAACTCTCTTGACCATGACGTCACCTTTCCGGCGCGAGGCGCCCGTGGGCGCCCTGCCTCCATTCCTGCGGCTCCGCGCATAACCCCGCGAAACCCTTGGCTAATCGCCTCAATCGTCCTGGTCGGCCTGACCGGGATTGAGGCGTTCACGCAGTTCCTTGCCGGTCTTGAAGAAGGGGACCCACTTCTCTTCGACGAAGACCGCGTCGCCGGTGCGCGGGTTGCGGCCGGAGCGCGAGGGGCGGTTCTTGACCGAAAAGGCCCCGAAGCCGCGCAACTCGACCCGATTACCTGCGGCAAGCGCATCGGTGATCTCGTCGAGCACGGCATTGACGATATTCTCGACGTCGCGATGGTAGAGGTGTGGATTGCGAGCGGCGACAATCTGAACCAGTTCGGACTTGATCACTGTATCCCCCTCAAAAACTCTTGTTTTTCAATCATGGTCAACCTGCCAAACGGAGACAAGACCGTCAAGAAACAACTTTTGGCCGCCCAGTTTTTCGATTGTCGGCTGCAGGTCGAGCGGCATGCCGAGAAGCGACCGGACGAAATCGAGCGCGCCTGAACCGAGGAACGGGAAGCCAGTGCGGCCGGCCGGCGCGTAGTCGATGACGGGAAGGTCGGCCGAGACCTTGCGCTCGGCAAGATAGGCGCGGATCGCCTCCGGCCCGCCCAGCGTGTCCACCAGCTTGGCGGCGAGCGCCTGCCGGCCGGTGAAGATGCTGCCGTCGGCAAGGCGCAGCACCTCGGCGCGCGGCAGTTTGCGGCGCTCGGCGACCAGGTCGACGAACCAGTCGTAGCTGTCCATCACCATGGCGCGGATCATGGTCTTGGCCTCTTCGCTGGCGGGATGGAACGGCGACGGCTCGGCTTTCAGCGGCGCCGACTTGATCTCCTCCAGGGAGACGCCGACCTTGTCCATGAGGTCCTTCAACTGCGGATACTGGAAGAGAACGCCGATGGAGCCGGTGATCGAGCTTTCACCCGCGATGATCGTATCGCCGGCGGTTGCGATCATATAGCCGGCGGAGGCGGCGAGTGTGCGCACATCCGAGACGACGGGCTTCTTTTCCGCCACCTTGCGCAGCGCCTTGAAGATGACCTCGCCGCCATAGGTCGTGCCGCCCGGCGAGGAAATCGTCACCACCAGGGCTTTTGCGCGGTCGTTCTTGGCGATGCGGTCGAGGCGTTCCAGCAGGTCCTTGTCGTCCTGGATGATGCCGGAAATCTCGACGCGCGCGATATGGTCGCCAGCGCCCGCATCCGGCCAGCGCCAGGCGACGGCCGCAAAGATGACGGCAAGCGCGATCAGGATGGCGACGACGCGCCAGAACGTGAGTTTGCGACGCAGCTGCCGGCGGTCGGCGATGGCGGAGTGATCCATTCCCTGTCCTCATTCCCTATGGAAGCCGACCCTTGGGTGACTTGCCGAAGGCCCTATCGATATGGCATTGGCCGTGCAAATGGCAATTCGTCGCTGAACTTTCTTGGCATCCATTGTTTGTTCAGGAATAATCGCCATATGGGAGCCGTTACCAGGGCGACCCGATTTGCCGATACTCGAATTCAAGCAGGCAGGATGCTGAACAGCGCGGCAGACACATCGACGGGTGCGCAGAGCACAGGCAATTCCGTGGAGGCCTACCGCCTCGCGACGCGGCACTCCTCGCGCGTGCGCCTGCTGAAGATCGCCCTGCCTGTGGCCGCCCTCATCATCGGCGCCGTCTTTGCCGTGGTTTCCATCGTGCGCACCTATCTCCCCTCCGATCTCCAGGTGGAGAGTGCATCGATCGAGGACGGCAAGATCGTGATGCGCAATCCGGCCATCGCCGGCCGCAACAAGGACGGCATCAGCTATTCCATGAAGGCCGAACGCGCGCTGCAGGACATGAAGCAGCCCGACGTCATCGAGCTTCACGACATCCTCGCGAAAATGCCGATGAACGAATCCACGGTGGCGGAAGTCGTCGCCCAGAACGGCATCTACGACCGCGGCCGCAACCTGCTCGACATGGTTGCGCCCTTCACCATCCACCTCAATACCGGCCTCGATGCCGCCTTCCAGTCCGCCCAGCTCGATATCAATGGCGGCACGATGTCGACGGACAAGCCCGTCTCGATCAAATCCAGCGGCGCATCCATTGTTGCGCAGTCGCTGCGAATGACGGATAAAGGCAAGGTCGTCGTCTTCGAGGGCAAGGTCGTCGTCGATGTCGACCCGGCCGCTATCCGCAACAAAGAACAGTAAGAGCCCCATGTTCGCCACCCTCTCCGCCCCTGTCCGGGCCACCAGCCTTTTGGTTCTTGTCGCGGGCTTCGCGTTTGCCGCCGGTCCGGCCGGCGCCCAGCAGAAGAGCCAGATGACGGGCATGCAGCTCTCCAACGACCAGCCCATCCAGATCCAGAGCGACAAGCTCGAGATCCGCGACCAGGAGCGCAAGGCCGAGTTTACCGGCAATGTGAAGGTCGTGCAGGGCACCACGACGATGCAGGCCGGCCGGATGGTGGTCTATTACAAATC
This sequence comes from Shinella sumterensis, assembly GCF_004514425.2. Lineage (GTDB taxonomy): Bacteria > Pseudomonadota > Alphaproteobacteria > Rhizobiales > Rhizobiaceae > Shinella > Shinella sumterensis. Next base: position 159,021 of record NZ_MYFN02000007.1, read on the forward strand.
GGGCGAAGGCTCGGTGGCCAGCGGCAATGCCGACATCGAGAAGATCGACGTCTTCGACAAGGTCTATCTCAAGTCTGACAAGCAGGAGGCGACCGGCGACACCGGCACCTTCAACATGGTCAACGAGACCATGCAGCTGAAGGGCAAGAAGGTCGTGCTCTCGGAAGGCGAAAACGTCTTCGTCGGCTGCCAGCTCAACGTGGCCATGCGCACCGGCGAGGCCACGCTCGATGCCTGCGGCGGCCGCGTGATGATCCAGCTGGATCCCAAGTCCCGCAAGCAAACGAACTGATATAGCGTTTTACCCAGTGGCTCCTTCCCTGCTCTCCCGTCTGACGCGCGCTCCGAAGAATGCTGCGCAGCATCATGCTCCGCACGCAGCGGATCTGGCACGCTATGAGGGCACCCTCATCGCCCGCGGGCTGACCAAGACCTATCGCGACAGGCGCGTCGTCAATGGCGTGTCGCTCGTGGTGCGCCGGGGCGAGGCGGTCGGGCTGCTGGGGCCGAACGGCGCGGGCAAGACCACCTGTTTCTACATGATCACCGGGCTTGTGCCTGTCGACGAAGGGTCGATCGAGATCAACGGCCACGAGGTGACCACCATGCCGATGTACCGCCGCGCGCGGCTCGGCGTCGGCTACCTGCCGCAGGAAGCCTCGATCTTTCGCGGCCTGACGGTCGAGGAAAACATCCGCGCCGTGCTGGAAGTTCACGACAAGGACAAGGCGCGGCGCGAAGCCAAGCTCGACAGCCTGCTCGCCGAGTTCTCGATTTCCCATCTGCGCAAGTCGCCGGCCGTGGCCCTTTCGGGCGGCGAGCGCCGTCGTCTGGAAATCGCCCGCGCGCTGGCCACCGACCCGACCTTCATGCTGCTCGACGAACCCTTTGCCGGCGTCGACCCCATTTCGGTCTCCGATATCCAGGCGCTGGTGCGCCACCTCACGTCCCGCGGCATCGGCGTTCTCATCACCGACCACAATGTGCGCGAGACGCTCGGCCTGATCGACCGGGCCTATATCATCCATGCCGGCGAAGTGCTGACCCACGGCCGGGCGAACGACATCGTCAACAATCCCGATGTCCGCCGCCTTTATCTCGGCGATAACTTCAGTCTTTGAGACGACAGCGGCGATCTTCACCAAGTTCGTCGCTGTGACTTGACCAAACCCCCTAAAAAAGCAATTTTTGGGCCAGTTGGATTTTGCCACGTCCGCCGTGGCGGACGGAAACTGTTTTTTCCGGGGAGTAACGCGTCCGAATGGCACTCGCAGCCAGCCTTTTTCTGCGCCAAAGCCAGTCGCTGGTCATGACACCGCAGCTGATGCAGTCGATTCAGCTGCTGCAGATGACGCATTTCGAGCTCAACCAGTTCATCGAGCAGGAAGTCGAGAAGAATCCGCTGCTCGAAATCGCACCGGCCGACGATGGCGGCGGTGGCGGGCCAAGTGACCATATTCTCGTCAATGACGACCGCGGCCCTGCCGAAAGCATGGGCAATGAGGACGCCGGCCAGCCGGATCTCTACGACAATGCCACGATGGGCAGCGCGGGCGACGCCTCCGAAACCTTCGACGGCGGCCTCGACAACGTGTTTCCGGATGATGCCGGGCCGCGGGCCGCGGATGCCCCGGAACTGATCGGCCAATGGAAGTCGATGCCTGGCAGCGAGGCAGGCGAAGGCTATGACCTCGACGACTTCGTGGCCGCACGCAAGACGCTGCGCGATATCCTGAACGAGCAGATCCCCTTCGCACTCGCAAGTCCCGTCGACCGGCTGATTGCCCAGCATCTGGTCGACCAGTTGGACGATGCCGGCTATCTGCAGGGCAATATCGCCGAGACGGCGCTGAAGCTCGCCAGGCCGGTGGCCGAGGTGGAGCGCGTTCTCGCAAGCCTGCAGCAGCTGGAGCCGCACGGCGTGTTTGCCCGCTCGCTCAGCGAATGCCTCGCCCTCCAGCTGAAGGCGCTCGACCGGTTCGATCCGGCCATGGCCGCGCTCGTGGGCAATCTCGAGCTGCTCGCCCGGCGCGATTTCGCCACGCTCAAGAAGCTGTGCGGCGTGGGCGAGGAGGACCTTCTGGACATGCTGACGGAAATCCGCAAGCTCGATCCCAAGCCGGGTACGCGCTACGAGACGGGCGCATCGGAAGCCGTGGTGCCCGATATCATCGTGCGCGCTGCCCCTGACGGCTCCTGGCACATCGAGCTCAACGCCGACACGCTGCCGCGCGTGCTCGTGAACCGCGATTACTACGCCAACGTCTCCAGCCGCACGCGCCGCGACAGCGAAGACCACGGCTTCCTCAATGAATGCCTCCAGACGGCCAACTGGCTGACCCGCAGCCTCGACCAGCGCGCCCGCACCATCATGAAGGTGGCCACCGAGATCGTGCGCCAGCAGGATGCCTTCCTCATGCACGGCGTCGATCATCTGCGCCCGCTGAACCTCAAGACGGTCGCCGACGCGATCAAGATGCACGAATCGACGGTGAGCCGCGTCACGTCCAACAAATACATGCTGACGCCGCGCGGCCTTTTCGAGCTGAAATATTTCTTCACCGTCTCGATCGGCTCGGCCGAAGGCGGCGATTCCCATTCCGCCGAGAGCGTACGCCACCGCATTCGCACCATGATCACGCAGGAGGACCCTGCCGCGGTACTGTCCGACGACGACATCGTCGATGCCCTGCGCAAGGGGGGGGTGGATCTCGCACGCCGCACGGTCGCCAAGTACCGCGAGGCGATGAACATCCCGTCGTCCGTGCAGCGGCGCCGGGAAAAGCGGGCGCTTGCCAGGGCCACGGCCTCGTAAAACGGGCCTGCGAAAACAACCCTCCGGCGGCCGGAAGTTAACGATCGCTGAATCCGCCGATTGACTTCACCGGCCAGACGGGCTAATGCGCGCCCCAATTCCAATGGGAAGACAGGCCGGAATTCCAGACATATCCCCGTTTTTCTTTATCAGGCGATACCCGCGACATCACATGCGTGAAAAGCTTGGAACGTGGATGAGGTTGGAATAGACTGTTGCACGCAAATCACGAAAGAGAGGAAACCTCCATGAGTGTGCGTGTATCCGGTAAACATATGGAAATCGGTGAAACTTTCCGTCAGCGCATTGAAGAGCAGATGGGAGATGCCGTAACCAAATATTTCGACGGAGGATATTCGAGCCAGGTCACCGTAGAAAAAGCGGGATCGCGGTACAGCGCGGACTGCAAGATCCACCTCGATACGGGGATGGCCTTGCAGGCAAATGGCGAAGCAAACGATCCTCTGGCCGCTTTCCAGTCGGCCTCGGAACGGATCGAGAAGCGCCTGCGCAGGTACAAGCGCAAGCTCAAGGCACACCATAACGGCAACGGTCACGATGCCTTTGCAGAAGTAGCCTACACGGTGATGGATTCGGTCCCCGACGAAGACGACGAGCTTCCCGAGGACTACGCACCGACCATCGTTGCGGAAAGCACGAAGAAACTGAGGACGATGTCTGTCGCAAGTGCCGTCATGGCGCTCGACATGACGGACGATCCGGTTCTTCTCTTCCGCAGCGCCGGCTCGGAGCAGCTCAATATCGTCTACCGACGCAACGACGGAAATATTGGCTGGATCGACGCAGCCAATATCAAAGGCTGAGTGGGGGAACGTGGTGCCGCTGACCGGCACCACGTCTCTTCAACCCCTTCACGCAGCGCACGAGGACAAAAGCATGGCATTGGCAGGTCTACTGCAGCAGAGTGCGATTATTCCGGCGATGAAGGCCAATTCCAAGAAGCAGCTGCTTCAGGAACTGGCGACAAAAGCGGCCAAGATCACCGGGATTCCGGAACGTGAGATCTTCGACGTCATCCTTCAGCGTGAACGGCTCGGTTCGACCGGCGTGGGCAATGGCATCGCCATCCCGCACGGCAAGCTGAGGGCGCTTACCCAGATCGTCGGCCTTTTCGCGAGGCTCGAAACCCCCGTGGACTTCGAAGCGCTCGACGATCAGCCGGTCGATCTCGTCTTCCTGCTCCTGGCGCCGGAAGGCGCAGGGGCAGATCACCTCAAGGCCCTGTCGCGCATTGCGCGCGTGCTGCGCGATCCCGCGATGGTCGCCAAGCTGCGCGCCTCCGACAGCGAGAGCGCGATCTATGCCTGCCTCAGCGAGGAACAGGCGTCCGCGGCCTGAGGCCGACCATCTCTGCATGAAAAAAACCGGCGGCCTTTCGGCCGCCGGTTTTTGTTTGTGTCGTTGAGCCTGTCGCGCGATCAGGCGTCCGCGGCATTCGCCTCGCCGGAGGGCGCCTTGGGGCCGCCCTTGGCCACACCGACCATGGCCGGGCGCAGCACGCGCTCGCCGATCGTGAAGCCGGCCTGCACGACCTGAACGACCGTGTTGTTGGCGACATCGGGATTGGGCACTTCGAACATCGCCTGGTGGAAGTTCGGGTCGAACTTCTCGCCCATCGGGTCGAGCTTGCGCACGCCGTGGCGCTCGAGGGCGCCCAGCATGGACCGTTCGGTCATCTCCACGCCCTCGGCCAGTGCCTTCAGGCTCGCGTCGTTTTCCAGCGCATCGGCCGGGATGGCGTCGAGCGCGCGGCGCAGGTTGTCGGAGACCGCCAGCATGTCGCGGGCGAAACCGGCGACGGAATAGGACTTGGCATCCTTCACATCGCGCTCGGTGCGGCGGCGCAGATTGTCCATCTCGGCGGCGAGCCGCAGGTACTTGTCACGGAGATCGGCGTTTTCGGCGCGCAGAACGTCCAGCGGATCGGGCGTGGCGACGGCCTCCTCCTCGATGATCGCGTCTTCCGCGGCTGCATCCGCGGCGAGATTGCTGTCCACCGCTTCGTCAGGTCCGTGTTTCTTGGTCTCGTCGGTCATGACGTACTCCGAATTGCAACTGTTGGGGTTTGGGCCCGATATCGAGGTTTAGACCCGAAAAATCAAGGGCTGAAGGGTGAATAGCGGCTCTCAGCGCGAAAGCCGCGACATGAGCTGCGCCGTATAGTCCACCATCGGCACGATACGGGAGTAATTCAGCCGTGTCGGGCCGATGACGCCCACCGCACCGACGATCTTGTCGTCGCCATCGCGGTAGGGCGCAACGATCAGCGAGGAGCCGGACAGCGAGAACAGCTTGTTCTCCGAGCCGATGAAGATGCGGACCCCCGGGCCGGTCTCGGCGAGGTTCAGCAACTCGATCAGGCTCTCCTTGCGCTCGAGATCGTCGAAGAGCAGGCGCAGGCGATCGATATCGTCGGCGCCGGCCAGCCCTTCCAGCAGATTGGCCCGGCCGCGCACGATGAGCCTTGTGGCCTTGTTTTCCTCGAAATCGCCCGACCAGACGGCAAGGCCGCGCTCGACGAGATCCTGCGACAGCCGGTCGAGCTCGCGGCTGATCTCGCCGCGCAGCCGCTCGAGCTGCGAGCGCGCCTCCAGCAGCGTGTTGCCGGCCAGATGCGCGTTGAGGAAATTGGCAGCCTCGGTGAGCTGCGAGCTGGTGACGCCGGCCGGCAACTCGATGATGCGGTTTTCCACCTGGTCGTGATCGCCCACGAGCACGACCAGCGCCTTGGTCGGCTCCAGGCGGATGAACTCGACATGTTTTAGAACGGCATCGTTCTTGGTGGTGATGACGAGGCCTGCGCCGCGCGACATGCCCGACAGCGCCTGGCTCGCCTCGCTCATCATGGTCTCGACCGCGCCGTGCTTCTGGCCATGCGGGCGCACATGCCGCTCGATGGAGGCGCGATCCTCCGCCGAGATATTGCCGACCTGCATGAAGGCATCGACGAAAAAGCGCAGGCCGAGCTGCGTGGGGAGTCGTCCGGCGCTGACATGGGGGGAGTAGATGAGCCCAAGCTCTTCCAGATCGCTCATCACATTGCGCACGGAGGCCGGCGAGAGCGACATGGGCAGGATACGGGAAAGGTTTCGCGAACCCAGCGGCTCGCCGCTTTCCAGATAGCTTTCCACGATGCGGCGGAAGACTTCCCCTGAACGTTCGTCCAGTGCCGCCTGAATGTCAGGACCCGGAGATCTCAAAACCATCGTCTGTCTGCAACCCTGTTACTCCCCTGGAATATAGTGATTTCTAAGGGCAGCGCAAAACGGATTTTCCAACCAGTTGCCGCACCGGCATTCCCTCGCCCGGCGAAACGGTCTAAAGCACTCCCACCATACCAATGAGGAGTTCGCAATGCGGCCGTCCGGCAGAAAAACCGATCAGATGCGCAAGGTTTCTTTCGAGCGCAACGTTTCCAAGCATGCCGAGGGATCCTGTCTCGTCAAGTTCGGTGACACGCATGTTCTGGTCACCGCAAGCCTCGAGGACAAGACGCCGCCGTGGCTGCGCAACAGCGGCAAGGGCTGGGTGACCGCCGAATACGGCATGCTGCCGCGCGCCACCGGCGACCGCATGAAGCGCGAGGCCGCAGCCGGCAAGCAGGGCGGCCGCACGCAGGAGATCCAGCGCCTCATCGGCCGGTCGCTGCGCGCCATCGTCGATCTCGAAGCGCTCGGCGAACGCCAGATCACCATCGACTGCGACGTCATCCAGGCCGATGGCGGCACCCGCACCGCCTCCATCACCGGCGCCTGGGTAGCCCTGCACGACTGCCTGAAGTGGATGGAAGCCCGCAGCATGATCAAGACCGAAAAGGTCCTGAAGGATCATGTCGCGGCCATCTCCTGCGGCATCTTCGCCGCCCAGTCGGTGATCGACCTCGATTATCTGGAAGACTCCGCCGCGGAAACCGACGCGAACTTCGTCATGACGGGCTCGGGCGGCATCGTCGAGATCCAGGGCACCGCCGAAGGCAAGCCGTTCACCGAGGAGGAATTCGCCTCGCTGATGCTGCTCGCCCGCAACGGCATTGCCGAACTCGTCGAGATGCAGAAGCAGGCCATCGCCTGAGAGGGATTTGCCCATGGCCGCCGCGCTCGAAGGTATTCTCGAAACCGCGCTCTACGTGGACGACCTCGACGCGGCGGAAGCCTTCTATGGCGGTATCCTGGGGCTGGAGAAGATCGCGCGCCAGGCAAACCGCGACGTTTTCTTCCGCTGCGGTCCCGGCGTTCTGCTGATCTTCAATCCGGCAGAGACCATCCACGCCTCGCCGGGGAGCGCCGTGCCCGCGCACGGGGCGCGCGGTCCGGGCCATGCCTGTTTCCGCGTGCCGGGGCCGGAGCTTGATTTCTGGGTCGAAAAGCTCGTAGAAGCCGGCATCGCCATCGAAGCGGATTTTCACTGGCCGAACGGCGCCCGCTCCATCTATTTCCGCGACCCCGCCGGCAACAGCCTCGAATGTGCCGAGCCCGGCCTGTGGAACATCGCCTAGGGAAACCTCATGCGCAAGCTCGATACCAAGACGATCGTCGTCGCCAGCCACAATGCCGGAAAGATCCGCGAGATCGAGGACCTGATCGGCCCCTTCGGCTTTTCGGCGAAATCCGCCGCCGAACTGAACTTCGAAGAGCCCGACGAAACCGGCACGACCTTCGAGGAGAATGCCGCCATCAAGGCGCTCGCCTCGGCCAGGGCCTCCGGCCTGCCCGCGCTTTCGGACGATTCCGGCATCGTCATCGATGCCCTTGATGGCGCCCCCGGCGTCTATACCGCAAATTGGGCGGAAACGGCGACCGGCACGCGCGACTTCGCCATGGCCATGGAGAAGGTCGAGAAGGCGCTTGCCGAGAAAGGCGCGACAGAGGCGAAGGACCGCACCGCGCGCTTCGTCTCCGTGCTTTGCCTTGCCTGGCCGGACGGTCATACCGAACTCTTCCGCGGCGAAGTCGAGGGCCATGTCGTGTGGCCGCCGCGCGGCACCAGCGGCTTCGGCTACGATCCCATATTCCAGCCGCAAGGCTACGAGACGACGTTCGGCGAGATGAGTGCGGAGGAAAAGCACGGCTGGAAGCCCGGCGACGCGGCCGCGCTGTCGCACCGCGCCCGCGCCTTCAAGATCTTCGTCGAAACCTGCCTGAAGGCGTAAACGACCCATGACGGCAGTGCCCTTCGACATGCGGCCGAGCATCCTGACGGATCTCTCCGATCCCGGCTTCGGCGTGTATGTGCACTGGCCGTTCTGTGCCGCCAAATGCCCCTATTGCGACTTCAACAGCCATGTCCGCCACCAGCCGGTGGACCAGCCGCGCTTCGTGCAGGCCTTCCTGAAGGAAATGGCGACGATGCGCCGCATGACGGGCTCGCGCACCGTGACCAGCATCTTCATGGGCGGCGGCACGCCATCGCTGATGGCGCCGGAAACGGTGGACGCCATTCTCAACGGCATCGCGCGGCACTGGCATGTGCCTGACGGTATCGAGATCACCCTGGAGGCCAACCCGTCCAGCGTGGAGGCGGAGCGTTTCCGCGGCTATCGCGCCGCCGGCGTCAACCGCGTCTCGCTCGGCGTGCAGGCGCTGAACGACCGCGATCTTAAATTCCTGGGACGGCTGCATGACGTCGCCGATGCGCTGAAGGCGATCAGGCTGGCGCGCGACATCTTTCCGCGCATGTCCTTCGACCTGATCTATGCCCGCCCGAACCAGACGGTCGCGGAGTGGGACCTGGAGCTCAAGGAGGCGGTGTCCTACGCGGTCGACCACCTTTCGCTCTACCAGCTCACCATCGAGGAAGGCACGCCCTTCTACGGCCTGCACAAGGCCGGAAAGCTGATCGTGCCCGACGGTGAGCAGTCGGCGGTGCTCTACGAGGCGACGCAGGAGATCACCGAGCGTGAGGGCATGCCGGCTTATGAAGTCTCCAACCACGCCCGCCCCGGCTGCGAGAGCCGCCATAACCTGACCTACTGGCGCTACGGCGATTATGTCGGCATCGGCCCCGGCGCGCATGGACGCCTGACGACCGGCGGCGCGAAGATCGCGACGGCGACCGAGCGCAAGCCGGAAGCCTGGCTCGGCCTCGTGGAGGCCGAAGGGCACGGCATGATCGAGCAGGAGCTTCTGGAGCGCGAGGCGCAGGCCGATGAACTGCTCCTGATGGGCCTTCGCCTCAAGGAAGGCGTCGACCTTGCCCGCTGGCAGAGCCTGTCGGGCCGCGACCCGGACCCGGACCGCGAACAGTTCCTCATCGAACACGGCTTCATCGAGCGCCTCGGCAATTCCCGCCTGCGCTGCACGCCGGCAGGGATGCTGATCCTGGATGCGGTGGTGGCGGATTTGGCTTGCTGAATAGCGAATAGCGAATAGCGAATAGCGAATAGCGAATAGCGGGATACCCGTAACGCGACGGGTGTCCATACTCTATTCGCTATTCGCCATCATCCCTATTCGTTGATCAGACGCTTCAACAGCTCGATCTCGTGGCTGAGCTTGGTGTCGCCCGAGATCAGTTCCTCGATCTTGCGCACGGCATGCAGAACCGTGGTGTGATCGCGTCCGCCGAAGCGGCGGCCGATTTCCGGGAAGGACCGCGGCGTCAGCGTCTTCGAGAGATACATGGCGATCTGGCGCGGCTTGACGATGACGCGGGTGCGGCGGTTCGAGACGAGTTCCTGGCGCGACACATTGTAGTGCTTGGCCACGACGCGCTGGATATCCTCGATGCGCACGCGGCGCGGCTCGCCGGCGGCAACGAGATGGCCGAGCAGTTCGTCGACGCGCTCGATCGTCAGGTTCGGCTCGAAGGAACGCCGGAAGAGCAGCTGGTTGAAGGCGCCTTCCAGCTCGCGGCCGCTCGCCGTGATGTTGCGGGCGACATGGCTCAGGATTTCAGGCGAGATATCGAGCGAATGGTCTTCCTGCTGGGCGGCCGCAAGGCGGCGCTTGAGGATTTCCAGGCGCATCTCGTAGTCAGGCGCTTCCATCTCGATGGCAACGCCGCCCTGGAGGCGCGAGCGCACCCGCGGATCGAGCGATTCCAGTTCCCACGGCGCACGGTCGGCGGCGACGACGACCTGCTTGGCGGAATCGAGCAGCATGTTCAGGAGATGGCAGAATTCGTTCTGGATCGAGTTGCCCTGCAGGAACTGCATGTCGTCGATGATGAGCAGATCGATGTTGCGCAGCGTTTCCTTCAGCGACAGCGCATCGTTGTCGCGGATGGCGGTTGCGAAGCGCCACATAAAATATTCGGCGGTCAGGTAGACGACGCGCGGATTGCGGGCGCTGGAGAGCGCACCGAGCGCGATGGCCTGCAGAAGATGCGTCTTGCCGAGGCCGACGCTGGAATGGACGAAGAGCGGGTTGAAGCGCACGGCGCCGGCGCCGGCTTCCGCGATGGTGCGGGCAGCGGCAAGGGCGACGCGGTTCGACGTGCCTTCCACGAAGGCATCGAACGTGTAGCGCGGATCGAGCGGCGAGCCGAACAGCGGGCTCGTGTTCTGCGTGGCGCGCGGCTGGGCAGCGGCGGCGACCGATGCAACGGCACTGGCGACCGCCTGCGGGCCGGAGACGGTGCGACGGGCCTGCGCCTGCGGTGCGGGCTGCTCAACGACGGCATCCTCCACGGCGCCGGCACGGGCACCGCGGGTGGCGGTGCGCACCAGGATCTCCACCTTCAGGATCTCGGCGTCTTCCTGCTGGAAGAGCGAGGTGATGAGATCGAGATACCGGTTGTTGATCCACGACTTCAGGAATGTCGTGGGAACGGAAAGACGCACAAGGCTCTTGGAAACGGAGTGAATCTTCAGGCGTCCGAACCAGCTCGCATAGACGTCGGGACCGACCTGCGCCTTCAGGCGCGCGCTGACTCGGTCGAAAAGCGCGTCTTGCTTCATGTCGGATGGAACCCCCGCGTCCGTTGTTTGCGCTCCTGCTTGCGGGAGCGCTTGTCTTGCATTTTCCCCGTTTGCCAATGCACCAGCCGTCCTGGCCGAATTCATCTGCATCTTGCCGCCTTTCATGCTCTATTCGCCACGCCGGCAGCATTGCCGGCGCCTTTCATGTTTGCCATGTCCAAAACCGGGTGAGCCAATCGCCCCGTTCTGGATATGGGTGCCCCGAACCATGCCGGTCCCCAAACTCCGGCACAGTCCCTTCTCCCAAACACAAGTCGCTTCGGACCGACCGGACATCCATGTCTGAGCCGACCGTCCCGATTGGTGCCTCGCCGCCGTTCCCTCGTAGAACCGCAGCAGACACCATACCACCATCGGCGCGCTTTCGCGCGCCGACAACCGGCACAACCTGAGGTCACAAAAGCCTTTGCCAGCGTGCCGATGGCACCTGGGGCAAGCTTTGCCGGTTGGGTGATTTTACGAAGCGTAGACCGCTCCGTCACAGAGGACAAAAACAACCATGGCCACCGTTAAAGACGGCCTTGCCGATGCTTGTTTTCAGGCTTGTCCCGCGCCCCCTGTGGAAAGCATTTAGGCAGGATCAGGGGGCAAGATCAATGGCGAATTTTACGCAAAATTAAGGGCCGGCCGTTGACTCGGATGGGGGTTTTTGACTCGGAATCGGGGCCTCTCAAGAGAATCCGTTAGGAATCAATGGCTTTGTTTTCGCCTGGCTTTCGCAGGGCTCGAAAAACGAAAAAAATAAAAATTCGCTTGACTCAAATTGCTGTCAAACTTCCGCTACGAAAGGCCGGCCCGAGCGGGACAACCTCCCACAAGTAATTGAATTTAAACAATTTTCGTCGTCACTCTTTTGACACGATCGAGCCTTGCGCATTAACCATAGCGGCGCCGAAAAAGCAAAGAAAAAGCCCGGCCGATGGCCGGGCTTTGACTAAAAATGCATAGCTCTTCGGGCTGAGCGATCAGGCCGACATCGTCTTCACGCGGTTTGCGAGGCGCGAGACCTTGCGCGAAGCCGTGTTGGCGTGCAGCACGCCCTTGGTGGCGGCGCGCATCAGTTCCGGCTGGGCTGCCTTGAGGGCAGCAGCGGCAACCGTCTGGTCGCCGGAAGCGATGGCTTCCTCGACCTTGCGGATGAAGTTACGGACGCGCGAGCGGCGCGACTTGTTGACTGCGGTGCGCGCGGCGATCTTGCGGGTCGCCTTCTTAGCCGAGGTTGTATTGGCCATGTATGCCTCTCTTCAGAAATCTGACACAAACTCCACCCTCGCTGTGCCGGGTCACTGCGACCTGTCATCCAAGCAATTCGGGAGCAATATCGGAAAACCTCAGAATTCGGCTTTCCAAACTGTGGGCGGCGTATAGCTGGAAACCGCGGTGCCGTCAACGCGGATTCTGCAAGAAAGGCCGCACGGATGCTCAGCGGTTCGCGAAGGTCGGCTTGCGCTTCTCGATGAAGGCCGCCATGCCCTCCTTCTGGTCCTCGGTGGCAAACAGCGCATGGAACAGCCGCCGCTCGGCGCGCATGCCCTCCGACAGCACCGTTTCCTGCGCGCGGCCGACCGCCTCCTTTGCCATCATGACCGCCGGCAGCGAGAAGCCGGCGATCTTCTCGGCTGCCGCCAGCGCCTCGTCCAGAAGCCTTTCCGGGGCGACCACGCGGGCGACGAGACCGCACCGCTCGGCCTCCGCCGCATCCATCATGCGGCCCGTGAGAACGAGGTCCATGGCCTTTGCCTTGCCGACGGCGCGCGTCAGCCTCTGCGTGCCGCCCATGCCGGGAATGATGCCGAGGGTGATTTCCGGCTGGCCGAATTTCGCGGTTTCCGAGGCGATGATGAAATCGCACATCATGGCGAGCTCGCAGCCGCCGCCGAGCGCAAAGCCGCTGACGGCCGCGATCATCGGCTTGCGGCAGGCAGCCACCGCGTCCCAGCCGGCGGCGAGGTCTTCCGTCACGGCCTCGGCAAAGCCGTAGGGCTGCATCTCCTTGATGTCGGCGCCGGCCGCGAAGGCTTTTTCCGAGCCGGTGATGACGATGGCGCCGATACCGGCATCCGCCTCGAACCCGGCAAGCACGCCCTGCAGCTCCTCCAGCAGTTGGCGGTTCAGCGCGTTCAGCGCCTGCGGCCGGTTGAGCGTGACGAGACCGACGCGTCCGCGCGTCTCGACCAGCAGGGTTTCATAGGCCATGTCCTGTCTCCTCGTTTGCGGCGCGCGACACCCGTCCCGGCATCGGCTTTATTTCTGGCAGACCGCGCAATGGAAGGTCGAGCGGCCGCTCTGGACGATTCGCCCGATAGTGCCCGTGCAACCCGGTGTCCGGCAAGGCTCGCCCTCGCGATCATAGGCGGAGAAGGTGTGCTGGAAATAGCCGAGCGAGCCGTCGGTGCGGATGTGATCGCGCAGGGTGGAGCCACCGGCCTCGATGGCATCGGCGATGACCTGGCGGATCGCCTCGGTCAGCGCGACCAGTTCCTTCTTCGGCTTGCCCGCCGCCGTCACCAGCGTCCCCACCAGCCGTTCGGGCGAAAGATGCGCGCGCCAGAGCGCCTCGCACACATAGATATTGCCGAGGCCGGCAATGTTCTTCTGGTCGAGCAGCGCCGCCTTCAGCGGCGTCTGCCGGCCGCGGAACTTCGCCGCGACATAATCGGCGTCCAGGCTGTTGCCCGTCGGCTCGGCACCGAGATCGCGGAAGAAGGCGTGGGCGGCGATATCCTCGCGCCGTGCAAGATCCATGAAGCCGAAGCGGCGGGGATCGTTGTAGATGACCCGGCGCTCGCCTTCCCCCGTCTCCAGGTGAAGCACGACATGGTCGTGACGCGGGTCCTTGCTGCGCGGCATGTGAAAATCGCCGGGCGTCTCTTCCAATGCGGGGCCTTCCACGCGAAACGAGCCGGACATGCCCAGATGCGAGATCACCACGTCGCTGCTTCCAAGATCAATCAGCAGGTATTTCGCACGCCGGCCGAGCGACAGGATCTTTTGGCCTTCGAGCGCCTCGGAGAAGGCGGGTGGAAAGGGAAAGCGCAAATCCGGACGGCGCAGTTCGGCTCTTTTTATCCGCGCACCTTCCATGACGGGCGCGAGGCCGCGCTTGACGGTTTCCACTTCCGGCAGTTCCGGCATGTCCATCTCCTTGAACGGGATTTAACCTTGGGCGCATTTGCCGCGCTCCGGCATTTCCCTCTCGGCAATCTATGTCCTATATACCCCGCGAAGCGTTCAGATAGCGCGGCAACAGCCAATTCGCTATGGTCCTTGCGGCAATTCGGCTGCGACAGACCGGCCCATGGAGACGACGATGACGGAACAGCGCACATCCGCAGACGGCGGCATGGAAACCTCCTACGGCTTTCGCGAGGTTCGCGAGGGCGAGAAGCAGGCGCTCGTCAACGACGTGTTCCACAAGGTCGCCAAGCGCTACGACATCATGAACGACGTCATGTCCGCGGGCCTCCACCGGGCGTGGAAGGATGCGATGATCGCAAGCCTCAACCCGCGCAAGGACCCGTCCTACAGAACGCTCGACGTGGCGGGCGGTACGGGCGACATCGCCTTCCGCATCATCGAGGCCTCCGACCGGCTGGCGCATTCCACCGTGCTCGACATCAACGGCTCGATGCTGTCCGTGGGCGCCGACCGGGCCGCGAAGAAAGGGCTTTCGGCAAATCTCGATTTCGTCGAGGCCAATGCCGAGGAACTGCCGTTCGAAGCCGGCAGCTTCGATGCCTATACGATCGCCTTCGGCATCCGCAACGTGCCGCGCATCGACGTGGCGCTTTCGGAAGCCTACCGGGTGCTGAAGCGCGGCGGCCGCCTGCTGGTTCTGGAATTCTCCGAAGTGGAGATGCCGCTGCTCGACAGGTTCTACGATGCCTGGTCGTTCAATGCGATCCCGCAGTTCGGCAAGATGATCACCGGCGATGCGGAGCCTTACCAGTATCTCGTGGAATCCATCCGCAAGTTCCCCAACCAGGAAGACTTCGCCGCGATGATCCGCGCTGCCGGGTTCTCCCGCGTCACCTACACCAATTATACCGGCGGCATCGCCGCGCTGCATTCGGGCTGGAAGCTCTGATCATGATCCGTTTTTCGTCTTCAAGCAGCCTTGCCGCATGAGCGTCGTCGGTGCCTATCTTCGCCTCGCCCGCGTGGGCTGGGTTCTTGTGCGCGAGGGTGTCGTTTCCGCCCTGCCGACCGAGGGCATGCCGCCGCTGGCGCGCACCGCGCACGCCTTCGCCGGCCTTCTGGCGCGCCGCAGGGCCGCGCACGAAGACCGCGGCGACCGGCTGTCGCGGGCCATCGAGCGCCTGGGCCCGTCCTATGTGAAGATGGGCCAGTTTCTCGCGACGCGGCCCGATGTGGTCGGCGCCGAGATCGCCGTGGAGCTGTCCACCCTTCAGGACCGCATGGCGACGTTCCCGCGCGAGGCGGCGGTCACGACGGTGGAAGGTTCGCTCGGCCGACGGCTCGATGACCTCTATGTCACGTTCGGCGATCCCGTCGCCGCGGCTTCCATCGCGCAGGTCCATCCCGCGACGGTGCGCGACGCCAACGGCGAGCGCAAGGTCGCCGTGAAGGTCATCCGGCCCGGCGTGCGCCAGCGCTTCACCCACGATCTCGAAGCGATGTATGCCGCAGCGCGGCTGCAGGAAACGATCCTGCCCAACACGCGCCGCCTGAAACCCGTCGAGGTGACGCGAACGCTGGAACAGACGACGAAGGTCGAGATGGACCTTCGCCTCGAAGCCGCAGCCCTTTCCGAGCTCGGCGAGAACACCGCCCAAGATCCCGGCTTCCGCGTGCCCAAGGTCGACTGGGAGCGCACCGGACGCGACGTCGTCACCATGGAATGGATCGACGGCATCAAGATGTCGGATGTCGAGGGCCTGCGCGCCGCCGGCCACGATCTGGACCAGCTCGCGGACACGCTCATCCAGTCCTTCCTGCGCCACACGTTGCGCGACGGCTTCTTCCATGCCGACATGCACCAGGGCAACCTGTTCGTCGATCCGCAGGGCGTCATCGTCGCGGTCGACATGGGCATTGTCGGCCGGCTCGGCAAGAAGGAGCGCCGCTTCCTCGCGGAAATCCTCTACGGCTTCATCACGCGCGACTACCAGCGCGTCGCCGACGTCCATTTCGAAGCCGGCTACGTGCCGTCGCACCACGATACCGCGAGCTTCGCCCAGGCGATCCGCGCCATCGGCGAACCGATCCACGGCCAGCCGGCCGAGACCATCTCCATGGCCAAGCTGCTCACCCTGCTTTTCGAGGTCACCGAACTCTTCGACATGGAGACCCGGACCGAGCTCGTCATGCTGCAGAAGACGATGGTGGTGGTGGAGGGCGTATCGCGCACGCTGAACCCGCGCTTCAACATGTGGAAGGCCTCGGAAGGCGTCGTGGGCGACTGGATCCGCGACAATCTCGGCCCCAAGCGCCTCCTGGTCGACCTGCGCGACGGCGCGCACGCCGCCCTGCGGCTGGCGGAAGCCGCCCCGGAGATTGCCGCCAAGGCCGAGAAGTTCTCGCACGACCTGACGGTCATGGCAGAGCGCGGCCTGCGCTTCGACGCGGACACGGCGGAAGCCATCGGCCGCTCGGAAGCCCGCCACAGCCGTTCGGGCCGCGTCGCGCTCTGGCTGATCGCCGCGACGCTCGTCTACATCGCCTGGAAGCTCACCTGAGCCGCTTGACCGGCGCCGGCCCGGCGCTAGTCTCCCTGCCATGAGCGCAGAGCCACCCGGCGTCGACGAATCCCTATCCTTTATCGAGCGCACGCGACGGCAGCTGCGCGGGCTCTATTTCGGCCGGGACCGGGAGGCGATCCGCTTCCAGATCGGCATGCTTCTGCTCGATGTGGCGATCCTCGCCTTCTTCATTGCCGGCCCCTATCTGCGAAAGGGCTCGGCCTATGTGATCGTCGACTATCTCATCGCCGCCGTCATCGCCTTCGAACTGTGCGCCCGCGCCCTGATCGCGCCCAACCTGCGCTACTGGCTCATGCGGCCGATGACCTGGGTGGATATCGTCATTCTCGGCACGCTGCTCTTTCCCCACCAGCTGCACAACTTCGCCTTCCTGCGCGTGCTGCGCATCTGGGCGATCAGCCAGAGCAAGCTCGTCACGCTGACGCTGCGGCGCACCGGGCATGGCGACAAGGAAGACCTCATCCAGGCCTGCGTGAACTTCCTCGTCTTCCTCTTCCTCGTGACCGGCTTCGTCTATTCCAACTTCTTCTACGGCGCGGAGGGCTTTGCCGGCTTCGTCGACGCGCTCTATTTCTCGGTCGCGACCGTCACCACCACGGGGTTCGGCGATATCGTGCTGCCCGGCACGCTCGGCAAGCTCACCGCCATCGTGACGATGATCGTCGGCATCTCGCTTTTCGTGCGCCTCGCCCAGGCCATCGTACGGCCCTACAAGGTGACCTTCCCCTGCCCGCAGTGCGGCCTCTCGCGGCACGACGCCGACGCCGTGCATTGCAAGGCCTGCGGCCATGTCCTCAACATTCCCGACGAGGGCAGTTGAGGCGTTCGGGCGAAGAGCGCGCTTGGAAATGCGGTTTCGACGCGATAGGACATCACGAACGCCCTTCGGGGCCGCTTGCGCCTCACGAGCCCGGGACATGCCATGCCGCTTGCAGGAAAACGCATCCTCCTCGTCATTTCCGGCGGGATCGCCGCCTACAAGAGCCTCGATCTCATCCGCCGCCTGCGCGAACGCGGCGCAGAGGTGCGGCCCGTCATGACGTCGGGCGCCCAGCACTTCGTCACGCCGCTTGCCGTCGGCGCCCTGTCGTCCGGCCATGTCTATACGGACCTGTTCTCGCGTGAGGACGAGCAGGATGTCGGCCATATCCGCCTGGCGCGCGACTGCGACCTCATCGTCGTCGCGCCCGCCACGGCCGACCTGATGGCCAAGATGGCGAACGGGCTGGCCGACGACCTCGCCTCGACCGTGCTTCTCGCCACCGACCGCCCCGTGCTGCTCGCGCCGGCCATGAACCCGAAAATGTGGTCCCATGCCGCGACGCGCCGCAATGTCGGGACGCTGCGCCGCGACGGCCTTGCCTTCATCGGCCCCAATGCCGGCGAAATGGCCGAGAGCGGCGAGGCGGGTGCCGGCCGCATGGCCGAACCGCTGGAGATCGTCGCGGCGGTGGAGCGCCTGCTGGATGGCGGGGCTAAGCCGCTTGCCGGCCGCAAGGCCGTGGTCACGTCGGGTCCGACGCATGAGCCCATCGATCCCGTGCGCTACATCGCCAACCGCTCCTCGGGCCGGCAGGGCCATGCCATCGCCGCAGCGCTCGCGCGGCTTGGAGCCGAGGTGACGCTCGTTTCCGGGCCGGTCGCGATCCCCGACCCGCCAGGCGTGACGGTGATCCGCGTCGAGCAGGCGTCGGAGATGCTGGAGGCGGTGCTCGGCGCGCTGCCGGCGGATATCGCCGTCATGGTGGCCGCCGTCGCCGACTGGCGCGTGACGACGCCCAACGCGGAGAAAATCAAGAAGCAGCCCGGCGAAGGCCCGCCGCCGCTGATGCTGTCGGAAAACCCCGATATCCTGAAGACCGTCGGCCATCACACGAAGCGCCCGACTGTCGTCATCGGCTTTGCGGCCGAGACGCAGGATGTCGAAAACAACGGTCGGGTGAAGCTCGAAAAAAAGGGCGCAGACCTCATCGTCGCCAACGATGTCTCCCCGGAAACCGGCATCATGGGCGGCACGACGAACAGCGTGAAGCTCATTACCGCCGACGGCATCACGGCATGGCCGGAGTTGTCCAAGGACGATGTCGCCGATCGTCTCGCCGGCTGGATTGCCGAACGGCTTATTTGACGAGGGCGAGCTTGGCTTCCATCGATCCCGCCGGGCGGCCGGCAGGCGAGAAGATGCGCATGTCGACGCCGTTTTCGCCGAGCACCACGGCGCTGCCATCCGGAATTTCCACCCAGGCCTCCGTGTCGTCGTTCAGGGGCTCGGATACGAGGCAATAGCCGCCGGTATCGCCCATCGGCGCGGCGTAGAGCGTCGGTGCCGCATAGTCCGTCGCATAGCGCACGGCATAAAGCTGCTTGCCATCGGAAAACGCGGCCGTGAACCGCACGAGAACCTTATGCTCCAGATGGGCGGCAAGGCGCTCGACGAAGGCGATGGTCTCGGCCATGGCGCCGAGCGGATCGCGAGCAAGGCCGAATTGCAGCGCCAGCAGGAAGAGCAGTTCCGAATCCGTCGAGCCGGTGCGCGCGCTGTAGAGATCATTGTCCAGCATGGTCTCGAGCGGCCGGCGCAGATGCTCGAAATCGGCGATCTGGCCATTGTGCATGAAGGACCAGATGCCGTGCACGAAGGGATGGCAATTGTCGCGCCGCGTGCCGCCGCCCGTCGCGGCGCGGACATGGGCGAGGAAGAGCGGCGAGCGGACCTGCCGCGCAATGCTGCGCAGATTGCAGTCGGACCAGGCCGGCAGGATATCGCGGTAGCGGCCGGGCTCCGGACGGTCGCCGTACCAGGCGATGCCGAAGCCGTCACCGTTGGTGGCCGTTTTGGCGCGCGTGGCGCAGTGGGACTGTTCGATCAGCGAATGGGCGGGCGAGGACACGAGTTCCTCGAGAAAGAGCGGCTCTCCGCGATAGGCTGCCCAACGGCACATGACATTTCCTGCTTGATTGGACCGGTGCGAACCGGTGACGGATCCGACGCATTAACCATGGCACTACCCGGATTTTCAACGCAAATGGGTAAAAATGCGTTAACGAAAGTAAACGGGCGGAAACCATGCGTGTCATTCCCGCACAGGCGAGCCGCACGGCTGCGCGCCACGAACGTCGCTTGTTGTGAACACTGCGTTTCACGTCGGGCAGATTTCGTGAACAATGGCGCTGGCGTATAGAAGGGACAAGCAACCCAGTCGAAAGGACTTCTCCCATGTCCATACGCCCCGTCAAACACGAAAGCATTGCCCGCCCCGCCATGGAAGGCGCCGGCGTGAAACTGCACCGCGTCTTCGGCTTCGGCGATCCGTCGCTGACCGACCCGTTCCTCATGATGGACGACTTTCGCAACAACGATCCCGACGACTATATCCGCGGCTTCCCCTGGCATCCCCACCGCGGCATCGAGACCATCACCTATGTGCTGGCCGGCAGCGTCGAGCACGGCGACAGCCTCGGCAACCACGGCGTCATGGGCGCCGGCGACGTGCAGTGGATGACGGCCGGCAGCGGCATCCTGCACCAGGAAATGCCGCGCGGCGATTTCGCCGGCAAGATGCATGGCTTCCAGCTCTGGGCCAACCTGCCCTCGTCGCTCAAGATGACGGCGCCGCGCTATCAGGACATCAAGTCCGCCGATATTCCCGTCGCCGTCGACGACGACGGCACGGTGGCGCGCGTCATCGCCGGCAGCTTCTGGGGCAAGACCGGCCCGGTCGACGGCATCGCCGCCGAGCCCGTCTATCTCGACATCTCGGTGCCGCCGGGCAAGACGAAGCGCCTGCCGGTCGATACCTACCGCTCTGCCTTCGCCTATATCTTCGCCGGCTCCGGCACGTTCCGCGACGCCTCGAAGCCCTTCGGCGTGAAGGTGGAGAAGGAGTTCCAGGGCGAGGAGCTGAACATCCGCGATCTCTCCGGCAACCGCACGCTCGTGGTCTTCGACACGGGCGACGAGGTGACGGTGCAGGCCGGCGAGCAGGGCATCCGCTTCCTGCTGGTCTCGGGCAAGCCCATCGAGGAGCCCGTCGCCTGGCACGGCCCCATCGTGATGAACACGCAGGCCGAATTGCAGCAGGCCATGCGCGAACTGCGCAACGGCACCTTCATCAAGCCGGCGCATTGACGTCGCGCGACAGGCGCCTATCCTTCCGCCTTTACCCGAGGCGGAAGGACGAGAGATGCGGATCGACGGACAATGCCATTGCGGCTTCGTGACCTATGAAGCCGAGATCGATCCCGATGGGCTGCTCATCTGCCACTGCACGGATTGCCAGCGGCTGACCGGCTCGCCCTATCGCGTTACCGTGCGCGTGCCGCGGGCCGATCTCACCCTCACCGGCGAGACGCCGAAGGTCTACACCAAGATCGCCGAAAGCGGCCGCGAGCGATTTCTGCACTTCTGCCCGGAATGCGGAACGCCGCTGTTTTCCTCCGGCACGGGCGGGGCGGCCGCCTTTTGGGGCATCCGTTGGGGCAGCATCAACCAGCGCGCCGCCCTCAAGCCCAAGCGCCAGATCTGGTGCTCTTCGGCCATGGACTGGTTCGGCGAGACCAAAGCGCTTCCCGGCACGCCCCAGGAGTAAGGCATGGCAGCCGGGCGCTTCCAGATCCTGCGCACGGCCATCGACGGCGTCGAGGCCGTCATCGCCGACAGCAGCCACGCCTTCGCCCGCCACAGCCACGACACCTACGGCATCGGCCTTGTCGAACGCGGCGCGCAGACGTCGGCGAGCGGGCGCGGCCGCGTGGAGGCGCAGGCCGGCAACACGATCACCGTCAATCCCGGCGAGGTGCATGACGGCGCGCCGCTCGGCGGGGCGTCCCGCGCCTGGCGCATGCTCTATATGCGGCCCGGTATCGTCGCGGCCGCGGCACAGGACATTTTCGAAGGGAGCGCCCGCGACGAGTTTCATGCCCCCGTGCTGGACGACGGCCGTGTCGGCCGGCTTGTCGCAGCCGCCCTGGCGGCGCTGGTCGACAGCAAGGCCGCCGCAATCTGCCGCGACGAGCGCCTTCTCCTGCTGCTGGCGGCGGTGCTGCGCGAACGGGCGCCACGCCGCGAGGGCATTGCGGCCGCCGGCATCGCCCGCGCACGCGAGCGGATCGACGCCGACCCGGTCTCGCCCGTCACGCTCGATGCGCTGGCCGCCGATTGCGGCCTTGGCCGTTTCCGGCTGGTGCGGGATTTCGCCCGCGCCACGGGGCTGACACCCCACGCCTATCTCATCCAGCGCCGGACGGATCTCGCCCGACGCCTCATCGCCGCCGGCAATCCGCTTGCGGATGCCGCGGCCGGCGCCGGCTTTGCCGACCAGAGCCACATGACGCGCAACTTCACACGGCGCTACGGCTACACGCCGGGCGCCTATCTCGCCGCCCTCTCCTGACCTGCAATTTCGTTCAAGACCGCGATGACCATCCGGTGTTTCCTGCCGCCTCTTCAAGCGCATGGAAACCCGACATGACCGCCGAATTCCTCATCACCTCGCTCATCGTCATCCTGCTTCCGGGCACCGGCGTCATCTACACCGTGGCGCGTGGGGTCAGCGGCGGCTTTCGCGCCGGCCTGCTTGCGGCCTTCGGCTGCACGCTGGGCATCATCCCGCATATGCTGGCCAGCATCGCCGGGCTCGCCGCCATCCTGCATGCCAGCGCGCTTGCCTTCGAAATGCTGCGCATCATCGGCGTCATCTATCTGCTGTTCATCGCCTGGAGCATGCTGCGCGAAAGCGT
Source organism: Shinella sumterensis (assembly GCF_004514425.2). Classification (GTDB taxonomy): domain Bacteria; phylum Pseudomonadota; class Alphaproteobacteria; order Rhizobiales; family Rhizobiaceae; genus Shinella; species Shinella sumterensis. Next base: position 181,237 of record NZ_MYFN02000007.1, read on the forward strand.
TGCGCTCGATACGGCACCGGAACAGCCGGTGGAGGCCGCCGCGCGCATCGTGCGCAAGGGCGCCTTCACCAATGTCTTCAACCCGAAGCTCTCGCTGTTCTTCCTCGCCTTCCTGCCACAGTTCGTGCCTGATGGCGCGCCGGACCTGACGGCGCGGATGCTCGTGCTCGGCGGCGTGTTCATGCTGCTGACCTTCCTCGTCTTCGCCGTCTATGCCGCGCTTGCGGCCAGCCTGCGCCGGCAGGTGCTGGGCCGACCGGCGGTCATGACCTGGATGCAGCGCAGCTTCGCCGCGGCCCTGGGGCTCATGGGCCTGCGGCTGGCGCTTTCGGACCGCTGACCATCACGCCCAGAGCGCGTGGAAATGATGCAGCGGACCGTGCCCCGCGCCGACCGCCAGCGCACCGGATCCGCGCACGGCACCGGCGACGAAGCTCTTGGCCGCCGCCACGGCATCGGGCAGCGAATGCCCCTTGCCCAGTTCCGCCGCCACCGCGCTCGACAGCGTGCAGCCGGTGCCGTGGGTGTTGCGCGTGAGCACGCGCACGCCCTCGAACCAGCGCAGCGCGCCCGGCATGGCCAGCACGTCGGGGCTCTCGTTGCCCGGCAGATGCCCGCCCTTCAGCAGAACCGCTTTCGGCCCGAGCGCCAGCAGGCGCTTCGCCTGGTTTTCCATCGCCGCGCGGTCCGCCGCCTCGGCTTCGCCGAGCAGGGCGGCCGCCTCCGGCAGGTTGGGCGTGAGCAGCGTGGACAGCGGCAGCAGCCGGCGCGTCAGGGCCTCCACGGCGTCTGCGGCCAGAAGCGAGGCCCCGCCCTTGGCGATCATGACGGGATCGAGCACGACGGGGACGGAGCGATGCGGCGACAGCGCATTCGCCACCGCCTCGGCGATTTCGCCCGAGGCGATCATGCCGATCTTGACGGCGCCCACCCGCACATCGGCGAAGACATCGGCGATCTGCGCGGCGACGAAGGCCGGCGGCACGAGATGCAGACCGGAAACGCCCTGCGTGTTCTGCGCCGTCAGCGCGGTCAGCACGGCCATGCCGTAGGTGCCGCGGGCGGCGAAGGTCTTGAGGTCGGCCTGGATGCCCGCGCCGCCCGAGGGGTCGGAGCCTGCGATCGACAGGATGTTTGCGATTGTGTCTGCCATCTCGCCTCCTTGCGGACGGAGGCGGGCGCGGGACAACGGCGATTGCAGTGCCAGCGACTCCCTCCGCCGGCATGATCCGGTTCAGGTTCAAAGGGTGCTTCTCAGCCCGCCTGCGCGGACGCCCCTGTCTCGGCAACGCTTTTCGCAAATGGAGAGGCGCCTGTCACCTTGAAAGTGACAGGCCGCCGTCACGCCTTGGTGACGTGGTACTCCTTGATGGCGACCATCTTGATAGCGGGGTAACGTTCCGCCTCGTAGCGCAGCGAAAAGCTGTCCTGCGCAAGGAAGACCGGATCGCCATCGAGGTCGCGGGCGATATCGCCGCGGCGCTGGGTGACGAACTTGTCGAGTTCGGCCGCATTGTCGGAGGAAATCCAGCGGCAGACGGAGAAGCGCGACATTTCGAAGGATACCGGCAGGCCGTATTCCTGCTGCAGGCGCTCCTTGAGAACGTCGAGCTGCAGCGCGCCGACGACGCCGACGATGGCCGGCGTGCCGTCTTCCGGCGAGAAGAGCTGCACGACGCCCTCTTCCGCCATCTGCTGCAACGCTTCCTTCAGCTTCTTGGCCTTCATCGCGTCTTCCAGCCGCACGCGGCGCAGGATTTCCGGCGCGAAGTTCGGCACGCCCTCGAACACCAGCGCCTCGCCTTCCGTCAGCGTATCGCCGATGCGCAGCGTCCCGTGGTTGGGAATGCCCACCACGTCGCCGGCATAGGCCGTATCGGCGAGCTGGCGCTGCGAGGCGAAGAAGAACTGCGGCGCCGAGAGGCCGATCTGCTTGCCGGTGCGGGCAAGGCGCACCTTCATGCCGCGCTCCAGCATGCCGGAGCAGACACGGGCAAAGGCGATGCGGTCGCGGTGGTTCGGATCCATATTGGCCTGGATCTTGAAGACGAAGGCCGTCATCTTGTCTTCGGCGGCGTGGACCTTGCGCACATCCGCCACCTGGTCGCGCGGCGGCGGCGCGAAGGCGCCGAGCGCGTTGATGAGATCGCGCACCCCGAAATTGCGCAGCGCCGAACCGAAGAACACCGGCGTCATGTGGCCTTCGAGGAAGGCTTCGCGGTCGAACGGGCGGCAGGCCTCGCGGGCCAGTTCCATCTCGTCGATGAAGGCCTGGCGCTCGTTTTCCGGCAGGTGTTTGGCGACTTCGGCGGCATCGTCCATCTTCGTCGGCTGGACCTGCGTGTCCGAGCCGCGGAAGGTGCGATCGGCCAGATGATAGGAGCCGCAGAAGGTCTTGGAGCGGCCGACCGGCCAGGTGACCGGTGCGGTGTCCAGCGCCAGCTTCTCTTCCACCTCGTCGAGGATCTCGAAGGGATCGCGGCTCTCACGGTCCATCTTGTTGACGAAGGTGATGATCGGGATATCGCGCAGGCGGCAGACCTCGAACAGCTTCAGCGTCCGCGGCTCGATACCCTTGGCGGCGTCGATGACCATGACGGCCGCATCCACCGCCGTCAGCGTGCGGTAGGTGTCGTCGGCGAAGTCCTCGTGGCCGGGCGTATCGAGAATGTTGAAGACGTTGCCGTCATATTCGAAGGTCATGACCGAGGTCACGACCGAGATGCCGCGCTCGCGCTCGATCTTCATCCAGTCCGAACGGGTCTGGATGCGGTCCTTTTTCGCCTTCACTTCGCCGGCGAGCTGGATGGCGCCGCCGAACAGCAGCAGCTTTTCGGTGAGCGTTGTTTTACCGGCGTCCGGGTGCGCGATGATCGCGAAGGTGCGGCGGCGGGAGACCGCCTCGGCAAGGGTTTCGGCCATGTTCAAGCAATATCCTGTGAGTTGGCGCGGTCTTTACAGGCTCCGCCGCGAAGATGCAATTGACGGCCCGCGCCTGCGGCCGGCTTATGGGTGCCATGAACGCACACGCCCCCGCCAAGCCCACGCTCTCCCTCGTTCGCCTGCCCAACGGCGCGGATATCGAGCTTCCCGCCTACGAGACGACGGGCGCCGCCGGCATGGATTTGCGCGCGGCGGTGGATGCCGACGCGCCGCTTATGCTTGCGCCGGGAAAACGCGCGCTCGTGCCGACCGGCTTCATCTTCGAAATCCCGCATGGCTACGAGGCCCAGATCCGGCCGCGCTCCGGCCTCGCCTTCAAGCACGGCGTCACCTGCCTCAACACGCCCGGCACCATCGACAGCGATTATCGCGGCGAGGTGAAGGTGTTGCTCGTCAATCTCGGCGAGGAGGCCTTCACCATCGAACGCGGCATGCGCATCGCCCAGATGATCATCGCGCCCGTGACGCAGGTCGCCGTGCGCGAGGCCGTGGAGGCAAGCGAAACCGCGCGTGGCGCCGGCGGCTTCGGCTCCACCGGCGTGCGGTGATGTCATCCGGCAAGGCGGGCCTCATCTTCCGCGCGCATTACATCGACGACCGCGCCGCCTGGCAGGGCCTCTGCGACCTGCTCCGGGACATCTTCGAGATCGACGTTTCGGGCCTTGACCGGCTCGGCGGGCCGGACCCGACCAGCGCGCCCTTCGGCTTCTTTGACGCCGACGGCGCCTGCATCGCCAACATCACCGCCTTCGCCATGCCGCTCGTCATCGACGGCGTCTTCGTGCGGGCGGCAGGCCTGCAATCCGGCGCAGTCCGGCCGAGCCATCGCGGCCGCGGGCTCTACCGCGCCGTCATGGAGGCGGCGCTCGATCATTGCGATGCCGAGGGTTTCGAGGCCGTCGTGCTGCTGACCGACAAGCCGGCGCTCTATGAGAAACATGGCTTTCGCCCGCTCCCGCAGCACCGCTTCGCCGGCGTGCCTCCCACGGGCGGGCAGGCGTTCGCGACCCGCCGGCTTCACCTCGCGAACGAGGCGGACCTGACGCTGCTCAGCCGTCTGCTCGATGGCCGCGCACCCGTCTCCGACCGCTTCGCGCCGCTCCGGCAGAAGGAAATGTTCCTGTTCAACGCATCGCTGATGCCGGATCTCAAGCTCGACCTCCTGGGAGAGGCGGGCGCGGTCGTCGCCTGGCAGGCGGATGGCGAAGGCAATGTCGATATCCTCGACATCGTCGGCACGCGCATGCCCGCCCTCGCGGATATTCTGGCGAGCCTCGATGTCACGCCGCAGCGCGTGACCGTGCATTTCGCGCCCGATCATCTGGCGTGGGATGGCGAGGCGACTGCCGACGACGGCGAGATGGTCCTCATGCTGCGCGGCCCGGACGATCTTCAGCCCGCCCTGCCCTTCGCCCTGCCGCCGATGGCCGCGTTCTGATCAGCGGCGCGCTTCGGTCGCCATGCGCAGGGCGAGCCCGGCCAGCACCGTGCCCATCAGCCAGCGCTGCACGAGCGCCCAGCGCGGGCGCGCTGAAAGGAGGGCCGCGACGGAGCCGGCCGAAACGGCGATCAGCGCGTTGACGCTGACGCTGATGACCACCTGCACCCCGCCCAGCACCAGCGATTGCAGGAGAACGTTCCCCTTTGCGGGATCGATGAACTGCGGCAGAAGCGAAAGATAGAGCATCGCGATCTTCGGGTTCAGGAGATTGGTCAGAAACCCCATGAAGAAGAGCCTGCGGTTGCTGTCGCGCGGCAGCGCCTTCACCTCGAAGGCCGAGCGGCCGCCCGGGCGCAGCGCCTGCCAGGCAAGCCAGGCGAGATAGAGCGCGCCGGCTAGCCGCAACGCGTCATAGGCAAAGGGCACCGCCATCAGGAAGGCGGTGATGCCGAGCGCAGCCGACAAGACATAGAAGACGAAGCCAAGCGCGACGCCGCCGAGCGAGACGAGACCGGCCGCCGGCCCCTGGCAGATCGAGCGGGAGACGAGATAGATCATGTTCGGCCCCGGCGTCAGCACCATGCCGAGCGCGATGAGGGCGAAGGCGGCAAGGCTTGTCGGGTCGGGCACGGACGTTTCTCCCTGATGCGCCCCTAAAGCCTACGCCGCGGCTGCGGCCATCGCAAGGAGGGCCCTTGTCCCGGTGACAAGTGCCGCCGCCGGCCGTGGCCCGCCGTTGACGCGAATGCAGGCGCCGCGATACCGCCTTGCCCGGGCCGAATGAACCGGTCCCGCCGGCTTTCACGCGCCGTTTTCGCGCGTTCAGATGACGGATCAGCGAGCGCGCGACCCATTGCCGGAAAACGGCGTCGGGCGTAAGAGGAGCCGATCAAGGAGCTCTCCATGTCGCTTGCCGTTCTTCTCGCCTATTCCGGCGCGCTCTTCATCGCCGCCATCATTCCCGGCCCCGGCATCACGGCCATCGTGGCGCGTGCGCTCGGTTCCGGTTTCCGGCCGACCTTCTTCATGGGGCTCGGGCTCATCCTCGGCGACATGGTCTATCTGACGGCCGTCATCCTCGGCCTCGCCTTCATCGCGCAGACCTTCACCACGGCCTTCATGGTCATCAAGATCGCCGGTGCGCTCTATCTCGGCTATATCGCCTGGAAGCTGTGGACCACCGGGCTCCTGCCGCAGGATATCGAGGCCCGCCGCACCACGAGCAACGGCGCGGCCTTCCTTTCCGGCCTGCTCGTGACGCTCGGCAATCCCAAGACGATGCTGTTCTACGTGGCGCTCGTGCCGACGCTCGTCGACCTCAACGCCGTCGGCCTTGCGGACTACGGCCTGCTGCTGGCTGCGACCTTCATCGTGCTTCTCGCCGTGCTCATTCCCTATATCGCGCTCGCCTCGCGCGCCCGGCTGCTTCTCAGGCAGCCCAAGGCCCTGCAAAGGCTGAACCGCGTCGCGGCGAGCGTTCTTGCCGGCACGGCGGCCTATATCGCGACGAGGGCGGCCTGACGGGAGCGGGCTTTCGCAGCGGAACGACCCGATTATTCCACAACCGGCGCTTTTGCCGCGAAATCCGGACTCGTCTAAAGGCCCATTCCCTCCTACATTCCCGTCAACGAGAACCAGGAGGTACCCGATGAGCGACACCCGCAAACCCGGCCGCGGCCGCGTCTATGCATCCATCACCGAGACGATCGGCGACACACCCCTTGTGCGGCTCGACAAGTTCGCCAAGGCAAACGGCGTCGTCGCCCATCTTCTCGGCAAGCTCGAATTCTTCAATCCGATCGCCTCGGTGAAGGACCGTATCGGCGTGGCGATGATCGAATCGCTGGAAGCGCAGGGCAAGATCACGCCCGGCCAGTCGACGCTGGTCGAGCCGACATCGGGCAATACCGGCATCGCGCTGGCCTTCGCGGCGGCCGCCAAGGGCTATCGTCTCATCCTCACCATGCCCGAGACCATGTCGGTCGAGCGCCGCAAGATGCTCGCCCTGCTCGGCGCCGAGCTCGTGCTGACCGAGGGGCCCAAGGGCATGAAGGGCGCGATCGCCATGGCCGAGGAGCTGGCGAGCACCATTCCCGGCGCCGTCATCCCGCAACAGTTCGAGAACCCGGCCAACCCGGACATCCACCGCAAGACGACGGCCGAGGAAATCTGGAACGACACCGACGGCGCCGTCGACATCCTCGTGTCCGGCATCGGCACCGGCGGCACGATCACCGGTGTCGGCCAGGTGCTGAAAGCCAGGAAGCCCGGCTTCAAGGTCGTCGCCGTCGAGCCGGCCGACAGCCCGGTGCTATCAGGCGGCAATCCCGGCCCGCACAAGATCCAGGGCATCGGCGCGGGCTTCGCCCCCGCGATCCTCGACAAGTCGGTCTACGACGAGGTCGTGACCGTGACCAATGACGAGGCCTTCCAGAATGCCCGCCTGGTGGCGCGCCTCGAAGGCGTTCCGGTCGGCATCTCCTCGGGTGCGGCTCTTACGGCCGCCGCCAAGGTGGGCAGCCGCCCGGAAAATGCTGGCAAGACGATCGTCGTCATCATCCCGTCCTTTGCGGAACGCTATCTCTCGACCGCGCTCTTCGAAGGCCTCGCCTGACAGAGGATGGGCCCGCCGCCACAACCGCGGTGGGCCTTCCGCAACAGGCGGGCTCTGCCATGCTCCACCATCTTTCCCTCGGCGTTCACAGCCTGGACCGGGCCGTCGTGTTCTACGACGCCGCGATGGCGGCGCTCGGCTATGCACGCGTCTGGTCCGACATCCGGCCGGGTGAGCCCGGACAGGCTGTGGGCTACGGTCTCCCGGGCGGTGGCGATAAGCTCGCCATCAAGGAACTTGGCGTCGCTGCGCATCCTCCCGGACCGGGCTTCCACATCGCCTTCGCCGCGTCGAGCCGCGCGGCCGTGGACCGTTTCCACGCCGCCGCACTGGCGGCCGGCGGCACCGACAACGGGGCACCCGGGCTTCGGGCGCAGTATGGCCCGGACTATTATGCCGCCTTCGTCATCGACCCGGACGGGCACCGGATCGAAGCCGTCTTCAAGTGGCCGGCGTGACGCCACGGCACGCCGCATGACCCGCTCGATATCGCGTGCCATCTCCCGTTCACGCCGCCAGTCGCGGGCCCGGCGCTAGAGCATTTCCGGTGAACTCCGGTTCACCGGACATGCTCCAGATTCCTGTTTTTGCCGCATTATCCGACGCCGAAGCGACTTCGCTTCGGCTGGAAATGCTTTAGGCCGCGACCATCCGCTCTCCCACGATGCGATAGGAAATGGCTTCCGCCAGATGGATCCGTCCGACGATCGCGGCTTCGTCGAGATCGGCCAGCGTGCGGGCGACCTTGAGCACACGATGATAGCCACGCGCGGAAAACCGCATCTTCTCCGCCGCATCCCGCAACAGCTGGAGGCCCGCCGGATCGGGCTCGGCCATGCGTTCGACGAGGGCGGTGGAGGCGCGGGCATTGCTGGTCACCCGGGGCATGCCCAGACGGGCGAACCGGTCGACCTGCAGGGCGCGCGCGGTCGCGACGCGCCGGGCAACCGCCTCGCTCGGCTCGGTGGCCACGGGGCGGATGAGATCGCTCGCCGACACCGCCGGCACATCGATGCGGATATCGATGCGGTCCATGAACGGGCCGGAAACGCGGGCCTGATACTCGCTCATGCAGCGCGGCCCGCGCGCGCAGCTGCGTCCCGGCTCGCCCGCCATGCCGCAGCGGCAGGGATTCATCGCCGCGACGAGCTGGAAGGCCGCGGGATAGCTGACGCGGTGGTTGGCCCGCGCGATGATGCATTCGCCCGTCTCCAGCGGCTGGCGCAAGGCATCGAGCGCCTGCGGCGAGAATTCCGGCAGCTCGTCAAGGAACAGCACGCCGTTGTGCGCGAGCGACACCTCACCGGGCCTTGCCCGCGATCCGCCGCCCACAAGGGCCGCCATGGTGGCGGAATGATGCGGCGTGCGGAACGGGCGCCGATCCGACAGGCGCCCTCCGGAAAGCTGGCCGGCGATGGAATGGATCATCGAGACGTCGAGCAGCTCCGCCGGCGAGAGCGGCGGCAGGATGGCGGCCAGCCGCGCGGCGAGCATGGACTTGCCCGAGCCGGGCGGCCCGACCATCAGCAGGTTGTGGTTGCCCGCCGCCGCCACTTCCAGCGCGCGCTTGGCGCTTTCCTGCCCGCGGATATCGGCAAGATCCGGCAGGCCGGCGGCAGCGGCGCGAATGGCCGGCGCCGGGCGCGACAGGACCTGGCTGCCCTTGAAATGATTGGCAAGCGCGATCAGGCTGCGGGGCGCCAGAATATCGAGACCGCCGCCGGCCCAGGCGGCTTCCGCGCCGTTTTCCGCCGGGCAGATCAGGCCTCTGCCCAGGGCGTTGGCCGCCATGGCTGCGGGAAGCGCACCGGCAACCGGCGCGATCGTGCCGTCGAGATTGAGTTCGCCGATGACGAGATAATCATCCAGCGCATCGCCCGGCACCGCCCCGAGCGCCGTCATCAGGCCGAGCGCAATGGCGAGGTCGTAGTGGCTGCCCTCCTTGGGCAGGTCGGCCGGGGCAAGGTTGATCGTGACCCGCTTGGGCGGCAGCGAGAGGCCGGAGGCGTGCAGAGCGGCCTGCACCCGCTCGCGGCTTTCGGCGACCGCCTTGTCGGCGAGGCCGACGATCTGCATGCCCACCTTGCCCGGCGCGACCATCACCTGCACATCGACAGGCACGCCCTCGATGCCCCGAAACGCTATTGTCCCGACACGCGCCACCATGACTGCCCCCGCTCGCTCCAGCCGAAAACGGACCATCAAACCCGCCCCAGGGTTGCAGCTGCAAATCTGGCATGGAATGCGGAATGAAACAAGAACAACTATAGAACTTCGGCGAGAATTATCCGCGCATCGGTTGCATGCGGTTGTATCGGCGGAACAAAGGCGGGGCGGCGGCGAACCGCGGGCCCCGCCGCCGGCGTCAGCGTTTGCTTTCGATGGCGTCCCACAACAGGGCCGCGATGTCGGCGCCGCCGAACTTCTTCACCTCGCGCAACCCCGTCGGCGAGGTGACGTTGATCTCGGTCATGTAGTCGCCGATGACGTCGATGCCCACGAGCAGGAAGCCGCGCTCGCGCAGCGCAGGGCCGATGCGGGCGCAGATTTCCCTTTCGCGCCCCGTCAGTTCCGTCGGCTCCGGGCGGCCGCCGGCATGCATGTTGGAGCGGGCATCGTGCTCGGCCGGCACGCGGTTGATCGCACCCACCGGCTCGCCATCGACAAGGATGATGCGCTTGTCGCCCTTGCGAACGTCGGGCAGATATTGCTGGGCGATGAAGGGCTCGCGGAACATCTGGCCGAACATTTCGAGCAGCGACGACAGGTTGCGGTCGTCCTTGGTCGAATGGAAGACACCGGCGCCGCCATTGCCATAGAGCGGCTTGAGGATCATGTCGCCCATCTCGTCACGGAAGCGGCGGATCTCGGCGGGATCGCGGGTGATCAGGGTCTTGGGCATCAGGTCGGCGAATTCGGTGACGAAGATCTTCTCCGGCGAATTGCGCACCCAGGCCGGGTCATTGACGACGAGCGTCTTCGGATGGATCCGCTCGAGCAGGTGCGTGGAGGTGATATAGGACATGTCGAAGGGCGGATCCTGGCGCAGCAGAACCACGTCCATGGTCGAGAGATCGACGCGCTCGGCCTCGCCCAGCGTATAGTGGTCGCCCTTGATGTCGCGCAGTTCCATCGGCTCGACGCTCGCATAGACCTTCCCGTCCCGCAGGCTCAGCCGGTCGGGCGTGTAGTGAAAGAGCCTGTAGCCGCGGGCCTGCGCCTCGAGGCTCATGGCGAAGGTGGAATCGCCGGCGATGCTGATGGTCGACACATGGTCCATCTGGACCGCGACGTTCTTGATCTTAGCCATGAAAAGTCCCCTCAGAAATGCCGCTCACATTTAGGACGCCCCGGGCGCGAAGACAACGCCGGCCGGAGGCGAAATCCGCGGTGGCGTCGCCCGGACAGACTTCAGGGCTCTTTCCCGTCAGAACGCATCCACGAAATGCCGTGGCAGCCGCCATGGCCGCACCGCGACGATGTCGTAGCGCAGGGAAATACGGTGGGCGTCGGGCTGGCGGGCGAGCCAGACTTCGCTCGCCGCGCGGATGCGGCGCTGGGCCGTGCCGGTCACCGCGAAGACGGCGCTGTCCGCATCGCGGCGCGCCTTGACCTCCACGCAGACCACCAGATCGCCGCGCCGGGCGATGATGTCGATCTCGCCGGCCTTGGTGCGGTAGCGGATCGCGCGGATGCGATAGCCCTTGGCGAGAAGATAGAGCGCGGCGAGATATTCCGAGACGTGCCCGCGGCGGAAGGCCTTGAGCCGGTTCGGATCCGCCGGCCTATCGCGCATCGCCGTCCTTCAGGTCGAGCAGGCGCTGGTAGAGATCGCGCCGCGGCAGGCCTGTCTGGCGGGCCGCCTCGGTCGCCGCCTTGCCGGCCGGCATGTCGCGGACAAGCTTTGCGAGCAGGCGGTCGACGTCTTCCGCCTCGGGTGCGGCCGCCTCGCCCGGCGGGCCGATGACCAGCACGATCTCGCCCTTGACCGCGCTGGCCTCGGCATAATGCGCCGCGAGCTCGCCGAGCGTCCCACGGCGGAATTCCTCGAAGGTCTTGGTCAGTTCGCGGCAGACGCAGGCCGGCCGGCTTTCGCCCAGCACATCGGCCGCGGACACCAGCGTGGCGGCGATGCGATGGGGCGATTCGAAGAAGAGAAGCGTGGCGGGAACGCCGGCAAGCTCGGCCAGCCGGTCGCGCCGGGCCTTGTCCTTCGACGGCAGGAACCCGGCGAAGAAGAAGGCGTCGTTCGGAAGACCCGCGCCGACAAGGGCGGCGAGCGGCGCCGAAGCGCCGGGAATGGGCACGACGCGGTGACCGGCCTCGATGGCGAGCAATGCGAGGCGATAACCGGGGTCGGAAACGAGCGGCGTGCCGGCATCCGACACCAGCGCGACGGACTTGCCGGCCTCCAGTGCCGCGATCAGGCGCGGGCCGACCTCGTCGGCATTGTATTCGTGGTAGGCGTAGGGCCGGTTGACGATGCCGTAGCGGTCGAGCAGCACGCGGGTGACGCGCGTGTCCTCGCAGGCCAGCACATCGGCGCCGGCCAGCGTTTCGAGCGCCCGCAGCGTGATATCGGAGAGGTTGCCGATGGGCGTCGCCACGAGATAGAGCGCCGGCTCCAGCGGCCGGGCGGGCACCACGGCATTGTGCAGGCGGAACGTCCTGCCGCCTTCGCCCATCCCGCTTGCCACGCTTTCGTCCCGCATCGATCCCACGCCTTTCCGGCCGCGTGAACGGCCGTGCATTCCACCCCTTATGGTCGAGCACCGGCACGCTCGCAAGAGACGACGGTTGACTATCGCGTGTCGCGCACCGTTAGCACTTGCAATCCGTCGCGAAATTCTGCCATTTTGCCCGTCCCATCTTTCCGGCCTGGCCGGAATTTCAAGGCAATGCCGCGCCGGTTTCCGGCGTGCCAGCGGTCGAAAGCGGTACAGTTCATGCGCATTACTCTCGAGCGGTCCAATCTCCTGAAGTCGTTGAACCACGTTCATCGCGTGGTCGAGCGGCGCAACACGATCCCGATCCTCTCGAACGTTCTGCTGCGCTGCGACGGCGCCAGCCTCGACATGAAGGCGACGGACCTCGACCTCGAGATCACCGAGGCGACGCCCGCGCAGGTCGACCAGGCCGGCGCCACGACCGTTCCGGCCCACCTTCTCTACGATATCGTGCGCAAGCTTTCCGACGGTTCGGAAGTCGCGCTCGCCACCAATGCCGACGGCTCGTCCATGTCGGTCACGTCGGGCCGCTCGAAATTCTCGCTGCAGTGCCTGCCGCAGTCCGACTTCCCCGATCTCACCGCCGGCAGCTTCTCGCACACGTTCCGCCTCAAGGCGACGGACCTCAAGATGCTGATCGATCGCACGCAGTTCGCGATCTCGACCGAAGAGACCCGCTATTACCTCAACGGTATCTTCATCCACACGATCGAGAGCGAAGGCCAGCTGAAGCTGCGCGCGGTCGCCACCGACGGCCATCGCCTGGCGCGCGCCGACGTGGAAGCGCCTTCGGGCTCCGAGGGCATGCCGGGCATCATCATCCCGCGCAAGACGGTCGGCGAGTTGCAGAAGCTGGTGGACAATCCCGAGCTCGTTGTCACCGTCGAGGTGTCGGATGCGAAGATCCGCTTCACCATCGGCTCCATCGTGCTGACCTCCAAGCTGATCGACGGCACCTTCCCGGATTACCAGCGCGTGATCCCGACGAACAACGACAAGGAACTGAAGATCGACTGCCAGTCCTTCGCGCAGGCCGTCGACCGCGTCTCCACCATCTCGTCGGAACGCGGCCGCGCCGTGAAGCTGGCGCTGGCCGAGGGGCAGCTGACGCTCACCGTCAACAACCCTGATTCCGGAAGTGCGACGGAAGAACTGCCCGTCGGCTACGACAACGATCCGCTCGAAATCGGCTTCAACGCGAAGTACCTGCTCGACATCACCGCGCAGCTTTCGGGCTCGGAAGCCGTGTTCATGCTGGCCGATCCGGGCTCGCCGACGCTCGTGCGTGATCTCGCCGGCGACGACGCGCTTTATGTTCTGATGCCGATGCGCGTCTAGGGCCGGTCTCGCGGCTTGGGTAAACCGTTCAGGAACCCGCCGGCCGCCGGCGGGTTCTTTTTTACCCGGTCGCTGACCGGAAACGCCTGACAGCGACGCAATCAGACTTGTTTTTGACGCAAACCGCGTCGCATATTCGCCGGGCCGATGAGTCGAGGGGGCACAACCCGCCAGCGGCTTGCGGATGAACCATGAAGGGGAACGACATGACGCTGCGCATGAAGGTGAAGGAACGCTTCGGCAAGAAATTCGATGACGAGATCCGTTTCTTCAAGGGCTGGGTGAGCAACACCAAGGCGGTCGGCGCGATCATCCCGACCTCTTCCGTCACCGCCCGGCGGATGGCGAGCGTCGTCAACCCCGCCTCCGGCCTTCCGGTCCTCGAGCTCGGCCCGGGCACCGGCGTCATCACCAAGGCGATCCTCGGCGCGGGCATCGCCCCGGACAAGCTGGTTTCCGTGGAATTCTCGACGGATTTCTACAATCACCTCGTCGAACGCTTCCACGGCGTCAACTTCATCAACGGCGATGCCTTCGATCTCGACAAGACGCTCGGCGATCTCAAGGACATGACCTTCGACAGCGTCATTTCCGCCGTGCCGCTGCTCAACTTCCCCATGCACCGCCGCGTCGAGCTGATCGAGGACCTCCTGTCGCGCATCCCCATCGGCCGGCCGGTCGTGCAGATTTCCTACGGGCCGCTTTCCCCCGTCGTCGCCATGCCGGACCGCTACCAGATCAGCCATCTCGACTTCGTCGTGCGCAACATCCCGCCGGCGCAGCTGTGGACCTACCGCCGCACCCATTGAGGTGTTGCGGTGTTCGCCGTCTACATCACCCATCCGCAGGTTGCCATCGACCCGGCCGTGCCGGTGCCGGACTGGGGCCTTTCCGAAAGGGGCGTGGAAAGGGCGCGGCTTGCGGCTTCCTCCGGCTGGGCGGGAGAGATCGGCCGCTTTGCCGCGAGCACCGAGCGCAAGGCCATCGAGACCGCCGAAATCCTCTCCGCCGGGCGCATCACGATCGAGACGGACCACGCCATGGGCGAGAACGACCGTTCCGCCACCGGCTACCTGCCGCCCGACGCCTTCGAGGACGCCGCAAACTGGTTCTTTGCGCATCCTGCGGAGAGCTTCAACGGCTGGGAGCGGGCGGTGGATGCGCAGGCGCGTATCGTTGCGGCCGTCGAGCGGGCGCTGGCCGGGCACGATCCCTCCGCCCCCATCGCCTTCGTCGGCCATGGCGGGGTCGGCACGCTGCTCAAATGCCACCTCCAGGGCAGGCCGATCGCGCGCGACCGGGACCAGCCTGCCGGCGGCGGCAATCTTTTCGCTTTCCGGCTTGCGGACCGCACCGTCACATGCGACTGGACGGCAATGGAATCTTGGAAAGGGTTTTGACCATGTCCGCGCGCGACCGCCTGATCGTTGGCCTCGATGTACCGACCATCGCGGAGGCGGAACGGGTGGTCAGGACATTGGGCGACACCGCCCTCTTCTACAAGATCGGTTACCAGCTGGTCTTCGCCGGCGGCCTGGAATTCGCCCGCGATCTTGCCAGGGATGGCAAGAAGGTCTTCCTCGACATGAAACTGCTCGACATCGACAACACGGTGGCCAAGGGCGTCGAGAACATCGTCAAGATGGGCATGTCGATGCTGACCCTGCATGCCTATCCGAAGGCGATGGCCGCCGCGGTCGCCGCCACGAAGGGTTCGGATCTCTGCCTGCTCGGCGTCACCGTGCTCACCTCCATGGATGCCAAGGACGTCATCGACGCCGGCTATGAATACGATCCGCACACGCTGGTGCTGCGCCGCGCCGAACAGGCCCGCGTCGCCGGCATGGGCGGCGTGGTCTGCTCCGCCGAGGAGGCGCGCGCCGTGCGCAAGATCGTCGGCGCGGACATGGCCATCGTCACGCCCGGCATCCGCCCGGCCGGCGCCGAGCCTGGCGACCAGAAGCGCGTGATGACGCCCGCCGATGCCCTGAAGGCCGGCTCCAGCCATCTCGTCGTCGCCCGCCCCATCGTCAAGGCCGCCGATCCGCTTGCCGCCGCCCGGGCGATCCTCGCCGAGATGGACGGCGCGCTGGCGGCGTGAAATAACGGACAGGCGGCCCCCTCATCCGACCCTTCGGGCCACCTTCTCCCCGAGGGGAGAAGGGAAGCGAGACGTCGGCGACAATGCCCTTCTCCCTGTGAGGAGAAGGAAGGGTGGCGACCTCTCATTTGTCCCCTTCTCCCCTCGGGGAGAAGATGCCGGCAGGCGGATGAGGGGGGCGGCCGGGCTTCAACGATCAAAAGGGAGAAAACCATGGCGAAGGGTTACTGGATTGCACGGGTCGATGTGCGCGATGCCGAACGCTACAAGGATTATGTCG
Source organism: Shinella sumterensis (assembly GCF_004514425.2). Lineage (GTDB taxonomy): Bacteria > Pseudomonadota > Alphaproteobacteria > Rhizobiales > Rhizobiaceae > Shinella > Shinella sumterensis. The sequence goes on from NZ_MYFN02000007.1 coordinate 196,681, forward strand.
CCGCCGCCAAGCCGGCCTTCGAGAAATACGGCGCCAATTTCCTGGCCCGCGGCGGCGCTTTCGAGCCGCTGGAAGGCCAGGTGCGCGCCCGCAACGTGGTGATCGAGTTCCCCTCGCTCCAGGCCGCCGTCGACTGCTACAATTCGCCCGAATACCAGATCGCCGCCGCCATCCGGCAGGAAGTGGCGGACGCGGAGATGGTCGTCGTCGAGGGCATATGAGCATCCGGCGGGCCGACGCCTGAAAAACCGGCGCGCGAGACGCTTCGCCGCGCTTCACCTTGCCGATGCTTTGGGCTATGTAGGCCTCACCTACCGATCCTATTTCTCAGGAGCAGCCTCATGACCTTGTCCAACCTTCCGCCGCTCGTCACCGTCTTCGGCGGCTCGGGCTTCGTCGGGCGTCATGTGGTGCGCGCGCTGGCGCGCCGCGGCTACCGCATCCGCGTCGCCGTGCGCCGTCCCGATCTCGCCGGCTTCCTTCAGCCGATGGGTGGCGTCGGGCAGATTTCCTTCGTCCAGGCGAACCTGCGCTACCGGCAGTCGGTCGACCGCGCCGTGGCGGGCTCCGACCATGTCATCAACTGCGTCGGCCTGCTCCTGGAAAGCGGCCGCAACACCTTCGATGCGGTGCAGGATTTCGGCGCGCGCGCCGTCGCCGAGGCCACCCGCGCGGCCGGTGCGACGCTGACCCACATCTCCGCCATCGGTGCGGATGAAAAATCCGCCTCCACCTATTCCCGCACCAAGGCGCGCGGCGAGGCTGCCGTGCTGCGCGCGGTTCCGGATGCCGTCATCCTGCGCCCGTCCATCGTCTTCGGTCCCGAGGACGGCTTCTTCAACAAGTTCGCCACCATGGCGCGCTTCTCGCCCGTCCTGCCGTTGATCGGCGGCGGCCACACGAAGCTCCAGCCGGTCTATGTCGCCGATGTCGCCGAAGCCGTCGCACGCTCCGTCGACGGCACGATCGCCCGCGGCCGCATCTATGAACTCGGCGGCCCGGAGGTCCTGACCTTCCGCCAGTGTCTCGAAACCATGCTGCGCGTGACAGACCGCAAGAACCCCTTCGTCTCGCTTCCCTTCGGCATCGCGTCGCTGATCGGCTCCATCGCCTCGCTGGTGCCCTTCGTGAAGCCGCCGCTCACCTCCGACCAGGTGACGCTGCTGCGCTCCGACAACATCGTCTCGCAGGCCGCCATCAGCGAGGGCCGCACGCTGGAAGCCATCGGCATCGAGCCGGCGCTGGTGGAAGCCATCCTGCCGAGCTACCTCGTTCGCTATCGCCAGCAGGGCCAGTTCACGCGCCTCGACCGCACCGCCTGAGCCTGCCTTTCCCCCATGAAAACGGCCGCCGTGCGAGGTCTCGCGCGGCGGCCGTTGTGTTTGGCGCAAGGGGCTTTGCGGCGGCTGTTGCACTTATGCAGCGGTTAAAAAAAGCGTGGCGGCATTTACGCCGGATTCAGCATGTCGCGATATTGCTTGTGTCAGGGTCAGAGAATAAACACCGCCCCCGTCGCGTCCTGCAGGAAAGCAGTGTGCGGCGTATTTCAGCACCTCGAGAGGCTTTCGGCGCAAATGGGCAAGGCAATTGCAATCTTCTTCGGATTTTCGGCTCTGATCATCGTGGCCGGATCCTTTGCCGCACCCACGACGGTCTCCGCCGGCAAGCACGGCTGCACGCCGGCCTATGGCGTCGACCCCTGCACGACCTCGTCGGTCAAGTAAGCTTCGGCCCGTCTGAAGCGACCGGCCGAAGCCGGTCTTTCAACCCCAGATCAGAAGGGCGATCAGGCCCAGCGTTCCCACGATGATCCGCCAGATGGCGAAGATCGTGAAGCCGCGGCGCGACACGAAGTCGAGCAGCGAGCGCACCACGAAGAGGCCCGCGATGAAGGCGGCGATAAAGCCGACGCCGATGATCAGGATGTCGTCGGAGGACAGCGCGTCGCGGTTCTTGTAGAGGTCGAGCGTGAAGGCGCCGAGCATGGTCGGCATCGCCAGGAAGAACGAGAATTCCGCCGCCGAGCGCTTGTCGGTGCCCATCAGCAGCGCGCCGGCAATGGTGGCGCCCGAGCGTGACGTGCCGGGGATCATGGCAAGGCACTGGCAAAGGCCGATCTTGAAGGCGAGCGACGGCGGGTACTTCATCGCATCCGTATAGCGGGGCTGAAGCGGCATGCGGTCGATGACGTAGAGGATGACGCCGCCGATGATCAGCACGATGCAGATCAGCATGGGCGTTTCGAACAGCACCGTCTTGATGAAATCATGCGCGAGCATGCCGATGACGACCGCCGGCAGGAAGGCCACGAGGACGCTGATGACGAAGCGCCGCGCCTCCGGGCTCGACGGCAGCGCGACCGCGACCTTCCAGAGTTTCGCCGCGTAGACGGACAGGATCGCCAGGATCGCGCCGAGCTGGATGAGCACGGCGAAGGTGTTGCCCGGCGACTTGAAGCCGAGGAAATGCCCGGCGAGCAGGATATGGGCGGTCGAAGACACCGGGATGAATTCGGTCAGGCCCTCGATGAGGCCGAGGATGAGGGCGCTGACGATGGACTGGTCTGCCATGAAACTTCCTTGAGTCTTTGGGAGGAAAGGCGAGAAGCGAAAGCGGGCTTGCAGCACGAGGCCCGATTCGCTTGTGTTTGTACCACCAAATTTCTATAGGTTCGTCAAATCCGTGGCCAAATCAGTTCCGCATGAGTCGGCGGGCCCGGCGCATTCCTTTCCGCACGATGAGTAAAAGCCGCGTTCATGCCAACACTCTATCATCACCCGATGTCTGCCGCCTCCCGCTTCGTCCGCCTCATCCTTGCGGAATACGGGTTCCAGACGGAGCTCGCCGAGGAGCAACCCTGGGAGAACCGGCGCGACTTCCTGGCGCTCAACCCGGCCGGCACGCTTCCCGTCTATGTCGATGACAGCATGCGCGCGCTCTGTGGCGCCAGCATCATCTCGGAATATCTCGACGAGACCCATGGCGTCCTGAAGCGCGACCGTCGCCTGCTGGCGGAAGACCCTTTCCAGCGCGCGGAGATCCGCCGCCTGACGGAATGGTTCCTGCAGAAGATGGAGCAGGACGTCACGCGTCCCCTGGTGCGCGAGCGCATCTTCAAGCTCCAGATGACATCGGACCAGGGCGGCGGGCCGCCCGACAGCAAGATCCTGCGCAACTCGCGCGCCAATATCCGCCAGCACATGAAATACCTGTCCTGGCTGGCCGGCTCGCGCACCTATCTGGCCGGCGACCGTCTCTCCTATGCCGATCTTGCCGCCGCGGCCTGTCTTTCGGTTCTCGACTATATGGGCGAGATCAACTGGACCGAGGCGCCGCAGGCCAAGGACTGGTATCAGCGGCTGAAATCGCGCCCCTCCTTCCGACCGCTGCTGGCCGAGCGCGTGCGCGGGGTCACGCCGGTCTCGCATTACGCGGACCTGGATTTCTGAGGACCTGATCATGTCGGGCGACGAGAAGATCCGGCGCCGCCTGACCGATTTCATCAAGGCGGAAGCGGCCGACAAGGGGTTCGACCTCTGTCGCATCACCGCACCCGATTCCATTCCGCAAGCGCCTGCCCGGCTCGCCGATTTCCTCGCCGCCGACTATCACGGCACCATGGACTGGATGGCGGAGACACAGGCCCGCCGCGCCGATCCGCGTGTCCTGTGGAGCGACGTGCGCTCCATCGTGCTGTTCGGCATGAACTACGGCCCGGCGCACGATCCGCGCGAGGTGCTCGGCCTGCCGGACCGGGCGGCGATCTCGGTCTATGCGCAAAACCGCGACTATCACGACATCATCAAGGGCAAGCTGAAGGAAGTGGCGACCCGCTTTGCCGCGCGCGGCGGAGAGGACGTCAAGGTCTTCGTCGATACCGCACCCGTCATGGAAAAGCCGCTCGCGGCGGCCGCCGGCCTCGGCTGGCAGGGCAAGCACACCAACCTCGTCAGCCGCACGCATGGCTCCTGGCTGTTTCTCGGCAGCCTCTTCACCACCGCCGATCTTCTGCGCGACGAACCCGAGCGCGATCATTGCGGCTCCTGTCGCGCCTGCCTCGACGCCTGCCCGACGGATGCCTTTCCCGCGCCCTACAAGCTCGACGCGCGGCGCTGCATTTCCTATCTCACCATCGAGCACAAGGGCACGATTGCGCCCGACATGCGCGAGAAGATCGGCAACCGCATCTATGGCTGCGACGATTGCCTCGCCGCCTGCCCGTGGAACAAGTTCGCGGCGGCAGCCTCGGAGATGAAGCTCGTGGCGCGCGAGGAGCTGAAGGCGCCCGCCATCGCGGATCTGCTTGCGCTCGATGATCCGGCCTTCCGCAGCCATTTCTCCGGTTCGCCCGTCAAGCGCATCGGGCGAGACCGCTTCGTGCGCAACACGCTGATCGCCGCCGGCAATTCGCGCGACCGCGGCCTGATCGCTGCGTGCCTCCGTCTCGCCGACGATGCGGCGCCCATGGTGCGCGGCATGGCCGCATGGGCGCTGTCGCGGCTGATGGATGCTGGCGAATTCGCAAGATTTGCGGCAGGAAGGGTTGAGGACGCGGACGAGGACGTGCGCGCGGAATATGAGAGAGCAAAGGCAGACGCGCGTTGAAGCACCTCCTGATCCTCGGCGCCGGGTTTTCCGGCAAGGCCATCGGCGAAACCTTCCGGGCGGCCGGTTATACGGTTTCCGGCACCACCCGCTCCGAGGAGAAGGCGGAAAGCCTCCGTGCGCTGGGTATCGAACCCGTCCTCTATGACGGCAACGACCTGTCGGCTGCGCTCGTCGCCGCCATGGCGCGCGCCACGCATGTCGTGCAGTCCATCGCGCCGGGCCGGGATGGCGACCCGTTGTTTCGTGCCGCAAGTCCCGCGCTTTCCGCATTGATGCCGAAGCTGGCATGGGCCGGCTATCTCTCCACCGTCGGCGTCTATGGCGATCACAAGGGCGCCTGGGTGGACGAGGACACGCCCTTGAACCCGGTCTCCACCCGTTCCATCGAGCGTGTCGAGGCCGAAAACCACTGGCTCGCCTTCGGGCAGGCTTCCGGCCTTCCCGTCGCGGTGCTTCGCCTCTCGGGCATTTACGGGCCGGGCCGCAACGCGCTGCGCAACATCGAGGAGGGAACCGCCCGCCGCCTCATCAAGAAGGACCAGGTGTTCAACCGCATCCGCGTCGAGGATATCGGCGGGGCAACCCTCTTCCTCGCGGAACGGAGCCTTGGCGGCATCTGGAACATCACCGACGACGAACCGGGCCCGCCGCAGGACGTGGTGGCCGAGGCCGCCCGCCTGATGGGCTATCCCGTGCCGCCGGATATTCCTTTCGAGACGGCGGAACTTTCTCCCATGGCGCGGTCTTTCTACGGCGAGAACAAGCGCGTTTCGAATGCGAAACTGCGCGCCGCGGGCTTCGGTTTTCGATATCCGAACTACCGCGTTTCGCTTGCCGAACTCCATTCCTCCGGCCGCTGGCGCGGCTGAAGGCGGGAGACGGCGAGGCCGTCTTTTTGCGATTTCATGCAACCTGAAATTTATCTGCCACATTATTGCCGCCGAATTCCTGTGCGATTCCGGCGGATATTGAAAGTTTTTTCCGAAAAATTGCGCTAATGCCGGAAGACCATTCCGCTTTTCAAGTCGAAACAGTTTATCGACTGATTCCAAAGAACTTTTCCGAACCCGTTAACGAAGGTTAAAGATCCATCGCGGGCGATGGACTGTATATCCGGCGGGCTTGCGCCAGCAAGTGTGGCCGGTTGAGGCACGTTTTTGCCATTTTTGCTTCCTCATAGGGCGCCAATCACAGCGAAAGCCTACAACCTGCCCTGAAGGTCCACCGATATATGACGTCCAAGCTCTCCAGCATCGCCATCGCCGCGCTCGTCGCCGCTTCCTCTTCCTTCGTGTCGTTCTCCGATGCGCAGGCCGCCGGTTGTGGCCGCGCCTCCTGGTATGCGCTGCACTCGCGCACCGCCTCGGGAGAGCGCATGAACCCCAACCTCATGACGGCAGCGCATCGCAGCCTGCGCTTCGGCACCAAGGTCAAGGTGACCAACGCCAACAACGGCAAGAGCGTCGTCGTTCGCATCAACGATCGCGGCCCGTTCATCCGCGGCCGGGTTCTCGATCTCTCCAAGGCGGCGGCTTCCAACATCGGCATGATCCGCTCCGGCCATGCCAAGATCTGCTACGAGGTCATCGGCTGATCCCGAATTCTACCGGCTCCGGCTTGCTCTTGCTGCATTCCGCCGCTACCACGACGCAAAACGGAGTAAACGGATGCGATTGGGTGGGCGGCTCTCGGGAGCCATCGAGGTTCTGACGGATATCGAGACGCGGCGACGCCCCGTCGCCGATGCGCTCAAGGACTGGGGCCTCTCCCACCGGTTCGCCGGCTCCGGCGACCGCGCCGCCATCGGCAATATCGTCTATGACGCGCTGCGCATGAAACTGTCGCACGCCTATCTGATGGACGATGACAGCCCCAACGCGCTGGGCCATGCCGTGCTGCTGCGCCAGTGGGGCCTCACGCCCGAAACCCTTGCGGCGGAGTTCGATGGCGACCGCTTCGCGCCGGAACCTCTCGGCGCCGAAAAGCTCGCCGCCTTCCGCGCCCGCAATCTCGACGCTGCCGCGCCCCACGTTCAGGGCGATATCCCCGAATGGATCCAGCCCGCCTTCGAGACGAATTTTGCCGCCGACTGGCTGGCCGAGGCCAAGGCGCTTGCCGGCCGGCCGACGCTCGACCTTCGCGCCAACACGCTCAAGGCGGACCGCGAGAAGGTTCTGAAGGCGCTGGAGCGCAACGGCGCCGTCGCCTCGGCCATCGCCCGCCAGGGCATCCGCATTCCTGCCGGCGAAGGCGCCTCGCGCCTGCCCAACGTCACCGCCGACCTCGCCTTCCAGAAGGGCTGGTTCGAGGTGCAGGACGAGGGCTCGCAGATCGTCGCCGATCTCGTCGTGCCGCGCGAAGGCGAGCAGGTGCTCGATTTCTGCGCGGGCGGCGGCGGCAAGACGCTCGCCATGGCGGCGGCCATGCACAACAAGGGCCAGGTCCATGCCTATGACACGGACCGCAAGCGCCTTGCGCCCATCATCGAGCGGCTGAAGCGCGCCGGCACCCGCAATGTGCAGGTCCACGAGGATCTTTCCAGCCTCGCGCCCCTGAAAGACCGTTTCGACCGCGTGCTGGTCGATGCGCCGTGCACGGGCACCGGCACCTGGCGCCGCCGCCCCGATACCAAGTGGCGCCTCACCGAAAAGAACCTGGAGGAGCGCCTTGCCCAGCAGCGGGAGGCGCTTGCCAATGCCAGCGTGTTCGTGCGCCCCGGCGGTTTGCTGTTCTACGTCACCTGTTCCATCCTGCCGCAGGAGAACGAGGCGCAGGTCCACGCCTTTTGCCAGGACCATCCCGGCTTCGAACTCCTGCCGGCCACCGAGACCTGGAGCACGCTTTTCGGCAAGGACAAGCCGCAGCCGCGCTCGCGCGACGGCAAGACGGTGACGCTCACCCCGGCGACCACCGACACGGACGGTTTCTTCTTCTGCGCCATGGCGCGCAAGCCCTGAAGATTGCGTTGTGTCAAAAGCGCGGAACAGCTTGAAACCGTTCTAAACTATACACTTTGACACTAGTTTTTATTTGGTCCATGACATCAAGGCCTGAACAGACCCGGCCCCGGTTTTGAGGGCCGTCCGGACTGCGGCCATCGGCTGCTGCCCGGCGTCGGGGGACACGCCAAACAGGACACCAGGAGACGTCATGACCACTTCCTTCCTTCGCGCGGCCGTCTTTGTACTCGCCACTGCGACATCCGGCCTTGCCATCGGCACGGCGCATGCGGCTGCCGATCCGGCCGCCATCGTCAAGCATTATGCCGAGATCGCGCATGCGAAGTTCTCGGACTCGCTCGATGCCGCCAAGGCGCTCGATGCCGCCGTCGACGCGCTGATCGCCAAGCCGAGCGACGAAACGCTGAAGGCCGCGCGCGCGGCGTGGCTCAAGGCCCGCGTGCCCTACCAGCAGACGGAAGCCTACCGCTTCGGCAACCCGCTCGTCGACGAATGGGAAGGCAAGGTCAATGCCTGGCCGCTCGATGAAGGCCTGATCGACTATGTCGACGCGAGCTACGGCACCGAGAGCGACACCAACGCGCTGTTCGTCGGCAATGTCATCGCCAATCCGAAGCTCGAAATCGCCGGCAAGACCATCGACGCCGCCACCATCACGCCCGAAGTCCTGCAGGAGCTGCACGAGGCCGGCGAAGTCGAGGCGAATGTGGCGACCGGCTACCACGCCATCGAGTTCCTGCTGTGGGGCCAGGACCTGAACGGCACCGGCCCCGGTGCGGGCAACCGCCAGGCGAGCGACTACGATACGGCCAATTGCACCAACGGCAATTGCGACCGCCGCGCCGCCTACCTGAAGGCCGCCTCCTCGCTGCTCGTCTCCGACCTTCAGGACATGGTCAAGGCCTGGTCGCCGGACGGCGACGCCACCAAGAACGTGACGGCCGACCCGAAGGCCGGCATCACCGCCATGCTGACCGGCATGGGCTCGCTCTCCTACGGCGAGCTTGCCGGCGAGCGCATGAAGCTCGGCCTCCTGCTGCACGATCCGGAAGAAGAACACGATTGCTTCTCCGACAACACGCACAATTCGCACTACTATGACGTCGTCGGCATCCAGACCGTCTATACGGGCGAATATACCCGCCCGGACGGCACCAAGATGACCGGCCCGTCGCTCCACGAGCTCGTCGCCGAAAAGGACGCAGCGCTCGACAAGGAGATGACCGGGAAGCTCGACGCCAGCCATGCCGCCTTCAAGGCGCTGGTGGACCGCGCGGAAGGCGGCGAGGCCTATGACCAGATGATCGGCGAGGGCAATGCCGAGGGCAACAAGGTCGTGCAGACCGCCATCGACACGCTGGTCGACCAGACCAAGACGATCGAGCGCGTCGTTGCGTCGCTCGATCTCGGCAAGATCGAGCTTGAAGGCTCCGACAGCCTGGATAATCCTAACGCTGTCTTCAAATAAGAAAGAAGGCGGGCCGCCGCTCCCGGGAACGGTGGCCCGATTTCATGCATGACGAAACGCCCTGCCCGCCGTCTGCTCGCGGTTTTCGCCGCGGTCGCCGTGTCGGCAGGCGTTTTTGCGCTTGGGGCGGCGCATTCCTCCGGGCGCGCCCGGGACGATCTCTCCGCAAAGGACAAAAAGCGCGTCGAGGCGGCGACCGCCCTGACCACCGATTTTTCCAAGGCGGAGCAGTACGAGGCGATGTCCGGCGGGGCCGCGACGTCGCTCGCCCGTACGGACATCAACAGCTTCTCGCATTTTTCCGAAAACATCACCTTCGAGGAACGCGAGAGCTTCAAGCTCGGCAACGCCCTCTTCCAGAAGCTCTGGGTCTCCTCGCCCTCCTCCACGCAGGCCTCCGACGGGCTCGGCCCGCTCTACAATGCGCGCTCCTGCCAGACCTGTCATATCCGCGACGGCCGCGGCCATCCGCCGGAAGGCGCGGCCGATGCCACCTCCATGTTCCTGCGGCTTGCCCGCCCGGCGCGCACGCAAGACGAAAAGGCCGCCCTCGCCAGTTTCGGCCAGATGAGCCTGCCTGATCCCATCTACGGACGCCAGTTGCAGGATCAGGCCGTGCCCGGCCTCAAGGCAGAGGGACGCATGGCCGTCACCTATACCGAGGAACCGGTGACGCTTGCCGGCGGCGAGATGGTCATGCTGCGCCGGCCGCATTACTCCGTCACCGATCTCGCCTATGGTGATCTCGACCCGGCCACGACGCTGTCGCCGCGCGTCACCCAGCCGATGCTCGGCCTCGGGCTGATCCAGGCGATCCACGAGGCCGATATCCGCGCGCTTGCCGACCCTGACGATGCGAATGGCGACGGCATCCGCGGCCGCGCGGCCATCGCCATCGATCCCGCGACCGGCAAGCAGGCGCTCGGCCGTTTCGGCTGGAAGGCGCAGTCTGCCACGGTGCGCCGGCAGAGCGCGGAAGCCTTCGCCTTCGATATCGGCATCTCGACGCCGGAGGTGCCGTTGCACCAGGGCGATTGCACGCCCGCGCAGACCGCCTGCCTGGAACGGCCGAACGGCGTGCAGCCGCGCCTCGGCGACGTGGAGGCGCCGCCGCCGGTCATGGACCTCGTCACCTTCTATGCCGAAAACCTCGCCGTGCCCGCGCGGCGCAAGGCGAGTTTCCCCGAAACGCTGGCCGGCAAGCGCGTCTTCTACGAGACGGGCTGCGTGTCCTGCCACCATCCGAAATTCGTGACGCGGCGCGATGCCGACAACAAGGCCCATGCCTTCCAGCTGATCTGGCCCTATTCCGATTTCCTGCTGCACGACATGGGCGACGGCCTTGCCGACGGGCAGGCAGTCGGCATTGCCACCGGCCGCGACTGGCGTACCCCGCCGCTCTGGGGCATCGGCCTTACAAAAACCGTCAACGGTCATACGTTCTTCCTGCATGACGGGCGCGCCCGCAACCTCACCGAGGCCATCCTGTGGCACGGCGGGGAGGCCCAGGCGGCGCGCGACCGCTTCGCCGCGCTGGAAAAACACGACCGCGACGCCCTTCTGACCTTCCTGGAGAGCCTCTGATGATCCGGCGCCTTTCTTTCCTCCGCTTTTCCCTGCGCCCGCGGCTAAAGCCGGGCAAACCCCGGATAGCCACTCTGCTTCTCGCCGCCTGCCTTACGGTCACCGCCACGCTTCCCGCACTGGCGCAGGAGGGCACCGCGCCGGTGCCGCCTGATCTCACCGATGAAAACGTCGTCGGCGTGATGACCAAGGCCGTGGACGAGGTCATCCGCCCCGGCTACCGCGCCTTCCACACCTCCGCCGGCGCGCTCGCCAAGGCGACCGATGCCTTCTGCGCAGCCCCGTCCGCCGAAGCGCGGCAGGCGGTCGACACGGCGTTTCGCCAGGCGGTCGCCGACTGGGGCCGCATCGAGATCGTGCGCATCGGCCCCGTGCTCGACGACAACCGCTTCGAACGCATCCTCTTCTATCCCGACCGCAAGAGCACCGGCCTGAAGCAGGTGCAGGCGCTTCTTCAAAAGCAGGATCCGGCGGATGCCGACGCCGCCACGATGGGCGCCAGGAGCGTCGCCATCCAGGGCTTCGGCGCGCTGGAATTCGCGCTCTACGGCACGGGCGCCGACGCGCTGATGGCCGGGCCGGACGGCTTCCGCTGCCGTTACGCCGCCGCCGTCGCCAGCCATATCGAAAAGACGGCGGGGCAGCTCGTCGCCGCCTGGGATGCGCCCGACGGCGTGCAGCGCGACTGGAAACACCCCGGCCCGCAGAACCCGGTCTTCCGCACCGGCCGCGAGGCCATGACCGCGCTGCTCGGCATCCTCGTGCACGGTGCGGAGGCGGTGCGCGACCAGCGCATCGAGACCTTCTACCGGCACGGCGGCATCGCGCGCCCGAAATCGGCGCTGTTCTGGCGCTCCGGCAACACCTGGGTGTCGATCGGCGCCAATATCGACGGCCTGCGCGCGCTGTTCGACACGTCGGGCATGGCCGGCCTCATCGATCCCGGCTTCGTGTCCATCGGCGGCAATATCGATTTCGTGCTGAAGGCGCTGGCGCGCGTCACGCCGACCATCGATCCCGATATCGAAAAGGCGGTGTCGACGCCCGAGGAACAGCAGAAGATCGCCTTCCTGCTCGTCAATTCCCGTGACCTGATCGAGCGGCTGAACGGCGAATACGGCACGGCCATGGGGCTGGGCGCCGGCTTCTCCTTCGCGGACGGCGACTGATGCGCGCGGCGGGCCGGTCCAGTGCGGCCATCGAGCGCCGCGCCTTCCTGCGCATGGCGGGCGTGGCCTTCGTCGCCGCGCTCGCGCCGCGCCCATCCTTCGCCCTGTCGCGCACCGATGCGGTCTTCGCCTCCGGCTACCGCGACCGCGACGGCACGTTCGGCATCGCCGTGCTTACCGAGGACGGCACCGTCATCGACCGCACGCCGCTTCCCGCCCGCAGCCACGGCATGGCCTTTTCGCCCGTCACCGGCCATCTCGTCGCCTTCGCACGGCGGCCCGGCACCTTCGCGCTGGTGATCGACCGCACGGGCCGGGCCGAGCCCGTCGCCATCGCGGCTGCCGAGGACCGGCATTTCTTCGGCCACGGCTGCTTTTCGCCGGACGGGCGGCTGCTCTATGCCAGCGAAAACGATTTCGACAACCGCCGCGGCGTCATCGGCCTTTACGACGCCCGCGACGGCTACCGCCGCATCGGCGAGTACCAGACCTACGGCATCGGCACCCATGACCTTTCGGTCAGCGACGACGGCAGGCTGTTGATCGCGGCCAATGGCGGCATCGAGACCCACCCGGATTTCGGCCGCACCAAGCTCAATCTCGACCATATGGAGCCCTCGCTCGCGCTGATCGACGCGGCGAGCGGCGCGCTCGTCGAACGCCACGCCCTGCCGGAAAAGCTGCGCCGGCTTTCGACCCGCCACATCGATCTCGACGACAAGGGCCGCATCTGGTTCGCCTGCCAGTACGAGGGGCCGCGCAACGACCTGCCGCCGCTCGTCGGCCATTTCGGCAAGGGCGAGGACCTGACATTCCTCTCGCTGCCGGCGGAAACGACGATCGGGCTTGCCAACTATGTCGGCGCCATCGCCGTCAACCGAAGCGAGGGCCTCATCGGTCTCACCTCGCCGAACGGCGGGCGCTTCGTCGTGCTGGAGGCAGACAGCGGCCGGGTCATCCGGGACGAAGGCGTCGCGGATGCCGCCGGCATCGCCGCCGCGCCGCACGGTTTTGCCGTCTCCTCCTATGACGGCCACTTCGCCGGACGGCGCGAGCCCGTAGCCTGGGACCAGCACATCGCGAAACTCTCGGCTAGCCGCTGAATCCATGTGGACGACGCGCCGGAGCGCGCTACTTTGCGCAGCATGAGCAACAAGACCCTGACCTATCTCGTCTTCATCGTCGTCGTTCTCGGCGGCGGCCTCTTCATCGGCGCCAACAACGTGCCGGGCGAATGGTATCAATCCCTCGCCAAGCCGTCGTTCAACCCGCCGAACTGGGTCTTCGCGCCGGTCTGGAGCATCCTCTATGTCATCATCGGCGCGGTCGGCGCGCGGACCTGGCTTTCCTTCCGCCGCACGATGGCGATGCGGCTGTGGTTTGCCCAGCTCATCCTCAACTTCGCCTGGTCGCCGCTGTTCTTCGGCCTGCGCGATCCCTCCTCCGCGCTCATCGTCATCCTCGGCCTCTTGGTCGCCGTCATCGGCTTCATGGCCGCCTCCTGGCGGCAGGATCGCACGGCATCCCTGCTGTTTACGCCCTACCTTGCCTGGGTCGCCTTCGCGACGGCGCTCAACACCGCCATCGTCACGCTGAACTGACACGCGTCCCATCATGACGCTTGCAGTGCAGCATCGGCCATGCAACCTTCCGCCTGTCCCGCTTTCGGCCGGCGCGCCGGCAACCGTGTGAGTATCATGACAGGCTTTCCACCGTCGGGTTTCGCCGACCGCATCGCCAGGAGTTTCGAGCGTCAGGCCGCCATGCGCCTGATCGGCGCGGAGCTCACCCGCATTTCCCACGGCACGGTGGAAATCGAGCTTCCCTTCGACGAGAAGCTGACGCAGCAGCACGGCTTCCTGCATGCCGGCATCATTTCCGCCGCGCTCGACGCGGCCTGCGGCTACGCCGCCTATTCCGTCATCGATCCCGATGCCTCGATCCTCACCATCGAATTCAAGGTCAACCTCATGTCGCCGGGGCGCGGCGAGCGCTTCCTGTTCCGTGGCGAGGTCACCAAGCCGGGCTCCAACATCATCGTCGCCGACGGGCGCGGCTATGCCGTTTCCGATGGCCCGGCCAAGCTGATCGCGTCCATGACGGGCACGATGATGGTGGTGCGCGGACGCGAGGACGTTGCGGGATGAGCTTCACCATCAAGTCCGTCGGCAACCATCGTGTCCTCTATGTCATGGCCGTGGATGCCGAATATGGCCCGCATCTGAAATCGCGCATCACGCCGCTCCTGACCGGCGTCGGCCCCGTCGAGGCCGCCGTGCAGCTGACCTTGGCGCTCAGCCATCTCGCGGCGGAAGCGCGCCTGCCGGATTTCGTCGTCTCGCTCGGTTCGGCCGGCTCCGCCACGCTGGAGCAGACCGGCATCTACCAGGCCACCTCGGTTTCCTACCGCGACATGGACGCCTCGGCCATCGGCTTTACCAAGGGCGCCACGCCCTTTCTCGCCCTGCCGGCGGAGGTGCCGCTTCCCGCGCGCATTCCCGGCATCGCCGAAGCGCGGCTTTCCACCGGCGCCAATATCGTCTCGGGCGCTGCCCATGCGGCCATCGATGCCGACATGGTGGAGATGGAGACCTACGGGGCGCTGCGCGCCTGCCAGGCCTTCGGCGTGCGGCTCATCGGCCTGCGCGGCATTTCCGACGGCAAGACCGAGCTCAGCCATATCGGCGACTGGACGCAGTACCTCGGCGTCATCGACGAAAAGCTCGCCGTGGCGGTCGACCGGCTGGAAGCGTCGTTGCGCGACGGCACGATCGTGCTGAAAGGCTGAAAATCCGGCCTGTCCCCGGTTGCGCGTCGCACGGATATTCATTAAAGGCTCGCCATGACCCAGACAGCCCATCCCGACAGCGTTCTCATCATCGATTTCGGCAGCCAGGTGACCCAGCTCATCGGGCGGCGCGTGCGCGAAGCAGGCGTCTACTGCGAGATCATCCCCTTCCAGTCGGCGGAAGAAGCCTTCCACCGCATGAAGCCGAAGGCGATCATCTTTTCCGGCGGCCCCGCCTCGGTTCTCGACCAGGGCAGCCCGCGCGCGCCGCAGGTGGTTTTCGATTCCGGCCTGCCGATCCTCGGCATCTGCTACGGCCAGCAGACGCTGAGCCTGCAGCTCGGCGGCACCGTCGAAGGCGGCCATGCCCGCGAGTTCGGCCGCGCCGACGTCGAGATCCTGAAGTCCAGCCCGCTTTTCGAGGGCTTCTGGGACGTCGGCCAAAAATATCCGGTCTGGATGAGCCACGGCGACCGCGTCACCAAGGCGCCCGAGGGCTTCGAGGTCATCGGCACGTCGGAAAACGCGCCCTTCGCCATCTGCGTCAACGAGGCGAAGCGCTACTACACCACGATGTTCCACCCGGAAGTGGTGCACACACCGGATGGTGCCAAGCTGCTGTCGAACTTCGTGCACAAGATCGCCGGCATCAAGGGCGACTGGTCGATGTCGGCCTACCGCGCCCGCGCCGTGGAAGCGATCCGCGAGCAGGTCGGCGACAAGCGCGTCATCTGCGCGCTTTCGGGCGGCGTCGACAGTTCCGTGGCGGCGCTCCTCATCCATGAGGCCGTCGGCGAGCAGCTCACCTGCATCCTCGTCGACCACGGCCTGATGCGCAAGAACGAGGCGGCCGATGTCGTCGCCATGTTCCGCGAGCACTACAACCTTCATCTCATCCATGTCGATGCCGTCGACCGCTTCGTCGGCGAGCTGGAAGGCGTTTCGGATCCCGAGACCAAGCGCAAGATCATCGGGCGCCTGTTCATCGAGGTGTTCGAGGAGGAAGCGAAGAAGCTCGGCGGCGCGGAATTCCTCGCGCAGGGCACGCTTTACCCCGATGTCATCGAAAGCGTGTCGTTCACCGGCGGCCCGTCGGTCACGATCAAATCGCACCACAATGTCGGCGGCCTGCCCGAGCGCATGAACATGAAGCTCGTGGAGCCGCTGCGCGAACTCTTCAAGGACGAGGTGCGCGTGCTCGGCCGCGAACTCGGCCTGCCCGACTCGTTCATCGGCCGCCACCCGTTCCCGGGTCCGGGCCTTGCCATCCGCTGCCCGGGCGGCATCACCCGCGACAAGCTGGAGATCCTGCGCGAAGCCGACGCGATCTATCTCGACGAAATCCGCAAGGCGGGCCTCTACGACAAGATCTGGCAGGCCTTCGCCGTGCTGCTGCCCGTCCAGACCGTCGGTGTCATGGGCGACG
This sequence comes from Shinella sumterensis, assembly GCF_004514425.2. Classification (GTDB taxonomy): domain Bacteria; phylum Pseudomonadota; class Alphaproteobacteria; order Rhizobiales; family Rhizobiaceae; genus Shinella; species Shinella sumterensis. The sequence continues at coordinate 212,684 of NZ_MYFN02000007.1, forward strand.
GCCGCACCTATGAATTCGTCTGCGCGCTGCGCGCCGTCACCTCCGTCGACGGCATGACCGCCGACTTCTACCATTACGACATGAACTTCCTCGGCCGCGCCGCGACCCGCATCATCAACGAAGTCCGCGGCATCAACCGCGTCGTCTACGACGTGACCTCGAAACCGCCGGGCACGATCGAGTGGGAATAATGGTTTTGTCCCGGCGATAGCCTCTCATCGCCGGGACAAACTTTATCGGGCCATGGCTTTGCGGCTCATGTGGCCGCGACAGCCCCGTTCTGCCGCCGCAGGAAAAGGATCTGCGCGGCCAGGCCGATGATCAGGATGGCCAGCAGCGTCGCCTGCGCGCCGAGCAGCAGCGGCGAATTCAGATCGGGCGCCAGCGGGTGTCCGTCCGGAACCCGGCGCAGGATTTCGGTAATGGTCGGCAGCATCAGAAGAAACGCGCTCAGGGTGAGACAGATCGTCTCGACATATCGTGCGAGGCGCGTCTGGCCGAACAGGCGTTGCGCCCCGTAACCCGCGGCCAGGAACAGGATCGTCGCCCCGGCGATACCGTAGCTCACGGGCTGGTGCGCGACGAGGAAGGCGGTCGCAGCGCCGATCAGCATGGAAACGAGATAGATCATGCCCGCGCGCGAGCGCGGGACGATGCGGCCGTGCCGGGCGAACATGTAGAGCGCCACGGGTATGGCCGGCAGGCTGCCGAGCGTATGGACCCAGCCGAGGGGAGAAATTCCGAACATCAAATTGTCCTTTCTGGTGTGAGCGGTTCAACTATCTACTAGTTGGTAGGCAATTGGTGTCAGCGTTGCGCCATTGGAATTGCCGGTTTCAGACGGCGATGCGCTCCAGCAGGGAGCGGGAGACCGTGGCGAATGCGGCAGGCTCGCCATAGGCGCGCGCCGAAAGCATCGCGCCGTGCACGGCGGCCATGAACAGTTCCGCATTATCGCCAGCCGTGCCGGCCAATGTAAAGCGGTCCTCGGCGGCACCGCGCTCCAGCACGGCGGCGAGCCAGCCCGAGAGGTGCCGGAAATGGGCGCGGACTTCGAGCGCCACCGCCTCGGGCAAAAGCTGCATCTCGGTGGCGAGCAGCGCGCAGACGCAGAAGGGGTGCGACGCATCGGCGATGCAGGCCTCCCAATAGCCGAGATAGGCTTCGACCTGCGCGCGCGGATCGGCGACGGCCTGCTCCAGGTTCGCCAGGCCCTGCCGCGCCTCCTCGCGATACTGCGCGACGACCGCCCGGACGAGATCGGCCTTCGCCGGAAAATGATGGTGGATGCTGGCCTTGCGGATGCCGACGACGGCAGCGATATCGGCATAACTGAAACCGTTATAGCCGCCGCGCACGAGGAGGGTGCGGGCGCAGCGGAGAATGTCGTCGGCAGTGGAAGGAAGGTTGCTCATGTCGCTACCTACCAACTAGTAGGTCGGAATGCAAGTCCCATCATCCGCCGCACCGCCGTCGACGTCCCTAGAAGCCGAAGGACTGCTGCGCCGGTGCGGGCGGCGCGAAGGAGATGCCCTCCAGCGCCAGCATCTTCAGCTTGGAGGACGAGCCGCCCGGCGCGGAGAAGCCGCCGACCTTGCCGCCGGCGGCGAGCACGCGGTGGCAGGGAATGATGAGCGCGACGGGATTCTTCGCCATGGCCTGGCCGACCTCGCGCGCCATTTCCGAGCCTGCGCCCAGATCGCGGGCTATCGTGCCGTAGGTCGTCGTCCTGCCCCATGGCACCCGGCGCGCGGCCTCATAGACCTTCAGGAAGAAATCGCTCCGGCCCGCAAGGTCGAGCGCGACGCCGGTAAAATCGACAGCCTCGCCTGCGAAATAGCGCCTCACCGCATCCACGGCGCGGGCGACATCCGGCGGCGGCGCGCCGGTCTCGGCCGCTGTCTCGGCTTCCGTCTCGGTCTCGGGCAGGCGGCGCAACAGCAGGCGGCGCGTCGTCGCCGCATCCTCGCCCGGCAATTGGAAGCGCACGATGCCGGCCGGGGTCCAGGCGATGCCGCAGGGGCCGCCAGCCGTGTCGAAGATCAGATAGCGGATATTGCCGGGCATGATCGGTTCCTTTCCGTTTCACCGAAGATCGGGCTTTGGCCCGCCGCTTTCAACCCGATTCTTGCCGGGGCTTGCGGAACGCGCCATCCCTTCGCATAACCGGGCGAAACGAAGCAGCGAGGGCATGACGTGGAACGGACAGAGATCATCATAAGCGGCGATACGGCCGGCATCGAATGGCGCGCGCCGGTCTTCCGCTTCAAGGGCAGCGATGCGACGGCGCCCTCCGTCTATATGCAGGCCGCCCTCCACGCCAATGAACTGCCCGGCGTCGCGGTCGCGCATTTCCTCCTCGAGAAGCTGCGCGCGGCGGAGGCCGAAGGCACAATCCGCGGCGACATCACCGTCATCCCGCAGGCCAATCCGATCGGGCTTGCCCAGTCCCATTTCGGCGAGATGGAAGGCCGGTTCGACCTGGGCTCGCGCACCAATTTCAACCGGGATTTCCCGCTCGTGGCGCTCGCCGAGCGTGAGACGCTCATCGCCGACATGGACCGCCGCAGCGCCATCGACCGGCTGAAGCGCACGCTGCTCCACACGGCACTCGGCCACGACCTCGTGCTCGACCTGCATTGCGACGACGAATCCCTGCAATATGCCTATATCGACGATGCCTTCTGGCCGGAGGCGGCCGATCTCGCCGCAGCCCTCGACATGCAGGCGGTGTTCCTCTCCGACGGCGAAAGCACCGCCTTCGAGGAGGCCGTCGGCCACGCCTTCAAGCATCAGGGCGAAGAGAAGCTGAAAACCGTGCCCGGACGTCTCTCCGTGACCGTGGAACTGCGCGGCCGCCGCGACGTCTATGCCGGCATGGCCGCCCGCGATGCCGATGGCCTCTGGGCCTTCCTCGCCGGGCGCGGCGTCGTCGCCGATCCCGCGCTCAGCGTGCGCGCCTATACCGGCCCGGCCGTTCCGCTCGACAATATCGAGATGGTGAAGGCGCCCACGCCGGGCACCATCCTCTTCCACCGCGATATCGGCGAAACCGTCAGGGCGGGCGACATCCTCGCCACCCTCATCACCCGCCCCGGCGAGGCGGACGGCACGATCACCGTGGCGGCGCGCCATGACGGGCTGATCGCCACCCGCAGTTCCGCCCGCTATGCGCGGCGCGGCGACGACCTCATGAAGATCGCCGGCCACGAGCAGACGCGACGCGATCGCAAGCCCGGCACGCTGGAGGATTGACGCCAGGGCGGAAAATCTTTCCGCCAAGGGGCAAAACACCCTCTCGCATTCGCATCATCCGGGGCAATATATAGCGGGGCGGGCTTGCCGCCCGCGGGATGAGCCGAACGCATCATGTTTGACACTTTCACCGCCTACTGGCCGCATATCCTCGTCGCGCTGTCCATCGCGCTGGGCGTTCCGGCCGCGATCCACGCGACCATGACGAAGGAGGAGGTGCGCGCCGCCATCGGCTGGGTCGGCGTCATCGTGCTCTCGCCGGTCGTCGGCGCTGTCATCTATTACGTCGCCGGGGTGAACCGCATCCGCCGCAAGACGCTCAGCCTCAGCCGCGAGGGACTGCTGGCCTCCGGCTGGGAGCACCGCGCCGAATACGACGTGTCCAACGAGCATGTGCAGGTGGCCTTTGGCGGGGCGCTCGCCGCCATGCAGCGGCTGGGCGACACGGTCGGCCGCTTCCGGCTGACCTCGGGCAACCGCATCGGCCTCCTGTCGAGCGGCGACGAGGCCTATGCCGCCATGCTGGCCGCCATCGACGCCGCCGAACGCTCCATTTTGCTGGAAACCTACATTTTCGACCGGGACGATGCCGGCGGCCGCTTCGTGGCAGCACTTGCCGATGCGGTGGAACGCGGCGTCGAGGTGCGCGTGCTGATCGATGCCGTCGGCGCGCGCTATTCCATTCCCTCCGTCGTGTCGGAACTGAAGCGGGCGAACGTGCCGGTCGACGTTTTCAACGGCAATATCGTCATGGGCCTCCGGCTGCCCTATGCGAACCTGCGCACCCACCGCAAGATCCTCATCGTCGACGGCAGCGTCGCCTTCACCGGCGGGCTCAACATCCGCGCCGGTTTCTGCACGGAATTCGCCGGCGCGGCCGCGGCGCTCGACACGCATTTCCGCGTCACCGGCCCCGTGGTGGGCGATCTCTTCCGCCTCGCCTACGAGGACTGGCGCTTTTCGGGTGGCGACGAGCTTTCCGGCGAGGCCTGGCATATCGCGCCGCCGCCGGATGCGCCGGGCAGCGGCATGCTGGCCCGCGTCGTGCCGTCAGGGCCCGACAAGAGCCTCGAAACCAACCATCGCGTGCTGATGGGGGCGGTGTCCGTCGCCAAGAAGCACATCCGCATCATGTCGCCCTATTTCCTGCCGGACCGCGAACTGATCAGCGCCATTCTCACGGCCGCGCGCCGCGGGGTCAGGATCGATATCGTCGTGCCCTATTCCAACAACCTGAAACTGGTCGACCTCGCCATGAGCGCCCAGTTCGACCAGATGCTCAAACACGGCTGCCGCATCTGGCGGGCGGCCGGCGTGTTCAACCATTCCAAGCTCACGGTGGTCGACGACGCCTGGACCTATATCGGCTCGTCGAACATCGATCCGCGCTCGCTGCGGCTGAATTTCGAGGTGGATATCGAGGTGGTGGATACGGGCTTCGCCAGCCTTGTCGGCGAGCGCATCGATACCGCCCTTGCCGGTGCCCACGAGGTGACGCTGGAGGAGATCAGGGCGCGGCCCTTCGTCCAGCGCCTCGTCGAGCACATTACCTGGCTTGGCTCGCCCTATCTTTAGGATCCGCCGCGCGGCTCGACACCGCTTCCAGGTCGATATGCGCCTTGATCGGCAGGTGATCGGAGGCGATGCGCGCCAGCGGCGTGTCGTGCACTTCGACGGAGGTGACGAGATCGTGCGGATGGCCGAGCACCCGGTCGAGCGCCAGGACGGGAAAACGCGAGGGAAAGCTCGGCACCGCGCCCGATGCCGGGTCGAAGGTCGGCTGGAGACGCGCGAGCGAGGAACGCCGTCCGACGCGCCATTCGTTGAGATCGCCGACGAGCAGCGTGGGCATGGCCTCCTCCTCGGCCACCGAGGCGAGGATCGCCATGGCCTGCTGCTCGCGTGAGCGCTTGAGCAGGCCGAAATGGGCGGCGACGAGCCGGAGCTTGCCGCGCGGCAGGTCGAGCGTCACGACGAGCGCGCCGCGCGGTTCCACGCCTGGCAGCTTGAGTTGCCGGACGGCGCCGACGACGCCCTTGCGGATCATGATCATGTTGCCGTGCCAGCCATGGCCGGAGGACGAGAGCGATGTGATCGGCACCGGCACCAGCCCGCAATCGCGCTCCAGCGTCTCGAGGTTCAGCAGGCCCGAGCGCTCGCCGAAACGCTTGTCGGCCTCCTGCACCGCGATCACGTCCGCGTCGATCTCGGCAATCACGCTTGCGGTGCGTTCGGGATCGAAGCGCCGGTCGACGCCGATGCATTTGTGCACGTTGTAGGAGGCGATCACCGTGTCGCCCGGGCGATTGCTTTCCGGCGGCCGATGACCGCGGCGATTGCGGATGGCCGTCAGCAATGTGGCGGATGTCGTCCTGCTGTTCCTGTCCAATGCACCTTCCTCGTGGCACCCATGCATCATATGGGCGCGCGCGCCTTTCCGGCAACCGCCCGGCGGCGGGAAGGTTCCGGAAAAATCACGGCAGCGGGCTCACCTGCATCTTCGGGCTGTCGAGCAGGATGGTCGAGCGCAGCGTCTTGATCTCGCCCATGCGCTCGAATTCGCTCCACAGCAGCCGGCGGTAATCCCCGGCGTCCTTCACCGCGATCTTCAGCAGGAAATCGAAACTGCCGGCGACCGTGTGGCATTCCACCACCTCCGGCATGCGCCGCACGAGATCGATGAACCGTTCGCCGACGCGCGGGCCGGTGCGCTCGAGCGACACCTCCAGAAAGGCCTGGAAGCCGATGCCGGCGGCGCGCGGATCGACGATCACGGTGTGGCGGATCACACCGCTCGCCTCAAGCCGCGCCAGCCGGCGCGACAGCGGTGCTGGCGACAGGCCGACCTTTTCGGCGAGCTGGTTGTTGGAGAGGCCCGCATCCTCGACGAGCAGGCGGATGATGCGCCGATCCGTCTGGTCCAGCACGGCGTCATCGGCAATCTTTCTGTCCATATCGGCCCCATCAGCAAAAATCAGGATCAGTCTAGCTGAAATGCGCAATAAGATAAAAGTACCTTGCGCGATGCCCGCAAAATCATGGTCGATTTTGCGGCAGGTTTCTTCTACACCACGACCATTGCCACCCCAGACAGGATCCCTTGACATGTTCGATGCCCTCGCCCGCCAGCCCGACGATCCGCTGCTTGCGCTGATCGGCCTTTTCCGCACGGATGCGCGCGCCGGCAAGGTGGATCTCGGCGTCGGCGTCTATCGTGACGAGACGGGCGCGACCCCGATCTTTCGCGCCGTCAAGGCCGCCGAGCGCAGCCTTGTCGAGACGCAGCCGACCAAGGCCTATGTCGGCCCCGAGGGCAACCCGGTCTTTCTCGATCATCTCTGGACGCTGACGACGGGCGAGGCCGGCAAGGGCCGCGCCACCGCCGCCCTCCAGACGCCGGGCGGTTCCGGCGCGCTTCGCCTCGCCGCCGATCTCATGGCGCTCATGGGCACAAAGCGCGTCTGGCTCGGCCTGCCGAGCTGGCCGAACCATGCGGCGATCTTCAAGGTCGCCGGTCTGGAGGTCATCGGCTATCCCTTCTTCGACGTCCCCTCCCAGACCGTGCTGTTCGATCGCATGATGGCGGCCCTGTCGGGGGCGTCTGCCGGCGATGCGGTCCTCCTGCATGCCAGCTGCCACAACCCGACCGGCGCCAACCTCACCGACGACCAGTGGCGCGCCGTCTCCGATCTCATCGCCGCGCGCGGCCTGCTGCCGCTCGTCGACATCGCCTATCAGGGTTACGGCCGCGGGCTTGAGGAGGATGCCGCAGGGCTGCGCACGCTGCTTTCAGCCGTTCCCGAGGCGCTGGTTGCCGTCTCCTGCTCCAAGTCCTTCGGCCTCTACCGCGAGCGCACCGGCGCGATCTATGCCGCCTGCGGCAATGCCGAAACGGCGCTTTCCGTGCGCAGCAACCTCGCCTCGCTCGCCCGCACCAACTATTCCATGCCGCCGGACCATGGCGCGGCCGTGGTCGCCACCATTCTCGGCGATGCCGCGCTCAAGGCCGACTGGATGGCGGAACTGGAAACCATGCGCCAGCGCATCACCTCGATCCGCGAACGCCTCGCCGCCGGCCTTTCCGCCCGCTGGCAGGTGCTGACGGCGATCCGCGCGCAGGAAGGCATGTTCTCGCTGCTGCCGCTGGAAGAAGCCGACGTCGTGAAGCTGCGCGCCGAACACGCCCTCTACATGCCCGCCTCCGGCCGCATCAACATTGCCGGCCTCAAGTCGGCCGAGGTCGATGCCGTCATCGAAAAATTCCTGAGCCTGTGAGGCCTCCATGACGACCGGGACCACGACCTCGCCGGAACGGCACTCCGTCTATGAGGATGTCATCGCCATCCTCATCGGCACGATGTTCGTGGCGCTCGGCGTGGTGATCTACACCAAGGCCGTGCTGCTCACGGGCAGCACGTCTGGTCTGGCGCTCCTGCTGCAATATGCGACGGGCATCGGCTTCTGGTGGCTGTTCTTCCTCATCAACCTGCCGTTCTACGTGCTGGCGGTGAAGAAGCTCGGCTGGGCGTTCACGCTGCGCACCTTCGCGGCGGTCACGCTCGTCTCCGTGCTCAGCCGGCTGACCTCCGAACTCGTCGGCTTCTCCCATCTCGATCCGCTCTATGCGGCCGTCATGGGCGGGGCGCTCGCCGGCACCGGCCTGCTCATCCTGTTCCGCCACCGCACAGGGCTCGGCGGGATCAACGTTCTCGCCATCTACCTGCAGGATCGCTTCGGCCTGCGCGCCGGCTATTTCCAGCTTGCCGTGGACCTCGCCATCCTCGCCGCCGCCTGGTTCGTCATCCCGGCCGACCGGCTCGCGCTGTCGCTGATCGGCGCCGTCATCGTCAACATGACGCTCGCCATCAACCATCGCCCGGGCCGCTATCTGGGCGTGACGTAAGCCCCTTCGCGGCTTAAGAAGGCGCAAACGACAGAAGGAGACATGCGTGACCGTCACCATCTACGGCATCAAGAACTGCGACACGATGAAGAAGGCCCGTACCTGGCTGGACGCCAAGGGCGTGGCCTACCGGTTCCATGACTACAAGGCCGAGGGCATCGACGCGGAGAGCCTGAAGCGCTGGGTGGAGACGCTCGGCTGGGAAACCGTGCTCAACCGCTCCGGCACGACCTTCCGCGCCCTGCCGGATGCCGACAAGCAGGACCTCGATGCCGGCAAGGCCATCGCCCTGATGCTCGCCCAGCCCTCGATGATCAAGCGCCCGATCCTCGATCGCGACGGCGCGCTGACCGCCGGCTTCAAGCCCGAGATCTACGAAACCCTGTTCTGAGGCTCAGTCGTCGGAGTAGCGCTCCTCGGCCCAGGGATCGCCGCGCATGTGATAGCCGTTGCGCTCCCAGAAGCCGGCCTGGTCGCCGGGCAGGAAGTCGATGCGCGTCAGCCACTTGGCGCTTTTCCAGAAATAGAGATGCGGCACGACGAGCCGCATCGGACCGCCATGCTCGACGGAGAGCGGCTGGCCCTCCCAATGGGTGGCGAGGATGGCGTCCTCGGCGGCGAAATCGGCAAGCGGCAGGTTGGTCGTGTAGCCGTCATAGCTCGTCAGCATCACGAAATGCGCCTGCGGCCGCGGCATGACGAGCGCCAGCAGGTCGCGCGTCGCCACACCCTGCCAGCGGTTGTCGTAGCGCGACCAGGTGGTCACGCAGTGGATATCGGTGAGCCGGTCGCTCTGCGGCAGGGCGAGGAAGGCCGCCCAGTCGAAGGACATCGGGTTTTCCGCGCCGCCCTTCACGTCCAGCCGCCAGCTTTCCGGCCGGATCACCGGCTGCTGGCCGAGATCGAGCACCGGCCAGTTCTTCACGAGATGCTGGCCGGGCGGCAGGCGGTCGGTCTCGGGGCGGGTGATGCGCCCGGTGAGGAACCGGCCCTCGTCCGCCCACTGGCGCTTGGTGCGGGTGAGCTTGCTCTCGTCGTCGTCGCTCATGGCGCTCTCCTGTTGTCCGTCCGAGAGTTGGGAATGCGCGGCACGCTGTCAAGATGACGCGGTGCGACGGCCCGCGCATTGACAGGCAGGCCCGCCACCTGCCACCCATGGCGGACATTCTTTTCGCTTCGATGACGGCAGCCCCATGTCCAAGACCACGCGCGCCACCCAGGCCCTCGCCAAGGCCGGCGTTTCCTTCACCCTCCACACCTACGATTACGACCCCAATGCCGACCGCGTCGGCCTCCAGGCGGCGGAAGCGATCGGCGAGCACCCGTCGCGCGTCCTGAAGACGCTGATGGCCGAGGTGGACGGCAAGCCGGTCTGCGTGATCGTGCCCTCCGACCGCGAGGTCAGCATGAAGAAGCTCGCCAGCGCCTTCAAGGGCAAGTCGGCCGCGATGATGAAGCCGGCGGATGCCGAGCGGCTGACCGGCTTCGTGGTGGGCGGCATCAGCCCGTTCGGCCAGAAGAAACAGGTGCCGACGGCCATCGAGGAAGAGGCGCTGGCGCATGAGGCCGTCTATATCAACGGCGGCCAGCGCGGCCTTCAGGTGCGGCTTGCACCGCGCGACGCGATGGCGGCGCTCAAGGCCATCGCCGCGCCGGTGATTGCCTGAGACACCTTCTCATCGCCCCTCCTTCTCATTGCCCCTTTGGCACACTAAGTTTGCCCTATCCCTCGCAACAGACAGGCATGCCATGACCCATCCCGCCTCCCCCGTCGATCCCGTCAAACTCGACAAGCTCGCCGAAGTGGCCGTGCGCGTCGGCCTCCAGCTCCAGAAGGGGCAGGACCTCGTGATGACGGCGCCGATCGCCGCCCTGCCGCTGGTGCGGCTCATCACGAAGCACGCCTACATGGCCGGCGCCGGGCTCGTCAGCACCTTCTATGCCGACGAGGAGGCGACGCTCGCCCGCTACCGCCATGCGCCGGACGAAAGCTTCGACCGCGCCGCGGACTGGCTCTACGAGGGCATGGCCAAGGCCTATGCCAATGGTGCCGCACGGCTTGCCATTGCCGGCGACAACCCGATGCTGCTGGCCAACGAAGACCCTTCCAAGGTGGCGCGCGCCAACAAGGCGAACTCCATGGCCTACAAGCCGGCGCTGGAGAAGATCGCCAATTTCGACATCAACTGGAACATCGTGTCCTATCCCAACCCGTCCTGGGCGAAGCAGGTCTTCCCTGATGACCCTGAAGACGTCGCGGTCGAAAAGCTCGCCAACGCCATCTTCGCCGCGTCGCGCGTCGATGTCGCCGATCCGGTCGCGGCCTGGGCCGCGCACAATGCCAACCTCGCCAAGCGTTCCGCCTGGCTGAACGGCGAGCGCTTCTCCGCCCTGCACTTCACCGGCCCGGGCACCGACCTGACGGTCGGGCTGGCCGACGGCCACGAATGGCACGGCGGCGCCTCCACGGCGAAGAACGGCATCACCTGCAACCCGAACATCCCGACCGAGGAGGTCTTCACCACGCCGCATGCCCTGCGCGTCGAGGGCCATGTCTCCTCCACCAAGCCGCTCTCCCACCAGGGCACGCTGATCGACGATATCCAGGTGCGCTTCGAGGGCGGCCGCATCGTCGAGGCGAAGGCGTCGAAGGGCGAGGCGGTGCTCAACAAGGTGCTGGATACCGACGAGGGCGCGCGCCGGCTCGGCGAAGTGGCGCTGGTGCCGCATTCCTCGCCGATCTCGGCGAGCGGCATCCTGTTCTACAACACGCTGTTCGACGAGAACGCCTCCTGCCACATCGCGCTCGGCCAGTGCTATTCGAAGTGCTTCCTCGACGGCGCGAGCCTGACGCCCGAGCAGATCCGCGCGCAGGGCGGCAATGAAAGCCTCATCCACATCGACTGGATGATCGGCTCCGACAAGGTCGATATCGACGGCGTGCGCGCCGACGGAAGCCGCGTGCCCGTCATGCGCGCCGGCGAATGGGCCTGACCCGGACGGGATACGAAACGGCCGGCGTTGATGACGCCGGCCGTTTCCTCAAAGCGCCGGGCTTGTCGCGCGCGGCAACGGCGCTGGCGCGGCCTGTGCCTTCTGGCTGAGCCAGACACTTCCCAGGATCACCAGCATTCCGGCAATCTGCAACGGGCGCAGGTCCTGCCCGAGCAGCGCCCAGCCGAGGACCACCGCCACCAGCGGGCTCAGGAAGCCGAGCGGCGAGATCGCCGCCGGGCCGAGCCGCGACAGGCCGCGGAACCAGACGATATAGGTCAGTGCCGCCCCGATCACGCCGAGATAAAGGAAGCCGATGAGGTTATCGGCCGTCGGCACCGGCAGGGCCGGCTCCAGGAGCAACGCCACGGGCACCAGGAGCAGGCCGCCCGCCGTGAGCTGCCAGGCGGTGAAGGTCAGCGGCGGCACCGGCGGCTGCCAATGGCGCGACAGCACCGTGCCGAAGGCCATCGACACCGCGCCTGCAAGGCCCGCGAGAACGCCGATCGGGTCGAGGCTTGCCGCCGGCGTCAGCACCAGCAGCGCAACGCCGCCGATGCCGCCCAGGCCGGCGAGCACCGCAAGCGGCCGGACCGCCGTGCCCATCACCGCGCGCGACAATGCGAGCACGATGAGCGGCTGGATCGCACCCACCGTCGCCGCCACGCCGCCCGGCAGGCGATAGGCCGAGACGAAGAGCATGGCCCAGAAGAACGAGAAGTTCAGCGCGCCGAGCAGGAAGCTGCGCGGCCACCAGATCCCGCGCGGCAGTTGGCGCACGATGAGCAGCAGAAGAAGGCCGGCAGGCAGGGCCCGCAGCATGGCGACCGTCAGCGGATAGCCGGCGGGAAGCAGCTCCGTGGTCACGATATAGGTGCTGCCCCAGATGGCGGGGGCGGTTGCCGTCAACAGGATGTCGGAAGCGCGGGACATGAATTTATCTCTAAACAAAGAATCTTGACGTCAAGATATATGCGATTATCTTGACGTCAAGATAATTTATCTCTTTAGTCGCGCCATGGATCACGTCGACAGAATTACCGCCCAATGGAACCGCGAACGTCCGGACCTCGACACCGGGCCGATGGGCCTGCTCGGCCGCCTCGCGCGCCTGCGCAACCACCTTGCCCGCGAGACGGAAAAGGTCTTCGCCGGGCACGGCATCAACATGGCGGCCTTCGACGTGCTGGCGACGCTTCGCCGTTCCGGCGCGCCCTACAGGCTGTCCCCGGGCGATCTCCTCGCCACCACCATGGTCAGCTCCGGCACCATGACCAACCGGCTCGACCAGCTGGAAAAGGCGGGCCTCATAAAACGCACGCACAATCCGGAAGATCGCCGCGGCGTGATCATCGCGCTTACGGACAAGGGACTGGCGCTGGTCGATGCGGCGGTCGAAAGCCATGTGCAGAACCAGCACCGGCTGGTCGCCGCGCTGAGCCCCGGCGAACGCGACGCGCTCGACGGCCTGCTTCGGACCTTCCTTGCGAAATTCGAATGATCAGATGCGGCCGACGCGCTTTTCGACGCGCGCGACATGCGCCCTGCGCTTGTCCTCGTCCGCGCGGTCCATGTCGTGGAGATTGACCATGCGGAAATCGAGGCCTTTGGCGCAGAAGGCCGCGATGCCGCGCTTCAGCAGCCGTTTGACGGGGTTGCCCATATAGAGGTTGACGACCCACCAGGGCGAGCCCGTCGTGGTAAAGGCCCAGAACAGGCGGATATTGCCGAGCCGCGGCCGGATGCGCCCGCCGGCAGGATCGTTCTCGAAGGCGACGCCGGGCACGAAGACCCGGTCGAAGAAGCCCTTCAGGATGGCCGGGAAATTGAACCACCATTGCGGAAAGACCAGTATTATCCCGTCCGCCTGCTTCAGGCGCGAGACGAAGGGTTCGGCCTCGGCGGGGTCGTAATCCGGCGCGAAATAGCGCGCCCGCTCGCTTTCGCTCAGCCGAGGATCGAAATCCTCGCGATAGAGGTCCAGCAGGTCCACCGTATGACCGTTTGCCGTCAGCGTCCTGCGCGCCGTTTCCGCGATGCTTGCGGCGAAACTGTCTTCCAGCGGATGGGCGAGCACGAGCAGGATGCGCATGGCGGCCTCAGAACAGCGAGCCCTGGCGCGGCGCGGGTTTTGCCGCCTCCGTTTCCGGTCTGGCCGGCTTTTTGCGCTGCGGCGCGCCGCCGCCGCCTGAACCCGTAACAGGGCCCGTGACGGCATCGACCACGCCGTCGGCGAACTCGATGGCGATGGCGCGGCCGGGGCCGAGTTCGCTCGCCCCCTTTACCGGCGCGCCGTCCTCGTCGCGCACCAGCGCATAGCCGCGCTTCAGCACGTTGCGGTAGGAGAGCGATTGCAGCACGCGATCCTGCGCCTGCAGGAGCGCGCGGCGGCGCGCCAGATCGCCGGCAAGCGCGCTTTCGCCCCGCAGCGCGAGGCCCTTGAGCCTGTCGCGCGACCGCTCGGTCTGCGTCCTGATGCGGGCGGGTGTCGCCCGCAGGGACACGTCGAAAGCCGAAAGCCGCGCGCGCAGCTGGTCGAGCCGGCGCTCGATCACGCGCTCGGCCCGCAGCAGCCGCTCGTCGACGCGCTGGCGGCGCTCGGCGATGCGTGTCACCAGCATGTCGGGGCGCAGATGCGCGGCGGCCCGCTCGAAGCTGCGGCGCTTGTTGACCGTGTTCATGTGCAGCCCGCGGCCGAGACCGGCGGCGGCTTCATCGAAGCGGCGGCGCGGCAGGGCCAGAAGCTGGTCGAGCGAGGGCAGCGCGCGGGCAAGCGCGCGCACGCCCTGGCGGCGATTGTCCATCTGGCGCGCCATCGCGCCGCCGAGCCGTGCGGCAAGCGAGGCGATCTCGGCCTGAAGATCGGCCTTCACGGGCACCGCCATTTCCGCCGCCCCCGTGGGGGTGGGCGCGCGGCGGTCGGCGGCGTGGTCGATCAGCGTCCAGTCCGTTTCATGCCCGACGGCCGCGATCAGCGGGATCCGCGAGGCCGCCGCGGCCCTGACGACGATCTCGTCGTTGAAGCTCCAGAGGTCCTCCAGGCTGCCGCCGCCGCGTGCGACGATCAGCACGTCGGGCCGCGCGATCGGCCCGCCGGGGACAAACGCGTTGAAGCCCTCGATGGCGGCGGCCACCTCCTGGCCGGACCCCTCGCCCTGCACCTTGACCGGCCAGACCACGACATGAACCGGGAAACGGTCGGCGATGCGGTGCAGGATATCGCGGATGACGGCCCCGGTCGGCGAGGTCACGACGCCGATCACCTTCGGCAGGAAGGGCAGCGGCTTCTTGCGCTCCGCATCGAACAGGCCTTCGGCGGCGAGCTTGCGGCGGCGTTCCTCCAGAAGCGCCATCAGCGCGCCCGCGCCGGCCGGCTCCAGCGTCTCGATGACGATCTGGTATTTCGAGGAGCCCGGGAAGGTGGTGATCTTGCCTGTCGCGATCACCTCCATGCCCTCTTCCGGCTTGAAGCGCAGGCGCGAGAAGCTGCCTTTCCAGACGACGGCGTCGATGCGCGCCCGGTCGTCCTTCAGCGAAAAATAGGCATGCCCCGAGGAATGCGGGCCGCGATAGCCGGAAATCTCGCCGCGCACGCGCACCTGGTCGAAGGCCTGCTCGACCGTGCGCTTGATGGAGCCGGAGAGTTCCGACACCGAATATTCGGCAAGGTTGCTGGGCGAATCATTGTCCGAAAAGAAGCTCATGCCGCCAAGTCTAGTGCGTTTGCCGGCAGATGACAGGCCGGTGCAGGCCGTGTCCCCAGCGCAGTGCCGCTATTGCGGCCTGACCCGGAAGAGCTGCAAGGCGGCGTTCTCGGTTCCCGCGATCGGTTCCAGATAATCCGGCACCCGCCCCCTCAGCAGATCGGCATACAGGCCTTCGGGTTCGGCCTTGGCGAGGTCGCGGGTCTGGGTGTCGTCGGCGCAGAAGGCGACCAGCGTGACATGCGCCCCGCGCAGGAAAGCCTCGGCCTGATGTGGATTGGACAGGCCGATATGCAGCTCCGTCAGCATGCCGCCCTGGTTGCGGTGATAGGGTGCGGAGAGCACCCGGTGCGGCGTGTAGCGCAGGATCTGTACGCCGAGATTGGACGGCCCGGACACGACGCCCGCCGGTTCGTTCGCCAGCGGCGCGATGGAGGCCTGCGCCGTGCAGGCGGCGCGCACCTTCGCGGTGCCGGCAAGCCCAGCCTGCAATTGCTCCTGCGAGCGGCCGGGCAAAAGCGCGCCGGCAAGCGCCCATGTGGCGGGCACGGCGGCCAGCGTCAGGCCGGCAAAGGCGAGGCCGAGCCCGAGGTTTCTCGGATGGGCGTTCGAGACCCGGCGCAGGTCGGCAATGGCAAGGCCGAGCGGCAGCGCCGACAGCAGGTTGCTGAAGATCGCGCCGCGGATCTGGATGAGCGAGACGGCGAAGGCGACGCCGATCAGCGCCAGCATCGTCAGGTGCCCGCCGACGGCCTCGCCACGGCGGATGCGCCACAGGCAGACGACGAGCGCGAGCAGGGCCGGCGCGTAATAGGTCCCGATGGAGGCCGGCTCCAGCCGGAACTGCGCGACGGCCGACTGCGCCTCGATGACGCCCGACAGCCAGAAGGTCTTCAGCAGCGGATCGAGCGTGTCGAGCGGATTGGCGAGGCAGCCCGGCGCGATAACGAGGACCGCGCCTGCGATAACCGCACCGCCTATGGCGAGGGCGGCGAGCCGGCCGCCGAAGGCCCGGTTGCTGGTGAGGGATGCGACCAGGAACAGCATCGCGCCGCCGAACGTGGCGAGCGCATAGAAGCCGTAGGACAGGCTGTCGCAGGTCACCTGCGTGTAGCGCGAGGGCGCGACCGTGGCGAAGAAGGCAAGCGTCACCGTCGCCGCCAGCGCCAGCCCGAAGGCGGCGGCGGCCGCACGGAACGCCGGGCCCAGCCAGAGCCAGCGCAGCGCCACGACGAGGCAGACCGCGCCGACCAGCGGCGTGGTTTCGGCACCGATGGCGATGGCGAAGCCCGCCAGCGCGCCGGCCGCCGCATGGTCGCGCGCGCGCAGGCCCGGATCGAGCAGCATGGCGGCAATGCCGGCGATAATGGCGAGCTGCACATTGTGGTGATCGATCGAGCCCGGCTGGAAGCGGTTGAGCGCCACGACGAAGATCGTCGTCAGGATCAGCGTCGCATGCATGGCGGCGGCGCCGCCCAGCCGGTGGCCGGCCAATCCCATGAAGAACAACACCGGCACGACCAGCATGAGCGGCCAGACCGCCAGCGCCAGCGCTTCCGCGCGCGGCTGCTCGACGAAAAGCGAGAAGAAGCCGATCAGGTTGGCGATGGGCAGGTCGATGAACCGCGACCAGTGCATGAGGGTGCCGCCGTCGAGGCCGAGACGGTATTGCGTCATGTCGAACCAGCCCTGGCCGGCCATGAGGTCGCGCACCATGACGAGGCGCATCGTGTCGTCGTTGTCGGCGCCGACATAGTCGGTGGCAAACGGCAGCGAGATGGCAAGCAGGAGCGCGATGGCGATGGCGGCGTAGAGCGCCAGCACGCCTGCGGTCATGCCCTGGCGGCGCGGCGGCGCGGCGGCGGCTGCGAGCGGCAGGGCCGAGGGCGTGGTTTCCGGCATGTCTTGACCCTTTCGTGCAGCGTTCGAAGCCGCCCGAAACCTAGCCTTAACCTTCTCAAGAAATAGTAAAACGGCGCCCGCATGAGGCGGCGTGGACGGGAGATTGCACCCCATGACGGAAGCCCTGATGGAAGACCTCGATATCGCCGTGCTCCTGCCCTGCTACAACGAGGCCCAGACGATAAGCGACGTGGTCGCCGCCTTCCGCGCCACGCTGCCGATGGCCCGCATCTACGTCTACGACAACAATTCCACCGATTCGACCGCGCTGCGGGCCGCCCTTGCCGGCGCGACCGTCGTGCGCGAGCGCCGCCAGGGCAAGGGCAATGTGGTGCGCCGCATGTTCTCCGACATCGAGGCCGACATCTACATCATGGCCGACGGCGACGGCACCTATGCCGCTGCCGATGCGCCGGAACTCATCCGCACGCTGATCACCGAGGGTGCGGACATGGTGGTGGGCACGCGCCGCGGCGTGCGTGCCGATGCCGGCCGCCAGGGCCATGCCTTCGGCAACCGGATCTTCAACACGCTCTACCGTTCGCTGTTCGGCAACGATTTCTCCGACATCTTCTCCGGCTACCGCGCCTTCTCGCGCCGTTTCGCCAAGAGCTTCCCCGCCGTTTCCGGCGGCTTCGAGATCGAGACGGAGATGTCGGTGCATGCCTCGCGGCTGCGCCTGCCCGTGGCCGAGCTGGAGCTGGATTACGGCCGGCGCCCGGACGGCTCGCATTCCAAGCTCTCCACCTTCCGCGACGGCGGAAAGATCCTGTGGATGTTCGCCATGCTGATGAAGGAAACCCGGCCCTTCACCTTCTTCGGCGCGATCAGCGGCGGCTTCCTTCTGGCAAGCCTGGTCTTCATGGCGCCGGTGCTGGTCGCCTATTTCGAGACCGGCCTCGTCGAGCGCATGCCGACCTGGGTCTTCTCGCTCGTGCTGATGCTCATTTCCTTCCTCGTCTTCTCCGCCGGCATGATCCTCGATTCGCTGGCCCGCGCCCGGGCCGAACAGCTGCGCATCCACTACATGAACCTGCCGGCCGGTCATGCCGGCCATCGCCATCGCGCCCCCGCAACGCAGCATCCCGCGGAGCGGCCGCGCGCGGCATGAGGCGTCTCCTGCTCTTCGCGGCCACCGGCATTGCCGGTTTCCTCGTCGATGCCGGCACGCTGGCGCTGCTGTTGTGGGTCACGCCGCTCGGGCCGCTCACGGCACGGCTCATCGCCATCGCGCTCGCCATGCTGTTCACCTTCTGGGTGAACCGCACCTTTACCTTCGGTCGCAGCGCGCGTGGCCTCGTGGCGGAAGGCGCGCGCTATGGCGGGGTCGGCCTCTCGGCCTCCATGCTGAACTATGCGCTCTATTCCGCCCTCGTCATCGCCTTCCCGACCTTTCCCCCCGTGCTTGCCGTCGCCGTGGCCTCGCTTTGCGCGATGGCCTGGTCCTTCCTCGGCTATTCCCGTTTCGTCTTCGGCCCCGCTCCACCCTCGAAATGAGCCCGCGTCTGCGCGTCCGCGGGAAAGAAGCTCTCGATGAGCACGCCCTGCACGAGCGCATCCTGCGCGGAGCCGAAGGAGGTGAGCGTGGTGATCCAGTTGAAGCGCTTCGCGCCGATCCGCATCTCGATCGGCAGCACGGGAAGCCGTTCGGTGGCGGGAAAATCGTCAAGTGCGGCCCGGACATCGTCCGCCGCCGCCAGCCGCTCGATGCGTTTGACGAGCGGGCTGCGCGGCCCCTGGAGACGGGCTTCCGCGCGGATGCGGTTGACGAGGTCGGCGGCCGAGCGCGGCCAGTTCACGACGATGGAGCGCAGCGGCGTGGGGCCGAGATAGGCATCGAGAAAATTGTCGCCGGGCGAAACGGCAATCCCCGCCATGCCGGCAAGGCCCATGAAGGCCTGGTTGGCCGTCAGCACGTTGTATTCGTGGTCGAACACCACGCCCGGATAGGGATCGTGCCGGTCCAGGATGAGGCCGATGGCCTCGACCACCGCCGCCGGAAGGGCGGCGAGGCTGGCGGACGGCGTCGTGGCGAAGCGCGGCCGGAAGCCGGCGGCGGAAAACAGCGCGCCCTGGTCGCGCGCGGGAATGTCGAGCACGGCCGAAAGCCGCAGGATCATGCCTTCCGACGGGCGCGAGCGGCCGGTTTCCAGAAAGGACAGATGGCGCGCCGAAATGCCCGCCTCGCTTGCCAGCGCCAGCTGGCTCATGCGGCGGTGGCCGCGCCATTCCCTGAGATGGTCGCCGAATTCCATGCTTTCCTCCAGACCGGCGCGCAGTAAACAGGAGGTGGCGCGTGATTTCCATTACCTCCGAGGTAATTGGTTTGCTGCACCATGGCCGGCAGGATGGCGCCATCGACAACGAAGGAGCCCATCATGTTCGCCGCCCTCAACCGCAATCTCCTGCAATCCGTCCTCCTCGCCGACGGCGTCTTCTCGCTGGCCGTCGCCGCCCTGTTCTTCGCGATACCAGGCCCGGTCGGAGCGCTCGTCGGACCGTTCGCCACGCCCGCGCTCGTCAACGGACTGGCGGCCTTCTTCCTGGTGTGGGGCCTGTTCCACCTCGCGCTCGGGCGGCAGGTGCCGCCTTCGGCCGCCGCGGTTCGCCTCGCCATCGCCGGTGACGGGCTGTGGGTCATCGGCAGCATCGCCGTCCTCGTCGCCGGCCGCGACGGCCTCACGCTCACGGGCATCGTCCTCGTCGCCGTGGCCGCCGTCGCGGTTGCGGATATCCTGCTTCTCAAGCAGATCGGCCTTATCAGGCAGCAGCGCGCCGCCGTGGCCTGAAGGCGATGCGGATGAAGGGGAAACAGAAAACATGTCCCCTTCATCCCGCCGATTCCCCTTGCGCAAAAAATGCACTACCGTCGCGCCCGAATGAAAATGGGGAGCCCTTCATGCGCGTTATCTTTTCCGAGGACCACAAGCTCAGGAACGCCCGCAGCGAACTTCACGGCGGCGAGCTGGTGGCGCCGTTCGAGGCGCCGTTCAGGGCGGAATGGATCCTCGCGGCCGTCAAGGACGGCGGTTTCACCGATATCGCCGCCCCTGACGACTATGGTCTCGAAACCGCGCTGAAGGTGCATGACGCCGGCTACCTGTCCTTCCTCGAAACCGCCTGGGACCAGTGGAAGGCGGCCGGCTACCGGGGCGAGGCCATCGCAACTTCCTTCCCCGTGCGCCGCACCTCGCCGCGCATTCCCACCCAGATCGACGGCCTGCTCGGCTACTACTGCAACGCCGCCGAGACGGCGATCTCGCCGGGCACCTGGGAGGCGGCGCTTTCCTCCATGCGCACCGCGCTGACGGCCACCGATATCCTCGCCTCCGGCGCAAAGGCCGCCTTCGCGCTCTGCCGCCCGCCCGGCCACCATGCCGGCATCGATTCGTTCGGCGGCTACTGCTTCATCAACAATGCGGCCGTGGCCGCCCAGCGGCTGCTCGACAAGGGCGCGAAGAAGGTGGCCGTTCTCGATGTCGACTTCCACCACGGCAATGGCACGCAGGACATCTTCTACGAACGCGGCGACGTCTATTTCGCCTCGCTGCACGGCGACCCGGCGGAAGCCTTCCCGCATTTCCTCGGCTATGCGGAGGAGACCGGAAAGGGCGCGGGCGAAGGCACCACGCAGAACTATCCGCTGCCGCCGGGCACGCCCTATGCCGTGTGGGAGCAGGCGCTGCACGACGCGCTGAAGCGCATTTCCGCCTTCGGCGCGGAGGCGATCGTGCTGTCGCTGGGCGTCGATACCTTCGAGAAGGACCCCATCTCCTTCTTCAAGCTCACGTCGCCGGATTACGTGACGATGGGCCGGGCGGTCGCCGCCAGCGGCGTGCCCGTCGTCACCATCATGGAAGGCGGTTACGGCGTGCCGGAAATCGGCCTCAACGTCGCCAACACGCTGAAGGGCATCGCCGGCTGACCGGCCGGCATTGGCTTAAAACCGGCCCCGATGCGGGGCCGGTCTATGTCTTCAGGCGGTAGCGCACATAGCCGTCGGCCGGGGCATAGCTGTCGTAGAGCCTGCGGGCGCGGGCATTGTCGCCGTTGGTGTGCCAGTAGATGCCGCGCCAGCCGTGGCGTTTCGCAAGTGCGATGAGATCGTCCACCAGCGCCCGGCCGATGCCCTTGCCGCGCACCGTCTCGTCGACATAGAGATCCTCGAGATAGCCTTCCGGCGCGATATCCCAGGTGCAGTCGTGATAGTGGTGGATGGCGAAGCCCACGGGCCGACCATCCTGCTCGGCAATGCGCATGGTGACGCGCGAGGAGGGATCGAGGATGCGGGCCCAGGTGAAGGCCGTCACCTCCTCCGGCACGTCGGCCGCATAGAAGGTGAGGTAGCCGGCCCAGAGCGCCCGCCACGCCGCCTCGTCCCCCGCCACCGCGTCGCGGATCGCCACGACGGCGGTCACGCCCCTGCCCTGTCGAGCAGCGCGACCTGGTCGGCCGACAGCGAAAGCGATGCCGCCCGGGTGAGGCTCGCCAGCTGCGAAAGGCTGGTGGCGCTGGCAATCGGTGCGGTCACGGCCGGTTTCGCCATCAGCCAGGCGAGCGCGATTTCGGCGGGCTTCGCGCCGGTCTCGGCGGCCACCTGGTCGAGGGCGGCGAGGATGCGCTGGCCCTTGTCGTCGAGGTAACGCTGCACGGCCTCGCCGCGCGCCGTGCCTTCCGTGTCCGCCTTGCTGCGGTACTTGCCGGTCAGGAAGCCCGAGGCGAGGCTGAAATAGGTGATGACGCCGATATCCTCCTTGCGGCAGAGATCGGCGAGCGGGCCTTCGAAACCGTCGCGGTCGTAAAGATTGTATTCCGGCTGCAGCACCCCATAACGCGGCAGACCCGCCTTGTCGGCGGCGTCGAACGAGGCCTGCAGCTGGTTCGCATCGAGGTTGGAGGCGCCGAAGGCACGCACCTTGCCGGCGGCGACGAGGCTCGCATGCGCCTCCAGCGTTTCCTCATAGGGCGTCGCGTCGTCCGGCCAGTGCGAGAGATAGAGGTCGATATGGTCGGTCTGAAGGCGCTTCAGCGAGGCCTCGACTTCCTCGAGGATCCACGACTTGCGCAGGTCGCGCCGGCCCTGGCCCATATCGGAGCCGACCTTGGTGATGATCACCACCTTGTCGCGCGCCACGCCCGTACGCTTCAGCCACTTGCCGATGATCGTCTCGGACTCGCCGCCCTTGTTGCCCGGCACCCAGCTCGAATAGACGTCGGCCGTGTCGATGGCGTTGAAGCCGGCATCCGTGAAGGCGTCCAGGAGGTCGAACGAGGTCTTCTCGCCGGCCGTCCAGCCGAAGACATTGCCGCCGAAAACCAGCGGTGCGATGGACAGGCCGGTCTTGCCGAGGGGTCGAAACTGCATGGGATCCTCCAGGGTTCGTGCGCAAATCGCTGCGCCGAACATAGGACGCCGCGCGGGGCTTTGCACGCGGGGCGGCGGATTTTTCCGAACTTGCAGGCGGACGGCGGCGCGACTAGTCTCTCGCCGCAATCAGGGAGTGACATCATGCTGCGTTTCGGAATCCTCTCGACGGCCAAGATTGGCCGCGAACTCGTCGTGCCCGCCATCCAGGACGCGGAGAACTGCGTCGTCACCGCCATCGCGAGCCGCGACCTTTCCAAGGCCCGCGCCATGGCCGACCGCTTCTCCGTGCCGCATGCCTTCGGCTCCTACGAGGAGATGCTGGCCTCCGACACGATCGACGCCGTCTATATCCCTCTGCCGACCGCGCAGCATGTCGAGTGGTCGATCAAGGCGGCGGATGCCGGCAAGCATGTGCTGTGCGAAAAGCCGATCGCGCTTCACGCCGGCGAGATCGACGCGCTGATCGCCGCGCGCGACCGCAACAAGGTGCTGATCTCCGAAGCCTACATGGTCACCTACAGCCCGGTCTGGCGCAAGGTGCGCGCGCTCTTGTCGGAAGGCGCCATCGGCCGCCTGCGCCATGTCCAGGGCGCCTTCACCTATTTCAACCGCGATCCCGGCAACATGCGCAACGTGCCGGCACTCGGCGGCGGCGGCCTGCCCGATATCGGCGTCTATCCGACGATCACCACCCGCTTCGTCACCGGCAAGGAGCCGGTCCGCGTGCAGGCCACCACCGACCGCGACCCGGAATTCGGCACGGACATCTATTCGAGCGTGCGCGCCGATTTCGGCGATTTCGAACTGTCCTTCTACGTCTCCACCCAGCTCGCCCAGCGCCAGGTCATGGTGTTCCACGGCGACAAGGGTTTCATCGAGGTCAAATCGCCGTTCAACGCCGACCGCTACGGCGCCGAGGAGCTGGAACTGACCAACCAGAATCACGCCGAAAGCCAGATCTTCCGCTTCCAGGATGCCCGCCAGTACCGCCGCGAGGTCGAGGCCTTCAGCAAGGCGGCGCGCGGCGAAAACGAGGAGATCGTGCCGCTGGAAAGCTCGGTCAACAACCAGAAGCTCATCGACGCCATCTACCGCGCCAGCGAAAAGGACGGCTGGGAGGCGGTCTGACCCGCCCGCCCCGCCATCAAGGGAAGGCGCCGCAAGGCCAGGCGGGATCGAAACGGCATAAAAAAGGGAGGCATCGCCTCCCTTTTTCGTTCTACTCGTCGCCCATCTTCAGGGCAGCGATGAAGGCTTCCTGGGGGATCTCCACCTTGCCGAACTGGCGCATGCGCTTCTTGCCGGCCTTCTGCTTGTCGAGCAGCTTGCGCTTGCGGGTGGCGTCGCCGCCGTAGCACTTGGCGGTCACGTCCTTGCGCAGCGCCGAGATGGTCTCGCGGGCGATCACGTTGCCGCCGATGGCGGCCTGGATCGGGATCTTGAACATGTGCTTGGGGATCAGCTCCTTGAGCTTCTCGCACATGTCGCGGCCGCGCTTTTCGGCGGCCATGCGGTGCACCATCATCGAGAGCGCATCGACCGGCTCGCCGTTGACGAGGATCGACATCTTCACCAGATGGCCTTCCTTGTGGTCGGTGATCTGGTAGTCGAAGGAGGCGTAGCCCTTGGAGATCGACTTCAGGCGGTCGTAGAAGTCGAAGACGACTTCGTTGAGCGGCAGGTCGTAGGTCAGCATGGCGCGCGTGCCGACATAGGTCAGCTCGATCTGGATGCCGCGGCGGTCCTGGCAGAGCTTCAGGATGCCGCCGAGATAATCGTCGGGTGTGAGGATCGTGGCGCGGATCCACGGCTCGTGGATCTCCGAAATCTTCACGACGTCGGGCATATCGGCCGGGTTGTGCAGCTCGCGCATCGTGCCGTCGGTCATGTAGAGCTGGTAGACGACCGAAGGCGCCGTCGCGATCAGGTCGAGGTCGAACTCGCGCTCCAGGCGCTCCTGGATGATTTCGAGGTGAAGCAGGCCGAGGAAGCCGCAGCGGAAGCCGAAGCCCAGCGCCGCCGACGATTCCATCTCGAAGGAGAAGGAGGCGTCGTTGAGGCGCAGCTTGCCCATCGCCGAGCGCAGGTCCTCGAAATCGGCCGCATCGACCGGGAAGAGGCCACAGAACACCACCGGCTGGGCCGGCTTGAAGCCCGGCAGGGCCTTGGCCGTCGGGCGCTTGTCCTCGGTGATCGTGTCGCCGACGCGCGTATCGGCCACTTCCTTGATGGAGGCGGTGATGAAGCCGATCTCGCCCGGGCCGAGGCTGTCCATCGCCACCATCTTGGGCGTGAGCACGCCGACGCGCTCGACGGTGTATTTCGCATCCGTGCCCATCATGCGGATGGTCTGGCCCTTGGTCAGCCGGCCCTCGATGACGCGCACGAGAACCATGACGCCGAGATAGGTGTCGTACCAGCTGTCGACCAGGAGCGCCTTCAGGGGCGCCTTGTCGCCGCCCTCGCTCTTGGGCGCGGGCAGGCGCTTGACGATGGCTTCCAGCACGTCGGGAATGCCGAGGCCCGTCTTGGCCGAGATCAGCACGGCCTCCGACGCGTCGATGCCGATGACTTCCTCGATCTGTTCCTTGATACGCTCGGGCTCGGCGGCCGGCAGGTCGATCTTGTTGAGCACGGTCACGAGCTCGTGGTTGTTGTCGATCGCCTGGTAGACATTGGCGAGCGTCTGGGCTTCCACGCCCTGCGAGGCGTCGACGACCAGCAGCGAGCCCTCGCAGGCCGACAGCGAGCGAGAGACTTCGTAGGCGAAGTCGACGTGGCCGGGCGTGTCGATGAGGTTCAGGACATAGGTCTCGCCGTCATTGGCCTTGTAGTGCAGGCGCACGGTCTGGGCCTTGATGGTGATGCCGCGCTCGCGCTCGATATCCATGTTGTCGAGGACCTGCTCCGACATCTCGCGTTCGGCAAGGCCGCCGGTCGACTGGATCAGCCGGTCGGCGAGGGTCGACTTGCCGTGGTCGATATGGGCCACGATCGAGAAGTTGCGGATATGGTCGAGGGGCGTGGAGGAATTGGTGCTCATGCGCGCCATATAGCAGCGCGCACGGATGGCGAAAAGCGGTAAATGAAGGGTTTCCGAACGGCAAGCGCCGCTATTCCGGGGCTTTGTCGCCTTCCACCAGCGCGCCGGCATTGGGCACCTGCGCGCTTCTGATCTCGAAACCCTCGCGCGCCTGCGGCGGCACGGTCTCGCGCAGCCGCAGGCGCTGCGCCACGAAGGCGATATAGGCGAGCGCGACGGCGATCACCGCATAGATGAAGGTCTGCGGCCCGAAGCTCGGCGTGAGCGCGGTCACGGCGAGCGGAACGAGCGTCGCGGAGACCGACCAGGCCACCAGCAGCGTGGAGGCGAGCGGCACGAAATCGTCGGGGTCCGTGCGGTCGTTGGCGTGGGCGTTTGCGATGGAATAGACGCTCTCCACCGCCCCCGCCCACAGCGCGAAGACCAGCATCAGCACGAAAAGCGCCTGGAAGGACACGAACAGCGCGGCGACGGCCGCCCCCGTGATGAGCAGGCAGGTGACGATCAGCACGACGCGGCGGTCGATGCGGTCCGAAAGCGTGCCGAGCGGATATTGCACGAAGATGAGGCCGAACTGCATGACGAGCATGAGCAGCGCCACGTCCTGCTGCCCGACCTTGTTGGTCGCGGCATAGATCGGCGTAAAGCCCTGCACGACCATGGAGAGCCCGCCGGCGGCGAGAACGCCGATCAGCGCGACGGGCGAATTGCGCCAGGCCATGGCGAAATCGACGCTGACGCGGGCGGGGGCCGGCGGTGTCGGCAGGCGGGTCAGGCCGATCGGCAGGATGGCGAGCGTGGTGACGAAGATGGTGAAGAGCGGCGCGAGATTGCCATCGGCCGGCATGCGGCCGAACAGCCAGGCTCCCACACCGAGCCCCAGCACATAGGCCATGTAGAAAAACGACATGGCCTTGCCGCGCCAGCGGTTGTCGGCCGCGTGGTTCAGCCAGCTCTGGGCGATGATGAAATTGGCATTGCCCGCCACGCCGTAGATGCCGCGCGCCACGATCCACAGGATGGGATGGACGCCGAGCGCGATGAGGAAGGCGGCGATGAGCACCAGCGCCATGGAACAGGAAAAGGCCCGCGCATGGCCGACGCGGCGAATGACGGGCCCGGCCAGGATGCAGCCGAGCAGGCCGCCGAAGGCGATTGCCGTGACGGCGGCGCCCGGCGTCCAGGACGGTGCGTCGGCGCGCGACAGCACATAGGGCACATAGGCGAGCATGATGCCGTTGCCGATCGCGACGAGCGTCATCGAGACGACGATGGCCGTGATGGAAAAGAGCGACGATGCCCGCTGTGTCCCGTCCGTCATATGCGCCGCCCCTCCATTGCCCTCAAGGCAACTTAGCGCCGCTGATCATGTCGCATTGTCGCCTTAGCGCCATGGCGGAGAATTATTTCGGGATGGGTTGATGCTGGTTGACTCCATTATGCGGGAAGATTATTCCATGATAATGGAAAACGGAAACGATCCCCTGGAAAGCGCCATCGGCGAGCGGCTGCGGCTGCTGCGCGGCGCGCGCGCCATGACGCTGGACGATCTCGCCGGCGCCTCGGGCGTCAGCCGGGCGATGATCTCGCGCATCGAGCGCGGCGAGGCGAGCCCGACGGCGCAGCTTCTGTCACGGCTGTGCGCCGCGCTCGATCTGACGCTTTCGGCCTTCTTCGCCTTTTCCGAAGGCACGGACGATCCCGTCTCGCGGCACGAGGCTCAGACGGTCTGGCGCGATCCCGAGACGGGCTATCAGCGCCGCGCCGTCTCGCCGCAAGGCACCCCGTCGCGCGTCGAGGTCATCGACGTGACGTTTCCCGCCGGCGCGCGCATCGCCTATCCGCCGGAAACGGCCAAGGCCGGCATGACGCAGCATGTCTGGCTGTTTTCCGGCAGCCTGCGCATGACGGTCGGCGACGCCGTGCATGATCTTCGCCCCGGCGATTGCCTCTACATGAGCATCACCGAGGGCCATGTCTTCGAAAATCCCGGCGACACGCCGGCCCATTACGCCGTGGTGCTGGACCGCGGCCGATCTTGAGGAACCGATGAGCGATATCAGAAGGCTCGATCCCGCCGAAGCGCAAGCCCGAATCGGCGAACTCTGCGATGTCCTGGCCGATTGCGTGACGGGCGGCGCCTCCGTCGGCTTCATGGCGCCCTATGGGCCCGCCGATGCCGCGCCGTTCTGGCAGGGCGTGATCGCGGCGGTCGCCGAGCAGGCGACGCTGCTTTTCGTGGCGGAACGCGACGGCCGCATCGTCGGCACGGTGCAGGTCGGTATCCGCCAGATGCCGAACCAGCCGCACCGGGCGGATGTGAAGAAGCTGCTGGTGCTGGAAAGCGAACGCGGCCGCGGGCTTGCCCGTGCGCTGATGACGGCGGCGGAGGCCGAAGCCGCGCAATACGGCAAGACGGTTCTGGTGCTCGACACCGCGACCGGCAGCCCCGCCGAGACGGTCTACGAGCGCCTCGGCTGGCAGCGCGCCGGCGTCATTCCCGACTACGCGCTCTATCCCGACGGCCGCTACTGCGCGACGACGTTCTTCTACAAGCGCATCGGGGCAACGGCGTAGCTCTTGGGGTCGAGAACGGGAACAGCAAATAAATTAGCCGGCTAACGAAGAGCCTGACGGCGGATCCTCGGGTCTAGCCCGAGGATGACGGAGGGGAGGTGCTGATTACCCGTCGATGCTATGTGCTGCGGCAAGCGGCTGCGTTGCTTTGAACTTGCCCTTCTCTTCCGCCATGGAAGGGAGATGTCGATTTCCCGCTCGTGTAACGGTACGGCAGACGGTGCGCTGCTTTTCCCTCGACTTCTCTTCTGGCGTCATCCTCGGGCTTGACCCGAGGACCCACAGCCGCATGCGCCGCCGTCCTCGCCGCCCCTCATCCGGGGACGTAAACCCTTCGCATCCTCTGATTTCCCTGCAAAATCCCGCGCCGATTTCCCCACCTTCCTCAACCATGCCTACAATCCTCCCATCCCGCCCTCGGATACACCGCAAGGCGTTGCGGCGAGGCGGGGTCGGCGCGGGGCTTGGGGGGATGACGCGAAACCTCATGCACCGGGCCTGCGGAAAATGGTCTCCCTCCGGCGACACGGGGGAAATGGCGGGATGTCGGACCGATCCTGTCGTTTCAGCCCCGAACGGCGCGCCGGGCGTGCCTGTGCGGCACACAAGGGGATCGGGATTGGCGGATGCGTCGGCATCGTCCGCCGGCATGGAGAAAGGCCGGGAGGTGGAGACACCTTCCACGGAGCGCCAAGGCGTGCGCGACGGTTGTCAAACGGCACTGGCCATTCCGGAAACCGGCGAAGGACACCGCCTTTTCGATCCTTGCAGAGAGACCGGAGTCGCGGGCAAAAACCGCCGAACGGGGCGCCGGAAGGTGTCACCTATTCATTCTCAGTCGAGGCAGCTTCCGGCGCCCCGTCCGAATGCTCTTTGAAACCACGGGCGAAACCGCCGCGGCGCTGTCCGGCCAGCAGCGCGTCGTCCAGGCGGCCGTTCTCGGCAAAGATCGACAGGCCCTCCGGCGGCTCGACGCCCGCCACCAGCCGGGGGCAGGTTTGCACCGCGCCGAGCACCGTCGTCACGGGAATGACGCCCGCCCAGACCGGCAGGGCGAAATCCGCCTCGTCGTCGCCCACGCCCTTGGCGCGCACCTTGGCGGCCGCCTCCTCGATCTCCATGGCGATGATCGTCGTGGCCTTGGCCTCCTGCTGCGTGATCGGGCGCAGAAGCGCGCTGCGTCCGGGATAGAAGCGGTCCACCACGTCGCGCATCGCCTCGATCTTCTCGTCGGCATCCTCGACGAGGCGGGCCGTGCCGAAGCACATGGCGGAGCGGTAGTTGGCCGAATGGTTGAAACCGGAGCGGGCGAGCACGAGGCCATCGAGATGGGCGACCGTCAGGCAGGCCGGCGTGCCGGCCTTCAGGTGGCGCAGCATGCGGCTTGCCGACGAGCCGTGCCAGTAGAGCGTGTCTTGCCTGCGCCAGAACAGCGTGGGCGTGGCATAGGGCTGGCCGTCGATGACATAGGCGACGTGACAGAGCATCGCCGCATCGAGAACGGCATGCACGGCGGCGCGGTCATAGCTGGCGCGCTCATGCATGCGCTTGACGCGGTTGCGCGGGGTGACGGGATAGGCGGCGGTATCGGCGGTCATGCGAGCTTGCCTTTCGAAAACGATGCCGCCATGGTGCGCCATGGCATTGGATCGAAAAAGCACCAATTCAGAGCGAAAAAAGAAGACCAATTCGCCCGACTGGTCGGCGCTCGTTCCCGTGCTGCCGGCCGCCGGCAAGCGCACGCCCGCGCTCTACCGGGAACTGCGCCGGCTGATCGAGGCGGGCACCCTGCCCGCCGGCGGCAAGCTGCCGACCTCGCGCGATCTCGCCGCCCGGCTGGGCATTGCGCGCGGCAGCGTGGTCGCGGCCTTCGAGATGCTGATCGCCGAGGGCTACGCGGTCGCCCGTCCCGGTGCCGGCACCTTCGTCGCCGACCGGGTGCCGACGGTCCGGCAGGCCGCCGCGCCCGCGACGATGGAGGGTGCCGCGGTGCGGATGCCGCTGCCCGGCACGCTCGGCGTCGCCATGGCGGATGCCCGCACGCTCTCGCTCTTCCGCACCCTGCTCAACCGCCACCTCGCCCGCCCGGGACCGGAGCACTTCCACTACGGCGATCCGCGCGGTGGCGAAGCGTTGCGACAGGCGCTCGCGGCCTATCTGCGGCAGGCACGCGGCGTGCGCTGCACGGCGCAGTCCATCCTCATCACCTCGGGCACGCAGCAGGGCCTCGACCTCGTGGCGCGCGCACTGTTTTCGCCGGGCGAGCGGGTGATGATCGAGGACCCGTGTTATCCCAGCGCCCGGGCCGTCTTTTCCGGCAACGGGCTTGCCGTATCGGGCCTGCCGGTCGATGGCGAGGGGGCGGATATCGCCCGGGCCGTGCCGGAGGTCCGCGCCGTCTATGTCACGCCGTCGCACCAGTTTCCGCTCGGCGTGACGATGACGATGCGCCGGAGGCTCGCGCTGATCGACTGGGCGCGGGACACCGGTGGCTGGATCATCGAGGACGATTACGACAGCGAGTTCCGCTATGCCGGCCCGCCGCTCGCCGCCATGCAGGGCATGGATGACAGCGGCCGCGTGATCTATCTCGGCACCTTCTCCAAGGTGCTGTTTCCCGGATTGCGCCTCGGCTACGCCGTCCTGCCCGACCCGCTTGTCGACCGGATCGTCGCGCTCAGGACACGCAGCGATCGCAGCCCGCCGACGCTGGCCGAGGCGGCGCTGACCGACCTCATCCGCGAGGGCCACTTCGCCGCCCATCTGCGCCGCGCCCGGCGGCAGGCGCAGGCGGCGCGCGATGGTTTGCTGGACGGGCTTCGCACGGCACCCGGCCTCGCCGTCGCCGTGCCGGACCAGGGCCTGCACCTCGTCGCGGGCCTGCCGGACGATGTGCCCGATATGGTGGCGGTCGAGATGGCGCGTAAGGCGGGGCTCGGTGTGCGGGCGCTCTCGGCCATGGCGGTCACGCAGCCGCCGCGGCAGGGCCTGGTGATCGGCTTTTCCGGCTTCGCGCCGGAGGTGCTGCGCGACGCGGCGTTGCGGTTCGCGGCAGCGCTTGTCGGCCTTTAAGCGACGCGGCGGCGGTCGGCGGCGCGCACCGTCGCCACCCAGGCACGCGCCAGCGCCAGGCCCGTGGCATCGGCGCTCGGCCCGCTTTCGGCGGCCAGTTCCGTGCGCCTTGCATACCAGTCCGGCGCCATGCCGGCGATGAGATCCGGGAAGGTGGCGACCCATTCGTCGACCACCGCGCGGCTCGCCTCGAAATGGAACTGCGTGCCGTAGACCGCCCTGCCGAGCCGGAAGGCCTGGTTCGCCACGGCGTCGCTTCCGGCAAGGCGCGCGGCACCCTTAGGCAGCGTGAAGGTGTCGCTGTGCCATTCGAAGATCGGGAAGGAGGACGCGGCGGCTGACAGCACCGGGTCGGCGGCGCCTTCCGCAGTCAGCGACACCGTGCACCAGCCGAATTCCGGCGCCGTGCCGATCAGGTTGTCGCCGCCATAGGCGCGGGCCAGAAGCTGGCTGCCGAGGCACACGCCCAGGACCGATTTGTCGGCATCGCCGAAGCGGCGCATCAGGGCGGCAAGCGCGGGCAGGTAGGCGTGGCTCTCGTCGTCGAGCGCATTCTGCGGACCGCCCATCACGACGATGGCGTCATGGGCGGTGTCATCGGCGGGGATGGCGTCGCCGGCATGGGGGCGGCAGATGTCGATCTCGGCGCCTGCTTCTTCAAGCGCGATGCCGATCTGGCCGAGCAAAGTCACCTTGTCATTTTCCACCACCAGAACCCGCATGCGATACTCCTGCCTTTCGATAGGAGGCGACACAACCATGCTCCGCGGGTTCGTTCAAGACCGGCCGGCAGAAAGAGATCGGGGCCGGCGGGCCGGCTCAGGGATAGATGACGCCCTTGCGCAGGATGACATTCGCATAGAGCCGCGGCTCGCCGGTCTGCACCAGCGTATGGGCGGCACGCACGCGATTGTAGAAATCGGCGCCGACGAGCGGCACGACGGTGCGCTGCGGCTCGTGGCGGGCGCAGCAGTCGATGATCTCGCTGTGCACCGGCTCCAGCCGGTCGCGTTCCTGCCGGTAGGTCGAACGGAAGATCGCCTCCTCGACGAAGTCGTCGATGGGCATGACGGACAGGATGGCGTTGAGCACAGGCACCAGCGGCAGGCCGTCGAGGCGGATGAGCCGGCGGGCATGCTCGACGCCGGGATAGTTGCCGTCGACGATGGCGATCTCGTCGCCGTGGCCCATGGCACGCAGCGTCGACAGCAGCTCCGGGCTCAGGATGGGATCGATATTCTTCAGCATTCAGCCAAGCTCCTTGAAGAGAACGTTCTGGTCGGGAAGGTAACGGGAAAACAGCGGCAGGCTTGCCCCGCCGATCGAGCGGGCATGGCTGCCGACGGCGCCCTCCACGATCTCGGGCATGGTGACGCCCTGCAGGTCGAGCCGCGCGACGGCGGCCTTGGTCGCGTCGACGACGCGCGCGCGCACCCAGTCGGGAAAACCGCCGTCGATGATGACGGCGGCAAAGTCGATGACGGAGGCCGAGGCGATGACGGCCTGGGCGAGTGCCGCCGCCACATCGTCGATCCACAGCTGCAGGGGCGCGCCGAAATCCACCCAGCCGTCGGGCGAATACCAGAGCGGCATGGGGTCGATGCCGGCTTCGCGCAGCAGGTTTTCCAGCCGGTAGATGGAGGCGATCTTGAGCAGCTGCACGGTCTCGCCGTCGCGGCCCTGCACGGGCAGCGGGCCGACGGCGCCCGCCGTTCCGGTGCGGCCGGTAAACAGCGCGGAGTTCAGCACCACGCCGCCGCCGATGAAGGAGCCGATGAAGAGATAGAGGAAATCGGGATAGTGCGGGCCGCGGCCGAAGACCAGCTCGGCGGCGCAGGCGCTGGTGGCGTCGTTCTGCAAGGTGACGGGATAGGGCACGCGCCTGGCGATCTCGGCCTCGAGATCGACGCCGCGCCACTGGTCCATCTCGGCCTGCGGGGCGCCCACCTCGCTTGCCCAGCTCCACAGCTCGAAGGGCGCGGCGACGCCGAAGCCGGCGATGCGGGCGCGCTCCTGCGGGCTCATCGACGCCTGAAGTTCGGCCAGCCCCTCCTCCACGAAGGACAGCAGCGGCCCGGGCATGGGATAGGGAAAGGTGCAGCGCACCTGCCGGCGAATGCCGCCGACGAAATCCATCAGCACGATATCGGCGCTGCGCCGGCCGATCTTCATGCCGAGCGAATAGACCGCCTCCGGGTTGAGCCGCATCGGCACGGAGGGCTGGCCGACCTTGCCGCGCAGGGGTTCGCCGCGGATCAGCAGGCCTTCGGCCTCCAGCGCGCGCATGATGACCGTCACCGTCTGGGCGGACAGGCCGCTGCGCCGCGCGATCTCGGCCTTGGAGAGGCTGCCGTGCCGGCGCACCAGCGACATGACGAGGCGCTCGTTATAGGCGCGCACGCGCACCTGGTTCGCTCCCCCGCTGGGATCGAGGATATCGGCCGGCGCGGCCATCGCCGACGCGGCATCTTTGATCATCGTGTCCTCCCGTGCCGGCCCTGGCGCAAGACGCCCGTTCCGGTCCTCTTATCGGCTGGCGCTCCGCTCTTCCACCGGAAACGTTACAGCCGGGGCCGTCGCCCACCGTTGAGCGGAGCATGCCACATCGGATTAATAATTCAATTCGATTTATTTATTGACAGGCATTTCTTTTGGTGTTCTCTTGACCGTCGGAAGCCGGTCGGACAGCAGGAACCCTGTCCACCCGCGACCGGATGGCCCCGGGAGAGGGGCGCATCCCGTTTTGTCCTTGGGAGGATTACATGAAGACATCCATCATTTCCGCCGCTCTCGGCGCGCTGGCGCTTGGCGTGGCCTTTTCCACGCCGGCCGCCGCGGCAGACACCACCGCCTGCCTGATCACCAAGACCGACACC
Source organism: Shinella sumterensis (assembly GCF_004514425.2). Lineage (GTDB taxonomy): Bacteria > Pseudomonadota > Alphaproteobacteria > Rhizobiales > Rhizobiaceae > Shinella > Shinella sumterensis. The sequence goes on from NZ_MYFN02000007.1 coordinate 246,378, forward strand.
AATCCCTTCTTCGTCAAGATGAAGGAAGGCGCGACCGCCAAGGCCGCCGAGCTCGGCGTGACGCTGAAGTCCTATGCCGGCAAGATCGACGGCGATTCCGAAAGCCAGGTCGCCGCCATCGAGACCTGCATCGCCGATGGCGCCAAGGGCATCCTGATCGCCGCTTCCGACACCAAGGGCATCGTTCCCTCCGTGCAGAAGGCGCGCGACGCCGGCCTGCTCGTCATCGCGCTCGACACCCCGCTCGAGCCGCTCGACAGCGCCGACATGACCTTCGCCACCGACAACCTGCTGGCCGGCGAACTCATCGGCAAGTGGGCCGCCGCGACCCTCGGCGACGGCGCCAAGGATGCCAAGATCGCCTTCCTGAACCTCACGCCGTCGCAGCCGTCGGTCGACGTCCTGCGCAACCAGGGCTTCATGAAGGGCTTCGGCATCGACGTGAAGGACATCAACAAGATCGGCGACGAGGACGATCCGCGCATCGTCGGCAACGACGTGACGAACGGCAACGAGGAAGGCGGCCGCACCGCCATGGAAAACCTTCTCCAGAAGGATCCGACCATCAATGTCGTGCACACGATCAACGAGCCGGCCGCTGCCGGCGCCTATGAAGCACTGAAGGCCGTCGGCCGCGAGAAGGACGTGCTCATCGTTTCCGTCGACGGCGGTTGCCCGGGCGTGCAGAACGTCGCCGACGGCGTGATCGGCGCGACTTCGCAGCAATATCCGCTGATGATGGCGGCGCTTGGCGTCGAGGCCATCAAGAAGTTCGCCGATACCGGCGAGAAGCCGAAGGCCACCGAAGGCAAGGACTTCTTCGACACGGGCGTGACGCTCGTCACCGACAAGCCGGCCGCTGGCATCGATTCGATCGATACCAAGGCCGGCAAGGAAAAGTGCTGGGGCTGATGCCTCATGCCGGCCCGGTCAGACCGGGCCGGCCATCCGCCACGGCGGACCGGGTGAACGCACCCTTGTTTTGACAATCGCTAAAAGACGTGGGCACCATCGTCCCCTGCAAGCGGCCGCGCTTTATGATGCGGCTGGCGCAGGAGACCGCCCGAAGAAGGCGGCCGGTGCACACGAGCATCTCGACCGGTTGTTCACGCACCCAATGTATCCGGCACTGCCGCGACGGTCGGCATCGGAAGGGGAGGAAAAGGATCATGAGTGAGACAACGACGGCGACGCAACCCGCTCAGGGGTCGCAGCCTTCGCAGGAATTCGAGAAGGTGCTGTCCGGCAGTGCAACGCAGGTCGCGTCCTTCGATACGAACGACAAGACGGCCGTGCAGAAATTCCAGCACTTCCTGCACGGCAATCCCTCTGCCGTGCCGCTGATCGTGCTGGTGCTTTCGGTTGCCGTCTTCGGCATCGTTCTCGGCGGCAAGTTCTTCTCCGCCTTCACGCTGACGCTCATCCTCCAGCAGGTGGCGATCGTCGGCATCGTCGGCGCGGCGCAGACGCTGGTGATCCTGACCGCGGGCATCGACCTTTCGGTCGGCGCGATCATGGTGCTCTCCTCCGTCGTGATGGGGCAGTTCACCTTCCGCTACGGCCTGCCGCCCTCGGTGGCGGTGCTGTGCGGCCTCGCCTGCGGTGCGCTGTGCGGCTATATCAACGGCCTGCTCGTCGCGCGCATGAAGCTGCCGCCCTTCATCGTGACGCTCGGCATGTGGCAGATCATCCTCGCCTCCAACTTCCTCTATTCCGCCAACGAGACGATCCGCTCGCAGGACCTCGCCGCGCAGGCGCCGCTGCTGCAGTTCTTCGGCAACAATATCCGGCTTGGCGGCGCGGTCTTCACCTACGGCGTCATCGCCATGGTGCTGCTCGTGGCGCTGCTGTGGTACGTGCTGAACCAGACGGCCTGGGGCCGACATGTCTATGCCGTCGGTGACGACCCGGACGCAGCGGAACTGGCCGGCGTCAACGTCAAGCGCATGCTCGTCTCCGTCTATACGCTGTCCGGCCTCATCTGTGCACTCGCCGGCTGGGCCCTCATCGGCCGCATCGGCTCGGTCTCGCCGACCGCCGGCCAGTTCGCCAATATCGAATCGATCACCGCCGTGGTGATCGGCGGGCTCTCGCTCTTCGGCGGGCGCGGCTCCATCCTCGGCATGATCTTCGGCGCGCTGATCGTCGGCGTGTTCTCGCTCGGCCTACGCCTGATCGGCACGGACCCGCAATGGACCTATCTCCTGATCGGCGTCCTCATCATCTCGGCAGTGGCAATCGACCAGTGGATCAGAAAGGTAGCAGGCTGATGGCTCTCGAACCCATTCTCACCGCCCGCGGTCTCGTCAAACGCTATGGCCGCGTCACCGCCCTCGACCATGCCGATTTCGACCTCTATCCCGGCGAGATCCTCGCCGTGATCGGCGACAACGGCGCGGGCAAGTCCTCGATGATCAAGGCGATCTCCGGCGCCATCTCCCCCGACGAGGGCGAGATCCGGCTGGAGGGAAAGCCCATCAGCTTCCGCTCGCCGATCGATGCCCAGAAGGCCGGGATAGAGACCGTCTACCAGAACCTCGCGCTCTCGCCGGCGCTGTCGATTGCCGACAACATGTTCCTCGGGCGCGAGATCCGCAAACCCGGCGTCATGGGCAGCGTGTTCCGCAAGCTCGACCGCGGCGCGATGGAGAAATTCGCCCGCGACAAGCTCTCGGAACTCGGCCTGATGACGATCCAGAACATCAACCAGGCGGTGGAGACGCTGTCGGGCGGCCAGCGCCAGGGCGTGGCGGTGGCGCGTGCCGCAGCCTTCGGCTCGAAGGTCATCATCCTCGACGAACCGACGGCCGCACTCGGCGTCAAGGAAAGCCGGCGCGTGCTGGAACTCATCCTCGACGTGCGCCGTCGCGGCATTCCCATCGTGCTCATCTCGCACAACATGCCGCATGTCTTCGAGGTTGCGGACCGCATTCACATCCACCGCCTCGGCCGGCGATTGACCGTCATCAATCCGAAGGATTACACCATGTCCGACGCCGTCGCCTTCATGACGGGCGCCAAGGTGCCGACGGAGGCTATTGCGGCATGATATCGCCTGCCACGATCGTGGATGCCATCCAGCGGCGCGCGGGAGACGCGCGCCGCTTTCTCGTCGGGCTGGCGGGTCCGCCGGCGGCCGGCAAGTCGACGCTCGCCGAGGCGCTGAGGGCGGGGCTTCTCGCGCGCGGCGAGAGCGCCGAAATCCTGCCCATGGACGGCTTCCACCTGGATAACGGCATCCTGGCCGAACGGGGCCTGTTGCCGCGCAAGGGCATTGCCGAAACCTTTGACGGCCGCGGTTTCATCGATATCGTGCATGCGCTGAAGCGCGCCGAGGACGAGGTTCTCGTGCCGGTCTTCGACCGCTCGCGCGAGCTTGCCATCAATGCCGCGCGCGCCATTCCGAAAGAAACCCGTTTCATTCTGGCCGAGGGCAACTACCTGCTGTTCAAGGATGCGCCCTGGGACCGGCTCGACGGCGTCTTCGACTTCACCATCTTCGTCGGCCCGCCCTATGCCGTTCTGGAAGAACGCCTGCGCCGCCGCTGGATGAGCTATGACCTGCCCGAAGACCAGATCGGCTGGAAGCTCTACGGCAACGACCTGCCGAACGGAAAGCGCATCCTCGAACACTCCCGCCCCGCCGACCTGCATATCGACCTGTTCTGAGGAATTGTCGTCCGACCCTTCGAGTGCTATCGCAACGCCAAAGACGGGAGAGACGCCGATGACCACTGAACTCACCATCCGCCGGCCGGACGACTGGCACCTGCATCTGCGCGACGGCGCCATGCTGGAGGGCGTGATCGGCGACACCAGCCGCCACTTCGCCCGCGCGATCATCATGCCGAACCTCGTGCCACCCGTCGTCACGACCGCCGATGCGGCCGCCTATCGCGACCGCATTCTGGCAGCCCTTCCCAAGGGCGACCGGTTCCAGCCGCTGATGACGCTCTACCTCACCGAGCACACCGACCCCAGCGACGTGGAAGAAGGCTTCAGGAGCGGCCTGATCCGTGCGGTCAAACTCTACCCCGCCGGCGCCACCACCAATTCCCATGGCGGCGTGCGCGACATGGACAAGGCGATGCCCGTGCTGGAGCGCATGGCGAAGATCGGGCTGACACTCTGCGTGCACGGCGAGGTCACGACGCCCGAGGTCGATATCTTCGACCGCGAGGCCGTCTTCATCGAAACGGTGCTCGACCCGCTACGCAACCGCCTGCCGGACCTGCGCGTGACGATGGAACACGTCACCACGAAGAACGGCATCGACTACATCAAGGCCGCCAAGGCCAACCTCGCCGGCTCGATCACCACGCATCACCTGATCATCAACCGCAACGCCATCCTGGTCGGTGGGATCAAGCCGCATTATTACTGCCTGCCCGTCGCCAAGCGCGAGGAGCATCGCCTCGCATTGCGCGCCGCCGCGACCTCGGGCGACAGGCGCTTCTTCCTCGGCACCGATTCGGCGCCGCATGTCGATCCGCTGAAGGAATGCGCCTGCGGCTGCGCGGGCATCTACACCTCGATCAACACGATGAGCTGCCTCGCCCATGTCTTCGAAGAGGACGCGGCCCTGGAAAAGCTGGAGGCCTTCGCCTCGCTGAACGGCCCAGCCTGGTACGGCCTGCCGGCAAACGCGGAGACGATCCGCCTCGTCAGGCGCCCGGAGCCGGTCGCCTTCCCGGCGAAGATCGAGACGGGCGCGGGACCGGTGACGGTGTTCGACCCGATGTTTCCGCTTTACTGGGACGTGGCGTGATCTTTCGCCTCAGATGAAGGGGCGCGGCCCGCGCTGCAACCCTTCCCAGCCGGCGAGCGCCTGAAGCCCGTCGGCATCGAGGATCTCGCAGCCCCGGTCATGCCAGCGCATCAGCTGGCGTTCTGACAACTTGCGCAACGTCTTGTTGGTGTGGACGAGCGACAGGCCGAGCGTATCGGCGACATGCTGCTGCGTGATGGGAATGACCAGCCGCCCGCCATTCAGCCCGGCGGTATGGGCGCGTCGCTGGATGAAGGAGAGCAGGTAAGCGGTGCGCTCCAGCGCCGTGCGCCGGCCGATCGACAGCAGATGCTCGTCGAGGATGCGTTCCTCCAGCGCGGCGATCCAGGTCAGGTCGTAGCCGAGCGAGGGATGACGCTCGAAGAGGCGTTCCAGCTTGGCGCGCTCGAAGACGCAGAGCGTGACCGGCGTCAGCGCCTCGACCGAATGGTCCATCTCGCCCATGAGGCTGCCCTGCAGGCCGAGGAGATCGCCCGGCATGACATAGTTCATGATCTGGCGGCGGCCGTCCGGCAGGAGCTTGTAGCGAAAGGCCCAGCCCGACAGAACGGTAAAGAGATGGGCGCTGTGCATGCCCTCGACGAGGATGGTCGAGCTGCGGTCGACCGACAGTTCGCCGGTCTTGAACTGTGCGACGAAATCCAGTTCGCGGGGCGTGAAATCGCGGAAGGTCTCGAGCCCGCGGAGCGGACAGTGCTGGCATGGCGTCTGCCACCGGGTTTGCTGCCTGGCCGTGGTTCCGCTCGCCATATTGCCCCCTTTTTTGACCGGACTGGCCTTCGAAACGGGGTAGGCGCGAACTTGTTCCATCGCACCGGCACTATGTCTTTTTTAAATGACACATCGGTGCCGCCGCCCCACATTCCGCCTCCCAAACCGCCCCTCCTGGCGGATTCGCATGGACGAGGAGTATCGCGCCATGGACCAGTCGTTCCCCCATATCGTGATCGCCGAGCACGAGTTTCTCATCGCCCTGGACGCCGAATATCTCATCCGCTCGGCCATCGATTGCCGCACCACGCTCGTGCGGCCCGAGCAGCTCGGCCAGTGGAACACATCAGCACTTGCGGATGTGGATCTGTGCCTGATCGACGTTCCGCTCGACATGTCCGGCATCGCGCCGGCAATCCAGCGGTTTGTCGATGCCGGTGTTCCGCTGCTTCTGACGACGGTGAGCGAGGCGCACCAGAGGGGCGTCGCCGGCTTCAAGACGCTGCCCGTCGCCACCAAACCCTTCGAGGCCGACACGCTGCTGGCGATGGTCAAGGCGCAGCTGCACCGGGGGGCTCAGCCGGCCGAGGGCGCCGATCAGAACTGACGGCCGAGCTTGGCGTCCACGGAGTGGCTGTTGGACCCGCGGACCGCGAAGAAGAGGAAGATCAGCGTCCAGAGGATGGACTTCTCCGCACCCATCAGGCCCTCGGCCTTCACCACGCCATGGAAGTAGACGGTCACGGCCAGCACGATCATGGAGGCGAAGGCCGCCGGGCGCGTGAAGAGGCCGATGGCAACCAGGATGCCGCCGAAGAATTCGGTGGCGGCCAGCAGCGGCGACCAGAAGACGCCCGGATAGAAGCCCAGGCTTTCCACCATGCCGACGGCGCCGAAGGGGTTCATGATCTTGCCGTAGCCGTGCGTGACGAGCAGCAGGCCGGCGGCGACGCGCAGGATCGTCTCGGCGCTTTCATGCAGTGCGGCATAAAGGCCGCCAAGCTTGGGGATGATGAGACGCGGGCGGGCGGTTGAAACGTCGGTCATGCAGGGCTCCGTTGGACATGTTGCAGTGCACGTCCTCTCGACCATGAAGTCGGCTGCGACAAGATGTCCGTCGACAAAACATGATGAATTCGGTTGACATTTCCGTGAGGGCCGCAAGCGCCATCGCCTTGGCGCCGGCATGCCTGTTATAGCTTGCCGACATTGCAAAGGAGGCAGCCATGTCCGACGCGAAGCCGCGTGTTTCCATTCTCTACTGCACCCAGTGCAACTGGCTGCTGCGTGCCGGCTGGATGGCGCAGGAGCTGCTGTCGACCTTTTCCGATTCGCTCGGCGAAGTGGCGCTCATTCCCGGCACGGGCGGCCATTTCGAGATCCGCGTGAACGAGGCCTTGGTCTGGGAGCGCAAGCGCGACGGCGGCTTTCCCGGGCCGAAGGAACTGAAGCAGCGGGTGCGCGACATCATCGAGCCCGAGCGCGACCTCGGCCATACCGACCGGGTGTCCGCTCCGGACGCCTGAAACGAAAACGGCGGGCCTGAAGCCCGCCGTCCTTGGTTCGCCTGGCCGCCTTAACGGTAGGGAGAATAGCAGACCCGGTAGATGCCGTTACCGGCATGGTAGCGGTTGGTATAGGGGTCATAGGTGCGGTAGCGGTTCATGCACCAGCGCACATGCGCATTGCGTCCGCCGCCGTAATAACGCGGGCGCTCGTAGCGCGGGCGATAATAGCGGCGCTCGTAGCCGTAATGCGGGCGATAATGGTGACGGCGATGCCAGCGCCGCTCGCAACCGTAGCCGACGCAGTACTGCGCCTGCGTGACGTCGTTTGCGGTCTGGAGCTTGAGCGCGGGCACGGCAAGCGGAGCGGCCTGGGCCGTTCCAAGCGGAGCGATTGCCGAGGCGAGACCCATCGCGCAACCGAAAATGATATTTCGAATCTTCGACATGTTGATCCTCACTATCCTTGCGGGATATTTCCCTGTCACGTCCCTGCCTAGCATTACGGCCACGCATTTTGTTTTATTCGTGATCGCGCGGGCATGACGAGATGTATCGCGACAATCGCGATCCGCAAGTGGAGGGGTAAGCAATGAGCCTGAAATTCGGCACCAGCGGCCTGCGCGGCCTTTCCGTCGATCTGGAAGGTCCCGCGACGGCGCTTTATGCCACCGCCTTTGCCCGCCACCTCCTGGGATCCGGGATCGCCAAACCGGGCAACGAAATCCTCGTCGGGCGGGATTTCCGGGCCTCCAGCCCCGCGGTCTCGGCCATCGCCATCGCGGCACTGCGCAAGGCGGGGCTTGCGCCCTACGACTGCGGCACGCTGCCGACACCGGCGCTCGCCCTCCTCGGCCTTGAGCGCGGCGCGGCGAGCCTCATGGTGACGGGCTCGCACATTCCCGCCGACCGCAACGGCATCAAGTTCTACCGGCCGGACGGCGAGATCGACAAGGCGGACGAAGCCGCGATCAACGCCGCCGCCGAGGCGCTCGGGGCCGAAGGCGCGATCGTCGATGCAGCGCAGGAGGCAGCGCCGGACGCACATGACGCCGCCATGGCGCTCTACGGCGCGCGCAACCGCGCGCTCCTGCCCGAGGGCAGCCTTTCGGGCCTCAGGATCGGCGTCTACCAGCACTCGACGGTGGCGCGCGACCTCTTCGTTTCGGTGCTGGCGCATCATGGCGCCGATGTCGTGGCGCTCGGGCGCTCCGAGACTTTCATTCCCGTGGATACCGAAGCGGTGTCGACCGACACCATCGCCCTTTTGCGGGGCTGGGCGGCGCAGCACGGCCTCGACGCCATCGTCTCCGCCGATGGCGACGGCGACCGGCCGCTTATCACCGACGAGACGGGGACGCCGCTGCGCGGCGATCTCGTCGGCCTGATCGCCAGCCGCTTTCTCGGCGCGACGGTCGTGGCCACGCCGGTCACCTCCAACTCCGGCATCGAGGCCGCAACCGGCGGGCGCGTGCTGCGCACCCGCGTCGGCTCGCCCTTCGTCATTGCCGCGATGAACGAGGCGGTGGCGGCGGGCGAAACCGCCGTCGTCGGTTTCGAGGCCAATGGCGGCACGCTGACCGCGACGCCCTTCACCGTGAACGGCCGTACGCTGACGCCGCTGCCGACCCGCGACAGCCTGATGCCGGTGCTGGCCGTGCTGGCGCTGGCAAAGAGCCGCCGCCAGCCGCTCTCGGCCGTTGCGACCGGCTTTTCGCTTCCCGCCGCGGCCAGCGACCGGCTGGAAAACTTCCCCGTGGAAACCAGTGCGGCCCTGATGACGACGCTGCGCAGCGGTGGCGAGGCGCTTGCGGCCTTCCTCGCCCCGATCGGCGTGCCCGCCGGCGTCAGCGATATCGACGGGCTGCGGGTGACGCTCGCGGACGCAAAGATCATCCACCTGCGCCCGTCCGGCAATGCGCCGGAAATGCGCTGCTATGTGGAAGCCCGCGACGACGCGGCCGCCGCCCGGCTGCTTGAGGCGGGGCTGGCGCGCATCCGCGACTGGGCCGCGGCGCGCTAGAGGCCGGCACGGCGGCAGGGGAAAACAGGCTTTTCGCCAAGCTGTTGCGAAAACTTCAAAAAGCCTGTTGACACCGGAGGGCGGTCCTTCTACATCGCTCTCCGTCGCCCAGATGGCGGAATTGGTAGACGCGCCAGCTTCAGGTGCTGGTACTCGAAAGGGTGTGGAGGTTCGAGTCCTCTTCTGGGCACCAATCCCCTGTTTCAGTTGCCTTGACGGCAATCGGAAACATCAAAAAGGCCCCTGCTTCGCGGGGGCCTTTTGCTTTTGCGGCAAGCGCTGCCGGCGGGCTTGCGGACACTTTGGCGCACCCGTTTCCAGCCATGCAGAATCTTGCCATTGCCGGCTTGCATCGCCGCCTCGTTAGGCACATAAGCCTATAAAATAATCATATGCCTTTTAAAGATCAGGATCATCGTGGCCAAACCCCATGACGATGCCCATAAGTCGGGCATTCTGTCCAAAATCCGGCTTTTTTCTCCGATTCTGGCCGGCGCCACGCTGAAGGAAAGGCTGATCGGCTGCCTCGGCGCGCTTCTGGGTATCTGCGTGACCGGCCTCGTCTGCGGCATGGCGATGGGCAACGGCCCGCACCTGCCCCTGATCGTCGCGCCCATCGGCGCATCCGCCGTGCTGCTTTTTGCCGTGCCCGCCAGCCCGCTCGCCCAGCCCTGGCCGATTGTCGGCGGCAACACGATCTCCGCCTTCGCGGGCGTTGCCATCGCCTCGCTCGTTTCCGATCCCGCGCTCGCCATCGGGCTTGCGGTGGCCCTTGCCATTCTCGTGATGTCGCTGACGCGCTCGCTGCACCCACCGGGTGGTGCGGCCGCGCTGACGGCCGTCATCGGGGGCGCGGCGGTCACCCGCGCCGGCTTCTGGTTTCCGCTCGTTCCGATCGCGCTCAATTCGCTGATCCTCGTTCTCATCGGCATGGCGTTCCATCGGCTGGCGGGGCGGCAATATCCGCACCGGCCGGCCGCCACGCCGGTCAACACGCATGGAACGGCAGACCCGCCCGCGGCTTTGCGGGCCGGCTTCACGGCCGACGATATCGACGCGGCCATCGCGCGCCTCGACGAGACGCTCGATGTCAGCCGCGCGGATATCGACGCGCTGCTGCGCGAGGTGGAACGGCAGGCGCTGGCGCGGCGCCACGGCGAATTGACCGTGGATGACATCATGTCGCGCGACGTGGTGACGGTGCATGCCGACGCCACGCCGGATGAAGCGCGGCGCAAGCTTCTCGACCACGATATCCGCACCCTGCCTGTGCTCGACGGCGAAAGCCGCCTTGCCGGCACCATCGGCCTTCGCGAACTGGCGACGGCAGGGCCCGGGGCGGTGCTTCCCGTGACCGCGGCCGCGACCGCGCGTTCCTCCGACCCGGCGGTTAGCCTCCTGCCGCGCCTGACGGACGGCACGATCCACGCGGTGGTCGTCATCGACGATGCGGAGCGTGTCATCGGCATCGTCTCCCAGACCGATCTTCTCGCCACCCTGGCCAGAAGCCTCTCCCACACCGCACGCACCGGCCTGATGGCCGGCCACGGACAGGGTATCTGATCATGCCCGAGCGATGTCACCGGGGCCTGTCCTGACGGACCGGCCCCGCCAAGAACTGCGAATATGAAACGAAGGAGCGTCGCGATGCCGACCGTCGATGAAAAGCTTGAACCGATCCTCGCCCAGGTTCTACAGCGCAACCCGGCCGAACCGGAATTCCACCAGGCAGCGCGCGAAGTGCTGGAGAGCCTGGGGCTCGTCGTGACGAAGCATCCGGACTACCTGAAGGATGCGCTGATCGAGCGCATCTGCGAGCCGGAGCGCCAGATCATCTTCCGCGTGCCGTGGGTGGACGACAAGGGACAGGTGCACATCAACCGCGGCTTCCGCGTGCAGTTCAACTCGGCGCTCGGTCCCTACAAGGGCGGCCTGCGCTTCCACCCCTCCGTCAATCTCGGCATCATCAAGTTCCTCGGCTTCGAGCAGATCTTCAAGAACGCGCTGACGGGCCTGCCGATCGGCGGCGGCAAGGGCGGCTCGGACTTCGACCCGAAGGGGCGCTCGGAAGGCGAGATCATGCGCTTCTGCCAGTCCTTCATGACCGAACTGCACCGCCATCTCGGCGAGCACACGGACGTGCCGGCCGGCGACATCGGCGTGAGCGGCCGCGAGATCGGCTGGATGTTCGGCCAGTACAAGCGCCTCACCAACCGCTTCGAGGCCGGCGTCTTCACCGGCAAGGGCCTGAGCTATGGCGGCTCGCTGGTGCGCAAGGAGGCGACCGGCTACGGCGCGGTCTACTTCACCCGCGCCATGCTCGAAAGCCGCGGTACGGATTTCGAGCGCAAGAAGGTCACGGTCTCCGGCTCCGGCAATGTCGCCGTCTACGCCATGGAACAGGCGATCAAGTATGGCGCGACCGTCGTCGCCTGCTCCGACAGCAGCGGCTATGTGCATGACGCAGACGGCATCGACCTCGACCTCGTCAAGGACATCAAGGAAGTGCGCCGCGAGCGCATGTCGGACTATGTGCGGGTGAAGAAATCGGCGCATTTCATTCCGACCGGCAAGGGTTCGATCTGGGACGTGACCTGCGACGTGGCGCTGCCCTGCGCCACGCAGAACGAGCTGACCGGCAAGGACGCCAAGACGCTGATCGCCAACGGCGTCATCGCGGTTGCGGAAGGCGCCAACATGCCGTCCACGCCGGAAGCCGTGCGCGCCTTCCAGGAATCGGGCGTGCTGTTCGGCCCGGGCAAGGCGGCCAATGCCGGCGGCGTCGCCACGTCGGCGCTCGAAATGCAGCAGAATGCCAGCCGCGACAGCTGGAGCTTCGAACAGGCCCGCGAACGCCTCGGCCAGATCATGCAGGGCATTCACGACCGTTGCGCCGAGACGGCGGACGAATATGGCGCCAAGGGCAACTATGTGCTCGGCGCCAATATCGCGGGCTTCATCCGCGTGGCGGAAGCCATGCGCGCGCAGGGCGTGATCTGATCGCTTCGCCCCTTTCAGGCAGCCGACGGCCCGGGACCTTCTCCCGGGCCGTTTTCGTTGGCGGGAACGAAACTGCGGTCTTCCAGCCCGCCCGAGACGAGGCGGAAGGCCGGCCTTTGCTCCGGCGCGGCGTCATCCGCCGACGGCTGGAAATGCACGCGATCCAGCACGAGCCAGTCGCGCCGGCCCTCGGGGCGGGCAAAGGCGATCCTCTCGCCTTCGCGAAGCCCTAGCAGCGCAAGGCCGTAAAAGGTGGTGATCGGCAGGAAGGCGCCACCGGGCACGTAGGTGCCGGGAAGGCAGAGCGTGCGCGTATCGGTGAGCCCGCTTGCGCAGTGGAAGGTCACGCGCGCATCGATCATTGCAAGCCCAGAGGGCACGGAGCCACATTCCGGCAGGCGGGCGCTGGCAAGCTTGCGGTCGAGCAGCGCCTGCCATTCCCGTGTCAGCGGCGGGCGGCCGCGCGCCATCTTTTCCAGCACATAGGCGTCGCGCGCCACTAGCATTCCCGGTTCGCGTTTCATCGTGTTCTCCATCCGCCCGGAGGGCGGGTTCCAGATATCCATGGTGGAGAGCCCCCCTGGCCGTGCACGGCACAGGGGGTCACGATCCTGCGACGAGGCAGCCTCCGATGCGCCCGGATGCGGGAAAAGTCAGGAATTTCATGGCGTTCTTCGCGATCCTAAGACGCGTGGGCGTCCGGCACGCCGTCATGCACGGCGATGACCGCGAGGCGGCGCGGTTTACCGTCCCGCGCGGCCCATTCGATCCCATGACCGGCCGACATGCCGATGAGCGCAGCGCCGACCGATGTCAGCACGGAGATGCGCTTGCGGGCGATATCGGCATCCTTGGGAAAGACAAGCTCGGCCGTCTGCGGCGGCTCCTCGTCGATCCGGAATTCGACGACGGAGCCCATGCGCACGATGCCGGGCGCCATGCGCGCATCATCGATGACCCTGGCGCGGTCGAGCTCGGTCGCCAGCTGCTCGGCCGAATGCGGATCGCGCTCGGCCAGCATGTCGGCGAGATTGGACAGGCGCGCATGTTCGGAACGCGCGATGGTGATGGCGGGCAGGCGGGTGCCCTTGGTCTTTGCGGTCATGGAAACCTCACGACACGGTACTTCGCGGCCCAGCGGGCACACGGAAATCTGAAACAGGGGGATGATGTCGCGCTTTACCGGTGCGGTGTCTGCAAATTCACAGAACCGCAATGCCCCGCGGCCGGGGCGCGACGCGACCGAGCCGAGGGGCTAGTGTCCTGCGAGAGGAAACAACCGTTTCAGGAACCGGGCAATGGAAGGCGTCGTCATCATGCCCATATGATGGGGTGAGCAGGGGCGCAAAGTCAAGTCGAAGGCGGCAGAGGTGGTTGTCGCCAACCGGATCCGGAGCCGCCAGCGCTGAATTCGTTTGCTGAAGGGGCGAAAGCGCGCAATCCTCGCCCGACGGTGTTCTCGCATGGGCCCGATGGCGTTCTCGCAAGGGGATGGATCATGGATGACGATAACAAGCCCGCTTCCCTCGCCTCGCCGGCCTGCTTCCTGCACGAGGTCGACCCCGCCTATGCCGGCCTGCCTAACCCCGCCGCCCCGCGTGACTGGCCGCAGGTCAACCGCTGGCGCAAGGCCGAGCGGGACCGGCTGATCGCCGCGCGTCTTGCCGTGCCGGCCGAGACACGGGCGGCGTTCGGGGCCTCGATCGCCGAACAGGTGCTGGCGGAGATCGGTGCGGCCGCGGGGCTCGTGGTCAGCGGCTACTGGCCGTTTCGCGGCGAACCGGACCTGCGCCCGCTCCTGCAAAACCTCGCCGGCTCGGGCGCGCGAACCGCGCTGCCGGTGGTGATCGCCAAGGGCCAGCCGCTGGAATTTCATGCCTGGCGGCCGGGCGATCCGCTTGAACGGGGCGTGTGGAACATCCCGATCCCCGCCGCGCATGCGCCCGTCATTCCCGATATCGTGCTCGCGCCCGTCGTCGGCTATGACCCGGCCTGCTACCGGCTGGGCTATGGCGGCGGCTTCTTCGACCGCACACTCGCCGCCCTGCCGCGCAGGCCGCGCGCTATCGGTGTCGGCTACAGCGGCGCGCGGTGCGCGACGATCCATCCACAGCCGCACGACATTGCGATGGACGTGATCGTGACGGAAAACGGGGTCGTGCGGCCCTATGCCTCCACCACCCGCGTCTTGACGTAGAGCGCGCGCCCGGCAAACCAGCCGTTGACGGACGCGCCCAGGCCCAGCAGCACGAAGAGCGCGGCGCTCCAGGCAAAGCTGCCCGTCCAGCCGCGAATGAGGCCGACGACGAGCGGGCCGATGGCCGCGAGCAGATAGCCGACGCATTGCGCCATGCCGGAGAGATGCGCGGCGACGATGGGTTCGGGCGAGCGCAGAACGATGACGGTGAGCGCCACCGCGATCAGCCCGCCCTGCCCGATGCCCTGCAGCGCCGCCCAGAACCAGACGGACCACAGCGGCGCGAAAAGCAGGCCGATCAGCGCGACGACGGCGACGGCACACAGCGCGACATTGATCAGCCGCTGGTCGCGGCCGCGCACCGCCAGATGCGGCGCCACGAGGCAGGCGACGGCCTGCACCATGACGGAGACCGAGACGACGGCACCGGCCGTCACGCCATCGAGGCCGCGTTCGCGCAGGATCGGCACCAGCCAGCCGAAGACGCAATAGGCAAGCGCGGATTGCAGGCCCATGAACAGCGTGACGTGCCAGGCGAGACGATCACGCCACAGGCCTTCGACACGCACGGCCACGCGGCGGACCTGGCCGCGGCTCATCACCACCTGCGGCAGCCAGAGCAGGCTGACGACGAGGGCCGGCAGCGCCCACACCGCCAGCGCGGCGGGAAGCGAGCCGCCGAGCACGTGTTCGATCGGCAGCGTCAGCCCGGCGGCGCCGGCCGCACCGGCGCACATGGTCATGGTGTAGAGGCCCGTCATCAGCGCGGCCTTGTCGGGAAAATCGCGCTTGACCAGGCCGGGCAGCAGCACATTGCCGACCGCGATGCAGGCGCCGGCAAGTGCGGTGCCGAGGAAGAGCAGAGGAATGGAGGAGAGACCGCGCATGCCCGTGCCGAGCGCCAGCAGCACGACCACGCCCAGCAGCGTGCGCTCCGTGCCGATTCGCTGGGCAAGACGCGGCGCAAGCGGCGAGAAGAGGCCGAGGCAGACGACGGGCAGCGTCGTCAGCAGGCTGGCCCCGGTGGCCGACAGGCCGAGCACTTCGCGGATTTCCGGCAGGAGCGCCGACGCGCTGGAAAACAGCGGCCGCAGGTTGAAGGCGATGAGCATGAGGCTCAGGCCGAGCAGGAAGCGCGCGAGACCGCTTTTCGGCCGGTGCGGCACGCTTCCTTCTTCGGCTTCCATGCGCTCGATGGAACCGGGATCGGGGCGCGCGGTCATGACAGCAGCAGCCGGTCGAGGGCGGAAAGCACGGGCGCCGTGAGCGCGCGCACGGCGGCATCCGCCGCATCAGGGCTGCCGGCCGCAATGGCATCGATGATGGCAGCGTGGGCCGCCGCATCAGGCTCCGGCAGGTCCGCGCCGAGCGTCGCCGCGATGGTCTCGGCAATCAGCGTGGCGAAGAAATCGTACATGCCAATCAGCACGCTATTGCGCGAGGCCGCGACGACGGCGCGATGGAAGGCGAGGTCGCGCGCGATGAAGTCGGCGCCATCAGAGGGGCCGCGGGCAGCCAGCAGCACCCGCAGCTTTGCGATATCGGCGGCATCGTGCCTGATCGCGGCGAGGCGAGCCGCCTCCGTATCGAGCGCAAGCCGCGTCTCGAACTGGTCACGCAGGCCGGCGCGCCGCGCCATGACCAGCGGGCCCGCGGCATCGGCGACGGACAGGACATAGGTGCCCGAGCCCTGCCGCGTTTCGAGATAGCCTTGCGAGACCAGAACACGCACCGCCTCGCGCACCGTGCCGCGGCTGACGGACAGCATGGCGCACAACGTCGCCTCGTTGGGAAGCTTTTCGCCCACCGCCCAGCGACGGGAGAGGATTTCGGCGCGGATCGCCTGCGCGGCGGTCTCCGCGAGAGACGTCTTGCTGATCGTCTGCATCGTCAACTCATAAAATCATCAGATGACTTGCAGTAGAGGGTTTTGACGGTGATGCCAAGTGGCTTTGGTGTCGGGCACGTTTATGCACGCGGCACTCTTCAGCGGCATATTGGAACCATCGCGATACGGACCGCGCCGACCAGCAACTGAGTAGGATAACCGGCAGGGAAATCTCTCTCTCTTCCCTGCGTGGCAAGCGACGAACGATCGCTCTTATTGCATGCGACCAGCGGTGACGCCTCCGTGTCGGTCGACGGCGCGCGGCTTCGTGCACCCCGGCGATTGATGGCATCGTCCAGACGCTGTATTTGTCTTGTCGACAACAGGATATCCCCGATGAGCGACACCCTCTCCGAACGCAAGCGCGGCTCCGGCGCCAGGATGGTCTATGACCTCCTGCGCGACGAGATTCTCGACCTGAAGCTCGCGCCGGGCAGCCCGATCGACGAGGTGCAGCTTGCCGAGCGCTTCGGCATGTCGCGCACGCCGATCCGCGAGGCGCTGGTACGGCTTTCCGGCGAGGGGCTGATCGAGACGCTGCCGAACCGCTCGACCATGGTATCGGCCATCGACTTCCTGAATCTCAGCCCGCTCTTCGACGCGCTGGTGCTGATGTACCGCGTGACGACGCGGCTGGCCGCGCAGAACCACCGCGCCGAGGACCTTCCGGCCCTTCACCGCCTGCATGCCGAATACGCGGCCACTGTGGCCGCGCGCGACACGTCAGCGATGATCGCCACCAACGCCGCTTTCCACGCCGCCATCGCGGAGGCGGGCCGCAACCCCTATTTCACCGGCCTGTTCAGCCGGCTGCTCGATGAGTCGCGACGCATGCTGCACCTCTATTACCGCTCCTACGAGGAGCAGTTCCCGCAACGCTTCGTCGACGAGCACGCCGACATCATCGCCGCCATCGAGGCGCGCGACCTCGACGCGGCCGACCGGCTGGGCAAGACCCATGCGGAGGCGATCGTCGCGCAGGTGCAGGCGCTGTTCAGCCGCAACGACAGGCTCGATATCCCGCTTTAAACACGCTCGAATCTTTTCTGTCGACAAATAGAATACAAACTGATATATCACGCTGCAGAACGATGATTGGCGGCGCGGACGCTGCCGACATTCCCAAAGCCCCAGAGGAGACCGACATGAAGGCGCAGATTTTTTCCGGCGTGATCCCCGCCCTGATGACGCCCTGCAAGGACGACCGCACGCCGGATTTCGACGCGCTGGTGCGCAAGGGCAAGGAGCTGATCGGCAAGGGCATGTCGGCCGTGGTCTATTGCGGCTCGATGGGTGACTGGCCGCTGCTCACCGACGCGCAGCGCATGGAAGGCGTGGAGCGACTGGTGAAGGCCGGCATTCCCGTCATCGTCGGCACGGGCGCCGTCAACACCGCCTCGGCCGTGGCGCATGCCGCCCATGCGCAGAAGGTCGGCGCACAGGGCCTGATGGTCATCCCCCGCGTGCTGTCGCGCGGTTCCGTCATCGCCGCGCAGAAGAACCACTTCAAGGCCATCCTGAGTGCCGCGCCGGATCTGCCTGCCGTCATCTACAACAGCCCGTATTACGGCTTCGCCACCCGCGCCGACCTGTTCTTCGCGCTGCGCGAGGAGCACAAGAACCTCGTGGGCTTCAAGGAATTCGGCGGCGCGGCCGACATGCGCTATGCGGCCGAGACGATCACCAGCCGCGACGACGACGTGTCGCTGATGATCGGCGTCGATACCTGCGTGTTCCACGGCTTCGTCAATTGCGGCGCCGTCGGCGCGATCACCGGCATCGGCTGCGTGCTGCCCAAGGAAGTGCTGCACCTGTGCAGCCTCGCCCAGGGCGCGGCCAAGGGCGACCCGGACGCGCGCCAGCGTGCGCTGGAGCTGGAATCGGCGCTTGCCGTGCTCTCCTCCTTCGACGAAGGCCCCGATCTCGTGCTCTATTTCAAGCACATGATGGTGTTGAAGGGCGACGCCGAATACACGCTGCACTTCAACGAGACCGACGCGCTCTCGGAAAGCCAGCGCGGCTATGTCGAAAGCCAGCTGAAACTGTTCGACACCTGGTACGCCGCCTGGAGCCAGCTGCCGGGCGCCGTGCAGAGCTACAAGGTCTGAGACGCAAACCGCATGACCGAAAAGCCCTCCGCGTGGAGGGCTTTTTTGTTGGTAATCTCACCTTGGGCGTTCCGTTATCCTTCGCCGGCTAACGAAGTTGCGGTTTCATCACGCGACGACGTCCAGTCCCTTGTCCAGCAGACGGTCGAGCTGTTCGGTTTCGGCGGCGGTGAGCTTGATGCCATCGGTTTCGGAGACCTTCCGGGCGGCGAAACGGCGTTGCGACGGCAGGCGGGCGCCGCCGCCGACAATGGCTTCGAAGAGCTGTTCGGCGCGGGCGAAGGGATCACCGGGCCGGCCCTTGGCGAAGGCTTCCGGCGACATGGCGATGATGAGCTCGCCGTGAAAGGGCGCGAGCGTCGTCGTGCCGAGATAATCGAGCACTTCCGGGCTGGTGAGATCGCCGATCATGATGGCGCCGAGAAGCTCGATCATCGTGCCGATGGCCGAACCCTTGTGGCCGCCGAAGGGCAGCATGGCGCCGGCGAGCGCGGCTTCGGGATCGGTCGTCGGATTGCCGTCGGCATCGATCGCCCAGCCTTCGGGCAGCTTTTTGCCGGCGCGCCGGTGCAGCTCGATCTCACCGCGGGCGGCCACCGATGTCGCGAAGTCGAAGACATAGGGCGGCGCATTCTTGCGCGGCCAGCCGAAGGCGAAGGGATTGGTGCCGAGCAGCGGCCTGGTGCCGCCCGTCGGCGCGACCGTGGCATAGCTCGGGCACATGACGAGCGCGGCAAGCCCCTCCTTCGTCACGGCCTCGACCTCCGGCCAGAGTGCCGAGAAATGCGTGCAGTCGTTGATGACAAGTGCTGCAATGCCGAGCGCGCGGGTGCGCTCGGCGAGAACCGGCAGGCCCAGTTCGAAGGCGGTGTTGGCGAAGCCGCCGTCGGCGTTGACCTTCACGATGGCCGACCCCTCGTTGGCATCGAGGACCGGCACGGCATCCGGCTTGACCTTGCCGGCCTTGACGGTGCGCAGCGCGCCTTCGATGCGGTAGATGCCGTGGGACTTGCAGGCATCCCGCTCGCCGGCCACGATGACACGGGAAAGCGCCCCCGCCTGCCGCTCGTTGAGGCCCGCGCGGCGGAAGATGGCTTCCACGCGGGCATGCAGGGCGGCGATCGTCAGGTGGGTGTCTTGTGTCATCATCATCTCTTCAAGGCTGGCTATTACGACGGGTAAGCGATTGAACATTTGTACCCACAGCGTATAGAACCCCCCGACAAGTTCAATTCGCCCCGCGCGGTTTTGCGACGGCTATCCCCTTCCCGTGAGAAAGGTTCCTGAAATGGCTTTCACTCCCAACGGCAAACACCTCGTGGCCGGACAATGGCTCGACGGCAACGGCACCTTCGCCTCCACACCGGCGCATGGCCCCTCCTACGATTTCGCCGTGGGCACGGTCGAGCTGGTGAACCGCGCCGCCGAGGCCGCCGAAGAGGCGTTCCTCAGCTACGGCTATTCCTCGCGCGCCACGCGCGCCGCCTTCCTGCGCGCCATCGCCGACGAGATCGAGGCGCGCGCGGATGCCATCACCGAGATCGGCACGCAGGAAACCGGCCTGCCGGTGGCGCGCCTGCAGGGTGAACGCGGCCGCACGACCGGCCAGCTGCGGCTCTTTGCCGATCACATCGAGAAGGGCGATTATCTCGACCGCCGCTTCGACGCCGCCCTGCCCGATCGCCAGCCGGCGCCGCGTCCCGAAATCCGCCTGATCCAGCGGCCGATCGGCCCGGTGGCGGTGTTCGGCGCCTCGAACTTCCCGCTCGCCTTCTCCACCGCCGGCGGCGACACCGCGGCCGCGCTGGCCGCCGGTTGCCCCGTCGTGGTCAAGGGTCATTCGGCCCATCCCGGCACCGGCGAGATCGTCGCGGAGGCCGTGCTGGCCGCCATCCGGAAGACCGGCGTTCATCCGGGCGTCTTCTCGCTGATCCAGGGCGGCAACCGCCAGGTCGGCGAGGCCGTGGTACAGCACCCGCTCATCAAGGCCGTCGGCTTCACCGGCTCGCTTGCCGGCGGCCGCGCGCTGTTCAACCTGTGCGCCGCGCGCCCCGAGCCGATCCCCTTCTTCGGCGAGCTCGGCTCCGTCAACCCGATGTTCCTGCTGCCCGAAGCGCTCAAGGCGCGGGCGGAAGGGCTCGGCCAGGGCTGGGCGGGCTCGCTCACCATGGGTGCGGGCCAGTTCTGCACCAATCCGGGCATCGCCGTCGTCACCGACGGCCCCGATGCCGACCGCTTCACCGCCGCCGCCGTCGAGGCCCTTTCGAAGGTCGGCGCGCAGACCATGCTGACGGACGGCATCGCCAAGGCCTATCACGACGGCCAGGCGCGTTTCGAAAGCCGCAACACGGTGAAGCCGCTGCTGACGACCGAGTCCACCGGCCGTGAGGCGCTGCCGAACCTGTTCGAAATCTCCGGCGACCATTTCCTGGCCGACCACGCGCTCTCCGAAGAGGTGTTCGGCCCGCTCGGTCTCGTCGTGCGCGTCGGCTCGGTCGACGAGATGGAGACGCTGGCGCGCAAGTTCGAGGGCCAGCTGACGGCGACCATCCATATGGATGCCGGCGATCTCGACGATGCCAGGCGCCTGCGCCCGATCCTCGAGCGCAAGGCCGGCCGTGTGCTTGTCAACGGCTTCCCGACCGGCGTCGAGGTGGTGGATTCCATGGTGCATGGCGGGCCGTATCCGGCGTCGACCAATTTCGGCGCGACCAGCGTCGGCACGATGTCGATCCGCCGCTTCCTACGCCCGGTTTCCTACCAGAACATGCCCGAAGGCCTGCTGCCGGAAGATTTCGCCGGCTAAGGAATTTCGTCATAACGCACGGGTCCTCGCGGCCCGTGCGTCCGGTCGGTCAGTCGCGGCCGAAGACGTCGCGGGTATAGACCTTGCCGGCGACATCACCGAGATCGTCGGCGTGGCGGTTGGCAATGATGATATCGGCGCGCTGCTTGAAGGCCTCCAGGTCACGCACGATCTCGTGGCGGAAGACCGTTTCGCCTGGAAAATCCGGCTCATAGACGATCACGGGAATGCCGCGCGCCGTGAGGCGCTGCATGACGCCCTGGACCGAGGATTCGCGGAAATTGTCCGATCCCGTCTTCATCGCCAGCCGGTAGACGCCGACCACATCAGGGTCGCGGGCGGCGATGTCGTCGGCAAGGAAATCCTTGCGTGTCGCATTGGCATCCACGATGGCGCGGATCAGGTTCTGCGGCACATTGCTGAAGTTGGAGAGCAGCTGGCGCGTATCCTTGGGCAGGCAGTAACCGCCATAGCCGAAGGAGGGATTGTTGTAGTGCTGGCCGATGCGGGGATCGAGCCCAACGCCCTCGATGATCGCGCGCGTGTCGATGCCATGCGTCATGGCGTAGGAATCGAGCTCGTTGAAATAGGCGACGCGCATGGCAAGGTAAGTGTTGGCGAAAAGCTTGATCGCCTCGGCCTCGCCCGGGCCGGTAAACAGCACCGGGACATCGTCCCGCACGGCGCCCTGCCGTAGCAGCCCGGCAAACTGGTGCGCCTCCGGCGTATCCGCGCCCACGACGATGCGCGAGGGATGCAGGTTGTCGTAGAGCGCCCTGCCCTCGCGCAGGAATTCCGGTGAAAACAGGATTTTCTCATCGCCGCGGGCCGCGCGCAGCCATTGTGTATAGCCGACGGGGATGGTCGACTTGATGACGATGGTGGCCTGCGTGTTCACCTGCCTGACATCCTCGATGACGGCCTCGACGCTCGTCGTATCGAAGTGGTTATAGTCGGGGTCGTAATTGGTGGGCGTTGCGACGACGACGAAATCCGCCTCGGCAAACGCATCCATCTTGTCCGTGGTGGCGCGCAGGTGGAGAGGCTTCGTCCGCAGGTAATCCTCGATCTCGGCGTCCGCCACCGGCGAGATGCCGGCATTCACGCTGTCGACCCGCTCGCCGGTGATGTCATAGGCGACCACGCCATTGTGCTGCGCCAGCAGCACGGCGTTGGAAAGACCGACATAACCGATGCCGGCGACCGCAATATTGACCATGGGCTATCCCGTCGGCGCGACCGTTGAGCAAGCGGGCCACCGGAAAGGCGGCGCGGCTGCCATGGGCGGGATATAGACGGCGATGATTACAGCCAGATGGCAGATCGCATCGGCACGATGGATCAAAATCGCGTCCCGCGCATTTCCTTCCCATCACGATCCTAAAAGGGAGAGAAAAATGGACTGGAATCGCGTCGAAGGTAACTGGAAGCAGGTCAAGGGCAAGATCAAGGAACAGTGGGGCAAGCTCACGGACGACGATCTCGACGTCATCGACGGCAAGCGCGACCAGCTGGAAGGCAAGATCCAGGAGCGTTACGGCTACGCCAAGGATCAGACCAAGAAGGACATCGACGACTGGTACGGTCGCCAGACCTGGTAATCCCGTTCCGATCATGTTCAGCACATTTGACCGCTCACCCAAGGGGTGAGCGGTTTTTTGCCGTCGGCGGAGCGGACATCGTTTTGTCCGACACCACCCGCCCTAGGGGGCGAGTGGCTGATGCGTACGCGTCTCAGTCGAGCAGTTCGGCGGGCACCTTGCCGCCGTTGTCGGCGAGCGCCTTCAAGAGCGCCTTGTGGAGCCACATGTTCATCGCGGCCGAGTCGCCCTTGTCGCCGGTGTAGCCGAGTTCGTCGGCGAGCTCCTTGCGCTCGGCGAGGCTCGCGTCCATGCCGAGCGCCTTCATCAGATCGACGATCGAGCGGCGCCAATCCAGCTTCTGGCCATTCTTGGCGACCGCATCATCGAGAATGGCGGCCACGTCGACATTGCCCGCCTGGACCGATTGGGGCGTGGCCGCGGGCGTGCCCCCGAGCGTGCCGGTGGCGTCGTCCTTCAAAGAAGGCGTGGCCGAAACATCCGCGGTCGCCGGCGCCACGCCGGCGCCCCCGATCGTCGTCGTCGATGCGGTTTCGACTGCGGCCGGCTGTGCTGCCTTGCCGAAAAGCTTTTCCTTGATGGAGCTGAAAATTCCCATGGCGGTTCCTTCCGTCTTCGACCTCCTCATGAGGCGTTTGAAAGAAGTATAGCGGTCACCCATCCGCGACAAGGCGTCAGGTCGCAGGCGATGGATTTCATGGTTGGTTTGCGATCAATCCGCTTTTGAGCGATCATCGGCAGAAAGCAGGCGATGCGTCTGTGCGGAGAACAAATGAACGTTTCATCGCCTTATGCCGTGATCCATCGTGCGCTCGGGACGCCCGCTCCTTGAAGCATCTTCAACTGCCATCAGAACGCCGGGTCGAGCAAACCCTGTATCGCTTCGATCGCAATCCTCCCGATGCCGGTCGCTGCCTCTCGCACCTCTACGAGATTTTCTCCCGATACCGTCCCAACTGGGGCTGGTGCCGCCAATGTTTTACGCCCGAGGAGGAGGCGCGAACGCGAGATGCGGGCGATCCGCGTCGCGCCACCCTCGAAAGCTTCGCGCAGATCTACTTCGAACATCCGAACTGCTCCGGTGGCCGCGACACGTTCCTGCATTGGCTGCCCCGCGGGCTGGAATTGACATTCCTGAACTTTGAGAATGATTATTTTCCGATGGAAGGCGCCATGCGGCTGGGGCTCTGGCGCTGGCCGAAGGAGGAACAGGATGGCCTGCGCGCCCTGTTCTGCAGCGTCGCGTCGAACTGGTTTGATGGCGGCGATCCCGTTCCGTTTGAACGTGTCACGCGCAAGTCGGGCCGGGACATGGACAGCTATATTTCCGCACGCATCGTCGAAGCGCTCCTGATGCTCAGGGTCGACCCCTTCGTTCTGTTTTCCTGGTTGGCACGAGCGAACTCGACCCGGGCGCGGGCCGTCCTGGTCGATCTCACGATCCACGAGCATCTCGTTGACGAAGCCGCCTACTACGTTCTGGACGATGCCACCGACGAACCCCTGCTGCGCAACGGTATCGGCGCCTTGGACCGGCTCGCACTGGACGCTCTTCGGCGGATCGTGACCGACGGCCGGCTGATGCGCCTGTGGGCTTGGGCCGACCGGGAAGATCGGGCCTTGGCCCGCAGGATCGAGGATACGGAACCGTTGCGGATGCAACGTGCCTTTCGCTTGACGGCGACGGAACGCCAGAGGGATCGCGCCATCGTCCGGGCCGCCCTCGCCTGAACGACCGCGCCCATCCCGCCGGACCTGGAGAGGCGCGCACGACGCGCTTGCTTTCGCACCCGGTCAGCGGGGGCGGCTACGATCGCAGTAAAGAGGGCTATGGACGGAAAATGGCGGACAGAGAGGGATTCGAACCCTCGATAGAGTTTCCCCTATACACGCGTTCCAGGCGTGCGCCTTCAACCACTCGGCCACCTGTCCGTCCGCTCGTCGCCGACGGTCAGTCCGGCGCGGGTCGCTTCGGCCTTTTCAAGCTCTGCGAGACGGCGCGATATATACCGAGGTTTGACGAGGGATCAACCGCTTTCTGACAGATTTTTGAAGGTTCTTCGCCAAAGCCCGAGGGATTGCGCAGGGCCCGTCGCCTTCTTATCTATGGAAGCCGGAGAAGCGGTGCGCAAACCGCGCGCGGAGAAGGTCGATGATACGGTTCATCCTCAAGGCGATCAGCCTGTTTGCCCTCGTGGTTGCCGTCATGGCGGGCACGATCGATGCGATCCAGTCCGTGTCGGCCTCCGAACCCGTGCTGACGCCGCTCGCCGTTGCCTGGAGCACCGCGAGCCCCGATACGATCGCCCTTGTCGCCGATGGCATCATGCGCCATCTCCATCCCTATGTCTGGGATCCGGCGGCGATGTGGGTGCTGTCGCAGCCGGCCTTTGCCGTGCTGCTCGCCGTGTCGCTGTTCTTCTGGATCATCGCCTACAGGCGGCCGCCGATTGCCGGCCGCTTCACCGCCTGACACCAACCGCCGCGACGAAAGCGGCCCGGCCAGGAGGCCACCATGTTCAATATCGACATGTTCAGCAAGAAGACCGTCATGCCCGCGCCGGAGGCAGCCCTGCCCGGCCGCGAGAACGCCATTCCCACAGCCGCGACCCATTTCGTCAACGGACGGCCGCTCAAGGGGCCCTATCCCGCGGGATACAAGACCGTGCTGCTCGGCATGGGCTGCTTCTGGGGCGCGGAACGCCTGCTCTGGCAGATTCCCGGCGTATGGGTGACCGCCGTCGGCTATGCCGGCGGTTTCACGCCCAACCCGACCTATCGCGAGACCACGACGGGCCTGACCGGGCATACGGAAGTGGTGCTCGTCGTCTACGACCCCGCGGAAGTCTCGCTCCAGCCCCTCCTGAAGGCGTTCTTCGAGGCGCACGATCCCACCCAGGGCATGCGCCAGGGCAACGATGTCGGCACGACCTACCGCTCGGCGATCTATCTCGACGACGAGGCGGATCTCGCCATCGCGCGCCAGGCCCGCGACGCCTACCAGAAGGCGCTCGACGCCGCCGGGCGGCGCGACCGCATCACGACCGAGATCGCCAAGGCAGGGCCGCTCTACTTCGCGGAGGAGGAGCACCAGCAGTATCTCGCCAAGAATCCGGGCGGTTATTGCGGCCTGCGCGGCACCGGGGTGGCCTGCGCCATCGGTTGAGAGCCGCCAGACCTGACCTCTCCACACGCCGCCGCCAACGGGTCGAAACCCCTGTTGGCGGCGGACGATATTTTTACCAACTGAAAAATTTCTGGTGAATTTTTCCAAACGCCGTGCAAGGATGCCGCCAGCCTGACCCAAGGGAAAGGGTCGGTGACTTCGGTGCGCGCTGCGTGAGGCGCAGCCCGGAAGATCCCTATAAGATCAATAGCGAACAGGGCTGCACAATGAAAAAAACCCTTCTCACCCTTCTTGCCACCGCTGCCATGTCGGCGAGCGCGCTTGCCGCAGACATCAAGCCCGCGATCATCTACGATCTCGGCGGCAAGTTCGACAAATCCTTCAACGAAGCGGCCTATAACGGCGCGGAAAAGTTCAAGACCGAGACCGGCATCGAATACCGCGAATTCGAAATCGCCAACGACGCCCAGCGCGAGCAGGCGCTTCGCCGCTTCGCCGGCGACGGCAACAATCCGATCGTGATGGCCGGTTTCTCCTGGGCCGCGCAGCTTGAGAAGGTCGCAGCCGAGTATCCCGACACCAAGTTCGCCATCATCGACATGGTCGTCGACAAGCCGAACGTGCGCTCCGTCGTCTTCAAGGAAGAGGAAGGCTCGTGGCTCGCCGGCATCATGGCGGGCATGGCCTCCAAGTCGAAGACCGTCTCCTTCGTCGGCGGCATGGACATTCCGCTGATCCACAAGTTCGCCTGCGGCTATATCGGCGGCGCCAAGTCGCTGGGCGCCGACTACAACGTGCTCGAAGCCTATACCGGCACGACGCCGGACGCCTGGAACGACCCGGTCAAGGGCGGTGAAATCGCCAAGTCGCAGTTCGACCAGGGCTCCGACGTGGTCTACCACGCCGCCGGCGGCACGGGCGTGGGCGTCCTGCAGGCTGCGGCCGACGCGGGCAAGCTCGGCATCGGCGTGGATTCCAACCAGAACGGCCTGCATCCGGGCAAGGTGCTGACCTCGATGGTCAAGCGCGTGGACGTCGCCGTCTACGACGCCTTCATGTCGGCCAAGGACGACAAGTTCCAGCCCGGCATCAACGTGCTCGGCCTGAAGGAGAACGGCGTCGACGTGGCCCTGGACGACAACAACGCCTCGCTCGTCACCCCGGAAATGAAGGCCGCCATCGACAAGGCGCGCGCCGACATCATCGCCGGCACGGTGAAGGTCCACGACTACATGTCGGACGAGACCTGCCCCTACTAAGGTATCGGACGGCCCGTTTGCGCCAAGCAGACGGGCCGATTCCGTTTCCGGGCATGACCCTTCCTGCGAAAACCGCCTGCGGCGCTGCCCGCTCAGTAATGCGGCGGGCGGGTGATGGCCGGGGCCTCGCGCGACCCTTCCTCCAGCATGAGAAAGCGCTCCGTCAGGCGGTCGAGCTTCGTCCGGATCTGCTCGACCACACGCCATTGCTCGGCGAGCTGGTCGGAGAGTTCCTCGATCGTATGGGCCTGGTGGGCGACATGCTCTTCCAGGCGGGCGATGCGTGCATCGGCGGTGTCGTCGGAAAGATCGGTCATGGCTGTCCTCTCGGCTTCATGCGGCCGGCACGAGCTATAGCGGGCAGGCCACCGCGCCGCAATCGCACTGGACAAGCGCTGCGGAAGCAACAAGACTGCGACACGGCAGGCCGAACAACGGCCCGCCGGCCTGAAATCCCCGTCAGAGTGGATCGTCAATGAGCGAACTGGCAATCGAACTGAAGGGCATCGACAAGAGCTTCGGCCTCGTCCATGCCAACCGGAACATCAACCTGAAGGTCCGCAAAGGCACCATTCACGGGATCATCGGTGAAAACGGCGCCGGCAAATCCACCCTCATGTCGATCCTCTACGGCTTCTACCAGGCCGACCGCGGCGACATCGTCATCGACGGCAAGACGATCAAGATCCGTGACCCCAATGCGGCGATCGCCGCCGGCATCGGCATGGTGCACCAGCATTTCATGCTGGTGGAGAACTTCACGGTGCTGGAAAACATCATGCTCGGCGCCGAGGAAAGCCAGATCCTCAATGCCGGCATCACCAAGGCGCGCGCCGAGCTGAAGCGGCTGGAAAAGGAATATGCGCTGGAGGTCGATCCCGATGCGGTGATCGAGGAACTGCCCGTCGGCATCCAGCAGCGCGTGGAGATCCTGAAGGCGCTCTACCGCAAGGCCGATATCCTCATCCTGGACGAGCCGACCGGCGTGCTGACGCCGGCCGAAGCCGATCATCTGTTCCGTATCCTCGGCCAGCTGAAGGACGAAGGGAAGACCGTCCTGCTCATCACGCACAAGCTGCGCGAGATCATGGCGATCACCGACGAGGTGTCCGTCATGCGCCGCGGCGAGATGGTGGCGACGCGCACGACGAAGGAGACCTCCGTCGAGGAACTGGCCGAGCTGATGGTCGGCCGCCGGGTTCTGCTGCGCGTCGAGAAGGGCGAGGCCAAGCCCGCCGACGTCAAGCTTTCGGTAAAGAACCTGACGGTGCGCGACAGCCGCGGCGTGACGATGGTGGAGGACGTGTCCTTCGACATCCGCGCGGGCGAGATCGTCGGCATCGCGGGTGTGGCCGGCAACGGCCAGTCCGAACTGCTGGAGGCGATTTCCGGCATCCGCCGCGCGACGTCGGGCACCGTCCTGCTGAACGGCAGGGAAATCGACGTGACGGGCAATGCCGACCCGGCGGACCTGCGCCGGCGCGGCCTGGCCCATGTGCCGGAGGACCGGCACCATGTCGGGCTCGTGCTGAAATTCGAGGAAAGCGAGAACGCCATTCTCGGTTATCACGACGATGCGAAATACCGCAGGGGCATGCTGCTCGATGTCGACGCCATCCGCGCCGATGCCGAGGCGAAGATCGCCGCCTACGACATCCGCCCGCCGAACCCGCGGCTGAAGACCGCCAACTTCTCGGGCGGCAACCAGCAGAAGATCGTGCTGGCGCGCGAGATGGAGCGCAATCCCGATGTGCTGATCATCGGCCAGCCGACGCGCGGCGTGGATGTCGGCGCCATCGAATTCATTCACAAGCGCATCATCGAGATGCGCGACCAGGGCAAGGCCGTGCTGCTCGTCTCCGTCGAACTGGACGAGATCCGCGCGCTGTCGGACCGTATCCTCGTGATGTTTGCCGGCCGGGTGGTGGGCGAGCGCGCGCCCGACGCGACCGAGGGTGAACTCGGCCTGCTGATGGCCGGCGTGGAAGGCCGCAAGGAGGCCGCGGAATGAGTGTTCCCTATGCGAAGCTGCCCGGTTGGGCCGAATATGGCCTGATCCCGCTGGTGAACCTCGCCGTCGCCTTCCTGATTTCCGGCCTTGTCGTGCTGATCGTCGGCGAAAGCCCGCTGGAGGCCGCCTATCACATGGTGAACGGCGCCTTCGGCCGCGGCGAATATATCGGTTTCACGCTCTACTACACGACGACCTTCATCTTCACCGGCCTTGCCGTCGCGGTCGCCTTCCACTGCGGGCTGTTCAATATCGGCGGGGAAGGCCAGGCCTATATCGGCGGCATCGGCGTGGTGCTGGCGTGCCTTGCCTTCGACCGCACGCTGCCCTGGTATCTCGTCTTCCCGATCGCCATCGTCGGCGCGGCCTTCTTCGGGGCGCTCTGGGCGATGATCCCGGGCTGGCTGCAGGCCAAGCGCGGCAGCCATATCGTCATCACCACGATCATGTTCAACTTCATCGCCGCGAGCCTGATGAACTACCTGCTCAACCGGGTGTTCAAGCCGATGGGCTCGATGTCGCTGGAGACCCGCACCTTCGATGCCGGCGGGCAGCTGCCGAAGCTCGACTGGCTGATGTCGATCTTCGGGCTTTCGGTCGGCTCCGCGCCGTTCAACATCTCCTTCCTGCTTGCCCTTCTCGCCGCCTTCGGCGTGTGGGTGCTGATCTGGCGCACGCGGCTCGGCTACGAGATGCGCACGATGGGCCACAGCCCCGCCGCGGCCCGCTATGCCGGCATCAAGGAGGCGAAGATCATCGTCATCGCCATGATGATCTCGGGCGGCCTTGCCGGCATGATGGCGCTGAACCCGATCATGGGCGAGCAGTTCCGCATGCAGCTGGATTTCGTGCAGGGCGCGGGCTTCGTCGGCATCGCGGTGGCGCTGATGGGCCGCTCGCATCCGGCCGGCATCATTCCGGCAGCCCTGCTGTTCGGCATGCTCTATCAGGGCGGGGCGGAAATCTCCTTCGAGATGCCCTCGATCTCGCGCGACATGATCGTCATCATCCAGGGCCTGGTGATCCTGTTTGCCGGCGCGCTGGAGCACATGTTCCGCCCGGCCATCACCCGCGTCATCCTCGGCCTGTCGCCGAAGACGCGCGACGCCGCCGTGACGAAGGGAGCCTGATATGGATGTCTTTCAGGTCTTCATCGAACTGGCGCAATCGACCGTGCGCCTCTCCACGCCGCTGATCCTGGCGGCGCTCGCCGGCCTCTTCACCGAGCGTGCCGGCATCTTCGACATCGGGCTGGAAGGCAAGATGCTGGGCGCGGCCTTTGCCGCCGGCTGCGTCGCCTATATCAGCCAGTCGGTCTATATGGGCCTGCTCGCCGCCGTGCTCGTCTCGGTTCTGCTCTCGCTGGTGCACGGCTATGCCTCGATCACCCAGCGCGGCAGCCAGATCGTCTCGGGCGTCGCCATCAACTTCGTCGTGGCCGGCTCCACCGTCATCCTGGGCGAGGCCTGGTTCCGGCAGGGCGGGCGCACGCCCGCCCTTTCGGCGGATGGCCGCTTCGGCACGGTCACCCTGCCGTTTGCGGATGCCGTGCGCGACGTGCCGGTTCTCGGGCCACTTTATTCCGGCCTGCTCTCCGGCCATTCGCCGCTCACCTATCTCGCCTTCCTGATGGTGCCGGCCAGCTGGTGGATCCTCTACCGCACACGCTTCGGCCTTCGACTGCGCGCCGTGGGCGAAAATCCGGGTGCCGTCGATACGGCCGGCATTTCGGTAATCTGGCTGCGCTACCGCGGCGTCATCTGCTGCGGCATCCTGTGCGGCATCGCAGGCGCCTATCTGTCGCTTGCCGCCGGCGCGGGCTTCACCAAGGGCATGACGGCCGGCAAGGGCTATATCGCGCTGGCCGCGCTGATCTTCGCCAAGTGGCGGCCGAAGAACATCCTCTTCGCCTGCCTGCTCTTCGGCTTCCTCGATGCCTTCGCCATCCGCTACCAGGGCTATGCCTTCCCGCTGATCGGCAAGGTGCCTGTACAGCTGATGCAGGCGCTGCCCTATATCCTCACCGTGATCCTGCTTGCAGGCTTCATCGGCAAGGCCATTCCGCCGAAGGCCGGCGGCGTGCCCTATGTGAAGGAGCGCTAGAATGTCCCATGAGCTGTTCGAGGCGGCACGCGCGGCGATGGCCTTCGCGCATGCCCCCTATTCCAAGTTCCCCGTCGGCGCAGCGATCCGCGCCGAGGACGGCAAGATCTATGCCGGCGCCAATATCGAGAACCTGTCCTTCCCGCAGGGCTGGTGCGCCGAACCGACCGCCATCAGCCAGATGATCATGGGCGGCGCAAAGAAGATCGTGGAGATGGCGGTGATCGCCGAAAAGCTGCCGCTGTGCCCGCCCTGCGGCGGCTGCCGTCAGAAGATCGCGGAGTTCGCAAGCGCGACGACGCCGATCTATCTGTGCGACGAGACGGGCGTGAAGAAGACCATGACCATGGAAGAACTCCTGCCGCACGGCTTCAGCACGGATGTCATCGGATGAGCGGCGCGGCGACAGACCTTCTGCTTGCCCGCCTCGGCGGCGTCGCACCGCGCACCGGCATCGTTCTCGGCTCGGGCCTCGGCTCGCTGGTGGATGCCGTGGAGAACGCCATCCGCATTCCCTATGCGGACCTGCCGAGCTTCCCGGTCAGTTCCGTATCCGGCCATGCCGGCGAGATGGTCATCGGTTCTCTCGGTGCCGTGCCCGTCATCATGCTGTCCGGCCGCGTGCACTATTACGAGCGCGGCGATGCCAATGCCATGCGCGCGCCGATCGAGGTGCTGAAAGGGCTCGGCGTCACCGAGCTCATCCTCACCAACTCGGCCGGATCGCTGCGCGAGGACATGCCGCCGGGCTCCGTGATGCGGATTTCCGACCACATCAACTTCTCCGGCACCAACCCGCTTGTCGGCCTCGACGGCGACGACCGCTTCGTCGGCATGACCAATGCCTATGACGCCGGCCTCGCCGCCCGCATGGAGGCGGCCGCACGGACGCTCGATATCCCGCTCTCGAGCGGCGTCTATAT
The DNA here is from genome assembly GCF_004514425.2 of Shinella sumterensis. Taxonomy (GTDB): domain Bacteria; phylum Pseudomonadota; class Alphaproteobacteria; order Rhizobiales; family Rhizobiaceae; genus Shinella; species Shinella sumterensis. Next base: position 278,429 of record NZ_MYFN02000007.1, read on the forward strand.
GTGGTTCTCCGGCCCGAGCTTCGAGACGCCGGCCGAAATCCGCATGGCGCGGGTGCTGGGCGCGGATGCGGTGGGCATGTCGACCGTGCCGGAGGTGCTGATCGCGCGCCATCTCGGCCTGAAGGTCGCCGCCGCCTCCGTCATCACCAATTTCGGGGCCGGCATGACGGGCAACGAGCTCAGCCACCACGAGACCAAGGACATGGCCCCCGTCGGCGGCAAGCGGCTTGCCGCCATCCTCGCCGAAATGATCGCCGGCGGCGGCTGAGATGCTGCCGCAGGAGACGATCCGCCGCAAGCGCAACGGCGATGCGCTCTCCCGAGAAGAGATCGCCGCCTTCATTGCCGGCGTGACGGATGGCAGCGTCTCCGAGGGGCAGGTCGCCGCGCTCGCCATGGCGGTCTGGTTCAACGGCATGACGCGCGACGAGACGGTCGCGCTGACGCTTGCCATGCGCGATTCGGGCGATGTGCTCGACTGGCCCGGCATCGGCCGGCCGATCGCCGACAAGCATTCGACGGGCGGCGTCGGCGACAATGTCTCGCTGATGCTGGCGCCGATTGCCGCCGCCTGCGGGCTTGCCGTGCCGATGATCTCGGGGCGCGGGCTCGGCCATACCGGCGGCACGCTCGACAAGCTGGAATCGATCCCGGGCTACACAATCATGCCCTCGGCGGAACATTTTCGCCGCACGGTGAGGGATATCGGCTGCGCGATCATCGGCCAGACCGGCGACCTCGCGCCTGCCGACAAGCGCGTCTATGCCATCCGCGACGTGACGGCGACGGTGGATTCCGTACCGCTCATCACCGCCTCCATCCTGTCCAAGAAACTGGCGGCAGGGCTCCAGTCCCTCGTGCTCGACGTGAAGGTCGGCAACGGCGCCTTCATGACAGACGCCAGCGAGGCGGAAAGCCTGGCGCGCGCGCTGGTCGAGGTGGCGAACGGCGCGGGCGTGCGCACCACCGCACTCATCACCGACATGAACCAGCCGCTGGCGGACGCCGCCGGCAACGCGCTGGAAATTGCCAACTGCATCGCCTTTCTGAAGGGGGAGAAGGCCGGCAGGCGGCTAGAACGCATCGTGCTCGCCTTCGCGGCGGAGATGCTGGTTTCAGCGGGCCTGGAAACGGATGTCGAAGCTGCAACCGCGAAGGCGGCCGGTGCGCTGGCGAGCGGTGCGGCGGCCGAGACCTTCGCCCGCATGGTGCACGCGCTCGGCGGACCCGCCGATCTCCTGGACAGGGCGGACCGGTATCTCGGAGCGGCGCCCGTCATCCGGCCGGTGACGGCGCCGCAGGCCGGCTATCTCGCCGCCTGCGACACGCGTGGCATCGGCCTTGCCGTCATCGCGCTTGGCGGCGGGCGCAGCCGGCCGGATGACGCCATCGATCACCGCGTGGGCTTCGACGGCCTGCTGCCGCTTGGCACGAAAGTGGAAAAGGGCGACACGATCGCTCACGTTCACGCGGTCAGCGCCGCGGATGCGGAGCGTGCCGCCGAACGGCTGACGGCGCTCTACAGGATCAACCCGGAGGCGCCGGCCCCGGCAGCCGAGATCCTGTCTCGCATCAGCGGGTAAGGTGCAGCCTGCCGCCTTCGACCTTGTAGGACGAAAGGCCCTTGAGGAAGCTCATGCCGATCAGCGTGCCGGAGAGTGCCTTGTCGTCGAGCACCATGGCGCCGACATTGTCCATGCGCACCGGGCCGATCTCGATCTTGTCGAGACGGATATAGGCGGCGCGCGCCTTGCCGTTGGCGGTATCCACGGCATAGCGGAAATCGAGATCCGCCCTGTCGATGCCGATGCGCTGGGCAGTCGAGACATTGATGGCCACCATGCTGGCGCCCGTATCGATCATGCCCTGTTCCTTGCGGCCATTGATGGCGAAGAGACCGGTGAAATGCCCGCCCGCGTCCGCATCGATCGTGGCGCTGCGGTTGCCGGTGTAACGCGCCGCATCCTGCCCCGGCTGCACGGACGCCGTCTCCACCCTGGCTTCGGCGGTCGGGCTCTGTTTTTCGCCGACATAACGGCTGGCGAGGTCTGGCACGAAGGCCGCGGCGGCAAGAACGCCGCCGACGAGAAGGACGAGGCTTCGAACGAACATGGCCGGTCTCCGGAACAATCTGTCCCGAACTAGCACAGCACCGGCTAACGGACGGCAAAAAGGGGCGCCGGACGGCGCCCCTCTCCACGATCTTCGCTCGACTTGGTAAAGCGGCGGTTAACGGCTACTTCGTGCCATACATGCGGTCGCCGGCATCGCCGAGGCCGGGCACGATGTAGCCCTTCTCGTTGAGCTGGCGGTCGATGGACGCCGTATAGACCGGCACGTCGGGGTGATGCGCCCGGAAGCTCCTGATGCCCTCGGGCGCCGCCAGCAGGCAGAGGAAGCGGATATTCGTCGCGCCGCGGCTCTTCAGCGTATCGATGGCGGCAATGGCCGAATTGCCGGTCGCCAGCATCGGATCGACGACGATGACGAGGCGTTCGTCGATGCTGTCGGGCGCCTTGAAGAAATATTCGACCGCCTCCAGCGTCTCGTGATCGCGGTAAACGCCAATATGGGAGACGCGGGCCGAGGGCACCAGCTCCAGCATGCCTTCCAGCAGGCCGTTGCCGGCGCGCAGGATGGAAGCGAAGACGAGCTTCTTGCCTTCCAGCACCGGCGCATCGATTTCCTCGAGCGGCGTCTTGATGCGGGCGGTCGTCAGTTCCAGGTCGCGCGTGACCTCATAGCAGAGCAGCGTGGAGATTTCGCGCAGCAGGCGGCGGAAACTGCCCGTCGACGTCTCCTCCTTGCGCATGATGGTCAGCTTGTGCTGCACGAGCGGGTGATCGATGACTGTGACGCCGTCCATGGCCAACCTTCCGAAAATATCTGAACGCTTCTTTTTCCACGGAACGGCGCGGGGCCGCAAGTGAAGAGAGCAGGAGGCCGGCACCATCCCCAGCCGGCTTGCCTCAAAGCGCCGCCAGAAGCCTCTGCCGCGTCGGCTCGTCGACAAAGGCCGCCTCGATGGCCGTCCGCGTCATGCCGCGGATGTCGGCGTCGCTGAAGCCCATGGCGGTGGCGGCAAGTTCGTATTCACGCGCCAGCGACGTATGGAAGAAGGGCGGATCATCCGCGTTGAGCGTGACCCGCACGCCGGCCGCGTGCAGGGCGCGCAGCGGATGGCTTTCGAAATCCGGAAAGACACCGAGCGCCACATTGGAGCCCGGGCAGACTTCCAGCACCACGCCCTCGTCGGCCAGCCGGCGCACGAGATCGGCATCCTCGATGGCGCGCACGCCGTGGCTGATGCGCGACGGGCGGACATGATCGAGCGCATCGCGCACGCTGAAGGCACCGGAGAGTTCGCCGGCATGGATCGTGATGCCGAGGCCCGCATCACGGGCGATATCGAAGGCGCGCACAAAATCCGCCACGCGGTGCATGCGCTCCTCGCCGGCGAGGTTGAAGCCCGTTATCAGCGGATGGGGCCGGCGCGCGGCATATTCCGCGGCCTTCACCACGCGCTCCGGCCCGAAATGCCGGATGCCGACGATGATGAACCGCGTCTCGATGCCGGTTTTCGTTTTCGCCCGCTCGGCGCCCTCGGCAAGCCCGGCGATATAGGCGTCCGCGCCGATTCCGACCGCATCGCCCTGGTCGGGCGAGACGATCAGTTCACTATAGACGGCGCCGGCCTGCGCGATCTCCGTCAGGTAGGTTTCGGCGAGCAGCGCATAATCCTGCTCCGTGCGGAAGAGGTTGGCGGTCGCGTCGTAGCTCTGCACGAAGCTCGTGAAATCCTGCCAGGCATAGGCACCGTCGCGGATGAAGGCGGACGTATCGATGCCGTAGCGCGCGGCCTGCGACAGCGCGAGCGCCGGCGGCGTGGCGCCTTCGATATGGCAGTGCAGTTCCGCCTTGGGCATGGATGTCGTCACAGGAAACTCCGTCCATGCTTGCCGGGCGCGATGCCGAGATGGCGGGCAACGCTTTCGCCGATATCGGCGAAGGTGGACCGGGTCTCGATCAGCCGGGAACGGATGCCGGGCCCGAAGCTCAGGATCGGCACGCGCTCGCGCGTGTGGTCGGTGCCGCGCCAGGTGGGGTCGCAGCCGTGATCGGCCGTCAGGATGACGAGATCGCCCGGCTTCAGCTTGCGATCCACCTCCGGCAGGCGGCGATCGAAGGCCTCCAGCGCCGCTGCATAGCCGGCGACGTCACGGCGATGGCCATAGAGCATGTCGAAATCGACGAAGTTGGTGAAGACGAGATCACCGTCCTTCGCTTCGTCCATCACGCGCAGCGTCGCGTCGAGCAGCGCCATGTTGCCATCGGCCTTGGTCAGCGTGCCGATGCCCTTATGGGCGAAGATATCGCCGATCTTGCCGACGGCGTGCACCGTGCGGCCGGCCTCCGTCAGCCGGTCGAGCAGGGTCAGTTCCGGCGGCGGGACGGAATAATCGCGCCGGTTTCCGGTGCGCCGGAACGTCTCCGGGCTTTCGCCGACGAAGGGGCGCGCAATGACCCGCCCGATGCGCCCGCCCGGCCGCTCGTCGAGGATCGCCCGCACGGTTTCGCAGAAGGCGAGCAGGCGCTCCAGCCCGAAGGTCCGCTCGTGCGCGGCAACCTGGAAGACGGAATCCGTCGAGGTGTAGCAGATGGGCTTGCCGGTGCGCATGTGCTCGAGCCCGTCGCGGGCGATGATATCCGTGCCCGACGCGTGGCAATTGCCGAGAATGCCGGGCACCTTGCCCGCCACGCGGATGGCCGCGACCAGGTCCGGTTCGAACGCCTCGCCTTCGGCGGGAAAATAGCCCCAGTCGAAGGTGACGGGCGTGCCGGCGATTTCCCAATGGCCCGACGGCGTGTCCTTGCCGTTCGAGACCTCGCTGGCGGCGCCGTGATAACCGAAGACGCGTTGCGGCACCTCCATGCCGATCGGAAAACGACCCGTCGCCGCGCGCGCGGCATGCAGCAGACCAAGCGCCGACATGTTGGGAAGCTTCAGCGGACCCTGCCGCAGCCCCTGCCGGTCGGCGGCGCCGGCGGCGCAGAATTCCGCGATATGGCCGAGCGTATCGGCACCGAGATCACCGAACGCGGCCGCATCCGGGCCACCGCCGATGCCGAAGGAATCGAGAACAAAGAGAAAGGCTCTTGCCATGGTCACCCGCTATCCGTCCGCATTCGGGTGACATGACACGGCGATGACAGCAGGTTCAAGCGAAATCGCGCCTTAAACGGATGTCGTCAGCAATCGGAGCAGGTGATGATCGTCTCGCCCATACGCTTGCGGAAGTAGCTCGTCTTGCCGAGCGTGATGTTGTTGATATGCGAGCTCAATCCGGGCGCCATCAGCAGGATCTTATGTGGCACGGTATATTCCGTGCGCACGATGAAGGCATCCTTTACCGCCACATCCGGCGGCAAGGTGACCGTGCTGCCCTTGGTATAGGGCGTTCCGCCATTCTGATCGCGCGACCACGCCACCTTGGCGCTGCCGGCGGCATCGATGGCGACACCCGTGATCTTCAGGGTGTAACCATCCTGCTTGAACGGCGTGATGACGTTGCTCGTGACATCCTTCATGCTGTCGAGCACCGCCTTCGTCGTGCTCTCGTTGCGGGTCAAGAGATCCGACACGGTGCTGGAGGCACGGCTGATCTTGCGCGACATGGAGACGGCGACGGAAATCTCGAAGGCACCGATATAGGTGATGATCAGCATCGGCGTGACGATCGCGAATTCGATGGCACCGACGCCCCGGCGATCGTCGATGAAGCGGCGCAAACGCGAAAGGAAGCCTTTCGCTGGCCGGACATCGTCCTTGCGGGCTCGTGACACATACCCGGCCATTACGGATAATCCTCGTTCTGGACGACAGCCGTCGCGATCATGAGATAGTTCTGCGAGCCGTTCGCCGACTTGACGTTCGAGAGCAGCGGACGCACGAGATCGGTGATGACGTCCCACCGGTAATAGGCGCGGACGATGTTGATCGACTTCTTGCCGCCCGGTGCGAACTTGAAAGATTTCGTGTCGAGGTCGGAATCGACAAGAGGAACGGCCTGCGGGATATCCGTGAATTTATCGAAGCTGCGGACATCGATCAGCAGCTTGTCGGGCGTATCGATTTCCTTGGCCGAGCAGGGCATGAGGATGCTGATTTCTTCGCAGAACTCCTTCCGGAAGTCCCTTACGGAGTAGTCGGATTTGATCTGGCCGGTGCGGATCTTGCGCGCCATGTTTTCGGTCGCATTGGCAAGAAGCTGTTCGCCGGTGAATGCCACGAAGGTTTCGAGCGACGCGAAGATCATGACGAAGAACGGAATGGCGAGAATGGCGAACTCGATTGCCGTCGCGCCGTCACGGCGACGATAGAAGCGCTTCAACAGCCCCTTCATAGGCTGTCGGCGGCTGGACACATCCTGATCGAGCGACATCGCGATCCGTTCCCAAATCCCAGATCATGCCAGGATAGAAGGCCGACCGTTTATTTTTCGTGTGTGCGGCAGCGAAGACTTGAACGGTTTCCCGGTTTCGCACGCCGGCGCGACGACGATCGTCAGTTGCCGGAGGCCTTGTCGCGGGAGGCATGCTCCTCGCAATTCGGCGTGCAGGAGAGGACCGAGCGCTCCGTCTGGCGGAAGACCCGCACCGTGTTGCCCTCATCGATGGAGACCAGGATGCGTTCGTCGACAATGGCGTTGCCGTCGGCATCCAGCAGAACGAGATTGGTGGTGCCGAAGCTGCGGCCCGTGATGACGATCGTCTTGGCGTCGGCCACGGTGGCATCAGCCACTTGGGCATTGCCGATGATGACCTTGCTGACCGGCCGATCGAGCCTCAGCACGCGGGCGTGATCCATATAGACGCGCATCAACTGCTCCTGGGCCATGGCGGAGGCGCCGGCCGAAAGCAGGAGAAAAGCAGCCATCACGAGCGTTGCAGCGTGAACGGCGAAGGTGCGGTGGCGTCCCATAAACAGTCATCCCGAAGACAAGTCAGGGATAGCATCGCCGGGAATGGTAAATGAAGGTTTAAGTATCGTGCGTGTTGAACCTACTCAACTTCCGCGCTTTTTCGCTTTTACGTACTTTACCAGGCCATTAGGCGCCAAAAACTCTGTCAGAATCTGCATAAACCATTTTTTACCATAATTCCGACAGGGCAGAAGCAAGGAAATATTAACGCACTTCCTTAAGCCGATGGAAATGGCAGACCTGTAGGTTGCAGTCATCCGAACAACGGAAACAGTTGGCGGACGTGCTGAACCAACATCGTGGAGCTAGGAGAATACCATGACCAAGATTTTCGCTCGCCTTATGAAGGACGAATCGGGTGCAACCGCCATCGAATACGGCCTGATCGCCGCCCTGATTTCCGTCGCCCTCATCACCGGCGCCACCGCACTCGGCGGCTCGCTGAACAACCAGTTCACGGGACTTTCGAAGCAGCTGAAGATGAATGCTGACGGCACCAGCAACTGATCAATATCTTTTTTGATCCCTGAAGCCGCCTTTCGTTCAAAGGCGGCTTTTTGCTTTTGATTTTCTTCTTTTAGAAACTAATTAAGCGCACTCTTCGTAAGGTGGAGGTCACTGTGACCCAAGCAATCATCTTTGTAGTTTTCCCACTTTGTCTTGCGGTTGCTGCCTGTTCAGATTTCCTGACGATGCTCATACCCAACCGCGTTTCCGCCATTCTTCTCGTGTCGTTCTTCATCGTGGCGCCACTTGCCGGGCTGGGTCTGACGGAGATCGCGACACATCTTGCGGCTGGTGCCATCGTCTTTTCCGTATGCTTTGCGCTCTTCGCCTTCAATGTGATGGGCGGCGGTGACGCGAAGCTTCTGACCGCGAGCGCGGTGTGGTTCGGCCTGACCTTCTCGCTGTTCGAGTTCCTGGTCTATGTCTCGTTCCTCGGCGGCGTCCTGACGCTGTTGATCCTGTCGGTGCGCGCGCACACGAATACGATCCTGGCAAGCGGTCTTCCCGTGCCGGATTCGCTCGTCATGGCGAAGAAGATTCCCTACGGCATTGCCATCGGTGTTGGCGCGTTCATGGCCTACCCGTCCTCGCCGCTCATGCTCGCCGCGCTCGGCAACTAAAGGTCGCAACGCCGTCAACCGGTCGTTAACCATAAGCGTAAGGCGACTATTAACCATAATTATACCTTTCCCGGGCAATGTCGGCGGATAGAAGAGTCCGCAGCTCAGGGAAACCACATGAAACCGGCGCGAATCATCATTCTGGCAGTGGCCGTCGTGTCGGCAGGCGTCGCAGGTTTTCTTGCGCTGCAGGTCGCGCGCAAGGGTGGTGTGTCCGTCGTCGAGACCCAGACGGTCCTCGAGCGCGAGCCGACCGTCAAGGTTCTGGTCGCGACCGAAAGCCTGCCCGTCGGCACGCGCCTCAATGCGAACTCCGTCGCCTGGGCCGACTGGCCGAAAGGCTCCGTCGTCGACGGCTTCATCACCGAGCAGGGCCGGCCGGACGCGATCCAGGCGCTCGAGGGCGCCATCGCCCGCATGCCGATCTTCAACGGCGAGCCGGTTCGCCAGGAAAAGATCGTCGATTCCTCCAGTCGCATCATGTCGTCGCTGCTGCCCGCGGGCAAACGCGCGGTCGCAACCGAGATCACGGTGGCAACCGGCGCCGGCGGCTTCATCCTGCCGAACGACCGCGTCGACGTCATCATGGTGCGCAAGAGCAGCACCGGCGCCTTCCTGACGGAGAACGTTCTGTCCAACGTGCGCGTGCTGGCCATCGACCAGCAGATCCAGGAAAACCCGGACGGCTCCAAGACCGTGCTGGGCACCACCGCCACACTCGAACTCACGCCGGACCAGGCGAAGGTGATGAGCGTCGCCCAGCAGATGGCCGAACGGCTGTCGCTTGCGCTGCGCAGCGTCGCCGATGCCCAGGAGCCCGATACGGGCGCGGCGGACTATCTGCTCAGCGGCGCCGATGGCGTGCCGCAGGTGCAGGTGATCAAGACCGGCAAGATCGTCGACGGCAATGCGTCCGAAGCGCAGTAAATGATCAGGAGCTGACCCGTGTTCGCACTCTCAAAGACTTTTCGGGCTTCTGTCGCCGGCGGACTGACGTTCTGCCTGGCCTTTTCGGGCCTGCCTGCCGCCATCGTCACGGGCAAGGTCATCGCCACGGCCGAGGCGGCCAGCGCGTCGATCATCCGCATCCAGAATGCCGGCCCGGGCGCGCGCAAGACGATCAGCCTCGGCCTCAACAAGGCGGTCGTCATCGACCTGCCCTCCGACGCGCATGACATTCTCGTGGCCGACCCGGTGAAGGCGGATGCGGTGACGCGCACGTCGCGCCGCATCTATCTCTTCGGCAAGGAAGTCGGACAGACCAACATCTTCGTCTTCGGCCCCGGCGGCGAGGAAATCGTCAGTATCGACCTCAATGTCGAGCGCGACGTCTCCAGCCTCCAGGCGAACCTGCGGCGCTTCATCCCGGATTCCGATATCCAGGTCGAGATCATCTCGGACAATATCGTTCTGAGCGGCAGCGTGCGCACGCCGCAGGATGCCACGCAGGCCGTCAACCTCGCGCAGATCTTCCTCAAGGGCGGCGAGGCGACGACACGCACGATCGTTTCCCAGGGCAACAACGGCGACGCGGCGATCTTCGGTGAAGGCCGTCAGGCATCGCAGGTCGTCAACATGCTCCAGGTCCAGGGCGAGGACCAGGTGACGCTGAAAGTCACCGTGGCGGAAATCCGCCGCGAGGTTCTCAAGCAGCTCGGCTTCGACAACACGTTCAGCCGGATCGCCGGCGCGTCCGGCTCCAATCTCGACGTTCTCTCCTTCAATACGGCGGCGAGCGGCTTGAGCGGAACGGTCGCCGGCAATGTCGGAAAGCTCGGCATCGAGTCCGTCGTGAACGCGCTGGAGCAGGCCAAGGCGATCCGCACGCTGGCCGAGCCGACGCTGACGGCCATCTCCGGACAGGCCGCAACGTTCAATTCGGGTGGCGAGCGCCTTTATGCGGTCTCCGACGGCAATGGCGGATACACGACGACGACCTATCAGTATGGTATTTCGCTCGGCTTCACGCCGACGGTCCTGTCTTCGGGACGCATCAGCCTGCGCATCCAGACCAAGGTTTCCGAACCGGTTGCCGGCGCGAGCGGCGCCGAATACCGCCGCCGCGATGCCGAAACCGTCGTCGAATTGCCCTCGGGCGGTTCCATCGCGCTCGCCGGCCTGATCCGCGACGACGTGCAGCAGAGCATGAACGGCACGCCCGTCGCCTCCAAGGTTCCGATCTTCGGCGCGCTGTTCCGTCAGAAATCCATCGAGCGCAACGAGACCGAGCTGGTGATCATCGCCACGCCCTATCTCGTCAAGCCGGTGAACCGCAACGCGCTGGCGCGGCCGGATGACAACTTCAACCCGGCCAATGACGCGGCGAGCGTCTTCCTCGGCCAGGTCAACCAGATCTACGGCAGGAAGAGCAACCTGCCCGCCCAGCGCTACGAAGGCAGCGTTGGCTTCATCTACAAATGAACGGGTGCGACGTGAAAAAGGGACGGGCCCAGCCGATGGCAAACGAAATGCACTCCACGAACCGCACCGGGCGATTTAACGCCGGACGCGCCGTCACCCTGTTTGCGATGGCGGCGCTGGTCGCTGTCGCCTCCGGTTGCGCCAACCGGGACGCCACGACGACCGGCTCGCTGCCGGACGACTACCGCACGCGCCACCCGATCGTCGTCGGCGAGCAGGAAAAGGTCATCGATATCCCGATCGCGACCGGCGCCAGCCAGTTGACGCGCGGCCAGGCCGAAGTGATCGCCGGCTTCGCCGACGGCTACAAGTCCAGCACGTCGGGCACGTTCCGGATCATCGTGCCGCACGGCGCGCGCAATGACGCGGCCACCGCCGTGACGAGCCGGCACATCCGCAAGGTCGTCGCGCGGCAGGGCATTCCGGCAAGCAAGGTGATCATCGAGAGCTATGCCGCCGCCGACCCGGCGGAGGCCGCGCCGATCCGGCTGAGCTACTTCGCCATCACGGCTTCCACGCCGGCCTGCGGCCAGTGGCCGGAGGATTTGTTGATCAACACCTACGGAAACAAGAACTATCACAACTTCGGTTGCGCCCAGCAGAACAACCTCGCGGCCCAGATCGCCGATCCGAACGACCTGCTCGGCCCGCGCCGCATGACCCCGGCGGATGCGACCCAGCGCGGCAACGCCATGCAGCGCTATCGTGATTCCTACACCGAACTGCAAGATATGAACTGACGCCGCTTGCGTCTCCAAGCCAGGTAACGCCATGAGCACGGTCGATTACACTTTCAAGAACGATGCCGCGGACGAGGCGGACGACGCGATCCGTCCGGCGGAGCTGGAAGCCATGCGCCCGCTGCCGCGCATCTCGGTCCACGCCTTCTGCGAGAGCGAGGCGATGCTGCGCACCATGGAACGCTGCGCCCAGGACCGGCGCCTGGCCAAGGTGAGCCTGAAGATATCGAGCGCCAGCATCGCGGCGGCGGCCAACATGTTCGCCTCCGCGCCGACGCCGAACCTGCTGATCCTGGAAACGTCCGCGCAGCCCGGCGATATCATGGAGGAGCTGGCGCCGCTCGCCGAGGTCTGCGATCCCAGCACCAAGGTCGTCATCGTCGGCCGCTACAACGATATCCCGCTTTACCGCGAGCTGATCCGCAACGGCATCTCCGAATACATGGTGGGGCCTGTCGGCATGACCGACGTGCTGGCCGCCATGTCGGCGATCTTCGTCGATCCCGATGCCGAGCCCCTCGGCCGCAGCCTCGCCTTCATCGGCGCCAAGGGCGGATGCGGCTCCTCGACGATCGCGCACAATTGCGCCTTCGACATTTCGAACCTCTTCCAGACCGAAGTCATCCTGGCGGATCTCGACCTGCCCTACGGCACCGCCAATATCGACTTCGACCAGGATCCGCCGCAGGGCATCTCCGAGGCGATCTATGCGCCCGACCGCCTCGACGAGGTCTTCCTGGATCGCCTGCTTGCCAAGTGCTCGCAGCACCTCTCCCTGCTGGCCGCGCCCTCCATGCTCGACCGCGGCTACGATCTGGAGCGCGGTTCGTTCCAGCCCATCCTCGAAGTGCTCCAGCGCAGCGCGCCGATCACCGTGCTCGATGTGCCGCATGCCTGGTCGGAATGGACGCGTACGCTGCTTTCCGAGGTGGACGAGCTGGTGATTACCGCCGTTCCGGATCTCGCCAACCTTCGTAACGCCAAGAACATGCTCGACGCGCTGAAGAAGCTGAGGCCCAACGACAAGCCCCCGCACCTGATCCTCAACCAGGTCGGTCTGCCGAAACGGCCGGAGATCTCGCCATCCGACTTCTGCGAGCCGCTCGGCGTGGAGCCCGTGGCCATCATCCCCTTCGATGCCCAGCTCTTCGGCGCGGCCTCCAACAGCGGACGCATGATTGCGGAAATGGATCGAAAGTCGCCGACGGCGGAAACCTTTTCGCAGATCGCCCACCTCGTGACCGGGCGCGCGACGATGAAGAAGCCCAAGAAGGCCGGGATCGGCAAGATGCTGGGTCTCCTCGGGCGCAAGTAAGCCCCGACGGGCGATGCAACAGACTGGATGAGTGGAAATGTTCGGCAAACGCGGAAATGAAGGCTTCGGCAAGAGCGGCACGGCGGGCCAGGCGGCCCATGCCGGCGTCGCCTCCGGCGCGACCGTGACGGCGGAACGGCCGGCCGCCGCCGCTGTCGTGCAACCCGTCGCAGAGCCGGTGCCGCACGCCGCACCCAGCCCCGCGCCCGCCGCGGCGGTGCGCCGCCGCACGCCGCGCACCGAGGACTATTACGATACGAAAAGCCAGGTCTTCTCCGCGCTGATCGACACGATCGACCTGTCGCAGCTCGCCAAGCTCGACACCGAGAGCGCGCGCGAGGAAATCCGCGACATCGTCAACGACATCATCACGATCAAGAACTTCGCGATGTCGATCTCCGAGCAGGAGGAACTGCTCGACGACATCTGCAACGACGTTCTCGGCTACGGCCCGCTGGAGCCGCTTCTGGCGCGCGACGACATCGCCGACATCATGGTCAACGGCGCCGGCAAGACCTATATCGAAGTGGGCGGCAAGGTGCAGGAATCGGAGATCCGCTTCCGCGACAATGCCCAGCTCCTCTCCATCTGCCAGCGCATCGTCAGCCAGGTCGGCCGCCGCGTCGACGAATCGAGCCCGATCTGCGACGCGCGCCTGCCCGACGGCTCGCGCGTCAACGTGATTGCCCCGCCGCTCGCCATCGACGGCACCGCGCTCACCATCCGTAAATTCAAGAAGGACAAGCTGACGCTCGACCAGCTGGTCCGCTTCGGCTCGATCACGCCCGAGGGTGCGGCGCTTCTCCAGATCATCGGCCGCGTGCGCTGCAACCTCGTCATTTCCGGCGGTACGGGCTCGGGCAAGACGACGCTGCTCAACTGCCTGACGAACTACATCGACCGCGACGAGCGCGTCATCACCTGCGAGGACTCGGCCGAACTGCAGCTCCAGCAGCCGCATGTCGTGCGTCTCGAAACCCGCCCGCCGAATATCGAGGGCGAGGGCGAGATCACCATGCGCGATCTCATCAAGAACTGCCTGCGCATGCGCCCCGAACGCATCATCGTCGGCGAAGTGCGCGGACCGGAGGTTTTCGACCTTCTCCAGGCGATGAACACCGGCCACGACGGCTCGATGGGCACGATCCACGCCAACACGCCGCGCGAATGCCTTTCGCGTATGGAATCGATGATCGCCATGGGCGGCTATACCCTGCCCGCCAAGACGGTGCGCGAGATCATCGCCGGTTCCATCGACGTCATCATCCAGGCCTCGCGCCTGCGCGACGGCTCGCGCCGCATCACCCACATCACCGAAGTGGTGGGCATGGAAGGCGACGTCATCGTGACCCAGGACCTGATGCGCTTCGAGATCCAGGGCGAGGACGCCAACGGGCGGCTCATCGGCAAGCACACCGGCACCGGCATCGGCAAGCCGCATTTCTGGGATCGGGCCCGCTACTTCAACGAGGACAAGCGCCTGGCGGCAACGCTCGACGCGATGGAGAAGCCGTAAGGGGCGGGTAGACGCGATGTTCGGAATGGATATCACCATCGTGGCGATCTTCGCGCTGGCGGCGCTCTCCACCGCCGGCCTCGCCTATGGCCTGCTTTTCTCGCGCATCGAGACGGAGAAGAAGACCGAAAGCCGCATGCGCCGCGTCCAGTCGGCAGAGACGGACCAGTCGCGGGCGAAGGCCGCGCGCGACCGCGTGCAGGAGCTCTCCAAACGCCGCCGCTCGGTGCAGGATTCGCTGAAGGACCTCGAAAAGAAGCAGCAGGAGCAGTCCAAGCGCGTCGCCGCGACGCTGAAGGCCAAGCTCTCCCAGGCGGGCCTTTCGATCACCGAGACCAGGTTCTACGTGTTCAGCGCGATCTTCGGCATCTTCGCCTTCGTCGTCGCGCTCATCGGCGGCATGGGGCCGCTGGTCGCGCTCGGCATCGCCTTCATCGCCGGGGCCGGCCTTCCGCGCTGGTTCGTCGGCTTTCTCGTCAAGCGCCGGCAGAACAAGTTCCTCGAGGAGTTTCCCAACGCGCTCGACGTGATGGTGCGCTCCATCAAGTCCGGCCTGCCGCTGACGGACGCGCTGCGGCTGATCGCCGCCGAGGGACAGGAGCCGGTCCGGACCGAGTTCCGCAAGATCGTCGAAAGCCAGCAGGTCGGCCTCAGCGTCCCGGATGCCTGCGCGCGCATGTTCACCAGCATTCCGCTTCAGGAAGTCAATTTCTTCGCCATCGTCATCGCCATCCAGAGCCAGGCCGGCGGCAACCTCTCCGAAGCGCTGGGCAACCTGTCGCGCGTGCTGCGCGAGCGGCGCAAGATGCGCGCCAAGGTCGGCGCGCTGTCGATGGAAGCCAAGGCGTCGGCGGCGATCATCGGGGCGCTGCCCTTCATCGTCACGCTGCTCGTCTACCTGACATCGCCGGAATACATCATGGTGCTGTTCCAGGATTCGCGCGGCCATCTCATTCTCGGCATATCGGGCGTCTGGATGTCCATCGGCATTCTCGTGATGCGCAACATGATCAACTTCGACATCTAGGACCTGAGATCATGATCGCGATGCTCACCGATCCCGCGGTTCTGCTGCCCGCCTTCGTGGTGATCGCCGTGCTCGCCACGTTCTACACGCTGGCGATGCCCTATTTCGAACGGGGCGATCTCGACAAACGCATGAAGAGCGTCGCGCTGGAACGCGAGCAGATGCGGGCGCGCGAGCGGGCGCGGCTCTCGGCCGAAACGGTCCAGAACAAGGCGTCGCTCAGGGCGCAGCACAATACTTCCGTGCGCAATGTGGTGGAGCGGCTGAACCTGCGCGAGGCCCTTGTCGACGCCAACACGATGAACCGCCTGCGGCAGGCCGGCTATCGTTCGCAGAACGCGCTCAACATCTTCCTCTTCGCCCGCTTCACCCTGCCCTTCCTGTTCCTCGCGGTCGCGGCCTTCTACATCTTCTATCTCGGCTTCCTCGGCGACAAGCCGTTCTCGATTCGCATCCTGGCGACGCTGGGCATCGCCTATCTCGGCTTCTACGCGCCCAACATCTTCATTTCCAACAAGGTCTCGAAGCGCCAGCAGTCGATCCGCCGCGCCTGGCCGGATGCGCTCGACCTGATGCTGATCTGCGTGGAATCGGGCATTTCGATCGAGGTCGCCTTCAAGCGCGTGGCCGACGAGATCGCCATGGCCTCGCCGGAACTGGCCGAGGAACTCGTGCTGACCACCGCGGAGCTTTCCTTTCTTCAGGAACGCCGCCAGGCCTATGAGAACCTTGGCACGCGCATCGGCCTCGACACGGTGAAATCCGTGACGCAGGCGCTCATTCAGGCCGAGCGCTACGGCACGCCGCTCGCCCAGGCGCTGCGCGTTCTGGCGCAGGAATGCCGCGACCAGCGCATGAACGAGGCGGAAAAGAAGGCCGCCGCCCTGCCGCCGAAACTGACCGTGCCGATGATCCTGTTTTTCCTGCCGGTGCTGGTGGCCGTCATTCTCGGCCCGGCCGGCATCCAGGTCTCCGACCGCTTCTGACCGCTCGAAGACAAAAGAAAGAAGCCCCGGCGAAAGTATCGACCGGGGCTTCTTCGTTTGGTCCTGGGAGGACGATTGGTTTAATTGGTGTTGCCGGTGTCGTTGGCGGCAAGCGTCTTCCAGGCGTTCTGCTGGGCCAGCATGGAGCGCAGATAGGCGACGTTGGCTTCCGCCTGCCCCGAGGTCAGCTCCTGCCTTGCGATGGTTTCCGCTTCCTGGAAGCGGCCCTGCAGGCCGACGGTGAGCGCGAGGTTCTGCCGCACGCTGCTGTCGGCGCCCGGCTGCCTGGCGGCAGCGCGCATATAGGTTTCCGCGGTCTTGAGGTCCTTCGCCAGAAGATAGGACATGCCGAGATTGGAGAGCACCGACGGCTCGTCGGGCTGGATATCGAGGGCTTCGCGATAGCGCTGGCGTGCCTCGTTCGAGCGACCGAGCTGATCGAGGATTGCGCCTTCGGCCGATTTCAGCCGCCAGTCCGGTCTGTCAGGCGTCTGGGCGCGCAGGATGGTGTTCAGCGCCTGCTCGAGCTGTCCGGCGGCGGCCTGCGCCTTGCCGTAGGCGGCGAGGACCTCGCGGTTGTTCGGATTGCTGATGGCGACCTGCTGCATGACGGCGAGCGCCTGCGCATTGCGGCCGTTCATGCGCAGCGCGCTGGCATAGTTGATGCCGGTCGCCGCATCCCTGGGGTTCTTTTCGTAGGCTCGGCCGATGCTGTCGACGGCGCCGCGCAGGTCCGTCGTGTTCATCGTGCCGCTGGCGGCTGACGACGGGCGGACGGAGCCGGTGGTCAGGTTGCTCTTTCCGGCGCAGCCTGCCAGCCCGACGCCGATGACCAGGAGTGCCGCGCCCGTCAAAAGCGCCGGTCGAAGTGACGAAGGCAGGCGGCATACAGCCATGATCAGTCCCCGAAGCGGTTTCCCCATGTCGCGGCGGTTAAGGAATCACGCCGCAATCTCCGCTCCAGCAATAATCTGTTAACCCTAACAGAGTGTTAATTGCAGCGATTCTCAAGGCTCTTCCAAAGGTTCCGCCATGGCCCCCTTCCAGTTCATCGACCGGCCCTCTCCCTTCAACACGAAGAACGGAAAGACGCTGCCGATCTTCGCGATCACGCCCGCGCATATCGAGACGGGGACCATCGATCCGGTTGCGCTGGACTGGGCGAAGAAGGCCGGTTTCAAGGCGGAATCCGGCGGCCTGCTGATGGTGCCGACGGCGGACGGCCATCTCGGCGGCGCGCTGTTCGGCCTGGGCAAGAACCCCTCCGACGCGCCCTATCTCACCGGAAAGCTCGCCCGCACGCTGCCCGCGGGCGACTGGCATATCGAGACCGCACCGCTGACCGCCAACCGGCTTGCGCTCGGCTACGGGCTCGGCAGCTATCGCTTCGAGCGCTACAAGGCATCCGCCGCCGACGCGCCGACCCTGCTCATTCCCGCCGATGCCGACGCTGCCGATATCAAGCGCCAGCTCGCCGGCGTCTTCCTGGCGCGCGACCTCATCAACACGCCGACCAACGACATGGGGCCGGATGCGCTGGAAGACGTGTTCCGGGCGCTCGGCGCGCATTACAAGGCCAAGGTCTCCGTCATCGCCGGCGACGACCTTCTGAAGGAGAACTTCCCGCTCGTCCACACGGTCGGCCGCGCCTCCGAACAGGCCCCGCGCCTGCTGGAACTGCGCTGGGGCAAGAAGGGCCACAAGCGCGTGACGCTGGTAGGCAAGGGCGTGTGCTTCGATACCGGCGGCCTCGACATCAAGCCGGCCTCCTCGATGCTGCTGATGAAGAAGGACATGGGCGGCGCGGCCAATGTGATGGGCCTTGCCCTGATGATCATGGACGCCAAGCTGAAGGTGGACCTGCGCGTTCTGGTTCCTGTCGTGGAAAACTCCATTTCCGGCAATGCCTTCCGTCCCGGCGATATCTACAGGAGCCGCAAGGGCCTGACCGTGCAGATCGATAATACCGACGCCGAAGGTCGGCTGATCCTCGCCGATGCGCTCGCCTATGCGGACGAGGAAGAGGCCGATCTCATCATCGACATGGCGACGCTGACGGGTGCGGCCCGCGTCGCGCTCGGGCCGGACCTGCCGCCGTTCTTCACCGACGACGACGATCTCGCCCAGGACCTTGCCGACGCGAGCCTTTCGGTCGACGATCCGATGTGGCGCATGCCGCTCTATATGGGCTACGACAAGGACGTCTCCGCACGTATCGCCGACCTCACCAATGCGCCGGCCGGCGGCATGGCGGGCGCCATCACGGCCGCCCTGTTCCTCAAGCGTTTCGTGACGCGCAACCGCCACTGGGCGCATTTCGACATCTTCGCCTGGGCGCAGAGCGAGCGCCCGCATTCGCCCATCGGCGGCGAGGCGCAGGCGATCCGTGCGCTCTACCACCATATGCGCCGCCTCGCGGCCTGAGGCGGGCGACCGGCAGGCGATTGTCACGGCGCGAACGATACGGTAGCGTAACGAAATCGCATTCGCCCCGGAGGCCCCTTGCCGGTAGATCTCACCCCATCGCAGGCGCTCGGCCTCTGGCATGCCGTGACGCTGCAGCAGGTGCAGGGGGACGGGCGCGACCTGACGCTGCGCCAGCTTGCCATCCTGCTCGAAATCTATCTCGTGCCGCCGCCGCATACGGTGCGGGGGCTGGCGGCCAAGCTCGGCGTCACCAAGCCGGTCATCACCCGCGCGCTCGACACGATGGGCGAGCTCGGCCTCGTCACGCGGGTCCGCGACGAGCGGGACCGCCGCAATGTCATCATCAAGCGCACCGTCGACGGTGCGCTCTATCTCGAACGCCTGGGCGACCTCATCATCGCCAAGGGGCGCGCACAGCCGCTGTGAGACTGCCATGACCACCCTGCCCGACCGCCGCCTCAACGCCTATCGCCCCGACCTCGCCGAGGAGGCCTTGCGCGGCACGGTGCCCGCCGAACGCTATGTCACCGGCACGCCGGCGCGTATCGCCGCACCCGTCGCGGCACTGCGACCGCGCCCTGACCTTGCCGCGGGTATCGATACCGAAGGGCTGTTCGGCGAAACGGTGCGCGTGCTCGACCGGGCGGACGGCTGGGCCTGGGTGAAATCGGATTTCGACGGCTATGTCGGTTACGTCGCGGAGACGGCGCTGGACGCGGGCGGCGGTGCGGCGACCCATCGTGTCGCCGTCCCACGCACCTTCGCCTATACGGGCGCGGACCTGCGCACGCCCGCCGCATTCGCGCTCTCCATCGGAAGCCGGCTAACGGTTATCGGCGAGAGCGAGACGCGCGGCACGCGCTATCTCACGCTGGAGGGCGGGCAATCCGTCGTGGCGGGCCATTGCCTCGACATCGACGCCACCGCCGGCAACGACTATGTCGGCGTGGCCGCGCGCTTTCTCGAAACGCCCTATCTGTGGGGCGGGCGCTCCGGCTTCGGGCTCGACTGCTCGGCCCTGGTGCAGCTCTCCATGATGATGGTGGGCCGCACGGCGCCGCGCGATTCCGACATGCAGGCCGCCGGCCTCGGCAGACCCATCGACCGCGCAGACCTGCGACGCGGCGATCTCGTGTTCTGGAAGGGCCATGTCGCCATCATGGAGGATGACAAGACCATCCTGCATGCCAACGGCCACACGATGAGCGTGGCGCGCGAGGGGCTGGATGCGGCGATCGAGCGGATCGGCTGGCTCTACCAGCAGCCGACGGGCTACCGCCGGCCCTGACGGCGTCAGCCGTTCAATAGCCGGCGCTGCGGTCGACCAGATGCTCCAGCGGCTTGCCGCTCTCGTAGCGTGCGATCTGGATGGCGACGTGATCGAACAGCGCGCCGACATCCGAGGCCGCCGCCGCATGCGGCGTCAGGAACACCTTGTCCATCGCCCAGAACGGGCTTTCGAGCGGCAGCGGCTCCTGCTCGAACACGTCGAGCGAGGCGCCACGCAGCGTGCCGTCATTGATGGAGGCGACGATATCGGCCTCGACCTGGCTGCCGCCGCGCCCGGCATTGATGAAGACGGGCGCGCCGAACGGCCCCTTGCGGGAAAGCCGGGTAAACAGGCCGGTGTTGAAGATGCCCTTCGTATCCGGCGTCAGCGGCAGGAGGCCGACGAGAACGTCGGTTTTCGCCAGGAAGGTGTTGAGCCCGGCCTCGTCGAAGACCTCGAACCCCTTGACCGCGCGGCCGCTCTTCGACCAGCCGATGACGTTGAAGCCGAGCGTCTTCAGCTTGCGCGCCGCGTCCTGCCCCAAGACGCCGAAGCCCATGATGCCGACGGTCATGTCGCCCGCCTCCGGCTGGTCGAGCTCGCGCCAGACGCGCTCGCGCCGCAGCGCCTCGTAGGCGGCATGCTGGCGCAGGTGCAGGAGGCACTGCATGACGACCCATTCGCTCATGCGCGTCGTCAGCGTCTCGTCGACGAAGCGCACCAGCGGCACATCCGGCAGGCCGGGCAGGTTCAGCACATGGTCGACGCCGGCACCGCCGGAAAACACGACCTTCAGATCCTTCGCCCGTTCGAAAAGATCGGCGCCCGGCCGCCAGACCACGGCGTACTCGACACCAGAAAGATCGCGCTTGCGGCTCGCCGGATGCAGGAGGTTGATGACCTCGCGGTCGGGAAACGCCCCTTTCAGCGCGGCTGCGACCTGCTCCTGATCGAATTTCAGATCGATGATGACAGGGCTTTTCGTGTGCATGCTGTGTCCTGCTTTATGCCTGCTACTGGCTGATTGCCTCGCTGCGGATGGCTTCGAGGTTGAAGGCGGCGGCCATCAGGGCCTTGGTATAGGCTTCCGTCGGCCGCTCGATGATGTCCTTCGCCGGACCCTTCTCCACCACGCGGCCGCTGCGCATGACGATAATGTCGTTGGCGAGCGCCCGCACGACCTTGAGATCGTGGCTGATGAAGAGATAGGCGAGATTGTGCTTCGCCTGCAGGTCGCGCAGCAGTTCCACCACCTGCGCCTGCACGCTCATGTCGAGCGCGGAGGTCGGCTCGTCGAGCATGACAAATTCCGGCTTCAGCACCATGGCGCGGGCAATCGCGATGCGCTGCCGCTGGCCGCCGGAAAATTCGTGCGGATAACGCCAGCGGGTGGCCGGATCGAGGCCGGTTTCCTCAAGGGCGGCCGCGACGCGCCGGTCCCGCTCGCCCTCAGACAGCGAGGGCTCGTGGATCTTCAGGCCCTCGGCGACGATATCGGCGACCGACATGCGCGGCGACAGCGAGCCGAAGGGATCCTGGAAGACGATCTGCATGCGCCGGCGCAGCGGCCGCATCTCGGCGAAGGTGTGCCCGGCAATGTCCTGCCCGACAAAGGCGATGCGGCCCTTCGAGGCGATGAGCCGCGTCAGCGCGAGACCGAGCGTCGTCTTGCCGGAGCCGGATTCGCCGACGACGCCGAGCGTATGGCCGGCCCGCAGGGTCAGGTCGATCCCATCGACCGCCTTCACATTGTCGACCACGCGGCGCAGGAAGCCCGCCTTGATCGGGAACCACACCTTCACGTCCTCGGCCTGCATGATGACGGGCTGGCTGTCATCGGCCGGGCGCGGCGCGCCCTTCGGCTCGGAAGCGAGCAGGTGGCGCGTATAGGAATGCTGCGGATTGGTGAAGATCTCCTCCACCGGGCCCGTCTCGACGATCCTGCCCTTGGTCATCACGCAGACCCGGTCGGCGAATTTGCGCACGATGCCGAGATCATGAGTGATGAAGAGCATGGACATGCCGTGCTCTTCCTTGAGGTTCTTCAGAAGCTCGAGGATCTGCGCCTGCACGGTCACGTCGAGCGCCGTCGTGGGTTCGTCGGCGATCAGCAGTTCCGGCCGGTTGGCGAGCGCCATGGCGATCATCACGCGCTGGCGCTGGCCGCCCGAAAGCTCGTGCGGATAGGCGGCAAGGCGCTTTTCCGGCTCGCGGATGCCGACCTGGTTCAGCAGTTCCAGGATTTTCGCGCGCGCGGCCGTGCCCTCGATATCCTGGTGCAGCTTGAGGATCTCGCCGATCTGCCGCTCGATGGAGTGCAGCGGGTTGAGCGAGGTCATCGGCTCCTGGAAGATCATGGTGATGTCGTTGCCGCGCACGTCGCGCAGCGCGGCGTCCGACGCCTTCAGCAGGTCCTGGCCCTTGAACAGGATCTCGCCCGAAGGGTGGCTGGCGGCGGGATAGGGAAGCAGGCGCAGCACGGAATTGGCCGTCACCGACTTGCCTGAGCCGGATTCGCCGACCAGCGCCACGACCTCGCCGCGCCGGATGTCGAAGGAGACGCGATCGACGGCAAGCGTCGTGTTGCCGCCCTGGTGGAAGGCAACCGACAGATCGCGGACGGACAGAATGGTTTCGGGAGCGCTCACCGGAAGGTCTTCCTCGGATCGAAGGCATCACGCGTCGCTTCGCCGACGAAGATCAGCAGCGACAGCATGAGGGACATGACGACGAAGGCGGTGAGGCCGAGCCATGGCGCCTGGAGGTTCTCCTTGCCCTGCGCGATCAGCTCGCCCAGCGACGGCGACCCCGGCGGCATGCCGAAGCCGAGGAAATCGAGCGAGGTCAGCGTGGTGATCGAGCCGGACAGGATGAAGGGCAGGAAGGTGAGCGTGGCGACCATCGCATTGGGCAGGAGGTGCCGGTACATGATCGTGGCGTTGCCGACACCGAGCGCGCGGGCCGCCCGCACATATTCGAAATTGCGCGCGCGCAGGAATTCCGCACGCACCACGCCGACGAAGCCGACCCAGGAGAACAGCAGCATGATGCCGAGCAGGATCCAGAAGCCGGGCGGCAGGATGGACGCGATGATGAGCAGGATGTAGAGCACCGGCATCGAGGACCATATCTCGATGAAGCGCTGCATCAGAAGATCCGTCCAGCCGCCGAAATAGCCCTGCACGGCACCGGCGGTAACGCCGACCACGGCCGAGCAGATCGTCAGGGCAAGACCGAACAGCACGGAAATGCGGAAGCCGTAGATGACACGGGCGAGCACGTCGCGCGCCTGGTCGTCGGTGCCGAGCCAGTTGAGATTGCTGAGATTGCAGTTCGGGTCCGCCGCGCCGCCGGGATAACCGGCGCAGCGCTCCTCCTTCGACATCAGCCAGAACGGCGCGGTCGGCGCGGAATGCGGAATGTTCGAATTCGTGGTGCCGTAGGAATAGCGGATCGGCGGCCAGATCATCCAGCCATTGGCCTCGATCTCCTCGGCGATGAAATCGGAACGGTAATCCGTCGTCGCGAGAAAGCCGCCGAACTTTTCTTCCGGATAGTCGACCACGACCGGAAACAGGATCTCGCCCTTGTAGGAGGCGATGATCGGCCGGTCGTTGGCGATCAGCTCGGCGCACAGGCTCAAAACGAAGATGACGAGGAAGATCCAGAGCGACCAGTAGCCGCGGCGGTTCGCCTTGAAGTTCTCCCAGCGGCGCAGGTTCGTCGGGCTCAGAAGACCCTTGCGCGGCGGGGCGACGGGTGGCGTATCGGCAACGGCGCTCATCACACATCCCTCCGGTCGAAATCGATGCGCGGATCGACCCAGGTGTAGATGAGATCGGAGATGAGGCTGACGACGAGGCCCATGAGGGAGAAGATGAAGAGCGTGGCGAAGACGATGGGATAGTCGCGCCGCACGATGGAATCATAGCCCAGGCGGCCGAGGCCATCGAGCGAGAAGATGTATTCGATGAGCAGCGAGCCGGTGAAGAAGGCCGAGATGAAGGCGCCCGGGAAGCCGGCGATGATGATCAGCATGGCGTTGCGGAAGACGTGGCCGTACAGCACCTGCCGTTCGGTCAGGCCCTTGGCGCGCGCCGTGGTGACATACTGCTTCTTGATCTCGTCGATGAACGAATTCTTGGTGAGCAGCGTCGTCGTGGCGAAGGCCGAGAGCAGCAGCGTGATCAGCGGCAGCGTCATGTGCCACATGTAGTCGAGCGGCTTCTGCCACCAGGTCAGGCTGTCGAAATTGTCGGAAACGATGCCGCGCAGCGGAAACCAGTTGAAGAACGAATTGCCGGCGAACACCACGATCAGCAGGATGCCGAACAGGAAGCTCGGCACCGCATAGCCGACGACGACGACGCCGGATGTCCAGACATCGAAGGTCGACCCGTCCTTGACCGCCTTCTTGATGCCGAGCGGAATGGAGATGGCATAGGAGAAGATGAGGATCCACACGCCGAGCGAGATGGAGACCGGTATCTTCTGCGCGATGAGGTCGATCACGGAGGTGTTGCGGAAGAAGCTCTCGCCGAAATCGAAGCGGATATAGTCCCACATCATCGTGAAGAACCGCTCGAGCGGCGGCTTGTCGAAGCCGAACTGCTTTTCGAGCTTGGCGATGAATTCGGGATCGAGCCCGCGGGCGCCGCGATAGGCGCTGTCCTGGCCGACCTCCTGCACCATGCTGCCGCCGCCCGAAAGCCGGTCGCCGCCGCCCTGGCTGGTCAGGTCGGAAATGACCTGCTCGACCGGTCCGCCGGGGGCGAACTGCACGATCGCGAAGGAAATGGCCATGATGCCGAAGATCGTCGGAATCATCAGCAGGATGCGGCGCAGGATATAGGCGCCCATCAGCGATCACCCTCCGGAATGCACCGCGTCGATGTCAAGCCGCTCAAGCCCGATCCTTCCGTTCTTCCGCCGCCGTCCAGGCGGTGATTCGTCATCGCTATATGGAGCCCAGCCGGCGGGCCGGCGCAACCCCCGCCTCAGTTCGCCGCGTCTTTCGACCACCAGACGCCCGGGAAGCCGAGGCTGTAATAGGGCAGCTCCTGCGGGCGGGCGAGGCTGTTCCAGTAGGCGATGCGCTGTGCCTTCGAATAGAACAGCGGGATCACATAATTGTGCGCCAGCAGCACCCGGTCGAGCGCGTGCGTCGTCGCGATGAGTTCCTCGCGGTTCGGCGCGAAGACGATCTTGCGGATGAGCTCGTCGATGGCGGGATCGGCGATGCCGGCATAGTTCTTCGAGCCTTCCTTGTCGACGGAGGCCGAGCCCCAGTAGTCGCTCTGCTCGTTGCCGGGAACAAGCGACTGCGCCCAGATGCCGTAGATCATGTCATAGTCGAAGCTGCGCACGCGGTTGGTGTATTGCGAAGCGTCGACCGTGCGCATGGTGGCGGCGATGCCGATCTTCTTCAGGCTGTTGACGAAGGGCGAGACCGTGCGCTCGAAGGAGGCGCTGGGCAACAGGATCTCGAAGGCGAAGGGGTTGCCGGTCTTCGTATCGACGAGGCTGTTGCCCTTGAGTTCGTATCCCGCCTCCTTCAGGAGCGCGAGCGCCTTGAGCAGGTTTTCACGCACCTTCTTCGGATCGCCGTTGACGGGATTGGTATAGGGCGTGGTGAAGACGGACGCCGGCACCTTGTCCTTCAGCTCTTCCAGGATTTCCTTCTCGCGTCCCTCGGGCAGGCCGGAGGCGGCAAGCTCGGTGCCCCAGAAATAGCTGTCGACGCGCTGATAGGCGTTGTAGGCGAGGCTGCGGTTGAGATCCTCGAAGTCGAAGGCGTAGTTCAGCGCCTCGCGCACCCGCTGGTCCTTGAACTTGTCGCGCCGCATGTTCGGCACGAAGGCCTGCATGATGCCGGCCGCCCGCAACGGGTTTTCGATCTCCTCGCGCACGACGCGGCCGTCCTTCGCGGCCGGGAAGTCATAGGCCGTCGCCCAGTGGCTGGCGCTGTTGTCCTGATAGAACGAGACATTGCCGGCGCGAAAGGCCTCGAATTCCACGTTCTTGTCGCCGAAGAACGTGTAGCTGATGACGCGGAAATTGTTCTGGCCGACATTCACGTTGAGGTCCTTGCCCCAATAGTCGTCGCGCAGTTCGAAGCGGATCGAACCGCCGGCCTGGAAAGACGCGATCTTGTAGGGACCCGAGCCCATGACCGGCTCCAGCGTGGTGCGACCGATGTCGCGCTTGTTGCCCTTGGCGTCCGTGCCTTCCCACCAGTGCTTCGGCACGACGGGGAACTGGCCGAGAATGTTGGGCAGTTCGCGGTTGTTCTTCTCGTCGAAGCGGAAGGTCACGTCGCGCTCGCCGGTCTTTTCCGCCGAAACGACGTGGCGATAGTAGTTGGCGAGAAGCGGATTGTGCTCCTTGGACTTGTCAAAGGAGAAGATCACGTCCTCCGGCGTCACCGGCTGGCCGTCCGCCCACTTCGCCTCCGCGCGCAGCCGGAAGGTCGCGCTGGAGAAGTCGTCGGGATAGGAGACGCCCTCGGCGAGCAGGCCGTAGGAGGCCGTGATCTCGTCCTCGGCGGATTTCAGGAGCGTGTCGAAGACGAGCGACGTCACGCCGGTCGCCGCCTCGCCCTTTGCGAGGATCGGGTTGAACGTGTCGAAGGTGCCGGTTTCGGAGAGCTTCAGCTCGCCGCCCTTCGGCGCGTCCGGGTTGACATAGTCGAAGCGCTCGAACCCGTCGGGGTGCTTCAGGTCGCCGATCGTGGAGATGCCGGTGCGCCAGACGGGACTTGCCGCATCCTGCGCCGCGCCGGCCGAGGCCGTGAGCGCCAGAGCCAGCGCCGCCGTGACCAATGTTCTCCCGAAGGCTACCTTCATGCGTCTACCCTTTCATGATGTTTGCCGAAGCTTGCCGCAGAGAATAGGCAAAATCCGGGCAAATGACAGGCCTGCCATGAAAGCGGCGATTTTTGCCATCCCTATCCGGCGCGACGATTCACTTCTGCGAAAGGATGATCCTTTAGCCTTTCGCAACGATGACGCATCGAGACGGACCCGTGCCCATGCTTGCCCGACTGACCACCTGCCTGATCGCCGCCGGCATGGCGCTGACCGCGCTCGCCTCGCCGCTTTCCGCGGAGGAACGCCCCGCCAAGGAGCTGTTCGGCGCCAAGCGCCTGCCGGCCAAGATGGTGACGGCGCCCTACGGCTCCTACGCCAAGGGCTGCATTGCCGGCGCGGTGGCCATTCCCACGGACGGGCCGGGCTGGCAGGCGATGCGGCTTTCGCGCAACCGGCGCTGGGGCCATCCCGACATGATCGCGCTTCTGGAGCAGTTCTCGCAGGACGCCCAGCAGCTCGGCTGGCCGGGCCTGTTGCTCGGCGATATCTCGCAGCCGCGCGGCGGACCGATGCTGTCGGGCCACGCCTCGCACCAGGTCGGCCTCGATGCCGACATCTGGTTCACGCCGATGCCCGACCACCGGCTTTCGGCCGAGGAGCGCGAGAAGCTGCCCTTCACCTCCATGCTCGACAAGAGCAAGTTCCTGACGGTCGATTCGAAGCGCTGGACCTCGACGCATGCCCGTCTCGTCATGAAGGCGGCGAGCTATCCGCAGGTCGACCGCGTCTTCGTCAATCCGGCGATCAAGAAGAAGCTTTGCGAGACCTGGCAGGGCGATCGCGCGCTGCTTGGCAAGGTGCGGCCGATCTACGGTCACGACGAGCATTTCCATATCCGCATCAAGTGCCCGGAGGGCGCGCCGGGCTGCAAGCCGCAGGCGAAGGTGCCGCCCGGCGACGGCTGCGACGCGTCGCTCGCCTGGTGGTTCACCAAGGAGCCGTGGGCCAAGGCGAAGCCGAACCCCGGCGCAAAGCCGGTCAAGCCGCGCTATGTCATGTTGTCGGACCTGCCGAAGGCGTGCAGCACCGTGCTCGCCGGCGCGTCGCCCGCCTCGGAGCAGGAAGTGACCTATCGCGGCGGCAGCGCGGCAACGGCGCTCGCCTTCTCGGGCGGCGACCAGAGCGCGGGCGGGGCGGTCGAGGCCATCATCAACGCCGACACGACCCTGCCGGCCATCGTGCCGATCCCGATCCCACGGCCGTTCCACTAAACGACATCGAAGCAAGGGCCCCGTACGGGGCTTTTCAAGCTCCCGCCGCTTTTGTATAAGGCGATCAAATCGATTTAAATTTCCCCGCCGATCCCGGAGAAACGTCCATGTCTCGCCAGAAATGCATCGCGCTCATCGCGCATGACGAGAAAAAGGACGACATGGCGGCCTTTGCGGCGCGGCACGAAAAGATGCTGTCGCAGGCGCGGATCGTCGCCACCGGCACGACGGGCGGACGGGTGCTGGAGGCCTGCCCGGGCCTCGACGTGACGCGGCTCAAAAGCGGCCCGCTCGGCGGCGACCAGCAGATCGGCGCCCTCATCGCCACCGGCGAGGTCGATCTCCTCATCTTCTTCGTCGATCCGCTGACGCCCATGCCGCATGACGTGGACGTGAAGGCGCTGATGCGGCTCGCGATCGTCTACGACATCCCGATGGCGCTGAACCGCGCGACGGCCGAAGAGCTGCTTGCCGCCGCGACGACCGGTTGACGGCATCCCTCTGCGACGATAGCGAAAAAGCGGACCCCACCAGCAGAACGGAACAGCTCGATGGCACGGCCGGCCGATTACGACGCGAATTACCCCTTCCCCATCCTCGTTGGCGATATCGGCGGCACCAATGCGCGCTTCTCGCTTCTGCTCGACGCCTTCGCCGAGCCGAAACAGTTCCCGATCGTCCAGACCGCCGATTTCGCCAATATCGACGAGGCGCTGCAGCAGTGCATCCTCGACAAGAGCTCGGTTCAGCCGCGCTCGGCCATTCTGGCGCTGGCCGGCCCCATCGAAGGCGACGAGGTGCCGCTGACCAATTGCCCCTGGATCGTCAGGCCGCGCGACATGATCGCCAATCTCGGCTTCGAGGATGTCTTGCTGGTCAACGATTTCGAGGCGCAGGCACTGGCCGTGGCCTCGCTCGATGAGGCCAACCGCGAGAAGATCGGCCCCGGCACGGAGCGCCAGACCGCCTCGCGCGCCGTGCTGGGTCCGGGCACCGGCCTTGGCGTCGCAGGCCTGGTCTATGCCCGCCACAGCTGGATCCCGGTGCCGGGCGAAGGCGGCCATATCGATGTCGGCCCGCGCAGCGAGCGCGACTATCACATCTGGCCCTTCCTGGAGCCTATCGAGGGACGCATCTCCGCCGAGCAGTTGCTGTGCGGCCGCGGCATCATGAATATCTACCGCGCCGTCTGCGCCGCCGACGGCGTGGATGCGCCGTTGCAGAAACCGTCCGACGTCTCGGCCCGGGCGCTCGCGCAGGACGACCGCGCAGCCATCGAGACCATCGCGCTGTTTTCCACCTATCTCGGCCGCGTGGCCGGCGACATGGCGATGATCTTCATGGCCAAGGGCGGCGTCTTCCTCGCCGGCGGCATCTCGCAGAAGATCCTGCCGGCCCTGCGCGGACCGGAGTTCCGCGCCGGTTTCGAGGACAAGGCGCCGCACGGTGCGCTGCTCAAGACCATCCCGACCTATGTGGTCACCCATCCCGTCGCAGCACTCGCGGGGCTTGCCGCCTTCGCGCGCATGCCGGACCGTTTTGGTGTTGCAACCGAGGGACGCCGCTGGAAAAGGTGACGTCCCACGCCACGCCGGACAGCCCGGCAGAGTAGCCAAAGGGGGATCGAGCCCCTATAGAGCGGCCAGCAGGGCGGTTTTTGTGTCGCCCGCCGTCGAGACCGTTCAGGAAGCAAGTCATTGGCCGATCAGAGTCGAACCGAGCGCAAATCCATCAGTTCCGACACCGTCGCCACCGTGCTCAAGCGTGTGATTGCCGAAAACGGCCGTGACCACGTGCGCGGCTATGCCATGGCGATCGGCTGCCTCGTGGTCGTCGCCCTCACCACGGCCTTCACCGCCTGGATCATGGAATCGGTCGTCAACGAGGCCTTCGCCAACAAGCGCGCCGACCTCGTCATGATCATCTGCGGCGCGATCTTCGTCGCCTTCATCCTGCGCGGCTTCGCCACCTATTTCGAAGCCGTCATCCTTTCGAAGATCGGCAACAACATCGTCGCGCGCTACCAGCGCCGCCTCTATTCGCATCTGATGGCGCTCAGCGTCGGCTACTACAACGAATCGCGCTCGGCCTATCTGGCGGCGCAGATCAGCCAGAACGTCACCGGCATCCGCGATGTGCTGAACATGACGGTGACGTCGCTTGCCCGCGATGTGCTGACGCTCGTGGCGCTGATCGGCGTGATGATTTCCAAGGACTGGCTGCTGACGCTGCTCGTCTTCGTCGTCGCGCCGCCGCTGCTGCTTGGCCTGCGCTATGTGTCGAAGCGCCTGCGCAGCGCGACGCGCGACGCCGTGGAACTCAACAGCCACGTGCTGGGCGCCATGCAGGAGACGGTGCAGGGCATCACCATCGTCAAGGCCTTCACCATGGAGGCGCAGCTCAAGGACAAGGTGGAGGCCATCATCGGCCAGGCCGAAAGCCGCTCCAACCGCATCGCGCGGCTGACCGAGCGCACCGCGCCGATGACCGAGACCTTTGCGGGCTTCGCGATCTCCGGCGTTCTCGCCTATGCCGCCTATCGCTCCATCTATGACGGCGTGATGCCGGGCGCGTTCTTCTCCTTCGTCACGGCCCTGCTGATGGCCTACGATCCGGCGCGGCGTCTCGCCCGCCTCCAGGTCTCGCTCGAACGCGCCGCGGTCAACGCGCGCATGATCTACGAGATCCTCGACATCCAGCCGCGCCAGGCCGACCGCGCCGACGCCAAGCCGCTGGCGATCAGCGACGCGACGATCACCTTCCGCAATGTGCGCTTCGGCTATACGGACAGCGACACCATCCTGAAAGACGTGTCCTTCACGGCGGAGGGGGGCAGGACGACGGCGCTTGTCGGTCCTTCGGGTGCCGGCAAGTCCACCGTGATCAGCCTCATTCCCCGCTTCTACGATCCGGCGGCCGGCGAGATCCTGATCGACGGGCAGGACATCGCCCATGTCACGAAACAGTCGCTGCGCAACGCCATCGCCTATGTGTCCCAGCAGCCCTACCTGTTCGAAGGCACGATCCGCGACAACATCCGCTATGGCCGGCCGGACGCCACCGATGCCGAGATCGAGGAAGCCGCACGCCATGCCTATGCGCACGATTTCATCCTCGCCCAGCCGCTCGGCTACGACACCCCGGTCGGCGAAAACGGCGTGACGCTCTCCGGCGGCCAGCGCCAGCGGCTGTCGATTGCCCGTGCGCTCGTGCGCAACGCGCCGATCCTGCTGCTCGACGAGGCCACGTCCGCGCTCGACACGGAATCGGAACAGGCGGTGCAGAAGGCGCTGGACGAGGCGATGAGCGGGCGCACGGTCGTCGTCATCGCGCACCGGCTGTCGACCGTCGTGCGCGCCGACAAGATCATCGTCATGCAGGCCGGCCAGGTCGTCGAGGAAGGCACGCATACGGCGCTTGCGGCGCGTGAAAACGGGCTCTACGCTCGCCTCAACAACCTTCAGGCGCCCTCGGCGAGCGCCGTGCAGACATCACAGGATACGGGAGCCGGGATATGAGCGGCAACGCAATGAAGCTGGTCGTCGTGGGCGCAGCCGGCCGCATGGGCCAGACGCTGATCCGCGCCATCAACGCCATCGAGGGGGCGGAACTCTTCGCCGCCGTCGAGCGCGAGGGCTCGCCCTTCGTCGGGCGTGACGCGGGCGAACTTGCCGGCCTCGGCCCGATCGGCGTCGCCGTCACCGACAAGCCGCTCGAAGCCTTCGTCGCGGCCGAAGGCGTGCTCGACTTCACCGCGCCGGCCGCCACCGTCGAATTCGCCGGCCTCGCCGCACAGGCCCGCATCGTGCATGTCGTCGGCACCACGGGCTGCTCGGCTGTAGACGACGAGAAGATCAAGGCTGCGGCGCGCCACGCCCGCATCGTCAAGTCGGGCAATATGAGCCTCGGCGTCAACCTGCTCGGCGTGCTGACCGAGACCGCCGCGCGCGCGCTCGGGCCCGAGAACTGGGATATCGAGGTGCTGGAGATGCACCACAGGCACAAGGTGGACGCGCCCTCGGGCACCGCGCTGCTGCTCGGCCAGGCCGCCGCGAAGGGCCGCGGCATTTCGCTTGCCGAGCATTCGGTGCGCGTGCGCGATGGCCATACCGGCCCGCGCGCCGCCGGCACGATCGGCTTTGCCACGCTGCGCGGCGGCTCCGTCATCGGCGAACACTCCGTCCTGCTTGCCGGCGAAGGCGAGATGGTCACGCTGTCGCACAGCGCCACGGACCGCTCGATCTTCGCACGCGGCGCGGTCCAGGCGGCGCTGTGGGCGCGCGACAGGAAGCCCGGCCTCTATTCGATGCTCGACGTGCTCGGGCTCGGCTGATCCATCGACAACACGCATTTCGCACCGTTTTCGGGACGGTGCCGCAACCTCGGGAGACAACCTTATGAGCGGAACCCTTGTCCTCGTTCGCCACGGCCAGAGCGAGTGGAACCTGAAGAACCTCTTCACCGGCTGGCGCGATCCTGACCTCACCGCGCTCGGCGTCGAGGAAGCCAAGACGGGCGGCAAGGCGCTGGCCGAGACCGGCATCAAATTCGACATCGCCTACACGTCGGACCTGTCGCGCGCCCAGAAGACGCTGAAGATCATCCTCGACGAGATCGGCCAGCCAGGCCTCGAGACGATCCGTGACCAGGCGCTGAACGAGCGCGACTATGGGGATCTCTCCGGCCTCAACAAGGACGATGCCCGCGCCAAGTGGGGCGAGGAGCAGGTCCATATCTGGCGCCGCTCCTACGACGTTCCGCCGCCGGGCGGCGAGAGCCTGCGCGACACCGGCGCCCGCGTCTGGCCCTATTATCTCACGGAAATCCTGCCGCGCGTGCTGCGCGGCGAGAAGGTGCTGGTCGCCGCGCACGGCAATTCGCTGCGCTCGCTGGTGATGGTGCTGGACAAGCTGAGCAAGGAGGAAATCCTCAAGCTCAACCTCGCGACCGGCGTGCCGATGGTCTACGTGCTGAACGCCGATTCCACGGTGAAGTCGAAGGACGTGCTCGGCGACATGTCCGGCGCGCACTGAGCCGCGCTCACGACGGATCTCAAAACAAAACCCCGCCGCTTCCGGCGGGGTTTTGTTTTGCCTACTGGATAAGGATGGCGCGGAAGTCGTTGACATTCGTGCCGGTCGGGCCGGGCACGAAGAGATCGCCGAGCGCGTCGAAGGCCGTCCAGCTGTCGTTGCGCGCCAGGAATTCGGCGGCGTCCTTGCCCTTGTCGGCAAGGCGCGCGACGGTGGTGCCGTCGGCGAAGGCGCCGGCATTGTCTTCGGAACCGTCGATGCCATCCGTATCGGCGGCAAGCGCGGAAAGGCCCTTCAGACCATCCGTGGCGCAGGCGAAGGAGAGCAGGAATTCGCCGTTGCGGCCACCCTTGCCCTTGCCCCGGATCGTGACGGTCGTCTCGCCGCCGGACAGGATGACGACGGGTTTGCGGAACGGCCGGTCGCGGCGCACGACCTCGGCGGCGATGGCGGCATGAACGCGGCCCACCTCGGCCGCCTCGCCCTCGATGGCATCGGACAGGATGACGGCCTCGACGCCGGCCTTGCGGGCCGCATCCGCCGCAGCGTCCAGCGAGACGGCGGCCGATGCGACCAGCTTCACCGCGTTGCGGGCAAAGCAGGCGTCGCCCGGCAGCGGCGGCTCGTCCAGGCCGGCCTCGATATGGCGCATCACGATGTCTGGCAGATCGAGACGGTAGCGTTCGATGAGGCGCAGCGCGTCGGCGCGGGTGGTCTCGTCGGCAATGGTCGGGCCCGAGGCCACGAGGGCGGGATTGTCGCCGGGAATATCCGACACGACGAGCGAGACGACGCGGGCGGGATAAGCCAGTTCGGCCAGCCGGCCACCCTTGATGCGCGAGACCTGCTTGCGCACGGCGTTCATGGCGCTGATCGGCGCGCCGGAGGCGAGCAGCGCCTTGTTGACGGCGATCTCGTCGGCCAGCGTCAGGTCACCGGCCGGCGCCGGCAGCAGCGCCGAGCCGCCGCCGCAGATCAGCGCGACGACGAGATCGTCGGCGGTCAGATCGCGCACGGCGGCCATCAGCCGGCCGGAGGCGGTCAGCCCGCTCTCGTCCGGCACCGGATGGGCGGCTTCAAGGACCTCGATGCGCTCGCAGGCGACGGCATAGCCGTAGCGCGTGACGACGACGCCGGAAAGCGGCGCATCCCACAGACGCTCGAAGGCGCGCGCCATCTGCGCCGCGCCCTTGCCGGCGCCGATCACCACCGTGCGGCCCTTCGGCTTTTCCGGCAGATTGGCAGCCAGCACCTTCTCGGGATCGGCGGCGGCGACCGCGACGGAGAACAGATTTTCGAGAAAGGCACGCGGGTCTGCGATTACGGGCATCTGGCTCCTCCGGGTCTGCGCTGCACTTATAAAACATAAGCCCTCATCCGCAAGCCGGCGTCGCCTCCCGGATGGCAACGAAGCGGCGGGACGAAGGCTATGGTTCGCTGGCGAAGGGCCATCGCATGCAGATGGGACGGTCGCGTTTGAAAATGAAGCAAGCCACCTCCCCTTCTCCCCCGTGGGGGAGAAGGTCGCGGCAGCGGGATGAGGGGGTGGCGCAGACATCGACGTCGTGCCAGCCCCCTCATCCGCCCTTCGGGCACCTTCTCCCCGTGGGGGAGAAGGGAGAATGGCAAACCTCGTCTTCATGCCTATGCGATACCCCAAAGGGTGCCGGGCGGGGCTCCCCTCCCCGCCCGGCCAGGCCGTCGTCAGGCGACGGCGTGGTTCGCCATGCGCTCAAGCGCCGTGACGAGACCTGAGTGATCGAGACCGGCATCGCCATGCGCGGCGCACTGGTTGAACAGCTCCTGCGTGGCCGCCGTGTTGGGCAGCGAGATGCCAAGCGCCCTGGCGCCCTGCAGCGCGAGATTGAGATCCTTCTGGTGCAGCGCGATGCGGAAGCCGGGATCGAAGGTGCGCTTGACCATGCGCTCGCCATGCACTTCCAGAATGCGCGAGGAGGCGAAACCGCCCATCAACGCCGCGCGCACGCGGGCCGGATCGGCACCGGCCTTGGAGGCGAAGACCAGCGCCTCGGCGACGGCCTCGATGGTCAACGCCACGATGATCTGGTTGGCGACCTTCGTCACCTGCCCATCGCCGCAATCGCCGACCAGCGTGATGTTCTTGCCCATCAGCTGCAACAGCGCCAGCGCGCGGTCGAAGCTTTCCTGCGATCCGCCCGCCATGATGGAGAGCGAGGCGTTGCGCGCGCCGACCTCACCGCCGGAGACCGGCGCATCAACATATTCAGCCCCCGTCTCGCGGACCTTTTTTG
This sequence comes from Shinella sumterensis, assembly GCF_004514425.2. Lineage (GTDB taxonomy): Bacteria > Pseudomonadota > Alphaproteobacteria > Rhizobiales > Rhizobiaceae > Shinella > Shinella sumterensis. Next base: position 313,627 of record NZ_MYFN02000007.1, read on the forward strand.
CGAATTCCTTCGTCTCGATCGGCGAGATCGAGCTCATGTCGATGACCAGCTTGCCGGCGGACAGGCCGAATGCCACGCCGTTCTCGCCGAACAGCACGTCCTTCACCTCCGGCGTGTCGGGCAGCATCAGGATGATCGTGTCGACGCTTTCGGCCAGCGCCTTCGGGCTGTCGACCACCTCAAGGCCGTTGTCGACCAGCTCCTGGCGCGGCGGCACGATATGCCGCGACGTGACGACCGTGTGTCCGGCATCCTGAAGATGGCGCGCCATGGGCGTGCCCATGATGCCGAGGCCGATGAAACCGATATGTGCCATGATGAACTCCCGATCCTGAAACTCTTTGCCGGCTCAGCGGCCGATATCCGTCAGCCAGCCGAGGCCTTCGGCGGTGGTGGTGCGCGGCTTGTATTCGCAGCCGATCCAGCCGTCGTAACCCAGCGCATCCAGCGTGCGGAACACGAAGGGCCAGGCGATCTCGCCGGTGCCCGGCTCGTTGCGGCCGGGATTGTCGGCCAGCTGGACATGGGCGATCTTCGCCTGATGCTTCTGGAACGTGCCGATCAGCTCGCCCCCGGTGCGCTGCTGGTGGTAGAGGTCGTACTGGATGAACAGGTTGTCCGAGCCGACTTCGGCGATGACGGAGGCGGCCTGATCCGGCGTGTTGAGGTAGAAGCCCGGAATATCGAACCGGTTGATCGGCTCGATCAGAAGCCGGATTCCGTGTTTTTCGAATTCCTCCGCCGCAAGCTTCAGGTTCGAAACGAACGTGGTGCGCAGCACATCGTCGGACACGCCGACCGGCGCGATGCCGGACAGGCAGTTGACCTGCTTGCAGCCCAGCGCGGTGGCGTATTCGATGGCCGTCGCGACGCCGCGGCGGAACTCGTCGATCCGGTCGGGCAGCACGGCGATGCCGCGCTCGCCGCCGGCCCAATTGCCGGCCGGCAGGTTGTGCAACACCTGCGTCAGGCCGTGCAGATCGAGCGCCGCGCGCAGCGCCTCGCGGTCGAAATCGTAGGGGAAGAGATATTCCACCCCCTCGAAGCCGGCCTTGGCGGCAAGCGCGAAGCGCTCCATGAAGGGCACTTCGTTGAACAGCATGGTCAGGTTGGCCGCAAATTTCGGCATGTCATCGTCTCCCGGAATTCAGTCCGACCCACACTTAATCCAGCAGGGCCGCAAGTGTCGCCGTCGGCGCATCCTCGCCGCGCTCGGCCAGTTCCTCGAACTCGACCACGGCATTGATGTCGGCGCCCATGGCGATGTTGGTGACGCGCTCGAGGATGAACTCGATGACGACGGGCACCTGATGCTCCTTCATCAGCCGCTGCGCGGTGGCGAAGGCTTCCTGGAATTCGTTCGGGCTGCGCACCCGAAGCGCCTTGCACCCGAGGCCTTCGGCGACCGCGACATGGTCGACCCCATAGCCGGCTTCCGAATCGGCCGTGGCGTTGATGTTGTCGAAGGCGAGCGACACTTCGAAATCCATGTTGAAGCCACGCTGGGCCTGGCGGATCAGTCCCAGATAGGAATTGTTCACGACCACATGCAGGTAGGGCAGCTTGTGCTGGGCGCCGACGGCCAGTTCCTCGATCAGGAACTGGAAGTCATAGTCTCCCGACAATGCGACGATCGGCCTGTCGGGATCGGCCGCACGCACACCGAGCGCTGCCGGCAGCGTCCAGCCGAGCGGGCCGGCCTGGCCGCAGTTGATCCAGTTGCGCGGCTTGTAGACATGCAGGAACTGCGCACCGGCGATCTGGGAAAGGCCGATGGTCGAGACGTAGCAGGTGTCGCGGTCGAACGCCTTGTTCATCTCCTCGTAGACGCGCTGCGGCTTGAGCGGGGTCTGGTTGAAATGGGTCTTGCGCAGCATGGTGCGCTTGCGCGCGCGGCATTCGTCGCCCCAGGCGGACCAGTCGCGCAGCTTGCCCGCGACCTTCCATTCGGTGGCGACGTCGAGGAACACCTTCAGGGCCGCTCCGGCATCCGAGACGATGCCGAAATCCGGCGTGAAGACGCGGCCGATCTGGGTCGGCTCGATATCGACATGCACGAATGTCCGGCCTTCCGTATAGGTGGCGATGTTGCCGGTGTGGCGGTTGGCCCAGCGGTTGCCGATGCCGAGCACGAAGTCCGAGGCGAGCAGCGTGGCATTGCCGTAGCGATGCGAGGTTTGCAGGCCGCACATGCCGGCCATCAGGCGATGATCGTCCGGGATGACGCCCCAGCCCATCAGGGTCGGGATGACGGGCACGCCGACGATCTCGGCGAATTCCACCAGCAGGTCCGAGGCATCCGCATTGATGATGCCGCCGCCGGCCACGATCAGCGGCCGCTCGGCCGCGTTCAGCATGGCGAGCGCCTTTTCCGCCTGGGCGCGGGTCGCCGCCGGCTTGTAGGGCTCAAGGGGCGCATAGGCGTCGATGTCGAATTCGATTTCGGCAAGCTGCACGTCGATCGGCAGGTCGATCAGGACCGGGCCGGGACGGCCGGACCGCATGGTGTGGAACGCCTTCTGGAAGACATAGGGCACGAGGCCCGGCTCCATGACCGTGACGGCCCATTTGGTGACGGGGGCCGCGATCTTGGCGATATCCACCGCCTGGAAATCCTCCTTGTCGAGGCGGGCGCGCGGCGCCTGCCCGGTGATGCAGAGGATCGGGATCGAATCGGCGGATGCCGAATAGAGGCCGGTGATCATGTCGGTGCCGGCCGGGCCGGACGTGCCGATGCACAGGCCGATATTGCCGGCGCGCGCCCTCGTATAGCCCTCGGCCATGTGGCTTGCACCCTCGACGTGCCGGGCCAGGATATGCCGCACGGAGCCCCGCGCCTTCAGCGCCGCGTAGAAGGGATTGATCGCGGCACCCGGAACGCCGAAGGCGCAATCGACGCCTTCCTTTTCCAGAACCAGCACCGCTGCATCGACAGCACGCATTTTCGCCATGGGATTTCCTCCGTCTCTGACGACAAAGGTATCGCATCCGCCGATCCGCGCAATCATAAAATGGAAATCAATCCCACTATATGGAAATAAACATTTTCAACGAATCTGGAACAATCCCCTCAGGCCGGATATGGAATGATGCGGAATGGGATGGATGGCGGGCGGCGCAAGCCCCGGCCCTCCGCGCCACCTTCTCCCCGTGGGGGAGAAGGGGAGGAAACGTTGCGGCTCTCGTCCTTCTCCCCCACGGGGAGAAGGTGCCGGCAGGCGGATGAGGGGTTGGCGACGACGACGAGATGGGAACGGGGCATGGCGGAACATCCGGAAAAGACACGCGGGCGGCCGGGCCGCAAACCGGCGGCGGATGCCGCACCCTCCTCCGTGCAGGTGCTGGACCGGAGCCTGAAGCTGCTCGACCTCGTGGCGCAGGCGGACGGCGCCGGCCTCAGCGACCTTGCCGACCAGTCCGGCATGGCGCCATCGACCGTGCACCGGCTTTTGACCTCGCTTGCCCAGCACGGCATGGTCGCCCATGATGCGGAGACGGGCGCCTGGACGATCGGCGTGAAGGCCTTCGAGATCGGCACCGCCTATCTGCGCTTCCGCAAGCTCGGCACGATCAGCCGGCCCTTCCTGAAACAGCTGATGGAAGGTTGCGGCGAGACGGCCAACATCGCCATCGAGGACGACGGCGACGTGGTGTTCATCTCGCAGGTGGAAAGCCACGCGCCGATGCGCGCCTTCTTCCGGCCCGGCCGGCGCGGGCCGATCCATGCCTCGGGTATCGGCAAGGCGATCCTCTCGACCTGGCCGGATGCCCGCATCGAGGCGCTGCTGTCCGGCCGCGCGCTGCAGCACTTCACGGAAAAGACCCGCGACACGATCCCGACGCTCTTGGAGGACATCGCGGCGATCCGCGCGCGCGGCTGGTCGATCGACGACGAGGAGCACACGCTCGGCATGCGTTGCGTGGCCGCGCCGATCTTCGACGAATATGGCGAGGCCGTCGCCGGCATCTCCGTCTCCGGCCCGGCCGTGCGCCTGCCCGACAGCAAGATCGACGCCTTCGGCCCGGTCGTGCGGGCGGCGGCGGAGGGATTGACGAAGGCGATGGGCGGGCGGGTGACAAAACCGGAATAGCAACCGCGTCGTCACATCATGAATCGGAAGGTTACTCCAGCCTGCCTCTCCCCAAACGGGAGAAGAGGTATGCCGCTCCCCCTAGGGGAGAAGGAGACGCGGCAGACGTGTGCAAGACGCGGCGGGGCGGTGCGGATCGCAGGAAACCGGGGCGACACCCCCCTTCTCCCCAACGGGGAGAAGGTCGCGGCAGCGGGATGAGGGGGTGGCGCTAATGTCAGCGGTCGTGCAAGCCCCCTCATCCGACCTTTCGGGCCACCTTCTCCCCGCGGGGAGAAGGGCAAGCAGTGCCGTCGTGGAGATCCCTTACCCTTTTTGAGAAAGGTTTCAGGTACTTTTCACCTCAAGCCGCTTCCAGCGCCCGCGGCTTCACAGCTCCCGCCGTGCCCTTCATCGGCCGGCCCGCGACATAGACCTGCGCCACGCAGCGGTCGTCGCCCATGGTCTGGAGAATGAACAGTTCCTCGGCGAGCGATTTCGCCGTGCGCATGCGGTATTCCATCGCCGACTTGGCGCGGGAATCGAGCACGACGATATCGGCTTCGGTGCCGGCATCGAGGGTGCCGATCTCCTTTTCCAGCCGGAGCGCCCGGGCATTGCCCAGCGTCATGCGGTAGAAGGAATTGAACGGTGTCAGCTTCTGGCCGTTGAGATGCAGAACCTTGTAGGCCTCGTCCATCGTTTCCAGCATGGAGAAGCTGGTGCCGGCGCCGACATCGGTCGCCACCGACCAGCGGACGCCCGCCTTGTCGAAGCGGTCGCGGTCGAACAGTCCCGAACCGAGGAAGAGGTTCGACGTGGGGCAGAACACCGCGACGCTGCGGGTTTCCGCCAGCACTCCGATCTCCCGGTCGCTCAGATGGATGCAATGGCCAAGCAGCAAGCGCTCGTTGAGCAGGCCGTAGCGCGCATAGATGTCCGTGTAGTCCTTCGCATCCGGATAAAGCGAGGTGGCGAACGCGATCTCGTCGTGGTTTTCCGAAAGATGGGTCTGGACGTAGCAGGTCGGATTTTCCGCGACGAGCGCCTGGCTCATCTCCATCTGCTCCGGCGTCGAGGTGATGGCGAAGCGCGGGCTGATCGCGTACCGCGTGCGGCCGCGGTCATGCCATTTTCCAATCAGCGCCGCCGTCTCGTCATAACCCTGCTGCGGCGTGTCGCGCAGCGCGTCCGGCGCGTTGCGGTCCATCATCACCTTGCCGCCGATCATGCGCATGCCGCGCGCCTCGGCGGCCGTGAAATAGGCGTCGACGCTTTCGGGATGCACCGAGCAATAGGCGACGGCCGTCGTCGTGCCGTTCGACAAAAGCTCGTCCATGAAGCGATCCGCCACCGCCCCTGCATGGGCCGCTTCGGCGAATTTCTGCTCCTCGACGAAGATATAGGTGTTCAGCCATTCGAGAAGCTGCGCGCCATAAGACGCGATGGCCTGCGTCTGCGGAAAATGCAGGTGCGTGTCGATCAGCCCCGGCAGGACGAGGTTCGGCCGGTGATCGCAAATCTCGACATCCGCGCCGGCGCGCCGGCGCACATCCGCATGATCGCCCGTCTCGACGATCCGTCCATCGCGCACCAGAACGGCACCGTCCTCGAAGTAGCGATAGGAAGCGGTGTCGTCGATGCCCTGCGGTTCGGCCACGAAGCTCAGCACGCGGCCACGAATGAGACGTTCGGTCATTGGGTCTTCTCCCCGTTCACGGCGCTTTCATACCAGGCGACGAAGAGGCGGCGCTCCTCGTCGGATACCTGGGTCACATTGGCGGGCGGCATGGCATGCGAGCGGCCGGCCTGCAGGTAGATTTCGCGGGCATGGGCGGCGATCTCGCCGTCGGTTTCCAGCACCACGCCCTTGGGCGGCGCGACCATGCCCTCCCAGCCCGGCTCCTTCGCATGGCACATGGCGCAGCGCCCCAGCACCGTGTCGCGCACCCTGGGGAAGGCTTCCGCCGTCACGAAGGGTTGCTGGGCGGCGGATACCCTGGCGTCCTCGGCCGCGCCCGTCAGCACCTTCGGCACCGTGGAGAGCCACATGATGGCGACGAAGAGAAGCGCGGTGACCAACCAGGTCCAGGTCGGGTTGCCGGCATCCGCGTGGCGGGTGTTGAAATAGTGGCGGATGGTGACGCCCATCAGGAAGACCAGCGAGGCGATGATCCAGTTGAATTCCGTGCCGAAGGCCAGCGGATAATGATTGGACAGCATCAGGAAGAGCACGGGCAGCGTCAGGTAGTTGTTGTGCGTGGAACGCTGCTTGGCGATCTTGCCGTATTTCGGATCGGGCGTGCGGCCGGCAATGAGGTCGGCGACGACGATCTTCTGGTTGGGGATGATGATGAAGAACACGTTGGCCGACATGATGGTGGCCGTGAAGGCACCGAGATGCAGCAGCGCGGCACGCCCGGTGAACAGCTGCGTGTAGCCCCAGGCCACGAAGACGAGGATGAAATAGAGCGCCACCATCAGCCGTGTGTTGTCGTTGCCGAAGGGCGACTTGCAGATGAGGTCGTAGAGGATCCAGCCAATGCCGAGCGAGGCCAGCGAGATGGCGATGGCCACGGGCTTGGAGACGTCGAGCACGTTCGGATCGATCAGATAGAGGTCCGCGCCGGCATAGTAGACCAGACAGAGCATGCCGAAGCCGGACAGCCAGGTGACGTAGCTCTCCCATTTGAACCAGACGAGGTGCTCGGGCATGTTGGCCGGCGCCACCAGGTATTTCTGGATGTGGTAGAAGCCGCCGCCATGCACCTGCCACTCCTCGCCATGCGCGCCCGGCGGCAGTGCCGGATGCTTCTTCAGGCCGAGATCGAGCGCGACGAAGTAGAACGACGAGCCGATCCAGGCGATGGCGGTGATGACATGCAGCCAGCGGACGGCGAACATCAGCCAGTCCCAGGCGATGGCGTATTCGTACATGGGGGCCTCCTCCCGATCTTCACCGGCTTGTGTGCCATCAAGTGATTTTCGCGGAAATCCCGGGAAGTCCCGAACACTTTCAAAAAAATCTATAAGATGGACAGCTCTTTGCACTGCACGCCGATGTGGTAGAAAGACGCATGTCCTATCTCGATAATGTGCGCGTCTTCGTTCGCGTGGTCGAACTCGGTACGCTCTCGGCGGCAGGGCGCGACCAGCGCGTGACCCCGGCCGTCGCCAGCAATCGCATCAAGGAACTGGAGCGCCATCTCGGCGTGCGGCTGTTCAACCGCACGACGCGCAAGCTCTCGCCCACCGAGCACGGCCGCGTCTTCTACGACGGTGCGGTCAAGATCATCGAGGCGGTGAACGAGGCCGAAGGCGCCATCGCCGACCTGTCGCGCAACCCCAAGGGCTCGCTGAGGATCACCGCGCCGCTCGGCATCGGCCGCCGCCTCATCGCGCCGGGCATTCCCGAATTCCACGACAAGTATCCCGATATCGAGGTGCGCCTGCGCCTGTCCGACCACAATGTCGATATCCTCGCGGAAGGCGTCGATATCGCCTTCAAGCTCGGCGTGCTCGAGGATTCCAACCTGCGCATGCGCGGCATCCTCAAATGCGAGCGCGTGCTGTGCGCCGCGCCCGAATACCTTGCGCGCCGCGGCACGCCGGCGAACGCCGATGCGCTGATTTCCGACAAGCATGACTGTCTTCTGCTGCGCTATCCCGGCTCGAAGGAATATTACTGGACGCTGGTGACGGCGGAGGGTCCGCGCAAGTTCGAGGTGGCCGGGCCCTATGACAGCGACGACGGCGACGTGCTGACGCAATGGGCGCTGGAGGGCCGCGGCATCATCAACAAGCCGCTCTTCGAGGTGAAGGCGCATCTTGCGGAAGGCCGGCTGGTGGAGATCCTCAAGGACGCCCCGCCCGCCTCCGCCCAGCTCGCCGCCATCTACCCGCACAAGCGCTTCCAGGACCCCAAGGTCCGCCTGATGATCGACTTCATGGCCGAACGCTGTCAGCGCCTGATCGGCAAGCTGCTCGGCGAGGAGCCGGCCAGCGTATCTGCAACGGATTGAGGGCTTCGCGCCCGCCACGCCAGCGCCGCTGTCAGGATTTCCGCGGCGGCGAGGGTGGCGATGACGGCGGGGCGCTTGTCCTTGATCGTGGTACCGCCGATGGGACAGACGAGATTTTCGCTGAGCGCGGGGTTTCCGCTTTCGCGCGACAGCCAGTTGCGGAAGGTGGCGCGCTTGGTTTTCGATCCGATCATGCCGACATAGGCGGCGTCCGGCCGTTTCAACGCCTCGGCGGCGATCAGGAAATCCAGCGCGTGATCGTGGGTGAGGATGACGAAGCTGCTGCCAGCGGGCGCATCGCGCACCACGGCCTCGGGCATGGGCGTCAGGCAGGTCTCGATGCGCGGAACGGTCGATGCCTCCAGCGCATCCTCGCGGGTATCCACCAGCACGACGCGCAGCGGCGCGAGCGACAGCGCCAGCGCCAGCGCATCGCCGACATGGCCGGCACCGAAGACATAGACATGCGGGCGCGACGCCATCTCTTGGTCGCAGCGCGCGATCAGCCGCGCGGCAAGATCGGGCGTGACGGCAGCAAAGGACAGGCCGACGCGCCCGCCGCAGCACTGGCCGATCTCGGGGCCGAGCGGCACGGTCATCGGCGCGGCGGCAAGCCCCGAGCGCAGGGCCCGGCGGGCCTGATCGATCGCCATATATTCGAGCTGGCCGCCGCCGATCGTGGCGAAGATCGCCCGTTCCGACACCAGCATCCAGGCATCGGTGTCACGCGGGGTCGAGCCCGCCGCCCCCGTCACCTCGACCAGCACGGCGGCGGGCACGCGGCGCAGGAAATCGCGGATGTCTTCGCGCGCGCCGGTCATCGCCCTATCCCCTCACACGTTTCCTGACGTCGCGCGCGCCGCCTTCAGCCGCTCGATGGCCATCAGCACGCGCTCGGGCGTGGCGGGCGCATCGAGGCGCGGGCAGATCGCGTGGCCAGCGACGCTCGCCACGGCATCCGACAGCGCATGCAGCACGGACAGGCCGAGCGGCAGCGGCGGCTCGCCCACCGCCTTGGAGCGGTGGATCGTCGGCTCATAGGCCTCCGACCAGTCGGTCAACGCGACGTTGAAGATCTTCGGGCGATCGGAGGCGAGCGGGATCTTGTAGGTGGAGGGCGCATGCGTGCGCAGCCGGCCCTTGCCGTCCCACCACAGTTCCTCCGTCGTCAGCCAGCCCATGCCCTGGATGAAGCCGCCTTCGACCTGGCCGATATCGATGATCCGGTTCAGCGACCGGCCCGTATCGTGCAGGATATCGGTGCGCTCGACGACATATTCGCCGGTCAGCGTATCGACGGAGACCTCCGAGCAGGCCGCGCCATAGGCGTAGTAATAGAAGGCGTGGCCGCGCCCCTTGGAGCGGTCCCAGTGGATCTTCGGCGTCTTGTAGAAGCCGGCGGCCGAGAGCTGCACGCGGGCGATGTAGGCCTTCCTCACGAGATCGTTGAAGGCTATTTCCGCATTTCCGATGCGCACCCGGTTGGGCAGGAACACCACCTGGTCGCGCGGGACCTGATGGCTTTCGGCGGCGAAATCGATCAACCGGTTCTTGATCTGGCGCGCCGCGTCCTGCGCGGCCATGCCGTTCAGGTCCGCGCCCGAGGAGGCCGCGGTCGGCGATGTGTTCGGCACCTTGGCCGTGGTCGTCGCCGTGATCTTCACCCGGTCGAGATCGATCTGGAACTCCTCGGCCACCACCTGCGCCACCTTCAGGTGCAGGCCCTGGCCCATTTCCGTGCCGCCATGGTTCATGTGCACGGAGCCATCCGTATAGACATGCACCAGCGCGCCGGCCTGGTTGGATTCCGTCTTGGTGAAGGATATGCCGAACTTGACCGGCGTCAGCGCGATGCCGCGCTTGACGATGCGGCTCGTCGCGTTGAACTCGGCGATCGCCTTGCGGCGGCCGGCATAGTCGGCGCTTTCCTCCAGTTCCGCGACGATGCGCTGGATGATGCAGTCCTCGACCTTCTGGTGATAGGGCGTGAGGTTGCGTTCCCCCTCCACGCCCATCGCGTCGTAGAAATTCAGCTTGCGGATGTCCAGCGGGTCCTTGCCCGTTGCAAAAGCGATCTCGTCGATGACACGCTCCGCGCCCACCATGCCCTGCGGGCCGCCGAAGCCGCGAAACGCGGTGTTGGAAACCGTGTTGGTGCGCAAGAGCGCGGTCTTGGCATGCACATGGGGGAAGAAATAGGCGTTGTCGCAGTGGAACAGCGCGCGGTCGCCGACCGGGCCTGAGAGATCGGCCGAAAAGCCGGCCCTGAGCGCGAACGTGTAGTCGACCGCGTGGATGCGGCCCTCCTCGTCGAAACCGATATCGTAGTCGATGGCGAAGTCGTGCCGCTTGCCGGTCGCCACCATGTCCTCGTCGCGGTCGAGCCGGAGTTTTACCGCGCGGTTCAGGCGCTTGGCGGCGATGGCGGCGAGCGCCGCGCACTGGTTGGCCTGGGTTTCCTTGCCGCCGAAGCCGCCGCCCATGCGGCGCACTTCGATGGTCACGGCATGGCTCGGCACGCCCAGCGCATGGGCGACCATGTGCTGCGTCTCGCTCGGGCCCTGGGTCGAGCAATAGACGAGCACCTCGTCATCCTCGCCGGGCACGGCGAGCGACACCTGTCCTTCAAGGTAGAAATGATCCTGCCCGCCGAGCCGCATGCGGCCCTTGATGCGGCGCGGGGCGCTTTCGAGCGCGCTGGCCGCCTCGCCGCGCTTCAGCGTCAGCGGCGGGAAGACCTGCGGATGGGTCGTGGCATCGAGATGCCAGATGTCGATATCGGCAGGCATTTCCTCATAGTCGATTTTCGCGAGGCGCGCGGCGCGGCGGGCCTGTTCGCGCGTCTCGGCGATCACGCAGAACACCGGCTGGCCATGAAACTGCACCTTGCCGGCGGCGAGCACGGGATCGTCATGCATGCCCGACGGCGAGATGTCGTTTTCGCCGGGAATGTCCGCATGGGTCAGCACGTCGACGACGCCGGGCGCGGCGCGCACGGCCGAAAGATCGATCAACCGGATTATGCCATGCGCGACGGTGGAAAGGCCAAGCCCGGCATGCAGCGTACCGGCGGGCTCGGTGATGTCGTCGATATAGACGGCACTGCCGGCGACATGCTTGTGTGCGGAATCGTGGCGTACGCTCGCATGAACGCCGCCATCGATCTTCTCAGCCTTGAGGTCGGGGGTGTGCTTGTTCATGGCCTCACGCAGCCTCGTATCTGGACACCTGGGCGGGCGCCGCGGCGGATGTCGTTTCTAGGAAGAACCGCATCAGCAGGTTCCTTGCGACCAGCGCCCGGTATTCGGCGGTGGCGCGCATGTCGGTCAGCGGCTGGTAGTCCTCGGCATATTTCGCCATGGCTGCCTCGACGGTGGCCTCGTTCCACGGCTGGCCGGTCAGCGCCGTCTCCACGGCGAAGGCGCGCTTCGGCGTGGCCGCCATGCCGCCATAGGCGATACAGATATCCTCGACCGTGCCATCGGCGGCGAGCGAAAGCCTGAACGCCCCGAGCGTGGCCGTGATGTCCTCGTCGCGCCGCTTGGTCACCTTGTAGACGGCAAACCGCTCCGCCGCCTTCGGCACGGGCACATGCACGGCCTCGACGAATTCGCCCGGCCGGCGGTCCTGTTTGCCATAGGCGATGAAGTAATCTTCAAGGCGGATGGTGCGCCGATCGGCACCCCTGCGCAAGGTCAGCGTGGCGCCGAGCGCGATCAGCGCGGGCGGCGTGTCGCCGATGGGAGAGCCGTTGGCGATGTTGCCGCCGATCGTGCCCATATTGCGCACCTGCTGGCCGCCGATGCGCGCAATCAGCGGGCCGAGTGCCGGGATCTGCGCGGACAATGTCTCGAAGGCCTCGCTGTAGGTGACGCCGGCGCCGATCGACACCGTGCCGTCCTGCACCGCGATCGACCTGAGCTCGTCGAGCCCGGCAATGAACACGACGGGCGTGATGTCGCGCATCTGCTTCGTCACCCACAGGCCGACATCGGTGGAGCCGGCGACCACGGTCGCGGTGGGTTCGGCGGCCAGCAGGGCGGCGAAGTCGTCAAGGTTTGCCGGCACCACGAAGCGGTTCCGGCCGGCGCCCATCTCGACACGCGCGCCGTCCTTCAACGCCTTGAGCCTTTCGATCATCGCGGCGCGCTCGGCAAGCAGCGGATCCCTGTCCGTACCGCCATAGCTGGAAATGGCGCGGGCGGCGCGCAGGATCGGCTCGTAGCCGGTGCAGCGACAGAGATTGCCTTGCAGCGCCGTCTCGATCTGCTGGTCGCTCGGATTGGGCGCCTCCATCCAAAGCGCATAGAGCGACATGACGAAGCCCGGCGTGCAGAAGCCGCATTGCGAACCGTGGTAATCCACCATGGCCTGCTGCACGGGATGCAACGTGCCGTCGCCGGCGGCGACATGCTCCACCGTCACGACGTGACAGCCATCGAGCGAGCCCATGAAGCGGATGCAGGCATTGACGCCCTCATAAACGAGGCCGCCGGAGGGAGTGAGCCGTCCCACCAGCACCGTGCAGGCGCCGCAATCGCCTTCCGCGCAGCCTTCCTTGGTGCCCTTGAGCAGGCGCGAGACGCGCAGCCAGTCGAGCAGCGTCTGGTCGGGCGCGACATCGCGCAGCGTCACATCCTGCCCGTTGAGGACGAAGCGCAGTTCGGAGCGGATCGTTGCGGCTGTCATGGCTCTAGCTCCCGCGATAGGTGGAATAGCTGAAAGGCGAAACGAGAAGAGGGACATGGTAATGTGCGTCCTCGTCGGCAAGCCCGAAACGGATCGGGATGATGTCGAGGAACAGCGGCCCGTCTGCGCTGCGGCCGAGATAATCGCCGGCATGGAAGCGCAGTTCGTAGGTGCCGGCCTTCATCGTCTCGCCCGAAAGCAGCGGTGCATCGCAGCGCCCGTCGTCGTTGGTCTTCGTCGTGCCGATGAGCTGCAACGCGTCGCCGTCCACCCGATAGAGATCGATGCGCAGGCCCTCTGCCGGCCTGCCGCGCGCCGTGTCCAGAACATGGGTCGTGAGCCGGCCGGCTCCTTGGCGATGAGACTGCATGTTACCCTCCCGAACACAATGCGCCTGCATTCACTATCTGTCAGCCCCAATCCGCTGAAAAGCAGCGAGATCGTTCGAGACTTTCAAAATTTCCGGGGAAATTACGCGCGCGGTTTTCGGCTAGACATGCGCCATACCAACCTTGGAGGAGCGTTCATGCGATATTGCCGCGACATGCATGGCCACGGCGAGACCCCGCCGGCAGCGCAATGGCCCAATGATGCGCGCATCGCCGTGCAATTCGTGCTGAACTACGAGGAAGGCGGCGAAAACTGCGTGCTGCATGGCGATGCGGCCTCGGAAGCCTTCCTGTCGGAGATCGTCGGCGCGGCGCAATGGCCCGGCCAGCGCCACTGGAACATGGAATCGATCTACGAATACGGCGCGCGCGCCGGCTTATGGCGCCTGCACCGGCTTTTGACGGAAAAGGACGTGCCCGTCACGGTCTACGGCGTGGCAACCGCCCTGCAGCGGTCTCCGGCCCAGGTCGCGGCCATGCTCGGTGCGGGCTGGGAAATCGCCTCGCACGGCCTGAAATGGGTCGAGCACAAGGACATGCCGGCCGACGAGGAGCGCCAGGCGATCGCCGAGGCGATCCGCCTGCACACGCTGGTGACGGGCGAGCGGCCGCGCGGCTGGTATACCGGCCGCTGTTCGGTCAACACCGTCGACCTCGTCGCGGAGGCCGGCGGCTTCGACTATATCTCCGACACCTATGCCGACGACCTGCCCTACTGGTACGAGCACGCCGGCCGCCAGCAGCTCATCATTCCCTATACGCTCGATGCCAACGACATGCGGTTTGCCACGCCGCAGGGTTTCAACAGCGGCGACCAGTTCTTCAGCTATCTCAAGGACAGTTTCGACGCGCTCTATGCCGAAGGCGCGGCCGGCAGCCCGAAGATGATGTCGATCGGCCTGCACTGCCGGCTGATCGGCCGCCCCGGCCGCGTCATGGCGCTCGCCCGCTTCATCGACTATGTGCAGAGCCACGACAAGGTCTGGATTGCCCGGCGCGTGGATATCGCCGAGCACTGGGCGAGGACCCATCCGCCGCAGCCCGCGGCCGAGCGTCCGTCGCGCATGGACGAGGCGACCTTCGTGGCGCGTTTCGGCGATATTTTCGAGCATTCGCCGTGGATCGCGCGCCGCGCCTTTGCCGGTGAGCTTTCGCCGGCCAACGACACGGCCATCGGCCTTGCCGCAGCCCTCACCTTCCAGTTCCGCGCCGCGAGCGACGAGGAACGGCTGGGCGTGCTCGTCGCGCATCCCGATCTCGCCGGCAAGCTGGCGCTGGCGAAGCGGCTGACGGCAAGCTCGACCGAGGAGCAGGCCTCCGCCGGGCTCGATGCGCTCACCGATGCGGAGCGCGACCGCTTCACCGCGCTCAACGATGCCTATGTGGCGAAGTTCGGCTTCCCCTTCATCATCGCCGTGCGCGACAACACCAAGGCGAGCATTCTCGCCGCCTTCGAAAAGCGCATCGCCAACGACCGCGACACCGAATTCGCCACCGCCTGCAAACAGGTCGAGCGGATCGCGCTGCTGCGGCTGCAAGCCCTGCTGCCAGGCTGACGAAGGTCTGGTATCCATAGGGCGACGGGGCACCTCCCCACCCCGTCGCCATCACATCCGGACGGCAATCGTGCCCGTCCGCATCTGGCCATTGCGCCGTGGGAGGAAAAACATGAAGACCATCGATATCCAGCCGCTGACCCGGGAGGCCTTCGCGCCCTTCGGGCAGGTCATCGAGCAACAGGGCGCGCACCGGTTCCCCATCAATGCGGGCAAGTGCACGCGCTACCATGACCTCGCCCATATCGAGACGACGGGCGAGAAGGCCCGCCCGATGATCAGCCTGCTGCGTGGCGAACCCTATCCGCTGCCGCTGGAGCTGGCCATGGTCGAGCGCCATCCGCTCGGCAGCCAGGCCTTCATCCCGCTCGGCGATGCGTCCTTCCTCGTGGTGGTGGCGCACGAAACCGTTCATGGCCCGGCCGATCCCATCGCCTTCCGCACGGCGCCCGGACAGGGCGTCAATATCGGCCGCAATGTCTGGCACGGCATCCTGACGCCGCTCGACGCCGTCTCCGATTTCGCCGTCATCGACCGCGGCGGCGAGGGCGTGAACCTGGAAGAGCATTTCTACGCCGAGCCGTTCCTCATCCGCTGACATCGGCACCAACCGGAAACGAAAAAGGGCCGCGTCGATGACGCGGCCCTTTTCATTTTGGCTGTTCGCCTACTCCGCGAAGAAGGCGAAGCGGATGATGAAGAGCACGGCGACGATGGCCGTTGCCGGGTGGATCTGCCGCCACTTGCCGGTGAAGAGCTTCAGCACCGCATAGCTGATGAAGCCGAAGGCAAGGCCGTTGGCGATGGAATAGGTGAAGGGCATGACGAGCGCGGTGATCGCGGCCGGGGCCGCTTCCGTCAGGTCTTCCCATTCCACCTCGGTCAGTTCGCGCATCATCAGGCCGGCCACGTAAAGCAGCGCCGGCGCCGTCGCGTAGGTCGGCACGGAACCGGCGAGCGGCGAGATGAAGAGGGCGGCGAGGAACAGGATGGCGACGACGAAGGCGGTGAGACCCGTGCGGCCGCCGGCCTGTACGCCCGAGGCGCTTTCGACATAGGCGGTGGTGCTGCTCGTGCCGATCATCGAGCCGGCGACGATCGCCGTGCTGTCGGCGAGAAGCGCGCGGCCAAGCCGGTTCGGCTTGCCCTCCTGGATGAGATTGGCGCGCTTGGCGACGCCGATCAGCGTGCCCGTGGCGTCGAACACCTCGACGAGCACGAAGACGAGGATGACATGCAGCAGGCCGCCATGCAGCGCACCCATGATATCGAGCTGCAGGAAGGTCGGCATGATCGACGGCGGGGCGGAGACGACGCCGCGGAATTCGCTGACGCCGAAGATCCAGGACAGCACGGTCACCGCGAGGATGCCGATCAGGATTGCGCCCTTGACGCGCAGCGCGTCCAGGACGGCGATGACGAAGAAACCGAAGATCGCCAGCAGCGGGCCGGTCTGCTTGAGATCGCCGAGGCCGACCAGCGTCGCGGGATTGTCGACCACGATGCCGGAGCTCTTCAGCGCGATGATGCCGAGGAAGAGGCCGATACCGGCGGCGATGGCGCTGCGCAGCGAATGCGGTATGCCGGCGATCAGCCAGCTGCGCACGCCCGTTACCGTCAGGATGACGAAGATGATGCCGGAAATGAAGACCGCGCCGAGCGCCTGCTGCCAGGTGAAGCCCAGGGCTGCGACCACGGTGAAGGCGAAGAAGGCGTTGAGGCCCATGCCGGGCGCCATGCCGATCGGCCAGTTGGCGACGAGCGCCATGACCATGGAGCCGAGTGCCGCCGCCAGACAGGTCGCGACGAAGACGGCATCCCGGTCCATGCCCGTGGTCGACAGGATGTCCGGGTTAACGAAGATGATATAGGACATGGTGAGGAAGGTCGTCAGACCCGCGATCACCTCTGTGCGCACGGTCGTCCCGTGCTCTTTCAGTTTGAAGAACTTCTCAAACATGCTGTTTCCCCCTGACGCCTCCGGCGTCACCGTAAGAACATTTCCGGGTCCAAGCTCCTCCAGCACCCCGGCTCCAGCCCAAGCCGCGCGACAGCGCAGCCCGGGCGCGCGACCATTCCGCGCCCGTGAACGGCGTCCGGCCGAAGGCGGGCACCAGGATCACGATTGTGTCATATTGCGATGTCCCGCGCCCCGATGCTAGCCGGCGATTTCCCCGGATTTGAGCGAAACTCTTTCACGGCCGGCCGGCAAGGCCGCGCCGTTTCACTCGCAAACGTCGACCCATTCGGCGTTGACGAGTGCGGCCATGCGCTCGGGCGCGATGCGCACCGCCGCATTGGTGGCGCCGGCGGCCGGCACGACCTCCGCGAAGGCGCTGAGCGACCTGTCGCAGTAAACGGGCAGGTCCGTCGGCAGGCCAAAGGGGCACACGCCGCCCACCGGATGGGAGGTCGCCGCCACCACCTGCTCGGCATCCAGCATGCGCGGCTTGGCGGCGAAGCGGTCCTTGAACTTCCGGTTCGAGAGCCGCGCCGTTCCCGCCGCGACGATCAGCACGATGTCCTCGCCGACCCGCGCACAGATCGTCTTGGCGATCTGCGCCGGCTCGACGCCATGCGCCTCTGCGGCGAGCGCCACGGTCGCCGAACTCTGCTCGGTGACGATGACGGCGATATCGGGGGCTTTTTCGGCGAAGAAGGCGCGGACGGATTCGAGTGACATGGCCAATTCATAGCCAGCCCGGCGGCCTCAAGGCAAGAGGCCGCCGGGTTGCAGTGCAGGCTATGTTTCGGGATCAGGCATAAATGCCGCCCGCGGGGTTCGTGCCGGCGGTCGAGCCCGGCAGAAAGGTCGTCGCCTTGCCGAAGGTGTTGATCACCCCGTTGGTGTCGGCGATGTACCGGCTTCCCGTGGCGCTGCCGACGACGGTGGCGCTCGACAGCGCGATCGTGCCGCAATGGCTCGTGGCGGCGAACTGGGTGAAGGCGGGCGTGCCCGTCAGCGTGAAGGTGCGCCCCGTACCCGAGAGAGAACCGCCGCCGCCGATATTCATGTGACGCCGCGCGCCGCCGGTGATCGTGTAATTGTCCTCCAGAAGGATCTTGCAGGGATTGTCGCAGAAGATGTGGTCGGCATTGGCGCCGACGGCGCCGAACTCCATCCTGCCGATGCGCAGCGTCACGCCATTGCCCACGGAAAGCGCATGGATGAGATCCGTGGTGATGGTGATCCTGAGGCCCGAGACCTTGGCATGGACACCATTGGCGAAGGACAGGCCGCCTGTCAGCACGACGGAAGCGGGCGTCGTCTCGTTCCCCCGGATCGTCAGCCGGCCGTTGCCGAGAAGCGGGCGGGAAACGCTCGCGCCCGCATGGGTGCCGTCCGCCAGCTGGATCGTCACGTCATGGCGGGCGCAATCGAGCGCCAGCGCGGTGTCGATCGCCTTCTGCAGCGTGGCGAAGGGCGCGCTGGTCGACAGGCCGTCATTGCCGTCGCTGCCGGCCGGTGCGACGTGGTAGGTGCGGTCGGCCGTCAGCTGCTCGCGCAGGCCCTGCGCGCCGGACGGGAAGGCAGGCCGTCCCGTCGCGGGATCGATGACGATCGCCTGGCGGAACGTGGCGCCGTCGGCGCTGACCTTGATGCTGAAGGCATCGTTGCCGGCCAGGCCCATCTCGGCGCGGCCGGACCAGGCGGTCTGATAGAGAAGCGAGGCCGTGTCGCCGACCGCCGCCTTGTTGATCTTGAGCTGGTGTCCTGCGCCGGTATTGGTGAAGAGGGAGGCGGGCGCGGCGACGGCCAGCCGGTTGGTCGCGTCCGCAGACGTGTTGATGCCGACCTGGTCGGGAATGGCGACGGCAAAGGCGGCCACCATCCAGCCGCCCGCCTTGAAGACGAGCATGCGGTTCTCGTCAAGGACATGGGCGAGCCAGCCCTCGCGCGGCGCATAGAAGGCCCAGGCGTCGTCCTGCCACGCCGCCACTTGGGTCTCCTTTCCGCTCCAGACACCCGTCGCACCTGCGGGCACAATGTAGCGGTCCCCGCCGGTAGGGTTTTCAGGCGGGGCCGTAACGGCGCGGCTCAGCACCGCCAGATGCAGCATGGCGTCGAGCGCGCGGATCGCCTCGTTATGCGTTACGTGTTTCTGTGCCTGGGAGGGCAGGATATAGGGGAGGTTGAGGTTATCGGTTTTGTCCATGTCGTCGGTTCCTGTTTCGGGGAGGACGATTATGGGGCTGCTGCCGAACACGGGGACGATACGGGGCTTTTTACGTTACAGGAAAGAAACGGCTGCCTTGCCTGGTGGCGACATGCGTGGGCGCTTTCCGGCCCAAAACGACAAAACCCCGCAGGATTTCTCCGTGCGGGGTTTTTTGATTTGGTTGCGGGGGCAGGATTTGAACCTGCGGCCTTCAGGTTATGAGCCTGACGAGCTACCGGGCTGCTCCACCCCGCGTTACCCGGTTTTTGCCGTTAGGCAAAATACCGACCGATTTTTGCCGGAGGCAAAGATCGTATTTCCGGTCCGGTTTTTGCCGGAGGCAAAATACCGTTGTATTTCAGCAACCACACATCCGCTGCCTGGAAAGCATAAAGGCCGCTTGAAGCGGCCCTTTGGTTTCGGCA
>NZ_MYFN02000008.1 GCF_004514425.2 Shinella sumterensis
GCGCCACCGATAAAGCAGATTGGGCGCGACGCCATGGCGGCGAGCGGTCGAAGATACCGTCTCGCCTGGTTCGAAACTCTGCTCAATGATCGTCAGCTTTTGCTCGGTTGTCCACCGCCTGCGGCGGACATCACCGGTCAGCAATTCAACGTGTCGATATGCGTTAGACATAAGCCTGTCCTCAAGCCTGTGCTTGAGCCTTTCTGCTTATGCCGACTGTCCGGTCGAAAGTGGGGGCAGTTCACCGACTCAATACGTCATGACGAGATGTCCTTCTTTATTTGTGCAAACCAGCCCGGCTCTCACAAAAAATGGATCGGTGCGCATCCCAAAAGTGACAATGCCGTGCTAGGCCTCGCCGAGGAAAGCGAAGCGAGGGCGCTACTTTGTCACAAGATGCAATGCGATATCGCCCGGAAGTCGACGGCCTGCGTGCCGTCGCAGTTACCCTGGTCCTCCTCTTTCACCTCGGCTCCACTACAGTCTCCGGAGGCTTCATCGGCGTTGACGTGTTCTTTGTGATCAGCGGCTTCCTCATCACCAGCAAAATCCTGCATGACCTTGAAAAAGGACACTTTTCGATCACCGAATTCTACATCGCACGTATTCGGCGGATTGCCCCCGCACTGCTTGCAACAATCATCGCCACCTGCGTCATCGCCGCTCTGATCTATTCACCGGCTGCCTTGAAGGAACTGGCCGAGAGCGCATTTTCGGCGATTTTGTCGGTTTCGAATATCTACTTTTGGCAGACAAGCGGTTACTTCGATGCAGCGGCAGATACCAAGGCGTTACTGCACACATGGTCACTTGGGGTGGAAGAGCAGTTTTATTTCATATGGCCGCTGCTGTTGGTTTGGCTATTTCGGCACAAGCTAGTTCGGCCTGTTGTTTTTCTGCCCCTGATTATAGCGTCCACCGTCGCGGCCGAGATTATACTCCAAAGAGACCCTACCGCCGCATATTTTCTTTTGCCCGCACGTTTCAGCGAACTCGCCTTGGGCGGACTTATCGTGCTTGCCGGTACAAGCCAGCACGGTGCTCGGGTTCGCGAAGGCGGTTTCCTTCTGGGGCTTCTTCTCATTCTCGTCCCGGCAGTCGTATATACGCAGGAAACGAGATTTCCAGGCATAACCGCGCTTCTTCCCTGCCTCGGCGCCGGCGCTGTCATATATTTCGGCTCAAAAGCGGCCTCGGCCTCTGTTCTATCGAACCGTTTGTGCGTCTTCGTTGGAAAGATCAGCTACTCACTTTATCTTGTCCATTGGCCAGTTATCGTTATGGCCAAATACTATTTGATGCGTGATCTCAACGCGGCAGAGACGATGCTGGCTGCTGGCGCCATTCTTCTGCTTTCATTCCTGAGCTATCGTTTTGTGGAGATGCCATTCCGCAGACGGGGGATGACGAGCTTCAGAATCCCAACAAGACCCTTGCTGATTGCCGTTACCGCAACCCTCGCCGTCGCGTGCCTACCTCTTACCTGGGCTGCCATTGACGGAATGGCCTGGCGCAGCCCTTCCACGCTCCGGGAATTGCGCTATATCGGCGAACCGAAGAAATTCCATTCAGCCTATTACGGCGGGCATTCCTGTAAGATTCCGAGATGCGAGACACAGCCAGGCTCAGGAAAGGCGACCATTTATCTACTGGGAGACTCTCATGCACGGGCGCTTGCTGAGGGACTCAAAGCAGAGATCCCTGAAGTTAACTTCATCATATATGCTCCAAGCGCATGCCTTTTCGTCTCGGAAACGTATATCACGGCACGGGGCTCTGCATCTTGTGCCGAGGCAAGACGAGACGCTTTCAACGAGATAAAAAAGCACCCGGCACCAGTTCTAATCCACCAATCCTGGCTGGGGCACGTGGAGCTACCTGTCTACAGCAACAAGGATCCTTCCGACATACTCGACACTCGGGGACCGGAAAAATTTGCGCGCTTTGTCGCGGATCAAATCGATATCCTGCGGCGGGATTCAAAAACACCGGTCTTAGTTGTGGGGGCGGTCCCGATGAGCGGCATGACCGTTTCGCCAGTCGATTGCGCAACGCGACCGCTCAAAACCGATTTCGACTGCAGCCGCGGCGACCGCTCAGCTCAGTCCATCGCCTCGAAAGAAGAGTTCAACAAGAGACTGAAAGCCGCCTTGTCGGGCATTGCGCGCTTCACCGATCCCTTCGATTTTCTCTGCAACGACGGAAGCTGTATGAACTTCACCGCGGGCGGAAAGCCAGTCTATTCCGACAACGGGCATCTTTCGATATGGGGCAGCAGACTTTTGATTTCCGGCATGCGTGATCGTGGATACCTGGTCATGCAAGAGCAGCCTGCCAGCTAAGCAATCAATTTAATCTAAGGATTTGAATAGATCGCCAGATCGCCAAACCTCCGCAGAGTTGGAAATGCGGGGTCAGAGAATCCAGCGATTGCGTCGACAACAACGACGTCGGCTCCGACGCTCGAGCCGAAAGCAAGCCACGCCCTTTGCTTTTCCGGTCCATCCGGCATCAAGGCTATGGCCTTGTAGGTTTCCATATTGCTCAAATTGTCGGTGAGTTTTTTATGGTTGGAATAGGCTAGCCATCCAGTGTCTTTCCAGTCGAATGCAAGCTCCCGGCGCGCATAGGAACGGATCTGCAGACCAAACTCTGGTGAGAAGACCTTGCCTGGAAACGCCTCGCTGTCAGATAGTTCGGCAAGGACGCGCTGCAAGTCTGTTTCGCCTGTGGTCGGGCAAATCGGATGTGCTTTGAGCCAGCACTTTATCCCCGCCAGCACATTATCATTCTGACGATAGCGGGGGCTAAGCTGGCTTGCAGCTATCCAGACCGTAGCAAGGGCGAGGGAAACGAAAATTTGCATCGCCTTGGTCGCCCTGACGTGATGCGCGACACTCCAGAATGCGATGAGCAGCAGCATAGGTACCAGATAACGGAGACCGCGGACGAGGTCCATTTGCATCGGGGTACGGCCCATCGCGCGGGCAACTCCCGCCTCGATGACAGGAACTCCTCCAGCAAGAAATGCAATCGCCAGAGTGAAGACCAATATCATCCTGACTTTCGACCGTATCTCGCTGTCATTTCGGCGAAGAAGCAAGCAGGCCCCAATCGTTGCACAGATCGGCAGGACAAGGCGCCAGCCACCAAAGGCGCGCGTGACAGCCGCCAAAACACCGTTCACTGGATCGGTGTAGTCGCTGGAATAACGTAGTTCCCAAGCCATTCGTACGAGCTGCGGATCCGCGCCAACCGCCGCTTCCCGGATTCCTAAATAGTATTGCCAGATGTTAGGGAGAGCGAATGCCAGAAAGACGATCCCACCCAGGGCAGCGCGCAAAACGAGGAGCGGCAGCTGCTTCTTTTCGTATTGGGACGCCATCATGGCTAGGAGCAGTGCAAGGGCGATCGGCGGCCCGGACGCGGGATGAAGCCACATGGCCATGCCCATCAGCAGGAACACACCCATCCAGTCCAGCACCCGCGGACGAGCTTCCAGGGCGGCAAGGATGATCAGAGGAAGGACGGCGCTGAACATTTGCCGCGCCTGAGGCTCATTGAACAACCCCCAGTAGTCCCCGCTTAAGACCGGGATCGCGACAGCGCAGCTCACCGTAAACGCTGCCGCACAAATGCTTGAGCGATAGAGTCGATACGCAAGGAAAAACCAAGAAAATAGGAACAGCGCCACCACGAGAATATTCAGTGCGCGGTACCAAGTAGAGAAGTTGCCGCTCCCCAGGGACTCAACGAGGTAGAAGAACCACACGCTTGCATTATTGTAGAATTTATAGTTTTGCGGCGAAGAAAAGAGAAAATCGCCCGCATAGATTGAAGGTTCATACTGGGCGAGCGCGCGTGATATGGTTATGAGGGTGTCACTACCGAAATCCAGCACATCAACCTGCCGGAATGAGCCGGAAAAATCCGCTACGCCGACAACCAATGCAACTACGGCAGCAACGATCGAAACCGCCAGTTCTCCGCGCTGACCTGTTGCCGCCGACATTTCAACTCCCTCTCGGATCTACTTTACTCAAAACGCGCTTGGCGACTCGCCGCCAAGACAAAGGCAACAGGCTTGTTATCAGCGGAACGACGACTCCCATGTAGGCGACAGGGCCAGCGCCGATCTTGCGGCACCCCCTAAGTCCTATCTTCGCCTGCTGCCACATGGCCGTG
Source organism: Shinella sumterensis (assembly GCF_004514425.2). GTDB lineage: Bacteria > Pseudomonadota > Alphaproteobacteria > Rhizobiales > Rhizobiaceae > Shinella > Shinella sumterensis. The sequence goes on from NZ_MYFN02000008.1 coordinate 4,186, forward strand.
GCGCTGTTCTTGCGAAAGGTCTCAGCCGTTTCCCTATACAGCAGGAGAGCCTCAGGCAGATTATCGATTTTCATTCCGCTGGCGACCACCCGAAACCACAAATCATAGTCCTGCCGGCGGCGCAGTGTTTCATCGTATCCGGCCAGTTGCTTGATCTTGTCCGCTCGGAAGACAACCGTCGGGTGGATGACCGGGTTGGTCCAAACAAGATCGGCGTTTTTGCGAACGCCCACCGGCATACGCCTGATACGACCCGTTCGCCGCCCACTTTCATCTATGTCCTCAGAAAAAGTGCCCAGGACGTCGATTTCGGGATGCGCCTGCAAGTAATCCATCTGCCTCTGGAGACGCTGAGGCAACGCAATATCGTCGGCATCCATTCGCGCGACGAACTGTGCGCGGGTTTGCGCAAGACCGATATTAAGCGCGCGCGCCAACCCACCATTGGCTTCACAATTCACAACCCTGATTCGCGCATCGCGTGCCGCGCAGTGCTGCAATATATCGACCGTACGATCGGTTGAGCCGTCGTTAACGACCAGTAATTCGAAATCGGTATAGGTCTGATTGAGAATGCTGTCCAAAGCAGACTTTAGATACCGCTCATCATTATATGTCGCCATCAACACACACAATTTCATACGCGACCTCTCATCAAGTTTCCAACGAGGGTCTCGTACTGGGCGAACACACGCTGCTCTGAAAAATCCTCCGACCGGGCTTTAAGCACATTCGCAGGCATGGGCGACTGCCATGCCGTCACCATCGCAGTTGATAGTGCCGGGACATCGTCGACCGGAACAAGATAGCCGTAGCGTCCATCTTCAAGAATCTCCTTCGGCCCGCTCGGGCAGTCTGTGGCTACTGGCGTCGTGCCACAACCGAGTGCCTGGATAAGCGCGTTCGGCAAGCCTTCCCATCGGCTGGCAAGAACGAATACATTCGATTGGCGAATGATAGGCAAGGGATTGGCGACATAGCCGGCAAAGTCGACCGCTGCGGAGATGCCGAGGATCGATGCCAAGGCCTGCAATTCGGCCAGGAGAGTTCCCTCCCCCATGATGATTAAACGCGCACCGGCAACGCGATGATGAACATCGGCAAAAGCCCGCAGGAGAACATCGTATCCCTTTTCGGGACCTAATCGACCGCATGCGACATAAAGGGGTCCTGCCGTCTCATGCTGAAAGCGATACGCGGCCTTTTCGACTGATCTGCCATGAAACCCTTCGTCTATGGTCGGGTTGAGCAGGACATGGACCTTTCCGCGCGGCAGGCCTAGATTTCCAACGAGATCTTGCGCGACTCCCTCCGAGGGAGCGATTACGGCATCCGCAAGCGGATACACCCACTTGGCGAGTTGGCACAGCAGACGACCCAATACGCCGCCGCGCCTTGATCTTGCTCCGATCGTTGTGGTTTCCCTGATAACGCATAAAACACGCTTGCCAAATGCAAGCCGGGCGGCAAGCAACGTGACGACATTCGCAACAAGCAATGTGCTTAAGACTATCGCTGGCTTCGAGCGGCGAAGCCGAAGAGCCAAGGCGAATATGCAGACTGGATAAAGCAACTTGTGGCCAATCGTACCCAGTATCCCTCTCACCCGAAATGGTTTGGCTTCATTCAAAGCCTGACGTGTCGGATCAAGCAGCAAGACGTCGATAAGATTGTTCGTCGTTTCGAGATGCCGGGCAAATGCCAAGGCAATCTGTTGTGCGCCCCCCCTGGCGAGGTTGGTCACCACAACGACGGTCGAACGGTCGTTAACAGGCTTAAAGGTCATGATCTTTCGGCAATAAGCGAGCGAATGAGCGTCTCCCATTCGCTCGCGATCGCTTCTATATTCAGCCTCCGGCTGACCGATGCCGCTTCCCGTCCCATGGCTTCACGCTGTTGCGGATGACAGATCATATTCTCCATTGCTTCAGCAAGTTTTTCCACGTTATCGGCCTCGACAAGAAGACCATTCTTACCATGGTCAATTAGTTCGCCGGGGCCGAAGGGACAGTCGAAGCTGATGCAGGGCAACCCCATGCTCATTGCCTCTACAAGTGCATTGGGAAATCCCTCATGCCTTGAAGACAGGACGAACATGCCAGCGGACTTGAGACACGTCTCCGGCGTCCGTGTGAAGCCTTCCAGAGTGATCCTGTCACCGTACGGGCTTTGCGCAATCTGTCGTTCAAGGCCCGGACGATAATCACCTTCACCATAGATGCGCAGACGCCAATCCGGGTAGGTTCCTGCAATCCTGTTGAACGCGTCGATCAGCATGTCATGACCCTTGACCTGGTTTAGTCGACCGAGGGTCACAATCGTCTTTTCGGCAACCCGGTCGGTAACCGTCGCCGGCAATCGGATAGCGGGGTTGTAAATGACCGCTTTCTTTTGGTCATCGAGCCACGGATAAGCTTGTCTCACGCCTTCGCTCACGAAAACGACCTTATCCGCAAATGGGTAGATCAGTCGGCGAATACGCGCGCCCCGAGCGTTTATCTTCTGCTTGTCCGGGTTGGTCCGCTCCGAAATGATGAACGGCATGGAGAAGAACGGCTTTACGGCGAGGGCGCGGAAATTTATGCCCGTCACGAAACTGATGACGACATCAGGCTTGAATTCCCGGATTACCTTTCCAGTAGCATAAATGGTCTTGAAGTATTTTATGTAGCGCTGATGCCGGCGGCGAGCTGAATACCCGAGATCGAATGCTACTCTGGCAATCTCCGGTTCCAGCTTATAAAAGTCGCTTGCTTCTTCACGAACTGTCGCAACACAGATCTGAAAGCCCTTTTGGCTCCAATAATTTGCCAACCGGCTGACCACGCGCTCTGCCCCGCCCATGCGCAACGAACCGATCAAGAACAGGATTCGCATTACCACTCCGTTATTCGTTCGGACCACAATAGAACGGCCGTGTAACGCCTCGGCGAACGATCGTTAGCGCTCCCAGTCGACACATGCGCGGGCCTTCCTCAATCCACCTGCTTGGACGAACCGGACAAATCTATAAGTTCATCTGCTGCCGACAGCGACTCCAGCCGATGAGCAATCATGATTACAGTCTTGCTGTGACCAATATTGTTGATTGCAGCCATGACCTCCCTCTCCGTGTCCATATCAAGCGCACTCGTGGCCTCATCCAAAACAAGCACAGGACGGTCAAGGTAAAGTGCCCGAGCAATTCCCACACGCTGCCTTTGCCCCCCAGACAGGCGCACGCCATTCTCACCTAGCAGTGTATCCAGCCCCTCTGGAAGATCGTTCTCTACGAATTCCTGCAGGGCCGTTAACCTTATGGCCTCCTGCAATCTTTTCTCATCAATCTGACTATCGGGTACGCCGAATGCGATATTCCTCCGGATGGAATCGTCGGAAAGATAGATGTGCTGGCTGACATAAGCGACGTTCTTCTGCCACGCCCTTACGTTTTCCGGCCCCAGCTTAACTCCGTCGATGAAGATTTCCCCTCCCGTCGGCTGCAACAAGCCGATCAGCACGTCCACAAGAGTTGTCTTTCCCGCGCCACTTTTCCCGACGATGCCGACAATCGAGTTGGCACGGATTGTCAGGTTAAAATCTCGAAAAACGGGGCGTAGCGCCCCGTTATAAGAGAAGCTTGCGTTCTTAAGCACAATACTGTGTTCGAACGGCAGGCGGGGTTGGCGATCATCGACCGGATGCCTTCCGGAAGCTGGCAGCGTCGCATGTAATTCTTGGTGTATGCGCGTCAGCACTATGCTGTTGAAGCGAATCTTGGTGACAGACGAGAAAATGGCCTGGAAGTTCGGCATCAGGCGATATCCCGCCACGGCGTAAAGCGTGACAATGGGGAGCGTTCCCTGCAAGTCGCTGGTTTGCGAAAGCTTATACAGGACAACGAACAGCAGGCCTCCGAAGGCAAAACTTTCAAGGGCGTATCGCGGCAACTCAGCTGCCATCACGGCCAAGGCATTCGCACGGATCTGGTCCCGCGAAGGTCGCTCGAAGAGCTTCACATATAGACTTTCCTGCCCGGTAAGTTTTACATTCTTGATTCCCTGCAATGCTTCATTGACAATCTTGTGCCGGATCGTCTGGGCGTTAGAACGAAGCATTCCGATGCGTGACAACCATCTGCGAATGAAGATGTAAACGAGGGCATAGGCTCCGCCAAGCACCAGCACTGTCGCGATGGCCAGGATCGGGTCAGCAATGAAGATCAGCCCGATAACCGCGATGCAGATAAGTGAGCGCGACAGCACATCCAGAACCGGGATGAGGTAGCTGCTGATCAGAATCTGGACTTCACCAAGGACGAGTTTCCTCAATTCAGAGGAATTGCGCTCAATGAAGAAAATATACGGCTGATTCAGGTACTGCTCGAATAGCAGGATAGAAATGCTGTGTCCCCAGCGTCCAGAAAATCTGTTGCTGGCCCAACTGCTGACGGCCTTCGCGGCATTTCCCAACATTAGCAAAGAAAATGTCAGAATCCCCAAAAATATCAGGAAGCTTCTTGAGGAAGAAAATCCTAATATGTCATAGACGCCTTTGATAATCTTGTTGGTCGTTATCGTGTCCGGGGACGACAGAACGGCCATGAAGGGCAATATCGATGCGACGCCTACCAGCTCAAACATTGCCACGAAGGTCGTCAATGCAAAAAGTACAGCAGCCTGAAGCCTTTGCCGCTTTGTCAGCAGGCTGTAAATCTTGTGCATTTGCCCAAACATGAGAAGCTCAGTTGATATTATGGTATTGTTTGAACCAAGAAACGAACTTCGGAATGCCTTCGTCGATACTGGTCGTCGGCCGATAGCCGACAGCCTCGGTTGTCTCGGTCACATCGGCGTACGTCGCTTCAATGTCTCCAGGTTGCATCGGCAAGTACTCGATATCTGCCTTGCGCCCCATTTCCCGTTCAATGATCGCAATAAAGTCCATGAGGTCTTCACTTCGCGTATTGCCGATATTGAACACCCGGGCTGGAGGATCGACCTTTCCAGGATCAGGGGGGGTGTCCAGGCAGGCAACGATGCCGGTAACGATGTCGTCGATGAATGTAAAATCGCGCTTCATCTGCCCCCCGTTAAAAACGGGCAACTTCTTCCCTTCGGCGATTGCCTTGGCAAAAATGAAAAGTGCCATATCGGGTCGGCCCCAAGGGCCGTAGACAGTGAAAAAGCGCAAGCCGGTCTGCTTCAGGCCGAATAAATGACTGTAGCAATGGCTCATCAACTCGTCTGAGCGCTTCGTCGCCGCATAAAGCGAAATTGGGCGGTTAACGTCGTGCTGGACGGAGTAAGGCAATTCCTTATTCCCCCCATACACGGAACTTGAACTCGCATAGACAAGATGCTCGAAGCCTTCAGTATGCCGGCACATCTCGAGTACCGTGACATGGCCCATGCAGTTGCTTGTGATATAGCTATAGGGATTCTCAAGGGAATAGCGCACTCCTGCCTGCGCTGCGAGATGAATAACGCGCTTGAACGGTCCCTGCTCGCTCCAGACTTTTTCCATCGCCGCCTTGTCCGAGATATCGCCACGGACGAATGTGAATTTCTCGAACTTCGCAAGTTCCGCCAGCCGCGCATACTTGAGCGTCGGATCATAGTAGTCGTTGACAACATCATAACCGACTACAATCTCACCGCGTTCAAGCAAGCGAAGCGCGGTATGAAAGCCGATGAAGCCTGCAGCTCCCGTTACAAAAACCTTGTTCATCAGAGGCTCCAGTTCAGGCGGTTCGAGGCGTCGAGAATCTGTTTGTCGAGAACCGATTTGATATCGATGATGACACCACCCTCTGCGACCTTGGCAATGTAGGAGTTGAAATCCCTAACGTAGCTTTCGTGCGGAACCGCAAGGATCAATCCATCCAATTGATCGAACTGAGCGAGAGGCTTCAATGAAACATCGTACTCTTCAAGGGCCTCTTCGGCGGAGGCCAGCGGGTCGTGCACAATGGGCTCGATGCCGAACTGCCGCAATTCCTTGATGATATCTGGCACACGGCTATTCCGTAGGTCAGGAACATTCTCCTTGAAAGTGAGCCCCAGAATACCAATTCGAGCACCATTCAGTGGGCGCTTTCCGGCGACCAGCATCTTGATCATTTTCTGGGCCACAAACGCGCCCATGCCGTCATTGATACGTCGTCCCGACAGAATGACTTGTGGGTGGTATCCCAGCGACTCGGCCTTCGCGGTCAGATAATAGGGATCGACCCCGATACAGTGCCCACCGACAAGACCAGGAGTGAACGGCAAGAAATTCCATTTGGTACCGGCGGCGGCCAGGACTTCGCTGGTCCGGATGTTCATGCGCTCGAAGATGATCGCTAGCTCGTTCATGAGCGCGATGTTCAGGTCGCGCTGGGTATTTTCAATGACCTTCGCGGCTTCGGCCACTTTGATCGACGAGGCTTTGTAGATGCCGGCATCAACGACCGCTTCGTAAACAGCGGCAATCTCATCCAAGCTCTCCGCGGTGTCTCCCGACACGACCTTCGTGATCGTCTTGAAAGTGTGCTTCTTGTCACCGGGATTAATACGCTCTGGCGAGTAGCCGAGATTGAAGTCCACACCTTGTCGGAGCCCCGAAATCTCGGAAAGAATCGGACCACAGACATCCTCGGTCGCGCCTGGGAACACGGTCGATTCGAAAACGACGATATCGCCGGCCTTGAGCACCGAAGCCACCGTTTTGGACGCTGCAATGAGGGGAGCGAGGTCCGGTTGGCGATTGTCGTCAATGGGCGTGGGAACCGCGACGATATAGAAGTCACAATCCTTCACGTCGGCAATTTCATACGTCAGTTGCAGAGATGACCTTTTGAGTACCGCACCGTCGACTTCACCGGTCACATCCTCGCCCACTTTGAGGGCCTCGATGCGGGACTTCTTGACGTCAAATCCCACGACGAAGGGAAACTTCTCTGCTAGCGCCACAGCGACCGGCAAACCGACATATCCGAGACCGATAACGGCAATCTTTCGGGCCACCATGTCATCCTCATATTTTTATGCCACCAGACCTTGCGTGGCACCTAAACGATATCGTCAAAGAAAGCTAGCTTGCCGTCGGATGAATGGCCCTGTTGCAAGCCCTTTCCGCTCGATACCAAAAACCTTTCAGTTCGGCGAGATTGCCAACGGCATGGCCCCTGCCCAGCCGGCACAAACCGCTGGAAATCTGGTTTCGCCTGACAAAAGGGAAATGGCTGGGGCGCCAGGATTCGAACCTGGGAATGCCGGTACCAAAAACCGGTGCCTTACCGCTTGGCGACGCCCCAACTTGCGGGAGCCTGATAGCAAAGCGGGGGGGCGTGGACAATGCTTATGTTCGGCTTTTCTGCGATTATCTTGTGCCGAGCCGCGGCTCTGCGGGCTTGGTGCTTGGCAAGGGCGGGTGGCGGGCGGTAGGATTTGTGCCGCCCCCGCCTGCACGGCTTTGCGCGCGAGCGCGCCCGTGCATTTCCGTCCCCGCGTCCAATTCCGCAAGGAGCCTTCATGTCCCAGTTCCGTGCCCGTCCGCCGGCCGTTCCCACCGTTCTCCTCGATGATGCGATGGTGCGTGTCACGCGGTGGGATTTCGAGCCGGGTGCGGATACCGGCCATCACGTCCATGGCCTCGGCTATGTCGTCGTGCCGATGACGGATTGCGATTTCCTGATCGAGGACGAGGCGGGCGCGCGGCGCGTGCCGACAAAGGCCGGCGCCGTCTATCGCCGCGAGGCGGGCGTGGCGCACAATGTCGTCAATGGCGGCGACACGCCGATGAGCTTCATCGAGATCGAGTACAAGTGACACCTGCCGTGCGTGACGACAAGGACGAGAGCCCGCATTTCGAGCGTGATTTCAGGCCGGCCTATGGCGATGCCGTTGCGGTGGCGCCGGGTGTGCAGCGTATCACCGTCAACAATCCGAGCCCCTTCACCTTCCACGGCACCAACAGCTATATCGTCGGCAACCGCTCCGTGGCGGTGGTCGATCCCGGGCCGGAGGACGAGGCGCATTTCCGGGCGCTCATGGCCGCACTTGCCGGGCGTGAGGTCACGCATATCGCGGTCAGCCATACGCATCGCGATCATTCGCCGCTTGCCCGCCGCCTGAAGGCCGAGACGGGCGCCGTCATCGTCGCGGAGGGGCCGCATCGCGCCGCACGGCCGCTGCATGCCGGCGAGAGCAATCCCTTCGCCGAAAGCGCCGACATCGATTTCGTGCCCGACATCGCGCTGGCGCATGGCGAGCGGGTGGAAGGCGACGGCTGGGCGCTGACGGCGCTTCTGACCCCCGGCCATACGGCCAACCACGCGGCCTTCGCGCTGGACGGGCCCGACGGCATCGTCTTCTCGGCCGACCACGTCATGGCCTGGGCGACCTCCATCGTCGCGCCGCCGGATGGCGCCATGGCGGATTACATGGCCTCGCTCGAGCGGCTGCTGGAGCGGGACGACCGGCTCTATCTTCCCGGCCATGGCGGACCGGTGACGGAACCGGCGGCGTTCCTGCGCGGCCTGCGGACCCACCGGCGCATGCGCGAGCGGGCGGTGCGCGAGCGCATCCGTGCGGGCGACCGGCTGATTGCGGACATGGTGAAGGTCATCTACCGCGAGACGGATCCGCGCCTGCATGGCGCAGCCGCCCTCTCCGTGCTGGCGCATCTGGAGGATCTCGTCGCCCGCGGCGAGGTGGTGACGGACGGCCCGCCCTCGCTTTCGGGCCTCTATTTCCCGGCGCCGGGTCTCTGATCAGTCGCCGGGATCAGTCGCCGGCGATGCCGAGCAACTCGGCGTCGAGCGCCTTCAGATAGCCTTCCACCACATCCGCGCCGATGCCGAGGTCATGGCCGCCGGTGCGCGAGGCCGCGCGCATGTCGACCAGCGTGGTTTCGGCTTCCTCGCGCAGGCGGATGACGACATCGAAGCGCAGGCCGAAGACCAGGCTGCGCCATTCCCCCTGCACCAGCACATCGCCCGAGCTGCCGGCATGCGGCGTCAGCGGCGTTTCGAGCGGGCGCGCCTCGGGGATCGGCACCTCGCCCAGCGCCTCGGCCCCCTGCCCCGCCTTTGCGGGATCGACGGCCAGATCCTCCAGATCGGTCAGGATGTTGTCCATCCCGTCTTCCGCGACGATCCTGATGCCGTAGGCGTCGGACACCGTGCGCACACCCTGATAGACGCGATCGAGCGCGCCTTCGTAGCGCCGGCCGGACAGGGCGGGATAGGCATCGAGCTGCAATTGCCGGTCCTGCGGCGTGATCGTGTGGGCGCGGGCCGGCCAGCCCTTGTCCGCGACCGGCTCGATTATCCATGGCGGCGGCGCGTTCGTATCGGTCGTGACATCGTAGAGGGCGGGCTTGTAGATGTAGGAATAGACCGCGGCGGCCGCGACACCGAGCGGCAGGAGCGCGAAGAACAGCGCCGTGAGCGAGGCCTTGCCGCCGCGCGCGCCGACATGCCAGAGCCGGGCAAGCCCGACAGCCGCCATCAGGACCGCGAGGGCCGCCACACCGCAGGCGAAGGCGGCAAGCACCAGGAAATGCGGCGTCGTCAACGGGCCGAAGCGGTGTGCCGCGACGACGACGACAAACAGCGCGCAGGAAAACAGCGACAGGCGGCGCGCCCACTGCGCGGCGTAGGAAACGGGCCGTTCGTACTGGATCGTGATCGCCATGGCCTCACCGAATGCCGATGCGCCCCGGTGAAACCGATCCACCGCAAGCGCCTCTCCCTGTTTCACGCCGTTCCGGATGCGAGAGGGCCGCGCGCCGAACCGGATAGGCCGGCGGAAAGCCCGCGGCTCTCTTCCCTAGCGCAGGGAGGCGCATTTTTCCATCCGTCAGATAAGCGGGATCAGATGTTGTCCTGCGGCAACAGATGGCAGGAAAACGCGGCTGCCGCAAAATTGCCACGCTCCTTAACGAACTTTCCCGGGACGGGGGTAGTTCATCTTTACGCGATTCCGGGTGCAGGCCGCTTTCATTCTTGCCGGGTCGCCTCAGGAGAAAGACAATGTTGCCGACGCCGACAGCCGCCGACACCACAACCGCCGCCACGAACGGCGAGACCGCCCTCCCGCTCGAACTTCTGGAACTGGAGCTTTCCCTCGACGGCTTTTCCGGCGATGCGGATGCGTTCGCCGATGCCGTGCGAACCGCCGCCAGCCAGCTCGATGGCGATTTCCTGTTCGAACTGCCGGCATCCGGCCTCGCGGATGATTGCCAGCGCATTGCCGCGCTGCGCGTGCCCAAGGGCGAGAACGGCGCGCTGGAAGTGGTTTTTGCCCTGCTCGACGCGGAGGCATCGTCGATTCGCGTGGAAAATCCCGATGAAAACACGGCCGGCCTCAAGCGCTTCGCCGATGCCTTCATCGGTGTGCTGGAACGGATCTAGAGCATTGGCCTATGCCGAAGCGACCCCGCTTCGGCTGGAAATGCGCCTGGTCTTGCCGAAACGGCGGCGCTCGCCTAAGTCAAGCCAGCAACTGATCGCCGGAGCCAGAGCATGTCACCGATATTATCCCGCCTGATCGCCCTTACCACGGTGATGCTCGCGCTGGCGGGCTGCCAGACAGCCGAGGAAATTCGCGCTTCCGACGAAAGCCGCTGCGTCTCCTATGGCTTCCGGCCGCGCACGGATGCGTTCGCGGCCTGCCTGCAACGCATCGATCTCGACCGGCGGGCGGAACTGCGCGCGGCGAGCCGCGAGGCGCTGTTCATGTCGCAGCCGGTCTATGTCGTACGGACCTATCGCCGCTGACCTTCAGGCCTTGCCGTTGGTGAACGCCGCCTGGGCAGCCGCAAGCCGCGCGATCGGCACGCGGAAGGGTGAGCACGACACGTAATCCAGCCCCGCATCCTCGCAGAAATGGATCGACGCCGGGTCGCCGCCATGCTCGCCGCAGATACCGAGCTTGAGGTCGTTGCGCGTGCGCCGGCCGCGTTCGGCGGCAATGCGGATCAGTTCGCCCACACCGTCGAAATCGAGCTGCACGAACGGGTCCTGCTCGACGATACCCTTCTGGATGTAGGTCGAGAGGAAGGCGGAAGCGTCGTCACGCGAGATGCCGAAGGTGGTCTGCGTCAGGTCATTGGTGCCGAAGGAGAAGAACTCCGCGGATTCGGCGATGACATGGGCCCGCAACGCCGCGCGCGGCAGCTCGATCATCGTGCCCACGAGATAATCGATCGTCACGCCGCTCTCGGCGATGACCGCCCTGGCGACGGCCTCGATGCGGCCCTTCACATAATCGAGCTCGGCCTTCAGGCCGACCAGCGGCACCATGATCTCGGGCACCACGGCCGCGCCGGTCTTCTTCGCCGCTTCCACGGCGGCCTCGAAAATGGCGCGCGCCTGCATCTCGGCGATCTCGGGATAGGAGATCGCAAGGCGGCAGCCACGGTGGCCGAGCATGGGATTGAACTCGTGCAGCGTATCCACGCGGCGGCGCAGCACCGCCTCCTCGATGGACAGGGCCGTGGCGACCTCGGCAATCTCCTCGTCGCTCTTCGGCAGGAACTCGTGCAGCGGCGGATCGAGCATGCGGATGGTCACCGGCAGGCCGTGCATGATCTCGAAGAGCTCGGCAAAGTCCGAGCGCTGCATCGGCAGGAGCTTTTCCAGCGATGCCCGGCGGCCGGCTTCGTCCTCGGCGAGGATCATCTCGCGCATCACGTTGATGCGGCTGCCCTCGAAGAACATATGCTCGGTGCGGCAAAGGCCGATGCCCTCGGCACCGAAGGAGCGCGCGGCGCGCGCGTCTGCCGGCGTCTCCGCATTGGTGCGCACCTTCATGCGGCGCGTGCGGTCGGCCCACTCCATGAGGCGGCCGAAATCGCCCGACAGTTCCGGCTGTAGCATGGGGATCGCACCCTTCAGCACCTGGCCGGACGAGCCATCGATGGTGATGACGTCCCCCTTGCGGAGCGTCACGCCATGGGCGACGAGCAGTTCGTTGCGCAGGTCGACGCGCAGCGTGCCGGCGCCGGACACGCAGGGCGTGCCCATGCCGCGCGCGACGACCGCCGCATGGCTGGTCATGCCGCCGCGTGTCGTGAGGATGCCCTGTGCGGCATGCATGCCGTGAATGTCTTCCGGGCTCGTCTCGACGCGCACGAGGATGACCTTGCGCCCCTCGTCCTGCGCCTTCACCGCGTCTTCCGAGGTGAAGACGATCTCGCCGGTCGCAGCCCCCGGCGAAGCCGGCAGGCCGGAGCCGATGACGTCTCGGCGGGCGCGCGGATCGATGGTCGGGTGCAGAAGCTGGTCGAGAGAGGCGGGATCGATGCGGCTGACGGCCTCGCCCTGGCTGATCAATCCCTCCGTCGCCATGTCGACGGAAATCTTCAACGCGGCCTTGGCGGTGCGCTTGCCGGCACGGGTCTGCAGCATCCAGAGCTTGCCGCGCTCGATGGTGAATTCGAGGTCCTGCATGTCGCGGTAGTGCCGCTCCAGCTTGTCGCAGATGGCGCGGAACTCGCTGAACGCTTCCGGCATGAGCTTTTCCAGCGACGGCCGGTCGGAGCCCGACGCGATGCGCGCTTCCTCGGTGATGTTCTGCGGCGTGCGGATGCCGGCGACGACATCCTCGCCCTGCGCGTTGACGAGGAATTCGCCGTAGAGCGCATTCTCACCCGTCGAGGGATTGCGCGTGAAGGCGACGCCCGTCGCGGAGGAATTGCCGAGATTGCCGAAGACCATGGCCTGCACATTGACAGCCGTGCCCCAGACGGCGGGGATATTGTGCAGCGTGCGGTAGGTAACGGCGCGCGCGTTCATCCAGCTCGCGAAGACGGCGCCGATGGCACGCCACAGCTGGGTCTCCGGGTCCTGCGGAAAGTCCTCGCCCAGTTCCTCGCGGATGGCCTCCTTGTAGCGGGCGACGACCTCCTGCCATTCCCCGGCCGAAAGCTCGGTGTCGTGCTCGTGGCCGAGCCTGCCCTTCTCATCCTCCAGGATTTCGACGAAGACCTCGTGATCGAGGCCCATGACGACATCACCATACATCTGGATGAAGCGCCGGTAGCTGTCCCAGGCAAAACGCGCATCGCCGGCATCCTGGCCCAGTCCCTCGACGGTCGCGTCGTTGAGGCCGAGATTGAGAACGGTGTCCATCATGCCGGGCATGGAGGCCCGCGAGCCGGAGCGGACCGAAAGCAGCAGCGGTTTTTGCGTGTCGCCGAAGACGCGGCCGGTAATGGCTTCCATCCGGCGCAGACCGGCGCGGACCTGATCCTTCAGGCCTTCAGGCAGCGTGCGGCCATTCTCGTAATAGTGGTTGCAGGCATCGGTGACGATGGTGAGGCCGGGCGGCACCGGCAGGCCGAGATTGCACATTTCGGCCAGGTTCGCGCCCTTGCCGCCGAGCAGGTTGCGATCTTCCGCACTGCCTTCGGCACGGCCATCCCCAAAGGTATAGACCCACTTCTCCATCAACGCCTCCCACATGCGCGTCCGCAATCTACAGGAAGTGCATCCCTTTGAAAACGCGGCAGGATAGGAATTATGCTGCACTGCGTCAAAAATGCGACGGCAATGCAATATAGCGTTGACGAAGACTGGAAAAGCCCTGCCCCCGGCGGGACGCGGCATCATGGGTCACGCGCCGGCGTCAATTGCCCTCGATCGAAAGCCCCTGGTCGTTGAGCTTGATCTCCACCCCGTCCGGCTTCTTTTCCTGCTGATAGGCATAGTAAGCGAACCCGGCCACCACGACGATAAGGGCGCCGATGATCATGTAGAGTGCGTTTCTGTTCACGTGTGATCCCCAATTGCGTATGCGCTGCAAATCGGCAGGCGGCTTTAAACGCACTGGAGAGTTTATTGTTCCTGATGTCAGGACGCTTCGCGCAGCTGTTCGGCGGTCTGCAGGTCGACGGAGACGAGCTGGGAGACGCCCTGTTCGGCCATGGTGACGCCGAAGAGGCGGTTCATGCGGGCCATGGTGATGGGGTTGTGGGTGATGATGATGAAGCGCGTCTCGGTGGAGGCCGCCATCTCGTCCATCAGGTTGCAATAGCGCTCGACATTGTGGTCGTCGAGCGGCGCGTCCACCTCGTCCAGCACGCAGATCGGCGCGGGATTGGTGAGGAAGACGGCGAAGATGAGCGCCATGGCCGTCAGCGCCTGCTCGCCGCCCGAAAGCAGCGTCATGGTCTGCGGCTTCTTGCCGGGCGGGCGGGCGAGGATTTCCAGCCCGGCATCCAGCGGGTCCTCGCTTTCGATGAGCTGGAGTTCCGCCGTGCCGCCGCCGAACAGGTGGGTGAAGAGGCGCTGGAATTGCGCATTCACCACATCGAAGGCGGCCAGCAGGCGCTCGCGCCCCTCGCGGTTCAGGCTCTGGATGGCCGAGCGCAGCTTGCGGATCGCCTCGATGATATCCTCGCGCTCCGTGACGAGCGCATCGAGCTTTTCGGACAGGTCACGCTGCTCTTCCTCGGCGCGCAGGTTGACGGCGCCGAGACGCTCGCGCTCGATCCTGAGACGGTCGAGGTCCCGTTCGGTCTCGCGCGGATCGGGAAGCGGCGCGCCGGCGGCATGGCCTGTCAGCCGTAGGGCCTCGTGCGGCGCGCAGTTCAGCGCCTCGCGGATGCGCGTCTCGCCTTCGATGCGGCGCTCCCGCGCCGAGACGAGGCGCTCTTCCGCGCGGCCGCGGGTTTCGCGCGATTCGGCAAGCTGCGAGAGCGCGGTCGTGGCGACGCGGTCGGCCTCGCGCTGGCGGTTTTCGGCCTCCTGAAGCGCGTCGGCGGCTTCGCGGCGCGCGGCCTCGGCATTGCTGAGGCCGGTCAGCAGCTCGCGGCGCTTTTCCTCGATCTCGTCGGGCGCCTCGGCGAGCTCCTCCATTTCCTCGCGGGCTTCCGCCTCGCGCTCACGCAGCGTGGCGATGTGGTTTTCGGCGCTCGTGGCGCGGGTCGTCCAGGTCTCGCGTTCGGTCGCGATCGCCATGAGGCGGCGGCGGCGGTCGGCCATTTCGCGGGCGAGGCCGTCATGGGCGGCGCGGGCTTCCGCGAGCGTCGCGCGGTCGGTCGCGACATCCATCGTGTGGGCGCGCAGGCGCAGGTCGAGATCGGAAAGGTCGGGCGCGTCTTCAAGGGCTGCGCGGGCGTCCTCGAGCGCTTGCGCCGCCTCTTCCACTTGCCCTTCGATCTGCGCGCGCGTCTCGCCGAGAACGGCGCGGCGGCGGATGAGATCGCCGGAGGCGCGCTCGGCCGTTTCCAGCGCCTCGCGGGCCTCGGCAAGCGCGCGCGTGGCGACGCGCTGCGCCTCGCGGGCGGCCTGCTGGCGCTGCATTTCGGCGCGGATCGTCTCGGCGGCGCGGGCAAGGTCGGCCTCGGCATCCGCAAGCGCCGCCCGCGCGTCGTCCAGTTCGGCTTCCAGTTCGGCGAGGCGGTTCTTCTGCTCCAGGCGCAGCGCCGCCGCACTTGGCGCATCGGCACCGGTGACATGGCCATCCCAGCGGAACACCGCACCGTCGCGGGTCACCAGCCGCTGGCCGGGACGGAGCTGCGGCAGGAGATCCAGCGCCTCCTCCACGCCGCCGGCAATCCCGACCTGGGCAAGGCGACGGTGCAGGACCGCGGGCGCGCGGACATGAGAAATGAGAGACGGCACGCCGCCCGGCAGGGCCGGATCGGCGGAGACATCGCCCGACGCGCGCCAGTGAACGGGCGCATCCACATCGGCCGGCGATTCGAGATCGTCGCCGAGTGCGGCGCCCAGCGCCGTTTCATAGCCGCGGTCGACCGCGACATCCTCGACGACGGGCGCAGAAGAGCCCGCGCTCGTGCCGGCCTCCAGCATGCGGCGGATGGTGCGGGCTTCCGTCTCGATACCGGCCAGCCGGGCGCGTGCCGTGTCGACGGGACCGCGCAGGGCGGCTTCGCCGAAGCGGGCCTCCTCCAGCGCCTCCTCGACGGCGACCAGCATCTCGCCGGCGGCTTCCAGCGCCTGCCCGGCCTCCTGCACGGCGGCGCGGCGCTCTTCCGGGTCGGGCAGTGCGGCGATGCGCGCATCCATGTCGGCAAGCTCGCGCGCCTGCGCATCGAGCTGCTGGCCAAGCCGCAGATGGCGCTCGGAAAGATCGCGGATCGCCTTTTCCAGCTGGTTGCGCACGGCCTGGGCTTCGGCGCGCTCGGCGGTAACGGCGGCAAGAGCGGCTTCGCTCGTCGCAAGCTTCGCCGCCGCCTCGTCCATCGTCTCGCGGGCCGCCTCGGCGCGCTCGTCGGCCTCGGCCAGAATTTCGCGGATTTCATCCTCTTCGACGAGAAGTCGATCGAGTACGGCCGCATTGTCCGCCACCATGCGCTCCTCGCGCACGATGTCCTCGGCAAGCTGCGCCATGCGGCGGCCAAGTTCGTCACGGCGGCGCAGCAGGCGGGCGGAATCCTCTTCCAGCTGCGCCCGTGCGATCTGGAGGCGCTGGAGCGCGGCGGCAAGCTTCGCCTCGTTCTCGCGCAGCTCCGGCAGCTTCAGGCTGGCGACGGCCTGATCCTTGGCGGCCTGCATCTGCGCATTCGCCCGCTCGGCGACCAGCGATGTGGCCTGGTTGAGCTGGCTTTCGGCCTCGCCCTCTGCCTCCTTCGCCTGCACCCAGCGGATGTGCAGAAGCATCGCCTCGTGGCGGCGGATATCGGCCGACAGCGCCTTGAAGCGATTGGCCTGGCGCGACTGGCGCTTCAGGCTTTCGATCTGGCTTTCGAGCTGCGAGGTCACATCGTCGAGCCGTTCGAGATTGGTTTCGGCGGCGCGCAGGCGCAGCTCCGCCTCATGGCGACGCGAATGCAGGCCGGAAATGCCGGCCGCCTCTTCGAGCAGCTGGCGGCGGGCCTGGGGCTTGGCCTGGATGAGTTCGCCGATCCGCCCCTGCCCCACCATGGAGGGCGAGCGGGCGCCGGTGGAGGCATCGGCGAAGAGCAGCTGCACATCCTTGGCGCGCGCTTCCTTGCCGTTGATGCGGTAGATGGAGCCATTCTCGCGCTCGATGCGACGCGAGACCTGGATCTCGTCCTCGTCGTTGAAGGCGGCCGGCGCCGTGCGGTCGGAATTGTCGAGATAGAGGCCGACTTCGGCGGTGTTGCGCGCCGGACGGTTGGCGGAACCGGAGAAGATGACGTCGTCCATGCCGGACGCGCGCATGTTCTTGTAGGAGTTTTCCCCCATCACCCAGCGCAGCGCCTCGACGAGGTTCGACTTGCCGCAGCCATTGGGGCCGACCACGCCGGTCAGGCCGCGCTCGATGACGAATTCGGTGGGTTCGACGAAGGACTTGAAGCCGAGAAGGCGGAGCTTGTTGAACTTCATGCGGCTGCCTTGGGGGTGCGGCACCCCCCTCTGGCCTGCCTGCCATCTCCCTCATAAGGGGGGAGACTGAATCGTGGCACCGCCTTGCTCCAAGCCGATCTCCCCCCCTGTGGGGGAGATGCCCGGCAGGGCAGAGGGGGGTGAACCACGGATGCCGACGAAAAATAAAAAGCGGGCGCACGGCTTCCGCCGTCGCCCGCCGTCAATCCGGTCGAAGGATCAGAGCATGCTGTCGATGAGGGCCGACATGGTGCCAACCGACATGTCTCCCGAATAGCGCTTGCCATTGATCAGGAAGGTCGGGGTCGCTGCGACGCCGAATTCCTTGGCACCGCGTTCCCGTACCGCGTTCACATCATCCAGAAGCTTCTGGTTCGTCAAGCAGGCCTGGAAGCTCTCCTGTGTAAAACCGGCGAGTTTCGACATCTGCAGCAGCGCTTCGCGGCCATCCTGCGCGGCGGCCCAGACTTCCTGCTGCTTCATCAGCATGGAGATCATCGGGAAATACTGCGCGGCGTCCGTCAGCTCGGCCGGGTTCTGCGGCTTGCAGCGGGCCAGCATGAAGGCTGCGGCGGCGCGCGGATCGAACGGGAATTCGCGGACGATGAAACGGACCTTGCCGCTATCGACGTACTTCGTCTTGATCGCGTCGAAGGTATTGTTGTGGAAGGCGGCGCAATGCGGGCAGGTCGTCGACATGTATTCGACGATCGTCACCGGCGCGTTGGCTTCGCCGAGCGCCATGTCCGGCAGGGCGCCGGGCTTCAGCACTTCGGCCATGTCGACATCGCCCTCGGCGGTCGGCAGTTCCGCGGGCGCGGCCGTCGCCGTGTCGGCCTGGGCGACCTCCGTCGTTCCGGTCGTGGCGGCCGAGGTCGTCGAGCCCGTGGTTTCAGTCGATGTCGACTGCGTGGCCGCCGGATCCTGCGCGGCCTGTTCCTTCTTTTCGTCGGAGCAGGCGGCGAGCGTCACGGCAAGCCCTGCTACGGCAACGCCGGTGAGAAGGCGCTTCATCAGGCTCATTTCGGAAAGGGACATGGTCTCTCCTGTGGGATGGAAATTCTTGGGACGGACGCAATTCTTGAGGAAAGACGGTTCAAGTCTTTTCGCAAGAATTGCTCTTCGCACTCCCGATATACCTGCTTTGGGGCGCGAACAAGCTGCGTGGAGGCCAGTAACTTCAAAGAATTGTGACCGTTCGATGGTTCTCGGGCACGTCCGGCGAACACAGGCTCACCGGGCATGCCCTATCATTTTTTCTTCCCGCATCGTCCAACGCCGAAGCGATTCCGCTTCGGCTGGAAATGCTTTAGCGACGCCGGCCGAGCACCGCCGTGCCGAGCCGCTTCAGAGCCGCCTTCAGGGCATCGCCCTCGATGCCCTCGACGAGGCCGTCAAGATGGCGGGCGGCCTCGCCGGTCAGCGGGCGCGGCCTTGCGCGGTGGCGCGACTGCTGGCTGACCGGCTTCTGGACGATCCGGACCTGATTGATCGCCGGGAAGCCGAAGAAGCCGTTGATGCGCTGGATGATCTCGCCCTGCTGGTGGCTGAGGAAGAGCGCGCGGGCGCCCTCGCAGGCAATGGTCAGCACGCCCGGCTGATGGCCGCCGCCCTCGCCCGCCATTTCCGAGGCCCGGCGCGGCCAGGAAATGCGTTCAGGCCGCGTGCAGTCGGAAAACTGCGTTCCGGCAATCTCGTCCCACGAGCCCAGAAGCATCGTGTTGATGCCGGCACGCTTGGCCAGCACCGGGTCGATGAGACCGTTGGCGACTTCGCTGATCTGCACGATGCCGCGTCTTGACGCCTTGTTGTTCACGGTTTACCCCTTGCGGGAAAATATTCCTGCCATGCCCGCGAAGCACCTTGAAGAGCGCGGACCACTCCGCCAGTTATAGAGCAATTCCAGCAAAAGTGTGCAGGGTTTTGCGCCGATTCAGCGATACAATGAGGGGCGATCCGACCCCGTTCAGGCCGATCATGACCAAGCCTCACCGAACGACGGCGCTCGCCGACCTGCTTCTCGCCTGGTACGACCGGCACCATCGCGACCTGCCCTGGCGGGTGAGCCCGCCGATGGCGGCGCGCGGCGAGACGGCCGATCCCTACCGCGTCTGGCTCTCCGAGGTCATGCTGCAGCAGACGACCGTCCAGGCGGTGAAATCCTATTTCGCCCTCTTCACGTCGCGCTGGCCGACGGTCACGGATCTCGCGAAGGCCGACAATGAGGACGTGATGAAGTCCTGGGCCGGGCTCGGCTACTACGCCCGCGCGCGCAACCTCAAGAAATGCGCCGAGGCCGTCGCCTTCGGGCATGGCGGGGTGTTTCCCGATACGGCGGAAGGGTTGAAGGCCCTGCCCGGGATCGGCGACTATACAGCCGCCGCGATCGCCGCCATCGCCTTCAACCGCCACAGCGCCGTGCTCGACGGCAATGTCGAGCGCGTCATTTCCCGCCTCCATGCCATCGAAACGCCCCTGCCCGCCGCCAAGCCGGAAATGCGGGCGCTGGTCGCCGCGATGACGCCGCAGGACCGGCCCGGCGATTTCGCCCAGGGCATGATGGACCTCGGCGCCACGATCTGCACGCCGCGCCGCCCGGCCTGCGCGCTCTGTCCCTTCAACGCGCAATGCCGGGTGCTCGGGCAGGACGATCCGGAACTCTATCCGCGCAAGGCCGCCAAGAAGGAAAAGCCGGTGCGACTGGGTGCCGCCTTTGTGGCGGAAGACGAAACGGGCGCTATCTTCCTGCGCAAGCGGGTGGAAAGCGGCCTGCTCGGCGGCATGACGGAGGTGCCCGGCAGCCAATGGACGGCGCGCATCGATGGCGACACCGGCACCGGGGCGGCCCCGTTTGCGGCTGCATGGCAGGCCTGCGGCACGGTCGTGCACGTCTTCACGCATTTCGAGCTGCGGCTGACCGTCTATCGTTCGAAGGCATCGCGTGATGCCGCGGCCGGCGAAGGATGGTGGCAGCCCAGGGAGACACTCGACGGCGAGGCCCTGCCGACCGTCATGAAGAAGGCCATAAAACAAGCGATACCCGACGCATTCGAAACGGCGAGGAAAGCATGAGCAGCATCGAAATCCGACATATCGTCTTCGACATCGGCAGGGTGCTGATTCACTACGATCCGCATATTCCCTTCGCCCGCCTCATCCCTGATGATGCCGAGCGCAACTGGTTCTTCAGCAATGTCTGCACGCACGACTGGAACCTGGAACAGGATCGCGGCCGGGCATGGGCGGACGCCGAGGCCCTGCTGATCGAGGCGCATCCCGATCGCATCGAGCACATCCGCGCCTTCCGCAAACACTGGCACGAGATGGTCTCGCATGCCTATGTGGAAAGCGTGGCGATCATGGAGGCCCTGATCCAGGAGGGCCGCGACGTGACGATGCTGACCAATTTCGCGGCCGATACGTTCAAGGAGGCGCGCAAGCTCTTCCCCTTCCTCGACATGCCGCGCGGCGTCACGGTGTCCGGCGAGATCGGCCTCATCAAGCCCGACATCGCCATCTACGAGAAGCACAGCCGCGATTTCGGCCTGTCGCCGGCCCACACGCTGTTCATCGACGATGCGCCGGCCAATGTGGAGGGCGCGCGCCTGGCCGGCTGGCACGCCGTGCTGTTCACCGATCCGGAAAAGCTGAAGGCGGACCTCGCCGCCCACGGCATCGCTCTTTAATTTAAAGAGTGCGCCTGAAACCGAAACGCCCGGAGCCTTTGGAGCTCCGGGCGTTTTCGCATTTCCGGGACTGAAGGTACAAAAACCGGAAAAGCGATATCCGGCCTGCCTGGCCGGTTGTTCGGCCGTGGCTTTCGCAACGATTTCCGCCGCTTGGCCTGATGTCCTTGTCGGCTTCAAAGTAAGCGCGCGTTGGTTAACATCGTCTGAATCGCGCAAGGCCGAAACACAAAAGATTTCCGTCCCTTGAAAGCCACAGCCCCCGGTGCAGGGAACACCGGAGGCCGCAGCTGGAGAAACGGTCTTTCAGTCCTGGACAGGCCTATTCGAGGCCGGCCATCCGTGCGCGTACGATGGCGCGCAGATCGTCGATCGGCTTCAGCTCCGCACCTTCCGCATAGTGCCAGAAGGTCCAGCCGTTGCAGGCGTCGAAGCCCTGCACCCTGGCGCCGACGCGGTGGATGGAGCCGGCGTCGTTGCCTGCCACGAGCGTGCCATCGGCGCGCACGATGGCACTGTGGCGGCGACGGGCATCGGTCAGCACGGTGCCGGGTGCGATCAGGCCGCTTTCAATCAGCGTGTTGAAGGCGACGCGCGGTTCGGCCTTCTTGCCGGTCATGACGGAAAGCGTGCCGCTGCCGAGCGGTTCGACGGCCTCGATGCGCTCGCGGGCGGCATCGATATAGGCCTGCTCGCGCTCGATGCCGACGAAGTGGCGGCCGAGGCGCTTGGCGACGGCACCCGTCGTGCCGGAACCGAAGAACGGATCGAGCACCACGTCGCCAGGCTTGGAGGAGGCCATCAGGATACGGGCAAGCAGCGCTTCCGGCTTTTGCGTCGGATGCACCTTCTTGCCGTCCTCGCCCTTCAGGCGCTCGCCGCCGCTGCAGATCGGGAACAGCCAGTCCGAGCGCATCTGCACATCGTCATTGGCGGCCTTCATGGCATCGTAGTTGAACGTGTAACCCTTGGCCTTGGGGTCGCGGGTGGCCCAGATCATCGTCTCATGCGCGTTCTGGAAGCGGCGGCCCTTGAAGTTCGGCATCGGGTTGGTCTTACGCCAAACAATGTCGTTGAGGATCCAGAAGTTGAGGTCCTGCAAGGTGGCGCCGACGCGGAAAATGTTGTGGTAGGAGCCGATGACCCAGATGGTGCCGGAGGGCTTGAGCACGCGGCGGCAGGCCAGCAGCCAGGCGCGGGTGAAGGCATCGTAGGCGCCGAAGGAGGCGAACTGGTCCCATTCGTCGTCGACCGCATCGACCTGCGACTGGTCGGGCCGGGTCAGCATGCCGCCGAGCTGGAGATTGTACGGCGGATCGGCGAAGATGACATCGACGGACTGGTCGGGCAGCGCCTCGAGCGCGGCGACGCAGTCTCCCTTGATGATGGTGTCGAGCCACACGCTCTTGCGGGGCGAACGGGAGACGTCGGCAAGCGAAAGAACAGATGGCATTTGATACTCGCTGATACGCTTACTGGGAACTGAACTTGATGGGCTTATGGTTACCGAAGATGGTTACCAAAGGCTGAAGGCCCTGAAGA
The DNA here is from genome assembly GCF_004514425.2 of Shinella sumterensis. GTDB lineage: Bacteria > Pseudomonadota > Alphaproteobacteria > Rhizobiales > Rhizobiaceae > Shinella > Shinella sumterensis. Next base: position 26,701 of record NZ_MYFN02000008.1, read on the forward strand.
AAAAGCCGAAACCGCGTCGAGACGGGATTTCTCGCGTTATTTAGGGACATTCAATGGAGCGGCTCGCCGGCGACTGCGCGGTCGCCGAGGACAAGCCTGCCGGTGCGGCGGGCGTCACGCTGCAAACGGCAAGCGCCCATCTGGCCAAGCTGGAGGCCGGCGGACTGCTCGCGCAGCGCAAGCAGGGCCGCCACCGCTATTTCGCGCTAGCCGACGACCAGGCCGGACGGCTGCTCGAAAGCATCATGGGATTTGCGGCCAACCGCGGCCATCTGCGCGCCCGTGCCGGCCCTAGGGATCCGGCACTGCGCAAGGCACGCGTCTGCTACAACCATCTCGCCGGCGACTACGGCGTGCGCCTGCTCGACCGGCTGGTGGCCGACGGCGATGTCACACTTGATGGCGACGACGCCGCGCTGACGCCGGCGGGCGAGACGCGCATGGCCGCGCTCGGCATCGACCTGCCCGCGCTGAAGGCGCAGCGCCGCCCGGTCTGCCGCACCTGCCTCGACTGGAGCGAGCGGCGCTCGCATCTGGCGGGATCGCTGGGCGAGGCGCTGCTCGCCCGCTTCATCGCCGACGGCTGGGCAAAACGCGAAAAGGACAGCCGCGCGGTCCGCTTCACCGGCGATGGCGAACGCAAGTTCATGGCGCTGTTTCCGTGATCTTGCAGGGCTGAAGCGCGGCAGACAGCTGCGCATAGCTCCTTCCACCACTCCGCAATTGTCCCGGGCCACCCTTTGGTGTACGGATGCCGCAGCTGTGCGGGCCTGCCCGCCCCCTCCGATCTTTTCCCGGTTTCGGCAAGCAAGGCGTGATGCGCCTGCCGGCGCCGACAGTTTGAAAGACAGCCCATCATGGAAGGTTTCGACCTCATCATCTTCGACTGCGACGGCGTCCTGGTCGATTCGGAAATCATCGCCGCGGAAGTGGAATCCCGGCTGCTGACGGAGGCCGGTTATCCGATCAGCGTGGAAGAGATGGGCGAGCGTTTTGCCGGCATGACCTGGCAGAATATCCTGCTCGCCATCGAGCGCGAGGCCGCCATCCCGCTTTCCGCATCGCTGCTCGACAAGTCGGAAAAGCTGCTCGATGCACGCCTGGCAGCCGAGGTGAAGGTGATCGACGGCGTGAAGCAGATGCTGTCGCGCATCCGCAAGCCCTATTGCATCTGCTCCAACTCCTCCTCGCACCGGCTCGACATGATGCTGACGAAGGTCGGCCTCAAGCCGGTCTTCGGCCCCTACATCTACTCGGCGAAGGACCTCGGGCCGGACCGGGTGAAGCCGAAGCCTGATATCTTCCTGCATGGCGCCAAGCAGTTCGGCGCCGATCCGGCGCGCACGCTGGTCGTCGAGGATTCCGTGCATGGCATTACGGGCGCCCGCGCCGCCGGCATGCGCGTCGTCGGCTTCACCGGCGCCTCGCACACCTATCCCTCCCATGCCGACCGCCTGACGGAAGCCGGCGCGGAAACCGTCATTTCCCGCATGACGGAGCTGCCGGGCGTCATCGCCGCACTGGCCGAATGGAGCGAGGCGATCTGACGGTACGGATTGCCGGAAACAAAAAGGCCGCGGTCCTGATCGACCGCGGCCTTTTCTGTCTGGAAGGCGCTTACTTGCGCTTCTTCGCCGGACCGTCCTCGAAGCCGACATAGACCTTCGTGAAGCCGCCGGAGCCGCCGGGAACGGCGATATTGTCCTGTTTGAAGACGAACTGGCCCGCCGAGCCATCGGCCGGGATGGCGACCGGGTACTGCACCAGCTGGGAGTAGAGCGTGTTGGTGCCATCGAGCACCGAGACGCGGATCGGCACGTTCACGGTGCCCGAGGCGCCGGCCGGGCCAACGACGACGCGGCCCTGCACCATCACGGTGATCGTGAGCTGGCTGGAATTGATCGTGCACTGGCGCGTCGTGTCGGCAAGCGTCACCTGGTAGGCGAGGTTCTGCGGATCATCCTTGGCGCCCCTGGCGTAACGCTGGAGCACGGCCGTGCCATCCTGCAGGTAGACCTGCGGGCACGACCCCTGGATGACGGCGACCTGCGTCTGCTGCTGCGTTGCAGCCTCGACGCCCGAGGGATCGCTGGTCACGCCGAGATTGACAGGCTTGTCGGACTGGCTGCAACCGGCGACGGTGGCGAGAAGGGTGATGCCGAGAAAGCGGCGGATTGTCATTCCAAACACGTTACGTCTACCCCTGCGATCAGGCCCCGCCTCCGGCGTCCAAGCCTTTCCGAACTCGTTTTACGGGCCTTTTCACGACCCCAGGCGATGGTCTATAGCAGCGGCGTGGGGAAAAATCGATTGTCGAATGAAATCGCCCGCAGAATTTCGAACGGTCCGCCATCGGCGGGCCGGACAGAACGGCATCGTCACGAACGGCCGCAGGCAAAGCCCCGCAGCCCAACCATTCCAAGGACGTGTGAACGTGGACTATGTTTCGACGCGGGGCGAGGCCCCTTCCCTCGGTTTCTCCGATGCGCTCCTGGCGGGCCTTGCCCGTGACGGCGGCCTCTATGTGCCGCGCGAATGGCCGACCTTCTCGAAGAAGGACATCCGCGCGCTGCGCGGCAAGTCCTACCAGGACATCGCCTTCACCGTGCTTTCGCCCTTCGTGAAAGGCGATATCCCCGCCGACAAGTTCCGCGCGATGATCGACGAGGCCTATGCCACGTTCCGCCATCCGGCGATCGCACCGGTCGTCCAGACAGGCCCGAATTCCTTCGTGCTGGAGCTCTTCCACGGCACGACGCTCGCCTTCAAGGATGTGGCCATGCAGCTGCTGGCGCGGCTGATGGACCATGCGCTGGCCGTCCGCGGCGAGCGCGCCACCATCGTCGGCGCGACATCGGGCGATACCGGCGGCGCGGCCATCGATGCCTTTGCCGGCCGCGAGCGCACCGACATCTTCATCCTCTTCCCGGAAGGCAAGGTCTCGCCGGTGCAGCAGCGCCAGATGACGACCTCCACGGAAAAGAACGTCCACGCGCTGGCGATCAAGGGCAATTTCGACGATTGCCAGAACCTCGTGAAGGCGATGTTCAACGACGGCAAGTTCCGCGACAGCGTGAAATTGTCCGGCGTCAACTCGATCAACTGGGCGCGCATCATGGCCCAGATCGTCTATTACTTCACGACCGCCGTCGCGCTGGGCGGGCCGGACCGGAAGATCTCGTTTACCGTGCCGACCGGCAATTTCGGCGACATCTTCGCCGGCTATGCCGCAAAGCGCATGGGGCTGCCGATCGACAAGCTGGTCATCGCCACCAACGAGAACGACATTCTCGCCCGCACGCTGAAGACGGGCCGCTACGAGATCAAGGGTGTGAAGGCCACCACGTCGCCTTCCATGGACATCCAGATTTCCTCCAACTTCGAACGCCTGCTGTTCGAAGCCCTCGATCGCGATGCGGGGGCGGTGCGCCGCGCCATGGAAAGCCTCAAACAGTCCAACGCCTTCGAGATCGAGGACAAGGCGCTGAAGACGATCCGCAAGAAGTTCCGTGCCGGCCGCGCCACCGAGAAGGAGGTCGCCAGGACCATCAAGACCACGCTCGCCGAGACCGGCTATCTGCTCGATCCTCATTCGGCGATCGGCGTGTTCGTTGCCGCCAAGCATGAAAAGCCCGGTTCGCCGATGGTGACGCTCGCCACCGCGCATCCGGCGAAATTCCCCGCCGCAGTAAAATCCGCGAGTGGTATTGACCCGGCGCTTCCGTCGTGGCTTGCTGACCTGATGCAAAGGGAAGAGCGGTTCGACGTGCTCGGTGCTGAGCTCGATGCGGTGGAAGACTTCATCGGCAAACACACGCGGGCGCGGGACTGAACGCAGAAAGTGCGCATGATGAGAGTTGAGTGCACCCGGCTTACATCCGGGTTGACCGTGGTGACGGAAGCCATGCCCCATCTCGAGAGCGTCGCTCTCGGCGTGTGGATCAAATCCGGATCACGCAACGAAACCACGGACGAGCACGGCATCGCCCACCTCCTGGAACACATGGCTTTCAAAGGCACGGAGCGCCGCTCCGCCCGCCAGATCGCCGAGGAGATCGAGAATGTCGGCGGCGAGGTCAACGCCGCCACCTCGACCGAGACGACCTCCTACTATGCCCGCGTGCTCAAGGACCATGTTCCGCTCGCGGTCGACATTCTCGCCGATATCCTGACGGAATCCGTCTTCGACGAGGAAGAGCTGCGCCGCGAAAAGCACGTCATCCTGCAGGAAATCGGCGCGGCGAACGACACGCCCGACGACGTGGTCTTCGACAAGTTCTCCGAGGTCGCCTATCGCGACCAGATCATCGGCCGCGCCATTCTCGGCACGCCGGAGACCGTGCTCTCCTTCACGCCCGGCGAGATCCGCAGCTATCTCGACCGCAACTATACGACGGACCGCATGTTCGTCGTGGCGGCAGGTGCCGTGAAGCACGACGAATTCGTGCGCCAGGTCGAGGAGCGTTTTTCCAGCCTTCCGACGGCGCCGAAAATCTCGCCGGTCTTCGAACCCGCCCGCTATACCGGCGGCGACATTCGCGAGACGCGCGACCTGATGGACGCCCAGGTGCTGCTCGGCTTCGAGGGCAAGGCCTATCATGCGCGCGACTTCTACTGCTCGCAGATCCTCGCCAACATCCTCGGCGGCGGCATGTCCTCGCGCCTCTTCCAGGAAGTGCGCGAGCATCGCGGCCTCTGTTACTCGATCTATGCCTTCCACTGGGGCTTTTCGGACACCGGCATCTTCGGCATCCATGCCGCGACGGGCGGCGAGAACCTGCCCGAGCTGATGCCCGTCATCTTCGACGAGCTGAAGAAGTCCTCCGACAGCATCCACCAGCAGGAAATCGAGCGCGCCCGCGCGCAGATCCGCGCCCAGCTGCTGATGGGTCAGGAAAGCCCGGCCGCCCGTGCCGGCCAGATCGCCCGCCAGATGATGCTCTACGGCCGCCCGATCCCCAACGAGGAACTGATGGAACGCCTGCAAGGCATCACCATCGAACGCCTGACGGATCTCGCCGGACGCCTGTTCTTCGACACCGTGCCGACCATCTCGGCCATCGGCCCGCTGGAACACCTCGTCCCGGCCGCCGACATCACACGCTCGCTGGCGCGCGGCAGCGTGCCCGACCGGGTCGCAAGTTGAGCGGCCCTTCGAAGACCGCGCATACGCCGTAAAGCCACCGGACACTCCTCCTTTCGGTGGATGTTCTTTCCCGTCGATCGCAGCGATGGTACCCGAACCGGGTCTGTCGCGCCCGACGGGGAGACGTCGATGAGAGCAGTCGCCAGAAACCTGCTTCGATACGCCGGCTATACATTGCTCGAACACATGCCGGTGCAGCAATCGGAGCGCAGCCGTGCACGCGAGGCCCAGAAATACTGGAGCGACGTGAACCAGCGGGCTTTCCACTCCAACTCCCACTGGAAAGGCGACCAAGGTGTGCCGGAGCGCGTCTGGCTGGAACTCGGAAAACCGCATCTCAAGCTCATGCTCGACCACCTGACGCTCCGCAGGCGCAGCCTGCCGGTCGGGCGTGTCGTCGAATGGGGGTGTGGCGGCGGCGCGAATGCGGTGCATTTCGCGCCCGTGACAGACAGTTTCGTCGGGGTGGATATCTCGCAGGCCACGCTGGACGAATGCGGGATCGTGCTGCGCAGCATGGGCCAGGAGAGCTTTCAGCCCGTGCTGACCGATGTCTCCAATCCCGAGGCTGCGGCCGGCGCCTTGGCGGGCACGGCGGACGTTTTTCTCTGCACCTATGTTTTCGAGCTGCTCCCCTCGCAGGAGCATGGTCAGCGCATCCTCGACATCGCCAACCGGGTGCTGCGGCCCGGCGGAACCGCGATCATCCAGATCAAATACGAAACGGCCGACCGAAAGACGAAGTCCCGCCAATGGGGCTACCGCCGGAACCTCGCCAACATGACGACCTATTGCATCGACGATTTCTGGCAGAGGGCCGAACGCGCCGGCTTCACGCCGGTGTCGATTTCGCTTCGTCCCAAGGACGACCTCATCGACGACGAGCGCTACGCTTATTTCGTGCTCGACAAGCCGGGCGGCTGAGCGGCCATCGGCCCGCTGGAACACCTCGTCCCGGCAGACGACGCAACAGGACGGCCGGGTTCCGGCCGCCTGCCTGCTCAAAGATGCGGCGGCACCTTGACCTTCAGCAGCGCCACAAGTGCCGGGTCCATGAACGTGTAGTTGTCGGGAATATCAAGGCAGATCACCCGTTTGCCCCGTAGGGCCGAGCGGTATCGCGTCTGCACTTTGCTGCGGTGGACCTTTTCCATCACGAAAACGATGTCCGCCCATTCTATCAGTTCCGCGGAGAGCGGATTTTCCGCGTCATTGTTCGTGCCGGCCGAAGACGTCTCGATGCCCGGCCAGTCCGCGAAAACCTGTTCGGCGGTCGGGCTGCGCAGCCTGTTCTGGCTACAGACGAACAAGATGTTTTTCACGGCGCCTCTTTTGCGATCTCAACGCGACCGGTGATAGCAGCGGCGCTGAAAGGCGTCGATAGCTTAATGCCGGCGGGAGCCCAAAACGACAAAACCCGCCTTGCGGGCGGGTTATGGGCCGGAACCTGGAGGTGCGTTCCGGCGGTCCGACGGGATGCGGCGCGTGCCGCGATCCGCATCAGATGATGTCGCTTGCGCCCTTGACGGCAGCGCGGATGTTCGAGCGCGTCAGGCCGAGGTCCTGCAGGGTGCGGTCGTCGAGAGCGCCGAGTTCGCGGATGGCGCGGCGGTCTGCAACATTCTTCTTGAGCTTTGCGAAAAGGTTCATGTTCATCTCTCCTTTGTGTTGATGAAAATATAGCCTTTCCCGTGCCTACTTAAAATGCACATGCTTTCAGCGCAGGCATGCGAATCTTGCATAGCAAGGCAAATCCGGCCGTCTCCCAGCCGATCGTCTCCCAACAGGATTTGACGCCGGTAACGCTGTCGTCATAATCTCGGACGAATGCGCGCCACCAGCCGGCGCGTGCGGAGGGCTGCATGACGAGGTCGGTTTTTCGGTTTCTGTCCCGGCAGTCCGATACGGTCGAACTTGCCGGCGACGGCTACCTTCTTCGCCTTCCCCGCTTCCATGATTATCGGCAATGGTATGCGCTGCGCTCCGAGAGCCGCGCGTTCCTCGAGCCGTGGGAGCCGACATGGCGCGGCGACGACCTGACCGAGAGCGCCTTTCGTGCCCGCGTCATCCGCAATGAACAGGAATTTTCCTCCGGCCAGGCCGTTCCGCTGTTCGTCTTTTCGCGCGAGGACAATGCCCTGCTGGGCGGGCTGACCGTCGGCTATATCAGGCGCGGGGCGGCGCAGTGCTGCATGATCGGCTACTGGATGGGCGCGCGCCATGCCGGCAAGGGTCACATGTTCGGCGCGCTCAAGCTCACCATTCCCTATATCTTTTCGAGCCTTCAGTTGCACCGTATCGAGGCAGCCTGTATTCCAGACAATACGAGAAGCATTCGCCTCCTTGAAAAGGCCGGCTTTCAGCGGGAAGGCTACCTTCGGGAGTATCTAAAGATAAACGGGCAGTGGCGCGACCATGTGATGTTCTCGCTCCTGGCTGCCGACAGGCGGCCCTGAGCGACACCGGGCGCGACGGGACTGGGCAAGTACCGAAGGACAATGCGCTTTCAATGACGTCTTCAATCGTGCCGCGCGCGCTGCGTGCCAGCCGGTCCTCATACTTCATCCTGCTGGCGGCGATGGTGCTGTTCGCCTCGCTCGCCGGGCAGGCGTTTGCCGTCGAGCCCGTGCGGATCTCGCGTGACGATACCGCCCTCGACCTGACCGCCACGACGGAGATCTATACGGGCCGGGGCGAGGCCTTCCAGGTTTCCACCGCGCCCGGCACCGACGGCATCGTGCGCCGCATCGAGGTGCGCGCGACCTCCGATACGCACCAGGGCGACTGGGCCGTCTTCGCGCTCGCCAACGTTTCCGACGAACAGATCGACCGCCTGATCGTCGCCCCGCATTTCCGCCTCGTGCAATCCAAGCTGTTCTGGCCCGATCTCGGCGCCAAGCGCATCATCTCGATCACGCCGAGCCAGGGCTTCGCGCTGGATCGCCAGCCGAGCGACGAGGCGGACGTCTTCCGCATCACGCTCGACCCCGGGTCCGTGGTGACCTTCGTGGCCGAACTCGCCACGCCCGACCTGCCGCAGATCTATCTCTGGGCGCCGGACGCCTACAAGGACACGGTCAATGCGTTTACGCTGTATCGCGGCATCGTGCTCGGCATTGCGGGCCTCCTCGCCGTCTTCCTGACGATCCTGTTCGTGGTGAAGGGCACGTCCATGCTGCCGGCAACGGCGGCGCTGGCCTGGGCGGTGCTCGGCTATATCTGCGTGGATTTCGGTTTCCTGTCCAAGCTCATCAGCATCACCGCCGGTGACGAGCGCATATGGCGCGCGGGAACGGAGGTGTTCCTTGCCGCGGGCCTCGTCGTCTTCCTCTTCACCTATCTGAACCTCAACCGCTGGCATGCGCATCTTTCCTACGCGACGCTCGCCTGGATCCTGGGTCTTGGCCTGTTGTTCGGCGTGGCGATCTACGATCCGCCGATCGCCGCCGGCATTGCGCGCCTCTCCTTCGCGCTGACGGGAACGGTGGGCATCGTGCTCATCGCCTATCTCGGCTTCAACCGCTACGACCGCGCCATCCTGCTCGTGCCGGCCTGGGCGCTGATCCTCGTCTGGCTGTTCGGCGCATGGCTCACCGTCACCGGCCAGCTCAACAACGATATCATCCAGCCGGCGCTGGGCGGCGGGCTCGTTCTCATCGTGCTGCTCATTGGCTTCACGGTGATGCAGCACGCCTTTGCCGGCGGCGCCTACAGCCAGGGCCTGTTCTCCGATCTCGAGCGCCAGTCGCTGGCGCTGACGGGCTCGGGCGATACGGTCTGGGACTGGGACGTGGCCCGCGACCGCGTCGTGACCATTCCCGACATCTCCATCCAGCTCGGCCTTGCGCCCGGCGTCATGCACGGCCCCGCCCGCAACTGGCTGCCGCGCCTGCATCCCGATGACCGCGACCGCTTCCGCGCCACGCTCGACGTGCTGCTCGAACATCGCCGGGGCCGGCTCAACCATCAGTTCCGCGTGCGCGCCGAGGACGGCCATTACCACTGGCTGTCGATCCGCGCCCGGCCGGTGCTGGGCGCCAACGGCGAGATCATCCGCTGCGTGGGCACGATCATCGACATCACCGAGCAGCGCAACTCCGTGGACCGGCTGCTGCAGGACGCGCTGCACGACAACCTCACGGGCCTGCCGAACCGGCAGGTCTTCCTCGACCGCCTGCAGGCCATGCTGTCGCTGACGGCAAGCTCGGATACGGTGCGCCCCACGGTGATGACCATCGACATCGACCGCTACAAGCAGGTCAACGATGCGCTCGGCATCGCCGCCGGCGACAATATCCTGATCGCGCTGACCCGGCGCCTGCGCCGCCTGCTGCGGCCGCAGGACACGCTGGCGCGCCTCTCCGGCGACCAGTTCGGCCTGATCCTGATGTCGGAGCGCGATCCCGCCAAGGTGGCCGATTTCGCGGATGCGGTGAGCAAGGCGATCATGGTGCCGATCAATTTCGGCGGCCGTGAAATCATCCTGACGGCATCCATCGGCCTTGTGTCCTGGGTCGACCAGCAGGAGGATGCGGCGGGCCTGCTCAACGATGCCGAGCTTGCCATGTACCGGGCCAAGAAGGCCGGCGGCAACCGCGTCGAGCCGTTCCGCCCCGCCTTCCGCACCTTCGGCGCGGACCGCCTGCAGATCGAAACGGATCTGCGCCGCGCCATCGAGCGCAAGGAATTGTCCCTCGTCTACCAGCCGATCGTCCGCCTCAAGGATGCGGAGATCGCCGGCTTCGAGGCGCTGATGCGCTGGGATCATCCCAAGCGCGGCAATATTTCGCCGGCGGAGTTCATTCCTATCGCCGAGGCGTCGGACCTCATCGGCCAGCTCGGCCTCTTCGCCTTCGACAAGGCGGCGAGCGACCTCATGGACTGGCAGCTGCACACCGGCGAGCTGCCGATCTTCGTTTCCGTCAATCTCTCCAGTTCGCAGCTTCTTAACAACGAGCTTTACAACGATGTGCGCGCCGCGCTCGCCCGCACGCGCTGCGAGCCCGAGAAGATCAAGCTGGAGCTCACCGAATCCGTCGTGATGGAAAATCCGGAACAGGCGCGGCTGATCCTCAACAAGCTGCGCGACCTCGGCCTTGGCCTGGCGCTGGACGATTTCGGAACCGGCCATTCGTCCCTGTCCTACCTGACCCGCTTCCCCTTCGACACGATCAAGATCGACAAGGCGCTGGTGCGCGACGGCTCGGACAAGCGCACCGTGCTGCTGCGCTCCGTCATCTCGATGGCGCGCGAGCTGGAAATGCAGGTTGTTGCGGAAGGCATCGAGTCCGAAGAGGATGCCATCGAGCTTGGCAATATGGGTTGCGAGTTCGGCCAGAGCTATCTCTTCGGCCCGCCGATCGGCTACGATTCCGTCCAGCGGCTGCTCAAGGAGCGCTTTCCGCTGATGAAGCGGGCGTAATAGGAACTAGGCAGTAGGCAGTTTCTCCCCCTGTTGCCTAATTCCTACTGGCTAACCCCTCTCACCAGCCCGTTGATGAAATCCAGCTTGTCGACAACAGGCGGGGGCAGCACGAAGGGATAGCTGTCGGGCTGTCCCACCGAGCGCTGGATGGCGTTCAGCGCGACGCTGAGCGGGATCCAGGATTCGACGAGGCGGCCGGCATTGGCGGCGCGGTAGGGGTCGAAGGTCACTTCGGCCTCAAGCTCCTCGTGACCCTTCGGATCGGTGTTGAGGCCGAAGCTGCGGGCCGTCTCCAGCGTATCGACGATATGGAAGAAATGCGCCCAGCATTCCGCGAAATCCTCGGCGGGATGCGCGGCGGCATAGGTGCTGATGAAGCGCTGCTGCCAGTCGGCCGGCGGGCCTTGCGTATAATTGCGCCGGAGGGCGGCGGCATAGTCCTCGCGCTCGTCGCCGAACAGGCGGCGCGCTTCTGCCAGCAGGGCATCGTCGCGCACGAGCTGCGTCCAGTAGAAATGACCGATCTCGTGACGGAAATGGCCAAGCAGGGAGCGGTAGGGTTCGCCCATCGAAACGCGTACGCTTTCGCGCACCGCATCGTCTGCTTCCGCCGCCCGCAGGCTGATCAGGCCGTCCTCATGGCCGGTCATCGCCGCGTTCACCACATTGCCATTCGCATCCAGTTCATCGGCCAGGAAATCAAAGACGAGGCCGCCGGCGGGGTCGTCTTCGCGCGTCGGGCGCGGCAGGTTCCAGCGCAGGATGGAATAGAACAGATGACGCTGCGCTGCGCCGATACGCCGCCAGCGTTCCAATCCCTGCGGATCGGTAGTGGGCACGATGCGGTTATGGCGGCAGGCTTCGCAGAAGGCATGCGAGCCATCCGCCGGCACAAGCCAGTTGCAAACGTCATGAACCGCGTTGTCGCAGAAGCGGAAGGCACCGCCCCGCCCTGCTATGTTCCACACACCCTCTCCGGCCGGGAGCAGCGCATGGAGCGCCACATCTTCTGCCAGGAAGCCGAGTGCGGAGCCGCAGCGCACACAAAACCGGTTGTCGAAATAAATCGTCTGGCCGCAGGTGGCGCAGGTAAAGAGCTTCATGGCGATACCGGAGAACGGGTTCTACAGAATGCCCGCGCCGGGAAGCCGGCACGGGCATACATTCATTCGATGGCGGAATGGCTCAGCCATCCCGTCGGATTACATGCGGTCGACCGCGCCCTTGACGGCGTCCTTGGCCTTGCCCACGGTCTTCTGGGCCTTGCCCTTGCCTTCCTGGGCGGCACCTTCGGCGCGCAGCTTCGGATTGTCCGTGGCCTTGCCGGCGGCCTTCTTGGCCTTGCCGGTCAGCTCGTTTGCCGTACCCTTGATCTTGTCGCTCGTGCTGCCCATTGCGATAATCCCTTTGTTAGAAACGCCGTCAGCGGCGCGTTCTACAAACGGCGCTCTTCGCAACTAGTTCCCGCAGTCCTGCTAAAATTCCGCGCCGCTCAGGCGTGGCCGGCCTCGGTGGACAGCATGGCGGGGGTGATGCCCATGAGAGCGAGCGCCCGCTCGTATTTGCTGTCGAGATTGGTGTCGAAGATCAGTTCTTCCTGCGCCGGGCAGGTGAGCCAGCCATTCGCGCCGATCTCGTTTTCGATCTGCCCCGCGCCCCAGCCGGCATAGCCGAGCATCATCAGGCCGCGCTGCGGCCCGCGCCCGTGCGAGATGGCGCGCACGATATCGAGCGTGGCCGTGAGGCAGATATCGTCGCTGACGGGAATGCTCGATTCGGACATGTAGTCGTCGGAATGCAATACGAACCCGCGGCCGCTCTCCACCGGCCCGCCGCAGCGGATGGGGAAATCGCGCGTGGTGCCGGGCATGCGGATCAGTTCGTCCTCGTTGGCGATTTCCAGATGCAGCAGCACGTCCGAGAAGCTAAGCTGCTGCGGCCGGTTGATGACGAAGCCCATCGCGCCGTCATCGGAATGGGCGCAGATATAGACCACGGTGCGGGCGAAATTCGCGTCGGCCATGCCCGGCATGGCGATCAGGAACTGACCGTCAAGGAAACCGCGCTCGCGTCTGTTTTTCAGAACCGACATAGCCATAGTGCACCCAGCCTACCAATTCGCCGCCAAATGAAAAGCCTTCTTTTAGGCCGGGCGCATAACCGCCCTCCTGCCGATCAAGCTATTATGATCGCCACGCGCGCGTTTGCCGCTGGAAAGCCGCCTTGGCCGGCGTTAAATGTGCGTCATGAAACGCCTGAATGTCGCAGCCTTCCTCCTGCTTTGCGCCGCATCCCCGGCGCTTTCCGCCAGCTCGCCCTGGTTCGAGACGCCGGGCGGCGACGTGCGCCTCGTGACGCTGCCGCGCGCGGCCGACGGCACGGTGCGCGCCATGCTCGACATTCGCCTGCATGACGGCTGGAAGACCTATTGGCGCGATCCCGGCGGCAGCGGCATTCCGCCTGCGGTTTCCATCAGCGGCGCCGAACTCAAATCCATCGGCTTCCCTGCCCCGCGCCGGCTGGGCGACAAGGAAACCCATTACGTGGGCTACGATGCGCCCGTCCGGCTGCCGCTGACGCTCGATGCAAAAGCGGGCGATGGCGCGATCACCGCGACGGTGTTCCTCGGCGTCTGCAAGGAGATCTGCGTGCCCGTGCAGGCGCAGTTGACGGCCGATGCCAGCGGCGAGGCCTTTGCCAACCCGCTGGAGGAAGTCGCGATCGCCGATGCGGAGGCGAGCCTGCCGCATGGCGCGGGCGACGGCTTCAAACCGCTCTCCGGCCGCTTCGCCGCCGACAACAAGAGCATCTCCGTGCGCTTCGAGGCGCCTGCCGACGGGGCGCTACCGGATGTCTTCCTGTCCGGCACGTCCTCCTTCGAGTTCGGCGCGGCCGGCCCCGTGCGCCGCGAGGGCAATGTCTTCGTCGCGGAGGTGCCCGTGCTCAACAAGCCGAAGGTCTACGATCTCGCGAAAGACCCGATCCGGCTGACGGTGCGCGCCGGCGAGAAGACGATGGAAAGCCCGCTTGCCATCGAATGAGCCTCCCCTATAGTGCCGCGGCAGGCCCTTGCGGGCCGCTTCGATCACAGAGACAGGAGAGACGCCGTGACCATTGCCGTTGGAGACAAGCTGCCCGACCTCAAGCTCAAGGAGCGCACGCCGGACGGTCCCGCCGACGTCTCGACCGCAGAGCTTTTCGGTGGCAAGCGCATCGTGCTCTTCGCCGTTCCGGGCGCCTTTACCCCCACCTGCTCGCTGAACCACCTGCCGGGCTACCTGGAAAACCGCGATGCGATCCTCGCCAAGGGCGTCGATGACATCGTCGTCGTCGCCGTCAACGACCAGCACGTCATGGGCGCCTGGGCGACCTCGACGGGCGGCGCCGGCAAGCTGCGCTTCATCGCCGATTGGGACGCCGCCTTCACCAAGGCGCTGGGCATGGACATCGACCTTTCCGCCGGCACGCTCGGCGTTCGCTCCAAGCGTTACTCGATGCTCGTCGACGACGGCGTGGTGAAGACGCTGAATGTCGAGGAAAGCCCCGGCCAGGCAACGGTGTCGGCCGCCGCCGCAATGATCGAACAGCTTTGATCTGATCGGGCGGGCCATGGCCGACGCCGTGGCCCGCATCAGCCTTGCGGCAGAACCCGCATTTCGCGGATGAGCCATCGCTCGAGCGCCAGCGTATCGGGATGCCCGGCAAGATGCGGGGCGATCCACAGCACCAGCCGGCGTGGCCCCTGGCAGAAGCCGAGCGGCGCCACGAGCCTTTTCGAGGCGATGTGATCGGCAACGAGCATCTGCGGCACCATGGCGACGCCGAGGCCGAAGATCGCCGCCTGAATCAGCAGATAGAAATGCGCGAAGCTGGAGCGCGGCTCCAGCGCGAGCGCCTCGCAGCCCGCCGCCGCCTGCCACTCGGCGAAGGCCTGGGCGCGCGTGCGCGTTCCCAGAAGCGCGGCATCGACGAGATCCGCCGGGTCGGAAATCGGATATTGCGCGAGATAGGAGGGCGCGCAGACGGGCCCGATCTCCTCGGCACCGAGATCGCGGATCACCGCACCGGGCGGCGGTTCGATGACGCTGGCGCGGATGGCGATGCTGATCTTGTCGCGCATGAAATCGATGCGGTCGTAGTTCATGTTGAACTGGACCTCGACATGGGGATGGCGCGCGTGAAACCGCCCGATGCGTGGAATGATCCACTCCATCATGATGGAGGACGAGCAGGACAGCGTCAGGGGCCCGGGCCTGACCCGCTCGATGCTCGTCTCGATGAGGGCGAAGGCGCTCGCCAGGCCTTCCGCGAGACGCGCGCCTTCCAGCGTCGGCTCGCTGGTGCGTGCGCCGCGCGACAGAAGCAGCACGCCGAGCGTCTCTTCCAGTGAGCGAATATGACGGCTCACCGCTCCGTGCGTGACGCAAAGCTCCTCCGCGGCACGCGTCATCGAGCGATGGCGCGCCACGGCCTCGAAGACCTTCAGGGCATTGAGTGACGGCAAAGGACGCAAGCCAAACGGCTCCTTATCTCGTTATACCTGTGATCTGAAATCACAGCTTAACGAGAATAAATCGATTGTGGCCACAAGTCATCCCCCATAGGGAAGAAGGTATTGCGGAGGGGGAGGAAGAAACCTTCGCACGGAAAGCCAGGGTGGGACGCGCAGTACCTGGATTTTTCCCCGTCCCCCTTGCATCCGACAACGCACACGGGAGGGGCCTCATGGCTACAGCATCTCAGGAAATTTCACAGACCGAAAAGTCTGCCATTTCGAAAGTGGCAAAGCTGCTGGTGCCGTTCATCGCCCTGATGTTCTTCATCAACTTCCTTGACCGCACCGCGATCTCGTTTGCCGGTCCGAACGGAATGACGACGGATCTCGCGCTGACGGCCGCCCAGTTCGGCTTTGCCGCGGGCATCTTCTTCTTCGGCTACATCATCCTTGAAGTGCCGAGCAATCTCGCGCTCCACAAATACGGCGCCCGCCGCTGGCTGGCGCGCATCATGGTGACATGGGGCATCGTCGCCCTGCTGTTCACCTGGGTGTCCAGCGCCACGGAACTCTACATTCTCCGCTTCCTGCTCGGCGTCGCCGAGGCCGGCTTCTTCCCGGGCGCCATTCTCTTCCTATCGATGTGGGTTCCCTCGCGCCACCGCAACAAGATCCTCGCGCTCTTCTATCTCGCCCAGCCGCTGACGATCGTCGTCGGCGCGCCGCTGGCCGCCCTGCTCATCGACATGCATGGCGCCTTCGGCCTCGAAGGCTGGCGCATCATGTTCTTCGGCGTGGCGGTTCCGGCCATCATCGTCGGCATCGTCACGTGGTACTACCTGCCCGATACGCCGAACGATGCGAAATGGCTGACGAAGGACGAGAAGGACTGGCTGAACGGCGCACTGGCGCAGGAAGAAAAGGTCAAGCAGAACGCGCATGGCCGCATGACGGGCCTCGCCCTCACCGATGGCCGCGTCTGGCTGCTTTCCGTGATCTATTTCGGCCTCGTCTACGGCCTTTATGCGCTTGCCTTCTTCCTGCCGACCATCATCGCCGGCTTTGAAACCAAGTTCGCCACCAAATTCGACGTGTTCGACAAGGGCCTCGTGACGGCGATCCCCTATCTGCCGGCCGCCGTGGCGCTCTACTTCTGGAGCCGTGACGCGGCCAAGCGGGGCGTACGCGCCTGGCACATCGGCATCCCGGCACTCGTCGGCGCCGCCAGCATTCCGGCCGCCCTCTACATGAACTCGCCGGAAGCGACGATCCTCATGATCACCATCACGGCCTGCGCGATCTTTTCCGCCCTGCCGAATTTCTGGGCCATTCCGTCGCGCTTCCTCAGCGGTCCTGCCGCTGCCGCCGGCATCGCGCTCATCAACACGATCGGCAATGTCGCCGGCTTCGCCGCGCCCTACATCACCGGCCGCGTCAAGGATGCCACCGGCGTCTACGAACTGCCGATGTTCATCGTCGGCGCGTTTCTGCTGCTCTCGGCGATCCTCGCCTTCTCGATCACGAACCGCGTGCGCGAGCCGGTGCCGAGCCCGGCCGAATAAGCCGATCGATCAGCGATAAAATGAAGCCCGTCCGGGAAACCGGGCGGGCTTCTTTCTTTGCGATGTAAAAACACGCGAGAGCGGCGCGTTCAACCCTTCTTGAACGGCGCCATGCCCTTGCGGGCGAGTTCGTCGGCGCGTTCGTTTTCCGGGTGGCCGGCATGGCCCTTCACCCAGTGCCACTCGACCTTGTGACGCAGGCGTGCGGCATCGAGCGCCTGCCAGAGATCGCCGTTTTTCACCGGCTTCTTGTCGGCGGTCTTCCAGCCGTTCTTCTTCCAGCCGAAGATCCACTTCGAAATGCCGTCCATGACATATTTCGAGTCGGTGTAGAGATCGACTTCGCAGGGTGCCTTGAGCGCGGTCAGCGCATTGGTGGCGGCCATCAGTTCCATGCGGTTGTTGGTGGTCTGCGGCTCGCCGCCGTTCAATTCCTTCTCGACCTCGCCATAGCGCAGCACCGCGCCCCAGCCGCCGGGGCCCGGATTGCCCGAACAGGCGCCGTCCGTGAAAATATCGACATGCTTCATCGGGAAAGACCGTATTCGACCGGGTTTTCGACCGCGCGGTGGAAGCGCAGCTTGCGCAGATATTCCAGCGGGTCCTTCTTGACCACGAGGGCGCCGGCCGGGGTCATCAGCCAGTCGTAGAGCCGCGTCAGGAAGAAGCGCATCGCCGATCCGCGCGCGAGCAGCGGGAGCGCCGCCGCCTCGTCGTCGGAGAGCGGGCGCACGCTCTCGTAGCCGGTAAGCAGCGCCATGCCCTTGGTGAGATTGTAGGAGCCGTCCTTCTCGAAGCACCAGGCGTTCAGGCAGATCGCGACATCGTAGGCGAGATAATCGTTGCAGGCGAAATAGAAGTCGATCAGGCCGGAAAGATCGTCGCCGATGAAGAACACGTTGTCGGGAAACAGATCGGCGTGAATGACGCCTTCCGGAAGATTGCCCGGCCAGTGCGCCTCCAGGTAGTGCAGTTCCTGGCCGATTTCCTTCTGGAGCCCGGCTTCGACCTCGTCGGCCCGCGCGGCGGATTTTTCCCACAGCGGTCGCCAGCCTTCGACCGAAAGCGCGTTCTCGCGCCTGATCTGGAACCCGTCGCCGGCGAGATGCATCTTCGCCAGCGCTATGCCGACTTCCCGGCAATGCCGAGCGGCCGGCTTGCGCAACCACATGCCCTCCAGGAACGAGATCATCGCGGCCGGACGGCCGGACAATTCCCCGAGCAGCGCGCCGTCCTTGCGGGGCAGCGGCAGCGGGCAGGACAGCCCGCGCTCCGCAAGGTGATGCATCAGGCCGAGGAAGAACGGCAGGTCGTTCCGATCCACGCGCTTTTCGTAAAGCGTCAGGATGAAGGGGCCCTTGGTGGTGTGCAGCAGGAAGTTGGAATTCTCCACGCCCTCCGCGATGCCCTTGTAGGACAGGAGCGTACCGGCATCATAGGCGGTCAGGAAACTGGAGAGATCGTCTTCGGTGATATCGGTATAGACGGCCACGGCGGGTCTCAGGCTTGAAGGAAAGACGAAGGAGAAACGGGGACGAACGCCATCCCAGCCTTATTCCCCATTGACGAAGGCCATGTCGGCGGTGGTGAGCTCGATGGCGCGCAGTTCGCGGTTGACGAGGAAGTGTTCGTTTTCCTCCACCGTATCGGCCAGTTCCACCACCGCATTGTAGCGCGCGCGGAATGCCTCGATGATCTCGTTGACGATGACCTCGGGCGCCGATGCACCAGCCGACAGGCCGACGGTGCGGATATCGCCGATCGTCTCCCAGTCGATCTCGGAGGCGCGCTGGACGAGCACGGATTTCGTCGCCCCTGCCCTCAGCGCCACTTCGACGAGGCGCTTGGAGTTCGACGAATTCGGCGCGCCGACGATGAGGAAGAGATCGCAGCCGGGCGCGGCCTGCTTTACCGCCTCCTGCCGGTTGGTGGTGGCGTAGCAGATCGAATCGGCGGCGGGCGCCGTGAGGTTGGGGAAGCGCTCGTGCAGCCGCTTGATGACGCCGGCCGTGTCATCGACCGAAAGCGTGGTCTGCGTGACGAAGCCGAGATTATCAGGGTCGGGCGGGGTGTAGCGGTCGGCGTCCTCGACCGTCTCGATCAGATCGACGGTGCCTTCCGGCAGCTGGCCCATCGTGCCGATGACTTCCGGATGGCCGGCATGGCCGATCAGCACGACATGGCGGCCGAGGCGCTGGTGGCGCATGGCCTGCTTGTGGACCTTGGAGACGAGCGGACACGTCGCATCGAGATAGAAGAGGTTGCGCGCCTCGGCATCCGCCGGCACGGATTTCGGCACGCCATGGGCGGAAAACACCACGGGCTGCTGGCGGTGCTCCGCCGGGATCTCGTCGAGTTCCTCCACGAAGATCGCGCCCTTGGCTTCCAGGCCTTCCACGACATAGCGGTTGTGCACGATCTCGTGGCGCACATAGACGGGCGCGCCATAGGCCTTCAGCGCCAGCACGACGATCTGGATGGCGCGGTCCACACCCGCGCAAAAGCCGCGCGGGCCGCAAAGCCTGATGGTCAAGTCCGGTCGGTTCTCGGTCATGCGTATCGGTTATCCGGCAATGAGGACGGCAACAAGGGCGATGGCCGCAGGAAGCGCCTGGATGACAAAAATTTTCCGTGAGGCCGTTGCGCCCCCATATAGGCCGACCAACACCACACAGCCAAGGAAAAACAGCTTGAGCTGGAAAGCGACCTCGGGATTGGGGTGAAGCAACGACCAGACCAGGCCGGCGGCGAGGAAGCCGTTGTAGAGCCCCTGGTTGGCAGCAAGCGTCTTCGTGGCTTCGGCCTGCGCCGGCGTCATGCCGAAGGCCTTCAGGCCCCGCGGCGTCGTCCAGAGAAACATTTCGAGGATAAGGATGTAGACGTGTTCGAGGGCGATCAGTGCGACGAGTATGGTTGCGAGTGCCTGCATGCGCTTTCCTTCCTCTTTGTTGCGCAAGCCCCCTCATCCGACCCTTCGGGCCACCTTCTCCCCGCAGGGGAGAAGGGGAAGGAAGCCGTCGCAGCATGTCCCCTTCTCCCCAACGGGGAGAAGGTGCCGGCAGGCGGATGAGGGGGCTCGGCTCTCATCCTTCCTACGGCATTTCAGGGCGCCGGGCGATCACCCTTTCGCCGGAAAACGGCGTAGAGCGCGACACCGACGAGGGCAGCCGCGAGGCCGTACCAGGTGACGGCATATTGCAGGTGATTGTTCGGCAGGTCGAACTGCGTGACGGCGCCGATCGGCAGGCCCTTCGGATTGGGCGCATCGCCGGCATCGATGAAGAAAGGGACCAGTCTGTCGGCCGCAATGCCGGTGCTGGCCGCCATCGCGTCGAGATCCTTCCAGTAGAAGATGTTCTTGGCGAGGTCGTTTTCCGGCACGATGGACGACGGCTTTTCGGCAAGGCGGGCGCGGGCAAGGCCCGTCACCGTCTGCTCGCCGGTCAACTGCCCCTGCTTGCGCATTTCCGGTTCCTTCGCCTCGTAGGGCACGAAACCCCTGTTGACGAAGAGGAACCGGCCATCGGCCAGCTGGAGCGGTGTATAGACGTAATAGCCGGTCTGGCCACGCCAGGTCGCAAAGAAATGCCGTTCGCGATTGTTGGCGAAAACGCCCGTGACGGTGACGGGGCGGTATTCGATATCCTCGCCGCGCGCCGCCATCGCCTCGATCTCGCCGAGCGTCACAGGCGGCGCGACGCGGCGTTCGGCGATGTCGGCGAGCAGTTTTTCCTTCCACTGGAGGCGCTCGACCTGCCAGGTCCCCAGGGACAGGAGGATGGCAAGCGCCGCCAGGAAAGCGACGCCCGTCAGGATCGCCCTGCCCTTGCCGGACCGCGGCGCGCGGTGAGCGGGTCCCTCAGCCACGATCGATTTCACCCGGGCGGGCATGGTTACGGTATTGCAGCGCGATCAGCAGTCCCTTGAGGATGCGCGTCACCGCAAGGCCGAGCACGATCACGAGCGGGATCCACAGCGAGAAATGCACCCAGAGCGGCGGGTTGATGTTCACCTCCGTCCACAGTGCCGCGCCCACCACGATGAAGCCGACGATCAGGATGACGAAGACCACCGGCCCATCGCCCGAATCGGCGAAGGAATAATCGAGGCCGCAATTGGTGCAGGACGGCCTGACCTTGAGCAGCCCGTCGAAGAGCTTGCCCTGGCCGCAACGCGGGCAGCAGCCCAGTGCGCCCGCCTTGAAGGGGTCCACGGGTGGGTAGAGTGCCTTGTCCTCGTCCATGATCGCTTCCGTCTCTCGCGCCGTGCGGAAACCGCCGCCCGGTCAAGACGGTTCTATATCGCCGCCGCCGCCTCCGTCCAATCGAAAGTCCGCGACAAAGGGCGCAACGCAAAACGGCCGCATCGCTGCGGCCGTTTCGAAGGTCTGTTCGTCGTCGCGCTTACATATGCGCGATCGGTGCGCCCCAGCCGCCCCAGATATAGATGGAGAAGAAGAGGAACAGCCAGACGACGTCGACGAAGTGCCAGTACCAGGCGGCAGCCTCGAAGCCGAAATGCTGCTTCGGGGTGAAGTCGCCGCGCATGGCGCGGATGAGGCAGACGATCAGGAAGATCGTGCCGACCAGGACGTGGAAACCGTGGAAGCCGGTCGCCATGAAGAAGGTCGCGCCGTAGATGGAATCCTTGAAGGCGAACGGCGCGTGGGCGTATTCGTAAGCCTGCACGAAGGAGAACAGCACGCCAAGCGCAACGGTGAGCGCCAGGCCGTTGATCAGGCCCTTGCGGTCGTTGTGCAGCAGGGCGTGGTGCGCCCAGGTCACGCAGGTGCCCGAGAGCAGCAGGATAACGGTGTTGTAGAGCGGCAGGTGCCAGGGATCGAGAACCTCGATGCCCTTCGGCGGCCAGACGCCACCGGTATATTCCGCACGGGCGGCCTGGATGGCTTCGCCGGGGAAGAGGCTGGCATCGAAGAAGGCCCAGAACCAGGCGACGAAGAACATCACTTCGGAAGCGATGAACATGATCATGCCGTAGCGCAGGTGCAGCGACACGACGCGGGTATGGTGCCCCTCATGCGCTTCCTTCACCGTGTCTGCCCACCAGGCATACATGGTGTAGAGCGTGATCAGCAGGCCGATGTAGAAGACCCACGGCGTGGCGAAGTTCAGGCCGAACAGGTGGAAGGCGCCGCCCGAAAGGTAGCGCATGTAACCGATGCCGCCGAACGCCAGGACGAAGGCGCCGATGGATGCGAGCAGCGGCCACGGGCTGGGGTCGATGATGTGGTAGTCGTGTTTCTTCTGATGCGCATCGGCCATTTGACTTATCCCCGAATGTATCGCGTTCCGTTCCCGGCATAGCCGGAAACGCATGTCTTTCAAAGGTTATTCGCGTCGTCCGCCTTCACGTCCGCAGCCGCAGCCACCGGCTTCGACGCCTCTCGCGGAAAGAAGGTATAGGACAGCGTGATCGTGTGGACGCCCTTGGTCTCCACCGGCTTGACGATCTCGGGATCGACGAAGAAGACGACGGGCATTTCCATTTCCTCACCGGGCTTCAGCGTCGTCTCGGTGAAGCAGAAGCACTGGACCTTGTTGAAATAGGCCCCGGTCGCCTCGGGCGTGACGTTGAACGTCGCCTGGCCGGTCGTCGGCCTGGAAGCATTGTTGCGGGCCTTGTAGAAGACCTGCACGGTCTCGCCGATCTTCAGCTCGATCTCGCGCTGGACCGGCGTGAAGGTCCAGGGCAGGCCGGGCGCGACGTTCGCGTCGAAACGCACCTTGATCGTCTGGTCGAGAACGACGTCGGAGGCCTGCTCGACGCGCTGCGTCGTGCCGCCGTAACCGGTGACCTTGCAGAACATCTCGTAGAGCGGCACGGCGGCATAGGCCATGGCGCCCATGCCGATGACGAAGGAGCAGCACATGGCGACGACAGCGCCGTTCCGCTTGCCATGTCCTACGGGGCCGCTCTTCTCGGTCTTCTTCGTTTCGCTCATGGTCAGCCTGCCATTCCGCCGCCGAATTTGATCAGCGTGACGATGTAGAACAGGACGACGAGGCCGAGAAGAACCGCGCCGAGCGCGAGGTTGCGGCCGCGGCGGGCCTTCTTCTGGCTATCGGTGAGCTTTACGGTTTCCATTACAGCACCCATCCAAACGACGCGATCAGGTGGTCGAGCATGAGGCCGGAGAACACGGCGAACAGATAGACGATGGAGAAGGCGAAGAGCTTCTTGGCCGGCACCATCGCACTGTCGCCCTCCGGCATGCGCAACACGCCGATGGAATACCACACGAAGCCGAGGCCAAGCGCTGCGGCAAAGAGACCATAACCGAGGCTGGCGAAGCCGAGGAACGTCGGCACGACGGCGATCACGGCGGTGAGCACGGCATAGACCAGGATCTGCACCTTCGTCGTCGCCTCGCCTGATACGTTGGGCAGCATCGGCACGCCGACGGCCTCGTAGTCGCGCATCTTGAACAGCGCGAGCGCCCAGAAATGCGCCGGCGTCCAGAGGAAGGTGATGAGGAAGAGCACGACGCTCTCGACCGACACGCCGCCGGTGACGCAGGCCCAGCCGATCATGGGCGGGAAGGCGCCGGCCGCACCGCCGATGACGATGTTCTGCGGCGTCGAGCGCTTGAGCCACATCGTGTAGATGACGGCATAGAAGAAGATAGTGAAGGCGAGCAGGCCGGCGGCAAGCCAGTTGACCACAAGACCCAGGATACCGACCGAGAAGGCCGAGAGCGTCAGGCCGAAGGCGAGCGCTTCCTCGGGCCGGATGCGGCCGGACGGAATGGGACGCTGGGCGGTGCGGGTCATGACCGCATCGATATCGGCGTCGTACCACATGTTGAGGGCACCGGATGCACCGGCACCCACGGCGATACAGAGGATCGCGATGGCGCCAATGAACGGATTGATCGAACCGGGCGCAACGACGAGGCCGGCAAAGGCCGTGAAGACGACGAGCGACATGACGCGCGGCTTCAGGAGCTCGAAGAAATCACGCGGCGACGCTTCGGAGAGGTAGACCTCGCCGCCGCCCGGAACCGTTTCGTGATGCTCGATGACCGCCATGTTGTTTCCGTATCGTTCCGTTGTCAGAGTGGGCAAGCCTCATGCCTCCCCTCCTCCGTCATCCTCGGGCTTGACCCGAGGATCCATGCCACATCCTCCGGCGTACCGTGGGAGTGGATCCTCGGGTCAGGCCCGAGGATGACGGAGAGCGGGGTTTCGGCTGCGGCTCAACGCCGGCGCCCTGTCCCGGCCTCCGCCGGTTTGCCAGTACTGAGGCCGCCGTTGCCGGCGGCCCCGATCTCAAGACCTTACTTGATGCGCGGGAGCTGTTCCCACTGGTGGAACGGCGGCGGCGAAGACAGCTGCCATTCCAGCGTGTTGGCACCTTCGCCCCACGGATTGTCGCCGGCAACGCGCTTCTTGGCGAAGGCTTCGAAGACGCCGAAGAGGAAGATCAGCACGCCGACGCCTGCGATATACGAGCCGTAGGACGACACCGCGTTCCAGCCGGCAAAGGCATCCGGGTAGTCGATGTAGCGGCGCGGCATGCCGGCGAGGCCGAGGAAGTGCTGCGGGAAGAACACCAGGTTCACGCCGATGAACATGACCCAGAAGTGCAGCTTGCCGATGAACTCGGAGTACATGTAGCCGCTCATCTTCGGGAACCAGTAGTACCAGGCTGCGAAGATGGCGAAGACGGCGCCGAGCGACAGAACGTAGTGGAAGTGCGCAACCACGTAGTAGGTGTCGTGCAGGGCACGGTCGAGGCCGGCATTGGCGAGCTGGACGCCCGTGACGCCGCCGACGGTGAACAGGAAGATGAAGCCGATCGCCCAGACCATCGGGGTCGTGAAGCGGATCGAGCCGCCCCACATTGTCGCGATCCACGAGAAGATCTTGATGCCCGTCGGGATGGCGATGACCATCGTGGCGAACACGAAGTAGCGCTGCGTGTCGAGCGACATGCCGACCGTGTACATGTGGTGCGCCCACACGACGAAACCGACGGCGCCGATGGCGACCATGGCATAGGCCATGCCGAGGTAGCCGAAGATCGGCTTGCGCGAGAAGGTGGACACGATGTGGCTGATGATGCCGAAACCGGGCAGGATCAGGATGTACACTTCCGGGTGGCCGAAGAACCAGAACAGGTGCTGGAAGAGGATCGGGTCACCGCCGTTTTCCGGCGCGAAGAAGGCCGTGCCGAAGTTGCGGTCGGTCAGCAGCATGGTGATGCCGCCTGCCAGGACCGGCAGCGAAAGCAGGAGCAGGAAGGCGGTGATCAGAACCGACCAGGCGAAGAGCGGCATCTTGTGCAGCGTCATGCCCGGAGCGCGCATGTTCAGGATCGTGGTGATGAAGTTGATCGCACCGAGGATCGAGGACGCGCCGGCAATGTGCAGGCCGAGGATCACCAGGTCCATCGCGGGACCGGGCTGGCCGGCCGTCGAGAACGGCGGATAGATCGTCCAGCCGCCGCCTGCGCCATAGGCACCCGCCGGGCCTTCGACGAACATCGAAAGCAGCACCAGCAGGAAGGCCGGGATGATGAGCCAGAAGGAGATGTTGTTCATGCGCGGGAACGCCATGTCAGGCGCGCCGATCATGATCGGGACCATCCAGTTGGCGAAGCCGCCGATCAGCGCGGGCATGACCATGAAGAAGATCATGATGAGCGCGTGCGCCGTCGTGAAGACGTTGAACATGTGCTTGCCGCCATCGATGGCAGCGTCGCCCTCGAAGCCGTAGACCATCTGCGCCAGACCGTGGAAGATCTGGATGCCCGGCTCCTGGAGCTCCATGCGCATGAAGATCGACAGCGTGCCGCCGATGATGCCCGCACAGATCGCGAAGATGAGGTAGAGGGTGCCGATATCCTTGTGGTTGGTCGACAGGAACCAACGCTGGAAGAAAGTAAGCGGCTTGTGTTCGTGGTGATCGTGGTGATCGCCGTGGGCAGCGGATGTTCCGGCCATGGATCTGACTCCCTAGGTATTACTGCGCGGCGTTCTGGGCGACGTCTACGGACTTGGCCGCACCGTCGACAGACGCCATCAGGGCCTTGTTTGCCTCGCCGACATTCGTCGCGGCGGCAGCAAGCCAGGTATCGAACTTTTCCTGCGAAACGACGCGGATGGCGATCGGCATGAACGCGTGGTCCTTGCCGCAGAGCTCGGAACACTGGCCGTAGAACAGGCCTTCGCGCTCGGCCTTGAACCAGGTCTCGTTCATGCGGCCCGGCACGGCGTCGATCTTCACGCCGAAGGACGGCATGGCGAAAGCGTGGATCACGTCGCCGGCGGTGACGAGGAGACGGACATGCTTGCCGACGGGAACGACGACTTCGTTATCGACGGCCAGGAGGCGCGGATAGACGGACTTGTCTTCCTTGCCGGCGGCCGCGCGGTCGTTGTCATGCAGAAGCAGGCTGTCGAAGGAGACCGGGTTGTCGCCGACCTGGTACTCGTAACCCCAATACCATTGGAAACCCGTGGCCTTGATGGTC
Organism: Shinella sumterensis; assembly: GCF_004514425.2. Taxonomy (GTDB): domain Bacteria; phylum Pseudomonadota; class Alphaproteobacteria; order Rhizobiales; family Rhizobiaceae; genus Shinella; species Shinella sumterensis. The sequence continues at coordinate 52,824 of NZ_MYFN02000008.1, forward strand.
AGTTCCGGCTCTTCCGTGGGAGCGAGCTGCTTGGTCAAGAGCTGGAAGGAGGGAACGGCGAGGAACAGGAGAATGACGACCGGGCCGAGCGTCCAGAGCACCTCGATAGCCGTGTTGTGGCTGGTCTTGGACGGCACCGGGTTCTTGCTTTCGCGGAACTTGACGACGACGATGATGAGCAGGAGGAGAACGAACAGGGTGATCGGAACGATGAACCACAATGTGTACTGCTCGAACCAGCGAATTTCCTCCATGATCGGAGTCGCGGCGGGCTGAAGGCCCTTCTGCCAGTCGAACGGCTGATCAGCGAAGGCGGTCGAAGCAAAGAGCAGACAGCCGAGAGCGGCCAGACCTGCAAAAGCTTTGTTTTTCACAACGTATCTCCCCAAGGCGTTTGATCGGGATCAAACAGACGCGCAGAATCCCTGCTATACTGAGTGCTTAAAATCATAGTTTCATGTCCGCCGCAACCGCCATGGGGATGCCCCCGTGCGGCATTTTTGCGCAAACGCAAAGACATGGGGCCACTCCCCACAGTTTCTTCACATTTGTCTATAGCATGAAAGGTTTGGCAGCGGCGAGCCTGCTTCGGCCGGTCTAACCGTGCGACGCTTGGGGCAGCAGACACTCCTTATTAAATAAAGAGTGGCGGATGGCGCGAAACTGCGCGATCGCGTCCAATTTCCGCCTTCAATCAATCGGAAAGCAGCGGCCGGGGCTTTTCATTTCGCCGCCGGCTATTCAAAGATAGCCCGACTGATTCGAGATTCCGAGGTTTTCATGGGTTTCACTCCCCTCTCCCGGCTGTCACGGGCGGCGTTCGGCCTTGCCGTCTTCGCGCTCGGCGCCACGGCACTCCCTTCCCTCTCCGCAGCGCAGCAGCCCGGAACGGTGAAATCCAACCATGGCGCCTGGTCGATCGTCTGCGACCAGCCGGCCGGCGCATCCGGCGAGCAGTGCGCTCTCATGCAGAACGTGCTGGCCGAGGACCGGCCGGAGCTCGGCCTTTCCGTCGTCGTGCTCAAGACGGCCGACCGCAAGGCGAAGATCCTGCGCGTTCTCGCCCCGCTCGGCGTGCTGCTGCCAAACGGCCTCGGCCTCAATGTCGACGGCAAGGATATCGGCCGCGCCTATTTCGTGCGCTGCTTCGCCGATGGCTGCTATGCCGAGGTGGTGCTGGAAGACGAGCTGCTCAAGACCTTCCGCTCCGGTGCGACGGCGACCTTCATCGTCTTCCAGTCTCCCGAAGAAGGCATCGGCATCCCGGTCGATCTCAAGGGCTTCGGCGAAGGCTACGACGCGCTGCCGTAAGCCTTCCGCCGCGGGCTTGCCGCCCGCCGCCGGGGAACTTACATGAGCCCCGTCCACCATTGCTTGCGGAGCCCGCCATGAACACCGACCTTCTCTCCCTCTTCGATGCCGACGAGGCGACCGTGCAGGCCGTTCTGCGGGAAACGCTCAAGGGCGCCGACGACGGCGAGCTGTTCATCGAGCATGCCCAGGCCGAATCATTGTCCTTCGACAACGGCCGTCTGAAGGGCGGCAGCTTCAACACCGACCAGGGTTTCGGGTTGCGCGCCGTGGCCGGCGAAGCCGTCGGCTACGCCCATTCCGGTGAGATGAGCCTGTCGGCGCTGAAGCGCGCAGCCGATGCCGCCGGCGCCGTCGCGCGCGGCTATTCCGGTGATTACGCCGCCGCACCGCAGGGCACCAACCGGCAGCTCTACAGCCCCGACAATCCTATCGGCGCGCCGACCTTCGAGGAGAAGGTGGCGCTCCTGACCGAGATCGACGCCTATCTGCGCGCCAAGGACCCGAAGGTGCGGCAGGTCACGGCCTCGGTTGCCGCAAGCTGGCAGGTCGTCAACATCCTGCGCGCCGACGGCCATCGCGTCAGCGATGTGCGCCCGATGACGCGCATCAACATTTCCGTCGTGGTGGGTGACGGCGACCGGCAGGAGACCGGCAGCTTCGGCACCGGCGGTCGCACCACCTTCGATGCCTTCCTGACCGAGGAAAGCTGGCACGCCGGCGCCGACGAAGCGCTGCGCCAGGCGCTCGTCAATCTCGAGGCCGTCGAGGCCCCGGCCGGCACGATGGATGTCGTGCTCGCCAATGGCTGGCCGGGCGTGATGCTGCATGAAGCGGTCGGCCACGGGCTGGAGGGCGATTTCAACCGCAAGAAGACCTCGGCCTTCGCCGGGCTGATGGGCGAGCAGGTCGCCGCCAGGGGCGTCACGGTCGTCGATGACGGCACGATCGACAACCGCCGCGGCTCGATCACCGTCGACGACGAGGGCACGCCTTCGGCCTACAACGTGCTGATCGAGGACGGCAAGCTCGTGGGCTACATGCAGGACCGGCAGAATGCCCGGCTGATGGGCATGAAGGCGACCGGCAACGGCCGCCGGCAGGGTTATGCCTACCGCCCCATGCCGCGCATGACCAACACCTACATGCTCTCCGGCGACAAGACGCCGGACGAGATCATCGCCTCCGTCAAGAACGGCATCTACGCCGTTTCCTTCGGCGGCGGGCAGGTGGATATCACGTCGGGCAAGTTCGTCTTCGGCTGCACCGAGGCTTATCTCATCGAGAACGGCAAGGTGACGGCGCCGGTCAAGGGCGCCATGCTGATCGGCAACGGACCGGACGCCATGCGCCGCGTCTCGATGATCGGCAACGACACCAAGCTCGACACCGGCATTGGCAATTGCGGCAAGGCCGGCCAGTGGGTGCCGGTCGGCGTCGGCCAGCCGCATCTGCGCATGGACCAGATCACGGTGGGCGGGACGAAGGCCTGATTTTTCTGGGCCAGTCGGGCGACGCCATCACGTTCCACCCGACGCAGCAATCCTCTGCAACAACCACTGCCGGAAGGCGCGCGCTTCCGGCGAGAGGCGCTTGAAGCTGCGCGCGACCAGCCAGTAGGCGCCGTGGCGGATCGACAGGTCGAACGGCTGCACGATCCTGCCGGCGGCGATGTCTTCGGCGGCCAGGAAGCGATCGACCAGCGCGACGCCGTGGCCGCGCAGCACGGCCTGAAGCACCAGGTTTCCTTCCGCGAAGATCTGCGCGCGGCCAAGCGGCACGCCTTCCACACCGGCGGTGGAAAACCAGCGCTCCCAGACGCTGCGGTTTTCCTCATGCAACAGGGTATGCGCCAGAAGATCGGCGGGCGTCCGCAACGGCGGTCCGGATGCCAGAAGCGTCGGCGCGATCACCGGCACCAGATCGACCTCGACGACAAGGTCGGCTTCCGTACGCGGCCAGGCCTTCGCATCCATGCCATGGCGAATGGCGATTTCCGCTTCGTGGGTGCGGAATTCGATGAGCCGCATGTCGGAATCGACGGCGACGTCGATCTCGGGGTGCCCGGCGCGGAAATCCTCCAGATGCGAGACCAGCCAGCAGGCCGCAAAGGATGGCTCGGCGCTGATTTCCAGGAGTCCCCCACCCCGTCGGCCGCGGATTTCCGAGAGGCTCGTGTCCATGGCATCGAAGGAGCGGGAGAGCACGTCGAGCAGGCTGCGGCCCGCCGCCGTCAGCCGCACGCTGCGGTGGCGGCGCTCGAAAAGCGGCTTGCCCAGTTCCGCCTCCAGCTCCTTGACCTGCCGGCTGACGGCGGCCTGCGAGACGGAAAGCTCATCGGCGGCAAGCGTGAAACTGCCGAGCCGTCCCGCCGCCTCGAAACTCCGCAATGCCGTCAGGGGCAGCCGTCCGCGCTTCATTGCATAACCTCAAGTCATTCGAAATCGACGATAAACTCGTTTGAGGCAGACAGGCAAGCGGGCGGACAATCCATGCACATTCAACGCATGGAGCATGAAGACATGTTCGACACCCTTCTCGACATCGCCATGGAGGTGGTTCGCCTTCTCACCTTCCAGCCGGGTCGCGCCCCTCCGATCCGCCGCAGGAAAGCCCCTGTTAACCACTCGGATACCGGCCCGGTGCGATAACGACCGCTCGAAATGATGCGGAAAGACCGAAACGACATGCCGATCCGAAATGCCATGCGACAGAGGCTGAAGCGCGCCGTCATCACGGGCGGGCTGGAGTTCGCGCACCTGGCCGAACGGGTCGGGCTGATGTCCTCGGCCCGCGGCATGGGGGCGATCTTCACGTTGCATCACGTCCGGCCGAAGACGCCACAGAGCTTCGATCCCAATGCGCATCTGGAAATCACGCCCGAATTCCTCGATATGGCCATCCGGCGCCTGACAGAGGAAGGCTATCAGTTCGTCGCGCTTGCCGACATGCCCGCGCGGCTCGCCATCGCGCGCGCCGGCGAGCGTTTCGCCGCCTTCACGCTCGACGACGGCTATCGCAACAATGCCGTTTATGCCCAGCCGGTCTTCACGCAGCACAGGGTGCCGTTCACCGTCTTCGTCGCGCCCGGCTTTGCCGGCAAGACGCATGGTATCTGGTGGGAGACGCTGACCGACCTTCTGCGCGCCGTGCCGCATCTCGAATTCGACTTCGGCTCCGGCCCGGTCACTCTGCCGCTCGCAACACCCATCCAGAAACAGGCCGCCTTCGACCGCTTCGCGCGCTTCATCCATTCCGAAACGGACGAGGCATCCGCGATCGACCGGCTCGATGCGGTAGCGAAGGCGCATGGCGTGGAGCCGCTCATGATCACCGAGCGGCTCGTCATGCGCGAACCCGAGCTGAAAAGCCTCGTGCTCAACCCGCTTGCCGCCATCGGCGCGCATACGATCAGCCACCGGGCGCTGGCGCGCCTGAGCGACGAGGAGGCGCGCGCGGAGATCGACCTTTCGGCCGAGCGCATCGCCGCCATCATCGGTCGCCGGCCGGAGACCCTCGCTTATCCCTACGGCGACAGGCCGTCCGTCTCGCCGCGCGAGCACCGTCTGGCGAAGGAACTCGGCTTCCGCGTCGCCGTGACGACGGAGCCCGGCACGCTCTCGGCCCGCTCCTTCGACACGCCGACGTCGCTGCCGCGCATCTCGCTCAACGGCCTGTACCAGAAGCCGAAATATGTGGGCGCGCTGGCCTCGGGCATTCCCTTCCGGCTGATGCGGCGCTGACGATCAGGGATACATGCGAACCTTCGTCCAGCCCGCGCCGTCTTCCGTGCGGCGGAACTCCACCCGGTCGTGCAGGCGGAAGGGGCGGTCGTGCCAGAACTCGATCGAGGCGGGTTTCAGGCGGAAGCCGGACCAGTGCGGCGGCCGCGGGATTTCGCCGATCGCGTAGCGCGCGGTGTATTCCGCCACCGCCTTCTCCAGCGCGAAGCGGCTTTCCAGCGGCCGCGACTGCTTGGAAGCCCAGGCGCCGATGCGGCTGCCGCGCGGACGCGAGGCGTAATATTCGTCGGCCTCCGCATCGCTCACCACCTCGATATCGCCGCGAATGCGGACCTGTCGGCGCAGCGTCTTCCAGTGGAAGCACATGGCGGCCTTGCGGGCAAAGAGAAGTTCCTCGCCCTTCCGGCTTTCGAAATTGGTGTAGAACACGAAGCCGCGCTCGTCGAAGCCCTTGAGCAGGACCATGCGCACATTGGGCATGCCCGTCGCGTCGACCGTGGAGAGCGCCAGCGCGTTGGCATCGTTGAGCTCGGTCTTGCCGGCATCGTCCAGCCATTGGCCGAAAAGGATGTAGGGTTCGTTTTCCTCGGTGAAGTCACCGCTTGTTAACGCATTGTCACTCATATTTAACTCAATGCCGATCTATCTAGCTGTATGAGGCAGGCTGGAGTGAAAGACATAACAAAAACGCGACCGTACACAAAGCGATACTGGGTGCGCGGCCTTGGGGTTCTTGCCGTCATGATGTCCGGCACCGTCCTTTCCGGCTGCATGAGCGGCCTTGACCTGTTTTCCGACAGCAAGGTCGACACGTCGCTGCGCACCAGCACCGTATCCAACGGCAACACGGAACGTCTGACCGACGAGATCACCGTGCGCAACGCCGTGTCGTCCGCAGACCTCGCCCGCACCGGCGGCAACGCGATCCCGTGGGCGAATTCCGCCTCCGGCAGCGCCGGCGTCATCAGTTCCATCGCCGAGAACCAGGACCGGTCCGGCCGCACCTGCCGGGATTTCGTGACCACGAAACATTCCTACCAGGGCATCGCCAACTTCACCGGCCGCACCTGCATGGGCAATTCCGGCGAGTGGATGCTCCTGGCCTTCGACCGCCAGGGATAACACTTTCTAAACCCTGATCCGTAAGGGCCGATTAGGACGTTCGCCACTACCATGGCGCCACAACGGAAACGGGTAGAAGTTATGCGTGATCCCTATTCGATCCTCGGCGTGAAACGCAGTGCCGGGCAAGAGGAAATCAAGGCGGCCTGGCGCTCGCTCGCGAAAGCCGTGCATCCCGACCAGAATCACGACGATCCGCTCGCCACCGTGCGCTTCACCGAGGCCGGCCGCGCCTACGACCTGTTGCGCGATCCCGACAAGCGCAGCCGCTACGACCGCCAGCAGCGCGAGGCGGAAATGCGCCGCATGGAGCAGATGCGCCGCCAGCAGGCCGAGCGCAAGGCGCGCAGCGAGCCGCCGCGCGCCGGCAACGAGGACGCGGAGGACATGATCGCCCGCATCTTCGGCGTCGATTCGCGCAACGCGCAGGCAGATGCCGGCGCGCAGCCGCGCCCGCAACAGCAGGCCCAGCCGCAGCAGACCCAATCGAACGCCGCGCCCGCGCAGGATGCCCGCAAGGCCGCGGACGAGAGCGACGAGGCCAATACCGCACCCGCCGCAGCGCCGGGCGCCACTCTCATTTCGGCAATTCTTCGCCGTATCCGCGGCAGCCGCGCCAAGATGGACAAGGCGCCCGATCTCGTCACGGATGTCAGCGTTTCCGTCGAGGACATCCTGAACAAGGTGCGCCCGACGATCGAGACGCCGGAAGGCCAGACGATCCGCATTCCCGTCGGCGCCGGCACGACGGACGGCCAGGTGATCCGCCTCAAGGAGGCCGGTTACCGCATGGAGGGCCTGCGCCGCGGCGATGTCGTCGCCACCGTGCGTGTGACGTCCGGCCGTTTCCGCGTCGACGGCTTCGATCTCAAGGTCGACCTGCCCGTCACGATCGAAAACGCGGTCCTCGGCTGCGAAACGACCATCGAAGGGCCGCTCGGTCCCCTTTCCGTGACGGTTCCGGAATGGTCCGGCTCGGACCAGACGATCCGCATTCCGGGCGAAGGCCTGATCATGGAGAACGGCGAACGCGGCGATCTCGTTGCCGAAATCCGCCTTCTTCTGTGGGACAAGCCGGACGCGAGGATGATCGACCTGATGCGCTCCCAGCGCGAAGGCCTCTACCTTTAAAACGATTTGTGACGATGCGGTGAAACATGCACCCATTGTTACGAATGCTAACAGTTCCTGAACCCGAGCGCGCTTGAACCGCATAGCCGCCTATGCCATAGGCAGTCTCGACTTTAGTTTCAGGGGGCATTCCATGGTTCAGGCATCTGGTCTGATGAAGGGCAAGCGCGGCGTCATCATGGGCGTCGCCAACAACCGTTCCATCGCCTGGGGCATCGCAAAAGCCATCCACGCACAGGGCGCCGAGATCGCCTTCACCTATCAGGGCGATGCGCTCAAGAAGCGCGTCGAGCCGCTGGCCGCCGAAATCGGCGCCGTCCTGGCCGGTGACTGCGACGTGTCCGACGAGGCATCCATCGATGCCGTCTTCGACAATGTCGAGAAGATGTGGGGCAAGATCGACTTCCTCGTGCACGCCATCGGCTTTTCCGACAAGGACGAGCTGACCGGCCGCTACGTGGATACGACGCCGGGCAACTTCGCCAAGACCATGCAGATCTCGGTCTATTCCTTCACGTCGGTCGCCCGCCGTGCGGAAAAGCTGATGACCGATGGCGGCTCGATGCTGACGCTCACCTATTACGGCGCCGAGAAGGTCATGCCGAACTACAACGTGATGGGCGTCGCCAAGGCTGCGCTGGAAGCCAGCGTGAAGTATCTGGCGGTCGATCTCGGCCCGCAGAACATTCGCGTCAACGCCATCTCGGCCGGCCCGATCAAGACGCTTGCGGCCTCGGGCATCGGCGACTTCCGCTACATCCTCAAGTGGAACGAGTACAACGCGCCGCTGCGCCGGACCGTCACCATCGAGGAAGTGGGCGATGTCGGCCTCTACCTGCTGTCGGACCTGTCGCGCTCGGTCACCGGCGAGACGCATCACGCCGACAGCGGCTACCACGTCATCGGCATGAAGGCGGTGGACGCGCCCGACATTTCCGTCGTCAAGGACTGACGCAGGGTTTTCAGCTTGCTCATTTACATGATCCGACACGGCCAGACCGCGTGGAACGCAGAGGGCAGGCTGCAAGGCCAAAAAGACATTCCGCTCAACGAGACCGGCCGCAAGCAGGCGGCCGGCAACGGTCTGGCCCTCAAGGGCTTGCTCGGCGACACCGTGTCCGATTTCGACTTCGTGGCAAGCCCGCTCGGGCGCACGCGCGAGACCATGGAGATCATGCGCGGCGCCATGGGCCTCGATCCCCTCGCCTATCGCACCGATCCGCGCCTCGTCGAAGTGTCCTTCGGCGATTGGGAGGGCTTTACGCTTCCCGAACTCAAGGAAAGCACGCCGGAGCGGGTCGAGGAACGCGCCCGTGCGAAGTGGAACTTCATCCCGCCCGGCGAAGCGGCGGAGAGCTACGAAATCCTCTGCTGGCGCATCGGCTCATGGCTCGCCGACGTGACGAAGCCCACGGTCTGCGTCAGCCATGGCGGCGTTTTCCGCGCCGCTTTCCGGCTCAATGGCATGGATGAGGAAGAGGCGGCCAATACGCCGATCCATCAGGATCGCATCCTGCGCATCGACGCCGCCGGCATGCACTGGCTGTGAGGCAGGGCCTTACTGAACGACCTCAAGGTCGTTGATGACGCGCTTGCCATCGACTTCCGTGTAGAACACCACGACTTTCACGCCCGGCGCCAGACCCTCGAAGTTGAATTCTTCTGGCGCCTGATACTTCTTGCCGTCATCCAGCGACAGGCTGAGACTGTTCGTATCGACACCGGTGATCGTCGCCTCGACATCCGCGCTTTCGGCGGATGCGGCAAGCGGCGACAGGAAGGTGGCCATGGCCATCAGCGCGGCGATCATCAAACGCATTCTGCGAACCCCTGGAAATGAATCAGTCTTCTTACCGGACACGTCAGATGCTCCCCAAATATGGCGAAATTCGCCCGCTTTTTGACTGCCCGTGACATGGATGGCCGGAAAGGCAGTGCGAATCAAGGCTCCCGCCGGCATCATCCCCGCTATTATCGGCAGCCCTGCCGGCATCCGCGCCGCGTCAACGCCGCCTGGAGCCGCAAAGCCCGGAATTCCAGCCGCTCATAAAGGCTATCTTAAGGGAAGACACCCTATTTTCCCTCGATAAACGAGGGCTTGCGCGTTGCCATCGACTGCCTCCATTCGCCACCGCATCGCATCCATCGCAGAATGGGCGCGGCCGTCACTCGTTCCCGCCGCAATCGCAGGCTGCGTCATTTTCGCTGCGACCGTCTTCTACGAGCGGCAGAACGAGCAGGTCTATCGCAACGACCTCCAGATGCGCGTATCCGGCGATCTCGCCCTGACGGTCGCGCGGCTGCGCAGCGAGATGAACAGCGACGCGGCCGCCCTGCGCAGCGTCGCGAACATGATCTCCGTCGCGACCGGCCATGCGGCGGAGCAGTTCAGTGGCATTGCCGGTCGGCTGATGCTGCAGAACCGCCATATCCGCCGCATCGGCCTCGCGCCCGACAGCAAGGTCAGCCATGCCTTTCCGACAAGCGGCAACGAGCGGTATCTCGGCACCGATTTCAATCGTTTCCCCTCCTTTCGCCACGCGGTGCAAAGCGAGCGCGGCCTTGCCGAACCCCGGATCTTCGGGCCCGTGGAATTCGCCAAGGGTGGCCGGGGCTTCAACCTCTTCGTTCCTGTCTTCACGCAGGTCGGCGGGCGGCAGCACCTGTGGGGCTATGTCGATGGCGTGATCGACGAGCGCAAGCTGCTCATCGATGCCGGCCTGATCACCGAAGGCCAGCGCGTGCGGCATGGAATCTCGCAACACGCCACGGACATGGAGCTGGCGATCCGCGACGTCAGCGTGCCCGACAACATCAACGATCCCTTCTTCGGCAATGCCGAGGTTTTCGAAAGCGATCCGGTGGTGCAGGTTCTGAGCTTTCCCGGCGGCAGGTGGGAGGTGGGGGCGATCCCCGCGCAGGGCTGGCACCATCCGCCGGAAAACCTGGCGCAGATCCGCCTCACCGCTCTCGCCAGCGCGCTGGTCATCATCATACCGATCTTCCTGACCGGCGGCCTCATTTCCGAACGCCAGCGCAACCTCGCCCGGCTCCGGGCCCGTGACCGGCAGGTGCAGACGCTTTCGCAGCGTCTCGACATCGCGCTCGACGCCTCCAAGATCGGCATATGGGAATACGATTTCATGAGCGGCGCCCGCCAGTGGGACGCCCAGATGCATCGCCTGCACGGCTTCTCGCAAAGCGTGGCGCTTACCGACGATCTCTGGAACGCCGCGTTGCATCCCGACGATATCGCACCCGCACTGGCCCAGATGGAGCTGATCCGCGCGGGCGCGAGCGATTACCGCGCGCAGTACCGCATCCGCATGCCGGACGGGTCATGGCGGCACATCCGAAGCATCGGCTCGCGCCTGGCGGCCCCGAACGGCAGCGAGACGCTGACCGGCATCTGCTGGGACGTCACCGAGGACGTCCTGCTGAACGAGGCCCTGAAGACGGCCAAGGAGCAGACCGAGGTGCAGAATGCCGAGCTGGCGCGCCTCACGCAACGTCTCGACCTCGCGCTCGACGCCTATCAGTGCGGCCTGTGGGAAAGCGATCTCGAAGACGGGTTGACGCTTTGGGACGAGCGCATGCACCAGCTCTACGGCGTTCCCAACACCGGCGAGCGCATTCCGCGCGCGGTCTGGCTGGCCGCGCTTCATCCGGACGATCGGGCAGAGGCTCTTCGCAAGGTGGCGGACACCACGCAGAGAGGCCTGCCTTACATGCGTACCGCCCGTGTCCTGCTGCCCGGCGGAAACATCCGTTACGTCCAGTCGGTCGGCAAGCTGCATGTCGAGGATGGCCGGCGCAAACTGGTCGGCCTTGCCTTCGACGTGACCGAAGACGTTCACATGACCGAAAGCCTGAAGGAGGCCAAGGAGCGCTCCGAGCGGCAGAATGCCGAATTGGAGCAGACGACCCGGCGCCTCGACCTGGCGCTCGATTCCTACCAGTGCGGCATGTGGGAAGCGGATCTGGATGGCGGACGCACCTTCTGGGACGTGCGCATGCACCAGCTCTACGGCCTTACCTTCACCGACGGCATCGTGACGCGCGAGGCATGGCTCGCCGCGATACATCCGGATGACCGCGACGCGATCGTGGACAATGTCGACCGGTGCACGGCGCTGGAGCAACCCTATGTGAACGAGGCGCGCGTCGTGCTGTCCAACGGCGAGCTCCGTCACGTCCGCTCGGTGGGCAAGGTTCACCATGGGCATGGCGGCAGCCGCAAGCTGATCGGGCTTGCCTTCGACGTGACCGAGGACGTGGTGCTGCGCGACCACCTCAAGGCCGCCAAGGCGCAGGCGGACGCCAAGAACATCGAACTGGAACAGGCGCGGGTGCGCATCGAGCACAATGCGCTGCACGATCCGCTGACCGGGCTCGGCAACCGCCGCAAGCTCGACGACGTGCTGACGGCGATCTCCAAAAGCAGCGAGACGGACGAGGCACAGGTCGCCATCCTGCATATCGATCTCGACCGCTTCAAGCAGATCAACGACACGCTGGGCCACGCCGCCGGCGACGCGCTGCTCGTTCACGCCTCGCAGGTGCTATCCATCTCCACGCGCGAAAACGACCTCGTCGCGCGCATCGGCGGCGACGAATTCGTCGTCGTGGTTTCCGACACCACCGATGAGAACTATCTGAGCGGGCTTGCGCGCCGCATCATCGCCCTGATGCAGCAGCCCGTCGATTACGAAGGCCATCTCTGCCGCTTCGGTGTGAGCATCGGCATCGCGTTTGCATCAGGACAGGCCATCGACACGGCGAAGCTGCTGGTCAACGCGGACATCGCGCTTTATCGGGCCAAGGCGCTCGGCCGCAACCGCCACGAATTCTTCACCGAGACGCTGCAGGCTGAGATCATCTCGACCAAGCGCATCGCCGACGACATTCTCGCCGGCATCGAGAACAACGAGTTCGTGCCCTACTACCAGCCGCAGATCGATGCCGGCACGCTGAAGCTTGCCGGCGCGGAGGCGCTGATCCGCTGGAACCACCCGCGCGATGGCCTGCTGACGCCCGATCGCTTCCTCAAGATCGCCGAAGACCTCAACGTCATGGCGACGCTCGACCGGATCGTGCTGGAAAAGGCGCTGCTGGATTGCGCGCGCTGGGCGGCCAAGGGCCTGATCATGCCCAAGGTGTCGGTCAACGTCTCGGCCCGGCGCCTGCGCGACGAAAGCCTGATCGACAGCCTCACCGGCCTGTCGATCCAGCCCGGCCAGCTCTCCTTCGAACTCGTGGAATCGATCTTCCTCGATGAGAGCGACGACGTGGTTCTCTCCAACCTCGCGCGCATCAAGGCGCTCGGCATCGACATCGAGATCGACGATTTCGGCACCGGGCACACCTCCATCGTGAGCCTGCTCAAACTGAAGCCCAAGCGGCTGAAGATCGACCGGCAGCTCGTCTCCCCCATTCTCAAGTCGCGAAACGAGCAGGCGCTGGTGCGCTCGATCATCGAGATCGGCCGCTCGCTCGGCATCGAGATCGTCGCGGAAGGCGTGGAAACGATGCAGCATGCCGAGATGCTCAGCATGCTCGGCTGCGATCTCCTGCAAGGCTATGCCTTCGCAAAACCGCTGTCGCGGGATGCGTTTCTCGCCTTCAGCACGGAGATGCGCTGGAAGATGGCATCGTAGGGTGTGAAACCCTTGTCCCGGCCGTGCCTTTTCCACTAAGAGAAGGCACACTTTCCTATCGGTCCGGTTCCGCTCATGTCGCACAACACTTTCGGTCATCTCTTCCGCGTCACCACCTGGGGCGAAAGCCATGGGGTAGCGCTCGGCTGCGTGGTGGACGGCTGCCCTCCCGGCATCCGCTTCACGCTTGCCGAAATCCAGGCGTGGCTCGACAAGCGCAAGCCCGGGCAGTCGCGTTTCGTGACGCAGCGCCGCGAGGACGACCTCGTCAAGGTGCTCTCCGGCGTGATGCTGGATGACGACGGCGAGACCATGATCACGACCGGCACCCCCGTCTCCATGCTGATCGAGAACACCGACCAACGCTCCAAGGATTATGGCGAGATCGCGCGGCGCTACCGACCCGGCCATGCCGACTATACCTATGACATCAAATACGGCATCCGCGACTACCGCGGCGGCGGACGTTCCTCCGCCCGCGAGACGGCCGCGCGCGTCGCGGCCGGCGGCCTTGCCCGCAAGGTCGTGCCTGGGCTGACCGTGCGCGCCGCGCTGGTGCAGATCGGCAAGCACAGGATCGACCGCAACAACTGGGATTGGAACGAGGTCGGCAACAACCCGTTCTTCGCGCCCGATCCGGCCATCGTGCCCGTCTGGGAAGACTATCTCGACGGCATCCGCAAGGCGGGTTCCTCCGTCGGCGCCGTCGTGGAAGTCGTGGCAGAGGGCGTGCCCGCCGGCATCGGCGCGCCGATCTACGCCAAGCTCGACCAGGACATCGCCTCGCTTCTCATGTCGATCAACGCCGTGAAGGGCGTGGAGATCGGCGAGGGCTTCGCCTCGGCGGAACTCACCGGCGAGGAGAATGCCGACGAGATGCGCATGGGCAATGACGGCAACCCGATCTTCCTGTCGAACCACGCCGGCGGCATTCTCGGCGGCATCTCGACCGGCCAGCCGGTCGTGGCGCGCTTTGCCATCAAGCCGACCTCCTCCATCCTCACCGAGCGCCGCTCCATCGATGCCGACGGCAACAATGTCGACGTGCGCACCAAGGGCCGGCACGATCCCTGCGTGGGCATCCGCGCCGTGCCGATCGGCGAAGCCATGGTCGCCTGTGCGATCGCCGATCATTACCTGCGCGACCGCGGCCAGACCGGACGCCTGGCGTAACCGGCCGGCCATCCTGGTGGCGGATGAGGGGCCGCGCTACGCGCCCTCGCCCTGCCAGCCGTCCAGATAGCGCACGTCCTCCACGCCCGCGAACCGGGCCACGCGCGCCAGTTCCGCCTCCAGCCGCTCCAGACGACCGGCGGAACCGCGGACCTTCGGCTCCCACCACAGGCGCCGGACGGCGAGAACGCCCGCCTTGCGGTCGGCCTTCATGTCGATCCGGCCGACAAGGCGATCGCCTTCGAGCAGCGGGAAGACATAGTAGCCATATTGCCGCTTCGGCTCCGGCACGAAGATTTCGATGCGGTAGAAATAGCCGAAAAGACGCTCCGTGCGGTTGCGGTCCCGGATCAGCGGATCGAAGGGCGAGAGGACGCGCAGGCGCGCAGGCGGCTCGGGCACATCACGCAGGCTTTCGGCCGAATGCGCGAAGGCATAGGCGGCGCGCGGCTTGCCGCCATCGGCGGTCTCGATCAAGACCTGACGCAACTCCGCCTTGTTGGCATCGACCCAGGCCTTCGCTTCCTCCGGCGTGACCAGCGCCCAGAAGGCGGCGATTTCGCCGTGGGTGGCAAAACCCAGCCGTTCCAGCGCGCTGCGGCAGGCCCAGTCGATGAAGACGTCATGCTCGACTGCGGGGTCATGGTGGTGCTGCGGCAGGACACGCTCGGCGAGATCATAGACCTTCTGGAAATTCTCGCGCCGCGCGATGGCCAGCTTGCCGGTGTGCCAGAGATATTCGAGCGCCGTCTTGTTCGGATGCCAGTTCCACCAGCCGCCGGACTTGTGATCCTCCACCTTGAGGTCGCGCGACATCACCGCCCCGCTTTCGGCGATGCGCCGGTAGGTCTCCTCGAAGGTCGCGTCGAACCCCTCGCCCTGCCATTTGCGCCAGTTCGCCAGGATGGACGCCTCCTTGCGGCGGAAACGATGCTTCCAGTAGCGGAAGAAGGCGCTGGGGATGATGGAGGCGTCATGCGTCCAGTGCTCGAAGAGCTCGCCGTCCTTCTCCAGGAGTTCGGCAAGGTGCTCGCGCCGATAGGTCTGGTTGCGCGAGAAGAGGATCTGGTGATGCGCCCGCTCGACGGTGGCGATGCTGTCCACCTGCACGAAACCGATATCGTGGATGAGCTGAAGCAGCCCCGTCTTGCCCAGCGCGCGGCCGGGCGGGCTGCTCAGCCCCTGTCGCGAAAGGAAGATGCGCCGGGCCTCGGCATTGGAAAGCAGAATCGTCATGGCCGGATCATAGACACATATTCCCGGTTTGTTCCACCCGGTTTTCTTTGCGCCCCGTCATGTTATAGGTCCCGTCGACTTTCGCGAACCGGGAACCTGCTCTTGGACATCGTCTTTTCCGCCGCCACGGTGGCCTATGGCGCGCGCATCGCGCTCCAGCCGCTGACGCTCACGCTGTCCGAACGGCGCATCGGCGTCGTCGGCCTCAACGGATCGGGCAAGACCACCATGGCGCGGCTGATCAACGGCCTCGTCAAGCCGACCGCCGGCACGGTGACGGTCGACGGGCTCGACACCGTTACGGACGAAGCGGCGGCGCGCGGAAAGACCGGCTTCATCTTCCAGAACCCGCAACACCAGATGATCCTGCCGATCCTTGCCGAGGACATCGCCTTCGGGCTGAAGAACCGCAAGCTCAGCAAGGCGGAGATCGCCGGGAAGACCGACGCCATCCTTTCCCGCTTCGGCATTTCGCATCTCGCCCGCCGGCGCGTGCATGAGCTTTCCGGCGGCGAGACGCAGCTTGGCGCCATTGCCAGCGTGCTCGTCACCGGGCCCGACCTGCTGATCCTCGACGAGCCGACCAACCAGCTCGACCTGAAGAACCGCGGGCTGATCGAGCGCACCATCGCCGGCCTGCCCGAACAGGTGCTCGTCATCAGCCACGACCTCGCTTTGCTCGAAAGCTTCGACCGCGTGCTTGTGTTCCACGAAGGCCGGCTTGCCGCCGATGATACGCCGTCGAACGCCATCGCCGCCTACCGGAACCTGGCGTCATGCTGAACGGGCTCGACATCGAGGGCAACTCGCCACTGCACCGCCTGCCGGTGCGCGGCAAGCTCATCCTGCTGTTTACCGCCGCGATCCTGCTCCTGCTGATCTCGGATTTGCGCGTTCTCGTGCCCGCGCTGGCGCTGGCCGCCCTTCTTTACCTCTCGACCGGCATCGGGCTTGGGGAAGCCTTCCGGCGCACGCGCTTCGTGCTGTTCACGGTGCTGCTCGTCGCGCTCGCGAACTACCTGTTCCATTCGTTGCACGAGGCGCTCGTCGTGTTCTGCCGGCTGTCGGCGCTGGTGTTGCTGGCCGCCGCGGTGACGGCGACGACGGGCATATCCGCCTTCATGGACGAGATCACGCGGCTGATTACCCCGCTCGAACGCTTCGGCTTCGTGCGGGCGGCCGATGTCAGCCTGGCGGTGGGCCTCGTCATCCGCTTCGTGCCGGAAATCTTCGCGCGCTACGGCGAGATTGCCGATGCGCACAGGGCGCGCGGCCTGCGTGTGCGGCCATTCACGGTGCTCGTTCCGCTGATCATCCTGACACTGAAGGATGCCGACACGATCGCCATGGCGATTGACGCCCGCGGTTTTCGGCGGCACTAAACCTTCTCTTTACCGTTTTTGGGGATTCGGACGTGACCACAAGAGACATCGTGCTTGTTGCCCTCTTCGCCGCCATCATGGTGGTTCTCGGCCTGCTGCCGCCGATCACGCTCGGCTTCATTCCCGTGCCGATCACGGCACAATCGCTCGGCCCG
Organism: Shinella sumterensis; assembly: GCF_004514425.2. GTDB lineage: Bacteria > Pseudomonadota > Alphaproteobacteria > Rhizobiales > Rhizobiaceae > Shinella > Shinella sumterensis. The sequence continues at coordinate 69,734 of NZ_MYFN02000008.1, forward strand.
ATGCTCGCGGGATGCATTCTCGGGGCACGGCGCGGTGCCGCTGCCATGTTGCTGGTGCTTCTTCTCGTCGCCATCGGCCTTCCGGTGCTTTCGGGTGGCCGCGGCGGGCTCGCAGTCTTTGCAGGACCGAGTGCCGGTTATATCTTCGGCTGGGTGGTCGGCGCCTTCGTCTGCGGCCTGATCTCAGAACGTCTCGTGAAGCAAGACCAGTCGGAACTGTCGCAGTTCCTGTCCTTTCTCCTGGCGTCGGTCGTCGGCGGCATCGGCATCGTCTATCTCTTCGGCATGCCGTGGCTTGCCTATATGAGCGGCAAGGCCTTTTTCGAAACGGCGGCGGCCTCGCTGGTCTTCCTGCCGGGCGACCTGATCAAGGCGTTCGTCGCCATGCTTGCCGCGCGCGCGGTGCTTGCCGGCTATCCGCTTCTGCCGCAGCGCGCCTGAGCCCATGCCGCTTTCCGGCGCCATCGAACGGCACGCCGCACGCAATCCGCAGAACCCGGCTTTCCATCTGGAGGACCGGGTTCTTTCCTATGGGGCTCTCGCCGCGACCGCCCGGGCCTGCCACGGCGCCTTCACGAGCCTCGCTTCGCAAGGCGAAAGCGTCATCGGCCCGACGACGCGCCTGATCGCGCTCGTTTGCGGCAACCATGCGCTCTTTCCGGCCGCCTTTGTCGCCGCCACGGCGGGCGACAATTGCGCAGCGCTGATCGATCCGCATCTGCCCGACGCGATGCGCGGCCGGATGCTGGAGACGCTCGCGCCCGATATCGTCGTCACGGCAAACGGCGACGGCCTTCTCGCCAACGCGCCCCGCACGGGCGCGTCGCTCCGCATCGTCGAAAGCGCGACCACCGCCGCGCCGCCCCTGCCCGAGGGGCGCGATGACGACCCGTTCCTCATCGTCTTCACGTCAGGCACCACGGCCGATCCGAAACCGATCATCCGCGACCGCCGCTCATGGCGCATCAGCCTTTCGGCGGGCGCCCCGTTCTTCGGCATTGATGCCGAAACGCACAGCTATGCCCCCGGCCCCCTCGCCCACGGGCTTGCGCTTTATGCCATGACCGAGACGCTGCTTGCCGGCGCGGCCTTCCATTCCGCAACGCATTTCGAGGCGACAAGCGCCCGCGAAACGATCCGGACAGGCGGCATTCGCCGCCTCGTGCTCGTGCCCACCATGCTGCGCCGGCTCTGCGAGGGGCCGCCGGTGGCGAGCGTCGAGACCATCACCGTGGCGGGCGCCAAGCTGACGGCGGGCGATCATGCGCTCAGCCGCCACCACTTCCCGCAGGCGGCGCTGCGCGAATATTACGGGGCGTCCGAGCTGGGTTTCATCACCGTCACGCGGCCGGATGCCGCCGCATCCTCGACGGCCGTGGGCCACGCCTTTCCCGGCGTCGCCGTCTCTGTTCTCGACGAGGCCGGCAATCCGGTGCCGGTGGGGGAGACGGGCACGATCTTCGTGCAAAGCCCGCTTGTCGCCACGGGTTATCTCGGTGCGGGCGACGGCGCGGGGCTCAAGCGTTTCGGCACGCGCGCGACCGTCGGCGACCTCGGCTTTCTCGATGCGGACGGAACGCTGCACCTGCTCGGCCGGTCCGGCGGCATGGTGCTTTCGGGCGGCAACAACATCTATCCGTCCGAGGTGGAGGCGGCCCTGCTCGGCCTGGCCTGCGTGCGCGCCGCCCATGTCTTCGGCCGCGACCACGCCGATCTCGGCAGCGAGCTTGTGGCCGTGATCGAGCCGTCGGCGGACGGCCTTGCGGCAGACGACCTGCGGGCGGCCATGGCCGCGGTGCTGCCGCGCTACAAGCATCCGCGCCGGATCTGGCTGTGCCCGGCAATGCCGGTCACACCGTCCGGCAAGGTTGAGGCCAAGACGGTGCGACAATGGGTTGCGGAGGACAGCGATGCGCTCGAACGCCTCGTCTGATCCCGCCCGCATTCCCGTCGTCGCGGCGGCGGTGCGCACGCCGATCGGCCGCATCAACGGCACGCTCGCCGCCATCGAGCCGGCAAGCCTTGCCGTACCGCTCATCCGCCGGATCCTGGCCGACACGGGCCTTGCGCCCGATGCCGTCGATGACGTGATCCTCGGCAATGCCGCCAACAGCGCTGGCAACCTCGCACGCCTCGCCGCGCTGGAGGCCGGCCTGCCGGTCGCCGTGCCCGGTCTCACGGTCGACCGGCAATGCGGTTCCGGGCTGGAGGCGATTGCGCTGGCCGCGCGGCTCGTGCAGGCCGGCGCCGGTCGCTTCTACCTGGCCGGCGGCACGGAAAGCACCAGCCGCGCCCATCTGCGCCTGCGCCCGCCGGCAATGCCGGGCGGCGTGCCGGAACCCGTGCCGCGCGCCCGCATGGCGCCCGATGCCATCGGCGACCCGGACATGGGGATCGCCGCCGAAAACGTCGCCGCCCATGCCGGCATCAGCCGCGCGCGGCAAGACGCCTTCGCGCTCGAAAGCCACCGCCGGGCGGTCGCGGCCCGCAAGGCCGGGCGGTTCGACGGCGAGATCGTGCCGGTCGAGACGCCCGGCGGCCTCGTGGCGCAGGACGAGTGCCCGCGCGAAAACACCTCGCTTGAGAAACTCGCCGGCCTGAAACCCGTCTTCCGGCCCGAGGGCACCGTGACCGCGGGCAATGCCTGCCCGGTCAACGACGGGGCGTCGGTCGTGCTCGTCACATCGCTTGCGGCGGCGCGGGCGCTCGGCCTGGCGGTGCTCCTGGAGATCGTGGACAGCGTCACCGTCGGCGTCGACCCCAACCTGCTGGGGCTCGGTCCCGTGCCGGCCGTGCACAAGCTTACGGCGCGCAATGCCGCCCTCGATGCCGCACGCGTGCCCTTCCTCGAATTCAACGAGGCCTTTGCCGCGCAGGTTCTGGCCTGCCTCGATTGCCTCGGCATCGATCCTGCCGCCGTCAATCGCGATGGCGGGGCGCTGGCGCTCGGCCATCCCTATGGCGCATCGGGCGCGATCCTCGTCACGCGGCTTTTCGCGCAGATGCGCGATGCGGCGGAAGGCACCCCGGCGCTGGCGATGATGGGTATCGGCGGCGGCATGGGCATCGCCACGCTTTTCCGAAAGGTATGAGGACCGACATGCGCAAGACGATCTATACCGGCGGCTGCCTGTGCGGTGCGATCCGCTTCGAAGCGACGGCGCCCGCGGAAAAGCCGCACACCTGCTCCTGCCGGTTCTGCCAGCAGCATAGTGGCGCGCCGACCGCCGCCTGGGTGGAGTTTCCGGCCGAGCGCGTGGCGTGGACGGGCACCGGCGGAAAGCCTTCGACCTGGCGTTCCTCCGATTATTCCAGCCGCGCCTTCTGTCCGGCCTGCGGCAGCTCGATCGGCGCCATCGACGACGACCCGGTCGTGGCGCTCCTCATCGGCGGCTTCGATGATCCGCGGGATCCAGCAGTTGCGCCGCAATACCATTCCTTCGAGGATTGCCGGCCGGACTGGCTTTCCGTCGAAACCGCCTCAGGCGAGGAATGACTTCAGCCAGTCGCGCACCCGCTGCGGCACGTTGACCGGCTGGCGGCTTGCGGGGTCGACGGCGACCCAGACGATCTCAAGGTCGGCCACCGGGCGCCCTTCGGATGAAATCGCCACGGTGAAGGTGAGCGAGGTCGCGCCGATCCGTGTCACCGCGACCTTGAACTGCGCGATGTCGTCCAGCTTCAGACCGTAATGGAAGGTGCAGGCGGACTTGCGCACGAAATAGACGGGGTCCTCCGGACCCTGCGGCCGATGGCGCCACAGGGCGGCGACCGCGGCCTCGGCATGGGCGTAATAGGCGGCATTGTGCATGTGGCCGTGCATGTCTATATCGCGGAACGGTATCCTGATATCGCTGGCCGTGATGTCTGCCGCCTGTTCCACGTCGTATCCCGGGGTTAGACCATGCTTCGTGCCGTTGTTAGAGCCTTCGGCGACCCCCGGCAAGTGATTGACCTCGAAGAGGCCGATCCCGCGGCACCCGGTCCCGGCGCGGTGGAAATCCGCATCCGGCGCGCGGCAATCAATCCCTCCGACCTCATCCCCGTCACCGGCGCCTATCGCAGCCGCACCACCCTGCCCTTCGTGCCGGGCTTCGAGGGCGTGGGCGAAATCATGGGCCTTGGTGCCGGTGTCACCGGCTTGTCCATCGGCCAGCGCGTGCTGCCGATCGGCGCGAGCGGGCTGTGGCAGCAGCGGCTCGTGCGGCCGGCGGTGTGGTGTTTTGCCGTGCCGGACGACCTGTCCGACGATCAGGCCGCCATGGCCTATGTGAACCCGCTTACGGCCTTTCGGCTGATCGATGCCGTGCAAGCGCATTTTAGCACCGCCGGCAATCGGCGCGTGGGCGTCACCGCCGCAGCATCCGCCATCGGCCGGATGCTGCTCGTGCTGCTCGCCGAGGCGGGCTTCCATCCCGTCGCGCTCGTGCGCAGCGCCGCAACGGCCGAACGGCTTGCCGAAACCTTTGCCGGCGAGATCGCGCTTGCGGCGGCGCCCGATCTCGATGCCGTGCTCGATGCGGTCGGCGGCGAGGCCGGCAATGGGCTGTTCCGGCAGATCAGGGCCGGCGGCGCGTTCATCCAGTACGGCGCGCTTTCCGGCGCGCAGCTTAACCCGGCACTGGTGGCGGAAAGGCGCGAGGCGGTGGCGTTCTTCTTCCTCTGGCTGCGCAACTGGGTGCATGCCGCCCCGCGCGCCGATATCGTGACCGCCTTTGCGCGCAGCTTTGCGGGCATCCGCGCCGGGGTGCTCGGTTCCGCCATCGACGGGGTGTACCCGCTTTCACAGCTTGCCTCCGCACTCGATCGCCAGGATGACCCGGCGCGCACCGGCAAGCTGCTTCTTGCGCCATGACCGTTGAAAAGGCGTGGACACCGGCCCATTTCCCGTGGACCGCGCCAACCGCAATGGATAGCTTCCGGCCATGACGACGTTCCTTTTCGAGAACCCGATCTTCCTCGAGCATCACACGCCCGAGGGCCACCCGGAGCGGTCCGACCGCATCCGCGCGCTGAACCTTGCGCTGGAGCATGAGCGCTTCGCCCCGCTGGTGCGTGAAAAGGCACCGCAGGCGAACGAGGATTTCGTGCTGCTCGCCCATCCCGAAAGCCATCTGCGCGCGGTGATGGACGCAATCCCCGAGGAAGGCATCAACCATTTCGAGGCCGATACCCATGCCAGTCCCGCAAGCCTTCAGGCGGCGCTGACCGGCATCGGCGGCGCGGTCGCGGCCGTCGACGCCGTCTTTTCCGGCAAGGCCCACAACGCCTTCGTCGCGGCCCGCCCGCCCGGCCACCACGCCGAGCGCGAGAAGGCGATGGGCTTCTGCTTCTTCAACAATGCCGCGATCGCCGCCCGCCACGCGCAGAAGGCGCATGGCGCCGAGCGCGTCGCCATCGTCGACTGGGACGTGCACCACGGCAACGGCACGCAGGACATCTTCTTCAACGATCCCTCCGTGCTGTTCTGTTCGACGCATCAGATGCCGCTCTATCCCGGCACCGGCGCGAAGGACGAGACCGGCGCGGGCAACATCGTCAATGCACCGCTTTCGCCCAACGACGGCAGCGATCATTTCCGCGACGCCTTCAAGTCGCGCGTGCTGCCGCGGGTCGCCGATTTCAAGCCGGACGTGATCATCATCTCTGCCGGCTTCGATGCGCATCACCGCGATCCGCTGGCGCAGATCAATCTCGTCGCCGACGATTTCGACTGGGCGACGGCGCGGCTGATGGAACTCTCCGAAAAATCGGCCGATCACCGCGTCGTCAGCCTGCTGGAAGGCGGCTACGACCTGGAAGGCCTTGCCGAATCCGCCGCCACCCATATCTATCGCCTGATGAGAGGCTGACCATGAACACCCCAACCCCCGCCACCGATGTTTCGGCGCTGTCCTTCGAACAGGCCGTCGAGGAACTGGAAAAGATCGTCGCGGCGCTGGAACGCGGCGACGTGCCACTCGACCGTTCCATCGAGATCTACGAGCGCGGCGAAGCGCTGAAGAAGCACTGCGAGACGCTGCTTTCGGCCGCCGAGAACCGCATCGAGAAGATCCGCCTCGACCGCGCCGGCAAGCCGCAGGGCACCGAACCGCTCGACGGCGCGTAAGCCTTCAGACCTGTGCTGCGACCGCGGCCTTGTCGATGATCGACCAGACGTTGCGGATACGCGCATCCTCGAATTCGTAGAAGACGTTTTCGGTGAACGACACCCTGCGGCCATTGACCGCCAGGCCGAAAAGGTCGCCCACCGGCGTGCAGTCGAAGAGCAAGCGGCTTGCCACGCGCGGTGGGTCGATCACCAGGAAGTCGATGGCGAAATGCAGGTCGGGGATTGCCTTGAAGTCGCCCTCCAGCATGGTGCGGTAGCCTGAAAGGCCGATCCGCTTGCCGTTATAATGCACATCCTCGTGGACGAAACTGCCGAGATCGGCCCAATCCTGCCTGTTGAGACAGGCAATGTAACCGCGGTAGAGCGCTTCGAGGTTCTGTCCGGTCATGATCGTCTCCTGCTTTCGGCGAATATGGCGTGGCGCGGGCCAAAAGCCAGAAATGGCCAAGGCTGACCACACCGTCAACAGCACGCGCCCTATCCACGCTCCGCCCCGCCCGCTAGCATGGAGCCCACGAACCAACGACAGGAGGGTGCCATGAGCTTTTTTCCCGGACAGGATCCCGAAGCCGGTGATGCGCCGGCCTGCGACGCGCTGGAGCTGCTGATCATTCCGCGCACCAGCGATATCGGCGGACTGGAGGTGCGGCGCGCCCTGCCGACGGCCAAGCGCCGGCTCGTCGGCCCGTTCATCTTCTTCGATCGCATGGGACCGGCGTTGCTGCGCGCGGGCGAGGCGATCGATGTGAAGCCGCATCCCCATATCGGCCTGTCCACCGTCACCTATCTCTTCGACGGCGAGATCAAGCATCGCGACAGCCTGGGCACGGAAATGGTCGTGGCGCCCGGCGATGTGAACCTGATGACGGCTGGACGCGGCATCGTTCATTCGGAGCGCTCGCCGGAAAACCTGCGCGGCCGGCCGCAGTCGATCTCGGGTCTGCAAACCTGGCTTGCCCTTCCGGACCATCTGGAAGAGGCCGCTCCGGTCTTTGCCCACACCACCAAGGCGGAGCTTCCGGCCTTCTCCGCCGACGGCATTACCGGCCGCACGATCATCGGCCGCTATGAGGGTCATGCCTCGCCCGTCAGCGTGCCGACCGATACGCTCTATACCGACCTGACGCTTGCACCGGGCGCTTCCGCGCCGCTTGCCGCGGACTGGGAGGAGCGCGCGGTCTATGTGCTCTCGGGAACGCTCGATGTGGCGGGCGATGTCTTCGCGTCCGACCAGCTTCTGGTTTTCCGCCCCGGCGACGCGATCACGCTCAAGGCCGGCCCGCAGGGCTGTCACATCATGCTGTTCGGCGGCGCGGCGCTGGGCTCCAAGCGCTATATCTGGTGGAACTTCGTATCCTCTTCCAAGGAGCGCATCGAGCAGGCCAAGGAGGAGTGGCGCACCGGCCGTTTCGACATCGTGCCCGGCGACGAGGAGGAATTCGTACCCCTGCCCGCAGGCTGACAGATTCGATTGCAAGAGTGCCAGGCAAAACGGGAGGAGATGCATGGCTGACAAGGCAACAAAACCGGACGGCGTCGTCCTTCTCTCAGGCGGCAACCCGCAGATCGCCAAGGGAGAAGGTGACGCGCCGGTAAAGGCCTACATCGCGGCCATGCCAGGCTGGAAGAGCGACGTCGGCCGCAAGCTCGACGCTCTCATCGAAAAGACCGTACCGGGCGTCCGCAAGGCGGTGAAGTGGAACTCGCCCTTCTATGGCGTGGAGGGCGAAGGCTGGTTCCTCAGCTATCACTGCTTTGCGAAATACATAAAGCTGACCTTCTTTCGCGGCACGTCGCTCGATCCCGTTCCGCCGGTGTCTTCCAAGACGGACGAGACGCGCTATTTCCATATCCATGAAGGCGAGGCGCTGGACGAACGACAGCTTGCGGCTTGGATTAGCCAGGCAAGCGCGCTTCCCGGCGAGCGCCTGTAACGCCATATCGAGGACAGCCGCGATGACCGAGGAAAAGAACGGGACCGAATCGCCTTCCGTACTGATCGACCGCCGGATTTCCGAACTGGCGGACTGGCGTGGTGAAACGCTGGCCAAGGTGCGCGCCGTTATCCGTGAGACCGACCCCGATATTGTCGAGGAATGGAAATGGCGCGGCGTGCCGGTGTGGGAACATGGCGGCATCATCTGCACGGGCGAGACCTACAAGGCCGTGGTCAAGCTGACCTTCGCCAAGGGCGCTGCGCTGGAAGACCCGGAGGGCCTGTTCAACGCCAGCCTGGAGGGCAATACGCGCCGGGCCATCGATCTGCGCGAGGGCGATGCGATCAGCGAGGAGGCACTGAAAGACCTGGTTCGCGCGGCCATCGCGCTCAATCGGGCATCGCGCAGTGCCAAAAAGCGGTGAGTGCCGCCGGGGCGTGTCTGCAAAATGCCCCAATGCGCGCAGAGAGTCCGCGCCTGTGACGGATTGAGCGGTATCAATCCGCCGAAAACCAATCTAGACTTGCCGAAAAGGTTGAAATCGCGCTCGGCATTCTGCATTTGACAGGCAAGCGCGGTTGCGAAACCGCATGCCCGGGCCGTGCCTCCGTGAGGGAGGCATCGCCGGCGGGCGCGACAACGAGGCATGAGAGTGACACAGACGCCAGCCACCCCCCTGCTTGACCAGGTCCGCATTCCCGCAGACCTGAAGGCCGTGGACGATCGCGACCTGCCGCAGCTCGCCAGCGAACTGCGGTCGGAAATGATCGACGCCGTTTCGCGCACCGGCGGGCATCTCGGCGCTGGCCTCGGCGTGGTGGAACTCACCATCGCCATCCACAAGGTTTTCGATACGCCGAAGGACCGGCTGATCTTCGATGTCGGCCACCAGTGTTACCCGCACAAGATCCTGACCGGCCGGCGCGACCGTATCCGCACGCTGCGCCAGGAAGACGGCCTTTCGGGCTTCACCCGCCGCGCGGAAAGCGAATACGACCCCTTCGGCGCCGCCCACTCCTCGACGTCGATTTCCGCCGGCCTCGGCATGGCGGTCGCGGCCGATCTTGCGGGCGAACATCGCAATGTCATTGCCGTCATCGGCGACGGCGCGATGTCGGCGGGCATGGCCTATGAGGCGCTGAACAATGCCGGCGCGCTCGATGCACGCCTCATCGTCATCCTCAACGACAACGACATGTCGATCGCCCCGCCGACGGGCGCGATGAGCGCCTATCTCGCGCGCCTCGCCTCCGGCCGCACCTATATGGGCTTCCGCGAACTCGGCAAGAAGCTGACGGCCTATCTCGGCAAGACGGTCGACCGCGCGATCACCCGCGCCGTTGAGCATGCGCGCGGCTATGTGACCGGCGGCACGCTGTTCGAGGAAATGGGCTTCTACCATATCGGCCCGATCGACGGCCATTCCTTCGATCACCTGCTGCCGGTGCTGCGCAACGTGCGCGACAATGCCAAGGGGCCCGTGCTCATCCATGTCGTGACGCAGAAGGGCAAGGGCTATCCGCCCGCCGAAGCCGCCGCCGACAAATATCACGGCGTCAACAAATTCGACGTGATCACCGGCGCGCAGGCCAAGGCGAAACCGAATGCGCCGGCCTATACCTCGGTCTTCGCGGAAGCGCTCGTGCAGGAAGCCGGCTTCGACGAGAAGATCGTCGGCGTCACCGCCGCCATGCCAGCCGGCACCGGGCTCGACAAGCTGGCGAATGCCTTCCCGGCGCGCACCTTCGACGTGGGTATCGCCGAACAGCACGCCGTAACCTTCGCCGCCGGCCTTGCCGCCGAGGGCTACAAGCCGTTCTGCGCGCTCTATTCGACATTCCTCCAGCGCGGTTACGACCAGGTGGTGCACGACGTGGCCATCCAGGGTCTGCCGGTGCGTTTTCCCATCGACCGCGCCGGTTTCGTCGGCGCCGACGGGCCGACCCATGCCGGCTCGTTCGACACGACCTATCTCGCGACGCTTCCGGGCTTCGTGGTGATGGCCGCCGCCGACGAGGCGGAGCTGAAGCACATGGTGCGCACCGCAGCCGCCTATGACGCCGGCCCGATCTCCTTCCGCTATCCGCGTGGCGAGGGCGTGGGCGTCGAGATGCCGGCGCGGGGCGAAATCCTCGAGATCGGCAAGGGACGCCTCGTCAAGCAGGGCTCCAAGGTGGCGCTGCTGTCCTTCGGCACCCGCCTGGCCGACTGTTTGCTGGCCGCCGAGGACCTCGACGCCGCCGGGCTTTCCACGACGGTTGCCGATGCGCGCTTCGCCAAGCCGCTCGACCACGACCTGGTCCGCCAGCTTGCCCGCCACCACGAGGTGCTGATCACCATCGAGGAAGGTGCGGTGGGCGGCTTCGGCAGCCATGTGCTGCAGTTCCTCGCCATGGAAGGCCTGCTCGACCACGGGCTGAAGGTGCGCCCGCTGGTGCTGCCCGATCTCTGGATGGAACAGGCCAAGCCCGACGCGATGTATGCCAAGGCCGGCCTCGACCGCGCGGGCATCGTGTCCACCGTCTTCAAGGCGCTCGGCCAGAAGGCCATCGGGGTCGGCGCGGCCGGCTGACCGGCCCCAGCCTCTCCCCGGCGAGACCGTGGCGCGTCTTTCTCCGGCGCGTCACCTTTTCTCAACCATGCCGTTTTGCAACCGCGTAACCACATCCCTTGGCCGTTCCGAAACCTCCGGCTGCTAGTGTCCCGTCAAAGACAAAAAAGACCGGACAGGGATTTTCACCATGCGTTACGTGCGTCTTGCGGTTCTCGCCGCCACCCTTTGCCATGCGCCGGCGATGGCGGCGGACGAGCGGCCAGTGCATGACCCGGCCATCGAGGCCGCGGCGATCGCCATCCTTCAGAAGAAGCTGCCGGATATCCGCAAGTCGCACGATATCGGCGAGGAACCCGTGATCGTCCGGCGCGAGCCGCCGCAGGCGACCTTGCAGGGTATTTCGGCGCTGATCGATCTCGATTCGGCGCGCGCCTTTCCCGGCCGCATCATCTGGCTGTGATTCCGGGGCTTGCCTCTTTTCGCGCAAGGCGTCATGAGAGGCGATGTCCGAACCCACCGAAACCATCCGCCTCGACCAGCTCCTGCTGAATGCCGGCCTCGTGCCCAGCCGCTCGCGGGCGCGCGATTCCATCGCGCGCGGCACCGTGACCGTCAACGGCCGCGTCGTCACCAAGCCGAGTTCCTGCTTTCCCGCTTCCGCCGTCATCGCCATCGACGACCCCGCGCAGGACTACGTGTCGCGCGCCGCGCTGAAGCTGACGGCAGCGCTCGACCATTTCCGTCTCGATCCCGCAGGCCTCGACTGTCTCGATATCGGCGCCTCCACCGGCGGCTTCACGCAGGTGCTGCTGGAGCGGGGCGCCGCTCATGTCGTCGCCATCGATGTTGGCCACGACCAGATGCATCCGAAGCTGCGCGCCGACGCACGTGTCACCAACCTTGAAGGCCTGAATGCGCGGGCGCTCACCCGCGATGACATTGACCGGGCTGTCGGCTGCATCGTCTCGGACGTGTCCTTCATCTCGCTGAAGCTCGCATTGCCACCGGCGCTCTCCTTCGCTGAAGCCGGCGCCTTCTGCGTGCTTCTCGTCAAGCCGCAATTCGAGGCGGGCCGCGAGGCGATCAGCAAGGCGGGGCTTCTGAAAGACCCCGACAGCGCGCCCGCGGTCGCTGCCGAGCTGGAGCGCTGGCTGGTGGAGGACATGGGCTGGAAGAGCCTCGGCCTCATCCCCTCGCCGATTGCCGGCGGCGACGGCAACGTCGAATTCCTGCTGGGAGGCGTGAAGCCATGACGACCGAGACGCTCACCATCGCGCGGCTCGGCAGCGGCGGCGACGGCATTGCCGACACGCCCGCCGGCCCGGTCTATGTGCCTTTCACCCTGCCCGGCGAGACGGTCGCCGTCGCGCGCGTCAAGAACCACGGCACCGTCATGTCCATGTCGGTCGCCTCGCCCGAGCGGATCACGCCCGCCTGCGTGCATTTCGGCCCTGACGGCAAGAACGGCACCTGCGGCGGCTGCACGCTGCAGCATGCGGGCGACGCGCTCTATCATGACTTCAAGCGCTCGCTCGTCGTCAACGCGCTGAAATCCAAGGGGCTGACGCCGGATGTGGCGCCGCTCGTCACGGCCGCGCCCGGCCAAAGGCGCCGCGTCACCTTCACCGCGCGCAAGACGGAAAAGGGCATGCTGCTGGGCTTCAACCAGGCCGGCAGCCACCACATCGTTTCCATCGAGCACTGTCCCATCGCCAGCGACGGCATCGTTTCCCGGCTGGATGCGATCCGCCAGGTCGCGGCGGCCATCGCCACCTCGGCCGAGCCGTTCCGCGTGACCGTGCTGGAAACGCTGACGGGCCTCGACCTCGCCTTCGAGGGCGTGAAGAAGGTCGGCTCCCGGGAACGCCATGCCGTGACCGAAAGCGTGCTGGCGCTGCGCGGTATCGCGCGCGTGACCAGCGACGGCGAAATCCTGATCGAGCCGATGAAGCCGGAGATCGAGTTCGGCGGCGTGCGCGTCTCCCCGCCGTCCGGCGGCTTCACCCAGGCGACGAAACCCGCCGAGGAGGCCATGGCCGACCTCGTGCTGGCCGCGCTCGGCAAGGCCAAGCGGGTCGCCGACCTCTTCGCGGGCTCCGGCACCTTCGCCCTGCGCATCGCGCGCCAGGCCAAGGTGCATGCGGTGGAAGGCGACGAAAAGGCGATCAAGGCGCTGGACCATGCCGCGCGCAACACGCAGGGCCTGAAGCCCGTGACCATCGAAAGACGCGATCTCTTCCGCCGCCCGCTGATGGCCTCCGAACTGAAGGTCTACGATGCCGTGGTCTTCGATCCGCCGCGCGCGGGCGCGGAGGACCAGTGCAAGGAACTTGCCCGCTCCGGTGTGAAGACCATTGTCGCCGTGTCGTGCAACCCGATCAGCCTTGCCCGCGACCTGGCAATCTTGACCGCCGCCGGCTACCGGATCCGCCTCGTGACACCCATCGACCAGTTCCTCTGGTCGGCCCATGTCGAGGCGGTTGCGGTTCTGGAAAAATAGGGTCGGCTCAACGGCGCGTCATGAACGCCTCGAAGGCTGCGCGCGCCTCCGGGCTCTTCAGCTGCGCGGAGAAATGGCCGAGTTCTTCATCGATGCGCGCAATCACATCCGACCGGTCGCCGCGAACCAAGTTGCGCGCAATGGCCAGCGCCTTCGGCGGCTTGGCGGCAAGGCGGCCTGCGGCAGCGAGCGTTTCGCGTTCGACGGCACCGGGCTCGACGACCGCATAGACAAGGCCTGCCTCCTTCGCCGCGCTTGCGGAAAAGCCGTCCCCGGCAGCCAGCAGCGCGAAGGCCCGTTGGTGGCCCATGAGGCGCGGCGCAAGCAGGCTGGAGGCCGCCTCCGGCACCAGCGCGAGGTCCACGAAGGGCGTGCGGAACTGCGTGCGGTCGGAGGCGTAGGTCAGGTCGCAATGCAGGTGGATCGTGGTGCCGATACCGATGGCAAGCCCGTCCACGCCGGAAACGAGCGGCTTCGTGTAGGTGGCGAGCGCGTAGAGAAAATCGACCGCCTCGCGCGCCATGGCGCCGCCCATCGCGACGGCCATGAAATCGGTGAGATCGTTGCCGGCGGAGAAGCAGCCGTCGGAGCCGAGGAAGACGGTGGCGCGCACGCCCTCGTCCACATCGCCCTCTTTCAGCGCCGCCGTCATGGCCTCGTACATCGCACGGGTGATGGCGTTCTTCTTGTCGGCGCGATTGAAGCGGATCACCTGGACGCCCGGTGCGGCCTCGGGACGCTCGATCAGGATATGGTCGGTCATGCTCTCTTCCTTTCAGCCCAGAACGGCGCGCGCTGCCGCGAGGCTCGCCGCGCCGCCGATCACCCGTTCGCGCAGCGCGGCGGTCTCGCCGATGACATTCTCCGCCGCAAAGCGGCAGAGCGCCGCGCGCTCCTCGTTGCGGCCATCGCCGCCATCGGCAAGCGCGCCCTTGGCGAGATAGGCACCGGTCAACACCAGGCCGAAGAGGCGCTGATAGGGCGTGGCCCCGGCAAGCGCCTCGACCTGCCGGCCTTCGGAGACGGCGGCGAGCAGCCAATCGGTGGCGGCTTCCAGGTCGGCAATGCTGGCGGTAAGCCGTTCGCCGGTCTCGCCCAGCGCCGGCATGTTGCTGGCAGCCGCCTTTGCGGCGATATCCCGCAATTCGGCTATGAAACCGCGGATGTGATTTCCCTCCGACAGCGGCAGCTTGCGCGTCACGAGATCGATGGCCTGGATGCCGTTGGTGCCCTCATAGATCGGCGCGATCCGCGCATCGCGGTAAAGGCGGGCGGCACCCGTTTCCTCGATGAAGCCCATGCCGCCATGCACCTGGACGCCGAGCGAGGCGACATCGACGCCGGCATCCGTGGCGAAGCTCTTGGCGACGGGCGTGAGGAGGCTCGCGCGTTCGGCCCAGTGCCTGGCATCCGCACCATGCGCCATGTCAACGGCGTGGGCGCAGGCATAGGTGATGGCGCGCGCACCCTGGGTCAGCACCTTCATGGTCAGCAGCATGCGAACGACATCCGGATGCTCGATAATGGGGCTCATGCCCGAACCCTGCCAGCCGGGCGCCTTGCCCTGCGTGCGCTCCTTCGCATAGGCGATGGCCTTCTGGGTGGCGGCTTCGGCGATGGCCACGCCCTGCATACCGACGGCGAGGCGCGCATTGTTCATCATGGTGAACATGCAGGCGAGCCCGCGGTTCTCCTCGCCGACCAGCCAGCCGATGGCGCCCGGTTCCTCCCCGAAGCGGCCGTCGCCATAGATCATGGTGCAGGTGGGCGAGCCGTGGATGCCGAGCTTGTGTTCGATGGAATGGCAGTAGGCATCGTTGCGCGGGCCGAGCGAGCCATCCTCGTTGACGAGGAACTTGGGCACCAGGAACAGCGAGATGCCGCGCGTGCCGGCCGGCGCATCCGGCAGGCGGGCGAGAACGAGATGCACGATATTGTCGGTGAAATCGTGCTCGCCATAGGTGATGAAGATCTTCTGGCCGAACAGGCGATAGGTGCCGTCACCGCGACGCTCGGCGCGGGTCTTCATCACGCCGAGATCGGAACCGGCATGCGGCTCGGTGAGGTTCATCGAGCCCATCCATTCGCCCGACACCATTTTCGGCAGATAGGTGTTCTTCAGGTGGTCGGAGCCGTGCGCCGTCAGGGCCTCGATGGCGCCGATGGTGAGTGTGGGGCCAATGGCAAAGGCCATGGAGCCGCTGTTCCACATTTCCAATGCGGCGACGTGCAGCATATGCGGCAACCCCTGCCCGCCGAAATCCGGCGACGCGGTCAGCGAGTTCCAGCCGCCGTCCGCCCAGGCCTTGTAGAGCGCCGGCCAACCAGTCGGCATCGTCACCGTGCCATCGGCAAAGCGGGCGCCCTGCGTGTCGCCGATCGCGCCGAGCGGAGCGATCTCCTCGCTCGCGAAGCGGCCGGCTTCGGCAAGGATGGCGTCGACGAGATCGTCGGTGAGGTCGCCGAGATGGCCGCCGTCGAGCGCGGGCGCGAGGCCCGCCACGTGCTTGAGGGTGAACGCAATCTCCTCGACCGGCGCCTTGTACATCTCTATCCTCCTCTGCGCGCGCTCAGCCGAAGCGCGGCTCCTTGGCGGGCAGATTATTGATTTTTACGTAAACGTCAATGTTTGGCCCGACCCGGCTTGCCGCGCTCGGCAAAAGAAAAGGCTGACCGGTCACCCGGTCAGCCTTTGTCTCGATACCCTTCGGCCGAGTGCGCTCACCGATAGGGCGAGTAGCACTGGCGGCGCGGGCCGTTATAGGGCTGGAACGTGTTGTCATAGGCGCGATACGAGCGGTAGCGGTTGGCGCACCAGCTGACATGGCTGCGGCCGCCGGAATAGACGCGCCGGTCGCGGGCGACGGAACTGCCCACCACCGCCCCCATGCCCAGGATGGCGAGCGGCACCCAGGCATTGTCGCGATGGCGATAGTAGCGACCATAATGGCGGCGATGATGCCAGCGGTCGCGGTAGTAACGCCCGTGGTGGCGGTTCCAGCCGCGATTGCCGCGCCAATGACGGTCGCCACGCCAATGGCGATTGCCGCGCCAGTGCCGGCGCGGATAGACGCGATGGTCGACGAGTTGGGCGCCGGTGCTGGTTTCGGCCGGCTGGACCTTCACGACCGGCAAGGGCATGGCGCCCACTGGCGCGACCGGCGTCGCGGCAAACAGCGCCGAAAGCGCAACGACAAGGCACTTGCTGGTCAGTCTCATGGCGTTTCTCCCTGGTCTCGCCGTCATCATAGGACGGCATAATTGCCAGCGGAACGCGAAAGACCGGCGATTGTTCCCGCCGCCAGGTTTCAACGTTCCTTAACCATGTCTGCCGCAGCATCGGGCTTCGCGAAAAACCAGCGATTCGCGAAGGAGCATCCATGCATTCCGCGCAGTTTTCCGGCCTTGCCGCCCTTCTCCTTTCGACGTCCCTTCCGTTTGCCGCGGCGGCCGCCGACGTCGAACCGTGGAAGAAGCCTGAGAACGCCATCGTCATCGACGCCTATGAGCTGAACGAAATCGACTGGTCCGACATGCTGACGGACAAGCGCATCGCGGGCTTCATCTCAAAGGCGTCCGACGGACTGCCGGAGAGCTACAGCTGCCAGGGCGACCATGGCGGCGATACGTTCGCGCACTGCAAGACCATGTGGCGCAAATATGCGGTCAGCCGCGAACTCTACGAGACGCGGCGGCTGCTCGCCCGCTCCAAGGGCCTGCTCTGGGGCGCCTACCACCTCGCCCGCCCCGGCAACCCGATCGAACAGGCCAATCATTTCCTCGACTATGCCAATCCCCAGGACGACGAGATGATGGTGCTCGATATCGAGGGGCTCGATCCGGACCGCTACATGTCGCTCGAAGACGCCCAGGTCTTTGCCGGCCATGTCCGCACGCGCACGGGCCGATACCCCGTGCTCTACACCAATCACATCACGGCGCTGCACATTGCCGCCAACCGTGACCGCTACCGGATCCTTTCGCGCCTGCCGCTCTGGTATGCCCGTTACAAGCCCGGCATCACCGGCAGCTTCCCGATGGGCAACTGGGACAACTACGCGCTCTGGCAATTCTCGGCCGCCGCCAACTGCACGAAGCGGCGCTGCCCCTACCGGGTGAAGGGCGCGCTGAACGACATCGACGTGAATGTCGCGCCGATGACGAAGGCGGCGCTGAAAGCCATCTGGGCCTTCGGCAGCCTGCTGCCGGAAAAGCCGTTCGAACCCGTCGACAATATCCTGACCGCTTCGATCCCCGCCGCAAGCCTGCTCAAAGCCACCGCCGAGGCCGCCGTTTCGGCGGGCGCGCAAGCGCAGACGAGTGGTGTCGTGACCCTTGCCGGCGGCACGGGGACCACCTTCTCCATCACCGTCTCAGGCGAGGCGAAAGCAGGTCTTGCCGCCGCTGCCGGCGTCATGGCCAAGCCCGGACATCGCCTGGTCGACGTGACGCCGCTGAACTATCAGGACCTCTGAGCTACCAGCCGCCGCCGCCACCGCCGCCACCGCCGCCGCCGGAGAAACCGCCGCCCGACGAGAAGCCGGAGGACGAGCTTTTCGGCGGATCCGGCAGCGAGGATTGCATGGTGCCGGCCATCGACCCGGCGAAATTGCCCATCCGGTCGGAGAAGCGGCCCGACGAGAAACCATCGCCATGATACCAGCCGGGCTGGTAGGCAGCGGCCGCCGCGCCCGCAGCCGCGGCCGACAGCAGCCAGCGGTCGAAGGTCTGCGACCAGGGTTTTTCCACGCCGAGCGCCACCGCATAGGGCAGCAGCGTCTCGAAATGGCGGGGGGACATTTCCGGCGCGCCGGCCATGTTCATGCGGTCCTTCTCGGCAAGCGTCAGATACTGGCGCAGTCCCTCGATGCCATCCATCATCCTGCGTCCGAGCGGCGTGGGTGCGCCCATCAGGAAGAAGAAGACGATATTGGCGACGACGATGCCGCCGACCGCAACGAAAAGCGGCATCTCGCCGGCCGCCTCGGCCTCGGCGAAGACCGCAAGCGCAATGCCTCCGAACACGGTCAGGAGCACGAAGCTGACAAAGGCGATCATGGCCACGGCGAGGATGCGCGCGCCGAGCGTTTTGGCCTGCCGCAGACTGCGGCCCAGCGCCATGGCGAAGATCGAAACGAAGACGGCGGCGAAGACCGGCAGGATGACGAGGGCAGCACCCTCCTCCGGCAGGGAGCCGAAGATCAGCAGCGCGACAAGGCAGGCGAGCGACAGGAGGATACCGCCGATCACCTGCGGCCAGTTCGCCAGATAATATTTGTGGCGGTGCTCCTTTTCCATGGCATCGCGGAAACTGCCGCCGAGCGTCTGCACCCGTTTGCCGTTCGCCTTCTCGATGACGAAATCGCCGCCATCCGACGGCAACGCGGCAAACAGGACAGCCTCGCCGGTGGGCAGCGCGCCGGAAGGCGATTTGCCCGTACGGCTGACGACGATGGATTTCTTGAGATCCTTCAGTTCGACGAGGCCCTTGACGGCAAGGCTGAGGAAAGCCGCGGCGACGGCCGTCCAACCCTGCCCGCCAAAGCCCTTGCCATCGATATAGTTGACGAGTGCCGGCGAAATGCCCTCCGGCGCATCCCAGCGCGGCACCATGACGCCGGGCGGCGGATCGCGCCCCACGGAAAGCCACGCCCAGAGATAATAGCCGACGACGAGCACGAGCCCGCCGAAGGAGAGGAAGAGATTGCGGTTGTCGCTGAAGAACAGCGCGCGCTCCTCCTCGGGCGTCGGTTTGTCGATGCTGCCCGCCGGCATCTTCACGGCGATCGTCAGGCCCTCATAGGGCGCGAGCGCCCGCGTCGTTTCGAACAGCGCGCGGTTGCCGCGGTTTTCGGCGCGCGCATTCTTGTCGCCGGAGCCGAACTCCCCGGTGAAGGCGGTCAGCTCCTGCGCCGTGACGCCCGCAGGCAACGTGACGGCAGCGCTCGCCGCGCGGATGGGGAAGGCCCATTCCGTGCCGGTCACGTTCCAGTAGAGCTCGTCATGGGTATCGAAGAAGCGGATCTGCCGCGTCGTCTCGTAGGTCAGCCGGTATTCGTGAAAGCCCGGCGACAGCAGCCTGTCGCTCGAGCCGAAATAGATGCGCACACCCCGGCGGATGGTTTCCGTGCGATAGGGCTCGGGCTGGCCGTCGCGCTCGACGCTCAGCACCTTGAACCCCACCTCGCGCCCGTGGCCACCGGCATCCGTGAAGGTGAGCGGGAAATCGCGATAGATGCCGCGACGGATCTTGTCGCCCTCGGCATGGACCCGCATCGTCTCCGTCACGGTCAGGACGCCGTTCTTGGCCACCGTGATGTCGGAATGGTAGCGGTCGAAATATTCTTCCGCCTGTGCGGCGCCCCCGACCAGCAGGCACAGCCACAACGTCAGGAAAGCCACGATCCGCGCCATGGGGGTCTCCGGTATCAGAACTTCACGCTCGGCACGGCCCTGTCGGCCGGGTTGTCGATCTCGAAATAGGGCGCCTTTTCGAATTTGAAGACGCTGGCCACGAGATTGGAGGGAAAGCTCTCGACCTTGACGTTGAGGTCGCGCGCCGCGCCGTTGTAGTAGCGCCGCGACATCTGGATCTCGCCTTCGATGGTCTCCAGCGTCTGCTGCAATTCGGCGAAGTTCTGGTTGGCCTTGAGGTCGGGATAGGCCTCGGCGAGCGCGAAGATGCGGCCGAGCGCCTGGCTCAGCATGCCCTCGGCCTGGGCGCGGCCGGCGACATCGCCCGCCGGCACCGCCTGCGCGCGGTTGCGCAGTTCCACGACCTTTTCCAGCGTTTCCTTCTCGTGCGCGGCATAGCCTTTGACGGTTTCGAGCAGGTTGGGGATGAGATCGGCGCGGCGCTTCAGCTGCACGTCGATGCCCGACCAGGCCTCTTCCTTCACCTGCCGCGCGCGCACGAGGCCGTTGTAGATGACGATGGCGTAGATGACGACCACCGCCGCAATTGCCAGACCGATCATGGGCTTCTCCGCTCCTTCATGGCGTTTGCAGCGACCTTAGCATCGAACGCGCGGCTGGAAAGCCCCTTGCGGACGATGCCGGCGGCCTTGTCACCGGGGGAACCGCGCGCGGCGGCACTTTGCCCGATAGTGGCTTCATCGCCAACCGAACCTTGAAGCCGCCGCCATGAAAGCCCTTGCCCTCATGCTCAACGTCCTCGGCTTCACCGCTCTCTTCCTCGCCTACACGATGGGTGCGGCGATCGACCGGCCGACGGGTGTGCGCCGCGCGCTCCAGACCTATGCCGGCCAGCTGCCGACCGGCGCCTTCCCGACGCTCAAGCCGGTCTGGGAACTGGGCGTGAAGGTCACGACCGTCGCCTGAGCCGAAAGAAAAAAGCCATCCGGCCTGGCGGATGGCTTTTTGCTAGGTAGCGCATTTGAGTGTCGCCCGGACGGCGTATCCGCTCTGTCGTCACCCTCGGGCTTGACCCGAGGATCCATCCACATCCGCTGAGTTTGCCGCGTGGATCCTCGGGCCAAGCCCGAGGATGACGGAGGAGACGTACAGTGGCGCCGGCAACAGAGAGACCGACCCTCAGGCCGCGTCCTTGTTCCAGTTCGCCCCGCCGGCATCCGTCAGCAGGAAAGCTTCGCCGCAGGCCTTGGCGAGCGTGCGCACGCGCAGGATATAGCTCTGGCGCTCGGTGACAGAGATCACACCGCGGGCATCGAGCAGGTTGAAGACGTGGCTGGCCTTGATGCACTGGTCATAGGCCGGCAGCACGCATTTATGCAGGGCGTTGCCATCGCCCGGCGCACCGGCGGCGAGCAGGGCCTGGCACTCCTTTTCCGCATCGATGAAGTGGCGGTGCAGCATGGCCGTGTCGGCATATTCGAAGTTGAAGCGGGAATATTCCTGCTCGGCCTGCAGGAAGACATCGCCATAGGTGATCTTCTCGTCGCCCTCGCGGCCATTGAAGTTCAGGTCGTAGACGTTGTCGACGCCCTGCACATACATGGCGAGGCGTTCGAGGCCGTAGGTCAGTTCGCCGGCGACCGGCGCGCATTCGATGCCGCAGACCTGCTGGAAATAGGTGAACTGCGAGACTTCCATGCCGTCGCACCAGCATTCCCAGCCGAGGCCCCAGGCACCGAGCGTCGGGCTTTCCCAGTCGTCCTCGACGAAGCGCACATCATGCAGGAGCGGGTCGAGGCCGATGGCGGCGAGCGAGCCGAGATAGAGCTCCTGAAGGTTCGACGGGTTCGGCTTCAGGATGACCTGGTACTGGTAATAGTGCTGGAGGCGATTCGGGTTCTCGCCATAACGGCCGTCCGACGGGCGGCGCGAGGGCTGCACATAGGCGGCCCGCCACGGGCGCGGTCCGAGCGCGCGCAGCGTGGTTGCCGGATGGAACGTTCCCGCACCCACTTCCATGTCGTAGGGCTGGAGCACCGCGCAACCCTTGTCCGCCCAGTAGTTATGCAAGGTCAGGATCAGCGCCTGAAAGGAGCGGGTCGGGTTCATGTGATCAGGCAGGGCGGCAGAGGTCATCGGTCATGTCCGGACATTCATAGAAGCTGGCGGACTGGTGCCACGATGCGCCGGAAGGGTCAAGGGAAAGAGGATTAGGCGTTGGGCAATAGGCAGTAGGCAATAGGTGTGAAATCGTCCGGCGAAATCTTGTACGAGCCGCCTAAACCCTACTGCCTACTGCCTATCGCCTCCCTTCAATGCCGCTCCAGCGAGCGGAAGAGGCCCGATCCGGCCGTCTGCGTGACGACCTGCACGCGTTGTGGTGCGAGGTCGGGCACCTGTGCGAGGCGGCGGCGTGCGCCGCCGGGAATGCGCGCGCCATACCAAGCGGCAAGCGCCGGCAGTTCTCCGTGAAGCGATCCCTTCGCCTGCCAGCCGAGCGCTTTCAGCGCGCTCGTATCGAGCGGCGGGCGGCTGGCATTCTTCGGGCGGCCGGCAACGAAGCTTACGCCGGCAACCGGGTCCTGCACCGTCTCCAGCACCATGCGCGCGACGGAGAGAATATCGACGGGGTCTTCGCCCGCGACATTGTAGGTGGCGTTTTCCGCGCCGTTGGTGACGACGGTGCGCAGCGCCGTGCAGAAATCCGCGATCGTCAGGAAGCTGCGGCGTTGCAGGCCGTCGCCATGTACCGGCAGCGGGCGGCCGACGGCCGCCAGTTCCAGGAAGCGCGGCAACAGCTTCTCCACGTTCTGGCGCGTGCCGATCAGGTTGACGGGCCGCAGCACGCGGATATCGAGGCCGAAGGAGCGGGTCAGGCCGGCGATCAGCATTTCGGCCGCGGCCTTGGAGGCGCCATAGGGATTGTCGGGCATCAGCGGCGAACGCTCGCCGGCCGGCGCGTTCTCGCCCGATCCATAGACTTCGGCCGAACTGATATGAATCATCAGCGGCACGCTGCGCCGTCCCATCGCCTCGACCAGCACCTGCGTGCCCAGCGCATTGGCGAGCGTGAAGCGCTCGGGAACCGAAAAGGCGCGTTCGACATGGCTTTCGGCGGCGGCATGCACCACCAGATCGGCCCCTTTCAGCACTTCCGTCACCAGGTCGAGATTGCAGACATCGCCTTGCTGGATCGTCACGCGCCCGGAGCGCAGGGCCGCATCGAGATGCGACATGTCGGCGGCATAGGTGAAGGCATCGAGCACGCGGATGCGCGCCATCGGACAATGGGCCAGAAGATCGTCGACGATATGGGAGCCGACAAAGCCGGCGCCACCCGTCACGACGATGGTGCGGATATGGTCGAGGTTGAGCGAGGCCATGGTGGTACTCCGATCAGCGCAGGCGCATTGCAATCCGCCTTCATGGCGGCCATGCCCTCAGGATCGGCCGTTACGCGCGCGGGCTCAACACGCGCCGGCGTTGCACAGCGATAAATGCGGAATTAACCTTACGAGGCTTGGTTAACGTGCAAAAACAACGCGTAAGCCTTGGTTCCATTGCCCCGGAACGGGATGAAACCGTGCCGAAACGCTACTCGTCGTCGCGGCGTACGCGGTATTCGCCCGTTTCGGGATCCTTGACGAGCGTGCCGGTCGCGCCGGTGCGGCGCTCCTCTTCGGTGCGGCGGCGCAGGCGGCTCAAACGCTCGGCGTCCGACACGAACTTGCGGTAGCCGTACCAGGCAAGGCCGACGACCAGAAGCAGAAAGATAATCTGGGCCATGCCCTCCCCCGTTGTTCTACGCGCCTTATCCGGTGAGGCCGAAGCGGCCCCACAGCGCCTTTTCTTCCGCAAGCTCGGCCACGGCCGAAACACCGGCCGACCCTATACGGTCTGCCATGTCGAGGGAAAGCCCCCCGACGCCGGGCGTCTTGCGTCCGAACAACCCCTTCGGGGTGGAAACGAGTTCGAGCCGCGTCGTCGGGCCATAGCGGCGCTTGAGTTCGGAGCGCATATCCGACAGCCCGTCGACAAGCCCGAGCGCGCGGCCGCGGCCACCCGTCCAGAACAGGCCGGAGAAGAGATCGGGATCATCCGCAAGACGCGTGCCGCGCCGTGCCTTCACCATGTCGATGAAGACCTGATGGATTTCGAGCTGCAGCGACTTCAGGTATTCGACGTCGCTTTCGCGCTCCGGCTGGAACGGATCAAGGATCGCCTTGTTGGAGCCGGCCGTGTAGACGCGCCGCTCCACGCCGATCTTCTTGAGCATCTCCGGAAAGCCGAAGCCGCCCGAGACAACGCCGATCGAGCCGACGATGGAGGTCGGATCGGCGAAGATTTCATCACCGGCGAGCGCGATCATATAGCCGCCGGACGCCGCCACATCCTCGACGAAGACAAGGACGTGCTTGTTCTTTTCAACCGCAAGGTCGCGAATGCGCTGGAAGATCAGCCGCGACTGCACCGGCGAGCCGCCGGGCGAATTGATGGAGATCGCGACGGCCGGCGCATCCTTGTAGGCGAAGGCCTTTTCGAGGGCGGGAGCGGCGCCCGCGAGGTTCAGCGCCGGGCGAAACTGGCTGCCGCCGGCCATGATCGCGCCATGCAGCCGGACGACGGGAACGACGACGCCCTCCTTGCGGAACTTCTTCGGCACCAGCCTCTTCAAAAATCCGGCCATGCGGGTCGTGTCTCCTGTTCTTTCGTCCGGCTGATGTATGCACGGGACGGCAAAACGCAATGGCGCGCCGGAAAATTCAGGGGCGGGAGAGGCGCGCATAACTTGCGCGGCCGTTGTTCAGATCGTTGACGAACGGGCTGAAGGCATGGCCGGGCCCGTCATGCATGACGAGCGGCATGCGCAGGTTCAGCCGGGCGCGCGAGCCCTTGATCGCCGTCACGAGGATACGCAGCGCACTCTCGCCGGCGCGGGGATGGATCGGCGTGATCTCGATGCCGCCGAAGCGCCGGCCGCAGGCGGCGATGATCTCGGCGATGGATTGCGGCCGGGCGATCAGCGAGAGCTGGCCGCCGGGCCTGAGGATGGCGCCGGCCGTGCGGATCCACCGCTCGAACAGGTCGTCCTCCATGGCGTGGGCCGCCGCCTTCAGCGCATCCGGCGCGCGGCGGTCCGCGGCATCGTTGAAGGGCGGGTTCATGATAACGTGATCGTGATCGTCATCGGCCAGGCCGGCCGCCACACGGGCCCGGCCGGTCAGCGTCACGTCCGCCTCGAGCACGCTGACACGGCCGGCGAAGGGTGCATTCTCTCCAAGCGCCAGCGACTTGCGGGCGAAGGCCGCCATGAGCGGCGAGCGCTCGACAAGCAGCACCTGCGCCTTCTCGATGCGGGCCGCGACGGCAAGGCCGGCCGCGCCTGCCCCCGCGCCGAGATCGGCGACACGCATGGACCCGTCGCCGCTAACCAGCGACGCCAGAAGCATCGCGTCCATGCCCGAACGATGGCCGACGCCCTTCGGCTGGACGACGTGGAAGCGGCCGTAATGGAAGGCGTCGACGGTTTCCTTGACCGGATTTTCCGGCGCGGGAGACGCCTCGCTCACGGGCGCAGCTCCGCGGCAAGCCCGGCGTCGCGGAGAATGCGGCGCGCCTCTTCCTCCCGGTCGCTTTCCACCAGGAAGCGGCGGGGCAGCATGCCAAGCGAGCCTTCAAGGATGCTCATCCCCTGATCGGCGATCAGGCAGTGGATGCCGGCCTCCTTCATCAGGCTCTCCGCGAAGGAGAGCAGAACGGCGTCGTTGGTGCGGATCAGTTCGATCATTCGGGTCTTTTCCAGCCTTAATTCCGGAGGCGGGACAATTCGCCTCTTGCCGCATGAGGCCCCGCTTTCTATTGTCTTTCAACAAAAATGAACAGGAGTCCGGGCATTTGGGCGTCGTGATACCGCTTGAAGAAGGCAAAAACAAACAGGCATCGGTGAAGCCGCTCGTCGACCTTACAAAAGCCGACATAGAACGGGTGAACCAGCTCATCCTGTCGAAAGCCGGTTCCGACGTGCAGATGATCCCCGAGGTCGCAAACCACCTCATCTCCTCCGGCGGCAAGCGCCTGCGCCCGATGCTGACGCTCGCAGCGGCCTCCATGTTCGGCTATGGCGGCGACCATCACATCAAGCTCGCGACCAGCGTCGAGTTCATGCACACCGCCACGCTGCTGCATGACGACGTGGTCGACGAAAGCGACCTGCGCCGCGGAAAATCCACCGCCCGCATGATCTGGGGCAACCAGGCAAGCGTGCTCGTCGGCGACTTCCTGCTCGGCCAGGCCTTCAAGATGATGGTCGAGGTTGGCTCGCTGGAGGCACTGGATGTTCTCTCGACCGCCGCCACCGTGATCGCCGAGGGCGAGGTTCTCCAGCTATCCGTCGCCAAGAACATGGAGACGACCGAGGACGACTATCTGGAAGTGATCCGCGCCAAGACGGCCGCGCTGTTCGCCGCCGCCGCCGAAGTGGGTCCGATCATCGCCAATACCGGCAAGGCCGAACGCAACGCGCTGAAGTCCTACGGCATGAATCTCGGCCTCGCCTTCCAGCTGGTCGACGACGCGCTCGATTATGGCGGCAAGGCCGCGGACCTGGGCAAGAACACCGGCGACGATTTCCGCGAGGGCAAGATCACGCTGCCGGTCATCCTGGCATGGCGTCGCGGCACGGCCGAAGACCGCGCCTTCTGGCGCGAGGCGATCGAGGGCGGCAAGAGCGACGACGCCAATCTGGAGCGCGCGTTCGGCCTCATCACCCGCTATGGCGGCCTGACGGACACGATCGCGCGCGCGCAGCATTACGGCATGATCGCCCGCGATGCGCTCGCACCTCTTCCGGCAAGTCCCTGGAAGGACGCACTGCTCGAAGTCATCGACTTCTCGATCGCCCGCGTGAGCTGACCGCATTCGGCCAAATCCGGCGTGGCAGGATTATCTTGCCGCGCCGCGCCAAAAAAGCCATTCTCTGCCGTCATGAGTCCATGACTGATTTGGGCGCTATCGTGGCGGGACGTGCCGCGCTGGGCGCCGGGGCGACCTTCATACCTTCCGGTGAAAGGCATTTTGATGCGGCATTTCTTCCTTCTTCGGCTTCTTTCCGGCGTGGCGATTGCTGCCAGCATCACGCTTGCCGGACCCCTGGCCGGTCCGTCCGCCGCTTATGCGCAGGACAAGCCCGCTACCGAGGCAGCCGATGAGACGCCGTTCGATCCGCTGAGCGTCAACACCTTCGCCGGCGCCTTCCTGGCCGCCCGCACCGCGGATTTCGACAAGGATTACGCGACCGCCGTCAAACTCTACAAGATCGCGCTGCAGTTCGATCCGACGAACAACGACGTCAAGCAGCGCCTTATGGTCACGCTTTTGATGAGCGGCGACTTTGCCGAGGGCGTCAAGCTGGCGGACACGCTGAAGAACGACCCGGCGGTCGAGCGCATCACCTCGACCGTTCGCGGCATGGAGGCGATCCGCAAGCGCGAATACAAGTCGGCGGAAAAGATCCTCGCCTACAAGGGGCCGAACGATCTCGACCGCATGATGAACGACCTCCTGCTCGCCTGGGCCAAGTTCGGCGACGGCAAGCCGAAGGAGGCGCTCAAGCTCATCACCGGCATGCAGGGGCCGGAATGGCTCGCCATCTTCAAGAACTACCATGCCGGCGCGCTCGCCGCCGCTGCGGGTGACAAGGCGACTGCCCGCGCGCGCCTCAACGAGGCGATCCTCGACCGCAACGGCGCGGGTGCGGCACCCGACACCTTCATTCGCGCCGTCATGGCGCTGGCCCGTCTGGAAGCCCGCGACGGCAACAAGCAGAAGGCGCTCGACGCCATCTCGGTCGGCGACAGCTTCGTCACCAGCTATGCGCCGCTGAAGGCGCTGCGCCAGAGCATCGAGGCCGGCGAAAAGCAGGACCAGCAGGTCCGCACCGCCGCTCAGGGCGCGGCCGCCGTGCTCTTTTCCATCGGCGGCGCACTGAACCGCGACGGGGCCGAAGACATCGTCGCGCTCTATCTCCAGGCCGCCCGCGCGCTCGATCCTGACAGCGACGACGTTCTGGTGCTTCTCGGCGGTATTGCCGAAAACCAGAAGAAGCCCGACATCGCCATCGATTATTACCGGGCCGTGCCCGAGAAATCGCCGATGCGCCGCATTTCCGAATTGCAGCTCGGCCTCAACCTCGCCGACACGGGCAAGGTGGAAGAGGCCAAGAAGCACCTCCAGGAACTGATCGATGCCGATCCGGCCGACCTGCGCAGCTATCTCGCGCTCGGCAGCGTCCTGTCCGACGCCAAGGACTATCGCGCGATGGCCACGCTTTACGACAAGGCCGTGGGTGTCATCGGCTCGGTCCCGACGCGCAATCACTGGAGCGTCTTCTTCCAGCGCGGCATTGCCTATGAGCGCCTGAAGGAATGGGACAAGGCGGAGCCGAATTTCCGCAAGGCGCTGGAGCTGAACCCCGACCAGCCGCAGGTGCTGAACTATCTCGGCTATTCCTGGGTAGACATGAACCGGAACCTCGACGAGGGCCTGGACATGATCCGCAAGGCGGTGAGCCTCAAGCCCGATGACGGCTATATCGTCGATTCGCTCGGCTGGGCCTATTACCGCCTCGGCCGCTTCGACGACGCCGTCGCGGAACTGGAGCGCGCCGCGGAGCTGAAGGCCGGCGATCCCACGATCAACGATCACCTCGGCGACGCCTACTGGCGCGTCGGCCGCAAGCTGGAAGCGACCTTCCAGTGGAACCGCGCGCTCGGGCTGAAGCCGGAAGACGCGGAGATCGTCAAGATCAAGGACAAGATCGAAAACGGTCTGGCCGATATCAAGCCTTCCGACCCGGCCTCGGCTGAGGCGAAGGAAGACAAGCCCGCGCAGAAGATCGCGCCGGAAGAAAAAGCCGTGGACCGCAAGTCCTGACCGCATGCCCGGCGACACCCTTTCGGGCTTTGCCGTTATCGAAGCGGCGCCCGCCAAGATCAACCTCGCGCTGCACGTGGTCGGCGAGCGCGGGGACGGCTATCATCTCCTCGACAGCCTGGTGACCTTCACAGCCTTCGGCGACCGCATCGCGCTGTCGCCAGCCGAAGAAGACCGCTTCACGCTCTCCGGCCGCTTTTCCGCTACGCTTGCGGCCGAGAACGACAATCTCGTTACCCGCGCGCGGGACCGCCTGCGTGCGGCGCTGGAAACAACCGGGCAATCTGCCCCGCCCGTGCATATCCATCTGGAAAAGAACCTGCCCATCGCTTCCGGTATCGGCGGCGGCTCGGCGGATGCCGCCGCGACGCTGCGCGGCCTGCTTGGCCTGTGGCAGGCGGACCTGCCGGGCGACCAGCTCGACGCCATCGCCATCGGGCTCGGCGCGGATGTGCCCATGTGCCTTGCCGGCCGGCCTTTGCTGGCGCGCGGCATCGGCGAGGACATCACGCCCGTGGCGCTTCCCGCGCTCTCCATGGTGCTGGCCAATCCGCTCGTCGGCGTGTCGACGCCGGCCGTGTTCCGTGCCCTCGCCTCCAAGCGGAATGCGCCGCTCGTTCTGCGGGATGCGTCCGTTCACTGGCTGGATGCCATTGCCGGCCTGCGCAACGACCTGGAGCCGCCCGCCCGACGCCTCTGCCCACAGATCGGCGAACTCGCGGACGGTCTCGCCGCGACGGATGCACGCGTGGTGCGCATGTCCGGTTCCGGCGCCTCCTGCTTCGCGCTATACAGTTCGGACGCGATGGCCGAAACGGCGGCGGCTTCGCTGAAGCAGCAACACCCCGACTGGTTCATCACCGCCACCAGCACGCTGGAGGGACACGATGGCACGCCTTGACGAGACGAGACCGTTCATCCCGGTCGGTATCGCGGTGCTGACCGTCTCGGATACCCGCACGCCCGAGACCGACCGGTCCGGGGACACGCTGGTCGCGCGCATCGCCGAGGCCGGCCACCGGCTCGTCGCCCGCGCCATCGTGCCCGACGATATCGCCGCCATCCGCACGCAGGTCGAAGCCTGGACGCGCGACGATGCGGTCGACGTCGTCATCACCACCGGCGGCACGGGCTTTACCGGCCGCGACGTGACGCCGGAGGCGCTGGAGCCGATCTTCGAGAAACGCATGGACGGCTTTTCGGAGGTCTTCCACCGCATCTCCTACGACAAGATCGGCACCTCCACGATCCAGTCGCGCGCGACGGGCGGCGTCACCAACGCCACCTTCATCTTCGTGCTGCCCGGCTCGCCCGGCGCCTGCAAGGACGCCTGGGACGGCATCCTCAAGGCGCAGCTCGACTACAGGCACATGCCCTGCAATTTCGTGGAAATCATGCCGCGTCTCGACGAGCACCTGAAGCGCTCGGCCGGCTGAACCGCCTCAGCCCGCCACCAGCTGCGCGCGGATCGCCCTGATCGCCCAGGCGGGCACGATCTCGGCAACGAGCGAAAAGGTCTTGGTGCCCTTTGCGATGTCGGACAGGGACATGCCCGTGCGCACGGCGGCCGCAGCCTGCCGCTTGCTGACGAGATAGCCCTGCTCGAGCGGCGAGAGGCGGCGCCCGAAGCGTTTCAGGAACGGCCTGCGGTGATTGCGCGAGCCGGTGAACCGCGCCGGGCCGGCACTGACCGAGACATGGTCGACGATGGCATCGACCCAGCCGGTCATCGGCCGCGCGCCGGGTTCGAGCAGGAGCAGCCAGTCGCCGCGCGCCGCGCGCACCACATCCTTCATGTCCCAGCTGGTGAGAAACCGGCACCCTGCGGCATCGGCCACGCGGGCGGAACCGTCGCGCGAGCCGTGATCGAGCACGACCACCTCCCGCACGACTCCCTCGACCGCGCCCGGCACGAGCGCCGACAGCGTCTGTGCAAGCTCGGCCTCGTTGTCCCGGCATTCGATGATGATCGTCAGCATATATCTCCCTACCGCATCGCAGCATCAATTTCCACCGTTGCAAGGCCGGCACATCGCCGCATGGTTAGGCGATATGGTTAGCGGGTGCGATTTTGTTCTTGCATTGTTCTCGTTTCGATTATAGGAATATAGTCATTGAACCGGGGCGAGACGCTCCGCCGGAGATAGCCATGAACGATCTTGCAAACCTCAGGCAGGGCGCCCTCGCGCCCGGCCATACGAAGGATGTTGCCGAAGCGCTGCTGGCTGATACGGGCATGCGCGTCGATGGAGAACGCCGGCGCGGCCGGGGCGCAGGGCTCAACTTCACCGGCCGCTTCGAGCCGGTGACGCGGGAGAGCTTCGACGACGGCTGGCAGACGCTGGAGGAGCTTCCGCCCTTCCGCACCGAAGTCCAGGTCGAGAAGCCGCGCACCATCATCACCCGCAACGAATCGCCGGATATTCCCTTCGACCGCTCGATCAATCCCTATCGCGGCTGCGAGCATGGCTGCATCTACTGCTTTGCGCGGCCCACCCACGCCTTCATGGGCCTGTCCGCCGGCCTCGACTTCGAAGCGAAGCTCTTCGCCAAGCCGGATGCGCCGAAGCTGCTCGAACGGGAATTGTCCAAGCCCGGCTACAAGCCGCGTGTCATCGCCATCGGCACCAATACCGATCCCTACCAGCCCATCGAGAAGGAATGGCGCATCATGCGCCAGATCCTCGAAGTGCTCGACAAGGCCAACCATCCGGTGTCAATCGTCACCAAGTCGGCGCTCGTCATGCGCGACGTCGACATTCTCGCCCGCATGGCGGCGCGCGGCCTTGCCTGGGTCGGCATGTCGGTCACGACGCTCGACCGCAAGCTCGCCCGCACCATGGAACCGCGCGCGGCGACCCCGTCACGCCGGCTGGAAGCGATCCGCGCGCTCTCCGATGCCGGCATTCCGACCGCCATCATGATGGCGCCGATCATTCCCGGCCTCAACGACCACGAGATCGAGAAGGTGCTCGATTCGGGCAAGGCGGCAGGGGCGATGGAGGCGAGCTATGTTCTCCTGCGCCTGCCGCTGGAGGTGAGCCCCCTCTTCCGCGAATGGCTGCTGCGCAACTACCCGGACCGCTACCGGCACGTCATGTCGCTCGTGCGCTCCATGCGCGACGGTAAGGACTATGACGCGGAATTCGGCAAGCGCATGAAGGGCGCCGGCCCCTATGCGTGGCAGATCGCCCGGCGCTTCGAGATGGCCAGCAAGCGGCTGGAGCTGACGCGGACGCGCCGCAACCTCTCCGGCGACCAGTTCGTTCCGCCCTCGGGCAGCGGCGTGCAGTTGTCCTTGCTGTGATGACGCCAGCGCGACGCGCACACGGGTTCGATGTCACCGGGACAGGCATCGTGCTCTTGAACTGAATGTGTGAGATCCGCGCCGCGCCGGTGCAGATCTTGCAAAACCTCTTCCGGTAGCGTCATCCCCTGGACGCGCCGGGTGTTCCTCCGACCGCCGCCCCTGTCGGAGGACTTGCAGGGAATCGGACGGATGTGCAAGGTCCCCGCATGGCCAAGAGCACATCCTCCGATTCCCGCCTTCTTTTCGATATGCCCGAAGGGCCCGATTTCTCGATGGAGATGGCGGCGAGAAAGCGCGGCCTCTGGCCGGTCGCCGGCACGGACGAGGCCGGGCGCGGGCCTCTCGCCGGGCCCGTCGTCGCGGCCGCTGTGGTGCTCGATCCGGACAACATTCCCGAGGGTCTTCACGATTCCAAGCAGTTGAGCGCCGCCAGGCGGGAAATGCTGTTCGCCCGTATCATGGAAACCGCCTTCGTATCCGTCGCCTCCAGCTCCTCGCGGCGCATCGATACGATCGACATCCGCAAGGCGAGCCTCGATGCCATGCGCCGCGCCGTCGCAGGCCTCGAAGTGGCGCCGAGACTGGTGCTGACGGACGGCCGCGACGTGCCGCCGGGCCTTGCCTGCGAGGGCCGCGCCGTCGTCAAGGGGGATGCGCTTTCCGTTTCCATCTCGGCCGCATCGATCGTCGCCAAGGTGATGCGCGACAGGATGATGGCGCGCGCGGAAGAGACCTATCCGGGATACGGCTTTGCCGTGCATGCCGGTTACGCGACACAGGTGCACCGCACCGCCATCGAATCGATCGGCCCCTGCCGCCTCCACCGCATGAGTTTTCGTCCACTGCGCAAGGAGTGATCCGCCCCCTCCGTCCAGACGCCGATCATCCGCTCCGGGCGGATATCTCGACGCGCGTACGCTTGGCTGCCATCCGGCAGAGGTGCGAAGATTTCGCGTCTGCCTGCCAGCATCGAGGCCCCAGCACAGATCGAGGCTCGGCACAGGCCGGACGCAAAAAAGGCCGGATCGCTCCGGCCTTTTCTAAGACATCGGTGATGGCGGCCTCAGTTGAGGCGGCTCTTCACTTCGCTGATCGCGTTGTTGAAGAGGGCGTTGCCGGTTGCGGCATCGGCCTTGGCGGCGATGACCTTCTCGGCGGCCGCGACGGCCAGGTCGACGGCGGCGGCGCGCACGGCATTGATCGCGTCGGCTTCCGCCTGCTTGATCTTCTGCTCGGAGAGCGCCGTGCGGCGGGTGACGTATTCCTCGGTCTTCTGCTTGGCGTCGGCGGTCAGCGCGCTTGCTTCGCGCTCAGCGGCCGCGACGATGCTTGCGGCTTCCGCCTCGGCATCCTTGCGCTTGCGCTGGTATTCGGCGAGCAGGTGCTGGGCTTCCTCGCGAAGACGCTTGGCTTCCGCCAGCTCGTTCTGGATCTTCTCGGCGCGGGCGTCGAGAGCCTTGGCCATCATGCCCGGAACCTTGAGATAGGCGATGAGGGCAAGGAACAGCAGGAGGCCGACAAAGGCATAGAATGTTGCGTCGAATGCCATGGTATCCTCCTTATTCGCCCGCTGCCGACTTCACGGCCGAAGCGATCTCGGCCTTGCTGGCCTTGGCGCCGATCAGCTGTTCGACGACGGCTGCGGTCGTTTCCTCGGCGATCGTGCCGACATCGGCAAGCGCCTTGGCCTTGATTTCGGCGATGCGCGTTTCCGCACCGGCGATCTTGTCCTGCAGCGAGGCTTCGATCTTGGCGCGCTCGGCGTCGGCCTTGGCCTTGGCTTCGTCGCGCGCTGTCGCGGCGATCGCGTTGCCCTTGGCGCGGGCCGCGGCGAGTTCCTGTTCATAGGAAGCGATCGCTGCGTCGGCTTCCGCCTTCAGGCGGGACGCTTCGTCGAGATCCTGCGCGATGCGGTCGTGACGCGTCTCCAGGATGCCGCCGATGCGCGGAATGACGACCTTCGACATGAGAAGGTAGAAGAGACCGAACGTGATCGCGAGCCAAAGGAGCTGCGATGCGAACGTGGTCTGGTCGAACGGGGGGAAGACGCCGGAAGCGTGCTCGCCGCCATGGGCAACACCCGTTTCGGTGTGCACTTCGCCTGCCGGCTGAGCCGCATGCGTATCCGCAGGGGTCTCATGCGTATCCGCAGGAGTTTCCGCCTGGGCGATTTCGAAGGGGGTGGACTCGGCCGATGCCAAGGTCACAGACATGCTGACCTCCAGGGGGGCACTCTCAGATCATGTACGGAACGTACGATGGACCACGGCCCTTGCGGGCCATGGTCCAGTCCTCAGCCGATATCAGACGGCGAAGAGGAGAAGGAGAGCGATGAGCAGCGAGAAGATGCCCAGAGCTTCCGTAACGGCGAAGCCGAATACGAGACGGCCGAACTGGCTGTCAGCAGCAGACGGGTTGCGCAGAGCGCCGGCCAGGTAGTTGCCGAAGATGTTGCCGAGGCCGAGAGCCGTGCCGGCGAGACCGAACGTGGCAAGACCTGCGCCGATGTACTTTGCTGCTTCCGCTTCCATGTTGAACTCCTTGAATGGGTTGTTGCGGCTTGTGAGCGGCGCCCGGAGGCACCGACGACTTTATTCCCTAGTGACCACCCGGATGCACGGCATCGTTGAGGTACATGCATGTCAGAACTGCGAAGACATAGGCCTGCAGGAACGACACGAGGAATTCGAGACCGGTCAGGGCGACGGTCATGAGAAGGGGCAGGATCGCACCGGCGACGCCGACGGCGCCAAGCGCGCTGAGCGAGGTGACGAAGCCTGCGAAGACCTTCAGCGTGATGTGACCCGCCAGCATGTTTGCGAAAAGACGGATCGAGAGGCTGATCGGACGCGAGAGGAACGAGATGACCTCGATCGAGATGACCAGCGGAAGAAGCGCACCGGGAACACCCGACGGCACGAAGAGCTTGAGGAAGCCGAAGCCATGCTTGTAGAAGCCGTAGACCACGACCGTGCCGATGACGAGCATGGCCAGCGC
Source organism: Shinella sumterensis (assembly GCF_004514425.2). Taxonomy (GTDB): domain Bacteria; phylum Pseudomonadota; class Alphaproteobacteria; order Rhizobiales; family Rhizobiaceae; genus Shinella; species Shinella sumterensis. Next base: position 104,450 of record NZ_MYFN02000008.1, read on the forward strand.
GAAGGTGACGATGATCTGGCTCGTGACGGTGAAGAAGTACGGCACCATGCCGAGCATGTTTGCCGTCAGCACGAACATGAAGAGCGAGAAGACGAACGGGAAGAACTTCATCCCGTGGCTGCCCGCCCCTTCCCTCAGCATCGAGGCGATGAACTCGTAGGACATTTCCGAGACCGACTGCATGCGGCTCGGCACCAGGCCGCGCTGGCCGGTGGTGAAATAGAGGAAGCCGATGCCGGCCGCGACGGTGGCGACCATGAACAGCGAGGCATTGGTGAACGAGAAATCGATACCGCCGATTTCGATCGGAACAATCTTGTTGACCAGGAACTGATGGGTCGGATCGTTGGACACCGCTTATCTCTCTCGCTTGCCCGCCTTGCGACGGAAGTCACCCACTATGCGGACCGCGTCGTCAGACGCCGTCCTTCTTATCGGTCTCGTCCCGTCCGCTGCCGGCCTTGCCGGGCTCTCGCCCGGCCAGCCTGTCGACCGGATGGGGCGAAGCCACCATGCCGGCGGCGCGCATGACGTTCAGAACGCCGGCACCGAAGCCGAGAAGGAGGAATACGATCATTCCCCACGGCCCTGTACCCGCAAAATGGTCCAAAAGATAGCCCAGAAGCGCCCCGACGATCACGGCAGCGACGAACTCGCTCGAGAGCTTCATGGCGACCGCATAGCCTGAACGGCTTGCTGCTGCCCTCGCCTCGGCGGCTTCTTCCGCCCCGTCTGACTTGCGCTTCTCCGCGAGTTCCGCGTCGAGCCGCTTCAGCCGGTCTTCCAGACTTCCCTTTTGATCGTCGGCCATGGCATCCTCCTGCTTGCTTCCGATGAGGCGTTCGCCCCAATGCGGACATATTGAAGGCTAGGATTCAAGCCATATCCGACCCCTTTCGAAGTCGGGCGCAACATAGTTTTAGGTGCCGGCATAGTCAAGGCGTGGCGGAGCTTTGCGCCGCAGCAAATATATATAATAAAATCAAAGGATTGATCGGAAATTCACGGGAAGCGCGACTCTCTGTCCCGGGAATCGCCTGCGCTGTGGCGCGGACTCACCACAGCAGCCAGCGGGCTCAGCTCCAGCCACCGCCATAGGTGCGGTAGAAGATGTGCTTGCCGATCTTTGCCACGCGCTGCATGGTCCGGCCCCACGGCGGCTTGACGTAGGTGGCGTGATAGTGGGTCGAGGAGCCGACCTCGTCGATCCAGATCTTGCCGGCCGTGACCGCCATGGCGATTTCCTTGGCCGTCTTCCAGTGCCAGGGCGACAGGATGAGATCGGGAATACCGTCGCAGGCGAAGGAGAACTGGCAGCGGTTGCGCCAGTTCTGGTTCTGGTAGACCACGCCGCAGATCGTATCGGGATAGGCGGGATTGCGCACGCGGTTGAGGATGACCTGGGCGACGGCGGCCTGGCCCTTCAGCTCTTCGCCGCGCGCTTCGAAATAGACGCCCTCCGCCAGGCACTTCTGTTCCTTCTCGGTGAAGACGCCCGGTGGCAGCGCGGTCGCGGCCCAGGCATGATCCTCCGGCGCGATTTCCGGGATGAAGCGGCCGGTCTCGTCCTTCGGCTTCAGGATCGAATCGAAGGGCGATTCCCGCGCATAATCCGGCTCGACGCGGGCATAGGCGGTCGCGAGGATATCGGCCTTGTCGCTGGTGACGAGATCGGCGATGACGGGCGATACGCCGGGGTTCTTGCGGACCGGCGTCTTCTTGTAGAACGCCGTGGCGATCTGGATTTCCTTGCCGCGAATGTCGGCCCGCGCGAAGACCATGCGCTGACCGTCGTTGAAGACCGGCGACAGAAGCGAGGACGTGCGTTCCAGGATCGAGCCGGCGGTGAAGTCCTTCGGCGGGCTGACCGGCATCACCGCGACGATACGGCCCTTCTTGTCGCGGCGGTTGATACGGTCCTCGTCGGGAATGCCACCCTGGCCCTTGTGTTCGCTGCGCAGCGCCGCCTTGCCGCCATCGGGCAGGTCGACACCCGCCCCGCTCTCGACGCCGCCGGTGATCATCGCATCGGCAAAGGAGATTTCGATTTCATGCACCGAGCCGGCGGGCGAACGGGTGAGCACCATGTTCTGGTTGCCGCCCTTGCGGTTGAGCCCCGCCAGATAGGTGGCAAGGTCGGTATGCGCGGCCTGGGTCGGCACGCTGGCGACGAGGCCGGCGGCCAGGACCAAAGGCATTTTCCATTCCCGCTTCAGATAGTCGAAGAAGCGGCCTGCCCCGGCATGACGAATGTTACGCTTACGCAACTGACTACTCCGCACGCATGTACGGGCGACCGCGCCGATGAACGACCGGCGTGCCTTGCTGCCCGGATATTTTTGTATGGGAGCCAAGCCGCGCCGAGGCACGGGCCCGAAGCGGCTCGCTGTCAGGGTAAAATGAAGCATTAACCTTGATGGTTGGTTAATGCTGATAAATGGTTGGAGGGAGGCACGGGCCTCCCCTTCACGTTTTTGTCAGAAGGTCGCGAATATGGCCGACCGGCGGCTCAGATGACGACGTGCGATCCGAGTTCCACCACGCGATTCGTCGGCAGGCGGAAATAGTCGGAAGGGTCGGTGGCGAGATCGGCAAGGGCGATGAACAGGCGGTCCTGCCACATGGGCATGCCGGACTGCGCATCGGGCACCAGCTTGCGGCGGCCGAGGTAGAACGAGGTCGACATGATGTCGAACTTGTGCCCCGCCTTGCGCATCACGCCGAGCGCCTGCGAGACGTTCTGCGTTTCCATGAATCCGAACCGCATCTCGATGCGCGAGAAGCGCTCGGAGATGCGCTCCACGGTAAAGCGGTCGGCCGGAGCCACGCGCGGCTTGTTGGCCGTCGTGATGGTCAGCACGAAGTTCTGCTCGTGCAGGACGTGGTTGTGCTTGATGTTGTGCAACAGGGCCGCGGGTGCGAAATCCGGATCGCTCGTCAGGAAGATCGCCGTGCCGGGAACCTGCACGGGGGCATGCGTGCTGTGCTTTTCCAGCGACTTCACGAAGGCCGACATCGGCACCTCGATGCGGCGCGTCTTGTCACGCAGGATGCGTGTGCCGCGCGTCCACGTCCACATGATCACCACCACACCGGCGGCGATGGCGACCGGGACGTAGCCGCCGTCATGGATCTTGAGCAGGTTCGCGCCGAGGAAGGTCAGCTCCAGCAGGAAGAGCGGCAGAAGCACCATGGCAGCGGTGAGAGGCTTCCAGTGCCAGCGTGCACGCAGGAATTCGAAGGCGAGTACCGTCGTCACGACCATCGCGCCGGTCACGGAGATGCCGTAGGCGGTGGCGAGCGATTCGGAGGAACCGAAGAGGAAGACCAGCAGCATGACGCCGAGTAGCAGGACGGTGTTGACGGCCGGCAGGTAGATCTGCCCGGTCTGCGTCTCGGATGTGTGGAAGATCTCCATGCGCGGCAGGAAGCCAAGATGGATGGCCTGGCGGGTAAGCGAGAAGGCGCCGGTGATGACCGCCTGGCTGGCGATGATCGTGGCAGCCGTGGCGAGGATGACCACCGGCAGCAGCGCCCATTTCGGGAACATCAGGAAGAACGGGTTGGAAATCGTTTCCGGCCGGGCCAGCACCAGCGCGCCCTGCCCGAGATAGTTCAGGGTGAGCGCCGGGAAGACCAGGCAGAACCACGCCCACTGAATGGGCCGGCGGCCGAAATGGCCGAGATCGGCATAAAGCGCTTCGGCCCCGGTGACCGTCAGGAAGACCGCACCCAGAACGACGAGGCCGAGATAGCCCTCCGTCGCCATGAAATGCACCGCGTAATAGGGATTGAAGGCCGCGAGAATCCCGAGATCATCGGAAATATGCGTGATGCCGCCGAGACCCAGCACAATGAACCATATGGCGGTGATCGGCCCGAAGAATTTCGAGACGGCGGCGGTGCCGAGCGACTGCACGGCAAAGAGCAGCACCAGGATGACCACCGATATGGGCACGACATAATCGCCGAAAGCGGGTGTTACGAGCGTCAGGCCCTCGACGGCTGACAGCACCGACAGCGCCGGCGTGATCATGGCGTCGCCGATGAAGAGCGCCGCGCCGGCCGCGCCCATGAAGAAGAGGATGGGTGCATGCTTGCCGGCCGTCTTCATCAAGAGTGCCAGCAGCGACAGCGTTCCGCCTTCGCCGTGGTTGTCGGCGCGCAGCAGGAAGAGCACGTATTTGATGGTGACGATGATCGTCAGCGTCCAGATCATCAGCGAGATGAGGCCGATCACCTCCTCGCGCACGAGGCCATCGCTGGAAACCGGACGCAGCGCTTCGCGGAAGGCATAGAGCGGGCTGGTGCCGATATCGCCATAGACGACGCCGACCGAGCCGAGCGCCAGAAGAAACATTGCGCGCGGGCGGCTTTCAGGATGCGCTGCGCTGCCGGTACTTGCGTGCATGGGACGATCAGGCGTCAAAGCCAGCCTTTCCAGCGGAAAAAGAAAAACGGAAGGATCGCCGACAGGACCATCGCCACAAGGGTGAGCGGATAAGCGTAGGCGACATGCAGTTCCGGCATGAATTCGAAGTTCATGCCGTAGATGGAGGCGATGAGCGTCGGCGGCAACAGCACCACCGAGGCGATCGAGAAGATCTTGATGATCGCATTCTGCTCGAGACTGATGAGACCGAGCGAGGCGTCCAGCAGGAATGTTATGTTGCCGGCAACGAAATTGGCATGCTCGGACAGCGACTGCACATCCCGCGTCACCGTGCGGCAGAGTTCCAGGCTGTCGCGATCGGACTGCAGCGCGGGCAGGCCATGCAGGAAGGTCAGGACGCGTGACAGCGACATCAGGCTGTCGCGCGTCTTCGCGATGAGCCGGTGCAGCGCGGAGACCTGCACCACCCGATCCTCCAGGTAGCGCGGCGGCCGGCGCGCAAGATGCCGCTTGTCCCCGAAGACTTCGAGCGAGAGCTTGTCGGCCCGCGTCACGGCGATCTCGAGAATTTCGGCGGTGCGGTCCACGATGGTCTCAAGCAGGCGCGTCACCATGACGGTGGGCGAGGAACAGCCGCCGGGAATGCGGCGCATGGCGGTTCGGAATATCTCGAAGGAGCGCGGCTCCGCATAGCGGACGGTCAGCAGCCGTTCCGGCGTCAGGATGAAGGCGACGTCGGTGAGGAACGGGAGGTCGCTTTCGGCCTTCACCATCAGCGACGCCGTCATGTAGGCGGCATTGCCATCCGTATAGAGGCGGCTGGAGGGCTCGATGTCCTTGAGTTCGTCGCGGGTCGGGATTTCGATGCCGAGCATGCGCTCGGCCAGCGCCTCGTCGGCACGGCTCGGCTCGACCAGATCGACCCACACGGCACCCGCAAGGGCCCCCGCGGCGGCGGAATCGGTCTCAGCGGGCAGGGCCTGCGCCGCGCCATCGGGACGGAAGACGGTGATCACCGGCGAATGGCTCCGAAACGGACCATCGCACACACTCCTGTTACATACCGGCCTGTTACATACCGGCGCGCGGCAGGCTGGGGATATTGCGCGGCGCAACATAAAAATCAAGGCCCCCTCCCCGACCGCACATCCGGCGGCCAGGATCGGAGGCCTTGATCATGGTGTCAGCAACCGCGAGCGGCGTCGGCCGGCCAGCCTATTCGAAGACGATGGCGGGCGCACCGCGGGCGCCCTTGCCCTGCACGGTTTCGAGTTCCTGCCAGACGCGGGTCGCGATCGCGCGATAGGTCTTCGCCGCCGCGCCCTCCGGGTTGGAAACCACGACCGGCGTTCCGGCATCGGAGGTCTCGCGGATGTCCATGGTGAGCGGCACCTCGCCGAGGAAGGGCACGCCGATGCGCTCGGCCTCCTTGCGCGCGCCGCCATGGCCGAAAATGTCGTAGCGGTTGCCGGTGTCGGGCGCGATGAAATAGCTCATGTTCTCGACGATGCCGAGCACGGGCACCTCGACCTTGGAGAACATGTTGAGGCCCTTGCGCGCATCGATGAGCGCAAGGTCCTGCGGCGTCGAGACGATGACGGCACCGGCCAGCGGCACCTGCTGCGCCATGGTCAGCTGGGCATCGCCCGTGCCGGGCGGCATGTCGACGACGAGCACGTCGAGCTCGCCCCAGGCGACCTCCCGCAACATCTGCATGAGCGCGGACTGGATCATCGGTCCGCGCCAGATCATCGCCACCTCCTCGTCGACGAGGAAGCCCATGGACATGACCTTGATGCCGTAGTTTTCCATCGGCTTGATGATGCGGCCCTCGATCTGCTGGGGGCGACCGGAGATCTTCAGGAGACGCGGCATGGAGGGGCCGTAGATATCGGCATCGAGAATGCCGACACGCAGACCGTTTGCCTTCAGCGCGAGCGCCAGGTTGACCGAGGTGGTCGATTTGCCGACGCCGCCCTTGCCGGAGGCGACCGCGATGATGGCGCCCACACCCGGAATGCCGGATTTCGCGCGCTGCGGAGGCTGACCCGGCGCGGCATGGGCGTGGCCAGCATGATCATGCGCAGCGCCGCGGCCGGGCGGCTGCGGGGCCGGAGCGCGGGCGGCAGCCGGACCCGACGCCGCGCGCTTGTCCGCCGTCAGCGCCACCATGGCGGCCTTGATGCCGGGGATTTCCTTGACGACCCGCTCGGCGGCGGCGCGCATGGGATCGAGCTCACGGGCGCGCTCGGCCGGCACGGTGATGGAGAAGTACGCCTTGCCATCGGAGATGAAGACATCGGAAACGAGGCCCATGTCGACGATGTTGCCGTCCATATCCGGGCCGCGCACCGTGCGCAGCCGTTCCAGCACCTGTTCCTTGCTTACATCCGTCATGACATCCTCTTCAGACCCCGCCGTGCGATCGCCGGCCCTGTCCGTAGATAGTGCACGCGAGGGCCGTCGCCAACGACTTTGTCTGTGACGGGAGGCTCAAGGCCTGCGGCAAAAATGGCGGCGTCAGGTAATGAGACCGCGGCGGATCGCCTTCACGACCGCCTGGGTGCGGTTGACCGCTTCCAGCTTGCGGGTGACCTGGTTGAGGTAGTGATTGACGGTGTGCTCCGACAATCCCAGGATCTCCGCGATCTCCAGGCTCGTCTTGCCGGCAGCGGTCCAGCTGAGGCACTGGACTTCACGCTCGGTCAGCACGATCTGGCCGGTCTTCCAGGCCGAGCCGATTTCCGCAAGCCGATTGAACAGGTGTACGGAGATCATCTGCAGCATCAGACGGTCTTCGCGCTTGAGCGCGAAATCGTCGCCGCCCCAGACGACGGCGCCCCGGTTGCCGAGCGCATCGTGCACCGGGAAAAAGTGGCCGACCAGCATGCCGTGATCGGTCATTATTTCGAGCAGGTCGCCGAATTCCGGATCCGCGCCCGCCTCGCCGAGCCAATCGCGCATGTCGTAGGAGAAGGGCACGGTGGTCAGCCGCAGCTTACGGATGCCGACGCTGTGGCGGACCATGCGCATGGCATCGTATTTGGCGAGAACTTCCTGGGGCCAGTTGCTGACGATGGAATAGGCCGAGAGCTTTTCCGCCTCGAAACCCGGCAGATTGAAGACGATGAAATATTTCAGACCATACTGTTCGCAGCGCCGGCGCATGTAGCGCACGATGTCGAACTGGGTCGCCAGCCCGGCAATCTCAGCAGCGTCGTCGTTTACCTGGTATTCCTCGCTGCTTTTTTCGTCAGCAGTCATTGGTGCCCCGCACTGTTCATTTCTCCCCTTGAGCATTTGGAGCGGGACCACGCGCATTCCAGACAGTCACAAGGTGTCTTCCCATCAGTTCAAAAGCCCGGCCCTGATCGCCTTGACGACGGCCTGGACCCGGTTGACCGCGTCGAGCTTGCGCGTCGCGCGGTTCAGGTAATGGTTCACGGTATATTCCGAGAGACCGAGGATTTCCGACATCTCCACGCTCGTCTTGCCGGCCGAGGCCCAGGACAGGCACTCGATCTCGCGGCGCGACAGCGACACGTTCTCGCGCCGGCGCGCCCGCAGTTCGAGAACCTGGGTGAACACGAGATTGGCGATGGCATTCAGCTCCGCCATCTCGTCGGGCCGCAGAGCCTCACGCGTGCCGCCGAAGGCGAGCGCGCCGCGCAGGCCGGCGGAATTGTGCGCCGGAAAATAGGCGCCGCGCGGCAGGCCATGGCCCTCGAACAGGCGCATGGCGATCTCCGACTTGCCATCCGCACGGCGGCGGTTGGTGCGTTCGGCATCGTAAGAGAAGGGGGTCGTGCTCTGCCGCAGATGCTCGATGACGGGACTGCCGAAAATGAGGCCCGCATTGTCGTAGGCCTGCAGCATGTCCTTCGGCCAGGACGTCATGAGAACATGCGAGGAGAAATTCGTCGGCGCTTCCGACGGCACGTTGATCAGGATGTAGCCGTTGAGGCCATGGCGATGCGCGATGGCCAGCAGAGTGTCGGCAATATCCGATTCCGATCCCATCGCCGACGGGCCAGAATCCCACCGCTGATGAAACTTCGCAGAATCCCTATGAAGTCGATCCGCCATAGTCACCTTCCCTCAGCACGCATGCGAAAGTGCGGCAGGACTGCCAACACGATACACTGCTTGCTTCAGGAACCCCCGTATCCCAATGCAAGTATTTCCGATGGATCGCGCCTCAAGCCGCGATGAGCGACGCAGCCCGTGGGCTTGTCGACAATGAAGCTAATGAGCCCCTCCGCTCACGTCCAGCGCGATTTTCTAATTTACCGTAAAATGCGGTGATAAGATGGGTTTTGTCCGGTTACGTACATCAGCGATCGCGTCAGCGTTGTGGACCAAGGCGCGCATCCAACTCATTCTTGATCCCACCGGCCGCCTGCCGCACCAGGGGTACCCAGGCCTCCAGCTTTTCCTGCTCCACGCGATAAGCCGGTCCCGTGACGGAAATGCCGGCGACCAGGGAGCGGGCGGCATCGCAGACCGGCGCGGCGACGCATCGGATGCCGGGCTCGTGCTCTTCCCGGTCGAAGGCAACGCCGCTGCGGCGCACCGCCTCCAGCTCGCCGAGCAGCGCCGCGCGGTCGACAAGCGTCTGCGGCGTGAAGCGGCGGAATTCGATGCCCGACAGAATCACCTCCAGCGCGGCATCATCAAGGGTGGAGAGCGCGGCCTTGCCGACCCCCGTGCAATAGACCGGCGAGGCATTGCCGATCTGCGAATTCATCCGCACCGCCTGACGGCTTTCCACCTTGTCGAGATAGATGATCTCGCGGCCACGCAGCACGCCGAGATGCACCGTCTCGCCCGTCTGCGCGTGCAGCGCCTCCAGAAAAGGGGCAGCCACGGCGCGGAACTCGTTGCGCGCCCAGCTCGCCGAGGCAAGTTTCAGGAGGCGCAGGCCCGGCAGATAGACGTGGTCGGCCCGAAGCTCCAGCAGGCCCTCCTGTACGAGATGGGTCAGCTGGCGGTGCAAGGTGCCGCGTGGCTGGCCGCTGACCGCGAGGATATCCGTGAACCGCATTGGACGCTCGGCAAGCGCCACGGCCTCCAGCACGGCCATCGTCTTGCCCAGCGTGCCGGTGCCGACCGTCTCGTCTTTCTGCTCCGTCGCCATCTGCGCCGCTCCGCTCAACTCTTGACAGGGCGGCAGCCTAGCGAAATAATTCCGAATAATCAAACTCAGTTCCAAATAATGGAACTAAATGGGAGGAGACGATGGCGAGCCGCTATCCGGACCTGGCGGGACAGGGCATTCTGATCACCGGCGGCGGTTCGGGAATCGGGGCGGCGCTGGTCGCGGCCTTTTGCGCCGAGGGCGCCCGCGTGGCCTTTCTCGACATCGCCGAAACCGAAAGCCGCGCCCTGGTTGCGCAACTGGCCGAAACGGCCGCCCACCGGCCTCATTTCATCAAGGCGGACCTGCGCGACATCGCGGCCCTGCGCGGCGCGATCGATGAGGCGATCTCCGTGCTCGGCGGCATCCGCGTTCTCGTCAACAATGCCGCGCGCGACGACCGGCAGGAACTGGACGCCATCGAGCCCGATGGCTGGGACGAGAGCCAGGCGGTAAACCTGCGCCACCAGTTCTTCGCCGCGCAGGCGGTCGTGCCGGCCATGCGCAGGGCCGGCGGCGGGGCGATCGTCAACTTCTCCTCCATCGCCTACCTGCTCAATATGGGAGAACTGCCCGCCTATGCCACGGCGAAGGCCGGCATCATCGGCCTGACGAAGTCGCTCGCCGGCAAGCTCGGGCCGGACAATATCCGCGTCAACGCCATCCTGCCCGGCATGGTGCTGACCGAACGGCAGAAGCGGCTCTGGGTCGACGAGGCCGATGCCGCCGCCGGCATCGCGCGGCAATGCCTGAAGCGCTCCCTCGTTGCCGAGGATATGGTGGGCCCCTGTCTCTTCCTGGCATCGGACGCATCCGCCGCCATCACCGCACAAACGCTCATTGCCGATGGAGGCATGCTCTGATGACCCAAACCGCTTCCCCCACCGACGCCGCCTATGTGGCCGTGGACTGGGGAACCTCCAGCTTTCGTCTCTGGCTCATCGGCCGTGACGAAACCGTCCTTGCCGAACGCCGCAGCGGCGAAGGCATGACGACCGCAGCCCGCACCGGCTTTGCCGCGGTTCTGCAAAGCCATCTCGCCGCCATTTCCGCGCCCGAGGACCTGCCCGTGCTGATCTGCGGCATGGCCGGCGCGAAGCAGGGATGGGTGGAGGCCGGCTATCTCGACACGCCGGCTGCCCTTTCCGCCATACCCGCCGCCGCCGTGCGGGTGCCCGGTGTCGCGGCGGATATCCGCATCCTGCCCGGCCTCGCCCAGCGCGACGCGACCGCACCCGACGTCATGCGCGGCGAGGAAACCCAGCTTCTCGGTGCCGCCGCCGAACTCGGCAACGGCGACCATCTCGTCTGCATGCCGGGCACCCACAGCAAATGGGTGCGGCTCTCGGCGGGCAAGGTGGAGGGCTTCTCGACCTTCATGACGGGCGAACTGTTCGACGCCATCGCGAAGAACACGATCCTCAGCCACGCGGTTGCCGATGCCGGCGCGATCGCTCCCGACAATGCCGCCTTCCGGGCGGCCGTCACGCGCATGGTCGCCAATCCGGCGCTGGCGACGAGCCAGATGTTTTCCGTGCGGGCGGGCTCGCTGATTGCGGGGCTTTCACCTGATGATGCCAAGGCGCGTCTGTCCGGCACGCTGATCGGCCTCGAGATCGCCGGCGCCCTGTCGCTGGCGGCGAAGGACACGCCCGTGACGCTTGTCGCGTCGGGCTCGCTCGGTATGCTCTACGAACAGGCGCTGGCCGCCGCCGGCCTCACGCCTACCGTCATCGATGCCGATACGGCGGTGCGTCACGGCCTTGCCGCCGGCGCAAAGGCCCTCTGGTCGCTCTAGTCATTAACGTCGCCGACCTCGTCGGCTGGAACGCTCGAAGAAAGTCGCAACAATGAGCCGCATCCCCTTCCCGCCGATGAAGTACCCGTTGATCGCCATCCTGCGCGGCCTGAAGCCGCACGAGACGGAGGATGTCGTCGGCACGCTGATCGAGGCCGGCTTCACGGCCATCGAAATCCCCCTGAACTCGCCGGAGCCGTTCAAGTCCATCGAGATCGCCGTGAAGATGGCGCCGGAGGGCTGCCTCATCGGGGCCGGCACCGTGCTGACCGTCGAGGACGTGAACCGTCTTGCCGATGTCGGCGGGCGCCTGATGGTGAGCCCAAACGTCGAGCCTGATGTCATTTCCACCGCCGCCGCCAAGGGCATGGTCACGATGCCGGGCGTCTTTACGCCCACCGAGGCGCTTGCCGCAGCACGGGCCGGCGCGACGGGCCTGAAATTCTTCCCGGCCAGCGCGCTCGGCCCGTCCGGCATCCAGGCGATCCGCGCCATCCTGCCGCCGGACCTGGAAATCGCCGCCGTGGGTGGTGTGTCGGATCAGAACTTCGGCGATTATGCCGCCATCGGCATCCGCAGCTTCGGCCTCGGCTCCAGTCTCTACAAGGTGGGCATGGACGGCGCCGCGGTGCGCACGCGCGCCAAGGCCACGCTCGACGCCTATGATGCCGTTTATGGAGGAAAACGATGACAGACACCCATGCATTTACCGGCCGCGTCCTGTGCGATGTCGACAGCGCGCTGGGCGAAGGCCCGACCTACGATCCGGCGACCGACACCGCCTTCTGGTTCGACATCATCGGGCAGAAGCTGCATGAGCTGCAGCTCGCCACCATGAAGAAGACCGTGCACGACCTGCCTTTCCTCGGCAGCGTGCTGGCCGTCATCGATGCCGAGCGGCAGCTCATCGCATCCGACAAGGGCCTCTTCATCCGCACGGTGGCCGATGGCAAGCTCAGCCCCTTCGCCAGGCTGGAAGACAAGCCGGGCAACCGCTCCAACGACGGACGCGTGCATCCGTCCGGCGCACTCTGGATCGGCACGATGGGGCGCAAGTCCGAAACGCATGCCGGCGCGATCTACCACGTCGCAGGCGAGCGGGTAACGAAGCTTTACTCCGATATCACCATTCCCAATGCCATCTGCTTTTCGCCGGATGGCAGCGTCGGTTATTTCACCGACACGGATGTGAACCACCTCATGCGCGTCACGCTCGATCCGGCCACCGGCCTGCCGACCGGCGCGCCGCAGGTGCTGAGCGACGAGTCGGCAACGCCCGGCGGCGTGGACGGTGCGGTCTGCGATGCCGACGGGCTGATCTGGAACGCGCGCTGGGGCGCCAATGCGGTGGACGTCTATACGCCCGACGGCACGAAGATCGCCCGCCACCTGGTGCCGGCCTCGCAGTCGAGCTGCCCCGCCTTCATCGGCGCAAAAGCCGACCGCCTGCTGGTGACATCGGCATGGCAGGGCATGGATAAAGCCGCCCGCGACAAGGATCCGCATGCCGGCCAGACCTTCGAGCTGGGCGTTACGGTGAACGGCCGTTTCGAGCCGCATTTCAAACTCTAGGGGCGATCCTGACCGTCGATATGAGGGAGCGGCTGCCCGGGACCTATTCGGGCAAGAGCCGCTCCTTTTGCATGGCGGACATCAAAAATGAGGCAAATTTTATCGGAACCAAACCCCGGGGTCACCGTTGTGTGTGCATCAGCCGGTGCGGAGGATACTTTGAGACCGCCGCGCCTTGATACCAACGAGACGAAAGGCAGGTTTATCATGAGCAAGAAACTTCTTACCTCCGTTGCCGCTGGTGCACTTTTCCTTGGCGCAGCCCTGGCTCCTGCGGCATATGCACAGGACACCAACCAGCCCGCAGCCGGCCAGACGATGGAACAGCAGCCCGGCATGACCAACGATGACGCCACGGGCACGACCCCCGGCGACACCGCTGCGACCCCCGGCGCAACGACTGACCAGAACACGGCCGAAACGCCGGCCACGACCCCGACCGAAGACACGGCCCAAGCTCCCGCCGCTGCCGGTGACGAGTATCTGACCGCCCAGTCGGACGAGCAGATCAGCGCCAACACCTATATCGGTCAGTCGGTCTACAACAGCGCCGATGAAAGCATCGGCAAGATCTCCGACCTGATCATGGAAAAGAGCGGCGGCATTGACGCTGCGGTGATCGGTGTCGGCGGCTTCCTGGGTATCGGCGAGAAGTGGGTTGCCGTGCCGTTCGAGAAGATCTCGATCACGCAGGTTCCGGATTCGGACGACGTCAAGCTGACCACGACCGAAACCGCCGAAAGCCTGCAGGCAGCGCCGGAATTCAAGACCAAGGCGCAGCAGGTCTCCGAGCGTCAGGCCAACCAGCCGGTCGACAATTCGACCACGTCGTCGACGACTTCGGGCACCCTGCCCTCCACGACGCAGCCGGCTGAATAAGCCTCAGGCTGAACGAAAGAAGCCCGGTGGCGAGCGCCACCGGGCTTTTTCGTGCACGGAAATGGCGGGCGTCAGCGGCGCAGGACCGGACGCACCTCTTCGTGGAAGAAACGGAAATAGGACGTGATCTGCGCAAGCGCGTTGGTCGACAGCTTGTACTGGATGCCGAGACGGCCGTTGGAATACCAGCGCACCGTGCCGCTGAGGCGACCAAGCTCCTCGCTCTCGACCGTCACGAGCTGCCCCGGCATGACCTGAAGGGGTTTTTCGATATCGAAGGCCATGCCGCTGGGCGAGAGATCGACGACACGCGCCCGCGTCGACTGGTGCATGATCTTCACCGTCGCGAAAAGCCGCACGCTGGAACGATTGCTTGCCCGGACGGGCATATCCTTGATCGTCGTCATTCAGCACACCCCCATCGTTGCCGACATAACGCAGGGTAGTGAGAAACACTTGCTGCCCCGCTAATGGACAGCGTTGAGATTTGGTAAACGCACCCTCAGGATGCGGCGCGGCCCTCGACGGTGACATAGCGATCGGCAAGGTAGCGCATGGTCGCCACCGCGTCCGCCGGCTTTCCGTAGAAATAGCCCTGCCCCATGCCGCAGCCGAGCGCCTTGAGCTTCAGCGCCTCGGAGAAGTCCTCGATGCCCTCGGCAACGACGGCCAGATCGAGCCCCTCGCACATGGTGACGATGGCCTTGATGATGTGCTCGGATGCCTTGTCGTTGGAAATACGCGAGACGAAGGCGCGGTCGATCTTCACCTTGTCGAAGGTGAAATCGCGCAGCCGCCCGAGGCTGGACTGGCCCGTGCCGAAATCGTCCAGCGAGATGCGCACGCCCGCCGCACGCAGCTCGCAGACGATCTTCTGGGCCGTGTCGGCATCCGTCATGACGGCGGTTTCGGTGATTTCCAGCTCCAGCCGGCGAGGATCCAGCCCCACGCGGTTGAGGATCGCCAGCGTGTTGAAGGCGGTCTTCGGATCCATCAGCTGGGCGGACGAGAGATTGAAGGAGAGGAAGAGTTCCTTCGGCCAGGAAAGCGCCGCTTCGGCAGCCTTGCGCAGCAGCGTGTCGGAGAGCGCATCGATGAAACCGCGCTCTTCGGCGAGCGGTACGAAGACGGCCGGCGAGACATAGCCGAGATCGGCATCGCACCAGCGCGCCAGGGCCTCGAAGCCGACCACCGTATCATCGCGCAGGCTGACGATCGGCTGGAAATGCACATCCACCTCGTTGGCGATGATGGCATTGCGCAGCGCCTGTTCGAGCTGCGTCGCCCGCTTCATTTCCTGGGCGATTTCCTGGGAATAGACGGTGATCTGGCCGCGGCCGCGTCGCTTGGAGCGATAAAGCGCGGTGTCCGCACTTTTCAGGAGTTCGGTGAAGTCCTCGCCGGCGAAGGGGTAGATCGCAAAGCCGAAGGAGGCCGACAGGCGCACGTTTCGGTCGCCCAGATCGAAGGGCGCCGACAGGACCTCGCGCAGCATCTGCCCGATCTTCTCCGCGCCCTTGCGTTCGAAGACGAGCGGCAGCACGAAGGCGAATTCGTCGCCGCCATGGCGCGTGACGGTGGCGCCATCCGGCACGCAGGCTTTCAGGCGATGGGCGACCTGGCAGAGGATCTCGTCGCCGGCGCGGGGGCCGAACAGATCGTTGATGGGCTTGAAGCCGTCGAGATTGGCGATGCCGATGGCGAAGGGCGCCGGGTCCTCCTCGCGCTCCTTGGCGATCTGGCGAACCTTGTCACGCAGTCGGTACAGATTGCCCAGCCCGGTCAGCGGGTCGGTATAGGCCATGGCATGGAGGTCAGTCTGGGAAACATCCAGCGCCGCGTGATCAGCAGACTTCATTAATGATTACCCGTACTTGCACTCGACCTCCGGAGACTGCTTCACGATGCGCCATGAGCGTTAACAAATGCATAGCGCGGCATCGTCAGTCCTGCCCACCAACCTCCCTAAATATGGGGGGTTGACCCTTCCTCTCCCGATCTAAGCGACGGATTTCTCCGCCCTTCGGTTCACATAGCGCCGGTAGATGGCCTCGATCATGTCGGGGCTTACCGGCTTGGTGATGTAATCGTCCATGCCGGCATCCATGCAGTTCTGCATGTCCACGTTCAGCGCCTGGGCGGTGACGGCAACGATGGGCGTACGCGTGCCCGTCAGCTTCTCCGCGTCGCGGATCTCCTTGGCGGCATCGATGCCGTTCATCAGCGGCATGGAAATATCCATCAGCACGAGGCGCGGCTGGTGCTTGCGCCACAGCATGACCGCCTCCTCCCCGTTCTCGGCGATGCGGTGCGAGACGCCCATGCCCTCGAGGATCTGCGAGAAGACGAACTGGTTGATCTGGTTGTCTTCCGCCACCAGCACCTCGACGTCACCCACCGCGCCGGGCAGCATCGTCGTGATGTCGGTTGCGATGTACCAGTCGTCGGCAAAGGTTGCCGGCGTGACGACGATCTCGCCGAGCGGCGAGGCGTCCTCCGACAGGAGTTCGTGGCTGTCGACAAGCGTCCGCATGAAATCCGGCCCGATATCGTCGGGCGTGATCAGGCGCGTTTCAATTCCGTAGTCATTGTCGGCGATGGCCTCGCGCGCCGGCAGGTTCCTGTCGATGACAATATAATCGAGGCTCAATCCGCCGGCAGCGGCGGCGGCGAGGAAGGCGTGGTGTTCCGCGACGCTACGGACGGCACAGCATTCCGCGCCACGCGCCTTGAGTGCTGCAACCAGAATATCCTCGATATGCGGATTGTCCGTGACGACAAGCACGCGCTTTCCGGCGATCGTCCGCAGTTCATCGGGGTCCAGCTGATCGAGCAGCAGCCGGTGTTCGGCCTCGCGAACGGGATCGAAGCAGTTCTGCGCCTCGATGAAGCCGCCGGCCACGCGCAGCACCGCGTCGGCCGACGCAAGATCGGCAACCTGATCGCGCGCATAGGCGGTGACGTCCTGCATGACGGTGACGATGACGTAATGTTCGGGTGCGCCGATGCGGTACTTGTGGGTGATGGTGTAGAGATCGGAACCGTCGGCGCGAATGATGTGCTCGGCCAGGCTGGTCGGTTCGCCGGTCTTCAGGACCGAGCGATCGCCCTGCTCGATCCGCTCGGCGGTTTCCGCATCGGCAAAGGCCCAGGAAGAGCGCCCGACGATGGTTTCGGCGCTCGCCCCATAGATCGCGCAGAAAGCCTTGTTCGCCGCGATGTAGGTCAGGTTGCGATCCTTGATCACGACCGGAGACGGCAGGGTTTCCAGGATATCCTCGGTCAGCGCGATGCGCTCGAGGTCAAGGCGCCATTGCTCATCCTGCTTCTTCTGCTCGGACACATCGACGAAGGTGCTGACATTGTAGCCGCTCGGCAGGCGGCGCTTGCGGAAATGAATCCATCGGTCGCGGCCGACGCGCTCGACGGCGTCGTGCTGCTCGCGCCAATGGGCGGAAATGCGGCTGGAGATCCATTCCTCGCGGTTGATCGCCTTGTGTCGTTGATCCGGCGTGATGCCATAGCGCATGCCGCTGTCGAAGATCGCGCCCAGCACATCGCGCAGGCGGGTTCCGGGGGTCAGCATTTCGACGGGAATGGGAAAGTAGCGAAGGGCCTGGCGGCTGGCGAAGACGAGGCAGTCGTTCTTGTCGTACACCATCACGGCCGCAGCGAGGATATCGCACGCGGCCTCGAACATTCCCAGCCGGATGTGCGCGTCTGACGGCGCTACATCATTCATATTGGCCACCCCTGCCTGTCTGGCATTCCCGCTAACATGCTGATCGGCGCTTCACGCGCTCTTGGACATGGGAATGACAGCGGCCAGCCGCGCTGAAATCGTCCGCCGGGCGACCGGCACGCTTGTGCTCATACAAGCCAAACAGCACGTTCGCAGCATTTTATTAAAGCCTGATTAAATCTCTTGGCCGCATCAGGCACGCACGAGCCGGGATAAGCCGCCGAGACCACTGGCGGGGGCCGCGCGAATCCGTGAAAATGGCGCCATGACCATCAGGCAGCTTTCCGAAACCCTCATCAACCAGATCGCGGCCGGCGAAGTGATCGAGCGCCCGGCCAGCGCCGCCAAGGAGCTGATCGAAAACGCGCTGGACGCGGGCGCGACGCGCATCGAGATCGCCACCGCGGGCGGCGGAAAGACGCTGCTGCGCGTCACCGACAATGGATGCGGCATGGCGCCCGGCGAGCTGGAACTGGCGATCCGCCGGCACTGCACCTCCAAGCTCGACACCGATCTGCTGGATATCCGCACCCTCGGCTTTCGAGGCGAGGCGCTGCCGTCCATCGGCTCGGTCGCGCGCCTTTCGCTGCTCAGCCGCACGGCGGAAGCCAGCGAAGGCGCCGAGATCAGCGTGACAGGCGGCAAGGTCGAGCCGGTGCGCCCGGCGGCGGCCAACCGCGGCACGGTGGTGGAGGTGCGCGACCTCTTCTTCGCCACGCCGGCGCGGCTGAAGTTCATGAAGAGCGAGAAGGCCGAAGCGTCAGCGATTTCCGACGTCGTGCGGCGCATGGCCATTGCCTTTCCGCATGTGCGCTTCGTGCTGTCCGGCTCCGACCGGACGACGCTCGAATTTCCCGCGACCGGGACCGATCGCCTTGCGCGCATCGCACAGGTGCTCGGCCGGGATTTCCGCGACAATGCCATCGAGATCGATGCGGAGCGGGAGAGCGTGCGGCTGACGGGCTTCGCCGGCCTGCCGACCTTCAATCGCGGCAATAGCCTCCATCAGTTCGCTTTCGTAAACGGCCGGCCCGTGCAGGACAAGCTTCTCTGGTCGGCGCTGCGGGCGGCCTATGCCGAAACCATTCCGCACGGGCGCTACCCGGTCGCGGTGCTGTCCATCGAGATCGATCCGGCGCTGGTGGACGTCAACGTGCATCCGGCCAAATCCGACGTGCGCTTCCGCGATCCGGGGCTGGTTCGCGGCCTCGTCATCGGCGCGATCCGCGAGGCGCTCGGACGCGAGGGCGACCGGGCGGCCACGACGGGCGCCAGCGGTCTGATGCGCGCCTTCCGGCCGGAAGCACGGCGCCCCGCTACGCCCTGGACGCCCGCCGCCTCGCCCTATCGCCCGTTCGAGCCGGCGGCATCGATGCCGCTTCGCGCCGCGCAGACCGGCTTTGCCGAATTCGCAACGCCATCGGCGCGCAGCGAGCCGGTTTTCACGGCGCAGCAGCCGGTGCCGGACGATGCACCGCCGCAGCATCACCCGCTCGGGGCGGCGCGCGCGCAGCTGCACGAGAACTATATCGTCGCGCAGACGCAGGACGGGCTTGTTATCGTCGACCAGCACGCGGCGCATGAACGGCTCGTCTTCGAGGCCATGCGCAACGCGCTGCATTCCCGCGCGGTGCCCGCGCAGGCGCTGCTCATCCCTGAAATCGTCGACCTGCCGGAAGACGATTGCGACCGGCTGGTCGCCCATGCCGGCGAGTTCGCCAAACTCGGGCTCGGCATCGAGCGCTTCGGGCCGGGCGCGATCGCGGTGCGCGAAACGCCTGCCATGCTCGGCGAGATGGACGCGACCGGCCTCATCCGCCAGCTGGCGGACGAGCTTGCCGAGTGGGACACGGCGAACGGCCTCAAGGCAAAGCTCGAATACCTCGCAGCGACCATGGCCTGCCACGGCTCGGTGCGCTCCGGGCGGCGCATGCGGCCCGAAGAGATGAACGCGCTGCTGCGGCAGATGGAAGCCACACCCGGCTCCGGCCAGTGCAATCACGGCCGCCCGACCTATATCGAACTGAAGCTGTCGGATATCGAGCGTCTGTTCGGGCGCAGCTGAACGGCGAAAGCGCTGGAAATTTGGCCCCCGCCGCGATATGCACCATGAAGCTTTCTTGACGTAATTCCGGATACGGACCGTTTGCCGAAGCGGAATTGCCAGCAGTGATACGGATACTGAAATCGATGATGAACCGTTTTGAAGGCCGCAACGGCAGTCGGGAAGCGAAGATCCGCTACCTCGACGGCGATTTCCAGATCCTGATGCCGGGTTCGCACGTCATCTGCGCGATGACCGGCGAAACGATCCCGCTCGAGGAACTGCGCTACTGGAGCGTCGCGCGGCAGGAGGCCTATATCAGCTGCGCGGCCTCGCTCGATGCCGAGAAGCGCGCGGGCGCGCTGCCGACGCAGAAGCGGTAGAGCATTTCCAGCAAAAGTGTGCCCGGTTTTGCGTCCGGACATGCGTAAAAACAAAGAATTAGAGCAGTGGAGGTGAACCTACGTTCACCGGAATTGCTCTAGGGTTTCACCCCGCCGGGGGTTGCAGCTTGCGCT
Organism: Shinella sumterensis; assembly: GCF_004514425.2. Lineage (GTDB taxonomy): Bacteria > Pseudomonadota > Alphaproteobacteria > Rhizobiales > Rhizobiaceae > Shinella > Shinella sumterensis. Next base: position 124,533 of record NZ_MYFN02000008.1, read on the forward strand.
GCCGCGCATTGGCGATCGCCGCGTCGATGATCGCGTCCGGGCCCTTCGGGTCATCGAACCGGATTTCCACCTCGATCACCCGGCTCTTTTCCTGCAATTCCTCAGACCGCCCGTGCCCGCCGCCGAGCCGCACGCTGTCCTTGGCCGTGGTGACGAGCCCGCAGCCCAGGTCTTCGGCCTGCTGTAGCAGCTCGGCCACCTCGTCCTCGCCGAGGAAATGGTGATCCGGGAAGGACCGCGTCATCTGGAGCTGCGCGCCGGTTTCCCGCACGGTCCGGAAGAACTTCTCGTTGTCGGCGATGCCGGACCAGGCCATGACGGCCTGCCCTGCGAGATCGCCGGCACCGACCGTCACCAGCGTCGCTGGATGGATGGCCTTGCCGGCGCGCGCGGCCTGGCGGATCAGCCTGTCGGCCGCCGCGCCGTCGCCGATCGCAAGCAGGGCGCTTGCCTGCCGCATCTGTTCACCGAGCGGCGCGCGCACCGGACCGCCCGGAACGAGATGACCGTTTCCGATGCCGCGACGGGTGTCGATGACGACAAGCGCGTAGTCGAAGACGAGCCGCGCGCTCTGGAAACCGTCATCCATGATGATGAGGTCGGCGCCCTCTTCCACGAGCTTCAACGCGCCCTTGATGCGCTTGCGGGAAATGACCGTCAGCGCCTCGCGGGCAAGCAGCAGCGGCTCGTCGCCGACGGCACGGGCGCGGTGGTGATGCGGATCGACCACGGTGGTGACATCGAGCGAACCGCCATAGCCGCGCGACAGGAAACCGGGTTTCAGGCCCCGCGCGCTGGCGGCGCGGGCAATGGCGATGGCCGTCGGCGTCTTGCCGGCACCGCCCACCGTGAAATTGCCGACGCAGATAACGGGGACGGGCACCTGCGCGCGGCGGCGGCTGCGCATGCGTCGCCCCGCAATCCACCCGTAGAGGTGCGAGATCGGCCAGAGCGCCCGGGCTCGCCAGTCGGGCTTCGTCCACCAGAACGGCGGCGCTTCACTTACCATTTCATCCCCCGCAGGCACCCCTGCCCGTTCGACGGCACAAGAAACGCGAGAACGGTGCGGAAATCAACCATCGTGCCAATGAGCGGGTGCGTCGCCGAGGCGGCGTTCACGCCACCGGACGCGCGGCGGCAGCGCCCGAGAAGAGCGGCACCAGTTCGGTGATGTCGTTGAGGCAATAGTCCGATGCCTCCGACAGGGATTGCCGCGAGCCCGTGCCGGTCAGCACCGCGACGGTGATACCGGCACCGGCGCTGCGCCCCATGTGGAGATCGTGGTTGTTGTCGCCGACCACGGCGACCTGATGCGGTTCCAGCCCCGTGGCGGCGCAGAAGCCCAGCACCATGCCCGGTTCCGGCTTGACGCCGTAGCCGCTGTCATAGCCCGCGACATAATGCAGGTAGCCGTCGAAGCCGAAGCGCTTGGCCGTCGCGCGGATGGAGGCCTCGTTGTCGGACGAGGCGACGCCCAGCCGATAGCCGCGCGCATGCATGGTGGCGAAGAAGGCGGCAAGATCGGTGACGGCAACGGCCAGCTGCGCCGAATTGGCGAAAAGCCCGTCGAAATGGGTGGTGAGCGTTTCCACCGTGAACGGCGCGCCGGCCGCCACGAAGCCCTCGGCGATTTCCACCGTATTGCCGGCCGCCAGCAGGCTGTCGGGCGTGACATAGCCGGTATCCGGGTCCATGCCGCCGGCGACGAGCAGCTTGCGGGCAAGGTCCTCATCGCCCTTGGCGGCGATGCGGCCAAGCTCGTAGTTCACGGGCACCCAGCTCTTGGCATAGTCGAGCAGCGTGCCGTCCTTGTCGAACAGGATACCGGAGATCGCGTCGGCCTTCGTCATGTCGCGTCCTTTCAGGAGGACTGGCGCGGGTGGAGCCGCGCCTTCACGGTGAGGGGATTGATATAGGGTTCGAGCCCCTTGACGGTGGCGCGCAGCGCGCCGCGCATTTCCTGCACCGTCTCCTGGCCCGCATCGATCATCTGCCGGCGCATCTCCTCGTTGTTGAGGAGATAATGCACGCCCTTGGCCAGCATCTCGACGTCGCGCACCATCTTGGCGCTGCCGTTTCGGGCGAGCTTCTGATAGGTCTCGCGGAAATTCTGGACGTTGCCGCCCGACAGGATCGCGCAGCCGAGCATGGCCGGCTCCAGCGGGTTCTGCCCGCCTTCGGCAAAGAGCGAACGCCCGACGAAGGCCACCTCCGTCATGCGCAGGTAGAGCCCCATCTCGCCGATCGTGTCGCCGAGGAAGATATCCGTCTCCGGCGTCAGCGGTTCGCCGGAGGTGCGCCTGACGACCTTGAGGCCACGCGCCGCCAGCATATCCGCGACGGCGTCGCTGCGCTCGGGATGGCGCGGCACGACGATGGTGAGCAGGCCGGGCGTGCGCTCCTTCAGGGCGCGGTGCACGTTGCCGGCGGCGGCCTCCTCGCCCTCGAAGGTCGAGATCGCCGCCCAGGTCCGGCGGCCGGTGATCTGGCCGAGATAGGTCGAAAGCGCCTCTGCATCGGCCGGCGGCGCATCGGTATCGACCTTGAGATTGCCGGAAACCGTCACCGGCAATGCGCCGAGTGCACTGAAGCGCTCCGCGTCCACATCCGACTGGGCGATGACCAGCGCGAAATTCTCGAACAGCGCCTCGGCGAAGGCCTGGCGGCGCTGCCAGCGCGGGAAGGAGCGATCGGAGATGCGGCCGTTCACCAGAACCTGCGGGATATGGCGCCGGCTCAGTTCCAGGATGGTCATCGGCCAGATTTCCGATTCCGCCATGATGGCGAGGTCGGGATGCCAATATTCGAGGAAGCGACTGACCGCCGGCTTCAGGTCGAGCGGCACATACTGGTGGATGACGTCAGATCCCAGCCGGTCGTGAACGACCTTCGCGGAGGTGACGGTGCCCGTGGTCAGCACCACCGCGATGCCGCGGCGGCGCACTTCCTTGATGAGCGGAATGATCGAATTGGTCTCGCCGACGCTTGCGGCGTGGAACCAGACCAGCGGGCCGGCCGGGCGCGGCACGCCCGCCACGCCGTAGCGCTCGCGGCGACGCGCGCGCTCTTCCTTGCCCTTGGCGGCGCGCACCGCCAGATACGGACCGATGACGGGGTAGAGCGCGACGCCTCCCCAGCGGTAGATCGAAAGCGTGAGGCGGGCGAGCCGGCTGCTCATCGGCAAGACACCTTCGTTCGGGCTTTCGGGCTATGGAGGATCATGAAGGGTCCGGTCTTTCTGTCCGGCGCGGTCAGGCCGCGCGGGACGGGGTCGGTGACGTCGGCTCAGCCTTTGCGCGGGTCCAGGAGACGGTGCATGTGCACGATGAAGTAGCGCATATGCGCATTGTCCACGGTCTGCTGGGCCTTGGATTTCCAGGCGACGAGCGCGCTCGCATAATCGGGGTAGATCCCGACGATATCGAGGCTGTCGAGGTCGCGGAACTGCAGGTCGTCGAGGGTCTTCAGTTCGCCGCCAAAAACGAGATGAAGGAGCTGTTTGGGTTCGGTCGTATCGGTCATGTCTTCTCTCTTTATTGTGCCGAATTCGGCTCACGGTTTGCGGTATTCCGCATGAAAGGTCAATGGTCGGAGAGGTCGCGTGCGGCCTCGACAAGCCCGGAAAGCCGGGACAACCCGGCGGCACACAGCGTCTCGTGGCTGACGGCCGGCCGGTTGTAGACCAGCGGCGCGCCGTCCAGCGACACGAGCGCCCCGCCGGCCTGCGCAAGGATGAGATCGGCGGCCGCCAGATCCCAGTCGTGCGCGTTGCGTTTGACCAGCGTCGCGTCGATGCGGCCATCCGCCACCATCGCGAGACGATAGGCAAGCGACGGCACATGGGCGATACGGCTCATGTCGCCGATCCGCCTCCGGTCTATGTCGCGCACCATGTCCTCGGGCGCCGCCACGCGCATCGCACGCGTGTCGTCCGGCCCGGTCACGGCAATGGGCGCGCCGTTCTTCAGCACGGGTCCGCCGGCCGATGCCGTGAACAGTTCATCGAGCGCGGGCGCGAAGAGAACGCCGGCAACCGGTCGTCCCTCATGCACGACGGCAGCGCTGACGCACCAGATGTCCTTGCCGCCGATAAAGGCGCGCGTGCCGTCGATGGGATCGATGACGAAGACGGTTTCGCAGCCGAGGCGCGCGGCATCGTCGTCGGTCTCCTCCGACAGCCAGCCGTAGTTGGGCCGGGCGCCGAGCAGCTCCGTCTTGAGGATATCGTTTGCCGCGAAATCGGCAACGCTCACCGGTGAGCGGCCGCCGTTCTTCCACCAGACTTCCGGCCCCTTGCGGAAGAATTCCAGCGCCTTGGCGCCGGCCAGCCGCGCGGCCCCCACGAGGAGGTCGAGATCGGCGGCCCAATCTCCGGCGGGAGGCATGGGGTCACGTTCCCGCAAGCGTCATGCCCTCTATGGCAAGCGTCGGCGCCGCCACGCCGAACGAGCGGTCGATGTCGTTTGCCGGCGTGATGCGCAAGAACATGTCGACGAGGTTGGAGGCGATCGTCACCTCGGAGACGGCAAAGGTCAGTTCGCCGTTTTCGATCCAGTAGCCGGAGGCGCCGCGGCTGTATTCGCCCGTCACCATGTTGACGCCCTGGCCGATGAGCTCGGTGATGTAGAAACCGTTGCCCACCGAGCGGATGAGGTCTTCCGGAGACATATCCCCCGGCTCCAGCGCGAGGTTGGTGGAGGCCGGGCTGACCGATGTGCCGCCGCGCACGCCGCGACCGTTCGTCTTCAGGCCGAGTTCGTTGGCCGTGGAAGTGGAGAGGAACCAGTGCTGCAGCACGCCGTCCTCGATCATCGCAAGGCGCTTGCCGGTGACGCCCTCGCCATCGAAGGGACGCGACGAGGGACCGCGCACGATGAGCGGGTCGTCGGTAACGGAAAGGCCCGCCCTCAGCACCTGCTTGCCCATGCGGTCGCGCAGGAAGCTCGTCTTGCGGGCGACGGAGGCGCCGTTGATCGCGCCGGCGATATGGCCGGCAATGCCGCGCGCCACGCGCGGATCGTAGACCACCGTCACGTTTTTCGCTGTCGGCACCTGTCGCGGGTTGAGGCGGCGCACGGCGCGGGCGGCGGCCTCGCGGCCGATCGCCTCGGCATCGCGCAGTTCTGCAAAATACAGCGCGGAATCGAAATCGTAGTCACGCTCCATCTTCGTGCCCTCGCCCGCGATGACGCTGACGGAACGGCCGAAGCGGCTGGCGCTGTAGGCGCCGGAAAAGCCATGGGAGGTGGCAAGCACCAGCCCGCCCATGCCGGCGGATGCGCCGCCGCCGCCGGAATTGGTGATGCCGGAAACGGCGAGCGCCGCGGCCTCGGCCGCAAGGGCGGCTTCGGTGAGCTGGTCGGCGGAGACCTCGGTCGGGTCGAAGAGATCGAGGTCCGGCCATTCCTTTGCAAGGTCACCTTCGGCGGCGAGCGACGCGAAGGGATCTTCCGGCGAGGCCTTGGCCATCGCCACGGCGCGCTCGGCGAGCACCTTCAGGTCGAAGCCCGGATTGGCCGAGACGCTGGCGACGCGTTTTCCGACGAAGACGCGCAGGGAGAAATCGTCGCTTTCGGAGGCCTCGGTGCCCTCGACCTTGCCGAGGCGCACGCTCACCGACGAGGACCGGCCACGGACGACGACGGCATCAGCCGCATCCGCCCCCGCTTGAATGGCGCGGTCGATAAGTTCACCGGCGCGCTCGAGAAGGCTTGCGGAATCGATTGTCTGTGACATGACTTGGCCTTTCTTTGATGCCCCATTTATTGTGCGCCGACACAGGCATCAAGGGAGGTCGTTCCTTTTTTGCCGTGCAGCCGCCACCCCGCAGAGAAAGCCTTCCGCATGCAATATACCCACAGCTCGTACAACGAGGTCCTGATGATGCTCGGCGGGGCGCTTCTTGCCGCGCCGATCTTCAAGCGGCTGGGGCTCGGCACCATTCTCGGCTATCTCGCGGCCGGCGTGGTGATCGGCCCGATCCTGCACCAGATCCGCGATGGCGAAGAGCTGCTGGGCGTCGCCGAACTCGGCGTGGTGTTCCTGCTTTTCCTGATCGGGCTGGAGCTGAAGCCCTCGCGCCTGTGGTCGATGCGCCACGACATATTCGGGCTCGGCATCGCGCAGGTGGTGGTGACCGGGCTCATTCTGGCGGGGCTCGTGCTGCTCTTCGGACTGGAGGAGTGGGACGGTGCGCTGATCATCGGTTTCGGCCTCGCGCTGTCCTCCACCGCGTTTGCCATGCAGATCCTCGATGAGCGGGGCGACACCAATACGCGCTACGGCCAGCGCGCCTTTTCGCTGCTTCTTTTGCAGGACCTTGCCATCGTGCCGCTCCTGGCGCTGATACCGCTGCTGGCCGAACAGGCGCCGGAGGACACGACAAGCGCCTTCCACGATTTCATGGTCGCGGTCGGGGCAATCGCCGCCCTGCTGGTCGCCGGCCGCTACCTGCTCAACCCGCTGTTCCAGATCATCGCGCGCACGGGCGCCCGAGAGGCCATGATCGCGGCGGCGCTGTTCGTGGTTCTCGCTGCCGCTATGCTGTTGCAGATGGCCGGGCTTTCCATGGCCATGGGCGCCTTCCTCGCCGGCGTGCTGCTTGCCGAGTCTTCCTATCGCCACGAGTTGCAAGCGGACGTGGAGCCCTTCCGCGGAATTCTGCTCGGCCTCTTCTTCATGGCGGTCGGCCTGTCCCTGCATCTCGACGTGATCTTCGCGAGCTGGCTGACGATCCTCATCGCGACACCCGCCGTCATGCTGGTGAAGGGCCTCGTCATCTACTGCCTCTGCCGCTTTACCGGCTCCGCGCACAACGATGCGGTGCGGATCGCGCTGGTGCTGCCGCAGGGCGGTGAATTCGGTTTCGTGCTCTTCACGGCGGCAGCCGCGGCCGGCATCTTCTCCGGCGGGCTCGCCTCGCTGCTGATCGCCGTCGTGACCATGTCTATGGCGCTGACGCCGATTGCCGCCGCCCTCTCCCGTTTCCTGCTGGTGGAGGATCCCGAAGAGGAGATGGAAGAGGATTTCGAGGGTGCCGGCGCCGACGTGCTGATGATCGGCTTTTCGCGCTTCGGCCAGATCGCCGCCCAGATCCTGCTGGCCGGCGGCCGCGAGGTGACGGTCATCGACCATTCGACGGACCGCGTGCGCCAGGCCGCGAATTTCGGGTTCCGCATCTATTTCGGCGACGGCACGCGCAAGGACGTGCTGCGTGCGGCCGGCATCGAACGGGCGAAGATCGTCGCCGTCTGCACGCACGGCAAGGCCACCACGGACCGCATCGTCGATCTCGTCCAGTCGGAGTACCCCAACGCGACCGTCTTCGTGCGCTCCTACGACCGCATTCACACGCTCTCGCTGCGTGCCCGCGGCGTGCAGCACGACGTGCGCGAAACATTCGAATCCGCGCTCGTCTTCGGCCGCGAGACGCTGGAGGAACTCGGCGTCGAGCCCGATGACGCGGTGGCCATCAGCGACGATATCCGCCGCCGCGACGAGGCGCGGCTGGAACTCCAGGCGGTGGAAGGACTGGCGGCGGGGCGGCATATGCTGCATTCCGCGCCGGTGAAGCCGGAACCGCTCGTCAGGCCGAAGAACCAGATGGCCGACGCCGACGAGGATGTCTGAGCCCTGCCGGCTCGCCGGCTTCAGCCCGTACGGGAGAGTTTTTCGTCGAGCGCGCGTCTGAGGACATCGCGGATACCCTCGGATGCCTTCAGCACCTCCGCCGCCTTGGCGAAATCCAGCACCCGGAAGCGGCCGACCTCCGGCTGGAGGAAGATGTCGGGCGCGCCCTTTTCAAGCTTCAGCGTGACGATGGACCGCATGGTCAGCTGCGTGGCGCCGTAGAGGCTGTCGATACTGTTGGGCAATTCGGCCGTGCCGGCCGGCGGCTGGCCGATGACGTCGACGCCGATGGTGATATCGGCCCGGCCGGCCAGATGATCGAACGGGATCGGGTTACACAGGCCGCCATCCATCATCACGCGGCCGTCGATGACGACAGGACGGAAGACGGCGGGCAAGGCGGCCGATGCGGCAAGGGCCGGGAACAGCGGGCCGCGCTCGCAGACGCATTCGCGCTGCGCGTAATAGTCCGACACGATGATCTTCATCGGGATATCGAGCGCTTCGAAGGTTTCCGGCACACGGTCGGGCAGGAAGGCCTTCAGCATGCGTTCCAGATTGAACTGCCCGAACTTGAAACCGCCGGAGACCATCTGCGAAAGCCCTGATGGCCGCAGGCTCCAGAGGCGGTTCATGATCTGGCCGGGTCTGCCGATGGTGGCCAGCGTATGCTCGCGGATCTCACGGCCCGTCATGCCCGAGGCCATGGCCGCTCCCATGATGGCGCCGATGGACGCGCCCGAGATCAGCACCGGGCGGATGCCGAACTCGTCGAGCACTTCGATGACGTGGATATGGGCGAGGCCGCGCGCGCCACCACCGCCAAGCGCGAGGGCGACGGTCGGGCCGGCGGGGCGTGGCGCGATCGGGGAAACGAGGGCATCGGTCATCGCTCAGGTCTCCACGGCCGGCACCGTTCAGCCGGGCCGGTAACGATAGAAGTGCATGCGCGTTTCGCCGAACGTCCTGACTTCGAGAAGCTCGAAGCCGTCGACGGCGGCGGGTTGAATATCGGCACGCTCCTCGAGGATCGCAAGGGCGCCCTCGACGAGCCAGCCGCCGCGGGCGGCGGCGTCGAGCGCGCGCTCGCCGAGACCCTTCGCATAGGGCGGGTCGGCAAAGAGGAAATCGAACGGTTCCATCGTGCCGATGCCGCCGAGCGACGTGGCGTCGCGGCGGAAGATCTTGGCGCGGCCGATCACGCCGAGCGATTCCGTGTTGGCGTGCAGCAGCCCCCTGCCCTCCACGCCCTGCTCGACAAAGAGCACGGCGCGCGCGCCGCGCGACAGCGCCTCGAAGCCGACGGCACCGGTGCCCGCGAAGAGATCGAGCACGCGCGTTCCGTCAAGGGCCTCGGGATAGGCGTGGGAGAGGATGTTGAACAGGCTTTCGCGCGTGCGGTCCGTCGTCGGACGGATATCGTCCGACGACGGCGTTGCAAGCGAACGGCCGCGAAATTCTCCGCCGACGATCCGCACGGCGGATTACTTGCCCTTGCCGCGCGGACGGCCGCCGCCGGCAGGACGGCCACCGCCGGGCTTGCCGCCACCGGGCTTTCCGCCAAAGGACTTGCCGCCGGGTTTGCCGCCGAACGACTTGCCGCCGTCGCGGCGCGGCGGACGGTCGGAGAACGCGCGTTCGCCCTCTGCCCGTGGCTTGCGGTCGCCAAAGGATCGTTCACCCCGGGCCGGACGGTCGCCGAAGGAACGCTCGCCCTGCGCACGCGGCTTGCGGTCGCCGAAATCGCGGGGTGCGCGGTCATCGCCGGCGCCGGAGCGCTTGCGTCCGAAACCGCCACGGCCGCCATCGTCGCGGCCACCGGCTTCCGGCTCGGAGGCGCGGATCCACTCGCCGTCCTCGTCGCGCGTCTTCAGGATGCGGGGCTTTTCCACACGATCGTCACCGGGACGGCCGCGGGCCGGACCCCTGCTATCGAAACCCTTGCGGTCCGGATCGAACTTCTTGGCCGAACGGGTCGGCGCGCCATCGGCCGTGCGGCCATAACGCTTGGTCTTGGGTGCACCTTCGGGACGCACGCGCGGCTCGCGCTTCACGCCTTCTGCCGACGCATCGGCCGTTTTCTCGGCGACGGGACGGGCGCCGGGCGCCATCCAGACATTGGACTTGCGGGCACGGTTCGCAGGCTCGCGCTTCGGCTTGCTTTCGAAGCGGTCGCCGTCGCGATCCCGGTCGCGATCACGGTCGCGCGAACCACCACGCGGCTTGTCACTGAACCGGTCGTCGCGCCTGGTGTCCAGCCGCGCGCGGGCCTGCTCGCGGCGATCGCCATCACGGCGGCCGGCGGGCTTCTCGCGACGCTCTGCCGGACGCTCGCTCCAGGCGGACGCCTCCTCGCGGGGCTTCACCGGCTTGGCGGCGGCATCCTCATCCGCCTTGTGGTCGAAGAGCGGCGCGTCGAAATTCGCTCCGGATTCCTCGATCAGGCGCGGGCCGAGCTGGTCGCGCAGCGTGCGGCCGCGGATTTCCTGGGCGTGGCCTTCCGGCAGTTCGCCGAGCTGGAAGGGGCCGTAGGAAATGCGGATGAGCCGGTTGACGTCGAGGCCGAGCGCGCCGAGCACATTCTTGACTTCGCGGTTCTTGCCTTCGCGCAGGCCGAGCGTCAGCCAGACATTGGAGCCCTGCGCCTTGTCGAGCGTCGCGTCGATCGAGCCGTAGAGCACGCCGTCGACGGCAATGCCTTCCTTCAGCTTGTCGAGATCGGCCTGCTCGATCTTGCCGTGGGCGCGCACGCGGTAGCGGCGCAGCCAGCCGGTCGTCGGCAGCTCCAGCATGCGGGCGAGGCCACCGTCATTGGTCAGCAGCAGCAGGCCTTCGGTGTTGATGTCGAGGCGGCCGATGGACATGACCCGCGGCAATTCTTCGGGCAGGTTGTCGAAGACGGTCGGGCGGCCTTCCGGGTCGGCATTGGTCGTCACGAGGCCGGCAGGCTTGTGGTAGAGCCACAGGCGCGTGCGCTCGATGCCGCGCACCGGCACGCCATCCACCTCGATGCGGTCGGCGAAACTGGCATTGAGCACCGGGGTCTCCAGCACCTTGCCGTTCACGCTGACGCGGCCTTCCATGATCATGCGCTCGATATCGCGGCGCGAGGCCACGCCCGCGCGGGCGAGCAGCTTGGAAATGCGTTCGGGCGCGAGTTCGGCCCCGGCCGGCGCGGCAGGTGCCGGCTTGGCGGCGCGGGCAGGCTTGCCGTCGCGCGGCGCCGCCTTGCCGTCAAAAGGCTTCTTGCCCGCCGGCTTGCCGCCGAAGGATTTCTTGCCCGCGGCCGCCGATGCGGCGCCACGCGGCTTGGTATCGCGGCCCGCGGGCTTTGCGCCCGGCCGTTTTGGCTTGTCTTTGGATGTCATTTGTGTTGCCTGCGTTTTCGCGTGTCCTATCAGGTCAGACGCCCCGGGTTAAGAGGAATTCGTTCCGCTATGACAAATCGCTTCATGGAGATCGCGCTGGCCGAGGCCCGCGCCGCCGGCAAACGCGGTGAAGTGCCCGTCGGCGCCGTGCTCGTCATGGACGGCGCGGTCGTGGCGCAGGCGGGCAATCGCACGCGCGCCGACAATGATGTGACGGCCCATGCCGAAGTCGCCGTCATCCGCGAGGCCGCCCGCACGCTCGGCCAGGAGCGGCTGACGGGCGCGGACCTCTACGTGACGCTCGAACCCTGCACGCTGTGCGCGGCCGCCATCTCGTTTGCCCGCATCCGCCGGCTTTATTACGGCGCGGAAGACCCGAAGGGCGGCGGCGTCGACAACGGCGTGCGCTTCTTCGCCCAGCCCACCTGCCATCATGCCCCGGAGGTCTATTCCGGCATCAGCGGCGTGGAAGCGGCGGAGATCTTGAAGGATTTCTTCATGGAAAGGCGCTGAGAACGATGTCACTTGCCACCGCTATCATTGTCATCACCTTGGGCCTGATGGTCGCCATGTCCGTTCTCGCCGCACGTCGCATCGCGCCGCGTGCAGAACGGCTGACCATGCAATGGAACCGTGAGGGGAAGCCGAACTGGTCGCTGCCACGCAACGCCGCACTCGCGTTCACGCCAGCACTAGCCGCCGTCGTGCTCATCGTCATCGCCATGAATGGCGGGATGATCGTGGCGATCCTGCCGGTCTGCGTCGCCTTTCTCGGCGCGCATGCGCTTCATCTCATCCTGCTTGCCCGGCGCGGCGGCTGAGTCCGAGTCAGCCCTCGGCAAACTGTTTCAGGCGGTCGCCCGTCAGGCGATAGCGCAGCCACTCCGTCTGCGGCTCGGCGCCGATGGCGTCGTAGACGCGGATGGCGGGCTCGTTCCAGTCGAGCACGCTCCATTCGAAACGGCTGCAATCCTGTTCGATGGCAAGGCGCGCCAGGTAGCGCAGCAGCATCTTGCCGACGCCGCCGCCGCGATGGGCCGGCGTCACATAGAGGTCCTCGAGATAGAGGCCGTTCTTCGAGAGCCAGGTGGAATAGGTCTTAAACCAGACGGCGGAGCCGGCCGGTTCGCCGTCTTCCGTCTCGCAGATGGCCGCGTAGCTCACCGAGCCCTCGCCGAACAGGGAGGCCACGACGCTTTCCTCGGTCGCGGCCACTTCGGACAGGGCATTTTCATAGTCCGCAAGCTCGCGGATGAAGCGCAGGATGACGGCGGCATCATCGACCGTCGCCGGCCGGATTCGATAGCCCGTCATGATGTCAGAACGGCCACCAGCTGGAACCGCCCTGCTTGGCGGCCCTGGCTTCCTTCTTGCGGCGGCGTTCCTTCTGCTTCTCAGGCTCGCCGAGATCGGCCTGGGCCTCCTCGGGGATCCTGCGATATTCGGTCGGCGGGTCGCTCAGGTAGCGGCGCTGATCGGAATAGGCGCCCATCTGCAGGCGGCGCGCCTCGCGATAGGCCTGCGTCTGCTCTGCCGTGCTCATCTGGCGGGCCGTCGTATTCTGGCTGGCGAGCGGCGAGCGGTAGCGGGGATCGTTGGCGTTCTCGTCCGCCTCGGCGCGCAGGCGCTCGCGCATGTCTTCCGGATTCTCAAGCCACTCGGGATTGTCCTTGGACGCGACGGACTGCTGCGGGTTGGCCAGCGCCGTCTTGTCCCTCGGCACGACGAGACCGCCGCGCGGCTGGTAGCGGACCTTCTTGGCGTCCTTGTTTTCCGGCTGGATCATCACGGCGTTGCCGAGGTCGTCGATCAGCTGCTCGCCGGCGGTCTTGTCGGTGCCGTAGGTCGGGCCCATGCAGCCGGTCAGAAGGAGGCTGCCGCCGAGAAGGCCGAACAGGCCGGTCCGTACCCGAATATTTCGCGTCATTCCCATGAATACCCTTCCAGCAGAGCCGGTACGCAGAAAACTCATTCCACGGCAAAAGTCCGCCGTGCCATGGCGGAACAATCCGACCATTTTCAGGCAGCATTACCGGATGAAGCCTCCAAGTGCAATTCATGCCGGCAAATCGACGGCCGGAAAGAACCGGCCGTCAACAGAGCGGGCGCTTATGCCGCGCGGCGGAAACCGATTTCGCGCAGCGCAGCCGCATCGCGGGCCGAGACGTCAGGATATTCGGGGTCGGAACCGACATCCGTCGTGATACGCCAGGAGCGGGCGCATTTCAGCCCCTCCGCCAGCTTCGGCTCGACCGAGACCTTGGGGACTTCCGCAAGGCGGAAGGCATCCGCGGGGCCCTCACCCGCAACCAGCGTGATGGCCGAGGTGATGCAGATTTCCGCGAAATCCTGGCCTTCGAGGGCAGCCAGAAGCTCGGGATCGGCGATGTGAACGACGGGAGCCGCCTCCAGCGAAGCGCCGATGCGTTTCTCGCGGCGCTCGATTTCCAGCGCGCCGGTGACGACCGAGCGCACCGCGCGGATCTTCTCCCACTTGGCCTCGAGCGCGTCGTTGCGCCATTCGGCCGGCACGTCGGGGAACTGCTCCAGATGCACCGAGACGGCATCCGGCTTGCGCGAGAGCCAGGCCTCTTCCATCGTGAAGGGCAGCATCGGGGCGAGCCAGGTGACGAGGCAATCGAAGAGCTTGCGGATGACGGCAAGGGCTGCGCGGCGCTTCAGCGAGGACGGGGCATCGCAGTAGAGCGCATCCTTGCGCACGTCGAAATAGAAGGCCGAGAGCTCGACATTCGAGAAGTCGATGAGCGCGCGGGTGATCTTCTTGAAGTCGAAGGCATCGTAGCCCGACCGCACAAGCGCATCCAGTTCCGCCAGCCGGTGCAGCATGAGCTTTTCCAGCTCCGGCATGTCGGCATAGGCGATCTCCTCGCCCGTGTCGTGCGCCAGCGTGCCCAGCATCCAGCGCACCGTGTTGCGCAGCTTGCGGTAGGCATCGATATTGGTCTGGATGATCGTCTTGCCGAGGCGCTGGTCTTCCCAGTAGTCGGTCGTCATGACCCAGAGGCGAAGGATATCGGCGCCCGATTCCTTCATGACGTCCTGCGGCGAGACGACGTTGCCCTTGGACTTCGACATCTTCTCGCCCTTCTCGTCCATGGTGAAGCCATGGGTGACGACGGCATTGTAGGGCGCACGGCCGCGCGTCGCGCAGCTTTCGAGCAGCGACGAATGGAACCAGCCGCGATGCTGGTCGGAGCCTTCGAGATAGACGTCTGCGGGCCATTTCAGGTCCGGGCGGTCCTCCAGCGTGAAGGTGTGGGTCGAGCCCGAGTCGAACCAGACATCGAGGATGTCCATGACCTGCGTCCAGGCTTCTCCCGCACGATTGCCCAGAAAGCGCTCACGCGCACCTTCGGCGAACCAGGCATCGGCGCCTTCCTTCTCGAACGCCTCGAGGATGCGGGCGTTGACGTCCTCGTCGACGAGCACGTCACCCTTTTCATCGGCGAAGACGGCGATCGGTACGCCCCATGCCCTTTGGCGGGAAAGAACCCAGTCCGGGCGGCCTTCGATCATGCCGCGCAGACGGTTCTGGCCGGAGGCCGGCACGAAGCGGGTCTGGTCGATCGCGGCAAGCGAACGCGAGCGCAGCGTGGTGCCGTCGCCGAGTTCCTTGTCCATGTAGACGAACCACTGCGGCGTGTTGCGGAAGATGACCGGCTTCTTCGAACGCCAGGAATGCGGATAGGAATGCTTGAGGCGGCCGCGGGCAAAGAGGTTGTTTTCGGCGATCAGCGCCTTGATGACGCGGTCGTTGGCGTCGCCCTTCTTGCCGTTGTCGTCCATGACGCGCGCGCCTTCGAAGCCGGGGGCTTCGGCGGTGTAGAAGCCGGCGTCGTCCACGGTGAAGGGGATCTTCGCGGAGATGCCGCGCGCCTCGAGGTTGCGGGCCTCGGCCATCCAGGCATCAAAGTCCTCGCGGCCGTGGCCGGGGGCGGTGTGCACGAAGCCCGTGCCGGCATCGTCGGTGACATGATCGCCATCGAGCAGCGGCACCTGGAAGGTATAGCCGAGCGGTGCGAGCGGATGGGCGGTCACGAGTGCCGACAGCTCTTCCGGCGCGACATCGCGCAGGAACTTCAGCGTCACCTTGGCCTTGGCCGCGCAGTCATCGGCCAGGCGGGTGGCGAAGATCAGCTTTTCGCCCGGCTGCGGGCCGAAATCGTTCGTGGCGCTTTCCACCTCGTAGAGGCCGTAGGGGAAGCGCGACGAGAAGGAGATGGCGCGGTTGCCGGGGATCGTCCAGGGCGTGGTCGTCCAGATGACGACGAAGTTGCCCTTGAGGTCGGCAGGCCCCTCGGTCACGGGGAACTTTACCCAGATCGTGTCGCTCTCGACATCGGCATATTCGACTTCGGCTTCGGCCAGCGCCGTGCGCTCGACGACCGACCACATGACGGGCTTGGAGCCGCGATAGAGCTGGCCGGACTTGGCGATCTTCAGCAGCTCGCCGGCGATACGGGCTTCGGCGTGGAAGGCCATGGTCGTGTAGGGATTTTCGAAGTCGCCCTCGATGCCGAGACGCTTGAACTCCTCCGACTGGACCTTGATCCAGCCGCTCGCGAAGTCACGGCATTCCTGGCGGAACTCGTTGACCGGAACCTCGTCCTTGTTCTTGCCCTTCTCGCGGTACTTCTCCTCGATCTTCCACTCGATGGGAAGGCCGTGGCAGTCCCAGCCGGGCACGTAGTTGGCGTCATAGCCGCGCATCTGGAACGAGCGGGTGATGACGTCCTTGAGGATCTTGTTCAGCGCGTGGCCGATATGGATGTTGCCGTTGGCATAGGGCGGACCGTCGTGCAGCACGAATTTTTCGCGGCCGGCGGCGGAGGCGCGCAGCTTCTTGTAGAGGTTCATCTGCTGCCAGCGGGCCACCGTTTCCGGCTCCTTCTGCGGCAGGCCCGCACGCATCGGGAAATCCGTCTGCGGCAGGTTGAGGGTGGACGAATAATCGACTTTTTCAGGCGTATCGGTCATGGATATGGCTATCGTCTTTGTTCGCGCGCTTTGTGCGCATGCGGGGAATATCGGTCAGTGCACCGGCAATGACAGCGGGGGCGCTTCAGGAACGCCCGAAATCCCGGACCTTCCGGCCTCGCTCAGAGCGCGCGGAAGGCCGGGCCACTAATTCGCAGATCGATGGTCAGCCGGTGGAGCATCATGCGCGCGGTCTTACGGGGTTTTCGGCGGTTTGAAAAGACTGCGGGAGGATATTTGGAGGGCGGTGCTAGATCGCCACCTCAGAAACAGAGACGCTGGTCGATGTCCCCGAGCGGGCGCACGCCGGAGAGAAGCGCGCGCGCTTCTTCCTCGTCGCGCTTCATCTGCACGACGAGCGCGTCGAGACCGTCGAATTTCAGTTCGTCGCGCAGGTGGCCGAAGAAGGAGACGGCGGAGATTTCGCCGTAGAGATCGCCGGAGAAGTCGAAGAGGAAGGTTTCGAGCAGCGGCGCGCCGTTCGATGTGACGGTCGGGCGGCGGCCGTAGCTTGCGACGCCGTCATGCAGGCTGCCGTCGGGACGGCGGAAGCGCACGGCGTAGATGCCGTTGCGCAGTTCCACTTCCGGCGGAAGCGCCATGTTGGCAGTGGGGTAGCCGAGGGTGCGGCCGAGTTTCTTGCCGTCGATGACCTCGGCCTCGACGGTGTAGCGGTAGCCGAGCAGGCCGGCGGCTTCAGAAACGGCGCCCTCGCCGAGCAGGGAGCGGATGACGCTGGAGGAGATGACCGAGGCGTTCTCATCGCGGAAGGCATCGACCAGCGTCACGCCGAAACCGTTGTCCTGTCCGGCGGCCATCAGGAAGGCGGGGCCGCCTTCCCTGCCCTTGCCGAAATGGAAATCGAAGCCGGTGACGACCTCCGAGGCGTGCAGCCATTCGAGCAGGACGGCGCCGATGAAATCGTGCGCCGACATTTCCGAGAAGGTGCGGTCGAACGGATATTCGATGACGGCGGAAAAGCCCATGCCCTCCAGGATACGGGCCTTGAGGGGGGCGGGCGTCAAGCGGAAAACGGGCGTGTCCGGCCGGAAGATCGTGCGCGGATGCGGCTCGAAGGTGAGCACCAGAGCCGGGATGCCGCGGCTTTTGGCAATGTCCAGCGCCCGTTGCAGCACGGCCTGGTGGCCGCGGTGCACGCCGTCGAAATTGCCGATGGCGATGACCCCGCCGCGCAGATGCTCCGGCAGCGGCTGTTTCGTCTCGTTCCTGTGAAATACCGTCATGACGACCGTCTCCGTCCCGTCACTGTAGCCGGGGCATCCACCATTTCGGGTGGGCCCGTTCCTGATCCAGGAAGGCAGCGAGCTTCGCCTCGTCGGTGCGGCCGCCTTCGACATAATGCTGGGCGTGGATGCCGCCGGATATGTAGAGCACATCCAGGCCATAGGCCTCGGCGCCGCGCACATCCGTCGGCATGCCGTCGCCCACGGCAATGACCCGCGACAGGTCGACGTCGCCGCGCACGTCGCGCGCCTCGGCGATCGCCTTGTCGTAGATCGGGCGGTGCGGCTTTCCGGCAATCTCCGTCGTGCAGCCGAGCTCCTCATAGGCTTTGGCGAGTGCGCCGGCGCAGACGATGAGCCTGTGGCCGCGCTCGACGACGAGATCCGGGTTGGCGCAGATGAAAGGCAGCTTGCGGGCGGCCAGTGCCGCGAGTTCCTCGCGGTAATCCTCGACGGTTTCCGTGTCGTCCTCGCGCAGGCCCGCGCAGACGACGATACCGGCCTCGTCCATGCCGACAGGCTCGACGTCAAGACCATCGAGCAACGGCAGGTCCTTCTCGGCGCCGATGAAATAGACCTTCCTGGGCCCCTTGGCGATCAGCGCGCGGGTCACGTCACCGGAGGTGACGATGCGGTCATAGGCATCGTCACGCACGCCCAGTCCGCGGATCTGCACCTTCACGCCGGGATGGGGGCGCGGCGAATTGGTGATGAGAACGACGGTCATGCCGGCGGCACGGGCTTCGGCAAGCGCTTCGGACGCGTAGGAAAAGGCCTCCACCCCGTTGTGCAGCACGCCCCAGACGTCGCAGAGCATCACGTCGTAGCGGTCGGCGATGTCGCGGATGGATTGGATGCGCTGGGCCATGAGGGGAGTTCCGTATCGAAATCAGGCCCGCGTGACATCGCAAAGCGACGCCAAGAAAACAAGTCTCTCCCTGCAATTTTGGCGCATCCACAGACAAAGTTGCGAAAATTCACACGCGTGCCTTGATGGCGTGGCAGGAGGTTCCCATCTGCCGGCCGCGGCGACCGCCCATGGCAAAGAATTTTGCAAGCGCGGTTCTTGACTCGAGAGAAAGCCCCCCTTATCTCGGAGCCGCTAGCACTCTCCAACGATGAGTGCTAACAATAATCCATCGGACCCGTTCGGGTCCGCAATGTCATTTGATCGAGGGATTAGACAATGGCAAGCACCACCTTCCGCCCGCTTCACGACCGCGTCGTCGTTCGTCGCGTCGAATCCGAAGCCAAGACCAAGGGCGGCATCATCATTCCGGATACCGCCAAGGAAAAGCCGCAGGAAGGCGAAATCGTCGCTGTCGGCACCGGCGCTCGTGACGAGTCCGGCAAGGTTATCCCGCTGGATGTCAAGGCTGGCGACCGCGTCCTGTTCGGCAAGTGGTCGGGCACCGAAGTCAAGCTCGACGGCGAAGACCTTCTGATCATGAAGGAAGCCGACATCATGGGCATCATCGGCTGATCAGCCGGTAACCCGTTCCGCAATTCGCTGATATCAATTCAGGAGTCCTCACAATGGCAGCCAAAGAAGTCAAATTCGGCCGCACCGCGCGCGAAAAGATGCTGCGTGGCGTCGACGTTCTCGCAGACGCAGTCAAGGTGACGCTCGGCCCGAAGGGTCGCAACGTCGTCATCGACAAGTCCTTCGGCGCACCGCGCATCACCAAGGACGGCGTTTCCGTCGCCAAGGAAATCGAACTGGACGACAAGTTCGAGAACATGGGCGCCCAGCTCGTTCGCGAAGTCGCTTCCAAGACCAACGACATCGCCGGCGACGGCACGACGACTGCAACCGTTCTTGCCCAGGCTATCGTTCGCGAAGGCCACAAGGCCGTTGCCGCCGGCATGAACCCGATGGACCTGAAGCGCGGCATCGATCTCGCCGTCGCCGAAGTCGTCAAGGATCTCCAGGCCAAGGCCAAGAAGATCAACACCTCGGAAGAAGTTGCCCAGGTCGGCACGATCTCCGCGAACGGCGACAAGCAGGTCGGTCTCGACATTGCCGAAGCCATGCAGAAGGTCGGCAACGAAGGCGTCATCACGGTTGAAGAAGCCAAGACCGCCGAAACCGAACTCGAAGTCGTCGAAGGCATGCAGTTCGACCGCGGCTACCTGTCGCCCTACTTCGTGACCAACCCGGAAAAGATGGTCGCCGACCTCGAAGACGCTTACATTCTCCTCCACGAGAAGAAGCTCTCGAACCTCCAGGCCATGCTCCCGGTTCTCGAAGCCGTCGTCCAGACCGGCAAGCCGCTGGTCATCATCGCTGAAGACGTCGAAGGCGAAGCCCTTGCTACGCTCGTCGTCAACAAGCTGCGTGGCGGCCTCAAGATCGCTGCCGTCAAGGCTCCGGGCTTCGGCGACCGCCGCAAGGCCATGCTGGAAGACATCGCCATCCTGACGGGCGGCACGGTCATCTCCGAAGACCTCGGCATCAAGCTCGAAAACGTAACGCTCGACATGCTCGGCCGTTCGAAGAAGGTTTCGATCTCCAAGGAAAACACGACGATCGTCGACGGTGCCGGCCAGAAGGCTGAAATCGAAGGCCGCGTCGCGCAGATCAAGGCCCAGATCGAAGAAACCACCTCCGACTACGACCGCGAGAAGCTGCAGGAACGCCTTGCCAAGCTCGCCGGCGGCGTTGCTGTCATCCGCGTTGGCGGTTCGACGGAAGTCGAAGTGAAGGAAAAGAAGGACCGCATCGACGACGCCCTCAACGCGACGCGCGCTGCCGTTCAGGAAGGCATCGTACCGGGCGGCGGCGTAGCCCTGCTCCGCTCTTCCACGAAGATCTCCGCCAAGGGCGAGAACGCAGACCAGGAAGCCGGCATCAACATCATCCGCCGCGCCCTCCAGGCCCTCGTTCGCCAGATCGCTGACAACGCAGGTGACGAAGCCTCCATCGTCGTCGGCAAGATCCTCGAAAAGAACGAAGACAACTACGGCTACAACGCCCAGACCGGCGAATACGGCGACCTGATTGCGCTCGGCATCGTCGACCCGGTCAAGGTTGTCCGCACCGCTCTGCAGAACGCCGCTTCGGTTGCCTCGCTGCTGATCACGACGGAAGCCATGATCGCCGAACTGCCGAAGAAGGATGCTCCGGCCGGCATGCCTGGCGGCATGGGCGGCATGGGCGGCATGGACATGATGTGATAGGCGAAAGCCTATTGCAGCGTGACCATCAAGCTTCGCCCATGCACTAAAGTCGGTTCAGCGCGTCAAGCGCGCTGAACTGGCGGCATGGACATGATGTGATAGGCGAAAGCCTTCACATCTGAGCCAACCGGTTCAGTTACGAAAGGGCGGTCTTCGGGCCGCCCTTTTTGTTTTGCCGCGCCCGGACCTGCATCGTTTCCGGAAGAAGAATTTTTCCGTCCGTACAATAATTTTCAAAAAGCCGTTGATGGCTCTAAAAAACCAACTATAAAGGCGCCCCAAGTGAGCTTTAAAGATTCACAGGGGGGCCTAAGGCGCTGAAAACCCGGTATCATTGCTTCCGGTAATCCGCCTGCGACTATCCCCACGGCATTACGAAACCGCCATGGCCTTGACGGAGAGGCAGCGACGGTCTTCTCCGCATACGTCCGACCCGATATGCACAGCGGCGCCGGATGCAGTTCAGTTCATAGAGAAGTGTGGCGGCCAGCTTCGGGGAGCTCGTCGATGCACGCTTTTAGCATGTCGTGCGGCGCAATCGCCCATGGCATCTCGGTCAAATTCGAGCAACTGCCTGAGGTCGTAGGTGTTCAAGATAATCAAGACTGATCTCTCGTCGCCCTTTCTGCCGGGTTCGATGGAATTCGACGAGACGGACAATGAGCTCCTCACCCAATATTGCGTGACGGAGCGCTGGACGGGCGATCTCTCCAACGGTCTCTTCACGCTCGGCGAGAAGGCGACGCTGGCGCACGGCATGACGGAGCGGACCTGCGGGCTGCTCAACCTCATCCGGTGCTACGAACCGCTGGATCGCACCCGCGTGCTGGAGCTGTTCGAGCAGGCAGCCGCCTCCTCGTCTTCCTTCTGCTTTTCCACGACCATTCATCTGGATGGCACGCCGCGCCAGCCGGTGTTCTGCGTCGGCGAATCGACGGGGCTGGAAGAGAAATACGCCGGCACGATCATCGGCGTCTTCATCTTCCCCCGCTTCCAGATCGACCTTGCCGGCCGACGCTTCAAGCGGCAGTAGGCGAAACGGCTACGCCGCTTGGCTCGCCTTGCGGGCCGCGCGGATGCGCTCCATCGGCATCGGGCGCCCGAGGAAATAACCCTGCGCCTCGTCGCAGCCCTCGTCGAGCAGGATATCGAGCTGGTTGCGCGTCTCCACGCCTTCCGCCAGCACCGGGACGCGCAGCGTGTGGCCAAGCGCCAGGATGGCGCGGATGATGGCCTTGGCTTCGGGGCTCGACTCCACCTCGCTCATGAAACTGCGGTCGAGCTTGATCTTGTCGAAGGGGAAGGAACGCAGCGTTTCCAGGGACGAATAGCCGGTTCCAAAGTCGTCGATGGCGATGGTAACGCCGAAAGCCTTGATCCGGCGCAGCGTTTCGAGCGCCCGTTCCTTGTCGCCGATGATGGTCGATTCCGTGATTTCCAGCTCCAGGCGGCGTGGATCGAGGCCGGTTTCCTGCAGCACGCGCTGCACGAGGTCGGCGACATCGGCATTGCCGAGCTGGACCGGCGAGAGATTGACAGCGATCTTGTGCGCATTTTCCCAGCTGGCCGCCTCGCGGCAGGCTTCGCGCAACACCCATTCGCCGATCGGCAGGATGGCGCCGCATTCCTCGGCGATCGGAATGAAATCCGACGGCGGGATGGTGCCGCGGACCGGATGGTGCCAGCGCAGCAGAACCTCGTAACCGAGCGTCTCACCGGTATGGACGGCCTTCTGGACCTGATAGTGCAGTTCCAGCTCATCGCGCCTGACAGCCTGCCACAGGTCGTTTGCGATCAGGCGACGGCGCCGGGCTGCCTCGTCCATCGATACCTCGTAGAAGCAGACGGTCTGGGTCAGCGCCTCCTTCGCCCTGTACATGGCGAGGTCGGCGTTGTTGAGCAATACGCCGATATTGTCGGCGTCCTGGGGATAGATGGCGACGCCTAGGCTGGCGCCCGGCCGGATATCGTAGCCATCGATGCGGATCTGTTCGCTGAGGCACGTTTCCAGGCGCTGGATGAAGCCGGTCAGTTCCGTCATGTCCTCGAAGCGCTTGGAGGCGGCGAATTCATCCCCACCCAACCGCGCGATGGTCTCGTTGGCGCCAAGGCTCGCCTGCATGCGGCGCGAGAGCGTCGCCAGCACTTCGTCGCCCGCGGCATGGCCGCGCGTATCGTTGATCTCCTTGAACTTGTCGAGGTCGATGGCGATGACCGCCACCTTGCCACCGGACCGGCGGGCGGACAGCAGATCGGCCTCGAGCCGGTCGTTGAAGCTCGCGCGATTGGGCAGGCCCGTCAGGCTGTCATGACGCGCCAGGAAGGAGATCTGCTCTTCGGAACGCAGGCGCTCGGACACGTCCTCATAGGTCGCGACCCACGAACCGTCGGGCAGGATGCGATGATAGAGCTGCACGGAGACGCCTCTGGAGAATTTCTCGACGATGGCATCGACCTCGCGCGTCTGGAGCGCAGCGCGGCGGCGCGCATAGATATCCCGCGCCCTTGCCTGCCGCGCTTCCGGATCGGAGAGGAAGCCCGCAACGCCGAGGTCGATGATTTCCCGAAGGGTCATGCCGGGCTTGATACCGCCTTCGGGAAAGCCGAAGATTTCGCTGTAGCGCCGGTTGGCGAGCAGCAGACGCTCGTCCTTGTCGAACAGGCAGAGCCCCTGCGACATGTTCTCCAGCGCCAGGTCGAGGTTTTTCGTCACCTCCGCCAGACGGTCGGCATCGGCCTTGTCCTGCGTGATGTCCTTGGTGATGTTGGCATAGCCGACAAGATCGCCGCTCGTGTCATGGATCGGGTCCATCACCGTGTTGGCCCAGAAACGGGATCCGTCCTTGCGGTAGCACCAGCCCTCGGTCTCGAACTTTCCCTGCTCGCGCGCGATGCGCAGGGCGCGCTCGGGCTCGCCCGCCGCACGATCTTCGGCGCTGTAGAAGCGTGAAAAGTGCTGGCCGACGATCTCGCCGGCCGTAAAGCCCATCTTGCGTTCGGCGCCGTCGTTCCAGTTCGCCACCCGCCCGTCTGCGTCCAGCATGTAGATGGCGTAATCCTTCACGCCCTGCAGAAGCATGGAGAAGCGGCGCGTGTTCTCGCTCGCGGTCATCTCGGCCTGGCGGGCGAAAACGGCAGCCGTCAGTCCCGCGACGAGCAGCGAGAAAGCAACGATCGCAATAAGGGGCACCATGATGCCCGTCGACAGCATTGTCTGGCCGTTCACCGGCATGAGGCCGGGTTCGATGCGCACGGCGGCCATGGCCGTGAAATGCAGCGAAACGACGCCGAGCGCGATCAGGCTGGTGGCCAGCGCGCGGTCGCGCGCACGCGGTGCCGGCCGCAAGCAGCAGATCAGTCCCAGTGTGCTGAAGAGCGCGGCGCTGACGACCGAAGCGGCGACATAGGTCTTGTCGAAGAAAAGCGTGCCCGGCAGTTCCACCGCCGACATGCCGATATAGTGCATGGAGGTGACGCCCGCGGCAAGCAGCAGGCCGCCGGCGAGCACCGCGCTCAGGCCCGAGACATAGGTCGCGACGCCAAGCCCCGCGGCCGTCACCACGATGGCGACGCCCAGGGAAACAAGCGTCGGCTCCATGAGAAAGCCCATCTCCATGCCGGGATCGTAGGCCAGCATGGCGATGAAGTGGGTAGCCCAGATGCCGAAGCCGCTGGAAGCGCCCGCCGCACCGAGCCAGAGCATCCGCGCCGCGCCGCCGGAGGCGAGTGCGCGCTGTGTGAGCACCACCGCGACGTAGCAGGACAGGAAGCAGATGAGAGCGGCGAGCAGGACGAGACGAAGGTCGTGCTCAACGGTCAGGCAGGTCAGGATATACAGCATGAAGACGGTTACCGGGTGGGGCTATGTGACCGCTAAAAACGCCGTCAATCCTGAAGAATCGATAAACCCTTCACGTTACGGAAGCCGGCTATCGGGTTCCATCTTCCGTCATACTTAATAGATTTCGAAAATATGCAACCGCGTGCGAGGGCGCCCTGCGCGCAGCACAACCATCGGGGCTAAAGCCTTAGAGAGTCAAGGCCTTGAGGTCGGTCGCCGGGTCTTCCAGCGTTGCGCGCTCGGGGGTGCGCCCCATCTCGATCAGCTTCTTGCCGACGACATAGGCCTTGGCATCGTTGACCGCATCGACCGCGATCAGCCGCCCCTGCCGGAAGTACCAGACGGAAACGCTGCCTTCTCGCTGGCCGGGGCGCACGAACGTGTCGTCGAAGCCGGCGCAGAAGCCGGCGATCTGGAGCTTCACATCATACTGGTCGGACCAGAACCAGGGCTTGGGCTCATAGGGCGCATCGCCGCCGGCGATGACGGCAGCTGCCGCCTCGGCCTGGTCGACCGCGTTCTGCACCGATTCGAGCCGGACGCGGTTTCCTTCGAAGGGCAGGACCGCGCAGTCGCCCATGGCGAAGATGGCGGGGTCGGAGGTGCGGGCGTGTTCATCCACCACGATGCCGTTGGCCACCTCCAGCCCGGCGGCGCGCGCGAGCTGGTCGTTTGCCGTAACACCGATGCCGGCGATCACCACATCGGCCGGCAGCACGAAACCGTCGGTCAGTTCCGCGCCGGTGACACGGCCGTTCTCGCCAAGCAGGCGTACCAGGCCGGTCTTCTCGCGCACATCGACACCACGGGCGTGATGGATGGCCTTGAGGATCGTCGCCGTCGCGGGCGACGCGACGCGGGCAAGGACGCGCTCGGCCATTTCGATGACAGTGACATGCAGCCCCCTGCCCCGCGCGACGGCGGCCGCTTCCAGGCCGATGTAACCGCCGCCAATGACAAGCGCCCGGCGGCCTTCCTGCATTTCCAGACCGAGACGGTCGGCATCGCGATAGTCGCGTACGGTAAACACGCCTTCCAGGTCGCCGCCGATCTCGGCGGGCAGGCGGCGCGGCGTGGCGCCCGTGGCGAGCGCGAGGAAGGCGTAATGCAGCGTCGAGCCATCGCTGAGCGCGACGGTCTTGGCCGCCCGATCGATCGCCGTCACCTCCGTCGACAGGCGGATTTCGACATTGTTTTCGGGATACCAGTTCTCCGGGCGGAACATGAGGCGGGAAAGGTCCGCCTCGCCGAGCAGATACTTCTTGGAGAGCGGAGGCCGCTGGTAGGGATGGCTTGCCTCAGCCGCGACGATGGTGATCGGCCGCTCGTCCTTCAGCGCACGCAGTTTGGCAACGAGCGCAAAGGCGGCCTGACCGCCGCCCACAACAACCAGTCTTCCCGTCACGATGTTTCCGTCCCGCTCTTGTTTTCCGAGAGGTAGCCCGTCGTACCCGGTGGCGTCAACAGGCGCCGCGCCACCGGTTTTTGCGTTCGCGTCAGGCGCTTGCCGGGATTTCAAGACCCTTGGCGGAGGCCGGGCGGGCGACGCAACGCTCGATCCATGCACGGACGGAGGGGAAGCCCGCATAGTCGAGCGCCTCGCTGCCGCCGTAGAAGATGTCGGCGCCGCGCACCCAGGGGAAGGTGGTGATATCGGCGATGGTGTATTCGTCGCCCATGATCCACTGGCGGTCCTTGAGACGGGCTTCCAGCACGGCGATCAGGCGCTTGGACTCGTCGCGGTAGCGTTCCATCGGATAGGCGTTGTTCGCGACCTTGTCGGCGGCATATTTGAAGAAATGGCCGAACTGGCCCAGCATCGGGCCCACACCCGCCATCTGGAACATCACCCAGCACAGCGTTTCATAGCGTCCGGCGGCATCGGCCGGGATGAGCTTTCCGGTCTTCTCGGCGAGATAGACGAGGATGGCGCCGGATTCGAAGAGGCCGATCGGCTTGCCGTCCGGGCCGTTCGGGTCGATGATCGCGGGAATGCGGCCGTTCGGGTTCAGCGAAATGAACTCCGGCGATTTCACGCCATCCGGGCCGAACTCGATGCGATGGGCCTCATAGGGAAGGCCGAGCTCTTCAAGCGCGATCGAGACCTTCACACCATTTGGCGTGGGCAGCGAATAGAGCTGGATGATATCGGGGTTCTTGGCGGGCCACTTCTTGGTGATCGGGAAGGCGGAAAGGTCGGACATGAACGGCTCCTTGGACACGGGAGCTCATAGATAGGACAGGTGGACGGGCGATGTCAGGGTGGCCTCGACAAAATTCCGGTGGAAGCCGAAAGGCCCCTGCCCGTCAGAGCGCCCCACGCACCGCGTCGATGATCTCAGCCACAACCGGATTGCCCTCATGCTCGGGCTTGCGGGCGCGCACGAGGCAGGCTTCCGATTTCAGGATCACGCCATCGGACAGGATCTTGAGGTGGTTGGCGACCAGCGTCGACCCGGTCGAGGTGATATCGACGATGATATCAGCCGAGCCGGAGGCCGGTGCGCCCTCCGTGGCGCCGAGGCTTTCGACGATGCGGTAGAGCTGGATGCCGTGATTGCCGGAGAAGAACTGCTGCGTGAGACGCCAGTACTTGGTGGCGATCGTCAGGCGGCGGCCGTGGCGGGCGCGGAAATCGGCCGCGACATCGCCGAGATCGGCCATGGTATCGACATCGAGCCAGATTTCCGGCACGGCGACGACCACATCGGCATGGCCGAAGCCAAGGCGGGCGCAGAATTCGACGCGGGCATCGGCCTCCGCCAGCCCTTCGCGGACCAGATCCTCACCGGTCACGCCGAAGTCGACGGTGCCGTTGGCGATCTCGCGCGAGATTTCCGAGGCGGAGAGAAAGGCGATCTCGATATCGTCGCGCCCTTCGACGCGGCCGCGATAGGACCGATCGTTGCCGACGGCGACAACGGAGAACCCCGCGCGGGCGAGAATGGCGGACGAATCCTCCTTCATGCGCCCCTTGGAGGGAAGGCCGATGGTGATGGTCATGCCGCAGCTTCCTTCACGCTTGCGATGCGGTCGAGCCAAAGCGAGAAGCCGACGGCGGGAATACGCTCCCTGGCGCCGAGCAGCGTCAGCAGCCGGTCGAAGCGCCCGCCACCGGCAAGAACCAGCGGATCGCGCTCAGGCGTGATCTCGAAGACGAGGCCGGTATAGTAGTCGAGCGGGCGGCCGAAGGCGGCGCGATAGATCACGGCGGACGGGTCCACCCCGGCCTCGCGCAAGGCGGCAACGCGGCTTTCGAAGCGGGCGAGCGCCTCCCCGAGTGACAGGCCGGCCTTCTCGGCGAAAGCGGCGAGTGCCCGCGGAGCGTCCGCAAGGCTCAATTCCAGCGCCAGGAATTCCCGAAGCAGCGCCAGCGTGCGCGCATCAAGACGCGTGCTCGCCAGTTCCATCTTCTCGCGCAGGCGGCGCGCGATATCGGCGGGGCTGCGGCTGGCATTGGTGGAATAGCCGGTCGCTTCCATCGTCGCGTCGATATGGGCGATCAGCGTCGCCTCGTCGTCGAGCTTGCCGAGAATGGCGAGGCGTTCGACTTCGGGACCGAAAATGCCCGACGGGGCGGGATTGGAGAGCGTATCCATCAACCGTTGCAGCTGCGTCTGGTTGCCGAAGGCGTGGACCAGCCGCTTCTGCCAGCCGGCCGGCAGGCCGCAGGCGGCGACCACCGCTTCGAACACCGACTGGTCCCCGAGCACCACGGACAGGGAGACGCCCGGCAGGCGGTTGGTCAGCACGGCAATGGCGTCGCCGACGGCACGGGCATCGGCGCGCGCCACATCCGGCTCGCCAAGATCCTCGATGCCGGCCTGGTAGAATTCGTTCGATCCCTCGCGGCGCTGGCGGAAGACCTCGCCGAGATAGGCATAGCGCCTCGGTGTGCCGGTCGCCGTCTCGATATGGCGCAGGCACACGGGAATGGTGAATTCGGGGCGCAGGCACAGGCTCTTGCCCGTCTCGCTCTCCGTCATGAAGATGCGCCGGCGCAGGTCCTCGCCGGCCATGTCGAGGAAAGGCTCCGCCGGCTGGATGACCGGCGTATCGACACGCTCGGTACCGCGTGCTTCCAGATCGGCGACGAGGTCGGGGGCGAAGGCGGGCAGGTTGATCAAAGGCATGGGAAAAGCTCCGGCCGCGGGGAAGTATACCCCCCTCCGGCCTGCCGGCGGCACGCACCCCTCATCCGGCCCTTCGGGCCACCTTCTCCCCGAGGGGAGAAGGGGAAACGCGAGACCGCAACACCTCCCTTCTCCCCTCGGGGAGAAGGTGCCGGCAGGCGGATGAGGGGGGCATGCAGCACGACGTTCATCGTTCAGCCGGCCCGCGCCCGGTCTTCGGCCTGCGCCTCGAGGATTTCCCGGACCTTGGCGACCAGTTCGGCCTCCGGCACGGACACCTGGGCCACGCGTGCCTCGCGCCACGACGTGTTGTCCTCGATTTCGCCGGAGAGGCGCTTGCCCTCGATCAGGTCCTTGATCTGCACCACGCCTTCGGCGCGCTCGTCGCCGCCCTGGATGATGGCGACGGGGGCGTTGCGGCGGTCGGCATATTTCAGCTGGTTGCCGAACTTCTTCCAGTTGCCCTGGTACATTTCGGCGCGAATGCCGGCATTGCGCAGGTCCTGGGTGAAGCGCTGGTAACGGCCCATGCTCTCGACATCGCCGTCCATGACGGTGACGAGAACGGGGGCCACGACGTCATCCTGCCCGAGCTTGCCGAGGTTCTTCAGCGCCGTCATCAGGCGCGAGACGCCGATGGAGAAGCCCGTGGCCGGGACCGGCTGGCCCATGAAGCGCGACACGAGGCCATCATAACGGCCCCCGCCACCGACGGACCCGAAGACGACCTTCTCGCCCTTCTCGTTGGTGACGGCAAACTGCAGCTCGGCCTCGAAGACGGGGCCGGTATAGTATTCGAGGCCGCGAACGACGGAGGGGTCGATCTTGATGCGCTCCGGGCCGTAACCCGCAGAGGTGACGAGATGGCCGATCTGGTTCAGCTCGTCGACGCCCTCGCCGCCCTTCGCCGTGCCTTCGACCAGCTTGGCCAGATCGCCGGCACTTGCCACGTAATCCTGGATACCGACGAAGAACAGCACCTTTTCGATCTGCTCTTCGCTCAGCCCGGCGCCCTTGGTGAAGTCGCCGGACTCGTCCTTGCGGCCGGGGCCGAGCAGAAGCTTCACGCCTTCCGGTCCGAACTTGTCGAGCTTGTCGATGGCGCGCAGCACGGTCAGGCGTGCGCCTGCCTTATCATCGCCGCCGAGGCCGATGGCTTCCAGCACGCCGTCCAGAACCTTGCGGTTGTTGACGCGAATGACATAGTCGCCGCGCTTGATGCCGAGGGCTTCCATCGTGTCGGCCATCATCATGCACATCTCGGCATCCGCCTGGACGCCGGCGGCACCGACCGTGTCGGCATCGAACTGCATGAACTGGCGGAAGCGGCCCGGGCCCGGCTTCTCGTTGCGGAAGACATAGCCCGCGCGGTAGGTGCGGTAGGGCAGCTGGATCTCGTTGAAATTCTCCGCGACATGGCGGGCAAGCGGCGCCGTCAGGTCGTAGCGCAGGCTCATCCACTGCTCGTCATCGTCCTGCAACGAGAAGACGCCCTCGTTGGGGCGGTCGCTGTCGGGCAGGAACTTTCCGAGCGCATCGGTATATTCGAAGAGCGGCGTTTCAACGGGATCGAAGCCGTAGCGCTCGTAGACCTCGCTAATCTTTGCGGTCATCTCGTTGACGGCGCGGATATCCGCAGCCTCGCGGTCGACAAAGCCGCGCGGCAGGCGGGCTCTCAGCTTCTGCGGTTTCTTCTGCTTTTCGCTCATCGGGACGGCCGAAATTCCTGTATTTCCGTTGCGGTTTCCCTAGCGGATTGGGCCGGAAGCGGCAAGGGCGCAAAGACACGCCCTTTTTGATGGAGCCGAACCGGCCGCTCTCCTTTTAGTGGATTTCGGCTGCGGCTCGGCGTATGAAAGCGAACGCTCACTCGCGCAGTCGTTGCTGCCGGTGAACGTGTATATGAAAAGACGGCGACCATACGCAGGGCTGGGTGTGGTTTGCCGCCGCCCGCTTGTCCTCCCGGACAGCGACGACAGCAGCCCGGACCGACCGAATGGCATCGAAATCGACAATCTCCCGCGCGCAACGCTCGTCCGTCGCAGACTTCATCGGCATCAAGGCGGATCAACTGGACGACATGTTCGTCTGCGAATCCTGGAGCGCGGACCTCGCGACGGGCATTGTCTGGATCGGACCGCAGACCGCCGCCTTCCATGGCGTGGCCGGCCAGACCTGCGGCATCCTCGACATCATCCAGCCCTATGACCCCGCCGACTGGCACAAGATCCTGCTGGCGCTGGAGGAAGCCGCCACCGTGGCGACCGATATCAGCTTCGGAACCTCGATCCGCCCCATGGCGGGCCTCTACCGCCCGGTATTCTGCTTCGGCCATTCGGAAATCACCGCGACGGGCGGCGCAATCGTCGGCACCTTCGCCACCGCGCGGCGCTGTCTCGAAACGACTTCGACCATGCCGGCCCTGCTGAACTGAGGCCTTTCCTTTTGCGCCGCACGCGCCTATCTCTGATGCATGCGGAAGCTCTTCCTCATATTCGCCATTCTGGGCGCCGTGCTCGCCGGCTGGGTGCCGGCGATGGCGGGGACGCTGCATGCGGCCCAGATACCGGCGGCGCAGACCGTGCAGATGCATGACCACGGCTCCGGCGACCATGGCAAATCCAAGCCGGCCGCCCATCCCGTCGCATGTGCCGCGTGTTTTGCGATAGAAGCGGAAACGCTTTTCCCAGAAAGCCGGCGGCTCGACATTTGCGCGCGCATGTCCAGCGCCGAGCCGCGCCTTGCCGGCCGTGCGCTCTCGCCGCTCGATCCCCCTCCCCGATCCTGAACGCGATTGCATGACATGCGGACGCGCCTTGCGTCCGATCATCAACCGTTTTCAGAACTGGAAAAGACAATGAACGCAAAGACCCTGTTTCTTGGCGCAGCCCTCACGCTCGCCTTCTCCCTGCCTGCCATGGCGCAGGAGGCCGATCACTCCGGCCATCAGATGGCGGCGGAGCCTTCGGCCAGCGCATCCACGCAGGCCTTCATGGACGCCAATGCGAAGATGCATGAGGGTATGGATATCCCGTTCTCCGGCGATGCCGACGTGGATTTCGTGCGCGGCATGATCGCCCATCACCAGGGCGCCATCGACATGGCGAAGGTCGAGCTGGAACACGGCAAGGACCCGGCCATCCGCAAGCTCGCCGAGGAGATCATCAGCGCCCAGGAGGGCGAGATCAGGATGATGGAAGCGTGGCTGGCGAAGAACGCCAAGTGACCACATCAGAGAAGACCGGGAGGCTCGCCGCAAGGCGGGCCTCTCTCGTTTCGCCACACGGGCGATGACCATATGACCGAATGAAAAACCCGCCGGAACCGGCGGGTCTTCAATCGCTCACTCGCCCGCCGGCGGCCGGCTCGTCGCCGAGGCCTCGACAAGCGAGGCGGCGATCGCGCGGGCCATCATCAGGCTCGTTTCGCGCAGTTCGGTGTTGGAGCCGCTTCGTGCGGACCGGATGAGACGAAAGCCCTCGCGCAACATGATCTCCTGCGCCTTGTCACAGGCCCAGAGCTCCAGCCGGGTATCGTCGATTGCAGATCGGTTTGGCGCCATGAATCCCCCATGCCAAATCATTCAGCATAAAGCGGCACCGCGCGACCATACGTGTACACGTCGCCCCAGACTTGTCGATGTATGAATTCGCCGCTCAACCATAAGCTACATGATTCGTCGTAAATTCAAATAGCGCTTTGCCAGATCAAGTCCGGATTTATGGCCGTATGAGCGCTTTTCTCTTCAATTCTACTTCGGCACGGCAGAAGCAACCTTCGATGTGGTCGTTCACGAGCCCCATGGCCTGCATGAAGGCATAGACGGTCGTGGGGCCGACGAAGGTCCAGCCGCGCTTCTTGAGGTCCTTCGAAAGGCGCACGGATGTCGGCGTCGTCGGGTTGGCGGAAATCGTCACCCAGTCCACCCGTGCCGGACGTTCCTCGGGGCCCGGCTCGAAGCTCCAGAAATAGCGGGCGAGCGTGCCGAACTCGTCGCGCAGGGCCTGCGCGCGGCGCGCGTTGTTGATGGTCGAGACGATCTTGCCGCGATGGCGCACGATGCCGGGGTCGGCCAGGCAGCGCGCGATATCGTCCTCGCCGAACGCCGCGACGCGGTCGAAATCGAAGCCGGCGAAGGCGGCACGGAACCCATCCCGCTTGCGCAGGATGGTGAGCCAGGACAGCCCCGACTGGAACCCTTCCAGGCAGATCTTCTCGAAAAGACGGATATCGCTGGTGACGGGCTGGCCCCATTCCTCGTCATGGTAACGGCGGTAGTCGTCGAGGTTGCCGTGCCAGGCGCACCGCGTCTTGCCGTCCTCGCCCACCGTCAATCCGCGTTCCGTCATCGCCGTCTCCGTTTCCTGTTTGTTCGCGTTTACCACTCATCAACCACCTTTGGAAAGCCGGCAATAACCCTACTCAACGCTTTATCGGCATCGTGCATGTTTAATGAACGGCCGTTTACCATTCGCTTCATCTGACG
This sequence comes from Shinella sumterensis, assembly GCF_004514425.2. Classification (GTDB taxonomy): domain Bacteria; phylum Pseudomonadota; class Alphaproteobacteria; order Rhizobiales; family Rhizobiaceae; genus Shinella; species Shinella sumterensis. The sequence goes on from NZ_MYFN02000008.1 coordinate 157,412, forward strand.
GTGCAAGCATTTTCCCGAACCGGCGCCGCATTGGGGCGGCGCAGACCGGCGACGATCAGTAGCGAGTACGTCCGATGTTGATACGAACCCTTCTAGCAGCAGTCCTGCTGAGCACCACGACGGTTGCCCACGCCAACGACCGGTACGGCAGCCGCCCGCCCGTCATCGTCAGCCCCGACCTCACCGCGCCGTGGCTGATGCAGCTGACCGGCGAAGGCGCGCAGCCCGCCGCCAATACGCGCCGCATCATCCAGCGCCAGCGGGTGGAGCAGCGCCGCGTCATCCGCCGCGACGGCGTCGCCCGCGTGGAGCAGGTATCGGCGACCGGCCAGGCGCAGAGGCCCGTGCGCTCCAAGCTCGATCCGATGTATCTGCCGCAGATCGTTTCCTACGACAGCAAGCACAAGGCCGGCACGATCGTCATCGATACCAACAACCGATTCCTCTATCTCGTGATGGGCGACGGCAAGGCGCGCCGCTACGGCGTGGGCGTCGGCAAGCCCGGCTTCGAATGGGCCGGCACGCATACCGTAACCCGCAAGGCCGAGTGGCCGCGCTGGACCCCGCCCAAGGAAATGGTCGCGCGCGAGGCCGCAAAGGGCCATTACCTGCCGGCCTCCATGGAAGGCGGACCGGAAAACCCGCTCGGCTCGCGCGCCATGTATCTCGGCTCGACACTTTACCGCATCCACGGCACGAATGCGCCCTGGACGATCGGCTATGCGGTCTCCTCCGGCTGCATCCGCATGCGCAACGAAGATGTCGTCGATCTCTACGAACGCGTGAAGGTCGGTACCAAGGTCATCGTGATCTGACGCCGCACGACACCAAGCAATTCGAACATCTCCGGCCGCCCCGCTGCCGGAGATGTTTTCGTTTTACGCAGGCACCGTCGAAAGAATTCGAAGAAATCCGCCCCCGCAACCGTTCCGCTTCCGGCAGGCCGACTTGAATTTGATCAGGACTCGGCTAGCCTTGCGGAATTGAGGATTGAGAGGGAATTCAACATGCGGACATACGCATCGATCTTGCTGGCGGCCGCCGTCGCCGTCACGGCGATCATGCCGGCGACAGCGGCCAGCGCCTTTCCCGGCGCGCGGCAGGAGAACCAGGCCGGCCCCGCGCGCGACGTCGTGCTCGTGCAGCAGAGCAAGAAGCAGGTCGCCCAGAAGTACAAGCGCACCAAGGTCCGCTTCGTCACCGACCAGGCGCCGGGCACCGTTATCGTCGATACGAACAACAAGTTCCTCTACTATGTCGAGGGCAAGAACCGGGCGACGCGCTACGGCATCGGCGTCGGGCGTGACGGCTTCGGCTGGTCGGGCGTGGTGAAGGTGGGGCGCAAGGCCGAATGGCCGAGCTGGACGCCGCCGGCCGAGATGCGCCGCCGCGAGGCCAAGAAGGGCCGCATCCTGCCCGTCGTGCAGGCCGGCGGCGAGGACAACCCGCTCGGCGCGCGCGCCCTCTATCTCTACCAGGGCGGCCGCGACACCATCTTCCGCATCCACGGCACGAACCAGCCCTGGACGATCGGCCAGAACATGTCGTCGGGCTGTATCCGCATGATGAACAAGGATGTGGAGCATCTCTACGCCCGCGCTGATGTCGGCACCAAGGTCGTCGTCGTCGGTCCCGGCAACCGGCAGGGCGCCGTCAACTACAACGACCGCGGCGTGGATTTCTTCGGCACGCTCTTCGGCTTCGGCGGATAACGGCCAGGACTTGCTTGGATCAGAGAATGCCGGCTTCAGGCCGGCATTTTCGTTGCAAGGTTTGAGATCGCCACGGGTTTCTCACCACCATAGGCCCAATCGAGCAATTCCACCGTATGCAGAATCGGCACGGCGGTTCCGGTCGCGATCTGTGTGATGCAGCCGATATTGCCGGTGGCGATGAGGTCGGGCTTCGTCGCCTCGATGTTCTTGACCTTGCGCGCCTTCAGCTTGGCCGAGATTTCCGGCTGGAGGATATTGTAGGTGCCGGCCGAGCCGCAGCAGAGATGGCCTTCCGCAGGATCGCGCACCGTAAAGCCCGCCTTCTTCAACAACGTCTTCGGCGCCATGGTGATCTTCTGGCCATGCTGCATGGAGCAGGCCGAGTGATAGGCGACCGTCAGCCCCTTCGCCTCCTGTTGCGGCAGGTCGAGGGTCGCGAGATATTCCGTCACGTCCTTGGCGAGGGCCGAGACGCGCGCCGCCTTGCCCGCATAAACGGGGTCGAGCCGCAGCATGAAACCGTAATCCTTGATCGTCGTGCCGCAGCCGGAGGCCGTGATGATGATGGCGTCGAGCCCGCCCTTCTCCACTTCCGCGAGCCAGACATCGACATTGCGCCGCGCGGCCTCCAGCGCCTGCGCTTCGCGGCCCATATGGTGGACGAGCGAACCGCAGCAGACCTCGCCGGCCGGCGCCACGACCTCGACGCCGAGCCGGGTCAGAAGCCGGATCGTCGCTTCATTGATGCCGGGCTTGAGCACAGGCTGGGCGCAGCCGGACAGGATCGCGACCCGCCCGCGACGCTCGCCGGCAGCGTCATATGTGCCCGGTTTCGAGCTGGCGGAGGCCTTCGGCAATGTCTTCGGCGCCAGATCCAGCATCGCGCCGATGGGCTCGAAGGCCTTGAAGCGCTTGAAAAATCCGGCAAACGGCCGACCAAGCGCCGCAGCCTTCAGCGCGAGGCGAAAGCGCGACGGATAGGGCAGCGTCGCCGCCAGGATGTTGCGCGTCAGGCGGTTCCAGAACGGCCGCCTGTAGGTCTCCTCGATATGCATGCGCGCGTGATCGACCAGATGCATGTAGTCCACGCCGGAGGGACAGGTGGTCGTGCAGGCGAGGCAGGAGAGGCAGCGATCGATATGGGTGACCACCTCGGCATCCGCCGGGCGGCCGTTTTCCAGCATGTCCTTGATGAGATAGATGCGCCCGCGCGGGCTATCCAGCTCATTGCCGAGCGTCACATAGGTCGGACAGGTCGCCGTGCAGAATCCGCAATGCACGCATTTGCGCAGGATCTTCTCCGACGTCGCGACATGCGGATCGGCAAGCTGTTCGGCGGTGAAATTGGTTTGCATCAGCAGGTGTCCTGTCAGCCGGTCATGCGGGATCTGAAAAGCCCGCCCGGATCGAAACTTGCCTTCACGGCGGTCTGGAGGGCTGCAACCGCGTCGGCCTGCGGCTGGAAGATGTCCGTTGCGGCGAGGACATCCGGCCGGGCGCGCAGCAGCGTTGCATGGCCGCCGCCGACCGCCTTGATATAGCGGCGCAGCAGGGCCGCCTCCGGATCGCTTTCCATGCGCAGCCAGACGAGGCCGCCCTGCCAGTCGTAGAAGGCATCGACGCCCGTTTCGAGACGCAGGGCCGCGACTAGCTGCTGGCCGGCTGTGGGCGCAACGGAAACCCGCCAGAGCGGGCGCGACGTGCCATCCGCATAGGGCGCGGCATCGCGGATTTCGCGCCAGAGGCGCTGTGTCAGACCGGCATCGCATTGCGAGACCGCACCGAAGCCGGCCATGGCATCGGCGAGCTTCTGCGCCCGGACCGAAACGGAGGCGGCAAGGCCTTCGAGCCGAAGCACGGTCGCCGCTCCGTCCGGCAGCGCGCCGCCGGCAAACCGGCCCCGCACGCTTTCAGGCAGATGCGCGGCACCGGAAACCTCGACCGGCAGGCCCATGGCGGTGGCCATGGCCGCCGTGGCCTCGGCATCGTTGAGACCCGAGATGACGATGGTGACGGCAGTTTCCGGCATCGGCAGGACCCGGAAGGTGACTTCCGTCAGGAGCGCGAGCGAACCGTGCGATCCGGCAAGCAGCTTTGCGAGATCGAGGCCCGTGACGTTCTTCATCACGCGGCCGCCGGCCTTCACGATCTCGCCCTTGCCGTTGACGAAGCGCACGCCGAGCAGGCTGTCGCGCGCAGCACCCGCCACGAAGCGCCGCGGGCCGGAGGCGTTAGTCGCAAAGACGCCGCCGATGGTGGGAATGCCGGATGAGCCGAGCACGCCGCGCAGGTCCACCGGCTCGAAGGCCAGCATCTGGCGGTTTTCGGCAAGGGCTGCCTCGACCTTTTCAAGCGGCGTTCCCGCCCGCGCCGTCATGGTCATCTCGGCGGGATTGTAGGCGACGATGCCGTTGAGGCCGCGCGTCGACAGTTGCTCGGCGCCATCGGCGGCCGGCAGCAGGCTGCGCGTGCCGCCACCGGAAATGGAGAACGGCGTCGCAGACAGGCCGGCGATCATGACGAGGCGCGCTGCGGCCTCTTCGGAGAGCGGTTCATGGATCGGTGTCATGCGGCGGGGCGCCCTTCGAGCGGGAAGACCTTGGAGGGATTGAGCAGCCATTGCGGATCGAAGGCGGCGCGGACGGCCATCTGCTGGGCGAGATCGGCCTCGCTGTACTGGTGGCGCATCAGGTCGCGCTTCTCGATGCCGACGCCGTGCTCGCCGGTCAGGCAGCCGCCGGCATCCACGCACAGCTTCAGGATCTCGTTGCCGGCGGCTTCCGCCCGGGCGGCATCGTCGGGATCATTGGCGTTGAAGAGGATGAGCGGGTGCATGTTGCCGTCGCCGGCATGGAAGACATTGGCGACGCGCAGGCCGTGTTTCGCGACGATCTCGGCCGTGCCGCGCAGGACATGCGGCAGCTGGCTGAGCGGCACGGTGCCGTCCATGCAGATATAGTCGGCGATGCGGCCCGTTGCGCCGAAGGCCGACTTGCGGCCCTTCCAGATCAGCGCCGCCTCGGTCGCGGACTGGCATTCCTTCACGACCTTGACGCCATGGCGGCCGGCGATCTCGATGATGCTGGCGAGCATGGCGTCCATTTCCGCCTCGGAGCCCTCGACCTCCACGATAAGCAGCGCCTCGACATCCATGGGATAGCCGGCCTGCGCGAAGGCTTCGCAGATTTCGATGGCCGGCTTGTCCATGAATTCGATGGCGACGGGAATGATGCCGGCGCCGATGACATCGGCCACACAGGCGCCGGCCTCTTCCGATGAGTCAAAGCCGAAGAGGACGGGACGCGCGCCTTCCGGCCGGGCGACGAGGCGCACGGTCGCCTCGGTGACGATGCCAAGCTGCCCCTCGCCACCGCAGACGACGCCGAGAAGATCGAGGCCGCCCGCATCGAGCGCCTTGCCGCCGAGATCGACGATCGTGCCGTCGATCAGCACGAGCTTGACGCCGAGCAGGTTGTTGGTCGTCACGCCGTATTTCAGGCAATGCGCGCCGCCGGAATTCATGCCGATATTGCCGCCGATGGTGCAGGCAAGCTGCGAGCTCGGATCGGGCGCGTAGAAATAGCCGTCGGCGGAGACGGCATCGGATATCGCAAGATTGGTGACGCCGGCCTGGACGGTTGCGGTGCGGTTGGCGAAATCGACCTCCAGGATCTGCGCCATCTTGGAAAGGCCGATGACCACGGCATCCTCCTGCGGGATCGCACCGCCGGCAAGCGAGGTTCCCGCCCCGCGCGGCACGACCGGCACGCCGTAACGATGACAGTATTTCAGCACCGCGGCGACCTGCTGCGTGGTCTCGGGAAGGGCGACGGCGAGCGGCAGGCGGCGATAGGACACGAAGGCGTCCGTCTCGAAGGGAACGAGTTCGCGCGGCTCATGCACGAGACAGCCTTCGGGCAGGAGATCGAGGAGATCGGCGACGATTTCACGCCGGCGCGAAAGAACCGCCGGGCGCGGCTCCAGAAACGCGATCTGATCCATATTTTGCCTCCCCAATCCACAAGTGGTCTGTTTTCTTTACCACTTTCTCTCAGCCGGTGCAAATGATAAGCATTTTATCCGCTACGGAAACAATGGGCGCGACGGAATGACCAATCTCGGCGATCTCGAAATCTTCTCTCGCGTCATCTCCATGGGAAGTATGTCGGCAGCGGGGCGGGCATTGGGTCTATCCCCAGCCGTCGTATCCAAGCGCGTGAAAAGACTGGAGGAGCGCCTCGGCACCCGCCTCTTCCAGCGCACCACGCGGCAGATCTCGCTGACGGAGGCCGGACAGGGCTTCTACGAGCGTATCGTCGGCATTCTCGCCGGTATCGAGGAGGCGGAAGCCTTCGTGTCCGGCCGGTCGGGCGCGGTGCGCGGGACGTTGCGCCTTTCCGCCCCGACATCCTTCGGCCGCCTGCATATCGCGCCGCATCTGAAAGGCTTCATGGATGCCTATCCGGAACTGATCGTCAATCTCGTGCTGACGGACGACTTCTCCGACATCGTCGGCGACGGCTTCGACCTGGCGATCCGCATCGGGGAACTTTCCGATTCCTCGCTGGTCGCGCGGCGGCTTGCCCCGGTCCGGCGCGTGCTCTGCGCCTCGCCCGATTACATCGCCCGGCACGGCATGCCCGCGACACTTGCCGACCTCGCCGCGCATGTCTGCCTGCCGCCGCACACGCAGGACCTCTGGCGCCTCGAAGGCCCCGAGGGCAGCGTGAGCTTCCGGCCGCAGGGGCCGCTCTATACGAACTCCAGCGAGGTGGTGCGCGAGGCGGTGTTTTCCGGCATGGGAATTGCGCTGCGTTCGAGCTGGGATGTGGGGCCGGCGCTGAAGGATGGCGGGCTCGTGCAGGTGCTGCCGCAATACGAAGGCTCGCGCAACGTGGTCCTGTCCGCCGTCTATCCCAGCCGGCAATTCCTGCCGATCAAGGTGCGGCTGTTCATCGACTATCTCGCCGAACTCTATGGTTCCACGCCCTATTGGGAACATTGACCGCAGGAGGAAGACATGACTGGCAGATTGAGCATGCTCGCACTTGCCTTCGGGCTCATGGCCTCCCCGACGCTCGCCGCGCCGCTCGATCCGCTGCTCGAAGGCTTCGATGACGCCTGCGACTACAGCGACGGGCTCGCGACGCTGCTTCAATCGAGCTACGCCTTCGCCCGCAAGGAAGGCGACATCGTCATTCCGGCCGGCTACGAGACGGTCTTCGGCCCGCCGACCGTCGCGCCCGTCGACGAGTACCTGCACATCACCCTGCCGGTGAGCGGCGGCACCTGGCGCGGCGTGCCCGTGCAGGAAATCGAGGTCTTCATCACGGCGCTCGAAAGCGGCTTCAGCTCCCACGCCGTGATTTTCCCGGCAGGCGCGGTGAAGCAGGCGGAAGAGACCTTCAAGGCGCGGGGCGAGGCCGCGCAGACGAAACTGACCGCGCAGGACGAGCCGGGCCTCGGATGGCAGACCGGCTTTTCCGTCATCGATGGTGTGCCGCGCTATATGTGCGACCTCTCCACCTGAGCCGGCACGATCGTCTCAGTGCCTGTCTTCCTCGGCATGCCGGTTGCGGATCGTGCGGACGAGAAGCCACATGCCGATGATGACGAAAGGCACCGCGATGCCGGTCGCCGTTTCCGGCTTCACCGGCACGCCAAGCCCGTGCGCCGCCTTGGCGACATAGCCGAAGAGACCGACGACGTAATAGGAGATCGCCGCCACCGAAAGGCCCTCGACGGTCTGCTGCAGGCGAAGCTGCAACCGTGCGCGGCGATCCATGGAATTCAGCAGCGACGTGTTGAGCTGTTCCAGCTCCACGTCGATCCAGCTGCGCAAAAGCGCGGTGGCGCGGGCAAGCTTGCGCGACAGGTTGGCCTGCCGCTCCTCGACGGACTGGCAGGTGCGCATGGCGGGCGCCAGGCGCCGCTCCAGGAAGAAGCCGAGCGTCTCATAGCCGGGCACGGCGGTTTCCGCGAGTGTGCGGATGCGCTCCTGCACGATGCCGTAATAGGCGCGGCTGGCGCCGAACCGGTAGAGGCTGAGCGCGGCATTCGCCTCCAGTTCCGCGGCAAGGCGCGTGATCTCGGAGAGAAGCGCGTCGGCCTTGTCGCGGGCGTGCTGCTTCATCGCATTGGTGATGCCCGTCAGCCCGTCCTCGATGCGGCGGATTTCGGGTGACAGCGACTGGGCGAGCGGCAGGCCCATCATGGCGAGCGTGCGGTAGGTCTCGATATCGAGCAGGCGCTGGACGAGCGCGCCGCGCCCGGCTTCCGTCATGCCCTTGTCGATGACGAGGATGGGGGTCAGCCCGTCGCCGTTCTGGCGGAAATCCGTGACGATGACGCCCTGGCCGTTCTTGATCTCGCTGTAACAGAGGCTGGTGGGATCGAAGGTGGCGATCGCCGCCCGCGTTTCCGGCGAATCCGGGCGGATCTCCAGGCGAATGCCCGATATCAGCGTGCCGGGCGGCGAAAAGCTGTCGCCGAACGGGTGGACGGGCACCTCGCCGCCGAAGGTCTCCGGCGCCGGCGCATCCCAGAAATAGGTCGAGAACTCGGTGTGCCGCTCCCAGCGCAGCGTGCCCTGCCCCCAGCTCAGCGCGTGGTGGTTGGAATCGCGGCCGGGCGGCGAGACCCCGCGCGAACGCGACAACTCGCCCATCACGGCGTGATCGACGGCCGAGCCGCCCTCGGTCAGGAATGCAAGCTGGAAAATGACGCGCGGCGACGGCACGAGCGCATACGGCCGTGCATGGATCTCGCCAAGAGCCTGCGCACGCATTGTCGCCTGCGGAAAGGCGAAGCTGCCCTTTGCCATGTCTGCACCTTCCCCTCATGTGCAACAGATCTTTCTTAACAAATGTCAGGGCGCCGGTGATGAGGCGCATTGACGCAGGCCAACGATGAGGATTGGACAAGTTTGTTGACCAGTTTCCGTGTCGGTTGGTACTATCGCGCCGTGACCGAAACCGCGTTCGACCTCTTTGCCCCCATCAGCCATGACCGCACCGCCGACGAGGTCGTGCGGCAGATCGAGCTTTTGCTGCTGGAAGGCGTGCTGCGCGATGGCGACAGGCTGCCGGGCGAGCGCGAACTTTCCAAGCGCCTCGACGTCTCCCGGCCGATCCTGCGCGAGGCGCTGAAGGCGCTGGAAACCCGAGGCCTGCTCATCAGCCAGCACGGCGGCGGCACCTATGTCGCCGATATCATCGGCCAGGTTTTCTCGCCGGCTGTCGTGGACCTCATCGCCCGTCACCAGCGCGCGACCGGCGACTATATCGAATACCGGCGCGAGCTGGAGGGCATCACCGCCGAACTCGCCGCCCGCCGGGCGACGGACTATGACCGCCAGATGCTGACCCGCATCATGGATGCGATGCGGGACGCCCACGCCGGCGGCTCCTTCGACGACGAACTGGAGACGGATGTCGAGCTGCACAACGCCATCGGCGAGGCGGCGCACAACATCGTGCTCCTGCACACGCTGCGCTCCTGCTACCGGCTGCTGGCGCAGGGGATCTTTTTCCATCGCCATCTCGTTTTCTCCTCGCAGGAAGCCCGGGAACACCTTCTCGCGCAGCACGAGGCGATCTACGCCGCCATCATGGCCCGTGACGGAAATGCGGCACGAAATGCCGCTCAGGCGCATATGGACTATATTGCCGTCGCTATCCGCGACGCCGAACGCAGCGGCGAATGGCAACGTATTTCCCAGCTGCGCATGCAAAAGCGCAATCTTCCCGCAAAAGCCTGACTTGCGCTGCAATCTGCGCGCAAGCAAGATATGTCACAAAGCGACTCGACACGCACGTCCCGACACGAGGAATGAAAAAGACCTTGAACATTCTCAGCCGCATCGCAAGCGACGTCCAGCTCATGTTCCGCAGGCCCGTCCGGGAACAGTATGGCGCGCTGTGCTACCGGCTGAAAAAGAAGCGCTCGGCGGTCGAAGTGCTGCTGATCACCAGCCGCGATACCGGGCGCTGGGTCATACCGAAGGGCTGGCCGATGGACGGCAAGAGCGCCGCCGCAGCGGCAGCGCGTGAAGCCTGGGAAGAGGCCGGCGTCAAGGGGGTGATCGCGGACGAGGCGATCGGCGACTATCATTACATGAAGGGCCTGCCTGAAGGGCTGAAGGTCGATTGCCGGGTGCGCGTCTTCGCGCTGGCCGTAGACGACATCTGCAAGAATTTCCCGGAAAAGAACCAGCGGCGCGCCGAATGGGTCGATTGTGCCGAGGCGGCCAACCGCGTTCAGGAGCCGGGCTTGAAGAAGCTCTTCCTCGCCTTCGAGCAGAAAATCCTCTCCGGGCTTCCCCCGATCGCAAAAAACGGCACGACCGGCGCCTGACACGGCCTCCGCCATATTGCCGCCTATGCCTTGAGGCGTTACTGCCTCTCGGCAAAACTGGAGCAGCATGAATGGCCAATTCTCAAGTCCAGCTTCGCAAGCCGACGCTGGACAAGGACCTGGAAAAACTCACCCTCACCGAACAGGCCACGCATTTCGTGCTGCGCTCCTGGACGGGTGCGGGAATTTCACTTGTCTTCCTGCTCCTGACGATGGCCATCGCCCATACATTCGCCACCGGCACGCCCGGCGTTCTCGTTATCGCCGTCACCGCCGCGCTGGCCGCCTACATGGCCATGAACATCGGCGCCAACGACGTGACGAACAATGTGGGCGCGGCGGTGGGCGCCCGCGCGATGAGCATGGGCGTGGCGCTGGCGATTGCAGCCGTGTTCGAGATCGCAGGCGCGCTTCTGGCCGGTCGCGGCGTTGCCGAGACCGTCGCCTCCGGCATTCTCGACCGCGCGAACTTCCCCAGCCCCGAGGTCTTTGCCTGGGCAATGATGGCCTCGCTCGTTTCGGCCGCGATCTGGATCAACATCGCGACCCTCGCCAATGCACCGATCTCCACCACGCACGCCATCATCGGCGGCGTCATCGGCGCGGGTGCCGCGGCAAGCGGCCTGCACAGCGTGCAGTGGGACGCGATGGGGCTCATCGTCATCAGTTGGACCGTCTCACCGATCCTGGGCGGCGTGATTGCCGCGCTGTTCCTGTTCTTCATCAAGGAAACGATCATCTACCGCGAGGACAAGATCGCGGCGGCAAAGACCTGGGTTCCCGTTCTCGTCGCCATCATGGCCGGCGCTTTCTCGGCGTTTCTCGCCACCGGCGGCACAAATGGTTTCTATCATATGCCGTTCGGCACAGCCCTGCTGGTCGGCCTGGCTGTAGGCGTGCTGACCTATTTCGTCACGCGCCCGATCGTGCGCCGGCACGCGGAAGGACTGGACAACCGCAACCAGTCTCTGCGCACGCTGTTTCGTCTGCCGCTGATCTGTTCGGCGGCCTTGCTGTCCTTTGCCCATGGCGCCAACGACGTCTCGAATGCGGTCGGTCCGCTTTACGGCGTCGTCGTGGCGTTGCGTGAAAGCAGTGGCTCGGCAAATGCCGGCATTCCGCTCTGGGTGATGGTCATCGGCGCCTTCGGCATCTCGCTTGGCCTTCTGCTGTTCGGTCCACGCCTCATCCGCATCGTCGGCAGCGAGATCACCAAGCTCAACCCGATGCGCGCCTTCTGCGTGGCGCTCTCCTCCGCCGTGGCGGTGCTGACGGCATCGGCCTTCGCCATTCCCGTCTCCTCGACGCATATCGCCGTCGGCGCCGTCTTCGGGGTCGGCCTGTTTCGCGAATGGTACACCCGCAATTCGCAGCGCCGCATCGACTATATCCGCAGCCGCGGCAACGGCATCGCACCCGAAGAGCCATCCGCCAATCCCGACGAGACACGCCGCCGCTATCTGGTTCGACGCTCCCACTTCATGACGATCGTCTCGGCCTGGATCGTGACGCTTCCGGTCTCGGCGATGCTGTCCGCCCTCGTCTTCCTCGCCCTCAACGCCGTGTTCAGCTGAGAGACCGATCATGCGTGCCAATTACCGGATGCAGCGCCTCTTCGTGGACGATGCGCTTGCGGCGGACCAGCCGTTCGAAGCCTCCAAGGACCATTTTCATTACCTGACGAACGTGCTGCGCATGGGCGAAGATGACGCGGTACTGCTGTTCAACGGGCGGGACGGGGAATGGCGCGCCACGCTGTCCTTCCCCACCCGCAAGCGCCTCGTGCTGACCCCCGTCGAACAGACGCGCCCGCAGCCCGCCCCTTGCGACCTGCATTACCTGTTCGCGCCGCTCAAGGTCGGGCGGCTGGACTATCTCGTGCAGAAGGCGGTGGAAATGGGCGCCGGCATGCTTCAGCCGGTGATGACCCAGCACGTGCAGGGCAAGATCACCAATCTCGAGCGGCTGGAGGCGAATGCCGTGGAGGCCGCCGAACAATGCGGCATCCTGGCCATCCCGCGCGTTGCTGCCCCCCGCAAGCTGGACGATCTCATCTCCGACTGGCCGAGGGACCGCCGTATCATCTTCTGCGACGAGGGGCATGGCAGCCAGAACCCCTTGGCCGTCCTGCGTGACATCAAGGAGCGCAAGCTCGCCCTTTTGGTCGGCCCCGAAGGCGGGTTTTCGGACGAGGAACGCACGCTGCTGCGGGGGCTGGATTTCGTGACGCCCATTCCGCTCGGCCCGCGGATCCTGCGCGCCGATACCGCGGCCGTCGCGGCGATGGCCGTGATCCAGGCGACCATCGGCGACTGGGAATGATTTTCCTCGAAAGTCGAATTGGTTTTTTTGAATCTGCCTTGAAAGGAATTCGCTTGCACCGCATTTAATTCCGGTTCAAGCACCCTCCCAAGGCCCTGCGGTTCTGCCGGGCATATCCGTTCAGAAGAAGACGCCCATGGCCCGTGACACCACCGACCAGACGCCGATCCGCACCGTTGCGGAAATGGCGGACTATCTCGCCGCCGGCAACAAGCCGAAGGAGAAGTTCCGCATCGGCACCGAGCACGAGAAATTCGTCTTCTTTACGGCCGACAACAGCCCCGTTCCCTATTTCGGCGATGCGAGCATTTCCGCACTGCTCAACGGCATGCAGGCCAAGACCGACTGGGAGCCGATCATGGATGCCGGCAACATCATCGGCCTTGCGGAACCCTCGGGCATGGGCGCGATCTCGCTGGAGCCGGGCGGCCAGTTCGAGCTGTCGGGCGCGCCGCTTGAAAACCTGCACCAGACCTGCAAGGAATCAAACCAGCATCTCGCCACGTTGCGCGAGATCGCCGAACCGCTCGGCATCCGCTTCCTCGGCATGGGCGGCAGCCCGAAATGGTCGTTTGCCGAAACGCCGCGCATGCCCAAGAGCCGCTACGACATCATGACCCGCTACATGCCGAAGGTCGGCAGCCAGGGTCTCGACATGATGTACCGCACCTGCACGATCCAGGTGAACCTCGATTTTTCCTCCGAAGCCGACATGCGCCGCAAGATGCAGGTGTCGCTGAAGCTGCAATCGCTCGCGACCGCGCTCTTCGCCTCCTCGCCCTTCACCGACGGCAAGCCGAACGGGCTCCTGTCCTGGCGTGGCAATATCTGGCGCGACACGGACAACAACCGCGCCGGGCTCATTCCCTTCGCCTTCGCGCCGGATTTCGGCTTCGAGGACTATGTGACCTGGGCGCTCGACGTGCCGATGTATTTCATCGTCCGCGACGGCAAGTACCACGACTGCACGCATGTCACGTTCCGCCAGTTCATGGCGGGTGCGCTGAAGGGCGAGGTCGCGGATTACGAGCCGAATTTCGGCGACTGGACGAACCACCTCTCCACGCTGTTTCCCGATGTGCGCCTCAAGCGGTTCCTGGAAATGCGCGGCGCCGATGGCGGCCCGTGGCGTCGCATCTGTGCGCTGCCCGCTTTCTGGGTGGGTCTGCTTTATGACGACGGCGCGCTCGACGCCGCCGAGGCGCTGACCCGCGACTGGACCTTCGAGGAAGTCTCGGCGCTGCGCGACGCGGTGCCGGCGCAGGGGCTGCGCGCCGAATTCCGCGGCAAGCCGCTCTTCGATGTCGCCCGCGAGGTCCTCGCCATCGCCCGCCAGGGACTTGTCGCGCGCGCACGCCTGAATGGCGATGGCGTCGACGAAAGCGTGTTCCTCGCACCGCTCGACGAAGTGCTGGCCAAGAAGGCCACGCTCGCCGAAGACATGCTGGCGCTCTACCATGGCCGCTGGAACGGCTCCGTCGAGCCGGTCTTCAGCGAGTACCAGTACTGACATCACGCCAGAAAGCGGTTTGCGCGGCGGAAATTCCCATTATACTCAAGGCGCATACACGCCTGCCAGGGGAAGGGTCTCGCCGATGCAATCGCTCTACGACATGATCATGCAGGCCCAGAACGGCAACGCGGTGGAGATCATGGCGCGGCAGTTCGGGCTTGCGCAGGAGCAGGCGGCCAAGGCCGTCGCCGCGCTGATGCCGGCCTTTTCCGAGGGCTTCAAGCGCAACGCCGCCAACCCCTATGACATGGCCGCCTTCATGAAGGCGCTGACCACGGGCGAGCACGCCAAGTATTTCGAGGACGTCTCCAAGGCCTTCACGCCGCAGGGCCTTGCCGAGGGCAACGGGATCCTCGGCCACCTCTTCGGCAACAAGGACGTGTCGCGCGCCATCGCCGCGCAGGCCGCGCAGATGACCGGCATCGGGCAGGAAATCTACAAGCAGATGCTGCCGGTCATGGCCAGCACGCTGATGGGCGGCCTCTTCAAGCAGTCCTTCGCCCCGTTCTTTCCCGGCGCGCCGGCCGGCGGCGCATCCGCCAACCCCTTCGCCGAGATGATGCAGCAATGGGCCGAAGCCTCAGGCCTCGCGAAGAAACCCGAGCCGGCGAACCCCTTCGACAATCCGTTCACGCAGGCCGCGCAGGAGTTCTTCGGCACGAAGAAGGAAGCGCCTGCCGCCAATCCCTTCACCGACAATCCCTTTGCGAAAGCTTTCCAGGACATGATGGCCGGAATGGCGGGCCAGCCCGCGGCAAGCGAGAAACCGCAGGAACCGAACGCCGCCCCGGCCGATGCGCTCAAGTCGCTCGTCGGCACGATGTTCGATACCGGGCTGGAAATGCAGAAGGACTACCAGCGCAACGTCGAGGCGATCTTCGAGACGATGCGCAACGGCATGGACAGCGAGAGCAGCAAGGCCTGACGGGCTTGAGGCTGCCCTGAAGTAAGGGGCGGCAGCTCTCGGCCCCGCCCCGACCTTCACCGCGAACCTTACGCCGCAGCCCGCGTCCGCGCCGCATCGGCGGGCAGGTTGAAGCGTTCGACGATGGCGGCGAGCGCGCGCGTATCGCCGGCGAGGCCGGACATGCCCGCCGCGGTCTCGGAAACCGCCTGACGGTTCTGCGCCGTGACCTGCTCCATCTCGTTCATCGACCGGCTGATATCGCCGAGGCTGGACGATTGCTGGTTGGCGGCGGCGGCGATCGAATGGATGTGGTCGCTGATGCGGGTGACCTGCTCGGCGATGCCCGAAAGGGCCGACCCGGCCTGCTGCACGAGATCGACGCCCTTCGCGACTTCCGTGCCGGATTTGGTGATGAGCGCCTTGATGTCCTTGGCGGCATTGGCCGAGCGCTGGGCGAGTTCGCGCACCTCCTGCGCCACGACGGCGAAGCCCTTGCCGGCCTCGCCCGCGCGCGCCGCTTCCACGCCGGCATTGAGCGCCAGCAGGTTCGTCTGGAAGGCGATCTCGTCGATGACGTTGATGATGCTGGAGATCTCGCGCGAGGCGCCCTCGATCCGCTCCATGGCGGCCACCGCATCGGTGACGACGCCGCTCGACAGGTCCGTGCTGCGCTTGGCGTCCGTCGCCATGCGCGATGCTTCGTCGGCGCGCTCGGTGGAGTTGCGAATGGCCTCCATCATCTGGCCCACGGCGCCGGAGGTACGCTCCAGTGCTGCCACCTGGCTTTCCGTGCGCTCGGCGATGTCGCGGGCGGCGGCATCGACATGCACGACCTTGCCGTCGATCGAGCGCGCGCTGGAGGAGACGGCGGCAATGGTTTCCGCAAGGCGGCGGACCGAGGTGTTGAAATCGGCGCGCAACTCATCCAGCCCGTCCGCGAACGTACGGTCGATGACGGTCGAGAGGTCCCCGACCGACAGGCGCTCCAGCGCCGCACCGAGTGTGGCGACGGCTTCCTGAACCTCGCGCTGCTGGGCGGCCTTGGCCGCCTCCTGCGCCGCCTGTTCGCGGGCGGACGCGGCGCGCGCTTCGGCGGTCGACCGTTCGAGCGCGTCCTTTTCCAGCGCGGCGGTGCGGAAGACGGCGACGGAGCGCACCATGTCGCCGATCTCGTCGGCGCGGCCTTCCTTCGGCAGGTCGATCTGCGTGTTGCCGGCCGCAAGCGCCGTCATCGCCTTGACGAGCTGGTGGATGGGGCGCGTCAGGGCGCGCGAGAAGATCGTGGCCGCGAGGATGGCAAGCGCGATGATGGCGGCGGTGACGCCGAGCACGATGAGCGTGCCGCGCATCAGGCCGGCGGTCGCCTCCGCCCGGCTGATCTTCGCCACGACGGACCATTCGGCACTGCCGAAGGATAGCGGTGCCGCGGCGGCAAACAGTTCCGTCCCCGTCGCATCGGTGATCGTGCCGTGGGTTTCGCTGCCGACGGGCAGGTTCGTGATGTCGAGGCGAACCTTCAGCGCATCGTAGTCGGGCGTGCGGGGGGCATCCGTGAGGACCATGCCGTCGGCGCGCACGAGCACCGTTTCCCCGGTTTCGCCGAGGCCCTTGCTGTTGGCGAAGATCGTGTCGAGCTTGGCGTTCGGCACGCGGATCGCCATGATGCCGAGCGTGCGGCCGTTCATGGTGATGGGCGCCGCCAGAAACGCTGCCGGCGCGCCGCCGAGGGCCGCATATTCGGCGAAGTCGGAAAAGACGGACGACCCCGGTTCCTTGAGCGCCATGGCCTGGGTGAAGGCCAGCGCCAGACCGCTGTCCTTGTAGGGGCCGTCAGCGAGGTTCGTGCCGAAATCCTCGGCCTTGGCCACCGAGTAGAGCACGTTGCCCTTGGGGTCGATCATGTAGATATCCGCATAGCCGAGCGATTCGAGATGCTTGCGGAAGGTCGCGTGATACTGCTTGTGCGACCGGTCGAAATTGTCCTTCTTGGCGGTATCGAGCAGGTAGCGCTCGGACGGCGGGTTCGGATTGTCGGCGATGTAGCGCTTGTGCAGCTCCTTCGAGGGCTCCGCGCCCAGCGCCCCCCAAGCACCGGCGAACCCGTAGAAGGCCTGCGTGGTCGGCATGGCGCTCGCCATGCTGATGAGGTCGAGCTTCATGCCCTCCAGATAGGCGCGGGCTTCGTTGCGCCGGCCGTCCGCCGTCGCCTCCAGCTTCTGCATGACCTGGTCCGTCACCGTTTCGGCGCTGACGATCAGAGAGACCGCACTTGCGGCACCGATGGAAAGCAGCGTGAGCACGGCCGCGGCAAGGGGCAGTTTCCGGGAAATCCGCATGACGATCCGTCCAATAGAAAACGAGGCGGTGACCCGGTTCATCCGGAGGGCAGGCGGCATCATGCCCGTGGAGCGCTCCACGACTGCTGCGCAGACGGTATCCAAGTGTGGTTTACTTTAGGTAAAGCCGATCGCCGGCCGAGGACATGAAAAAGCCCGGCGCGGACCTTGGGAGTCGCACGCCGGGCAAGCAGCAGGGTTATTGGCTCTCACCCTGCGGGGAAGTCTGGCGGCGCCCTCGCGAAAGAGGGCGTGGCCGGGAGAAATCAGTCCAGGCGGCCGGCGCGCAGGTGACGGCGGGCGCGTTCGCGCGAGGCAAGCGTCAGGTGCAGGCCGGCATCGGAGAAGAACGAAGCAGCCCGCACGGCGTGCACATCACTGCGGCGCAGCCCCATGTCCAGAAGCTGGTGGTCGTCGAGCTCGTTGAGCCGGTTGACCATGCGGTGATTGCGCCAGGCGCGGAAAAATCCGAAGACGGCCGTGCGGACACGCGCTAGGAAGGTCGGGACCGGGCGGCGTGCCGCAGTCGTCTCAATTTCAAAATTACGGTCGATCATGCGCATGGCACTTCTCCTTTCCGGCGCAGCGGTCCATCGTCTTCGATGGGGTTTCGCAGGACGCCAATGATCGTTCGCCATCCGCAGGGGATCGGACGGCGGTTCGGGGTCTCGGTCTCATAAGGAACGCCCGCGGGAGGTCGAAGCGAGCGGCATATCTGCCGAACGAAGGCCCGGCGGACGGAGCAATCGTTCAACAATTGCTTTTTCGCAGAATCCCATTGATCAGTCCAACGAATGTTTCTAATAGTATCAATCAAACAATCTGATGAGTTTATCCATGTCCGCTCCGCTCGACATTGACCAGCTGCAGACCTTCGTCTCGATCGCAGATACCGGGAGCTTCACACGCGCCGCCGAGCGGGTGTTCAAGACCCAGTCGGCCGTCTCCATGCAGATGCGCCGCCTGGAGGAGCGCATCGGCAAGCAGCTCTTCATGAAGGATGGCCGCGGCAACCGGCTGACGGCGGAGGGCGAACGCCTGCTCAACTATGCCCGGCGGATGCTGCGCCTCAACAACGAGGCCATCGCCGCCTTCGATGACAACCGGCTGGAAGGCATGCTGCGCATCGGCACGCCCGACGACTATGCCGACCGCTACATGCCCGAGATCATCATGCGGTTCGCCAAGACGCATCCGAATGTCGAGCTTTACATCGTCTGCGAGCCCTCGGTGGACCTGGCCGAGAAGATGGCGAAGGGCGAGCTCGACATTGCGCTCGTCACCCACAATCCGCGCCAGCGCCATTCCGACGTCGTGCGCACCGAGCCGCTCTGCTGGGTGATGTCGGCGAACCATCCGCTGCCGGAAAACGCGCCCGTGCCGCTTGCCGTGGGGCGGCGCGACTGTCAGTGGCGGCAGATCGCCTGCGGGGCACTCGATTCGGTGGGCCGTGACTACCAGGTCCTGTTCACCAGCTGGTCGTCGACCGTCGTCGCCGCCGCCGTCATGGCCGGCATGGCCGTGTCGGTCTTGCCGGAATCGGCGCTGCGCCCGGGCATGAAGGTGCTGACGCAGGCGGACGGCTTTCCGTCTCTGGCGCCGGTGCAGATCGGCATCATGCGCCGGCCGGGCCTGTCGCCGTCGCTTTCCAACGCCATTACCAGCCATATCACAGCGTGCCTCGACAACATCACGCCTCTGGCCGCCACCGAAGACCTCACGGATGCCGAAGTCAAAGTGTTTCCGCGCCTTCCGCGGCATCGGCCGGGACAGATCCTGCCCGGATGGTAACGCAGCTTCCGCTTGACGGCGCCCCTCTCGTCAAGAACGGGCCGACCGGTGTCACCACCCGGCTCGCCCGCGACGACGAGGCGGAAACGCTCTGCCAGATCGAACGATCGGCCGCGCAGGCCTTCCGGCTGATCGAAGCCTTCTCATGGCTTTCGGTCGGGGATGTGCAGAGTGCCGAAACGCATCGCAGGCTGACCGCCGCCGGCACCAACTGGGTGGCGGCGGACGACGGCGACCGGCCGCTCGGTTTCCTGAGCGCGGAAATCGTCGGCAGCGACCTTCATATCTGCGAGGTCTCGGTGGGCCACCTTCATCAGGGCTTCGGCCTTGGCCGCAGGCTGATCGAACACGCCATCGAACATGCCGCGGCGCGTGGTCTCGAGGCGGTGACGCTCACGACCTTCCGCACCATTCCGTGGAACTGCCCGTTTTACGAGCGGCTCGGCTTCCGCATTCTGGAGGACGGCGAACTCTCGCCGCGCCTGCTCGAACTCATGGACCGCGAGGATGCCGACGGGCTTTCGCGCGACACGCGGTGCGCGATGCGGCTGGACGTCAGCGCCTGAAGACGGCGCCGGGACCGGCGCCGCCTGTATCAGGTAAAGGCGAGCCAGATACCGAGCCACGCCCACAGGGCCATCAGGACGAAAAGGCCGGCAATGAACAGCGGCCGACGGTAGCGCAGGCGGTTGCTCGTGACATGCACCCAGGCATGGGCATAGCGCAGGGCCACGAACAGCCAGCCGCCCGCCACCGTCACCGGATTGTCGGCATCGACCAGATAGAGAAGGATGCTGACGGCGTAGAAGAGAACCGGCAGTTCGAACTGGTTGGCGATGGCGTTCTTGACGGTGAGGCTTTCGGCCGGCTCCTCCCGGTTTTCGCGGAACTGCTCCGCACGGGCGGTACCATTGCGCACGGCGCCGATGCGGCGCGAGGAGAGCAGGACATAGAGCGCGAAGACGAGCGCGACATGCGCGATCATCGGCCAGATGGTGGCTTCCGTGGGAGACATGAAAATCCTTTGGCTTGTCGTATCGTCCCGCGTTCATAGGCGGTTATGGCCAGGGCCTCAACCCGCAGCGGCCGATCCGACAAGCCGAAAGCATGATCCTACTGGGGCGTCAGGGTCTCCGAACCGGAACCGTCCTTGCCGCTGATCGTCCAGGCGCCTTCGAGCGAGCCGTCGGCCTTCACCTCGTAGACGATGAGCCCGACCGCGTCTTCCAGCACATAGGCGGCGGCAAATGCATTGTCGTAGAGCATGCAGATGCCGTTCGACGTGACGGCACCGGTGTTCCATTCGATGGCGCAGGTCGTCTCGCTCGTCAGCGTGATCGTCGCCGTGCCGCTATAGGCCGAGCCATCGAGGTTCGTGCCCTCGACATTATAGGTGCCGGCATTGACGGTTTGCGCGTGAACGGGCGCGCCCAGCGCAAGGCCGAGAAGCACGCCAGCCAGAATCGTTTTCATGATGTCCCCCGAGGAGCAGCGAGATTGCCGCTATTTCATCCTATGCGCATACATTCAGGAACGGAAAGGGAGAACGGCGCCAAATACGAAAATGCCCGGCGAAGCCGGGCATTCTCATTCTGGCGTCTGAACGTGCGGATCAGACCGCGCCCGGGTAATTCGGGCTTTCGCGGGTGATCGTCACGTCATGCGCGTGGCTTTCGCGCAGGCCAGCGCCGGAGATGCGCACGAAGGTGGCGCGCTCCTGATATTCCTTCAGGTCCTTGCCGCCGACATAGCCCATGGAAGCCTTCAGGCCGCCGGCGAGCTGATGCAGAACGCCGGAGACCGGACCCTTGTAGGGCACCTGGCCCTCGATGCCCTCGGGCACGAGCTTCAGCGTATCGCGCACTTCCGCCTGGAAGTAACGGTCCGCGGAGCCGCGCGCCATGGCGCCGACCGAGCCCATGCCACGATAGGCCTTGAAGGAGCGGCCCTGGTACAGGAACACTTCGCCCGGGCTTTCATCCGTGCCGGCCAGCAGCGAGCCGACCATGACGGCCGAGGCGCCGGCGGCGATGGCCTTGGCAAGGTCGCCGGAGAACTTGATGCCGCCATCGGCGATGACGGGGATGCCCTGGGCCTGCGCGGCCTCGACCGACGACATGATGGCCGCGAGCTGCGGCACGCCGACGCCGGCGACGATGCGCGTGGTGCAGATCGAGCCCGGGCCGATACCGACCTTGACGGCATCCGCACCGACATCGATCAGCGCCTTGGTGCCATCGGCGGTCGCGACGTTGCCGGCCATGATGCGCACGGAGTTCGAGAGCTTCTTCACGCGGCCGACGGCATCGAGCACGCGCTGCGAATGACCATGCGCGGTATCGACGACGATGAGGTCGATGCCGGCATCGATCAGGCGCTCGGCGCGTTCGAAGCCGTCGTCGCCGACCGAGATGGCGGCGGCGGCGCGCAGGCGGCCCTGCGAGTCTTTGGAGGCATTCGGGTTGAGCTGCGACTTCTCCATGTCCTTGACGGTGATGAGGCCGACGCAGCGGCCGTCGCCATCGACCACCAGCAGCTTCTCGATGCGGTGGCGGTGCAGGAGGCGCTTGGCTTCCTGCTGGTCCACCGTTTCCTTGACCGTGATCAGGTTCTCACGGGTCATCAGTTCGTAGATCTTCTGGGCCGGATCGGAAGCGAAGCGCACGTCGCGGTTCGTCAGGATGCCGACGAGGCGGCCGGCCTTGCCGTTGCCGCCGTTCTCGACGACCGGGATGCCGGAAATGCCGTGCGCCTTCATCAGCGACAGCGCCTCGGCCAGCGTGGCGTCGGGGCCGATCGTGACCGGATTGACGACCATGCCGCTTTCGAACTTCTTGACCTGGCGGACCTCCTCGGCCTGCTCGGCAGGCGTCAGGTTGCGGTGGATGACGCCGAGACCGCCGGCCTGCGCCATGGCAATGGCGAGACGGCTTTCCGTGACCGTGTCCATCGCGGAGGAAAGGATGGGCAGGTTGAGTTCGAAATCGTGGGCGATGCGGGTGGCGATGTTCGTCTGGCCCGGCATGACCTCGGAGTGACCGGGTTGCAGAAGGACGTCGTCGAAGGTCAGGGCTTCGAGACCGGTTGCCGTTTCAATGATGCGCGCCATGGGCCAAGTTCCTTCAGGGTAAAGCTTACGCACCAAGGGGAACATTGGGAGTTGTCCACCTCGGTCGCTTGCAAGAAATTCTTGGAAGTTGGCGAGGGCTGGTAACACGTTCATGACGGATTGCAAATAGCAAAATGCCCGGAATCGCTTCCGGGCATCGTGCGTATCGCGAAGGTGTCGCTCAGATGTCGAACTGGTAGCTCGCCGGCACGAAGCGATAGCCCTCGCCCGCCGTCTCGACGAAACCGACGGCCGGAAACGGCATGTGATAGCCGATGAAGGGCAGCCGGTCGGTCGCGATCATGTCGAAGACCTTCTTGCGGGTCGCGGCGGCCGCCGCCTTGTCCATGTCGAAGCGGACTTCCCAGGTCGGCCGCTGCAACGAAAGCACATAATGGTTGGCCGTGTCGGCGGTGAGCATCAGCGCCTTGCCCTCCGATTCCACACGGAAGATCATGTGGCCCGGCGAATGGCCGAAGGCGTCGAGGCCGGTGATCCCGGGCACGACCTCGCCCTCGTTCTCGATGAAAGTCAATTTCTCGGCCAAAGGCTGCACCTTCGCGAGAACGCCCTGATGGCCCTGTTCGGCCGGCGTGCCCATCCGCTCCGGATTGACCCAGAAATCGTATTCGGTTCGGCCCGTGACGTAGCGCGCATTGGGGAACGCCGGCTTGCCGCCCTCAAGGAGCCCGCCGATATGGTCGCCGTGCATATGGGTGATGACGACCACCGACACCTGATCGGGCGTGTAGCCCGCATATTTCAGGCCTTCGAGAAGGCGGCCCATGCCGGCTTCGCGCCCGCCCTCGCCCATGCCGGTGTCGAACAGCACCACCTCGGAGCCGGTGTCGACCAATGTGGGGGTGAAGCTGTTGGCGAAGCTGTCGGCGGGCAGGAAGTTTTCGGTGAGCAGCGTGCCGACCGCATCGGCAGACTGATCGGTGCCGAAGGTCTCGTTCGGAGCGCCGGACGGGCGTATGCCGTCGCGCACCGTGAGGATACGGAAGCTGCCGAGCTTGAGGCTTCGCGCCTGGAGCGGGCTCACACGCATGTCGGTCGCCTCTTCTGCGGTCTTGGTCTGTGCGGTTGCGGCTGCCCGGCCGAGCAGCACGGGTGCGGCCAGCGTACCCACACCTGCGGCCAGAAACAGCGTCCGGCGCGAGATGGTCGAAGGATTTCCCATGGTTGTTCCTCTTTCATGCATGAAGGGCCTGGGCAAGAATGCCACGGCGAAAGCTAGGGCGCTCTCACATTCCGGTCCCGCCCTATCACGCGCTTGTGATGCCTGCGCGCGGCCGCCTGCGATTTGACAGAACGCAGTGCGAGGCGCAGATATTGCCGGATGTTTCGGCTTGGCACTCCAGATGCACAGCCGCCGCCCTGCCCGCCGGGTCCGCCCGGGACCTCGCACGCGACATACCGATGAACCGTATCGTTCCGCTTATCCTTGCCGTCGCGCTCTTCATGGAGCAGATGGATTCCACCGTCATCTCCACCTCGCTGCCGGCCATCGCCGCCGATCTCGGCGTGGGGCCGATCACGCTCAAGCTCGCGCTCACCGCCTACATGGTGTCGCTCGCCACCTTCATTCCCCTGAGCGGGTGGATGGCGGACCGGTTCGGGGCCAAGCGAGTCTTCCGCCTCGCCATCCTGGTGTTCGTCGCAGGCTCCATCTTCTGCGCGATCTCCGGCAGCCTGCTGTCCTTCGTCGTCGCGCGCTTCCTGCAGGGCATGGGCGGGGCGATGATGACGCCGGTGGCGCGCCTCGTCCTGGTGCGCAGCACCTCACGCTCCGAACTGGTCTCGGCCATGGCGCTGCTGACCATCCCCGCACTGGTGGGGCCGCTCGCCGGCCCGCCGCTCGGCGGCTTCATCACCACCTATTTCACCTGGCACTGGATCTTCCTGATCAACCTGCCGGTCGGCATCATCGGCTATGTGCTGTCGGGCATCTACCTGCCCGAGGTCGAGGCGACACCGCCACCACCGCTCGACTGGATCGGCTTCCTGCTCAGCGCGATCGCGGCCTCCGGCACGATCTTCGGCCTTTCCGTGGTGAGCCTGCCCGCCCTGCCACCCATCATCGGCATCGCCGCCACCATCGCCGGCATCGTCTGCGGCGTGCTCTATGTGCTCCATGCGCGCCATCATCCAGCACCGTTGCTCGACCTCAGGCTCTTCCGCGACAGCGCGTTTCGCGCCGCCGCCATCGGTGGCACGCTGTTTCGCATCTCCGTCGGCGCGGTGCCCTTCCTCATGCCGCTGATGCTGCAGGTGGGCTTCGGGCTGACACCCTTCGAATCCGGCCTCGTCACCTTCACCGGCGCGATCGGCGCGATCACCACCAAGTTCATGGCAAAGCGCGTGCTGGTCTATGCCGGCTTCCGCACGACGCTCATCGTCGCCAGCATCTGCGGCGCGGCGCTGACCTTCGCCAACGGGCTGTTCACGCCGGCCACCCCGTTCTGGTTCATGGCCGGCGTTCTGCTCATCGCCGGGCTCGCCCGCTCGCTGTTCTTCACCAGCGTCAATGCGCTCTCCTTCGCCGACATCGCGGATGCGGATGCGAGCAAGGCCACGTCGATGAGCGCGGTCATCCAGCAGATCAGCCTTGCCATGGGCGTTGCGGTCGCCGGCGCCATTCTGGAAATCGAGACGACCCTCACCGGCTCGCCGCTCGAACTCGCTGATTTCCAGATTGCCTTCATGATCATTGCCGGGCTGACGCTGCTGGCGGTGCTACCGTTCATTTCCATGGCTAAGAATGCCGGGGAATCCGTCTCCGGTCACAAGCTGAAAGCGGTGGAGGAGGAAACGGTGGGCGTGAAGTAACGCGCTCAGACAGGTTTTTCGCACACGGCGACGAGCTTGTTGCCATCGGGATCGCGCACGAAGGCCGCATAGAAGCTGGCGTGGAACGGCCGAAGTCCCGGTGCGCCCTCATCCGTGCCGCCTGCCGCGAGCGCGGCCGCGTGGAAGGCATCCACCGAAGCCCGGTCCGGCGCCTCGAAGGCAATGGTGGCGCCGTTGCCATAGGTCGCCGGCTCGCGGTTGAACGGCTCCACCACCCAGAAGCGGCAGCGCACGTCGCCATCCGCCCCATAGCCGATCTCGCCTTGCGCCTCCTTCTGCCTGCCATAGCCGATGAGCGGCAGGATGGCGTCGTAGAAGCGACCGGCCCGTTCGAGATCATTCGTGCCGACGGTGGTGTAGAGAAGCATCAGGCGTCCGCTTCGGCCGCGTCGCTCGTTTCAGGCGCCTTGCGGCCCTTGAAGCCCTTCGCAAGCAGGAACATCTCCACCGATTCGGCGCGCGAGGCGCCCGGCTTCACATGGATGACCTGCCGGAAATTCTGCTTGAGCATGTTGAGCAGGTCGCGCTCCGTGCCGCCCTGGAACGTCTTGGCCAGGAAGTGGCCGCCCTCTGCCAGCACCTCGACGGCGAAATAGGCCGCGACCTCGCACAGATGCATGGTGCGCAGATGGTCCGTCTGGCGGTGGCCGGTCGTGGGCGCCGCCATGTCTGAAATGACGAGGTTCGGCGTGCCGCCGACCGCCTCGATAAGCTGCCGCGGGGCATCGGGATCGAGAAAGTCCATCTGCAGGATGCGCACGCCCGGCAGCGGATCCATCTCCAGGAAGTCGATTGCCGCGACGCGCGGATCGGCATCGGTGGAATTCGTCACCTTGGCGGCGATCTGCGACCAGCTGCCCGGCGCGGCGCCAAGGTCGATGATGCGACGCGCGCCCCCCAGAATGTTGTGCTTCTCGTCGATCTCCAGCAGCTTGAAGGCCGCGCGGGCGCGATAGCCCTCCAGCTTGGCGCGCTGCACATAGGGATCGTTGATATGGCGCTCCAGCCAGCGGCGCGAAGAGGCCTTCAGCTTGCCCTTCTTGACCTTCTGGCCGATCTTTCGGCCGATAGGGGGCTTTGTCATGATGCCTGTCCTTCGGGCTTTGCCGGATTGCGCGGGCCGGCGCGATGATTGCGGCGGTGTCGGCCGCGGCGCCACACGCCGTCGTCGGCCATCATGTCGGTGAGCAGGCCTTCCCGCAAGCCGCGGTCGGCCACGCGCATGCGCCGCGACGGCCAGCGCTTGCGGATCGCCTCGAGGATCGCGCAGCCCGCGAGAACGAGATCGGCCCTGTCGGGCCCGATGCAGGGATTGGCGGCGCGCGCGTTGAAATCCCACGAGAGCAGCCGCGCCTGCATGGCCGTGACCTCATCGTCCGAAAGCCACACGCCATCGACACGGCGGCGGTCGTAACGCGGCAGATCGAGATGCACGCCGGCCAGCGTCGTCACCGTGCCCGAGGTGCCGATGAGATGGAAATCCTCCGGCGCATGCACGATATCGCCGGGGCAATCGAATTTCGCCAGCATGCCCTCGACCTCCGAGACCATGCCCTGGAAGCTTTCCGGCGTCACATCGCGCCCGCCATGACGCTCGGAGAGCGTGACGACGCCGACGGGCAGCGAGGTCCAGTGCGTGATGTGATTTGCAAGCCGGCTGGACCGGTTTTCGCCGATGCGGATGACGGCGATTTCCGACGAACCGCCACCGATATCGAACAGCACGACGGACTTCGCCTCGCGCCCGACAAGCGACGAGCAGCCCGAGACCGCAAGCCGTGCCTCTGTCTCGCGGTTGATGATTTCGAGATCGAGGCCGGTCTCTTCCTTCACCCGCACGAGGAAGACCTCGCCGTTTTCGGCCGAACGGCAGGCCTCGGTGGCGATGAGGCGCGCGCGGCGGATATTGCGGCTCTTCAGCTTGGTGGCGCAGACCTTGAGCGCCTCGACGGAGCGATCCATCGCCTCCTCGGAAAGCCGCCCGCTCGCGCCCAGCCCCTCTCCGAGCCGCACGATGCGCGAGAAGGCATCGACGACGCGGAACTGTCCCGGCCGCGTGGGCTGGGCGATGAGAAGCCGGCAATTGTTGGTGCCGAGGTCGAGCGCCGCATAAAGCGGCATTTCGAAGCCGTCACGCTCGCCGCCACGCGGCGCCGAACCGGCGTCGCGCCGCGGTTCGTGCGGGACGGAAGGACGCTGCTCGATGAAGGCCTGCGCGGCCGGCTGCACGACGGCGCTGCCGGGCACCGGCAGCGATACACGCGCGGAGGCCTTCTTTCCGCGATGCTTGCGGCGGTTTCGCCGGCCTTCGGCATGGCGCTCGTCGGGATGCGGCGATTCGCTCTGCCCCACCGGGACAAGCGGACGCACATTCTCGCCACCGGCGACCTTGCCGTGCCTGCGGCGCTTGTTGCGGCGCGCATTGCTGCTGCCACCGGGGGCGGACTGGGGGCGCTCGGCGGTTCCGGTCGAACCGTCCACCTGGCCTGCGGACAAAGAGACGACAGAGGGAGCTGTGGCGCCCTTCTGCTTTCCCTTGCGACGGCGCGACCGTTTTGGTCGCCCCGCATCACCCGCAACTCGCGCCCCGGAAACGGACGGCTTTTCGCCGCTGTCGGGGTCGTTCACGTTACTGCCTATGGCGCCGCGCAAAGCCTTGAAGCTGCAAGCAGGCGCTCTCTCGATCTTCGTTGGGGCGACATTACCAGCGCGCGCCCCGTTCGCCAAATTCTTTTTGTGACGCCACGACGACAGCCCGCCCGGTCACGCAACGGGGCCGCGTCCCCCATACCCATGCCGCCGGCGACGCCATCACGATTTTCCGGAAAAAACCATTTGCATCTCGCCATCTTTTGTTTATAAGCCCGCCTCACAGGCGCCGGCCAAGCCGACCCGCCATGCTGGGGAATAGTTCAACGGTAGAACGACGGACTCTGACTCCGTTAATCTTGGTTCGAATCCAGGTTCCCCAGCCAATCTTCCTCCCGAAAATCATATCAGAGAACCTTGGCTTCGGACCTGCCGTGCTCGGCGGAACGGTCGGTGCGCCTTCTCCTCTGCCGGATCGGCAAATCACGCCATATCGGCCTTGCCTGCGCAGCGGGGCGTGGTTATTTTCCCTGCGGAAATCATGAGGGAAATCAAGCATGTCGACAGTCAGGAACCTTGTCATTGCCGCCGTCGTGGGTGTTGCCGTGGGAGCGGGCAAGATGGCGTATGACACGTGGCGCGGTGCGGAATGGGAGGTTTCTCCCCAGCAGATCGCGCAGGCCCAGGCTGAGGGCAAGACGGGGCTCGAGACGCGGCCCGGCACCGTGGCCTACCGGCCGATCCGCAGCGAGACCGCGGACCTTCTGCCCGTCGAATGGGCGCTTTACGGGCTGGGTGCGGCCGCGCTGACCCTCTTCTCGCTTCGAAAGAAAAAGGCCGCCTGATGCGGCGCGCCTGAGTTGTGGCCGGCGCGGTGCTGCTGGCATCGCCCGCACTGGCAAACTGCGTTCCGCCCTGGCAGACGCAGTTCGCCTGCGCCATTGATCATCGCCGATCTTCCCAGCATCCGGCCTTGAACGCTGCTCGCGGCGCTCTTGCTCGATTCCTAATAAACAGGTGGACCGGCGCGGACGTGCCTCTTGTCAGCGCAGGCGCCGGCTGGCACGTTGTGGTTGCCTGATTCACAACAGCGTAGAGGGAAGCCCATGGCACACAAGTTTGAAATCTACAAGGACAAGGCCGGCGAGTTTCGTGTTCGCTTCAAGTACAACAGCGAAGTGATGTTCTCCACGGAAGGCTATTCCAGCAAGGCCAGCGCACAGAACGCCATCGATTCGATCAAGAAGAATGGCCCCGACGCGCCGGTGGAAGACAACACCGCACCCAAGGCCTGATCGGCCCGTTTTTGGAAAGCCCGCCACCGGCGGGCTTTTTGCCGTTCAGAAGGTCGGCGGCGTGCAGGCGCTGATGACCTCGCAAGGCACCGGGCCGACGCAGCGGAAGCGATGCGGGCGCCGGCTTTCGAAGTAGTAGGCATCGCCCGGACCCAGGATGCGCCGCTCGTCATCCACGGTCACTTCGAGGCGGCCTGACAGCACGATGCCCCCCTCCTCGCCATCGTGCACCAGCGGCACCTTTCCCGTATCGGCGCCGGGCTGGTAACACTCCTTCAGGATCTGCAGGCTGCGGCCGAAGAGGTTGTCGCCCAGCTGCCGGTAGGAAATGCCGCCCTTGCCGATCTCCGTCAGCTCGTCCGCGCGGTAGAAGGCCTTCTTCGGCCGGTCCGGTTCGAAGGCGAAGAATTCCGCAAGGCCGATCGGGATGCCGTCAAGAATGCGTTTCAGGGCGCCAACGGACGGGTTGGACGCGTTCGATTCGATCAGCGAAATGGTGGAATTGGTGACACCGGCGCGCTTGGCGAGTTCGCGCTGGGAAAGGTTGTGGGCCATGCGCAGGTAGCGCAGCCTGCCTCCGATATCGACCGACATGGCCTCCGCCTGTTCTATATGTTCGAAATAGCGAAACTCTCTCTTCCTCCATCCTTTATTTTCAATCGCTTGGCGTCAAGAAGAAAAGGACTTGTTCGGCCTTGCAAATCATGGCGACAATCCCGCCAGCCAGAGCATTTCCGACATGCTCTTCCTTTCGATTTTCGCAATTCCGGTGGTGCGCCGTTGCGCCCTTGCCGGATCCGCCCCTGGAGGACTTCGCCATGAACGTGCACAACAAACCCAATGCGCCGGTGCTCGACAGCTACTGGATGCCCTTTACCGCCAACCGCCAGTTCAAGGCCGCGCCGCGCCTGCTCGCCGCCGCCGAAGGCATGTACTACACCAGCAGCGACGGTCGGCAGGTGCTGGACGGCACCGCGGGCCTGTGGTGCGTCAATGCCGGCCATGGCCGCCGGCAGATCGCGTCCGCCGTGGAGCGTCAGCTGACGCAGATGGATTTCGCGCCCTCCTTCCAGATGGGCCATCCCATCGCCTTCGACTTCGCCGAGCGGCTGGCCGAAATCGCGCCCGGCCCTGATGGCGCCAAGCTCGACCGGGTGTTCTACACGGGCTCCGGCTCGGAGTCGGTGGATACGGCGCTGAAGATCGCCATCGCCTATCAGCGCGCCATCGGCCAGGGCACGCGCACGCGCCTGGTCGGCCGCGAGCGGGGCTATCACGGCGTCGGCTTCGGGGGCATTTCGGTGGGCGGCATCGTCAACAACCGCCGCGTCTTTCCGCAGCTTGCCGGTTCCGACCACCTGCGCCACACGCATGACCTCGCCAGGAATGCCTATGTGAAGGGCCAGCCGGAGCATGGCGCGGAGCTTGCCGACGATCTGGAGCGCCTCGTCGCGCTGCATGGCGCGGAAACCATTGCCGCCTGCATCGTCGAGCCGGTCGCCGGCTCCACCGGCGTGCTGATCCCGCCGAAGGGCTATCTCGAAAAGCTGCGCGCGATCTGCGACAAGCACGGCATCCTGCTGATCTTCGACGAGGTCATCACCGGTTTCGGCCGTCTGGGCGCAGCCTTCGCCACCGACTATTTCGGCGTGACGCCCGACCTCGTGACCACGGCCAAGGGGCTCACCAACGGCGCGATCCCGATGGGCGCGGTGTTCTCCAGCCGCAAGGTGCACGACGCGCTGATGCACGGCCCGGAAAACGCCATCGAACTCTTCCACGGCTACACCTATTCCGGCCATCCCGCCGCCTGCGCCGCGGGCATCGCCACCCTCGACATCTACCGTGACGAGGGCCTCTTCACCCGCGGTGCGGAGCTGCAGGACGACTGGCATGCGGCGATGCATTCGCTGAAGGGCCTGCCGCATATCATCGACATCCGCACGATCGGCCTCATCGCCGGCATCGAGCTTGCCGCGCGCGACGGCGCACCGGGCGCGCGCGCCTATGACGTCTTCGTGGATTGCTTCGAGAAGGGCCTGCTCATCCGCGTGACCGGCGACATCATCGCGTTTTCGCCGCCGCTGATTGCCGAGAAGACGCATTTCGAGGATATCGTCTCGATCCTCGGCGATGCGCTGAAGCGCGCGGCCTGAGCTTTCCTGCGCGGGAAACGCTGTTATATCTGGGCCCGTCATCAGCACGGGCCCTTTTCATGTCAGCAGCCGGCAAGCGCGCACCCAAACTCATCTTCCGCCTCCAGTTCGAGCCGGAGGGTCGCATCGGGCGCGGCAAGATCGAACTTCTTACGCATATCCGCGAGACCGGCTCGATTTCCGCCGGGGGCCGGGCGATGGACATGTCCTATCGGCGCGCGTGGCTTCTGGTCGACGAGATGAACCGCCTGTTTCGCGAACCCGTGGTGGAGTCGCAGCGCGGCGGCAAGCAGGGCGGCGGCGCCATGCTGACACCGTTCGGCGAAGCGCTGATCGCGCACTACCACACCATGGAGAAGAAGGCGGAAGCGGCCCTTGTCGATGATATCGGCTGGATCGTCACCCACTTGGCGGAGTGAGGCCTATTCCAGCGCGACCGTCTTGATCACCGCATGAACCGGCAGTCCGGGCTCGAGACCAAGGCGCTCGACCGAAAGCGCGGTGATGCGGGCGCGGACATGATCGCCGCCGCAGGCGATGCGCAGGCTTGCCATGCCCTCCCCGTCCGGCTCGATCGCTTCCAGCGTGCCTTCAAGGATGTTCAGCGCGCTCAAGCCTTCCGGGCGGGCCGTTGCCACCATGACATCGCGGGCGGGAATGCGAAGCCGCACCGTCTCGCCGGGCGAGGCCTTCGCGCCGGGCACCAGCAGTGCGGCACCGCCTTCGAGGCGGATGGTGGCGAGGCCATGGGCCGCGTCGTTTGCCTCGACGCGGCCGGTCAGGACGCTGCCGGCTTCGCGGCGCTCCATGGCGGAGGCAAGGCGCGGACCGCCCAACACATCGGATGCCGGCCCGATGGCCTCGATGCGTCCAGCGGCCATCAGCACCACCGTGTCGGCAAGGCGGGCAACCTCGGCGACGGAATGGCTAACATAGACGATGGGAATGCCGACCTCGTCCCGCAGACGCTCCAGATAAGGCAGGATTTCCGCCTTGCGCTCGTCGTCGAGGGCGACCAGCGGCTCGTCCATCAGCAGAAGACGCGGAGACGACAGGAGCGCGCGGCCGATGGCGACGCGCTGTTTTTCACCGCCCGAGAGATGAGCGGGCTGGCGGTCGAGCAGGCTCCCGATGCCGAGCAGATCGATGATGCGAGCGGGGTTTTCCGCCCGTGCACCTTTCGGCGCGAACCAGCGGCCGTAATCGAGGTTCCGGCGCACCGTGAGATGCGGAAAAAGGCGTGCCTCCTGGAAAACATAGCCGAAACGGCGACGATGCGGCGGCACGAAGCGGCGGGCAGCGGCATCGACCAGCACGTCGCCGTCGAGCTGGACACGGCCGTCCGCGGGGCGCGTCAGGCCGGCGATGATGCGGATGAGCGAGGTCTTGCCCGAGCCGGACCGGCCGAACAATGCCGTCACGCCGCCATCGGAGGAAAAGGCGGCTTCCAAGGAAAAATCGCCGAGGCGGTGGCGGATATCGACGACGAGGCTCATTCGAGATGCACCTTGCGGCCAATGCGCTGGGCGAGGATTTCCGACGCGAGCAGCGCGACCATGGAAATGGCGATAGCGACCAGCGTGAGGCGCATGGCGCCCTGATCGCCCCCCGGCACCTGCGTGAAGGTGTAGATGGCAGCCGACAGGGTCTGCGTTTCGCCGGGTATGTTGGAGACGAAGGTGATGGTGGCACCAAACTCGCCCATTGCCTTGGCGAAGGCGAGGATCAAGCCGGCCAGCACGCCGGGCAGGATGAGCGGCAGCGTGACGGTGAGGAAAACCCAGGGCGGACTTGCCCCCAGCGTTCCGGCGGCCTCCTCCAGCTTGCGGTCGACTGCCTCGATGGAGAGCCGGATGGAACGCACCATCAGCGGAAAGCCCATGACACCGCAGGCCAGCGCCGCGCCCGTCCAGCGGAAGGACAGGACGATACCGAACCAATCATCGAGAAAGGAGCCGACCGGCCCGCGCCGACCGAACAGCATGAGCAGGATGAAGCCGGTCACGACCGGCGGCAGGATGAGCGGCAGGTGCACGATGCCGTTCAGCAGCGACTTGCCCCAGAAGCGGCCGCGCGCCAGCGCCAGCGCGACCAGAATGCCGAGCGGCAGGCTGACGAGCACCGCCACCGACGAAACCCGAAGGCTCAGCCGGATCGCGGTCCATTCCTCGGCGCTCAGCGCTAGCCAGTCCACGATACCGCTCCCGGCTCGTGGGTATCTTCGGAGGCGGTGCGAGGGGGGTGCCACGAGGTCATACGATCGCCAATCGCAAAATGAAATGGAAACAGCCTCGATCGTACAGCGCAGGGCTATCGTGAAGCTCGCGCTATTTCAGGACGGTAAAACCCTGCCCGGTAAAGAATGGCGCGGCCTTTTCGGATTTCAGGAAGTCGAGATAGGCGGCAGCGGCGGGGCTGCGGGATTCCGCGAGGATGGCGACCGGGTAGATGATCGGCGGGTGGCTGTCTTCCGGGAAGGTGCCGACGATCGCAACGCCCGGATCGGCGGCGGCATCCGTTTCATAGACGATGCCGTAGGGCGCCTCGCCGCGTGATACCAGCGCGAGCGCGGCGCGCACGCTTTCGGCGCCTGCGACCTTGCTTTCGACGGACGGCCAGACGCCGAGCTTTTCCAGCGCGGCCTTGCCGTATTTGCCGGCCGGGACACTGTCGACGGCGCCCATGGCGAGCTTTCCGTCACCCACGAGGCCGGCCAGATCGAAACCTTCCTTGATGTCGACCGCTTTGGCCGCATCCTTCGGCGCCACGAGTACGATGCGATTGCCGAGCAGGTTGGAGCGGGTTTCGTCCTTGATCAGCTTCTTCTCGGCCACATAGTCCATCCAGGCGAGATCAGCCGAGATGAAGAGATCGGCGGGAGCCGCCGCTTCGATCTGCTTGGCGAGTGCTGAACTCGCGGCATAGGATACGGTCGTCTCATTGCCCGTTTCGGCCTGCCAGGCGGCATTCGCCGCATCCAGCGCATTCTTGAGGCTGGCGGCGGCAAAGACCGTGACCTTCTCGGCGGCAATGGCCGGCAAGGCCAGCGGCAAAGCGGCAAAGGCGGCGACGACGAGTTTCAGAAGCAGACGACGGTTCATTCCTGTTCTCCCATTTCCGCCTTCCGGCAGCGTGATATCCTCGTGAATATATCGCTGCCTGCCATTTTGCCAGCGTTATATTTTCGAGAACACAATGATGCCGATAACGCATGCAATGCAGATTGCCTGCAAACGAAAGCATCGGGAAAACGTGGCGACAAGGAAGGGCGCGGCGTTGCCGCGGTCCAGAAATGGAAAAGCCTGCCGCGGGAGGAGGTGCGGCAGGCTTTCCGATAGAACCGAATGACGACTGGGAGGAGGAGTGTCGCCATTCCCGCAGTCGGCCTTGGGAGGAGGAGTAGGCCTTCTGCAAACATCGAAGCTTCGTGGGAGGAGGTACGTTGCTTCGATAGGTATGACTATATCCGATTCCTGATGATTTCATAGGCATCGTTTTGCAAAGCAGCCATGCGTTATGCGCGTAGCGAATGCCTGAAGATACCCTGCCGGCCTTCCCCTCGCCGGCGTCCTTCGCAATGCAAAAACGCCCGCTCAAGAGCGGGCGTTTCCAAATTCCTGCCGTCGTGCGGCCAGTCGGTCAGAAGCCGACGGCGTTGCGGGCGACCTGGCGGATATCCGAGCGTGCGATACCGAGATCGTTGAGTTCCCGCTCGGTCATGCGGCCGAGTTCGGTGACGGTCTGACGATATTTGCGCCAATTGCTGAAGGAACGTGCCATGTTCATGATGATCCCCTTTCCTGAGGCTCTCTGTTCGGCACCGATCCGTGGCGCCGCGTCTTTCGATGACTGTGTTGTACCGCAATGCTGCACTGCGGTACAGCGCAAAGCCCGCACGTCACCCATGCAACAAACGCATGGGTTCGGACAGGTCAGTTGCCGCCGGTCAGCAGAACCCAGCCGATTCCGGCGAGTGCGGACAGGCCCAGTGTCACCGGCACGGTGCTTTTCAGCTTGAAGAGCGCAAAGGCCGCCGCCGCGGCCAGCAGGGCCGACGGCAGGATCAGCGTCGAAAGCACCGGGAGCTCGATATGCAGCGGCCCGGCCGAGAGTACGGTTACCGTCCGGAACAGGGTATGCACCGCAAGCCACACGGCCAGGTTCAGGATGACCCCGACCACGGCGGCGGTGATGGCGGACATCGCGCCCGACAGCGCCGCGTTGCCGCGCAGCCTCTCGATGAAGGGGGCACCCAGGAAAATCCAGAGAAAACAGGGCGTGAAGGTCACCCAGGTCGTGAGGATCGCGCCCGACGTCGCCGCCACCATCGGGTTCAGGCCGCCGGGATCACGATAGGCGCCGAGGAAGCCGACGAATTGCAGCACCATGATGAGCGGTCCCGGCGTCGTTTCCGCCATGCCGAGCCCGTCCAGCATTTCGCCGGGCCGTAGCCAGCCATAGTGCTGCACCGCCTCCTGCGCGACATAGGCAAGCGCGGCATAGGCGCCGCCGAAGGTGACGACCGCCATCTTGCTGAAGAAGATGCCGATATGGGTGAAAACACTGTCGCCGCCCGCAACGAACCAGATCAGTGCGATGGGGCCGAGCCAGAGACAGAGCAGCACGCCCGAGATCTTCAGCGACCAGCGCAAATCCGGCCGGGCATGGGCAGGTGTCGCCTCCCCCAAAAGCGAATCGCGGTCCTGCAGCACCGCGCCGCGGGTGGCGGCATGGCCGGCGCTTACGCGGAAAAGCCGCATCCCGGACTTCGATCCGAGATAGCCGATCAGGGCTGCGGCGGCGACGATGAGCGGAAACGGCACCTTGAAGGCAAAAATGGCGATGAAGGCCGTGCCGGCAATGGCGATCATCGCGGGATTGGCCAGGGCACGGCTGCCGATGCGGAAAACCGCCTGCACGACCACGGCGAGCACCGCCGCCTTGAGGCCGAAGAACAGCCCCTCCACCACACGCGCATCGCCGAAGACGATATAGACGTAGCTCAGCGCCAGAATGGCGAGAAAACCGGGCAGGATGAACAGCAGGCCGGCGATCAGTCCGCCCAGCGTGCGGTGCATCAGCCAGCCGATATAGACGGCAAGCTGCTGCGCCTCCGGGCCGGGCAGCAGCATGCAGTAGTTCAGCGCGTGCAGGAAGCGGCTCTCGCCGATCCAGCGCTTCTCCTCCACGATGATACGATGCATGACCGCGATCTGCCCGGCCGGGCCGCCGAAGCTCAGCGCCGCCACCCGCGCCCACACGCCCACCGCTTCGCCGATGGAGACACCGTGCGCGTGGTCGTTGGACGGGGCATCCGCCCGGACCGCCGTATCGCCTGCCAATGTCGCCCCTCCCTGGTCTCTGTGCCCCCCGGCGCTTTAGCCTGCCGATATATAGCAAATGTGACATGCCGGTCATCGGCATGGCTTTCCAAAGAAGCGCAGACCCGGGCAAAACCTGACCAGCGCCCGACATCATGAATTGCGTTGCGCCGGCGGCATGATCGGCTAGGGTCGTGCTGCCATTCCCGCGACTGTCGGAACTGGTCGCGGAGCCGTCGCAGACAGGCTGCAATGGCGCAGAACGAGGCCCTAAAGTCGGCCTCAAATTTCTCATCGGGGTCCAGCACATGGCAGAATTTCCGCAAAGGGCGAAGGTCGTCATCATCGGTTTGGGTGGCATCGTGGGCGCGTCGATCGCCCACCATCTCATCGAGCGCGGATGGGACGATATCGTGGGTATCGACAAGTCGGGCATCCCGACCGACATCGGTTCGACGGCACATGCCTCGGACTTCTGCTACACGACGAGCCATGACTATCTCTCGGTCTGGACGACGCAGTATTCCATCGATTTCTTCGAGAAGATGGGCCACTACGCCCGCATCGGCGGCCTCGAGGTCGCGCGCACCGGCGACGATACCTGGATGGAGGAGATCAAGCGCAAGCTGTCCTCCGCCAAGGCGTTCGGCACGCGCGCGCACTACGTGTCGCCGGCCGAGATCAAGGAAAAGTTCCCGCTGATCGAGGAGGACCAGGTGCAGGGCGGCCTGTTCGACCCGGATGCCGGCCTCGTCATCCCGCGCTCGCAGACCGTCGCCGGCAAGCTGGTCGATGCTGCCGAGAAGACCGGCAAGCTGCAGGCCTTCGCCAACACGCCGGCGAAGTCGCTGATCGTCGAGGGCGGGCGCATCAAGGGCGTCGTCACCCATCGCGGCACCATCATGGCCGACCATGTCATCGTCTGCGCCGGCATCTGGGGCCGCCTGATCGCCGAAATGGTCGGCGAGGACCTGCCCGTCATGCCGGTCGACCACCCGCTGACCTTCTTCGGCCCGTACAACGAGTTCGAAGGCACCGGAAAGGAAATCGGCTACCCGCTGCTGCGCGACCAGGGCAACTCCGCCTATATGCGCGACACCGGCGACCCGAAGACCACCGAAGGCGGCCAGATCGAGTGGGGCTACTACGAGACCACCAATCCGCGGCTGTGCCACCCGCGCGACATCCTCGAGAAGAACGAAGCCCGCCTCTCGCCCTCGCAGCGCGATCTCGACATGGAGCAGATCCTCGAGCCGCTCGAAAAGGCGATGGAGCTGACGCCGATCCTCGGCGAACTCGGCTACAATGAAAGCCATTCCTTCAACGGCCTCCTCCAGGTCTCGGCTGCCGGCGGACCGTCCTGCGGCGAAAGCCAGAAGGTGCGCGGCCTCTGGTACTGCGTCGCCATCTGGGTCAAGGACGGCCCCGGCTACGGCAAGCTGATCGCCGACTGGATGACGGACGGACGCACCGAGATCGACCACAACTCGATCGACTATTCGCGCTTCTATCCGCACCAGCTGGAAGAGAAGTTCATCGAGGGCCGCACGTTCGAGGCGGCGCAGAAGATCTACTTCCCCGCCGTGCACAACCGCGAACCCTATGCCTCGGGGCGCGGAGTCAAGCGCTCGCCCTTCTACGAGCGCGAAGTCGAGCTCGGCGGCTACTTCATGGAACTCGGCGGCTGGGAGCGTGCGCATGGCTACAAGGCCAACGAACATCTGCTGGAAAAGTACGGCGACCG
Source organism: Shinella sumterensis (assembly GCF_004514425.2). Taxonomy (GTDB): domain Bacteria; phylum Pseudomonadota; class Alphaproteobacteria; order Rhizobiales; family Rhizobiaceae; genus Shinella; species Shinella sumterensis. The sequence goes on from NZ_MYFN02000008.1 coordinate 195,418, forward strand.
CGTTCCGGTGCGCGAGAACGAGTGGGACAGCCGCCATTTCTGGCGTGTTTCCAATGCCGAGCACCTGGCGCTCAGCGAGGATTGCGGCATCATCAACCTCTCGCATTTCCACATGGTGGATATCGAGGGCCCCGATCATGTCGAGCTTCTCGAATGGCTCTGCGCCGCCAAGATCGGCGGTGACGGCAATATCGGCAAGGGCATCTACACCCACTTCCTCGACGACGAGGGCATGGTGCGCGCCGACTTCACGGTCTTCCGCATGGCCGACCGCTGCCGCCTCGTCAACGGCGCCGACGCCGGCCCGCGCGACTTCCACTATATGAAGCGCGTCGCCGAAGATCGCGGCCTTGACGTCACCATCACCGATACCTCGGAAAAGTACATCACCATCGGCATCTGGGGCCCCAACGCCCGCGAGAACCTGAAGAAGGTCGTCGCGGATCCCGCCGGCCTCGATATCGAGAACTTCCCGTTCGCGGCCATCAAGCCGATCGAGATCGCCGGCAAGCAGGTCACCGCCTTCCGCATCTCCTATGTCGGCGAGCAGGGCTGGGAACTGCACATGAAGTACGAGGACGGCCTGGCCGTGTGGGATGCGCTGCGCTCCACCGGCGCCATGGCCGTCGGCGTCGAGACCTACGCCAACTCGCGCCGCATGGAAAAGAGCCTGCGTTTGCAGAATGCCGACCTGCTCACCCAGTACAACCTGATCGAGGCCGACCTGGCGCGCCCGAAGGTCAAGGAAGCGGATTTCCGCGGCAAGGCGAAGCATCTGGAGTACAAGGCCAGGCCCCACCAGCCCGCCATGCTCTGCACGCTGGTCATGACCGAGAATACGGACAGGAACGGCGTGAAGCGCTATCCGCTCGGCAACCTGCCGGTCATGGATCCGGACACCGGTGAAGTGCTCATCGACGAACTCGGCCGCCGCTCCTACACGACGTCGATCGCCTTCGGCCCGACCATCGGCAAGAACATCGCGCTGGCTTACCTGCCGCATGCCTATTGCCAGGAAGGCCGCAAGCTCAACATCTCCTATTTCGACGAGATCTACCCGGTCGAGGTGGTCAGCATCGGCTACAAGCCGCTCTACGACCCCGAAAACCTGAAACCGCGCACCTAAGCGGCTTCGCAGACAGAAAAAGGGCGTGCCGGCAGTTGCTGGCACGCCCTTTTTCATTGCTCAGGCAAATCTCAGTAGACCGGCGTGGCCTCGTCATAGACGGGCATCGGCTGATCGACCGCCGCCATGGCGGGTGCTGCGGCACCGAGCACGACGATCGGCGTGCCGCTCTGCACGCGGTTGTAGAGGTCGACCACGTCCTGGTTGATCATGCGCACGCAGCCCGACGACACGGACTTGCCGATCGTCCACCATTCCGGCGAGCCATGGATGCGGTAGAGCGTATCCTGCTTGTCGCGGAAGATGTAGAGCGCACGGGCGCCGAGCGGGTTCTTGAGGCCCGGCTCCATGCCGCCGTTTCGCGAACTGTAGGGTTCCAGCTCGGGCTGGCGGGCGATCATCTCGTCCGGCGGCGTCCAGCGGGGCCATTCGCGCTTGTACTGGATGACGCCGCGGCCCGCCCATTCGAAGCCGGCGCGGCCGAGGCCCACACCATAGCGCATGGCCTGCCCGTTCTCATAGGTCAGGTAGAGGAAGTGGTTCGCCGTATCGACGACGATCACGCCGGGGCGCTCGCCGGTCGGGTTCGGCACCATCTGGCGGTAGAAGCGCGGATCGATCTTCTGGTAGGGAATGGCGGGCAGCGGGAACTGCTCGTCATCCTTGGGCCCGTACATGGCCGCATAGATGCTGTTGTCGACGACAGGCTCGGGCCTGACTTCGACCCGTTCCCGGGCCGTGGTGCAGCCGGCCAGGACCGTCGTCGCCAGTCCGGCACTGCCCAGGAGGAAAGTCCGGCGGGTTACGCTTTCAAATGTCAACGAACGCCCTCACACCTTACTTGTCATAGGGATCGGCAAGCGCGGCGTCTGGCCGGCTCACCGGATACTTGGTGCGAGAGATGCGTGATGCCATGCCCTTCGCGCCCTGCTGCTTCAAAAGCGAGCGGAAGCTGGGATGCATGCCGCCGTCCACATAGGCGAAGCTCGAAACCGGTGTGGCAGCGGCGAAAGCCGCATCCAGCTTCTTTTGTTCCGCGCCGATCTTCGCGATCACATCATTTTGTACACCGTCGACGGTCGCCGGGCATTGGGCGAGCGGATCGCTCGGCTCGCCGTTCACGAATTCGCGGTTGAAGACATAGCGCCCGCCGCACACCGACACCTTCGGCTGCTGGCGCGTGAAGGCGAAGGCGTCGTAGCCTTCCTTGAGCGTGCGCCAGAACGGCATGTTCGGGTCGCCGCGATGCTTGGCCATGTTCTCCGTCGTCATGCGGAAGGGGAAGGCCTGCACCTGGAAACGCTGCTGGCCGCCTTCAAGCGCCTTCTGCACGATGGCATAGATCTCGCCGACGCCCTGGTCCGTCATGGCATAGCAGCCCGACGACGAGCAGGCGCCATGCACCATCAGCGCCTCGCCGGTATAGCCGAGCGCCGATTCGAGACGGTTCGGATAGCCGAGATTGAACGACACGTAATATTGCGAGTTCGGGTTCAGCATGCTGGCCGAGACATGGTAGAAGCCTTCGGGTGCCTGGCGGTCGCCGCTCTTCGTCTTGGGGCCGAGCTTTCCGGACCAGCGGCACATCGGATAGGTCTTGAACAGGGCATACTTGCCGCTGGCATCGACCTTCCAGACCTCCAGCTCGCTCTCCTGCTTGAAGATGCGCACGAGGACCGGGCTTTCCGGCCGCATCTTCTTCTTCGACATTTCCGCCTTCACCTTGTTGGAAAGCTTGGGCGCTTCCGCAAGCGAGGCGACGTCCATGGCCATGCAGCCGGCAAGCAGGCCACCGGCAACCGTAGCGGCGGCGAGGCGCGCGAGCAGGGAAAGGCGCGGGCGGGCGGATTTGGTATCGGAGCGTTGGCGAAGCACAAACATCGGTCTGTTTCGGTTGTTGGAAGTTCGGCGCGCCGCAATCGCGCGGCGCCCGTTTCGTCTAGAGTCCAAGCGATTGCTTAGAACTTCGTTAATCTTGTTCGTTTGCGGCTTCATGCCGCGGTCGGCGACACGGAGCCGACCAGGATCGGCCGGAGCTTAAACCCTCTTGCCACCAGAGCTTCAACCCCAGATTTGCGGCATTCTTTCGTCCAACGATCACGGCATGTACAAAAAAACGTCAGAACCTTGCCGCGCGCTGTCCGCACGATGGGGAGAGCCGGAAAACTTGATTTTCATGACCTCCACGTCCATCTGTGGGCGAGTGCATGCGACGAGGCGAAACGATGCTGACCATCGGCGATCTTTCCAGGGCAACAGGCGTCAAGATTCCCACGATCCGCTACTATGAGCAGATGGGGCTGATCGCACCGGCCGAACGTTCCGAAGGCAACCAGCGGCGTTACTCCAGCGACGAACGCGACCGGCTCGCTTTCATTCGCCATGCGCGCGATCTCGGCCTCACCCTCGATGCCATCCGTGAACTGATCGATCTCAGCCAGCATCCCGAGCGCCCTTGCCACGATGCCGACCGCATCGCCGCCGAACAGCTTTCTGCCGTTCGCCGCAAGATCGCCCGCCTCCAGAAGCTGGAAGCCGAGCTGGTGCGCATCACCAGCCATTGCCATTCCGACCAGGTGCGCGACTGCTATGTCATCCGCGCGCTCGCCAATCACGAACTCTGCCACGACGACCATTACTAGATCATTGCCGCATTGTCCGACGCCGAAGCGATGCCGCTTCGGCTGGAAATGCTTCAGGTCTGGGCCAGCAGCTTCAGTTTCTGGAGCTGGACCGCACGCGGCTCGTGCATGTCGAGCATGCCCTGCAAACGCCCGTCCGCGCGGATGAGGAAGAGCCCGGCGGTGTGGTCCATCGTGTAGCTGTCGGACGCTGTCTCCACCTTCCTGAATGTGGCCGAGAAGGCATCCGCAGCCTGCCTGGTCTGAGCCGCATCGCCCCGCAACGCCACGATGCGGGGATCGAAGGACGTCATGTAGAGCTTGAGCAGTTCCGCCGTGTCGCGTTCGGGATCAATCGAGACGAAGAGCGGCGTGATGCGATCCGCGGCCGGACCGATCTCCTTCAGGAGACCGCTCAACTCGAAAAGCGCGGTCGGGCAGACATCCGGGCAATGGGTGAAGCCGAAGAAGATGAGATAGGGCCTGCCGGCGAGATCAGCGGACCCGAACGGCTTGCCGTCGACGGTTTCGAGCCGGAAGACCCGTTGCCTGGGTGCCTCCGCCGCCGGCATCTGTGCGGCGACCGTCGCTCCGACGATCGCGGCCAGCACGCAGAGGCCGAGGATTGTCCTGCGCCGCGTCACTTGATCGGCCTGAGGAGACGCAGCGCATTCAGCGTGACCAGCACGGTGGCACCGGTATCGGCGAGGATTGCGGGCCAAAGGCCGGTGATGCCGATAATGGTCGTGACAAGGAAGACACCCTTGAGGCCGAGCGAGAGCACGATGTTCTCGACGATATTGCGCATCGTGCGCTTCGAGAGGTCCGTCATCAGCGCCACGTCGGCCACCCGGCCGTGCAGGATGGCGGCATCGGCGGTTTCCAGCGCCACGTCCGTTCCCCCGCCCATGGCGATGCCGACATCGGCGGCGGCGAGCGCCGGCGCATCGTTGATGCCATCGCCGATCTTGCCGACGACAAAACCTTCGCGCTGGAGTTCGCCGACGATGCGCTGCTTGTCCTCCGGCATCAGCTCGGCGCGCACCTCGATGCCAAGTTCGGCGCCGACGGCTTTGGCCGTGCGGGCATTGTCGCCGGTCAGCATGACGGTCTTGATGCCGAGGTCCTTCAGGGCTTTCAAGCCGGCGGCGGCGTCCGCGCGCGGTTCATCGCGCATGGCGATGGCACCGGCCAGCACGCCGTCGACGATCAGCATGGACACGGTCTTGCCGTCATCGTTGAGCGCCACGGTCGCAGCCTGCACCTCTTCGGACAACGCGACATGCTCGGCGGCGGCCTTCGGCGAGCCGAGGAAGACCTCCCTGCCCTCGACGGTGGCGGCGACGCCCTTGCCGCCCAGCGCGCGCGAACCGGTGGCGGCCGGGGCCAGGATGCCGTCCCCAGCGGCCTTGGCGAGGATGGCGAGCGCCAGCGGATGGCTGGAGCCTGCCTCCAGCGCTGCGGCGAGGCGCAGCACCTCTTCGGTCGGCGACGAGAAGGCGACGACATCGGTGACGACGGGTTTTCCCTCGGTCAGCGTTCCGGTCTTGTCGAAGGCGATGGCCGTGAGCTTGCCCAGCCCTTCCAGCACGGCGCCGCCCTTCATGAGCAGCCCCCGGCGGGCCCCGGCGGACAGGGCCGCGGCGATGGCCGCCGGCGTGGAGATGACGAGCGCGCAGGGGCAACCGATCAGCAGCACCGCGAGGCCCTTGTAGACCCATTCGCTCCAGACGCCGCCGAAGGCGAGCGGCGGGATGATCGCGACGAGCGCGGCGACCACGACGACGCCGGGCGTGTAATATTTCGAGAAGCGATCGATGAAGCGCTCGGTCGGCGCCTTGGATTCCTGGGCCTCTTCGACCAGCTTGACGACGCGGGCAATCGTGTTGTCGGCGGCCGCCGCCGTGACCCGGATGCGCAATGCCGCGTCGCCGTTCACCGTGCCGGCAAAGACCGTGTCGCCGGTCTCCTTGCGGACGGGCGTGCTTTCACCCGTCACCGGCGCCTCGTCGATGGCGCTCTCGCCTTCGATGATCGTGCCGTCGGCGGAAATCCGGTCGCCCGGGCGCACGAGGATGACCGCGCCGACGGGAAGCGCCTCGGCCGGCACCTCCTTGGTGCTGCCGTCCTCCTCCAACAGCGCCGTCTTCGGCACGAGGGTCGAAAGCGAGCGGATGCTGTCGCGCGCCTTGCCAGCGGCAACGCCCTCCAGCAATTCGCCGACGAGGAAGAGGAAGACGACCATCGCGGCCTCTTCCGTCGCATTGATGACGACGGCGCCGACGGCCGCAATGGTCATCAGCATTTCGATGGAAAAGGGCGTGCCGGCAAGCGCCGCCATGATGGCGCGCCGCCCGATCGGCACGAGGCCGACGATCATGGCGATGAGAAAGGCATAGGATGCAATGGCGGGAAACAGGTGGCCGACGCCATAGGCGATCACGAGCGCGCCGCCGGCAAGAATGGTCAACCGGCCCTTCCTGCCCTTCCACCAGGGGCCTTCCGAGGGGCCGTGATCGTGGCCGTGCAGGCCTTCGATGGCGGCGGCCTTTGCTCCCTGGTCGTGGCCATGCGAATGGTCATGGTCGTGCGCATGCGCATGACCGCAGTCCGGATGTGCGTGTTCCGATGCGGGATTGCCTCCCGCAAGGGCAGCACCCGGCGTCACGACATAGCCGAGGCCCGACACTTTCCTGCGGACTGCCTCAAGATCGCTCGCCGGATCGTGCTGCACTCGCATCGTGCCGGCGGTGACGGAAACCGAGACGTCGGACACGCCAGGCATGCGGCGCACCGCCGTATCGATCTTGCTGGCGCAGGACGCGCAATCCATGCCCTCGACCCGGAACCGCGTCTCTTTCACATCGGACATCATACAATCCTCTTCATTATCGTAAGGATGGTCTACGACCTCTAGCGACTAGAGGTGCAAGAGCAAAAACGAAAAAAATCGCAGCGGAAGCCACATTGATATTTCCGGCCGCCTCGTGTTAGAGAGCGCCACTTGTTGCAGGTTTCATCTGCTGGTTGGGGAGGACGCCATGTCTTGGCACGCCCTCTTCCAATCGGGGATGGGCTCGGATGCCCCCCGAACGGAAGAACGCTTTTCGATCAGTGCCCATGGGGCACGGTCTGGCTTTTATGCCGTTACGCCGGCCGCATCGTTGCGCCCGGTGAAGACGCCGCGCCTGCCCAATCTCTTTCTCGCCAGGTATCGCGACCGGGGCAACAGCGCCAAGGCGCTGTCACATCGCCGTGTCCGCACGACGATACCGTAACAGCGGCTTTTCCCTTTCCTGAGCCACGCGAAGCGGACGGTTTGCGCCTCCTCATCGCGTTTTCGTCGCATTGCCGGTTTGCGCCGGCGGCCATCCACCGCACAAGACAGGTCCCGCATGTCCCTTACGACGCCGTATTATCTGATCGACAAGTCGAAGCTTCTCGCCAACATGGAAAAGATCGCGCGGCTGCGCGAGCTGTCCGGGGCGAAGGCGCTGCTGGCGCTGAAGTGCTTCGCCACCTGGTCGGTCTTCGATTTCATGCGCGACTACATGGACGGAACGACCTCCTCGTCGTTGAATGAGGTGCGCCTGGGGCACGAGCGGTTCGGCAAGGAAACCCACGCCTACTCCGTCGCCTATGCCGATTACGAGATCGACGAGGTGATCAGCCACGCCGACAAGATCATCTTCAACTCCATCGGCCAGCTCGACCGGTTCTCCGACAAGGCGGCCGGCATCGTGCGGGGCCTGCGTCTCAATCCCGGTATCTCCTCGTCGAGCTTCGACCTTGCCGACCCTGCTCGCCCCTTCTCGCGCCTCGGCGAATGGGATGTGAAAAAGGTCGAGCCGGTGATGGACCGCGTCTCGGGCTTCATGATCCACAACAACTGCGAGAACGGTGATTTCGACCTGTTCGATCGCATGCTGGGCACGATCGAGGATAAGTTCGCACCGCTGTTGAAGAAGGCCGAATGGGTGAGCCTCGGCGGCGGCATCCACTTCACGGGCGAGAACTATCCGCTGGAACGATTCGCGGAGCGGCTGAAGCGCTTTGCCGGTGAATACGGCGTGCAGGTCTATCTCGAGCCGGGCGAAGCCTCGATCACCAAGTCGACCTCGCTGGAGGTGACGGTGCTCGACATCCTCAACAACGGCAAGGACCTCGCCATCGTCGATTCGTCGATCGAGGCGCACATGCTCGATCTCCTGATCTACCGCGAGAACGCCAAGCTTTCGCCCAACACCGGCCCGCACCGCTACATGGTCTGCGGCAAGTCGTGCCTGGCCGGCGATATCTTCGGCGAATTCAACTTCGAGAACCGCCTGAAGGTCGGCGACCGCATCTCCGTTCAGGATGCGGCCGGCTATACGATGGTCAAGAAGAACTGGTTCAACGGCGTGAAAATGCCGGCGATCGCCATCCGCGAACTGGATGGCAGCATCCGCACCGTCCGCGAATTCGACTACGCGGATTACGAAGCAAGCCTTTCCTAAATCTCCCCCATCAACCCCAGAAGGAGCTATTCCGGGACATGAAGAAAAACGTGCTCATCATCGGCGCCGGCGGCGTTGCACAGGTCGTGGCGCACAAATGCGCCCAGAACAACGACGTGCTCGGCGACATCCACATCGCTTCGCGCACCAAGGCGAAGTGCGACAAGATCATCGCGTCCGTTCATGAGAAGAACGCGATGAAGCAGCCGGGCGTTCTCGAAGGCCATGCGCTCGACGCGCTGGATATCGAAGCCACCAAGGCGCTGATCACGTCCACGAAGTCGCAGATCGTCATCAATGTCGGCACCGCCTTCCTCAACATGTCGGTGCTGCGCGCCTGCATGGATACCGGCGTCGCCTATATCGACACGGCGATCCACGAAGAGCCGGGCAAGATCTGCGAGACGCCGCCGTGGTACGGGAACTACGAGTGGAAGCGTGCGGCCGAATGCGAGGAGAAGGGCATCACCGCCATCCTCGGCGCCGGCTTCGACCCGGGCGTCGTCAACGCCTATGCCAAGCTCGCCAAGGACGAATATCTCGACAAGGTGACGGATGTCGACATCGTCGACATCAATGCCGGCAGCCACGGCAAGTACTTCGCCACGAACTTCGACCCGGAAATCAATTTCCGCGAATTCACCGGCGTCGTCTACTCCTGGCAGAACGGCCAGTGGCAGACCAACAAGATGTTCGAAATCGGCAAGGATTACGACCTGCCGGTCGTCGGCACGCGCCGCGCCTATCTCTGCGGCCATGACGAGGTGCACTCGCTCGCCAAGAACATGGACGGCGCGAACGTCCGCTTCTGGATGGGCTTCGGCGATCACTACATCAACGTCTTCACGGTGCTGAAGAACCTCGGCCTGCTTTCCGAGCAGCCGGTCAAGACGGCGGAAGGCCTGGAAGTCGTGCCGCTCAAGGTCGTCAAGGCCGTGCTGCCCGATCCGGCGTCGCTCGCCCCCGGTTACGAAGGCAAGACCTGCATCGGCGACTATGTGAAGGGCCTGAAGGACGGCAAGGAAAAGACCGTCTTCATCTACAACGTGGCCGACCACAAGGAAGCCTATGAGGAAGTCGGTTCGCAGGGCATTTCCTACACTGCCGGCGTTCCGCCCGTCGCCGCCGCGATGCTCGTCGCCACCGGCGAGTGGGACGTGAAGAAGATGGCCAATGTGGAGGAACTGCCGCCGAAGCCGTTCATCAACCTCCTGAACCGCATCGGCCTGCCGACGCGCATCCAGGACGAGGACGGCGATCGCGCCGTCAGCTTCTAAGATATGAGAAGGCCGGCGCAAGCCGGCCTTTTTCGTTTCAGGCGATGGTCTCGATCTCGAGTTCCTGCTCGCCCACCGTGACGACATCGCCGACGGCCTTGCCGATCAGCTTGCGCGCGACGGGCGAGACATAGGAGATCGAGCCCGCCTTGGGGTCGGCCTCGTCCTCGCCGACGATACGGTAGGTCTGCACGCGCCCGTCATCGCGGCTGAAAGTCACGGTGCTGCCGAAGGCGACGACATCGTTCGCGGTCGGCGCCGGCACGAGCTGGGCCGTGCGCAGCCGTTCTGCGAGATAGCGCAGATCACGCACGGGACCGGCCGTCTGGCGGCGGCGTTCGTTCACATCCTCAAGCGCATTGGCCGCCTCGAACGCCTCGCGCGCGGCCTGCAGCTGCGCCTCGAGCGCCTTCAGGCCCGTTTCCGTGACGAGGTTCTGATGCGGCGAGATGGGCCGATCCGGCAGCTGGGTTTCCGCTGCTGTTTCCGCACTCTCTTCCTTGACGAAGGCAACGCTCACACCTGAACTCCGTTTGACGACCGACGTCACTATGTAGGGTCGTTCGACTGCTTTGCAAAGCGCTGCATGCGGGCGGGATGCAAGGGATTTCAGACGAAGCGGCGGCGGTGGACGCTGTACGCCGCGAACGCGCTCATCACCGCCAGCGCATACCAGGTCAGCGCATAGACGAGGTGGCTGTTGCGGAATGTGACGACGGTCAGGCCGCCGACCGGCAGGCCGCCCGGATTGGGCGTTGCATCCGCGTCGATGAAATAGGGCGCGACATTCTCAAGCCCCTTGGCCGCAGCGATGGCGGCCACGTCGCGGGAGAACCAGCGGTCGGCCGCGGGATCATTGGCGCGCAGGAAACCGCCGCCCGGCTCGCTGATCCGCAGCAGGCCCGTCACCGTGACCGGACCGGCGGCCAGTTCGCTGCCGAGGCGTGCATCCTCGCCGCTGCGGTCGGCGGGAACGAAACCGCGATTGATGAGGATCGTCCGGGCGCCATCGGCCCGAAGCGGCGTCATCACCCAGAAGCCCGCGCCGCGCTCCGTAACGGCCTGGACGAGCGCGGTCTTGTCGTGTTCGAAAAGACCAATGGCTGTGACATGGCGATATTCGTCCGCGGCGGCATCCACGGGACCCGCAGGCGCCGTTACCGGCGCGGCATGGACCCGGGCATCCACCCGCGCGATCAGGTCGAGCTTCCAGAAGAGCCGCTGCACCTGCCAAGTGCCGAGCCCCACGAACACCGCCACGAGCAGGACGAGGAACGCCGTGAGAACCTTGCGGGCGCGCGGCGATGGTTGCCCGCCGTCCTGCGGCCTTGGCTGATGCGTCTGCATGCCGGTCCCGCTCGTCAGGGCATGTTCTTCATCATCTCATGGGTCATGGGCATCATGTTCGTGTTGAGGTGATGCATGACCCAGAGCGAACCCGCAATGGCGATGCCGACGATGACGAGCGTGAAGATCAGCGCCATCATCGTCCAGCCGCCCTCGGAACGCGTGTTCATGTGCAGGAAGTAGATCATGTGCACGAAGATCTGCACGACGCCGATACCCATGACGAGAACGGCGGTCAGGAGCTTGCTGTCGAGCACGCCGCCCATGACCAGCCAGAAGGGAATGGCCGTGAGAATGACCGACAGGATGAAGCCCGTCACGTAGCTCTTGAAGGACCCGTGGGCGGCCTCATGACCGTGGCTGTGGGCGTGATGCACGTCAGACGCGCTTTCGTGATGCGAGCTCATCCGAGGACTCCCAGCAGATAGACGAAGGAGAAGACGCCGATCCAGATGACGTCCAGGAAGTGCCAGAACATCGACAGGCACATCAGCCGGCGGCGGTTTTCCGGGATCAGGCCGCGTTTCGACACCTGCACCATCAGCGTGACCAGCCAGATGAGACCGAAGGTGACGTGCAGGCCGTGCGTTCCCACCAGCGTGAAGAAGGACGACAGGAAGGCCGAGCGGGTCGGCCCCGCGCCTTCGGCAATGAGATGGTGGAACTCATAGATTTCCACCGCCAGGAAGGCCGCGCCGAAGAGGCCGGTAATGCCGAGCCAGACGAGCGTTTCCATCTTGGCGCCACGCTCCATCTGCAGCATGGCAAAGCCATAGGTGATGGAGGAGAACAGCAGCAGCGCCGTGTTGATGGCGACGAGGTTGAGATCGAACAGGTCCGCCGGCGACGGGCCGGCCGCATAGTTGCGGCCGAGCACGCCGTGCGTGGCAAACAGCACGGCGAAGATGAGGCAGTCGCTCATCAGGTAAAGCCAGAAACCCAGATTGGTGCTGTTTTCCGGGTGGTGGTCTTCCGTCAGGTAGAACTGCGGCTTTTCGGTTTCTTGGACTTGGGTCGCGCTCATGGCTCAGGTCCGTTCTGCAAGCAGTTTGGTGCGCGCATCTTCCGTGGCCGTCACGGTCTCGGCGGGGATGAAGAAGTCGCGGTCGTAGTTGAAGGTGTGGGCGATCGACACTGCGATAAGCGCGATGAAGGCAACGGCCGCCAGCCACCAGATGTACCAGATCAGGGCGAAGGCCAGCACGATGCTGATGCCGGAGAGGATGACACCCGTGCCGGTGTTCTTCGGCATGTGGATCGGCTTGAAGCCTTCGAGCGGACGCTCGTAGCCGCGGTTCTTCATGTCGTACCAGCTGTCGTGATCGTGCACGACCGGCGTGAAGGCGAAGTTGTAGTCCGGCGGCGGCGAGGACGTCGACCACTCCAGCGTACGGCCGTTCCACGGGTCGCCGGTATCGCAACGCAGCTGGTCGCGCTTCAGGTAGCTCACGACGAGCTGGATGATGAAGGAGGCGATGCCGATGGCGATCAGCGCGGCACCGAAGGCAGCGATGATGAACCAGATCTGCAGCGACGGGTCCTCGAACTGGCTGACGCGGCGCGTCACACCCATCAGGCCGAGCACATAGAGCGGCATGAAGGCGAAGAAGAAGCCGATCTGCCAGAACCAGAAGCTCATCTTGCCCCAGAAGGGATCGAGCTTGTAGCCGAAGGCCTTCGGGAACCAGTAGACGACGCCCGCCATCAGGCCGAACAGCACGCCGCCGATGATGACGTTGTGGAAATGGGCGATCAGGAACAGCGAGTTGTGCAGCACGAAGTCGGCCGGCGGAATCGCGAGCATCACGCCCGTCATGCCGCCGATGACGAAGGTCACCATGAAGCCGATCGTCCACAGCATGGGCACTTCGTAGCGGATGCGCCCGCGATACATGGTGAAGAGCCAGTTGAACATCTTCGCCCCCGTCGGGATCGAGATGATCATGGTGGTGATGCCGAAGAAGGCGTTCACCGACGCGCCCGAGCCCATCGTGAAGAAGTGGTGCAGCCACACGAGATAGGACAGGATCATGATGACGCAGGTGGCGTAGACCATCGAGGCGTAGCCGAAGAGGCGCTTGCCGCTGAAGGTGGCGACCACCTCGGAGAAGATGCCGAAGGCCGGCAGGACGAGGATATAGACCTCCGGGTGGCCCCAGATCCAGATGAGGTTGATATACATCATCGGGTTGCCGCCGAGATCGTTCGTGAAGAAGTTCGTATCGACGTAGCGGTCGAGCGACAGCAGCGCGAGCGTGGCGGTGAGGATCGGGAAGGTGGCGACGATGAGGATGTTGGTGCAGAGCGACGTCCAGGTGAAGATCGGCATCTTCATGAAGGTCATGCCGGGCGCGCGCATCTTCACGATGGTCGCGATGAGGTTGATGCCGGACAGCGTGGTGCCCACGCCCGCCACCTGAAGGCCCCATATGTAATAATCGACACCGACGCCCGGACTGTAATCGGCGCCAGACAGCGGCGGATAGGCCAGCCAGCCGGTGCGGGCGAACTCGCCCACGAACAGCGACATCATGATGATGACGGCACCGGCCGTCGTCATCCAGAAGGAGAAGTTGTTGAGGAACGGGAACGAGACGTCGCGCGCGCCGATCTGCAACGGCACGACATAGTTCATGAAGCCGGTGACGAAGGGCATCGCCACGAAGAAGATCATGATCACGCCATGGGCGGTGAAGATCTGGTCGTAGTGGTGCGGGTTGAGGTAGCCCTCGTTGCCATTGAAGGCGATCGCCTGCTGGATGCGCATCATGATGGCGTCGGCAAAGCCGCGCAGCAGCATGATGATGGCGAGGATGATGTACATGATGCCGATCTTCTTGTGATCGACGCTCGTGAACCATTCGTTCCAGAGATAGCCCCAGAGCTTGAACTTCGTGATCAGGCCCAGGATGGCGAGGCCGCCGAGCGCCACGACCGCAAAGGTCACGACAAGGATCGGCTCGTGATAGGGGATCGCTTCCCAGGTAAGCCGGCCGAAGATGAATTGCGTGAGGCTGATGTCACCGAACATGGGGTGGTCCAAACTTTACAGACTGCGGCCCGGGACTGGCAGGCCATGGGTTTCTACAGATACGCCGGAACCGCGGGAGCCGGTTGCGGCAGGCGCGGGCGCTACTGCGTCGCGCGCGGGCTGTACTTCATGAACTCGGTCGCCGGCAGCTTGCCGTCCGCATCCAGCGTCAGGGCCTCGCCGGGCTCGGTGCGGCAGATATCCTGCTCGAGAGAGGCGACCAGTTGTTCGACGGGGATGTCGCTCTTCGGGCGGGCCTCGCTGACGAAGCGGTCGTCGTGGCGCAGGCGCTCCTTGTTGTCGTGGCTGTCCTTGCCGCCGCCGCCCATCATGTCGATGTGCATCATGTCCTTCATGCACATCTGGCCTTCGCGCACGCACATGTTGAGCACGGCCTCGTAGAGCCCGTCATCGACGGTTGCGAAGTAGCGGACGGGTTCCTTCGCGCTCGGCTTTTCGAGCTTCAGGTAAGCGTCGCGGTTGAGCGCGGTTCCGTTCTGCTTGACGCGGGCGACCCAGGCATCGAAGCCCGCCTGGTCGACGCCGTGGAACTTGAAGCGCATGTGCGAGAAGCCGTCGCCGCTGAAATTGGACGAGAGGCCGTCATACTCGCCGGGCTTGTTGATGACGGCGTGCAGCTTCGTCTCCATGCCCGGCATCGTATAGATCATGCCGGCAAGCGCGGGGATGTAGAACGAGTTCATGACCGAGGAGGCCGTGAGCTTGAAGTTGATCGGCACATCGACGGGAGCCGCCATCTCGTTGACGGTGGCGATGCCGTAATCCGGATAGAAGAACAGCCATTTCCAGTCGAGCGCGACGACCTCCACGGTGATCGGCTTCATCTCCTCCGTCACCGGCCGCGCCGCGTCGATGCGGTCGAGCGGACGATAGGGATCGAGCTTGTGGGTGCTGACCCAGGTGATGGCGCCCAGCGCGATGATGATGGCGAGCGGCGCCGACCAGATCACCACTTCCAGGCCGGTGGAATGGTGCCATTCCGGATCGTATTTGGCGGCCGTGTTCGACTGGCGGTACCGCCAGGCGAAAAACAGCGTGAGGAAAATCACGGGAATGATGATCACCAGCATCAGGATCGTCGAGATGACGATCAGGTCCCTTTGCTGCGCCGCAATATCACCGGATGGAGACATGACGACGAGATCACAACCACTCAAAGTGGCGAGCATAAGGGCAAAAACGGTGAATCGACTGGCTAAACTGAATTGCTTCGGCATTTCGGCCTCAACTTGCGTTCTGTCTAGTCGGCAATAATCGGGCACAAACGGCTTTGGAAGTGAGGTCCATCGTCGCAGCGCAGCATTCTGTCGCAGGAGGGTAGTCAATAAGGGGCTATCTGTCGATGCGCGATTGTACTAGCGCAATAGAAATGCCCTCTGTCAATTCGCAGACCCGGTGACTCATTTGCAAGGTAGTCCTTGCCATCGGCCAACGATTGATCAACATTCTAACCACATGACGCAAATCCATACGGAGGAGTTCATGAGTTCGGCCGTCAATCCCACCTCGTCCGGTCTGGAGCGCGACGCGCGCCGCATGCATGAGGACGACAAGCCGCTGTCGCCCGGCAGCGTCGCCATCGGCGTGGTCATCGGCCGAACCTCCGAGTTCTTCGATTTCTTCGTCTACGGCCTCGGCTCCATCCTGGTCTTTCCCAAGCTCATCTTCCCCTTCGCGCCCAATCCGGTGGTCGCGACGCTGATGTCCTTCGCGCTGTTCCCGCTGGCCTTCCTCGCCCGCCCGGTCGGCTCCTTCGTCTTCATGTGGATCGACCGCAATTACGGACGCGGCACGAAGCTGACGACGGCGCTCGTCATCCTCGGCGGCTCGACGGCGTCCATCGCCTTCCTGCCGGGTTACGACACGATCGGCTATTGGGCCGTGGCGCTTCTGGCGCTCTTCCGTCTCGGACAGGGCTTTGCGCTCGGCGGCGCGTGGGACGGCCTCGCCTCGCTGCTCAACCTCAGCGCCCCGGACAACCGCCGCGGCTGGTACGCGATGATCCCGCAGCTCGGCGCGCCCATCGGCTTTGCGCTGGCCAGCGTCCTGTTCGGCTATTTCGTCAGCACGCTGTCGCAGGAGGATTTCATCTCGTGGGGCTGGCGTTATCCCTTCTTCGTGGCCTTCGCGATCAACGTTGTGGCGCTCTTCGCGCGCCTGCGCATCGTCGCCAGCAAGGAATTCGGCGCGGCGATGGAAGCGCAGGAGCTGCAGGCGCGACCGGTGTTCGAAATGCTGAGCAAGCACAGCACGGACGTCGTTCTCGGCGCCTTCGTGCCGCTGGCAAGCTTCGCGATGTTCCACCTCGTCACTATCTTCCCGCTCTCCTGGGTCACGCTGACGGGCGGGCAGTCGGCCGCACAGTTCCTGTGGGTGCAGGTTGCGGGTGCGGCACTCGGCGCGGTCGGCATCGTGCTGTCGGGCGTGCTCGCCGACCGGATCGGCCGGCGCAACCAGCTGATGGCCGGCGCGATCCTGATCGCGATCTTCTCCTTCTCCGCACCGTTCCTGCTGGATGCGGGCGGCAAGGGACAGGATGCCTTCATCCTGATCGGCTTCTTCATCCTGGGCCTGAGCTTCGGCCAGTCCTCGGGCGCGGTGTCCTCGCGCTTCTCGCAGCCCTACCGCTATACCGGCGCCGCCCTCACCTCCGATCTCGCCTGGCTGGTCGGCGCGGGCTTCGCACCGCTGGTGGCGCTCGGGCTTGCCAGCAGCTTTGGCATCATCTTCATCGGCGGCTACCTGATCTCGGGCGCGATCTGCACCATCGCAGCACTCACCCTGACGAGGGCGCTCGACCGCACCTGACGCCGGTTCGGCGTCAGTCCGTGCTCAGCGCAACCGCCGGCTGGAGGCGCGAGGCATTGCGGGCCGGCAGGTAGCCGAAGACCAGACCGGTCAGGAACGAGCAGGCGAAGGCCAGCGCGACAGGTCCGACGGTGAAGCTCACCGGCATGCCGAAGGCCTGGGCAATGCCGCCGATGGACAGGCCCAGCACGACACCGATGGCGCCGCCGATCGCCGAGACGACCAGCGCCTCGATGAGGAACTGCAACAGGATATCGCGCTGACGCGCACCCGTCGCCATGCGCACGCCGATCTCGCGGGTGCGTTCGCGCACGCTGACCAGCATGATGTTCATCACCCCGATGCCGCCGACGAGCAGCGAGATCGCGGCGACCGAACCCAGGAACAGCTTCATGGTGTTCGACGTCTCGGTGAAGGCCTCGCGCACCGAGGACATGTTGGTGATCTGCGTATCCTGCGCCTTGTGGCGCTCGTCGAGCAGTGCCTGAATGGTGTCCTGCGTCTGATCGATGGCGCTGGCGTCCTGCACCTGCACGGTGATCGTGCGCACGTTGCGCTGGCCGAAGAGCCGCATGCTGCCGGTCGACAGCGGCACGAGCATCACGTCATCCTGATCGTTGCCGCCGGCGGTCGCGCCCATTTCCGCCATGACGCCAATCACCTGGAAAGGAATCTTGTTGACCAGCACATACTGGCCGAGCGGATTTTCGCCGTTGGTGAACAGCGTCCTGGCGACCGTCTGGCCCAGCACGACGACCGGGGCGTAGGTGCTCATGTCCTCGGCATTGATGAATTCACCCGAGGCCACGGCCCAGGATTTCGCTCGCGGAAACGCCGGCACCGTGCCGTTGGCGGTCGTCTGGTAATCGATATTGCCGTAGCGCACGGTGACCGTGCTCGTCATTTCCGGCACGGCGAAGGCGACGTTCGGCACTTCGAGAATGGCGTCGGCATCTGCCGGTATGAGCGTCACCGGCGCACTCCCGCCACCGCGGAAATTGGCCATGCTCGGACGCACGAGCAGCAGGTCCGATCCCATCGCCGAGATACGGTCGAGCACCGAATTCTGCGCGCCCGTGCCAATCGCCAGCATCGCCACCACCGAGCCAACGCCGATCACGATGCCGAGCAGCGTGAGGACGGTGCGAAAGAGGTTTGCATGCAGGGCCCGGAACGCCATCTTGACCGCTTCGGAGAGGTCGGCGATCGCAGCTGAGCCTTCACGCACCGCCTTCTGCAGGCCGGCGGCGGCTGATGACGCGGACCGCGGCTTTCGCGCCTGGTCGGAGATGATGGTACCGTCGCGGATTTCGATCAACCGGTCTGCGGCTTCCGCCACCTCGCGCGAGTGGGTGATCAGGATGACCGTGTGGCCGTCCTCGTGCATCTTGCGCAAGAGCGCCATGACCTCCTGGCCGCTCTGGCTGTCGAGCGCGCCGGTCGGCTCGTCGGCGAGGATGACACGGCCGCCGTTCATCAGTGCGCGTGCGATGGAGACACGCTGCTGCTGGCCGCCCGAAAGCTGGTTGGGCCGATGATCCAGCCGATCGCCGAGCTTCAGCGAGCCGAGCAGCATTTCCGCCCGCTCCTGCCGGTCACGCGCCGGAAGGCCGGCATAGATCGCGGGGACCTCGACATTCTCCAGCGCGCTTGCCGTCGGGATGAGGTTATAGCTTTGGAACACGAAGCCGAAGGTGCGGCGGCGGAGCGCCGCGAGGTCGTCGCTGTCGATATCGGAAACCGGCTCGCCGTCGATGCGGTAATCGCCGCTCGTCGGCTGGTCGAGACAGCCGAGGATGTTCATCAGCGTCGACTTGCCGGAACCGGACTGGCCGATGATGGCGACGAATTCCCCGGCCTCGATATCCAGCGAGACGCCGTGCAGCACCTCCACGGCGAAACCGTCGTTGAAATAGGTCTTGGTGACGTCCCGGAGCGAGATCAGCGGTGCCATGTCAGCACCTCAGAACATCGGCGGCATGCGCATGCCGCGACCCTGCCCGCCCCTGCCGCCGCGGCCCGAACCGCCTTCCGATGTCGGGGTCACGACGACGCGTTCACCCTCTTCCAGCCCACTCTTGATCTCGACGCTGACGCGGTTGCGGATGCCGGTTTCGACGGAACGGGTCTCGGTTGCGCCGTTGGGCTTGACGACCGTCACTTCCGCCTGCGGCTTGCCGCCGCCTTCGGCGCGCTTCATGCTCACCGCGCCGTTCGGCACGATCAGCACGTCGCGCGCGGCGGCCTGCACGAAGAAGACCTGCGCACTCATGGAGGTCATCAGCTCGCCGTCGGGGTTCGGCACGTCGAACAACGCGTTGTAGAGAACGACGTTGTTTTCCACGGTCGGCGTCGGCTCGATCTGGCGCAGCGTGCCGTTGAAACGCTTGCCGGGCTGGCCCAGCAGCGTGAAATAAGCCTCCATGCCGACCTTCAGGCGGCCGACATCGGCCTCGGATACCTCGGCGCGCACCGTCATGGTCGAAAGGTCCGCAATGGTGACGATGGTGGGCGCTGACTGGGCGGCGTTCAGCGTCTGGCCTTCCTTCACCGGGTTGGAAACGACGGTGCCGGCCATGGGCGCATAGATCTTCGTGTAGCCGAGGTCCACGTCGTCGCCGGCAATGGTCGCCTGCTGCTTGCGGATCTGCGCCTCGGTCGCATTCACATCGGCCTCGGCGGCCGCCAGATCGGCGACGGCCTGGTCGAGCGCCTGCTGGGCGGCGGCGCTGCCGGCCACGAGATTGCGCTGGCGGGCTATATTGGCCTGCCTCAAGGTGAGCTGCGCCTTCTTGGATTCAAGCTGGGCCTGGAGATTGGCGAGTTCGGCGCGATTGATCTCCATGCGGTTTTCGATGGTCGCGGGGTCGATCTCGGCAAGCAGCGTATCCTTGTCGACCGTGTCGCCGATGGCGACATGCAGCACCTTCAGCTGGCCAGAGACCTGCGCGCCGGCATCGACGGACTTGACCGCTTCCAGCGTGCCAACGGCGGTGACGGCGTTCTCGATATCGCCGCGCACCACAGCCTCGGTGACGACGGCGGCTGCCGTGTCGGCGGGTGTGTAGGCCCGCCAGCCGTAATAGCCGGCTCCGGCGACAAGGACGGCAAGCCCCAGCCACAGCCATGCCCGCGAGCGTTTGCGCCGCCGCGGCGGCACCGCGCCGGGCATAAAGGTCACATTGGTCCGGCCCGCATCCTCGGCGGTCCTTGAGTCCTCTTTCGGTCGTGCGCTCTTGCTCATCCGTCTTCCAATGGTCGAGGCCATGCCTCCCTGTCCCTTACAAAGAGATGTGACACCGATGTCCCGAAAGGAGAACCCTTTGGGATCATTATATTTTCGTAATGTTTCCTGTAAGCGTGCCTGATGGCCCCGGCCGTGCCGGCTTAGCGACGCTCGGCGCGCAATTCCGCCAGCGCGCGGATTGCGTCCCGCCGGCCCGTCTCGCCCAGTGCCTCGAAGAGCCGGAAGGCGTCTCCCCGCATGCCGAGATTCTTGTAGGCATAGGCGCGCATGACCATCAGGTCGACCGGCTCGGCGCGGATTTGTTGGCGCTGGTCGAGATAGGCCAATGTCTCGCGGTAACGCTGCGCACGGAAGCTCGCGACGGCGCGGTCTGCAAGGATGGCGGACTGGAGTTCGGCGCCACGCCGCTGTTCGAGCTTCGCCTTGGTGGCGGCGACGGCGGCATCGCTGGTCAGGCCGGCACGCAGATAAGCGAGGCTCTGGCCATAGGCCGCATCGCTGCGCACCGTGCCCTGCCCGCCCAGCGCCACCTCGAAGGCCTGCGCGGCCTCCATGGGGCGGTTCCTTTCCATGAGGCACCAGCCCAGCGACAGGGCGCTGGCCGGCGGAAGGCCTGCCGGATCGCGCGTCGAGCGGCAATCGGCGCTCGCCGTGCTGCGTGTCGTCGTACGGACGGTGCGTTGCGTCCTCGTGGCAACCTCCTCGACGACCGCCGGGCGCTCCTCGGCCACGACATCGCGCTCAGGCAAGCGGCGGTCGGCCTGCACGAGGCGCTGCTCGCGCTCGCGGCGAAGGGGTGCCGCATCGTCGCCGGTATCGGCTTCGCCCAGCCGCGCGATGCGTTCCGAACGGCTTGCCCAGGCCTGCTTCACCGCCGCAAGCCCTGCCCTGTCCTCAAGACGAAGACGCGTCACGCCCAGACCATAGGCGGCGGGCTCGTAGTCCGCCTTCCAGCGCAGGACCTGCGAGAACCATTCCGCCGCCGTGCGGGGCTGGTCCATCGCGAGCGCGTACCAGCCGAACTGCTCGCCGGTTTCGGGGTGCTTTTCCTCCACCGTCACCTGCGCGATGCGGTTGAGCACCTTTGCATCGATGGTCGGCATCGGGTCGAGCGCCATCAGGTTGGCGGTCGCGGCGAGATAGGTTTCCATCGCCTGGTCGGAACTGGTGCGCCAGGCATACATCACGTCCTCCGCCTCCGCCGGCTGCTTGCGGGCGAGCAGGATGAGCGACAGGCCCTGGGCGGCCGAGGCGGAATCCTCGATCGAGCGCGCCTTGCGGAAGAAGGGTTCGGCCAGCGCATTCTCGTCGCGGCGCAGGTGATACCAGCCGAGCAGCAGCGCATCGGATGCAAGGCCGTCATCCGCCAGAAGCTTCTCGACGATCTTCAGATATTCCGACGCGACGGTCAGCTTCGGCTCATCGTCGCCTTCGCTGACGAAACGACGCGCGAGATCGGGACGGATCGGATCGAATTCCTTGGTGCCGTCGGCAGCGACACGCTCGCGCGCCAGGAGGTCCTGCATGTCGGCATAGCCGAGCACGGCGGCAGCCTTCTGCACCGTCGCAAGCCGGACCGGTCCGTCCGTGCAGTTGTCGAGCATGTAGCCGAAGGCATCCTTGGCGCGCGGCACGCGATCGACCTTCACGAAGGCCTCGGCGACGCGCCAGAGCACGTCGGCATCGCTGCAGGTCAGGAGGCTCGGCGTCTCTGCCCCGAGACGCACGACTTCCTGACTGTTGCCCGCATTGGAAGCCGCGATGAGCGCCGCCCGCTTTTCAGCAATATCGAGCCGCTCGACGAGGTCGGCCGGCGGTGTCCACTGCGGATCTTCCTTCTGGCGGGCGGCGATTGCCGCGCGGACATCGGCATAACGCGACTGGCTGTAGAGCGCCCACATCGCCTCGAGCTGCTTGTCCTCGTTCTCAGGGATGGCGAGGGGATTTTCCGGCGGGGTCCAGGTCGGATAGAGCGCGCGCAGGCGGGCGATCTCGGCGTTTAGCCGTACCGTGTCGCCGCGCGAGGCAAAGTAGCGCAGGGCGCTTTCATCGACCGCGGGCTTGGCCTGCGTCGTCTCGGCGGCCTGTGTCGTCTGGGTGGTTTGCGCCGTCGTCGTGGTCTGGTTGGCGGGAACCTGCTGCGCGTTTCCGTCGGCTTGCGCCAGCTCCACGCGCGGGCTCTTTTCCGTCTTCCCACGCCCGTCTGCACCCGCAGCCATGCGCAGCACATCCTGCGGCTGATCGCCGGGCAGGCGGAATGACAAGCCAGCGACGCTTGCCGCGCCGGCGGAAACGAGGACGAGCGCCATCAGGATCGACTTCATCCCGAATTTCCTTCGGTCATTATCCACACCCGGCTCCGGCTTACCCCGTGACGACACCATGCGTCATGAACGGCGGACACGGTCCTGTGTCCGTCATAAAGAGCCAACTCGCACCGATAAAAGCCCAGTAGGGTTAACCGACGGTAAACAGCGCGATCACAACTGCCGCCCGAACCGGCGCAAAAGCCCCCAGGTCGCCATGCCGAGGAGCAGCGAGAGGCCGCAAAACGCCAGCGCATAGGACAGGATGTTGGAGGACAGCCAGTTCGCCGCGATCAGGCGCATGTTCGAAAAGCTCCACGGCTGGGTCGGCACGAACCGGGCGCGGCTGACCGGCCACGTGTCGAGGCTGTCGGAGGCCTTGTCATCCAGTGACGCGTAACCATCCAGCTGCTGCCAGCGGGCATCCTGCGCCATCGCAGCCATACCCGCCTTGAGGCTCGCGCCCGTCGGCGCCGAAAGCACGGTCCATGTCGCCGTATGGTCCGGGCTGTCACCCTGGGCGATGAGGAACTGGGCGCTATCGTCGGGCACCACCTCCTGCTCTTCGCCCGGCAGCAACCGGAGCGACGAGAACGAGATGTCGAAGGTTTCCTGTAGCCAGGCCTGGAACGCCGCCACCTGGCTGCGCCATGCCCCGCCACGCACGCGTGACTGCCATTGGTCTATCGCCTCCTGCGTGCCGGCCTGCTGATTGTCGCCCGTCACCGGCGCGCCCCAGGTCGACGCACTTTCGGCGGCGATATGCGTCTGGCTGAGCACCAGCGGCGGAAGCTGCGACAACGTGCCGATCAGGATGGCGTTGCGATCGCCGATGGCAAGCGCCGAAGATTCCGGGCGAACCTGCAAGGCCCGGCCACCGGATACCGCAAGCCGGCCAAGGAACGTCGCGCCCGTCGAAAGCGTGTCGGAATCCAGGCGGTCGAGGTAGAGCGCCGCCGGTTCGGGCTGTCCGTTATAGGGGAACGCGGTTCCCGACAGCGCGGCAAGGTTGGGCATCTGCCCGATACGGGCGAAATTCGGCACGCGCAATTCGGAGGTGTCGAACAGCGCGAAGCGCGGCTCCTGCAAGGCGCTGGCGCCCGGCGCACAGACCGCATCGGCCTGCGTCAGGAGGATCGCCTCGATGTCGATGCGGTTGGGACCGGGCCGCAGATGCCGCATCGTCACGCGAATGGGAAGGTGACGGAAAATACCGCCGTTCCGGCTGTTGAACGGCACCGTGGAGGCGAGGTTGCCGTTGACGTAGACATCGAAATGGCTGCCTGGCAGCACATCGGGCGCATAGGCCGCATCGAGCAGCAGCGTCGCTTCGCCATAGGCGTCGGCGTAGAAATCCGAGGGAATGCCGATATCGAAGCCCGTGCGGAAACGGCGGCCGCTGAATTCGCCGGTGCGCACACCGAGCGCGGCCAGTGTCAGGGTGGTCTCTCCGTACACGAGCGGCATTTCGGCGGCATTGCGCTGGCGAACGCTGAGCGCTTCGCGCATGATCCCGAGCGGCCGGTCAATGGGCGAGACGATGCCCTCCACGGCACTTTCGATGGACGGCCAGTCGGGACCGCTGACGGCAAGCACCTTGCCGTCACCTGCGGGAGCATCGACAAAGGTCGCGACGGCGGAGCTTCCGGCCGTCGCCGGGAGGCGTGGCAGGATCGGCGTCAGATCGCCGGCCGTGCCCATCACGACCGCCAGCTCGCCGGCGCCGAGCGTCGCCGGCATCGTATTGACGACATCGAAGGTCTGGTTGGGCATCTTCGCCATCATGGCGAGGCCCTGGCTGAGGCGCATAAGGGCGTTCGTGGCAGCGGGCTGGCCCATTTCCGGCAGGACCAGGATGAACTTCGTCTGCCCGGTCGGCCCGACGCCGATCGCCGGAATATCGTCCATGGTCTGCAAGCGGCCCGCCGGGGTGTCCGGCAGGGTCAGGAACGTGCGCGCGGGATCGATCGCCGTCCAGAGATCGTAGGTCGAGCGGATGGTGCAGTCGGTGCGGTGGCGGTGTGTCGCGTTGAACGTGACGCGATTGACGCCGGGACGCAGCAGGCCGGCCGGCAGTTTCAGTTGCACATCCTTCGTGCCTTCGGCCGATTGCACCGGCATTTCGCCGATGGGAACGTCGTTGACCACGATCGTCAGGCGCGAGGCTTCCGGCGCGACGACGACGGCGTTGGAATAGCCGAGGTTGAGCGCATCGGCGCCGGCCGCCTCATCCTTCGTGAGGTAGATCGGGAAGGAACGGCTGGCGACCTCGCCTTCCAGCATCAGCGACGGGGCCGACACGATGTAACGCCGCGCGGGCGGCTCCACGACCGGCTTCTGTTCCACCTGGGTCGTCGTGGGCGTGGGCGTGGGCGTGGTCGTGCCGCTGTCGCCCTCGTCCGGCTTCTTGTCGGCGGTCGGGCCACGCTCGCCCGACATGTCGAAGGGAACGGCAGCCTCCTGCGCGAATGTCGTGGAGGCCGAGAGCGCAAGAAACAGGCCGAGCCCCACGACCGCTGCTGGAGCGAACTTCACGACGTCGCCTCCCCCTTGCGCCCGCCCAGGCTGCGCACGAAGTAGATCAGGCCCCGGCTCGTCTGATAGGCGGCGATCCCGAGGAACCACAGCGTGCCGCGGAAGATGCCGGGATTATAACGGCGCGACACCTGGAAATCGCTCCACTGGTTGGAGTTGGCGAAGATGAGGTCCGCGACGAGCGAATGGTGCCGGGCATCCTGCGGCGTGAACCGGCAGCCGATCACCATGACGTTGCCGGTCGTCTCGGTGTTGCGGATTTCGACCGGCAGCGCTTCCTCGTGCTCCCCGCCATAAGGCTTGAAACGCAGGGCGCCCTCGGCGCCGGTCGCGATATCGTCCTCAAGGCCGAAGACCTGCACGCGGGCGCCGTTCGCCGACACGTTTTCGAGCGTGGCGGGATATTCGCGGCCCTCGCTAAGGAAGGTACAGCGGCGCTTGACGGTGACGCGCCGGCTTGCCGCCTTCTCGCTGCGCTCGGAGACGACGCCGAGCGCACAGCCGGCAATCAGCAGGTTGAGCAGGTTCCAGGCGCCGACGACGAAGGTGACGTCCGCCTTGTAGGGCTCTGCATAGAACCGGTAGATGCTCATGAGGAAGGCGATGAACAGCACGGCGAAGATGACGAAGAACGGACGGCTGATCTCCGACAGCCGCGCCACAGCGATCGACTCGTCCTTCGCCGTCACCTTGAATGTCGGCTTCGTGGGATTGAGCATCACCGACACGACGGCCGGCAGCAGATGCACGCTCTGCACATATTCATACAGTTCCGAAATCCACGGCCAGCGGAACGAGCCGTAGAGATAGTTCTGCATCATCAGGTTCACGAGCATGTAGGCAAGCGTGTACCCAAGGAACTCGCCGCCCGATGCGGTGAAGATCTCCAGATCGAAGAACAGGTAGAAGAGCGGCGCGAACAGGAAGATCGTGCGCGGGAACGGAAACAGCCAGAACAGCATGGACGACATGTAGCAGAGGCGCTGCGGCAGCGAGAGCCCGCGCTTGAAGAGCGGGAAGCGGAAGCGCAGGATCTGCATCATGCCCTGTGCCCACCGGCTGCGCTGGCCGATGAAGCTGGCGAAGGTGGCGGGCTGGAGCCCGGCGATCAGGGGCTTGTCGACATAGACGCTGTTCCAGCCGCGCGAATGCAGCGCCAGCGCCGTCTCGCAGTCTTCCGTGATCGAAAGACCGCTGAAGCCGCCCGCCTCGTTGAGCGCGGTGCGCCTGAGGACGGCGGCCGAGCCGCAGAAGAAGGACGCGTTCCACTTGTCGAGGCCGCGCTGGATGATGCCGTAGAACATCTCGTTTTCGCTGGGCATCTTCTCGAAGGTGCGCAGGTTGCGCTCCAGCGGGTCGGGGTTCAGGAAGAAGTGCGGCGTCTGGACGAGGAACAGCTTGGGATCGTCGGCGAAGTAACCGACCGTCTCGCGCAGGAAATCCCGCGCCGGCGCATGGTCCGCATCGAAGATGGCGATCAGCTCGCCCTTCGAATGAAGCATGCCGTTGTTCATGTTGCCGGCCTTGGCGTGTTCGTTGCGCGCACGCGTGAGATAGTTGACACCGAGATCGCGGCACAGCGCTTGCAGCTCGGCATGGCGCGCCGTCGCGATCTGCGCCTCCACGACGGCGGTCGCATTACGCTTCTGTTCCGTGCCGCCGTCGTCCAGCAGCCAGATCGTCATCTTGTCGGCGGGGTAGTCCATCGCCTTGGCGGCAGCGAGCGTATTGGCGAGAAGGCCGATGTCCTCGTTGTAGCTCGGCACGAAGACATCGACGCTGGGCAGCCTTTCAAGCGGCGTGACGCTGCCCTTGCGCGACGGCAACGGCAGCGCGACCACGAAGAGGCTGAGCGCCAGCATCATCACGCTGTACATTTCGGCGAGATAGAGCAGGAAGCCCGGAATGAAGTTT
This sequence comes from Shinella sumterensis, assembly GCF_004514425.2. GTDB lineage: Bacteria > Pseudomonadota > Alphaproteobacteria > Rhizobiales > Rhizobiaceae > Shinella > Shinella sumterensis. The sequence goes on from NZ_MYFN02000008.1 coordinate 222,147, forward strand.
TCCAGCTGGTTGAGCGGCGGCAGCGTGCTGGTGGTGCGCCAGTAGACGTAGCGCAAGACGATGGCGGTGCCGAAGGCGAGCGCGATCAGCCGCCAGATGCCTTCCGCGCGCAGGACCTTGATCACCGCCATGAAGGTCACGACGGCAATGCTGGCGACAAGCTGGGTCTGGAGATTGATGGGGAGCGTGATGACGAGAATCACGAGAGCGGACACACATGCCCATAGTATGACGGTACCGCTATGTCTCATTTACCCATCCTTCGCCGTCATGGCGTGATCGCGAGACACTACCCGCAAGACGGTTAAGGAGAAATTAGGACTCAACCGACTTCAGTTGCAGCTCGCCGCCCCGCCCTCGCCCGTGGCGCAGACAGGCGACGGCACGACGACCGCTTCGCCGCCGGAAACCGTAGCACCACCCGACGGCGAGGGAACGACGACCGCGTTCCCGCTGGTATCGGCGGCCGTCTGCGTCTTGCGCACGGGCGTTTCCGCCACAGTCCGCCGCGTCACGACCGCGCGATTGCGGGTGGGCGTGGCCACCGTCGTCGTCGGTTCCTCGAAGACGGGCCGCAGGGGTTCACCACCACCGATCTGGCTGTCGACGGGGGCAGGTCTGCCATAGGGGTTCCAGGCGACGCCGGCAAACCCGCCGACGACCGTGTAGCCATACATCAGCTCGACCAGTTCCCTCTCGGAGGCGCCCGACTGGCAAACGCGCAGGCGGATCTGGAGCATGCCGAGTTCGCGCAGCCTGTCGCGATCGGACACATCGGAGCGAACCTGCTGCCATCCGTAGAGGCAGCCGTCGTCGCCCGCGCCCAGCCCATAGGCGTAGCCGAACGGGCCGAAGCTGTTGCGCACGAAATTGGTGGAGATCACGAGCTGGCGGCCGGGAAAATACTTGCGGATCTCCCCGCGGATCGCGCCCTGCTGCACGGGCTTGAAAGCGAGCGCGCCCGCGGGCCGCGCCACGGTTTCCGCCGGGCCGAAGGCCTGGATGCTGATGAAATTCTGCCCGGATGTGGCCGCCGTCGTCGAAAGCGCGATCTGCTGTTCGATGGCGTTGGTATATTGACGCTGGATGACGCTGACGATCGAAAGCGTGCCCGGAGCGGGCAGCACAAGCGCGCTCGTCGCGGGCACCGTGGTCGACATCGAGTCCACACCCGCGCCGGGACGCGCCGCACAACCGGCGCCAGCCAGCGCAGCAAGCACCGTCAGCAGCGATGCCGCACGAAGCAGCCGGCCGCCACGACGGAAAAACAGAATCGCCGCCGAATCATCCATGACCTAGTCATATTTCGCTGCGCGGCAAATAGAAATCCCAAGATCTCACGTCACGAAGGCCTGATCGAGTCTCATCTTCATGCGTATGACAGTATCGAAGGCGTTGCCGCCTTGCCGTCTTGTGAGAAACAAGCCAGTGCAGCGACAGAACTCCACCGGCCCGCCGCCGCCGGCATCGCCGCCTATACCCCGCAAAAAATCGAGAGTGCCGTCGGTGAACTGCCCCCACTTTCGACCGGACAGTCGGCATAAGCAGAAAGGCTCAAGCACAGGCTTGAGGACAGGCTTATGTCTAACGCATATCGACACGTTGAATTGCTGACCGGTGATGTCCGCCGCAGGCGGTGGACAACCGAGCAAAAGCTGACGATCATTGAGCAGAGTTTCGAACCAGGCGAGACGGTATCTTCGACCGCTCGCCGCCATGGCGTCGCGCCCAATCTGCTTTATCGGTGGCGC
>NZ_MYFN02000009.1 GCF_004514425.2 Shinella sumterensis
TGGTGGGCGAATTTCAGGCCAAACTTAGTCGTCCATTCTGAGACGGTCTGAAACGAGACGGCAATGCCGCGCTCGGCAAGCAGGTCTTCGATATCGCGCAGGCTCAGCGGGAACCGGTAATAGAGCCATACCGCATGCGCGATGATCTCGGCTGGAAAGCGGTGGCGTTTGTATCGGGCGGACGCATCGTCAGTCATGCCGATAGACTATTGCCTCGATCCGCACCAGCCGGTTAAGGCGACGCCTCCGGTGGTCAAGACCACCGTGCTGGTGACCGACCTTGGTGAATTTGCGGCCATCAACGATGTCTATGCCCGGTATTTCGCGGAACCGTTCCCCGCACGCGCCTGCTATCAGGTGGCGGCGCTGCCTCGCGGCGCCATGGTTGAGGTCGAAGCTGTTATAGCCCTCGACTAGGTTACGGCCACAAGGACCTCGCTCGGTTGGCCGTTCGAACAGAACGATGAATGGGCCGTCCAGCGGTCCCGCTACATGACACTGGAAACCATCGCCACAATGAGCGATGATCCGCTGATCAGCTTGCCAGCAGCAAGCTGACACTCATCCGGCCCTCCGGGATGAGCCGTGGTCGTCCAAGCTACACCACGTCCGGGGACACGATCTCATCACATTCGCGGCACTTCGTTAACCAACGTTCTCAATGTTTTTCGATAGCTACGGCAATTGGCGATTTTTTGTACCAAATTGCCAACCCACGGAGTTTAGCAGCGCCATGAACGGAGATCAGCGAGTTGCGACTTACAACGTTGAAGAGCGAAAATGGCGGACGATTTCAAAAAGACGACGATTAAGAATTTCCTGATATTCGTCACCGCTCCGACCCTCCTTGGGACATTCGGATTGTACGTTGCCGCCTATATGGTTCTGATATGGGCAAGCGCCAGCATCGACTCGACGGAAGCAGCGCGAGAAGCGCATCGCACCGAGCACATAATTTCGGAATTGCGCACGGGCATTGCCCGCGAACAGGAAAGCGTCACCATCTGGGGTGACGCAGTCAAGATGCTGCATATGCCGGATGGTGAAGAAAGATCAGCTTGGCTCGATGCAAATTTAGGAGGGTGGATGCACTCCTATTTCGGTCATGACGCGGCGTATATTCTCTCACCCACGAACACCCCGATTTTTGCCTCCTTCAAAGGGGAACGACAGGCACCGGCTGCTTATAAACTGGTGGAGACGAGTGCGCAGCCATTGGTGAACAAATTGCGCAAAGCACTACTCAGCGGGGACGAAGGAGGGATAAGCGACGGCATGCGATCACCGGGGGCCTCTGATTTTGTCCGTGTCGACGGGCACCCAGCGTTCCTTAGCGTCAAGCCGATTGTGCCCGAAACTGGCGATCTGAAAGCGGCTGGCGAGAGCTATTTGCATGTGGCTTTGCGCTTTGTGGATGGCGATATGCTGCAAACGCTCGCCCACGAGCATGCATTGGGCGAGATGAGGTTCTCTCCTTCACCGACCCCTCTCCCTGGCGAGAGCAATCTTTCACTGATGACGGAGCAAGGGGACCTGCTTGGGTATTTATTCTGGGAGCCATATAAACCCGGCGCAGCCTTCCTGAAATCAATAGAATGGCTTCTCTTTCTGACAGGTGTCATATTTTTCGTGGTCGTTACCACTCTTCTCGCTGCGATTTACTATCGCTTGATCGCGACGAGAAACAGTGAGGAACGCATACGCGCATCAAGACTGCGCGATCCGTTAACCCAGCTACCCAATCGGCTGGGGTTTAGAAAATTGCTCGATGAGACACTGGCGGATGGAGCCAGCGAACAGGGGTTCGGTCTCGTTTATGTCGGGCTCGACCGCTTTAAGCAGGTGAACGACGCACTCGGGCCTGAAATGGGGGATCACGTTCTTCGCGAAGCTGCCGCTCGGATCGGGCGCCTGACGAGGAATCTAGGCACACTCTCCCGTGTCGGCGGCGACGAGTTCGCTTTTATTATGAAAGGCGCAAAAACGCCGACTTGCGAAACGCTCGCCAGGAAAGTTGTCGAGGTACTGGGCGAGCGCTTCGACGTCGGTGACAGCCATGCCTGCGTCAGCGGCTCGGTCGGTGTTGTCATGGTATCAAGCGATGATCAGTCGCGCAGCGAACTCGGGCGAAAGGCTGGAATCGCGCTTCACGCTGCCAAGGCTGCAGGCGGGGCGCGGGTCGCCGTCTTCGGGCACCATATGGACAACCTGATCCATGATCGTCTAGAGGTCGAACGGGCCTTACGCACCGCTCTTGCCGACAAGCAGCAGTTTACCGTTGTCTATCAACCCAAATATGAAGCCAAGACCCATCAGATCACCGGCGTCGAAGCGTTAGTACGCTGGCAGCATCCGGCGCGTGGCCCGATTTCTCCGGCAGTCTTTATCCCAATTGCAGAAGAAACAGGCCTCATCAACGACCTGGGGCATTACGTACTGACAACGGCATGCCAGACGGCAGCCAAGTGGCCGCTTGCGAAGGTTGCCGTCAATGTTTCGGCTGTGCAGTTGAAGGAGGCCAGTTTCGCAGCAAGTGTTGCGGAGGTTTTGTCGTTGACGCAGCTTGCTCCCGGAAAACTCGAACTGGAACTCACCGAAACCGCCTGGCTGGACGATAGCGGCGATACCTCTTCCAATCTCGGCGAGCTCCGTGAACTAGGTGTAAAGATTGCACTAGACGATTTCGGGACCGGATTCTCGTCACTTGGGCGGCTCCGCGAAAGCCATGTGGACCGTATCAAGATCGACCAGAGCTTCGTAAGGGGCATCGGACAATCGGACAGAGATGAGGCGATTGTGCGGGCAATCGTTGATCTTGCGAAAGCAAACCGGCTGGAAATCACCGCAGAGGGTGTCGAAACGACGGTGCAAAGCGAGTTTCTGTACGATATCGGTTGTGATGAGCTACAGGGCTATCTGTTCTCCCGGCCCATTGTTGCTGAGAAAGTCGAAGCTCTGCTGGCAAGCGGTACAGACCGCACTGCTTCCATTACACCATTTCAAGAATAGCGAGCGTGCAATGATTTCTTTTGGGGATGAAAATAATCGCTAAGTGGGTTCTTTGTTCACCTTACGAAAGTTCATCGCCGCCAGCCCGCTCCTGCTCTTTGACGGGACTTTCACCTGTCTGGCTACTAGCGTTCCCGAATCGACTCCCATCCGGCAACACGTCGCCCTGACGGAGGAGATAGATGTAACCGTCGAATAACATCAAACCGCGCTGATTCTCGCTGTATAACATTTCGAATTGTATTGGGACTGACGGGGTTGGTAGAGGAACCGAGCGAACGGGGCTTGACCCTTCGTCTTTTCCGGTGAACGCGTAATACAGAGGCAGGAGAACTGCCAAGCCACACACAAGCAAGCAACCTAACCGCAAGCCTATATCCGCTGAGTCTCTCGTGCCCAATTGCCCCACAATCGCACTCATCGTTTAGATGTTCATTCCTGGCTGCGTTATCCTCATTTCAATGCGGCGAGAGGACTGTCCGCGAAGTCGTTGCAACGTGGTGAGAGGGAAATCGATAAGTGCTAGCGCGTGGATAAAGCCGCTTTCCTCTGGTTTCGAAAACCGCACAAAGAGCCTGCCTTCCTGTCGCTTCACCCGAGTGCAGGTAAGAAGGATTTCGAATTGACCCAGGCAAAGATAAAAATGATCAGTCAGGCTCGTGATATTTCGTGCTTGAAGGACCGCGCCAGTTTCGCTGATACTGACAATCCGAACTTGATACGTGGCGAAGGATCGCACCCCTTTGACCGGACATAGCGCCCTGGCCAGCAGATTGACCGCATGGTATCTGGCCTCTGCGGCATCGCCGGCGAAAGCAAGCCGGGACAGGTAGTTGCGATGAACATCCGCTTCCAACACAGATTCCGCCCTTGTGTTAACGTCATCTTAGTAATCTAGGCGTTGGTGGCGAGAAATGCAATGTGTGCTGCGTGTGCTTTTCGTGAGGCGGCGATAGGTTTCCACGCCGACTCGCAATTGACCAGGCACACCCCCGCGAATCGCTCGATGACTCCACAAGCGTTCAGTTCCGTGCGACTGCGGTCGCGCGGTCAACTGGGGGCTGCGCGTCTGTTCCAAAACGCTCAAGCCCTACGCGCGATTCTGTGGAAAGTAAGCACTTGTTAAGGTTCATTGCGACCTAATCGGTCCTTTTCCCAACCCCCCTACTTAGTTGCTCTAGAAAGCGAGGCATACGCTTCGAGCCGCAACAACGATTTTTTTTGGGGTACTTAATGTGCAACGTTTCAGATGAGCAACAGCCGGTTTCCCACGGCGGTTTCACTCCCGAGATGACGAATGCCCACCCTCACGCGACGGGGGAAGCGTTCCAAGAAGCGAGTTCATTGTTCCCTGATGCGCGGTCGGACGCTACAGCTGCGGTGCGCCCAGAAGTTAGGGAGCGGGTCAATACCATACCGGTCGAGATCGATGTCGTGATTGGACGCGCCAAGATCTCCGTTGCTGAGTTGATGAGGGCTGATCCAGGCTACAGCTTTCGCTTGGACAAGCGTTTTGGCGAGCCCGTTGAGCTTCTCGTCAATGGGCGCCTGTTCGGATATGGCGAAATCGTTTCCGACAAGTATGAAAACGTCATCGGCATCCGAATGATTCGCGTCGCCCGGTGAGCTTTGACGGAACACGACGACCTTGGGCGACTGGGGTGTATTTTTCCGCTTTGTCGATCTGTCTCGCCGAACCTATTGATAGGTATAACCGACGCAATGCTCAAAGAGAACATCATGACGATGAAGGCATGTATACTCGCTGCGAGTCATCTCAAGACTGTTCTGGAGATCGCTCGTGATAATTCTCAGCTACATTCCGCCTTGCCGCTACTTGAGGCGGCGCTGATTGAGGTGGAGTCCGTACGCCGCACCCAGGCACTCCCGGACCGATTTGTAATAACCAAGCCCGATACGGCGCGAGATAGTTGATTGGATACTCCTAATGTTTTCGGTGTGCCGCAGCGGTCGGGAATGCGAGGACAGATTGCGGGCTAAGAAGTGGCTCGCGATGGGCGCGGATGCGGCAGACACGTACCGGACGTGTGATCGGGCGCGGTCATGTATCAGGCCTGTTGTGCGGCTCGAGTACGACCGCTGGCCGGTATGGAGCTACGCGGACCTGGTGCAAAATCAGCTCTACGAGCTCGTGGCTCACTGACCCGGATGCATTCCCAGACCCACTCTCACCGATCTTTGTCCTTACCGTTCGCTGACCTCCTCACACGCCGACGATCCGTCCTGACTTCAGCTCAGCCATCTTACGCTGCAGCCAGAGCGGAATCCTTGTAATCTTCGTTCTTGGTCATCATTGCCCAGATGGATCGAGCCATTTTGTTGGCGAGGGCGATTGCAACGAGCATACGAGGTTTGCGCGCCAGCATCCGTGCCAGCCACGAGTTCTCGGGTGGAGCTTTCCGGCATGCCCATCGAATGACGGTCATCGCGCCGATGATAAGAAGCCGACGGATATCGCGTTGTCCCATCTTCGACGTTCGCCCGAGCACCTGCTTGCCTCCGCTCGAATGCTGTTTTGGCACCAAGCCGAGCCAGGCTGCAAAATCTCGTCCCCTTCTGAAGGTCACCATGGTGGGCGCGAAAGCCTCGACTGCCATTGCCGTAATCGGTCCCATTCCGGGCATGGACATGAGGCGAGCGGTGCTCTGCGAACGCTTCGCTTCCGATCTGAGCGCCTTTTCCAGCGATGCGATCCGAGAAGAGAGCACCCCTATCTGGTCCAGATACAGTCGCGCGGTCTCCACGACGATAAGGTCGAGGCCCGTGTCGTGATCTTCAACAATCTCCGCCAGCAACGCGAGGCTCGCAATTCCCTGCGGTGCGATGACACCATGCTCGGCCAGATGTGCTCGAAGGGCATTGATAAGCTGCGTTCGTTGACGAACAAAGAGGTCCCGTGTCCGGAATAACATGGAGCAAGCCTGCTGGGATGCGGTCTTCGGAACGACGAACCGCATCGACGGCCGGATCGCTGCTTCAACGATCGCTTCCGCGTCGGCCGCATCATTCTTTTGCCGTTTGACGAAGGGCTTTACGTATGCCGGCGGAATCAAGCGAACATCATGCCCAAGTTTGCCGATCTCTCGCGCCCAGTAGTGCGCTGTGGCGCAGGCCTCCATCGCGACCGTACATCTGGGCAATTCCGCAAAGAAGCTGACGACTTGGCCGCGAGACAGTTTCCTGCGTAAGACCACACTTCCATCGCTTCCGGCGGCATGAACCTGAAAGACCCGCTTTGCAAGGTCCAGGCCGACAATGCTAACTTCCTTCATGGATGCTCTCTCCTCTAAGTGACGTTCTGGCGAACATCACTCTGGCACATTGCGATGCCGTCGGGAGGGGGCATCCACTCCATCAGCTCTCAGTGCAAACGTATGGCCCGCCCTGTTTGCAAGTAGAATTTTTAGAACCCTGAACAGTCTGCTTCAACGTATTCGGTCTCACGGTCATGCCGTGGCCAAGATGGATATCCGCACGTCCGGAGCCTCAATAATCAACACGGCTTCAACGAGCCATTTGCACTGCTGGGCTTTCCGTACGCCGGTCAACTGTCAGGCCATCTATGGTCCTTCTCGCAAACATCATGGGCTGCAGATAAACGCAGCCAATCTTCTTACGCTGTGATGGCGGCGTACGCGCGATCGAAGGGACGTTCCCTTCGCAAGACGGCCCAGGCAATGCGGGCGAGCTTGTTTGCCAGCGCCACGATTACGACGTTGCGGTGCATACCCCGAGAAAGCAGGCCTCGTAGCCAATGCCCGAGAGGGGTGTCGCTCTGACTGAGTGTGGGCATGGCCGCTCGCGCACCGTGAACAAGCAAAGTTCGGAGATAGACGTTACCACGCTTTGTGATGCCCAGCAGCCGTTGCTTGCCGCCGGTCGTAAATTGTCGAGGTACAAGTCCTAGCCACGCGCTAAGATCTCGGGCACGATCGAAGCTGCTGGCATTTCCTATAGCCGCGATCAGCGCTGTGGCGTTCAATACCCCAATTCCTGGTATAGCCGTTAGCCGTCGAGTTGCGAGATCATCTCGGGCCAGCGCCAAGAACTCGGCATTGAGAGCTGCTATCTTGGTGTCGAGCATCTTCCACTCGTCTCGAAGTTCGGCAACCAGCTTCTGAACGCGCCCAGACAAGCTGCTGGCTTGTTCATTCAGAAGGGGGTCGACAGCACTTTCGAATTTGCAGCGGCCCGCGGCGAAGATCAGGCCACGCTCCAAGAGAATAGCACGCATTTGGTTGATCAGCGTCGTTCTCTCCGCAACGAGGCGGGATCGGACCCTGTGCAACGACTGGATATCGAGTTGCTCCTCACTTTTGAGGTCCACAAACCGCATCGTCGGGCGCGAAGCGGCTTCTGCTATGCCCTCCGCATCCCGGTCATCGTTCTTCTGAGCCTTCACATAAGGGCGGACATACTCCGGTGACATCAGTCGGACCTCATGCCCCTGGGACCTAAAAAGCCGACCCAGATGGTGAGCACCACAGCACGCTTCCATAGCGATGATGCAGGGCGGAATCTTGCTGACAAAATCAATGAGCGTCTGCCGCCGCATCGTTCGGCGAACAGCTACCGCACCTTTGTCGTCGACGCCGACAACGCTGCAGCTATTTTTGCCTATATCGATACCCAAAATTGAAATCGTCATGGATCGGCTCCTCTTCCTTCAATGACGGATCATCATACTCGATGTCCTCGGAAGGGCGGGCCATCCCATAATCAACACATATGGAAATGCAGCACCTGAAGCCGCTGCTGAGCCAGATCGACCGCTTACTGGCAAGACCGACGACATATGGCGGCTGCTTCCGGCGTAGCCCACGGGGGACAGGTGATCGGGCTGCGCCTGACGAGGACGGCTATCAGCGCTGCCGGCGAAACGGCTTGGTCGATCCCCGTTCGACTAATCTCCGACACAGGCGCTCATCGATTATCGAGCGATGAGTCGATAACCTTCCGCAAAGTCTCCGCAAGCTGTCGTCGCGTATAGGGTTTTGCAAGCGGCCGGAAACGTGACGTTGTGCCGATACGTTCGACATCCGCGTAGCCGGTGGCCAGGACAACCGGGACGTTCAGATACTGCGTCATGATCTTGGCCACCATAGCGTCGCCGTCAATTGGGCCGGGCATGGCCACATCGGAGAAAACCAAATCGAACGGTCCGTCCGTCTTGAGTAGCTGCAATGCTTCCGTTGCGTCGTCCGCGCATGTGACGGAGTAACCGAGCGAAACGAGTGTGCCCGCGGCGAATTCGCGGACCATTGGATCATCCTCCACGACGAGAATGCGCTCACTGCCACCCTCCAGCACCCCGTTCGCGACAGGCTCCGCGGGTGTTTCCGTAGACGCCAGTCGAAGAAAAGACAGGAAAATGGTTGTTCCCTTGCCCGGCTCCGATTCAATTTCGATCCGGCCCCCTGATTGCCGCACGAAGCCATACACCATGCTGAGACCCAACCCGCTGCCCTTGCCGAAGGGCTTCGTGGTGAAGAACGGCTCGAAGGCCTTTGCGCGCGTCTCCGCATCCATTCCGAAGCCGTCGTCGGAGATTCGGATCACCGCGTCATCACCGCTTTGCGTCGTCGAGATTGTCACCGTGCCGCCATCCGGCATTGCGTCGCGTGCATTGATGCAGAGGTTCATGATGGACGCTTCCAGTTGCGCAGCATCCGCTCTGACGTGACCTGCCGCCGGATCAAGCGCGAGGTGCAGGATGATGGTTTCGCCAAGAGCAGTCGACAGCAATCCCTCCATGGCGCGGATGGTCCTGTTGATGTTCAGGGACGCCGGCTCGAGGGGTTGCCGTCCTGCGAAGGTGAGTAGCTGGCGTGTGAGGGCGGCGCCTTGCCGAGAGGCCTTATGGTTCAACTGTGCGACTGCAGAAAGTCGCGGATCGGCAACTTCGTCGACCAGCGTCTCCGCTGTCCCGATGATGACCGTCAACAGGTTATTGAAATCATGGGCGACGCCGCCCGTCAGTTGGCCTATCGCTTCGAGCCGCTGCACTTGCAGCCGTTTTGCCTCGTTCAGTCGTGTCTCGGTGATATCCCGGATGGCACCTACCATCCGGGTTGCCTCGCCTGCGGCATTGCGGATGATGTGGGCCTGATCGAAGACCTCGGCAAAGGTCCCCGTTCCGCGGCGGAAGCGAAATTCTTCCTGCCACGTTTCGGATCGCCCATCAATTGCGGCAAGCAAGCTTGACACCACGCGTGCGCGGTCGTCCGGGTGGATCTTTGCCTCCCAGTCCCCAATACCGTCCTCCGCCGGCACGTCGTCATGCCCGAAGACGGATTTGATGTTGCTGTTCCATTGCACACGGCCGGTGGTAATGTCCCAGTCCCAGACCGCGTCCGTCGTCATCATGGCGACGATTGCGAAGCGTTCCTCGCTTTCGGCCAGCTTTTCCTCCGTTCTCTTTCTGTCGGTGATGTCGCGGCCGGTCGCGACGAAATGGGTGGCGCGTCCATCGGGGCCGACAATGGGCGCGATGCTCATGTCCACCCAGTATTCGCGGCCGTCCTTGGCGTAGTTGACAAGTTCGGCATGGATCGGCTTCGACTGCGCAATGGCGAGATTGATCTCCTCGATGGTGTCGGCGTCAGTCCGCTGCCCCTGGAGAAAGCCCGGGGAGCGACCGAGCGCGTCGTGGGGTGAATAGCCGGTGATCCTGACGAAGGCGTCATTCACGTAAACAATCGTTTGGCTCTCTTCGGGCTGTGAAGCGGCCTTTGTTATTATGACGAAGTCCTCGATTCTCGAGATCGCCATTTCCAGAAGGTGCAAGTGCTGGTCGGCGGCATGCCGCTTCGTCACATCCCGGAAATAGACGGTCAGCCCTCCCGGCCCGGGATGGGCGGTGACCGAGAACCATGCGTTCAGGGACTCGTAAAATACTTCGAAATCGGCTGTCTCGCTTTCGCGGACGGCACGCTCGTAGTGCTGCCGGATGATCCCCGAGGATGCCTCCGGGAACTCCTGCCAGATCAGGCGGCCCATGAGCGCCGATCGTGGGCGCGCGAGCAGACGTTCGGCCTGACGGTTGAGGTAGGTGAAGCGCCAATCGGTATCAAGCTGGAATAACGCATCGCTGATGTTCTCCATCGACTCGGCCAAGCGCCGCTCAAGATCCCTGGCGGTATTCTCCAGTCGCTTGCGCTCATCGATATCCTGGAGGGCGCCCTGTATTCGGGAGATGTGGCCCATGTCGTCGCGGATCGCCACGCCAATTGCGCGAACCCATTTCCGCCGACCCGTGCCATCAATGATCTTCACCTCGATATCGTAGGGCAGACCGGTCGCAACGCAGGTTTCGAAATGCCGAGTGATCGCGTCTCGCCACTCCGGCGCAAAATAGCCGATCCCCTCCTCGAAGGTGACTGTCTTGCCCCTTGGCCTCTCGTGGATCGCCCAGGTTTCCTCCGCCAATTCGATTCTCCGATCGGGCAGGTGCACCACCCATCCGCCGAGCTTCGCGGCCTTGCCGGCGATCTCGATAAGAGCTTGGTTTCCATAGAGATCTTGCGACTGTCGGCGAGTGTCGCGAGGCACGACCTCATCTTGACGGAGTCGCCAAGCGATCATCAGCGATGCGCCGACGATCCAGAGCCATGCAGTTGTCGGGAGCCAGGCGACGACGAAAGCCGAGATGCCGCCGACCAGTACTCCAGCGGAAAACCGATCCGTCGCACATTGCCTGAGACCGGTCACCAGGATGCGAAAGCCTTTGCCAGCATTTGCTTTTTCCCTTCGCATGAGTGCATCGTCCTCCGCCGTCGTTTATTTCAACCTCGATAGCCTCAAGCGACGCAGCAATCCATGAGGGATCGCTAAATTTAACCTTATTTAAATTTGGCGCCGCGGTCGTTTAACGGTGTGCCGCTTTAATCGATGCATCAACCTGCCGCGTTCCTGCCTCCCGATGGCGGAGGGGACCTCGGTATAAGCATCGGGGTGACCCTGTGAAAACCACAAAGAGAACGAACTATCTCAGCCGTGTCGAATCCGACTACTTCAGCCCAAAATGGTACCGCCGGAGCGTCATGCTCTTCTGTAATCTGCTTTTCACCGGGAAGTGGATGCGTAAGACGCAGATCGTGCGCTGCCTCGTTGTGGAGATCAGCGAGGGTGGGGCGACGGTGCGCATAGGAAAGTCGCTGATTCCAGATCACGCTTACCTTGTTTTCGGCAGGTTTGACGTCGTGGTCGGCAGTATCGTCGTTCAGCGCGATCCGGGGCACCTGCATCTTTGCTTCGTCAAACAACTGAGGCCAGACTTCGTCAATCGGCTGGCACGCTTGAACTCTCCATTTTCCACCTTGGAAAGCCTCAGCCCGAAAACCATATGAGTTAGCGAAAACGTGCAGCCAATGCTGCGCCCAATGCCATCCCCGCCCTATGGCGCACAAAGAGGCTTGGGCCACCCCACCAAACATTCGAAGGACTATGAACATAATGATCATCGAAGACCAGCGAGACGTCATTGATATGTTGCGGCTGAATTGGTCGGATTCTCGGGACCGGCTGGATTGCATTACATCCGTGAGGCAGGCGAACCGCTTCATTCATTCAAACGAGCTCACTGCCTATGATTGCATCCTCATCGATGTCAACCTGACAGACGGGAGCGGGCTGGAAGTGCTTCGTGAGGCGCGGTCACGCTCCGACGTGCCAATCATCATGATCTCGGGCGCTGGAGACGCCGATAGCCGGGCGGACGCAATCAGTGTCGGTGCAGATGACTATGTGATGAAGCCGTTCAGCGTGAAGGAGCTGCGCGCCCGCGTCCATCGCCTGCATGAGGCGCGGATAGGACGCAACGCTTTGCAGCAGAGTGTTGCTTTCAAGATCGGCAATATCGATTGCGACATCGGACGCTTGTCGATGAATTTCGGCGGCGCCAGTCGGCCGCTGACCGCACTCGAAGGACGGATACTGCAGGTGCTTTACAACAGTGCCGGTGAGGATTGCCCAAAGTCCTCCATTGCAAGGCGGGCGCTCTTTCGCGAGTACGACCCGCGGGACAAGACGATCGACGTCTACATCAACCGGTTGCGCAGCAAGCTTGCGGAACTCGATGCCGCAAGCGGGGGTGCCATTAAGACGATCCGCGGCGTGGGCTATCGCCTGAGCGATATTTTGCAAAAGCGAGGGTCGAAGAAGCCCTATGCTTGAGTGTGTTGATCGTCAAGTGATCTCCGCGGATGCGGGCGGACCCGGAGGACCTCCGCTGAATGAAGCGGCTCGGCTCAGACGCCTGAGAGAATTGTCCATTGTGTCATCCGGCCCGGATCCGGTGCTCGATGCACTGGTCGATGCCGCCTGCCTTGCGGCCGCCACGCCGATCGGCCTCATCACATTGCTTGACGGCGAACGCCAATGGTTCAAGTCGAAGCGGGGCATCGAAGGGGAAGGGTCCTGCCGAGCGGACGCCTTCTGCGACTACACAATCCAGTCGTCGGGGCCTTTCGTGGTGCCGGATGCCGCTCGCGATGTCCGCTTTGCCGAAAACCCTTTCGTCACCGGAAGCGACAGGATCCGTTTCTATGCCGGCGTGCCGCTAGAGATCGAGCCGGGGCTTCGGCTCGGCTCGCTCTGCGTGCTCGATCGGGTGCCGCGACGCCTCGGGGCCGACGTGCGCGGCTTGCTGGCTCGGCTGGCGCGTTGCGCCGTGGAACGTCTCCTGCAATTCGAAGACCGCTATTTGTTATCTCGGATCGACTCTGGCCGGCTGGGTCGCGCAAATGCCGACAAGGCGGCGCTGGCGCTTGCCGAAGAAGCGCTCCTGCATGGTTCTTTTCTGCTCCACTACCAGCCGAAGATAGCACTCGATACGGGAAGGCGCATTGGTTTTGAGGCGCTGCTCAGACTCAAGAAGCCCGATGGATCGGTAGTTGGTCCTACGGCATTTTCCGCGGCCTTCGACGAGCCGATATTATCCAGACGTATTGGCAGCCATGTTCTGCGGTGCGCCGTCGCTCAAGCCAAGGCATGGGCGACGGCCGGCGTGGATTTCGGGCACATCGCGATCAACGTTTCGTCGTCACAGTTTATCGAGTTGCCCGGAAGCCCTTGCCTTGTGGATGAAATCCTTGGCGCAACCCGCTCAGCAGGGCTGTCACCTCGTCATATCCAGATCGAGATCACGGAAGGCGTCATGCTGTCGGAGCAGGGTGGCGATGTCGGCACGCAGCTTGAGGCACTGCGTACGGCTGGCTTTATCGTGGCTTTCGACGATTTCGGTACCGGCTTTGCTTCACTCGTGCATCTGAAGGAATTTGCCTATGACCAGATCAAGATCGACGGTTCCTTCGTACGTGCGATGACCGAATCGAGCGCCGATCATGCCATTGTGAAGGGCATCATTGATATCGCGAAGGCACTGGGAAAGCAGGTCGTCGCCGAGGGCGTTGAAACGGTGACAGAACTCCACGCGCTACGAGAACTCGGCTGTAGCTATGGCCAGGGGTTCCTGTTCGGCCGGCCCGCCCGCGCATCTGATTTACGAGTTTTGCCCGACTAACGGACAGGAACACGGGTCGTGTCCCATCAGTTGGTGTAGCTCGGCGATAATGAAGCCGCTCGCGAGCGCGCCGTTGGTAGCGCTGTAGCGAGTGAGCGGCGTGTGGGTGGTCATCGGCGCTTTCCGGTAGGGTTTGGTTGTTGACGCCAACCCATTTCGGAAGGACCACCGATGACCGATGACATGATGAACCTGCGCACGCTCGTGGAGAAGACCCCTGATGCCGATCTGCTGCGGGAGATGATCGGCTTTGCCGCCGAGCGGCTGATGGAAATGGAGGTGGGCGCAGCCACCGGCGCCGCGTATGGCGAGAAGGACCCGTTGCGGCTGGCCCAGCGTAACGGATACCGCGACAGGGACTGGGAGACGCGGGCCGGCACGGTCGAGCTGCGCATCCCCAAGCTCAGGAAGGGCTCTTACTTTCCAGGCTTCCTCGAACCCCGCCGCATGGCCGAGAAGGCGCTGACTGCCGTCATCCAGGAAGCCTATATCCAAGGCATATCGACGCGCTCGGTCGACGACCTGGTCAAGGCAATGGGCATGAGCGGTATCTCCAAAAGCCAGATCTCGCGGCTGTGCGAGGAGATCGACGGCAAGGTGAAGGCCTTCCTCGAGCGGCCGATCGAGGGCGATTGGCCCTACCTGTGGATCGACGCCACTTACGTGAAGGTCCGCCGCGGCGGGCGGATCGTCTCGGTCGCCGTCATCATCGCCGTCGGCGTCAATGCGGACGGCCGGCGCGAGGTGCTGGGCATGGAGATTGGCACATCGGAAGCCGAGCCAATCTGGACGGAGTTCCTGCGCAAGCTGACACGTCGCGGCCTCAAGCTCGTCGTCTCCGATGCCCACGAAGGCATCAAGGCGGCCGTCACCAAGGTGCTGTGCGCGACATGGCAGAGGTGCCGCGTGGGGCTGTTGAAAAAGGGTTATCTTTTTGATTCAATAGGCTTATGGCGAGATCGATATGGAGCTTTCGATGCTGGAGCGCCGATCCCGAGAACAGTTTGAATTCTTCCTGTGCGGGTCGCTACGCGATCTGGTTCCCGACGAGCATGTTCTGGCCCGTGTTGATCGGGTTCTTGATTTGTCGTGGTTGCACGACATGGTGGCCGAGAGTTATGCCGCTTCAGTTGGTCGGCCCGCGATCGATCCCGAAGCCGCGTTACGTTTGATGCTCGCGGGGTTCTTGCTGGGCATTGTCCATGACCGTCGTTTGATCCGCGAAGCACAAGTTAATCTGGCAATACGCTGGTTTGCCGGTTACGGCCTGCAGGAGAAGTAGCCCGATCATTCTTCACTGACCCGGATCCGCAAACGCTGGGGCGCCGATCTCTTCCGGCGCATTTTTGAGAAGAGCGTTCAAGCCTGCGTCGCCGCTGGGATCGCGAAAGGTGAGGTTGTTCATGTGGATGCTTCGCTGATCCGCGCGGATGTGAGTTGGGAGAGCCTGGTCGCACGCCATGTCGACGACGTTGCCGATGCCAACGATGATGACTCTGGAAGAGATGAGACGGCGGCCAGAAACTCGAAGAAAACCGGAAAGTACAAGAAAGTGTGCACAACTGATCCGGATGCTTCGATGGCCACGAATGGCCGAAACAGACGTCTTGAGCCCTCCTACAAGCAGCATGGTGTAGTCGATGACGAATGTGGCGTCATTGTCGAGATCGACGTCACAACCGGCGAGGCGAATGAAGGCGATCATATACTGTCTCGGCTCGACACTGCTGCGCAAACGACAGGGGTGGCCATAACGTTGGCGACCGCCGATGCGGGATATGCCTATGGCAAGGTGTTTGGCGGGCTGGAGGAGCGCAAGATCAGTGCTGTGATCCCAACCAAGGCAGAGCCTATTCGCAGCAAGGTCCCTTTGCGCCGGTTCAGATATGACGCCCACCACGATATCGTAAAATGCCTACGCGGCAAGATTCTGCGCCCGAACCGAACCAAGGTCGCATATGGGCGCTTCTTCGCTTCGAAAGCCAGGGACTGCAAGGGTTGCGACCTTGCGGCGATCTGCCTGTCCCCCTCGCGCGTGACTAAAGCTGTGGTCATCGTCAACGATTATCCCGCACTTCTTCGAGCACGGCGGAAACGTGACCGTTGGGGGAAAGAGGAAAAGCGCCTGTATCGTCGGCATCGCTGGCGTTCGGAAGGTTTCCATGGCGAGGCGAAATCCTGGCATGGTCTCGCACGGGCTGTGCGCCGCGGCCTGGAGAACATGCGCATCCAGTCCTTCCTGACCGCTATGGCGATCAACCTGAAGCGGCTTGCCGCCGCCTTTTTATTATTCTGGAGCCTTATCTGGCGCTCCATTTATCAAGAAAAGCGCCCCGGTAGATCGCCGGGCAGCGACCTCAGGTTCTTGGGTCAGCCTATCAGTGCAACAATTTGCTGAGGACCGCCTTCATAGGAATATGAGTTCTTCAACAGCCCCCGCGTCCACTTCATGAGGAACGTGTTGGCCCACGCCGGCAAGAGCGGGCGCAGGGTCGTCTCGGCCTTCATCGCCACCGCTTTCGCTCAGGAGACGCCCGAGGCAGCGTGCGTTCGGCAGCCGGCTCGGCACGCGATAAAGCGCCGGCGCGCGCTGCAGCCCGGCCCTGCGGGCGAGTTCGGCCAGGGCCGCGACGAGATCGGGGGCATCACGACCGGTGAGCCACTGCGCCTGATAGGCCGAGAGGAGCAGCCGGCGTGGCAGCGCGGGCGCAAACAGGAGCCCCCCGACCATCGCGAGCGCCATGAGGAGACCGGTCTCGGGTCCGACGACCGCTGTCGCCGAGATCCAGGCAATCGCGGCCATGAGCCCGAGCAGCAGCGCCGATTGCACGAAATTGAGCAGGCGGTGGCTGGCGGAGGCCGCGGTCATCGTGTCTCGTGGCCTCCGAGTTCGCGCCGGTCCTGATCGCGCACCAGCCAGTGGACAGCGCCGAGCGCAAGCGCCGCGCCCGCGAGTGCGGCAATCTTGGATGATTCCGTCTCGCCGAGGTCGAGGATGATGAATTTGCGCGCGATGGCGAGGAGCGCGATCAGCACGATCGTGCGGACTTGGAGGATCCCGAAGCTGCGTTCGGTCGCAACAAGAAGGGAGCGCTTGAACTCGAGCGCGATCACCACGGTGAAGATCATGCCGAACACCACCTGGAAGGTGGCGTAGTCGAGAGTGTCGAATGCCCCCAGAAGCAAGCGGTTCACGACTTCGCGCATCAGCGCCCAGACCGACGCCACGACGATCGCCGCAATGATGACGCTGAGGACGAGGATGACAACTTGCTCGAACTTCTCGTAGAGCGTCATCGCCGACCATTGTTCACGGGTCAGCCCAGATCGCTGCAAGTCTTTCATGATTGCCTCTCGAAAGCCGCCCTGGAGAGACAAGCTCCCCGGGGCTTTGCCAGACGGTGCGATATCGCACGGAGCGGAGGGGACGCCGCAAACCGGCGACACCCCATGTGGCAAATCAGCCGTTCTTGACCTCGATGCGCTTGACCTTGGCCTGCGCCTCGGGAGTCTGGGGCAGCTTGATCGTCAGAACCCCGTTCTTGAAGGATGCTTGCGCCTTTTCGCCATCCACACCGGGCGGGAGCGGAATTGTCCGGTAGATCGCGCCGTAGCTGCGCTCGGAGAGGTAGTATCCCTTTTTCTCCTCCTGGCGCTCGATCTTCTTCTCCCCCTTCACAGTCAACATGTCATCGTTGACCGTCACCTCGATGTCCTTCATCTCCATGCCCGGCAGCTCGATGGACACTTCGATCGCCTTGTCGGTCTCGACCACGTCGGATTTCGCCTCGCCGCTGCCAAAGGGCCATTCGAAATGACCGACCCGGTTCCAGAAGTTCTCGAACACATGGTTCATTTCGCGCTGGAGTGTCGCTATCGGGCTATCTTCGATGCTCTTGGCATCTGGCGTGCCGTCCTTGCGAGCCCAGGGAATGAGGTCTTTGATCTGCATGACATGGTCTCCTTCGGTTTTCAGGCGCCCTTGACGGCGACGCCCGGCATTTCCAGCATCATAGAGACGCCCTGATCGGTTTCGACGATATCGGTCAGCGGGCGGGAGATGCGGCCGCCACCGATGGTCTCGGGCGTATCGGTCGGCGTCTTTTCGGTGACCTGCATGATGTCGCTGCTCATCGTTCCAGCTCCTCTCAGGCCGCTTTGATCTCGATTTTCTTCTTCCTCGTTTCCTCGGGCTGGGAGATGACGATCCGCAATACGCCATTCGTCATCCTCGCCTCGACCTTGTCATCCGAAGCCGTGAATGGCAGTCGGATAGCGCGGGAAAACTTGCCATAACCGCGTTCGTTACGGAGCCAGCGCGCACCTTCGGGAACCTCGGGCAGCTTGCGTTCGCCCGACAGCGTCAGGACGTTGTCCTTGACCGAAATTTCAATGTCGCCCGGTTCGATGCCGGGAAGTTCAGCGATGACTGCAACGGCCTCAGGGCCTTGCCAGACATTTACCGCCGGGAACGCCGCGCGGGACGGCGGCCAGAAACTGCGGTCGAGATCGCGCATCATGGAGCGCATCAGCGCAAAGGGATCGCTGCGGCGCAGATATGTCGGGTAGAGCATTGCTGGCCTCCTGTTGCTGATCGATACCCCCGAACCGTCGGCATGGAGGGACCGGGCAACGGTGCCGGCCGGATGTGGGTTCGGAGAACGCCTATCAAGATAGGCCGTACCATTTATTATGCAAGCATGTATGATGGGTGCATTGCGTTTTGGATGGGGGGCGGTTTCTCCTGTGTACGATGCAATCGGAGGAAGGATAACCATGATCTCTTCGGACATCGCGCTGATCGGGACGACGATCCACCGGGTCGCGCAGCTCATCCAGCAGCGGATCGACCAAGACATCCGCGGCAGCGGCCTGACCCGCCTGTCCTGGATGGCGGCGGCGCATGTCGAGGATGCGCCTGGGACCATCGGCGATCTGGCCGACCTGCTGGAGGTCGGCCAGGCCACAGCCGGCCAGCTCGTCGATCGCATGGTCCGGGGCGGCTGGGTCGAGCGGTGGCCCTCGCTCGACGACAGGCGGGCGCAGATCGTCACGGCAACGTCGAAGGCCCGGGCGATGCTGAAGGAACTCGCGCCGCGGCAATCGGCGCTCGAAGATGATATCCTGCAGGATCTGTCGGCGGACGAAAGGCGCGCCCTGCTGGCGCTGCTCGAGCGGATCAGGGCGCGGCTCGGGCGCCAGTGAAAGGGACAAGCGGCATGGAAAGGAAGACCGAATACAACATCTGGTACTGGGTGGTGGCTTTCATAGCCGTGCTTTTCATCCAGAACCTGATCGCCGGCTGGCAATCCGTCGCGCCGATCAGCTACAGCCAGTTCGAGAAGTATCTCGCTGACGGGAAAATTTCCTCTGTCGCGGTCGGGTCAGACACTATCACAGGCACCTTCGCCGAACCGGTCGACGGCAAGAAGCAGTTCGTGACGACCGTAGTGAATCCCGCAATCCTGGAACGGATAGACCGGTCAGGTATCGAGATCACTGGCGTTCCGCAAAACACTTTTCTCGGCACGCTGATTTCCTGGGTGGCGCCAGCGCTTATCTTCTTCGGAATCTGGATGCTGCTGTTCCGCAAGTTCGCCGACAAGCAGGGCTTCGGCGGGTTCATGCAGGTCGGCCGCAGCAAGGCCAAGGTTTACATGGAAAAAGAAACCGGCGTCAGCTTCGCCGACGTGGCCGGCGTGGACGAGGCCAAGGCCGAGCTCGAGGAGGTCGTGGAGTTCCTCAAGAACCCGGCCGAATACGGAAAGCTGGGCGCACATATCCCCAAAGGCATATTGCTCGTTGGGCCGCCGGGCACCGGCAAGACGCTGCTGGCGCGCGCGGTGGCGGGAGAGGCCGGCGTGACCTTCTTTTCGATCTCGGGATCAGAGTTCGTCGAGATGTTCGTGGGCGTCGGTGCCGCGCGGGTGCGCGACCTCTTCGAGCAGGCTCGGAAATCCGCGCCGGCGATTATCTTCATCGACGAACTCGACGCTCTCGGGCGGGCGCGCTCCTCCGGCCAGATCGCTGGCGGCCACGATGAGCGTGAGCAGACGCTGAACCAGCTTCTGACCGAGCTCGACGGCTTCGACCCTTCGGTGGGCATCGTTCTGCTTGCGGCCACGAACCGTCCGGAGATTCTCGATCCGGCGCTGCTCAGGGCCGGACGCTTCGACCGTCAGGTGCTGGTGGACCGGCCCGACAAGAAGGGACGTGTGCAGATTCTTGGCGTTCACATGAAAAAGGTGAAGCTCGCCCCGGACGTCGATGCCGAGAAGGTCGCAGCGCTTACTCCCGGCTTTTCCGGAGCGGATCTTTCCAATCTCGTCAACGAGGCAGCATTGCTCGCCACGCGCCGCAAGGCCGATGCGGTGACGATGGACGACTTCAACAATGCCGTGGAGCGCATCATCGCCGGGTTGGAAAAGAAGAACCGCGTGCTCAATCCGCGCGAACGCGAGATCGTGGCGCACCACGAGATGGGGCACGCGCTTGTGGCGATGGCTCTGCCGGGGGTGGACCCGGTGCACAAGGTCTCGATCATCCCGCGCGGAATTGGCGCGCTCGGCTACACTATCCAGCGCCCGACCGAGGACCGCTTCCTGATGACGCGGGAGGAGCTGGAGAACAAGATCGCAGTCCTGCTTGGCGGGCGCGCGGCCGAGAAGATCATCTACAATCATGTCTCGACCGGGGCGGCCGACGATCTGGTCAAGGCTACCGATATCGCCCGCGCCATGGTCGCGCGGTACGGGATGGACGAAGACCTCGGGCATGTCAGCTACGACACCGATCGGCCAGGCTTTCTCGGCACCGGCGACCAGTCGTCGTGGCTGAACCGCCGCTACAGCGAGGCCACTGCCGAGCGGATGGACTCGAAGGTGCGCGACATCGTGGATGGCGTGTTCAAGCGCACCCTCTCGCTTCTCGAAGCCAACCGGGCGCTGCTCGAGCAATCCGCGCAGGATCTCCTGCAACGCGAGACACTGGACGAGCCCGATCTGGTGGCAATTGGGTCCAAGGTGAAAAGAACGGAAGCGGTCGCTGCGTAACACTGTCACTGGCGCAGATGATTGGCGGACAACCCTGACTGGATAAAGAAACGGAGAAGACGAATGGCAAACGGAGCTTGCGATATTTGCGGTCGCCCGGCGACGGCGCGCGTGCGCGCCTCGGTGAACGGCAGAATTCAGAACATGGAGCTTTGTGACCAGCATTACCACGAGATGGTGCGCCGGTCGGGCCGCAGCGCCTCGCCGCTGGAATCCCTGTTCGGACAGCATTCGCTTTTTGACGAGTTCTTCGGCGGCAGCGGTTTCGGCAGCCTCTTTGGTGACAGCCCGCTGCGGGGTGGCACGCTCGGCTCCATGGGTAACGGCGATGACGATGTCGTCGACGCCACTTTCGGCGAGGGTGCCCCGCGGCGTTCGGCGCGGCGCGGCGGCGGACGCACGATCGCCGACCGGCTGAGCGAGCAGGGTAACAAGCTGTTGCAGGACGCCGCACAGAAGGCCGGGGAATTCGGACGCAGTGAGGTCGATACCGAACACCTGCTTCTGGCACTGACCTCGTCCGACGTCGTCAAGACGATCCTGGAACAGTTTAAGGTCGATGTGGACGATCTGCGTCGCCAGATCGAGAAGGAAGCGAAGCGTGGAGAGGCCAAAGCATCGGGCGAAATCGGCGTCAGTCCGCGTCTGAAGGACGCGCTGAACCGCGCCTTCATCACCTCGAACGAACTCGGCCATTCCTATGTCGGCCCCGAGCATCTGCTGGTCGGCCTCGCCGAGGAGGGTGAGGGCCTGGCCGCGTCTATCCTGCGCAAGTACGGCCTCACGCCGCAGGCGCTGCGCCAGCAGGTGACGAAGGTCGTGGGCAAGGGGGCCGAGGAAGGCCGTGTGGAGGCGCCGTCCAGCACGCCCGATCTCGACCAGTTCAGCCGCGACCTGACCAAGCTCGCCCGCGAGGGCAAGCTCGACCCCGTCATCGGCCGCGCCCGCGAGATCGAGACGACGATCGAGGTGTTGGCCCGCCGGAAAAAGAACAACCCGGTGCTGATCGGCGAGCCTGGCGTGGGCAAGACCGCCATCGTCGAGGGACTTGCACAACGGATCGTCGCGGGGGAAGTGCCAGAGGCGCTGCGCGACAAGCGGCTGGTCGAACTCAACATCAACTCGATGGTGGCCGGGTCGAAGTATCGGGGCGAGTTCGAGGAGCGGGTTCAGAAGATCCTCAAGGAGATCACCGAGGAGAAGGACAGTCTGATCCTGTTTATCGACGAGATCCATACCATCGTCGGCGCCGGCCAGGGCGGTGGCGAAGGCGGTCTCGACATCGCCAACACCTTCAAGCCGGCGCTGGCGCGGGGCGAGCTGAACCTGATCGGTGCGACGACGCTCAACGAGTACCAGAAATACATCGAGAAGGACGCAGCACTCGAACGCCGCTTCCAGCCGGTATATGTCGAAGAGCCCACGGTCGCTCAGGTCATCATGATCCTGCGCGGCCTGCGCGACACGCTGGAGGCGCACCACAAGGTGACAATCACCGACGAGGCCATAGTCGCGGCGGCCGAGTTGTCGGACCGCTACATCACTGGCCGCTTCATGCCCGACAAGGCGATCGACCTGATCGACCAGGCCGCCGCACGGGTGAAGATCAGCGCCACCGCGCGGCCCGTGGACGTGCAGGAGCTCGAGGCCGAAGTTGCGCAGATCAAGCGAGAGCAAGATTACGCCGCCGCCCGCAAGCAGTTCGATCGCGCTGCCGAACTCAAGAAGGAGCTCGAGCAAAAGCAGAAGGAACTGGACGAGCTTCTGGAGATCTGGAAGCGCGACCAGGCTTCGGCGACCGCCGAGGTGCGCGCCGATCATGTCGCGCAGATCGTCTCCAAGATCACCGGTGTTCCGGTCACAGAGCTGACCACCGAGGAGAAGGACAAGCTCCTCAAGCTCGAGGAGAAGCTGCACGAGCGCGTCATCGGCCAGGAAGAGGCAATCCGCGCCGTGGCCGATGCGGTGCGCCTCGCGCGCGCAGGTCTGCGTGAGGGACGCGGCCCGACCGCGACGTTCCTCTTCCTCGGGCCGACCGGGGTTGGCAAGACGGAGCTGGCCAAGACGCTCGCCGAGGTGATCTTCGGCGATCAGGACGCGACGATCCGTATCGACATGTCGGAGTATGGCGAGCGCCACTCGGTTGCCCGGCTGGTTGGTGCGCCTCCGGGCTACGTTGGATACGACGAAGGCGGGCAACTGACGGAGAAGGTGCGCCGTCGGCCGTACTCGGTCGTACTGCTCGACGAGATCGAGAAGGCGCATCCGGATGTGTACAACATCCTGCTTCAGGTGTTCGACGATGGCCGCCTGACCGACGGCAAGGGCCGCGTTGTTGACTTCACCAACACCATTATCATCGCCACCTCGAACCTCGGTTCGGACATCATCCAGCGCAACCTCAAGAAACGCGGCACCAGGGAGTTCGACGAGGCCAAGCAGAAATCCGAACTGATGGAGGTGTTGCGCGGTCATTTCCGGCCAGAGTTCATCAACCGGATCGACGAGATCATCGTCTTCCACTCACTGAATCAGTCGGAGATCCGCCAGATCGTCGAGTTGCAGCTGAACCGGGTGAAACGGACCGCCCTCGGCCAGGGCGTCGAACTCGAATTCGATGTGAGCGTCGTGGATCACTTCGGCGCGGTCGGCTTCCGTCCCGAATTCGGCGCCCGCGAGCTGCGCAGGCTGATCCGGTCGGAGCTGGAGACCGAGCTGGCTCGCGAAATGCTCTCGGGGCGGATCGAGGATGGCGACAAGGTCCGCGTCGCCTGGTCGGCCGACGAACAGAGGGTCGTGTTCGAAAAGATCGCAAAGGACACCGGTGACGACAGCCCGGACGATCAGGCCGAGGCCGGGATCAACGAGTCCAGCGAAGTTGCCGAAAACAAGTCAGACGCTCTGGCACCCGATGTTCCGGTCGACGCTACGGATGCGGCGCAGTCCAAGGACGACAAGCCCACCGGGTGACGTCGTGAAGGACCGGCCGGCGCGATGACGGTCGCGCCGGCCCATTTCGTCGAAAGCGACAGCAGGTCA
The DNA here is from genome assembly GCF_004514425.2 of Shinella sumterensis. Lineage (GTDB taxonomy): Bacteria > Pseudomonadota > Alphaproteobacteria > Rhizobiales > Rhizobiaceae > Shinella > Shinella sumterensis. The sequence goes on from NZ_MYFN02000009.1 coordinate 23,644, forward strand.
CACGCCATGAAACTCATCAGAGCATTTCGCAATCTTGACCGGCACGGCGAGCAGCGCGCGCCGGAGGTCATCGAGGAAGAGGTGCGGCAACTCGAACCGCATCTTGCACGCTTCAGCGAAGATCTCGTCCGGCTTGAGGTCTTCGCCTCGCAGACGAAGGGCAAGGTGCGCATCCATGTCAGCCTGCGCCTGCAACTGCCCTCGGGCCTGATCGCGGTGCAGGAAGAGGGGTTCGAGATCGAGCCTGTCCTGCGCAAGGCCTTTGCCGACCTGCGCCACCGGCTCGATCGGCATGTGGCGCGCCTCAAGCACGAGTCTGAATACAAGCGTCCCACCCGCCGACCCCGGATCGGTGCCCAGCTGCCGTCCGTGCGGGATGCGGTGGAGGCGGAGTGGCGCCAGCTTTTCTTCGACCTGATCGAGGATCATCTCGATACGGTCTATGACACCGTCAGGCGCGAGTTGACCTATCTCGAATGCAGCGGATCTGTGCCGGCTGGTTACCTCAGCGTTCGGGATCTCGTCGATGCGACGATCCTCAAGGGGCTGGAGAGGTTCGAGCAGCGGCCCACCGAGTTTTCCATAGGCGACTGGCTGCTGAAACTGGCTTTCGAGACCATCGAGGCCGAGGCGGCCGCCGCGCGCCGCGCGTTGCCCGAAGATGCCGCATCGATCGACGCCGCACCCGAGGCGTCGGCCGGGGAGCCTACCGAGTCGGATGAGGAAATCTTCGAGTTTTATCAGCCCGACGACGTGCTGCGGCTCGAGGAGCTCATCGCCGACGACGGTGGGGACGACCCTGAAACGGCTGTCGCGAAACGCCAGGACGCGCTGATCTTTCACCGGGCGATCGCCGGTCTTCCGGCGCTATGGCGCAGAGTCCTGTTTCTTGTCGATCTGAACGACACTCCGCTTGAAAAGGCATCTTCGGTTCTCGGCATTGCTGAAGACGACGTGACCCGGATCGTCCAGTCGGCGCGCAATTATCTTCGCGACAAACTGCGTGACTCAGGTCAGTCTTCCGATACCGCACATGCGCTTTTTGAGAGCGCTCATCAGAGAGGGTCGCGAATTCTCCTGCCCCTGCGGGATCGCGCCCGGCTGGAACACACTTTTCTGGGGGATAACCGAGGGTAAGCACCATGATGCGCGGCCATAATCGTCCACCCTTTGCGCCGAAGATACCCGGGACCAACATGAGATCATGGGACGTTCCGACCGCGATCATTTACCGGCCGGCTCGTTCCGCGATGACGTCGGCGCCGCGGCCCAACTACTGGATACTGGAATTCGAGCCGTCTCGGCCCCTGCAGGTCGAGCCGCTGATGGGATATACCTCCAGCAACGATCCCTATCGTTCGATCCGGCTGAAGTTTCCCGACCGCGAAAGCGCCGTGGAATTCGCGGAGCGACAGGACTGTCGCTATTTCGTGCGTGAGGACGTGGCTCACCGGCATGCGCCTGACCGCTGGCGGGGAGAGGAGCGGCATCGCCTCTACAAGGGAGCCGACGCCCCGAACGCCTTTCGCATACCGTCCCGCCTGGATCGGGGTCGCACGGACCACCGACTCTGGCGCGCAGTCGATCAGGAAGGCTCGGTGGACCTGTCGTCGCAAGAACAGGCGGAATTCGATCCGGTGCTTGAAGCCGATCTCGAATCCTTCCCGGCCTCCGATCCCCCGGCCTGGACGGGCGTGACGATAGGCGGAAAGCGGTCCGGCAACAGCAATGCTTGATATCGCGGTTCTGTCAGCATGCCTTGCTGTCGCAGCCTTCCTCTTTCACCCCAAGGTTCGAACGCTACGTGGTTGGCGGGCAGCGGTAACCCCGCTCGCGTCTATCATAGGCAGCGGGTTCTTGGTTGTGGGACCGATCCTGGACGCTTCCTGTGGTTATGCGGCCCCGGTTGCGATGATGGCACTGTGCGGATTGGCTTTTCTGTTTGGTGGTGCCATCCGCGCGAATATTGCGCGAATTGCATTGACCGCCGATAATCGCAGTCGACCGGAGCTTTTCATTGAAAGAGTATCAAGTTGGATATTGATATTCGCCTACGTGATTTCGGTAGCGTATTATCTGAATCTCTTTGGCGCCTTTGCCGTAAGCCTGACCGATGACGGCGGAAGCAGATTCGAGGCACGGCTCGTTACGACCGCGGTCTTCTTTTTTATTGCAGTCACAGGGCTTATACGCGGCTTTGATGCATTGGAAGGTCTTGAAAAGGCAGCAGTCTCTCTGAAACTTGCCATCATAGCCGGGATGATGGTCGGTCTTGTTCATTTTCTTGCTGATAAAGTGATCGCGGACGAGGTTGTAATTAATTCTCACCAGACTGGCGGGTGGACTGCTGTCGCTCTAGTCTTTGGCCTTCTTGTCACGGTGCAAGGTTTTGAGACGTCAAGATATCTTGGCCTTGAATATACGGCTGAAACGCGAATGAAGAGCATGAATATGCCCAATTTATCGCCTCTATAATTTACGTCGCGTATATTGGTTTTCTGGCCTTCTCGTTTCCGGCGAATACAATCACGCTTTCAGAAACTGCAATAATTGACATCTTTCGGGTCATTGCTCCGATATTACCCGCACTGTTGATTGGCGCTGCGCTACTGTCGCAATTCAGCGCTGCCGTCGCCGATGTCGTCGGAGCCGGCGGGTTGCTTGTCGAAGTGACCGATGGGCGAGTGCGGCCTCAGATCGGTTACTTTCTATTGGGGATCGTCGGGCTGGCATTGACGTGGAGTTCGAGCGTTTTCGAGATTATCGGCATCGCATCGCGCGCATTTGCTCTCTACTATGCTACTCAATCAGCCATTGCCGCTATCGGACACCTGCAGGCCGGCCGCCGCCTTCAAGCTGGAGGTTTTACCTTGCTCGCAGGATTGGGGCTACTGATTGCCGCAACTGGAACCGCTATGGAGACGTGAATGCCCGAAAGCAGATCCATCGAACACGCACCTCTCATACGCTCATCAGCAAGTAGGAGCTGAATTGTTTCCCTATCTTGACAGCGTCGCGCGCCGCTACCCGCCCGTCATCGTATGGGTGCTCATCTCTGCGAACGTCCTCACGTTTCTCTATCAGACGAGCCTGCCGCCGCGCGTAGTGGACCGGTTCGTGTTCGAGTTCGCGCTGGTGCCCTCGCGCTTCTTCGGACAGCCAAGCCTCATCGCCCCGTCCGACGACTGGACCCCATTTCTGACCAATATCTTCCTGCACGGGGGCTGGCTTCACCTCATCTTGAACATGTGGACGCTCTGGATTTTCGGCCCTGCGGTCGAGGACCGGCTTGGGCCGGGCCGGTTCACGCTGTTCTATCTGTTCTGCGGTATCGCGGCCAGCCTGGCGCATGCCTTAGCCAACCCCGATTCCGTCATTCCCGCGCTCGGCGCATCCGGTGCGATCGCGGGCGTGATCGGCGCTTATGCGCGCATGTTTCCGGCGGCGAAGCTGGTGGTGATGGTGCCGGTTCTCTTCCTGCCGCTGTTCTTCGAGGTCCCGGCCTTTGGCTTCGCGATGATCTGGCTCGGCCTGCAGGTGATCCCCGGCATCCTGTCGCTGGGCGATCAGGCCACGGGCGGCATCGCCTCATGGGCGCATATCGGCGGGTTCGTCGCCGGCTGGCTCGTCACGCCATTCCTGCGTAGGCGCGCGGACGTCTATCGCAATTACTACCGCGACGAAGGCATCTACGGCTTTTTGCCCGACGGCCGACGGCAAGGAGGACAAGGTCCATGGACATAACGCAGCTTTTCTGGCTCTTCTTCATCTTCTCTGCGCTGCAACCGGTGCTTCAGCGCAGATATCTGGAGGCGATGCGCACCCGCAAGATCGCCCAGATCGAGAAGAAACGCGCCAGCCGCGTCATCTCGCTGATCCACCGGCAGGAGACCATGAACCTGCTGGGTTTTCCCCTGATGCGCTACATCGACGTCAACGATTCCGAGGAAGTCCTGCGTGCGATCCAGATGACCGACGACGAGGTGCCGCTCGATATCGTGCTGCACACGCCGGGTGGGCTGGTGCTGGCGGCAACCCAGATCGCTCGGGCCATTCAGGGCCACAAGGGCAAGGTCACCGTGTTCGTGCCGCATTACGCGATGTCGGGCGGCACCTTGATCGCGCTTGCCGCCGACGAGATCGTGATGTGCGAGCATTCCGTGCTGGGCCCCGTCGATCCGCAGCTCGGCCAGATGCCCGCCGCCTCGCTGATCAAGGTCGTCGAGGAAAAACCCATCGCCGAGATCGACGACCAGACGCTGATCATGGCCGATGTCGGCCGCAAGGCCATCGCGCAGATCGAGGCCTTCGCGAAGCGGCTTCTCTCGGACAAGATGGATGAGGCCCAGGCGGCGGATGTGGCGGCGAAACTGGCGACCGGCACCTGGACCCACGATTATCCGATCTCCGCCGATGAGGCACGCGAGCTGGGCCTGCCCGTCGGAACGGACATGCCCAAGGAAGTCCTGCAACTGATGACGCTTTACCCGCAGCCTGTGCGGCGGCAGGGCGGCGGCGTCGAATATCTGCCCGTGCCGCGAGAACGCGAGGCGCGCCGCGGCCTGTCTGGCCACTGACGTCGAGAGAACCATCCACCGCCCGGAAGACCGGGCCCGTTCAGAAAAGGAAACCAAATGACGACCGTTATCTGCCCGAACTGCAATTCCACCAACCGGGTGCCGCAAGAGCGCCTGGGCGACAATCCCAATTGCGGACGCTGCGGCGCCCCCCTCTTTCAGGGCCATCCGGTTACGCTAACGGCGGCGAATTTCGACCGCCACGCGAATGCCGACTTGCCGTTGCTCGTGGATTTCTGGGCCGAGTGGTGCGGGCCGTGCAAGATGATGGCGCCCCAATTCGAAGCGGCGGCGCGCTCGCTCGAACCCCGTGTCCGCCTGGGCAAGCTCGATACGGAAGCCGAACAGGAGATCGCCGGCCGCTACGGGATCCGGGGCATTCCCACCATGATCCTCTTCAAAGGCGGCAAGGAAATCGCGCGCCAGAGCGGCGCGATGTCTGCCGCCCAGATCGCGCAATGGGCGCGCTCTCACGTCTAGAAATTGCGGGTAATGGCCTTTCCTGCACCATGCCATCAGGAGAAGAACATGCATGGCGTGACCGGATTTATCGAAAGTGCGGCCTTGTTGGTCTGTGCCGCGTTCGCGCTCGTGACGATATGCTCACGGATCGGCGTGCCCAGCATCGTCGGTTACATTCTTGCCGGTATAGTCATTGGACCGGCCGGTCTCGGCCTGATTGCGGAGAGCGGCGCCCTGACCAGCATTGGCGAGATTGGCGTGATACTCCTGCTGTTCGCGCTTGGCCTGGAATTCTCGTTCGAGAAGCTCGTAACGCTCAAGAAGCATGTCTTCGGTCTTGGAGCCGTGCAGGTTGCAGTCACGACGATAACGGTGTCGTTGGTAGCGAGCCTGATCTTCGATCTCGCGCCCCTCCCCGCAATCCTCATCGGCGGGGCCGTTGCCATGTCGTCCACGGCCATGTGCCTCAAGGTGCTCGCAAGCGTGAACGCTCTAGGATCGGCGCAAGGGCGCCTCGCCATTGCAGTGCTTCTGTTTCAGGACCTGGCAGCTGTCGCGTTTCTGCTTCTGCATGATGCGATGAGTGGTACCGCCGGAGGGTATGGCGTGATAACGGTCGTCGCCGGTGCAACGGCATTGGTTGCAGCTCTGTTCACTGCCCGTGGCCCGTTGCAGATACTTGCCCGTTGGGTAGCGTCGCGTGGCGATCCGGAACTTGCCCAACTCCTCGCGCTCACCATTGCACTAGGCTCTGCGATTGTCGCGGCCACCGCCGGCCTTTCTCCGGCACTCGCTGCATTTGCGGCCGGCATGATTATCGGCGAGGGCGACGCGCGCCATGCTGTCGAGAACGAGATTAGGCCCTTCCGCGATTTGTTTGTCGGGATTTTCTTTATCGGTATCGGAACGCAATTGCCACTTTGGATCATTCCTTCTGCATGGCTTGTCGTGCTGATCTGGCTTGTCATTCTTCTTGTGGGCAAGACGCTGATTGTTATGGTCGTCGCCCGACTATTCGGCGAGTCGCTTCAGACCTCATGGCTCACTGGGATCATCCTGGCCCACGGAGGAGAATTCAGCCTGATGCTGCTGTCGGTTTCTTCGGCATCGGGCATTGTCGCCAACGAGTTCGCCGGCCCCCTCCTTCTTGCGATTGGAATGAGCATGCTGGCTGGAGGCCTTATAGTTAGATGGACGGGAAACAAAGTTTAGCCGGATAATCTCGCACCTGAATATGAGTAAAGTAAAGAAATGCGATTCGGGCCCGGAGCCTAACGCCCAATTCGAATGCCGGGCCTTTGAAGAAAATCCCAGTGCAGGCCTGCAGCGCTCGGCACCGAAATTAGCGTTGGAAACTCGTGCAATGAACACTCGTGTCGCGTAGCTTGAAATGATTTTGGCGACCGAGCGGCATGGCGAAGAATCACGTGCGAAGTTGTCGCGAAGTGAAGTAGATCGCCAAGAGGAATTTCATTCCGTCCGCCAATGGAGACTTGCTCCGAGCGTGGGCTCTCGGAGTTTTTCAACAGTATCGGCGCTAAAAATCGTCGGTATCCTCCCCAACGACGACACCATCGTTACATTGATCGATACCGTATTGCTGGAGTAGAAGGTGGAGTTGCCCCTTAAAAACCGGACAGGATCAGGTTTCTGTTTGACGGTTTAAGAACTCACGAGGCGAGCGATACCCTAATGCCTTGTGCGGGTGAAGGGTATTGTAGTGTTCGAACCATGAGGGCAGTTGCGCGATGACGGTTGTGGCGTCTGGTCGAGGGTTCACTGAGACGTAGTCGCGCTTGAATGTTTTGACGAAAGCCTCTGCCATTCCATTGGATTGGGGGCTGCGAATGGGCGTGGAGCACAGCTCCATGCCGATATCGACAAGCAATTACCTGGTGTCCTTTGCGATGAAGCAGGAGCCGTTGTCAGTCAGCCATTCGATTGGCTTTGGAAGAGTGTTGATGAGACCGAAGCGGTTCTCCACAGCCGTAATGACCAGGTCCTGCACGTCCTCACTCTTGATGCCCTCTGTTGTCGCGACATGGGCAATGGCTTCGCGATCACAGCAATCGAGCGCGAACGCAACGCGGACCTTCTCCTTGTTGTCGCAGCCGATCTCGAAGCCGTCTGAACACCAGCGCAGATTGGATTGCTCGACGGCAACGCGGCCATCGTGGCGACGGGGGTCGAGAGCACCGGTGTGGCGCTGAAGAAGCATGCTGTGAACCTTCATCACCCGGTAGACGCGCTTGGCATTTGGCCACGGTCGGCTTTCGCTGCGGGCATTCCGACAAAGGATCGCGTGCACCCGGCGATATCCGTAGGTGGGCATATCGTCGATGATGGTCTTGATCTCATCCACCAGCTCCCGATCAGCAAGCGGCGGACGCCCTCTGGCTTTGGAGGGACGTCGCTTCACAGATTCCGCGATGTTGGATCGGGCGACACCCAAGGTCTCACACACCGTCGTCATCCCGAACCGTCCTTCGGCAACGAGAGCGAGCGCAACAGATGTTTTTTTGACCCTGATGCGATCTCAAGCGCTTCTTTGAGGATTTCGCCTTCCATCGTCTTCTTGCCGAGGAGGCGCTGCAGCTCTCTCACCTGGTTCTGAAGCGCTCTGTATTCGGATGCAGGGACGACCTCTTCCTGCGATGCCGTGGCCGTCAGCGCACCCTGCGCCGCAAGTTTGCGCCAGGCGAATAGCTGGTTCGGTTGAATGCCGTGCCGTCGCGCAACGATGCTGACCGTGACATCAGGCTCGTAGGTCTCCTGGACTATCGCCAGCTTCTCCGCTGTCGACCAGCGACGGCGACGCTCACGGCCGGACAGCACTTCTATCTTGGGGATGTGACTGGTCATAATGGGCACATTACTCCTAACACTTAACAAGTGGGAGATCGTGTCCGAGGATTTAGGGGGCCACTTGGAGTGCACCCCATTTCATCGGACAGGTCGGCTAGTTTGATTTAGCCCTGATGAACTGCCGAGGGGAAGCCATCTTGAGCGCGGAATGGGGATGGATTTCATTATAGTCCTCGATCCATCCATCGATGAGCCGGAGCGCTGTTTCTGCGTCCGGGATTTGAGCGATGCGGATATAGTCTCGCTTCAGAGTTTTCACGAAAGCTTCCGACATGCCGTTCGACTGTGGGCTGGCGACCGGCGTGAAGCAGGGTGTCAGATTGAGCGCCTGGGCGAACAATCTCGTGTCTCTCGCGGTATATGCCGAGCCGTTGTCGGAGAGATGCTCGATCGGCTGAGGAGCCCGCGTCGTTCCGAAGCGCTTCTCGACCGCCTCCAGCATCATGTCGCGCACGTCCGAGCCGGAGATGCCTGCATTGGCGAGCGCCGTCCAGGCGATGATCTCGCGGTCGAAGGCGTCGATGATGAACGCCATGCGGACGACGTCGCCGTTCCAGCAGGCGAATTCCAGCCCGTCCGAGCACCAGCGCAGGTTCGAGCGCATCACCATGACCTTGCCGTCATGAACGCGGCCCTTGCGCATGGCAGTGTGCTTGGCGAGCAGCATGGCGTTGTTACCCATGATCCGGTGAACCCGTTTGGCGTTTACGACGGGCTTATCGGCGGCTCGCCTTTCGCAATTGAGAAGCGCGGCGATCCGCCGATAGCCATAGGTCGGCCTTTGATCCACAAGCCTGCGGATATCAGGCAGAAGTTCCGCATCCTCAGCCTTTTGGTAGCGGCCACGTGGCTTCGACCTGCCTTTCAACCGCTCGGCGAGGTTGGAGCGGGAAACGCCCAGCGTCTCAGCAACGGTCTTCATGGGGAACCGTCCTTCGGCAACAAGATCGGCCGCGATATCCGTTTTTTTGAGTCCGCTTTGGACAAGGCTTCGCGGAGGATTTCGACCTCCATCGTCTTGCGGCCCAGCATCCGCTCCAATTCGCGGACGCGATCCTCCAGCTTTTTCACTTCCGAATTGCCGACAACCGGCTCGTCTGAATCCACGGCCGCCGCGCTCTCTCGCTCATAAGCCTGCGCCACCGATAAAGCAGATTGGGCGCAACTCCATGGCGGCGGGCGGTTGACGACACCGTCTCGCCCGGTTCGAAGCTCTGCTCGATGATCGTCAGCTTCTGCTCGGTTGTCCACCGCCGCCGGCGGACGTCGCCTGTCATGATTTCCATGCGTCTGTAGTCGTTAGACATAAGCCTATCCTCAAGCCTGTGCTTGAGCCTTTCTGCTTATGCCGACTGTCCGGTCGAAATGGGGGGCAGTTCACCACTACAGAAGGACAAATCGGCCATTCAGCAGTCTCGCTACATGACACTTGATAAAGGCTCACCCGCTTCACTCTACATGTTGGTTTTCACCGTATTCTGTTCGTGAAGTGCCGGCAATGTCGGTGTCAGGCGCCAGTAGGTCATGCCTCCTTGCGAACGCGACAAAAAGGCCACGCGCGGTCTCTGCGTCCACTTCGCCCCGCAGTGCGGCACGGCATGCATTCAGGGCGACAGAATGGCCCTTATCTCTGGATTGGGTAGGCCATTCCAGCAGATATCTGTAAGCGTCGATTACCGAGCCTATTTCCGTGGGGTAGCCGAGCCCCACAAAGATGCGTATCGGTTTTTTGAAGCAGTCTGTTTTCATTTCGGTCTCCCTTCTAATCCAGGCTTGCGGTACGCAAGCGCACCATCTGACCTCCAACCATTTCAATAGATTTCACGTCATCTTCAGCATGCCGAGATCCATTTTCGGGTAAGGCCCTTCTAATATATTTAACCTAGTCAACGTGACCATGCGCAGTTGAGCGTTCAGGATCTCCGGAAATGTCAGAGCAATGTGAAACATCAGTCAGTCCGTTGGTTTGGGACCTTCTTCTCTTCAGCTGTGACGCATCAAGGCATAGGGAGAACGGGCCCGGCGGTCCGGACCCGTTCAGTAGACTCACGCCGTCGACCACGGACGATTATGGCCGAACCAGATACTGCCGGCTGCCACGATCACGACGACAATCCCGGCTATCAGATGTGCGCTCGTGGCGGCAGTCACGGCTGAGAAGCCGAGCGCCCAGGGGGCAATCAGCGCCCAAATGCCAAGTACGAGGTTGAGCCACTCTTCCATCTCATGGAAAGCGTAGAGTGCAGAGGCGGCGACAAGAGTGACGGCCGCGCCGACCACCCATGCGTTCCAGGCGGCATAGGTCTCTGCGGTGAAGCCGAGCAGCCAGGGCGAGATCAGAAGGCCAAGACCGGCAACGATATTGACGATATCAAAAACCGTCCGGTAATTCGAATTCAGGGACTTTAGCATCGTTCATTTCTCCTCATCGGTTGGTTGCATCATCAATGGACCGCCTCGGTCGGCGAGGCGGCGGATGCGGCGGCAGCCTTCGAACGGCCGTCGCCGCAAAGTTTGGACGTCGTGGACGGGGCCGGCAGGAGACAAGCTTCGGCTTGTCGGGGGAGCAGGAACGGCGCCAGTTCGTCCTCCGAGAATGCTCCTGCTGCGATCTCCTGCAATGCGAGATCCCCCGCATTCCGGTCTCGCAAAGCAAGTCTCGGTTCGGCCCCACGGTCGAGCGCACGCGTGCGCGCTGCCGCAGCCAGCACCAGCGCAAACCGGTTCGGAAGAGCCTTCTCACAATCAAAGATGACATATGGATCCATGGCTCACCTCATGCGGCGTTGCGATCGTTCATTGTATGAACTCGCCCGTTTTCAACGCATCGCTCAAGCGCGAGCATCGCCTGCTCAACCTCGTAAAGGCGCGACGGCCGGTCGTTCTCCGGCATGCCTTCGTTGGTCGCCTGATCCGCCAGATATTCCGTCCAGGCCCAGTTCATCAGGATCGAACGCTTCGCGTCGAGCGATAGCGCCGGATCGCGAACGACGTCCATCGGGGCGAACCAGCTGGCCGGGCCGGACGCATCGTCGCGGTCTGCCGCGCTATCCATGGCCTGCCCGTACTTTTCCTGAAGTCGAGCAAGACCCAGCCGCTCCAAGGTCGCATCAGCGAAGGCATGGGATGGCCGAGCCGATTGGCGAGCAGTCCTCTTCTTCGCCGACGCAACAGCCTTGTCTGCCGGCTGTTGCACGACGTAGGTCAGCCCCTGGCGCTTGGCATAACGGATGGCGGATTGAAGCGTGGGGAATTCGAGTTCCACCTGCGCAAGTGTGTCACTGCCACCGGTATAGCCCATCAAAGGTTCGACAAACGGAGCGGAGCGACGCTCGAAGACAAGCCGCCAGCCCTTTGTGCGCGCATTCCCCGACGTGGTCATCGAACGAGACGGCTTGAAGATGTGCGCGACCGCGTCGTCGGAAAACGGCGGGCGGCCGAAGGAAAGGCTGCGCCGGTTGTCGTTTGAGGCGCGGACAGCGGCAGTCGGCGTTTCGATTCCTGGTTTTGTGTCTCTTGCAGTCTCCATTCTTCATCCCTCCCGGTTGGCGAAGGATACTGGCGGCCGCCATTGGGCCGGCCGCCAGGGTTGGTTGAACCGATCAGCTCTTGATGGCGATGCGCTTGACCTGCGACTGCGCCTTCTCGGTCTTCGGCAGGATCACGGTCAGCACGCCATTCTTGAAGTGCGCGTCGACCTTGTCTTCCGCGATCTCAACGCCGAGCGGGATGCGGCGCTCGAAGCGGCCATAGTATCGCTCAGAGAACTGACGATCCTTGTCCTCGTTCTCGGAGCGCTTCTCGCCCTTCAGCGTCAGCACGCCGTCGTTGAGCAGGACTTCGATGTCCTTTTCGTCAAGGCCTGGCACTTCGGCCGTCACCTTGATCTCCTTGTCGGTGTCGGAGATCTCAACGCTCGGCCAGCCGGTACTGAAGGCAGAACCGCCACCGAAGGTGGTCAGGCCCGAGCCGAAGCCGCGGAAAACATCATCGAACAGTCGGTTCACTTCGCGATGAAGCGACAGGAAGGGATCGCGGTCGTCATCGCGCAGGACAGTCGGCACCTGGTCTCGATTATTGCGGCCCCAGGGGATCAGATCACGAACACTCATGGTTTTTCTCCTTCTCATCTGTTGATTGGACAAGATCCGCCCGTGACGCCGGGCAATGGCCCGGCGCCCTGATTGCAGACAACGTCGTTTGAAAAATCAGGCGGCCTGCTTGTCCGCTTCGATCTGCTTCGTCTCGACCTTCGGCAGTGCCACGTCGGTCGAAATCGCGATCTGGCGAGGCTTCATCTCTTCAGGGATTTCCCGCTTGAGATCGACGGTCAGCAGACCATTGACGAGCCCTGCACCCACGACCTTGACGTGATCTGCAAGCTCGAACCGGCGCTGGAATGAACGGCCGGCGATCCCGCGATGCAGATACTGCTGATTGTCGTCATTCGCCTTCTGCCCGGCGACGAAGAGCATGTTCTGCTCTTGGGTAATCGTCAGCTCGTCCTGCGTGAAGCCGGCCACTGCCATGGCAATGCGGTAGTCGTCCTCACCGGTCTTGATAATGTCGTAGGGCGGCCAGTTGTCGATCGATTCGACACGGCTTGCAGCTTCAAGTGCGTTCAACATTCGGTCGAAGCCGATGCTTGACCGAAAAAGGGGAGAAAAATCGAGGTTTGTCCTCATAACCATATCCTCCTTACAAGCAACATGGATACAAGGAGACGCCAAGAGCACAGGGCGCCTCCTGGACTTGTCGATCCCCGATTGGGCGATCGAACAATAATCATTTAATTCAGTACGTTGCGGCTTCAAGAGGTTTTCAATAGCAGCATGGAAAATTTTTTGGCCCGTGGCGAAAAGATACTGCGTCCGTCTATTCAATCGTCTCTTGAAAGGAGCCTGACCATGTCAATCGCGCGTCAGGGTGTCGAGAAAACTCTGGCACCAGTGAAAGATGTCGTTGGTTCGCAATTTTTCCATCATCGCCTGCCAGCGTTCCACGCGCGCGTCGCGTGGCATCGAGAGCGCAACTTCGAGCGCCGAGGCCATGGAATCGAGATCATATGGATTGACCAACAGCGCGCTGTCGAGTTCACGAGCGGCGCCGGCAAAGCGCGAAAGGATCAAAACGCCCGGGTCTTCCGGTCTCTGCGCCGCAACATATTCCTTTGCGACCAGATTCATGCCGTCACGCAAGGGCGTCACCAACCCGACCTTCGCAATGCGATATAGCCCGGCCAGGGATTGGCGACCGAGAGACTGGTTTATATAGCGCACCGGTGACCAATCGACCGTGCCGAGTTCTCCGTTCACTCGGCCAGCCAATTCGGCGACCGCTTTTTGCATGGCCGCATATTCGGGCACGTTCGAACGTGATGTTGGCGTGACCTGCAACAGAGTTGTGCGCCCCATGCGCATGGTATTCATCTGCAGAAAACGATGAAATGCATCGATACGCTGAGTGATCCCTTTGGAATAATCGAGCCGATCGACGCCGATCACGAGATCGCTGCCACCAAGGCTTGCCTTTGTACGCGCAACCAGAGGGTCGTTCGCCGCGTCGCCTGCCACGCGCTCGAATTCCGCTGTATCAATGCTGATGGGAAAGGCACCGCAGCGGAACACTCTGCCATATGCGCGGCAAAGATCGTTGCCCAATAGCTCTCCGGCCCCCTCTCGACGCAGGCATTCGGCGAAATTGTCGAGATCGTATCGCGTGTGAAAGCCTACCAGATCATAAGACGAGAGCCCCCGCAGAATCACGTCGTAGACGGGCATGGCAAACAGGATGTCCGCCGGAGGCCAGGGAATATGAAGAAAAAAGCCGATCCTGTTGGCGCAACCGCGTATGCGCAATTCTTCCGCCAGCGGAATTAGGTGATAGTCGTGAACCCAGATGATATCATCAGGTTCGATCAACGGCATTAGCAGGTCCGCGAAGAGCCGGTTAACCCGATAGTATCCAGACATCTCACTACGGGCGTATTCACTGAGGTCCAACCGACAATGAAAGGTCGGCCACAAAACCCGATTGGCAAAGCCATTGTAGTATTCGGCTATATCTTTCTTCGTCAGATCCGTGAGCGCGTACTCAATGTTGCCGATCCGCTGGCTCGAAAGCGGGGGTATATAAGTCTCCGCGCTCTGTTTGCCCGACCATCCCATCCAGAGACCATTATGTTTCTGCAGCGCTGAATGGAGCGCTATCGCAAGTCCACCTGGCGGAGGATTGCCGTTCTTGTCCGGTAGCGGGACCCGGTTTGAGACAACGATGAGCCGGCTCATCTCGAAGTTCCCTGACTGCCGAGCCTTGAGCAGGCAATAGAGCCCAGACGAGAACGCAAGTCGGCGGGAGAGTGCAATACGGTATCGGCCGACGTAATACCTGGTTCGCTGCCAACCCGGATTGCCGCGCCGCCCCCTTGTTTAGCTGCGACGAACATATCTTCGTCCGTAAGGTCATCACCAATTGCTATAGGCAGTCGGCCCGAAAACTCCGCGGTCTCCATGAAACTTTTGAGCGCATCGCCTTTATTTGCCTTTGCTGGCCGCAGTTCGATCAGCATCTTGCCACGTTGGACGTACCAGTCATCACCGGCTACGCGCCGAGCCTCTTCCATCAACGCTTCTACTGCGTGTTGCGCTGCGGGTACCAGGCGATAGTGGAGCGCCACAGCGGCGCCCTTATCCTCGAAGATCACCTTTTCCGGCTCTGGCCGCCGCAACCTGAGCAGAGCTTTTGCCTTATTGAAGGGCTCTGATGACGCGGTCCCGTATCGGGTTCCATCCGCGAACCGCATCTCCGCGCCGTGAAGGCCGGCAACGGCAAAGCGTTGGGGGGCAAAAAACGCGTCAACCGTCGCGATACTACGTCCGGTCACCAGCGCAAGTGATCCACCCAGATATCGGGATAGCGCAGCCAGATCGCGGCCGAGATCGTCGGGCACAGCAACTGCCCCCGGCGTCGGTGCGATATCCAGAAGCGTACCGTCGATATCCAGAAACAGCGCGAAGCGCTCCGGCGAGGTCATGAGCCCTTCAAGTGGATCGGGCTGCTTTTTGCAAACAGCACCCGAAGGACCTGTCATGTGTGTCACGCACATCTTTCTCGTCCTCTTCTGTGGCGCGAAAGATGTAAGCGGCGTTTTGGCGCGTTCAATATCGCTCTGGCACTCCCCCTACCAGAGTGCCAAAAAATTATACCGCCTCTCTTGAAGCGAGCCCACCGCTTCCCAAATCTTCATCGGCTTCGCAAATTGCGAAGTGTTCATAACGTTGTTGTCATTGATCGGAAGGAGCGTTTGCGAACGTATCCGCCTGAGCCTTGTTGGCATGTTTTAATGGCGGTGCGACAGTGCGGGCGCAACGGCCCGACTGGTAGCATGCAAAATCTCCCGAAGAAAATGGCTTGGGGTGGCCTCAAAGGTGCCCGGATCGAAGATCGCAAATAACGGTCTTTGATGTTCATGTCCGAACTTCGCTTCTTAAAGGAGGTTTTGATGAAAATCGCACAAATCGCACCCCTTGCCGAACGAGTTCCGCCAAAGCTCTATGGCGGAACGGAGCGCATCGTCTCCTATCTGACAGAAGAACTCGTTCGTCAGGGGCATGATGTCACGCTGTTTGCCAGCGGTGATTCCATTACATCCGCCAAGCTCGTGCGGTGTTCGAATTTGGCCCTAAGGCTTAACCCCGCCGTTCAAGACCCTATCCCCTATCACGTCATGATGCTGGAAGAAGTGCGCAAGCGCGCCGACGAGTTCGACGTCCTGCATTTTCATATCGATCTTCTGCATTTCCCGCTGATCAGCCCATTCGCTGGCAAGACAGTCACCACGCTGCACGGACGGCTGGACTTGCCTGATCTCAAACCTTTCTACGCTTCTTTTCCGGACGTGCCGCTGGTCTCGATTTCCAACGATCAGCGCCGGCCCATGCCCCCGGTCAACTGGGCAGGTACCGTGTATCATGGGCTGACCTCGGACGTCTTGCCGTTCACCCAAAAGCCTAAGGGCGACTACCTCGCTTTCCTGGGACGCATTTCACCAGAGAAACGCCCGGACCGGGCGATCGAGATCGCCGCGCGCACCGGCATGAAGCTGAAGATTGCCGCCAAAGTCGACAAGGCCGATGAGGCCTACTGGCAAAAGGAAATCGCGCCCATGATCGAAAAGCACAAGAATGTCGAATATATCGGCGAGATCAATGAGACGCAGAAAGCTGACTTCCTCGGAAATGCGCAAGCACTTCTGTTCCCGATAGACTGGCCCGAGCCTTTCGGTCTCGTCATGATCGAGGCCATGGCCTGCGGTACGCCGGTCATTGCGTTTGAATGCGGCTCGGTACCCGAAGTCATCGACGACAATGTATCCGGCTTTATCGTCAACGATATTGATGAAGCCGTGGATGCCGTCGGCAAACTCGATCAGCTCGACCGCAAGACTGTCCGCAACACGTTCGACAAGCGTTTCACTGCACGGAGGATGGCCAATGACTATGTCGACATCTACCGCTCACTCGTCAACAGATACAACAACGTCGGACAAATGCCGCTTCATGCTGCCAATGGAAATGCTGCCACCTTTGCCATCGGCGACACAGCCTGACCCTCGTCTGATAAAGGATTTTCAGCCGTGGATTCCGCGTTAACATTGACCGACAGAAAGGAGCCGGCCTACGCCGGCTCCGACACCAAGCCGACGAGCGGCGTTCCCGAGGCCGCGATCCGCTATGAACGCGGTTCGCGAACACTGAAACACGGCGACACATTCGCCGTGTTTGACAATAATGGTGATGCAGTTTCGTGGCCAGGCAACCCGGAGGGTGTGTTCCATCGGGATACGCGGCACCTGTCCTATCTCAGCCTGACCATCAACGGGCTCCATCCGTTGCTGCTTTCTTCGACATTGCGTGACGACAACGCTACGCTGAACTGCGATCTCACCAATCCTGACATTGTCATCGAGCCTGATGGCGACACGCTTCGCCACGACTTGCTACACATACGGCGGACACGGTTTCTTCTAAACGGAGTCTGCTACGAACGGCTTCTGCTGCGCAATTTCGATGACCGGGAACGCACGGTCCGTCTCGATATTGCATTTGCGGCCGATTTCGCCGACCTGTTCGAAATACGGGGCAAGCCCCGCGCGAAGCGCGGGCAATCGGCCCAGCCTGAGGTGGAGGCTGATCGCGTCCGCCTTTCCTATCTCGGTCTCGATGGACGAACACGTGCAACGATTCTGCGTTTCGACCCCGAACCCTCTTCAATTGCAGGAGATCATGCCCGTTATCAGATTACCCTTGGGCCACGTGAAGCCCGCTCGCTCTTCATCGAGATTATCTGTGACGAGCGCAGTGAAGAGAAAACGCCACCCCGAAAGACATTTTTCTCCGCACTGCGTCGGGCGCGTCGGGCTCTGCGACGCTCGTCGGCTCGTGCCGCCTCGGTGGTGACCTCCAACGAAATTTTCAATGAAGCCGCCCGCCGCAGCGTCGCGGACCTCTATATGCTCATGACCGACACGCCCGAAGGCCCGTACCCCTATGCCGGCATCCCCTGGTTCAGCACAGTCTTTGGTCGCGATGCGCTGATAACCGCCCTGGAGACACTTTGGCTCGACCCGGCAATCGCCCTTGGCGTCCTTAAGCATCTCGCCGCCAACCAGGCAGTTGACTTCAACCCTGAAGCCGACGCCGAACCAGGCAAGATCCTCCACGAGATGCGCTTCGGCGAGATGGCGGAACTCGGTGAAGTTCCCTTCCGTCGCTATTACGGCAGCATCGATTCGACCCCGCTTTTTGTCATGCTGGCGGGCGCCTATCTTCAAAGGACAGGTGACGTCGAAACCTTACGTGGCCTATGGCCCCATATACGCGCTGCGCTGAACTGGATTACCCGGTTTGGAGACCGGGATGGTGACGGCTTCGTTGAATATGGTGCCCGCACCGGGAAGGGCCTGGCCAATCAGGGTTGGAAGGACAGCCACGACTCCGTGTTCCACAAGGACGGCAGGCTTGCGACGGGACCGATCGCTCTGACGGAGGTGCAGGCCTATGTATATGGTGCCTGGCGGGCGGCCGCGATCATTGCCCGGCAGCTGGGTAAGGACGATGACGCCTTGAGTTTCGACCGAATGGCCGAGACATTGCGCATCTCCTTCGACAAAGCGTTCTTTGACGAAGAACTGCAAACCTATATCCTGGCCCTCGACGGCGAGAAAAATCCTTGCCGTGTCCGCTCGTCGAATGCCGGTCATGCGCTGTTCACGGGGATTGCTTTCCCGGAACGCGCCGAGAAGGTCGTCCGAACCCTGATGGCGCAGTCATCTTTCTGTGGCTGGGGTGTGCGCACTATTGCCGCCTCCGAGGCACGCTACAATCCGATGAGCTATCACAACGGATCGGTCTGGCCGCATGATAATGCGCTGATCGCCGCCGGTTTCGTGCGGTACGGCTATCGGGCCGAGGCAGCACGCATCTTCGAAGCATTGTTTGCCGCATCGACCTATATCGATCTCAGACGGCTGCCCGAGCTTTACTGCGGCTTCGTTCGCCAGCGCGGAAAAGGGCCTACGTTCTATCCCGTCTCGTGCATCCCGCAAGCTTGGGCCGCGGCGGCGCCGCTCTTCCTGCTGGCGACAGTGATCGGTCTCGGTTTCGATCCACGTGCCTGCCAATTGACGCTGAACCAGCCTGTACTGCCATCTTTCACTGATGAAGTTGTGCTTCGAGACCTGCGGCTCGGTTCGGCATCGGTGGATATCGCTTTGCGCGGTACCCAATCGAAGGTGGTCGTTGACGTTCTCGAACGAAAGGGAGAGATCAAGGTGTTGACGACCAACTGAGAGCTTTGGCAGAACCGCCGCGGCCTTGGGCTCGAAAACGCTCACAGATTTGTGCTTGGAGGCTCGGCCCGTAAACCAAGATCAACGTTTCATGCTTTTGCGGCGGAGTTCGGCTTTAGGTCGAAAAAGGCTCTCGCCCAAGAAGCCGCGCTCTACGCCATCCTTTCCACACGAACAGGAGGAAGTGTTGATGCCGATGACACGTGAAGAAGTTGAAGCCGTTCTGGGTCCGGTCGATGACGTGCTTGTCGCCGATCTTATTTCGACCGGTGCATCAGCCGAAGAGCTCAGGGAGGCGTGGGCATGGTTCAACAGCGATGAAGCGCTGATTGGAGCCGGTCGCCCTCTTCCCGGCTCACGAATCGGCGAATTGATCGACATGCTTGACGAAAGGGAAGATGACGGCGCCTGAGTGGCGACCGTTGCGTCTACCAGGCCAAGTCGCCGCGGCACGGGTCGCCGCGGCGATCTTCTTGTTCATTGGATCGAAATGACCCCGTCTACAGCTACCCAGTCCGACGGTTCAATCAGATGGTTGTGGGCAACTCGCACCGAATGGAGCGGTCCTTGTAGCGTTTCTGACCAGAAATCCAAGAAAGCGCGGAGTTCCGGAAAGTGCGGCGCCAGATCATAATCTTGCCAGACATAGAGTTGCAAAAGGCCGGGATGGTCTGGCATCCGATAATGGATCTCCGCCGTCGTCAAACCATAACCTTCCATCTGCATCAGGAATTCCCGGCTGACTTTCGAAATCACTTTCTTCCATCCTCTTTAGACATGCATGTCTACGCCATGCTTTTTGTCGCCTCTCGCGCCCTGCAGTCGAGCCCCGCACGGTCGCGCCTGTGCGTCCAGCCGCTGCAGCGCCTCCATAATGACGTCAAATGGGATTGGCTCAGGTGAGCCGGGTCGCTGTCGAAGCGCCGGGTTTGACTCGATAGCACAGGCATCGGAAACCCACGCCGCCAGAATCGCCCGTTTCTCATCCCGATCCAGTATCCGGCTTTTTAACACCTCGTTGGGATGAGAAAAATACTGCGCCGGTGACAACAACCGATCAAGATCCGGGTCTGTTGCGGACTGCAGCGATGACGGAATGCCCGTCAATTGCTTTCGCTTTTCCATCGATATTCTCCATCCAACACAACATTCTCACAAATATCAGTGACGGATTTGCGGAGCACATACCCCGCCGGAAAAGTGATTTTGGTATTTTCTTGAGGTGATTCAAGACAGAACGACACTCGTCGGAACAGAAATATCGTCAGAATTTCAGTGCCGTAGCACTTCGTGCCTCAGAGTGCTGATTTTTTTAACTCACCCTCTTGAAAAGATAAATTGGCGAACCCAGCTCATTTTCCGCGCATTGCCGAAAGGGATGCGCAAGCCCCGCTCCGGACCAACCGGTTCGGAGCGGAGGAACCTCTCTTTAATCTGTTTGTCCTGAAGGAGAACGATATGACGTTCCGTCCACTACATGACCGCATTCTGGTCCGCCGCATTGAGGCTGAAGAAAAGACCAGGGGCGGTATCATCATTCCTGACACCGCCAAGGAAAAGCCGCAGGAGGGCGAGGTCATCGCCGTCGGCCCCGGCGCCCGCAACGAATCTGGCCAGATCCAGGCACTCGACGTCAAGCCCGGTGACCGCATCCTGTTCGGCAAATGGTCCGGCACCGAGATCAAGATCAACGGCGAAGACCTGCTGATCATGAAGGAAAGCGATGTCATGGGCATCATTGAAGCCCAGGCCGAGCAAAGACAGGCCGCCTGAGCCATCCACCCTACGTTCATCAGTCAGATAGCTGCCTATTGAGGAGTTAAAGAAATGGCTGCGAAAGAAGTCAAGTTTCACACCGATGCCCGTGAACGCATGCTGCGGGGGGTCGATGTGTTGGCCAATGCGGTGAAGGTCACGCTTGGTCCGAAGGGCCGCAATGTTGTGATCGACAAGTCCTTCGGTGCTCCGCGCATCACCAAGGACGGTGTTTCGGTCGCCAAGGAAATCGAGCTGGAAGATAAGTTCGAAAACATGGGCGCCCAGATGCTGCGTGAAGTGGCGTCAAAGACCAATGATCTGGCCGGCGACGGTACGACCACCGCGACGGTTCTTGCCCAGGCAATCGTCAAGGAAGGCGCCAAGGCTGTCGCTTCCGGCATGAACCCAATGGACTTGAAGCGCGGCATTGATCTCGCTGTCGACGCAGTCGTCCAGGAACTCAAGACTAACGCCCGCAAGATCACCAATAATTCCGAGATCGCTCAAGTCGGTACCATCTCGGCCAATGGCGATCCGGAGATCGGCCGCTATCTTGCCGAGGCGATGGAAAAAGTCGGAAACGAAGGTGTGATCACGGTTGAAGAGGCCAAGACCGCCGAGACCGAACTTGAGGTCGTCGAAGGCATGCAGTTCGACCGCGGGTACCTCAGCCCCTATTTCGTGACAAACCAAGACAAGATGCGGGTCGAACTTGAGGATCCCTATATCCTGATCCACGAGAAGAAGCTGTCGAACCTGCAGTCAATGCTTCCCGTTCTCGAAGCCGTTGTGCAGTCGGGCAAGCCGCTGCTCATCATCGCTGAAGACGTCGAAGGCGAAGCGCTCGCGACGCTCGTTGTCAACAAGCTGCGAGGTGGCCTGAAGATCGCTGCCGTCAAGGCTCCGGGCTTCGGTGATCGTCGCAAGGCCATGCTGGAAGATATCGCCATCCTGACGGGTGGTACTGTCATCTCCGAAGATCTCGGCATCAAGCTGGAGAATGTCACACTCAACATGCTTGGTCGCGCCAAGAAGGTGGCCATTGAGAAGGAAAATACCACGATCATCGATGGCGTCGGCTCCAAGGCGGAAATCGACGGCCGCGTTGCCCAGATCCGTGCGCAGATCGAAGAAACCACGTCGGACTACGACCGCGAGAAGCTGCAGGAGCGTCTTGCGAAGCTCGCTGGGGGCGTTGCCGTCATCCGCGTTGGTGGCTCGACCGAAGTCGAGGTCAAGGAAAAGAAGGATCGCGTGGACGATGCCTTGCATGCAACCCGCGCGGCCGTGGAAGAAGGTATCCTGCCCGGCGGCGGCGTGGCCCTGTTGCGTGCCGTGAAGGCCCTCGACAATCTCTCCACTGCCAACCAGGACCAGCGCGTCGGCGTCGACATTATCCGCCGTGCGATTGAGGCTCCTGTCCGTCAGATCGCCGAAAACGCCGGCGCTGAAGGGTCTGTCGTTGTCGGAAAACTGCGGGAGAAAAGCGAGTTCTCCTACGGCTGGAATGCCCAGACAGGCGAGTATGGCGATCTCTACGCGCAGGGCGTCATCGATCCGGCCAAGGTCGTGCGGACCGCTCTCCAGGACGCAGCCTCTGTCGCCGGCCTGCTCGTCACGACCGAAGCGATGATCGCCGAAAAGCCGAAGAAGGAAACCGCATCGGCTATGCCCGCCGGCGCCGGTATGGATTTCTAAAGCGATCATGGGTGGTCCGCCGCACCTGCAGGAGGCGGGCCACCTCACAACGTTCGGCCGGAATAAAAGGAACTAGGCCGCGTCCCCATAAACGGGGTTCATGTAGCGCGCGGATTATGATTCACTCGCCTTGAAGGGAGATCGTCATGCGCCGTCACGAACTGAGCGACGAAGAATGGGCTGTCATCGAACCTCTGCTTCCGACCAACAGCCGTGGAGTGAAACGCGTTGATGATCGCCGGGTAATCAATGGTATCCTTTGGCGGTTTAGGACGGGTTCGTCCTGGCGCGATGTGCCGGAGCGCTATGGCCCGCGAACGACGCTCTACAATCGCTTCTCTCGCTGGCGACAGGCAGGTGTCTGGGATCAACTTCTTGATGCCGTGTCAAAGCGTTATGCGGGTGACATCGTGATGATCGACAGCTCCTGCGTTCGCGTTCACCAGCACGGTGCCAACGCTAAAAAGGGGGCTCTGCCGATCCTTGCATGGGACGTTCCCGTGGCGGCCTGACCACCAAAATCCATGCGCTCGTCGATGCCGATGGACGGCCTGTTCGGCTGGAGTTGACTGCAGGCCAAGCTGCCGACGCCCCCATGGCCGAAAGGTTGCTGAGCGGGTTGCAGCCTGGTGCGACGCTTCTTGCGGACAAGGCTTATGACACCGATGCGATCCGTCACTTTGCCAAGCAACGGAAATGCTGGGCAAACATCCCTGCCAAGGCCAACCGCAAACAGACCTTCAGCTTCAGCCGCTGGGTGTATCGCCAGCGCAACCAGGTCGAGCGCTTTTTCAATCGTATCAAGCAGATGCGCGGCCTTGCCACACGATATGACCGCCGGGCCGACAACTACTTGGCAGCACTCAAGCTCGCAGCGACAAGGATATGGATTGACAATCGGACGATCTGGAATACACCGGTCATTGCCTTCAATCGCGTATAGAAGGGGGTTCAGTCGCACCTCTTGCCCGGCAAGCAAGTCCAGAAAGTCCTGCCCCGCGCCGACAACAGAACCGCCCTCGAAACGTCCCTTTATTTGGCTGATGACATTTCTGTCCGGCAGGATCGTAACACCAGCATCGGCGACCGCGAGTCCAGACGGAAGCCAACCGCCACGCTGCAGGCTGACGGCCATCGAACTGTGAGTGCTCTCGAGCATGGCGTTTCCGCGTGCCAGCCCATCGATCTCAACCCCTTGGATGTTCGTCTCTAGAATTCTGGCGTGACGCCAATTGAGCGGGACCGACAGAGGTTTATGCAGTTGCGCGCCCGCCAGCTCGTCGTAGTTCAGCGGTTCCAGTTCCAGGCCAACGACACTCACGGAACGAGGAGGCTGACCGTCTTGCCCATCAAGCTCCACGAATTTCATGACGAGGCCGGCATTTGGGACGTTGGGCGCGAACCTTTCAGACACGACCCCGGTCATCTATTCGCCGCCTCGAATTGCTCGAGCAAGGATGTCGCCAGGTCCGAGCCTTCCAGGTAAAGACCGATCTCGTCCAGCGGGTTCTCCTCCAACCCGGATTGCGAGCCCCAGTTCAAACTGCTGACGACGATATGGTCGTTGTCCCACGCCAGGAACTTGGCGTGCAATTGCGGCTCCGGTACGCCAGTCAGCTCGACGAGCCCGTTCAGACGTTCACGGTGCTCCGCGACGTGCCCGCGTTTGACCGGCCCGGACCGTCGCGAGTAGTAGACGCGCACGTCACTCAATCGCCGTCCTGCGACCTCTGCGGGGTCGAACAGGGCCGGGACCATATTGGCTCCGACCTTGTTGGTACAGCAGATGAAACGCTCCTGGGCATCGTGCGCCGCAACTCGCAGAAGGCGCTCGTGATCGTCGGCTCGAAGAATGGTAAGCCGGGCGGTCGGAGCCGAGATTTCTGAAGCCGCTGAAAGACGGCTACGCTGGCGCCGCATTTCCGACGCCATAAACAGCAGCGTTTCCACGGATCGACTGGCGCCGGAGAGTTTGGCAATGATCTCGCGGAGGAGATCCATCCCGGTCGCGACAGCGTTGGTTTCCGTGAGTTCTACGGAAACCTCGACAGCTGAAAACGGCGACGAAAGCCAGTTGCAGGACCCCATCACAGCAGTTGCGCCACCATCTCCATCGTCGGCGAGGAGGAACTTTGCATGGCTGCCGACAGGGTCTCTCTGTACCAGCAGGTAGCCTCTCGTTTGCCGAACTGCCGATAGCCGGGTGTAGAGTTCCTGCATGGCTGCCGCATGCTTGGCGCGGTCAAGCGACGTTCCAAAGAACAGGTGGCATTTGACGCCGCGTCTGCAAGCATCCTCGAGGGCCTGCCAAATCCTCTCGCGCTTCTCTTTGCCCTTCTCATCTGTCTGCGACGCGACAAAAGTTGAAAGGACAAAGATGTTGGACTTCGCGGCGCCGACGATTTGCTCGAAGCGCTGCAAGTGCTGTTCAGAGCCAACGAGAAGCTGGTCGGCGGCAAACGACGTGTTGATCGCCACTGGCTGGCTGACTGCCGGTGCGGCGGTCGTCGGCAAGATGCCGGTCTTTATTGTCGCCTTTAGCGCCTCCACGAGCTGGTTACTCGCCCCCTGTGGCAAAATCCCGTCTTTCACATCGTCGAGATTGAGAACGAGGAATTTTCGCTCCAGGAATGAACTGTTGGCCTCCACACCCCGAAGCCACTCCCCTGGGCGAAGTGTACCGGCCGTGAACTGGCTGACACGCTGCATCATGGAATAGTCCGTCTCCGGCGCCTCGCCCGTGGGAAAAGCGACAATGGCTCCGCTGTCCGGGAGCTTCGAAACCGGGATGATGTCCACGTCTCGTGTCCTGAAGACAGATTGCCCGACCTTTTCATAGACGACACTGATACCGATTTCGCGGTCCGCGGTCCGTTCTGGAAGTGCGCGTCCGGCGCGAATGAAGCCATGCCCGACACTGCTTGTCGCGAGCACCGGCTGTGGTGAAAGCCGGACTTCAACAAGGCCGAACTGCATCAGACGGGCAACCGTTGAACTCACAACCTGTCGCGGGATTCCCAGGTGTGCCGTAACGGCATCGATTGTCCCCGGATCGCGATCAAGCGACAGCAGAACCATTTCCTCGATAGGGCTCCAGCCCCACGTGCGCTGAACGATGCCCGGCGCCCGATAATGCCATGCGGGAATGTAGATGTTGTTCATTGGGAGAGCTTCCCATTCTCATCGACCGTGACGATGGAAGCGCCCATGTCACCCCCCGGAAACTCCGTCTCTGCAAGCCGCGCGATTTCATCGAGCATCCTTCGCAGGAAGCCGAGCTCGTCGTTCAGCCTGTCGGGATCGATGCCGTTTACGGTATTGCTGATAAACCTCCGGCTGGTGGCAACTATCAGCTTATGCTTGGCTCGGCTGAGAAGTACGTTTAGCCGCTGCGGATTCTTGATGAACCCGAGGGCTCGCGTGCCAACAAGCACATTGTTCCGGACAAGGCTGGCGACGATCACGTCCGCCTCACCCCCCTGGAAACTGTCGCTCGTATAGATGAACTTTCCGTCTCCGCGCGGGCTGGCGAAGCCAAACAGGGTCTTCTCCGCCGTGTCGATCTCGGGTTTGAGCAAGCGCTCGAAATGACTCACTTGGGCGGAATAGGGCGACAGCACCGCCAACGTTGGCCGATGCCCGTCTGCCGGCACGATTGGTCGCAGCCTCTTCATGGCGCTCACGATCGCCGTTGCCTCGGACTCGTTGCGATACGAGCGCTTGATCTTCTGCTCGAACGCCCGGCGTTTGACGACACTCAGCGAAGGCATGTCGAGGATCACGATAGGCGAAGTGGGGAATCCCTCGACGGTGTCCACTGCCGGCTTGCGCTGTTTCACGCGCTGCGACGAAACGAGTTCTCCTTTATAAAAGGTATCGGAGACAAGCTCGCCGATTGCCGGGTGCATCCGGCTCTGTTCCCGTAGCGTGTTTGCGATCGAGCTCGGACGTTTCGTGTCTGCGGTTCTTACTGCCTCTCGCTGAGCAATTGATCGGAACGGCTCCTCGAGGCGAGCGGCGATGGCGAGAACATCCCTGAGCAAGAACTGATCCGCCTTCAGCGCGTCGAGGGCGATTTCCACTTCGCCAGGCAGATCGGGAATAGCGGAAAGCTTTTCTTTGGCATCCCTCAGCAGTTCGTTTGCCCGCTTGTCGTCGTAGAACTTTTGGCGCTCGACCACGTCGAAAGGCGACAATTGATTGTGGTCGCCGATCATAACCCGGCGGTTACCGAGAAGAAGGGCGCCAATCAGCTCGGCACCATTGGCGCGCGCGGCTTCTTCGATGAAGACCCAGTCGAACTGTTCGCCGTCGGCAATCATTTCCTCAAGGACGTGGGATGAGGTGGTGGCCAAGGTGACGTCGGACGAGCGAAGCATCAGATTGTCGGTGTCGCGCAAGGCACGTTCGGCAATCGATTTTTCCGACCTGTCGACGGGATTCAGCGCCTGAGTGATCTGATGGAGCTGGCTTGCCATGACCGCCGCGCGCTCAGCGTCGGGTTTGGACACGGAGCGCAACAACGCGACCGAGTTCCGTCGCAATGTGCTCTCTTCTTCGCTGATACGAGATCGTTCGACGCGAACGACAATGTTCGATTGCTTCGGCAGGAACTTGCGAAGCTCGTCCTCCATATGGACGAGAGTCTCGTGGTTTTGGGCAGACACCAGAATGCGGGCATCGGGCGTTTGATCGAGGATGCTTTTCACGAGATGTGAAATCATAAAGGTCTTTCCCACACCAGGGGGACCGACGACGACATTGATCGACCTTCCCGCGACGATAGACCTCCACGCCTCGATCTTCGATGGCTCCATATCTGCATTTGCCGGCGGTGAACCCGGAACAGCAATGTCGCGCAGCACGTCGTCCATCGCTACCTGCGCCGGATCATCCAAAGCTCTGAGAAGCTCGACGTTGGCCCTGGCCGCGACAATGTTCTGCAGCCGTCGCCTGATGGCGCGCTCGGTTCCAGTGTCCTTGCGGGGCCGCAGATAAAGAGACTGCCCTGCCGGAACCGCCAGGTTCGTTGCAAAGGCGAACGCCAGTTTCCCATCGACCAGATTGCTTCCCTCATAACTCAGTTCAGGCACTCGCTCACGGCCGGTTGCGAGTTTGGCTGACCTCGATACGGTCCAATTCACCTTTCCGTCGTCATATTTGAGTTCGCGCCGCATTGCCTCCGCTGCAGTGCGCAATCCCATTATTTCGCGCTGACCGTCCCGTATCGAATCATCGCGAGGAGCGAGCCACACCACGTTCTGCTCGCTGTCGGGCAACGAAAGAACTTCGACGGGATACAGACGAAACTGCTCCCTCAGCAGGGTAAATGCCTCAAGCAGGATCAGAGCGAACCACATCGGAACATCACTCGCTGCCCCGGCTGCTCGGACGCGTTCCGCGAAATCTCGCCATCGTCGTGCGCCTGGACCAAGGTTGCGCACGCGCTCTTCGGCACTCGCGCGATTTCTCGCCAAATGCAAACGGTGAACGACATCCTCCGCGCCTTGTATCCAGTCGTTCGGCCGCCTTTTATGCGCTGCCTCAATCATGCCAATCGCGTCGTGGACGATCTTCACGTTGTAGATCGCCAAATCAGTGAGAATGCGCAGGCTATCTTGACCGGCGGGGACAAGACGAACCCCGGCGGAAAGCAGATCTTCCGCGACGAACTGCATTAGGGCAACGCCGTCATGCGCCGGTATCGTCCCGGACGATAGAGCCGGTAAATCGCTCTGGAGGGCGTTGCGCGAGGGGTAAAGGATGAGTTCTCCATCTGAACTTGACCCGACCCTGTCGAGTTCGGCGACAACTTCCCTCAACTCGCCGAGCACGATGCTGCCGTCAAAGAGCTGAAACTGCGGCGGGTTCACCAAACGATCCAGCATTCGGCGTTCGATCGAGAGCAGCGAAGGGGAATTATCTCCATCCAGGCCGAGGATGGCAGAGGCCACTCCGGCAAGATCGATCCAATCCTGCCGAAATGAAATCGCGCCAGACGCGCGCAGAAGATGTCCGGAGGCTCCAAGATCGCTGTCAGCAATGTGGACGCATGCTTCAAATCCCCCGAGACGATAGTCGTCGCTATCGTCTGAATGCGAGAAGATCGTATGGGTGCTCACACCGCCATGCACGATACCCGCATCGTGGCACAGGGTAAGCGCTTCCGCGATGCGCACGATATTGCGCCAGAAAACATTCCGGCTGGTACTCGCCAGAAAGCGGTCCTGTCGTGCTCTCCGTCTATGGGACGACCCTGAGATCGGGTTGCCGGGATCAGCCATGACGATCGCGATTTCCTGCCCGTCCTCAACGACATCGAGCACTTCGACCAGGACTTCACGCGCCCGCCGTGAGGAGAGAACACGTCGAATTCGCCGCAATCCTCGACTGATAATCGCCTTCAGGTCGCCATCCAGCGGCGTGCCGGTCTTCCTGAAGAGCCGCAGCAAATATCGCTCACCATCGTCATGCCGCTCCAGCCCGCCTATTTGCTTTTGACATAGCAGATTCGTCTGGTGGTTGCGTCTTCAATCCACTTGAAGCTGGTATTCTTCTAAACATCGTGGCCCGAAGCCTTAGCCAAGAACGCGCTTGTTCAACTCGGCATAGGATGGATAGGCGGTGTCCCGACGTCCCGCGGCATAAAGCCTTCTGACACCATCTTCCATCGAGTCGACATCGGCTTCAAAAAGATGCGGCATGACATCGGTCAGCTTGGGAAGCTCAACGATGCGGTGAGCAGCCAAGCGGTCAATCGCCATCTCTCGGGCCGAACTGCTCGTCCAGCCGCCACCTCCCTCCTTCCGAAAGTGGCTTTGGTCGATGATGCCTTTTATCCAAAGCCAAGGGGCGAGCCGCTGAACACGATCCTCGGAAATTCCCCACATCGGAAAATAGTCACGGGAGAAAATGACTTCCGACCCGTCTTTCAGTCTCCAGACTCCATAGGGGAGCCAGAGGCGGGACGGGACGAAATCAGAAAGGGCGGAGCGCGGCGTCACGACCTCGAAGTCCGCACGTTCGCCAAGACCCGAGTCGAAAAGCAGATAAGTCGGTCGGCCAGCGCGGCGAAGATACGCCGGCGTGTTGGAACCATAGGCCTTGTCTTTCACGACAGTCCCCGGCTTCCCCGGCGCCGCGCGACCAAAAAGCCGTCGCCGCCAGATCGAGGCCCGCAACGTCATCTGCTCGTCAAGCGACCAGGGTGTTTCACGCAAAAGACGTGCCTTGGACACGGCGTGCTGTACCTCGGCATAAGGAAGACCGAGAGCATCGGCTATCGAGAGAATGATATTCAGCGCATCGTCGAGACACGGGTCGCCGGGCTGTGTTGGTCGATGATGATGGCAACTGCCGGAAAGATCGTGCCAATCGCGGTAGCCCAGCACGCGCGCGAGCGCTTCATGCACATCTGAGAGCTTCAGATTGGTCGCGGCACGAACAAGATATTTGGCGGCCTGTTTTGGCCGATCGACATCGGGAAACGGAAGTCGCATGGAACCACTCCAGCGGTGCTATCTATGGCGTGTCCACTTGGCCCGAGCACCTTGGAAAAAGGTTCCTGCGGGTTGATTCAGTCGTTCCTGCCCTGAGGCTTCGCCAATGTGGACGGCATGGCCGGAAAAGCCATGCGTCAAACGTAGGTGATTCGAGTCATCTGACCAAGAAGGCGCGATCAGCGCTTTGCGTGAAATGAGATATCGCCATCCAACAGCGCCTCACGCGCCCGACAGATCAGCTGGTCCCAGATAGGTGATGTCGATCCGACCGACGTCTTGGGCTACCTGAGCGCGCAACAGGCCCGCTCTCCCCGGGTTAAGCGCCGCCTGCAAATTGCCGAGCACTGCGCCGTCGGCGGCGAACACCCGAGGCTGACCTCCCCAATGGTGAACCTGCACGGGGGTGCCCGGTGCTGGCGGCGCGCCGAGCCATGCGACGTTTGCCCAATATCTTCGATCAGCCCAGGTGCGGTTTTCAGGCGGCGTAAAACTCTGCACGAACTCCGTCCACATTGCCTTGGTCTCTGGCGTCGGCCAGTCGGGCTGCGCACTCCAAGCCGAGACGACTTCCGAACTGAGCCATTGCCGAAGCTGCTGGCCGGTGTGAAAGGCGGCGCCCGTGTCGATGACCGCCTTGATGGCGGCAAGCCTTGAATTGAAGCCGGCTTGGATGAGGATAGATGCAGAGCGATTTAGCGTGCCGGTTTCGACAGCGGGAACAGCGAGACCCAACTCATGGTCTTCGAGAAGAGCATCAAAGACGCCGACCGTATCACCGTTCGCGGCCGCACGGACGCGGATCGCCTCCATAGCCCATGGAAGGCGATAGACCAGACCGCCTTCTATGAACTGCAAGGTTTCCGATTCCTGACCCGCCGCCACGCCGGCGAGCGGCTGACCCAAAAGCCATGCCCGCAGGATGTCTCGCCAGTTTACGGGCATGGGGTCGGGCGTGAAAGGGAAGAATGCGAAAACCAGCTCGGCAAGTGCCGTGATCGCTGCGATTGCGGCCTCCGCGTCACCTTCGAGAATCCCACCATTCGCCTGGATCAGGAGAAGATTGGCCTCTGGCGCAATCGCATCCAAAGCATGCCCGGTCGTCAATCCAACGCCTGCAAGGAAATAACCGCGCCGGCGCGCCGCCGTCGATTGGCTCCAAACAAGTCGGCTTCTGGACAGGAGGCCCGCTTTCAGAACCTGCTGGACCTGTCCATTCTGCCGCAGGAGACGCCGATGCCAGAGGGACGACTGGAGGATGTTGTCCAACGCCGCTTCGATGCCCTCATCAGGAACGTCATTTTCGCCGATCAGGCTCAGGATTGCCGTGTCGAGGGTGGCGACATGCCGCTCCCAGTCCGCAAGCGCACGTTCCCGATCCTCCGGTTTCTCATTGGCGATTTCCGGAAAAGTCCAGGCTGCCGCATTGTTGACGACATAGTCCACGAGTTGATTTAGGTCACCGCCGATGCGCGCGTGCATACGCGACAAAAGCGTCCAAACCAAAAGGGCGAGACCGCTTTCCATGTTTCGGGCACCGAGATCGTTGATGAGCTTCTCCCAGTTGCGCCGCTTCTTCACGATGTCGTCGAACATGGGGAAGAGCACAATGCCTTCGACATCGACATAGGCCCGACCGGCGCGACCGATGACGTTTTTGAATTCGGAAATCTCAATCATTTCCCCGCTGCGGTGAAGCGAGTGCATCACGACCGCGGTTGCTGACAGGTTGAGCCCCTGCG
Source organism: Shinella sumterensis (assembly GCF_004514425.2). Classification (GTDB taxonomy): domain Bacteria; phylum Pseudomonadota; class Alphaproteobacteria; order Rhizobiales; family Rhizobiaceae; genus Shinella; species Shinella sumterensis. Next base: position 55,094 of record NZ_MYFN02000009.1, read on the forward strand.
CCAAGGTCGGCGAGGAGATGGTCACCTTGAGCACATTGTCTCGAAGCAGCCGTTCCACCTCTTTGCGGTAGGCTGTCGGCAGGGCGCCGTGATGCAGCGCGACGCCCAGGCGAAGGCACTTGAGGATCGCGCTGTTCGAGCCCAGCCACTCCTCTCCGAGCGCAATCGCAGTGTTGAGCACCGCTGGATCGGCTTCAAGCAGGGAACGCAACGCTCCGCGCTCATGAAGATCGACGATCACATCTGCGAATGGCTCAACACTTCGCCGCTCCGGGCAGAAGATCAAGACAGTCTGTCCATCGTCCGCCAGCCGCCACGCAGTCGCCAGGCAGAGCTCGCGTTGGTTGTCAGGGAAAAGACGGGTTCGGCGACGTTTTGGTGGAACCCACCTCGGGGGCTCGGAACCTGTGAGGAAGCGTGCCACCCATGGGCGCTCGTCACCGACGCGCAGGTTCAATCGGGCATTGGGCGAGGTCCATACCACTTCGCCAAACCGCAATCGGGTCGGACGCCAGTCATTTTTAATCAGTCCGCCGGGGTGATCACGTCGAAGCCAGGCTGCGAAGTCGTCGAGCTGATCCCCATCAGGTAGAATAGCTGACAGGCACACAATCCGACGCTGGTGTGCGTCGGGACGTCGTAAGAGCCGCTGGATCTGGACTTCATAGCGAACCTCGCGCTCGTTGAGACCGATCATGTGCCCTTCATCGAAAACGAGCAGACCGACGTCATCGAGTAGGGACGGATCGTTGCGTAGCGCGAAATCAAGCTTCTCGGGTGTTGCCACCACGATGTCCCGCTCCCGGATTGCGTCCTCATCGAACCCGCTCACCCCGATGCTGCCGTAAAGCGCAGAAATCGTTTTGCCGAGCGGGCCGAAACTTCTCTGCAGGGTCGTTTCCGTCTGAGCTGACAGGGCGCGCAAGGGCGTGACAAAGACCACGCGCTTGCCGCCGGCAAGGCATCGCAGGATGCACAGCTCGGCGACGCGCGTCTTGCCGGCACTTGTAGGTAGCGAAACCACCAGATCGTCCGACTGGTCGACGGCACGCACCGCGGCTTCGATCTGCGACGGCCAGAGGTCGATTTCCGATTTGTGGCGCCGTTGAAGTAACGCGATGAACAGCTCTCGAAGACGCGGCCAGTCGGCTGCTTCACCCCCCGCCGGCTGCAGTGGCACTCGCTCATGAAACGTGCTCGACCACAGGTCCGACAGGAGATGGATCGCGATGCGATGCGCCCACCATTGCGGTAGCAGATTCAGTTCGCTGCAGATAGAGAGGCTCATCCGGAGCCGTTCCAGCGCCTGATCGAGCAATGGCCGTTCGCCCCGTTCCAGTGCGAGGAGGAACAGGGACATCGCCGCAAGGAAACCGTCTATCAGTGCGGTATCGAGTCCATCGAAGATGAACTCGTTGCCGCCGTCCGCCAGGTCCGCTGCGGCCTCGGCCTGATCGAGTCCAGCCTGGATCACGGCGGCAATACGGGCATCGCTGCCCTCGCCGGAACCCTTGTAGTCGAAGATGGCGGTCCGAAGAGCGCTCAAGTCCCTTCGCATCAACTGCGCGAGCACGCGTTCGATCAACGAAAAATTGTCGCCCGCTTCGACAATCGCGAGCAGGGAATAGGCGCGGGCGGAAAGGTGCGCGAGATGGTAGCTCGCCGCCGCCATGACAAAATGGAAGTCGCGATCGATCTCGTCGGGATTCCCCTTTGCTATTACCGCCTCAAGGGCCGTCGCCGCCTGTTCGAAGGCGATGCGCGCTTGTGCGGCATCCCCGCCCATTTCACGCAGGCGAAGACCGAGGCCGAGAAGTGCGTAACCATAGGAATGAAGATCATAACTCAGTTGGGGAGCGAAGGCCGGTGCATCGGGAGGCAACACACCATCGCGCCAGATGATTGCTCTCGCCTGGCCGCGGGCGATCAGGCGACCACGAAATCCTGCGGTCGCAGCTTCATTAATGTCGGCGATAATCGCTTCAGGCGTTGTTGGCATTGACGATCACCTGATCATAGACGGCGCCGATAAAGGCGGCATGGCCGTCGACGCGAAGTCCGACCCCCCATTGGTGAAACTCACCGGGATAGGCTTGCAGTGAGGCGGTCAGCATTGCCTCCGGCGAGTTTCCGGAGAAGGTGAAAAGAAGGTGCTTGACGCTGGCCGGCGGAATTCCGTGTTTCAGAAGCGCGTCGTCGATCGCATCGGCCAGGGACTCATTGCCGAGTTCGAGGAGACGGGCTGAAATGAACGAGAGAGCGTGGCCCGAAGGTAGCCCTCCATCCTTGTTCAGATTCTCGCGCGCTTGCGCGACCACCTGCGCGGTGAGGGTTGCCCGGCTCTTGGCCTCGGTTTTCAGGAACCGCAACCGCTGTGTGTCCCCCTCCAGCAGTAGCGCGATGACATCCTCACCACGCATTGCCATGTTACGATGATCTTTCCAACGCAATCTTTTGATCGGCGCATGATAGCCGCCGCTATGGGCGTCGATCCACTCGGTTGCGTATATTTCACCGAGATCGCCCGAGCGAATGGCCTTGGTCGTCGGAAGCTTGCCCTCGATCAAAGCCGCAGCAGCAGGCTTTCCAAGTCGGCGGAGGGCTCGGGCGACGTGTTCTTCGGAAGCGTAATGGCCGGGAACGACTGCCGCTGTCGTTTGTATCCCAGTGGCAAGGTCAGCTGCTCTTCCGGTTATCACCCTGCGAAAGTGCGCGCCAACCTCGCCATCGGCAGAATCGCACCAATCGTTGAACTGCACCATTTGCGCCTCCTCCCCCGATCAACGTGCAAAGAGGTCACGAACGCGGACGAACGGCGAGCCGGTCTCTGCGGCACGGCGAACTTTACGCTCAAGAACCTTGGTGAGCGGCAGCTCGCGATCCAACATCTCATAAAGGTCGAGACCATCCATGCAGATGACGCGCTTGCCTCGTCCGAAGGCAATAAGACCGTCGTCGGTGAAGCTGCTATTGCTGATGAAGAGGCCGCGGGTCCACGCCGCCTTCTGCTCGATCTTGCCGTGAAAGGTGTGCAGCTCGGCGACGCCAATGGGTTGACCCTGCCATTTGGCTTCGACGAGATAGATTTCATTGCCGAGCTGGAAGCTGCCGTCGATCTGCTCGCCACGCAGGCGAAAAGGTTCCTGGGCGGCTAATCCGAAAGCGTTGAACAGATCCTTGAGGAAACCCTCGAAGGCATAGCCCCGCGCCTGTGGGGCGAGCGCCGTAATCTGCAGGAGATCCGACTTGGCCTTGGCAATCTTGTTCCGGTCGATGGCGGTGGCCGCAGCACTCGGCGCAGCTGGTGGCGGAGCGTGATTACCCGAAAGTCGATTGATCATACCCAGGTAGCGGGTTTCAGCATTGACGACCGGGTCTTTGCCGGCGGTGCGCGCGAGATATTCTGAACGATGCTCCCAAAGGGCCGCAAGGGTACGAACAGCGGTGGCGTCATCGCAGTGCTGCAGGAAGTAGCGGAGGCGTTTTCCTTTCGACCCTCCGTTCGCGGCATACTTGGGGTCATCGATGTTGACCTTGAGCTCTGAGGCGAAGAACTCGGAAAAGCTTTTGTCAGAAAAGTCCAGCACGAAGCCCTGCCCCCGGACAAAGTCAACGAGATCATCCACCAGGCGCAGATCGATCGACCGTATCGAACTAATAGGCTCCCCCCGGAATGCAGCGTTAGATCAGCTGTTAATTGTTTCTTGGAGTTTTTTGATTTTGGCAAGAATGTCGTCGAAAGACAGCGGCTTTTCATCAAACATCATGGGCGCCATGGCACGATAGTCAGCGCGCAAATCTTTGATGCGGGACTCCGCCGGCATCAGTCTCAAAGTACCAGGCCTCGCTGTATCGTAGCGGGCCCAACTGGACCGGAAGAAGGTCGCCTTGTGCTTTGCCACTGTTACGAGAAGGTCGAAATCGCCGGCCGCGGCTTTTCCTTCCTCGGTGTCGAGGAGCATTGCGAGATCATAATAGTGGCGGGAGAAATACTGCGGCGTTGCGGTCTCGGCGGGACGGTGCGCCTCGGCGTGCAGCGCAGTCGCCTTTTCCCAGAAGGTCCGTTGCGCGGAGAGGACAGTCACGGTGCATTCCGGATCTTTGAAGAAATCCGGAAAATCCTCCGCCGCGTAAGGATGAATAATCTTCTGCTCAGTCGGCCATGGATCGCCGCGCGCACCGAGCTCAAGCTTCACCCGCGGCGTGATGTAGGCCATGCCTTCATATTCAGAGTTGGAGAGCGCAGGCGGATAGTGGAAGTTCACTGTCTGCGCGTCGTTGGCATCTATTTCCAGCGACCACTGGCCTTCGCTCGGCTCGCCCAATTGCTCGACGATCGCGGACCTGAGCGCCGGAAGAAGTTTCTCGGCAATATGCCGCTCGACGTCACTCACCAAGGCTTCGATCAGTTTGTTCACTTGCTTCTTGCTGATGCCTTGCTTTTCCGGATCACGGTCGCCGGTGTAGCCGAGCTCCGCGCGATCGAACGAAAGGTCGATATCCTCGGAAAAGCGGCGGATGGCGCCGAATGCCTTGGAAAGGGATGTGCCACCCTTGAAAACGAGGGTGGCTGCATCTTGTTTCTGCAAGCGGAAAAGACGCTTCAAAGTCCAGCAGACCCAGAAGTCCTTTTCGATGATGGTGTTGGCAACCCCTCGAAGGGCGCCCGTTTCACCAAACAGGGCAGCACGATCATCAGCCGGAAGAAGAGCCACCCTATCCATCGATCTCACCCGACGCGTTGGCGATCGATACGAGTGTCGGCCTCATCCAGGCTGGTGCCTGAACCGCGGAGGACGCAAGCATCTTCTTGTCGTTGACTGACAGGCGGCGCACTGCGACCTGCGCAACGTCGCCGGCACGCATCGCTCCCACATGGCGAAGCGCTTGCACGACCGTGCCAGCCGCACTGCCAGGAGCGATCAAGTGCTTGGGCGAGGCATGTCGCAGATCGACGACGCGCTTGCCCAGGACGACCCGGCGAGAGGGACCGTCGGTAAGATAGGTCGTCTTCGCCGGCACCTGCGTAGTGAGCCCGAGTGCGCTCGCCGCGCGCGCGCCTGCAATCTGCAACTGAGAACCGGTTTCCCGTGCGAGCGCCTGGGCGATATCGTCCGGAACTGGCGAAAGCAGCCCAAGCTGCGGATGGACCTTCGGGAAATCATAAAGGCCTCGCGCGAGGCGCCGTAGCTTGCCACCCTTGACCAGTCGCGACAGCGCCTGATCGACCGCGGCGCGTCCAGCAATGCCCAGGAAATCGCTCGGCGTGAAAACGCCGCCACGCCCGCCAGCGCGGACGCGTTTCATGATCTGATCCGGGACTGATGTCGTAGTGCTTTTCATATGTCAGAAAATAGTGCATCTTTTTCTGACATTCAAGCTCTGTATTCAACGCCTGCGGTGGAACGGAAGCTCCGGCCCTACTAACTCTCGGAAACCGAAGATATTGATGAACAACAATCCTCCACGCTGGAGCCAACTCAAGAAGATCCGTCGCACACTCCAGGCACGAATGCCGAAGGATAAATTCTTTGATACCGTACTCGAAGGCTGCTTCCGTGTCGCTCGAGATCGGGATAACCCGCTTCGGGGAAACTTCGCGGCAAGCGGCCTGCGGGAAGCGATTGGGCATGTCCTGCACAGCCTCGCTCCTGATGAGGACGTTCGCGCCTGCGTCTGGTTCATTCAGGCCACGGACACCAAAACCGTCACTCGCCAGCAGCGTGCAAGTTACATCGTAAAGGCTGGGTTGCCGGACGAATTCGTCAGTGACACTCTCGACATAGATGTGCGCGACTACACCACCCCCCTGATCGAGGTGATGGATGGGCTCAACAGGGCGACGCATGTTCGCGCCGATACCATCCTCTCGAAAGGATCGAAGATACGTGTGATGATCCACGACGTCTTGCGCGGCCTCGATCAGTTGCTCGAAGCCGCGAATAAAAGCCGCGAGGCTATCACCCATGCCGTGGCTGACGCGATGCAAGAAGCCGTCTTCGAAAAACTCATTTCCGAGACGATTGACGAACTTGATGAGCTTTCGACGCATACAACGGTCGATGGCCACAACATAGACAAGGTGACCGTGACCAAGTTGGATTCGCAGGACATTAGCTATCGTGTTGAAGGCGAAGTCGAGGTCGAGCTGCAATACGGGTCTAACTCGGACGTCAAAAACGACATCGGATTTCGCCAGGGTGATTCCTATCCCTACGTCGTGACCGTTACATGCGCTGTCGCTCGGCCCATGGCAATTCGGGCTGATGATCTCAACATCAGCGTCGACAACCGGAGCTTTTACGAATGACCGATGCTGAACGACTGATGCGTGGTTTTATCCCCTCGCTCAGGGAGAGCCCATTCAGAATTGCGCCGGAGCGCGTTCATGAGCTTTTGGCGAAAATGGGAGGAGAGACATGGGTCCTCGAGATTGTTGATGGGCCGGCAAATTTCGAGGCCTTCCCAACCACCAAGGAGATTGAGGGCACGTACGCGGCCTTGCTGAGCCTCTGGGCTGTGGCCGCCTCAGTACATGTCCTATCCGTTCTTACGCAAACGGCCGCCGAAATGAACCTTTCGCAGATCGTCATATCACCTGGCGGTCCGGGTTCTGCTGCAATCGAACTTAAAGACGCCGCTCTGGCGCTGATACGCAACGAAGAACTTTCTTGGGACCATCCTCATGTAGAGCCAGATGCAGCAGCCGATCCATCGTCCGCAGACGGCCTGACCAACAATCTGTTCCTCGCAGCGGCAAGCTTCATAGTCTTGCATGAATGCGGGCATCTTTTACTCGGGCATCATGCATATACCGCGCTGATGCATCAACAGGAGCACGAGGCAGACGCTTGGGCGGTGTCGTGGATCCTCGATAAAGTTCCAAGCGATATGCACCGTGAGTTCCGGACCTTAGCGATCTGCGTCGCGTTCATCTGGATCGGGCTCGTCGATGAAGTTAGGCAAGCCACGTCAACGCACCCGCCTGCCGCCCAACGATTTGCCGACGCTTTCAACAGCTTTGAGAATGTCCCGATGGAGAGCCAGGCATTGGAGATCAGCTATTATGTGCTGAAGGCGTTTTTTGATCCGACGACCGACCTTCCACAGCCTGACTGCGCGAAGAATGGTTTCATCGATCAACTCATAGATTATTCTCGCAGTCGGTGAAAAGCACAGAGCCAAATGACGAGGGTTGCCAACGACTGACAATTCAGTGTCTATGGTTGCCGGAACACAGAAAACGCTGATTGGCGCGCAAACTCACACCTCCGGAACGTCACCAAATTCATCGGTGACGCCTTTTTCCAGCGCCTGCCGGCTGAGCAGTCCCGCGTCCTCCAACCGCTCGAGGTCCGGCAGATCGCGTAGCGTCTGGAGACCGAACGCCGACAGGAAATGCCGGGTGGTCACATAGGTGTAGGGCGCACCGGGTGTCGGGCTGCGCGGACCAGAGCCGAGGAAACCGGCGTCGCGCAGGCTGGCGATCGTGTCGCGGCTCACCTCCTTGCCGAAGATTTTCGACAGCTCGCCGCGCGTTACCGGTTGCAGGAAGGCGATCGCCGCCAGTACCGCGGCCTCATGCTCCGACAGCGAAACCGAAGATGACCGCGTCGGGGCCTGCGAGGCGCGGATCACTGACGCATAGGCCGAACGGCTGCGATGCTGCCATCCGCCGGCAACGGAAACTAATTCGTAAGGGCGATCGCGCAGTTCCTCCGTGAGGTCGTCTATCAGCAGGTCGATGCTGCAGTCCTTGCCTACCACCCGCGCCAAGGTTTCGCGGCCGACCGGCTCGGCCGAAGCAAAGATCACCGCCTCGACGCGCAACATCCATTCGCGCCAACGCAATTCCGGCGGCAGGTCGTCCAGCTCCCTGTCGATGAGGATTTCGTCCTCCGACTTCGGTCTGCCGCCACGAGTTGCTTTGGCTGCATTTGATCCGGCCATGATCACAACCCGTAAATCCGGAATGAGGACCGGCCGGAAAGCTCGCGCACGGCGCCGAAACTTTCCAGGCGCTCGAACAGCCGCGTCGCCGCCCAGCGGGAGAGATTGCTACCCGGCGCCGATGCCGTCACGGCGTCTTCCGCAAGCAGTCTTTGAATGACGACGCCGGCGCCCTTTGTCCGCACCTTCGGCGCCACGGTCAGAAGGATGTCGGCCCGCCGGGCGATCTCGCTCGCCGAGCGCAGGGCACTGCCCGTCGCTTCGACCAGAGCCAGGCAGACAGCGCGCAGGAAAGCGGCCTCTCCGGGACGGACGCGGCCCCTGCCCCCGAGCGTTCGGAAAGCCGGGCCGTAGCGCTCGGCCATCAACAGTGGCACGGGGTGGTTCCATTTCAGCATCGCGGCGATCAGCATATCGGCGAGCGCCCAGGCTAGCTGCTCGGCGTCGGGGCGGTCGCTATAGATCACCGAAACGAGGTCCGCCGCGGCGAAGGGCGCCGGCCGGCCCGACTGCAATGCGCCGTCGGCATGGTCGACGGCCGCCGCCAACCGGTCGTCCCAGGCGAGACCCAGCAGATCGGCCAGTTCGGCGACGGTCTTCGTCGAGACGCTCGGTTTTCGCGTCGACAATCTTTTGTATGCCAGAAACACCTTTCCGGCGGGCCCGGGGTCGTCGCCAGGCACTGTCAGCAAAAGCGCATCACGCAACGCGTGTTCGTCCTCGTTCCGGCCCGCCAACCGCACCGCCGTCATAGCGCATTTCAGCGCCCGGCGCGCGCGCCAGCAGCCAGCCCAGTCGGGTTGGGAGCGAACCAGATCATCCAGCGATTTCAGGGCGATACCGGCGGCGAAGGCGGCGTCCACTTCCGTCAGTTCACGCCCGCGCGGGCTCGCCCAAGCCGGCAACTGGGTAGGCGGGGCGGGGGTCGAAGCAGGGGTGCGGGCGAGCGAATCCATGCTGCGGAGCATATATTGCCTGTGCGGTTTTCGCCATAGCTTTCACCCATAACCGCACGGCTTGTCTTGTATATAAAATGACTGATAAGTTTGCATTATCGTTCATTTTGCTCTTTATATAAAGAATGACCCGAATCGTCGACCAGAACCCCGAAAATTACCCTCAGGAACACTCAGCAGCGTCTGACAGCACGGCGGATTCCGCTGATGTTTCCGCGCCCGGGGCATCGGCCGGGCTCCCCTCCCCTCTTCCGGATGCCAACGCCGGCCTGCCGGCCCATCTGCAGGACCTCAGCGACCGTGCCCGCAGCTATGTCGAGGCCGCCTCTTCCGCCAACACCCGCAAGGCCTACGCTTCCGACTGGAAACATTTTGCCGCCTGGTGCCGGCGCCAGAACCTGTCTCCCCTCCCCCCGGATCCGCAGGTCGTCGGCCTCTACATCACCGCCTGTGCCTCGGGAACCGCGGAAAGAGGTATGAAACAGAATTCGGTGTCGACGATCGAGCGACGTCTCGCCGCCATCGGCTGGAATTGTTCACAGCGTGGCATGCCGCTGGATCGCAGAGACCGTGCGATCGCCACCGTGATGGCCGGCATCCGCAACAGGCACGCCGCCCCGCCCCGGCAGAAGGAAGCCATCCTGCCCGAAGACCTGATCGCCATGCTGGAAACGCTCGACAGGGGAACCCTGCGCGGCTTGCGTGACCGGGCGATGCTGCTGATCGGTTTTGCCGGCGGCCTGCGCCGCTCGGAAATCACCGGACTCGACTTGGGGCGTGACCAGACGGACGATGGCCGCGGCTGGATCGAGATTTTTGAAAAGGGCCTGCTGGTGATGCTGCGCGGCAAGACCGGCTGGCGCGAGGTGGAGATAGGTCGCGGCTCCTCCGACGCCACCTGCCCGGTCGCCGCCGTCGAAACCTGGATCAGATTCGCCAAGCTCGCCAAAGGCCCCCTCTTCCGACGCGTGACTAGTGGGGGCAAGGATGTCGGACCGGACCGGCTCAACGATCAGGAGGTGGCACGCCTCGTGAAGAAGACGGCGCTGGCTGCGGGTGTGCGCGGGGACCTGAGCGAAGGAGGGCGTGCCGAAAAGTTTGCAGGGCACTCGCTGCGCGCCGGCCTTGCCTCGTCGGCCGAGGTCGATGAGCGCTATGTGCAGAAGCAGCTCGGCCATGCCTCCGCCGAGATGACCCGCCGCTACCAGCGTCGGCGCGACCGTTTCCGCGTCAACCTGACGAAAGCGGCAGGGCTGTAACCCTCCCCTCCCGGTGGCTTCCTTAAGCCTTGGAACCGTGTCGAGAGCGCTCCGCGATGCTGGAAAGATCGACTTTCTTGCCCGCGACATCCGCGACGATCTTCAACGTACCGCCGAGCGATTCAACATAATCACGAAGCGTCGACAGCTTCATGTCGGCGCGCTTCTCCAGTCTCGAGACGTTGGTCTGCTTGAAACCGGTCCCGGCAGACACGTCTTCCTGCGTCCGTCCGGCAAGTGCCCGCAATTCCCGCAGATTGTGCGCCGTGACAAGCTCGTCGGCGCGCTTTGCTACGGCGCGCTGTTCATCCTCAGGCAGCGTCTGTATCAGCTTATCGAGATCATCCATGTTTCTTCTCCAACTCGCTCAAATGCTCGTCGTACCGTTTGTCCGCCAGATCGATCAGCCGCTTGTAGAAGAGCTTCTGGCTGACGCCACTCTTCGCACCACCGCAGAGGACGACGGCTTTCCGTTCCGGATCGAAGGCAAAGGCGAACCGCCATTGCACCTTCAACACCTTGACGCGCAGCTCCTTCATGTTCACGTGTCTGGAGCCTTCGAGGGTATCGACCTCAGGTCGCCCCAGTCGAAAGCCTTTCTCGCGAAGCAGCACCAGGTGCGCGAGCAACTCGACCCGAACATCTGCCGGAAGGTCTGTGATCTCGCCTTTGAAGCGGTCATGAAACACGACCTTCCATTCCGTCATTTCATATCCTGAATGATATAGATACTTTGAGATATATAATCCACGGCTCCCCTCAAGGCAATAGTGGCGTTTGCTTCGGAGACGCCAGCAACCGATCGGTTGTCTGCGTTCGCACCCTTTGAACAAAGGGTGCGCTGATCATCGGGATATGTCGACGAAACCCGCTTCCATCGACACATTCTGGCTATATGTCGTTGCCGGCGACATAACCAGTATCTACACGGCGATGAAATGCTTAGGACGTTCCACGTTCGCTCGACGCTGCGCTTGTCGACGCGATGGCAAACGATCGCGCTTCCGTGAATGGTTCTGACGGTGAGGGCTGGACGCACTTGATCGGTGACGGCTTCAACTAAGCGGCATGTTTGGGATCGCACGATATCGTCGAGGTAGTCGAAGATCGAATGTAGGTCGGGATGCAAGGTATCGGGACTAAGACCGCACTGGAGTGCCTGTAACGAGGCGGAACTGTAGCTTACTGATCTCAACAACAAGGATATTGCCGCTGCAGATGTGGCAGCGGTCTCTGCCTTCGGCCGGTTGTCGATCATCCGGTTTAGCGTTGGCGCACCCACCAGAATCGTCCTCCTGTGGCTCAATCCAATTTATCTCATCTCTGCCGCAGCTGATCATTCCAATCCTCAGCTTCAGGCCACAACCTCATGAAAGTCGCGCCCGCCGTCTCGGCAGCAACCCTCAATCGCGCTGCGTAGACATCACCTTGGTCGTCTCCATCGCATGCTGCCACGAGGCGAGTGCCAGGTCGCGCGGCAAGAGCCGTAATTCGGTCGGCTGTCGCAGGAGACCAGCCTCCGCCGGTACTCACGTACTGGGTGTCGTCACGCCAATCCTCAATGGCGGCGAGGCTCAACGCATCTATCGCCGCTTCCGTCACGCAGAGGCGTAACGCATCATCATTGCCGATAACAAAAAGCGCCTTCGTCCCTCCATTGGAGAAGCCTCTCCACGCGGACCCGCGCTCCTCCCATCCCGTTACCGTATTTGAGGAATTGGTATGGGCTGCCCAGATGGAGCCCCGAGGGCCTTCCTTGAGTTTGCCAGCAGCAACGGCTCGCACGAGAGTGTTCTCCGGGATAGCGCGTTCGGACGCGAGATATGCCCAGGCGGCGGATCCATGGGCCAGCCATGGTCTTTGAGACCAACGCCTTGCGATCGCCGCAAGCGAAGTGGACTTCGACTGACGCTGCCATGCCGGCTCGACAGGTTGAAATGCGACGAGCCCGGCAATCAGCTTCAGTGCCGACCCGAAATCAACAGCACCAAGATGCTGTGCCAAGGATAAGACGTCGCCTTTGGCCACCGATGTAGGATCGAACCACCCTCGCCCGCGGTGAACCACAATGATGATCTCTCCGTCCCCACGACGATACTTGGTCGCCTTTGGCGTGCTCTCTCGCAAATCAACTGTCCAGCCGGCGCTTTCCAATAGCGCCGCGCACGACACCTCCGCTTTAAGCCTTTCGACGTCATAATGTGGCATGGGCTTCCCCTGAAAATCCAATCGGGGAGACAAGAGACCGCGCATATGCCGTCACAGTTGTGATGCCGGTCACATATCCCTTTGAATTAAATAGCATTATCTCGTTCCCAGAACAGTCAGCCCTGTGAGCCGCCGCATCTTTCTCGCGCTTCTCGCCCCAAAGAGTCACAGCTGTGACTCCCGAACGATCCGTTATGCGGGCCTCTCACCTATCCGTTTGATGGCGCCGTCCACCAATCCGAACAAGCTCTTCTCCAGATGCAGGTTCCCTTCGACAGCGCGATCGATCATTGCCCGGAAATAACCTCCTGGGCTCGTAATCTGATCCGGCGATCGGGCGGCCTTCTCAAGCACTGTGGCAAGAATTGCGGCGGCTGCAAAGCGACCGACCCTTGCCGATCCATCCAGCCATCCAGCCTCGGATAAACCAATCATGAGACGCATTGTAGAGGCCGCGGCAGCCAGCTCAGGCCAACTGCGAATTTCAGCCCCTACCATCTCGCATGCCTGGCGGCAGGCAGATCTAACAAGGCCAACCGACACGGACGCAAGGACCTGGGATTGGATTTCGTCTACCGTGCCCGCAGATTTCTTCCGAACAGGGGGATGGCTTTCGGACTGGACTGCGCCAGACTTTTTTTCGGTTGATATTCCGGCCGCTATGCGGCCGGAGTGGTCTGAATTAAGCTCTCGCTCGTGAGAGCGAGTCCGTTCTTTCTTACGTTCAAGAGAGTTTTGAGGGGTTGTATTAATAATAGACATGACGCTGATGTCACCCTCGCCCGACATTTTGTGCGGAACATATTCTTCTGTCACCGCAAGAATGATCCGGGCGTGCATAGCCTCCAGTGCTTCCGCCTCCCCCTCCTTGTCTAACCCTAAGCCCTTCAGGCCTTGCAGTTCGCTGTGCCAAGCCTCAGCGTGTTCAGGGTATGCTGCACATGCGTCAATGATGGCGCGCGACGTCCTGCTGACGATCCTGCGGGCCTCCTGCTCGCTGTTCAGCCGAGCCTGGAAGTCCTCGACGAGTGCCTTCAATTCATGCAGCCGTACTCTCGCCGGCGTGAAATCCAGGCCGTAGCCCTTCGAGATATCTCCGTCCTTGTCGCGATATACAAAACGGCGCCCCGTCGGGCTGTCACGATATGCGATAATGCCGGCCTCCACGAGGCGCCGAATGCAGCGCGTCACCTGCCGCTCCGAGCGAGCCGTGTATTCAGCGAGCTTCGCGTTGGAGATCGCCACGATCGGGCGGTTCGACCCCGTCCAGTCATCAGCACGCGAGAGCCCGATGAGGATATCCATGATATGGTAGGTCGAACCATCGATCCCGAGGATCGGTGCTGCCTTCTTCAGGAGGATTGCGACCTCCGCCTTCGTCGACTCGGGGATATCATTTGCCATTGCGAGCCGAGCGCTCGCGAGTATTGCAGGTGTAACGCGTCTGAAGGACGCGATCTCAGTTCCTCGGACCATAGCTAACCATCCCGCGACCAAGCGACCGCGGCTCCAACAGGTGAGTAGATGTCTAGCCAACAAAACAGGCGCAAAATATCGAGCCGAGGCTTGAACCCAGGGCTTGATTGTATCAGCGCCTCGTCCTAGAATCAGTTTGCTACGACTGATGCTGACGGGACGGGAACGTTCTGTTGGCTATGGATCAAAGGGCTTACCGATTGCAGTCGGTGAGCCCTTTTCCTTTCAGGGCTTAGTTCATTGCTCTTCGCCTCGCTCCGAACGTTTGAATTCTTCCAATAGTGTCGGCAGACGCTCGACAAGCCAGGTCGAAAGCCCGGCGGCCGGCGCGTGAGGAATGGAAAATTGCATCGCCTTGGACGTCCGCTTTGTCGTCACGACCACCCCATGGCCGAGATCGATTTCGGCCGACTCCGGCGTGTTGGTTGGTCGTGACGATCTGTCCAGCACACGCATCACCGCGGTGAACCGATCGTCCGAAGCAAGCGCCTGGAACCTCTCCGAACCAACCAAGCCGTTGAGGGCCGAGTTCGTATCCGACGGGAGCTTCTGGTCCTTGAAGAAGGCGCCGAGCTTTTCCCATTTGGGGCGCCCGGTCGCGGGCGCTGGACCGATCCTGCGGGCGAGCGCTTCGGGAACCGCGTTGGCGGTCGCCGTCAACATCGAGATATAGGCGAGCCCCTTTTCTTCGTTGCGTCCCAGCGCCCTTGCAATCGTCTCTCGAGAAAAGCCACGCTTTTTGAGATCGGATGCGTACAACGCCTGCTCGATGAACGAAGGATTTTCACGCTCGGCGTTTTCAATCCCCTGAGCGACGACGAGCTCTTCGTCCGTCATCTGCATGACGATCGCACGAACGGGAATGCCTATTATCTGGCAGGCGCGATGGCGCCGGTGCCCGTAGGCGATCTGGTACTGGCCAGGATGGTCCGGAAGGGGACGAACCAGTATAGGAAGCTTCTGACCTTCTCTGCGAATGCCTTCGACAAAACCAGCGAATTCCGGGTTCTCCTCGAAGTCCATCCGGTCCCGAACAAATGCGGGAACGACACTCGCCGGATCCAGTTCTACTGCGCTATCACCCGATTGAAGCTGCGCTCGCAACCGTTCGTTCTCGGCCTCAACCGCTGAGAAGGTCTGCTGCATCGACTTCACCGCACCCGACATGCTGCCGGATGAGGCTGGTCGAACGGTCGTTCCGACGGGGGAGGGGATATGCTTTTCCAACTCCTCGCGATTCACATTAGCGAAAAGGCTCTTCATCCGGTTGGAACGATCCTTGGCGTTAGTCATGTCCGACCCCATACCTGATTAAGGTGGTTCAGAATCTCCTGATTGACGCTGTCTACCGATTCCAACGCGCGATTGAGCGTGTCTCTGCCCACCGTACCCCTCGCCATCTCATAAAGGCTCTTCTTCTCTAATCCGGCACTGGCTATCGCGGTTGTTTCCACGACTACAGGTGCCAGCACATCCTCGCCGAAGAGCGATCGAAGAAGGGCAACGATATTGACCTGGGGAACGTCATTCGGGTCGTGACGCGTCAACACATAGCGGATGAAATCGTGGTGCAGATGACCACCATTCTCCTCAATGACCTGGAGAATGTCGCTGGTCATCTTGAGGAACTGGTTCATGCTCGAGACGTCAAGCATCGCAGGATGGACAGTTACAAGGAGGGCGCTCGCCGCATAAAGCGCACCAAGCGTCAGATAGCCGAGCTGTGGGGGAGCATCGATAAGGACCACGTCATAGTCGTCTTCAACGCTGGCGATGACGGATCCAAGGCGGCGGAAGAACATGCCTTCCCCGCGGCCGTCACCGCGCGCGATAGCCTGAGGGGTCTCGTGCTCGTATTCCATGAGCTCGAGATTGCCTGGGACGAGGTCAATACCTTCGAAATAGGTCTTACGGATCACGCTCGCGAGCGGAACACGCTGCCCTTCATCGTAGCGGATAGCGCCGTAGACGGTCTGGTTATCTTCGACGTCGATCTCCGGCTGGTACCCGAACATCGTTGACAGAGATGCCTGCGGATCAAGATCAATCGCAAGGACGCGAAGTCCTTGTAAGGCGAGGAAATGTGCAAGATGGACTGTCGTGGTGGTCTTGGCCGACCCGCCCTTAAAATTGGCCACGGCCACGATCTGAAGCTTTTCACCAACTCGCCGACGCGGAAGAAATTCCAGTGCTTCTTTCGGCCGTTTTTTGGCAAGATGCTCTCGAATCTCATTAATCTGAGCGAGGGTATAGGCGCGGCGACGGTTATCCTTGCCGTGTAGCTCCGGGGCAGCGCTCTCTCCATCAAGAGACATCTGTCTCAGAGTCGATTCTGCGATGCCAACCATCATCGCCGCTTCACGGGAAGTGAAGGTTTTGAGAGTCTTCTTGGCCTCGGGCGGATACATCTGAGAGCGGAGCGTCTGTAGCTGCGCCGCAAGCAAATGCGAGTGACGCGTAATCTTGGAGACGGACTCCTCGACAGGAGATTTGGTGGCTGCAGCAGCGGGCATATCGCTCTCGACGGAAAAAAACTGACAATCGCTGAAAAAACGTCGCCAACGATTGCCCGATTCCGGCGGCCGGTCAAATCTTAATTGGTTAACAAATGGTTAACGTTAAAGAGTCGTCCGCTTCGACCGCTGCAAATCCCCAATGAATCAAACCACTTGGCGAGTTCCGCGATCGGGCTGGTGATCGAACAAAAAAGAGTCGATAACCTGTCGTGAGCATGTGCGGCGCCCACCCAAGTAGCTTTTCAACGCGACTCACTGGTTCGAAACGTCAAGCGCCAAAGGATGAAACGCGATTCTGCCCCCTCGCCATTACCCTCGCGTAGGAACAACGGCATACTTTAATGAGTTAAATCGACCTAGCTGCCGTCGGCTCCAGCTCGAAGCAATGCAAAAACCGTCGGAGACAGCGCAAACTGTCTAGCCGTTCCGCGACCCATTGAGTTCTTTCCAAGCGTTTCAACGAGCACTCCGCGCGCAACGAGCAAGTCCATCGTCTCGACGACCCCGCCTCGGGTCATTCCGGTAAATTTGATGATATTTGAGAGGGTTAATGCTTCGCCGGCTAGGTGCATCATATAAAGGATGTTCAACACGCCGATCTGCTTGATCCGGGACTGCGCCGTCTCGTCTTCGAGCGGTTTTTCGAGAATCTCACGCACGGCGAAGGCCGATAGCGCTTGGCTTTGCCATCCGTCACTCAATTTGCTTGCCATCGATTTAACTATCTATTATTTGCATAGTATGAGCGTTGGGGAGAGGCGATTCTTCGTATCCCGTCCAACGAAGTTTCAATCGGAGGGTAGGGGGCATGAAGAGCCTTTTCTTTCGAACGGTCATAACGGCGTTAGGGTTCGGTTCACTATATCTCAGTTCTGGACAAAGTGCTCGTGCCGACGAATGGGGTTGCCAGGTTGTCCTGTGCCTATCCAACCCCGGCGGCCCGACACAATATGCTGAATGCCGTCCGCCTATCCAGAAGCTCTGGAGATGGCTCGCCAAGGGCCGTTCTTTCCCGACCTGCAGCGGTGTTGGCTTCCAAAGCTCCCGCCCTCGGTACGAACCCTATTATTGCAACGACGGATACCGTTTGTCAGCCGGCTATGGCCCGACCGGGCGCGACGGAACCTGCGTGTCGACGTCGATGCAGCCGGTGAGCGACAGCCTGTGCCGGCGCGACAGAGACAGTGCCGGCGGGAGCAATGGCTCCGTGATCTCGCCACGCTGGCAGCAAAACGATGGCCGCACCCAGTGCATGGCCCACACCCTGAGCCGTCCACTGGTCCGTGAGAAACCTCGATACATCGATGTGACGATCGACGGCGTCGGCAAGCAGAGGGTCTGGTTCTAGGCATGCCCGTTGCTTTTCTCGATCTTGCGCAGACCTGCGCACCCTTTGTTGCGTCCGAAACTCTGGCCGGCGTGGTCAGTCTCGAGAGTCGGTTCGCGCCTTTCAATATTCGCATCAACAGCGGCCGGCCACTCAAGACACAGCCGGCATCAAAGGCCGAGGCGATCGAGATCGCCGCAGCGCTGGTAGCCGAGCATCACGATATTCAGCTCGGTCTCGGCGGCATCGGGATCGAAGAGCTTCAAAAGCTGAAGCTCTCTATTTCCGACGCCTTCGATCCCTGCCTGAACCTGCAAGCCACGGCTACGCTGCTGGACGGATACTATCGTCTTGCCGTCAAGGTCGGCGCGGATTCCGCCCGGGCCGAACAGGTGATGCTTCAATCCTACTACGGGCGCGACGATCCCTCGGTCGGCGCGATGGTCAACTACGACGACCAGGTCCGCCGAGAGATCAAACGGCTTGGTCCGACCATCGCCCGGCTGACGATCACGGATGAGGGGGAGGGGAGGGGGATCGACGAACCTATCGCCTCCGATCCGGCCGATCTCGTCGCAGAAGTGGTTGCAGAGAACTCCGAGCAGAAGACCGCCACCATAGCTTCCCCAGCCACATGGGACGTCTTCAACAGCCGGCGCGGCTCTTCCGTCCTGGTGTTTCAGAACAATCAAATGGAGCAGAGTGAATGACCTTCAGTCCCCGTATCCGCGCGTTTGCGGCCCCGTCTGCGATGGCGCTCGCTGTGGTAGCGATGCTGGTCGAGCCGGCTTTTGCACAGGCCGCCGGCATCGAGACGATCCTGCAGAACGTCGTTGACCTCCTTCAGGGCAACATCTTCAGGCTGTTCGCCACCATCGCCGTCATCCTGATCGCGCTCGCCTGGATGTTCGGTTACATGGACCTGCGCCGCGCAGGCTACTGGATCGTCGGCATCGGCGTGATCGCCGGCTCCTCAGAACTCGTCAGCACGATCATCGGGAGCTGACCCCCATGGCGACCAGGCGACCCGAGCTCGAGGAAGACACCCTGTTCATCGCCTGCACGCGCCCGGCGATGATCGCGGGCGTGACGATGGAGGCCATGGGCATCAACGTCATGGCGACCACGATCTTCTACCTCGCGGCCGGCTCGGTCGCCTATGCACTCGTCGGCGTCGTCTTCCATTTCGTCTTCCGGGCGCTGGTCAAGCACGACCACAACATGTTCCGGATCCTGGTGGCCTGGGTGGAGACGCGCGGCCGGACCCGGAACGGCGCCTATTGGGGCGGAGCCACGCTTTCGCCGCTGAAGCTTGTCCGGCGCTTCGACGAAAGGGACCTCGGATATGCCTAGTATCGCCACTCTCAAGTCCCGCGAGCTTGCTCCGGAAACCTTCATCCCCTATGTGCGTCATGTCGATGAAACCACCATCGCACTCGATTCTCGCACGCTGATGGTGATGGTGGCGCTCGACGGCGTGTCCTTCGAGACCGCCGACGTTCTCGACCTCAACACGCTCCATCGTAATCTGAATACGCTCTATAGGAATATCGCGGATGAGCGGCTTGCCTTGTGGACGCATCTCATTCGACGTCGCGATCGCGACTATCCGGACGGGACGTTCGCAACGCCTTTCTCGGCCGCGCTCAACGAAAAGTATCGCGAGCGCATGGTGCGCGAAGACCTGTTCCGCAACGACCTCTTCCTCACCATCCTCTGGTCGCCGGCGCGCGATCCGGCCGACAAAGCCGCGAAGCTGCTATCCCGATTGCGGCAGCGATCCCGCTCCGGTATCGAATTGGATGAGGAGGCACTGAAGCACCTCCAGGACAAGCTCGTCGACGTGACCGCCGGCTTGAAACGATTCGAGCCGCGCGTGCTCACCCTCTATGATCACGACGGGTTCCTGTTCTCCGAACCGAGCGAGGTGCTGCACCAATTGGTTGGCGGCCGGCGCGAGCCAGTCCCGTTGACCGAAGGCCGGATTTCCTCGGCCATCTATTCCGATCGTGTCATTATCGGCCGCGAGACGATCGAAATCCGCCATGAAGCGGAAAGCCGGTTCGCTGGCATGTTGAGCATCAAGGAATATCCTGCCCGCACGAGAACGGGGATGCTGGACGACGTGCTGACCAGTCCCTTCGAGTTGATCCTGTCGCAATCCTTCTGCTTTGCTTCGAAAGCGGACGCCCGCATCATCATGGGTCGAAAGCAGAACCAGCTTGTGAGCAGCGGCGACAAGGCCGCCTCCCAGATCGATGAACTTGACGATGCGATGGACGATCTGGAATCGAACCGCTTCGTGCTTGGAGAACATCACCTGACGCTCGCCATCTTCGCTGCGTCGGTAAAGGAACTGACGGACAATCTGGCCAAGGCGCGCGCCAGCCTGACGAACGGCGGCGCGGTAGTCGCTCGCGAGGATCTCGGTCTCGAGGCCGCCTGGTGGGCGCAGTTGCCGGGCAATTTCCGCTACCGCGCGCGATCGGGAGCAATAACGTCCCGCAACTTCGCAGCGCTGTCGCCTTTCCACTCCTATCCGATCGGACAGAAGGACGGCAACGAGTGGGGACCGGCAGTTGCGTTGCTGAAGACAGCATCCGGGTCGCCCTACTATTTCAATCTCCACTATGGCGATCTCGGCAACACCTTCATGTGCGGCCCATCGGGCGCTGGCAAGACGGTGATCGTCAACTTCATGCTGTCGCAACTCGAAAAACACGATCCGCATGTCGTCTTCTTCGACAAAGACCGCGGCGCGGACCTTTATGTCCGGGCCGCCGGCGGCAGCTATCTTCCCCTCAAGAATGGCACGCCCACCGGCTGCGCTCCCCTCAAGGCCCTCGACCTCACACCGGAGAACAAGGTCTTCCTGACCCGTTGGGTCGGAAAGCTTGTCGGTTCCGGCTCGCGTGAACTGAGCGTCACCGAGTTGCGCGATATCGCCGGCGCCATCGACGGGCTTGCCGATCTGCCGACGGAGCAGCGGACGATCGGCGCGCTACGCACCTTCCTCAACAATACCGACATGGAGGGGATTGCGGCCCGGCTACGACGGTGGGAGAGGGGAGGGCCGCTCGGCTGGGTCTTCGACAACGTGATCGAGGACATTGGCTTCGGCGACTTGGGCGGCAACGGCAAATTCATCGGCTATGACATGACCGACTTCCTCGACAATGAGGAAATTCGCACCCCGCTGATGGCGTATCTCTTCCACCGCGTTGAGCAACTGATCGACGGCCGCCGGATCATCATCGTCATCGACGAATTCTGGAAAGCGCTGCAGGACGAAGGATTCCGCGACCTTGCGCAGAACAAACTGAAGACGATCCGCAAGCAGAACGGCCTTATGCTGTTTGCCACG
This sequence comes from Shinella sumterensis, assembly GCF_004514425.2. Taxonomy (GTDB): domain Bacteria; phylum Pseudomonadota; class Alphaproteobacteria; order Rhizobiales; family Rhizobiaceae; genus Shinella; species Shinella sumterensis. The sequence goes on from NZ_MYFN02000009.1 coordinate 76,150, forward strand.
CAGAGCCCGCGCGACGCTCTGATCTCGCCGATCGCGCATACGATCATCGAGCAATGCCCGACGCAGATCTTCCTGCCCAACTCCCGCGGCAACCATTCCGACTACGTCGAAGGGTTCAAGCTCACCGAGCGTGAGTACGAACTTATTGCGAGGGAACTGTCCGTCGAGAGCCGGAGATTCGTGTTGAAGCAGGGACACAACAGCGTCGTCGCCGAACTGAACCTCAACGGCTTCGACGACGAACTCGCGATCCTTTCCGGCCGTACGGCCAATGTCGAGCTACTCGACGCGATCCGCGCCGAAGTCGGCAACGACCCGAAGGACTGGCTACCCGTTTTTCAAGCAAGAAGGAGTGCAAGTTGATGGCATCTTATCGACCCCGCGGTGTCGCACTTGCGGCCGTGCTCATCCTTTCCGGCGGCGGCGCGGCAGGGCAGGGGATTCCCGTGATCGACCAGACGGCGATTTTGAAGCAGATCGAAAGCATCGCGCAACTGAAGTCGCAGCTCGACGCCCTTCATCAGCAGATCGAGCAGGCCCAGCAGCTCTACGGTTCGCTTAACAAGCTAACCGACATGGCTGATGTGGCGAGTGTGCTCAACGATCCTTCGATCCGCAAGGCCCTTCCATCGGACTTCGCGGCGATCGAGGGATTGTTGAAGGGCGAGGGAACGGGCGTGTTCAAGGATTCCGCCTCCAAGTTCCTGGATGGCAATTCCACTTATCGCACCGACGCGGACGATTTCTATGCCAAGGAACTCGCGCGCGTGCAGAACAAAAACGCGGGCCAGATGAGCTTGGGACAGCAGATTTACGATGCGGCCACGAAGCGGATCGACGGAATCGACCAGCTTCGCGAGAAGATTTCGACGGCAAGCGATGCCAAGGAAATCGCCGACCTTCAGGCACGGTTGCAAGCTGAACAGGCGTTTCTCCAATCCGACGTGCTGCGGATGGAAGGTCTGCGCATGGTGCAGCAGGCGCAGAACCAGGTCGACGAGCAACGCAAGGCCGAGGACTGGCGCCAGCGCATGGATGCGATGAAGGCGGCGCTGCAATGAGGCGATCTTTGCTCGTTTTGGCACTCCTCCTCCTTGCGGCTTGCTCAGAGAAAACCGAGCAATCCTATACCGTCGACCAGCTGACCGCCGACGAGACACTGCTCTCCCGCATTACGGCCGAGTGCCGCAACAATCCGGGCGAGTTGCGGCAAACCGCCAACTGCCAGAACGCGGAAGCAGCCGACGGCAAGCTCCGCCTTGAGAAGATGCGAAAGGCCTTGGGGGGCTGAAGGTCATGTATCAGGTGTTCGAGTTCATCGATGGGCAGTTCAAGACGCCGTTGGAGACGTTCGTCTCGGAAGGCACCTCGAACATTGCCGAATGGGTGAGCGGCCCGCTGACGGCAGCGGTGACGCTTTACGTCATTCTCTACGGCTACCTCGTGTTACGCGGGTCAGTGCAGGACCCAGTCCTGGAATTTGCGTTCCGGGCGATGAAGCTGGCGATCATCGTCATGCTGGTGAAAAACGCCGGCGAATACCAGACCTACGTCACGAACGTCTTTTTCGATATCCTGCCGCGCGAGATCGCCCAGGCACTAAACACCGGCACGACGCCCAGCGCCAGCACCTTCGACAGTCTGCTCGACAAGGGCCAGGCTTCCGCGACCGACATTTGGTCTCGCGCCTCCTGGCCGGTCGATATCGTCACCGGTATCGGCGGCATGATGGTGATCGGCGTCAGCTTTCTGGTCGCCGGCATCGGTTATGTCGTCTCGCTCTACGCGCGACTGGCACTGGCCATTGTGCTGGCCATTGGTCCGATCTTCATCGCTCTCGCTATGTTCCAATCGACGCGTCGCTTCACCGAGGCCTGGATCGGGCAGCTCGCCAACTTCGTCATCCTCCAGGTTCTCGTCGTCGCCGTCGGCGCGCTACTGATCTCGTGCCTCGATTCCACCTTCACGGCGATCGATGCCTATACCGACGTTCTCATGCGCCCGATCGCGCTCTGCGCCATCGGCATCGCTGCTCTCTATGTCTTCTACCAACTGCCGGCGATCGCTTCAGCCCTTGCGTCCGGCGGAGCATCGCTGGCCTACGGCTACACTACCGCGCGGGATGCGCATGAGGGGATGCTCGCCAGGGGAACCCGATACACAGGCCAGATGATCGGCCGCGGCGCGCGTTTCGCGGGCAGTGCGTTTGGCTCAAAAAGCGCCGGTGGGTGAGCGCATCTCGATAATAAGAAAAGGCCATTCCAATATGATCAAGACCACTGTTTCGCTTGTCATGCTTCTCTTACTCGGAGGGTGCGCTTCGCTGACCTATCCGCTTCCCAAGTGCGACGGCTATTCGCGTCGCCCGTTGAACCGCGCGATGTGGGAATGGGAAGGCGACAGCACTTTGAAGCGCCCGCATTCGGATCGGCGATCCTCTTCCTCGGCCACGCCTTATGCCGAGGAGGGCAGGGAACCGGCTGCATTTGCCCACCTTGATATCGACGGCTCGCATCGCCGTTGCGCGGGGTGAGGACATGGTCTCGACAGACAATCTCAAGAGCTATTTCGAGAAGGCGCGGCGTTTCGATCAGGATCGGATGATGCAGATCGAGCGGTCGAATCGGATCGCCTGGTCGATTGCGGTCGTCGCCAGCGTCATCGCCGGCGTTTCCGTCTTTGCGGTCGCGGGACTGACCCCGCTGAAGACTGTTGAACCCTTTGTTGTGCGCGTCGACAATTCCACGGGTATCGTCGATGTTGTCTCCGCGTTGACCTCTTCCGCCGGCACCTATGATGAGGCCGTCACCAAGTATTTTGCTGCCAAATATGTCCGCGCGCGAGAAGGGTATGTCTGGAGCGAGGCGCAGGAGAACTTTCGCACGATTGCTTTGCTTTCGACGCAGGCCGAGCAGGCGCGGTTCTCTGCGATCTATCGCGGAAGCAATCCGGAATCGCCGCAGAACATTTACGGCCGCGCTGCTACGGCAAGGATCAACATCGCGTCGATCTCGCTGATCAATCAGAACGTGGTCTCGGTTCGCTACATGCAGACGATCACACGTGGAGACGAGGTTCGCACGAGCCATTGGGTTGCGACCCTCACCTATTCCTATGCCAACGCCCCGATGTCGTCGACGGATCGGCTTGTAAACCCCCTCGGCTTTGCGGTCAGCGAATACCGCGCCGATCCGGAGGCAATCAATTGATACGAAAAATCATTCTCGCTACGGCTCTGATTGCGGAAGCCGCTTCGTCGGCCGTTGCGCTGGAAATTCCACGCGGCGCGTCGCAGGACAGCCGCGTCCGGTTCGTGAACTACCAGCCGTTCAATATTACCAGGATCGTCGGCACCTTGCGCTCCTCCGTGCAGGTCGAATTCGCGGCGGACGAGGAGATCGCGCATGTCGCGCTCGGCAACAGCGTCGCGTGGGAGGTGGCGCCGGCGGGCAACATCCTGTTCCTGAAGCCGCGCGAAAATCAACCGGTGACGAACATCTCCGTGGTGACGACGCGGCGGGACGGCTCGACGCGCAGCTACCAGATGGAGCTCACCGTCCGCGATGGCTCCGTCGCGGTCGGGCAGAACACGTACTTCTATGTGAAATTCCGCTATCCCGGTGATGAAGCGGAATTTCGCCGCCAGCAGGCCGCCGCTCGCGCGTTGGCCAACCAGGCGAAGGAAGCTGACAATGTGCTCGCGCTTCACGAAGCGTACGGGCCGCGCAACTGGCGTTATTCAGCGCAGGGATCGCAGGCGCTGGAACCGCAGAGCGTCTATGACAACGGCAAGGTCACGACCTTCGCTTTTGTCGGCAATCAGGAAATGCCGGCCATCTACATGGAGAATTCCGACGGCTCCGAGAGCCTGGTTCCGAAATCCGTCGATGGCAACCTGGTGATGGTTCACGCAATCAGCCGTAAGTTCATCCTTCGCCGCGGCAAGGACGTGCTGTGCGTCTTCAACGAGGCCTACGACCGTGTCGGCATCAATCCGGACACCAACACGACCTCACCGTCGGTAGAGCGCATCGTCAAGGGCGATGCCGCAGCTCAGTAGGAAAGGGGAGACCATGGCCCAGGAAGATGAAGACCGCATTCCCGGTGAGCGCGCCGAAACCGTCACCGGCCGGCGGATCGATAACAGCCCGGTTCTGAAGCGAGGCGCGGTTGCACTCGCCGTCGTGGCGTTCATCGGCTTCGCTTTGTGGTCAACGACAGGCAAGAACGCAAAAGATGAAAACGCGCAACCGGATCGCATCGTCATTCGCCAGACGACGCCCTTCGAAGCCGCCAAGGAGAAGGTCGAGCCAAAGGAGGTCGTCCCCGAGGCGAAGCTTCCGACCCCGGTTGTGGAACCTGTTGCCGAGGAAAAGGACGAATTGCTCGACTCGGCGCGTCGTGCGCCGGTGATGGCCTTCAGCGGCGGGCAGAAAAATGCGACGCAGCGCCGCGAAGCGGAGAGTTCGGAGATGAACGCGAACAGCAACTTCCTACCGCTCGACAGCACCATGATGAACCAGAACCCACAGAATAGCGACCAGCAGCGTTTCGATGGTCTGTTGCGGCCGACGAAGCTCGAGGGTTCGCGGGCAGGCACTCTCGGCAATCGTGACTTCATCGTCGCAATGGGAACGCCGATCCCCTGTGTGTTGGAAACCGCCCTGGCGTCCGACCAGCCCGGGTTCACCAGTTGCGTGATCAATCGAGACGTTCTCTCCGACAACGGCAGGGTCGTTCTCATGGAAAAGGGCACCCAGGTCGTTGGCGAATATCGTGGTGGACTGCAACGGGGGCAGAAGCGCTTGTTTGTGTTGTGGAACAGGGCCAAGACGCCAAAGGGCGTGATCGTTACGCTCGCATCTCCTGCGACCGATGCGCTTGGCCGCGCTGGCGTTGACGGCTATGTGGATACGCACTGGTGGGAGCGGTTCGGCAGTGCTTTGCTTCTTTCCATCGTTGGAGATGCGACCAGCTACGCGAATAGTCGCTTGCAGGATAGCGATGTGGATGCGCAAAACACGACCAGCGCCGGCCAACAGGCGGCCGCGATCGCCGTCGAGCAATCGATAAACATCCCCCCGACGCTGAACAAGCATCAGGGCGAACTTGTCTCGATCTTCGTCGCTCGCGATCTGGATTTCTCCGGAATCTATCGCCTACGCGTGACGGAGCCACGCAACCGCATTCTCGATCGGGCGGTGCTGGGGGATTTCGCGCCCGACTCGAAGCTGGTAACGAAGTAGCGCGGCGATGACAGAAGCGCAGGATGCGGCGGTTGTTCGTGAGTTGCTGAGGCCGTTTTCGGCGTTCTTGCAGGATCCCTCACTCTATGAGGTGATCGTCAATCGGCCCGGGCAGGTGCTGACCGAAGGACCCGGTGGGTGGCGGACCCATGATCTTCCGGAGCTTTCCTTCGACAAACTCATGCGGCTTGCCCGGGCCGTCGCCAGCTTTTCGCATCAATCAATCGACGAAAGAAGACCGATCCTCTCAGCGACCCTTCCAGGCGACGAGCGGATCCAGATTGTCATCCCTCCTGCAACGCTAAAGGGCACGGTGAGCCTGACGATCCGCAAACCGTCATCCGTCGACTTTACGCTCGAGGACTTGGAGAAAAGGCAGTTCTTTGCGAGCACACGAACCGTTGAGACGGATGCGCCTAGCGACGATGGCGAGTTGCTTAACCTCTACCGTAACGGTCAGTTCAAAGAATTCTTGCGACAGGCGGTCGTCTCCCGGAAGAACATTCTAATTTCGGGAGCAACGGGTTCAGCGAAAACAACCCTCTCCAAAGCCCTGATAAAGCATATTCCGCAGGAAGAGCGGGTCATTTCGATCGAGGACACCCCTGAGCTCATTGTCCCGCAACCGAACCATGTGCGATTGTTCTATTCGAAGGACCGACAAGGCTTGTCCCATGCAGGTCCGAAGGAGCTATTAGAATCTAGTCTTCGTATGCGCCCCGATCGCATCCTCATGCAGGAGCTTCGTGATGGCACCGCCTTCCACTACGTTCGAAACGTCAACTCCGGCCACCCGGGTTCCATTACCACTGTGCATGCCGACTCCGTCGCGCTCGCATTCGAACAGCTGACGCTCTTGATAAAGGAGTCCGATGCGGGGCGAGACATTGAGCGTGCTGAAGTCTTGAACTTGCTGAGAGCATCGATCGATGTCGTTGTTCAATGCAAACGGGCCGATGGAGCGTTTCGAGCGACTGAAGTGTATTTTCGCAATGATCAACAAGGCATCAAGACACCTTGATCCCGGCGCGCGGAAGCCGTGGCCCCGGCAAGCCAGTTGGTCTGACCAAGTGCAAAGAGGTCGTTGGCGACGACGATCGCGGTCGGCCGGTCATTGCGTCCCATAACCCTATCGGTCGAGGTGCTGCCTGCTTCAAGGATGTAGCTTCCCTCCGCGATGATGGGCCTCAAGCTATGTTCCTGGGTGGTCTCGCGGGAGGCGTTTGCACTGCGCCAGCCACCTACCCGCCTGTGATATGTCGCATTCTTGCGCATCCAAAGGCGAGCCATTCACCCCACTCAAATAAGCAAACGCGTGGGCAAGTTTTACCTCTCGAATTGGAAGAGGCCGTCTCTGTCTTGCTGCTCTCGCAAGCCCTAGAAGGCGGCACCTCTGAATTTGTTGTCCGCCGACGACACTCAGACTCGATCTCGGCGATCAAGGTCTGATGAGCGTATGTTTTCAACGCGACTCAGAGAAGACGAAGCATCTTCGTTGGCACTCAGCGCCAATGTGTAAAAGTTACGTGAAAAAACAATTTGACAACGAATGACGTGCGTATAATCTATAAAAAAAACGAAAATCGAACATTTCGAGTGGGAACGTGACGAAACGAAAATTTGGCGTCTTTTGGCGGCCTGAGGATTGTCCGCGCGTGGCAACGGGCAAAGCTTGGTTGAAAGCTCGCACAGACAGTGTTTGTGCGCTGAGTATTGCCAATGCCGAAGCTCTTTGCGGTGACAACGGCCTCCCCGTTAAAAACGCCGTCTCGTTAGTGGGGTGCATGGTGCTCGCCCCTGTAAAAAGTTCCCTCTCAACCAAAACTATCCACGACGCCATATCGATCTGAGGGACCCTTGATCTCTATCTCAATCGGTTTGGCGGTCTGTGTCGATTTTTGCCGTCTCGCCGCGCGAGACGCCGCGTTTCGGTTTTGCGAAGTCAATAGCGTACATCAACTGGGAAGGTGAAAATGAACAACAGAGTGGGAACTTTATTACTGTCATCCGTCCTCGTCGCAGGCTCTATCGGCTCGGCGCTCTCGCAGGACAAGCCGTGGTATCCGGTCGCCGTAGAATCCTGGGAGCCGGCCTTCGACATGGCAAGCCCGCGCAAGACGATCGAATATATTCCGGCCGCAAAACCTTCCAAGCCCTACAACATCTGCGTCTCTGTACCACACATAAAGGACGCCTATTGGATGTCCGTCGACTATGGCGTCACGGAAGAGGCAAAGCGCCAAGGCCTCACGATGACCGTACTGGAAGCTGGCGGATACACCAACCTCGCCAAACAAATCTCGCAAATCGAAGATTGCGTCGCTAGCGGTGCGGAGGCAGTGATCATCGGCGCGATTTCTGAAGACGGGCTTAACAACATGATCAAGGAAGTCTCATCGCAGGGAATTCCGGTCATTGATTTTATGAACGGCGTCACTTCCAAGGACATAGCGGCGAAGTCGCTCGTCTCGTTCGGCGAAATGGGTGCCGGCGCAGGTCGCTATATTGCCGGGAAGCACCCACAAGGCACAGGCAAAGTCAAGGTTGCCTGGTTCCCGGGACCGGCCGGCTCTGGTTGGGTCGAGGCCGGCAACAAGGGTTTCGACGCGGCAATCAAGGGCAGTGACGTCGATCTCGTAGATACCCGCTACGGCGATACTGGTAAGGAAGTGCAACTGAAGCTCGTCGAGGATGCGCTCGAGGCGAACCCGGACTTAACTTACATCGTCGGTACAGCGCCGACGATCGAGGCTGCAATCCAGGTGCTGAAACAGCGCGCTCTGACCGGTAAGATCAAGCTCGTTTCGTATTACATGACGCCAGCCATCTATCAGGGCATCGTCAAGGGCGACATCATGGCTGCGCCGACCGACCTCGCCGTCATACAGGCGCGCATCGCAGTGGACCAAGCGGTGCGGATCCTCTCAAAGCAGGATTTCATCAAGCATGCAGGGCCGAAGCTGCAGCTCGTGGACTCCGCCAACGTCAAGGAATTTGACGCCTTGTCGTCGGTCGCACCCGACGACTTTAAGCCGGTATTCAAGGTAAACTGACGTGTCGATAAAGGTGTTCGACCAGACAGGTCCCGTTTCAGGTCAATACCGGCCTGAAACGGACGCCCTGCTTAGCCTTTCCGGGGTGACCAAACAATATCCTGGCGTATTGGCGCTCGCCGATTTCGATTTCGATCTACGGGCCGGCGAAGTGCACGTCCTCTTCGGCGAAAATGGCGCCGGCAAATCGACGATGATTTCGATGATAGCTGGTGCTTCACGGCCTTCGGCGGGTGAGATCCGGCTGCGCGGCGAACTGGTCGATTTCCGCTCCGTCCAGCTGGCGCGCCGTGCCGGCGTGCGCGCAGTTTTCCAGGAATTCTCGCTCGTCCCAGAACTCACGGTCGAGGAGAACATTTTCCTTGGGCAGGAGGCGTCCCGCGGCCCGTTCCTAGACAAGGCGGAACTGCGCCAGCGAGCACGCGCCATTCTGGACCATCTCGGCTTTGACCTGAAGAACGACCAACCAGTCGCCTATCTATCGCGCGCCGACCAGCAGATGGTGGAGATTGCCAAGGCCTTCGTCGACGACATCGCCGTTCTGATCCTCGACGAGCCAACGGCTTCGCTCACCGAAAAGGAAACCGATCGGCTGTTTGCGCTTGTCGATGCGGCCAAGAAGAATGGGACGGGTGTCATCTACATTACGCATCGCATGGCAGAGATCAAACGGCTCGGCGACCGGGTAACCGTGTTGCGTGATGGCCGCAAGATTGCGACGCTCGATGCGCAGGACATTTCCGAAGAGCGCCTGATCGAATTAATGACCGGCCGGGTGATTGAGCAGGTCTTTCCGAACATCGGTTTCGCTCCAGCTGCGCTGATGCTCGAAATCGAAAACCTGACACTTGCCGGCGGCGTGGTCCGCGACGCCTCGATCCAAGTGCGGGCCGGTGAAGTAGTGGGTATCGCGGGACTTGTCGGCTGCGGCAAGGGTGAAATCGGCCGCGCCGCATTCGGATTAGAAAGAGTTCGTGCGGGCCGCATTCGCTTTAAGGGCCGGGACACCACAGGCCATTCGCCGTCAGCCATGTTGAAGGACGGCATGTTCTACCTGCCCTCCGACCGCCGCAACGAAGGACTCGTCATGGCGCGGGGCGGTCGCGAGAACATCGCGCTTTCCTCGCTGGACGACAACGCCTTCACGCGGTTTGGCTTCCTGAAGCGCTCGGCTGAGGCGAAAATAACACAAAAGCTCGCCCAAGACGTCGAGTTGCGGCCGATGGACCTCGAGCGTAGCGTCGACCAGTTCTCCGGCGGCAACCAGCAGAAGATCGTTATCGCCAAAGCGCTAGCGCGCAAGATCGATTTTTTCATCTTCGACGAGCCAACAGTCGGAGTCGATGTCGGCACACGAGTAGCGATCTACGCTTTGATCCGTGACCTCTGCGAGGCCGGGGCAGGCATCTTGCTTATCTCATCTGACCTACCAGAAATCTTGCATCTGAGCCACCGTGCCTACGTAATGTATCGCGGTACGATACGCTCAGAAATAGCGCAGGCGGACCTCAGCCAGGAAAATCTTCTCAGCCATTTCTTCGAAAGAGACGCATCATGACGGAATTGCCGCTCTCACGCAGCCTGGCTGCCTCGCCGCGTTCGAGCCTTGCCCGAACCGCCAAGCTTGCCTTCGTGCGTATCGGCGTGTTGCCAGTGTTACTGATCATCGCGCTCGTCTGCTTCACGGCGATGTCAGGCAACTTCCTGTCGACGCGTAACCTCATGAACGTCGCGCGGCAGTCGAGCTATCTAACAATCGTTTCGCTTGGCCAGATGTTGGCGTTGATCGCGGGCGGCATCGACCTTTCCGTCGGGACGACGCTCGCTGTCACCTCGGTGGTAAGTGCGCTCGCTATGGTTGCCGCACTTAACGCTTTTCCTGACATGATATGGCTGGCGATTGTTGCTGGCATGGTCTCTGGGTTACTGGTTGGCTCCATCATCGGCCTGATCAACGGCGCAGGTGTCGCGCTTCTTGGCGTCAACCCTTTTATGATGACGCTAGGTATGACCTCCGTTGGTTTCGGCATCGCGCTCTATCTGACAAGCGGCGTTCCCGTGTACGGCATGCCGGAAGCCTTCGGTGCCGTGCTCGGTTTCGGCACCATCGCAACTGTTCCGATCCCTATCTACGTCACGCTTTTGCTTGTTGTGCTCATGTACGTGCTGCTCAACTGGACACGCCTCGGCCGATACATCTATGCAGTCGGCGGTAACATGAAGGCGGCACGGCTTTCCGGCATCAATTCACGCTCGACACTTCTTGCAACCTACCTGATGTGTAGCGGCCTCACGACGATTGCCGGCCTCATGCTGACGGCGCGGCTTTCGACCGGCGAGGCAAATATCGGGGCCTCGATGCCACTTGAATCCATCGCTGCCTGCGTCATTGGCGGAGTGGGCCTGAGCGGCGGCATCGGCCGGGTCGGTGGCGTCGTTCTAGGTGCCCTGTTCATCGGCCTCGTGCAGAACGGCATGAACCTCGCACGCATCGACTCCTACCTGCAGATGGTGGTCATTGGGACGATCCTAGTCGTTGCTGTCATCGCCGACCGATTGCGAACCCGCTTCCTAGCCGAACTGCATAGTTGAATGAGCGGCCGCAGCCTCAAACAACAGGCAGCCGCAAGCCAAGCAAGCCCGCCGTAGGCGCTATGGAGGCACTATGACAAGACAAATGTACGCAGAGATCGCCGGCGGCGGCATTGCAGGGCTGACAACAGCGGCCGCTCTTGCCCGCAAGGGTTGGAGCGTCCGTGTTCACGAACGCAGTGAGGAATTGCGGGAGATCGGCGCCGGAATCTTCATGTGGGAAAATGCGCTGAGGGTCCTGGAGGCCATTGGCGCCTACGATGAGGCGATCGACGGTGGCGAAAAAAACGAGTACTGGGAAATCCGCGACGAGCGCGAGCGCCTGCTGCAATCTGGCTGGATGATGCAAGGAACGCGGCTTTATACGATCCTCCGCAGTCAGCTTCATCGATCCTTGGCCAATGCAGCGCTCCGCGCTGGGGTCGAGATTGTTACGTCCTCGCGCGTGACTGGAGCAACGCCTGATGGTGAACTTCTTTTCGAGGATGGTCGCCGCACCAAGGCCGATCTTATTGTCGGCGCTGATGGTGTGAATTCCGCTGTCCGCAACTCGCTTGGGCTGACCAAGAGGGTTACGGATCTTCGGGACGGCTGCGGCCGCTACCTTATCAACCGCTTGCCAAGCGATGCTGCAGGCAGATCTCTCGAATACTGGAATGGAGGGCGACGGGTCGGCGTCGTGCCGGCAAGCAAGGATACCGTCTATTTGTACATCTGCTGCCCCGCGAACGATATCGCCGGAAAACTCTCGCCTCCGGATAAGGCATCGTGGACAAAGTCCTTCCCGGCGCTTTCCAGCTATATTGAGCGTCTCACAGACAATGGTCGCTGGGCCGGGTTCAGCGATGTAGCCTGTAGAAAGTGGCACGTTGGCCGAGTGGCAATCATCGGCGATGCGGCGCATGCGATGTCGCCGAACCTGGGGCAGGGCGCAGGGGTTTCGATGCAGACCGGCTTCGTGCTGGCGCAAGTAGTCTCGGGCGCAGTGGATGTGCCGCTTGCTCTGCAACGCTGGGAAAAATTGCAACGGCCCGTTGTGGATGCCACACAGAAGTTCTCGCGGCTCTACGGTCGCGTTGGTACTCGCTGGCCGCGCGCATTCCTGGACGTGCGGTCGGCCCTTGTTTGGGGACTTGGGAAATCAGCCAGTCTGCAGCGGCGCATCAACGTCGCCGCTCATAGCGACGTTACGGACACCTCGGGTAAAAGAAGCTGACCGTTCAGCTATGCAAAAAGCATGCGGTGCCAAAACCTTCAGGCAGATTGCTTGTCATCACGATATCTATTCGGGACCGGGGACATACCTATGCCTAAAGCTCTCGATCGACCCCATTTCCGTGCTGCGGCGAGAAGTCGTTTTCAATAACTGGAAAAGTCAGACGAAATCGGCATCCACCGCGATAATCAACCAATCACCGGCCAGCTCGAGGGGCGGACGTGCCGCAGCTCTTGTGATTGGTGACAGAGACACGGTCGCTTCCCATCGCCAGACCGAGACCATTCTTCCTCAGCGGACAATGATAGCGAGATGTCCGATAGCAGATTGCGGCAAATTCGTGCTCAACGCCAATACCGACGTGACGGCCCCCTTTATCAGAAGTTGCTCAACCTTAGCGAGCACAGCGCCAGAAAGGAACAATCAATATGTCAGAGAAGCTCACACTGGAATTGATGGACAAGATCATGGCTGCTTTCAATAGCCATGATGCCGACGCTGTCGCGTTGTATTTCGCCCCTGATGGCGTCATGCTTGCGCCCATCGGGCCTGAGCCGGTTGGGCGCACATTGAGAGGGCCAGATGCCATACGGGCAGCATTGAATGCACGATTTTCTGCAAGTCCAGACATCCGCTGGACAGAAGATAAAACCTGGATATTTGGAGACAAGGCGCTGAGTGAATGGCGAGTCCGCGGCACGGCCCCTGATGGTTCTGTCATCGACACGCTTGGGTGTGATCTGTGGGAGTTCCAGGACGGCAAGGTCCTAAAAAAAGACACTTATTACAAGCAGAAGACCGTCTGAAAAATTAGTTGGGACGGATGCATCGCTTCGTCCCAACGTTATCGAATGGTAAGCTAGATTGTTGCCTCAAAACGCCGGCACTCAGAATCAAGTTACGTCAGAAAAAAGCTACAGCAGGCTCCGCACAATTTTGAGGTCGGCCGATTTCTTTATTGATAGCAATGTGCCTGTCTGCATCGGTTCAGGTGCTCTCAGCCCGACAAATCCATCGTCACGCGGGTTGGTGCCCGAGAGGTCGTCTGTGATAAAAGATGCCGCCGAGTTTGAGCGCTGGCACGAGCACCTGTCGACTCTTTATCGATTATGAAAGAGTTTGGCGCGATGTCCTTGATCTCAAGTTTCTTCTCGAGCGCCCTTACAGCCATATCGATCGCCATTGCAGGCTGCATCACCTCCGACGCCGATACGGTTGCCTGGATTTCTCCGCGCTCGACGCCCTAAAGAACCTGCGGCGTTACAAAACCTGATACGAGCGCGATGTCGGTCTTGCCCTTCTCCCGCAGAATATCCGAAGCAGCCTCTACAGCGCCAGCATTACCAACGATGTACTTCACATCGGGATATGCAAGAAGACCGTCCTCAACCAATGGCAGCTGGCCGGATTTGCTGCTTGGACCATAGAGAGATTTGGCGATCGAGAGATCGGATCCATTGATGGCGTCCTTGAAGCCGCTTTCCATGAAGCCGACATAGCTCGCTCCGGCGGGTCCAGCCATATAAAGGACGTCTGTTTTTCCTGTGCCCTTGGCATGCGCTTTGGCCATATAGGCACCGAACGTTTCACCTATCTTACGATAGGAAGTGACAACTCGGCCGGTGATCTTGTCGCATGTCACGCCATTGATCGTGTCGATGACCACGACGCCTCTGCTGGCAGCATTTGCGATTGCGGCATCCAGCCCTGAGGTGGACGTCGAGACAAGCACAATAGCGTTCATCCCGAGAGCAACGCAGCTCTCAAGCTGATCTATCTGCCGCGAGACATTTGAATAGCCGCCGGCAGACTGCGCTTCCATATGAAGGCCAAGGCGCTTCGCTTCATTTACCGCACCGTATAACACCGATACCATGAACGGGTTGTCCGTATGGGGAAGCAAGACGCAAATCTTCCATTTTTTTGTGACGTCCGCCTTCTCCAGCGACGTGTATGTCGTGGGCACGAGCTTTTTTTGCTGGAGATCGAACTCTGGCTCGGTCTTCACAGCGTCAATGGTCCAGGCGTGCGCTGAACACGTCGATACAACGATAGCGCCCAACGCGATCATTGAAGCAGTTAACTTATTCATTGTGGTTCACCCTCTTTGTTTTGTTTAATGGAATAACCAAGCCGTTGCCGTCTGCAACTAGGTGCGGGATTGAATTTGACGTCGACCCTTCCAGCGCGTAGGAAAACAACCAAAAGGGAGAATTTCATCTCGCATTTGATAAATGATACCTTTTTTCGCGACCGAAGCGACACAAAAAGTTCTAAATTCGTCGGAATGCGAATCTGAGATGTGACGTTCAGCAATAATGAGTTTATAGCTGTATCGAGCGCATTCCGGAGATCCCCAGCGTCGGAGCGGATTGCAAATGTCAAACCGAGCGAATTGCGGCGGTTTTGCTATGGTTGAGTGCCAGAAGGTCGAAATGATCGCGGGAAGCAATAAAGCTCTGGGCTATCAAGTTGAAACAACGGGACGTATACAAAACGAGCTTCGGCGTCACAGCACCCCGCCACGAAAAACAGTGGCGATTCATGGTTGTGGCGCCAACGACGAGGTCGGAAAGGATTGGGTTGGAAATGGATGAAGTAGCAGGCATGCCGCAAATGCAGAAGGCAAATCTCCTACGCGCTGGTCCCAATACAGCGATCGACGAGATCGATGTGAGGCTCATTCGGCTGCTTCAATCCGACGGCAGGATGTCGTTTGTTGCGCTTGCGAACGATTTGCAATTGGCCGAAAAAACCGTCCGCAAACGGATTGCCGATCTCCGTTCAACCGGCTGCATGGACATCACTGTGGTCACTGATCCTCGATCGATCGGCTACCACAGCATAGCCATGGTAGGCGTCAAAGTGGATCAGGGCACGTCACGCAATGAACTCGCCGAACGTCTTTTCGAATTGGAGGTTGTGGATTACGCCGTAACGGCACTCGGAGCTTATGATATTTTAGTGGAGCTCGTCTGCCACGATGATAGTGAACTTGCCACTCAGATAGATAACGGTCTCAGAAAGATAGCCGGGATCAGAGACCTGGAGGTCTTCCCTTATCTTCGACTGCATTACCAGCAGCCAGCTTGGGATCGAGCACAAGACAAGCCAAACAAGGGGAATGTTCCTCCAAAATACAATCTAGATCCGGTCGACCTCTCCATAATTCGACTACTGAGTGAAGATGGAAGGAAGCCCTTTCTTGAAATCGCGAGACTCTTGGAGGTTTCTGAAAGTCAGATACGTAATCGATACTCGCGCCTTGTTGACGATGGCACACTGCAAGTGCTCGCGATTACGAATCCGAAGATCTTAGGGTATGCGCTGAGTGCTTGGGTATCCGTTCGAGTCTCCGCTAACCGCAGTATCACTGAAGTCGCTGATATTTTAGCGGGATTTTCGTCAGTTGCATACTTGGCCATTTGTGCAGGCAGGTACGACATCATGATGGAAGTGATATGCGTGGACCGAGATGATTTATATGCGCTACTCGACAACAAGATTCGGAAGGTCGACGGAATATCTAGTATAGAAACATTTATATGTTCTGATTTTCTGTATAGAAAGCTCGTTATGCCCAGGACACAGAAGTAACATATTTTGCCTTATGTTAGCTATTGTGGATCTGGAGATATAATTAACTCGATTGTATTTGCCGCCCAATTTACAGTAGGTGGCGGAGCGATCGTCTGGCGAATACCGTGAAGCATTCACCTAATAGAGGGCGTAGCGTTGGTTTCCCGCTAAACAACGCTAAGGGGGAACGAAGCCAGAATACCGTCATGCTGCACGATGTTTCGTCGATAGATTGAGCAACTTTCTACCAGTTGCCTTGGCAGCGCGATCCCAAAGGAAGTCTCCGGAGAAGGCGATGTGCTCCCATCCAACCGGCGAAGTATGGGTCAGGATATCGTCGGGGACAACTTCGCCTTGTGCGCGCAGATGCCGCACGGCATCGGCCATGTAGGTCGAATTCCAATAGACAATCGCCGCGATCACGAGATTCAAACCCGAGGCCCGGTATTGCTGAGCCTCATGACTGCGGTCGATGATCCGCCCTTGCCGGAAAGTGTAGATGGCCTGTGCAAGAGCGTGACGCTGTTCGCTTTTGTTGAGCCCGGCCTGGCAACGCCGGCGAAGCGAGGGGTTTTCCAACCAGTCGAGCATGAACAGCGTCCGCTCGATCTTCCCGATCTCCTGCAGGGCAATGTCGATCTGGTTCTGACGCTCGTAGGCGGCGAGCTTCCTCAGCATTACGGACGGCGCGACATGGCCGACTTTCAGCGACGCAACCAGTCGCATGACGTTCTCCCAGTGCTCGCGAATGACCTCGGCACGAATGCGTTTGCCGAGAAGCGGCGCAATGGTGGGGTAGGTCACAGGGTGCTCGATCGAGATCAGTCGGCGGTTCGGGAAGTCGCGCAGCCTTGGGCAGAATCGGAATTCGAGCATGGCGCAGAGCGCGAATACATGATCGGTTGCACCACCGGTATCGGTGTAATGCTCGGCGATGGAGAGATTGCTGCCGTGATGGAGCAGGCCGTCGAGAACATAGGGCGCCTCGTGCGTCGCCGCCGAGATGACCTTGACATGAAAGGGGCCGTGCTGGTCGGAGACATGGGTGTAGAAGCTGAAACCCGGATCAACGCCATAGCGGGCGTTGATGTCACCGCCGGAGGCGCCGTGCTTTGCGCCGCGAAAGAATTGCCCGTCCGAACTCGACGTCGTTCCGTCGCCCCAGACTTTTGAGACCGGCAGACGGTGTTGGGCGTTAATGATGGTGGCGAGCGCCGCCCGATAGGTATCCTCACGGATATAGGCATCCTGCGTCCAAATGAGCTGATCGCGGGTCACACCCTGGCTGGCCGCCGCCATGCGGGAGAGACCGAGATTGGTCGCATCGGCCAAAATGGCGGCGAGCAGCGCGCTCTCGTTAGGGCAGCTTTCGCCGGTGCGCAGATTTGTGAAGGCCGCCATGAAGCTGGTCTCGCGAGCGACTTCGTGCAGGAGTTCGGTGATGCGGATGCGCGGCATCATCGCATCGAGCCGGTCGGCGAGCGCTTCGGCTTCGGCGGGGACCGCAGTCTTCACAGGTGAGATCTGCAACCGATCCTCGACCAGGCGCACGCCCTCCACTTGGTTCCGCTTGAGGCGCTGAGCGAATTTCTTGAGCCGCCAGTCGAGCTCTCGGCCGCGTTGCGCGAGCCATTCGTCGGCGGCGGTCGGCAATCCTAGGTCAGCAACGATCGGAGCGGCCGCTGCCTCTGGCAGCATATAGCTATCGAAGCGGCGATAGGCGAAAGATCGCTCAACCCAAACGTCGCCCGCGCAGCTTGTTGCGCAGGTGGGCGAGCATGGCCGTTTCGTAGAGCCGGCGATTGATTTTGCCGTCCGACCCGAACACCAGCTTGCGCCACTCCTTCTTGAACGGCATCGGCGCATCGGGCGGCACATCGCGTTTGCCTGCTCTGTTAAGGTCGCGAAGCATGTGAATGCCAGCAATCGTCCGAGCACTTCCACGACCGGCTTTGAAATCGAGCGCCTCGAGCAGCACCGGAGCAAATTTTCGGAGCGTCGCATAGCGGTCCACGGCCACCATGAGTGGATCGACGTCCGCAGTTTCGGCGAGTTCTGCGACCTCATGCCTGGCCTTCAGCAGATTGGCCCAGCCAACGGTCTCGTCGATTGCCTCGATCGGGTCGATGTCATCGTTGAGTGCAGTGGAGAGAGCGTCGATCGTGCCGCGAAACAGCCGCATCAGTCGACCAACATTTTTCGCGGTAGCCGCAAAACGACGGGTCTGCTTGTTGTGGGCCCGGCTGAAGGCGCTGCCGATCAGCTTGTCCGACATTTCTATGGCAGCGTCGGTCAGCCGTTCTTCCAGATCGATCAGGAAGGCAACTAGGGTCACGCGCCGGCGCGACGCCGTGTAGCGCTCGATCAAGTAGGCGGCCGAGGCGCGCCCCTCACGCACGAACTGCCGATAACGATCGGGATGCACAGTGCCATTCAATTTCGCCGGAATGGCAATTTCCCTTACGGTTCGCAGACGCTCAAGAATGTCGCGGACGTGATCGGGCTTGGCCGCCGTCGGGATTGCCTTGAGCCACGTGAGCGGCATGGCGCCCCGGCGGGGATCGGTGATCAGGAGTGCATCGAGCGCTTGCAGTTGCTCTGGCCGAAGGCCAGAGAGGAGCGCATGAGCCGCCTGTTTTCTGGCGCGCGCCCGGCCAGCAATTCCGGCGCGCTCGATGGTAGAGACCGCAGGCAGGAATCTTGGCCTGGCGCAGCGCATCAATAATGCCGGCGGCGATCACCATTCCTTTGTCCGTCCCCCAGGCGGCCTTGGCCGCCGCTTCGATCATGAAGGGAATATCGGTCCTGGTTGCGATGCGAAGGCCAAGCGCTACCGCCAGCTCGCGAGCATGATCGGTCATCGTCTGATCCCGCCCCGCATAGTCGGCAAGCGCAGCCGCCGGCAAATCGAGCTGTTCGCCAATGAAGGACACCAGTTTTTCTGGAAGCCCGCTGGAGCGATGGAGAATCTGGGCAAGCGTCATGCCGGGATGCCGAAACAGCGCAAGCTGAAGAGCAACGCCGAGGCGATTGCGATCCTCCCGCCGAAACCGGATCAACTCAAGATCGCTCGGCTCGAGTGTGTAAAACCGGGCGAGATCATCACGCTCCCCTGGAATCCCGAGCAGCTGTTCCCGCTCGGCTTCGCTCAGCAGTTCGTGCTTGCGCATCCGCGTTCCTCCCGATGTCCATAGAAGGCTCATCGATTTCGTGGACAGACAAGAGTAAGGAGACGTATTCTGCGGACGGAATCGGAGCCGTTCCACAGGTCAATCAAGTTTGTCCACAGAACGGCCGTTTCGGAGACAGAAATATGGGGGCAATTCTCGGCTACGCGCGCGTCTCGACGGGCGATCAGGACGTCGCCGGCCAGACAATTCGGCTTGAGCAGGCCGGCGCGATCAGGGTCTTTACCGACATCAAGTCCGGAAAGAGTATGGATCGGCCAGGTTTGGCCGAACTCCTGAACTACGCCCGCGCCGGCGACACCCTCGCCGTCGTGCGCCTCGACCGCCTTGGTCGATCGCTGGCGGAGCTCTTAGAAACGGTGAAGATGCTGCGGGAGCGTTCGATCGACCTTCTCAGCCTCGAGGAGAAGATCGACACCTCCTCGGCCGCCGGCGAGCTGATCTTCCACATGTTCGGGGCGATCGCCCATTTCGAGCGTCGGCTCATCTCTGAGCGGACGAAGGACGGCGTCGCCGCCGCAAGGGTGCAGGGCAAGCGGCCTGGCCGTCAGCCCCTGGACATGAAAAAGGTCGAGGCAGCTATGAAGCTTGTCTGCGCCGGAACGTCACCGGTCGAGGCAGCAAGGCAACTCAGCCTCGGCCGCTCCACCATTTACCGTGAAATGCGTCGATTGGGGGTCAACCGAACCGCTTAGCGCCACAAAACTGCACTAAGCGCCAACGCCCGCTCGAGCCGTCGATTCACGCACGATCAACTTTACGGGGATCTCGGTAACAGTCCCCTGAGACTTCTTGCCATCGATCTGGTTCAAAACCAGATCGATGGCTACTTGGCCGAGCTTCTCTTTCGAATAATCCACCGAAGTCAGCGGAATCTTGGTGTATTTGCTGACATCCAGGTTGTCATAGCCGACAACCGACAGATCCGCTGGAATGTTGAAGCCGAGGTCGATCAAGTGGGCTATCA
Organism: Shinella sumterensis; assembly: GCF_004514425.2. Taxonomy (GTDB): domain Bacteria; phylum Pseudomonadota; class Alphaproteobacteria; order Rhizobiales; family Rhizobiaceae; genus Shinella; species Shinella sumterensis. The sequence continues at coordinate 95,991 of NZ_MYFN02000009.1, forward strand.
ATTGAATCGCCAGCACGTCGTTATGAACAATTGCCGCTGTCGGGCGGTCGGGCATTCCCGCCAAGCGCTGAGTGGCGCCGGTCCAGCCACCCGGAGCGGTCGTATCGAAAAAAATATCGCGTCCAGCAGGCAGACCCGCAGACGATAGCGCCTGTAGCACGAAAGGCAAACGAGACTGCGGGAAATGCTCTTCATCGCCCGGGCCTACATAGGCGATTTTCTGATGGCCCAAAGCCTTCAAGTGGGCGACTACGATCTCCGCCGCGCTCTTCTCGTCGATGACCGCAGAGGACGCTTTGGCGTTCCGCGTTGCAATGAGAGCAAACGGAATGTCTCGGGACGAGAGAAACTCGACAAGATTGCTTGAAGGGGAAATCTGCCAGGCAACGACTCCATTGACGTTCTTCTTTCTAAAGAGCTCGAGATACTCCTTCTCAAGATCCGGGTCGTCGTCCAGGTCCGCCAGCAGCAGCTGGTATCCTCTTTTACGGAGCGCCTGATTGAAAGCCGAGGTCATTTCCGCGAAGAACGGGTTTCGAATGTTGGGGACCAAATAGCCGATTGTGCGGTTGCCGGCCCCCTTCAGGCTCCGAGCGAAATCGTTCGGAACGTAGTCCAGTTCGGCAATGGCCCTCAGCACGCGTTCGCGCGTTTCGGCCGCGACCGGCTTCGGCCCTCCATTGACGACGTACGATACCGTGGCACTCGACACGCCGGCTCGCCGCGCGACTTCATCTCTGGTGACCTTCGCCATGAAATATCCTCCGTCGATTCACTCTTGCATTTCTCTACTTGTGTAGACAAGGGAAATCTGTCGCCCAGCTAAGCCGGCCCGGCGCGAGCACAAAGATTCACGCCGAATCTGGCTATTTCTCATATATCTTCATGATGGGCACTGCGCAGCTGAAAAGATTTTAGTCTACAGGTGTAGACAAGGCAACAGGGATGTGACATAAGTTCTTTCGGGGAGCTGTGAGGAGACTCCCCGGATCTGGAGGAGTTTCATGAACAAAGTCACCCGCATGATTGCGGGCGGGATACTTGCGCTCGCCTGCTCGACGAGTCTGTTCGCCTCTGAGGGGCAGGCGAAGGACGCGGACGGCAACTATGAGATCATCGCCGTTCTTGGCCCGCTGGGCGATCCCTTCTTCAGCGCGATGGAGAAGGGGACCAAGGACGCCGCTGAGGCGGCCGGCGTGAAATTCGAATACACGGCGCCCAACGGCTTCGACAATCTCTCCCAGGATCTTGCGCGGCTGATCGAAGTCGGCCTGTCGCGCAAGCCGGACGCCATGGTGATTGGCAATTTCATTCCCGATGCCGAAAACGAGGGCATTCGTGCCGCCGTGGAGGCGGGCATAGAAGTGGTGGTCATCAATACCGGCTCGGACAACTGGAAGGAATTGGGCGCGCTGACATTCGTGGGCGAGGATTCGACCGCCGTCGGCCGCAAGGCGGCCGAACTGCATCTGGCCTCCGGCGCCACCCATGGCATGTGCATCAACCATGTTCCCGGCAATCCCGGGACGGAGGCCCGTTGCCAGGGCTTCAAGGAGGACATGGAGGCCGGCGGCAAGAAGGTCACGGTACTCAATCTTCCCTATTCCAGCCAGGGCAGCCCGCAGCAGATCGTGCAGGCCATCACCGGAGCGCTCACCGCCGACAAGACGATCAATGCCATCTACACGCTCGGTTCGGGCTTGGCTGAGAACGCGATGCAGGCCGTCGCGGATGGCGGATTTGCCGAAACCGTCAAGGTGGGCACGTCTGACGTCTCGCGGCGGACACTCGAAGCAGTGCGGGATGGCAAGCTCGTCTTCGATCTGGACCAGCAGCCGTATCTGCAGGGCTATTACGGCGTCCTGATCGCCGCCCAGCATCTCAAGTACGGCATCCAACCGGTCGGCGCCGTCACGACCGGGCCTCTGATCATCACGAAAGAGAACGTCGACAAGGTGCTGAACCCGGAAGTCGTTCCCTATCGCGGCGCCATGTAGGCCCGATAGGAGCCGCCTTACCTCCCGGGGGCGGCTCCTACTCCTGCCGGGCCGGATGGCCCACGCCAGCGTCCTGAAAGCAATGCCGGACGCTCCACCTCAATGACATGGAGGGACTTTGCATGAGTTCGGATATCACGCGTCAGGCACCGCCCGCGACGGATTCGTCCAGCCTGGGTAAATTTCTCGGCGATACGATGCGCAGGCCCGAATTCGGGGCTTTCATCGGCACGCTGACTGTCTTCGTGTTTTTTGCCGTCGTGACGTCGGGCAACGGCTTCCTGACCTGGCGTGGGACCGCCGGCTGGCTGAATGTCGCCGCCGAACTCGGCATCGTCGCAGTGCCGGTGGCCCTGCTGATGATCGGCGGTGAGCTTGACCTGTCGGTGGGCTCGGTAATCGGCGCGACCTCCGTTCTGGTCGCGGTTGCGACGGGGATCTACGGCGCTCCGATCTGGCTCTCGATCGCGCTCGCCCTGGCGCTCGGCGTTGGTGTCGGGCTGTTCAACGGGATCGTCACCGTGCGCACCGGCCTGCCGTCCTTCATCGTCACCCTCGTGAGCATGCTCGCGCTGGCGGGTTTGGCCCTCGGCCTGACGCGGTTTCTCGTGGGCACGCCCAACGTGTCCCTGAGCGTCGAGGGTGCCTGGCGGTTTCTCTTCGCCGGTAAATGGGGGCCTGCCAGCATCTCCATCATATGGTGGGTCCTCGTCTCGCTGGTGGCGGGCTGGGTGCTCTTCCGCACGCAATTCGGCAACTGGATCCAGGCGACCGGCGGCGACCGACAGTCGGCGCGTGAAGCAGGCATCAGGACCGACCGCGTGAAGATCACGCTGTTCATCCTCACCGCCGTCGCCGCGGTCCTCGTCGGCGTCATTCAAACCATGACGTTCAACGGCGGCGAAGCAACCCGGGGGCAGGTCTATGTCTTCAACAGCATCATTGCCACGGTCATCGGCGGCGTGCTGCTGCAAGGCGGCTACGGCTCGCCGATTGGCGTCATGCTGGGAGCGATGACCTTTGGCATCGTCAATGTCGGCATCTTCTATACGGGCTGGAGTTCGGACTGGGCGCAGCTCCTGCTCGGGCTGCTGTTGCTGGCCGCCGTGCTCACCAACAATCTGTTCCGCCGTCTCGCGATGCGCGCCTAGGGAGCGAACGATGTCGACAAACATTCCGATTATCGAAGCCCGCAATGTCTCCAAGGAATTCGCCGGGATCGCGGCCCTCCAAGAGGTCTCGCTGAAGGTGTCGGCGGGCGAGGTCCTCTGCCTGCTCGGCGACAACGGCGCCGGCAAATCGACGCTCATCAAGATCCTCTCCGGTGTGCATGCACCGAGTTCCGGCGAGATCCTTCTCGACGGCAAGCCCGCTGCTTTCCGGGAGCCGCGCGATGCCCGCAACGCCGGCATTGCGACGGTGCATCAATATGGCGGAACTGTTCCCCTCATGAGCATCTCGCGCAACTTCTTTCTCGGCGCCGAGATCGTCAAGGGCCGCTGGCCGCTGCGGCGGCTGGATCTCCAGACGATGAACAGGATCGCCTTGGAGCAGATCCAGAGCCTCGGCGTGCGCCGCGTGACGGATTCGAGCCGTCCCGTCGGAACCCTGTCGGGCGGCCAGCGCCAGGCGCTCGCCATCTGCCGGGCAACCTATTTTGGTGCGCGCCTTCTCATTCTCGACGAACCGACTTCAGCGCTTGGCGTGCGCGAGGCGACCACGGTCCTGAAGCTGGTCGCGGAGGTGCGATCCCGTGGCATCGGCGTGATCCTCATCACGCACAACGCTCATCATGCGATGTCGATTGGCGACCATTTCGTCGTCCTCGGCCACGGCAAGGTGGTCGCCTCCTTCAGCCGCGGCGAAAAGTCGGCGGCCGAGGTCGTGGGCCTGATGGCGGGCGGCGTCGAACTGCAAGCGCTGGAGCTCGAACTCGAACAGTTCAAACCGAAGGCAGTGAGTTGATATGCGGCCGGTGGCGGCACGCGAAGGAGTGAAGGATGAATGAGCGGCAATCGTCGGAAGGCATTCAGGCCTGGATCGACGACATCAACAGGAACGTGACGATTGAAGGTGCAGGGGCCTACTTTCACGAACGAGGGGATGTCGCCGTGCTTGCGCTTCACGGGTGGGGCGCGACGGCTGAAAGCGTGCGATTCCTGGCCTCGGGCCTCGCGGGTGCGGGCTGCTCGGTGTTGGCGCCGACCCTGCCGGGTCACGGAACGAGCTATGGGGACATGATGAAGACCGGGCCGCTGGCCTGGATCGCCTGCGCCCGCGCGGGCCTGGACCAACTCAAGCGATGCTATCGCCGTGTTTTCGTCCTCGGCGTGTCGATGGGCGGGGCGTTGGCGTTGCAGCTTGGCGCGATCGAAGACGACTCGCTGGCGGGCGTCATCACCGTCAACGCGCCACTCTTTCTGGACCGGCCGCAGTTCGCGCTGGACCTGATCACCGGACCCGCCGATGGAATACTTCCCGCCTGGGAGGGGCCTGACTTCTTCGGTCCGCCGGTCCCCGAGATCACCTACCCGCTTCGAGCCCGCAAGAGCGGGATCGACCTTCTGGCAATGGCGATGCTGGCGAGCGAAGCGCTGCCGCGCCTGACCGCACCGTTGCTCGTCCTGCAATCCGTCCACGATCACGTGGTCCCCAAGGGCAACGGCGACAAAATACTGGCCCGCAGCGGCTCCGGTATCAAATCGATCCAGTGGCTCAACCAGTCCTATCACATGTCCCAACTCGACCTCGACAGGGAGGAGGTCATTGCGCGTTCGGTCGACTTCATTCGCTCGCGCCAGTCCGAAAGCTGACCGCATGACGATGAAGACCGTCCTCTGCTTTGGAGATTCGAACACCTGGGGAACTGTGCCGATGACGGCATGGAACGCCGACGAGCGTTTTGATTCGCAAGTGCGCTGGCCAGGTGTATTGCGCCAGCGTCTCGGCGCCGACTGGCATGTCATCGAAGAAGGCCTGCCCGGACGCACCACGGTTCTCGACGATCCATTGGAAGGCCGTCATCTGAACGGCCTGGACTATCTGTTGCCCTGCCTTTTCAGTCACCGACCTCTGGACAGGCTGGTCATCATGCTCGGGACAAACGACCTTAAGGATCGCTTCAACCTCTCCGCTGAGGAGATCGGCTATTTCGCGATCGAGCGGCTGTTGCAGGTGGTTTCCGCCTCGGGCTGTGTTCGGGGCGGAAACCAAAATGTGGTCATCGTCTGCCCGCCCCCGGTCCGACGGCGCGGGATATTCGAGCGGATCTTCGCGCAGGCGGAGCCAAAGTCGAACGCGCTGCATGTTCACATGCAGGCCGCCGCCAAAAACCACCGGGCGCAATTTCTCAACGCCGGGCGGCACGTGACCTCAAGCGACGTCGACGGCATTCATCTCGATGCCGATCAACAGGTCAGGTTGGGCCACGCGATCGCTGACCTTTTTCTCGCCGCTCACGATGACACGCCCCTAATCGAGCCGCCGACTGCGTTTCCCGCGGATTCCACGGCTGAACCTGGCATCCCAGGAGGCCACTAACCGGATGTCGAGGATCGACATCGCTTGGAGGAGAGTGCAATGTTGCAGACTAACAGAAACCGCAGACTGCCGCTGATTGCGGGCGTCATGGCAATCGCCGCGGGCCTTTCCGGCCTTTGGTCTCCCGCTCAGGCGGAAGAAGCCCGGAAGCCGCTCAAGATCATGATGATCAGCCATTCGCCGGCGTCCGACACCTATTTCGTCGACGTCATCAAGGGGCTCGAACAGGCCGGCAAGGATCTCGGCGTCGAGGTGCAGTACCGCGGGACGGACGCCAACCTCAACGATCCCAACCAGCAGCGGCGCAACATCGAGGCGGCGATCGCGGCCGGTCCCGACGGGCTGATCATCAGCAATCCCACCCCGACCTCGCTCAATGAGGTGATCACCAAGGCGACGGGGGCCGGCATTCCGGTCGTCCTGTTCAACCAAGGCGGCGAGAGCGTGAAGGAGGTCCACGCCCTGACCTTCGTCGGCGACGATCCGGCAATCCAGGGCCGGATCGCGGGCGAACAGTACAACGGCCTCGGTTCCAAGCATGTCCTGGTAATCACCACGCCCACCGGCGCTCTTCCTTTCGTCGACGCGCGCGTCAACGGCCTCAAGGAAGCCTTCAGCGGCAAGGTCTCGCTCGCCGAAGTCCCGCTCAACAACATCAACGACGCCAACCGCATTAAGACGATCACCGAAACGCAGTTGCAGAAGGACCCGTCGATCGACGCGGTGTTCTCCGTGGGGTCGTGCTGCATCGCGCCCATGCTCGAAGCCCGCAACAATTCCGGCGACAAGGGCAAATCCATGCGTTGGGGCACCATCGACCTGACGACGGCCGCGGTCGACGGCCTGAAGTCGAAGAACCTCGATTTCGATCTGCATGCGCAGCAATACGCCCAGGGTTATTACCCGGTCGTCGTGCTTTCGCTCTATCTCCGCCAGGGAATCGTGCCCGCCACCGACGCCTTCATCACGGGCCCGGCGGTCATCACGCCGGAGAACATCGACCGGCTGATGTCGCTACAGCAGCAGTGAACTGCATCACCAACCCCTGAGGAGTGAACATGAACAGTCCCGTCCAAAGCGGGCGCACGGATGCACCAGAGGCTCGGGTGAGCCTCCGAAGCCTCCTGGTGCGTCCCGAATTCACGGCCATCGCCGGCACGATAGCGGTCTTCGCCTTCTTCGCGATCTTCACCGGCGACGCCGGCTTCCTGTCGATGGCGATGACCCGCAACTATCTCGAAGTGGCGGCGACGATCGGCATCATCGCCGCCCCCATCACGCTCCTGCTCGTCGCAGGCGAATTCGACCTCTCCGTCGGCGCGACGGTCGCCGCCGGTGAAATCGTCATGAGCTATCTGATCGTCTATGCGGGCTGGCCGGTGGCCCCCGCCTTCCTGGCCACGGTCATCGTCGCCATCGGCATCGGCGCCCTCAATGGCTACCTTGTGGTCAAGACGAAGCTGCCGTCCTTCATCATCACGCTCGCCACGCTGTTCATCATCCGTGGTGCGGTGCAGGGGATTCTTCGCATGCTCAACGGCAACAGCGTGATCGACGGCGTGCGCAGCGCCGCCGGTGAGGACCCGCTAGTCTGGCTGTTCTCCGGCATGGTCGGCCCGTTTTCCGTGTCGCTGATCTGGTGGATCGTGATCACCGGGCTTGCGGCATGGGTTCTCGAAAGCACCGTCTTTGGCAACCGCATCTTCGCCACCGGTGGCAATCAGGCCGCGGCCGTGCGGACCGGCATTCAGGTCGACCGACTCAAGATCATGCTTTATATCGCGGTCGCGGCGTCCGCCGTCCTTGTTGCCGCCATCAACATCTTCACGATCAATCAGGGCAACGCCAATTCCGCCGTTGGCCGGGAGTTCGAGGTTGTCACCGCAGCTGTGATCGGCGGCGCCTTGCTGACCGGCGGCTATGGCTCGCCCATCGGCACGTTCTTCGGGGCGCTGCTGTTCGGCATGGTCGACCAGGGCTTCTTCTTCACGCCGCTTCCGGATGTGTGGTTCCTGACGTTCCTCGGCTTCATGCTGCTGATCGCCGTCGTCATCAACAACTACACGCGCAATGCCGCCCTCAAGCCGAGAGGAAGCAGCCAATGACCGCACAGCCCTATCTCGAAGCCGTCGGCGTCTCGAAATATTACGACAACTTCGCCGCCCTCCAGGATGTGACGATCCGGGTCAGGCCGGGGGAGGTTGTGTGTCTGCTCGGCGACAACGGCGCGGGGAAATCGACGCTCATCCAACTGCTGAGCGGCGTCATCCGGCCTGACAAGGGCGTAATCCGGGTGAACGGCGAGGAGCAGCACTTTTCCTCGCCCAATGACGCCCTCGACAAGGGTATCGCCACCGTCTTCCAGGACCTGGCTGTAGTGCCGATCATGCCCGTCTACCGCAACTTCTTCCTCGGCCGCGAACCTTCGACCGGATGGGGGCCGTTCCGCCGCTTCGACAAGCGCCATGCCATCCGCGCGGCCCGCGAGGAACTGCGAGGCATGGGCGTCAAGGTCGACGACGTGCGCCGGCCGATCGGTACCCTGTCGGGTGGGCAACGTCAAAGTGTTGCCGTAGCGCGCGCCGTGCATTTTGGGGCGAAGGTGCTTATCCTCGACGAACCGACCTCGGCGCTGGGCGTGAAGCAGTCCGATATGGTGCTGGAACATGTCGCGCGCGCCCGCGACAGCGGCATCGGTGTGATCCTGATTACGCACAACGTGCAGCACGCCTATTTGATCGCAGACACCTTCACGGTCCTGTTCCTCGGCCGGCAACTGGGAACCTTCTCAAAATCGGACCTGACGGAGTTGCAATTGATGAAGCTCATGGCGGGAAAGCTTGAGGACACCCCCGTCGCGACGGCGTTTCAATCCTGACCTTTGTCTGAACAACGGGGGAAACGTCGCTGGCCGTCTGATTGCGGCGAACTCGAGATCCGCGGTCTCGACAAGACGCACTCCGAGGTCGGAACGCGTCGCGCCCCAGACTAAGGCTTCGCGACGAAGTGCCGGAGTTCACGCCACATGGAAGGCTTGCCGCCAAGCATGTCCCGCACCGGAGAAGTTCTTCCTCTCCGGTGCGGGGGCTCGACTGTCCCCCAGCCAGCCCCTCCAGGAAGAAGGCAGAGACGTCAGTTTGACCGCTATGGCGGCTTCTCCGCAAGGACCCGACCGCCATCACCGCAAGGATTCCAAGTGACGCCCTCCAGATCTGCCGTCTATCATCCCTCCGACATGCACGAGCTCAAGGGAATGATCGCTCGAAAGGACGTCGTCTTCCCGCAGGAGCTGGAGCGCCTCATGCGCGCGGCACTGGATCGCCCGGACATAGTAGCGTTCGGGACATCTAGTTCAATAGCAGAGCTATTCGGCGTATCGACAACGACAGTCATCCGGCTGGCAGCTCATTTAGGCTTTGCGAACTTTAGAGCGATGAGAGAGCTGTTTCGCGCGTATCTACGGCAGACAGCAGCGAGCAAACGAGCACCGACCGATTGGCAGCATCAGTCACATCCCTGTGCGAGCACTTGTTCCCGGTGCGACTGAGAGATTCCAGAAGAAGTACTCGGCCAAAGGGCCCTTGACACAGACGGCCGCCTCGCTTCCCACCCGATCATCGCGATTTGTTCTCCCTTAGCGTTGTTTAGCGGGAAACCAACGCTACGCCCTTTAATACGTATACCGGCCCTTGAAGGCGGCCCAATGGTGGCCGCCTCCAGCGCTGTTCGTAGATTTGCCGGTCACACGGACATCTGCTTGTAGTAGGTGTCTTTCTTGCTTATCTTGCCGCCTACGAACTCCCAAAGATCGCAGCCCAACGTGTCGATGCAGGAACCGTCTGGCGCAGTTCCGCGAACACGCCATTCGCTGAGAGCTTTCTCACCGAAAATCCATGTCTTGGCCTCGGTCCACCGGATATCCGGGCTGTCGGCGAAGCGCTTTTCCAGAGCTGCGCGAATAGCATCCGGGCCAGATAGCGCGCGCCCGACAGCTTCCGGGCCTGCCGGCGCCAGCATCACACCATCCTTCGCAAAGAAGGATGCAACCCTGGCCGCATCGTGACCGTTGAAGGCTGCAAGGATCTCGTCCATCAGGTCCATCGTGATGGTTTGCGGCATGGTTTTACTCCTGTTTTCCGGCGGCCTTGATGAGGGCGAGCGATTTTTTGAAGAACGGGCTTGATGTATCGGCAAGCGCATTCAGCTCGTCGAAATGGTCGCAGTCCGGAACGGAGTAGCGCTCCATCGGACGAGTTGCCGTTGCAAATGCCGCAACATAGATGTCGGACTGGCGATGGAATTCCGCCGTCTCGCGACCGCCGCAGACGACCAGTTGCGGCGCATCGGTAACTGGCGGATGGTTCATCGGGCTTTCGGCCTCAGCTTCCGCTGCATCCATGCCGACTGCGATATTGAGGGACGTACGGCGGATGGGTTCAAGCGCATTGAGCGGCGAAACCGGAATGCCTGCCTTGACCAGATCGAGCGGAAGGTCCGGAGCGAGCGTGCGCCAGTCCGTTCCCATTAGCATGGCGGTGATATGGCCGCCGGCCGAGTGCCCCATGACCGTCAGTTTAAGGCGATCGATCATCAGTTCATCGGCATTCTTCCAAATCCACGCGAGCGCCTCGCGTGCCTGGACCGAGATCGCGGTGATTGAAACCTCCGGGCACAGATGGTAGCCGACGAGGATGACATTGACGCCGTTGGCGACGAAAGGCGATGCTAGGAAGCTGTAAACTGACTTGTCGCCGCGCTGCCAATAACCACCATGGAAAAAGATCAGTGTCGGCGCGTCAGTGGATCTGGCGTAAAAGACGTCGAGCTTCTGCTTCGTGCCGACTCCATAGGCGATATCCAGCCGGCAATCGAGGCTTTTGCGCGCTTCCTCGCTGCGTTCGATCCAGTCGGACACAACAACCGTGTCGTAGTCGGGGCGACCGACGCGGAGATTGTATTGGAGTTCGATTTCCTCATCGGAATAATGTGGTGCGATGTTCATGAAAATTGTCCGTAGGAGATGACCGACCCCGCGAACGGGGGCCGGCAGGAGACTGTTCCAAAAATCACTTCTTGAGCAGCGGGCATTTCGATTCCGAAAGCGGCGGGAATGCCTCGTCCGCAGGCACGGTGCGCACGAGCGAATAATAATCCCACGGCCCCTTCGACTCTTCCGGCGTCTTCACACGGAAGAGAAACAGGTCGTGAACCATCAGCCCGTCCTCGCGGATGACGCCGTTCTTCGTAAAGAAGTCGTTGATCGGCGTCTTCTTCATCATCGCCATCACATCGGCCGTCTTGTCCGTTCCGGCAGCGGCGATCGATTTCAGGTAATGCATGGTGCTGGAATAGACGCCTGCCTGCGACATGTTCGGCATCTTGCCCATCTTCTCCATGTAGCGCTTGGAGAAGGCGCGGGTCTCGTCGTTCATGTCCCAGTAGAAGGACGAGGTCAGCATCATGCCCTTGGCGATATCGAGACCCAGCGCATCGATCTCGTTGTCATAGACGAGAAGCCCGGCGAGCTTCTGGTTGCCCTGCCCCATGCCGAATTCCGAGGCCTGCTTGATCGCGTTCGACGTGTCGGCGCCGGCGGTCGCGAATGCGATCACGTCCGGGTTCGCGGCCTGCGCCTGCAGGATATAGGAGGAATAGTCCGGCGCATTCAGCGGCACCTTGACCGAGCCGATCACCTCGCCGCCCGCAGCCTTCACGGCGGCAGCGGTCTGCTTTTCGAAGTCGTGGCCGAACGTGTAGTCGACCGTCACGAAGAACCACTTCTTTCCACCTTCCTGCACGACTGCCGTGCCGGTCGAGCGGGCAAGAGCTTCCGTATCGTAGACGTAGTGAATGGTGTTGGCGTTGCAATCCTCGTTGGTGAAACGGGTCGAACCGGAGATATTGATGGTGACCAGCTTGTCCTTGGCAGCGGCGATCTTGCTGACCGCAAGGCCGGCCGAGGAGTTGTTGATGTCCATGACGGCATCGACGCCACCGACATCGAACCATTCGTTGGCAATCGAGACCGCCAGATCGACCTTGTTCTGCATGTCGGCGGAAACGACTTCGATCTTCTTGCCCAGAACCTCGCCGCCAAAATCGGCGACGGCCATCTCGGCAGCCGTCACGCTGCCCCTGCCTGCCACATCGGAATAATTGCCGGACATGTCCATGAGCAGGCCGATCTTGACGGTATCGGCTGCGAAGGCAGAAGCCGATACGCTTGCCATCAGACCGGCGATCGCCAGCGACACTACGTTCATTTTCATTCGCATGTTCTGTTCCTCTCTTTTTGGTTTTGTCGATATCAAACGTGAACGGGAGACGTGGCGGCATCCTTGGCTTGCGTTTTTGACCCGCCCCGTATGCGCAGGAGCATGATGATTTCCCCGACGATGCCGCGCCGGAAAACCAGAACGCAGATCACGAAAAGGCCACCGGTGACCACCGGGGCCGGCACCGTGAAACCTGCCAGATAGTGTTCGATGACGGTGATCACCGCCGCCCCGACAGCGGGTCCGAAGAAGGTTCCCATGCCGCCGAGCAGCGTCATCAGCACGACTTCGCCGGACATCTGCCATGTCACGTCGGTCAGCGAAGCGATCTGGACCGTGATCACCTTGAGGCTGCCGGCCAGGCCCGCGAGCGCCGCCGAGATCACGAATGCGCCGAGCTTGTAGCGATGGACGTGATAGCCGAGCGAGACCGCCCGCAATTCATTGTCGCGAACCGCGCCGAGGATCGAGCCGAAGGGCGAGTTGAGAATGCGCCAGGTCGCTGCAAGCGCAAGACCAACGATCGCCAGAACGCTGTAATAGAGTGCGAAGGGATGATAGAGATCGATCATGCCGAACAGCATGCCGCGCGGAACCGCCTGAATGCCGTCTTCGCCACCGGCAAACGGCGCCTGTAGGAAGCAGAAATAGACCATCTGCCCGAGCGCGAGCGTGATCATGGCAAAGTAGATGCCCTGCCGGCGGATCGCGAGGATGCCGAAGATAAAACCGATGGCACTCGCTAAGACGACGCCCGCAAGGATCGCCACTTCCGGAGGAAAGCCCCAGATCTTCAGAGCATGCGCGGTGATGTAGGCGCTGCCGCCGAAGAAGGCTGCATGTCCGAACGAGAGCAGCCCGACATAACCGATCAGCAAGTTGAACGCGCAGGCGAACAGGGCAAAGCAGAGCAGCCGGGTCGCGAATGTCGGGTAAATGAAGAACGGAGCTGCCAGAAGGAAGAGGGCGGCAATGACGGCGATCGGAACTAGCGCCTTGCGGGAAAGCTTGCCGGCCGTCGCCAAGGCAGGGGCGGCCGTACTTGCGGCAACGTCACGACCGAAGAGGCCGGCCGGCCTGAACAGGAGAACAAGCGCCATCACCAGGAAGATCACCACGGTCGATGCCTGCGGGTAGAAGACCTTGGTCAGCCCCTCAAGGATACCAAGCGCGAACCCGGTAACGACTGCACCCATGATCGAACCCATGCCGCCCGCGACGACGACTGCGAAGACGATGATGATCAGATGGCTGCCCATCAACGGGCTGACCTGGTAGATTGGCGCGGCAAGAACACCTGCAAAGGCGGCAAGCATCGCGCCCAGTACGTAGGTTGCCGACAGAAGGATCGGGACGTTGACGCCGAATGTTTCGACAAGGCTGGCGTTTTCGGTTGCCGCACGCAGATAGCTGCCGATCTTGGTCTTCTCGATCAGAAGCCAGACCGCAAGGCACACCACGAGTGCCGCACTGACGATGAAGGCCCGATAGATCGGCACGATGACGATCCCAAAATTCCAGACGCCCGTCAGGAGCGCCGGCGGTGCATAGGGCTTCCCGGCCGCACCGAGCCAGTGCCGCATCGAGCCCTCGATGATAAGGGCAAGACCGAAGGTCAGCAGCAGACCGTAGAGATGATCGAGATTGTAGATGCGCCGAAGAAGCAGACGCTCGATGACAAAGGCAAGCAGGCCGACGATTGCGGGCGCAAGCACCAGAGCCGGCCAATAACCGATGCCGAGATAGCGCAGCAGCAGCCAGGCGGTAACGGCGCCCAGCATGTATTGTGCGCCATGCGCAAAATTGATGACGCGCAGAAGACCGAAGATAACCGCAAGCCCGAGGCTCAGAACGGCATAGAAAGCGCCGTTGATCACACCGATCAGAAGCTGGCCCATGATGAGCTGGATAGGGTAGCTGAACATGTTAGACCCCCAGATAACCTTCGAGTTCGCCGCGACGGGCATCGATGTCCGCCGCCGCAAGATCGAGCACGATGCGACCGTGCTCCATGACGCAGAGCCGGTCCGCGAGACCCTTCGAAAATCCGAAATTCTGCTCGACGAGAAGGATCGTCATGCGCCGCTGCTTGAGGATCTGCAGCGTTTCGGCAATCCGGTCGACGATCACCGGTGCAAGTCCCTCGGTCGGCTCATCGAGCAGGAGAAGTTTCGCACCGGTTCTCAGAACGCGCGCCATGGCCAGCATCTGCTGCTCGCCGCCGGAAAGCTTGGTTCCCGGACTTGTGCGACGCTCCTTCAGGTTGGGGAAAAGCGTGTAGATTTCCTCGATCATCATGCCGCCTTCGGCCACCACGACCGGCAGAAGCAGATTTTCCTCGACTGTGAGGCTGGAAAATATCCCGCGCTCCTCCGGCACATAGGCCAGCCCCTGATAAGCCAATCGGTGACGGGGAATGGAGGTCACGTCGCGGCCGTTGATCTCGATTGCGCCTGTCCGTTTCTTGAGCAGGGCAGCGATCGCCTTCAACGTCGTTGTCTTGCCCGCGCCGTTGCGGCCGGTCAGCATCAGCGTCTCGCCGGGCATGATCGAAAGATCGACGCCATGCAGGACGTGGCTTTCTCCGTACCAGCCCTGAACGCCGGAAAGGCGAAGATGCGGTTGAACATCACGCATGACCATTCCCCATATAGGCTTCGCGCACGCGCGGATCGGCACTGACATCCGCATAGGTGCCTTCGGCAAGCGTTTCCCCGCGCGCCAGCACCGTGACCCGGTCGCACAGGCGCGAGACGACGCCGAGATTGTGCTCGACCATGACCACCGTCTTACCCTTTGCTACCTTTCGGATCAGTTCGACCATGTCGTCGATATCCTCACGGCCCATGCCCGCCATCGGCTCGTCAAGCAGCAGGACATCCGGCGAAAGTGCGAGAGTGGTAGCGATTTCAAGCGCGCGCTTGCGGCCGTAGGGCAATTCGCCGGCCTGCCGTGTCGCCCACGCGCTCAGCCCGACGCTGTCGATCAGCTCTTCCGCGCGGCCATACAGCGGGTTAAGCGCGCGGCGTGAACGCCATAACTGCGTGGCCAGTCCGGCCGGCCGCTGAAGCGCCACCACGACATTTTCCAGGACCGTGAGGCTCGGAAAGATCGCCGAAATCTGGAAGGAGCGGACAAGGCCCTGTCGCGCCACATCGGCCGCTGGCATTCGGGTAATGTCTCGGCCCCGCAGAAAGATGTTGCCCGAGGTCGGTGGGATTGTCTTGGTGAGGAGGTTGAACACCGTCGTCTTGCCGGCGCCGTTCGGGCCGATCAGCGCGTGGATGTGGCCTTCCATGATCTCGATATCGAGATTGTTCACGGCGCGGAAGCCGTAGAATTCCCGCACTAGCTTCGTTGCGCGAAGCACCGGCGCCTCTGACTGAGAAGACATTTTTTCACAGTTCCCATTGTTTCGTTTTTCGAAACTTGTCATAATATACGAAACATGAGACCATTCATGTGGATCGCTGTCAACGCCTAGAAAGAAACTTTCTTGGCGGTGAAAGCCGCGCGGAAGCAGGATCAGCGTCAGGGAACGGGTATGGCTGTCACGAAAACTGAAGAAACTGGTGCATCGGATCGGAATTTACCGCTGGAGCGCTACTTCCGCGTGCTGGAATTGTTGGCGGCATACCCGCAAGGATTGGCGCTCAACGATCTCGTCGTCATGATGATGTTGCCGAAGGGGACGATCCACAGGCTGCTTTCCGCCATGCAACGGACGAATCTCGTCACGGTTGGAAGCGGCACCCGTGCGCGATACACCCTCTCTGCGCGCGTCCAGCGCCTCGGACGACTTGCCGTCGATCCGGATGTCGTTGCGACACTCGCCAAGCCGCTCCTGCAGGATTTCAGCGAAAAGGTGGGTGAGACCTGTTATCTCTGCCGGCTGGAAGGCACGGTGATCCAGTCCATTTCGATCTCCTCTCCCGAGGACACCTGGACAGGCTACGTTCTGCCCGGAAAAACGCTGCAACCGCATGCGACGGCCGCCGGCAAGGCCATCATGGCCTATCAGCCGCCGGAAACTGTCGACGCGGCAATTGCCGCCGGCCTGCCGGCCCTCTGCAGTCGAACCATCACCGACCGGGAAACACTTCTGTCAGAGTATGCCAAGGTTCGGGAACAGGGATATGCGACCTGCATTCAGGAAGTCGTGCCCGAGCTTTCGGCCTTTGCCATGCCGATTGAGGTCGACGGCATCGGCGTCCGGTTCAGCGTCGGCATGCTGGGGCCGCATTCGCGCATGACCGTCCGCATGGAAAAGGACCTGGCCGGAGAATTCTCCGCGCTTGCAAACGCGATCCGCGCTCTTTTGAACGGGCAGTCCACCGAGCGGCTCGGCGCATTCTGAGCCGATCACCGTGCCGTATAGTCGGATGCGGCTGGACGGCCGCCCCTCAATAGATGACTCTTAACCGCCCCGACGGAGCCCATCTCGGCCGGAATGCGGACTGTCGTGCGGAAAAGTCCGAAGGCTGCGCCCATATTGGTTCCCATCACGAGGCACAGATCGCATCGTCGGTCTCGACCACCCGCGACCGGAAGAATGCCGGCACAACTCACGAACCCGTCATCCTGTCGACCGGGCATCAAACGCGGCAAGCTCCTTCCCGAGGTAGAAGCGCCGAAATCCAGCGCCATGACCGAGTCAATGGAAGAGGGTTCCAGTTACCCATTGATGGAGCGCACCTTCGCGGAAATGAACAGGAAATGGTCGACGCTCCCTCAACGAGCCTGCCTAAATTGGCTTCATAAGATGAAATTCGGCTCAAAATGTCGAAAACAGGCAACTTTACGAATCAAATAATCGAATTGCGGAAAAAATAAATTGATAAATGACGAAATAGGGAATATTGGATGGGGTTATGGAAATACGAGTTTCCCTTCACTGAGCGAGAGGTACTGGGATGAGTGGGCAGAAGCATGCAGAAATTGCTGGGGGCGGAATTGGGGGGTTGACCGCAGCCCTATCTCTTGCTCGTCGTGGCTGGAGCGTTCGCGTTCACGAACGCGCCAAGGAACTTAGAGAGATCGGCGCCGGGCTCTTCGTCTGGGAAAATGCCCTCCGGACCCTTGAGGCGCTCGGAGCCTATGATGAAGTGGCATCGACGGGGGAGTGGAACAAGAGCTGGCAAATCCGCGACCATCGCAATCGCGTGTTGCAATCTGATTGGCTGATGAAAGATAGCCGACTGATCACCGCAGAGAGACAAGCGCTGCATATGGCCATCGCCAACCAGGCTATGCGTGCCGGCGTCGAGATTTGCACCAATGCAGAGGTGGTCGGGGCGAGTTCAGACGGCTATCTGGAGTTGGCGACCGGCACGAAGCATAAAGCTGATTTGGTGTTGGGAGTAGAAGGTGTAACCTCGCGCGTCCGTGACCAGATGCCTGGCCAAAAGAATATCGAGCGGCTCTACGATGGCGGAGCCCGGTATTTGATCCGTCGCAACGAAAATGACCTTGAAGTTCTAAACAGTTCGATAGAGTGCTGGAACGGTGGACGACGTGTCGGCGTGATCCCGGTCAGCAAAGAGCATATCTATCTTTATCTTTGCTGCCCAATCGCTGACAAGAAAGGCGCGGAAACTCCTCCGAACATCGATAGTTGGGTGAAGTCGTTTCCACAACTCGAGACGTACCTGCGACGCCTTACTGATAATGGCAAGTTCGTGGAGTTCCGGGACATTCGATGCGAAAAGTGGCATCACGGCCGGATGGCAATTCTCGGGGATGCGGCGCACGCAATGTCACCGAATCTGGGGCAGGCGGCCTGTGTCACGATGCAGTCCGCTTACATGCTTGCTCGATGTGTCGATGAAGCACCATCCGTACATCAGGGCCTCAGGGACTGGGAAACCAAATTCCGTCCGGTTGTCGATGCCACTCAGCGTCTATCCAGGTTCTACGGCCGAGTAGGAACCCGGTGGCCAGTTGTTCTGCAAGATGCGCGTTCGCTCATGATTGCGGCGATGGGCCGATCTGCCAAACTTCAGCATCGTATTAATGTCGCAGTGCGGACAGATGTGACGGCCTTGGCGCCGGTGCTGTAACCCAGGAAATGACCTAAGGATTGAATGGCCGGTGTAACCGGCCATTCGGCACATTGACTGAACTTATCTTTGCGATCTCACGCATCGCAATCCATGCGCCGGCAGGTTTTGTTACTGCCTCGCTGTGAATGCAAACCACTTCGATTTCGAATCCTCATCTAACGCGACGGATCAATATGCCCATCTCAAAGACACTCCTTTCGAAACTGAATGACGAAAGTCTTGTTGTGAGTTCCGCGTATATCGGGGGGGTGTGGATTGATGAAGCGGAGAGCAGAAAGAGGTTTGATGTTTTCAATCCGTCAACGGGAGATCTGTTGGCATCGCTGCCTGATCTGAGTCGAACCGAAGCAAAGCGTGCCATTTCAATTGCCAGCGTTCAGCAGAAGAGCTGGGCGAAAATGAGTGCGAAAGAACGATCCTCTATCCTGAAAAACCTGTTCAGTCTCATCGTCGCAAATGCCGATGACCTGGCAACGATCTTAACTTCGGAAATGGGAAAACCATTTCCCGAAGCAAAGGGCGAGGTATTGTACGGCGCATCGTATATAGAGTGGTTTGCGGAAGAAGCGAAACGTATCTATGGCGATACCATCCCCGGTCACCAGCGAGACAAACGCATCATCGTCATCAAGCAGCCAATCGGTGTTGTTGCTGCGATTACTCCTTGGAATTTCCCAAACGCAATGCTCGCCAGAAAGCTTGCGCCAGCTTTGGCGGCGGGGTGTGCGATGGTTTCTCGACCAGCGACTGAAACTCCGCTCTCTGCGATAGCATTGGCAGTTCTCGCAGAACGTGCTGGCGTACCTCCAGGCCTCCTAAGCGTTATCACCTCGACAGCATCATCCGAGATCGGGAAGGAATTCACCGAAAACAGTTTGGTGAGGAAACTGACGTTCACCGGTTCGACCGCGGTTGGAAAGATTTTAATGAGGCAGGGTTCCGAGCAAATTATGAAACTGGGCCTCGAACTAGGTGGGAACGCGCCATTCATCGTCTTTGAAGACGCTGATCTCGATGCTGCAGTGGAAGGCGCGATGGTTTCCAAATATCGCAACAACGGTCAGACCTGCGTGTGCGCCAACCGTCTTTACGTGCAAGCGGCCGTGTATGATGCCTTCGCAGAAAAGCTTGCAGCTAGGGTATCGACCCTCAAGGTTGGCGATGGGTTCGAGCAGGACGTCGCAGCCGGGCCGCTGATTACGGTTAAGGCGGTAGAAAAGGTCGAGGAACATATCGCCGACGCACTGGAAAAGGGTGCAAGAATCGCCGTCGGAGGAAAGCTAGACGAAAGAGGCGGTCTGTTCTTCCAGCCGACGGTACTGACAGGTGTCACGTCTGAAATGAAAGTTGCGCGCGAGGAAACGTTTGGTCCCGTTGCGCCGCTGTTCAAATTCGAGACTGAGGACGATGTTATCGAGCTTGCGAACGACACAGAGTTCGGTCTTGCGTCATATTTCTACGCGAAAGATATGTCCCGTGTGTTTCGAGTGGCGGAGGCGCTCGAATACGGAATGGTGGGTATCAACACCGGACTAATCTCTACAGAAGTCGCTCCTTTTGGCGGGACAAAGCAATCGGGACAGGGGCGGGAAGGTTCAAAATATGGCATCGATGACTACGTTGAGCTCAAGTACCTTTGCCTCGACGTAAACTGATAGCTAAGTTTAAGCGCAATATCGATGGATTTGCCGATCGAGCCAGAGTTGATGCTCTGGAGCGCGCGTGAAATACGAACGCGAAGTTGATGGACAAGACATTCATTGGCAAGAGATCCTCTGCCGCCGGAGGCTGGGGAGCCCTGAAAAGCTGCGGCAAGCGATTGCTGCAAAGCGGCGGGCCGATTTCCGGCGCGCGTACCATGCTCAAGGCCAACCAGCCTGACGGCTTCGATTGTCCCGGATGCGCCTGGGGCGATCCGGCCCATGGCTCGTCTTTCGAATTTTGCGAGAACGGCGTCAAGGCCGTCGCCTGGGAGGCGACCGAAAAACGCGCCACGCCGGATCTCTTCGAACGAAACACCGTCAGCGAGCTTCGTCGCCTCACCGATTTCGAGCTGGAGCTGCATGGCCGCCTGACGCATCCGCTGCGCTACGATGCCCAAAGCGACCGCTATCTGGCCGTCAGCTGGGAGGATGCTTTTGCCGAGATCGGCGCGATCCTCAACAGCTTCGATCATCCCGACCGGGCGGAATTCTACACGTCGGGACGCGCCAGCAACGAGGCAGCCTACCTCTATCAGTTGTTCGTGCGGCTCTACGGCACCAACAATTTCCCCGATTGCTCGAACATGTGCCACGAGGCGAGCGGTGTCGCGCTTCGCCAGGCGATCGGGATCGGCAAGGGCACCGTCTTGCTGGAGGATTTCGAGAAGGCGGATGCCATTTTCGTCATCGGCCAGAATCCGGGCACCAATCATCCGCGCATGCTAGGCGACCTGCGCCGCGCCGCCATACGCGGCGCTCGCATCGTGGTATTCAATCCCGTCCGTGAAAAGGGTCTGGAGCGCTTCTCCGATCCGCAGGACAAGATCGAAATGCTGCGCGGCGGCTCGACGGATATTGCCAGCCATTATTTCCAGCCCCGCCTCGGCGGAGACATGGCAGCCGTGCGCGGCATGGCGAAGGCCGTGTTCTCCGCCGAGGCGGCAGCGCTTACCGCCGGCAATCCGTCCGTTCTCGACCATGCTTTCCTGGCGGAGCATTGCAGCGGCTTCGAAGACTACCGTGCCAGCGTCGAAGCGACCGGCTGGTCGGAGATCGAAGATCAGTCCGGCCTGACGCGCGAAGATTTAGAGCGCGCCGCCGCCGTCTACATGGCGGCCGAGCGGGTCATCTGCACCTGGGCCATGGGCGTCACGCAGCATGTGCATTCGGTGGCAACGATCCGGGAAATCGCTAATTTCATGTTCCTGCGTGGCAATGTCGGCAAACCCGGTGCCGGCCTGTGTCCGGTTCGCGGCCATTCCAATGTCCAGGGCGACAGGACTGTGGGGATCAACGAGAAGCCGCCGGCGGCCTTTCTCGACGCCCTGGAAAAGCAGTTCGGCGTTACGATGCCGCGCCGGGAAGGACATAACGTGCTGGCCGCCATCGGCGCCATGCTCGATGGCTCGGCGCAGGCTTTCATCGGCCTCGGCGGCAATTTCGCCCGCGCGACGCCTGACAGCGCGTTGGTCGAAAAGGCGCTTCGGCGGCTGAAACTGACGATGAACATTGCCACCAAGCCCAATCATTCACATCTTATGCCTGGCGAGGCCTCCTTCATCCTGCCCTGCCTCGGACGAACGGAGATGGACCTCAACACCGGCGGACAGTCGCAACTGATCAGCGTCGAGGATTCGATGAGCATGGTGCACGGCTCTGCTGGCATCAATCGTCCGGCATCGCCGCATCTTCTGTCCGAAGTGGCCATTATCGCCGGCATCGCCCAGGCGACGGTCGGCTCGTCCGTGGTGGACTGGGAGGAACTGGCCGAGGATTACGATCTTATCCGCGACCATATCGAAGCGACAATCCCCGGCTTCGAGGATTATAATGCGAGATTGCGCAAGCCGCGCGGCTTCCTCCTGCGCAATTCCGCGTCGCATCGGGAGTGGGATACGACATCGGGCAAGGCGTCGTTTGCGGCTGCCGCCCTACCGGCGGAAACACCGCATCAGCAGGCTCGGAAATCGAAGGGCCGCTTCGCTCTCCAGACCTTCCGCTCCCACGATCAGTACAATACGACCGTCTACGGGCTGGATGATCGTTATCGCGGCGTTTACGGTGAGCGGCATGTCATCTTCATCCACCCCGACGATCTGAAGGATATGAATGCCGCTGCCGGCGATCGCGTGGATGTGATCGGCGAATATGACGATGGCGTCGAGCGGGTTGCGCGCAGCTTCCGCTTCGTGCCTTACGACATTCCGCGTGGCAGCGTCGCGGGCTATTATCCCGAACTAAACATATTGGTGCCGCTGGGCAGTGCCGGCGAAGAAAGCGATACTCCTACGTCGAAATCTATCATGGTATCCTTCAGAACAGAGGCTGCGTGAGCAACGGGCCGATAGACGCCAGTCGCTTTCTGTCGCTCGTTGAGGCAGCCCAAATCGGCGACATAAGCCTCAACGCGGTTCAAGCCGCCATACTCGTGGCAGCCAAGATCGGCATTGCTCACGATAGTCGTAGCTTTGCGCGGATCTTCGATATTGAACATGCCCTGGGGCTGCGCGATCTGCAGGCTCTCATGGATCGGGGTGGCATTGTGACAGTGCTGTCGCGCGATGCGAGAACACTTCGCACACACTACAAAGCCGTGAGCAAAAAGCGTTGCCGCGCTTTGCTCTGACTTTTGCAATACTGCTCAAAAGACTGGCCGCGGAAGGCCTAGTTGCTGCGATGCGGCAATCACCGTATTGGCCATCAGCATAGCAATCGTCATCGGCCCGACACCGCCGGGAACCGGCGTGATCACTCCGGCAGTCTCTGCGCATGCACCGAAATCCACGTCGCCGACGAGTTTCGTCTTGCCTTCGCCGCGTTCAGGTGCGGCCACACGATTGATACCGACATCGATGACCGTGGCACCCGGATTGATCCAGTCCTGCTTGACCATTTCGGCACGGCCGACGGCGGCGACGAGGATATCGGCCTTCCGGCAGATGCCGGCCAGATCCTTTGTTCGCGAATGTGCGATCGTCACCGTGGCATTGGCGTTGAGCAGCAATTGCCCCATCGGTTTGCCGAACAGGTTGGAGCGGCCGATGACGACTGCATTGAGGCCGGAGAGATCCGGGCCGTGGATGCCAGCCAACAGCGCCATAGCGCCAGCCGGCGTGCAGGAAATCAGGCCGGTCGCGAGATCGCCGGTCGCCAGCTTGCCAGCGTTGACTACGTGCAGGCCATCCACGTCCTTTTCCGGGCTGATCGCCTGTATTACCTGTTCGGAGTTCAGATGGCCGGGCAGGGGCAGTTGAACCAGAATACCGTGGATCGTCTCTTGGCGATTCAACTCTTCCAAGAGTGCCAACAGTGCCTTCTGGCTTGTTTGTTCCGGCAGCGTATGCTGCACTGACACGAAACCGCATTCCTTGGCCATTCGGCCCTTGGCGCCGACATACGCGTGGCTTGCTGGATCGTCTCCGACGATGACGACGGCCAACCCAGCCTTAAGTCCGCCGACGGCCTCCAGCGCCTCGTGGGCAACCTTGATCGACGCGATAACCGAAGCGGCCACCGCCTTTCCATCGATGATAGTCGTCATGATTGTTTATCCTTGGCTTAGTCGATCAACTGAATTCGAGGCTCATCTGGGCGAGTTCGTCCCATAGACTTTCAGCGAAGCCGCGCAATACGATCAGTTCAAAGGCATCTTCGCCAATGCGCGTCACATGTGCAGATATATGGCCAAACAAAGTCGTCGTCGCATGGCCGACAGGGAAGACCGCGATATCCAGATCGACGGCGGTGCCCTTGGAAAGAACTCGAGCCGCCATCTTCCCCTTGACGATAATACGTACTCGACCATGGCTCTGATCGACTATATCCGCCTGCGGCTTCAATGTCGCGCTGAGCGCGGCAAGATCGGCATGGGCGAGGGCTGTATCGCCGACAGCGAACCACTGGCCGGTAGTAAGCGGGCGGAGTTCAAGGCCTGCGGCCATAAGATCGGCGGCTAAGCGAACCGCATCGCCCATTGTGGGGTCGACAAGAAGATGCAGCAGCGTGCCCTCTGGCTGCGCTTCGACGCTGATGCCCTTGCGGGAAACGGCCGCTCGGCCGCCCAGCGCGGGGCTAAGAGTGACGCGGAACTCCGACATTGTGCACCTCCCGGCTTCAGATATGTAGTTTTTCATTGGTGGGATCGAAGAAGACGGGGCTGACGAGACGGCCGGGCGTGAACTCTCCACGCAACCCGTTCCAGATCATCACCTCTTCGCCGTGCCGCTCCGGTCCGCGCCGCACCAGCGCCAGCCCGATGGCGGAGCCGACATGCGGTGAATAGCAGCTGGAAGTGACATAGCCCTGATCGTTTTCCAGCGTCGCTTCGGCGCCCTTGGCGAGGATATGCGAACCGCTGCGGAAGCTCGTCGCCGGATCGATCGGCACGACACCGACCAGTTGCAGGCGCTCGGACGAATGAAGACCCTCGCGGGCCAGCATTCGTTTGCCGATGAAATCGGCTTTGCTGGCGGAGACCATCTTGCCGAAACCGAGATCAGAAGGCACGACCGTGCCGTTGATCTCGTTGTGGGTAACATGGCCCTTCTCAATGCGCAGCACCGAAAGCGCCTCGACGCCGTAGGGCTGGATGCCGTGCGCGCTGCCGGCCTCCATGAACGCGTCGGCCACCGCCTCGCCATAGCTGGCAGGCACTGCCAACTCATAGGCCAGTTCACCGGAAAACGAGATGCGGAACAGGCGGCCATGCACCTGCCCGCCGAACAGCGAGACCTCGGCCGCACCCAGGAATGGGAAGGCCTCGTTGGAAATATCCGCATCGACGATACGTTCGAGAATCGTGCGTGCCTTCGGGCCGACGATCGCCATCTGCGCCCATTGATCGGTGACGGAAGCCAGACGTACGTCGAGATCCGGCCACAGCGCCTGGGCGCAGAATTCCAGATGGTTCATTACCCCGGCCGCATAAGCCGTCGTGGTCGTCATAAAGTAGCGGTTCTCTTCGAGACGGCTCGTGGTGCCGTCGTCGTAGATCATGCCATCCTCACGCAGCATCAGCCCGTAACGGGCCTTGCCAACCGGCAGTTTCAGGAAGGCGTTGCAATAGACGCGGTTGAGGAATTCGGCGGCGTCCTTCCCAGTGATCTCGATCTTGCCGAGCATGCTAACATCACAGAGACCGGCATTGATGCGGGCGTTTTTGACCTCGCGGTCGACGCTTTCGCGCCAGCCGGTCTCGCCGGAACGCTGGAACCAGGCGGAGCGATACCAGAGGCCAGTTTCGACAAAGGTCGCGCCGTTCTTCTTCGCCCAGTCATGCAGCGGCGATTTGCGCACCGGTTGGAAATGCTTGCCATGCGAGACGCCCGTGAGCGCCCCGAAGGACACCGGCGTATAGAAGGGGCGGAAGGTGGTGGTGCCGACTTGCGCCGGCGAGATGCCGCGCGCTTCAGCGAGAATGGCGATGGCGTTGACGTTGGAGAGCTTGCCCTGATCGGTTGCCATGCCGGAGGTTGTGTAGCGTTTGGCAAGCTCCACATGGCCGTAGCCTTCCCGCACGGCCAGTCCAAGATCCTTGCGATGGACGTCGTTCTGGTAGTCGACAAAAGCCTTGCCGCGCACGCCGGGAATGATCTTGAAGGCCGCGGGGGCGGCGTTTACGATGTCGCCCGAAATCTCTGGCAAGGTCGGCGCATGGCCGTCGAAGCCTAGCACCGCCGCCAGCGCCAGGCCCTTGGCCGCGCCATCCTCCAAGCAGGCGGCGAGACCATCGATACCGGCGCAAGCACCTGCCAGCGCAAGCCCGTTCAACCCATCGGGCGCCATGAAGGCGGACTTCTCGTCCGACCATTGCGGCTTGCCGCCGCGATGGCAGGCGAGATGGATGATGGGGCTGAAGCCACCCGACATTGCGAGCGCGTCGACGTCGAGCTTTTCCGTGTGGCCGTTCTGCCAGATGCTGATCGAGGAGAGTGCTTTACCGCCATGAGCGTCGGACACGTAGCCGCCCCGGATCATCCGGGCCTTGCCGGTATAACCCTCGATCCGTGCATCGGCCCGACCGTCGATAATGGCAACGGGCACGATGCCCGCCTTTTCGAGATCGCCGGCCAGCGCATAGGCACTATCGTTGTTGGTGACGATCGCCACGCGGCGGCCGGGGGCCACGCCATAGCGGTTGAGATAACTGCGCATCGCGCCCGCCAGCATCACACCGGGAATGTCGTTGCCGCCGAAGACGAGCGGGCGTTCTTCCGCGCCGGTGGCCAGAAGCGCCTGCTTGGCAGCGATGCGCCACATTCGTTCAACGGGCAAGTGTGTCGCAGGGATCTCGACATGCTTCTGCACCCGTTCGACTGCGCCGAAGACATTGCCATCATACCAGCCGAATACGGTGGTGCGGGGCATGATCGTGACATTCGGCAAGGAAGCAAGCTCGGCCAGCGTTTGGGCAAGGAAATCGGAGGCGGAGTTGCCGCTGACCGCCGCGGTTTCCGACAATAGACCCCCGCCTGCCCGCGAATGTTCATCGGCAAGAATAACCTTTGCGCCGGCTCGACCGGCGGCGAGCGCTGCGGCAAGGCCGGTGGCGCCGGCGCCGACGACCAGGAGGTCGCAATGCGCCCAGATCTTCTCATAACCATCCGGATCAGCCTGATATGTGGCCTTTCCCAGGCCGGCGGCGCGGCGGATGACCGGCTCGTAGAACCGTTCCCAAAGGCCCGCCGGCCACATAAAGGTCTTGTAGTAGAAGCCAGCACTGAGGAACGGCGACAGCAGGCCGTTGACCGAACCGATGTCGAAATCGAGCGAAGGCCAGCAGTTCTGGCTCTTCGCTTCCAGCCCCTGATAAAGCTCCTGCATGGTGGCGCGGGTATTGGGCTCGGTGCGCCCATCGCGGCCGATGGTCATCAGCGCGTTCGGCTCGGCGGCGCCTGCGGTCAGGATGCCTCGCGGGCGATGATACTTGAAGCTGCGGCCGACGAGCAACCGGCCATTCGCCAGCAGCGCCGAGGCAAGGCTGTCGCCGACAAAGCCGTTCAAGCGCTGGCCGTCGAAGGAGAAGGAGAGGGGGCTCGACCTATCGATCAGGCCGCCGGAGGAAAGACGATAGGGAGTCATGCGGTTACCTCGCCGCGTTCGGCGGCATCGTGGCATTGGAAAATCTCGTGGGTGGCGGTGTCGCGTGTCACCACCAGCCAGCGCCGGCAGCCGGATGTGTGGTGCCAGTATTCCTGATAGGCGCCACGCGGATTGTCGCGCAGATACACATAGTCGAACCACACGTCCTGTGCGGCATCCACTGCGGGACGGGTAAGGGCCGCGCCCTTGACGGTGAATTCTTCCTTCGGTCTTTTGCCGCAATGCGGGCAGGTGACGAGGCTGGCCATTTCGGTATCCTTGTCCGGCAGATCAGTGGAGGTTGGGCTGGGCACCCTGGCCCTTTTCGTCGAGCATGTAGCCGCGCTCGAACCTGTCGAGGCGCATCTGCCGCGTGGTCGGGTGCGATGCGTCCTTCGCGAGAAGGTGCGCGAAGCAGAAGCCGGAGGCAGGCGTCGCCTTGAAACCGCCATAGCACCAGCCAGCATTGAGATAGAGATTCCCGACCGGCGTCTTGTCGATGATCGGCGTACCGTCCATAGACATGTCCATGATGCCGCCCCAGGAGCGCAGCACGCGGACGCGCGACAGCGCCGGGATCATCGCCTTGCCGGCCTCAGCGACATGCTCCACCGTAGCGAGATTGCCGCGCTGGGCATAGGAGTTGTAGCCGTCGATATCCCCACCGAAGACGAGGCCGCCCTTATCGGACTGCGAGACGTAGAAATGTCCCGCACCAAAGGTGACTACATTGTCGATGAAGGGCTTGAGACCCTCGGAGACGAAGGCCTGAAGCACATGGCTTTCCAGCGGTAGCTTCATCCCGGCCATCTCCGCCACGCGGGAGGAATTGCCGGCCGCGGCGAGCGCCAGCTTTCCGCAGGAGATGAAGCCTTTGGTGGTTTCGACGCCAATCGCACGGCCGTTCTCACGGCGGATGCCGGTGACTTCACAATTCTGGATGATGTCGACGCCGCGCTGATCAGCACCGCGGGCATAGCCCCAGGCGACGGCGTCATGGCGCACCGTGCCGCCGCGCCTCTGCATCAAGCCGCCCTGAACCGGGAAGCGAGCATTGTCGAAGTCGAGGAAGGGCAGCATGGCCTTGATCTGTTCACGATCTAGCAGATCGGCATCGACGCCGTGCAGGCGCATGGCATTGCCGCGCCGGGTAAAGGCGTCGCGCTGCGCATCCGTGTGATATAGATTGATGACTCCACGCTGCGACACCATCGCGTTGAAATTAAAGTCCTGCTCAAGCCCTTCCCACAGCTTCATCGACAACTCGTAGAAGGGATTGTTCCCTTCCAGCAGGTAGTTGGAGCGGATGATGGTCGTGTTGCGGCCGACGTTGCCCGCGCCGATATAGGCCTTCTCCAGCACCGCGACATTGGTGATGCCGAATTCCTTGGCGAGATAGTAGGCCGTCGCCAGCCCGTGCCCACCGCCGCCGACGATGATCACGTCGTAATGCGCTTTGGGCTGAGGCTGGCGCCAGGCAGCGCCCCAGGAAGTGTTGCCCTTGAGGGCGTTCAGAAAGATGGAAAGCGCGGAATATCGCATTTGCAGGTCCTCAAGTATGTGACGATCAGCCTATCGGCGACCTAGCGGACTGACTTGCACAAGGAAGACGAAATGGAATAAAAACGAGACATGAAGGCAATCGACGCTAGAAAGACCCAGAGGATAGGTTTCCTGCTCGTTCCAAATTTCGCGCTGATGTCTTTTGCATCGGCGGCAGAACCGTTGCGAGCGGCAAATCTTATCGCCGGCACCGAGCTTTATGAAGCAATGTACCTCTCTGTCGATGGAAGAGAGGTGACCAGTTCGTCAGGTCTGTCGGTTGAATGCTCCGACTTGGCGAGTTTTGGCATATCGTGTCATACGATTTTTGTATGTGCGGGTGGCGGTCCCAGGGACTGGGCCTCGGCTGAACCGGCACATGCCACTTTACGACGACTGGCACGGCAGGGTGTTAGAATCGGCGGCATCTCAAGCGGCGCGTATGTCTTGGCGGCAGCAGGGCTTCTAGATAATCGAGATTTCACCATTCACTGGGAGCATGCAGACGTACTGCGTGAAGCATTCCCCCATTTAGTACCGCGCCATGCGCGCTTCGTTTTCGATGGCGATCGAGTTACCTGCGCGGGCGGCATTGCTCCACTCGACATGATGCACGCGATGGTCGCGGAGCGAATGGGGTCGCATTTCGCTCGACGCGTTAGCGACTGGTTCCTCCACTCTGAGGTTGCGGAGCCCGGCGCTCCGCAGCGAGGCTCAGCGCCCGAACGCTTTGGAACTCATCACCCTGCTCTGCTGGTGGTGCTTGAGAAAATGGAGTCGTCGATCGAGCGTCCTCTTGGCCGTAGCGAGATGAGTAAACTTGCCGGCGTTAGCATGCGGCATCTCGATCGCCTCTTCCTGGAGAGCATGAGGATGGGTTTTCTCGAGACCTACCGTAACATTCGTCTCGACCATGGCCGCCGGCTACTGGAGCAAAGCCCGCTATCGATCTCCGAGGTTGCTTTCGCGACAGGGTTCTCAAGTGCCGGACACTTTTCCCGAACGTTCAAGGCTAGGTTCGGCTTAACGCCGAATTCGCTACGATCGAAGATTTCCTCCAGGTAGGGGGGTCTTGTAATGAATTTAACTGAGATTATGAGAGAGGTGTGGAATGATAGGGGATAATGTCAAGTCAGGGCAGGCTCAGGTGCCCTTGTCGCAGGACCCGCATGCCACCCGCGAGCCGCGCGAAAACAATCTGGAAATGGCCATCGGCCACGAAGTCCGCACCTATCGCAAGGCGCTCGGCATCACGGTCAGCGACCTCGCCACCGCCACCGGCATGTCGGTCGGCATGTTGTCGAAGATAGAAAACGGCAACATCTCTCCCTCGCTCACGACGCTGCAATCGCTGTCAAAGGCGCTGGGTGTTCCGCTGACCTCGTTCTTCCGCCGTTTCGAGGAACCGCGGAACGCCACTTTCGTCAAATCGGGGCAGGGCATCAATATCGAACGTCGCGGCACCCGCGCCGGGCATCAATACAGCCTACTTGGCCATATCGATAACAATTCAAGCGGCGTCACGGTCGAACCCTATCTCATCACACTGACGGCAGAATCGGACGTTTTTCCGACGTTCCAGCACGAAGGCATGGAGTTTCTGTTCATGCTGGAGGGTGAAGTGGTTTATCGCCACGGCGACCAGCTCTACCAGATGGAACCGGGCGATAGCCTGTTTTTTGATGCCGATGCGCCGCACGGGCCAGAACAGCTTGTCAAACTGCCCTGTCGGTATCTCTCGATCATCTCCTATCCCAAACGGGATGGCGGGCGAGTTTCCTGAGAGGAATAACTTCAACCCAATTACCCACTAGTTCGTGCCCATTTCATAAGCATCCAGGCCCCAACCAAGGCGAATATTTGAGCATTCTGCACGAAAAAATATCCGATGTTTCTTTTTAGGAAACAATTATTCTTTTGAGTTGATTTGATAAAAATCGGGTGGTAGCTCTTCGTTCCAGCAAACGAATGGAGGCTACCGTCATGTGCGGCATTGTTGGACTATTCCTGAAGGACAAAAGCCTGGAACCTCAGCTCGGTGAGCTGCTTTCCGATATGTTGATCGTCATGACCGACCGTGGTCCTGACTCCGCCGGCATCGCCATCTACGGCAGTGCAGCAAATGGCCGCGCCAAGGTCACTGTGCAGTCGGCCAACCCTGATGCAGATTTCGCTGGTCTTGCAGATGCACTGAAGGCGGAGGGTATTGACGCTTCGATCGTCATCAAGAGCACCCACGCAGTTCTGGATATCCCGGCCGACAAGGCTGATGCGGTCCGAAGCGTCCTTTCCAATATCCGCCCAGACGTTCGCGTGATGGGCTCGGGCGAAAGTGTCGAAATCTACAAGGAAACTGGCCTTCCCAAGGATGTGGTTGCCCGTTTTGACGTCCGCTCGATGGCTGGGACCCACGGCATTGGCCACACCCGTATGGCCACGGAATCGGCTGTCACCACGCTTGGCGCGCACCCGTTTTCGACAGGCGCCGACCAGTGCCTCGTGCACAATGGGTCGCTATCCAACCACAACAATCTGCGCCGCGAGCTGGTGCGTGAAGGCATGACCTTCGAGACACAGAACGACTCTGAAGTTGCTGCTGCCTACCTCACTGCCGAAATGGCCAAGGGCAAGGATCTCGGCCAGGCGCTGGAAGGCGCACTCGACGATCTCGACGGTTTCTTCACCTTCGTGGTTGGCACCAAGTCGGGTTTCGGTGTCGTGCGTGACCCGATTGCCTGCAAACCCGCCGTCATGGCCGAAACCGACCAATATGTCGCTTTCGGTTCGGAATATCGCGCTTTGGTCAACCTGCCGGGCATCGAAAATGCCCGCGTCTGGGAGCCGGAGCCGGCAACCGTCTATTTCTGGGACCACGAGAAGGCCGCTTGAGACCATGCCGACATTTGATCTTTCCAACACTCCGCTTCGCGAACTCAACAGTGCCTTGCACGGCCTTGCTGCCGGTGCCAATGACACGGAATTCGAAGTCATCAACCCGCGCGGCAGCCATGCGGTTGCCGTCGGTATCGACAGCCCGGTCAAGGTCGCTGTTCATGGTTCCGTCGGTTATTATTGCGCAGGCATGAATGACGGCGGCACTGTCACGGTACACGGCTCCGCCGGTCCGGGCGTTGCAGAAAACATGATGTCCGGTGCCGTCTTCATCGATGGCGATGCCTCGCAGTATGCCGGCGCAACCGGTCGCGGCGGCCTGCTGGTCATCAAGGGCAATGCTGCCTCGCGCTGTGGCATTTCGATGAAGGGCATCGATATCGTTGTCCACGGCTCGATCGGCCACATGTCGGCCTTCATGGGCCAATCCGGCCATCTCGTTGTGTTGGGTGATGCCGGTGATGCGCTGGGAGATTCTATCTACGAAGCCAAGCTGTTCGTGCGCGGCGCCGTAAAAAGCCTCGGCTCGGATTGCATTGAAAAGGAAATGCGGCCCGAACATCTGGAAAAGCTGGCCGAATTGCTGGCCAAGGCAGGCGTCACCGACGTCAAGCCGGAAGAGTTCAAACGCTACGGCTCGGCCCGCAAGCTCTACAACTTCAACATCGACAACGCCGACGCGTATTAAGGCGAGGGACCATCATGAGCTATCACAACCCGCTGACGCCGCCACGCAAATCCGCCACCTTCGACGATGCCACGCTGGCGGAAATCCGCCGCGCTGCGGCAACCGGAATTTACGATATTCGTGGCGCCGGCACCAAACGCAAGGTGCCGCATTTCGATGACCTGCTGTTCCTTGGCGCATCCATTTCGCGTTATCCGCTCGAAGGTTACCGCGAGAAGTGCGATACAACGGTGACGCTTGGTACACGTTTTGCCAAAAAGCCGATCACGCTCAAGACACCGATCACCATCGCCGGCATGAGCTTTGGTGCGCTTTCCGGCAATGCCAAGGAAGCACTCGGCCGTGGTGCAACGCTGGCTGGCACATCCACCACCACCGGTGACGGTGGCATGACGGACGAAGAGCGCGGCCATTCGCAGACGCTGGTCTACCAGTATCTTCCATCGCGTTACGGCATGAACCCTGTGGATCTGCGCCGCGCCGATGCAATCGAGGTCGTTGTTGGTCAGGGCGCGAAGCCAGGCGGCGGTGGCATGCTGCTCGGCCAGAAGATTTCGGATCGCGTTGCCAATATGCGCAATCTGCCAAAGGGAATCGACCAGCGTTCGGCCTGCCGCCATCCTGACTGGACCGGCCCGGATGATCTTGAAATCAAGATTCTCGAACTGCGCGAGATTACTGACTGGGAAAAGCCGATCTACGTCAAGGTCGGTGGCGCACGCCCCTATTACGATACTGCGCTTGCCGTAAAGGCCGGTGCCGACGTCGTCGTGCTGGATGGCATGCAGGGTGGCACTGCCGCCACCCAGGACGTGTTCATCGAAAATGTCGGCATGCCGACACTCGCCTGCATTCGACCCGCCGTACAGGCGCTTCAGGATCTGGGCATGCACCGAAAGGTTCAGTTGATCATCTCCGGTGGTGTTCGCTCCGGTGCAGACGTGGCGAAAGCCATGGCACTCGGTGCTGACGCCGTTGCAATCGGTACGGCAGCACTGGTTGCCATCGGTGACAACGATCCGAAGTGGGAAGACGAGTATCGGAAGCTCGGCACCACGGCCGGCGCCTATGACGACTGGCACGAAGGCAAGGATCCAGCCGGCATCACCACGCAGGATCCGGAGCTGGCCGCACGTCTTGATCCGGTTCTGGCCGGACGCCGTCTCGCCAACTACCTCAAGGTCATGACGCTGGAAGCGCAAACAATCGCGCGCGCCTGCGGCAAGAACCACCTGCATAATCTTGAGCCTGAAGACCTCTGC
Organism: Shinella sumterensis; assembly: GCF_004514425.2. Classification (GTDB taxonomy): domain Bacteria; phylum Pseudomonadota; class Alphaproteobacteria; order Rhizobiales; family Rhizobiaceae; genus Shinella; species Shinella sumterensis. Next base: position 129,032 of record NZ_MYFN02000009.1, read on the forward strand.
GCATTGACCATGGAGGCCGCCGCCATGGCGCAGGTCCCCTTGGCCGGTACTAGCTGGTACCCGGGCAAGAGCGGCTTCTGATTTTATCTGAAAACTGGCGAGCCGCCTTTGGGAGGGGGCGGCCTGTCTTTCAAGAGTGTCTGATATCCAAAAGGGGAACGCGGTGACACTGGATCTCTCGCAATATGCCGAAAAGAACGGCATCAAGTATTTCATGATCAGCTACACGGACCTATTCGGCGGCCAACGAGCCAAGCTCGTTCCAACCGAAGCGATCGCCGGTATGCAGAAGGATGGCGCAGGTTTTGCAGGATTTGCCACTTGGCTTGATCTCACGCCTGCGCATCCTGATTTGTTCGCAGTCCCTGATCCGTCTTCTGTGATCCAGTTGCCTTGGAAAAAGGACGTTGCCTGGGTCGCCGCTGATTGTGTAATGGAAGACCAGCCGGTCGAGCAGGCGCCACGCGTTCTGTTGAAAAAGCTGGTCGCAGAAGCTGCGGAGAAGGGCCTTCGCGTCAAGACTGGCGTGGAACCGGAGTTTTTCCTGATATCCCCCGATGGTAGCGCAATTTCCGATGAGTACGATACAGCAGAGAAGCCCTGCTACGACCAGCAAGCGCTGCTGCGCCGCTACGACGTCATAGCGGAAATCTGCGACGCGATGCTTGAGCTTGGGTGGAAGCCTTATCAGAACGACCACGAAGACGCCAACGGCCAGTTCGAGATGAATTGGGAGTATGACGACGCGCTGGCGACCGCCGACAAGCATTCGTTCTTCAAGTTCATGGTCAAGTCGATCGCCGAAAAGCACGGCCTTCGCGCTACTTTCATGCCGAAGCCTTTCCAGGGTCTGACGGGTAACGGATGCCACGCGCATATCTCGGTCTGGGATCTGGACGGCAAGGTGAACGCCTTCGCCGACAAGGCAATGCCGTTCGGTCTCTCAGCCCAGGGCAAGACCTTCCTCGGGGGCATCATGAAGCATGCTTCGGCGCTGGCCGCTGTCACCAATCCGACCGTGAATTCCTACAAGCGCATCAACGCGCCGCGAACGACTTCGGGCGCGACATGGGCGCCGAACACTGTCACATGGACCGGCAATAACCGCACGCATATGGTGCGGGTCCCCGGTCCTGGTCGTTTCGAATTGCGCCTACCAGATGGTGCAGTCAATCCCTACCTCTTGCAGGCCATCATCATTGCCGCGGGTCTCTCAGGCATTCGTACTTCTTCGGATCCCGGCCGCCACTACGATATCGACATGTATAAGGAAGGCCATACTGTCACCGACGCGCCGAAACTGCCACTGAACCTGCTCGATGCATTGCGCGAATATGAGAAAGACACAGAGCTTCAAGCTGCTCTCGGCAAGGATTTCTCGTCGGCCTATCTCAAGCTGAAACACGGCGAGTGGAACAATTACTGCTCACAGTTCACCGCTTGGGAGCGAAACACGACGCTCGATATTTGATCGTTTCCCCGCCGCCCCTCTGGCGGCCTACTCCCCGCGCTTCGGCGCGGGGTTTTTCAACGATTGTGCGAAAGACCAACCGATGACGACATTTACGCTCACAGTAACCTGCAAATCGACGCGTGGCATCGTGGCAGCTCTCTCCGGTTATCTCGCGGAGCAAGGCTGTAATATCGTCGATAGCTCCCAGTTCGACGATCTGGATACCGCCCGTTTCTTCATGCGCGTCAGTTTTCTGTCGGAGCAAGGCAAAGGATTGAACGAACTCGCCGAAGGCCTGAAGCCGATTGCGATGAAGTTCGACATGGATGCGCAGATTCATGACGGCACATCGCGAATGAAGGTTTTGCTGATGGTGTCACGCTTCGGACACTGCCTGAACGACCTGCTCTACCGGTGGAAGATAGGTGCTCTGCCTATCGATATTGTCGGAGTGGTGTCCAATCACTTCGACTATCAGAAGGTCGTCGTCAATCACGACATTCCCTTCCACCACATCCCCGTCACAAAGGCTAATAAGCCGGAGGCTGAAGCGCGGATCATGGATTTGGTGCAGTCCACTGGCACCGAACTGATCGTGCTCGCCCGCTACATGCAGATCCTGTCGGATCGGATGTGTGCGGAGATGTCCGGCAAGATCATCAACATCCACCATTCTTTCCTGCCGAGCTTCAAGGGTGCCAACCCTTATAAGCAGGCCTATCAGCGTGGCGTGAAGCTGATCGGCGCCACCGCGCATTACGTTACCGAAGATCTGGACGAGGGTCCGATCATCGAACAAGACACGGTACGGATCACCCATGCGCAATCGGCAGACGATTATGTCTCACTTGGCCGTGACGTCGAGGCTCAGGTTCTCGCCCGAGCGATCCACGCCCATATCCACCGCCGTACCTTCATAAATGGTAATCGTACTATCGTTTTTCCGCCCAGTCCCGGATCATATGCGTCGGAGCGGATGGGATAGCCGGATCAGAGCTCTTTCTAGAGCTCGGTGAGCTTCTAAAATAGAAGCAATACCGATCAGCGTGATGGACGATGCCTTGTCCGTCACGCTTTTTTTTGGCGTTGGATATTTGAAACCCAATTAATTCTCAGTGCGAACTAAGACGAAAAGAATACCATTAACAGCATTTGACAACGAAAAATGACTTATGTACCGTCTTCTCAAACGAAAAAAGGACGAAGGCGATGAAGGTTATCCTCGGTAAAAATGTTATCCCCGTCGGTCAGGCCTACAGTGACCAGTGGCAGGGCGTTGTGGTCGATGGTCATCGCATCATTAGGATGATCCGTCGCGAGGATGTCGGTGCATTTGATGGGGCTGAATTGATTGATCTAGGCGACGCGACGATCCTGCCCGGCTTCATAGACGTCCATGCGCATTCTGAAGTAGTTTGTCGGACATCATATAAGACAATTGATTGCCGCGCCCCGGAATGCGGTACCGTATCGGATGTACAGGATGCGTTAAGGGCGGGCGAGGGCGACCTTGAAAAGGGCGAATGGCTAGTCGGTCAGGCCAATTTGTTTTTCGATCGCAAACTGGCTGAGCGGCGGCTCCCAACTTTGGCGGAGTTGGACCAGGTCAGCAAGGATAGGCCAATCGCGCTTCGTGCAGGTGGACATATCACCGTCCTTAATACTAAGGCCCTGGAAATCGCCGGGATCGATCGAAATTTCCGACCGCCAGAGCATAGCGTAACTGGAACGCCCGAAGTGATCAGGGACGAGAACGGAGAGCTGACTGGCGTTATTAAAGAAATGGATTCGCTGCTTCCTCTTCCTTCGCCTGACTCGCGCCAGCTGAAGGACGCAATCAAAGAGGGTCTGCAGAAGTACTTCACCGACTACGGTGTAACTACAATCGGTGAAATCTCAGAGACTGTGGCTGGGATCGAGTGCATGAACGATCTCGCGGAAGCTGGCGAGCTTCCAGCCAGCATGCGAATTTATCTCTGGTCGCCAGGCACGCTTGAGAGTCTGGAACGCGTTAAGAACTGGCGCGATCACATTAGGCTCACGGTTCCGGAGTGGCAACTCAGAATCCAAGGTTTGAAGTTGTTTTCGGACGGCGGTTTCTCCGCAAAAAGCGCGGCTGTAAATTGCTGCTACGTTGGGCATCCAGGCAGAAGCGGAAGCATCGCCTTCGATAAATATTTTCTTAGACGCGCCTTCATGATGATGCAGGAAAGCGGGCTCCAGATTGCAGTCCACGCGAATGGCGACCGCGCTCAAGACTGGCTTTGCGATATGGTTCACAAGATCGGCGGCGCCGGAACCGGTAGATCTAGAATGCGAATTGAGCACGCCGGAAATCTTTTGCCCAGTTCGAGAACTGCCGACAAATGGGCTCGAGCAGGTATAATTCCGGTGCCTCAACCAGTATTCCTCTACACATTTGGAGAATATTTCAGCGACTATCTCGGAGAATATGGAACGAGGGGCCGCTTCCCATTCAAGACACTCCTCAAGCAGGGTTGGCGCCTTTCGGGAAGTTCGGACGTTTGGATTGGATCTGAACGAGAAGCTACAAACCCATTCTTCAGTATTTGGTGCTGCATGAAGCGGCAAGCTTATTCTGGGATCTACATTGATACGGACGAGAGCCTGTCGTTTGAGGAGGCTCTCCGAATGCATACACTCGACGCAGCAGCAGCTCTTGGTGAGGAGGACGATCGCGGATCGATCGCCGCAGGGAAAGTCGCCGATCTAATCGCTGTCAAAGATGATCCTCGAACTATGACGCCCGATGAAATTAGAACGTTGAAACCATTCTTCGTGATGTCAAACGGAATGACGGTGAAGGATGATCGCAAGACATCGTTCGGAGTTAACTGATTGGCATAACGTGAACAGTTGTGGGGGGCCTGAACGCGAACATGTGACAACGATATACTGTTGCAAGATGGCCCTTCGTTCAACGATGCACTCAACAGAGCGACTGGAGCGGTGCTGGTGAAGGATAAGGCCATCGTTCTGATTGTTGATGGAAGTGAACGGATCTTTGAGTTCGATAGTAGCCTGAGTGAAGATGTGGCACTGCAAAAAGTTGGCGTCGCGGGACTTCCTGTTCATTCAGATCGCGAGCTTTATTTTGTTTTGGGTGGAACTGTATTCGTCGGGCTAGCTATCAGCATAGTATTATCGAATTATGCGTTTTAGCATAATCATCGGAGTGCCTACTAGAATTTCAGTTGAGCTTGTAGAACCGCTTCAACGGACGGATATCTGTCGAAACTGAAACTCAGCGCAATCTTGCTACGCGTGGATCACCGCGGACTACACTCGCAAGCACTTTCTTTTTCTCACAGTTCCATAAGATAGATTATCTGATAAGTTATAACATTACGTCCGCTTAACCAAAGGAGTGCGACTCTCCCCGAGCCAAACCGGCCGCAACCTTGGAGCAACCAAATGAATGCAGCAAGGCCATCTCGATTTGAGAGGATCGCTCTTGAGGTGCAAGATGCCGAAGACGTCCAGAGATCGCTTCACGTTTTCCAGATCGCATATGGGTTGGATTTCGCAACATATCACCTCGCGCTCACGATAGTGGATATCGTCGACACGCCTTACGTCCGCACGACTTACAACGCCAGCTGGGTTTCCCGCTATCTCCTGCGCGACTATGTCAAGATCGACCCTGTTCTCCGCGAGGGTCTCGTGCGGCAGTTGCCGTTCGATTGGCGTGACGTCGATATTCCGCAGACTGCTCACGAATTCTTGCTCGATGCACAGGATCATGGTGTTGGCGCCAACGGCTACTCGATCCCGATCGTCGACAAATCGCGACGGGCGCTACTATCATTGAATTCACGGCAGGCTGGCGACGAATGGAGCGCTACCGTGGCCCAGTATCGGGACGAATGGGTGGAGCTTGCCTTCCTGATCCATCATAAAGCGATCTTCGAGCTCCATGGCGAGCATGATCCCGTTCCGCAGCTTTCAACGCGCGAACTCCAATGCCTGCATTGGAGCGCTCTTGGAAAGGATAGCGTCGACATCGCCGTCATTCTGAAACTGTCCGAGCATACCACCCGTGCCTACATCAAGTCGGCACGCAACAAGCTCGGGGGCGGTTCGATCACCTATACGATCGCCCGAGCGATGCAGCTGCGCTTGATTCAGCCGTTTGGCAATACCCCCAACTAGGGGTACCCACCTGGGGAATATATCGCACGCCCCGCTGTATGCATGATCGCCTCTATCAACCTATGGAGGCGAAAATGTATATCCTTGTCCAAGGGCACGAGTATCATAAACATCGCGACCTGCTAGACCAGTCGTTCAGGCTGAGAAAAAAGGTCTTCGCGGACAAACTGGGCTGGGAGGTCGCCGTGTCCGGTCCACGCGAGCGAGACCGCTATGACGATCTACACCCGGCCTATCTGTTGTGGTGCGACGAGGAGAAGAAGCGGCTCTTCGGTTGCGTTCGTCTGATGCCAACGACAGGCCCGACTCTGCTCTACGACGTGTTTAGGGGCACGTTTCCCGACGCCTGCGATCTCGTCGCCCCGGGGATTTGGGAAGGCACGAGGATGTGCATCGACGAAGATGCGATCACACCGGAAATACGTCCGGATCGCGCGTTTTGCCTTCTGCTTTTGGCCCTCTGTGAGGTTGCACTCGACAGTGGCATCCACACGATGATCTCGAACTACGAGCCGTATATGAAACGGGTCTACAGACAGGCCGGCGCGGAACTCGATGAACTTGGCCGATCCGACGGATATGGACGTCTCCCCGTCTGCTGCGGTGCTTTTGAGGTTTCGAACCGCGTGCTCGCCGCGATGCGCCAAAAACTCAATGTGGCCGGCGGGCTTTATCGCCGGCCCGCCTTCCCGACCCGAGCTATTTCAGACTTCGCGCGAATACCGGCGTGAGACGCCTTGATCCGACCGAAGACACGCTCCGTTCGGCCGGGCCGCTTCGAAATCCTGGAGTTGTTGCAATGTACAAACATATCGCTGAAGCATTCGTGCCGGTTGGGCATGCCCAGTGCGTCGTCGAACAGCTTTGCACGAAATGCTGCGGTTATTGCCTGTCGGTCGCTATCGCTGGCGCCGACAAGCTCCTCACCTTCGAGGACGCCCGCGCGATCCTGCGGCCGGCCGATGCCGGCCTTCAGATGCGGGTCGAAGGACGGAACCTAGTGGTCTTCTGCGGCGTTCGATCGCTACTGCAGGGCCATCTTACCACGGTGGCGACTGTCCAGGGGACAGCGGTCGAATGGCATCCCGCCGGTCGCGTGCCCTTCAAGACCGATGGTCCCCTCTCGTAAAACTATCGAGAGCCGGGCAAGATCGGCAGACACCACGGTCAACGGCGAATTCCGATCTGGTTTCCACGAGAGAGATCGCGGTTCTGGCGTAGGTTTCTCTCCTGCACGGCCCGCGTCTGCTCGTGGACCTGTCTCAGCGTAGCGGCCTGGTCACGCGTCGCGCTGAGCGAAGAGGCGAGCCGAGCGACATTGCCCTCCTTCAGATCTGCCTTGTCTGCAGGCGAGAGACGCCTGCTGATCGCAAGCGTCATCGTCTCCAACTCACGACGAAGGGATGGTTCGCTGTTCAGGCGACGAACCTGATCGTGACCGTCGCTCCTCAAAATCTCCGTCAGCTTCGCCGACGGTGCCGGGATCTCGACCCGCTGCCGAGCCTGCTCTTCGCGATGCTGGGTAACGATCTGATGGCGCTCGAAATCCACCGCATGTCCGTAATCCGCGAGCGCCGCCGCAAGCTGAGGCGCGTGGGCTTCAGCTGACTGCCGCGCGGGACTTGGCCCCCGCAACCATCCTTTCCCCTCCCCGGCCATGTCCCCGAGACGGCCTTCCCGGACATCGTCGCCGGCAGCCGCACCGCTTCGTGCATCACGAATGCTCGTCATCGAAGATGCCACCGCCTGGCTATTGCCGAAGACCAGCCGCGATAGGTTCTCGATCTCGGCGCGCTTGTCGGCGAGACGCGTGGAACCATGCATCCTGTCGGCAATCTCCTTCTCGGTCAGATCCGGAACGTCGCGACCAGCCACGAGAACGTCGGGGCGATTGGCGCTGCGGCCTACCGACCGGTCCGGACCAAGACTGCGCACATTATCGGCAATGCCGCGCGAGAATTCCTCGGCCACGCGCCGCCGCGCGGCGTCAAGCCGTTCATGGCGTGCGGTCTCATCGAGGATTGCCTCCATCATGGCCTTCGCCCGCGCCCGGTTTTCCAGATCGCCGGTTCGCAGCCGCAGGTCGTCGACCATCGCGCGAAACGGTTCACCGCGTTGATCGACGATCGAGGTGGCGATCGCGGTGCGCTCGGCAAGCGCCATGTTCCGGTCCAGGCGTTGGCGGGTGCGGGCCACCGCCGCGGCGTATCCCGGCTCCACGATGTCGGACATGGCAGCACGCGCCGACATGCTTCCGGACGCGACGGCGTTTGCTGCCCGCGCCAGCGTCTTGCGCATGCCGGCCGTTTCCAGCCAGGAATCGACCACATTGGCCATGCGGGACAACCGGTCCGTTCGAGCGAAGACATCGCGATCGACGGCAGCCTGGTTAAGCCCCACATCGAAATGCTCGGTCAGCCGCTTACGCTCGCCATTCGGCATTTCGACAGCGAGGTCGGCTGGCAGGCGATGGGCGGCGGGAAATTCCTGGCTTCCGCGCTTGTCCTGGACTATGGCGCGTGTTGCGACGATCGTGCCGTCATCGGCCAGGAGGCCAAGGTCGCGGGCGGTTTCGACCAGTTTCAATGCCATGTAACTCTGTGACAGCCGCCCGACCGCATGTGCCTCGATATTGCCGATCGGGCGGCGCTCGGCGTCGCGTAGCGCATTGTCGTAGAGCTCGACGAACATACCAAGCGCGTCAGCGCGTGTCTGGAATATCGATCGCCCGCGCCGAGATCCATCATCGCTGTCCGCCTCGCGACGTTGCGCAAGCAGATGGTTCACGTCCTCGACGGCTCGTGTTCTGACGACCGCTATGCGGTCCTCTGGCGCGCGCCGCTCTTCCATGCGGGCGAGAATGTGATTCCAGTCGTCGGAGAAGCGCTGCAGTTCGCCGCGCGTCATCGGCCGCGTTTGCTCGCGCTTGAGAGTGGCCCGCGCGTCCGGGGGCTGCGTCCAACCGGCCGGGCCTCGCTCATTGTCATAGAGGACGATGCCACCCCGCGTTCGAAGCTGGACACGGTCGACAAGGTTTTCCGTCTCGACCTTTTCAAGGCTGACGCGCAATCCCGTAACAGCTGCGTCGTGAACATGCTGCGGCGGAATGCGCGCCGCGTCGCCGGCGTGCAGCATTTCCTCAAAACGAAAATGGTTCCCCTGCCAGCTGAGCCGTGGATTGACGGCGACCGCTCGAGCCTCGACCTCGTAACCGGTGGCGCGGGCCATAACGATCACGCGGGCGACATTTTCCGGCGTGCGCATCGTGGTTTCGAAGACGATGTTCACCTTGCGCTCGGCCGCCGCCGCCAGCAACTTTTCCGTCCACCGGCCGGCGTCGGCCTGGGTGAACTGCGATGCCGTCTCCGGATCCTGTTTCTGAAACGCACGAAACTGTGGGTGATAGGAGCGCAGATCGTCGCCGACGATACGGATCGTCGGCCCCGATTGGTCGAGCTCCGCATGGCTTGCGACGAGAACCGCCGTCTTGCCTGCCCCCGGCTGGCCGCCGAGCAAGATCATCCGCGGCCGCGCTACCGGCCTCATCGTCTCCGGCAGATAGTCGGGAAGGATGTCGTTGCGGAAAATGTTCTCATTCCGCGCCAGTGAAAGCGGGCCGGATGCCTGATCTTCCGCCATGATCAGAACTCCGCCCAGAACCGGGCGTCGTCCTTCACGCGCGGCCCCCAGAGCGCGATAACGCTCTCGACAGAATCGAGATCGTCAACGGTAATGCTTTGCTGCAGGGCGATCAGATCACGGCGCCGGGACCGAAGCGCTTCGGCCGCATTGGGATCGGCGGCTTCGAGCTCATAGACACGCGCGGTGATGATGGCCCGTGCCTGGTTGAGGATTTCGATGGCAATCTCGGCGCGGACGATCGCGTCGTAAGGGACTTCCTGTTCCGTCATGGTCTTCTCCTTCTCTAATCGTCGAAATACTTACCGGATGACGCCACGGCCGCGGTCGATCGCGCGGCGCTGGCGTTCCGCGACTATCTGCTGGCTGCTGCCCAGGCGGACGGTCTGCTGCAATATCTTCAGGCGCTCCTGCATCGCCTCGAATGGACGGCGCTGCCCAGGCGACACGCGGTTGATCACGTCCTTCTCACCGCGCAGGATCGCATCGCGGCCGAACCGCAGATCGAGGGACCGGCTGACGCCTGCAAATTCCTCCCAGATGCGGGCATCGAGCGAACCGGCTGCGACATTGAGCTTGGCGTCCTTCTTCTTCATGGCCGCTGAAAGCTCGCGCAATGCTTTGTCGGCCACCGGTGACAATCCTGGAATGGCGACGCTCATCCGTTGGCGCTCCTCCGTAATTGTCTGGGTCACTGTCGCGAGGGCCGTGGCATAGGACGCGCCCAGTGACCGGACGCGGCTCTCCGCTTCGGGCACGGCCTGTAGCGCCTCTTTTCGCTCGCGGCCGACCGCCAGCAATCTATCCATGATGCGATCAGAACCGCGCAGCGCACCATAGGCCGCGGGATCGTTGGCAACGGCCGCCGCGATCCGCTCGCCCGGAAAGCCTTTCACGATGAGGGTCTCGATCTTGTCGACGGCGCCGGCGGGATCGCGCCAGATACGCCCGGCCGTTTCGACAAGGGCCGCGCGATTGTGACCGTAATGGGCAACATCGCGCGCCCTCACCCGCGCTTCGTCTTCCACCGAGGTCTTGAACTCCGTCACGGCGGCAAGCATGGGCAACACGGCACTCGTCTCCTTCCCCGGCTCGACACTGGCGCCGGCGACCACCTTCGAGCGGTCCTTCTTTTCCGCAAGATGCTGTTCCTCGGCAAACCTGCGCACGACCTTGAAGAGCCGCGCCAGTTTCTCGCGTCGATCGGAACCAAGATCGTCCGGCATGCGCTCGACCATATTGCGCTCGGCAATGGCATCGGCTTTCTCCGTGAAGGCGGACCATCCAAAGCGCGCCGTCAGCGCCTCATTGACCACCTTGACTTCCTGAACCAGCAAACGGTCCTCGACAGCATAGGCGAAGGCGGTCCTGTAGGCGTCGGGGCCACCGCGCTCGCGGACCGCCTCGATTTCGACAAGACGCGCCATTGCCGGTTTCGAGAGCGCGGGGATGGACAGCGCCATATGCCCACGCCTCTGTTCCTCGCGAATGCCGAAGCGTTCGGCCTGGCGGCGGAATTCCGTCGCATGGGCACGCGCCAGCGGCAGCAAATCCGAAAGAGCGGCCGTTACGGCAGTGCGCTCGTCTCGCGCCGCGCGGCCATCGACCAGATGCTCGGATCCTTGCAGACGGCCGAGACGCTGAGGCGTCGCCGCAAGATCTTCAGCAAGGCGGCGCGGCTCCATGCCGCTGCCCGACGCCAACGCATTCAGCCTGGCCAGCGCGCCGTCAGGATCACGATAGATTTTCTCCAGGACCGGACGAAGAATGGCTTCCCGCTCCTTCCATCGATCCGAGGCAAGTTGTGCTCGGCGGGCTTCTTCGTCGATGTCGCGGGCAAATCGCGTCGTCGGCGGGATGAGGTAGGGTCGACCTGCGGGAACTTGTGCCGCGACGGTTTCGGACCGATCCTCATTATAGGAGATGCTCTTCTCGCGTTCGATGGCGAAACCGAGCGCCACGCTGGCGCGCTCCCAAAGCTTCGCCACCTGCCCGCGCTTCTCCGCAAGCCAGGCCAGTCGCCGAGAAGCCCCCTCCTCTTGTCGCGCCGCGACCTCGGCGAGTGTGTCGATACCGCGGCGACGGGCAAAGTCGCGCGCATGCGCCTGGTAGCCAGCCTCGCTCTCGAAATCGAGCGTCGTGGTCTTCGCTCCCGAACGGCCGAGACGTTCGACAATCTGCTTGAACAGTTCCGGCCGATGGCTTTCGCGCTCGATCCGCTCTTGGCGGGCGTCAGCCGGTTCGACCAATTTCGCCGTCCAGACATTGCGTTGAACTTCGCGTTTCTCCGTCCGCTTTTCGCCTGTCTCCGGATCGGTGACGACAACATCCACCTTGACCGTTTCGGTACCATCCTTGCGGAGCGTGACGGTGTCGCCTTCAGAGACGCCGCCTCTCGCTAATGCCTTCGGCAGGCTCACGCCCCAGACACGCTGGACGGTTCCGTCATCCGTGCGGACATCGGCATAGGGACTTTCCTTGGCATCCTCATCGTCCGGCCGGAACTTCGCCTCGCCAGTCTCCACAAGCTCACCGGTGACGCCGGCGGCGTGATCGGCGCGCGGCTTGCGGCCCCATTCCGGCTTCGGCTCGAAATCTTCGCGCGCCGCATAGAGCATTGCCTGATCGCGATGCCGGGTCATCGACACATAGGTCAGATGCTGGTCCATCATGCCGGTGGCGAGCACGAAGGTCCGGTCGACGGTGGCGCCCTGTGACTTGTGGATCGTTGCGGCATAGCCGTGATCGACATTGCGATAGCTGTCCTCGCTGATGACGACGTCGCGGCCATTGTCGAGGCGAACCGATAGCAATGAACCACCGCGGACGTCGCCGGTCGCAACCACCGTTCCGAGCATGCCGTTCTTCACATATTGCGGGCCGAGACGTCGTGCCCGCGATTCGAGGAAGCGAGCGTTTTCGAGAAAGATGATGCGATCGCCGGCAGCGAATTCGCGAATACCGCGCTCGGTCTGGAACTCCCGTGCGCCTGTCAGCGCGCCGGCCGCGTTCATCACGCCGCGCAGCTCTCCATTGAGACGCTTTACATCCTCGTTGGTATGGGCGAGCACCAGCATCTCGTCGCCCCGCAGCCGGCCGTCATGACCTTCCGCCTGTGACCGCGCGATCGCTTCCTGGCGTGCCGCGCTCCAATCCGCGACGATCCGCTCGACGACTTCGACGCGCTGCTCGGCTTCGACGATCTGTCCCCGCTGGGCATAGGCGTCCAACCCCTCCTCGACCTTGCCACGGGCGAAGAGACGCGAAGCATCGCGCGCCCAAGCTTCCCGTTGGCGGCGGACACCGGCAAGCTCGGCTGAACCGATCCGTTCGGATACCGCCCGGAAAGCCGCACCCGCCTGGATCGGCTGAAGCTGCATGGCGTCGCCGACCAGAACCGCCTTCGCGCCGGCATCCTCGACCGCCTTCAACACGCGCGCCATCTGATGCGACGACACCATGCCGGCCTCATCGATGACAAAGACATTGCCGCGCTCCAGAAGATCGCGCCCGTTCTCCCAGGCCATTTCCCATGAGGCGAGCGTGCGCGACTTGATGCCGGAACTGTCTTCCAGCCCTTCTGCCGCCTTGCCCGCAAGAGCAGCGCCGAAGACGCGATGATGTTCACCTTCCCAAGCAACCCTCGCAGCGGCAAGGAGCGTCGACTTACCCGCGCCGGCAAGACCGACAATGACCGCGATCGCACTATCGCCGGTGACGTGGCGGACGGCGGCGACCTGTTCCATGTCCAGCTTGAACGGCCTTTCGGGATCGGCGGTTTCGACCTGTCGCACCGCGGCGGAAACCTTCGTATCGGCGATGCCGAAACCGGTGCGCTTCGACAGCACTTCCGCCGACTGCGCCATGTCATATTCGATGCGCAGAATCTCGCGCGTGGTGAAGATCGCCGGCTCCGTCACCTTGCCGGTCTGCCGCTCCACCTGCTGGGGCTTCAACAGAACGAGATCGTCGGACGTCATCAGGCGCGCGCGAATGTTGGTGAAATCCTCGGGGTCGTCTACATAGCGATGCAGCGCCTTGGCGATATCCTTCTCATCGAAGGTGGACCGTTCGTTGGCGAGCTGCTTCAGCAGAAGCTCGGGTTCGGCGAGCAACCGGTCGGCCATGTCCTGCCGCCGCGCCAGATCGGCCGGCGCGAAATACATCTCGACACCCTTGCGGGCGAGTGCCGCTTTTTCCGGACCAAGATGTTTCTGCGCAATACCATCGAGGCCCTGCTCGGCGTAGGAGCGGCCGTCGAGACGGATATCATGACCGGCGAGCGCCAGATGGCGATTGGCCGTTTCCGCCCAACCGATCTTCCACTTCTTCATCGTCTCCTTGTCGCCGGCCCAGAGCTTGTAGACGATCTTGCCGTTCGGCCGATCCGGCGTGATGACGCGCAGCGGCTCGCCGTCGTGGCCGAGTACCGGAACCTTCTTCGGCCCGAAGCCCTCTTCTGTCAGGGGCCGCAGTGCCGTCATCAGATGGATGTGGGGATTGCCGTCCTTGTCGTGATAGACCCAGTCGGCGATCATGCCCTTCGAGGTCAGATTGTCCCGGACGAATGCCTGAACCAGGGCGATGTTCTCGGCCCGCGTCAGCTCCTCCGGCAGTGCGATGATCAGCTCGCGGGCAAGCTGGGCGTCCGCCCGCGTCTCGAAAGCTTCTACGGCATTCCACAGCGCCTCGCTCGCCGCAGCGACCGTCTTCCCATCGATAGCGATCCGCAACCAGGCCGGAACCTGATCCGGCAGCGCTAGCTCCTCGTGCTTCAGTTCGGCTGCCCCACCGCGATAGCTGAAGGAGGTTCCGACCTGCTCGTCCATCATCCGGGCGCGGTGGCGGTACGCGGCGGCCGAGACGATGCTGCGTCCCGCTCCCCTGCTGATTACCTGCGCTCTGACGAACATGATCGCCACGACTGTCTCCCAATCTCCCAAGCACGTCGCGCCAGCGACGTATATTGCGCCCTCAAATCGATCGGACCGCAGGTCCGATGCCGCTTTTCCGGAAGACGGCCCAAGCCGGAATTCCGGCATCGACGTTTTGGGGACTTGCACAAGGTAGCTTATTTTACTATCGTTTTCTAGTCAGTATAATCGACCATCGGCAATATTCGCTCCAACAGAGGAAACCTTATAAATGGCCGCAAAGTCGTCAATTCTGGATATCGACGCGCAAATCGAGAAGCTACGTGAACGTCGTAAAACTTTGATAGTAAAATCCGCTGAGCGTTTTGCGCGGGCCGCCACGAAAGCCGGACTGGCGGAGATGGAGATCGCGGACGAGGAGGTCGATCGCATCTTCGAGGAGATCGCGGCGCGATTTCGCAAAGCGGAGAAGAAGGGGGCTGGTGGCGCAGCTGCTTCGCCGCGTGGACAGCCAGGTGGCGGGACTGGAGCGGCGACGGAGGTTTCTCATGACGGCTGATCGCAAGAAGGAGGCCCGCGAGAAATTCCTGCTCGGCGGGATCGTCGTCCGGGCCGGTCTGTCGAAGGCCGACCGGGCGTTTCTGCTCGGCGGGCTGCTCGAACTGGCGCGCATCGGGTCCGCTTCGCCGGAATATCGGCGCCTGCGTGATGTCGGTGAGGAAGCCTTCAAGGCTCCTGCTCTCGATGGCGGTCGTCCGATGCTGGAGGCTGCTGAGTGATGGTACGAGCCAAACCGCATCCGAGCCTGTTGCTCATTCTCGTGCCGATCGTCGTTTCCGGTTTTGCGTTCTATGTCGCCAACTGGCGCTGGCCCGAACTGGCAACGGGGATGACGGGGAAAACGCAGTATTGGTTTCTGCGGACGTCACCAGTTCCGGTCCTTCTGTTCGGACCGCTCGCCGGCCTCCTTACTGTCTGGGCGCTGCCGCTGCATCGGCGTCGCCCGATCGCGGTGGCAAGCTTCATCTGCTTTCTGCTGATGGCGGGCCTCTATGGGCTGCGTGAGATTGCCCGGCTTTCACCCTATGTCGAGCGCGGCGCATTGAGCTGGGATCAGGCACTCTCCTTCCTCGACATGGTCGCGGTGGCCAGTGCGGCGATCGGCTTCATGGCGGCGGCGGTGTCGGCGCGCATTTCCAGCGTCGTGCCCGAACCGGTCAAACGCGCCAAGCATGGGACCTTCGGCGACGCGGATTGGCTGCCGATGGCCGCGGCCGCTCGGCTGTTTCCGGACGATGGCGAGATCGTCGTCGGTGAGCGGTATCGTGTCGACAAAGAACTCGTCCATGCGCTGCCGTTCGATCCGAACGATCCATCGACATGGGGCAAGGGCGGAACAGCGCCACTGCTCACCTACAAGCAGGACTTCGATTCCACGCACATGCTCTTCTTTGCCGGGTCCGGTGGCTACAAGACGACGAGCAACGTCGTACCGACCGCGCTGCGCTATACCGGCCCGATCATTTGCCTCGATCCGTCCACCGAGGTCGCGCCCATGGTGGTCGAGCATCGCCGTAAGGCGTTGCGGCGGGAGGTCATGGTGCTCGATCCGACCAACCCGATCATGGGCTTCAACGTCCTCGACGGGATCGAGACTTCGACGAAAAAGGAAGAGGACATCGTCGGCATCGCGCATATGCTGCTGTCGGAAAGCGTGCGCTTCGAAAGTTCCACCGGCTCCTACTTCCAGAACCAGGCGCACAATCTGCTGACCGGGCTTCTGGCGCATGTGATGCTGTCGCCGGAATTTGCCGATCGGCGAAATCTGCGGAGCCTGCGCCAGATCGTCTCGGAACCGGAGACCTCCGTGCTCGCCATGCTCCGCGACGTTCAGGAGCATTCGGCCTCCGCCTTCATCCGCGAAACGCTCGGCGTGTTCGTCAACATGACGGAGCAAACCTTCTCGGGCGTCTATTCGACGGCATCGAAGGATACGCAGTGGCTGTCTCTCGACAACTACGCCGCCCTTGTCTGCGGCAATATGTTCAAATCCGCCGAGATCGCCGCAGGCAAGAAGGACGTGTTCCTCAATATCCCCGCTTCGATCCTGCGGTCCTATCCGGGCATCGGCCGGGTGATCATCGGCTCGCTGATTAATGCGATGATCGAGGCCGACGGCGCGTTTCAGCGCCGGGCCCTGTTCATGCTCGATGAGGTCGACTTGCTCGGCTATATGCGGGTGCTGGAGGAGGCGCGCGACCGCGGCCGCAAATACGGGATCAGCATGATGCTGATGTACCAGTCCGTCGGCCAGCTTGAGCGGCATTTCGGCAAGGACGGCGCGGTGTCATGGATCGACGGTTGCGCCTTTGCGAGCTACGCCGCGATCAAGGCGCTCGACACGGCGCGCAACGTCTCGGCGCAATGCGGGGAGATGACCGTCGAGGTGAAAGGCAGTTCGCGCAATATCGGCTGGGATACGAAAAACAGCGCCGCGCGGAAATCCGAAAGCCTCAACTTCCAGCGCCGGCCGTTGATCATGCCGCACGAGATCACCCAGTCGATGCGCAAGGACGAGCAGATCATCATCGTACAAGGGCACAGCCCGATCCGTTGCGGACGCGCGATCTATTTCCGGCGTAAGGAGATGGACGCAGCGGCTGAGGGCAATCGGTTCGTCAAAGCCGACAGACCGTGAGATCCCAGAAGGCGGTCAACGCCAGTCGGGACGCTGGTATCGGATGGCAGGGTCTTCTGTACCGGGCGGCGCGATCCAGTCGACGAACCTCGAATAGCCCACGGGAATGCCGATGAAGCCGACGGCCATCAGCAGGAAACCCCAAAAGGGCATCCCATTGGCTACTTCGGGTTTGACGAAAGCGACGAACGCGATCAGCGGCATGATGAGACCGCCGAGCATCATCACGCTGACGACTGGGCGAAGCAGGCAGAGCAGGAAAAAGGCGAGGTGCCAAATGCCATGGAGGACGCCGTGGAAGGTTCCTACCACGATGGCAGCGAACGCACGGGCGATATATCGTTGCAACCGAAAAAGCGGGTTCCGCCTTTCCGGCCGTCCGTTCAAATCGGCAATGGCTCGTTCTTCGATCATCGCGGCAGCAACCTTGTTCTGGAAGGATGCGCCATCGATCGACAGACGGCGCATACTATCGGATTTCAGTGAGTCTAGTCTCGGCGGATGGGCGAGGCAAGCAAAGATCGACGACGCACGTGTCCTGTTGAGGGGACCAGCCTACGAGGCCTCAACGGGGTGATGCTTTGCCAGATGTAAGATTGAAGGGAGGCGCGAACGCCTCCCTTTTTGTTGTTCACACGCGCGCCGCGATGAACTCGATGCCGGTTCGGCTCTGGATGGCATCGAAGATTTCCGCGAGGCCCTCCAACTCCGAAGCCGGAACGACGGTGTAGTTGAGGCCGACCCAGCAGGTCTCACCTTCGCAGATGATGTCCTCATGGATTTCGTCCAATACCGAAACCGGACCTTCCTTGATCCAGCGACGTTCGAATACCGTGCAGCGGTGATAGATCTCATAGATGAAATCGCCAGTGGGTGTGCCTTTGCCGGCGGCGAACTGCTGCTCGCGCTCGATCTCGTCGTGAAGGTCCGCAGTGATTTCGTCGAGCCACGAAATCAGCCGGTCGTGAGCACGTAGCGCAACATCGGTCTGGCAAGCGGCTTGGTTCGCGAGGATTTCGTCGTGGAAGCCAGCGATGGTCGGGACGAGTGCGCGTGCGTTGAACGTCATCATGATATGTCTCCTTTCGATTGACGGAAGGTGTCCACGTTGTTGCCCGGCGGGGGTCAAGGACCGCGGAACGCGGCTTGCAAGCGGATAGGCTGATTTTCTGATGTCGCCTTTCGGGCGGCGGCAGAAAATCTGCGTATTCGCGCCGTCCTTGAGGCCCGTTGGGCTGGCGTATCATTGGACGTCAGAAGAAGAGCCCCCGCGCCCCCTGGGGCGCGGTCCGTATCCGGCGATGAGCCGGCGGGGAGCGTGAGGGGAAGCCCCTTGCGGCGAGGCGGCCGGTCGATCCGGCCGTTTCGCCCCGCGAGAGTGAGCGTCACCGAAGGACGAGACGGCAACGCCGGCTCGGGGAGCGCCGGAACGGCGCGAGTAGGGAGCGGCCGGCCGCAGGCCGGCTCGCCCAAAGTACCCTCTATCCCGACCCGCCAACCATCACGAAGATGAATCGGATCGTCGGATTCGATTCATAACTGTCGTTGGACGCCGGAAGCGGGACAGGCGATTCTCCGACAATGCTCATCCAGCCCTATCACCTCTATGTCGAGCGCGTGGATCATGACCGGAACATGGCGCGCTTCTATACGCTCGCGATCGAACCCACGCTGTTCGGCACGCCGCGTCTCCTGCGGCGCTGGGGCAGGATCGGCACGCTCGGTCGGACGATGGTGCATCATTTCGATAGGGAGGAGGAGGCTGTCGCGCTGTTTCTCGACTTGCTGCGCGAGAGGCGTGCCCACGGATATCAGGTGAAGCGCATTGAGGCGCTGGCGCGCGGATGATGCTCGGCGAACATGGAGACGCGGGCGTGAGGCACAGCCTCGGGTCGGGGCGCCGGTCGATCCGGCGCGTCGGCCCCATCGTGCAAGGCAAAAGCCTCCCTCAGTGGGGAGGCTCGGCGTCTTCGGCGGCGATGAGTGCGGCCAGTTCGGCGCGGGCCTGTTCCAACTCGGCCTCGATCTGGGCGCGCTCGGCCGGGTCGCAGTGGTTCGCTTCGCGGCGCAGTTCTTCGATGTGGTTTTCGAGGGTCATCGTCATCTCCTTTTGATGTGAAAGATGACGGTGTCGGCCATGACGAAGCGGTGCGGGTCAAAACCCGCTTTAGCGGCTCGCGCGTGGGGGAGCCGATTTTTTTGTCGAGCCGCTTCAGCGGTTCGGCGGAAAAATTGGGGGTACCACGCGGTTTTGACGCGCGCCGCTTCGTCATGGCAGACTTGGCATTCTGAGCAGACAGACCTTCCTCTCGTGGGGCACCCTGACATGCGCACCGGTTCGCGATCGTGGCTGGAAGCACGCGAGGAAGCCGGCCCCTTGCGGGGCCGGTTCGGTTCGGGTCACTCCGGGTTGTTCCAGAGGAGCACCTTCTTGCCGTCTTCGCCGCCGGGTGCGGGGGCCAGGTTCCCGAAGATGACGCCGATCTCGGGGGCCTCCATCCGGATCGAGACGTATTCTGCCCCGCTGCGCGGCGAGACCCGGTTCCAGCCCGCGCCGATCTCGAACCCGGTGCGCTTGTTGATGACGCGGTAGTCCGGGGCGTCTTCGCGGGACTTGTGGGCGTTGGGGAGGACGGCGATCGGGGCATTGACGCGGAGCGTGGCGAAGACGCCTTCCATCGAGCCGTCGGCCTTGGTGGTGAGGTTTGCGATCGTGGATGCCATGGTAGTTCTCCTTCGGTTCCATCGGGACCGTTCCCGATGGCGGCAAAGGAGAGGGCTGATCTGCTGCGGTCAGCTCGGCGGAAAATTTTGCAAAATTCGATTTGCCGCCAAAGCGGACAAACCGAAATCGAATTTTGCAAAAATTTCTGTCGAGTCTTACCCCTTCAGGGGTTGGCCGCAAAAGCAGGCAGTCCTCTACAAAGTCGGCATCAATGGGAACGGGCCGGGTGGAACCGGAGGCGATGCGTGCCCTGGCGTCCTGACTTGCAGCCTCTCTGCCAGCGCTGCGACGGCTCGTGGATGCGCCTTTGCCTGTCGGTCTGCCGGCCATTGCCTTCGCCGCCCTTCCCGCACGATCACCCCGCGAGGGCGCTCCGGGGTGCCGACGTCATCGCAAGCGCCCGGTGTTCGACGGCGTGGGTTGGGTCCGGGGTGAGACGTGCAGCGGGTCCGATATGCCGCGTCTCGACCCGGATGGCGGCCTTCGAGACAGGCATTATCTTCCGCATCGGTCCTGGCCGTCGCCCCGGCGGCGAAGAAGGCGAGAAGACGATCCTTCTGCGCACGACACCGGAGAGGCCGAGCGGACTGGTCCCGCAAGGGGCCGGCTTCCTGACGGGCGACGGGAAGCCACGGGGATCATCGGCAAACGCCGGCGTGCTGTCGGCGGGTGGCGGGCGGCGGGCGGACACGCCACCCGCCGAACAGGCGTGTCATCTCCCCTTGGCGAGATGGCGTTCCTCGTCGGTCATGCGTGCCTCGATCCGCCCCACCAGATCCCGGCCGGCATTGCGCAGCATCGCATGCCAATCGGGAACGTTCCGAAGCGTGAACGTCGCGCTGCGCATCGTGTCGTAGACGACGCAGGGCGAGCCGGCTGCCGCAAGGCGCAGCATGTTGAGGCAGGTTCCCGGCGAAGCGCCATCCCAGACCATCAGCCCGTAATCGGCGCGCCGCGCCATCTCGCGGTCCTTTTCGGCATGAAAGGCGTAGCCATGCGCGCCACCCGGCGCAGGCCGGTGATAGGCCGCCCAATCGCCGAGATTGTTGCGCGGCTCGCTGCTGGCATGGAAGACGCCGACATGCTCATAGCCATAGCCGGCAAGCAGGCTCTGCGCCTCCGCATCGGCTCCGGGCGCATCGCCAACCAGCACGCCATGCTCGGCGGCGATCATCGCGCCGATGCGCGCTATCACCGGTTCCGGCAGTTCGAATATGTCGCGTGATCCGCCTACGAATATCATCGCCATGGTCGCTCTCCTTTTTCTACCAACAGGCCTCCCCCTCCCGGCCCATCTCTCCCCTCTAGGCCACCGCATCGTGTCGAAGGAGCGGAACGGCGAAGCCGTTCCGCGGGCCGGCAGAGGATCGGGCCGGCCTTCGGCCGGCGTTTGCTGCGCGGGGAAGAAACGGGAACCAGCCGTGCGAGCCGTCTGATGAGGATCGTGGCCTACGCCGGCAGCGCCAGGCCGATGTCAAATATTGACATTGACGTGCCGGTGCGGGAAAATCCGCCTCGACATTTCCAACCGGGAGGGTGCGGCCATGACCAGCAGCCTGCATGTAAGTTTGCCCGACGAAATGCGCGCCTTCGTCGACATGCGCGCAAACGGTAAGAACCAGTACACGACGCCGAGTGAATATGTGCGCGCGCTCATCCGCGAAGACATGGCGCGCGAGGAAGACCGCCGTTATGCGGTCCGCTCCCTGCTGAAGGCGGAGGAAGAATTCCGGCGCGGGGAGATGCTGCCCCTGTCCGCCCTGGATGCCGTCGACGCGGAACTGGACGAAGAGCTGCGTTAGTGGCTCCCCGCATCCTTATCCTGCCGACGGCGTTGGAAAACTACCGTCTCGCGATCCGCGAGACGGCGCGGGTCTGGTCGCTGCAACAGGCGAAAGCCTATGGCCACCTGCTTCGCAAGGGCTTCGAGGAGATCCCCGAAGCCTATGCCCGCGTGCGCACGAAGAAGGACGAGCGGGTGGGCCATTCCCTGTTCCGCCTCCACAAGATCGAGCATCACTATGCTGCCTATATCGTGGTGGACGACGCGACTTTTGTCGTCGCGGCTGTGCTGCACGAACGGATGGACATTCCCGCGCAACTGCGCACCGTGGAACGATTGACCGACCGCGAATATGAGAGCCTGATGGGCCATCCTCGCCCGAAACGCTAGGGACGCTTCGACGCCGGGCTGAACGCCCGGCGGATAAGAGCCTGAAGAGAGAAAGGGCGCTCACGCGCCCTCTCCTTTCAGTTCCCAGACGGTGATGCCGAAGCGGCGGGCCTTGTCGCGAAGGTTTTCGGTGATGCCGGAGCCAGGGAAGACGATGACGCCGGCCGGCATCACGGAGAGCATCTCGTCGTTGCGGCGGAACGGAGCCGCTTTCGCGTGCTTGCTCCAGTTCGGCTTGAAGGCGACCTGCGTCACGCCGCGGGATTCTGCCCAGCAGGCTGCGATGCGTTCAGCGCCCTTCGGCGAGCCGCCGTGCAGCAGCACCATGTCGGCGTGCTTGGCGAGCGCCTTGTCGAGCGCGGCCCAGATCCGCTCGTGATCGTTGTAGTCCAGGCCGCCTCCGAAGGCGATCTTGGTGCCGGCCGGGATCAGGACCTCGGTCTCGGCGCGGCGGCGGGCGGAGAGGAAGTCTCTGGAGTCGATCATCGCCGCGGTCATGTTGGCGTGATTGACCTTCGAGCCGGTGCGCGGACGCCATGTCGAGCCGGTCTGGGCCTCGAAGAGGTCGCTGGCGAAATCGCGCATGAACTCGAAGGCGTTGCGGCGCTCGAGGAGCGTGATGCCTTCCATGATATGCCGTTCGAGTTCGACGCTCTTGACTTCCGAGCCGTCCTGCTCGCGCTGCCCGTTTCTCTGGGCGTCCTCGTTGCGCTGCAGCTCGCGCTGGATGCGCTCGCCGGCGCGGTGGAAAAGATTGACGGTCGACCAGAGCATGTCTTCGAGATCGGGTTCCAGGCGCGTGTCGCCGAGCATTTCGAACATCGCGTCGAACAACGCGGTCAGCGCGGACTGGACGACCGGCTCCTCCGGCAGCGGGCGCGGGTCCGGCTCGTCCTGGAACGGACGATAACCGTAGACCTGCATCTCGTAGATGACCCGGTCGGTCGGGGACGATGCGTGGAGCTCGGTAGCGGCGTCGATGGGAAGCTGGACGTTCATGGTGATCTCCGTCGGTTGCGGCCGCGCCTCTCGCGGCCTGACGGCGATCCCTTTCCATCCGGCGGGCGGGCCGGAACCGCGGCGCTCGCGCCGCGGCCCAGCGCAGCGCCGGGCCGCCGGGGACAGGTTTTTTGCTCCGCGAGGAGCGCCGGCTTCGCCGGCGCGGGGAAAAAACCTGGCCTCCGGCGGTTGGAGGCCCGAACGCCTGATGGTAAGGGTCGCCTCTCGGCAGGCCCGCAGGCGCGCGCTCATCCGTGCGGCGACCGGCATGGCCGCCCTCCCCTCCGCCGCTCCCGCCCCGCCCATCTCCCCATCACGGCCTCATCACGAAGGCAGGAAGACGGTTGCGTCCTCCGGGGCGAGCTGCGCCCGGAGGCTGGCGATCAGGCGGCTCGGGTCCAGCCGCAGATCGTCGTTGAAGTCGCCGAGTTCCGGGGCGAGCACCAACGGCAGGATCCCGCGGGCCTGCGCCCGGCGGCTCAGTCGCTCGATACCGTTCCGGCCGGCGGCATCCGCGTCGGCGGCGATGTAGAGGCGCACGCAACCAAGTGGCAGCTCGAAGGCGGCGAGGTGATTGGCGGTCAGTGCAGACACCATGGGCATGGCGGGCATGACGTGTGACAGCGACAGGATGCTTTCGAGACCTTCGCCGGCCGCCATGACCGATACGGGACTGTGGACAGGAAAGGCGAAGCGAACCGCATTGCCGAGCAGTCCGCCAAGAGCGCGGCGCGGATCTTCGACGTGTGCCTTGCCGCCACCGTCGGGGTCGAGCCAGGTGCGATGCACGCCGGTGATCGTGCCGCCGGGATCGGTCACGGCTGCAATCAGCGCGGGGAAGCTGTGCGTCCGGCCGGTCTGGAGATCGCGATAGTAGCAGGACGGGTGATAGCGAAGCGCCGGATGCAGGGATGCCCGCAGGATGCCCCGCTTGCGCAGATAGCTGTCCGCCAAAGTCCCCGCCAGCGGCTGCGACATGCGAAACAGGCGCTGCGCGCGCTTGTCTGCCGGTCTTTCGACCGGCGGATCGGTTCGGGCGTCGCCCCTGCGGGACGCCGCCGGATCGGGACGGGGCTCGTTAAGGAAACGCCGCGCTTCGTCGGTAACGTCGCGGAAATCGACCAGCCCGCAGGTCTCGCGCACGAGATCAAGCAGATCACCATACTCGGCCGTGGCTCCGTCAGCCCACCGGCCGGCGCGCGGACCGGTCAGGTGGACATAGAGCGACTTGCCCTTGCTGTTGGCGGTGTCGCCGACGATCCAGTAATTGCCGGCCCTGCGGCCGGCGGAGAGGTAGTGCCGGCAGACCGCCTCGGCATCGCGCGCGAGACGGTTCGCCAGTTCGGAGGCCGAGAGCATGGCGGTCCTCCTTCAGTGCCGGCTGACGACATCGAGCAGCCGATGGCGCTGCATCAGGCGTGAAAGGATCGCAGCGCCTTCATCGGTGACCGGAATGAAGAAGCGCAACTTCCATGCGATCATCTCCGAGAACAGGCCGATGGAGCGCAACCAGTCGCGCATCCCGTCCGTGAAGCCGGTCAGTTCGACGCGGTTGTCGTTCATGACCCGGACGCGGCGCACCGTCATCTCACCGGCGAGGCTGATAATGGAGGAGCCATCGACTACCGACCGCCACGCCTGCTCCGGGTCGAGCACTTCGCTCCGATCGATCCCGAAATTGTTGCAGAGCCGTGAAAGGCCGGCCGGCGCGATCACGCGGCCGACGATGCGCTCGCCATCTTCGGTTTGCAGGCGGTAGACCCGGCAATAATCCTGCGGCAGGAGTTTCCAGATCGGCAACAACAAGCCGCTGACGACATGCAGCGTCGACGTCGAGAACTCGGGAACGCTGGCCACTTCGGCATTCCAGGCAGCGGCGAACACTTGTTCGTCCGCTTCCTCCCAGTTCGTCTCCTCAAGCTGGCGGACCTCGAAGCGCAGCTCGTCCATCGGACGGATGAGCGCGACGCGCGGCTGCACGGAGCCGTCGTCGAGCATGATAGAGCGTGTCGGGGCCATGACGGCGGCGCGCTCGGACTTTGCGTTGATCATCAGCTTCGCGCGCGGGTCCTGCGCCACCAGACGGAGGGCATCCTCGATGAGCATCGGCCGGTTGCGGTCCATGCGCTCGATGGTCAGAAGGTGCGACTGCGCGCCCGTGACCGGATGGGTGTAGACCAGCTTGCGATCCCTGAGCGTCATCCGATCGGCGGTCAGCGTCTCCAGGCCCTTGTCGTAGACGCCGGCAGCGATCGCGCCCTCGATGCGAGCCGCCAACAGTTCCTCGAACGACTCGAACAGGACGTTTTGCATGGTGATGGTCAGCGCCAGCATGCGATTGAGGAAGGTGTGAATCGGCGGCAATTCATCCTTCAGTCCCCCTTCCTCGTCGCAGAGTGAGAGGCCCGTGATCGTCTCGAAGGTTTCCAGCGAGCAGCCGGCGACCGCGCCGCTATGGACGCGCTTGTAGAATTGCCTGAGTGCATCGCGGGCGTATTGGGATTCGAGATTGTCCTCGCTGCGGAACATGCCCTGCCCGCCGGTCTGGCGCTGGCCACGGGTGATCGCGCCGAGCGTGTCGAGCCGCCGGGCGATCGTCGACAGGAAGCGGCGCTCGGCCTTCACGTCGGTCGCGACCATCCGGAAGCGCGGCGGCTGGGCCTGGTTGGTGCGATGGCTGCGCCCGAGGCCCTGGATCGCGACATCGGCGCGCCAGCCGGCTTCGAGGAGGTTGTGCAGGCGCTGGCGCTGGTTCTTCGCGCCGAGATCGGCATGATAGGAACGCCCGGTTCCACCGGCTTCCGAAAAGATCAGGATCGGTTTCTGGTCGTCCATGAACGCGCGCGTCTCGTCGAGATTGGCGCTGCCCGGCCGGCTCTCGACGGCGAAGCGTGCAAAGGCACCTTCACCATCCCGGCGAACGATACGACGGGAGCGCCCGGTGATCTCGGCAACCTTGTCCGTGCCGAAATGCTGGACGATCTGGTCGAGCGCGGTCGGGATCGCCGGAAGGCTGCCGAGTTTTTCGAGCAATTCGTCACGGCGGGCGACGGCCTCACGGCAAAGGACCGGATTACCGTCGGCATCATAGACCGGTCGGGAGAGGAGCGTGCCTTCGCTGTCCGTGTATTCCTCGAAGAGCTGG
The DNA here is from genome assembly GCF_004514425.2 of Shinella sumterensis. Taxonomy (GTDB): domain Bacteria; phylum Pseudomonadota; class Alphaproteobacteria; order Rhizobiales; family Rhizobiaceae; genus Shinella; species Shinella sumterensis. The sequence goes on from NZ_MYFN02000009.1 coordinate 154,911, forward strand.
GTCGGGAACGAGTTCATCAGGTACTCCGCGACGATCTCGCGCGGGGTGACGTCGACCTGGATGTCGTTCCACTCGGCGGTCGGGATCTCGGCGAGCCGCCGTTCGGTTATCGATTGCCCTGTCGAGATCAACTGAACGATCGCGGCATGGCCTTCCGCCACGTCCTGGTTGATCGTGCCGAGCAGAGTCGGCGTCTTCATCGATGTCAGGAGGTGATTGAAGAAACGCTGCTTCGTGCTCTCGAAGGCGGAGCGCGCCGCGGCTTTGGCATTTTTGTTGAGCGTTCCGGTCGCCGACGTGATGCTGCAGGCTTCCAGCGCCTGATCGAGGCGATTGTGGATCACCTGGTAAGCCTCGGCATAGGAATCGTAGATGCGGACCTGTTCCTCGGTCAGCGCGTGTTCGAGGATCTCGTATTCGACGCCCTCGAACGACAACGAGCGAGACGCGTAAAGGCCCATCGCCTTGAGGTCGCGGGCCAGCACCTCCATGGTCGCAACGCCGCCATCCTCCATAGCGGCGATGAATTCGCTGCGCGTGGCAAAGGGGAAGTCGGCGCTGCCCCAAAGACCGAGCCGCTCCGCATAGGCGAGCGACTCGACCTCGGATGCACCGGTCGCCGAGACATAGACGACGCGTGCATCGGGCAAGGCGCGCTGAAGGCGCAGGCCGGCGCGGCCCTGCTGTGAGGCCGCCTTGTCGCCACGGTCAGACTTGCCGCCCGCGGCATTGGCCATGGCGTGGCCTTCGTCGAAGATGACGACGCCATCGAAGATCCTCGCTTCATCGACCGCGCCCTCTTTGTCCTCGCCCTCGCAGAGCCAGTCGACGATCTGCTGAACGCGGGAGGACTTGCCCTCGCGTTCGTCCGTGCGAAGCGTCGCGAAGGTCACGAACAGGATGCCCTCGTCCAGCTTGATCGGCTTGCCCTGCCGGAAGCGCGAGAGAGGCGTGACCAGCAGCTTTTCCTGACCGAGCGCGCTCCAGTCGCGTTGGGCATCTTCGATCAAGGTCTCGGATTTCGAGATCCAGACGTGCCGCCGGCGGCCCTTCAGCCAATTGTCGAGAATGATGCCGGCGGCCTGCCGGCCCTTCCCGGCTCCCGTGCCATCGCCCAAAAACCACCCACGGCGATATCGCACCGCGCCTTCGGTATCCGGGGCGACAGCGGTGAGATTGTCGAAGGAGGCATCGACTTTCCAAAAGCCGGCGAGATGGCCCGAATGGGCTTCGCCGGCATAGATCACGCTTTCGAGCTGAGCGTCTGAAAGATCGCCGGTGGTGATCACGGTCTTGGGGAGGTGGGGCCGATAGCTGGGCTTGGGCGGGGCGACCGACGCCATGGCGACGGACTCGACCAGCTTGTCAGGATGCGGCTTGGCGCCCGGGATGCGGATCGCCCGCAGCTCGTAGGGCTCGTAGATGCCATCGGCGACATCCAGCCGCTCCGACGGCGGCGCGTCGCGCAGCTCATAGGCGAGTTCGACGATCTCGTCATGGACAGGCGCAGGCGGAGCGGACACCCGGTTCGGGGCGCGGGGAGAGAGCACGGGGCTCGACCGCAATCCCGCGATAGCGGCGGGGCGCAGTGTCTCGGCCGCCTTGCGCGCGGCCATGTTCACGGCGCAGGCGCGCAGAATGCCGTTGGACAGCGCGCCGATGGAGTTCGATGCGGTCGACGGAGAGCGCGGCGGCAGGCCGGAAATCCAGGACAGCAATGTGGTGAGGTTGGGTGCGACAGCGCGACTTTCAACCAGCTTCGTCGGATCGGCCGCCGCAATCTTGTCGATGACCGTCAGCCGTGTTTCCATCGTCGTGCCATGACGGGCAAAGACGCTGCCGGCGATCGCGGCGCTGAACGCGACCGTGCCGCGGTCCTGCAAGCGAACGAAGGCGTCACGCCATTTCGGATTGTCGGGGGAAAGGCTGGAGCCGGTGATGGCAACCAGGCGGCCGCCGGGCACAAGACGGGCGAAAGCCGAGGTGAGATGCCGCCATGCCGCATCGGCCATGCGACCCTCGACATGCACACCGGCCGAGAACGGCGGGTTCATCAGCACGACGGTGGGACGGGCGACGCGATCGAGATAGTCGTCGAGATGGGCCGCGTCGTGGTGCGTGACCGATGTTCCGGGAAAAAGATGTTCGAGGAGGGCGTGCCGGACCGGCGCATATTCGTTGAGAACGAGGCGCGCGTGGGCGAGCTCGCCGAAGATCGCCATGAGGCCGGTCCCGGCGGACGGCTCAAGCAGGACGTCGTCCGCCATGATGGAGGCGGCCCGCGCCGCGACATAGGCAAGTTCGACGGGCGTGGAAAACTGCTGGAGCCGCTGGGTTTCCTCGGATCGGCGCGTGTGCGTCGGGTTGAGCGCCGCGAGCCGGGTCAGGATGGAAAGGGCCGCCTCCGGCGTATTCGACCGGGCGGATATGGCCGAGCCAAACTTGCGAAGGAAGAGCACCTGGGCGACTTCGGTCGCCTCGTAGGCATCCTTCCACGACCAGTATCCTTCGGCGTCCGAGCCGCCGAATTCAGTGGTAAGGACGGCGCGCAGGTGCGCCGATGTGATGGATTGGCCGGCTTCGAGAAGCGGCAGGAGCACACCCCCGGCTGCGAAGATGTTGCCTGCGCGGCTGCGTTCTTCGGGCAAGCGCTGCTTGCTGGCAAACGGGTTCATGGCAAAGGAGGAAGGAGCGTTCATTGGAAACCTCATCGAGAGCGGAAAGGAGCCGGCCGCCGGGCGCTCTCCAAGCCCGCCAGGCCACCCCTTCCCGGCCCCTCTCTCCCTCTGGGGCGCTATCGGCGGCGCCCGGCCTTCAGCCGGGCGCGAGCTTGAGGTTTCCGAATGCAGCGACGCCGGCAGCCGAGACTTCATGCAGGACGGCCTTGCCGCCGGCGGCGATCCATGCGGCTGCCTGCTCGGCAGACAGTTGCTGGACATGGACGAAGTTGCGCTCGGCGCAGAGGCGCTGGCGATCGAAGGCTTCACGGTCTTCGAAGGCGTAGAGCATATCCCCAGCACCATCCCAGAAGACGATGGCCAAGCGCGTCGGCTCGACCACTTCGGACCGGAAATTCAGGAAGACCGGCGTGGCGATAGGTGGGCAGGCAAGGACAGACAGGCTCATGTTGCTCTCCTGAAAATACGGAAAGGCCCGGCGCTCCTTTCGGAGCACCGGGCCGGGATTGAGGAACAAAGAGAAGTTCGGGCGCGAAACGGCGTCCGAAACGGACGGATCGGGCCTCTAGCTATGCGTGTAGCCGTCGGCCTCTATGCATAGCCACATCCCGCACCATCGCAGTGCGACGGCTCCGTCTGCCGCGGCGACGGGAACGGCCAGCTTCCGGAATGCGCGATAGGAGAGGCCCTGGTCGGCCTGTTGCCATTTCAGGTGAATGGCGCGGCGTTGTTCTTTCGTGACGCATATCACCTGATGCCCTCCTCTGCTGTTCGGGCATCCGCGCCCACGATAGCCGCGGATTTGTCCCAGCCGAGCGTCGTCTTGGTCTCGCGGCGCGCCGCCAATTCATTCGGTGTCATTGGCGTCTCCTCTGATCTTGCTCGCGTAGCTGTAGAGGAAAGCCGATTGCGAGCAGTCCACTCCCGAATTGATGAGGTGGAGCAGCATGGCGTCGACGTTGCCGCGGCTCAACGCCGCGTGCTGTGTGAGTACCTGGGTCGCGCTGGTCACGTGACCGGCGTGCGTCGTCTCCCCCTCATCCGGTGCCCATTCGACGCGAGCGACTAAGCTCATTCCAAGGTCAGACGCTTTCTTGGCAAGATCGGTCAACATGGGTCCGATGATCGTCGTATTCTCTCTCGGTTGCCATGGCGGTTTCCTTTTCTTTGGTGGAGGTGACGGCGCGGCTTTCGACTGGAAGATTTTGGACGCGTTGGGCTGCCGGTAGCGCAAGGATGGGATTGCGGACATCGGCCCGGCTGGATCGGTTGATCATTCCTCACCTCCCGCCGATATCTCGCCGGCGCTCGCCTCAACGGAGACTTCGTCCTCGTTGGCCTCAAGCAGCATCAGGATGCGGTCACCGACAGCGACGCATTCGTTGATCCAGCAATGATCAGTGGCGGAATGTCGACCGAACCGCTTCGTCGGGACATAGATGATTGTGAAATGCGGACTCACGACCATCCTGTGCGTGATGAATGGCAGGGCCCCCGACTGCTACGACGATGCCGCCAGTGCCGTATGATGTGCGAACGTTCATGCCCGATTGCACCAACACCGGAACATCGGGCGCGCCGGGCGGTGTCAGACGATATCGCTTGGGATCATGTGCTCCGAGCTCGGCCGAGTAGAGCGAATGAGCAAGATGCGAGCGTGGTTCGCCGGGCCGGGGTTTACGCTTTATCTGCATCGTTGCCTCCCGTTTGGCTTCTGGTACCGTTGCGACATGGCGGATCGTTCGAGACCTCACCATCCCGGAGAGGATCGAGAAAATTTGGAGATCCGAATCCCTTGTCGAAGAGTTCCTGCGCTTCGTCGGCATCCGCGGCCAGGACTTGCCGAGTTCCCTCGATGCGCCAGTCGATCAGCCAAGGTTTCTTAGGCATGTCCGCCTCCTGCCGTGATCGTGACGACGCAGGTATTGACCGCAGTCCCCGACGATCGGAAGGAGCCTTCAGGGAGCGGTTCGATGGCGCCGCCATGATCTGCGACGAAGTCGCGGAACGCTGTGGTCAGCTTGTTGGCCCTGAACAGAATGGCGGCGGACATGATCGCGACCAGACGGCCGCTGCGCTTGAGAAAGCCGAAAGCCTGCATGACGTGCCGGATGTCGTCCTGCCGGCAAAGGGCGGGTTCATCACGATGCGATCGTAGGATGCTTCGGGCTGCATATCGAGGAAGTCGGCCTGTTGCCCGGTGCAGAACGAGGCGGCAGGCATGCTGTCGAGACGGGCAATCCTGAGCGCCAGGCGAGCGCATCGCGCGGCATCGATCTCGATCGTGTGGACATGGCCGCCGGCGGCAATCGCTTCCACGGCGATGTTCCCGAGCCCGGCACTCGGTTCAAGAACTCGCATCCGGGGCCTGATGTCGGCGCGGTCGACCACATCGCTGGCAAGGGATTGAGGCGTATCGAACTGGCCGAAGTCCTGTTTCGTGCGGGAATACTACCCGTAAGCAGGATCGGTTCGAGCGCCTCGGCGGCATCCCCTTCGAAAACATGGGCTTTCGCGGCCCGGTTCCATTTTCCACCGGCAGCCTGAAGAACCTTGTCGGTTTCGACATAGAGTTTGCGATCGAGCTGGTCGATCAAGGATACCTTCGAGCCTTCGACGACAGCAGCGCCGAGAATCCTGAGTACGTTTGTCGCAATCTGCGGCATTGTTGAATTCCTTTTTTGTTGGGGGGAAGCGAGAAGACCCGCCGCGCGCCTAGCTGAAAATCCGCCGGTCAGATGGGTGGCGTCGCGGCTCGGGTTGCCGACCAAGCGTCGGGTGATAGGCCGTCAAAGACGGAAGGCGTTCACGAGTTCGCGCCTGTCGAGCCGATGCTCTGCGAGCATCGAGCGGTAGAAGCGTTTGCGCGCGAAACGGAAGGCAGGGTCGTGCCGCATCCGGCGATCGAACTGGCAGGCAGCGGCGCGCACGACGGTGCGCCAGTTCGCATCCGCGCGGATGCGGAGGCGTGGATAGATGGGGTCATTCATGGTGATGTTCCGTGGAGCGCGAGGGGGTAAGCCCGGGCCGCTGTGCGCTCTCTCCCTCGCGGCCGGATCTAGAACCCCGGCGTCGGATTAGCCGAACCGACGACCGGACGCAGTGAAGGTGTAGGCATTGGCCACGATGGTCTCGTCGATCATTTCGTCGGAGGTCAGCGCGTTGTATTCGTTCTCGAGCTGGCGGTAGAGCCATCGGGCGAGATCGCGCACCGCTTCGATGACCGTCTCTTCTGCGTCAGCGGTCATATCCTGGTATGTGGGACTTCCCCTCTCGACGGAGATCGCCATGCAATACTCGTGATAATAGTGCCCGCGATGGCTGACATCGGCTCGAAGCCGATAGAAGTTGCGGCGCTGGATCGCTTGCAGGCTATCGGCAATCGCATGCAGCGCGGTATCGTTCGGCGCATGGACACGGATCGCGCGAGGCGCACTCTTTCGATAGGAATAATGAGCCTGGAAGCATGCACCGTCACCTTGAGACCAGAAGCCGGTGAAGTGGATTCGCGGCTCATCTCGTGTGCCGCCGCCCATGAGTCGGACAGGTGACGTCTTGAGGCGAACGCCCAGGCACTCGCATATCCGACCGAAATCCTCAAAGACAAACTCATACCAGTCGTAATCAAAGCCGCCCTCGCGATACCACGCACGAGCATTCTCCTTCGCTCCTTCCGACAACTCCTCGAACTGATAGACGGTGGTTTCAATAACTGCGGGCATACGAGCCTCTTGGAAAGCGAAAGCCCGGCGCAGGGCCGGGCTCGTCGGGGATAGACAATGCCGGCGATGCCGGCGGCTGGAATGGATGGTGTCTCGTGAGGTTTGGCGAAGAAACCTCCTTCGGCCACGAGCAGCCGCACGCCACATGGACAGTTTCGTCAGCGGCCCGCTTCCGCTCGTGGAAAGGTCGCGCTGAGCCAATCGCTCGGCCGGTCAGATGAGCCGTCGTCGCTGCGTTTTACTATGCATATTTTTAATAGTATAACGCGGCCGCGCCGTGTAGGGTTTGGCTTGAGAAGGGGAGAGCGACAGTGCGAACATTCACGATCGGCGACAGGGTGCTTCCGGAAAACTCTCCGGAATTTCGGGCGCTTCTTCCGCATGCATATGAAGAGCGGCTTCGTCCGATGTGCATGTGCAGGCAGCCGGCGGTCGCCATGTACATCGCCCGACTGGATGATCAGTATGTTGTCAAACGCATGCCGCTATCGGGACGCAAACATGACCCGACCTGTCCTTCCTATGAACCGCCATACGAGCTTTCCGGTCTCGGGCCGCTCATCGGCAGCGCCATCCAGATCGACGCCAGCGGCAAAGCCGATCTGAAGCTCGATTTTTCCTTGACGAAGCGGGGTCCGCGCGCTGCGGCCAGCACACCGACGGAACAGTCGGAACCAGGTATTCGCAGCGAGCCGCGGAAACTGTCGCTCAAGGCTATGCTCCACTATCTCTGGGAGGCCGGCGAACTGACGGAATGGCGTTCAGTCTGGGCCGGCCGGCGCGGCTGGGGACGCGTCCGCACCAGCCTGATCAACGCAGCGTCGCAGATGACGGCGAGAGGCGGACCGCTCAGCGACATGCTCTATGTGCCGGAGGTCTACCAGACGGAGGACAAGGACGGCATCGCCGCGCGCCGCGCGACGGCACTGAAGGGCGTGCAGGCGACAGGTTCAAGACCGCGCAAGCTGATGATGATTGTCGCGGAGGTGAAAGAGTTCTCTCCGGCCCGCGAGGGACAGAGGATCGTCGTGCGGCACATGCCCTTCCCCCTGATAATCGAGGATGGGGCCTGGCGGCGGCTGGCGGCCCGCTACGAAACCGAACTCGAACTGTGGCGTTCCAGCGAGGCGTTCCACCTGATCGTCATCGCCACCTTCGGCATCTCGACCTCGGGCATCGCATCGGTCGAAGAAGTCGCATTGATGGTTGTGAACGAGCATTGGCTGCCCTTCGAGGACATTAACGAATTGCGACTGCTGGAGAAGCTCAGCCACCTGAAGCGGAAGAGCGTGAAGGGCCTGCGCTTCAACCTTCCGCGCGACGCGCCGATCGTGTCGGTGACGCTGCCCGAGCAGAAGCCCGCGCCGGTGGCGATGTTCATCGTGCCGGCGAGTGCCGGCGACGAATACGAGCATGCGCTTGCCGACATGATCGAGACGAGACCGGAGATCACACCTTGGGTCTGGCGGGCCGGCGATGGCGAGATGCCCCGAATTCCCTGATCGTGGACTTCCCGGCGTAATCCGTTGACAGGCTCCCGCGAATAAGAACAGCTGCCGGGAGGCAGTCACCCGCCACATTCAGCCGGAGCATCATGAAGCCTGAGAAAAAGCCGTTCGTCGTCGAGTTCAAGAATCGGCGGCGCCTCCCCCGGAAAGAAACGTCGATCTGGGGGCGTATCGACCTGAAGGCCGCCAGCGACGTGGTTGACGTCGAGCAGATGGGCAACGAAGTTGCGTCGATGAGCCACGGCCAGTCGCCGGAATCCGATGCGACACCGACCCAGGCCGGGATCAGCGCCTAATCGCGTCATAGACTGACGAAGACCGTCCATCAGGATTTTCGAGCGATGAGCTTGTCGCTGGCGAGTGCTTCGGCCGCAACGTCACGACGCCGGCCAGCGACCGCCGATATGACGGTTTGGAGAAATTCCTCGGGTTCGCCATCCCGGTATGGCCCGTATTCAGACCAGTCCAAAGCACCGACGACAGCGGGAATGAAATCGAAATCGAAGGTAAATCCGCCCTCCTCCAAAGCATCCGAGAGATCGGTGTACGCTTGCTCTGCAAGAGGTACGATCGCCAGGACATGACTCCGCATCGCCTGCCAGCCGGTCGCATCCCACAATTCGGACATGCGGATAACGCCATCTGGAACCGGACGGCGATCCTCGTGAAGTCCGCGAAAATAGAGCATGGCCTCCCAGATGCAGAGAGCCGTCTCCATCTCGCCGACGGTGAAAGACCGAGGGGCGTCAACTGGAGCACCGTCTGGCAACGAAGGCGGCGAGAGCGGCGGCATCAGCGCACGATCCTGCAAACGGAACCGGTTCAGCAGATCCGCGCTGGTCGCGTTATGGATGCCCTTGCCGGTGATGAGGGACACGCTGGCGCCATAGGTCTCCAGCCGCTGCGAAGGATGATTCATCCATTGGATCACCGTGACCTCCGGCAGGCTCGGCGAGCGCGCGACAATATCATGCACGATGAACTGCCACGGGAATTCGCTGAGATCGATTTCGGCAGCGACATCATTACCATCGGGCGACGTCGGCAATAGCGCCAGAATGCGGCTGCCAATGAAGGCATTGAGTGCGCTGTCTGCCTGTGGCGCCGAGGCGCGAAAGGCGTTGAGCAGCGCTTGGCGCTTCACGCTGATCGGGTTGATCGGGCCGACGTCGGTGAACAGGACAAGCCCGGCTTCGGTCTCGCTGCATTCGAGAACGTGGGTCAGCACGAGCTTTTCGAGCGGCGTGATATCGGCAAGCGAGATTGGCGGATAGGTGTAAATTCGGGTTTCGAGATTGTTCATGGGACTGCCTTTCAGTCGATACGACAAACCCGGCGCGGTGGCCGGGTTGATGGGAGGAATGCTCGTGCGTTTTGATGAGGGCTATGTCGCCGCGCGCGGCGCCGGCGGCGCACCGACAGGTGGGGAAAGACCTTCGACCGAGATCTTTCGATGCTCGATCCTCAGAATCGCGTCTTCCCGAGGCACGCGCCAAGCCACTTCGCGTTCGACGACACGCACGATCGCATTCAGATCGGCAGCGTGCGCCGTTTCCAGCAAGGCGATGCTCAGATCCTCCGCCTCGTCGGAGAACCATCGCTCCTGCTCCTCATAGGAGCCGGCTTCCGCATCGTCCCCGGGAGAATAGAGGGCATCGACAAGGAAGGTGGTCAGATGTGACGGCGTGATACCCGACTGCTTGGTGACGAGGATCTCCGCCTCATCCAAGGAACCGTGATCGACCCCTTGGACGATCAGGTCGGTCTCCAGCACCCACTCCGTCTTTTCCTCGCCCGAAACGTCCAGAACCACTTCAAGGCGATCCGGCCGCGCGTTTGCGCCGAAGAGATCGAAGGGCTCTTTCTCTTCGACCGAGCCGCCAACTTCCATCCTGTAGGATCTGATCTGAATGCAACGTAGCCCGTCATACCAGCTGTATCCGGTAAACGCGCTGTGCGGCTCGAAGAGCTGCGGAGGACGGTCTAGTCGCGCGATTGCGCGGGCAAACGTCTGCTCTTCGAGCGGACCCTCACCTTCGAAGACGAGCGCCCCTGCCTCGACCGGCTCGGGCGCGAGAACAACAATCCGGTCCGTATCCGCGCACGAAGGCGTAAATGGTCGCAGGAGCGGGACGGCCTCTTTCAGGTCGATGCCAAGCGTCCGGCCGAAGTGGTAGTCCTTGAACTTCAAGCTCCGCGCACCGCCGGCCGCGACCATGCGAAAATACAGGCGCGTAATCTCTTCGATGAGCGCGGCATACATCGCATCGCGCACGACATCCTTGCGGGCCGGAAGCACGAGCTTCAGGTGAGCACAATCGACCACATCGATGCGCGCGAAATAGCTGCGATGCCAGGATTGCTGAAGGTCCGGTAAGCCAACCTTCAGCCTCACGCCATGGAAGTTGACGTTGTCGTCGTGGTAGCGGGAGAGGTCCCGACCAAACACGCCTATCCGGATTCCTTGCCATTCCTCGATATGATCCGCGCCATCGAGGAAGTCCGAGGACGGCATTTGCTCGCCATTGAAGATGACAGGAACAGGGAAAAAGCGAGCAGCACGGCGGACCGCAGTCGCAAAATGCTCGCCCTTCTTCTCCGGGAAGATCACGGTCAAGCCTTGATGCCCCTCCGGACCGACATCGACCGTGACCGGTTCCTTGCCGTGAAGGCATCCGGTGTCGCCGCGATGGCCCAGGCCTGGCCAGTGCCTTTCTGGCCAGCGATGATGATCGCTCCACGATTGGCGAGGGAAAAGAAGCCCATGCCGGCGGCGTCCTCTGACAGGGACAGCGCCTTCGACCATTCGCTCCTCCCGAGAGAAAAGAGCGAGCGGGGTTCGGCGAGGCCCGCGCCGTCATCGGCGATGCGGATTGCTGGGCCAAACCGTGGATCGTCGATCTGGTCGATCAAGACCTTCGCGGCCCCGGCGCGCCGTGCGTTCTGGAGCAGTTCGTTGAGGATATCGTCGATCGAGGCGTTGAAAAGGCGGCCGACCTTTTCGATCGCCTCCGCGGCGACCTGTGCGTGAAAGGAAAAGCTGGTCATTGTAGGTTCTCCAAAATGGCGAACGCCCGGCACGGTGGCCGGGCGCTGATGGGATAGAGGGGGAGTGTGTGCGGGAGCGGAACGTGGTCAGGCCGCGCTTTCGAGCAGCTTGCGCGCTTTACCCTCCAGTTCCAGGCGCGTGTCCTGATGCGCTTTTCCGCGCGCGAGGGCAGTGATGCCCTGCACGAAATCGAAAATGGATTCCGGCGGGCGCCCCTCCTCGGCAAGCACCGTGTCGATGATCTTGCCGGTTTCCGCCTTCGAGAAACCACGCTTGCGCAGGAAACTGGACCGGTCCTCTTCGTTGCGGGCGACGATCTTCTCGCGCGCACCTCGGATGCCGGCGATGAACGGTGCGGGTGAGGAATTGGCGAAATTCATCAGCGCCGGGGCGGCCTCGTGCGCGAAGCGCTTTGCGGCGAACTTCGAGTGCCGAATGGTGATTTCCTCGAAATTTTCGCAGCCCCAAAGGTTGCGATTCATGCACACAGCCCGCAGGTAGAAGCTCGCGATTCCGAGGGTTTTCGAGCCGACCTCCGAGTTCCAGGCATAAAATCCTCGGAAATAGAGATCCGGCTCGCCGTTCGGCAGCCGCCCGGCCTCGATGGGGTGCGTATCGTCGACGAGAAACAGGAAGACATCCCTGTCGCTGGCATAGAGTGTCGTCGTATCCTTTGTGACGTCGACGAAAGGATTGTGGGTCATGGTCGACCAGTCGAGGACGCCAGGCACCTTCCAGATCGTGTCGCCGGTTCCATTCCCGGCGATGCTCATCACCGCCGCAACGAGTTCTTTATCCCAGATGCGGCCGTACTCGGGGCCGGTCACCGCGCGCAACTCGACGCGCCCGTCGTCCATTTCCAGGGTCTTGACCAGTTCGGCGCTGTGGTTGAGCAGCCCATGCTGGAGATTGATCGCCGCCAGCGGCGCGGGAAGCTGGCGCATGTAGCTCGCGGGCGCGCCGACAAGGCTGCACAATTGGCCGTAGCTCCAATGGGTCGGCGCCAGCGGTACGCGGCTGCCGGGAACGACAAGGGAAAGGCGCTCGGCGTTGTCGCGTGTCGCCTCGACGCGGATGTCCGCGCTCTCGACCGTGCGAACACGGGCGCGTTCCGTCCGCTCGCTGACCGCGCGATGGAGGTCGGAAAGCGAGAGATAACGCTCGTCGTCCGGGCGAGAGAACCATTCGGACGATACCCGGCCGATGCGTTCGCCGCGCGAGATGTCGACCTTGAAGCCGGAGGATACGGCGGGCGGGCTGGAAATCATGGTATTCATGAGTCGTCTCCTGAAACGTAAAATCCCGGCGCGATGGCCGGGTTGGTGGAAAGAAAAGGGATGAAGCTCAGCGCGCTGGCGCGGGATGGATGCGGTCGTCGTCAAACTCGACATTTTCTATGTCCGGTTCCGTCCCATCCGCTGTGACGCGATCGATGTAGATGATGGTGCCTTCACGCCGTTGATCGATCTCGATGTGTTCCGGCTGATCGGATGCCTCCATGGCCACCGTGGCGGTCACCTTGGCTTTCTCGATCGCCACGGCATCGCTGTCGGCCTCGAGGGCGAAACCGTCATAGGCACTCAGCCAGAAAGCGATTTTGACATTGTATTGCGTCATAGGCGCTCTCCCTCGGCGAGTTCGTCGGGATCGCGAGCGCCTGCGAGGATCGCCTCGCCACGGGCGACGGCTGAGACGGCACGCTCGATCCAGTCGTCCGACGCCGCCCGGCCGGCCTGGACATCCGCGAGGAGCAACTTCAGCAGGCCAAGCAGGATTTCGAAGTGCCTGACCTTCCGCTCGATCGTTTCCGAAAAGTGCGAGGGGACAGGGATCGCCTGGCCGGAATATGCGGCATCGACCTCGTTCCAAATGCCGGAAATGTAGTTCTCGCCGGCGTCTTCGTAGCTCAGCTTTTCACCGGACCAGTCATCGTCCTCGATGGCCTGCCGGCAGGCGCGCGCGACGGTGTCGGCCTGGTAGGTGCGATGACGGTAGGCTGGCACGCGATAACTTGTCTCAATGGTGTAGTCGGGCATCTCAAGCTCCTGAAACGAACGAGCCCAGCCGCCGCTATCGCGCCAACCGGGCTGGTGAATTGGGAATGGATCTGTGGATCGCAGCTCGCTCCGAAACGTCCGCGACCCGCAGTCGTGCAAGTGGGCTTCAGTCGATTGCCTGGAAGATCTCCGAGGCCTCAGGATGATCCGCCGAGTACGCGTAGAGGCGCTCATATCCTTCGACGAGTCGATCGGACTGGAACTGGAATGACAGGTGCGAAAATGCGAACATCGTGGCGATAATGCCGGCTGCCTCGGCGGAGACCTCGCCATGGAAGCAGGTGACATCGCCAGTAATCCGGAAACGCGTCCTGGATCTGGGTGCGAGAAATAGCGGCTTGCTCTCGTGCTCGTAGAAATCCCAGGAACCGCCACGATAGTCGAGAGGGCTAAGCCTTCCCATCAAGGCGTAGACGGCATTCTCGGCGACGATCAGGTGCGAACGGCCGAAGAGGGTTGGGAGGAAATCCTGACGGGTTTCGTCGGGAACGATGACGGCGCGAGGGATGTCGTTCAACATTATACCATCCTCCCTTCCACTACGGCGGCCGCGACCTCGTCTGCAGTAACCTCCTCGAACACGGGATCGGGATACCGATCTCCCTCGACCGCGACCCAATGCTCGGCCTCGGCGCGGCCGCACGCGAGATAGACAAGCTCTGCGTCCCGACCCGGCCGGTCGAAGACCCGGACAGAGCCAATCGGCGGCCGTTCAACGATCGTGAACCGAAGCGGATAGTCGATATGGAAGGTGTAGAGAGAACTGTTGGCCACCACACCCGCTTCAGTGAAATCGCCTCTCAGGAGGGTTATTGCCGGGCTCATTCCCGGATTTCCGCTACCGCGCTCGCCCTGCGTTCGGACCAAACGGCCGCGATTGTTGTGGAATAACCACTCGCAATACAGGTAAAAGTTGCGCTTCGGCGGACGCCGCGTGCCGTCGGTCCAGGCAATTAATGCGCCAATTGGCGCTTGTTCGTAGATAGTCATGACGGACATGTTCGTCTCCATATCGAGAAAGAGAGAAGCCCGGCGCGACGGCCGGGCTTCGGATTGATCATTGGCGGTTTCGAGATCTATTCGGCGGCTTCGAGATGCCTGCCCTGATCGTCATCCGGATCGGAGGTCGTCTGCTCGCCATCCAGGTCCTCGGTCAGGAAGGCCGGCAACACGACATCGCCGACTTCGACGTCCTCGTCGCCTGCGGTCACAGCATCGTCCGTCTCCGAAATCCCGACCTCCTCGGAGATTTCATCGGCAGGATAGCGCAGCACTTCCGGGAGCCACCCGCTGCCGTCGAGCAACCGGGCGGCTTCGCGCGCCATGTCCTGCTTCTTGAGGTGATCGATAAGCTGGGCCGACTGATCGCCCTTTGCTTCGCGAACGGCCTGCAGGATGTGCGCCTTGGTCACGCGACCGAGATAGTTGTCGACCGTCGGCGTCCAGCCCGCACCCACCATGCCGAATCCGATCGTCTGGGCCAGCTGCACGGCATGCTGGTTTTCCTTGGACCGGCGGTTCCATTGCTGCATCGTGGCGTTCAGCGACATCGACGCGCAATGAGCAAACAGCGCCATCCGGCTGTCGTGATCGAGCGCGATCAGGTAGGCCCAAACCGCATCGGCGTTGCCGGGAAGATCGTGCCCCCAGTTCTCCTGGCGCTGCTCGATCTCCTTCGCCCAGACCGTTTCGGAAAGGCCCTGCGTCTTGGTCGAGACCGAATGCTGCACCGTGATTTCCAGGCAAGACGCCGAGCGGAAGTGATAGAAGGCGTTCAGCACGAGCAGGTGCAGCACGGCGATGAAGGCCATCATCGGCTCATTGGCGAGCGCATTCCTGAGCGCAAGCGTGCGGGCCGCGGTCAGGTCCTCGATGAGCCGTTCCGACAGCGGCCGGATCTTGCCGTCGTCCTCCTCCTGATCTTCGACACCAACGGGCTTGCCGTTGATCGTCACACCACCACCTTCCGCGGCGGTCTCGTCGCCATCGTCACCATTCTGGCCGACGCCATCGCCTTCCTCCGCCTCGACGACAGGCTCGTCTTCCGGGCGGACGAAGCCGCGCTCGATTCTGAGTTCGCCGTTGCCGGCCAGCGAGATGAAGGCGCCGCCGCGAGCGACGTCCTCGGGATCGAGGACAAAGGGTCGGTCATTCAGCGCCGTCATCTGAGCGTCGAGATCATCAAGGCGCGCTTCCGTCTCCTCCGAATGGTCGTCGACAGCTTCGTATTCGGCATTGAGCTTCTCGATTTCTGCCGTCAGGGCATCATGAAGCGCCAGCTCCTCCTCGGTCAGTTCTGCCTGCTTGCCGTAAAAGCGGCGAAGGCCGGAAGCGTGGCCGAAGTGGAAGTCGATGGCGAAGTCGACCCACTTCCAACCCTCATCGATCTTCAGCGCTTCAGCGTCTGCCGTCAGCTTTTCCAACACGAGCTGTTCGAGCAGCGCCGGATCCTGAAGCCATCCGCCGTTGTCCTGCTCGAAGAGATCCCGCATGACAATGCCGCCGGCGGCCTCATAGGCTTCGATGCCGACATATATCGCACGGCGGTCGCTCGCCCGGATCGCGGTTTCGGTCAGCAGCCGGCGAATATAGTAGGGGTCGGTGCTTTGCGTGCGCGAAATCGTCTCCCAGACCTGCTCCTGCCGCGCGTGATCCTTGGTGATCGAGAACGCCATGACTTGGCCAAGCTTCATCTGGTCATCACCGTAGAGTTCGAGCAGACGGGGCGACACTGAGGCCAGGCGGAGGCGCTGCTTCACCGTCGCTACCGACATGTGGAAGCGGGCGGCGATTTCTTCCTCGTCGAGGCCCTGCTCGTGCAGGTCCATAATGGCGCGGAATTCGTCGAGCGGATGCAGCTGCTCGCGTTGCGTGTTCTCGGCAAGCGAGTCTTCTACGGCCGAGGTCGTCTCGGCGCGATTCACGATGCAAGGTGTCGGCGCCGACTTGGGCAGACGCTTCTGCTTGACGAGCAGTCCGAGTGCTTCGTAGCGACGCCCCCCGGCCGGGGCGTCAAAGCGCCCGGTCTCATTCCCGTCGGCATCACGTATTGGTCGCACATTCAGGCTTAGGATGAGACCGCGACGGGCGATATCCTCTGCAAGCTGCGGAATCGTGACGCCGTTCTTTACCCGCCGAACATTCTTCTGCGACAGTTCGATCCTGTCGTACGGGATGTTCTCCGCCGGGTTCAATGTGACCTTCTCGATGGCTGATTTGGCCATTTCGTTTCTCCAAGGCGGGTTGGCCGGAGCCTCTCTCCAGCAACCTCAACCCGCCGCGAAGGCCCCTTCCCCCCTCTCCCTCTTTCCCCGGCCACCGCCCTCACCGCTTGCCGCCTGCGTCCGCGTCGCCGCTCGCGTCCCGCAGGGACCTGTCCAGCCAGATCGCCATCCGCCGCCGCATGATGCCGATCGGCGCGCAGATTTCCGTGATCGCCGCGCTCCCCGCGACAAAGCCATCCTCCTGAAACAGGTCGACGAAGTGCTGCATGACGTCGAGATAGAGGGCGCCACCAACCAGGCAGACATCGACGAACGGTTTCCGGCCATGCTCCGTCATCGAGGCGATGTGCATGCCCGGATGCTCGCCCGATGGCATCACCACGCGCCGCTGAGTTTTCGGCAGCGGCCATCGCGTGCCGAGGCCGCCGGCCTTCATGGCGGTCACAATCTCCGGCGTCATCCGTCGATCGTAGTTTTCGATGGTGGTCCTCGCTTCACGAAAACCGTACTCAGCCGACAGAAAGGCGACCCGTGCCTTCCGCTCGTCGGGATCGACACGACGCAATGTTTGCCAGAGCGGCCCATCGTATCGGTCACGCGCCGGCATGTATTGCGGACCGTCGCGCTTGGTCATCGAGCAGGACAGGATGAGCAGGCGGCTGGAGGGTGACGTGTCGGTCATGCGGCCCTCCCCCGGCTGGCCTGAAGGTCGAGGAGCTCGGCATAGCGCGCATGGATAGAGGCGCGGCCGACATGTCGCGCGCGAAATCCCAGCATGGTGCTGACCTGCGAGCGCACCTCCGCGAGAAGATCGGCCTCGCCGTCGGATAGCATCCGCGTGGGCCAACCTTTCACATAGAGCATCGGCTTCGTCAGCCGGCGTTCTGCCGCACGACGACGGTCCGCGTTTTCCTTGGCCATGGCGAAAAGATCACGGATTCTCGGCTCAAGGAGATGGGGCGCAATATCTCCTAACCAACGGCTGCTCTGAAACGCAAACGTGCTGCGGCATTCCAGGCCAACCATTTGTCGATAGAGATCGTGTGCTTCCGGCTGCGCCGCTGCGGCTACCAGATCGGGAAGGCTCGACATGATGCAGAAGCGGCACGACACACGCGTGAGGCCGAACCGGCGATAGGCGGGATGGGGTTCGATGCCCCAGAAATCGAGCGACGAAAAGACCTCCGGTTCGGACCAGTCGAGTATCGGCCGCCACGTCCATATTCGCTCACCCGGCTTGTGATCGAAGATCTCGGCTCGAGCGCGCTGCGGGCTTTCCTCGCGCCGGACGCCGGTCACGCTGATGATCGGCAGTTTTGAGAACCGGCGTTTAAGTTCCGCATGGATTTTTGAGGTCTTCATCTCGGACGTGCAGAACCTCATCGCCGGCGTGCTCCAGCATGGGACGAGCGTCACGGTGCTGAGGTTTTCGTAGCGCGCGACGTTGGATCGCCAGCGGCTTTCCCAGCGGTCCATCAGCCCACCTTGCTTGCGGCGGACGACAATGAGTTCGGCGTCGAGGCGATCGGACAATCGCTCGCAGGTCGGCAGCGAATCCGCCCATTCCACCGAGCCGAGATCGGCATGGATCAGTAGACGCGGGCCGGAATGTCCGATCCGATCGAGATACTCGAAGGTCGCCATGGCTGCGGCCTGGCTGTCCTTGCCGCCCGAAACGCCGATGGCTGCGGCCGCGCCTTGCTGAAGAAGATCCGCGATCGGCGGGAGGATGGAAATCGACGGAAAAGCGCGGGCAATCGATATCGCCGGCTGTGTCTTATGGGTGGCAAATCGTTGGTGCGCGGGATCCACATTCGGATTGTGACGCATGGTGCGGCTCCATGGCGAGCAGCCGGAGCCTCTCTCCAGCCTCTCAACCCGCCGCCGCCGTTCCGCCCCCCTCTCCCTCTCCCTTCGCCGACGCGCCTTTCCCATTCCCGGCCGCCCGCGCCACCGGCTCGGTTCGAAAAGTGGCGCGTTGCGCGGGGGCGCGTGAAGAAATTTCAGGACAAATTCAACGGGATGTCCTATTCTCCGCCCCGAAGCGGTACGTGCCGCTTTGGGGCGTGGAAACCCCTGTGAACGGTTGGTGCTGGCCGATACAGCATCACCTCCTTGACCTTTGGGTCGGGGGGCCTGACGCTATGTCCAGGTTCTCCGAACTAAAAGCTCAGGGCCGTTTCACACGGTTTCCAACCCCCCGATCATGGGGTCATTGAGCATTGAACGGCGGGGACGTACCGCCGAAGGCGCTTCAGGAGAAACCGTTGGCTGAGGGTCTCGTCTTCACTTTCTATACCTACGCCGACGCGCGTATTCCGCGCGAGGAGCGCTGGAAACCGACAGGGCTGCGCGATATTTTCTTCGACAATTACGACGACGTAAAAAGCACCGTTCTTGCGATGCGCGACGACATCGCCGCCGATCCCGACATGGAATGGGAGACAACGAATATCGAGAAGGTTGAGACAATCTCGATTTCTCAGTCCAGCATCTTGGCGCTGCTGAACGGTGGGCCCGGTGCGTTTGTCGACCGTTACGAGGTTGTGGCGACGATCGGGCGAAAGCACGAAAGCTGATTTTCGCCCGCGTGGCAGCTCCGATCTTCATGCATGGTTGCCGTTTTCCAGTAGGGGCTACCGATCCGGTTTGTTGAACGGGGACGGCAGTAACGTGTCGTCTGGCAAATCCGACACGCGCTTTATCACCTCCTTGAGGCGGTCGATATTGAACGCATTATCCGCAAACCATATCTCGATCTCGACCGGATCGAGTGTATCGACCATTGCGGTAGTCGGAACCGCACAACCAGAGTCCCGGATGGTGCGGATATTGTGTTGGTAGCGGCGGATTCGTTCTTCCATCGGAAGGTCCGGACCGTGCTTCAATAACTTCTCTTTCGGCCACGTTGGCATCAGGTCCGCTCCTCCAGAGCGCCGCAAGGGTACTTCGAAAAACTACCAAAGACCCTCAAAAAAATCCAACCCTGACACTCTATGCTGTCCGGATTGTTTCCGATGAAAATGCCTGGACGAATGCGCTTTTCGTTTACTCGCAGCGGATTCATCTTTGACCGCGTTATCTTCGCTAAAACCGAAACTTTTGCTTGGCTTCTCTCCGTTAGAGCAAGCCGCGCAGGGAACCGCCAACTCATGGACGCTTGGCAGATTGAGGTTTGCTCCCTGACGTCAGGTCGCACGATTTGCACCTTGAGCAAGTCTTCGGGCACTAGGCCGTGTGGACGAATTGACTCAGGTATAGGTTTTGGGGTTCTGGGGACGAATCCGGTCTGATTCATAGGTTGCCGACTGATTTGGAGGTCGGCGATGTCCACGAAGATGACGGATACGGATTGGGCGAACGCGCTGGAGGTGTTCCGGGCCTGCCTGCCCCGGCGGGGCCGCAAGGCCACGGACGACCGGCTGTTTCTGGAAGCGATGCACTTCTTCACGGTGGAGAATGTGCGCTGGCGGGCGCTGCCGGAGCGCTTCGGCCATTGGAACTCGGTGTGGAAGCGTTTTGACCGGCTGAGCAAGGCCGGCGTGTTCGAAGCCTTTTTCGACACGCTGGCCGAGATGAGCGCATCGGCCCATTTGATCCAGATGTTCGATTCTACCATTGTCCGCGCCCATGTCTCGGCGGCCGGAGCAAAGGGGGGCAGCAAGGCCAGGCGCTCGGACGCTCGCGTGGCGGGTTCACGACCAAAATCCACGCCAAGGCGGACAATTCGGGCGACATCATCGCGTTCGATCTGACCGGCGGCCAGGTTGCCGACACAACCCGCTTCGAGACCCTGCTCGACATAGGGCCGGACATCACCCCACGCGCCGCACTGGGCGACAAAGGCTATTCCAGCAAGGCCAATCGCGCCGCCGCCCGGGCTCGCGGCATCGCCCCGGTGATCCCGCACAAGGCCAACGAGAAGAACGCGCCGGCCTTCTTCGCCAAGACGCTCTACAAGGCGCGCGCTCGGATCGAGCAAGGCTTCGGGCGGCTCAAGCGCTTCAAGCGCGTCGCTTTGCGATGCGAAAAGACCGCACGGAATTTCCGCTCGATCGTCAGCTTCGCCGCCGGCCTATGCTTGCTCAAATTCGTCCACACGCCCTAGAAAGCCGAACGATCTATTTACGGGATTAGTCGCAGGAACCGAAGTAGCGCAGCGAATTCCTGATGATTTCCGGAGACCCTTTCTACGCCTTCGAGATCGATCCTTCGAGACACCTCCAGGCGACTCATTGGCTTTGCATAGCCGGGCCAAACTTGGAGAAGATTGGCCTGCGAGGTAGCGCTGTCTGGCGGATTTGCGGTTAGCCGACCCTCAAAATGCCTGAGAAGGAATGCCTCGTGGCATGGGGCCTGCCAAATGATTGAAATTTTGTTCTGGGCCGCCAGCGCGTGGACTTGCTGGCGACGCTGGTGGTCGCCTGCGATCTGATCGTCATCCATAAGGAGCGCACGATATTGAAACTCGGCACGCCGCTGGTTTCGGCGTGCAATTTCCTGCACTGCCTTTTTGACGCGGGCGAGCGGATCTCCCGCGCCAGGGTTGAGGTTCACTACCTCTATGTGAAACGGCAGCTCTTTTTGCCGGACGATATCGTTCAAAAACTGTCCGTAAGCCTGTTCGGATTCGCCTTCGCATCCGAGAAAGACGGGTTTGCGGACGGGAATATGTGCGTTGCGCCGTCTCATCCGATTTGTGGCACCGCGCCGAATGCCCCTCCAAGGTACTTCTTGTAGAGGTTGTCATTTCGCCGAACAGACTGGACGTCCATCAGGCTATATACGCTTGAGCGTCCGGTCTGATCCTTTTCGGTAAAAACGACCTCTTCCTTGCTGAGGTCATCAAGCAACGAAGCCGAATGGCAAGACATCCACAGCTGGGCTCCGCCCGGGTTGCGGTCTGGATCGTAGAACCACCGGACGATTTCCGGAAGGATCAAGGGATGGATCGACAGATCGAGTTCGTCAATTACCGCAACACCGCCTTTTTGGAGGGCCAGCAACAAGAGCGGAAATATCCGGATAAAGGATCGGGTTCCCTGACTTTCTAGTATCCATGGCATGGGGACATGCAAGCCCTCATGCTTGAACAGGGCGGTCGGACCCGATGCTGTCTGGACAATCTCCATTTGCTCAACACCCACGTCGATGCGCTGGAGTTCCCGATTGAGGCTCTGGACCGCCGCTGGATTTTGAGCCAGGAACGAAAAGACGTCCCTGTCGGTAAATTCCAAGCGTTCCATCAGTATGTTGCGGAAGACAGCGCTCGCCGCTTCCGCGAGCACTTTCGAAGGCTCGTGCTCGAAAAGAGCGAGGGTTGAGACAACGCTGGCATCGTCCCGAATCTTATCAATGACCTGGCTATATCCGGTAAGGGAAAACGTACGTGAACCGCGCACATCCTTGCCTGTTCCCCGTTCGAACACGCGCTGCCATTTGCCCTGCCCTTCTGGCTTGTGACGGAGGGCTTCTCGACCGACCGTTCGGATCTCGCCGTCTTTCGGGAGCAGTTCCAGTTCGTATCGATAAAGACCGAAGTCCTCCTTGCGATGCGTAGGCGCGTTGACGGCAGCGAATGACAGCTCCGTAAGCGCGCCCATCTCAATGGCCAATCGGATTGGTCGGTTCATCGACTCCTCGTCATTGAACCGTTCGCAGGGCAATGTGCCCTGATGCTGGAAGCTGTCCTTGAGAAACCAGGAGAGAAACGTCAGAGCTTTGAGGACCGAGGACTTTCCAGAGCCGTTTGCGCCGAACAGCGACACCACTTTGGGTGCGCGTTCCTCGGCGCCGGGGAACACCGCGGAGAACCGCTCCGGGTAATCGGGTACGTTACGGGGAATCCGCAAGTCGAGAGCCTGCGGATCGCGGAACGAGTAGAAGTTCTCAATTTCCAATCGGTATATCATACGGGGAATATATGTTCTGTTATGCCAATTTCAACAAGAATTTGTCAAATTTTGGATTTCAAATCAAATCTTATACCCGCCACGCCGATGAGGATGACCGCTGTGGACCTTCATGTCATTCAAGCCACCGGCTAGTGAAAATTCCGGCTCTTGACCTTCAGTCGATCGATCAAGAGGTCTGGTACTTATCCCGAGCCTGAGACTATGCCGAACCCGTTCCCCAAAGCCCGAGATTTCAAGTAGGTCAGGATCGGAGGCTCGGCATAGTCGCAGCAATCGATGCCTCTAGTGCCGCCACACCTTAACAGCGGATATCAGGAGAATGATCGCCAGCGCTGGCAGCAGCACCGCGTTCGGCACGATGCCGAGCAGCAGGCCGCCGACGAACGTGCCGACGATCGAACCGGCAGCCATGATCAGGAGAAAAGCCTTGTTGCGGCCAATGACAGAGAAGCTCTGATCACGGCTATAGCGGGTGAATCCGACCAGCATGGTTGGCAGGCTTACGGCAAGCGAAAGGCTGCCAGCGAGCTTGATGTCCGCTCCAAAGAGGAGGACCAGCGTCGGGATCAGTAGTTCGCCTCCCGCGACTCCCAGTAGCGACGCTACGATGCCGATGATGAAGCCTGCGACAACACCTGCGACGAGCTGGCTGACGCCAGTCAATAGCGGTTGGCCGGCCGTCGCATCGTGCCCGATCACCAGGACGATCGCGATCGCCACGAGCATGATGGCGATGACCTTGTAGAGTGTCTCCGACCGCAGCTTTGTTGCCCAGCCCGCACCAAACCACGCGCCGATCAAGCTTCCTGCAAGCAGATTGAGGACGATGGGCCAATTGTCGGCGATGGCGCTGAAAGGAACGGTTCCTGCCCGAAAGGGAAGCGCAGTCGCAACGACGACGAGGCTCATGGCCTTGTTGAGAATGACCGCTTCGAGGGCTGCGAAGTTGAACAACCCGATCAGGATCGGAAGACGGAACTCGGCGCCGCCCAGACCGATGAGTCCGCCGAGCGCGCCAATAATGGCGCCTCCACCGAAAGCAGCAGCGGGATTGCGGGCATGGGATAGATTGGCGGTGTCAGTCATGGGCGATATGTATGCATAGATATCACGTGGTTGGACAGGCGGTATGGCAGGCGGAAGTGTGGAAAATTGTCGGTGGTGCCTTGCGAATGGATTGACCGGAGGTGAGCCCGCGGCGAGCAATCGATCGCAGTACATGATGCTGAAGCCGACTTTGCCGAACCCATCCGCGATGATCATTCCCTTCCGCCATGTCGAGACGCCATTCGAGTTCGCCCCGGAAGAATGGTCCGACCTTGGTGAGATGCTGGTGGAGGCGAAACGCCGGCTCGATCAATTCCAGCCCGATGGATTTACGATCGGATGGAACGTCGGAGCAACTGGTGGCCAGCACATCTTCCATGCGCATATGCATGTCGTGTGCCGATATGAACAGGATGCCAAGGCTGGCCTCGGCATCCGCGATTTCCTGAGATGACCGCAGACGCGCCACTCAGGCACAGCATTTTGTGCTGGGTGCCGCAGGTCCGCAGCAGGAGTCCGCGGCTATGGCCTTCTCGGCCAGCCAACGATCGCGCGGCTTGCAGCTCGATACCCGTGCGGCGAGTGCCACCTCGAACCGGTCTCCAGCCAGGCGCGGCAACGACGCGCAATAGAGCGCCATCGGCCGGCTTCCGTCGCTGACCTCGAAGGTGAGCTTGGCCGCCGGATCAAGCCGGACGTGGTCGGAGACCTTGCGGATGATCGCGGAGAACTTCGCCGCCGGCATGTGGTCTCGGCCGTTTTCGTCGATATCCCAGAGCTGAATGAACATCTCCGACCAGGCTTCTGGATTGGCGCCGCAGTCGAGTGCCGAGAATGCGCCCGCTTTGACCTCGGTGACATGGTAGCCCGCCTTCACCGGCTGACCTTCGTAGAGAAACACCAGCGGCGCTTCCGGCGCGGCCGCCAGCCCATCGAGAAGCTGGCCAAGCGTGATATCGGTGGAAACAGCCTTGTCGATTGCGGTCATGTGCGCTACTCCTATTGTTCAATGATTCAAGGATTGTTGAAATATGGACGAACGTCAAGCCCTCACCTCATTCGCGGCCCTGTCGCAGGAAACCCGCCTCGCTATCGTCCGAACGCTGGTCGTCGCCGGACCGGACGGGTTGGCCGCCGGCCTAATCGCCGAGCGCATGGGCGTCTCGCCCTCGAATGTGTCCTTCCACCTGAAGGAGTTGGAGCGCTCTGGCCTCATCGCGCAGCGACGGGAATCCCGCTCGATCGTCTACAGCGCCAGCTACGATGCGCTGGCCGATCTCGTGAAATTCCTGATGGAGGATTGCTGCGCCGGCCACCCGATGGTCCGCGAGGGCGTGGAGCGATCCGAGGGATGCTGCAAGACGGATGCTGACCAGAGCGAGGGCGACGTCGTTGCGTAATCCGAACGTTCCCGTTGGCATCGTCGCCGCGCTCGGCCTGACCCAGATTATCGGCTACGGCACCCTCTACTATAGCTTCAGCATCCTGGCGCCCGGCATTGCAGCGGATCTCGGCATCACTGTCGCACAGGTCTTTGCCGTCTTCTCGGCCTCGCTGTTCGTTGGGGGGCTGTCAGCGCCATACATAGGGCGGCAGATGGATCGCATTGGCGCGGCATCGGTAATGGCGATCGGCTCGGCGTTGTCTGCGCTGACCTTGATCTTATGCGCCTGGTCGCCGTCGGTGGCAGTCTTCGCGTTGGCCATTGTCCTGTTGGAGATATCGTCCGGCATGGTCCAGTACCAGGCCGCGTTCGCGGCACTGGTGGAAGCCGATCCCCGCTCCGCATCACGGAGCATCACCTATCTCACGCTGATCGCAGGATTCGCCTCAACGATCTTTTGGCCGATTGCCACGGCGCTGCTCGGCTATCTGTCCTGGCGGGAAATCTACCTCGTCTATGCCGGGCTTAACCTTCTTGTCTGCATGCCGTTCCACCTCTGGATCGTGCGAAAGGGAAAGGTCGCAGCCGCCGGCGGAATGAGGCCGATGCGCGAGCCCGTCGTTGGGGCCATTCCTCGCGAGCGCCGCCGCGGCGCTGTCCTCGCCGTCTCGGTAGCATTCGCGCTGCTCGGCTTCACGCTTGGAGCCATGCTCGCCCATATGGTGCCGATGCTCGGTGCGCTTGGATTCGGAAGCGCCGCCGTCGTCATCGGCTCGCTGTTCGGCCCGGCGCAGGTTCTCAGCCGACTGATCAACATGATCTTCGGCACGCGGCTCGCGCCGCCCGGCCTTGCGGTTCTCTCCGCCGTCTTCATGGTGCTGAGCGTCGTCATCTTGGCGCTGTCCGGCAACTGGCTCCCCGGTGCGGTTGCCTTCTCGATTTGCCTCGGCCTTGGGTCGGGCATCAACAGCATCGCGCAGGGCAGCTTGCCGCTCTACCTGTTCGGTTCGGACGGATACGGTGCGCTTACCGGCAAGATGGCCGCCTCACGACTGGCCGCCGGCGCGGCTGCGCCGTTCGCCTTCGCAGCGACGATGGAGCAGTTCGGCATAGGCGCGTCACTCGTCTTGAGCGCCGCGCTCGGCTCGATCGGCGTTGCGGCGTTTGTCGCGGTGGCGATGGCGACGAAGCGGAGCCTCGTCGCCACACCGAGCCCGTCAAATTGACCGCAACCAACAGGCATCGTCGAAGCCTGGCCGCTTCACGGCTTTTGTCGAGCAATACTCCTTTTGTCGACCTCGGATGCTTGTTTCCGAGTCAGTCCGATATCATCAAGTTGGTGTTCGTCGAGCATCGACAGTGGCTGGGATCGTTGCGAGGCACCCATGCGTTGGGCTTCCTCGATAGGAAGTTCGTCCGCATCCCGCTGCAGAACCACCATCGCCACGCCGATGATCAGCGCGGCTCCCAACCATTGCAGGGTGGTGAGGCGCTCGCCCAGAAAAAGGAACGACCCGATGACCCCGAACACCGGAATGAGGTTAAAGAAGCTGCCCGCAACGCTCGCCCGCATCGACCGGAGCGCGTACAGATAGAGCCAATAGGCAAGCGCATAGTAGAGCAGCCCCGAGAGAATGATCGTAGCGATGTCCTGGACCGGCACGGCGGCCGCGCCCGATAGATCGACCCCGGATAGTTCAAGCGGCCAGATCGCGAGCATCCAGCCGAGAGCCACGGTCTGCTGCGTGGCGACCGTGAAGAGCGGATCGGCGATGAGATTGCGCGCCAGGACCGTGTAAATCGCACAGCAAAGCACGCCCGCCAGAATCAGAGCTGTCCCCAGCTTCACGGCTGAAGACGGCTCGCCACTCCAGACGCCGCTGACCAGCAAAATCCCGCACGTCGCTAGAGCCACGAGGCCGACGAGTTGGCGATCAATTCGTTCCCTGAGAAACATCCACGCAAGGCCGAGGATGAGAATAGGCTCGAAGGCCCAGAGCAAGGCCGTGACACTCGCACTCGTCTGGGAAAGGCCGAACATGCTGAATGTGTAGGCCCATCCGGGATTGAGAAGGCCGAGCAAGCCGATAGGCAACAACGTACGCATCCGGGGAAGGACGCCTTGCTGTTTTGAGAATTTTGGTGAGGCTCCGGCTATATCGACGTCAATATAGCCAGTGTTTTACCCATGGATATCATTCGCAGCGGTCGCCCGCAGATCAGTCGGCTGGAGATTGTAGAGAAAGGTCGTCGCCGGCACTTTAGTGACGAAGCCAAGCTGGCGATTGTCGCGGAGAGCTATAGCGGACCCCAGCAGGTATCGGCGACGGCTCGTCGCCATGAGATTACGCGCTTTCAGTTGAATAGCTGGCGCAAGGCGGTGCGGGAAGGACGGCTCGGGGGTGGTTCATTGGCTGGTTTCGTTCCCGTTGTTGCGGATTATGACGCGGCGGCCGAGCATCCTGTTCCGGTTGCTGATCTGGAGCCTTCGGCGTCTGGTTCTGGTCGCATGGAGGTCGTGATCGCGAACGGCCGGCGCGTTGTTGTCGACCGTGATGTCGATGTGGATGCGTTGCTGCGGATCGTCCGTGGCCTTGAGGGGCTGGAATGATCGCGATCCCGACAGGTGTTCGGGTTTGGCTTGCGACGGGCTATACGGATATGCGGTGTGGGTTCCCGTCGCTGGCGCTGCGGGTGCAGGAGGTGCTGAAGCACGATCCGCTGGGTGGCCATCTGTTCTGCTTCAGGGGCAAGCGCGGCGATCTGGTCAAGATCGTCTGGCACGATGGTCAGGGGGCCTGCCTGTTTACGAAAAAGCTGGAACGAGGAAGGTTCATTTGGCCTTCGGCCGAAGGTGGCGCGGTGGCGATCTCATCGGCGCAGCTTTCCTACCGTATCCCTCCGCCGAAGGCCGTCTGCCCTGATTTGCTGATTGGCTTTAAGTCCATGCCTTATGTCATGCGCTACAATCATTTCCCCCATTGAGGTCCTGTCCTGCGATGATCTTGGTCGCCGGCGGGATTGGTCGGACGAAGAGAAGGTTCGGATCGTCGAGGAGAGCCTGCAAGGCTTTCGGCAGGGGTCCGCGACGGCGCGGCGATATGGTTTGTCGCGGTCATTGTTGACCCGTTGGCGTCGGGA
>NZ_MYFN02000010.1 GCF_004514425.2 Shinella sumterensis
GAACGAATAGCCGTCGATATAGGCGGTCTCGTCGATCTCCTTGGGCACGCCCGACATGAAGCCTTCCAGGATCCACACCGCCAGCGGCACGTTGAACAGGCAATGCGCGATCGCCACCGCGATATGGGTGTCGATCAGGCCGAAGGCGGAATAGAGCTGGAAGAACGGCAGCGCAAACACCGCCGGCGGCGCCATGCGGTTGGTGAGCAGCCAGAAGAACAGGTGCTTGTCGCCCAAAAACCGGTAGCGAGAGAAGGCATAGGCCGCCGGCAGCGCCACCGAAACGGAGATCACCGTGTTGAGCACAACGTAGATGATCGAGTTGATATAACCCGAATACCACGCCGGATCGGTGAAGATCACCGCATAGTTCCTGAGCGTCGGGTTCGCCGGCCACAACGATACCGACGTCATGATCTCCGTGTTCGTCTTGAAGCTCATGTTCACCAGCCAGTAGATCGGCAAAAGCAGGAACACGATGTAAAGGGTGGGGACAAGCCAGGAGAGGCTGCGCCGGGTGCGCACGCCCGCCCTGACATGCGTATCGCTGGAGGTTGCCTGAAGGGCGGTTGCGGTGGTTGCCTGTGAGGTCATGGTTTCCTCCCTCACGCCTGTTCATCGCTGCTGGTCATGACCGTGTAGAAGATCCACGACAGAAGCAGGATGATCAGGAAGTAGATGATGGACATGGCCGCAGCCGGGCCGAGGTCGAACTGGCCGATCGCCATCTTCACGAGGTCGATCGACAGGAACGTGGTGGAGTTGCCCGGACCGCCGCCCGTCACGACAAAGGGCTCGGTGTAGATCATGAAGCTGTCCATGAAGCGCAGCAGGAATGCGATCAGCAGCACGCGCTTCATCTTCGGCAGCTGGATGTAGCGGAACACGGCCCAGCGCGATGCGCCGTCGATCTTGGCGGCCTGGTAATAGGCCTCGGGAATGGAGACGAGGCCCGCATAGCACAAGAGAACGACAAGGCTCGTCCAATGCCAGACGTCCATGATGATGAGCGTCATCCAGGCGTCGAAGATGTTGTTGACGTAATTGTAGCTGATACCGAGCGACACCAACGCATGGCCGAGCAGGCCGATATCGACGCGGCCGAAGACCTGCCAGATCGTGCCGACGACATTCCACGGAATGAGCAGCGGCAACGCCATCAGGACGAGGCAGACGGGCACGCCCAGGCCCTTCTTCGGCATGTTGAGCGCAATCAGGATGCCGAGCGGGATTTCGATCGACAGAATGATGATGGAGAACAGCAGGTTGCGCCCAAGCGCCTGCCAGAAGCGATCCGATGCCATCACATCGGAAAACCAGCCCACGCCGTTCCAGAAGAACTGGTTGTTGCCGAACGTATCCTGCACCGAATAGTTCACGACCGTCATCAGCGGGATGACCGCCGAAAACGCGACCAGCAGCAGCACCGGCAGCACCATGAACCAGGCCTTGTTGTTCCAGGTCTTGTTCATGGTCAGCCCTCCCTGCCGACACGCCAGCTATCGGCGTAGATGTTGATGGCGGCGGGATCGAAGGTCACGCGCGGCTCGGCGGGGATCTCGCCATCCTCCGGCACGACGATGGCAATAGGCTTGCCGGCGAATTCCGCCCGCACGATCTTCTGGCGGCCGATATCCTCGACCTTGCTGATCGACACCGGCATGCCGTCACGCGAAAGCGAAATGAATTCCGGGCGGATGCCGAGTTCGGTTCTCGCGCCCGCGGCGACCGCCGGCCTGTAGTCCAGCGTCAGCACTTGCCCGCCGACAGTCACGCTGCTTCCGTCAATGGCGGCCGGCAGCACGTTCATGCCGGGCGAACCGATGAAATAGCCGACGAAGGTATGTTTCGGCCTCTCGAACAGTTCCGCCGGCGTGCCGATCTGCACGATCTGGCCGTCATACATGACGACGACCTTGTCGGCGAAGGTCAGTGCTTCCGTCTGGTCATGCGTGACATAGACCATGGTGAAGCCGAACTGACGATGCAGCTTCTTGAGCTGCGAACGCAACTGCCACTTCATGTGCGGGTCGATGACCGTCAGCGGCTCGTCGAAGAGGATGGCATTGACGTCGTTGCGCACGAGGCCGCGGCCAAGCGAGATCTTCTGCTTCTGGTCGGCCGTCAGGCCGCGCGCCTTCTTCTTCGCCCAGCTGGCGAGATCGATCATCTCGAGGATCTCACGCACCCGGCGGTCGACTTCCGGCTCGGCCACGCCACGGTTGCGCAGCGGGAAGGCCAGATTGTCGTAGACCGTCATGGTGTCGTAGATGACCGGGAACTGGAAGACCTGCGCGATGTTGCGCTGCTGCGTCGACAGATGCGTGACATCCTTCCCATCGAACAGGATGCGGCCTTCGGAAGGCTGCAACAGGCCCGAGATGATGTTGAGCAGCGTGGTCTTGCCGCAGCCGGAGGGACCAAGCAGCGCATAGGCGCCGCCGTCGTTCCACTCGTGATGCACTTCCTTCAGCGAATAGTCCGCCTCCGACTTCGGCTTTTCGCCGTAGGCGTGGCGGATATGATCGAGCGTGATACGTGCCATCGTGTCCTCCTCAGGCCGCCGCGGCCACGGGCTCGGCGATCGCCCCGCCGTCCGCGCCGAAGGCCATCAGATGGCGCGTATCGACATGGACGGTGATCAGCGTATCCGGCTCGATATCGTGGATGCCCGGTGAGAGCATGACCCAATGGCTGCCCTCGAACTGGACGTAGATGAAGCTCTCCGAACCGGCGATCTCGGAGATCGCCGTGCGCGCCTGCAGGCTGGCCGACGCCGGGTTCTGGCTGGTGAGCGACAGGTGGTGCGGATGGAACGCGATGGTGCAGGGACCATCGGGCAGCGCGGACAGATGCGCCGGCACCGGCAGCACCGGCTTGCCGCCGACCTCGAACTGCCCGGCCTTCTTTGTGACCTGCATCGTGTTGAGCGGCGGGTCGGCGAAGGTGCGGGCCGTCAGGAGATCGTTCGGCCGGCGATAGACGTCGATGGTGCGGCCGAACTGCGTGATGCGGCCTTCGGATAGCGTCGCGGTGTTACCACCCAAGAGCAGCGCTTCCGAAGGCTCGGTCGTCGCATAGACGAAGATCGCACCCGACGCGGCGAAGATCTTCGGCAGTTCCAGGCGCAGTTCCTCGCGCAGCTTGTAGTCGAGATTGGCGAGCGGCTCGTCGAGCAGAACGAGGCTGGCATTCTTGACGATGGCGCGAGCGAGCGCCGTGCGCTGCTGCTGGCCGCCCGACAGGTTGAGCGGCGTGCGGTCGAGATAGGGTGTGAGCTTCAGGAGTTCGGCGGCCTTGCGCACCTCGCGGTCGATGGTCGCCTTGTCGGCGCCCTTGATGCGCATTGGTGAGGCGATGTTCTCGTAGACGGTCAAGGCCGGATAGTTGATGAACTGCTGGTAGACCATGGCGACGCCGCGATCCTGCACGCGCACGCCCGTGACATCCCTGCCGTCGAACCACACGGAACCCGCCGTCGGCGTGTCGAGCCCCGCCATCAGCCGCATCAGAGACGTCTTGCCCGACAAGGTCGGGCCCAGCAGCACGTTCAAAGAGCCGCGTTCGAGCACGAGATCGGTCGGGTGGATGTGCGTCTCCCCTCCCACAATCTTCGTGATGTTTTTCAGTTCAAGCATTCCTGTCTCCGTAGCTCTTCCCAGACACCGGATTAGGCGCTATCGCCGGGCGTTACCGCCCTTGCATATAGTCCTCCAGCACGGCCGCCTCGGCGGCCGAAATATGCAATCCTCTCTTCGTTCGACGCCACAGCACGTCCTCGGCGTGGCGCGCCCATTCCTCCCGCATCAACCAGCGCACTTCGGCCTCGTAGAGATCGCTGCCGAAATGCCGCCCCATGTCCTCCGTCGTCCGCGCATCGCCAAGCAGAGCCGATGCGCGCGTACCATACAACCGCACCAGCCGGCGCGCATGGGCGGGTTGCAGGAACGGAAAGCGCGCGGAAAGCGTCTTCACCTCGGCCTCGAAACCATCGACGTTAAAGTCGCCGCCGGGCAGGCGCGAATGCGCGGTCCAGCGTGCACCCTTGACGCCGATAGCCTCTCCGATCTTGTCCAGCGCGGCCTCCGCGAGCCGGCGGTATGTGGTAAGCTTTCCGCCGAAGATATTGAGTAGCGGCGCCTGTCCGTCCGCGCCCTCCACCTTCAGCACATAGTCGCGGGTTGCCTCCTGCGCCTTGTTCGCGCCGTCGTCGAAGAGAGGGCGCACACCCGAATAGGTCCAGACGATATCGTCGCGCACCACGGGCTCCGCGAAATACTCGCTTGCCGAGGCGCAGAGGTAATCGATCTCCTCGTCCGCGATGCGCACATCGCGCGGGTCGCCCTGGTAATCCCGGTCCGTCGTCCCGATCAGGGTGAACTCTTCCTGATAGGGAATGGCGAACATGATACGCCCATCCGGGTTCTGGAAGAAGTAGGCGCGAGGATCGGAGAATTTCTTCTTCACGACGATGTGGCTGCCCTGGACGAGGCGGACATTGTGCACGTCGTTGCGGCCGACGGCAGAAGACAGGACCCTGTCCACCCAGGGGCCGGCGGCATTGACCAGCATGCGCGCCTGCATCGTCTCGCGCGCGCCCGTCTCGGCATTCTCCGTCTCGACGACCCAGTGCCCGTTTTCCCGCCGCGCATTGACCACCGCGGTGGCCGTGCGGATATCGGCGCCGCGATCGGCGGCGTCGCGTGCGTTCAGCACGACGAGCCGGGCATCGTCCACCCAGCCGTCGGAATATTCGAAAGCCTTGCGGAAAAGCGTCTTCAGTGGCCGGCCGGCCGGATCCTTGGCGAGATCGAGCGTGCGCGTGGCCGGCAGCAGCTTGCGGCCGCCGATATAGTCATAGAGGAAAAGCCCGAGGCGGATGAGCCAGGCCGGACGCAGGCCGCCCTTCTGGAACGGCAGCACGAAGCGCATGGGCCAGATGACGTGCGGCGCCATGGCCCACAACACCTCGCGCTCCATGAGCGCCTCGCGCACCAGGCGGAATTCGTAGTGCTCGAGATACCGCAGCCCGCCATGAATGAGCTTGGTGGAGGCCGAAGACGTGCCCGACGCAAAATCCTTCATCTCCGCGAGCACGACCGAGTAGCCGCGGCCGGCAGCGTCGCGCGCGATGCCGCAGCCGTTGATACCGCCGCCGATAACGAAAATATCGTGGATCACGTCGCCCTGCAAAACACCCTCCCATTTCGCATTGCACAAATTTGCGCATCTGCGAAAGCATAGAGAGTAGAAACGAAAATATTTCGAATGTCAAACGAATGCGGACTGAAATCGCCGGCCGCCGTCACTCCACGGTGGATGTCTCGATGAGACGCACGTCGTTTTCCTGGCAGATCGCCCTGATATCCTCGAAGGGACAGCTGTCGGTGATAAAGGTGTTGACCTGCGAAAGATGGCCGATCCTCACCGGCGCCGTTCGTTCGAACTTCGTCGCGTCCGAAACGAGGATGACATGGCGGGCATTGGCGATGATCGCCTGCGCGACCTTCACCTCGCGGTAGTCGAAGTCCAGCAGCGCCCCGTCCTGGTCGATTGCCGAGGCGCCGATGACGGCATAATCCACCTTGAACTGGCGGATGAAGTCGACCGCCGCCTCCCCGACGATGCCGCCATCCGCGCCGCGCACGACGCCGCCGGCAATCACCACCTCGATCGAGGGATAGACGCGCAAGCGGTTGGCGACATTGATGTTGTTGGTGATGACCATCAGCTCCTTGTGGTCGAGCAAGGCCTCGCCAACGGCTTCCGTCGTGGTGCCGATATTGATGAACAGCGAGGAATTGTCCGGGATCATCGCCGCGGCCGCACGACCGATCGCCTGCTTTTCCGGCGCGGCGATGGAACGGCGCGCCTCGTATTTCACATTCTCGTTGCCGCTGGGAAACAGCGCGCCGCCATGAATGCGCGTCAGCACCTTGTCGTCGCACAGATCGTTGAGGTCCTTGCGGATCGTCTGCGGCGTCACCGAAAAGCGCGCGGCCAGGTCCTCCACGAGCACACGTCCCTCGGCCTTGGCGAGATCCACGATCTCCGCCTGTCGCCCTGTCAGAAACATGATGCTCCTCCCGATGCTTTCGTTTTCTTTCATCATATGCAAAAACGAACCCACATCAATTGACCCGCAATGCCTTCTTGGTCCGCGCGTCGCTTTTTGTGATACTGCCGGCACGCGTGATATCGGGAGGAAAGCGCATGTTTCATCCAGCCTTGTTCAAGGGAGCCAATGTCGTCGTCACCGGCGCGGGCCGTGGCATCGGGCTGGAGATCGCCCGGCAGTTCCTCGACTGCGGCGCGCGCGTGCTGCTGCATGGCGGCCGGGCCGCCGCCGGTCCGCTGCCCGATTTCCTGGAGAACGCCGTTGCGGAAGCACGCGCCCATATCGTCTATGCGGATTTCCTGGAGGAAGGCGGCATCGGTGCCCTTCTGGAGCGAACCGACAGCCTGTTTCCTCACATCGATGTGCTGATCAACAATGCCGGCACGATGGTGGGCCGCTTCCCCGCCGCCGACCTCACCGATGAGCAATACGAAACCGTCGTGCGCCTCAACCAGACGTCCGTCGTGGAAGTGACCCGCGCACTCCTGCGCTCGCTGCGCCGCGCGCAGCATGCCGCAATCGTCAACACGGTGTCCATTTCAGCGCTGACCGGCGGCAGCCCGGGGTCGGCGATCTATTCCGCCACCAAGGCTTTCGTCTCCACTTACTCCAAGGCCCTGGCCCGCGAGCTTGCGCCCGATGGCATCCGCGTCAATTGCGTCTCGCCGGGCACCATCACCACCGACTTCCATTCGCGCTATTCGTCCACCGAGAAGCTGGAGGCGACGCGCAAGACGATCCCCTTGCAGCGGCTCGGCACGCCGGAAGATTGCGCGCCCGCCTACCTCTTCCTGGCGTCCAACGCCCTTTCGGGCTACGTCACCGGCCAGGTGCTGGAGGTGAACGGCGGCCAGCTCATCTGCTGACCGCAACGGCGATCACGCGTTGACGTCGATGACAACGCGGCCCTTCACCTTGCCGTCGAGTATCTGGTTTGCCAGTTCCGGCAGGTCGGAGAGCCTTCGCTCGACGACCATCGCTTCCAGCATCTCCATCGGCAGGTCGGTGGCGATACGGTTCCAGGCCTCGACCCGCTGGTCATAGGGGCGCATGACGGAATCGATGCCGAGCAGGCTGACCCCGCGCAGCAGGAACGGAATGACGGTGAAGGAGGGCACGCCGGCACCGGCCGCCAGGCCGACCGCGGCAACCGCACCGTCATATTTCATCTGCTTGAGGACGCGCGCCAGCATGTCCCCGCCCACGGCGTCGATGGCGCCCGCCCAGCGCTCCGATTCGAGCGGCTTGCTGTTTGCCTCTGCAAGCTCCGCCCGCTCGACGATGGTTTCCGCGCCGAGCGATTTCAGATAACCCGCCGTTTCGGGCCGGCCGGTGACGGCGGCGACCGAATAACCGAGCCTCGCCAGCAGCGCGACGCCGACCGAGCCGACCCCGCCGGCAGCGCCGGTGACGAGCACTTCGCCCTTCAGCGGCGAGACGCCCGCCTTTTCCAGCGCGATGACGGACAGCATGGAGGTC
This sequence comes from Shinella sumterensis, assembly GCF_004514425.2. Lineage (GTDB taxonomy): Bacteria > Pseudomonadota > Alphaproteobacteria > Rhizobiales > Rhizobiaceae > Shinella > Shinella sumterensis. Next base: position 7,598 of record NZ_MYFN02000010.1, read on the forward strand.
AGCCCCGCCGTGCCGATCGCCATGGCCTGCCGTGTCGAAAGCGCGTCCGGCAGCGGCACCAGCCAATCGGCCTTCACACGCGCCCGTGTCGCATAGCCGCCCCACCAGACCTCACCGACCCGCCAGCCGGTCAGCACGACCCGGTCGCCCGGCCGGTAACGCGGATCGTCGGACGTCTCGACCGTCCCGGCAAAATCCACGCCCGGCACATGCGGGAAGGTGCGCACAAGCCCGCCCTTGCCGTTGATGCACAGGCCATCCTTGTAATTGAGCGTCGAATATTCCACCGCAACGGTCACGTCGCCGTCGGGAAGCCGCGAATCGTCGAGCTCCTGGACCGAGGCGGTGACCGCGCCGTCACCGGCCTTCTCTACCAACAGTGCCTGAAACGTCATCGCATGCTCCTCCTGTTCGGTGCGTCATCGAGATATAGGACGCAGGGCATTGGTGCCGCCACTGTTCTTTTGTATCAAGGGGCGGGAGGCGCCGTTCGGACATGATCGACAAGCTCGAATATTTCATAGCGCTGGCACGCGAACGACACTTCGCCCGGGCTGCGGAAGAAATCGGCATTTCGCAGCCGACGCTTTCGGCCGCGATCCGCCAGCTGGAGGATCAGCTGGGCGTGATGCTCGTCGTGCGCGGCTCGCGTTTCCAGGGCCTGACGCCCGAGGGGCAGCGGGTGCTGGAATGGGCGCGCCGCATCGTCGGCGACACGCGGACCATGCGCGAGGAAATGCGCGCGGCGCGAAAGGGCCTCTCCGGCCATATCCGCCTTGCCGCCATTCCCACGACGCTGTCGATGGTGCCGCGCATCACGGCGCCCTTTCAGGAGAAACATCCCGACGTCACCTTCTCCATCGTCTCGACCACCTCGATCAAGATCCTCGGGCTCCTGGAAAACCTCGAGATCGACGCCGGTCTGACCTATCTGGAGAACGAGCCGCTGGGTCGCGTGACGAGCGTGCCGCTGCTGCACGAGCACTATTGCCTCATCACGGCCAAGGGCAATCCGTTCTCGGATCGCGAAACTGTGACCTGGCAGGAGGCCGGCAGCGTTAGGCTTTGCCTATTGACCGCGGACATGCAGAACCGCCGCATTATCAACCGTCACTTCGCCGAAGCGGGGGTCACGGTCGAACCTTCGCTTGAGGCGAATTCGATGATCGTGCTGTTCTCCCATGTGCGCACCGGCCGATGGTCGAGCATCATGCCGCGAAATGTCGCGAAATCGTTTGGATTTCCTGACGAAATCAGTATAGTTTCCCTTACAGACCCTGATCCGCACCACACGATCGGCCTGGTGGCCACGCATCGCGAGCCGTTCACACCGCTCGTTTCCGCCTTGCTCCACGAAGCGCGCACGCTGGCCGAGAACGGCATGGATTGATAGAAATTTCCTATCGCTCAACGGCTTTGCTTTATTGACCACTCGCGTCACGGCTGAGAAGCTGTCAAAATAGTCCGCGGGGATCGACAGGGTTCCGGTTCTCGTCGAGCAGTTTCATGAGCATCGGCGCGCAGGAACCCCATATCTCCCGTGGTTCATTCGTGTCGGTTGGGAGGCCTGACCATGAATGTACATGTCCTCGGCAGCGATGTCGAAACAAGAACGCTGGCTATTGTCGGCGACCTGAAGGGGCTTGAGGGGCCGCTTCTCCCCATCCTGCATGAGATCCAGGCGGAGTTCGGCTACGTCCCGCAGGAAAGCCTGCCGGTCATCGCGCGGGAGCTGAACCTTTCGCGCGCCGAGGTGCATGGCGTCGTCACCTTCTATCACGATTATCGCGACCACCCCACCGGCAGGCACGTGCTGAAGCTCTGTCGCGCCGAAGCCTGTCAGTCGATGGGCGGCGACGCGCTCGCCGAGCGCGTCAAGGCGCTGCTCGGCATCGATTTCCACCAGACGACGCTGGATGGCGCGGTGACGCTCGAACCGGTCTACTGTCTCGGGCTCTGTTCCTGCGCACCCGCCGCCATGCTCGACGGCGAGGTGCACGGAAGGGTCGACGCCGAGCTTGCCAGGGAACTCGTCGCGGAGGCACGCCGATGACCATCACCATCTTCGTACCGCGGGACGCCGCCGCCCTGGCGCTGGGCGCAGACCGTGTCGCCACGGCAATCGCGCGCGAAATCGAAACCCGCGGCCTCGACGCCCGCATCGTGCGCAACGGCTCGCGCGGCATGCACTGGCTGGAGCCGCTGGTCGAGGTGCGCACGGAGAAAGGGCGCATCGCCTACGGACCGGTCAAACCTTCGGACGTGCCATCGCTTTTCGAGGCGGGCTTCCTGCAAGGGGCCGATCATCCGCTCTGTCGCGGGCGGACGAAGGAGATACCGTTCCTCGCCCGCCAGACAAGGTTGACCTTCGCCCGCTGCGGCGTCACCGATCCGCTCTCGCTGGAGGAATACCGGCACTATCAGGGCATGAAGGGCCTGGAGAAGGCCGTGACCCTGCAGCCGGCCGACATCGTCCAGCAGGTCACTGACTCGGGCCTGCGCGGGCGCGGCGGCGCGGGCTTCCCGACCGGCATCAAATGGAAGACGGTTCTCGAGGCGCCGGGCGCGCAGAAATACATCGTCTGCAACGCCGACGAGGGCGATAGCGGCACCTTCGCCGACCGCATGATCATGGAAGGCGACCCCTTCGTTCTGATCGAGGGTATGGCGATCGCCGGCCTGGCGACCGGCGCGACGAAGGGCTTCATCTACACCCGTTCGGAATATCCGCACGCCATCGAGACCATGACCGCTGCCGTGGAGATCGCCCGCAAGGCCGGCATCCTCGGCCCGTCCGTGCTGGGCTCCGGCAAGGCCTTCGACATGGAAGTGCGCGTCGGCGCGGGTGCCTATGTCTGCGGCGAGGAAACCGCGCTGCTCAACAGCCTCGAAGGCAAGCGCGGCATCGTGCGCGCCAAGCCGCCGCTGCCCGCCTTGCAGGGCTTCCTCGGCCGTCCCACCGTCGTCAACAACGTCATCTCGCTCGCCTCCGTGCCTGTGATCATGGATCGCGGCGCCGCGTTCTATCGTGATTTCGGCATGGGCCGCTCGCGCGGCACGATCCCGATCCAGATCGCGGGCAACATCAGGTATGGCGGCCTCTTCGAGACGGCCTTCGGCCTGACGCTCGGCGAGATCGTCGACGATATCGGCGGCGGCACCGCCTCCGGCCGGCCGGTTCGCGCCGTGCAGGTGGGCGGCCCGCTCGGCGCCTATTTCCCGCGCGCGCTGTTCGATACGCCCTTCGACTACGAAGCCTTCGCGGCCAGGGACGGCCTCATCGGCCATGCCGGCATCACCGTCTTCGACGACACCGTCGACATGCTGAAGCAGGCACGCTTCGCCATGGAGTTCTGCGCCGTTGAAAGCTGCGGCAAGTGCACGCCCTGTCGCATCGGCTCGACGCGTGGCGTCGAGACGGCCGACAAGATCGCGCAGGGCATCGAGCCCCAGAAGAACCGCGAACTGCTGGCCGATCTCTGCAACACGATGAAGTTCGGTTCGCTCTGCGCGCTCGGCGGGTTCACGCCCTACCCCGTGCTCAGCGCGATGAACCATTTCCCGGAAGACTTTTCGCCGGCGCCGATCGCCGAAGCAGCGGAGTAAGCCCATGCCTCTCGTTCCCGAAATCGATTACGGCACCCCCGCCTCCCGCTCGGAAAAGATGGTGACGCTCACCATCGACGGCAACGAAATCACCGTCCCCGAGGGCACGTCCATCATGCGCGCCTCGATGGAGGCAGGCATCCAGGTACCCAAGCTCTGCGCCACCGACATGGTGGATGCCTTCGGCTCCTGCCGCCTCTGTCTTGTCGAAATCGAAGGCCGCAACGGCACGCCAGCCTCCTGCACGACGCCGGTCGCACCCGGCCTCGTCGTCCACACCCAGACCGGTCGCCTGAAGGACATCCGCAAGGGCGTGATGGAACTCTATATCTCCGATCACCCGCTCGACTGTCTCACCTGTGCGGCGAACGGCGACTGCGAGTTGCAGGACATGGCCGGCGCCGTTGGCCTGCGCGACGTTCGCTACGGCTACGAGGGCGACAACCACGTCAAGGCGCGCAACAATGGCGAAGCAAACGCCCGCTGGATGCCGAAGGACGAATCCAACCCCTATTTCACCTACGACCCATCCAAGTGCATCGTCTGCTCGCGCTGCGTGCGCGCCTGCGAGGAGGTCCAGGGCACCTTTGCGCTGACCATCGAAGGCCGCGGTTTCGACAGCCGCGTTTCGCCCGGCATGCACGAGCATTTCCTCGAATCCGAATGCGTTTCCTGCGGCGCCTGCGTGCAGGCCTGCCCGACGGCGACGCTGACCGAGAAGTCGGTGATCGAGATCGGCCAGCCGGAACATTCCGTCGTGACGACCTGCGCCTATTGCGGCGTTGGCTGCTCCTTCAAGGCGGAAATGCGCGGCGAAGAGCTGGTGCGCATGGTGCCGTGGAAGGACGGACAGGCCAATCGCGGCCATTCCTGCGTCAAGGGCCGCTTCGCCTATGGCTACTCGTCCCACCGCGAGCGCATCCTCAACCCGATGATCCGCGAGAAGATCTCCGATCCCTGGCGCGAAGTGACCTGGGAAGAGGCCTACGCGCATGTCGCTTCCGAGTTCCGCCGCATCCAGTACCAGTACGGTCGTGATTCCATCGGCGGCATCACCTCGTCGCGCTGCACGAACGAGGAGACCTATCTCATCCAGAAGCTGATCCGCGCCGGCTTCGGCAACAACAATGTCGATACCTGCGCCCGCGTCTGCCATTCGCCGACCGGCTACGGTCTCGGGCAGGCCTTCGGCACCTCGGCCGGCACCCAGAATTTCGATTCGGTTGAGCACACGGATGTCGTCATCGTCATCGGCGCAAACCCCACCGATGCCCATCCGGTCTTCGGCTCGCGCCTCAAAAAGCGCCTGCGCAAGGGCGCCAAGCTCATCGTCATCGATCCGCGGCGCACGGAACTCGTGTCGTCGCCGCATATCAAGGCATCCTACCACCTGCCGCTGAAGCCCGGCACGAACGTTGCCGTCGTCACCGCGCTCGCCCATGTCATCGTGACGGAAGGCCTCTGCGACGAGGCGTTCATCCGCGAGCGGTGCGACTGGTCGGAATTCGAGGACTGGGCGTCCTTCGTCGCCGAACCGCGCCACAGCCCCGAGGAGACGGAAGCCTTCACCGGCGTTCCGGCCGAAGCGCTGCGCGGCGCCGCCCGCCTCTTCGCCACCGGCGGCAACGGCTCGATCTATTACGGTCTCGGCGTCACCGAACACAGCCAGGGCTCGACCACGGTCATGGCCATCGCCAACCTCGCCATGGCGACCGGCAATATCGGCCGTCCCGGCGTGGGCGTGAATCCGCTGCGCGGCCAGAACAACGTGCAGGGCTCGTGCGACATGGGCTCGTTCCCGCACGAACTGCCCGGCTATCGCCACATCTCCGACGACGCGACGCGTGATATCTTCGAAAAGCTGTGGGGCGTGAAGCTCAACAACGAACCGGGCCTGCGCATTCCCAACATGCTGGATGCCGCCGTCGAGGGCACGTTCAAGGGCATCTACATTCAGGGCGAGGATATCCTCCAGTCCGACCCGGACACCAAGCACGTCTCTGCCGGACTGGCTGCGATGGAATGCGTCGTCGTGCAGGACCTGTTCCTCAACGAGACCGCCAACTACGCCCATGTCTTCCTGCCGGGCTCGACCTTCCTGGAAAAGGACGGCACCTTCACCAATGCGGAGCGCCGCATCAACCGCGTGCGCCGCGTCATGACGCCGAAGAACGGCTATGCCGACTGGGAGGTCACGCAGAACCTCGCCAAGGCGATGGGCCTCGACTGGACCTACACGCATCCTTCCGAGATCATGGACGAGATCGCCGCAACGACACCGAGCTTCGCGCTGGTGTCCTATGACTATCTCGACAAGGTCGGCTCCGTGCAGTGGCCCTGCAACGAAAAGAACCCGTTCGGCTCGCCGATCATGCATACCAACGGCTTCGTCCGCGGCAAGGGTAAGTTCATCCGCACGGAATATGTCGCCACCGATGAAAAGACCGGTCCGCGCTTCCCGCTGCTGCTCACCACCGGCCGCATTCTCAGCCAGTACAATGTCGGCGCCCAGACACGGCGCACCGACAACGTCATCTGGCATGAGGAGGACCGGCTGGAAATCCATCCGCACGATGCCGAGAACCGCGGCATCCGCGAAGGTGACTGGGTGCGGCTCTCCAGCCGCGCCGGCGACACGACGCTTCGCGCACTCATCACCGATCGCGTCGCACCGGGCGTCGTCTACACGACCTTCCACCACCCGACGACGCAGGCAAACGTCATCACCACCGATTTCTCGGACTGGGCGACGAACTGTCCCGAGTATAAGGTGACGGCCGTGCAGATCTCGCCGTCGAACGGACCGTCCGACTGGCAGGTCGAATATGACGAGCTCGCCCGCCGGTCGCGCCGCATCAAGGGCAAGCTGGAGGCAGCGGAATAGGATCGAGCGTGCCCGACTTCCCAACCACCGCGAAGGTCCGCGAGACCGCCCGGCGCAACGGGCGGCTCTCTGACGGCGAGCGTTTCGTTCCCGAGGAGACGCCGATCGCCTTCTCCTATGCCGGCTCGACCCACGCCGTCATGATGGCGACCCCGGCGGACCTTGAGGATTTTGCCGTCGGCTTCAGCCTGACCGAAGGCATCATCACCGACCCGGCGGAGATCGAAACGATCGACGTGGAGGCCGAAGACAAGGGCATCGACCTGCAGATCCGTCTTGCGGACGAACAGAACGACGCGCTCGTCGCCCGCCGCCGGCACATGGCAGGCCCTGTGGGTTGTGGCCTCTGCGGCATCGAATCGATCGAACAGGCCGTTCGCACGACGCCGTCCGTGCGTGCGTCTACACTTACGCTTTCGGAAGACGGCGTGGTGGAGGCCGTGCGGCTGCTCAACGGCCAGCAACCGCTGCACATGGCGACGCGCGCCGTTCACGGCGCAGGCTTTTATGTGCCCGGCCAGGGGCTCATCGCCGTCAGGGAGGATGTCGGCCGCCACAATGCGCTCGACAAGCTGGTCGGCGCGGCGCGACGGGCGGGCCATGCCGGCCATGCGGGCGCGGTCGTCGTGACGAGCCGCGTGTCCGTGGAGATGGTGCAGAAGACGGCGATCATCGGCAGCCCCTTCATCATCGCCATCTCCGCCCCGACGGCGCTCGCCATCCGCACGGCGGAGGACGCGGGCATGACGCTGATCGCATTGGTGCGCGGCGGCGAATTCGAGATTTTCACCGGTGCGGACCGCATCGGAACCGGCGCCGAGCGGCGCCTGGGCAATGGCTAGGAGACGGACATGTCGGAAGGCAACAAGATCGTGCGCATGGCGAACCAGATCGCCACCTTCTTCCACTCCCAGCCGGCAAGCGAAGGCCCGAACGGCGTGGCGACCCACATCAACAAGTTCTGGGAACCGCGCATGCGCCGGCAGCTCTTCGATCTCATCGACAACCATGGCGGTGGAGGCCTCGACAGCCTCGTGCTGGAGGCCGCGCCACTGATCCGTCGTCCGCCGCCGGCCGAAGTGCCGCCCGCGCAGGCCGCGGCAACGGCAACGCCCTGATATCAAGCGCAACGCCCGGCGCTTCGGCCGGGCGTCCCCTGCATAGCGATCAGAACTCTTCCCAATCGGCGGCCGCCTGAGCCGCCGAGCTTTGTGGTGCGCGCATCGTCCGCGCGACCGCATGGAGCTGGGCGACAGGCGTCGGCGATGCCGTGCGTTGCGTCTGGCTTACGGTTTCCGCCAGGCGGAAGCGGCGGATGAGGCCATGAAGCGCATCCGCCTCGCGCGCCATGGCGTGGCTGGCGGCCGTGCTTTCCTCCACCATCGCGGCGTTCTGCTGCGTCGCCTGGTCCATCGCGTTGACGGCCTGGTTGATCTCGCGAAGCCCCGTCGACTGCTCGCGCGATGCTTCCACGATGGCGACGACGTTCGTGTGGACCTCGAGCACCTGTGTCAGGATCTCGCGCAGGGTCCGCCCCGTCTCGTCGACAAGCGACACACCGCTCTTTACCTGCTCGCCCGATGTCGTGATCAGTGCCTTGATGTCCTTTGCGGCACTCGCCGAACGCTGCGCGAGTTCACGCACTTCCTGTGCGACGACCGCAAAGCCCTTGCCGGCCTCGCCTGCCCGCGCCGCCTCCACCCCGGCGTTGAGCGCCAGCAGGTTCGTCTGGAAGGCGATATCGTCAATGACTCCGATGATGCTGGAAATCTCACGCGAGGACTGCTCGATCTGGCCCATGGCGTCGATCGCGCGCTTGACGACCTCGCCGGATTTTTCGGCGCCCGCCCGGGTCTGTCCCACCAGGCTGCCGGCTTCATCGGCCCGCTTGCTCGAATCGCTCACCGTCGTCGTGATCTGGTCGAGCGCGGCCGCGGTTTCCTCGACGGAAGCCGCCTGTCGTTCCGTGCGCTTGGCCAGGTCGTCCGCTGCCGAACGGATCTGCTGCGCGCCCGAGGCGATGGCGTTCGCATTGGTTTCGACCGTCCGCATTGCGGCGTGGAGACCGGCGACGGCCGAATTGAAGTCGCTGCGCACCTTTTCCATCGAGGGAACGAAGGGCATCGCGAGATGTTGCGTGAGGTCGCCTTCCGCAAGCGCCTTGAGCGCGCCGCCAAGCGCGTTGATCGCCGACATGCGTTCCGTGACGTCGGTTGCGAACTTGACGACCTTGTAGACCCGGCCGTTCAGGTCCCGGATCGGGTTATAGGCCGCCTGGATCCAGATCTCCTTGCCGCCCTTGCCGTAACGCACGAACTCGCTGGAGATGAAATTTCCCGCCGCGAGGCTCTTCCAGAAATCGGCATAGGCGGGCGTCTGCGCATAAGCGGGATCGCAGAACATGCGGTGATGTTTCCCGACGATCTCCGCCAGGTCATAGCCGAGCCCGGCACAAAAGTTTTCGTTGGCATGCAGGATTTCGCCGGTCGGCGTGAATTCGATGACCGCCTGTGAGCGCGAGATCGCATCGAGCTTGCTCGCGTCCTCCGCAGCACGGATTTTTGCAAGCGTGATGTCCGTCGCGAACTTGACCACCTTGTAGGGCTTTCCGCCCCGAAAGACCGGATTGTACGACGCCTGGATCCAGATTTCGCTGCCATCCTTGCGCAGACGCTTGTAGCTGCCGGAATCATACTCACCACGCCCAAGCCGCATCCAGAACTGCCGGTAGTCGTCGCTGGCCGTATGCGCGGCGTCGCAGAACATCCGGTGATGCTGACCGACGATCTCTGCCAGATCGTAGCCGAGCGCCGTGCAGAAGTTTTCGTTGGCAGTCAGAACATTGCCGGTGAGATCGAACTGTATCACCGCCTGCGAACGTGACAGGGCGTCGATGATATGGCCCGAATCCGTAAACCTTGCGAAAGAAATCATGACCTGTCCCCATATGTGACGGCCACGGCCTTTGGTGATTGCCGCGTGGCGATCGTCGGTTGCGGGAGTGGTGGCATGATCTCCGCCATGCATTGGCCTCCCTGAACGCAATCCTCGCAGAGAACCCTCATCGCAAGCAAAGACTGCACAATCAAAGATAGAGTTGCTTCATTAAAAATTGATAAAAATGGAAATGACTGTTTTTTGGGGCCATATATTACAGTGACTTAATCAAGCAATCATAAGCGCTGACTGACGTTACGTGAGTAGACGTCGCCGAAAATGATGCGATACTATCTCATAGGTTGCATTGCCGGAGCATAAAAAAGACCGTCACACCAAGTGTGACGGCCTTCACGATTGTGGGGATGTGCCGCCGGTCAGGCTGCCATATCGTCCATGTCGCGTTCCTTGAACATGCGCGCAAGGTTCAGGAAGCAGATCATGCCGTTCTCATGGGCGATGATGCCTTCCGCATAGACCTTGTCGAAGGAGGTCGTCACTTCCGGCACCGGCTGGATCTGCTCGCTGCGAATGGTGAGGATATCGGAGACACGGTCGACGACGAGGCCGACGACCATATTGTGCACTTCGGCAACGACGATCGCGCTGCGCTCATTGGCTTCCGTGCTCTTCATGCCGAGCTTGTGGGCGAGATCGATGATCGGGATCACCGTGCCGCGCAGGTTCATCACGCCGATGACATCCGGCGGCGAATGCGGGATCGGCGTGGACGGCGCCCAGCCGCGGATTTCGCGGATCGTGGTCGTCTTCACGCAGAATTCCTGATCATGCAGACGGAATGCGATGATTTCGAGCGTATCGCCGGTAAAGCCGGTCGTCTTGATGGAGGTCATCGGGATCTTCCCAGTTGGAGCGACGAATTGACCGATCCTATGCACACCCTGGTTAAAATCTTTCCAACATCCGTCGTGACCAGCAAAAAGGCCCCGCGTCGCAGGGCCTTTCTTTCGTCTATCGAGTTGGGTGCTCAGGTGCGCAGCACGGCCTCGAACTGCTCCAGCGCCCAATCGACCTGATCGCCGGTGATGACGAGCGGCGGCGCAATGCGGATCGTGTCGCCATGCGTATCCTTGGCAAGAATGCCGCGCTCCTTCAGCGCCTCGCAATATTTGCGCGCGCCGCCGGCCGCGGGATCGAGCTCGACCGCCAGCATCAGGCCGCGGCCGCGCACGTCCTTGATGATATTGGAGCGGATGCCCTTGAGCCCGGCCTGGAAGCGTTCGCCCATGCGCGCGGAATTGCCGATCATGTCTTCCTCGACAAGCACCTTCAAAGCCGCGCGTGCGATGGCGCATGCGAGTGGATTGCCGCCGAAGGTCGAGCCGTGCTGCCCGGGCTTGAGCACACCCAGCACCTCGCTGTTCGAGAGCACCGCCGAGACCGGATAGAAACCGCCGGACAGCGCCTTGCCGACCAGCGTGACATCCGCCTCGATGCCCTCATGCTCTTCCGCCAGCAGCTTGCCGGTGCGACCAAGCCCCGTCTGGATCTCATCCAGGATGAGCGTGATGCCATGCTGCGTGCAAAGCTCACGAACCGACGTGAAATAGCCGACCGGCGGAATGAGCACACCCGCCTCGCCCTGTATGGGCTCGATGAGGAAGGCCACCGTGTTTTCGGTGATCACGTTGCGGAAGGCATCGATATCGCCGAAGGGCACATGGCGGAAGCCTGGCGCGAAGGGGCCGAAGCCGACGCGCGCATCCGGATCCGTGGAGAAGCCGACAATGCCCATGGTCCGGCCATGGAAGTTGTTGGCGCAGACGATGATCTCGGCCTGGCCCTCCGGCACGCCCTTTACCTCATAGCCCCATTTGCGCACTGCCTTGACGGCGGTCTCGACCGCTTCCGCACCCGAATTCATCGGCAGCACCTTGTGCGAACCGGTGAGTGCGGCGATCTCTTCGTAGAAATGCGCAAGCTGGTCGTTGCGGAAGGCGCGGGAGGTCAAGGTGAGCTTCTGCGCCTGCTCCACCATCGCCGCCAGGATCTTCGGGTGGCAATGTCCCTGGTTGACCGCCGAATAGGCCGAGAGGCAATCCAGATACCGGTTGCCGTCGACATCCCAGACATGCACGCCCTCGCCCCGCGACAACACCACGTCGAGCGGCTTGTAGTTATGGGCGCCGAGGCGATGCTCGGTTTCGATCAGGCTGGCGGTCGACGGTGACATTGTATCCCTCCGGTTTCAGGCGCTGCGGGTCGGCCGGTCGAGAATCCGGCGGCCGAAAAGACTTGCGGTCAGCTCGACGAGAATGCGGGCGCTCTTGCCGCGGTCGTCGAGGAAGGGGTTGAGCTCGACGAGATCGAGCGAGGAGACGAGCCCGCTGTCGCAGAGCATCTCCATGATCAGATGGGCCTCGCGGAAGGTCGCGCCACCGGGCACCGTCGTGCCGACGCCGGGCGCGAGATCGGGATCGAGAAAATCGACGTCGAGGCTCACATGCAAGAGGCCGTTTGCCGCGCGGATGCGGGCGATGATGTCGTGCATGATATGCGCCATGCCGATCTCGTCGACCGCCCGCATGTCGAAGACATTGACGCCATGCTCGGAGATTTCCTCGCGCTCGCGCGCATCGACGGAGCGGATACCGACCTGGAAGACATTCTTCGGATCGACCAGCGGGCGTCCAGCCTCAAGGATGGGCGCAAACTCCGCCTCACCGCAGAAGAAGGCAACCGGCATGCCGTGCATGTTGCCGGAGGGCGAGCTCGCCGGAGAATTGAAGTCGGCATGCGCATCCAGCCAGAGCACGAACAGCGGACGGCCGAGATCGGCGGCGTGACGGGCCATGCCGGAGACGGACCCCATGGACAGCGCATGATCGCCGCCGAGGATCAGCGGAAACCGGCCGCTATGCGCGGCATCGTAGACGGCGGTATCGAGCGCACGCGCGAAAGCAGCGACGACCTGCAGGTTGTTGGCCTTCGGATGGTTCGCGAGGTCGCGCGCCGGAACGGGCCGCAGGTCGCCCTCGTCTGTGACCGTATGTCCGAGGTCGCGCAGGGTCGAATCGACGCCTGCGATGCGCAGGGCCGTCGGGCCCATGGAAGCGCCGCGCCGGCCGGAACCTTCTTCAAGAGGCGCGCCGATCAGCGCGATATGCGTGTTGTTGTCAGCCATGATTTCCCCGCGAATGCGTGAAGCCGGTTTGCCCCGGTTTTGGGTGATTATTACCGGTCACGCTGTTGGCAAAAAGGGGGAAAACTGACAAATAGAATCGCTGGATCAGCATTTTGCCAAGCATGGATCGACATAATGATAAGTCTCGATGATCTCGACCACGCCCTGATCAGCGCCTTGCGCCACAATGCGCGCACACCGGTCTCCTCGCTCGCCGCGATGACCGGCGCCTCGCGTGCAACGGTTGCCGCGCGGATCGAACGGCTCGTCTCCTCCGGCACGATCGCCGCCTTCACCATCAAGACCGGTGCGGAGCTGACGGGCAGCGGCGTGCGCGCCATCGTGATGATCGAGGTCCACGGCAAGATGGCCGACCGCGTGGCGGCGCAGCTGCGCGGCCTGCCTCAGGTCCGCGCGCTTCACTCGACCAATGGCCGCTGGGATTTCATCGCCGAACTCGAAGATCGCGACCTCGGCACCTTCGACGAAACGCTGCACCGCATCCGTCTGATCGACGGCATCAACGGGACCGAAACCAACATTCTCCTCAAGACGACGAAGAATGCCTTTGCCTGAGCGGCGGGCTCAGTATTCCTTTTCGTAGAAGATACCGGCGCCCGCACTGCCGCCGCTGCCGGCTTCCCCGCGCAGCTTGACGCCACGGCCGACATCCAGATTGATGACGGCCTTGGCGCCGTTCGTCTCCGGATCCTGCTTCAGCTCGATATAGGTGCGGTCGTTGAGATACTTGCCGGCCGAAACCGCCGCGCGGCCCTCCGCATCCGTCGTGATATCGAGGTCGTCGACGCCGAGCTTGCTGCGCAGGCTGTCGAGCAGGCCGGTGGAACTGCCGCCTGCCAGCTGGCTTGCCGCAGCGGCAAGCTGCGCGATCTGCACCGCCGACAGGTTGGACATGGAGCGGTTGAAGATGAGCTGCGCCAGGATTTCATCCTGCGGCAGCGCAGGCGAGGAGGCGAAGGTCACCGTCGGGTTGCTGGCGACGCCGGCCACGGTCACGGTGATTTCCGTCGTGCCGGCCGTGCTTCCCGCAACGAGGTTGACGGTCGGCACCAGGCCTCCTGTAAAGCCGATATGCGCGCTGGAGAAATCGAGCCGGCGCGCCAGGATTTCCATGCGGCCGCGCTCAAGCTCGAAACCGCCCGACACGACCGGCGACGACGACGTCCCCGTCACGGTGAGGCTGCCGCCCAGCTCTGCATTGATGCCGCGGCCACGCACGAAAAGCTGGCCCGGTGCCTCGATGGTCAGGTTGAGGCCGATGCCGCGTGAGGCGCCGCTCGCCCCCTGGTCACGTTGCACGTCGGCGTTCATGCGCTTCACGTCCGCCGGCGCGTTGCGATGCTTGATATCGATCTCCGACAGCGAAGCCGGCAGTTTTTGCGGAATGGTGATGTTCGCCTTGTTGATGCGCACCCGGCCGGCCAGCACGATATCGGCCAACGGTCCCTTGACGGTGAGGTCGCCGGTCACATTGGCGGTGACCAGCGTACCGTCGACATAGGTGACATCGCCCAGCTTGATCGCCACATCGACCGGGAAGCCGCTGGCCGGATCGATGCCGATACGGCCGGTGGCCGAAAGCTGCCCGCCGCTCGCCAGCCTGCCGGACAGCGTCTCGATAACGGCCTGCCGGCCGTCCATGGTGATGCGCACCGTCAGGTCGTCCACGGCGAGATTGCGCCGGACATCGACCAGACGCGCACCGCCGGCCGTTATGCTGCCGGTCACCGAAGGCGCTGCCGCCGTGCCGCCGATCGAGACATCGGCATTGGCATTGCCGGTCAACACGAAACCCTGCGACGAAAGCTGGCCCTGCAGCAATCCGAACGGCACCGTACCATTGAACTTCAGGCCAAGCGGCGTCGCGCCGCCGATCCCGACCGTGCCACCACCCCGGAAAGACAGCCCGCCTGCGCCCGAAAGCACCGTGTCGAGCCGGACCTGGTTGTTGGCGAATTCGCCCTTCGCGTTGATATCGATGGCCCCGATGCCCGCGCCACGGGTCTGGCTGGTAACGGCGCCCTTCCAGTCGAGGGCGTAATTGACGACAGGCGCGGCCGCCCTGCCCTTGACCGTCACAGTGCCGCCGATCGCGCCTTCCGCACCGAGGCCTGGAGAGAAATTATTGATGAGCGCCGCCGGCACGGCATTGAGAGCGAGCGACAGGTCCAGCGTCTCGCCGGCCCGACCCGATACAGCAACCGAGCCGGTTCCGGCCTGGATGGTGAGCTTGTCGAGAACCGCAACGCCGTTGTCGACAGCAATCGTGGACGGACTTGCGAGCTTCAGGGCAATGCCGCGCGGTGCGCCTTCGAACGTCTGCAAGGCGACGTCCAAACCCCCGGCACGTTGGACGACCTGCCCCTTCGCGACCAGCGGCGCATTGTCGAGACGACCGCCGAGATCGAACCGGGTCGCCTGCCCTTCCCGCGAGAAATCAAGGCTGAGGGCATCGACGCGGTTCCCGCCCGAAACGATGCGCTCGGCGCGAACCGTGCCGTTGATCGCAAATGTGGCGAGATCGGTAATGGTGAGGTCCACGGTCGGCTTGGCAATGCTGATCGCATCACGGCTTATGCCGGAACCGCTCGCCTGAACGGTTGCCGAGGTTCTGCCGTTGGTCGTCGCGATCTCCAGCTGACCGGAAAGATCGCCGGCCGCCTTTTGGCCGGCCATGGCCGCAAGCAGGCCGAGATCGGGAAAGTTGAAGCGGACCGTGCCGTCGGGCATGAAGGACGGCGTCAGCGCCAGCGAACCTTTCAGCGTGTTCACCCCGATCTCCGCTTCCAGCACCGGCACCGAGATGCGCCCGCCTTCCGAGGTGATGCTGGAACGCACATTGATCGCCTGTCCATCCAGCGCGCCCGTCGCCGTCAGTTCCCCGGAGGGCCTGTCCGCAACGGCCTTCCCGTTGAGCGTGACAACGAGATCGCTCAGCGTGCGCCCCGAAAGCGTCGCGCCACTGGATGTGACCTTGGCCGCAACGTCGAGCCCGTCGACCGGACCCTTGGCCGAGAGGTCGAAGGCCGCCTCGCCGGAGGCATCGCCCAGCAGCTTGCCGAGGTTCAGGACCTTGCCGGCAAGCGTCGCATCGAGATTGCCCTCGGCGAGCGCGACATCACCGGCCGCCTCGGCCGTCCCCGACTTGAGCTGCAGACCGGTGACCTGGAGCGCACCGTTGCCGGCCAGCTGAAGACGCCCTTCCATCGCAATCGTCGTATCGAACTTGCCGGACAAGGCCGGCGGCAGAACAGCGGGCAGCGCGAAAAGACGGAAATTGACGTCGGCCTCGCGGCTTTCGAGCCCGTAGCGGCCCGAAAGCGTTCCGCCGATGCTGGCGCTTTCCAGTGTTGCGGGATCGAAGGCGATCTCTGTCGGCGACACGTTCAGGGTTGCGATGACCTTGGCCGGCCCCTTCACCGTGCGGTCGATATCCGCATTGGCGAAAGCCATGTCGCCGGTCTCGACCGTCACATCGACCCGGCCGGACTGGCTGGACACGTTGAACGCATCGCTACGGACGGAAAGGCGGATGTTCTCGATCCGGCCCGCCGGCAGCGCCGCGGATACCACGGCGACATCTGCCCGCAAGGCGGCGGCGCTTGCCTCGCCGGTCAGGGAAATGTCGGCGCCGTCGATCAGGATACGGGCATCGCCATCGGCGAGCGGCCAGCGGAAATCGATCGGGCCATCGCGCCCGTCGAGCTTCACATTGAAATCGTTGGACCCCGTCGCGCTCACGGCGCCGGAGGCGGCAAGCGCCACCGCACCGGTCGCGATGTTGCCCTTCTCGACGCGCACCATGTCGGAACCGTCGAAGGCGGCGACGAGATCGATGTTCGTCTCGCCGGCGAAAAGCGGCCGTAACTGCGGCGGCATCAACGCATCGAACGTGCCGCCGCCCTTGACCGACAGGGTATGCAGCCCATTGGCCGAAAGATCGTGGCGGCCATCGACACGCAGCATCTCCGTGCCATCGAGCGCGGCGGACAGACGGCCCTTCCACTGCGACAGCGGCCCGTCACCCGTCAGGCGGATGGAGACGGCGGGCTCGTTCGGCAGTTTGAGCAGATTGGCGAGCAGGCCGCCCTTCGGTTCGGCGACATCGGTTTCAAGACGCAGAACGTTCTCGGCCGGATTGAAGACGATATCGGCAGCCAGTCGTGCGTCCGGGCGCTCCACTTCATTGGCGGAAAGCTTGATGGCCACACTCTCAGCGGTCGCATCGCCACGGCCGGAGACGACGATGCGCTGATCACGACCGGCCACGGCGCCCGAGACGAAGAGTTCCGGGATCGCCAGCGAATCGACATGAACTTCGACGGGCAGCTTGAACGGCGTGTCGGAGGGTTGTGCATCCGCCTTGGATTCCGGCAGGCGCAGCAGCGAGATCGAGGATGCCGAGACACGAGATGCATCGAAGCTGAAGAACAAGAGTTCCAGCGGCGACCAATCGACGGCGAGGTCGTGGATTTCCGCATAGGTGCCCTTGTCGTCGCCAAGGGTGACGGAACCTGCGCGCAGCCGGCCCGTCAGGAGCCCGGACGGCTCGCTGATGGAAATGACCTGCCCGCTTGCGGCGGCAAGCTTCTCCACATAGGAAACGGCCATGCGGGCGCCCGCATCCGTGAAGCCGACGAAGCCGAGAACCGCGACCAGAATGACAAGCAGCACCGCAAGGCCGTAGCCGGCATAGCGGAGAATGGCGCGGAGAATTCGAGACAACCTCGTCATGCTTCATCCATTTCACGTGCGCGGGAGCGCGGAATCGCTCCCTACCGTCTAGAATCTCAATCGCACGCGGGATCAAGAGCCTAGCGGAAAATTGCGGCGCCAGTCAGAACGACTGGCCGATGCCGGCGTAGACCCCGAAGGACGTTCCGCCCTCATATTTCTTGAGCGGCACCGCGACATCGAGCCGGAGCGGCCCGAACGGCGTCGCGTAGCGCAGGCCGATACCGGCACCGGCGCGGATATCCTTGAAATCGGGAACCTCGTCCGTCGAGACGGTGCCGACATCGATGAACGGCACGACGCCGATGGTTTCGGTAACGCCGATGCGCACCTCCGCCGAGCCCGCCACATAGGAGCGCCCGCCGAGCAGCTTGTTGTCGGCATTGCGCGGCGAAATCTCCTGATAGCCGTAGCCGCGCACCGTGCCGCCGCCGCCCAGGAAGAAGCGGCGCGTCGCCGGGATATCCGCAAGCTCGTTGCCGCCGATGATCGTGCCCGCGGAAAGCTTGCCGGCCAGCACGAAGCGCTCCTCCGCGCCCAGCGCCTGATAACCGGTGATGGCGCCTTCGAAACTGGAGAAGAACGTTTTGTTATAGGTCTCGTAGCTCGGCTTCGCATTGATCAGGAAGCGGTAGCCTTCCGTCGGGTTCAGCTTGTCGTTGCGGGTATCGCGCACATACTCGATCGGCAGGCTCACCGTCAGATACTTGTTCTTGCCGAACACGTCCTCGATATTGCTCCACGCCACCTCGCCGCCGGCGCTCACCGTATCCCGGTCGGAAAGCTCGACGCTCACCCCCGCCGCCGCCGTCGTGGTGAAGGCCTTGTAGGCGTCGGGATCGACGATCGACGCCTTGAGGCTGGCGTTGAAGGTCGTTGCCGGGCCGAAGGCCCCGGGCTTGGAAAAGAGGATGGCCGTCGAGTAGTCGAGATCGCCGATGTCGGACTCGCCGATGCGATTGACCGACCCCTCAATACGCAGCGATTCCGCCTGGCCGAACAGGTTGCGATGCCCCCAGTACCCCTGCAGGCCGAAACCGTCCGTATTCGAATATTGCGCACCGACGCCGAAATAGCGGTGCTTGCCTTCGGAGACCTCGATGGTCATTGGCAGCGAACCATCCGGCGCGAGCTGGCTGGCCTCGCGGATCGTCACGCTGGAGAAAACACCGAGCGTGCGCAGCCGCTCTGCAGCCTTGTTGAGCGCCTCGGGCGAATAGGGCTGGCCGGCATTGATGCGCGAATAGCGCTGCACGAAGCCCGCATCGACCGTCTTCGTGCCCGTTACGCCCACCTCGCCGACCGGTGCGACCGGACCGCCTTCGGCCGCAATAACAACATCCACCGTGCGGGTCTTGTGATCGGCGGTCGCATTGCGCTCGACAAGCTTGGCCAGCGGCCGGCCCTCGGCCTTGAGATCGACGACGACCTTCTCGCCGGCCTTCAGGATGACGGTGGAATCCGCACGCGCACCGGCCACGAGGCCGTAATCCGCCGGATTGAACCTGTCGGCATCGCCGGAAAAGGCGACATCGCCGAATGTGAAGACGGGCCCCGGATCGACACGGATCGTCACCGGAATGGCGGCGCGGTCATTGAACTCAGGGTTGGGCGGCAGCGAATCGAGATCCTGCCCGTTGACGGTGACATTCACCACGCCGCCATAGCGGGCGTTCTCGTAGAGGGCGGCGAGGATGCGGTCACGGTCGTCGCGCGCCTTGATGACGAGGCCAAGGTCGCCGGACACCGGCTGGCCCTCGTCCTGCTTGAGCCGCGTCGTGTTCTCGATGGCTTCCTTGAGATCGCTGTCATCCGTGCCCGGATCGAGCGTCAGCGTATAATTGACGGGATCGATGACGGCCGCAGTCTCTTCGTCACTTTCGAAGAACTTCATCCCGAAAAGCTTGAACGCCATGGCAGGACGGACGGAAACGGGCGCGCAGGCCAGCGCCGCAGCGACCGCGAGTGCGGTGCCAGCCTTCAGAAACGCAAAACTCTTTTCCGGCCGGTTCACTTTATCCCGCATCCGCAGCTATCCGTCGCCTTTTCCTCGAAGTGCGGCATGCGCATCAGCTTCCGACACAGACCAGGCGCGCTCCGATTCATTCGGAGCATTTAGGCAAGAAAAGACCCTAACGCGTTAGGTTTTCCGTAATGTTAACGCCGGTTCTACACGCAGGCACCGCGGATTTGAAGCGCAGAACGTGATTTTGTGCCTTTTCCGGACAAGCAAAAGCCCCGGGGGATGCCCGGGGCTTCGCAAAAGTTGCATCGGTCTGATATCAGTAACCGGACGGGCAACGGTCGATGTAACGGCGGCCGTAACGGTCACGGTAGTAGCACTGACCGGGCTGCTCGGACACGCTGCCGATGACAGCGCCGGAAACGCCACCGATGGCCGCGCCGACGGCAGCACCGCGGACGTTACCGGTTACGGCGCCACCGATGATCGCGCCGGAGACGGCGCCGATACCCGCCCCCTTTTCCGTCTGCGTGCAGCTGGCGACAGCAAGGCCGACCAGGACGAGCGCAATGACTTTCTTCATGAAGGTGTTCTCCAAAGTTGAGTTGCGTCCCGGTTTTCCAGGTCCGAACTATCCCCTTCTGTTGAGCCAACATACGCGCCCGCCTCACGACGGGCATGTCTGTTCAGAGACGAAAATATACCGCGAAACGGGGAAGTCTATGGTGGCGAACTATTTTTTTAGACTCCGAATAAATATGCCTGCGATTCCGTTTATTACGCCCTCGTTCGGCCACCGCCGCATTGCGATGAAAAAGCTGAAACTGGTTCGATGAAACAAAGGGTTCAGCCCGTTCCTTTTTTCGTGCAGACTTGACATGCATCAACAGGAAGTGGCCTTTGGGGACCTAACATACATTGGAATGGTTCAAAGGTGGCGCCGATTTGCCGCAGCGGAATGCGCTGCAGCGCAACGGCGCCTGGTATAGCCGGATGAACGACCGTCAATGACGATAATGCCCGGGACGATGCCGGGCTGGAGACTCTGGATGGACTTCGAGACTTTCTTCAAGAACGAGCTGGACAGCCTGCATCAGGAAGGCCGCTACCGCGTCTTCGCCGACCTCGAGCGCCAGAAGGGCAGCTTTCCGAAGGCCACCCGCTATACGGCCGAAGGCCCGACGGATGTCACCGTCTGGTGTTCCAACGATTATCTCGGCATGGGCCAGCACCCGAAGGTGACCGAGGCGATGAAGCTCGCCATCGACCAGTGTGGCGCCGGTGCCGGCGGCACCCGCAACATCTCCGGCACCAACCACTATCATGTGCTGCTCGAACATGAACTCGCCGACCTGCATGGCAAGGAAGCGGCCCTGCTCTTCACCTCGGGTTACGTGTCCAACTGGGCCGCCCTCGGAACGCTCTGTTCCAAGATCCCCGGCCTCATCTGTTTCTCCGATGCCGGGAACCACGCGTCGATGATCGAGGGCATTCGCCACTCCAAGTGCGAGCGCGTGATCTGGAAGCACAATGACCTGAAGGACCTCGAAGCCAAGCTTGCGGCGGCCGACCCGAAGGCGCCGAAGCTGATCGCCTTCGAATCCGTCTACTCGATGGATGGCGACATCGCGCCGATCAAGGAAATCTGCGACCTCGCCGATAAGTACGGCGCGATGACCTATCTCGACGAAGTGCATGCCGTCGGCATGTACGGCCCGCGCGGCGGCGGCATTGCCGAACGCGACGGCCTGATGGATCGCCTCACCGTCATCGAGGGTACGCTTGCCAAGGCCTTCGGCGTGATGGGCGGCTATATCGCCGCCTCGACCGCACTGTGCGATTTCGTACGCTCCTTCGCGTCCGGCTTCATCTTCACCACGTCGCTGCCGCCGTCGCTCGCCGCCGGTGCGCTCGCCTCGATCCGCCACCTCAAGGAAAGCCAGATCGAACGTTTCGGCCATCAGGACCGCGTTCGCAAGCTGCGCGCCGCGCTCGATCGCGCCGGCATTCCGCACATGCCCAATCCGAGCCATATCGTGCCCGTGATGGTGGGCGATGCGTCCAAGTGCAAATGGATTTCGGACCTGCTGCTCGACAATTTCGGCATCTATGTCCAGCCGATCAACTACCCGACCGTGCCGCGCAAGACGGAACGCCTACGCATCACGCCGACGCCGCTGCACACGGATGCCGATATCGAGCACCTCGTCGGCGCGCTGCATTCGCTGTGGTCGCGTTGCGCGCTGGCCCGCGCCGTCGCCTGATAAAGGCGACCCAGATTTATCGGATGAGCCCGGCAGCCACCTGCCGGGCTTCTTCGTCTGCGGCAAAGACATCGTCCATGGACGACGCCGGCGGAAGATGCGCCAGCTTGTCCATCACCTGCTCGGCGATGTCGGCCATCGACAGGAAGCCGATGCGACCGCCGACGAAGGCGTGGAACGCCACCTCCTCCGCCGCATTCATGATCGCGCCCTGAAGCCCGCCACGCGTGAGCGCCGTGCGCGCCAGCCTAAGCGCCGGAAACCGCGTCTCGTCAGGCGCTTCGAAATCGAGGCGGGACAGCCTGGCAAAATCCAGCCGCTCGACATCGAGCGGTGAGCGCTGCGGATAGGTCAGCGCATAGCCGATTGCCGTGCGCATGTCGGGCGCACCGAGCTGCGCCAGCACCGATCCGTCGACATAACCCACCATCGAATGAATGATCGATTGCGGATGCACCACCACCTCGATCTGCTCCGGCCGCACATCGAAGAGATGTTTCGCCTCGATCATCTCCAGCGCCTTGTTGAACATGGACGCGCTGCCGATGGAAATCTTGAGACCCATGGACCAGTTGGGATGCGCGCGCGCGATATCGGCCGTGACACCCGCCATCTGCTCGCGGCTCCAGGTGCGGAACGGGCCGCCGGAGGCCGTCAGCACGATGCGCTCCACCGCATGGCGCTGGTCGTCCTCCAGCGCCTGGAAGATCGCGCTGTGTTCGCTGTCGACGGGGATGAGCCGCCCGCCGCCCGCCGAGACGGCCTGAACGAAGAGGTCGCCCGCCGAAACGAGGCACTCCTTGTTGGCGAGCGCGATATCGGCGCCGCGCTTTGCCGCAGCCAGTGTCGGCGCAAGGCCCGCCGTGCCGACGATCGCCGCCATCACCCAGTCCGCATCGCCCGACGCCGCCTCCAGAAGCGCCGTGCGCCCGGCCGCAACCGCAATCCCGCTGCCGGCAAGCGCATCCTTGAGCGCGCCGTAGCGGTTCTCGTCGGCCGTCACGGCCAGCCGCGCCCCGCATTCCCTGGCCTGCGCGGCAAGCAGGTCGACATTGCCGTTGCCGGTGACGGCCAGAACGTCGAAACGGTCGCGGCCGCCGAGCTGCCGCAGCACGTCCAGCGTGCTGGTGCCAATCGAGCCGGTAGAGCCGAGAATGGTGATGCGTCGCTTTTGCCGCGCGTCGAGAGCCATGAGGGGGATCCGCAGTTTTCTTCTTGTCAGAAGAGGCTCTACAGGCGAAAGACGCCTGCAACAAGTCATGGAAATGCTGTAAAGCAAAGGCTTGGGCGGACTTATGACACCCGCCGCTTGACCTTTTCGCCCGGACGGCCATAACGTCCCCGCAAACGGTCTGCCGCCCTGGACGCGATTGGAGAAACCTGTGCACCGACGCCTGAGAGTATGGACCCTCGCTTGCCTTGCCATTCTGGCGGCAGCTCCGGCCTGTGCCGACGAGCCGGTCCCCGGTGGTCTCGGTGGAACGTGGCTCGCCGAGGACATCGCCGGCAACGGCGTGATCGACAATCTCCAGACGACGCTGGAGATCAAGCCGGACGGCTCCTATGGCGGCAATGGCGGCTGTAACACCTATCGCGGCAAGCTGAAGGTGCAGAACGGCAACATCGCCTTCGCGCCGGCCGCAGCCACCCGCAAGATGTGCGCGCCCGCCATCATGGATCAGGAGCAGAAATTCTTCGACGCGCTTGGCACCGTCACGTCGTGGAAGCTCGAAAACGGCATCCTGCACCTCACCGCCAAGGAAGGCGCGCCGGCGATTCGCCTCGCTGCGATGAAGAACAACACCGACATCGTCATCCGCCTGCCCGGACCGGAGCAGAGCGTGGCGCGCGAGACCATCAGCTACCAGTGTGACGACGACCTGCGGATCGTCGTGGAATATATCAATGTCGGCGACAATTCACTGGCCGTGATCCGCCGCGGCGAGGAAACGTTCATCGCATCCAACGTGATGGCGGCGTCGGGCGCGAAATATGCCGGCGGCCAGTTCGAATGGTGGACGAAGGGCGACGAAGCGACGCTCTACGACCTGACGAAGGGCGAAAACGCCCCCGGCGTCATCTGCCGCAAGACCGGCTGACGGACGGAAGGAAGAGCGCCATGCCCACGTTCCAGGTCGGACAGAAAGTCGTCTGCATCAACGACCGCTTCAAGAACGTCTCGATCGATCAGGGCATCCGCAAGGGGCAGGTCTATACGGTGCGCTGGGCCGGCCACTACAGGCACTATGTCGATGGCGACTTCTACGGCATCAAGCTGATGGAACTGTACCGCGGCAAGGATGATGGCCCGGAGGGCTACGGCGCCGTCGACATGCCCTTCCGCGCCAGCCGGTTCCGTCCGCTGGTCTCCGACCGCATCCGCAACATGCTCGGCATGAAGGCCCCGCAGCCGAAGACGGTCGTCGCCAAACCCTCCATCGTGCCCGCCATACGCCCCAAGCCACGCGTCGTCACGCCGGAGCGTGAAAAGGAAGACGTCTGATCTTTCGGGAAATGGTGATCCCGCCGCGATTCGAACGCGGGACCCCCAGATTAGGAAACCGCTCCAATCCCCGTATTCTCAGGCGACTGAGCGCTCCATGTCGCGCTCATGTCGCAGTCAGGCGAGAAACGCGCGCTCCGCCGCGGCCATTTCATCGGCGTCGTCGGCCTTGGGGAACAGGTGGCTATAGCGGTCCATCGTCAGCGCAATTGTCGAATGGCCCATGCGCTCCTGAACGATCTTCGGGGGCAAACCGAGGCCACCGTCCTCTTTGCGGTTGATGCACCAGGAGGCGTAGAAGTGCCGCAGGGCATGCATACCGCCGTACTTTGCCGCCAGCACAGGCTTGCCTCGCTTATCGACCTCACCGGTATCAACCGTCACGCCAGCTGAAATCCACGCTGGCTGAAGACCGCGACGCAGGATGTTATTCAGCTGCTCAACCTTCCCGAGGCCGTTCGGAAACACGAGGTCGAGCACGGCGATCGCCTCCCCGTTTCCGTCCTTCTTGCCAGTTGGGCGCTTTGGGC
Organism: Shinella sumterensis; assembly: GCF_004514425.2. Classification (GTDB taxonomy): domain Bacteria; phylum Pseudomonadota; class Alphaproteobacteria; order Rhizobiales; family Rhizobiaceae; genus Shinella; species Shinella sumterensis. The sequence continues at coordinate 32,185 of NZ_MYFN02000010.1, forward strand.
ACGCGAGCTTCCATTCGCGTAAGGAGTTGATGACCATCGGCGGCGCCGGCACCGTGCGCTCCCCTGAGAGGGATTTCGGCTTGCCGATATCATTGTATCGGTCAGCGCGCTGGTGAACCTTGATCTGCCCTTTATCTAGATCAACATCCTTCCACCGTAAGCCGCGCAATTCCGACGCGCGCAGACCACAGAAGATGGCGACAAGGAACAAGGGGCGCCAGCGGCCTTTAAGCACGGCCAGGAGCGCCTTAACCTCATCGCGTCTCGGGATATCCACCCCAACCTTCAAACGCCCCTTCTGACGCTTCTCCTGCCGCTTGTCGCCGGACCCGCGCTTGGCCTTCATGTCACGCACGACATTGCGCGCCACGAGGCCCCGTTCCTGCGCATCGGCAATCAAGGTCCCAAGGCTCACGAGAACCTTTTTGATCATGGCCGGCGAGCGATCGGCTTCCCGCAGCTGGTCCTCAAAGGCACGCACCTTCGCGATCGTCAGCGCCGGCAGCTTCATTGCACCAATGTGAGGATTGATGTGCAAACGGACGTGACGCTCGTAGTCTTCCACGGTGGCTCGCTCCAAGCCGTCAGAGCGCGCCGTAGAAAGCCACAGCTTGCCGGCCGCTTCGATCGTCACGCTTGCGCTGTCGGCAACATGGACGCCTTCTCTGACCTCTACAGAGGCTGTAGCAGCAAAGCTATCAGCTTCCTTTTTCAGTCGGAACGTTTTCAGACGACGCTTGCCGGCCGTGTCGAAGTAATCGACCACCCAGGCGGATTTTGCCTCGCCCTTTGGTGTGACCCATTCCCGCTTGCGGACTGACATCAGTCTGCACCGTTGCCGTTTTCTTCGGCAGCCTGCCGGTCATACCAAGCCAGTGGTGTAAGGATCTGTTGCGCCTTCTCTGCGTCACCTTTCGCGAGGGCGTTCAGGGCGTCCCTGAAGTGATCTTTCATCCGGGCTTCGTTGTCGAGCAACAGATCAATACGCCGGGCATAGTCCTGACGACTGCCCTCGTTGAAGCTCAATTCGAGCCGGTCGACCATCTCGGCCGTCATGCTGCGCGAGTTCCGAGCTGCGGCCTCTTCGACCTTGTTCTTCAGCTCCTCCGGTATCCTGAGCCGAAAATGGAGGTCTTCTCTTGCCATGCCACACCTTTGCCACACATAATGGTTGACAACTATGCCGCACTAATGACACACATGCAATAGACACACCGATGCCACACAAGCAAAGGAGCATGCGAGATGGTAGAGCAGAAAGAGAACCTCGACCTGATCTGGGGCGTCGGCCCCATCGGCCGCGAGATAGGGCGCACATATCAGCAGACCTACCACATGATCCAGGCCGGCCATCTGCCCCCGGTCCGTCAGGTCGGGCAGCGTTATGTTGCCAGCCGGAAAGCCCTGATCGAGTTTTTCACGAAAGAGGCCGCCGCCTGATCGATCCGACGCAATGGCGAGAATGCCAGAGCCGCCAATGACGGCGAACATACTGCCTAACTGAGACGACTAAGCTCAACACCCCGGAGATCGCTGGATGGACAACAACTGAATGCGAGTACCCTTCTCGCAAGAGCAAGGACATTGCTATGCAAACGGCAAGTGCACCCGTTCCGGGCTCGTTCCATTGGTCGGAACGCCCCTTTCTTCACGTCCGCGAAGTGGCAGAGCTTCTTTCGATCAGCCGCGCGACAGTCTACGTTCTAGCCAAGAACGGCCCCCTTCGTATCGTGAGCATCGGTCAACGCCGGCTTATCGATACCTCCACCCTCGTTCGCTACATCGACGCGCTCAAGAGCGAGGCGGCTGAACGTGAAGCGCTGACGGTGCTAGCATGAAGCCCGCCGACACCGTATTCCAGCGCGCGCAAAGGCGCTTCGACACTCTACCACCTCATGAGCAAGACGCATGGGACGACATGCAGGCAAAGGTTCTCCGCGCCGTCGCGACCGAGTACCTGAAGCATCAGGGCGTCATGCTGATCGGCGATCCGTCGCTGGTCGAGTATGCGATTGACCAAGCATGCGGAGAGATTGCGCCGGTTTGGGTGCCGTTGCTGGAGGGCGAGGGCAAACCGAAGCGCGGCAGACCACAAGTCGATCACAACACGCGCATCATCTATGCGGCCGCATTCTCCATATTCTTCACCGAGGGCTCGTCCACATCGGCAGCAGCCAAGCAGGCAGCTCAATTCCTTGGCGAGCCGGCGACGAAGGACCGCGTCGAGAAGAACCTTAAAGCCTGGCTGCACAAAGCCTCCGCAGCGGTGCGCGCGCGAGGCGGCTGCCCGAAGCTTCGCCGCTTCCTTTGGGACACGCTCTTTGTCGTTGCCGATGAGCTGCGGATTATCGCCACGGACCTGGAGCAAGAACGGGCTGCCGAGGCTGCTCGCCGGAAATCCTCGCGGCATATCTCGTTTATTGGCGAGGCCGCCCCGCGCAGTCTGCCTTCTCCGAAATAAGGAGAAAAGAGATGACCGAGTCAGCAGCCCAAACCTACGTGCCGTGGAAAGATAGAGCCTTTGTCAGCATCCGCGAGGTCGCTCAGATCATGGCGAGATCGCCAGATTGGGTGCGGAACCGTATCGGCGAAGGCCGGCTAGTCGGCCGGCAGCTTCAGGCGGGCGGCCCCGTCGTCGTCACCGTGGCGAGCCTTGTGAAGTTCATTGATGGGGTCGAGGCGATCGCCCCGCACGTGCGCGTGAAGACGAGCGCGATTTATCTGGCCTTCAGCAACGAACCCTAAACGAAGCGACCGGCCTTCGCGGGCATGCGAAGAACCGGTCTAAATGCTTGGATACAGTCGTGAACATAGCACCGAAACCCACCGAAAACAATTCGCTTTCATCCCTGACGGAGGCGGCCCCGGAGCTCCTTCCCGCATATCAGCGGGCGAGAGCGTTCAGCGCCCGCGGATATGGTAACCTGATGCTGCCACTAACCCCGTGCGGCGCTAACGTCAGCGGGCAGTTGCGCCCCGCGAACGGCAAGGTTCCGGGCGAGTGGAACGGCACGAACTGGCGCAACGCCTGGAATTGGACAAAGGCCCCGCCGATCGATCTGGGGACCTGGAAGACCTTGCCGGCCGGCACCGGGATTGGCATTCGCACGGGCTTTGGCCTTGTGGCCTTCGATAGCGATATCAAGGTGGACCCGTCGTCAACGGCGCCGCACGATGTGCAGGCCCGCCGTCTTGCCGCTGAGATCCGCAACGTCTTGGCCGAGTGCTTCGGGATGCCCCCGAGCGGTTTGCCGCGCCGTGAGCGATCCAACTCGACCAGTGCCGTCTATTTCGCCCGAACCGAGGACGAACTTTACAAGGACGATATGTTCTTTGAAGCCGACGGCCATCGGCATCAACTGGAATTCCTGGCAACGGGCCAACAAGTCGTTGTCAGCGGCATGCACCAGAGCGGCGTCCCGCAGATGAACACGCTCACCGAGCACAATCTGTCCGATCTCCCACTGATCGATGAACAGGGCGTTTCGGTGATCTTCGCCCGCATCAGGGAGAAGGCTGAAGCTCTCGGCTACACCGTCGACAAGAAACCCTCCCGCAAGCCTGGCGCGGTCTCGGCGAAGGTGCGCGACCCGATCACGCGCGCGGCCTTAGGGCGCAGAAGGGAGTGGCTCCCTGACGTTCTTGGGCTCGGCCTGAACGTCGGCAACGATGAAAGCGAACTTCGGATCGGCGCCGACCATCTGGACCGTGAGCTTGAGGAAGATATTACGATCTACCCTGATGGCATCTACGATTGGGGCACGCGCCGGGCGCATAACCCGGTCAGCCTCATTTGCGAGTTCGGCGCGATCGACGACGACGGCGAAATTCGCTTCGGCGGCTCGCCGGAGTACCGGCCTGGAGAGGGCGAGGTTTATGACATCGCCGAGGATAGCGCCCGGCGCCCAACTCCAGCGCAGGCCGTCACATGGCTTTGCCGTCGGCTTGGCTCTGACAATTTCCCCACCTATGCGGGCTCAACCGATTGGAAAAGCGCATCCCTCACTGTCGCTCAAGCCATGGGCTACAACGCGGCAGATCTGGAGATTGCCCATGTCTTTGAGTTTGTCGATTGGCAAGGCTTCGGCAAACGGGAGCCGGGATCGTGGGACGCTCACGATATCCGCGCGAATGGCGGGCTGCTGGCTTCCCTGCGGATCACCAATCCGGCCACGTTCAAGAGCCTGGTGGATCGATGGGCTGCTTTGAGCGGCAGCGCGTTGTCTGTCGCCAAGGTCGAAGAACTGATTGCCGAGGGCTTCCACGCCGAGCATCAACGGGTCGAACGCGCTCCGAAGGCCGCGTCTAATTTGCCGCCCTTGGGCTGGATTGACCCTAGCCGAGATTGGCAGGGTGTCGAGCCGCTCCCTCGCGAATGGGAGGTTGAGGGCTGGATACCGCGCGGCGAAGTGACATTGCTTTACGGGGATGGCGGCATCGGCAAAACGCTATTGGCGCACCAGTACGCGACGGCGGCGGCGACGGGCCGGAGTTGGATAGGCCAGATCACACGCCCGGCTCGCGTCATGTGCATCTTTTGCGAGGACAGCGCGGCCGAGCTTCACCGTCGCCAGATCGATATCAATCGATCACTCGGCGTCAGTCTCTCGGAACTTGGAAACTTGCGTCTGGTGTCGAGGAACTTTCAGGACAACTTCATCGCCACCTACGATCGCAAAAACCAGGTGCTCGCCAAGACGGCATTCTGGCACCAGATCCGCGAGGATGCGATTGCCTTCGATGCTGATGTGCTGATCCTCGACACGATCGCTGACATCTACGCGGGCTCCGAAATCGATCGCGTCCTGGTCAACGATTTCGTGAAGCGCTTCCTTGGCGGCTTGGGCCGATCGATTGGCGGCTCTGTCATCGCGCTCGGCCACCCGTCCGCTGCCGGCAAGAGTTCGGGCGACGGCACCTCCGGTTCAACGGGCTGGAATAACGCCTCCCGTTCTCGCCTGTATCTCCAGTATCCGGGCAATGCGAAGAGCGGCGATATTCGGCAACTCACCAACATGAAGCTGAACTATGGGGCGAAGGGCGCCGGGCTGAAGCTGCGCTGGAACCGTGGCGCGTTCGATGTCCTCGCCGGCGCAATGCCGGCTGCCCTGCGTGACGGCAAAGCGATCGTTCCGCCATCGATCAACGATGCTGTCGAGAGTGCGGTTGTCTCCGCGCTTATAGAATACAGCGCTGAGAAGCTTCCGATGTCTCGCGCGAGCAACAGCCAGTACAACGCGGTTAAGGTGCTCCGAACCCGATATGCCGATCGGTTCGCTGCGTTCAGCGTTGCCGAGGTATCAGATGCGCTCGACCGATTGGAAGGCCGCGGCGCCATTCGGTTAGACCAAGTCGACCGCAGAGGCGGTCGGGCAGTCATGGGCTACGTCGTCATTCCCGACAAGTTGTCCACGTCGGCGGATGAAAACGGGAGCGTATTCGGATGAGCTTCAGCAACAATCAAGGCGCAAAGTGCCAACCCATTCACGCAAAGTCCCTAGCGCCTCACGCAAAGCCCCGTGCTAACTATTTGATTTTATTGATGCAGAGTACTCTGCGTCCCGGTGCCGCGCGAAGTGACGCAAAGTTACGCAAAGTCCAGCATTCTCAGGGTTTGCAGCATACGCAAAGTACGTCACGCAAAGTCCACCCCTACGGGGGAGGCGACGCTTTGCGCGCGCCGCCCCGCCCCTTGTGGTCTTGGGGTCGCGAGGCCAGACAAAGTGTCCATCTAGGCTTCTCGACCTATCGGGGCGCCCTTGGTCGGATGCGTCCACGCCTCGATAATACAAGGACACACTTCCCGGACATGGGGGGAAGGCATGCCTAAGAAGCGCACCGAGCGACAACAAGCCTGGAGCCGTTTCGGCCTTCCACAAGCCGGCAGAGCGGCGCTTGCGGAGTTCAACGCGAATGTCCGACCGTTTCTCCAGCGGTGCGGGGCAAAACGTCGGACTGACGGTGAGCCATGCCAGGCCCCTGTAGTGCCCGGAAAGAACCGTTGCCGCTGGCATGGCGGCTTGGTCCCTTCAGGCGATCAGTGGCACAAATTGCAGTGGCCGAAGGGTGATGCGAAGGATTGGCAGAAGAAGCTCAATGCCAAATTGAAGCGGGACGAGCGCAATCGCCGGCGCAAGGAGCGGCGCCTGGCAGAAATGTCTCCCGAGGAACGGGCGAAGTATGATGAATGGGCAAAGTACCATCGCCCAGGATCGAAAATCGAAAGATCAAAGCCGCGCGCCGCTAAGAATGCGGCCGTGGCCTTTAAGGCGAGTGCCGAGGCGCCCGAGCGACCAGTCTCGCGAGAGATCGCAGAGTTACAGGCCCAAGCCGCCTATCTGGAGGCAGAGCGCGATCGATACCGCTCGCTGGCCCTCGCTGAACAGGAACAATCCAATGAAGACCGAGGAGTTTTTTCATGAGCCGCTTTAAGGATCGTAGGGAAACGATGGAACTAGCCAGGCATCGAGTTCAAACGGATGGCGTAGAGGCTGCTGTGGACGCGCTCATCTCGGTTTGTCGAGACCCCAAGGCGCCAGCCCCGGCCAAAAGCACAGCCGGCACCAGCTTGCTGAGGGCGGCAGGGTTTTTCGATCGAGACAGCAGCCAGCAAGACAAGGAGCCTCACGAAATGACTGCGGCGGAGCTGCGCGCGCAATCGGCAAAGTTAGAAAGGGCTCGGGACGCCATGCTTGCCCAAATGGAAGGAGGCGCGGACGACGGCAATGCGTTCGACTAGGTCGCGCTTTACGATTGATCGCGTGACTTCTGTATCGTTCGTCCCGGGACAAACACACATCAAAAAGACAAATAAAATCATTGACTTAGCGTGACCCTTTTTGTAGCTTGGTAGTCATCAGCAACGACCTAAGTGAGGAACTGAGCATGGCAGATGACTTCACCTCTATCGAATGCCTCGACGTGCCTGACAACCGCGCCGCGATATTTGAAATAATGAGCTGGGACGACCCGGTTATGGTAGGCACACCGCGAGGGCCAGACGGTCATTTCGTAATCGACGGTGTCGTTCCGGTGGAAGTTGCGGTTGAGATCAACGCGCTGTTTGCACGGCGCGCAGGGGTGAGCCTAGATGTCTTTGGCCTTGACGCTCTCGACCTTGCCGAGACGGGGTCAGCGACAGACCGCGTTCTGATCGAAGCCTTGGTGCCATTCGCCATTGCCGAGCAGGCACAAACCATCTGCGATGCACACAACGCCAGCCTGGCGCCTATCGGCACCTGATCTGTCTATCCAGACAAGCAAAGCGCCCCGGTTCATGACCGGGGCGTTGTCGTTTCAGGCTATCGACCTCTCAGGCGTCAGGCGGCGCGCTCGGCAACCCGCTTAACCTGCACTGCGCTCCACTCACCGCCGCGAGGCGTCGGGATGCCGCGAGCATTCAATTCAGCCGCGACGGTGCGCAGCGATGCGCCGGAGGCCTGTAGCTCTTGGATGATCGGCGCGACCAGTGCGGCGCGCTCATCCGCCTTCTTGGCGCGAACGGCAACGCTCACGGCAGGACCGCGCGCCCGAACGTCGGCGAAGTTGCCACGATCACCCCCTAGACACTTGCCTCGTGCCTTTGCGGCCTGGAGAGCAGCTTTCGTGCGTTGCGAGATCATTTCGCGCTCATGCTCTGCCACAGCGGCGAGGATGTGGACCGTGAGGCGGTTCGCCTTCGGGAAGTCCACAGCCGTAAAGTCCACACCGCTTTCCATCAGATTGCTGATAAAAGCCACGTTGCGCGCCAGACGGTCGAGCTTTGCTATGATCAACGTCGCGCCGTGCAACTTGCAGAGCCGGAGGGCTTCGGCGAGCTTGGGGCGATCGTTGCGCTTGCCGCTCTCGATTTCCGTCACCTCTGCGACCAGTTGCCAGTTGCCGCCGTTGAGGTAGGCGCGGACGGCTTCTTGCTGCGCTTCGAGACCGAGGCCGCTTGCGCCCTGGCGGACCGTGCTGACGCGATAGTAAGCGATGAACTTGCCGTTTGCCATTGCCGTTCCTGCCCGGTTTAGACGCTGTTACGTTTTCGTCTACGTTCGTTGCCATTAATGTAACACCTATTTTGGCGGCGTCAATGTCAGCCATCAGGTCAGCGTTATAAGATGAACAATAGACCGCGGCCGCGGCGGCCGCGCCGGCCCGAAAAGGGGCGGACCCCGCCCCCGCCCCCGGACCACCCCTCCGGCATAGTCGCCCAACGCCGCCGAAAATGGGCATCCACCCCCGCTAGGAATTTGCGCCGTGCTGGAACTTTTGGACTCGCCATTCGCTTCGACGAGCTGGCTTCGGCGGCCAATCCCTGCTATGTTCGATGCGCTGGTAAATTCTTGCGAGGCGAGCGCGCAGGGTCCGCGCCCGAAAAGGGCGAACGTCAATCAACCCGTCCATCGGCGAGCTTTTCGCCGCGATCGGCCTTGATCCAGCGACCCTATGACGATCTGCCCGCTACTGTCCCAATTTCTCGCCAAAAAGAGCGCGCCCCGGCCGTATATATCGGCTCGGCATTCCGGCCCACATTCAGACCATAACGAGATCTTCGCGATGGATACTGACGTGGACCCTACCGTAGCAAACCGAATGGCAAGAGAAGCCGCCGGGCATTTCAGGAACGCAGGCGACATCTTCGGCAACCCGTCGCATGAACTGCGGCAGGGTCTTGGCGGCCTCCTTCTGCTGGCGACGAAGCAAGCGCACTATCAACCCGACACCGGCCCGACGCATGATCTTCTCGCCGCCGTTTACGAAGGACTTGGCGGGGCGATCTCTGCGCTCAGAAACGACATGAGTATTGCGGACTTGGAAGCGGGCATGTTCGCAGCGGCCCGGCTGGTGCGGGACATCGACGCCGGAGCCCTTGAGGGCGATCGACAGTCCGATGACAGGTGCAAGGCGCGCATTCTGACCCTCCAGCTTCGCGCCGCAGAGTATCGGGAAGATATCGAAGCTCGTCGCAGGAAAAGGCAACCGCTGGCCCTTGAAATCAAGATGCCGGCCGCCACTCAACCGGTCTTCCGGGGGTGATCGCGATATGGCCGATGGAAACAGCCACCTCTCCGAAACGATCAAACACCTGGACGCCGCAATGACCGGGCCGGCGCTGATCTCGTGCGCTCAGGCGCTTCACCACCTGGTTCACGCCGTGGGTTACGGCTCCCTTGATCCCGCGTTGATCTCTGACGCATCTCAGCGGCTTTTCGCTGTGGCGCCGCGCGTTGCCGAGCTGGCGGCCGGGCGCATCACACCTGAAGAAATCTATTTCTGTCTCGGCTACGCGACCGCTGCCCTCACGACTACGGACGCAGTGCGCCGACCTTGGGTTCTCGCCGCGGTCGCCCTGCTGGAGGCAGATTTGCGCAGCGTCTATCTGCGCGACGCCATCTCTTCAGGTCCGCAAGCCGATCTCGCCTTTGTGATCGCCAAAATTTCTCACACAGCAGTCTTTCAAGACAGCCCGGCCATTCACTGAGGTTTCGCCATGTCCATCAGATCCAATGGTTTCTACAATAACGAGGCAATCGCGAATGCCGCCGCCAACCTCGCCGGCCTTTTCCAGCCGCCGAGCGGCGCCGAGGTCGCGAACTATGCTCTGGCTGATGAGCGCCGAGCCAAAATGAACCAGCTCGCTTGGCTCTTCGACAACCCCGACGACCCGACCGCCTCGAGGCGCTCGGCGCTGACCGGCGTTCAGGGATATGGCCAGACCCCGGACGGCTTCACCTACAACGTTGACCGAGGTTACCAGGCATCGACTGAAAACAACGTTCGCGACAATGCTCGCGCGCTTGCCGAGCGGGGAATGATCGAGGACGCGACGACGCAGCGTCTTGGCATTCCTGATGTGAACGCCCGCTACAAGGTGGACAGTGAGGCCTCGGTCAGCCGCGGAAACAATCTCCGCGACAATCAGACCAAGACCATCACGACGCTGCTCAATCCGCTTGATCCGGGTCAGACCCGGCCCGAGGTTTCGGAAGAATTCATGAAGCTGCTGGATATGCCGGCGGTTGGCACCGCGTCAGGTATTGCCAAGTTGCCATCCGAAACCGAGTGGCAGGCAGCGCAAAACCAACGGCTGGTCGATAGCGGCAAGCTCACCGACACAGATCTTGTCGACATCATCATGGGCGAGCGCCAGCCCGTTCAGGCGCTCGGCGCCGACGGAAAGCCGGTTTACCTGTCGCCTGGTGCCGCTGTCCGCGAACGTGCGCAGCCGCTTCAGAAAGAGCAAACGCCCGGCATGTCGGTTACGCTGCCGGACGGCACCGTTGTGCAGCAGGGCGGCAAGGCACTCACCGAGGGGCAATCGAAGGATAGCGTCTACTTTACGCGCGCATCCGGCGCGGTTCCGAAGCTCGACCAGTACGGCGACGCGCTCACCGAGATCACCGGAAAGATCGGAAGCGCAACGGAAAAGGCGGGCGGGAATTTCATCAAGTCGAAGGAATATCAGCTAGCCGAGCAGGCTGGGCTGGAGTTCCTTCAGGCCATCCTGCGCAAAGATACTGGCGCGGCGATTACGACGGCCGAGCAGACCGAATACGGTCGCGTATATCTCCCCCAGCCCGGCGACAGCCAGGAACTGCTCGCGCAGAAGAAAGCATCTCGCTCCCGAGCCCTGGCGGCCATTCGCCTTGGCTTGCCGCCGGATGCCATCATCAACGCAGAGCGCGCGGGCGTCGATCTCAGCGCGTCTGTATTACCGACGGAGCGGAACACGACCGCGGTTGATGCTGCCGAGCCTGTCTATGCTACGAACCCACAGACCGGGGAACGCCTAATTCTGCGCAATGGTGCATGGGAGCCCGTACAATGAGCGATCTGCCGCCCCTCCCGACCGGATTTCAGCTCGTAACAAAGCCGGACCTACCACCGCTCCCCGAAGGGTTTGTGTTGGGAAGCGTCCAGCCGCGTACCGAAAACGAGGTCCGCGCTGAATTCGACAACATGCCCTGGTATCAGAAAGCGGCAGTTGCCGCCGACGATGTGGCCCGATCGACCGCTAATGGCGCGACCTTCGGCTATGCCGACAAGCTTGCGGGATGGGCGAACGGCACCGGCACCGAGGCCGAGCGGCAGAAGAGCGACGAGGCTTCGATGCGCGGCGGCTCCGCGACCACTACGGCAGAAATCGGCGGCGCAATCGCGACGCCCGTTCTTGCGGCAAGCGCCGGCCTTTCCTTGCCGCGCGTCGCCGGGTCGGTCTCCGGCGTCACCGGCGCGGCTACGCGCTCCGGGCTCGCTGCCATCGAGGGGGCCGGCTACGGCGCGCTCACTGCCACCGGACACGATCAGGATATCGGCCAAGGCGCATTGATGGGCGCAATCTTCGGCGGCGCGGGCAATGCTGCTGGCGAAGCGGTCGCTGGCGGCGCGCGCAAACTTGCTGGCGTGTTCAATCGCCGTCCGCAGATCCCGACGCTCGATGAGCTTTCGACAGCCGCGCGCCAGGCGTATGACGCTGCCGATAATGCAGGCGTGATTTTTACACCCCAAGCGACGAATAGGCTTCAATCTGAGATTATGCAGTCGCTTACGGACTTTGGCTTTGAGCCCGCATTGCAGCCCGGAGCCGCCGCCGTCCTGCGACGGCTAGAAGACCTCCGAGGCCAGAACATCACACTGAAGGGGCTCGACACGCTCCGCAAAGTCGCCGGCGGAGGCTTCATCCCCGGCAATAAGAGCAATAACGCCGCCGTATCGGCGATCGTGAACCGCATCGATGAGCTTGTCGGCAACACGCAAGCGGGCGAAGTCCTGAGTGGAAACGCAACAGCCGGTGCTGAAGCCCTGGCAACAGCGCGGAATTATTGGTCGCGGATGGCGAAGGCCAACTCGGTCACAGAAGCCGCGGCCCGTGGCGAACTGAACGCCGCTGCCGCTGGATCAGGGGCGAACCGCGAAAACGCTTCGCGCCAGGCCATGAAGGCGCTGCGGAACAACAGAAGCGCGACAAGGGGTTTCACTACCGACGAGCACGAGGCCTTGATGCGGGCGATTGTCGGCACGCCCGACCAGAACGCCCTCCGGCTCGTCGGCAAGCTCGCCCCGACTGGCATCGTGAGCGGGGCTCTTTCCAGCGGCGCGGGCTATCAGATGGGCGGGCCGCTCGGGGCGGTCGCGATCCCGGCAACCGGCTATGTGGCCCGCAAAGGCGCCGAGCGCATGCAAGACGGCTTCGTTCAGGATCTGGTCGATATCATTATGGCCGGCGGCAACAAAGCGGCCACCCAAGTCTCGCCGAACGCGCTTCAAGCTGCGATCGACGCGAACCGCAACACCTTCGTGAAGTCGGCGGCCGCTGCGGCTCAGTACGAAGGAAGCCGCTGAAGCTCTCAGCGGCGCAAAGGCCCGCCCTATTGCAAGTTGATCAGACTGCCAGCATCATGGCAATGGCAGGTTGAGGGGCTTTCATGAAATTACGACTTTCAGGTATATTCACGATTGCCGGCGCGCTTGCGCTGGCGGGCTGTCAGAGCTACCCGGCGACACCGGCCGAAAGCGTAACCGGAGCAGTTGCCGCGGCCGAGAATGCGCAGCGGCCCAAACGGCAACGCACCGTGCAGGAGTTCATGGATATGAACCCTGCTTTATCGCTGGTCGATGGGAAAGTGGTGTCCGCTGATCGGCGCGTGTTCATATTTGAGAGCGCGCCGCAGATCGTCACCACGACCCTGCCCGCGTACACGCCAGCACCGGGCTACTACAATAACTCATCCTTTGCAGCTGCGGCCTACAATTTGAACTCAGCGGTTGGAACCGTACCTGCCGTGTCGCGCTCGACTGTCATGGTCTGCCGCGTTACTGTCCACGGGAAGGCTACCGGCAAGGGCTCAACGCCGTCTGACTGGACAGTCGAGGCGATGTCGATGCGCGGAAACTGCGCGTGATATGATTTGAGGCGCGGCAGGGGCCGAGATTTCGAAGGGACAGGCCCGGCTCGAAAGCTGTTCACGCACCAACTCCTTGATGAGAAGGTACACCAGCGCAAAGGCTGCAAGGAACAGCAGCAGGTCTTCAAGCGCGGGAAAGCGATAGTAGACCCCGAGGCCTAGCGTTACGATCAGTGCCAGTTTGAACACTCAGCTACCCTCCTGCTGATATCTATGCGGTTTTTTATGGACGCACTGAGATTGTGCGTCCTTAGAATTTTGTGTCGCTAATTAACACAAAATCTGCGCTTGATCGAAGCCCTGATTGCTATCGACTATGGACGCGCAACCTAGGATTTGCTTTTGTCGCAGGTCTGTGGAGGGCGGAATAATGGTGAAGGTTACCTGTAAGTCGCGGCACTTGAAAGCGATAAAGATTGGCGAGATCGAAGCGAAGTGGAGCGCGAACGGTCAACGCATACTACGATATTCGATGGATTTCTGGCACACGGAACTGGGCCTTCACAAGCAAGTCAGCGCCCCGGAAATCTATCTTCTGGAAATTAAAGTCGGCGAACTCCTTGAGCGTTGGGACAAGCTGACAGACGAGCACCACCGAAAGTCACGGCTGGCCGCAAGCAAAGAAGCATGCGAAGCCATGACGATTGAAGCCGGCTCACGGTTAGCCGCTATCAGCAAAATTTTGGAATGGACATTGAGCCGGAACGATCGTGTTGATTGGGAGAAGCTCAAGGATAGGTCTAGCTACCAGGGGCAAATGGCCTACCAGGTGCCGAAACCTAGCCGGAAACCGATACCGGAACCTATTCTGTTCGAACCCACCATGTCCTTCTGGGATACAATTTTCGGCCGCCGAAGCAGAAAGCGAGAGCAAGCTCTCGCTCTCCATTTGGAGGATATGGAGCGTTGGCGCAAACAGACCAATGAATCAGTGATCGCCCACAACACCCGCGTTGATGAGTGGCGGCAGGCGAAAGAGAAATTTGAGGCAGAGTGCAGGGCAAAGAGGGATGAGTTCCTGGCGGCGCAAGCTGCTGCGAATACACAGATTGATCAGTTGGCGCAGGACGTAAGGTCTGGCGACCCGCGGGCGGTAATTGAACACGCCAACTTAGTTCTTGATGCTTCAGATTACGGAGGCATGTTCGAAAAATCTTACGAACTCGATTACCAGCCGACACCAGCCAAAATCTTGCAAATCGAATACGAACTCCCATCGATCGAGGCGATGCCCACGGTGAAGACGGTTCGTTTCAGCCCTTCCACCGGCGAGATGAAGGAAACGCATCTGTCGGAAAAGGAGCAGAAGGCAAACTTTGATTCTGCTTGCTACCAAATTTGCCTTCGGACCTTGCACGAGCTGTTTGAAGCCGACGAGCATGGCAACCTCGAAGCCATCCTGTTCAATGGCTTCTCCACCAGCGTCAACCGGGCCACTGGAAAAGACACTCGTAGCTGCATTATGTCAGTTCTCGTCCGCCGCGCCGATTTCGAGGCTATAGATCTCTCGCGCGTAGATCCGAAAGCGTGTTTCAAGAGTCTGAGAGGCGTATCCGCTTCGTCGCTCGCGGCGCTGGCGCCCATCGCTCCCGTTATGGAGATGAACAAGCAGGACAAACGGTTCATTGACGCGAAAGAAGTGATTGCGAACATCGATACGGCAACAAACCTGGCGGCAATGGATTGGAGCGATTTCGAACACTTGATTCGTGAACTCTTCGAAAGGGAGTTCGCGTCACGGGGCGGTGAGGTCAAAATCACCCAGTCCAGCAGCGATGGAGGCGTGGATGCTGTTGCGTTCGACCCCGACCCCATCACGGGCGGTAAGATCGTCATCCAGGCAAAAAGGTACACGCGGACGGTCGGCGTCTCAGCGGTTCGCGATCTTTTCGGAACGATGCAACATGAGGGGGCGTCGCGCGGGATCCTCATCTCGACCGCGGATTATGGTCCCGATGCACATCAGTTCGCCTCGGGAAAACCGATAAGCCTTTTCAGCGGCCCACACCTACTACATCTGCTCCAGAAGCACGGATATAACGCAAAAATCGATCTCCAAGCAGCAAGGAAGGAACTCAGTCTGCGTACGAACTAGGCTAAGCCTTGATAATTGCAGCGGGCCAAGGTGGTATTGTACCGCAAGATCGCCGCCGTCGAGAGCGGCCGTCGTGAACCGCTTCTGACGCCGCGCCGACGGCGGTTTGGTCCCGGTGTGCCGTACATCAACGAGACCAATCAGGCGGGCACGTTCTTTGGAGGGCGCAAAATGCAGAACGGAGACCGAGGGCGTGATGCGGGAGGTTGAGGTGAAGCCGTTAGAGTGGCAACACGTAGAGCACGGAGACGCGACCGCTCAGTCGATTGTGGGCACGTATTTCGCCGATGCCCATGGCTGCTGGTCTCTTTGAGGCGGACACCCGCTTACTGCGGCGGGAGCGCTTAAGGGCGCCAAGGCGGCGGCTCAAGCCGACTACGAGCAGTGCATCCGCTCCGCCCTTGTCGATGTGCCGGCTCTGAAATCTGCACGGCCTCCAGCCGCTGGCTAGCCGGCGACGGACGAACTCAATGTGGCATCTCGTGCTTGTCTGATGCGCGTCGATGAAGTAATATCTATCTGCTGGTAAATGGCAGAAATCGAGCAGCTGCACCACCGCTTCGTCAGAAGCAAAAGAACAACTCCTTCGCCTCATACCTCGACACCTGATCGAGCTGCGCGAAGCTGTTTCTGTGGTGCAATTCATGCCTCCGCTGATACCGTACAATCGCTCCTACTCCTTCACCAGTTTCCAGGCAGACAATCCGTCCTCGCCCTTGCCCGGTATCCAGGTCGACAACGAGCTGGAGAACGTCAAGCAGTCGATCGTCGGTATCGTGAACGCAATCAATGACGTGCGCCGGTCGGACGGCAAGCTGAAGAACGAGATCGTTACGATCGACAGCTTGACCCCACAAGTGCGCGCCGGGATTGGTGCCGGTGCGCTAGCGGCGGCAGAGAACGCAGCTGCATCCGCCGCTGAAGCGGCCGATAGCGAAAGCACCGCCGCAGAGGCTGCCGAGGCGGCGGCAACGTCGGCCGAACAAGCCAATGGCGCACGAGAAGACGCCCGATTTGCCCAAGAGCAGGCTGAAGCCGCGCGAACTGTTGCGCAGACAGCCCGCGATTTCGCGGCGCAGTGGGCCAGCGCGCCGGAGAACCAGAATGTCAATGACGGTGTGAACCCGGTCGGAAAGTCCGCCTACCATTGGGCGCAGGTAGCGCTGGCGGCGGCTGCCGGTTCGATCGCGGACGGGTCGGTGACGACGGCCAAAATAGCTGACGGCGCGGTTACCCGAGCGAAATTGGCTTCTGCGGTCAAGGACGAGCTTGATGGAAAGGCCGATGGCTCGGCCACCACTGACGCGTTGGCCGTGAAAGTTACCTTCATCGGTCAGGGTGCACCGCTTCCGACGTCGGACGTAGGTCCGATCTGGCACGCCGACTATGCTTCGGTCATGACTTGGCAGGTCTTCAACGCGAACGGTGCCGCCTATACCGGTTATGCCTCATCCGGGATCGGCATGCCCTTCATGGACGGACGTTCCACCGCCCGAACCGGTTACCTAAAGCGCAACGGTGCATCGTTGTCGAAGACGACTTATGCGGCGCTGTGGGCCTGGGCGCAACACAACGGCCGTGTCGTGGCAATCGGTGATTGGGCGGCCGGGGCCTATGTCTTCGCCGACAACGGCAACGGAACATTCAAGCTTCCAGACAATCGCGGGGAGTTCGAACGTCTGTGGGACGATGGGCGCGGCGTCGATACCGGCCGAACCTTTGGCTCTTCACAGCTGGACGCGGTGCAGAATGCAACGGGTACTCTGACGAATGCACTCTTCAATAATACGGCGACGACCGACGGTGTTCTCGCGTTCGGCAACTCTGCCGACGCAAACCTGACCGCAGGCGGCGGCCAGCGCCGGCAGGGGCAGCTTTCCATTGACCTGTCGCGTCAACTCCGGACTGCCGCGGAAACGCGCGGTCGAAACGTCGCCCTTCTCGCCTGCATCAAATTCTGAGGTAAGCCATGAACGTCTACCATTTCCACCATTCGACGGGCGAATATCTCGGATCGTCGGAACCGGATGCCGACCCGCTCGACCCGGGCAATGTTCTGGTGCCTGCGTTCGCAACATTGGCCGAGCCGCTGGAGCCCGCCGCAGGGTTTGCTATAGTTTTCGTGGATGATGAATGGTCTCATATCGCCGACCACCGCAATGAATTCTGGTGGGAAGCGGGCGGCAGGAGGGTCAAGATTGATTTCCTCGGCGATCCCGCCGAGCGCGGTTTGCTCGACGAAGAGCCGAAGATCGAGCCGGACCCGCCGACCCTTGCCGACTATGAAGACGCTATCCAAGGCATGGTCGACGCAACCGCGAAGGAGAAGCTCTTCCGCGACGGCGTGACCCTGGCCTCCTACACCGCGTCAACGAACCCACAGTGGGCGGCTGAAGCCGTCGCCTTCGTTGCTTGGCGGTATCCATCCGGCGAAGGCCGCGGGGCTTATGATTTCGGCTCGTCTGCCATGATGCGTTTGATGACTTCCGGGTCACATTGCTCGTCGACGAGGAATTGCCGGACGCCGCACTCCCAGGTGCGGACGTCGGCGAGGAACTCCTTCAAGCTCTCGACACCGCGTTCCGTGAAGGTGGTGACGCCTTCCTCGGTCCCGTCATAGGCATGGATCATCTCGCCGTAGTCGATGTTGTCGGAGTTTCTGGCGACTATTCGATCGTGTAGACATGCGTCGGGCGCGCCATCAGGCCGCCACCTGCCGGGCGCTTCCGGCGGACCAGTTCCACGGCAATAGTTCCGGCAGCCTTGATACTGGAAGGCTGGGCATGCGGGCGAGCACGTCCGCCAGCCAGGCCTGCGGATCGATATCGTTCATCTTTGCCGAGACGATCAGGGAATACATGAAGGCAGCACGTTCGCCTCCGCGCTGTGAACCGGCGAATAGCCATGCCTTTCTTCCCAGAGCAATGCCGCGCAGGGCGCGTTCGGCGGCATTGTTCGAAAGGCAAAGGCTGCCGTCGTCGAGGAAGCGGGTGAAGGCGTCCCAGCGGCCCTCCTTGTCGAACATGTAGTTGATCGCCTTGGCGACGGGATTGTGCTTGGACATCTGGGAACGCTGGGCCATGAGCCATTGATGCAATTCCTCGACGCGCGGGCGAGCATGCTGCTGCCGCGCCGCGAGACGTTCCTCGACGGACATGCCGTTTATGCCGCGCTCGATCTCGAAGAGCGCGTCAATGCGGGCGACGGCCTCAAGTGCGACGGGCGATATCTCGTGGGCAGGCTTGCCCTTGCGCACGTTGCCGGCGATGTCGGCCAGTTCGAAGAACTTGCGCCTGGCATGGCTCCAGCAGAGTGCGCTTTTGACCGGCGCAGGGCCGCGGTCCGCACGGTAGAGGTCGTTGTAGCCACCATAGGCATCGGCTTGGAGAGTGCCATGCCACCCCACGAGGTGCCTGTTGGGATGGGTCTTCTCGCGATCGGGTGAGAAGTGGAAGAGCGCCGCGGGAGGCGCGCCGCCCGCGAAGGGGCGGTCGTCGCGGACGTAAGTCCATAATCTTGCCTGCCGCGTTGCACCCCGCGCCAGAAGCGGCACGGTGGTATCGTCGCCATGCAGGCGAACGGCTCCCAGAACATGGGCACGGATCAGATCATGGATCGGCTGCAGCGCCGTCGCGCAAGCCCCTACCTGATCGGCCAAAGTGGAGAGGCTGAGATCGACGCCTTCCCTGGCATAGCGCTCGGCCTGGCGGTTCAAGGGCTGATGCTGGCCAAACTTCTCGAACAGGATCGTCGCCAGCAGGTTCGGCCCCGCCCATCCGCGCGGCGTGGCATGGAAAGGTGCCGGTGACTGGCTGATCTTCTCGCAATCCCGGCAGGTGAACTTCTCGCGAACCGTCTGGATCACCTTCCACTGGCGCGGGATCGCCTCCAGCGTCTCGGTGACGTCTTCGCCCATCTTCACGATCCGGTCCGAGCCGCAGCAGGTGCAGGTCGACGGAGCTTCGATGATCAAGCGCTCGCGCGGCAGGTGCGCGGGAAACGGCTTGCGGGCCGGCCGGCGGCGTTCGAAGGCGGAGACATTCGTGATCTTCGCTGCCACGCGTTCCGCCGCGATCTCGTCCTCGGTGGCGTCGGCCTCAAGTTCTTCGAGCTGCAATTCCATCTGGTCGATCAGCCGGGCGCGGCGTTCGGAGCTCTGGCCATACTGCTCGCGGCGCATTTTGGCGATCTCGAGCTTGAGGTGTCGGATCATCGCCTCGGACGTCGTCACGACGGCGCGCACCTGCGCGAGATCGGCCTCGGCGGAGGCAGCACGCGCTTCCGATGCCGCTAGCGCGGCACGCAGTCTGGATATCTCCGAAGCAGCATCATCCATGGCCGAAAGCTACCATGCACCATGCTGAAAGCCCAACAAAAACAGAGGAATGCAGTCGATTAGCCTGCCTTAGAAGGCCGCTGCGTCCAGCGTGGATTGCGCCAGTCGATCCCTTCCAGGAGATAGCCGAGTTGCGCCGCCGACACTGGCACGGTGGAGCCATTTTGACTGACCGGCCAGATGAACTTTCCGGCTTCAAGCCGCTTCAGGTAAAGCGACATGCCGATCCCATCGTGCCACAGAACCTTGATGAGGTCACCCTTGCGACCCCGGAAGCAGAAGACTTCGCCGCCATGAGGATCGCGGCCAAGACCCTGTTGCACCTTCAGCGCCAGGCTGTTCATGCCGCAGCGCATGTCCGTCACACCGCCCGCAATCCACACCTTCACACCAGCCGGAAAGGCGATCATGACGCATCCAGAACCGGCAACAGCCGGGCGAGAATGATCGGATCAAGCGACGCCGGGATCATCAACCGTCGACCGTTCGGCAGGCCGATCTCGATCCTTTTGTCATCTTCCGGCCGGGGCGGCGAGACCTTCTCGCAAGATGCCGCCGCCGGTGACGAAATCGAAAGCGGCACGAAGCCCGTTGAAGCCGAACCGCTCAGAAGGCCACTACGGAACTCCCGACGCCAACGGGTCAACAATGACCGCGACAAACCATATCGCCGCGCCGTCGCGGACCCCTGCCGAAAGCCTTGCAGGCTCTCCTCGACGATCCGAACCTTCTCTTCGTCCGACCAATCCCGCCGGCGACCAAGATCATCGCAGGACAGGACCTCAATGGGGGAAATGATTGTAGCGCATGACATAAGGCATGGACTTAAAGCCAATCAGCAAATCAGGGCAGACGGCCTTCGGCGGAGGGATACCCGAGCTGGCGAAGGTACAGTCCGGCCAGCGCCAGCAGCCGTCGGTCGAGGAATTTCTTGCTGAGATCGAACCTATCGAATGGCCGGCCTTGGCGGCGTAGTTTTAATGTCTTTTACCGCTGCGCAAAGTGCTCGTGCGTCTTCAACGCCTCACAGCGCGGAACGCAGATGCTGCATTTCTCCGCGCGCCGTTTTTAGAAACCGATTTCCCCATGCGCCTGCACGCCGGCGAATGCCAGCTGCGCGCGCCGCGTCAGGTTCTGCACTAAGATCATTTATGAAATCAGACATCTGGTCCCAGTAGGTGTGGAGCTCACTCTGAAGTATGTCCACCACATTGGGGTCATGTGCGTCTAGAAATGTGACGCACGACATGAACCATGGGCCATGCTCTTGGCTCTGCAAGTCGCTAAGCCGCTCTGCGCGCTCTTGGGCATTGCTCGCGGCCGCTCCGATAGCCTCGATACGAAGCAGTATTGGTTCCAAAAGATCAAGCCGGGCCGAATAAGGAGCCATCAACGTGGCGTCGAACTCGGCACGCGTATCCGACTGCTTTCGAATGCGTTTCTCAATCCGCCCGGTATTGAGCCAAGCAAGGAACGATGCTGTTAAAGCGATGGCGGCGATTATGTCCGCCGCCGTTACCTCAACGTCGAATATCTTCATCGCTAAATAAGCTTACCGCGGTCAGATGTGGCGTTACGGATGCCTATATTCACCCACTGCATTAGCTGCTCCGATGCTCTAAACTGGTACTTCCTCAGAAAGCCCTCGCGACCTTGGAGTTTAGCAATGCTCTGTGAGAACAGTCCCTGAAAAAAGGACGGAGATATAGTGTCAAGATATTCGGGGATTATTACCTCGACCTGCCCGTCGGTCAGGTCTAATTGATCAAGTTTTAGATCCTCGCGGGCCGCCATGCCTCGCTCTTTACCAGAGAGGTTTCTGACCTTTCGGTCGCCCGTGAACTTCGACAAGTCAATCATGAACTCAACCATCTTCCTCCCCCAGCTGTTCGCCTAACGCGAACCTGAGAGTGATTAGGGTGCCTGGAAACGTATATGGAAGATCCATCACGTGACCCGGGTGCGGCGGATACTTAACATCATTTGCAACATTGAACCATTGCAATCGCCGCTCCGAACCCTGAGGCATAATACCACGGTTGAAATCACCGGAGAAGCGTATGTAGGCCTTCCCGGAAATGATCGCTACCTTTGGTCCTAGTTCGCTCGTTGGCGCCTTCCCAACCTCATTGGCGAACTCCACAACATCCATCATGCCCGTTCCGCCCGATGGCATCCCTTCACCTTGTAGAACGCGCGATATGCCATCTTGCAATGCGAACACGGTGGCTAAGGTTTCTTCACTCACTCCAGATTTTCGATGAAGCGCCTGATATTTTGCTACTTGCTCGACAATTTCGGAGGGGGCTTCCTTTATAGTTTCTGAGATGGGGCGCCCCGGATTGAGCAGGCTAAGATGGCAGATATGCAGTGTGCGCGGATTATCGCCTATCTTTACGAGCCTCCGCGCCATGAAGCCAGCAGTAATCCATTCACCGTCGCCTCCAATACGGCTGTGCCGCTCAGCGTTGTTCAGAACTTCGCCAATCATAGACTTGATCTTTCCTGCGCCAAATTGGGTGAGTCCTTGAGGCGGGTCTAGCGTGCCTAGCCAATCGTGGACCTTTGCGACAATTTGATCAGCTGCAATTTCGTAAGTAGCAGGCTGAAGATGGCTCTTGTTCTTCGATGAACCTGCGCGCCTCCTTTGACGTATCGGGAGGGGCCACACATCGTGCTTCGGGACCTTTTTCCCGATGGATGCCATACTTAGAAAATGGTTGAGCCCAGCCGCTTCCAGTACCTTTGCTGTAGATGCTGATAGCCGCCCTCCGGAAGTCAACGGCGCCATCTTCTCCCTCATTACTCCAAGAAGAAGAAATGGACCTACATCGCTAACGTAGCGGTCGTCAAAATTTATCCGATAGGCCACTGCCTCGCATTCCGCTAAAGCGATCTTTTGGAGGATCTCACTCGTTTCCTTCGGATAATCGATGAACGAAAAGTTCTTACAGCAGATTTCTCCGCCTTTCTTTCTCTGTAGAAGCTTCCGCCACCTAGACTTCCTATCTGGCACGAAACTTTCCAGTATCTCGCACGGCTGAAACCGCGCTCTCAACGCTTCCTTTGAAAAACGCACACGCGGTTGAAATCTGCGTTTGAGATTGAGTTTGCGGCTGATCTTTTTTGCACGGCTCGTATTTTTCGTCCGGCGAACCTCACGCTGAAACGTAAGCCGTCGTAGCTCTCGAAACTCTTCATCATCAAGATCCTGAAGCTCACTTCGTCCGATCTTGGAATGGCTGGTAGGCCAGAGCTCTTCCCACGTGCGCTTCTTTGTCATGCTCTCTCATCTTTTAATGAATTCGAAGCCTACCACTTGCCTTACGCTGCACGCCAGCGGCCCCACTGCCTGCTGTAACGCCGCGATGAACTCACGCTCACTGCTTCCATTAAGTTTCACACCTTGCGGCAGACTGCCGTATCTCCGGGTGGATCTGCGTGTCCTATGGAAACGTCCAATATCCCTTTCAGATGCCGTTGCGGGGTATCGCGCTCAATCGTCTTCCATTTCAAACGTGCGATACTCGCCGCTTTCGCTGTCGTAGACCTCGACTTCCACCGAGTTGCCGTAACGCTGGATAGACTCGACGTCGACGTCTCGATAGCTCCCCGAACTGGAGTCGTAGATTTCGATGGTCTCGCCACGACGGACGAGGTTGCCTTTCTCGATTTCAACAGCGCCGCCGGTGGAGCTGTCAACTCCGTCCCACGCCAGAGCATTCGAGCCGACAAACGCGACTGCAAACGCCGCAACAGCAAACATTCTCATGGCAGTCCCCCTTTAGTATCCGCCCGGCCGAGACCAGGCGCTGCGGCGTCCACAGCGGTTGCCGGCGGCATCATATTGCCAGTCGTACTGACAGTTTCCGCGATACGGACGATAGCCACCGCCGCCACCGCAATCGTGGTTCGCACAGTAGGCTACGGCGCCGCCCACAACCGCTACTGCAACAAGTGCCGCCGCGGCCTGGTTCTGCTGTTGAACCATCTGAAAGCAAGACGCTGGATCAACTGCACGTCGGGCAAGCTCCACATGGATTTTGTACCGCAGCCCTTCGTCCTGGCTTTGAACATAGGATCGGCAAAGCGCCGCCTTGCCCACTTTCTGCGGCTGTGTGTCCATTTCTTTGGTGGTCGTCGAGCAAGCAGCCAACGACAATGATACGGCCGCGACAGCAAAGCCGCGGGTGACAGTCTTCCCCATTTCCCTCTCCCTCTTATCGGGAAATGAAGCACTAATTCACGCATGAGTCGAGGTGAGATTGCGATTTCTGTCCCGGTATCATTCGCGCGAGTTAGCATAGGGAATTGACATCCCCATCGACAGTTTGCGCTCGGCTGGCGCGATCGAGGCTGTAAGCATGAATTATCAGAATTAACGACAAGGTCGCAGTTCGGGGCTAGCATTGCCTTGAGGGTTACACGTCGGAGCGGTTGCCTCCCTCGCAAACAGATTCTTTCGGAGCTACGCGAGGAGCAAAAAGTCGGAAAAATATTTCTTGGCGTTAACTTGACAGTAAGATTCGAATGACTATTTTTCCATTCGAGGCGCAAGCCTTTCAGGTTCACCGTATGGGGGCCGCGTTAAGAGCCGGGTTTCAGCCCGGCTTTTTCGTTTTTGGATCAAAACAGTAATATTTGACCCCCATATGCGGGAGATGTTCAGCGTCGAGCGCAAAGTCGGCGATGCGCTTCGCATCTCGCAATGAGCGATAAAGCCAGAACTTCCCGTCGTATGCTTTCCGGGCCATGGCATAAATGTAGCTGTCCGCGATCTGCAACAACGGGGTAAACTTGGGCTTATGCTGAATTCGGCCTAAAGTATCGTTAAAATCCTCGACCGTCAGGGGGGCGTACTTCGAGCTGTTGCCGGCGTCGAAGCCAAGCCCGTTGGACTTAAGGTTCTTGAAGTACCCGGCAATGGTGTCATTAATTCCAGGATCCTGCTCAAAGACGATGTGCAGTTTCCTCCCTTCGAGCTTCGCGATCTTCACGGCCCGTTCAACCGTAATGTCGAATGCGCTTCGGCACAAAAGCCAGCGGTTTTCAACGTGCTTTTCGAGGTAGCCGCGAGCCACATAGCCGGGACGATCGACGATGCAGCCCAAGCCAATAACAGGCGCTCGACAAAGCACACGCCTCCAGTCATCCCAAAAACTTTCTCGCTCTTCTTGATCGACGCGTCCCAACCAGGAAAAGTTTTTCCGCTCCGCCATCATATCGGTGATGTGTGCCGGCTTAGTCTCTCCCAAGTTCCATTTCGTGAGGAAATCGGCGACGAGACCGCGCGCCTGATCGTTGTCCTCCCCGCGAACGAGAATTCCACCAAATCCGAACCAGTCGCGCCCAAACCGCGAAGCGTCCGATTTTTTGTCGGGGTGACGGTTGCCCGTCTCGTCCATATAGAGCGTAATTGGCCGCGTCATGCACATATAATCCTGCAACTCAGCATTACATGGCAGGTATCACGTTGCGTGCCAACCCCTCACGCATTTTCAGGGAAAGCCACACAAATCAGCTGGAACAGAGACGCGCCATGTTGCATGGCGTGTTGCGTCGAGTAGCCGCACGTCAGCGCAAACGGCTGAAAATCAACGAAAGCCAGTTGCAACACGATGCAACACGGAATCGAGCAAAAGGACAGCCTAAGCGATTGATTTCAATGGTGATCCCGCCGCGATTCGAACGCGGGACCCCCAGATTAGGAATCTGGTGCTCTATCCTGCTGAGCTACGGGACCACTGACTGCACCCATACAAAAGCCTTGGCGTGAAGCCAAGCGATTTTCGGTGGATCGAAGACGCGTTCGCTTTCGTCAGGCGGCGAGACGGCTTTCCGCGAGCTTGACCCAGTAGGTCACGCCATGGGGAATGGCGTCGTCGTTGAAGTCGTAGGCGGGATGGTGCAATCCGGCCGTATCGCCGTTGCCGACGAAGATGAAGGCGCCGGGGCGGGACAGCAGCATGTAGGAGAAATCCTCGCCGCCCATCATCGGCGCGATCGCGGGTTCGACCGACGCGTCGCCGGCGATCTCGCGCGCCACGGCCACCGCATGGCCGGCCTCCTCCGCATGATTGACCGTAACCGGATAGTTACGGTGGTAATTCACGACGATCTCCGCACCGTGGGCAGCGGCAAGGCCGGCGCAGATCTGCCGGATGCAGGCTTCGGCCCCCTCGCGCATATCGGGGCTCAGCGTACGCACGGTGCCCGCGAGCTGCGCGGTTTCAGGGATCACGTTGTGGGCAAAGCCCGCATTGAACTTCGTCACGGACACGACGAGCGAATCGACGGGATCGGCGACGCGCGACACGATGGTCTGCAGCGCCGTCACGACCTGCGCGCCGATGACGATGGGATCGACGGTCTTGTGCGGCAGCGCCGCATGGCCGCCGCGTCCCTTCACCGCGATGGTGAACTCGTCGGTCGCCGCCATGATGGGGCCCGGGCGCGTCCCGAAGGCGCCAACCGGCATGCCGGGCAGGTTGTGCATGCCGTAGACCTCGGCGATGCCGAAGCGCTCCATCATGCCGTCCTTGACCATTTCGTTGCCGCCGCCGCCGCCCTCTTCCGCCGGCTGGAAGATCACCGCGACGCTGCCGGTGAAGTTTCGGGTTTCGGCGAGATATTTGGCCGCCCCCAGCAGCATGGCGGTGTGGCCGTCATGGCCGCAGGCATGCATCTTGCCCCTGACGGTCGAGGCCCAGGGCTTGCCGGTCGCCTCCTCGATGGGCAGCGCGTCCATATCGGCGCGAAGGCCGATGGTGCGCCCCGCGCCGACAGGCGCGCCCTTACCGCGGATGATGCCGACGACGCCCGTCCGGCCGATGCCGGTCACGACCTCGTCGACCCCGAATTCGCGCAGTTTTTCGGCCACGAAGGCCGCCGTCTTCTCCACCGCGAAGAGCAGTTCCGGTTCCCGGTGCAGGTGCCGGCGCCATCCGGCGATTTCATCCTGCATTTCTGCGGCACGGTTCAGAATCGGCATGCAACACGTCCTGTCATTTCGGCCTGAAATTCGGCCATCGGCTCTCGATGGCTTTGCCATCACGGTGCCATATAGGTTAAATAGGGCGACGGTTCGAGACAACTCCCGATTTCGAGGACAGATCTTTGCAGATGAACGGACGTACGACGCGCATGGGCGCGCGCCTTCTGGGTTCCGCCCTGTTGCTTGCAGCCACCTTCTCCGCAACGGCGACCATGGCCGGCCCGCGCATGCTGGTGGATGTCAACACGCTCCAGGTCATCGAACACGAGGATGCCTTCCAGCGCTGGTATCCGGCCTCGCTCACCAAGCTGATGACCGCCTATACCGTTTTCCGCGCCGTCAAGGCGGGCGAGATCACGCTGGACAGCCCGGTCACGATGAGCAAGCACGCCGCCGCCGAACCGCCGAGCAAGATGTATTTCAAGCCGGGCCAACGGATGACGCTGGACAGCGCGCTGAAGATCATCCTCGTCAAGTCCGCCAATGATGTGTCCGTCGCCATCGCCGAATCGATTTCCGGGTCCGAACCGGCCTTCGTCGAGCGCATGAACGCCGAGGCCAGGCGCATCGGCATGAGTTCCTCGCGCTT
Source organism: Shinella sumterensis (assembly GCF_004514425.2). Taxonomy (GTDB): domain Bacteria; phylum Pseudomonadota; class Alphaproteobacteria; order Rhizobiales; family Rhizobiaceae; genus Shinella; species Shinella sumterensis. The sequence continues at coordinate 59,092 of NZ_MYFN02000010.1, forward strand.
CATCAATCCGAACGGCCTGCCCGGCAAGGGCCAGTATACGACCGCCCGTGACCTCGCGGTGCTCGCCGTCACGCTGAAGCGGGAATTCCCGCAATACGCTTCCTACTTCGCGCTGGAAGGCTTCACGACGGGCAAGAAGCAATATCCCAATTTCAACATGCTGATTGGCCGCTTCGATGGCGCGGATGGCATGAAGACCGGCTTCATCTGCGCCTCGGGCTTCAATCAGGTTTCGTCCGCCACGCGCAATGGCCGCAGCGTCGTTTCCGTCGTGCTCGGCTCCGAAAGTCTTGGCGCGCGCGCCGACATTTCCGCGGGCATGCTGCAGAAGGGCCTGACGGGGCGTCCCGGCAACGTTCCCACGCTCGGCCAGCTGAGACCCTACGGTGAAACGCGCGACGTCGTCGCCGACATCTCGCAGGAAATCTGCTCCAAGCATGCCGCCAAGGTTCGCAGCGAAGGCCGCGACGAGGCCGGACGCCAGAAACTGGCTTCGCCCTACATTCACGAGCTGGACCGCCCCTTGCGGTTCGTTTTCGCCGGCCTCCTGGGTGGCGGCGATACGGCCAAGCCCGACGGTGTCGAGACGGTCGCGTCCAATGGCGTGGGCGATATCGCCAACGTTCCCGTTCCCATTCCGCGCCCCACTTTCTGATTGGCCCATAATTTCTGAACTGGAGCGACCATGACCATCGCTGAACGGCGTGTGCCGGTTTCCGTGCTGACCGGCTTCCTGGGCGCCGGCAAGACGACCCTGCTCAACCGCCTGCTGAAGGATCCCGCGCTCACCGATACGGCCGTCATCATCAACGAATTCGGCGAGGTCGGCATCGACCATCTGCTGGTCGAGCAATCGGGCGACGGCATTATCGAGCTTTCGGACGGATGCCTGTGCTGCACCATCCGCGGCGAGCTGGTCGATACGCTGGCCGATCTGATGGATCGCATGCAGACGGGCAAGATCCAGCCGCTGAAACGGGTCGTGATCGAGACGACGGGCCTCGCCGATCCCGCACCGGTGCTGCAGGCCGTGATGGGCAATCCTGTCCTCTCGCAGTCCTTCAGCCTCGATGGCGTGATCACCGTCGTCGATGCCGTCAATGGCCTTTCGACGCTTGCCAACCATCCGGAAGCCGTCAAGCAGGTGGCCGTGGCCGACCGTGTGCTGATCAGCAAGGCCTCGCTTGCCGACACGGCGACGCTCGACGCCGTGCGCCGGGAAATCGCCGCGCTCAATCCGCGCGCAGCCGTATCCGACGTCGATGCTCCCGGCCTGGCCAGCCCCGACCTGCTGGCCAATGGCCTCTACGACCCCGGCAGCAAGATCCCGGACGTCCGCCGCTGGCTGCATGACGAGGCGCACGACCACCATCATCATCATGCGCATGATCATCACCACCATGAGCATTGCGACCACGGTTGCGATCATGGGCACCACCACGACCACGGCCACCAGCACGCCCATGACGTCACGCGCCATGACGCGACGATCCGCTCGTTCAGCATCGTGCACGACCGCCCGATCGATCCGATGGCGCTGGAAATGTTCATCGATCTCCTGCGCTCCGCCCATGGCGAAAAGCTGCTGCGCATGAAGGGCATCGTGCTGATGGAAAACAGCCCGGAACGGCCCCTGGTGCTGCATGGCGTGCAGAGCGTGTTCCACCCGCCCGAGCGGCTGCCCGCCTGGCCGGAGGGCGCCGAGCGCCGCACGCGCCTGGTGCTGATCACGAAGGATCTGCCGGAGGCTTTCGTACGCGACCTCTTCGACGCCTTCACCGGCACGCCGAAGATCGACCGCCCGGACCGCGCCGCCCTTGCCGACAACCCGCTCGCCATTCCCGGCCTGAAGCTTTAGCGGCGGTCTCGAAGGCCGGAGCAGGGCGGCCAAGCCGCCCTGCCGATGCCCTAGGCTTTCAAGCGCATCATGGCATTCTCCAAAGGCAGCCCTTCCGGACGGACGGATAATCCAAGCGCGCCAGGGCTCAGGTCTTCTTGCGGATCAGGAAGCGGTGGCCGTTCTCGACGCGCTCGCTTGCCTCAAGCGCATGGCCGTCCTCGTTGCAGAAATGCGGAATGTCGATGACGGCGAGCGGATCCGTCGTCTCGACCCAGAGGGCTGCGCCGCCGCGCATGGTCGACAGCCGCTTGCGGGCTTTCATGACCGGAAGCGGGCATTTCAGGCCACGCAGGTCATAGACCTCGGCGTCGTCCTGCGCCGCGATGTCGGTCATTTCTGCCAGAACTTCCAGAACGGCTTTTTCTGCGTCTGCTCGACCACCTGCTGGCCCGCTTCGCCGCCGGCGACAGGAAGGGTGGCCACGGCGTCCGTCTCTTGCGCGACAGCCGCAGTCCTTGCGGTCTTGCCGGCCTCTCCAGAGCCCTGATCGGCCTGAAGAGCAGCGCTTTCGTTGACGACCGGCTGGACCTGCTGGGCTTCGCGCGGCTCGCTATCCTGGCTGAAGAGCTTCCAGAAGGGCTTCTTTTCCTTCTTCTCGACGGCAGAGGCGATCCCCGGATTGTGTTCCGGAACCGGCAGGGAGCCTACGCCCCTCGCCTGCTTTTCCGCCTTGGTGGCGGCGACGTCGGCGGCGAAATCGGCGGCCGCCTTGTTCTTGGCTTCCTCGGCTTCGCGCACCGCACGTTCGGCAGCCTCGACCTTGCGCCGCTCGGCCTCTTCGGCCTTGCGCTTCTGTTCGGCGATCTCGCGCTCGGTCATCAGCTTGCCGGCATCGAGAGAATTGCCCGTCGGCGCATAAGCCAGCTCGCGGCCCTTGCGCTGATCGGCCACGATGGCCTTCCGCTGGGCCTCCGACGGCTCGATCCAGACGGTGCCGGCATATTTGCTCATCGCCTTGGCATAGGCGGTCGCATAGGTCTTGTTGTAGCTCGCAAGCGCCGTTTGGAGCGCACCGGGCGTGCTCATCGCTGGGCAGGAACCGGTCGGCGAAAAGGGCTTTTCGGCCTGCTGGTTGAAGACATATTTGCCTTCGCAGACATTCACTTCGGGCGGACGCTTCGTCACTTCGAAATGGTCGTAGCCGACCTTCAGCATCTTCCAGAATTCGATATTGGGATTGTCGCGATGACGCGCCATGTTCTCGGCCGTCATGCGAAAGGGAAACGCCTGGAGCTGAACGGACTTCTGTCCGCCGTCGAAGGCATCGCGCGCGAAGGCGAAAATCTCCAGCATCTGCTCGTCGGTCATCGAGTAGCAGCCCGACGAAGAGCATGCGCCATGGATCATGAGGTTGGTGCCGCTCGCCTTGTTGGCGCGGTCATAGGTATTGGGGAAGCCCGTGTTGATTGCCAGGAAATAGCTCGAATTCGGATTCATGTTCGCGCGTGAGAGCGGGTAGAATCCTTCCGGCGCCTGGCGGTCGCCTTCCTTCATCTTCGGGCCGAGCTTGCCGGACCAGGCGCAGATCTTGTAGTTGCGCACCAGCTGGAAACGGTTGGTGCGGTCGGCCTTCCAAAGTTCGAGCCGGCCCTCTTCCTTGAAGATGCGCAGCATGATGGGCGAGGAACGGTCGATCTTCATCGACGCGAGCTTGCTCACGATGGACGGCGACAGCTGATAGCTTGTCTTGGACGAGACCTTGGAGATGTCCACATCGACCTTGTCGAAGGAATCGAGGGTCTCGTTGGTGCATCCCGCGGCAGCCACGGCGAGAAATGAAACAGCGGCAAGAACAGACAGGCGCATGCAGGGGTCCGTGAGCTATCGTCAGATCGCGAGCCGTCGTGCCGGCAGAGCGGGACGGACTGTCGTTACCGGCTTATACTTCATAAATGCTTAACCGGGAATTCCTTCGCGCAGCCGAACGCCGGCTGCAACCGTTTCAGACACAAGGAATATGGCCGAGATGCGGCAAAGGCGGCGCGGGCGCCGCCCCGATCAGAGCTGCCGACCGATATTGAGGTAGCGCTGGCGGCGGTCCTTGCGCAGCTGGTCGCCCGTCTTTGCCGAGAGATCCTTCAGCGAGGAGGCGATCACATCGCCCGTGCGGGCGATGACAGCCTGCGGATCGCGGTGCGCGCCGCCCATCGGCTCGGGGATGATGCCGTCGATGATGCCGAAGGCCTTCAGGTCTTCGGCCGTGATCTTCATGTTGCTCGCCGCTTCCTTGGCGCGGGTCGAATCGCGCCACAGGATCGAGGCCGCACCTTCCGGCGAAATGACGCTGTAGATCGCATGCTCCAGCATGTAGACACGGTCGCCGGTGGCGATCGCGATGGCGCCGCCCGAACCGCCCTCGCCCAGCACGACCGAGACGATCGGCACGCGGACGTTGAGGCACATCTCCGTCGAGCGGGCGATGGCTTCCGCCTGACCGCGCTCTTCCGCGCCGATGCCCGGATAGGCGCCGGCGGTATCGATCAGCGTGATGACCGGCAGGCCGAAACGGTCGGCCATTTCCATGACGCGGATGGCCTTGCGGTAGCCTTCCGGGCGCGCGCTGCCGAAATTGTGCTTCAGGCGCGACTTGGTGTCGTTGCCCTTTTCCTGGCCGATGACAGCGACGGCCTCGCCGCGAAAACGGCCGAGGCCCGCCAGGATCGCCTCGTCTTCGGCGAACTTCCGGTCGCCGGCGAGCGGGGTGAACTCTTCGAACAGCTGGGCGGCATAATCGACGAAATGTGGACGCTGCGGGTGGCGCGCGACCTGCGTCTTCTGCCAGGGCGTCAGCTTGGCGTAGATATCGGCCATGGCCTCGCGGGCGCGGATTTCCAGCCGACCGATTTCGTCGCTCGTGTCGATGCTCTCATCTTCTTCGGCGAGCTTGCGCAGCTCGTGGATCTTGCCTTCGAGATCCGAGATGGGCTTTTCGAAATCGAGGTAATTGTGCATGAGATGCGTTTCCGATCGTTTGCTCAAACCGCGCCAGGCTGCCGTCGGCCAGAGGGCCAGTCGCCAGCGATGGGGGTCCTAATCCGTTTTTTTCGCCTGTTTGGCAAGAGGGTGATGGTTTTGAACGAGCGCGTGCAGCCGTTCTTCCAGCACATGCGTATAGATTTGTGTCGTCGAAATGTCCTGATGGCCCAGCAGTTCCTGCACGGCGCGCAGGTCCGCGCCGTTCTGAAGCAGATGGCTGGCAAAAGCATGGCGAAGCACATGCGGCGACAGCGTCGCGGCACGTATGCCCGCCCGTCCGGCCAGTGCCTTCAGATCGCGCGCGAAGACCTGCCGGGGCAGATGCCCCTCCTTGCTCTGCGCCGGAAACAGGAAATCGCCCGTCGCCGGATCGTCGCCGATCTCGGCCGCCAGCGCCTCGCCATAGGCCTCCATCGCGGTGACGGCGGCGCGCGACAGCGGCACCAGCCGCTCCTTGTTGCCCTTGCCCTTCACCACGAGGAACCGCCCGGTTTGCGCCAGCACGCTGCCCGGCAGGGAGACGAGCTCGCTGACACGCATGCCCGTGGCATAGAGCAGTTCGACGAGCAGATGCATGCGCCGTTTCAGGAGGAGATTGCCCCCCGGCTCGCCTGCTTCCGTCTCGGCCCGCGTGATGAGACGCGTGACATCGTCAACGGACAGCGTCTTGGGCAGCGAACGCGCCTTCTTCGGCGCATCGAGGATGGCGGTGGGATCGTCGCCGCGCAGCCCCTCGCCGTAGAGAAACTTGAAGAACTGCCGCAACGCCGAAAGCCGCCGCGCCTGCGATGACGCCGCAAAGCCCTGCTTGGCGAGATGGCCGAGATAGGCGCGCAGGTCGTCCGGCGCCGCCTCCGTCAGGCGCACGCCGCGCGCATTGAGGAACGATTTCACGTCTTCCAGATCGCGCTCGTAGGATTGCAGCGTGTTCGTCGCGGCCCCGCGCTCGGCGCTCATCATTTCGAGGAAGGATTCGACCTGAAGCGCTGACAGATCCCTCATTGCGGTGGATTGACCCGTTCGGACGGGATCCGGATCGTGACCTCGCGCTCACTGGGCTCGACGAAGGTCACCAGCGCCACCATGATCCCGTAGATCGATCCGGCGATCACGGCACAGATGAACAGGAATCGGAACAGGGTGGGCATGGCGGTCTCCGGGGCAACGCCCTCTATATCGCCCCGCCCTGCCGCCAGTGCAAGGGATGGATGGTCACGCAGGCTTGACGCTTCCGGCGCTTTGTCGATACGGAAAGGGACGAAAACCCGGAAAACGCAATGACCGAGCTGATCGAACAGCCCCCCCTTACGCTTGCCGCAGAGGCCCGTGCCGCCCTCGGCAAACGCAACCTCGTGCTGATCGGCCTTATGGGCGCCGGCAAGTCGGCGATCGGGCGCATGAGCGCGCAGGCGCTCGGTATTCCCTTCGTCGATTCCGACCATGAGATCGAGCGCGTCTCGCGCATGTCGATCCCCGACCTTTTCGCCACCTATGGCGAGGCCGAGTTCCGCGCGCTCGAGACCCGCGTCATCAAGCGGCTCCTGCGCTCGGGACCGCGCGTCGTCTCCACCGGCGGCGGGGCCTATATCAACGAGAACACGCGCCGGCACATCAAGCGCGGCGGGCTGACCGTTTGGTTGAAGGCCGATCTCGACGTGCTGTGGGAGCGGGTCAGCAAGCGCGACACCCGCCCGCTGCTGAAGACGGAAAATCCACGCCAGACGCTCGAAAACCTCATGAACGCCCGCTATCCGATCTATGCGGAAGCCGAGGTTACGGTCATTTCGCGGGATGTAAGAAAAGAAACCATGGTGGACGAGGTACTTGCCGCGATCGCCGCCACCCGCAAGATATGACGAGATAGCCATGACCGTTTCAGCCACCGCGCGCCGTACCGTGCGGGTCGACCTCGGCGACCGCTCCTACGATATCCTCATCGGCCCGGGATTGATCGCCGCCGCGGGACGCGAGATCGCGCTTCGCCTGAAGGGCCGCAAGATCGCCGTCATCACCGACGAACACGTCGCCCCGCTCTATCTCGACGGCTTCATGGCGGCCCTCAAGGCCGAAGGCATCGACGCCGTCTCGCTGGTGCTGCCCGCCGGCGAGAAGACCAAGAGCTTCGAACATCTCATCAGCGTCTGCGACAGCGTGCTGGCCGCGCGCATCGAGCGCAACGACGCGGTCGTGGCGCTCGGCGGCGGCGTGATCGGCGACCTCACCGGCTTTGCCGCCGGCATCGTGCGCCGCGGCTCGCGCTTCATCCAGGTCCCGACATCGCTTCTGGCACAGGTCGATTCCTCCGTCGGCGGCAAGACCGGCATCAACTCCCCGCACGGCAAGAACCTGATCGGCGTCTTCCATCAGCCCGACCTCGTGCTCGCCGATACCGACGTGCTCGATACGCTCTCACCGCGCGAATTCCGCGCCGGCTATGCCGAAGTCGCCAAATACGGCCTCATCGACAAGCCCGACTTCTTCGCCTGGCTCGAAGGTAATTGGCAGGCCGTCTTTGCCGGCGGCGAGGCCCGCATCGAAGCGATCGCCACGAGCTGCCAGGCGAAAGCCGACGTGGTCGCGGCCGACGAACGGGAAAACGGCCAGCGCGCGCTGCTCAATCTCGGCCACACCTTCGGCCACGCGCTGGAGGCGGCGACGCGCTACGACAGCGCCCGCCTCGTCCATGGTGAAGGCGTGTCCATCGGCATGGTGCTGGCGCACCAGTTTTCCGCCCGCATGAACCTGTGCAGCCCCGACGACGGCAAGCGCGTCGAGGCGCATCTGCGCGCGGTCGGCCTTCCCACCACCATGGGCGAAATTCCCGGTAGCCTGCCGCCGGCGGAGGTTCTCATGGACGCCATCGCGCAGGACAAGAAGGTCAAGGCCGGCAAGCTCACCTTCATCCTCACGCGCGGCGTCGGCCAGTCCTTCGTCGCCGATGACGTGCCGCAATCCGAAGTCATCGCCTTCCTCAAGGAAAAGCTGCCGACATGAACAGCGAAACGCCCGTCGCGCTCGCTCCCTTCTCCTGGCCGGTGATCGTCGTTGTCCTCGGCTTCATCCTTCTCGTCATCCTGCTGTTCCGGTGGCGCAACCATCAGGATGCGCGCGAGGCGGAGGGCGAACGCCGCCAGGGCGACGGCGCGCCGGCAAGGCCCGACCGGGAAAGGCTCCTGAGCGCGCTCGATCTCGATTCGCTCGAAGTGTCCGACATCATGATCCACCGCACGACCATGCGCGGGCTCGATGCCGGCGACCCTCCGGAAGAAGTCGTCAGGGCCGTGCTGGAAAGCCCGTATACGCGCATGCCGCTCTGGTCCGGTTCGGTCGACAACATCGTGGGCGTCGTGCACGCCAAGGACCTCCTGCGCGCGCTGGCCGAGCCGGGCATCGAGCCGAAGAACCTCGATATCACCAAGGTCGCGCAGAAACCGTGGTTCGTACCGGACACGACGACGCTGAAGGAACAGCTCACCGCCTTCCTGCGCCGCAAGGAGCATTTCGCCACCGTCGTGGACGAGTACGGCGAGGTGCAGGGCCTCGTCACGCTTCAGGATATTTTGAAGGTCATCGTCGGGGACCTCTCCGATGAAAAGGATGTCGACGTCCAGGGCGTGCGGCGCGAAGCCGATGGCTCGCTGGTCGTCGATGGCAGCGTCCCGATCCGCGACCTCAACCGTGCCTTCGGCTGGAACCTGCCGGATGAGGAAGCAACGACGATTGCCGGCCTCGTCATCCACGAATCGAAATCGATTCCGGAGGAACGGCAGGCCTTCACCTTCTACGGCAAGCGGTTCATCGTCATGAAGCGGGTGAAGAACCGCGTGACCCGCCTGCGCATCCGCCCGGTCGAGCCGGAACAGCCCGCGGCCTGACCTACCAGCGCGTCGGCTCTCCCGGCGCCGCGGCCTCCACGGCCAGGGCATGTAAACCAGCCTCGAACTCCGCCGTCACGAGATCGTTGATCGCCCTGTGGCGTGCCACGCGGCCCATGCCGGCAAACGCGGCCGAGACGATTCGCACGCGCATATGCGTCTCGCCCTCGCCGTCATGGCCATGGTGGCCGGCATGCAGATGGCTCTCGTTGATGACCTCGAGGCGTTCGGGCGAAAAGGCCGCTTCGAGCTTCCCGGCGATACTGGATTTTACGGACATTGGAGAACCTTGGCGTTGGAAAAGGCGCTTGTCGCAACGCAACAAAATAGTTTCACAAAGCCAGCAACAATCCGCTTTGTCAATTCTTGTTGCGGGCCCACTGCAACCCCATAATGAGCGCCATGAAACTCGATTCCAAATACTTCGACCGCATTCGCACGAAGCGGCGCGTGGAGCGTCCGGAACGCTCCGCGCCGATCTGTCAGTGGGACGGCTGCGAAGAGAATGCCGTGCATCGCGCGCCCGTGGGCCGCAATGCCGAAGGCCAGTATTTCATGTTCTGCTTCGAGCATGTGAAGGAATACAACAAGGGCTACAACTACTTCTCCGGCCTCTCGGACGGCGAGATCGCGCGCTACCAGAAGGAAGCCATCACCGGCCACCGTCCGACCTGGACCATCGGCGTCAACAAGGCGTCCAAGAACGGGCCGGCGCAGGGCAATGTGCGCTCGGGCTCGGCCGGGGCAAATCAGCGCATTCGCGATCCCTTCGGCTTCTTCAACGAGAACAAGGGCCGCCGCCCGCAGATGGAGCCGCGCGCCAGGAAGCTGAAGACGCTGGAGGCCAAGGCTTTCGATACGCTGGGCCTTTCCGCGAATGCGACGAGCGAGGACATCAAGTCGGCCTACAAATCGCTTGTCAAAAAGCATCACCCGGATGCAAATGGCGGTGATAGGGGCTCGGAAGAGCGTTTTCGGGCGGTCATCCAAGCATATCAATTGTTAAAGCAGGCCGGCTTCTGCTAGAGCATTTGGCGGCCGGGCGGATTGACGCCCGGCATCGCATGAATGCGGTCGAAACAGACGAGCATCGCCGGCAACAGACATTGGGTGGAGGAAAGCCCGCCGCCCGCGGAGACGTGATGAGCAAGATGGATCTCGATATTTCCAACCTCCCGGACACCACGGTTTCCGTAAGGGAGGTTTTCGGCATTGATACGGACCTGCGGGTTCCGGCCTACTCCAAGGCGGACGCCTATGTGCCGGACCTCGATCCGGACTACCTGTTCGACCGCGAAACCACGCTGGCGATCCTCGCGGGCTTTGCCCATAACCGCCGCGTCATGGTGTCCGGCTACCACGGCACCGGCAAGTCGACCCATATCGAGCAGGTCGCCGCCCGCCTCAACTGGCCGTGCGTGCGCGTCAACCTCGACAGCCATGTCAGCCGTATCGACCTCGTCGGCAAGGACGCCATCGTCGTCAAGGACGGGCTTCAGGTCACCGAATTCAAGGATGGCATCCTGCCCTGGGCCTACCAGCACAATGTCGCGCTCGTCTTCGACGAATACGATGCCGGCCGCCCGGACGTGATGTTCGTCATCCAGCGCGTCCTGGAGTCTTCGGGTCGCCTGACCCTGCTCGACCAGAGCCGCGTCATCCGCCCGCATCCCGCCTTCCGCCTGTTCGCCACCGCCAACACGGTGGGCCTCGGCGACACGACGGGCCTCTACCACGGCACGCAGCAGATCAACCAGGCGCAGATGGACCGCTGGTCGATTGTCACCACGCTGAACTACCTGCCGCACGACAACGAAGTGAACATCGTCGCCGCCAAGGTGAAGCGCCTTGCCGCCGGCAAGGACGGTCGCGAGACGATCTCGCGCATGGTGCGCGTCGCCGATCTCACCCGTGCGGCCTTCATCAATGGCGACCTGTCGACGGTCATGAGCCCGCGTACGGTCATCACTTGGGCAGAGAATGCCGAAATCTTCGGTGATATCGCCTTCGCCTTCCGCGTCACCTTCCTCAACAAGTGCGACGAACTCGAACGCACGCTGGTTGCCGAACTCTACCAGCGCGCCTTCGGCATCGAGCTGAAGGAGAGTGCGGCAAATATCGTGCTGGAGGCCACGGCCTGAGGCCCGGTAGAAGCGCATGGCAGCTCGCGGAGACAATTCGAAGCCGAGGCCCGGCGGCGTGGTCGACATGGAACCGTTCCGCCGCGCGGTGACGGGCTGTGTGCGCGCCGTCTCCGGCGATGCGGAGGTGGAGGTCACCTTCGCCAACGAACGCCCCGGCATGACGGGCGAGCGCATCCGCCTGCCGGAACTCAGCAAGCGTCCCTCGCCGGCCGAAGTCGCGCTCACCCGCGGCCTCGGCGATTCCATGGCGCTGCGCAAGGCCTGCCATGACGCCCGCGTCCACGCCACCATGTCGCCGCAGGGTGCCGATGCCCGCGCCATCTTCGATGCCGTCGAGCAGGCGCGCGTCGAGGCCATCGGCTCCAATCGCATGCAGGGCATGGCGCAGAACCTGAACGTCGTGCTGTCGGAAAAATACGCCAAGGCCAATTTCGGCGCGATCACCCGTCAGGCCGATGCGCCGCTCGAGGAGGCCGTGGCGCTTCTGGTGCGCGAGAAGCTGACGGGGCAGGCCCCGCCCGCATCCGCCGGCCAGGTGGTCGACCTCTGGCGCGATTTCATCACCGACAAGGCCGGCAAGGACATGGAGGGCCTGTCGGCCGCCATCAACGACCAGCAGGCCTTCTCCCGCGTCGTGCGCAACATGCTCGCATCGATGAACGTCGCCGAGCAGTACGGCGACGACGAGACCGAGCCCGACGACAGCCAGACGCCCGAGGACGAGAACCAGCCGCGCAGCGACGAGCAGGAGGACAGCGAGAGCCAGGAAGACGCCGGCGACGACAGCGCCCCTGCTGACGAGAACGAGACGTCCGACGAGCAGATGGAAGAAGGCGAGATGGACGGCGCGGAAATCTCCGACGACGATCTCGCTGACGACGACGGCGACGAGACGGACAAGCCCGGCGAAGTCCGCCGCCCCAACCAGCCCTTCTCCGATTTCAACGAGAAGGTGGACTACACGGTCTTCACGCAGGAATTCGACGAGACCATCACCGCGGAGGAGCTGTGCGACGAGGCGGAGCTCGACCGCCTGCGCGCCTTCCTCGACAAGCAGCTCGCCCATCTCCAGGGCGCCGTCGGCCGCCTCGCCAACCGCCTGCAACGCCGCCTGATGGCGCAGCAGAACCGTGCCTGGGAATTCGACCTTGAGGAAGGCTATCTCGACAGCGCCCGCCTGCAGCGCATCATCATCGATCCGATGCAGCCGCTCTCCTTCAAGCGCGAGAAGGACACGACCTTCCGCGATACGGTCGTGACGCTGCTCATCGACAATTCCGGCTCCATGCGCGGCCGGCCGATCACCGTTGCCGCCACCTGCGCCGATATCCTCGCACGCACGCTGGAGCGCTGCGGCGTGAAGGTCGAGATCCTCGGCTTCACCACCAAGGCCTGGAAGGGCGGCCAGTCGCGCGAGAAGTGGCTCGGCAGCGGCAAGCCGCAATCGCCCGGCCGCCTCAACGACCTGCGCCACATCGTCTACAAGGCTGCCGACGCGCCGTGGCGGCGCGCCCGCCGCAACCTCGGCCTGATGATGCGCGAAGGCCTGCTCAAGGAAAACATCGACGGCGAAGCGCTGATCTGGGCCCATGATCGCCTTCTGGCGCGGCCCGAGCAGCGCCGCATCCTGATGATGATTTCCGACGGCGCGCCGGTCGATGATTCCACGCTTTCGGTGAACCCCGGCAATTATCTCGAACGGCACCTGCGCGCCGTCATCGAGCAGATCGAAACCCGCTCGCCGGTCGAGCTTCTGGCCATCGGCATCGGCCATGACGTCACGCGCTACTACCGCCGCGCCGTCACGATCGTCGATGCCGACGAACTGGCCGGCGCGATGACGGAGCAGCTTGCCTCCCTCTTCGCCGACGAGACGACGAGCAGCCGCCCGGCCCGCCGCCGTGCGGGCTAGTCCGGCGCCCGCCCGGCAATCCCTGCTGCAACGGCTTGCAGGAGCGGCGCTCTGCGCCGCCCTTTGCCTGCCTGCCGCGCGTCCGGCCGCAGCCGACGTCATCGATGTCCCCGTTGTCAACCGCGCCTTCTCACAGTTCATGCTCGGATCGGACCGGCGCGTCTTCGGCAAGCTCGAATTCCTCGGCGGCATCAGTTACACCTCGAGCACCAACCTGCTCGGCTCCATCTCGGCGATCCGTTTCCGCGGGGATCGCGAACATTTTGTCACCGTGCTCGATACCGGTCACTGGCTGACCGGCCGCATCGAACGGGATGCCGAGGGACGGTTGAGCGGCATCATCGACGTGAAAACGCGCTCCATGTTCGACCGCAACGGCCAGGACGAGCGCGTCAAGAACAGGATGGATGCCGAAGGACTCGCACTCGTCGATGGGGAGGCGTTGGTTTCCTTCGAGGTCTATCACCGGATCGACGCCTATCCCGATCCCGGCTTCATGAAGGCACGGCCGAAGCGCCGCATCCCCTTCCTGATCGACCCGAAGGAGTTGCGCTTCAACCGCGGCATGGAGACGCTTGCCCTGTCGCCTGCGGCCGGGCCGCTGGGTGGCGCGCTCGTCACAGTCACCGAACGCAGCCTCGATCCCGACGGCAATGTCTTCGCCGCCGTGCTTTCCGGACCGCGCGCCGGCATCTTCTTCGTCAAGCGCAACGATCCCTGGGACATCACCGACGGCGCTTTCCTGCCGAACGGCGACCTGATCCTCCTGGAGCGGCGGTTCCGCCTGGCGGACGGCATGGGCATGCGCATCCGCCGCATCGACGGCAATACGATCCGGCCCGGCGCGGTCGTCGATGGCGAAGTGCTGATCGACGCCGATCTCAGCCAGCAGATCGACAATATGGAAGGGCTGGACGTGGTGGTGATGGGGCCGGACGATATCCGGATCATTGTCGTGTCCGACGACAACCACTCCATTCTCCAGCGCAACCTGATGCTGGAATTCCGGCTGCTTGCCGATTGAAAAAGCCGCCCGCTTTCGGGCGGGCGGCTATCATCCGGTAGCTAAAGATGTTCTCAGGCGACTTTTTCGACGCTGGGCATCGGCTTCAGCTTGGTCATCAGCGCGCCATAGGGCAGCAGCATGACCACGCCGACGAGCACCTTCACCGAGAAGTCGCCCATGGCCCATGAAATCCAGCGCGGCGCCTCGGCCTGGAAGATGCCGAGGATCGGCGCCCAGGCGATGGCGAAATCGTCGTTTGGCCCGAAGATCGAGAAGACCGGCGCGAAAGCGAAGGAAAAGAAGATCACCGTGTCCAGAACCGAGCCGATCAGCGAGGCGATCAGCGGCGCGCGCCACCAGCTCTGCCGGCGCAACCGGTTGAAGACCGCGATATCGAGCAGTTGGCCGGCGAGGAACGCCGAGCCGGAGGCAATCGCGATGCGCGGCATCGACACGGCAAACGAGAAGGCCACCGCCACCACAAAACCCGCCGCGACGACCCGGCGCGCAACGCGCGGGCCGAACTGCCGGTTGGTCAGGTCCGTGATGAGAAAGGCGACGGGATAGGTGAACGCGCCGTAGGTCAGAAGATCGCCAAGCGCGATGCCGAAGAGCTCTCCCGACAGCGGGTATTGCACCAGCACGTTGGAGGCGACGACCACGGCGGTCATCAGGAGGACATAGATAAGGGTAATGCGGTTCGCTAGCATTTTTTTATCCTGGGTGATGCCACCAGTTGGATTGATAATGATTTGCTCAACGCATTGAGGCCTGCCCGATGACCGGTCAAGCCTCAATGAGAATGCGTTGGCTCAGTGCCCGAAATCAGGCAGCAGCAGCGGTCTTCTTGGCGATCTGGCGGCGCAGCAGACGAGCGCGCATCGACAGTTCGTTCTCTTCAGCCTTCAGAAGGAAGGCATCGAGGCCACCGCGGTGCTCGACGGAGCGCAGGGCAGCAGCCGAAACGCGAAGACGGAAACGCTGGCCGAGGGCGTCGGAAATCAGCGTGACATTGCACAGGTTCGGCAGGAACTTGCGCTTCGTCTTGTTGTTTGCGTGGCTCACATTGTTGCCCGACTGGACGCCCTTGCCGGTCAATTCGCAACTACGGGACATGGTACACCTATTTGTTCTTGTTCAGGACAACACGTTTCCGGCAGCGAAACCGGCCGCAGTCCGTCTGGCCTTTTTGGAAAGTTGCGGTTCTATAGTCACACTGGCCGGCGACGTCAAGCCAAACCTGCGCGCAGGCTGGAAATCAGTTGCCAAGCCGCCCGATTCGCGGGAATAGCAGAACACGCTGAAATTCTCCACGGCCTATAATCGCCGCAATGGCAGGCTAGGCGAAGCGTTTGAACGGGAGCGCCAGATGAACAAGCAGGGTTGGATTGCCGGTGCGGTCGCGTCGCTTGCCTTGATGGTGGGTGCTGCACCCGTTTCGGCGGAAGAAATCCTGCATCGCACGGAGTACAGCATCCGCCTTTCCGGCCTTCCGGTGGCGACGGCGAGCTTCCGTTCCGCCTTCGACGGACGGCGCTATTCCATTTCCGGCAGCATGAGCTCCGCCGGTCTGGCGGATATCTTTGCCAGGACGAAGGGCACGACCACGGTCTCGGGCATCGTCAGCCGCGACCGGCTGCGCGCCACGTCCTATTCGGTGAACTACCAGAGCGGAAAGCGCGGCCGGGCCATCGACGTCACCTTCCGCAACGGCAATGTCGTCAATGCCAGCATGGTGCCGCCGCGCAAGAAGCCGGAAAACTGGGTGCCGGTCTCCACGGCCGACATGCGTTCCGTGCTCGATCCGATCTCGGGGCTCATCATTCCCGCAGGCAACCGCATCTGCCCGAAGACCCTGCCGATCTTCGACGGCGAATCGCGTCTCGACCTGCGCCTGACCTCCAAGGGCACCCGGTCCTATACCACCAAGGGCTTCGCGGGCGAGGTCACGGTCTGCGGTATTCGCTTCATCCCGAAATCCGGCTACAAGAAAGGCCGCGAGGACGTGGAGTACCTGCGTCGGCTGAGCACGATGGAAATCTGGTTTGCCAAGGCCGAGGCGGCGAATGTATATGCTCCCGTTTATGTGAAGATCCCGACAAAGCTCGGTCCCGTCACCGTATCGGCCACGCGTTTCGGCGATTGAGCCTTCGGTCGGCCGGGCCCCGCTCGGCAGACCGGAGACATCGGCCTTGAAGACGCGCGCAACCCTGATCGGCTTCACCGCGATCCTGATGTGGGCGCTGCTGGCGCTGTTCACCGCCGCATCCGGCACGATGCCGCCTTTCCAGCTGTCGGCGATCTGCTTCCTGATCGGCAGCCTGCCCGGCATCGTCGTCCTGCTGGCCCGGCCGGAACGCTTGCGCCTGCTCCGGCAGCCGGCGAAGGTGTGGATCACCGGCATCCTCGGCCTGTTCGGCTATCATTTTCTCTACTTCACCGCCCTGCGCAACGCGCCGGCCGTCGAGGCAAGCCTGATCGCCTATCTCTGGCCGCTCCTCATCGTCACCGGCTCCGCGCTGCTGCCGGGTGAGCGGCTGAAGTGGAACCATATCCTCGGTACCCTGCTGGGACTGGGCGGCACGGCGCTCATCGTCGGACGCAACGGCGTTTCCTTCGACAGCGCCTATCTCGTCGGCTACGGCGCCGCCTTCCTCTGCGCCTTCACCTGGGCGGGCTATTCGCTCGCCACCCGCCGCTTCGAGGCGGTCTCGACCGATGTGGTGACCGGCTTCTGCATCGCGACCTCCATCCTGTCCCTGTTGTGCCATCTTGCACTCGAAACGACGGTCTGGCCGCAGAGCGGGTCCGAATGGCTGGCCGTCGCCGGCCTCGGCCTGCTGCCCGTAGGCGCGGCCTTCTATGCCTGGGATTTCGGCGTGAAGAACGGTGATATCCAGATCCTCGGCGCGGCCAGCTACAGCGCGCCGCTTCTCTCCACGCTGGTGCTCATCCTGTCCGGCTTTGCCGAACTATCGCTTAGCATCGGCATCGCCTGCCTGCTGGTGACAGGCGGCGCGATGCTCGCCGCCAAGGACATGATCTTCCGCAAGGCAGCCTCCAGCCCGGCCTGATCTCAGAACCGGTCCTTGCGCGCGCGGATTTCAGCGAAGACCTCCGCGTCGCTCGCCGTCTTCATGCCGAGATGCTGCCGGATCGCGGGATCGGAAGCGCGCAGGAAGGGGTTCGTCGCCTTTTCCAGACCAATCGTCGTCGGCGCCGTGAAGGCCCCCCTCGCCCGCAAAGCCTCGATCTCTTCGGCTCTGGCCCGCAAAGCGGCATTGTCAGGATCGATTGTCAGGGCGAAACGCGCATTGGACAGCGTGTATTCGTGACCGAAATAGACCACCGTTTCATCCGGCAGCGCGGCGAGCTTGGAAAGCGAATCCCACATCTGCGCCGGCGTTCCCTCGAAGAGCCGGCCGCAGCCGAGCGCAAAGAGCGTATCGGCAGCAAACAGCAGCTTGTCCTGCGGCAGGTGGAAGCAGATGTGGCCGAGCGTGTGGCCGGGCGTCAGGATGACGTCGACCGGCCGGCCGGCGAAGGTGAAGCTGTCGCCGCCATCCACCTTGCGGTCGAGACCCGGTATGGCTTCGTGCGCCGGCCCGATGATCGTCACGCCGAAACGCGCCTTGAGCGCGGCGTTCGCCTCCACATGATCCTGGTGATGATGGGTCGTGAAGATGTGGCTCAGCGTCCAGCCGCGCCGGGCCAGCGCGTCGAGGATCGCCTGCTCCTCCGGCGCATCGATGCTTGCCGTTTCCCCCGTCGCCGGATCGTGCAGGAGAACGCCGAAATTGTCGCTGCGGCAGGCGAAGAGTTCGATTTCGAGCGGGGTCATGGCGCAGTCCTTTTCATTCACCGGGTCATTCGCGGGGCGTCGGTCGGGGCGAATGTAAGGCAATCGCCCTTGAAGTCTACCGGGCCATCGCTAACATCCTTGCCATGCATGCAGATATCGTCGACCTCCGTGAGTTCTACCATTCGTCGCTTGGCCGCCTCGCCGACCATTCCATCTCCATGGCGCTCGCCTCGCTCTGGGCGCGCCTGCCGGACGAGCGGCTGGTCGGCCTCGGCTACGCCGTGCCCTATCTCGACCGGTTCCGTGCCGATACCGAACGCACCTTCGCCTTCATGCCTGCCGGCCAGGGCGCCGTGAACTGGCCTGCCGGAGAGATGTCGGCCACCGCGCTGGTCTTCGACGAGGAGCTGCCCCTGCCGGATTCCTCCGTCGACCGGATCTTGATGGTGCATTCGCTGGAATTCGCCGAAAACCCCCGCGAGACCATGAAGGAGCTGTGGCGCGTCCTGTCGCCCGGCGGACGCCTCGTCATCGTGGTGCCCAACCGGCGCGGCGTGTGGGCCCGCATGGAGCACACGCCTTTCGGCTCCGGGCGCCCCTATTCGCGCGGCCAGCTGACGGCGCTTCTGCGCGAAACCAATTTCACCCCCGGCGCATCCGCGGAAGCGCTGTTCTTCCCGCCGTCCAAGCTGCGCAGCGTGCAGAAGCTGCGCGGCGCCTTCGAGCGGGTGGGCCGCATGCTATGGCCGATGTTCTCCGGCGTCATCGTGGTGGAGGCCCAGAAGCGGCTTTACCAGGGCCTGCCGGTCGCCGCCCGCGCATCGCGCCGCGTCTTCGTTCCCGTCCTCGCCCCCCAGGGCGTGCCGACGACACGCGATCGCCTGCCGCGCTGATCCTCTCGACAAAAGCGGGCCTGCCCGTTAGAGCGGGCGGGAAAAAGCTAAAGGGCGAGACACCATGACGGACGGACATTTCGACAAGATCGCACTGATCGGCATCGGCCTCATCGGCTCGTCCATCGCACGCGCCGTCAAGCTCAAGGGCCTTGCCAAATCCGTCATCATTTCGAGCCGCAGCCAGGAGACGCTGGACCGCGCCCGGGCGCTTGACCTCGGCACCGACTACGTGCTCGACGCCGGCGAGGCCGTCGAGGATGCCGATCTCGTCATCGTCTCGGTGCCCGTCGGCGCATCCGGCAAGGTCGCCGAGGCGATCGCACCGCACCTGAAGCCGGGCGCCATCGTCACCGATGTCGGCTCCACCAAGGGCTCCGTCGTGGCGCAGATGCTGCCGCATATCCCCAAGGGCGTGCATTTCATTCCCGGCCACCCGCTGGCAGGCACGGAGCATTCCGGTCCCGATGCCGGCTTTGCCGAGCTGTTCCAGGGCCGCTGGTGCATCCTCACCCCCGTGCATGGCACCGACAAGGAGGCCAAGCGCCGGCTCGCCGCCTTCTGGGAGGCGCTCGGCTCGAAGGTGGACGAGATGGACATGGAGCACCACGACAAGGTGCTCGCCATCGTCTCGCACCTGCCGCATATCATCGCCTACAATATCGTCGGCACCGCCGACGACCTGGAGACGGTCACGGAATCGGAAGTCATCAAATATTCCGCATCCGGCTTTCGCGATTTCACGCGCCTTGCCGCTTCCGACCCCACCATGTGGCGCGACGTGTGCCTGCACAACAAGGATGCGATCCTCGAAATGCTCGCCCGCTTCTCGGAGGACCTGGCCTACTTGCAGCGCGCCATCCGCTGGGGCGACGGGGAAAAACTCTTCGATCTCTTCACCCGCACCCGCGCCATCCGCCGGTCGATCATCGACGCGGGTCAGGATACGTCTGCACCGAACTTCGGACGCCCGGTTCCCGACGAAAAGGCCTGATCAGAGCGGCGGAATTTCCGCGACGGCGAACGGCCCGAGATAGACGGTGCCCTGCTGCACGTTGAGCTTGACCACGGCCCGGTCCTGCCCGCCCGAAAGGGCACGCAGCCCGCTCGCCACACGCTGCACCGTCTTTGCCGCATCGGGAAACGTCTCGGAGATCCGGTCGCGCCACAGATCGATGCCCTCGATCGTGAGATCGACCGTACCGGAGACGTAACCGTCATTCCCGATGGAAACCGGCCCCGAAAGCGTCATCGTGCGGCCCTCGCCGAGATCGAATGTCAGGGCACGCAGTTCCGCGTTCGTCCCGAGCGGCACGCCGGCCGGCGGACCTTCCTTCGAAAGCCAACTCGCCGCATTGGCGATGGTCATGTCGACGGCCATGTTGAACGGCGGAAGCGTCTTGTTGCCGAGATCGAGCGAAAGCCCGTCCAGCGACGCCGCGACATCGAGCGCATCGCCCGACTGCCGCACATGTTTTTCGCCATGCGCCACCGAAATGCCTACGGATACGCCCTGCGACGGCGCGTTCAGCCGGCCCTTCAGGCCGTCATAGGCGATGGAGGCCCGGTCGAGGCCGGTCGTCCAGGCGACGACGCTCGCGCGCATCAGGTCCCAATTGGCGTCGAAGGCGAGATCCGGCGTCACACGGACCTGCGCGGGCCCGTCGAGTTCGATGATCCCATGCCCCGGCCGGTAGACCTGGGCGGCGGAACGCAGCGCGCCGAAACTGGCCGAAAGCCCCGCCGGACGATCATCGAGGCCGACCGAATCACAGAAGACGCCGATACGGAACGGATAGCCCCGCACCGACAGGTCCGTGCAGGACGCCGCATGCATGCCCTGTTGCGACGCGGCAAGCTCCTGTGCCACACGCTCTTTCAATTGGCTTGCGGCATAAAACCATCCGCCCGTATAGAGCGCGACGGCGACGACGATGGCAACGGCGAGCAGGATCAGCTTGCGCGTAACCCCGGATGTGTCGGCGCGGCTTGACGATGCCATACTGTTCTCCAATGGTAGCGGACGCGACGTGTCCGAATGCGCGTCAAAGCCGGCAATTGCGGCGGCTTTTAGAGAGATGGTCCCGGTGACAGTGGATATGAACGAATTCTGGGTGTTTGGCTACGGATCGCTGATGTGGAATCCGGGTTTCGAGTATGAGGAGCGGCAACCGGCCCATCTTTTCGGCTTCCGCCGTTCGCTGTGCGTGCGCTCCTGGGTCCATCGCGGCACCGAGGAAAAACCCGGCCTGGTGCTCGGCCTCGACCGGGGCGGGTCCTGCCGCGGCGTGGCGTTCCGCGTGGCGCCCCAGGCCCGGGATGCCGTCGTCGATTATCTGCGCGAGCGCGAACTCGTGACCCATGTCTACAAGGAGCGCACGCTGCCTGCCACGCTCGGCGACGGGCGTCGCGTTTCCACGCTCACCTATATCTGCGACCGCGCCCATCACCAGTTTGCCGGATCGCTCTCCGTCGATGAGGCGGCGCGGACCATCAGCACCGCGGTCGGCAAGTCAGGGCACAACATGGATTACGTGCGCAACACGCTGTCGCATCTGCGCGAAATGGGCATCCGCGACCATTGGTTGGAGGATGTTGGCCGGACGGCCGAAGGCCTTTACGCCCGCATCTCCGCCTGACCGGGCGTTCCCGCCTTCAGTTCCGCCAGCCGCTTGACGGCTGTCGGCGGCAGTATGAGATGCGGATTGGCCTCGACGGTCTCGACGAGCAGCTTGTCGCTGGCCGTCTCCATGGCGTCGACGAGATGGGCAAGGAACGCATCGGGATCCATGCCCGGCGCGATGGCCGGCAGGATCTGTACCTTGAAATGGCCCGGCTGGCGTATGAACTTGCGGCGCGGCCAGAACAGGCCCGGATGCATCACCACGGGCACGACCGGCACCTGCAGATCACGATAGAGCCGCGCGATGCCGTACTTGTATTCCGGCGGCGCACCCGGCGGGCGGCGCGTGCCTTCCGGATAGATGATCAGCTGGCGCCCGGCATTCATTTCCGCCTTGGTGCGCTCCATGACGGCCGTCATCACCTTGCCGCGCGCGCCGCGGTTCACCGGCACCATGCGCTGCTTCTTGATGTACCAGCCGAACAGCGGGATCCAGGTCAGCTCGCGCTTGAGAATGTAGAACGGGTCGCTGAGCCAGGGCAGCAGAGCATAGGCATCCCAGAAGGACTGGTGCTTCGGCGCGAAGATGTAGCCGCCCGCCGGAATGTTCTCCAGCCCTTCGATCTCGAATGTCGCGCCGACGATGACCTTGAAAAGCCAATGGTTGCTGCGTGCCCAGAACTTGGGGACGAAGTAGGCCTTCTTGCGCGGCAGCAGGAAGTAGATCGGCGTGAAGATGATCATCTGCACGATGAGATTGAGATAGAAGACGGCGTTGAAAAGCACGGAGCGGAAAGCGATCATCGGGCGGCCTGTGAACGGAACATGCTCCGCCCTACACGATATTGCCGGACGGGGAAACTCCCGCCCGATCGATGTCAGCCGCCTTCGATATCGCCCCGAAGCCCCGACCAGCTGCGCGCACCCGCAAATGCCCTTATCTGCGCGAGGCTGTACTTCACATATTCGGAAAGCATCGCCTTCAGCACGCCCGGCTGGCGCAGCCAGTTGCCGTTCTTGAGATCCGTGTTGACGACGGGATAGGCGATGAACTCGGTCTGCGGATCGCTGGCCTTCAGCTCGAGCAGGCTGCGCGGCATATGATAGTTGTTGGTGACGACGAGAACGCGCCGGAACCGGTGATCGTTGATCCAGCGCGCCGCCTCGTTGGCATTGCCCACCGTGTCGATGGCATCATAGCCCATGTCGACGCAGCATTCGAACAGTGTCGAGGAGCTCTGGGTCAGCTTGCGCAGCTGGTTGCCGCTTGTCGACGGGTTGGCCCCGGAGATCAGCAGGCGCCCGCCGGCGCCTTTCTTCAGAAGGTCGATGGCGTGGTCGATGCGCTGATAACCGCCCGTCAGCACGACGATGGCATCGGCCTTGGGATCATCGGGCGTTTCGAGCCCTGCCACCGTTTCGGCGAAATACAGGAAACCCGCGCTTCCCAGGATGGCGACCAGCAGGATAACCGCAAGAATGGCGCGCACAAGAAGCCGCACGGGGCCCTTGCGCCTCCGTCGCCCGTCCTGCAGCAGCCCGTTGGGCATGCCGGCCTTTGCCTGATCCAGCATGTTCATGATTCTGTCCATAGAACCGGATTAAGGCAAGCCCTAGTCCGTTTCACGACGGTGATAGACTGCGCCCATATCATGAGTCGGGCAGTTGATCGGTACGGGATGGATCCGAGCGGATCTGGTCGATTTCATGGATCGTGCGCATCACCGTGAAGCGGGCCGTCAGCGTGGTCAGGAGCGCGATAACAGCGATGGTTCCGGCAATGCCGAGATAGCCCGTGAGCCCCATGGAGAAGCTGCCGAACAGTGCGGTCGCCTGGTCGCTCTGGGGTGTGGCGATCGCCCGTCCCTGCCAGAAACCCGCAACGGCGAAGAACAGCGCGGCCAGCAAGCCGCCGGCAAGCGAACCCTTGAGGCTGATCTTCAGGAAGTGCTTCTGGAATTCGGATGCGACGAAGCCCGCTTCCGCGCCCACGAAATGCAGCACTTCCACGATATGCCTGTTGCCGGACAGCGCACCGCGCGTCGCAAACACCACCGTCAGCACCATGGCCGAGAAGACCAGCACGAGAACGCCGGTGCCGATGAAGGCGGTCGTGCGCGCCATGGCCACCAGGCGATCGACCCAGGTGCGGTGATCGTCAAGGAAGGCCTGGGGGATCTTCTGCGACAGCGCCGCCCGCATCGCGGTGAAATCCGGCGGGCTCTGCTCGTCGATGGTGACGATGACGAGGCGCGGCACCGGCAGCTCGTCGATGTCAAGTCCGTCTCCGAGCCAGGGTTGCAGAAGGCGCGCGGTCGCTGCCTTGTCGACGATCGTGCCGTCCCGCGTCCCGGTGAAGGTCAGCGCGAGGTCGCGCGCATCCTTCAGCGCCTGTTCCATGTCGAGATTGTCGTCCGGCTTGATCTGGATGGTGATCTCGCGGGAAATCTCGCTCTGCCAGCTCGCCGCCGTCGCCCGCACCATGCTGACGGCGCCGAAGGTGAGGCAGGCGAGAAAGGCCATGATGGCGATGACGAGCATCAGCGCGTTGCCGGACACGTTCGACGGCGGCACGATGGGTGCGGTGGGCCGCACGCGCATTTCCGGCCGGCGGGCCGGCTGCTCGGTCTCGGCGGTGTCGCGCATATCTCTCTGCAAGTCACTCATAGATGTCGAGCCGTCCCTGCGAGAGGATCATGCGCCGCGCCTCGACCTGATCCATCAAGGAGAGGTCGTGCGTGGCGATCACCACGGCGGTCCCCAGCCGGTTGAGTTCGAGGAAGAGGCTGAGTAGCCGGCGCGCCATCGGCGGATCGACGTTACCGGTCGGCTCGTCGGCCAGAAGCAATTCCGGCCGGTCGATGAGCGCGCGCGCGATAGCCGCGCGCTGCTTTTCCCCGCCCGACAGGACAGGCGGCAGAACGTTGATTCGCTCACCGAGCCCGACCCATTTCAAGAGTTCCAGCACGTCGGCGCGGTAGCTGATCTCTTCCTTGCCGCGCACGCGCAGCGGCAGCGCGACGTTCTCGTAGGTCGTCAGGTGATCAAGCAGGCGGAAATCCTGGAAGACGATACCGATTCGCCGGCGCAGCATGGGCAGTTCGTCACGCGGGATGGTCGAGATTTCCCGGTCGAAGCTGCGGATGATGCCGCGGGTCGGCTGAAGCGACAGGAAAAGCAGACGCAGAAGCGTCGTCTTGCCGGCACCTGACGGCCCGGTGAGGAACTGGAAGGACCGGCGCGGAATATCGAAGGTCAGGTCACGGAGGATCTCCGGTCCCATTCCATAGCGCAGCCCGACATTCTCGAAATGAATCAATGGTCAATCCGGTTCTAGAGACGATCACCCAGCGGTACCGCGGTCGACGTCGCACAGGAAAGCGGCTCTTTCACGGTCAGGTTTCCGAAGCATTAACCAGTATGGTTTACGTTTCGTAAGGATTTCATTCAATGCCCGACTTTTCGCCTGGACTATGCGGGAAGGCGGCGACGGGAGGTGGCGATGAACGCCTTCAAAATCAAGCGTGAAGCGAAAAGCCGGGTCGATCTCCTGCCGCCCGAACCCGGGGCAAAGGGGGCAAGCCGCGCCGAGCGGTTTTCCAAAAGAACAGACGTCGTGGACGCCGATTTCGTGGTGATTCGCAGCGCCGCCAGCCGGACGTCGAACGACAATCACCGCAGGCGGCCCGCAACGCCCGCCCGCCCGATGTCGGACCATCCGCTGTTCCGGCTGGGTGCGGCCTGTGCCCGCCTTTGCGAAGCCGCACTCCAGCGTCTTCCGGGCCGCGCCTTTGCCGGGCTCGTCACACTTGCCTTCCTCTTCGTCTTCGCTTTTGCCGGTGGGCTGACGGCGCTCAAGGCGGCCATCCTGCCGACCGCGCAGGCGGATGTGCTGAACCTGACCGATATCGCCGCGATGGTGGACGACCGCAACGGCATGAAAGTGCTCACCGTCTATGGCCGCCTGGCGAACACGGGCAACAGCGTGAAGGCCGTGCCGCCGCTCGACGTCGTGCTGGAAGGCAGCGGCACGCGCCGGATCGTGCTCGATGCCGAAACGATCGCGCCCGGTGGCGCCGAGCACTTCGCGCTGCGCATCCCGCACAGCGGCGGAAAAGTACCGAAAGTCTCGGTTTCCCTCGCGCGCGAGGGTGCACCGGCCACCTGACTGTGCTAATCGGCTCCTTCATATCCATCCAGGGAGCCGCCACGCGATGCAGATTGTCCGCGGAAAGAAGATCGAAACGCTCTATGATGCTGGGCAGATCGCCAAGCGCAACGAAGAGCTTGCCGCACAGATCGCCGCCGGCCCGACGCAGGATCTCCTCGTCATCGCCGTTCTGAAGGGCTCCTTCATCTTCGCGGCCGACCTCACCCGCGCGCTGCATGCTGCCGGCCTCGCGCCCGAAGTCGAGTTCATCACGCTGTCGAGCTACGGCACGGGCACCGTCTCGCAAGGCGTGAAGGTCATCAAGGACATCGACAGCGACGTGCATGGCCGCGATATCCTGCTCATCGACGACATCCTGGAATCCGGCCGCACGCTGAGCTTCGCCAAGGAGCTGATGTACGAGCGCGGCGCGCGCAACGTCACCATCGCCGTGCTGCTCGACAAGCGCGAGAAGCGCAAGACCGACCTGGAAGCGGACTATGTCGGCTTCGAATGCCCGGACCATTTCGTCGTCGGATACGGCATGGACGTCGCCTACGCTTTCCGCGAATTGCCCTTCGTCGGCGTCGTCACCGGCGACGCCGACCAGGAGAGCTGAAAACACGCCGCACGCTAATTCCCCCCGTCGTTCGTTTACCGATCGACAAGGAAAGTCTGGTCTTGTCGTGCCGGACTGACTGAAAGGGAATATGATGGCGAAGATCCTGATCACGGAAGACGAGGATTCGCTGCGTCTCTTCGTGGCGCGCGCATTGCGGCTGGACGGCCATGAGACCGTGGAGGCGCCCGATGGCGCCGCAGGGCTCGATGCCCTCACGGAAGGCGGCTTCGACCTCCTGCTGTCCGATATCCGCATGCCTGTCATGGACGGTATCGAACTGGCGCACAAGGCGTCCGCGGCGCATCCTGCCCTCAAGATCCTGCTGATGACCGGTTATGCCGAACAGCGCGAACGCGCCGACGACCTCGCCTCGAAGATCGTCGATGTCGTGAGCAAGCCGTTCAGCCTGCCGGATATCCGGCGCGCCGTGGCGCAGGCGCTGGCCGCCTGATCATCCGCGTTCAACGGATACCGAGCAGCCGCTCCAGATAATCCCGCTCGAAGCCCGGCGCGGCACCCGTGCCGAGACGGCGGCGGATTTCATCGAGAATTTCGCGCGCCCGCTGGATGTCGATCTCTTCCGGGATCTTCGTCTGTCCGCCGGTGTCCGGACCGCGACCATTGACGTTGCGGTCACGGCCAAGGGGATCGCGCCCGTTGCGCCCGGCCTGCGGAACGCCCATGCCCTGCCCCTGGCCCTCACCCATCGCCTGCATCTGGCTCATCATGCTCTGCGCACCCTGACGCAGCGCCTCCAGCGCGCGGCCCTGGCTGCCCACCGCTGATTCGCCCTGGCTTTGGCCCAGCGCTTCGGAGGCGCCCTTCATCTCGCGGCCGGCCTGGCCGAAACCTTCGCCGGGATCGAGGCCCATGCCCTTCAGGGCCTGCTCGACCTCACCGAGTTGCTTGCCGAGCGCGTCCTGCTGCTCCCTCAGCTTCTTCAGCGCATCGCGCAGCTGTTCGGCCGTCATCCGGTCCGTCTCCTGCTGCCCGGCGCCGTTGTCGCCCTGCTGCTGCTGTTGTTCACCGTCCTCGCCCGGCATCGGGTCGCCCATCTGCTGGCGGTCCCGCAGCGCCTGGTCGAGCTTGAAGGTCTCTTCCATCAGCTGCTGCTGTTTGCGCATGAGTTCGCCGAGCTTGTCCATCTCCTGGCGCATGGCGTCGTTCTGCTGACCCTGCTGGCCTTGCTGCGGCCGGCCGGCCTGCAGGTTGTTCATCATGCGCTGGAGGTCGGAGAGCATCTGCTGCGCCTGGTCGCGAGCGCCGGAGCGCGCCAGGTTCTCGATCTGGTCCATCATGCGCTGGAGATCCTGCTGACGCAGGATCTGGCCCTGCTGCTGCGCATTCTCACGCATCTGTCCGTTCTTCGCAGCCTGCCGGGCGAGCTCCTGCATATAGGCCTGCATCGCCTCGCGCAGCTCCTGCATGAGCTTTGCGACCTCCTCGTCCGGCGCATTGCGCTCCAGCGCCTCCGAAAGCGCCTTTTGAGCGTCGCGCAGCCGGCGGTCGGCGAGCGACAGGTTGCCGTCCTCGATGCCGAGCGCGATTTCCCAGAGATAATCTGCCACTTCGCGCAGCTGGTCGTCCGTACGGGCGAGCTTCATGCGGGCATTGGCCGATTGCAGAAGCAGATAATGCGTCGGGTTCGGAATGGTCTCTTCCGGCCGGATCATCAGCGCCTCGTTGAGCGCGATGGCATGGGGCAGCTGGTTGGCGTCGAGCGCGAAGACCTGCCGCTGCTCGGCGACGGCGGCGGCGAGCGGCTCGAAGAAGGCCTTCGCCGGCAGCACCATTTCCACGGGTTGGCTGCGGCCCTCCTGTCCCGCCGCATCCGTGGCGACGAGCGTGATCTTCACGCGCTTGCCGGCCAGCGGATGTTCGGAAAGGTTACGGCTTGTCGTGCCCTTGGCTTCGCGCGCCGCGCGGCGCGGCAGGTCGAGTCTGTATTCGGGCAGCGGATAGAGCGGCCGCGCCTCCTTGGGCTGGTCGACCGGCACGATCTCGGCATGAGCCTCCTGGAGCCCGTAGTCGTCCTTGGCGATGAAGCTGATGTCCAGCGCCGCCGTGACGGTGGCCTTCGGGATGCCGTCGAAGGCGATCTCCGGCACCCTGTCGGGAATGACGGTAAACGACCACGAGCGGCCGTCGACGGTCAGCGTCCCATCCTTCTGGATGCTGTAATGCATGGTCCTGGCGGCATCGGCGACCGCAACCGGTGGCGTGTCTTCGTTTTTCTCGGCCTCCGCCGTCTCATCCTTCGGCTTGGCCTCCTCGGGACGGATGGCCGTCGCGGCGGTCTCGCCCGCCGCCTGGTAGGTTGCCTGCTCGTTGCCGCTGCCGCCCGTCACGCGAACCGTCAGTTCGCTGAACTGCGGAATGCGGACTTCGCCCGTCACCGCCTCGCCCTGCCCGTTGCCGGTCAGAAAGACGGGCGCGCGCGACGTGTGCGCCGGCGGCGTCACCCAGGCATCGATGCGCACATCCGGCGCCGCCTCGACGGGCGCGCGAACGGAAACGACATCGGCCAGAAGGCCGCCGCGGTTGGAATAGGAGAAGGCAAAGGCGATGGCGACGAGCAGCACCGGCAGCGCGCGCAGCGCATGGCGGTCGTGGCGTGCGATGTCCGGCTCCGGGGCGCCGGTGCGCAGGGCGCCGACCATGCGGGCCATGCGCGCCTGGTGCTCGCGCCACAAGGCGTCCGCGAAGGCATCGCCCCCCGCCGGCCGGTCGTCCTGCACGCGGATAGCCTGGTGAGCAAGCGCATTGCGCGCTTCCAGCATGCGGTCGGCGGCATCGGCCGAGGGCCAGACAAGGCCGCGCAGCCGCAGAAGCAGGAGGGTTGCACCGAGCGCGAAGGCAGTGAGCGTCGCGATGTGCAGCCAAGCCGGCACGTGGCGGAAATAGCCGAACCAGGTCAGCGCCAGGAAACCCGCCGCGAGCATGAGGACCGGCAAAAGCCGCGGCGCCAGCGCCTCGAGATAGAGCACGATCTTGGCGGCGAGGCGCTTGCCCGCAAGCCGGCGCCCCAGCGAATTGCCGGTCGCCTCCCTCTTGCGCTGCTCTTCAATTGCCATCGTTCACCGCTCGCCGTCGCCTGTTGTCAGGTCTTCGAGGATAACATGCTTTGTGGCGAAGACGAGGGCGCGCGCAAAATCGTGAACGGCATCTTGAGCCGGACGGTCAGGCAAGCCATGCCGGAAGCGAGTCGAGACCGATCAGCTCGTCATAGCTGGGACGCGGTCGGATGACGTGAAATTCCGAACCGTTGACCAGCACTTCGGGAACGAGCAGGCGGCTGTTGTAGGTGCCTGCCTGTACCGCGCCATAGGCGCCGGCCGAACCGACGGCGATGAGATCACCCGGCTTCGGCACCGCCATTTCACGGTCGAGCGCCAGATAATCGCCCGTCTCGCAGACCGGGCCGACGACATCCGCGCGGATGCGCGGCGCGTTGGCTGCCGAGATGACGACCGGCTCGATTTCGTGCCACGCCTCGTAAAGCGTCGGACGGATGAGGTCGTTCATCGCCGCATCGACCACGACGAAGGTCTTCTCCCCGCCATCCTTCACATAGAGCACTTCGGTCACCAAGATACCGGCATTGCCGACGATCAGGCGGCCGGGCTCCGTGACGATCCGGCAGCCGAGGCCCTTGAGCTGGTTCTTGACGATGTCCGCATAGGCATCCGGCAGCGGCGGCGGCGCATTGTCCGTCTTGTAGGGAATGCCAAGACCACCGCCGACATCCACGTGATCGATCGTATGGCCATCGGCGCGCAGCGTCTCGACGAGTTCGCGCAGCAGCCGGAAGGCATCGTCGAAGGGTTGCAGCTCGGTGATCTGGCTGCCGATATGCATGTCGATGCCGGTCACCTTGATACCGGGCAGCGTCGCGGCACGGGCATAGACCGCGCGTGCGCGCTCCCAGGAAATGCCGAACTTGTTTTCCTTCTTGCCCGTCGAGATCTTCGCATGGGTGCGGGCATCCACATCGGGATTGATACGGAAGGAAACATGCGCGACCTTGCCGGCCTTCACGGCGCGGGCATTGAGCACCTCGAGTTCCGGCTCGGATTCGACGTTGAAGCAGTAGATGCCGGCCTCGAGCGCGAGATCCATTTCACGCGGCGTCTTGCCGACGCCGGAGAACATGATGCGCGAGGCGGGCACGCCGGCGGCGAGCGCGCGGCGCAGCTCCCCCTCGGAGACCACATCGATACCGGCACCGAGCCGGGCGAGCGTCTTGAGAACCGCCTGGTTGGAATTCGCCTTCATGGCGTAGCAGACCAGCGCATCGACGCCTTCGAACGCCTTGGAGAACACCTTGAAGTGCCGCTCCAGCGTTGCCGTCGAATAGACGTAGAAGGGTGTGCCGACCGCCCTGGCGATTTCCGGAACCGGCACATCCTCCGCATGGAGGACGCCGTCACGATGCTCGAAATGGTTCACGCTTGCAGTCCGTTCAGGGCAATTCCGGCTCGGAATCGCGTTGGGAAAAACTAGAGAAGAGGGTCGAGAAGGAAGCGTTTGTCTTCGACCTGCTCGACCTTCTTGCCGTCGACGGTCGTCACGGCCGGCTGCGCGCCGGGCCGCTCGAGGTCGCCCTTGCGGCCGCACGCCGTCAGAACCGCTGCAGAAAGGCAGAGCACGAGCGCCAGCTTGCCGATGTCGATGCGTGTCATGAACGTTCCCTGGAATTGCCGGGTGGAGTGGGCAACATCCTTAGCGAATTCGCCCGCCCTTGTGCACCCTTAATCTGATGATGGGTCCTGCAAGCACCTTGATCAGTTGCGCTGCCGCCACCACGCGATCTGCCGGCGCACCTCTGATGGCGCCGTGCCGCCGTAGCTCTTGCGGCTGGCGACCGACGCCTCGACCGTCAGAACGTTGAAGATATCGGCGGTGATCGCCTCATGGATCGCCTGCAACTCCTCCAGCGAAAGTTCGGCAAGATCGCAACCCTTACCCTCCGCCAGCGCCACGGCGCGTCCGGTCACATGATGCGCGTCACGGAACGGCAGGCCCGCCTCGCGCACCAGCCAGTCGGCGAGGTCGGTTGCGGTCGAGTAACCGGAACCGGCCGCGGCCTTCATCCTGTCGGTGCGAATGGTCATGTCGCGCACCATGCCGGTCATCGCGGCGATGGCGAGCTCCAGGCTTTCGGCGGCGTCGAAGACCTGCTCCTTGTCTTCCTGCATGTCCTTGGAATAGGCGAGCGGCAGACCCTTCATGACGGTGAGAAGCGCGATCAGCGAACCGTTGATGCGGCCGGTCTTGGCGCGCACCAGCTCGGCGGCATCGGGGTTCTTCTTCTGCGGCATGATGGAGGATCCCGTCGAGAAGGCATCCGACAGGCGGATGAAGCCGAACTGCGGCGTCGACCAGATGACGATTTCCTCGGCCAGGCGCGACAGGTGCACCGAGGCGATGGCGGCGATCGACAGGAATTCCAGCGCGAAGTCGCGGTCGGAAACCGTATCGATGGAATTGCGCGTCGGCTCGCGGAAGCCCAGCGCCCTGGCCGTCATGTGGCGATCGATATTGTAGCCGGTGCCGGCGAGCGCTGCCGCACCGATCGGGCTCTCGTCGAGATGTTCGATGGCGTGGCGCACGCGCTGGCGGTCGCGGCCGAACATTTCGACATAGGCCATGCAATGGTGACCGAAGGTCACCGGCTGGGCGGTCTGGAGATGGGTGAAGCCGGGCATGACAGTCTCGGCATGCTCTTCCGCCCGGTCGAGGAAGGCGGCGATGAGGCCGGTCAGCGCCTTCTCGGTCTTCTGCAGCTCTTCCTTCACCCAGAGGCGGAAATCGAGCGCCACCTGGTCGTTGCGCGAACGGGCGGTGTGCAGGCGGCCGGCTGCCGGGCCGATCAGCGTGGCGAGCCGCGCTTCGACATTCATATGGATGTCTTCGAGCTTGCGGGAGAATTCGAAAGCGCCGCTTTCGATCTCTGACAGGATCGTGTCGAGACCGTGAACGATCTTTTCCTTATCGTCCGCCGAAATAATGCCCTGATGGGCGAGCATTTCCGCATGCGCCTTTGAGCCGCGGATGTCCTGGGCATAAAGCTTCTTGTCGAAGCCGATGGAGGCATTTATCTCCTCCATGATCGCATCCGGTCCCGAGGCGAAGCGGCCGCCCCACATCTGGTTCGAGGATTTCGTCTCGGAAGTGCCGTCTGCCATGGGTGCCTGCCTGGAAAAGTGTCCTGGAGAATGAAATGTCAGTGAAGAAGACCCTCGGCCTGCCGGCAGGAAAGCTCATCGCCATTGCCGGGCTCGCCGGACTTCTCGCCGGTGGTGCTGCGATATACGTGAAGGAGAGCCTGTCTGGCAATGCCACGGGCGCCGTCGCGTCGGCCGATCCTGCCGCCTGCCCGCTCGCCGCTGCCCGGGCCGAGGCCATCACGCCCTTCTCGAAGGGCCAGGTCGCCGCCATGCGCACGGTCGACGAGCACCGTCCGCTGCCGGAACTCGTCTTCGACGGTCCCGACGGCAAGAAGAAGACCATCGCCGATTTCGCGGGCAAGACCCTGCTCGTCAACCTCTGGGCCACCTGGTGCGTGCCCTGCCGCGAGGAGATGCCGGCACTCAACGCGCTGGAGAAGGATCTCGGCAGCGACAAGTTCGAGGTGGTCGCGATCAACATCGACACCGGCGACGACGAGAAGCCGAAGACCTTCCTCGACGAGACGAAGGTCCATGAGCTCGCCTATTACCGCGATGCCTCGATGGGCGTCTTCAACACGCTGAAGAAGGAAGGCCTCGCCTTCGGCCTGCCCGTCACGCTGCTGATGGACGACAAGGGCTGCCTGATCTCCGCCATGAACGGCCCCGCCGCCTGGGACAGCGAGGATGCCAAGGCACTGATCAACGCAGCGCTGGCCGGCCCGAAGAGCTGACGTCAGGCAGCCGCGTAGACGCGCGGCCGGCGGATATCGAGGAAGCCCGCGTCGCCCCGGCGGTGCGTGAATTCCGGCGCGGTGTCGAACTCCACCGCCTGGCCGCTCTCCGTCATCGCCAGCACGCGGCGTGAATCCGGCCGGTCGATGACCCGGACGATGCGGGCGGCGATGCCCTGCCCGTCCTCGCGCCAGCTCACATCGGCCGGGCGGAACAGGATCTGCCCGCTGCCGTCGGCAACGCCATCAGCCTCGAAGGCGACGCCATCGACATGGGCCTTGCCGCCGCGGATTTCAGCCTCCAGCCGGTTGGCATCCCCCAGGAAATTCATCACGAAGGCATCGGCGGGATTGCGGCACACCGCCTCGGGCGTGCCCTCCTGCACGATCTTGCCCTTGTTGAGGATGACGACGCGATCGGCGAGGTCGAGCGCCTCTTCCTGGTCATGCGTCACGAAAAGCGTGGTGATGCCGAGTTCATCATGGATCTTGCGCAGCCAGCGGCGAAGATCGCGCCTGACATTCGCATCCAGCGCGCCGAAAGGCTCGTCGAGCAGCAGCACGCGCGGATCGACGGCAAGCGCGCGCGCCAGCGCCACGCGCTGCCGCTGGCCGCCGGAGATCTGGCCCGGGAAACGGTCCTTGAGGCCGCTCAGCTGCACGAGGTCGAGCAATTCCTTGACACGCGCGGCGATGGCCTGCGGCGAACGCTTTATCTTCGAGACTTTCATGCCGAAGGCGATGTTCTCGCCGACGGTCATGTGCGGGAAGAGCGCATAGTGCTGGAAGACGAAACCGACGCCGCGATCGCGCACCGGGATCTCCGTGGCATTCTCGTCGCCGAAATAGATCGCGCCGGCATCGGCATATTCGAGGCCGGCGACCATGCGCAGGATCGTCGTCTTGCCGGAGCCGGACGGGCCGAGCAGCGCGACCAGCTCGCCGCTGTCGATATCGAGCGAGACGCCATGCACGGCGCGAAAGGTCTCGAACTCTTTGACCACATTGTCGAGGCGGATCTTCACGGCTTGACCTCCGGAGTGACGGTATCGGCGCCCGCAAGAGCGGAAGGACGCTGGATGCGGCCCGCGCCCTGCCGCTCGAGCGCCACCTTGACGACGAGCGTGACGATGGCGAGGCCGGCGAGGATGGATGCGGCGGCAAACGAGCCGGCCGCGTTGTAATCGTGATAGAGCAGCTCGATATGCAGCGGCAGCGTGTTCGTCTGGCCGCGGATATTGCCCGAGACGACCGAGACCGCGCCGAATTCCCCCATCACGCGCGAATTGCACAGCACGACGCCATAGAGCAGTGCCCATTTGATATTGGGCAGCGTGACGGAGAAGAAGGTGCGCCAGCCGCTGGCGCCAAGCGACGTCGCGGCCTCTTCGAGATCGCGGCCCTGCGCCTGCATGAGCGGGATCAGTTCACGCGCCACGAACGGTGCCGTTACGAACATGCTGGCCAGCACGATGCCGGGCAGCGCAAACAGGATCTTGATCTCCATCGTCTGCAGCGCATGGCCGAACAGGCCCTGGAGCCCGAACACGAAGAGATAGGCGACGCCCGCAACGATCGGCGAGACCGAGAACGGGATCTCGATGATAACGATCAGCAAGCGCTTGCCGGGAAAATCGTGCTTGGTGATCGCCCAGGCCGCGGCCACGCCGAAAGCGGTGTTGATGGGCACGGCGATCAGCGCCGTGATGACCGTCAGCATGATGGCGTGGCGGGTATCGGGATGGGCGATGGCGGCCCCGAAATAGGCGACCCCCTTCGAGAACGCCTCGACGCCGATGACGACGAGCGGCGCGACGATCATCAGCCCGACCAGAACGAGGACGAATGTGAGGAGAACGCGCCGGAAGACCGGATTGTCGCCCACGCGCGGCGGCTTGCCTTTTCCAGGATGCGCCATGGTCAGCCCCTTACCGTGTAGCGCAGGGCACGGGCCTGCATGAGATTGGTGATCGCCAGCATGACGAAGGCGGTCAGCAACATGACGGAGGCAATCGCGGCAGAGGCCGGATAGTCGTATTCCTCAAGCCGGATGAAGGCGAGAAGTGCGGTGATCTCCGTCGAGAACGGCTGGTTGCCGGCGATGAAGATGATCGCGCCGAATTCGCCCAGGCTGCGCGCGAAGGACAGCGATACGCCGGCCAGAAGCGCCGGCGTCAGCAGCGGCAGGATCACGGTCACGAAGATCGAGAGATCGCTTGCCCCGAGCGTCTGACCCGCCTCTTCCAGTGCCGGGTCGAGCTCTTCCAGAACCGGCTGCACCGTGCGCACGATGAAGGGGATGCTCGTGAAGCTCATGGCGACCATGATGCCGAGCGGCGTATAGGCGACCTTGATGCCGACGAGCGACAGCGGTTCGCCGAACCAGCCGTTGGCGGCAAAGAGCGTCGTCAGCGCAATGCCGGCAACGGCGGTCGGCAGCGCGAAGGGCAGGTCCACCAGCGCGTCGACGAGCCGACGCCCGGGAAAGCGGTAGCGCACGAGAACCCAGGCGAGCGCCAGGCCGAAGACGAGATTGAACGCCGTTGCCGCAAGCGCACAGGTGACCGTCACGCGATAGCTCGCGACCGCACGGTCTGAAGAGATGATCCGCCAGTAGTCCTCAGGGCCCAGGCTCGCCGCCTTGAAGACGAGCGCGGCCAGCGGCAGCACAACGATGATGGCCACATAGACGAGGGTGATGCCGAGCGCGAGCGGCAATCCTGGCAATACACGCCGTCTCAAGCGCATGGTCCTTTCTCATGACAACAACCGGCGGGCTTCTAGCCCGCCGGTTGCCCTACAAACAATAATCGAAGGGATCAACGGCTACCGTAGATCTTGTCCAGCGTGCCGCCCTCGGCGAAGTGCTCCTCGGAGATCTTCTTCCAGCCGCCGAACACGTCGTCGACATTCACGAGGCGGATTTCCGGGAACTGGTCCTTGAATTCGGCGGCGACCTTCTCGTCATGAACGCGATGGCCGAATTCGGCCGCGATCTTCTGGCCCTCGGGCGCATAGAGGAAATCCAAATAGGACTTGGCAAGGTCACGGCTGCCCCTGGCATCCGCCACCTTATCGACGATGGCGACCGGGAACTCGGCGAGCAGCGAAACGGACGGCACGACGCTTTCGAACTTGTCTTCGCCGTATTGCTTGGCGATCGACTTGGTCTCGGCTTCGAAGGTGATGATCACGTCGCCGATCTCGCGCTCGACAAAGGTCGTCGTCGCCGCGCGACCGCCCGTGTCGAAGACCGGGACGTTGTCGAAGATCTTGGTGATGAATTCCTCGACCTTGGCCGGATCGTTGTTGAAGGCTTCCTTGGCATAGGCGGTGGCGGCCAGATAGGTGTAGCGCGCATTGCCCGACGTCTTCGGATTGGGGAAGACGACCTTCACGTCGTCGCGAGCGAGATCCGACCAGTCCTTGATGTTCTTCGGGTTGCCGGCGCGGACGAGGAAGGACGGGAAGGAGTAGAAGGGCGACGCATTGTTCGGGAATTTCTGCTGCCAGCCTTCGGCAACGAAGCCGTTCTTCACGAGGAAGTCGATATCCGTCACCTGGTTGAAGGTCACGACGTCGGCCTCGAGGCCTTCCACGATGGCGCGGGCCTGCTTGGACGTGCCGCCGTGCGACTGGTCGATGGTGACGCCCGGATGCTGCTTCACGAAGGCTTCGTTTTCCGCGGCAAACAGCTCGCGCGCAACGTCATAGGAGGCGTTCAAAAGCTTGTCGGCGGCGTGCGCGGAGATCGGAGCAGCAAGACCGAGAAGGGCCGCGCCGAGAAGGAGAATGCGTTTCATATGAACACCCCAATGCAATAAGAATTGAGGCAGACAATACCGGCAGGCCAGCGACCATCCGAGACACTGCCCTGTCGCGGCCCTCACAGCAGGCGAAACAATTTTCCCCGAAACCAGGCTTTGGCGGATTCTTCCGCCGTCAGCGCGTCGAGAAGACGTCAGGATGTCTTTCGCAACAGGTACCAATCCACCAGACCGAGAGTAAAGCGGTCCTTCGCGGCGCGCTCCCATAGGGGAGTATGGTGATCTCCAACGACGAGAATATCCGTAGGAGGAAGGCGAGTATCAGTCGCGATCGCCGCTACAGAATCGAAGACATCACCCCACAATTCCGCCAATTCGCATGCCGTTGCATTTGCAATCGGCGCCGCCGCGGTTCGGCAAGCCATGGTTCCCACAGTCTTCGCGACAAACGGCACGTGCGAGTTCAAGGTGAGCCAATAGACAAACTTCGGTTTATCGCCTGCCTCAAGCAAACGGGAATGAACGAGAGCAGCCACATCGCTGTCGCACAACCCGAGAAAGACGCTGCCGCAGCGACGCGCGACCTGCATTGGTGCGTCCCGCACCATCGTTTCCATAAAATGAAGTTCCGAAAAGCCGATATTGGGATACCAGACATGCCGCTCAAACATGTCGGACGTGTAACCGTGATAGGCAACCGTCTCGAAACCGCGCGCATGCAGAAGCTTTGGCAGGCAATTTTCCGTGTGCACACCAGAGATATAATCGCGATGATCACCCCAGCGCCCACACAGTTCGCGGGAGGCTGCGCCCGTCGTGGAGCCCGAATAAGGCGTGGTCCCACTGGTGAAAGTATAACCAGCGCTGGAAGCGGCGTTTTCCAGTTTCTCGCTCAGAATTCTCTTCTCTGCTGGATCGGCAAAGGCGCCAAGCCCCTCCACCATCACGATGAGCAGGTTTCCACCACCCGCGGCAATCGCATCGGCACTTAGCCCGTTCTGGGAAACCGCACTGTTGAAAGGCGACATAGACTTGGTGAAGTAACGAAAGTTGAAATGAAAATCCGCAGCCATGAGCGACAACGCGACGAGAAGCACTGGTAGCGGCGATGCCGACCGTATCTCGGCGCGGTTGCGGTCGAACAACCATGCGGAAACCAGCGCGAGCGCCAGATTAATGCTTATGACGGCGACATAAAAACCCGAAGCCGAGACGTCGATCGTCGCCATGTACCGTACAGAGTCGATCGCCAAGGCGAGCGGCAGATGAAAAGCCACCATGACGATAAGGCAGAGATCAACAACGGCTACCGCCAAGAAAAGAGCATAGACCGCAAAACGTGGCAGGAAGAGTGCAGCAATCGCGGCAATGACATAGAGAAGGGGCGTGATCAACCGTTCGGCAATGAAGAACGGCATGACGGCCAGAAAGAAGAGATTGGGCAACAACCCGACGATCAACACGAACAGAAGCGCGCCACGCCCGATGAAACGCTGCGCGCCCAACTTTTCCGGCGAAATAGATATGTCCGTCATCGTACCGTCGCGAGACTGATTAAACTAGTCCTCGCGACATACCATCAAATTCTTTCAAAAGAACTGAAGCCGAAGCTTAACACGCGCTAGCGCGTGGGAACCGGCACTTCGCCGCGGTAGTCGTAGAAGCCGCGGCCGGATTTGCGGCCGAGCCAGCCGGCCTCGACATACTTCACCAGCAGCGGACACGGGCGGTACTTGGAATCGGCGAGACCATCATGCAGGACCTGCATGATGGAGAGGCAGGTGTCCAGGCCGATGAAATCGGCAAGCTGAAGCGGGCCCATGGGATGGTTGGCGCCGAGCTTCATGGCGGTGTCGATGGCCTCCACCGAGCCGACGCCTTCATAGAGCGTATAGATCGCCTCGTTGATCATCGGCAGCAGGATGCGGTTGACGATGAAGGCGGGGAAATCTTCCGCCACCGTAATGGTCTTGTCCAGCGTGGCGACGAATTCCTTCGCGGCGGAGAAGGTGCTTTCCTCCGTGGCGATGCCGCGCACGAGCTCCACCAGCTTCATGACCGGAACGGGGTTCATGAAGTGGATGCCCATGAAGCGCTCGGGCCGATCGGTGGCGGAGGCAAGGCGTGTGATCGAGAGCGAGGAGGTATTGGTGGCGAGGATCGCCTCGGGCTTCAGCACCGAACAGACCTGACCGTAGATCTTGCGCTTGACGGTCTCGTCTTCGGTCGCGGCCTCGATGACCAGGTCCGCATCCGAGAGGTCGTTGACGTCGGTGGAGCCCTTGATGAGCGCCAGCGCCTTCTTCCGGTCTTCGTCGGACATCTTGCCGGAAGAGACCTGCCGGGCGAGATTGCCGTGGATCGTGGCGAGGCCGGCTTCGATCCGCTCGGCGGACAGGTCGTAGATATGGACCTTGTATCCGGCAAGGGCAGCAACATGCGCGATGCCGCATCCCATCTGGCCCGCACCCACAATACCGACGTTCTTGATCATCGCGCCAATCGCCTCGTCATTTCAGCCCGAACCCAGTGCGCAGGCAAAAAAACACCGGGCCGGTCAAGCCGGCCCGGTGAAATTGATAAAGGCACGCGACGGATATTTCCAGTGAAAACATCGTCGCAAAGACGGCGCGATGCCGGCTCAAAGCGCCTTTTCGAGCTGTGGGAGGACTTCGAAGAGGTCACCGACGAGGCCGTAGTCTGCGACCTGGAAGATGGGGGCTTCCTCGTCCTTGTTGATCGCGACGATGACCTTCGAGTCCTTCATGCCGGCAAGGTGCTGGATGGCGCCGGAGATGCCGCAGGCGATGTAGAGCTGCGGGGCGACGACCTTGCCCGTCTGGCCGACCTGCCAGTCGTTGGGGGCGTAGCCCGCATCCACCGCAGCGCGCGAGGCACCGACGGCCGCACCGAGCTTGTCGGCGACGGGCAGGATCACTTCCTGGAACTTCTCCGACGAGCCGAGCGCACGACCGCCCGAGATGATGATCTTCGCCGAGGTCAGCTCCGGACGATCCGACGAGGACAGCGCGTCCTTGACATGGGTGGAAAGGCCCGGGTTTGCCGCGGCGGCGACGGCCTCGACCGGCGCATTGCCACCCTCGCCCGCTGCGGCGAAGGACGCCGTGCGCACGGTGATCACCTTTTTAGCGTCGGTCGACTGCACCGTCTGGATGGCGTTGCCCGCATAGATCGGACGCTTGAACGTGTCGGGGCTCACCACCTCGATGATCTCCGAAACCTGCGCGACATCGAGCAGGGCGGCAACGCGCGGCGCCACGTTCTTGCCGACCGAGGTGGCCGCCGCGACGATGGCGTCGTAGCTGCCGGCCAGCGACACGATGAGGGCGGCCAGCGGCTCGGCCAGGTTGTTGGCAAGGCTCGCATCGTCGGCGACGAGAACCTTCGTCACGCCCGCAAGCTTTGCAGCCTGCTCGGCGGCCGCCTTTGCATTGCTGCCGGCGACGAGCACATGCACGTCGGAGCCGATCTGCGAAGCGGCCGTCAGCGCCTTGGCGGTCTGGTCGGAAAGGGTGGCGTTGTCGTGGTCTGCCAGAAGAAGAATGGCCATATCGTGATCTCCTCGATCTTCCTTACAGAACGCCTGCGGTCTTCAGGCTCGCCACCAGTTCGGCGACATCCTTGACCTTGACGCCGGCCTTGCGGCCCGAGGGTTCCTCGGTCTTCAGCACCTTCAGGCGCGGGCTCGTATCGACGCCGAAGTCGCCGGGCGTCTTCTTGTCGAGCGGCTTCTTCTTCGCCTTCATGATGTTGGGCAGCGAGGCATAGCGCGGCTCGTTCAAACGCAGGTCCGTCGTCACGACGGCCGGAAGCTTGACCTCGATGGTCTGCAGGCCGCCGTCGACTTCGCGGGTGACCTGGGCCGAACCGGAGCCGATCTCGACCTTGGAGGCGAATGTCGCCTGCGCCCAGCCGAGCAGCGCCGACAGCATCTGGCCGGTCTGGTTGGAATCGTCGTCGATCGCCTGCTTGCCGACGATGACGAGGCCGGGCTGTTCGGCCTCGACGACGCCCTTCAGGATCTTGGCGACCGCCAGCGGCTCGACGGCATCCTCCGTCTCGACCAGCACCGCCCGGTCCGCCCCCATGGCGAGCGCCGTGCGCAGCGTCTCCTCGGCCTTTGCCGGGCCGATCGACACCACCACCACTTCCTCAGCCTTGCCGGCCTCCTTCAGGCGAAGCGCCTCTTCGACCGATATCTCGTCGAACGGGTTCATCGACATCTTCACATTCGCAAGCTCGACACCCGAGCCATCCGCCTTCACGCGAATCTTAACGTTGTAG
This sequence comes from Shinella sumterensis, assembly GCF_004514425.2. GTDB lineage: Bacteria > Pseudomonadota > Alphaproteobacteria > Rhizobiales > Rhizobiaceae > Shinella > Shinella sumterensis. Next base: position 99,971 of record NZ_MYFN02000010.1, read on the forward strand.
TCAACGACCCGCTTGACTGGCACAAGGATCTTCATGGCTTCCTTCCTTACATATGTCCGCGAGGGGAAAATGCGCCTTTCGAGGGCGCCCTGATTGTCGGTTGGCGACATCGATACGCGTTTTTTCCCCAATTACAATGCGGCATGGCTCCTCTCCGCACGAAAACGCGGCCGGTTATAAGTAACGTTTACGTCAAGGTCAAATTTCTGGCGTTGCCAGCTTTACCGACCCCAATGCGTCGGGGGAACGGAGGGGCGCTCGGCCGCGTCGTCAGCGGGAACCGGGCTCTGCTCCACATGGCGAACGGCCTTCGGCGTGACGATGGTGCGGTCGAAGAGCGGAACGCCCCGACGGCGCAGCACCAGCACGAGAAACGCGCCGGCAAGGATGCCGCCGACATGCGCACCCCACGACACGCTGCCGTCGCCATCCACCGCCAGCATGTAGAACTGCTGGGCGATCCAGAAGGCGAGCGGGATGACCGCCGGCAGCGGCAGCGGAATGCGGAAGAACACCAGGACCCAGACGCGCACCTTGGGATGCAGCAGGAAATAGGCCGCCACCACGCCGGAAACGGCCCCCGACGCGCCGATCAGGGGCGCTTCGGAGGACGGCTGCACAAGCCCGTGCACGAGCGCGCCCGCCGCCGCACAGGCGAGATAGAACACCAGGAAACGGAAATGCCCGAGCGCATCCTCGACGTTGTCACCGAACACCCAGAGGAACAGCATATTGGAGGCGAGGTGCATGAAATCGCCGTGCAGGAACGCGTAGGTGATGTAGGTGGCGTTCTCCGGAACGAGCACCAGGCCCGGCTCGAGGTCCGCGAAATCGAAGACGACGGCGGGGATATAACCGAGCCCGACGACCGCCGCATCGGAAAAGGCCTGCGTCGAGGCAAGGCCCGTTACCAGCCAGACCACGACATTGATGGCGATCAGGCTGATCGTGACATACTGGACCTTGATGTATTTCAGGGAATTCGCGTCATGCAGCGGTATGAACATGGGTCCCCTTCCGGCCTCGCCTCGCCGGGGACCTTACCTGTTCTGCCCCGGCACCCACAATATGTCCGTACGGCCCTTTTCGTTCACCCAGCGTGCGGCGACGAAGAGGAAATCCGACAACCGGTTGATATAGGCGACCGCAGCCGCCGAGACCGTTTCACCCTCGCAGTCCTGCAGGGCGACGATGCGGCGCTCCGCCCGCCGCGCCACGGTGCGCGCCACATGCAGGGCCGCAGCCGCGGGCGTGCCGCCCGGCAGGACGAAGGAGCGCAGCGGTTCCAGATCGGCGTTCAGCGCATCGATTTCCTTTTCCAGCCGGTCGACCTGCGACTGGGCGATGCGCAATGGCTCGTATTCGGGCTTCTTGCCCGTATCCGGTGTCGCGAGATCCGCGCCGAGATCGAACAGGTCGTTCTGGATACGCATGAGGGTGCGGTCGAGCGAAGGATGATCGGCAAGGTGCTGGCGCGCCAGGCCGATGCAGGAATTGGCCTCGTCGACCTCGCCGTAGGATTCCACGCGCAGGTCGTGCTTCTTGCGGCGCGGGCCGGCGACGAGGCCGGTCGTCCCGTCATCGCCCGTGCGGGTATAGATCTTGTTGAGCTTGACCATCAGCCGCGGCCGCCTCCCGTCACCCACAGCGTCAGCATGATGAGGACGATAGCGATCGCCTGCAGCAGCACGCGGGCCTGCATCAGCTTGTTCGACGTGTTGCCGCTGCCGCCCTTGGCCATGTTGACGAGGCCGCGCACCAGCACGATGGCGACAAGACCCATGACGAGCAGCGTCAGGAAGGTGAGGAAGGAAGACATGCCAGCGTTCCGGTTTGATTTCTGTCAGCCCATTCACATAGGGCATTTCGCGCAAAGTGCACGCATTTTGCGTTGCTGTGCCTGCGACGCCGCGCCGCGTCAGCCAAGCCGGCCGATGATACGGTAAAACAGCGACGCCGGCAGCAGCTTCTTGAGCAACGCACCCTGTCGGGCCGGCGTGGTCACGATGTAATGCGGGCGCGGCGAGCGCGCCGTCAGCGCATGGCGCAGCACGGCATGCACCGCCTCGGGCCCCAGCTTGCCGCGCGCCGGCTTCGATTCGCCGCGCAAGCGCTGGAGTTGCCGGCGATACTCGTCCGCATGCACGGAGCTCTCGAGGTCGATGTTCTTTTCGATCTGCGTGAGCGCATTGGCGGTGAAGCGGGAGGCGATCGGCCCGGGCTCGATGAGGCTGACATGGATGCCGGAGCCCGTAAGCTCCATGCGCAGGGTCAGCGACAGGCCCTCCAGCGCGAATTTCGAGGCGTTGTAGGCGCCCCGCCAGCGATAGGGCACGATGCCGAGGATGGACGAGCACTGCACGATGCGGCCGTGGCCCTGCCGGCGCATGACCGGAATCACCCGCCGCGTCAGGTCGTGCCAGCCGAAGACATTGGTCTCGAACTGCGCCCGCAGCACCTCGACGGACAGGTCCTCGACAGCGCCGGCCTGCCCATAGGCGCCATTGTTGAACAGGGCATCGAGCCGCCCGCCGGTGCGCGTCAGAACCTCTTCGGTGAGCGCGGCGATGGTGTCCGGCTTCGTATAGTCCATCAGCAGCGCCTCGATGCCGTCGGCCACAAGGCCAACGCGATCCTCCTCGCGCCGGACCGTGGCGAAGACGCGCCAGCCTTCCGCCTTCAGCGCACGCGCGCAATAGGCCCCGATCCCCGACGAGCAGCCGGTGACGATGATGCTGGGCCGGTCGGCGGCACTTGGAGAAGACATGACGGTTTCCTGTACAAATTCGCCACCCTTTCCCATATTCACTGGCCAGGGTCCCGCGCGGCGACGCGCACGTTGGCCGGAGAATCTGAAATAGGACATAACCCCTTAAACCAAATCCGGTTTAAGGGGTTATGTCCTGACAGACAATGAGACAGGCAGCCGCAAACGGCCGCGAACGAACTGGAATTGCCGATGCCAAGCCCCATCCGCGTTGCCTACAGGGTCATTTTCGACGCGATCTGGCATTTCTCCGAAGATGATGGCTGGGCCATGGCAAGCCATGTCGCCCTGTCCACACTGCTCGCCATCTTCCCGTTCCTGATCTTCGGAACCGCGCTCGGCTCGTTCCTCGGCGCGGACCAGTTCGCCGAGACCGCCGTCCACCTCATCTTCGACACCTGGCCGGAATCGATCGCGGCCCCCATCTCGCGCGAGGTCGTGGCCGTGCTGACGATCCCGCGCGGCGGCCTGCTGACGGTGTCGGTGCTCGCCGCCGCCTATTTCGCGTCGAACGGCGTGGAGGCGCTGCGGGTTTCGCTCAACCGCGCCTATCGCGTGGCGGAGACCCGCTACTGGTACATCACCCGCCTGGCCAGCCTGGGCTTCGTGATCGCCGGCGTGGTGGCGCTTGCCGTCCTCAGCATCGTGCTTGTGGCGGCACCGCTTGCCGTGCGGGCAACCGGCGACTGGCTGCCCTGGCTGACCTACGTCTATTCCTGGGTGGAGAGCTGGGGGCTCTTCGGCACGGTCCTGGTCCTGCTCGTCGGCCTGCTGATCGCCCATCTCTGGCTGCCTGCGGGGCGGCGAAAGATCGCCGACGTGCTGCCCGGCATCCTCTTCACGCTTGTCGCCTGGAGCATCGGCGCCTATGCCTTCGCCTCCTATCTCGCGACATTCTCCAGCTATGTCTCGACCTATGCGGGCCTCGCCTCGATCATGGTCGCGCTGGTCTTCCTCTACATCATCGGCGCGATCTTCATCATCGGCGCGGAAATCAACGCCGCATTGCTGAAATATCGCGTCAAGCACCTCGTTCTCGACCGCATTCGCGGCGTGAAGAAGCAGCCGCAGGCCGAGCAGGAATCAATCGAAGACGAAGCCATAGCCCGCGAGCAGGGCGCGAATGCCGGCCGGTGAGACGCCCCTCTCCCGATAGGCCGCGATGCCGGTATCCTGGTTGCTCTTCGAAAGCTTTCGCCCGTCCGCACCCAAAACCAGTCCATGATGCCGGTAGGCCGGCGCCGGCAAACCCAGCAGAGTTTGCAACAGCCGATGCACCGCGGTTGCGTGGAAGAGGTCCTGCCCCCGCACCACATCGGTCACGCCCTGCGCCGCGTCGTCCAGCACCACGGCGAGATGGTAGCTCGCCGGTGCATCCGGTCGCGACAGAATGACATCGCCCCAGCGTTCCGGGCGGGCCGGTACGGACCCGGTCTCGCCGTCCGGCCCCGCCCCGGTTTCCTGCCATTCCAGCAGCGCCGGGGCCAAGGCTCGCGCCTTGTCCATATCGAGACGCCAGGCGTGCTGGCGTCCCGCCGCAATCCAGTCGAGCGCCTGTCCACGGTCGAGCGAGCGCTCGTCCGTCGGGTAGAGGGGCGCACCGTCGGGATCGCGTGGCCAGTCGCCACCCGCCGCCTCCACCCGGGCCTTCACCTCACCACGGCTCAGGAAGCCCGGATAGAGCACACCCATTTCCTTCAGCCGCTCCAGCGCCGCGCCGTAGAACGCGACATGCTCGGACTGGCGGCGTACCGGCTGTTCCCATTCAAGGCCGAGCCAGGCGAGGTCGCGGTAGATCGCCTCTTCGAATTCGGGTCGCGAGCGAGCGGGATCTATGTCTTCCATGCGCAGCAGGAAGCGGCCGCCGCTCGCGGCAGCGAGATCGTGGTTCAGGATCGCCGACACCGCGTGGCCGAGATGCAGCAACCCGTTCGGGCTCGGCGCAAAGCGAAAGACACGATTTTTTGACAAAGCACTTGGCATGGGGTCTTCTGCCATGAACGCCCCCTGTCCGCCACTACGGACGTCTGGCGAGACCGGCCCGGAGAGGCCCCGCCGGACAAAGATCGAGGCCGCTTGGAAAAATGCAACTGCACATGATCAGGACGGATGCGGATGTCGCAGCGGGTCTCGTCGACCTCGCCCTGCTCGACGCCCGTCTTTTCAGCGTCATCGACAAGGCGGGGCCCGTGCCTTTGCGGCGGCTGGAACCCGGTTATCGCGGCCTTGCCGGCATCATCGTCTCGCAGATGGTGTCGCGCGCGAGCGCCGATGCGATCTGGCGCCGGCTGGAAACGGCGGCCGGCGACATCACGCCCCACCACGTGCTCGAGCTGTCGGACGAGGATTGCCGGGCCATCGGCCTGTCGCGCGCCAAGACGGATACGCTGCGCCGCGCGGCAGAGGCCGTCGACCGCGGCGATCTCGACCTCGATGCCGTCTGCCATCTCGACGCACCGGCCGCCACCCGCACGCTCACCGCCATCAAGGGCATCGGCCGCTGGACGGCGGACGTCTATCTGCTGTTTTGCGGCGGCCATCCCGATATCTTTCCGTCGGGCGATATCGCGCTGCAGAGCGCCGTCGCCCATGCGCTCGGTCTCGCCGTGCGGCCGAGCCCGCAGGAACTGGATGGGATCGCCGAGCGATGGGCGCCCTGGCGCGGCGTTTCGGCCCGGCTTTTCTGGGCATATTATGCGCGGGAGATGCGCCGGGAGGTCGCTCCGGTGCTCGAAGGCTGAAAAACGCGAAATAGCTTGTTTTCGCTTTTCATTCCCCGCTTCACAATGCTGTAACAACGCGCCTAATATAGAAGGGCAGATGCCGAATCGCTCAGGAGAAGCCCTTGACGATTTCAGTTTCACCACAGGCCCTGCCAGCTCTTGTATTGAATGCTGACTACAGGCCGCTGAGTTATTACCCCTTGTCGCTCTGGTCATGGCAGGACGCGATCAAGGCCGTATTTCTTGACCGCGTAAACATCATTGCCGAATACGAACACTCGGTGTCCTCGCCGAGCTTCTCGATGCGCCTGCCAAGCGTCGTGTGCCTGAAAACCTACGTGCAGCCGTCACGCCACCCGGCCTTTACCCGGTTCAACGTGTTCCTGCGCGACAAGTTCGAATGCCAGTACTGCGGGTCGCCGCACGATCTGACCTTCGACCATGTCATCCCGCGCGCCCATGGCGGCGAGACGACCTGGCAGAATGTGGTCGCTGCCTGCTCCCCGTGCAATTTGAGAAAAGGCAGCAAGCTGCCGAAGCAGGCGGGCATGCACCCGCATCAGAAGCCCTACCAGCCGACGGTTCAGGATCTGCACAACAACGGGCGACTGTTTCCACCCAACTATCTCCACGAAAGCTGGATGGACTATCTCTACTGGGACGTCGAGCTGCAGCCCTGACCGGCTGCGGGAATCATGCCTTGGCCGACCGCACGCCGGAGAAGGCGATCGCGGCGAGGATCAGGCTTGCAATCACGTTCCAGCCGGCAAAGGACAGGCCGAGGAAGCGGAAGGATGCTTCCGTGCACGACGGTCCATGCTTGCTGTTGAGATCGGCGAGCAGGTCGCCCGCATTCTGCGTGACCCCCTGGGCCGTCGTTGCGCAGGTTGCCGGTCCCTCCCAGAAACCCCATTCGACGCCCGCATGATAGACACCCATGCCGGCGCCCACGAGCATCATGATGCCGGCGATCGCAAGCAGCGTGCGGGTAAGCCAGGCGGGGCCGCCGAAGAGCGCCGAGGCCAGGGCCGCAAGGGCGACCGGGATGCCGTAATAATAGGGATCGCGCTGCAACAGGCAGAGCGCGCAGGGGATGTAGCCGCCGATATGCTCGAAGCCCAGGGCGCCGCCCACCGTCGCCACCATGCCGAGGGTGAGCAGCGCGGAGGAGACCACGGGCGAGGAAACACGTTGGAAAGACATGGATGCTCCAGTTCAAGACAGGTCCCGGGCGGGTAAACCGGCGAGGGAAACGCGATGACGGCGGCAGAAGCGGCCGCATCCCGTATTCGCGGACATTTACCACCTGCCGTCGCCAAGTAAATCACCGCACGAACATGTGATGCATTCTTGCCGTCCTGAAACGTTCATTCTCGCATCCGGAAACCCGTTCGCCGCCTTCAGGAGGAAGCTGTCCGGAGGGGCTGCAACACGGCTTCGGCCAGCGCCGCCTCGCGCATCGGTGCCGCCTTGTCCCGGTAGTCGGCATCCATCGCCATATCGGCAAATGCCTGGCGGTTTGGGTAGCGGACGAGCGCGACAGCGTCCCAGGCCTGTCCGGGCTCCGCAGAAAGCGCCGGGAGGCCATTGCCGACATAGACGATCTCCGCCCCGAACCGGGCGACGATCGGCGTGGCGACGGCGAGGTACTCCGCATATCGCTCCCTGCCACCGTCTTCCCGGAACCGCAGGAGATTCAACATGACGACAGGTTGTCCGTCGTCGTCATTCAGGAAGCTTTCGAAAGCATCTTCAATGAGGGTAAGCATTGCGACCTCGAATCTTGGATAATCGCCGGGTTCGGCCTGACGTTGCCCCGCAACGCGCCGGTTACGGCCAGCAATCCAGGCTAAAGGGGGCGCCCAAGGATCAGAATACCGGAAGCCTCAAAAAATCTGCCCAATCCTGCGGATCGGCGCTTTCGCCGGGCGGGCGAAGCGCCGATCCGCATCATGACGCCCGGCCGGACGAGACTGAACGTCACCGACGCGCGGCGAGGCAGCTACGCGGACTGCATCCTGCGACCCACAAACTCGCTGTACAGGCGCTGCTGGTTGATGGCATCGCGCTTTGGAGCACCGCCAAACGTCCGGGAATATTCGCGGCTGAACTGCGACACGCTTTCGTAGCCGACCCGGTAGGCAGCGTCGGCCACGTTTGCATCTTCCATCACCATCAGGCGCCGCGCCTCGAGAAGGCGCAACTGCTTCTGGAACTGCAGCGGCGTCATCGATGTCATCGCCTTGAAATGCTGATGAAACGACGAAAGGCTCATGCCCGCCGCTTCCGCCAGATCCTCCACACGAAGCGTCCGGGCGATGTCCTCGTGCATGAGGTGGAGGGTTTTCGCGATCCGGGCGGCGTTCGACTCAGGCTCGACCAGCTTGCAGAGTTCGCCGCCGTTCGGGCCACTCAAGAGCCAGTAGCAGATCTCGCGCATGACGGACGGAAAAAGGATCGGGATCGCCTTGGGCGTGTCGCACATCCGCAGGAGGCGCAGAGCACACTCGGCCAGGGGTTCATCGACCTGCCGCACGAACAGGCAGGGACCGGAATCGGCGGGAGGCGCCGGCGGCGCTTCGAGCTGTTCCAGCACGTCGCGGATCATCGCCACGTCCAGCGCAAGCATCAGTCCGGTATAGGGCGCATCGGGGCTTGCCTCGACGATGTGCCCCGTCGCCGGCAGCGCCATGCCGACCGCCAGACACTCCATCGCACCGTAGCGAAGGGTGTCCTCCCCGACGACGATTTCCTTTGCCCCCTGGAGCACGATGCAGATCGACGGCTTGTAAACCTGCTGCATCCGCATCCTCTCCTTGAAGGAACGGACGATATAGAAGCTGTCGATCGGCGTCGGGAATGCGCCCTGCCCGCCGCCCTGGGCCTCGATATAGGCGTCGGCGGCTCCGAACAGCGATGGCGGCACACGCACCTCCGGAGGTTTGCGAGGCCAGCGCAACACCCGGCCCTCGGCAGTCAGCCTATCGTCGCCTGCAGGATCGGGCAAGTTTTTTGAGGCTTCCGGCATTCTGATCATCAGACACTCCATCTAGCTTGAGGATGCGAACCAAGCGAGGAGTGCGTCGAACATGACAGAAGCCGCCGCACGGTCAATAGGAATGAAGCAAAAGATATTGCCCCGCGGCCGGCGAAGGCAGGCAGGCGCAGGCGTCCAGCCTCGTGATGGTCGTCCCCGGCCTTCTTGGGCCGGCGTCGGGGCCTGCCATCGTCGGCTCGGTCAGCGACGCGGTGACGGCTGCACCGGCACCCAATAGCCTCGGCCCGGGGCTGCCAGCCGGTCCCGATCGCAAACGTCCAGACCGGCCCGGACCGGCCCAGACCAGCCTTGCCCTGCTGATCGCAAACCGGCGGATCGCCGCTTTGCTGGAGGTGGGGTGACCTTCGCCGCCTCCCGGTCGGCCGCAAATCCGCGCTGTCCCGAAAGCCGCCCGGCGAGGCCGCACCTATCGCAACAAAGTACCCGCATCGAGAAAGGAACCATCAAGATGTCCAATGCCGATACCTCACGCCGCACCTTCATGACCCTCGCGGCAGCGACGCCCGCCGTTCTCGCCATGGGGGGCGCGGCATCAGCCCAGACAACCGCTCTTCCCGGCGCCGGCAGGGCGGCCGTCGTCACCGGCTCGTCGCGGGGCATCGGCGCGGCGACCGCAAGACGCCTGGCGCGCGATGGCTTTGCCGTCACCGTGAACTACCTCACGAACCGTGATCTCGCCGCCCGCGTCGTGGCCGACATCGAGGCGGCTGGCGGGCGCGCGATCCTCCAGCAGGCGGACGTCGCCGACCCCGCAGCGGTCAAGGCCCTTTTCGACGCCAATGATCAGGCATTCGGGGGCGTCGATGTGGTGGTCAACAACGCTGGCATCATGAATGTCGGCCCCTTCGCCCAGATGACGGACGAAGCCTTCGACCGTATGATGGCCACCAATGTCAAGGGCAGCTTCAATGTGCTGCGCGAGGCGGCGCAACGGACGCGTGACGGCGGCCGGATCATCAGCCTCGCCTCGAGCATCATCAAGACGCCACCCCCGGCGACCGGCGCCTATGCTGCCACGAAAAGCGCCCAGGTGCTCTTTTCCAGCGTGCTTGCGAAGGAACTGGCCGGTCGCAACATCTCGGTCAACGCAGTGGCGCCCGGAGCCGTCGACACGCAGCTCCTCCGTCAGCACGGCGAAGAGGCGCTCCGCGGCATTCCCGAACAGACCCCCCTCGGCCGCCTGGGCCTGCCGGACGACATCGCCGGCGTCATCGCGCTTCTCTGCTCGCAGGACGGCGCCTGGGTCGACGCTCAGACCGTATTCGCGAACGGTGGGCTGGGTTGACGGAGAAACGCCCGTTGATGGCAAACGGGCGTATCCCGGCCAGTTTCGCGGATCCAAAGCCGAGATCGAGGCGGCGCGACATTGCGAGGCTTTCCGAGCCTCGCTAACGTTGATTGAACCCGGTCAATGAGGTTGAGTGATCATGCAAAACCCGAAAAACCCTTCGGCGAAGGTCATCCTGATCACGGGCGCCGGCCGCGGCATCGGCGCTGCGCTGGCCGTCACGGCCGCTGCGGAGGGTCACTACGTGGCTGCGAATTATCGTTCGGAGAGCGCCGAGGTCGATCAACTGGTGTCTCGCCTGAAGGACGGCATCGGTATACGGGCAGATGTCGGCATCGCGGAGGATGTTCAGCGCCTGATCGAGGAAACGCTCGCGCATTTCGGCCGCATCGACTGCGTGATCAACAATGCCGGTATCGGCGAAGTCTGCCCGATCGACCGTCTCGATCTCGCGCTTTTCCAAAAGACGCTTCATGCCAACCTGACGAGTGCGTTTCTGGTCTCGCAGGCGGCATGGCCCCACATGACCCGGAACGGCGGCCGGCTCATCTTCATGTCGTCGACCGCCGCCCGCATCGGCGGCGGGCTTTCCGCCGCCTATGCTGCTTCGAAAGGCGGCGTCGAGAGCCTGATGCACGCCTATGCCACCGCGCTCCGCCCGCACCGGATCACGGCGAATGCCATAGCGCCCGCGTTGATCGAGAGCAGGATGGCCAGCGCGATCGATGCAGGGCCCACCGAAAATCTGCCTCTCGGACGCATGGGACGTCCCGAAGAACTTTGGCCGGCAACACGGATGATCATGGAGACCGAATATCTCACGGGCCAAACCATTCATGTCGACGCCGGCAGATACATGGCCTGAATGCGTGGCGAACGGGCTGCCTCAGCCCGCTTTCGTTTCGGTATAAAGTCTCAGCCTCCGATCAGCCATTTCCGGATCAAGGCTACGAGGTCGTCGACAGCCACGTCCAAGGGCATGCCGCCTTCCATGACCTCGGCCGATAGCGCCTCCATCGTCCCGATCAGGCCGACGCACCGTCGCTGCACGACCTTTGAATCGAGTTTCGAAAGCGGCTGGATGGCTGCCGCATAGAAGGCCGCATGGTCTTGCCGGGTCCGACGCTGGTGGGCCTCCATGGTCGCATCACCGCGCAGTGCCGCATCGATCGCATGCCATTCCGGCCCGATCGTCAGCGCGCATTCCAGGTAGGCGCTCGAGAGGATCCGCGCGACCTGCTCCGGCTCTTGTGGAGCATTCTCCAAGGCGGCAGCCAGAGCCGCGACCTGCCGATCCATTGCCGCCTTTGAAAGAGCGATCATCAGCCCCGAGCGGGTCTCGAAGTGGCTGTAAGCGATCGGCTTGCTCACGCCCGCACGTTCGGCCAGCGAGCCGAGCGTCAAGGCGTCCGTACCCTCTTCGCGCACGATGGCGGAGGCAACGTCGAGGAGTTGGGCACGGCGTTCAAGCCTCGGCAGTTTCTTCGACATCACACATCCCTCTTGACCCGAACCAAAGCTACCAATAGTAACTTACTTATTGTAGCATTGGGCAGGACTCATTCAAAGAGCCTGCGGCATACCTTTCCGGAGACATTGATGCACGTCCTCATCGTAACGGCCCATCCCGATCCCGCTTCCTACACCCACGCTGCGGTAGCCCGGCTTGTCGATGGGCTGAAGAGCGTGCCCGGCACCACGCACGAAATCCTGGATCTGGCATCGAGCGGCTTCGATCCGCTTTTCGGCGTTGCCGACAACGACCTGTTCCATGTCGGCGGGCAGACGCCGGCCGACGTCATCGATCAACAGGCACGCGTCGACAGGGCCGACGTCCTGGTGCTGGCATTCCCGGTCTATTGGTGGTCCATGCCTGCGGTTATGAAGGGGTGGATCGATCGCGTCTTTATCCGCAACTGGGCATTCGATGATGACCCCGCCAGGAAGACGACCGGCCTTCTGGGACGCCTGAAAGGACAGGTCGTCGCGATCGGCGGCGTGGATATCGGCACCTATGAGCGCCGCGGCTATCTCGACGCGATGAAGGCGCAGATCGTCCAGGGCATCTTTGGATATTGCGGCATCCAGCCCATCGGCCTGGACTTGTTGCTCCCGATCGACCAGCCCGCGGCCGAGCAGGGATTGCAGGACGCCTTCGATATCGGCCGGCGTGTCGCAACGTCGAATTAACCCGGGCCGGGTTGGCCGCCGCCGTGTGCCGTCTCCACGAATTCCCGACGAAGACCCTCCGCGGGCGACGACAATCAGGCCTGTCCCTGAGAATAATGGTGCGGGTGGTCGGAATCGAACCGACACTCCTTTCGGAACCGGATTTTGAGTCCGGCGCGTCTACCAGTTTCACCACACCCGCACATTTGCCGCCGATTCGAGCCGGCGCTCTCCGCATCTTGCCAGCGGAGCATGCCTCCCCAATAGAGCGAGGCGGCATGGGGTGTCAACGGGAAAGGCCGGTTGCACGACCGATCACGACTGCCACGTCTTTTTCTCAAAAAAATTCTTTTTTAGCGGGAACGAATTTTCCGTGACCCCGTTTAGGGAGCGCAACCGCAGACACCCCCGGATGCGGTTGTGAGGGGGACCCAAGGGCGATGTGCACGCTCTTGGGTCTCAACCCAAAACACCTGATATTTCCAAACTTCCAACATGATCGAACCCATGCGCCGGCAAAGACGAACAATTGCGTCTGTCCGGCGTTCTGTCGCGCAGACGGCAAAGGAGAGCACCATGGTTTTCAAGGAAGGCACCTTCAAGGGCGAGCAGCCGGAACATTTCGAAGGCCCCCACCCGGCATGGCTGGAAACGGCCGTGGCGGACGCGCTTTCGATAGCCGGTGACATCGATGCGTCCGACATCTCCGTCACCTGCAAGGGAACGCGCATCATCCTGACCGGCAGCGTCGGCTCCCCGGAAGAGGGTGCCCGGGCCGTCGAGATCGCGGCTTCCGTCAAGGATGTCACCGAGGTCGACAGCCGCCTTTCCTGGCTCTGACCCGCAAAAAGCCGCCATTGCCCGGCCGCACCCCGGAATGCTAGTTGCAATGCAGCATGAAACGGGAGTTCTGCCGGATGCTTGTCGAAAGACCGGGCTATGATGCGCTGTATGCGGATTTCCGCTGGGATATCCCCGAGCGCTTCAATATCGGCACCGCCGTTTCCGATGCATGGGCGGCACGCGATCCCGATCGCGTGTGCCTCCAGCATTTCCTGCCGGACGCCGCGCCTCTCTCGCTGACCTACGGCGAACTTGCGGCAAAATCCGATGCCTTCGCAGCCGCCCTCCGCGCCGAAGGCGTCGAGAAGGGCGACCGCGTCGCGATCCTGCTGCCGCAGGGCTTCGAGACCGTGATCGCCCATCTCGCGACATACAAGGTCGGCGCCATCGCCCTGCCGCTTGCGCTGCTCTTCGGTGCCGACGCCCTGCTGTTCCGCCTGGAAAACGCCGGCGCCAGGGCCATCGTCACGAACGCTTTCGGCCTGGAGCGCCTCCAACCCATCCGCACCCGGCTCCCCTCGTTGAAACTGGTCATCGCGACGGAGGCCACCGGTGACCCGACCGCAAAACCCTTCCACGACCTTCTGTCGCGTCACGCAGGCTCCTTCGACGCCATCGACAGCGGTCCTGATGACCCCGCGATGATGATCTATACGTCAGGCACGACAGGCCCGCCGAAGGGCGCGTTGCATGGGCATCGCGTCCTGCTCGGCCACATCCCGGGCTTCCAGATGCACCACGAGTTCCTGCCGCAGCCGGGAGACCGCATCTGGACGCCGGCAGACTGGGCCTGGGCGGGTGGCCTGCTGAACGTCCTGTTGCCGGCGCTGCTGCTCGGCGTTCCCGTCGTCTCCTCGCCGGGCCAGAAATTCGACCCCGACATGGCCTACCGCATCATGCAGGACATGGACGTGCGCAATGCCTTCATTCCGCCCACCGCGCTGCGGCTGATGAAGACGGTCGCCGATCCCCGCGCAAAGTACAGGCTGAACCTGCGCACCATCGGCTCGGCCGGCGAATCGCTCGGGCGAGAAACCTGGGAATGGGTGCGCGATACGCTCGGCATCACCATCAACGAATTCTACGGCCAGACCGAGTGCAACATCGTGCTGGGCTCTATCGGCAAGCTCGGCGTGTCGCGGCCCGGCCCCATCGGCAAGCCCGTGCCGGGACACGTTGTCGCCGTCATCGATGCGAATGGCGCGGAAGTGCCGCGCGGCACCGTCGGCCAAGTCGCCGTCAAGCGCCCGGATCCCGTGATGTTTCTCGGATACTGGAACAATGCCAGGGCGACGGCGGAAAAGTTCATCGGCGACTGGATGACGACCGGCGACCTCGGGCACATGGACGAGGAAGGCTATGTCACCTTCTTCGGGCGGGACGATGACGTCATCACCTCCTCCGGCTACCGCATCGGCCCGAGCGAAATCGAGGATTGCCTTGCCGGTCATCCCGCCGTGCAGCTCGCCGCGGCGGTCGGCAAGCCCGATCCCGTCCGCACGGAAATCGTCAAGGCCTATGTCGTGCTCCGGCCCGGCCAGGAGCCGTCCGCAGCGCTTGCCGCCGACATCCGCGACTGGGTGAAATCCCGCCTCTCGATGCACGAATATCCGCGCGAGGTGGAATTCGTCGATGCGCTGCCGTTGACCACGTCCGGCAAGGTCATCCGCCACCTGCTGCGCGAGCGCGCGGCAAGCGAAGCGCCGTTTTCCGCCTAGGGCAGCACCCTAACGCCGGGCGAGCGAGCGGATCTTCTCGCGCAGCAGCCGCGCCACGTTGCGCGTGTTGCGGTAGAGATGAAGCTGAGCCGCCACCTGGCGCACGTCCCGGTCCCGGTTCTGCTGAAGCCCCACGACCAGCGTGCCCATGTCCTCGCGCTCTTCCCAGAACCGGCTCATGACGGGATGATCCGGCACCGCGCAGGAATCCGACCGCAGGATGTTGGCGTCGTCCAGATGCCACTCGGTCAGTTCCGCGACGAGAAGCTTGCCGGGCGAGTATTTCGCGAAGTCCTCGTCATAGGCCGTCTTCCACGTATAGGCCTCGCCCCCCATCAGGAAGACGACCATGGACGCGATGGCGCGGCCATCGAGATCGAGCGTGTGGATACGCACACCGTCGGTCTCGGCGAGATTGGTGATCGCCTCGCGAGCGAAGGCCGCGCGATAGCGGTCGTTGATCATCGCCGTGCGGCTGCGGCCCTTCCAGCCCGAGGCTTCGAGCAGCAGGAATTCCTCCATGCGCACGCGGATATCCGCCGGCTGGCGGGCGACATTGTAGCTGAGCGCGCCGAGCCGATCGAGCTTGCGCCACTGTCGGCGCAATTCGCGGAAATGCTCCGGCGAGATGGCTTTTTGCAGATAGGCCTGCCCGTCCAGCAGGCTTTCCAGCATCGGACGGCGATAGGTGTCGGTCACCGTCACCGGCAGGTTGCGGCCAATCGCGACGGCGCGCACCAACTGGGCGAAGGGGCCGGTGAGCCGCAGGTCCGGAAGGACGAGAACCGAGGGCAGCGCCACACCGGAACCGCCCAACGCCTCCAGGAAATTGTCCAGCGTCTCGGCCGCGTCTTCCGCATCGACCAGCGGCGTGCCGATCGGGCCGAACGGGTTGGACCAGGCCCGCAGGATGCTGGAGCCGATGGAAAAGCCGGGCTTCTCGACGGAAAACGGCATGAGCAGGCGGATGCGGCTGCGCTCCGCGCTTTCATCCCTGACGATGGCAAGGCGGACGGTGCGATCTTCCAACCGCGGCATGGCGGGCGCCAGAAAACGCCCCGAGAAGAAGACATTCGGCTCCATGACCCGGTTGGACAGGAAGTCGAGCTCCTGCTGAAGCTCGTAGCCGGCCGCGGCCGGATAGAGCGCGAGCGAACGGCCGGGGCGGCCGACGGCCACCCGCAGGTCTGCCGGCGGATGGGCCAGCGGCGGCGCCGGCGGAATGGCGGCCTGCGCGCGCCCGCCGGCGATTGCATGGTCGAAGCCGTGGCTATCGGTCATGGTTGTCCATCCCGTTGACAAGGCTTGCCTTCACCGGATTGGCGAAGGCGAAGAGAATGATCGAGAGTTTGCCCCGCACGGCGAGGTGCAGGAGCAGCGCTTCCACCATCATGGCGCCGGCCGTCGCCACGGCGGCCCCGGTAATGCCGAAGAGCGGTATGAGGGTGACGTTGAAGGTGATGTTTGCCGCCAGCGCCACGGCATAGACCAGGACGCAAAGCTTCTGCTCGCCCGACATGGTGAGCAGCACCTCGCCCGGCCCGACCAGCGCCTTGGCCATGATGCCGGAAAAGAGAATGAACATCAGGCTCCAGCCCGCCGTGAAGGCAGGCCCGAACAGCGACAGCAGAAGGTGGCCGAGGGCGAGAACGGTGAGCCCCACGCCGAGCGACGGCCAGAAGCTCCAGCGTACCGTCTCGCCGGCAAAGGTTGCCAGCGCCACGCGGTCACCGGAGGAGAAGAGCGCGGAGAAGCGCGGCGCGGCCGCCGCCTTCACCGAAAAGAACACGAAATGCACCAGCGCCATCGTCTTGGCGGCTGCGAAATAGATCGCGACGCTTTCCGGGTCGAGAAACAGGCCGACCACGATGACATCGGAATTGGTGAGCAGGAAGCCGAAGCCCTCGATGAGGAAGATCGGCAACGCCGCCTTGAGCCACAGCGAGAACTCGGTCCGGTGCGGGCCGGCGACATAGCGCTTGCCGAGCCGGTGGACGATGTTGAAGAACTGCACGACGGTCGTCAGGTAGGTGGCGGCCAGCGCGGCGGCCATTGCGGTCAGCGCCGTATGCGGCGCCCCGTATGTCACGGCCAGCACCATGAAGACGAGAATGAGCAGCGGCCGCGCGATATAGGTCGGGCTCAGCGCCACCACCGCCCAGCTGTGCGCCCGCGCCGTGCTTTCCAGCACGTCGCCCAGCGCGATCATCGGCATGCAGAAGAAGCCGATGAAGAGCGGCACGACATAATAGCCCGTCACGCTGTCGCGCAGCAGCCAGAGCAATAGCAGCCCGACGGCTGCGATCGCGCTGGAGGACAGCATGGCGAAGGTGCGTGCGGTCGACGTGAGGCCGCGGATTTCCGCATGCGCATTGCGGCCGGCATAGCCGGGCAGGAAGCGCACGACAGTCGTGTGAAAGCCGAGGCAGGACATGTCGCCGATGATGACGACCAGCGCCCAGACGAAGACGAAGATGCCGTATTCGAACTCGCCCATCAGGCGGGCCAGAACGATCTGTGTGAGAAAGGCGATTGCCGCGCTGGCGACGCGAATGGCGAAGGCGACGAGCGCCATGCGCTGGGCGAGCGTGCGCGGGTCGTCGCTGGCCAGGACGCGCAGCCAAGGCACGACCCTGCCGCGCAGACCCGATGGCAGCAATTTCTCTGCCGACTGAATGACCGCTATCAACACAGGAACCCGAACGCTACGCAGAACTCAACGCAACAGTCTTGTCAGGTCAGGGTTAACAAACGGTTGGCCAGCGCCGCGGAAGCCTTAACCGCACACAAAAGAAAATGCCGCCCGAAGGCGGCATTATCGAAGGATTTCAGCGGTCAGGCCTGCTCGAAGGCACCATGGCAGTGCTTGTACTTCTTGCCGGACCCGCACGGGCAAAGCTCGTTGCGACCGACACGACCCCAGGTCGACGGATCGTCGGGATTGCGATCCTCGGCGGCAACGGCCATGAAGCCCGTCGCTTCACCGACATTGAATTCGTCCTCGCCGGTCGTGCCATCGATATGATGGCCTTCCATGGCCGGCGGTGCCGGTACGGGCGCATCGGCGGCCTGACGTACGAGCTCGACGCGCATCAGCTGCGCGGTCACCGTCTGGCGCAGATTGGCCAGGAGCGCCTGGAAGAGCTCGAAGGCCTCCGCCTTGTATTCCTGCAACGGATCGCGCTGGGCATAACCGCGGAAACCGATGACGGAACGCAGGTGGTCCAGATTGACGATATGCTCGCGCCACAGGTGATCCAGTGTCTGGAGCAACACCGAGCGCTCGACATAGGTCATGATCTCGGGGCCGAAACGCTCGGCGCGGTCGGCGGCGGCATCGTCGGCAGCCTTGCGCAGCCGCTCGAGAATGTCCTTCTCGTCGATGCCTTCCTCTGCCGCCCAGGCCTCGATGGGAAGATCGAGATTGAGCTGTTCGAGAACGCCGGCCTTCAGGCCCTCGACATTCCACTGCTCGGCATAGGCGTTTTCCGGAATGTTCAGCTGGACGAGGTTCTCGACCACCTCATGGCGCATGTCGTTCACGATCTCGGACAGGTTTTCGCTGTCCATAAGCTCGATGCGCTGCTCGAAGATCACCTTGCGCTGGTCGTTGAGCACGTCGTCATACTTGAGCAGGTTCTTGCGGACGTCGAAGTTGCGCGCCTCGACCTTCTTCTGCGCACGCTCCAGCGCCTTGTTGATCCAGGGATGGACGATCGCCTCGCCCTCCTTGAGACCGAGCTTCTGCAGCATCGAATCCATGCGGTCGGACCCGAAGATGCGCATCAGGTCGTCCTGCAATGACAGGAAGAACTTCGAACGGCCCGGGTCGCCCTGGCGGCCGGAGCGGCCGCGCAGCTGGTTGTCGATACGACGGCTTTCGTGGCGCTCGGTGGCGAGAACGTAGAGGCCGCCGGCGGCCAGCGCCTGCTCCTTGAGCTTCTTCACCTCGGCGATGACGGCGCTGCGTTTGGCGTCAAGTTCCGGACCCGGCTCCATGTCGGCCAGCTCGCGCTCGAGGCGCATTTCCAGGTTGCCGCCGAGCTGGATGTCGGTGCCGCGACCGGCCATGTTCGTGGCGATCGTGACGGCGCCGGGCACGCCGGCCTGCGAAACGATATAGGCTTCCTGCTCGTGATAGCGGGCGTTCAGGACCTGGAAGTCCTTGAAGCCGGACTTTTTCAGCAGCTCGGCCAGAAGTTCCGATTTTTCGATCGAGGTCGTGCCGACGAGGATCGGCTGGCCCTTGGCGCGGGCAGCCTTGATCTCCTCGATGATCGCCTTGTACTTCTCTTCCGCCGTCCGGTAGACCTCGTCGTCCTCGTCGATACGCTGGATCGGCAGGTTCGTCGGGACTTCCACGACCTCAAGGCCGTAAATGTTGCCGAATTCCTCGGCTTCGGTCGACGCCGTACCGGTCATACCGCCAAGCTTGGAATACATGCGGAAATAGTTCTGGAAGGTGATCGAGGCCAGCGTCTGGTTTTCCGGCTGGATCGTGACCTTTTCCTTGGCCTCCAGCGCCTGGTGCTGGCCTTCCGAATAGCGGCGGCCCGGCATCATGCGGCCGGTGAACTCGTCGATGATGACGATCTCGTCGTTGCGGACGATGTAGTCCTTGTCGCGGGTGAAAAGCTTGTGGGCCTTCAGCGCATTGTTGATGTGATGGACGATCGCGACATTCTCGACGTCGTAAAGCGATTCGCCCTTGAGGAGGCCGGCCTGGCGCAGCAGGTTCTCCAGCTTCTCCGTACCCACTTCCGAGAAGTTGGCGGAGCGCTGCTTCTCGTCGATCTCGTAGTCACCCTCGTCCAGCATGGGAATGAAGGCGTCGATGGTGGTGTAGAGGTCCGAGCGGTCGTCAAGCGGGCCGGAAATAATCAGCGGCGTGCGCGCCTCGTCGACGAGGATCGAGTCCACTTCGTCGACGATGGCGAAGAAGTGACCGCGCTGCACCATCTGGCCGCGCTCGTACTTCATGTTGTCGCGCAGATAGTCGAAGCCGAGTTCGTTGTTCGTCGCGTAGGTGATGTCGCAGGCATAGGCCGCGCGGCGCTGGTCGTCGTCGATGCCGTGCACGATGACGCCCGTGGTGAGCCCGAGGAAGCCGTAGATCTTGCCCATCTGGGCGCTGTCGCGGGTCGCGAGGTAGTCGTTGACCGTCACGACATGCACGCCCTTGCCGGCCAGCGCATTGAGATAGACGGGAAGCGTCGCGACGAGCGTCTTGCCTTCACCGGTCTTCATTTCGGCGATCGACTTCTCGTGAAGGATCATGCCGCCGATGAGCTGCACGTCGAAGGGACGCAGACCGAGAACGCGGAACGCCGCTTCCCGGGCGACCGCGAAGGCCGGCACGAGAATGTCGTCCAGCGTCTTGCCTGCGGCGAGCTGTTCGCGAAATTCGACGGTTTTCGCCCTCAGCGCCTCGTCGGAGAGCGCTTTGGTCTCTGCTTCGAGCGCATTGATCGCGTCGACGCGATCTTTATAGGAGCGAACGCGGCGATCGTTCGAGGAACCGAACAACTTGCGGGCTAGGCCGCCAAGGCTGACCATCAGAATGGTCCTTTCTTTATGGGCGCCCCGGCGCGTGACAGGCCGCACGATAATTGCGCGCAAACCCGTGAAACGCCCGGAAACTGTTCTGGACGCGGGATTGCGTGACAGATAAGAGGGGGGTCGAATGATGTCAACGGCTCAGGCGGTTGCACAACTGCCACATTCTGGTGGTGTTGAGCAGTCTGGCACCGGATATCGACCCGATTCCGGCGAGGATGTGAAAGGTCTTTTTTCGTATGTTCAAGTACAGCAAGCTCGCAGCGGTCGCCCTGATCGCGATCGCCGCCGCCGGCACGGGCGCCCGTGCGCAGGATGCCGCCGCCGATCCGGTGGTCGCCAAGGTCGGCGCCGTGGAAATCCATGAATCCGAACTGAAGCTCGCGATGGCCGGCCTCGACCCGCAGCTTGCCAACCTGCCGGAAGAGCAGAAGCGCGTCGCAGCACTTTCCTCCATCATCGACGTGAAGCTTCTGGCTGCCGATGCCGACAAGGAAGGCCTGCGCGACAGCGACGACTTCAAGCAGCGCCTCGCCTTCCTCACGGACCGCGAACTGCACAACGCCTATTTCAAGAAGCACGTCGTCGATGCCGTCACCCCCGAGGAGGTGAAGGCGCGCTACGACAAGGAAATCGCGGCCATCACGCCGGAAGACGAGATCCATGCCCGTCACATCCTGGTCAAGACCGAGGATGAGGCCAAGGCCATCATCAAGGATCTCGATGCCGGCAAGGACTTCGTCGAAATCGCCAAGGAAAAGTCCACCGACCCGAACAAGTCGGAAGGCGGCGACCTCGGCTATTTCAGCAAGGGCCGCATGGTTCCGGAATTCGAAGAGGCCGCTTTCGCCCTCGAAAAGGGCGCCTATTCCAAGGTGCCGGTGAAGACCCAGTTCGGCTACCATGTCATCAAGGTCGAGGATAAGCGCAAGCAGCAGCCCCCGGCGCTCGACCAGGTCGAGCCGCAGGTCCGTCAGCTCATCATGCGCGACAAGTACATGGAACTGCTCGAAAAGGCCAAGGCGGAAGCGCCCGTCGATATCCAGGACCCCGCGCTGAAAACCGCTTATGACGCTGTCAACAAGCCGGAAGCCGAAGCGGGCGAAGACGCCGCACCGGCCGCCGAAGGCCAGCAGTAAGACCACAATGGCCCGGTGGATCCCGCCGGGCCCCTCCCCACCGCAGGAAAACACGCATGTCCGGCTCGATCTCTCCGCTTGCCCCGAAAACCTATGCCGAAATGCCGCCCATACGCGGTGTGCGCATGGCGACCGCCGCCGCGGGGATCAAGTACAAGAACCGGACGGACGTGCTGATGATGGTCTTCGATCGCCCCGCGGCGGTCGCCGGCGTTTTCACCCGCTCGAAATGCCCTTCGGCGCCCGTTGATTTCTGCCGTGCCAACCTGTCCGGCGGCGTCGCGCGCGCCGTCGTCGTCAATTCCGGCAACGCCAACGCCTTCACCGGCCGCAAGGGCCGTGAATCGACGAAGCTCACCGCCGAATCCGCGGCAAAGGCCGTCGGCTGCAAGGAGAGCGAGATCTTCCTCGCCTCGACGGGTGTGATCGGCGAGCCGCTCGATGCCACGAAGTTCTCCGGCGTCCTCGATGGCCTTGCCACCGCAGGAACGGACGACTTCTGGCTGGAGGCCGCCAAGGCGATCATGACCACGGACACCTATCCGAAGGTGGCCACCCGTACGGCCGAGCTCGGCGGTGTCACCGTGCGCATCAACGGCATTGCCAAGGGCGCCGGCATGATCGCGCCGGACATGGCGACCATGCTGTCCTTCGTCGTCACCGATGCCGACATTCCGGCCGCCGTCCTGCAATCGCTGCTCTCGGCCGGCGTCGGCACCACGTTCAACGCCATCACCGTGGACA
This sequence comes from Shinella sumterensis, assembly GCF_004514425.2. Taxonomy (GTDB): domain Bacteria; phylum Pseudomonadota; class Alphaproteobacteria; order Rhizobiales; family Rhizobiaceae; genus Shinella; species Shinella sumterensis. The sequence goes on from NZ_MYFN02000010.1 coordinate 121,976, forward strand.
GCGACACGTCGACCTCGGACACGCTTCTGCTGTTTGCGACGGGTGCGGCGGCGGCCGATGGCCAGAAGGCTGTGACGGCGGATGACGTCGCGCTCGACGGCTTCCGTGCCGCCCTCAACGACCTGCTGCGCGATCTCGCCCTCCAGGTCGTGCGGGATGGCGAAGGTGCGCGCAAGATGGTGGAGATCACCGTCGAGGGTGCTGAAAGCGACGATGCCGCCAAGCGGATCGCGCTTTCGATCGCCAATTCGCCGCTGGTCAAGACGGCCGTCGCCGGCGAAGACGCCAACTGGGGCCGCATCGTCATGGCCGTCGGCAAATCCGGCGAAATGGCCGATCGCGATCGCCTCGCCATCTGGTTCGGCGACGTTCGCGTTGCCGTCGACGGCGAGCGCGACCCCAACTATTCCGAGGAAGCGACGACCGCGATCATGCAGCGTCAGGATATCCCCGTTCGCGTCGAGATCGGCCTCGGCAACGGCCGGGCGACGGTGTGGACCTGCGACCTCACCAAGGAATATGTCGAGATCAACGGCGACTATCGCAGCTAAGCCATTTTGAAAAAGATATGCAGCCGCGCCATGCGTGTGGGGCTGCCCAGACCAGAGGCCCGGACAGCGTGACCCTTTCGGGACAGAAGACCACGATGATCGATCTTGCAAAAGTCAGGCGGCTGGAAGCCGTCGGCTTCCGTGCCTGGCCCGCCGCCACCGTGCTGTATGACGGAAGCTGGCTGTGCCGGCTGACCGCCGGCCACCCCTCGCGGCGGCTGAACTCGGTCAACCCGCTCGATCCGTCCGATTATCGCGATATCCCCATCCGGCTGGAAAAGGCGGCGAAGCGCTTTGCCGACTACGGCCGCCCGCTACTCGTGCGACAGACCCCGCTCACGCCGCCGCAGTTGATCGCCTTCATGGACGATGCCGGCTGGAAGGACATGGGCCGCACCATCGTCATGATGGCGGATCTCGCGACCCTGCCGCGCGATGAAGGCCTCGATCACCTGCCGAGCCGCGATGTCGGCCGCTTCGTCGATGCACGGCTGAGCGTTTCGGGCGACGACCCGGCCCTGAAACCCGGGCTCACCGAAATCATCAATGCCATCAAGCCCGAGGCGGGCCTCTTCATCTTCGAGGAACCGGGCTTCGGCCCCACCGCCGTCACCATCGCGGTGCAGGACAACGACCTCGTCGGCATCCTGCAACTCGGCGTCGCCGAAGAACGGCGCGGCCAGGGCCTTGGCACGGCAATCCTCCATGCGAGCCTGCGCTGGGCGAAGCTCAAGGGCGCGCGTCATGCCTGGGTGCAGGTGGAGGCCGACAATGCCGCCGCGCTTGCGCTCTATCGCCGCGCCGGCTTCCAGGACGTCTACCAATACAGCTATCGGGAACCGCCGGCCGCATGACCGAAACGATCGCACAGCCCCGCCGCATCCTGCTCGTTGCCGCCTGCGCGCTCGTCGATGCGGACGGGCGTGTGCTTCTGGCCCAGCGCCCCGAAGGCAAGTCGCTGGCCGGCCTGTGGGAGTTTCCCGGCGGCAAGGTCGAGCCGGGCGAAACGCCCGAGGAGACGCTGATCCGCGAGCTCGACGAGGAACTCGGCATCCGCACGAAGGTCGCCTGCCTCGCGCCGCTCACCTTCGCCAGCCACACCTATGACGATTTTCATCTCCTGATGCCGCTCTATATCTGCCGTCGCTTCGAAGGCACGGCGCATGGGCGCGAGGGGCAGGCCATCAAATGGGTGCGCCCGAAAGCGCTGCGCGATTACCCGATGCCACCCGCCGACGAGCCCCTCATTCCCTTCCTCATGGACCTGCTTTGAGCCGGTTCACTAGAATTTAAGTGCGAATTTTCAGTCTCCGTTAAGCAATCGTTTAGCAGCCTCGTTCAAATAATGCCGTGAACGTTGCAATGCCTGCGAGATCCTGTGATGCGTGACGAAGACTTCTGGAAAACCGTTCAGGAGAAAGATTTCACGCCGGCCGGCGATACCCGGACTGGCGCATTGAATCTGGCTCTGCTTTTCGGGACAGCCGTGATTGCGCTGGCGCTCGTCCTCACACCGGTGCTGTCCGCCAAGTCGGACAAGCGCATGATGGCGAACGTCCCCGATGAATTCGATATGATTTCGACCGGCTCCGTCCCGACGGACGGAACCAAGCGCTATACGGTGCGCCGCAGCGTGCTCCAGGAAATGCCCGGCGCCGTCTGCATTGTCAACGGCGCGGGTGCCGGCAGCGGCTGCTGACGGTACGTTCATGCGCAAGGGGCGCGGGGGAAGGGAATGATGACGAGACTGCTGAAATCGTTCCTCTCCGCCGAGCATGGCGCAACCGCCGTGGAATACGGCCTGCTTGCCGCCCTCATCTCCGTCGGCATGCTCGCCGGCCTGGGCGCCTTCTCCGACACGCTCAACAACACCTTCATGCTGCTCAGCGAGAAGATCGACCCCAAGTGAGGGACAGGTCGAGGGTCAGCGACCCCCGCCCTGCTTGAGCGCATCCGCAAGCCGCATCGTCGCCGAACCCGGCTTCAGCGGCTTCTGCTGGCTTTCATGCGGCGCCCAGCCCGAGACATAGATGATCGAAAAGGTCGCCCTGATCCGACCGTCGGGGTCCGAGAAGCGTTCGGCATAGAGTTCGGCCGCGCGCAGCAGGACGCCGCGCGCCAGCGGCCGCCGGCTGCGGCCGGAAAGCGGGTTCGCCATGCCCATAGCACGCAGATCCTTCATCAGCGGAAAGATCGAATCGTAGCGCACCGTATAGGTTTCCTTGTCCGTCACCGGCAGCGCAAAGCCGCCGCGCTGGAGCAGGGCCCCGACATCCCGCACATCCGGAAACGGAATGACGCGCGGGCTGGCACCCCCGGAAATCTCGCTTTCGGCCGCGAGCAGTACTTCCCGTAGTTCCTGCAACGTGCCGCTGCCGGGAATGGCCGCAAGGAAAAGGCCGTCCGGCTTCAGCGCCCGCCGGATCTGCACGAAAACGCCCGGCGTGTCGTTGGTGAGATGCAGCGCAAGCGGCGAGACGATGAGATTGACCGACTGCGGCTCAAGCGGAACCGTTTCCAGCGCTGCCAGCGTAACCGGCTCTCCCGCCGAAAAACGCCGGTCGCTCTCCACGCGTTCGATGGCATCGACCTTGCCGGTGCCGGCGATCGCCCGCGCCACGGCTCCGGTATGGCCATGCAGTTCGACCGCCTTCTCGAACCGGCGGTCTATCACGCTCAACCGCTCGGCAAGCTCCTCCGCGACGATGTCGAGCAGGAAGTCCGCCGGGCCGCTGCGAAGCGCGCGCAACCGGTTGGTATCGATGAGGGCATGGTCGAAGAGCGTTTCCATTGGCGATCCTGTTCGGAATTCCTTCGCTTTGGCCGGCAAGTGCGACTATTGTCAACCGCATGGGCGAAATAGAGGCCGAGGCATTGCCGGCAATCCCGCTCCGGCAGGCCCTCGCCCGCCGGATGAAGGCCTTCGCTGGCGCGGCCCTCGACATCGTCTACCCGCCCGCCTGTGCGGGATGCGGCCTGCTGCTGGGCACGGGTGCAGGGCTTTGCGCGCATTGCTGGTCGCGGCTTGCGCTGATCGAGCGCCCCTATTGCGAAGTGCTCGGCACGCCCTTCTCCCATGATCTCGGCCCCGGCATCCTCAGCGCCGACGCCATCGCCCATCCTCCGCCGTTCGACCGGCTGCGGTCCGTCGCCCTCTATGACGACCTCGCCCGCATTCTCGTGCATTCGCTGAAATATCGCGACCGCACGGACCTTGCGCCCATGATGGCGCAATGGATGCTACGCGCCGGCGACGGCACGATCGAGGCGGCCGATGTGATCGTGCCGGTGCCGCTGCACCGCTTGCGGCTGGTCTGGCGCAAGTTCAACCAGGCGGCCGAACTCGCCCGCGCACTCGGCGCGCTCGCCGGCAGGCCGGTTCTCATCGATGCCGTGCGCCGCGTCAAACGCACCCGTCGCCAGATCGGTCTCAACCCGCGCGCCCGCGAGGAGAACGTGCGCGGCGCCTTCGCGATCACCCCCGCGGGCCGTGAGGCCCTGTTCGGCAAGCGCGTCGTCCTGATCGACGATGTTTATACGACAGGCGCCACCATCGCCGCCGTCGCGCGCACGCTCAAGCGCGCGGGTGTTGCCGACATCACGGTTTTGACCTTTGCAAGGGCGCTTCCGGGACCTATATAAAGCAAGGTTTTTCCAAGTGTTGGAGCAGAAAGCATGGCCCCGGTCGTCATCTACACGCGTCAGTTCTGCGGCTATTGCAGCGCCGCGAAGAAACTTCTCGAGACGAAGGGCGTGGCCTACGAGGAGCATGACGCGACCTATGCGCCGGATGTGCGCCAGGAGATGATCAAGCGCTCGAACGGCCGCAACACCTTCCCGCAGATCTTCATCGGCGAGCGCCATGTCGGCGGCTGCGACGATCTGCATGCCCTTGAGCGCGCCGGCGAACTCGACGCGCTTCTCGCTGCCTGAACCGGCACAGGAGCCCGCCATGACCGTGACGATCGCCGCCATCCAGATGTGCTCGGGCACCGACCCGGTCCGCAACGTGGAGACGATGCAGCGCCTCGTGCGCGAGGCCGCCGCCAAGGGCGCCGTCTATGTCCAGACGCCGGAAATGACCGGCGCCATCCAGAAGGACCGCCAGGGCCTGCGTGCTATCCTGCGCCCGGAAGCCGATGACCTCGTGGTCGCGGCCGCCGCCGACCTTGCCCGCGACCTCGGCATCCACGTCCACGTCGGCTCCACGGCGATCGCACTCGCCGACGGCAAGGTCGCAAATCGCGGCTTCCTGTTTGGCCCGGATGGCGCGCGCATCTGCAGCTACGACAAGATCCACATGTTCGATGTCGATCTCGACAATGGCGAAAGCTGGCGCGAAAGCGCGGTCTACACGCCGGGCAGCATCGCCCGCATGGCGGATCTGCCCTTCGCAAGGCTCGGTTTCGCCATCTGCTACGACGTGCGCTTTCCCGAACTCTTCAAGGCCCAGGCCCAGGCCGGCGCCGAGATCATCTCCGTGCCCGCCGCTTTCACGCGGCAGACGGGCGAGGCGCATTGGGAAACGCTGCTGCGCGCGCGTGCCATCGAGAACGGCGTTTACATCATTGCCGCCGCGCAGGCGGGTGTCCACGAGGATGGTCGTGAGACCTTCGGCCATTCCATGATCATCGATCCCTGGGGCCGCGTGCTCGCCGAGGCCGGCGGCACCGGCGAGGCCATCGTGCTTGCCGATATCGACACCGGCGCCGTGAAGGCCGCCCATGACCGCATTCCCAACCTGCGCAACGGACGGACCTTCACGCTCGAAACGACCGCCGCCACCTCGAAGGGAGGCGTCGCCGCGTGATCCGCTACGATCTCTCCTGCGACAACGGCCATCCCTTCGAGGGTTGGTTCGGCTCGGCGGACGACTTCGACCGCCAGCAGAAGATGGCGCTGGTCTCCTGCCCCGTGTGTAACTCCACCCATGTCGCCAAGCGCCTCATGGCCCCTTCCGTGTCGACCGCCCGCAAGAAGGAGCGTCGCCAGGAAATGGTGATGCAGGCGGGCCAGAAGGAAATGATCGCCAAGCTGCGGGAGATCGTTTCGACGATCCGTGCCAATTCCGAGGATGTCGGGGAGCGCTTTCCCGAGGAAGCCCGCAAGATCCACTACGGCGAGGCGGAACAGCGGGGCCTCATCGGCCAGGCGACGCTGGACGAGGTCCGCGACCTCCTGGAAGAGGGCGTCGAGATCGCGCCGCTCCCCGTGCTGCCCGACGACACGAACTGATGCGCGGCCACCATCTCGCCGTCTACAACTTCGGCATTCATGTCGATGAATACGAAAGCGACCGCGTCACGGGCTTTCGCCTGCGCGAGCCCTTCAATTTCGAGGCGGCGAGCCGGGCGGAAGGCTATATCGGCCGTTCGGGCTATGACGAGGTGCCGGGGCCTGAAAGCTGGGGCGAGAAGGTCTATCCCCGCTTCCTCGCCGGCAGCGGGTTCGAAGACGCGCCGTCATCGCTGTCCCTCTGGTCCAGCCTCGAAAGCCTTATGGCCTTCACCTATGACGGCGTGCATGCCGATGCGCTCAAGCACGCCCGCAACTGGAACCAGAGGCAGGCCTGGCCGGCTCTGGTGCTCTGGTGGGTGAAGGAAGGCGCACGGCCGGTTTGGGCGGATGGGGCGGAACGTCTGGAACATCTCGCGGATCATGGCCCGACACCCCGCGCCTTCACCTTCAAGAAACCGTTCTGTCCCGATGGCGAGCCCGTCGTGATCGATAGGGATCGGGTGAAGGCCATCGGTGCGCGCAACGCCGTGGGGCAGCGGGACCTGCTCGCCGCCGTGCGGCTGCTGGAGCCCTGATCAGGCCGGCCGGCGCGCCACCAGCATGTAGTTGACGTCCATGTCCTTGGACAGGTTCCACTGGTTCAGCAGCGGGTTGAAGAAAACGCCCGTTCGGTCGGTCACGGTGAGGCCCGACGCCGTCAGCGGTTTTTCGATCTCCTCCGGGCGCACCAGCTTTTCATATTGATGCGTGCCACGTGGCAGCCAGCGCAGCACGTTCTCCGCCGCGAAGATCGCCAGCGCCGCGGCCTTCAGCGTCCGGTTGATCGTCGCAACGAAGGTCATGCCGCCCGGCCGCACCATGGAGGCGCAGGTCGTGAGGAAGAAATCGACATCGGAAACGTGCTCGACCACCTCCATGTTCAGCACGACATCGAAGGTCTCGCCGGCCTCTGCCAGCGCCTCGGCCGTCACCGCGCGATAGTCGACCGTAACGCCGTTTCCGGCCGCATGGGCCTTCGCGATACCGATGTTCTTTTCCGAGGCATCCGCGCCCAGCACCTCCGCGCCCATGCGCGCCATCGGCTCGGAAAGCAGCCCGCCGCCGCAGCCGATATCGAGGATGCGCAGGCCCTCCAGCGGGCGATGGGCCTGCGGGTCGCGGCCGAACTGCGCCGAGACGAGATCGCGGATATAGGCGAGCCGCACCGGGTTGAACTTGTGCAGCGGACGGAACTTGCCGGTGGGGTCCCACCACTCCGCCGCCATCGCGGAAAAGCGGTCGACTTCCGCCTGGTCGATCGTCGTGCGGGCTGCCTCGCTCATGGCCGTCTCCTTCGCGTGGATCTGTACCCGTGAAGTCGTCCTCCCGGCCCAAGATGTCAAGAGGACGATATGAAGCGCCCTTGCGGGGCCACGGCCTCAGCCGCGGCCGAACTCGTCCTCGATGCGGATGATATCGTCCTCGCCGAGATAGGATCCGGTCTGTACCTCGATCAGTTCCAGGAGGATCTTGCCGGGATTGGCGAGCCGGTGCAGCTCGCCCTGCGGGATATAGACCGACTCGTTTTCCCTGAGCGCGATGGTCTTGTCGCCGATCGTCACCTCGGCGGTACCGCGCACCACGATCCAGTGCTCGGAGCGGTGGTGGTGCTTTTGCAGGGAGAGCCGCTTGCCCGGCGTGACGAACAGGCGCTTCACCTGGAAACGCTCGCCGTTCAGCACGGACGTATAACCGCCCCACGGACGGTAGGCTGTCGGGTGGGTCTCCGTCAGCTTCTGCGTCTTGGGCAGGCTGGCAAGCTGCTTGACGAGCTTGCCGACATTCTGGCTGTCCTCCAGCCGGCCGACATAGACCGCATCCTCACTGGCCACGACGGCGATGTCGTCCAGCCCCTGCACCGCCACGTGAATGTCACGCGAGATGATCAGCGAATTGCGTGTATCGAGCACCGTCGTGCTGCCGTCGGCCACATTGCCGGCCTCGTCCCGCTGCCCGATCTTCCACACCGAATCCCAGCTGCCGAGATCCGACCAGGAAATCGGCGAGGGAACGACGGCCGCGATGGGCGTCTTCTCGAAGATCGCGTAATCGATGGAGATATCCGGCGCACGCGTGAAGGCCGCCTCGTCGAGCCGTTCGAAATCGAGATCGTGCTGCGCCTTGTCCACGGCCTCCTGCGCGGCCGCAAGAACTTCGGGTGCGTATTGCTGGAGTTCGCGCAGGAAAAGCCCGACAGGCAGCATGAACATGCCGGAGTTCCAGAGATAGCCGCCCGCCGAAAGCATTTCGACAGCCCTTTCGCGATCCGGCTTTTCGACGAAGCGATGCACGGCGTTGGCGCCATTGCCGAGGTCTTCGCCGATCTCGATGTAGCCGTAGCCGGTCGCAGGCTCGTTCGGCGTGATGCCGAATGTCACCAGCCGTCCCGCTCTGGCAGCGACCGCCGCCTTGTCGATACAGCCGAAATAGGTGGAATCGGCGTTGATCTCGTGGTCGGAGGCAAGCACCTGCATGAGCGCCTCCTCGCCGTACTTGCGCAGGACCACCGTCGCGGCCGCGGCGAGCGCCGGCGCCGTGTTGCGCGCCACCGGCTCCAGCAGGATGGATGCGAGCGAAACGCCCGCCGTGCGCGCCTGTTCGGCCACGAGAAAGCGGAAATCGCTGTTCGTGATCACGACGGCCGGCTCATAGCGCGCCGTGTCCGAGACCCGCGCCAGCGTCCGCTGGAAAAGCGTCGTCTCACCGAGGAATTCGAGGAACTGCTTGGGAGCCGATGCGCGTGACAGCGGCCACAGGCGGGTGCCCTTGCCGCCGGCCATGATTACGGGCACGATCTTGCTGCTCATTGTTCCTCACCATGACGCCATGGCCCCCAACCCCGGCGGGCCGTCCTGCGGGATATCTTTCTTAATGGTCGCCGGCGCAAACAGCAAATGCCACAACCGCAACGCCGGATGACCGCAACAAAAAACCCGCCGGAGGCGGGTTCGATGCGCAGCGATAAACGCGGGCGTCAGGCGGGAACGACGATGCCGCGCAGCGTGGTGAGCTCCGCGAGATAGCTCTCGATGCCGAACTTGTGTTCGTCCGTCGTTGCCTGCGCCAGCTCGGTACGGGCCGCCTCGACGCGCCGCGTAATCTGATCGACGTTGAAGTCGTCGACATGAACGGCGGATTCGGCGAGCAGCGTGCAGCCGGTCGGAATGATATCCGCGAAACCGCCGAAGACCACAAAGCGGTCCTTCCTGCCGTCCGCGAACTTCACGGTGACGACACCCGGCTTGATCGTCGTCATGGTCGGCGCGTGGTTGGCCATGACGGTCATCTCGCCCTCGGTCGCCGGGATGACGACTTCGCTGACGCTGCCGGAAACCAGCAGGCGCTCGGGAGAAACGAGTTCAAAGTTGAAGTTGTCAGCCATGACCATTCACTTTTTCTGATTTCATACGGCCGGGAAGATTGGCGGGCGCGCCCATCGGGCGCCCGCCAAAAACATCAAGCGGCTTCTGCAGCCAGCTTCTTGGCCTTCTCGACGGCTTCTTCCATCGAACCGACCATGTAGAAGGCAGCCTCCGGAAGGTGGTCGTACTCGCCGTTGACGAGGCCCTTGAAGCCCTTGATCGTGTCTTCGAGAGCAACCAGCTTGCCCGGCGAACCGGTGAAGACTTCGGCCACGAAGAACGGCTGCGACAGGAAGCGCTCGATCTTGCGGGCGCGGGCAACGGCCAGCTTGTCGTCTTCCGACAGTTCGTCCATGCCCAGGATGGCGATGATGTCCTGCAGGGCCTTGTAGCGCTGCAGCGTCGTCTGGACCTTACGGGCGACTTCGTAGTGCTCTTCGCCGACAACCATCGGGTCGAGCATGCGCGAGGTCGAGTCGAGCGGGTCAACGGCCGGGTAGATGCCCTTTTCGGCAATCGAACGCGAAAGAACGGTCGTTGCGTCAAGGTGGGCGAACGAGGTGGCCGGCGCAGGGTCGGTCAAGTCGTCGGCGGGAACGTAGATGGCCTGAACCGAGGTGATCGAGCCCTTGGTCGTGGTCGTGATGCGCTCCTGCATCTGGCCCATGTCCGTGGCGAGCGTCGGCTGATAGCCCACGGCCGACGGGATACGGCCGAGCAGAGCCGACACTTCGGAACCTGCCTGCGTGAAGCGGAAGATGTTGTCGACGAAGAACAGAACGTCCTGGCCCTTGTCGCGGAAGTCTTCAGCGATCGTCAGACCCGTCAGAGCAACGCGTGCACGTGCGCCCGGGGGTTCGTTCATCTGGCCGTAAACGAGGGCAGCCTTGGAGCCTTCGCCGCCGCCGTGCTTGTTCACGCCCGATTCGATCATTTCGTGGTAGAGGTCGTTGCCTTCGCGGGTACGTTCACCCACGCCTGCGAATACCGAGTAACCACCGTGCGCCTTGGCGACGTTGTTGATCAGTTCCATGATGAGAACGGTCTTGCCAACGCCGGCGCCGCCGAACAAGCCGATCTTGCCGCCCTTTGCATAGGGAGCGAGAAGGTCGACGACCTTGATGCCGGTGACGAGGATCTGGGCTTCCGTGGACTGCTCGACGTAGGACGGTGCTTCCTGGTGGATCGCACGCTTGCCGGAGGTAACCAGCGGGCCGGCTTCGTCGACGGGCTCGCCGATGACGTTCATGATGCGGCCGAGCGTTTCCGGGCCGACCGGAACGGTGATCGGGGCGCCCGTGTCTGCAACGGCCTGGCCGCGGACGAGACCTTCGGTCGAGTCCATGGCGATCGTGCGAACGGTGTTTTCGCCGAGGTGCTGGGCGACTTCGAGAACGAGGCGGTTGCCGTTGTTGTCGGTTTCCAGCGCGTTCAGGATCTGCGGCAGTTCACCGTCGAACGAAACGTCGACGACGGCGCCGATGACCTGCGTCACGCGTCCGGTTGCAACAAAAGCAGCCGGAGCCGCAGCCTTCGTGGAGGCCTTGGCGGCAGCGGTCTTCGCAGCCGGTGCCTTTGCGGCCGGAGCCTTGGTTGCAGGGGCTGCGGCCGGAGCCGCCGCTGCTGCGGCCGTCTTGGTCGCAGCCGGCTTCTTTGCCGCTGCGGTGTCCTTCGGGGTAGCTGCCTTAGCCATGTCTCTTACCCTCTTTGTCCTGGTCCTTAGAGCGCTTCAGCGCCCGAGATGATTTCGATGAGTTCCTTGGTGATCTGAGCCTGGCGCTGACGGTTGTAGTTGAGCGTCAGCTTGTTGATCATTTCACCAGCATTGCGGGTCGCGTTGTCCATGGCGCTCATCTTGGCGCCCATTTCGCCGGCGACGTTCTCGAGCAGGGCCCGGAAGATCTGGACGGAAATGTTGCGCGGGATGAGATCGCCGAGGATCGCGGCGGCATCCGGCTCGTAGTCGTAGATCGCGGTCGCACCGGTCGTCTCCGCCACGGCCGCCGGAGCGGAAGCCGGGATGAGCTGGAGCGCGGTCGGAATCTGCGAGATGACCGACTTGAACTCAGAATAGAACAGCGTGCAGACGTCGAACTCGCCCTTCTCGAACAGACCGATGACCTTGCGGCCGACCTGGTCAGCGTTCTCGAAGCCGATGCGCTTGACTTCGCGCAGATCGACGCGGTCGATGATCAGCGAAGCGTATTCGCGCCGCAGGATATCGAAGCCCTTCTTGCCCACGCAGATGATCTTGACCGTCTTGCCGCTCGCCAGAAGCTTGCGGGTGTGGTCACGCGCCAGACGAGCAATCTGCGAATTGAAACCGCCGCACAGGCCACGCTCGGCCGTGCAGACGACGAGCAGATGAACCTGGTCCTTGCCCGTGCCGGTCATCAGACGCGGCGCGCTATCGTCCTGGCCGACGGCCTGGGCGATGTTGGCGAGAACCGCGCTCATGCGCTGCGAATAGGGCCGGGCAGCCTCGGCCGCTTCCTGGGCACGCCGAAGCTTCGCCGCGGCGACCATTTTCATCGCCTTGGTGATCTTCTGCGTCGCCTTGACGGAGGCGATCCGGTTTTTCAGATCCTTAAGTGAAGGCATCCGTTTTCCGTCCTGTAGCACGATCTCCCGGACAGGTGTCGGGGATGGTCATGCGTCAAATCCAAAAGCTCGGAGCACCTGCGCGCCTTGGGCGCGCAGGGCTGGAACCGTCAGCCTCAGCCGAAGGTTTTGGCGAAGGTGTCGAGAGCAGCCTTGAGCTTGCCCTTCGTGTCGTCGCTGATCGCCTTGTCGGTGCGGATGGTGTCGAGGATCGCCTTGCCTTCCGAGCGGAAGTAGGCGAGCAGACCCTGCTCGAACTTGCCGACGTCGGAGACGGCGATCTTGTCGAGGTAGCCGTTCACGCCAGCGAAGATCACCACGACCTGCTCTTCCGTCTTCAGCGGCGAGAACTGCGGCTGCTTCAGGAGTTCGGTCAGGCGGGCACCGCGGTTCAGCAGGCGCTGCGTTGCGGCATCGAGGTCCGAGCCGAACTGGGCGAAGGCTGCCATTTCGCGATACTGGGCAAGTTCGCCCTTGATCGAGCCGGCGACCTGCTTCATCGCCTTGATCTGTGCGGACGAGCCGACGCGGGAAACCGACAGACCAACGTTAACGGCCGGGCGGATACCCTGGTAGAACAGGTCCGTCTCAAGGAAGATCTGGCCGTCGGTGATCGAGATCACGTTGGTCGGGATGAACGCCGAAACGTCGTTGCCCTGGGTTTCGATGACCGGCAGAGCCGTCAGCGAGCCAGCGCCCATGTCATCGTTGAGCTTCGCAGCGCGCTCGAGGAGACGCGAGTGCAGGTAGAAAACGTCGCCCGGATAGGCTTCGCGGCCCGGCGGGCGGCGCAGCAGCAGCGACATCTGGCGGTAGGAAACGGCCTGCTTGGAAAGGTCGTCGTAGCCGATCAGGGCGTGCTGGCCGTTGTCACGGAAGTATTCGCCCATCGCGCAACCGGCGAACGGTGCGAGATACTGCATCGGCGCCGGGTCGGACGCCGTTGCGGCCACGATGATCGAGTACTGGAGAGCGCCGCGCTCTTCGAGAACCTTCACGAACTGGGCAACGGTCGAACGCTTCTGGCCGATAGCGACATAGACGCAGTACAGCTTGTCGCCGTCGGGGCCGTTGTCGTGGATGGCCTTCTGGTTCAGGATCGTGTCCAGAATGATGGCGGTCTTGCCGGTCTGGCGGTCGCCGATGACGAGCTCGCGCTGGCCGCGGCCGACCGGGATGAGGGCGTCGATGGCCTTGAGGCCGGTCGACATCGGCTCGTGAACCGACTTGCGCGGAATGATGCCGGGAGCCTTGACGTCAACGCGGGCGCGCTTGGCGGCGTTGATCGGGCCCTTGCCGTCGATCGGGTTACCGAGCGCGTCGACGACGCGGCCGAGCAGTTCCGGACCGACCGGAACGTCAACGATGGCGCCGGTCCGCTTGACGGTGTCGCCTTCCTTGATGTCACGGTCCGAACCGAAGATCACGACACCGACGTTGTCGCTTTCCAGGTTCAGCGCCATCCCGCGGATACCGCCGGGGAATTCGACCATTTCACCAGCCTGAACGTTGTCGAGGCCGTAAACGCGGGCGATACCGTCACCGACGGAGAGCACCTGGCCGACTTCAGAGACTTCCGCCTCTTTGCCGAAATTTTTGATCTGATCTTTGAGAATTGCGGAAATTTCCGCGGCGCGGATATCCATCAGCCGACCTCTTTCAGTGCAAGCTTAAGAGTAGAGAGTTTGGTGCGAAGGGACGTGTCGATCTGGCGCGATCCCACCTTGACGATCAGACCACCGAGAATGGACGGGTCGACGGTGACGGCGATCGCCACGTCTTTGCCGGTGACGCCTTTCAGCGCCGCCTTCAATTCAGTTTCCTGCGCTGCGGTGAGCGCATGGGCCGACGTGACGTCGGCCGTGATTTCGCCGCGAGCGCGGGCCGCAATGGCGCGGTAGGCCTTGATCATGCCGGGAACGGCGAAGAGGCGGCGATTTGACGCAACCACCTTGAGGAAGTTTGCCACGAGGCCCGTGATGCCGGCCTTGGCGGCAACGGCGGAAATGGCCTTGGTCTGATCTTCGGCGGAGAAGACGGGGCTGACGATCAGCCGCTTCAGGTCATCGCTCTCATCGATCAGGGCCTGGAAACGGTCGAGATCGGCGCCGACAGCGGCAGCGGAGCCAGCTTCCTGCGCAAGGTCGAAAAGCGAAGACGCGTATCTTTCTGCAACACCGGAAACGAGCTGGGATGTGTCTGCCACGGGCACAAGCTTCTCTTCTTTTCATCCAGAGCGTTGGTCAGTAGCGGAGCTACGGCCCTAACACACTGAAATCGTTGCTGTAATCTTCAGCTCCCACAGGCTTTGACGCCCGCTTTTTCTGAATTTCGCGGTTCGTCTAGCATAGGAAACCCGGACTCGCAACACGCCGGACGCAGGAATGCGCCATAAGTCGGCCATAGTCGGGGCGAAACTTCACGGCGTGAGGTGTGTTCGTCTGTCAGAGGATATGAAACGCCGCTTTTGGCTCAGATGAAGCCGAATGCGTATCCGAGCGGGAGCGCCGCCAGCACTGCCTGGACCGCAAGCACGAGAAGGTTCTTTAACGTGAGGGAACCGTCCGACAGAAGCGAGAGAATGCGGCCGAAGGCGGCCAGTGCGAAACCTCCGCCAATCGCCATGTAGATCCAGCTTTGCGCCATCATCAGCGCGACGATGGCAAGCCCGGCATAGAAGCCGCCGGCCGAGCGCACGAAGGCCAGCCCTTCCCGGCTCGCCTCCTGAACCTGCAGGCCCGCAAGCCGGAGCGCCGTGCCCGGCGCAAACAGGGCGAACAATCCGATAAGCCCCGTCGCGACGGCCGCACAGAAGGCCAGGAACTCGCCGGTTTCGGTGGGTATGTAGAATTCCATCATGGCGGCCTCCGTCGCTTCGCGCGCATCCTCTATCGCATGGCGCGCCACGCCGCAGAAGCGGGGCAGGCGCCTGCGCACAATTCTTTGTTAACCATGCGCTTCAGAGGAAGCTCTGTGGATCGATGTCGAGCTGGACCTGGATCGACGCGCGTTCCTTCGGTCCATTGGCAAGCATCGCGCGCAGGAAGGCCTGCATCTCGCTTCCGCGCCGGCCGTGCACCAGAAGGCGGAAGCGATGACGGCCGCGCACCAGCGCGAGCGGCGCCTCCGCCGGCCCGAGGATCGAGATGCCGTCCGCATGGGGGGCCGCCTGGCGCAGGCCCCGCGCATGCGCTTCCGCCTCGTTGCGGCTGTCGGCCGAGACGATGACGGAGGCGAGCCGGCCGAAGGGCGGCAGGAGCGCCTTTTCCCGCTCGCCGATCTCGCGGTCGTAGAAGGCCTGCGCGTCGCCGGAGACGATGGCCTGCATGACCGGATGTGTCGGCTGATAGGTCTGGATGAGGCCGTGGCTCTTGAGGCCGGAGCGGCCTGCGCGGCCCGTCACCTGTGACAGCAGCTGGAACGTGCGCTCGGCCGCCCGCGGATCGCCGTTCGACAGGCCGAGATCCGCATCCACCACGCCGACCAGCGACATCAGCGGGAAATTGTGCCCCTTGGCCACCAACTGCGTGCCGATGACGATATCCGCCTCGCCGCGCGCGATCGCTTCCAGCTCCAGCCTGAGCCGCTTCACGCCCATCAGGTCGGAGGAAAGCACGATGGTCCGCGCCTCCGGGAAATGTCGCTCCACCTCTTCTGCGATACGCTCGACGCCCGGCCCGCAGGCCGCGAGGTGGTCGAACGTGCCGCATTCCGGGCAGGCTTCGGGCGTGCGCTCGGCATAGCCGCAATGGTGGCACTGTATCTGCCCGCGGAAACGATGCTCCACCAGCCAGCTCGAGCACTGCGGGCACTGGAAGCGATGGCCGCAAACCCGGCAAAGCGTCAACGGGGCGTAGCCGCGCCGGTTGAGGAAGAGCAGCGCCTGCTGTTCCTTCTCGATGGTGCGTGCAATGCCGCGCAGCATGATGGGCGAGAGAAAGCCGCCCCGCGCCGGTGGATGGCGGCGCATGTCGATGAGATGCAGATCCGGCAGCGCCGCATCGCCATAGCGCGTCGGCAGGTGCAGTTTCCGGTACCGCCCGACATCGCTGTTGACGCGGCTTTCCACCGACGGTGTCGCCGAGACGAGCACGGCCGGAAAGTCGCCGATTCGCGCCCTGACCACCGCCATGTCGCGCGCATTGTAGAAGACGCGGTCTTCCTGCTTGTAAGCGGGGTCGTGCTCCTCGTCGACGATGACGAGGCCGAGATTCTCGAAGGGCAGGAAGAGCGCCGAGCGCGCGCCGGCGACCACCCGCACGTCGCCCGTCGTGACCTGCCGCCAGACCTTTTCGCGGGTGCGCGGCGCGAGATCAGAATGCCACTCCGCGGGCTTGGCGCCGAAACGATCCTGAAAGCGTTCGAGGAAGCTCGCCGTCAGCGCGATTTCCGGCAGCAGGATCAGCACCTGCCGGCCCTTCCGCAGCGTTTCGGCAATCGCCTCGAAATAGACCTCCGTCTTGCCCGAGCCGGTGATGCCGTCGATCAGGGACACCGAGAATTCGCCCTTGCGCACGCTCTCGATGAGTTCAGCCGCACTTTCCGTCTGCGGCCCTTCCAGCCGCGGCGCGACATAATCGGGGTCGGGCGGCGCAACGACCGGCGGCGGCGGCAGGAAGACCGTTTCGAACGTGCCCTGCTTGACCAGTCCATCGACGACACTCGTCGAGGTGCCCGAGGCGTGGGCAAGCCCCGAACGCGTCCAGGGAAGGCCATCTTCCACCAGCTCCAGCACGCGCTCGCGTGCGCTGGTCAGGCGCTCCGGCCGGTGGCCGGTGAAGCGCAGCCCCTCGATCATCGGCTCGGGATCGAAAGCGGTCGGCGCGCGCAGCGCCATGCGCGTCACGAGACCGGGCGGCGTGACGGTATAGGCGGAGACCCAATCGAGGAAATCGCGCATTTCCTTCGACAGCGGTGGGCAGTCGAAGACCTTTTCGATGGGCCGGAGCTTCTTCGGATCGACCTTGCCGTCATCGCCGCCGTCCCACACGACACCGGGCACCAGCCGTGGCCCGAGCGGCACCTGCACGATCGAGCCCGGCTGAACCGCCATGCCGTCAGGCACCGTATAGGAATAGGGCACCGGCGTCGGCACCGGCACCATGACGGGCACCGTGCGCGGAAAGAGTTTGTCTCCGAAAAGGTCGGTCGAATCGCTGCTCATTTCCCGCGACCATGCCCCCATGGCCGCGGGAAGAAAACCGCAAAGATGAAGCCGGCGTCATTCGTCATCGTCGGCCATAACGCCCGTCAGCCGCATGCCGTCGATCCAGGTCGCGCCGTCATTGCGCACGACCCGTTTCGCGCGCACCCCGCAACGCGCCTCCACCTCGGCGGCCAGCCGCTCGGAATGGGTGACGACCCACAGCTGGCTCGTCTGCGCCGCCTGCGCGATCATCTCGGCGAGCGGCGAGAGCATGTCCGGGTGAAGGCTCGCCTCCGGTTCGTTGAGCGCGATCAGCGGCGGCGTGCGATAGGACAACAGCGCGGCGGCGAGCGCCAGAAAGCGGATCTGCCCGTCGGACAATTCGCGTGGCTGAAAGACGCGCTGCGGAAACTGCGGGAAGATCAGCCCGTAGGAGGCGAATTCCTCCGGCTCCGGCACCGAAAGCTGGGCCCCGCCGAACGCATCCGCCACCGCCCGGTCGAGATCGACCGTGTCCTGCCGCGTCCATCGCAGCGTCGCAAACACCGCCGCCATATTGGCCCCGTCCTGGTCGAGCAGCGGGGCGGTAACGGCAAGGCACGGCTGGCGCAGCGCCGAATCCCGGTCGGAGCGGAAGCCATGGAAGAACCGCCATTGCGAGACCGCCCGGCGAAAGGTGCCGATTTCAGGGTAGTGTCCGGCATCGCCCAGCAGCGCGACCGCCGTTTCCGATGTCAGCGCCTGCTCGGGATATTCGACCATGCGGCCGTTCTCGTCGCGCACCATGATGCCCGGTCCGGCACGCTTCATGACGGCGACGGGGCGCCGCCCGGTCTCGATCGACAGCTCCTCGGCCTTGACCTGCGGCTCGAAGGTAAAGCCCGCGGCCGCCTTCGACGGGCGCAGCCCGGCTTCCACACGATAGCGGAAGGTGATCGCGCGTTCCTCGTCGAGAAGTTCCGTTTCCAACCGGATGCGCACCGGCTCGTTGGCGCGCCGCTTGCCCGTCCAAAGCGCCGAGGCCATGCCGCCCTCCGCGGCGATCTCATGCGCAAAATTCCCGCGCACGGCCGCCTGCACCAGTTGCAGGGAACGGTAGAGGTTCGACTTTCCCGCCCCGTTTTCCCCGACGAACAGGTTCACGCGCCCGAGATCCATGCGGATCGCGCGCAGCGAGCGGTAGTTTTCGGCAGACATGGAACGCAGCAGCATGGACCTATCCGGTTTGTCGAGGCACGTTTTAGGAACGGCTTCGTGTCTACAGGAAGGCAGGCTACTTTGGCGAGCGCTGTGCGGAACGTTAGCAGATCCCTAACGCAAATCGCCGATCCTGCGACGGACACTCCGGGGCAATCGCCAAAGGCAGGACATGACGGACCTTCTCATCATCGCCGATCCAACGCTCATGAACGAGCGGCAGGCATGGCTCGCAGCGCTTGCCGGCGAGCGTCGCCTTTCGGCCAACACGCTGGACGCCTACGAGCGCGACACCCGCCAGTTCCTCGCCTTCCTGACCGGGCACCTCGCCGCACCGGCCAGCCTGAAGGACATCGGCAACCTGCGGCCGGCGGACCTGCGTGGCTTCCTTGCCGCCCGCCGGCGCGACGGCGCGGGCGCGCGAACGCTCGGCCGCGGCCTTGCCGGCCTGCGCTCCTTCCTGCGTCATCTGGAGCGCAAGGGTCTCGCCAATTCCGCCGGCGCGACCGCCGTCCGCTCGCCGAAACAGCCGAAATCGCTGCCGAAGCCGCTCTCCGACCGACAGGCCATCGCCGTCGTCGATGCGCACGAGCAGCTGGCCGATGAACCATGGATCCGCGCCCGCAACGCCGCCGTGCTCGCCCTGCTCTACGGCTGCGGCCTGCGTATCTCGGAGGCGCTGGCGCTGACAAAGGCCGATTTCGCGGGAAGCCCGACATCGCTGCGCATCACCGGCAAGGGCGGCAAGACGCGCATCGTGCCGCTCATTGCGCCCGCCCGCGTGGGCGTGGAGGATTACATCAAGCTCTGCCCCTTCCCGCTCGGCGACGACGGGCCGCTGTTTCGCGGCGCGCGGGGCGGTGCCTTGCAGCCGGCGATCATACAACGGGAAATGCAGAAGATGCGCGGCGCGCTCGGCCTGCCGGACAGCGCCACGCCGCACGCACTGCGCCATTCCTTCGCCACCCATCTTCTGGCCGGCGGCGGCGACCTGCGCACCATCCAGGAACTGCTCGGCCATGCCAGCCTTTCCACCACGCAGGTCTATACCGGTGTCGATTCCGCGCGGCTGCTCGAAATCTACGACCGCGCCCATCCGCGCGCCTGATCCGTTAAGAGATTCGTGAGAACCCCGGGACTAGGGTCGCCGCACAATGCAGGGAGTTCGACCATGACAGTCCTTCTTCACAAAAGCCGCGTGGCGCTTGCCGACCGGGCGGCGGATGCCGGCCTGTGGCTGCTCGCCGCCGTCAACGTGCTGATCGCGCTCGCATTCCTGGTCGTGCTCGCATCCCTGTCGCCGGCGAACGCGCAGGACCTTCCGGCCTGCAGCGGCAACAACCTGCTCGCCAAGGTCGAAAAGAACGATCCTGCCGCCTTCGCCAAACTGCGCGCGGAGGCCGATGCCGTGCCGAACGGCAAGGCCATCTTCTGGAAGATCGAGAAGGACGGCAAGCCGGCCTCCTGGCTGCTCGGCACCATGCATGTGACCGATCCGCGCGTCGTCGCCATGCCGGACGGCGCACGCAAGGCCTTCGACGAGGCCGTGACGGTCGTCGTCGAATCCGACGAAATCGCCGACGAGAAGAAGGCCGGCGTCACCATTCTGGCGCGGCCGGACCTGACCATGTTCACCGACGGCAAGTCGATCACCGACTTCCTCGACAAGGACGATGCCGAGACGCTGGCCGAGGGGCTGAAAGGCCGCGGCCTGTCGCTGGCCGCCGTCGCGCGCATGAAGCCGTGGATGATCGCGAGCTTCGTCGCGCTGCCCGCCTGCGAGATCACCCGAAAGACGGCCGGCGCCGCCTTCCTGGACCAGAAACTCGCCACGGATGCGCTGGCCGAAGGCAAAACCCTCAAGGGTCTCGAAACCCTGATCGAACAGATTTCCGCCCTCGATTCGCTGCCCATCGAACCGCAGATCCAAGGCCTTGTGCAGACCGTCGCGCTCGGCGACACGCTGCAGGACGTGATCGAGACGATGAGCCAGCTCTATCTGGCCGGCGATGTCGGCATGATCATGCCGATGATGCGCGCCGCAGCACCCCTGGAAGAGGGCGAGGTCGACAGCTATGCCGATTTCGAACAGCGCATCATCATCGACCGCAACCACACCATGGCGACCCGGGCTGCCCCGATCCTGGCGGACGGCAACGTCTTCATGGCCGTGGGCGCGCTGCATCTTCCCGGCACGGAAGGCGTCGTGGAACTGCTGCGCAAGAAAGGCTTTACGGTTACGGCCGTGAACTGATCACGCGCGCGCCGATCCCTGACAGCATGGTGCGGACGATCAGCTTGTGGAACGGCAGGACGGCGGCAAGGTAGAGCCGCCCGAGCAGGTTGTTGCGATGGACGAGGGTCATGATGGAGAGCGTCTGGCCGCAGGGCCGGTCGGACCGCACGTCGATGACGATGCGGAAGTCCAGGTGCCGGTCGTCGAAGCCCAGCACCACCCGGTCGTCGGTGACGCTCACCACGGGAAAGCCGCCGATCTCCCTGTCAGATGTCCGCACCTCGCCCGCCGCGCCTTTCAGCCCGAACGGCGCGACCAGCGCGTTACGCAGCACCATCAGCCTGCGTATCCAGCGCGGCGGATGCTCCAGCGCCAGCCGCGCGGCCTCGCGTGCCGTGAGATGATCAACAGGCAGGCCGAGCGTGAACCGGTCCGCCCAGTCGGCGGCGGGAAGAACGGGATGGGGGAGCGAGACGGGTCTCGACACGGGCGACATGGCAGCCTCCTTCAGGACCGCCATGCTGCGCTTTAACGCCCGGAGATGACAGGCGGCCGGTTGTCGCAGCCGCCCACTTCTATCGCATATGATCGGATCACATGTGGATGGGCTTGAAGAAGGTCGCGAGCGCGGCTTCCTTCACGGCTTCCGACATGGTCGGGTGCGCGTGGCAGGTGCGGCCGAGATCTTCGGAGGAGCCGCCGAACTCCATCAGCACGGCCGCCTCGTGGATCATCTCGCCGGCACCGAAGCCGACGATATGCACGCCAAGCACGCGGTCCGTGTCCTTGTCGGCCAGAACCTTCACGAAACCGTCCGTCGCCAACATGGCGCGGGCGCGGCCGTTGGCCGTGAACGGGAACTTGCCCACCTTGTAGGCGATGCCCGCGGCCTTCAACTCTTCCTCGGTCTTGCCGACGGAGGCGACCTCCGGCTGCGTGTAGACGACACCGGGGATGACGTCATAGTTCACATGACCCGCCTGTCCGGCGAGGATTTCGGCAACGGCGACACCCTCGTCTTCCGCCTTGTGGGCGAGCATCGGGCCGCGCACGACGTCGCCGAGCGCATAGATGCCGGGAACGTTCGTCTGGAAATGCTTGTCGATCTCGACGCGGCCGCGGCTGTCGAGCGCCACGCCGGCTTCCGCAAGGCCGAGGCCTTCGGTGTAGGGCTTGCGGCCGGTGGCGATCAGCACGACATCGGCGTCGATGGTGGTGGCCTCACCGCCCTTGACCGGCTCGAAGGTCACCTTGGCGCCCGCGCCCGTCTTCTCCACGCCCGTCACCTTGGCGCCGAGCTTGAAGTCGATGCCCTGCTTGGCCAGCATGCGCTGGAACTGCTTGGAGACCTCGCCGTCCATGCCGCCGAGGATCGTATCGAGATATTCCACGACCGTGACCTTGGCGCCGAGGCGCGCCCAGACCGAACCGAGCTCCAGCCCGATGACGCCGCCGCCGACGACGACCAGATGGCCAGGCACCTTGTCGAGCGCAATGCCGCCCGTCGAGGAGACGATGACCTTTTCATCGATCTCGACCGGGACGCCCGGAATGCCGGCGACGTCGGAACCCGTGGCGATCACGATGTTCTTCGTTTCGAGGACCTGCTCCTCGCCCTTGTCATTGGTGACGGAGACCTTGCCGGCGCCCAGCACCTTGCCGGTGCCCTGGATGCCGTCGATCTTGTTCTTCTTGAAGAGGAAGGCGACGCCGTCGACATTCGACTTCACCGTCGCATCCTTGTGCGCCATCATCTTCGGCAGATTGAGGGTGGGCTTCACGCCGTCGATGCCGAGCGCTTCCATGCCGTGGGCGGCGTGGCTGTAGGTCTCCGACGCATGCAGCAGCGCCTTGGAGGGGATGCAGCCGACATTGAGGCAGGTGCCGCCATAGGTGGCGCGCTTTTCGACGACCGCGACCTTCAGCCCGAGCTGGGCCGCCTTGATGGCGCAGACATAGCCGCCGGGGCCGGAACCGATAACGATGAGATCATATGCCATGACAAGTCCTTCCTGCGCAGGGCCTAGCGGCCGCCGCTGACGTTGAGGGCGGCACCCGTTACATAGGATGCCGCATCGGAGAGAAGATAGAGAATGGATTGAGCCACTTCATCGGCCGTGCCCGGCCGCTGCATCGGGATGAGCGACGCCATGTCGCGCGCCCGGTCCGGCAAGCCGCCGGAAGCGTGGATTTCGGTATCGATGATGCCGGGGCGCACGAGGTTCACGCGAACGCCTTCAGCTGCGACCTCACGGGCGAGGCCAATGGTGAAGCTCTCGATCGCGCCCTTGCTGGCGGCATAGTCGACATACTGCCCGGCAGCACCGAGCAGGGCCGCAACGGAGGAGAGGTTGACGATCGCCCCGCCCGCGCCGCCGTGACGGGTCGACATGCGACGTACGGCTTCCTGCGCGCAGCGGATGGAGCCCATGACGTTGACGGCGAACATGCGCTCCAGCCGCTCGGACGACATCTCGTCGACGCGCTGCGGCGTCGCCACGATGCCGGCATTGTTGACGAGGCCGTCGAGCCGGCCGAACGTGCCGTCGATGGTCGAGAAGATCGAGGCAAGGCCAAGCTCGGTGCCCACATCGCCCTGAACGGGGATCGCCGAACCGCCGGCCGCGCGGATATCCGCCACCACGGCTTCGGCGGCCTGGAGATTGGTGACATAGTTCACGGCAACCTGCCAGCCGGCCGCACCCGCCAACCGGCAAACGCTGGCGCCGATGCCACGGCTGCCGCCGGTCACGAGAAGAACGGGAGCCTCGCTCACGCCGCGCACCCCTTGAGCTTGAGAAGATCCCACGGCACCACCTTTGCCTTGCCCTCGTCCCACAGCTTCGAATAGCGCAGTGACGGGCCAAAGCCGGAGAGCAGTACGCCTGCCGTTGCCGTAGCACTCTCCTCAGGCAGGTCGGCCGCATCGCCCGCGCCGTCGAGCGCGTAGATCACGCCCTCCCAGACCGTGCAGGCGGCGATCTCCTCGCCGGTCACATCGCCCTCCGGGCACTTGTACATGACCATGCCGTTCGAGCGGGCGGGATCGCCCGGCATGACGATACCGTCAAGCACGGTGCCGCTTGAAAGGACCTTCAGCTTGAAATGATGGCTCGTCGCGGCAGCGTCGGAGCCGATGGGTTCGAAGGTCAGTTCATAGCCGCCGTCGCGGTCTGCGTAGATCGCGCGGTCCTGCCGGCACTCCGCCGCAAAGGCGGAGGTTGCGGCAAGCAGACCGGCAAGGACGAGGACGACGCGCATTGTTCAGTGCGCCTTTTCCGTCGCGAGCTTGATGCCCAGCGCGATGAAGACGAGGCCGCTCGTGCGGTCGATCCACTGGCTGGCCCGCGAGAATGCCGCACGCATGCGCGGCGTCGTCATGAAAAGCGAGACGCCGACGAACCAGGCGATCAGGCAGGTTGCCATGACGAGGCCGTAGCCGAACTTCACGGCGATCGGCGTGTGCGCGCTGACGACGGTGGAGAAGATCGACAGGAAGAAGAACACCGCCTTGGGATTGAGCGCATTGGCAAGGAAGCCGAGCCCGAAGGCGCGCAGCGCCGACTGGTCGCTCTTTGCACCCTCGCGCCCCTCCACCGCCTCGAGCGAGAGATCGGCCTTGCCGGCGCGCAGCGCCTTGATGCCGATATAGATGAGATAGGCCACGCCGCACCACTTCACGATGTTGAAGAGGTAGATCGACTGGGAAATGATCAGCCCGAGGCCGAGGATCGTGTAGGTGACGTGGAACATCAGCGACGCGCCGACGCCGAAGGACGTGACGATCGCCGCCCGGCGCCCGTGCACGAGCGACTGGCGCATGACCATGGCGAGATCGGCCCCCGGCGAAACGATGGCGAAGGAGAAGATGGCCATCAGCGAGGCGAGTTCGAGAAGATAGCTGCTCATCGCGCTCGTCCTCCTAGACGATGATGGCGCCCGCCATCACCGCCAGGCCCGCCAGCGAGGCAAGCCAGACCAGCGAGCGGATATAGGGAATGCCCGTCAGATAGAGCGGGATATAGACGAGGCGGGCAATGAACCACAGCCATGCGCCGATGAGACCCCAGCCCGAGGGGTCGCCGGCAATCGCAAGCGCCAGGGCAAGCGCGACGAAACCGGCATAGGTCTCGCGGAAGTTGGCGGACGCGCGCGCGGCGCGTCCGGCGAGGATGCCTTGCGGTTCGTGCGCGCCGTCACGCGGACCGGCATTCCACTGCGAACCGAGCTCGCGCGTGGCGAGCATGCCCTGCAGGAGGATATGGAAGACGAGCAGCGCCACGCTCAGGACGATGAGCACGAGCATGGGGTAAGCCAACGCTGCCGTCTCCATGAAAGCCTCCTTAGAGATCCAGAACCAGACGCTCCGGATCTTCCAGGCTGTCCTTGACGCGAACGAGGAAGGTCACCGCTTCCTTGCCGTCGACGATACGGTGGTCATAGGACAGCGCGAGATACATCATCGGGCGGATGACGATCTGGCCACCGACGACGACCGGGCGCTCCTGGATCTTGTGCATGCCGAGGATGCCCGACTGCGGGGCGTTCAGGATCGGCGAGGACATCAGCGAGCCGTAGACGCCGCCGTTCGAGATGGTGAACGTGCCGCCCTGCATGTCGGCCATGGAGAGCGCGCCGTCACGCGCGGCCTTGCCGAGACGGCCGATTTCCTTCTCGATGGCGGCAATGCCCATCTGGTCGGCATCGCGCACGACCGGAACCACCAGACCCTTGTCCGTGCCGACGGCGACGCCGACATGGCAGTAGTTCTTGTAGATGATGTCGGTGCCGTCGATTTCGGCATTGACGGCCGGCAGTTCCTTCAGCGCATGCGTCACGGCCTTGGTGAAGAAGCCCATGAAGCCGAGCTTTACGCCGTGCTTCTTCTCGAAGAGGTCCTTGTAGCGGTTGCGCAGGTCCATCACGGCCGACATGTCCACCTCGTTGTAGGTGGTCAGCATGGCTGCGGTGTTCTGCGCGTCCTTGAGGCGCTTGGCGATGGTCTGGCGCAGGCGCGTCATCTTCACGCGTTCTTCGCGCGGCGCATCGGCCTCGGAGGAGGCCGGACGGGCGGCAACCTTGGCAGGCTCGGCCGATGCAGCCGTCGATGCCGTGATGCCCTTGGCGACGGCAGCCAGCACGTCGCCCTTCAGCACCTGGCCGCGCTTGCCCGAACCATCGACCTGATCGGCCGAGAGGTTGTTTTCGGCAAGAAGCTTTGCGGCGGCAGGAGCCGCCGGCATGGTGGACGCGCCGCCGGCGGCGGGCTTGGCTTCGGCGGCCGGAGCGGCGGCAGGGGCCTTCTCGACCTTTTCGGCAGCGGCGGGAGCGGCAGCGGCAGCACCGGCGGACGCGCCTTCGGTGATCTGGCCGAGCAGGCCGCCCGGCTCGACGGTCTCGCCGGCATTGGCGGTGATTTCGCCCAGCACGCCCGAGGCGGGCGCCGGCACTTCGATCGTCACCTTGTCGGTTTCGAGCTCACAGAGCGGCTCGTCCGCCTTGACGACGTCGCCGACCTTCTTGAACCAGGTGCCGACGGTCGCTTCGCTGACGGATTCGCCCAGGGTCGGGACGCGGATTTCGGTAGCCATGATTGTGTTCCGTTCGTTCGTGTCTTGTTGTCAGGGATACCGGGCGGATCAACCGCCCAGCGCGTCCTCTAGGAAGGCGGCGAGCTGCGCGAGGTGCTTCGACATCAGGCCCGTTGCCGGCGATGCGGCAGCCGGACGGCCGGTGTAGCGCACACGCTGGTACTTGGCGTCGATATGGGCGAGCACCCATTCGAGATAAGGATCGATGAACGCCCAGGCGCCCATGTTCTTGGGCTCTTCCTGGCACCAGACCATCTCGGCGTTGCGGAAGCGCGAAAGCTCGTTGATCAGCGCCTTGGCCGGGAACGGATAGAGCTGTTCCAGACGCAGCAGATAGACATCGTCGATGCCGCGCTTTTCGCGCTCTTCCAGCAGGTCGTAGTAGACCTTGCCCGAGCACATCACGACACGGCGGATCTTAGCGTCCTTCTGGAGCTTGATCGGCCCGTCCTTGATCACCTCGGCGTCGTCCCACAGCAGACGATGGAACGAGGTTTCCCCCGCCATTTCCGACAGCGACGAGACGGCCCGCTTGTGGCGCAGCAGCGACTTCGGCGTCATCATGATGAGCGGCTTGCGGAAATCGCGCTTCACCTGGCGACGCAGGATGTGGAAATAGTTCGCCGGCGTCGTGACGTTGGCGACCTGCATGTTGTCTTCCGCGCAGAGCTGCAGGAAGCGCTCAAGACGGGCGGAGGAATGCTCCGGACCCTGGCCCTCATAGCCATGCGGCAGAAGGCAGACGAGGCCCGACATGCGCAACCACTTGCGTTCGCCCGACGAGATGAACTGGTCGAAGATGACCTGTGCACCATTGGCGAAGTCGCCGAACTGGGCCTCCCAAAGGGTGAGCGCGTTCGGACGGGCCAGCGAATAGCCGTATTCGAAGCCGAGCACGGCTTCTTCCGAGAGCATCGAGTTGATGACCTCGTAGCGCGCCTGCGTGGGCGACAGGTTGGCGAGCGGAATGTAGCGGTCTTCGGTTTCCTGATCGTAGAGAACCGAGTGACGCTGCGAGAACGTGCCGCGCTCGCAATCCTGGCCGGACAGGCGGATCTTGGTGCCTTCCACGCACAGCGTGCCGAAAGCCAGAGCCTCGCCCATCGCCCAGTCGATGCCCTCGCCCGTCTCGATCATCTGCATGCGGTTGTCCATGAACCGCTGGATGGTCTTGTGAGCCTTGAAGCCTTCCGGGATCGTCGCGATCTTGCGGCCGATTTCCTTGAGCTGCTTCATCGGCACCGAGGTCTTGCCGCGGCGCTGTTCGTCCTGGTTGTCGGCCGAGCGCAGGCCCGACCATGCACCGTCGAGCCAGTCGGCCTTGTTCGGCTTGTAGGATTGGCCGGCCTCGAACTCCTGTTCGAGATTGGCGCGCCAGTCGGCCTTCATCTTCTCGAATTCGCCTTCGGAGATGACGCCTTCGGCAATGAGCCGCGCGCCATAAAGGCTGACCACGGTCTTGTGGGCGCGGATCGCCTTGTACATCTTCGGCTGCGTGAACGCCGGCTCGTCGCCTTCGTTGTGGCCGAAGCGGCGGTAGCAGAAGATATCCAGCACGACCGGCTTGTGGAACTTCATGCGGAATTCGGTCGCGACCTTGGCGGCATAGGTCACCGCTTCCGGATCATCGCCGTTCACATGGAAGATCGGCGCCTCGATCATCTTGGCCACGTCAGACGGATAGGGCGAAGAGCGCGAGAAGGCCGGGTTCGTGGTGAAGCCGATCTGGTTGTTGATGATGACGTGGACCGTGCCGGCGACGCGATGGCCGCGCAGGCCGGACAGGCCGAGGATTTCGGCCACGACGCCCTGGCCTGCAAAGGCCGCATCGCCGTGCAGCAGGAGCGGCATCACCTTCGCGCGTTCACGCAGCGGAATGATATCGCCTTCGAACACCGTCGCCATCTGGTCCTGCTTGGCGCGGGCCTTGCCCATCACGACAGGGTTGACGATCTCGAGATGCGAGGGGTTGGCCGTCAGCGACAGGTGCACCTTGTTGCCGTCGAACTCGCGGTCCGAGGAGGCGCCGAGATGGTACTTCACGTCGCCGGAACCTTCGACGTCGTCAGGCGCGTAGGAGCCGCCCTTGAACTCGTGGAACACGGCGCGGTGGGGCTTGGCCATCACGTTGGTGAGAACGTTCAGGCGGCCGCGGTGGGCCATGCCGAGCACGATTTCCTTGAGGCCCAGCTGGCCGCCGCGCTTGATGATCTGCTCCAGCGCCGGGATCAGCGCTTCGCCGCCATCCAGGCCGAAACGCTTGGTGCCCTTGTACTTGACGTCGATGAACTGCTCGAAGCCCTCGGCCTCGATCAGCTTCTGGAGGATCGCCTTCTTGCCCTCGGGCGTGAAATCGACGCCCTTGTCCGGGCCTTCGATGCGCTCCTGGATCCAGCCCTTTTCCTCCGGGTTGGAGATGTGCATGAATTCGACGCCGATCGTCGAGCAGTAGGTGCGCTCGAGGATTTCGACCATTTCGCGCACGGTGGCATATTCGAGGCCGAGCACGTTATCGATGAAGATCTTGCGGTCGAGGTCCTTCTCCTCGAACCCGTAATTCGAAGGCGAAAGCTCGTGATAGTCCTCGACGGGTGCCGCGATGGCGAGCGGGTCGAGCTTGGCGTGCAGGTGGCCGCGGGCGCGGTAGGCGCGGATCATCATGATGGCGCGCACGCTGTCGCGTGTCGCCTGGTTCACATCGGCCTGGTTGACGGGCGTGCCGGTCTGCGCGGCGGCGGCTTCAGCCTTGGCCTGCACCTTCTTTTCCAGGACCTTTTCGACCACGCCCCAATTGCCGTCGAGCGCGGAGACGAGTTCGCCATTGGCGGCGATCGGCCAGTTCGCGCGCTTCCACGAAGCACCCTTGGCGGCCTTCACGACATCGGAAGGCTGGTCTTCGAGTGCCTTGAAGAAGGCCTGCCATTCCTCGCCGACGGAGGCGGGGTTCGCCTCGTACTGGGCATAGAGCTGCTCGATATAGGCCGCGTTCGCTCCGTCGAGGAAGGAAGTGGCCAGGAATTGTTCGTTGGCGTCTTGCCGTGCCATGGTCTTTCGCGGGCGCCGCGCCCGCCTCCCGAACGATCGTGTTGACCGGGCCTGCCCGGTTTTCCGCCCGCCCGGCTTTTAGCCGGCGACCGGTGAGATGGGTCGGCCGGCTTCGTCAGCCGGCCAGCCCGTTTCGTTGTCAGCCCTTCAGGACTTCCACCAGCGTCTTGCCGAGGCGCGCCGGAGAGGGCGAAACCGTGATGCCCGCCGCTTCCATGGCGGCGATCTTGGATTCCGCATCGCCCTTGCCGCCCGAGACGACAGCGCCGGCATGGCCCATGGTGCGGCCCTTCGGCGCCGTGCGACCCGCGATGAAGCCGGCCATCGGCTTCTTGCGGCCCTTCCTGGCTTCGTCGATGAGGAACTGCGCCGCATCTTCTTCAGCCGAACCGCCGATCTCGCCGATCATGATGATGGACGTCGTGGCGTCGTCGGCCAGGAACATCTCCAGCACGTCGATGAATTCGGTGCCCTTGACCGGGTCGCCGCCGATGCCGACGGCCGTGGTCTGGCCGAGGCCTTCGTTGGAGGTCTGGAACACCGCTTCATAGGTAAGTGTGCCGGAGCGCGAAACAATACCGACGGAGCCCTTGCGGAAGATCGAGCCCGGCATGATGCCGATCTTGCATTCTTCCGGCGTCAGGATGCCGGGGCAGTTCGGGCCGAGCAGGCGCGAGGAGGAGCGGTCGAGGCGGGCCTTGACGCGCACCATGTCCGCGACCGGGATGCCCTCGGTGATGCAGGTGATGAACGGGATTTCCGCATCGATCGCCTCGATGATCGCGTCCGCGGCACCGGCCGGCGGAACGTAGATCACGGACGCATCCGCGCCGGTCTTTTCCTTGCCTTCGGCGACGGAGGCGAAGATCGGCAGGCTTTCGCCCTTGGAGCCGGTCCAGGTTTCGCCGCCCTTCTTCGGGTGGATGCCGCCGACCATCTGCGTGCCGTAATAGGCGAGCGCCTGTTCGGTGTGGAAGGTCCCGGTCTTGCCGGTCAGGCCCTGAACGAGGACCTTGGTGTTCTTGTTGACGAGAATCGACATGAGGTCTGGTCCTTCCGTTAGCCGTTGATCGCGGCGACGATCTTCTTGGCAGCGTCGTCCAGATCGTCGGCGGCGGTGATCGCCAGGCCGGATTCGTTCAGGATCTTCTTGCCAAGCTCGACATTCGTGCCTTCGAGGCGAACGACCAGCGGAACCTTGAGGCCGACTTCCTGCACGGCAGCGACCACGCCTTCGGCGATGACGTCACACTTCATGATGCCGCCGAAGATGTTGACGAGGATGCCCTCGACCTTCGGGTCGGCGGTGATGATCTTGAAGGCAGCCGCCACCTTCTCCTTGCCGGCGCCGCCGCCGACGTCGCAGAAGTTCGCCGGCTCCTTGCCGTAGAGCTTGATGATGTCCATCGTCGCCATGGCGAGACCGGCGCCGTTGACCATGCAGCCGATGTTGCCGTCGAGCGCCACATAGGCGAGATCCCACTTGGAGGCCTCGATTTCCTTGGCGTCTTCCTCGGTCTCGTCGCGCAGCGCCTTGATGTCTTCGTGGCGGAACAGCGCGTTGCCGTCGAAGGAGACCTTGGCGTCGAGAACGCGCACGCGGCCGTTCTTCATGACGATCAGCGGGTTGATCTCGAGCAGGCTCATGTCCTTCTCGACAAACGCCTTGTAGAGGATCGGGAACAGCTTCTCGCCGTCGGCCTTGGCTTCACCTTCGAGCTTGAGGGCCGAGGTCAGCTTCGCCAGATCGTCGGCGGTGACGCCTTTCTCCGGGTTGATCGCGACGGTGACGATCTTCTCCGGCGTGTCATGCGCGACGGCCTCGATGTCCATGCCGCCTTCAGTGGAGACGACGAAGGCCACCTCGCCGACGGAACGGTCGACCAGCAGGGAGAGATAGAGTTCGCGGTCGATATCGGCGCCGTCCTCGATATAGAGGCGGTTCACCTGCTTGCCGGCAGGGCCGGTCTGGGCGGTGACGAGCGTATTGCCGAGCATTTCCTTGGCATGGGCCTTGGCTTCGTCGATAGAGAAGGCAAGGCGCACGCCGCCCTTCGCATCGGGACCGAGCTCCTTGAACTTGCCCTTGCCGCGGCCGCCGGCATGAATCTGGCTCTTGACCACGTAAAGCGGGCCGGGCAGCGACTTGGCAGCCGCCTCGGCCTCGTCGGCGGAGAAGATCGCCACGCCTTCGGCGACCGGCGCGCCATAGCTCTTCAGAAGAGCCTTGGCCTGATATTCATGAATGTTCATGGTGAAATCCTGTCTGGAGCATGTCCAGCAAAATGCCTTTGCCGGACATGCGTGAACAAAAGAACCGGAATTACTTCAGCGCGGGTGCGATGTTGATGCAGGCTTCGCAAAGGCCTGCGACGGCCGCGACCGACTTCTCGAAGGCTTCCTGCTCGGCCTTGTTGAACTCGACCTCGATGATGCGCTCGACGCCACCCTCGCCGATGACGGTGGGAACGCCGACATACATGTCCTTCACACCGTACTGGCCCGACAGGTAAGCCGCGCAGGGCAGAACCCGCTTCTTGTCCTTCAGGTAGGACTCGGCCATTTCGATCGCGGACGCGGCCGGCGCATAGTAGGCCGAGCCCGTCTTGAGCAGGCCGACGATCTCCGCGCCGCCGTCACGGGTACGCTGGATGATTTCTTCCAGGCGCTCCTTGGTGACCCAGCCCATCTTGACGAGGTCGGTCAGCGGAATGCCGGCGACGGTGGAGTAACGGGCGAGCGGCACCATCGTGTCGCCGTGGCCGCCGAGAACGAAGGCGGTGACGTCCTGGACGGACACCTTGAATTCCTCGGAGAGGAAGAGGCGGAAGCGGGCCGAGTCCAGCACGCCGGCCATGCCGACGACCTTGTTCTTCGGCAGGCCGGAGAACTTCTGCAGCGCCCAGACCATCGCGTCGAGCGGGTTGGTGATGCAGATGACGAAGGCGTCGGGGGCGTATTTCTTGATGCCGGCGCCGACCTGTTCCATGACCTTGAGGTTGATGCCGAGCAGGTCGTCGCGGCTCATGCCGGGCTTGCGGGCAACGCCGGCGGTGACGATGCAGACATCGGCACCCTCGATCGCGGCATAGTCGCTGGCGCCCGTCAGCGAAGCATTGAAGCCTTCGACCGGCGAGGATTGGGCGATATCGAGGCCCTTGCCCTGCGGGATACCGTCGGCAATGTCGAAGAGGACGATGTCGCCCAGCTCCTTCAGGCCGGCGAGATGCGCCAGCGTGCCACCGATCATGCCAGAACCAATAAGTGCGATCTTCTTGCGGGCCATGAAAGCTTCCTTTGCTTCGATCAACGGGCCCGGCAATGTCGCAACCGCAGGACCCTTCGGCGCAAGGGCTTACGCTTGTCAGGTTAAAAATTCAATACATACTTTTTGATCGAAGTATTTCAATCGGTTAGATGCAAATTTTCTTACGTAAACGTAAGAATTTCCGTCATGCTTTCGTCACGCCCGTGCTGTATCTGGCGTTGTGGTCCGCCAGATACTCGGTGCTGCGGATCTCGATGAGGCGCGAGACGGTGCGATCGAATTCGAAGCCTTCCGTGCCCTTGCGGGTGACCAGAAGATCTTCCGGCGCGGCGGCGGCGGACGCGAAAAGCCGCGCGCGGTGATCGTAGATCGTGTCCACGAGATTGATGAAGCGCTTGGTCTCGTTGCGCTTTTCCGCACCGAGCAGCGGAATGTGATCCACGAACAGCGTATCGTAATGCGCAAGGATCTCGAGATAATCGGCAGCACCCAGCGGCCTGGCGCACAGGTCGGCAAAGGAAAAGCGGGCAACGCGCCCGGCCGCCTGCGGCACGGCGATGGTTCGCCCGCGAAACGACAGCGTCGCCGGCGCGACGGTCGCGCCCGCCGTCTCGCGCCGCCAGGCGGCATCCATCGCCGCATCCGCCTCGCTGTCCAGCGGATGGCGGAAAACGGGCAGGCCGCTGTCCTTTTCCATGCGGTAGTCCGTCACGGAATCGAGCGGCACGATCTCGACATACTGTTTGAGAAGATCGACGAAGGGCAGGAAGAGGTCGCGGTTGAGACCCTCGCGATAAAGGTTGTCCGGCTCGACATTCGACGTCGCGACGAGGATGCAGCCACGCTGGAAAAGCTCGCCGAAGAGCCGCGACAGGATCATCGCATCCGCGATGTCGGTCACGGAGAATTCGTCAAAGCAGAGCAGGCGTGCTTCCTCGATGAGGCTGGCGGCCACCGGCGGCACGGGGTCGGCCTGCTTGGTCTCGCCCGCCTTCAGCTTCTGCCGGTGTTTGTGGATGCGGTCGTGCACATCCGCCATGAATTCGTGGAAATGCGCCCGCCGCTTGCGCTTCAGCGGCGCAAGCTCGAAGAACATGTCCATCAACATGGTCTTGCCCCGGCCGACGCCGCCATGGATGTAGAGCCCCTTCGGGGCCGCGACGCTTTCGGGCTTGCGGGAGGCGAAGAGCCAGCCGAGCGCGCTCGACTTGCGCGCCGGCCGCTGGACGTGGAGTTCACTCAGCAGCCTGTCGAAGCGCAGCGCCATCGCCTGCTGCGCCGCATCCGGCTTCAGCGTTCCGCTTGCCACGAGGGCCTTCAGCCTGCCTGAAACGCCATGTTCCGGATGTGTCGAAACACTGTCCCAGTGCTTGCCCATGGGCGATGCTTATCCGCGTCGGAAGAGAAAGGGATCAGCGCGACAGGCTAACCGGCTGGCCCGAATTGGTCGATCCGTCGAAGCGGGTATCGGCGGTCTTGTAGAGACGCGCGATGGGATTGCCCTCGCGGTCCTTCAGCACGACCTGTTTGCCGGCGACTTCCCAGGAGCCCATCGCCGTCAGCTCGCCCGCGCAGCCGCGCGTGCCGCCGCGCGACCCGCCGCCGAGATTGGTGAGAGTCAGGAACATGTCGCAGGAAGACGGACCGTTCGCCACCCGCCAGTTGCCGACCATGGATTCCTTCTTGACGTCGAGCGCGCTCGCCGCGGCGGCGGCGTTGCCCGTGCCGGTCGCCATGGCCGTGTCGGTCGTCGGCTGGGCGGGGAACTGCGCGGTATCCTTGGTCGGATCGGGCAGCTGGCTGGACGAGACGCTGCCCACGGGCTGGCCCTGGAGCGGCGTGATGTTCGGCTGCGTATTCACGCTGTCCATCGGCGCGGTCCGCTGGCACCCCGCAAGAGCAAGCGCCATCATCAGTCCGCCTGCCACATGATGAATCCGCATGTCGATACTCCCGATATCTGCCCGATACTGCTGCCGTGCAGCAATTCTCGCCGAATTAACGTGAATCGCCCGCATGAATCAAGACGGAACGGCCCGAATGATCAGGCCGCCTCGTCACGTTTCGTGAACGCTGCTTATGTAGGTCAGAGACGGCGCTCGACCAGCATCTTCTTGATCTCGCCGATTGCCTTGGCCGGATTGAGGCCTTTCGGGCAAGCCTGGGCGCAATTCATGATCGTGTGGCAGCGATAGAGGCGGAAGGGATCTTCCAGATTGTCGAGGCGCTCGCCGGTCGCTTCGTCGCGGCTGTCGATCAGCCAGCGATAGGCCTGAAGCAGGACGGCCGGGCCGAGATAACGGTCGCCGTTCCACCAGTAGCTGGGACAGGAGGTCGAGCAGCAGGCGCAGAGAATGCACTCGTAAAGCCCGTCCAGCTTGAGACGGTCGTCATGGCTCTGCTTCCACTCCTTGGCCGGCGTCGGCGACACGGTCTTCAGCCAGGGCTCGATCGAGCGGTGCTGGGCGTAGAAGTTGGTGAGGTCAGGGATGAGATCCTTCACCACGGGCATATGCGGCAGCGGATAGACTTTCACCGCGCCCTTCACCTCGTCCATGCCCTTGGTGCAGGCGAGCGTGTTGGTGCCGTCGATGTTCATGGCGCAGGAGCCGCAGATGCCTTCGCGGCAGGAGCGGCGCAGCGTCAGCGTCGGATCGATCTTGTTCTTGATGTAGAGCAGCG
The DNA here is from genome assembly GCF_004514425.2 of Shinella sumterensis. GTDB lineage: Bacteria > Pseudomonadota > Alphaproteobacteria > Rhizobiales > Rhizobiaceae > Shinella > Shinella sumterensis. The sequence goes on from NZ_MYFN02000010.1 coordinate 156,932, forward strand.
CATCGAGAACCATCGGCCCGCAATCGTCGACATCGATGTAATAGGTGTCGATCGACGGGTTCTTGCCGTCGTCGGGGTTCCAGCGGTAGACGCGCAGCTCGCGCGTGTTCGTGGCGCCGGCCGGCTTCGGCCAGACCTTGCCTTCGCTGATCTGCGAGTTCTTCGGGAGAGCGAGTTCAACCATTATCGGCCCATGCCTTTTGCCATCAGTGCCAGTTCGATAGCCGGCGTCAGATCATTGTTGTCTTCAATTCGCAGCATGCGGATATCGGTAACCGAAGGTGCGAACCAATCATATTCGAGCGTAAGCCGCTGGACCGCGATCTGGCATTTCACGCTGTCGATCGTCTCATCGCCGAAATAGACGCTGCCCTGCTGGCGGTCGAATCCCTGACCACGAAGGAATTTGGCAATGTCGTTATACGCATTCTGCCACGACTGATTGTGATAGCTCTTTTTCAGCGTATCCGTATCGAGGTCGAAGCTGATCGCATACATGGGTCGTGAGAACCTTCTGTTATGCCCCATCATGTTCATGGCGAAATCCTTTCCCCGCCATTGTCGCATGACTCCGCTTAATAAACACGCGCCTTGGGCGCGATCTTCTGGGGATCGATGCCGTCGGCGATGAGGTCGGTGTGCACGGGGCGATAGTCGAGCTTCACGTCGCCCGCCTCGTTGACCCATGCGAGCGTGTGCTTGCGCCAGTTGACGTCGTCGCGGCCGCCGAACGGACCGTCGACATAGTCCTCGCGGGCATGCGAGCCGCGGCTTTCCTTGCGCGCTTCGGCACCGTAGACCGTGGTGATGGCGTTGGCCATCAGGTTTTCCAGCTCCAGCGTCTCGACGAGGTCGGAATTCCAGATCATCGAGCGGTCGGTGACCTTGATGTCAGGCAGTTCCTTCCAGATTTCCGTGATGCGCTTGCAGCCGTTTTCCAGCGATTCCTGCGTACGGAACACGGCGGCGTCTTCCTGCATGGTGCGCTGCATCTTGTCGCGCAGCACGGCCGTCGGCGTGCTGCCATTGGCGTAGCGCAGGCGGTCGAAGCGATCCATGATCCTGTCGCAGGCGGCGATGTCGAGCGCCGGGACAGGCTCGTTGCGATCGATGACCTCGCCGGCGCGGATGGCCGCGGCACGGCCGAAGACCACCAGGTCGATCAGCGAGTTGGAGCCGAGGCGGTTTGCGCCGTGCACCGAAGCGCAGCCGGCTTCGCCCACAGCCATGAGACCGGGCGCGATGCGCTCCGGGTTCTGGCCGTCGGCATTGAGCACCTCGCCCCAGTAGTTCGTGGGAATGCCGCCCATATTGTAGTGCACGGTCGGCAGGACCGGGATCGGCTCGCGCGTCACGTCCACGCCAGCAAAGATCTTCGCGCTCTCGGAAATGCCCGGCAGGCGCTCGTGCAGAACGGCCGGATCGAGATGGTCGAGATGCAGGAAGATGTGGTCCTTGTTCTTGCCGACGCCGCGGCCTTCGCGAATTTCCATCGTCATGCAGCGCGAGACGACGTCGCGCGAGGCGAGGTCCTTGGCGGACGGCGCATAACGCTCCATGAAGCGCTCGCCTTCGGAATTGACGAGATAACCGCCCTCCCCGCGCGCGCCCTCGGTGATGAGGCAGCCCGCGCCGTAGATGCCGGTCGGGTGGAACTGCACGAATTCCATGTCCTGCAACGGCAGGCCGGCGCGCGCGATCATGCCGCCGCCGTCGCCCGTGCAGGTATGGGCCGAGGTGGCCGAGAAGTAGGCACGGCCGTAGCCGCCGGTCGCCAGAACCACCATCTTGGCGGCGAAGCGATGGATCGTGCCGTCGTCGAGGTTCCAGGCCACGACGCCGGTGCAGCGGCCGTCGGCCGACATGATCAGGTCGAGCGCGAAATACTCGATGAAGAATTCCGCATTGTTGCGCAGCGACTGGCCATAGAGCGTGTGCAGGATGGCGTGGCCGGTACGGTCGGCGGCGGCACAGGTGCGCTGCACCGGCGGGCCTTCGCCGTAGTTCTGCATGTGGCCGCCGAACGGGCGCTGGTAGATCTTGCCTTCGGCATTGCGCGAGAAGGGCACGCCGTAATGCTCGAGCTCATAGACCGCCTTCGGCGCTTCCATGGCGAGATACTGCATGGCGTCGACGTCGCCGAGCCAGTCGGAGCCCTTTACGGTATCGTACAGGTGCCACTGCCAGCAGTCGGGCGTCATGTTGACGAGCGAGGCGGCGATGCCGCCCTGGGCGGCGACGGTGTGCGAACGCGTCGGGAAGACCTTGGTGATGCAGGCCGTCTTGAGACCCTGCTCGGCCATGCCGAGCGTGGCGCGCAGGCCCGCACCGCCGGCCCCGACGACGATCACGTCGAAGGAGTGGTCCACATAGGTATAGGCCTTGCCGTTGGCCGCCGGGGAGGAGTTCGCTGCCATGATGGATTATCCTGCGAAGGCGATCTTGAGGACGGCGAAAAAACAGAGAGCGCCGACCAGAAACGCGAAGAAGGTATTGAGCATGAGAAGGACGATCTTGATGCCTTCCGCATGCACGTAGTCCTCGATGATGACCTGCATGCCGAGCTTCATGTGGATGAGGCCGGAGATCACGACGAGGGCCATGATAACGGCCACGAACGGGTTCGACAGCGCTGCCGTCACCTCCGCATAGGAGGCGCCGTTGTAGCAGATAAGAAAGCCGACGAAGAACAGGAGCAGGGGCACGTTGGCCACAGCCGTGAGACGCTGGCGCCAGAAATGTTCCGTGCCGTCCTTTGCCGAGCCGAGGCCGCGAACCTTGCCGAGGGGCGTGCGCATATCCATGGGGCTCTCCTCAGCGTGCCAGGTAGCCGACGACCCAGATCAGCACCGTCAGGGCGACGGAGGCGATCGGGGTTGCAATGGCGAGTTTGGTATTGAAGTGCTTCTCGTAGCCGTGGCCCATGTCCCACATGAAGTGGCGGAGCCCGCCAAGCATGTGATGCATCAGCGCCCAGGTATAGCCGAAGAGCACGAGGCGGCCGATCAGCGTGCCGAAGAACCAGCTGACCCAGCTGAAATAGGCCTCGCCCGAAGCGGCGGCGATCAGCCACCAGGCGACCAGCACCGTGCCGAAGTAGAGCGCCGCACCGGTGATGCGGTGCACGATGGACATGACCATCGTCGGGATTGGCTTGTAGACTTGGAGATGCGGCGAGAGCGGCCGGCTTCGAGTGACATTCGCCATCTGAACCTCACGGAACCCCGGAGAGCCATAAACTGGACAAATTTTCTCCGGAATTGCAGTATGTTGTGCACAATGCAGTGATTGCGACGTTTAATCACCGGAAAGCGGAACCACAAGCCTCATTGCAGTGCAAAATGAATTTAATCGATTAGAGATCGCGCCTGCGGCCGCCCCGTTTTAAGACATCGCCGCGCCGTTAACGATATCTGAAAATTCTTCAAGCGTGTCAGTGACTTTCCGCGGCCAGGGGGCCATTCTGCCCGTTAACGATTTGTTAACCACCCACGGAAGGCAGGACAGAATGACTCTGTTATCGGCACTCCGCGCGACGAAAGTCTTCGTGCTTGCGGCCGCGCTCGTGACAGGCGGCATGACGGCCGCCCATGCCGGCGACGGCCTGCGCCATCGCCATCACCACAATCATGGCGGCCATGGCGGCCTGAAGACGATTTCGCGTCTCGATACCGATGCCAGCCGCGGCGGCTTCAGCACCCGGCTGCGCTATCACGGCGACGGCGGCAGGCGCGCCGACCCGGATTTCTACGCCGGCGGCATCGTCGCCTATCGTGACGGCGGCAGCGGTCTTTATTTCTATGTCGAGGACGACGGCGGCTATCGCTGGTCCGCCCGGCCGGCGGAGCGCCGTGCAAGCGGGCCGAAGATCATAACGCTCAGCCCGGGTCACAACGACTGTGCATGGGAAGCGGGCGTCTGCGTCATCCGGCCGGGCCGGTGAAACGCCAGACCGTGGTCTTCTTGACCTCGCTGTCCTCCAGCGCCCGCGTCACCGGCACCGTATAGGTGGCGAGCGCTTCCATGCGCTCGCGCGGGCAATAGGCGCGGCCGGGATCGCCGACCAGCACCGTGGCGCCGCGCGCGGCAAGCGCGGCAAACCAGGGAATGAGCGCTTCGGCGAAGGCGCGGTCGTAAAATACGTCGCCGGCAAGAACGACGTCCCAGCCTTCATCGCGTCCAAGCATATCCTCGCTCGTGCTGTCGAGCGACACGTCGTTCAACGCCGCGTTCAGGCAAATCGCCGTTCCGCTCCAGGGATCGATATCCGCCGCCAGCACCGAGGCAGCGCCTGAAAGCAGCGCCGCGATGCCGACGAGGCCGGAGCCGCTGGCGAAATCGAGCACCGATTTGCCGGCTACCAGCGCCGGGTGATCCAGCACATGGCGCGCGAGCCCCTGGCCGCCCGCCCAGGCGAAAGCCCAGAAGGGCGGCGGCAGGCCGATCTCCTCCAGCTCAGCCTCGGTCTTCAGCCACAGGTCATGCGCCTCGGAGGCGAGCCTGAGCTGCACCTCCGGCACATGCGGCGGCGCCAGCACGTCCGTATTTTCGATGATGAAGACCTGCGGGTCCGTCCTCACGAGCAGGTCAGCGCGGCGGGTTGTCGAGACCGCCCATGCGGCAGACCTCGATCCACTCCTCCTCCGTGACCGGCTGCACCGAAAGGCGCATGGAGGTGACGAGCGCCATCTTGGCAAGCTTCGGGTTGGCCTTCACGTCCTTGAGCGAGACGGGCTTCGGCATGTCGCACACCGCGCGGATATCGACGCAGTCCCAGCGCGGATCGTCGCCCGCGGTCGAATCGGGGTGCGACAGGGCGCAGACCTCGGTGATGCCGACGACCTCCAGCCCCTCGTTGGAGTGGTAGAAGAAGCCCTTGTCGCCGATCTTCATGGCCCGCATGTTGTTGCGCGCCAGATAGTTGCGCACGCCGTCCCATTCCTCGCCGGCCTCACCCTTCGACTTCAGCTTGTCCCAGGAGAACTTGAAGGGTTCGGATTTGTAGAGCCAGTACGCCATCGACTCAGGCCTCCGGGTTGTTGAAGACCCAGTTCCAGGCCTTCACCTCGACGGACGCGAACAGGCCGGCCTTGGCATAGGGATCGTTGGCGGCGATTTCGCGCGCGGCCTCGATCGTCTCGGCCTTGACCACGACGAGGCTGCCTGTCGGCTTGCCGTCCTCGCCGAGGAAGGGCCCGGCAAAGGCAAGCGTGCCTTCCGTGTTGAGCGCGTTCAGATAGGCGACGTGTTCGGGACGGGTGTCGAGGCGCACCTGCAGCGCGCCGGGCTTGTCCTGGCAGACGAATGCGAAAAGCATGGACGATCCTTCTCTGGCTTCTGGCCGTTCTGTCATTCCTGGGTGATGGGGCGCGTCATCAGCTGCCCGATGGCCGTCTTCACGTCGAGCGTGCCGTCGATGATGCGCGCCACCGCATCGGTGATCGGCATGTCGATGCCCTTTTTGGCAGCGACGCCGGAGGCGACGGAGGCGGCGAATGCCCCCTCGACGAGGTCGCCCGACCAGCCGGCCGCGTTGCCCTCGCGCCCGAGCGCGATGCCGAAGCGCAGGTTGCGCGACTGGTGGCTGGTGCCGGTCAGCACGAGATCGCCGAGCCCGGACAGGCCCATGACGGTCACACCCTCGCCGCCGTGGCCTTCGACGAAGCGCGACAGCTCCGCAAGCCCGCGCGAAATCAGCGCCGCCCGGGCCGAATCGCCAAGCTGCGCGCCCTCGATGATCCCGCAGGCGATCGCCAGCACGTTCTTGAGCGCCCCGCCGAGCTGCACGCCGATCCGGTCCGTCGACGGATAGAGCCGGAAGGTCGGCCCGGAAAGCGCCTTTGCCAGCACCGCGCCGATCTCGATCGTGCGCGCGGCGATCACCATGGCCGTCGGCAGGCCCTTGGCGATATCGGCCGCGAAGCCCGGACCGGACAGCACCGCGATCTCGCGGCCCGGAAGCTCCTCTTCCAGCACGTCCGTCAGGAGGCGGCCCGTGTCCTTTTCCATGCCCTTGGCGCAGACAACGACGGCCGTGCCGGGCGCGAGCAGCGGCGCGAGCGTGCGCGCGGCTTCACGTTGCGCCTGCGATGGCATGGCGAAAAGCACGATGCCCGCCCCTCGCACCGCCTCGATATCCGCGCTGTAGGTCAGCGCATGCGGCAGGTCGATGCCCGGCAGCGCCTTCTCGTGACGGCGTGAAAGCCGCATCGTCTCGACAATGTCGGCAGAGCGGCCGATGAGAACGACGTCCCCGCCGCTTGCCGCCGCAACGCTTGCGAGCGCGGTCCCGAAGGCGCCTGCGCCGAGCACGGCGATCCTGCCCGAGATGCTCATGCCTTGGCTCCCCGTTTGCCGGATCCCAGAAGCGTCGCGGCCGCCTTGTCGAGCGGCCAGCGCGAGCGCGGCGCGACGGAGAGGTCATCCGCCGAAAGCCCCACGGCCATGCGCTCCAACCCCGCCCAGGCGATCATCGCCGCATTGTCTGTGCAGAGCGCCAGCGGCGGCGCGATGAACCGGAACCGGTTCTTGTCGCACAGCGCCTGAAGCGTCGCGCGCAGCTCGGCATTCGCCGCAACGCCGCCGGCCACCACCAGCGCCGGTGTCGCGACATCGGGATAGAGCGCGCGGAACCGCTCCAGCCCGCGGCCGATGCGATCCTTCAGCGTGCGCGACACGGCGCGCTGGAAGGAGGCGCAGATGTCAGCGATATCCTGCTCGGTGACGGGCTCGATCGATTGCGCGGCTTGCCGCACGGCCGTCTTAAGCCCCGAAAAGGAGAAATCGAGCCGCGCTTCGCCGACGAGCGGGCGCGGAAAGGTGAAGCGTTCGGCATTGCCGCGCTTCGCCATGCGCTCGACGGCCGGGCCGCCGGGATAGGGCAGGCCGAGCAGCTTGGCCGTCTTGTCGAAGGCCTCGCCGAGCGCGTCGTCGATGGTCGTGCCCCAGCGCTCGTAATCATCGACGTCGCGCACCAGAACGAGCTGGGTATGGCCGCCGGACACCAGCAGCATCAGATAGGGAAAGGCGATGCCATCGGTCAGCCGGGCCGTCAGCGCATGTCCCTCGAGATGGTTGACGGCGTAGAGCGGCTTGCCGGTCGCCCGCGCAATGGCCTTGCCCGTCATCAGCCCGACGATCAGGCCGCCGATCAGCCCCGGACCGCTGGTCGCGGCAATGGCATCGACATCCGCGAGCGTGCGCCCGGACCGCAGCAGCGCTTCGGAAATCAGGCTGTCCAGCGCCTCGACATGGGCGCGCGCCGCGATCTCCGGCACCACGCCGCCATAGGCGCTGTGCTCCTCGAGCTGGCTCAGCACCACCTCGCCCAGGATCTCGCCATGCCCGTCCGCCGCGCGTGTGACGACGGCCGCGGCGGTCTCGTCGCAGCTCGTTTCGATGCCGAGAATGGTCAGTTGGGACGACATGAAGCACTTGGGATTGATTGCGATGGGCGGTAAACCCGTTTACGAGACATCCCGGTAACAATGGATCAAGGCGGATGCAAACAAAACCTTTCCGGATCGGCACGCGCGGCAGCCCGCTGGCGCTCGCCCAGGCCCACGAGACCCGTTCGCGCCTGATGGCGGCCCATGGCCTGGCCGAAGACATGTTCGAGATCGTCGTGCTCTCCACGAAGGGCGACCGCATCACCGACCGTTCGCTGGCGCTGATCGGCGGCAAGGGCCTGTTCACCGAGGAGATCGAGGCACAGCTGGCCTCCGGCGAGCTCGATTTCGCCGTGCATTCCTCCAAGGACATGCCGACGAAACTGCCGGAAGGGCTGCATCTCTCCGCCTTCCTGCCGCGCGAGGATATCCGCGACGCCTTCATCGGCCGCACCGCAAAGCGCCTGCTCGACCTGCCGCAGGGCGCAACGGTCGGCTCGGCCTCGCTACGCCGGCAGGCGCTCATCCGGCGCCTGCGGCCGGACCTCAACGTCATCGTCTTCCGTGGCCAGGTCGATACCCGTCTCGGCAAGCTCGCCGCCGGCGAGGCCGATGCCACGCTGCTCGCCTATGCCGGGTTGAAGCGCCTCGGCAAGACGGATGTGCCGACCGAACTGCTCGACCCCGTTTCCTTCCCGCCGGCGCCGGCGCAGGGCGCGATCTGCATCGAAAGCCGCATTGGCGACGATCGCATCAGCGGCCTGCTTTGCGCCATCGACGACCGCACGACCCACGCCGCCGTCGCCTGCGAGCGCGCATTTCTCGCCACGCTCGACGGCTCCTGTCGCACGCCCATCGCCGGTTACGCGAGCGTCGAGGGCGACCACATCCGGTTTCGCGGCATGATCCTGACGCCGGACGGCAGCCAGTTCCACGAAATCGAGACGAGCGGCCCGGCCAGCGATGCCGCAAGCCTCGGCGCCGATGCCGGCGAGGCGATCCGCGCGAAGGCGGGAGCCGGTTTCTTCGACAGCTGGGCCTGAGCCGTGCGCGTGCTCGTGCTTCGCCCCGAGCCGGCCGCGGCCCGCACTGCCCGAACACTCTCGGCGCGAGGCCATGACGCGGTGCTGCTGCCGCTCTCGAAAGCCGAACACGATATCGAGGCCGTCAGGGAAGCGCTCGCAACGCCGCACGCGGCCATCGCCGTGACCAGCGCGGAAATCGCACGGCTGTTTTCGACGATCGGGACCGACCTCGCCCCGCATCTTTCGACACGCGTCTTCGCCGTGGGACAGGCCTCCGCAGACGCGATGAAGGCGGTCGGTTTCCATGACGTCCACGCGGCCGGCGGCGACGGCGCGGCACTGGCCGAAAGCGTCATCGCGCATGTTCGCGTTTCCGGTGCGCCGGAGAGCCCGATCCTCTATCTCGCCGGCAAGCCGCGTGCATCCGGCTTCGAGAACAGGCTTCGGGCGGCAAGCATCCCGTTCCGGACGATCGAAAGCTACCGCATGATGGCGCTCACCTACCCCCCGACCGCCGTCGCATCTGCACTGCTGGAACCGGTGCCCGATGCCGTGCTTCTTTATTCGCCGGAAAGTGCGCGTGCCTTCTTCGGCCTCGCGCCCCTCCTGGAAATGCCGGATCGGTTTGCGGCGCTGCGTCTTCTCTGCATGAGCCCGAATGTCGCGGCGATCGTGCCGGAACGCTTTGCCGCACAGGCCGAAATCGCCACGGCGCCCGATGAGGCGAGCCTGCTCGCGCTGCTCTGACGGCAGGGCCGCGGCGGATGAATTTGCCGGCGGGGTCTTTCCCTCCCCGCCATCCCTGTCTACCTTTAGTGCAGTGCACATGAATGCAAGGAGGTCGCCATGGAACCGGAAAACCCGTCCCGTCGCAAGAAGAGCGGCGACGAACCCGTGACGATCGATCTCGAAGCCGTCCCGGCCAGCGGCGAGGAGACGCGGCAGGCTGCTGAAGAACCTGTGGCGGAAGAGACGACGCCGGCAGCAGAAACGGCCTCCGAGACGACCCCCGAGCAGGAAGACCTGAAGGACGAACCGGTCGAGCCTGCCCGCCCCACCTATGAGGAGCCCGTGCGCGCAGAGACGCCGCCGCCTTCGCAGCGCGGCAATGCCGGCACGCTGGCGGCCGGCATTCTCGGCGGCCTTATCGCGCTCGTCGGCGCCGGCAGCCTGCAATATGGCGGCTATCTGCCCGCCCCCGGCCCCGAACGCGCCGGTGACGATGCCGCCCTTTCGAGCCTGGCGAACGAGGTCGAGGCGCTGAAGGCCCGGTTGGCGGAAGCCCCGTCGGCTGCCCCGGTCGATCTCCAGCCGCTCGAAACCCGCCTTGCGGCCCTGGAAAAATCCACCGCTGACGGTGGTGGCGCATCCGGCGCGAACCCGGAAAGCGTGACGAAGCTCGAAGGCGACGTGACGCGGCTGAACAGCGAGCTTGCCGGCCTGCGTGACCAGATCGCCCGTACCAGCGAGGCGGTGGGCACTACTGAAAGCCAGCTGACCGAACGCATCGCCGCCGCCGAACAGAAGCTCGACGCGCCGCGCAGCGATATCGAAATGGCCAAGGCCGTGGCCGCGAGTGCGCTCAAGACCGCCATCGATCGCGGCGGCCCGTATCTCGCGGAGCTGGAAGCCTTTGCCAGCGTCGCACCGGACGATCCGTCCATCGCGGGCCTGCGCGCCCATGCGGCCGTGGGCGTCGCGTCGCGCGCCGACCTCGCCGCCGATTTCCAGAAGACGGCCGACGCCATTCTCGACGCGGTGCACCAGCCGGACGGCGAGCAGGGCATCATGAGCCGCCTGATGGCGAGCGCCGCTTCGGCCATCCGCGTTCGCCCGGTCGGCAGCATCGAGGGCGACAGCCCCGAGGCCGTCGTCGCCCGCATCGAGAACAAGCTGCAGAACGGCGATTTCAAGGGCGCGCAGATCGAATGGCAGACCCTGCCCGAAAAAGGCCAGGCTGCCGGCGCGGATTACAAGCGCAAGCTCGACGAGCGCGTCGCGGTGGAGGAGCTGATCGGCAACGTCGTGTCCGGCGCGCTCAACGCAACGGCGAAACAGGGCTGACGGGAGAAGCTTCATGATCCGCATACTCGTTTTCGCTCTCTTCGTCCTCGCGCTTGCTGCCGGCTTTGCCTGGCTCGCCGATCGTCCGGGCGAACTTTCCATCATCTGGCAGGGCCAGCGCGCCGATATGAGCCTGATGGTGGCGGCGACGCTCGTCGTCTCATTGATCGCGGCCGTGATGTTCTGCTGGTGGCTGGTGCGGGTCGTCTGGACCTCGCCGCACTCCATCCAGCGCTATTTCCGCGCCCGCAAGCGCGACCGCGGCTATCAGGCGCTGTCGACCGGCCTGATCGCCGCCGGCGCCGGTGATGCCGCCGGTGCCCGCAAGATGCTGTCGCGCACCAGGGGCCTGCTCAGCGCCGACCAGGAACCGCTCATCCACCTGCTCGAAGCGCAGGCCGCGATGATCGAGGGCCGCTACGACGACGCGCGCAAGAAGTTCGAACTCATGGCCGATGACCCGGAAACGCGCGAACTCGGCCTGCGCGGCCTCTATCTCGAAGCCCGGCGGCTCGGCGCCAACGAGGCGGCGCGGCAATATGCCGAGCGTGCTGCCGAAAAGGCGCCCCAGCTTCCCTGGGCGACGGAAGCCGCGCTGGAATATCGCTCGGAAGCAGGCGATTGGGACGAGGCGCTGAAACTGCTCGGCGATGGCCGCTCCGGCTCGCCGGAGGACAAGAAGACCTTCGCCCGCCGCAAGGCCGTGCTGCTCACCGCCCGCGCCGCCGACAAGCTCGACGCCGACCCGAAGGGTGCGCGCGAGGATGCCCACCAGGCGCTGAAGCTGGACGAGACCTTCGTTCCCGCCTGCCTGATCGAGGCCAAGGCCTATCTGCGCGAAGATAACCTGCGCAAGGCGGCCGGCATCCTCGAAAAGCTCTGGAAGGCGACGGCGCATGCCGACGTGGCCAAGCTCTATGTCCGCGCCCGCAGCGGCGATTCGGCCACCGATCGCCTCAAGCGCGCGGAAAAGCTGGAGGCGCTGCGCCCCAACAACGCCGAGGCGCTCTATGTCGTGGCCGAGGCCGCGCTGGAAACGCGCAACTTCCCGCTTGCCCGCGCCAAGGCCGAAGCCTCCGCACGGCTTTCGCCGCGCGAAAGCGTCTTCCTTCTCCTGGCCGATATCGAGGATGCAGAGACCGGCGATCAGGGCCGTATCCGCCACTGGATGAACCAGGCGCTGAAGGCGCCGCGCGATCCGGCCTGGACTGCCGATGGCATCACATCGCCGGAATGGCGCGCCGTTTCGCCCGTCACGGGCCGCCTGGATGCCTTCGAATGGAAGACGCCGGTCAGCGAATTGCAGGCGCCCGTCGAAGACGGCGCCGCCAACTCCGTCGAGGAGGCGATCCGCACCCTTCCTCCGCTCGCAATCGAGACGAAACCCGTCGCGGTCGTCGAGAACGTCGTGACCGTCGCCAAGGCCGAGCCCGAGAAACCCGTCGTTGTCGCTGAAACGGCGGTCGAGCCTGTCACGGTGAAGAGCACCAGAACGGAGACCGCCCCTGAAAAGGCTAAGCCGGCACCGGTCGAGCAGGAAGAACGTCCCTTCTATGGCCTGCCGGATGATCCGGGCGTCAAGGAAGGTCCGCTCAAGCGTGACGGCACGAGCGGGTTCAGGCTGTTCTAGAAGGCGAAGTCTGCCGGGTCGGGGGGCGGGCGACGGACATGACAACAGATGGGCGCCTGCCGCAAGAAGCGGACAGGGCCTTGCGACAATGGGGCTGATAGCAGATGTTCGAACGCCTGCAGCACTTTCTGGCGAGCCTTTCCGGCGGAGACGACAGACGGGCCTTTGCCGTCGATGACCCGCGCGTGGCGGTCATGGCGCTCTGCATCCAGGTGATGGAGGCCGACGGCAAGGTGCTGGATGTCGAGAAGGCCGCACTGCGCGCCCGCTTCAAGGACTATTACGACATCGATGAAAAGGAACTGGATGCGCTTGTCGCCGCCGGCGCCGACGCCGAAAGCGAGGCCATCGATTTCTTCCACTTCACCTCGGAATTGAAGCGCCAGCTTTCGGAAGAACAGCGCATCGGGCTGATCGGCCTGCTCTGGGAAATCGTCTATGCGGATGGCGAGCGCAGCGAGATGGAGGATCACGCCATCTGGCGCATCGCCGACCTGCTCGGTGTCTCCGGCCGCGAACGCATCATGAAGCGGCAGGAAGCGGCCCAGCGCGCCGGCGCACAAGCGGCGCACGAGGAGACCGGCGAAACCTGAACCATGCCTGATCTGTCCAATTTCCCACCGCGCAAGCGCCCGGTTCTCGTGGTGCTGCACCAGGAGAGATCGAGCCCCGGCCGTGTCGGGCAGATCCTGGAAAGCATGGGCCACGCGCTGGATATCCGCCGCCCGGTGCTCGGCGATCCGCTGCCGGCAACGCTTGCCCATCATGCCGGCGCCGTCGTCTTCGGCGGGCCGATGAGCGCCAACGACGACGAGCCCTATATCCGTGACGAGGTCGACTGGCTCGCCGTTCCGCTGCGCGAGAACCGTCCCTTCCTCGGCATCTGCCTTGGCGCGCAGATGCTCGTGCGCCAGCTCGGCGGCAGGGTTTTCGGCCATAGCGAGGGCTGGACGGAAATCGGCTGGTATCCGCTGAATGCCACGCAGGCCGGCACCGCCCTGATGCCCTGGCCCGACATGGTCTACCAGTTTCACCGCGAGGGCTTCGATCTGCCGTCCGGCGCCACCCTGCTTGCCACGGGCCATCACTACGAGAACCAGGCCTTCCGTTACGCCGACAATGCCTGGGGCATCCAGTTCCACGGCGAGCTGACGCTGGCCATGATGCACCGCTGGGTCGTGCACGGCGCGCATCGTTTCGAGCTGCCGGGCGCGCAGGTGGGCAGCCTCCATCTCCATGGCCGCCTGCTGCACGACGCCGCCCTGCGGCTCTGGATGACCGCCTTCCTGGAAAGGGTCTTCCACGAGGATTGAGCGTCCGCGTTAAACATGTTGCCGCGGCGTCCGGCGCCGGCCTTGCTGGCTGCGCCCGCAATGGCTACATGTCAGCACGAAAACCATTTGGAGACATCAATGATAGCGGTCATCAACACCCTATTGTTCATCATCAATATCGCCTGGTTCCTGGTGATCGCCTCGGCGATCTTCTCCTGGCTCTATGCGTTCAACGTGATCAACACGAACAATCAGGTCATCGCCACCATCGGCCGCTCGCTCTACCAGCTGACCGAACCGATCTACCGGCCCATCCGCCGCGTGCTGCCCAATTTCGGCGGCGTGGACCTGTCGCCGCTCGTCGTGCTCGTCATCCTGTTCTTCCTGGAGCAGGTGATCCGCACGGTCCTGGCCCCGGCTCTCCTCTCCTGACCCCGTGACGACCGCGCCGGGCGCCGCGATCCGGCGCCGTGACGACCATGTGCGCCTGTCGGTGCGGCTGACGCCGAACGGCGGGCGCGATGCGGTCGACGGCTGGGAAACCGGCGCCGACGGCGAAGGCTACCTCAAGGCCCGGGTCAGCGACCCGCCCGACAAGGGCAGGGCCAACAAGGCTTTGATCGCTCTTGTCGCCAAGGCCGCGGGCGTGGCGAAATCCGCCGTCAGCCTGGTGAGCGGCGATACCCAGAGAAAGAAAATCCTCCGGATCGAGGGCGACCCGGAGGATATCGTCTTGAGGCTGGACGCCGCCGTGCGGCGCTGAGCTTACTTCTGCGCGTTGTAGCGCTCGACGGCTTCGAGGATCAGCTTCTTGGCCACGGTCACGTCCTGCCAGCCGCCGATCTTCACCCACTTGCCGGGCTCCAGATCCTTGTAGTGCTCGAAGAAGTGCTCGATCTGCTTCAGCGTGATTTCCGGCAGGTCGGTATAGTTCTCGACCTTGTCGTAGCGGCGCGTCAGCTTCGGCACCGGAACGGCGATGATCTTCTCGTCCTGGCCGCCATCGTCTTCCATGACCATGACGCCGATCGGGCGCACGTTGATGACGCAGCCGGGGATGAGCGGACGCGTGTTGCAGATGAGAACGTCGATCGGGTCGCCGTCTTCGGACAGCGTGTGCGGCACGAAGCCGTAATTGCCCGGATAGGTCATCGGCGTATAAAGGAAGCGGTCGACGACAAGCGCGCCGGCGTCCTTGTCCATTTCGTACTTGATCGGATGACCGCCGACCGGCACCTCGACAATCACGTTCACGTCATCAGGCGGATTCTTGCCAACGGAAATCGCATCGATACGCATGGGGGCTCCCTCGATTGGAAAAGCAATGATTTGCGGGCTTCCTAATGCGAATCCCGCTGCGGCGCAACATGACTTTCGCCCAAGCCGAATAGACCGGGTCCAAGCCCCGTCTTCCCCCATGACCGGAGGATCCCCATGCGCCTGACGTCCCTTCTTCTTTCCGCCGCTTTCGTCTTCGGCCAGACCGCTGTCGCGAGCGCCAACGAAAGCACCTATACGGACCGCAATCTCGATGCCTGCAAGACGATTGCGCAGGAGGATGAAGGGCCGAGCGTCACGCTGCAATGCGCCGGCTACAAGGACCTCTCCGTCTATTTCAAGGAGGGGGACCTGCGCCAGAGCCAGGCCTACGGGCCGATCGGAAAGCCCTATCTCGACCAGGCCTTCGAGACCTTCGGGCCGTTCAACCATACGGGTGCCAAGATCGAGTGGCGGCTGGGTGCCGACGGCACGCCGATCGCCGCCGTCGCGCGCTGGTTCGTCGCGGACCCGGAGCAGACCGACAGCGCCGATACCCGCTACGGCCAGATCCTCGTCGTCTCCACGATTGCGACGGCAAAGAACCCGACAAGCTGCGTCGTGGGCTATGTCGATGCGCTCGAAAACAAGGACGCCAACGCGCTGGCCCGCGACATCGCGGACGAAAAGGCCGCCGGTTTCATTTGCGGAACGTCGCAGCCGCAATGGCGCGGCAAACAGGGGAAGTTCTCAGAACAGCCGATGCGCTATCTGCCCGACGCGGTGCAATAGGACCGCCTAGGGCCAGACAAAGCCGACCTTCTTGAGGTCCTTCTCGCCGAAGTTCTCCATGCCCTCGGCGATATCGCGACCGCCGGAGGAGCGGAAAAAGCGATAGGCGTGCTCGCTGTCCTCCAGGCACCAGACGATGAGGCCCTTGCAGCCCAGCGACTTCAGCAACAGTTTCGCCTCGCCGAAAAGCTGCCGGCCAAGGCCGATGCCCTGATATTCCGGCCGCAGGTAGATTTCGTAGATTTCCCCTTCCTGGGGGAGCGCACGGGCGCGGTTCAGGCCGAGCGTGGCATAGCCCGCGACCGTTCCGGCGACATCCAGCACGAGCAGCGTGGCCGGGCCGCGGGTCGCCTTGCGCCACCACGTCTCGCCGCGGCGGTCGACCATCTGGATCAGCGGCTTGTGCGGGATGAGGCCGGCATAGGCTTGCAGCCACGAGATCCGGTGCGTTTCGGATATCGCGCGTGCGTCCTGCGGCTCGGCGCGCCGCACGTCGATCGACAGTGTCTTCATAACACCACTCATATTCCTGCACCGACTCCACCGGAATCCCGCAGGACCTGAAGGCATGCATTGCCCACAGCCGAGTTCCGGACGGCGCATGGAAAAGTTAACGCATTTTTAACAAGCGTCACAAGCCGTAAAAAGACGGCACACACATGAAAAACCCCGGCACGAAGGCCGGGGTCCAATGTGTTCCGATACGGGAAAGAGCGATCAGGCGGCGCCGGCGGCACGCTGCTTGTCGAATCGCTTGCGGTCGTTGGCATCGAGGAACATCTTGCGCAGACGGATGGACTTCGGCGTCACTTCCATCAGCTCGTCGTCCTGGATCCACGACAGCGCGCGGTCGAGCGTCATGCGGATCGGCGGGGTCAGCTTCACGGCTTCATCCTTGCCGGCAGCGCGGATGTTGGTGAGCTGCTTGCCCTTCAGCACGTTGACCTCGAGGTCATTATCACGGGTGTGGATGCCGATGATCATGCCCGCATAGACCTTTTCGCCCGGCTCGATGATCATCGGGCCGCGGTCTTCGAGGTTGAACATGGCATAAGCGACGGCTTCGCCCGAACCGTTCGACAGCAGCACGCCATTGACGCGGCCACCGATGGCGCCCTTGTAGGGCTGGTAGTCGTGGAAAAGGCGGTTCATGACGGCCGTGCCGCGCGTGTCCGTGAGCAGTTCCGACTGGTAGCCGATCAGGCCGCGGGTCGGTGCCAGGAACTTCAGGCGAACGCGATTACCGCCCGACGGACGAAGCTCGGTCATCTCGGCCTTGCGCTCGGACATCTTCTGCACGACGATACCCGAATGCTCCTCGTCAACGTCGATGACGACTTCTTCGATCGGCTCGATAGTCGTGCCGTTCTCGTCTTTTTGCATCACGACGCGCGGGCGCGATACGGCCAGTTCGAAACCTTCGCGGCGCATGGTTTCGATGAGAACCGCGAGCTGAAGTTCACCGCGACCGGAAACGTAGAAAGAGTCCTTGCCTTCGGCTTCTTCGATCTTGAGCGCGACGTTGCCTTCGGCTTCCTTGAACAGACGGTCGCGGATGACGCGGCTCGTCACCTTGTCGCCTTCGGTGCCGGCAAGCGGGCTGTCGTTGACGATGAAGGACATGGTGACGGTCGGCGGGTCGATCGGCTGCGCAGTCAGCGCTTCGGAGACCGATGGGTCACAGAACGTGTCGGCGACCGTGCCCTTGGAGAGACCGGCAATCGCGACGATGTCGCCTGCATGGGCTTCGTCGATGGCCGTGCGTTCGATGCCGCGGAAGGCGAGGATTTTGGAGATACGGCCGGTTTCGATGAGCTTGCCGTCCTGGCCGAGAACCTTGACGGCCTGGTTCGGCTTGATCGAGCCGGAATGGACGCGGCCGGTGATGATGCGACCGAGGAAAGGGTTGGCCTCGAGGATCGTACCGATCATGCGGAACGGGCCTTCGGCAACCGTCGGCTCCGGCACGTGCTTGAGCACGAGGTCGAGCAGCGGCGCCATGCCTTCGTCCTGCGGTCCCTCGGGGTTGACGTTCATCCAGCCGTTACGGCCCGAACCGTAGAGGATCGGGAAGTCGAGCTGCTCATCGGTGGCGTCGAGATTGGCGAAAAGGTCGAAGACCTCGTTCAGCACTTCCTCGTGACGGCCGTCCGGACGGTCGATCTTGTTGATGGCGACGATCGGCTTGAGGCCGACCTTGAGCGCCTTGCCGACCACGAACTTGGTCTGCGGCATCGGGCCTTCCGACGAGTCGACGAGAACGATCGCGCCGTCCACCATCGAGAGGATGCGCTCGACTTCGCCGCCGAAGTCGGCGTGGCCGGGCGTGTCGACGATATTGATGCGAACACCCTTCCACTCGACCGAGGTGGCCTTGGCGAGAATGGTGATGCCGCGTTCCTTTTCGAGATCGTTCGAGTCCATCACGCGTTCGGCGACGCGCTGGTTTTCACGGAACGAGCCGGACTGCTTCAGAAGTTCGTCAACGAGCGTGGTCTTGCCATGGTCGACGTGCGCGATGATCGCGATATTGCGGATGGACATGGTTTAATCTCTGAGGTTAAGGGGCGCGCGCAAAACGAGGGCACCATCTTCAATGGCCGGGCTCTTACATGTTTTTCCGCAATTGCGAAAGGGGCGGTCGGCAACTCCGTTGCATTTCCGGCATTCGCGCGCCCTCAGGAGGAGAGCACGGGCGGCAGCGTGATGCGCCAGAGCTCCTGATCTTCCCTGTCCATGAGGCGCACCGTCATCTCGCGGCTTGCGCCGTGAATGTCGACGAGGCCGAAGAACTGGAGGCCCGCCGACGGCGGAAGGTTGCTGTCGATCCCGCCTTTCGAGGACTTGATGAACCGCACCTCCGGTCCGAAGGTCCGGTCGAGCGGCTTCGGTCCGTAGGTACCGGAATGCAGCGGCCCCGACACGAACTCCCAGAACGGCAGGAAGTCCTTGAAGACCGCGCGTGACGGATCGTAGTGGTGGGCGGCGGTATAATGCACGTCCGCCGTCAACCACACGACATTGTGGATCGCATTGTCCCGCATGAAGGCGAGAAGATCGGCGATGTCACGCTCGCGGCCCGCCGGCGGGCCGTTCAGCCCGTCCGCCACGCCCTCGAATCCCAGGCTGTTGGTATAGTCGTCCCAGATGACGAGGCCGAGCGGCATGTCGCAGGCGATGACCTTCCACGTCGCGCGCGACGCCGCCAGCTCCCGGCGCAGCCAGGCCGCCTGCCGGGGACCGAAGAGATCGTGGTCGGTCGCGGAGCGGTTGGCGCTGCGATAGGAGCGCAGGTCGACGAAGAACACGTCGAGCAGCGGTCCGTAGGCGACCTTGCGGAAGATGCGGCCGGGCTCGTCCGCGCAGTAGCGGATCGTCGTCATTTCCTGGAACGCCTGCCTGGCGCGCGCCTCGTAGACGTGGATGTCCTTGTCCGGGTAGCGCCGGTCGCCGGTCAGGTCGCTGGAGGCCGACCAGTTGTTCAGCACCTCATGATCGTCCCACTGGAAGAAAGTCGGGCACTGCGCGTTGAAGGCGAGCAGGTGATCGTCGAGCAGATTGTATTTCCACTGGCCGCGGAATTCGTCCAGCGTGCGCGCCACATCGCGCTTCTCGTCGGTGACGATGCGGTTCTTCCACACGCCGCCGTCCCGCAGCGTGATCTCGTCGGGCATCGGTCCGTCGGCATAGATCGTGTCGCCGGAATGGATGAAGAAGTCCGGCTCGTGGCGCAGCATGGTCGAATAGGTCTTCATGCCCACATCGTCGATGCCCCAGCCCTGCCCCGCCGTATCGCCCGACCAGACGAAGCGCACCGAGCGGTTGCGCATCGGCGCGGTGCGGAAGCGCCCGACGACCGGCTCCGAGACGAGATGGCTGGACGTGGGGTCGCTCGCCGTGAAACGGTAGAAGATATCCTGATCCGGCAACAGGCCCTGCAACAGCGCCTTCACCGTATGGTCGGACGCACCGGTCGCCTTGAGCAGCGGCATGCGCGCCGCATTGGTGAAGCTCTCGGTCGTCGAATACTCCAGCAAGACCTCGGCCGGGCGATCCGTGCGCGTCCACACGACGCCCGATGCGCAGTCCACGTCGCCGGACTGTACGCCATGCGAGAAGGACGGGCTGCCATGCCGGCGCGCGTAGAAGGGGACGGCGAGCGCCGAGGAGGTTGCAAGCGCACCGGCGCCGGCGGTCAGAAGAAACGACCGCCGCGTCAGCGTTTCCGGAACAATCGCCATGCCACCTCCGGCCATACCCGCGAATCGACGGGCAGACCTTCGGTCCTCGGCATGTCAGTCCGGTAACGGCACGATGACGGTTCGCCGAAAGTTCGGTAACGGGATGATGACGGCAGCGATCTCGCAGCCCCCTCATCCGCCTGCCGGCACCTTCTCCCCGCTGGGGAGAAGGTGGTTCAACCGCGACGCCTCCTTTCCCTTCTCCCCTCGCGGAGAAGGTGGCCCGATAGGGCCGGATGAGGGGGCCGCCCGCCCAAACGACAGCGCGCCCTAAGCGGCCAGCCCCTTCTTCTCCAGCATGGCCTCCGGGCTCGGCAGCTTGCCGCGGAAGGCCTTGTAGGCGTCTTCCGGGTCCACCGAACCGCCGACGGAATAGATGTAGGTCTTCAACCGTGCCGCCATCTGCGGGTTGAAGGCATCGCCCGTCTCGGTGAAGGCGGAGAAGGCATCCGCATCCAGCACCTCCGACCACATGTAGGAATAGTAGCCGGCCGAGTAGCCGTCGCCGGAGAAGACGTGCTGGAAGTGCGGCGTGGCATGGCGCATGACGATGGATTTCGGCAGGCCGATCGTCTGCAGGACCTCGCCCTGAACAGCCATCGGATCCTCTACCGGTCCACGGGTGTGGAACGCCATGTCGACCAGCGCCGAGGAGGTGAACTCCACCGTCGCGAAACCGGAATTGAAGGTGCGCGCGGCAAGAACCTTGTCGAGCAGCGCCTGCGGCATCGGCTCGCCCGTCCGGTAGTGCACGGCATAGCGCGTCAGGATTTCCGGCACCGTCAGCCAGTGTTCGTAAAGCTGCGAGGGCAGTTCCACGAAATCGCGCGAAACGCCGGTGCCGGAGACCGAGGGATAGGTGACATCGGACAGCATGCCGTGCAACGCATGGCCGAATTCGTGGAACAGCGTGCGCGCATCGTCGAGCGACAGGAGCGCCGGCTTGCCCTCGGCAGGTTTCGCGAAATTGCAGACATTGTAGATGATCGGGATCTCGCCGACCGAACCGTTCGGCAGCGGCAGACGGTGCTGGCTCTGGTAGGAGCTCATCCAGGCGCCCGACCGCTTCGAGGAGCGGGCGAAATAGTCGCCCAGGAACATCGCGACCAGCCTGTCGTCCCGGTCGCGGATCTCGAAGACGCGCACATCGGGATGATAGACCGGCACGCCCTTCTTCTCGACGGCGCGAATGCCGAACAGGCGCTCTGCGACGTCGAAGCAGGCGTCGATGATCTTCTCCAGCTGGAGATAGGGCTTCAGCTCGGCCTCGGAGAAGTTGAATTTCTTGGCGCGCAGCTTTTCGGCGTAATAACGCCAGTCCCACGGCATGACCTCGTGGTTGCGCCCCTCCTCCGCGATGAGGTCGGCCAGTTCCGCTTCCTCCTCGCGCGCCCGCGCCACGGCCTTTTCCCAGACCTGCATGAGCAGGCCGTTTACCGCCTCGGGCGTCTTGGCCATGGTGTTGTCGAGCTTCAGGGCGGCAAAGTTTTCGTAGCCGAGCAGCCCCGCCTTTTCGGAACGAAGCGCCAGCGTTTCCTTCACGATGCCGCGATTGTCCGTGTCGCCGGCATTCTCGCCGCGCGCCACCCAGGCCCGGAACGCCTGCTCGCGCAGCTCCCGGCGGGCAGAGAATGTCAGGAACGGCTCGATGATCGAGCGCGACAACGTGACGGCATAGCGCCCCTCCGCGCCGCGTTCGCGGGCCGCAGCAGCCATCGCGTCCTTCAGGGAATCCGGCAGGCCGTCGAGCGCCTCGCCTTCGTCGAGGAACAGCACCCAGTTCTTTTCGTCTGCAAGCACGTTCTGGCCGAATTTCGCGCCGAGCCCCGCCAACGTCTCGTTGATCGCCGAAAGCCGGTCCTGATCGGCCTTCTCCAGCTTGGCGCCCGATTTCACGAAGCCTTTCCAGTGCCGTTCCAGCACGCGCAGCTGCTCGAGCGAGAGATTGAGGCCGGCGCGCCCTTCCCACAGCGCATCGATGCGCCTGAAGAGGGCGGCATTGGTGCCGATCTTCGAATAGTGGCGCGACATCTTCGGCGCGATCTCGCGTTCCAGGGCCTGGATCGTGTCATTGGTGTTGGCGCCCGCACGACTCCAGAACAGCGCGGAAACGCGCGAAAGCGCGTCGCCGGCGATCTCCAGCGCCACGACCGTGTTCTCGAAGGTCGGCACGTCGGGATTGTTGGCGATCGCGTCGATTTCCGCTTCATGGGCAGCAAGTGCTGCATCGAAGCTTGCGGCGAAGGCCTCGTCCTTGACCAGATCGAACCGCGGCAGGCCGTTGAGGCCGGTCCACTCGACGAGGGCGGGATCGATCGACGTTTCGGTCATGGAAGTTCCTTTCTGGCAAATCAGCGTGCGGCGAATATAGGAATGGACAGGGGCGTTGGTACAGGGTGCCGATGCAAAATCGGGGAACGAAAGCCGCGGCAACGCGTTTGTCGCCTGCGGCACGCTGCATCTTGACGCGGAGGGCAACTTCGGTGAAAACAGCCTTACCCGCGGCCCTTTGACATCGTTTGCCGCGGCGAACCCTGGTGCCGGGCCCCTCTGGCGAGAGTTTTTACGGCGCTCTCGTGATGTCGGTACCGCCAGCAATCAGCCGGCGGATTCATACGCACATGACTATTTTCACCATGCCTCACCCGCATGCCCGTCGTGGTATGCGCAACGTCACTTCGTCTACCTCCATGAAGATGGAGGCGCTGTCATGATCGGCACCGGCGAAGGCAAGACCACACTTTCCTATCTCAAATGGGCTCTGATCTCGACCGTCATCGGCCTCGCGCTCGGCGCGTGGCTGGGCTGGCAGACCGAAGGCACGCTCGCCGGCATGGCGACCGTCTTCTTCATCTGCGCCGTCCTGGCGGTGCTCGAAATCTCGCTCTCCTTCGACAATGCCATCGTGAATGCCAACAAGCTCAAGGACATGACGCCGGTCTGGCAACGCCGGTTCCTGACCTGGGGCATTCTCATCGCCGTCTTCGGCATGCGCATCGTCTTCCCGCTCCTGATCGTCGTCATCGCCGCCGGTATCGGCCCGATCGACGCGCTCATCCTTGCTGCCCGCGAGCCGGCGGAATATGCCCGCATCATGCACGACGCGCACCTGCCCATCGCGGCATTCGGCGGCACCTTCCTGATGATGGTCGGCCTCACCTACTTCTTCAACCATGAGAAGGACGTGCACTGGATCGGCTTCATCGAGAAGCACATGGCCCGCTCGGCGACCGTCAAGGGCATCGAGATCGCCTTCGTGCTGCTGCTCATCGTGCTGTTCTCACGGCTGCTCGATGGCGAGGATGCCAACACCTTCGTCTTTTCCGCCATCTACGGTCTTCTGACCTTCCTGGCGGTGGAAGTCATCGGCGGCCTGCTCGATGCTTCGCAGAAGGCGATGTCGGAAGCCGCCAAGGGCGGTCTGGGCGCGTTCATCTACCTGGAAGTGCTGGATGCCAGCTTCTCCTTCGACGGTGTCATCGGCGCCTTCGCGCTGACGCAGAACCTGTTCATCATCGCCATCGGTCTCGGCATCGGCGCCATGTATGTGCGCTCGATGACCATCATGCTGGTGGAGAAGGGCACGCTTGCGGAATACCGCTACCTGGAGCACGGCGCGTTCTACGCGATCCTGATCCTGTCGGTGGTCATGTACTGCCAGACGCTGGTGCACATTCCCGAGGTCATCACGGGCCTGGGCGGCGCGACGCTGATCGGCATCTCGCTCTGGTCCTCGATCCGCTACAACAGGCGCGAACAGGCTTTGGGCCACCATCCCGACGCCCCCGCCTCCGACCGCGTGGCGACCCAACTCGGCGAGAACGCCTGACGACGGCAGCCGGCCGTTCCGACGGCCGGCCTCTCCCAAGTAGAGAGAAAAGCAACGCCAAATACAGAAGGCCCGCCGGTCTTGCGACCAGCGGGCCTTTTCATTCGGGAATTGGTTCTGCGTTAAACGCGGGGGAAGTCGACGGGATTGATGCCCAGCGTCTTCAGGTCGCGTTCCTTCGGGCGGCGGTGCCCTTCCACGGCCGCAGCAGCTGCGTTGGCAGCGCTCAGCACGGCGAAGGCCCGGCCGAAAAAGCCCTGGGCGAAGGAATTGCGGAGGGAAGTCATTGTATTGCTCGCTTTCTGTTTTAGCTTACGTGCAATAGATGATGCCTTTCGCGCGAAAGTACAACAGACGCTTTCTCAGCCCAGCCATGCAACGGACGCAGGCCGGAAACGCAGTTCCCGGCCTGCATTGTTTTCAACGATGGACGAAAGACTTCAGTCTTCGTTGGCGGCAAACTGCGAGAGAACTTCCCCCTTGCCCCGCGCCCGCAGAACGAGCGGCACGAGCACCGCAAGCAGGGCGAGCCCGAACAGCACGGCGGCAATCGGCGACATGAAGAGCGCCGTCACATCGCCCTGGCTGATCGCCAGCGCGCGGCGTAGCTGCTGCTCGGCCATCGGACCCAGGATCAGGCCGACGACGACGGGCGCGATCGGGTAGCCGAAGATGCGCATGGCAAAGCCCAGTAGGCCGAATACCAGGAGCATGCCGAGTTCGAAGACCGATGGATTGGCGCCGATGGTGCCGAGCGTCGCAAACAGCAGGATGCCGGCATAGAGCCACGGCTTGGGAATGGTCAGCAGCTTCACCCACAGGCCGATCAGCGGCAGGTTCAGCACCAGCAGCATGAAATTGGCGATGAGCAGGCTGGCGATCAGGCCCCAGACCAGCTGCGGGTTGGTCGCAAACAGCAGCGGGCCGGGCTGAAGGCCGTATTGCTGGAAGCCGGCGAGCATGATGGCCGCCGTCGCGGTCGTCGGCAGGCCGAGCGACAGGAGCGGCACCAGCGTTCCGGCGGCCGAGGCGTTGTTGGCCGCTTCCGGCCCCGCCACGCCCTCGATCGCCCCCTTGCCGAACTCGTCCTTGTGCTTGGAGAACTGCCTTTCCGTGGAATAGGACAGGAAGCTTGCAATATCCGCCCCGCCGGCCGGCATCGCGCCGATGGGAAAGCCGATGGCGGTGCCGCGCAGCCAGGGCTTCCAGGAGCGTGCCCAGTCCTGCGCGTTCATCCAGACAGAGCCCTTCACCGCCTCCACCTTTTCGGGGATGCGGTTGCCCTGACAGGCGACAAAGAGCGTCTCGCCGATGGCGAACATCGCCACGGCCAGCGTCGTCACCTCGATACCGTCGAGCAGGTCGGGAACGCCGAAGGAAAGGCGCGCCTGCCCGGTCTGCTGGTCGATGCCGATCACGGCAAGGCCGAGCCCGACGAAAAGCGCCGTCAGCCCGCGCAGGGTGGAATCGCCGAACGCTGCCGACACCGTCACGAAGGCGAGCACCATCAGCGCGAAATATTCGCGCGGCCCGAAGGAGAGCGCGAACTTCACGACGAAGGGCGCGATGAAGGCAAGGCCGAGCGTGGCGATGAGGCCTGCGACGAAGGAGCCGATGGCTGCCGTCGCCAGCGCCGGGCCGCCGCGCCCCGCCCGTGCCATCTTGTTGCCTTCGAGCGCCGTGACGACGGAAGCGCTTTCCCCCGGCGTGTTGAGCAGGATCGACGTCGTCGATCCCCCATACATGCCGCCGTAATAGATGCCGGCGAACATGATGAGCGAACCGGCCGGATCGAGCTTGTAGGTGACGGGAAGAAGCAGGGCGACCGTCAGCGCCGGGCCGATGCCGGGCAGAACGCCGACGGCGGTGCCGAGCGTCACGCCGATCAGCGCATAGAGCAGGTTCATCGGCTGGGCGGCGATGACGAGCCCTTGCAGGAGGAATTCGAATGTATTCATCGCCAGGCCCTCAGAAGAACAGGTGCTCGAGCGGCCCGGTGGGCAGCGAGAGTTGCAGGAAGCGGCCGAAGATCACATAGATGACGAAGCTCAGCGCAATGCCGATCGGCAGGGAGATCCAGAGCTTGCGCCGGCCGAAACCGAACGCCGTCAGCGCGAAGAGCACGCCCGTCGCGATGGAGAAGCCGGCGGTCTTCAAAAGCAGCATCTGTCCGGCGAGGCCCGCGACGATCATCACGACCGGCTGCACCTCGACGGGTTCGCGCTCGGGAAAATCGCCGCGCCAGGCCTCGAAGGCCGTCCATACGGCAAGCAGCGCCAGCCCGATGGCGACGACATGCGGCACGGTCGCGGGGCCGATGCGCGAATAGTTGGTCACTTCCGCAAGCCGGCCGGCATCCCACCAGATGACGCAGGCAAGCAGGAACAGGACCGGCGCGATGAACAGCGCCGCCCGGTCGGGGCGGCGCTTTGCGTGAGAGGACGGGACCTCGCTCATTTGACGAGCCCGATGTCCTTGAGGATGCTTTCGGTCGCGGCCACATCCTTGTCGAGCTGTTCCTTGAAGGCGTCGCCGGCCAGATAGGTATCCTGCCAGCCCTTGGTCTTCAGCGTGTCCTTCCAGGCGGCGGACTTCACCATCTTCTCGATGTCGCCGTTGATGGTCGCGACCTGCTCGTCCGAAAGGCCGGGAGCAGCGGCGACCATGCGCCAGTTTTCCACGACGACGTCGAGGCCGCCTTCCTTGAGGGTCGGCCCGTCGATGCCTTCGATGCGCTCGGCGCTGGAAATGGCGATCAGCCGCAGCGTGCCGGCCTTCACCTGGGCCTCGAACTCGCCATAGCCGGAAATACCTGCCGTCACCTGGTTGCCAAGGATCGCGGCAAGCGCTTCGCCGCCGCCGGCATAGGCGACATAGTTGATCTTGGTCGGATCGACGCCGGCCGCCTTGGCGATCAGACCTGCCGTGATGTGGTCCGTACCGCCGGCCGAGCCGCCCGCCCAGGACACCGCGCCCGGATCGGCCTTCAGCGCCTTGACGAGGTCTTCCAGGTTCTGGATCGGCGAGGCGGCGGGAACGACGATCGCCTCATATTCGCCGGTCAGGCGGGCGATCGGCGTCACGTCCTTGAGCGTCACCGGCGACTGGTTGGTGAGGATGGCGCCGACCATGACGTAACCGCCGACGATGAGTGCGTTCGGATTGCCATTGTTCTGGCTGGCGAACTGGGCAAGGCCGATCGTGCCGCCGGCGCCCGGAACGTTCACCACCTGCACGCTGCCGGAAATCTTCTCGTCCTGCAGCACGGTCTGGATCGAGCGGGCCGTCTGGTCCCAGCCGCCGCCCGGGCCGGCCGGCGCGATGATCGTGTAATCGGCGGCCGCAGCCGGAAGCGCGAGGGCGCCGGCGATAAGGGATGCCAGGAAGAAATGTTTCAAGGGTCTGTCCTCCGTCAGGCGCGGATTTCGCGCATATCGTTGCTTGGCGAGAGGACACGCGCAGCCACGAACGGCAGACGCCCGTTGACGGGCGCGTTGCGACGGAATTCTCCTCCCGGTCTTCCCTCCGCCTCCACGGACGAGAAGACCCCTAAGCCAACACAGGAAGCTGACATCTACCTGACATGGCGGCGCGCCGTCTTTCGGCACGCTACTGCATGCGCAGAACGTCGTTCCAACGGGCAATGAGCCGCGCCCGCTTCACCTGGTCGAGATAGACCATCAGGCCGGGACTGACCGGCACGGGCTTGAGCTGCGCGCCGAGCAGGGCCCGCATGGTGCGCGCGGTGTTGGAGCCGGAAACCTCCGGGCTGACGGCCGCGATCTGCAATTCGCGCGACAGGATTTCCTGCCCCTCCTTCGACATGAAGAAGGCAAGGTAGCGCCGGCCGAGTTCGGGAGACGCCGCCGCCTGCGGCACGAGGCCGATGCGCGACATGACGACGGTATAGTCCTTCGGCAGCACGATACCGACATTGGGATTGCGCGAGGCCCAGTCCGCCGCATAGGAGCCCAGAATGTTGTAGCCGAGCACGAACCGCCCGTCCGCCACACGTTCGAGAATGGCCGAGCTGGTGGAGTAGAGCTTGACGCCGGCCGCGCCCATCGCCCGGATCACCGTCCAGATATCGCCGAACTGTTCCTGGTCGCGTGCCATGAAGAGAAAGCCCACGCCCGAGCGCTCGATATCGTAGGTGCCGATCCGGCCATAGACCGCTTCGCCTTCGCTCTTCAGGTATTCGACGAACTCGGCGCGCGAGGCGGGCGGCTTGCGGCCCTTGAAGCTCGGCTTGTGGTAGACGAAGACGGCCGGCTCGAAGGTCAAGGCATAGGCCGTGTTGCGCCAGTTGGCCCATTGCGGCCAGAATTCGCTCATTGGCAGGTCGCTGCGCTGGGCATAGCCGTCGTTGCTCAGCTTTACCTGCAGGTCCATGGCCGAGGAGAAGGCGAAGTCGGCGGTCTTCCGGCCGGCATCGGTCTCGTGCACGATGCGGTCATGCACCTCGCCGGTCAGCATTTCCTCATAGCGTACCGCCACATCCGGATTGGCCGCCTGGAAGCCCTCGATCATCGGCCGGGCGAGCGGCTCGTCGAGCGAGGAATAGACGACGAGAACCGGCGCATCCGCATTGCCGTCCCGGGCCGGAAACAGCGTGCCCTCCGCGAAGGCGCGCGGCATCATGGCAAGCAGCATCAGGAAGGCGAGGACAAGGCGCATCGCGAGACCTTGCCAAAGCGCAAGGCCGTTCACAAGTCCGCCGCCGCCCGCTACGTTGGCCGCGGGAGGACAAAACGTGCGTATTCTGCTGGTCGAGGACAACGAAGCCCTGGCGGACGGCCTGTCCGCGATCCTCAAGGGCACCGGTCATGCCGTGGACGTGGTGCGCGACGGTGCATCCGCCGATGCGGCCATCGCGACGGAAAACTTCGATCTCGTCGTGCTCGACCTGACCCTGCCGGAAATGGACGGGCTCGACGTTCTCCGCTCCATGCGCGCGCGCCAGAACAAGGCGGCCGTGATGATCCTCACCGCCCGCGGCGCGCCGGAGGAGCGGGTGCGCGGGCTCGACCTCGGCGCCGACGACTACATGATCAAGCCCTTCGACATCTCGGAATTCGAGGCGCGCGTGCGCATGCTGCTGCGCCGCCAGGCCGGGCTGCGGTCCGCCGCCGTCACCTATGGCGGCGTGGCGTTCGACCTCAATTCCCGCACCTTTTCCGCCGATGGCGCGCCGCTCGACATTCCCGCCCGTGAGCTCGGGCTGCTCGAAATCCTCTTCCTGCGCGCCGGCAAGGTGGTCGCCAAGGAGGCGATCATGCAGTCGCTTGCCGCCTTCGACGACGATCTCTCGGCCAATGCCATCGAGCAATATGTTAGCCGGCTCAGGAAACGGCTCGCACCGCATGGCCTGACGGTGCGCACGGCCCGCGGCATCGGCTACTATCTCGACAAGGCGACCGTCGCTTGACGCTCCTGCCCGCCTCCTCGCTGCGCCGCCGCCTGCTGGCCTGGCTGCTCGTTTCGACGGCGGTGATCGGCGTCATCGCTCTGGTCGACACCTACCGCGAGGCCGTGAAGACGGCGAATTCCGTCTCCGACCGCGTGCTCGCCGGCTCCGCGCTTGCCATCGCCGAACGCGTCGTAGTGACGGAAAACGGCGCGCTGGAGGTGGACATCCCCTATGTCGCGCTGGAAATGCTCACCTCGGCGGCGCAGGACCGCGTCTTCTACCGCGTGGACGGGCCGCCCGGCCAGTTCATCACCGGCTACCAGAACCTGCCGACCATTCCCCAGGTGGAAGGCCAGTCGATAGGCTTTGCGGATGCGACCTTCCGCGGCGAGCCGATCCGCATTGCCGTGCTTCACCGCTCGGCCTCGACGGGCATCAATTCCGTGCCCTTCGCGGTCACTGTCGCCGAGACCACCATCGCGCGCCGGCAATTGACGCAGGCCATCCTCATCCGCTCGGCGCTGCGTCTTGCCATGATGATCGCAGGTGCCGCCGCCATCGTGTGGATTGCGGTTACCGTGTCGCTGCGGCCGCTCTATCGCCTGAGCGATGCCATCGCCGAGCGCAGCCCCGATGATCTCCACCCCATCGAGCAGCGCGTGCCGAGCGAGGTGCAGGGGCTGGTCGACACGGTCAATTCCTTCATGGTGCGCCTGCAATCCGCGCTCGATGCGCTGCGCCATTTTTCCGGCAATGCCAGCCACCAGCTGCGCACGCCGCTCGCCATCATCCGCACCCAGCTCGCGCTGGCGAGCCGTGCCGCGACGCTGGAGGAGGCCCAGGAGGCCGCGCGCAAGGGCGATGCCGCCGTCGCCCATGCCGAACGCATCCTCGCCCAGCTTCTCCTGATGGCGAAGGTCGACGCCGCCGGTTCGAACGAGCCGCGCCGCCCCGCGCCGATCGATATCGCCGCCCTTGCCCAGCAACTCACCGCCGACCGCGTGCCGTCGGCGGCCGAAGCCGGCATCGATCTCGGCTATGAGGGTGACGGTCCCGTTCTTGCCCGCGCCGAGCCGTTGCTGTTCGGGGAATTGCTGCGCAACCTCGTGGAAAACGCCATCGCCTATGCCGGGCACGGCGCGGAGGTCACGGTCAGCGTTCGCCAGGTGGCCGATGCGGTGCTTCTTGCGGTAGAGGACAACGGCCCCGGCATTCCGCCCGAACGCCGTCCGCTGGTGCGCCAGCGGTTCTCGCGCGGCGAACACCGCGATGCGCCGGGCATGGGGCTCGGCCTGCCGATCGTCGAGGAGATCGCGGCACTGTTCGACGCGGCGGTTTCGCTGGAAAGCGGTCAGGACGATCGCGGGCTGCGCGTGACGGTCCGCTTCCCGCTCCCCGCCGGCTAGAGCATTTCCAGCCGAAGCGAAATCGCTTCGGCGTCGGATAATGCGGTAAAAACAGGAATCTAGAGCATTTCCGGTGAACCGGAGTTCACCGGAAATGCTCTAGGCCTTGCGCCAGCCAAGGAGGCCGGGCGCCGCGTGCCACACGGCCTGGACGGCAAAGCCCATGAAGAGCAGGCCCGACAGGCGCACGATGGCGAGTTCATGGCGGCGATAGAAGCGCCGCACCAGGCCCGCGCCGATGATCCCGATCAGAATGACATCGGCCACGAGGAAGCCAAAGAAGGACACGCCGAGCAGGGCCGGCAGCGCGGAAAAATCGAGCGCGTTGGAGGACCCCGCCAGCAGCGCCGTGAACGTGGCCAGCGCGACCGGATAGCCCTTCGGATTGGTGAGCCCGAAGACGAGCCCGCGCCGCAGCGGCCGCTCCACCGTCATCACGGCACTGCCGTCCTGCCTTGGCTTCGCCCGCAGAGCCGACCAGCCGATCCATGCCAGATAGAAGCCGCACAGAAGACCGAGCACGTCGAACACCGTCGTGCCGATCGTTCTGGCACCCACGATGGCCACCAGCGCCAGCGCCGACCAGAGCAGGTCGCCCGCCAGATGCCCTCCCATGAAGAGCGCGCCCGCCTTGCGCCCCTGCCCCGCGCCGATACCGAGAAGCGCGAGGAAAGCCGGTCCGGGAATGAGCACGTAGAGAAGGGCGGCCATAAAGGCGCCGAAGAACATCGTGGCTGTCATGGTTGCCCCCAAAGAGATGGTCCAATCTCCGGGGATTCAGGGGATTCGTCAAGATGGGCGCGAAACGCCTCGCCTTCGCGCTGCAAGGCAGCCATGCAAAGGAAAACCGGCTTTCCCGGTTGCGGCAAACCCTGTGAAATCGTAAGCAAGGCTTACAATATACATTGGAAAGCGGTCATGTCGTCCCGTCCCGATCCCGATGCGCTCGGCTTCGTCCTCATCGATGTCGCGCGCATGTTGAGAAGTGCCTTCGAGCGGCGCATCGCCTCCGCCGGTCTCGGCCTCACGCCGGGCGAGGCCCGCACGCTCGTCCGCATCGCCTCGCTCGAAGGCAGCCGCCAGTTCGATATCGCCCGGCGCATGGGCATCGAACCGATGACGCTCTCCACCTATTTGGACCGCCTCCAGAGCCTCGGCCTCATAGAACGGCGGCCCGATCCGGCCGACCGGCGCGCCAAGCTGATCTTCACCACCCCCGCCGCCAGCGCCCTGATAACGGGCATCCGCACGGAACAGCTCGATCTTATGCAGCAGGTGACGAGCGGCATCGGCGCAGACGAGCTGGCGCAGATCCATGGCCGCCTGAAGCTTCTGCGCGCCAACCTCTCGGCTCTGGAAGAAGACGATGCCGCCCTGACGCTTGCCCGGGAGACCGGACGATGACCCGGGCCCGGATGAGCGAGCGCCGCACCTCCATCATCAGCGCTTTCCTGGTCGCCATCGGCCCCGTCTCCATGGCGCTCTATACGCCCGCCATGCCGGAGCTGGTGCATGCCTTTGCCTCGACCGAATCGGCGATCAAGCTGACGCTTTCCTTCTATTTCGCGGGTTTCGCGCTCTCGCAGCTGGTGTCCGGCACCATGTCCGACGTGCTCGGCCGGCGAAAGACGACGCTGATCTTCCTGTCCGTCTACCTCATCGGCAGCCTGATGGCGGCCTTCGCGCCGACGGTGGACGTGCTGCTGGCCGGCCGCCTGGTGCAGGGCATCGGCGTCTCGGTCGGCACGACCGTCTCGCGCGCCATCGTGCGTGACCAGTTCACCGGCAGCGAGGCCGCCCGCATCATGAACATGGTGGGCATGATGCTGGCCATCGGCCCGGCCGTGTCGCCGACGCTCGGCGGTTTCGCACTCGGCCTGTTCGGCTGGCAGTCGATCTTCTTCCTGATGGTTGGCTTCGCGCTATCGGCCTGCGGCATCGTCTGTTTCTGCATGGCCGAGACGACGACGCCCGATTCCACCCGGGGCCATATCCGGCCGATCCTGAGCGCCTACCGCGCCATCGCCACCAGCGCGCGCTTTCTGTCGGCGACATTGGTGATAGCGGGCGCGCTGGGCGCCCTTTACGGCCAGGCGACCATGCTGCCCTTCATTCTCATCGGTCGAGTCGGGCTGACACCCACCCAGTTCGGCGTCGGCATGCTCATGCAATCCGGCTTCTTCTTCCTCGGCACGGTCGCCGTGCGGCTCCTGATGCGCCGGCTCACGCCGAACGGGATCGTCATTGCAGGCCTCTGTTCCATCGGCACCGCGAGCATCCTCATCGTGCTGGCATCGCATGCGCTGGCGCAACCGACCTTTCTCAGCGTCATGGGCCCGGTCGGCCTCTATGCCTTCGGCATCGCCTTCGTCATGCCCTACATGATGACGGCCGCCATGGAGCCCTTTCCGCATATCGCAGGCTCCGCCTCGGCGGCGATGGGCTTTATCCAGATGGGCTCCGGCTTCCTCGCCGGCGTGATCGCCGCCGCCATCGGCAAACCGCTCTTCGCCTTCGGCATCATCATCCCGTCCATGGGTCTCATGGCGGTTCTGGCCTATGCTTGGCATCGCGCGGTCTGCGCGCGCGAGCGGAGCCTTGCGGGCAAAACCGCAGCCGTAAAACCCGCGGAATGAAAAAGCCCGCCGCCGTTTCCGGCAGCGGGCCTTGTCTTCAATGCCTGAAAATCAGCCGCGCTTGTTGCGGGCGGCGAGCGTGCGCAGGCGCAGCGCGTTCAGCTTGATGAAGCCGGCGGCGTCCTTCTGGTCGTAGGCGCCCTGGTCGTCCTCGAAGGTGACGAGCTTGTCGGAATAGAGCGACTTCTCCGATTCACGGCCGATCACCATGACATTGCCCTTGTAGAGCTTCAGCGTCACTTCGCCCTCGACATGGGTCTGGCTCTTGTCGATCAGCGCCTGCAGCATCTCGCGCTCCGGCGAGAACCAGAAGCCGTAATAGATGAGTTCCGCATAGCGCGGCATCAGCTCGTCCTTGAGATGCGCGGCGCCGCGGTCGAGCGTGATGCTCTCGATGGCGCGGTGCGCGGCAAGCAGGATCGTGCCACCGGGCGTCTCGTAGACACCGCGCGACTTCATGCCGACGAAGCGGTTCTCGACGAGGTCGAGACGGCCGATGCCGTTGTCGCGGCCATAGGTGTTGAGTGCGGCCAGCAGCGTGGCCGGCGACATGCGCACGCCGTTGATGGACACGGCATCGCCGCGCTCGAAGCCGACCTTGATGATGGTCGCCTTGTCGGGTGCGGCTTCCGGCGAAATGGTGCGCATATGCACATATTCGGGGGCTTCGATGGCCGGATCTTCCAGAACCTTGCCCTCGGAGGAGGAGTGCAGGAGGTTGGCGTCGACGGAGAACGGCGCTTCGCCCTTCTTGTCCTTGGCGACCGGGATCTGGTGCTGCTCGGCGAATTCGAGCAGGTGCGTGCGGCTCTTGAACGACCAGTCGCGCCAGGGGGCGATGATCTTGATGTCGGGGTTCAGCGCATAGGCCGAAAGCTCGAAGCGGACCTGGTCGTTGCCCTTGCCGGTCGCGCCATGCGCGATGGCGTCGGCGCCGGTCTTTGCGGCGATCTCGATCAGGTGCTTGGAGATGAGCGGCCGGGCGATCGACGTGCCGAGCAGGTAGACGCCTTCATAGACCGCATTGGCACGGAACATCGGGAAGACGAAATCGCGCACGAATTCCTCGCGCACGTCCTCGATGAAGATCTCCTTGATGCCGAGCATCTCCGCCTTCTTGCGCGCCGGCTCCAGCTCTTCGCCCTGGCCGAGGTCGGCCGTGAACGTCACGACTTCGGCGTTGAGTTCGGTCTGAAGCCACTTCAGGATGATCGAGGTATCGAGGCCGCCGGAATAGGCCAGCACGACTTTCTTTACGTCTTTATGTGATGCCATGATGATGAGGTCCGTTGCATGAGGGACGCCGCAAACCCGCGAAGGCCCGGTTTCGCGGGCACTTTTAGCGAGATTGGCGCGTGACGCAAGGGCGATGCCCGCCGCCTCCTGCCGCAAGCAGGGTTTGACGCCGCCGCGGGCGACCCCATATTGCGCAGACAGGACCATGGAAGGGGATGAACCCATGACCGACCTCAAGGACATCATCAAGGAAGCCAATGTCGCCGTCATCACCGGCGGCGCCTCCGGGATCGGCCTTGCCGCCGCGCGGCGCTTTGCCGAGGCCGGCATGTTCGTGACGATCGCCGACCGCAATGCCGGCCAGCTTGCCGAAGCGCGTGCCGAACTCGAAGCCATTGCCGGCGAAGCCAACATCATGGCGGTGGAGACCGACGTCGCCCACCGCCACGAGCTGGAAGCGCTGGAACGCGCCGTCCAGCAGCGTTTCGCCCGCGTTCATGTGCTGATGAACAATGCCGGCATCCAGCCGGACACATCGATCTTCAGCGCCGAAGCCAACTGGGACCACATCCTCGCCGTCAACCTGATGGGCGTCATCCACGGCACGCAGGTCTTCGGGCCCAACATGCTGGCCCATGGCGAGCCCGGGCTGATCATCAACACCGGTTCCAAGCAGGGCATCACCACGCCGCCCGGCAATCCCGCGTATAATGTCTCCAAATCCGGCGTGAAGGTCTTCACCGAGGCGCTGCAGCACGAGCTGCGCAACACCGAGGGTGTGAGGCTTTCCGCCCATCTCCTCATCCCCGGCTTCGTCTATACCGCGCTCACGAAGGGCGACCGCACGGAAAAGCCGGATGCCGCCTGGACACCGGCGCAGACCGTCGATTTCATGATGGAAAGCCTCGAACGCGGCGATTTCTATATCCTCTGCCCCGATAACGACGTGCCGCGCGCGCTCGACGAACGTCGCATGGCATGGGCGATCGGCGACGTCATCGAAAACCGCCCGCCGCTGTCGCGCTGGCACCCCGACTATGCGGAGAAATTTCGCGCCTTCGTGGAAGAAACGTAACGGGCCATAACAAGCTTTGATTGGTAATCGGCGGAAAGCCGGATAAGAGTTTTCGACCTTTTCCGGCTTTCGAGACCCTTGCCATGGACTTCCTGCCCACGCTTCCGACACTGCTCGCCTTTTCCGCGGCAAGCCTGCTGCTCGCCGCCACGCCCGGCCCCGACATGACATTGTCGATCAGCCGGGCGCTGTCGCAGGGCCGCGGCGCCGCGCTGTTCGTCGTTCTGGGCACGGGGCTCGGCATCTGCGTGCACACGCTGCTCGTGGCTTTCGGCATCGCGGCCCTCATCACCGCCTCGCCCACCGCCTTCATGATCCTCAAGACCGGCGGCGCGGCCTACCTGCTGTGGCTTGCCGTGCAGGCCATCCGCCACGGTTCGAACTTCACGGTGAAGGCCACGACGGGCCCGCGCGGCACCGCACTCGCCAATATCTCGACGGGCTTCTGGGTGAACCTGCTCAATCCCAAGGTCATCATCTTCTTCATGACCTTCCTGCCGCAGTTCGTCTCGGCGGGCGACCCGCACGTCACCGGCAAGCTCATCTTCTTCGGCGTCTTCTTCATCCTGATCGGCATGCCGGTCAACGCCATGGTCGTGCTGGCCGCAGACAAGCTCGCCGCCTGGCTTCAGCAGAACCCGAAGGTGCTGCGCGGCATCGACTACACCTTCGCCGGCGTCTTCTCGGTCTTCGCGATGAAGATCTTCCTCACGCAGGCGCGCTGACGCGAAGGGCGAACCGCCTGTTGCAGATCCCTCAGCCGATCAGCAGGGCGTCGTCATCCAGCGTCTGGCCGCGCATCTTGCGGAACATGGCGATGAGATCCTCGACCTGCAACGTCTTGCGGCTGTCGCCGGCCACATCCAGCACGATCTCGCCGCCGTGCAGCATCACCGTGCGGTGGCCGTAGTCGAGGGCCTGGCGCATGGAGTGCGTCACCATCAGCGTCGTCAGCTTGCGCTCCGAAACGATCTTCTGCGTAAGGGTCATGATGAACTCCGCCATGCCCGGATCGAGCGCCGCCGTGTGTTCGTCGAGCAGCAGCACGTCGGAACCGGCAAGCGTGGCCATGACGAGCGAGACCGCCTGACGCTGGCCGCCGGAGAGCAGGTCCATGCGGTCGCGCATGCGGTTCTCAAGCCCGAGATTGAGCTCGGCGATGCGGTCGCGGAAGAGTGCGCGCCGCTGCGGGCCAAGCGCGGAGGCAAGCCCGCGCCGTTCGCCGCGACGGGCGGCCAGCGCCAGGTTCTCCTCGATCGAGAGCGCGCCGCAGCTTCCCGTCAGCGGATCCTGGAAGACGCGCGCGACGCGGCCCGCACGGGCGGCCGTGCCCTGCCGCGTGACATCGGCCGTGCCGATCGTCACCTTGCCTTCGGTCGCGATCACGTCGCCGGCGAGAACGCCGAGCAGGGTGGACTTGCCCGCACCGTTGGAGCCGATCACGGTAACGAACTGCCCCTCCTCGATGGTGAGGCTGACGCCGTTCAGCGCCTGCTTCTGCAGCGGCGTGCCCTTGCCGAAGGTGACCTTGATATCGGAAACGGAAATCATCAGGCGGCTCCTCCGCGGCGAAGGCGCGGCAGAACGAGCGCCACGGTGACGAGCAGCGCCGTCACGAAGTTGAGGTCCGAGGCCTGGAGGCCGAGAATATCGGACGACAGCGCGAGCTGGATGGCGATGCGGTAGAGGATCGAGCCCACGACGCAGCCGATCAGCGCGATCAGGATGCCGCGCGCACCAAACAGCGTCTCGCCGATGATGACGGCGGCAAGGCCGACGACGATCGTGCCCACACCCGACGTCACGTCGGCAAAGCCGTTGGTCTGGGCAAACAGCGCGCCGCCGAGCGCGACCAGCGCGTTGGAAAGCGCAATCCCGAGATAGATCTGCTTGTTGGTGTTGACGCCCTGCGCGCGGGCCATGCGGGCGTTAGCCCCGGTCGCGCGCATCGAAAGGCCGGCATCGCTTTCAAGGAAGCGCCAGACGACGATGACCGCAATGACGACGAGGACGCCGACGAACAGCGGGCGGACATAGAAATCCCGCAGGCCATGGCCGAAGAACGGGCTGATCATCGTCTCGGCATTGATCAGCGCGACATTCGGCTTGCCCATCACACGCAGGTTGACGGAGAAGAGCGCGATCATCGTCAGGATCGAGGCGAGCAGGTTGAGAATGCGGAACCGCACGTTCAGCACGGCCGTCACCAGTCCGGCGAGCGCGCCCGCCACCATGGCGACCGCGGCGGCCAGCCACGGATTGACGCCCGCGATGATCAGCACGGCGGCCACGGCGGCCCCCAGCGGAAACGACCCGTCGACCGTCAGGTCGGGAAAGTCCAGCACGCGGAAGGCAAGGTAAACGCCGATCGCGACGAAGGCATAGACCAGCCCCAGTTCGACGGCACCCCAGAAGGCAATCAGGCTCACGGTTCTCGGCTTTCTCTTGGGTCACCTCCCGCACGCATGCGGATCGGTCCTCTTAACAGATCAACCGCTGCCGGGCGATCCGGCAGCGGTTGATTCCGATTGGCGATGCGCGGGGGGACCCGCGTTTAGTCGATCACGCGGGTCGCGCGGCCGACGACGGCTTCGGGAAGCGTGACGCCCATCTTGGTCGCCGCGCCCTTGTTGACGACGAGATCCGTGCCGGCGGCAACCTTCACGGCGATATCGCCCGGCTGCTCGCCCTTGAGGATGCGCACGACGATATCGCCCGTCTGCTTGCCCACGTCCTTGTAGTTGAAGCCAAGAGCCGCGATGGCGCCGCGCGAGACGGAATCCGTGTCGGCGGTGAAGAGCGGCAGCTTGGCTTCCTCGGCAACGGCGACCGCGCCTTCCAGCGCGGAGATGATCGTGTTGTCCGTCGGGATGTAGATCGCGTCGGCACGGCCGACCAGCGCGCGGGCAGCGCCCTGCACTTCGGCGGACTTGGTGGCGGCGGATTCGACGACGGTGAGGCCGGCCTTTTCAGCTTCGGCCTTCAGCACGGCAAGCAGCGAAACCGAGTTCGCCTCACCGGAATTGTAGAGATAGCCGATGGTCTTCGCCTCCGGCAGGATTTCCTTGATCAGCGCCAGATGTTCGGCGACCGGCGACATGTCGGACAGGCCCGTCACGTTTCCGCCCGGCTTGTCCATGTCGGTGACGAGCTGTGCGCCGAGCGGATCCGAAACGGCCGTGAAGACCACGGGAATGTCCTTCGTCGCGGACACGACGGCCTGGGCCGACGGCGTGGAAATCGGCACGATCACCGTCGGGTCCTCACCGACGAACTGGCGGGCGATCTGCGCCGCCGTCGCGGGGTTGCCCTGCGCCGACTCGTAGAAGAACTTCAGGTTCTCGCCGTCCTTGTAGCCTGCCGCTTCCAGCGTTTCCTTCACGCCGTCGCGCACCGCATCCAGCGCCGGATGTTCGACGATGGCCGTTACGGCAACAGTGACGTTTTCGGCTTTCGCAGGCAGCGAAAGGGCAAGCGTTGCCGCACAGGCGAGCAAAAGGTGGCGCATGAAGTCTCTCCCTTGAACGAATTTTGGCCTTTCTAGGCAAATCGCCCGGCCAGATCAATTGTCGGACTTCGGTCGTTCAATCACATTTTCTGATGGAATCGCCGTACTGATGAAAACCTCAGGACGCCTTGCCCTCTTCCGTCTGGTCGGCGGAGTAGCGCATGATGAGCGGCATCTGGGCGAGCGTGAACACGATGGTGATGGGCATCGTGCCCCAGACCTTGAACGCCACCCAGAAATCAGTCGAGAACGACCGCCAGACGACCTCGTTCAACACGGCCAGGAAGAGGAAGAACAGGCCCCAGCGCAGCGTCAGCTTGCGCCAGCCCTCGTCGGTGAGCTTGAAGGCGGCATGGAAGACGTAGCCGAGCAGCGACTTGCCGAACAGAAGTCCGCCGAGCAGGATCGCGCCGAACAGCGTGTTGACGATGGTGGGTTTCATCTTGATGAACGTGTCGTTCTGCAGCCAGAGCGTCAGCGCGCCGAAAACGAAGACCACGATGCCCGAGATCAGCGGCATCATCGGCAGCGTGCGCGTCAAGATCCAGGAGACGATGAGCGCGATCGCCGTCGCGGCCATGAAAAGCCCGGTGGCGATGAAGATCGGGCCGCCCATTTCGGCCAGCACGGGAAAGTGCGAGGCCAGCCATTCGCCGCGCGAATTGGCGAAGAAGAACACGACGAGCGGACCGAGTTCCAGCACCATCTTGAGGAGCGGGCTGACCTTCTCCTCCGTCTTCGCCGGGGCGTCCATCGTTGCCTTGCTCATGCCTGTACTCCTGCAATCGCTTCCGCGAAATCCTTGGCCTCGAAGGGTTCGAGATCGTCGATCCCTTCGCCGACACCGATGAAATAGACAGGCAGCTTGTGTTTGGCGGCAATCGCCACAAGAATGCCGCCGCGGGCCGTACCGTCCAATTTTGTCATGATCAGGCCCGAAACGCCCGCGACGTTGCGGAAAATCTCGACCTGGTTCATGGCGTTCTGGCCGGTCGTGGCATCGAGCGTCTGGAGCACGGTGTGCGGTGCGTCCGGATCGAGCTTGCCGAGCACGCGCACGATCTTCTCCAGTTCCGCCATCAGCTCCGTCTTGTTCTGGAGCCGCCCGGCCGTGTCGATGATCAGCACGTCGCTCTTGCTTTCCTTCGCCCGCTCATAGGCCTCGTAGGCGAGGCCCGCCGCATCGGCGCCGAGCTTGGAGGAAACGATGTCCGAGCCGGTGCGCTCCGCCCATATCTTCAGCTGCTCGATGGCCGCCGCACGGAACGTATCGCCGGCGGCGAGCATCACCTTGAGGCCCGCGCCGGAGAGTTTTGCGGCAAGCTTGCCGATGGTCGTGGTCTTGCCCGTGCCGTTCACGCCGACGACGAGAATGACATGCGGCTTGTGATTGAGGTCGAGTTCCAGCGGCCTTGCGACCGGCGCGAGCACCTTGGTGATCTCGCTTGCCATGATGCGCGACACGTCGGCGCCCGTCACATCCTTGCCGTAGCGCTCGGACGCCAGCGTATCGGTGATGCGCAGCGCCGTCTCCACGCCGAGATCGGCCTGGATCAGCAGATCCTCCAGATCCTGCAACGTGTCGTCATCGAGCTTGCGCTTGGTGAAGAGGCTGGTGATCTGCCCCGTGAGCTGCGAGGAGGTGCGCGAAAGCCCCTCGCGCAGGCGCTGGAACCACGTGCGCTTCGGCTCCGGCGCCGCGACCTCGGCGACGGGCTTGCTTTCAGCCGTGGCAAAGCCCTTGGGCAGCGCCTTCGGCTCGACTGAAACAGCCTCTTCGAGAACGGGATCCTCGGTTGCGGCGGCCACGGCCTGCTCTTCGGCCGGCGCAACGCTTTCTTCGGGCTCGAAAACATCCTCGACAGGAGCAACCGGCTCCTCCACCACGTCAATGTCTTCGCTCGGCGCGTCCGGTTCTTCGTCGGGCGCCGGGTCTTCGATTGCCTCTTCCGGAACGTCGTCCGAAGGCCCGCCCGCCGTTTCCATCTCGGCCGGCGCGACCGGGTCCTTGGCGACCGGCAGGTTCGGCGCGTGCGGCAGCGGATAGATATCCGGCTCCGGCTCGTCGGGAACGTGGCTGCCGGCCTCCGGGTTGGCGGCCTCGGCCTCGTCGAGCAGCGCGTCGCGCTCTTCCGTCACGACGGGTTCTTCCGTGGCCGGCGCGGGCGCCACCGCCGCATCGTCAGGCACGACGGCGGGAACCTCCACCTCCGGCTTCTGCTCGGGCGCGGTGTCTTTTCCGAAGGTGAAGATCTTCTTGATGAAGCCGAGGGCCATGAAAGGTGTCCGCTAGTTATGCGAGAAGGCGGTTACGGGCCGCATCGTCAGGTGCTTGCCATTGTGGCCGGTGATCGTCACCGGCACAAGGTCGCGCGGCTTGAGACCCGCGGCATCGACGAGCGTGAAGTTTTCCGTGTGGGCAAGGCCGTTGTTCTCGACGAGGATCATTTCCTCTCTCCCGATCATGGAGACGAGATGGGCCTCGGCGAGCCGTTTTCCAGTCTCGCGCAGGCGCCCCGCGCGCTCCTTGACCAGCGCCCGGTCGAGCTGCGGCATGCGCGCGGCCGGCGTTCCCGGGCGCGGGCTATAGGGAAAGACGTGCAGATGCGCGATGCCGCAATCCTCCGCGAGCCGTCCGGCATTGGCGAACATCTCCTCCGTCTCCGTCGGGAAACCGGCGATCATGTCCGCGCCGAAGCTCGCCTCAGGCCGCAGATCGCGCACGCGGTCGCAGAAGGCGCGCGCATCGGCGGCCGAATGGCGGCGCTTCATGCGCTTGAGGATCATGTCGTCGCCATGCTGCAAGGACAGATGCAGATGCGGCATGAAACGCGGCTCGTCGGAAATCAGGTCCCAGAGATGATCGTCCGCCTCGATGCTGTCGATGGAGGAAAGCCGAAGGCGCCGGATCTCCGGCACCTGCTTCAAAAGCGTCTTGGCAAGCAGGCCGAGGCTCGGTTTTCCGGGCAGGTCGGCGCCGTAGCTGGTCGCGTCCACGCCGGTCAATACGATCTCGCAATAGCCGCCTTCGACGAGTTTGCGCGCCTGCTCCACCACCGCGCCCATCGGCACCGAGCGCGAATTGCCGCGGCCGTAGGGAATGATGCAGAAGGTGCAGCGGTGGTCGCAGCCGTTCTGCACCTGCACGAAGGCGCGCACATGGCCGTCGATGAGCTTCACCATCTGCGGCGCGGTTTCCCGCACGCTCATGATGTCGTTGACAACAAGCTTCTCTTCGGCCGAGACGCCGAAATCCGGCAGCCGGCGATAGGAGGCGCTTTTCAGCTTCTCCTCGTTGCCGAGCACGGCGTCCACTTCCGGCATGCCGGCGAAGGTTTCGCTTTCGGTCTGCGCGGCGCAGCCGGTGACGATGATGCGGGCGTGCGGATTGTCGCGGCGCGCACGGCGGATTGCCTGCCGCGCCTGCCGCACGGCCTCGCCGGTCACCGCACAGGTGTTCACCAGCACGGCATTGTTCAGCCCCGCCTTCTCGGCTTCCGCACGCATCACTTCCGATTCGTAGGTGTTGAGCCGACAGCCGAAGGTTATGACCTCGACCCCGCTCAAAGGGCGGCCGCCTCGGCGTCATCCCGGCGGAACGCGCCGGTTGCGGGATCAAGCATGCCCGACCATTCCCATTCGGCCGGGCCGGTCATGACGACGTGATCGTCTTCGCGCCATTCGATGGTGAGCTTGCCGCAGTTGGGGCTGCTGGCGACGGTGATCTCCACCGTGCGGCCCGTGCGGCCGGTGCGCGCGCCCGAAACGCCCGCCGAGCAGGCGGCCGATCCGCAGGCGAGCGTCAGCCCCGCGCCGCGCTCCCAGGTGCGCGTCGTCATCGTGGTCGGCGAGGTCACCTGCGCCAGCGTGATATTCGCCTTTTCCGGAAACATCGGGTGGTTTTCGAGAAGCGGGCCGAAACGGTCGAGATCGAAGCTCATCGGGTCGCGGTCGACCCAGAAGATCGCATGCGGATTGCCCATCGACATGACCGAGGGCGAATGCAGCACCGGATCGTCGATCGGCCCGATCTGCAGCTCGATCCGGCTCGTATCGTAGAATTCCTCGGCGAGCGGGATGCGGTCCCATTCGAAGACCGGCCTGCCCATGTCGACGGAAATCGTGCCGTCCGCGTGCTCGACGGCGTTCAGGATGCCGGCGACGGTCTGGAAGGTGAAGGCCTTCTTGCCCGTCTCGGCGGCCAGCGCCTGCACCACGCAGCGTGTGCCGTTGCCGCAGGCCTGCGCCCGCGTGCCGTCGCAATTCAGGATATCGATGAAGGCATCGGTGCCGTCGACCTTCGGATCGTGGATCGCCATGATCTGGTCGAAGCGGGTCGCGGGATCGGCATTGAGCGCGATCGCCGCCGCCGGCGTGACGACATCCGGACGCCCGCGCATGTCCACGACCAGGATCATGTTTCCCAGCCCGTTCATCCTTGCGAATTCGACCGTTTCTGTCATTGCGCCTGCCCGATTGGGCCCAAGGTGGCCCGTTGGGCCGTATATGGCGGAAAAGCCCGCGGATTTCCAGTACTTTGCTCAGACGGTGGAGCGGGGAACCTCAAACGTCTCGCCGGGCCTCAAAGCGCGAAAACGCTCGCGCCCGATGCCGGCTGCGTCCAGCGCACTTTCCAATGCCGCCAGCGGTTCGTCCACGCCCTCGTTGGTCAGCCGGAACGTGCCCCAATGATGGCCGGCGACAAAGGCGGCACCGCTCGCTACCATGCCCTGCACCGCCTCATCCGGATTCTGGTGCTGCGGGCGCATGAACCAGCGCGGTTCGTAGGCGCCGAAGGGCAGGTTGGCGAGGCGGATCGGGCCATGCTTCTCGCGGATCGCCCGGTAGTTGATGCCCCGGTGAAAGCCGGTATCGCCGATATGGTAGATCTTACCGCCCGGCGTCTCGATGAGGAAGGCCGACCACAGCGCCATG
Organism: Shinella sumterensis; assembly: GCF_004514425.2. Taxonomy (GTDB): domain Bacteria; phylum Pseudomonadota; class Alphaproteobacteria; order Rhizobiales; family Rhizobiaceae; genus Shinella; species Shinella sumterensis. The sequence goes on from NZ_MYFN02000010.1 coordinate 200,638, forward strand.
CGGCGATCGGCCAGCCCGCGCGCCGACCAGTGGTGGCACGGTTCGCAATGGAGCGTCACATCGGCCGTCAAGGGCGCACTGTCGTCCCAGTCCATGGTCGCGACGCGCCCCTTGCCGGCGGCCGGTCCGATGATCCTGTCATTGCCGAGCGGCGTGAAGATCAGGCAATCGTCCCGCCTGGCCAGCGTTTTCAGCGTCGCGAGGTCGAGGTGGTCGTAGTGGTTGTGCGTGACGAGCACGACGTCGATCTTCGGCAGGTCGGCGAGCCGGACGCCCGGCGGATTGACGCGCTTGGGCCCGGCAAAGGGCAAGGGGCTCGCCCGGTCGCTCCAGACGGGGTCGGTCAGGATGTTGAGGCCGGCGGTCTGGATCAGGAGGGTGGCATGGCCCACCATGGTCACGACGAGGCGATCTCCCTCGACCCGCGCCTCCGGCACGGCCGGCGGAAACGGGCTCGGCCAGTCGGCGGGCCAGGCCACGCGTCCGCCGCCGAATTGCCAGCGCAGCAGCTCGACAAAATTGTTCGGCTCCTCGCCATCGGGATTGAAGAAGCGCGTTCCGTCGAAATGGTCGCTGACGGGGCCGTCATAATAGCGGTTCGCCGCCCGGCCCGTGCTTGCGGCCGCGCCGCCCGCAGGCATCGCGAGAGCGCCTATACCGGACCATTTGAGAAACTTGCGACGATTCATCGCCAGAAGATAGGTGCGCGCGCCTTTTGCCGCAACGGCGCGGCGCCGGCTCGCGCAAATGTGACGACGGGCCGGATTTGGGTGATGTCCTTGACTTTCCGGCACCGATGGGGTTAAAGCCGCGCCATCAGCGACAAGTGAGAATGCTTGAAGCCGCCGACCGGGACCCGCGAAGGTATAAAGAGATCCCGGAGGTCAACACCCGACAGCGCGATGCGCCCTCGGGTGCTTTTTGGCTTTGCGTCTTGTTTTCGTCGCCGATAGCACTGACGTTTCCGGCGAACACGGAAACAAGAAGGAAGACGTGATGTTTGAAACACTCCAGGACCGCCTTGGCTCCATTCTGAATGGACTGACAGGCCGTGGCGCGCTTTCCGAGGCCGATGTCTCGGCAGCGCTGCGCGAGGTCCGCCGTGCGCTGCTGGAAGCGGACGTGGCGCTGGAAGTGGTGCGTTCCTTCACCGATGCGGTGCGCGAAAAGGCCGTCGGCGCCGAGATCCTGAAGTCCATCAAGCCCGGCCAGATGGTCGTGAAGCTGGTGCATGACGAGCTCGTGTCGATGCTCGGCTCCGAGGGCGTTTCGATCGATCTCAACGCGGCTGCCCCCGTCGTCATCATGATGGTCGGCCTCCAGGGCTCGGGCAAGACGACCACCTCGGGCAAGATCGCCAACCGGCTGACCACGCGCGACAAGAAGAAGGTCCTGATGGCCTCGCTCGACACGCGCCGTCCGGCCGCGCAGGAGCAGCTTCGCCAGCTCGGCGTGCAGACCGGCATCGACACGCTGCCCATCATCGCCGGCCAGTCGCCGACCGATATCGCCGCGCGCGCCGTGCAGGCCGCCAAGCTCGGCGGCCACGATGTCGTCATCCTCGACACCGCCGGCCGCACCCATATCGACGAGCCGCTGATGATCGAGATGGCGGAGATCAAGCGGAAGTCCAATCCGCATGAAATCCTGCTCGTCGCCGATGCGCTGACCGGTCAGGACGCCGTCAACCTCGCCCGCAATTTCGACGAGCGCGTCGGCATCACCGGCCTCGTTCTCACCCGTATGGACGGCGACGGCCGCGGCGGTGCGGCCCTCTCCATGCGCGCCGTCACCGGCAAGCCGATCAAGCTGATCGGCGTCGGCGAGAAGATGGGCGAGCTGGAGGAATTCCACCCCCGCCGCGTCGCCGACCGCATCCTCGGCATGGGCGACATCGTCTCGCTCGTGGAGAAGGCTGCGGAGAACATCGATGCCGAGAAGGCGGCCGCCATGGCCGCCAAGATGGCCAAGGGCAAGTTCGACCTGAACGACCTCGCCGACCAGCTGCGCCAGATGCAGAAGATGGGCGGCATGGGCGGCATCATGGGCATGATGCCCGGCATGGCAGGCATGAAGGACAAGATGTCGGCCGCCGGCCTCGACGACAAGCTGTTCGGCCGCCAGATCGCCATCATCAATTCGATGACCAGGGCCGAGCGCGCCAACCCCGATATCCTCAAGCATTCCCGCAAGAAGCGCATCGCCGCCGGCTCCGGCACCGATGCCTCCGACATCAACAAGCTTCTCAAGATGCACCGCCAGATGGCGGACATGATGAAGATGATGGGCGGCAAGAAGGGCGGCATGATGAAGCAGATGATGGGCGGGCTTGCCGGCAAGATGGGCCTCGGCGGCCTTGGCGGAGGCATGCCGGACCTGTCGAAGATGGACCCCAAGCAGCTCGAGGCGCTGGCCAAGCAGGCCGAGGCCGCCGGCATCAAGCCGGGCAGCATGCCGGGTCTGGGCGGCGGCGGTCTGCCGGGTCTTGGCGGCGGACGCCTTCCCGGTCTCGGCGGCCTTCCGGGCCTGCCCGGCCTGCCGAAGAAGAAGTGAGGGGCTGAGGCATGAGCATCGATCCGAAGATCAAAGAACAGCTGGGCCAGTACCGGCAGTCGATCGACAATATCGACGCCGCCCTCGTGCATATGCTCGCCGAGCGCTTCCGCTGCACCCAGGCGGTGGGCGTGCTGAAGGCGACGCATGAACTGCCGCCGGCCGATCCGGCGCGCGAAGAATACCAGATCGAACGCCTCCGCCGCCTGGCGAAGGACGCCAATCTGGATCCGGATTTCGCGGAGAAGTTCCTGAACTTCATCATCCGCGAGGTGATCCGGCATCATGAAGCCATTGCCGCTGAACACAGCGGTGCAAACCAGAATGCTCCTGCGTAAACCAAGCGCAGGCTCACCACATCGAAGGAGAAAAACATGTCCCTGAAAATTCGTCTCGCCCGCGGTGGCTCCAAGAAGCGTCCGTATTACCAGATCGTTGTTGCCGACGCCCGTTCGCCGCGTGACGGCCGCTTCCTCGACCGCCTCGGCGCCTGGAACCCGATGCTCGCCAAGGACGACGCCAACCGCGTCCAGATCGACGCCGACCGCGCCAAGGAATGGATCGCCAAGGGCGCACAGCCGACCGACCGCGTTGCCCGCTTCCTGGACGACGCCGGCGTTCTGAAGCGCGAAGCCCGCAACAACCCGAACAAGGCAAAGCCGGGCAAGAAGGCCGTCGAGCGCGCCGCCGAGAAGAAGCAGAAGGAAGAAGACGCCGCTGCTGCTGCCGCCGAATAATCGACGGCAAGACCATCTGGAAGCGGGCGGCGTGTCTCATGCCGCCCGTTTTCGTTTGGAGCGCGGCGCGGAACGTCGTAAAGCGTCTTCGCCCGCTCTCATCTGAAACCGGAACGATAGAACGCTCGGAAGCCACCATGGTGAAACTGGAAAATCCCGTCCTCATGGGCAGCATCGGCGCCGCGCAGGGCCTGCGTGGCGAAGTCCGCGTGAAATCCTACACCATCGACCCCACCGCCATCGGCGATTACGGCCACCTGCACACCGAGGACGGCCGGTCCTTCGAGGTTCTGGAAATCCGCGAGGCGAAGAATGTGGTCGTCGTGCGCTTCCGCGGCATCAACGACCGCAACGCCGCCGAGGCGCTGAACGGCCTCGACCTCTATATCGAGCGCGACAACCTGCCGGACGAGGAACTGGACGAAGACGAGTTCTTCTATGCCGATCTCGAAGGGCTGGAAGCCGTCGACGAGAGCGGCCGCAGCCACGGCACCGTCACGGGCATCTTCGATTTCGGCGCCGGTGACTTGCTGGAACTCAAGGGCCCCGGCAAGCGCCCGGTGCTCATCCCCTTCTCCGAAGCCGCCGTGCTGGAGATCGACGTCGAGGGCGGACGCCTGCTGATCGATCCCGTCGCCGCTGGCCTGGTGGACGACGAGAAGGACAATGGACCGGGCAGCCGTCGCCGCCGCCCGCCGCTGTCCGACAGCGGTGAATGACGTGGCTTTCCGCGCCACCGTCCTGACCCTTTATCCGGAAATGTTTCCGGGCCTGCTCGGCCAGTCGCTGTCCGGCAAGGCCCTTGCGCGCGGCGACTGGGCACTGGATTGCGTGCAGATCCGTGATTTCGCCACCGACCGGCACCGCTCCGTCGACGATACGCCGGCCGGCGGCGGCGCGGGCATGGTGCTGAAGCCCGACGTCTTGGCGAGGGCCATCGACCACGCCGGCGAAGGCGATAACCGTCCCCGCCTGCTGATGAGCCCGCGCGGCCGGCCGCTCACCCAGCAGCGCGTGCGCGAACTGGCGGCCGGCGAGGGCGCCATCATCGTCTGCGGCCGCTTCGAGGGTGTCGACCAGCGCGTCATCGAGGGGCGCGGGCTGGAGGAGGTCTCGATTGGCGACTACATCCTCTCGGGCGGCGAGCCGGCGGCCATGATCCTGCTCGACGCCGTCGTGCGCATCCTGCCCGGCGTGATGGGCAATGCCCTGTCGGGCGAACACGAGAGCTTCGAGGGCGGCCTGCTGGAGCATCCGCATTACACCCGCCCGCAGATCTGGGAAGAGCGCGAAATTCCCGCGGTGCTGACGTCAGGCAACCACGCGGCCATCGAGAAATGGCGTTCCGAGGAAGCGCTGAAGCTGACGCGCGAACGCCGGCCCGATCTTCTGGCCGCTCAGCCCATCACGAAATAGTAGACCGTCAGCGCCAGTCCTACCGCGACGACAAGGCCGCGAATGACCGGCTGCGGCACGCGCCGCGCCGCCCAGACGCCGGCATAGCCGCCGATGGCCCCGGCCGGCACCATGATCGCGGCCTGCGGCCAGGCCACCACGTCGCCGCTCGCGAAGACGACGATCGCCATGGCCGCGATGACGAGGGCGAGGAAATTCTTGAGCGCGTTCAGCCGGTGGTAATCCCCGCCCTTGGTGAGGCCCAGCACGGCGAGCGTCATGATGCCCATGCCCGCGCCGAAGAACCCGCCATAGATCGAGGTCACGAACTGTCCCGCAAGCCCGGCCGGCGAGACCGGCTTTTCCGGCGAAAGCGTCTTCGGGCGCAGATAGGGCCCCGCCGCGAAGACCAGCGTCGCGCCGAGGATCAGCCAGGGAACGAGCACGCGGAAGGCGGCGTTCGACATCGAGACCAGGATGAGCGCGCCGATCAGCCCGCCCACCAGCGACCATGCGCCGAGCACCATCGCCTCGCGCCTGTCCGCGCGGATTTCGCGCGCATAGGCGAGCGTCGAAGTGACATAACCGGGAAACTGCGTGATGGCGGATGTGGCGCTGGCCACGATCGGCGGCAGGCCGGTGAGCGTCATCGCGCCGAAGGTCAGGAAGGTGCCGCCGCCGGCAATGGCGTTGACCACGCCGGACAGGAATCCGGCGACGAACAGGAAAACGGCGTCGGCAATGGTCATCTCACTCCCACGGGCCTGAAAAGGCCTCCCCTCGATTGCTGATAGCGGCAGGTGCGGGAGCCGGCAAGGCGAGAAAATTCGCCCCGCCGCCTGATTCTTCCGGCATAAGGGATGACAAGGCGGCGCGATTGGTGTATTGGCCCGCTCGGATTTGGGATTATCCCGCCGACCTGCAATCAAAGAATGGCGAATCCGCTCCGTCCGGCAACGGACTACCACACGAGGCATGACCTCCGAGGGACCGTCGAGCGCTCTGGCTGTTTCAGAACAACCGAAGGTTAGACCGATGAGCATCATCAAGCAGCTCGAGGCCGAACAGGCCGCCAAGATTGAAGCCAAGCGCACCCTGCCGGAATTCTCCCCGGGTGACACCGTTCGCGTCAACGTACGCGTTACGGAAGGCACGCGTACCCGCGTTCAGGCCTATGAAGGCGTCTGCATCGCCCGTTCGGGCGGCGGCATCAACGAGAGCTTCACCGTTCGCAAGATTTCCTACGGCGAAGGCGTCGAGCGCGTATTCCCGGTTTACTCGCCGCTCGTCGAAGGCGTCGAAGTCGTCCGCCGCGGTAAGGTCCGCCGCGCCAAGCTCTACTACCTGCGCGATCGTCGCGGCAAGTCGGCCCGTATCGTCGAGAACGTCGGCACGCGCGCCCGCAAGCTGAACGACGCCGAGCGCCAGGCCATTGCCGAGGAAAAGGCACGCCTGGAAGCCGAGAAGGTCGCAGCCGCTCAGGCGCTCGCCGCTGAAAAGGCCGCCGCCGAAGCCGCCGAGAAGGCCGCTGCTGAAGAAGCAGCAAAGGCTGCCGAAGGCGCCGCCGAATAATCGGCAGACCCTGGAAGAATTGAAAGCCGTCGGCCCTGGCCGGCGGCTTTTTGTTTTATGCAAACGCCTTGCGGCGAACGCGTCGTGCTTGCCTGACCGCCTGAACCTGTGACAGTGTTTCGCCGCCACAATTCCAGGAGTTCAGCCCGATGTTTTCCCGACGCACCGTTCTTGCAGGCCTCGCCGCCGCTGTCCTCATGCCTGCCGTCGCCCTCGCCTCGGAGCTACCCGATCTCGGCGGAAAGACGGTCGTCGTGGTCACGGAGAACGCCTACCCGCCGCTGCAGTTCGTCGATCCCAAGACCGGCGAGCAGATCGGCTGGGAATACGACGCGATGAACGAGATCGCCAGGCGGCTGAATTTCAAGGTCGAGTATCAGAACACGTCCTGGGACGCGATGATCCAGGCCGTCTCCGACAACCAGTACGCCATCGGCATGACCGGCATCACCATCAAGGATGACCGCAAGGAGAAGGTCGACTTCTCCGATCCCTATATGCGCTCGCAGCAGTTCATGCTGGTGCGCGCCGATGAAAATCGCTTTACGGACGCCAAGTCCTTCACCGCGCTCAAGGACGGCCTGATCGCTGCCCAGCCCGGCACCTCGCCCTTCTACACCGCCGTCTACGAAATCCTCGACGGCAACGAGCAGAACCCGCGCATCAAGCTGTTCGAGACCTTCGGCGCCACGGTGCAGGCGCTCCAGGCCGGCGACGTCGACCTGGTCCTGACCGACAGCGTCGCGGCCAAGGGTTATGTCGATTCCTCGGGCGGCAAGCTCAAGGTGGTGGGCGAGCCGCTCGGCACGGAGGATTTCGGCTTCATCTTCCCCAAGGGCTCCGACCTCGTCGCGCCCGTCAACGCGGCGATCGCCGCGCTCAAGGCGGACGGCACGCTCGACGCGCTCAACAAGAAATGGTTCCTCGACTACAGGATGGGTGAGTGACGGACCGGCATGGCCTCCGTTTCCCCCGGTGCGGACAAGGGTGACTATCCCTGGTGGCTTGTTGCCCTTGCCCTGATCGCGCTGGCGCTTGCCGGCGTCATCGTCGCGAACGATCTCTACCGGCAGGTCTTCTCCATCGTCCTGAAGGGGCTGTGGGTGACGATCTTCGTCACCCTCGTCGCCTTCCTGCTCGCCACCCTGCTCGGTCTCGCCATCGCCCTGATGGCGCTTTCCGAAAGCAAGGCGCTGCGCCAGATCGCGCGCTTCTACACGGAAGTCATCCGGGGCGTTCCGGTCCTGGTGCTGCTCTTCTACATCGCCTTCGTCGGCGCACCGGCGCTGGTGGCCGTGATCAATGTCGCGATCAGCCCGCTTGTCTCCGCAGGCGTGATGGAACCGATGCTGGTGCGCGACCTCTCGCTGATGTGGCGCGCGATCATCGCGCTGATGATCGGCTATTCCGCCTTCATCGCCGAGGTTTTTCGCGCGGGCATCCAGTCGGTCGACAAGGGGCAGGTGGAGGCGGCCAAGGCGCTTGGCCTCTCGCGCGTCCAGCGCTTCCGGCTGGTGGTCTTTCCGCAGGCGATCCGCGTCATCCTGCCGCCGCTCGGCAACGATTTCGTGGCGATGGTGAAGGATAGTTCGCTGGTCTCCGTGCTCGGCGTCGCCGACATCACGCAGATGGGCAAGGTCTATGCCTCCGGGTCCTTCCGCTTCTTCGAGACCTATTCCATCGTCGCCTATGTCTACCTCATCCTCACCATCGGCCTGTCGCTGGCGCTGCGGGCGCTGGAAAGACGGCTGCGGCGCGGTGCCCATCCATGATTCTTCGTGGATTGCCGAAACCCGTAAAAATCGCTATATGCGGGATCATGGAATCCAAATTCGGATGCACGGAAAAGCATGTCGTCGTGCTGCAGGACCACAAGCGCCTGCCGGCACGCTTCTTTGCGCGTGTCTTCGGGGCGCTCACCAGCCGCCTATCCTGATCCCTTGCGATCCGCAGCCTCGCGCTGCCTTTCCCTCATTTCCACATGCCAGATGGATGAAAAGCCATGAGCGCACCCCGTACCCTCTATGACAAGATTTTCGACGACCACATCGTCAGCCGCCAGGAAGATGGCACCTGTCTTCTCTACATCGACCGTCACCTCGTTCACGAAGTGACGTCGCCGCAGGCCTTCGAAGGCCTGCGCATGACCGGCCGCAAGGTGCGCGCGCCGGGCAAGACGCTCGCCGTCGTCGACCACAACGTTCCCACCTCGCCGGATCGCGCCCAGGGCATCAAGAACGAGGAAAGCCGCATCCAGGTCGAGGCGCTGGCCAACAATGCCGCCGAGTTCGGCGTCGAATACTATTCGGAAAAGGATGTCCGCCAGGGCATCGTGCACATCGTCGGCCCCGAGCAGGGCTTCACCCTGCCGGGCATGACCATCGTGTGCGGTGACAGCCACACCTCCACGCACGGTGCCTTCGGCGCGCTCGCGCACGGCATCGGCACGTCGGAAGTGGAACACGTTCTGGCCACCCAGACGCTGATCCAGAAGAAGGCCAAGAACATGCTGGTGCGCGTCGACGGCCAGCTGCCGGAAGGCGTGACCGCCAAGGACATCATCCTCGCCATCATCGGCGAGATCGGCACGGCCGGCGGCACCGGCCACGTCATCGAGTTCGCCGGCGAGGCGATCCGCTCGCTGTCGATGGAAGGCCGCATGACGGTCTGCAACATGACGATCGAAGGCGGCGCGCGCGCCGGCCTTATCGCGCCCGACGAGAAGACCTTCGAATACATCAAGGACAAGCCGCGCGCGCCCAAGGGCAAGGCGCTGGAAATGGCGCTCGACTACTGGAAGACACTCCACACCGACGAAGGCGCGCATTTCGACCGCGTCGTCGTTCTGGATGCCGCCAACCTGCCGCCCATCGTGTCCTGGGGCTCCTCGCCGGAAGACGTCGTCTCCGTCGAAGGCGTCGTGCCGAACCCTGACGATATCGAAGACGAGACCAAGCGTTCGTCCAAGTGGCGCGCCCTCGATTACATGGGCCTGAAGCCGGGCACGAAGATCACCGACATCGCCATCGATCGCGTCTTCATCGGCTCGTGCACCAACGGCCGTATCGAGGACCTGCGCGCCGTCGCCGCCGTCGTCGAAGGAAAGAAGGTCGCCTCCACCGTCAACGCCATGATCGTTCCGGGCTCCGGCCTCGTGAAGGAACAGGCCGAGAAGGAAGGTCTCGACAAGATCTTCAAGGACGCCGGTTTCGACTGGCGCGAGCCGGGCTGCTCCATGTGCCTTGCCATGAACGACGACCGCCTGAAGCCGGGCGAGCGCTGCGCCTCCACCTCGAACCGCAACTTCGAGGGCCGCCAGGGCTTCAAGGGCCGCACGCATCTCGTGTCGCCCGCCATGGCCGCCGCCGCCGCCATTGCCGGCCACTTCGTCGACATCCGCGACTGGCAGTAACGTTGGCGCCGTCGCCATCGTGATGGAAGGCCGGGACATGCTCCCGGCCTTTTTCTTTGCCTGACCTTTTTTCTTTAAAGGAGACCTTCTTGAAACGCCTTCTCCTGCTGCGCCACGCCAAATCCGCCTGGCCCGACGGCGTTGAAGACCACGACCGCCCGCTGAGCGACCGCGGCCGCCGCGACGCGCCGAGAATGGGCGCCTGCATCGCCGCCGCCGGTCTCCGACCCGACTTTGCACTGGTGTCTTCCGCCCGGCGCACGCAGGAGACCTGGGCGCTGGTCGCGCCGGCGCTCGGCGGAACGTGCCCCTCCCTTGTGGTGCCAGCGATCTACGAGGCGGAACCGGCGACGATTCTCGCGGCGATACAGGGCGCGCCCGAAGAGAGCGAAACACTGCTCGTCATCGGGCACAATCCGGGTTTCGAGGCATTGGCCGCCCTGCTCGTCCGACAGGGTGACCCGGACGCCCTTGCACGGATAAGAATGAAGTATCCGACCGCAGGGCTGGCGGTGATAGAATGCAACAGCCCGCGCTGGGCGGACGTCACGCCCGGCGCAGGCCGCCTTGAAGCGTTCGTCACACCGAAGACGCTGCCCTAACCAAAAAATCGACGGCAGGGCCTGCGGCATCCCCCTCATCCGGCCCTTCCGGGCCACCTTCTCCCCACGGGGGAGAGGGGAAACGAGACGTTTGCGATACTCCCCTTCTCTCCAGCAGGAAGAAGCGAAGCGAGACGTCTGCGATCTTCCCCTTCTCCCCAACGGGGAGAAGGTGCCGGCAGGCGGATGAGGGGGGCTCTCTTCAATCCATCAGAACGTCGCGGTCTTCGGATCCGGCCCGATACGCCTGCCGTCCTTCTCGAGGCCGGCGAGCGTCGCCATGTCCTCGGCATCCAGCCTGAAATCGAAGACCTTGAAGTTCTCGGCGATGCGCGACGGCGTCACCGATTTCGGGATCACGACAAGCCCGTTGTCGATATGCCAGCGGATGATGACCTGCGCCGGCGTGCGGCCATGCTTTGCGGCGACCTGCGCCACGACAGGGTTCTCCAGGAGCTTGCCCTGACCGAGTGGGCTCCACGATTGCGTGACGATACGGTGCTTGTCGTGCCAGGCACGCGCCTCGGTCTGCGGGAAATCAGGGTGCAGCTCGATCTGGTTGATGACAGGCGTGATGCCGGTCTCGTCGATCAGGCGCTGGAGATGTTCGGGATAGAAGTTGGACACGCCGATGGAGCGGGCGCGGCCTTCCTTCTGGATCTGGATGAAGGCCTTCCAGGTATCGACATACCGGTCGCGGTTCGGCGCCGGCCAATGGATGAGGTAGAGATCGACATAGTCGGTGCCGAGGCGTTTCAGGCTGGCATCGAACGCCTTCAGCGTCGAGTCGTAGCCCTGTTCCGCGTTCCAGAGCTTGGTGGTCAGAAAAATCTCCGAGCGGTCGACGCCGGAAGTGCGGATACCCTCGCCCACCCCCTGCTCGTTCTCGTAGATCGCCGCCGTGTCGATATGGCGGTAGCCCTGCGAAAGGGCCGCCTTCACCGCGGTCACGGCCGTGTCGTTCGGGGTCTGCCAGACGCCGAGGCCGACCTGGGGAATGCTGTTGCCGTCATGAAACAGGATTGTTGGTTGATCGCTCATCGGAATATCTCCCTGAAATGCGGGCGCGCCGAGCCGTCGGGGCTCCCGGCGCCAAGGACAGGTGCCGGTGCGGCAACCGATATAGGGCCGCGGCCTGCGACTTTAAAGAACACGCACCGTGGTTCCGCGGCGCAGATAGGGCAGGATGCGCAGCATGTCGCGCCGGGCCACGGCGATACAGCCGGCGGTCGGTTCGTAACCGGGGCGGGCCAGGTGGAAGAAGATCGCCGAGCCGCAATGGCGCCGCCGCGATGTCACGTTCCAGTCCAGCACGAGGCAGATGTCGTAGAGCTCGTCGGCGCGCCGCATCTCCTCATGGCTTGGCCGGAAGGGCGCCCTCACGAGCCGGTTGTAGCTCGGATGGCCGGGCGCATCGCACCAGAGCATGGACGGCCGGATGCGCCGCAGCGAAAGACCGCTCGCCGGCGCGCGGAGCCGGTCCCCGCGCAGGAAGCCATGGAGCAGCGGCATGGCGGCGATCGGTGTCGCCCCATCGCCCTCGCGCTTGCGGCTGGTGCGGCCAGAGCGGCCAAGCGCTGCGGGCAGGCGCAGGGGCCCGACCTGCACGATGGCCCGGCTGCGGTTTCCCGCCACCGGCCGCACGAGAATGGTCTTCACGCGATGTTCATCAGATGTGATCCGGCTCATATTCTTCCGCCATATTCGCGCCACGCCACGATCCTCTTGGCTAAGTCCATGGGCGGGCTTGCCAAAAGCGCCAGTTCCCTTACTTTCCAGAGGAATGCCGAGAGGTAAAGCATGACATCCCGCACCATCCTTCTTGTCGATGACGACAACGACCTCCGCGAGACGCTCGTCGAGCAGCTTTCGCTCTACGAGGAATTCTCAACGCTCGAGGAATCCACCGCCGGCAAGGGCATCCAGACCGCGCGCGCCAGCCAGGTCGATCTGCTCATCATGGATGTCGGCCTGCCGGATATGGACGGCCGCGAGGCCGTGAAGCTGCTGCGCAAGGGCGGCTTCAAGGCGCCCATCATCATGCTGACCGGGCACGACACCGATTCGGACACCATTCTGGGGCTGGAAGCCGGCGCGAACGATTACGTCACCAAACCCTTCCGCTTCGCCGTGCTGCTCGCGCGTATCCGCGCCCAGCTGCGCCAGCACGAGAGCAGCGAGGACGCCACCTTCACCGTCGGCCCCTACACGTTCAAGCCCGGCCAGAAGCTGCTGACGCTGGAAAACGGCCAGAAGATCCGCCTGACGGAGAAGGAAGCGGCGATCATCCGCTACCTCTACCGCGCCGACCAGAAGGTGGTGACGCGCGACGTGCTTCTGGAAGAGGTCTGGGGCTACAATTCCGGCGTTACCACCCATACGCTGGAGACCCATGTCTACCGGCTGCGCCAGAAGATCGAGCGGGACCCTTCCAATGCGGAGATTCTCGTGACAGAAAACGGCGGCTACAAGATCGTACCGTAACGTTTTTCGCGGCCGGATGGAGCAGCCTCACCCGGCTCCATGCCGACCGCCCACAAGGAGACGCCGACCGTGGCTCTCAGCGACGACATCGCCCTTCTCTCGCGCGTGCCGCTTTTCGCGGGCCTTGCCGATGACAAGCTGCGCCTGATGGCCTTCGGCGCCGAACGCCGGCGGCTGGTCGAGGGGCAGACGCTGTTTCGCGAGGGCACCTCGGCCGATTGCGGCTTCGTCGTCGCGGAAGGCGCGTTCCAGCTCACCTCGACGCTGCGCGACGGCTCGGTGCGCGACGAAGGCACGGCGGGCGCCGGCACGCTCCTGTCGGAACTCGCGATGATCTCCGCCGTCGAGCGCAAGTATACGGCGCTCGCGCTGGAAGACAGCGAGGTCATCCGCATCAACCGCCCGCTCTTCCGCCGCATGCTGGAAGAATACCCCGACGTCGCCGTGCTGGTCGACGCCCGCATCCGCGAGAACCTCGCCGCGATGATAACCCGGATGAAGGGGTTGGCGGGGCGATTTGCCTAACGCAACGCCGTAGCGGGCGGGATTACCCCTCACCCTAACCTTCGCCCCGCTTGCGGGGAGAAGGTGGCCGGCAGGCCGGATGAGGGGCGTTATCCGCGGGACCTATCCTCGCTGGAAAGACGCCAGCGCGAAAACCTGCCCGCCCACACCCTCAGAAATCGAATTCCGCAATGACAGGCACATGATCCGACGGCCGTTCCCAGCCGCGCGCCTCGCGGATGACGGCGATGTTGGAAAGATGCGGCTCGAGATCGGCGGACGACCAGATATGGTCGAGGCGGCGGCCCTTGTTGGCGGCCTGCCAGTCGGCCGAACGGTAGCTCCACCACGTATAGAGCTTCTCCGTCTCCGGCACCTTGCGCCGCATCAGGTCGACCCAGGCGCCCTTCGTCATCACGTCGATCAAACCCTCGGTCTCGATCGGCGTGTGGCTGACGATCTTCAGGAGCTGCTTGTGCGACCACACGTCATGCTCCAGCGGCGCGATATTGAGGTCGCCGACAAGGATGGAGGAGATGCCGGCCTCGGCCTCCGCATGCAAGAGCTTCATCTCCTCGATGAAATCGAGCTTGTGGCCGAATTTCACATTGATGGTGCGGTCCGGCTCGTCGCCGCCGGCCGGCACATAGAAATTGTGCAGGCGGATCGACTTTCCCCGGTGATGGAACAGCACCGAGACATGGCGCGCATCGCCGACGCCGCAATAATCGCGCCGCTCGACCAGCTCCGTCAGCGGCAGGCGCGAGACGGTGGCGACGCCGTGATAGCCCTTCTGGCCATGCATGACGATATGCTCGTAACCCAGCGCCTTCAGCGGCTTCGAGGGGAACTGGTCGTTCGGGCACTTGGTTTCCTGCAGGCACAGGATATCGGGTGAAAACGTCTTGAGGAAATGCTCGACGAGCGGCATGCGCAGCCGAACGGAGTTGATGTTCCACGTTGCAATCGAAAGTGCCATGCCCGTCCCCGAAAACTGGTCCGGCCCGTCAGGCGGGCCGGTCGGGGCGTCTTAGCGCATGTGCCGTGAAAACGGAAACGTCTTTGTCACTTGGGGCCGCGGTTGCGGATCTCGTCATAGGGGATGGCGAAGACCCGGTCGTCGAGCTTCATGCCGGTCTGCACGTTGAAGATCATGACCGACGTGTCCTTGCCCTGCGCATCGGTGATCGTCCACTGCCGCAGGTCGTAGGTCTTCGGATCGAACATCATGGTGATGGTGGAATCGCCGAACATGCTCTTGTCGCCGAGCACGATGGTGGTGAGGTCCGCCTCTTCCTTCACATTGCGCACCATCTTGGCCGACAGGTCGATCTTGTTGCCGAGCAGCAGGTTCAGCGGCGTCTTGGAGAGCGGGTAGATGTCCCAGGTCTTGAGCTTGCGATTGCCGATGACGACGGACTTGCCATCCGCGATGACGCGCATCGGCGACGGGTCCTCGTAGTTGAAGCGGATGCGGCCGGGGCGGTCGATATAGAACTTGCCGCCGGTCTGCTCGCCGCGCGGGCCGAACTGCACGAACTCGCCCATCATGGTCTTCACGGAGGCGAAGTGGTCGGCGATCTTCTGCGCGGCGGCACTTGCCTGCGCGGAGGCCGCGCCCGGCGACAGCACCGAAAGGCCGGTCGCAAGCACGAGACCCATCAGACCGGTGAAACCACGACGGGTGAGAGAGGGGGCCAGGCGGCCGGTTGCGGATCGGTTCATGTCGGTCTCCTTCATGCGTCTGTCATGCGGGCCAAACGCGGCGCCATAATGGCATCGGCCGGCGCACGCTTGGCGCGCGGGGCTTGCCGGGCGAAACGCCGCACCGGGCGGCGCGTTCCCGTTCGCCGCCGCGAAATTTAGTCTTCCGTCGGCACCAGGATCTCGCGCTTGCCCGCATGGTTGGCGGGGCCGATCAGCCCCTCCTGCTCCATGCGCTCGATCAGCGAGGCGGCGCGGTTGTAACCGATGCCGAGGCGGCGCTGGATATAGGAGGTCGATGCCTTGCCGTCGCGCAGGACCACGGCGACGGCCTGGTCGTAGGGATCGTCGGAATCCTCGAGATTGGCCGTGCCGGCCGGGCCGTTGCCCTCGCCGTCCTCGTCGTCATCCTCGGTGATCGCGTCGAGATATTGCGGGGCGCCCTGCGTCTTGAGGTGCGCCACCACGGCCTCGACCTCGTGGTCGGAAACGAACGGGCCGTGAACGCGCTGGATGCGTCCGCCGCCGGCCATGTAGAGCATGTCGCCCATGCCGAGCAGCTGTTCTGCGCCCTGTTCGCCGAGGATCGTGCGGCTGTCAATCTTCGATGTCACCTGGAAGGAGATGCGGGTCGGGAAGTTCGCCTTGATCGTGCCGGTGATGACATCGACCGACGGGCGCTGCGTCGCCATGATGACGTGGATACCGGCCGCGCGCGCCATTTGGGCGAGGCGCTGCACCGCGCCTTCGATATCCTTGCCGGCCACCATCATCAGGTCGGCCATTTCGTCGATGATCACGACGATGTAGGGCATCGGCTGGAGATCGAACTCCTCCGTCTCGTACATCGCCTCGCCGGTCTGGCGGTCGAAGCCGGTCTGCACCGTGCGGGTGATCTGCTCGCCCTTGGCCAGCGCCTGCTCCACGCGGCTGTTGAAGCCGTCGATGTTGCGCACGCCGATCTTCGACATCTTCTTGTAGCGCTCCTCCATCTCGCGCACGGTCCACTTCAAGGCCACGACGGCCTTCTTCGGATCGGTCACGACAGGCGAGAGCAGATGCGGGATGCCGTCATAGACGGAAAGTTCCAGCATCTTCGGATCGATCATGATCAGGCGGCACTGCTCCGGCTTCATGCGGTAGAGCAGCGACAGGATCATGGTGTTGATGGCGACCGACTTGCCCGAGCCGGTGGTGCCGGCGACGAGAAGGTGCGGCATCTTGGCGATGTCGGTGATGACGGGCTCGCCGCCGATCGTCTTGCCGAGCGCCATGGCGAGGCGCGACTTCGAGGTCTCGAAATCGCGGCTGGCGAGCAGTTCGCGCAGATAGACGGTCTCGCGGGTAGCGTTGGGCAGCTCGATGCCGATGGCGTTGCGGCCCGGCACGACCGCCACGCGCGCGGCGATCGCGCTCATCGAGCGGGCGATGTCGTCGGCAAGGCCGATGACGCGCGAGGACTTGATGCCGGGCGCCGGCTCCAGCTCGTAGAGCGTCACGACGGGGCCGGGGCGCACATGGATGATCTCGCCCTTGACGCCGAAATCCTCCAGCACGCCTTCCAGCATGCGGGCGTTCTGCTCCAGCGCGTCGGCCGAAAGCGTGGCGTCGCGCACCTGCCCCTTGGCCTCGGCAAGCAGATGCAGCGAAGGCAGCTGGAAGCCGTCCTGGCCGACGAAGGAGGCCTGGGCTTCGCGCTCGATGCGCTGGCCGGGCTTCGGTCGCGTCGCGGGGGGCACGACGCGGGCGCTGGCCGACGGCAGCGGCGCGCGGGCCGGCGCGCGGCGCGGCGCCCAGTCGGCGGCGATGTCGTCGGAATCCTCGTCCGGCAGGATGCCGCTCGGATGCGACAGCGGACCATCGTCGAAGGGCATGTCGTCGTCATCGTCGAGCGCAATGGAGGGGGCCGATACGGCGCGGCGGCCTTCCATGGACGGCTCGACGCGCTCGGCCGACCGGCTGGCGCGCGCGCGCACCGGCTCGTTCAGTGTGCCGAACTCGTCCTCGTTGAAATCGTAGGGCTGCTCGATGCCGCGCGCCCGGCGCCGCTGGTTCGACAGGCCGAACAGCCGGCGCACGCGCGCCTGCGCGGTGTACCATGCGTGGGTCGTCGCACCGGCCAGAACCGTGAACGGTCCACCGCGCTCCTCATCCTCGTCGTCATCGTCCTGAACGGCGGGGCGGTTGCGGCTTGCCACCGGCACCGGCGCGAAGTCCTCCTCGTCGTCGATCGACACCGTTCCGACGAGGCCGGACGAAAATACCATGAGCCAGATCGCGGGAACGGCGATAATCGCGCCGACGATGCTGGCGAACATGCCGGTTGGATAGGCGCCGGTGAAGAGGGCGGGGAAGCGCAGGATCATGTCGCCGAACACGCCGCCAAGCCCCGTCGGCAGCGGCCAGGTCACCGGGCCGGGCACGCAGGCGAGTGCGGCGGAGGCCAGGATGGCGCCGCCAAGCCAGGCGGCGGCGCGCTGCAGGATGCGGTTGAAACGGCGCCCGGTGATCAGGCCGATCGCCCAGGCGACGACGGGCAAGAGCGCGATCACGCTGGCAAGCCCGAAGAACTGCATGAAGACGTCGGCGAAAACGGCGCCGGCATAGCCGAGGATGTTCTTCGGCTCGCCGCTCGACGCATAGGACAGGCTCGGATCGGACACGTTCCAGGTCGACAGCGCGGCGATGGCGAGTGCCAGGAACAGGAAGACGCAGAGCCCGATGAGGATCTGCACCTGCCGCCACACGAAGGCCGACAGCACGAAACGGTCGTGCCGGTTGTCCAGTCCTGCCGAGATGCTTCTGCTCATGGTTCAGCCTGTGTCCGCTCAGGGAAGTTTGCACCGGCCCCGCATGATTCGCGCGCGGTGCCTCACTGCAAACCCTACGAAGGAAGCCTTAATGGCGTGTTAACCATGCATATTCGCCATTCGTTTATTATCACGGCATGGAAACGAAAAAGGCCCGGACACGGGGTCCGGGCCAGGAACGGCATGGTTTCCCATGACCGCGACGGGATCGTGGCGGCGGCCTTTCGGCCGCCGCGAGCCCTTAGGAGTGATAGGCTGCTTCGCCGTGCGAGGACAGGTCGAGACCTTCGCGCTCGGCTTCGACCGGCACGCGCAGGCCGACGACGAGGTCGACGACCTTGTAGAGGATCGCCGAGACAACGGCGCACCAGACGATGGTGATCGCAACCGCGATGATCTGGGTCGTGGTCTGCGACGCGATCGAGAAGTCGGCAGCGCCGGTGCCGCCAAGCGACGGAGCCGTCAGGATACCGGTGCCGACAGCGCCGATGATGCCGCCGATGCCGTGAACGCCGAAGACGTCAGCCGTGTCGTCGTAGCCGAATTTGTTCTTCACGGTTGCAACGAAGAAGTAGCAGACGGGCGAAGCGATGAGGCCGAGGACGATGGCGCCCATCGGGCCGACCGAGCCGGCGGCCGGGGTGACGGCGACGAGACCGGCGATCATGCCGGAGGCAGCGCCGAGCATAGAAGCCTTGCCGCGGGTGAAGGTTTCAACCAGCGACCAGGCAACGATTGCGCCGGCCGTTGCGAGGAAGGTGTTGATGGTTGCGAGAACCGCACCACCCGAAGCTTCGAGATTGGAGCCGGCGTTGAAGCCGAACCAGCCGAACCACAGCATGGCGGCACCGACGAGGGTGAGCGTCATGGAGTGGGGTGCCATCATGTCCTTGCCGTAGCCGGTGCGCTTGCCGACCATGATCGCGCCGACGAGGCCTGCGACACCGGCATTGATGTGAACGACGGTGCCGCCTGCGAAGTCGAGGGCGCCCATGTTGAAGATGAGGCCCGCACCATCCCAGACCATGTGAGCGATCGGGAAGTACACGAAGGTGGCCCAGAGCACGCAGAACAGCACCGCGGCGGAGAACTTGATGCGCTCCGCGAACGCGCCGACGATGAGCGCCGGCGTGATGGCGGCGAACGTCATCTGGAAGGCGATGAAGGCATATTCGTAGATCACGACGCCGTCGGTGAAGGTGGCGGACGTGCTGTCAAGCGTAACGCCCGACAGGAACAGCTTGCCGAAGCCGCCGAAATAGGCGCTCGTGGATCCGCCGAAGGCGAACGAGTAACCGTAGACGACCCAGACGATCATCATGACCGCGCCGATGACCGTGCACTGCATCAGCACGGACAGCATGTTCTTGGCGCGAACGAGGCCGCCGTAGAACAGGCCCAGGCCCGGAATGAGCATGAAGAGAACGAGGATGGTGGCCAGATACATGAAGGCCGTATCGGCCTTGTCCGGAACAGGCGCGGCGGCGGCAGCCTCCGTGGCGGCCGGGGCGGCTTCCTGTGCGAAGGCGACGACCGGCGCCAGCACGGCCGTCGTGGCAGCGGCCACGCGGGATAGGGTGTGAGTAAGTTTGAATGACGACATTTTGAAAATGCTCCCTGATAGGCCGTTTGCTTAGAGCGCTTCGGAATCGGTTTCGCCGGTGCGGATGCGCACGGCATGGTCGATGGCGTAGACGAAGATCTTGCCGTCACCGATCTGGCCGGTCTTGGCGGCGGATGCGATCGCTTCCACGGCGCGGTCGACGAGGTCGCCGGGCACGGCGATTTCGACCTTCAGTTTCGGCAGGAAGCTGACGGCATATTCCGTGCCGCGATAGATTTCGGTGTGCCCCTTCTGACGTCCGTACCCCTTCACCTCGGTAACGGTCAGGCCCTGGATACCAACGGCGGTGAGGGCTTCACGCACCTCATCGAGTTTGAACGGCTTGATAATCGCCATTACGATTTTCATCTGGTTTCCCATCCTTCGTGCTTGTCCCCCAGCCGGGGCCATCTCTCCTCGCCGTTGAACGTCATGTCCGCAACGACTGGCGAGATACATTCAAGGGGCGTGCCAGATTCGAACGCACCAAATAAGTTATTGAAACAGAAGGGATAAAAATGACAGAAGCGGCAAGGCGTAAAAAAACGCCACCGCGAATGATCAAAAAATAGGCGCTATTGGAATAATGGGTAAAATTTAGTCAGTTGCCTTTTTCCGAATCAACCCTTCCTGGGCGACGGAGGCAATGAGGGTGCCGGTTCGGGTGAAAATCGCGCCACGCGTCATGCCGCGCCCGCCGAAGGCCGACGGGCTGTCCTGGCTGTAGAGCAGCCAGTCGTCGAGGTCAGGCGGACGGTGGAACCACATGGCATGGTCGAGGCTCGCCACCTGAAGGGAGCGGTCGAGCACGGAGGTGCCGTGCGCGAAGAGCGACGTGTCGAGCAGCGTCATATCCGAGAGATAGGCCAGCACCGCAGCTTGTAGGCGGCGATCGGCCGGCACCGGCCCCGTCGTGCGCACCCAGATGTTCTGGCGCGGCTCCAGTTTGTCGTTGGAGAGGTAGTGCGCCAGCGCGACCGGCCGGAGCTCGATCGGGCGCGGGCGCTCCCAGTAGGCGCGGATCGGCGGCGGCGCCTCCTGCATGAAGCGCGCCTTCAATTCGGCCTCGCCGGGCAGGTCTTCCGGCTGCGGCACGTCGGGCATCGCCACCTGGTGCTCGAAGCCCGCCTCGTCGTCCTGGAAGGACGCCGTCATGAAGAAGATCGGCTTGTCGTGCTGGATGGCGACGACGCGCCGCGTGGCGAAGGACCCGCCGTCCCTGATGATTTCGACCTCGTAGAGGATCGGCACGGCCGGGTCGCCCGGCCGCACGAAATAGGCGTGCAGCGAATGCGCGTAACGGTGCTCCTGCGTCACCGTGCGCGTCGCGGCGACCAGCGCCTGGCCGATGACCTGCCCGCCGAACACCCGCTGCCAGCCGACCTGCGGGCTGCGGCCCCGGAACAGCCGCCCCTCCAGCCGTTCGAGATCCAGCGTCTGGAGCAGCACATCCATGGCGGGGTTCGGAACATTCTGGCGCGACATTTGGACGTGGCTCCCACGGTAGGAAACGGGCTCTTCCTCCTCTATATAGAGCAAACAAAGACCTCAAGCGTCCAGGAGGACACCATGCCCGAAGCCACATCGCTCGACGTTCTGGTCGCCGGCGGCGGTTATGTCGGCCTGTCGCTCGCGGTGGCGGTCAAGAAGGCGGCGCCGCATCTGGCCGTGGAAGTGGTCGATGGCGCGCCGGAGCACGCCTGGCAGAAGGAGGAGCGCGCCTCCGCCATCGTCGCGGCCGCCCGCAACCTGCTCGATGTCCTCGGCGTCTGGAGCGAGATTGCGGCGGAAGCCGAGCCGATCCGCCGGATGGTCATCACCGATTCGCGCACGGCCGATCCCGTCCGCCCGGTCTTCCTCACCTTCGACGAAGACGCCGGCTCTGCCGAGGACGGCCAGCCCTTCGCGCACATGATCCCCAACCGCGCCATGATCGGAAGCCTGCTTCGCCAGGCCGAGACCCTCGGCGTCCCCGTGCGCTGGTCGACATCGGCAACGGACTTCAAGACCGGCCAGCACGCCACGCAGGTCACCCTCTCCGACGGCTCGGCGGTCAGCACGCGCCTCCTCGTCGCCTGCGACGGCGCCCGCTCGAAACTGCGCGACATGGCGGGCATCAAGACCGTGCACTTCGATTACGGCCAGTCCGGCATCGTCACCACCGTCGCGCACGAACGCCCGCATGACGGCACGGCCGAGGAGCATTTCCTGCCGGCCGGTCCCTTCGCGACCTTGCCTTTGACCGGCAACCGCTCCTCGCTCGTCTGGAGCGAGCGCACGGAGGATGCCAAGCGCCTGGTGGAAGGCGATGATCTGGTCTTCGAGGAAGAACTGGAGCGCCGCTTCGGCCACAAGCTCGGCAGCCTCAAGGTCGTCGGCGGCCGCCGCGCCTTCCCGCTCGGCCTCACACTCGCCCGCGCCTTCGTCGCCCCGCGCTTTGCGCTGGCCGGCGATGCCGCCCACGGCATCCACCCGATTTCCGGCCAGGGCCTCAATCTCGGCTTCAAGGATGTGGCGGCACTGGCCGAAACCATCGTCGAGGCCGACCGGCTCGGCCTCGATATCGGCGCACTCTCGGTGCTGGAGCGCTACGAGACCTGGCGCCGCTTCGACACGGTGCGCATGGGCATCACCACGGATGTGCTGAACCGCCTGTTCTCCAACGACGTGACGCCGCTGCGCGTGCTGCGTGACGTGGGCCTCGGCCTGGTCGATCGCCTGCCGGGCCTGAAATCCTACTTCATCCGCCAGGCCAAGGGCACCGCCGGCAGCGGCCATCCGCGCATGCTGGTCGGCCAGCGCATCTAGAGCATTTCCAGCCGAAGCGAAGTCGCTTCGGCGTCGGATAATGCGGTAAAAACAGGAATCTAGAGCATTTCCACGCGAAGGCGTCAGTCCTTGATCTCGCGCGCCTCGGAAATCAGCATGATCGGAATGCCGTCGCGGATCGGATAGGCGAGCTTCGCCTTTTCGGAGACCAGTTCGCCCGCCGCCGCATCATAGCTCAGCCGCCCCTTGGTGAGGGGGCAGACGAGGAGTTCGAGCAGCTTGACGTCCACGCCGCTTTTGCCCGCGCTCATCCTTCCCTCCTACTGCAGCCGCGTATCGACATCGCCATAGCTGCGCGCCAGAACGATCTCGGTGATGGCGATCAGCGTTTCGGCCCGGGTCTTCAGGTCCGGCGCCTCCAGCAGCGCCTGCTTTTCCGCCGGCCCGTAAGGCGACATCATCGCCATGGAATTGACCAGCGTCGCATTGCTGGCGCGCTCCACGCTTTCCCAGTCCGCCTCCAGCTTGTTGGCGTCGAGATAGGCGCGGAAGGCCGACAGCAGCGCATCGCGGTCGACGCTCTGCTCGTCGTCATGCGCCGTCAGATCGGTGATGAAGGGCGCGATGCGGAAGCTGCGATAGGCCTTGGTGCCCCGCACCTCCTCCATCAGCCGGTAGCGGCAGATGCCGGTGAGCGAAACGATGTAGCGGCCGTCGCCGGTCTCGGCAAAGGAGGTGATACGGCCGATGCAGCCGACCTGGCACAGCGCCGGCGTCTCCGCCTCGTCATCGTCCTTGCGCTCGCTGCCGAAAACCGGCTGCACCATGCCGATCAGCCGGTGCGAGGAGAGCGCGTCGTCGAACATGGCGAGGTAGCGCGGCTCGAAGATATTGAGCGGCAGCTGGCCGCCGGGAAGAAGCAGCGCGCCCGTCAACGGAAAGACCGGAATGGTCTCCGGCAGGTCCGCCGGTTTCAGATAACGCGCGTTTCCCACTTGCATTGCAGTGCCTTCCATTCCCACGGCGCGCGCCCCGCATCCTTGCGCCTTACCCCGAATGTGGGGTAGGCCCGGCAATTCTCAAGGGACGCCGGGCCGCCGACCTGAAAAACTCAGGAGAACAGGATCGAGGACATCTTGCGGCGGGCGGCGATGGTCGCCGGGTCCATCGGGCCCCAGACCTCGAAGAACTGCAGAAGCTCGCGCCGCGCGCCGTCATCCTCGAAGGCCCGGTCGCGCTTCATGATCAGCAGCAGGTGGTCGGCCGCCGCCTGCCGGTCGCCCTCGACATTGCGGATCTTCGCAAGCTTCATGCGCGCGGCGTGGTCGTCGGGGTTTACCGCAAGCGCCTGTTCCAGCGCGGCCGGATCGCCGAGCTTGCGGGCTTCCTCGATCTGGTCGAGCTTCTTCAGCACCGCGCTGACGGCCGGATCGGCCGCCACGGCCTCGGGCAGGTTGGTGAGCGCCTGGCGGGCATTGTCGTGCTGGCCGACGGCGATCATGCATTCGGCGATGCCGGCAAGGGCGACGGCATTTTCCGGGTCGGCCTGCAGCAGCGCACCGTAGAGATCGGCCGCACCCGCGACATCGCCGGCATCGAACAGCGTCTTCGCCTCGGCAAGCAGCGTCTCGATCTGGGCCTTCTCATCGGCGTCGGCGGGGCCGGCGATCTTGTCGATGAACTGGCGCACCTGGCTCTCCGGCACCGCACCCATGAAGCCATCCGCCGGGCGTCCGCCGACGAAGGCGACGACGGCCGGGATGGACTGGATGCCGAGCTGGCCGGGAATGGAGGGATGGTCGTCGATATTGAGCTTGACGAGCTTCACGCGGCCGGCGCTTTCGCGCACGACCTTCTCGATAATGGGCTGCAACTGCTTGCACGGCCCGCACCAGGGCGCCCAGAAATCGACGAGCACCGGCTGGTGGCGCGAGGCCTCGAGCACATCGCGCGCGAAGTTCGCGGTCGTCGTGTCCTTGATCAGGTCGTCCGCCGCGGGCGCGCCGCCGCCATAGTTCGCGGAAACGTTCATCTGCCCGCCATAGGACGATGCATAGGGATTGTCGCTCATGGTGTCTCCTCGCGCGGTGCGCCCGAATATCGCTTCAGCGCCCAAAATCGTATGTCAGGCCGTGACTTTCAAGACAAGCGGCTCATGTCCCGTCGCTTCGATGAAGCGCAACAGGTCCTTGGCGCCAATCGAGGTCGTCGCATCGTTGCGCAGCGGATGGCAGTTGATCGTGTCGAACGCCATCAGGTCCGCGTCGATGATGATCTTCACCTTGCCCGCCGTGTCGTTGATCACCCCGAAGGCGGTGACGGCGCCGGGAATGACGCCGAGATACTCCATCAGCTTCTCCGGCTTGCCGAAGGACACGCGGCTGGCCGCGCCGATGATGCCGTGCACCGTCTTCAGGTCCACCGTGGCATGCTCCTCGACGGTCATCAGGAAATAGTTGTCTTTCTTGTCCTTCACGAAAAGGTTCTTCGTGTGGCCGCCGGGAATTTCATCGCGCAGCGACACCGATTCGGCGACGGTGAAGACCGGCGCGTGTTCCTTGGTGCTGTGCGAAATTCCCAGTCCGTCGAGGAACGCGAAAAGCTCCCTGTCGGTCTTCGGCTGCGTGTCCGTCATCTCTTTGGCTCCGGCCCGATTTGTCCTGTCCGCTGATAGGCCGTCCCCCCTCTTCGCGCAACCGCCCGGGAATCAGGGACTTTCGAAGAGGGCGCATTTTTTTCTGAAAAATCCTTCATTTCCCTGTTGCAATTGAAAAGGCCTTGGGTCATATAGCGCCCGTCGCCGCAACGCAGCGACCTTCGGCCAACCACTACCCCAGGCCGTCGACGATGAGCGGGTGTAGCTCAGGGGTAGAGCACAACCTTGCCAAGGTTGGGGTCGAGCGTTCGAATCGCTTCACCCGCTCCATTCTCTCCAAAGTTTCGAAGCCTCGGTTCACCGGGGCTTTTGTGCGTTTTGGGCGATATAGATCTCCACCGCGGTGGCGAGAACGGTGGCGGGCGCCGTTCTCTCGGGGCTGCATCACCCCTTGCCGAACACGTAGTCCGTCTTCTGCCGCAGGGTCTCGCCGGGGCGCAGGATGGCGTTGGGGAAGGTGGGGTGATTGATGGCGTCGGGCCAGATCTGGGTTTCGAGGCACAGCCCCGAGAAGGCGTCGTAGCGGCGGCCTTCGAGGCCCTCCAGCGGTTTGATATAGGCGCCGGTATAGAGTTGCAGGCCGGGCTCGGTGGTCACCACCTGGAGCGACAGGCCGGAGGCTGGGCTGCGGACCTCGGCGACGAGGCGCGGCTCCCTGCGGCCGTCCGACAGGCAGAAATTGTGATCGAAGACCACGCCGCCCGGTTCCAGCTGGCGGCGGAGCGGCGTCCAGTCACGCAGGTCGAAGGGCGTGCCGGCGACGGGGCGGATCTCGCCGGTCGGGATCAGCGTCTCGTCGACAGGCAGATAGTGTTCCGCCTCGATGCGGATTTCGTGATCGAAGATGTCCTTGCCGCCGTCGAGGATGAAATAGCTGTGCTGGCACAGATTGACCGGCGTCGGCGCATCCGTGGTCGCATCATAGGTGACGGAGAGCGTTCCGTTGCCGGACAGCGCATAGGTGCAGGTAAGAGTGCAGGTGCCGGGATAACCGGCGCGGCCGGCGGGATCGGTCAGCGTCAGGGTGACGAAGTCCGCGCCGCGCGCGGCGATGCGCCAGTTCTGCTGGCTGGTGCCGTCACGGCCGCCGTGCAGATGGGTCACGCCGCGCTCGTTGCGTTCCAGCTGGTAATCCGTGCCGTCGATGGTGAAGCGGCCGCCGGCGATGCGGTTGGCGCAGCGCCCGGCCGTTGCGCCGAAATAGGTGACATGCGTGAGATAGCTTGCGAGATCCTCGAAACCCAGCACCAGCGGTGCCTCGTGCCCGTCGAGGCGCAGGTCCTGAATGATGGCGCCGAAGGTGAGGACCCGTGCGGTGAGGCCGCCGCCGCGGATCGTCACGCGCTCCACCGCCTCGCCGGAGCCGAGCCGCCCGAAAATCTCCTGTCCTTCACCCATAGAATGTCCTCCCTGGTCATCGGCCGGCAAACTGCGGCAATTTCCGCCGATCCGCAATCGAAAAGTCATACTTTTCGGGGCATTCAGAGGTTCTTCTGATAGACGATGAAGGGCGTCTTTTCCGCGATGCGGTCGTAGAGCCGGCGCGCGGTGGCGTTGAACTCCTGCGTCATCCAGTAGACCTCCGGTGCGCCGGCCTCGCGCGCCCTGGCATAGACGCCTTCGATGAGCGCCCGGCCGATGCCCGCGCCGCGCACTTCGGAGTCGGCGAAGAGATCCTGCAGGTAGCAGACATTGCCTGTCGTCCAGCAGGAGCGATGGAAGAGATAATGCGCGAGGCCCACGGGCTTGCCGTCGAGCGTGGCGAGCAGGCCGCGATACTCGCCCTCGGCCGCCTCGCCCGTCAGCCGGGCGAAGGTGGTGGCGAAGACCGCCTCGGGCAGCACCGTCTCGTAAAAGGCGAGATAGGCGGTCCACAGGCGGCGCCATTCGCCCTCGTCGTCCTTGTGCAGCGGGCGAATGACGACGCGGCTCATGGCATCAGGCTCCTGTTCCGATCTTCTCGAGGTCATAGGGCGTGGTCTGGTAGATCTCGTTGATCCAGTTGCCGAACAGGAGATGGGCGTGGCCGCGCCAGCGGTTCTGCGGCGGCAGGGCCGGATCGTTGTGCGGGAAGTAGTTCCGCGGCATCTTGATCGGCACGCCGGCCGAGACATCGCGGAAATATTCGTCGGCCAGCGAGGTCGAATCATATTCGACATGGTTGAAGATGTAGAGGCGGTTGCCCGCCTTCTCCTCGACGAGGCAGACACCCATCTCGTCGGAATCGAGCAGGATTTCGAGCTCCGGCACGGCGCGGATATCCTCCGCGCGGATCTCCGTCCAGCGCGAGACCGGCACCTCGAAATCATCCGAGAAGCCGTTCAGGTAGATCGATGAGGGCTTGCGGTTGTGGTGACGGTAGACGCCGAACGCCTTTTCATCGAGCGTGTATTTGGGCACGCCGTGGAAATGGTAGATCGCCGCCATCGCGCCCCAGCAGACGTTGAGCGTCGAATGGACATTGGTCGTCGTCCAGTCGAGGATCTGCTTCATCTCGTCCCAATAGGTGACTTCCTCGTATTCAAGGGTCTCGATCGGGGCGCCGGTGATGATGAAGCCGTCGAACTTGCGGTGCTTCACCTCTTCCCAGGTGTCGTAGAAGGCAAGCAGGTGCTCCTCCGACGTGTTCTTCGCGCGGTGGGCGCCGACGCGCACCAGCGACAGCTCGACCTGAAGGGGCGAGGCGCCGACGAGGCGCGCCATCTGCACTTCCGTCTTGATCTTGTTCGGCATGAGGTTGAGCAGCCCGATCTGCAGCGGGCGGATATCCTGCCGGATCGCCACCGTTTCGGTCATCACCCGCACGCCCTCGTTGACGAGGGTCTGGAAGGCGGGGAGCGTATCGGGAATCTTGATGGGCATGTCTCAACTCGATCCAAAACAAAAACCGGCCGCAACGATGTCGCAACCGGTCCACGTAAGGCTCTTCCTCGCGCGGCCCTTTAGCGACTTGTTTAACGTGGCTGCAAGCCGGCCGGCCAAATCACCACGACCTCCTAGATAGCGCCTGTTTGCCGGCGAATCAATCCGCCGTCCTCCAAGTGTAAAGGGCCCGGACGCGGCGGGCATCCGGGCCTCGGTCAGAATGCAGGCGAAGGGCTCAATAGTAGCCGAACGAGAAGCTGTAGCCGTTGTGGCTGTTGTAGCCGTAGCCGCCGTAGTGCTTCTTGTAGCCATGGTGCTTCCTGTAGCCGTAGTGGCCACCATGATGTTTCTTGTAGCTGTAATGCTTCTTGTAGCCGTGATGCTTGTGGCCGTAGCCATAGTGGCCGGCATGGGAGGGTGCGGCGAAGGATACGGCGGCGACAGCGGCGACGACGGCGGAGATGATGAAATTGCGCATGGGAGGCTCCTGATCTCTTTCGGGTTGCAGGATGAGCGCGTCTCATCCGATGACCCGACTATCCCATGACCTCGTCTTCCGCGCTGTTTCGCGGGGAACAGGGGTTTCATTCGCCTGCATTCCACCCCTCCTCCGTCATGCTCGGGCTTGACCCGAGCATCCACCGACGCGGGTGCCGCATGGATCCTCGGCTCAAGCCGAGGATGACGACGGAGAGGAGAGAGCGTGTTGCGGGCCTGCTCAGCCCTCCAGTTCCTCGCGCAGCATTTCCAGCTCCAGCCATTCCTCTTCCATCCTCGTCAGCGAGGCGCGCAGCTTTTCCATTTCGGCGGCGAGCGTGTTGAAGGTGGCGGGGTCCTTGGTGAAGAGGTTGGGGTCGGCCATTTTCGCCTCGCGGGCGGCGATCTCCTTTTCCGCCTTCTCCATCTCCTTCGGCAGGTTTTCCAGCGCGAACTTCTGCTTGTAGGAGAGCTTGCCCTTGGCCTTGCCGTCGGAGGGGGCGGCGGCAGGGGCCGCGTCCGCCGCCTTCGCCTTCTCGGCCTTCTCCGCCTTGCGCTTTTCTTCGATGACGCCGCGGCGCTGCGCCATCATGTCGGTGTAGCCGCCGGCATATTCGATCCAGCGTCCGTCCGGCTTTTCGGGATCGGCGGGCGCGATGGTGGAGGTGACGGTGCGGTCGAGGAAATCGCGGTCGTGGCTGACGAGCAGCACGGTGCCGGTGAAACCGGCGACGATCTCCTGCAACAGGTCCAGCGTCTCGATGTCGAGGTCGTTGGTCGGTTCGTCGAGGATGAGCAGGTTGGTCGGCCGCGACAGGATGCGCGCCAGCATGAGGCGGGCACGCTCGCCGCCCGAGAGGTTGCGGATCGGCGTGCGGGCCTGCTCCGGCTGGAACAGGAATTCCTTCATGTAGCCGGTGACATGGCGCTGCTCGCCGTTGACCAGCAGCGTCTCGCCGCGCCCGTCGGTGAGGTAATGGGCGAGCGTGTCGTCGAGGTTGAGGTCCTCGCGGCGCTGGTCGAGCGTGGCGATCTCCAGATTGGTGCCGAGCTTGACGGTGCCGCTATCGGGCGCGAGCTGGCCGGTGAGCATCTTGAGCAGTGTGGTCTTGCCCGCGCCGTTCGGGCCGACGAGGCCGATGCAGTCGCCGCGATGCACGCGGATGGAGAACGGCGCGACGATGGTGCGCTCGCCATAGGCCTTGGTGATCTTTTCCGCCTCGATGACCAGCTTGCCGGATTCCTGCGCGTCGGAGGCGCTGGCCTGCACGCTGCCCTGCGGGCCCTTGTGGCCGCGGTAGCGGGCGCGCAGGTCGTGCAGCGCGCCGAGGCGGCGCATGTTGCGCTTGCGGCGCGCCGTCACGCCGTAGCGCAGCCAATGTTCCTCGCGCTCGATGGCCTTGCCGAGCTTGTGCTGCTCCAGCTCCTCGGCCTCCAGCACCTCGTCGCGCCAGGCTTCGAAATGGCCGAAGCCGCGGTTGAGCCGGCGCGACTGGCCGCGATCCAGCCAGACGGTGGCGTTGGAGACCTTTTCGAGGAAGCGGCGGTCGTGCGAGATGACGACGAGGGCCGAGCGGGTCGATTGCAGCTCGCCTTCCAGCCATTCGATGGTCGGCAGGTCGAGATGGTTCGTCGGCTCGTCGAGCAGCAGGATATCCGGCTCCGGCGCCATGACGCGGGCAAGGGCGGCGCGACGCGCCTCGCCGCCCGACAGCGACTTCGGGTCCTCCGTGCCGTCGAGTCCCAGATGTTCGAGCAGGTAGGTGACGCGGTAGGGGTCGTCGCTCGGGCCAAGCCCGGCCTCCGCATAGGCCGCGACCGTGTCGTAGCCGTCGAAATCCGGCGCCTGGTGCAGGTAGCGGATCGTTGCCGAGGGGTGGCGGAAGACCTCGCCCGACTGCGCCTCGGCCAGGCCGGCGGCGATCTTCATCAGCGTCGACTTGCCCGAGCCGTTGCGGCCGACGAGGCAGATGCGGTCGCCCGGCTCCACCTGCAGGCTCGCGCCCGCAAGCAGCGGCGTGCCGCCGAAGCTCAAGAAGATATCATCGAGTTTGAGAATGGGCGGTGCCAAGGATCAGGCTCCTGAGAGATCATAGGGCCGGGCGATGAGGATCGCGCGGCCGGAGGCAAGCGAAACGCGGACGGGGCCTTCCGCGACATTGGAAATGGTGCGCGACGAGCCGAAGGGCAGCGCGAAATCGGTGAGCGGATAGCGCACGTTTTCGAGATGAAGCCCTAAGAGCGCCGTGAGGCCGAGCACGGAAAACAGGCTGCCGGCGGGCAGGTCGATCACGCGGCGGCCCGGCAGGAGCGGCCACGCCTCCTCCTCCCCGGAGGTGAGCTTGATGGCGATGCCAGCTTCCGCAAGCGAGACGGCGTGGATGAGATGCATCAGCGCATGGTCGCTGCGTTCGCCGCCGAGCGCGCCGGCAAGGAGGACGGAGCGGGCGCCGCGCCCGGTGGCGACGGACACGGCAAGCGCGCCATCCGTCTCGTTCTTGGCGGCGGGATAGGGCTGGCGCTCGACATCGGGCCATGCGGCCAGAAGCTCCGGCGGCGTGGAATCGAAATCGCCGACCCAAAGATCCGGCGTCACGCCAAGCATTGCCGCATGGCGCATGCCGCCATCGGCCGCGATGAAGTGCGCGCCGGCAATATCGTCCGCCAGACGCGGCGTCGCGACGAGCGCGCCCCCGAGGAGGACGACATAGGTTTCATCTGTCGAAGCCGGCATGGTCATGGCTGATGCCCTTAGCGCATGTTGCGGGGAAAGGGAAAGAATTTGGCGTTGGCGGGCGCGGGCCGGGCTGCCAGCACTGATATCCACGCGGCGGCTTCGCCCGTGGTTTCAAAGAGCATTCGGACGGGGCGCCGGAAGCTGCCTCGACTGAGAATGAATAGGTGACACCTTCCGGCGCCCCGTTCGGCGGTTTTTGCCCGCGACTCCGGTCTCTCTGCAAGGATCGAAAAGGCGGTGTCCTTCGCCGGTTTCCGGAATGGCCAGTGCCGTTTGACAACCGGAGCGCACGCCTTGGCGCTCCGTGGAAGGTGTCTCCACCTCCCGGCCTTTCTCCATGCCGGCGGACGATGCCGACGCATCCGCCAATGCCGATCCCCTTGTGTGCCGCACAGGCACGCCCGGCGCGCCGTTCGGGGCATGAAACGACAGGATCGGTCCGACATCCCGCCGCTTCCCCCGTGTCGCCGGAGGGAGACCATTTTCCGCAGGCCCGGTGCATGAGGTTTCGCGTCATCCCCCCACGCCCCGCGCCGA